>NZ_JAAAGB010000009.1 GCF_010586825.1 Draconibacterium mangrovi | reverse complement strand
TACTCCACCGGCTGCAGTAGGAACAGTTACTACCCTGTTGCCATTAACCGAACGTTTTGAAGTAGGTCCACATACCGTAACCTGGACCATTGTTGATGCTTCGGGTAATGTATATACCTGTGTAATTAACATCGAAGTTACCGATCTTCTGCCATTTGTTGTTTGTCCTCCTGATATTGAAGTACAGGCCGATTATGACCTGCCTTATCAGGATGATGTAACGGGCTTGGCACCGCTGGATTGGGGTGACAATTGTCCGGATTCGGTATTGTCATGGGTATTGACTCCTCCTGCAGGTTACGAATCAGAATATGATGCAGGTGAACTGACCGGAGTAGGAGAATATCCTAGTCCAAATACCTTCTATATTGGTGTAACAACCATTACTTATACCGTTACCGACAGGAATGGAAATACGGCTGACTGTAGTTTTACAATTACCGTAAAAGGCCCACCGGTAATTACTTGTCCGCCAGATTATGAAACAACAACCGATCCGGGAGTTTGTACAGCTACCCGAAATTCGGAGCCACAGCCTGATGGTTTTGGATTACCAACCTTAAACGAAGGTATACAACCAATTACCTGGATTTGGACGATTTATAATCCGGATGGTTCTGTTGGGGCAACAAACAGTGCATCTCCTTTTGTTGGAAGTGCTGCCAATCCGGGACCACCAACAATTCCTGATTATGATTTTGAGACAGGCACTTCAAGAGTTCACTGGTATGCTGAAAATATTTCAGGATCTGCTGAATGCGAACACCTGGTAATTGTTACCGACGAAGAGCCGCCGGTAATTACCGCCGATCCGTATGAAAACTGTGTTGATCCGCTGCATTGGGCAACCTACAACGAAAGCGATCCTGATCCGGTATTTAATCATGTTGATCCGAACATGGAAAAATCGCCAATCGATTACCGCACCTTATTAGCGGGCGATACCGATCTTGATTTAACATCGCTTACTGATAACTGCTGCGATTCACTATCGATGATTACTAACCTGCAGTGGCGCATTGAGTTTGCTGATACACCCGATCCGGTTACCGGAGCTGCCGTTAGTCATCCGGATGTTACGGGTACAGGGCAACCATCAAAATATGAAGATGCAGGTGGTATTCCACAGGATATTTACCTGTGGGGCGATGGCGTAACCTTTAGCACGGTAACACACAGCATATTCTACTGGATAGAAGACTGTAACGGTAATCCAATTACTGAAGAGCTTAGAAAAGACATTACGATAACACCACGACCACAAGTAATTAAAGCGGCCTATTAAAAATGAGATACGATAATAACATAGAAACCATGCATCAATTGTCATCTCAACGAGGACACGAGGAGAGAACTGCCATAGCGGAGCGAAACAGAAACAGATTCCTCTCTTCGTTCGGAATGACAGAGAGACTCGAAGGAGGTCGGACTGAGAGATCTGTAGCATTAGAGCAACAGAGTAACAGATTCCTCACTTTGTTCGGAATGACAGAAGATAAAGGAGAAAACTTTACCCCCCGTTTCGGCCTCACTCCGTACAACGGAGCTTGCGGCCTCAACTGTCCCCCTACTGGTAGGGGGACGAGTGGAGCCGGTGGCTTCGAAGAAGACCCGGCGGAAGTCGGGGGGTACAGGCTCGCGGCTCGCGGCTCGCAGCTAACAGCTACGTTATTAACAATAAAATATAATAACCCGTCCTCAAAGAGGGTAGCGGGTATAACAAAAAACGCCCATCTTTCTGTATTCGAAACCATGGGCACAGGAGATAATAAATTATTCCCATTCTTCCTGATTTCAAAGAGTGAAAAACAGTGGAGTGGTTTAGCCAGCATTTTTGAAATGAGTTATTGTAGAAAAGGGAACAGACCCCCTTTGTCCCCCGAAGGGGGAAATTTCCTCCCCTTTGGGGAGGTTAGGAGGGGTCAGTTATCAAACTCAGGTAACATTTCAGAAACTTGCTTAATTCAGTCCGTTCTGAAAGGACAGTCTGGGACATTTGCTAACGCCAATAAAATGAGTGCCTATGAAACATGACTAAAGATTAAATCTTTCTACCGAACAGAGTAGGCAGAAAGTATGGTTCTGTAAAGGCGACTGGTTTCCGGTTGCCTGAGGCTAAAGAGAACCGTGGTGGTTATTCTCTACAACAACAACAAGTATTTAGGCGATACACTAAATAATCACCACTTTCTCTGGAAGTTGTTTAATGATTAAAATTTAAAAGAGTTATGATGGATTTTTTACTTAGACAAGGCAAGATCGACGCGAATAGCATCAGCTATTTAAGGAGAGCTTAACGCAGTATAAGTGAAAAAGACGCATAAGGATTTGAATTCCTAATCTTTAATCAGCTTCCGTGGCCCGGCCATCTGTATTAGGAAATCAGGGGAATTGCCAAACGTGGCATGCCCCCTTGATTTAGCGAACAAAAACCTCTGGCCAAAGGCCAGCTCAACGTTGCAAAAGCTGCAACAAAGCTAATTCCCCCTTTAGGGGGATGTCCGAAGGACAGGGGGTGAATTTGAATGATTAAACCAAACTTCTTCTGAAAAGCAGAAGAAAAAATTGAAGTACTGAAAACATCTTCTGGCTAAAGGCCAGCTAAACGTTGCAAAAGCTGCAATAAAGCTAGTTCTCCGTCAGCTGACGGAGGATCCCGAAGGACAGGGGGTGACCTATTTACAAACCTCTTCAAAGAAGTTGAAGAGAAAATTGAAATTTTGAAAACCGGATAAGAGGTTTTGGAGTTGTACCATACCCCTTCGTCCCGAATTTTCGGGACACTTCCCCTTGCAAGGGGAAGACGTTTTAAGCAAGGACAGCAAAAGTATTGAATATGCAGCAGCTCTCCTTAAAGGCGCTCTCCCCTTATTAAGGGGAGATGTCGAAAGACAGAGGGGTAATGAAACAATGAAGAGACACCTTATCATTATTAAGTAAAAAAACTGATTGACACTCAACAATTAACCAAAATGTCAATCAACAAACAAACAAAATTGATCAGCTTGTTTTTGGGAATTTTCCCCCTTGGGGGGAATGTCCGAAGGACAAGGGGGTCAACAAACAACAAAAAAACGTTCTGAAGTTTATTGAAAGGGCAAGTGGCAGATTAGAAACAACTTGTTTATCGGAAAAGCAACATTGTTGCAGGTTCTCCGTCAGCTGACGGAGGATGTCCGCAGGACAGGGGGTGAAAGATCAGCACTAACCAGATATAAACCAAAGAACAGCAAACATTAAAATTTTAAATTATGAAAAAGCAAATTTTAATTCTAACAGTTTTTGTCGCGGCTATTTTAGTCGGTATGAATTCTTATGGACAAACTAATGCCCATTATGATGGAACAGCAGGTAATGGTTACTTGCAGTATTTGGACAAGGTACCGGATTGTATTGCGCCAACACCATTATCAAACTGTGATCTGGTGGATGAATTACACCCTAATCCCGGAGTAGAGTATACTTATATAGTTAATACTACTAATGCGACCGACGACGTTCGATGGTTTGTGGTTAACAACTTTGATTTAATTGACGATTCTCAGCAGTTAGTAGATAATAATAATCAAATTCTGCCAAGAACAGATGATGATATTGATCCTGGTGATGGTAACGGTAGTTATATTCTAAGTGTTATAGATCGAGCAACTACTTATAACCTAGACGCAGACGGAGCCACTACTGCAGGTATTACTTCTGACGGTACTATTGCACACTCAATAACAATGTCATGGAAATATTTTAGTGGTTTAACTACAGCGAACGAAGCTATTTTGCTGGTAGCGTATGTTGAAAGCGAAGATCGCTGTAACGATAACATTGTGGTATATAGAATTATTCCGCAACCTGCATTTACTCTTGATGTTGCCGTTTTGAGTCAAAGTGGCGATAGCGTTGCTGATAGAACTTCTACTGAGCCATATTTCGAATGTGTTTCTCCAATCGAATCTGCTATTTATAATCCAGGAACTGGAACTATTGGTCCGGATATTACTCCTGGAGATTCTTTGATTGTTGATTATGGAGAAAACTGGGTTTACTTTATGGTAACTGCCGCAAATTATGTAGATTCTTGGTTGCCAAATTTCTTTATAGAATACAATTCTGGTGGAAACGATTATGAGGCGCTTGTAGCAGAGTGGGCTTATGCTGCTGATGCTGCTGCTGGTACAGGTTGGAATACAATTAGTAATTGGGCTGATTCTACTCAGGCCACAGGGTATGAAAGTACAGCTGTTATTGCTGCTGCTAGTGCTGCTGCAGCCGGAACAATCGGTGCAGGTGCTATTCCTACTGGTGGTCACGACTGTATTGTTGTGAGAGTAAGGCTGGATTGGGGTACACAATATGAACACGATGATGCAGTCCGCAGTATACATTTTGAAGTAGATGGCCTTGCATATGATGGAGCTGGTACCACTGCTGCTGACGGATATGAAAATCCAGTATTGGGTGATTTACACGATGGAGATTGTACAATTGACCGTTTTGGTGGTCTTACTCATGATGGTATTTTATATAATATTACTCCAAGACCTGAAGTCGAAAATGCAGTTGGAGGTGCAGTTGATACTGAACTTAAAACAGGTGACGAACAATAACAGTTCCGAACTTTGCTTTTTCATAACCTAATCCGTCGGTTGACGGACAAGATAGCGCAGCGCGTAACGGGCAAAGCGCATGGAGCCACGGTTTCGTGCCCTTTGCTCTTCGCCCTGGGCAATTTCAAGGCAAAAGTTAAAAGTGTAAAGGCAAAAGTGATTAACAACTTGCAACTTGTAGCTGAAAAGGTTATGAAAAGGAAGTGAGAAAGGATTAACGATTAATAGTAAAGGATTAAAATGAACTATCTGTCGTTTGACGGAGCACTTGGGAGAGAAGCCCATGTAGGGCATGTGAAATAAACAGCGTTTCTGAATAGCGTTTGTCATTGCAGTTTCTCGTGTCATCTCGAAGGAGGGACAACTGAGAGATCTGTCACAGAGGAGCAAAGGAGTTAAAGATTCCTCTCTTCGTTCGGAATGACAATCAATAGTAAGAACGCAACGATTTAAAAATTAAAAACATGATGAAATGTGAAGTATAATATACACAACATCTGGAAAGGCAATGCGCCGCCCGTAGAGTCGCGAGAAACGAGACCTGAGTGGCGAGTACAATCCATCGTTCACAACGTCTTTCCCCACTTAGCTTGTCCCGTACTTTTGTCGGGAGGGGGAAACCTGCCCGATCAACCGGCGGGTGTCCGAAGGACAAAGGGGGTTACTCGAAGCTCGAAGCTCGAAGCTTGTAGCTTCTTTAAGGGCAGTCCATTGCTAAATATGCGCGACGGGCCTCGTGGCCGTGCACCGGCAAATAGCCTTGCTATGGCCAACGGGCTTGTCACGCTTAATCAACCCTCTGTGAGCCTCTGTGGATTCTCAATGGACTCTGTGGTAAAAAGAAATAACCACAAAGAACGCGGAGAAAACACAGAGCACACAGCGGTTTATGCACTCCATCCAACAAAGGCATTCCGCCAATACTGCACGGGAAATGTCCGAATGCAGGAGGAAAAGCCAATGATGGAAGAGTGGAATAGTAGAATGCCGGACTGTCATCCGGAGCGGACCTGTCTCGATCGAAGCATGGATTAAATGAATAGGCAATATGCAAATGGCAATATGCAAAATAGCCCCAAAGGGGCGAAACGTTATAGCCCGTTGCGTTAGCGCCGGGAATATTGAATTAGCAACAGGCAATGTGCAAAACATATAGTTTAAAAGTTTATCAATTTACCAGTGCCGGTAGAGGTTAAACAAAAGAATAGGTAAATATTTGCAGACTAAAAACCGGCTGTCCGGGTAAGAGAAAAGAATTGTAAAAGAGAATGTGTAAAAAAGAAAGACAAACAAAAGAAGAAATAAAAGCTGTCATCTCGACGAATAGGTGAGGAGAGATCTGTAACAAGAGAACTCTGACGCAACAGATTTCCTGACTACCGTAAGGCAGGCTCTCTGTGCTCGGAATGACAGAAAAGGCTCGAAACCCGCAGCTAATACTTATGTACCGATTAAAACAACATATTATCCATTTTATTCTGGCAATTCTGCTGGCGGTGCTGGCTGTGGCAAATGCTGCAGCACAGATTGCTATTCAGGAATGCGATACGATGACGTTTAGTGTAAGCAGTCGGCCCAATATTCCTGAAACACATTTTGTGTGGGGAATATATAATGCGTCGCCCAGTCCAACCGATGTGCTCGATCCGGCTACAACGCTCGATCCTGCATTGTATTTTGTTGATGGGCAGTATGCGGGTAGTACGGTTGAAGTAACCGGTCTTGCTCCGGGCGAATATTACGTTCGAATTCATGTTTGGGACGAGGTGTCATGTACCGATAATGTAGAAATGTATGTAATGGAAGTTCTGGAATCCAATCTGGATATGGCATTTTCCGCCGACTCGGTTTGTATTGGCGATCCAACCAATGTATATATTCGCTTTACCGGAAGAGGGCCATATACCGTTACCTACACCATTGGCGATGCTGTTACACCAAGTGTATTTAATTTAAATGGCGATGTAGTTGGTCCGGAGATCACTATTCCGATAATAGAAGCATTACCGGAAGGCGAAACAACCTTCTGGGTAATTAGTGTTGATGATGGTTGTAAAGCCTATGAGTATCCGGAATCAGAGCGGCCAAGCACGGGTATCGTTATTTTCCCGAAACCGGCGCAACAACCAATTTATATAAAAGAGGAGAATTAGCGTGGAAAGGATTAATTTTAACGATTACGGATGAATGAAGAGGAGAAGATTGCAGAATGAAGATTAACGATTTGAGATTGCAGAATAGGAGGAAAGTTTGCAGTTTTCAGTCGCAGTTTTCAGTTTTACAATTTAGCAATTGAACAGTAGTGTAGTGAATGAGTAACTGAGTGAATGAGTTGGCAAAAGGCAAAGGAATTAACAATGAAACAAAAAGGAATATATATCGATCGTGAATTGGAACAAAAGGATTTCGCACAGGTGAAAATGTATTCTGCGCGAGTGAAAGTGGTCTCCGCACGACTCAAAGCTGACAGCGCGTCAGGTGAAAAGTGTTCCGCACAACTGAAAGCTGACAGCGCGTCATACGAAGAAGGCTCCGCACGACCAAAAGAAGCCTTCCGGCGACCTGAAGAAGGCTCCGCGCAAGCGTTAGCGGGCTTCCGGCCAATGAAAATGGCCTCCGCGGCGAAGAACATTGGTAAAGGATGAAAATGTAAATGTGTAATTGAGTGAAGGAGGAGGAGAAGATTGCAGAATGATGATTAACGATTTAAGATTACAGAATGATTGATAAAAAGCCCCAATGGGGCGCTGGCAACTAGCCGGGGCAACGCCCTGGGATAAGAAGTAGACGTCAACCGCGCTCCACGATGTGGCAATGATCAGCGAACAACAGTAGTTTGGAGCAAGACAGGTAGTAGGTTGATAAAAGAATGAAGATTAACGATTTAAGATTGCAGAATGAATAACAGGCAATAGGGGAAAAGCGATAGGCAAAACCTTAGCGACTTAGCGTCTTTGCGAGAGAAAAAGATAGTGTACTTCGTGTCTTAGTTGTAAAAAAAATTACACAGAGATTCACAAGGAAGACACAGAGAACCACAAAAAAGAAAAACAAGAAAAGAAAAAACTCGAAGCTAGCGACTCGCAGCTCGTAACTAATAAAATATGAAAAGACTGATGTACATAGTATTCTTCCTGATGATAGCGACCAATCTGCTCGCCCAGGAAAGCTATGTCATCGATTCGGTATGTGAAGGTACCGAACGCACCTATCGCCGCGATGGTGAAGCCGGTTATACGTACTCCTGGTACATTATCGACCACCAGCTTAATGATACCTTCCTGGTATCATCCGTACCTTTTGAGGTGGATCTGGGAACCGATACCATATACGGAAGTGAAAGCACCATATTGTGGGATACTGATGGCGATTATGATATTCGGGTGTATGTAACCAGCGAACACGGTTGTGATACTGTACAACAAGGAATGGTTCGGGTATTCCCGCTTCCCGAAGCACGTGCCGGCGAGGATGATGTGCTTTGTAGCTTCGACGATTATACCCTGTTAGGCGATACCGCCTGGAACCACAGCCAAATATACTGGGGCAGAACCGGCGACGGAACATTCAGCGATGAATACAGTCTGCATCCCACCTACACTTTTGGCCCCAACGATATTCTTAATGGTGAAGTTACCCTCTTTATTACTGCCGAAGGTTTAGCCGACAACGGAACCTGTATTCCGGCTGTTGATTCGGTAACTATAACGGTTAATCCTTCTATAACGATTGATAGTACCGCTGTGCTGTGTTACGGACAGAGCGTACCGGACTGGGAAGGACAGATCGTTTCAAGCATTGTTGACAGTTTCTATACAATAAGCTATCCCACATTAGCCGGCTGTGATTCCACGCTAACGCTTACGGTAAGTATAGTCGACGGATTCAGTTCCGATAGTACTGCAATTCTGTGTTACGGCCAAAGTGTATCTGATTGGGAAGGCCAGATCGTTTCTAGCATTGTTGACAGCGTTTATATCTCAGAATATCAAACATTGTCAGGTTGTGATTCAACCTTAACTCTTACAGTAAGTATAGTCGACGGATTCAGTTACGATAGTACCGCAGTTCTGTGTTACGGCCAGGAAGTGTCGGATTGGGAAAGCCAAACCATATCAAGTTTAGTTGATAGTGTTTACAGCGTGACCTATCCAACATTATCAGGTTGTGATTCAACCTTAACTCTTACGGTAAGTATAGTCGACGGATTCAGTTACGATAGTACTGCAGTTCTGTGTTATGGGCAGGAAGTGTCGGATTGGGAAAGCCAAACCATATCAAGTTTAGTTGATAGTGTTTACAGCGTGACCTATCCAACATTATCAGGTTGTGATTCTACCTTAACTCTTACAGTAAGTATTGTCGACGGATTCAGTTACGACAGTACCTCCGTTCTTTGTTACGGCCAAAGTGTATCGGATTGGGAAGGTCAGATCGTTTCTAGCATTGTTGACAGCGTTTATATCTCAGGATATCAAACATTGTCAGGTTGTGATTCCACATTAACCCTTACTGTGAGTATAGTCGACGGATTCAGTTACGACAGTACCGCCGTTCTGTGTTACGGCCAAAGCGTATCTGACTGGGAAGGTCAGATCGTTTCTAGCATTGTTGACAGCGTTTATATCTCAGAACACCAAACAGTAGCCGGCTGTGATTCCACGCTGACGCTTACAGTAAGTATTATTGACGGAATTACTTATGACAGTACCGCCGTTCTGTGTTACGGCCAAAGTGTATCGGATTGGGAAGGCCAGATCATATCGAGCCTGGTTGACAGTGTTTATATTTCAGAACACCAAACAGTAGCCGGTTGTGATTCCACGCTGACGCTTACAGTAAGTATAGTCGACGGATTCAGTTACGATAGTACCGCAGTTCTGTGTTACGGCCAGGAAGTGTCGGATTGGGAAAGCCAAACCATATCAAGTTTAGTTGATAGTGTTTACAGCGTGACCTATCCAACATTATCAGGTTGTGATTCGACACTAATATTATCTGTTAGCATAATTGATGGCGGCCTTACAGAGATTTATGATACAGCCTGTGTAGAATATACCTGGACTGCCGGAAATGGCATTACCTATTCAGAGTCGGGCATTTATGATTACATATCCGATTTAGGAGCCTGCTCAGATACTTTACGATTACACTTGTTTATCAGTCCGCCTATGGAGCTTGTGGCCGATTCAATACCTGTAAGCTGTTACGACTTTGCAGATGGGGCCATTGATTTAACGGTTTCAGGAGGTACAGCACCTTATACATTTGTATGGAGTAACGGTGAAACCACTAAAGATATAAGTAATTTACCGGCCGATGTTTATACCGTATGGGTTCGTGATTCATTGGGTTGTACGGATAGTCTCAGTATTCAGATTACGCAGCCTGATCCGATACAAATTACACTCGATGCAGTTACCGACGTTCTCGTTATAGGTGAATCAACCGGTAGCATAGAAGTTTCGCTTGGTGGTGGAACACCGGGCTACACTTATGTGTGGACAAATGAAGCAGGCGATATTGTTGGTACTGACGAAGACTTGTATAACCAGCCTGCCGGGGAGTATACGCTAACAGTAACTGATGCGAATGGTTGTGAGGAAATATTAATCGCAACAATTACTGAGCCGGTAGCAACCGAAAGGCGAATGTCACCGGTTGAAACGCCAATCTGTTACGAAGACCGTAACAATTTCCCACTTCTCGACTCACTGAAGCAATACCTGGCATTACATCCTGATGTTGAAGTATTCTCCGATTGGGGACTGGATACCAGCACCTTCAAGCTAGAATCTGTAATTATTGGAGGTAGTGAATATTGTTATGAAGAAATTAGAACATACAGCATCCAGGATTTTGATGGTGAAACCTTAAGTGCAACGCACCGGATAATTGTTGATGATGACGAAGAGCCAACAATCAGTTGTCCGCCGGGCTTCGCGGTGTCCGGAGGTATCGTTCCGCCACCTCTTGATTCTGTTGAATTTTTAGCTGCAGGAGGTACTTTTGATGATAATTGTGGAATTGTTAGTTTCCGCCATGTAAGCGATGTTTCTGATGGAAAAACCAATCCGGAAACGATTACACGAACCTACGAGGTAACTGATTTCTGTGGCAATACCAGGGAATGTGAGCAGGAGATAGAAGTAACCAACGATCTTGTTTTTGCAGCTGTCGGCCCGTTCTGCCAGTATTCTGTTGCACCCGAATTTCCCGACACCGCATTAAACGGAACACCGGGGTATTGGCTACCGGACACAATAAGTACGGCTACAGCAGGCGATTTCGAATATATTTTCTATCCTGATTCAAGCTATCACGCAGCGCCTTATCGTTTAACTATAACTGTTCTTCCTGCAATCGACTTGAGTGCTAATTTGGTGGATCAGGGCTATGATCCAAATCCGGTTGGAAGCATCAATCTGAATATCATCGGTGGAAGCGAACCGTATACCATTAACTGGACAGGCCCTGACGGATATTCTGCATCTTCAGAGGATATTGTCAAGCTGTACGCCGGTGATTATTGGGTGGAAGTAAGCGACGAGATTGGCTGTTACGATAGTTTATCTGTAACCTTGCGAACCTTTGAGCCGGAGTTTAGCTGTCCGCCGGATACAATATTTGAATGCCCGGATGTAACCCAATACCCTGCAGCTACCAATATTGCTGAGTTTATTGCCATAGGCGGATACTTTAATCCGGCCAATATAGTGGCTAACATCACAAGTTTTGATAATGAGGTTTCAAGTGAGTACTGTTTAACCATTGAACGTACTTACATAATTGAAGATATTTACGGAAGATTGGATACCTGTATACAAACCATCGACTTCCACGATACTATTCCACCGGTACTCAATGCGCCTGAAGGCGATACCGTGGAATGTTACTCTGCTGTTTATGCGGATTACAAAACCTACACTGATTTTATCGCATCGGGAGTACCTGTGCCTTACGATAACTGTGCAATCGATCCATCGTCGTTTACCGTTCGCGACACCTTAATTAATATTGAACCTGGTCGTTCGGAGTTAATTTACTACTACAGTATTGCCGATATGTGCGGAAACATTGGCCGCGATACCACTTATTTCCTCATTCTCGATCAGGAACCACCTGAGGTATATTGTGCCGATATTACCGTTTACCTGGATGAAAACGGAACTTATCGTATCTCTGTGCAGGATTCGGTTGGCATGGTCGACAGTGTGTTCGATAATTGTACCGCTCCTGAAAACCTGAGGGTAGTAATTGAAGTGAACGAGATCACCTGCGAGGATATAGAGTCAGGAACACAGGCCCGGGTAATTGTTTATGATGAGGTAGGCCTTTCGGCAGAATGTGTGGCAAATATTACCGTGCTTGATACCGTTCCGCCGGATGCAATCTGTCAGGATATTACGGTTTACCTGGATGAAAACGGAGAGGTAACAATCACGGCTGAACAAATCAACAATACTTCAACCGATAACTGTGAAATTGCATCCATCGATATTTCCAGAGATCGTTTTGACTGTACCGATGTTGGTGTTAACCTTGTTCAGTTAATTGTTACGGATATCTATGGCAATACCGATACCTGCGAGGCAAACGTGACTGTTATCGATGAGATTCCTCCTCAAATTACTTGTGCCCCGGGAGATACCGTAAAGTTAAGCGAAGAAGATGGTACTTTCTTACTAACATGGGATGTTGTTACGGAATCAGCCTGGGATGAATGTGGAATTGACACGGTATTACTGGATAAGTACATATTGGGATGTGACGACATTGGACGCACAACAATTACGGCAACAGCTTACGATGTAAATGGTAATTCAAGTACTTGTACTTCAGAGTTTGTTGTTATAGGTAATACGCCTCCAATTGTTGAAAACGATTCGGCTATCACTGCAATGGATGTTCCGGTTGATATTCCGGTAACCAATAACGACTTCGACCTGAAAACGAACATTAATCTGGAATCACTTGGTGTAAAAGTCGGTCCTAATCATGGTTCAGTAGTTATCGATAAAACAACCGGTACTGCAACCTATATACCAAACAAGGGTTTCGTAGGGGAAGATATATTCTACTACGAAATTTGTGACGATGGTATACCTTGTGACCCAGAGTGTGGGCAGGCTATTGTATTTATCACTGTACTTCCGGCCAACGAGCCGCCGGTGGCTGTTGACGACTACTACGAGGTACCTTGTGGAGAACTGTTTGGAAATGTTACTGATAATGATTCCGATCCGGATGAGGGTGATGTCATTACCGTAAATACTACACCGGTAACACCTCCTGACAGCGGTATCCTAACCTTGTTTGAAGACGGAAGGTTCGAGTACATTCCGTTTGATGGATTCTTTGGCACCGATAGCTTCCAGTATAGGATCTGCGACGATGGAATTCCTTCATCGTTGTGTGCCACCGCCTGGGTTTATATCACCCGTGTTCCGGATAACGATTGTGATGGTGTTGCTGATGCTGATGATATTGATGATGATAACGATGGAATCCGCGATAATATTGAGAATGGCGGTTACTGGCCTGAGGAACAGATGGGATTAATCGATTCCGATCATGACGGAATACCGGATTATATGGATATTGACTCGGACAACGATGGAATACCGGATAATATTGAAGGTCAGGGCGAGCACAATTACATACCGCCTTCAGGAATTGATGCCAACCACGATGGCTGGGATGATGTTTACGACGTAACCATTGGTGGTGTAATTACTTTCGACGAAGAGTTGACCGACACCGATGGCGATTCAATGCCTGATTACCTGGATATTGACTCGGATAACGACGGTGTATTTGATATGATTGAAGGTCACGATGCCGACCACAATGGTATTGCCGATGTATTAAGATGGTATACCGATGCCGACCACGATGGATTGGATGATGCTTATGATACCTATTACGGATGGGCCGATTATGGTAACGAGATTGGTAGTAATGCGCCGCTGCAGGACTTTGATGATGACGGAACACGCGACTGGCGCGATACCAACGATGAAGATGATGATTACCTGACAGTGAATGAAGACCTGAACGGTAACGGCGACTACAGCGACGACGACCTCGATCTGGATGGTTATCCGGAATACCTGGATACCGAGCTGAATTGTGAGCTGTTTATTCCTGAAGGATTCTCGCCAAACGACGATGATGTTCACGACTTCTTCCAGATTCTGTGTATTCAGAAATATCCGAATGCCAAACTGATGATCTTTAACCGTAACGGTGTTAAACTTTGGGAGAAAGAACACTACGGTAACCTCGATGTTTGGGGAACTTACCAGGATGCATGGTGGTGGGGAACATCTGAAAACGTACTTACCCTTGGCCGATCAGGAGGATTACCGGCCGGTAACTACATCTACGTACTGCTGCTGAACGATGGAAAAGGAACAGTTAAGAATGGTACAGTGATGTTGGCGTACTAAGAAGGATTAAGGATTATAGAATACAGTAAACAGTTTTCAGTCGCAGTTCTCAGTTTAACAATTTAGCAATAGAACAATTTAACAGTAGAATAGTGAATGAGTTATTGAGGGACTGAGGAGCAATTGAATGCTGAATTTCGAATGCTGATTAACGATTTTAGATTTCAGAATCAGGAAGAAAGTAGACAGTTTTCAGTCGCAGTTTACAGTTGAGCAATGGGTCAGTGTAGCAATTTAGCAATAGAACAATTTAGCAGTAGAATAGTGAATGGGTTATTGAGTGAATGAGGAGCAATTGAATAATGAATTTCGAATGCTGATTAACGATTTAAGATTGCAGAACCTTGAGGAGAGTGAGCAGTTTTCAGTCGCAGTTTACAGTTGAGCAATGGGTCAGTGTAGCAATTTATCAATAGAACAATTTAGCAGTTGAATAGTGAATGGGTTATTGAATGACTGAGGAGCAATTGAATGATGAATTTCGAATGCTGATTAACGATTTTGGATTGCAGAATCAGGAAGAAAGTAGACAGTTTTCAGTCGCAGTAAACAGTTTAGCAGTAGAACAATATAGAAATAGTAAAGAGATCCTAATGATTCCTATGTGTCTATTGTGGTTCAAGTCTTCGCGCCTTAGAATTTTTGTGTTTTAAAGTTTTTAACCACAAAGCCGCATAAAGAATGCATAAAGTTTCATAAAGAAGTAAAACTCGAAACACGTAGCTCGGAACTCGTTACCCAAATGAATTTCGATTTCAGAAGTGGGAAGAAAGTTTTCAGTTTTCAGTCGCAGTTTACAGTTGAGCAATGGGTCAGTGTAGCAATTTATCAATGGAACAATTTAGCAGTTGAATAGTAAAAGGGTTATTGAATGAATGAGAAGCAATTGAATGATGAATTTCGAATGCTGATTAACGATTTAAGATTTCAGAATCAGGAAGAAAGTAGACAGTTTTCAGTCGCAGTTTAAAGTTGAGCAATGGGTCAGTGTAGCAATTTAGCAATAGAACAATTTAGCAGTAGAATAGTGAATGGGTTATTGAGTGAATGAGGAGCAATTGAATAATGAATTTCGAATGCTGATTAACGATTTAAGATTGCAGAACCTTGAGGAGAGTGAGCAGTTTTCAGTCGCAGTTTACACTTCTACAATTTAGCAATAGAACAATTTAACAGTAGAATACCTACTGATTCCTATGTGCCTACTGTGGTTTAATTCTTAGTGTCTTTGAGTCTTGGTGTTTAAATATCATTTCAGCGCCGCTTCAATATCTGCAATAATATCGGCTACATTCTCAATGCCCACCGAAAGGCGCATCATGCGGTCGTTTATGCATGCTGCAACACGTTCCTCTTCGGTAAACTCGGCATAAATAGTTGAGTACGGGTGAATGATCAGCGATTTATTGTCGTTTAAATTTGTTGCCCGGCGAATGATTTGAAGCTTGTTCATAAACGAATAACAGGCTGCTTTCGATTCCAGCTCAAAACTCATAATAGTACCCGGAACACCGTTAAAATATTTTTGCGCCAGCGGGTACCTTTCATCGGTTTTCAGTCCCGGGTAACTCACCGTTTTAATCCGGGGATGTGCTTTCATAAATTCGCCCAAAGCCAGGCAGTTTTGGTAGCACTTTTCTACCCGAAGCTCCAGTATATCGAGCCCCTGGATTTGAAAGCGCGCAGTTTGTGGTGCCATGCTTCCGCCGGTATTTCGGTAAACGTTCTTTCTTACTTTAATAAGAAAGGCATTCTCTTTAAATTTTTCTGTGTACGAAGCCGTATTTGGGTTTCGGTTCCAGTCGAAATTGCCATGATCCACAATGGCACCACCAAACGAAGTGGCTCCTCCCGAGATGTATTTTGTGGTCGACATCACCTCGATATTCACACCAAATTTCCCGCCGCTAAAAACATTGGGCGGAGTAATTGTGCTGTCGGCAACCAGAACCAGCCCGTGTTTTTTGGCCACGCGCGACAGCATTTCAATATCAGCAATATCCAGTTGAGGATTGGTTACCGTTTCAAAATAGATGGCGCGGGTATTTTTATCGATACGTTTTTCAATTTCTTCTTCCGAGCTTAAATCGCTAAATCGTGTTTCCACCCCAAATTCCGAGAGCGTATTTTGCAGCAAGGCATAACTGTGCCCAAACAAACGATTTCCGGAGATAATATTGTCGCCCGTTTTAGTAATCGCCATAATCGTATTTGTAATGGCGGCCATGCCCGAACTTACAGCAATTACGCCGCTGCTTTGTGTCAACGCTTTTAGTTTTAACTCGAAATACTCCACCGTTGGGCTGGTTGTTCGAGAATAAACATGAGCAATGTACTCGCCTCTGAAATTGGCTTCGATCTGTTCGGCCGAATCAAATTCGTACGCCACCGATTCGTATAAAGGCATTTGCAGTGCCTTGTGTGGATCTTGTTTGGCGTAGGGTACATTTAATGCTGTAGTAGTAAATCCGGTTTTCTTCATTTGTCAATCTTTAAAGGCGTAAAAGTAATCTTTTGTATTCCTTTCCTGGCCTGCTGTTACAAAATACCAGTTGAAAAAGCCTGATATTTGACATCCACAAAACAATTCTACAACATAATTGTTTTTAGGGTGTCGATGCATTATGGTACGATAATTGTTCCGTACCTTTGCATCTTTAAGTTATAATTAAACAGCATTTAATTAACAACTACTAACCATGGCGCCCCCCGCCATGGTTTTTTTTATTTCTTTCTCTGATTGTTGTCATAAACAATCCTTCCTTTTCATGTACATCCGTCAACATCTTTTGGATTTCCCGGGCAAGGGTAATTTTTCGCAGTTAAATAATTCTAAATGTTCAATGCGCTATAACAGAAGTCTGCCTGTCAGTTAGTTAATGAACTTTAGGGAAAAAGAAGAGCTATGGAAGCGCATTTTCTTTTAATAATCTGCATTTTCACGTCTGTTTCTATATCTTTAAAAAACAAATTCGGAAGTGTTATCCGGATTTGAAAGACTAAAAGAAAGGAACCAAACGAATGAAAAGATACCTGCCAAAATTAGTTCAGAACGATAAGTGGCTTGAGCCTTATGCCGGAGTTATTTCCGACCGGATGATACTTGCTGATCGTAAAGAAAGAGAAGTTACCGGAGGACGGAGTCTGGCCGATTTTGCTACCGGGCATCTGTATTTTGGTTTGCACCGAACTGAATCGGGATGGGTAATTCGCGAGTGGGCACCCAATGCAACGCATATTTATCTGGTTGGTACTTTTAACGATTGGCATGAAAGTGTTGAGTACTCGTTTGCAAGTCTCGACCACGGTGTTTGGGAATTGCATCTGGCAGCCAATCAACTGGCGCATGGCGATTTGTATGCCTTAAATGTGCATTGGTCGATAAATTATGGGAAACGAATTCCTGCCTGGGCCACGCGTGTTGTGCAGGACGAAAATACACACATATTTAATGCGCAGGTTTGGGCGCCCGAAAATTCTTACGAGTGGAAGAACCCGGAGTTCCAGCGGACCGATGAGCAACCACTGATTTATGAAGGGCATGTGGGTATGGCCGGCGAAGAGGAACGTGTACATACTTACAATGAATTTCGTGAGCAGATGTTGCCGCGTATAAAAGCCAACGGCTACAATGTAATTCAGTTAATGGCTATTCCGGAGCATCCTTATTACGGGAGTTTTGGTTACCACGTAAGTAGCTTTTTTGCAGCATCGTCGCGTTTCGGAACCCCCGAAGAATTAAAGCAGCTGATTGATGAGGCACACGGAATGGGAATTGCTGTGATTATGGACCTGGTGCATTCGCATGCGGTAAAAAACGAAGTTGAAGGCCTCGGAAATTACGATGGCACACGCTATCAGTTTTTCCACGAGGGCGGAAAAGGTGAGCATCCTGCCTGGGACAGTTATTGTTTTAACTACGATAAAAATGAGGTGCTGCACTTCCTTTTATCAAACATCAGCTACTGGCTCACGGAGTATAAATTTGATGGATTCCGTTTTGACGGCGTAACCAGCATGTTGTATTTCAACCATGGTTTGGAGATCGCTTTTACCACTTACGACGACTATTTTAATGCCAATGTAGACCACGAGGCAACTACCTATTTTAAACTGGCAAATAAGTTGATTAAAGAAATTAATCCGCGGGCGCTGTCGATTGCTGAAGACATGAGTGGAATGCCCGGCCTGGCAACATCGATAGACGATGGTGGTTTGGGATTCGATTTCCGAATGGCAATGGGCGTTCCTGACTTCTGGATAAAAATGATAAAAGAAAAGTCGGACGACGAATGGGAGGTTGGCGATATTTTTTACCAGCTAACCTCGAAACGTATGGACGAGCAGGTGGTGAGTTATGCCGAATCGCACGACCAGGCTTTGGTGGGTGATAAAACCATTATCTTCCGGCTGATAGATAAAGAGATGTATTTTTCCATGCGAAAAGATCAGCCGAACCTGATTGTTGACCGTGGAATAGCACTGCATAAAATGATCCGGCTGGCAACTGCAAGTACTGCCGGCGGTGCTTACCTGAATTTTATGGGAAATGAATTCGGACATCCCGAATGGATCGATTTTCCGCGCGTAGGAAACAACTGGTCGTACAGTCATGCCCGTCGAATTTGGAGCATTGCCGAGGATCAGGATCTGAAGTTTCATTGGCTGTATGATTTTGACAAGGAAATGATTCAGTTGATCAACCAAAACAAAATACTTTCAATTCCTCCGGTTGACAAGGTTTTGGAAAATAAGCCGGATAAAGTGCTGGCCTACCACCGCGGACTGTTTTTGTTTGTTTTCAATTTTAACCCAACGCAGTCGTTTACCGATTACGGAATTCCGTTGGGTGCCGGGAAATATCAAATTGTGCTCAATACCGATTCCGGCCGTTTTGGTGGTCACGACCGGGTTGATGAGGAGATCAGTTACTACACCATGCCAAGTAAAGGACTGGATAGCCAGCATTACCTGAGACTTTACCTTCCGGCAAGAACGGCGTTGGTGCTGAAAAAAGTGGATATCCCGAAAGTGAAGTAAATGGCCGAAGCAAAATTTCAAACCATAGTAGATGTGCCGCAGTTTAAGTGGCAAACGGGTTATAAAATAAAGAACCTGTTTCTGGGATCGTGTTTTACCGAAAATGTTGGGGCAAAAATGGAAGCCCTGAAATACCCGGTTGACATCAATCCGTTTGGAATTTTGTATAATCCGCTTTCTGTTGCCAACGGCCTGCAGCTATTGCTCGAAGAAAAGCAGCTTTCGGCAATCGATCTTATAGAGCACAACGGCCTTTGGCACAGCTTTAGTCATCATGGCCGTTTTTCGAATACGGAACAAAATAAGGCCTTGGATGACATCAATACGCGTATTAAAATTTCGGCAACTTTTTTAAAGCAGGCCGGTTTTCTATTTCTCACTTTTGGCACGGCATGGATTTACCGGTATAAAAAAAGTGGTGAACTGGTTTCGAATTGCCATAAAATTCCGGCCCGCGAGTTTGCGCGCGAACGTTTGTCGGTACAACAAATCGTTGAAGTCTATCGTAAATTGCTGCACAAAATCTGGCAAATAAATCCTGAGCTAAAAGTGGTTTTTACGGTCAGCCCGATTCGTCATTGGAAAGACGGTGCTATTGAAAACCAGCGAAGTAAGTCGACGTTGATACTAGCTGTCGATCAACTTATTCAGGAACATGGAGCTGAAAAATGTGCCTATTTCCCGTCGTACGAAATTGTGATGGATGAACTGCGCGATTATCGTTTTTATGCCGAAGATATGTTGCACATTTCAGAGGTGGCCATTAAGCATATCTGGTCGCGTTTTGAAGCGGCACTAATCAACCCTGAAAGTATCGAAATTGCGCGGGAAGTTCAAAAAATAAGCAATGCTGTAAAGCATCGCCCAATCAACAAAAAGTCCCTTGAATATTCCAAATTTCTCCTTAGTTTTCTAAATAAATTAGAGTTGCTGGAAAAAAGATTCCCGTATCTTAATTTAAAGTTAGAAAAAGACTATTTTAATGTACAGATTGAGCAATTTGGTGGTGGTGACCACACAATTGTAAGTTAAATCCCTTAACTTAGTAGAGACAACTTCGTTGTGGCTGCTGAACCAATACTCAATTTACCAAAGTGTTACTAATATGCATTACCTTGAATTTGATAAGGAGCAGCTGGTAAATCTTGAATATTCGCTGTTCAAAGAAATATTACGATCAAATAGAGCCGGTTCTTACTTAAGTACTACGCTAAACGGCTGCAATACCCGAAAATACCATGGTTTGCTTGTTTGTCCTATTGAAAAATTTGGAGGTGAAAAACATGTGTTGCTTTCGTCGCTCGATGAAACAGTGATACAAAACGAGGCCGAATTCAACCTCGGAATCCACCGCTACAAAGGCGGAACCTACGAACCCAAAGGGCACAAATATATCCGCAATGTAGAGTTTGATGCCATACCCAAAATTACCTACCGGGTTGGCGGGGTTGTGCTTACAAAAGAACGGCTGCTGGTTGAAAAAGAGGAACAAATTCTGATAAAATATACGCTTGAGGAAGCTAAATCGCCAACAACTTTGCGATTAAAACCATTTCTGGCTTTCCGAAATATTCATCAGCTGAGTAAGGCAAATATGTTTGTAAACCGCAAGTTTAGGAAGGCCAAAAACGGCATAAAAACATGTTTGTACGAAGGCTACCCCGATTTGTTTATGCAATGCAGCAAAGCAGTTGATTTTGTTGGTGTACCCGATTGGTATTACGATATTGAATACCTGAAAGAGCTGATCCGGGGCTACGATTATCTGGAAGATCTTTTTGTGCCGGGCTATTTTGAGTTTCCGATGAAAAAAGGGGAGTCGATCGTTTTTGCTGCAGGTTTAACAGAAGCTAATCCGGTCTCGTTAAAACAGCGGTTTACCAAAGAGCAGAACAAACGAGGAGGCAAAGAAACCTTCAACAGTGTTTTGGAACGGGCTGCTCACCAGTTTATCATGCACGAAGGTTACACGGCCGATATTATTGCCGGTTTCCCTTGGTACGACAGCATTACCCGTCAAACATTTGTGTCGCTTCCCGGATTGTGTCTGGCGTTTAACGATCCGAAACTGTGTGAGAAAATACTCGATTCGTACCTGAAATATTTTAACGATGGTTTTTTCCCCGATCAGATCAAGGATAAAGAACTTACCTACCATTCTGCCGACACATCGTTGTGGTTTATTTGGGTTATTCAGCAGTATTTAAAGAAAAAGAACAATCCAAAGTTGCTTTGGAGAACGTATGGCGAAGTGATTAAACGAATACTCAATGCCTATACCAGTCAGAAACGGGAAGATATAAAGGTGTTGCCCAACGGATTGATTTATGCCGAAAAGGAAGATACAGCATTAACCTGGATGAATTCCAGTGTTGACGGCAAGGCCGTTTTACCACGCGCCGGAATGCCTGTTGAGGTGAATGCCCTGTGGTTTAATGCCATTTGTTTTGCCCTTGATTTGGCTGACATGGCCGGCGACCATGAATTTATTACGCAATGGAAACACATGGTTAATAAAGTGGCGCAGTCGTTCCTGAAAACCTTCTGGAGCGATGGACATGGCTACCTGGCCGATGTGGTAAAAGATGAACAGCACGAATGGGCAGTACGACCAAATATGGTAATTGCTGTGGCCATGGATTATACACCGCTTACAAAAGAGCAACAAAAGCAGGTGTTAAGTGTAGTGAAGCGCAAACTGTTAACCAACAGGGGGCTGCGAACATTATCGCCCGATCATTTGCGTTACTTTGGTAATATCAGCGGAGGCCCAAAAGAACGGGAGCTGGCGGTGCACCAGGGAGCTGTTTGGCCCTGGTTACTTCAGTTTTTTGTTGAAGCTTATTTGAAAATTCATAAGCGGGGAGGATTGCCGTTTGTGAAGCAGATTATGGAAAGTTTTGAAGCCGAAATGACCGAGCATTGTATCGGGAATATTCCGGAAATGTACGATGGCGATCCACCGCATGTTGGAAAAGGCGCCATTTCGCAGGCCTGGAATGTGGCCGGAGTTTCGTATGCGCTCGAATTGGTACAGAACTATACAGAATAAACCAAAAACAATTGATTTTTGGATGCAACCGGAAAATTAGAAGATCAGATGAAGGTATTAATGTTTGGATGGGAATTTCCTCCCCATATCTCCGGTGGATTGGGGACAGCCTGTTACGGGCTTACAAAAGGTATGGCAGATATTGAAGATATTGACGTAACTTTTGTGGTTCCGAAGGCTTTTGGCGACGAAGATCAGTCGCGAATAAAGCTGATTGGAGCCAATACTATTCCCGTAAACCGAACGACCTTTACTTTTGATGAAGGCGGAAAAACAATGGAATACCTCGAAGTAGATTCGCCCATTCTTCCCTATGTTACCGAAGAGGAATTCTGGACATTAAAAAGCAAACGTTATTTACGCCAGACAAAATTTGTTGAAACCGACGAAGACTCAAAAATAGAATTTAGCGGTGGTTACGGCCCCGGTCTGTTAAAAGATATTCGCGATTATGCGCTGGTGGCTCGTTTGATTGCCGAAGATAATCCCTGCGACATTATTCATGCACACGACTGGCTCACTTATCCGGCAGGAATTGCTGCCAGCCAGGCCACAGGGAAACCATTGGTTATTCATGTGCATGCCACCGATTTCGACCGAAGCGGAGGCGATGTAAACCCGCGGGTTTATGCCATTGAGCGCGAAGGCATGGAAGCGGCCGATAAAATTATTGCAGTGAGCAACCTTACACGGAAAATCGTGATCGATAAGTACGGAATTCCGCCCGAAAAAGTGGTTACCGTTTATAATGCGGTTGAATCGGTAAATAAAGAAAAAGGAAGTTTGCCGCCAAAAGGAGTTAACGATAAAGTGGTTACTTTTTTAGGAAGGATAACCATGCAAAAAGGCCCCGGTTATTTTGTTGAAGCCGCAAACCTGGTGCTCAAAAAAATGCGGAATGCGCGTTTTGTTATGGCCGGAAGCGGAGATATGATGAACGAAATGATTGCACGAACAGCAGCGTTGGGCATTGCCGATAAATTTCATTTTACCGGTTTCCTGAATGGGAATGATGTAAACGACCTTTTTAGCATGACCGATGTGTTTGTTATGCCGTCGGTATCGGAGCCTTTCGGAATTGTGCCGCTTGAAGCCATGCAGTTAAATGTGCCGGTAATTATATCCAACCAGTCGGGGGTGTCGGAAATTTTAAAACATGCCATAAAGATCGATTTTTGGGATACCTACGCAATGGCCGATTCTATTTATGGAGTATTAAATTATTCCTCTTTGGCCCAGCATTTTAAAAGGGCCGGAAAAACAGAGGTGGATGAATTAAAGTGGACACACTCGGCCCGTGAAGTGAGAAAAGTTTACGAAAGTACCTTGCAAGAATATTAACCCAACTGTTATGAAATCAATTTGTTTGTTTTTTCAAATACATCAACCATTCAGACACCGGCGTTACCGTTTTTTCGATATCGGGAACGACCATTATTACTACGACGATTATTCAAACGAAAGCATAATCCGAAATATAGCCGACAAAAGTTATTTGCCGGCCAATAAATTGTTGCTTGAGCTGGCTAAAAAACTGGGTGATAAGTTTAAGGTAGCTTTTTCGATAACCGGCGTGGCACTGGAACAGTTTGAACTTTATGCGCCCGATGTTATCGAGTCGTTTCAGAAGTTGGCAAAAACCGGTTGTGTTGAGTTTCTGGCAGAAACTTATTCGCATTCATTAAGTTCGTTAAGAGATATCCATGCTTTTACCGACCAGGTGAAAAAGCACGACGAGCAGATTATCAGGTTGTTTGGTCAGAAACCGCGTGTTTTCCGCAATACTGAAATGATCTACTCCGACGAAATTGGAGAGAAAGTGGCCAAGCTGGGTTATTCGGCCATGTTAACTGAAGGAGCCAAACACGTGCTGGGATGGAAAAGCCCGGATTTTCTGTATGTAAACGCCATTAATCCGCGGCTAAAAGTATTAATGCGGAACTATAAACTGAGCGACGACATTGGATTTCGTTTCTCCGATAAAAACTGGGATAAATATCCGCTAACAGCAGAAAAATATGTGAGCTGGCTCGAAAAAGTTGGTGAAAAAGAAGAGGTAATAAACTTGTTTATGGGCTACGATTCGTTTGGAACCCGGCAGCCAAAAGAAGCCGGTATATTCGATTTCTTAAATGCGCTGGCTGAACAGATCATTAAAAGCGATAAGCTAAAGTTTTCAACACCTTCGGAGGCTGTTAATGAACTTCAGCCGATTTCAGTTGTTAGTGTTCCTCATCCAATTTCCTGGTCCGACGAAGAGCGCGATCTCAGTGCCTGGCTGGGGAACGAGATGCAGAAGGAGGCCTTTGAAAAATTGTATGCCATGAAAGGACAAATGGCCCGGTGTACCGACGCTGTTCTTCAGAAGGATTGGAATTACCTGCAGGCGAGCGATCATTTCTTTTACATGTCGACCAAGTATTTTGCCGATGGTAATCCACATAAATCCTACAGCCATTTTGATTCGCCTTACGAGGCTTTTATCAATTATATGAATGTGCTGAGTGATTTTAAAATCCGTTTAAATGCGCATGTTCCCGAAAGTGAAGTGGAGAATGAAATTGCTTCGCTTCATCGTTTACTCGAAGAAAAAGAAGAAAAAATTAAAAGAATGGAAGCCGATTTGCGCCGTTTGCAAAAAACGAAAAAGCAAAAAACGGCTTTGCGAAATAAGAAATAGACGATTTGTCGCTAACATTAAATTCACTTAACGATAATTGTAGAACAAACACTTTGTTGAAATGATAATCTAATTTTGCAGCTCGTTCTAAGTAAGTTAGAACGATCAGCTTGCCCGCCGGGCATAGTTTGTAATTAATAAAATGAGAAGAAAATGGAAGAGAAAAAATTTATAAAGAATCCGGTTGTGGGAGAGCCGGTATGGAAACGGATTATTGTAGAATCTAACGTTCCGGAAAGTCTTTCACCGCTGCGCGAGCTTTCAAAAAACCTTTGGTGGGTTTGGAATTCTGAAGCACGCGAATTATTTCAGCATATAGATGCGGAAATTTGGGAAGAATGCGCCCATAACCCGATTGTGTTGCTCGACCAGGTGAGCTACAACCGTTTTAGAGAGCTGGAGCGCGATGAAATGTTCGTAGCCCGAATGCACGAAGTAAATGCAAAGTTCAACCAATATCTTGATGAGCGTAAGGAGCTTGCAGGCCCCGGAATCTCGTATTTCAGTATGGAGTACGGTTTGCACGACAGCTTGAAAATATTCTCGGGCGGTTTGGGTATTTTGGCCGGCGACTACCTGAAAGAAGCCAGCGATATGAAAGTAAAACTGGTTGCCGTAGGTTTGTTGTATCGCTATGGGTATTTTAAACAAACACTGAATTTACACGGCGAGCAAATGGCTGTTTACGATGCACAGCAATTCTCGAAAATCCCTGTTCAGCCGGCATTAGATAAAAATGGCGAATGGGTGCGCGTTGAAGTGCAATATCCGGGAAGGACATTGATCGGACGTGTTTGGCAAACCAATGTTGGTTCGGTAAAACTGTATTTGCTTGATGCCGATCATCATGAAAATAACGATGCCGACCGTTTTGTAACCCATCATTTATACGGTGGCGACAACGAAAACCGCCTGAAACAGGAGATGTTACTTGGGTTGGGTGGTATTCAGGCATTAAAAAAGCTGGGTGTAGAATCAGATATTTACCATTGTAACGAAGGGCACGCAGCGTTTATTGGAATACAACGTATTGCCAATCTGATGGCTGAACAGAAACTTAGCTATGCCGAGGCCAGAGAAGTTGTAAATGCATCAACAGTGTTTACAACGCACACGCCGGTTCCGGCAGGGCACGATTCTTTTCATGTCGATATGTTCCGTCATTACATGAATTTCTTTGTCGAAAAGTTGGGATTGACCTGGGAAGATTTCGAGATGCTGGGTAAGGCAAGGGTTGAAGAGGATCATTTTAATATGAGTTACCTGGCCAGCAACTTGTCGCAGGGAATTAACGGCGTTAGTATGCTGCACGGCGATGTAAGTAAGGCGGTGCTAAAACATTTGTTCCAGGGTTACCTCGAGGAGGAACTGGAGATTGGTTATGTAACCAACGGTGTTCACTACCCAACCTGGGCAGCACAGGAGTGGAAAGACATTCATAAAAAATATTTTGGCGAAGAATTTCCGACCAATCAATTGGATTTTGATGTGTGGAAGAATATTTACAATGTTCCGGATTACGAGATCTGGGAGCTGCGTAAAAAATTACGTCAAAAGCTGATTAACTATATTAAAGAGCGTTTTTCGGATAACTGGGTTAAACGTTCGGAGAATCCGAAGTTGATCAGCGAGATTCTCGGAAAACTGAATCCGAATACATTAACAATTGGTTTTGCACGCAGGTTTGCCACCTACAAACGTGCGCACTTGTTGTTCCGTAATCTCGACCGATTAGCGAAAATTGTAAATAATCCTGAGCGTCCGGTACAGTTTATTTTTGCCGGTAAAGCTCACCCGGCAGATAAAGCAGGACAGGATCTGATTAAAAATATTGTTGAAGTATCGAAACGTCCCGAGTTCCGTGGTAAAATTCTTTTCGTTCAGAACTATGATATGAACCTGGCAAAAATGCTGTTGCAGGGAGTTGATGTTTGGATGAACACGCCAACCCGTCCGTTGGAAGCTTCGGGTACCAGTGGCGAAAAAGGAGTAATGAACGGTACGCTGCACTTCTCAGTTCTTGATGGCTGGTGGGTTGAAGGTTATCGGAAAGATGCCGGTTGGGCACTGCCGGCCGAGCGTGCTTATGATGTACAGGATTTCCAGGATGAGCTGGATGCCGAAACCATTTACAATATTCTGGAAGAAGAAGTTGTGCCTGCTTATTATGGCCGCAACCAATACGATATTCCTGAAAAATGGGTGGGATATGTGAAAAATACCATTGCAAATGTTTCGCCAAACTTTACCACATCTAGAATGATGCGCGACTACCAGGACCGTTACTACAATCCGCAGTATGAGCGTTCTCAGCGTGTGAATGCAGATGGTTTTAAACTGGCTAAAGAAATTGCTGCCTGGAAAGCCAAAATGGCTGCAAAATGGGATGGAGTTGAGGTGAAAAACATCGAAATCATCGACGGTATTGCGCACACAATGGTGATGGGTGATAAGTACCCGGTTAAAGTATCGGTTGACTTAAAAGGCCTGAAACCTGAGGAAGTTGGTGTGGAATTATTAATTGCTGAAAATAGAGACGGGCAGGAAAAAATTGTTGATACAGTTGAATTCTATCCGGATAAGTGCGAGGGCACAACTTGCTGTTATAAGCATACCATTTTACCCGACCATCCGGGATCGTTCTCATACAGTTTCCGTTTGTATGCCAAACATCCGGAATTGCCACACCGCCAGGATTTCCGATTCATAAAATGGATCAGCTAATCCGGCAGTGGAACATTGATGTATTTGCGAAAGCAAAAATAAAATAAACAGAAAGGTGCTCGTTTGGGCACCTTTTTTTATTGTTGTGAAGTAATGCTGTTGTGCAACATTAGTTTCAAAATGGCCTAGAACCCAAAATACTAATTGGCGTCATTTTTACATTTCATCCAAACTGTTATTTTTACACCGTAATCAAATGTCTTATAAAACAAGTCTCAGTAAATAGGGGTGAGTTTTATAGCAATGGCAGACAGGCATCTAATACAAGATAAAGTAAAAAATAAATAGGATGAAACGAGCATATAAACTAATTACACCCAAGAGGATAATTAAAAATGTGTGAGTTCCATACGATACCCTAATAAATTTAACAATTTTAATCGTATGAAAAACCGTAAAAAGATCGGTAATAAGATCAAAGAGTTTCGTGAGTTCAGGCAACTCTCGCGTGGTGATTTGGCAATACAGGCCAACTTGGATGAGGCCCAGTTACAGCTGATTGAAGACGAGGGGAATGTTCCTTCGTTAGGTGTGCTAATTAAAATATCGCGTGCAATGGGTGTGCGTATAGGAACCTTCCTCGACGATCAGGAAACCATTGGTCCGGCTCTGGTAAATGCTGGCAAAGCTAAAGAAACGCTTAGCTTTTCTACAAAAGACGAAAGTACTCGCGAGCACCTTAACTTTTTCTCGCTGGCACAGGCAAAATCCGGAAGACATATGGAACCGTTTTTGGTTGAAATTGAACCTGCGGAAGAGTCGGATTATAAACTGTCGTCGCACGAAGGCGAAGAGTTTATATATGTGCTCGAAGGAAGTATTGAGATCAATTACGGAAAAGAAGTTTACCTCTTACAGAAAGGCGATACCATCTATATCGATTCGGTTGTTGCCCACAATATTCACGCAGCCGGCGAACAGGCTGCAAAAATTCTAGCGGTAGTTTATACTCCCGTATAATTAAAAAACATTTTCATGCAGCTACTTGATTATACCTTAGGAAATATACTTGAAAAATGGGCCTTTGAAACGCCAGATAAAGATTTTATTGTTTACCCCGATCGTAACCTGCGGTTTTCGTATAAGCAGTTTAACGAACGGGTAGACCGCCTGGCAAAAGGATTGCTTTTTATCGGTATAAAACCGGGAGATAAAGTAGGTGTGTGGGCAAAAAATGTTCCCGACTGGACCACTCTGATGTTTGCCACTGCAAAAATCGGGGCGGTTCTGGTAACGGTTAATACCAATTACAAGCTGGCGGAGCTGGAATACATCCTGAAAAATGCCGATATAAACTCGCTGTTTATTGTTGATGGATACCGCGACAGCGATTATGTGAAGATGGTGTTTGAATTGGTGCCCGAGCTAAAAACACAACCACGCGGAAAACTGAAATCAGACAGATTCCCGCAGCTTAAAAATGTAGGATTTATCGGTCAGCAAAAACATCGTGGGATGTACAGTACCGACGAGTTAATGTTGCTGGGAAGCCACATTGATGATCTGGAGCTGGAAAGCGTTAAAATAACGCTCAATTGCCACGATGTGGTAAATATGCAATTCACCTCGGGAACAACAGGTTTCCCGAAAGGTGTAATGCTTTCGCACCACAATATTCTGAACAACGGTTTTGCAACCGGCGAGTGTATGAAATACACCGAAGACGATCGTTTGTTGGTTTGTGTTCCACTATTCCACTGTTTTGGTTGCGTGTTGGCTGTGTGTTCCATCGTAACGCACGGAGCAACAATGGTTTTTACCGAGGATTTTGATCCTTTAATGGTGCTGGCTTCTGTACAAAAGGAAAAATGTACGGCGCTTTACGGAGTGCCAACCATGTTTATTGCCGAGTTGAATCATCCGATGTTCGATATGTTCGATCTGTCGTCGTTACGCACAGGAATTATGGCCGGAGCACTTTGCCCCATCGAAACCATGCGCCAGGTGATGGATAAAATGAACATGAAAGACATAATTATTGTGTACGGTTTAACTGAAAGTTCGCCGGGAATGACGGCTACACGTACACATAACTCGGTTGAAGTTCGGGCTTCCACGGTTGGTTTTGAATTCCCTAATGTTGAAGTGAAAATCGTGGATCCTGAAACGGGCGAAGAATGTAAGCCGGGCGACCAGGGTGAAATCTGCTGCCGGGGTTATAATGTCATGAAAGGCTACTACAACAATCCTGAAGAAACGGCAAAGGTTATCGATAAGGAAGGGTGGTTGCACTCGGGCGATCTGGCTGTAAAAACCGAAGATGGATTTTATAAGATTACCGGCCGCATAAAAGATATGATCGTGCGTGGAGGCGAAAATATCTACCCGCGCGAAATTGAAAATTACCTGTATCGTTTGCCGCAAATCGAAGCCGTTGAAGTTGCAGGTGTTCCAAGCAAAAAATATGGCGAAGCAGTTGGTGCTTTTATTAAATTGAAAAATGGGGAAACACTCAGCGAGGAAGAGATTGTAGATTTTTGCCGCGGAAATATTGCCCGGTTTAAAATTCCGAAATACATCTTTTTTGTTGATGAATTCCCGATGACCGCCAGCGGAAAGATCCAAAAATACAAACTAAGCGAAATGTCGGTTGAACTGTGTAAGGATCAGGGTATAGAGATTATCTAATGCAAAGAATGATTGAGTTTACTTATTAAAATGTTGTATCTCATAGGTATAATCGAATGCATTTTTGATCTTTTTAATAAGTTACAATCTGCAAGGGAAAAACATAAAACGCTATCATTTTTTATTCTCCTAACAATTTCAGTTAGGGTTTCGTGTATTTTCTCCTCATTCGCTTAAAAGCAGTAAATCGGTCGGATTTTGTCATTGATGAAAATTGATTTTTGTCATGTTTTCGGCATATAAAAAGCGCAATTTTCGTGGCTGTTCAGAGAAGCAGTTTTTTATGAGTATTTAATTACCACTGCGAAGGGTAATTGATTAGACAGCACAGAGTTTTTTGAAGCCATTTGCAAAACGCAAGTGGCTTTTTTATTCATGAAACTCAGATTTCATAAACGTAGCGCATTGAAATGTGGTTGTTGAACGAACCCCAATCGCAAAGCACATCAGGATGTTTGATTCAATTAACTATAAAACCATTCCCTGTTTTAAATAAGGTTGTACTATATTTGTGCATCTAAAAAACGCAAATAATCATGGCAAAATACAAACGCATTCTACTAAAACTCAGCGGCGAATCGTTGATGGGTGATCAACAATACGGAATAGACCAGCAACGACTTGGCGATTATGCCGAAGAGATTGCAGCAATTGTAAAATCGGGTGTACAGGTTGGAATTGTAATTGGCGGCGGTAATATTTTTCGCGGACTAAGCGGAGCAGCCAAAGGTTTTGATCGAGTAAAAGGCGACCAGATGGGGATGCTGGCAACTGTAATAAACAGTCTGGCTTTAAACTCGGCATTGGTTGGTCAGGGGATTAAATCGAAAGTGCTAACCGCAATTCGGATGGAACCTGTTGGAGAATATTACTCGAAAGACAAAGCAGTTGAGGCTTTGGAAAATGGCGAAGTAGTAATTATATCAGGAGGGACCGGTAATCCGTATTTTACCACCGATACAGCAAGTGCCCTGCGTGGAATCGAGATTGAAGCCGAAGTTATGCTAAAAGGAACACGCGTTGACGGTATTTATACTGCAGATCCGGAAAAAGATAAAACTGCTACCAAGTTCGATAAGATCAGTTTCGACGAAATATATAACCGTAATCTCCGAATAATGGATCTTACCGCTACCACGTTGTGTAAAGAAAATAATCTTCCGATCTATGTGTTTAATATGGATCAAAAGGGTAATCTACAGAGAGTTATGGGTGGCGAAGATCTAGGAACTTTGGTTTATAGCTAGGCTTGATTTATTTGAAACAGGAATAAATTGGGTAAAAAATTTTTGTGAATTTATATTTTTTCTATATTTGCTGACAGTCCGCAGTTGGAAAGACAGTGTTATACCGATGCAAGAAGAAGTAGAATTTATTTTAGACCATTGTAAAGAGAAAATGGCAGCTGCCGTTGAACACCTTGAAAAGGAATTAGTTCACATCCGTGCAGGTAAAGCAAATCCAGCTATGTTAGATGGAGTTCATGTGGAATATTATGGAAGTCAAACGCCGCTAAATCAGGTTTCTAACGTAAGTACACCTGATGCAAGAACAATTGCTGTTCAACCCTGGGAAAAGAATTTGATCCCACAAATTGAAAAAGCAATTCAAAATGCAAATCTGGGATTGAATCCGGATAACAACGGCGAGATTATCAGAATAAATATTCCGGTACTGACTGAAGAAAGACGAAGAGGTTTGGTAAAACAAGCCCATCAGGAAGGCGAAAACGCAAAAGTAAGCGTTCGCGGAGCACGAAAAGATTCGAACGATAGTCTTAAGAAACTTCTAAAAGAAGGATTGTCGGAGGATATCGAGAAAGACGCGGAAGCGGAAGTGCAACGACTGACTGATGAATTTGGTAAGAAGATCGAAGCCTTGGTGGAAGCCAAGGAAGAAGATATAATGACTATTTAATTGTTTCTAGTTTTCTGTTTTCTGAACATTGTTTAATTGTTTTCATGGCTTTGAGGCAGCTTGTAGAAGCTGCCTTTTTTTTGCCCAAAATTATACTTCTTTCTGAAGTAATAACTTTTTCGCTCCTCTTTACTATCAAAGGTAAATACTTCTGATTCTTCTGAATAGAATAAGGAAAGTAAGCCAATATCGCCGGCACAGAACAAACTGTGTATACACATGATTAGTGTAAACACATAAACCAGCGGATGACTAAAAAAGATAATAATCCCAACAACGGTGATTAGTTTTACCACAACCAGCGGAGCAAGCGCGATGAAGGTAAACTGCCCGCGATTAAAAACATGGCGGTCGGCTTCGGCATAAAATATAAACTTTTTAAAATAGGCTCCGTATCGCACATTCTTGGCACCGGTAAGTTTTATCGCAACACCATGCAGCAGTTCGTGAATGATAATAAGCGCCGTTACACAAAAAATAACAGTTCCGATACTGTACCAAAGTGGTTCGTGAATGCCTTTGAAACTAAAAACCACAGCGCGGGTAATAATGAATAAACCCAGCAGTATCATAACAGCCTGATACACCATAAATCCTTTAACCAGCCAACCTCCTTTTTCCAGTTGCGAAAGTACAAACGACTTAATCTCATCATGCTCCGGTTCTGCCAGAAGTTCGTAATCGTCTCCGTTTTTTAATTCTTCAATCGATGGATTATTCCTTTTCATAACGAATGCTCTGATACAGATCTTTTAAGTTAAAAAGCCTGAACAATACCGCCAGAATTACCGAGCCTGCCAACATGGCAAGATATCCATAAACCCATTGGCTGATTTGTTTCGAAATCAGTCCGACAACTATAACGGCCCCGGTAAAAAGAGCTAATTGGAAGATATAAGAAATTTGAGGTTTTATTTTAAAAATAAAAAGGGCAAGAGCTACCTGGGTAAATCCGGTAAACAACTGGGTAGCCGCACTTGCATAGGCTGATCCGTATGCCATAAAACGGGGAATTAGCACCAGGTTAAGCACAATGTTCAACACCATTCCGCAAAAAGCCATAATGTTTAGTTGTTTCATGCTGCCATTGGCGGTTAATAAAGTGCCAAAAATATAAGTGCAGGCAATGCCAATAAATCCGGTCATCAGAATTCCCATAATGCCTGAAGAATACTCAGTACTTGAAGTGTATAGTGCGGCCATTATCTCGTTATCGTAAAATATACTCGAAACAGCAATAATTATTGCAGGCACGATTAAAAGCGTAAATGAAAGTTTCACCATCTGCCCGACGTGTTCTTTTTGTTTGATCATTTTTGCAAAAATCGGCAACAGTAATCCCGCAAACAGTAACCCAAACATCGATACAGCATCAAGCAACCGAAACGAATGCGCATAAATACCGGCCTGCTCTTTTCCAATCGGATTCGGGAGCAAACGTTCCAGCAAAACAGAATCAATACGGTTGTAAAACGACATCAGTAAAATAAGGAGTGCATAAGGATATGATTTCCGGAGAAATACCCGAAAGAAGGAAAGGTCGAATCGCATTTTTATGCGCCCCGATTTAGAAAGCACGACAACAAAAGTCGTTATAGCGGTCAGCACGTAAGCAATAGTCTGAACATAAACGTACCATTCGATTGAAAAACGGATATTTGTCCACGATGTAAAAAGTAAAATGCTACAAAGAATGAGCATAATACTCCGGTCTAAAACCGATATTAAACTGTCAGTCCGGAACAGGTGTAAAGCGCTGAGATTGGACCTTAAATAAAGTGTGAAAGAGATCAGAAACTGGTTGAAGATTAAAAAGAAAAGCAGGTGAAACTGAATGTTGTTGTACCCGATAATGGCCGCAATTCCTAAACTAAATAGGGCATAAACAATGGCGAGAATAATCTTCAAACCAATGATATTGGAAAGGTGTTTCGGTAATAAAAAGTTATGCTGTGCAATGTTGCGGTTGTTATAGTTGGTAATCCCAACGTCGAGCAAAATATTAAGCAACATCGAGAAGTTGAACAACGCGAAATAGAGACCAAAAGTCTCGTCGCCAACAGTGTTTTGCACCGTCCTGTCGATACCAAAAATCCACATTGGTTTTATCAGCAGATTCAGGAAAAGTAATAATATCAGGTTGGTTACAAATTTGCGTTTCAAAACACCGTGTTTCTTGAATTGTATCTAGAATTTGAATACTTAAAAGTAACAAATATTTGAACAGACTTTGTACATTTACGAAAAATCGACAGCACTTATGGTTATTGCCGTAAATACTCGTTTATTAATAAAAGGGAAGCTTGAGGGAATAGGCTGGTTTACTTACGAAACGCTAAAACGGATGACGATCAATCATCCCGAGCATGAGTTTATTTTTATATTCGACAGGGCATTCAGCGAGGATTTTATTTTTGCCGAAAATGTTACTCCGGTAATTGTTGGGCCGCCAACACGTCATCCTGTTTTGTGGTATCTTTGGTTTGAATTCCGGATACCGGCAATCCTGAAAAAATACAAAGCAGATCTTTTTCTGTCGCCCGATGGTTATCTTTCGCAACGCACCAAGGTGCCTCAGTTGGGCGTTATTCACGACATTAACTTTGTGCATCGTCCCGATGATCTTCCCTGGCTAAAAGGTAAATATTACAAGCATTATTTTCCGAGATTTGCCCGCCTGGCTAAACGGATTGCCACAGTATCGTTTTATTCGAAAGAAGATATTACCCGTTCCTTTAAAGTCGATTACGACAAAATTGATGTGGTTTACGACGGTATTAACCAGATTTTTGAGCCCCTTTCTGAAGAAGAGAAAATGGAGGTGCGTTCCATGTTTACAAATGGTGCAGAATATTTTCTGTTTGTTGGAGCCTTACATCCGAGAAAGAATGTTTGTGGCTTGCTAAAGGCTTTCGATGCGTTTAAAAGTGTGGTTAACACTACAACAAAATTGGTAATTGTTGGGGGCGAAATGCATAAAACAGGCGATATTTTTGAAACCTTCGAAAATATGCGCCATAAAGATGATGTAGTGTTTACGGGGCGGGTAACAACGGCCGATTTGCATGATATTTTTGGGGCTGCAATGGCACTTACTTTTGTACCATTTTTCGAAGGTTTTGGTATCCCGGTGGTGGAGGCCATGAGTGCCGGTGTTCCGGTGATTTGTTCCAATACAACATCAATCCCTGAAGTTGGCGGCAATGCAGTACTTTATGCCGATCCGTTAAAAATTGATCAGATTACCGATGCCATGATTAAGTTGCACGAAGACCCTGATTTGCGCGCCGAGCTGGTGGAGAAAGGATTTCAGCAGAAAAAGAAGTTTAGCTGGGACGAAACAGCACGTTTGCTGTGGATGAGCGTTGAAAAGAGTTTACAGTAATAGTTTTCAGTCGCAGTGAGCAGTTTAACAATTTGACAGTTTAGCAATTTGCCCGTTTTCATGGAGAAACAAAAACTACTTCCTTTTTACAACAAGAATACAATTGAAGCCGGTTGCGACGAAGCCGGACGAGGCTGCCTGGCCGGACCGGTATTTGCTGCGGCGGTAATTCTGCCGGCCGACTTTGAAAATGAACTGTTAAACGATTCAAAAAAACTAAGCGAAAAACAACGTTACCACTTACGTCCGCTGGTTGAAGAACAGGCGCTGGCCTGGGCAGTGGTTGCGGTCGACAACAAGGAAATTGATGAGGTAAATATTCTGAATGCCTCTTTTCTGGCCATGAACAGGGCGGTAGAAAAGTTGGCAACTGTTCCTGAACATTTGCTGATAGATGGTAACCGATTCCGAACAAAAAGCAAAATCCCTTACACCTGCATGATAAAGGGCGACGGACGGTTTTATTCCATTGCCGCAGCATCAATTCTGGCTAAAACGTACCGCGACGATTATTTGGCAGAAATCCACAAGGAGTTTCCATATTACGATTGGGATAAGAACAAAGGTTACCCGACAAAAAAACACCGCGCGGCAATAAAAGAACACGGAGCCAGCAAATACCACCGAATGACATTTCGTTTGCTTGATGAACAACTGTCACTTAAATTCTAAATAACCGGCGATTTTTCTGTTTCATTATTTTTCCCTCCAGTTGTTATCGTTTTCTTCAAAATTCGATGCTATTATAAATGTGCATATTTCCAGAACAACGTTTTTTAGTTTATAATTCGAAGTGCTGCCTTTCAGAACCAAAGATTGTTGTAAAAAAGGTGAGGACAGCTGTTCTTAGCTTCACAATTTAAATTATTATGTATACCCGAATGCTTCTAAAATACAGTTGATACCTTCGAAAGCTCAACGTCCGGCTTTCGAAGCCAAACGTTGAGCTTTTGAAGCTGAATCTTGAGCTTCAGAAGCCGGATCGATACCTTAAAAAGCCGGCGCTTGAGCTTCAGAAGCCGGATTGATACCTTAAAAAGGCGGCACTTGAGCTTCGGAAGCCCAAACTCGGGCTTCCGAATGCGGCGTTTAAGCTTCTGAAGGTAAACGGATACCTTCGGAAGGTAGAACGATACCTTTGGAAGGTAAAACGATACCTTCGGAAGGTCCCCCTTAAAATCTCGATATAAATTGAGGTGGGTTGTGTAATTGTCACTGCTGTAGTTATTTAAAGTAATAGTGTTTGTGTGTGAAATTCGGGAATGTCATTTAAATGAAAAATATAAGTTGTATAGGGTGGTGCCATATTTTTTGCCAAAATTAGTATGCCTCAGTGATAGTATGCCTCACATTCATGCTATTACTCCATTCTTTACGAAAATATTTTAGCACCCAGGCAACGTTTTTGGTTTACCTTGCATTTTAAAGTTGAAAGCAAACAAATAAGTGCAACTCGAAAAAGTAATTCATAAAGTAAAAAGGGGCGACCGGCGGGCTCAGAAGCTGCTGTTCGATAAATATGTCGACCGCCTGTTTGCCGTTGCGCGGCGTTATGCCGTTAATGATGAATTGGCAGAAGACGCACTTTTTCAGGCTTTTATGAAGATTTATACCAAGTTGCCTGAGTTTGAATACATCAACGAGCCGGCATTGCTGGGGTGGTTAACACGCATTGTAATTAACCAAACGCTGATGGACAGGCGAAAAGAACTGAGTACACTTTACAAAGTGGAAACGCTGGATGAAGAACGTCATGAAAGCAGTTGGATTGAAGAGATGGACGACGGAGCGCTGATTGACCTGGTAAATGAATTGCCGGATGGATACCGAACCGTGTTTTTAATGAATGTTGTCGATGGTTATGCACACAAAGAAATTGCCGAATTGCTGGGAATTTCGGAAAGCACATCACGGTCGCAATTTTTTAAAGCACGCCAATTTTTACAAAAGAAACTTGCACAGGATTATGGACAAGCTGGAACATAGAATAAAAAAGGCATTTGAATCAAGCGATAAAAAAACATCGTTTGCCGGAAAGGAGCAAATGTGGAGCCGCCTTGATTCGGAATTGAGCGGACGAAAAGGAGTGGCCGCATTCTGGCGAATTGCAGCGGTTTTTCTGGGTTTATTGCTTACGCTGGGCGTTATGGCGTCACTAAACAGCCGGGCCAAACAACGTGCTGAAATGGAAAATGTAAAGCATGAAATCACACGATTGCAATTATTGGTCGACTCGTTACAAACCTTGCCTACACAAGTAAGAACCGAAGTGCAGGTGGTTGAAAAGGAAAAAGTAGTTTACCGCAACAGGGTAGTTGAAAGCAATGTTCAAGAAGAATCTATTGAATGGCAGCAGAATTATCAGCAGGCCATGGATTCAATGCAAACAATTCAAAACCTAAATGCTGCTTTGAAAGCCGAGATAGAGACGTTAAATGAAGAACTAGTTGCTTTAAAAAACCAGGCAGAATCGGAAAGCCCGGAGCCTTCTCCGACCGCAAATCCTTTTGAGTTAAAAAGCGAACGCGTAGAACTGGGGCCTCAACAAAAACCATCACTTAAATCGCCGGAGATGGAAATGAAAGTATTTCAGAAAAACTTTATCGAGAACAGAAATAACCTGAACAGTACAATTTTCAAAAAGTAAACAACAATTACAATTAAAGAACCATGAAAACAATTATCTCAATTTTTCTTTTTCTAAGCCTCGCACTTTCAGCATCAGCCATGGATGGCTATTTTAAAGCCGATACGGTAAGATATAAGTTCGATAAAATGCTGATTGAGGTGGCCAGCACCAATGCCCTAAATAAAACACCACACAAAATGAGTATGCAGGGCAGGGTAGAACAGATTCAAAAAGTACTTGCTGAAATGACTGTTGTGCCGCCGGCCGATGATGAAATGATCACCATTGAATTTCGAGATCAGGGTGAAGATATGTGGGTGTGGAATTATAAAGAGATTGAGTTGTCGCGCAGCAAAAGGAACACCAAAAGTCTGGTAGTTTTCGACGATGGAAGCACTTTTGAAAAAGACTTTGGCCGTTACTGTATTTACTTTTCGTACCGTGCCATGGAAATGAAAATCTTTGTTGACGATCTGGATGATCTTGACTTTTTCCTCTCCGATGAATTTGAAAAGAAGGCGCAGCAAAGCGAGGATTTCCTGAAAAAGGAGTACGGCGATAAATACAAGAAAGGGATTATTGCCTGGCTGGATTTACGTGGCGACGAAGTGAAAGCTAATTTCCAAAACAACAGTAAAAACCTTGATATGCTTATCCTTTCAGGAGGAATTGGTTCGGGCTGGATCAAAAACACCTTTGTTTCTGATATTAATTTCAGGCTGGGAGTATCGTTCAGCAAAAAGGGAGTATTTAGAAATTTGTACGCTGTTGATTACAACATGATGTATGATTTTTCGGAATCGAACGACAACAAGTTTTTTGAACTTAACCACTTTGTTTCACTGGCCTGGGAACACAATTTCTCGGATGTTACAGGGCAGGACAAATGGTACGGTTTTTCGGTGGGTTACCTGGTGAAACGGAACAACGACTTTTTTAAGGACAACACTTTTAGAGTGTCGGTAAACAAAAAGATCAACAATACATTTATGATTAAACCTGAACTTTATTTTAACGACTTCTTTAAAAATGTATATCCGGGAATCCGTTTGTCGGTGGCATTTTAAAAAATAGAGGAATGTACTTAGTTCGTTTGTTTGAAATGAATAGCTAAGCCTGAATTCGCGCCAATATCAAAACTCAAAATGGAATCATAACGCATTTCCTGATGATCGATTCTAACTTTTGTCGCAACTTCAGCATCCGGATCATGAGAGTAAATTAAGGTTTCATAATTTTTGCCTGGCTCAAGAAATGATAAGTCCAGTTGGGCGGTGTGCGTAACATTCCCTGTGAGTGAACCCAAATACCAATCGTTACCGGATTTGCGTGCCAGCGTGGCATATGCTCCGATTTCTCCCTCCAGTACTCTTGTTTCGTCCCAAACAGTGGGCATATTTTTAAAGAATTCCAGTTCCGGGGTAATCTCAATATAATCCTTGGCTCCGGGAACGCCGCCAATCACTTCGGAAGAATTGGGTGGCCGGTCATACCAGAACAGAAATTGCCATGGGCTGTACATCATAACTGCCTTTGCCAGCTGCGAAACATGGCCGCCCATTTTTTCAGTAACACGTGGAGCAAAGTAACAGATGGTATTGTCGGCAGCACCGGCAAGCATCCGGGTAAAAAGTGTGGTTAAAGTATGCTGATTGTCCGGGCTTTCTTCGTCGCCACGGATACCTTCCTGGGTCATAAGATTGGGGTAAGTACGTGAAAACCCGGTGGGACGATATTCATCGTGAATGTCCACCATAAGTTGGTTATCCGCTGCTTTTTTTACGGCCTCGTGTAACCATGTGGTCCATTCCTGAGAACCCACTTGAACAAAACCATATTTTACGCCTTTCACGCCCCACGATTTATACAGCGGCAGTATTTCGTCAAGTTGTTTTTCCAGCGCCCGGCGGTTTACATAAAGAATAATTCCTATTCCTTTGGTATTGGCATAATTGATGACCTTTTGAAGCTCCAATGGGCCGGGAGAGCGTTTTGGATCAACGGTAATGGTGCTGGCATCCGAGCTGTCGTCGTATTCAAAACCGTACCAGCCGGCATCAAATTCAACGTATTGCAGGCCATTCTCTGCAGCAAAATCCACGCAGGCCATTCCGCCTCGGGTGGTGAGCGTAACTTCGCGAATTACTTTCCCCGGTTTAATCCACGAAACATCTTCAATAGTACACGGATCATTCAGGTTTTGCAGAAAGTAGTTGTGCTCCAGCAATTCTCCGGGAGAATCACCGGTCATAATAGTTCGCCAGGGAGAGGTGTAGGGCAATTTCACTGATGGGTTATCATGTAAGGTGGCGACCAGTGAATTGGCTCGCTCGCCAGCCTGTAGTTTCATGCGCGAAAAATCGACAAGTTTTGCCTCGCCAATTGCCACAAGTTTTTCATCGGCTTCCACCACCAGCGGACGTTCGGCCGGACTGGTGATCTCGCTGATGGGAACCTTCCGGTATTCCGATTGTGCCCGGTCGGAAACCCAGCCATTATAATCTTTACTAAAACAGAATTCGGTGAGTTCTTGCTGAATTGTTACCGATTCTGTATTTCCAGTTGGAAGTAATGTATATTGAAACGCAATACCTTCGTTATATGCGCGAACCGTTAACTCCATTTCCCGTTCCGGTTCAACCGTTTCTTTCAGGTGAATGATGGCCTGATGGTATGTATCCGGAATTTCTGCTCGTTCACCGTAAACCGGTTTCCAGCTTTGGTTGACATGCAATTCGGAGGAGGAAACAATTTCCATGTTCCGGCCTAATGTAGGTGCATTTTCAAATGCAAAGCCCAGCTTTGATTTTTGGATTAACGGAGTTCCCTCCGATTCAACTGAATAGACAACAAAAGCTGTGTCGTTGGCAGTAACGCTTATTTTTAGCTTTCTGTCGGGACTTTGAAGAACGACAGAGTTAGAGTGATTACACCCAAAAAGTACAAGTGCAAGAAAAATGAGACTTAGGTTTTTCATGGTTTAGTTTCGTTAATTACCCAAATATCACAATTGTTGGCGAGAAAGTAAGGGAGTATTAAATAAAAAAGTTTAAGAGGTGATAGTATGAATGCGTGTTATGCTATCACTCATTTATAGCAGAAGCAATTTTTTCGCCAACCTTAACGGTGGTTTCCATGCCTTTTTTTGTGTTTTCAATCAGGTCGGAATCAAATGTGATCGTTCCTTTTTCGAACAGCAAAACCAGTGTTGAGCCGCCAAAAGCAAAGTAGCCTTTTTCATCTCCTTTATTTACCTTGCTGTTTGCCTCGTAGGTTTGAATAATACTTCCCACCATTGTGGCACCTACATCCACGATTAGAATATCTCCAAATTCTTCGGTTGAAAGTGTGCAGTGTTCGCGTTTGTTTTCACAGAAAATTTTCAGACTTCCGCGCAAGGCCAGTGGCGAAACCGAATAATAGTGGCCATTAATTTTATGCGATTCAGACGCTTTTCCCGATGCCGGGAAATGATAACGGTGATAATCGGCCGGAGCCAAACGAACAATTGCCATTGCTCCTGCTTCGTATTTCTGTGCCAGACTTTCATCGCCAAGGAAAGTCTGCAGGTTAAATTCAGATCCTTTAATAAAAAACGACGGAATATCCTTCATCGATTGAAAGGCCAGAATTTTTCCATCAGCCGGAGAAACAACACCTTCCTGCAAAGGCCGCGCACCCGGTTTTAGCTTGCGATAGAAAAAGTCATTAAAGCTTTTAAAATGCTGAATATCGCTGATTTCGCATTCGTTTAAATTAATGCGGTGCTCGTTAACAAATTTCGGGATACGTTTAGCCGAAAGCCTGGAATTCATATACCAGCCGCCCATTGCCGAAACAATTTTGCGTTTAAACAACAAATTCAGGGCAGCTTTCCCGCTTCCCGGTGCGTACAACCATTTCAGCATTCCTTCGCCGGGAACATTTTCGGTTTTAACTTCCCCGCTTGCTCTTTCTATATATTTTATGGTTTCCATTTTGTTATCCGGCTCCACTTCTTTTTGGCAAGAAATAAAAGTAAAAAGAAGCAGGACCAAACTTAAACGTTTCATTTCAAATTATTCCGGTTTATAACCTTCGTCAACTAAAAGATTTGGCTTCATCGATGCTTCAACTGCCAGTTCATCACAACGCTCGTTAAGCGGGTTATTGGCGTGGCCTTTCACCCAAACAAACTTAACAATGTGCTTTTTATAAATCTCGAGAAAACGCATCCAAAGGTCGGGATTTTTTTTGCCTTTAAAACGTTTCTTTACCCAATTAAACACCCATCCTTTTTCAACCGCATCGGCAACATATTTCGAGTCGGTGTAAACGGTAACATCGCAGCCTTCGATCTTCAGCGATTCCAATGCTACAATTACCGCCAGCAACTCCATCCGGTTATTGGTGGTATGTTTAAACCCTTCCGAAAGTTCTTTGCGGTGAGGACCGGAAAGCATCACAATTCCGTAGCCTCCGTTTCCCGGATTTCCGCGTGCTGCACCATCGGTATATATCGTAATTTTTGGACGAGCCATTTGTTGATTTGTATTTTGAATACAAAGTAGTGAGTATTCTTTTTAATAAACAAACTTTGTTTTTGTTTGTCTCATTGCTCAATACTCATAATCTCATATCTGATAAACAAAAAACCCCGCCAAAATTGACGAGGTTTTAATTGAATATCTTGAATTCGCTTAGCGAATAATTGTCATTTCATCGATCAGGTTTTGTGCTCCGGCATAAATATCAACTACCCAAAGTACAAAACGGATGTCAACGTTAATACAACGTTGCAGGTTTTCTTCAAAATCAAGGTCGCCACTCATAGCTTCCCAGTTTCCGTCGAAAGCAATACCGATCAGCTCGCCTTTTCCGTTAATAACAGGGCTGCCTGAGTTTCCGCCAGTAATGTCGTTATCGGTGATAAAACAAGTACGAAGTTTACCATCTTCGTCAGCATACTGACCAAAATTTTCATCCAACAACAGTTCTTTCATTCGTTTTGGAACGTCGAACTCGTAATCGCCCGGAATTTCTTTTTCCAGGTAACCATCAGTTGTTGTGTAGTATTTGTACGTTACGCCATCGCGCGGATCGTATGGCATTACGGTTCCGTAAGTTAAACGCATGGTTGAGTTGGCATCCGGGTAGAATTTCTTGTCAGGCTGCATTTCCATCAAACCGGCTACAAATAATCTTCTTCCTTTTAGCAGCTTTTCGTCACCTTCTCTTAAACTCATCGATGTGGCACGGTACATATCAAAAATATCAACAGTTGCCTGGAAAACCATGTCTTTCTGCAGTGTTTTTAACGAAGGATTTTTGAGGAATGCAGTTAGCTCTTCCTGGTTGTCGAAAATCGACTTATTAAACATTTTTTCGGTGTACTTAGCGTAATCACCTTTGTATTTGTTCTGAATTTCAGAGTAGAAAGACGGGTAATAACTTGACGAAACATTTTCAGCATAGATCTTCATCAGTGCGGCAACAATTTTTTCGTCGGTAGCAGCGTCGTAATCTTTGTAGAAAGCATCCAGTGATTCTTCCAGTCTGCCGGCAAAGGCTTCAATTTTGTCTTTGTTATCTTCCGGTTTCTCCAACAGGTCGGCCAATTGGCTGGCGCGGTAGGCAAACATAAAAATCTCTGGTCCGCGCAACAAAGCTTCGGCGGCAAATTCCATTGCTTTTTCAGCCTCTACATTTTCGTACGATCCTTCAATTAAAGGAAGTGCTTCTCCGTATTTTGCTTTTCTGTCGGCATTGGCATTTACCCAATTGGTAAATTCTTTTTCCAATTCCTGTTTTTGTGCAATAATGCCCAGTTTTGTCAATGCTTCGTTTTGGCCAATTGCATTTTTGTAGTAGTTGGCGCTGCGTGCGTGTTTCGATGCATACTGGATTTTTGCTTTTTGGCTGGTAGCCATATAGTTGGCAATTATGTCCAGTTTTTTCTCGCGAACCAATATACGGGCAGTGTTTGTTACTTTCATGGTGTAGTCAATTCCCCACGATGTTTTGTAACGGTTGGTGCTTCCAGGGTAGCCAAATACCATAGCAAAGTCGCCTTCGTCAACACCTTTAAGCGAAATTGGCAGGTGGTGTTTTGGCTGGTAAGGCACATTGTCTTCCGAGTATTCTGCAGGAGTTCCGTCAGGAGCGCAATAAACGCGGAACATCGAAAAATCGTTGGTATGGCGTGGCCACATCCAGTTGTCGGTGTCGCCACCAAATTTACCCAATGCTTGCGGAGGTGCTCCTACCAAACGAACATCTTTAAAAGTTTCGGTAACAAACAGGAAGTATTGGTTGGCTTTAAAAAAGTCTCTGATATAAACTTCGTAGTGCGAGTCGCCTTTTGCTTCTCTTTCCAGCTGACGAACTACCTGGTCGATTTTGTTGTTTCTTTCGCTTTCGCTCATTTCGTCGGTAATGTCGGCCAAAACCTTAGCCGTTACATCTTCAACCGAAATAAGGAAAGTAACTGTTTTGCCCGGGTTCGGAAGTTCGTCTTCTTTCGAACGGGCCCAAAAACCATCTTGGAGGTAATCGTGCTCAACACTCGAATGTTGTTGAATTTCGCCAAAACCACAGTGGTGGTTGGTTAAAAGCAAACCGTCTTTTGAAATTACTTCGGCGGTACACGATCCGCGGTCGAGTGCAACGATCGCATCTTTCAGGCTCGATTGATTGATGCTGTAAATATCTTCAGCACTCAATTCGCAGCCCATATCTTGCATGGTTTTAATGTTCAGTTTGTGAATAAGTGAAGGAAGCCACATTCCTTCTTTTGCAACTGCTGAACCAATCATGAAGATCGATATCAACAGTATCAGATTTAATTTTCTCATCATTTTAATAATTGTTCTATTCAAAAAATTTGTGCAAATATAGTTTTTCAAAATACTTGACAACGTGATTTATATCTCTTTTGTCCTTCGGTTTTATTTAAAGGAAGAGAATATAGATTATTGTAATTAGGTCAATCTACAGTAGCATTTTTAACTTTCCTGTAAATTTTGGTCCGGTTTCAACATTTGTATTTGAAATGCTGCTTGAATTACACGAATTGCACTATATTGAAATTAAAAACTTCTTATGAGCCGATTTGCCAGAATTATTATGTGGGTTTTGTTGTGGGGAGCGTTGTTTGTTGCCCTTGCTTATTTTTTACCCAAAACAGTAGTAGTTGAGCGGAGTACCGATATTCAGGCCCCTGTAAAAACCGTATATGCACAACTAGTTGATTTGCATCAGTGGGATCATTGGTCGCCCTGGAAACGAATGGGCGAGAATATGAGTGTGGAGTATATTAACCACGGTGTTGGTATGGGCGGCGGCTATATCTGGACAAATGAAACCAAAGAAAACAGTGGCGCAACCATTGAAATTATTGAGGCAGACCCATTAAGCAAAGTTACCGTTTCGCTTGATTTTATGCAGCGAGGCGAGGCCTTAAGTAGTTTTTTATTAGCAGATAAAAACGAAGGAGCCACAGTAACCTGGACACTGACATATGATGTTGGTAATAACCCATTTGCACGTTGGATCGGGCTGCTGATGAAAAAGAGTATGGCAACCGATTTCGACAACGGTCTGGTTAAATTAAAAGCACTTTGCCAGGTAATTGAAAAAGAGAAAGAACAAGTAATATTACTTGAAGATATAGCAGAAATGAAATATGCCGGTATTCGCGAAACAGTGCCTTTTATTGAGGTGAGTCGTGAAATGAGTGAAATGTACAGCGAGATTAGCAGGTTTTTGGCACAAGAGGAAATTGAAATGGCTGGAATGCCTTTTGCCCTGTACCACCTGATGGATGAAGAAAATATTGACCTTGAATGTGGTATCCCGATTGACGCCGATGTTGATGGAAACAGTATTGTAAAAGTGTCTACCTTTCCAACCACTACTTGTGCCTGCCTCGATTTTTATGGCGATTACAGCAATTTGCAGGAAGGACACATTTTGTTGCAAAAATGGATGGAAGCACACGGTTTTAACCTAGCCAGTGCACCAATGGAAATATACCTAACTGATCCGCAGCAGGAACCCGATCCGGCAAAATGGATCACCCGAATTTGCTATCCTGTTGAACAATAGGCACAACCTAATTTCTTTTAGTTCTAAATCAATTGGTTAAAAATACCTAAACGGCAGGGCTATGTCTCAATTCTTACTAAATTTGTAGCCTTAAAAATTTTGGGGGAGTGGAAGAGAAGAAGTTTTTTGATAAACTAAAAAATCAATACCGGTTAATTATTTACAACGATACCACGTTTCAGTCGGTGTGGAGCATGAAGCTTTCGCGGCTGAAAGTGTTTACTGTAACCAGTTTAACATCGGCAGTTTTGGTAATACTCGTAATTTTGCTGATTGCAACTACCGGGTTGCGTGAATATATTCCAGGTTACCCAAAAGCAGAGTACCGGCAAATGTTGGTACGTAATGCTTTGGTGGTCGATTCGCTGGAACAGGAGTTGGCAAAACGCGATCAGTTTTTTAAAGGTATACAGGCCATTATGTCGGGCGAAGTACCAGAGGATGACCAAATGACCGCAGCCGATATTGAGACGGATGAGGTAGAATTTAAACAGTACAATCACGATTCTGTTTTTCAGGATAAATTGCTGGCCGAACAGTTGAGTCTTTCCATTCGAAACAATAATACCGATATTACACAACTCAGCCAGGTACACTTTTTTGTGCCGGTAAAAGGTGTTGTATCGCAACATTTTAAAAATACACCCGATCATTTTGGTGTTGATTTGGTGAGTGAGCCCAATGCCCGTATTTCGTCGGTGTTAGACGGAACGGTGATTTTTGCCGGGTGGACGCTAGAAACGGGTTATGTAGCCTACATTCAGCACGAAGCCAATTTGGTTTCGGTGTATAAACACAATGCCGAATTATTGAAGAAAACCGGACAGACAGTCAAAGCCGGGGAGGCCGTTGCCATTATCGGAAATACAGGAGAATTATCAAGTGGGCCGCACCTGCATTTTGAGTTGTGGCACGATGGAACCGCACTTGATCCGGAACAGTACATTGACTTTTAAGATGAAGAAGAAAATAGCAATTCTTGGATCAACAGGATCCATAGGAACCCAGGCGCTCGAGGTGATTGAGCGAAATCCTGAATTGTTTGAAGTTGAGGTTTTAACAGCAAATAACAGTGTGGAACTGCTCATTCAGCAGGCAAAAAAATTTCAGCCCAATGTGGTGGTTATCGCCAACAAGGACAACTACCGGCTGGTTTCTGATGCTCTTGAGGATGAAGATATAAAAGTATACGCCGGAGAAGAGGCATTAAACCAGGTGGTGGAAATGGATACCATCGATTTGGTCTTAACAGCCATGGTGGGTTATTCAGGATTGATTCCGACTTATAATGCCGTTAAGGCCGGGAAACCAATTGCGCTGGCAAATAAAGAAACGCTGGTGGTTGCCGGCGAAATCATAACAAAAGCAGCCCTCGAAAAACAGGTTGATCTGCTGCCGGTTGATTCGGAGCATTCAGCCATTTTCCAGTGTTTGGTTGGCGAGTTTATGAATCCGATTGAAAAAATTTACCTTACTTGTTCCGGAGGTCCGTTTCGTGGAAAAACACTTGACGAACTTCAGCATGTTACCGTTGATGATGCCCTGGCGCACCCCAACTGGGATATGGGCGCAAAAATTACCATCGATTCGGCAACGCTTATGAACAAAGGTTTCGAGGTAATTGAGGCGCACTGGCTTTTTGGATTGCCTGCTTCAAAAATAGATGTTATCGTTCATCCCGAGTCTATCGTTCATTCCATCGTTCAGTTTGAAGATGGTTCGATGAAAGCACAAATGGGATTGCCTGACATGAAGTTACCCATACAATATGCCATGGGATTTCCGAACCGGATTAAAAATAACTTCCCGCGGTTCAACTTTTTAGATTACCCGTCTTTGCATTTTGAGCAGCCAAATACAGAAATTTTTCGTAACCTTGCACTCGCCTTTGCGGCAATGGAAAAGGGCGGAAATATGCCCTGTATTTTAAATGCTGCAAACGAAATAGTTGTTGAGGCATTTTTGAAACGGAAAATCAGCTTTTTGCAAATGCCCGAAATAATAGAACAAGCCATGAACAAGGTTGATTTTGTTAATCAGCCAACACTCAATGATTTAATTGAGACCAACAACGAAACAAGAACAGTGGCACAGTTGTTAACAGAAAACAAAATTTAGAAGAATTTAATGGAGTCGATATTAATTAAAACAGCACAATTACTCTTAAGTCTGTCGATATTAGTGGTTTTGCACGAAGCCGGCCACTTTATGTTTGCCCGTTTATTTAAAACGCGGGTAGAAAAATTTTACCTCTTTTTTAATCCGTGGTTTTCGCTTTTTAAAATAAAAAAGGGCGAAACCGAATACGGAATCGGTTGGTTGCCACTTGGCGGTTATGTAAAAATTTCGGGAATGATCGATGAATCGATGGACAAAGAAGCGATGAAACTACCACCGCAACCCTATGAATTTAGGGCAAAACCGGCCTGGCAGCGTTTGCTTATTATGGTGGGTGGAGTACTGATGAATTTTATTTTTGCCATGGTAATCTATATCGGTGTGCTTTATGCCTGGGGCGAAGAATACCTGCCAACCGAGAATGTAAAATACGGAGTTGTTGTTAACGAAACGGGGGAGAAGATCGGATTTGAAACAGGCGATAAAATTCTTACCGTTGATAATCAATACATTGAGCAATTCCGCAAAATTGTACCAACCATTGTTTTAGATGGTGCAAAAACCGTTCAGGTAGAACGCGACGGACAAAAAGTAGATGTGGAGATCACAGGAGAGGATCTGGCGCTATTGCTAAAAAGCAAAGGTATCTGGGAAGAACGTATTCCTTACGATATTCAGATCGGACGCTTGGCAAAAGATTTTCCGGCACAACAGGCCGGTCTTCAGGTTGGAGATATTTTGGGAAATGTTGATGGTAATTCGTTTGATTATTACGATCAGTTTACCAACTATTTAGAATCAAAGAAAGATCAGCAAATTGCGATGGAAATTACCCGCGATGGTCAGGAAATGACTAAAACGCTGACGGTAAACGAAGATGGGAAAATAGGATTTAATGCTGCATTTAATAATCCTGAAGATATGTTCGAGTTTAAAACCATAAAATATGGTTTCCTTGAATCTATTCCTGCAGGTATAAATCGTGGTGTTCAAACCACCGGTAATTATCTGAAACAGTTTAAGTTATTCTTTAAGAAAGAAACAAAAGCATACGAATCGCTGGGTGGGTTTGCAACCATTGGAAATATATTTTCACCTACCTGGGATTGGGCACATTTCTGGGATATGACAGCGTTTATTTCTATTATTCTTGCCATTATGAATCTCTTGCCAATTCCTGCATTGGATGGCGGACACGTAATGTTTTTATTTGGCGAAATGATTACCGGACGAAAGCCCGGAGAAAAATTCCTTGAGTATGCACAAATTGCCGGAATGGTATTACTTTTGGCTTTGGTACTTTATGCAAATGCCAACGATATAATTAAAATGATTAACGGTACATTTTAATGAAAAAAAACTATTTTTGTTGTTGAACCAATTAACTTATTAGTATATGAATTTATTTGTAGTTGCAGGATTTATCGGACCTCAGGAAATAATAATCATCTTAATTATTGTTTTACTTCTGTTTGGTGGTCGTAAAATTCCGGAATTGATGAAAGGGCTGGGAAAAGGAATGAAGGAATTTAAACAAGCCACAAAAGAGGACGACGCTGAGGATACAAAACCGGAAAGCGAAAAAATCGACAAGTAATTAATATCGAAATAGATATTAAAATCCCGTCTGTGTTACAGTTACGGGATTTTTTGTATTTCATCCAATGGTCTTTTATTACACCATGTTGTAGAATAACAGTCTGGTAAGGTTTTTGTTATTTATGTTAGAAATCCAAAAAACTGATTATATGAAACGTATTAGCCACCTTGTTTATCTGGTACTCGTTGCTGCAATTTTTGCCGGCTGCGATTCAGATTCAACTGTTATGTACAAGAATATTACCGGAAAAGCCGGTGAAATGGTTGTAGTAATATCAAAAGATTCGTGGAATGGTAAGCCCGGAGAAGTTCTTCGCGAAACACTGGCGCAGCCGCACGCGGGCTTGCCACAGGAAGAACCGCTTTTCGATTTGATTGATGTGCCGCACGAAGCTTTTAAAGATATTTTCAGATCGACCCGAAACATTGTACAAACTTCTATCTCACCGAATGTTGACGAGAGCGGTATAAAATTCACCGACGATGTATGGGCTTATCCACAGGCCACCATACAAATTAGCGCTAAAAATGCCGAAGAATTTGAAAAGATCTTCAACGAAAACAAGGACAGAATACTCTCCTATTTTGTGCAGGCCGAGAAAGAGCGTATAACAATGAATTATAAAAACACCTACGAAAAGGCCGTTTTTAATACGCTGAATACCGAGTTTAATGCAACCATGAAAGTGCCACCGGGTTTCCGGATCATGGAAAAGAAAAAGGATTTTTTGTGGGTACAGTTCGATTCGCCTGAAATTACACAGGGAATTGTAATTTATTCGTATCCGTATGTTTCGGACAGCGCTTTTACAGTTGGTTATCAGTTGCCAATCCGCGACAGTTTGCTTAAAAAATATGTTCCCGGCCCAACCGACGGAAGTTATATGTCGACAGAAAAACGCATCGACCAGATTAATAATGTAATTAAGCACAATGGAAATTATGCATCCGAAATGCGTGGTTTGTGGCGTGTTGAGAATGATTTTATGGGTGGACCATACGTTGCTCTATCGGAATTGGATGCTTCGAACCAGCGTGTAATTAACGCTTTTGGCTTTGTGTATGCGCCAAGTAAAGATAAACGCAACTTGTTGCGCCAGGTGGAAGCAATGATTTATTCATTAAAGTTAAACAACCAGGCTGATAACGATAAACTAAATCAGCAGGATATTGAAATTCAGGTGGAAGGATAAGTGGAAATTCAGAATAAAAATTATAATTATTCAGGGAATTAATAGCTATCATCCCCTTCTTTTCCCCTTCAAAGGGGAATTCTTACTTAACCACTGACGTGGAATATTGTCAATCCTCCTTCTAAAGGAGGTGGCTGACGAAGGAAGCCGGAGGATGTTTTAGAAAGAATATAATTGAGCAATACATTTAAAAAAAGCAGGCTGGAAATTGATTTTTCCAGCCTGCTTTTTTTTTTTGATTTTGGTTAATTTCTGCTTAGAAAGCAGCTTTTACAATTTCACTAACATTATCAGAAATACCATACGTATAAATGTGTAACGATGGTACATTATGCGCAACCAAATCCTTCGATTGGAAAATGGCCCACTCTGTTCCTACACGGCGTGCGTCATCGTTATTTTTGCACTTTGTCAGCTCTTTTGACAACTCCTGAGGCAAGTCGATGCTAAAGATTTTTGGAAGCACAGTCAACTGATTTTTCAGGTTGATAGGCTTAATACCCGGAATAATCGGAACAGTAATTCCCATTGCACGGCATCTGTCCACAAAATCGTAATATACCTGGTTGTCGAAAAACATTTGGGTTACAATGTAATCGGCTCCTTCGTCAACTTTTTGTTTCAGGTAAGCCATGTCTTGCTCCATGTTTGGCGCTTCAAAATGCTTCTCCGGATAACCGGCAACGCCAATACAAAAATCAAGTGGTTTATTGTTTTTCAGGTCGGCATCCAGGTACTTCCCTTTTCCAAGATCTTTAATTTGTTTTACCAGTTCGTTGGCATTTGAGTGGCCATTCTCGGTGGGTTGAAACACATGCTGGTTTTTTAACCCGTCGCCGCGTAAGGCCAGAACGTTGTTAATTCCCAAAAAGTTAAGGTCGATAAGTACGTGTTCTGTTTCACTCTTTGTAAAACCGCCACATAAAATATGTGGAACCACCGGAATGCCGTATTTGTGCTGAATATCGGCAGCAATAGCAACTGTTCCCGGGCGTTTGCGTACTGTTTGTTTTACAATGCTTCCATCGGCGAGTTCTTTAAATTCAATCTCGTCGCGGTGGGTAGTAATGTTAATGTATTTCGGATCGAACTCGGTTAAGCTTTCAATCGTTTTATGCAGGCGCGAAACATCGTTGCCCTTTAATGGCGGCAACAGTTCAAAAGAAAAAACGGTTTTCTTTGCCTGATTTATGGTGTCTATAACTTTCATGCGATTTTAGTCTGTTTTGCTGATGCAAATTTAACAATTTCGTACCTGATCGTCTGAATAAACTTCAAATTGAAAAATAAATGACAGTTTTTTAAAATGAATCGGACTCTGTTATTTATAATTCAGGTTTGTTGGCAAAAACTTCTCAACAAATTCTACCGATACATTTTTACGTTTCGCATAATCCTCAACCTGGTCTTTCCCCACTTTTTCGAGACTGAAATAGCGCGATTCAGGATGCACGAAGTACTGTCCAGAAACCGATGCATTCGGATACATTGCAAAATGCTCGGTAAGCGAAATGCCAATCTCCTCAGCATCTAACAGTTGAAACAGATTCTCTTTTTCAGCGTGTTCCGGACAAGCCGGGTAACCCAAAGCCGGACGAATTCCCTGGTATTTTATTTTCAGGATTTCGTCGAGCGACAGTTTTTCGTCGGGTGCATAACCCCAGTAATTTTTACGAATTTCGAGGTGAAGCAGTTCTGCAAAAGCTTCACTTAAACGGTCGGCCAGAGCTTCTACCATGATGGCTTTATAATCGTTGTGCTCTTCGCGGAATTGTTTCGTCCATTTTTCGATTCCAATTCCGGCAGTAGTGGCAAAACCTCCGCAATAATCCACTTTCCCCAACTCTTTTGGAGCGACAAAGTCTGACAAACAGAAATTAGCCACACCCTCTTTTTTCTTTTCCTGCTGGCGAAGATGATAGAAACGTCCGATCTCTTTCTCGCACGATTCATCTTCGTATAGAACAACGTCGTCGCCATCCGATTGTGCCGGCCAGATTCCAAAAGCAGCATTGGCCTGCAGCATCTTTTTCTCTATAATTTCATCCAGGAATTCATTTCCTTCTTTGAAAAGCTTTTTAGCCTCTTCGCCCTGTTTTTCATCGGCCAGAATTTGCGGGTAATGTCCTTTTAATCCCCAGGTGATAAAAAAGAATGTCCAGTCGATGTAATTCCGCAGTTCTTCCAGCGGGAAGTCGATCAAGTGTTTTACCCCGGTAAAATTCGGTTTATAAATTGGAGTATTGTTCCAATCGATCGGGAATTTATTCTCGCGTGCTTTTTCAAGGCTTAAGTATTCTTTTGTTTTTCGTTTTCCCTGGAATTCGCGAATCTGAGCGTACTCAGCATCCAGATTCTGAAGGAATTTTTCGTTTCCGGAAATCAGGTGGGAAACCACATTAACGGCCAGTGATGCATCTTTTACGTGAACAACCGGTGCCGAATATTCAGGAGCAATTTTAACGGCAGTGTGTATTTTTGACGTGGTTGCACCGCCGATCATCACCGGGATATTCATCTTGCGGCGTTCCATTTCTTTGGCAATCTCCACCATTATTTCCAGCGACGGAGTGATTAATCCGCTCAGCCCGATTACATCAACTTCGTTTTTAATGGCTTCCTCAAGGATTTTCTCGGTTGGAACCATAACGCCCAAATCTATGATTTCGTAGTTATTACAGGCCAGTACCACACCAACTATATTTTTACCAATGTCGTGAACATCGCCTTTAACGGTGGCCATCAGCACCTTTTTCTGCGACGTGCTGTTTTTGAATTTTGCTTTATCGGCTTCAATAAACGGCAGCAAATAAGCTACAGCTTTTTTCATTACCCTTGCCGATTTTATCACCTGAGGCAGGAACATTTTTCCTGAGCCAAATAACTCACCAACGATGTTCATACCGTCCATTAACGGACCTTCGATAATATCCAATGCAGGCGAGTATTTCTGAACGGCTTCGGCCATATCTTCGTCAACAAATTCGGGCAATCCTTTTACCAGCGAGTGAGCAATCCGTTTCTCAAGCGGCAGTTCGCGCCATTCGTCTTTTCTTTCTTCTTTTTTCGAAGTCGACTTCAGGCTTTCGGCAAATTCAAGCAATCTTTCCGTTGCATCCGGCCTACGATTTAATACAAGGTCTTCAATTCTTTCAAGGAAGTCTTTTGGGATTTCATCGTAAATCTGCAACATTCCCGGGTTTACAATTCCCATGTCGAGACCGGCTTTTATCGCGTGAAACAGGAACACAGAGTGCATCGCTTCGCGTACCACATTGTTTCCGCGGAAAGCAAACGAAACATTACTTACACCGGCACTAACTTTTGCCAGCGGCAGATTCTCTTTTATCCATTTCACCGATTCGATGAACGATACGGCATAATTATTATGCTCTTCAATTCCGGTACCGATCGTCAGCACGTTCGGATCGAAAATTATATCCTGGGCAGGCAGTCCAACTTTTTCGGTAAGAATTTTATAAGCACGGCTGCAAATTTCTTTGCGGCGTTCGGTGTTGTCGGCCTGGCCTTTTTCATCAAATGCCATAACGATAACTGCTGCACCGTAGCGTTTAATTTTTTTTGCCTGCTCGATAAAAACTTCATCGCCTTCCTTTAAACTGATGGAGTTTACAATAGCTTTTCCTTGCAAACATTTTAACCCTGCTTCAATCACATGCCACTTCGACGAGTCGATCATAATCGGAAGCCTGGCAATGTCGGGTTCTGCCATAATCAGGTTCAGGAAAGTCACCATTTCTTTTTCGGCGTCCAACATGGCATCGTCCATGTTTACGTCGATCACCTGTGCCCCATTTTCTACCTGGTGACGTGCGATTGTAAGCGCTTCCTCATATTTTTCTTCACTGATCAGTCGTGCAAATTTACGCGATCCGGCAACGTTACAACGTTCTCCAATATTCAGGAAGTTGGTGTTTTCGGTGATGGTAACCGGCTCCAGTCCACTCAGCTTTGTATAAGTGGTCGCTTCGGCCCGATGGTGCGGATTTGCTTTGGCAGCCATATCGGCAAATGCCTTAATGTGAGCAGGTGTTGTACCACAGCAACCACCAATAATATTTACATAGTTATTATCGAGATACTGTTTGATGTGGCCGGCCATAATTTCCGGTGTTTCGTCGTACTCGCCAAACTGGTTTGGTAATCCTGCGTTTGGGTGTGCACTAATATGAAATGGTGCTTTCCCGGCCAGTTCTTTAATGTACGGCTGAAGATCGGTAGCTCCCAACGAGCAGTTTAGTCCTATACTTAACAAATCAACGTGCGAAACCGAGTTCAGGAAAGCTTCCAGCGTTTGACCGGAAAGTGTACGGCCACTGGCATCGGTAATGGTTCCAGAAACCATTAGAGGAATATTTATACCTCTTTCGTCAAGAACTTCTTCAATGGCAAAAATGGCTGCTTTGCTGTTTAGCGTATCAAAAATTGTTTCGATCAGTAACAGATCAACGCCGCCATCAAGTAATGCTTCCACCTGTTCGCGATACGCTTGTTTCAACTCGTCGAATGAGATGGCGCGATAACCGGGATCATTTACATCAGGCGAAAGTGATAATGTTTTGTTTGTAGGACCAACTGATCCGGCAACGTAACGTGGTTTATCCGGATTGGCCAAGGTGAATTTATCGGTCAGTTCTTTGGCAATCTCAGCCGAAGCCTTATTCATTTTATAGACATACTCTTCAGTATAGTAATCGGCCTGCGAAATGCTGGTTGCATTAAATGTGTTGGTGCAGATTATATCGGCACCGGCTTCCAGATAAGCCTCATGGATTTCCGAAATAACATCAGGGCGAGTCAGCGACAGCATGTCGTTGTTCCCTTTCATATCACTGGGGTGATCTTTCAACAATTCGCCCCTGTAATCGGCCTCTTCCAATTTATATTCCTGAATCAGAGATCCCATTGCTCCATCCAATACCAATACTCTCTTTTTGAGTTCTTCCCGTATGTCTCTTTTTATCTTCATTTTTCTCTCTTTCAATTTCTTTGTAGCCGTTGTTTTGTCTGATCTCCCCTTGAGGGGATTAAGGGGTGATTTACACTTTTATGTCCTCAATGTAAAGTTCCAAAGATATCTTCACATTATGAATATTTTTTAGAATTTCCTCATTATGAAACCGTATAATATTATATCCCATTGCTTGTAAATCCTCTTCTCTCTTTTTATCCTTACTTTTCTGAAACCGATGAATTGTTCCGTCCAGTTCTATAATCATTTTCAACTCTTTACAGAAAAAATCTACAATATAATTTCCTATTGGTCTTTGCCTTAAAAACGCATATCCTTTTAGTTGTTTTTGTTTTAAAACTTCGTCCCATAAAATGACTTCTGCCAGTGTTGAATTACTTCTAAGTTTTCTGGCATGTTCTTTTAGATTTTTATTGTAATTATTATTTGAAAAATCTTCGGACATGGTTTTAAAATTAATATGTTCATCCCCCTGGCCCCCTTCAAAGGGGGAATTGAATAAGTAGGTCAAGCATCTTATTTAATTTATCGTTTGTTTCATCTACTTCAATATTCGAATTTCGTTGTCTCCTTTGATCCCGATTTTATCTTCGCAAATAATGAGCAACGATTGTATTTCTTTATAATTTTCTGCCTGTTTAATCACTTTCTCAACGTGGTCAGGTGTTTTAACCTTATTTCCCAGGGCCGTTGCCAGCGCATCTGCCATAAGAATATCTTCACAAACCACCACAACGGCATCCGCTTTTCCATAACTTAACGAGGGACCAACTGTTCCGGCCGAAGTACAAATACCAAAGGTACTACTCCCTGCTGGAATTACCAGCCCGATACGCTCGGATAGAATGGATTCGCCTGCAAAAACAGATAAAATCAATTCTTCCTGTAAAAGCAAATAAATGTCGCCACCGTTTTCAACTAACAGCTCCTTCACCGAAAAGTTTTTACAAATTTCATCTCCAACTTCGCGGGCAAACAAACCTGCCACTGCCGACATCGGACCAATTCCCGCTTTTTCGGCAGCCAGCGCCATTTCTTTTGCTTCTTCAGGAGCAAAGTCTGACGGCTGAAAAGGTTTCAGGCTTTTCCTGAAAAACGGTTCCTTTTCGATATAATCATCGAAAGTTTGACGCAACGATTTCGCTTTTGCCAAAGCCACTTCCTGCATCTCTTCTTTGTAAGAGGCCGGATCGACACCGATCCAAAGATCAGTTTCAAGGTATTTTACTTCAAAACCTGTAAAACGGTCGGTGTTAAACTGGCTGCGGTATGTACGTTCTTCAAAAATATTCATCGTTTAAAAATCGTGATTTTGCGAAAATGCGTCTTTCTATCTAAAATCAATTTCGAACAGGTTTAGCGGGCAAGCCGGAATACAAAGTTCGCAAACTACACATTTGCTTTTGTCGAATTCCAGTTTCCACGACTGCTTGTCCATGTTTAATGCACCGGCAAAACATACGGCGGTACAGTTTCCGCAGTCGATACATTTTTCTTCTTTCCAGCGAATACGTTTGTCGAGCGATTCGCAGGTGATTTTGTGGCTTTTAATGTACTCAACGCCTTTTTCAATGTTTTCTTTTTTGCCTTGCAGCTCAAGTAAAAGACTGCCGCGTTTCCCGGGGTATACCTCTGCTTTCAGAATATTTATCCGGATATCGTATTCCTTCACCAAGTGGTAAGTAAACGCTTTGTCGCCGCTTTGCGGAGGGAAATTCAGTATGTATCTTTTTTTAATCATTGTCAACCTCCATTTCTTTTAGTCCGTTTAGCGATGTATTTGACGGGAACATGTGTACGGGTTTGGTTACTTCGAACTCTCCGTTTTGCAACCATTTCTTCAGTTCATCAGCAATTTTGCGTGCTTTTTTTAAGCTGGCAACCGGCGCGGTTCTTATCTTTTTACCTTTCACTTTTATGGTTCCCGACTGCAATTCCTCGTAGGTAACCTGCCCGAGTTTGGGCGTTCCAACCGTCCCGTAATCAAGAACCGAAGTTTCAATCTGGCTGTTGTTAATCGATACGCGTTTGGCAATGTCTGTGTTTAAAACCGGTATCGGAATACCAATTCCCACAAACATGCTCACCCCGTATTTCTCGTATGATGCAGCCTGAATGTATTCGGCCGACATTTCTTTCAGATTGCCCATTACCGCAATGGTAGCGCCATTGGTAACCGGAACTCCCAGCTCGTTTTTTGGTTTCGTGGTATGAAACTGTGTTCCCGGCCAAACCACAAAACCCTGTGTTCCTCCTAAAAATATGCGTGTTCCCAGCCCGATGGTTTTAAACTCCGGATCGTTCAGAAGTGGACTTAATTCGCCTGAAGTAGAGTAGGTGGCATTGCGCAAATTCGGAAGCAAACTGCCCATGTAGGTATATTTTATGGTGGAAGTGGTATTTACCGCCACATTGTAGTTCTGATAAGCATTCCGCGGGTTGAACAAGGTAAACTCATTAATCGTGTTAATGTTGATTTTGGTTTTTATATGTTTCCGCGGATAACAATCGGTGCCTTTTGCCCAGGCCTCCAAAACCACATCTTTTCCTTCCAGCAGATCCTGAATAACGTGTGCACCCCCGTACTCCGGATTGTCAGGGTTACAGGCAGTGGCGCCAATGTATGAATCAACCGCAGCCAGACCTTCGTAGCATGGAACGCCGTTCAGCCGTATTTTTTCCATCCGGATTGGCGGATTCGCGTGACCGAAATTTATAATCGCCCCCGATGAGCACATAGCGCCAAAGGTTGCAGTGGTTACTACATCAACTTTCTCAACTATTTCCTCCGGCGTTAACTCTTTCGCCATTTGTGCAACTTCTTCGGCGGTTAAAACAACTGCTTTTCCGGCCTTCAGTTTTTGGTTAATCTCTTCGTAAGTTTTTGTTGTCGACATATTTTAAAAAGTCGGAAGTTGGAAGCCAGGATACCGAAGCATGAATCTTCGAAACCGGCAACTGTCTTCATTTAAAAGTTTGTATTGATATTCTTTACTCAGCTAATTTTATGCGGTTAAAACCGCTGACGCATACACATATTTGCCCCGTGCAGATAGCTTGTAAAAAATAATTTGTAGTGCAGTTTCTTCATCGATTGTGTTTTAATTATAATTCCGTTTCCGGCCGGGTATTGGCACCTTTTTGTCCGCCGGTTGCCGAACAAGGTTGCCAGAGTTTCACAGAGCCCGATCTCTCCACTCTTCTGTATAAGCAAACACCCTTTGAAAGAATATTTGATGCCGCAAAGATAGTTGATTTTGTGATTTAACAAATAAAGCAGAACTTGCAGTTTACGAATTAAAGATATTTTGAACCATTTATTTAAGAAATGTGAGCTATGACAAACAAAATCTTACCAATTCTGCTGCTATTTTTTTGCTTCTCCTGTTCTCCGAAACTGGATACGGAGACCTATAAAAAGTATCAAAACAGCGGACAGGAAATTACTGCCAATGTACAAGCTGTGCTTTTGACTAATGTGGGAAAAGCCATTCAAACCGGCGGGCCGGAATACGCAGTTGAATTCTGTAACCTTGAAGCAAGCTCAATTGTAGATAGTTTAAACCGTGTATTTGGTTGCGACATTTCAAGAGTTTCGGCCAAAAACCGTAATCCACAAAATGCGCTTAATACTGAGCAGGAAAAACAGATGTGGAAACTTTTTGCCAACAATCAACTGGCCGACACGGTATTGCAAAATGGCAGTGATTTGGTTTATTACAAGCAGATAACAACAGCGATGCCGGCCTGTTTAAAATGTCATGGAAACCCTGAAACAGATATCAACGAGGCAACCAAAACAAAGCTGAATGAATTGTACCCGAATGATTTGGCAACGGGTTATACCTTGAATGAGTTCCGTGGACTTTGGAAAGTTGAGTTTAAGGTGGCTTTGTAAACTGAAAAAAAAGAAAACAGGCATTTCGCAAATGGAAATGCCTGCTAGCAGTGTTAGTTAGCAAAGGATGTTTTTCACCCTTTGTTGTTAATAGTTAGTTACTCCTTTAACTTAAAGGCTCCCTTTAATCCTTCGTCAGAATTCGGTCCGATCCAAACTTCAAAATCGCCCGGTTCGATTACAAAATCATCGCCGTTAAAAAATTGCAAATCTTCAGCTTTAAGCTCGAAGCTTACGTTTTTAACGTCGCCCGGTTTTAAGTTAATCTTTTCAAAACCTTTTAGTTCTTTAATGGGGCGAGTAATACTGCCCACCTTGTCGTGCACATAAAGCTGTACAATCTCTTCCGTTTCGAAGTTGCCAATGTTTTTAATATCGGCCGAAACGGTAATCGATCCGTCTGTTGCCATTTCGTTTGACGATAGTTTAAGATTTTCGTATTTAAACTCGGTGTAACTCAAACCATATCCAAAGGGCAGGAGAGGTGTAATACCGTAATCGATGTGCATGGATTTAAATCCAAGCGAAAGTTGTTTCGAATTTCTCGGAATATCATCGATGTACGTAACATCATCTTCGGTAGCCGGGCGACCGGTGTTTTTGCGGTAGTAATAAAACGGAATTTGCCCGGCACCTTTTACAAAAGTTACAGGTAATTTCCCTGAAGGCGAATAGTCGCCAAAAATCAGGTCGGCTACTGCGGGGCCGGCCATCGTTCCCGGATGCCAGGCATAAAGTACGGCATCGGCCATATCCATTTCTGCACCAATTCCCAGCGGTCTTCCGGCCATTACTACCAAAATAAGCGGTTTGCCTGTCTTTCTCAATTCGGTAATCAGTTCCGATTGAACTCCCGGAAGATCAATAATACCACGTGCATTTGCTTCGCCCGAAAGGATAGACTCTTCGCCGGCAAAGAATAAAATGGCATCAGAACGTTTAGCGGCCGCAATAGCTTCGGCAAATCCTTTTGTCGATTTATCGCGGCTGTATTCCAACCCGGAAACATAGTTCATCTTTGAGCCAAGGATCTCGCCAAAAGCTTGTTTTGGTGTTGTTGAGTCTTCGCCTTGCCCGTCGAAAATCCAGGTTCCCAGCTGATCGCGTGCAGCATCGGCAAGCGGGCCAATTACGGCCAGCGAATGAATATTTTTTGAGATAGGCAGAGTGTTATTGTCATTTTTCAGCAAAATCATACTTTTTCGTGCTGCTTCGCGCGATACCGCCAAATGGCTTGGTGCCAGAATGGTGTCGGTTGAAACGTGATTGTCGTAAGGTTTGTCAAACAATCCCAACTTAAACTTTACACGCAAAATATTGCCCACATAAGTGTCGATCATATCTTCTGTAATCGCGCCCTCTTCAATCAATGTCTTTAAATTATCAGTGTAACAGGTTGTTGCCATTTCCATATCAACACCGGCTTTGGCGGCAATTTCGGCGGCTTGTTTTTTATCGGCAGCAAAACCGTGGTTAATCATTTCTTCAATCGATCCCCAGTCGCTAACCACCATTCCTTTGTAGTTCCACTCGTTGCGCAAAATTTGTTTTAGCGTGAATTCATTTCCGGAGGTTGGCACTCCGTTTAAGTCGTTAAATGCCGACATAAAAGTTAAAGCTCCCGCATCAACTGCCGCTTTAAACGGGCGTAGGTGAACGTTTCTAAGCAGCGGTTCAGCAATATAAGTGGTATTGTAATCGCGGCCGGCTTCCGACATTCCGTAACCAACAAAGTGTTTGGCACAGGCTGCAACTGCTGTTGGATCGCCCAGGTCGCCCTGAAATCCTTTTACCATGGCAGCTGCAAACTCTGATGTTAGCAGCGGGTCTTCTCCACAACTTTCTGCAATTCGTCCCCAGCGCGGATCCCAGGTAACATCCATCATCGGTGCAAACGTCCAGTTAATTCCCATCGATGAGGCTTCGATTGCCGAAATACGCATAGCCTTTTCAGCCAGTTCTGGCTCCCACGATGAGGCCATGCCCAGCGGAATAGGGAAAATCGTGCGATAGCCGTGAATTACATCGCGCCCAAAAAGCAAAGGAATTCCGTGTTTACTTTTTTCCAAAGCAATGCGTTGATACTCTGCAACCCGATCGGCACCTGTCGTATTTAGAAACGATCCAACTTTGCCATCTCTGATGGCTTGTTTTGTGGCTTCTTCGTCACCAAAAAAACCGTCGTTAACCTGCTGCATCTGGCCTATCTTTTCATCAAGTGTCATCTCGCTCAGCAGGCTGCTGATCTTTTGTTCTACCGGATCAGGGTTCTCGGTGAATGTTGCTGTACAACCTGTTACCAGCCAGGTTCCAATAATTAATATTAAAGCTCTAATCTTCATTATAGTTAGTATTTGTTCTACATTTCCTGATATACACGAACGTAATCCACTTCCATCGATTGAGGGAAAATGGCATTATCAATTCCCTGGGCTCCTCCCCAGTTACCACCAACTGCCACATTCAGGATAAAAAAATGTGGTTTGTTAAACGGCCAGTTGTCGTTGTTTTTGCTTGAGGGCGCATAACGGTGTGTAATATTTTCGGGAGAATCGGTATAAAATACCAGTTCTTTTTCGGTCCAGAACAGGCCGTAAACATGAAATTCTTCTTCAGCAGTTTCAAGAGTTTTACTACTGCCGTCGCCGTTTCCGCCATATCCCGCCGAAGTGTGCACCGTTGCATGAACAGTATTGGGTTGGTAACCCACATATTCCATAATATCAATTTCGCCACATGCGGGCCAGCCTGCTGTACCGATATTGGCGCCCAGCATCCAGATTGCCGGCCAGATTCCTGTTCCCGACGGCAGTTTAGCACGGATTTCCATTCGGCCGTAGGTAAATTCTTTTTTACCACTGCTTATCATTCGCGATGAGGTGTACGATCCGGCAACTTTAGCTTCGTTTAGTTTTTTTGCCTTTATGGTAAGAATGCCATCCTTAACCACAGCATTGTCTCCGGCCGTATAATTTTGCAGCTCGTTGTTTCCCCAGCCACCCGAGCCGGTTTCGAAGGTCCAGTTGTCGGTAATTACAGCGTTCCCATCAAAATTATCCTCCCAAACCAGCTCCAGTTTCGAGAAATATTCTGAATCGTTGGCAGCAATGGTGATATTTTCTGTTGAAGAAAAAGTATCTCCGTTTTTGGTAATAATTAACTCAATAGTGTACGTTCCTGCATAGGGAAAATAGGCCACAGCATTCGTTTCGTTTTCAATGGTTTTATCTCTGAATTTCCATTGAAAAGAGTCGAAATCGCCAACCGAAGTGTTTTTCAGATTGATATTGTTCGGATTGGTTGCATCTGCTTCGGCGGTAAAACTAATAGCAAAATCGGTGTTGGTAATATTTATTGATTTTGAGGCTGACTTTTGTTCGCTATCGAGACCAATTACCAGAAGGTTTACATTGTAATCTCCTGCTTCAGGATAATAAACATCGTACGACTGAGATTTTGTCGTTGTTGATTCCGTGCGGCCGTTACCAAAATTCCAGTTCATTCTCAGGTAGTCTCCTTCCGATTCGTTGGTAAACCGAACGTTGTTATCATCAATAAATGAATACGAAAAATCGGCTGTGAAACCGGCATCTGCTCCCTCTTCGCTGCATCCCTTTAAAGGAGCAATAAGAATAAGAAGTGCCAATAAACAGGGCCAGTTTCGTTTTTGTTTGTTAAATGTTTTACGCATATTGTTTTTTATTGAATTACTATTTTTTCAGAGGCAGATCGGTTTCCAATGTCGATCATTACCATGTACAGTCCTTTTTGAAAGCCGCTGGTATTAATTTCTGCGGAATTACTGAAAGTTTTTTGCAGTATAGTATTTCCAGCTATATCGATCAGTTTTACTTCGAAAGTGCCTGGGTTTTTAACCGTAAAATTCTCTTTTGCCGGGTTGGGGTAGATTTTAAGTTTCCTTGCTGTATTTTGTTCTATGCCCACATTAATATCGAGTTTGTAAACCCTTATCCAGTCGATAAAAACGGAGCAGGGAAATTCGGCATCGTCATTTACCGGGCCTCCATACGAATAGTCTCTTCCGTTAACGCCGGCACTTAAAATTGGGTACATTTTGTGTTCGAAAGGGTGCCATTCGCTAAAGTGATTGGAATATTCAGAAATACCAACTCGTTTTCCATCGCGTAGTGAAACCACAGTTTGATCTTCACCATTTACCTGGAAAGCACCACCATCGTTTAAGTAATGGATGTGGTATACCTTGTTGTCGATAAAGAACTCTATCCGGTCGGAATACCAATCAATCCCGTACTCGTGAAATCCATAGCTTCCGGCATTCGAATCGTTTTCATCCGGCGGATAATTCCCATAACCGGGTTCGGCAGGATTTGGGACCTGTTGTGTTTTGTAGCTGTAATAAAATCCCTTGTGTCCATGGTTCCAGTCGGCCCATTCGTTGTTTTGCCAAAACCAGGCGTAGTGTACGCTGCCGAGATTATGGAAGGGAATAGATCCAACATATTCCATAATATCGATTTCGCCACCTTGCGGCCACATCAAACTGTTCCAGCCCTCAGGGATTTCGTCGGGCATCATCCAAAAAGCAAAGCCTTGTCCCATTTGTTTTACGTCGCGCGGAAATATTCTGGCCACAATACGGTGTCCTGGTCCCCACGATTTTTTACCGGCTGTGTTTAATCGGCCACTGGTATAATTTCTGTCGATGTAAAATTCTTTTCGTGTTGTAATTACCAGGCAGCCATCTTCGGCTCCCGGCACGTTGTTGCTAAAACTGATATTTTCTTCGCGGTTGGTAGCGCGGTCCAGCTGGCCGGTTCCAAAATCACCGTTAACGCCCGTTCCTGTTTCTATGTTCCAGTTCTCAAGTTTGAGCTGGCCGGTATTAAAATTGTCTTCCCACAGTAAATCGCCAACCTGCCCGAAAATATTTAGAGCCGAGAGGAGAGTACATAATATGGAAAGAAGAAGTTTCATCAGTTCTATAAGTAGTTAGGTATTAAGTTCTTTTCCTTTATGAGGAAGAAGATATTATGATAAGATATATGGCCCTTAACACTAAACTAAAGGCAATCGGCCGTACTGAGTTTTATTGAAATAATACTCTTAAAATAGAAAGTTGATAAAAATGGGGAGAGTTTCTCTCCCCATTTATCTAACTAAACTATCAAACTGAATTGGCTCAACAGCCAAATTTTTAAATTTCTGATTGTTATTATTCTGCAGGAACCAACACCCAGGTCCAACCGGTGCCTCCACCGTTTGTTGGTGTAAAAAGAACCATCTTGTCTTCGCTAAGCTCAACAATATTATAAACACCGTTGGGATTCACTCGATCTGCATCGTAACCCAATATTGAAGCTCCGTTAAAATGGAGCTGTTGGTTTTCTGTATCCAACACAAAGGAAGCGTTGGTTACATTTCCGTTGCCATCGTCATAAATATAATTTGCTGCCCCATCAAGGTTAAAAGTCATGCTGCCGTTTGCATCACCCGGAGGGCAACAGGTACCACCGGCATTCCACCATACTCCCCAAGGGTTACCCGGGTCGGACATAAACCACCACAAGCCATTATCGCCGCCGGTACCATCAAATACCCAGGTTTTACCTGCAGATGTATTGTCACTCACAAGGTCGTACCAATCCTGCTCAAGTGGAGTGTCAAGTACATCAACTGTTACGTCGATTGTTTTCTCGAAAAACTCAGCACCTAAAGTTCCCACGAAAGTAAAAGTTGAAGTTCCCGGAATAGGATAAACAATTTCAACTCTATTGGTTAGCGCTACACCTAAGTTGTAATTCCAGTAACCCGTAACGCCCGGCGTATTCATACTTAATTCGATCGTATTTCCATTCGCTGAGTTCTGAGTAGCAACTAACTCAACGCCTTCAACAGTTGTACTGTTTTCAAGGAATTGTTCGTCTACAATAGCATCGCACGACACAATCATCAGCGCCAGCAATGCAACAAAAATACCTTGTATTATATTATTTCGTTTCATATCTCTTTCTATTAAAATTAAAACCTGTTACCATCCAGGGTTTTGTTCATAAACTCCATTTGCTAACCTCACTTCCGTTTCCGGAATTGGAACTAATCCTTTGGTTTCCGGTCTGTAGGTAACTGAGTAATTCGCGTCGCTTCCTGAGTTTCTAACAGGTATTGTTTCGTTAAAAGCAGTATTAACGTCTCCCCAGCGAACAAGGTCGAACCAACGTAAAGCTTCAAAAGCCAATTCGTGCATTCTTTCTTCTTTTAGTGCATCAAGAGAATAAGAAACCGGATCTAATCCTGCTCTGGCTCTTACCTCGTTCATTCCATCGGCAGTTCCGGTAACTTCAGAGTGCATGAGTAATACATCGGCAAAACGCATGAAAATAAAGTCTTGTGCGTGCATCAGCTGCATATCTGTATTTCCCCAGTTGTACAACTGAACAAACATTCCCACATTGGCCTGGTCATCAGTATCCCAGTATTGAATGGCAGTATATTTCTTGTTGAAAAATCCTGTTTCATGATCACCTTTATCTCCCACATAGTCGCCGGTACCCTGGTCGGCCTGGCCAACCTGAAGGATTGAACCCAGTTTTCTTGGGTCGTTATCATCCCATCCGGTAAACAATCTTGGATTAACAGTACACCATCCCCAGCCCTGACCAAAAGGTACCAAAGAATTATCCCGAATACTTGTGAATAATGATAGTCTGTTGGTATAGATATTTCCATTTGACCATCCCCAGTCTCCGAAAGAGAATCGTTGAACGAACATGGATTCTTTATTTCCACGACCAAAAGTAGGTGTGTGACCATCCTGGCCTACCCACGATAGTCCGTTTTCGTGTGCCCATGGCAATACAGTTGTATCATTAGCTGCAATGTTTACGTAAGAGTAAGGCCACAGATTTCTGAAATCATCAACCAGTCCGTAACCGCTATTATCAATACAGTCTTCTAAATAGCTTTCAACAGCAGAGGCTGATACTGATCCGCCTTCAACCAAGGGAAGTTCGGTTGTAGCTTGCCCTTCAATATTGGTCATGTAACCAGTGTAAAACAAATATACTCTTGCCATGTAAGCTTGTGCTACCCATTTGTTTGCATGTCCGTAATCCGCTTCCGGGATACTAGCAAACGGAACCGATGGCATAGTTTCGATTGCGAGTTTCAGGTCTGATGCAATTTGCGCAAAAGTCTCGGTATAAGTGGATCTTGCAACGTCACGTGGTGCATCGAATGTAACGATTAAAGGTACACCACCAAAGAATTTCGCTAAGCGGAAATAGTAGAACGCACGCATAAACAATGCTTCTCCAATTGCCTGATCTTTATAATTCTGAGCTTCTTCCGGACTACTGAAATATGGCGAAAAGTCAGCTGCTGCTGTTTTTTCGATAATTGCGCTTGCCCTTGAAATACCATTGTAACATTGTACCCACATATCTCTGTAAGTATCTTCTGCCGGGTCTTCAAAATTATCAACCCATTTTGCCGATTTATCATCAGCACCACCGCCGCCAAGCATTAAATCAGACATCAAACTTGCAGCAACAGATTCGTTACTGTGTACATTAGGCGTATAGATTGCATTATAAACCCCTGCCATTGCCTCCTTTATATCCTGAGGAGTGCTGTAAAAGGTTTCTAAACTTTTTCCGTATAGATTATCGGTATCCAGATAATCCTGACTACAACTCGTTGCAAGAACAAGACCTGCAATGAATGTTATATAAAATAGTTTTTTCATCATTTTCAATTTTTAGAATTAAAAGGCAACATTTACTCCAAACATAACTGTTCTTGGTAGTGGGTATAATCCAAGATCAATTCCGGATGCCCAACCGGCATCGTGTCCGAAACGAACTTCAGGATCCATTCCATCATAGCTTGTGAAAGTGTGCAGGTTGTTTACTGCAGCGTATACTTTAAGCGTTGAAACAGCCTCAAAACTTGAGAGTAATTTGCTAAAATCGTATCCAAATGTCAGGTTGTTGATTCTCACATAATCTGCATCATGCATATAAATGTCAGAAACGTATTGCTGATTCCGGTTTGATACAGAAGATAGTCGTGGCATTTTGTTAGAAGTACCTTCGCCGTGCCAGCGTTCAAAAACAGATGAGGTGTAGTTTTGTGTTGGACTATCAGCAAATGAACGGTACGATTGCATTACCTGCATTCCAAATTTTCCGGCTAAAGTGGTATTAACGTAAAATCCTTTATAAGCAAGGTTTAACTGCAATCCCATTTCCAAATCAGGATTAGGATTTCCCAGATAGCCTTTATCGTTTTCGTCGATTATACCGTCCATGTTTTTATCTACAAAACGTACATCTCCAGGGCGTTGATCATTAAAATAAGGTGATCCGTCTGGTCCAACATATGCTTCAACTTCATCCTGATTCTGCAGAATACCATCTGTTTCGTATCCGTAGAAATAACCAATTGGGAATCCCTCTTCAACTCTTGAAACCTCTGCTGTACCTTGTGATATTACATGAGAAGGTCCGTGAATAATACCATCGGTATTGGCAATTCTTGTTACTTCGTTTTTGTTATGAGCACCGCTTAAAACAACACTATATCTAAAATCGCTGATATTGTCGCTCCAGTTTATAACCATTTCAAAACCTTTGTTTTCAATATCTCCTCCATTGATAAAAGGAGCACCGGCGCCTGAGGTACCCAAAATAGGAGCTACAACCAACCAGTCTTTTGTGGTTTTCTTGTACCAGTCTAAGGCAATACCAAGTCTTGAATCCAATAATCTGGCATCAAGTCCGATGTTCAACTGCTCCGAGGTTTCCCAGGTTACATCCGGGTTTGGAACTTTTGACGGATAGGCTGTTGTTCCCGATACCGGTTTTGTATCTCCAAAGAAATAACCAGGGAAAGCATAAGTTATTTGTGACGAGTAAATAAAGTTGTCGATTGATTGGTTACCGTTTTGTCCCCAGCTTAAACGCACTTTCGCGAAATCAAGAAAGTCTGAAGTACTTTCCATAAAATCTTCGCTGGTAAGTACCCAACCTGCTGATACTGAAGGGAAATATCCCCAACGGTTTCCTTTGGCAAAGTTAGAAGAACCATCAGCACGCATGGTAACAGATAGCAGGTACTTCTCTTTGTAGTTGTATTGCGCTCTTGCCATGTACGACATTAAACCGCCGCCACCGGCAGCCCAATCAGCTCCCCATGTATTAATTTCGCTGATTGAAGACGGACTTTCGGTATTATTAATATAGGCGTAGCGAGGATCTCCGGGGAATAATAAATTATTTCTTGAACCTCCTACTTCCATATTTATATCGTTCTGAAGTAACTCATAACCAACTAACCCTGTTATATCGTGGTCTCCTAACTTACGATCGTATGAAAGTGTGGTTGTCCATGTCCAGTTACTTCCCAGGTTTTGGTTTTGAGAAGCTCCGTCAGTGGCATCAGTATAAAGCGTTCCTAATCGGTAAGTCGGGTTCATCGATCTGCCCCAACCAAACCATGCATCAAGTCCGTATGAAGATCTTAATTTTAAGTCTTTAATAGGTTCAACTATTGCATAAACGTTTCCAACAACGCGGTTTCCTTTGCCATAGTTGTAATTTGTAGCATAGTACATCGAGGCAATAGGGTTGGTTGCCTGGTTTATGTCATCCATGGTTGGCGTAAAACCAAATTCGTTGATGTTATTATCAATAGCCGGTTGCCAGTAAGCAGGCATTAACGGGTGCTGAACCAAAGCGTTGTGCAAGTCATTCCAGTAAATGTTACCGGTTCTGGCACTTCTGTTTTCAGTATTGGTATAAGTGATATTTTCACCAACAGTAATAATATTGTGATTCTTATTCTTTTTCAATACCATTTCTGTATTTAATCGCGCTGTCAACCTTTTGTATCCGGCATCTGTAATTTCACTTCCGATAATACTTTTTTGGTCGAAATACGAAACCCCTGCAGAGTAGGTAATATCTTTACTTCCTCCGGTAATGTTCAAAGCATGACTTTGCATCGGAACATTACTGCTGGTAATTTCATCTATCCAGTTGGTACCTTCCCAACCGTTCTGAAGTGCGTTCCACACATCATTACCTAACTGGTCGGCTAATGCATCGCCATAGTTGCTTCTAAGCCAGTTGTTCCCTGAAATCTCCTTTTGCCAATCTATTGGAGCCTTGCCATCGTTCATGTAGCCTTCGTCCATAATGTACATGTACTCCTGAGCAGTTAACGGATCCAGATTTTTGTAAATATTCTGAACACCATAATAAGCGTCGTAAGTAATTTTTGCTGGTCGGTCTTCGCTACCTTTTACAGTGGTTACCAGCACAACTCCGTTTGCAGCTCTCGAACCATAAATGGCTGCAGATGCCGCATCTTTTAATACATCAATTGAAGCAATGTCCGAAGGACTCAGGTAGTCAATGTCGCCAACTGCAACACCGTCAACAATGTATAAAGGGTTTGAATTACCGATGGTTCCTAAACCACGAATTGTTACTCGGGTTCCAGCGCCTGGCGCACCATTGTTACGTGTAATACTAATACCGGCAGCAACACCTTGCAAAGCTTCCATTGCTGAGCCTGTATTAAGCTCCGCAATATCTTCACCTTTAACATTTATGTTTGCACCGGTGGTTAAAGCTTTCTTCTGAACACCATAACCAACAACTACTACTTCGTCAACGTTAAACAAATCAGGTTCGAGTTGCACGTTGATTTCAGTTCTTCCCTCCACACCGATAACTTGTGGTTTCATTCCGATGTAGGAATACACAAGCATAGCATCTGATGGTACAGTTAATGTATAATTCCCATCAAAGTCGGTAACTGTTCCGTTTGTGGTTCCTTCAACTGTAATCGATACCCCCGGTAAGGGTTGATTATCGTCAGAAGAGGTTACCGCACCCTTAAGAACAACTTCCTGGGCAAATGCCCCCAAGACGAAAAATGTACCCACAAATAACAGGAGCATTTTTCTCATTACTAGTTTTTCTCTCATAGATCTAATTTTGATAATAGTATTAATGGATAATAATTGCGCACCACGCAAAGTGTGTAAAGTCGATCATATTCTTTTACTTACGTGAAAGGCTGTATGAGGGACTTTAAAGAATAGATTTTTAGATTCATAATTAGTTATATTAATTTTAGTCTTATTGTTCTTTATACAAATACAAGAGTAGTTAATTTTAAAGTATTAACAAAATTTCACATTTTAAATATCAGGTTATCCAAATAAAGGCAAGAAAAAAAAGCTCAACAAAAACACTACATAGCATATTTTGTAACACATCAAAAATACATCATAAGGATTTTATATAGCTGAATAATAGACATATAGCAATTGCTAATTGTCATATGCAAATACCTCATAAAATAATATGCTATACAACAGGAAACTAAAACTATACGTTCAGTAGGAAAGTAGAAAGGTTTAATTCGCGTGAAAGCTCCATTTTCTTTCTCAAGCGATAACGGCTGATTTCTACGCCTCTGTCAGAGATATTTAATAGGGTAGCGATTTCTTTGGTCGACATGTTCATTCGGATGTACGCACAAAGACGCAAATCTTTTGGCGACAAGTGAGGGAATTTGTCTTTTAAACGCTCAAAGAGATCAGCATGTACTTCTTCAAAATAACTCTCGAATATTTGATTCTGATTTTGGTTGTCGATTTCCTTGTCGATACGTTTCTTTAGAATCGCCATTTTTGTTTTAACAGCCCCGTCAGAAGTTTCATTGGAAACCCGTTTAAGTTCCTCGTTAATTTTCATCAGGAACTTATTTTTATTTACAATGCTAAGCGTTTGGTTGGCCAATTCTTTATCCAGCGAAAGTTTTTGTGCTTCAAGCTTTTCGTTTTTTAATCGTATAATCTCTTTTTCGGCCAGTACAGCTTGTTGCTCAAATTCCTTTTCTTTTTCCCGTAATTTTTGCTCGTGTTTTTTGCGTTCCTTTTGTTTCGATTTTTCGAAGCGTTTATTAATAAACCAGGCAATTATTACAACTATTACAAACACAATTAATATGTAAATGTAAGTAGCGGTTTTTGAGCGGTGCCATGGGGGAGTGATCACGAATGAAAAAGTAGCTTCATCGCTTTCAACGCCAAAACTGTTTCGGGCTTTTACCCTAAACACATAATCGTTTTCGGGCAGGTTGGTTAAATCGCGGTAGTTATCGTTCGACCACACCGACCATGAGTCGGAGTAGTTATCGATAAAATAGCTAAACTCCAGTTGCTCGGGATTTTGATAAAAAGGAGCTGAAAAATTGAAACGAAAGGCGTTTTTTTGAAAAGGAAACTCAGTGGGGTCGAGTTGGTTTACGGGGTACACAACGGTATCAAGATTGGGAACATCAATTTGTGTAATAAAACATTTAAACGCCTGGTTGTATGACGTAACAATTCGCGAAGCATAATGTGCAAAACCATTTTCGGTGGCAAAAAATACATTATTTAAATCGAACACATATAAAAATTCCCATTCGCGCACCAGTTTGTTGCGTAATTGCTGGAATGGAGTTGTAATTCTTGTGTAGCTGGTATCATCGTTTTTATGCAGTACTCCTACCTCGGTTTCAGCAATGTACCAGTAGTTTCCCCGAAAGTCTTTTTCAATATATTTCAAGCGGTTATATGGGGCGAAAATTTCGTTTAACGATTTATTTTTTTCAAAACGGTCGGCCGCGGCATTGTAACTATATACTCCATCAACTGTTGAGATGCACCACGTATTATCGAACTTCAACAGTATATTCATCAGATCGAGAGGAAGTCCGTCTTTTGTGCCATAAAGTTTTACATTGGTTGCCGAATCGCGTTGGGCATTTAAGGTAACGCGGAAAACCCCTTTAGCTCCGTGACTAACCCAAATATTTCCGTCCTCATCTTCCGACAGAAAACGGCTCGATTCGCTAAACCCCTTTATTTTTGTTTTTAAATCCCATTGCCCCTTGTCGAATTGAAACAGGGATATGCCGGTGAAACTACCACCAATAGCGTAGTTGGTATCATTTTTTAGTTGAATAAAAGTCCATAATCCGGGATCATCGCTGATTTGCCGCACTTCTCGTCCGTTTACTGCAAATGTACCCAGGTTGTGTCCGCAAAGTAATTGTCCGTTTATAACTTTTAAACTCCAAACCTGTCCTTCCGTACCGGGAATTATTTTGAAAACCTCGGTATTGTCCTGTCCAATAGTAGAGAACTTTTTGGTAAAAAGCCCCTGGTTGGTGCCAAGGTATAGCAGGTTGTCGTGTATGACTGCACAGTAGCCTGTTCCAATATTTTCAGAACGTGACGTATAACTGATTGGCGAATTTAGCTCGATGTAGTCGATACCATTATCTAGCCCAAGCCATAAATTTCCCGACCGATCGTTGCAAAGGCTTAAAATCGTATTGTTTTGTAAGCCGTTATTCAGGTTTAAATGCTGAATGATCTCGCCTTCGGAATTTGCAATGATGAGCCCGTTTAATATGGTGCCAATAGCTAGGTTATTTCCATCGAGCTTAATACCGCAATACAAAACATCGTTTTCGGTTTGTGTATTGGCCGGAACATCCCATTTGCTTAGCTTTCCATTTTTGTATTCGAACCAACCCGACTGGGCCGTTCCAATGAGCAAATGATTTTCGAAAAAGCTAACCATCGATTGAATTTCATGATCTTTCAGCTCATCGGCCCATGGTACTTTATTTACAAATCCGTTAATGTACTCGAATAAACCAACTCCGGGTTCGTGAAAAAAGAGCCGGTTATTGATATAAAACGAATAGTAAAATGCTTTTTGTGGCCTAATTATATCAATTTTATCATCCCTGTAAATAAAAATATAGCTATATGATTGAAATACAATTCCATACTGAGTGTTGTATATTTTCCAGATCACATCTGTTTCCGGAATATCTTCAGGCAGCTTATCGGTCAAACTCTTAAATGCCGGGCCTTCCGGGGAATTAGGATCAAAAATTCCAAAGTCCTCATCTAATCCGATATAAATAACTCCATCATCATCAATACACACCGATCGAACATTTGAGGTGAAGGAGTCATTATACAAATCCCAGTTCAAACCATCGAAACGAAGCAGGCCAAGATTGTTGGCAAAATACATAAATCCATTCGGGTCTTGCGCAACACCCCAGTTTTGGGTACCGGCCCGGTAATCCGCTTTGGGGTAATTCAGTATATTCGGAACACCGAACCTTTTCACTTGCGAAAAAACAAGTGATGGAAAAACGAGAAGCAGTATGAGTAAACTCTTTTTCAAAACTCAGGGCTGTTGGTGGATATTATCTAATAACACGTTTCTAAAATACAATATTAATATCAAGTGGTGAAATTTGGCTAAAAATCTAATCTTTGTGCTCCGGTTTGAATTTTGTAACCCAAAAAGATATTGAGATTTTAGGTTAAAAAGTGAACGAAAAGAAATGTGGGTTGTATTATTAAATGGATGTGAAAGATAAGGAAATGGATAAATATAAAAATCTGCGCTACCGGCTGATGGAATCTGAAAAATGGCCGTTGAAATATATGTTTAAGTTTATTATTCCGAATGAAGAAGGGAAAGTTGATCAGGTAAAAGCTTTGCTGCCAACTGAAGGTGAAGTAACCTTTAAACATACTGATAATCTGAAACACGTATCGGTTACCTGTGTGGCGTTAATGGAATCGGCCGACCAAATTATTGTGATAACCGAGAAAGTGGATAAGATTGAGGGAGTGATTGTGCTTTAATTTCCATTTGAAACTATTTGAGAATTACGAGTTCTCCAAGAATTAGGACGATGTATAAAATGAAATGAAAAATGTTTATTTTGTGCATGTTTAGAAAACGGAATAACCATTTATGAAATTTTTCAGATTGTTTATCTGCCTTGTATTCTTATATCCCGGTGCGGTTCTGGGGCAATCGCCCCTTGATTCACTTTTGAACCGTTTGGATGCAGCTATCGAAAATCATAAGGTTTATCAACAGCAGAAGGAAGATCGGATTCAGGCGCTGAAGAATCAATTGCGTACGGTTTCGCCCAATACCATTGAGGAGTACCGGCTGAATGCGAAATTGTATGATGAATACCGACCATACATTTGCGATTCGGCGATACACTACAAAAACCGGAATATAGATGTTGCCAAACACCTGGATAATACCGCTCTGTTATACGAAAGCGAGCTTAACCTGGCTTATCTGATGGCTTCTACCGGGATGTATCTTGAGGCTGTTGATTTAATTTCTTCCATTGAAAAAGAAAAAGTTCCTGAAGATTTACTGAGTGAATACTACAATACTTACCGACATGTTTACTCTGAATTAGCTTTTTATACGCAAAACAAAAAGGGCGCCGATCGCTACTGGCAGATATCAAATCGTTACACAGATTCGCTTTATAATGTACTTACTTCAACAAATGATTTGTATTATGCCTTGAAAGAGGAAAGACTGCGTAACGCCGGAAAGATAGAGGAAGCGCTTAGCTTAAATGATACTATATTGGCCAACAGTACGATGGGTACGCGCGAGTTTGCAATAGCGAGTTATAACCGTTCGTTAACCTACCGGAGAATAAAAGACACCGATGGGTTAAAGAATTACCTTGCTCAGTCGGCTTTGTCCGATATATTGTCGGCCACAAAAGACCATGCCTCGTTGTGGATGCTGGCAGAAATACTGTTTCAGGAAAATGATATGGAACGTGCTTACAACTACATTCGTTTTTCGTGGAGCGAAACTGTATTTTATAACGCACGTCTCCGTAGTTTACAAAGTGCCGGAATATTGTCGCTAATCGACAGAACTTATCAGGCAACCGTTGAAAAGAAAAACCGGCAACTACAAAATTACCTTTTACTCTCCAGTATTTTGGGGCTTTTGCTAACTGTTGCGCTTGTTTATATTTACAGCCAGATGAGGCGTTTGTCTGAGACCCGAAAGTATTTGCAAAAGGCCAATTCTAGTTTACAAAACCTGAACACAGAGCTTCAGAAAGTAAATGATCAGCTGCAAATCGTGAATGTAGATCTTTCGGAATCGAACCAAATTAAAGAGGTTTATATTGCGCACTTTATAAAACTTTGCTCAACCTATATTGATAAAATGGATGGTTTCCGTCGTTTGGTAAACAAAAAGATAACCAACGGCCAGGTTGCCGAGTTGCATGCGCTTACCCGTTCGCAAGAAATGATGGATGATGAAACAGAAGAACTTTACCGGAATTTTGATAAGGCATTTTTGCGCATTTTCCCACATTTTGTAGAAAAGGTGAACGAGATGCTGCTTGATGAAGAAAAGTTTGAGTTAAACGAAGAAGAGCTACTAAATACCGAATTGCGAATTCTGGCATTGATAAGGTTGGGAATTATTAACAGCTCGCAAATTGCCGACTTTTTACGATACTCGGTAAATACCATTTATAACTACCGGGCAAAAACAAAAAACCGCGCCAAATCCCGTAACGATTTCGAAGATATGATTATACAAATTCGATAATTACAGACGAATCTGTTTTAATCCTGTTTGGTGTTAATGTTTTAAAGAGCGAAATCAATTTTGTTCGGTTTTACTTCCCATAACTCCCCCTTATTCGTTCACTCATCTTTCCAATTGATCCACTTTTATTTTGCATACCAAAAGATCCAAGAGCCTGCTATAGAGCATTTTGAATATTTTGTTGTCTCTCCCTAATCCACTTTCCTATCCCTTAAAAAAATAGCGGTCAATTCAAACGATAGATTTGTGCTTGAGAAAACAGATAAGCTTTACGATGAAGAACTACGGCAATGAAAGTTTGTCTTTCGAGCTAATTTTTATATGCAAAGTCTATGACTATTTCCCGGGTCGGGGAATAGGTTCTGTTTATAATAAATATTTAACTAATCAAATTCTTTTATGAGGACAAGACTCTTAAAATTTAAAATTCCTCTCTTCTTTTTGGTGTTGTTATTGGGATTTAATCTCTCAGTGCATGCACAAAATTCAATTGATGTTAGAGGAGTGGTAAGCGATGCATCAGGCGATCCCTTACCAGGTGTGAATATTGTTATTAAAGGCACGTTGCAGGGAACGCTTACCGATCCAAACGGTAATTACAGGATTACGGTTCCCGGTAGTGATGCTGTTCTTGTATTTTCATTTATCGGGTATAATTCGCAGGAAGTTACTGTGGGTAACCAAAGCGAGATAAATGTATCGTTGAAAGAAGACTTAAAGCAACTGGACGAAGTGGTGGTAATCGGTTATGGTTCGGTTGCCCGAAAAGACGTTACCACAGCGGTTTCGACAGTTTCAACCAAAGAGATCGACGAACGTCCGATTGTATCGGCAGCGCAGGCTATTCAGGGGAAAGCGGCAGGTGTTAACGTTTACCAGCCCAGCGGAGCTCCCGGTGGCGAAATGGTTATTCGCGTGCGTGGTACTACTTCGTTTAACGGAAGCAACAGCCCTTTATACGTGGTAGACGGAGTTCCGGTTGATAACCTCAACTTCCTTTCGCCAATGGATATTGCCAGTATGCAAATTCTGAAAGATGCTTCATCGGCGGCTATTTACGGATCGAGAGCAGCAAACGGTGTAATTCTTATTACCACCAAGCAGGCCAGTGGAGAAGCAAAAATTTCATTGAATACGCAGTTTGGAGTTAGCCGTGTTGCCAACCAGATCGAGTCGTTAAATGCCTCGCAGTATAAAGAGTTGATGGACGAAATTCGCCCTGGAGCAATTCCTGAAGGTACTACTGATCAAACCGACTGGTTCAATGAAGTATACGGAACCGGCATCACTCAAAACTATCAGTTACAGATTTCGGATGGTAACGATAAAACGCGCTGCTTTATTTCCGGAGGTTATCTGAACGAAAAAGGGGTGCTTAGCTCTGCATTTTTCCGCAGATATAACCTGCGGAGTAACGTCGAAAGCCAGGTGCGTAGCTGGTTGAATATCGGGTTAAACCTGTCGTATTCGGATAATACCCGTAACGGAGTAACTACCGGTGCCGGATCAAACCGTGGTGGTGTAGTACTGGCGGTGGTTAACCTGCCAACTGCTTCAAACATTATCGATCCTCAAACCGGGTTGTATAACCGCACTTTCTTCGGGCAAAATATTGTAAACCCGATTGAATCGATCGAAAATGGTAAAAACAATAAGAATAACGAAAACCGCCTGATTGCTTCAGGTAGTTCAACCATTACTTTTTTACCTGAATTAACGTTAAAATCGTCGTTCACCTTAGATCGTCGTAATGGAAAAAATACCGGCTTTAATCCTCCGGTACATGGTGCCGACAGAGATGACTGGGGAAATGCCTGGGATACCCGAAGCACCAATACATTGCTGGTTTTCGATAATGTACTGACCTACAAAAAGACCTTTGCCGATAAACACAATTTTGAAGCAATGGCCGGTTCATCATGGACCGATTCGCAGTGGTCGCAAAGCTATATTAATGGCTCGCACTATAAAGATGATAATATCCATACTTTAAACGCGGCAAATAAAATTTCGTGGAACGGTACAGGGTCCGGCGCTTCGGCCTGGGGAATTATGTCTGTTTTCGGACGTCTTTCATACAATTACGAAAGTAAATACCTTTTTACATTCAATATTCGTGAAGATGGTTCTTCAAAACTGCATCCCGATTATCGCTGGGGAACATTCCCGTCTTTCTCGGCAGCATGGCGTATGTCATCGGAAGAATTTATGCAGGGATTAACCTGGATCGACGACTTGAAAATCAGAGGAGGCTGGGGACAAACCGGTAACCAGTCGGGAGTTGGCGACTATGCTTATTTGCAACGTTACAACATCACCCGTCAGGCCTGGTTCGAAACCGGGAAGGAAGATGCCTTGCCATTGATTACGCAGGCTAACCTTCGTACCTCCGACCTAACATGGGAAACGACTTCGCAAATTAACCTTGGTTTGGATGCCACGCTGTTTGCTGATCGTGTGACGATTGCCATGGACTATTATTCGAAACACACTGAGGATATGCTGATGTATGTTTCGTTGCCGGCAGGTGCTGCAGCATCAAGCAATATTGTTCGAAACGAAGGTGAAATGATGAACCGTGGTGTTGAATTATCGGTAAGCTCACGCAACTTTACAGGTGCTTTCACCTGGAACACCGACTTTAATATTTCGCATAACACAAACGAATTGAAAAGCCTTGAATTGCAGCAGATTTATTATGATGCTGAAACTACCGATGCTTTTCACCAAATTCGTGTTGTTCGTAACGAACCAGGTCGTGCGTTGGGTGGATTCTACGGTTATATAAGCGATGGAGTTGACCCTGAAACAGGAGAACTGATGTACCGCGACACAAATGAAGACGGCAAAATTACAGCGTCAGACAGAACCTATATTGGCGACCCGAACCCGGCCTTTACTTTTGGTTTAACCAACTCGTTTGCGTACAAAGGTTTTAGTCTAAACGTGTTTCTGCAGGGAGCTGTTGGAAACGACATCTTTAATGCATCGAAAGGTGATGTGATGGGGATGTACGATTTGAAAAACCAATCTACAGAAGTGCTTCACCGCTGGCGTACGCCAGGACAAATTACCGATGTTCCAAAAGCCGGTTTTGTTATGCAGCCATCAAGTTATTTTATTGAAGACGGCAGTTACCTGCGTGTAAAAGACATCACTTTCTCTTACAACTTCAGTGGCGGAATTTTAAACAAACTGGGAGTTTCGCGTTTGCAACCTTATGTTACCGCAACCAACCTGTTAACGCTTACTGACTATAGCGGAATGGATCCTGAAGTAAACCAATGGGGAAACAGTGGTGCCGTTCAGGGTATCGATTGGGGAACCTACCCACACAGTAAGACTTTTGTTTTTGGGTTGAATGTTGAATTTTAAATAAGACGAAAATGAAGACAAGATATATTTTATCCATTCTTATCATATCCCTGCTGGCAGCTTGCTCCATGGATTATGATCCTTTAGATACCTATTCGGATGTAACTGAAGGAGTGAGCGAGGACAGCGTTCAGGTTGTATTTGAAGATAAAGCTGACGTTTTAGCGCACAGGCAGACACTACTTAATTTGTACAAAAACAGCCAGGAGCACTGGTATCTCGACATGTTATTGCTGGCCGAATCGCACTCGGATAATGCTTATGCAGGTTCACCAGGCGCTGAAACTACACCTTTCGAGGTAAACTCAATCGAAGGATCGAACACCAACCTGAGAAGAGACTGGAACAGCCACATGGGAAATATTGCCCAGGCCAACCGCTTGATCAGTTTTATTGACGATGTAAATGATCCGGCCTTAACAGATGCTGAAAAGCTTCAGTATAAAGTCGAGGCGAAAATATTAAGGGCGATGATCTATTTTGATATGGTTCGCATTTGGGGAAATGTTCCTTTGGTAACAACAGTTGCCGGCGATATTACTTCAGAAACCATTGACGATGTTTACCCGGCTTATTTCCCGCCACAAACCGATGCTTTAACTATTTATCAGCAAATTGAGGCCGACCTTTTGGAAGGTTTGCAATATGCACCTGCTAACGACCCGCAGGATAAAACACAGTTCTCGAAATCGGTTGCCCGTGCTTTACTGGCTAAAGTTTATGCCGAAAAACCTTTGCGCGATTATGACAAAGTAATTCAATATGCCGATGAACTGGCTGCTGATGGTTATGAACTGGTTGACGATTACAGCGATTTGTTTGGTGTAATACTAACAGATCCAAACTCGCCACCTTCACAAGAAAATAAGGCAATTGATGCCAAAGCCCGTAATACAAAGGAGACCATTTATGAAGCACAATATTTCCCGGGAAATACCAACTGGGCAACCTGGATGTATGGTCGTCCGCTTAACGACTGGACTTTCTATTTCACCTGGGCGAAGTGGATCACTCCATCACGCGATCTGATCAAAGCTTTTCAAAGCGAAGTTGGCGACAAACGCTACGCCGAAACAGTGGTTTTTTACAGCTGTGGTTGGAATATTTATTATCCTGCTGATAATTATGCGTTTATGTACAAGTGCCGCAGTGCCTACAACAGTACAATTAAAATGCGTTATGCCGATATTCTTTTGCTAAAAGCTGAGGCGCTGATCGGAAAAGGAGATTACAGTGGCGCAGCTCAGATTATCAACCAAACCCGCCAGCGCGCAGGCTTGAACAATCTGCCTGCATCAGCTTCAGCGAGCGAGGAGGCAATTACTGAGGCTTATATGAAAGAACGCCGCCTTGAGCTGGCAATGGAAGGCCAGCGCTGGTTCGACCTTGTTCGTTTAGAAAAAGTTGAGGAAGTAATGAATGCAGTATACGCCAAAGACGAAGGACGTCCGGCACAGGTTTATCCGTTTACAAACCTGTCGTATATCCTCCCTGTTCCGCAGGATATTATTGACCAGAATCCAAACCTGGTACAAAATCCCGGATATTAGTATTCAAACCGAAAAATATAAAAGAGAGAAAAATGAAACCTTTATATAAAATATTTATTTTAACCGGGATAATTGCCCTGTTATTTGCTTCGTGCGAAGACGAATACGGCCCCCGAAAAGAATCTACGCCTTTTATTGAGGCGGCCACAGTTAGCCCTTCGAGCTTTACATTTGGAGATTCAATTACCTTGTCGGCAAGAATTACCGATCCGGCTACCATGCTTACTTCGCTGGCTTACGAGCTGGTGTCGGAAGGACGAACTGTTGTAAGTGGCGAAATTCCATTAGCCGGCGACGATTATGAGGTTGAACAAGCGATTTATGTTCCCTTATTAGCCGATCAGGCCGATAATTCTGCGGTTCAGATAAAGTTGGAAGCCCGGAATGTGCTCAAAGGTTCGGTTAGTACTGAAATTACAGAACTGACAGGGAATCGCCCGATATACAGCCGGTTGTACCTGGTTACCGACAACGGTAGCGTGGTTAGTTTAGAGTCATCAGACAACAACCAGTTTGTGGGCAACGACTTAACACTGGAAACATCGGTGAATTACAAAATTGCTGAAAAGCTCAATTCAGACTATACGATTAATTACAGTGGCGATGTTTATGGCAATGTGAATGGAAAATTGGCCATGATCGACCAAAGTGGCGAGTCGGCTTTTGTATACACGCCTGATGCCGATTACACAAAAACGTTTGTTTTCGACAATTTCGCTTTTACAGCGGCAACCACCGGAAGCCAATTGGGTGACGATGATTTGGCTCTTTCTGCATTTGGTAATCAGGATGTTAACGGCGAAGCTTTCCGCACGCTTACACGCACACTGGAAAAGGGAAAAACCTACACCGTGTTTGGGCAGTTGGGCGATGCAGCGAATATTTACAATCCCGATTTCTTCGAGCGCACAGCCGACAGCCGTGTAACTTTCCTTGGAGTAACCGGTGAATACACCATTTATTACAACCCGGTTCGTAAAAACATTTTTGTTGGCGTTGATAATCCTGCATATCCGCAATACCTGCTGGCTTGTGGTTATGGTTTGGGTTATCCAACAAACGTAAGCACCGATGCAATTGGCGCTGTTTACCCGGGCCATACCCGCGTTCATACCAGCTGGGGTTTCGGAAATGTGCTGAATTACGTGTTGCTGCGTCAAATTGGCGATGGCATTTACCAGGGAACATTCTTTACGCCGGGCGATCACGATCATTTTGCCGGATTCAAACCTTTTGAAAATACCGGTTGGGCAAATGAGAAAAAAGCAGGTCAGTTTACGTTTACCGGCGAGCAGATCATATCGGGTGATAACGACTGGACCATCCCGAATGGTGAGAATGATCCTGCGATTGAATCAGCCAACTATCGTTTTACCATCAACTTAAACGATAACACGGTAAACATTGAAAAAGTAACGCTTTAATACGATGAGGAAATTATTCGATACAAAATTTATCTTGCTGATAGCGCTGCTTTGCTGTGGTTTTGTAGCCTGTAGCGATGATAACAGTGGAGACATTGAAGAACCTGAGCAACCGGAACCGGAAACAGGAGATGTTACGCTTTACATAACTACCAATACTCGCTCGCAGGATTTTGCCACAAAAGCGGTTGACTTTAGCGATAAAAGCAATATGTCGCCATCAACCATTAACCTGGAGCCTGAAACACGGTACCAGACCATGGATGGTTTTGGAGCGGCAATTACAGGCTCAACCTGTTATAACCTGTTACAGATGACAGAAGATAACCGGGAGAAGTTTCTGAAAGAAACCTTCTCGCCAACAGAGGGAATGGGTTACAGTTACGTTCGTATTTCCATCGGTTGTTCCGACTTTTCGTTGAGCGAATACACCTGTTGCGATACCAAAGGAATTGAAAACTTCGGTCTCACTTCGGAAGAAACCGATTACGTGCTTCCGATTTTACAGGAAATTCAGGCCATTAATCCTGATCTTAAAATTTTGGGATCGCCATGGACGTGCCCTCGCTGGATGAAGGTGAATAATCTTACCGATTTGCAACCCTTCAACTCGTGGACAAGCGGTCAGTTAAATCCGGCGTATTATGCCGATTATGCCACGTATTTTGTAAAGTGGATTCAGGTTTTAAAGGAATACGGAATCGATATTTACTCGGTTACGCCACAAAACGAACCGCTTAACAGAGGTAATTCAGCATCGTTATATATGGGCTGGGAAGAACAACTTGATTTTGTAAAAAACAACCTGGTGCCTGCTTTTAAAGCCGCATCACTGAACACTAAAATTTATTTGTTCGACCACAATTACAACTACGACAACATGGGTGAGCAGAATGATTACCCGGTGAAAATTTACAATGCTGGTATCGACGAAGATCTTGTGGCGGGAGCAGCTTATCACAATTATGGTGGAAACAAGGATGAATTGCTTGATATACATGCAAAAAATCCTGAAAGAGGATTAATATTCACCGAAACATCTATCGGTACCTGGAATGATGGCCGCAACCTGCAAAATCGTTTAATTGAAGACATGCGCGAAGTGGCACTGGGAACCGTAAATAACTGGTGTAAAGGAGTAATTGTGTGGAATCTGATGCTTGATAGCGACAGAGGCCCCAACCGCGACGGCGGATGCCAGACTTGCTATGGCGCGGTGGATATCGACAGAGCCAACTATTCATCAATTACACGTAATTCGCACTATTACATCGTCGGCCATTTATCGTCGGTAGTTAAGCCCGGTGCGGTGCGTATCGGCACTTCGGGTTTTTCTGATGCCGGATTTTACTACTCGGCATTCGAAAACACCGACGGAACTTATGCTGTGGTTTTATTAAACAGCAATTCGGCTTCAAAAATGATAACACTCGACGATGGCACCAATCACTTCAGTTACGAAGTGCCTGCTAAATCGGTTATTTCATACCAATGGAAAAAATAAAAACTAACGCAATGAAGAACTTAAAATATTTCATATTAAGCATTTTGGGTTTGGCTGTTTTGTCGTGCTCCGACGATATCAGCGAAATCGAACCGGCGGGAAATCCCGTTATGGAAATTGAGAACCAATTCTCCGATGTACATTTCGGAGATGTACTTCCGTTTACTGTTTCGGTTAGCGACGAAATTTCGCTATCGACACTAACTGCCATTCTTTATTTTGGCGAAGAAGAGGTGGAAAGAACGACAATTCGCACAAAAGAAAATGGTGAATATTCAGGTACAATAGAAATTCCTTTTGAGAAAGATATTCCTGATGGTACAGCCACATTGAAGTTTGTATTGCTCAACACAACAATGAATAGCAGTATTGAAACTTTTGATGTGCCGATTACGCGTGCGCAATACCCTTACCTTATTTTGGTAAGCGAAAACGCGACGTACCCTATGTTGCCGACCGGCGAAGCAAATGAGTATGCGGCTACGGAAGCATTCCCGTCAACCGATTTGTCGGCCTACATTAAAACGCCGGTGGTTGATGATAAAGGGACTGAAATCGTATTTGGTTGGGAAGCGGGTGCGGTTACAAACGGGGTTTCTACATATATCCCCTTTGTAAGCCCTGTGGGTGGAACTTACTCGGTAACATTTAATACCAAAACATACGAGGCCGGGCCATTCTTCGAAATCCTGCTTAACGGAGAGAACATGAACATGGTTGATAAAAACAATTATCAACTTGATGTTGAGCTGACGCAAGGGCAGGAGGTAAGTATTCAAGGTTTGGGAAATATTGCCGACTGGTGGATCGATGCTGATTATCTGGCCACGCAGGAAGCCGGGCTTTACACTTTTGTTCCTATCACAGGAAAATACCGTGTAACGGCTAATCTGGAGTTGAACTATTTCAGAATAGAGGCTTTGGATGGCAACACACCCGCTGTTTTAAATGCTGACGGAACAGGTGCCGTTTGGGTGATTGGCGAGAATGTTGGAAAACCATCGTTTGCTGATAAGACTGTGGGCTGGAGTCCTGACAATGCATTGTGTATGGCTCCAATTGGCGACAAAAAATACCAGTTGACTGTAGTTGGAGGTACAAATATCAGTACCGGCGGAATTAACTTTAAATTCTTCCACCAAAAAGGCTGGGGCGGAGAATTTGGAGGAGACGCCATTTCAACAACAAGCGACATCGTATTCATTGGCGACGGTACAAATGGCCGCGACAGTGGTAACCTTGGTTTGGTTGATGGAGTGACCCTGGAAGATGGTGCAACTTATGTATTTACGGTTGATCTTTCGGCAGGAAACGATCAGGCAGTTTTAACAGTTACAAAAAAATAAGAGAGAAAAGGTAGATATATAAAAGGTTGTGGGCTTCCCATATTGGGAGGTCTCACAGCCTTTTTTGTTAGACGTTTTTGGCATTTCTGAAAAGAATGTTGAACGAAGAAAATGAAGATGATCATGAAGAATATTTTGAAAACGGTGGTTGGTGTTGTTGCTGTATCGGGTTTATTTATTGCCGGATGCACGAACAAGGAAGTGAATAAAGAAGTGGAGCAGCCACCGGTAGTTGTAAATCCCGAAAAAGTAAACGTGTATGTAACCGCAAAAGATACCAATCTTCGCTTAGATGCAATTGGTGAATTCAGTCTGCAGGTAGCCGGCCAGCCTTTGGAAACACAGCCTTTTGTTCTGATTGATCCGGCAAAGAAGTTTCAAACCATCGAAGGTATAGGAGCTGCTTTAACCGATGCTTCGGCCGAAACATTTTATAAAATGCCACGAAATATTCGTCAGGAAATCCTTACTGCCTTTTTCGACCAGGAAAAAGGAATTGGCTATAACTTTTCACGCACAAATATTGCCAGTTGCGATTTTTCAAGCGCATCTTACAACTACGTGGAGGAGAACGATTCGTTGCTGACTACTTTTAGTGTTCAGCACGACGAACAATACCGAATTCCGTTTATTAAAGAAACAATTGAAGCGGCAGGTGGCGAACTAAAAATATTTGTTAGCCCGTGGAGCCCTCCGGCCTGGATGAAAAGCAATAATAACGTTTTGCAGGGAGGAAAACTGCTGGAACAGTTTAAACCCGCATGGGCAGAGTATTACGTAAAGTTTATCGAAGAGTACGAGAAACGCGATATTCCGGTTTGGGGCCTTTCGGTACAAAACGAACCGATGGCTGTTCAACGTTGGGAATCATGCGTGTACACTGCCGATGAGGAACGCGATTTTATAAAGAAATATCTTGGTCCGACTTTGCACAGTAATGGAATGGGCGATAAAAAACTAATCGCCTGGGACCATAACCGCGACCAGGTTTATCAGCGTGCTACCACTATTTTAAGCGATCCGGAAGCTGCAAAGTATGTTTGGGGAATTGGTTTTCACTGGTACGAACCCTGGACCGGTGGCGATATGCAGTTTGAAAACACAAAACTTGTAAACGATGCTTTCCCGGATACAAAACTCATTTTTACAGAAGGTTGTGTTGAAGCGTTTGATATAAACCGGGTTAACGACTGGGCTTTGGGCGAACGTTATGGCTACTCGATGCTGAATGATTTTAACAGCGGAACCGTTGCATGGACCGACTGGAACATCCTGCTGGACGAAAACGGCGGTCCAAACCATGTTGGTAACTTATGTTTTGCGCCCATACACGCCAATACGCAAACCGGCGAGTTAATTTATACCAACAGCTACTATTACATAGGGCATTTTTCAAAGTTTGTAAAAGAAGGAGCACGTAGAATTGCAACATCATCAAGTCGCACCGATTTGCAGGCAACTGCTTTTGTAAATCCTGATGGGTCAATTGCTGTTGTTGTACTAAACCGATCAGAAGAAAAATTCAACTACCAATTGCTGATAAATGGCAAATCAACCGATCTTGAAAGTTTACCTCATTCGATAATGACCATTACTTTATAAAGTTTGGTTCTTTCATAAATACAATTGCAAAATAAAAGCGCTTAAATTTTTGATTTAGGCGCTTTTGTCGTTTTAAAAATATCTTGGATTGTGCCCCTGGGTTTTACTATTAGTTGTGAATTTTACTTCCTGTTAGAGTAGGTTGCCCGTTTTTAAATCGTTTTTTAATGTATACATAATCAATACGATAGAGTAGGGCAGTTTCCACAACTCCATAATTCTAGATCTTTTGTTTACCTCACGTATATGAACTTGGATACATAATGAGGATCCTCCGTACTAAAACAATGAGGCGTTTGACTACAACATGGAACGAATTCATATTAACAAGGCTCTTCTTTGTCAATAATAGACCTACTAATAACATCCTTCACAACAGAATTGATCCCAACGAAACATGTCTTTTGGAGGAGTTAAGAGAAGGCTTTGAAATTCACTTTTTTATATAACATTAAATTCATATTTTGTGTGTGCCTAAATGAATGAAAACTAATAAAACCAATACTGAACTGTTATTGCGACTTAAACAGGACGATAAAGTTGCATTCTATAATCTTTATGAACGTTATAGTAAACGCTTGTACAGTTTTGTTTTCCGTTTTATAAAACAGGAATCGGATACGGAAGAAATCGTTCAGGAAGTCTTTGTTAAAATATGGGAAAAAAGGAGAACAATTGACGCCTATTCATCATTTGAATCCTTCTTGTTTACTATCGCTTATAATTCAACAATCAGCTTGTTCCGAAAGCGTATAAATGAAAAAAAATATCTGGAGCACCTATTTGCATTACAAAAAGAGAAAAAGACTCCTGAACTGATTGATGAAATTCAATTTAATGATTTAAAAGAGCAGGTTAGTTATTTAATTGATGCCTTGACTCCACGACAAAAAGAGATTTATAAGTTAAGTAGAGAATCCGGATTAACATATCAGGAGATTGGTGAAAAATTAAATATATCGGCTACTACAGTAAAAAAACATATGGCAAACACCTTGTCATATTTGAAAACGAATATGCAAAACAACATGTTTGCAGCCCTCCTGTTTATGCACCTTTTTTTATAATTCTTTTGCCAGAGCATACTCCCTTATACAGGTTTAAACGTATTACATAGTAAACAAGCATAAAATGGTTATTCAGTACATATCTACTTGTTGAATAAAAGAAAGAGTTTTAGCAATTGAAAAAGATGAATAAGGAGCTAATAGTTAAATATTTAAATAATCAATGTTCTCCTGCTGAATTGGAAGAAGTAATCCGTTGGGTGAAAAGTAAGCAATGGAGCGAAGATGCAAAAGATGAGGTTATCGAGTGTTGGAAATCGGCATGTGATAATGTTGAGATTGATGATCAAAGAATAGATTCAATATTTGATAATATTCTAAATGAAATTGAATCGGATAACACAAGATATTTGCAAACACACAACGAAAAGTGGAATTATTCAAAGGTTATTAGATTGATTTCCCGGGTTGCAGTGATTCTGTTGATTCCGGTTCTATTACTTTTTTCTTACACCATTTCTGAGCGAAACAAAATAGCACAAAATGACTTTCGGAATATAACTGATTCTTTAGAAGTTATAGCTCCAATGGGATCTAGAACAGTTGTTCAGCTTTCTGATAGTACCGTAATACATTTAAATTCGGGAAGTAAGATTAAATACCCACAGATTTTTAATGGTGATAGCAGGGAGGTTACTTTAACCGGTGAAGCCTTTTTCGAAGTAACGCACAAAGAAGATATGCCTTTCATCGTAAAAACGGAGTTTTTAAACGTGGCGGTCCTGGGAACATCCTTTAATGTATCAGCGTATAACAACCAAAATATTATTGAGACAACATTAGTAAAAGGCAAAGTGCGAATTGAAAATGCTAAAACCAATGAGGAATTAGGAGTCATGATTCCCGGACAACATACCGATTTTAATATAAGTGATGGCACAATAAAAACCTCAACAGGTGAAGTAAATAAGTTTATTGCCTGGATTGATGGAGTAACAATATTTGAGGAGACACCAATAACCGAAGTCGCAGATAAATTGAGCCGAATGTTTAACGTGGAGATAATCGTGAAAGAATCGATAATGGATTACAATTATACGGTAACCTTAATTGATGAGCCTCTTTATCAGATTCTGGACTTAATGACACTTGCCAGCCCGATTAAGTATTCCATTCTGAAAAGAGAGAAGAATCCGGATGGAACTTATTCAAAACAAAGGATAATATTAGATAAGAAATAATAACTAATTAAATCTAACTAAAAGAACATTTTGCCTATGGAAAACCTAAATTAAAAAAACAGGGAAATGCGCCAACACTTCCCTGTCGAGATTAAATTTTTAACCCTATATGACGGTATAGGGTAGTTACAAACTAATCAACGCAAATTTATGAAAAATATAACGTGTACGTTCAGGAATGGAATATCTCCTGGATTTAAGAAACTTATGATGATAATGAAACTAACTAACTTACTCATCCTAATTTCAGTGGTTACTGCCTTTGCCGGCAAAACCTATTCCCAAACTAAAAAGCTAAGCCTGTCAATTGAAAATTCAACAGTAAAAGAAGTTCTTGGAGCTATCGAAGATCAGAGCGAATTCTACTTTATGTACAGCAGCAAAGTCATTGATGCAGACAGAGTAGTATCTGTGGAAGTTGATGATAAAAAGATTGATGATGTTTTAAACTCTATTTTTTATGGTACTGATGTGGAGTACACTATCAAGGACCGGATAATTGTTTTGGCAACACCGGAGCTTTTATCCGATGAGACCTTTATAGCTCCCCAACAAGGATCTGTAAGCGGAAAAGTAATAGATAGATCCGGAAGCCCACTACCAGGGGTAACAGTAATTATTAAAGGAACCACTTTGGGAACGATTACTGATATTGATGGTGTGTATTTAATTCCTGAAGTCCCGGATGATGCGGTATTGAAATTCTCGTTTGTAGGAATGAAAATGCAGGAAATTACCGTAGATAATCAAGCCCAGATCAATGTAACCATGGAAGAAGACGCCATAGGAATCGACGAAGTGGTAGCGATTGGTTATGGAACCATTAAAAAGAGTGATTTAACGGGATCAGTTACATCGGTTAAAACGGAAGATCTTGAAAACGTGAAAATGCAATCGATAGATCAGGCTCTGGCCGGACGGGCAGCGGGAGTCCAGGTAACTCAGTCATCTGGAGTTCCCGGATCGGCACCTGCCGTTAGGGTTCGTGGTACAACATCGTTGCAAGGTGCTAACGAACCGCTGTATGTTGTTGATGGTTTCCCAATTTATGCTGGAGCAGGAAGCGGAAATGCCGGAACGGCAGCTGGTTCGTCAAATATTAGTGGTATCGCGAATATCAATCCAAACGATATTGAAAGCATTGAAATATTAAAAGATGCATCCGCAACATCAATTTACGGAGCAAGAGCTGCAAATGGTGTAATTCTTATCACAACAAAATCGGGTACTGTTGGAAATGACAAAATTTCATTCTCTGCCAATTACGGATTTCAGAGTGTTACTAAAAAGATGGATGTAATGGATGCATACCAATATGCCGTATTAAAAAATGAGGCCTATACCAATGAGGGTAGTGCTCCGATTTATTCTTCAGCCGATTTGGAAGAAATAAAAAACAATCCGGAATTAGGAACAAATTGGCAAGACGAAGTCTTCGAGGTGGCCCCTACGCAGGAATACAATATATCGTTTACTGGTGGTGACAGAAAAACGAGTTATGCGATTACCGGTGGTTATACCAAACAAGACGGAATTATAAAAAGCACAGATTTTGAACGCTTTTCATCCAGAATTAATCTTACCCGCCAAATGAATAGCTGGCTTAAAGCAGGTACTCATATTTCTGCATTCAGGATTTTTTCCAATCAACAAAACGTTGATGGATTAGGTGTTGTAAACGGTGCCACTCAATTTAGTCCAATACTGCCAATATATTCGGGGCAGGGGTACTCTTTCCTTCCGAGTTCAAGTGCCAGTGAATATACCTTGGTTAACGATGGTATTATCATTAACAATCCGGTAGCTACAATGAATGAAGTAGTTCGGCAAACACAACGAAACGGTATACTCGGAGATATATTTTTAGAATTTAAACTCACGCCAAACTTAACTGCAAAGATTAAAGGAGGAGCAGATATTTCAAATGTTAAAAACGATACCTACCTTCCGAGCAATACAAACGAAGGCCAGGGATCAAACGGAAGTGGGACCATCAGGTATAACTTAAACCAAAACTGGTTAAACGAGAATACTTTAAGTTATATAAACGAATTTGGCGATCATTCGCTTAGTGCTGTTGTTGGAGCCACTTTCCAGGAAAATATTTTTGAATACGTTTCCGGTTCTTCTCAGGGATTTACCAATGATATTTTGCAAGAAAACAGTCTTCAGGGTGCCGAAACGTACAATAGCCCGGAATCTGGAAAAACAAGATGGGGTCTAATATCTTATCTTGCCCGTGTAAACTATTCATACAAGGGAAAATATCTTGCTTCTATCGCGGGGCGTACTGATGGATCTTCCCGGTTTGGAGAAAATAACAAGTATGCTTTTTTCCCATCCGGATCTGTAGCCTGGCGTGCCAGTGAAGAACAATTTATTCAAGATCTTAACCTGTTTTCATACCTGAAATTACGTGCAAGTTTTGGTTATACAGGTAATCAGGAAATTGGTCTGTATAACTCATTACCAACAACCGGAACCCAAACCTATACGTTCGGAGATGGATCGTTGGCTACTGGTGTTAGCCCGAACAAAATTGCAAATGCCGATCTTCAATGGGAAAAAACAGCCCAGTTCGATGCCGGAATAGATGTTGCATTCTTTGATAACCGATTGGGATTAACGCTCGATTATTATTATAAGAAAACTACAGAAATGCTTTACAGTGAGCAGGTTCCTTACACAACCGGTTTTACTACCTACTTAAACAATATTGGAAGCATGCAAAACCAGGGTTTCGAACTGGAGATAAGAGGTGATATCCTGAAAGGAGAGCTAAAATGGGATACAGATTTTAACCTATCTCTTAACCGGAATAAGGTTCTTAGTCTTGCAGGTGTTCTGTATAAAGATGTCGGTGTAGACCAGGGACACTTAAAAATCGATCCTTGGTCGAGACGAATATTTGTAGGAGAATCCATCGGTGCTTTCTACGGATGGCAATTTGATGGTATCATTCAGGAAGGAGAAACCTTAAACCAAACAATTAGTCAGGTAGGACCGGGTAGAAGAAAATATAAGGATGTTTCAAGTGAAGATGATAATCCTGACGACGGCAAATACACCGGAGCGCCAGATGGCGTGGTAGATAATGCCGACAGACAGGTTATTGGAAATGCTTTACCCGATTTTATTGGAGGTATGAATAATAATTTTTCATATAAAAATTTCAAGCTCAGCATATTTATGCAATGGTCGGTTGGAAACGATATCCTGAATTTTGATAAAACACAATTAACCCTGCCTACCGGAGGGCAAAATGTTTATGCAGAAATGGTGAACCGATGGACTCCTGAAAATCCAAGCAATGAACTTCCGCTGGCCAGTACCAACCGCCAGATCGTTTTCAATGACTATTACATCGAAGATGGCTCATATCTGAAAATAAAGAACATTGTGCTTGGATATACTTTCCCAAAAAGTATGGTGAAATTTGCTGACCGCCTATACTTGTACTCCTCGCTGAACAACTTTATTACGTTCACTAACTACTCAGGCTTCGATCCTGAAGTTAGTTTGCATGGTGCTTCGAATCTTACTATGGGTGAAGATTACAGTACTTATCCGCAATCCAAAACAGTAATGTTTGGAGTACAAATTGATTTTTAACATTTAAAACTTGAAAAATGAAAAAAATTATATGCATCCTATTAATACTTATACCTGCAACTCTTTTCAATTCATGTAGCGATTTTCTCGAAGAGAATCCTGTTGACAGGTATGTAGTTAGCAATGTATACACCGACGAGTCGGGCGCAGTTGCTTCAGTTACCTCAATTTATAATGGCTTATACAGTTTGTATGAAAGACTAATGTTTTTGGTTTTCGACCTCCCGGTTGATGATGAAAAAAATGGCCGTGGTATGCCTAACCAATACTTACAAAACCTTGAGTACATGCGTTACACTCCTAATAATACCTTTATTAATAACTTTTGGAGAGATAGTTACGCCGGAATTTTCAGGGCAAATAATGCACTGGAACAAGTTCCGAATATCGAAATGGATGAAACCTTGAAAACCAGGTTAATCAATGAGGCTAAATTTTTGAGGGCATTGTACTATTTCAATCTTGTACGCGCATTTGGCGATGTTCCTTTACCATTATCCACATCGGTTGACGAAACGGTTACTGCCCGTATGCCGCTTGCTGATGTTTATGCACAAATTATTTCCGACCTTAACGATGCAAAAGCTTTACCTAAAAGCTATAGTGGGTCAGATGTTGGCAGAGCAACTTCGGGTGCTGCCTCAGTACTGCTAGGATATGTTTACGTAACCATGAAAAACTGGAACGCTGCCGTAACCGAGCTCGGCGCAGTCGTGAACAACGAGGGAAGTTATGGTTACGGTTTGTGGGACGATGTAAAAGACAATTACAGGGTTGCCACAGAAAATGGTAAAGAGTGTGTTTTTTCGGTACAGTTTGATTCGCCTCCATCAAATGGAAATGGTGATATGCAGCTATCAGGCCCTAAATATGCACTTCAGGCTACCTATAAAACACAGCAAATACCAGGGCGAAACCAAATGAACGAGGCTGATATACCTATTGAAGAACTATATGCTCAGTATAGTGATAAAGATCAACGAAAATTTGTTTTCTTCAGTAAAGAGTTTACCAGTCCTATTGATCCAACAATCTACTATGTAGACCTGCCAATTTTTACTAAAGCATGGGATGAGAATGAGTTTAATGCGCCAAACTCAGCAGTAAACATGTTTGTTCTGCGATACGTAGATGCACTTTTACTTTATGCTGAAGCTTTAAATGAAAGTGGTGATCCTGATGCGGCATATACCCATCTTCAACGCGTACGCAACAGGGCATATCAAGACGATCCGGAGGGAATTTTAACCGGAGATAAAACGAAAGAGAACCTTACTGAATGGATCAGGAGAGAACGCTGGATGGAACTCGTGCATGAAGGTAAACGTTGGTTTGACCTGGTTCGTTGGGATATTCTAAAAGAAAGAATGTTTGAACATGCTGAAAATGAAAGTCAATTCACTGATTCGTTTGAAGCAGCACAGAAATTACAAATAAAAGATAATTTCAAGGATGCTATGAATTTAATGCCAATTCCACAGACAGAATTGGATGCTAATCCATTATTGGTACAAAATCCCGGATGGGAATAGTATAGTTTAGTTAGTTAAAATTAGAGGGTAGCTTTCGGTTTATCTGAAAGCTATCCCTTTATAGCTTGAAATATCGGCTTATATTACCGAATACTTTAAAATATATGTTATGATCAGAGAATTTCAATTGTTTATTGCCTTTTTAGTGTTGGGTACGGCAGTTCTCTCATGTGCACCCTCTAAGAGTGAGGAATCTTCGCAGCATCCCAATATTATCTACATCATGAGCGATGACCATGCCTACCAGGCCATTAGTGCCTACGGTTATGGATTAAACGAAACGCCTAACATCGATAGGTTAGCAAACGAGGGAGCTATTTTTACCCGTGCTTGCGTAACAAATTCATTATGCGCGCCAAGCAGAGCTGTGCTTTTAACAGGTAAACACAGTTTTATTAACGGGAAAGTGGATAATGTACAGGCCTTTAACTGGGATCAGTCTAATTTCCCTAAAATACTTCAGTCCAATGGTTACCAAACTGCAATGATCGGGAAGATCCACCTTGACGGAATTCCCCAGGGATTTGATTTTTCAATGGTTTTACCAGGACAAGGGCAATACTACAATCCCGATTTCCTGATTGAAGGAGAACGCGTTCGAAAAGAAGGTTATGTAACCGATATCATTACTGAAACAGCACTTGATTGGTTAAAAAATAAACGCGATCAGGATAAACCTTTCTGTCTATTGTATCATCAAAAAGCCCCACACCGCAACTGGCTTCCTGCCCCGGAATATGTAAATCTTTACGACGATAAAACATTCGAATTACCGGAAACTTTCTTCGACGATTATTCGGATCGTGGTTCGGCGGCAAAAGAACAGGAAATGGAAATCAACCGTGATATGATGTGGGGGCACGATTTCAAATTTATTGTCGATCCTAATGGCGACAGCACCAACTTTGTTCCGGACCTAAAGCGAATGAACGAGGAACAACGTGCAAACTGGATGGCAGCTTACGAAAGTGAAAATCAGGAATTTTTGAAAAATAAACCGGAAGGCGAAGAGCTGGCAAAATGGAAATTTAACCGCTACATAAAAGACTATCTGCGTTGCATAAAATCAGTTGATGATGGTGTTGGAGAACTGCTCGACTACCTTAAAGAAACAGGTCTGGATAAAAATACAATTGTTGTGTACACTTCCGATCAGGGGTTTTACCTCGGCGAACATGGATGGTTTGATAAACGTTTTATGTACGAAGAGTCATTGCGAACCCCATTGATTGTTCGCTATCCCAATGAAATTAAGCCCGGAACTAAGATCGACAACCTGGTACAAAACCTCGATTTTGCACCTACTTTTCTGGATTATGCCGGTATTGAAGTTCCTGCCGGTATGCAAGGCGAGTCATTCCGCCGGTTGGTTAGTGGCGAAACTTCTGAGTTCCGCGACGCTATTTACTACACATACTACGAATACCCGGCTGTACATATGGTAAAACGCCATTACGGAGTGGCAACAAGCAGGTATAAACTGATGCATTTTTATTACGATGTAGATGAATGGGAAATGTACGATTTGGAAAAAGATCCCCGGGAAATGCATAATATTTACGATGATCCGACGTATGCCGATGTGCAAAAGATGCTTCACGAAAAGCTTACTGAAACTCGCTCCAAGTACGGCGATAGCGATGAGCTGGATCAAAAATACCTGAAAGCATATCTCGACCATCAGGAACAACAAAGAAACCGCAACAATAATTAAAGACAATGGCTTTGTTTAATCTAAACCAATTATACCAAAAAGGAAATACCTCGCTTTCGAGGTATTTCTTTTTACTACTATTGATTTTGGCTCCAATGTTTATAAATGCTCAGCCCAATATCCTTCTGATATTTTCAGATGATTTAAACACAAGGATTGGTCCGTATTTGGGGATTGATGAACACACTCCAAATCTCGATAGGCTGGCAAAAGAAGGAGTAATGTTCACTCGTGCCTACTGCCAGTATCCGCTTTGCGGACCTTCGCGGGCTTCAATTATGAGTGGTTTGTATCCGGCTACCAATGGTGTTTTGGGTAATGATGACACTCCCGGGAGTTATAAAAAAATCAATCCGGCACTGAAAGATCATCCTTCAATGGCTGGTTTCTTCAGGGAGCAAGGCTATTTTACAGCACGTGTTTCAAAGATATTTCATATGGGTGTACCCGGCGGAATTGAACGTGGTGAACCCGGAGGAGACGAGCCCGAATCCTGGGACTACGCCTTTAATGTTATGGGACCCGAAACGCTCAGTCCCGGAGAGTTGGAATTACTTTCACCCAAAAACCTACATTACGGATCAAATTTTGCGCGCCTAATTTTACCCGATTCGCTCCGGTATTTCCAAACCGATTATTTAGCAGCCAATCAGGCAATTGCCATTCTTGAGAGTCGTGCAAAAAAAGTTGCAAGCGGAGCCACAAACAAGGTAAAGATAAAACCTGATGCACCATTTTTCCTGGCTGTAGGATTTGTGAGACCGCATGTCCCTTTGATTTCTACTGAAAGCTGTTTTGCAAATTATCCCGACGAAGAGAGTGTTCTTCCTCCGGTTGTAGTAGGAGATAATGTTCCAAAAGAGGCGCTGGTACGACAAAATGACAAAATCTGGGGAATGGACGAACTTCAAAAAAAGAAAACCATAAGTGCTTACATGGCTAGTGTTAAGTTTATGGACGAACAGATCGGGCGGCTTTTAAATACAATGGATCAGCTGGATTTGCGTAAAAATACCATTGTCGTTTTTCTCTCCGACCATGGATACAACCTGGGTGAACATGATTGCTGGGCAAAAACCAGTTTGTGGGAAGGAACCGTAAGGGTGCCACTCGTTATTTCAGTTCCTGGAATGGAAAAAACGTATGGAGTAAAATGTGAGTCGATAGCCGAGTTGATCGATTTGTATCCAACACTGGTTGAATTGGGGGGGTATTCTAATAAAGCCCCGGAAATTCTGCAGGGAGAAAGTCTTGTTAAATACATTGAAAAAGGGAACCTGGTTGATAATGATGCCGAAGCATTCACAATTACCAACAGGGGAAATGCAGGTACATTGGTTTCTGGGAAGTACAGGTATACGCGTTGGGGAGAGGATATTAATAGCGGTAACGAAGAATTGTACAACCATAAATCAGATCCTGAAGAACTCGAAAATTTAATAGATCACCCGGATCAGAATAAACTTATAGAAGAAATGCGGAAACGCTTTAATTTGGCAAAACAAAAGTCACAAAAATCTATAATCCAATAAAAATGAAATCAATCAAATTTTTTAGAATAGTACTGTGCTTTATGGTATTTTCATTCTTTCTGACAGGGTGTAAATCCGGCACCGAAGAAAAAACAAATCAGCGCCCCAATATTCTTTTTATCATGGCTGATGACCATGCTTTTCAGGCAATAAGTGCTTATGGCGGCCCGTTGGCAGATCTGGCGCCAACGCCAAATATCGACAGGATTGCGAATGCAGGAATGCGCTTTAACCAGTGTTTGGTAACCAATTCGATTTGCGGCCCGTCGCGGGCAACTATTTTTACTGGAAAGTACAGCCACCAAAATGGTTTTATCGATAATACAATGGGATCGAAATTTGATTTTAGTCAGAATTCGTTTCCAAAAGAACTGCAGAAGAATGGCTATAAAACAGCTGTGATTGGTAAACTTCATCTTGGAGGGACACCGACAGGATTTGATTATTTCGACATCTTGCCGGGGCAGGGAGCCTATTACAACCCCACGTTTATCAACCAGGAAGGTGAGTACCAAATGGAAGGTTACACCACTGAGATCATTACCGATAAAACCATCAATTGGTTACAGTCGGTAAAAGATTCAACACAGCCATTTATGGTAATGATGTGGCACAAAGCTCCGCACCGCGCATGGGATCCCGGACCAAACGAATTGGGGATGTACGAGAACACAACTTTCCCGGAACCTGAATCACTTTTTGATGAGTATGAAACAAGGGAACCTGCATCGTTAAATTACATGAGTATTGCCGATGTAATGACTTTGGACCGGGATCTGAAAATGACTGATCAGCCACGAAGAGGCTTGAATGAAGAGCAGTTAAAAGCCTGGGATGCAGTTTACGGACCTATTTACGAAGCATTCAAAAAGGAAAATCCACAGGGAATAGATTTGGTTCGTTTTAAATTTCAGCGTTACATGCGCGATTACCTGGCCTGTATTTCTGCAGTGGATAAAAGTGTAGGTAAAGTGCTGGATTATTTAAAAGAAAGTGGACTGGATAAGAATACGATTGTGATTTACTCGTCAGATCAGGGGTTTTACCTTGGAGAACATGGTTGGTTTGATAAACGCTGGATGTACAAAGAATCGTTAAATACACCATTGCTGGTCAGCTGGCCGGGAACCATCGAAGCCGGTTCGGTGAACAACGCCTTGGTATCGAATCTTGATTTTGGCGAAACACTTATAGATGTTGCCGGTGGTGAAGTGCCTGCCGATATGCAGGGTCAGAGTTTGCTGCCAATATTAAAAGGCGAAACACCCGAAAACTGGCGAAAAGCACACTACTATCATTACTACGAGCATCCGTCGGAACACAATGTGATGCGTCATTACGGAATAACCACAGATAAGTATAAACTTATTCATTTTTATTATGATATGGACGATTGGGAGCTGTTCGATTTGGAAAAAGACCCGAATGAAATGCACGATGTTTATAACGATCCTGCTTATGCCGATGTGCAGGCCGATCTTCATAAACAATTGGAAGAACTCAGAGCAAATTACGAGGACCGTGATGAGCTGAATCAGAAATTTATAGATGAGTACAACGAAAAGGTGAAAATGAATCCGCGTATTGAATACTGGAAAATGAGCCGCGAAGATTTGCAGAAATTGTTTGAGATTCCTTCTAAGAAATAAAAAAATATAACGCGTTGGAATAATTTTAATTATCTGTATGACAGGTTTGTAGTGTTTCGCAACTGACAAGCTGTAATTGAACTTGTATACAATATTAAAAAAAAACTCTCAATGAAAACAATGAGGTGTTTGAATGATTTTATACAACCAAATCATACTGCTCAGTATACTCTTTGGATATAATAGCCTACTCACCGTACGACCTTTCCGAAATGCTGCCGGAAACGATGCATAAAAAAACCTAGTACATTTTGAAAGCAGTTATAGAGGGAATTAATGTTTTAGCCGACAAGCCAATGGTGATTTCGCTGGATGAGTTTCCGAAACTTGAAGAAGCTTTTATCGTGGCTGAAAATAATGGGGTTTTATTGTATGATATTATGACTGAACGCCACATGATAACAGCTATTTTGCAACGCGAATTGGCCTTAAAACAAGAGGTTTTTGGTACATTGCAAATTGGTACGGAAGATTAGCCTGCGATAACAAAAGAGAGTGTTCATCACTTTTTTAAGTGCGTTTCTGGCAAGCTGCTTAAAAGACCAGCATGGTTTTTTGATACCCAACAACAAGGCGAAGGCATTGTTGTTGTTACAACTCATTTGGTTGATCTTATTCAGTGGGAAGCATTTCCTGGAATAATCTTAAATAAAACAGATGTTGAGATACTTTCAGCAAAACACTGGACTACCGATTTAACACACGAGATGTTCACTAAGGTTACACAAATAGAGTAATATCCTGATTTTCGTGAAAAGGATGTTGACGTTGACAAACTAAAAGTATATTCTAATGGTGAATTTACATATTTATTAAAGGGTGTTCATGCAAAAGTATCAGTTATCTGGAATTTTGAGGCTCCTGTTGGTACCGGTGATACACATTACTCAATTATGCGTGGTACAAAGTGTAATCGCTTTACTGTTTGCCATCCCGATTAACAACGCTGCCATTGAGAATGTAGGCTGCCATCTGGTTAGCATAAATCGTGAGCCAGGCTATTTTAATATCATTAATAAACTAACTTTTGTATTCTGATGGTGTTGTGCCATATTCATCTTTAAAACATTTTCGGAAATGAGGAAGACTCTGGAATCCTACTTCTGTAGCTATTTCGCTAATTGTTTTACTTCCTTCTTGTATCAGATTTGATGCTTTCTTTAAGCGGTATTTGCGAATAAATTCTCCGGGATTCTCCTGGTTTAGCTTTTTCATTCGCCGGTAGAAAGTAACCCGGCTCATCCCAATTAAGCTGCTAAAAGTGTCAGCATTAAATTCAGGATCAGAAAAATTACTGTCAAGAATGATCAGTATCTTCTTGAAGAATGATTTATCATCTTCACTCCAGCTATCGTTTTTGGTTGCTGAAAATTGTTCAACATCTTTCCTTATGTCCTTGTATTTATTCAGGATGTTATTTATTCTGGAAAGTAAAAGATTTGGGTTAAATGGTTTCTCAATGTAATCATCAATACTGGTTTTGTAGCCTTCAATTTTTGACGACACATCGGTTTTAGCACTAAGCATTATAATGGGAATAAAACGGGTTTCGGGCATTTCCCGGATATTTTTTGATAACGCAAGTCCATCCATTACCGGCATCATTAGGTCTGTTATAACCAACTCAGGAATACTTGTTTTTAATTTTTCGATTGCCTCCTTACCATTTGTGGCAGCCTGTATTTTGTAATATTTTCCTAAAAGAGATGATAAATATTCGAGTAATTCCGGGTTATCCTCAACCAGTAATATTTCTTCTCCGGAAGGATTTCCCGGATCGATTTCTATAATTGCCTGTTTTTCAACCTGTTTAATGTTTGGAAGTAATTCTTCGTCAACAATTTCAGATGTTTTGAAATGCTGTTTCCCATCTTTAAAAAATATTGTAAACGTTGTTCCTACGTTTTCCTGACTCTTACAAGTGATTGTGCCTTTTTGTATTTCAACCAGAGCCTTAACAAGTGTTAAACCCATTCCGTGTCCGTCGGTATAAGTATCTATTTTTTCACTTCTGAAGAAACGATTAAAAATATTTTTTTGTTCTTCTTCTGAAATACCCATTCCTGTGTCGGTGATTTTTAATTCAACTCCGTTTTCCTGTTTTGCAAAGTCGATTAAAATCGTGCCTCCTTCATTGGTGTATTTTATGGCGTTGGTTAAAATGTTGTAAATTATTTTATCTGTCTTATCCTTGTCGAGCCAAAGGGGAATGGTTTCATGTGGTTTTATTAATTGAATGGTAATGTTTTTGCGCTGGGCATAATCATTAAAGGTATCTGCAATTTCTTTGGTAAACGAAACAATATCGAAATTTGAAACCTGTAGTTTTAGCTCTCCATGATCAAATTTGTGCAGATCGATAAATTGATTCACCAGGCGAAATAATCTGTCAGAACTTCTCCTGATGTTTTTTAGAATGAATTGATTAACACCGAGATCTTTTAACTGATCGATATTACCCATAATTATTGTTAGTGGAGTTCTGAATTCATGCGAAAGGTTGGTGTAGTATCTTAATTTAGCCTGATCTGCTTCGTGCAGTTTTTGGTTAAGTGCTACCATTTTTTCCTTTTGGGCAATAATCTTATTCTTTTGTTCTTCTATCGAAAAAGTTTGTTCTTTTATCTTTTTCTCAAGCTGCATATTCCAACGTTTAATTGTATGAAAACGAATTCGTTGTATTGCATACAGTATGGTGATAATAAAGAATATCAATAAAGCTTTAAACCACGACGTTTTATAAAAAGGGGGAATAATAGAAAGGTTAAGCTGTTTTGCAGCGCTCCAGTTTCTTCCGTTCTCACTGGCCTGAACTTCAAAAGTGTAGTTATTCGGAGACAGATTTGAGAACACGGCCTGGTTGCTTTGTTGAGGTACCAAAACCCAGTCATCAGATTGTCCGCTCAGTCGGTATCTGAAAATGGTTTGGTCGGGATAGTTAAAGGGAAATGCATCAAAAACCAGTGAAAATGAACTGGAGCTGTAATCAAGTTCTAAGGTTTTAAGCTTTTCAATTGAATTCGAGAGAATCATACGATCCTTTATTTTTTCTCCAACCTTTATTTTATGATTATTCAAATACAAATCGGTTATAATTGGAGTTGGAGGCGATGTGTTATTCGTGATTTCTTCCGGTATAAAACTTATAAACCCATCATAGCCTCCAAAATATATTTTACCGCTTGGATCGAGATAAAACGCATCATCCATGAACAGATCGTCTCCAAGGTATTTCTCTATTGAAAAGTCGCCTAATTTTAGCCGGCTGATTCCGCGGTTGGTACTCATCCATAATTCGTTATTTGCATGAATGGTACTGTAAATCAAATTATTCGATAATCCGTCCGATTCGAAATAACTCGCTACAACTTTTTCTTCGGTTAAATCAAATGCCATTAACCCGGTGTTACTTCCTATCCACATTGTATCATTCACTATTTCAAGCGAATAAAGTTTGCTGTCGGTAAAATTATCTTTTTCGTAAGTGTAGTAAGTTAATATTCCCTGAGGTGTGAATTTGCACATCCCCAAGTCTCCTGACACAAACCAGTAATTTAAATTCTTGTCTTTGGCAATACTTCTGATTGAGGCTGAAATATAGGTTTCGGGCATTTTCAGTTTTGTTAACGTCCCTGTTTCAAGATCTACAATTCCTATTCCGAACCGATTCGTGACAGTAAGTTTACCTGGAGTAAACTCGAGCATACGATAACATACATCCGGCCATTCCCAACCATATTTAATTAAGGTGTATTCTATATGGTTATTTTCCGGGTTATAGCTGCATAATCCTTTGCCGGAGCCAATCCAAAGGTTACCATTTGAATCTTCATAGATTGAGCGGATGTTCTCAAGATTTTGCGTTGTATTTCCGGGGAGATAAATGTCGGAATATAAAACTTGTTGATTATCAGGTGTAATTCGGACTAACCCTAAACGATCGAAGCCAACCCAGATATTGCCATCCTTAGATTTACAAATTGCCCTTATTGGATCAATTTCCTGGTCTGCCTTTGAAAGTACCGAAATAGGATGATGGTTAAAAAGGTTTCTTTTTCTTGAGTAAAAGTTAACACCGTATTTCGATGTTCCAATCCATAAGTTACCCGATTTATCAAAAGCAAAATTTTTGGCATCCTGACCATGAAAAGAGTATTCACTAAAGGGATCGTATGAATACTTAGAAACACGATTTGCAGTATCGCCATTCATAATAATTTGTACAAGGCCTGTGGTTAACCCAACCCAAATTTCGTTATTATACGCTGCCAGCGCCAGAATTCCGTTGATGTTTATATTCCTGTCAAGTTCCTCGCTGTGCGGAATTGGTTTTCTTTCGCCGGATTTTAAATTAAGAATTTCAAGATTACCTGTATTTATTACCACCAACGAATCATTAAAGACCTGGGATATATTAAAAACCTGCTGTTTCATAATTAGCCGCGGAGCTTTTGCTTTTTCAGTAAGTGAATAAAGAGATATACCTCCGTACCCCCAAAGCAAAACGTTATTATGTCCTGTATAAATAACATAGTTTCTTCCGGGTGGCGATTTTAGTTTTGTCGTTTTATTTTCGGGTAGGTTATAGGTATAAAGTCCGTTCGGATCAGTAAACCACAGTAAGGTATCCAGTGCCGACAACAGGCTTGTGGTATGAACCGCATCTCCAGGATAAAAACAACTATCATGAAATACTTTAAAGTTGTCGTATTTGGCATCGTAAAGATTTAATCCTCTGTCCTGAATATGAATCCAAACATTTCCGTTTGGACACGATGATACCTTTTCAATATAGTTGCCTTCAAGTGTGTTTGGCTGGAAAGGAACCGAGCGAAATATATCAAAATTGGTTCCATCGAAACGTGTAATCCCTTCAATGGTTCCCATCCAAACATAGCCCGTAGAATCTACTATTAAGCCATTGATATTGTTTTGAGATAGCCCTCTCCGTGTATCAAAATGGTCGAAACGGATGTATTGTCCCGACGAATTTGTTTCAAACAGTAATGTTGCTAAGAGTAAGAAAAAGAGGCGTATAAGTGTTTTTTGCATTCCGATGTGTCAATTATTTCTACTGAGAATTGCCAAAAATAATCATTTGAAACAAAAACAACCCTATATGAAACAAAAACAACTCAAGAAGAATATTTGCGATGATACTTTTGAAAACGTGAGATGGGAAACAAGTGATTGTTGAAGATCGAGTTTTTATCAGAATAATAATAGAATAGATATGGGATCATCCAGAAGAATTTTTTTAAGAAATGTAGCAGCAGGAACAACAGGGGTTGTTTTAGGAAGTTCGGCAATGGCTATGTCGGCCAAAAGTTATTCACGGGTTATTGGCGCCAACGACCGTTTGCAAGTGGCATTCATGGGCTGCGGACGCCGGGTAAGTGCCTATTACAATATGGTGAAGGATTCGAGCAACAATGTTGACTTAGCTTATATCTGTGATGTAATGAAAAAGCAACGCGAACGGGTTGCACATAACTTAAAAGGAAAGGTTTCGGGCGATGCCATTTTGATTAACGATATCCGGGTTGCTTTGGAGGACAAAAAAGTAGATGCTGTTTTTAATGCTACTCCCGATCACTGGCATGCACCTGGTGCATGGTTGGCCATGGAGCACGGTAAGCATGTTTATCTGGAAAAACCATGTACGCATAATCCTGCGGAAGGCGAGATTTTGGTTGCCTTGCAGAAGAAGTACGACCGGTTAATTCAGATGGGAAACCAACAGCGTTCTTCAGCTTATACAAAAGCAATTATAAATGACATTCACAATGGTAGGATTGGAGATGTGTACAGAGCTGTAGCATTTTATTCAAATAACAGGAATGAAGTTTCTGTTCCAAAACCGGCACCTGTACCGGAGGGATTGGATTGGGACCTTTGGCAGGGACCTGCCCCGCACGAAGAGTACAAACACGATACCTGGGATTACAATTGGCACTGGTATGGTTGGAAATGGGGAACAGCCGAATCGGGAAACAACGCAACACATGAGCTGGATGTTGCCCGTTGGGCATTGAATGTTGATTATCCTGAATTTGTTGACGTTCAGGCAGCGAAGCGTCATTATAAGAATGATGGCTGGGAAATGTACGACACGGCTTATGCCTCTTTTCGTTTTCCTGACGATAAGGTAATTGCCTGGGATGGCAAGAGCCGAAACTCGCATAAAACTTATGGTGGCGACAGAGGAACTGTTATTTATGGTACTGATGGTTCGGTTTTTATCGACCGGAATGGATACAAAGTATACGATCGCAGAGGGAAACTGCTATCCAATAATAAGTCAGACGGCGACGAGGCCGGAACAGCACTTGGAGGTGGCGGCTCAATGACCGATGCACACATTGTTAATTTCTTTGATGCAATCCGGGGAAAAACAAATAAACTGAATTCTCCGATAGAAATGGGCGCCAAGAGCCAGATGCTCACTCACTACGTCAATATCGGCTATCGAATTAAAAAATCTTTTGAAGTAGATCCTGAGAACGGTCGGATTTTCGATCGCGATGCCATGAAATTGTGGGGGCGCGAATACGAAAAAGGCTGGACCCCAAAAGTGTAACTGCAAATTTTAAAAAATCATCGCTGACGGATCGTCAGCAAACTAATCAATAATCAAAAACATATTGATGAAAACCAGGCAAATTTTGTTTCTGATATTCCTTTCGCTATACCTGAATGTTTGGAATATACACGCGCAATCTTATGCGCAATTGGTAGACCCGCAGATAGGTAGCAAAGGCGACGGGCTGGGGTGTGGATATAGTTACATCGGGGCAACTTATCCTTTTGGAATGGTACAATTCTCTCCCGGCTTTTTTACACCTCAAAGAGGGTTTGGAATTACCCAGCTAAGTGGCGCAGGATGTGCTAATATGGGCAACTTCCCGGTTTTGCCCTTGACTGGCGAATTGAAAAAATCGCCCAACGATATGGATGAGTTTCAGCCTTATGTTGAAGTGAATCAGGCAAATGCCGGTTTCCTGTCAGTATTAATGAAAGATAATACAAGGGCAGAACTTACAGTTAATAAACGTTCAGGAATTGCACGTTTTACTTTCGGCGGCGAGAAGGGTACAGTTATTATCGGCGCCGGAGTTAGTGCAACTTTTGTTGACAATGCCCGCATTGAAATTACTTCTTCAACAAGCTGCGAAGGATTTAGTTATGGAGGCGAATTTTGCGGAGCTCCAACACCCTACAAGATCTATTTTGCTGCCGAGTTCAACAGAGAAGCTGATGGTTTCGGGGTTTGGATGAAAAAGAATATGCTCGATTCAGCCAAACTCGCCTATGGGAAAAACTCAGGCGCTTATTTTTCTTTTGATACAAAAAATGATCAGGAGGTTGAATACCGTATAGCCATCTCCTATGTATCTGTTGAAAATGCGCGCGAAAATTTACGCCGCTCGGCAAACGAAGATGGCTTTGATGCGTACCGCAGGTCGGCCGAAAACGTGTGGAACGATAACCTTGCGAAAATAAAAGTAGCGAGTGAAAATGAAGATGACCTGGTTCAGTTCTATACCCATTTTTACCACACATTAATACATCCCAACCTGGTAAGTGATTTTAACGGCGAATATATTGGCGCTGATTATAAGGTTCATAAAGCTCAAGCGGGCAGAGATGTTTACAGCTCATTTAGCGTTTGGGACACTTATCGCACGCAGGCTCAACTGGTAGCCATGCTTTATCCGAAAGAAACCAGCGATATGATGCAGTCGTTGGTTGATTTTGCCGATCAGGCCGGAGGTTATGGCCGCTGGATTTTGGCCAATATCGAAACCGGAATTATGCAGGGCGATCCAACGCCAATCCTTATTTCAAATTCGTATGCGTTCGGAGCCACTGATTTCGACACCGAAAGAGCTTTTTATCATATGAAAAGAGGGGCGACTATTCCAAGGCTTTATTCGCAGGATCGCGAGATTCGCCCATACTTACGATCATACAATGAAAAAGGAATAGCTCCGGCATCGATGCTTCTGGAATACTCTTCGGCCGATTATGCCATTGGACAGTTTGTTTTGCAAGCGTTGAAAAACCAGGAGGAAGCTTCATTTTTTATACAACAATCAAACAACTGGAAGAATTTATATAACCCGCAAATCAACTGGCTTTGCTCGCGTCACGAAAACGGAAAGTGGAAAAGCATTCACCACGACTGGCGTGAAGCAACTTACAAGAATTATTTCTGGATGGTTCCCTACGATTTGGAAACCCTGATTGATACCATTGGCGGGAAAAAGGTTGCTGAAGCACGCCTGGATACACTTTTTGAACGACTTGATGCATCGTACGAAGAAGACTGGTTTGCCGCTGGAAACGAACCCGATTTTCAGGTTCCGTGGATCTATAACTGGACCGACTCGCCGGAGAAAACAAACAAAGTAATTCAGCGAATATTTAACGAAATGTACAACAGTAGTTCTTCTGGATTGCCGGGTAACGACGATTTAGGGACAATGGGAGCCTGGTATGTGTTTGCTTCAGTTGGCTTGTATCCGATGGTGCCCGGAGTTGGTGGTTTTTCGGTTAATATTCCACGCTTCTCAGAAATATCTATAGAACTGCCAGAAGGCGAGCTGCTTATTTCCGGCGGCTCAAAACAAGCAACTGAAATTCGAAGCCTGATGATAAATCGAAAAAAACATGATCCGCTTTGGATTGACTGGAAAGAATTAAAAAACGGGGCAGAGATTCAAATTAGCACACGATAAACAAACTATTCAAAATTAAATAAACGCTGCGCGGCGGTTTAGCGCTGTTGCAGAGATGCTTAATTAAACTCAAATTAATATTTTATGAAAAAAATCAGACCGTATTGTTCTTACGTGAAGGTACAATCAACGTGTTGGTTTGTATTAAAGGCTTTCGGGATTTTATCCCTTATCCTTTTAATTCACATTAACGTATTTGCGGGAGGTAACTGGAACAAAAAGTCCGGTAATCCCATTCGGAATTCAATTTCTGAAAAAACAGAGAGTCTGCAATCCAAAACCATTAAAGGACGGATTGTAGATAAAAATGGTGACCCACTTCCGGGCGCAAACGTAATTATTCAAGGTACCTTGGGAGGTGCTATTTCCGACGCTGACGGCTATTTTACCATTGAAGCTGAGGTAGGTGATAAACTTGTTTTTTCATTCATTGGGATGGAGAAACAGGAGGTAAAGTACACCGGACAACAGGACCTGGTAGTTACATTACAGGAAAAACTGGATGAGTTAGATGAGGTAACAGTAGTAGCCTTCGGAAAACAAAAGAAAGAAAGTGTGATTTCTTCTATCTCTACTATCTCGCCAAAAGATCTGAAAATTCCGGCAAGTAACCTTACAACTGCTTTTGCGGGGCGTATTGCCGGTATGATTTCGTACCAAACAACAGGTGAGCCGGATATGGATAACGCCCAGTTCTTTATCAGGGGGGTTACAACCTTTGGAACAGGTAAAAAAGATCCGCTGATTTTGATTGATGGTGTTGAAATGAGTACAGGAGAACTTTCCCGTTTAACGCCCGATGATATTGGTAGTTTCTCTATTATGAAGGATGCCAATGCTACAGCTCTTTATGGTGCCCGTGGTGCTAATGGTGTAATTTTGGTTACCACCAAAGAAGGGCGCGAAGGAAAGGCTAAAATTTCATTTAGAATGGAAAGGGCCTATTCGCAACCTACAGAAGAGCTGGACTTTGTTAATCCGATAGATTTTATGAAACTGCACAACGAGGCAATTGTAACTCGCGGTGATATAAACTTGCCTTATAGCAAGAAGAAGATTGATTATACTGAGAGAGGCATTGATCCGTTGAGATATCCGCAGGTTGACTGGGATGACATGTTGTTTAAAAGTGGGACATTCAATCAGCGTTATAACCTTAATATTAGTGGTGGTGGAAAAGTGGCCAACTATTACATTGCTGCCAAGTACACTAATGATAAGGGGATATTAAAGAATGACTCTCGTCAGAATTACGATAATAATATTAATTCAGATAAGTACTCATTACGCTCAAACGTAAATGTTTACCTTTCTAAATCTACAAAAATCACTGTACGGTTAAACGGAGATTTCGATACCTATAAAGGGCCCTTGGTTAGTGGTAGCGATTTGTACAAAAAAGTGCTGAATGCCAGCCCGGTTTATTTTTTACCATACTACGAACCGGATGAAGCCAATATCTACACCAGGAATATTCTTTTTGGAAATTACGACACCGGAAATTATTTGAATCCATATGCCGAAATGGTTAAGGGATACAAATCAAAAGACCGCTCAAACATGTACGCCCAGTTTGAGGTAAATCAAGATCTTGATTTTTTAACTGAAGGATTGTCGGTTAGGGGTTTATTCAATATAAACAGGTACTCTTTACTGGAGATACGTCGACAATATAGTCCGTTTTGGTACAATGTAGCTGAAACACCAGATCCTGATGATTACGTGCTTATTAACCTTAATCCTGATGATGGAACAGATTATCTGAACTATGAGCCGGGTACACGAGAATTGGTGGGAACTATGTATGTAGAAGCTGCTGTCGATTACAAGAAGGTTATAAAAGAAAAGAATTCTATTTCAGGCTTAATGGTTTTTACAATGCGTGAAAAGCATGATGGTATATCCAATAGCCTTCAACTATCATTACCATACCGAAATATGGGGCTTGCCGGACGTTTTACTTACGGTTACGACAACCGCTATTTTCTTGAGGCAAACTTCGGATATAATGGTTCTGAACGTTTTGACTCAGGCCATCGTTGGGGATTCTTCCCATCTGCCGGTTTAGGATGGATGGTATCAAACGAGAGTTTTATGATGCCTTACAAAAAGACAATTACGAAGTTAAAACTGAAAGCAACTTACGGATTGGTGGGTAACGACCAAATTGGTAGCAACAGCGATCGCTTCTTTTACATGTCCGATATTGATATGAACAACGGCGACAGGGGGTATACCGCCGGTTACGATTTTGGTTTCTCCCGTCCGGGAATCGCTATAAATCGCTATTCTGATCCGAATATCACCTGGGAAATCAGCCGTAAAACAAACTTAGGAGCCGAGCTGAATCTTTGGAACGAGTTGGAAATTCAGGCAGATTTCTTTCATGAATACCGCAGTAATATTTTGCAACGCCGCACCGACATTCCAACAACAATGGGCTTAGAGGTAACACCAAGTGCAAATATTGGCGAAGCTGCCAGCCGCGGATGCGAGTTTTCGGTTGACTATACCAAATCATTTTCTTCAAAATTGTGGATGATTCTTAGAGGAAACTTTACTTACGCAACAAGTGAGTATAAAGTGTTTGAAGAGCCAGATTACAAAGATACTCCGTGGCGGTCGCATGTTGGGCAAAGTGTATCGCAACAGTGGGGTTATGTGGCTGAACGTTTGTTTATCGACGATGAAGAAGTGGCAAACTCTCCAACACAGTTTGATAATTACTTGGCCGGTGATATTAAATACAAGGATATCAACAACGATGGCATTATCGACGAAAAGGACCAGGTGCCAATTGGTTTCCCAACAACTCCTGAGATAAATTATGGATTTGGAGTTTCACTTGGGTATGGCAACTTCGACTTTTCCTGTTTCTTCCAGGGTTCTGCCAGATCTTCATTTTGGATTGATCCCAGCGCAACAGCGCCATTCGTTAAAAACGGTATTGATGGTTTTACAACAACCCGCTCAATGTTGCAGGTTTATGCCGATAGTTATTGGTCGGAGAACAATAGAGATATTTATGCTTTGTGGCCTCGCTTATCAGAATCAACAATCAATAATAATAACAAAAGGAATACCTGGTTTATGCGCGATGGTTCCTTTTTACGATTGAAAACTGCAGAGGTTGGCTATACGATTCCTAAGAATTTTGTACAGAAGTGCAGATTAGGTAATGCCCGTATTTATGTGTCGGGTAGTAACCTGGCAGTGTTCTCGGCTTTCAAATTATGGGATCCTGAAATGGGTGGAAACGGTTTGGCTTACCCACTTCAGCGTGTTATAAATCTTGGAGCAACTATTGATTTTTAAAAAAGTATCAAATGAAGAAGTTAAATAAATATTTTAAAGCAATAGTCTTAATTATCGGAACAAGTATAGCTTTTACCAATTGTTCTGATTTCCTGGATGTAGTTCCTGATGGTACTGCAACCATGGAAACAGTTTTCTCGAATAGAGCAAACTCTGAGAAGTTCTTTTATACCTGTTATAATGGTTTACCAAATTTTGCTGATGCTGGAAATTATCCCGGCAATTTTGGTGGCGACGATTATTGGTGGGATGAAGATATAACCCTGTTTAAAAATTCGAATGGCGGATATATTGCACGAGGTTTTCAAAACAGTTCTGCGCCTTATCAAAACTATTGGGACGGCGAACGCGGAGGTAAAAACCTTTGGACAAGCATTCGCAACTGTAACATTTTTATAAATAACATCGATAAAGTGCCCGATTTGCAGGATTGGGAAAGAAACACCTGGAAAGCAGAAGTAAAGGTATTAAAGGCCTATTACCATTTGTTTTTAATGCAACTCTATGGTCCAATTCCAATTGTAGAAGAGAGTCTTGAAGTAAGTGCCGATCCTGATGAGGTAAAAGTGCATCGTCAGCCGGTTGACAGCGTTGTTAGCTTTATAACCCGAACAATTGATGATGCAATAGAATATTTGCCATTGCAAGTTGATGATTTAAGCCAGGAAGCAGGTCGAATGACAATTCCGATCGCTTTAACCATAAAAGCAAAAGCTTTGGTTTGGGCTGCAAGTCCGTTGTTTAACGGATCATTTAGTTACTATGATGGTTTTGTGGATAGCAGAGGTGTTACCTTAATCGGTGGCGATGGCAGTAGTTCAGATATTCAGGCGCGATGGGAAAAAGCAGCCGTTGCCATTAATAATGCGATTGACACCTGCGAACTTGCCGGCCATGATTTATTCCATTTTGATCCGGGATTTCAGAAAATGTCGGATACCACAGCCTTAAAATATACGCTGAGAGGAGTTGCCAGCGAGCGGGTAAATCTAAATCCTGAAATTATTTGGCCATGTATGAAAAGCAATAACGATTTTCAGAATCGTTGTACTCCAATGTTTTATGATTACGACAACGGGGGAGGTTCTCTTGCCGAAATTTGTGCTACAATGAAAATGGCCGAATTATTCTATACAAGTAATGGTTTGCCGATAGAACAAGACCCGAACTGGAATTACGATGACCGTTATGCTACGCGGGAAGATACCGGAAGTTTTCATAAATATTATGTGGAACAAGGAGGTGAAACAGCGAACCTGAATTATTTTCGGGAACCCAGGTTTTACGCCAATTTAGGTTTCGACAGAGGGATCTATGAACTAGTTAACAACGATGAAGAAAATCCCCTGATCATTCATAACAAAAGTGGCGAGCCGCATGGTTTTATTTACGAAAAGGCCCATATCTCAACCGGGTATTTTGTAAAAAAACAGGTGAGTTACCGTATCCCAACCCAATCGCCATCCCCAAGTCCTTATCGTTTCTCAATTCCTATTTATCGTTTAGCTGATTTGTATTTGTTGTATGCCGAGGCATTAAACGAATCTAATAGTACGCCAACAGAAGAAGTATATGAAATGGTTGACAAAATCCGTGCTCGTGCCGGATTAAAAGGTGTACGGGAAACATGGCAAATGGCAGGAGCTGAGTTCCAGAATGATCCGAATACAAAAGAAGGAATGCGAAATATCATAAAACGTGAGCGTCTTATTGAGTTGGCTTTTGAAGGACAACGCACTTTCGATTTACGTCGTTGGACAGACGCTATGGATGTAATGAACGAGCCTGTTCGAGGTTGGGACTATCAGGGAACAACTGCCGAAGACTATTATCAGAGAACTGTATACCTAACCAGTAGAGGATTCTCTTATCGCAACTACCTCTGGCCGATTAAGAATAGTACGCTTACTGTAAATAGCAACCTTGTTCAAAATCCGGGATGGTAATTCTGTTTATTATTTAAAACAACAAACAAATGAAAAAAGCATATTTTAATAATATAAAGAATGTGGGCATCGCAGTTTTCTTGTTGTGCCTCATTGTAATCGGCACTAACTCGTGCGATGAAGCCTCGGTAGGGCAGATTCCTGTTGATGATATCGCGCCATCCGGACTTTCGAATGTTGTGATAACGCCACAATACGGAGGTGCACTGATTGCCTATGATTTACCTAAGGAAGAAGACATCTCTTACGTTCGTTGCGAGTATGCATATGATGGTAAAGCGTATTCGATTAATTCATCGGTTTATAATTCGAGCCTGAAAATTGAAGGATTGAGCGATACAACTCAGTTGCAGGTGTCGCTGTATGTGGTTGATCATAGCGAAAATATATCAGAAGCATACGAGGCTAGTTTTATTCCACTGCCTTCGCCAATGAAAGCAGTTTTGGAATCGTTTGTAGTAACTCCTACCTATGGAGGAGCCAGAATAAGCTGGGAAAATCCGGCCGAAGTTCTTGTGGGCATCTCTTTCCTTGCTGCAAACGACGAAGGCGAACTGGAATTACAGGATATTTACTATACATCGGCTGCGAGTGGCACTAAAAGTTTACATGGCTATACAACTGATAAACGTTTGTTCGCTTTAAGCCTTGTGGACAAATACGAGAATAAGTCGGATACAGTAAAAGTGGAAATATCTCCTTTGTTTGAAGAGGAATTCAGCAAAGAGTTTTTTGCAGACGGACACCTGATAGGAGATAACGTATCGACAAGGAGTAACCGTCCTGTTTCAAATTTGTGGGATGGAACAACCGATGTAATCTGGCATACCGATCCAGCTGCAGGCTATTCTGTTCCTCAGTTTTTCACTGTTGATCTTGGAGTAACAGGAAATCTTTCCAGATTCGTTTTGTGGGAACGTTATGATTATGCCTATAGTCAGCACAATTTGAGGTTATTCGATGTGTATGGAACTGACTCGTTAACCCACGAAATTGATGATGAATATTATGCAGATATTGATCAGTGGACAAATGACTGGAAACTGATATCAGAGTGCGAAGTTGTAAAGCCTTCAGGTAGCAGAGTTGGTACAAATACCGAAGAAGATTTAGCTGCTTCAAGAGCCGGGGTTGACTTTGATTTTAAAGAAAATGCTACAAATATTCGCTATTTGAGGTTTGTAGTTAAAGAAACATGGGCTAAAACAACCGCAATGCACGCAGCCGAAATTTCTGTTTTTGGCGATGCAAGTGGCGCTGCTAATGAATAGTCACAATCAAAAAAATTATAAGATGAAAAATATAAAATTGAAATATTCATATCGAAATAAAGGATATTTTCTAACAGCAGTTATAGTTGTTTTGTCCTTGTTTATTTTTTCTTGCGAGGATCAGAATTATTTGCACGAAAAATATCTGGAAGAAGGCGAAACGATATATATCGGTAAAGTAGATTCAATGATTGCTTTTCCGGGTAATTATCGGATTAAGTTTCGATGGCGTGTTGGTAACGATCCCCGAACAACAAAAACTGTAATTTACTGGAACGAACGCGAAAAAAGCGTTGAAGTGCCGTTGAATGCAGTAGCTGATTCTACTGGTAGTCTCTGGGACGAAACAATAATCGAGAACATGGAAGAAAACGATTATGTTTTTGAGTTCGAGATGCAGGATGAACAGGGAAATATCTCAATGCCGATAGAAATTACCGCTTCTGTTTTGGGAGACCTCTATACTGAAAACATCCGTAAAAGGGGCGTTGAAGGGATTGCAAAACTCGAAACTGCAGAAATGGAGATTCAGTGGAATAAAGTGAGCAATAAAGAATTAATTTATTCTGTTGTGGAGTACGAACAAGACGGTAGTACCGTAAAACAACAAGTTCCCAACGATGATAATAAATCATATGTAAGTGGATTGTCAACCGGCGACACAATTTATATCTATTCATGCTATTTACCAGAAAATGGGCTTGACACATTCGCGACTGCAAAAGTTACATATGTGATGCCTAAATTTCAGCGCGAAATCGATAAAGCCGATTTTAGTACAAGTGATAAACCAGGTGATAATACATCCGTAAACAATGGAAGACCTCTTTCTGCTATTTTCGATGGGGGAGTTCGTAATAATGGTGAAGATGGAACCATCTTGCACACTGTTGATTATACTAACGCTTCTGGCGAAGGAATTGAGTTTAGGTTCCCGAATAAGTTTACAATTGATATGGGAAAACCAGCCACTTTGTACCAGTTTAAGATTTGGCCAAGAACCGATAACAGTCCTTTTACCGGCCATAGTGCACGCTTTATTGAGGTATGGGGAGTTGACGAATTAAAAACGCAAGATGATTTTGCTACAGAAGAAGAGTACCAGAATTACTATTCAACCACTTACGTTGTGCAAAATAATCCGGTTGATTATCTCAGTAAAGACGATACAAATTATGTTGACGTGGTAAGTAACACCAACAGCAAGGCCGAAAACTTTGTGGAAGCAACACCGGAAGACGGAATTTACAACTGGCAGGAAGACTGGCATAAACTCGGTGATTTTGAGATTAAAAAACCATCCGGATTTAAATACGGAACCAAAAGTTCGGCAGACGAAGATGCCTGGAACGAAGGTTTTACTTTCGATCTGAATGAGATTGGTGGAAAAGTACGCTATGTCCGCATTTTGGTAAAATTCCCGAACTGGCAAAATACAAACTGCGTGAACATCGGAGAAATTTCTCTGTATGGAGACGATTTGTAGCACGGCCGGATAGAGCATCAAACAAAAATACATCTAATAATTTTCATAAAAAAAAGAGAAAAGGTAGCCGGTTAAATGATCAGGAGGGGTATTCCTCCTGGTCTAACCGGATATTTCTTTAACACTCTTGCTTTGGTTTGTGCTCCTCCTCTATTCAAACATCATGATGATAATTAAAGTAAATGGCAACACCCATATTGGGTGAACTATGGAGTTTATATAAACTATTTAAATTTTAGACAATGAATCACATTAAACGAATTAATGTAATGCGAAAGACAGCAATGTTTTTCCTTTTAATTTTTTTCTGCTCGTTTTCTATGCTGAAAAATGTTAATGCTCAGGGTGTGACAAATATGCTGACAGTAACAGGTAAGGTGACAGAAACAAGTGGACAAACGCTTCCGGGCGTTACAATTTTAGTGAAAGGAACAACAGTTGGAACAACAACAAACGTTGACGGACAGTACACATTAAATGGCGTACCCACCAATGCAACATTGGTTTTTTCTTTCGTAGGGATGAAGAATCAGGAAGTAGAAGTTGCAGGTAAAACAGTTATTGATGTGCAACTGGAAAATGAAACAATTGGACTGGAGGAAGTAGTTGCCATTGGATATGGTACACAAAAGAAAAAAGACCTTACAGGTTCTATTGTGCGCATGGAGATGGATGGAAAAGAGCAGGCAGCAAATACCAGTTTGGTGCAGGCTTTACAAGGTTATTCTCCGGGTTTAAATGCTTCAGGCGGATCAAGTGCGGGTGATGCCGGTTCTTTTTCAATCAGGGGAAGAACATCTTTGTCGGCCAGCGACCAGCCGCTAATTGTTTTAGATGGTATTATCTACAACGGAAGTATTAACGATTTAAATGTCAACGATATTCAATCGGTTGATATTTTGAAAGATGCCAGTGCTGCTGCCGTTTACGGATCGCGATCGGCCAATGGGGTGTTGGTTGTTACTTCAAAAAAAGGAACTTCAGGAAAACCTAAGTTTACGTTCAATGCCTACTATGGCGTTCAGGGATTATCAAACACCGAACGTACGAATGTAATGAATGCGGAGCAGTATGCTGTTCGCCTGGTTGATTACTATTATCAGCAGGATTTATATGATTGGTACAAAACCAACCCTACCAGCGCCGAAGGACGTCCTGTTAGACCGGATGTTACCGACCGCGATTTAGTGGCAACCTACCTGAGAACAGAGGAAGAGCAACTTAACTACCTGGCAGGAAAAGAGGTTGATTGGGTTGATGAGGTTTTTCAAACGGCACCAATACAGTCGTACAGTTTAAGTGTTTCCGGAAAAACGGAACGTACAAATTATTACTTATCATCTTCGTATCTAGAACAAGAGGGAATTTTACTGAACGACAATTATGAGCGCCTGACTTTTAGTGGCCGTTTTGAAAGTGAAATTGCAGAGTGGTTAACACTGGGTTTCGACCCAACTTTCTCGCACCGCGATTATTCGGGCGTAAGTGCTTCGGCCGGATATGCTTTACAGGCAAGCCCACTCGGAAATATGTACGACGAAAATGGAAATTACCCGGTTTACATTGCCGGAGAATCGTACAATTACCACCCACTTGGTAACCTGTTGGCTGACGATAATTCGCCACGCGACTATTTTAGCTTGGTATTGAAAGGAATTGTTGAAGTGCCTTGGGTGAAAGGTTTAAAATACGAAGCCAATTATTCGAAAACCTACGATTTTGATAAAACAGCGCGTTATTACCCAACTTCAATGGCCAACGGATCAAAAACCGATGGCTCTGGTTATGTCGACAACTCCAATCAAAGAACATGGTTATTAAACAGCCTTTTTACCTACAACCGAACTTTTGCCGATAAACACAAATTGAATATAAATTACTTATATAGCCGCGAAAATGTTTCAGGAGACGGATCGTATTTGTATGCTTATGGTTTTGCCAATGAAATTTTGGGATACAATGCACTTGAGTTAGGAGAAAACCAGGAGCTCTCAACGTCTGCCTACGAAGAGAATACCATCTCGTACATGGGGCGGATTAACTATAGTTTTAACAACCGTTATTTACTTACTGCCACTATCCGTCGTGATGGATTCTCTGGTTTTGGCGACAACACTAAATTCGGAAACTTTCCTTCGTTGTCTCTTGGTTGGGTAATCTCCGAAGAATCATTTATGGCGCAGCAGGAGTGGATGGATTTCTTAAAACTTCGCTTGTCGTACGGTGTAAACGGCAACCAGGGAATTGGACGTTATGCCAGCCAGTCGAAAATGGGAAGCGTATCTACCGTTTTTGATGGTTCTACCGCTGTTGGGCTTTATGCTTCTTCATTAGGAAATGCCGACTTAGGTTGGGAAAAAACAGCTTCTTTCAACGTTGGTGGTGATTTTAACCTGTTCGACAACCGAATATCAGGTGCCATTGATGCCTATAATGCAAAAACAACAGATGTTTTGGTACAACGATCAATACCAAGAACAACCGGTAACTCAAGTGTTTGGACAAATATTGGCGGAATTGAAAACAGTGGAGTTGAAGTAAGTTTGGTGACCGAAAACATCAGAACCCGCGATTTTAAATGGAAGACTGCTTTTGCTTTCTCTTTGGTTCGGAATAAAATTACCAAACTGTATGATGAGGTTACCGAAGATCTTGGAAACAGTTGGTTTGTAGGCGAGCCAATCAGTACAATTTACGGCTATGTAAATGATGGCGTTTGGCAGGAAGAAGATCTGTTTAACGGCACCATAATGGAAGGTTATTACCCTGGCCAGTTTAAAGTACGCGACTTAAGCGACGATGACGAAATTACCGCTGAAAAAGACCGTAAAATTCTTGGTACTACTGATCCGAATTATCGCATTAGTATGAATAATATTTTAACCTATAAGAATTTTACATTCAGCTTCTTCCTAAATTCTATTCAGGGTGGTAACAATTATTACCTGGGAAATAATTCGGGTGCTGTAGTTGCCGGAGCAACCGACAATGCCTATCGTTTAAACAGAACTGCAATTCGCGATTACTGGCGCCCCGATCGTCCGGTGAATGACGCTCCTGGTATTTATTACAACCCAAAAAGAAATCCGGGAGTTTACCAAAGCAAAAGTTTTGTACGCCTGCAAGATGTTTCGTTTGGATATACTTTCGATAAGAGCCTGTTATCTGCACTGAAAGTTGATAACCTGAAAGTATATGTAAGCGGAAAAAACCTTTATACCTGGACTGACTGGTCGGGTTGGGATCCTGAAACTGGAAGCCCGATGATGAGAAGTGTTGTGGCTGGTGTAAATATTAGTTTTTAATCAAAATGCTTATTGTAATTATCAAACAATCAGTTATTAATACTTTAGAAACAATAAAATGAAAAAGAAGAATTTAATACAAAAATATATAAGCGCGAGTATCGTTTTGGTGCTCTTGCTGCTGGGGATGAACTCTTGTAACGAAGATGTTCTTGATGAAACTCCTCTTGATTTTATTTCTACAACAAATGCCTTTAATTCTCCGGATGATGTTGAAATGGGTGTTGTTGGATTATACAGTTTTGGCCGCGACTGGTATTCGGCAGTTAACGAAAAATACATGTTTGTTTTTGTGTCTTTAGGTACCGATATGGCTTATTTTGGCGAAGACCCTGCCGGAGGTTACATGAGTAACTGGGACACTGATATTACACCAACCAGCGATTTGCCAAAAAGGTTTTGGACCAAAGCTTTTGATTTGGTTTATCAGGCAAATACTGTTATTGCCGGTATCGAGAGCCTGGAGTGGAAAAACGAGGATCGTAAGAATAAATACTTAGCCGAAGCCCGTTTTTTCCGCGCATTTAGTTATCGTATACTGGTTACATTGTATGGCGATGTGCCGCTTGTAACTGAGCCGGTTGTTACTCCTAAAACTGATTTTGTAAGAGCTCCAAAAGCGGATATTTATAAGCTGATGGAACAGGATTTTACTTTTGCCGCAGAAAAACTGCCGATAAGTGGAAATGAAGCTGCTGCCGGACGCTTAACCCAGGGAGCTGCCTGGCACATGTTGAGTGAAACTTATTTGGCACAAAACAAATTTCAGTTGGCTGTTGAGGCGGCTGATCATGTAATTAACGATTACGATTACGATTTAATGCGGGAGCGTTTTGGCTCGCAACCTAATTTGTTTGGTACCGAGAATGTTTATTTCGATTTATTTACCAAAGAAAACCACAACCTCGGAAGTAATAAAGAAGCAATCTGGGTTATTCAAAACGATCCGGATGTAACTGGCGGAGGTTTTTATGCCGGCGAAAGGGGTTTTGGGTGCGCTTATTACCGAATGGGAAATACGCCAGACGGATTTAAAGCTTTCAGAGGCGATTTTTATGACGGTTCTTATACCGGGTACAGCGACACTTTAGGCCGCCCGGTGGCCTGGACAAGGCCCACAAATTATACTGCTTACGAAATTTGGGGAAGCGACTGGGATAACGATTTCCGAAATTCAGAAGCCTGTATTAAAAGACATTTCTATTTCGATAATCCAAATTCAGCATACGACGGAATGGAGATTGACTGGAGCTTGTACGAATCGCGTTCAAGTGCTTTTAAAGATACCAACCAGTACATTTATCCTTATTTTATGAAGGCGGCTGCTCCAAACGATCACTACACCGATTTGTCGAGAGCCGGAGGTGGTGTAAACCACAAAGATGTGTACGCGATTCGTTTGGCAGAAACATATTTGATAAGAGCTGAAGCATACCTGGGATTAAACGAACCCGGAAAAGCAGCGGCAGATATTAACGAAATAAGAGAAAGATCAAATGCAAAACCGGTATCAGCCGGCGATGTTACTATCGATTATATTCTGGATGAAAGAGCGCGCGAATTATATACCGAAGAATGGCGTATGTTAACACTTATGCGCTTAGGTAAACTGGTTGAACGTGTGCGTCAGTACAACAACAATCCGGGCAATCCTGGATTAAGTATTCAGGATTATCAAAATCTGTGGCCTATTCCACAAACAGAAATCGATTTGAATACAGGAGCTGTTTTGGAGCAGAATCCTGGTTACGAGTAAGAATTATTCATAAGGCAGATTATATATTGTCTGGTTAGCATAGGTTTTTAAGAACTTCCCGGAGTGCGTTTGGCACGAAGGGGAGTTCTGTTTTTCCTTAATCAAAGTTTACAGCCTTTTATGCGAAATACAATTTAACCTGTTCAGAAAACTTAAATCAACTAAATGATGAGAAAAGAGAGATTAAAGAAATTTGTATTGCTACTGTTTTTGCTGCCTGCGTTTTGTATGTGTTCACTATCAGACCAGAATACAGAAAGCTTAGCTAAACATGTTGATCCGTTTATCGGCTCAGGAGGGCACGGGCATGTTTTTGTGGGAGCAAGTGTGCCTTTTGGTGGTGTTCAGCTAGGTCCCAGCAATATTTTTAAAGGTTGGGATTGGTGCTCGGGCTACCATTATTCAGACAGTATTATAATTGGTTTTTCACACACACACCTAAGCGGAACCGGCGGTTCTGATTTGGGTGATGTTTTGTTGATGCCCGTACACGGTGAGGTGAGTGTTAACCGTGGAAAACAAGACAACATAAGCAATGCATACGCTTCATATTTCAGTCACGATAACGAGGAGGTAAAGCCAGGGTATTATTCGGTTTTACTCGATAAATATAACGTTAAAGCAGAGCTGACAGCAACTGAAAGAGTAGGCATTCATAAATATACTTTCCCATCCGAAAATGATAACCATGTTGTTATCGATTTAAAAGAAGGAAACGGCGATAGATCAACTGATACCTTTCTGAAAAAAGTTGATGCACATACCATTGAAGGATATCGTTTTTCAAAAGGATGGGCAAAAGACCAGCGTCTTTGGTTTACCCTAAAAAGCAACCACGAAATTGAAAAACTGGAGGTGTATGACGATACAACTCCGGCCGGTGAGTATGTTATTAAAGCAAAGGGTGCAAAAGGAGTAATTTCTTTTGCGGGTAATCCTAAAGAAGTGATTTTGAAAGTTGGTATTTCTCCGATAAGCTCAGAAAATGCTTTGGCCAATATAACTGCAGAAGCAACCGGTTGGAATTTCAACAAAATAGCATCAGAGGCAGAAGAGAAATGGAATCAAGAACTTTCAAAAATTGAAATTGAAACTGCTGACCCGGAACTAAAAGAGATTTTTTACACTGCCATGTTCCATTCGTTTATTGCACCGGTTTTATTCAACGATGCCGATGGGAGTTACCGGGGTACCGATAAAAAAGTATACAGCAATCCGGGATTTCAAAACTATTCGGTGTTTTCGTTGTGGGACACGTACCGTACACAGCATGAACTGCTGACAATTGTGCAGCCGGAAAGGGTGAACGATTTTATAAACTCGATGTTGGCCATTTACCAGCAGCAAGGCAAATTACCGCAATGGCACCTGATGGGAAATGAAACCAATGCGATGTTGGGCTACAGTGCAGCGCCTGTGGTTGTTGATGCCTGGCAAAAAGGATTTGATGGTTTTAGCGAAGAATTGGCTTTTGAAGCTTTAAAAGCATCCGGAACTTTTCAATTGCAACGCGGTATTGCACCGTTGATGGAATACGGCTTTATTCCCCGGGAAAAAGCTCGCGAAGCAACTTCTGTAGCCCTGGAAAATGCGATAGACGACCGAAGTGTTGCTCAAATGGCAAAAGGGTTGGGGAAAGAAGAAGACTTCGAATATTTTTTTGAAAGATCGGAATCGTATAAAAGTTACTTTAACAAAAGTACCGGTTTTGTTCATCCCCGGTTTGCAGATGGTTCGTGGGCAACTCCTTACGATCCGATGGAATCGATTCATATGGTTGGCGATTTCTCGGAAGGAAATGGCTGGCAATATACCTTCCTGGTTCCGCAAGATCCGGAAGGCTTAATTGAATTATTTGGTGGCGATGAGAATTTTACCACAAAACTCGATTCCTTATTCACCATTACAGGTGACATGGGAGAACATGCTTCTATTGATATTACCGGCCTGGTTGGAATGTATGCACAGGGAAATGAGCCCTGTCATCACATGGCTTACCTTTATGCTTTTGCCGGGCAGCAATGGAAAACAGCAGAGAAAATCCGTTACATTCTTAATGAGTTTTACACCAATCAGCCCGATGGTTTAATTGGCAACGAAGATTGCGGACAAATGTCGGCCTGGTACATTATGTCGTCACTTGGTTTTTACCAGGTAAATCCATCAAATGGCATTTATGTTTTTGGAAGTCCTTTATTTGATAAGGCCAGTATTAATCTTCCTGAAGGGAAAAGCTTTACGGTAGAAGCCGTGAATAATAGCGACGAAAATGTTTATATCCAGGCAGTTGAACTTAATGGTCAGCCTTATTCAAAAAGTTACATCAGGCATCAGGATATAATGGATGGCGGAGCAATTAAATTTGTAATGGGCAGCACGCCTAATTACGATTTTGGTTCCTCTCCGGCTGACCGACCACACTCGATACTTTGATATAGAAAGATTCATAAATAACAGGAACTGATTCTGAAATTCGCATTGGCAGTTCCTTTAAAATTCGATATAATGAAAAGATTAGCAGTTATTTTAATTATAGTATTATTTGCCAGCAATGTTGTAAAGGCCGAAAGAAAACCCGCACCGCAACCGGCACCCGAAACAAACGAACTATTTGGAGTGGCAATAGCAGGCTATACCTTTGTTAAATTTGATATTGATAAGACCATTGAAACCCTGAAGCGTACAGATGTACATAACCTGTGTATTAAAGATTTTCATTTGCCGCTTAACAGTTCGCAAGACGAGATAGATGCCTTTATGAAGAAATTGGATGACAATGGAATAAAAGGCTATGCGGTTGGCCCAATCTACATGAAATCGGAAAAAGAAATCGACCGTGCTTTTGAATACGCTAAAAAAGTGGGCGTTAAACTAATTGTTGCTGTGCCGGAATACGATTTATTACCTTACGTAGATAAAAAAGTAAAGGAATATGGATTTAATATCGCCATTCACCTACACGGCCCGGATATTAATAAATTCCCGGATGCAAAAGATGTGTGGGATCATGTAAAAGATTTGGATCCGAGAATTGGCATGTGCCTGGATATTGGCCACGATACACGCTACGGAAACGATGTTGTTAAAGACATTAAAAAGTACCATACACGAATTTTTGATGTACACTTAAAAGACGTAACCGGCAACACGGGCAAAGGCTATTCAGTTGAAGTGGGCCGTGGAATTATTGATATTCCGGGTGTGGTTAACATGCTACGGAAAGTTAAGTACGATGGAATGATAAGTTTGGAGCACGAACGCAACATGGATAACCCTTTTATGGGAATTGCGGAGTCAATAGGTTATATTCGGGGCGTAATTGCCACTACTCAGAAATAGAGTTGGGGGAATTACTTAACAAATTAATATTTAAACCAATGATACCTATTTTAAAAAAAGCATTGCTTATAAGCATTGCAGCTTTTTCTTTTTCGTGTGTAAAAAGTGAAGGCATCAGTACAGAAAGTGCAAAACAACCTGTAGATTTTGTGAATCCTTACATGGGAAACATCAGCCACCTGCTGGTGCCAACATTCCCAACGATTCATTTGCCCAACAGTATGTTACGTGTTTATCCCGAGCGTGGCGACTATACCAGTGTGCGATTACACGCTTTGCCCCTGGTTGTAACCAGCCATCGTGGAAGTTCGGCCTTTCGTTTAAGCCCGTTTCAGGGAAGCGAAAATCAGTTACGTCCGGTTATAAACTACAGTTACGACCAGGAAAAACTCACGCCTTATTCGTATGCTGTTTACCTCGATGAGCAGCAAATTCAGGTTGATTATGGCTTGTCGCACCAGTCGGCGGTATACCAAATCGAGTTTGAAAAGGATGCACCTTCGTATCTGATTCTGAGCTCGGGGAATGGCGCACTAAACTGGGATGGAAATGCATTAAGTGGTTATCAGTGGATTGCCAACCATACAAAGGTTTATATCTACCTGGTGCCCGGCGAACAACCTGCCGGCGTTTCGAAGTTGGAAGATGGTAAGCTGGCAGAATCGGAAACGATGGAAGGCCGAAATGCCTGCCTTGTTCTAAACTATCCGAAGGAAACAAAAAAGCTCACTGTTCATTACGGAATTTCATTTATCGATGAAAATCAGGCCAAAGCCAATATGGAGCGTGAAGTGGTTGGAAAATCGGTTGTTGAACTTCAAAATATTGGCCGGGAAATTTGGAACAACGAACTTGGTAAAATAAGTATTGAGGGCGGTACTGCCGACGAAAGAACCGTATTTTACACATCGTTGTATCGTTGCTACGAGCGTCCGGTGTGTATTTCGGAAGACGGACGTTACTACAGCGCATTTGACAAGAGCGTTCATAACGACGAAGGCCGTCCGTTTTACACCGACGACTGGATTTGGGATTCGTACCGTGCGCATCATCCGCTGCGGGTGTTGGTTGATAAAAAGAAGGAGGGGGATATTCTGAATTCTTTTGTACGAATGTCGGAACAGATGGATAACTTTTGGTGGCCAACTTTTCCCGAAATTACAGGCGACAGCCGCCGTATGAATTCCAATCATGGAGTTGCTACGGTTATTGATGGTTACCGTAAAGGGGTGAAAAATTTTGATCTTGAAAAAGCTTACGAGGCATGTAAAGGTGCAATTACCGAAAAAACGTTGGCGCCCTGGTCGGGGAAACCTGCCGGCGAGCTGGACGATTTTTATAAAGAACATGGCTATATTCCCGCCTTATATCCGGGCGAGAAAGAAACCATTCAGGAGGTTACTTCCGGCGAAAAGCGTCAGCCTGTTGCTGTAACTCTTGGAACCTCGTATGACGAATGGTGTTTATCGCAAATTGCCGAAGAGTTGGGGAAAAAAGAGGATGCTGCTTTCTTTAAAGAAGCTTCTTTAAATTACCGGAATCTGTTTAATGAGAAAACCAGGTTTTTTCATCCAAAAGATAAAGACGGAAAATTCATTGAACCTTTTGATTATAAATTCTCGGGCGGAATGGGAGCAAGAGACTATTATGGCGAAAATAATGGTTGGACTTACCGTTGGGATGTTCAGCATAATATCCCGGATTTAATTGAGTTGATGGGAGGAGATGAGCAATTTGTAAAAGAGCTTGACCGAACATTTACAGAATCGCTCGGAAGGAGTAAATATGGTTTTTATGCTCAATTACCCGATCAAACCGGAAATGTTGGCCAGTTTTCGATGGCTAACGAGCCCTCGTTGCATATTCCGTATTTGTACAATTATGCCGGGCAACCCTGGAAAACACAAAAAGGAATACGGAAACTGATTAAAGAGTGGTTTAGAAACGATTTAATGGGAGTTCCCGGAGACGAAGATGGTGGCGGAATGTCGGCTTTTGTTGTTTTTTCAGCCATGGGATTTTACCCCGTAACACCAGGAACTCCTGCGTATTCGATTGGCAGCCCCATGTTTAAACATGTTGCACTTCGTTTAGAGAATGGAAAAACCTTTGAAATAGAAGCAAAGAATGCCTCTGAGGAAAATAAGTACATTCAGTCGGCAACGTTAAACGGTGAAAAATTAAGTACGCCATGGTTGTTGCACCAGGCCATTGAAAACGGTGGGAAACTGGTTGTAGAAATGGGGCCCAAAGCCAACAGATCATGGGGAGTTGAATAAATAGTTTTAGATTTTTGAAAGACATAGGATATGAGGCGGATCGCGTTTTTGCAAATGATGATTATCGGTATTTTGTTGGTTTCTTCTTGTTCTTCGGAAGAGACTAAACAGGATATTCCGAAAACGGATACTAAGGAATTAATCAATTCGGTAAATGTGTTTCTCGGAACATCCGGAGATCATGGGCAAATGTCGCCATCGGCCTCATATCCCTTCAGTATGCTGAGTATTGGGCCGGTTACTTCGCCACATACGCATACGGGTTACGAGTATTACGCCAAAAAGTACGAAGGATTTGTACATACACATCTCGAAGGTGTTGGGTGTACCGGCTCCGGTGGAAATATTCTGATAAAGCCAATTCTGGCCAGTAATATTCAAACCGAATTGATTAAACAAAAGCAACATGGAGAACCCGGGTACTACGAGGTTTTATTCGAAAACGGAATAAAATCGGAAATGACTGTAGCGCATAATTTTGGCCTTCATAAGTATCACTTTCCGCAAAATAATAACGGCTTGTTTGTTGATCTTTCTTATGCACTATCGGGACGTTTTGTAGATGAGGAGCATCACATTGCTGAAAACACAGTAAGTGGCTGGATTGATACTAAAACAACATGTAGCCGCGGAATTTACCGTATTTATTATTATCTGGAAATCCCGGAGTGCCAATCGATTGTTGAGGCCGGTGAGCATCAGCTTCTGATTGAAGGGAATAACACAAGTGACCTCCTGGTTTATGTTGGCTTCTCATCTGTAAATACCGATTATGCCAAAGAGCGAATTCAAAAAAACAGTTTTCAGCAGTTTCGCTTAAGTGCTGCTGCACAGTGGAACAGGCTTTTAACCCGGATTCAGGTAACAGGCGAGGAAGATCGGGTGGACTTGTTTTATTCGTTGCTATACAGAGGTTTGCAGGCTCCTTATCTTGTTTCGGAAGAAGACGGAACTTACAGGGCCATTGATGGCTCGGTACAACATACCGCTGACGCCATTTATAATGGTTGGGCCATTTGGGACAATTACCGCGAACAGCTTCCGATGCTTTCGTTGTTTTATCCAGATCAGTATGCTGATATCGCAAAATCCATTGCCAATTTGTACCCCTACGGAAAAGATAACTGGGCAACCAAACACGAACCATCGCCAACGGTTCGCACCGAACACGCAATGGTTGTTTTGTTAGATGCCTGGAAAAAAGGTTATGATGTTCCGCTAAATGAGATTAAAGAATATTTGCTTAAAGAAGCGGAGTCGCTGGATTACGGATCGCCCGATAAAGCTTTGGAATCGAGTTACGATTGCTGGGCACTTTCAGAAATTTTGAAAATTACGGGAGATGAAAAGCTCAGCGAAAAATACCGGCAAAAAGCCATGGAATATAAACAGTACTGGTTGAAAGACTTTGCAGATCTTACCAAAAACGATATTGACAGGATGCAGGCCAGGGGACTTTATCAGGGCACTATTTGGCAGTATCGCTGGTTTGTGCCTTTTGATGTGGAAGGGCTAAAGGAACTGGCAGGAGGGGAAGAGGCTTTCCTGAAGCAGCTCGACCGGTTTTTCGAAGAGAACAATTACAACCATGCCAATCAGCCCGATCTTCAGGTGCCGGGATTATACAACACAACAAAAGAACCCTGGAAATCACAAAAATTGTTTAGGGAATTGCTGCTCGATACCGTTGTTCAGTGCTACTTTAATAACAACAGTAAAGGAGTTGATCCGTATATTGGGCGCATTTACAAAAACCAACCTCGTGCCTATTTGCGCACCATGGACGATGATGCAGGTACAATGTCGTCGTGGTTCGTTTTGCGGAGTCTCGGTTTGTCGGCGGCTAATGTTGGCGAGCCGGTGTATTACTTAACTGCTCCTGTGTTTAAATCGGTGAAACTGGATTGGGAAAGCGGAAAAACATTTACAATCAGCGTTGAGAATTACAACAAAGATCATTTCTATATAAAAAGTGTTGAATTGAATGGCGAAACACTTAGCCGAAACTGGTTAACCCATCAGGAGATCGTGGCAGGGGGCGAGTTGGTTATCCGTACTTCGGATGTGCCCAATAAAAAATGGGGGATTTAAAAACGGTAGTTTAACTAGAAATAGTTAAACCGGAGCTATTCAGTTACCGAATAAAGTAATAAAATGACAGATAGAAGAGAGTTTATTAAACAGTCGGCAATTGCTGCTGCCGCTATTGGAGTTGCGCCAGGTATTTTAAATGCTTGTGCTTCGCCGGCAGAGCAGGTAAATGTGGCACTTATCGGTTGCCGTTCGATGGGTTTTAACAACCTGAAAAGCTTTTTACGAAAAGAGAACAATGTAGCTTGTGTGGCTCTTTGCGATGTTGACAGTAGAGTATTGGAGGAGAAAGCTGCCGAAGTTGAAAAGATGACGGGTAAACGGCCACTTACTTACGCCGATTTCAGAGATGTACTGGACAACAAAGATGTGCACGCGGTAATTATAGGTACACCCGATCATTGGCATGCCATAATGATGATGATGGCACTGGACGCGGGAAAACACGTGTATGTGGAAAAACCGATGGGGCACAGCATTGAAGAGTGTAATGCCATGGTGGCTGCCCAGGCAAAACACCCTGAACTTTATTGCCAGGTAGGCATGTGGCAACGCAGCTCGAGACATTGGTTTGAAGCGTCTGAGATTGTAAAGTCAGGAATGCTGGGTGAGGTTCACCTGGTAAAAGCCTGGATATACAAAGGTTACGATACGGCGTATCCGGTAATGGAAGATTCTGCAGCACCGGATTATGTCGATTACGACATGTGGTTGGGCCCCGCACCAGAACGTCCGTTTAATATGAATCGTTTTCATTACAACTTTCGCTGGTGGTGGGATTATGCCGGCGGCGCAATGACTGATTGGGGCGTTCACCTGCTCGATTTCGCCTTGTATGCCATGGATGCCGGTATGCCCGAATCAATTTCTCCGGGTGGCGGTATTTTTTATCACAAACCGGGAGCCATTGAAACGCCTGATATTCAGCAGGCCATTTATCAATACCCAAAACATACCATGATTTGGGAGTGTGGCTTGAATCCGGGAATAGGGCCGTACCAAAAAGCACACGGTATTGCTTTTGTTGGGCAAAAAGGAACTTTGGTTGTTACACGAAGTGGCTACGAAATTTTACCCGACCGCAGTAACGAATTGAAAGGACCATTTTTTGAAGCTAAGGCCCAGAAGAATTATGGCGATGGTTTGGATGAGCATGTTCAAAACCTGTTGTCATGTATTCGAAAAGGCGGCACCTTAAATGCTTCGGTTGAAGTTGGCGCAAAAACGGCTATCGTTTCCGAGATGGGAAATATGGCTTATCGTGTTGGGCAACGTATTCACTGGAATAATGATACGATGTTGTTTAACGAGGCCGCTGCAAACGATCTTATTAAACTCAATTACAATAAAAACTGGCAATTGCCAAAAGTTTGATGAATAATGTTGATATTTAAGTCTCTTGTTTAGCTAAAAATTTATATAAAAGATATAGCTAAATAAATAAACAGGTTGTCGGATTATTTGTAACGATACATAAAGATCGATGCCTGATAAAACTTAAATGCAAATAAAGAATGAAAAGAGTCCCATTAAATAGGAGTATGTTTAATTTAAATAATTTATGAATTATCAATCTTGATAATATGAAACAGTCAATTTTATTTGTTGCAGCCATATTGGTAACTGCATTTTTAGGAAATGCACAAGAACTAAATACTTTAACTGAAGCCGAAAAAAAGGCTGGTTGGGAATTACTTTTTAACGGACATGATCTTGATGGTTGGAAAATTTTCCAGGGTGGAGAAGTAAAAGGATGGAAAGTAATTGATGGCATTCTTTATAACTCTGGTGTTGGTAGCGATCATGGAGGAGACATTATTACTAAAAAGAAGTATAGAGACTTTGAGTTATATCTTGAATGGAAAATCGCACCGCAAAGCAATAGCGGTGTTTTTTACCGTGTGCAGGAGGGTGTTGCTGATAAAATTTATGAATCAGGACCTGAATATCAGTTATTAGATGACAACGGCTGGCCAACAAAACTTAGCGACAGTCAATATAGTGGATCGAATTATGCTATGCAAAAACCAATTGGTGCAGCAATAAAGCCAATTGACGAGTGGAATGCAACACGCATTATCGTTAACGGATCCAAAGTAGAACACTATTTGAACGGAAAAAGGGTGGTAGAATATGAACTTTGGACCGAAGAATGGAAAGAACGTAAAAACAAATGTAAATGGAAAGATGCACCGTACTACGGTATCGCTAAGAAAGGGCATATCGGGTTACAGGATCATGGTGGCCTTACACAATTTAGAAATTTGAAGATTCGAAAACTATAATATTACAGATTCGGGTAAAGGAGAACAATCCTTTATTTCTTTGTCAATGCTCAATGATAAAATATATTAAATGAAAAGAAGAGATTTTCTGAAAAATTCAGTAGCATTTGCTTCCATAACTATGCTCCCATCATCAGTATGGGCATTAACAAAAAATGGGAAATTGCGAACTGCACATATAGGAGTTGGAGGAATGGGGCTTTCCGATTTGAGATCAATAGCTTCGCACCCGATGGTTGAGGTTACCGCACTTTGCGATGTCGATTCCATTTGTCTGGCAGAAGCTAATAAGTTATACCCCAAGGCAAAAATTTTTATTGATTACCGGGTACTTTTTGATAATATTGGGAAAGATATTGATGCCGTAATAGTGTCAACTCCCGACCATACCCATGCACCGGCATCTATGTTGGCCATGCAAATGGGTAAACCGGTATATTGCCAGAAACCGCTCACTCATCATGTGTCTGAAGCACGAGCGATGCGTAAATATGCCGAAGAGAATAACCTTATTACCCAAATGGGTATTCAGTGTCACTCAAGCGATATGTACCGAAAAGCTGTGGCCTTAATTCAGCAAGGAATTATCGGCAAAGTAAATACGGTTCGTGCATGGTCTCCAAAAAATTGGGGATACGATGGAAAAGCTCCTGTAGGAAGTGATCCTGTTCCTGAAACATTGAATTGGAACCTGTGGTTGGGGACTTCGCCAGAACGCCCCTATAAAGAAGGGTTTTATCATCCTGGAAACTGGCGAAAGTTGTTGGACTACGGTTGCGGAACTTTAGGTGATATGGGAGTGCATATTTTTGATACGCCTTATACTGCACTTAATTTGGATGTGCCAAAAACCATTATGACGGAATGTCGAAACCCTACTGGCTTCGGTCATCCTGAACGCAATGTGGTGACTTACGAATTCCAGGGAACACAATATACAACTGATAAATTTAAATGGATTTGGTCCGATGGTCCGGGAGCTCCCATGGAACATGCCGATTTGAAATTGCCGGATAATGAGAAACTTCCTGATCAGGGAGCTATGTTTATTGGTGATAAAGGAAACCTCCTTCTTCCACACTGGGATTATCCAAAATTAATTGTAGACGGAAAGTATGAATCCATTAGTTTTCTTGAAATAGATAAAGCCGACCACTACCATCAGTTTGTCGACACATGTTTGGGTAAAGATGAGTGCAGTGCTTCGTTTACATATGCAGCACGCCTTACAGAGTCAATTCTATTGGGTGTAATTGCAAATCGTTTCCCGAAGAAATTATTACACTGGGATATTGCTTCGGCGAGGTTTGTGGAACAGGAAGCTAATAGTTTACTTGATTTTGAATACCGAAAGTTTTAGGTTAATAGGTAGTTTTAGTTTCTGAAGAGGCTGTCCAATAACTTAAACTGAGACAGCCTGTGTTTTAGTTCTTAATAGTTTCTCAGGTTTAAGGAATCTGGCAAAATGAAAGATTCACATATAAGCCTTTTAGAAAGCAAGTACTATAAGTAAAAATTGGATATGGTAATTGGATGATCCTACATGGGGCTGAATCACATTTTTAATTCATTAATTATCCACTAAATAGGATCGTATTTTGAAAAATACTCCCGAATTTCCCACCTGGAGATAGGGAATAATTGTGAATTTTACCTTTGTGTGAAAACGAAAAATGCCCGCTATCCATTGATAACAGGCATTTTTATGAATTTTACTATTCTAAATAGTGGGCCCACCTGGGGCAGTATCGAACAATTTAGCTGAAGATTATGAGGCAGTATTGAAGTTTATGAGTGTTGAAAATCAGAAAAGGAAACTCAGGTTATAAGTGATTTAAATACTAGGTTAATTCTTCTGACTGTTAATACACAATAATTCACGCCAGTTCTACTTACTGATAGTCAGAATTAGAGACGAATATAATTGCTGTGGGAATATTTATATTTGTAATATGGTTGCAGAAAATAATATAGACCTATACAAATCACTATTCCGAGGAAGGACAGACATATATGCAGTTCGTTGGGAAAAGGATGGACGGAGTGGTTATATACCAGCATATAAAGTTGATTGGACGGATTATAATCGACACAAAGCTCAGGGAGGAACTTTTAAAAATTACAAAAACAAAGAGTATTTACCATTCGATAATTCTGCAATAGAATCGCACTTTTCAGGGAAGGAAACCTGTGGTATTTACCCCTTACTCGAAGACAATACTTCGTTTTTTATTGTAGTTGATTTTGATAAACAAAATTGGAAAGAAACAATTTTAAAACTATACGATACTTGCTCAATCTTTAAAATTCCATCTTATATAGAACGTTCACGTTCCGGATATGGAGGTCACTTGTGGGTATTCTTCGAATATGCTTTTCCGGCAGAACAAAGCCGAAAAATCATGTTTGAGTTGCTGCGACACGCAAATATTATTTCGCATTTTGAAAAAGAACCAAGTTTCGACAGGTTATTTCCGAATCAGGATTATCATTCGGGCAAAGGAATGGGAAACCTAATTGCACTTCCTTTCCAAGGGAATTCATTGGCAAATGGGAATTCTTGTTTCATAAACCCTAAAGATTTTAAACCAATTGAGAATCAATGGGAATTTTTAGAATCAATTAAAAAGGTTTCTATTTCGGAACTAAAAACTCTTTACGAAAAATTATTTGATTCTCGACCTAATGATGTTTTTATATCCTCCCCAGAGTCTGACAAACCGTATGAACTGGGAATCGTTATAAGTAATCAGATTTACCTTAAAAGGGCTCAGTTAAGTCAAAAACTAATCGTTTTTCTGAGAGAACAATTAAATTTTTACAACTCTGATTATTTAGCCAAGAAGAATCTTGGGAAGAGTGTTTTTAATACCGAAAAGTTCTTTAAGTTAATTGAGGAATCAGAGAATGAAGTAATGATTCCACGAGGTTTTTCAGCATCATTGGTTCAGTTCTGCGCCAAAGAAAAGATTCCTTTCAAAATAATTGATAACCGTGAAAAAAAAGATCCCATTGATTTTGAATCGGAGATTATGTTACAGGACCATCAAGAGATTGCACTAGAAAAAATACGTGAAAAAGATTTTGGAGTAATTGTCTCACCACCCGGTTCAGGTAAAACAGTAATCGGACTCGAAATAATTGCGGAAAAACGACAACCTGCTCTAATCATCGTTCATAGGAAACAGTTGTTTGACCAATGGCTTGAACGTATTCAGGATTTCCTAAAAATTCCGAAGAAAGAAATAGGACAATTTGGAAATCAAAAGAAAAAGATTGGCAAACAGATTACGATTGCTATGATTCAATCTTTATCGAGATTAGATGACTATAGCGAAATTTCAAATGCTTTTGGAACAATAATCATTGATGAATGCCATCATATTCCTGCAAAATCATTTCGTGAAGCAATTGTCAATTTTAATGCATTCTATTTGTATGGTTTAACTGCAACACCCAAAAGAAAAAACAACGACCAGAAACTAATTTTCGTTTATATCGGAAATATTCTTCATCAAGTTAACCAACAGCAGTTTTTAGCGGAAAGGAATATTCAAACTGAAATCAACATCAAGGAAACAGAGCTTTTCGCACCATTCGATTACAAAATTGACAAATACGAAACTATTTCGAGGATCTTGGTTCATGACACCCAAAGAAATTCGCTGATTCTTCATGACATTGAAAATAATGCCAACAGATTTAAAACAATTCTGATATTGTCAGAGCGAAAATCACATGTCAATATTTTAAATCTATACTTGAAAGATAAATATGAAACAATAACGATACATGGAGATGATTCGGAAAGTGCCAGAAAGAGTAAAATTGAACAAATAAAACAGGGACATTTCAAAATTGTAGTTTCTACAGGTCAATACTTTGGAGAAGGTATCGATATTAGTAACCTGGAGTGCTTATTTATTGTTTATCCATTTGCTTTCGAAGGAAAATTAATTCAATACATTGGACGGATTCAACGTTCAAAAAATCCACCGGTAATTTTTGATTACAGGGATTCAAAAATTGATTACTTTGAGAAAATGTTCAAACAACGGAAACGATATTATAACAAACTACTAAAATAGATGCCAGAAAGTCAAAATATAGAATGGAAAGAAGGTTGGAGGGATGAATATCTTAAATGGATTTGCGGTTTTGCCAATGCCAAAGGAGGAAAGATATTCATTGGTAAAAATGACAATGGAGAAATTGTCGGGGTTGCAAAGGCAAAACGATTAATGGAAGATATTCCCAACAAAATTCAAACACAACTTGGAATAATATGCGACGTCGATTTAAAAGAGGAAGACGGAAAAGATTATATTGAGATTGATGTAAAACCATACGATGTACTCATCTCATACCAAGGAAAATATCATTACAGAAGCGGAAGCACTAAACAAGAACTTAAAGGAAATGCTCTAAATAATTTTCTGCTTAAGAAAGCAGGTAAAACGTGGGATGATGTTGTTGAGCCACGTGCTAACTTTGAGGATATTGACCTTTCAGCAATTCATGCCTTTAAAAAAGGAGCTACTACAAGTAAAAGATTGCCTTTTATTGCTGAGGAAGAAAATCTTGAGCAAATACTTGACAACCTTTTACTGCTGGAAGATGATAAGTTAAAACGCTCTGCAATACTTTTGTTTGGTAAAAATCCATGTAGATTTTTCATTAACGCTTTTGTAAAAATTGGCAGGTTTGGGCAAACCGATGATGACCTACGTTTTCAGGAAATAATTGAAGGAAATGCTTTTCAACTGGCTGATAAAGTTCTGGAAGTTCTTGATCGAAAGTTTTTTGTTTCTCCAATTTCTTACAAAGGGTTACAGCGCGTAGAAAGTTGGGAATATCCTTATGAAGCGATTCGTGAGGTTATTTTGAATGCAATCGTACATCGGGACTACATGGGTGCACCAATTCAAATAAGTGTTTACGACGATAAACTCATTGTTTGGAATGAAGGCTCATTGCCCGAGGATTTGACCTTTGAGGATTTGAAAAAGAAACATTCATCTCGTCCTCATAATCCAATTCTTGCAAGTACATTTTTTAAAGGCGGACTAATTGAAGCATGGGGACGTGGAACAATAAAAATCATAAACGAATGTAAGAAGGCAGGACTCCCTGAGCCAATAATTGAGTATGCTTCAGGTGGAATTAGTGTAACAATTTTAAAGAATCAGTTTAACGAAAAAAGTTTAATTGAAATAGGATTAAGTACAAGGCAAATAAAGGCTGTAGAATATCTAAAAGAAAATAAAAGCATAACAAATAAAATTTACCAGGAGATTTGCAAAGTATCAAAAGCAACTGCAACACGGGACTTGACAGAATTAATTGAAAAATTCAAGCTATTAGAAAGGTCAGGAGAAGTTGGAGCAGGAACGTCTTATAAATTGATTGGCTCATAATTGGCTCAATTGGCTCATAATTGACTCAACTGGCTCATAAATGATTCAATATGGACTCAAAAAGAATCGCGGCATAATTGTCAAAATTCAATTTTGAATACCTCGGAGAAGACGGATCACCCATAAAATATTTGATAAAACATGAATATATCCGATAAATTATTGGAGATTAGGTGAAAGTTGAAAATGTATATGAAAAAGTCGTTAAAAAAACAAAAGGGTAATGAAGACAAATCATACCCTTTTGAAGACAAGTGGGCCCACCTGGGGCAGTATCGAATTTTTTCTTCAAAGATTATGAGGCGGTGTTGACATTTATGAGTGCTGAAACACAGAAAATTAAGCTCAAATTATAGCTTTAGTTTTTCCCCAAAGAGTTTTGGTATTGTGTCCGTAACTGAGAGACCCTACTGCTATCTGCTATAGAATCCCCGCTTCTTTTTCACAAGACTGAGTGGACAAAAGTAGTAAAAACCTTTTGGGAATTTTCATAATGCCCTGATGTCATTATGGACAGATGAACTTAACTCTTGGAATCACTTTTCCTATACTCATACAATGTATACCTTAGGTGTTAATAATTATATAATCCCCCGTTTATTTTAAGACATAGATTTAATGATTACTAGCCTATAGCAGGTTTCTTTTGCAAGAGATAGCAATTAAAATAGAAAGGAATAACCAGTGTATCTTTTAATCCCGTTACTGCTTTTAATAAAAAAAATCAGATTTTTCAATATGCAATTACAATCATATTAATTTCTATTTTAACTTTATGGGTGATTAGTAACCCAATATGCAAGTATTTTAACAATCAATATATTTCAACATAGTTGTAGGATTCAATATAAGCCTTAAAAGCAATTTATATTGAAGAATAGGATGAATACAATTGTACTTGTCTTTGGTGAACTTACAGTAGAGGTTAATAAAACTAGATTTAACAGATTTATTTATGAAAATAAAATTCCTACAAGCCTTTAACGGTGATGCTATTCTTATCACTATTAAAGATGAAACAATTAATAGAAATGTTTTAATTGATGGAGGTCATGGTAATACCTATTCTCAAAAGAGCAGAGGAAGAATTAAATACAACGACCTGTTTCAAGAACTCAAACTTATAAAAGAGAATGGTGAACGTATTGATTTATTAATTCTTACTCATGTTGATGATGATCATATTGGTGGAATTTTAAAGTGGATTGAAACCGACAAGGATGCTCTTGATCTGGTCCGAAAAGTATGGTTCAATTCTGGACGCACTATAAAAAAACTGTTTGAAACCGATTGCGATATTGAATACGATAATTCGATTGAACTGAACAGGAGTTCAAGTACTGACACAAGTATTGCTCAGGGAGTTAAATTCGAGGATTTTCTAAAAAGTCAACCTGGCATTTGGGACGAGAAGATTATTAAAACAGGAGATGAAATATCAATTTATGGCTTAGATTTTAAAATTTTATCTCCAGATGAGGACAGACTAAAAGATTTACTTGGAAAATGGACTAAAGAAGAACCAGATTCATTGGATACGTCTGGACACAAAGATGATTACAAAAAAACTTTAGCCCAACACATTCAGGATGATACTTTTGAAGAAGACACCTCTAAACACAATGGAAGTTCTATAAGCTTTATTCTCTCATTCGATGGTAAAAACTATCTCTTCTTAGCAGATTCGTTTCCAAATGTTGTTGTTTCCAGTATGAAAGCATTGGGTTGTTCAGAACACGATCCTCTAAAATGTGAATTTGTAAAAGTTGCTCATCATGGCAGTAAAGCAAATAATAATAATGAATTACTCAGGCTAATAGACTCAAATAAATATGTTATTTCAACCAATGGAGCTAAACATTCTCATCCAAATAAACAGTTTTTAGCCAGACTGATAAATCAAAAAAATGATTGTGAAATATATTTTAACTATCCAGATCTCGCCAAAGCGATTTTCTCATTACAAGACAAAAGCGATTTTCCTGACTTCAGAATCTATGAAACCTCTCAATTGAAAACGACTATTTAATCATGAACATAGATGCTGCAAGAAAACATTGTGCAATAGTTAATGGCGGATCTGGGTGTATTTTACAACCAATGACTAATGAATATCTTTATATTCTTACCGCTAAGCATAATATCGATAAGAATGGGGGGCAGATTGATGATGTTATTTACTTTGAATTCAATGGCAATGGTTGGGTTTCTAAAAAAATAACAATTGAAAGTACTACTCTGGGAGTAAATTACTTCATACATGATAATAGTGATATAGATGTTGCATTGATTAAAGTTGACTATATCGAAGGATTTGATAAGATATATCGTTTTGACAGACTAACTGACGTTAAAAACGATTTTCACTTACTAGGTTATCCAGAAATAAGAAGAAACGAGAATCCTGATAAAAATAGTGAGTGGTTTAGAAGAAATGATCACATACAAATATTTGACCCGAGGGAAAATTTGCAATTCGAAGCAGGAATACCTGGAAATCCAATTATTGAGGAAGTAAGAGGAGATTCTGGTGGCTGTATATTGAAAATCATTAATGGTCAGTTGTTCATTTCTGGTATTCAAAACAGAATGGCTAGTGCTAGTGAACAACTGGGGAAAATTAGATTTACATTGCTTTCGGCATTTGATGAAATAATTGAAAAGCATCCTGATTTACTCGCACCTATTCTCCCATATCATTTAAAATCTTTCTCTTTCTTAAAAGATGAGGCTTTTAATTTAAGAGCTGGTTTTTATGAGGAAGACATACTCTTTGTCAAAAACTTTCTTAGAGACAAGACAGAGCTTGTTGTTAAAAGCTCAATTACTCCCTTGTGCATTAAGAACCTTTTTAAATCTCGATTGCTACTATTCAAACAGAAAGATGAGGTTCTTCATTCAAAACATATATGGATAATCTGGCTAGAATTTCTCACTATTCTTAACATTTTAAAGAATAAAGAAATTCCAGAAAGTGATTTAGATGATATTTTCAATGATATAAGATTAGTTTACACCGATTATCAAGGAGATTGGTCTGATGAATTAACCAATTTGGTATATTCAGATTTTAAAGGTCTTAGAAAAGATGGATTAGTAGTTGTTGGAATCTCAACACCGCCTGATGATGGAGAAACATACATATTAGAGAAAAACATACCTCATATAGCCAGTGCAATTAAAACTAGAAAAAGAGAGCTTAAGAGAAACTTACTACAAATTGATGATGGTATAAATTTTCCTTTAGAGGATTATACATTTATTCACATCGAATATTTTAAAAAGAAAGCCATAGTCAGTAAACACGCAGAGTATTCAGATATTCTTGAAGATGATGTTTTATTAGAAAAATTGAAAAACGAATATAAAATCCTTATTGATCATGAACAGTGATATTGTTGATATTTTACAGAAATCTTTCCCTAATTCAAAATTTGAAATACTTCAGGAAAAATTTGGTGGAGATATCTATAGCTTCTTTATTTTGAGTGATCATGAAGAAGAGGTAGAAAAAAACTGGGAAAATATTAGGAACAAGGTTGGTGTATATTTCCAATCCAAGTTACATTCAGAATTTGAAATTTGGAATCTTTATCTATTTTTTATTACCCCTGAGTCAGTCAATAAAGATTTAAAACACAAAATCGAGCACGATACGGTTTCTAGCCGAAAAATTGTTATTGATAATTACCAAGATGAATTAAATAATGACAGACAAAAAGAGCTATTCAAAAAGCATATAGCATTTGATAATATTATCGAAGAGGTTAAGGATGATATAAAGGGAATTGAAAAAAATTCAATCATTTATGATGCTCTAAATAAGATTCAGGCTCCCTCAAAAAAAATGGAGCAATCTGAATATATGGGTTTGGTACTTAAAGAAATTGAAAAGTCACTGAAAAATGAAATTTAAGAAAGTAGAAATACAGGCATTTAGAGCATATCAAAGTGTTGAAGATGGCACGTTTGACTTTGAAATAGAAGATGCTAAAGAAAAAGATACAGCAGATTTCGTTTCAATTTATGCTCCCAACGGTTTTGGGAAAACTTCGTTTTATGATGCAGTGGAGTACGGTATAACAAACAGTATTGACCGTTTTTTGAAGAGTCCTCAACCAAAAGATATAGCTACGAACGAACGTAAACTATATAAAAACAAACGCGGACAATGGATTTTAAGAAACAGATATGTGGAAGATGAAAGCATTGCTTCTGAAGTTCGTTTGTACACAACACAACGTTCAAATCCTATTACTCGAAAAGTTCCTTCAAATAGAAGAAGTAACAGTACTGATTTTCATTTTGACAGGAGTAAGATTAAAAATGAATATTTTCAGACGGTTATTCTGTCTCAAGAATGGATAGACGCTTTTCTTAAAGTCGATGATCCCAAGGATCGATATGAGAAGTTTATGAGTTATTTTGGAGATACAGAAACAGCTGAATATTATAAAAAAGTCGTTAATCTTATTTTACAATGTGAAGGTAAAATCAAAGAGTTAAAGATAAAGCTACGAAGCAAACAATTGGAACTTAATTTTGAAGGAGACAAGGAGATATTGAAAAAGGTAAATGAAAAAATTAAGGAACTCAATGACTCTGGAGAGAAGCTAAAAACAATTGATGAATTTTATACAATTGATGAATCCGTAAGTCTGGCAAACACTTTAACAGAAAGAATCAATGTCCTAAACTCCGAGAAAGTAGATAAGGAAAACGTTATTCAATTTTTAAATGAAGTATTTGCAGGAGGAGATTCAATAAAAAGTATTGAAATCTACTACGATTCAAGGGATCAAAGAACAAAGCTTGATAAAAGAAATGAAGAGCTTAATGCTAAGCTTAAAAAGTTTAGGCAAAAAGAAAACCTGAATGCAGAAAGAGCAAATCTGAATGAAAAACAGCAAGAGCTTTTCAGAAAAGAGGAACATTTGAATGAACTAATAAAAATGTTCCCCTTCTATGAGAAAGTTTCAACTGAGATTAAAGAAAATGAATCAGAAATATTAATAGGAAACGATAGGAAAATAGAAACTGACAGAAAAATAAAAGCTCTACAGTTAAAGGAAGCAAAGACGAAAACCGAATTAAACCAAGCACAAACGCAGTTAAAGTCTCAACGTGAGCATTTGGAGAAAATAGAAAACCTACAGTCCAAGACTACAAAAGATAATGTGAAGTATATAAAAGTAGTACGGGATATAAATGAACTTAAAAAGAAAATAGAAATACAATTCAAGGAGAAACAATTTGTCGATCTCAAAACTGCAAATTATGAACGATCTTTAGAAGATTTAAGTATTAATAAATATCCTTCACCTTACGAAGAAGACTTTATTGACTATAAAGAAGCGTTACAAGACATTGAAAGACTTCAAAAGTCAATAAAAGAAAAAGATGATGAATTAAAGCTTCTCAAACTAAAAATAAAAGAGCAACAAGAATTGGCAAAGGATATCGAAGCTTTTATTGCTAAGGGGGCAGAAATTGCAGATAAGTCCCAAAGCTCAACTTGCCCTCTATGCAGTCAGGTATATGGTTCTTTTTATGAGCTGTCTGAAAAAATCTCGAATAATAAATTCCTTTCTAAAGAGCTATCTGATTTATTAAAATCCAGAAGTGAAATCGAAACAAAAGTTAGCAAACAACGTCAGCTTTCTAAAGTCAAAACTGACTCATTAAGAAAGGCTATCCAAAAGATTATTTCAGATAAAAAAGAGTCTCTTGCATCTATGCATGAAGAAATGGATACAAGTAAAAACTTATTGAAAACCTTAGAAGAGGATAGCAAAATTCTACAAGGAGAAATCGATGAACTGAAAAACTTATTAAACGGTTTGTCTTTTGACGAGTACAGAAAGAATGCAGTTGATAACCTTAGAGCTTTTGAAACTAAAATTAAAGAGCTCAATAATGCTTTAAATAAGACACAATCTGATTTAAAACAATTGTTATCAGACGATGAAAATATAGCAAGAAAAGCAGATGTGTTAAGAAGAACAATTGAAGAGCTTAAAAAAGATAAAAATTACAAAGCGATAATTAGTTTCTTCAATGTTGAATTTCCGGATCAAGAAACTACCACTGAAAAGCTTTCAGAGAAAATAGCTACTATTTCAAAGGAATTACAAAGTATTTCCACAACTAAAAAGGAGATTTATAACAAACAAAAAGAGCTGGATGAGACTCTAAAAGATACGACAGAAGAGTTGGTGCAAAAGGAACTTAAAGAAGCAGAACTCAAACTTGAAGAACTACAGAAAATTATTATCTCATTTGAGCGGAAGTTAGAAACCCAATTCGGTTTTGTCGTAAATGAACAGGATAAGCAGAAGCTAACAGACCAACTAGAAAACATTAAGGATAAAGAGCTTAAAATAATTGAATCTTTAAAGCAAAAGATTCTCAATCTCAATTTACTTAAAGAGTTAAAAAAGGACGTTGAACCTTTTTTAGAATATCAGGAAGCCAAAAAAGAAGAAGCGGAATTACTAAAAGAAAAAAGATTTCTTGAAAAGAAGGTTAAACCATTATTAGAACAAGAAAAGGGAAAAGTTTCTTCTTATTTGGACAACCAAGTTCGTTCGTTCTTTTATGAAGATTTAATCAATGATTTATATAAAAGGATTGACCCTCATCCCGATTATAAAACAATAAAGTTTGTTTGTGATTTTAAAGAAAATAAACCAAAACTAAATGTTTGTCTTTATAGAAATGACAGTGAAGATGCTCCAATAATTCCTAATTTATATTTTAGTACAGCACAGCTCAACATTTTAAGTCTTAGTATTTTCTTAGCTAAAGCGTTAAATGCAAAAGACGATAAAGAAAGTCCTATTAATTGCATATTCATTGACGACCCAATTCAATCAATGGATAGTATTAATATCCTTTCAACGATTGACTTGTTTAGAAGTATTGTGGTAAATCAGGAAAAGCAAATCATCCTATCAACACATGATGAGAACTTTCACAATCTACTCAAAAAGAAAATGCCCTCTGGTCTTTTTAAATCGAAGTTTATGGAGTTGGAGACTTTTGGAAAGGTAAAGAAATAAATTCTGAGATAAGTTCAACGTAAAATGAAGTCTCTTTTATTGCAATCCGATTAAGTGATATTAGAGCAATAAATAAAGATTCCGCAAATTTATAAAATATGGAAAGTAACAGCAATGACTCAAAATTAGGCTTGGCCCTTTCCGGTGGTGGCTACAGGGCTGCGACATATCACATTGGGACTTTTCGTGCATTAAAAAAGTTAGAACTACTTGAGAAGATAGATGTGATTTCGACGAATTCTGGAGGTTCTATTACAGGGGCTTGCTATGCACTTTATGGTGAGAAATTTGAAGAGGTAATCCTAAAAGGAGTGAAAAAAGGAATAATAAGAAGAGTAATTATAGCTCCTCGATTTCTATTAGGCATCTTCATAATTCTGGTTCCTATTGTTAATGCTGTATTCCCGTTCTTCAATACTCCAGGCTGGTTGAATCTTGCTATCGTTGCCCTAATGATTTTGATACTTGCATATGCTCAGTTTTATATTCTTCCATTGAGTTCAATCATTGAACGGATCTATAACAGGATATTTTTTAAGGGAAAGAAGTTAAAAGATTTTACTGACAGATGGAAAACAGTGTTGAATTCTACTAATATGGAAACAACGCGGTTGTTTACCTTCGAGAGGACAAGAATGACAGACTCTTTTTACAATGATCATGAGAAGAATAATTTTGTAAAACTGAAAAACGACGAGTTTCCTGTTGCAAAAGCAGTAATGGCTTCAACATGCGTTCCTTTTGCATTTACTCCAGTACGAATCCCTTCAAAGTATTTTGCAAACCCAGAGGATGCTCAAAAGATTAATCCGAGACTTGTCGATGGCGGTGTGTATGATAATCAAGGGATACATAAACTAACGCAATCGAATAGTTCATGTTATTGCAATAATGTAATTGTTAGTGATGCCGGCCAAGGATTTCCATTTAAAAGGAACTATAGAAACTTAATATCTCTTCTTATTCATACAAGTGACGTTTTTATGGAAAGGATAAAAAAGTTGCAAATGATGAACAGCCTTTATCGAGGAAGGGATAATAATTCAATTGTAGCCTACCAGTCGTTAAGTTTTGACGTTGAAAGCTCTATCCCCGAATTCGTTCGCATGCTTAAAGATGGCAACATTGCTATACCCGTAATTGAAGCTCACGAAATTTCGAATGAAGATATAGAAGCCGGAAATTGGAATAAAATCAAAACTCAACTAGAAAGCAATATTGGTTATGAAGATATCTTATCAAAAGCTTGTACTCAACAGGAACTATCTAAAGCACGAGGAATTGGTACAAGTTTGTCAAAGTTAAAGAATTGGGAAATTGAGTATCTGATTAAGCATGCTGAAGCAATTACTGAATTAAACGTAAAGTTGTTTTTGCCTCACATTTTATCGTGAATTGATATAGTATAAAAAAGATGATAGCCTTAATTGAAGCTAATGTAGAGTAATTTTAAATGGGAAGACCTAGAAGATTAACTGCAAAGAATTTAGAAAAGCAAGGAGTATTGAATTTTGACCAACCTGAGATGGAATGGCCAGCGCACTCAGGCTACCCCATTAATATTAATAAGCAAGAGGTTTATAGTGAAGTAAAAACAGACATTAATAATTCAGAAAAATATCTAATAGTTACAGGATTCACGTCATTAGCCCAAATCATTGATTTTTTTTCAGAAGAACATAGAGGTGCAAAAACAAAAAATGTTAGGGTTGTTTTAGGGACAGAACCGGATACAAGGGCAAGAAAAAGTTATGGAGAAATTAAACTTTCAAAAGAAATTAAATCTTATTGGCTTGATGAAGGTTATTCGATCTTCAAAGGAGGGAATGTCTTTAAAATAATAAATTACATAAATGAAGGCTACATAACTTTCAGAATACTTCCCGGATTACATGCTAAACTATATATCGGCGATGAACATGCTATACTGGGATCATCAAACTTTAGTTTCAACGGATTAAGGACTCAGCTAGAGGCTAACATTAGAATAAATGAGGGAGAGGCTCACTTTAAGAATATTAGCCAAATTGCAAATAATTATTTCCAAAAGGGATATGAATACAATAAGGAGTTAATTGAACTATTAAAGCAATTATTGAAGGTGGTAAGTTGGCAAGAAGCCTTAGCCAGAGCGATAACTGAGCTTATTGATACTAGTTGGTTTAAGGATATGCCTGACTTACAGGCTAGGCTGGATGCGTTAAAGTTATGGCCTACCCAGCTACAAGGAATTGTGCAGGCATTAAATATTTTACAAGAACAAGGTTGTGTACTTATTGCTGATCCTACTGGTGCTGGAAAGACAAAAATGGTTAATGCACTAAAATTGGCTTTACAGCACAAATTATGGGAAGCAGGTCGAAAAGATAAGTCTTATACTGTTACCGTTTGTCCTCCTCTGGTGGTAAAGAATTGGGAAAATGACCTTCAGAGTATTCGGTTTGCTGAAAATAATCAGATTTCAATTGGAAAACTTTCCAATGTAAGTAGCATTGATCATCTACAATTGGTAAAGGAAATAAAAAATGCAAATATTTTGGTTCTGGATGAGGCACACAATTTAATAAATGTGAAGTCGAACAGAAGTAGAAAAATCTCAGAAAACCTGGCTGATTATATAATATTGATGACAGCGACTCCCATTAGTAAAAGGGCAAAAGATTTATTACGCATTGTAGAGTTATTGGGAGTAGATAACCTTTCAGATAAGGAAATTGAGCAGTTTTATCATTTGAAGAATCCTCGAATGTTGAGTAGAAAGGAGGATTATGAGACATTAAAGCGCTTCATTGGTAAATTAATGGTAAGAAGAACCAAAAATGAGATTAACAAAGAGATCAATAAGAATCAGGCAGCTTACTTGAATAAATTAGATGAACCGTGCAAATTTCCCGTGCAAGATCATAAATTATACGAAACAGGAGAATCTAAAAACGATGAAGCAATAGTTTCAAAAATTATTGAAATTTCTAAAAATTTAACCGGGATTGTTTACTTGAAAAGGATTGAAAAACCGAACTTCTATTACGAGTACAATCACAAAGAATATATCGAAAAGCGAATTGATATGGCGGCTGCACTTGCCGGATACAACATACAGTCAACTTTGAGATCTTCGAAGGTTGCTTTGTTGGAACATATTAAAGGAACTGAATATGTAGAGAAACAATTTAGATTTAAAACAGCAAAGTCTTATTCCGGTAACTTTATTCAGAAAATTAATGACCAGAAGGATACATTACCAAAAAGCAATTTTACTAGTATAGATTTACCGAGTTGGCTTACTAATCTTCAAGAATATCGTGAGGTATGTGAAAAGGAGTTAGAAATATATCAAAAAATAGCAGATTTAAGTACGGGACTAAGTGAAAATAGGGAGCAAACAAAAATTAAGACAATTATCGATTACATAAAAAAAGAACAGTTTGTAATTGCATTTGATCATATTGTGGTAACCCTTGACTATTTCAATAAACTCATCAAAGAGCAATATCCGCAATACAGGCCAGTAGTGATTACAGGCTCAACAAAAAAAGAAAAAGTACTTGACAAATTTGTATTAGGCTCCAAAGAAGAGGATATTATAGCGCTCTGTTCTGATTCAGTTTCTGAGGGGATTAATATTCAACAAATATCGACCATGATATTTCTCGATATGCCTAGTGTTTTGCGTATTGCAGAGCAACGCATAGGAAGAATTGATAGACTTGATAGTCCACACAAACAAATAAAAATATTATGGCCAAAAGATGGGAAGCAATATAAATTAAAAGCAGATAAAAGGCTGGCAAAAGCATCTCGGGATGCAGAAGTGCTTATCGGTTCTAACACGGATTTCCCAGAAGAATTAATTGGAGAGGTGTTGCCTTATGAATATGATGCTAAAGAAATGATATCGCAGCTAAAAAAGGGGAAAAGTGAAGATATTTCTTGGTCTGGTTTCCAAGATGCTTTTAAGCCTGTGCATGATTTGTATAGAGGAGATTCTCCTTTAATAAAAGAGCAAGAATATGAAGCACTAAAGGGCGTTGATGCCTCAGTGAAGGTGAAAGTGAGTGTAGCTGAATCTGAAAAACCATGGCTGTTTATTGCATTAAGAGGAAATAAATATATTGTCCCCCAATGGTATTTTATAGACAGCAATAAAAAAATATATACTGAGCTCCCTGTTATATGTGAGCTTCTGCGAACTCATATAAAAAACATTAAGGAAAGTGACTGGAAAAGCAAAGAAGACAAATGGAATGAAACGACAAGCCATAGCCTAAAGCAATATATAAAACTGTTACAGCAACAAGAAATAGCAAGCCTGCCAAACAAAAGAAAGAGAGCTTTATTTGTTGCACAACATTTGATGAACAAACAATTAAAAAAAGCCCAAAAGGAAGGGGACTACCAAAGAAAAAGCTTACTTACTAAAGTGCTGAGAACTTTTAAATCATCTGCTAAAAAGGAAGACGATTTCTCGATTGATTTATATGCCTACTCGCAAATATGGTTAGATATTTTAAATCCGTTTCTTTACTTAAAAAGAGAGGCCAATAGGCGAAAAGGATATTATTTGAATGATTTAAAGAAAGAAAAGGATATAGTCTTTGCAGAAGAACAATTAAGAGAAATCCTGAATAATATTCCATACACGAAACAAATTTGGAAGAATGTTGCAGCTTGTATTATTGGTGTAAAAAAGGAATGATATAAGGAAGTTCCGGATAATTCTTAGCACTATCTCATAAACTGTTTAAAAAAATTATTCTCCACATTCGCATACCTTGAATGGATAGCCCTTGATATATTTAATTTTTTATCAAATGCCCCAATCCCGGATCGTTTTTAATTCTTTCCAATTCATCCACTACAATCTGCGCAGTTTCGCTTTTGATGCGTGAATAATTGAAATTAATTTCCTGTTGCAGCTGGTTTTTCCCGTCTTTATCGGTAAAGTTTGTGATAACCGGGATAGGCTTATAATTTTTTGTTTCTCTGGCCACCTTTTCGTTGTCAACGACAATTTCTGCATGGAAAATCTTTTGCTCTATACGTTCGCCAAAGTTATCGGAAACGGCACCTACAAAAGTTCCTTGAGTAAGGTTGCTGATTTTCGATGCCGGAATTAAGGTGTCCATCTGAGTGTTAATAGAAGTGGATTTATCCTGTCGGTTAATGGTCATCGACTGGCGCTTTTGCAATACTTTCCCAAATCGTTCCGATAAAGTTTTGGCAGTTTCACCAACCACCTGACCACTAAAGATATTTCCAACGGTATTCATAACAACCTTTGCTTCTTTGTCGCCATAATCCCGGTTTAACTGCGAAAAATCCTGAAATCCCAAACAAACCGCAACTTTATTGCTTCGTGCTGTCGCAATCAGGTTATCCAGTCCACGGAAATATATAGTCGGGAGCTCATCAATAATTACTGAGCTTTTTAACTGTCCCTTTTTATTGATGAGTTTTACTATGCGAGAATTATACAGTCCCAATGCTGCAGAGTAAATGTTCTGACGGTCGGGATTATTACCAACACAAAGGATCTTCGGTTCACTGGGATTATTGATGTCCAGAGTAAAATCGTTACCAGACATTACCCAATAAAGTTGAGGAGAAATCATTCGTGATAATGGGATTTTGGCACTGGCAATCTGCCCCTGTAACTGGTCTTGCGCACCACCTTCCCAGGCATCCATAAAAGGAGATAGGTAATTTTCCAATTCAGGATAAGAAGTTAGAATAGTAAAAATGTCGGCATACTTTTTATTCAAAAATTCCACTGCATGGGGGAAAGTGCAATACTTTCCATTTTTATAAATCTTCAAATACCAGATAATGGCAGCTAAAAGGATAATAGGCGATTCAACAAAGAAGTCACCCTGTTTCTGAATCCAGGTTTTGTTCAGGTTCAGCATTATGGTATAAGCCGATTCATAAGCATCCGCAATATCAGTCATAAATTCCGGGGCAATAGGATTACAGCGGTGACTGCATTCCGGATTATCAAAATTTATTACATAAAATTTCGGTGGTATTTCGTATCTGTTAATGTTTTTCAATAGCGTATTGTAAGCAATTACGCTCAGGTCGTCGAACTTAAAATCATAAATGTACATGCTGAAACCCTTCTGAATCTGCTGCTGGATATAATTATTTACAATGGCATAAGATTTCCCACTACCAGGAGTACCCAAAACAATACTTGCCCGAAAAGGATTCACCACATTAATCCATCCATCGTAATCTGTTCCCTTATGTTTAAACCGCGTGGGAAGGTTTACAGAGTATTCATTCTCCATTAATTGCATTTCCTGCATAAATGATTCGTTTTCGTCGTTAAAAACATCCTGCATCAGGTTATTTTTTAATAAGCGACTCATCCATAATCCCGATTTCAAAAGCAGGATATATCCAATTGACAACGATAAGATGTAAAGAATACTTTTTGTTATTAACGAGTTTTGAAGTTTCAGTATAAAACCATTCAAGAAATAGAAACCTAATCCGAAAACGAGAAATATCAGAATCTTGGTCCTGGTCACCTTCTCCGTTTTTACACCTCGTATTCCCAGGCAGGAGATCGCCAGCAAAACAAAACTTGCCAGCTTCGACCAGATTGGGATTGAAAAGATTCCGGTATATTTCTGAAAATTCAGCAGAATTTTATCGATGATGCCAATTGTTGCATGAAACTCAACAAGGATCTCGTAACAAAACCAGTAAATATGAAATATTAAAATCAGGATACTCACTGCCCTGATTAGCTCAATTATTTTGGCAAGGGCTCTTACATCGTCTTCGTTTTGCATAGCTTAGCTTTTTCGTTTTTTTCTTTTCTTTCGTTTCATTCTTCTAATGAAAGCTTCCTCCTGGTAATCCTCGCCAAGAGTCTCAATACCGAACAATCCGGTCAGATTCTCAATGCTTGAATCTTTGTTATCTGGAAATTCTGAATGATCCTGGTCTGGAGACTTGAATTGTTCATCCGTATTGTTTTCTACGCCAAATCGTACATTAAAAACATTGGCAGAAAATTCTTTACCCAGACGTGACCCGTTAAACACAAACTTTTGCTTGTGATCGATAAAGGTTGCTCCGTAAATGCGCCCGGAATCATTCTCCCGAAAGAGCACAGAAATACCATGTTTAAGTAATTGGTCCTCGAAGTCTTTTCTATTCTCACACTTATGAAATACCTTGGAAATTACTTCCTTAGGCTGCTCTTTTAGCTTTTTATTTCTGATCTGTTCTTTTGACTTTTCAATTTGAATAAGTAAAGCTTCATGGCCCGTAGATTTTCCAATTTTTGATGACTTGATTGGATTCCCGAATACTTCACCTTTATTGTCTAATGCCGCATAAACAATCCCATGAAAAGGTTTCCCGTTCTTTTCTCCTTTCACTTCAGTAGCATGAACATTATAGTATGAGAGCAAGGCCTTGTATTCATTAAACGATTGAAAGTTCCAAGTCCTCGATACAGGACGAATCACATTGGCAATTTGCTGTTTTAGATTTCCCTTTTCGAATTCAACCGGCTTTAAGCTGTAAATTCCTTTCTTTTGTTTTTCATTGGCAGGTGTTAATTCAAAATTCTGCTCCAGTTCCCGACAAATACGCATGGATAGCCGGTGTTGAAAATTGTCCCGAATCATTTTCCCTGTCTCGTCAATTTTTACTGAAACAATATGCAAATGATGGCGGTCAATGTCTTCATGCTTGTAAACGATGTAGGGTTGATTTCCATAGCCCAGTTTTTCCATGTATTGTTCAGCCAACTGAGAGAATTGTTCGTCGTTTAGCTTATCCTTTGGATCAGGATTTAACGAAATATGAATAACCGGATTTTCGGTTCGTTTATTGGCACTCAAATACGGTTCAAAAGAACTCGTGCATAATCCAATGGAATACTTTCCATCGAGAGGTTCAATCATTTTGTTGACCAGTAAAACAGAAGCAGCATCCTTTTTTAGCTTACCCTGATTGTACGCCAATGCACTATAAATCGAACTTCCTAAGCTTATTTTTGCAACCATCTTTTTTCAAATTCTTTGGTTAAATCCAATATTTTCTGGTTTATCGCAATCAGTTGAAATGTTGCTTTCTGTAGTTGGGTAAGAAAAGCCAGTGCCTTTTTCTCCGAAAAGTTGTTTTTTATTGCTTTGGTAACCTGATTGTAATTCACGCCAATCGCCCTGAATTGAGAATAAAATGAGGTCAGGCGCATATAATAATCCATCGATCCCTTATCGATTTTTACCACTTTAACGGGCTTATCAAAAATGCAGGCAGTAATAAAATGTGCTTTAACTTCCATTCCCGATGCCTCGAAAAGAGCAAGAAATCGTGCATTGTCAACATCATTTAAGCTAATAGCATAGCGATGTATACACGGATCTTTTTTCGGTTTACGTCCCCCTTTGTGTTTATTTCTTCTTTTTTCTGTACCCATTTTATTGTATTTAAAGCATTAATCATTACCGGAATTCTTATAAAAAATCATACGACTTCGGAGTGATGATTTTCCCCAACGGGGCAAGTGGTTCCGAGTTGCTCGGAACGTTTTGAGTTACTCAAAACACAACTTGCCGTGTGCCAGTGCACACCTTGTAGCGTTACCATAAAAGTTATTGGGCAAAGCCGTTTTACCAATCATGTTTTTACTCTTAAAAATTGTTGGAAACAAAGGTAAAATGGGTGTTTTGAATTCTGATTATCCGCAAATAAGCCAAATGCTGCCAGAGAAGGACAAGTACTTCCAGTCCTGTAAAAAGCGCGGTTTTGGTAGCTTTTTATTTGTTCATTTGGTCGGTGAAATGATGGATTATTTAATGGTTGGTGTAAGCAAAGTTATGTTAGTCGGAATAAATAAAATAGGAAAGAAACAAGTTGCAAACGAAATATTTAAAAAGTGATTTTGGCAAAGAACTGAATAGTTAAATAATGCAACAATGAAGAGCTTAAGGGGTCCAATATTTCAATGTTGAAACGTTGCAACACTTCATTAATTGAACATTGCAACACAAACTCATTTACACAGCTCATTAATCAATTAATGATACTGATATTATCCTATTTGATTGAATAACTATAGAAATAATTTACTTATAAAAAACAAAAGTCATGGAAAAAGAAACATTATTTATTGCATTCAGCACACAAAAAGGAGGTGTCGGGAAAACAGCGTTTACTGTTTTAATGTCGAGTTATCTGCACTATGTAAAAGGCCTGGAAATTGCGGTGGTGGATTGTGATTATCCGCAGCACAGTATTGCTGAAATGCGGCAGCGCGATATGGAACAGGTGATGAAGGATAACTATTACAAACAATTGGCCTACAAACAATTTACCTCGCTGAAACGAAAGGCTTACCAGGTTGAAAAAAGTATGCCTGAAGATGCGATTGATGTCGCACAAAATCTGATCGACGGTGCTACGGTTCAGCCCGATATAATATTTTTCGATCTCCCGGGAACTTTAAATAGCAGAGGAGTGGTAAAAACACTGGGTGGAATGGATTATATCTTTTCGCCGGTAAGTGCCGACCGTGTGGTAATGGAAAGCACACTGAAATTTGCCACTATGTTGAATGAAAATCTGATTAGCGTTGGGAAGAGCGATATCAAAGGTTTATTCCTGATCTGGAATATGGTTGATGGGAGGGAGAAAAACGAACTCTACGATGTTTATGAAAATGTAATCGGCGAGTTAGGCTTAAATATTCTGAAAACATTTGTGCCCGATTCAAAACGATTTCGCAGGGAGTTGACTTCCGTCCATAAGCCTGTATTTCGCTCAACACTTTTTCCGGCTCACAATAGCCTTTTAAAAGGAAGTAACCTGATTCCACTGGCTGATGAAATCCTAAAAACCATTAAACAATAATAGACATGGCACGAAAAAAATATAATCCCGACGAGATCGATGAAGAATTTATCATCTCCACTATTCATAATGAAAAACCGGAGGCAGGAAAGGCGAAGGAGAAAAAGCCAACAACTGTTGCAAAAAAGAAACAGACAAATCAGGCTTATGATGAGCTTTTCCTTTCAGATTCCAAAACGAAGGCACGCTTTGGAAAGAATGTTCCCATCCGGCAGGAATATCATAAACGAATTCAGCAAATTATCCGAGTAATCGGTAAGGATGAGATTTCAATTTATAATTATATCGATAATGTACTGACACATCATTTTGACGAATTTCAGGAAGAAATAGTCAAACGATACAACGAAAACAATGAAGGTATTTTTTAACCCAAAGCAGAAGTTATGATTGAATTTGTTGTAATAGTCGGGATAATCATTCTTCTAAGTATTTTCTTTAAGGATTGGAAGCGTTCTTCGTCTCCTGTTGCCAATGAAGAAAGAAAAAGCAATTTATCAGATGAAAGTGGAATTATAGGGAAAAGCACCTTCGTTTTGAATACGGACAGAAAGATTCAATCCCATTCAAATTCCACAGGAAAGCTGGATATTGAAGTCGCTCTGGATTATGAGGACGTTGAGCTCGATGAAGAATTGGAAGAACTTGGCATTGCCAACGGTTCTTTGGTTGATCTAACTTTTGAAGAAATGATGGAGGTAGTTACCGAGGTCGAAAATGAGCAATCGGAAAAACCAATCCAAACCGGGAAGTTACTTTACGAAAATGAAAATACCGATTGGGTAGAGCAACTGGCCGCAACTTCCGAAAGCTATCAAAAACGTATTTCCAGTTTAATTGATTTGCATTTGGGGAAGTTGGGGCATAATGATGACCCTGTGTCCGACTATGGCTTAGATGGATTTGATATTGGTGAGTTTGTTCGTTAAAAGAAATTTCGGATTATTCGTTTCTAAGAACAAACCAGGTAACATATTTGCCAAATGTTGAAAAGTACCAAAAGGTTTGTAATGTATCATTGCTTTAAATAGTGCAATTTTATGCTTAAGTAATTATATAATAATTGGCAATATGGAATATAAAGTTGAACTCAATAAATTCTTGGCTAATAGATACGTTTTTAAAATGTTCGAGATAGACCTATGGTCTAATGGTGAGCCAATATATAGGTATCAACGAAAGAAGCACCAAGTAGCCTTCACAGAACCGCTCGGTGTGGATTTTCTTCGGTCAGATGATTTATATAACTGGGAAGTTGTTACAGAAAGAACAATTAACTATTTATTTGACGAATTCGTTTTTTATATGATGATGGTCAAAAGGGTTAATACTGGTATCAAATCAAAAAAGAAAGCATATAAGGAGAATATTCTGACCTTAATTGAAATGTCCCTTACCCAAGTTGTTGATTTTGATTCTAAAATTGAATCATTATTTCAAAAAAAGAGCCTTCAGGTAAAAGGAATAAAACCATTGCCTCGCGTTCAAAGAACAGAGGTAGAGCTAAATAAATGGCAATTTGGTCATATTCATGGGCAAGATCGTTCGCCAGCAATTGTAGATCCGTGTATTGTTTATAGTATTGATAAAACCTTTAAAACAAGATATGATGTAATGTTTGTGTCAAACCTTTCTGATACCAAAAAAAAGAGAAACTCAGTTAGTGTTGAGTATGGTTTTCTATCTGTTTATCCTTGGGAGATTGGAAGAACACCGACGGAGGCAATAAATAACTCCTATGCAATTAACTAACTTTTATCCCAGAAAAAGTCCCGTCGGAATAAATTTTAAAGGTTAAATAAAACTTTCCGCAGTTATAGTTTGACTTACCGTAAGTCGGCCGTAATTGCACCACTGAAACATTTATATTTATTTTGAAATAAAAAAATGATTACAGAATACGACCATTTTTCAGATGATTTAGACCGAATCAATAAGGAATTAACTAGCTACGAAAAGAAGGTATGGTTAATAAGGAAAAATTCTATTCATGACTTCTCCAAAGAGAATATTACGCTAAGATTTAATGAGATATTTCGTACATTTCCTTATCACGTAGAGCCTCAATCGCAATCCATTGGCATGTCAATTTATACAAGAGAACTGTTTGACTTGTACAATGAGATATCTTCTGATGGGATTATAAAAAACTCAGTCATAGAGAAAGTAAAGGAAAGATTTGCCAAGCCTGAGATACGTGAAGGTGATGAGTGGTTGATATATGAATATGTGCAAGACTGTTTTCATGAATTAATCTTTTGGTACGAGAAATATTTAAAAAATACAAAGAAGCTTCACTTCTTTTATGGTGTGAAGGATGAATCAATTATATTAAAAAATTTATTAAAACTTTACAAAAGTATATTGTCTGACGATTCAATACAATTAAGTGTTTTCTGGGGAATTCAGCTAACAAAAAAAATTGCAGATATTATAACAGAAATGCTTATCGAATTTATAGAAGCTCGTTTAATGGTTTTAAATCCAGATATTGAGACTTTGTTAGGAACTTCAAGTAAAATTACTCTAGTTAATAATAAGAATAAATCCATAGAATGGTTAGGTTCTCAGCAAGAGCTGTGTGAACTATTTTTAGAGTTAAGTAAAAAGGGATGGATTCCAAACGTAAAAGATGGTGAAAGGAAATTGGTCTCAGATTCCATAACCAATCTATTTGATATTAATGGGACTAAACGAAAATCAAAATCAGACCCGAAAAATTCATTTTATCAACAATTTAAAGGTGAGGTTATAAAGGGTGAAAGGTGTTACGTATTTCTGGAATCCGATAATTATAACCGGAAGTTTAATGAGATCGTCAAAAACAATAAATAATACTCCTCTCCTTCATAAATTATAAATATCAGAAATGATAAGTTTCTATTCTATTTTAGAAATATATAGATCTCTCATCATATCCAATAAAAAGCTCAATGTAATATCCAGATAATCCCCCAATAGAATCCTTTATTGATACTTGGATATGGGGTATTGTATTGAGTCATGGATGATCATTCACCAACGCCAAACACAGCCACAAACAACCACTTACATCCAGCTTTATTTCCCCCAGCTTTTAAGCCCATACATTTGGTTCAAAGGCAGCAAAACTGCTGTCTGAATACGAACTAAATGGAGTAGCTCATGAAAGAAATAGATTACGGGTAAAATTTGATCCTTCGCAGAGTGATATTCACCACACTTTTATCAAAAAATCAAAGCAAAACAGTCTCTGGTCCGGGGGATCGGGGAGCAAAATCAAAATGCTATGAAACAAATCAATTCATATAAAATATCCATCACCTTATTTTTCACCTTTCTGGCAACTGCCATCTTTGCCCAGGGCGATGGCTCTGCCGGAATCACCGAAGCCACCAATATGGTCACCTCGTATTTCGATCCGGCAACAAAACTTATTTATGCCATCGGTGCCATTGTGGGATTGATTGGTGGTGTAAAAGTGTACAGTAAATTTTCAAGTGGAGATCCTGACACCGGAAAAACTGCAGCCGCCTGGTTTGGTGCCTGTATTTTCCTGATTGTTGCTGCCACTATTTTACGTTCCTTCTTCCTATAAACTATGGCAGTGTATTCCATCAATAAAGGGGTAAATAAGCCGGCCGAGTTTAAAGGTCTGCAAAGCCAGTACCTGTTTCTTTTTGCAGGTGGCCTGCTGGGGACATTCGTGGTTTTCATTGTTATGTACCTGGCCGGTATCAACCAATGGGCCTGTATTTTTACCGGGCTTATTCTGGCATTTGTGGTTGTCTGGCTCACCTTCTCATTAAATAGAAAATTCGGGCGTTACGGGTTAATGAAATTACAGGCAAGGCATAATTTCCCACGCCGGGTTATCAACCGCCGTAGTATTCCCCGTTTGTTCAAAACCAACAGAAAGGAGGCAGTATGAGAAACACACTAAAAGCTGCCATTTTGGAAAGCCGGTTTCCGTTGCTTGCAGTGGAGCAGGGGTGTATTATCAGCAAAGATGCTGATATAACCATTGCTTTTGAGGTAAAGCTCCCGGAGCTATTTACGATAACAACGGAAGAATACGAAGCCATGCATTCGGTATGGAACAAGGCAATAAAGGTGTTGCCCGACTATTCCATCGTGCATAAACAGGATTGGTACATCAAAGAGAACTACAAAACCGAAAAGCCACAACAGGATTTAAGTTTTTTAAGTTCATCGTTCGAATGGCACTTCAACGAGCGTCCGTTTTTAAACCACACCTGTTATTTGTTCCTTACCAAAACAACAAAGGAACGCAGCAAACAACAAAGCAATTTCAGTACGCTGGGCAGGGGATTTATTGTGCCCAAAGAGATAAAAAATAAGGAAACAGTCCTGCATTTTGTGGAAGCTGTCAACCAGTTTGAGCAAATCGTTAACGACAGCGATTTTGTAAAACTCAGGCGCTTAACAGCCGACCAGATTACCGGGACTGATGCCCATGAGGGAATAGTGGAAAAGTATTTTTCACTTTCCCATGGGCAGAATAATGTATTGAAAGATCTTATCTTAAATCCGGGAGAACTGAAAATCGGCGACAACTCGCTGATACTTCATACGCTTTCCGATTTAGACGATCTGCCTGCTAAAGTATCAACCGAAAGCCGCTACGAAAAACTGTCGACTGACCGGAGTTCCTGTTTGCTTTCGTATGCCGCTCCGTTAGGTTTGTTGTTGCCATGCAACCATATTTACAACCAGTACATTTTTATCGACGACCACACCGCCAACCTTGCCCGTTTCGAGAAAATGGCGCGTAATATGCTTTCGCTCTCCCGGTACAGCCGGGCCAACCAGATTAACAAACAATGGCTGGACGAATACCTGAATGAAGCACACAGCAAAGGATTGGTTTCGGTACGCATGCATTGCAATGTGCTTGCATGGAGCGACAGATCTGAGGAGCTACGACAGATAAAAAATGATGTGGGCTCGCAAATTGCCCTGATGGAATGTAAACCACGGTACAACACGGTTGATGTTCCAACCCTGTATTGGGCAGGCATCCCCGGTAATGCGGCCGATTTTCCTGCAGAAGAATCGTTTTACACGTTTACCGAGCAAGCTTTGTGCTTTTTTACCGGTGAAACCAATTACCAAAGTTCATTATCGCCGGTGGGCATAAAAATGGTGGACCGCTTAACCGGTAAACCTTTGCATCTGGATATTTCCGATCTGCCAATGAAAAAAGGAATAATAACCAACCGGAACAAGTTTATTCTTGGTCCTTCGGGCAGCGGGAAATCCTTTTTTACCAACCACATGGTACGGCAATATTACGAGCAGGGAACACATGTTCTTCTGGTCGATACCGGAAACAGCTACAAAGGTTTGTGTGATTTAATACATTATAAAACCAGGGGCGAAGACGGGGTTTACTTTACGTATACCGAGGATAACCCGATTGCATTTAATCCGTTTTACACCGACGACGGTGTGTTTGACATTGAAAAAAGGGAAAGTATAAAAACGCTGATCCTTACCCTCTGGAAAAGTGAGGATGAGGCATCCACACGTTCCGAAGAGGTAGCACTGTCAAATGCGGTTAGCCTGTATATCGAGAAGTTAAAATCGGACGGTAAGGTGGCTCCGTCTTTTAATACCTTTTTTGAGTTTGTGCGCGATGAATACACAGCGTTACTCCAATCGAAAAAGGTGCGCGAAAAGGACTTTGATGTAGCCAATTTTCTGAATGTCCTGGAACCTTATTACCGGGGCGGAGAATACGATTACCTGCTGAATTCAGACAAACAAATGGATTTGCTGAACAAACGTTTTATCGTTTTCGAACTGGATAATATAAAGGATCATAAAGTACTTTTCCCCATTGTGACGATCATCATCATGGAAGCTTTTATCAACAAGATGAGGCGATTAAAAGGCATCCGCAAGATGATCTTAGTGGAAGAGGCCTGGAAGGCCATTGCCAAGGAAGGAATGGCAGAGTACATCAAATATCTGTTTAAGACCGTACGTAAATTCTTTGGTGAGGCAATAGTTGTAACACAGGAAGTGGATGATATTATTGCTTCGGAAATTGTGAAGGAAAGTATCATCAATAACTCCGATTGCAAGATCCTGCTTGACCAGCGTAAGTACATGAACAAGTTTGCCTCCATTCAGGAGCTACTTGGATTAACAGAAAAAGAAAAATCTCAGATTCTATCCATCAATCTTGCCAACCATCCGCAACGCTTGTACAAGGAGGTTTGGATTGGTTTGGGAGGTGTACAATCTGCGGTTTATGCTACTGAAGTTTCTTTGGAGGAATACTACACTTACACCACCGAAGAAACCGAGAAACTGGAACTTACCCGTTTAACGGAGCAATTGGATGGGAATATTGAGCTTGCCATTAAACAACTGGCGGCAAGCAAACGCAATTCGTAAATATTCAAATCAATAAGAACATGAGAACAAAATTAGTTATAGCGGGGCTGTTGATCATGCTTGGTTCTCTAAACCTGAAAGCCCAATGGGTTGTAAACGATCCCATTAATACGGCCACAAGTATTGCCAATACGGCCAAGGAGATTATCCAAACTTCCAATACCGTTTCGAATGTGATCAAAAACTTCAAGGAAGTGAAAAAGGTCTATGAGCAGGGCAAAGCCTATTACGATGCACTAAAGGCGGTAAACAACCTGGTGAAAGATGCCCGAAAAGTGCAGCAAACCATTTTGATGGTAGGCGAGATTACCGATATCTATATAAACGCCTATCAGCGGATGTTGCAGGATGAAAACTATTCGTTGGAAGAACTGGGGGCAATTGCCTTTGGCTATACCAAACTTCTGGAAGAAAGCGCCTACCTGCTGAATGATCTGAAAGGCATTGTAAATGCCAGCACACTTTCGCTGACCGACAAAGAGCGGATGGATGTGATAGACAGTGTTTACGATTCAGTAAAACATTACCGGAATTTAGTGAGCTATTACACCAATAAAAACATTGCCGTTTCGTACCTGAGGGCGCAAAAGAAAGGCGATACCGAAAGGATGTTGGCGCTGTATGGTGACTCAAGCGAAAGATACTGGTAATGGATTTTGATAACCTACATCAGATATTACGCAGCCTCTACCTTGAGATGACACCCTTGTGTAGCAGCATGGCAGGTGTGGCAAAAGGTATTGCCGGGTTGGGGGCATTGTTCTATGTGGCTTCGCGTGTGTGGCAGTCGCTGTCACGCACCGAGCCCATTGATGTTTACCCGCTCTTACGTCCCTTTGCCATTGGTCTCTGTATCATGTTTTTCCCCGGTTTTGTTTTGGGGACGATCAACGTGGTGCTTAGCCCAATTGTTGTCGGTACTAACCAAATGCTGGAAGCACAGACTTTTGATATGGAAAAGTACCGCGATTTAAAAGAGGAACTGGAGGTGGAAGCCATGAAACGAAATCCGGAAACAGCTTACCTGGTCAGTAACGAGGAATTTGACAAACAGCTGGAAGAACTGGGCTGGAGTCCGTCAGATCTGGCAACTATGTCAGGGATGTATATCGAGCGCAGTTTGTACAACATGAAAAAGAACATTCGCGATTTCTTTCGTGAAATTCTGGAATTGCTGTTTCAGGCAGCGGCATTGGTTATTGATACCATCCGCACCTTCTTTCTGATCGTATTGTCCATACTTGGTCCGATTGCCTTTGCCATCAGTATTTACGATGGCTTTCAGTCCACCATGACGCAATGGTTTTCGCGGTATATCTCCGTGTACCTCTGGTTACCGGTTTCTGATTTGTTTAGTTCCATCCTTGCCCGTATTCAGGTGCTGATGCTACAAGCCGATATTGATAAATTACAGGCCGATGCTACGTATTCAGTCGAAGCGTCCAACGGCGTTTACATTGTATTTATGATTATCGGTATCATCGGGTATTTCACTATTCCAACTGTTGCCGGGTGGATCATTATGGCTGGTGGTATGGGAAATTACGGTAAGAATGTGACATCGTCGGCAGGAAAAACGGCGTCAATGGCTGCAGGTGTTGCCGGTGCATCGGCCGGTAATATGACAGGAAAACTAATGAAAAATTAATCACAAAAGAATTATGGAATTTAAATCATTAAAAAATATCGAAACAAGCTTCAGGCACATCCGTTTTTTCGGAATGGTGTTTATCCTGCTCTGTGCAGGCATTACCGGATATTCAGTGTTTAGTGCCTATAGCTTTGCAGAACAACAACGGCAAAAGATCTATGTGCTGGACAAGGGAAAATCTTTAATTCTCGCCCTTTCTCAGGATCTGGCACAAAACAGGCCGGTAGAGGCACGGGAGCATATCCGGCGTTTCCACGAGTTGTTTTTTACGCTTTCACCCGATAAAAATGCCATTGAGTCGAACATCAACCGGGCCATGTTTCTGGCAGATAAAAGCGTGTATACCTATTACAAAGATCTGCTTGAAAAAGGCTATTACAACCGGATTATATCTGGAAATATCAATCAGACACTACAGGTGGATAGTGTGGTTGTTGATTTTATGAACTATCCGTACACGGCATCTACCTATGCTCGTCAGGTAATTATTCGCGAAAGCAATATCACGGAACGAAACCTGGTGACAAAGTGCAGTCTTATCAACTCGGTTCGCAGCGATAATAACCCACATGGTTTTACGGTGGAGAACTTTGAGGTAATACACAACAACGATATTCAAACGGTAACAAGGTAACACCATGCAGAAAAGATTTTCGGAGTTGAAACGGCTTAGCCGGGAAAAACTCAAAAGGAGTTGTGACAGAATTCCTGAGAAAAATAGAAGGATGGTGGTTTTAGGGATGTGCGTTTTGTTTACGCTTCTTTTTGCTCTTATTCTTTGGGATTCGTTCCGCGATCCGAAATTAAAAGACCTGTTTCAGATTGAACACATCACTCCACTTGACTTACCACAAGACAGTATCATTAATCACTTAAAAGATTTAACAGATGGACAAAAACAATAAAACACTCCTGAAGCCGGGGCAAAAACAGATGCTAAAGAAGTACGCGGTATTTGCTTTGATGTTCCTTGTTTTTGGGGCAAGTCTATGGCTGATATTTAAGCCATCGGACAAAGAGGAAAACAAAACAGTAATTGGTTTGAATACAGAGATCCCACTACCGCAGGAAGAGGATCTACTGAAGGATAAAATCAATGCCTTTGAGCAGGCAGCACTTTTTCAGCAAAAGCCGGTGCGTTCGCTGGATGATTTCTCGTCGATGATTAAAAAGGATGAACCAACAAAATTCGATTTGCTTTCCTCCGCCAAAGCTGAAACAAGCCTGTCAGAGAAATATTCCGGGAGCGAACACCCAAAACGGGCAATTCAGCATTCTGCTTCTGCTTACAACAATATAAACAATACTCTGGGCAGCTTTTACGAAAAACCAAAGGCGAATCCTGAAAATGAAAAACTAAAGGCAGAGCTTGAAGCTTTGAAGCAACAACTGGCAGAAAAGCAGGAAGACAACAGCATAGATGAACAACTTCTGTTAATGGAGAAATCATACCAGATGGCAGCCAAATATATGCCAAATAATGCGCCAGTACAACCAGGCACTACCGTGCCGACAACTGATCACCCTGCCAAACTGCAAACAGATGAAAATGTTGCAGAATCGGTTCTGGTCTCAACAAAAAGCACAACGACAGCATTGCAACAATCCGTTTCTGACTCGGCATTTCTAAAGCAGGTCTCACAGCCCCGAAACTATTCATTCATATCGGCAGAGAACAAACAGGAAACCACAGAACGTAATACAATTAATGCCTGTGTAAACAGCACTCAAAAATTGGTTAACGGACAAAATGTGCAGCTAAGATTACTGGAAGCCATTGAAACCGAAGGACTACATTTTCAAAAGAATGCTTTGATCACGGGTATTGCCCGGATACAGGGGGAACGCTTACATATTTTTATCAATTCGCTGGAACAAAACGGAAATATCATCCTGGTGCAACTCACAGCTTACGACACCGACGGACAGCCTGGTTTGTTTATTCCCGGTTCGGTTGAGGTCAGTGCTTTAAAGGAAATTACTGCTACTATGGGGCGCGATGCAGGGACAAGCATAAGTATAAACCAAGGGACAACTGCAAGCGAACAACTGGCAGCCGATGTGGGAAGAAGTTTTATACAAGGGACATCGCAGTATGTATCCAAAAAACTTCGAACCACAAAAGTTACCCTAAAAGCAGGGCACCGGATATTGCTGATGCCCGCCAAATAAAATTCAATTTATTCATTATAAAACGATCATCATGAAACAATTATTAATAACAATATTACTAATGAGCAGCTTTTCACTTTTTGCTCAAAATCAGTACACCAAAGTTATTTCCAAAGACAGGGTAATTTCATCCTACAACATTGAAGTAACCTACAATAAAACTGTACATATTCTATTCCCGGCAGCTATAACCTATATCGATCTTGGTTCTTCAAATATCATAGCGGGGAAAGCCGATGGTGCAGAAAATGTGGTCCGGGTAAAAGCTTCGGTTAAGGATTTTAAAGAAGAAACCAACTTTTCAGTGATAACCGACGAGGGCAGTTTCTACTCGTTTATTGTCAATTACGCTGAAAATCCCGCAAAGCTGAATATCGAAATGAAAGATTTCTTGCATGAATACAAGTTGGGAAACCAGCCGGAAAACTCTCTGGAGATACAACTTGTTGAGCTTGGAAATAAAACACCTCAAAATATCCAATTGTCTATGGAGAAAATTTACGGGACAAGGAAGAAACAAATCAAAAATATCAATAGCAAACAGTTTGGAATTGAGTTTGCATTAACCGGCCTGTACAGCCAGAACGGTTTGATCTACTTTCGCACCGAGTTGGAAAATTGTTCCGATATCCCATTTAAAATTGATTTTCTCACGTTCAAGATAGTGGACAAGAAAGTTGCCAAAAGAACAGCCATTCAGGAGACGGTTATAAGACCGGTTCGTGCTTTAAATCACCTGACTACTATTGATGGTAATTCTGTCGAAGCAACCGTTTTTGTTTTCAAATCATTTACAATACCAGACAAAAAGGAATTGGTAGTTGAGCTATTTGAGAAAAATGGGGGGAGGCACCAGCGTTTTATAGTAAAGAGCAAGGATTTGATAACAGCGAAGCCAGTCAATCGGTTTTGATGTATTTATAGGGTTTGTAAATTAGGAAGGTAACTTTGGTTGCCTTCCTATATTTTCTCATAAGCCATCAATAATCTTTGCGTATCAATTCCATCAATAATGCAATACCTCCTAATATTATCAAATCTTGATGCAAACGCATCCATGGTCTTATAAATCTCCGCTTTAATATAGTGGCAGTGTTGTAGAACTAATATTTCCGCTGGTTCATCAAACAGTCGAACAATTTGATTTCCATTAACACCTAAATCTTTAACTGTCAGTTGATGGAATTTTGATGGTCCTTTTAGCAAGAACGCAGCATTGTATCTTTTTCCATCGATATGAATATGATTGGTAAATAAATCCGAAGATTCTCCTCCCCAGTCTTTAGGAATATTATTTTCATATAATATTTCTGCAATTGAGTGTTTAATTCTTTCTTCTGAAATATCCTTGTTCTTTTGAATATCAAGTTCTTCGTAATCATGAGGAACACATTCTACTTGATTAAATTCGTCAATTTCACTAATATCAAGTTTTAATGAAGGTGAATCATATTCATATAAAATTTCATCTTTCAAGAATCGATCACTAATAAACATTGGCCTTAATACAATTTCATTTTTTTGTATTCCATCAATATATGCCACTACGAATTTACTTTTATGTCCAGATAACCTGTCTGTTGCACTACACCAATGCACGTGTTCATAGTTGTATTTCCCCTTTATGGTTTTATTATATCTTTTGAGATGGATGTGAAATTCCGCGTAAGCTGGTAATTTCCCTTTTTCAAAATCTTTACTTGCCTTTACAATCCCTTTGAAATAAAAATTATTATAAAACCAGATTACTTGCCCCTTTTTTAGTTTAGAGTTGGTTATCAATAATTCTTCCAGAGATTTAATTTTCTTTGCTGCAAAATATTTCGTTATAACTTCAGTAAATGAATCGTTAATAAAGGTTTGTTTCAGGTGATCATCATAATATTTAGTATTTTGAAGCAATGTCGATAGAATCGTTTTATGATAGGAGTCCAGGAGCTGAAGAATTAATCTTTGATGAATAAAGAATTCATTAAAACGGAATACGTCTTTCATTATAAGTGTATTAAAGTATATGTATATGGCCCTTAAAAGATAGAAAATATTTTTAATCCAAATTTTCATTTTTTATGATTCGTGTACTATCCCCGTTCATTAATCATTTGATACAAGAATTGTTTTTGAAAATCACAGGGTAGAATCCTGACTGTATTGTAAAGAACAATGAGCTGGGAAACAAAGGTTGTCGGGAAACTTAAAGCACAAAAAACAAGGGCTACTCAATACGAGTAGCCCTTGTTTTCTATGAAGTGGATTTATAACAATCCATCATCAGCAAAACTCAGATAGCTTTCATCTGTAACAATCAGATGGTCCAGAAGACTTAAATCGATAAGCTGACAGGCATTCTTTAGTTTTTCGGTAATTTTTACATCAGCCGCACTTGCGGTAAGGTTACCACTCGGGTGATTATGAGAAACAATCAAAGAAGATGCGTTTGCTTTTAAAGCCAGTTGCAGAATTATTTTTACATCGACAACGGTCCCGGAAATTCCACCTTTTGAAATACAGGATACACCAAGAACTTTGTTGCCACGATTTAACAGCATTACATAAAACTCTTCATGGTGCTGAATACAATCTTTAAAAATGTGTTTGAAAATATGAGCAGCATCTTTTGATGCGCCAATTTGAGGTCTTTCTGATGCTTTTACTTTGTCAGTATAAGACACTTTAATCTCGGAAACTTTGAAATAATCGATTTTCATAACAGTAAGCTTTAAATTGTTAAACAATAATTTTATTGCTTACCATTCACAGGATAGCAGGGACTTCAGGCAAGGTTTTGATTTGGAATACGCTTTTTGTTTTAGGAACTAAAAGGAAGATTCTGAATCAAATCCAGCGGATTTAACCTTGTTGTTTGTCCATGGTACTCCTGTATTTTTGCGATTAAAATTAAGGGATCAATCTTTATCCCAGATTTTTTGCTCCTATTATTTTTCTTGCTGATAATAAACTTTATAGAATTTTTCTTTTTCATCAAATTCTTGTTCAACCAAATCTCGATTGTCGTGGACAGATAGGTGGAAATTCTCATCCAGTTTAATGATGCTTCTTCGGTTTTTAACGGCGCTTATCGAAGTGGTGAAATTATCGGTTATTTCAAACTCGGGGTCTTTCCGATAGCGGAATTTGTGGTTATTAAATGTTCGAAAGTAACTTTCTTTTCGATTACTTCGTTGGTAAATTTGGGCATATTTGATAGCCTAATGAGGTTACAAATTTATTTACGACAGAAGTATTCTATTTCTCAAGAATTTCAATCGCTTTATAAATATTTGTATATGAAATATTATTTTGTTTTAATCTCTTAATATTGTCAATAGCTTTTTCTTGTTTAAGTATAAGAATTTTTACCCATTTATCCTGCATTAAATATTTCTCTGTTTTGTCGTAGTCTGTAATATATTTCTTCAATTCATCTCTTATTGCATTGTAGTTTTCAAAATGTTTATTCGTTTTTTTGAAATGCAATAAAAACCAAAATTCGATAGATGGCAGACTATCACAAAGAATTACCTTGTCATTATTTTTATACTTGGCAATAAATCTTTGCAGTTTCAATTGTTCTTCTTTGTTCCTTTGGGAGACATCCGCATCAAAAGCACAAATTACTTTTACATCAGCAGATAATAATTCTTTTGTTCTTTTTTCAAGGTAATAAATGCTATTCTTGCTTGAAAAGAACCTTGGACGGACCACACAAGAATAAAATTTTAATTTTTTAAGATGTTGAAAATAGTACTTTTCGGTTAACCCTTCACCTATTACGTATATTGATTCTCGAAGCTTCATACAGGCTAATCAATATTTGGAACAGCACCAAATTTCCCAAATTTATAAGCTTTTTGAAGTGAAGAAATCCTACCTAAACCTGTGAACCCACTTAATGGATAAAGTTTTGTTGCTCCGTCTTCTCCTTTTTCCGTAAACCAAAAATTGTCTTTCCGTAGTAGGTCATCTTCATCAAATAGGTTATCATAGTGCGTAGAAATTAACAACTGTGCATTTTCAGATTCTTTTAGAAATTTTTCCAAAATATATTCTACTAACCTTGGATGAAGTTTTGATTCAATTTCATCAATCGGTAGAAAGGCATTCCGTTCAACTGCTTTATAAATTGCCCCGGATAAACCAAAAACACGTCTTGTCCCGTCAGATTGCCAGTCAATGGGTAAGAAATGCCGTTGTTCTTCACCTTTATTAATAACAGAATGTTCAAATTCTGTATCAGTTATCCTGATTACTTTTTCTTTTTCAAGCCTTGCCAGTTCATTTTCCGGTATTCCAATCATTTTTGCTCTTGCAATAAATTCTTCGGGAATTTCTTCCTCTATTTTTTCGCTTTTAATATTGGATATGTTAAAATCAGCTTCTCGTAAATAATCAAGAACATACGTTTTAAAGCTTTTGTCTTCGCCTACAAGGGTTTCCGAAAATTTCTGCAAAACAGTTAAGGGCTCAATCGTTTGCATAATTCTTGTCCGTATCCAATCAACAACAAGTTCAATCTCATTAATCACTGTATTTACCTGAATATATGAAGCAAAAACTGAAATATTAGGAATACATTTTATGGCAATCTCCTTTTCCTCAATAGAACTTATTTTGATTTTCGGACCATAAACTATTTTTGAAATTCCCTTTTCAAATTTTCGGTCAAAAATCATAGCAGGTTGGACACCAGGGTAGTATTCTAACTTCTCGCTTACTACAATATCATCGGTGATTTTCAATGAATAACGGTGCTTGATGCCGTTTTGAAAAAATGTAAGTTTAAAAGACGAGGGATTATTTCTACTTTCATTGTCTAACATGAACGGAATTATTCCTGTAGCTTCGTCTTTGCTGTCGGCAATACTCAACCAAAAACTGTTCAAAAATTCGAATGCTTTAATTAAGTTTGATTTCCCAGAAGCGTTATAACCATATACTATTCCTAATTTTTGTAGCCGGATACCTTTAGCAACTTCAACTAAATGAAAATCCTCCAGATGAGTATCTCTGGTTGCTTCAAAACTTATAGTTACCTCATCTTTAAATGAGAGAAAGTTTTCTATAGAAAGGGATTGTATCATGCTTCTATTTCTATAATTTACTTTTTTTTTGCAAAAATATATAATTAAACGTAGGAACAAAGCTTTTGTTGCACTAACTGACTCTAAGTTTTTTTGGTAAAAAACGATTAATTTCTTCATCGCTCCATGTAAATTCTTCATTCGAATTTCCATCTAACCCGAGCCCTTTCTGTGTAGCTTGATAATCACTGTATGTTGTTGTTGGTGAGTATTTTCCGATGTTACTATATTGCTTTTGGTATTCCCTTGATTTATTTCGTAATTCTGATAAATTATTATCATTACTAGCAATCTCTTCAATCAATAACAAATAGGAATCTCTTAATTCCTTGTATGTTTCTGCAGCTAATCGATGGTTTATTTTTATTTCTGAAATATCTTCTTTATGGAACATTGTAAAAAGTAAACTCACTGCAGTCAGAATTAATCCAACGTAAGAGAGTACCGATAAAATTGTGTTTATCGTTTCTTTATCAGAAAAAGCATGGAACGAAACAACTTCCAATATTATTAGAATAAGTGTACTTCCCGAAATCCAGGCAGTAATATTCCTATAAAAATTTTGTTTTTTCTCTAATCTGTCGTATGCTTTATAATGTATGCTGTTCATAAACACACATTGTGCAAAAAAATGTTTCGTAGTAGATAGTAATAGTTGATTCATAACAATTTATTTGCTTTTAAAAAACGTCTAAATTCCTGACGACTATACTTCCTTTTACCTTTAGCCTCTAAATATGCTTGTAGATCTTTTCTATATAATTTGTTTTCCTTTACAGCTTTTATTAAAGCTTCTTCTTTGTTATGTGGTTCATCTTTCCACGGTTTTTTATCATATCTATCAAAATATGTAACCCAGTAAAAGTGTTCTTCTAGATGGTTTAAAAATCGTTTCAACTCGAAACCATTCGGATAGAACATCTTTTCTTTAATTGGAAAAATTAAACACAACTCTCCATTTAAGTTGTTTAAATGAATATCTGCAACTGAAGGTAGTTTCTTCCTTATTGCGATATTTAGTATTTTGCCCTCAGTCTCCCTGACTTTAGGCAAAATACTATTACTACTGTATTCCAATTTAAACTCAATCGAATATTTTCCTTTAACAGGTTTTTCATTATACGAACGATAGAAACTTAAAACACCTTTAATTTTATTATCTGTTTCGGTATACGTTAACCCTGGATATTTTTCTTCGAGAAAATTAATATCTTCTTTGCTTAACCTAATCTGCTCCATGGTGATGCCGGTTTTATAATTGGAGGAACGACATGCTTATGTTTTTTGTGGTGATTCTCCTTTTCTTTCGGAAATTTATCACCGAAAATCTTACGCCATTCGTCCGATGCTTCTTTCTGTTTATCCTCATCCATATATTCTATGGCTTTTACTGCTCTGTTGTAGGCCGATTGTATATGACTTTTCCTACTTTCATCATAACAACGCGCTTTAATATAGTCAAAAAGGTTTTTAACCACTTCTTGATAATCGTCATATTCCGCACCATCTGTAAATTCGAGTTTTAGAAAGCCTATAACATCATTTATTAATAGGTGAGAAGGATAATCCATTGATGGAACATTTCTTTTCCATGATTTCATCATTCTTACCAATTCTGCAGTCAGCCCATTGGTTTTATTGTTTGATGCTTGAAATTCTCCAATTTGCTTACGTGGATCAAAATTTTCCCAGCTTCCTCCATTCGTTGAATTTGGAATTGTAAAAGTGCCATCTTCTTTTTCTAAAGCAGGAAGAACTTCTACATTATGAGTATTGTCTGCCATTTTAACCAAAACGACTTTTGCCCATCCCCGTATTTTATCGGTTGTAGTGTAAGTTTTTTTCAGTATATCCTTTATTTCCTGCAATAAAGCTGCTGGTCCATTACTCTGGTAGCTATAAAACTTATCAAATGTTTCCTGAGTAATTTTAAAAATTACATCTACATCGTGCAATTCTGTTAAAGGCCTTGTATTGGTTTTAGTTTTGTATGAACCAAACAATAGCTTTGTTTTTCCATCATAGATAGATTCATAGTAGGCATTATGCAAAGTTTTACACACGTTAGTGTATTTTGATTTTGCATCTTCTCTCTGATTTGAGGTTAGTTTTATCTCCTCATTGAATTTTTTAAAGTGTTCTTTCATTGTTTCTAATTCTAATATTTACAATTATAATGCAAATATGCAAAATAGAATCAATAGCGCCAAGTGTAAGTCTAAAAAATACACGTATAGTGTAAATTGTGAAAATAGAGGTGGATTTTCTCTGATCTTATTGGCAATATTCTCACAAATTCACAATATCCTATTAAGAATAAGGTGCTAATCAGGGTATATTTTGTGTTCCATCATAAATTGGTAACCTTCTTTTATTTGTTCTTCTGTAAATTTCCTTTTCTCCTTATGAAATTTGTAAAAACCTTTTATTAATGATTGCTCCGATATTAGTACATTATTTTCTTTCTGTTCTTTCCACGCGTAATAAAGCGTTGCAACGATCTCCGATGTTTGTGTTTTTTCCTGTGCGAACAATGAAATCAGTTTATTGATAATTTCTGCTTCTTCAGCGAAGTAACTATCAAAGTACTTTTTATACAGCGATGATTTCTCAGTCCTTTGATATATCGTTGCTTTTCTTTGTTTTCCATTAACAGCAAAATTTCTTTTCCCAATCGAAAACCAACCATTTTTTTCATATTCCAAGTCAATTAGGGTAAGTGTTTTGCCGTCGAAAGGACCTGCTGCAAACTTTTTATAATTGGTTTGCAGTGCCATTCCACCAACCTGTTCACTTAAGTATAACAGTTTCATCAGTTTGGTATGCCCAAAAGTAGGTTCTTCGCATAATTCATTGATAATGTGCGATGCCAACATTAATTTTCTTAAAAAAGCTTCTTGTTTGGTAAGCATGATTTTCTTTTTTTTATATTCTACATTTGGCTCTGCAGCCAACAACAAATTTTCATTTTTTATACTCAGCTTGCCCTTAAACGCTTTTTGGCTCAAACTGCCATATAGTTTTTCCAACTCCTGTAAACTTTGTTGGTAGTGGGCTTTAAGGTCTTCGGTTTTTTCTACGATTTTGGCAAATTGGGTTTGGAGTTTAAGCGGAGGAACAGGAACCTCAATTTTCGCAATTTGACCAGATGAAATCCTTGCTCTTGTTTGTCCATGTATAAATGACGATGCTAAATGTAAAAAGCCTTCTTGGTTAAATAAATAGGATATATAAAACTGATTTACAAATTTATGATTGGGTCTAAAAACCACACAATCGGCTTTATTCACTGATATTTTAATATTTCTTGGAATAATACAAGCCCGAATATTCGGTGCTCCCATTGTTGCAATAACCACATCATTCGGATAACATGAATATTTAAACAATACATTTTCATAGTGAATTTCATCGATATACTTTACATCTTCTTCAATAAAGTTATTAATACCAATATTTTGTAAACGAATTACTTGGATTCCTTTATCTGAATAATGCTCTGTTTTAAGGTTTGATCCAAATGGACCATCAGAAAACCGCAACGAAAGTTCCTTTACTTTTCTCGTTTCCCATTTCTTATTATTAATCCCTGAGTCTCCAAACATCTCCAAAAACACCGATTTTAAATATTCATCCAACAGGCGGATGCTTTCTTTGCGTTGGGCGATAAGGCTTTCGGCTTTGGAAAGTATGTTGGCGATGTGGAGTTGGGCTTTAAACGGGATTACAGGAATTCTTAAATTGTCAACATGTTCATTTTTAAGGTTGTTAATATTTGCTCCTTGAATGGAATTTCTTATATGGTTTTTATAAGTATCCGTATGGAAAAAATGAGACAAAAACTCTGAACTAATAGTATTATCAGGTCTAACTAATTTGCAAAATGCGCCAAAAGAGCCATAATAATCCTTATTAAAATAGATGTTTTTACCAACAATGTTTTTACTACCACTAGATGCAGCCAATAATATATCACCTCGCTTAATTATTTGTTCTTCTTTTACATTGTTATTTGAAATGAAAATTAAATTACGATCATCCAAACCATCTGGAGTTATGTTATTTGCCTTTAGAACCGGCATATATTCTTCCTTTGGAGAATCTGAAATTTGATTAGGTTTATAAGATATTCCTCTAATCTGTTTGATTTTATTTCCTAATTTTTCAAACTTCATTACATCAATCCTTTCAATTCTGCCAATCCTTTTCCAATCTCACTCTCTATGTTTTCCAGTTTCGCAATAATTAAATCGGGTTTTTCGTAAACTACTTCTTCGTACACTTCTTCTTTGTATTTGCTAAAACTCAGGTCGTAGGCATTGTCTTCAATTTCGGATTTGGGAACAAAGAAGTGCTTACCCCTCCTGTCGCCTTCGACTTCGCTCAGGCTGACACGTTTATTAAATTGTTCTACAATATCCTGCAAATCGCTGTCGGAAATTTTGTTGCGTTTGTCGTCGAGGCTGTAACCATCGTTTTCCATGCCATAAAACCAAACGTTGTTGGTTTCACCGCCTTTGGTAAAAAGCAAAATGGCAGTGGCAACTCCGGCGTAAGGTTTAAATACTCCGCTTGGCATGGCGATAACGGCTTTTAGTTCGGCTTTTTCAATTAACGATTGGCGCAAAGCTTTAAAGGCTTTTCCGCTACCAAACAAAACACCCTGCGGAACAATTACGGCGGCTGTTCCTCCCATTTTCAGCATGTGAAAAATACGCTCCACAAAAAGCAGCTCGGTTTTGGTGGTGGGCAGTTGCAGGCTTTCGTTAATGTCGCCTTTATCGATATTACCTGTAAATGGAGGATTGGCCATGATTATGTCGTACACGCCGGTTTCGTTGTAGCTTTTGCTCAGCGTGTCTTTGTAGTCAATCAAGGGTTCGTCAATGCCGTGCATCATCAGGTTCATCATTCCAAGGCGAACCATGGTGGTATCAATGTCGTAACCCGAAAAACTCTGGTCGAGTATTTCCTTCACTTCCCGGGTTAAAACGGCGCTAATGGCGGCGCATTCAAAACCATCTTCGTCTGTTATCAGTTTCGATGGTTCTTTTTTACGAACCAGGTCGCTCAATATGTATTGGTAAGCGCCTAAAAGGAAACCTCCGGTGCCACATGCCGGGTCGGCAATGCGCTGCCCTAATTGTGGCGCAAGCAGTTCGGCCATTAATTTAATAATGTGCCGGGGAGTGCGAAATTGCCCGTTCTTTCCGGCGGTGGCAATTTCGTTTAAGAGCATTTCATATACATCGCCCTGTATATCCTGAAACGCTTGTCCGCCTTCGGTGGCATCGCGTTCAATTTCTTTGAAGATATCTTCAATAACGTGAATGGCCGAAACCAGCAAACTGGCTTTGGGCATAATAAAAACGGCGTTTTCCATGTGCTTTGTAAAAGCGGATGTTTCGCCGTTCAAGCCTTTCATAAAAGGAAAGACTTTGGTTTGCACATGCAACAGCATTTCATTGGCCGGTTTGTGTTTAAACACGCTCCAGCGTAATTCGTTTTTATCAATGGTTTCGGTTGTGCCGGGAATGGTAAATTCGCCTTTAAAGCGGGAGTTGTATGCTTCGCCGGTAAAATCGGCATCGCGCTCGCGTTTGGCCTCCAAATCGTCGAGGCGTTTCATAAAAAGCAAATAGGTTATCTGCTCGATTGCAGTAAGCGGATTGGCAATGCCACCTTCCCAGAAGTTTTGCCAAAGACGGTCGATTAATGATTTTAATGTGCTGTTATTCTGAAGCATGATTATTTTTCGTTTCGAAGTAATTTTTGCAACGCCAAACCTTTTTCGGTAAGGCGGTATTTTTGTTTTGGATGGTTTTTTTGCGGGTACTTCATTTCTACCCAACCTTCATGTAAAGCCGGTACCAGATAAATATCCCTGAAATTCCCTTCGTGTTTAAGTTCCAACTTGTCCTGTAACTCCTGGCGGTTCATTTCATTTTTCAGTACCGCAATTAAATTCCGAACTTCTACGGAGGTACTGCGGTACTCCTGCGGTAGTTCTTCGTTACTTGTCCGGTGCTTATCCGGTACTTGTTCGGTAGTCTGCAAATACGAAGGGCGGTATAATACAGTCCTGAATTCTTCAGCTTGTATGAATTGCGGTTCCTTTAATCCTGCCGTTTTTGATTGGCGGACCATATCGGAAGTACCGGTCCCCAATCGTTCGATATAAGCGGTTAAATACAAAGGTTCAGCCATTAACGGATTTGCAGGTACCGAACTATGCAACTGTTTAAGTTTTTCCACCGTCCATCCCATGGGTAAAGAACCGGGGTTCCAGATTTCAAGCCTGTCGCGAAACAGCATAACCTGAACACTACCGTTATTTGTATAATCGCGGTGTGCAATAGCATTAACAACAGCCTCGGCAATTACATCCTTGGGAATTTCATAAGCGCCGGGAGCCTGAACATTTGTTTGGCGGGTTCCCACACTATAATCCAGTTTCGACAGAATAAATTCTACCGTTTGATCAACGAGTTCAAAAGCAGTTCCTTTATACACTTTATACGATGGAATTGGCTTTTCCATTTTTGTCCCGCGGAATACAACACATCTTACTTCCGAACTGATAAAAAAACGCTGAGGTTGTTTCCCAAACAACAATAAAGCCGCATTTACAGGTTTGTTATTTTCGAAAAGATTTAAATGGGTCAGTATTTTTTCAACTGAATCAGTTTCCTGCAAGGCAAAGCCTCTTTTTTCACGGGCAAGCCTGACGAACCATTTGATTTTTTCAGTATCGATATCATTCAAATCGGCCTTTTCATTTACTGATGCATCAAAAGGACCGGAGCGAATAATTTCCTTTTCAACAAGATAACGTACCAACGCCGCATAAACCGATGCTTTAAGGTCGTCTGTTCCCGCAATTTTCTTTCGCACAACAACTCCCTGGGCTTTTTCGATTAAAGCCAATTCTTTAGGATGCCGTTCGTTGTTCGGGTGGGATGATATAAATATCAGGCGGGTGAGATGATGCAGGGTTGCATGATTAAATTCCAGTTCTGTTGGAGATACGCCATCATGATTTTGAAAACCGTATTCTTTCCCGAATAATCCCAGGTAAATGGTACTGTTTTCCACTTCACGTAAATACACATTATCCACCCTTTGGTCAATAGCAGGAAGAGCTTCAAATATAAATGGTTCAAAAAATCTACCTAATAAAGGATCGGCATAAATATAATCGTACAGAACTTTTCGCTCAGCTTCAAATTCCCGTTGAACACTACTTATGAATATTTTTTTCTTTGCCATTATGCAGCCAGTACTTTATTCGTTAATTCAATTATCTCGTCAATTTCTTTTGCAGTAAAAATACCCCGTACTCCTTCGGGATGGATCATTGTAAACGGTGACTCGATAAGGTTTCGTTTGGTAATTTCCCCTTTCTCCAGGACAAAGTTCTTTAATAAATCCAAAAATTGTAATTGACGGCTGGTTAAATACGTGTGGTGGTTTATAAAATCATCGAAAGCCTTTGTAACCGTCTCCGAAAATGTTTCAAGCAGTTCGATTCCTAAAATATGTTTGACAAACTGTACCAGCTGGGCTTTACGGTGGTCATACACTTTACGTAGCAATTCAATAGTAATGTGCGGATGCTCGTTGTGTAAATCTTCGGCCAATTGTTCGGCTTCTTCGGGGGTAATTTCCACCCCCTGTTTCAGTTTTTTCAATAGCGGGTTGAACGAAACCAACTCATTTATTTTTTGCTCTACCAGTTCGCGGTATTTTGCTACGCTTAAAGCTTCATGTTGAGGGCCAAACTCAACTTTCTCCTTTCCTGAAACAATGTCCTTCAGGTTAAATTTGGCTGGCGGCAATGTAATAACCAATTCGCGGAATTTCATTAAAGGAGCAATTATTTCAATCAACTCATCAAACTTATCCTCGTTAATCGTTGCCCAAAAATGATTGGATTGTGCTTTTTGAATCAATTCCTGTTGTTTGGCTACAATATTCACACTCAAAGGCAATTCGCCAATTTCTTCAACGATACTTTCCCTGATGGTTTCGTATTTTTCTTCATCCTTTTGCAAGCGAGCAAGCGAAACTTCAACAATATCTTTTTCGAAGCGCATGGCTTTAAAATCGGAATCGGAAACTGTTCGGAACAATGGTTTTACAACTGAATCCAGAAATTCAACTTTATCAGCAGTAAGGTTATTCCAGAAATTTTCATCTTTCAAACGTTGCAAATCGTTCAATGCGTCAATAATAACAACCGAGTTTATAGGAAGTGTTTCAACCTGCATTCTTAGCTTTACAATCTCTTTTACTGCAATTTCTGTTTCGTTTTGGTTTTGAGCTTCTTCTATTTTGCTCAACCTGGTACCAAACAACCGAACAGGTAAAGGAATTTGCTGTTTGGGTTCTTTCCCTTTCGGATTTAATTTAAAATATTCGAAATTATCCCAACAGTCAAGAATAAGAAAAGCGTCTTTTTCGGTGCACCACGGCTTCAGTTTACCGCGCTCAAGCCTGCGCGTTCCCCGGCCTATCATTTGCCAGAATTTTGTATAACTATAAACGGGTTTAGCAAATACAAGATTGACCAGCTCCTGAACATCAATTCCAGTGTCCAGCATATCAACACTAATAGCTACACGAGGCATATCATTGTGTTTAAATTGGTCCAGCAATCCGCCCTTGCCGTAAACTCTCGGGTCTTCACTAACCAGAACCTTAGCCAACTCCCCCTTGTATTCCGGATAAAGTGAATCAAATATCTCTTCAATCCGCCGGGCATGCGCTTTACTAATACAAAAGAATATCGTTTTGCCCGGCAAAACACCGTTAGTATCTTTGATACATTCTTCCATAAATTCACGAACAATCAGGGCATTTGTTCCCCTGTTGATCACCTTTTTTTCAAGGTCGGTTCCTTCGTAATTTATTTCTTCAATTTCCTTGCCCTCTAGAATTAGTTTTTGCTGGTCTTCTAATGAGATCGTACGTTTGTTTATTCCTTCGTCTTGAAATTTGGTTTTAATTTTCATTACCTGAAAATTGCACAAATATGGCGGTATATGATTTACTGCCTCTTCATAAGAATAGGCAAATGTTGGAACGCCATCCTCACACTCAAATATTTCAAAGGTGTTGTGATCGATAACATCGGTTGGAGTGGCTGTTAATCCAAGCGTTATTGTACTGAAATAATCCAATATTTCCTGATAGGTATTGTAAATGCTTCGGTGGCTTTCGTCAATTACAACCAAGTCGAAAAAATGCTGTGAAAGTGTTTTATTTTCTTCCCTTATAATGTTCAGCATGGTCGGATAAGTTGAAACATAAATCCGCCTGTCGGTTGCAATTTCTTTTTCTCCCTGTTTAGGCCAACGGGGTTCGTTGGGTAAATGTTCTTTGAAAGCTTCCAAAGCCTGGTCGCGAAGTGCAATCCTGTCAACCAGGAATAAAACCCTTTCTGCCCATCCGGCGCGCATTAAAGTATCGGTTAACGCAATACAGGTTCTTGTTTTTCCGGTACCTGTTGCCATAACCAACAAAAACTTTCGTCTCCGTTTTTCAATGGCCTCCATCACGGCGCGGATAGATCGGATCTGGTAATCACGTCCGGCAATTTTTGTATTGATTAGCTCACCTGCCAATGCCTTTCTTGATTTGCGAACATATAAGAAACGCTCCAAATCATCTCGGGAAGGAAATCCATATACCTTCTTTGGCGGATAGTTTTCCAAATCCCAAAAGAAAATATCATGTCCGTTGGTATAAAAACAGAAAGGAAGTTCACCTCCCTGTGCATTTACTAAGTTGTAGCAATATTGTTTAGCCTGTTCCCGGCCGATTGCTGCATCAACCGATGTTTTTTTAGCTTCTACAACCGCCAATGGTTGGCCGTCTCTCCCCAGTAAAACATAATCACTGTATTGATGCCCGTTATATGGAGTCGAAGATTCCTTTGCCAGATCCTTATCAACGATAATGTCAAATTCTTCTATCACCTGAGACCGGTCACTAACAATCCAGCCCGCCTGTTTTAAACGGTTGTCTATAATTTCTTTTCGTGTTTTTGCCTCATTCATATATAACTTTTGTTTGAGACAATCAGGTCTTTAACATCAACATCTAATATTTCTGCAATTTGCATCAACACTTCGAGTCGTGGTTGTTGTCTGTTTTGTACATAGGAGTTAACCATATTGTAGCTCTTTCCAAGTTTCCCAGCCAGCCAGGTTTGTTTAATACCTTTCTCTTCAAGCACTACCTTAATGCGATTCACATCAATAAAATTTTTGTTGTCTAAAATACAATTATATCTCAAAAAATAAGATATAGAATCAATCTTAATGCTGTTTCCTTATCTCCACTTTTACTTCTTCACGGTTTTTTGCTTCTTTCAAACCGCACAGGCTCATGAAAAAAGAAGCAGGGCGAAACGGCTCTGCGTTATGATGTATTAAAACTATTCTTATAAAAGATTAAAGCGCTATCAATCCAAGAAACATGGCAAGAGTTACCGTAACAACTATGGCAATACCAAGGATAACTACGATCATATTTTTAGCAAATTCAATCAGGAACAGAATTGCGATATAAGCCAGTAAACAATACCAGAAACTTAATCCGGTAATATAAGATGAAAGTACGATAACAATGATTCTTAAAATCCATCGAAACGGTAATTTGTTAGCTTTCTCTCTCATTTGGGCAGTTTTAAAAGGTTGATAATTGTGATGTTATGAGCAGTACAATAACAATTCCAAACTCACCTATGCGGATTCCGGAGGAGAGTGAGTTTTGTTTTTCTTTACTTCCATTTTCAAAATATTTATTTCTATTCTTCTTTTCCATATTTCATTCGTTTAATATTATGCGTCTTTCCATCGGGTCGGTCGTTGTTGTTTTGTGGCCCGGTTAAAAAAGGCGTGTTGGACCTGCAAGTTTTTTGCAGGAAATACTATTCGACGCCAGGAGGTTGGAGATTTGCTGCAAAACAGCAGGCCTGAACTTGCAGGCTCCAAAAACATGGTCTTTATTTTGCCAACAGAACAACAATGGCCGGACGGAAAGCACATTCTTAAATTGGAATGCGGGAAAGAAGAATCTATAAATTGAGTAAAATGATAACTGTACTTTTTCAAAAGTCAGTAAGCTACTATTCTAAATCCAGTGGAGGCAAAAACAAGTGTAAAGTTTGAATGTACTGAAATGAGGTCTGTGAGAACAGGTTGAATGAAAAGAAATGAAAGCTTTACTCTTGTGTGCGGTGCCGGAGGTTACTGAATGCTGGGAGTGTTCCGGCTAGGCTCGGAAAAATTCCCTCGAATGAAGTTACCGGAGGCATAGTAACGTTAAATTGAATTTTATAGGGGCAGGCAGAAGGCAAATGTATCCCTGGAATAAATGTAAGGGATTATTTTGCCGTGCGATGCAAAGGCTTTTCGATTGAGCAGTTTCAATCCACCGGGAAACTGCGAATCATGAGCAGCGGTGTGCATGAAAATGCGATTTGAGAAATGCTGGGGCATAGGAAGAATTTTATGTATAACTTTACTAAAACAGAATATTAAGAGTGTGGAATGCATAACAAATCAATAAAGACGATAATTAACAAATTAAATGATGGAGATAAAGAGGATATCTTTCTCCAGAAACTCTCCGAAAATGTTGAATATGGAATTGTTTGGCATAAAGTAAAACTTGGTTTCAACTCATCAGGGCGATTATATCGTGATAAAAGGGAACAATTTTATTTTGTAAAGAATGAAAGTTCGCTCTATGTCGGAGCTTTATTGGTAATGGAAGATTTAGATGACCTCCATGCATACGTGTTAAAAAAGTACCGTAAGCAAGGTCATTTATTTAAAGCTATGAGCAATACAATATTACCTCACATATTTAAAATCAAAGAAAAAATTCGGATTACGATCAATGAAATTGATTTAGGTGAGAAGAAATATGAGAATTCAAAAAGGTCAGCTTTGAGCCTTGGTTTTAAGAGTAACGATGGGTTTGAGTTCCATTTATTTAAATCAGATATTCAATTTACCGATGATGTTAAAATAGAAATGAATAGAATGACCAGAGCACGAGTTAAGGAATTGCAAGAAAAAATGGAAGAACTTGCAGTATCTGTATCTAAAATTGACGATGAATTTAAAATGACAATTGGTTGTATTCCAAAATTAGAAGAGTTAAAAACGGATATAGAAGATTATAGCAGATATAAGTTAGAAGACGAATATGATAAATTATTAGCAAAAACCAGATTGTAAAGCCAACTTCACCCGTTCAACGCCAATTGCGGCCAGTTTGATTCGAAGTCGCTAAATCAAAAATACATTCGCTTTTAAATCATTAAAAGAAATGTATTATGGAACAAAAAAACAATGACCAGAAAGTATTACTGGTTAAAGAGAAAAACGAAAACAAACTAAAAGCTGTAAGTGGTTTTGATGAAAAAGGTCAACTAAAAACAGAGGCTCCTAAACAAGCGAATGCAGGAAGTTTCTTAAAAATTGACAGGCACAGCAATCCGCTGGAGAACTTCTTCACCAATTTCAATCGCCAGTATAAAAATCCCATCGATTTTCAGTTTTACAAAGTACCGGCCAACCTGGTTGAGAAGACAGCAACCGTTCTGGAAAAGATGTTAAAGAAACCGGATACCCCGTCCAACAAAGAGATGTTGGAAAAGCATGAGGTAAAATCCGGGGACTTTTCGAAAGAACAAACTCAGGAGAAAGTGCCCAATCTGATTGATGAGAACAAAGTTGATTGGTCGCAATTGGAAATGCTAGGTGTCTCAAAAGATTTTCTGAAAAACACAAAAAATCTTGAACCCATGTTAAACTACCAGAAGTCACCAGGTTTGATTCCGATTACCATTAAAACCGATAATCTGAACATCCGAACCGATGCACGGCTGGCATTTCGTCAGGACGAAAATGGAGATTTTAAACTGGCTGTTCATGCGGTTCGCAACAATCCCGAACTCGACCGTCCGTATTTTGGTGTCACCTTAACTGAAGAGGATAAACAAAACCTGCTGAAAACCGGAAATGCCGGAAGAATTTTGCAACCACAGTATAAAGAGGGAGAGAGCACACCGGTATTTTTATCCATTGATAAACTCACCAACGAACTTGTTGCCGCGCGAGCTGATAAAATAAAAATCCCCGAAGAAATTAAAGGTGTGAAGCTCGATGAAAACCAAAAGAAAGAGCTGGCCGAAGGACGCTCAATTTATATGGAAGGAATGACAGCCCGTAGTGGAAAAGAGTTTAATGCTCACCTGCAAATTGATGCCGATAAACGTGGTATAGGTTTCCGATTTGATAATCAACAGCAGCAAGGGCAAAACCAAAACGAACAAAAACAGGTGCGTATTCCCAATTCTCTTTTGGGAAAGGAACTAACCGAGGACCAGCAACAAAAGCTGGAAAAACGGGAAACCATCTATGTATCCGGAATGAAAGACAAAAAAGGCGAAGAGTTTAACGCCTACATAAAGGTCAACGACGAAAAAGGCAAACTGGATTTTTACAAATGGAATCCTGATAAAGCCCAAACCAAAGGAGCAGAAGTAATACCCGATAACAAGAGCAAAACCCAGGTAGCTGTTAATTCTGAAGGTAAAACCAATGAGGCGACCAAAGATGTAAAAGAGGCGTTGAAAAAGGATCAGGTGAATCCGTCAGAACGTCAGCAGAGCACAAAACGAAACCGGGCCAAATCGCACTCCATGTAAAATCCAATTCAATAGAATTTCCTTTTTATCAGAGCGTTCGGATAAACTCCAGGCGCTTATTTTCCCTCTTCATTTCACAACATTTTAAAATTCAAATTTCAAAGTCATGAAAACAACACCTAAAGAACTCTCATGGTTTAAGTTGTCATTGCTTCACTTTTTATACGAAAGTCATCCTGAGTTAACAGACGATAACGATCTGCTGAATACCCGTAGTGATCTTGCGGCAGAATGCTATTCGCAGGCTGTTAAAAATGGGCACAACCACCAGGAAGCAGAAGAACTGGCACATAAAGAATTGTACAAAGGGCTTCACTTTTCAAAACACGATACCCTTGTAACTATTATCTGGAATGAGTTTCCTGGAATAATCCCATTGGAAGAAGCTAAAGAATTTGCCGTTCGGTTTCTGCAGGAAGCAGTTCCGGTTTTTGAAAAATACAGGTTAAATGATGAGTTTGCTTTTAGCTCTGAGTTCAACGATTTGTACACCGAGCTAACCGGAGCTATCGAAATCTGGCTGGAAGAACATGAGCTTTAATATAGAACAGCACCTGCGTGCAAATATTGAAGCCATTAAGCTTCGCTTTCGATTGGAGAAAGAAAATTGGAATCCGACGGCAGAAGAAACAAAAGCCCTGAAACAATATTCCGGTTTCGGGGCTTTAAAATGTATTCTTATTCCGGTGGAAAATCTGTCGGATATTGCCCGGTGGCCCGATTCCGAAGTTGGATTGTTTCCAGCGGTCATGGAATTACATGATGTTTTGAAGCGTAACTCAAAAACAGCGCAACAATACAATCTATTTACGAACAGTCTGAAAAATGCGATTTTAACTACTTTCATACCCCTCCCGAAATCATTAACTTGTTATTGGTAGCTTTATAAACAACCACATGAATGTATTCCGTTTTAGTGATACATCAACCGGTTTAGAAGAATTTATCTCTGCATTGAAAAATGAAAACGATATTCACTTTAATTGTGTTTCAGAAAAACTTAATCTTGCTTTTTGTTATTTTATAAATAATTTCTTATGTTTGGTTGTTGTTAATTGCAAACTCTATATCATTAATTAACCAAATGAAAAACAACTTAAGGCCCGATTTACACATATCTCCTTTCAAGAGATTTTCTTCCTATTAATATTCAAAAAATTGTTAGGCTAAATTATCTCAGCACAGGTAATGTAAGGTAATCATTAAAGATACGAAGATATTTAATAATAAATTATTAACGGGAATTGCAGTTCCCATAAAAAAATCATCTTATGAAAAAAACTAAAGAAAAGCTCAGGATAAAACAAATATATCATTTCCTGATTGTTTATAAAAAGCGAAAAAAAATTTGCTTTCTAACCAAACCATCGCCACTGTCCTAAAAAACAATGTAGTGGTTAATTAAGAGAATCATCAAATTCATTCTGACTTAATTTCATTAATGAATTCCATATTGTCAATTAGAATTTTTGTTAATGAGGGAAGTTAAAACCATTTGAAACTATGTTTAAAAAAATATTTTGGCTGTATTTTTCGGCACATAAATCAATGTCCTATCAATGATTGAGCGAAGACATTCTTCCTCTATTCATTGCACCAATTACACCATATGGAGGCTATTTTGTAAACTATGTATAAGGGACAGCGGGTATTTCTACCCGGCTTTTGGATTAAACCAAGGAGAGAATCATCTTATTATTTCCTTGACAATTTTCAATCATAGCCATAACTATATTATTTGATTAAAGGAAGTACGAACCTGCACAACAGACATAAACATAACTCATTAAATAGATTGATTCTATTTGTCTAAGTATTTATAACTAAAAAAGAACACTCATGAATAAATATATTCTGCTATTATTTACAATATTACATACACTTCATATTGCCAGTGCTCAACAAAGTATTTATAACGCAAATATTATTCCTCCATCACCAACAAGCTCGGAATTTGATAAATATGTAAAGCAGGAAGTCTCCTACTATAATGGGATGCCTGAAATATCAATCCCACTATACACGATAAATCTTAAGGATCAGTCAATTCCAATTAATTTGTCCTATCATGCTTCTGGTATCAAATATCATCAAAAAAACGGCAGTGTTGGGGTTGGTTGGGTTTTGAATCCTGGATATCGGATTTCAAGGACCATTCGCGGATATGCTGATGAATTAGTATCAATGCCTACTGATTTTTCCACCGTCTTGTTGAATTATGAGAACCAAATTAATTTGGACAATGATCCTCAGCTTAAAGTTAATAGAGATCGTTATTTATCAAAGTTTGTGCGTGAGTCAGATTTGTCAAATTATGGACAACTTGATGGTGAATTTGATGAATTTGTTTTTTCTTCACCAGGAGGTTCAGGTGAATTCATAATACAGGACAGAGTAAATGGGATTGTACAGACTCTTGAAGAGTCTAACCTTCAAATAGATTATGTGACAGGTAATTCATTGACTTCATTGTTGCAAGGTTCAATTACAGGTATTCAAGTTACAGATGATCGCGGAAATAGATATGCTTATGGTGAGTACGATACTTTGAGCCAAAATTTTACGGAGGCAGCTTCAAATTACTATGGTGGGTTTGTTGCTACTGCATGGGGAATTCATAAGATTACAACGCCAACAGGAGAAAAAGTAAACTTTGATTATGTTTTAAGAGATGATCCTGCTTATACATATAATATTCGAAATTTCTCTGTTAGAGAGACCAATGATTATAACTGTGATCTGCAAACCGTAACATCAGAACCAGGCGGTTCTATTTATAATTCAAATGGATATAACACCTTTTTCTGTAAAAAAATTGTGGCACCGGATGAGGAAATTATTTTTACTTATAATAATGAATCCGGTGGAAATCCATTATATGCCAACCAACTTTGGAAAATACAAATTAATAGTAGAAGTGGAGAGTCAATTAAAACTATAAAATTTTTCTATACAGATGATTCAAACCACATTTTTCTTGACCACGTAACGATATATGATTCAGAGCAGAATGCAGTCAAAACATATAGTTTTGATTACTATTCAAAAGATATTAGTACAAATTTTACATTTGATCACTACGGATACTATCTAGAAAGTACGTCGCCAGAACTTTTCTTTCACTCAGAATTTTCAGATGATCCGATATTGGTATCTGATCCTGCTTATGGAAATTGTCAAAATCGGACTATGGATATTTATATGTCTGGCACTACAACTTCGCGAGAGCCAAAAAGCTACAAGGCCCCTGATTATTTCTCTTTAAAAAGAATTACTTATCCAACAGGCGGTAGTAGTGAATATGTATATGAGTCTGGAAAATATATGCCGGTAGGTGGGGGACAGGTAAGAAATGCAGGAATAAGAATTCAGAAAATAACCAGCTCTGATAATATTAACACTGAAGCTTTAGTAAGAAGTTATACCTATGGAGAGGAAGAGAATGGTTGTGGGTATCCGATGGCTTGGGTGCAAAATATGGAATCACTGTTTGTTAAAGAAATGATCGAAATGAATTTTAATCTGCCGTTTTCTGGAGTAGCAAGAATCGTAAATTATTCGACCTCTATGTTGGGAGATATCGGATCGATATTTGGACAACCCGGTTTTATAAAATATCCATGTGTGTCAGAGTACTATAGTTCAAGCAGTTCTTCGCCATCCCAAAATGGAAAGACTACTTATTACTATAATGTGGGAAATTCGGTGGAGATAGGAACTTTATCAAATAGAAATATTATTCCTCGAGAAGTTTATAATGGATCGCCATCGTATATTACAAAATACAGACCTTGGGATAAACCGAGACTTGAAAGAAAGGTTTCTTACTCTTTTAGTAACGGTAGCTTCACTACAATAAGAGAAGAGAAATATTTATACAATCAGATCTCTCATACTTATAAAGGACTGAAGGTTGAACAATCAGCCAATAAAAACATTAATAGTAATATTGATATTTACAGTTATGACATCGTCTTGCCCGAATACACGTTGGATAGATACTTTAACTATTCGACGTACACTGTTCAATCGGGAAAGAATATCTTAGCAGGGAAAGAAGTATATGATATCTATGAGGATGGTACAATTATTTCAGTATATGATTATGATTATAGTGATTTTTTGTTGTCTGAGGAAACTTTTAATGATAGTAAAGGACGTAGTATTAAGATAAATTACCGCTATCCTAAAGATATCAATACCGGGGTTTATGCATCAATGGCGAATCTGCATATGTTAAACTATCCAGTTGAGAAGACAAATTTGGTTGATAATAAAGTAGTAGGTAGTACTCTAACCACATATAAATCAAATTACGGTGGATATGTACCTGATAAGATTTATTCTGTAGAAATGAATTCCCCTTTGACTACTTTTACCGCCTTTAATGGTTCAACAATGGATTCACACTATAATTCATCCAATCCGGAGGCAAAATTTGAGTATTACGATAGTAAAGGTAATCCGACCCAAATTACAAGTAGAGATGGCACCACAACGTCATATCTATGGGATGCGACGGATAACTATTTAATGGCCAAGGTTCAAGGAGCGACTTACTCACAGGTCAGTTCGCAAGATGGAAAGACATATTCTTACTCAAGTAAAACGTTGTATAATAGTCTGAAAAGTGTTGCTCCTGCAGCAATGATAATTACCTATTCTCATAAACCTTTAATTGGTATCACAGAACAGACTGATCCCAACGGCGTAACCACCTACTATGAGTACGATGCTTTTGGGCGGCTTGACCAGATAAAAAATGCAGATGGTGAAATTGTAGAGCAATATGATTACCATTATGCTGGTGAAGATGGTGGTACTGGTGTTCCTTCCACTTTGAGTGTTAATACCAGTCAGTTAACCTTTGATGCTATACCATTGAGCCAGACAGTGACCGTAAGCTCAAATACCTCCTGGACAGCAACAACCACAGATTCCTGGATAACCACTATAACACCTTCTTCAGGTACAGGAAATGGTTCCATTTTAATTAAACCGCTTAAAATTGTTTCTGGACCAGGCAGGACTGGCCAGATTACATTAGCGACTACAGATGGAACCCAAACGGTTACCATCGGAGTAACCCAAGACGGTGCAATATTTCCTGAATAAATATAAATTGAAGTTAATGTTTACGTAATCTGAAAAGATCAGGAGAAGTTATTTTAAAAGAATTAACCCGAATTCAAATCAAGAACAAATGAAATATCATAAAATAATTAAGCTTTTATTAATAAGTTTAATCAGTTTGCAGTTACATGCACAGGTCGCAACTTTACCTCACAGCGAAGGATTTGAGGGAACAAGCAGCTGGATAAACACCACAGGTGACGACCTTGACTGGACAAAACGCAGTGGAAGTACCCCTTCCGGTTCAACCGGGCCATCATCGGCTTATGCAGGTACTTATTATTATTACGTTGAGACCTCGAGTCCCAACTACCCGTCTAAAACCGCGATTCTGCTTAGCCCTATTTACAAATTAGCGGGTAAAACGAGTGCTTCACTAACTTTTAAATACCACATGTACGGGGCAGGTATGGGAACACTCCAGCTTCAGACTAGTACCAACGGCGGTTCCAGCTGGGGTACCGTATGGTCACTTTCCGGGGACCAGGGGAACTTGTGGCTGTCTTACACGAAAAACCTGGATAGTTATTGTGGTCAAAACCTGTTGATCAGGTTTTATTATACCAGTGGAACAACTTATGCTGGAGATGTGGCTTTGGATGAGGTAATAATGACAGCTGAAGGTACAACTCCTTCTGCAGGAGCACCGTCACCTTCATCGGATCAGAATTATATTTTGACTGCGACACCCCGCACAGAGAATGGTACAGGTGGGGAAACTGTTTACCAGATTCAGTATCTTGATGGCCTTGGCCGCCCGGATCAAACAAATCTGTACAAAGGATCTGGCGATGCAAGCAAAGATATTATTACCTCTGTAGTCTACGATGACTTTGGTCGTGAAGAGAAGCAATATTTGCCATTTGCATCAGCCAATAACGGAGGATATGATGCTGCCCCCGAGAGTCCTTCAAATTGGTATAACTATTACGGGGGAACAGATGATGATTTTGCTTACAGTCAAACTGTCTATGAGCCATCTCCGTTAAACCGTGTTGAGAAGCAAGCTATGCCTGGTAATAACTGGCGAAACGGTTCCAACCATGAGCAAAAGTTTAAACAAGGGACTAATATTGCCAACGAGGTAGAATATTTTTATGTGAACAGCAGCGATGGATTATCAAAGGGAACGGACTATGCAGCCGGAAGTCTTTTTAAAAGTACTTTGTGGGATGAGAACAACCTGACTACTTCATCCACCCGTACAGAAGAATTTACTGATAAACAGGGGAATGTAGTATTAAAGAAGAGCTGGGATGGCAGTACAGAACACCAAACTTATTATGTATATGATGATTATAACCGTTTGCGATTTGTTCTTCCTCCTAAAGCTGTTGAAGATGAATTAGTATCTTCAACAGAACTAAGCCAGTTGTGTTACCAGTATAAATACGACGGACGTGGGAGACTGATAGAAAAGAAACTCCCCGGGGCTGGATGGGAATACCTGGTTTACGACAAACGAGACCGGCTTGTTTTGACGCAGACTTCTACACAAAGAACGGCCGGTTATTGGGTTTTCACAAAATATGATTTACTTAACCGTGCTATTCTTTCAGGAAAATACGAGACGGGGAGCACTCGCAGTACACTTCAGTCGGCAGTTAATTCCGAAAGTGTAATGTATGAATCAGCCGGTTCAACAGTTTTGGGCTATACCAATAATGCCTATCCGCGTATATCGGATGAGAGTAAATATATTTCTGCAACCTATTACGATAATTACAGCTGGGGAGCACCATACAGCTACAGCAGTGTATATACCGACCATAGTCAAACCGGTAATGTAACTGGTTTGGTTACCGGAGTAAAAAGCAAAGTACTTGGTACCAGTACATGGTTAACCACTGTAAACTACTACGATAAGTTTGGGCATCTGATTCAGCAATACCAAAGTAATCCTGATGGAGGATATAACCGCACGTCAACAGCTTACAATTTTACGAACCAGCCGATAAAACAGCAGGTTTACCATAAAAAGACAAGCGGAGCAACGGCCAAAACAACCGAGGAGAAATACAGTTACGACCATATGGGGCGTCCTACCAAGGTTGAGCACAGCTACAACGGGGCAGGTTTTGTAACCATTGCCCAAAACACCTACGATGAGATAGGTAGGTTACAAAAGAAAGAGTTGCATAACACTTACCAGGATATTGATTATACCTATAACGTACGAGGATGGTTAACCAAAATCAATGATCCGGATGCCAGTTATTCAAGTACCAAGTATTTTGCTGAAGAATTATACTATAATTCACCCGGGGAACTGGTAAATTTGGATGAATTTGCCCAGCACAACGGAAATATAAGTGGAATCCGTTGGCGAAACAACAGTACTAAGCGAGCAGCTTATGCTTTTCGTTACGATGGGCTAAATCGCCTGACCAAAGGAGATTATGGTTCGTTAACGTCAATCGGGAATGTAACGGACCAGTCTTATTACGATGTTTCAACAGTTGGTTACGACAGGAACGGAAATATCACATCATTAAGCAGAAAGAACTCATCGGGAGGAACAAAAGAAAGCCTTACTTACAGTTATGCAGGAAACCAATTGTCATCATTAAGCGGAACCTACAGCGGAGGTTCCATAAGTGGCAAAACTTTTGGGTACGATGATAACGGGAATGCAACCACCGATAACCTGAGGGGAATTACGATTCAGTATTTTGATGAGATTGATTTACCAAAGAAATATACTCTGGGGGCATCATATGCGCAGTACGAATATGATGCAGCAGGCACAAAATGGAGTAAAACAGCAGTAACCGGTGGCACAAGTACAATGGAGTATTATGGCAGTTTTATATATCAGGACGGCACACTGGACCGTGTTCTGACCAGTGAAGGCTACTACCTTGTGAGCAATGGTAAATACCATTACAACCTGAAAGATCATTTGGGAAGTACTCGTATGGTAGTTAGCTACAGTGGCTCAACACCAACGGTAGAGCAGGTAATAGAGTATTACCCGTTTGGAAGTCTGTTCTCGGAGAACAATCTGGATAAAAATAAGTACCTATACAACGGTAAAGAATTACAGAACGAGTTCTTTGAGAATTATGATTACGGAGCCAGGTTCTATGACCCGCAGCTGGGGAGATGGCATGTGGTTGACCCGATGGCTGAAAAATATGTTAATATCTCCCCGTATGCATATGTAGGAGATAATCCAATTAATTTGATAGACCCTGATGGAAAAATTTGGAAACCTTCTAATGCCGTAAAACAGTCGCATGCATATAGACTTGCGATGAATACCGGAGAAGGCCAAGCCTTGCGAGCCATGTTTGAGACAGGAGGTATGAAAAATCATATTTATAGAACAAAGGGCGACGCAAATATCATGGATGATACAGGTGGAGCGAATATGGGATTTATGCGAGATGCTAAATATATGCCAATTAACGCTATAACAGCAGAAGATATTAGTGATAATCTTCAACTTGTTTATAGTGTAAAAATTTCTAGTAAAAGTTTAACGTCAATTGTTGGCGCTCAAATTTTTGGTCATGAGTCATTTATTCACAATCTTAGAAAAATAAGTGATGCTTCAAGTGTCCTTTCAACTTTTGGTGAAAATTCTAATGAATTTATAGCTTGGAGACTCAAGATGATAGGCGGTTATGAAGGAGATATTGAGATGAAAGATGGAAGTTATACTTCAGGTGGGGAATTAGACCACGTTAAATTTTTGAAGGGAGAAAAAGGGACATACAATACATATATTGGACAACTACTTCAAGGAGCGTCTTCCAAGGAAAGAGGAGTGCTTATGAAGGCAATTAATAATTATGTCAATGACTTGGTGAATAATGGGAATGAAAATGTGAGACGTTATACGGGGGATGATGCCGAGAAAATGTTTGAAGAACTTCAAAAACAATTTAAATAATGAGGATTTCATTTTTTGTAATACTTTTTATGGTGACTTCTTGCACAAATCATTTTCCGAAAAAGATGAAGTATGATTTCGTCCAAGAAATTAGCTATAAAAGTGAGAATAGCTACAGTTCTTTGGTGCTTGAAATAAACCAAGATACCGTTTTAAAATATCATTATTTTGATTTGGATAGTAATTTTCTGATTAAGGATATAAGCCATTACAGTTACTTGTCAAAAGAACCTTATTCCAATAATGATTATTTGTTGTACGGTATCGTGAGATTAAAACTTGATGCCCAAAAGGACGAAAAGTGGAAAACACAATATGAGAAAGATTATCATGATAGTCTTACTGTTCAGGTATTAAATATTGCTATAGACACAGTCATGAATGGTATAAAAATCGATAAGTGCTATATATATGATTTGAAATATAATCCCGCTTCTGCGGGTGAAGACTACATGGACTATCGGCTATATTTTGACCCAGAAAGAAAAGTAACAATTAGAAAGGAATATTATTCTAATAACAAATTTAAAGGTTCAGAAACATTAGTCTCTGAGTCAGCTGTTGAACAAGATTAATTATTGAGATATTATGAGAAAACCCGGTAAAATTGCCGGGCTTTTACTGTTGATATGATTGTTTTACTAATATTATTATTTTTGATTTTGACATGGTTCTTTTGGAATTTAAATGCAGAAGTATTAAAAGGTTTGTTCTTTAAAAAGAAAGGATTTTGTTTTTATTCCCATCATAATAAAATCAAATATAATGGATTTACTATGATGAGCGATTATCGTAGTAAATTAGGCAAAAACGTTCTATGATGTGTTTTATTACAACGGTGGTGTAACTTAAGTGTCATGATTACGGGGCTAGGTTTTATGACCCGGAGTTGGGGAGGTGGCACGTAATCGATAACAAAGCTGAAAAGTATTATGGAACTTCTCCTTATACTTATGCACTTAATAACCCTATTGTATTTATTGACCCTGATGGAAATGAGGTAGATGTTTCTTATCTATCAAAAAATCATCAAGGTTCATTGCAAAAAATGCTTTCAACGAAAGAAGGAAGAACCTTTGTTGGTAGATATATGAATGCTGGTGATAAATTGGTTGTTGGAGGTAAGTCTTACTCTTGGGATAAATCAGGCGACCGCTCAAAAGATTTACTGCAGATTTCCACGACTGATAACCTCGGTGCAAAAGGTTTAAATAGAACCTTTAAAAAAGGAACTTTCAAAGAAACTAATACCTTATCAAAATCTGAAATGCATGAAGCAGCTGGCGAGGGCGTTAAACAAGTTATTCAGCTAAATTCTAATTTAGAGGAAAAAGAAGCAACTGTTGTGTTAGGGCATGAAAGTTTTGTTCATGCAGACAAGGATGCAGACAGGCTAACAGAGTTAGACAATAAAATCAGTAGTGGGAATGCTACCGAAAAAGACCTTATTAGTACTATGGTAAATGTCAGCAGTAGTGCATCTCCTGACCATAAAGAATTGGGAAAAGGCAATGTCAAGAAGTTTGAAAGCATGACCAATGAACTTAGCAAAAAAACGGGTGACAAAAATTATAAAGATGAATATGAAAAGCAAGTTGAGAAATACAATAGGTAAATTTCTTGTTGTAATTATTCTTATGTCATCAATAGCGTGTCATAATGAAGTTGACAATAGTAGTAGTATATCTTTCATAAACCAAACAAATGAGAATGACGGAATTACAGAACTTGGCATGTTGGATGATTCCATAATGAATGGCCTATGGATTGAATATTATCCTAACAAAGTGATTAAAACCGTCCAATTTTATGTGGCTGGAGAATTACAAGGACCATTTTTATTATTCCATGAGAATGGGAATTTGAAATTTGAAAGTCAAATGGTGAACAATGAGTTTGAGGGAAAACGAACCGTATATTTTGATAATGGTGAAGTTCAAAATATAGGCTACTTCTTAAATGGGAAGCAAGATAGTATATGGGAATTTTATACATATCATGGAGGTTTAGATAAAAGGATTCGTTTTGAAAAAGGTGAAGCAGTTGACACATTAATTGATAATAAATTGATTGCACCTCCTCCTCCTCCTCCTTTGGCTCCCTCAGAACTAAAACGATAAAAGTTATTCTCGATAAGAGAAACGCCCGGCATCGCCGGGCGTTTTGCTTTATAGAGCAGCAATATTTTTAAGCTTAATAGATTTAATAAAACCATTGAAAACAGAAAGGATATGCCCTTTATCGGTCTCGTCCATTTTTTCAATCTCATTGAGGCGTGTAAGCATGTCTGGGTCTTTTAAATAATTTTATTGTTCCGTTTCCCAAGCAAATAGCCAACAATAGTATTTAGAATCATTGCTATTTTTGTAGCAGCATCACGTGACGGGGGCATCTCCCCACGTTCATACTTCCAGATAATATCTTACCGGATGTCCCAATTAATTTTCAGAGATTTTCAGTCAATTTTTATGGTCAAATATCTTCCAATATAGCCCAAAATAATTATCTTTAAAATCAATTTATAAGCCATAATTATGAATAAACGTCTAAACGCATTTACACTATCAGAGTTGTTAGTTGTATTAGCAATTATTGGTATTTTGGTGTTAATCGCTCTGCCTAATTTAATGCCCTTAATTTCAAAAGCAAAAAGTACAGAGGCCCAAATGCAGCTGGGGCATTTGTATAATATGGAGAAAAGCTATTTTTATATGTACTCCAAATACTCGAACGAACTGGATGCAATTGGTTTTGAACACGAGAAACTGGTTTCTGATGGTGGAACTGCCAACTACCGGATTGAGATTATTGAGGCCAGTGCAGGGGCTTTTAAAGCAAGAGCAACAGCAGTTTCCGATTTTGATGGAGATGGCATTTACAACATCTGGGAAATTGATGAAGAAAAGAACCTGAAAGAAATCAAAAAAGATTAATGTTAATCGGTATTGGTTTTTCTCTGATTAGTCTTATTGCAATTGCCTGGCAGGATTTTGCTTCCCGATCGGTATATTGGTGGTGGTTTATTGTTCTTTTTGTTGGAGCGATAACTTTTACTATAAGTAAACACCCGGATGGATTTAACTGGACAAATATTCTTGTAAATGTTTGTTTGGTACTCTTGGTTTCCGCTGGGGCTGCTTTATATTATTTTATACGTTATACGGGCAGTGCATTTGGTAAACTAAAAAACTCAATAGGCTTAGGTGATTTTGCAATGCTACCTACTTTGGTACTTGTTTTCTCTCCGGTTAATTTTCTTTTGTTTTTTATTGCAACAATAGTGATTAGCATTCTTGGTAGTGTTATCACAGTAGCTTTGACAAAGAAAATTACAAATATTCCCCTGGCCGGGTATTGGGCTGTTTCTCTTCTGTTTTGTGTGATCGGCTCAAGTTTCGATATTATTAATTTGTATAACGATTCCTGGATTTATTTATGGTTTCAGATTTAATTATTAGAAAAGAATTAATAGAATTAATAACTCCGCAAGTAGCCTGGAACTACAAGGTGGTTCCCAAATCGGGTAATGCTGACTCATTAGTATTTTATGCTGAGAATGATGAAGAATATATTCGGGAAGAACTTCAATTACTTTTAGGCAGTGAGGTTACACTTGAAGAGGAAGATCATGAAAAACTGAACCGTGCTCTGGTAAGATTTTATCCATTAAGGCAAAACAAAAGTGTTGACCTGGTTGAAGATATTGGCAATAATTATGATGATTTTTTGCCTAAAATTATAAAAGAGGCCAAAATGCATAATTCAAGCGATATTCATATTGAAGCGTTTGAGGAAATAAGCCGTATCCGGTTTCGCATTGATGGGAAACTGGTGGAACGCTATCAGTTCGATAAAGGAAAATATCCGGCACTGGTAAATAAAGTGAAGATTCAGGCACATCTTGATATTGCTGAAAAAAGATTACCACAAGACGGGCGAATATTCTTTCGCGATGGAAACGATAAAATCGATATTCGTGTATCTATTCTACCCACCTTATACGGTGAAAAGGTGGTATTACGTCTGTTAAATAAAGATACCGCCAATATTCCACTTAAAGATCTGGGATTCTCTACGGAGCAGCTAAAAACTTATCTGGAGGCTATTCAAAAACCAAATGGAATTGTTTTGATTAGCGGTCCGACAGGATCAGGTAAGACAACTACCCTTTATGCAAGTCTGAAGCATCTGAATACCGAGAATGTGAATATTATGACGGTTGAGGATCCGGTGGAATATACCATTGACGGAATAAACCAGGTACATGTAAAGGAAGACATTGGATTAAACTTTGCAGCTGCATTAAGGACTTTTCTACGTCAGGATCCTGACATTATAATGCTTGGTGAGATTCGAGATCAGGAGACCGCACAAATGGCCATCAGGGCGGCATTAACAGGTCACCTTGTGTTTTCTACTATTCATACAAATTCGGCAATGGGAACCATTTCTCGTTTATTGGATATGGGGATTCCTTCTTACCTGGTTGCCAATACCTTAAATTTGTCAATGGCGCAACGTTTGGTTCGTTTACTTTGCCCGCATTGTAAGCAAGAGGAAGATATTGATAAAACAGTTTTGCCCGTAAAACTGCCGTTTGAAAGCAGAACACATTATGTAGCTCAGGGTTGCGAACAATGCCTGTTTACAGGTTATTCTGGCCGAAAAGCAATTTATGAGTTAATACCGGTAACATCAGAACTGTCTGGTTTAATAAAAGAAAATGCATTGGAGCGGGAGTCAGATATTAAAATTCGATTGTTGAAAGACGCTGCAATTGAGTTATATAAAGATGGTCATACTTCGCTTGATGAAATTTATTCTTATCTGTTATAGTTTCTAAAAGAAATTATTCCCCATCTGGAACATCGGCAGATACATTGATATTAGGATTACTGCAACGAACAGCCCAATGATAATAATAAGAATTGGCTCCATCATACTATTTAGTATACCAACTCTGTGCTGCACTTCTTCTGAATATTGTTGGCTAAGTTTGGAATATATATCTGCAAGCCGGTTAACTTCTTCACCAACTTTGGTCAACGAAATTAACTTCATATCAAAAAAGGAAAACTTCTGCATACTTTCATGAAGTGTTTTCCCATTCATTAAATCGTCTTCCAGCATAATCATTGCTTTCTCAAAAGGATAGAATCCAATAATCTTCTCCATGAGTTCCAAAGCAGTGATTAGTGGAATACGGGCGGAAGACATTAAGGACATACTTTGGCAAAAACGTGCCAGATAAATTTTGTTTATGAGAGCTCCAAACATCGGAATCTTGAGAACCAATGAAGATGTCAGGTGTCGGAACCGATCTGTTTTTCGGACTGCATACATAAAACCGGAAAGAATTAGTAGTACCGACAAAAACAATAAAATATAGGATTTGAAAAACTGTGAGGCCGATAATATGTAACGGGTAATTGCCGGAAGTTCGCCGCTAAATCTTTTAAAAACATCTTCAAACATCGGCACAATGTAGTTAAGCATAAACGTGATAACCACAACCGCGGTAACGATAATCATAACCGGGTAACTAAATGTACTTACCAACTGACGTTTTTGTTTAATTCGCCTTGTAAAGTAGTCATTCAGGTCTTTTAAAACAGAATTTAACTGACCGCTTTCTTCCCCAATTTTCACACTGTAGTATTCATGTGGAGTTATATAGTTTGTTCGTTTTAACGCTTCGGAAAGATAATAACCTTCCACCAGATCATCGTAAATGGAGTTATAAAATTTAAAATGTTTGTCATCCTTTTTTTCTTCAAGCATTAGATGAAAGATTGTTCGAATATCTAGTCCTGATGATAGAAGCATTCCTATTTCAGAATAGAACTCTTCCTTTTTCTCATCACTAAATTTCTTTTTCGTGAAAGTGATTTGGGTATTAAACAGGGCACTTAAATCCTTTCCGGACTCCTTGTCATCCTGATCATTTGAACCAGGTGTGGAAGAGATGTCTATATTTTTTAAATCAATATTCAAAACTAATATTTTTAGAATTAAGTAAGGTTGCGGACGAGTATACTTTCTTTACAGAAAGTTGAAGAGTGTCGACTTTTGAAGGAAATGAAATGATAATTTCAGCTATCAACTCATTTGTTAAGCTTTCAACTTCAAACATATATTGTCCTTCAAATAATAAATCTTTGTTAGAATTATTCGAGGTATAATAGAGAATTTGATCGGGATATAAAGAGAAATAGTAGGTTTTCAGAGAATCATTGCATATGAGAATTTTTGCTTCATCATCATACCTGATAACATTGCAATCGTAAAACGCATTATTAAACGCCATTTTAACCAATGCAATATCCTCAAGTTTTTTATCATCACTCCGGTTGATTTGTTGAGTTATAATCTGAAGGGCAAGATACATCATTCCAACAACGATTAATGAAAGTACAAGCGTTATGGAGAGCTCAACCAAAGTGAAAGCTTTGATTTTTTTATTGAATGAATATTTCTTCATTTAATGTTTTGGTTAAGAGATGTTTCTCTGATAATCTTTTGCCAGATTTAGTGCTTATCACAACTGATTTTATATATAATTCGCGTGAATCATTATATGGCGTGTAAGTTGTACTCACATTTAATCCGTTAGTAATTCGGGTTTCAGAAATTGAAGGAGCAGTATCATTGTTTATCAATTCATATAAAAGATCAGCTTTTAGTTTTAAACGGGTATTGTGGTTTTTTTCAATATTTAGTAAGATGGATAGAGATAACGAAAATATAATTAGACAAACCAAAATCGCCATCAACACTTCAACCATCGTTGAGCCTTTAAGTGTTTTTACAAAATAGGAGTTGATTTGATTCCTGGTTTTCATTTCTGTTTCCATTAATATAATTTGTCAGTGTATTTTAATCGTGCATCGTTATCAAAAATATTGATACTACTATATTCTGCGGGCATACGGTCTATATCAATGCAGGCATTTACCAAATAATTTTGATTAAATGAATTAGGTGTGATTTTTATAAAACCATTAGTATATAGTGAGCCAAATAGCACACCATTGAAATCGCAAAAAGCATCACAGTAAATCTGTCCGATAATTTTACAGGTATTTTCTACTTTCAGGTCCGCAACCAACTCTGAATTAGTAGATTTTAATAAAATAGTACCGTTTAAAAAAACTTGTTTTCCCAGTGTTATTTTGCCCTGAGATGATATATTTAATACCGATAAGATACTTGGGCTATAAAATCGGCAATTCTCATCGATAACGATGGATTTTTGTGCCAACAATTGGCCCCGGCCTTTAAAATTGCTTTTAACTTCTATTGTTTGCCCAATAAGAATACATTGATCAATAGTTGTTGTACTGTCAATAAGAATATTCCCGTTAGAATGAACAATAATATTTCCAATCAAAGAAATGTCTCTGAGATCTATGTCATGGTCTGATTCAATTAAATAGGTTTTATCAGAAAATGATCTTTTCAGTGCCAGGGATTGATAATCATCCGAAGGGGATATTGTTGCGATGCTGGCAGATGGATTTGACATGAATTGTTTATAGCGAAGAAGTATCTTCTCGGAAAGATTCGGCAACTTCAATTGTGCCTGATGCTGTTCTCCATAAACTAAACTATCGCGGTAATAACCAACTCCGTTTACATACGCTTTTCTTATTCCGTATCGGGGGAGATAAGTGTTTGTACCAAGGTAAGTAAAACCTCCAATTGACAAATATCGATCCGGATCGGAATGGTAGAGCGATGGCAATTTATCTCTAGACCCAAGGTTCCCTCCCAAGAGGAATATTCCCTTTTTATTTTGATTATTTAATCTTGAATTTATCAACGCGGTATCAAAAAATCCCCAATTATTTATTTCAATAGTTGTACTATCTCCAAGGTCTGGAAACAAACTGAAATCATAAGAGGTCAGAATTTCACGCTCGTTCTCAAGAAAGGATATTGCGCTTTGAAGGTTGTATCGAAGTTGTTCTTCAGTATGGGCCGCCGACAGTAACCGGTGGGTTAATCCTTTTCTGAGCAGATATAAACCGATAAGCATAAAAAGAATCAAAGCAATTCCAATAACCAGAAGAAGAGCACCGGCTTTGATTTTTTTCGTAATTCCTATCTTCAGATAGCGATTCATATACTTGTTGAAATAACATTACTGATTTTTGCGAAAAAAGAGAAAATGACGATCCGAATCTATTTTTACTCCGTGTTTAAACCTCTCCTTCATAATTAATGAATCATTTTGAAATTGAAGTTCCCATCCATGTTTCTGATCGTCTTTGTATCCTGTAATGACTTCTTTTTCAGTAATTGGATCTATAATATAAGCTTTACCATCTTTAAATCCTTTCTTCCAATTCTCAATCTTTACAAGATTTCCATCTAAATCCCATATCTTCCAAACCCCGTCTTTTACTCCATTTTTAAAAGTACCTTTCTCAATAAGAGATCCTCCAAATGTTGTTTTCTGATAAATACTTTGGAGAAGTTGACCGGAATATCCTCCGGTATTTTGATGCACTTCTCCATTTGCAAACCAATAATAAGTTACATCATCTTCGACATTAACTTTTTTAATTGAGTAGGGAACATAAAAAAGGTGACAATAACCATCTGCTTTTATTGTAATATGACGTAACAATTCATCTTGTGCACTCAAAGAGTTCGATTGAGAGCAAATGATACTGGTTAAAACAAGGAAAGAAAAGAGGAATTTGAGATTTATATTTTTATCCATTCTTGTTTGTTTTTGAAGTAAACTAATACTGAATCCGGAAGAATCTTTACAACCTTAATATCAGCGTATTCTCTGTTTTCTTCTGCAATAATTATTTCGCCATCAATATTAAGGTATGCTGAAACTGATTCCTCATTTTTTACATAGCCGCTGTAGATAATATTAGGAAGTATTAAAGTTTCTTCTAATGTATTACCTGAACTCTCAGGAGAACTATTCTTTGTGGCTTTTGGTATTGAAGTTTTCCCAAGAAAAGGATCATCGTAAGATAAATCAAGCTCGTAGGAATTTGTCACCAAGGTGTCTTTTAAATCATGTTGAAAGCTTGCCGGAAGTTGATTTGTATCGATTTCCCCTCCTCGATTTCCCAAAAAAACTTTATAAAATATTACACCCCAGATTGTAAGAACAATTGGAAGCATTATGTATGTATTTCTTTTATTATTCTTTTTTAGCATTGTTATTCAGAAGGATTAATAATTAGCGTATAAGTGGAGTAATCAGTCTGAGAAATAGAATTGAGTCCTTTAACGCGCCACTGATATGTGCCCGGAGGAATTGTTAAGGTGATTTTGTTATCTGTTAGTGTTGTATCCTCTATTAATGATTCTATACTATCAAAAGAAGGAGTTACCAGTTGAAAGTCATATTTTTCGGCACCATCTAATTTTTCCCACCAGAACGTATGAGTGGATTCTGTTGTAACGAGACTATCCTTAGGTGCTAGTATGACAGTACTTATGTCGCTAAGGTCAGCAACCTGAGCATTGCTAATCGTAAAATCCCACGATGCAGAGTAATCACTTTGATTACCGGCTGGATCTTTAGTCCTTACTCTCCACTGATATGTTCCTTCATCGTTAAGCGAATAGCCAAAGGCAGTATTTGTTGTATTTTCGGAAGCAATTGGAGTTGCGCCGCTACCTGAAATTTTAAAAAGTTCCCATTCGTACGTATTATCATCTGATGAAGACGAGCCGTCATCCCATGAAAAAGTTACAGAATAATCCTCCAATATCGCATCGTGCGTGGGAAAGACAAGCATTGGCGGATTAGGGGGCGTTACATCAATAGAAAACGCACGTGATGAAAAAGTGGTCTCGCTGCCGTTAATCTTGTTAATAGCTTTTACTCCCCATGAATAGTTTCCTTCATCTAACGAAACAGAAGTCTGCGTGTTCTCTGTTTGAAACTTCGAAATTAAATTCTCATCATTCCAGTTGCCATTTTTTAATACAAATTCATATATAACATCACCATCCAGCTGCTCCCAGTTAAATGTTATATTTTTTTGATTGATCAGCTTATCATTATCAGGTGCTAATAAATGTAGAGTAGTTTCACTGAGATCATTATTATTTATTTCAAATTGAATGGTGTCTGCTTTGGAAAGCAAGCTTCCATTAGTTGCCTGGATACATGCCTGATATAGTCCGGTCGCAAGGCTTAGATTGACCTTATTTCCTGGAATCCAGTCATCATGGATGAGTTTATCCGGTGAAGAAAAATCAGGAGAGACAATCTGCAGGTGGTAATTTGTGGCATTTTCAATTTGATTCCATGCTATTGTTAGATCATTATAGTTCAGCGTCGAGTTATTAGTAGGGAAACTAAATTCTGTTTTTTTGTCAGAGAACGAAGTAATACTAAATTTTACGGTACTGTAAGGTGTACTTGTTTTACCGTCAGAGGCAAGTATTCTGGCTTCATATTCACCCCCTTCCAGTTCAATTTCAAAATGGTTTAGTTCAAGTTGTTGATCGTAAATTAATTTCACAGGATCGTCAAAAGAAGGATTAGCAATCTGAACATGGTATTCATTTGCACCATCTACTTCGTTCCATAAAAATGAAACAACAACCTCGTCCATTTTTAGTCCTTCAGTTGGAAATAGAATTTCTACAGACTTATCGGTAAGTATTTCTTCCTTTTTGAGGCTAAAACTTACCAGATTAGAATATGTACCTATTTTGTCGTTTTTATTATATCCTACTACTTTCCAATAATATGTATATTCGGATGAAAACTGATGAAGGTACGATGTATCTTGTGTTTCTGCTGTAAATGTTGGTTCTGTGTCAGTAGGAGTATTATAAACGAACAGCTTATAGCGAACAGATTCTTCTGTACTTTTCCAGCTAAATTTTACCTGTTCATAATTTAGAATTGTATCGCAAACTGGAAAAAGGGGAGTAGGTGCTGCCGGACCGTATTTGTCTATTTCCAGTACCCGAATGCTATACGAAGATGATTTTTTATGAACAGAATCAATTGCTGAAACTCCCCATACATATTTTCCGTCGGCTAATGTTGTTGTCATATTTGAAATAGGAAGGTAATCATTGAATAGTTCTGTACCTGTAATCCAGTCGTCTTTTTTTATAACAATGTTATAACTAGTGGCATTTTCAACAGGGGTCCATTCAAAATTTACTTTGTTTTCATTGTATATCTCTCCCTCGGAAGGAGATAACAATGCGACCTGATCTTTACTGATATCATAAGGTATTAAGATTGTAAGTGAATGTTGCGAATAGGGTGTTTGTGATACCTTGTTAAACGCATTTACTCTCCATTGATATTTGCCTGGCGGCAAAATGTAATTGCAGCTATTATCCTCAATAATAGTATCAAGAAGTAATAAGTTACTTTGGGGGAGAACAGCATTAATAACTTGTAGGTTGTATTTTAATGCTCCTTCTATATCTTCCCATAAAAACCTTATTGCTGTGCTTTTAGTTTCCAACTCATCTATAGGTGATTGCAACTGTACTGTTTTATCACCCAAATCTTCTTCAATGAAGTCGCTACAACTGTTTACAATTAGTGATACGATTACAAGTAAGTGCAAAAAATATTTTGTTTTAGTAACTGTTTGTGTCATAATTGCGCGGGTTTGCTAAATGTTTGAATATATAATCTTAGTCTAAGTTTGTTCGTTTTGTTTTTTCTGTCATTATGGAGAAAAAACTCAGTTGAGGCTATTTTTCCGATGCTTTTTTTCTGCTCAAAGAATTGAAGTAGCTTGACAAGATGTGTAAAGCGACCTTCTAATTCCAATTGAAAAGTTTGAATTATATAATTCTCACTTTGCTGTTTGTGAACAGGCGATAACTGGCATAAATCAATTTGTTTTGTTTCATTAATGTATTGAGAAATTTCATTGATTATCTGTTCTTGTTTTATATCAGTCGCAGCTGCTCCGATTTGCTGTTCCACGAGTTCCAGTTTTCTTTTTAAAAGTGCTATTTGTTGAGGAGCATTTTCCAGTAGTTCCAGCTGATCTTGTTGATGTTTTACATTTGAATATAAATCAATACTAGGTTTTATTGCCATCTTCCAGGAAAGCAAGAGAGTAAATGTAAAAACAGTCACAACCAGATATAATCTTTTTTTATATTTTTTCATCTCCTCTATTTTGTAATTACTGCATCAGTTATTATTTCCAGCACAAAATCAGCACTTTTACTTCCGGGTTCATAGTGGTAATCTTGAAATGATATTTTTTCACACCATTTGGAACGCTCAATATTTGATAGAAACTCCCTGTAACTGCTAACCGACTCGGCTTTTCCTTCTAATTGTATTACATCATTTTTAAACTCAAGTATTTCATTTGTTTTTATTTTCTTTTGAAGTGGATTGATGCAAAGTTTTGTCAGTTTAATACCTTCTGTGGTATTGAGTCCTATTTGATCGGAATAATAACTTGAAAATCCGCTTTGTTCCAGGGAGGTAATTAATATAAAGTTCTGTTTATTCTTGAGTTTGGTTTGTATGTCTGAGAGTTGGGATAACATATTCTCACGTGTACTAATTTGAAGGGCTTGATTATTTTGTTTTGTAAACAGGAAGTCGAAACAAAAATAGTTAATCAGAAGAAGAGCAAAAATTACTGCAAGCCCGGTCTTTATAAACTGTTTCGAGTATTTGGAATATATGGACTCGGAAGAACCATTTATGAAATGCTGAAAACTATGTGTGTAGCTTAGAGGTGATAAAGAGACGTGTATCGCACAAGATAGTGCAAAAATAGTCTGAATGTCTCTTTTCTCATCCATGAAAAAAATTGAATCATTCTTTTCGGATCCTTTTGCGATTCCACTTGCTTTACCGTCATGAATTATTAATGAAGTCTCTCCAAAATCAATTGTGTCGTTCTTTTCTTCGAAGTTATTACATAGTGCTATTACAGGTGACACTCCCATAAATATTCCGGAAAAACATAAATCATTTAGATTTGTTTTTTTTAGGAGTATATCAATCTGATCTTTTCTTATTACTGTTAAAATAGATTTATTGTTTTCCAGGTTGTCGATCTGAACAATAAAATCGTTAAGGTTAAAGTTCGGCAATACCTTTTGCACGTTATTGTACGACAAATGTTCCGAAAGTTCTTTTGTAACTACGCCAGCACCTGAAACGTGTATAAATACAGGTAATCCCTTTAAGGATTGAATTCTGGTGGTATCTCTGTTTTCAATAAAACCATCAATTCTATCTTCGATGTTAAGATTTGATCTACTCTTTTCAATAAGAAAGAGGGTAGAAGAAAAATTACTTTTGCCTTTTAAATTAAGGCAAAGAATAATAAACTTCTTAAATTTTACATTCTTTCGTATTGCGGAGTAAAAGCGATTCATACTAGTATAGAATGGTAGGTTTTATAAAAACATTGAGTCTGCTCTTATTATTTCTTTTTATTGTTTTTGTAAAAAACCATTTAATAATTGGTATTCTGGCAACAAGAGGTAAGCCGGAATGCGACTTTTCTGATTGTATTTCTTCCAGACCTCCCAACAAAACCATTTCCTGATTTTTCACTCTGATCATTGATTTAAAAGTCCTGGAGATAATTCCCGGAGGAGCATCTTCTTTGTATCGATCAGTGAAATTTGATTGCTCCACCTGCACTTCAAGAGTAACATCTCCATTCCCGGTAACGAACGGCTCAATAGTAACTCCTAATTGTGCTCGAACAGGTAAATAAGTTGTAAGGGTTTCAAGCTGAGGATTTAAACTTCCCTGGTACATGTTCCGGTTCTCTTCGTAATACTGCGTTTCTCCAATTGATAAATCTGCAGCATGTCCGTTTAGTGTTGATAATTGAGGAGTACTTCGAATATCGATAACACCATTAGTCTCCAAAGCTTTTAATTTAATGTAAAATTCAGGAGTGACTTTCCCTAATTTTGTTAATCCCAACTTGCTTATCGCATTGTTAATTGAGGAGGCGGTCATGGTATAATCAATACCGGGGTTAATTGTTCCTCCTTGAGTTACAGGATTATCCTCTGAAGCTAATCCTGCCTCTATTCCGGTTTCAAGTTCTGCTGTATTTGATACATCTATAATAATGACATCAATTAATACTACAGGGACAGATACATCTAATTCTCTGAGTTTATTTTCAGCATTAGCCAGTAGATCAGCATCTCCTGTCAGCATTATACAATTCAATTCGGCGAATTCTTTTAACTCAACATTCGGTAAGAAATTTACAGGAAGCATTTCTATCAGGGAATCTACGCGTCTGTAGTTGAATTTAACGATTCGGGTGGTTTTCATTTCGGTAGCTGCCCTGTTACCTAAGTGTAGTACCCCATTCTGAAACTTATAGGTTTGTTGTGTGCCGGAAACCAAACTGTTTAGTAATATCTCAAGAGAAACATTTTTTAATGCTATTTTTTTTTCGCCCAGTAATGGTTTATCCTGATGGAACGGAATGTCAAGTTTGTTAACCACATTTTGTAATATGTCGTTTAACACCATATTATTGCCGTTAATCGTAATCTGTCCAAACTCATTTACTGCGATTGTTTCGTCTAAACTTTGGTAGTTGTTACCAACAAAACTATTTTCTCCATTCGGTAATCCCGGTTCAAATAAAATTATATTTTCCGGTTCAATCTTAATACTCAGATTATTGCTTTTTGCTAAACCCTGGATGGCATTGATGATGTTTAACGAATCAACAAATCCATTTAGGAGTGTTGATTCTGTGTTATTCAGAAGAAAAAAATTATAGTCGGATAAACTAGATAGTTGCTGTGTAAACTCCTTTAAGGTTGCGTTTTCTAGGTGATAGGAAACAAGGTTGTTATTATATTTCACAGTACATTTTGAGGAGTTCTCAGAAACCGGTTGAAGGTTTATGATGTTGCCATAAATCTTGCAGTTTAAATTGTACTCCTCACATAGCATTAATATTATGTCCTTTGCTTTTACACCCGAGAAATTATTGTTTACCGGGATATTCAGAGAGGGCGAAATTGTAATATTAAGGCCAACGTGATTAGATATTGTTCGCACAAATTCAGATAAGGGAAGATTATTTAACGACAAATCTACCTTTTCATTAAGTTGTGGGATCGAACTATTAGATAAGCTGTCTAATATTAATTCTAGAGGTTCTTTTTGAGTATTCTGACAATAACTCATAAATGAAAAACATAATATGAGAATTGTAAGGAGATTCTTTTTCAGTTTCATGGTTTGTTCTGAATATACCGAGGATTTGTACTACTGCAAATATATGTTTTCTAACGATTATTCAAAGGTCTTAACTACCTTTTACGTTTATTCAGAATCAATCTTTTTGTTTCCTTTTTTATAAACATTCGAAATGTTTAGGTTTAATCAGGTTTTGAGACTTAGTTACTGTGCCTATGTTATTTAGCATGTAGAAAATGGGGGAAGAAGTTTTGTTGTTTAAGCAAATATTACATAAGTTTGGACGAAACATATACAAACTCATTCTTCATACCAATTATGATTCTTGCTACCCTTAAGAATACAGTTTACACCATAAAATTAGATTTTAGCTAGTTTGGAATAATTGTCAAGTCTTGCGATGAGGCAATGAATTATCTGTTGTTCAGGATGAGAGTATAAAATAGTAACAAAAGAAAAGCCCTCTGTAAACAGAGGGCATCCAATAATAAATTATTAACGGGAATTGCAGTTCCCATAAAGTGTCAAAAATATGAAAATATTAGCATAATACCTATCATTTTTATCGAATCCTTAAATCTCCGCGAATTCAGGAGCCAGCGCATTTCGGTTTTTTATGTTAAAATCCGATTGTGCAATGAATGTTCTTAGGTCTTAGATCTGCCTTTTAATTAGTTCTTATTCGATTTCCAAATAGAGAAGCATCTATTGTATTTAATATTATGATGTGTCATGTCTTGAATCTGCGTTTCAAAAATGCAACGTGGATTTCATAGGGAGTATAATAAAGCAGTTTCCATGGTATACGGATTACTTACAGATGTATCAAAGGAAATAGAAATTTATAACAAAATCATATAAATAATCAAATTGATTTACACAATAATCTAAATATTATTATGTTGAGAATGAAGTCGATATTAAAAAAAGTATTTGCAATTGTAGGTATTTACCTTATAAGCAATATGTCTTTAGTTGGGCAAAACAGTAGCGCTGAATTTGTGATGCCTGACGTTGTCCCACTTTCGCCAGAAGCAAAGGGGATTGGTAAGTTTGGAGATATACCCGTTAGCAATTATACCGGTAGCCCGGATATTTCCATCCCAATTTATACCGTTAAAACAGGTAAACTTACACTGCCAATTACATTAAATTATCATGCCACTGGTATTGAAGTTAGCCAGGAAGCCTCATGGGTAGGCTTGGGATGGAATCTAATTGCAGGTGGCAGGATATCGTATATTCCTGTAGGAGGGAATGATCAGGAAACCGGCGGAATTGGTCCTTCTGATTTCCAAAGTTTAGTTAACTATTTAGGAACTTCATCTTTTCCTATTGTGAAACATGAAGACAAGTTGGTTGGTTGGAGCTGTATTTTTGCTGAAGATGTATCGCAGATTATAACTCCAGGTATGGCTACTTCTATGCTTGCCGGAAGAGAACAACAGGATATATATTCTGCAAATTTCGCAAATTATTCCTTTAAATTTATGAAGCATCCTATAAATAATACCTATGTATTTTTAGGTCAAAAAAACAAATGCCAAATAGCAGGAGGGATAGGTACAAGTGGGTTTATAATAACTGGAGAGGATGGTATTACTTATCGTTTCGAAAATATTGAATACAGTAACGCATTTCCATCAAGTTGGCTTCTAACAAAAATAATAAGTCCTACAGGGGAGTCTATCACGTTAACTTACAAGAACGCAACAATTACTAATTTGCCGACATTAAGTGAATCTTATTCAATAAATGAAGCAACTTACTCAACTCCAAATAGAATACTTAGTCCTTCCACAACTCATGTCCTATATTTGGAAACAATTGAAACCAGTAATGAAATAATAAAATTTGAAAGTGATAATAGTAGAATTGATCTTACAGGAGCACTTAAGCTGAATAAAATTGTAATAAAGGATAAGGTTAATCTGTCAGAGAAATTTTCTTTCAACTTTGATTATAATTATTTTACCGGTAGCTCAGTTGGTGGAGATTGCCTGGATGATAATCAGAGTGGTTCGGGCAGTGATAGAATTGGAAAAAGACTTAAATTAAATGGAGTAATACAAAGTAGTGATGGCATTAATAATGACCAATATGCGTTCACATATTATGAAACAGTTGCACTTCCACGAAAAACGTCTTTTGCCATAGATCATTGGGGTTTTTTCAACGGACAGGAGAATAGTAGTACTATCATTCCCGGGGGAGAACATACTATAATTCCTAATGCCATGCCTTTGGTAGCAGCGGATGGCCAATATGTAAGTATTAATCCCTCATTTTTTTCAATTGCCGGAGCAGTTAGAGGGGCTAGTGAAAATGCTTCTATTGCCTCTGCGGGTATGTTAAAATCTATTCAATACCCTACAAAAGGGAAGACTGAGTTCGCCTACGAGCCTCATGATTTTAGTAACTATAATTATATGTCGGCAGAAGATGAAGTTTATAATAAAGCTTATATAACCTCTTACAACGCAAGTGTGAAAACGTGGGGAACTACACCATATCCGGTTTCGAATATTACGACTCAATCGTTTACACTAAGTTCAGCTTCATATATTAACTTTTCAGGATATATAGACTATTCCGGTGGTGCGGTTACGCTACAGGGCCCTAATACTAATATTGTTCGATCTTATAGTTCACAATCGACCAATGAATGGGATGATAATATTTGGTTAAATTCCGGAACTTACACATTAACATGCACAACACCACCTTCTTATGTGCAAAGTAGTGATATGAAGCCAGAAGTTTTGGCTCAGGTTAAGTACGGCACACACTATTCTAACTTAGTAAATATTAATAATGTTGGCGGTGGTGTTAGAATTAAGAGTGTTGTTAATTATGATGAAAATGATGCAGTTGTCTCAACAAAGAAATATTCCTATGTTGATGAAAGTGGTATTTCTAGTGGAAAATTACTTATTCCGCTTCGAAACTTTGATATAAGAGACGTAAAAGTTGGCTGGTTGGCAGGCGATACTCCATGGAATAGATTTGATAAATATAGTACGCTTTATGGAAATAATTATGCATCACTTTCCGGATACCTTACGGGAAATAATGTGGGTTACGATCGGGTTGTTGTTGAAGAGAATAGTGGTCAGGGAGTGACTAATGGTAAGGAGGTATTTTATTTCGATAATGAAGCGGGAAGTTTGTATTTTGGGAAAATTCCATTTTTCACATGTACAGGTAATGGGAATTTGTTGAAAAAAGTCACGATAAAGGCTAATGGTGACACCTTATTGCTTGAGAAAAACAATTATGGTCTGGTTGCAGGATCGTATTCTTCAGAAACATTAAATGTTTATATGGAAAGCCTTTATGAAGGACCAACAGATGCTTGTGTTGGGTCAACATTCCCGTTCAACCCATTGGCTTATGTTGGCAGGTATTATATTTACGCATATCCAAATGAGAACTATCACAATGTTTTAATGAGCAAAGAGACTTCACATTATTCGCCAGAAGGGAAGTTAACGGAGTTTGTTGATTATACATATAATTCGGAAAATTATTGTATAAAATCTCGCTCAGTATCTACAAGTACCAATCAGCAAAGAACTACGGAATTTAAATATCCTTTTAATTATACAGGACAACCATATGTTGCCATGAATACCACAAAGAATATTTTAAATTCTGTAATAGAACAGGTTGAAAAAGTGAATTCAACGACAATACAAACAGTTAAAACTAACTATAAAGATTGGTTTGGCGACCAGAAGATTATTGCTCCGGAAACGGTTGTTGCAACGATTGGGGCATCGAGTCCTGAGACACGTCTTCGATATAAATATGACCCATATGGCAATATAATTGAGGCTTCCAAGGAAAATGATATCAAGACATCTTATATATGGGGATATAATCATGATTATCCAGTGGTGAAAGTTGAAGGAAAAGCTGAAACCGATATATCTCAGACGATAAAGAATGCAATCGCGAGTCATGTGTTTTCCTGTAAAGCTGATTATTCAAGTAGTATTTCTGATGTGAATTGGTTAAGCGGTCAACTTTCGTCCTTATTATCAGATAATACATGCTTTGTTACATTTTTCACCTACGATCCTGTGTTTGGAATGACTTCCCATACTGATCCGAACGGTGTAACAACCTATTATGAATACGATGATTTTGGCAGGTTGAAGAATGTCCGGAATGATGATGAATATATTACGAGTCGTAATTACTACCATTATTATAACCAAACTACCAGTGATGAAGGAGGAGGGGCAACCCAACCCTATTTTTCTGTTTCTCCAAGCAGCTTAATCTTTGGTCCGTCAGGAGGTACACAGAGTTTCAATATACAAACCAATATTGACTGGACAGTCATCCAGTATCCATCTTGGGTCACGCTTTCAAAAACGAGTGGTACCGGTGATGCTACCATAAATGTTACTTGTTGGTCAACCGGGTATCAGCGGGGAGGTGCAGTTGTGATAGAAAGTTCTGACGGGTCTACCGTGTTCTTGACGGCAGGAGTTGGAATTGTTCAAAATTATTATTGAAAGGCCACATGTTGAGTTGTCATAAGTTTAAAACTAAACCTTGGATGAATGATTTGAGAAAATGGACTGGAAAATAGTACATTAATTAAAAATAGAATTAACGATCATGAAAAATATAAAATGTTTGTATATTATTTCGATAGCTCTGCTGACTGGATTTTATCAGCAGCTAAGTGCACAAACAGTCGATGAAAACTACATTACTACCTATGTTCCCCTTGATGAGTATTCCGATGAATCTGCAATTCCGTCCCTGAGTGCGGCTCAATGTATGAAAACAGTGAGCTACTATGATGGACTGGGCCGCCCTGATCAAACGAATGTTTACAAAGGATCGGGCGATGCAAGCAAAGATATTATTACCTCTGTAGGCTACGATGGTTTTGGCCGTGAAGAGAAACAATATTTACCGTTTGCTTCGGCAAAAAACGGAGCTTATCACACCAGTGTTACATCGGTGTCCAATTTTGCGATTTATGATACGCCTTTAGGCGATGATAATTATGATGATACTTATGCTTATTCGCAAACTGTTTATGAGCAATCCCCATTAAACCGTTTGGAAAAGCAAGCCTTGCCCGGTTATAACTGGCGGAACGGTTCCAACCATGAACAAAAATTTAAGCAAGGGACGAATATAGCCAATGAAGTAGAATATTTCTATGTGAACAGCAGCGATGGATTATCAAAGGGAACTGACTATGCAGCCGGAAGTCTTTTTAAAAATACTTCGTGGGATGAAAACAACCTGACTACTTCATCCACCCGTACAGAAGAATTTACAGATAAACTGGGACAGGTTGTGCTAAAAAGGAGCTATGATGGCAGTTCGGCCCATTCAACTTATTACGTGTATAACGACTTAGGCCTGCTCTGTTATGTCATTCCCCCAAAGGTTGTGGCTGAAGACGGTGTATCATCTGTCGAACTCAGAGATTTGTGCTACCAGTACAAGTACGATGAACGTAAAAGATTAAAAGAAAAGAAACTACCCGGGGCCGGTTGGGTATATATGATCTACGACAGCCGCGACCGCCTTGTTCTGAGCCAGGACGCTAAACTCAGGACTTTAAATTCTTATAAATACCATTACATAAAGTACGATGTATTCAACCGTCCAAAAGAAGAAGGAATCTGTACAGAGAATAAAAGTTATTCCACGCTACGATCAACAGTAAAAGTAAGCAGCAATTATACTCCAGTAGGATGTAGTGCCACAGGCTATACCTATTACGATGATTACAGTTGGGGAGCCCCTTACGGTTATAGTACGGTATATACCGACCATAGTAAAGCGAGTAATGTAAAAGGCCTGGTTACCGGGGTAAAAACGAAAGTGCTTGGCACCAGTACATGGCTAACCACCGTAAATTATTACGACAAGTACGGCCGGTTACTTCAGCAATACCAAAGTAATCCTGACGGAGGTTACAACCGCACTTCAACAGCTTACAATTTTACCGACCAGCCAATTAAACAGCAGGTTTATCATAAAAAGACAAGTGGAGCAACGGCCAAAACAACCGAGGAGAAATACAGCTACGACCATATGGGCCGTCCTACCAAAGTAGAGCACAGTTACAACGGGGCAGGTTTTGTAACCATTGCCCAAAACACCTACGATGAAATAGGCAGGTTACAAAAGAAAGAGTTGCATAACACTTACCAGGATATCGATTACACGTATAACGTGCGAGGATGGTTAACCAAAATCAATAACCCGGATGATAACTATTCCACCACGAAACTGTTTGCCCAGGAACTGTATTATAATACTACCGGAGAATTGGTAAACCTGGCTGATTATGCCCAGCACAACGGAAATATTGCAGGTATCCGCTGGCGTAACAACAGCACAAAAAGGGCCGCCTATGCCTTTACCTACGACGGGCTGAACCGGTTGAAGGTAGGTGACTATGGCTATACAACCAGTTCGGGAAGTACAAATGTTACCAACTCCTCTTATTATGATCTGAGTAGTGTGGGGTATGATAAGAACGGGAACATCAGCAATCTGACGCGGAAAACTTCTACAGGGGTAACAAAAGAGAGCCTGACTTATACTTATGCAGGTAACCAATTGTCATCGTTAAGCGGAACCTACAATGGCATTGGTATAAGTGGAAAAACTTTTGCATACGATGATAACGGCAATGCAAAAACAGATAACCTGAGGGGGATCACGGTTCAGTATTTCGATGAGATTGATTTGCCAAAGAAATATACCAAAGGAGCACAGTACTCGCAGTACGAGTATGATGCAGCAGGAACCAAATGGAGTAAAACAGCAGTAACCAGCGGCACGAGTACGATGGAGTATTATGGCAGCTTTATTTACCAGGACGGTACGCTGGATCGAGTACTAACCAGCGAAGGCTACTACCTTGTGAGCAATGGCAAGTATCATTACAACCTGAAAGACCATTTGGGAAGTACACGTATGGTGGTTAGTTACAGTGGCTCAACCCCAACGGTAGAGCAGGTAATAGAGTATTACCCGTTTGGCAGTATGTTCTCGGAGAACAATTTGTCAAAAAATAAGTACCTTTACAATGGTAAAGAATTACAGAATGAGTTCTTTGAGAACTATGATTACGGGGCAAGGTTTTATGATTCTGAATTGGGGAGGTGGCATGTAATTGACAACAAGGCAGAGAAATATTATGGAACCTCTCCTTATTCCTATGCTTTGAACAATCCTATTCTTTTTATTGACCCGGATGGGAATGAGGTATTGAAAACTACTAAAGACAATCAAAATGGATCAAAAACGGTCACATTTCATTTTGATATTAGGATTATTAATTCAGGAGATTACTCTAAAGACCAAATTGAAAAATGGAGTGGTATTATAGCCGATCAAATTAAAACCTCATTTAGTGGTGAATCTAAAGAAACCAATACAATTTACAAATCCGAAGTTAATATGGATATTTCAGGGAGTGATATAGATAATAAATATACTATGGAGTTTACTTCTGAAGTTAAAGGAGGTGATGAGGTTGCTGTTGGGAGAATGGATGGCGAATTTGGGAATACAAAAGAAAATAATATGCAAATTGAGGCCCCCGGCTCTCCTAATAGCTATGGCGAAAGAGCATCAGAAGATAATATTGGAAGAACAGGTGCTCACGAAGTCGGACATACTGGAGATTTGCAACATCCCCAAACGGAAGAAAAAAGAGGTATTATTAAAGGTCCATACTATAATGATAATTTAATGTTCCAATCAAGTCTTGCAAAAGGTACCGTATTATACGGTCGTCAACTTGACTATTTCTCAAAACATGTACAAGAAAAAAATAAAAAATAACAATGAAGCTAACTTATTATGTTTCAATAGTACTTATTATATTCTTATATGAGTATTACAATAATAATAAAGGTATTCTATGCAACAATGGAGTAACTTATGATATAAAAATTAACTATTCTTCAATGCATAAAGGAGACAAAAGACCTCTTGCAGGGGGAGACTCTGTTGTAATCGGATTTGTAGGCGACTTCAATCATGATACTGTTGATATTTTTAATAACAATAAATTTTATAAAACCGTAATATTAACATCTGATCCAAAAACAGATGGAGCAGGAACCATACCTCTAGATAAATGGCAACATCTTAAAGATATCAGTATCAGGATAAACAATGGTCCTTTAATATTTGTTGAAACTAATAAACAGGAGTACCATATTAGTTTTCAATTTTATAATGAAGTAGCAAATATTGAATTTTATAAATATCTACCAGCTACATATTGACTTGTGAGGGTAGGTTACAAATGGGAATATCTACTGAAGATCAAATAAGCCTCGAGAAATCGGGGCTTTTATTATTCTAAAGAACCATTTGTTTCAGTTTCTTTTTAGTAATAAACGCATCGAGAAAAACTTTGACTACGTTCTTATCCGCTTCCGGCAGTGTTTCAATACTCTTAAACTGGTTTAAGAATTCTTTATCGGTTAAAGAACTTTCTGCCAAATCATCGGAAGTAATGTTTGTGAGGTAAGCAGAAGAAACGCCTTGTGCATTAGCCAACTTTGCCAACACTTCAAAAGTTGGCGGTTGCGTTGTGCATCCGGGGTGGACGGCTCTTTGCCTTTTGATTTTAACGATTCAGATAAAATCTTTAATGGTAACATCTACCACCAGAGCGCATAATATAATAAATTGTGCATATTCAAAGGCGACTTCTTGCTTTTTCTTTTTTTTTTGCTAAAAAAATTGAAATATTTGGATGTAGTCAGGTTACATTTCTGAGTGTTTGTATTTATGTTGCTTAGCAGGAAAAAATGAAAAAGGAAGTTTTGTTGTTTACGTAATTATTACATAAGTTTGGTCTGAAATATACAAACTCTTTCTTACTATCAATTATGATTCTTGATACCCTTAGGAATACAATTTACACCTTAAAATTAGATAATAGCTAGTCTGGAATAATTCTCAAGTATTGCTTTGAGGTAATCAATTATCTGTTGTTCTGAATGAGATTATAAAATAAGACATAAATAGAAAAGCCCTCTGTAAACAGAGGGCTTCCAATAATAAATTATTAACGGGAATTGCAGTTCCCATAAAGAGTCATAGGTATGAAAGCATAGCTACAAAACATCCATATTTACAAAATAATCTTTATTTCAAAGATTAATTCCTTTAATGAAAGCTTAGGTTTTATTAAAGGAATGGTATGTAATGTTTATCCAATAAAATCTTTGAATAGGCGAATCTGATAGAGCTCAACCATAATTGTGTTACTATTCTAATTAAATGAATAGTAATGCCCATTTGGTTGTATTTTCTCTTATCTGCAGTTGGAAGCTCTTCTGCGAGTGAAATCCGATTTTCTGCAAATATTAAATAATACTTTAAAAACTAAATCCTAAAATGAAAAAGAATTTCTTTAAATCTAAACTGTTATTGCTCATTGCAATATTAGGGACAAATGTTCTTGTACTTGGGCAGGATTTGAATAATCCGAATCCAATTCCGGAGTACATTCCTAAATCTCCTGAAGCGGCCAGTTTTCAACGATACGGTGAAATTCCGGTAAGCAATTTCACAGGAGTCCCCGAGATTAGTATCCCTATTCACACTGTGTCCCTAAAAGATCTGCAAGTACCTGTGGCATTAAGTTATCATGCAGGTGGCATAACGGTAGACCAGGAAGCTACAATTGTTGGCCTTGGTTGGACACTGATGGCAGGAGGTAGTATCACTTTAAATTCTGTGGGAAAAACAGAAACAGGTACTTACCCCGAGAATTTTGATGAAACAGTTTCATATATCGCTCAAAACAATCCTGCAGATGTAATAGCCACAGGAGATGAGGGGCCTCAAAGCTGGGGTTGCGCACCACAGGGTGACCCTCCAGTAGATATTCTTGTAGCTTCTAATGCGGCTATGGGGTATGGCGAACAGGATATTTACCAGGTTTCTTTACCAAATAGATCTTTCAAATTTATTATTCATCCGGCAACTGGTTCACCTTATTTTCTTGGTGAAAAAAATAAGTGTAAGATAGAAAAGACCGGCGTATCCTTTTTCAAAATAACCGATGAGAATGGAGCGATATATTTGTTTGATGAAGTAGAATCCGGAGGTGAGAACCATATGAATAACTGCTGGTATTTGACTTCAATACTGGATGTATTTGGAAATAGAATAGATTTTGAATATGAAAACTACGGAGCAGCACAAGGCATTTTGAAATTCTATGAACGCTTGAGGGTTTCCAGTGCTCCCGGGCCTATCTCAGATGGTAATTCGAGAGGACTTAGTGTTGGTGGTTCAGAAATTAATAGTCGTTATCTAAAATCCATAACAACGAATAAAGAAAAGGTATTTTTCAATTATTCAGGAAGCAGAAATGATTTATATGGTGCCATGAAACTGGATTCTGTTGTAATATTAGATGCAGTTTCTAACAGTCGCGTGGGGAAGTACGCCTTTGATTACGGATATTTCTCTAATAGTTCTATTGGTGGTGATTATCTGACTGATACCGACTACTCGCCGTCACAACCAAGTAGTGAGCAGAAATATCGATTAAAGTTAGAAACCGTTTCGATTGTAAATCCAGGAGATGATAGTGACTTTAATAGCTATAGCTTTACTTATCATGAGCAATTTAACTTACCCATAAAAACCTCTTTTGCGAAAGATTTCTGGGGTTATTATAATGGTCAGGAAAACAGTTCTGGTTTATATGGGGATATCAGGCATACACTTATCCCGAATTTTAGGATTCTATCGTATTTGGATGATTATTATGAAGATTTTGTAAGTACTAATGCAGATCTTGATTTTGAAGAATGCGCGAATAGGTTTTCTCATCCGGATTATATTAAAACGGCAACAATAAAGTCGATTGTTTATCCTACAGGAGGCAAAACGGAATTTGAATTTGAACCTCACGAATTTTATAACAGAGATTTTATTTCGGCAGAAGATTATGATGTTTTTAATCCAAATACGAGTCCCATTGCAGGTGTTACTGATTTAAATGATCCCTACGGATATCCAACGGTCAAAGCATTTAGTGTGACGCAGGCGAAAACTGTAAACCTAACAGGAGGAATAAATACAGGATCCTTTCCCGGCTATGATTTAAGTTCAAGTTCGGTAGGCGTTGTCGGAACGTCACAAAGCTTTTCCAAGATGTTTAACTTTTCCACAGGAAATTCTATAAATGAAACTTTTACATTGCAACCAGGGAGTTATTTGCTTGTTTGTAGTGCTCCTTCAAGTGTCCCATTTAATAATTATATACCCATTGTGTATGCAGATTTAAACAATATGGGACTGGATGAAGGTGCAATCGCCGATGTACTAAATGAACCATCGATAGGGGGAGGGCTTCGAATAAAAAGTATTAAGAATTATGATTCGGACAATACTTTGCTTACTACAAAAGAATTTTCTTATAAAAATGAGAATGGAACAAGTAGCGGAAAATTAATGAAGTACCCACTTAACTATAAGGAAGAAAATGCAGTTTATGCAACATCTCCCGGACCTATTGTAAGTAGTTTTACTGTTAAATCGGTTTTGTCAGATAATATTCTACCGGTTTATAATTCCACCAATGGAGCAAATGTGACATATGATCGTGTTGTGGTAAAAGATGTATCGTCAACAGGGAATACCGGAGAAGAAATTTACTATTATACCAATGAAACGCCATGGACGGGACCTGATTTCTATTACTACAACATCTGTACAAATGGCGATTTGGAAAAGAAGGTTGATTTGGATGCAAATAATGATACCGTGCAGGTTGAAAGTTACAAATACATCCAAAGTGCTTATGAAAAAGCCTGGGTAAACATTAAAGCCAGAGATAGATATTATGGGGACAACAATCTTTGTCTTCATTCAGTATTTGGCTCTGGTATTGGTTATCGATACGCAATAACTGTTTATGCTGGTACCAACTTTGTAAATCAACTGGATGAAAAGGAGACCATTAACTATGATGGTACTAAAAAAATAATAGCATTCACCACGTACGAATACAATTCAAATAATTTTGCTGTCAAAACAATCACAAATACTTTAAGCACAGGTGGTGTTCAATCAGTAAAATACAGGTATCCTTCAGATCTTACTATAGGGGTTTATCCTGCGATGACAAGTTTAAATATCATTAATGTACCAATTGAGCAAACAAGTTATATGAATAACTTAGTAGTGGGGAGTAGTTTAAAGACTTATAAACTTTACAGCGGTCGTTATGTACCTGATAAGGTCTATGCACTAGAAACAACCACTCCTTTGTCTTCCTTTGCTGTATATAATGGCTCAACAATGGATTCACACTATAATTCATCCAGTCCGGAGGTAAAATTTGAGAATTATGACAGTAAAGGTAATCCGACCCAGATTACTGGTAAAGATGGCATCACAACGTCATATTTATGGGATGCGACTGGTAACTATTTAATGGCAAAGGTTGATGGCGCAACGTATTCACAGATAAGTTCTTTGAACGGGAAGGTTTGTTCATACAGCAGTTCAACTTTATATAGTAGTTTAAAAAGTTTAGTTCCGGGAGCGATGATATCTAGCTATTCGTATAAACCATTAATAGGATTGTCAACCGTCACAGACCAAAAAGGAGTAACACAAAAATATGATTACGAATCTTTTGGCAGGTTACATCTCATTAAGAATGATGATGATCACATTCAGAGTAGCTATAACTACAATTATAAAAATTAAAATCCCGAGACGATGAATACTAAATATATTTATTCAATAGTAATTGCATGTTTTTGGAGCCTAATTGCAATAGGGCAAACAAGTACGGAGAACTATATAAAGACGGAAACTGTTTTAGTTTCCGGGAAGACCACGGAGACAGCTGTAAACAGTTTGAGTTATACTCAAAAGCAAACGACGGTGAAATATTTTGATGGACTAGGCCGTCCGGATCAAACAAACCTTTACAAAGGATCGGGCGATGCAAGTAAAGATATTATTTCCTCCGTAGGTTACGATGGTTTTGGGAGAGAACATAAACAGTATCTCCCTTTTGCTTCGGCTAAGAATATGGCATATCATACTACCGTTACTTCATCAGCTAATTTTACGATATATGGTGTTGATTCTGACCACGCTTATTCCGAGACTGGATTTGAAGCGTCACCACTGAATCGTATAGAAAAACAGGCAGCACCAGGAGATGCCTGGTATCTTGGTTCCAACCATGAACAAAAATTTGAACAGGGGAGCAATAGTTCAGGTGAGGTAGAATATTTTTATGTGAACAGCAGTGATGGATTATCAAAGGGAACGGACTATTCAGCCGGAACCCTTTACAAGAGCACTTCGTGGGATGAAAACAATTCTGAATCATTTAGTACCAGCCGCACAGAAGAATTTACCGATAAGCGTGGCAATGTAGTATTAAAGAAAAGTTGGGATGGCGGCACAGAACACCAAACCTATTATGTATACGATGATTTTAACCGTTTGCGTTTTGTACTACCTCCAAAAGCAGTTGAGGATGAATCAGTATCCCCAACCGAACTGAGCCAGTTATGCTACCAGTATAAATATGATGAGCGTGGTAGACTGATTGAGAAGAAACTACCTGGCACGACCGATTGGGAATACCTGGTTTATGACAAAAGAGACCGGGTTGTTTTAACGCAGACTCCAACTCAAGGAACAGCCGGTTATTGGGTTTTTACAAAATATGATTCCTTTAACCGTCCAATTCTGTCGGGGAAATACACGTCAGGGAGTGCTCGTAGCACACTTCAGTCAGCAGTTAATTCCGAAAGCGTAATGTATGAATCAGCCGGCTCAATAGTTCTCGGTTATACCAATAATGCCTATCCACGAATATCGGATGAGAGCAAATATATTTCCGCAACCTATTACGATGATTACAGTTGGGGAGCCCCGTACAGTTACAGTACGGTATATACCGACCATAGTAAAGCGAGTAATGTTACAGGTTTGGTTACCGGTGTAAAAACGAAAGTACTTGGTACCAGCACATGGCTAACCACCGTAAATTATTACGACAAGTACGGCCGGTTCCTTCAGCAATACCAAAGTAATCCTGACGGAGGTTATAACCGGACTTCAACGGCTTACAATTTTACCGACCAGCCAATAAAACAGCAGGTTTACCATAAAAAGACAAGCGGAGCAACGGCAAAAACAACCGAGGAAAAATACAGCTACGATCATATGGGCCGCCCTACCAAAGTGGAGCATAGCTACAACGGGGCAGGTTTTGTGACCATTGCCCAAAACACGTACGATGAAATTGGCAGGTTACAAAAGAAAGAGTTGCATAACACTTACCAGGATATCGATTACACGTATAACGTGCGAGGATGGTTAACCAAAATCAATAACCCGGATGATAACTATTCCACCACGAAACTGTTTGCCCAGGAACTGTATTATAATACTACCGGAGAATTGGTAAACCTGGCTGATTATGCCCAGCACAACGGAAATATTGCAGGTATCCGCTGGCGTAACAACAGCACGAAAAGGGCAGCCTATGCCTTTACCTACGACGGGCTGAACCGGTTAAAGGTAGGTGACTATGGTTATACAACCAGTTCGGGTAGTGTAAATGTAACGAACTACTCCTATTACGACCTGAGTAGTGTTGGGTATGATAAGAATGGAAACATCAGTAACCTGACGCGAAAAACTTCATCAGGAGGCACCAAAGAAAGCCTAACCTACACTTATGCAGGTAACCAATTGTCATCATTAAGCGGAACCTACAATGGAAGTGGTATAAGTGGAAAAACTTTTGTTTACGATGCAAACGGCAATGCAAAAACAGATAACCTGAGGGGGATTACGATTCAGTACTTCGATGAGATTGATTTGCCAAAGAAATATACCAAAGGAGCACAATACTCGCAGTACGAGTATGATGCAGAAGGAACCAAATGGAGTAAAACAGCAGTAACCAGCGGCACGAGTACGATGGAGTATTATGGCAGTTTTATTTACCAGGACGGCACACTGGACCGAGTACTAACCAGTGAGGGCTACTACCTTGTAGGCAATAGCAAATACCATTACAACCTGAAAGACCATTTAGGTAGTACACGTATGGTAGTTAGCTATAGTGGCTCAACACCAACGGTAGAGCAGGTAATAGAGTATTACCCGTTTGGCAGTCTGTTCTCGGAGAACAATTTGTCAAAAAATAAGTACCTTTACAACGGTAAAGAATTACAGAATGAGTTCTTTGAGAATTATGATTACGGAGCACGGTTCTATGACCCGGAATTGGGTAGATTCCATACTGTTGACCCGAAAGCTACTGATTATTACTTCCAATCTCCATACGTATATGCAGCAAATGATCCTATTAAATTTATTGATTTGAACGGGGAGAATCCTTGGGAACCTAATGGAGATGGGACTTGGACTGCGGAGAAGGGAGATGGTGCTGTAACACTTTCACAAGATGCAGGTATTTCACAAGAAAAAGCTTATGCAATTATGGCAGAACAAGGATATGGTACGTATGTGGATAAAAATGATGGCATTATTAAGTCGGCAGTTGATGTGGGCGATGTTGTGGACGTCAATTCAAAGGAAATTGCTACTGCCCAAAAAGAGATCGCGGAAGCTAAAAGTGATTTAGCAAAAAACGTCGCAAAAATTGAATCCAACACACGTAAGATTGATTCATTAAATAAGGTTGCGGATTTTGATATGGAATTAAGTAAGTCTGCATTAGAAGTTCAAAAATCTGCTGGAACGGATGGACCTGGTGCAGCTAGTACAAGATGGGGGCTGGGAGTACTTTCAAATAAATCGAAAAGAGCAGCAGAAAAGAATTATGATAAAGCAGAATCTTTAAGCAATAAAAATGACAGCCTACAAAAAGTTAATAATACACTTAAAAAGATAATCAAATAATGAGAATAATTCTGCGTACAGTTCTTTTTACAATATTGTTCCTAATTCTCCAGAATGGAATATTCTTGTTAATAGTATCATTTTTAGACAACTTTCCACACCTTAATTATAAAAATGGACTTGCAGTCGGAGAGCTAATTTCAGTATTATTAGTATTAATATTAGTAAGTATTTTATATTATAAAAAACATAGGACTAATAGAATTGTAAAAGCACAATTTCAGATTAGAACTGTAATCTTATTTACGCTTATCACTCTATCGACTTTATTTGTAAATGAATATATCAGAAGTATTAATACTGAGATATCAAAATCAACATTAGAAATTGATTTGACAACTAAACTCTTTGTATTTGTTAATATAGTTGTAGTTGCTTCGTTGTCAGAAGAGCTGTTGTTTCGAGGGATAATCCTTCATACTCTTTCAGGAAAATTTAATATGTTTTTTAGTATAATAATTGCAAGTTTATTATACATGGTTATTCATATTGGGCTGAATGGGAATACTGGTGTTGGGCTAATTCGACATTTTTTATTTGGTGTTGTTTTCGGTATCATATATTTGCATTATGGCTTGATATATAGTATCATATTGCATGGTTTAACAAATCTACTTTGGTTTGTATCAAAGTATGAGAATATAAGCATCATAAGTTGGTCTAAATATGAATTATACAATAAAGTAATTCTTTTAGCCGCTGTTACTATTCTAATTTTAGCAATGGTTTATGGTTTCTTAAAAGACAGAAATAAAAAAGAAAATAGTATTCATCTATGATCCACTTTTATTTTCAAATAATCAGTTAGGTTTATGATATAGGAATTATTCTCGGAAGCCCGGTATTGCCGGGCTTCATTATTAAGAGATGAATTAATAAATTATATTTAATTTTGACAAGGTTATTTTGGAACTTTATAAGTGAAACATCCAGAAGTTTGTTCTTTGAAAAAAAGTTTTTGTTGTTATACCCATAGTAATAAAATCAAAATTTACTGGTTTAGTTACGGTGAATGATAATAGAGGTATACTATGTAAAAAAGGTTTTCGGAATTGTTTAGATAAAGAGCTGTTGTAATTAGGTTGTTACGATTACGGGGCACGCTTTTATGACCCCGAATTGGGTAGGTGGCACACAATAGATGATGCAGCAGAAAACGGATACTCAATTTCTCCTTATACATATGCTTTTAATAATCCAATAAAATATATTGACCCTGACGGGAATTGGCCTTGGGAATCTAAATCGGTAAGGCAGGCAAGGCGTTTTAGGAGAGCAACTGGAGGTACTTTTGTTAAAAGTTCAAGATATATCAGAAAGAAATATGGTATCGCTGCAACCGTTTACCTTCATGGAACTACAGCAGGTCTTCAGGTAAGACTAAGTTATGCAAAACAAACAGGTGTGATGTGGGGACATAAACTAAGTTATGAAGACCAAGATAATGCTTTGACTATCGAATTTGAGAATGGAGGAGATTATAGTTCTTATTTTGCTCCTCCCGATTTAATTCTAGCCAATGGGGCTGTAGCTGTCGGAACAGTTTTAGAGGAAGTTTTAGTTGCTTTTCCTCAAGTAGGTTCATTACTCTCAGGGAATGAAGAGATAAATGCTGATAATGTAGCTTCTGATCAGGTTCAAAATGCATCTGATAGCAGTAAAAATGAAAAACACGGAGATTCAGGAGCTTTGACTAAAGCCGAAAAACAAATTAAAGACTTGGAAGCTCAGCTAGGCGGTGCTAACAGGAAACAAAAAAATAAAATAAAACAAAAAATTAAAAATATAAGGGAAAATGCTCAAAGCCAAAGAGGCGGAGAAGAACATTCACGGACGCACAAACGCTAAATCGAAGTAATTATGCATATTGAACTAGTTCCATTAAAAAAAGTCGGGGTATTTATTTTTAATGATGATATTCGAAATTATAGTGACTATGGCTTAAAAATTGAAAGATCATTAGATAAAACGGGTTGGGATACTTACCGTTTAGAAAAAGATGGAGTTGTTATTCATACTGAAAATAACTTAATTGTTTCTATTGCTTGTTATAATTATTGTTATCTAAAGAATCAAAATGTTATTAATATGAAGGTTGGTGACTTTGTTAATCTAAACAAAGTATACCCTGATTTGAATCAAACCGATACAATTTTTCTTAATGAAGAAGAATATCCTCATATTGTTTATGAATTTGAAACTTTAGGAATGCAGATATGGGTGAAAAAAGGGGTAATTGATACAGTTTTTTGTGCCCCTTTAATTGAAGAATAATACAATATAGTATTAGTCTATAAATGTAAAGCCTCACTTCAGTGGGGCTTTTTTAATGCGCCAGTTTTTGTTACAGGTCAGTTTTCAAAAGGAATGCTTCGATAGGTTCTTTAATGATTGCTTTCCGGTCATTGGAAAGTTTTGCCACCCTTTTGAACTGCGAGATCAGTTTTTTATCCGAGATAGTTTCTTTTACCTCCTTGTCCATAGAGCAGTCCATCAAGTAGTCCAGCTATTTCTTTTTAGGAAATCCATCATAAATAAAATTGGTAACATCCGATTCCAGATAGTAAACTTTTCTACCTATTAACCGATAAGGTAGTTTGCCGGAAGTACGGAATCGTTGTAAGGTTCGTTGGCTTACTTTTAATAGGAGACAGAGGTCTTGATTATCTAATAAAATCTCATCATCAATTTTTGGAGTGACTGTATTATCCTGCCGGTCAATTTTACGACCAATTTTCTCCAGTTGGCTTGTTAAGCGGTTCATCCACGAATCAAAATATTTCTGATCGATATACATTTCAGTAACTTTTAAAATTACTGTAAACTTATGGGGAAGGAGTATTGAAGATCAGGAAGTCGGTATCATTTTTCTTCTTGTGATGGAGGTAATGTGCAGCTAAACAGTGCTTAGGGTATTGATATTTTTGGCAAGTTTGCTTCAGCTAATATGATATTTACTCGGTATAATTATTCCGATTTGCGTCCCATTCGTTTTAACAGGGCATTTTTTAAGTTGTCAAGAAATGGGGTAGGGACATTTCTAATTTTCATATCGCTAAATGATCGCGACAGGTTTTTATCCAACTGAATATTAAAAACTTTCTGGATGTAATCGGATAATTGAGTTAGAGGAACGTCACCAAATGAGTTATCACTATCCCAAGAGTAGATCTGTTCCATGAGTTCTGTTTTTGTCCCTTTCCATGTAAGTTTGGTTGCAGGGAAACCAAAATGAAATGGCGTTAGGCCATTGGTATTTAACAGCTCTATTTCTTGCATCAGATATGCAGATAGCTGTTTAACGTCAGAACCTATTGGACAAATTTTTCTATAAACTTAAGAGATACTTTTTACATTTAAAATTAATAATTATGATAGTTTTTATTTGCTGTTGAAATGTTGCTAACTTTTAGCATCGCGTTAAGAAAGTTATCAATATTTCAATGGCTATTTAAGCCGACTTTCTATTCATGCTCCTCCTTTTATTTATGGTTTCAAATTTTATTTCTTTTCTACGATTCAAAACTTCTTTAGCCCGTCCAAAATAAACATCGGCAGGCGTTACATTTTGTAATGATTCGTGATAACGATGATTGTTATAATAATCCACAAACGCTTCAATATTGGCCCTCAAATCATCAGGAAAGAAGTAATTTTCGAGTTTTACCACATTTTTAATCGAACGGTGATATCGCTCAATCTTTCCTTGTGTTTGCGGGTGGTACGGGGCACCACGCACATGGCCCATTTTACTGTCGCTTATGAATTTTTGGAACTCATTGGAAACGTAGCAGGATCCATTATCAGACAAAAGTCTTGGCCGATTATCCGTATTGAGTCCTGTTTTTTTCAATGCTGTTTTGACAATCCGTTTGGCATCGGCCGTTTCCATATTGGTGCTAAGTTCCCAGGCAATGATATAACGGGAGTAATCGTCCATAATAGTAGACAAGTAGTACCAACCCCAGTTTATCACTTTAAAGTACGTAAAATCGGTCTGCCATTGCTGATGAACGTGCCTGGTTTTGTCTTTAAACTCATCAGCCGCAGCCATT
>NZ_JAAAGB010000008.1 GCF_010586825.1 Draconibacterium mangrovi | reverse complement strand
AGGAGGCTCGCACGGAAGTACTTTATCGATACTGCCGTCGAAAAAGGCAGAAAAAGTGAAACAAAACCTACCGGAAGTTCCCAAAAGTCCATCCAGTCACTTCGAAAACTTTGTACTGGCTTGTAAAGGCGAAGAGAAAACACGCTCGCCGTTTGAGGTTTCCGGGCCGCTAAGCCAGGTATTTGTTTTGGGAACGCTGGCACAACGCCTGAATACCACACTGAAATTTGATCGCGAGAGCAAGCAGATCACAAACAGTTCGCTGGCAAACGATTTATTGCAAGGCCCTCCTCCACGTAAAGGTTGGGAAGAATTCTATCTTTTGTAGTCGATTACATTTATCAGAATAGTCAGAAGTAACATATAACGGAGAGGCGTGCGTGTACGCCTCTCCGTTGAAATAAAGAAAAATGCAGTTGAGAATTTATATAACACTGTTCTTGCTGGTAGCGCTTTGTGCCTGCGCTAAAAGCGAAGACTTACCAAAAGATACGGTAGAAACAACTTTTACTAATCCCGTTTGGAACGGTGCCGATCCGTGGCTGGTAAAACAGGGCGACGACTATATTTACTGTTTTTCAAGAAACAACGGAATTGCTGTTTCCAGTTCAAAATTAATGACCAAAAGAGAACCGGCAAAAACCATTTGGAAAGCACCAGCAACAGGATGGAACAGCAACTGTGTATGGGCACCGGAAATCCATTTTATTGATGGGCACTGGTATGTTTATTATGCTGCCGGCGTTTCGGGGCCTCCTTTTATTCATCAGCGAACAGGGGTTTTGCGCTCGGTAAACGATAATGTTTATAGTGAATACGAAGATATGGGGATGTTGAATACTGGCGACAATCCTGAGGATAGCTCAAAAAACGTTTGGGCTATTGATATGACCGTGCTGGAGCATAACGATAAATTGTACGCAATTTGGTCGGGATGGCTGGAACAAAGGGACACCGATGCCACACCGCAGCACCTTTTTATTCAGGAAATGGAAAATCCATACACCTTAAAAGGAAAGCGAGTTTTGCTCTCGTCGCCCGAAGAAAGCTGGGAAACCGGTGGTCCGTTAAATTTGAACGAAGGGCCCCAGGTTTTAAAACATGATGATCAGGTATTTATCATTTACTCCTGTCGCGAATCGTGGCTGAAAGAATACCGTCAGGGAATGTTACAGCTAGAAGACTCAGGCGCCGATCCGCTTGATCCTGAAAGCTGGGTTAAAACCGGTCCGGTTTTCGAAGGAAATGATTCTGTTCACGGAGTGGGGCATGTTTCGTTTGTTAAGTCGCCTGATGGCACTGAGGACTGGATTATTTACCACTCGAAAAAAACAACAGAACCCGGGTGGGATCGCGATGTACGGATGCAGCCTTTTACATGGAATGCCGACGGAACACCTGATTTTGGCGAAGCTGTTAAGGCTGGCAAACCGCTGCACTGTCCATCTGGAGAGGTAGAAATAGAACAAAATTAGATAAACAAATAAAATGAAATCAAGAAACCTATTTATTGCACTTGTTATGGCAACTCTTGCTGTTGCCTGTAATCAAAAACCTGCAGAGCAATTAATCTGCGGAAGTCTTAAAGAAGCAGATTTTAAAGCTACAATCGCTGGTAAAGAAACCGGTTTGTACGAGTTGAAAAACGGAGAACTTACCATGGCTGTAACCAATTATGGTGGTCGTATCGTTAGTTTACTGGTACCCGGTAAAAACGGAGAAATGGCTGATGTGGTCCTCGGATTCCCTTCAATCGATGCTTACCTGAACGCCAAAGAAGTATTTCACGGAGCATTAATCGGTCGTGTTGGAAACCGTATTGCAAAAGGTAAATTCTCGTTGAATGATGTAGAGTATACCTTGCCAATTAACAACGATCCTAATCATTTACATGGAGGCCCTGAAGGATTTCACAATGTAGTTTGGGATGTAAAAGCAGTGAACGACACATCAATTGTTCTCAGCTATCTGTCGAAAGACGGCGAAATGGGCTACCCCGGGAATTTAAATGCAGAAGTAACTTATACGCTTACACCGCAGAATGAGGTTAAAATGGCTTACAAAGCCACAACCGATAAAAGTACGCCGGTGAATTTAACCAATCATGCCTTTTTCAACCTGAAAGGTGAAGCCAACGGAACGATCAATGATCACCTGTTGACCATCAATGCTGATAATTTTACGGCTGTTGATTCAACATTAATTCCATTTGGCGAAAATGTGCCTGTTGAAGGAACGCCGTTCGATTTCAGAGAAGCAAAAGCTATTGGTGCTGATTTGGCATTGCAAAGCGAAAACGAACAGTTGCAAAACGGTTTGGGCTACGACCATAATTTTGCACTGAATAAAACCGTTGATGGCGAAATGTCGTGGGCAGCAACTGTTGTTGAGCCGGCAAGCGGAAGAAAAATGGAGATATTTACGAAAGAGCCTGGTATTCAATTTTACGGCGGAAACTTTATGGATGGAGCAGATACCGGAAAATACGGAAAGACCTTTGATTTTCGTGAGTCGTTCGCTTTGGAAACACAACATTTCCCTGATTCACCAAATCAGCCTGCTTTCCCATCAATTATTTTAAATCCGGGAGAGACTTATTCTACGGCCAGTATTTACCGCTTTAGTGTAGCGGATACTCAATAAGAATTTAGAAAATTAATCGATTCAAAAAGGGAATACTTTTACCTGCCCAAAACCAAAAATCCATCAGGGAAGAATCCGGTTTCGGGCAGGTAATTATTGCCAATGGCCTGAACTTGATTATTTTCGTATTGTATACTAAAACCAACAACCTTTCAGTTGTAGTGGCCCGAAGAAAGAATATCGTTAACCACGAAACCGGGTTCATTCAATGGAAGTTTGATTGGTGGAAATTTTTAACTTAAAACCACATACCTATCATGAAACAGAATTGTTTTCACAACTTTTCTCTTATTTTGTTATTCCTGCTAACGACGTTTTTTACGGCTTGTCAGTCGGAGAAAAAGCAACTAAAAATCGAAAATCCTTTACCCGTTGAATTTGGTGATCCATACATTCTTAAAGCGTCGGATGGAATGTACTACATGATTGGAACCGGCGGAGTAAAAGACGGTTTTAAAATGTATTCTTCTGCCGATTTAAAATCGTGGAAAGATGAAGGCCGTATATACCAGGGAAATACTTCCGACTCGTGGAATACTGCTAATTTCTGGGCACCTGAGTTGTACGAAAAAGACGGCAATTTTTACCTGCTGTTTAGTGCCGACTGGCGCGAAAATCCGACTAACGAATTAGAAAATTTCCGTATTGGAGTGGCTGTGGCCGATAATCCAACCGGACCGTATACCGATTTGTTCGATCGTCCGATATTTGATCCGGGTTACCCGGTAATCGACGGTAATCTTTGGTTCGAAAACGATAAAGTTTACCTTTATTATTCGCGTTGTTGCTATAAAAATCCTGTTGAAAGCGAAGTGGCCGACTGGGCACGCGAAAAAGGAATGTTTGACGAGATTGAGGAAAGCTGGGTGTATGGAGTGGAACTGCAACCTGATTTTTCAGGAATTATCGGCGAACCAAAACTGTTGTTGCGTCCGCCCTTAAAAATGGACGATCAGCAAGCAGAATGGGAAAGCCGCTCGGTAACTTCAGGCGAGGTAAACCGCCGCTGGACCGAAGGATCGTACCTGTTTAAAAATGAAGATACCTACTACATTATGTATTCGGCCAACTATTTTGGCGGTAAAAATTATGCGGTGGGTTATGCCACTTCCGATTCGCCACTGGGGCTTTTCCAAAAAGCCGATAACAACCCGGTTTTGCAAAAAAATGTTGAGCAGGGTGGAATTGTAACCGGAACTGGACACAACTCGGTAACGGTAGCGCCTGATGGAAAAACAATGCTTTGTGTTTACCACGGAAGAACATCGGAAACCGGCGAGGAACGGGTTGTTTTTATCGATCCGATGGAAATTACTGCTGATGGGAAATTAGTTGTTCACGGACCAACAACAACACAAAAATAGGCGATGAAGAACGTTTTGAATATAACAGTTCTGGCACTGATCGTTGTATTTTCAGCCTACAAGAAACCTGCTTCAAATTACACTGCGCAGCAGGTGCCTTTTAATCAGGTTAAAATCACCGATCAGTTTTGGAGTTCACGATTGCAGGCGCATGCTCATGCAACACTCGAAACCTGTGTCGCGCAAACTCAGGATTCAACTCAACGCATCAATAATTTTATAAAGGCCGCCGGATTAATGGAGGGCGGACACGAGGGGATTTATTTTGATGATTCGGACGTGTATAAAGCCATGGAAGGCATTGCGTATTCGCTGATCAATAATCCAAATCCTGAGCACGAAACTTTGCTCGACAAGTGGATTGGATACATAGCCAAAGCACAGCAAGAAGATGGGTATTTGAATACCTTTTATACGCTGAACCATCCGGAGGACAGATGGACGGATATGGAGAAGCATGAGATGTATTGCGGCGGGCACATGATTGAAGCAGCCGTAGCTCATCATAAAGCTACGGGGAAAGACAGTTTTCTTGATGTAGCGGTAAAATTTGCCGATCATCTGGCATCAGAATTTGGCCCCGGGAAAAAACACTGGGTGGCCGGACATGAAGAAATAGAACTGGCACTGGTTAAGCTTTATCACCAAACCGGAGATAAAAAATACCTCGATCTTTCGCACTGGTTGCTCGAAGAAAGAGGGCATGGCCATGGTAAGGGTGAAATTTGGAATAAGGAACACTGGGGACCGGCTTATTGCCAGGACGATGTGCCGGTTTCAGAAATTTCGGATATAAAAGGACACGCTGTGCGTGCCATGTACCTGTTTTCGGGAATGGCAGATGTGGCAGCTGAAAAAGATTTACCGGCTTACACAGCTGCTCTTGAACGTGTTTGGGAAGATGTGGTTGAACGAAATATGTACATTACGGGTGGAATTGGCAGCTCAGGCGATAACGAAGGATTTTCAACCGATTATGATCTTCCGAACAAAGAAGCTTACTGCGAAACCTGCGCGTCAATAGGAATGGTTTTGTGGAACAACCGCATGAACCTGTTTTCGCAGGACGCCAAATACATCGATGTAATGGAACGATCGATGTATAATGGTGTATTGGCCGGCATTTCGCTTGAAGGAGATCGTTTCTTTTATGTGAATCCGTTAGAATCGGAAGGTCATCATCATCGCCAGCAGTGGTTTGGTTGCGCCTGTTGCCCAAGCAATGTGTCAAGGTTTTTACCTTCCGTTGGTGGGTATATATATGCCGTTTCCGGGGCAAAAGGAGTATTTGTGAATTTGTATGTGGGCAGCACGGCAACCATGGATGTTGAGCATACAAAACTGGAGCTTATACAAAACACCAATTATCCCTGGAATGGTAAGATCGAATTGGAAATTCAGCCTGAAAAGGAGACGGATTTTCCTTTATATCTTCGGATTCCGGGCTGGTGTAAATGTTTTTCCCTTTCAGTAAATGGCCAAAAGCAAAATGCCGCCAAACAAGAGAACGGTTATGTTGCCCTGGAAAGAAGCTGGAAAAAGGGAGATAAAGTAGAACTGAATCTCGACATGCCGGTTGAAGTTGTAGCTGCCGATCCGCGGGTAACCGCAAATGTTGGAAAACGTGCCATTCAGCGTGGTCCTTTGGTTTATTGTGTGGAAGAAAACGATCTGGTCAATAAAAACTGGAACGATCTTCAATTGACGGATGCCAGTACTTTTCAAACCGCTTATGCTTCAGGTATTTTGGATGGTATGGTTGAAATTCAGGGAAAAACCAGCGAGGAGAATTTTACGCTGATCCCATATTTTGCCTGGGATAACCGAGAAGCAGGAAGAATGAAAGTTTGGATCGATTACAATGAATAGTTTAGAATAAACAGTGATGATAAAACATATTTTAATTTTGGCAGTGGCTGCCGTATTATTTTCTTGTTCGGCACAGCAAAAAGATAAGGAGCCGGTATATTATAAAAACCCGGTTATTAAAGGAGATTTGCCCGATCCGTCGGTTGTCAGGGTAGGCGACATGTATTATGCCGTTGGCACCACCAACGATTTTGCTCCGGTTTATCCCTTGTTCGAATCAACCGATCTAATTAACTGGACAAGTATAGGAGCCGTTTTTAATGAGCCTCCTGTATGGGCTTCGGAAGATTTTTGGGCACCGGAACTTTATTATAACAACGGCACATTTTTCGTGTATTACACCACCAAACGAAAGGATACCGGAATTGCCTGTATCGGAGTGGCAACTACAAAAGATATTCACAAAGGATTTACCGATCAGGGGATTATAATTGAATGGGGCGACGAAGCCATCGATGCTTTTATTTTTAAGGATGACGATGGAAAATTATACATTACCTGGAAAGCTTACGGACTAACACCCGACCGCGAGATTCAGATTTTAGCGTCGGAATTAAGTGATGACGGTTTGAGTTTAGTCGGTGAACAATTTTCCCTAACCGATCAATCAAAAGGATGGGAAGGCCCCGGACATGAAGGACAATGTTTGATAAAACGAAACGGGTATTATTACCTGTTTAATTCGGCCGGAGGTTGTTGCGATAACCGTTGCGATTATCACGTACTGGTGGCTCGTTCCAAAAACCTGAGAGAAGGCTGGGAGCAACTGCCTGAACCTATTTTGCAGGGCGGGGAAACCTGGCGTTGTACCGGTCACGGAACTTTGGTCGAAACACCCGATGGAAGTTATTTTTATATGTATCATTCATATAATGCCACCGATTTTGAATTTATTGGAAGGCAGGTAATGCTGGATGAAATGTTATGGAACGAGGAAACGGGGTGCCCCTATTTTAAAGGTGGTACACCATCCGAAATGGCTCCGGTTCCGTTTGAGAACACCGTTCAAAAAGTTGATTCTGTTTTTAGAGATGATTTTTCAACCGATAGAAATTTATCCGGCTTTGAGTGGGATGTAAAAGGGGTGAAATTTGAGTCGAAAATTGATGCCGGCGAGTTGGTAATTAGCACTCAGGAAAGCGGAGCCGCATTTTTGGGATTACGTCCTGAAACAGGAAATTACAGTCTCACTTCAGAAGTTATTCCTGCAGAAGAGCTCAGCGGTATAGGTATATACAGCAATCAGGGCCATGTATTGAGTCTGGCCGTGGATAAATCGAAATTGGTGCTTTATCAACTAAACAAGGGCGAAGAGCAGATTCTTGCCGAGGAGAAATTGAATAATCCTGCATCCGTGTTCCTAAAGTACGAAGCTGTATCCGGCCGCTACTTTCAGTTCTTCTGGTCGGAAAATGGCGAAGACTGGATGCCTGTTGTGGTAAACAACGAACAGCAGGTTGACGGAACATTTCTGGCACAATGGGGATTTGCTCCGCGAGTTGGATTCGTAACCCGCGGAAAGGAGAAAAGCACCTTCCGTTTTTCAACATTAGAAATTAAATACAACTATTAATAATTTATATGATGACAATCCGTAAAATTTCAAGTTTATTACTTATTTCCTGTTTCTTAGTATTGTTTCTGAACAGTACAGCTCAAAAAAGAACAGGCAACAATCATAATCCGGTTTTTGAAGGTTGGTATGCCGATCCTGAAGGAATTGTATTCGGAGATGAATACTGGATTTACCCAACTTATTCGGCACCATACAACGAACAGGTTTTTATGGATGCTTTCTCGTCAAAAGACCTGGTGACCTGGGAAAAGCATGAACGAATTATTGATACCACAGAAGTAAAGTGGGCATGGCGTGCCATGTGGGCGCCGGCCATTATTGAAAAAGACGGAAAATATTTCCTGTTTTTTGCGGCAAATGATATTCAGAGCGATGAGGAAGAAGGTGGAATAGGAATTGGTGTTGCCGATACTCCGGGAGGACCATTTAAAGATTACCTTGGTAAACCGCTGATCGATAAATTTTACAACGGTGCACAACCCATTGACCAGTTTGTTTTTCACGATAAAGACGGCCAGTATTATATGTTTTATGGTGGCTGGCGTCATTGTAACATTGCTAAGCTAAAGGACGATTTCACAGGCTTTGTTCCTTTTGAAGATGGTGAAATTTTCAAAGAAGTTACGCCCGAGGGTTATGTGGAAGGTCCGTTTATGTTTATCCGCAACGGCAAGTATTATTTTATGTGGAGCGAAGGTGGCTGGACCGGGCCCGATTACAGCGTGGCTTATGCCATCGCCGATTCGCCATTCGGACCATTTGAACGTGTTGGAAAGATTCTGAAACAGGATCCGGAAGTAGCAACAGGCGCCGGACACCATTCGGTAATTCATGTTCCCGGAACTGATGAATATTACATTGTTTATCATCGCAGACCACTGGGTGAAACTGATGGAAACCACCGCGAAACCTGTATCGACCGCATGTACTTTGATGATGAGGGATTTATTAAACCCGTAAAAATTACATTCGAAGGAGTGCAGGCCCGGCCTGTAAAATAAAACCTAAAATAATCAGAACTTAAACCGATGAAAAAATTACCACTACTTTGCCTTGGCCTGATTCTGATCGCTTTTTCATCTTTCGGAAAAGAGAAACGAAACAGCCATTATATAACCAACCAGGCACCGTTGATTAATCAACCCTATACGGCACTTCCTTTGGGGGCGGTAAAAGCTGAAGGATTTTTGCTTGAAATGTTAAAGATCCAGCGAAATGGATTAACCGGCCATCTGGATAGTATTTACGAAGTGGTGTGTGGCGATAATAACGGTTGGTTGGGAGGAACCGGCGATGGATGGGAGCGCGGACCATATTGGATTGATGGACTTGTTCCGCTGGCTTATCTATTAGATGATGACGAACTAAAAGCAAAAGCCCAGAAATGGATCGAATGGAGTATTAATAACCAGCAAGAAGATGGCTATTTCGGGCCACAACCATTGCCCGAAGGGTATACGCCCATTCCCGGTACGCAGCAAACCATGCGTAACGATTGGTGGCCCAAAATGGTAATGCTTAAAGTATTGCAGCAATATTACACCGCAACCGGCGACGAGCGCGTGATCACTTTAATGACCAACTACTTTAAGTACCAGTTAAAAATGCTTCCCGAAAATGAATTGGGCTATGTAACTTTCTGGGCAAATCGTAGGGGAGGCGACAACCTTGCAGTGGTTTACTGGCTTTACAATATAACCGGCGATAAATTTTTGCTCGAACTGGCAGAGATCATTCATGAACAAACTTTTGACTGGACAAATGTGTATGCCGGCGATATGATTCGAAAGCTGAATCCATTACCCGATTTGCACTGTGTAAATGTAGCGCAGGGATTAAAAGAGCCGATCGTTTATTATCAGCAGCATCCCGAGGAAAAATACCTGGAATCGGTGAAGAAGGGACTGGCATCACTAAAAGATGTACATGGTTTTGTAAACGGCATGTATGGTGGTGATGAACGTCTGCACGGAAACGATCCAACACAAGGTTCGGAGCTGTGTTCGGCTGTTGAAATGATGTTTTGTTTCGAGAATATTATTCCAATAACCGGCGATGTTTATTATGCCGACTACCTGGAAAAAATAGCTTACAACGTGCTGCCAACCCAAAGTACCGATGATTATATGCGGAAACAATATTTTCAGCAGGCTAACCAGATAAAGGTATCGGATGATGAACGAAATTTTTTTAACGACCGCGAAGGACGAAATGTATTTGGAACTACAACCGGTTACCCATGTTGTTTGACAAATATGCACCAGGGCTGGCCAAAATTTGTACAAAGCACGTGGTTTGCAACGGCAGATAATGGTTTGGCTGCTTTGGTTTACGGACCTACTACAATTACTGCAAAAGTTGCAAATGGCGAAATGGTGACCATTAAAGAAGAAACCGGCTATCCGTTTAAAGAGCAAATTCAATTTACAATTGATTGTGAAAGTGCAGTAAGATTTCCGTTTCATTTGCGAATTCCTGAATGGTGTAAAACGTTCACATTAAAAGTAAACAATTCGGTTCAGCAAGTTGAAGCTGAAAATGGAATTGTAGTGCTTGATCGTGAGTGGAAGTCGGGCGACAAAGTAGAACTCAACCTGGGCATGGATTTCAGGTATAGTTACTGGCACGAAATGTCCTTGGGAATTGAGCGCGGACCACTGGTTTACGCCCTGAAAATTGATGAGGAGTGGCGTGAAGTAACAAACAATAAATACGATGATACTTTCTGGGAAGTGTTGCCAAAATCGCCCTGGAATTATGCTTTACTAAAAAGCGAAATAGATGAAAACAAGCTCGAGACTGAAGTAAGCGATGAAATAGCTAAAAATCCGTGGAATCTGGAAAATGCGCCGATTATTGTAAAAACAAAAGGTAAACGTATGCCTATCTGGACGGAGGATCGAAACATGGCCGGCAAAACTCCTTCACCAGCGTGGCCTTACCGTATTGTAGAGGAAAATGAGGATGAAATAATTTTGGTTCCTTATGGCTGTACAACTTTGAGGATTTCGGAATTCCCGGTTTGTAATTAAGGAGAGATATTTTTGGAGATACAAACAGTATCGCTGAAAATACTGTCGGTGTGCTTTATCTAATGCATGCGATAAATCATCATTAAGCATTTTTCCATGTAGTGTAGAATTAATAATTAAACAACTATTACTATGAAATACAAAATTCCGTTTACAGTAATTATTCTTTTGAATACCCTGGCTGTAATAGCACAGCCTGAAATGTATTACGGAGACACTTCCCGTTTGGGAAAAGCCTTTTCGAAAGATCCGCATGTTATCCATTTCGAAGGAAGATATTTAATGTACACAAGTGCACCGCCTTCTGAAACCGGAGATAATGATATGCAAGGGTGGGGAATTGGCGTAGCCGAAAGCTCGGATCTCGTCAACTGGGAAAAAATTGCCGATGTACCACCTTCTGGCGACCTGGAAGCAAAAGGTATATGTGCTCCGTGTGCATTGGTCGTAAACGATACGGTACATCTTTTTTATCAAACTTATGGCAACTGGCGAAATGATGCGATTTGTCATGCCTGGTCTGCTGACGGTATCCATTTTACAAGAAATACCACAAATCCGATCTTCCATCCAACGGGAGAATGGACCAGTGGCCGTGCAATCGATGCCGAAGTTTATTCATTTAATAACCAATATTATCTCTTTTTTGCCACACGCAACCCGGATATGCAAATACAGATTATGGGCGTGGCAGTTTCACCTCTTGATGGTGGTTTTAAACGTGAAAGCTGGACACAGAAGTGTGATAAGCCAATACTTACTCCGGAGTTTCCTTGGGAAGGAATGTGTACAGAAGGTGCATCTGTAATTCAGAAAGGCGAATGGCTCTATATGTTTTATGCCGGAGCTTACAACAACAAACCTCAGCAAGTTGGAGTTGCAAAAAGCCGCGACGGGCTGAAGTGGGAAAAATTATCGAATAAGCCATTTCTTACCAATGGCGATCCCGGAACATGGAACTCAAGTGAATCGGGGCATCCTCATATCTTTGAAGATCAGGATGGCAGAACGTACTTGTTTTTTCAGGGAAATAATGATCAGGGAGAAACTTGGTATATATCAAAAACAGAGGTCGGCTGGAATGAAAGCGGACCCTATTTAAAATGAATTTTTTAAACCAACTAATATTTTAAAATGAAACAAGGATTAATTGTTCTGATTTTTGCGCTGAGCGCATTAACAAGTATTGCCCAATGGAAGCCTGCCGGCGACAAAATTAAAACCCCATGGGCCGAAAAAATTGATGTAAACAATGTGTTGCCTGAATATCCGCGACCGATTATGGAACGCGCCGACTGGCAAAACCTGAATGGTTTGTGGAATTATGCCATTACCGATGCCGGGCAGGCACAGCCGGCTGATTTCGATGGTGAGATTCTGGTTCCTTTTGCGGTAGAATCAAGTTTGTCGGGTGTTCAGAAAACCGTTGGCGAAACAAAAGAATTGTGGTACCAACGCACTTTTACTGTGCCTTCGTCGTGGAAGGGTAAAAAAGTACTGCTGCATTTTGGTGCTGTGGACTGGAAGGCAGAGGTGTGGATTAACGACATAAAAATTGGTTCGCACAAAGGTGGCTACGATGCCTTTTCGTTTGATGTAACTCCATTCATAACCAAGTCTGGCGAGCAGAACCTGGTGGTAAAAGTTTGGGATCCTTCGGATAAAGGATTTCAGCCGCGCGGAAAACAGATTGGCAATCCTCACGGAATTTGGTACACTCCGGTTACCGGAATCTGGCAAACGGTTTGGCTCGAGCCTGTAAACGATAAACATATTACCGATGTTGTTGCCATTCCAAATATCGACAACGCAAGTTTAAAAGTTGATGCCGGTGTTTGTGGTGCTGATTTTGGCGATGTGTATGAGGTAATTCTGAAAGACGGAAATAGTGTTGTTTCAAGTGGAAAAGCTGTTGCCGGACAATCGGTGGAGCTGGCCGTTCCTAATGCAAAATTATGGAGCCCCGAATCACCGTTTCTGTACGATCTGGAAGTAAAACTTATTAGCAATGGAAAAACTGTTGATGCTGTTGACAGCTACACAGCCATGCGCAAGGTTTCGAGCAAACGCGATGAAAACGGAATTGTTCGCTTGCAACTGAATAACGAAGATTACTTCCAGTTTGGCCCATTGGATCAGGGCTGGTGGCCCGATGGTTTGTACACTGCTCCAACTGATGAGGCATTGAAATACGACATTCAAAAAACCAAGGATTTTGGTTTTAACATGATCCGTAAACACGTAAAAGTAGAACCGGCACGCTGGTATACGCATTGCGATGAAATGGGGATTTTAGTATGGCAGGATATGCCAAACGGCGACCGCTCGCCGCAGTGGCAAAACCGAAAGTATTTTGATGGTACCGAGTTAAAACGTTCTCCTGAATCGGAAGCTAATTACCGCACAGAATGGCAGGAAATAATGGACGAACACATGTCTAATCCATCTATTGTTTGCTGGGTGCCGTTTAACGAAGCCTGGGGACAATTTAAAACCGAAGAGATTGTTGAGTGGACCAAAAACCATGATCAAAGTCGTTTGGTAAATCCGGCCAGTGGCGGAAACCATTACCGTGTTGGCGATATGTTAGACCTGCACAATTATCCGGGACCCGATATGTATCTGTATGATGGAAGCCGTGCTAACGTTTTAGGCGAGTATGGTGGAATTGGCCTGGCTCTTGAAGATCATTTATGGGCCACCGATCGCAACTGGGGTTACGTTCAGTTTAAAAACTCAAAAGAAGTAACCGATAAATACATTGAGTATGCTGAAGAGTTGTACAAAATGGCAAAGACTGGTTTTTCTGCTGCAGTATACACACAAACCACCGATGTGGAAGGCGAAGTAAACGGGTTAATGACTTACGACCGTAAAGTGATTAAACTGGATGAAGCTCGTGTGCGCGAGATAAATCAGAAAGTATGTAAGGTTTTAGACGAAAAATAGATTTGGGACAAATTCAGTTTGCGAATAGTCTTTTATTTGTTATGGAGTTTAACGTTTAACGTTAAACTCCTTTTTTTGCTTTTTAATCGGCCAATTTTAGTCAGAAAACGGCTATTCAAAAACCGGAATTGAATTTTGTGTGGAAGGAGACTGTCCTGTTACTTCCGGCCATCCATTAACCCAAAGCACCTGGTCCATTAACAATACACGACCTTTATTAGGCGTGCTTCTAACAAAATTAGCTGATCACTTGTCTCTGTACACTCTTTATCACTCTTTGTTTTTTTGTTATTTGCGCTCACTTTCAACTGAAAAGACAAAACTATCGCCCCGGTAGTAACCCAGGTTGAATTCGATCGGGCGTTTGTTCTCGTCGTACACCAACCGGCGACGAAAAAGAACCGGGTCATCGTTCGGAATATTTAGCTTTTTACACAAAAAGGGTGTTGCTTTTATGGCGCTAATCTCTTCGTACGAAAGTGATGCTTTTACTCCGTATTTTTTTTCCAGTATTTCATACAGTGGATTGGCAAAATTTTCGTCGCTGCTGATGCCCAGTTCCGGGTTGAAATAGGAGATGAAGTAAACAAAAGGAAAGTCTTTTTTTCCGCGCAACCGTTCTAACGTCAGGACTGGTTGGTCGGGTTGCAAATTAAAAAACGAACATACTTCGTTGCCGGCAGTTTGCCAACTTACATGAAGTTCAAAATTCTGAACCTGAATTCCCAGTGCCTGCATTTCCTGCGAGAAACTGTACCAGTTTTTTGCCCGCCCCGATATTCCTTTCGCAGCCACTTTTGTGCCATAACCTTTCTTTCTGATGAGTAATCCTTCGTAAACCAGTTTATTAATCGCCTGGCGTAAAGTATTTCGCGAAATATTGAGTTGTTTTGACAGGTCGACTTCGTTAGGAAGCAATTTCCCCTTTTGGTATTCTTCCCTTTGTATCATTTCCCGAAGAAGTGCTTCAGCTTGTATGTGCAGTGGTGTTTGGCTTTTATGATCTATGTTCAACTTCATGTTTATACATTTATCTGCGCCCAAAGATACGCTAAACACAATAAAATAAAATATATTCCTCAATATTTTAAGTTTTTAAAAATATGTATATGTTTGCACAAGAATTTAAATGTATGAACATATGAATTTCGCAATTGTAAGTTACCTGATCGTTTTTGGCCAAATAAAATGACGGATTGTAGTAACTTGTAGTTTTTCGGAACTACGCGATTTTAATCTAAACCAATATGTACAAATTACTAAAATACTTGCTGGGGATTCTGTTCATTTTTAACGGAAATATTTATGCTAAAGTTGTTTGGGAGATCGGAACAAACAACAATTCTTCGGCAGATCTTGCCCTTGGTCCATCGGATTACAAGAATTTTTTGAGTAATGATTTTGGATTTGAAGACCGCTATTATTTAATTGGCGAATCATCTCCAAAAACAGATTTTCCGTATGTGTTGCCCGGACCGAATGATACCTGGGGCGGAACCTGGGGAACTGCAGGTTGGCGTACGCATGAAGTAAATATTTTGTTTGGCATAAAAGACTTACCTGCCGGAGAATGGAAATTGGTTATCGATTTGATTGATTCCAATCCCGATAAGTCGCTGGTGAAGGTTACAATAAACGATCAGTCGGCAAAATTCCGTTTAAAAGGAATATCGAATGAATCGATTAACGGTACAGTTGGTGAAACCTCCGAAAAGGTCCTGGAAATACCGGTTGATGAGGGAATTATAATAGAGGGCGGAAACTCTGTTAGCATAACCATTCTGGAAGGTTCGTGGATTGTTTTTGATGCCATCAGAATGGAAGGCCCGAAAGGAGTGGTGCTTTATAAAAATAAGGCAGGTTTTGTTCGGAATGTGGAAGCTGCTGATTACGAAATAGCAAAAGGGCATACCAATTTTCAGCCGCTGCTGGTTGATGTTGAGCATCTTTCAGGTTCTCCTGTTTTGCAGGTGCTTTTGGATAAACGGGCGATTTACTCAACACAGCTGGATACCGGACGCTACCAAATAGAGGTTCCAATGCCGGCGGTTTCAAAAGAAAAACGAAGCAACTATCAGATATTAATTGATGGTGAGGAGGTGCAGTCGGGCGAAATAGTGCGGGCACAGCAGCAATTGCAAACACTGGCTGATTATGTGGATACAAGAATCGGCACGGCGCATTCGCGTTGGATGATCGCTCCCGGGCCGTGGATGCCTTTTAGTATGGTAAAAATCAGCCCCGATAATCAGAATTCAGGATGGCAGGCCGGTTATCAACCTACTTTCGAATCACTTGGTTGTTTTAGTCACATTCACGAATGGACAATGGCCGGGTTGGGAATGATGCCCACCAACGGTGACCTTCAAATCAAGGTGGGCGACCAGTTTGAGCCTGAATCGGGCTATCGATCGCGCATTGATAAGTCAGCCGAAGAATCACCGCTCGGCTATTACAAGGTATTTCTTACCGATACCAAAATAGAAGCAGAAGTAACCGCTACCACGCGCTGTAGTTTTCAGCGCTACACTTTTCCGATGGAGCAGGACGGGCGCGTGATGATCGATCTGCACATTCCGGCAGAATACGATTATTTACTGAAGGAGGTGGAAATTAAGCTGGTGAATGCAACCCGTATTGAAGGGAGAAGTCACCAGATATCGCCAAGGCCAACCGTGTGGAGTAACGACGCTGATCAGGAATACACCGTAAATTTTGTTATTGAGTTCGATCAGCCGATTAAGAAAATTGGAGGTTGGAAGAATGACGAAATTTTCGACTCGAAGGTTATTTCCGGGAAAGATTTGAAAGATGCCGGAGTGTATGTAGAGTTCGATACAAAAAAGTCAAATGTGGTTCAGGTGCGTACAGGTATTTCGCTGGTAAGTATTGAAAATGCTGCAGAAAACCTTGAAACTGAAATTTCAGAACCGTTTGGCTGGAGTTATGAGGCGGTTGTGGAAAATCAAAAAAATAGTTGGAACAGCTACTTGTCGCGCATTCATATCGAAACAGATAATCGCCTGGAGAAAGTTCGTTTTTACAGCAACTTTTATCGCTCGATGTGCCGAAATACGTGGAGTGATGTAAACGGCGAATGGATTGCCCCGGATGAGACAAAACAAAAATTTTCAAATCCCAATCACCTGGCATTGGGCTGCGATGCCTTTTGGAACACATTCTGGAATTTGAACCAATTCTGGAATCTGGTAACGCCTGAATGGTCATCGAAATGGGTAAACTCGCAACTGGCCATGTATGACGTAAACGGCTGGCTAGCAAAAGGCCCTGCCGGAATGGAGTACATCCCGGTAATGGTTGCCGAGCACGAAATTCCGCAAATGGTGTCGGTCTGGCAAATGGGAATACGTGATTTCGATGCGGAAAAAGCATTTGAAGCGATGAAAAAAATGCAGACCACGCCTGCAACACAGGTAGCCGGGGGTTTTGCCGGAAATCGCGATCTGGTGGCCTACATGAAATACCAATACGTTCCTTCCGATTTAGGGCGTTTCTCTAATACGCTCGAATATTCGTACGACGATTGGTGCCTGGGACAATTTGCAAAAGCTTTAGGAAAGGAGGATGATCATAATATTTTTAACGACCGTGGAAGCTGGTGGAAAAATGCTTTCAATACCGAAACCGGTTATGCTCAAATGCGCGATAGCACTGGCGATTTTGAAAATCCGTTTGATCCTTTTCAAACCGGCCGCAATCATCATTATGTAGAAGGAAATGCCTGGCAGTTGAGCTACTTTGTGCCACAAGATGTTCCTGAATTGGCAAACTTTATTGGTGCCGACAAATTTGTTGAACGCCTGAACTGGGGCTTCAAAGGCAGCGAGCCCTTGCGGTATAATGCACCAAACGATCAGTATTGGGATTACCCGGTGGTTCAGGGAAATCAGCAGTCGATGCACTTTGCATTTCTTTTTAACTGGGTCGGAAAACCTTGGTTAACACAACGCTGGAGCCGCTCAATTATTGAAAAATATTATGGAACAGGTACTGCAAATGCTTACCTCGGCGATGAAGACCAGGGGCAAATGAGTGCCTGGTTGGTAATGGCTTCCATTGGCTTGTTTCAAACCGATGGTGGTTGCCGAACAGAGCCGGTTTACGAGATCGCCAGCCCTCTGTACGAAAAGATTGTTATTGATTTGGGCGAACGTTATGGCCGTGGGCAGACGTTCGAAATCACCGCAAAAAATGCGTCCCGAAAAAATAAATATGTACAAAGTGCCCGTCTGAACGGGAAAGCCTTAAACAGCTTCTTATTTCCGGCTTCTGAATTATTAAAAGGCGGAAAGCTGGAATTGGAAATGGGAGCCCAGCCAAACAAAAACTGGGGCGTAGCAGAAAACAACTAACACTAATAAAATGAAACGAATAGTATTTTTTATCCTTGCCATTTTGGTGCTTATTTCTTGTCAGAATCCTGAAAAAGAACTTAAAGCAGAACTGTCGGCACAGCTACAAAAAAACGAGTCAATTCTTTACACAAAAGAAAAAGCGCTTGAAATTGTTAAAACAGGTTTTAACGCCGGAGACGGGTATGCCGAAGTGTGGATCAGAGATTACAATACTTTTATTGAATTGGCAGCACAGGTTTATTCGGCAGATGAGTTAAAAAAGAACCTGCTCGTATTTTTCAGAATGCAGGGAGAGGATGGAAATATCATCGATGGGTTCACCCCCAGAAAGGATACAATTATTCGCGAGGACTTTATTTACACTGATCGGGAGCCTCGTTATGCCGGTCATAAAAATACTGTGGAAACCGATCAGGAATCATCGCTTGTTCAGGCTGTTTATAAGTATGTGCAGGCAACCGGCGATCGGTCGGTGTTAGATGAAGAAATTGCGGGGAAAACGGTAATTGAACGTTTGGATTGGGCGATGGAGTTCTTAAAAGAGCAGCGCTATTCAGAAGAATATGGTTTGTTATGGGGCGCCACTACAGTTGATTGGGGAGATGTTCAGCCCGAGCATAGCTGGGGCGTAGATCTGGATGAAAATACCCACCGCGCAATTGATATATACGACAATGCAATGATGATTATTGCATTAAACAACCTGGTAGAAATGGTGCCGGATTTAGCGGATAAATGGGCTCCTTTTTGCGAGCAACTATCTGCAAACTGTCGTAAACATTTATGGGATGATGAAAAGCAGCAGTTTATCCCTCATATTTATTTAGAAGGCTCGCCTTTTCCTGACGGCTTTGACGAGAGTGCCATCTATTATTTTGGCGGAACCGCCGTTGCAATTGAGGCCGGTCTACTGTCGAAAGAAGAAATAAAAGCATCACTTAACGAAATGATTTCGCGGGTAGAGCAGGCGGGGGCGGCTTCCATTGGTCTTACTTTGTACCCTGTATATCCCGATGGTTTTTTCCAAAACCCGGGAATGAAAGCGTATAGTTACCAAAACGGTGGAGACTGGACCTGGTTTGGTGCACGTATGGTGCAGCAATTGGTTGCCAACGGTTTTCTTAGCGAAGCCTACGAGCAGCTTTTACCGATGACCGAACGAGTGTTGGAAAATGAAGGTTTTTACGAATGGTACACCGTAAATAATGAACCTCGTGGATCTGGAACTTTCCGCGGTTCGGCAGGCGTACTTTATACCGCAATTACAAATCTTGAAAAATCAGTAAACAAATAATTTACATGTATAATATGAAGAAAATTACCCTTTTAGTATCGATCATTACACTATTTACGAGCTTTGTTTTCGGACAAGAGCTAACAAAATATGTCGACCCAAATATCGGAACCGCCCACTCGCGCTGGTTCTTTTACACGCCGGCAGCAGTGCCATTCGGAATGGCAAAACTGGCTCCGTCAACCAATGCACATTACGGGAATGAGCAGGGCTGGGAAGCCGTTGGTTACGACGACCGCGACAGTTCAATCGAAGGTTTTGCGAACCTGCACGAGTTTCAGGTGGGCGGAATTGTTTTTGCTCCAACAGTTGGCGAACTGCAAACTGTTCCGGGAGATCTTGACAATCCTGACGGCGGATACCGCTCGCGTTTCGACCGCAAAAATGAATATGCAACAGCCGGTTATTATTCGGTTTGGCTCGACGATTATAAAGTTAAAGCCGAGCTGACTGCCACAAAACGTGTTGGATTTCATCGTTATACTTTCCCGGAATCAGAGTCGGCAAATATTCTTTTTGATATTGGCAACCAACAAGGTGAAAGCGGCAAAGTAAAAGATGCGGAAGCTGTTATAACAGCAGATGGGCGAATTGAAGGTTATGTGATTACCGAACCTGAGTACGTAAAAAAATACCAGAAAGGCGCCGACGTTAAAATGTATTTCACGGCTGTTTTAGACAAAAAACCAACAGCATACGGAACTTTTAAAGGAACTGATATTTTCAGAAACGAAAAGAAGATTAACGGTGTAGGAGCCGGAGTTTTCCTCACCTTTTCCACTAAAGAAAATGAAGCGGTTACCATTAAAGTTGGTTTGTCGTATACTTCTGTTGAAAATGCCAGACTTAACCTTGAAACAGAGGCAAAGAATCTGACTTTTGAAAAGGCAAAGAAAGCCAGTCTCAAAACCTGGGAGGATTACCTGGGTCGCATTAAAGTTAGTTCCGATAACCACGATGATAAAGTGAAATTTTACACCGGGCTTTTCCATGCTCTGTTAGGGCGTGGTTTGGCCAGCGATGTGAATGGTGCTTACCCCAAAAATAATGGAGAAGTGGGACAAATTGCGTTGGACGAAAAGGGAAATCCTGTTCATAACCACTATAATACCGATGCCATTTGGGGAGCTTTCTGGAACCTGACACAATTGTGGGCCATTGCTTATCCTGAATATTATTCAGATTGGATTCAGAGTCAGTTGCTTGTGTACAAAGATGCCGGCTGGCTGGGCGACGGAATTGCATGTAGTAAATATGTTTCGGGAGTGGGAACCAATTTTACCAGCCTGGCAATAGCGGCGGCCTACAACTGTGGAATTCGCGACTTTGATGTGGAGCTGGGTTACGAAGCCGCGCTTAAAAACGAAATCGAGTGGAGAGATCGTATCGAAGGTGCCGGAAAGATGGATGTTCGTCAGTTTGTGGAGCGCGGCTATAGCCCGTACGACGAACGTTATGCCTGGGTGACCGTTGACGAAGGATCGGGATTCTCAGCTTCGCACACACTGGAATATTCGTTCAGCAGTTTTGCGGTAGCTCAATATGCCAAGCACCTTGGCAAAACCGACGATTATAAATTGTTATCCCGCCTGTCTGATGGATGGAAGTTGTTATTTGATGAAGAAACAAAACTGATCAGGCCAAGAGATCTTGACGGTAATTTCATTCAGAACTTTGATCCCCTGGCACCATGGATTGGTTTTCAGGAGGGGAACGCCATTCAATACACTTTTTATGTGCCGCACCAGCCCGAAGAATTGGTGAAGAAACTGGGACGTGAAACCTTTAATAATCGACTGGACAGCATCTTTATTGCATCGCAAAAAAATATTTTCGGAGGCGGAAAAGAGGTGGATGCATTTGCAGGCCTGAAAGCTTTATACAATCACGGAAATCAACCGAATTTACATATCTCGTGGATGTTTAACTTTTCGGGTAGACCCGACCTGACCCAAAAATGGGTGCGTGCCATTTGCGACGAATTCTACGGAACAGAAGGGATTCACGGCTATGGTTACGGACAGGATGAAGACCAGGGGCAGCTTGGTGCCTGGTACGTAATGGCCGGTATTGGTTTATTCGATGTAAAAGGTCTGACTGCTATCGATCCTGAAATGCAGATTGGCAGCCCCTTGTTTGATAAAATTACCATACAGCTTAACCCCGATTATTACAAAGGAAAACAGTTTGTTATTGAAACGGAAAATAATTCGAAAGACAATGTTTATGTGCAAAAGATTGAGTTGAACGGAGAAGTTCAAAATTCACCTTTTGTTAAGTTTCAGGATATTGTAGATGGTGGCAAACTTAAATTGAATATGTCGGGAACGCCAAAAATCAATCAGTAATAAGTTAAACTCAATTCTCTGTTTGCGACCAAAGTCGCGTAAAATGTAAATTAGATAATGGAAAAACGGAAAACAACACAGTTTTTAATGCCTGTTGAAAAAGACGGCGCGGTGGTGAATGGCTACGATATATATCCATCGTTAAAATTGGGAGGCGATGTAATTTCAACCGATTTGTCGGCACTTGCCGAAAAGCTTAAAGGAGAAAGCACAATTATTCTCGACGGTTATGTTGGAGTATACTTCGAAAACTTCAGGTTGTTATTGGATAATGCGCTCACCGCATTGGGAAAAACAACCAACTGGGTAAATGTGGAAGCGGCCTTAAAGCCTGAAAACGAAATCGATGAACTGATTTCTCCGTTTTTGGGCGAAGAAGATTCTATATTCGGAACGAGGGCAGCCATTAAACTGGAAGATTATTTTGATTCAGAAAAACTCAAGAATATAACAGCTGAAGCAAACACCGATATTAACGTGATTTATGGCGCCGGAGCATCACTTGCAGGTTGGGATGGAAAGCTATTGTATATCGATTTGCCCAAAAACGAGCTGCAGTTTCGTGCGCGTGCCGGAAGCATAAAGAACCTGGGAGCAAGCCAGTGTTTCGACATGAAAAAGATGTACAAACGGTATTATTTTGTCGACTGGATTGTACTCAATAAACACAAAAAGGAGATTTTAAATGTCATTGATGTGATCATTGACGGCCAGCATGAGGATGTATATTCATGGATGGACGGCGAAAATTTGCGCGCAGGTTTAAAGACAATGGGCGAGAACTTTTTCCGCGTACGTCCGTGGTTTGAGCCCGGCGTTTGGGGAGGAACCTGGGTTAAAGACAATATCGAAGGTTTAAATTCGGATGTGCCGAACTATGCGTGGTCGTTTGAATTGATTACGCCTGAGAATGGGATTGTGTTTGAAAGCTCGCGAAGACTGCTGGAAGTTTCTTTTGATTTGCTGATGTTTGGCGAGGGCGAAGCAGTTATGGGAGAAGCCGATCATACAAAATATGGCGATGAGTTTCCCTTACGATTCGATTTCCTGGACACTTTCGATGGCGGAAATTTGTCGGTGCAGTGTCATCCGCGTCCGGAGTATTGTAAAGAGCATTTTGGCGAAGACATTACGCAGGAAGAAACCTACTACATTCTTGACCGGAAAAATGATGCTTCAGTGTATATCGGATTTCAGGACGACATAGAACCGAAGAAATTTGAAACCGCTTTATGGGATAGTTTCAACACAAACACGGCGATTGATATAACTAAATATGTGCAGGTTTTTCCGGCAAAGAAGCATGATCTTTTCTTGATTCCGCCGGGAACAATTCACGGATCGGGTATCGATAACCTGGTGTTGGAGATCAGCACAACGCCCTACATTTTTACCTTTAAAATGTACGATTGGGTGCGCCCTGATTTAGATGGAAATCCACGTCCGCTGAATATCGAACATGGAATGAAAAACCTGTATTTCGACAGAAAAGGGGAGAAGGTGAAAAAGGAACTGATTTCGGAGCCGGTACTGCTTCAGGAAGCGGAAGACTGGAAACTTTACGAACTTCCAACACATGAAAAACACAGCTATGGCGTTCATCGTTTTCATTTTACCAATGAGGTTGAAATTGAAACAGGAGGAAAATTTAATGTACTGAGCCTGGTTGAAGGAACATCTGTAACTGTTAAATCAGCAAACGGAATGGAAGATACATTTAAATTTGCCGAGACTTTTGTAGTTCCTGCAGCCGCAAAAAGTTACACTGTTCGTAATCATTCTGAGCAGGAAGCGATGATTGTTGTGGCATTTATGAAATAATGGAAAGCATATGAGTTACGCAGTTGGAGTAGATATAGGAGGAAGTCACATTAGCTCGGTTGTGGTTGATGTGAATTCCGGCGAAATGCTAAAGGATAGCCTGGCCGAGGTTAAAGTCGACAATCAGGCTGCTGCCAACGAGATTCTGGATAAATGGGCCGCTGCAATTAGTGAATCCATATTATCAATCGATAAAGAAAAACTGATTGGAATTGGTTTAGCCGTGCCAGGTCCGTTTGATTATAAAAATGGTGTTGCTTTGCTTAAGAACGTTGCAAAATACGACAGCCTATACGGAATTAATGTGGGCTACGAACTGAAAAAGCGTTTGGATTTGCCTGCTGAATTTCCTTTTCGCTATTCCAATGATGCGCTATCATTTGCTGTTGGCGAATGCTGGGGGAGCAAAGCTGCAAACTATAAAAATGTAGTGGCTATTACTCTGGGAACCGGATTTGGCTCCGCCTTTTTAAGCAACGGTGTTCCCGTAATTGAAGGCGATCGGGTGCCGGAATCGGGATATGTTTACCACATTCCCTACAAAGAGGGAATTGCCGACGATTATTTTTCAACACGTTGGTTTCTTGGTGAATATAAAACCAGAACAGGAATCGGCTGCAGTGGAGTAAAAGAGATTGCCGACCGTGTTGGCAACGATGAGGCTGCCAAAGCGCTTTTTGATGATTTCGGAAGCAATCTGGCCAATTTCCTTGTTCCCGTTCTTGCTAATTTTGATGCTGATTGTTTGGTGATTGGCGGAAATATCTCGCGGGCTTACCCATTGTTTAGCGCTGCTTTCCTACGAGTTTTGAATGAGCAGGAAATAAATATTGAAATACTGATATCAGAATTAATGGAGTCGGCTGCAATGGTGGGAAGTGCCCGGCTTTTGGACGACGAATTTTGGACTAAAATGGAGCCTTTGGTGGCTAAAATCTAACGATCAATAAAATTATGAGCAAAAAATCGAATTTAGCCGTACTGCCGGTTTTGTTTAGCTTCTTTATTATGGGCTTTGCCGATGTGGTCGGCATTTCATCCAGCTACGTAAAGCAGGATTTTGGCTTGAGTGATTCAATGGCCAACCTCTTACCTATGATGGTTTTTTTGTGGTTCGCCGTGTTTTCTGTACCCACGGGTGTGTTAATGAACAAACTGGGGCGGAAAAATACCGTATTGCTGAGTATTGTTGTTACGCTGCTGGCATTGCTGGTGCCATTGGCCACTTACAGTTATACCATGGTTCTGATTGCCTTTGCTTTGCTGGGCATCGGAAACACGATTTTACAGGTGGCCTTAAATCCGCTTTTAACCAATGTGGTTAGTGGCGAGAAATTAACCAGTAGCCTTACACTTGGCCAGTTTGTAAAAGCCATTGCTTCGTTTATCGGGCCTATTGTTGCAGGAGTGGCATCAGGCACATTCGGAAACTGGAAACTTATTTTCCCAATTTTTGCTTCAGTTACTCTGTTGTCGGGATTGTGGCTTTTATTGGCTCCGATTCAAAAAGAACAATCAAACAGTGAAACGGCAGGTTTTGCCGCAAGCTTTAGATTGTTAAAAGATCCGCTTATGCTGAGTTTCTTTTTTGCAATTGTGGTTTTAGTGGGAATCGATGTAGGTTTGAACGTTACTTTACCAAAGTTTCTGATGGAACGTACCGTGATGCCGTTGGAGAAAGCCGGATTAGGCACGAGCTTGTATTTTGCAGCCCGTACCATCGGTACTTTTATCGGCGCTATTTTATTGATGAAATATTCGGGGCGGAAATTTTACATCGGCAGTGCGGTTTTAGGAATATTCGCGCTGGTGGTTATGGTTGCTGTTCCCGGTCCGGTTTCGCTGATGTATATAATGATATTTTGTTCCGGGCTGGCAGTTGCCAATGTGTTTTCCATCGTATTTTCGGCAGCATTGCGCAGAAAGCCGGAGTATGCAAACGAAGTTTCGGGTTTGCTGATAATGGGAGTAGCCGGAGGTGCAATAGTTCCGCCGGTTATGGGTGTGGTATCTGATACTGCAGGACAAACAGGGGCAATGCTTGTTGTGCTTTTGTTATTTGTGTATCTTTTGATAAACGCGTTAAAAATGAAATAGCGGGTAACGCCGGAGCTGTTATTTGGAGTTAACAAACAGGTCGATAAAAAGCAAGGCGAGGAAACCATATTCGGTTAAATTCTTTTTGATGAATTTGCTTGCTTTGCTTAAATGGTCTTCAACTGTTTTTATCGAAATACCAAGTTCGGCAGCAATTGTTTTATTCGCTAAACCTTGTTCTTTGCTAAGTTGATATATTTTTTTTCGTTGCGGAGGTAGTTGTTCTATCAGGTCGTTGAGCTTGTTGGATAACTGGTTGTAATTAAACTGCGACTCAGTATCGATGCTATTGGTTATCGATTTGTTTTTCAGGTGTTCCAAATAGTCTTTTTCCGAAAGTTTTTTGCGAAAAACAGAAACGATTGTGTTTTTGGCCACCGTAAATAAATAGGCATCAAGATTTGAGTCTTTTTTTAGTTTGTTTCTGTTCATCCAAACATTAACAAATACTTCCTGTACGATATCGAGAACTTCAGATTCCGATTTTAGGTATGCCATTGCAAAGCGATACAGCCTTGGGCTATATTCAGCATACAAATCATTAATGGCAGTTTTATCGCCGTCAATAAATCGATTAATTAGTTTCTCGTTATTCATCTGTCGCTGTTAGCTAGAACTCACAAATCTATAAAATGTTTTCAGATTCTGGCTGAATGAAACAGGGGAGTATGATTCCTGAAGATAGAAAAATGAAAAAAATGTAAATCCGAAGCAGGGGTTTTTTATACTTTACACGTTTAACAAGCGAGTACAAGATTATATGAAAGAATATTACAAAAAATATATCGATAACAATTGCACGGAGGATGAGTTTCAGCAGTTTGTTGAATTGTTTGTAAAACCGGACAAGCAGTTGGTTTTGGATGCCAATATGAAGGAGCATTGGAAACATACAAAAGCTGAGGAAACAGAAACTCCCGATTTATCGGATACGCTACACAAAATTCATTACGAAATAAATAGCCAGGAACCACGAACAGGCAAAACCCGAAAATTAGTAACTTATTTAACCCGGGTGGCAGCAGTTCTTTTTATTCCCCTGGCCATTGCTCTGTTTTTTACACTTGAGAAAACGAACAGTAGCGCCGAGCTGCAGACTGTTTCAACTCCGCTGGCCTCAAAAACCCATTTTGTTTTACCCGATGGTTCTGAAGTTTGGCTGAACTCGGGTTCTTCCTTAGAATATCCGAAAGAATTCAGCAGAAAAAAGCGTTTCGTTAAACTGTGTGGTGAAGCCTATTTTGATGTTCAGAAAAGCGAAACACCCTTTGAAGTTGTTACAGAGAATGTACAGGTAAATGTACTGGGTACGGCTTTCAATGTAATGAGTTATTCAAATACCAACCCTGAAGTAACATTGGAAAGGGGAAAAGTACAATTGATTTCAAACTCGGGTGAAGAAAAAATTCTGGCACCCGGACAGCAGGCTGTAATTGATGCTGAAAACTCTTCAATTCAGGTGCAAAAAGTGGATACCGAAATTTATTCGTCGTGGATTGACAATAAGTTGATATTCAGAAATGAATCGTTGAAAGATGTTGTTGAACGGCTGGAGCGGTGGTATAATATTTCGATTGAACTGGATGATCAATATATATCAGATAAGAAATTGACGGCAACAATAGAATACGAGTCGATTACGGAAGTGATGGATTTGTTGGAAATAACAATGTCGTTAAAATATGAATACGATAAGAACGAAAGAAAACTGATTGTAAAACCAATAAAATAACATATCTGCCTATGGAATAAGTAACTAGAACTAAACCTCCAAAAACATAAAGAAGTGGAGAAGCCACCAACTTCCCCACCTCCGAAAAATAATTATCAGAATTATTAATCTTAATACGTCAAATCTATGAAAAAAAAGAGATTGAAGGAAATCCCTTTGTGGAGTTTCTTCTTAAAACTTTTAAGACTTATGAAAGTAACTTTGTTTTTGTTATGTATTAGTGTTTTTTCAGTAATGGCTAAGGAAAGCTATTCGCAGGTAACACGTTTATCTGTTGAACTGAAAAATACGGATGTCAAAAGTGTCCTTGAGGAAATTGAAAATCAAAGCGAGTTTTATTTTTTCTACTCCGAGGATGTAGTCGACACAGAGCGTAAAGTGTCAGTTAGTTTTAGAAATACTGACATCGAGAAAATTCTAACAGAAATATTTTATAACACCGGTGTTGAGTATAAAATTGTTGGCAGGCAGGTAGCCCTGTTTAAAGGCGAGTTTGATGATGCAAACTTTCCGGCGGTGCAACAACAGTCTGTAACCGGAACGGTTACCGGAGCTGATGGTTTGCCAATTCCGGGTGTTACAGTGTTTGTAAAAGGTACAACCCAGGGAACGGTTACCGACATTGATGGAAATTTCCAGGTAAGCAATGTTGGACCTGATGCCGTACTGTCTTTCTCATTTGTTGGGATGCTATCGCAGGAAGTTGTTGTGGGCAACCAAAGCAAAATTTCGGTGGTAATGGAAGAAGACGCCATTGGTATCGAAGAGGTTGTGGTAATTGGTTATGGTACCATGCAAAAGAAAAACCTGATTGGTTCTGTTGATCAGGTAAACTCAGATTTAATTGAAAATCGTCCGGTTGCAAATGCGGTACAGGCTTTACAGGGAGCTTCGGCTAACCTTGTTATTCAGCAACGCAGCATGAACCCGAACGACAATAACATGAATATTAACATTCGTGGTGTAAGTACCATGAATAACAATAATCCATTGGTGGTAATCGACGGAATGATTACTGAAATGGGAAGTTTAAATAACCTGAATCCGGCGGATATTGAAAATGTATCGGTGTTAAAAGATGCCGGTAGTGCTGCTATTTATGGTTCGCGTTCATCAAACGGAGTAATTTTGGTTACTACTAAAAAAGGTTCGAAAAGTGATAAACCAATTGTGCGAGTAAGTACAATGACAGGTTTTCAGGATCCGGATGTATTATTCCAGCCTGTAAAAGGATACGAAAATGCCTTGCTTAAAAACCAGGCATTAATAAATGTTGGTTCTTCGCCTAAATATACGCCTGCCGAAATCAGAGATTTTCAGCAGAACGGAGATGGACAGTGGTTCCTGGACGGCATCTTGCAATCAGCCTTGCAGCAAAATTACAACGCCAGCATTTCTGGCGGAAACGAAACTTCTACTTACATGGTTTCTGCAGGTTATTACAACCAGGAAAGTAACTTCGTTGGCAGTTTCGGAATTGAACGTTACAACTTCAGAACTAATTTGGTAAGCCAATACGGAAAGTTGAAATTGAGTGCTTTAATGGCCTTTAACCGCACGATGCAGAAAGCGCCAAATGCCAGCACCGGATTCCTTATCGTTGACGGTTCGCGTATTCCGCCTTACTACACTTACCAGATGAAAGCCGACAATGGCAAGTACCTGATTAACGATGTGCTTTCGCAATTTAACCCGCTGGGGCAATTGGAAGCCGGTGGTTTTCAGAAAAAAGACGATGATAATTTCCTTGGAAGTTTAAATGCGGAACTGGATGTGGCAAAAGGTTTAAAGGCAAAAGCTATGGTGGGACTCGATTTAGGAGCAAACCACCGTTTTATCAGAGGACTGGAAGTTCCGTTCTACTCAAGCCCAACTGCTGAAAAGCCTAACTCGTATGCCAACGATACCAGACCTACCGAAGATTACAACGAGAAAAGGTACATTCTGAATACACAGTTTTTGTTGGATTACAACCAAACTTTTAACGAAGACCATAATGTGTCCGGTTTGATCGGTGTTTCGAACGAATCGTATACTCGTCAGGCGAACGAAATAAGAATGAAATATACTGATCCTGATCTCGGTTTGCCGCAGTCGGATACCGAAATTGATCCGGGAAGCTACAACACGCCGGCACAAACACAGGAGAGAAGTATTTACTCCATTTTTGGCCGTGCGGGCTATAACTACAAAGACAAATATTACGGCGAATTTAGTTTCCGCTACGATGGTTCTTCAAAATTTGCCGAAGATTACCGCTGGGGATTTTTCCCATCGTTTACTGGTGGTTGGCGTTTGTCTGAAGAAAGCTTCATGGACAACTACAAAAGCAATATCGGCGACCTGAAATTACGTGGTTCGTACGGTGTGTTGGGTAACCAAAATGTTGATGATTACTCGTACTTCACAACCTATACCGTTTATAACAACAGTTATGGTTTTAATAATGACGCGGTTTCAGGAACCGGTTTCGACTTTGGAAACAGTATGCTGCAGTGGGAGCAATCGGCCAACTTTAACATTGGTGCCGACGCTACATTCTTCGATTATAAACTGTCGGTTTCATTGGATTACTTCAATAAACTTACTTCTCAAATCCTGTTAACTCCGGTTGTGCCGTCGGTATTTGGTGGTGCAGTTGCAAAAGAAAATGCAGGAGAAATGAGAAACCAGGGTTGGGAAGCTACGATAAACTATCATGCAAAAACAGGTGCGGTTGACCACAACGTGCGTCTGAACATGGCCGATTCGAAAAACGAAGTTGTTGACTTTGGAGGCAACGAACAAATTGATTCGAACGACCAGTTGCGTAAACTTATTCGCGAAGGCGAAGCTTTGGGATCGTACTTTGGATATAAAACCGATGGTTACTTTGGTAGTTACCAGGAGATTGAAAACAGTGCATTGCCAATTGGAGCAACTGTTGAGCCGGGCGATGTAAAATACGTAGACTCGAATAACGACGGTGTTATCGACGACAAAGATCGTCAGGTTTTAGGAAATGCATTCCCGCGTTATACTTTCGGATTGAACTACGATGTTACCTGGAAAGGATTTGACTTTGGCGTATTAATTCAGGGTGTGGGTAAACGCGATATGTTTTTGCGTGGTGAGCTTGTAGAGCCTTTCCATGCCAACTACTCGTACGTAATGTACCAGCATCAGTTGGATTTCTGGACTCCGGTAAATCCTGATGCAGAATGGCCACGCTTATCGGCTCCCGGATCATCATCTAACCAGAACAACTGGGGTAGAGCTTCAGATATTTACATTTTCAATGCAGCATATGTACGCTTGAAAAACATTCAGTTGGGTTATACTTTGCCAAAAGAATTGACCACAAAAGTGGGTGTTCAAAAACTACGATTGAGTATAAATGCACAGAATCTGTTCACACTTTCAAATGTTTCTTTTATCGATCCTGAATCGACAGAGTTTGGAAGTAATATGGGAGGAACCGGAGGAACCGGAGCAAACAGCGGCCGGAATTATCCTACGCTTAAGTACTACGGTTTTGGTTTAGAATTAGAATTTTAAAATTGAATGACATGAAGATGAAATTTCTAAAATATAGTGCCGGCGTTGCAAGTTTAATTTTAATGCTACTTACTTCTTGTAACGATTTGGATTTGGCACCAACAAATAAGTTTACAGAAGCCAATTACTGGTCGTCGCCTGAAAAAGCCAACATGGTTTTAAATATGGCGTACAGTCAGATGTATAATTCAGGCTATTTCTTCTCAACCGAAGCACTAAGCGATAATATTTATGAAGGTCGTGGATCGAGCTCAGAGAAAATAATTTCTTCGGGACAGGCCGATGCTTCAAACAACCGTTTTGCCAACGAATGGAGAGATTGTTACGGCGGAATTAAAACCTGTCATACTTTTCTTGAAAATGTTGACCGGGTAGAAGGAATGGATGAAGACCTGAAAGCAAGAATGAATGCCGAGGCGCGTTTTATCCGTGCTTATCTGTATTTCCGCTTAACTACCTGGTACGGCGACGTTCCGTTATTCGAAACCGATATAACATTGGATGAATCGAAACAGATTGCGCGTACCTCGCACGAGGAAGTGCTGGCTTTTGTACGCAACGAGCTGGATGCAGTTGCCGCTGTATTGCCAACAAACGAAGAATACAGTGAAGAAGATAACGGCAGAATTACCGCCGGAGCTGCAGTGGCTTTGAAAGCCAGAACTTACTTATACAGTAACGACTGGCAAAATGTGGTAAACACCTGCGAACAGTTGATCAATTCTGATCAGTATGGTTCATACAGTTTGTTCCCATCGTACGAAGGCATTTTCCTTCCTGAAAATGAATATAACGATGAAGTCATTCTTGATTTAGGTTATGTACCATCATTGCGCACCTGGGGAGAATATTTTGATTATGCACCGCTTTCAGTGGGAGCACGTGTAAATCAAATGGCACCTACACAGGAATTGGTTGACGATTACCTGATGATGAACGGAAGAGCCATTGATGATGCAAACTCGGGATACGACGAGAACGATCCGTATGTACGTCGCGACCCACGTTTAACAGCAACTGTGGTGTATCACGAATTTCCATGGCGTTTGCCCGACGGAACAATCCAGACCATTTACATTAAGCCGGGTACTGCACCTGACGAAAGTGCCGAAGTGGATGAATACAAAGGTCAGGGTACCAACTCTACATCAACAGGGTATTACATGCGTAAGTACTATGATCCGCAATCACTGGCATCGTTTACTTCAGGCCTGAACCTGATTCTGATTCGTTATGCCGATGTGCTGTTAATGTATGCCGAAGCTAAAAACGAACTGAACCAGATGGATGAAAACGTTTGGAATTCAACAATTAAAGCTTTACGCGAGCGTGCCGGTTTTTCGGATGCAAGCGCATTAAATTTTGATGCTTCGTTAAGCCAGGCTGATCTGCGTGAGACTATTCGCCGCGAACGTCGTATTGAATTGGCTTTGGAAGGTTTACGAATCTTTGATATCCGTCGTTGGGAAACTGCAGAGACAGTCTTAAATGTTACTCCACATGGAGCACAGTATGGCGACCCAAGTATGGATAATGGATACATCAGACTCGACAAAAGAACCTTTAATCCCGAAAGAGATTATTTATGGGCGGTTCCGCAGTCGCAAAAAGATTTAAATCCAAATCTTGGTCAAAACCCAGGCTACTAAGCTAAGTGAATCAATAAATGAATAATAAAAATAAACATATATCGATTATGAAAACACTAATTATAAAACTTACCATATTAACTTCATTACTTATTGCCTTTGCAGGATGCGAAGACGAAGTACTAAGAGACACACGTGTTACTGCAGTACAAACTTTGTACGAACCTGCAGCGGATGCATCAATTGTATTACAAACTTCTGCTTCGGCAGCTGTATATTTCGAATGGGAGCCTGCAAAAGCTGAAGACAGCGGAATGGTACTTTACGAAGTGGCCTTTGATGTTGAAGGCGGTGACTTCTCAGCACCGATTTACAGAATGGCTTCGGATAATAACGGAGGCTATAACCACGCTACAATTTCGCACAAACAGTTGAATAAAATTGGTGCCTTGGCCGGAATTGGTTCGGCTGAAAAAGGTAAGTTGATCTGGACTGTTTTCTCATCAAAAGGAATTAACGATTTGAAAGGTGAGGAAGTAAGAACAATGGAAATTACCCGTTTGGCTGGTTTTGCTGATGTTCCAGTTGATGTATACATTACAGGAGCCGGATCAGAAGGTGGCAGCGATTTGGCGAACGCTGGCATGATGAAAGGTGTTGCACCAGGCGAATTTGAAATTTACACTGAACTTACTGCCGGCGAAGAGTACTTCTTTACCGATGGAAACGCAGGCGACACCCGTCAGTTCTACATCGAGAACGGTGTGATTAAAGAAGGAGCTTCAACAAGTACAGTTGAAAATACAGCAGTTTACCGTATCAATATCGATTTTAATGTTGGTTCTGTAGTAATGACTGAGATTGTCGACTTCCAGTTGCATTTTGCTCCAACTGATGAATACTTATTCTCATTGGAATACCAGGGTGGCGGTATCTTTAAAGCAAGCAACCAGCCACTTGAATTTAAGCAGGAAGGTTGGGGACGCGATGAGCGTTACAAATTCAGAATGACCATTAAAGATGCTGATGGTAACGATGCTTACGAATGGTGGGGTACATTGAATCAAACCGATGGCCGCCCAAGTGGAAACGAAGAATATTACTACATGGCACCTGTTGCTGAATCGAGATGGGACGACAAGTGGAAATTCGATGGAATTATGGATATGGCCTACATCGATGTAATTGCATATTTCTGGGCAGAAGGACCATATACACACAATGTTATCAAAGTTGGTGATCAATAGATAGAGTTAAGGTAGAACTGGGGCAGGGGAAACCCTGTCTCAGTTTATTTTTTTAGAAATTGAGGTATGAATAAAAGATTGTTAGTATTAGCGATAATTAGCCTGTTTGTTTTCCAGGCATGTGAGAAGGATGAAGTTGATCCGGGAAATGGCGGTGGTGAAGAAACTGCAATAAGCTGGGCAGCGGCTGCCGACAGTAGCAGCTCGTCGTTTATCTATTCATACTGGAATCCGGCAGCAGCATATTTCCATTACAATAACCTGAATAACACTGATTTTCACTACTGGCCGCAGGCTCATGCTTTGGATGTTGCCATTGATGCCTACGAAAGGACAGGAGACAATTTTTACCTGACTACCATTAATGATTGGTACGAAGGTGTGAAAGCCAAAAACGGCAACACGTTTTTAAACGTTTTCTACGACGATATGGAATGGAATGCGTTGGCTATGTTACGTGCGTATAATGCAACCAATCAGGAGCGATACAAAACTGCAGCTATTTCGGTTTGGGAAGACATTCAAACCGGATGGAACGACAACGCCGGTGGTGGTATTTCGTGGAAAAAAGATCAGCCGTACAGCAAAAACGCCTGCTCAAACGGACCGGCCTCTATTTTGGCTGCACGACTTTATCAGCAGTTTGGCAATGAGGAGGATAAAGAATGGGCGCTAAAAATTTACGACTGGGAAAAAGAATATCTTTTTAACCCGGCAAATGGAGCCGTTTATGATAATATTGACAGTCGTACCGGAGATATTCAAAAAGCCTGGATTTTTACCTATAACCAGGGAACATTTTTGGGTTCGGCCCTCGAACTATATAACATTACGGGCGAGAAAAGTTATTTAAACGATGCGCAAAAAGCCGCCGATTATACCCTGAATACTTTGGTAAATGGCAGCGACCGATTGTTAAAGGATGAAGGTGCCGGCGATGGTGGTTTGTTCAAAGGAATATTTGTACGCTATTTCACACAACTCATTCTTCATCCCGATTTATCAGACGGTACCCGAAACCGCTACCTGCAATTTCTGAAATACAATGCAGAAAAACTGTGGCAGGAAGGAACCGATAAAAATAAATTGCTTTACGGAACATATTGGAAAAACAAACCGGGAAGCACCAGCGATTTAACAGCGCAAACCAGTGGAGCCATGTTAATTGAGGCCGCCGCTTTATTAGAAGCAGAAGGACTGATTAACCCTTAATCGGATCTTATTTGATTAAAAGAATAACGAAGCAAATGATACGATCGGTATTTATTGGAGTAGCGTTTCTGGTATTGGTTTTATGTTCGGTGCATGCGAAAGGACAGAGCTATGTGCTGAAATTCAATACCAATGAGCCCGAAAGTTATATCGATTGCGGAACTTTTGATGAATATGTTTCCGGTGATTTTACCATCGAAACCCGAATGTATATAGACAGTTGGGCCGGAAACTACATACTTGCCGATGAATCGTGGAACGCTGCTTCCGGTTCGGTTGGATTTGCTTTTCGGTTTAATTCAAACGGAAACGTTGAAGTAAATGTGGGAACCGGAGAATGGGAAGCTGTTACAAGTACCGGAAATCAACTCGAAACAGGCAAATGGCAACATGTTGCCGTTTCGGTGAGTACCAACAATGAAGTTAAAATTTTTGTTGATGGCATTTTGGTTGGTAACGGAACTTTGAGTAAGCCAATGATTGCATCAGGAACCCATGTTTTTATGGGCGAAGGTTCGGCGTGGAAAAACCGACGTTTGGATGGTAAATTATCCGATTTCAGAATTTGGAATACAGCTCGAACAGCAGAAGAAATTAACTTAAATAAAGACATTCAACTCAATGGCAACGAAGATGGCCTGGTAGCCAACTGGCTGTTGAACGAAGGACAAGGCGATTCTATAATTGATCTAACCTCACAGCATAATCTGAAAAGAGGGGCCGGGACTGAATGGGTGCAAAAAGACAATATTCAGGTCGATGGAAGTCTGAAAATACTGGAAAGTGGAAAAGACTCGGTGTTGTTAAGTGTTGCCGGCGAAGTGATTACCGATTGGAGTGTGACAGAAACCAAAATCCCCGGTGAATTTTCATTTCGGAAAGTTGACGATCAATCTGCATATCTGGTTTATTCTGCAGAAACTTCAGTCTATCAAAACGATACAATTTCGATAAAAGCTACCACTGCTAATGCTAACGATATTGAAGCGTTAGTGCCGGTTGATTTATACGACAATAAATACCAGTACTTCGGTGAAAAATTACTGGATCAAATTCACCACGAGTTTTACAACAAAAGCAATGGTTTGTATGCAGAAGCGATTGATGAATCATCAAATTTTAAACAAGCAAGCAGTTTTGTTTGGCCGGCTTCGCATATGTTACGGGCATTAACAAATGCCTGGAAATTAAATCCTGAAAAATACGAAAGGTTTCTGTTTAACTACCTGTCGGCTATCGACACGTACAAAGTAACAAAAGCCGGAAGAACCGGTTATGCTGTTCTTCCGGGAAATACAGGAAACCGTTTTTACGATGACAACGGACAACTGATGATGCCGTTTTCGATGATTTATGATCTGACGAAGGATGCTACCGCTCTTGATAATCTGAAAGTGGCCTACGAGTTTAACAACGAAATTCGCGACAGTCGCTTCGCCATTCCGCAGCATGAAGATCAACTGGGCTTTGGAATGTTATTTTCCATGTCGGTTAATTACACCAGTTACGCTGCTGCCAGATTGTACCAGTATACCAACGAAAACCGATACCTGAACGAAGCATTGACTTATTACGAGTTGGAGAATGATTTTTCGGTAAAGATTAAAGATTCGAACACAAAACTGTTTAATCAGGCAAGTTATTACCAAAACGGCAGCTGGTCGCTGAATGGTGTTGTAAATGGAAACACGGTTCGTGGTGGTGGTTACCGTGCCTACCAAACCACGGTAGTTATTCAGAATGCCATTCTTTTGTATCAGCTAACAAACGAACAAAAATACCTCAACGATGCCCTCGAAATGATGAACAGTTGTATCGATCATTGGTACAAACCGGGACAAGGCTTAAGCGAGATTTCGTTTTGGGGTGGCGACGATATGATTGATGCTTTGCTCGATATGTACCGCCAAACGGCGGATGATAGATTTTATACCATTGCGGCCGATATTATGGATTTTCTAAGTGCCTACAACAGAGATAAACGCGGTTACTACGCCAGCAGTTATTCGGATGCGGATGGGAAATGGAATCTGAACAGAATAAACGAAAATCCTTCAGAAATTGGTATGATGGGACAGGCTGCTGCCGCTTCATCGTTTTTAAATGTAGCCTATAGTACCTTAAATCCTGTGACATCGGTCCCAGAAATTGAAATTCTCGGGGACAGACAAACCGTAGTAGTGTTTCCCAACCCGGTTTCAGCGGGTGAGGAAATCAGTATACAACTACCAGGGGAAACCGATTTTAATTGCGCCGTTTATTTTTATAACCAGGCGGGGCAGTTACTGCAAAAGAACAATTCCCTGGATCTAAGCGCTGAAGGCAAAGTATATTTTCGGCCGGAAGTAAGCGCTTCGGGAATGTATTTTGTTAAGCTTGTATCGGGAGAGAATACGTTCACCACAAAAATTATAATACACTAAATTATAAGTACATATTTTAATATTTGAACCAACTAAAAATGATACGAACAATTCTACTAAATACATTTATTTTCACAATGGTTGGCTGCCATACGGCAAGTAACCATTCCAGTCCAAATAGCCCTGAAAAGCTTACCCAATATGTGAATACATTTCTGGGTACTGCCCCTTTGCAAGACAGCATCGACTGTGGTTACAATCCGCCAAAAGACTGGCGTGTGTGGGCCGGATTAACTTATCCCGGGGCTTCATTGCCAAACGCCATGGTGCAGCTTAGCCCAATTACCGAATGGAACAGCGGTGCTGGTTACGAATACGAAGACGATGTTATCTTGGCTTTTACACACACCAACAAAGGCCACTGGAATTTGTGTCACATACCGGTTCTTCCGGTTACTGAAGATTTTACCGCAAATGATTTTGGGTCAAAATTCAGCCACGAAAACGAATCGGCTGAACCGGGTTATTACCAGGTTAAACTCGATCGTTATGCAATTGATGCAGAGCTTACAAGCACCTTGCATTGCGGTTACCATAAATACGAATATCCAAAAGGTAAACCACAAAACATGATACTGAACCTGTCGAAATCAAACGAGCGGGTTCGCGACTGGCATATTGAACAGGAAGGCGCCAATGTAATTAAAGGATTTCAGCAAACAGGCGAAAAAATATATTTCTATGCCGAAACCAACCGGACAATAGTAAACCTGAAAACAAGCGGCGATGCACGACGTGAGATCGCCCTTGTTTCTTTTAATGAATCAGATGAGCCGCTCGAGCTCAAACTGGCGCTTTCGTTTGTAAGCACAGAGAATGCGAAGCAGAATCTGGAAGCCGAGTTAACAGGTAAGAGTTTTGAAGATGTGAAGACTGAAGCTTCGCAAACCTGGGAAAATTTGCTTGCAAAAATTAAGGTTGAAGGCGGTACCGAAAAAGAAAAAGAGTTGTTTTATTCCTCGTTGTACCGTTCGTTTTTGTGGCCGGCATTACGCAGCGATGTAAATGGCGATTTTACAGATTCAACAGGGAAGGTTGTAAACAAAGGATTTCGTTATTACACCAATCCTTCGCTTTGGGATACGTACCGCAATAAGTTGGTTTTGCTCGGAATGCTTTCGCCTGATGTAACTGCCGATGTTATTCAGTCGTTGATTGATAAAGGCGAAAACACAGGTTTTATGCCTACCTTTTTTCACGGCGATCACGCAGCACCGTTTATCTCCGGTTCGTACCTGCGCGGCATTCGCGACTATGATATGGAAAGTGCCTACCAGCTGTTGCTGAACAATGCAACAAAAGAAGGAGGTACACGTCCGCACATTGCCGAGTATATCGAAAAAGGATACATTTCGACTCCTGAAGTTCAAAATCCACATGTGGAATCGAAAGCCAAAGCCGGCGTTACCAAAACACTCGAATTTGCTTACGATGATTATGCCGTGGCGCTTCTTGCCGAAGAACTGGGAAAACAGGATGATTATGAGATGCTGATGAAGCGCACTTCAAATTATAAAAACCTCTTTGATCCGTCAACCGGATTAATGCGCGGACGCCTTGAAAATGGGGATTGGGTGCCTGATTTTAATGCAGAATACCCGTATTACGAATACATGTACCGTGAAGCCAATGCCTGGCAGTCCTCGTTTTTTGCACCACACGATACCAAAGGATTGATTGGCTTGTACAAAAGTGAAGAAGAATTTGAGCAAAAGCTGGACTCGTTATTTTCAATCCCATGGAATGCCAGTTATATTGCGCGAAACGTTTCTTCATTTATCGGGCAGTATTGCCATGGGAATCAGCCCGATCACAGCTTCCCGTATTTGTACACCTTTATCGGAAAGCAGGAAAAATCGCAAATGTACCTCGATAGTATCATGAACCGTTTTTACGGAATGGGCGAGTGGGAAAATGCGCTTTGCGGAATGGATGATGCAGGAGAAATGTCGGCATGGTATGTTTTTGCTGCCATGGGAATTTATCCTTACTCACCGGCCGATGCAGAATACATTGTTTCGGTTCCGATTTTTGATTCTGTTAAACTGGATTTGGGAGAAGAGTCACTAATTACCATTACAAAACGGAATGTGGGGAGAAAGATTAATGATATCACTATCGACGGAAACCAAGTAGACGGGTATTTTGTGTCGTACGATCAACTGAAAACCGGAAAAGAATTAATTATTTTAGCCGAATAGATAATCATCGAAATAATAATAAAACCAATAATAATGAATACAAGAAGAGATTTTATAAAAGCAGGAGCATTAACAGTTGCCGGAATCGGAATTGCCGGAAGTTCGTCGGTTTGGGCCGCGACTGGTAGAAAAAGCTATGTAAGCAATCGTCCTGCCGCCGGCGAACGTAATTTTGTGTCGAAGGCTGTAGAAGAAACAATTGCAGCAGCAAAAGCAAAAATTAAAGATCCGAAGCTGGCCTGGATGTTCGAAAACTGTTTTCCGAACACGCTGGATACAACAGTTGAGCACGGAACGCTAAATGGTAAACCCGATACTTTTGTAATTACCGGCGATATTCATGCCATGTGGTTGCGCGATTCAACAGCCCAGGTTTGGCCATATATGCCTCTTGCCAACCAGGATGACGAATTGAAAACTTTGCTGGCCGGAGTTGTTCACCGTCAAACCCAATGTGTTTTGCTCGATAGTTATGCCAACGCTTTCAACAAAACAAAGGAAGAAGAAGTACACTGGATGAGCGATATGACCGACATGAAACCCGGTTTACACGAACGCAAATGGGAAATTGACTCGCTGTGTTATACCGTTCGTTTGGCTTACAACTACTGGAAAACTACCGGCGATAAAAGTGTTTTTGATGCCGACTGGCAAAAAGCAGCAGCTCTGATTGTAAAAACATTTAAGGAACAGCAACGCAAGGATAGCCTGGGACCTTATAAATTTCAGCGCGAAACACCTCAGCAATTAGATACAGTTGCTAATCATGGTTATGGACGTCCGTTAAAACCTGTTGGGCTAATTAACTCAACCTTCCGTCCATCGGATGATGCAACTACTTACGGCTTTTTAATTCCTTCAAACATTTTTGCAGTTGTATCATTGAAACAAATGGCAGAAATTAGCAATGAAATTACAGGCGATAAGGCATTTGCTAAAGAGTGTTTGGCTTTATCAAAAGAAGTGGATGCGGCAATTAAGGAATATGCCATTGTAGACCATAAAAAATACGGAAAAGTTTATGCTTTTGAGGTAGATGGTTTTGGTAACCACACGTTTATGGATGATGCAAATGTGCCAAGTTTGCTGGCTTTGCCTTATCTAGGACTGGTTGATAAAGACAATAAAATTTACCAAAATACCCGCAAGCTGGTTTGGAGCCAAGACAATCCTTATTTCTTTAAAGGAAAAGCAGCCGAAGGAATTGGTGGCCCTCACGTTGGATACGATATGGTTTGGCCAATGAGTATTATTATGCGTGCTATGACGAGCTCGGATGATAAGGAAATAAGCTGGTGTATTAAAACCTTGCGCGATACCGACGCCGATACCGGTTTTATGCACGAAACTTTCCACAAAGACGATCCTGCAAACTTCACACGTTCGTGGTTTGCATGGGCAAATACCTTGTTTGGCGAGCTGGTGTTAAAGCTGGTTAACGAAGGGAAAGAGAACCTGTTAGAGGTTTAATTGGTCTTCCAAAAAAGATACATCACAAAAAGCAACAATCTAATTTAGGTTGTTGCTTTTTTATTTGGTAAAGCTGTTCTTAATTCAACGATTTTTAGTTTTTGATACCAAACCTCGTTGTTGCTGAAAAATTCTAAATCACAATAGGTAATGAGGCCTGAAAATTAGTCCTAAAATTAAGGATCGTTGCGCAACGACAAACCATAATTAAACAGAGGAATGAATACAATATTCTTTCGGGTTAAGTTTTGAAAAAAGGAAACAATCGCTATAATTGATCCTTTTTTTGAGCGGTTTTTCGAATTTGTTTCTTCAATTTGACGATTCTGTAACAGTTTAAAAGCTATCGGTTAAATAAATTTGTGGCAATAAAATCCGTATATAAAACTACATACATATGAATAAATCAAAACCTAAGTCAATAGTGGCAATGCTAAAATGTCTCCTGTTTTTGGCAGGACTGTTTCCAATCGTTTCGTGTCAAAACAAAACACCACAAACTGATGCCTACCTGTTTACCTATTTTACGGGTAATGGGCCGGGGGGTGAGGCCATTCGCTATGCGGTAAGTACCGATGGTTATAACTATCGTGCACTAAACAACAACCAGCCGGTTTTGGATTCCAAAAAGATCAGTACGTCAGGTGGCGTTCGCGATCCGCACATTTTACGTGGCGCCGATGGTAAAACCTTTTACATGGTTGCCACCGATTTGTATGTGCCCGAACAGGGTTGGAATAATTTCGCGATGATCTTGATGAAATCGACTGATCTGATTAACTGGAAAACAACAGTAATTAATATTCCGGAGACGTACCCCGAAGAGTTTGGTGATGTAGACCGTGTTTGGGCGCCGCAAACCATTTACGATAAAGCCGCAGGAAAATACATGGTTTACTGGTCGATGAAAGACAAAGGTGCGCATCCTGATATTATTTATTATGCCTATGCCAATAAGGATTTTAGTGGTTTCGAGGCAGCACCAAAACAGTTGTTATACAATCCAACCAACAATGCTTGCATCGACGGGGATATTATTGAAAAAGACGGTAAGTTCTATTTGTTCCATAAGTCGGAGAGTGGAGCTCCGGGAATAAAACTGGCTATTTCTGATAAACTCACAGAAGGGTACACATATCCGAATTTTGATCGTGTGGATAAAGAAACGGAACGGGTGGAAGGCTCAGGCGTTTTCAAACTGAATAATTCTGATGAGTGGATACTCATGTACGATGTTTACACCAACGGCCGCTACCAGTTTACAAAAAGCCCTGATTTACAACATTTCGAAGTGATCGACGAGGAGATTTCGATGAATTTTCATCCGCGCCACGGTACGGTAATGCCCATAACTTCGGAGGAGTACAAACGCTTATTGACAACTTATGCAAGGCCTGATGATTTGTTTATTGATGCCACTTCCGATCAGTTAAAAAAGAACAATGTGCTTATTAACGGGGAGGAAAAGACGATTCATCTTCCTGTAAGAGTAGGCACAGATTTAAGCACATTTGATCCGCAGTTTACCGCCTGGCGAGGTATAACGGTTGCACCTCAGGGCCCGCAGGATTTTTCGAAAGGTGCAGTTGACTATACGTTTACCATTGTTGGGCAGGAGCCGGTGGTTTATAGTGTTACTGCGTCAGAAGACCATAACCCGGCACTGGTTGGCTTTTACGCCGATCCGCAAGTGTTGTATTCCAACAAAACCGGGAAATATTACATCTATCCAACTTCTGACGGATTTCGGGGTTGGTCGGGCTACTATTTCAAAGTGTTTTCTTCTGATGATTTAGTGAACTGGAAAGATGAAGGTAAAATTCTGGATATGAAAGCCGGCGATGTGCCGTGGGCTAACGGCAGTTCGTGGGCTCCAACCATTGTGGAAAAAAAAGTGGGTGACGATTATAAATACTACTACTATTTCAGCGGAAACTATGTGGCCGGAGGAGGAAAACAGATTGGTGTAGCGGTAGCGGATGATCCAACCGGTCCGTTCGTTGCCGGAAAAGAGCCGATGATAAAGGAATCTCCTGCAGGCAGGGGACAACAAATCGATCCTTGTGCTTTTATCGATCCCGTTTCAGGTAAAGCATACATCTACTGGGGAAATGGTTATCTGGCAGCAGCAGAGCTGAATGACGATATGGTTTCCCTAAAAAAGGAGACAATAAAAGTACTAACGCCAAAAGGAGGAACGCTTGCTGATTATGCTTTCCGCGAAGGAATTTATGTGATTTACCGCGAAGGAACCTATTATTTTATGTGGTCGGTTGATGATACGGGTTCACCAAATTATCATGTTGCTTACGGAACTTCCAAATCGCCAATGGGGCCAATTAAAGTGGCCGAAAACCCAATTGTGCTCATTCAGGATGCAGACAACGGTATATACGGAACCGGACACCACTCGGTACTTCAGGTGCCTGGTAAAGACGAATGGTACATGGTGTATCATCGAATCAATGCAAAGCATTTAAAAGATGGTCCCGGATATCACCGCGAAGTTTGTATCGATAAAATGGAATTCAATGAAGATGGTACCATTAAACCGGTGGTGCCAACAGTTAAGGGTATTGATCATGTTCAATAATTTCTAAAGAAAAAAGAAAAAACTAGTTTTAAACGATCTGTGTCTATTAAATTAGTCCAATAAGCTGTAACGCTTATTTTGTTATAGTCATATAAAAAAAAGAAAAAGAGCACAATTTATTTTGTAATGCGCTAATTATCAACTATTATGTTTGCTATTTGTTTAATGGTCGCTTTCAGGTAGCTCTATAATTACTAGTTGTTTAATAGTTCAAATATCAATTGAATATATCAAATTATATAGAGCTTACTAACCTAATCTTTCAATTTTTGAGAAATTGCGAATACAAAGTAGATTCATATAACTCTGTTTTCTAACTTAATTAATTCCGATGAATATGCTTGATTGACTTAATTGATCTTGTAATTAGCCATCTCGAGTACAAATATTTTAATTCTCTTTTAACTGCATCTTATTGAATAGTCTCAACGCAACATAAATCCAGTTGTCATTTAGTTTAAATTGGGATCAGTGAAACAGAAACTAAACTCCTGTCTTTAGAGAGCAGGCTTATTTATGGTCATTATGTTCAGCCATTTCAGAAAATCCTAGTCCAATAGTAAAAAAGTCACAATTTCTTAAGAATCTATTTCTCTAATTTTTAATCACTTGCTGTAGATGCGTGTATGTGTTAAGTGTCAGGATGAGAGGCTTATACGAGAGGTTTGTTTTGCTTGGAGTATTAAGCAGATGTTTCATCTTGATTGTCTGTTTAGAGTTCGAATGTAAATTAATTGAACTTTTTTTTTGATTTTGGATGGTACATTTAGAGTACTATTACATTTATAAGTCAAACTAAATTAATAGAACTTGGCTAAAACAGAAACCGATATCCGGATATGGCAGAATTTTAGGAAGGGACACAAGGTCGCTTTTCAAAAAATTTACTTTGATCATTATCGGTTTTTATACAATTACTGTCGTAAGTTTACTTCTGATACTTCTCTTGTTGAAGATCTGATACAAGATTTATTTGTAAATATTCTAGTGCTAAAAGACAGGTTAAGCGATACCGATAATATTCGTCTGTATTTGCTTTGTTCTATTCGAAGGAGGCTATTTAAGGCTTTAAATGAAAAAGTATATAAGGTAACCGAACTGTTTGATCCGCTAAATCCCGATTTTAGTTTTGACGAAGGTGTTGAGCCGTCTTTTGGCGAAAATGAAGATGAGAATAAAACGCTTAAAGTATTGTTCAAATCGGTGAATAAACTTGGAGCACGTCAAAAAGAAATTATTTACATGAAATATTTTTCAGGCTTAAATAATAAAGAAATTGCAGAAGTGCTTGGTGTTTCGTATCAAACAGTACGAAACACCTTGTGTAATGCGCTAAAAAATATCCGAAAAGATTTTGATGATGAGCAGCCGAAAGGAAAAATGATAGTGCTCTTACATTTATTTCGGAAAATGGAATAGTACATTTTTGGAGATTCTCCATTATTCTGATAAAGAAAGATTTTAATGCATAAGAAATATATAGATATCGATGATTTTTTGTTTAGTGAAAACTTCACCGAGTATGTCATTAATGAGTCGGTAAAACAACAAAAAAAGTGGAAAGCTTATTTTAAAGCATTTCCTGATACAAAATATGCTGCCGATCAGGCTGAGAAAATTATACTCGGATTAGGTTCGATGGAGGACCATACTTCACTGGACGAAGTTCCGGATGTAAAACTGCACAACCAGTTTGAAGAAACCTGGAATAATTACCGGGAAGAGAAATCCAAGACCGTTATTTTAAAAACCTCGAAGTTTATTTACCGGGGTGGAGTAGCTGCCGCTGCAGTTATTTTTCTGATGATTTCGTTTACGTTAGTAACAAACTATATCAGCAATAAAAATACAAATCCTGAATATTTTTCTGTTTATGTTCCCACAGCAGAACAAAGCAGATTAACGCTTCCGGATGGAACCCGGGTGTGGGTAAACTCTGAGACTGAAATAAAATACTCGAACCAGTTTAATACAAAAGAACGCGATATTCTGCTTTTGGGTGAGGCCTATTTTGAAGTAGCCCATAACGAAGATTTGCCCTTTTTTGTAACTGCCAACGGAGCACGGATAAAAGTTACCGGAACCAAGTTCAATGTAAAAGGATATGCCGATGACAGTAAAGTTGAGACCGTTTTGGTTGAAGGAAAAGTTGAACTAAGCAGGGTAGGAGATAAGTCGGGGAGTAGTATCGAATTGACTCCGGGCGACAAAGCCACTTTAAATTTGGAAGACAGTAAAGTAGCGATTTCACGTGAGGATGTAATGGATGATGTGGCCTGGAAAGACGGGAAACTGGTATTCAGAAATATCCCTTTACAGGAGGTTTGTAAAACGCTTGAAAGACATTTTGATGCAGATATTCTTTTAGCCGGAGATACCGAGAACTTGTATAGCCATCCGTTTACATTTACGGTTGTGAACGAAACGCTACCTATGGTTTTAGAATACTTGTGTAAAGCCGCGCCACTGATGTACAGCACAAAGTATATTGATGATGACGGCGAAAATGGCATTGAGAAAATAGAATACATTGTAAGTGCCAGGTAGCTTATCAAACCAGATTATCAGTCATTTTGACACAAACAATAAAACTAATATCGCTTGTTTTGGAATAAACAACTAACAAACCAATTTATGAACTAAAAAGACTTGCCAATGAAATGATACCTAAAAAACGAAATGGAAAATGCTCCAACATTTTCCATCTCAGATCTGAATTTTTACGATAACAATAAGATTAAACTTGTCAAATTCAAACCATCACAAAATTATGGAAAAAAATCGAGAAATGGTTGGATCGGACTTCTTGTGTCCCGGTCTGACAAAATTGATTAGAATTATGAAACTAACTAGCTTTTTGATATTTTTCGCTATAGCCCAGGTTTTTGCGATTGATTCCTATTCGCAGGTAACCCGTTTGTCGCTCGAGATGAAAGACGCTACAGTGAAAGATGTTCTTTTCGAAATTGAAGAAAGTAGCGAATTCTACTTTCTCTATTCTAACAAACTTATAGACGTAGAACGAAAAATTGATGTGAACATCAATAATAAAAAAATTGAAGAGGTACTAGATGAATTATTTCAGGGAGAAGGAGTAAAATACTTTATCAATAATCGTCAGATTGTATTGAGTCCTGAAGATTTGCAATTGAGAGAGAATGACGATTTCTTTCAGCAATCCCGAAAAGTAACAGGTACCGTAATATCTGAAACAGGAGAAACGCTTCCAGGAGTAACAGTGGTTGTTCAAGGTACAACAATTGGTACCGTTACCGATATGGATGGTCATTTCTCTCTAAATGTTGAAAACAGTTCCCAGGTTCTTGTATTCAGCTTTGTGGGAATGGCAACCCAGGAAGTTGAAGTTGGAGACCAAACTGAATTTTCTGTTGTTATGCAATCGGAGGCAATCGGAATTGAAGAGGTTGTAGCCATTGGTTATGGTACCGTAAAAAAGAGTGACTTAACCGGTGCTGTTGGGTCAGTTAAAGGTTCGGTAGTTTCCGAGCGTCAGTCAACTCAGGTTTCGCAAGCTTTACAGGGAGCCATGGCCGGCGTTATGGTAACCCGTGATAACAGTGCACCGGGTTCCGGTTCAACAATTCGAATCAGGGGTATTACTACAATTGGCGAAAGCAGCCCGCTGGTTATTGTTGATGGTGTGCCGGTTGGAAGCATTAACGATATTAATCCAAATGACATCGAAAATATTTCTGTACTGAAAGATGCTGCCTCGGCTTCTATCTATGGATCGAGAGCTGCAGCAGGTGTTATTTTGGTGACAACAAAACGTGCCAAATCAGGCGAACTGTGGTTGGATTACAATTTTGAATACGGAATTGAAAAACCAACAGAGCTGACAGAATACGCCGATGCAGTTCGCTACATGCAATTGGTAAACGAATTACGTTGGAATGATAATGGAAATATTGAAGGAGGAGAATATCCTACCTACACGCAGGATGTTGTAGAAAATTATGCTGCTTTAAATGCGGAAAATCCGGATATGTATCCCGATACCGATTGGACCGGCATGATTCTAAAAGACAACGCTCCTCGCCAAAGCCATTCGATAGGTATTACTGCCGGATCAAAGGTTGTTCGAACCAAAGCCATCCTGTCGTATGATAAAACCGATGGATTGTACGAGGGACGTAGCTACGAAAGACTTACCGCACGTTTTAATAACGATGTTAAAATAAATGAGTTTTTGTCGGCCTCTATCGATTTCTATGCAAAACGGTCTATCTCGAACAATCCAAGCAGAGACCCGATGTATGATATGAGAGTTTCTGCACCTGTTTATGCCGCAGTTTGGTCGAATGGTTTGATTGCCGAAGGAAAATCGGGAGCCAATATTTATGGGCAGGTAAAAGAGGGCGGAAGTAGACAATACTGGTATAATCAGGTTGGAGGTAAAGTTGCTTTGGATTTTACACCGCTTGAAGGATTAAAACTATCAGCTGTTATTTCACCTCGTTTCAACTACGATAAAGGAAAGCAGTTTCTGAAAAAAGTACAGTATACTGATTATGAAGATCCGAATACTTACGTTGGAACTTTGCAATGGGCATCATCAACAAGCCTAAGTGAAACACGTAACGATAATTACCAGGTAACGAAGCAATTTCTTGCAAATTATGTGAAGTCGATCAATGCTCATAATTTTAATTTAATGGCAGGTTACGAGGATTATTCTGCATTCTACGAGGAACTTGGGGCATCAAGCGATCAGTTGGAACTGATGTCATACCCATACCTTGATTTGGGCAACGAGAATTACCTGAGTAACGGAGGAAATGCATATGAGAATGCTTACCGTTCTTATTTTGGCCGTGTAATGTACAACTATAACAACCGATATTTCTTGCAGGGAAATATACGTTACGATGGATCTTCGCGTTTTGCAAAAGATTACCGTTGGGGATCATTCCCTTCATTCTCTGCCGGGTGGGTAATTTCTGAAGAGTCGTTCATGCAAAATATTTCGGCACTGTCGTTCTTAAAACTTCGTGCATCATGGGGTACATTGGGTAACGAACGTATTGGTAATTACCCATATCAATCGACTATTGGTTTTTCAAGTGCACTTTTTTACCAGGGAAACAATGTCGTGTCTTCGCAAACAGCCGCACAATGGGCCTATGCAATTGAGGATATTTCCTGGGAAACAACTGAGTCGCTCGACTTTGGTTTCGATGCTGTTTTCTTCGATAACCGATTCCATGTTACAGCTGATTATTATCAGAAGAAAACAAAAGATATGTTGCTCGATCTGGAGATTCCGGACTACATCGGCTTTGATAATCCACAGCAGAACACTGGTAAAATGAATACAAAAGGCTGGGAGTTGGAACTGAGCTGGAACGACAGAATTGGTGATTTTAGCTACTCGGTATCGGCTAACTTGTCTGATTTTACATCTGAAATGGGCGACCTTGGGGGTATTCAATTCCTGGGCGATCAGGTGAAATTTAAAGGTAGTGAGTTTAACGAATGGTATGGTTATGTATCCGAAGGTTTGTTTCAAACGCAGGAAGAGGTGGACAATTCGGCTGTGTTAAATTCAAATGTTTCTCCCGGAGATATAAAATATAAAGATATCAGTGGTCCGGATGGAGTGCCCGATGGTATTATCTCTTCTGATTACGACCGTCAGTTACTGGGAGGATCACTACCGCGTTATATGTATGGAGCTAATATCCGACTTGGGTATAAAAACTTCGATTTCTCGATGGTCCTTCAGGGCGTAGGTAAACAGAACGTACGCATGAGTACAGCAATGGTTCAACCGTTGCGCGACAACTGGGGGAATATACAGGAAGTTCTGGATGGAAATTACTGGAGCGTTTATAATACGGAACAACAAAATTTAAGCGTAAAGTATCCGCGTTTAACCTACAATAACACAAGTAATAACTACGCTATGTCGGATTACTGGTTGTTTAACGGACGGTATTTACGTTTGAAAAATATGACCCTGGGGTACAATATTCCGAGTGCTGTTAGCCAGAAAATAAATATCAACAACATCCGTGTTTACGGAAGTGTTTCCGATATTTTGTCGTTCAATAAGTATCCAAAAGGATGGGACCCTGAGGTTTCTGCTTACGGTTATCCAATTACTGCCTCTTTTATTTTTGGTGTTTCTGTTAAATTTTAAACGCAAGCAATTATGAAAATTAAAATATTATATACACTATTAATACTTCTGGTATTTACAGCTTGTGCAGACCTGGATTTAAGTCCGTTGTCTGAAGGTTCAAGCGAGAACTGGTATTCTGATGAAACTGAAATTGAGATGTCTATTAACGATCTTTACAGAGGCGTATTTTGGCCGAGGGACGATGATCAGTGGACAGACGATTGGACCTACCGTGGAACAACCAATTCAATAACCGGCGGAACAATGTCGGGCGAAGACGGTACCGTTTCCGATTGGTGGTCGCGTACCTATAAAGTAATAACACGTGCCAATACGCTTATTAAAAATCTGGATGAAATTACAGACGAGATCTCCGAAGATAAATTGAATAGGTATAAAGCTGACGCCCGCTTTAACAGGGCAGCTCAATATGCCCGTCTAATCTCTCACTGGGGCGATGTTATATATTCAACATCTATTATCGGTTTGGATGAGTCATTTACCATGTCAAGAACAGATAAAGAGATCATTCTTGAAGGTATTTACGAGGACTATGATTTTGCAGCCACATATTTACCTGAAAGTTATGGAAGTTCGGAGAACCAAAGAGCTACTAAAGGTGCTGCATTGGCTTTGAAAGCCCGGATTGCGCTTTACATGGGAGACTACGAAGTTGCTCGCGACGCCGCCAAAGCATGTATGGATCTGGATATCTATGAATTGTATTCAGATTTTGGAAAATTGTTTGCATCAACAACCAAAAACTCGGTAGAAACCATCTTTGTTGTTCCACGTTCGGTAGAATTAGACGAAGCTTTTACCGATTGTAAGAATTACATTTCAAGGAACTCAGGAGGATGGGCAGCAAAAGATCCGTCGTGGGAATTGTTCTGTTCGTTTCTGTGTACCGATGGTTTGCCAATCGATGAATCGCCACTTTTTAATCCACAAAATCCATTTGAGAATCGTGATCCGCGATGTGCTGAAACCATTGTTGAGTTTCAAACCAATCACCTGGGATTTATGTATCAGCCACATCCTGATTCGCTAACGGTTTATAGTTTCAATTCAGGTACATATGTTAAAAATAACGATACCAGAGCGAATGCCCAATATGCATCATATAACGGTTTGATTTGGAAAAAACGTGTTGATGAAGACTGGTCGGACGATTATAAAACCGATGGCGATATCATTATCATGCGCTACGCCGATGTATTGTTGATGTATGCCGAAGCAAAAATTGAATTGAATGACATCGACGAGTCGGTTCTGGATGCCATTAACCAGGTGCGCGCACGTGCCTACGGAGTAAATGTCGAAGATGTTGTATCCTACCCGGCAGTAACAACAACTGGTCAGGCCGAACTACGCAAAACACTTCGTATCGAACGTCGCATGGAGTTTGCATTCGAAGGACGCCGTTATATGGATATCATACGCTGGGGGTTAGCCGAAAAGGTATTGAATATTCCTAATTACGGTATGCTTGATGTAGATGAGTTAAGAGAAAAAGTTGTAAATCAGGGCTTGTGGTTTTTCCCGGAAACTCCGGAAATCGATGAAGATGGAATTGCTGATTTTGCTTCGATGTATAATGCCGGATTAATTAAGCTTTTGGGATTAAGAACATTTGATGCCAGTAAACAATATTTATGGCCAATACCTTCGAAAGAGATTTTAATTAACGAAAATCTTGTACAAAATGAAGGCTATTAAGAATAGTTTAGTTTAGTTAATTTTATAAGTCTGCCTTTTTGGGCAGGCTTTTTTTCGTAATAATCGTTTAGTTTTTGCTGTGACCTTGTTTTAATTAACTTAGTGTCATTCCTAAAAGGGATTTTGCAACTATTACAGGTATGCGATTTCTCTTGATCAAAGGAGAAATTAGAACCAACTTTAACCATTTACAATGAAAATTTCAGATGTAAACCGTAAAACAATTTTTTGTATAGTGCTAGGTTGTATGTTTTCTATTATTTGTATTTGTAACGGAAACGCACAAACCCGGGCATACCTGAAAAACGACACTTTAACACTATCAAATTCGCTGATTAAACGACAGTTTCTTTGGAATAACGGCGAGTTGTTAGCAACTGATTTAATCGATAACCAAAGTGGCAAAAGTCTTCTTGTTTCTTCAACTCTGCCGGCTTTTCAGGTTAATGAAATGTTTTCGCTAAAGGAATCATCATTTAAAACAGAACAGGTTTCAGCCAGCAATTTGAATTACGCCCATTCAGAGGTGGAGGTTTTACTCGACTATGGAACTTTTAAGTTGAAACGGATATTCCGCATTTACGACAATGTGCCGGCCATTTCGTGCGAAAACTACCTTTTTATTGCTGAAAATTCAACTCTTGAAAAAACGCAGGACTTTTTGCAAGTACCAGTTAGTCTGGAGAATATTAATTCAAAATATAAGTATCCACATTTAAAAGCAGTGGAGTTTTTCGACAGAACCGACCATAACAATAATTTGGTGAAAGAGCAGCAATTTGTGGCTTTCAGAAATGACCTGGAACTTAAAGGGAATTTGTTACAGGTATCTTCTGCAGAATCCGGTGCGCCCGGAATTTTTATTCTGAAGGAAGCCCCATGTTCGTTTGTTCAGTTGAGTTATCCCGGTTATGATTTTAAGTCGGTACGAAATTCAATAAATGTTGCCGGCGCCGGTATTTCAACCCAAGAGTTGATAAAAGGCGAATGGGTAAAACTTTACGGAACAGTGATTGGCGTTTATAATGGTTCGGAACATGGTTTTACGCATGCGTTGCATTTGTATCTAAAATCAATTCGCCGAACATTTGCCGTTCGCGATGAGATGATCATGATGAATACCTGGGGCGACCGAAACAAGGATGCAAGCATTAGCGAAGCGTTTTTAAAAGCCGAGCTGGATGCCTGTGAAAAACTGGGCATTTCACATTTTCAGATCGACGATGGATGGCAGCAGGGACTCTCACAAAACTCTGCCCAGTCTGCAGGAAACAAATGGGATTTGTGGTCGGAAGACGATTGGAAACCACATGCCGAACGATTGCCAAACGGGTTTAAACCCTTTGTGGAATATGCCCGCAAAAAAGACATTCAGCTGGGGCTTTGGTTCCACCCAAGTGATCACAACAGTTACGAAAACTGGGAAGCAGATGCCGAGATCATACTCAATCTGTATAGAACAAATAACATCAGATACTTTAAAATCGATGGTATTATGCTGCCCGACAAGCTGGCAGATCATCGCTTGCAAATGCTTTTTGATAAGGTATCTGTCGAATCTGACGGGAATATTGTTATTAACCTCGATGCCACTGCCGGTAACCGAACAGGGTATTACTATATGAATTCGTATGGCAATATTTTCCTCGAAAACCGCTATACCGATTGGGGAAATTATTACCCGCACTGGACCTTGCGCAATCTCTGGCAATTATCAGCTTATGTACCCACCAAAAACTTTCAGATTGAGTTTTTGAATAAATGGCGCAACAAAGCTGTTTATGGCAGAGATGATCCATTGGCTCCGTATTTCATCCCTTTCGAGTACCAGTTTGCAATTACCATGATGGCGCAGCCCCTGGCCTGGTTTGAAGGGACCGGTTTGCCGGAAGAAGCGATGAAAATTGGAGATGTGATAAAAAAATACCGAAGCATTCAGGCCGATATTCATTCGGGCGATATTTATCCCATTGGAGACGAACCCAGTGGTTATAGCTGGTCAGGTTTTCAGTCAGTTAAAGATGAAAAAAGTGGTTATATACTTGTGTTTCGTGAAAAAAACGAGGAAACTTCCCGGTTGATGAAAACACTGTTGCCGGCGAAGAAAAATATTGTTTTAACGCCGGTTTTGGGTAAGGGAAAACAAATAGCAACCATCTCGAGTTCGAAACATGAAATTGAGTTTGAGTTGCCAGATGAGTTTTCGTACGGTTTGTATGAATATAAAGTTGAAGATTAGAAAAGAATACTTCTGTTTGTTTGTATACAGAAAAAACTGGCATTACATGGTTTATGCTTTTTTATCAGTAAGAATCTAATAGGAGAACAAGAGATTGAAATTATGCAAAAGAACTGATCTCGATGCGCAGGTACAGGGATTTAATGGGGATTGGCGATTTGGGAAACATCAGACCTTTGAGATACTGCAGCTCTGACTTGTGGGAGTTCACTTGTTGCTTTCCGCATTTTGGAATGGTACAAACTTATTGATTTGGTATTATACGTGTAAAACCAATAATACGAATTAAAACATGCTAAAATTAATTTCATTCATTGCCGTTTTGGCTTTGATAGTTTCCTGTCAGACCAAAAAAGAAACAGTCCAAAAACCTGTTCAGGTAAGTGGTATTTACCCCGAACTGGCTTATTATAATAACGAAGGAGAATGTGGAACAGGAGCTGTAGTCCCATGGGCCGGTCGCTTGTGGGTGATGACTTATGGCCCCCATCTTCCGTTTGGTTCCTCAGATAAACTGTATGAGATTACACCCGGGTTCGAACAGGTAGTTAGAGAGGAAAGTATTGGCGGAACTCCCGCCAACCGCATGATACATCACGAAAGTAACCAGCTGTTTATTGGCCCTTACGCCATTGATGCCGAGCGGAATGTCCGGGTTATTCCATACAAAGAGATGCCCGGTCGACATACCGGAAATGCCCGCCACCTGACTGATCCGGCCAATAAAATTTACTACGGCACCATGGAGGAAGGTTTTTATGAGGTGGATGTAAATACATTGAACGTAAAAACTTTATATGAAGACGGAAATGTGAACCGGAAACCCGGAGAAATGGCACAAGAGGCTGAATTGTTGCCTGGTGCGCACGGTAAAGGTTTGTATTCAGGACAAGGCGTTTTGGTGTATTCCAATAACGGGGAGGCAACACAGGAAGCTAACCGCCGCTTTGATGTAGAATCAGGAATTCTGGCAGAATGGGACGGAAAAGACTGGAAAGTGGTGCGCCGTAACCAGTTTGTAGAACTTACCGGTCCCGGAGGAACTTTCGGAAATCCAAATCCGGCAACCGATCCGGTTTGGGCAACCGGATGGGACCATAAATCTATTTTGCTGGGAGTTCGTGATGCACAAACCGGTTGGGATTTTTACCGCCTGCCTAAAGCAAGTCATAGTTACGATGGTGCTCATGGCTGGAATACCGAATGGCCCAGAATCAGAGATGTTGGAACTGAAGGCAATCCCGATTACCTGATGACAATGCACGGAATGTTCTGGCATTTTCCGGGCGATTTTACTGCAAAAAATTCTGCCGGCATTCGTCCGCGAAGCGCCTATCTAAAAGTAATTGGCGACTTTACCCGTTGGAATGATCAGCTGGTTTTTGGCTGCGATGACTCGGCACAAAAGGAATTCCTTAACAAACGAAAACAAAAGGGCAATATTGAGGGCCCGGGGCAATCGAATTCAAATCTGTGGTTTACCTCTCCTGACAAACCCGACCTCCTGGGGCCGGCAACAGTATCCGGAGCAGTGTGGCTTAACGATGAGGTAAATGCCGGAGAATATTCAGAACCATTCTTGTTCTCGGGATGGGGTAAGCGTTGTGCCTGGATTAAGAACAGCGGAAAAAATATTGCAGAATTCAGCTTTGAAGTGGATAACAACGGAACAGGGAATTTTAGCAATTTTAAAACCATTGAAGTGGCACCCGGAACTTCTGAATTTGTTGAATTTGCTGATGATGAAACAGGAGAATGGATCCGTGTTTCATCAAATATCAAAACCATTGCTACGGTTAATTTTAATTATACGTCTGTTGATGAAAGGAAATCGGCACCGGCCGGCATTTTTGCAGGGCTCTCAACGATCAATAAAAATGAAAGTACCGGCGGATTACTATATGGTTTGGGTGATAACAGAAGAGCCTTAGGAATTTCTGCTGTTGATATAAAAAACGGTATCGTTTCTGAAAAGGGATACTATGAACTGGATAAGAATTTGAAGCTGCTTCATAAAGAGGATGCAAAAACCAATAGTTTTATAAAAGAGAAATTTGCAATTCCCGAGAATGTGGTTGAGTTTGAGAATTCATCAGTATTGGTAATTGATGATTCCGGTCGGCGGTGGAGATTGCCTCTGGGAAATGATGTATATCAGAAACTTACGAATGCCGCTCAATTACGCATTTGCCGGGAAGTTGCAACCGAACGCGACCTGTTGAATTGTGCCGGAACATTCTATGAATTGCCTGCCGAAAACGCAGATGGTTTTGCTAAAATCAGACCTGTGGCATCTCATAATTTCAGAATTCATGATTATGCATCTTATCGGGGCTTATTGGTAATGACTGGCCTTGATGCTAATGTGAAGGAAGGTGAGCATGTTGTAGTTTCGCAAGATGGAAATGCTGCCGTATGGGTTGGCGCCATTGATGATTTGTGGAAAATGGGAAAACCAACCGGACACGGCGGCCCATGGAAAAATACGGTTGTTAAAGCCAATACTCCTTCGGATCCGTATTTGATTGGATTCTATGATAAGCGTACTCTGGAGATTTCGCACGACAAAGATTATTCAGTGGATTTTAATATCGAAGTGGAACCCATTGGCCATGGCCCGTGGATGCTGTACAAAAAAGTGACTGTTGAATCGGGTAAAACATATAAATACGAGTTCCCTGAAAGTTTTCAGGCACGCTGGATTCGCTTTTCAACTGACGAAGATTGTGAGGCAACAACCTGGCTGGAATATAAATAACCTGAAGCATACTTCGGCCTGGAGTACAGAATCATAAAAAGGAGATAGAAAAATAATTAAGTTATTAGATAATTATTAAACTCAATAATACCATGAAATACACATTTTTATTAGCGTTTGTGTTTTGTACATTTTTGCTTTCAGCGCAGAAAAACTCAGTGTTAGTTGAAGCCGAAAGCTTTAGCGAAAAAGGTGGCTGGGTAGTCGATCAGCAGTTTATGGATTTGATGGGATCATCTTATCTGATGGCGCATGGAATGGGCGTTCCTGTAGCCGATGCAAAGGCAACGGTCAGCGTTCCTTCTGTTGGTGAATACAAGGTTTTTGTGCGCACCTTCAACTGGACATCGCCGTGGTATAAAGGCGAAGGTCCCGGACAATTCAGGATCATTATCAATGGTAATCCCGTTGGTGATGTTTTGGGAAATTCCGGTTCAGTGTGGATCTGGCAAAGTGCAGGTAAAGTAAATATTCCCAATAATAAAGTAACGCTAAGCTTGCACGACCTCACCGGTTTTAACGGGCGTGTAGATGCAATATATCTTACAAAAGGTGAGGAAATACCTCCTTCAGACCTGGCGGAACTCACCAGTTTCAGAAAGAAACTGCTTGATATGCCTGAAAAACCAAAAGATGCCGGCGAATTTGACCTGGTGGTAATTGGTGGAGGAATGGCCGGTATAGGCGCTGCAATATCCGGTGCCCGATTGGGAATTAAAGTGGCACTTATTCAGGATCGTCCTGTTTTGGGGGGTAATAACAGTTCTGAGGTTCGGGTACATTTGGGCGGAAGAGCAATGGTAGAACCAAATCCGGCACTGGGAAAAATTGTAAATGAAATTGGGCCAACCAAAGGCGGAAATGCACAGCCTGCTGCCTATTACGAAGATGATAAAAAAATGAGTATGGTGTTGGCTGAAGAAAATATTACCTTATTTGCCAGTTGCCGGGCTTTTGCTGTAAAAATGGAAGGTTCGCGAATTACGCAGGTAATTGCTAAAAATATTGAGACTTCAGAGGAGTTGGCTTTTTCCGCTCCCTTGTTTGCTGATTGTACCGGCGATGGTACTATTGGTTATTTGGCCGGAGCCGACTTTGCAATGGGCCGCGAAGGCAGAAATGAATATGGCGAGCCAAGTGCACCTGAAGTTGCTGATGATTTGACCATGGGAGCTTCGGTTCAATGGTATTCGGTTGAAGGTGAAAATGCCAGTGTATTTCCCGAATTTGAATATGGTGTGGATTTTAATGAAGAGAATTCACAGCAGGTGACCATGGGCGAATGGACCTGGGAAACCGGAATGAATTACGACCAGATTTCTGAATTCGAACGAATCCGCGATTATGGATTATTGGTGGTATATTCCAATTGGTCGTTTCTGAAAAATCATAGTTCGGAGAAAGCGAAATACCAAAACCGAAAATTAGACTGGGTAGCTTATGTCGCTGGAAAACGTGAGTCGAGAAGACTAATGGGAGACCTGATATTAAGGGAGCAGGATCTTACTGACTATGTAGTTTATCCTGATGGTTCAGCACCAACTTCGTGGACGATAGACCTGCATTATCCCGATCCTGAAAACACAAAATATTTTCCGGGAAGCGAGTTTAAATCGATAGCCGTGCACAAGAAAGTTCATTTGTATCCAATTCCTTACCGCTGCTTTTACTCGCGAAATGTGGATAACCTGTTTATGGCAGGGCGAAATATTAGTGTAACGCACGTGGCGCTGGGAACAGTTCGCGTGATGCGCACAACCGGAATGATGGGGGAAGTGGTTGGTATGGCTGCTTCAATTGCCGCGGAACACAATACCAACCCGCGCGGTGTTTACGAATACTATTTGGGCGAACTAAAAAGTTTGATCGACACTGGTGTTGGTAAGTACGACATGGGAAATGTGCAAAAATATAACATGGGTAGTACATTGGGACCGAGAAAGTAAAAATCATAAAGTCAATTAGTTTGTTTGGGCGAACATTAATTAGGAAGAACCTCTGGATTCTGGTTGTGATCCTTTCCGGAGGATTGTTCTGTCTTTCCCATTATAAGGTGGGAAGTACACAGGAAAATTTTCTGGACTGGGAAGGAACACGCGTATTGCATCCCTTTAACGATACTTCCGATGCATCTTCTGATCAGCAAATTATTGAGCTGCAGGGCGACAATGGAATGCCACTGTGGTTTGCACGGCATTTTTTTAAAGACGTTTGTATTTCAGGGAAGTGCAAAATGATCCGTCTTTGGCTTTTTTGGGATGGCGCCGGTAATTATCTCGGCTTTCAGGTGCCTGATAACGAGCCGCTGACAAAATCGGATCATACCATTTTTGAGCCACAAGACTATCAAAAACTGGATAAAATTTTAAAAGACCGTTCCTCTATTCTGAAAAACCTGAAACAGGAGGATTTGGTAATTATTCCTGATTCGATAAAAAATCCATATGAGTTGGATGGCTACACGGCAGCTACTCAGCCAGCTTTGGCAGAGGTAGTAGTAAAAGATGCTGTTTACTCGTGTCATACGATTTGGCACACGGTATACGGCCCTACTCAACAGGAAATATTTCGCTTACTGGATGAACGTATTGATGCTGTTTTTCTAACACAAATGCTTGACTCGAATAAACCCGAAAAAATTATATGGGCGATTGAAACGGTGAAACAGCATCCGGAATATCACGAGACGTTTTATCCACGCATCTTAAGCTTTATAAAATCGGAAGATGAAATAATGGCCGAAAAAGCATTGGATTATTTTCGGAAAAAGGTGCTGAAAGATGAGCAGATCCAAAAACAGCTGGTTGATGAAATGCCTTTCTTTTCGACCAGTGCAAATGTGGAACTTATTTGGCGGCTAATAGAAAATGGCGGCGTTTCAGAAGAGATCTTCCGGCAGCTTCTGCTCTTTGTAAACGAGGGCAAACTACAGGTTACTTCGCTCAATCTGGTTTATCAGCTTTATCAACCGGAATTCCTTGAAAATAAAGAAACAGAGACACTGTTGAATAACTTTTTAAATGGTGACGATGCCTATGTGCGTACATTAACGCAAAAGGTTTTGAAAACAAAATAAGCTACAGGATGATTACATTTATTATTTCGATTGCGGTATTGGTAGCCGGATATTTTATTTATGGAGGCTATGTCGATCGCAAATTCAAAAGTGATTCTTCCCGACCTACTCCTGCAATAGAAAAAAACGACGGAGTGGATTATGTGCCCCTGAAAACAAGCAAGATTTTCTTGATCCAGTTTTTGAATATTGCAGGCCTGGGACCAATCTTTGGTGCCATTGCCGGAGCCATGTGGGGACCCGTAGCTTTTGTCTGGATAGTGCTGGGTTCAGTATTCGCAGGTGGGGTGCACGACTATTTTTCGGGCATGCTTTCAGTGCGGCACGGAGGAGAGAGTATCCCCGAAATTGTGGGAAAATATCTGGGTGTTGGCGTCAAAAATTTTATGCGGATCTTTGCTCTGGTTTTGCTCATTCTGGTTGGGGTAGTTTTTGTAAAAGGGCCTGCAACCATTCTTGCCGGACTTTCAAGTGTAAGCGCCTTATACTGGATCTTCATCATATTCCTCTATTACATTCTGGCAACAATGATCCCCATCGATAAATTAATCGGAAAAATTTACCCGTTCTTTGGTGGTTCGTTACTGTTTATGGCATTGGGTATTTTTGCGGTATTACTTTTCGGCAACTATACGATCCCCGATCTTACACCGGAAACATTATCCAACATGCATGCGAATCCCGGTAAATTCCCCGTATTTCCAATGTTGTTTATTACCATCGCCTGTGGAGCGATTTCTGGTTTCCATTCTACGCAATCGCCTTTAATGGCCCGCTGCCTCTCAAATGAGGCCGATGGGAAAAAGATATTTTTTGGTGCGATGATAACCGAAGGAATTGTTGCATTGATATGGGCCGCTGCTGCCATGACATTTTTTGGCGGTGTTCGCGAACTGGGAGAAACAATGGCTCAGCCGGGACACAACGCAGCTTGGGTGGTTAATCAAATTTGTGATACGATGCTGGGAAAAATCGGGGGATTACTCGCGATAATTGGCGTTGTTGCTGCACCCATTACTTCGGGCGATACCGCATTTCGAAGTGCACGTTTAACCATAGCCGATACTTTTAACTTTAAGCAAGGGAAACTGGTGCAGCGGCTTGTTATTACCATACCGATTTTTCTTGTTGCAATTCTGCTTACAACAATCAATTTCGATATTATTTGGAGGTATTTTGGGTGGTCAAACCAAACGCTGGCAACTGTTGTATTGTGGACCGCAGCAGTTTATATGCTCATTAGGGGCGAGAACTTTTGGATCGCACTGATCCCCGCTATTTTTATGACCGTAGTGGTGACAACTTATATTCTGGTAGCCCCGGAAGGATTGATGTTGCCCTATTCATTGTCGGTATTTATCGGATGTATTGTAACGGTCATTTTGTCGGGATATTTTTTCTTTTATCGGTCAAAAAAAATGCTCTCCGACCAAGTAAGAATGAGTTCTGTGAGAAACAAATAATTTAGAAGCTAACTAGTTAGTCTGTGTTATCTAGGGCGTCATAATAGTGCCGGATGGTGGTTAATTTTTATAAATATGAAAAAAATACGCTTGTTTGTTTTATGTACCTGCTTGTTTTGTAGTCAGTTTTCAAATCTTTGGGCACAGAATGATTGGGAAAATTCAACAATTTTCGAAATCAATAAAGAACCAGGGCGTGCTGAATTTGTCCCTTTAAAAACGGACGGAAAACTTACTGACTTTAGTAAGGACGCAAGCCCGTTCGTTAAATCTTTGAACGGAACATGGAATTTCCATTGGAGTGCCAAACCGGCCGACCGGCCTGTGGATTTTTACCGAACGGATTATGATCTCACTAATTGGGATGAGTTATCTGTGCCTTCCAACTGGCAATTACATGGCTACGGAATCCCTATATATACGAATATAGTATATCCTTTTAAATCAAATCCTCCATACATTCAGCACGATAATAACCCGGTTGGATCGTACCGAAGGAACTTTACCATTCCCGCAGATTGGGATAAAAATCAAAAGGTATTTCTTCATTTCGATGGAGTTAAAAGTGCATTTTATGTTTGGGTGAATGGAAAAAAAGTGGGGTACAGCCAGGGAAGTATGACGCCTGCCGAATTTAATATCAGCGAGTATCTGAAAGAAGGAGCGAACTCTTTGGCAGTTGAAGTGTATCGATGGAGCGACGGAAGTTATCTTGAAGATCAGGATATGTGGCGCTTCAGTGGGATTTACCGCGATGTGTATCTTTTTACAACTCCCAAAACGGCAATCAGCGATTTTTATGTGACAACTAATTTAGACGAACAGTTTAAGCATGCCGGGCTGAAAATTCAGACTACGATAAAAAATACAACCGGCAAAGATTTGTCGAAGCTGGAACTGAAAGCCTATTTATTTCCTAAGGGTAGTTGGACCGATGAGTCGTTAGCAACATTGAATGAGAAAATCAATATCGCTGGAAATGAAGAGCAGGAAATCGAGCTCTCTCAAAAAGTAAAAAATCCGAAATTGTGGTCGGCTGAAGCTCCGAACTTATATACACTGGTTTTGGAGTTGAGTGATTCAGATGGAAAAATGCTGGAGCGTGTTTCAACAGCTATTGGATTTCGCGAAGTTGAGATCCGGGGAGGAGAGTTTTTTGTAAATGGTAAATCGATCTTATTCAAAGGCGTGAACCGTCATGAACATGATCCTGATCTCGGACGTGCAATTACGCGTGAAAGTATGATAAAAGATATCCTGTTGATGAAGCAAAACAATATCAATGCGGTGCGATGTTCGCATTACCCAAACCAACCCGAATGGTACCGGCTTTGTAACGAATACGGTATTTATCTGGTTGATGAGGCCAATGTTGAATCGCACGGAATATCATACGGAAAAGATATTTTACCGGGAAGCGATCCGAATTGGACGGCTGCTGTTTTGGCACGCTCGGGACGAATGGTAATGCGCGACAGAAATCATCCAAGCATTGTCTTGTGGTCGTTGGGAAATGAAGCCGGACATGGAGACAATTTCTTTAAAATGGCGGATCATATTCGCGAATTGGATCCAACACGTCCCATTCAGTATCGCCAAATGAATGAAGCGGCTGATATGGATAGCCAGACTTATCCCACGCCGGATTGGATTATTCAGCGCGCAAAGGAAAAACCGGAACGTCCGTTTTTGATGAATGAATATGCACATGCCATGGGAAATTCCATGGGAAATTTTCAGGAATATTGGGATGCAATTGAAGAATATCCTGCGCTGATCGGTGGTTTTATCTGGGATTGGGTAGACCAGGGATTACGCACAAAAACTGAAAGTGGAATTGAATATTTTGCCTACGGTGGCGATTTTGGCGATAAGCCAAACGACAATAATTTCTGTATAAACGGGCTGGTTTCGCCCGATAGGAAGCCAAATCCTTCGTTGTATGAAGTGAAGAAAGTGTACCAAAATGTTACTGTTAAATTGGTTAGTGCTGAGAATCTTGCCATTGACATTTCTAATAAGTATAATTTCACTAGCCTTTCAGATTTTGATTGCAGCTGGCAAATTCTCGAGAATGGCGAAGTTGTTGAAAATGGGAAACTAGAGGATTTAAATATCGACCCAGGGATGAAAAAGCAGGTTAGAGTTCCTTCGGCTTATAATCTGAAATCAGGAAAGGAATATTTTTTAACTGTCCTTTTTGCGATGAAAGAAAATACCAGCTGGGCCGAGAAAGGCCATATTGTCGCTTGGGATCAGTTCCAAATATCTGAGCAGCTACCAAACGCAAAAGTCGAAATTAACCCGGCTGTAGAACTTCAACTTAATGAGTCGGCCGACAATTATGAAATTAGTGGAGACGGTTTTCAATTCCAAATCTCGAAAAAGAGAGGAGAGGTTCGCAGTATAAAATATGATGGTGTGGAGGTTTTGAATGCACCGATTGTTCCTAATTTTTGGCGGGTACCAAACGATAACGATCGAGGAAGTAAATTTGACCAAACTTCAGCCTGTTGGCGCAGGGCATCTGCTGATCGCAAAGTGGAAACGGTAGAGGCCAAAACTTTTGGAAATGATAGTATAAAAATATCCGTATCAAGCAGATTACCGGTTTTCGGAACGGAGTATAGCGTGGTTTACACGATATACAACACAGGAGCACTACAGGTGAATTGCCACATGGAACTGGAAGATGGCATGCCGGAATTACCGCGTTTTGGTATGCAATTTCAAATTCCGGATAGCTTTGGTCAAATGCAGTGGTATGGACGCGGTCCGCAGGAAACTTATGAGGACCGGAAAAGTGGCGCTGCCATTGGTTTATACTCGGGAAAAGTTGATGAGCAGAGTTTTGCTTACGTTTACCCGCAGGAGAATGGAAATAAAACCGATGTGCGCTGGGTGAGCTTTGTAAGTAACGAAGGCCGGGGAATTAAAATCTCAGGAATACCGTTGATAAATGTGAGCGCCTGGCCGTATTCGATGGACGAACTGGAAAATGCAACACATGCTTATCAGCTTCCTAACCGGTCGTTTTATTCTGTTCAGGTAGATTACAAACAGCGGGGAGTTGGCGGGAACAACAGCTGGGGACAGAAACCTTTGAAAAAGTACCGTATGCTGGATAAAGAATACGATTATTCTTACCGTATTGAGCCGATTACCCGTTAGTGTTGGCAGTAAACGGTGAATTATCTGTCTTCAGTGCAAGGTGCAATGTAAACTGTGGGTACTGGAAAATAAATTAACTAACAGATAGGGCATTACAAGATTTAAAAATTAAACAATCAATAGAAATGATGGCGCCCGAGATTTAGTATTAATACCATATAAAAATGAACAAACTAATCTTATCATTCTTGTCTTTTCTTCTTGTTGCATTCTATTCTAATGGTCAGCATTTTAAAACGGATGATATTCCGGGCGTGGTTGTTAACCATTGTTTTGCCGGTGCAGGATTTTACATAGGATCACCAGGCATATGTATCCTTTCTGATGGGAGTTATATTGCTAGCCATGAATTTTTTGGACCGGGAATGAACGAAACATCAACAGTTGTTCAGATTTTTAAGTCCACGGATAGGGGTGAATCATGGGAACAGGTAGCAAAGATAATTGGGCAGACTTGGTCTAAACTGTTTGAGATAGAAGATACTCTATACATTTTAGGGCCTGTTGCTAGTGGTGGTGATCTGGTTATTAGAAAATCTGTTGATGGAGGTTACACCTGGACTACCCCCATTGACAGGTATTCCGGGCGTATCTTTAACGGACATTTTCATACGGCACCCACTTCGGTTGTTTTTTATGATAACCGAATATGGAAAGCTGTTGAAGACATGGATGGACCGGTAAGAGGCTGGGGAAAGCATTTTCGGGCGTTTGTTGTTTCAGCACCTTTGAATTGTGATCTGTTAAAGGCATCAAACTGGACTAAAACAAATCCGATGCCTTTTGATGACGCTTATCTGAATGGTAATTTTGGCGGATGGCTTGAAGGCAATGTGGTTATTGGTCCTGACGATAAATTACATAACATCCTTCGGGTAGATTATCGCCAGCCGGATGGTGAGAAAGCTGCAATTATTGATGTTTCACAGGATGGCAAAACCGCTACTTTTAATTCCTCTTCGGGTTTTATAAATTTCCCCGGAGGATGTAAGAAGTTTAATATTCTTTTTGATCCTGTGACGAAGAAATATTGGTCAATTAGCAACTATGTGCCAGAACAGGAGAAAGGGTATAATCCCGAGAGGACACGAAACACCTTAGCACTTATGTTTTCCGATGATCTTAGACACTGGTCGGTAAAAGGTATTGTATTGTACCACCCGGATGTGGAGAAGCATGGTTTTCAGTATGCTGATTTTCAATTTGATGGAAAAGACATCATATTCGTTTCAAGAACTGCTTTTGATGATGAGAACGGAGGTGCTGATAGTCAGCATAATGCCAACTATCTTACATTTCATCGAATTATTGACTATGCAAATTATCAAACTCCTAAAAAGTGGGTAAAGCTAATGCCTTAACCTAATGGACTCAGACTGTTCTGTATAATAAGTATTGCCTTGAAATTGCAGGAACGAATTGCTATATATGAACAACGATGAAATGATTTTCTATTGCATATTGAAAAGGAAAACAAAGAGCAACAATCAAAATAAGATTGTTGCTTTTTTGTGCCCAGTAAAGGACGATTTTATGTTTCCTTATGCGCTTAAAATCAGTTTTTACAGAGGTGTAGAATTTTTGTTCTCGATAAAGTCTCTCTTATAATTCAGAAATTTTATTTTGTAGTATCAAATATACAAATTTGGACCAAAATTTTATCAAGCTATGCCTACATCAGTATTTTATATATATATTCTGTACTATCAATTACACCCATCGTAAGCAAGATAATCACAGTTGTGATCACCTGAAATAATATACTGCTCCTGTTTTTTCGAGTCGCGTATCACCCATTGATAGCAAAATTTAATAATCTCATCAAATTTTTCCGACATTGGTATATGCGCTATTTTATGGTCTTCTCCACAAAATGTATACAAACAAAACGGTTTTTCCAGCTTTTCAAGTTTATCTGCGATGGTTCTCGAGCCATTCATAATCATGTAACCTGCTGATTCTTTTTCGCAGTAACGATGCGGCTCAGAACCATACGGAACAAGTTGGTCACAAGTGCCATGAAATAGCAATGCCGGAATTGATGTTTTTGATGTTAATTTTGAAACATCGGAAATAGCACCAGCCATTCCAATTACACCGGCATATTTAAATGGAGCCTGATCTGTTGTATATTTTGGTGTATTAAAAACTTCGCATAACGCGGTTTCGGCACCAGCACTGCTCCCCGCTAAAATTATCTTTCGAGGATCAATCCCCAATTTATCTTTATTAACTTCCAGAAAATGAACGGCACTTCTGAGATCGTACACTGCAGTGTCAATAGCTGCAAGTTTTTCAGTAACCGGGCAATCACATCCAAATCCGCTTTGGGTTCCTTTTCTTATTAACCGATAATTTACTGAAACGGCCACATAACCATGTTGGGCAATTTTATTGCAAAATGCTACAATTTCAGGGGAATCTTTTATGCCCCCGGAAAAACCACCACCATGAAGATAAAGGAGTACCACACGATTTGTTTCGTTATCACTAGCTGGTGTATAAATATCCAGATCAAGCTTCTGTCCGTCTTTTTCGGCATAATTATATGTAGAAGTAGTCGTTCAGTTATTATATCGCGATAACGTTTTTGTGCTATTAGTTGTGTTGACGCTAGTGTTAGAAGGAATAGGAATACTATATTTTTCATTTCAAATAGTTTGTTAGAATTGAATGCAATGAACTCTGGTTAGAGGGTACTTCAGATTAGTTTAAAATTTTATACAATTTTTAATGCTAAATCGATTACGGAAGGTTGCAAAAAACATTTTCCAAGTTATACCGATGACTTATTCTTGATGTTATTTAAATAGTCAGATGGGGTAGAGCCAAATTGTTTTGAAAATGAGCGACTAAAATGGGATTGAGAATTAAATCCTACATTTTCGGCTATTTCATTTAAACTAAGTTCTCCTTCTTCGATAGACTTGGCTGCCTTTTTTAAACGACAGGTACGAATCAAGTCGTTTGGAGTTAAATCAGAAACAGCCTTAATTTTACGGTAAAGGGTAGGGCGACTCATATTCATTTGCTCGGCAAGCATATCAACATCTAAATCAGAGTTTGATATATTTTGTAGTATAATTTCATTTAGTTTTTCTAAAAATATTTCATCAGCTTTGGTATGCGCAATAGACTTAAGTTTGGCCATTGGCGAATTGATATAGTATTTACGTACACTGTCTCTATTATTAATGAGGTTGGTAATTTGTGCTAGTTATCATTTGACCCGATGGAATTGTCTTTTGTGGTTTATCAATTTCAAAGGCACGGAATTGATACAAAGTTACTGGAGCTTCATATTGATATGAATGCATCCAAATTAGAGGAGTTTCGTGGCTTTAAAGTTCCATTATCTGACATTCGTTTTTATGAACAGGAACTGAAAAAGGTAATCGCACGACATCCTCGGTGCACTAAAAAAATACAATAGTTAAACTTTAAAAAGAAGAGTTATGCCAAATTATGCACAAAATACTATAACAATTAATGGAAGTACAAAGCAAGTGAAAGCAGTACTTGAATTTTTACGCTGCAAAAAGGAGACTAATGAAGACAAGGTTTATATTGATTTTAACAATATTGTTGAAATGCCTTCTTGCCTAAATATCTCAACAAACGGGTATTGCAATATGGCTTACATAGCGCTGTATGGGGAGCCGTTAAGCTGGTTAGATCCGATGATAATGGATGCTAAGGAAAAATTTGATTGCTGGGAGACGGAGATGCAACATATTTACAAAGAGATGGCAAAAAGGTGTCGTGAAAACTACGTCAAAACGGGACATACGAAAGTATTTAAAAAAAACTCGTCATTTAGTGACGAGTTTTTTTACAATAGGAAACAGTAGTTTTCTCCTCCTTCAATTTTAAGTCAATGCTTTCTGATGAAATTTACCTGACTCTTTATTCAGAATTTCCAGAATGATTACAAAAGGTTGTTGGCTGTTTACTTTTTCAGGAACAACAAAATAATCGGTTGAACTGATTTGCTCGATTTTGAGTGCTTCTTTTTGATTGTTGATGAAAGAGGCTTTTTGAAGCGTTTGTCCTTTGTTAAGCCTCACCCGGTATTTCCCGGAAACCGGGTTGTTAAAAACCGTCATAAATACTTTTCCGGTTTTATCGTTGTGGGTATAGAACCCCCAATCTTGTTTTACTAATCCGGCAGGACCGCAGCCATAAATTGCTTCGCTGTTTTGTTTCATCCATGCGCCAATTTCTTTGGCAACTTCACGTTCTTCTTTTCGGATGTCGCCATTGCCCATCGGTCCGAAGTTGAGCAGAAAATTACCATTCTGCGACGTACATTGCACCAGCATTTCTATTAATTCCAAAGGCGATTTAACGTGACTGATTGTCCAGTCTTTGTGGTATCCCCACTGATTTTCAGGTATCGTCATGCAGCATTCCCAGTCGCGGGTTAGCACCTCTTTGTTATTTGGATCGGGAAGACGTCGTTCGTAACCCGATTCATAATCTCCCATTAAAATACCATTAGAGTCGAAATGCCTTGCCCCGTATTCATCGGCACGCATGCGGCTGTTCACGACCAGACCCGGACTAATGTCTTTTAACATTTTCTCCAGTTCGTATGAAAAAAGTCCATTCTTTTTCCACGATTTGTCCCAGGTACCGTCGAACCAAAGACCTTTTACTTCGGGATAGCGGGTAACCAGCTCCACTAGTTGGTTTTGAGTATATTCTTTCAGGCGCTCAAAAGCCACTTCATCTTCTGTGTTTTCAATGTCGTAACGCCAGTCAGGGTGATGCCAGTCCAGTACCGAATAATAGAAATTCACATCAATTCCGGCAGCGGTGTAGGCATCAACAAATTCGCGCAACAGATCTTTTTTGTATGGCGTATTCTCAATGTCAAACTCGGTGTATTCGCTGGGCCACAAGCAAAATCCCTCGTGGTGTTTTGTAGTGATGGTTACGTATTTTACGCCCATGTTTTTGGCGATTTTTGCCCATTCCTTCGGATCGTATTTTTCTATCGAAAAATCATTTGCCAATGCATCCCAGGTTTCATCCGAAATTTTTGCTGAAGATTTTAGGAACTCGGCAGCATACGAATAGGTTTTTCCTTCCCATACTCCACCCGGAATGGCATACAATCCCCAGTGAATAAACTGTCCGAAACGATTCTCGCGCCACTTTTTCATGGCCTGGTCCTGACGTGGTAATCCGTTATATTGCCCGTATTTTACTTCTTTCTGTGCAGATGTTTGCACTATTCCTGTGGTAGCAAAAGCAAGGATCAACACCAGATAAAAAATTGTTCTTTTCATATTTAAAGTTTTGATTTTTTAATGATTATATAAGTTGTTTAAAATCCAAAATGTGCTTTGTCGTTCAGGTATTCCAAACTCTCCCGTTTTTTTTCGCCCGAGTAGTTCCACTCCATCTGATCTTCGATGGTTTGTTCGCCGTCAAGCGCAACGGCCTTAATCGTGTTTGTGCCCTTTTGCAGCTCTACATTTTCGAAAATATAATGCACCGAAGTGGTACCTGTTTTCGGATCAGCTAAACGGGTGTCATTTACATACACCTCCGGGCGGTCAACATTCGAATAAACAGTAATGGTGGTAACTTGCTTTTCGCGATCGGTATTACGTCGTTGTGTCAGATAAACTACCGGCTCCTTGCTCCAGTTGGCTTTGTACCAGTAAAACGCATCTTTTTTTACTTTCCGGTCGAAAGTAATAAGCCCTTTCATATTACGTGCCTCAACGCCGCCGCGCGACCACATTGGCACCGCAAAATCGAACATATTCCAAAGGTATGAAGCGGTTATATACGGATGTTTTTCAATTACTCCCCATTGTATTTCATGTATTTTTGTTTGGTAGGTTTCCGGGAAATAATCGTCCCACCAGCGAATGGTGTTGCCAATATATTCGGTTTGGTGATGAATATTTGCATCGGCACCATATTCAGTCAGCATCACTTTCTGATCCGGGAAATTTTTTTCCAGGTCTTCAACCCAGCCTTCAATCTCGGGAATTGTTTTCTCATACCAGCCAAAATAGCGGTTCATTCCCTGAATGTCGGTATTCAGGTTAACGGGGTGTTCAATATGTCCGTAGCCATTTACAGCCACGGTGTAGCGTCCCGGATCTTCGTTTTTGGCCAGATCGTGCATTTCCTGTGTTAGCTGAGCAGTGTACAGGTGTGGCTGGTACACCTCGTTGTGCATGCCCCAAACATAAATCGAAGGGTGATTGAAACTCTGACGGATCAATTCTGTGAGTTGCTGTTTTGCATTCGGACCTTCTTCTCCGGTAACGCGGTTCACAAAAGGCACTTCTGCCCAGATCAGTAAACCCAGACTATCGCACTTCGAGTAGAAATAATCAGACTGCTGATAATGCGCCAGGCGAATGGTTGTAGCTCCCATTTCCATGATCAACGCCAAGTCTTCGTCGTGGTGCTTTTTCTGTAGTGCACTTCCAAGCTGCCACCTGTCCTGATGACGACACACGCCATACATCGGGTATTTTTCGCCGTTAAGAAACACACCTTCTCCGGCACGTACTTCAATATTTCTCAAACCGAGCGGCTGAACAACCTTGTCGATAATTTTTCCGTTTTCTTTTAAAATTGTTTCTACCCTGTACAAGTACGGATCGTCGAGTCCCTGCCACAGGTGTGGTTTTCGAATGGTGTAGTTGTGTACATAACTTTGCATTCCCTGCGGCGTGAGGTTTATTTCCGAAGAATTGCTCTGAACTTCATTCCCGTTGATATCAGCAATTCGCGTTTCCAGAGTTACCTGGTGCGCGTAAAGATTTTTATTTACGAGATTCACTTTCACACTAACGTTGGCACTTTTTGAACTAACATTGCGCTGGCTGATGTACACGCCATTCGAAGCATAATCGGTAACTGCAATATTTACTTTGTCGGTAACAATCATGGACACGGGACGGTAAATACCGCCATAAACACCAAATAAACTGTGGTTTACAGGTATTATATCGGGGCGCGAGGCGTTATCGACCAACAGGATGATTTCGTTATCTTCGCCCCATTTTAGTGCCGGTGCTATATCAAAAGCAAAGGCTGAATAACCCCCTTTATGATTGCCCACAAAAGTTCCGTTCACATAAAGTTCGGCTACTTGTCCAACACCTTCAAAGCGTAGAAAAATACGTTTGTCTATTAGCTCTTCATTCGCGTGAAATATTTTTCGGTAACAGGCTTCGCCGGCATAAAAGGCATTGTGTTTTTCCTGCATGTCTTTTGCATTCCAGGTATGGGGAATGGTAACTTTCTGCCACTTTTGTTCCCATGAATTTAAAAGCATAACCGGATTTTCAGAAAATGGTCCTTTTTTAAATTCCCATTCTTCGTTGAATGAGTAGGTTTTGCGCCCTTGTGAAAAGCTGCTGTAAATACTGAATAGCACTAGTATGAGTGTAATTACATTTTTAGATTTCATGATTGTTTTGATTTCTGATCGTTTTGGTGTATAGTGTTGACTCGCTGTTTATTTTTTGGATGGTAATTCAAAATGCGTTCTTCATAACTTTTACTCAGGTTGTTTTGTCTTACTTCCACTAGTTTCTGTTTAAAATCTTCTACCACATTGTTATAGTCCGAATTTAATTCCTCGTAATATTAGCCGGTACTAATTTTTTATAAACACTGCTGAAGAACTCTTTCTTTCACCGTGATTCTTAACAGTAACTATATGCACTCCTGAATTAAGGGATGAAACATCGATAGCTACATCCGAAATAGTTTTTCCACATTTTTCAAGTTGACCGGCCAGGTTCACAATCTCCCATTGCATCGCTGTGTTAAAATCTCCGTTTATCCTGATGAAATTCTCGCAAGGATTAGGGTAAACCAAAAGCTTACGATCTTGAAAGCTTTTATTATTGATTATAGAAGTAGGCGTTGACGTTAGCTTAAAAGTTTCGTTTAACCCATGCTGAAGAATAACAGAAACAGTAGTTGTAGAAGCATCACGTGCAGTTACAGTAACTTTATCTGTTGCATCCATTAATTCCCAATATCCTTTAATTTTAAAGGAAATAAGAGATTCTCCGGCCAGCCATCCTTTGGGTCGAACCACCGAATTAATCTGAGGGTTTAAATCGGGCGTACAAATTGAAATATTGTAGCCATCTTCAACAGGTTTTACAAGAATTAAACAAGGTTTTGTAGCGGAAACAAGAGGGGACGGCAAATTAGTACTTGCCTGAAAAATTGCATAACAATTAAGATCCTCATCATCGAAATTAACTACATGTGCCACTTCATCCTGTTGAACGATGGAGTAAACACTTTTTCCACTCCCCAGCTTTTTCCCTTTCTCCATCATTTCTGCAGGAGTAGTACCCGGAACAACTACAAATTCGTATTTACTGGTTCCGGCAGGATGCGCTATCCACGATTTTGCAACATCCTGGCTCACCATTTTATCGGCATATGTTGCCTCCGTAGCAGAATTGTTACGTGGGTAAACATCGCATTGTGGTACCGACTGTTTTCCTTTATACAGTTCAAGAGATCCACTTTGTTCAGGAATATAATAACCTGTCGCGGAAGGAGATATAAGCCAGTTATTACCTGTTAAATTTGTTGATGAAACGATGGTACCACCTATTTCTTTGGAACCATTAAGGTACAATCCTTTAGGAGTGGCTACCGGTTCGTATACAAACTGAAACAGGTTGGTACAAACTTTATCATCCGGTCGGGAAGTGGTTGGTGCCGTTTGAATATTGGAGCCGAGACACACCATAATATTGTTATGAGAAAATACCGTTTTTTTAAATTTCAGATTGTCGATTACATTGTAAGACTTGCCCCATCCTCCATTTACCGGATCTTCTTCGTAATCCATTGCGAATATTCCGCTTGCACCGTTGGTAAGAGCGCCAACAAAATTCTTTTTTTGCCACGAAAACGACGAGCTGTTAATAACCTGGATGCTGTGCCATCTGTTCGGAGAGTGATGAACAGTTGTAGTTCCGGGAATCACATTCCAATCCCAGGTTTTAGAATCGCTGGGATAGCCCGAGTTTTCTTTTGTGTAGCTGTCGTTTGAATAGATTATTTCCAGAACGCCGTGACTTTGATAGCGACCAAATGTATTAATTCTATTAATAAATTCAGCTCCCCAGTTTTTACTGGTAAAACCGCGCATTGTGGCTACCCACCGGTTACCATTTGTTGTACCTCTGTACAATCCCATTCCCGAATAATTCATTTGATGAAAGCCATCGAGGTTTTCGGCCGGGACATCGAAAGTATGTCTTGTATTGGTTAAGTAGTTAAATTTGGCAGCCATTTCCGGATCGAAGGCCTGATTTTCTTTTAGCAAACCACCCATTTTTACAAGATTAATAAAATACGACGGTGCAAGCATCCAGTTTCTGACCGAATTTAATGGGTTTCTTCCGCCAAGCGTACTTGCCAATGCTGCTCCATCGGTCGTTTGCAGATAAAATGAATACACTCCATTTGCAATATTATTATAGGCTTCGAGACTGATTGCGAAAGCTGTACTTCTCATTTTCCACATATCGTCGATCCACTGTCGTAACTGATAAAAGTAACTCGAATGTGCCGATCCATGGTGTGCAAATGTGCCATCGATCCAAATCCCGCTTCCGTAGTAAATTCCTCCATCGCGGGGTACCGCATAATTTTCGTACAAACGCTGAATACGAATATAGTCTTCTATTTGTTCATCAACCGTTGCATTGTATGCAGCCATACAAAACAGAAACCGGGTATGGGTGTAAATAAAATCGCCGGTTGCATACGACAGGTCATTAACATCGAATGGATTTGCATGAATCGCCTCATAATTATACACTTTTTTAATAAAAGCTAATGCCTCCAAAGCCAGTTCTGATCCTTCTACAGATGCATCGTATGTCTGAAAAACAGGCATCGCACATAACCAGCCTTTCCACATTTCCCAATAAAAAGTATAATCTCGGCCCGACATACCGCTACCATCGCAACCATTAATCTTACATTGTTTTAAAAGGTGTTTTGTTAGTTTTATAAGAGCGGTTTTTGCCTGCGGATCAGGAGTATTTGTTTGAGCTGCCAAAGCGAGTGCCTGCATATTTTTCGACCATGCCAGCATCTTCTCTCCATTTAAAAGATCTGATTTGGGAATGGCATTACCGCTCACATCAATTCCGTTTGATTCCAGAACAATATTGAGATCAGCTACCTCGGTTTTGGCAGCAGTTATTATGGCGGAAGTTGTGCCGGTTTCCCCCCCAAGTGCTGAATACGTAAATTGGTTTTTAACAGATGGATAACTGCTTCGGTGTTCTTCGGTAATTGTAACTGGTTGTTGCGAATAGCTGCTTGATATGGTAAAAAAAATAATGACGAAAAAACAGATCGCCTTTATGTTGTTACTTTTTGCTAGAATCATACCTTATTTTTAAACGGCTAATATTAACTTTAAAATTACAGCACGAAGCAAGAAGGCTTGTTTGATTGTATTCCCGAATTTGTAACTACAATTAAACATGTTGATAAATACGAAGAGTTGATGTCTGTAAAGATCACCAACTCTTCAATTATCTACCTTCTCTGCTATGTTATTTATTTCTAACTACCCTTATACCAATGTCGTACCTCGATGTTTCAGGAGCATAAGGATTGCCACGCATCCAAACCGCAGTTTCTCCGGTTGTTTTACTCCAGAATTGTCCTCCGCGTGTGGTCTTGTTTTCTCCACTTGCTGGTCCCGTAGGATCTGTTGTTGGCAACCCGGGATAATCTCCAAACCAATCCCAACACCATTCTCTTACGTTTCCACACATATCGTAAACTCCTAATTCGTTCGCTTTTAAAAGACCTCCCGGGAATGGACTTCCCCAGTTATTATAGGTTTTAATAGCATTTTCCTGAACCCAGCCTACTTCAGTAATAACATCGCTTCCGGGGTAAGTATACCCTTCAGACTTATTTCCTCCACGGGCAATAAATTCCCATTCGGCTTCAGTTGGAATCCGGTATCCATTTCCTTCCGGATTAATGATTGTTACTTTAGCATCCGACAGATTTCCATCAGCTTTTTCCACTTGTTCGCTTATTTCATAATACGGATCGAGGCCGTGCATTTTGCTCAGCTCGTTGCAGAAATCAACAGCATCGAAGAAAGTAACACTCTGCATAGCCACGTCGGGGCCAATTGGTTTGAATCGCCAGCCACAAACTGCACCTCTGTCGGCACCAAGTACTTCACTGTATTGTCCCCAGGAAATTTCAATAATATTTACATACAAATCTCTTGAAATAGTAGCTTCGAACGTAGCGTCATCGCCACCGGCACCCATTGTAAATGTTCCGCCTTCAACCAATACCATTTTCGGAACAAATGCTTTTTCAACAAAACTAATCATATAGTTACTGGTATGAATTCCGTCTTCAGCAGTAACCACACAGGTATTTCCACTAATTTGGAAGCTTGCACCAAAGGCAGGAATAACCGTAGGAGTTAAATCTGCAGTATTGGTTCCAACAGGTACATTTACTATTACAGTTGAATTATCATTGTCGATAATACCCACATAGCCTCCAAGAATTAACGACTCTAAAGAAGCATCTGTACTTTTTTCTACTTCTACAGTAACCGTGTACTCAAGCGAAGTAACTCCATCCTGAGCTGTAACTGTATATATCACCGGACTGGTGAAATCCTGCGGACCTTGAGGTTCATACGTGGCATCGGCAGAAACTACAACCACAGGCTCAAGGTTCGTTAAATCTGTTCCTGTTGGCACTAAAAGATGCACGGTTGTAGTTCCATCCTCAACAGCAACTTCTTCATCGCCAATTTTGAACGAAAGCATTTTACTCAGCGTATTGTTTGAAATAGTTAATGCTACAGAGTTATTCGAAATAGTTGTTGCCTCTGATATGGCACTGACAGTAACTTCTTGCTTTGGCATTTGTAATTTACTGAGCTGATACGTTTTTGTAAACACTTTTTCGCCTAAAGGAAAAGTAATTGTTTTGGTAAAACCCAAAAAATATTCCGATGCGTCCTGGCCATTTTCGTCGGAAACAGAAAGGGTGATTGGAATATCTTTGTTGGCAGTCATATCGCCATTACCCTCTACACTAAATTGTAAGATCAGGCTATCTCCCGAAATAATTACATTTTTTGATAGTTCCATTTTTAACGGAACAGGAGCAATATCGACATTATTTATTAGAAGATCATCCTTGTTGCAGCCCGAGAACATGATTATTGCACTGGCTGCCAATACCATTATTGTATTAATTATTTTTTTCATACTTACGAATTAATTATTACCAGCCTTTATTTTGATTAAGATTTTTATTGGCATCCAATTCCTTTTGGTTAATTGGATAGAAATAGTATTTATCATCCCAAACACGAGTTGAATTGTCTTCCTGAATTTGGTACGTAAAATTACCTTCCACAGCCTTCTGAATTTTCATGGTTTTAATCATCACCGATGAAGGGCCGATTTCCCAGCGGCGAATATCCCAAAAACGGTGATCTTCGAATGCAAGCTCTACCATTCGCTCTTTTCTGTATTTCGAAATAAACTCAGATAACGACAAGTTGGCAGAAATCGGATCGATAGTTAATCCTTTACGCGCGCGCACTTTATTTAGCGCATCAACCGCCGAAATGTAAAGGTCACCGTCGGTTCCTGAAACTCCGTTGAGCTGACTTGCAGCTTCGGCGTAATTCAGATAAACTTCGCCTAACCGGAACAATATCCAGATCATTTTATGCTGGGTTGTACCAGTTGGTTTCAGGTTGGTGTTTCCCATAGCAAATTTCTTCAGGTAATATCCTGTAGGAGTAGCTCCTTTATTCGGTAAGCCAGCCATTCCGCCTTCCGAAATATCCATGGTATCCTGATAGGCCCATACCGATTGATTTACAACTACTGTTTCTGCCAAACGCTCATCGCGGTTTGCATACGGATTTGCAGGATCATAAGTAAATCCGGATTGCATATCGTAGGCATCTACCAAATTTTGAGTCGGGCAATTGCCTGTTTTTCCTCCTTCAACTGAAATTGGGAAGTTTTCGCGTTCGAAATTATTGCTAGCGCCTTTTCTTATTTTTGCAATAACCGACGGGCATTTTACATGCTTGTCTCCATCTGAATTCCACAAGTCGGAATAAGCAATATTTGCAAGGCTTACGCCTTTGCCTTCCATTTCTTCAATTATATTTAATGAGGCTTTTGCCGACGAACGTAAAAGTTCATTATCGTAGGAACCTTCATTGAATAATGGACTTGCGCCATACAACATAGCGCGTGCTTCGAGTGCCTTTACAAAGAGCTTTGTTACACGTCCGGCTTGTCCTCCATATGGGTTTCCTGTATAATCGTACGACTCGGGCAGATGTTGGTAACTCGTTTGACATTCGTTGGCAATCCATTTAATAACCTCTTTTGCTGGTGTTTGTGTAACGTTGTTTGCGCTCGCAAGAGTCAACGTATTGGTTACTAAAGGAACATCTCCATAACGTTTAACCAGCTCAAAATGGTAGTAGGCACGTAAAGCACGAACTTCCCATTTCAGATTCTGGAAATTTTGATATTCGTTTTTAAAATTTTCCTGAAAACTATATTCGTCAAACGTTAAGTCTGCTCCATTTTCCAGGAAATCGTTACAGGCATGAATTCCTTTGTAATAATGCTCCCATTGATCGTCGACTGTAGTAAACGCCGACCAACTGCCGTTGTAGTATCGGTGAATTGAATTGGTGGCCCAAACGTATTGCGATTCGTCGCATGCCGATGAACGCATTGCTCCGCCGAAGTTGTCTTGTAAAAAAGTATAGCTGTTAAGCCCTACTTTTGTTGCTCTTTCCATGTTGCTAAAGGCCAACTCTTTATTCAAAGTGGAAGACTCGCTGTATTCCAGGAAATCTTCGCAGGAAGAGAGTGAGATTAAAAATAATCCCAACAACAGTAATATTGAATTTCTTTTTTGCATTACTCTAAAATTTAAGGTTCTTCGTTTAATTGGTTTGCTTAAAAGCTAATTTTTACCCCAAGGTTAATAGTCCTGTATAAGGGATAACTAATACCTGTTGATTCATCATCATTCATATCCCTTTTTCCAAGAGTTTCAGGATCGCCTAGATCAACTTTATCAATTGAAAACAAATTGTAACCCCGCACAAAAATTTTGGCATTATCCAGCTTAACTTTATTCACCAGTTGCTCAGGCAGGTTGTAATAAATTTCGGCACTGCGCAATTTCAGATACGATCGGTCCTGCAGCCAAATGGTAGAGTTTTGTTCATTATTTTCGTTCGATTCGGTAGTTAATCGCGGGTACAATGCATCTTGATTTGTAGCTGTCCAACGGTTATCGTAGTAATGCTGCGATATATTATTATTTCCTACCAGAGGGCGGTAAATACTTGTTGTATTAAGTATAGCACTGTAGTTACCAACACCCTGAAACAAGAAACTCATTCCTACGTTGCGATACTCCATATTCATGTCGAATGAAAAATAAAGTTCGGGCATGTATGAACTATTACCAATGGCAACCCTGTCGTATTGATCGATAACACCATTTTTATCCTGATCCTTATATTTTATATCGCCTGCTTGTACTTCAGAGAAAGTATGTACCGGGCTGTTGTCGATATCTGCCTGATCTTTGAAAAAACCTTCAGCTTCGTATCCGAATATCTGCCCAACGGAATGGCCTGTAGCTTTGTTGAAATCATTCTTCCACGAACGTTCGTTCATGTTAACGATTTTGCTTCGGTTAAAAGTAAATTTACCATTAACGGCATATTTAAAATCGCCAACATTTTTATGGTATCCCAATCCTAACTCGAAGCCTTTAAAAGTTCTCTCTCCATCGTTCGCATACCCAGGATTAACACCCAACACTGATGAATTAATATTGCCAATCCCGGTAAGAATATCGTAAACTTTGTTATGGAATAATTCAACTTCGAAATTGAGATTTCTATATAGAGTTCCTTCCAAACCGATATTAAGACTGAGGGTTTTAGCATAGGTAAGATTTCTTACAGGCAAGGCACCCATTTGTAAGGTAGGAGCGCCGATAAAGTTTCCGAAGAGAACGTTTGAGCCCGGTTTGTATTCCTGTTTGTAAGCATCGAAATCCATATTGTCGCTTCCCAAAATACCCACCGATGAATGCAGTTTCAGGTAATTCACTACTTCATTTTCCTTCATTACATCCTCGTTTGAGATTACCCATGCAGCAGATACTGCCGGGAAATACCCCCACTTACGTCTTGGATTTAATATATTTGATGAAGCCAGAGTGAAAGAGGCATCAAGTAAATATTTTGAATCGTACGCATAGGACATAAACAACGAATTATTTATGCGGTTGTATGTTTCCTGAATACCTTTGTTTACAAGGCTGGTAAGCTCGTAAATATAACCACCGCTAACAGTTGATAATCCAAAAGTCCGGTTGTAATCGATTATGCCCTTCAAAGTTGTTCTGTGGTATTGTGTACTTAACCAGTGGCTAAAAGAATAACTTCCTTCATTCTCTCCAATCTGGTTGTACTCGATGTCAATCGGATTTCCGTCTTCATCGAAACTGGTAATGATGGTTTCTGTTCTGTAATCTCTGTTTTTACGTTCATACATTACGGCATCGCTATCGTAAGCAAGGCTAACTCTTGCTTTTAACCCCTTCGTAATAATATCAAGATTCTGATTTACGGTAAAGTCAGCAAGTAAAGTACGGGTATGGTATTTATAAAAACCGGCATTGGCCAGGTCGGCTACCGGGTTTTTTGTCCAGTTGGTGCTTGCACCCCATTCATCATTTTCTGTTTTTACAGGAAACGCAGCCGAAGGTGTATTGTAAATAGTTTCCATCAGCGAGGTTGCACTTAACATAGGGCTACTTTTCTCTTTCAGTTTACCCAATAAATTAATGCTGAGAAGCGTATTTTTTGAGATAGAAATATCGAGATTTGAACGAACATTCAGGTTCGAATACTGGAACTGATTTGGGATAGAAGCATCGGGTGCGTCAACACCAACAATGCCTTTATCGGTATCGTACCCGATAGAGGTAAAATAACGAACCACCTCGCTACCACCACGTACTTGCATATTTAGCGAGTTCGAGTGAGCGATCTTATTTAAAGTCTCATCAGCCCAATTCACATTGGGATATATCAAAGGTTGGGTTCCTGTTTGGAAAGCATTTAGCTCGTAATTGTTGTACTGTGAAGAAAGCCCATCGTTTGCAAGTGCCTCGTTTAAACCCATAGCGTAATCATAAGCATTAACCATGGGAACAAAAGGTTCTGCAAAATTTATACTTCTGTCATAACTTGCTTCAATTTCGGTTGTATTATATTTTCCCCTTTTGGAAGTAACAAGAATAACTCCGTTACTTCCGCGCATTCCATAAATTGCGAGGGATGCAGCATCCTTTAATAAAGTAACCGACTCAACCTCTTCAACCGTAAGGTCGTTATAATCGCGCTCAAATCCGTCGACCAATACCATTGGAGTACCAAGTCCACGCATGTTGAATCTGGCTCTTTTATCTTCATTAACGCCACTGTTTTCAAGTACACTTAATCCAAGCAATTCGCCGAATAAAGCATTTGAGACATTCAATTTTGATGACGATTTTTCCAATCTGTCGGCAAAAACTGTTGAAACTGCCGCTGTTGATTCTGCATTGTTCTTTACAATTCCTGTCCCGTAAATTACAGGAGATGCATCCTTGCCCAATACAATTGTTTGTTGCTGACCTAAAACTACTTTTTTAGAAAACTGTGCACTCGTTGAAACCAATGCAGTATCTCCAACTTCAGCTACTATTGTATAGGCTCCTTCTTTGTTTGTAACGCTATATGCTGAAGGCTTACCTGCCAAAGCAATTTTAGCCCCGGAAATTGGATTTCCTTTCGCATCGGTTAACCTTCCGGTTAAATCGGTTGGATTGGCATTTGCCTGCAATGCAATCAACAAAGAAAGTCCCAAGTATAATTTTAAAAATATCTTCTTCATTTGTTTATCATTTATTTTTATTTCAATAAACTGCCTATTGCTTATGGTCCATTTTTTAATGGATTCACTTGTCCCGGCAATTACATCTAAAAATGTTTGACAGGATTACCACCCTGGGTTTTGAGTTAATCCATAGTTTTTATTTAGCTCGTCGGTAGGAAAAGCCGATAAATACCATTTCGGATTCCACATACTTCCGTGTGCATCGGCTGATATAGTAAAATCTTGGTTACCAGGGTATATTTTAATGACATGTTCTTTTCCCTGTTCTCCATCCTGAATATATCTCTTATTCATCGGAAAACTATTGTAAACAAATGATGCATCATCGTTTACGATAGTACCATCCGCTTGTTTATATCTCCAGAATAGCAATCCGGTAAGACGTTTTCTGAAATCGGGAGCACAACGCCAGCGAACCAGGTCAAAGAAACGTACTTCCTCTGCAGTAAACTCACAGTTACGTTCGCGCAAAATTTCTTTAAGCAGGAATTCATCAGCCGGAATAGCCACACTAAAATCGGGATGTGTTACATCAATTGCCTTCCGCTCAGGATTCGATTCCAGAATACCAGGTAATCCAACACGAGCTCTCACAGCATCAACCCATTCGTAGGCATCTGCTGTCCTGCCAACCATGGTTAATGCTTCGGCATAACTCAGGTAAACTTCTGCCAAACGCAAGTATGGCCAGTGAATGGTATTTCCATTGAACTCATCGGCAAAATTTAGCGTGAATTTATAGTTGGTAAAACCAGATACGGCAAAGCCTTTCGAGGTGTTAATCTGCGATCCGTCTTCTTTGTCGCCACGGTCCTGACCTCCCATGTAACCCGCAAATTTGTGTCCGTTATAATAACTTTTTCCGGAGATATGGGCTATCTCGTAAATTCTTGGATCGCGATTTGCAAACGGATCAACATAAGTTCCGTTATCCAATGCTTCCTGCTGTTCAGCATTTGATTTTAACCAAGGCATATCTTTTTCCAGGAATGGCGTACCATCGGCTTTTGGATAAGCATTTAATCCCTCAAGGGTAGGTTGCAAACCATGCCAGCGAACCCATATTGTAGGGAAATATTTATAATTCCATTTTGATGGCGCTTTGTCTTCGCGACGCGATGAGATTAACATGCCAGAATTGCTTCTGTTGTAATAGGCTTCACGGTACGCCAAACGATAGTTTGAATTTTGGTGAAGTGAATAAATACCTCCGTCAGGTGTTAATCCACCATTGCTCCTGAGGAAATCTTCGCAGGCATCGACAACCTTCTGCCAACGCTGCTGATCGTAATTCCCATATGAAGAATGCAAAGCTGACACTGATTCGTTTTCTACACCCGACCAGGTGTCTGACGAATTAAACAAGGGACTTGCAGCAAACAACAATACCCGCACTTTTAATCCTTTAGCAGCAGCAGCTGTAAAACGGCCTGCCCATGTACTCATGTCACTGGCATCAAGTTGCCAGGGCAAATCCTGGGCAGCCTCATCACACAAGCCGGTAATAAAGTTAACCGTTTCTTCAACAGTTGCCCGTCCGATATTGGTATCGTCAGCAGGTCGGAATGCTTTTTTTACCAGTGGTAATCCGCCAAAATGACGAAACATATCGGAGTAATTGCAAGCGATAATCATTTTTGCCTCGGCTATTAAACGCTCTTTTTCGCCGGTATCGAAATTAGGCACACGATCAGCATTTTCAATAAAAACCCATGCTGCACGTATTCCATCCCAACGCCTGTTATCACGGTAATTACACTTCGAATTATAGCCCTCTTTCGAGGCATTCATCAATCCGTTGTAATAATAAGATGTACCATTTGCCCAGTTTAGAAAACTCTGACAATCATCGGCCAGTGTATTCAAACTCTCCGAGCCTAGTTGTGCTCCATAGTTTGTAGGATCAACCAAACCATAATGAAGATATTTGTATGAATTCCACAGAAATTTACGGGCATATACCGCATCGCTGAATATGGTATCTTCGGTAACATCGGTACTGGGTTGTTTCACCAGAAAATCGTCGCCTACTTGAAACTCATCTACACACGACGTGGAGAAGATGACCGTTGCAATGGCGCCAATAAGTAAAATATTTTTTAGTATTGATTTCATTTTTCAATCTTTTAAAAGTTTTAAAACCTGGTATTAGAAAGTAACGTTAACTCCTAAACTATATACTTTCATCAATGGATAGGTTGGTTTACCCTGCGTACGAATTTCAGGATCGAGAACCCCTAATTTATCAAGTGTAAGCAGGTTATAGCCTACGGCAAAAAGATTCATATTTTTAACACCTATCGTTTTTAGAAAGGCATTATTAATATCGTATCCAACCCGAATGTTCTTTAATCTTATATAGCTGGCATCTTTTATCCACAAGGAAGATAGCTGGCTGTTTTTTGCAAGATCGGTTACGGTTGCGCGAGGCAAAGTTGCGGTTTCTGCGGTTTCCGGAGTCCAACGGTTGTCGAATTGTTCCTGCATTAACGATCGGTTACCGGTTGGTCCCAGAGGTTCGCGCAATACGCCTTCGAACACACGCGATACTTTTGTAGCACCATTCCAAGTCATACTAAACGAGAGCTTTTTCCATTCGAATCCTGTGGTAACACCAGCAGTAAACAGGGGATAGTTTGGATAACCAATAGCTATTTTATCGTTGTCATCGATTGAGCCATCGCCATTTGTGTCGGCATAAACACAGTCGCCTTCTTTTAAGGTTGGTTGTGTTTCAATGGCATCAACCCCCTGGTCGTTTAACATGCCGTCGTAATAGAATCCCAGGAATTTATACCCAAATGGTTGCCCCAACGCATGGCCGGTAGCAAGTGTCCACGGATTTTCCGGATTTGGAACTTCGTCTTTAAATACAACCGTATTTTTAGCGTAAGAACCAATTATCCCGATGTTGTATTTGAACTCATTAATTTTGTCGTGCCATTTCAAACTGAGTTCCATACCTTTATTGTCAACCCTACCCATGTTTACAGCCGGAGGATTGTAGGCCACAAAAGTCGGGAAGGTATTTCTTTTGATAAGGATATCATCGCGTTTTTCCATAAAATAGTCGGCACTTACAGCTAACCTGGCACCCAGAAAACGCATATCAACACCGTAATTTTGTTTTTGCGAAGTTTCCCAGGTTACATCCTTGTTGTTAATAGAACCTTCGTAGGCTCCACCCGGGTTGTTTCCACCGGCAACACCTCCAAAAATGTATCCGCCACCAAACTTATAACTATCGGGCAAATACAAGAACCGGCCAATATTATCTGCACCAACCAAACCATACGAAGCACGAATTTTTAAAAAGGATATTACTGAATTGTCTTTCAGAAATCCTTCTTCTGTAACTACCCAGCCAATCGATGCAGAAGGGAATAATCCATAGCGGTTATCGCGATGGAATTTTTCAGAACCGTTGTAGCCCACACTAAAATCAGCGAGGTAACGGCTTTTGTAATCATATGTAGCTCTACCAACAATTCCAACATAACCTTCTGGCAAATCAGGATAGCTTGGAGGGTAAAATATTCGGCTTGCATTATACATTAAAAGACCAGACACGTTATGGCTGCCAAAACTTCTTTTGTAGTTCGTGGCCATTTCAATATAAAAATCTCTGCCTTTTCCGTAAGAGTCGGTATAGTTTACTTCACCATAATCACCTTCCTTAATCAGGATTACCTCTTCACCTTCTTCTTCGCTTGCCGGTGCATCCAACCACGGAATGTCTTTACGGAACCACGGGGTATACGAAGGACGCGATGTTGTTCTGGTTTTTTGGTACGTATAATAACTATTGTACGAACCTTTAATGCTAAGATCTAAACCTTTGGTTATAAAATCAAGATCTTGTTTTATTTTTAAGTCGAGGTTAAGAACATTGGTTGTTTTATTGTCTACTCCACGTATATAATAGTCCATTCCTGATCCTGGAATAATCATGTATTGAGGATTCCCTTTAATATTTACTCCATCAACTAAACCGGCACTTAGCGGATTAGCCTCCCTAATGTTATTAAAGAAATTATCATTAAATCCCTGTGGTTCATTACGGTTTTCAATTCGTCCTCCAATATTTACCGAAACCAGCGTACTCTTGGTTACATCTATATCGAGATTGGCACGGATATTATTTCGATGATAGGAAAAGTTACCGTTATAATCGAGGTCTTTGTTTCCATTAAAAATACCTTTTTGATTAAACATCCCCACCGAGGCAAAATAGCGTACTCTTTCCGAACCGCCGGTTATATTTACATTGTGTTGTTGTTGTGGAGCATATTTGTCGTAAAGCATGTCTTGCCAGTCGGTATCAGGATAGATCAGCTTATTCCGGTTTGGATCCTCATAAATATCCAAAATATCCTGCGAGAACGAAGGAGACCGGCCATCGTTCATATCTGTTTCATTAATGTATAACATGTAGTCTCTGGCACCAACGTATTTTCCCAGTCGAGTAGGTGTTTGTATCGAAAAAGTAGAAGACAAACTAATTTTTGGTGCTCCGGTTTTTCCACGACGGGTTGTTACAAGAATAACACCATTGGCTCCTCTTACACCAAAAACTGCTGTTGATGAAGCGTCTTTAAGAACTGTAACATCGGCAATTTCGTTGGGATCGATTTGTGTAAAACTACGCTCAACACCATCTACCAATACCAATGGCGATGATGAGTTAAGCGTTGCAATACCACGAATATAAAGATTCGCGTTATCTTCACCCGGTTGTCCAGAATACTGAACCGACGCCAAACCGGAAACCGAACCGGCGAGCATGTTACTAACTGATGCTGTTGGTATTTTTACCAAATCTTCGGTTCCCACAGATGAAATTGCCCCGGTTATGGTTGCCTTTTTCTTGGTACCATAGGCTACAACAGAAATTTCTTCCAGTTCCATGTCGGCATTCTTCAGTACAATGTTCACCGTTTTCTTTTGTCCCACAGCAACTTCTTGACTTGCCATACCAACAAACGAAAACATCAGTATGTCATCTTTTGAAACCTCAACCGTATAGGCTCCATCTACATCTGTAATGGTACCATTAACCGTTCCTTTAACAACTACTGATACTCCGGGAATTGCCTCTCCCTGCTCGTCTCGTACGAAACCTGAAACAATACGCTTTTCTTGCTGTGCGGCTGTTTCAGACTTAATATCATTATCAACACGCTGAGTTTTGGGTGTTGCATGTGCTGCAAATGCCTCATTTACCTGAAACACGCAAAGAATAGCTAACAACAGGATTAGCTTTGATTTAGTTTTAAATTTACCGGGGAGGGTGGTTTTCCTTTGCCGATAAATCAAATTGCTCTTTTTCATAATCATAAATTCATGTTAATTTGATCCTTTATTGTGTTATTGATTTTGTCTCGGTCAAACTTATAAGATGCGTGGGTAAACTTTTTGAAGTATCATTGCACAAAACGATACAAATGTTGCAGGTCGATACAGATGTTTCGTAAATGCAACATATATTCAAGTTGGGAATGAGGGATTTACGTTTTTTTTGATTTTGTAGGGTTGGTTAAAGTGAGCGGTTTTGCTAAAGGCTTACATCAGCTAATCCAGTCAATCTGATTTTATTGATTATTTCGCTTTTTTGCCTTTGTCGTAGCTGCATAGAAAACGAAATTACAATCTGTAATGAATACAGGTTTCGGTGATGACTTAAAATCGGTTTCGGTAAATTCCCAATTTTATGATTGGTGAATTCTTCACTGTTTATAATTTAATAATTTCCCCTGGCTTTGCCACGGGGATATTCAAATTCAAGAATTTACTTTATTCTCCTGAATTATTACGTCCTGTTTTTTCAGGAAATAATTGTTAGTCTTATCCAAAATAATTCCTGACAGAAATAAGAAGAACCATTTTCTCCACATGGTAACAACTCAATGAAAACAAAATTGCTGAAAAATGTAAGGTCAAATTTCACCAATGTTGCACGGATGGCACATGCTTTATTTTCGCGGAACAATTGTATAATAATATGCAATAAAACTGCAAGTAAACCAATAATCAATTTACTTCTTTTGCTTTGAATTTAGCCTTGAAAAGTGAGTAAAAGAAATATTAATATTTAGATATGATTTCGAAAAGAGTATTTTTAGTTTTATCAATGGCAGTTTACATGGTGTATTCGTGCCAAAGTAGCGATGCCTTGGAAGACCTCCCTGAAAACGATCTGAAAGGTAACATTGAGTTTTTTCCCAATCTTATTGCGGACTCCTTAACCTGGGCTTCGGCACTTAAAGAACTGGAGACATCGGCAGATGCGAAAGCGGCATTCAATAGCTGGATTACAAATCCGGCAGAAGAAGCAATGTTACACGATTCATACAGCGTTAAAAGCCTTGATAATGCAGATCAGTCCAAATATAAACAAAGTGCAAACGACATTTACCAGATTGCCGTTAGCTGGTTTTTTATGAATAAGGAGTCAATTCAGGCTCAAAACTATTTAAACAAGGCAACATCTCTAATTTTAAATTGGGCATTAATTAACGAACCAACAAAGCACACCCCAAATGAGTCGTTATTATCTCCCATCTACGAAGCCTACTCAATTATTCGTAAAAGCATTGACGAAGGCGACAGAAAACAAATTGATCAATGGATAAAAATGCGGGCCAACTATTATAAGAACCTGAAACTAGATGGTACTCTGCTCGAAAACAACTGGAATACCATTCGGATAAACTTTCTTTTCTATTTTGCTGAAATTTTAGAAGATGAAATATTGTACAATTATGCTGTCAGTCAGTTTAAAAGCCATATTGAATTAAATATATTATCCGATGGCATATCTCACGATTTTGTTAACAGAGATGCCTTAACCTATCATGCCTATAACTTATTGTTTTATTCACGTATATTAAAATCGGTAGCAACTTTTAAAGGGCGCGATGCAGCGCTACGTTTATATCGGTTAAAAAACAACAAAGGCAGTTCGCTTGAAGACTGTGTTACTTTTTGGGAACCCTATCTTATCGACCCGGCAAACAATGTTCATCTTGAGTTTGTGAACACATCCTGGGAACCCGACAAAAGTAATTCTGCTTATAATAAGCCATATAACCCCAACGGAACATTGTATGTACTAGATGAACTAAGATACATTGAACCACGCTGTGAAGATTATATCGAATCAATTATTTCGGGAAACCGGTATAGCCGGAATTTTAAATACTGGATTAATTCAATTGCAATATAAAACTTAGAAACTTACCAAATTGTTAACCACGTTTGGCTCTATTTATCCGGATTGCAGTAATTGCCGTTTTATAAACCGAAATCCCAACTATGGCATTAAAATGGGGGATTGGCTCCTTTGGTATTGGATGATTACCGGTAATAATAAAACACGAGCAACGTGAAAGGAGTATTGGATTGAATGTTACAGCTGTTTCATACTTTTCATTACTTAGCAACATTTGCGCATTACTATTTGCTTTATTCAACCGGTTATTTAGTTGGAGAACAAAAAATTACAGAAAAAATAATAAGGAATTATCAAAATAAATTTATGTCTAGGATTATAAGTGGGGTAATGCTATCGATCAGCATAATAATGCTGACGGGATTATTAAAAGCTCAAGAAATAAATGACTGGGAAAACCCAGCTGTAATTGGAATAAATAAAGAGCAACCACATGCTGTTTTATATCCGTTTGACACTTTTGAACAAGCCATAAAAGGTATGCCGACTAATTCGCATTGGATTCAATCGCTGAATGGCAAGTGGAATTTCAATTGGGTACAACAGCCTGCTGAACGTCCTGTCGATTTTTATAAACCTGATTACGACGATAGTAACTGGAATAAAATTCCGGTTCCTTCCAACTGGCAGTTACATGGCTATGGAAAACCAATTTATACCAATGTAAAATATCCCTTTAAAAATAATCCTCCATACGTAATGTCAGAGCCCGATAGCACATATACGTCGTTTAAGATGCGAAATCCTGTTGGTTCCTACCGTCATCATTTTACGGTAAGTGAAAACTGGGATGATCGTGAGATATTTATTCATTTTAACGGTGTAAAAAGTGCATTTTATATCTGGATTAACGGAGAAAGAGTAGGGTACAGTCAAGGTAGTATGACATCAGCGGAATTTAATATAACAGACTTTGTTAAGAAGGGGGAGAATTTATTAGCTGTTGAGGTGTATCGGTGGAGTGATGGTTCTTACCTTGAAGATCAGGATTTTTTTCGATTTAGCGGTATTTTCCGGGATGTTTACCTAATGGCAGCTCCGAAATTGCATATTCGCGATTTTTTTGCTCGTAGTAAGTTTGATGCCGATTATAAAAATGCAGAAATCAATATAACAGCTTACCTCCATAATTATGCTGATTCGGCACACTTTCGCCCTCATTTAGAGTTGGATTTGGTTGATGCAGAAGGTAATCATTATGAGCAATCACCATTAGCAGAACATACAACAATGATGATTCTTGCTGGTAATGAAAGTGTTGTGTATTTGAAACATAAAATTTCTAACCCATATAAGTGGAGTGCTGAGAATCCTTATTTATACAAGGTTATCCTAACTTTGAAAGATGACGATGGTAATGTTATTGAGCGTGTATCATGTGATTTCGGTTTTCGGGAAGTTAAAGTGGCAGATGGTGAGTTATTAGTGAATGGGCAGCCTATTTATATCAAAGGAGTTAATCGTCATGAACATGATCCGGTAACAGGTCGTGCCATTTCAAAGGAGCGCATGCTGGAAGATGTAATGATCATGAAGCAAAACAACATTAATACTGTACGCTTGTCCCACTATCCGAATCATCCCTATTTCTATGAGTTATGTAACAAATATGGTTTGTATTTGATTGATGAAGCGAATATTGAGTCGCATGAGATTGGCTATGAACCAGTAAAGACATTAGCCAATAAGCTGGAGTGGCGCGAAGCCCATGTTGATCGCATTCGCCGTATGGTAGAGCGAAGTAAAAATCATCCTTCGGTGATAATATGGTCGCTGGGTAATGAAGCTGGTGACGGAACAAGTTTTGAGGTGGCACGTGATTATATTCGCCAGCGCGATCCTGATCGACCGGTTCAGTACGAACGTGCAGGAACACGCACATATACCGATATTATTTGTCCTCAGTATTCGCATCCATTGGAATTGGTTAATTATGCAACGGGTAACGCAGGTGCAATATATAACTATGCATGGAAATGGGGAACTTTTGATTACAAGGCATCAGCAACACGTATCCAGCCGTGGATTTTTTCGGAGTATGCACATAGCATGGGGAATAGCCTGGGTAATTTTCAGGATTATTGGGATGTGATTGAAGGCTATAAATATTTACAGGGAGGATGTATTTGGGATTTTGTGGATCAAGGCCTGGAGGCTAAAGATACTTGCGAAAATATATACTTTAAGTATGGAGGAGATTACAATGATTATCCAAACGATGGTAATTTCTGTTGTAATGGAATAGTGAGGCCTGATCGTACACCAAATCCAGCTTTATACGAGGTGAAAAAAGTATATCAATATCAAAAAATAGAGCCGGTTAACTTACCCGAAGGCGAAGTTGATTTGTTTAATAAGAATTTTTTCATTGGAACAAAGCAGTTATTATTCAGATGGGAGTTAACCGAAAACGGACATTTGATCCAAAATGGAGAACTGCCAAATTACGATGTAATGCCTCGTCAGAAAATGCGTATTCACATACCGTTCACTAAGCCACAAGTAAAAGCAGGGGCAGAATATCATCTAAAAGTAACAGCAACTCTGCGTGAAGATGCTTTGTGGGCAAAGAAAGGGCATATTACAGCTTGGGACCAATACCTTATCCCTTTTGATGTGCCGGAAACAGAATCAGAACCATCGTGTCATTTACCTTCTGTAATGGTAGTCCAAAATAAAAATCTAATCCGGGTTTCCAATGAGGATTTTTCAGTTGATATTGATCCCCGGAACGGACAGTTGATGTCGTATAAAAGCAAAAATACAGAGATATTGAAATCTCCAATGAAACTAAATTTCTGGCGTGTTCCAACTGACAACGACCGTGGGAATAAAATGCCGGAAAGATTAGCCGTATGGAAGAATCCTTCAATAAAGGTTCAAACAATTAATGTGAACCAGGTTGATACAGGACTGGTAGTAGTTAAGGCAAATAGTAAACTGGGTGTGGGTAGTAACAGTCAGGTTGAAATTACCTATGCAATTTCCGGGAACGGAGTTATAGACGTACACACATCGATATCGCTTGTTGGAGATAGTATTCCTGAAATCCCTCGACTTGGTATGCAAATGGCCATTGATGATCAATATGAAAATGTCAGTTTTTTTGGTCGTGGCCCTTGGGAAACTTATTGGGATAGAAAAACATGTGGCGAAGTAGGTATTCATCGTGGTACTGTCAATGATTTCATTCATGATTATGTGCGGCCTCAGGAGAATGGAAATCATACAGACGTAAGATGGGTATCCTTTTCGGATAAAGAGAACAAAGCACTTATTATTAAAGCTAAGGAACTCATTCAATTTTCAGCCTGGCCATACACCATGGAAACACTTGAGACTGCTACACATCCTGTAGCTTTAACGCGTAATGGCAGTATAACATTAAATGTAGATTATGGACAAATGGGAGTTGGCGGAGACGATAGTTGGGGGGCTAAAACCCATGAAAAATACTGGCTGAATGATAAAAACTATGATTTTACCTTTTCCTTAATATTTGAATAATAGTACGCATTTAAATTTTGTATTATGCATAACAAAACATAAAACGATACTAATTTAATAGTCGATGGAAAAAATAGACTATTAGGTAATTATTGGTATCCTTGGATGTTTGTTTGCCTTGTAAAGTAAGAAACGAAAATGTTTTTGTTAACTATCGAGTGCCATGAACGCGTAGCTTGCCCCAAATGACTTAGGACTAAAAGAGAATTGGTCGGGAAAAGAATTAGTTATACGATACAACTTTCGGGAACTACTGGCGAGGCAGGTTTGGGGTAGCAACCAATACTATATAATGCTTGAGGCTCAAAACTTTTTAGAAGGCAGTATAAAAGTATTGGTATTGAATATAATTCATATATTTTTGGGTAATCGGTATTATTCAGAGCTTTAACTTTATATATTCTTTAGGGCTTACCCCATATTTCTTTTTGAAACAACGTGTAAAATAGGAATGCGTATTAAAGCCTACCTTAAACGATATTTCATCAATATTAAATTCATTGGTTTTCATTAACTCAATGGCTCTTTTTAACCTGTAGTTCCGAATATACTCCGTAACTGAATGGTTTGTTATTTGTTTTAACTTACGGTGTAACTGACTTCTGCTAAATCCAACTTCCTGCATCATCATTTCAACATCAAGTTCTTCATTGTCCATGTTATTTTCAATCACAGCATTCACTTTCGACAGAAAATAATTATCCAGGCCATTAAGCTGGCTATTTGGCACTTCGTTGTTTTGCGACAGAAAATATTCGTGAAGTTGTTGTCGCTGCGAAAGTAGATTGTAGATATAGGAAAGGAGAATTTCGTCTTCGAACGGTTTTGTAATGTATGCATCAGCACCTTTTGAAAGCCCTGTTACTTTATTTTGTGTGGTGGATAAAGCGGTTAAAAGAATTACTGGAATATGGGAAATCGCTATATCGCTTTTTACTCTTGAACAAAATTCGAAACCATCCATTTCAGGCATCATTACATCTGATATAATCAGATCGAATGTATCTTTAAGAAGAAGCGTAAGTGCATTCTCTCCATTCTGCGAAATCTCAGTTTTAAAATTTTGAGCCTTTAACAAATTGCTGATGTAATGGGCCAGATCAATATTGTCTTCTACAATTAGTATGCTGAATTGTGATTCTTTATCTGCCCGATTTAAAAAGGCCACATGGCTATTAACCGAAACCGTTTCAAGCACTTCTCCGGGAATATTATCGTTTGTTTGTAGAACACGCGATCCGCTTTGAATAGTTGGAATTTCAATAGTAAAGCAGCTTCCACGATCTTTTGTGCTTTGTACTTTTATGCATCCATGCAGTAACAAGGTGTATTGTTTACACAAATGAAGTCCAATACCTGACCCGCTTTTATGTTCCTTACCTTGCTTAAACCGTTCAAAAACAGATGCCAATTCGCTGGCTGGTATTCCCGGGCCGGTATCTGACACTGATATGATTATTCGCTCACCTTCAGGCGAATTCCCGAAACTAAAGGAGTTGCTGTAATCGGATGATATTGATGGAGTGTCGCTAATTTTTACATTTATCGCTCCAAACTTTGGGGTATATTTAAATGCATTCGAAACCAGATTAGTAATAATAAAATCAATTTTCTTTTCATCATAATCGATGTTTAATACATCAAAATCACTTTTAAATTCATACTTAATTTGTTCTTCTTCTGCTTTGAGGTTAAAGTTTTTACAACATTCATGAATAAATGATACAATATTGTTATTTACTAATTCCAGTTCTTCAACGCCTTTATCAATTTTTTGAACATTAATAATTTGATTGATAAGGTTTAACATTCGTTGTGAATTCCTGTAAATAATGTCTGCCGATGATTTTTGTGACCATGATAAAGAGCTGTCGGATTTAAGTTGTTTTGACGGGCCTGTAATCAGCGATAGAGGGGTTCTAAATTCGTGTGAAATATTGGTAAACAAGCGAAGTTTTAGTTCATGAATTTGTTCTTCCTGCTTGTGGCGCATTCTTTCCCGCTCTATTTCTGCGCGTGCAGCAGCTCTTCTTTTAGCTGTTCTAACTATCATAAAAATCACGAAACCAACCAGTAAAAAATAAATTATCAATGCAAGGTTTGATGCAAAAAATGGTTTGGAAATAATAATATTCAACCGGGCACTTTCTGAAGACCAAACCCCATCGTTATTTGCTGTTTTTACTTCGAAAGTATATTTTCCCCACGGTAAATTAGCGAAAAGTAAACTTGTTTCACTACCATAATCTTGCCACTCGTTTAAATAGTTTGTTAAACGATAGTGATAACGATTTTTTTGCGACGACAAATAATTGTTTGATACAAAATTGATTCGGAGTGTGTTTTCATCGGGTTCTAATGTAATCGTTTTCTCATCGAGGCAATTGAGAAATAGCGTTTTTTTATTATTTACAGTAACAGTTGAAACCGTTACTTTGGGAGGTATATTGTTTTGTTTTATTCCTTCAGGATTGAAAACTGTAAAGCCGTTTGTTCCTCCCAGATACAAAAATCCATTGTTGTCTTTAAAAACAGAATTGGCAGAAAATAGTGCCCCCTGAATTCCATCATCGAAGGTATAACGTTTAGCCTGGTTGTTTGATGAATTGTAACAGATTAAACCGTTGTTGGAAGTAATCCATTGTTTTCCTGTTTCGTCCTCAATAATACCATATACATCTCTGCCTTCAAGCAATTCATTGGCATTAAAATGTGTGACTTTGTTTTGTTTGGTGTTGTAGATATAAATTGCATTCGAGCGTGTCCCAAACCAAATTTCGTCATCACTTTTTTGGAAAATGGAATAGATATAGTCGTTTATTATTTTATCTGCTTTCAGTTCATTTTGTTTCAGGTTAATAACAAATGCTCCGTTTAAAGTTCCAAGATAAAGCTGCGAATGTTTGTCGACGAATAAAGTTCTAACATAGTTGTTATTTGGGTGTTTTTCTGCAAAAGAAATGCTTACAAATTCAATCTTTCCGCTGGCAAAATTATAGAAATTTACGCCACGGCCATGCGTTGCAATCCATATCCCTGTATCGGTGGCTTGCAAATCATAAATTTCGTCGAAAGAAACATGATTACCATCGTTTACTCCTTTTGCAAAATGCTGAAAATACAGTCTTCCCGGTGCTTTATACCACAGCCCGTTTTTATTTGTGCCAACCCAATGGCCTCCAAATTTGTCGAATGTCTGGCATTTAATGTTTGCTTCGCTCAAATTCTTATCCAGGGGAATAATTTTAAACGTTTTGTCTTCCCGGTTAAAGAAGTTAATTCCGCCAACCTCGGTACCTACATAAAGTTGCTGATACTGATTCTCGGCAAAACTACTAACAATGTTATTGCTTAACGAGGTAGCACTGTTTGTATGCCGATAATTTGTAAATTGATTTTTAAATTGACTATAATAACTAATACCTCCTGACCAGGTTCCAATCCAAATTCCTGAATTCGGATCTTCGTATAAAGCATAAATTGAAGTGTGTGGTAAGTTGTTATTTCTTGAATCGTAATGCGAAACGTTTCCATCCTGATAGATGAATAGTCCATGGTAGGTGCCAATCCATAATCTTCCATCGTGGGACTGAATAATCTTTCTTATCGTTTCGTTTTTCGGAATAACTTTGTTGAAACTTGGGTGGGCTACAATATTGCCTGATTTGTTTATGCATTCCAAGCTGTTTTTTTCAGTACCAATCCAAAGTAATTCATTTGCTTCACAAATTGAATTAATTTTCGAACCCAGTCCTTTTATTACAAGCTGAACCTCCAATGTTGAATTGTTGATAGTAAACAAACTGCCTTCCACACTGCCTATCCAAAGTATTCCTTCTTTATCTTTGCAAATAATATTTGGGATTTCTCCATCAGGGAAACTTACCGGGTAATAAACTTTTTGATTTATATTAATAATTCCTAATCCGTGTCGACTAATAATCCACAGGTTATTCTCCGAATCAATGAGTATTTGCCTGACATTGTGGTTGGGTAGTGAATGATCAGGAAGAACATAGCGGAATCGATTAAAATTATTCTCATCGGGATTGTAACAGCAAATTCCCAGGCTTGTTCCAATCCATAGTCGCTGATTTTTATCAATGAAGAAACCATTAATATCGTCGGATGCAAGCGAAAGCGTATCGTCGGCAAGACTTCTGTAGATTTCGTAACCAGCACTGCTGTATTTAATAAGGCCTTGAGAAGTAGCAGCCCAGGTATAACCATATTTGTCTTGTATGATATCGTTAATACCACCAACAACGATTCCTCCATCGGGTGAAATTTGCTGAAAGGAGACGTCTTTGGCAAATAGTGCTTGGGAAGCCACCAAGACGAATAATAATATCAGGAACGGTTTCAAAATAAATTGTTTTATTAATTTAGTCTGTTTCAAAATTAGTCAATTGTTTTCACAAAGGTATTACGACAGTTTAGTCTTAATTGTTTTAATGCTTTAAGACGCTATACGCGCTGCAAATTTAGTTAACGTATATTATAACTTTTTGCATTAATGTTTCACAAATGAAACACATGTGTTAAAGGGCAACATTAGTGTAAAAAAATGATTCGGTCGTGTTAACAGAATACATTACAAAACCATAATCTTACAATTTAAAATCTATCTTCTGTTTTAAAGTACAAACATTGAAAAGTTTAATCTAAAGAATTCCCAGACGCTTTGCCATGGGGTTTCGCTTTTTCTCCCCGGGCGAAGGAAGATGTCAGGCTTTATTGAGGAACGATGATTTTATTTAGGGAGAGGTAAAAAAGTAAAACAAAATATTTATTGGTAAATATTTAAAACTAGAATTGTCCATAGAGTTTTTGGTAGCCCTATTTTACGCATCAGTTTTAGTTTAGTTTAACCGGTTAGCTTTGTATAGTTAGCCGGTTTTTTCACTATTATTTCGATATTTCAATTGTTTTTACGGGTAAGCCTTAAGCGAAACTTTGAAATTGCAATTGCTTGTCCTGGATTATTCAGGAGTTAATGGCGATTGAGGAATAAAAGGCTCAATTTGAATTCACATCGTTATTACTTCACTGCAGTCAGGTTTTATTGTAGCTACTTTCGTTCTATAAATTTCTTTTTTTTGGACCGTAGACCGGAGTTCGGAAAACATTGTAGAATCTTTTTCTTCCGTTCTCAGACTTCAGACTTCTGTCTAATGTACTATATCATCGAATTTCATTCTAGACATAAACTTATGTATTCCAATGTATAATAGCTTAGTAACTGTTAAGGCCTTTTCACTGCCGAAACAAACTTTTCAGAGAATATCGGTTTTGAAGCTATTTTCATACATGTTGCACCCATGCGTCAAATGTGCAAGTTCGGCACCAATATGAAAGAACTTGCAACACAACTGCAAGATATTTTCAGCAACAAGGTGTAAGCTTGTAGTGTGAAAATGGCTAAAGATTAGTTGAGTATAAGGAACTAATTAAACGTCTAACATTTTCGCACGGTTTATGAATTATAACGTAGCATGAAAAGCTACTTGTTGATTTTAAAATGAAACGAACAATAGTATTTCTAACCATCTTTTTCGTTGGCATAATTAGCATTTACAGCCGCGAGGTGGTGTCGCTAAACCAAAACTGGGACTTTGCCTTCGGCTACGAAGTAAAAAAGGAAGTGTGGGAATCTGTTAATGTACCGCATACTTGGAATGATAAGGATGCGCTAAATGGCAATCCCGACTATTTTAGAGGCGAAGGTATTTATCGAAAAATTATTGATATTCCGAAAGATTGGGAAGCGGAGCGCCTGTTTTTACAATTTGAGGGTGTAAATACGGTTGCCAATGTTTTTATAAACGGTAAACACGTTGGCGAGCATCGCGGTGGTTATACTGCATTTAATTTTGAAATTACCGATGTCGTTAAATACGGACAGGAAAACGAAATTAGAGTACGTGTAAGTAATGCGCTTTTTCTTGACGTAATGCCTCTGTTGGGCGATTTTAATTTCTATGGCGGAATTTACCGTAATGTTTCAATATTAAGAACGTCACGTACGTGCGTTTCTCCTTTAGATTATGCATCTTCCGGAGTTTATTTAACGCCTTTACAGGTAACTGAAGATAGTGCTGAATTCGAATCTGAAATTCGGATTAATTCAGCAAGTGGAGGTGAGTTTGATCTGGAAATGAGAATCTTGGATAATAATCGACTGGTGGTAAGCAAAACAAAAAATGTTTCATTGAACCATTCGGGACAAGCAGTAGTTAAACTACCATTTCAGATCAAAAATCCACATCTCTGGGATGGGGTTAACGATCCGTTTATGTATACTGCAGTAGTTCTGCTAAAAGAAAACAACCAGCTCATTGATTCGGTAAAGCAGTCGCTGGGAATACGCTATTTTTCTGTTGACCCGGAACAAGGAGTTTTCTTAAACGGAAAACATATTCAACTGAGGGGCGTTTGTCGTCACCAGGACCGAAGTGAAATTGGCAATGCGCTTTTGCCACAACACCACAACGAGGATTTAGCATTGATTCTGGAAATGGGGGCAAATGCCATTCGTCTGGCGCATTATCCTAATGATCAGTATTTCTATAATTTACTCGACGAAGCCGGACTTGTAACTTGGTCGGAAATTCCTTTTGTTGGTCCGGGCGGATACCGAAATAAAGGTTTTGTTGATCAAACTTCATTTCGCGAAAACGGTAAACTGCAACTCACCGAAATGATTAAACAAAATTATAATCATCCTGGAATATTGTTTTGGGGGCTATTTAACGAATTAAAAGAAGATGGCGACAACCCTGCTTCGTACCTGGCTGAATTGCAGGCATTGGCTCATCAACTCGATCCGTCGCGTATAACATCTGCTGCAAGTAATATTAACGGAGAAATTAACCATATTACTGACCTAATTGCCTGGAATCGTTATTACGGATGGTATGGTGGCAAACCCGAAGAAATTGGCAACTGGGCCGATCGGGTGCATAAAAATTTCCCAGGCCGATGTATCGGAATTAGTGAATATGGGGCAGGAGCAAGTATTTCCCAGCACGAGAATGAATTAAAAAAACCGGTTGCAACAAGCAAGTGGCATCCCGAAGCATGGCAGGCTTACTATCATGAAGAAAACTGGAAAGCCATTGACAGCAGACCGTATCTATGGGGCACTTACATTTGGAACATGTTTGACTTTGGCGCTGCCCACCGAACCGAAGGTGACTCAGACGGGCGGAATGATAAAGGATTAATAAGTTTCGACAGAAAAGTAAAAAAAGATGCTTTTTGGTTTTACAAAGCCAACTGGAATACAAAAGAACCAACACTATACATTACAAACCGTCGGTTTACAGAACGGGAAACAAATGTTACAGACATTAAAGTTTATTCCAGTTTTAATGAAGTTGAGCTTTTTATCAATGGAAAATCTCAGGGAGTTCAACAAGGTAATTATGCCACATTTATTTGGGAGAAACGGCAGTTGCAAAACGGCGAAAATAAAATTGAAGTAAAAGCAGGTAAAGGTAAAAAACGCAAAACAGATGTTTGCATCTGGAAGGTAATAAATGAATAATGATTATAAAAATAAATACAAATATGAAAAATCTCACTTGGGGAGCATTGTTGTTTTTAATGGTTAGTTGCGGAGTGAATACCCGCCAGCCTGAGCTTAAAACCGATGATTTGTTAAACTTGGTTGAAGAACAATTATCCTATCAGCTCCATCTTTCCGATTCGCTGCGAACAGCAACTTTTGTTTCGCCACGATCGGTGGAAAACGAGAAAATTAAAATGAGTCGATTGGTGGAATGGACAAGTGGTTTTTTCCCCGGAGAACTTTGGCAAATGTATGAGTATACAAAAAATGACAAATGGAAAATTGCCGCTAAAGAATATACCTCGAAGTTAGAACCAATGCAATATAATACACGTACGCATGATTTAGGTTTTATGATGTATTGCAGCTATGGAAAAGGCTATGAGATTAAGCAAAACGAAGCGTATCAAAACATTCTTTTACAATCAGCCAATTCATTAATTAGCCGGTTTGACTCAACTGTGGGATGTATCCGGTCATGGGATCATGGCAAGGACAAATGGGAATTCCCGGTAATTATTGATAACATGATGAACCTGGAGTTGCTTTATTGGGCCAGCGAGGTTAGTGGCGACAGCAAGTATAAAGACATTGCCAATAAACATGCTCTTACAACCCTAACAAACCATTTCAGGGAAGATAACAGTTGTTACCATGTTATAGACTACGATCCGAAAACAGGAAAGGTGAGAAACAAAACTACAGCACAAGGGTATTCTGATGAATCGGCATGGGCACGCGGACAGGCCTGGGCATTGTATGGCTATACCATGTGTTACCGTAAAACCGGTATTCCGGCCTATTTAAAACAGGCACAAAATGTTGCTGAATATATTATGAATCATAACAATCAGGCAGATGACCTGATTCCTTACTGGGATTATGATGTGCCGGAAAAAACAGGTGAGCCACGCGATGCATCGGCTGCTGCTATAACAGCTTCCGCATTAATCGAACTACAGACGCTTACCAATAATTACACTTACGTGGAATATGCCAGGGAGCTGCTTACTTCACTTGCTTCTTCGCAATACATGGCTAAACCCGGAACGAATTGGGGTTTTGTTTTAAAACATTCTACAGGCTCGGTACCACACAATAGCGAAATAGATGAACCTCTGGTTTATGCCGATTATTATTTTATTGAAGCACTTTTAAGATTAAAGAATATTGATAATAACAATTAGAAATAACTTTCTATCGAATAAACGAACTAACTAATGAAATTTAAAATCAAAAATAGCTGGATTATTGTCTGTTACACGGTAGGCATTCTTCTTTGCGGATGCAGTAATCCCGAACCGGCTAAGCCAAATTTGGTTTACATTTTTCCCGATCAGTTTCGTAAGCAGGCAATGGGCTTTTGGGAGAAGCCTGGATACGAAAATGCAATCCGTACTATTGGAGACCCGGTAGAAACGCCGGAACTGGATCGTTTTGCCAATGAAGCGGTAGTTTTAACAAATATGGTTAGCAATGCTCCAATTTGTAGCCCTCACCGCGGAAGTTTATTAACAGGAATGTTTCCCGGGGCGAGTGGCGTGCCTTTAAATTGTAATTCAAACCGTCCGGTAAGTTCGCTTCGCAAGGATGCCGTATGTTTTAGCGATGTGTTAGATCAGCAGGGGTATAATACTGCGTATTTTGGCAAATGGCATTTAGATTATCCGAAACCAAATGATCCGATAAATCCGGGAAATTATGTCGATCCACGTACTCCTGCCTGGGATGCATATACTCCCGAAGAAGACCGTCATGGCTTTCAGCATTGGTACTCATACGGCACCTGGGATGTTCACAAAGATCCACATTATTATAATAATCAGGGGCAACGAACTGAACCGAAAGAATGGTCGCCAAAACACGAAGCCAACCAGGTAATAGCGTATCTGAAAAATGAGAAAGGACAGCGCGATCCGGAAAAGCCTTTTGCTGTTTTTGTATCAATGAACCCGCCGCACAATCCATACAACTCGTTAAATGACTGCGAAGAAAAAGATTACAACTTATACAAAGATAAACTCACAAAAGAGCTATTGGTTCGACCAAATGCCGATCTTGAAATGGATAAAGCCAGAAAAGCTGCCTTTTACTTTGCTAATGTTACCGGAGTATCGCGCGAATTCGGCAGAATAATAGATCAGCTGAAAAACATGGGAGAATACGAAAATACGGTTATTGTATTTACTTCCGATCATGGTGAAACAATGTGCAGCCATGGAATTAACGATCCTAAAAATAATATTTACACCGAGGCATTTGATGTGCCGTTTTTAATTCGTTATCCGGGACTTAAAGCTCACCGCCTGGATGACCTGATTATGGGATCGCCGGATATTATGCCTACACTTTTAGGAGTTATGGGACTGCAAGACTTTATTCCAACCGAGGTTCAGGGAACGAATTATACCCGGGTACTTAAAGGAGAATCCGATAAAAACCGTCCAAAATCGGCATTATACATTAGAAATATAGATGGACAAAAGGACTCATCAGGCAAAGTAATCGATTATTTCCCGGTGGCACGTGGTGTAAAAACACATAGTTACACCATTGAATTGCAAATTGATTCGAACCAAAAGCTGGTCGGTACAAAGTTCTTTAACGACATTGATGATCCATACCAGATGAATAATTTGCCGGTAAAATCTGATGATCCGGTGGTAATTGGATTACTGAAAGAAATGGTATATTGGTTAAAAAAATCTGATGATCCATGGTATCAACAAAAAATATTGTCGGACTGGATAGACTACAAAACCGATCTCTGAAAATTAAAATCCTGAAAAGATGAACTTAAAACTAAACTTTTTCAGTATGATGCTTGCAATCATACTGCTCTCCGTATGTGATGCTAGTGCCGAAAAATATCAATTAATTCCGGCTCCTGCATATCAAATCCAAACAGGAAGTTCTCTATCTCTGGAAAATGGAGTTAAGATAATTTCAAACGACAAGCGCCTTGATTCTGTTGTCGATTTGTTTGCTGATAAAATAAGCGAAGAGGATCTAAGACTGGAAGAAAGCGGAATTCCGATTCATTTTGTATTGTATAAAAATTACCAGGAAAACGATGAGTCGTACAGCGTAAAAATCGAAAAGGAAGCCATATACATATCAGCAAATTCGGAAAAAGGAATTTTGTATGGTGCGGTAAGTATCCTGCAATTAATGCATAACAGTACGCAAATTTCAACAGGCGAGATTATGGATGAACCTCGTTTTTCGTATCGGGGATTTATGCTTGATGAGTCGCGTCATTTTTTTGGCATGGAAAAAGTAAAACAGCTATTGGATGTGATGATGTATTTAAAATTGAACCACTTCGCATGGCATTTAACCGACGAACCCGCCTGGCGCCTGGCAATTCGTTCGTACCCCCAATTAACTACAATTGGAGCGCGCGGAAGTCATTCCAACGCTGATGCCCCCGCACGTTTTTATACCCAAAAAGAGATAAAAGAGATTGTAGCCTATGCTGCAAAACGTGGTATAACTGTTATTCCTGAAATTGATATGCCTGGCCATGCAACGGCTGCCAATAGGGCTTATCCCGAATACAGTGGTGGCGGAAGTAAAAAACATCCAGATTTTACATTCAACCCGGGGAAACAGGAAACTTATACATATTTAACAAATATTTTGGCTGAAGTAGCCGGGTTATTTCCCGCGTCTGTTATTCATTTGGGGGGCGATGAGGTACATTATGGGAACGAGGAATGGCAGAAGCTTGAGGAGGTACAAACTTTAATGAAGGACAAGAATTTAGCCGATTTGAAAGAAGTTGAAAGTTATTTTGTCCGAAGAATGGCCGATAGTATTCAGGGATTGGGTAAAGTAGTGGGAGCCTGGGACGAAACGGTTGATGGCGATCTGGATGCATCAAATACCTTGATTTATTGGTGGCGACACAATTTGCCGGAGCAACTGGAGCGAAGTTTAGCAGAGGGTTTTCCTACTGTTTTATGCCCGCGTCGTCCGCTTTATTTCGATTTTGTACAAGACAGCACCGACAAGGTTGGGCGCAGATGGAACGGCTACAATCCGTATGAAGATGTCTATCATTTTCCGGATAGTTTAGCGCAGTTTAATGCCCAGCAGAGTGATTTAATTAGAGGGGTTCAAGCCAATCTGTGGACCGAAACGGTACAAAGCGCTGAACGGTTTGATTATATGGTTTATACCCGGCTGGCAGCAATGGCCGAATCCGCCTGGACTTCTCCTGAAACAAAGGATATTACATCGTTTAACCTTCGTTTAAAGGAACTTTTTAACTACTACGATCGGCTTTCCATCTATTACTATAATCCGTTTTATAAACAAAAAGAGCCAGTGAAGTAGGACACGTTAACCAATTGTTTTTCAGCTAAAGTGAAACACTGAAATTAGGATAGCTTGTCTTGAAATTTTTCGGGAGTTAACGTCGACTAAAAAGAGAATTGTCTGAAGTAAGGTTCATTGCGATTTCTCATTGGTATTAAGTAAAACAGCTAACCCTTGGTATGAACCAAAAATTGTAAATTACGAATACTAACAGATTAAAACCAATTGTAAAAAATGTTTCGATATTTATTTTTATTTATGTGCGTACTGGTTATGCATACAGGGTGTACTAAAAAGGAGCCAGTTAGAGATAAATTGTGGTATGGCGAACCCGCTAATGATTGGTATGAAGCTTTACCAATAGGAAATGGCCGAATTGGGGGAATGGTTCATGGAAATATAAACCATGAACACTTGCAAATAAATGAAGAAAGCCTATGGGCAGGTTGCCCGGAACAACCGTATCCGGAAAATGTGAAAGAGCATTATCATACTTTTCAACAGCTTAATCTGGAACGTAAGTTTGATGAAGCCTATCGGTATGCAGTAGAACATTTATCTACCACACCAACGTGCTTTCGTTCATATGAGCCCTTTGGCAATTTACTTATTGGTTTTGATCACCCCGATGCCTCAGATTATCGCCGGGAACTGGATTTAAGCACAGGAATTGCTTCTGTTATTTACGAAATTGAAGGTAAGCGTTTTAGACGAGAATCATTCGTTTCGTTTTCCGATGATGTATTGGTTTATCGATTTGACAGCCTTGACGATGAGCCAGTGGATGTAAATTTTTCATTTAAGCGGGATAAGGATGCCGTTACAACGGTTCTATCCAATGGTTTGAAAATAGATGGTCAGATAGTTGACGACCCAAATGGGTATGATGACAATCCCGGAGGTTCAGGAATAGGCGGCCCACACATGAAATTTTCCGGTCTTGTAAAAGTATTTGATACAAATGGAAGTTTTCAACAAAATGACACTTCGCTGATTTTGAATAAAACTACCTCTTTTACACTTTTAATGGGAGTGGCAACAAATTATAATTTCGAACAGTTTAATTTTGATGAGAGCATTAACAGTTTTAAAGAAGCTGAAATATCGGTTGAACAAGCTCATAAATCGGACTATAAAAAATTAAAAGCTGCCCATGTAAAAAAACACCAGGAAATGTATAATAGGGTAGACCTTAAAATTGCCAATATACAGACGGATACCGTACCTACCGATATTCGAATAAAGAGGCTAAGAGAAGGTGTTGATGATCCTTTCCTGACGCAAGTACTTTTTCAATATGGCCGTTACTTGTTAATGACAAGCTCGGGTGGGAAAGCTGTTTTGCCAGCTAATCTTCAGGGAATCTGGAATAAGGATATGTGGGCTGCATGGGAGTCAGATTACCATATGAACATTAATCTGCAAATGAATTATTGGCCGGCCGATGTGTGTAACCTATCCGAAACAGTTCATCCTTTATCTGAATATCTGGAGCGCTTAACAAACAGGGGATATGAAACCGCTCATAAATATATTGGTTCTGAAGGATGGATGCTTCATGCCACAAGTAATATTTTTGGACGTACAACACCGTCAGGTTCAAATACTTTTTATCAGGTGAGTGTAGGTTACAGTTTCCCATTGGCCGGTGCCTGGATGACACAAACGCTTTGGCAGCACTACCTGTTTACTCAGGATAAAAGCTATTTGAATGACACTTTATACCCCATATTAAAAGGATCTGCACGTTTTATAATGGATTTTCTTCAGGAAGATACAAATGGAATGTTGGTGACAGCTCCTTCCTATTCTCCAGAAAATGAATACATTGATCCGGCAACTGGTAAAGCTTTAGCAAATACAGTTGCTTCCAGTATTGATATCCAGATCATTCGGGATGTTTTAGAGAGTTGTATTGTAGCAGAACAACTTTTAGGTAAAAAGGAACTTACCGATGAAATCAATTCTGTGATCAGCAGATTACCTCGCATTCAGGTAGGTGCAAATGGTACAATAATGGAATGGATTGAAGATTACGAAGAAGCTAGCCCCGGACACCGGCATATTTCGCATTTGTATGGATTATTTCCTTCATCACAAATAAATCCTTCAACACCTGAACTTTACGAAGCAGCCCGAAAAACCCTGGAGCGAAGATTATCATATGGTGGTGGGCAGACAGGCTGGAGCAGAGCATGGATGGTTAATTTTTATGCCCGTTTAATGGATGGGAATGAGTGTTATAATCATATTAATGAATTACTTAAAAACCAAATGGCGAATAACTTATTTGATTTGCATCCACCAAATATTTTTCAGATAGATGGGAACCTGGGAGTTACTGCTGGAATCGCCGAAATGTTAGTGCAATCGCATGAACCTGGTATTATTCGTTTGCTACCGGCTTTACCTGAACTATGGAAGAAAGGATCGGTAAAAGGCTTGAAGGCCAGAGGCAATTATGAACTTGACCTGGAATGGGACAATGAAGTGTTAACCAAAATCGTTTTAAAAGCCCATAGTGGCGGCAAAGTTAATTTGATATATCAATCCAAAAAGATAGAGGTGATACTAAATAAAGGGGAGAGTAAAGAGTTGCTTTTATAAAAAAGGCCATACATAATCCGAATCAGAAAATTAAAACCCGCATAAACGCCAACGATATAAAAAACTGGTTCCAAAGCACCTCAAAAAGGCATGTTCCCTTGTCAATTAACTTATTAATGTGGGAAGATGGAAGCGTATCGCAGGAATCACTAAAGAGGATAAAAGAACTCAAAAACTAAAATAGAACAGGATGAACTTAAGTCTAAAGAAGATAAGTGTTGTTTTTTTGCTGACCTTGTTTTGTGGGCATCTCGCCTATGCCCAGTGGTCAGTTAGAGGAGAAACAACCGATAAAAAAGCCCGATGGAATCATATTCAAATGTTTTCTGTTGAGGAATGGGATGCCAGTAATTTTGCTACCGACGAGGAAATGCAATGGTTCAACGATGCACGTTACGGTATGTTCATTCATTTCGGATTATCGACCTATATTGGCCGGGACCTCAGCTGGGGCATGTGTTACACCCGCAAAGCACCGGATAAAGGCCATGGCCCGATTGCCGATTCGGTGTGGGTGAAATACCCGGAACAGTTTGTTTTCGAAGACTTTGACGCCAAAGAATGGGTGGATATCGCCAAACGTGCCGGCATGAAATACATTGTAACTATTGCCAAGCACCACGATGGTTTTCATATGTGGGATACCCAATATTCCGATTTTAAAGTTACCAACTCGCCGTTTGGGCGCGATTATTTAAAAGAGATTGCAGATGCCTGTCATGAAGCGGGAATGAAGTTTGGAATTTACTATTCGCAGCGCGACTGGTACCATCCCGACTATGCGCCTGTTGACACCGCTTTGATCGATCAGGTTAAAGAAGCTCCGTACTTCAGTGCCAAACCAGGAGTGAAAGAGGTGAAACCGGGAGCAAGCCATCAAAAATACATAGATTACCAGTTTAATGTAGTACGAGAGCTTTGTACGAACTATGGCAAAGTCGATATTTTCTGGTTTGATGCTTGCTGGTGGGGAGGCATGTTCACGGCTGATATGTGGGAGTCGGAAAAACTTACACGAATGATCCGCGAACTTCAGCCGGGAATCATCATCAATAACCGTGCTTCTCTTCCCGGAGACTTTGATACTCCGGAGCAAAAAATCGGGATGTACCAGTTCCGCCCCTGGGAAAGTTGTGTAACACTTTGTGGCACATGGTCGTGGTCGGATACGCCTGTAAAATCGAAAAAAGAAATAGTGGAAATGCTGACAGCTACGGCTTGCGGTAACGGAAACATGCTGCTTAGCTGGGGGCCGAAATGGGAAGGCGAATACGATCCGTTTCAGGTAAATCGTTTGGAAGAAGTGGGTGATTGGCTGAAACAATACGGACAAACCATTTATCAGACTCAAGGCGGGCCCTGGTATCCAGAGAAGTGGGGTGGTAGCGCCTATCGCGGAAACACGGCCTTCGTTCACATTACCGGAGAAGTAGGAGATACGCTTTCACTGCCTGCAATTGATAATGAAATTGTGACTGCAAAAGTTCTCACCGGAGGACAGGTTACCTACAGCCAAAACGGAAAGCAGGCGTTTATTAACCTTGAAAAGGTAAACAGGAATGTGGAGTCAGTTATCGTAGAACTTTCATTCAAATATGAAATAGATGGAATGGTGGCCGAAAAGCGTTCGAAATCTAGGTTCGATGACCCGATGTTTGGAAAACAGCTCACCAAAGATTTAAAGCTGGAATTGAGTTCACAATCGTCTCTCGATAACCCGGAACATCACGAACTGCTTTTTAAAAATACTTTGTTTAACAGTCCCTTCGCATTTCATACCGAGGCTGAAGAAGAACCGTATGCGATTATCGATTTACGTAAAATGTATTCGGTAACAGGCATTGATTTGTATAACGAAAAACATTACAACGGAAATCCGGGCACATTTGGAGTACTGGTTTCAAAGGATGGAACCAATTGGCAATCAATTGAAAAACATGAAGGGGTATTTGCGCGTTGGGAAGTTACGGTGGCACAGTTCAATGCCGGAATCCAGTTGCCGGGAGTGGAAACCAGGTATGTGAAAATTATGCTGGATGCTGATAATGAAGATGCAATTCATTTAAAAAGACTACATGTTTACGTACTGTAAAAATCTCTTCATTAATAGGGCCAAGTGTTGAATCGTTTGCTTTTATAAGGATACATTTCGTAGAATGAGCGATTTAATAATTTCATTTTTCCCGGATTTCTCATAATCTTACATAAAAAACAGATAAGTAATGGTCAAACGAATTGTAATTTTATTGATGGTATTGGTATTTCCTCTGTTCGTGTTTTCTCAGAACCATGAAAAGAATTTGAAAGTGATGAGCTACAATATCTGGAACGGATTTGATTGGGGAAAAGACATTGCGCGAAGGGAAAAGTGGCGGAATTGGGTAAATAAAGAAAAGCCTGATGTAGTGGCATTGCAGGAATTGTGTGAATACACACCCGAAAAACTTTCGGAAGATGCAAAATCATGGGGACATGATTATTCGGTATTGCTAAAGAAAACCGGCTACTCTGTTGGTTTGACTTCGAAATATCCCATAGAAATAAAAGAGAAAATCATCAAAGGTATGCATCACGGGTCTTTGCATTGTAAAATTAATGGTATCGATTTTTTGGTGTTACACCTTAGCCCGAAAAGCATAAAACGCCGGCGTGAAGAAACAAAGATCCTGCTTTCGAAACTGGAACAAATGAGGGCTGAAAATCCCGAATATATCGTTTTGGGCGATTTTAATGCCCATTCGCCTTTTGATGCCGATCTGTATGAGGCAAATGGCGAACTCCTTACCACACTCCGGGAAACTGAAAAAGGAAAAGGCCCGGATGGTAACCTCGATAATAACGACCTGGATTATTCGGTTATTTCAGATTTTCTTTCGTTTCCGCTGTATGATGTAACCCGAAAATTTGCAAGCGGGATGATGGAACGCGGAAGTTTTCCGGCGCGTGCTTTGGGGCCTGTAAACAATGAAACCGTCGATCAAGTGCTTTCGCGTATGGAACGGATTGACTATATCCTTGTTTCTCCCCAGCTTGAAACACAATGTGTAAGTGCAAAAGTGTGTAACGGGGAAGAAAACTGGTATTTATCAGACCATTACCCTGTTATTACAGAATTTAAAAATAGGGAATGAAAATCAAATGAAATATAAAGTAATTACACTATTCACGCTTGGCTTTATCTTTTTTGCTTGTGCACAAAAAGTTAATAAAGAGCCAGGCAACACCAAACCTAATATTATCCTTTTTTTTGTAGATGATATGGGCTGGCAGGACACATCTGTCCCTTTCTGGAAAGAAAAAACAGCGTTTAACAAAAGGTATCATACTCCCGGTATGGAGCGGCTGGCCTCCGAAGGGATGATGTTTACCCAGGCTTATGCCAGTTCGGTTTGTTCACCTACACGTGTAAGTCTGATGTGCGGAATGAATGCTGCCCGGCACAGGGTTACCAACTGGACACTACACCGTAATGCTTCGGTAGATGGAAAACATGAAGTACTTGAATACCCTGATTGGAATGTAAATGGTGTTCAGCCGGTGGATAGCATTGAACGATCGGCTTATGCAACCATGCTGCCACAAATTCTGAAAGACAACGGTTACTTCACGATCCATTGCGGGAAAGCTCATTTTGGAGCAATGAACACCCCCGCAGCCAATCCAGAGAACTGTGGTTTTGATATAAATATTGCAGGACATGCTGCAGGTGGTCTGGGAAGTTACCTGGGCGAGCAAAATTTTGGAAACAAGGAAAAGGGTGGACATACTTTGCCATGGGGTGTTCCGGGTTTGGAGAAATACCATGGAGATTCAATTTTTATTACCGAAGCATTGACACTCGAAGCAAAAGGTGCTATGGAAAAGGCTTTATCGCTTAACAGTCCTTTTTATCTATACATGTCGCACTATGCTGTTCATATTCCTTTGAATGCTGATCGCCGTTTTTACCAAAAATACATCGATGCAGGCTTACCCGAACCGGAAGGCAAATATGCGTCGATGATTGAAGCCATGGACAAAAGTCTGGTAGATTTAATGGACTACCTCGATGAAAAGGGCATTGCGGACAATACAATCGTTTTGTTTATGTCAGATAATGGTGGGTTTAGCCACCGGCCAAGGGCAGGTGAACTGCACACACATAACAGCCCGCTAAACAGCGGCAAAGGATCGGCTTATGAAGGCGGAATACGGGAACCGATGATTGTTAAATGGCCGGGAAAAGTGGCGCCCGCAACAAAAAATAATTCGCTGGTAATTATCGAAGATTTTTTCCCCAGCATTATTGAAATGGCAGGCATAATGAACTATAAAACCGTTCAACACGTTGATGGAAAAAGTTTTGTCCCTATGTTGGTAAACCCGGATAAAGAGACAGAAGCACGCGATTTGTTTTGGCATTTCCCAAATAACTGGGGGCCAACCGGACCCGGAATTGGGGCTACCAGCACCATACGTAGTGGCGACTTTAAATTAATTTATTATTACCACGACCAGCATTTCGAATTATTCAATTTAAAAGAGGACATCGGTGAACATAAAAACCTGGCCGAAAAGTATCCTGAGCAGGTAAAACAACTTGCCCTAAAGTTGGGAGAATACCTGAGAAGTGTGGATGCACAACGCCCCAAATATAAAACAACTGGACAAGTTGCGCCGTGGCCGAATAACGCACTTTAAGCTTAATTTAAACTAAAAATCTAAAAATTGCCAATGAAGAAGACGCCATTAATGATACTGTTCCTGCTTACTATACTTGTAGTTGCTGTTGCCCAGGACATCAAGAAGTTGCCAATTCCAACACCGGCACAGTTAACATGGCAGAATGCCGAACTGGTTGCCGTATTTCACTACGATTTACATGTGTTTGACGGAAAACAATACGCACAGCACGAAAACCGTATCACTCCTGTACCGGATTATAATATTTTTAATCCCCAAACTCTTGATACCGACCAGTGGGTAAAAGCGGCTAAAGCTGCAGGGTGCAAAATCGCTATTCTTACAGCTACACACGAAACCGGTTTTGCATTATATCAGAGCGATGTTAATCCATATTGTCTGAGAGCAGTAAAATGGAGAGACGGCAAGGGAGATATTGTGAAAGATTTTGTTGAATCCTGCCGAAAATACGATGTTCTGCCGGGAATTTATATTGGAATTCGCTGGAATGCATTTTTAGGGATTCACGATTTTTCGGTGAGCGGCGAAGGAGCTTTTGCCGAAAACAGGCAAAAATACTATAACAGTATGTGTGAAGGTATGACCAACGAACTAATGTCGCGCTATGGCGACCTGGCGATTGTTTGGTTCGATGGTGGCGCCCATGGCCCGGAGAAAGGTGGTCCTGACGTATTGAGTATATTCGAACAACATCAGTCGAACTGCATATTCTACCACAATACGCAACGAGCCGATATCCGTTGGGGAGGAAGCGAAAGCGGAACTGTTCCTTATCCCTCCTGGGGAACCTATTCCTATCCATTCTCACACTCAACCAATCAGGAGGTAATCTTTAAAAATGATTTCCAGCTATTAAAAGTAGGTGATCCAGATGGGCCGTATTACATGCCCGCCATGAGTGATGCGCCCCTTCGGGGTATCAATGGCCGTCACGAGTGGTTTTGGGAACCCGGCGATGATGAACATATTTTCCCGCTCGAAAACCTGGTTGACATGTATTACAATTCGGTGGGGCATAACAGCTCACTTATTCTTGGTCTTACTCCCAATCCCGATGGTTTACTTTCAGAACCAGATGTACAGCGCCTAAAGGAAATGGGTGAGGAGATAAATCGCCGTTTTTCCAATCCGCTGGCAAGTACTTCCGGTAAGGGTACTAAATTCTCACTCAATCTGAAAAAAGGCCAAAAAATTAACCAGGTAGTGCTTGCTGAAAACATTGAGTTTGGAGAACGAGTGAGGGAATTTTTGCTGGAAGGAAAAACGAACAAAGGCTGGCAAACCATTTTTGAAGGCTCCTGCATTGGGCACAAGTTTATTCATCTTTTCGATGATCTGGCAGTGACGGAATTAAGGTTAAAAATTAGCGAATCTAAAGCAGAGCCGCAGATTGCCGCCTTTTCCGCTTTTTACATTGAAAAATGATTTCAAAAAGAATAAGGTCTAAAGTGCTGAAAATGTATCGGTCGAACATCGTGATATTATTATTATCAAAGCTTAAACGATAAAGTAGGAAAAAGTTTCGATTATTCGATTCAAATTTAGTTTGGCTATTTAAGGGAGTGAAAACATGGGGGATTATTATTGAATACGGACTTGAAATATTTATATTAAATTGAAAATAAAAAAGCAACATGCTAATTATTAGATTGTTGCTTTTTTCTTTGGTGCCCAGAACAAGGACACGAATTATTTTGTAATGCGCTAATTGTCAGTGATTTTTCTAGCCAGTTTTCTATTGGTCCCTTTTGGGTAACTCTATAAAAATCTGTTGTTTAATAATTCAAATATCGTTTAAATATATCAAAATTTATTTTTTTATTCAAGCTGTGATTTCAAAAGATAAGTTTTTAAAGTAACTAATCCCAAAAGTTATCTTTATATTTTATCAATAGGTAACTCTGAATAATCGATTCTGTCGCATTAGTTCAGCACGATTCTCAAAATTATATTTTATGATGAATTATGAAGCCAAAGAATAAAATGTTTTAAACGTTGTGGATTTAGAATCAATAATCTGATTCTTTCTAATGATATTTATTATTTCAATTCCGGCCAAAGTTCGCTGGGCAGAATCAAACTCCTTAAATCCTGTAGTAATAGTGATTCTTCGTTTGACATTGCGATGATCCTGTTCCACAAGTTGTTTAAATACTTGCATTGCCTCCAACTCACATTTCGCTTCTTCCATATCTAGTTAGCTTAAAGTGAATCTTAATTTGAAATAAACAGCTTGAAGGATTATTGTTTTGGGATATCGGTGGTGCTTGAATATCTAATTAAAATTGAGTGGTAAAATTAGTATTGTTAGATTTATGTTTGATAAATGCGAAAGAACCGGACGTTGCTTCATGCGTGAAATGTTTGCCTGATGACTTTTGATCAGAATGCCTGGGGCAACGAATCTTATGATTATAATTTATGATATCCTACAGTATATCTGCCCATCATTCCGGTATCTTAAACCAGCTCTGCTTTTTGAACCATAAGTGAGTGATCTTCCAGATGTTATTTTGGGCAAATTGTCATATATACAGAAACAATAAAAAGAGATGTGTCTAAACTGCAAATGCTTTTTGTTCCTCTAAAAAATAGTGTCGGATTTGTAAACTACAAGTGCTTAGCACCACTTAATTTTTCTATTAATCGCATTAGTATTAAATTTTTGTTTGTGCTTTAATTGTCAGATATAGAGGCATATGTGGTTTTTGTGGGATTGGTATTATGCAAAATACTATGCTGTTAATTCAATATTAATTTAAATGTTAACATTCCGGTTTTTACTTAGCGAAATCAAAAAATTAAAACGCCTATGGAATGAATAGAAAGTAAAAATTGAAAAATGATTTTAAAAAATGAAATTGAGTCAAATCTAATAATTGTATTGAAGTAAACTATGAAAAAAACTTTAAAAAGAATTTGTCATTCGACTTGTGTTGGACAAGGTCGCTTTGCAGTAATGCTAATTTTACTATTCGGAGTGATGACAGCATCCGCAGAAAAATTGGCGGGCAGAGAATCGAACCTAGCTGATCAATCTACACAAGTAACCGGAACTGTTGTTGATGAATCTGACAACCCAATTCCCGGAGTAACAGTAGTGGTTAAAGGTACTACTATTGGTACTGTAACTAACGAAGTTGGTGTTTATACACTAACGAATGTCCCAATTGATGCAACCTTGTCGTTTTCTTTTGTAGGAATGAAAGCACAAGAGATTGCAGTTGAAAATCAATCGCAAATAAATGTAAAAATGCAGCTTGACGCCATCGGCCTCGAAGAGGTGGTTGCAGTGGGGTATAGCACGCAGAAAAAGGCTACACTTACCGGTGCCGTGTCTACCGTGAAAGGGGAAGACATGATACGCACAAAAAACGAAAACGTTGTAAACATGCTTACCGGTAAATTATCAGGTGTTCGGGTTGTTCAGAAAAGTAGTGCACCTGGTGCTTACGATACCCGAATCGATATTCGTGGTATGGGCGATCCTTTATTTGTTATAGACGGAATTCCAAGAGACAAAGATTATTTCGCACGTATGAGTTCAGAAGAAATCGAAAGTATTTCTGTACTGAAAGACGGTACTGCCGCGATTTATGGTTTGCGTGCTGCAAATGGAGTTATTCTTGTAACAACAAAGAGTGGTACCGCACAAGGCGGAAAAGTTGATATTACTTTTAATACCAGTAGTTCTATGCAGCAGTTCCTCTATGTTCCTGAAAGTGTTGATGCAATAGATTATATGACTTTGAGGAACGAACAGAACTGGCAGGATTTTGGTAAAAACTACCTCGTTCGTCAAAATCCTATGTTTACAGATGAAGCCTTCGAACCCTACCTGAATGGAACAAAGCAGTCATACAATTGGATGGATCAGGTATTCAGAAATACTACGCCTCAATATGAAAACAACTTGAGTGTAAATGGTGGCAGCGAAAAATTACGGTATTACTTCACCCTGGGTTATTCAAAACAAGAAGGTTCATATAAAAGCGGCGACTATGAATCGGAACGCTGGAACATGCGTACAAATGTTGATGCACAGATTACAGAAAGATTAAAAGCAAGAGTTTCATTGGGTGGAATTATGGTTAATACCACTCAACCTAATAATACAGGCTGGACAACTTACAAACTTACGTGGCTGGTTCGTCCTGATGCCGCTTTCTATGCAAATGATAATCCGTTGTATCCAAACGGAGACACACAATATTTAAATGAAGGGGCTAACATGATCGTTCAAACTGATGCCGATTATGTTGGTTACAATTTGAACAGAGACCGTCGTTTCAACGGTACTTTGACGTTGGAATATGATATTCCCGGAGTGGAAGGTTTATCTGCCAAAGGATCGTATGACTATGCAATGAATATACCGGATTATAAGAATTACAAACGATCTTATACGTTGTTTCGCTACAATCCGGACGACGATACCTATTCTCCAATTCAGAGAAATACTCCTTCTGATGTTACAAGGGGTGTAAATTTCAACTTCAATACCAACATGCAGTTGGGTTTGTTCTATGTAAATTCATTTGGAGATCATAATTTCAACAACTTCCTTATATATGAAGAAAGTTATAGCAGCTGGGATAGCTTTAGTGCTTACCGCGAGTTAATGGTTGAATCGGAATACCTGTTTGCCGGTGAGGATAAAAATCAACGTGCTATCGGCGGTGGTGTCGGCGACAGAGCCAATAAATCGGTGGTTGGCCAGGTAGATTATAATTATGCCGGAAAATATATGCTTGCATTCAAATTCCGATACGATGGTTCTTCTCGTTTCCCTGAAGGCAGCCGTTTTGGATTTTTCCCAACAGTTTCTGCAGCATGGCGTATTAGCGAAGAGAATTTCTTAAAGGATAACGTTGCATTCCTTAGTAATTTCAAACTTAGAGCTTCGTATGGAGAGATGGGTGACGACAGTTCTGCTGGTAATTATCCTCCTACAACAGGCTACAATCTGGATGGTAACGAAAAAGGATGGTTTTACGATGGTACATTAACAGGTGGTGTGTCGGCAGCTAGTATTCCGAATCCTGATTTAACCTGGTACCGAATTAAATCTTATAACCTCGGACTTGATTTTGGTATATTACAAAACAAATTGAATGGTGCAATTGATGTATTTAAACGCGATCGTTCAGGCTTATTGGCAACAAGTGCATCTGTAATTCCTGGTACTGTTGGTGCAAGCTTACCACAGGAAAACCTGAACAGCGATCGTAACTTTGGTTATGAAGTATCGCTCGACTACCAAAACAAGTATAGAGACCTGAATTATTGGGTAAGAGGACAAATCTCAGCCACTAAACATAAAAGAACAGAATGGCTTGAAACTCCCGCCAGCAACTCATACGACAAGTGGAGAAACCGCAGTAGTGACCGTTACACTAATATTTGGTGGGGACAGGAATCAGGTGGTATGTTTACCAATATCGAAGATATCCGCAACTTCGAACTTCCAACCGGGCAGAATGCTTTACCGGGTGACTGGTGGTTGGTTGACTGGAATGAGGATGGTGTAATTAACAACCTTGATGAACATCCAATCGCTTCATATGGACTACCGGTCTTTAACTACGGTATGTCATTTGGAGCTTCCTGGAAAGGTTTCGATATGGCACTGGATTTTCAGGGGGCACACGAGGTTTATGTGCAGTATAGCGAGGTATTAGTGGAAGCTTTGCCTTTTGGAGGACAAAATACATTAACCTGGTTTATGGACAGATGGCATCCTGTTGATCCTACTGCTGATTATTTCAGCCCTGCAACAGAATGGGTACCTGGTTACTATCCGGTAACTGGTCATGATGGCCGAAGAACAGGAACAAATGGTGTACAGGATGCATCTTACTTACGTTTAAAAACTGCAGAAATTGGCTATACCTTACCAGATCGATTGATATCGAAAATAGGTATGAAGAATTTAAGAGTTTACATGAGCGGATATAACCTGTTGACTTTTACCGGTCTCGAAAATGTAGATCCAGAGCGTCCGGGTGCATCCGGTGGTGCTTCAACCAATTATATCGACTTCTACAATTATCCTGTAAACAGAACATTTACAATTGGTGCAAGCGTTAAATTCTAAAAAAATTACAATTATGAAAAAGAAGTTTTTAATATATATAGCTCTTTTAGGAGTTGTTCTATTCTCCTGTCAGGATCTGAGTCTGGAGCCTAAGGGGATGTTAGGAGAACCGGAACTATTTGGTAATGAGTATGGTGTAAAGAAATATTTTGCAGGTCTTTATAACTACCTTCCAATTGAAGATTTCCTTTATTATGGAAGCGACTCGGAACATGCTTATCGTCCTGATAACTTTTGGGAAGCAGGTAAAAAGAGCCAGGGGAATATGAGTGGCGAATTCTTTAATCAATGGTTGGGGGTCGATAACGATGGTTTTGCTTACTGGCCATACGACCGTATCCGCGACGTAAATACGTTTATCGAAAATTTCCCGGCTTATCGCGATAAATATACTGATGTAGATTATAACAAATTAATGGGCGAAGCACATTTCCTGCGTGCATTCTTCTATTTTGGTTTGGCAAAACGTTATGGTGGTGTACCTCTTGTTAAAGAAGTTCAGAACCCGCTAGCTGATGCCGATTCATTGAAAGTATCTCGTGCTACAGAATATGATACCTGGAAATTTATTTATAGCGACCTGACATTTGCAATTGATAACATGACAGACGCCATGGAATCTGGTCGTGCCAATAAATATGCTGCAGCGGCATTGCTTTCACGCACGATGCTTTATGCAGGTTCAAATGCTAAATATTCTCAATACCTTGGTTTTGAAAACGAAGCGGCAACACAGGCTGGTTTGGCAGGTATGAATCCTTCACATGCTAATGAGTTTTTTCAATATTGCGTTGATGCAGGTAAGATTGTAGAACAAGGGCCATATTCTTTATATACTGCAGGTTATCCTGATAAAGCTTCAAATTTTGCAAAGCTATTCTTAGACCCAAATTCTTCTGAAAGTATATTAATTAAAGATTACGACCAGACTGTTCCTCATAATACGCGTTTACGACATAGTTACGATGCATTAATGTGTCCACAGCCTGATATGTCTTCTTTTGTTGGTGCTCAAAGCTATCCTCCGCTGGATTTTATGGAGTTATATGATATGCCGGCATATACTAATCCTGACGGAACTCCGGTTCGTTTTGACAACCGCAGCGACATTCGCAACGGGATGGAGCCACGTATGCTGGGTACCATGTATTTCGATGGCGACGAGCTTCGTGGAAAAACATTTAGCATTCAAAAAGGTATTTACAGAAATTTTGACGGATTGGCAACTGATATTCAAAGAGGAAGTAATGCCGCTCCAATAAACAGCGATGGTAACCGTATTTTAGGCGGACGTGGCTGGACTACAGAAATTGATGGTGTAACATACAATATCACCGGAGCACATGGACACTTTGATGATCAAGGCGCAGAAAACAATTGTTGGGGTGCTGCATTTATTCGCAAATATGTGAATACAAATATGGCTACCAGCGATGTTCGAGAATACCGCAGTGATCAGCATTGGGTAGTATTCCGTTTAGGTGAAGTTTACCTGAACACTGCCGAGGCACTTTACGAACTGGGTAAAAGAAATGAAGCTTTCGATTATATTGAAATGATTCGTGACCGTGCAGGTTGTCAGGAGGTACGTCCTGCAATTGATATGACGATGACTAACATTGGTACCATCAATGAAGCGAATTATCCATATCAAATCGAAAAATCATTGCAATTTATACGCGACGAGCGTGAACGTGAACTTTATGCTGAAAACCATTGGTGGTGGGATCTTCGTCGCTGGAGAACTGCCGATCAGGTATTGAACCAATTCCGTCACAGGGTTCTTAGCTGTTATTATGTTGCGGACGAGGGAAAATACATTTATCTGGATGAAGACAACCGTTGGAACAGAGAATGGACTGCTTCAAAGCAATGTTACTATGAACCAATTCCATGGGGAGAAATTGGTAAGAACGAAAATCTGCTTCCTCAGAATCCACTTTACTAATTATAAACAATTGACACTAATATTATGAAAAAAATATTATATATAATTTTAGGAGTAATACTGGTTTCGGTTACTTCTTGTTTGGACATCGACAACTGGGATGAACCAGATGTGAAAGTCCATGGAAATGTAATAGATTCATATACCGGCGAGAATTTACTTTCGTCGCAAGGTGAATGGGGGATCCGTATTTGGGAAAGAACCTGGACGGAATCAGTACCCAATAACCAGAATTTAACTGTAAAACAAGATGGTTCGTATAACAATAGTAAATTGTTTGCCGGAACATACGACATGCTTCCTTATGGAGGTCCTTTCTGGCCGGTAGATACTATAAAAGGTGTTTCTTTTGATGGAAATACACAACAAGACTTTACAGTGACTCCGTATTTGCGTTTAACCGATTTCGAAGTATCATTAAACGGCTTAAAACTGATGTTAAAATGTCGTCTTAATGCACCGGTTCGCGAAGGTTTACCAAACCTTGTTGAAATTAAACCTTTCTTAAGTCTGAATACATTTTGTGGTGCGACAAACAATATAAGTATTGGAGAGTACAACAACATGCGTAAGCAGATCAACAAATCTTGGGAAGAGGAAGTGGGCGATGCTGAAACAAGTGATGTATACCGTATTGGTCCAATGCCGGTAAAAGCTGGATATACATATTATGTGCGTTTAGGTGCAAACGTAAACGATGCAAACCGTAAATATAACTACACCGAAATTGTGAAAGTTGAAGTTCCAGCTGATGCAGTAAATGACCCTAATGAGGTTCCTGCCAATTTCTTTAACAATGCTGAGTGGCCATTTAGTCGTTCTGAATGGGATGGTAACCGTTGGGGGAATTTATCAGGCGGATGGATTACTAACGAAGCAATGCGAACCCGTAATGGTATGGGAGGATACGACGGTGGATGGGAAGGCCCAGATAATGATAAGCAAAGTTTAGGTTTCGAACGTTGGGGCGAAGGCGAGACTGCAATTGTTAACGGTAAACTTTACCAAACGTTTGAACTTCCTGCCGGCGAATACCGATTTACTATGAGTTTGGCCGGAGAAAATCCAATTATCAGTAATAATGGTAGCGATCCGAGATATATTGCAGCAGCTATTGGTGAAACACTTCCTGATATCGAGGAACTTTCTTCAGCATTGGCTTCCACGAATTTTGCTGGTCTTGGAAACGATGGAAATGCAAGTATCGAATTTTCAGTGGCCGAAAAGACTAAAGTGTCAGCTGGGTTTGTAGTTAGTTTTACAGGAACTGAGCAAAACGTAAGACCTTCGTGGCTTAAATTGGAAAAACTAGATTAAAGGTAGTTTATATTAAAATGGTTGTTCTTCACTACGGTGTAGAGCAGCCTTTTTCTAAAATTGTCATAGTTAGTTTATGTTATCATACAAGTAAAGCATATAAACCTTGTGGTTTTGTGCTTTACTTTTTCTTATTGAGAAGCACATTCTATACCAAACACCTCTTCTAAATAGAGGCTTCAACTGCTGCCAACTTCTAAAATAAAGAGAAATTCTGAGGGCATTTGGTAAAAAAAGGGAAAGAAGGAAGATATTTTTCAAAGGCTTGTGCAGGGAATTTCTAAACAATAAATCATGAACCAAATATCAATCAATAAAATATCATCAGTATCAACAATTTTCTTTTTACTCCTGTCATCATTGCTATCAGCGCAGAACTGGAGATTAGTTGACACAAAGTATCCCACCATCGACAATGTGGTTATAGCTTATTCTGTTGCCGATTTCGGTATTACAGGAGATGGTGTTACCGATGTTACCCAGCAATTTCAAACCTTGCTTAACGAGCTGGGGAATTTAGGTGGAGGAACTTTATTTGTGCCGGAAGGAAAATATGTAATAAAAGGTAATCTGCTTTTGCCTAAGGGTATTACGCTGAGAGGAGAGTGGAAGAAACCTGAAAAAGGAGCCCCTGTTGAAGGCACAATATTAATGGCTTATGCCGGAAGAGGAGATGAAAATGCTACCCCGTTTATTACCATGGAACCCTCGTCTGCGGTAATGGACATAGCTTTTTGGTACCCTGAACAGAGTCCTTCAGCGATAACTCCATACCCCCCTTCGGTTGAATTTGGAAAACCCAATTATTTCGGAAACGAAAATTGTAACGCAAAAAATATTACACTGGTCAACTCTTATACCGGTGTCGTTTTCTCCCGTAAAAATGGCGGAACATGCCCTACAATTAACGGTATTTACGGAACTCCTTTATCAAGGGGAGTAGAAATCGACAATATTGTTGATGTTGGTCGCATCGAGTGGATCGATTTTTCTCCTGATTACTGGGCAGGCTCCGGCTTACCTAATTCTCCATCGATTGATGGAAGCCACAAAGCCTGGATTTACGAAAACGGAACAGGTATTATTATGCGAAGAAACGACTGGTCGTACACCTGTTTTGTAAATATAGAAGGCTATAACAAAGGCTTTCATGCCGTGGAATCCATCACAAGTCCGGGAGCACAACCAAACGGACATAATTATTCAATGACATTTACCAGCTGTAAAACCGGTGTTGATATCAGCGGTGCAAATTCGGTTGGATTAATGTTCACCGGTATTAAAACGGTGGACTGCGAAACCGGTATTGGTGTCGGCCAAAGTGCATCAGGAGTTGTTCAGGTACATACCTGTTCGCTCAATGCAACGAAGAATGCCATTTCGATACATGAATCAGCAAGCACCCGTTTAATGATATTGCAATCAGAGATAAACAGCGGTGCGGTTGATATTAAAGCAGGCACTTTTATCATTACCGACTGCGATTTAAATAATCCTGCTCCTCAAATCAGCCTAAAGAAAAATACACGAGCCATTATAACCGGAAACCGTTTTGCACAGGACGTTCAGATTGAAGAAAGTTCAATTTTTAAAAGTATTGTCGACCACACTCCGGTAAGTATGAAACAACTACCGGAAATAATTGAGATAAAACCGGAAGCACACAAACCATCGCGACTTGAATTATATGTGGCTACCGAAGCTCCTTTTAATGCTGTAGCAGATGGAATGACCGATAATACTGCGGCTATTCAGTCAGCACTAGACCAAGCAGCAGCCGATGGCGGTGGTATTGTCTTTCTTCCTCCGGGAAAATATAAGGTTATGGGAAATCTTGTGGTACCTTCAAATGTGGAGCTGAAGGGGTCTGTTGATGTTAGCACGACACCAACCGGTCCGGGAAGTATACTGGAAGTTTATGCCGACCGGAATAACCCTGATGGAGAACCATTTCTAAAACTCTCGGAAAACAGCGGTATTCGTGGTATCGTTTTCAATTATCCCGAACAGTTACTGTCCGATTTGCCAAGTGTAGGAAAATATCCGTATTGCGTGCAAGCCACTGGAAGCGATACCTATATGATTAATATTGGTATGCGTGCGGTTAGCAAGGGTGTCGACCTTTTTAGTTACCCATGTCACAATCATTATGTCGATTATATCGCCGGGCATGCTTTTGATATTGGAATCCGCGTTGGCGGAGGTACCACGGATGGCCGAATTTATAATACCCAGTTTAATGTGATTGCTTATGGTGCCGGCGACGAATCGAAATACGGAAGCTGGCCAAATTCTGCTGGCGACAGTGGTCCGGCTTACGATTACGGATTTGCCAATTTCACTTTTATGATTTTGGGCGATTGCCAGAACCAGTTGTTGTATAACGATTTTCATTATGGCTCGCAAAACGGAATGATATTAAGCGACATTGATGGAACGGGACCAACGGGACTGAGTATTGGTAGCGGTATTGATGGTGCAAGAAATGCACTAATTATTAATGCGGTCGGCAATAACGGATTTGATTTTGTAAACACACAAATCGTTTCTATTGGAGATCAGGACACAAAATATATTGAGACAGGGGCAGGTTATACCTCAGGAGTAGCATTGTTTAATGCTGACTTCTGGGGTAATCCTTCAAACGGAATTCGTTTGAATGGTGGAGAACTTACACTTCAGCAGGCAAATATTAACCAGCCCGGGCAACAACGAATGGCGCTAATATCAGGAGGAACCTTGAATATTGAAGCCTCGAGCGTATTTCCGAATAATTCGTTACTGGCTTACGGTACAGAACAACAATTTTCCATTCATTCGTCAGTGGTTGATCCAACCGGAATTGATACCACACAATGTGCCGTTTGGGAAAACAACCTGTATAACACACCGGCAATTTCGCTTGAATCCGCGCTGAGCAGGACTTCATGGACGGTTTCAGCTTCGAATAACTCTGGCGTTGCTACACGCGCCATTGATGGTACTGCCTCAACACGCTGGGATACAAACGGGTCTCAAACTCCGGGACAGTGGTTTACAATCAATTTTGGGAAACCGGAGAAAATTGAGCAAATTATTATGGATGTTGCTGCAAGTCCGGCAGACTCTCCGCAGAAATATGAATTTTATGTATCTGATAACGGAACCGATTGGTACGGACCAGGTGCGACTGGTGCAGGCGCTGATGTGATGACCATTGTGAGTTTCCCTTCTTCAACCGTGCAGTATGTGCGAATTAAACAAACCGGATCGAAAGGAAATTGGTGGTCAATTCACGAGGTTTACGCTTTTGGCGATGAAGATGCTATTAGTGTCAGCGGGATTGGTTTTGAAAAACAACAGATTGGTTTGGCCATCGACAGTGTTTACCAAGCTCAGCCTGTTTTCTCTCCCGAAAATGCCGCCAATAAAACCGTATTCTGGAAATCGAGTAATTCAAATATCGCAACGGTTGATACCACTGGTAAGATAATTGGAATTTCGGCGGGTACAGCCACAATAACGGCGGTTAGTATGGACGGGATAAAAAAGGCAAGCCTGACCGTAGTTGTTAGTATTGATGGGGTGACTTCGGTTAGCAACATTTCAAAAACTGAAAATACCGGTTTCAAATTGTTTCCTAATCCGGCTACGGAAAAGGTTACTTTAAGCTATCACACAAATAATACAGAAGAGGTTTTTATTGAACTATTCAATCTTAACGGAACGGCTGTAAAGTCCACATCATTTCGCTCGAATCCGGGCGAAAACCTGTGTTCTCTATCATTGGTAGAACTTACTACGGGAGTGTATTTTGTACGGTTGCGAACGTCTGAAGAATCTCATGTTAAACGGCTTGTTGTGCAATAGTCAATATTGATGAATGATGAAATTAGTGGACATGGTTAAAGGATTTGGATGGATGGCTTTGAAACTGAAATTTGTTATGTTTTTGTTTGGTTGTGCTTTGACAGTGCAAGGGCAGAATCCATTTGTTCAAAGTATTTATACTGCCGATCCGTCGGCGCATGTGTGGGCGGATGGACGCTTATACGTTTATCCCTCGCACGATATTGCCCCGCCGCAAGGGTGCGATTTAATGGATCAATACCATGTTTTTTCTACCGATGATATGGTGAGCTGGACAGATCATGGCGAAATTCTAAGGGCAGACGATGTTGACTGGGGCAGGGCCGAAGGTGGTTTTATGTGGGCGCCCGATTGTGCCTACAAAAACGGAACTTATTATTTTTATTTTCCACATCCCACGGGTAGTGGCGACCAGTGGAATTCTACCTGGAAAATTGGTGTGGCAACAAGCTCTGAACCGGCAGCGAATTTCGAAGTTCAGGGCTATATTGAAGGCTTAAAATCGATGATCGATCCCTGTGTGTTTGTAGATGACGACGGGCAGGCCTATTTATATTACGGCGGCGGAAACCTTTGCGAAGCCGGAAAACTAAAGGACAACATGATGGAAATTGACGGGCAAATGCAACAAATGCAAGGCTTGGTTGATTTTCATGAAGCAACTTGGGTGCACAAGTACAACGGGCTGTATTATCTGTCGTATTCCGATAATAATAACAATGTAGGAAACCAATTGCGCTACGCAGTAAGTGATAGCCCACTTGGCCCGTGGACCTACAAAGGCGTTTATATGAAACCAACTGGGAGTCCTACTAACCATGGCTCGATAGTGGAATATAAAGGCCAGTGGTATGCATTTTATCACAACAGCATTTTGTCGGGGCATCCATGGTTGCGATCCATTTGTGTCGATTCGCTTTTTTATAATGAAGACGGTACCATACAAGAGGTTAATCAAACACGTGAACACGGGACTCCATATTTTGAACCGGCACTTGCTATTCCCGGCACCATAGAAATGGAAGATTATGACCAGGGAGGCCAGGGGAAAGCTTACAGTGACTCGGATACATCAAATAACGGAAATGTCTATCGCGAAAGTGAAGGTGTGGATGTTGAGATGAACAGTCCCGGAAACTACAACATTGGCTGGACGAACGGTGGAGAGTGGCTGGAATATACGGTTGAGGTTCCCGAATCGGCATTGTACAGTTTTGAGTTGCGAGCGGCTTCTCCCGATGGCAATGGAAAATTTCATTTAAAAATTGATAAAGTAAATGTATCCGGTTCTGTAGCTATTTCTTCAACTGGTGGCTGGCAAAACTATCAGGCATTTACTGTTCCGGATATACCGTTGAATGAAGGAACGCATATAATACAGTTTTTTGAAGAAACCGGAGGCTACAATCTCGATAAAATGATCGTGAGCAAAAGTGGCGTACTCTCCGCAGGTAAGAATAGTGTAAACAGCGAAACTGATATTATGCTGTTCCCAAACCCTGCAAAAGGATCGGTATCGTTAAGGTTTCAGAGAATTTCCGCACAGGAGCTTCATCTTGAAATTCGCAACATAAACGGTCAGGTGGTAAAAAGCTTTGAAAAATATATCAGTAGCGAGGAAATTCAGTTAGACATAAGCGGAATTTCTGCAGGTACTTATTTTTTGCTTCTTCAATCAGATAAAAAGCAGCTAACAAAACAACTGATGGTGTACGAATAACATTTCGAAAAAATAATCAAAAACAAAATAATTTAATCGGTATAAAATGATTGTAGGAAAATTAAAATTGCTAATTGCAAAAAGAAACGTTTTAAGTAGTTTAATGTTGGGAATGTTGCTTGCTGGTGGCATTTCAGTACAGGCGCAGAAAAATCCCTTTGTAACACATATGTACACAGCCGATCCGTCGGCACACGTTTGGCAAGACGGACGTTTGTACGTTTACCCATCACACGATATAGCTCCGCCACGGGGCTGTGATTTAATGGATCGCTACCATGTTTTTTCAACAGATGATATGGTAAACTGGGTGGATCATGGCGAAATCCTGAGTTCTGAAGATGTAGAATGGGGACGCCCAGAAGGTGGTTTTATGTGGGCGCCTGATTGTGCATATAAAGATGGAACGTACTATTACTATTTTCCACACCCAAGCGGATCGGAATGGAATGATACCTGGAAAATTGGTGTGGCAACAAGTAAATATCCGGCAAAAGACTTTAAAGTTCAGGGATACATTAAAGGTTTAAAACCGATGATTGATCCTTGTGTTTTCATTGATGACGATGGTGAAGTTTATTTTTACTACGGAGGTGGCGGTAAATGCGAAGGTGGAAAACTGAAAGACAACATGATGGAGATTGATGGAGAAATGAAACCGATGGAAGGTCTGGAAGATTTTCATGAAGCTACCTGGGTACACAAGTACGATGGAGTTTACTATTTGTCCTATTCGGATAATCACGACGAAGGAAATGACAAAGAGGGAGTAAAAGGCGATAACAGAATGCGTTATGCCACAAGCGATAATCCTCTGGGACCATGGAAATACCAGGGCATATACATGCAACCAACCGATTCATACACCAATCACGGTTCAATTGTAGAGTTTAAAGGACAGTGGTATTCATTTTATCACAACAGTTCATTGTCGGCTAAAAATGGTGAATTCAACGATTGGTTACGTTCTATCTGCGTAGATAAATTGTACTACAACGAGGATGGAACTATTAAAATGGTAAATCAAACCAAATAATTCGCATAGTTTTTTAATATCGGCAGTCTCTGTTTTTCGGAGGCCTTGCCGGTATTACTGAACCACCTTTTTAACCTTAACGACAAACCTAAAACTTAAACAAAAATGCGCATTTATTTACATTCAGGATCAAATGGTATATTGTGTTATGCGAATTCCATCTTTTTATTCGGTCGATTGAAAATCGATTATTTACTAATCCGAAGAGCTAATTAAAATTCAGATAGATGGAAAAGATGAAACTAATTACCAAATTATGGATAATATTACTAATTGCGGTACAGCCCGTATTTAGTTCTGCAGCCACAGCCGATTTGCTGGCAGGTACGGCAAAAGTAACTATTACATCATCCTCCGAAATACCTTTGCACGATTCGTTGTATGCGAGGGTGTTACTGCTTAAAACACCCGAACACAAATTGGCCTTTGTTGCTGTTGATCAGGGTATTTTTACGAGTGATAAACTAGTGCAGAGATGCAAGGAAAAACTGGGGATTTCGCAGATCCTGATTTCTTCTTCGCATACGCACTCCAGTGGCCGTAGCGATAAGGAATATATTGATTCTCAAATTATAAAGGCGCTACAAGAAGCTGAAAAATCGATGTTTCCGGCTCGAATCTCGGCTGGAAGCAAAACATTTCCGCAACTGGGATTTAACCGTTTAATTGTTCGTGAAGACGGGCATTCGCGCGAATCCTGGTTTTCCGATGAACATTATACTTCAGAAAATCCCGAACGTATACCTTTTGGCCCCGTTGATCATGATGTTGGCGTAATAAAGGTGGAAGATCTGAGCGGAAATCCGCGGGCAATTCTGATGAATTATGCCATGCATTCGGATATTGTCTGCAGCAATTACGAAATATCGGCAGATTACCCGGGAGTGGCCTGCCGCAAAGTTGAAGAAGCTTTTGGTGACGATATGACCTGTCTTTTTGTTCAGGGAGCTGGAGGCGACATTGAATCGCTGATTATTAGCTCCCGTCGTAAAGGACCAGATGATCCGTTTAAATCTGATTACCGGACAATTGAGCGGGTTGGTGAATTATTAGCGTGGGAAACAACCAAACTGGCTAAAAATCTAAAAGCTCCTAAAGAGGTTACTTCAACGATCAAGATAATGAAGGATTCACTTCAATTTAAAGGGCGTTTTAAACAGGATGCCGATTATAATATTTTCATATCAACCATTCTGATAAACGACGACATTGTAATTGCTACTTGCCCCGGAGAACCTTTTGTTCGGCTTCAACTCGAATTGAAGCGGAAGATCAGGGAAGCCGGCGGAACACCATTTTTATTTGGTTACACGTGGTTTGAAGGTACCTGGCCAAATTATATTCCAGATATATTGGCAGCAGCACGAGGTGGTTACGGTGCCGATCAAAGCTGGCCCGAACCCATTGCAGTTGGGGCGGGCGAAACGATTATGAACAAACATTTCGAGAATTACCTGCGGATTAATGGATTAATGCGAACCGACTGTGGGCCGGTAGGGTTTAAAGGTGGTTCGCAATGGAAAATAACAGAAATTCCTGCAGAGGAGAATTAATATAAATAAATGCGTGAAATGCTTAAGATTTTAAGGTATTTCTTTTTCCCCTTTCTGGCTTTTGTGGCTTGTAAACAAGAGCCAAAGTCACATGGTGTACCGGAAGATAAAACGATATGTAATCCGCTGGATTTAAGTTACCGTTTTCAATTGGACGAACCATCCCGCAGGGAGGCTGCCGATCCAACGGTGGTTTTGTTTCAGGACGAGTATTACTTGTTCGCTTCAAAATCCGGCGGATACTGGTATTCATCAGATATGGCCGACTGGACTTTTGTGGAAACCAATGAAATTCCGACCGAACAATACGCGCCAACCGCCCTAGTTCTCAACGATACAATGTATTTTATGGCATCGTCGAATTCAATTTATAAAGCTACTGACTTAAAAGGTGGGAAATGGGAAATGGCAGCAAAACTTCCGTTTGGGGTTACCGATCCTGCACTTTTTCTCGACAATGACCAACGGCTTTATTTTTACTGGGGATGTTCGGATAAAGAACCGATTTACGGCGTAGAATTGGATTATCAAAACAACTTTCAGCCTGTTGGCGAAAGAGTTGCACTGATGCATGCCGATACCAAAAATCATGGATGGGAAGTTCCAGGTGATTATAACACTTTGCTTGACAATGCTCCCTGGATTGAAGGTGCCTGGATGAACAAACACGATGGCAAATATTACCTGCAATATGCCGGGCCCGGTACACAGTTTAAAAGCTACTCTGATGGCGTATATACTTCGGATCATCCGCTGGGCCCGTTTACGCTGGCCGAAAATAATCCTTTTGCGTATCATCCCGAAGGTTTTGCTACAGGTGCAGGGCACGGAAGTACTTTCGAAGACAAGTATGGAAATTTCTGGCATATAGGTACAGTTACCATTTCGCAAAAACACATGTTCGAGCGTCGACTTGCAATTTATCCTGCTTTTTTTGACGAGTTTAGAGAATTGTATGCTGATACACGTTTTGGCGATTATCCGATGATCATTCCTTCTGAAAAAGTGAAAAGTGAGGATGAGCTTTTTCCGGGGTGGATGCTGCTTTCGTACAATAAACCTGTTTCTGTTTTAACAGAAGTTGATAGTTTCCCAAAAGAAAATATGACTGATGAGGACATACGGACATATTGGGCTGCGAAAAGCGGATCAAACCAATGGGCGGTGATCGATCTGGAAGCTGAAAGCGATGTTTACGCGGTTCAGATTAATTTTGCAGAACACGGCACCAATGTTTACGGGCGTCAACCAGATTTTTGTTACCGTTACACCGTTGAAGCTTCGTTGGATAGTATGAATTGGAATACTATTATCGATCGTTATCATAACGAAACCGATAATTCGCATCCCTATATTCAGCTAAAATCTAAAGTAAATTGTAGGTATTTGAGAATTACAAATTTCGAAGTTCCATCGGGCAATTTTGCGCTTTCGGGTTTTCGGATTTTTGGTTTAGGACATGGTGAAAAGCCTTCTTCAGTTTCTAATCTGAAGGTTACCAGGCCTTCGGGAAACAGGCGTACGGCTCATTTAAGTTGGGGAAAAACAACCGGAGCTGTTGGCTATCAAATTCGCTATGGTGTAGCAAAAAACAAGCTTTATAAAAGCTATAAAGTATATAACGATAACGCTGTTGCCATTAATAGCTTGAATGCAAATCAATCTTACTTTTTTGCGATAGAGTCTTTTAATGAAAATGGTGTTTCTGGAACTTCATCAATTATAAAAGTTGACTAATTGATTCAAAAAAAAATACATTTAATGAAAAACCTAAATCTATTGTTATTGATAATTTTTGCCACAGCTCTGTTGAGTTGCGGCAGTATGAGTGACGAAGAAAAGATATACTATTTTGATGTGAACGGAATTTCGGAAAAAGTTTTAAGCAATTACCTCGATCGATCGGTAACGATGGCCTTCTTTCTTGTTCCTGAAAAATCAGAAGGACATCGTAAATATCCTTATCATGAAGATGATGTGCGGATGATTAAAAATATAGGGGCGAAATTTATCGGGCGTTCCATTTACCGGTGGGGAGACGAAAGCCGTTTAAATGATCCTGATTTTTGGGAAACCGCGAAAGCATTAATTGATACACTCCATAATTTCGATCCCGACATAATATTTCAGGGCTGTCTGTTTGAAATTATTACACAAGATGTGGATAGCGTAAAGATTCCCAATTGGGTATTTCAGGGCTTCGATTTACCTGTTGAAGACCGGACCTTTTCGTACAACGAAATGTTGAACAAAAGAGGCTTTTTGGTAGATCACTGGCGAAAGGGAAGCAGTGTGCCCGATGTCAGCCGACAAGAAACACAATTGTGGTTTTATTACCTGGCCGGTGCGTACATTAACGTGGGTTGTGAAGCTTTTCATTTGGGGCAGGTCGAACTAATTGGAATGAATGACCAACAGCGGGTGGTCTGGAAGAGCCTGTTAACGAAAATACGGAATTATGCAAAAATACACGCCCGGCGAAACTGGGTAATTCTTGATGCTCATGTGCCCAAAGGTGATATGATTAAAGACGGCGTTAGCCTGATCGATTTTAATTCCTTTCCACTGCGAATTAAGGAAATTCCCGAAAAGCCATACGAGTGCAAACTGGAAGTGAATCACCTTGATGCACTTTTTAAAAAGAGTAAAGGTTGTATTTCTCCCAGTGGCTGGTCGTGCAATAACCTGCCATATCTCGTTGAGTTTGATAATTACGGAAGAAGTGGAGAAGCCAATGTAGCCGATACTACTTCGCATTTTGTTTGGGGCTGGGATGAAATTTCGTGGTTTGCCCAGCAAGATGAACAAAGTAGAAATGCGTGGCTGGAATATGCATACAATTGGGTAAAAGATACTGATCCGAACGGGCACTTACAAATGCCTGTTAGTAGAATGTTATCCTGCCCAAACGAAACAGCCGGTAGCTACAGGGCCAATACAAAAAGTGAAACCTGTCCGATTGGGTACTCGCAGGAAGAAACAATAAAAAAAATTTGGAATGATAAGTAAATCCGAAAAAAAATCAACTTCCCGCATTATTGACAGATTCCTTCTAAGCCATCCTGTTATTCTATTATGTCAAATGGCAAAATTTGTATTGAAGTCAAAATGATAAGAAAGAATACATCGGTTTTGTAGAATGTTTTCGTTGTTACAATAACAAGAGGAATATTGTATAATCTGGTTACAAACGTGTTAACGATTTGTACGATGGAAAAGATTCTCGGTTGATGTTTCAAAACTATTTTTAGAACTCGGAAAATTTGATCCATTTTAATACATTTGGGTCTTTTAAACATGATAGATGTGAAATTATTACTTTGTGTAAATGTTATTTTTCTTTTGTTAGCAACGAAAATATTTGCGCAGAATGAACTAAACTCAGGTTTGTATTTTGCATCATCTGAGGTAGTACAAGACAAACGAACCTCATTAAATCTCACACCAGAAGAAGCTTTAAATTTAACCGGTGGATTTAAGCTGGATTTCGATATTCAGCTAAGGTTGGGAGATGGGTACTATGGCTATGTTTTCCGGATTTTTTCGAATGAAACTGAAAATTTCGACTTTATTGCAAATTATGCATCCGAAAATGAAAACTTTTCATTGATTTTTAAAGAAAAAATCTTGTGTACGTTTCGTTGGGAAGATGTACCTGATTTAGATTATAACAAATGGTTTCATGTTACTTTTCAGCTCGATTCCGAACAAAAATATGTTGAAATTAGTTTGAACGGGGTTTCGAAAAAGGCAGCTATCTACTTTGATGAGGATGATCGTTTTGATATTGTTTTTGGAATATCGAAAACCTCTCCTTTTCAGAGCACCGATGTATGCCCGATGACTTTAAAAAACATTCAGATTTATAACCATAACGATAAAATGGTCAGACACTGGCTGTTATCTAAACATACTTTCAACAAAACATACGATGAAGTAGAAGAAGCTGTGGCAGTAGTTGAAAATCCAAAATGGTTGATTGATGCGCATTTATCGTGGGAAGAAGTCAGGCAACTTAGCTTAAGCAATTTTTACGGCGTTGTTAGCAATGAAACGACAGATGAATTATTTTTTGTTGATAAAAACAGTATTCTTCGCTACGATTTGAATACCGGCAAGTTAGATAGCATTCTTTATAAAGGAGGCAGCCCGTATCGCCAAATGAATGAGAAACATGTTGTTTTTAATGCTTATACCAATGAAATATGGTCCTATAATCTCGACCAACAGGGAATAAGTAAATTCAGTTTTTCAAGTCAAAGATGGTCGAATGATCCGGTTCAAATGGACGAATCTAACTTTGGGCATCATAATAAAGTGATTTCGCCTGTCGATAGTTCGCTGTTGGCAATTCTTGGATATGGTTTATACCGTTACAACAGTACCGTTTTTAATTATGATCCTCGAAATAATTCCTGGAAAAAATTTGACAGATGTGATCAAATTGAACCGCGTTACCTGGCTGCTGCCGGTTTGCTTAACGCTGATACTTTATTAGTATTTGGAGGATATGGAAGCAAAACCGGTAGGCAGGAGTTAACTCCCGGTGCCTACAACGACCTGTATTCGCTTGATCTTAATACTTTGCATTTCAGTAAAATGTTGGATTATACGGCTCCGGAATTTCCTTTTGTGCCTGCTGAATCCCTAATCATTGACGATGATTCCACGGGTTTTTATACCCTTATTTTTGATAATTCAAAATACAGTTCGATCATCAAATTGGCAAAATTTGGTATTTATGAGCCTTCCCAATTTATATATCCAGACTCGATTGTGTTTGACTTTCAGGATACCGATTCATGGTCGTACCTCTATTTAAATAAAAAATTACGAAAGTTATTTGCAGTTACCACAAACAAGTCAGATGTTAAGATCTACTCGATGGCTTATCCACCGCTTGTTCCGGATGATGTGTTTCAGAAAGTGAAAGCTAAAAATAATCCTGTTGGTAAAAATAAACGAATCATTTTGTTTGGATTAGCACTGATCGTTATGATTGTGTTTCTGGCTTATGTCAACTCTAAAAGAAAACGTAAAAATGTTGTAATTGAGGAGAAAAGTTCGGAGCCTGTTTCCTACGAACAACAAATGTTTCGGAGGGTAGAAAAGATTAAAAAATCATCGGTTCTTTTTCTTGGAGGTTTTCAAATTTACAGTGATTCAGGGGTAGATATTACGTCGGATTTTTCGCCAATGCTGAAACAGTTGTTTTTAATGATTTTCTTCAATACCGTTCATCGCGGAAAAGGAATTTCATCAAAAAAGCTTGATGAAACTTTATGGTTCGATAAAACGGAGAAAAGTGCCCGAAACAATCGCAACGTAAACATTAGCAAACTAAGAAATGCAATTGAAGAAGTTGCAGGTCTGGAAATCGTTTATGAGAACTCGTACTGGAAGCTGAAAATGTCATCGAACATTTATTGCGACTATTTGCACGTTTTGAATATCACAAACAGATCAGAAGACGAACATCTGGATTTGAAAGATATTGCCACACTTTATGGATTGCTGGATAAGGGAGAATTACTTCCTAATTTGGAGATTGACTGGATAGATTCGTACAAAGCACAATTTACTAATTCTGTGGTCGATTTTCTGGTGAAACTGCTTTCACGACAAGAGATAAAAGGTGATAAAAAGACATTGCTGCATATTGCCGACTGTATTTTCTCTCTCGACTCGCTTAATGAGGATGCTTTGATCGTTAAATGTCAGATTCTTCACAAGGACGGAAAGGGAAGTGTTGCTCTTCACTCTTACAATTCTTTCTGTAAGGAATATCAAAATTTACTCAACTCAGAATTCCCTGCATCTTTCAAAGATGTTTTGGCCGGCAACACGGATTCCTGAGTTATTTATCCTCAAAAAATGTCCCATTTTTCTTCCTTCGATAATTCAGGTAACCTTTGATTTGGATTTTTGATCTGTCAGTAATCTATAGCACATGTAGCAGAATTCTCTCTCTTGAAAATCTTTTCAAGTTGTTTCTATAAGTGAGATTCAAAGGATTCTTGCCAATTAACTCCTACTTTTTTTCAGATCTAAAAAAATTAATTGAGCTGTTTGCTCAAAATTAATGCATTTGTTAATCCTTGCAGCCTTTATTTGAGCAATAATTTTTAAAACCGACTATTCAGTAAATATCTTATTTGTATGAAGACCAATAAGTTTGATTGTTCAAAGTTATCTGTATCGCATTATTACATAACATTCGGATCTTTTTTAATGCTGTTTTCAATAGTGTTAAACCCTAGTGGTGTATTCGCGCAAAAAAATCCATTTATAACACATATGTACACCGCCGATCCATCTGCACATGTTTGGGACGATGGCCGTTTGTATGTATACGCATCGCATGATGTAGATCCGCCACGCGGCTGCGATTTGATGGATAAGTACCACGTTTTTTCTACCGATGATATGGTGAACTGGAAAGACCATGGCGAAATTTTACGTTCGGAGAACGTTGAATGGGGACGTCCCGAAGGTGGTTTTATGTGGGCTCCCGACTGTGCATTTAAAAATGGTGTTTATTACTTTTATTATCCTCATCCAAGTGGAAACGACTGGAATAAAACCTGGAAAGTTGGTGTTGCAACGAGTAAAAGTCCTGCAAAAGATTTTAAAGATCAGGGATATATAAAAGGTGTTGGGGGTTTTGCTATGATCGATCCGTGTGTTTTTATCGACGACGATGGACAGGCTTACTTTTATTACGGCGGAGGCAGTAAATGTGAAGGCGTTAAGCTGAAAGATAATATGATGGAGCTCGACGGAGAACTCCAGCAAATGGAAGGACTCGAAGACTTTCACGAAGCCACCTGGGTTTTTAAAAGAAATGGAATCTATTATTTGACCTATGCCGACAACACCCCGGGGAATAATCAACTTCGTTATGCTATGAGTAAGAATCCGCTTGGACCATGGGAATATAAAGGTATTTACCTTGAACCAACCGGTTGTGACACTAGTCATGGCTCGGTAGTAGAATACAACGGTCAGTGGTATGCTTTTTACCACAACAAATCAATTTCAGGTCAGGGTAATCTTCGCTCGATTTGTGTCGATAAGTTGTATTACAACGAGGACGGAACAATCCAAACTGTTCTTCAAACTAAATAGGGTAAATAATTGTGAAATGACCAAGAAAATGAAAACCATCTGAAATATGAATCTTAAATTGATATTGATTGTACTGTCGCTAATGACAACTATTCCTGGCTACGGACAGAAAGTTGTTCGCCTTGCAGTTGCTGGAATGACACATGGCCACATTTCGTTCATTTTAGGCCGTCCTGATAAGGGCGATTTTGAACTGGTTGGCGTTTGTGAACCCAACCATGAATTGGCCATTAATTTATCAAAACGATATAAGTTTTCCACCGAACTGATTTATTCCGATTTGGAAAAAATGCTTGATGAAGTAAAACCCGAAGCAGTTGTCGCATTTGGATCAATCTACGAACACTTGGCCGTCGTAAAGTCCTGTGCTCCCCGTGGGATTGATGTAATGGTTGAAAAGCCGTTGGCAGTAAGCATGGATCATGCAAAACAGATGGCTGCCCTTGCAAAAAAATATAACATTCACCTGCTAACCGATTACGAAACTTCGTGGTATCCAAGTACTGCAAAATCATTTCAATTGGTAAACGATAAAAACAATGTGGGCACGGTGCGTAAAGTGGTATTTCACGATGGGCATCGGGGGCCAAAAGAAATCGGTTGCGACAAGTATTTTCTCGATTGGCTTACTGATCCTGTTTCAAACGGCGGTGGCGCTATTGTTGACTTTGGCTGCTACGGAGCAAATTTAATGACTGCTTTAACCAAAGGCGAAACTCCGCTTTCGGTAACTGCTGTAACACGCCAGTTAAAGCCCGCTATTTATCCAAAAGTAGACGACGATGCAACAATTGTGGTTTCTTATCCCGAATCGGAGTGTATTATTCAGGCTTCGTGGAACTGGCCTTTTAACAGGAAAGACATGGAAATATATGGCACCGACGGCTACATTTTTGCCGATAATAACCATGATATGCGTATTCGTACCAGAAATACAGGAGACGAAATAGCACTAAAAGTAACAGCAAATGATATCGCTGTTTACGAAGATCCCTTTGCCTATTTCTACGATGTGATTACTAAAAAAATCAGTCAACCTCCTTACGGACTTTATTCGCTTGAAAACAATGTGATGGTTGTAAAGATTCTTGATGCAGCCCGTCAATCGGCAAAAACAGGGAAAAGCGTCAAGATAAAACCGACTAAAAAATAGAATATTAACAATAAGGCCATTAAACCAGTATGACTAAAATTAGGTATGTATTTTACATTGCGCTAATAGCTCTATTTGCGTGTACCACCAATAAAAAATCAGAGATTGAAGGATATAGAAATTCATTTTTACCAGTGGATGAAAGAGCCAATGATTTACTCAACAGAATGACCGTTGAAGAAAAAATTGCCCAAATCGATATGTACTGGGGAAAAGAGATTGCCGATATGGACGGCCACGATGCCATAGCCTATTCAGAAGAAAAAATTTCGAACATGATAGGTTTGGTAGGAGCAGGTTCTATTCATGACTTGTATCCGCTGGATGTTGAAATCGCCAATAAAATTCAAAAATACATGATTGAGAAAACCCGATTGGGAATCCCGGTCATGTTTATCGAAGAAGGCCTTCATGGGTACTGTGGTAACGGAAGTACAACTTTCCCCATTCCATTGCAACTGGCCAGCGCTTTCGATACAACGCTGGTACGTAAAGTCGGCGAGGTTATCGGTACAGAAGCCCGTGCACATGGAGTTCATATGATTTTGGCTCCGGTAATCGGGCTAGCGCGCGATCCGCGCTGGGGACGTGTTGAAGAAACTTACGGCGAAGATCCATACCTGACTGCCTTAAACGGAACTGCAATTGTAAAAGGTATGCAGGGGAAAGGACTCGACCAGCCCAATACTGTAATTGCTGAACCAAAACATTTTGCTGTACACAGTGTGCCTGAGGCAGGAAGCAATATTGCAACAGTTTTTATAGGCGAACGCGAAGCCCGCTCAACTTTCTTGTATCCATTTGAAAAAGCGGTAAAAGAAGGAAAAGCCAAAGGAATTATGGCGGCTTATCACGAGCTTGATGGTGTGCCATGTGTTTTTAACGATTGGTTGATGAAAGATGTTTTGCGCGACGAGTGGGGTTTCGACGGTTTTGTTCTGTCTGATCTTGGAGCCATTCGAATGACTGTAAATAGTCACAAAGCTGCAAAAGATACTGCCGATGCTTTAGCGCAAACATTAAAGGTCGGGCTGAATATGCAATTCTATGATTTTGCGCACGAAAGTCTTATTGAAGGTGTAAAGGAATCATTGCAAAACGGGTCGTTAACAGAAAAGGAATTAGACGCAGCTGTTCGCGATATTCTTCGTGTGAAATTCATGTTGGGTTTGTTCGAAAATCCGTACATCGATCCGAGCCTTCAGAAAACTGCATTTCATACTGAAGAAAGTCAGCAACTGGCACTGGAAGCTGCGCAGAAAAGTATTGTTCTTTTGAAAAACGATGGTGCTGTTCTTCCCGTAAAAGACAAAAATGCACGTATTGCCGTAATTGGTGAATTGGCTGAAAGTACCTATCCGGGCGGTTATACCAATCCCGACAAAGAAGGAATTTCTATCCTTGATGGTTTGAAACAACGTATTGGTGTTGGACAAAGTGTTCAGTTTGCACAGGGTTACGATCTTGAAAAAGATGAGCCTGGATTAAAGCTGGAGGCTGTTAACCTGGCAAGAAAATCGGATGTTGCAATTGTGGTAATTGGCGAAAATGTAAAAGTAGTTGGCGAAGGAAAAGATCGCTCTGCAATTGATTTGGATGCCAACCAGGTTGAACTAATTAAGGCAATCTATGCGACCGGAAAACCTGTTGTTGCGGTTTTGTTTAATGGTCGTCCGTTAACAATAAACTGGATTGCAGAAAATATTCCGGCCGTAGTTGAGTCATGGTTTTCAGGAGAAAAAGGTGGGCTCGCGATTGCCGATGTGCTTTTGGGGAATGTAAATCCATCGGGAAAACTTGCAATTACGTTCCCACGCTCGGTTGGACAGATTCCTTATTACTACAATCACAAGCCTTCGTCGCAACACAATTATGTCGATGTTTCAAACAAACCGTTGTATGCGTTCGGACACGGTATCAGCTATACAAAGTTTGAATACAGCGATCTTAAAGTTCAGCCTGAAACAATTTCCCCTAACGAAGAAGCAACTGTGGAAGTAACCGTAAAAAATACCGGAGATATTGTTGGCGATGAAGTGGTGCAATTATACATCCGCGACGAGATAGGAACAGTAACCACACCGGTAAAGGCATTGAAAGGTTTCGAACGCATTTCACTAAACGCAGGCGAAAGCAAAACGGTTCGTTTCAGAGTTGATCACGAAGCACTTTCGTTATGGAACCGCGATATGAAACGAGTTGTTGAACCTGGAGATTTCACCATTATGGTGGGAAGTGCATCGGATGATATTCGCTTAAAGACAGTGCTTACAGTTGAAGAATAGTCAAAAGGGATTATAATGAAAAAAGAAATAATCACGTCGTTCTACCAATGGATTTTATTGGCCGGAGTGCTGTTAACTGCGGTTGAATCGGAGGCAGTTACAAAGATTTTCGACGTAGGCGCGAGTGTTACTGAAGGAGTATTCAAAAAAGACTACAATATAATTTCCGACGAGCAATTACAGGCGTTTAACAACAGCCCGATTGATAAAGTTGATCAGATTGTAAAAGGAAATTATCCGATACTGATTTTATGTGCCGACGAAGATAAAGCGGCTTTGCCCGATGAAAATACGTTTCCTTTTGAAAAAAGAGTGAATGCTGCGGGTGGGGAAGTAACCGTAATGCATAAACCTGGTTTTGACCATCATTCACACAGTTTTCCAAATCCCGAACACATTGTGCGCTTTTTGCTCAATGCTTCAGGTTCTAATTTTCTTGCAAATAAGTAATTATCAATTCAATAAATTCCATATGAAAAAGAACACGTTTATTATAGCACTTTGTTTACTGCTTGTCTTTAATTGGGCATCTGCTAACAAACATGCCTCCGAAACAAAATATCCTTCATACAAAGGACTGATAATGGCAGGTTATCAGGGATGGTTCCGTTTGCCCAAAGACCAAATCATGTATCCGAACGAAAAGGAGGTGCGTATTGATATGTGGCCTGATGTGAGTGAATACAAAAAAACATATCCGACCGGTTTAAAACTAGCAGATGGTAGCACTGCCCGTTTTTTTAATTCAGCAGATCAAAGTACGATTGATACTCATTTTCGTTGGATGCAGGAATACGGACTGGATGGAGTTTTTATGCAACGCTTTTTTAGTGCTGCACGGCCAAATGCAAGCCACGGACATGCAACTGATGTGTTGAACCATGCTTTTGAAGCTGCATCGAAATACGATCGGGGCATTGCAATTATGTACGATTTATCAGGGTTGAGAAGATCGGGAGAAGATTGCTCGACGTTGATTGAAGATTGGAAATACCTGGTTGATTCGTTAAAGGTAACCAACCAGAAAGGCGAGAAAACATACCTGCATCACAATGGTAAACCACTTGTAGCCATCTGGGGAGTTGGTTTTCCTGATCGTCCGTATGACATCCGAAATATTGGGCTGGAACGTTTTATTGATTTTCTGAAAAATGATCCTGAATACGGCGGTTGTAGCGTTATGATGGGAGTGCCAACTTTTTGGCGAGATTTAAATGCAGACTGTATTCACGACCCTTATTTGCATGAACTAATAAAGCAAGTAGATATCGTTTTACCTTGGGCAGTGCAGCGTTTTACCCCGCTTTTGCATAACGACATGGATCGGTTCCGCGATCTCATTTTGGACGATATAAGCTGGTGCACAGCCAATAATATTGATTATGTGCCTTGTGTTTGTCCGGGATTTAGCTGGCATAATTTAAGTGTACACGAGTTTCCTGATGATATCAAACCATCAGGATCGATTCCACGTCAGGGAGGGCGTTTTTACTGGCAGCAAATGTCAACTGCTATTCGTTCCGGGGCCGAAATGATCTATGTGGCCATGTTTGATGAGGTGAACGAAGGTACTGCCATTTTCAAAGTAACGGATAATCCCCCGGTAAGCGAGTATTTGCAGTTTGTTGGTTTGGATGGTAAGCCGTCGGATCATTATTTATGGTTGACCGGTGAGGCTGCAAAAATGCTGCGTAAAGAAAAGCCTTTGGTTTTCACTCAACCCGAGAGAAAATAGCAGTAATCAGAAAACATAAGAATTATAAAATGAAACTAAGAATTAGCAAAAAGATAGGGATTATTGCAGGTTCATTTCTCTTCGTGAGCATTATAGCCTGTAGTAGTACAATTCCGGAGAATATTGAAAACGAAAGTGACGACCAACATTCAATGCGAAAAGGTTTGGTTATGGCTGGTTATCAGGGCTGGTTTAATACGCCTGAAGATGGTGAAGGCCGGGGATGGCACCACTACGAACGCCAGGGACGGTTTGAACCGGGAAATTGTACCATTGATTTGTGGCCCGAGATGACTGAGTACGAGAAGCAGTATGAAACGGCGTTTAAATTCGAAGACGGAACACCTGCAACCGTATTCTCACCAGCAGATGAAAGTACAGTTCGCCTTCATTTTAAATGGATGAAGGAATATAAAATTGATGGTGTATTTATGCAACGTTTTGTTTCCGAAATCCGCAACGAATCTGGGATGAAACACTTTACCGGAGTACTTGAATCGGCAAGCAAAGCGGCTTTGGACTACAACCGAACGATTGCAGTTATGTACGACTTGTCCGGGATTAGTTCAAATAAGATAGATATTGTAATTAACGACTGGAAAAACCTTTTGAAGAAATTTAGCTTTGGCGACAGGGAGAAATACTCCAATTATCTTTTTTGCAACAATAAACCGCTGGTTGCCATTTGGGGGGTTGGGTTCAATGATAACCGTAAATACAACCTTGACGATATTGAAAAGTTGGTAAAATTCATGAAGTCGGACGAAGGTGGTAGCTGTTCGGTTTTGTTGGGCGTTCCAACATACTGGCGCGAGTTTGGCAACGATTGTATTAAAGATGAGAAGCTGCACGAGGTAATTAAAATGGCCGATGTAGTACATCCCTGGTTTGTAGGCCGATTTAATGAGAACGGATACAACAGTTTCAAATCGCTTATCGGGAAAGACAAACAATGGTGCGATGAAAATGACTTGAAATATATGCCTGTAGTTTTTCCGGGATTTAGCTGGAACAACATGAGACCGGGAGCTCCAAGCAGCACTATTCCGCGTAACTCAGGAAGTTTCTTTTGGAAACAGTTAAGTGGTGCAGCAAACGAAGGTGCCGAAATGATTTATGTGGCCATGTTTGATGAGATTGATGAAGGAACTGCCATCTTTAAAACCGCAAAAAAAGTACCGGTAGGCGAAAGTAAATTTGTTCCAATTGATGCAGATATTCCCAATGATCATTACCTGTGGCTGACAGGTCAGGCAGCCGAAATGCTAAAAATTAAAGAAACACTTCCTACAGTAAAACCTGAGCAAAAATGATTAGTGAAAAATTACAAATAAATTCTTTTAAAAACAGTTGCCGCGTTATTGGAGTTGTTGCCTTGTGCTTTATGCTTGTGTTTACTTCGTGCTCAAAATTTACCTACGAAAAAAAAGATGATGGTATTGAGTTTCAGGTGAACGGGCAAACAAAGCGCGTGCTTTTTTACAACGATAACCTGGTGCGTGTTTCTTTGGTAAAAGCGGGGGTAAGCTTTAAAGATTCAAGTTTGGTGCTTATCAAAAAGGAAACATTTTCTGATTTCAATATTAAAGAAGACCGGCAAAAGTTGGTGTTAAATACGCCTGCGCTTTCGTTGTCGATAAATAAAACCAACGGTGTAATTACTTTCCGAAATTCAGATAAGCAAATTTATCTTTCTGAAAGTGAAACCTATTTGCCGCAAATCGCCGATACTTTGATTGATCAATCAACATACTATCATATCAAGCAAAGTTTTCAGATTAGCGACGACGAAGCTTTGTATGGGCTGGGGCAGTTTCAGAATGGGTATATGAATTACCGAAACAAAGATTTGTTGTTGATTCAGGCCAATAAAACTGCGCTTGTACCGGTTTTGGTTTCAACAAAAAAATACGGAATTCTTTGGGATAACTATTCGGCTTCTAATTTTCATGATGGTGAAGATGGCATGTCGTTTCGTTCGGAAGTTGCCGACCAAATCGATTACTTTTTTATCGGTGCCAAAACAATGGACGGTGTCGTCGCCGGTTACCGCACGTTAACAGGTAAAGCACCCCTTTTTGCGAAAAAGGCATACGGTTTTTGGCAAAGTAAGGAGCGCTATACGTCGTTTGATGAATTATCGGATGTGGTTGCTCGTTACCGTGAAAATAAATTGCCGATCGATAACATTGTGCAGGACTGGCGTTACTGGGGCGACAATCATTACTGGAGCAGCATGTATTTTAAAGGAAAAGAATATTCCAATCCGGAGAAAAATATTGAAAAGTTGCACAACCAACATGTCGATTTTATGGTTTCCATCTGGCCTGTTTTGGGCGATTCCTCTAAAATTTTTAAAGAAATGGCCGCCAAAGGTTTGCTTTACAATCAGGATCACTGGTGTGGCGGGAAAGTATACGATGCCTACAGCGAAGCTGGCCGCGGAATTTATTGGAAGCACATTCAAAACGGTTTGGCTGAAAAAGGTGTTGACGCTTACTGGATGGACGGTACTGAACCTGAATTTTCGGATACCAATGATCCCCGAAATACTGAGCGCGAACTTCTGAAAGTTGGCAAAACTGTTGCGGGGCCAATTGCAAAATACCTGAACACTTATGCGTTGGTAACAACCGATGGTGTTTACAGCCAGCACCGTGAGTACACCGATGAAAAACGCGTATTTATTTTAACCCGCTCGTCGTGGGCCGGGCAACAACGAAATGCTGCAGTTACCTGGTCGGGAGATATTTCGGCTAGCTACGATACTTTCAAAAAGCAGATAAGTGCAGGGTTGAATTTCTGTATTACCGGGGTTCCTTACTGGACACACGATATCGGCTCATTTTTTCCAACCAGTGCGGGTGGTATGTATCCAGGCGGAATCAACGATCCGGCTTACCAGGAATTGTATGTGCGCTGGTTTCAGTTTGGTGCTTTTACCCCAATCTTCCGTTCGCACGGAACCGGGACACCCCGCGAGGTTTGGCAGTTTAAAGACCGCAACCCTGAGTTCTACAATGCTTTGCGGAAAAGCCTGAATCTTCGCTACCAGCTTTATCCTTACGTGTATTCAAACGCCTGGCAAATTACGGCCAACGATTACACGCTAATGCGGGCGCTGGTGATGGATTTTCCGGATGACAAAGATGTTTATAACGTTCCAGATCAGTACATGTTTGGGGAATCATTTTTAGTTAAACCGGTTACCATCCCAATGTATTACGATCTTCCCCAAATGCCGAAATCGGTTCCTGCAGAGAATCTGTTTACTGCCGACGGAAAACAGGGGCTAAAAGTATCCTATTTTAAGGGAGAGAATTTAGAGAAACTTATTTACGAAGGAGTTGATAAAGAGATAAACCACAACTGGGGCGGCGGCGGATTGCCACCAGGCGTACCTGAAAATCACTTTTCGGTACGTTGGGAAGGTTTCCTGAAACCAATTGTAACAGGCGAGTATACGCTTACTTTTTCGTCGGATGACGGATGCCGTGTTTGGCTGAACAATGAGCTGGTAATTAACGACTGGAGTATACACGCAACCACTACTTTTAAATACAAGGTGAATTTAAAGGCCGGAGAAAAATACCCGATTAAGATAGATTATTTCCAGGGCGAAAACGATGCAATTGCCCGTTTGGGCTGGCAAACGCCTACTTCTGAAAAAACAGATGACGAACGTTCGAAAACCGTTTCAGTTTACCTTCCTGAAAGCAATGGGTGGTACGATTTCTGGACCAACAAATTCTATTCAGGCAAGCAAACAATATCCGGTGAATATCCGATTGATATTTTCCCATTGTTTGTAAAAGCCGGTTCTATTGTACCAATGACAACCGTTCAGCAATATGCTGATGAGGACCCGAATGCTCCGTTTGAAATACGTATTTATTCAGGAAACGATGCTTCTTTCACTTATTATGAAGATGAAGGAAACAACTACAATTACGAGACGGGTGAATACAATACCATCAGTTTTGATTGGAAAGAGCATGAGCGGAGATTGATGATTGGGGCAAGTGAAGGGAACTTTCACGGCTTTAAAAAAGCGAAGAAACTTAAAGTTGTACTGATTGATCCTGAAGCTTCAATTCAGGTGATAAAAGAATACGATTATACCGGCGATGCGGCAGTTGTCGTTTTTTAATGAAACGAAATCATCAAAGGACTGATAATTCGGAGAGTGTTTTGGTCTTAGAGAGCTAAAATTTCGTCGTGGTTAAAAAATGACAAGATGTGGAAGATTATTCAGTAAACTAAAAACGAAATAAGTAGAATCATGAAAATAAAACTACTATACCCTATCTTAATAATATTGCTGTTACTGGTATTTTCAGAAAGTGTTTGGAGCCAGAAAAATTACAAACACGTTTTTAATCCGATGAAGAGCTTTGTTGATGCGACTGAAAAACCGTTACGTGACGAGCTAATTTTAAACGGTAGATGGCAGTTTATGCCAGTGTTTGAGAATAAGATAGAGCAGTTTCAAAAGCCCGATAAGTTTGAATGGGAAACAGTTCCATTGAAAGTTCCGTCTCCCTGGAATATAAACTCGTTTGCCGAAGGCGACGGGGGCGATTTCCTTGCTTATCCGTCCTATCCTCAGAAGTGGGAGGAAGCGAAAATGGGCTGGATAAAAAAGGATTTTGAACTGCCTGAAAGCTGGGCAGAAAAGCTGGTAAAATTGCATTTTGAAGCCATTGCGGGATTTGCTAAAATCTATGTGAATGGTCAACTCGCAGGTGAAAACCTGGATATTTTCTTTCCAACCGAACTAGACATTACCGCTTTTTTAAAGCCAGGTAAAAACGAAATATTGGTTGGAATTGCCAAAGCCAGCCTGACTGACGACCAGGGAAAATACGGACGACGAAATTATGTGGCCGGTTCGTTTTGGGGACAACACATTGTGGGTATCTGGCAGGATGTTTCGCTAATTGCAGTTCCTGCGATTCATATTTCCAATGTTTTTGTTCAGCCAGATGTAGCAAATGATCAGTTGGCATTTGAGGTAACAGTTCAGAATAATACAGCAAAAGAGCAGAGTGTACAACTGGATGCGTCTATCAAAGAATGGTTCAAGGATAAAACCGATGATGTCAACCTTGCCCCGGTTCAGAATGGTATTTTGAATGGTGAAGTTCTTCAAATCGCAGGCGACAGCAAAGTTAAAATTGCAGCAGGAGAATCTGCCATCTTGAAAATTAGTGCAACAGTTGACGGCAAGTTAAAATACTGGACCCCTGAAACTCCTAACCTTTATGGTTCAGTTATCAGCCTGAAAACAGGTAAAAAGAAAGTAGCAGATATTAAATATACGCGCTTTGGCTGGCGTCAGTTTACTATTGACGGAACCCACTTTTTGCTGAACGGCGAGCGTATTGTTTTAAAAGGTGATTCGTGGCATTTTATGGGAGTACCCCAAATGACACGACGTTATGCCTGGGCCTGGTTCCAAATGCTGAAAAATGCCAACGCCAATGCTGTGCGTTTGCATGCTCAGCCTTACCCATCATTTTACCTGGATGTGGCCGATGAAATGGGTATTTGTGTGCTGGATGAAACAGGGATATGGTCGAGCGACGGTGGACCAAAAATGGATTCGGATGACTATTGGGAGTACTGCAAAGATCATGTAAAAAGTCTGGTAATGCGCGACCGTAACCATGCATCTGTATTTGGCTGGAGTGTTTGTAACGAAACGCTTCCTGTTGCGATTCATGTTTACCATGCACCCGAAAGCATTGTACAACGGCAAGTTGATGAGATCAATAATTGGATAGCTATTGTTAAGGAGAATGACCCAACCCGCGACTGGATTTCAGGAGATGGTGAAGATATGCGCCCGACTGATCTGCCAACAGTAATAGGGCATTACGGAGATGAAAACTCGATGAAAAACTGGTCGTCTCAGGGTAAACCATGGGGAGTAGGAGAAACCGGAATGGGGTATTACGGAACACCTAAGCAGATTTCGGCAATAAACGAAAACCGGGCCTACGAATCGCAGCTGGGAAGAATGGAAGGCCTGGCGACAGAAGCATACGACCTGATTGGGAAACAGTTGGGCTACGATGCTTCATATGCCAGTGTTTTCAATATTATCTGGTACGGATTAAAACCGCTTCCGTTTGGTTTGAAAGACACTTCTCGTCCTTCAATTCCTGAGGACGGTATATTTTTCCCCGAGTATCAGGAAGGAATTCCGGGGATGCAGCCGGAACGTTTGGGCCCGTATACCAGTACGGTTAACCCGGGTTACGATCCAGGTTTGCCTTTATATGATCCATGGCCAATGTTTCATGCTATCCAGGCGATAAATTCTAATCCCCAAAAAAACTTCAAAATTGAAGAAAAGAATAGGTTGGGAGAGATGCAGCCCTTACCAGAAAAAATAAAACAGGTTGGAATTATTGCTGGAGAAAATAGCGGTTTAAAAGAATACCTGGTCAACATGGGAGTTCCTTTTGTTGATCTGAATGCATCACAAGAAGTAAACTGTGGCCTAATAGTCATCGATGGGCGAACAGCTACGTTGGGTACAGATGATCAGCAAATCATAAAAAGCGCAATTGAATCAGGAGCAAAAATATTGGTTTGGGGAGTTAAGCCGGAAAATCTTTCAGGTTTGAACAAAGTGTTGCCTTACCCGGTAAAATTGACCAACCGTGAAAGCACTTCTTTTATTTTGAAATCAGCCGACCCGGTGCTGGCAGGGCTGGGAAATAAAGACTTCTACTTTACCGAGCTTATACGACGTCCGGTAATGACAGACGGTTTAAGTGGTGATCTGGTAAAAAATGGAACCATTCTGGTTGAAGCGTGCAACACAGACTGGGGACGCTGGAATGCGCGTGCCGAGTATTTAAAAACGGCGGCAGTATACCGCAGCGAGCACGAAGCTAAACCGGAAGGAACCGCTATTGTAAAAGTAGCAACTGGTAATGCCGAATTTTATATCAGCAATATTAACCTGCTTTCACTAAGATCAGAAGGAGAGGATTTATTCAAAAAACTTTTAACTAATTTGGGAGTAGAACTAAAAGATGTATCAGTGAACAGTTTGCATGCCTTGTCTTCGGATGGCGAATTAGTGCGTGCGTTAGTCCTAAAAGCAGATGCAGGCCACGGAACGATGGGTAATGGCCAGTTTATAAAGGAAATTGGGAAAAAAGGGGATCCAGAAATGGTACAATCAGGAGCACAGGGTTTCCTTGATTTGGGGCGAAACGTTGAAGTTGCGTTAAGTTTCTGGGTTTACAGTCCGCGCTCAATGGTTGACTTATTGGTAGAGCCGGATATGCCCAAGCTTGATTTACGGGTAGAAGGCGACCAGGAAGCCAGTATCTTTGTAAACGGGAAATCATTTGACAAAGCAGAAGGAGATCAAATACTGGAAAACCTTCCGTTGGAGAAAGGCTGGAACCACCTGTTCATAAAAATGAAGAGGAGCATGGAAGGAAAAGACTGGCAGACTAAAATCAAGCTTGAATCGAATAAGGAAGAGTTTATAGAACAGTTGAATTCGGCTGTAGCACAATAAGTTGATTTTATAATTAAATTATCATATGATGAAATCATATTTATTAATCGTTTTACTTCTAGCTGTCAGCTGGGTAGTTGGGGCGCAAAATGCAGAGTTGCCTGCCAGTGTACGTAAAGGTGAGATTTCTGCAAACTGGCTTGATCGCGCTAAAATTTACAGCGGCGCATCAAAGCCCGACGGTCAATACGTTTTGTGGTATCAACGACCTGCAAAGATATGGGAGGAAGCTATGCCGCTTGGTAACGGAACACTGGGAGCCATGGTTTTTGGTGGTGTTGCTGACGAACGTATCCAGTTAAACGAAAGTTCGTTGTGGGACGGTTATCCGCTTGATCCAAACGATCCTTCATCAACTGAATATCTTCCCGAAGTACAACGCTTGCTTTTTGAAGGTAAGAATAACGAAGCGGTGAAATTGGCAGAGCAGCACATGATGGGGCGTCCCCGCGGAGTGAAGCCTTTTCAGTCGTTAGGCGAGCTTTGGTTTGACACGCCAATTCTGAACGCATCGAATTATGTTCGGAGTCTGGATTTGGCAACTGCGGTAACAACCACCAGTTTTTCAGCTAACGGGGCAGAATATACAAGAGAGGTATTTATTTCTCCGGTTGACCAGGTAATGGTTGTTCATTTTACAACAAAATGCAAAGATGGTATTCATTTCAATCTTACTTTGAAAAGACAGAAAGATGCTGTTTGCGAATCCGTTTCAGACGATTCCAATTCATTGTTATTAAAAGGTAAGATCGACCGTAAAGACGAAAGCGGAAAACAGCGCGGATTACGTTTTGCAGCGCAGGTGAAAGTTGTAACAAAAGGTGGAAAAGTAGATGTTGAAAATGATGTAATGAAAGTGTCGGGTGCCAAAGAGGTAACATTGCTGTTAAGCGGTGCAACTAATTATCCCGGGTTGGATAAATTGGCAAAAGGTGCCGATCCATCTATTGACCCCGCTGCTATTTGTGCCGAAACAATTTCGAAAGCAGAATCAAAAAACTACAAAAAATTAAAAGCAGACCATATTGCAGAACACCAGCGTTTGTTTAACCGTGTTGATCTGACATTGGGCGAAACAGCTGCATCAACACTTGCACTTCCAACCGACAAGCGCCTTGGGTTGGCGAGAGAAAAAGGTACTCCTGATAATAGTTTGGTGGAAACTTTTTTCCAATACGGAAGGTATCTATTGATTTCAAGTTCACGTCCGGGAACTATGCCGGCTAACTTGCAAGGTATCTGGGCATGGCAAATGAACCCGCCATGGAACGCCGACTACCATACGAATATTAACTTCCAGATGAACTACTGGCCTGCAGAAATCACCAATCTTTCGGAGTTGCATATGCCAATGTTCGATTTAATGGATGCATTGGTAGAACCAGGCGCTAAATCTGCAAAAGTATTGTACGGAGCCGATGGTTGGGTGGTTCACCATTTAACTGATCCGTGGGGATTTACAGCACCTGCCGATGGCCCGCAGGGAATTTGGCCGGTTGGAGCAGCATGGTTGGCACAGCACCCTTGGGAACATTACGCTTTTACAGGCGATGAAGCATTCCTGAAAGACCGTGCTTATCCTTTAATGAAAGGTGCAGCTGAGTTTATTTTCGATTTTCTGATAGAAGCACCGGAAGGCACAGCTTGTCCTGGAAAATTGGTTACCAATCCATCGTATTCGCCCGAAAATGCCTTCTTTTTACCTGACGGAAGTACAACCGTTTTTACCTATGGTGCTACAATGGACCTGGAAATCATTCATGATTTGCTGACACACTGTATTAAAGCCTGTGAGATTTTAGGTGAAGATGCAGTGTTTAAACAAAAATGTGAAGAAACGTTGGCTAATCTTGCTCCAATCCGAATAAGCGAGAAAACCGGCAGAATTATGGAGTGGGCAGAAGATTACAAAGAAGTAGAACCACATCACCGTCATACTTCGCATTTGTTTGGCTTGCATCCCGGAAACCAGATCACCACTTTGGGTACGCCGGAATTGGCTGAGGCTGCACGTAAAACGTTGATTGCCCGTGGCGACGATGGAACCGGCTGGGGATTGGCCTGGAAAATAAACATGTGGAACCGTTTACAGGATGGCGATCATGCTTATAAGTTACTGTCGGTTTTGCTGGCTTCTAAAACATTGCCGAACTTGTTTGATAACCATCCGCCATTCCAGATTGATGGTAATTTTGGCGCAACGGCAGCGATTGCCGAAATGCTGGTTCAAAGCCAGTCGCAAAATGAAGATGGCAGTTACAATCTTCAATTGTTGCCATCATTGCCAACAGCATTGAAAGACGGATCGGTGAAAGGACTAAAAGCGAGAGGGGGATTTGTTGTCGACCTGGTTTGGAAAGATGGCAAAGTAACCAGCGTTAAGATCCTTTCTAAAAATGGAAATTCATTGCATGTTTCCGATGGAACAAATAAATACGATGCAAAAACATCGAAAAAAGAAATACTTAAACTGGATCAATTACTTAATAAAATATAAAATGAAACATTTTGTGAAAATTGCGCTATTTGCGTTAGCAATATCGTTTTTAGCGTCCTGTGAAACAAGTACCGCAGAATCCGGTTCTGCGACAAAAGAACCGGTAGATTATGTCAATCCGTATATGGGCAACATCAGCCATTTGCTGGTGCCAACATTCCCAACAATACATTTGCCCAACAGCTTGTTACGCGTGTATCCCGAACGTCGTGACTATACAGAAATAGAATTGAATGGTTTACCATTGATAGTTACCAGTCACCGTGGAAGTTCGGCTTTCAATTTAAGTCCTTTTCAGGGAGAAGAACACGAGTTGAGACCGGTAATACAGTATCGTTACGATCAGGAAGAACTAACACCTTATTCCTATTCTGTTTACCTCGATGAACAAAATATCCAGGTTGATTATGGTTTATCTCATCAAGCAGCAGTCTACGAAATCCAGTTTGAAAAAGATGCTCCGGCCTATCTAATCCTGAATTCCGGAAACGGAGGAATGAAGTGGGACGGGACTGCAATCAGTGGTTACCAGCTGATAGAAAATAACACCAAAGTATACATCTGTATGGTGCCGGGAGAATTACCACAACAGGTTTCCAGCATAAATCATTCCGGCCTTTTTGAAGCAACCAGTGCCGAAGGACGCAATGCATGTTTAATATTGAAGTACCCTGAAGGAACTAAAAAACTAGACCTTCACTACGGTATTTCCTTTATCGATGAACAGCAAGCGAAGGTTAATATGGAGCGAGAAGTTGCCGGAAAAACAGCTGCCGAGCTACAAAAAATAGGACGCGAAGTTTGGAACGAAGCTTTAGGCGAAATAGCGGTAAAAGGCGGAACAGAAGATGAACAAACGGTTTTCTACACTTCGCTGTACCGTTGTTTCGAGCGCCCGGTATGTATCTCTGAAGGAGGTCGTTATTACAGTGCCTTTGATGGAGCTGTGCACAATGACAATGGACGTCCGTTTTATACCGACGACTGGATTTGGGATTCATACCGCGCACATCATCCGTTAAGGGTCTTGATCGACTCTAAAAAGGAAGAAGATATCCTGAATTCGTTTGTATTGATGTCGGAACAAATGGATAATTTCTGGTGGCCAACTTTCCCTGAAATTACTGGAGACAGCCGTCGTATGAACTCGAATCACGGTGTGGCATCGGTGATTGATGCTTATCGCAAAGGTCTGCATAACTTCGACCTTGAAAAAGCATACAAAGCCTGTAAAGGTGCGATTACCGAAAAGACTTTGGCACCTTGGTCAGGAATGCCGGCCGGGGAATTGGATCAATTTTACAAAGATCACGGTTACATTCCTGCATTGTATGAAGGCGAAAAAGAAACCATTCCGGAAGTACATTCTTTCGAACGTCGTCAGCCGGTTGCCGTTACTTTAGGAACTTCTTATGACGAATGGTGTTTGTCGCAAATTGCTGAAGAGCTTGGAAAAACGGAGGAAGCCGAATATTTTAAAAAGGCTTCATTCAACTACCGAAATCTGTTCAATGCTGAAACAAAATTCTTTCATCCAAAAGATAAAGACGGCAAATTCATCGAGCCATTTGATTATAAGTTTTCAGGAGGAATGGGGGCACGTGGATATTATGGCGAGAACAATGCCTGGACTTATCGCTGGGATGTACAGCACAATATTCCTGATTTGATCAGTTTAATGGGAGGAAAAGAAGAGTTTGTGAAGAATCTTGATGCTACATTTACCGAGCCACTTGGTCGAGGGAAATATGCATTTTATGCGCAATTGCCTGACCAAACCGGAAATGTTGGACAGTTTTCAATGGCTAACGAACCTTCGTTACATATCCCGTATTTGTACAATTTTGCAGGCGAGCCATGGAAAACACAAAAGCGCCTGCGTAAATTATTGCACGAATGGTTCCGTAACGATTTGATGGGTGTTCCTGGCGATGAAGACGGTGGTGGCATGTCGGCATTCGTTGTATTTTCTTCCATGGGATTCTATCCGGTAACACCGGGCGAACCTATATATACCATTGGAAGCCCGATATTTGAGCATGTATCAGTTGCTTTGGGAAACGGAAATATCTTTGAAATTGTAGCAATAAATACATCGGAAAAGAATAAATATATACAGTCGGCCACTTTAAACGGTGAAGCACTGGATACACCATGGATTACGCACGAAGATATTTTGAAAGGCGGAAAACTGATTTTCGGAATGGGACCAAAAGCAAACAAATTATGGGGAGTTGAATAAAATAGTTTTTCTATAGATTTGAGTTTTATAGTAAAGCCTGTGAGTCGTTTAATTCGCAGGCTTTTTTTATTTGCATCAATTAACAACGGAATTATTGAGTTAAATCTACTATCCTTGAAATGTAGCACTTCCAAAACTTTCATGATGAGATTCTTGGACAACTGGTATAGTAAAAACATGAAAATCTCGCTAATGCAGATTCCGGATAAGTACTGCTTCGTAAAAGAGCATTGGTAGAATCGGTAAACGATGAATTGAAAAATATTTGCCAAATCAAGCATACGACGGAAACACAGATATTGTGTAGCTTTTCATTAATATAGGAGTAGATGTAAATTTTACTGACGAATTCGAGAGAAAAGCATAAGGGTATGATCAACAGGACCATTTGCAAACACCGTTTTAACCTTATTAGAGGCTGGGGCAGAACCAAATTTGATAGAGAAAGAAGAAAATTGGACTGCCGCGATGACGGCAGCTGTAGAAGGTCAGCTCGACGTTTTAAAAACACTTATTGCTTATGGTGCCGATCTTGATATGGTCGATATTGATGGCGAATCTTCATTGGATTTTGCCAGTTTAGACGGACATACGGCTGTAGTTGAATACATAGAATCAAAAGAATAAATAGTCAATTATTGCCAACGATTAAAGCATAAACAGAACTAGTATAAAAATAAAACAATTATTGTTTAGACTATTTCTGATTCCGGTAAGAGGAGCGAGACTTACATTGCTAAAAATATCGGATGAGCGATAATTTAATAGAACTTGGGATTTTGGCCGCTAAACTTCTTGCTATAAGAGATTGACGAAATTGCAGATTATTCTCGCAGGAATATCATACTTTCATGGAACGCTATCAAATACCAAATTGGTTTGTTTGAACAGTTCAATAAATACACTAGAATCAAGCCATATTATATCAGTTTATTTTTTGCCTTGTTTCAGCGATGAAATAAAAGGTTTTAGAAACCTGTTCCTCATATTTGTATAAGAGGTTATGCATCTGGTACTTACTGACTTGAAAGTTTCCTGTATCAGATTTGATACAGGAAGTGCGATAGGAAGTGATACAGGAAGTGCGAAATTTTTTGCCCACGAAAAAAAGAGCTATTAAAAGTTTATTAGATTTCCCTATGCCACGGCATATCACACTCGCAGTCTTCAATTCTCCTCCATTCGTTCATACTTCATGTAACCGGCGTTGTTTTGTCTTTATATGTGAAAAGCCTTAGGCATCGCACGGAAAGAACAGCCCCTTTGTTTCACGGCAGGACTGTACTTTCTTTAGCCTGCCGCCTTGCATGTTACTGTAGGTATATAAATTTGAAAGATGGAAAACAAAAAAAGAAAGCCAAAGTTAGCCATCCTACCCACAGTCCTACCCAGATTTAAATACAAGGCTAAAGTAAATGCCCTGATATTATAAATTGAAAGCTGAACGTATGGATTAATAGTTTTCAGGGCAGCCTTGTATTTAATCACGGATGGCAAGTCTGTGACTTTCTTTTCTTTTTTTTCTTTTTTTCTTCTCTTTTGGGGATATTTTATTTTACAAAATAAAATGAATAGAGGCTGTTCTCATATTCTTACCCTCAAGACAATGAGTTAGTTGGTAGGGGAGGGGTTGGCAAGATGTGATTTTGTTTCACAAAATCCCTTGTGCCTATCCGGCAAGGACTTTTAATCTGCCGATTAAAAGCTTGATTAATTCTTCGAATTAAGGTCTTTAAAGAAAGATGAAAATGATTTTAAAAAAACAATGTCCATTGCGATTTAGGCAACGGACATTGAAATGTAATTCATCAAATTGCTTTTTTCTTTTCACTAAGTCTTGTTTGAAGCAAATCCATGTCTTCAGAGATTTTCTGATCCAGAACTTTTGCATAAATCTGCGTTGTTTTTAATGAGGTGTGTCCGAGGATTTTAGAAACAGTTTCAATAGGAACTCCGTTTGCCAGTGTTACAGAAGTTGCAAAAGTATGCCTGGCAATATGCATTGTTATGTCCTTATTGATGTTGCAGATATCACCCAGCTCTTTAAGGTAACTATTCATTTTTTGATTAGTTAAAACCGGAAGTAATTTTCCACTATTTTCATTTTTAGGATAGTTCGAATACTTATTCAGGATTCTTCTTGCTTCAGGTATTAATGGAATCCGGCAACGATTACTGGTCTTGGTCCGATCAATAATAATCCAGTCCTTCTTGTCGATTCCTTTATGCAGATGACTTTTGTTTAGTTTATAAATATCAGAATAAGAGAGACCGGTGTAACAGGCAAAAACAAAAATATCGCGAACAACTGACAAACGTTCAATCTGTATTTCTTTTTCCTCTATTCTTGTAAGTTCTTCAATCGTTAGAATTTCCCTATGCGTCGGCTCAAGTCCTACCTTATACTTATTGTATGGATTTTTTGAAATATGTTCCATAGAAATAGCCAGGTTTAGTACTCTTCTTAAATGTTTATGGTAATTCCATGCCGTATTCTGATGGACTTTAAATTTTTGTTTGAGATAAACATCAAAAGCATCTAAAAATGCAAATTTTATTTTTTCTACAGGGAAGTCATTTTGTTTATACTTAAATCGGATAAAAGTTGCCAGTCTTTTTCTCGACGACTTATAGTGTTTGTAAGTCTCCATCGAGTATCCTTTATTTAATTTGGCAAGGATACTTTCTAGGTAATAATCAAAGATTTCTAATATCCCCTTTGAGTTAGTTACCTGCAATAAATAATCTTTGATCGTTTTTACCGAATAATCTTCTCCGCTTGATCTTAGCTGATTGAAATAGTCTTGAATTTCGGTTTTTAGTTTATCAAGTCTTTCATTGACAGTGTACGCATTCGGAGCGCGGTCTTTAACTCTTCCTTTTGCATCACTCCAATGTTTGGGTTGAATAAACAATCCGGTGGAAAGATCTACTCTTTTTGATTTAACCGTGAACCTAACATAGATGGGCAGTTGACCATCATCATTTAACCTCGATTTTCGAGGATAAAAATGGATAATAACTCTCATAATTACCTCCTTTTAAATTGTTAATAAATGATTCCGGTTGATGCTTAAAACTACTGAATATTGAGTAAAATTAAAACAGTAAACAGCACCAAAAAGAACCAAATAAAATGTTAAAAATCAAATAATTATAGAGTTTCGAGGGACCGTGATTTTGTGAAAATTGCTATGGTCCCTCTGTGGTCCCTCCAAATAAGGCTATATATGGCCTTTATTGGTATTTTGTTAAAAAAGAAAAGCGCTTAAAATCAATGATTTAAGCGCTTTTTCTGTTTTTTAGTTTCTTAAAACGTGCCCAGAACAAGACGATTCTGGGATTTGTTATGCGCTTATAATCAATTTCTTATAGAAGTCATTTTTTTATGTTCTCGGTAAAGTCTCTCTTCTAATACAGCGTTATTATTTTCTAAATCAAATATACAAAAATGGATTAATATTTGGGGTAGTTATGGCATGATTTGAATGCCAGTCCATTTATCCCTTTATATCAGAGATTTATGCAGTCTTGTTTTTTGCATGTTACCGTATCGGTCACTTTTAAAGAGATTTTCTTATTATTATAGAAATAAGAAATTAGACATGAAAAATCAAAAAGTTCATGATTCATTAATTTTAAGATTATAAATCCTTTTAGATACTTGATATTAATTTTTAATCTTTTATAATCTAATATGAGATATGGATTTAGAGAAGTTTTAATATTGCATTGTGCATATTTGCTAATTGATTATTCCATTGTTAGTTAATGTTTTAAATTCTATTTGAACAAATCCCATTGTTTTGTTTTTGGAAAAGAATAAAAAGGATAACCATTTTTGTTTTGATTTCAAATACATTATCTGCCAAGCGTTAGAAATCATCATATTGCTTGGGATATTTTACCTCTGCTGGAATGATATTGTCGATCGAATTAATAACACAATAATTAGTAACTCTGCCTGTACTTTTGCATAGAAAAGCGATAGAAATGAATTTTGGCATTCAACAGTGTAGCGCTATGATCAAGTGTTTCTTTCCTCTCAATAAAATACTGAAGTAGGTCAGAATACGGCTTCAATAACCAAGAAATTGTCATTTTGAATAAGGATTGAACCTGATTAAAGAGATTACGCATTAATAACAAGCAAATAATAGGTTAATCCACTGAAAATCATTAGGAGAATTAGATTAGGCAGAGCTATCTGTTTGTGTAAATTTTTTGAAACTTTTTTTGGTTTAAAAACGATTAAATTGAGTGAAAACTTATGTCCCGGCAATAGGAGAAAATATTATTTGGAGATGAAAGATTGTATAAATGGATTGTCGGTTGTATGAGCTAAATGGAAAGTAGTTTGCGTAACTATGACAAATTGAGTGAGTGTTGCATTAACGTAGAATTACGTTAGCCACAACTTAAAAGTATGAATATTTTAGATGGTGTTAAAACAGCAGATATAAAGATTACCACAGAGGTAGGCAATTTATCTGAAATGGTGAAAGACACAAGTTTGTCGCTGATTGATAGATTAGAGTCTTTCGAAGATATAATTTCGCTCGAGGTAGGAGACACTTCGCTGAACCGCCTGCGAAACCTTGAGAGGGAATTGGATATCCGTCAACTTTTTGTAAAATATGAAGGAGAAAATCCTACAGGCACGCAAAAAGACAGAATTGCTTTTGCCCAGGTTCACGATGCTTTCCGAAGGAATTATGATACAATAGCCTTGGCAACATGTGGGAACTACGGTGTAGCGGTTGCTTATGCATCTTTTCTGGCTGGCATTAGTTGCAAGATATTTATTCCAGAGTCTTATCATACAGAACGAATTAGAGAAATGCAGAATTTTGAAGCAGAAATCATTCGGCTTCCCGGAACTTATGAGGACACTGTATCGGCTTCAAGCAGGCTTGCGAATGAAAATGAATGGTATGATGCAAACCCGGGAGGTTCAAATACATCATTACAGCTTGCCGCCTATGCTGAAATAGCAACCGAGATTTATGATCATTTAAGGGATGCTCCAAAATATCTTGCAGCTCCGGTTTCTAACGGAACGTTGCTTGCCGGAGTGTATCGTGGCTTTGTAAACCTCTACAAAAGAGGGAAAACTTCGAGAATTCCGGTATTTGTTGCTGGTTCAGCCTCTTCAAAGAATCCCATTATCGCTTCCTTCAAAGCCGGTTTAGATACCTGCCGCGACATTGATCCAAAAATAATAAAGGAAACCAGCATTAACGAGCCGCTTATCAATTGGCATAGTTTCGACGGTGACGAAGCTCTTTATGCAATCAGGCAATCCGGAGGGGAGGCGCATTATATCAGTGACAAGAAATTGAAAGATATGAGCACTTTTCTGCATAAAAAGGAAGGTTACAGGATATTGCCTGCTTCAACATCAGGACTGATTGCAATGCTTGAAATTCATAAAAAAATGAATCTGATAAACGATAGATATGTTGTCATTTTAACCGCAAGATATTGAAAAATGAAACGAACAACAATTGATGGGAAAGCCCTTGTTTATTGCGATGAAGCATTTAATACACCAAATGGAAAAACAGCACATGGTCTGGTGCGTTTTACAACAAGATATAAAGTAATGGGTGTGATTGATAAAAAGTATTCAGGTTTGGATGCCGGCCAGGTGCTTGACGGTCAAAACAACGATATCCCGATATTTGAAAGCCTTAAGGTGGCATTGCAAAAATTGGGTGCCAACAACAAACCGGAAACTTTGGTTATTGGACTGGCACCTGATGGAGGAAGGCTGCCTGCCGAAGCAAAAATTGTAATTAAAGAGGCGCTGGAGCTGGGGTTGAATGTTGACAGTGGACTACATGATTTTCTTTATAAAGATGATGAAATCATGAGTATTGCGAGAAAAAACAAGTGTCGTATCCGGGATATTAGACGAACACCCGACCGCGACCAGCTACATTTTTTTACCGGAAAGATAGACGAAGTGGAATGCCTGAAAATTGCACTTTTAGGAACAGATTCAGCCATAGGAAAAAGAACCACAGCCTGGATTATCGTTCATGCTTTTCGCAAATCAGGCTTGAAAGCAGAAATGGTTGGGACAGGCCAAACGGCATGGATGCAGGGGGCAAAATATTCGATGATATTGGATAGTTGTATCAACGATTTTGTTTCGGGGGAAATTGAACATACGGTTTATGATGCCTGGAAAAATGAATTGCCGGATCTTATTGTAATTGAAGGTCAGGGAAGCTTGATGAATCCAGCATATCCGGGGGGATTCGAAATACTGGCTGCTGCACGACCGGATTACGTAATTTTACAACATGCCCCTAAAAGGCTGGAATATGATGGTTTCCCCGGTTATAAGCTACATCCGCTTCAAGAGCAAATTAATGCCATTGAAATTATCTCCGGAAAAAAAGTAATTGCAGTAACAGTTAACCACGAGGAGATGGGGAAGGAGGAGATATTACCTGCCTGTGAGAAAATTACAAAAGAGACAGGCTTGCCGGCATTTGATGTTTTGGAATATGGTGCTGATGACTTAGTTAAGCTTTTAAAATCATACCTCAAGTGATAACATTGGATTCATTCATAGCAATCAACAAACTTTCTGTTAAGAATATTCAAATTGAATCAAAGAAAGTAAAGGCAAGTTATTGCATAAAGAACTATAACGGTGAATCAGAATCATATGATCTGGCATACACTTACGAAAAGCCATATTTTAACAAGAAGTTTTACCGAGACGTAAACCTGGCCTCGATGATGTTGGCCCAGGTCGCTCTAAATTATGGCTTATTCTGTGAAACCATCGAGTTTGATGGGCTTTACGACAAAACCGATCAGCAGTTTATTCTTGATATGATGGAAAATACTTCGCGGGAAATACTCACGAATAAGTTGCGAATAAAAAATGAATTTCTAAAACCTGCATATAACAACCTTCAACCGGAAAAAAGAGAAAGGTATACGCAAGCAAAAATCAATTTTATTAATTCACAGTACAATAATCTAAAGGCAGATGCTAATGTAGTGCAAGTGGATATGGATAAATACGCCATACTTAGCAGTGGTGGAAAAGATAGTTTACTTACCTATGGCATTATTAGCGAAATAGGAAAACCGCATCCGGTATTTATCAACGAAGCAGGTCGGCACTGGTTTACTGCTCTAAATTCATATCGATATTTTAAACAGCATGAACCAAATACAGAAAAGCCATGGTGCAACAGCGACCGCTTATTTAATTGGATGTTAAAACATTTACCATTTATAAAGGAAAATTATGCAAGCATCAGAGCTGATATTTATCCGATACGATTGTGGACTGTTGCGGTATTCTTATTTGGTGTTTTGCCGATAGTACTTCAAAATGGTTTGGGAAATATTCTTATCGGCGATGAGTATGACACCACTATAAAAGGAAATTTGTGTGGTATTTCGCATTATAACGCGTTATACGATCAGAGTAAGTATTTTGATAATGCCATGACCCGGTATTTCATTCGAAAGGGGTGGAATACCTGTCAATATTCAATTTTGCGTAGCCTTTCAGAAATGCTTATTATGAAGATTCTGATAAAGCGTTATCCAGAACTCCAACAGCATCAAATCTCCTGCCATGCGGCGCATAAATTGGGAGAGCGAATGTTTCCATGCGGAAAGTGCGAAAAATGCAGAAGGATAATTGGTATGATTAAGGCCCTCGACGAAGATCCGGGAAAATGCGGATACGATAAAACACAAATTCTATACGGATTACATGCATTGGCTTGCAGGTCGATTAAGCAAATTAATAGCGATGCAGCTCATTTATATTATTCATTACTTGATAAACAACTAATAGAGGAAAATGCTTTTACGAGAAGTACAGCTAAACGACATCCCGAAATTCTCAAATTAAGATTTGATAAGGAAAGAAGTAATCTGGAAGATATGCCCCAACATATTCGCAAACCATTGTTTGAGATTTTGTCTCAATACTCAAACGGAGCCGTTCTTCGGGAAAAGCACCAATGGAGAGAAATCGTGTTAAATGATGATTATTTAAATAAAATAAAGTACAAGTACAATGAAAGATACCAATAAATATCCGGAGTATATGTGGGCATCTTTGTCATGGCCCGATATTCAAGAAAGACTGAAAATAGTAGATACAGCGATTCTGCCTTGTGGCGCTATAGAACAACATGGGCCTCATTTGCCGCTTGATGTGGATTATTTCGATGCAAATTATCTGGCGAAAAAAGTTGCTGAAAATTGTAATGATCCCAAACCTTTTGTTTTACCCCCAATACCTTATGGAGTATCCTATCACCACAGCGATTTTAAAGGAACACTTTCTGTTACTAATAATGCACTGTCTGCTCTTGTGTACGATATTGGAATGAGCCTGGCACACAACGGAATAAAAAAGATAGTGATTTTAAATGGCCATGGTGATAATGTACCAACGCTAACTTATGCTGCACAAATGATAAACCGCGATGCACATATTTTTGTATGTGTTGAATCTGGTGAAACTAGCGATGTTGATCTTTATAATTTAGTAGATACACCAAACGACATTCATGCCGGCGAAATTGAAACAAGTACTTGTTTGGCAATCCGACCCGATTTAGTTGATATGGATAAGGCAATTGATGATACACTGGATCTGGATAATGTATATCTTGATTATACTTCCGAAAGGGGAGTAAGGTGGTATGTACACACCGAAAAACTGACCGCTTCGGGGGTAATGGGAAACGCAACACGCGCCACTGCTGAGAAAGGAATGAAAATGTGGGAAATTATGATTAAAAAGATGGCGGAGTTTGTTGAGACAATAAAAAACACACCCTCTGACGAGCTCTATCAAAACAGATATTAAGAAATGAAGCCGCCATGCTAAAATTTCTGACACATTACGGAATATCTATTTTGGAGGGAGTTTCGACTTAACAATAGAAATCAAATAATTTTACGACGATGAAAATCACCAATATTGAATATTTCAGGCTTGATATGGCTCTGGCTATTCCTTATACAATAGCATATGAAACGGTAAGCAAAACAACTAATATCATTCTTAGAATAGATACCGACAAAGGTATTACAGGCTGGGGATGTTCGGCTCCCGATCTGGAAGTTACGAATGAAAGCCCTGAAGATGTTATTTCTAATATTGAAAACATTGTTATCAGGCTGCTAAAGAACCAATCACCCTTTCAGATTGCTCATTTTACCCATATATTGAAACAACTTTGCCCAAGAGCGTCATCGACCAGGGCAATGGTTGACATGGCCCTGTTTGACTTAATGGCACGCAAAGCAAAGCTTCCGTTATACCAGCTGTTGGGTGGGTATAAGGATAGAATTGCAACAAGTATCACTATTGGAATATTATCCGTTAAAGATACTTTAGATCAGGCCGGGTATTACCTGAAACAAGGATTTACGATTATAAAGCTCAAAGGAGGATTAAACCTGGCTGAGGATATCGAGAAAATACTTAAGATAAGAGAAAAATATGGAAACGATATTGTTCTTCGTTTTGATGCCAACCAGGGGTATTCTTATGCCGATGCGATTGAATTTGTGGAAAAAACGAAAAGTGCAAAGATTGAAATACTGGAACAACCCACAAAACAAACCAAAGATGATCTACTGGGGAAATTGACACAGAATATTGATCTCCCTGTTATGGCTGACGAAAGCATTCGAACATTAAAAGACGCTTTCAGACTGGCAAGTAACGATTTAATTGATATGGTAAATATTAAGCTAATGAAGGTAGGGGGTATTCTCGAATCACAACATATTAATGCTGTAGCGAAAGCTGCCGGGTTGGAAACAATGGTGGGATGTATTGATGAATGTGCTTTAGGTATTTCGGCGGGTCTTCATTTTGCTCTTAGTCGGCCTAACATCGAATTTGCCGACTTGGATGGACATCTTGATTTAATAGATGATCCTTTTAGTGATTTATTCTTTTTAAAAAAAGGTGTTTTGTATCCAACTCATGATTATGGTCTGGGAAAAATAAATTTATAACCGTATTTATTATGCGGTGGAACTATGCACTATTTCCAGGAAATATAACCTGAAATAATAGCGAATTAAGCTGTTGTATTTTAGTCTCAGCATTACGATGTGGATTTTTCGAAGATTAACTTTAGTTGCCCAATTAAACTTACAGCATATCTGTTTCCAGTTCTTCCCGGGTTTTAAGTCGTCTGGAATTCAGGAATGACAGTTTGGTTGAGACAAAAGGCTCTGCATTAATAAAAACTATTTTGCATTTTTTTGCATTGGCCTTGTTCACTAACTCTTGAATGATTTTGTAAGCTCCAATGTTCATAGAATATACACCTTTCATATCAACTGTAATTTCACGGTGAGGTTTTATAATCATAGAGAGTTCCTTTTTAATTAAATTAGAGTTGTATCTGTCTAATTCTTCTGTCCTGTGTTCAAGAGTGGCCATGTAATGGCCTTCTCTTGTTTTCTTTATTTTCAACATTTTTTTTAGTTTTAATTGTCATTGCTTAATTGACTTCTCCGTATCACAATTAGTGCGCAATCTTTACTTTTTTCTTCTCCTTTAATAGAGTTTGTTTTTCTACAACAGGCTTTGCAATCGGCCTGTGATAATATTTTTCATCATGGAATTTTACATTTTTTGTTCTGATTTGGAGAAAAGATTTATTTACAGGTTTGAATATAACTTTGCTATTAGGCAATCCTGATACTATTGCAGTGGCCATTTTACCACCGAAAGTTATTATTTGGTGTATAGGGTTTTGTTGTGTTTTCATTGTAATTCTTTCTTCCAATATTATATCAGCAAACTCACATTAGTCAATATCAGTTAATGGATCTTCCAGAATAATCTTGATATTGCTACCATCATCCTCGCATTGCAATACGAAGAATTTATCGCTATTGTATAAACTAACCCGTATAAATTGATGCTCCGGAGTTTCTACTTTTTCGCAATAAGGTACAATACCTGCTTCAAAATTTTCACTAATAAAATTTGCTAACTCAACCGGAATATCCAGTTCTGATATATTCTCAGCGGTTTCGATCCATATGCCTTCAGAATCGAAAATTGATTTGTATGATTTGGAAATCAAATTGAAATCCAGGTAATACATATCTCCAACAAGTACCCAGTTCTCAATCTCGGCTTCCTGGTATTTGTTTTCAAGTGCGGTTACAATCTTTTGGGGTAATTTCTTTTCTTGCGCAACTGCAAGCAAACAAGAGAATAATAAAGCTACTGCGATTAATTTTTTCATCTTATTTGTGTTTTTAATTATCTGTTATTTAGACGGTGAAGAGTAAATTTGTAACAGACTTTAAGCTTAAAAATGAAAGAGAATATTCATACAACATTAAATGATTTTGAGATCATCGAAAAGATTCAAAGCGGTGATGCGTCAAGGTATTTTAATCTGTTGTATGAAAGATACTTTGATAAGGTATTTGGCAAATGCTATACTTTTGTAAAAAACAAAAATTTAGCGGAAGAACTTACTGAAGATATCTTTTCTAAAGTTTTCGAAAAGCTGTCAACCTTTAGGCAATTGTCCTCCTTTTCATCATGGTTATATTCAATTACCTACAACCATTGTATTGAATATTTACGGGCAAAGCAAAAGTTGCATTATACAGAGTGGAGTAGTAAAAACGAAATAGCCGAGATTCTTGATGAAACAAAAGAAATAATTGACGAAATTGATTACGATAAGGTGATGAATATTCTGGAACTCATACATCCGGAAGAGAAGGCTTTGTTGTTGATGAAGTATAAGGATGAGCTTACAATGAGACAAATAGGAGCTTCGCTTCGGATTAGCGAAGATGCTGCAAAAATGCGTCTGAAAAGGGCACGTGCCAGAGTCGTATATTTATATTCTAAAAATTATTTGAGCGGGGAATAACGTTACTTCTATAACTCGATACGTCAAAAATATAAACAAGATAGAATGAACGACTTTTTAAAGAAAATAATAAAAGGTAACGGGGTAATACCATCAGAAGTTTGTCAAAAATCACTTAAACAGAATTTTGAAGATGCTGTAAATGTTGAGTGGTTTAACAAAGACAATCATTCGGAGGCCATTTTTTACAAAAACGAAACTGAATATATCGCGATTTTCAATTTGTCGGGTAAATTACTGGAATACAAACATAATCTTCAGGAGGATCATCTTCCGACAGCAATTAAAAATAGGATTACATCGATGGGGGTAATAATGAATCTGGTAGTAAAAAATAAGGACGATATACTCGAGTATGAGGTTATTCTGAGAGATAAGGACCTAAACAGATATCTGATAATACTATCAGACACAGGAAGTATAATTGAAGAAACGAAACTGTAAGATTATTAGAAATTGCATTTGATAATGTAATGGCTCCATTTCTTTTTTAAGACAGTGCAGTGCTGTTTGGTGTTTTTGTAGCTAGTTATTTGTCCTATAAATAATTAGCTCAGATTACATACCACAATATCATTAAAAGCAGCATAATCAAAATCCCTATGACTAACGCGATATTATTACCTCTTTTTAATTGTCTGTTAACTTGTGCCATAATTATTGTTTTTGCTAAAATTATGACGGGATGATAGTTGAAAGTAACACAATGGAGTTGTAAATAATCATACTGGAATTAAATAATCAGGTTGTCTGAAGAGAAGAAGCATTTTAGGTTTATGATACCATACCGCGAAAAGCCAAAGACCCTTTTTTAAACTGACCTAATCTCCCGATTAATTATTAATAGGATCTGTTCAGTTGCATTATGTTATGTAGCTAAAAATCATATATTTAACTGTGGAGAATGATGTGCGATTTTAAAAAACTAAATGTATTTTTGTGATCACTTCTTTATATTGAATTTTAGATATGACACTAAGTATTTTGCCGTTTATAACGCTTATTTTATCCCTCACATTTTTGCCGCCGATTAATAATTCCTCCAACACGGATAAGGTGACTTTCAATGAAACTGAATCAATTGTTGTATTCAACAATCTGGAGTCATATTCGGATAAACCTGATTTCGTGGTTTTCGATAAAGCGTGGCAGGGGTATACCGAATTAAAAAAACAACTGCGAGTAGGCAATAAGAATATTTTAACCATTATTGATTTCAGTGTGTCATCAAAAGAAAAAAGAATGTGGGTAATTGATCTTGAAAAGGAAAAAATATTGTACCATATTCTTGTTGCACATGGTAAGAATACCGGAGAGGAATTTGCTCAAAATTTCTCGAATACGCCTAATACGAAAATGAGTAGTCTTGGTTTCTTTATAACCGGTAATACGTATTATGGGAAACACGGACTTTCCCTTTATCTGGATGGAATGGAAAAGGAATTTAACGATAATGCCAGAACTCGAAATATAGTAATTCACGGCGCAGAATATGTTAGCAGTGCCTATATAAAAAAGTATGGTAGGCTTGGAAGAAGCTTTGGGTGTCCGGCTATATCGATAAACAAATACAAGGAGGTAATTCACTTGCTTGCTAACAAAACCTGCCTTTTTATTTATTTTCCTGAGACGAATTATTTAAAACACTCTACGCTATTAAATCTCGATGCTTAACTGTATTCTAATATTGTTGTGTTTGCTACAATTTTTGTTTCAACCGCAAAATGAGCTTGCAAATGAGATAATCAGAAGAAGAATTGAAAATGCCGGTCAAATTCCATTAATTGCTTGTGGCGAGAATCTGCAATGTTCACAATCGCTTTCACTGTTTTACCAAAAACGTCTGTTCAACATTGCATGGAATTCCAACACTGCATCGCAACTGATTATCGAAATACAAAATGCAGAAAATGAAGGTCTTAATCCGGTCGATTACCATTTTGAAAAGCTGCGGCAACTTTCCGGTTTACATCAGACCGAACTCGACAAAGCTGAATATGACATGTTGCTGACCGATGCTTTTTTACTCTATACCTCGCATTTATTCTCAGGAAAAGTAAACCCGGAAACAATTGATGCTCAGTGGCATGTTACCAGAAGGGAAGGTGACCCTGTTGAACTTCTGAATAGTTCTCTAGCATTGGGCGATATTAATAAAGCTGTTCAGACCGCTTTGCCCAAACACAAAACTTATTCCGATTTAAAAAATGTGCTTAAATTCTATCGATCGATAGATGTTGAAAATGAGGCGTTAAAGCTGGAAGGCCCGATCATTAAACGAACAATGGAAGATGATCGTATTCCTGAAATTAGAAAACGGCTTTTTTCTTTAGGTGATTTGAAAGAGGAGGGAGCGGAAAATCAAAATTTATTTGACGATAACTTATTTATTGCCGTTAAAAATTTTCAACGCAGACACGGTTTGGAAGATGACGGAGAAATTGGTCCACGTACAATGAGTGAATTAAATGTCTCCGTTGAACAGCGAATAAAGCAAATTCGCGCAAATATGGAACGCTGGCGCTGGCTTGAACAGGAATTTGGCAACTTCTATATCTTAATAAACATTGCTGATTATAACCTCAGTGTTATAAAAGATGGGTTATTGGTACAAAAGCATAAAATAATTGTAGGGAAACCTTACCGAAAGACACCGGTTTTCAGTGCAAAAATGCAATACCTTGTTTTTAATCCTACCTGGACTGTACCACCCGGTATTGTAAGAGCGGATGTTCTTCCTGGTGTACGAAAAGATACTGCCTATCTTAAAAATAAAAACTTGTTCGTTTTTGATAATAGTGGTAAGGCTGTAAATTCTGATAATATTGACTGGAACAGCGATCGTGCTAAAAGTTTGATTTTCCGTCAGCCACCGGGACCCGGCAATGCACTGGGAGTAGTTAAATTTATGTTTCCGAACAGATTTCATGTTTATTTACACGATACTCCTTCCAAAGAACTTTTCGATAAAAATGAGCGTGCTTTTAGTTCGGGCTGCATAAGAGTGCAGGATGCTTTAATGCTTGCAGAATACTTGCTTGATGACACCGAAAACTGGAGTAGCGAACAAATTAATAAAACTGTTGCTACAAAAATTAGTAAAACGGTTCAGTTAAATGAGCAACCTAATGTCCACCTTTTGTATTGGACAGCATGGGTTGATTCCAACCATGTTGTTAATTTCCGAAAAGATATTTACGAACGCGACAAGCCGCTTATTGATGCGCTTCTTTCGGAACCACCCTTCGAGCTAACTTCCGCGAGACATTAGAATATAACTGTTTTAGCAGAAAAATTGGGAATGAGTTTATTCCTGCAATTCTATGAAGTAACAAATATCGATGAACATTAATAAAAGCGGTATCGTAAATTGGAAAAATAGCTACTATCATTAATGCATTTATGGAAAACGCAGTTAAGGAAAAAAATAAAGTGGTATTTTTATCGGTAATTGCTGCAATCGTTCTGACAAGTTTCAAATTTATTGTTGGAATAATTACCGGAAGTTTAGGAATTCTGTCAGAGGCCTTGCATTCTGCTTTAGATTTTGTAGCTGCTGCAATAACATGGTTAGCCGTTCGGATAGCAGATAAACCGGCGGATAAAGACCATCATTACGGACACGGTAAAATCGAAAATTTATCTGCTCTGATTGAGACATTATTGTTGCTTGTTACTTGTATCTGGATTATTTATGAAGCAGTTTTCCGCTTAATCTCAGGCAAGACACATATCGATGTTACTGTTTGGAGTTATGTTGTTGTTGTTACTTCAATTATAATAGACTTCACGCGCTCGCGTGCTCTAAGGCGGGTGGCTAAAAAATACAACAGTCAGGCTTTAGAGGCCGATGCCTTGCATTTTTCTACAGACATTTGGAGTTCTCTTGTTGTTCTCCTGGGGCTTATATGCTCAAATTTCGAATTTTATATTGCAGATAGCATTGCTGCACTTATAGTTGCGTTTATCGTTATTCACGTTTCCTACAAGTTAGGAAAACGTTCGATTAACGTACTTCTTGATAGAGTTCCCGAAGAGACATATTTAAAAGTCAGATCAATTTTAGATGGATTAGATGAAATTGAGCAATACCACGATTTAAAAGTCAGAGCGGCCGGTGCTGAATTTTTTGTCGAACTAAATATTCATATAAAATCAAAAATGAGTATTCTGGAAGCACATGAAATAGCTAATATGATTGAAAATAAAATCAAAAACGAAATTTCGCGCTGCCACGTTCATGTGCATATCGAACCCGAAGTAAAATATCATTTGTCGGGTAACGACGACAATCAAAAGAGTTTCGAATAGGTAAAAGATTCAACTTATCCGGCCAGTTAAAAATTACTTTTCCTTTTCTTCAAAAACTTTTTTAATACTATAAGAAGAATCTTTCATTGCCTTCTTTTCTCTCTTTTCAGCTCTCTTTTCTTTTGCACTTTTTTTGGGAGCTTTTTTCGCACTTTTTAATGCTTCATGAAACTTTGACATGGTTTTTATTTTTTAATTGAACTGTTTATTTTTCGGTTCGTCATTTTTTAATTCCAACTCCTTGCCAGTCAGTATGTAATAGAGATTTTGAACTTGATGGACATACATTAGTTCCAGTTTTATTTCATTTTTCCCATGCCAGTTATTTAGGGTGAGAAAATTATAACATTCAGGGGCTTCACCAAAACAGAGCTCAAAACCACCTAAAACAACACTATAAGTAGATGGTACATACTTTACAATTGTAAAGCCTAGTTTAGTTAACCATTCCTCACTTAAAGGGATTCCAAAACAATGTACAACCGGTACTTTGAAAATCTTATCATCAGGGTTTTTTCTGTGAAATTCAAGTTCATTCTCTGAAGTGATTCCACAAACTCTTTGGGGAGATGATGCAACTTTTACAAGTGCATCATGATTTGAAATCAGGACATAGTTACCAATCCTCAAATCTTCTGTCTTCATGGTATCGTAAATCTAAAATCTCAGGATGTTTTATAATTATTCATTTATTATATAAGTAACTGAATAAAAGAACTCAATCAGCCGTAACATATCTTTTCTTTTTGTGAATTTTTGTTTGAAAAATGGGTTGATGGAGTTCTTTTTTCAGGCTGGAATATATATCCTCCAGTACATTCATATAATTAATATATGCCATATACGGACTTGAATAAGGAGTGAAATAGTTGGCAGCAAACGATTCTTTGAAATAATTATCGCTTATAAAAAGCAAATGATCCATGTCTTGAATATTCTCCCACTTTGAATGAAGAGGACTGTAAATTGCCTTCTGAAGCATGGCATGTATTGCTTTTTGCTTTGAAAATACCTCGCGTTGTAATTTAGAGTGAAGCCAGAAATCGGTAGAACGATAACGATTTAAGAACTTTTCAGAACAATTAGCGTTGGAAACGGGGTGATTATAATGCTCAATAACTTGAGAAGGGTACAAGTACTCAAATTGGTAGTCATGGAGCAGCTTTTGAATTTCAGTTTTCCAAACTAATACATGGTTTAGATTAAACGGTCTCGCTTTTTGCCCCGGGTTGAACACAATAATCGAGGGACTATACGACAAAGCGTTTCTATTTATACGTTCCGCTATACCAGAAGTATAAACTGCTAATGTGTGAAAATTTGGATTAAAATCGATCTTTCCGAATTTCTGGCTAATTTTTGCGTCGATAAAAAAGATACGACGGTCATCGGGTAGATGCGGAGTTATATTGTTAATGTCTTTCTTTTTATTAAACAGAGAATTAGTATATGTAATAGTACCATTTCGTTTATTTAATTCTGAAGAATTAAGTAAAGGTAACAAGCCATAAGGGACATAGGCAAAGAGTACTTTGGGTCTTGTTCCAAAAAGTTCCTGTATAAGCTTGTCATGGCGCCTCGTTTCTTGTTTAAGCAGTTTGTCACTAGTGAACGGAAGCAATGAATGCGACCAGGGTTCCGACAAAAATTCTATACAATTATTCTGTAGTAATTCTTTTAGAAGCTGTATCACTTCGGGAGACGATTTTTGAAGATGCTGTAAAGTAGTTCCCGAAATAGAAATTCCGGCCTTAAATTTTCCATTTGTTTCCAGGTGAAGAAGCTGAAGCATTTCAATGAAAGGTACCAGTACATTCTTCGTTTTTTGTTTTAAATAAGCTGCAAGCTCATCATCGTCAAAATATTCGTGATGCTGCCCGATCTCGAAAAACCTGTAATTTCGCAAAATAAGAGGGATGTGAAGCTGGAAACAAAAACATATACTTTTCATACGGTTATAATTATAGAATGTTGTAATTCATCAAGCTCTCAATAAGCTGCCATAGATATCTGCTATTTTTAAAGCGCTTTTCTCCCAGTTTATTTCAATAACTTCATTAGCGCCACCTTTTCTCATCTTTTTTCTGAGAACACGCCGGGTTAGAATACTGTAAACGGCATCGGCCATTGCGTCTGTATCCCAGAAATCTACTTTAATGGAGTGTTGTACTACCTCTGAAACTCCCGATTGTTTTGAAATAATTACCGGAACTTTGCAAAACATGGCCTCCAGTGGGCATATTCCAAACGGTTCGGAAACAGATGGCATTATAAATACATCAGAGTGTTTTAAACAGTTTCGAACCGCTGGCCCTTTCAAAAAACCAGGGAAAGAGAAGTTTTCTCTCAATCCAAAATTGTCAACCAACGTTATCATTTCCTGTAATAAATCACCACTTCCGGCCATTACAAATTCAATATCTTGCATTCGTGAAAGTATTTTTCTGGCCACTTCCACAAAATACTGAGGTCCTTTCTGCATGGTTACTCGTCCAAGGAAGGTAACTGTTTTTCGATGCTTCTTTTTGGTTTTTATCAGGGAATCTTCATTTGCGGTAAAAGGTTCAACTCCGTTGTGAACGGCAGTAACTTTTGCCTTGTTGATGAAATATTTTTCAATAATTATTTTTTTAGTGTGATTGCTCACCGCGATAATCCTGTCAGCAGCATCCATCCCTGCTTTTTCAATGTTATATACATCGGGATTTGCATTTCCTCCACTACGGTCGAAATCAGTAGCATGAACATGAATTACTAATGGTTTCCCTGTGGCTTGTTTGGCTTTTATTCCGGCAGGATAGGTGAGCCAGTCGTGGGCATGAATTACATCATAGTCCTGTTGCCTGGAAATGTGTTCGCTCACTACCGAAAAATTGTGTATTTCAGTTAGTAGGTCAGTATGATATGCTCCCGTGAATCTTATACTTTCGAAAGGATCTTGTTTGCTTGGTTCTGAGAACTTTTTTTGCGCTTCTTTGATTGCTTCGGGATAGGCTGTCGGGTCGATATAGGGCAACATGCCCGACTGCACACTTAAATAAGTAAAGGGAGTTTTAAATTCTTCGGCTTTTATTTTACTGGCCAGCAAATCTATTTCACTTGCTCCCAGCAGTTGCATTCCTCCGCCTGGCTCGTCTCCCCAAATTTTAGGAACTACAAATGTTAAATCTAATCCTGGAAAAACTGATAGTGCTTTTGTAAGTCCATAACATGCTGTACCTAATCCTCCTGAAATATGTGGTGGAAATTCCCACCCGAACATTAATACCTTCATGCGCTTTTTTGTTAATTGTTAGTGTTTTATTTTGTGAATTCTTATAATTCCAGGAAAAGTATATCTTGTATTATTGGTTTTTCTCTATTTCTCCTATTGTGCACAATATCAGGCTGGTAAACGTTGTTTTGCTGCAAATTAGATTTCTCTTCTAACTCACTTTTTCTATTTTTTTACTCCTGTTTATTTCTAGAATGAGTACTTTAGGCGAAGGATTGAAAACTTCTGCCAAGATGGCTTGATGTGAGCTATGAAAATTTGCATAACACCATGTGCGAAGTTCAGGGATTTCGTTTTCCGGCGACCATTTATAACATTTGTTCAGCTCTTTACGAAACAATGTTTCCCAATCTCGTATTTTGGGTAAAATACTTTTGGCATACTCAATCATGGCTTTGCTTTTAACGGTTTCTAATTATTCAGTTGTTATTTAGAGCTGATTTTGGGCAATACCATTTACGCCTTATTCAGCCTGAATTCAGAATAAAGAAAAATTGCTGATTATTCCCTCAGCACCTCAGATCTACCTGTTGATTTATTTTTCAAGGTATTCCTCATCACAAACTTGCCAGTCAACAATAAAAGAATTTCTCTCCTTACCGTATACGCTTATAAAAGGATTGATGTCTTTTTTTGTAGAGGTGTAAATTCCCGATGTTTTCTTACTTTCAACAAGGTCCCTGTCCAAATAAACCGTCGCTTTTCTTGTTGTAGTATCCATTGTATCAATTAAAACCTAATTTTTTATCTCAACGAATAGCCTGCTTTTGGCAGTTTCATAATTCCTTTCACTCGGAATTACTCAGTGTAACCGATAACGGCCTTGCGCTAGCAATGATTTTATCAACAACTTGGAATACAAAAATAGTATCTGTAAAGCAGAAAGTTGTAACAATAGCTTTTCATGTTGTTGCTCATTTTATTCATAATAATGAATGAAATAATTACATTAATTAGCTCATTAGAGTTTTGATTATATGATAAATAAAGTTTTTGATTTGCAGTTGGGTAACTAGCCGAAATTCAGGGTTTTTATTCTATTGTGTAGGGGGACTCCCTAATTCCGAATTTTAAGAATTGAAAGCTCAAATAATCGAACAGATGGGCTTTGAATTCGATTATCACAGACTAACTTTTTAATATTAATTGTTCTAAGATGTGTATACCCCATCAGCTGTTGGTTTCTTTAACATTTTGCAATACTTTTGTACTTAGACAAGCAATTAATCTATTTGAATATTGGAAATTATTTACCTATAAAATAGATTGTTGTGGATATTTACAAGTTGTTAAGAAACAGCGTCCAGGCTAAACTTAATAAAGTAAGATTATATGGAAGCGATTGCAACTGGCTGTCGCAGAAAATATATGAAGAAACTCAAAAGCAGATTAGCGTTTCTACCCTTAAAAGATTTTTTGGACTGATAAAAAGTAATCATAACCCTTCCAAGTATACCCTTGATACCTTAGCCGAATTTGTTGGATTTAAAGACTGGAATGATTTTTATGCTTGTTACGGTGAAGTTAAACTAACCGACACCGAAGAGGATCAATGGGAGTTATTAAAAAGGCGAATGATGCAAGTTACGCGAACCAGTCTTGATTCGTTAAAACAAAAAACCAAATATAATAACCAGAAATTCATCTTTAGACGACCGCTATTAGATCGCTTTGAAAAATTTGAGACAAGCAATACTCCGGCCACCCTTTTTATTGCTCCCGACGGATATGGAAAATCGACCCTGATGATACAGCTTGTAGAAAAATATTTTTTACAGGGAAATGAGAAATTTGAAAATGATATCGTCTGTTTAATTGATGGGGAAATATTTTTTAACCTCTATTCAAAAAACAGTAATATTGATTTAATCAACCAGCTTTTAAAGTTCGAAGTCGATTCTAGCCGTCACTTCTACTTTCATAAATATCCGGAAAAACGGAAAGGGCGTATTTGGTTAATAATCGATGATGTTGATGATGTATTTTTCGAGCAGAAGCGTTACGCTCAACTTGTTGATAATATTATGCATATCATGATGGTTGATGATGGAGGTTGGTTTAAAGTGTTGCTAACGTGCAGGCCGGAAAACCTGGATGTATTTGTTCAAAAACTTTATAAAAATCCGATTCGACGATCCTTTTGGTTCGATGTTGCTTTTACATATGAGAAAAATATCGATGCCATAAATTTTCCGCTTTTCAGTTCAGACGAAATTTATTCACTCTTAAAACTTCAGAATGCGGAATCCAAATACAAAGATATTTTTAGCCGATATAAAGATGTACTTGAAATCATATCTCATCCTTATTCATTTTCGTTATTTATTCATAAATTCAGGCAAAACGATAACATATCCGAAATAATTTTACTCAATCATTTTATTAAAACAAGAATATTTTCACACCCTTTTCTGGAGGAAAAATTGTTGTTACTGAAACGATTTGTAACTCTTTGTAAGAAGGGCCGAGAAACTACTTTCGTTGACAAAAATCAATTATTGTCTGTTCCGGAACTGGTTCCGGCGTACGATCAGCTTATTTCAGAAGGAATTTTTTATGAATATTTAATTCCAACCGACACTATCGATTTAAAAATTATGATTTGTTTCGCCCAAAAGACAATCCTTGAATACATTATTTTTCGTACGTGGACCGAAGATGTATTATTTTCAACTGACTTATTTTTTAAGATTATAGAATATTATAGAGGTAATAGGCTGATGCAGTGCAGTATGACTAAGTTTTTCGTGAAAATGGCAATGCAAAATAATGAATTGGAGCTTGTTAAAGAGATCAACACGAAATTGCTTGAATGTGAGGCGTATTCGAAAACCGATTTGGATGTTTCGGAATGTATTTCCATATCATTATCTACATTAAATGAAATGTTAGACCATAATTCAAAGTAGTATAATTAGCCCGTTATTTAACACTATTGATACTGAGTTCTAGAAGAATCTGATAAGAGAGCACCAATGGTTTTGAATTAACTGGAACGCATCGCAATAATAAGTCAGAATTTAAACTAAAAGGTTAAAGCAGATTAATTGCTAAACGTTCGTCATCTATTGTATAATTACACTCAATATAAATAAGGGATTCCGGTGGCAACGATGGAAAAACAACATGTCATGGATGAAGTCCTCAGATTGTTGTCAGAAAAACTCGATGTCTCTTGTGTGGCTATTAAGGACTTGATTACGAATCATATTCAGGCCGGTTTAGTGACAAGTGACGATAACTGATTCAATTAATAAAAGAATTTATTAGAACTAGCTAAACCCATGAAGCATTTTATTTGATTGATATTGAGTTAGTTTGGTGTTTCCTTTCTCTGTTCTGTTACCTAACTTTATTTCCATAAAAAGACCCTTTCGAGGTAGGATAGCAAGTTTATGTTTTGGTAAGACCAAAACCCATGTTTAGCATCCCGTTGGTCTAAAAAATGGTAATAAAATATGGTGCAATTTAACAAAGGTGGACGTCCACGAAAATTGGATGGTGAGAAGATGAAATATAAGGTAACGGTAAAAATGTCGACCGTTGAATATTACTCCCTTATTAGCAAATCGAAAGAAGCCGGGATTTCACAAAGTGAGTTCGTCAGACGGTCAATAATGAATACTACAGTTGTCCAACGCCTGACACCCGAACTGAATGCTGAGATAAGAAAACTCTCAGGAATGGCCAATAACCTGAATCAGATTGCACGTAAAGCCAATGCCCAGGGTTACGATCATATTCGTAGCGAATACCTGTTTCTTGCTAATAAGATTGACCGAATAATAAACAAAATTCTATGATTGCCAAGATTACAACAGGTGGAGACTTTGCCGGGGCGGTAGATTATATCCTTGATCCAAAGAAAGCGGCTGAATTGTTAATGGTAGAGGGCGTTCGTTTGAAAAATACCAATTCGATAACAAAAAGTTTTGTTGCTCAAACAGAACTCAATTCGCGGGTCAGCAAACCGGTAGGTCATATTTCCCTGGATTTTTCCGTCCAGGATAAAGCAAAGTTGAATAATGAGTTTCTTCTAAAGATTGCGGATGATTACATGAACAGAATGGGAATCATAAATACCCAGTTTATAATAGCCCGGCATTACGATAAGGAGCATCCTCATATTCACATTGTGTATAACAGGGTGAACAACCAGGGGAAAACGATATCCAATAAAAACGATCGTTACCGTAGTGAAAAGATCTGTAAAGAGCTTACACGAAAAAACGACTTGTATTTTGCCAAGGGAAAAGAAAATGTGAAGTTTCACCGGCTAAAAGAACCGGACAAAACAAAATATGAGATTTATATTTGCCTGAAAGAGCTTGTACCCAAATGTAAAGACCTGGACGAACTGGAAGCTAAACTGAATAAAGAGGGGATAACAGTAAACTACAAATGCAGGGGGAATACAAATGTTGTTCAGGGGATTTCGTTTACTAAAAATGATTTGAGATTTAACGGTTCTAAAATTGACAGGCAATTCAGTTATTCAAAAATTAAGTACAAGCTGGATGAGAATAAGAGGCAGGAATATATTGCGGTTATTGATAATCCATCACTGGATCAGGCTTTCTATCAGTTGATCAAAGAAGGTCTGCTTCAGGCAGAGAAGGATGAAAAGAGACAACAAAAAAAGGAGTCATATCAACGAATAAAGCCTATAAAGAAAAAGAACAGGGGCTACAGGATGTAAATCATAAGGTTCTCCCAAATCTTCAACAAATTGATTTCAATTCAGGCAAACGTCAAAAGCTTACGGCATAAACGCAGCCAGCAAATTGACAAGAGTATTGGAATTATTGGTATTCTTTGCTGCCAATACACATTTCTCATACTTCGAAAGGAGACTTGGCAGCAAAGCATTGGGAAAACACTTGCCAATTTACTGTCCTCCAGCGCAATCTTTCAGTCCATTTATTCCGCCTTCTTTTGCCTAATGCCTGAATTGGAAAGAGCCGGTGTTTACGATTTGGGATTAAGGACAGCTTTGGAAAATTGATACAGATGTTTAAATGATTAATTAAGAAAGCTTAGCCTTGCCTTTCTCGAATTCAGCTGAACTTTCCTTTTTGTCATTACTCCCAAGCTTTTCCTGAAGTGCTTGCATATCTTCCGAAATCTTCTGATCAAGAATTTTTGCGTAAATCTGTGTTGTTTTCAGTGAGGAATGTCCAAGTACTTTTGAAACGGTTTCAATAGGAACCCCATTTGCTAAAGTTACGGAAGTTGCAAATGTGTGCCTGGCCATGTGCATTGTAATACTTTTGTTAATACTGCAAATATCACCTAACTCTTTCAGATAACTGTTCATTTTCTGATTAGTTAGCACGGGAAGTAGTAGGTCTTTGTTATGATTTTTGGGATAATTCTTGTATTTCTCCAAAATTTCTTTGGCTTTCGGAAGAATGGGAATCCGGCAACGGTTATTAGTTTTAGATCGGTCTATGATTATCCATTCGTTTTTATCAATACCCTTTTGCAAGTGCTGTTTACTTAATTTAGAAATATCAGAATAGGAAAGGCCAGTATAACAGGCAAAAACAAATATGTCACGAACTGCAGATAAACGTTCAATCTGAATATCTTTCTCTTCGATTTTAGCAAGTTCTTCAGACGTCAAAAATTCACGATGAGTTTCCTTTAAATCTACTTTGTATTTATTGTATGGATTTTTTTGTATGTGATCCATTGAAACTGCGAGATTTAAAACACGTCGTAAATGTTTGTGATAATTCCATGCCGTATTCTGGTGAACTTTAAACCTTTTTTTCAGATAAACATCGAAAGCATCTAAAAATTTGTAATCAATAGACTCAACTGGATAATCGGCCTTTTTATATTGGTATTTAATAAAGGCTGCCAATCTCTTTCTGGAAGATTTATAGTGTTTGTAAGTTTCCATGGAGTAACCTTTATCCAGTTTCTCCAGAATGCTATTTAAGTAGTAATCGAATATTTTAAGAATACCCTTACTTTCATCAATGTTAAGTAGTTTATTCTTTATGGTTGTAACATTAAATTCTTCACCGGAAGACTTTAGCTTATTATAGTGATCCTGGATTTCATTTTGGATTTTGTCCAGCCTGTTATTAAGAATCCTGGCGGATTCATTCCTCCCTCGGATTTGTTGCCCGACATCATCCCATTTATCAGAATGGCAGTAAATTCCCGTAGATAATTCTACTCGTTTTGAATTCATTGTAAATCTCACGTAGACAGGGATTTCACCATTGTTTTTCTGTCTCGATTTTTTCATCAAAAAGTTAATCGTCAATCTCATAATTTCTTCATTTTAAAGTTTCAGAAGAATTGTTCTCGATTGTTGGTCAAAAATACCCATTCTGACCATGTTTTTCAACACCAAATCGAGTCAATTCGTATCAATTTAAATGTTGTAAAAGAGATAGTTACACGATTTGCCGAGAACAGTTTTTGAAAAAAATGCTTGTTCTCGATAAAGTCTCGTTTACTTTGACTTTTTTTGTGCTTTTTTGACTTTCTGGAAAACAAAAAAAAGCGCTTAAAACATTGATTTTAAGCGCTTTTAGTTTTTGATGATTTTTGCGTCGTGCCCAGAACAAGACTCGAACTTGCACGGGAAAATTCTCCCACAAGGCCCTCAACCTTGCGTGTCTACCAATTCCACCACCTGGGCAATAATTTTTTTTGAACGTGCCTGCAAAACTATAAAATTTCTTTAAACCTGATAAATACAATTTGTTTTTTTGCAGTTCTCAGCAGATTTAGACTGTTATTAATTGTTTCGATCGTATTGTTCTTCCAGCTCTATTTTCGTAATCACTTCATCAACAACGGTAACTGTGTAACGCGATGTTTTTTTCACCTTTGGTGTCACCATCGGGTCAAGCGTAAGTTTATGCTGGCTGATTTCAGTGCTTTTCAGCATCTCAATTTTTTCAAAAATATAAATGTTTTCACTTTCCTTGTTAAAAACGGTTTGAGGTTTACCTAATTCCGATTCTAACGACGATAAGGGTTTTCCGATATATGTTTTTTGCAGATTTCGTTGCGAGCTGCACGATACCATAATAACTACAGCGACAATAAATAATAAAACTCTCATGTACCTAATTTTGCCCAAAGAAAACCAGAAAAAATGAAATCCGCCGGCTTTTAATCCTATTTAACGTTTTCGGTGTTAAAAAACTGTTGTCTTATTGTTATAACTTAGCCGACTTGCCAATTAATATTTTTTATCTTTGCAGCGTGTTTTACAACATGTTCTTAAATTAATAGTTCGCTGCAACATGATTCAATTCTTTAAAACTCAAAGTAACAATATTATCGCAGTTTATTCTGCACAGCCCTTAGGCGATGAAAATACCGAAAAACTGGTATGGTTATTTTCCGGAGCCGAAAGTTTAAAACCTCAGCAAATCGACGGTTGGTTTGTAGGCCCGCGTAAGGAAATGCTTACTCCGTGGAGTACCAACGCCGTAGAAATTACCCAGAATATGGGCATTGAAGGAATCCGCCGTATGGAGGAATTCTTCGAGGTAGAAAATGAAAAAGCAAAATTCGACCCAATGCTTCAGGCTATCTACAAAGGGCTTGATCAGCAGGTTTTTGCAATCGACAAAGAACCCGATCCGATTTTAAATATTGAAGATATAGCAGCGTACAACGAACAGGAAGGGTTGGCTTTGAGCGACGACGAGATTCAATACCTGAATTCGGTGTCGAAAGAAATGGGACGCCCGCTTACCGATGGCGAAGTTTATGGTTTTGCCCAGGTAAACTCGGAACACTGCCGTCACAAAATATTTAACGGAACCTTCATTATTGATGGAAAAGAAATGGAATCGTCGTTATTCCAGATGATTAAAAAGACATCGAAGGAAAATCCGAATAAAATCGTTTCGGCATACAAAGACAACTGTTCGTTTGTTCAAGGGCCGGTTGTTGAGCAGTTTGCCCCGAAAACACAAGATAAACCCGACTTTTTTGAAGTAAAAGATATTGAAACGGTTCTTTCGTTAAAGGCCGAAACACATAACTTCCCAACAACAGTTGAGCCCTTTAACGGTGCAGCAACTGGAACAGGTGGAGAGATTCGCGACCGTATTGCCGGTGGAAAAGGTGCTTTGCCAATTGCCGGAACGGCGGTTTATATGACATCGTATCCACGTACCGAAGCACAACGTTCGTGGGAGCAGGCAACCGAAGAACGTGATTGGTTGTACCAAACTCCTGAAGAAATCCTGATTAAAGCATCAAACGGTGCCAGCGATTTTGGTAACAAGTTTGGTCAGCCACTTATTACAGGATCACTGCTTACTTTCGAGCATTTCGAGGACTTTGTGAAATATGGTTACGATAAAGTAATCATGCTTGCAGGTGGTATTGGTTTTGGAAACAAAAAGGATAGCTTGAAAGATGAGCCGGGCAAAGGTGATAAAGTAGTGTTGCTTGGTGGCGATAATTACCGCATTGGAATGGGTGGTGGCGCTGTTTCGTCGGTGGCAACAGGTGAATTCGAAAACCATATTGAATTGAATGCTGTTCAACGTGCTAACCCTGAAATGCAGAAAAGAGCTTACAATGCCATTCGTGCGCTGAGTGAGGCTGATGATAATCCGATCATTTCAATTCATGACCACGGTGCAGGTGGACACCTGAACTGTTTGTCCGAACTGGTTGAAACAACCGGAGGAAAAATCGATACATCGAAATTACCTGTTGGCGATCCAACCCTTTCGCAAAAAGAAATTATTGGTAACGAGTCGCAGGAGCGCATGGGATTGGTTATGAAACCGGAGCATGTTGAGTTACTTCGTAAGATTGCAGAACGCGAGCGTGCACCAATTTACGAAATCGGTGAAACAACCGGCGATATGCAGTTTACTTTTGAGAACTCAAAAACCGGGGAAAAATCGATCGACTGGCAGTTGGGATACATGTTCGGAAATCCTCCGAAAACAATAATGGAGGATGAAACCATCGTTCCTGAGTTTGACGAATTAGAATACAACTGGGAAGAAATATACGACTTGGTTGAACAAACCATTCAACTGGAGTCGGTGGCAAGTAAAGACTGGCTGACCAACAAGGTTGACCGCTCGGTAACCGGACGAATTGCCAAACAGCAATGCGCCGGCGAATTGCAATTGCCACTGAATAACTGCGGTGTAATTACACTCGATTACCAGGGGAAAGCCGGATTGGCAACTGCAATCGGTAACGCACCGGTAGCAGCACTTGTTGATGCTGAAAGAGGTTCGGTGCTTGCAATTGCCGAGTCGCTGACAAATATTATCTGGGCGCCAATGCCCGATAAAATTAAAAGTGTATCGTTGAGTGCCAACTGGATGTGGCCGGCTAAAAATCCGGGAGAAAATGCCCGTATTTACAACGCCGTAAAAGCAGCCAGCGACTTTGCCTGTGCATTGGGAATTAACATTCCGACCGGTAAAGACTCAATGTCGATGACACAGAAATACAAAGGCGATGTGGTATTGGCACCGGGAACGGTAATCATTTCATCGTCGGGCGAAGTTACCGATGTGAAAAAAGTGGTTGAGCCTGTATTGGTAAACGACGAAAGCAAAGAGATTCTGTACATTGACTTGTCGTTTATGGAGCGTGCGCTTGGTGGAAGTGCTTTTGCACAGTCGATCAATAAACTTGGTCGCACGGCACCAACAGTTGCTGATCCTGCAAAATTTGTAACGGCATTTAATACAGTTCAGGATCTTATCGAACAGGAACTGATTCTTGCCGGGCATGATGTGGCTTCGGGAGGTTTGATCACTACTTTGCTTGAAATGTGTTTCGCCAACGTAAAAGGCGGAATGAAAGTAGATGTTACTTCTTTTGAGGAAGAAGATCTGGCGAAAATATTATTGGCTGAGAACCCTGGAATTGTTATTCAGTGTGCTGATAACGATGAGGTGAAAAAGCAACTTACTGATGCCGGAGTAGAGTTCATGTCGTTAGGTTTCCCTGTTCCTTACCGTAAAGTAAGGGTGATGAACCGCACTATCGAAGCCGACTTTGATATCAACTCCTTACGCGAAATGTGGTTTAAAACATCGTATTTGTTAGACCGCAAACAAAGTGGAGAAGAAAAGGCGCTGGAACGTTTTAAAAATTATAAAGATCAGGGATTAAAATTCGACTTTAAAGATTTCACCGGAAAAGCTGCCGATTTGGGCATCGACCTGAAGCGCCGCACGGCTTCGGGTGTAAAAGCTGCAATTATCCGGGAGAAAGGTGTAAACGGCGACCGCGAGATGGCGTACGCGATGTACCTTGCCGGAATGGATGTGAAAGATGTTCATATGACCGACCTGATTGCAGGACGCGAAACGCTGGAAGACGTTAACATGATTGTTTTCGTTGGTGGATTCTCTAACTCTGATGTTCTTGGTTCGGCAAAAGGTTGGGCCGGAGCTTTTAAATTCAACGAAACGGCACGAGTGGCACTGGAGAAATTCTACCAACGCGAAGATACCTTGAGTTTAGGTGTTTGTAACGGTTGCCAGGTAATGGTGGAATTGGGAGTTGTTTATCCTGAGCACAGCATTCAACCAAAAATGTTGCACAACGAATCGGGTAAATTCGAATCGTCGTTCCTGAATGTTGATATTCAGGACAACAAATCGGTGATGTTGGAAAATATGGCCGGAATGAAACTCGGAATCTGGGTGGCACACGGCGAAGGTAAATTCTACTTGCCGTTTAACGAAGAACAGTACAATATTCCGATGAAATACAGTAACGAAGGTTATCCGGGTAATCCAAACGGATCGCACTTTAACGCTGCGTCGTTGTGTTCTGATGATGGCCGTCATTTGGTAATGATGCCTCACCTGGAACGTGCTTTCAAACCGCATCTTTGGGCAAATTACCCTGCTGACAGAAAAGCCGATGAGGTTGCACCTTGGATTCAGGCTTTTGTAAATGCTAAAAACTGGATCGCAGAGAAAACGAAATAAACATTTCGGAAGAGGATATAAGAAAGCCGCTATCGTTTAACGAGGCGGCTTTTGTTTTTTACAAAGTTGATTACGAAAAGCACGTATTGTAAAGAGATACTTCCGAATCGGATAGCAATAAGCCCGGATTGTTAATCAGAAGCTGCGGATTGTTATTCAATATGTGCGGATTGCGTCTCAGAAGGTGCGGATCGTTGGGCAAGAACCCCGGATCGCATCTCAGAGACCCCGGATCGTTGCTCAAGAACCCAGGATTGCATCTCAAAGACTACGGATTGTTACTCAAAGACTGCGGATCGTATCGCAAAAATGCAACTTGAGATAGAATTGATTTTATACCTTTTTAATTCGCTATCATTTTGGCTGCCAAATCGTCGGCAACTTCTTTCCCATTAAACAGCTCTACAATTTTAAGAGCAAACTTGATGGCTACACCTGCACCTTTTCCGGTAATAATGTTTCCGGCTTCTGCCACCGCTTCTCCGGTAATAATTGCTCCGTGCAGTTCATCTTCAAATCCCGGGAAACAAGTTGCCTTTTTTTCTTTCAGCAAACCCAGGTTCCCGAACACCATTGGAGCAGCACAAATAGCAGCCAGCGGTTTTTGCATATCATTAAAGTTTAAGATTTGCTCTCGCAGACCACTGTGTGCTTTTAAATTTGCCGCCCCCGGCATTCCTCCCGGAAGCACGATCATATCGATGTTATCGTAATCCAGGTCTTCAAACAGCGTATCGGCTTTTACGGTAATTTGGTGTGCTCCGTCTACTTCCATCGATTTGTTCATGGAAACAATGGTAACGTCAAAAACGGCGCGGCGAAGTACATCAATAATACTTATGGCTTCAATTTCTTCAAATCCTTCGGCTAAATGAACTGCAATTTTTTTCATGGTATTAATTTGTAATTCGAAACATTACCCCTCTGTCAACCCGCCCTTAAGCCTTACGCTGACACCTCCCCTAACATTAGGGGAGAAGAAGGTATAAATTATTTTATAAAAATAACAAAGATTTAGGGTTTGTGTAAGCAAAAAAGATGTCACCTTATACAAAAGATGACATCCTTTTTGTCCATAAAAAAAAGGCCTTCAAAATTGAAGACCTTTTAAAAACCAATACACGTTATCTCTATTATTAATTTTCTGAATATTCGTTTAATGCTTTCTCCAGTTTCTTGCGAGTGAAGAAAATACGACTCTTAACAGTACCTAGTGGTAAATCAAGTTGCTCTGCAATTTCTTTGTATTTGTATCCTTCTAAAAACATGCGAAAAGGAACGCGATATTCATCTTCTAAAGCATTAATGCTTTTGTTAATTTCTTTTGAACTGTAGAACGAATCGGGCGCAGGATAAACTTTGTCTTTCGAGAACATCAGATGGAAATCGTTGTTTGAACCATCAAAGGTGTTCTTTGTTTTTACGTTTCTACGGTAATCATTAATGAAGGTGTTCTTCATAATGGTGTAAATCCATGCCTTGAAATTCGTGTTTTGTGTAAACTTGTCACGATAAGTTAATGCCTTAAGGAAAGTCTCTTGCAACAGATCGTCAGCTCTTTCCGAGTCAGCAGTTAAACTAAGTGCATAGTAATGCAATTTGTCACTCAAGCCGAGTAAAGCGTTGTTAAATTGAATCTGAGTCATGGCGTCTTATTTTTAATTTGTCTAAACAAATTTAAGTCAAACGAGTCCCTTTTTGCAAATAAATGATGACCTAAATCAGTCGATTCTATCTATGCAGGATAAAGATTCTCTATTGTGGTAACGCGTTGATTGGTTAAAGGTTACGAAAAGCATTGTTAAGTCTGTGTTTCCATAGGAGCTCCTGTGATAGAGGTAGTCGATATATAATTGTAAAGCGTATATTTGTCATTCGAATTTGAGACAGGATAAGTCGATAAAAAAAAAATCAAGCGTTTAATGAATTCTGTCTGTTAAAGTTCAATTAGTATTATAATGAAAAATTTGAAGTTTAATCATGATGCGCAATCTGTTTTAACTTTCAGAAAGTGGGGAAGGAAGAACTATTCTTCTTTTCTAACGGTCAGAAAACAAGTTGTCATTTCAGTGTTATCGGTGGTGTATTTACTATCAGCACCTGTAATCACCATGGCAACTGTTCAGGACACTTCTGAAGTTAAAATGGAGTACGACCTTGATGAGATCGAGGTTAGTGCGCAACGAACACCTGCATTGTATTCGCAGGTTGCACGGATAATTTCCGTGATTGAGAGTAAAGAAATTGAGGCGGCGCCGGCTCAGAGTGTTCAGGACCTGTTAGAGTATGTTGCAGCTATCGACATACGGCAACGGGGAACAGAAGGAGTACAGGCGGACGTTAGTGTTCGCGGTGGTACTTTCGACCAAACATTAATCCTGCTTAACGGCATCAACATCACCGACCCGCAAACCGGCCATCACAATTTAAATCTACCAGTAAGTTTAGCCCAAATCGAGCGAATAGAGATTCTCGAAGGACCGGCTGCACGTGTATATGGACCCAACGCTTTTTCGGGGGCTATTAATATTGTAACACGTCAGACGGCAAATTCTGAAATTTCTGCTGCCGTTTCGGGTGGTAGCTTCGGGTATTTCGATGGAAATCTTTCGGGATCGTTTTCAACCGGCAAAATGCAACACATGCTCGCTTTTAACGGAAAAATATCGGACGGTTACACCAACAACACCGATTTTAATGAACTGAATGGCTTTTATTCCAATCAGTTGAATACCGAAAAGGGTACGTTAAAGTTTCAGTTGGGGCTTTCAGAAAAGGGATTTGGTGCAAACAGCTTTTACACGCCAAAATACCCGAACCAGTACGAAGCCACAAAAACATTGTTCACTTCGCTGAAATGGGAAGGTAACGGGCCATTGCATCTCACTCCGGTTGTTTATTACAGGCGGCATCACGATCGGTTTGAATTGTACCGAACCGATAAATATGGCTTAACCAACGATGGTTACAACGTTTGGCAAAACGACACGCTGCCGGGCTGGTACAGCGGACATAATTATCACCTTACGAATGTTTACGGTGCCAATCTTAACTCGTGGGTAAAATGGGCTGCCGGGAAAACGGCGTTCGGAGTTGAATTTCGCCGAGAACAGATATATAGTAATACGCTTGGTTTGGATATGGACGAACCAAAAGATGTGCCGGGAGAAGATGCACAGTTTACCAAATCGGATGACCGCAATACGGTTTCCGGATTTTTGGAACACGCATACTATATAAATAAGTGGACGTTTACAGCCGGGCTGATGGCAAACTACATTTCGGGAAGTGATTTGGGATTAAATGTTTTTCCGGGAATTGATGTGAGTTATAATGTATCGGATGCGGTAAAATTGTACTCGAGTTACAACACGTCGTTGCGTATGCCAACTTTTACCGATTTGTATTACGATGGCCCGTCGAACATTGGTAACCCCGATTTGAAACCTGAAAAGTCGGCCACCTTGGAAGGTGGTTTAAAACTACGATCGAAACTGGTGCGCGGGCACGCTGTTGTTTTTTACCGCCATGGAAAAGATATTATTGATTGGGTAAAGGAAGATCCTACTTCGGAGATCTGGCAACCGCAAAACCTGACCGAGATAAATAACCTGGGTACGGAGGTTCAGGCGCAGTTGCTGTTCCGAAATGAGTTTGGAAGCCACTATCCAAATATTCAAATCAGTTACCTATATAATAATGTAGAAAAAGGAAATGCCGATTTGGTATCGAATTATGCTTTGGATAACCTGAAACATAAACTGGTTGGTTCGCTTAGCGAGCAACTGGTGAAAGGGCTGCAGCTCGATTTGCATTTTGTTTTCCAGGATAGGGAAGGTAGCTACACCCGGTTCGAAAATAAAATACCGGTTGGGGAAGTGTCGTACGATCCGTTCTGGGTTTTCGACGGAAAGTTGAGCTACCGGAGAAAGCAGTTCTCGGTTTTTGCTTCGGTAAACAACATTCTGGATAAACAATACAACGACATTGGTAATGTAATACAGCCCGGGCGTTGGTTTAAAACCGGGGTTATATATAAAATAGGATTTAATTAAATTGTTTTTAACGCTTGATTTAAGATCTTAAAAATTAATATTTTGAGCCGGGAGTTCGCCAAAACAGGCAAGCTTCCGGCTTTTTACTTCATGTACTTACTTTTTGAAATCTACAAAAATTGTATCTTCGCCGAAAATTAGATAGTCATGTTAAAAGGTATATTAGCAATTTCAGGACACTCGGGACTGTTCAAAATGGTTGCCGAAAGTAAAAACAGCATTATTGTTGAATCGTTAGACACGCAAAAGCGTATGCCGGTTTATTCAACCGCAAAGGTATCGGCATTGGAAGATATAGCCATTTACACTCACGAAAGTGATGTGCCGTTAAAGGATGTTTTTAAAGCCATTTCTGATACCGAGGATGGTGGAGCAGCCATTTCGCATAAATCGTCGGGAAATGAGTTGAAGACTTATTTTGAGAAAGTACTGCCTGATTACGATCAGGATCGGGTATATGTTTCCGACATTAAAAAAGTACTGCAGTGGTACAATGCTTTGCAGGAAAAGGATATGCTTGACTTTTCAGAAACTGAAGAGGACGAAACAACTGAAGAAAAAGAAGATTAAAACAATTTGTAATTGTTGACGGCTTTGGGATTTCCCAGCGAGTCGTTTCGATCAACAAGAATATCAAAAAGTTTTGCAGTGGCAAGTGCATCGCCGGCAGCGCGGTGCCTGCCATTAATTTCAATACCTAAATCGTCACATAGCTTCCCCAGCGAATAGGATAGATGTCCGGGAAGCAGTTTTCGCGATAGTTTAACCGTACACATTGTTTTCCGATGATAATTGTATCCAAGGCGTGCATATTCTTCTTTTATAAACTTATAATCGAAACTTGCATTGTGGGCAACAAACGTTCGCCCCGTTGTCATCTCAATAATTTTTTTTGCCACCTGGTAAAATTTTGGAGCGGTTCTTACCATTTCATTATTTATTCCGGTTAACTCGGTAATGAAAAAAGGGATGTCCATTTCAGGATTAATAAGGGTCGAAAAAGAGTCGGTAACCTCTTGCCCGTTGTGTTGATAAATTGCAATTTCGGTAATTTTACCGTTTTTATAACTTTGCCCGGTAGTTTCTATGTCGATTATTGAGAACAAAATGTTTAATATTTTGAATTAATTGAACTTAAATATTTAAATTTGTGAAAAAAATATTCTTAAGCATGAAATTAAGACTGCTAACTTTTTTTGATACCTGCGAATTAATTTCTAAATTGCCCGTAGAATTCAACAAACAACAAAAAAAATAATTTCAAAACTATGAAAAAAATTACTCTTTTCTTATTTGCATTGGTTTTGTCCCTTGGTTATACCATCGCACAAAATGCAGACAACAAATGGGGCATTGGAGTTGGCCCCGGATTGGAATATAACATTGAGACCGAAGCTACCGGAATTTTAGCTGACTTTTATGTTAGTCGTTACCTGTCTCCAAGGTTCGATTTAATGCTTGACAACAGGTGGTCATTCAATGATGCCGGAACTGATGTAGTTGCATCATTGTTGAACCTGCGTTTGAAACTTTACAATGACGATATGGCAATTCAGCCATACCTGTTTGGTGGTCCTGGTTATATGTGGGATAACGATGAAAGTGATTTTACATTCGACTATGGTGCAGGATTAAAATTTCCTGTTGGTGAAAAAACTTCACTTTTCGTATCAGGCTCTTATGTGAATAGTATTAAAGGATACCATTCAGATGATCCAAACAACGCTTACGGATGGACTGACGAACATTTTCAGGTTACCAGTGTGCTTGAATTCGCATTGGGTAAAGCCAAAGATGAAGACGGTGACGGTGTAAGTGATCGTAAAGACGAATGTCCTGGTACACCTGCGGGAGTACAAGTTGATGAAAAAGGTTGTCCGATCGATACTGATGGCGACGGAGTTCCTGATTACAAAGATGACTGTCCTACAGAGGCTGGTCCTGCTTCTTTAAATGGTTGCCCAGACAAAGATGGTGACGGAATTGCTGATAAAGATGACGACTGTCCTGATACTCCTGGATTGGCTAAATTCAATGGCTGTCCTGATACTGACGAAGACGGAGTTCCAGATCCAAAAGACAAGTGTCCTGATACTCCAAAAGGATGTCCTGTTGACGCTGACGGTTGTCCACTTGATTCAGACGGCGACGGTGTAATTGACTGTGAAGATGATTGTCCTTCTGAAGTAGGTCCTGCAAGCAACAATGGTTGCCCAGACTGGAGTGAAATTTCAATTCCAACTATCTACTTCGATTTCGACAAGTCGACTCTAAGACCAGAAGCAAAAGCAGAATTGGATAAATTAGCTGATCAGTTGAATGCTGCTAAAGAATACGATATCGTAATTGGTGGTCACACTGATGATATTGGTACTGAATCATACAACATGGGATTGTCTGAAAGACGTGCTCAGGCTGTTGTTAAGTACTTACTGCAAAAAGGTGTGAACAACGCTTATGTAGGTTCTAATAACTATGGTGAAACTAAACCGGCTGTTCCTAATACAACATTAGATAACAAACGTAAAAATCGTAGAGCAGAATTTGAAGTAGCAAAAATTCGCAAATAAGCTTTAATTAAATATTTTCGAAAAGCTCTGTCATTTGGCAGGGCTTTTCTCGTTTATGGCTGTAATGTGTTATATTTGCGGTCTCTAAAAAATAAGCTTAGTTATGAGTATCGAAAGTTTGATTCAGAAAGGAACCGTAGAAGCGATGAAGTCTTTGTACGGTGCAGATTTACCGGAAAATCAGGTACAGGTTCAGAATACCCGAAAAGAGTTTGACGGCGATATAACCGTTGTGGTATTTCCTTTTTTACGATACTCAAAAAAAGGGCCGGAGCAAACTGCCGAAGATCTTGGAAAGTATTTGGTTGAAAATATTGAAACAGTTGAAAACTTCAATGTTATTAAAGGCTTTTTGAATTTGGAGATCCACCAGAGCTATTGGCTCTACGTTCTAAAAAACAGCTTCACCAGTTCAGAATTTGGCTTAAAATCCGTAACCTACGACAGTGAGTTGGTAATGGTTGAATACTCGTCGCCAAACACCAATAAACCACTTCACCTTGGCCACATCAGAAATAACCTGTTGGGATTTTCAATCTCTGAGATTTTGAAAGCCAATGGTAAAAAAGTGGTAATGACCAACATTGTAAACGACCGTGGTATCCACATCTGTAAATCGATGTATGCTTGGAAGCAATGGGGTAATGGAGAAACACCGGAAAGCACAGGAATGAAAGGCGACCACCTGGTTGGAAAGTACTACGTTGAATTTGACAAACATTACAAAGCTGAAATAGCTGAACTGGTTGAAAAAGGTGTTTCAAAAGAAGAAGCTGAAAACCAGGCACCATCAATTATTGCCGCCCGCGAATTGTTGAGAAAGTGGGAAGCAAAAGATGAGGAAACAGTTGAGCTTTGGAAAATGATGAACAACTGGGTGTACGCAGGTTTTGATGTAACTTATAAAACACTTGGAGTTGGTTTCGATAAAATTTATTACGAATCAGACACTTACCTTATAGGTAAAGAAGAAGTGCTGAGAGGTCTTGAAGAAGGAACTTTTACAAGACATGAAGACAATTCAGTTTGGGCCGATCTTACCGGTGACGGACTGGATCAGAAAATACTTCTTCGTAGCGATGGTACCTCTGTTTATATGACCCAGGACATTGGTACCGCTAAAATGCGTTTTAACGATTATTCGATCGATAAAATGGTTTACGTGGTGGGTAATGAGCAAAATTACCACTTCCAGGTGTTGGCTATTTTGCTGGATAAACTTGGATTTAGCTGGGGAAAAGATTTATACCACTTCTCGTACGGTATGGTTGAATTGCCATCGGGTAAAATGAAATCGCGCGAAGGAACTGTTGTTGATGCCGATGATTTGGTGGATAACATGGTAGAAGTGGCCCGCGAAATGTCGGCTGAGTTAGGAAAGCTTGATTCGCTAACCGGTGACGATGCCGAGAATACCTTTAAAATGATTGCCCTTGGTGCGCTGAAATACTTTATTTTGAAAGTGGATCCGCGAAAGAATATGATGTTCAACCCGGAAGAGTCGATTGATTTTAACGGAAATACCGGGCCATTTATTCAGTACACTTATGCACGTATTAAATCGGTTCTGCGAAAGGCTGCCGACCAAAATATTACTATCGATGAAAACGTGGCGGTTGAGTCGCTGTCATCAAAAGAAAAGGATTTGGTGAAACGTATTTCGTTATTTCCTGCAGCAGTTGAGGAAGCGGGCGAAAATTACAGCCCGGCGATTATTGCCAACTACTGTTACGAGTTGGTTAAAGAATTTAATCAGTTTTATCACGATCATACAATACTTGGAGAAGCTGACAAAAGTGTGAAAAACTTCCGTCTGGTGCTGGCATCAGCAGTGGGTAAGGTGGTACAAACCGGTATGGGCTTACTTGGTGTTGAAATGCCCGAAAGAATGTAGATCCATTGACCTTGGTCATAAATAGGCAACACTGATAGTTGTACTATTTTAATAGATTGACAACCCGTTTCAAGACTCGATTTGAAACGGGTTGTTTTTTATAGCTTAATCTTAATGAGATTTTAGGTCGAATTTTTTTTAAAAAAAGAAAGGAGGCCATCTTCAAAGCCTCCTTAATGTCTTTTGCAACTTTATGTTGCACTTCTGATTTAATGGTTGAAAGAGGTTTGCACTTCCTTCCTTGTCCACTTATATATTCTGAAAAAAGGGGAAAGGTAACCTTTAAATCTATGAATTAGTTGCTATTTAAAACCGTTCTATTTGGAAGGTTTTGGTGGCTAACGGCTTACAAATAATCGCCCCAGCGTTTTATTAAATCACTTTTGCAACTTTCGGCTATTAAAGGGTCGTTTACAGCTTCTTTTACTTTTTCATCGAATTCATCGGCGTAAAGCAGGGTGTAAACTTCGTGAATTGACAACGATTGTTTTTTATCGATCAGCATCATGCTGTCGCCGGGATTTACGTGGCCTTTTTCCAAAATCCTGACATAAACACCCGAAAAACCGGAGTCGACAAATTGGCGCACAATATTATTGTTGTTAAATCGGAACTGCAGTTTAAAACAGGGTTGGCGCGGTTGGGTAACTTGTACCACAGCTTCTCCAATTTTAAAGGTGTCGCCAATATTTATTTGCTTTTCGTGCAGGCCTTCCACGGTCAGGTTTTCGCCAAACATTCCCCAGGGCATTTCCAAATCAGTATAAAGGTTTTGCCAGTATTGGTAGTGATCCCCAGAGTAGAGATAACAGGCTTTATCAACCCCGCCATGGTATCTGCGATCCATTACATTGTCGTGTTTTATATCCTCTTTACCCAGAAAAATCCCCTTATCGACACCAAATTTGAATAAACCGGTAGGTACTTCTTTTTCCTTCCATTCAATTATCCGGGCTTCAGCAATATTTGTAGAGATGATTTTCATTGTTTTGATATTTCGAACGAGGTGAGAAAGGGCAGCCAAGCTTCAAGATAAGAAAGTAGTCTGCAACTGCTAACTGAGACTGAATACTTTTGCTACGCTATCTTCCGTTCTTTTTTAATGTTCTCGTATGCCTGGTTTACTTTCTGGAATTTTTCTTTTGCAGCATTCTGAACTTCGTCGCCCAAGGTGCTTACTTTATCAGGATGGTATTTCATTGCCATACGGCGGTAGGCTTTTTTCACATCGTCGTTGCTGGCCGAGCGTTCTATTTCAAGTATTTTGTAATCACCATCGGTGTTGGGCACAAACATGGCCTGAATCGATTCAAAATCGTTATTACCAATACCCATCTGGTTGCAAATGTGTGTAATCAGCTTTTGCTCTTCCACATCAACCTGGCCATCGGCCTGGGCGATGCCAAACAAAAAATGCACCAGCTGCAGGCGTGCCGAGTAGTTCATGTTTGCTTTTATCTGCTGGCAAACTTCGTTAACCGGAATGGTTTGTTGCAGCAGATCGCGCAACATTCGTATAGCTTCCTGTGCCGAATCTTCGCCAAAGTTGTGCACCATAAATTTCTTTACGTAGTCGAGTTCCGATTTCAGCACTTTTCCATCGGCTTTCATTACGGCAGCCACCAAAACCAGAAGGCTCATTACATATCCACCGGTGGTAGTTGTTCTGCCCGAGTAGCCTCCACGCGTTCCGCGTTTTACGGCTTCCTGTCCGCCGTCGAACATCGAACCTATTGTAAAACCTATAACTGCGCCGATAGGACCACCGGCAAAAGCACCTAGTCCGGCTCCTATCCATTTACCAAATTTTGCCATATTTTTTTAGTTGTTTATCGATTTCAATTAGCTGAGGAATCAATAATGTTTTGTTATCGTTTTTAATTTCTTTTGAAGCGAGTTTACGTTTTTGCTCATCACTCCATTGTTTGTCCATCCGTTCTTTTACGGCTTCGATTGTTGAACCGTCGCGCTTCGTAACGCGGTCGATCCGCATATTTTCGGGTGCAGTTACCAGAATCGTATTATCCATCATTTTATAGAAACCGCTTTCAAAAAGAATGGCCGCTTCGTGAACGACGTACGGACTGCTTTGTTTATCCGCCCAAATCATAAATTCCTGCCGCACCACGGGATGAATCAACTCGTTTACTTTCTTCAACTGTGTGCTATCTGTAAAAATGATGCCAGCCAGCTTTTTTCGGTCAATTGTGCCGTTTGGTGAATAAATGTCGGGGCCATACCAGTCAATAAGTCCGGTTTTTATTTCAGGGTGCGTATTTACCAGTTTCTTTGCCCAAGCGTCGGCTTCAAAAACAGGAGCTCCCAGAAGCTTGAAAACCTGACAAATTACCGATTTTCCACTTCCAATTCCACCTGTAATACCAATCTTTAAAGCCATTTTTTAATACGTTTCAATAAGGTATTCTACCGATTCGGGGTTAAAACGAGAGATCTCAACAAACGATGGTTTATCAGTTATTTTCACCCTCAGGCGGCTTTCGCTGTTACTCATCGACGCATAATCAACCACTGCCCGAAAATCGGCCTCCGAGATATTGTCGAATTCGCTCAAACCTACTATGCAGTTAAGCGTAAGTTCCGAGGGGAAAAGTTTAATTCTTACATCGGCCGGTTTGTTGATAACCTGTATGGGAAGGCGAACCTGCTTCTCTGTATATTTTTCCACCTCAATTTGTAACAACACTTCTGCCGGAACAACTGTGGTGGTTTCAGGATGAATGAGTTTTATGTTGCGGTTAATCGTTTTGTCTACTTCTTCGAAAGTTTTGTTTGTAGTTAAAAGAAAACGAACCGTATCGATTACCGACGCAGGACCGGTAATTTTAACTTCCGATGGTTTTACGTGTACCGTATTTTTTAAATTGAACTGAGGTTTAAAGTCGATTGAAACATCGGCTTTAACGGGAACCGATTTTGTTTTTAAACTGTCGAGTACAATCCGGATGATGTCAGGATTAACCTGTTGAAGGCTTATTTCGCTGCTTATCTGGCTCGAAATGCGTCGGTTTAAAGTATTTGTCGGTACCAGGTAAGTACCATTTGTCGATTCCAGGTTTTGGGTAATATTCGTCAGGTTTAAAATAATTGGCGAATACGAAAAATTGAGTTTATGACGCAAAAGAGTAAAGCCGTGCGCATCAACTTTTAAATCGAGTTTTTCGGGAGGTTTGTTGGCCAAAAACTGGTGGTTGGGCGGACTTACATATCGAACCGGGTAGGCAATAGTTGTTGAATAATCTTTTTCCAAAGCATTTAAAAACCACAAAACTGTGGCAATAATCAAACAAATTAAATAAACGATCACCCGTTTGTCGTTTTTAAGTTGATCAATTTTTAAGTAGCCCGTTATTTTCTCAATGTTCTTGTTCATTCCGGTAAAACAGCAAAATTAACGAAAAGTAGCAATTAATACCGACATCAAAAACGAAGCTTGCAAAATTCCTTTTGCAAGCTTCGTTTTTTTAAATTCCGGGAACGCTCGATACCAAAGGTGTAAAATTTGATTCGTCGATGATCACCGTATTTCCTACCGACATATCGCGTGCCGAAAACAATCCCAGAATTCGTTTTCCATCGCTCGATGTCAGGTTGCCGGGTACATTTGCAGGCGGTACACTGAACGGACCTCCGGCCCAGGCCTGGTCGCTCAGTCCCCAGTAAAATTCGTAAGCAGCCTCCGAAATGGAGAGTTGCTCCACAACAACTGTATCTCCCAAATGGAGTATTTTGTCTTCTTCTTCGTCTTCCCAGTCGAGGAGGACCAGCATGTCGTAAATATAATTTCCGTCTACCAGTTCATCGCTGGCAAAAGCCAGGTCTTCACCGTCATTAAGTAACTCGCCGTTTAGGTAAATATCCCATTTGTAATAATGTCCTAAACCCGGTGTTTCCTGCGAGTTGATATAAATTCCCAGGTATTCGTAATTGCCACGGTCACTTAAATTTACTTTTACGCTGTCAAGCGTTTCAACTTCCTGTAAATATTCTTCGCCGGTAATTACGGTCCCGTCGGGAGTTGTTATTGTTAAGGTATAAGTCCTGCCTGTAACTCCCGGATAATTAGCGCCGGCAGGCAGCATATAAATTCCTGTGGTTCCTTGTTCTTCGAGTGTTACGGTGTTTGGCGAATCGGCATTGTCACTTAATTGAACAACGGCATTACTGATTACCGGATTTTGTGCTGTTTGATTTACCGCAAGCGTACGTTCCAGTTTTACGTAAACGTTGTTTTCTGCTTTGGTATTAATATATGCTTCAACGGCTATCAGGTCAATATCTTCGTCGTTCAGTTCCACCTCAACCACATCTTCGCAGGCGGTGAATGCAACGATGGCAAACAGAAGAATGATAATTCCTTTTATTATTTGTGCTGTTTTCATGACTTCTAGAATTTGAAATTATAAGTGATGGATGGGATAGGAGCTCCGATAATCGACAAACGGATAAATTCTGTTTGATTCGGATTGTCTTCGTTCGCCTCCGGAGTAATCGAATAAGCATTTCGTCGTCCGTAAACATTATACACCGATACGTTTATCGATTGTTTAAAACGGCGGTTTGCATTCTTTTTAAAGTCGTAGGTGAACGAAAGATCCAGGCGGTTGTAATCTGGAATCCGGTTGCTGTTGCGGGCCGAATATTCATAAACCTGATTGCCCTGAACATAGTATTTAGCCACCGGGTACGATGTTGGATTTCCGGTTGCATAAACAAAATTGGCTGCAAAATTCCAGCGGTCGTTCAGTTGGTAACTCGATACCAGCGAAAGATCGTGTGTGCGATCGTACGACGATGGATAAGGATTTCCGTTGTTAATACCCGGAATTTCGCGCTCGGTTTTCGACCAGGTATAACCCACCCAACCGGTAAGTTTTCCTTTCGATTTTTTTACCAGTGCTTCCAGTCCTTTCGATGTGCCTGAGCCGTGTAGTAATTCGGTTTCAATGGCATCGTTCAAAAACAGTTCTGCCCCTTCAATGTAATCCAGAACATTGTGCATGTCTTTGTAATAAACCTCAACAGATGTTTCATACATGTTTTGCTGGAAGTTTCGGAAATAGCCGAACGATACCTGATCAACTTTTAGCGGTTTGATGTAGGTGCTCGATGGCAACCAAATATCAAGTGGTGTAGGTGATTGTGTGTTCGAAATGAGGTGCAGGTTTTGCACCATCCTGTTATACGATCCTTTTACCGAGCTATTCCGGTCGAGGGTGTATTTCATGCTAAAACGTGGCTCCAGATGAACAAAGGCATCGCCGATTTTATCATTCTTTTCGTAGCTGATGGTTTCAATAATTTCATTCTTATCAGGATTTTCAGGATCCGCGTAAATATTAACTTCTCCTTTACCAACCTGCTGAAAGTGACTTAAACGTACGCCGTATTGCATGGAAAAACGATCGGATAATTTCTGTTCGTTCGAAAGATACAACGCACTTTCAATGGCATTGTAGTGTGCCAGTTCCATGTCCGAAAACATGGAGTTATCGCCGTTGGTAGTAATTTTGCCCGGGCGGAATTCATGCCTGATGGTGTTCACTCCAAACTTAACGGTGTTTTGTGGATTTGCAAACCAGGTAAAATCTGCTTTCCCGTTGTAGTCTTTTATCCTTGACGACCAATCGAAGTTATCGGCATTATCTCCCGGAACTCCAAGTTTGTAGTCGTAGTTGGAAAAAATGGCCGAAATATTCATAAAGATCTTATCTCCGAAAATATGGTTCCAGCGGGCGGTGGCTGTGGCATTTCCCCAGCGCATGTACATCGATTCGCCCAGCTCAAAAACATCTTCGCCCATATAACCGGAAAGGTAAATGCGGTTATTGTTGTTGATAACAAGATTTGATTTTCCATTCAAATCGTAGAAATACATGGTGTTGTCTTCCAGCTCATCCAAACCGGCTGCTTTTCCCAGAATGTCGTAATAGGTGCGGCGTCCGGCCAGCAGAAAACTCCATTTGTCTTTAATAATCGGTCCTTCAAGCGTTAAGCGGCTCGACAGGTTTCCGATTCCACCATCGAATCCAAACTGTTTGGAGTTACCGTCTTTTTGTCGGATATCGATTACCGACGAAGCCTTTCCGCCATACTCGGCCGGAATTCCACTTTTGTACACCTGAATATCTTTAATGGCATTTGAGTTAAACACCGAAAAGAAACCCATCAGGTGCGAGGCATTGTAAACCGGTGCTTCGTCCAAAATCATCAGGTTTTCATCGGGGCCACCACCTCGAACGTATAAACCCGAGCTGGCTTCGCCGCCGCTCTGAATTCCGGGCAATAGCTGAATGGTGCGGATAATATCCACTTCTCCCATAAATGCCGGAAGCTTTTGAATGGTTTTTACCGGAAGTTTCTCCATTCCCATTTCAATACGTTCCACATTGGCATTGGCAGCTTCGCCGCTTACAATAATCTCTTCCATTACTTCGGTATTTTCCTGTAACGAAAGCGAAATGTTTAGACTTTCCCGGGCATCAATTTTCTGTTTAACGGTTTTGTAACCGATAAACGAAACCTGAAGCGTGTAGCTTCCTTCGGGAATGGTGATCGAGTAAAATCCGTAGGCATTTGATGCGGTGCCCTGTTTCAGTTCTTCAACATAAACCGTAGCACCAATTAGCGCTTCTCCGTTGGAAGCGTCTCTGAGGTACCCACTTAAGGTAATGTTCTGTGCTTGTACTACAACTCCAATAGAAAGGAGAAGGAGTAACATCATTGTTTTCATCATTTTTTGGCTTTTGTTTCTAATTGTTTTTTGTTTTGGATGTTTGGCTGAACATCCACATTGTTTTCTAGCTCCAACAAAAGTAATACATCATATAAATGTGTTTTTAAAAATCCGACCAATTACCGATTTTAGTCGACAAATGATACGAATCCATATTTTTGTCGGTTCTGTAGTTAGTGACAACAAAAAATGATGAGGGTTACAGTTTTAGGAATTTTTTTTGAAATCAGTGCTGAATAGAAATCTTTTGAGAATGCTGATATGTGCCTGAGCTAACGGTTACAATATACATTCCGTTCGTCAGGTCCAGAACCGGAATACGATCTTTGCTGTAGGTGGTTGTATAAACCTTTTTCAGCTGACCTATTGTATTATAAATTTGAACGGTTAACTGCTGATCAAATTGTTGTTCGGGATCAAAAAACTGAACTGTTTCTGATGCCGGATTTGGGAAAAGATAGGCCGATTGTGAAGAAAGATGGCTGGTGTTATCGCGCCAGTCGCGAATGCCGTTTTGGTTTGAATCGCCGGGAGTAGTGCTACTGGCCGTTGAGTTTTGCCAGTTCGAACCTTTCACTACAATGTCAAAAAGATCGTCAAGTCCATCGTTATCCTGATCCGAAAGAAGGAGTTGAATTCCGGCCTTGCTTGCGTCTCCCAAGTTGTATGATTCAAATAAATCGGAACTTCCATCATCATCCGAATCACTATCAAGCATATCGGGTATTCCATCGCGGTCGGTGTCTACCGGATTATAGCATGTGCCGCCCATTTCTGGTTCGTATGCATCATCCCATCCGTTTTGGTTGGCATCAATATTTACGGGCTGAACGTAATTGTGCTCTTGTTGCCACTCAATATTATCGGTAATACCATCGTTATCGCTGTCGATATCAAAATTGTTCGGAACACCATCATTGTCGGTATCCAGTCCTATTCCATCCAAATAATCGGGTAGGCCGTCGTTATCGTTATCCAGGTCAGCGTAATTCGGTATGTCATCCAGATCGGCGTTTTCTATGATTTGAATAAATACTCTGGCTTGAGCACTGTATTCATTTTCGGTAATTTCTTTAATGTAATAGTCGAAACTAATTGTTCCTTCACATTTATCCGGTACCTCCAACTTGAAATGCCCGTTTTTTTCCATTGACAGCTTACCCTCTTTTGGAGAAGCTGCAAATAAAATTTCGATCCTGTCTCCGTTAGGATCATAATCGTTCCCAAGTACATCTCCGTAAAATATAAGATTGTATTGGGCGGTTAAAAGAAAAGTATCGTTTTCAGCTATGGGAGGAACGTTCAAACCGTCATCATTGTTGGTAAGATTCGATGCTCCTTGAGTTGTATATAAACTACAAAAAAAGAAAACCAGAAGCACGCCTGCGTTCCATATCTTGGCTCGTATTTTCAAAACGGGTTTGTATTATTCAAATTTACTCAGATAATGAGGGCTTTAGCGAATAATAATTGCTGAAATGGTGGGGTGAAAAGATTGTTTTTAAAAGGCGTTTTACTTAGTGGGACTAAGTTTTATTGTGTTGTGTGTAAGGTATTTGCGCGTAAAACATCTGTTTTGCTGAGTGTTGGCTAAGGAATTTAGAAATGCAGGATGTGATTGTTTTATTTTTGTTGTGATGAATTTCGAACAATCAGTTCTGTTTCCATCATTATCGTTTCGTAGTTTTTGGGTTTTGTTTTGCTGCCAATTTGTTTAATGAGCAGTTCTGCTGCCTTTTGACCCATTTCAAAACCGGGCTGTTTTATTGTAGATATTGATGGTGTTACCAATTCGCTAAACGGCTCGTTACTAAAACCTACAATCGCAATATCTTCAGGCACTTTAATGCCTTTTTCGTTTAAATGAATGATAGCACTCAAAGCGGTGGTGTCGTTGGCACAAAAAATGGCGTCGGGTCGTTCTTTTGTTTTCAGGATCTTTTTAATGGCATTGAGTCCGTCTTCGCGGGTAAGGCTGTTATGCAAAATCTGATTTTCGTTAATTTGCAATCCGGCATCACTAATTGCCTTCCGGTAACCGGCTTCACGTTTTGCGTAGATTTGCAGATTAAGTGGCCCTCCAATATGTGCAACTTTTTTTCGTCCCTGCTCTATAAGGTGCTGCGTGGCCCGGTATGCTCCCCCAAAATCATCGACAACAATTTTATGCGCCGGAATTTCGTCCACAATCCGGTCGAAAAATACCAGCGGAATATTTCTTTCCGAAAAAAGTTTCAGGTGATCGTACGACTGAGTTTCCATACCGATCGATAAAATCAAACCATCAACCCGGTTCGAAAAAAGAGTGTGGGCAATGGTACTTTCTTTCTCCAGATTATCGTTTGACTGTGAAATGGTAACGGCAAATCCTTGGTTGTAGGCCACATCTTCAATTCCGGAAATTACCGATGAAAAAAAATGACGGTTGATAAGCGGAACAATTACTCCGATGGTATTGGTGCGCCGGGTACGCAAATTAGCCGCCATTACATTAGGCCGATAACCCATTTCTATTGCCGCTTTTTTAATCTTGTGTCGTGTTGCTTCACTAATCAAAGGATTGTCTTTTAAAGCACGCGAAACAGTGGAAGCCGAAATTTTCAGCTTTTTGGCTATATCGTGAATTGTAATTTCCGGTTTTTGCGCCATTTGTTGTCTTATTTACGGCAAAGTTAAGAATATTTTTTAATCAATGCAATCGATTGCATTTCTGTTTCTTTCTTCTTACATTTGCACAACTAAATGGTTTAAGAATTAAAAAATAAATACAATGGCAACAATTTATGAAAGAAGGTATGCTTATCATCCTGAGGATTTTAAGAAATACGATACAGAAAAAATAAGAAAAGAATTTTTGGTGGAAAACCTGATGGAAGAAGGTAATGTTCGTATGGTGTATTCATCGATTGAGCGTTACATTGTAGGTGGTGCTGTACCGGTAAAAGACGAACTTCCTTTGGAAACCATCGACCCCTTAAAAGCTGCCTATTTTTGCGAGCGTCGCGAAGTGGGGGTAATGAATGTTGGTGGCACCGGAACAGTTGTAGTTGACGGTACAGCGTATAAAATGAATTATAAAGATGCTTTATACATTGGCCGTGGAAGCAAAGAAGTTATTTTTAAATCAGACGATGCTGCTAAACCTGCACACTACTATTTTAACTCGGCACCGGCACATAAAGAATACCCAACCAAGCAGGTAACACTGGCCGATGCCAATGTGCTGCACCTGGGAAGTCTGGAAACATCGAACGAAAGAAATATTAACCAGCTGATGATTAACACAGTTGTTGACACTTGCCAGCTGCAAATGGGAATGACCGAGCTGAAAACGGGAAGCGTTTGGAATACCATGCCGGCACATCAGCACTCCCGTCGTAATGAGGTATATTTTTATTTTGAAGTTCCCGAAAATCAGGCCATCTGCCATTTTATGGGTGAGCCACAGGAAACACGTCATATATGGATGAAAAACGAACAAGCTGTTATTTCTCCTGAGTGGTCGATTCACTCAGCTGCCGGAACTTCAAACTACGTTTTTATATGGGGAATGGCAGGAGAAAATCTCGATTACACTGATATGGATGTTATTCAGCCACAAGAATTGAGATAAGACACAAGAAGCAATCATAAAAAAATATTAATTGAAATGATACAAGAATTATTCAGCCTAAACGGAAAAGTAGCACTAATAACCGGTGGAACTCACGGCATTGGAATGGCCATTGGAAAAACATTGGGTCAGGCCGGTGCAAAAATTTGTGTGAACGATATTTCTGATGAAAAACTGGAAGAGTGTAAAGCAGAATATGCCAAAGCAGGCGTTGATGTATATACCCTGAAATTTGATGTTACCAACGAGGAAGCTGTTGATAAAGGAATTTCTCAAATTGAAGAAGAGGTAGGAGATGTGGATATTTTGATCAACAATGCCGGAATCATCAAACGTATTCCAATTCTGGATATGCCGGTTGCCGATTATAAGCAGGTTATTGATATTGACCTTGTAGCACCTTTGATTCTTGCCAAACGAGTTGCGCCGAAAATGATCGAAAAACGTGCGGGAAAAATCATCAACATGTGCTCGATGATGAGCGTTTACGGACGTAACTCAGTATCGGCTTATGCATCGGCAAAAGGAGGCTTAAAACTGTTAACTGCAAATATGTGCTGCGAGTGGGCAAAATACAATGTACAGATTAACGGAATCGGTCCGGGGTATATTGCAACGGCTCAAACAGCGCCAATTCGTGAAGGTGGCCATCCGTTTAACGATTTGGTGATGATGCGTACACCGGCTAACCGCTGGGGAGAACCTGAAGATATTGGAAACGCTGCGTTGTTTTTAGCTTCAAAAGCAGCTGATTTTGTAAACGGTCAGGTGCTTTATGTTGATGGTGGTATTTTGGCCAATTTTGGCTACGTAAAAGGCGAAAACGATATTTAATAATTAACAAGAAACAAGTGTGTTGGAAACAGAGTTTCGGAATCGTTACTTGTTTCTGATACACTTTTTCTAATCAATAAATCTGGACCTACTATGAAGAACATTTTCCCATTTGGTATTTTATCTCTTATGCTGTTTGCCGCGTGTACACAGCAAGCTGCAATTACTCTGGAAAATCCACTCGCGGAAGAACGAACTGATGAAGTGATCGTATTTTCACGCGAAGAAATTGCCGCTAAAATAACTTTGCAGGAAGGCAAACTACCGGTTTTTAAAAACGGCGAAAAAACTATTCCCAGCCAGGTTGACGATTTAGACGGTGATGGAACCTGGGACGAAGTGGTTCTGTTGGTAGATTTGAAAGCCAGCGAAACCATTGAGGCAACAATCGAATTGGTTGCGGAATCGGATTATCCAAAAGTTGAAAAACGCACTAACTTACGTTTAGGAATTGCACAAGTTGACGGAACCTACAAAGAGGTAGATAAGTATAAAGCAATTCCGGTTAGCGAGCCTTTTAAAATTATTGCACAGGGAGAAGGTGTGACCTGGGAAAATGACAAGATTGCTTTCAGGGTTTATTTCGATTGCCGAAATGTAAAAGACCTGTTTGGCAAACGCAAACCGGTGATGGTAGCCGACGATGTTCATACTGCTGCCATACACGATTATCATGTTTTGAACGACTGGGGAATGGATGTGCTACATTGCGGTAGTTCACTGGGATCGGGTGGCATTGCATTATTGAGAAATGACTCACTGATTCGGTTGGGATCGACTGATGTGTATGAATATCAGAAAATTGTTGAAGGCCCGATTCGTTCGGTTTTCGATTTAAAATATTCGGGTTGGGATGTTGATGGTGAAGAAATGGAAGCTGTGGAGCGCATTACCATTTATCCAGGAAAATACTGGTTTGAGTCGGATTTAACGGTTTACGGATGTTCAGAAACCGACCAGATTGTAACAGGAATTGTTACCTCGCAATTAAAAAAGGAACCGTTCCGGTTCGATGCAGCCGGTTTTACCTGTATCGGTACGCACGATGTACAGTCGCTGAACAATGATGAGTTGGGAATGGCAGTAATTGTACCTAAAACCGAAGCCGGTAAAATAGGAAGAACTACCAATATCAACTGGTTTAAAAAAGGTTTTGAAACCGTGCCGGAGAAAAATTTTAGCCATGTGATTTCGGAAACGTATTACATCGGTCAAAAATGTAAAGATGCCCAACCTGCCAAACATTATTTCTTCTCGGTTTGGGGATTGGATAAAGACCAGTGGAAAACGGAAGATGGTTTCAGGGAATACATTACTGATGAGGCTAAAAAGCTTTCAGCACCTATTCAAAAGCTGTAGCTTGATCTTGATTAATGTCACACTGAGCGAAGTCGAAGTGTAATCATTCAGTCTTCGACTTCGCTCAGATTGACGGGAGTACAAATTCAGCAGGTGACTATTTTATAAACACAAGAGTCATCTGCTGAATTTTTTATTTCAAGAACTTCAACGTTCCCCCTTTTTGCAAATCCTCATGGTTTATTTTCGTGGCACTTTCTTTTCCGTTTAATTTAACGGAAGTGAATAAGCTTGACGATGTTGCTCCGTCGGCATTTAAAACAAACTTGCCTCCCGGGTAATAATTCTTATCCAGGTTAAGTGTAACCTTCTCAAATATTGGCGACGACAGTTGATATTCGTTGCTTCCCGGGCACATCGGATAAAAACCCATAGCCCCAAAAACATACCATGCTGAAAGTTGCCCGGCATCGTCGTTTCCTGAAAGTCCGCCACGTCCTAATCCATATTCTGTGCGAAGAATATATTTTACCGTTTTTTGTGTTTTGTCCCACTCGTTGGTGTAATTAAACAGAAAAGGAATATGATGACTGGGCTCGTTGCCGTGCCAGTATAGTTTATCGTCAATTAGTTTATTCAGTTTTTCGCTAAACGTTTCTTCTCCACCCATTAACCCGATCAGTCCTTCAACATCGTGCGGAACAAACCAGGTGTAATGTTTTGGGGTGCCTTCGGTTATAAAAAATTGCTCTGTGCTGGCATTAAAATCTTCATAAAAACTACCATCAGCATATTTCCCGCTTACCCAGCCCTGAGTTTCATCAAAAACATTAGAATAGTTGTACGAACGGGTAAGCAGATCATTGTAGTCGTCGGTTTTGCCCAATTTCTTAGCCACTTGAGCAACGCACCAATCGTTGTAGGCATATTCCATTGTTCGCGAAACCTGTTCGTTTTTATGAAAAGCATCGGCAACAACATCGTCAAGCGGAACATATCCAAACTCGATATATGAAGTTAGAGCGCGGCGTCCTTTTCCGTCTTTGTAGGCTTCTTCCTCAGGTGTTTCGTAGGCATTTTTTCGCATAAATTGGTAGGCCTTCTCCAAATCAAAATCGAAGCCTTTCAATGCTGCATCACAAAGTATCGATGTGCTGTGATCGCCAATCATTGCCGAGGTGTAATTGTTCCACATCGGGAAAATAGGAAGCCAGTCACCATCTTCGGCTTTTGCAACCAGCGATTTTACCATGTCGTTGTATTCTTTTGGGGCAATAAGGCTAAGCAATGGCATTTGTGCCCGAAAAATATCCCAGTTCGAGAAATCGCCATAATAATCAAAATCGCTATTGTTTTTTATTTCGTATTGTTTCGAAAAAGCAGGGTAGTCGCCGTTTACATCGCTCATTAATCGCGGGTGAAACAATGAGTGGTAAATAGCGGTGTAAAATTTAGTGAGCTCCTCTTTGTTTTCCGATTCCACATCAATTCGCCCGAGGTAATTGTTCCAGGTGTTCTCCATTTTTTGTTTGGCAGCTTCAAAATCCCAGTCGGTAATTTCGGCTTCCAGGTTTTTGCGTGCATTTTCAATACTGGTAAACGAGGTTCCCACTTTTAATTTTACCGGTGCATCTCCTTCAAGGTTGAAGGTTACATAAGCTCCAATTTGCTTCTGATCCTTACGTTCTGTTGTCCCGTGTTCGTATTCAAAATCGCCCCAGGTGCCGTATTTTACGATCTCCTGATCGAATTTAGCCACAAAATAACCTGAGATCCCCGCCGGTTTATCCTGTCCGCTGTAAATGCGGAAGGCCGGATTATAACCATATACTTCCTGTTTATCCAAATCGATCTTTATATATCCTTTACCTTCGTCACTGTTAACGTCGAACATGATGGTTGGATTTTTCTCTTCCAACCACGAAAAACGAAAAAAGCCACATCGTTTGGTTGCGGTCATCTCCGACAAAATGGTTTTTGCCGGAAATAAAAATGAAGCGTAAGCCGGCGACAGGTTTTCGGTTTTCATTAAAGACAAAGTTTGGCGTTGCACCGGCTGAAAACTAAAACCGGTACTTAACACAGTGGGGTAGATGGTAAAAGAACCATAATCCTGCGTGCACGAACCGCTTAGCCAGTGGCTGGCCCTAAAACCTTGAATCATGGTTTGTCCGGTATAAAAAGGAGCGATACATTTTTGCTCGTTATCGTAAATTTGTGGTGTCCATTGTGTCATCCCAAATGGAGCAGTAACGGCCGGAATTGTTTGTCCGTTGCTTACATGGTCACCAGGATGATCTTTTGCTGCTATAGTCGATGCCGGTCCCGTCCCAATTAGTGGATCGACATAACTGAGGTAATTTTTTTCGGTATTGTGCGTGCAGGAAAACAGGAGTACAAGTACAAGTAAATACCAGTTCTTCATTTTAGTTAGCTTTAGTTAGGAATGCCAAATTTAAAATTTTCGGAAAAAACGGATAACAATTTTAGCTTAAATAATCAACAGTTGAATCCATCCCTGAATGATTTTACCGGTTTCAGGATCAAGTTGCGAGCCGTACATGCTGTGCGGAATAGAATAAACAATCAACATAACAATCGATGCAACGATAGTATACACAGGACGTTCTTTTTTTCGGTTCATAACAAATGCCAGTATCCAGAAAATAAAGGCCACCAGTGTTTTGTTGTCGGTTAAGTCCCAGGCAAATGGAACGCCGGCCCAGGCTTCGCCAAAAGCATATAACTGAACGATTGGCCCCAGAATCATGCCGCCAATCAGTAAGGTAATCAGTGTAATAGTGGTGTAAAATGTATATCGCCGATGTCTGAAAACAGCCATTATTCCGGCCAGGTTACCTAACAGCATGGCAAAGAACATAAAGAAAATATGCGGTGCTAATACCGATGAAGGAACGGCTCCTTTAAAACGTATTACAACCGGAGTTTTTTCCATATATGTTTTTGTTCCGTTTGAGTCGGTGATTTCGAGATAGTACTGAATTTTTCCTGCGGCCGGCTGTTCGGGTACCGGAGCAAACCATCCTTTTTCTTCGGTAATTTTAAAAACCTTATTCATGAGATACGAATCAACAGGTTTTTTTTTGTACACAAAGTCAACCGATTGGTAAGAATCGTCAGACAGGAACTTTTTATAAAAAAGCCGGGCTTCAATATTTTTATCATCAATGGACAGTTTTACCCCGTTGTTGCTGCCTATTTCAATACTGCGTACGAGTTTAACTTCGTATGGGGTATTATTAACTTCTACCGACAACTTTTTGTCGTAGGTTGGGCCGGTTTTTCGTTGGTAGATAACGGCAACAAGAGTGATAACAATAGCAAGTAACCAATAAAGTACACTTTTCATCTTAGCAGTTTTGAATAATAATACAATTATATAAGGATTTTCTGAATAACTAAGCTATGAAAAGAATACATCTGATTTTTAAAATAATAGTTTGCTATTTGTAATTGTCTGGGTTGGATTGGTTTTCATTGTGTCGGAATTACATTTATGTTTTCTAACACATAGCCTACATAATCGATGTTGAAATGAAAAATATATTTTAGCATTCGAATCTAAAATACTTAATCAGTATTTCGATTACAAACTAAAACTAACGAAGAGTCTATTTTGCTAACTAATTAATTAAACTTATGGATAAGCCACACTGATCCTTATGTAGAATTGTAGGCTCACTACAATTCAATCCAGAATAATTTTTTATTCAAATTTCTATTTATTAATACCAAAACTTAAAATCTATGGAAAAAAATCCTTTAAGAGGTTTTTTAACCTTGCTTATGATGTCTGTATTCATGGCATTTTCTCTAGGTTCTTATGCGCAAACAGCTGTTACCGGTACTATAACCGGTGAAGATGGCGTAGGGATACCTGGTGTGTCGATTGTGATTGTAGGAACTACTCAGGGAACAATCACCGACATTGATGGTAATTACACCTTAACAGTGCCCCAAGGCGCTGAGAACTTAACTTTCTCTTACATCGGGATGTTAACTCAGGAGGTTGAGATTGCCGGTCAATCAACAATTAATGTAGTTATGAAAGCCGACGTGATCGGAGTTGACGAAGTTGTTGTTGTTGGTTACGGTACTCAAATGAAAGAAGAGTTAACAGGTGCTGTTTCTACTGTTTCCGCTGAAAAGCTGGAGACTACTTCTGAAACCAGTGTTGCCAGCCGTTTACAAGGTCAGGTATCGGGTGTTACCGTTACTTCTGCTAACCGTCCGGGTGCCGATGCTACCATTCGTATTCGTGGTATTGGAACGATTAACGATCCAAATCCATTGTATATTATCGATGGTGTACCTTCAGGACCAGGTAACAATATCCCTCCGGGAGATATTGAAAGTATTTCAGTATTGAAAGATGCTTCTTCTGCTGCTATTTATGGTACACGTGGTGCAAACGGTGTTGTAATTATTACCACCAAACGCGGACGTGCAAACCAGCAGCCAAGCATTAATTTCTCTGTACGTACCGGTGTTACCAAAGCAACAAACAAATACGATTTGTTGAATACTCCGGAATATGCCGAAGCTGTTTGGTTATCGTTTGCTAACAGGGGAGTAGCTCCTTCTCACCAACAATATGGTTCTGGATCTTCTCCAGTTATTCCTGATTATATTTTGCCTGGTGGTGCTATGAATGGTGAAGTTGATGAATCAGCTTACAGCTATCCTGGTAATGTTATCTTTAAAGCGAACAAACTAGGTACTGATTGGTACGATGAGATTTATCAAACCGGTATCATTCAGGAGTATGACCTTTCAGTTAGTGGTGGTGGTAAAAACTCTACTTACGCATTCTCTGCCAATTACCTTGACGAGGAAGGTATTTTAAAATGGACAGAATTCAAACGTTATACCATGCGTATGAACTCGGATGCCAAATTTAACGACTGGTTAAAAGTGGGTGAATCATTACAAGTTGTATACATCGACGAGAATGGTAACTTTGGTGATAACGGTGAAGGAACTGTAATTTCGCAAGCTTACCGTTCACAACCTATCATCCCAGTATACGATATCGCCGGTGAATTTGCAGGTTCAAAAGCGCCGGAGATGGGTAACTCTGCAAACCCTGTTCGTGTGCTTTATGACGCACGTAATAACAATGGTAAATGGATGCGTATTTTAGGTAACGCATTTGCTGAAGTTACTTTAGCTGAAGGCCTTACCGCAAAAACATTATTTGGCGCAAACATGGGACAGTGGAACTACAAAGGTTATGTTCTTCCAACCTACGAACATTCAGAACCAAATACTGTGAATGGAGTTGATGTAAACTCGAATTACAGCATTCAGTGGAACTGGTCGAACACGTTAAACTACAACAAAACATTTAACGATGTTCATCGATTGAACTTGTTGGTAGGTACAGAGGCTGTTGAAAATACATATCAGTCATTGAATGCAAGTCGTCGTGTATACTTCTCTGAAGATCCTAATTACATGCAATTAGATTCAGGTGAAAGTAACAAAGAAAACAGTGGTAATGCATCAGAATGGTCATTGTTCTCTGTATTTGGTCGTGTAAATTATAACTACATGGGTAAATATTATGTGGAAGGTACAGTACGTCGTGACGGTTCTTCACGTTTCAGTGAAGAAAACAAATATGCTGTTTTCCCTGCTGGTTCTGCTGCATGGGCAATCTCTGAAGAAAGCTTTATGCAAGGATCTCGTAGCTGGTTAGATATGTTAAAATTGCGTTTAGGTTGGGGTATGTCAGGTAACGACCGTATTGGTAACTATAACTCATACTCAACTTATTCAACTGATTCTTACAGAGCATCGTATGCAATCGATGGATCGAATACAAGTGCTGTATCAGGGTTTAAACCAGCTACTTTAGGTAGTGAAGATGTAACCTGGGAAACAACTAAAACAGTAAACATCGGTATTGATGCGAATATGTTGGATAACCATTTATCAGTTGCTATTGACTTGTGGCAACGCGACACAGAAGATATGTTGTTCCGTGAACCGATACCACAGGTAATGGGTATTGCAACTGCTCCTTACGTGAATGTTGGTGAAATGCGTAACAAAGGTGTTGATTTCGAGTTATCTTATAATAATACTGCTGTTGGTGGTGATCTTACTTACAACATAAGCATGAACCTGTCGCATTATAAAAACGAAATCATGAGACTTTCAGGAGATCCTGATCGTTATATTGATGCCGGAAGTTTGCGTCAAAAGACCTATACTCGTTATGCAGCAGGAACTGCATTCCCTGAATTCTTCGGATATATCGTTGATGGTATTTTCCAAACTCAGGCTGAAGCTGATGCACACGCTCCGTATGGTGATACTGATTACAACCAACCAGGTCACTTTAAATACAGAGACGTGAATGGCGACGGTACAATTACTGCTGATGACAGAACTTTTATCGGAAGTCCACATCCTGATTTAGTTGGAGGATTGAACCTTAATTTGGGTTATAAAAACTTTGATTTAACAATGTTCTTTTACGGAAGTTTAGGTAACGATATGGTGAACTATGTAACTCGCTGGATTGATTACGGTCAGTTTAATGGAGGTTTAAGTAAAGACGCCTTGTACAATTCTTGGGGAAGTCCTTATCTGGATGACGACTCAAAAGCAAAATTACCAATGTTGGATCAAAATGATTATTCTCAGGAACCTTCTACTGCATTCCTGGAAGATGCTTCTTATCTACGCTTGAAAAACTTACGTCTGGGTTATACTGTTCCTAAATCATTGCTTGATAGAGCAGGAATTAAAAGTTTAAGACTTTACGGACAGGTATCTAACGTATTTACTATCTCTGGATATAGTGGATTGGATCCGGAAGTTAATTCTTCAGGAACCACTATGGGATTGGACCAAGGTGCGTGGCCAACACCACGTCAGATCATGTTCGGTGTTCAACTCGGTTTATAACAGTTAATTTAATTTGAATATTAAACAGATAAGAATTATGAAAAAACTATCAATATTAATGGTTATAGTGTTTTTACTAACCATGTCATATTCATGCTCTGAAGACTTCCTGACAAAGGAACCTCCTGGTTCCACTTCAGAGAATGTTTTCTACGATGCTACCGGTATTGACGCCTTGCTGATCGGTACCTACGCGATGGTGGGAGGTAGTTCTCTTTGGGAAATTTCATGGGGAGCATCTATCCAAAACTGGACTTACGGTTCTGCAGCATCTGACGATGCTTATAAAGGATCGGAAGAAGGAGACCAGACTCCTGTTAATGATATCGAACGTTGGCAGGTTCAAACAACCAACGGATATCCATCAAATAAATGGCAATGGGCTTTTGGTATGGGTGTTGACCGTGCCAATAAAACCATAAAAGTGATCAATAAAACTGAAGAGGATGGAACTATTACTGCAGATGAGGCTACTCAATACAGAGCTCAGGCCAGATTCCTGCGTGCCATGTTCTATTTTGAAGCTCGTTTGGTATTTGGAGATTACTTACCAATTCTGGATGAAAATACAGAGGATCCTTCACAGGTTACTAACGTAAACGCTGATGGAGCAGTCCTTAAATTTATCACTGATGATTTAGCTTATGCTGCAAGCAACTTGCCTGCTTCACAAGCTCAGGTTGGTCGTGCAACTAAATATGCTGCGATGGCATTGGCTGCAAGAGCATACCTGCAGGATTTGAAATATTCGGAAGCAGAAGCATTACTCGATCAAATCATTGCGAGTGGAAAGTATACTTTAGCTCCTGATTTTATGGACAACTTCAACATTGCAACAAACAATAATGGAGAATCGATCTTTGAAATACAGGCAAACGTAAACGATATCAACGAGTCGTTGAATGCTGAGATGGGAATTGGTTTGAACTGGCCACACGGTGGAGATATAGGTATGTGCTGTGGTTTTCACCAGCCTTCACAAAACCTTTTCAATGCCTATAAAGTAGATGCTAACGGTTTACCAATGTTCGATACATTTAATGATGCCGATTTGGCAAATGATGCTGGAATTGGATCGGACGAAACTTTTGTTCCTACTGATCATGCTCTTGATCCACGTGTTGATCATACTCTCAGCCGTCGTGGTATCCCATATAAAGATTGGGGTATTAACCGCGGTAATGCATGGGTACGTAAACAAACTGATGGTGGTCCTTATCTGCCGGTTGCAAAACCATTCTTTAAAAAGTCAGAGCGTTTTAGCTTGTCTACAACTACAGGATGGCAAACAGGTATTAACGCCAACAACTATCGTTACTTACGTTACACTCATGTAATTCTTTGGAAAGCTGAATGTGCTGCTTACCGTGGCGATTTGGAAACTGCTCGTACTTATGTAAATATGATACGCCAGCGTGCTAAAGATAGTGACGTGGTTATGGGAAAAGTACTTATTACAAAACTTCCTCCTGAAGCATATCCTTGGGGTATAGGTTCATCTGACGCTGATTATTTAACCGGAGGAGATGTAGACTGGACTAAACCAGCTGCTAATTATCAAATTGGATTATATACATCGTTTGCTGATGCAAATGCTGCTATGGAAGCTGTACAGTGGGAACAACGTTTGGAGTTTGCTACTGAAGGTATGCGTTTCTTCGATCTTCGTCGCTGGGATGATCTTCCTAATCAGATTGGTGGTAAAAGTATGGCAGAAATTCTTAATGGTTTCGCTACTGCTGACCTTAGAGTTCGCCCATCATTCTTGTCGGGTGCAAACTTCAGTGATAACGACAAATATATGCCAATTCCGCAAAATCAGTTAGATCAACAAATCGGTGTTCTGGAACAACGTCCGGAATACAAATAATAAATAGAGATTTGGTTTGAATGGAAGAGGGGCTGGAAAGTCCCTCTTTTTTTATGTTTGCAGAAAAGAAAACTTCATCTATCTTTAGATGCCAAACTTATGAAGCACAATTTTTAGCAGAAATTCTTGAATAAAATCAAAATTCAATTGGCAGAATGGCACTGAATTATCTTTTCATTTTCTTTTTTGTAATCGCATTTGTAATTGCCCTTGTAAAGCTTGTGTTTTTAGGCGACACACAGGTTTTTACCGACATGGTGCAGGCCACTTTCGATATGGCCAAAACCGGTTTCGAAATATCGCTGGGATTAACCGGTGTGCTTACCCTGTGGATGGGGATTATGAAAATAGGGGAGAAAGGCGGGATTGTTCATGTGTTTTCGAAAGTTATTGGGCCGTTTTTTAATAAACTGTTTCCCGAGTTGGGGAAAGAACATCCGGCACACGGTTCGATATTAATGAACATTGCGGCCAATATGCTGAATCTCGATAATGCCGCAACGCCAATGGGTTTGCAGGCCATGAAAGAAATGCAGGAAACCAACCCCAACAAAAAAACGGCATCGAATGCACAAATTATGTTTTTGGTGCTGAATACCTCGGGGCTTACCTTGCTACCCATAAGTATTATGGTTTATCGAGCCCAGTTGGGAGCGGTAAATCCGTCAGATATATTTATTCCTATTTTATTGGCTACTTATTTTTCTACCATTGCCGGACTGATTTCGGTGGCGATTTACCAGAAAATAAACCTGCTTGACAAAACGATTCTGGCCTACCTTGGAGGATTAACGGCCATCATTGTGGGTATCATCTGGTATTTTTCAACCCTCGATAAAGATGCCATAACGCAGGTATCGAATGTAGCCAGTAATTTTATCCTGTTCACGGTAATTGTAGCCTTTATTCTTATGGCTTTGTTCCGCAAGGTAAATGTTTACGAGGCGTTTATCGAGGGGGCAAAAGACGGGTTTAAAACTGCCGTGAAGATCATTCCGTACCTGGTGGCTATTTTGGTGGCCATTGGTGTGTTTCGTGCATCGGGGGCTATGGACTGGCTGGTTGCCGGTGTTACCTGGTGTTTTGAGCAAATGGGCGTTAATGCCGATTTTACCCCGGCATTGCCAACAGCACTAATGAAACCACTGAGCGGAAGTGGTGCGCGCGGAATGATGGTGGACGCCATGACAACTTACGGTGCCGACTCGTTTGTTGGCCGCGTGGCAAGTACTGTGCAGGGAGCCACCGATACAACATTCTATATTCTGGCCGTTTATTTTGGTGCCGTTGGAATTAAAAATACCCGCTATGCCGTAATTTGTGGTTTAATTGCCGATTTTGTAGGAATCATCGCATCCATATTGCTGGCTTATCTTTTCTTCTATTAATCGCTGAACGTTTGTGATTCTTTTCGCAAGATCCTGAAAATTTATTGTCAATTGTAGGATGAATGGCAAACACTTTTTATTGTAAAATCCTGATAAGTTGATATGACGGAATACGTTTATTATGAAGAGATGAAATCAAGTTATCCAGCCCTTTTAATAGTTTATGTGCATTACAGAAAGGACTTCGCGCAACATAAAAACATCTTCGCACAACACAAAGCGGTCTTCGCACGACTGAAAGCTGACAGCGCGTCAGGTGAAGAAGGCTTCGCACTACCCAAAACTGACAGCGCGTCAGGTAAAGAGGGCTTCGCACAGGTGAAAGAATGTTCCGCGCAACCGAAAGAGGGTTCCGCGCGACCAAAAGTGTGCTCCGCACTGGATAAATTGTATTCCGCGTTAATTTGAAAGAAAAATGAATTAGTCTATCGAGTCGTACACAATCACTTTATTCCACAAGTGCTGGTTTTCCTCTACAAATTTCAGGTGAATCGGATCGATCTGGTACGAATCCTGATCGGCCTGACTATCGAATAGTACCATATACGACACCGAATAGGAATGGTCTACCACATCACGGTCTTCGGTTGATGCCGGAAAACCAATGTGGCTTAGTTTTATGGTTTTTACTTTGGTGAGTTGGTTTAGAGCTTCAACCAGTTGTTTTTTATGCTGCTCATTTGCAGGTTCTTTTAGCCAGAAAAATACATGATGTATCAGCGCATTCTTAAGTTTTACCTCGCCGGCAGTGGCACTTTTGGTAATAGGAAGCAAGGCCGATAGGGTAACTCCCGCAATGGCTTTCTTTAAAAACGATCTTCTTTTTTGCATCTTATTGTTGGTTTAATAGTTCTTCAATTTCTCCGATGTGCAGCTTAAAATGTCGTGGAAAATCTTCCACCATATCTTTTAGCGAAACAAACTGATTGGTGTCTGCAATCCATTGCTGATCAAGTTTCTCCGTATTTATATTTCGGATGACATGAATAAAATGCAGATGCGCAAATTTCCAATGGTTTACGAGTACACTCCAGTTTTCTTCCTGGTAATTCTGAATGGCAATCCACCTGTCGTTGTTGCCAAAGGTGGCATAATTCGGAAATTCAACCGGCGATTCTCTGTATTGCAGATGAACCATACGGTGTGTATTGTTCGAGGCCGAATCAACCATGTGGCCAACGATTTGCCGGATCGAACGGTCCTGACTATTTCTTCGATCGGAAATAGTTGGCGGCGGCAAATTTTCAAACTTCTTTACCCAGTTCGTTACCAGCTCGTTTAATTCCTCTGCAATTGTTTGAAATGCCATTTATCCCAGTTGATTGACGGTTTGTTTTAGTAAAACCAGCTTGGTTAAAAGTTGCTCCAACAGATCGAGTTGCAACATATTCGCACCATCCGATTTGGCCTCGGCAGGATTAGGATGTGTTTCGATGAAAATTCCGTCGGCTCCAACAGCGATTCCGGCGCGGGCAACCGTTTCAATCAATTCCGGTTTGCCACCCGTTACGCCGCTGGCCTGGTTGGGTTGTTGCAGCGAATGGGTAATATCCAGAACAACCGGAACATTCATTTCTTTCATTACCGGAATTCCGCGGTAATCCACCACTAAATCCTGGTAGCCAAATGTTGTTCCCCTTTCGGTAAGTGCGATATTGTTGTTTCCGCTTTCACGAACTTTGTTCACTGCAAATTGCATGGCATCAGCCGAAAGAAACTGTCCTTTTTTGATGTTTACCACCTTCCCGGTTTTTGCAGCAGCCACCAAAATGTCGGTTTGGCGACACAAAAATGCGGGTATCTGAAGCACATCAACATATTCTGCAGCCATCGCCGCTTCGTCCGCCGTGTGAATATCAGTAACCACCGGAATATCGAATGTTTCGCTAACTTTTTTTAGAATCTTTAATGCTTTTTCGTCGCCAATTCCTGTAAACGAATCGATGCGCGAACGGTTGGCTTTTCGATACGAGCCTTTGAAAATATAAGGGATTTTAAGTTTGTCGGTAATGGCAACCACTTTTTCGGCAATTTCCATCGCCATGGTTTCGCTTTCAATGGCGCACGGGCCGGCCATCAGAAAAAAGTTGCCCGCGTCGGTATGTTTTAGATTTTTAATCGTAGGAATCATGTTCTGAATTTTAGTGGGTAAAGGTAGTAAGAAAATGATTTGCTACGGCACACTAATCAGCTTCAACATAAGCTTCGTATTCCCAGCCGCCGCCAAGTGCCAAATACAGTTTTACCACCGATTGCAGGTAATTCATATACGAATCCGACGCTTGCAATTGCGCACTAAACAGCGAGTTTTGCAAGTTTATAAATTCGAGGAAAGTCGTCACACCTTCTTCGTAACGCACCCAGGCCAGGTCGAGTGCTTCCTGCGAAAGATCGAGTTTTTGTTTTTTGATTTCAAACTCTTTTTGATACGAATCAATGGCAATCACAGCATCCTGTACTTCCTGTAAAGCCAAATAAAACGACTGGATGTAGTTATTTACCAGAATATTGTATTCTTCCTGTTGCACGGCAATCGATTTATTTATTCGTCCGGCATTGAATATCGGTCCCAGCAAATCGGCAGCCAACTCGGTAAATACCATTGATGGGTCTGTAATTTGTGCACCCACATCAAGCGATAAAGTTAGATTCGGATACCGTAAGGCCTGCGTGGCATCGATAATGCGTAGTTGTGCCTTTAATTTCTTCTCGTTGATAATGATATCGGGGCGGCGCTGAAGTAAATAAACAGGTACGCCAAGAGGCATTTCCGATGTAATAACCTGTTGCTCCAGTGGCAGACCGCGCGGGATAGATTTTGGTGCCGACCCTAATACAATACTAATGGCATTTTCCAGTTGTCCGCGGGCACGAAGTAGCGATTCCAGTGTTACTTCTGCATCTTTTACCGCAATTTCCGACTGGTTAACATCTACTTTCGAAACAAATCCTCCCCGGTATCGCGCACCAATAATGTCGTGAAAATCGTTCATGTTCACGATCATATTCTCGGCTACAATGATTTTGTTGTCGATATCGCGCAATGTAAAATACAAACTTGCAATTTGTGTTACCAGTGTTGCTTTTACCTGTTGATAGCCAATTTCGGTGGCGAGGTATGCTTCCAGTGCGGCGTCGCGCTGGTTGGTTAGCTGGCCCCAAAAATCGAGCGTATACGAAACATTGGCCAGTGCTGCCACATTGCCTTTAAAAGTGCCCGAGGATAAGGAGTTTGCCGAAGTAGATGCACTTCCTCCGTAATTTACCGCCGGAATTAACATGGTTTTGGCAATTTCGTATTGCAACTCCGACTGTTTTATCGAGGTCGCCATATTTTGCACCTGCAGGTTGTTTTCCAGTCCTTCGCGAATGAGTGAGATAAGCATACTGTCGTTGAAGATTTGCCACCAGTCAACATCTGAAAAGCTGCTGCTGTCGGCTATCTGGTCGGTATACGTTTCCTGAATATCAATTTCGGGTTGAGTGAATTTCTCGTGAACATTGCACGAAAAAACAAACATTCCGAACATACAGGTGAGAAGTGGGTATGTAATTTTATTCTTCAATTGCTGAGATTTTAGGATTATTAAAAGCGGTAACCACAATGTAGGCCAATGTGGTGTAAACAATGGCAATACCGATCTGTAATAAACGATTCCAGACTTCACTTCCTGCTCCACTGCTTGAGGTGGAAATTATTCCCATAATCACAATAAATGTATTAAAACTTGTTGCGAAAACGGGCGCTATTTTTTTGGTAGAGAACAGGTTGATCATAAAAAAGAAAGCTACCGACAGAATCAGGAAAATATAGAACAGGTAAGCAGGTACAATAATTAAGAGTTGATAAGCCAGAACACCAAAGAATCCACCCAGAATGTTGGCTACAATTATAACCAGCCCTTTTTTTGATTGGTAAACAAAAGGATCAAATCCAAGGATAATGGTAAAAACAAGTGTAAGCGTTCCAACGGTGGCATTAAAAAGATAGAATAGTACTACCAGAGGGAAAATCACCAGCACACCGTTTAAAGCCACTTTGTTCATGTCGAGCGGATTGGGAGGCGCTGCACTTTTCTTTTTTGCAAGGTTGGTACTTACCGGTTTGTCGGGGAATAACGCAAACGCAATCTTTACGATGATCAGTGCAATGATCAGGTTAAGCAATAAAACCTGTAGAATTATTCCGCCAATGGCGTTGGCTGTTATACTATTAAAGGGTATAAGCACGATCAACATCAAAAATACCAAACGGATGGGGGCTGGAATTTTTACCAGTTTGAAACTCCAGAAAATTGCCAGAGCCAGCAATGGCAGAATTACAAGCGGGTAGTCGATAAGCCTGTTGCCCAGAAAAACGCCAATGGACCCCAGAACATAAATTAAAAAAGGAACAATTATTTCTTTTTTTAGGCCGAGTGCCTGTTTCCCCGGACCGATAAACATCATGGTTAAAATGGCCGTGAGGTGAGGAGCCGGATAACCCACAGTTGTGGCGTAAACCAGTGCAAGCGTAACGGCAAATACTGCACGTATAACAGGGTATTCGTTTCTTAAATCTGTAAAATATGTTTTGATTTTATCGGACATACGAAAGTTTCGACATGATTCTGATGCGTAAACGGGCAATCATATTCAGTAGTGGCTTTTTGCCGGTATACACTACAATTTCGGCCTGGCTGCCCTGGCGTAGTTTGCTTATAATTTCTTTGTCTTCCAGTTCGATCATCACCGGAAACCGTTGTGGGTCTCGTAACCAACCCTGTGCCGATGACACTTTTGGCAAACCGTTCGGGTTGGTATTGTCAACCGATACGCCGTAAGAAATACTGGTGAGTTTCCCTTCGAAAACCTTACCGGGTTCAATGTCAAAAATCAGTTCCACTTTGTCGCCAAGTTTAACTTTCGAGAGGTTATTTTCTTTCAGGTTGGCCTGAATCCACATATCGTTGTTCGAAACCAGCGACATAAGTGAATGCCCTGCCGCAGCAAAATAGCCATCTTCGATGTTAAAGCTTTCCACAATTCCATCAGATGGAGCAATGACCGCTGTGTACCCCAAATTAATTTGTGCATTCTCGAGGTTGTTTAAGGCCGCTTTTATTGTTGGATTGTTTTCGTTTAACGGCCCCAAAGCTTCGGTTTGCCGCTCCAGATCGGCCTGCGATGATTTTACGGATTCGATAGCTTCGAGATACGAAGCTTCCGACCTGTCGATGTCGGCTTCCGAAAGGGCTCCTTCGTTTTCTGCCAAAACACGCTGGGTGCGTTCCCAGTTTTTTGTCGATCGTTCGAGTTTAACTTTTGCACGGCTTAAACGTGCCTGTGCAGATTTTAACGACGACTCACCTGCATCAATCGACTGAATGGCTTTTTCAAGGTTCGATTCGGCAACTTTTACGGCAATTTCGTACGATGTTGGATCGATGATAAACAGTGTGTCGCCTGCTTTTACAAGCGAGTGCTGGGTAACATTTGTTTTAACAATGTAGCCGCTAACCATTGGGGCCACCGGCAGTACGAGCCCTTTTACCCGCGCCTGATCGGTGTGAGGCGTATGGCGATCGGAAAGGACATTGATGATAAAAATAAGTACCGTGATGATAAGTATGATAAGACTTATTTTCTTTACCGGACTTTTTTTCGCTGGTGTTTCCTGTTGTTTGTTTTCAACCGGATCTTGTTCTTTTGGTTCAGTTTTATCGCTGCTTGCCATTTTGTTCTCGTAAGGTTTTATATATAATTTGAATCAACGAATACATCAATGCTGTTGACCATCCAATAAGCATAATTCCGTTTATCGCCTCAATTCCCGACAGAATTTTCCATTCTGAGCTAATTGTCATATCGCCATAACCAAGCGTTGTGAAAGTGACAATCGAGTAATAGAACATGTCGTGAAAACTGGCAAAATCGGGCTGTATGGTTGGGATAAGGTACAGACAATAGGCCCAAATCAGAGAGTGGATTGCATGTAAGAATGTTAGAAACAGAAAGGAATAAACAAGCAGGCGTAATATTCGCAAATTGTTGAGCTTTTTCTTCCACTCGCTTATAACACTTACTGTTTTTCGTGTAAGGTAGATATTTGCCCACGCCTGAAGAACAACATTAAAGGCGATTATGGCAAAACCAATTATTAGAATTTTAAACATTTTATTTAAGAATTTTAAATAACAGTGTAATCACCAGACAGAAAGGTCGGGAATTAAACTTGTGTTTTGTTAAAATTACATAATACTAAAACGTAAATCAAGAGCTGGAATGAATTTATGTGGATTGTTTTGGGAATATGAGGGAGAATGATCGGTTTCTATAAAACACAAATGGGAACTATTTTGTTACAAATAGCTCCCATTCACTCTCAAGTAACCGAAGTTACTATTGGTGCCAGGTTACGGTTATTACGACCGGCGTTGGCTTTTTCTTTCGAATCGGCTTGTGCCTTAACTTTCCGGCTTTGCTTTCTACGGCTCAGCCTTTCGGTTGTTCTTTCGGTAATCGCGCTTACCTTCCTGAACGAAGTGTCTGTCAGTGTATTCAGCTAATCCCTAAGGATGTCCCCTTTCCAATCAACGGGTTTGAGTTGCCTCGTTTTCGTTGTGCAGTTTCGCAGTTAAGACCTTGATCTTGTTACTTCCTGCCTGATGACCCAATCTTGAAAGAACTTCTGGATTTTCTTCCAGATGATTGCCTGAACTTTGATACTCCAGAATATCGCGTTCAAACTTCAGCTTTTTCACTGTGCCGCCCCGAAGGGTGGGATGAAATGGTTCCGGTTTCGACTAAGAAACTTTTCCCGTTTCCACAATTTCCAAGCAGCCTTTTATCGCTCACCTGATAGATCAAATATACAGCGAAAAATGAAAAATGCAAGTGATTTTCAGTCGTTTATATCCACCATGAATTAACCACGGTTATCAACAATTGTTAATAAGGCCGTTTAGTCTTTTATCCTCAATTCAAACTTATTTAATCCACAACCACTGGAACCTGATCGGATCTGCTTCAGTAGGCTGAATGCTGAGCTCTATAGTGTAAAAACCGGGTTTGGGAAAATTGATTGTACCTATTTTTTTCGATTCGAAGTTATCGATATGCCAATCCTGGTTGGGTTCACCAACAGTTTGCCCGGTTGGATGTACTGGGTGATACAATGATTGCCCGGCAGCTTTTAATACAATCTGGCTGTTGTTTCTGTTGCCCTGAAAACTATACGACACATCCACCCGTTTTGCACCCGGTTTGTCAACGTATATTCTCCAGCTAAAATCAGTAACACCATCAGCGGCCACAAAAGCCGGAACCGTACCGTATTTTGCCGGAGACGTAATTTTCATTGATTCAGGCTGCGGATTCTGATTCCCGGGAAGTAAGGAATATCCATCGTCGCTTGTTTGGGCTACCAGTCCATCCATAATCTCCGGTTTCGATTGGTATTCAACCACTAGTACTGAAACATACGGATCCGGTTCGTTATCGGGAAGTATGATTTGAGTAAATGCTCCGGAATGTGAAAAGGAGAGAGGTGATTTCTGTGTATCGGCCAGCAGGTAGATTTTTTCAGGAGTCGCGGTAATTCCTGTTAGATTGAGGTGTTTGTTTAACGGCCAGTTGTAAACATGCAAAAACAATTTAAAGCTGTTTCCATCTTGCTTACAGGTAATTTTTCCCCAGTCGTGAAGGTCTTTGTTTAGGTCGAAAGCTTCTGCACCGTAAATCGATTCTCCGTTCACCTCCAGCCATTTGCCCATTTCAAGCATGCGTTGCGAAATCTCGTGAGGCACATCGCCGTTGGCACGTGGCCCGATATTCAGCATAAAATTACCATTCAAGCTAACGTTGCCAATTAGTGATTTAAGTAATGTTGTTGTTGATTTCCATTGCGAATCAGACGAATGGAAACCCCAGGAATGAGCCACTGTTGCCGGTGATTGCCATGGGAAATCTTCTTTTTTGTCGCCAAGTTGATTATCGCCCAGTGTTTTGTAATCAATGTCGGAATCTTCCTCGATCGATAGACCTAAACGAGAATTTACAAGGCAATTGGGTTGTAACTCTCGAATCTGTGATTTCAGCTGAAGTAATTGTTCTTTGGTAACAATACTTTCCGAGTGATGAATCCACATATCGAACCAAAGCATCGAAATCTCGCCGTAATTGGTTAGCAGCTCGGTAATTTGCGGTATTACTTTTTGCTGCCAGTAGCGGTCGTAATCGCTTTCCGATATTTTATAGATTTCGCGGGTATGGTCCCAACCAAGCGGGTGTTCCCAATCCACCCAATGCGAATAATACAGACAAAGTTTTATGCGGTGTTTTTTGCAGGCTTCGGCCATTTCGGCGATGATATCGCGTTTGGGGTTTGTATAATTTCCCAGGTCGTAATCGCTAACATGGCTGTCCCATAACCCAAAACCATCATGATGTTTGGCTGTAATGGTAATGTATTTCATCCCCGAATTTTTAGCCAGAATTACCCACTCTTCGGGATCAATTTCATCCCATCGAAAGCGGTCGAGGAGTGTAACATATTCGTCGCGTTCAATACGGTTTCGGTATAAAATCCATTCTGCGTAGTTGTTGTCGTGACGCAGTTTTTCGCCTTTCCAGTAACCTTCGGCACCGCTGTACACTCCCCAGTGGATAAACATTCCAAAGCGTGAGTCGGTGAACCATTTGGCGCGTTCATTGGTGTCTTTCTGGCCAAATGATGTTAAACTGCAAAGCAGGCAAATTGAAACAATAAGGTTTTTCATAGGTTGGTTAGTTAGTTTTAGCAAATAGCTTATAACTACGACAATCGGTTTTTAAAATCCTCGTATTTAAATTTCCGAATAATCTGTAGTTCATCATCTTTTGTCCAAATGGCAATTGTTGGATGATTAACACCGTTAAACATGGTGGTTTTTACCATGGTGTAATGAATCATATCAAGGAAAACGATCTGTTCACCAATCTGTAATTCTCGTCCAAAATCGTAAGCTTCCATAAAATCACCTGCCAGACAACTGCCGCCTCCCAAACGATAACGGTATCGGCTTTCTTCTGATGGATCTTTGGCCCCAATAATTTTCGGGCGATAGGGCATTTCCAGTGTGTCGGGCATGTGGGCAGTAAACGAAACATCCAGAATCGCTGTTTTAACGCCCTGGTGTTCCACAATATCCTGAACGGTTGAAACCAAAACGCCCGTTTCCCAGGCAATGGCACTACCGGGTTCCAATATAACTTTTACATCGTATTTTTTTCTGAAATCTTTCAGCAGTTTGATGAGGTGTTGATGGTTATAGCCTTCCCGTGTCATCAGGTGGCCGCCGCCCATGTTCACCCATTTTACCCGGTGCAAATATTTACTGTATTTGTTTTCGAGGTTCTTGAGTACTTTTTCCAGGCTGAATGAATCCGATTCGCACAACACATGAAAATGAATGCCTTCAATTCCTTCGGGGAGTTCATCCGGCATTTCGTTGCTGCCAATTCCCAGTCGCGAGCCCGGAGCACTAGGGTTGTAAAGGTCGGTACCCACATCGGAATATTCAGGATTTACCCGAATACCACAAGAAATTTTATGTCCGGCAGTTTGCGTGCGTTGGTAATATTTATCAAACTGTTTAACTGAATTAAAAACAATATGGCTGCTGTAGCTCATCAACTCATCAAATTCATGATCGAGGTACACCGGCGAATAAAGATGCGCGCGGGTTTTCATTTCCTCGAAACACAAACGTGCTTCGTACAACGAGCTGGCTGTTGCTCCTTTTAAATATTCGCGCACAATGGGGAAGGCGCTCCACATGGCAAATCCTTTAAATGCGAGAATAATTTCAATTCCGGCTTCCTGCTGAACGGTGTTGATCAACTCCAGATTTTTACGAAGCAGTTTTTCATCGAGCACAAAAGCCGGAGAGGGTATTTCTTTATAATTCAATGTCTTAATATTTTGCAGTTAAATAAAAAGCCCCAAGTTATTAACCCGGGGCTCGAAGCAAGTATGTTGTTACACTTCCAGATCTCCATTAATTTCTTCGTTCCACGGCAAACCGTGTTCTCCGATTTTCTCCATAAACGGATCCGGATCGAATTCCTCAACGTTAAACACGCCTTTGCCCTGCCATTTTCCGGTAAGTACCATCATGGCTCCCAACATTGCAGGAACTCCGGTGGTGTATGAAACGCCCTGAGTACCGGTTTCTTCAAATGCTTTTTGGTGACTGCAGTTGTTCCAAACGTAGTAGGTTTTTTCTTCACCTTCTTTTACACCTTTAATGCGGCATCCAATAGATGTTTCGCCGGTGTAGTTATCGCCAAGATCTCCCGGATTTGGAAGTACCTCTTTCAGGAACTCCAACGGAATAATGTCAATACCTTTGTATTTAACCGGATCAATGCGGCTCATTCCAATATTCTGGATTACACGCAAGTGAGTCAGGTATTCCTGTCCGAAAGTCATCCAGAAACGTGCGCGTTTCAAACTTGGGAAGTTTTTAGTCAGCGATTCCAGTTCTTCGTGGTAAAGAACGTATGAGTCTCTGGCACCTATATTCGGGTAATTCAATGCCTGTTTAATCTCAAAAGGTTTGGTTTCCACCCATTGGCCATTTTCCCAGTAACGTCCGTTTTGTGTAATTTCGCGAATGTTAATTTCAGGGTTAAAGTTGGTGGCAAATGCTTTTCCGTGGTCGCCGCCGTTGCAATCTACAATATCAAGGTAGTGCATTTCATCAAAATGATGTTTGGCTGCATAAGCGGTGTAAATGCTGGTTACACCGGGGTCGAAGCCACAACCCAGAACGGCCATAATACCTTTTTCTTTAAAACGATCGTGGTAAGCCCACTGCCAGCTATATTCAAATTTAGCTTCGTCTTTGGGTTCGTAATTGGCAGTATCGAGGTAGTTTACACCAGTTTCCAAACAGGCATCCATAATCGGAAGATCCTGGTAGGGAAGTGCAACATTGATAACCAATTCGGGTTGAAATTCTTTTATCAGCGCAACTGTATCTGCTACATTATCGGCATTCAACGAGGCCGTTTTTATTCTGCCTTTACCAACTTCTTTTGCAATTACATCGCACTTGGAAACGGTACGACTGGCCAACAGAATTTCTGAAAAAACTTCCGGGTTATCCGCACACTTGCTGGCAACCACACGGCCAACACCACCTGCACCAATTATTAAAACTTTACTCATTTTCTTGTTTAATCATTTTAAATTCAATAACATAAAATATTTTCATACGAATATTGTAATTTCGTAGGAATGAATAAAAAAATCCGAGACAAATTAAGCATTTTTTTTGATGAGTGAAAGTTTCGAAAATAAAGATTTTGCCGCAAAAGTTTATTTGGTTTTTGCGAATGCGCGACAGGGAAGGCAGAACCAGAAAGCCAACATTGCTGTTGGCATTTCTTACCCGCTTTTTGCTGAAATGGAAAAAAATGACGCTTTTGCTTCGTTTTTACTTTGAGTACGGGAATTATCGAAAAAAATTAAGTTTATTTGCGGTTTGAAACTTGAGCAAAAACACTAATAATTTTTTATGGTTACGTAGATGAAGAATACTTATTTTGATTTGATTGAACAAAGCTACTATTTCCCACAGGAAGGCTTTGACTTAAGAGGTGATTCACTAACTTTTCACGGAATCTCTTTAAAATATCTGATTAAAAAATACGGTACCCCGTTTAGGTTTATATACCTGCCGAAAATTGGGGAACAAATAAAAAAATCGCGTAACCTGTTTAATAAGGCCATTAAAAAGAACAATTATAATGGCAAATATTATTATTGTTATTGTACAAAATGCAACCACTTTTCGCACGTGGTTAACGAGGCTTTAAAACACAATGTAAACCTCGAAACTTCATCATCGTACGACATCGATCTGATCCTGCATCTTTTTAAGGATAAAAAAATCGATAAGAACCGGAAGATCATTCACAACGGCTATAAAACGCAGGAATACCTGTCGAAAATCATCGAGCTGCAACGCCTTGGTTTTAAGAATAATATTATTGTGTTGGATAGTATTAACGAGTTGCAGCGGATTGAAAAACTGGCCAATGGAGAAAAAGTAAAAGTGGGTATTCGTATGGCGATTAACGAGGAATCGCAATCGGCTTATTACACTTCTCGTTTGGGAATCAGACACACCAATATCCCTGAGTTTTTCCAGAATCAGATAAAAGGAAAGAAAAACATCGAATTAAAGATGCTTCACTTTTTTGTTGATTCGGGAATTAAAGACAGTCTGTATTTCTGGGGCGAATTCCAAAAAGCAATGAAGCTCTACGTGGAGTTGAAGAAACAGTGCGACACGCTCGATTCGTTTAACCTTGGAGGTGGTTTCCCAATTCGTAACCACCTGGGTTTTGAGTACGATTACGAGTACATGATCAAGGAAATTGTGTCGAATATAAAAACGGCCTGCTCGGCTGAAAATTTACCCGATCCGGATATTTACACCGAGTTTGGAAAATATACGGTTGGCGAAAGCGGAGCGATCATTTTCGAGGTGCTGGAGCAAAAACAGCAAAACGATACCGAAAGCTGGTATATCATTAACAATAGCTTAATGAACACCATCCCGGATTCGTGGTCGATTTTCGAAAAGTTTATTTTACTGCCTATCAACAAATGGAATAACGAATACAAACGTGCCAATATTGGCGGTATCAGCTGCGACCATTCTGATTATTACAACTCGGAAGACTTTAACCAGGAGGTTTTACTTCCTGCCTATTCAGATGATGATAAGGAGCCGCTTTACCTTGGATTCTTCCACACCGGAGCATACCAGGATGCCATTAGTGGTTATGGCGGAATTAAACACTGTTTGATTCCGGCGCCAAAACACGTAATTATCGATCGGGACGAGAAAGGTAATTTCTTCGATTATGTATATCGTAATGAGCAGTCGGCAGATGAAATGTTTAAAATTTTAGGTTATACCAAGGACGAGGAATAGTTCTTGGTAGATTTTTTAGTTACGAATTTTGTAAGCTGAAACTTTATAAAAATCCATTCAACTTTTTGAGTGATGCTGTGTTTTTCTAAAAACTAATCTTTTTAGAAAAATAACATGTCAGTTATAGAAATTATAAAAAACCGAAGAGCGACACCTCCCCGTTTATTTGCAAAAAAAGACTTGCCAAACGGCTCCATTGAGGAGTTGTTGAGAAGTGCCAACTGGGCACCAAATCATAAAAAAACGGAACCCTGGCGTTTTAAAGTTTACCGTGGCGAAGCCAAAGTCAAACTGGCCGCTGATGCGAGGACTTTGTTACTTGAAAAGCAAAAAGAAGGTTACCCGGTTGCGTCAGAGAAAATCGAAAAGTTTGCATCAACAATTGAGCGTGTGCCCGTTGCTATTGCTGTAATTTTACAGCCCGATTCGGCCGGTCGTTTGCCGGAATGGGAAGAAATTGCCGCGGTATCAATGGCCGTGCAAAATATGTGGTTAACTGCCACCGAAATGGATTTGGCAGCCTTTTGGGCAACACCGGGTTTTATCGAGTTGTTTGATGGATTGCTTGAACTGGAAAACAATCAAAAAAGTTTGGGCTTCTTTTACGTTGGGCAGGTAATGATGGATTTTCCTTCGCCGGGACGCCGCGACTGGAAGGAAAAAGTTGAATGGAAGGATTGAAATTCTTACCTTCAGCTTTTCAAAAAATCTGAATCATGCGAATAGCAGGAATCTTTTTAATGCTGACAATGTGCCTGACTACATTGGCACAAACCGACCAGAATGTAACAACTTTGGTTGACGGGAAGGATTTTCCAAACCCGGTTTTTATTTCTCCCGATCCGCCAAAGCCAATTAAAGGCTGGGAAATGACAAGCGTTTTGGAAGAAAAGGTGTTGCAAGGAAAATTTCCCGGTGAAATCATCAAATTCCGGTTTAAAGGAACTGCAATTGGCATATTGGTATACTCCGACAATACTTCTGGTATTATTGAATACAGCCTTGACGGACAGCCCTGGTTTGAGCTGGATGCATCTTCTAAAAATGCAGAAGCAACATTAAAAGGTTTTACGCTGGATAAAGAATTGAAAAGCAGAAAGCACACGCTGCAGATCCGGATTGTGGAGCGGAATAATTCTGAAAGCTTAGGAACCAAAATTGCATTACGATCATTTTATTTTAATAAAGAATAAAAAAGGAGCTTCATTTGAAGCTCTTTTTTCTTGAAGTCTATTTAATATTTTCGAGTACATCAACCAGGTGTTGCCAGAATTTTTCGGTTGCTGAAATGTCCAATCTTTCATCGGGTGAATGAGCCCCGCGAATAGTTGGCCCGAAAGAAACCATGTCGAGGTGCGGGTATTTTTCAAGGAAAAGTCCGCACTCCAATCCTGCATGAATCGAGCGAACAACCGGCTCAACTCCAAACAGTTTTTTGTAAGAATCAACAGTAGTTTTTAAAATGTCAGAATTCGGATTTGGTGTCCAGCCCGGATAACCGTCGCTGTGTTTAACTGTTGCTCCGGCAAGGTTGAAAACTGCTTTGACGGTTTCGGCGGCATAATATTTACGTCCTTCAATTTCGCTGCGCTGACTGGTGGTTACCACTATTTTATTGTCGTTGGTAAATTTTACCGAAGCCAGGTTGGTTGAGGTTTCAACCATATCTTCCATGCGCGAACTCATTTCCAAAACACCATGCGGACAAGCATACACTGCATTTAAAAGTTTGTTCTGCGTATCGGAATCAACAACAAAAGCCGGTAGTTCAGTTTCTGTGCAACTGATTTCCAGTTTTGGCTCAGCATACTGAAATTCAGCTTTTATCGAAGCTGCCATTTTGTTGAATGAAGCCAGCACTTCATCTTGTTTATCGGCCGGAACTGTGATAATGCCAAAAGCTTCGCGGGCGATGGCATTACGTAAATTTCCTCCGTTAAAATCGGCGAGGCGGATTTTAAAATCCTCGTTCCAGTTCCACAAAAAGCGGTTGAGGATTTTGTTGGCATTTCCACGGTTTTTGTGAATATCGTCTCCTGAGTGGCCACCCAAAAGTCCGCTAACTGAAACTTTTATAGCTATTGAGTTTTTATCTGTCTCTTCCTGCTGGTAATCAAAAGTAGCCAGTGTGTCAATTCCACCGGCACAACCGATAAACAGTTCGCCTTCGTCTTCCGAGTCGAGGTTCAGTAAAACCGAACCCGATAAAAAGCCGGGTTGCAGGTTAAAAGCACCGGTCAATCCGGTTTCTTCATCCACTGTTATCAAACATTCAATTGGGCCGTGTTTTAGCTCTTTTGAAGTCAGTACTGCCAATTGGGCTGCAATACCAATTCCGCAGTCGGCACCCAATGTTGTTCCCTTGGCTTTTACCCAACCATCAACAATTACGGGCTCAATGGCATCATTGTCAAAATCAAATTCTTTGTCCGAATTCTTTTCGCAAACCATGTCCATGTGCGTTTGCAGAATAACGGTTGGCGCCTGCTCCATTCCTTTGCTCGTAGGCTTTTTAATTACAACATTTCCAATTTTATCGGTGGTTGCTTCAAGCTTATTCTGCTCGGCAAAATCAAGTAAATACTGTCTTATTTTTTCCTCTTTTTTCGATGGCCGTGGCACCTGACAAATGGCTTCAAAATAGTTAAAAAGAGGCTGTGGTTTTAACGCTGCTAATGTTTTCATTCTCCAGAAATTTAGAAGTACAAAGTTGGAAAAACAAACGGAAAAATTTGTTGACAGATGACAGGTCTGAGACCGGTTGGTCAATAAGAGTGTTTTCCGGTATTCCAGCCTTTTCGGCTTAATAACTTTTCGCCCGATTCTTTAGCTCCGTCCTCAATTTCGGTTCCCATCGAGTCGTTCCAACGGTTGAGGTAGCCAAATAAAGCAACCACTCCGGTAATTTCCACGATCTCACCTTCATCCCAATAAGCTCTTAAATTTTCGGAAATTTGGTCATCAACACTATTTGGAATAATGGATGCTGCAAATGCAAAATCCAGTGCCGCACGTTCGGCTTCAGAGAATGCTGCGTGTGTTTTATAGTCCCAAATATTGTCGAGTTTTTCCTGTTCGGCACCGTAACGTTCTGCAGCTCGTATGGCGTGTGCCTGGCAATAACGACAACCCGCAGCATTGCTGCTAATATAGGCGATCATTCGTTTTAGCGCGCTGGTAACCCGTCCTTTGTTTTCCATCACAGCCTTATTCATTTCGATAAAAGCATAGGCAATTCGCGGCCGGTGATGCATGGTTTTTACGCTGTTAGGGCAGAAACCAAGCGTTTCTTCGTAAAATTCTATAAGTTGTTGCAATTCCGGATCAGAGTCTCCGGTTTTTGGAGCTACAAGTGGTTGTCTCATTTTCTAAAAACAGATTTTATTCGTTAATGGTGCCGCGTTGGCTTAATAATATGGCAAATGGTCGCGTGCCTGGAAATTCCGACATTATAATAATTAGTATAACAGTAATTGGTACGCTTAATAACATGCCTGAAATTCCCCAGATTACACCCCAAATGGCCAGTGTTAGAAATACAACCAGTGGGCTGATGTTTAGCGTGTTTCCCATTAGTTTTGGCTCAATGAAGTTTCCAACTACCATTTGGATGGTCCCGACAATTGATAGTACCAAAATTCCGGGAGTGATTTCGCCAAACTGTAAAATGGCGAATATAGCCGGGAACGCAGTGGCAATAAGCGATCCGATAGTTGGTATAAAGTTGAGTACAAAAATGAGAAACGCCCAGAAAACCGGAGCATCGATACCAATAAAAAGCAAGGCAAAATAACTCAGAAAACCGGTTAGGAGACTGGTCAGGGTTTTCAGTGCCACATAGTTCCCAATGGAGTGATCAATTTTATCAACCAGTTTTTTTACATGCTCATGACGTTCCTTGTCAGGGTACATGGCTTTCAGCTTTTTGGGAAAAATCGGCTCTTCCAACAGCAAGAACAGAAGATAAAGCAACACCGTGAAGGCGTTACCAAACAGTCCGGTTAACGTGCTCAACAACGAAGAAAGAATACTTCCGAAGTTCAGGTCTTTAGCAAAATTTCCGGCCATATTCATTAGGTCGATATCAAATTGCTGGCTGATCTGCTGGGCTATTTTATTTACGTTGGCTTCGTACACCGGTAAGGTAGTCGAAAGCGTTTTAATGTTTTTCGAAATCATCGTAACGGCCAGTGTCAAAAAGCCAATCAATACCAATGCAGAAAACAGGGTGATGATCCATTTGGGCATGCGGCCAATGAATTTTACTTTAACGAGTAATTTTTTTATTACCCGGATAAGAAACCAAAACAGAATGGCCAATATAAACGGGATAATAATTGACTGAGCATAAATACAAACCACAACAATTGTGATAAGGATCAAGAAAATATAAATCTTTTTGCTTGTTTCCATGAGGTAGAAATTAATTGGGGAAAATACAAAAAACTTCGTTGCCTGTTTGCAATTGCCTAAATTTTGTATGTTTGTTGTAGTTTCTACAATAAGCATGATATGGTATTTAGAATTAAAGAACTTACTGGACTTTTAACCCTTCTGATTTTATCAATTTCTCTACAAGCACAAGTGTCGCTTCCATATGTTTTTAGCGATCATATGATATTGCAACGCGAAAACCCAATTCCTGTTTGGGGAAGGGCAACACCCGGAGCCGATCTAACTTTAGACTTTGCCGGTCAGGAAGTATCAACTACTACTGATGAAGATGGAAAATGGATGGTACATTTTGCAAAAATGGAAGCCGGTGGTCCTTATGAGATGAAAATTTACGAAGATGAAAATGAAGAAGCTGAAGTTGTTTTTCAGGATGTGCTGATTGGAGATGTGTGGTTTGCATCTGGGCAATCGAATATGGAGTGGCAGGTGCAGCAGGCTGATGGCGCAGATGAAGAGATTCCAATTGCTTTCAATTCGCAAATTCGTCTGTTTAATGTGCCTCACGATATAAGTATTACTCCGCTGGATAATACACTGGAAACAGCATGGAAAGTTTGTGATTCAACCAGTGTAAAAGAAGCTTCGGCAGTGGCCTATTATTTTGCCAAAAAATTGCAACAAACCACTAATGTCCCGATCGGAATTTTACAGAGCAGTTGGGGCGGAACACCGGTTGAAGCATGGACCAGCCGCGAGATGTTGCTTTCGGAACCGGTTATGCGAAATAAAGTATTGCAGAATGATACGGTTACTGAAGATCATTTTGGAAAAGATAGTCTTGATTTGATCAAGTTCTGGGATATCGTTTACAATCCAAAAAATGGTACGGACACTATGATTCCGAAACATGATTTTAATGATAATGATTGGACAACAGTAACGGTACCTGGCAATGTTAACGAGTGGGAGACCGAATTCTATGAGGGAATGATTTGGTTGCGAAAAACGATTGAGCTGGATGCACAGTTTGTTGGCAAGGAATTGACATTGAATCTTGGTCATCCGGAAATGAACTATTCGTTGTATTTCAACGGGGCCGAAATCTGTAAAACACAATGGAATTCCAACCTTGCTCACGATTACCAAATTCCCGCAGAATTGGTAAAAAAAGGTAAAAATACAATTGCATTCCGAATGGCTGCTTTATGGGGCGGGGGAGGAATTTATCCTCCCGCAGAAGAGATTTTTCTGAGTAATGGAAAAAATAAAATCAGTCTTACAGGAGAGTGGAAATACAAAAAGGACCTCGAGCCGGCTATTCCGACGATTCATAATTTTCAGTACTACCCATCTTATTTGTACAACGCGATGATCAATCCGGTGGTGCCTTATAGTTTAGCTGGATTTATTTGGTATCAGGGTGAAGCAAACGAAAATATGGCTTACGATTACAGAAAGCTTTTACCGCTGATGATTAACGATTGGCGCATACGATGGCAGCAAGGATTTTTGCCGTTTTTGTGGGTGCAGTTGCCCAATTATATGGAAAAAGATAGCGAGCCTACTGACGGGAAATGGGCCGTAATGCGCGAATCGCAAACAAAAACACTGCAGTTGCCAAATACCGGAATGGCTTGTATAGTAGAGCTTGGAGAAACAAATAATATTCACCCCACCAATAAAACCGACGTTGGAAACCGTTTGGCGGCTGTGGCTGAAAAGCTGGTTTATGACATGGATGTTCAGGCCTCGGGGCCGGTTATGAAAGATTATACCATTGAAGGCAACGATATCAGGATTCAATTTGCTGAAATTGCTGATGGTTTGTCTACTTCGGATGGTGAATCGGTTACTGGTTTTGCAGTGGCCGGCGAAGACCATAACTTTTATTGGGCTGATGCAAAAATTGTTGGAGATGAAGTAATTATAAGTGCCAAAGAAGTTAAAAATCCGGTTGCTGTGCGTTATGCCTGGGCAAATAATCCGGATTGTAACCTGGTAAACAGCGCAGGTTTGCCGGCACTTCCGTTCCGCACCGACAATTGGAAAGTAGTTACTCAAAAATAATTGATTTAGACTTTACATAAATCTAAAACAGGATGACTATATTTGGAGTTGGACGTTTAAATCTATTATCTAACTCACAAATTACTCTTATGAAAAGAACATTAATCCTGTTATTCTTGCTGGCTATTCTTCTTTCCTGTATTCAGTTGGAATCTGAAACCGATGAGCTGAAAGTGGAAACTTTATTACAGACCACACAAAGCTGGGATGGTAGCGAACTTCCGTCTTATCCTGAAGGAAAACCGGAGATATCAATATTGAAAGTAAGTATTCCCCCTCATTCTCAACTTGACTTACACAAGCATGAGGTGATTAATGCCGGAATTCTTCTTGCAGGCGAACTGACTGTGATAACAGAAAAAAGCGACACATTAAAAATGAAAACCGGCGATGTGCTTTCGGAAGTGGTTGGAACCTGGCACTTTGGAGTGAATGAAGGTGACGAACTTGCCGAAATAGTTGTGTTCTATGCCGGAACTGTTGGAGCCGCTTTGTCTGTTCATGCTGAATGAACGGAATAAATTAGTTGAATTTGTGCTTACTTCTTAAGCTGTTTTTTTTGAGAAATATTCATTATTTAAAACCAATGGCAGCCAATCCCACCCAGTGTTTAGTGGTGGCAACAGCTGTTTTTCCCATTCCTAAATCCTTAACCGGTATTTCCGGATGACTGATTGTAGTTTCGTAAGCCAGCGGAATCCCTTCAAGCGGAGTAGAATTGGTAAGCTGCTGAAACCGGTCGGCCACTTTTAATCCCATCGGAACCGAATATCTGCCACACCAGGTCCATTTGTATTCCTTAAAATTATCTTCCTGAACGGTGTAATTAATGAACTGATCGGTTTTGTCGTCTTTAAGCTCTCCGGTAAAGCAGTTCGCTATAATTTCTTGTTCGTAGGTTATCGCTTTTGCGTAGCCAACACTATCGCAGCCAAAGCGGGCGTAATTATTGCCACCCCATTCTTCGCAGCCATAATGTACAGCGTCAGTTGTTATCAGCAAAGCAATATCTTCTCCCCATTTTAATTGCTGATTGTTCGTAATATCTTTTAACGCCGCTGCAAATGATTCTGCAATGCTGTTCATTCTATCTTTTTCCATGTAGGGAACAAGCACGCTTACGATCTCTGTTTCTTTGTTTTGGTGTTGTAGAAATGGAATCATCGACTCAACTGATTGCTCAACAAGCTGCATGCTGTCGTGAACCACATAAAACTCTTCCGGCATTTTTTCCATTAACTGCTCGCGTATAGAAGAAACTTTTACATTTCCATACAGTCCGTGCCAGGCATCAAAACTATCGAATACAAGCTGGTTTTCGAGCTTGAAATTGCGGGCTTTGTGTGCAACTCCAAAGATGATCAGCGTTTTTGCTTTTAGATTTTTCAGTACAGACGGGAACAACCAGCCGGCATAAGCATAGTCGTCGTGTGGGCAGATTGCGGTACGCCAAACTGTATTTTCAGGCTGAGCTGCGTCTGCTAACTTGTCACCAAACTGAGTTGAGATTCTCGAAACGATAGAATCCATTTGCCAGTCGAGATGGGCAAAGCCAACAGTGTCAACAACTGGGCGAATATTTTCGAAAGCGTTTTGAGTTTTTGTTTTAGTGCTACAACCGCAAATCGAGAGCAATGCAAATAGGCTGAAAAATAAATGAAGTATTTTCATAAAACAGATTTTCCGCTGACGTAAAAAATTGTGGTTGACGTTCAGATGTTGATTTTTGCCGAATCAGCCAATCCCCATTCTTCTTTCATGGCAATGCCGAGATTCTCCAGTTCTGTTAAAATGGGCTCATAAATACTTTTCAAAACGGGAATTTGAACGCCTTTATCCGTGATTTTTTCGTCCAGAATCATTTTAACCGCAATTGCAGCGGGTAATCCAACCGTTCTCGCAATCGATGTATCTTCTTTAGTGGCAAAATCAAGCAGTCGCGATTTAATAACTTCAATGCTTCCGTCGGCATTTTCGACCAAAAATGAGTGAAGCATAATAACCATATCGCGGGCACCTTCGGGCAACATCATTTTTTTGAGCATCAGGTCGGTCACCATGTCAAAGTTTGAGCCTTCGTCCATTGCAACCATATAATCGCTGAAAAGCCCCAACCATTCCATTGCTAAAATTGCCGGGCTGTCGATTGGCAGCCGTAGGCGCTCAGCAGCTTTTTCTTTAATGTTGGCCGGATAAACATCCAGCTGGCGAGCCATGATTTTTTTGTAGGTTTTTCCTGCAAAACTTTGTTTGTCGTATGTAACCAATCCAAGCGTTTTTATGGCATCCATTATTTCGCACCAGTTTGGGTAACGGAAAGTTCCGCGGTACATGGTAGTAACATTTTTTAATCCGTAGATATCGATATACGCCAGCGAGTCGCGATTTGGATAAACCTCCATTTCCCCAACTTCAGGGAAATCAATTTTTAATGGATTTTTAAAAAGATCTTCTGTTGGCAGCTCAACAATTTCTCCTCCTTTTAAATATTTTGCTCCGTTGTTCCCGGCCATAATCACACCTTTAGGCGACCATGAGAATTTATATTTAAACGGATTGTTGGTTTCTTCGGGTGCTGCCAGCGCACCGCACAACGAGTAAAATTCTTTAATCTTGCCACCTTTGACTTTCACCTTGTCGATTATTCGCATGGCAGTCATATGGTCGAATCCGGGATCAACACCGATTTCGTTCAGAATAATAATACCGGCTTTTTTCGCTTCTGCATCTAAAGCTTTCATTTCTTCCGATACATACGATGTGGTTACCATGTTTCTTTTGTGTTGTATACACAATTTGGCAACTGTTACGTGATACGCATAAGGCAGCAGACTTACGGTTAAATCGTGAGATGCAATTAGCTGATCAAGTTGAGTAAGATCATCGGTGGTCCATTGCAGCGCTTTGCCGTTGGCTCGGTTTCTTATTAATTTTTCGGCTTTTGCAATAGTGCGGCTGGCAATGGTTAATTCTATTTGGTTGTCAAGAATATAATCGGTAAGTGGTTTGGCCACCATCCCGGCGCCAAGTAATAGTACTTTCATCGTATTAAAATTGTTTTTTTAAGGCATAAGATGGAACTCGCATGATAGTTATAATGCCTATTTCTGACAGTCTTTTTCATGCTCGTTTCATTTTTTCTGCTTTCTGTTTGTTTCCAATTATTCAAACGAAAATTATAAGAATTCGTTCGATAATTTTCACCCTGGTTTTTACCTGAATTTATTGTCCTGATCAAAAAAAATGGATTTTTAATTGATGCAATAAACTTCTTTTTTTCAGCCCCTTAAGTTGCTAAAAATTTACTGAACAAAAGATGATATCTACCATTTTTATAAATTATGGTAAAAATCATGGACTTCTGACTCAAATTTTTATAAATTGTGCACATGGTACAATCGTATTCATGTCCTGTATTTTTCTATCTAGGCATGCCGGAGTGCCTAGATGATGATACGGTTTCACATTAGCTGCAACCGCAGTTATTTTTATTCCATAACTCTTATTGACGCTTGTCAATGTTTTTTACTGTATTAATTCCTTTCAAATCGGTGTGTCGATAAGACGGATTCGGAATGAAGCGGAACAGCCGTACTGCATGGTTCGTATACAACTGTGTCTGTGCTATTGTGTGTATTATGAAATTTTCAATATGAACTTTTAATATCAAAAGAGATGATTAGTACGAAGGAGTCATTGAATATTGCAGAAATGATGCGTGCTTACGATTTTACGCCCGAAACAGTACAAACCATTAATAACGAGGAACTTTTGCCTGCCGGTTTAGTTCGGCGTTTACAAAAATGTTATCCTCAGTATTCCCAATTTTCAAAACAAAAGGACCCACTTTTTAAAGGAAAAACACATTACTCCGGATTAAACGGTTTTCGCGAAATTTTACAGGTGCTAATAGGAAATGGAGTAGAGCTCGACAACATAAAAGAACGCGAGTTTTTCCTGGAGGTGTACCGTTTTATGGCTACCAAACATATCCTGAATACCATTGATTGGAGCGACTATAAAAATGATCCGAATTATTACCTCGTATTTCCGCAGCCTGATATGATTAACAAAGCGGATGTACAGAAATACCTGGACGCCGACAGCGACGAAGAAAGACGAAAAGTTGTTGAAGCATACCAGTTAAAAACCAATCCGCACGACGGGAAACAGAAACTAAACAAACCTTTCTTTTTTAACGAAGAGGGGCAAATAGAAATTCTGGAAGGAAGCCAGCACAAGTACCCGCCAATAAAATTGATTTTGGATGCCGGAACACAAAACTGTTTTGCTTTTTGCACTTATTGTTTCCGGCATGCGCAAGTTCGTGGCGACGAAGACATGTTTGTGCAGCACGATATAAGCCAGGTGCACAAGTACCTGAAAAAGCACAAAGAAGTCACCGACATATTAATTACAGGTGGAGATGCGGGTTACATTTCTTACAGGCGTTTAAAAGAATACCTCACACCAATTCTGGAAGATGACGAGCTTTTGCATATCCGTACGCTACGAATCGGCTCACGGGCTATCACTTTTCATCCTGAGCATTTGCTGACCGATCAGTTCAAAGAAATACTGGAATTGCTGAGAATGACCGTTGAAAATGGTATTCAGGTAGTTTGGATGTCACATACATCAACACCGCGTGAAATCCTGAATCCTGGGGCAATTGCCGCCATTCAGCGACTAAAAAAATACGGCATTAAAGTGAAGAGCCAAAGTCCGATTATGAACACCATTAGTTTGTATAAGGATGAAAATGGGAAAGTGGATGTGGATCGCTCGGCACAAAACTGGATCGATTTGGGCAATGTACTTGCCATGGTTGGAGTCGGGTTGCATTCCATGTACTACGCACGGCCAACAGGCGAGCATCATCATTTTACAGCTCCATTGGCCGACATCACAAAAGTATTCAATAAGGTGTATCGTAGTCTGGCGTCGATAAATCGTCCGTCGCGCTATATCACCATGACTTCCTCTGCCGGAAAAACTTCATTAATGGGAACAACCGAGATTGATGGCGAAAAAGTGTTCGTCCTCAAATTCAACGAAGCCCGGAACATGGAGTGGATGGACCGCGTATATTTTGCCAAGTACGACGAGCAGGAAAACACGATAGAAAAGTTAAAGCCATACAAGGCTGAAAAATACTTTTACGAAGAAGAACTGGAAGAAATCGAGGGCAGACTGGAAGAGGCTTTGAAAAAAGAATCGTTAAAAATGGCAAACCATGATTAACAAGATCGTGAGTTCGGCAAAAGAAGCGGTTGCCGGAATTTTTGACGGAGCAACCGTAATGATCAGTGGTTTTGGTGAGGCCGGTAGTCCGGTGGAGCTTATCCACGCATTGGTCGATCAGGGAGCGAAAGACCTAACCGTTGTAAGTAATAACGCTGGGAGTGGACATGTTGGTTTGGCCGCACTTATCGAAAACCGACAGGTAAAAAAGATTCTCTGCTCTTTTCCGCGTACGGCTATTTCAGTTGTTTTTCCCGAGTTGTACCGGGCCGGCGAAATCGAACTGGTACTGGTGCCACAGGGAACGTTAGCCGAACGCATTCGTGCAGGCGGCGCAGGAGTTCCGGCATTTTATACACCTGCAACAGTAAATACTCCATTGGCAGAAGGCAAAGAAGTTCGTGAGTTTAATGGCCGGCAATATGTTATGGAAGAAGCTATTCAAGCCGATTTTGCTTTGGTGAAATGTGCAGCTGCCGATAAGTACGGCAACCTCATTTATAACAAAACAGCCCGAAATTTTGGGCCGGTAATGTGTATGGCTGCAAAAACTACCATCGTTCAAGCCAAACAGGTTGTTGAGCTTGGAACTATTGATCCGGAACATGTAGTAACACCGGGAATTTTTGTTCATCGGGTAGTAGAAATTTCCAATCCGGCTGATGAATCGAAACTAGTTGCCGAAAATGAAAAATACCATGGAATCAGACAATAAAATTATAGGTTGGAGCACCGGCGAAATGGCGCAAAAAGTTGCCATGGATATTCATGATGGTGCGTATGTAAATCTAGGGATTGGCATTCCTGAAATGGTAGCCGGATTTATTCCTGAAGGTCGCGAAGTGATCTATCATACCGAAAATGGTCTGCTTGGTATGGGAAAAGTCGCTGAAGTTGGTAGTGAAGATCCGGAGCTGGTGAATGCAGGCAAAAAATACGTCACAGCGATTCCCGGCGCAGCTTATTTTCATCATGCCGACAGTTTTGCGATGATTCGCGGCGGCCACATCGATGTATGTGTGTTGGGAGCTTACCAGGTTTCGGAAGAAGGCGATTTGGCCAATTGGTCTACCGGAAATCCAAATGATATTCCCGCAGTGGGAGGTGCCATGGATTTGGTGGCCGGTGTGAAAACCATTTATGTGATCACAAAACACACGACCAAAACCGACGAATCGAAAATTGTAAAACAGTGTACTTATCCTTTAACGGGAAAAAATGTGGTGAGTCGAATCTATACCAATTACGCGATAATTGATGTCAGAGATAAACAGCTTTTTGTGAGGGAACTAGCTCCCGGAGTGAGTTTTGAATTTTTGCAAAAACATACCGAAGCAACATTGCATCAGGAATAAATCATTAAGGGCAGAAAGATGACTAAAAAAGAAAATAGCGAAGAAATCTATAACAAGGCGCGCCAGGTTATAAGTGGCGGTGTAAGCCGGAATACAGTTTTCCGGATGCCTTATCCGAATTATGCCAACAGTGCTTCGGGCTGTTACATCACCGATATCGACGGCACAGTGCGTACCGATTTTGCTAATAACATGGCGGCACTAATTCATGGTCATTCATTTCCGCCGATTATTGATGCGGTAATCGAACAGCTAAAAAAAGGAACAGCATACACGCTTGCTTCCGAAATTGAAGTTGCTTTTGCCACTCACCTGATCGAACGCGTGCAAAGTTTTGAGCGTATTCGTTTTATGAATTCGGGCACCGAAGCGGTAATGGCGATGATAAAAGCTTCGAGGGCATTTACCGGCCGGCCAAAAATTGCAAAAGCCGAAGGTGCCTATCATGGTACTTACGATTTTGCGGAGGTGAGTCAAATGGCAGATCCAACAAATTGGGGGAAGGAAGATCAGCCCAGCAGTGTTGCACTTGCTCATGGAACACCACAATCGGTAACCAAAGATGTGGTTATTTATCCGTACAACAACATTGAACGAACGCTGAATATTCTGGATAGACATGCGTCAGATATTGCCTGTGTTATCGTCGATCCTGTTCCTCACCGGGTAGGTCTGGTTCCCGGTAACAATGATTTTATAGAGGCGCTTTACAGCTGGACCAGGAAAAACGAGGCTTTACTGGTTTTTGATGAGGTGATAACTTTTCGGGTGAATTATGGCGGGGCACAGGAGAATTATTCAGTGAAACCAGATCTTACTTCGCTTGGGAAAATTATCGGTGGTGGATTCCCGGTGGGTGCTGTTGCCGGAAGAGCAGATGTGATGCAGGTTTTCGATCCGCACGAAAAGAATCTTCTGTTACCTTATTCCGGAACATTCTCGGCAAATCCGATAACCATGACTGCCGGTTATCAGGCCATGAAGTATTATGATTCGGAAGCGGTGAGGCAGCTAAATCTACTTGCAGATGTGGCCGTTAAGCAGATTCGCGAAGCAATCAAATTAGCCGGTGTTCCGGTTGCGGTTACCGGCGCCGGTTCGATGTTTCGGATGCATCTTCGCCCCGATCCGCCCACAACATACCGCGAGGCCTATATGGACAAAGAAGGCAAAAAGCTGGTTAATGAATTGCTGGATTATATGTATTACAAAGAAAATACGCTGATGATCAACACTTTTTCGTGTATGCTTTCAACGGTAATGACACAAAAGGAAATTGACCAACTCTCTGAAGGATTGCACCGGGCGTTCACAACATTTAAACCAAGGATTGAAAAACTAAACAAAGATAACTATGAATGATGTTTTTATTTGCGATGCAATACGCACGCCGGTTGGAAAATATGGAGGTTCACTGTCGGCGATCCGGGCCGATGATCTGGCGGCCATTCCCATAAAGACTTTGCTTGAACGCAACGATCAGATCGATCCGGCTGCGTTTGATGATGTGCTAATGGGATGTGCGAACCAGGCGGGAGAAGACAACCGAAACATTGCCCGAATGGCTTTGCTTTTGGCAGGAATGCCGGAATCGGTTCCGGGAGTAACAGTAAACCGTTTGTGTTCTTCTGGGATGGAAGCCATCGGAATGGCAGCGCGCGCCATAAAAGCCGGAGAGGCGGAGCTGATGATTGCCGGCGGAGCCGAAAATATGTCGCGATCGCCATTGGTAATGCCAAAAGCTATAGAGGCTTTTTCCCGAAATGCAGAAATATATGATTCTACCATCGGCTGGCGTTTTGTGAATGAAAAGTTTAAGAAGAAGTATGGGACAGATCCATTGATTTGCACGGCCGAGAATCTGGCCTCAGAATTTAAGATCAGTCGTGAAGATCAGGATCGTTTTGCACACAACAGTCAGCTGAAAACGGCTGAAGCTCAGCAAAACGGGGCACTGGCCCGGGAAATAATTCCGGTTTCTATTCCGCAGCGAAAAGGAGATCCTATCATCTTTGAAATGGATGAACACCCGCGGCTGACTTCGCTTGAAAAACTGGCGACGCTAAATACTGTTTATGGCCCGGGAACTACAGTAACCGCTGGCAATGCATCGGGCATTAACGACGGAGCAGCAGCTGTAATTGTAGCTTCGGAAGCTGCGGTTAAGAAGTTCAATCTTACTCCGAAAGCCAGAATTTTGGGAACTCAGGCTGCCGGAGTGCCGCCTCGTACCATGGGAATTGGACCGGTACCGGCGACCAATAAGCTTTTGAAACGACTGGGAATGAGTCTGAACCAGATGGATATTATCGAATTAAATGAAGCATTCGCCGCTCAATCGCTGGCCTGCATCCGTGAGTTTGGAATGGCAGATGATGATCCGCGAGTGAATCCGTTAGGCGGAGCAATTGCACTCGGACACCCGCTGGGAATGTCTGGAGCGCGTTTGATTACCACAGCAATTTATCAGCTGCAAAATTCAAACTCAAAATTCGCGCTTTGTACCATGTGTGTTGGCGTTGGTCAGGGAGTTTCAATGGTCTTGGAAAAGGTTTAAAAGATAAGAATATATCTGCCCGCTTGTAGGATAGAGTTTTCCCTTTGAGGGGAAATGCCGATAGGCAAAGGGTTGATGATAATTTAATAAGTAGAATTTATAAACAACTAAAAATAGTACAATGAAAATTGACATCTCAAAAGAATTAAAACAGTTAGGAATTAGTGAAGTTAACAATGGTGTTTGCACCGGAACCGAATGGAAAACAACCTCCGGTGCAGTTGTTGAATCGTTTTCGCCTTCGGATGGAAAGTTGATTGCAAGCGTGAATCAGGCAACTGCTGCCGACTACCACGAGGTGGTGAAAAAAGCAAAAGACGCTTTTAAAGTGTGGCGAATGGTGCCGGCTCCAAAACGCGGTGAGATTGTGCGCCAGATTGGCCTGGAACTTCGTAAATACAAGGAGCCGCTCGGAAAATTGGTTTCGTACGAAATGGGTAAAATTTACCAGGAAGGTTTGGGCGAGGTGCAGGAAATGATCGATATCTGCGATTTTGCTGTTGGTCAGTCGCGCCAGTTATACGGTTTCACCATGCATTCGGAACGGGAAAAGCACCGCATGTATGACCAGTATCATCCGCTTGGAATTGTGGGTGTGGTTTCAGCCTTTAACTTTCCGGTTGCTGTTTGGGCATGGAATGCAATGATCGCTTTGGTAGCGGGTGATGTGGTAATCTGGAAGCCTTCATCAAAAGTATTTTTATGTGCCATTGCCGTTCACAACATTGTTGCTAAAGTTTTAAAAGAAAACGATATTCCTGAAGGTGTTTTGAACCTGGTCGCAGCTGGTTCGCGCGAATTGGGTGACGAGTTTTTCAGCGATAAAAATATTCCGCTGGTGTCGTTTACCGGCTCAACAAAAATTGGTAAGAAAGTTGGCGGTCTTGTCGGTCAGCGTTTGGGGAAAACCATCCTCGAACTCGGCGGAAACAATGCCATAATAATCACTCCTGAAGCTGATCTGGAAATGGCGCTTCGTGCGGTTGTTTTTGGTGCAGTGGGGACTTGCGGTCAGCGTTGTACTTCCACACGCCGCATTATCGTTCACGATTCGGTTTACGAAGATTTTAAAAACCGATTGGTCGCCATTTACGGGCAGTTACCAATTGGTCATGCCCTGGATGAAAAAACACTGGTTGGTCCGCTGGTTGATCGTTGGGCTGTGGATACTTACCTGGCCGCCATTGAGAAAGTAAAAGCTGAAGGCGGAAATGTGCTGATTGGCGGAGAAGTGCTTTCGGGAGAAGGATACGAATCAGGATGTTTTGTTACTCCGGCTATTGCGGAAGTGGAAAATCATTACGAAATCGTTCAGGACGAAACTTTTGCTCCATTGTTATACATGATTCGTTATTCCGAATTTGATGAGGCCATTCGTTTACACAACGATGTCCCACAAGGATTATCATCGGCAATTTTCTCAACACATATATTGGAAACCGAAAAATTCCTGTCGCATGAAGGATCTGATTGTGGAATCGCCAATGTAAATATTGGAACATCAGGTGCTGAAATTGGTGGTGCTTTTGGTGGCGAAAAAGAAACAGGCGGTGGTCGCGAGTCGGGTTCCGATGCCTGGAAGGTTTACATGCGTCGCCAAACCAATACAATAAATTACAGTACAGAGCTTCCGTTGGCTCAGGGAATTGAGTTTAATGTTTAAAAGATAAGTCGAGGTGTCAAAAAAGTAATAGTAGAAATGACGTGTTCAATTTTTAATAATGACCCCACCCGGCCTCCCCAAAGGGGAGGAGAAAGTCCACCTTTGGGGGATTTAGGGGGGGCTTTGATAAAAACGATCTCAGTTTGTACATCAATCATTTTCTATTTTAACTTTATAGACAGTCCATGTTAACTCGTGGCTCGTAGCTAATAGCTAAAAAGTATGAAAAACATATTAATTTTTGGAGCCGGTAGGTCGAGCGTATTTTTGCTCACCTATCTGGCCGAACGTGCATCAAAATATCACTGGCACATAAAAGTTGTTGACGCCGAAGAAAGTGAATTGGTAAAATCGTTAAAACTGGCTTTTGCGATATTAAATGTGCGGGATGAATTTGCCCGTGATCAGGAAGTTCGCGAAGCCGACCTGGTAATTTCCATGTTGCCTGCACGCTTTCATAAACTGGTGATGCAATCTTGCCTGAAATATTCGAGAAGCTTGTTTACGGCTTCTTACGAAAGTAAAGAGATTCATCAGGTTGAAGATGAGGTGAAAAGTAAAGGCCTGCTATTCTTAAACGAGTGCGGATTGGATCCCGGCCTCGATCACATGTCAGCCATGCGTGTGATCAACCAGATTAAACAGGAAGGTCATCAGTTGGAGGCTTTTGAATCGTTTACCGGAGGTTTGGTCGCGCCCGAATCGGATGATAATCCGTGGCACTACAAGTTTAGCTGGAATCCGCGAAATGTGGTGTTGGCAGGGCAGGGCGGACCTGCAAAATTTATCCAGAAAGGAAAGGTAAAGTACATTCCGTACAACCGTTTATTTCGCAGAACGGAGGTGATTGAAATTGATGATTACGGCTGGTTTGAAGGCTATGCCAACCGCGATTCGATGAGCTATATCGATAAATATGGATTGCAGGAGGTTCCCACTGTTTTCCGGGGAACTTTGCGTCGACCGGGTTTTTGTAAAGCATGGAATGTGTTTGTGCAGTTGGGAGCTACCAGCGACGATCACTATATCGACAATGTGGAAGACATGACCTACCGCGAGTTTATCAACTCCTTTTTGTATTACCATCCTGCAACGGTCGATCTGAAACTGTATCATTCGATGCAAATACCAATGGATTCGGAAATCATTCCAAAGCTGGAGTGGTTGGGAATCTTTGATAACCGAAAAATTGGCTTAAAACGTGCTACGCCTGCCCAGGTTATGGAAAAGTTACTTTCGGAAAAATGGCAATTGATGCCCGACGACAAAGACATGATCGTGATGTGGCATAAGTTTGAATACCTGGATCGCGATACTAAGGATAAAGTGGAGAAGAACAGCTCGTTGGTGGTAATTGGAGAATCGGGAGAGAAAACAGCCATGGCAAAAACCGTAGGTTTACCGCTCGCGGTTGCAGCCAAATTGTTTCTAACCGATAAACTCAACCACCGTGGAGTTTATATACCAACGCATCCCGATATTTATGAACCAATTTTGGACGAATTGGAAAGTTTTGGTATCAAATTCACCGAAAAGGAGAAAAGGTTGGCAGGACAGGAAAATACCTTGTAAGGAGAAAGAATCTTCCCTTATTTTATCAATCTAAGTACGGATAAAACGGCACAGTGGTCGGATGCAATTTCATCGCAAATAACTTCCGTATCCACAACTTGCCACTTGTCGGCAGGCCTGAAAAATATGTAATCGATCTTTATTTCAGGATCATTGGAAGGATAAGTTACTGCGCCTTTTTGGTCGCTTGCTGTCCAGTATTCTTTTAGAATTGAAATTGGTTGGCTGTTGGGCGTAGCATTTAAATCTCCGGCTAAAATTGTCGGGTACTTACATGAGGCAAAAACTTCATTGATGGTATTTACCTGGTCGATTCTGTCTGTGCTGGTCTCCTGGTGCTCCAAATGCGTGCCGATAAAGCTGATGGTGTCGCCCGATTCCAGTTGCACCAATACCTGAAGTGCTGCCCGCGATTCGTTGTTGGGTGAATGGGGTAGCGGTACATTTTTGCTCGAGAGAATAGGCATCTTTGTCAATATTCCTTCTCCGTATCCGCCACCGTCAAAAGGCATGGCAATACCAAATAAGGGCGCCATTTTAGTGCGCCAGCCCAGTTCGGTAACCAAGTCGTAGTTGCGGGCGCGGTTGGTTTTAAAGTCAACTTCTTGCAGTGCTACCAGGTCGGGATTTGTGTTTTGAATTACCGATGCGATCTTATCCAAATCAAAATCGCCTTTGGTCGTTGCACCGTGAAGAATATTGAAAGTTAGAACCCGAATCGTAAGTTCTTCATCACTGTTATTCTGCGCAGAAAGAGCATTGAACGTTAAAATAAGAGTGAGTATAGAAAGTGCCAGTTTTGTCATTTTTATCGATCTTAAATTAAAGCGGTGAAGGTAGAGATTAAATTTTTGAAATTCCAGAATTCATTTAACTTTGGATGTAACAAACTTTACCTAAAATGATGACCAAAAGAATCAACTTCACCGTATTTGTTTTCCTTTTTTTAGTGTTGGCAGCGTGCCAAAATAAACAACAAAACTGGACCCATTTTCGTGGTTCGAACATGGATGGACAGGCTCATGTTGAAACTGCTCCCTTGCACTGGAGCGAGACTGAAAATATAGTTTGGAAAGTGCCCGTAAAAGGATTGGGCTGGTCGTCGCCGGTGGTGTATGATGGCCGGATTTGGGTAACGTCAGCCGAAAAGGATGGCCACGAATTTTACCTGTTTTGTTTCGATTTGGAAACCGGCAAACTACTGAATGAACAAACCTTATTTACGGCAGAAGATCCGCAACGTATTCATGGAACAAACTCGTATGCCACGCCAACTCCGTGTGTTGATGAAGAACACGTTTATGTGCATTACGGAAGTTTTGGGACGGCCTGTGTTGATACCAAAAGTTTTGAAGTAATTTGGAAACGAGATGATTTACCATGTAAACACATGCAGGGACCGGCTTCGTCGCCAATTATTTACCATGATAAATTGATTGTGCATCTGGAAGGAACAGAAGATCCGTATGTAATTGCGCTGGATAAAAATACCGGAGAAACAATTTGGAAAAGTGTTCGCCCAAAAGAAATTTATGATACACTGGAGCCGGTTTACCGGAAGTCGTACCAAACGCCAATTGTAATAACTGTGGGCAACCGGGATTTGCTGATCAGTAATTCGGCCTACATGTGTTTTGCACATGATGTTACTAGCGGAGAAGTAGTCTGGTCGTTTAAGTATGGTTACGACTCAACCGTAAGTCAGCCTTTATTTTGCAACGGCCTGGTATTTGTAAATTCCGGCTGGATTTTTCTCGACGGAGTCCCGTATTTTACCCGCCAGTATGCAATCGATCCAACAGGAGAAGGCAATGTAACTGAAACCCACCAGGTGTGGATGTATGAAGATGAGGTGCCTCAAATTCCAACGCCGCTTATTGTTGATGGTAAAATGTATATGGTACACGACCGCGGAATGGTAACTTGCCTGGATCCAATGACCGGCAAAGTAATCTGGAAAGAAAAACTGAAAGGCAACTTTAATTCATCACCCATTTATGCCGGTGGAAATATTTACTTCATCAATGTAAAAGGATTTTGTACGATTATAAAACCCGGAGATACGTTTGAAAAAGTTGCTGAAAACGATATCGGTGAAACCGTTAAAGCGGTACCGGTTTTTGTTGGCGATAAAATGCTTTTACGGAGCGAGAAGAATTTGATTTTGATTCAGTAGTAAATAGAAAAAGGATGTCATCTTCTCAAAAGGTGACATCCTTTTCGTTCTTCCAAATGGGAGTTTCAACTACATTCCCATAGCACTTCCGGCTATTTCAATTATTTGCTCAAACTGCTGGATATTCTGCAGGTCGAGTGTGCCTGTGATGTAAATAATCATGTTTGTACTTACCAGAAGAAACTCATTCTCATCTTTACCATCCTTTTTGTAGAACGATATTTTAGAGCGTTGGTCTCGTTGGGTCATTAGCCGCGTATAATCCTTCAGATTCACATTGTTCATCATGCTATTGTAGAGCTCTTCGCCAAGCACCTGGCGTTTTTCACCCCTTGGTTGAATCATTTTCAGTTGATGAAGCGTGCTGATATATTCCTTAAACTCGGGACTGATATCCCGGGATTCCGACAGCATTTTAAACATGTCTTTGGTAACTTCAAAGTACGAAATGTCTTCGCGGCTGTCGATTAGTTTAAAGGCCTGATCGATACTTTTGTTGCCATTTTGTGCCAAGCTGCAGAAACTAATGAATAGAAAAAATAAGATGAATTTTGTTTTCATACGATTAAAATGTTTGTGAATAAGACATTGTATGGAACTCGCATTTTACAGCTGATTATTTCGATTGGTGCGATCCCACTTTCATGCTCATTTCATGATTAATTGATTTTAAGATCTTTAATTGGATTGTCAAATTGAATATTCAAATTTCTCAACGATTCAACGTCGCTTAACGGAGCATTGATTCGTTTTGCGTTTTCAAGATTGGCAAGGCAGGCATTCATTTCTTTCGAAAAATGCCACAAAGCCAGCTTGGTATTTTCCTGTAGTTCAGCTAACTCATTTTCTGTTAATGTGATCTGATTTTCATTGCGCGTGTGATTTACACCAACAAAAACCAGGCTCACCACTAACAGAATTGAGGCAGCATAGGCAAACAATCGTTTTGTTTGTAAGAAACGCTGTTTTTTATGTTCTTCTAATTTTTCGAACGGATTAAAGTTTGGAATTTCCTCATTTATCCGGTCGTTCAGTTGTTGGTACGATTGGATAAACTCCTGTTCAACCGAATTATCATTTTCGGATTGGCTGAAATCTTTCAGATCGAAATCCTCTTCAGAAAAGTGTTTTGTTTTCTTGTTACACATTTGCTAACTCCTCCTTAAAAATTTCAAATAATTTTTTTCTTCCTCTCGAAACATGCACGCGTATGGTGTTTGCGCTTTGATCCATAATATCGCTTATCTCTTCATATTCCATTCCCTGGAAATCTTTTAATTCGATAGCCATTCGTTGCTGAACGGGAAGTTGGTGCAATTCCTGTTTCAGTTTTTCTACAAAGTCAATGGTATCAAATCGTGTTTCTTCCATGTGTTCGGAAATGTTTGTCTGAAGATAGTTTTGGTGTTTTTTTTGCTTTCGCAACACATCGAAACAAAGGTTTTTAACCGCATTCAAACAATAGCTTTCCAGGTTTTTTGCATTATCGAGCAAGCGCCTGTTTTTCCACAACTTCAGCACCACATCCTGAACTGCATCTTGCGCATCGTTGCTGTCTTTTAGTATGCTAAAGGCAAACCTGAATAGTTTGTCTTTTTGTTGTATCATGAGTTTTTCAAATTCGCTCCTAGTCATCCTGCGCGGGTTCTTGCTTTTATGAATTACGTTTAAGTACCGGTTTCATAACACGGCTAAGGTAAAAAAATGAAACAATTGTTTGTGGTATTCAATACCGGGGCTGATTTTGAGTGTATTGTGTCTGTCGTGATTAATTGGAAAAGTAAATTATTATTTATCTCTTCGCTGGTATTTCAAAAAAGTTTATGGCGAAATGGTGTCTTTGGTCGGGTTTCCAGACATAAGCCACATTAAACTGTTTAAAATACTTACACCTGTTGAAAAATTAAACACTATTATAAACTATTGAATATCAGTGCTAAATGATGATGTTCATTAAAAGTGTAAATATATTCAACAGTTCGTTATGTTTAAAATCAATACAGATGTTTGTGTAATAGGCATTAAATCAGTTGATTGTGTGGGTTTTTAGGTTTGGTATCATAGTTGGATTGTGCTATTCGGAGTGTTTCAGTAAATAGGAGATAGTGAGAAACACCTTAGTTCTGTAATATTTAAATCAATACAACTATGAAAACAAGATTTTTATTTAGTATGCTCCTATTGATGAGTTTACTTGTTTGGAGCAGTGAGAATGCCACGCAGTTGGCATCAGAGAAGGAGCCCATTAAAATTTGCGTCACTCCTGATATGGAGAATATGGCTGAAATATGGATCAGCAACTACATCAAAATAAATCCCGATCAAAAATTTGAGCTCAATAATATCAGTATTGATAAAATTAATACTGAAGTAGCAGGTGAGAACACCATCGGCATTGTGAAAAGAAGTCCCGATATTGAAACAGTAGCTACATCTTTGTGGCACATTACTCTTGGCAGGGAAGTTATCGTTCCTGTTGTAAATACCTCAAATCCTTATTTCGAAAATCTCAAATCAGCAGGCATTTCCATAGAGGCACTTGCCGGGCTGGTAAGCAACAAAAATCCCGGGTGGGGAGACGTGTTGGGCGATGGCATTAATCACCGGCTGACAGTAGTTTTGGAAAATGAATCAGAGGTGGAGTTGCTTGTTGCAAAGTTTCTTGGTTTGGAACCTTCAGCGATGAATACAATGAATTCCGGTAACGATTTTATCCAGATGATTAGAAATGATATTTATTCCATTGGGTTTTGCAAACTGGTAACACTCACAGATGTGGAGAATAATGAGTTTGCCGCCAATATTTCTCCTTTACCGCTTGATAGGAACGACAATGGTAAGATCGATTCTAATGAAAATATTTACGGTTCACTTGACCAGTTTGAGCGTTCGATTTGGATCGGGAAATATCCAAGGTCGCTAATTTGTAATATTTATGCTTTAGCTACGGAGCAGCCAAAGAATCAGTCTGTTATTGATTTTTTGAACTGGACATTTACGTTAGGTCAATCGGCTGTAGAGGAAAGCGGATATACCGATCTGGCCTATTACGAAAAACAGTCGAGCTTAGGGAAACTGAATCCTGTGGTTCGTTTAACAATGGGAGAAGCTTCATCGAATAATGCTGTTGCTACAAGAATCCTAATATTGGTATTTGTAGTGTTGGCTGTTGTTGTTTTACTAATGGTTTGGAACTTGCACAGAAAATCGCACAAACTATTGTACGACAATACAGAAAACAACAGTTTACTTCGACCTGAGTCAATCAAGACACCTGAAGGTCTTTTCTACGACAAGAAACATACCTGGGCTTTTATGGAAAAAGATGGGGTAGTAAAAATTGGCATCGACGATTTTCTGCAACATGTTACCGGTAATTATACCGGGTTGGTGGTTAAGAGTCCAAATGAAGTGGTTCGGCGAAATGAGATCATTGCAACCCTGGTTCACGAAGGGAAAAAGATTAATATTTATGCTCCCGTGTCAGGGCGCATCATTCAAACGAATGAAGATCTGATGGATTTTCCTTCACTAGCCAACAATTCTCCCTATAACTGGGGATGGTTGTATGAAATGGAGCCAACGAACTGGATACGCGAAATAGCATTTTTGAAAATGGCGGAACAGTACCGCACCTGGATTAGCAAGGAATTAACACGTTTCAAAGATTTCATTATTGAGATTTGTCAGCAAAAAGAGTTGGAAGGTCAATTGGTATTGCAGGAAGGTGGTGATTTACCGGATCATGTTTTGCACGATTTCGAACCTCATGTGTGGGAAGAGTTCCAGATTCGGTTCATTGATAATTCAGATATTTACTAGTTTGATTACTAAATAGTTGTTCATAACGAAAAGGTTGTCCAGTGAAGTTGTCTATTGCAGGTGAGTCTGTTAGCTGCCTGGATGCCTTTGTTTGGGATGATTTTCAAATGCAGTTTTCGGAATATGAAGTGTGATTAATTACTAATGTTCAATAGTTCTTTCGTTCTTTTTTGTAACTTTTCACATCAAAACTGCTAAAGATCGACCAACTACAATGAAAACCGATGCTTCACATAATGTGAATAGACCATTTTCCGAAAGAAGAAAGTCTTTTCTTCAAATTCTTAATCATTATTTTAGCTTCCGTTCCTCTATTTATGCGCGCGTAGTATCTATAATTGCTATTTTATCCATTTTTCTTTTTGTGGCTTACAGCTTAATTTTTAGATCGGTTTACGAAGAATATTTGAATACCGTAATTCGGCAGCGGAGTGATAATATGGGGTCTGTAATTGAGGGCTCTTTGTATTATTCCATGTTACAAAACGATAAAAGCGCGCTGCAAAGTACCCTCGACATTATTAATGCCATGCCGGGGATTGACGAAGTGAACATGTACAACAGCCAGGGAGATGTGGTGTATTCTTTGTTTACCCCTGATTCTGCAGTACATAGCAATCCGGACTGTTTGAGCTGTCATGATGATTTTGAGGTGATGTTCCCTTCAAGGCAAAAAACTTACCGGATAATTGATTACAAAAGCGCCTGCAGTATGAACCAGAGCGATAAGGGCCATCGCCAGTTGCTGCTGCGGACTCCCATTCTGAATGAACAATCGTGTTATGTAAGCGCTTGCCATGCACACAGCCGCGACGAGGAAGTGCTGGGTTCACTGATCATAAAAGTGCCGCTGACTGAGCTCGATGCCGCTGTTGCAAAATCATCAACCGAATATTTTATACTTGCTATTGTTATCACTATCCTGGTCTTTTCATTATTGATTTTTTTTACGCGCAATAAGATCAGGAAACCGTTAAGCGATATTATTACTGCCAGCGAAGCAGTTTCGAAAGGCGACCGCAGCCGGCGTTTAGAGATAAAACCATATTTATTGGATGATATACGCTCAGTGGCACTGGCCTTTAACAACATGCTTGATAATCTGGATGCAGCCAACCGCGAATTGGAAAACTGGTCGCATCAGTTGGAATATAAAGTACAGAAGAAATCGGAAGAACTGGCCGAAATTCAGAACGAACTGATCCACATTGAACGTATTACATCGCTCGGTAAGCTTTCTTCTTCCGTTGCACATGAAATTAATAATCCACTTTCAGGGATTCTAACCTACAGCAAATTAGTGGCCAAACAATTGGCAAAAATTGAGCTGCCCGAAAAAACAAAGGATTCGATGTTGCGCTACTTAAAGGTTATCGAAAGCGAATCGAAACGTTGTGGCGATATTGTAAAAGGCCTTCTCGATTTCTCCAGAAAAGACCAGGAGAATTTCCAGAATTGCCAGCTGCATCGTATTCTGAAAGAAACATATAATCTGATGGCCCACCAGATGCATATGGCTGGAATCCATTTTTATACCGAGTTTGATGCTAACGATGACTTGGTTTTTTGTAACGATAATCAGGTTAAACAAGTTTGCGTAGCGCTTTTGGTAAATGCAATGGAGGCCATAACCGTTAACGGGGAGATATTAATCAGCACTTCCAATCCGGATGCGGATCATATAAAAGTGAATATCTCCGATAATGGAGTTGGAATAGCTGCAGAGGATATTTCAAGAATCTTTCAGCCGTTTTATTCTGCCAAACAACGGGCAAGTGGAATGGGGCTTGGGCTGGCTATTGTGCACGGAATTGTGCAAAGTCACCAGGGAAAGGTAGAGGTTGTTTCCGAATCCGGTAAAGGAACTACAATGTCGGTATTATTCAAACTGGTAAAAAATGAAAAAAACGAAATATGAAAACAACAATTTCAATGCTTATTGTTGATGATGAGGAATCAGTTCGGGATTCGTTATATAACTGGTTTATTGAAGATGGTTATGATGTAGATTGTGCGGCAAATGCCAAGGAGGCGCTTGCAAAAGTCGAGGCCAGAAACTTCGATATTATTCTTGCCGACATTAAAATGCCGGGGATGGACGGACTGGAAATGCACCGAAGAATTAAAGCTTTTAACAGCGCTGCAATCGTAATTATAATGACCGCTTTTGCTTCGGTTGAAACAGCAGTGCAGGCCCTTAAAGACGGGGCATTTGATTATATCACCAAACCTTTCGATCCTGATGATCTTTCACACTTAATTCGAAATGCGGCCAGGCAGATCACGCTGAAAAATGAAAACGAAGCCCTGAAAAATAAAATAGTGACACTTGAAAATATCGAGGATATTGTTGGAAACAGCGATAGTATGATGAGGGTGCTGAAGGAAGTGGAGAATGTTGCCATAACCGCTTCCTCTGTAATTATAACTGGTGAAAGTGGCACCGGAAAGGAGCTGATAGCACGAGCCATACACTCCAATTCACCGCGTAAGTTTTTCCCGTTGGTGACGGTGCACTGTGGTGCCTTGTCTGAGGATCTGCTTGAAAGTGAGTTGTTCGGGCACGAAAAAGGTGCGTTTACAGGTGCCATGTTTAACCGGAAAGGACGGTTTGAGATGGCGGATGGCGGAACGATCTTTCTGGATGAAATCGCAACCATTTCGATGAAAATGCAAATTGAATTGCTTCGGGTGATCGAAACGAAAAGTTTTACTCGTGTTGGAGGAAACAAAGAGATTAAATCCGATTTCAGAATTATTTGTGCCACCAATAAAGATTTAAAAAAGATGGTGGCAGAGGGGGCATTCAGGGAAGATCTCTACTATCGTTTAAATGTGGTGAACATTGCTATTTCGCCTCTCCGCGACAGAAAGGAAGATATCCCAATGCTGGTTGACTACTTCATAAAAAAATACTGCACTTTAATGAGCCGGGATGTCCTTACGATCAACCCGGCGGCCTTGCGTCGCCTGGAAGAGTATAACTTCCCGGGAAACGTGCGCGAACTGGAAAATATGATTGAACGGGCTATTGTCGTTGGAAACGGGAAAGAAATACGGTTGAAGGATCTTCCGCTGGAAAAAGATGTGATCAGCAACTCGAATGACAGTCTGAACGAACTGGAGAAGAAGTACATTTTACAAACACTGAATAAGTACGATTGGAATATCAGCCGTTCAGCGCGTGCATTGCAGATTGATCGGGTGACACTATACAACAAGATCAAAAAGCATAAGTTAAAGCATAAATAACTTAAGCTTTTCAATTAATTACACCTACACGTTGGAAACAAAAGGAATTACGCTGGTTTCGCATGGCAGTTTCGAGAAAAATTTTCTTGAAGCTTTAGCAAAAGATGTGCAGGTGATTTTCGGAATGCCGGTTTTGGTTGAGCAGTTTCTGCATGATATCGCTTCTTATTTTGATCCCACACGGAAACAATACGATGCCAACCGTTTGCTACAGCTGGTTGATTCGGAGTACGCAAGCGAAGGTTTCAAAACCATGGGAATCTTCAAGGTTGATCTTTATATTCCTATTCTTACGTTTATATTTGGGCAGGCACATTACAGGGGAAATGCAGGCGTGGCATCGGTTTTTCGTTTACGAAACGAGAATTACGGAATGAAGGGGAATGACCGCTTATTATTCGAACGATTTCGAAAAGTAATAATCCATGAACTGGGGCATACTTTTGGATTGATACACTGTCATGTTCCGGTTTGCGTAATGAGACCGGGCAATTATGTGGAAGATATTGATCAGAAAAAGCATCTTTTCTGTAAAAAATGCAGTATTGAGTTGCAAGCAGCGCTCCTTTTAAATGCAAGTAATTCAACAGATCAGGCTTAATATTCACTGCCTTTATTAAATGATATATTAATTTGGCTCATTTAATCAGGGTTTTATCTGTCGTCAGTAAAACTTTCTTACATTTGCGCGCCGATTCCGGAGTCTGGTTTTCCATGACATAAATAATTGATTGAAAACAAATAAAGCCTTTCGGTGTTGGTTAGTTGGATTAGAAAAAAGTAAAATGACAGAAATCAGAAACATTGCAATTATTGCACACGTCGACCACGGAAAAACTACGTTGGTTGACCGAATACTTCACCAGGTAAAGTTGTTCCGTGAGAACCAGGAGGTTCAGGAACTTTTTCTGGATAACAACGACCTGGAACGTGAACGTGGAATTACCATTCTTTCGAAAAACGTTTCGGTACGCTACAAAGACACCAAAATTAACATCATCGATACACCGGGGCACAGCGACTTTGGTGGCGAGGTGGAGCGCGTATTGAATATGGCCGACGGGGTTTTGCTAATTGTTGATGCTTTTGAAGGCCCAATGCCGCAAACCCGTTTTGTTTTGCAAAAAGCCATCGAGTTGGGATTAAAACCAATTGTGGTGGTAAATAAAGTTGATAAGGAAAACTGTACGCCCGAAATCGCACAGGAGAAAGTTTTCGACCTGATGTTTAGCCTTGATGCTACTGAAGATCAGTTGGATTTTCCAACCGTTTACGGATCGGCAAAAGGCGGCTGGATGGGACCCGACTGGCAAACACCAACTGAAGATGTGGTTTATCTGCTCGATCAGATTCTGGAACATATTCCGCCAACAAAACACAAAGAAGGTACCGTACAAATGCGTATTACCTCGCTTGATTATTCGTCGTACACCGGCCGTATTGCGGTAGGGAAAGTTACACGTGGCGAATTGATTCCGGGCTCGAGAGTGTCGTTGGTAAAACGCGATGGAAGCATTCTAAAAACAGCGGCTAAAGAGTGCTATTTGTTTGAAGGACTGGGAAAAGAAAAAACACAAGCTCCGGTACCGTGTGGCGAAATTTGTGCCGTACTCGGACTGGAAGGTTTTGATATTGGCGATACCATTGCCGACGCTGAAGAACCGGAAGGATTGACTCCGATTCAGGTAGATGAGCCAACCATGAGCATGTTGTTTGTGTCGAACAATTCACCATTTTTCGGACGCGATGGTAAGTTTGTAACTTCGCGCCAGGTGCGCGACCGTTTGTTTAAAGAAACAGAAAAGAACCTGGCATTGCGTGTTGAAGAAACCAATTCGGCCGATTCGTTCCTGGTTTATGGCCGTGGAATTCTTCACTTGTCGATTCTGATTGAAACTATGCGTCGCGAAGGTTACGAAATTCAGGTAGGACAGCCACAGGTAATTATAAAAGAAATTGACGGCAAAAAATGCGAGCCGATTGAAGCATTAACCGTTCAGGTTCCGGAAGAATTTTCAGGAAAAGTAATTGAACTGGTAACTGCCCGTAAAGGTGATATTGCAAATATTGAAGTAAAAGACGAGCGTGCGCACTTGGAGTTTCATATTCCGGCGCGTGGTTTGATCGGTTTACGTAACCAAATGCTTACAGCTACCGAAGGAGAAGCCATTATGGCTCACCGTTTGAAAGGTTACGAACCATGGAAAGGAGAGCTGGGCGTAAAACGAAACGGTGCACTTATTTCGCTTGAAACAGGAACAGCTATTGCCTATTCGATTGATAAAATGCAGGATCGCGGGCGTTTCTTTGTAAATCCGGGCGAGGAGGTTTACGCCGGACAGGTAATTGGCGAAAATACCCGATTAGATGACCTGACTATAAATATTATCAGAACCAAGAAGTTGAGCAACATGCGTGCATCAGGTTCCGATGATAAAACAGCCATTGCACCGGCGATTAAATTTTCGCTGGAAGAAGCAATGGAATACATCCGTAATGATGAGTACATCGAGATTACACCTAATTTTATGCGTATCCGTAAAATTTACCTCGATGAGCATGAGCGTAAACGCCGTGCGAAAGTAATAAGCGAATAAGAAGCTAAAAGAATATAGGAAAGGCAGGTTGATTATCGATCTGCCTTTTTTTTTGAGTTCTGTTCTATAAGTAGATCTTATTCACCCCACCTAGCCTTCCCAAAGGGGAGGAATTATCCTCCTTTGGGGGATTACAGGGGGTCTTGCGGGTAGGATTTATCAGAAACCAAAATTGTATCAAATTGTTACTTATTCCCAAAAATAGCTAATTCAGACAATTCAATTCCTGTCGTTTAAGCAATTCACACATATGTTTTAATTTCTGTTCGCTACTTCTTATTTGTTAATAATTTCTAAACCAATTCTAAACATATCTTACTATTTAGATAGCTGATAAATTGCTGGTAAGCGTTGCTAATGTGGGGTTTTGGTTCTATTTTTAGGAGCAAAACTTAACGATAAAGTCATGATTAGAAAATGCTTATTTCTTGCTTCGGTACTGCTTTTTTCAGTAACAATTTTATTTGCCCAGGAACCTACGGTTTGGCGGGGCGAAAATAATGGCGTTTACCCGGAAACCGGTCTGTTAAAGGAGTGGCCGGCCGATGGTCCTGAAATATTATGGACCGCTGAGGGTTTGGGCGAAGGACATTCGTCGCCGGTTTTTGCCAACGATAAAATTTACCTGTCGACGATGATCGATGGCGAAGGTTTTATTTTCATTTTCTCGCAAAACGGTAAGGAGCTTAAGAAGATTTCTTACGGAAAAGAATTTACGGAAAGTTATCCCGGAACGCGTTCGTCGGTTGTGGTTGCAGGCGACTTAATGTATATGTATACCGGGTATGGCGATTTGGTTTGTATGGATGCCAATTCGGGGGCTAAAAAATGGACAAAAAACGCATTTACAGATTTCGATGGTGAAAATATTCGCTGGGGAGTTACCGAAACCGTTCTTATCGATGGCGACGTTTTGTATTTAACTCCGGGTGGAAAGAAAAATAATATGGTGGCCTTAAACCGTTTTACCGGCGACCTGATCTGGACATCAGCCGGAAAAGGAGAACTCTCAGCCTATTGTACTCCTCTTCTGATAAATCTTACGGCACGGAAACTTATCGTTACACACACTGCCGATCATATTATTGGTGTTGATGCTAAAACCGGGCAGTTGTTGTGGGATTACCCGCATAAAAACCAGTGGAGCGTTCATCCGAATACACCGCTTTTTTACAACGGCGATTTGTTTTGCTTTAGTGGCTATGGTAAAGGTGGTGTAAAACTCGATCTTAGCGACGATGGCAGCAGCGTAACAAAACAGTGGGAAAAACCGGAACTCGACAGCCGCATGGGAGGAATGGTTGTGGTTGATGGTTACATGTACGGATCGGGCGACAAAGGGCGCGAATGGCGCTGTGTGAACTGGGAAACAGGCGAGGAAAAATATGCATCGAAAGACATTGCAAAAGGTGTTACCATTTATGCCGACGGCATGTTGTATTGTTACAGCGAACGTGGCGAACTGGCCCTGGTTGAAGCTACACCCGAAAGTTTTAATATTGTAAGCCAAACAAAGGTTGAACTGGGAGCTGCACAACATTGGGCACACCCGGTAATTAACAACGGCCGTTTGTTTGTTCGCCATGGCGACGTACTAATTGCCTACAAAATAAAATAGATGGAGGAACTGAAAAAGGATGTTTGCAAAGTAAACATCCTTTTTTAGCCTTTATTTGTCGTATGTTTTTGATGGCCAATAGCTCAAAAAGTATATTTGAGAAAAAATCATGAACGAAAACCAACTACCAATATTTTTTCGCTACCGTTTTTTGTGGCACCTCTTGTTTTGGGTGGTTGTTTTTATTGGCTACTGGCTTACCTACGGCGGTTATCTTGAGCATTATCGTCAGGAATTTTTTATCGGTTTAACCTTATTGCCGGCCCGAATTATAGGAACATATACGCTTATATACGGTATTTTACCGTATGCCATTGAGAAGAAAAAATTTGTAACTTTTGGCGTTCTAACCCTGATTCATGCACCGCTTTTCGGATTTCTGATCTACATTTCGTACAAGATACCAAACTTGTATCCCGAAATGTTTGATTATTCAAAACTGCCACTTTTTTATGTGCCAAAAATCTTCAATAAAGTTATTTCCAATTATGGAATTCCGCTTTTGGCCGCATCAATAATCGTATTTAAAAAGTGGTACATCGACGAGCAAAAAAATAAAAAGCTGGCCGAAGAAAAGCTGGCCGCCGAACTGAATTTTCTGAAGTCGCAGGTTCATCCGCATTTTCTTTTTAATACACTAAATAACCTTTATGCGCTTACCTTGATCAAATCGGAAAAAACACCCGATATTGTGCTAAAATTGTCGGGTTTGCTCGATTATATGATCTACAAAAGCAACGACGATTTTGTGCCGTTAAAAGAAGAAATTAAGATTATTGAAAGCTATGTGGAGCTGGAAAGCATGCGTTACAATAATCGCCTCGATCTGAAATACAACATCGAAGGAGCTGTTGATCATCACCGGATTGCGCCGCTGATATTATTGCCATTTATTGAAAATGCATTTAAACATGGTGCCAGCAAAGACCGTAAAAACCCAAAGGTAGACATCGATATAGAGATTGACGAAAAATGCCTGACGTTGCAGGTGACAAATTCAATCCATCCTGAGAACGAAAAGGAAGAGAAGCTGAATGAAGGAATTGGGTTGAAAAATGTACGTCGGCGTTTGGAACTGCTTTATCCAAAATCGCATAAACTTACGATCGATAAGCAGGATACTAAATTTGAGATTAACCTAAAAGTGTGCTGGGCAAATGAATAAAACAAGGTGCATAATAGTTGATGACGAACCGCTTGCGATTGAAGTGTTAAAGTCGCATATCCAAAAGCTGGATTCGTTGGAAATTGTTGGAACCTGTGCCGATGCCATTGAGGCTTTCGATTTCTTAAAGTCGCACAAGGTAGACCTGGTTTTTCTTGATATCAATATGCCGGAAATGAAAGGGACTGACCTGGTGAAAACCCTGAAAAAACCGCCGGCCATTGTTTTTACAACTGCTTACCGCGAATATGCCATTGAAAGCTACGATCTGAATGTGCTGGACTACCTGTTGAAACCCATTTCGTTCGAGCGCTTTTTGCAGGCAGTGGAAAAATATACACAGCAAAATTTGTTGATTGAAGAGGTTTCGCTACATAAACACAACGGCGATTCGGAATACATTTATCTGCGCGAGAAAAATGTGATTCACAAAATTCCGGTTACCGAAATCCTTTATGTCGAAAGTTTTGGCGATTACCTGAAGTTGCATACGCCCGACCGGGAAATTAACAGCCGCTGCACGATGGCAGCACTCGAAAAAGCTTTGCCCGATAAGGGCTTTATCCGGGTGCACCGCTCGTTTTTAATTGCTGTTAGCCGGATAACCAGCTTTAGTCCGGTTATGGTTGCCATTGGCGATAAAGAGTTCCCGATAGGCACTCGGTACCGCGAAAAGACCTTTGAAAAACTCGATTATAATTCATTTTTGAACAAATAAAAACCATAAATAAAAAAACATGAAGATTGCACTAACACTTTTGATTACCGCATTTGCTTTTTCAATAAGCGCACAGGTTACCCAATGGCGCGGCCCAAACCGCGACGGGCATTTCCCCGAAACTGGTCTGCTAAAAGAATGGCCCGAGGATGGCCCTGAATTGTTGATGCAGGTGGAGAAAATAGGAAAAGGATATTCGTCTGCAATTCCCGAAGGTGATATGATTTACATTACGGGAATGATTGATACGCTCGATTACCTTACTGCGATAAATCCTGATGGTTCGTTTAAATGGCAGGTACCTTACGGGCGTTCATGGAATAAATCGTTTCCCGACACACGTAGTACACCGGTTGTTGAGGATAGTCGGATTTATGTTCAAAGTGGAACCGGACAGGTTTCATGTATCAACAAAGAAAACGGGGAAATCATTTGGGAAGTTAACGTTGACGAATATTTTCATGGAGAATACCATATTTGGGGAAATTCTGAAACCGTTCTGATTTACGACGATAAAGTAATTGTTTCGCCCGGAGGAAAAGAAACCAGCGTTGTGGCGTTAAATAAAATGACTGGCGAGAAAGTTTGGCAAACCAAGTCGCTTGGAGGCCCGAGAGCGTATGCGTCGGCAACTATTTACGAGTGGAATGGCTTCCGTTATATTCTGGCGGTAATCGGCACCGATCTTATGGCAATTGTTCCCGAAACTGGCGAGATAGCCTGGAGTTACAGGTATTGGAATTCTGATAAGTGGGATCAGAATGGATTGATTTGGACGAATACGCCTGTTTTTAAAGACAATACTATTTTCCTTACGATGGGTTACGATTACCCGGCTGTTATGCTTGAAATGGATTCAACAGGAACTTCAGTTAGCGAAAAATTTGTTGACCATACTTTTGATAATCATCATCATGGAGTGATTCTTCACGATGGATATTTGTATGGCTCGAACTGGTTCGACAACAAACGCGGACGCTGGATTTGCATGAACTGGGACACTGGTGAGATTAAATACGTAGCCGATTGGGACACAAAAGGCGCAATTGTTATGGCCGATGGACTTTTATTCTGCTACAACGAACGTGGAAATGTTGGCCTTGTAAAACCTGATCCTGACGGTTTTGAAGTAATAAGCCAGTTTAAAATTACCGAGGGAGCCGGACCACACTGGGCGCATCCGTTTATTGCAAATGGTAAGCTGTATATGCGCCATGGCGATGTGCTGATGGTGTATAATATTAAAGCTTAACCCCGCGTTAACTCAAGTTTGCAGCAAAACTATTATCTTTCTGTTTTTTACCTGAATTGATGACTAAAAGAACCATAAATATCATTCTGATCTCGATCGGTACCATTGGATTTATTTCTATTTTTTGGTGGTTAAATGCCGATCCTACAAAAGATTTTACCGTTAATCTTGAAGGTGCCGATAACAGGGGGAAAGGAGTGCCTCCGCAAGATGTAACTATTGGTGAGCATTTCGAACAACTGGCCTCTGATTACGAGGTGCTGGAAGAAACATGGACCAATTTTCGGGGTGCCGATTATGATAATATCTCAAAGTCGCCGGTAAAACTGGTGGAAAGTTTTGGGGCTGAAGGGCCAAAAATTCTTTGGTCGAAAACATTAGGAGAAGGACACTCAGGCGCTGCAATCTACAAAGGTTTGGCGTATGTGCTTGATTACGACGAAGAAGAGCGTGCCGATATTTTGCGCTGTTTTTCGGTGGTTACTGGAGAAGAGCTGTGGCGACGCGGTTACGATGTGGCCATAAAACGAAATCACGGCATGTCGCGAACAATTCCGGCAGTTACTGAAGACTACATTGTAACCATCGGGCCAAAGTGCCATGTTATGTGTCTCGACCGTGAAACCGGAGATTTCCGCTGGGGACTCGACGTAGTGAAAGAGTATCAGAATGAAATTCCTTTCTGGTATACCGGGCAGTGTCCGATAATCGACAATGGCGTTGCAATTATTGCCACCGGAGGAAGTAAAATGATGGTGGCTATTGATTGTGAAACCGGCGAGAAATTATGGGAAACGCTAAATCCGGAGGGCTGGAAAATGTCGCACTCATCAGTTGTACCTTTTACTTTTGGCGGACGAAAAATGTATGTGTACAGTGCCATCGGAGGTTTGCTTGGAGTGGCTGCCGACGGTCCTGATGCCGGGCAGATCTTGTGGGAAACATCGAAGTGGAACCACTCGGTTGTCGCACCTTCGCCGGTTTGTATGCCCGACGGAAAGATATTTATGACCGCGGGTTATGGTGCCGGAAGTATGATGGTTCAACTAACGGAAAGTAATGGCGCTTTCTCTGCTGAGCCGCTTTACGAATATGCACCAAAAGATGGACTGGCATGCGAGCAGCAAACACCGATTTTGTGGAATGGCTATTTGTTTGGTATCGTTCCGAAAGATGGAGGAGCCAACCGAAATCAGCTGATTTGTGTGAGTCCAAATGATACCAGGAATGCAGTGTGGACAAGTGGTAAGGAAACCCGTTTTGGACTTGGTCCGTATTTTATTGCCGACAATAAAATGTTTATTCTGAGCGACGACGGAACCCTGACTATTGCACGCCCAAGCACCGAAAAATACATTCAGTTGGAACAGGTTAAAGTAATTGAAGACGGGCACGATGCCTGGGCTCCTTTTGCACTGGCCGATGGTTATTTGTTGCTGCGCGATGCAAAAACAATGATCTGTATCGATTTGAATGTGAACGGATAGAAAAGCATTAATGCAAATATATAGTCATGAAGAATAAAGGAATTGTACTATTTCTGATTGTACTGGCGGTAGTAATCGTTGGCATAATGGTGGTTGACTGGTACTCGAAGCGCCCGGATAACATGGAGGCCAATAAATTTGAGTTCAGTGTTGATGAGTTTCGAAACGTTCCGGAGGAGTTGGTGAAGTACAAAGAAACCCGGAATTTTAACCTGGGCTTTGTTTTGGCTGAAGCGCTGGAAGTTGCCAATAATAAAATATATGCAGTTGGCGATCAGGAACTGAAGATCGTTGATTTTTCAGGGACGCTATTGGGCGAGGTTGGTTTTCTTGACGAACCTCACGGATTGGATGTGGTTGGTGATACCATTTATGTGGTTTTCGAGAAATTTGTGTGGATAGTTGATGAAACGGGCACTACCATTCACAAATGGGAAATTGAAGGAGAAGATACCTATTTAACTGCTGTGGCAGTTGATGGCGAGGATATTATGGTTGCCGATGCCGGCAACCGACGCGTTCTGCGTTTTAATCACCAGGGAGAAATTGTGAATGAGTTTGAAGGAAAAACCGATGACGATTTAGCACACGGTTTTATAATTCCCAGCCCGTATTTCGACGTTGATATAAATGCCTATGGCGATTTATGGGTGGCCAATCCGGGTATGCATACCATGGAAAATTACACTAAAGAAGGTCGTTTGCGCGAGTTTTGGAAAGCTTCAGGAAATCAAACCGAAAATTTTAGCGGATGTTGCAATCCTGCTCATTTTTGCTTTTTGCCCGATGGCAGTTTTGTTACCAGCGAAAAAGGTTTGGTTCGTGTGAAGATCTACAAAGCGTCCGGAGAATTCAGCGGAGTTGTAGCACCACCGGCAAAATTCGATGAAAAAATTGAAGGACAGGCACCCGATGTGGCTGTCGACGACGAAGGAAATATTTATGCGCTTGATTTCGACAGAAATGTATTGCGTGTATTTGAACCAAAAATTTCAGAATAGACAATTTTAAGGAGATGAAACGAAAAGAATTTATAAGAACAACAGGCCGACTTTTACTTCTCGGAGGAATTACTGCTTCTGCAGGTTATTTGTTCGTGAATAAAAAAGTGTCTGCTGCTTGTTCGGTTTCCCCAACTTGTGATAATTGTGGCAAATTTCAGAAATGCGATTTGCCACAGGCGAAGGAGGTAAAAGATGGAAAATAACAGCAAATCACAAAGCCGCCGGAAATTTATTCGTAACGGGGTGCGCGCCTCCTTGTTATTATCGTTGGGCGCGGTAAGTGTTTCGGCACTTCGTAAGGTAAGTGGCGATGATTATGTGTGGCAGATCGATCCGTTTAAATGTACGCAGTGCGGCCGATGTGCAACCGAGTGTGTATTAAATCCTTCAGCCGTAAAATGTCTGCACGCTTTTGATTTGTGTGGTTACTGCGACCTTTGCGGCGGTTACCTCAAACCCGATGCAAACGCGCAAAGTACAGCTGCCGAAAACCAGTTGTGCCCTACGGCAGCCATCGAACGTCGTTTTATCGAGGAACCCTATTTCGAATATCATATTAATGAGGATTTGTGCATTGGTTGTGCAAAATGTGTGGCCGGGTGTACTTCTTTCGGAAACGGTTCGATGCACCTGCAGATCATGCACCACATTTGTGTGAATTGCAACGAATGTTCCATCGCCAGGGTTTGCCCGTCCGACGCCATTAGCCGGGTAAAAGCCAGTGAAGCCTACAACGTAAAAGGCGATTTTACAAACAATTCTGAAGCCTGATATTTAAAATGAGAAATCAACTTAACCAAAATAAAAACCAAAATTGCTTCGGACTTCGAATTCCGGACATCAGACATAAGTTAAAGTACTTACTTTTTACTTTTGCCTTTTTCCTTTTCACTTTTAATTTGTCGGCCCAGAAACAAAGGTTCCCAAAACCTGAATTCGATACAGGTTATACGCAACCAACGCCGGTAACACCCGAACCACGGGCACTGGCAATGGAATATTTCGATGTGCTGGTTCTGCTGCTTGTTTTAGCGGCAGCAACTTATTTTGCCTTAAAAAGCCGCTCGCGACAAGGTATTTTGTGGCTTTCGGTCTTCACGCTTGTTTATTTCGGATTTTACCGGAACGGCTGTATTTGCAGCATCGGAGCCATACAAAATGTTACGCTCACCTTTTTCGATCCGGCGTATGCCATTTCGTTAACGGCCTTATTGTTTTTTGTTATTCCGCTTGTTGTTACGCTCTTTTTCGGGCGAACATTCTGTGCCGGTGCCTGTCCGTTGGGTGCCATTCAGGATTTAGTGGTGGTTAAACCAATAAGTTTGCCAAAGTGGTTAAATAAAACACTCGGGTTGATTCCGTATTTGTACCTGTCGCTGGCAGTGCTTTTTGCGGCTACCGGAACCGATTTTATCATTTGCCGCTACGATCCCTTCGTGGGTATTTTTCGTATGGATGCAAAATTCCTGATGATCGTTTTGGGTATTGCTTTCCTCTTAATGGGAATGTTTGTTGCCCGTCCGTATTGCCGTTTTTTATGTCCTTATGGCGTGCTGCTCAGCTGGATGTCGCGTTTTTCAAGCCGGCATCTAACTATCACACCATCAAAATGTATTCAGTGTAAATTATGCACACACTCGTGCCCGTTTGATGCTATTGATTTCCCAACCAATGAGAAAGAAGTGGTAAAATCAGGTCTGGGACCAAAACGCTTTATAACCTACGCTTTAGTAATTCCGTTGTGGATTGCGCTTGGGGTATTCGTGGGCGCAAAATCGCATACTTTCCTCTCGAAGGCAAATCAGGATGTATACCTGGCAGAATTGCTGATTGCACATCCTGAGTTGCGAAACGATCCTGATAATATTGATGTACAGACTTTCCTTGCCTCCGGAAAACCGATGGAGCAGCTGGTAAGTGAAGCCACTGCAATTCGTGAGAAATTTTACATCGGAAGTATGATTGCCGGAGGATTTATGGGATTGGTAATCGGGATGACTTTGTTGAATACAGTAGTGTTCCGTAAACGACAGGATTATGAACCGCACAAAGGAAATTGTTTCAGTTGCGCAAGGTGTGTAGATTATTGCCCTGTGGAAAAATAATGTTGAATAAAAAAGAAGAACCAAAATAATGAACAATCAGGATAAACTAAAACTCTCGCATAACATTGCTTTAATTACAGGTATTTTTTGTGCGGCTGTTGCACTGCTGCTTTTATTGAATTTTTGGCAGATCACAAAAACCGATCCCATTGAAAGTAAGGCTTTGGAAGCTTTGGTTCAACGGTTAAAAGACGATCGAAACAATGAGGAGTTGAAAGAGGAGATTCGCAATTTCGATTTACTGGCCCGTAAGGCCTATTTTAACAGCCAGTGGCAGGTTGAAACTGGTGCCTACATGTTGCTGTTTGGTGCCATTGTACTGGCATTTGTACTGCGGGTTTATTACGCTGCAAAAAGTAAAATTGAAGAGCCTGAGAAAGTATTGGAAAATGAAATTGCCAGCCGTATAATTGCTCAAAAGGGAATTGTAATTGTTGGCGCGGCAGTTATGGTTTTGGCACTTCTGGCTTCGTATCTTTCGGTGAACCAGCTAAAATCATACGATGCAAATGCTTTGGTAGCTGAAAACGAAACTACAGCAGATGAGGCAGTTGAGGTAATAAATGTAGCTCCGGAACAAACTGCTATCAACGAAGTTTCGGAAGAGGTAGCTGTAAACGAAACTACTGCTTCAGAAAATGTAACAGAGGTGCAATCTGAAGATGCTTCTCCAGAAACACCTGTCACGGAAACCAAACCGGCAGCTGCGTCATCAGGAATGACGCTTGCTGAACTTCAGAAAAATCATAACTCTTTCCGCGGGCCTTTGGCACAGGGAGTGATTATGCATAAAAATATTCCAACCGAATGGGACGGCGCTGGCGGAACAAATGTGGTATGGAAGGTTGAGGTACCAAAACACGGATTCAACTCGCCAATTATATGGGGTGACAAATTGTTTGTTGCAGGTGCTGATAACACCACCCGCGAAGTATATTGTTACAATCGAAACGATGGAAAATTGCTTTGGACCGGAGTTGCTGATAATATCTCAGGTTCACCGACTACACCTCCGCGTGTTACTGATGATACCGGTCTTGCTGCCCCAACTTTAACTACTGACGGGAAAGCCGTTTTTGCGATTTTTGCTACCGGCGATGTAATTGCCTTCGATATGAACGGCAAACGTTTGTGGGCACGGAATCTTGGTGTGCCGGATAACCACTATGGACATTCATCATCGTTGATTAGCTGGAACGGAAAGCTTCTCGTTCAATACGATACCAACCGGGGAGGAAAAGTGATGGCTCTGGATAATAAATCAGGAGAAACAGTGTGGGAAACACAGCGTAATTCGAAGATTTCATGGGCAAGTCCGGTATTGGCTGAAGTTGATGGTAAATATCAGTTGCTGTTAACTGCCGATCCGATTGTGGCCGGGTACGACGTTGAGACCGGAGAAGAACTTTGGTCGGTTGAATGTATGATGGGCGAAGTTGGTCCATCGGTTGGTTATGCCGATGGAATTGTGGTGGCTGCCAACGAATATGCACGAATGGTGGCGATTGATATTCGCACGCAGGAGGTACTTTGGGAAGACGATTTTTATCTGCCTGAAGCATCGAGTATTTTGGCGCACGACGGATTGGTATTTGTCGCGACCAGTTATGGCGTTTTTGTTTGCTACGACCTTAAAGAGGGAGAATTGCTTTGGGAGGATGATTTTGGTTCGCCGGTCTACTCATCGCCTGTTTTTGCCGATGGAAAGGTCTACCTTATGGACAACGACGGAGTAATGCGTATCTACGAATTTTCAAGGGAATTGAAAAAAGTTGGCGAAAACGAATTGGGTGAAATGTCTGGCCCTACACCGGCTTTCGCCGATGGACGAATTTATATAAGAGGAGAGAACGACTTGTTTTGCATTGGGAAGTAGGACATTTGAGGAGGAATAAATGACAGAAGACAATAAATACATCGATCAGCTCATTCAGGAAAAAGGTGTAACAAAAAAGAGCCTGATTCCGATTCTGCAGGCTATCCAGAAGGAGTACAACTATTTGCCTGAGGAAATTTTGAGAATGGTGGCTGAAAAAACCGAGATCAGCCTGGCTGAAATTATTGGCGTGGCCAGTTTTTACTCACAGTTTCGTTTGCAACCCGTTGGCGAGCACATGATAAAAGTGTGCGTGGGAACGGCATGTCACGTAAAAGGTGCAGGGCAGGTTTACGATGCTTTTCGTCGTGAACTGAAGCTGACAGACGGGCAGGATACCGAGGAATCAGGAAAATATACATTGGAGCAAGTAGCTTGTTTGGGCTGTTGTACGCTGGCACCGGTAGTTCAGATTGATGAAACTACCTATGGTCACGTGGCATCCGATCAGGTTGGTCAGCTAATAGCAGATTTTGAAAGTCTGAAAGGAACTAAAAACTCCAAGAAAGCCCGAAAAACTGATGGTTCCGAAATTCAGGGTGAGATTCGGATTGGGCTTGGATCATGTTGTGTGGCCAGTGGAAGTAAGGAGATCCAAGAGGAAGTGGAGCACGTAGTAAACGAAAGTGGGCTGCGTGTTAATCTAAAACATGTGGGCTGTGTGGGAATGTGCCACCAGGTGCCTTTGGTGGAGGTGGTTCCAAATGAAGGAGAGCCTACACTTTACGCCAAAGTAAAACCCGAAGACGTAAAAAATATCGTAGAAAGTCATTTTCAGGCGCCTGGCTTGTTTGCCCGTTTGAAAAATAAATTGATACACACGGTTGAAGAGATTCAAACCGATCGTAACTGGGATGGAATTGAGCGCTACGAAATTAGTATGCGCGAGAAACCGGTAGCTTCATTTTTAGGGAAACAGGTGCCAATTGCTACCGAATACCGTGGAATTATCAATCCGCTGGATATTAATGAATACCTGAGTCGTGGTGGTTTTTCAGCCCTGGAAAAGGTATTGAATAAGATGGCTCCGAAAGAAGTGATCCGCGAAGTGAAAGACAGTGGAGTAAGAGGCCGTGGTGGAGCCGGATTCCCAACTGGTATAAAATGGGAGCTGGTAGCTAAACAGGAGAATCCTGAAAAATATATTATTTGTAACGGCGATGAGGGCGATCCCGGAGCATTTATGGATCGTATGTTGCTAGAGTCGTATCCATATCGCGTAATTGAGGGGATGATCATTGCGGCCTATGCAACGGGCATTCATAAGGGGTATTTTTATATCCGTGCCGAATATCCGCTGGCGGTGAAACGAATTCGGGAGGCCTTAACAATTTGTAAGGCTAAAAACTACCTGGGAGAAAATATACTGGGAAGTGGTTTTGATCTCGATTTGCAGATTTACGAAGGTGCCGGCGCTTTTGTTTGTGGCGAGGAAAGTGCACTTATCGCTTCTATCGAGGGAAATAGGGGCTTTCCGAGAATGCGTCCGCCGTTTCCGGCAGAGAGCGGTTTGTGGGGAAAACCAACCCTGGTGAACAACACCGAAACACTGGCCCAGATTTCATATATCCTACGTGAGGGAGCAGAAGGATTTTCAAAAATCGGATTAGGCAAAAGTACCGGAACAAAGGTTTTTGCCCTTGCCGGGAAGGTGGCCCGTGGCGGACTAATTGAAGTGCCAATGGGAACCACTATAAAGCAGGTTATTGAAGAAATTGGTGGTGGAATTGCCAATGGACGTAAGTTTAAAGCGGTGCAGATTGGTGGCCCGTCGGGTGGTTGTATTCCGGCTGAACATTCTGATACGCCAATTGATTTTGAATCGTTGGGAGAAATGGGAGCCATGATGGGATCTGGTGGTCTTGTTGTTCTTGATGACACCGATTGTATGGTGGATATTGCACGTTATTTTCTTTCATTCACCCAGGAAGAATCGTGTGGAAAATGTACATTCTGCCGCATTGGGACAAAACGGATGCTCGACATTCTTGATGGTATTGTGAGTGGAAAAGGGAAAAAAGGCGACATTGAAGAGTTGGAGCATCTGGCCGATTGGACAAAAAAAGGAAGCCTTTGCGGATTGGGAAGATCGGCGCCAAATCCGGTGTTAAGTACATTGAGGCATTTCAGGGAGGAATATGAAGCACACATCAATGGAACGTGCCCGACCGGAAAATGTGCTGAATTGATTACTTATTCGGTAAACGACGAGTGCATCGGATGTACCAAGTGTGTTCAAAAATGTCCGGTTGATGCGATTCCTTTTACGCCGCACGAAAAACATTCCATTGATACGGAATTGTGTATAAAATGTGATGCGTGCCGGGCGGCTTGTCCGGTTGATGCCATTGATGTGAAATAATCCAGTATCAAGAAACGAGTATCCAGTATCGAGAAACAAATGATTAAACTAAAAATAAATAACAAAGTAGTTGAGGTTGAACAAGGGACTTCGGTGATGAAAGCCGCGCAGCAAATGGGATTTGAGATTCCTAATATGTGCTGGCACGACGAGTTGGAGCACTTTACTTCTTGCATGCTTTGTATGGTGAAGGACCACAAAAACGGCAGACTTTACCCGTCCTGTTCGGTAAGGGCAACAGAAGGAATGGAGGTGATTACAGATGATCAGGAGATAGCCGAGTCGCGAAAAACTGCCTTGGAATTGCTTTTAAGTGAACATGTTGGCGATTGTGAAGGTCCTTGTCAGGTGGCTTGTCCGGCACACATGGATATTCCGCGAATGAATCGATTGATTGCTGCCGGAAAATTTGATGAGGCGCTTGCTGTGGTGAAAAAGGACATTGCTCTGCCCGCAGTTTTAGGACGTATTTGTCCTGCTCCCTGCGAAGGTGCCTGCCATCGGAAAACAGTTGACGAACCGATTTCGATTTGTTTATTGAAACGAATTGTGGGAGACAACGGAATTGTACCAACAGCTCCGGAAGTTGAAAAAACAGGGAAAAAAGTAGCTGTAATTGGTGCCGGTCCGGCCGGACTGGCGGCTGCCTATTACATGCAACTAAAAGGAATCGACGTAACACTTTTTGATAAAAATGAAAAAGCCGGCGGTCTGCTTCGTACCGAATTGAGTGAAGAAGTTTTACCAATGGATGTATTGGATAAAGAAATTGATGCGGTAATAAAAACCGGTGTTGAATTTCGTGGAGGTCAGTCGATTGGAGCCGCTGAGTTTGAACAGCTGAAAAAGGATTTCGATGCTATTGTTCTGGCATCGGGTGTAATTTCTGATGATTCAGAAAAGTATGGTTTAAAAGCCAATCCAAAAGGAATTAACGCCGATAAAACAACCTATCAAACTTCTGATCAAAAGGTTTTCGCCATCGGCAATGTTTTACGTTCATCTAGGTTGGCAGTTCGCTCGGTTGGTCAGGGAAAAGAAGTGGCTTTTTCGGTTATGCAATTCCTGTTCGGGCAGGAGATAAAAGGTGAGCCACGTTTATTTAATTCGCGTTTTGGAAAAATGGTTGCCGATGAGTTTGCAGAATACCTGAAAGAATCGGTGGAAGGTAAACGGAAGATTCCGGAACAGGGAAAGAATGCCGGTTTTACAAGGGAAGAAGCGATTGCTGAAGCAAAGCGGTGTTTGCATTGCGATTGTCGCGCTATAGATAATTGTAAACTGCGTGAATATTCCGATCAGTATCAGGTGGATCAGAAACGCTTTAAAACCAGCGAGCGTCGAAAAATTACAAAAGAGATCAATCATGATGTGGTGATTTACGAACCACAAAAATGTATTAAATGCGGAATTTGTGTGCGCCTCACCGGGAAATACAAGGAGAAGTTTGGTTTTACTTTTATTGGCAGAGGTTTTGATGTGGAGATTGGCGTTCCGTTTAACGAAGACCTGAAACTGGGCTTGACCGAAACAGCACGAAAAGTTGCTGACGGTTGTCCAACCGGAGCGATTTCGTTGAAGAATGATGAATAAAGAATGTCGATTAACGATTTGAGATTGAGTCGGCAGTTGACAAATTGCAATAGGCAAAACGCTATTGGTCCTTATGTGTCTATGTGGTTCAAAAAAGAACGAAGAGTGTTGAGTAGCGATTTTAGTAGTAAATCTACAATCGAAATTCGTTAATCAATATTCGCAAATCAAAGAAATGATGAAGTATTGGATAGTTACTTTTTTTATAATACTGAGTTTTGGCGCTGTTGCTCAGCCTTCCGATTCGTGGCCCATTTTTCGCGGAGAGCAGCATCTTACTGGAGTTTCGAAAACGATGCTGCCAGATGCTCCGGATCTTTTATGGGTTTTCGAAACCGGTGATAATATCAAATCAGCACCGGTAGTAGCGAACAATAAAGTGGTGATCGGTTCTACCGATGGTTTTGTTTATTGTATTGATACTTCGGGTGAATTGTTGTGGAAATTCAATACCGAAAATTCGATTGAAGCGCCTGCTCTTATTCTTGACAATACAGTATACGTTGGGAATTTGGATGGGATGCTATTCGCGCTAAATCTCGATAACGGCGAAAAACTCTGGGATTACGAATGTGAAAACCAGATCGTAGGCTCGGCAAACTGGTGGACAGAAGGAGGAACAACCTATATTTTTGTAGGCAGTTACGATTATTACCTTCACTGTGTTGATGCCAAAACCGGTGAGCTGAAATGGAAATACGAGTCGGATAACTTCATCAACGGAGCAGCGGCCTGTGCCAATGGAAAGGCGATATTTGGTGGCTGCGACGGCTATCTTCACGTGGTTGACGTAACAACAGGTAAGCTGGTGAAAAAAATTGATGTGGCAACTTATGTGGCCGGATCGGTTTCCATTGAAAACGATAAAGCTTATGTGGGCGATTACGATGGCCGCTTTTTTCAGGTGGATATAAAAAATGATAAAACAACCTGGGTGTGGTCCGACGAAAAAACCAACCTACAGTTTATTGCATCGCCGGCTTTGTTAGGCGATAAAGTATTAACGGCCAATCACAACAAGTTTTTATACTGTTTCAATAAAAATACAGGAGAGAAACTTTGGGAATACAACACCGGTCGACAGGTGGAAGCCTCTCCGCTAATTGTTAAAAATAAGGTAGTTGTGGCGAATATGCGTGGCGATTTGGCCATTGTGAACCTTTCGGATGGAAAGCCTGTTTGGACTTATGAAATAGGAAGTCAGATCATTAGTAATCCTGCGGTTGCCAACGGAAAGCTCTTTGTTGGAGCTTACGATGGCAACATTTATTGTTTTGGCGAATAATTGCCTTTTCAGTCTTCCGGCTTCTAAATATTTAGCGCATGAATATAATTCAAATCATACCCGGATCAGGTGGCAGCTTTTATTGCGGTAATTGTCTGCGCGACAGCAAATATGTGGATGCCTTACGAAAACTGGATCATCAGGTGATAAAAATCCCCATGTATTTGCCACTTTTTTCCGATGAACACGACATCTCCGATATCCCGATTTTTTATGGGGCAATAAGTACTTATCTTAAGCAGGTTTATCCTATTTTCAGAAAAGCACCGGCTTGGTTCGATAAGCTGCTGAATTCAAAACCCATGATGAAAATGGCTGCTTCTATGGCAGGTTCAACCCGTGCAAAAGGTTTGGAAGATATGACCATTTCGATGTTGCTGGGCGAACAGGGTGAGCAAAAGGAAGAGCTGGAAAAAATGGTTGATTGGATTGCTGAGCACTGCAAGCCCGATGTTATCCATATTTCGAATGCTTTGTTGCTTGGTTTAGCCAAACGGCTGAAAGAAAAGGTTGGTGTTCCGGTGGTCTGTTCGCTTCAGGATGAGGATGTTTGGGTTGATGCCATGCAACCGCAGTTTCAGCAGCCAATTTGGGATTTAATGCACGAACGTGCCGAAGATGTGGATGCGCTTGTAGCCGTGAGTATTTATTTTGCCGGTGAGATGAAAAAACGCATGCGCTTGGAAGATAAAAAGGTGCACAAATTTTACCTGGGAGTTGATGTGGAGGATTATCCATACATTCCTGTTATGGAGAAACCGAAAAATGTTGGTTATATTTCGAGAATGTGCCACAAAGACGGTTTCGATATTGTGGTGGATGCTTTTATCGAATTGAAAAAGAAAGCCGGCTTTGAGGAGGTGAAACTGATTGCTACAGGAGGTTTGACCGGCGATGATAAAAAGTTTTTTAAAGAACAAAAACAGAAGCTTAAAGAGGCTGGTTTATTGCATCAGTTTGAGGTGGTGGAAGAGTTTGAAGGAGCTGCCCGTCACGAATTTTTTAAGAAGGTTTCTATGATTTCTGTACCGGTTCGTATAGGCGAGGCATTTGGTATGTATTTGTTGGAAGCAATGGCATCGGGAGTTCCGGTAGTGCAGCCTGGATTAGGCGCGTTTCCGGAGATTGTTGATGTTTCTGGCGGCGGTATGATTTATGCGCCAAATACACCTGAAAAATTAAGTGAAAGCTGGGCAGAACTATTAAATGATCCTGAAAAACTGGAAAAACTGAGCCTGGCCGGATACGAAGGAACTGGAAAGAATTTTAATATACATAACCATGCAGCCGAAATCGTTGAGTTGTATGAAACCCTGAAAAAATAAACTTAGCGTCTTTGCGCCTTAGCGGTAAAACGAAACATAATGCTATTACAACTAAAAAACATATCAAAAGGTTACGGAGAAGCCGGTACACACAGCTTTCGTCCGGTATTAAAAGAGCTCGATCTTGAATTGGAGAAAGGACAAAAAGTGGCTATAATAGGACCAAGTGGTTCAGGTAAAACAACTTTGCTGAATTTGGTGGGAGCTTTGGATACACCCGATTCCGGTGAAGTCATGTTTAACGGTACCAACATTACCGGGTATAACTCAACCCAACTGGCTGCCTTTCGCAACAAGAATCTCGGCTTTGTATTTCAATTGCACCATTTAATGCCACAGCTGAGTTTGTGGGAAAATGTGTTGCTTCCGCTTTTACCACAAGGAAAAGTTACGAAGGAACAAAAGGACTGGGCAGAATACCTCATTAAAAAGGTTGGTATTTCAGATCAGCGTAATCAGAAACCATCAGAAATGTCGGGAGGTGAGTGCCAACGCACTGCTGTGGTTCGTGCGCTAATCAATAAACCTGAGTTGATTCTTGCCGATGAGCCAACCGGGGCACTCGATGAGGCCAATGCCAATGCTCTTTCTGAGCTACTTATACAACTCAGCGAAGAGGAAGGCGTAACGCTGGTTACAGTAACTCACTCAGCAGAGTTAGCCCAAAAAATGGATACAAAATTCACACTAAGAAACGGAAAACTGGAAAAAGAATAGTTTCCCCTTTAGGGGAAATGTCCAAAGGACAAAGGGGTATGACCAAATTTCAATACATAATAAAATCTTTTCTTCACTATTTTAAAGCCAACTTGTTGGTGGCAATTGGTGTGGCTATCAGTACGATGGTGTTAACCGGCTCGCTGGTGATTGGCGATTCGGTAAGGCACAGTCTAACCCAGGCAACCTTTTATCGTTTGGGCGAAACAACGCATTTGGGCGCGGTAAAAGAACGCTATTTTCGTCAGGAAATGGCTGCGGAGATGGAAACTGCAAATCCTGATCTGAAAGCTACTTCCGTACTTTTATTGGAGGGAATGGCTGTGGCTGATGGAGGCCAGGAACGCGCGAATAAAGTTCAGGTGGTTGGCGTTAATACCGATTTTGAGGAGATCGCAAATACGCAGTTTTTTGCAGAACTACAAAATAATGAAATTGCCATAAGCGAAAACCTGGCAGAACGCCTGCAAAAAGGAGCCGGCGATAATATCCTGGTTCGTATAAAGAAAGCCAGTTTAATTCCGATGAACGCTCCGTTTGTATCGGCTGAAGAAACAAGTGTGGCCTTACGCGCAACCATAAAAAAAGTGGTTAGTAAAGAGGAGTTGGGGCGCTTTAGTTTGAAAAACTCACAGACGGCACCGTACAATATTTTCATATCGATTGAACGTCTCAATCGTTTAATGGAATTTGAAGGAAAGGCGAACCAGATTCTGGTTTCTACAGAGCTGAAAACAGAAGTGGTTTCTGAAGTAGTGAATAGCTGTTTAACACCCGCCGATGCAGGATTAACGTTGAAGAAATTAGATAATGGACGAAAGGTGGAAATTTCTACCGAGCGGGTTTTTATGGAACCAAAAATTTCTGATCTGCTTGGAAGTTTGCCAGGCGCAGATATGATCCTGACCTACTTTGTAAACGCGATCGACCACAATCAATCTTCGGTTCCCTATTCATTTGTGTCGTCGGTGACCGAGCCAAAGTTGGGGCCAAACGAAATAATTCTGAACCGTTGGGCCGCAGATGATTTTAATGCGAATATAGGAGATACCATTCGTTTGCAATATTTTGAGATTGGCCCTTTGCGCCAGTTGGTGAATAGGGAAGCAGCCTTTGTTTTAAAGGAGATTGTTCCAATGGATTCGCCATTCGCAGATCCAACACGTGTACCGCATTTGCCGGGATTATCCGATGCCGGTCATTGCCGCGAATGGGAAGCCGGTGTACCAATAAATTTGGATGCCATCCGCGATAAAGACGAAAAATACTGGGACGACTACAAAGGCACACCAAAGGCTTTTATTTCAACAGAAAGTGCTTTGCGGTTGTGGTCCAATCGGTTTGGTGACTACACGGCTGTGCGCTTTCCCGCCGAAACATTTAGTGAGGATGATTATAAAAAGGAATTTGCCGAAGCTATTTCGCCTGCAGATTTGGGAATGATTGTTGAGCCAATCCGAGAACAGGGGGTACACGCTGCTCAAAACGGTACCGATTTTAGCGGACTGTTCATTGGTTTAAGTTTCTTTATTTTGGTCGCTTCCATCATTTTGACGGCTTTACTTTTCCGTCTGAATCTTGAAAGCCGTTCAACACAAATCGGGCTACTTGTAGCTTTGGGATTTCAGCAAAAACACATCCGAAGTTTTTATCTGTCTGAAAGTTTTGTGGTTTCTCTGTTCGGAGGAGTTGTTGGGCTGGTGATTTCTTATTTTTATACTACGCTGGTTTTCCGCATATTAAATACGTTATGGTTCGACATTGTTCGTACCAATGTGCTCGAAATTCAATTGTTGCCATCAACATTGGTAATCGGATTAGTTATCAGTTTGGTAGTTTCTTTGGCTGCCATTGCCATTTCATTACGTCGCTTTCAAAAACAAAAAGCTGTTGAATTGCAAAAGCAGATAGCGGTTAAAGAAAGCCACCTGAAAACACGCCTGCTGAATGGTGTGTTGTGGGGAGCATTAGCACTTTCTGTTGCAGTTTTTGTTATGCAATTGTTTGCCAAACAAGCCGCTGCTTCCCTATTTTTTCTGTCGGGCGGATTAATGTTGCTTGGATTGTTATTGCTTTTCAGAAAGTTATTGCAAAATCGGGAAGCTAAAAAATCCCGCGAATTTCAGTTCAGTCAGTTGTCTGCTATAAATCTTACCAGAAATATCAGTCGGTCGGTCACCATTGTTACGCTTTTTGCGTTGGGAACATTTATCGTTATTTCAACCGGTTCATACAAAATGGATTTGATAGCCGGCGCGAACAAAAAAACAAGTGGCACCGGTGGCTTTATCTATTTTGCTGAAACTACCATGCCGGTTCTTTTCGATATTAACAACGAGGAAAAGAGGGCCGAAGAAGGAATATACCAGGATTTTAATGTGGTGCAGTTCCGCAAAGTGGATGGCGACGATGCAAGTTGCCTGAACCTGAATCGTATTGCGCAGCCCGCAATTCTGGGTGTTGATGCTGAAAATTTGGCCGGGCGTTTTGATTTCGCAGCAAAAATGAAAGGTCTGGATACTGACCCGTGGCAAAGTCTGGAAACTGATTTTGATGACGGAACCATTCCTGCCATCGCCGATCAAACGGTTATTCAGTGGGGACTCGGCATGAAAGTGGGTGATGTTTTATTGTATCAGAATGAACTGGGCGACACTCTTGAGTTGAAACTGATCGCCGGAACAAAACCATCCGTTTTTCAGGGTTATGTAATAATCTCGAATAAACATTTTCTGAAAAACTACCCAAGCAGTTCAGGCTCGAATATATTTTTGGTGCATGGTGATGCCGAAAATGAAGTAGCGATCGGCGACGAGTTGCAATCGGTATTCCGTGATTATGGATGGGAAATGGAAAGTGCAGCCAAAAGATTGGTTGAGTTTTATTCTGTAACAAACACTTATTTATCGATATTTCTTGCGCTTGGTGCTTTGGGATTAATTCTCGGAACCATTGGGTTGGCTGTTATTTTAGCCCGAACCATTTTAGAGCGTCGGCGGGAAATCGCTTTAATGCAGGCCATTGGATTTACAAAAAACTCCGTATTTAAATTGTTGAGAAGCGAATATTTGTTACTGCTGGTATCAGGTGTTTTGTTTGGTTTTGTTACAGCTGTTGTTGCAACTTTGCCGGCATTTTTGTCGACCAATACCGATGTGTCATTTTCTACAGTAGCAATCGTTGTGGCATTAATTCTTGTAAACGGTGTAGTATGGATTGTTGGTTTAAGCTGGTTTGCGTTGAAACGAAAGGTGTTGGTGTCGGGATTACAGGTTGAATAATATTCACATTTCTTCAATTGAAATTCAAAATGATAAGAATAATCTTACTGAATCTACTAATTTTCTGTTTTACATTTCAACTATTAGCGCAGTCTCCGGCTAAAAGCAGAGTGGTCGCTTTTTATACCGGGAAGAATGATGCTGCACATATAAGTTTTGTGCATGAAGCTGATCAATGGTTGGCAGAGTTGGCGAAAGATTCATGTTTCGAATACGAATCTACAAACGATTGGAATCAGCTGAATAAAGATAATCTTTCAAGCGTAGATGTTGTTATATTTCTTGATACAAGACCGGATTCACTACCGGGGAGGCGGGCCTTTCAAAACTATATGGAAAATGGGGGAGCCTGGTTAGGATTTCATTTTTGTGCTTTTGCTTTGAATGGTTCTTCTTATCCTCAAAACTGGGACTGGTATCATGAAACCTTTTTAGGATCGGGGCAATACAAGGGGAATACCTGGCGCCCAACGACAGCAATTCTTAATGTGGAGAATAATTCTCATCCTGTAACAAGTGATCTGCCGAAAACCTTTGGTGCTTCGCCCAACGAATGGTATAGTTGGGAAAATGATCTCAGAGAAAATCCCGACATTGATATTCTTGTTTCAATCGACTCATCCAGTTTTCCTCTTGGAACAGGTCCGAAAAAGCATGAAATATGGAACGACGGATATTATCCTGTTTTGTGGACCAACCGGCGTTTCAAAATGCTTTATGTGAATATGGGGCACAACGATATTGATTATGAAAGCGGGACGAATAAGGAGCTGTCATCCACATTTAAAAACGATGTACAAAACAAGATGGTAATTGATGCCTTGTTTTGGTTGATGTCACGTGATTCAGCTTCAGTGAATTGATTTGATAGTTGGATCTGCTTTCATTTTAACAATAACTGTTTTAATTTTACGAGTTCGGTATAACATTCAGAAACAATGGGAGAACAGAAAGAAAAATTTATGCAGGCGGCGATTGCGCTTGCAAAAAAGGGAATGGATGGTAATCATGGCGGCCCGTTTGGGGCTGTGGTAGTGAAAGACAATAAAATTATTGCAGAAGGATACAATCAGGTAACATCGTCAAACGATCCCACCGCGCATGCCGAAGTTGTTGCCATACGGGAAGCGTGTAAGGTTTTAAATACTTTTCAATTGGAAGGATGTACGATTTATACTTCGTGCGAACCCTGCCCGATGTGTTTAGGCGCCATTTACTGGGCCCGCCCCGATAAAGTTGTTTTTGGAGCGACAAAACAGGATGCGGCAAGTGCACAATTTGATGATCAGTTTATTTACGATGAACTGGAGACGGAGCTGAGTCGGCGCCACATTCAGTTTGAGAATATGATGCGCGATGAAGCCCGCGAGGTTTTTGACGCATGGAATAAAAAGGAGGATAAAAAGAAATATTAACTGTGCACTTTATTAGAAGAACTTTGTAAAAATCCACTCAACAATATTTTTCTTATTTTTATTGCATGACCGGCGAAAAGAATCAGGATCAGAACAAACGAACAGAAGAACTGGAGCAAGAGCTTTCAAAGCTAAAACTTGAGCTGGAGAATGTTAAATTTCAGGAAGAGCAGGAACGGGAAAAACGATTGTTTTACCAGCTGATTGCCGAGTTTGCTTTTGCCTGGGAGTTGTGGTTCGAGCCTAATGGTAAGATAAAATACTGTTCGCCCTCGTGTTCCGATCTTACAGGATATACCGCAAATCAAATTCTTGCTTCGCCCGGAATTGCAGCCTTGTTGGTTTATGACGCCGACAAAGAGAAATACAGTAACTTTTTAAGTGGTGCTTTAAATCAGACACTGGTCAACCAAACCCTCGAATTTCGTGTGCTTACACGTACCAAACAACTTCGTTGGTTTATGATGAATGTTCGTGGTGTATACGATAAAATTGGCAAGTATCTTGGAATTAGGGCATCCGTAATAGATATTAGCCGCCTGAAACAAGCGATGGGGCACATTTCTGAATTGGAGCGCACAAAAGAATTTGATAGCCGGAATAAACAGCGACTGCAAACCGAGTTGGAAATGAAAGACCGCGAACTGGTTTCATTTTTATTGCAGCTGTCGCAGAAAAATGAGTTGTTGAATAAAGCGGTTCACATCCTTCAGTCGGATGAGGCATCTAAATCGAAAAAAGCTGTTAAGCTTGTTCAGCAGTTAAAAGATTTATTGGAGGCCAATGCCGTTCAACCGGTTGATTGGTCGATGGTAGAAAACCAGGTGGATAAAATTCATCCGGGCTTTCTCGATCGCCTGCAAAAGCGACATCCTGTGGTTTCGGTCAATGATAAAAAATTGTGTTCCTACATTCGTTTGGGTTTGTCGAGCAAAGAAATTGCCGGTCTGCTGAATATTACCCCAAAAAGCGTGGAAATCTCTCGCGTACGATTGCGGAAAAAACTGGGCATAAACGAAAAAATCCGTTTGGTGAACTATTTGGGACAATTGTAATATTAGGTATTATTTTGTCTGGTCATATTCTGATGTAGTGTTTCGGTAGTATATAAAGCTCATTAAAACCGTGGTTCTGTGTTTTAGTGTTAGGTTGGTGTTTGTTTGTGTTGTGTAGTTGTTAGGTTGTTGTGTGCATTGGTATATTGTTTTTACAATAACTTTGGTTTTCAAAATAGTCCGTAATGACACAAAACACAGCAGATAATTACCGAAAGCTATATGATGAGGAAATAGGGCAGCTCGTTCATCAGGGGTGTTCTTCTTCCGATTGGAGTTTAATAAAAGTATCACACGATTTTATTCCTGACTGTATCGAGAATTGCAAGTTCTCCGGAAGTATCCGACTCGACAGTTTTACCGGAACAGTAAAGCTGATCGGAGGCATTACCTTTAAAACCGGTATTTACAATGCCTGGTTGCACAACTGCGAGGTGGGAAAAAATGCACTGATCCACAACGTAAGAAGTTACATTGCAAACTACCGGATTGAAGAGAACGTCATTATTCATAACATCACAACACTGGCTGTTGATGGCGAAACGTCGTTTGGTAACGGAGTGGTTGTTGAAGCGATAAACGAAGGAGGAGGTCGCGAAATTCCGATTTACGATTATCTCTCAACGCATGTTGCCTACATGATGACCCTTTACAGGCACCGGCCTGAGGTGGTGAGGTCGCTAAAAAATATGGTTGCCGACTACAACAAATATGTTAGTAGCGAAATGGGGGTGATCGGAGCCGATTCAAAAATTCTGAATTGTAACACCATTTTAAATGTTAAAACCGGACCGGCTACCATAATCGATGGGGCTAAAAAATTACACAACGGAAGTATTAACAGCAACTACGAAGCACCTGTAACGATTGGCGAAGGAGTGATCATGGATAACTTTATTGTTAGTTCAGGGTCAAAAATCACCGATGCCACGCTGGTTTCAAAATGTTTTATTGGTCAGGGCTGTGTGCTCGATAAACATTATTCGGCCGAAAACTCCTTGTTTTTTGCCAATTTCCAGGGATTTCACGGAGAGGCCTGTTCCATATTTGCCGGGCCATATACCGTTACGCATCATAAATCTACTTTGCTGATTGCCGGAATGTTCTCATTCCTGAATGCCGGGAGTGGATCGAATCAAAGTAACCACCTTTACAAATTGGGGCCTATTCACCAGGGAATTATGGAGCGTGGAGCTAAAACCACCAGCGATTCCTATGTGCTATGGCCTTCGCGTATTGGAGCATTCTCGCTTGTAATGGGGCGCCACTACAAACATTGTGATACGACTGATTTTCCGTTCTCGTACCTGATCGAGAGTAAAGACGAAAGTATTCTTGTTCCTGCCATCAACCTAAAAAGTATCGGAACCATTCGCGATACACAAAAGTGGCCAAAGCGTGATAAACGTACGGATTCAAATCTGCTCGACCTGATTAATTTTAACCTGCTGAGTCCGTACACTATTGATAAAATGGTAAAAGGCCGGCAGAAATTAATGGATCTTCGAAAATCCTCGGGAGATAACATTGAGGCATATACTTACGATCGTATGAAGATCGAGAAACGTGCGCTCGAGCGTGGAATCCAGTTGTATGAAATGGCAATCTGGAAGTTTCTGGGTAACTCGTTAATTACCCGTCTCAACGGAAATGAGTATGAAACCGCAGCCGATATTCAAAAAACTCTTCAACCCGATATGAAATTTGGCAGAGGATATTGGGTTGATCTGGCAGGAATGATTTGTCCTTTTGAGGCGCTTGATCAATTGCTACAATCAATAGAAAATGGCACGGTGCAGTCACTTGAAGAAGTGAATTCGGCATTGGCAACTATGCATAAGAATTACTACAATTTCGAATGGACCTGGGCAGTAGACGTGCTCGAAAGTTTTTATGGGAAAAGTATTTCCGAGTTTGAAGCATCGGATGTGATAAGCATTGTAAAGAAATGGAAAGAAAGTGTGCTAGGAATCGATCGGTTTTTGTACGAAGATGCCCGGAAAGAATTTTCGATGAGTAAAATGACCGGTTTTGGTGTTGACGGTCAGGACGGAGCTCGCGAACTTGATTTTGCTGAAGTGCGCGGCGAATTTGAAGATAACGACACCGTAAAGGAAATAAAAGAGCACATGGAGAAAAAGGAACGGCTTGGTAGTCGGGTGATCGAGCAAATGATGCAGGTACGGGTCAATAAGCAAACAGTTGAAAATTAGTAAGAAGAACTCTCCCTCATTCCCTCTCTATATGTAGAGAGGGACGATTGTGTCGAAGGCACAATCAGGGTGAGTCAGTAAGTAATAATGTATTATGTCCCTGAAATATAAATGGCTAGTAGAAAGAAATTATGTGTGGAATAGTAGGATATATAGGAGATAAAAAGGCTTTTCCGATACTGATCGGAGGCCTGAAAAGATTGGAATACCGTGGATATGATTCGGCGGGAGTGGCCTTGTTAAACGGTTCGCTCGAAAACTATAAAAAGAAAGGCAAGGTATCAGATCTCGAAGCCTTCGTGGCCGGAAAAGCCGACGACGGAACCATTGGCATAGGGCATACACGTTGGGCAACACATGGCGAACCCAGCGACAAAAACGCGCATCCGCATGTTTCTATGAATGGTCATTTTTCAATTGTTCATAACGGTATTATTGAAAATTATGCGCAGCTGAAACGTGATTTGGAAACGCACGGCTACACCTTTGAAAGTGACACCGATACAGAGGTGTTGGCCAATCTGATTGAGTATTTTTATTTACAGGATAATGAAATGACTTCTGAAGCGGCGGTGCAGTTGGCTTTGTCGAAAGTGGTTGGAGCATACGGAATTGCCGTGCTTTGCAAAAAGGAAACTGAGAAAATTGTGGTGGCCCGAAAAGGCAGCCCGCTGGTGGTTGGCTTGGGTAGCGGCGAATATTTTATTGCTAGCGATGCTTCGCCCATTGCAGAGTATACCAATCAGGTGATCTACCTGAACGACGAAGATATTGCCATTCTGCAAAAAGATGGCTTTACACTAAGCAACGTTCAGAACACCCCGGTTTCGCTGAAGATCAGCAATATCGATATGGAAATCGGGGCGATGGACAAAGGCGATTACGATTATTTTATGCTCAAGGAAATTCACGAGCAGCCAAAAACAATTGAAGAAACTTTTCGCGGACGTTTGCAAAACGATTATTCCGAGATTGTGCTTGGTGGCTTACTAAATGTTTTCCCAAAAATCGAGGCGGCAAAGCGGATTGTTATCATTGGTTGCGGAACATCGTGGCATGCCGGGCTTATTGCCGAATACCTGTTTGAAGAATATGCCCAGGTTTCGGTTGAGGTGGAATATGCCTCCGAGTTTCGTTACCGGAAGCCGGTGTTGTCGTCGGATGACGTGGTCATTCTCATCAGTCAGAGTGGCGAAACTGCCGATACGCTGGCGGCTTTGGAACTGGCCAAATCAAAAGGGGCAACCGTGATTGGAATTTGCAATGTGGTGGGCTCAACCCTGTCGCGCGAAACCGAAGCCGGTGTGTATACCCATGCCGGTGTCGAAATTGGTGTGGCTTCAACAAAGGCATTTACCGCGCAGGTAACAGTGCTTACCATGATCGCCCTGAAACTGGCTAAACGCAAGGGAACCATCAGCAACGACGACTATAAAATGCTGGTAAAAGAGCTGGCCGAAATTCCTGAAAAAGGACGTGCCATTCTCGAAGACGGTGAAAAAATAAAGGTCATTGCCGAAAAATACCACGAGGCCGTAAATGCGCTTTACCTCGGTCGCGGCTACCTGTTTCCGGTGGCGCTCGAAGGGGCTTTAAAGCTAAAAGAGATCTCGTACATTCACGCCGAAGGTTATGCCGCCGGCGAAATGAAACACGGCCCAATTGCGCTGGTCGATAGTAATTTGCCGGTTGTGGTGGTGGCGCCTCAGGACGATTATTACGAAAAAGTGGTTAGCAATATTCAGGAGGTAAAAGCCCGCAAAGGAAACGTAATTGCCATTGTAACCGAGGGCGACAAGGGCTTAAAAGAAATGGTAAACGATATCATCGAAATACCAAAATCGCACCCCGCGGTGGCGCCCTTGCTGGCGGTAATTCCGCTGCAGCTAATGGCCTATCACATCGCTTTGCTAAAAGGTTGCAACGTCGATCAGCCGCGCAACCTGGCCAAATCGGTAACGGTAGAGTAGGGCGTAATAATAATGCCGGACAGCCGGGCTTTCCGCTTTACCTCTTTTGGCAAAGCGTGGTTTTTGTAAACGGTACGGGGGCTCCTTTCATCCGCCTCCATCCGTTAACAAAAACTTCACGCTTGCCTGCAACAGGGTGTCGCTTCAATCCCTGCCGGAGCGTTTCAAAGCAACCAATAAAAAGATTCGGGGGGATTTCATCTTTTTTTCACCCGAGGTTAATCCTATTTCATCCCTTCGGGATATTGGCGCTGAAAGCGGCGAATGTGAATAACCCGGTGTGTAGCGCCGGGCTGAAATGACCGGATGGCAATCGTCCGGCGAAGGTAGCTGTTCAAGGATCGCCCGAACTTCCGGACGAAAAACAACTGTTCTTCTTTGATCGTATTTCACACAAAAAAGCACCCAACCCGAAGGATGGATGCTTTTGTTAACCTTTAAAACAAAATTTATAATAATTATTACTATTTATTCATCTTCGGGTGTTGGAGGTT
>NZ_JAAAGB010000007.1 GCF_010586825.1 Draconibacterium mangrovi | reverse complement strand
TAAAATTTGAGGATGAATTACAGAATCTACAATTACCTGGAATTCTGTTTCTCCAGTACATGCGTTTTCTGTTACGGTGTAAGTTAAAGTGTGCGTTCCCTGTCCTGCAATTGACGGATCAAAATAGAGACCTGAAACGCCAGCTCCGGAAATTACACCTCCTTCGGGAATTGCTTCGATTAAAACAGATGGCTGGTCTTCACAAAACGAAAGATCTTCATTCAAAATTTGAGGATGAATCACAGAATCTACAATTACCTGGAATTCTGTTTCACCCGTACATTCGTTTTCTGTTACGGTGTAAGTAATAGTATGCGTTCCGGGGCCTGCAATTGACGGATCAAAATAGAGACCTGAAACGCCAGCTCCAGAAAGTATTCCGCCTTGGGGAACCGCTTCGATGAGGATCGGAGACTCATCCTGACAGAACCTGAGATCAGTTGTAACGATTGTTGGTTGAGGGATTCCATATATTTCGATGGTTCTTTCGAATGTATTATTGGTAAGGTTTGTATCAAGCGGACAAGCCAGCAGAAAATCAAATGTATAGCTCTGTTCATTGCTTAAATTCAGATGACTGTTCATCTCAAAACTTAACACTTCGTTGGTTAAAAGCGATGCTGTAAGCACCACTGTTTCTTCAACACTTTCGTTCGAAGTGCAGGTCATTTGAATCGTAATAGTATCGCCTGCCAAAGCCGTATCTGGTCCGAGGTTCTTTATTGCAACGGATATCTTCTCATCGTTAGATAAAAAGCATGTTGAGTAAGGGTAGTTTAACGCGGTTATTGTAAGGTCTGTAAAACGTGGATCTTCTTCGCCCGAAACAGAAATATTATCCAATCCGGCGCCCATTCCCCATTGGTAAAAATCGTCGTAATAAAAGCCCAGTTGAGTGCCGTTTTTACAAATTTCCGGGGGCAGTTCAACTGTTTTATGTGTCCATGCAACGGCCTTTACCAGGTTAATAAATTCATGCCATTCCGTTTCTTCCTGGTTTTTGTAAACCACGTGTAATTCATCAATGGCATCGTAAATTCCGGTTTTTAATAAATAATCGAATGAAAGTGTAACGTTTGAATAATTGGCCAGCAATAATGGGGGAGTTGCCGCAACATCGGAAACGTGCACCGCTTCTCCTGCTGAATAGGAATCAGCAGCAATAAATTTCGAAGTATTGGCTGAAAAATCGAGGTAATAACAATTAAGTGATTCGCTATCTCCCCATTGCCAGCCTGATAAGTTGTTTTTTATCTGCACATCATTTATCTCCGATTCGAAATCAGCAAGGTAGGGCAGCGTAAGTGATGTTCGGGGGTAAACTATAATTTTATTGGTTCCAAGGCTCTCGGTTTCTTCGTTGTTAATCGAATAAACCGATGTTACGAAATACGAATATTCATTATCGAAGATGATTGATGCATCAGTATATGCGGGCATGGGGCTCTCGGCCAGAAAAGAACTATTCCGATAGATTCTGAATTTGTCAGGAAGACCGGAAACCGGAGGATCCCAGCTGAGCAAAATAGTAGATTCTCTTAAGGCATAAGTTAAGTTTTGAGGAGGAAAGATTTCCGACAGGGTCTCAATGCTGGTGATTACCACACTAAATGGTTGTGATCCTCCGGAAAGTGTTCCTGAATGTGAAATCTTGATATTAAAATCATTATCTCCGGGATTTGTAAAATACACCTGTTCTACATTGTCAACATGATTTGTACCGTGTGTAGCTGAAGCTTCCGGACTTTCAACATCGAGCACCCAAGGCAGAAAAGATTGTCCGGTAGTTGCATTTTGTACCATTAAATTAAGATCGTTTATGAGTTTGCTTGTTCGTTGATTTAGTGCCGGAGAGGAAGCTTGTCCGGCCGGATCAGTCCAACAAATTGTGGCTTTTAAATATGGGGCGTCGCCAGCCGTTTTTACAGGGATTGTTATTTCTTCTCCTTCATTCAAAACTTCCTCATATATATATATGCCCTGATTGTTTGAGTTGTTGTAAATAATGTCGGCTGCAGCTTTTATATTTATCAACCCCCACCCAAAACTGTAATCGGGACCGGGATTTCCTAAGTCGGTAGCCGAGTGCATTAAAATACTTTTTAAGGTGGAAGACCTTAATTTTACTCCGGGCAGAAGCAAATTTTGGAGTTGAAGCAAAAGAGCGACAGAACCTGTGGCTGCTGCTGTTGACATCGATGTTCCGGTATAAGTATCGTAACTTGAAACTGTAGAAGAGATGGACGAATAAACATCAACACCATCTGAAACCAGATCCGGTTTTATTCGCCCATCATCAGCTGGGCCAAAGCCACTAAAATTAGTCATGTTTTGGGTATCATCAACAGCTCCTATTGTAAGTATATTTTTTGCGACTGCTACCGGCGACAAACAATCGTAACCATCTTCACCACCGTCGGGATCGCGTTCATCGTTAACCAGTACCCAGTTTCCGTCCCATACATAATGTGAGACAGCCGTTTCGGGGCCGTCGTTTCTGTCGTTTCCGGCCGATTTTACAATGAGGTAGTAGGGGGCAAGTTGTGCTATATAATCGAGGTCGGTACTTACATCGCTGTAAAAACCAAACTCATAGTCTTCCGTAGCCGAAATATTGGGATCTCCGTACCAGTACCAGTTTTCGTTTTGTGCATTGTAATACCAGCCGCATAATGGTCCGTATGAATGATTTGAAATGACTATTCCATCAGCAGCAGCGCTGCCCATTTCGGCAATATCATTATCTAAATCCCATGCTTTTATAAGGGCTTGTCCGGCCATGCCCTTGGCTTCGGGTTTTTTACCCATAGCGGCCATTGTTCCTGAAATATGTGTTGAGTGATCGGATACGGGTAAATCTAAATCGCGCATTGAAATTCGCGAACCATTGGGGCTTTGAAACTCCTGATGAGTAGCTAAAACCGTTCCTCCGTCCCAAAGGTTTATTTCAACACCTTCGCCGGTAAGTTCGGGGTATTCGTTGCTTGCCGACCAAACCTGGTCGACCGCAAGAGTGGCAGCAACACTTAAATTGTCGGTGGCATAATAAACTGGTTGATTGTTATTCCCCAAGCGTTGAAGGCTAACTACCCGGCCGGATTCTTCAACGTAAAATACGGGAATATTTAATTTGCTGGCAACCGAATCTGCAATCCTTTTTTGTTCCGTCCAACTGGCATTTCTTTGACGGGCAAACTGATTTAATTCCGATTTATTCGATTCTGTCAGCTGACTTTGCTGTGCAGGTAAGATGTGAGTAGTACCAAAAAGAATGATAAAAAGTATATATCCTTTTAATAAAGAAACTGTGGTACGACGTGTAAACATATTGCCGGATTTTAGAGAGCCATCTGCCTGGGAAAGGCAGATGGTCACTCTTCAGATTACTACACGGGAAAATTTTGATAAACCCACAATTGCCTGGTGATTGATATTTTTATGGTTGATAATTTGGTAAGAAAATAATGTTTGAATCCCCATGTACATAATCCAGCACTTGTACAGCATCGTCAATAGCTATTGCAAAACCTTGAACTTTGTCATGACTAAACTGGTTCCAGCGATAAGTAAATTGTGGCTGGGCACCGATTCCCTTAAATTCAACCATACCTTCAAAAATGTCATAAATGGAGAATACCGGACCCTCTGAAACGCCTTCTTCATTTAAAGGATAATAAACATTGTCCCAAACCAGAAACTGGATATATCGGTCTTCATAAATTCCACGGTTGTACTGAAACTGTGCATCACCGAGTCTTGGCTCAGTGAAATTAAAGTAATAATTGTTTTCGTGGTTAAAATCGTAGTCGTAATCATTTTCAATTGGATTCAGTCCACAACAATCCAGGAAACCATTGATATAAACAACTTCGTCAATATCAACAGTCCCGGTTTTGTCTGACCCGGCTGAAAAACATCCTGCTGCCAGCAACAATGCATCTATTTGGTATGCATCTAGAAAAGCCAGCCTGTTGGCGTTGTTGTTTTCAACAGTGTTTTCATACATATACTTCATTAAATACTGGTAAATAGCCATATTTTCACGGGGAGAGTCGATCGTTTTGGTTAGAACAAGTGAGTCGGTGACAACAAGATCATAATTCCAAATCGATAAGCGACCGCAGAAATCTAGCGTAAAATCATCACCAAAATCAATTACTTTCATGGCTTCTTCGAAGGCCTGGTCTAAAACCGATTGAGGTGAACGAACGATGTTCAAACGCCCAAAGTCTACTTCAATAACCGGGGCCCCTTCCGGAACTTCTCCATATTGATCTAGTTCAATTTCATTGCCCAGAGCATCGATTGGTTGAACAAAGAATTCATCGTCATCTTGTTCACTATCTGCATCAAGATCTCTCCAAGTCATAGTGGGGACACCATTGTCATCTCTCAATAATACGTATAAATCGCCGTAGTCGCCACCACGGGTAGTTCCTGACTCATCATTTCCTTTAATGTGTGTATTGTCATCGGTATTTCCTCCCGCCCATTCCGGCCGGTCAGAGTCGTCATCTACATGAGGTAAAACATCGCCTTTCTGGCAGTTACTTAAAAGAATAGTTAAGCAGCTCATTAAGAGCAAAAAAAACACATAGCGTGCAGTACGGATAATTGTTTTCATGGTTAAGTAATTTTTGATTAATAAATAATAAACCCTGGTTTTAATACAGCCGCTATTAAATGGAATAACAATTTATAAAAATAGGAGAGTCAAGACAATCCTTATATTGTTGGTTTTGTACTGCTATTCTGGCCAGATTTATATCCACATTTTCATAGGAAGAGGTAGACATTAATGAATCCAATCTAAACAATAATTCAGGTTGGAGTAAACACCTATCTATAAATTTTTGTAACTTGTATGATGTTTGAATGTTTTGTTATCCATCATTGTCTAATGACACCATGAAAGTATTAATTGCCTATGATCAAAAGTTGGTTGCTGAGTGCCTTAAAATTTATTTGGCACAACATGAGCATTTTGAAATAATAGGAATGGTTGACAATGGTGAAAATCTTTTGGAAGCAATTGCTGAATTACGCCCGGATCTTGTAATCATTGAGTTTAAGCTATGGTCTATAAAATATATAGGCTACATGTCGAATTTAAACTTGAAATTTCCACATCTAAAAATACTGGTTATCTCCGAATTAATTTCGCATGAACTGATGGTGAAGATTATGCCCTTTATTAACGGATATATTGTGAAAAGTTGTTCGGCAGAGAAAATTATCCTTGCTATTCAGGAGATTGAAAGTTCAGGAAAATACCTATGTCCAAAGGCGTTGGATAAATTTTTTAGTTGTTCAAAAAGTGAGCAGAACGATTCCAATTTAACCAGCAGGGAGAAACAGATTTTGGGTACCTGGATTACCGAAGAAACTCACAATGCAGTAGCAACTTCACTAAATATTAGTGAGTCGACTGTACGCACACATTTGAAAAATATTCGTGAAAAGCTGGGCAGTATTAATCATTTACAAATGATGATTTATGCCTGTCAGCACAATTTGATTAATGATAAGCATAAACCAATCTGTCCGAATTGTCGGTTTTCGGTAAGCCCTATCTTCTAATTGAACGAAATGATTTGACTTATATCTGAGAAATTATTGCAAAATAAAAAGGGTTTCCATTTGGAAACCCTTTTACCGTTTTTAGTATTGTGTATGCAAAAATATGCTTATTCCGCAACAACTTCAAATTCAATCTCAACCACAACTTCTTTGTGTAGTTTGATTTTAGCTGTATGAGTACCAACTTCTTTGATGCTGTCTTCAGGAATAGTGATCTGTTTGCGGTCGATCTCAAATCCTTTTTTGTTGATCGCTTCAGCTAATTGGATGGTGTTAACCGATCCAAAGATTTTGCCTGAAGTACTTGTCTTCGCACCAATTGTAATTTTCTTGGCAACAATTTGCTCAGCAATTTTAGTAGCTTCCTCTTTCAATTTAGCTTCTTTGTGAGCACGTTGTTTAATGTTCTCAGCCAAAACTTTTTTGGCCGACTCGGTAGCAACAACTGCTTTTCGTGTTGGAATCAGGAAGTTACGTGCGTAACCACCTTTTACCTCAACAATATCGTCTTTGCTTCCTAAACGCTCTACGTCTTGTAATAATATAATTTCCATTTCAAGTCCTCCTCTTATTTCATCATGTCGGTTACAAATGGTAGCAATGCAACTTGGCGGGCACGTTTAACGGCCTGTCCAACTTTGCGCTGATACTTTAACGAAGTTCCGGTGATACGACGAGGTAAAATTTTACCTTGCTCGTTAAGGAATTTTTTCAAAAACTCAGGGTCTTTGTAATCAACATATTTGATTCCGTTTTTCTTGAAACGGCAATATTTTTTCTTTTTGATCTCTACTGACGGTGGAGTCAGGTATCTGATTTCACTTCCTTGTGCCATGGTTTAATCCTCCTTTTTTTCTGATTTTGCTTTCTGAAGTTTTCTTCTCTTCTCGCTGTATGCAACGGCATACTTGTCGAGTTTTACAGTCATGAAGCGGATAACGCGCTCGTCGCGACGGAAATCGATCTCCATTTTTGTAATGAATGCAGGATCGGCTTTAAATTCAAATAAGTGATAAAAGCCAGTAGATTTCTTTTGAATTGGGTAAGCCAGTTTTTTCATTCCCCAATCTTCCTCATGGATCATCTCACCTCCATTGGCTTTGATGAGATCCCTGAATTTTGTTACCGCTTCCTTTACCTGTGGCTCAGATAAAACGGGAGTACAAATGAAAACGGTTTCGTACTGATTCAACATAATCATCTAATTTTTAAATTATTAAATAGTTTTCCAAAAATTTTGGACGCGCAAAAATAGAAATAAATTGTTATTTATCAAACAGTTTGATGGTTTTTCGTGTGAAAATTGACCTTGTTAACAGATGAACTAATCTTTCGGGCCTAAATGTAGTTGTTTTGCGGGAAATAAGATTGATTTTAAGATGTATACAGAATGAAAAAGAGATTGATAAAAAGTAACAATTTACCTCAAATCAATCTCTTCTATATTTCGTGTATTTGATAAATCCAGATTCGATTCAATCTGATTCAATCTGAACTACAATCTACATCAATCTCTGTTAAAGCGGAATGTTTCCGTGTTTTTTAGGTGGATTTGATTTTCGTTTGTTTTGTGTCATTTCTAGTGCATCGATAACTTTTTTGCGTGTATCGCGCGGATGAATAATTTCGTCGATATAACCGAGTGAGGCTGCTTTATAAGGATTCGCAAATTTATCGCGGTAATCCTGTACTTTGGCTGCTTTTTCGTCATCGGTCATTTTTTCGCGATGAATAATGTTGATCGCACCTTCAGGCCCCATCACGGCAATTTCTGCTGTTGGGTAAGCCAGATTTACATCGGCACCAATATGTTTGCTCGACATTACATCGTAAGCACCACCATAAGCTTTACGGGTGATTACCGTAATTTTTGGTACAGTAGCTTCTGAGAATGCATAAAGCAATTTTGCCCCGTGTTTGATAATACCGCCAAATTCCTGTCCGGTTCCCGGCAAGAAACCCGGAACATCAACAAAAGTTACCAAAGGCAAATTAAACGCATCGCAAAAGCGAACAAAACGTGCCGCTTTTACCGATGAGTTAATGTCAAGTACTCCGGCTAAATGGCTGGGCTGGTTGGCAACAACTCCCACCGGGCGGCCACCAAAACGAGCAAATCCAACAATTATATTCGGTGCATAATTGGGTTGAACTTCCAGAAAATGTTTGTTATCGATAACAGTCTGGATGATCTCATGCATGTCGTAAGGTTTATTCGGATCGGCAGGAACAATTTCTTCCAGTTCTTCGTTAACCCTGTCGGAGGGATCGATGGTAGTTTTTACCGGCGGGTCTTCCAGGTTGTTGGAAGGCAGGAAGCTTAGTAATTCGCGAACCATCATAATGGTTTGTTCCTCGTCGTTGCCGGTAAAGTGGGCTACTCCACTTTTTGAGCTGTGGGTATCTGCACCGCCCAATTCTTCTTTGGTAACATCTTCGTGCGTAACTGTTTTAATTACCTCAGGTCCGGTTACAAACATGTGGCTCTTTTCTTTCACCATAAAAATGAAATCGGTGAGTGCAGGAGAGTAAACCGCACCACCGGCACAAGGCCCAAGTATGGCAGAAATTTGAGGAATTACCCCCGATGAAATTACGTTGTTATAAAATATATCGGCATAACCTGCAAGGCTTTCAACGCCTTCCTGAATGCGGGCGCCACCCGAGTCGTTCAGTCCAACAAGCGGTGCTCCCATTTTTAGTGCCAGTTCCTGAATTTTTACAATTTTATCGGCGTTGGCTCTACTCAGGGATCCGCCAAAAACAGTAAAATCCTGGGCAAAAACATATACCAGTTTTCCATTTACTTTTCCGTAACCCGAAATTAAACCGTCGCCCAATATTTTCTTGGCTTCCATACCGAAATCGTAATTTCGGTGTGTCATCAGTTTATCAATTTCGGTAAAAGTTCCCGGATCGAGTAATTGCAGAATGCGTTCGCGGGCTGTCATTTTTCCCGCTGCATGTTGTTTTTCAATTCTGTCTTCACCTCCTCCGAGTTCGGCTTGTGCGTTTAGGGCATCAAGCTGTTCGTATTTTGCTTTTAAATCCATTTCTTTTCTTTTAGTCCAATTCAATTAATACCTGGTTGCTGTCTACTGTTTGCTGATCTTTTACATGTACTTTTTTAATCGTTCCATCTTTAGGTGCTTTGTATTCGCTTTCCATTTTCATGGCCGAAATGATAACTACAGTATCACCTTCCTGAACAACATCACCTTCTTCAACCAACACTTTAACTACTTTGCCCGGCATAGGCGAGGTTATTTTGTTGTCGCCTGGTCCTGCTCCGTTCGCATTGCGGTTTTGTAGATAACGCGCTTCGGCATCAATTACTTCAACATTGTAACGTTCGTATAATGTGTAAGCGGTATATTTTTTTGGCGTTTCATCCGGAACCAGTTCGATGTCGTACGAATGTCCACCTTCAAGAATTGAAAATGTGCCATCGGCAGTATGCATCAAATCTACATTATATGTTTTTCCGTCAACTTCAACTTCCAGAATGTTGCCATCTTGTTTTAGCAGGTTTACCCATGCTTTCCTGTCGCCAATTTTAATTTCAACAGCCATAATTCTTGTTTAAAAATGATTTACATAAGGAATTTTCCTCCAACGGCTTTGTGCCGGAACAAACTCTTTGGTTACTGCCGCATTGCTTCCCAGTTTATCCAGGTAATCGATAAAAGCGGCAATTATAACCATGTCTTCCGGGTTGTCTTTCATTCCGTTAGATAGCAGCTGTTCCTGGTTTTTCTCAATAAAATGGGTGTCGTAATTTCCGGCAATGAAGTTTTCGTTGTTCATTACCCGTTCCAGCATTTTTATTGATGTTTTTACTCCGGTAATTTTGTATTCGTAAAGTGCCCGTCGCATACGCGCAATGGCTTCGTCGCGTGTTTTTCCCCAAACAATCAGTTTCGAGATCATCGGGTCATAGTAAATCGGTATTTCATAACCTTCATACACATAACCATCGGTACGAACGCCCAGCCCCAGTGGCGTAGATATCTTATACACTTTTCCGGCGCTTGGCATAAAGTTATTATCCGGGTCTTCGGCATAAATACGGCATTCTATGGCATGGCCTCTTTGTCTAAGGTCGTCCTGCCCAAATTCCAACTCACGGCCTTCAGCAGCATAAATTTGCTGTTTTACCAGGTCGATTCCGGTAACACGTTCGGTAATCGGGTGTTCCACCTGCAAACGCGTATTCATTTCAAGAAAATAGTAATTCAGGTCGTTATCCACCAAAAATTCAATGGTTCCGGCACCTACATAATTTACTGCTTTTGCAGCTTCAACGGCTGCTTTTCCCATTTCATCGCGCAACTCAGGAGTCATCAACGGCGATGGAGTTTCCTCGATCATTTTCTGGTGACGACGTTGAACCGAACATTCACGCTCGAAAAGGTGAACTGTATTTCCGTGCTGGTCGGCCAAAATTTGAAACTCGATGTGATGTGGCGAAGTAATGTACTTTTCGATGTAAACGGCATCGTCGCCAAAAGCCGATTTCGCTTCAGAGCGGGCAGCACGAACTGCAGAAACCACTTCCGACTCGTTTTTCACCAGGCGCATTCCTTTACCGCCTCCACCGGCTGATGCTTTAATCATCACCGGAAGACCGATACTTTTTATCACTTCCAGCGCTTCATCTTCCGATTTTATCTCTCCATCGGTTCCGGGTACTACGGGAATTCCGGCAGCAGTCATTGCTTCGCGCGCCTGAATCTTGTCTCCCATTTGAACGATTACCTCGGGCGAAGGGCCAATAAAAACAATTCCTTCTTCGCCACAACGTCGGGCAAAATCGGCATTTTCCGATAAAAAGCCATAACCGGGATGGATTGCATCAGCGCCACTTTGTTTGGCCACTTCTATAATTTTATCAATGTTCAGGTAACTTTCGCTCGATGGTGCTTTACCTACACAATAAGCTTCGTGGGCATAACGCACATGAAGCGAAGTCCTGTCTGCTTCCGAGTAAATGGCAACTGATTCAAGATCAAGTTCCCTGCAGGTTCGCATTACGCGAATCGCAATTTCGCCTCGGTTTGCGATTAGAATCTTTTTGATTTTCTTCATACAACTTTTGAAATCAATATAAGTTTAAGTCATCTTAATTTCTGCAACTATAACTCTGTTTTGCAAAAAATGTTTACACTCAAAAATTTTACCTTGGAAGTTACCTGTTGCGAAATACCTGAAGCATGGTTAATTGTTAATAAATCTAAAAAACTGTTTTATGTTAGCTTTTCGGGGAGAAGAAATTTGAATTCCAAAAGCAATGGGTCTAAAATTATATTTTTTATGATAAGCCATAGATTTTTGAGAAATATGTTTATTTTTGAACACAATAAGAATAAAAAGTTGACATTATTCCAAGCCCTGAATTCCTTTTATTCAATGTTGGTTTGTTAATAACACACTGGTTTATAGTTGTGATAGGCGGCGGAATAAGGAGCTGTGATAAAACATTTGGAGCTAACTAATTAACCACTTGGATGAACATACTTTTGTTTCCACATCTAAAAAAGATCTTTCTAACCTCCATGTTTGGAATGTTGGTTTTTTGGGCTTTTGCCCAGAATGCCAAATTGAAGGGGATTGTGACAGATGGTACATCCGGAACACCTATCAGATATGCAACTGTAATTATTGAACCACAATCTGATTCAACCAAAATATATGGCGACATAACCAGCGAAAATGGCTTGTTTCAAATCAGCGATCTTCCGTACGGAGCTTATGAGTTGAAGATTAGTTTTGTTGGCTACGATATGTATCATGTTGAAGAAATGGAGCTTACGGACCAGGAGATTGATTTGGGGCAGATTGATTTAATGGTTGATCAAAAAACATTGGATGAAATAACGGTACAATCTAAAAATTCAGGAGTTAGATACGAGGTTGACAGGAAAGTTATTGAGGCGCGGAATTTTCCGGGGGCAGACAAGGCCATCGATTTAATGGAAAATATTCCGTCGTTGGAACTGGATGTCGACGGACGTTTGACGTACCGCGGCGATGGAACATTTTTGGTTTATATAAATGGCCGCCCCGAATTAAACGGAGAAGAAAAATTACGACAAATACCGGCAAATAAAATTCAATACATCGAAGTTATTACCAACCCGTCATCGAAATATGGTGCAGAAGGCACGGCAGGAATTATCCAGGTTATTTTAAAGCGTAACCGTTTGGAAGGAATTGAGGTAAGTACCAGTTTGAACCTCTCCACACTCGGATCTTCTGAGTTCATTTTCTCAGTCGACCAGAAAGGAGAGCGCGGCGGTTGGTATTTGAATGGACAGCTTGATGATTATGTATCACAAATTCAGTGGCAGCAAGGTAACCAGACTGTTACTAACGAAAACACCCGTTACAATACTCTTTGGGATGTCAAATCTAAAGACCGGGAAAATAACAGTTACATGGAGCTTGGTTTTAATTACGACTTAAGCGATAAAGATTATCTTGATTTTAAATTGAGCGCCGATCCTATTCGCAGGTCGAGTACTTCCAATGAAAAAGGAACGTATTCAGAAAGTGAATATGAAGATAACAATCTGGTGAATTATGAGGAGTATGGTTTCGATAGCCGATATCACCTGTATTACCGCTACCTGAGCGTTGTGGCCAGCTATGAACATGCTTTTAATAAAGACCGTTCTAATTTATTGTCGGCATACGTTAGCTCATCTACCTATTTGCAGCCGTTGGAAGAGCAAAAGTGTGATGAACTGATTTACAGCGACCATTCTGAAAAGTTTGGATACCAATCAAAAGAACACAACGAGTTGCTTGTAGATGCTAATGTTTCGTACGAAAATAAATTGTCAGATAAAAGCCGGTTAGAGGCCGGTCTGGAAGTTAATCTCGACCATATTCCTAAAGTGGAAACAGAAAGTGGCACCTTTAATAGTTACAATGTTTTGCGTGTTTTTGTGAATGATAAGGAAAACGAGGAGATTGATTTTAAACAGGATGTGTATGCCGGTTTTGTAACGTTTAAAAGCAGTTTCGGTAAATTGGATTATCAGTTGGGAATGAGAGGCGAATTTACTCACCGACAGTCGAACTACAGTTACAACCTTGTAGGTATTGAAAATCTGGTAAATATTCCGGCAACAACAGAATTTTGGGATTGGTTTCCAACGGCGCATTTTGTTTATAATATATCGGATGAAAATCAATTTACTTTAAATTACTCGCGACGGATTAACCGCCCTGATTACTGGGAACTTATTCCTTTAAGAAGGTATGAAACACCGTATATTTCGTTTACCGGAAATGAAAACTTAATGCCATCATACGTGAATGCTTACGAACTGGGCTACCTGAAATCGTGGGACGATAATTTTGTATCTGGAGAGGTGTTTGCCCGTCAAACAAACAACTTGTCTCGAAATTACTACCGAACAGGAGAGGGGAATGCCATTGAATGGACAAAGGAAAATGTTGGAGAGTCGCTCAGTGTTGGTGTTGATTTTATGTTTGGCTACCAACTTTTCAAATGGTGGAATACCAACCTTTCGACGAGTACCTATTTTTATAAATTAACTACAACCATTGATGATAAATCGGATATTCAGGAAATATTTCGTGGAAGTATCCGCTCCAACAATAATTTCAGAATTTCAAAAACACTTAGTTTGCGTTACCAGTTTGTTTATCAAAACAAGGCAATTAATGCCCAAATGGAAAGAGACGGCTATGCATACTCGAACCTTGTATTACGCAAATCATTCTTTAGCAGAAGGCTGACAACTGAGCTTTCGTGGTCAAATATCTTTAACAGCATGAAGTATCAAACCCGAACTACCGGAGACAATCTGTATGTTGAAACTGATTTTGAAAGAAAGCCATATACCTCGTTTAAAGTTTCGTACGTATTTGTTAAGCGAAAATAGTCGTGTTCGTACATGATTGATGACCGCGATGTTGTAGATTTGCGGAATGAAATTTCAAGATTATTTTCCATTTTACTGGCGTAATCTAACCCTGGCACTTCCGATAGTATTGTCGCAAATCGGACAGGTTACTGTATCGCTTGCAGATAACATGATGGTTGGGCACGTTGGAACAACAGAGCTTGCTGCAGCATCGTTTGCCAACAGTGTATTTATGATTGGGATGGTTTTTGGCATGGGCGTAACAATGGGGCTTACTCCTTTGGTGGGAAAAGCTTTTGGCCAAAACCAATTACACAAAGCCATCATTTGGTTAAAAAATGGAATGGCAGCACATCTTACAGCCTCAGTAGCTTTAATGGCGCTCATGTTCAGCATTTATTTCTTTCTGCCGTATATGGGTCAGCCCGAAAATGTTTTGCACCTGGCCCGGCCTTACTATCTCTTGCTTTGCGCTTCATATCTGCCTTTTATGTTCTTTTTCACTTTAAAGCAGTTTTTTGAAGGAATAGGAAATACAAAGATTGCCATGCAAATTACCCTCAGCGCCAACGTAATTAATATTGCGGTGAATTATGTGTTTATATTCGGTAAATTCGGATTTCCGGAAATGGGACTTCTGGGGGCTGGAATCGGGACGCTTACCTCGCGAATTTGTATGCCATTACTTTTTGCCTATTTTATTCTTCGGAATAATCGGTTTAAACGATATTTTGTTTTTGCCCGCTATCAAAAAATCTTCAAAAAGGATATTGTGGCTTTATTAAAAATTGGTATTCCCATCGGCTTTCAGTTGATTGTAGAAGTTGCTGCCTTTGCAATTGGAGCGGTAATGATGGGATGGCTGGGCGAAACTCCACTTGCCGCACACCAGGTGGCACTCGGTTTAGCCACATTTACCTATATGATTTCGCTCGGCATTTCGCAAGCCAATACCATTCGCGTTAGCCATCAAATGGGAGATAAGGACTATGTGTCGTTGCGAAGAGCGGTTTTTGCATCTACACACCTGGTTCTAATGGTTATGACACTATCCGCACTTTCATTTATTTTGGCCCGTCACATACTTCCGTTAATGTTTACCACCGATAAAAACGTTATTGAAGTTGCAGCCAGTTTATTAATAATTGCTGCCGTGTTCCAGCTGTTCGATGGATTACAGGTTATAATGCAAAGTTCGTTACGCGGAATGGCCGATGTTACCACACCAATGCTAATTGCATTTATTGCCTATTTACTAATTGGTATTCCAACCAGTTATGTTTTTACGTTTGTTTTAAATGTAGGGCCTCAGGGAATTTGGTATGGTTATTTGGTTGGTTTGGGAACCGCAGGAATACTGTTTTACATCCGGTTTATGCGTCTGCTGAAACGTTTCGTCTGATTCCGTTTTTACCAAAAAAAGCGGGTTATCTTTCGTTGATAACCCGATTGTTCATAGTCTAGTTTAGTTAGATCAGAAAACTTATTGGTCTAATAGAGAAAAGGTAGTTCTAATAAGTATCTAAATCGTTTTATTCATATAAGGCTCCGCTAATATAGTATAAAAATGATTTAAATCTTAAGTATTTTTTAAAATTAATTAATGTTTGTTAAAAAGGTCTTATTGATAAGCCTTATGGTATTGATTGTCAGTGTTTGTGATATTGACAATATGTTTTAGAATAGTTTTGGTTTTTTTGAAAAAAATCGCGATTTATTCGAAAAATGCAAATAAAGCGCATGTTGTGATAAAAATCATGTTCTTATAGTTGTGTAAAGCATCAGTAAAGAATGTAGCATTTTGTATTATTACTAGGTAAATTTTTAGGTTTAATAGTTCATTTGTTTGGCATTTTTCTGTGTTTACCTGCTAAATCTCAAATGTACTCTGGTAATTTGATTGAACCAGTACATGAGATATTTTAAGATTATAAAACGAAATAAAGTTATGTGCTTATTTATTTGGCACGAATAGTTCCAGATCGTATTTTTATTAAAAATCTTAAAGCGGCAACAAAGCCCGTGTTCAATTTGGAAATAGCTAATTCTATTAAAAAATGAAAGCAGTAGTATTAACCGGTATCCGGCAGATGAAGTTAACGGAGACAGCTGAACCCTTGTTAACCAGCGAAACGGATGTGAAGATAAAAATCTCAACTGTTGGAGTTTGTGGATCAGACATTCATTATTACTCGGAAGGAAAGATCGGTTCGCAGGTTGTTGAATACCCCTTTAAAGTAGGGCACGAATGCTCGGGGGTAATTGTTGAAACCGGTAAAGAAGTAAGTAATGTTAAGGTTGGCGACCTTGTGGTTGTCGACCCATCGGTACATTGCGGCACCTGCGATCAATGTTTAGCCGGCCGTCCGCATACTTGCCGTAATAATAAGTTTTTAGGTTGCCCGGGGCAGATTGAAGGTTGTTTGGCAGAATACATTGTTATGCCTTCGTTTACCTGTTATCCGGTAACCGATAAATTGAATGCCCGGCAGGCAGCCTTGATCGAGCCACTTTCAATTGGTGTTTATGCGGTTAAGCTGGCTCAGATTCAGAAAAAGGAAACTACGGTGGGGATATTTGGTGCAGGGCCGATTGGATTGAGTATTCTACTAAAACTGATGGCCGACGAGGTTAACAATGTGGGTGTTATAGAACCATTGGAATACCGTTTAAATAAAGCTGATGAGATAGGTGCATCGTGGTTAAATAATCCAACTAATGAAGATGTAGAAGCGGCTGTTCAAAAACAGGAAGAACTTTTGCTTGATGTTGTTTTTGAAGCCAGTGGTGAGCAAGAGGCGGTAAATAATGCCATTAAAATTCTAAAACCGGGAGGAAAACTGGTATTGGTAGGAATTCCACCGGATGCGCAATATGTTTTCGATATGGATTTAATGCGCCGGAAGGAATTAACTGTAATAAATGTACGCCGGCAGAATCATTGTGTAGAAGAGGCAATTGATTTGGTAACTTCAGGAGCAGTGCAGGTTTCAAAAATGGTTACACACGAATTTACGGTGGAAGAAACTCCGGTGGCTTTTGATGTTGTTGATGGCTATAAGTTTGGGGCGATAAAAGCGATGATTAATTTCCAGCAATAAAAAAAGGAAGCAAGAGCTTCCTTTTTCTTATCCTATTAAAATTTTTAAACGTTGTAAGTTGACGATGCTGTGTCGCCACCGCGGCCGGTCCAGTTGGTATGGAAAAATTCGCCACGTGGTTTATCAACTCTTTCGTAGGTATGTGCTCCGAAATAATCGCGTTGTGCCTGAAGTAAGTTAGCAGGCAAACGTTCGCTGCGGAATCCATCGAAGTAACACAGTGCTGAAGTTAATGCAGGCACCGGAATTCCATTAACCAATGCAGTTGAACAAACACGGCGCCAGCCTGCCTGTGCTTCCTCAACTTTTTGTTTGAAGAAAGGATCGAGCAGCAAGTTTGGCAATTCCGAATTGTTATCAAATGCTTTTTTGATATCACCAAGGAAAACCGATCGGATTATACATCCTCCGCGCCACATCAGGGCAATTCCACCGTAATTAAGGTTCCAGCCGTGTTCGCTGGCAGCTTCCATCATCAGGTTATAACCTTGTGCATACGAAATTATTTTCGCACCTAACAAAGCACTCTCAATATCGTCGATAAATTGTTTTTTGTCACCTTTAAACTCAGGTTTTGGACCTTCAATTACTTTTGAGGCCTGAACACGCAGATCTTTCTGGGCCGACAAACAGCGTGCAAAAACCGATTCGCCGATCAGCGTTAAAGGAATACCCAGGTCGAGCGCAGAAATACCGGTCCATTTTCCGGTTCCCTTTTGCCCAGCCGTGTCAAGGATCATTTCAACAGTTTCCTCGCCGTTTTCATCTTTATAACCTAAAATGTCGCGTGTAATTTCAATCAGGTAACTGTCTAAAATACCTTCGTTCCATTTTTTGAATACTTCGTGCATTTCATCGTTGCTCATTCCCAGCAATTCTTTCATTAACTGGTACGCTTCGGTGATAATCTGCATATCGCCATATTCGATTCCATTGTGAACCATTTTTACAAAATGGCCGGCACCACCTTCGCCAACCCAGTCGCAACAAGCTTCGCCACTTTCAACTTTTGCCGATACCGCCTGGAAAATCTCTTTCACATGTGGCCATGCAGCCGGCGATCCACCAGGCATAATCGAAGGACCTTTTAATGCGCCTTCCTCGCCACCTGAAACACCTGTTCCAATGTAAAGCAATCCTTTGCTTTCCACATAATTAGTCCGGCGTATTGTATCAGGAAAATGTGAATTGCCGCCATCAATAATAATATCGCCCGGCTCAAGATGGGGGATAACCATATCGATAAAATCATCAACCGGTTGGCCGGCTTTTACTAGCATCATTACTTTACGTGGCTTTTCCAAGGCGGCGCAAAAATCTTCAATTGAATGCGCTCCGATAAAGTTTTTACCGGCTCCTCTGCCATTTACAAATTTGTCAACTTTCTCAACCGTGCGGTTGTATACGGCCACTGTGTAGCCTTTGCTTTCCATGTTTAGCACCAGGTTTTCGCCCATAACAGCTAACCCGATCAATCCAATATCAGCTAATTTTTTCATGCTATTGCGTATTATTTGTTTTTAATTTGAAATCCTAATTCTGTCAGTTTATCCAAAGTTTCTGTTTCAATATTTTTTGCTTCGATGGTATACGTGTTAACCTCCCGGCGAACAGGATAATCTCCTCGCAGTTGTTCAAACTTTAGTGGTGAATCACGAAGATCGTCGTCATCGTTTTCAATATCGTAAGTGCTTAAAATAGCTTCCGCCAAAATCGAATATTCGCGGCGTTGGTTGCCATCAATTTCAATGGTTGTAGTTGCAGGTAGTTCAACATTGGTTGGTGCCCAATTGTTGATGCCCAAATCGAAAAAACGGCTAATGGCCTGTACACTCATTTTTGTTCCGTTGGCTTTGCCGTCTTTTGAATAGCCTGCAATGTGCGGGGTGCCGTACTCACAAAGGTTTAACAGATCGAGATTTATATCAGGTTCATTCTCCCAACAATCGGCAATAAAACCTTTAATATCGTTTGCTTCAAGGGCATTGTATATGGCTTCTGAATCGCAAACCTCTCCCCGGCACGAATTTATTAGTAATGGATTTTTCTTCAGGTTTTGCAGAAAATCTTCATCTACCATGTGAAAAGTAGCATCTTCACCGGTCATATTCAACGGAACATGAAAGGTAATAATGTCTGCTTCGTTTTGAATTGTCTCCAGCGAAACAAACTCGCTACTTCCTTCTGCCCGTTCTCGTGGTGGGTCGTTCAACAGAACATTCATGCCAAGAATTTTGCAGGTTTTCGCAATGCGTTTCCCAACATTTCCAACACCAACAATTCCGATGGTTAACCCCGTTAGATCGGTTCTTTTGCGCATTGCCCAGGAGCACAAGGCTGAAGCAATGTATTGATTCACACTCTCGGCATTACAACCCGGAGCATTGGTCCATTCAATTCCTGCTTGTTTGCAGTAATCAGTGTCAATGTGATCAAACCCAATGGTTGCCGTTGCTATATATTTCACTTTCGAACCCCGAAGCAATTTCTCATTACAAATGGTTCTTGTTCTTGTAATAATTGCATCAGCGTCTTTTACAACTTCGGGAGTAGTTTCACTTCCCGGAAGATAAACTACTTCAGCAAAAGGTTCAAGTGCTCCTTTTATATATGGTATTTTATTGTCAATAATAATCTTCATCAGTGTTCTATTGTGCCTATTGTGGTTCCAAATAATAATCTTTAACCATCTCATCAAGTACCCAACTGGTGCGGGCCGCCGATTCGCCGGTGCTCACACATGTGCCATTTCCCAGTAATTCATTCACCACCTGTTCAACAAGGTTTTGCGAGATGTGTTGCGGATTATTAAAACTTAGTTTTTCTGTTCCATTTTGGTTTTTTACGATAACGTCGCCATGTGTGAAACAAGGCAAACAAATTTCGCCTTTTTCTCCGATAATTTGAATATAATCCTTCTCCGATTTTTCATCTACAACAAAACACCAGCTTCCGGTGCCGACAACACCTGATTCGTGTTTCCAGGTTCCGGTAACAGTATCTTCAGCAGGGTAGAGGCCGGACTGATTAACCGCTTGTCCTTTAACTTCGGTGATTTTCCCAAAAACAAAATCAAGGTAATCCAATTGGTGTGAGGCCAGATCGAAAAAATGCCCGCCACCGGCAATCTCCGGAAATACATGCCAGTGCATTTCTTCCGGCTTCTGATTGGCTTCGGCAGCTTGTTTGTACAATTTTATATTCACCATTAAAGGTTTGCCAATACTGCCATTTTTCACTAGTTCTTTTACCTTTAAAAACGCGGGTAAAGTTCGTCGATAATAGGCAACCCATAACGGAGTTTTTGTTTCTTTAGCAACTTTAAGCATCTCCAAACATTCGGCATAATTGCGCGCCATAGGTTTTTCAACGTAAACCGGTTTCCCGGCCTTTAACGCTTCAATAGCGTACGACGCATGTGTGGCGGGAGGAGTGGCAATATATACCGCATCCACTTCGGGATCGTTGATCAATGCTGAACCGTCGCTGTACCATTTCGGAATGTTATGGCGACGGGCATAATCTTCAGCCAATTCGGCATTTCGGCGCATTACTGCAACCAGCTTTGAGTTTTCGACTTTATAAAAAGCCGGACCACTTTTAACTTCAGTTACATTTCCTACACCGATTATTCCCCAGTTAATGCTCTTTTTCTTGCTCGAAGTACTCAATTCTGCTGTCTGTTTTTATTAATAATCAAAACGTTCGCGGTATGCCCACAGTCCAATTGCCGGATTTGAAATATAAAATATTTCTTCACCATCAGGCATGATATTGACGCCGTCTTTTAGCTTTTTCGGATCATATTTGGCTGTGACTTCATCGTAATCACCATACTTAAATCCAACACTCTCAATTTCCTGCTGTGTTATATTTTCTTTCCCTTTTCCCGGGCAATAGGTGATGTTAAAACGTCCTTCGGATGATCCATGAATAAGGTGCGCTGCAGCTCCCAGGTTATTTTGCAGATCTTCGTTCTCCGCTACAAGTTTTAAGGTGTGTGGCGTTCCGAAGTAGCCGTACTTTCGAATTAACTCATCAATTTTAGGGTCTTCGCCAAATTCCTTTAAGGCCGGAGCCAAAACAATCAGCTCCGCGCCGTCGGCTAATGCCATGCGCGTACGGTAAACACTTTTGTTACCCAGCCAGGTACTTTTAAATTCGGTTGGATCGAGCCAAACCACTGCTTTCGCAATTGGTTTGTCAACCATTTCAAAATTCACTTCCAGCGAAAGTTTTGCAGCTTTATCAAACACTTCAAAATCGTCGCCGATAAAAAGCCCATACGTTTGCAATTTGCCATCGTTATTTAATCCAACCACCGTTTGCACATATACGATAGGCATATGGTTTGAAAAATTTTCGGAGGCATAATTAAAAATCTTCCGAACAGGCGTATCGGCACGTCCCATCATGCGTTCCATACCGTAGGCTGCACCGATGTAATGGCTTTTGTTTATGCCCTCTGCTCCTCCGGTTCCTACAAAAATATTTTTATTGTAATTGGCCATTCCAACCACTTCGTGCGGAACAACCTGACCAATCGATAAAATCAAATCGTAATTGCCTTCAACCAAAATTTTATTTACCTGTGCCGGCCATGAATAATCAACTGCACCTTCCGAAACTTCCTTTACAAATTCAGCGGGAACGGTGCCCAGCGTAACCACATCGTTTCGCCAGTCGTGGTCACGAATCAGTTCAGTTGGCATTTTTCCAAACATGTGGCTGATTTGCTCCATTGTCATTGGAGTGTGCGTTCCCAACGCCGGAAGTACATCGGTGAGACGTTCTCCGAAATATTCCCAGGCAAATTCGGTGAGTTCTCCTGCGCGTGATGGAAGTCGCGTATAATCAGGAGGAATGGCCAAAACTTTTTGTTTGGCTCCCATTTTTTCGAAAGCTTCAAACAGGCCATTTTTCAGATCCTTAGCACTGAGTGCAGTTTCGGTAGATCCTTTTTCGAAATATATCATTTTTGATCTGCTTTAAAATTTAATGATTAGCGCTTAACGCGTGCATTACCGCCCCAAACACTCCAAACCTGTTCTTCGTCGGCAGGTTGAGCGTAGTCGGTTAAAAATGTGGTGGCCAGCGCTCCGGTTGCCCAGCCAAATTGAGGCCATTTCTCAGGTTCCCATTCTTTTAAAATACCATACAGCATTCCGCCAACAAAACCATCGCCACCGCCAATGCGGTCGAGTACGTGGATGGTACGTGGTTCAACCACATGCCAGTTATCGCCTTCCAGCATAATAGCTCCCCACAGGTGTTCGTTTACACTGATAACTTCACGTAGTGTTGTTGCAAAAACAGAAGCGTTAGGAAATGTTTCTTTTACGCGGGTGATAAGTCCTTTAAAACCGTCAATTTTGGCATTTAAACCTTCGCCGCCAGCAGATGGTCCTTCAATTCCAAAACATAACTGGAAATCTTCTTCGTTACCGATGAGAATGTCTGATACCGAGGCAATCTCGGTAAAATCTTTTCTCAACTGTTCTTCGCGGCCTTTCCAGAATGAAGCTCTGTAATTAAGGTCAAACGAAATTTTGGTACCGTGTTTTTTTGCGGCTCTTGCAACTTCCAGACAAAACTGGGTTGTTTCAGGCGATAAAGCACCGATCAGCCCAGACAAGTGTACGATCTGAACACCTTCTTCGCCAAATATCCGTTCCAGATCGAAGTCTTTTACGTTAAGTGTACGGCCTACTTCACCGGCGCGGTCGTTAAAAACGCGTGGTCCACGGCTACCATAACCACTGTCGGCAATATTTATCTGGTGGCGGTAACCCCACGGATTTCCTTGCTCCACTTCAGGGCCTTCGTAATCCATGTGGCGGGCCTTTAAATTGCTCTGTATAAATTTTGCAATAGGACTGTCTTTCACAAATGTAGTCAAAACTTTTACCGGTAATCCCAGGTACGACGAGATGCTTGCAACATTGGTCTCGGCACTGGTAGCATACAATGTGAATTTATCGCTTGAGTGAACCGGTTGACCGTTTTCAGGAGTAATGCGTGTTCCCATACTTGTTGGAACCAGCATGGCATATTTACAATTTTGTTTCAATTTCATATTTATTGATTTTTTGTATACCACATTAAGTTGTACTGTTTGTGGGGTGTTTTGTTGCTGATGTAACCTGCTTTTAGTAATTTCTGATAGCTCAAATAATTCCGTTAAACGCCACCAAATGCACTGTATCCTCCGTCAACCGGGATTACAATTCCGGTAATAAAATTTGAAACATCAGAAATCAGGAAAAGTGTTGCGCCCTGTAAATCTTCCGGTTCACCGAATTTTCCCATTGGTGTATTGTCAACAATTTTTTGTCCGCGAGAAGAGTAGTTGCCTGTTTTTTCATCCATAACCAAAAAGCGGTTTTGGTGCGTGATAAAAAATCCGGGAGCAATAGCATTTACCCTGATGCCAACTTTTGCAAGATGCACCGACAACCACTCGGTAAAATTATTGATCGATGCTTTTGCGGCTGAGTAGGCCGGAATTTTAGTCAGTGGTTTGTACGAGTTCATCGACGAAACATTAAGAACAACGCCTTTTCTATTGGCAAGCATGTCGCGTGTAAATACCATTGTAGGCAGCAAAGTGCCTTTAAAGTTCAGCGCAAATACTTTATCGAAACCTTCCATTTGCAAACCATAAAAAGTGTCTTCAAGGTTGTCAATATTATCCTCGGTTATGGTTTCTACTTTTGTCGTTGCCTGCGGACTGTTTCCTCCGGCACCATTAATCAATATATCAATTGGTCCCAGTCGTTTATTAATCTCGGATTTGGCAAACTCAAGCGATTCTTTATCGAGCACATTGGCTGCAACACCAATTACTTCAGCTCCTGATTCTGCCGCAATCTCTGCCGCAACTTTATCGGCGACTTCCTTATTAATATCGGCGATGGCGATTTTGGTGCCAACCGATGCTATTGCTTTTACCATGGCGGTACCCAAAACACCTGCACCGCCGGTAATTACGCATACTTTGTCTTTTAAATCGTTAAATGATAGTGCCTGCATAATATCTATTTAAATTCTTTATAATAATCAACATTCTCTTTGGTAACAATGTCAATGGGGGTGTAACTTTCTTCCTGAATTTCCCGTTTTTGAACGATGCTTCGGAACAGTTTGTTCACCGAATTGTAGCCCTGTTCTTCGGGGCGTTGACAGATAAGGAACTGTACCAGATCTTCTTTCAGGTATTTAATATTTTCTTTAATGAGGTCGTGCCCGATTACTTTAATGTCTTTGATATTTAGTTTTTTCAGTAAACGGCCCACATAAAACACTTTCGAATTGGTGACCAAAATTCCTTTAATATTCTTTTCAGAAATATTTTTTTCTACTTTTTGCATCCATTCATCCGAATTAGTATCCGGAATTTCAATGGTGAACAGGTCGTGTTTGTTATCCTTTTTTTGCTTAAACCAATCGTGAATTCCCATTTCGCGCTGCACGAGGTGGTTCTGATTATCCATTTCTTTTGCAAAATGAATAACAAGAATGTTTCCGTCGCTCAACATCAGATCAAGTAATTTTCCCGACACCAACCCACTTTGATAAGAATTCTGGCCGATGTAACTAAGCTGGCCAACGTCTTTAATATTCGAATCGATAAAAACAAAAGGAATTTCCAGTTCTTTTAACTTTTCGATAAAAACAGCAGCCTCTTTTTTGAAAAAGGGAGCCAGTACAACGCCATCGGGTTTCATGGCAAGAACTTTATTTGCTTCTTCCACAAAACTTTTTGAATCGGCCTGGTTAAAGGTAAACGACTCAATTTGTAACCCGTATTGCGGCAACTCCGAAATACGTCTTTTTATACCTTTAATAGGTTTTGTCCAATATCCATCTCTTGCCGGAGGTTCGGGGAGTAGCGTAGCAAATGTGGCCGATTTTTTTGAGGCAAGCGTACTTGCCAAAATATTGGGCTGGTAGTTCAATTCTTTTACAATTTCAAGAATCTTCTTTTTGGTTGCTTCTGCAACCTCCCCACGGTTATGCAAAACCCTGTCTACAGTACCAATCGATACCTTTGCTCTTTCGGCAATATCCTTAATTCGTATTTGTTTATTTAGTTCGATAGCGCTTCTGATTTTAAGATTAAAAAATGATGGTTTAGTTACTCGCTTTCAAAACTAAACAAAAATATTTGTATTACCGTGTACGAACACGGAAAAATATTTCAAAAATGCTCAGCAACATTTTGAAAAAGAAATATCCTTAAAATTTAGCCAGGTTTTCGTCGGGCTTTTCTTCCAAGAGATGCGGATTTTTCAACAGGAATTTAATGTGTCGGAACAGGCGTCCTCCGTGCGATCCGTCTACTACACGATGGTCGAGTGTGGCAGACAGCAACATGATTCGGCGCGGAACGATTTCCCCGTTAACAACTGCAGGTTTATTCTGAACGGATCCGAGAATCATTACCAGTGATACATTCGAAGAAGGAAGCAGTGAACCATAACCGGTATCGAGACCAACCGTGCCAATATTTGAAACCACGTACGATCCAAAACTGTTTGAATCGAGACCAATTCCCGGCAACGAAATTCCCCAGTCGATAGTGAGTACACGGTACAAACGGAATAACCATTTCCGGAAAGGCCATGGAACGCGCGCCAACATATTTTTCGATTGCATTTCGTCGCGTTCGTTTCCTTTTCGCGACTCGCGGATATGTTCTGCAATTTGGTCGGTAACTTCCTGAATAGTTTGCTGATCGGCATTTTCAACTTTTACCGAGCCCATTTCTCCTCCGGGGAGTAAAACACTAACTACACCGTCGACCTGTTTACGTTGGGCAATTTTCGAGCCGTTCACAAAGGTGTTCAATTCGGGCACTTCGTTTCTGATTGCCCTGCCAATAATAAGTGTGATAATATAAGTAAGTGTGGTTTTTAAGCCTTCTTTTCTCTTTTTGGCGATATATTTTTCAATATCAGTAACATCCAACTCTACCATACCATAAATTTTGGAATCGGTAGGTTTTTTGTAAATAGTTGACGCTACTTTGCGCCAGTCTGAATTATAATCAATTTGCTCCATATAACGATTTTAAGTGTCAATCGTTTCCTGTGTAAAAATTGAATAATTGCGGCTTTAGGGCGCAAATGTAATTGTTTCTGTGGAAATCCCTAAAAAAAAGGTGCAGCGTTTAATGTTTTATCTGCACAATCACTAAAATCTATCCTGGTGTGTTTTTAATACTTTTAAAGTATTTGGTCTTATTTCTCCATTAAGCATAGAATAATAAAACAGGTGGTATGTCTTTAAACAGTTTGCGAATTACACAAAAAGCATACTTTTGTGTGTTTAAACTAAACTGTAACTAAACTAATTTGCTTTCTGTTAATGAAACTCAACCTTGAATCTATATTATTCAGGAAAATTAAAGAAGGTGATTATTCTGCCTTCAATGAGTTATTTTCAAAGTATTACCAACCGCTTTTTCTTTTCGCCCGTAAATTTGTTGAAGAGGATCTTGCGAAGGACTTTGTACAGGATTGTTTTTACGAGCTTTGGAAAAACAGAAAGCGAATCGAATTAAAAACTACTTTGTCAGCTTACCTTTTTTCAATAGTTAAAAATCGCTGTTACAAATATTTTGAGAAAGAACGTTTCAGGGCCGAAAAACAGAGTGAGATTGAATTTCAGTTGAAACAGGAAGAAATAAATTATTTTCTGCATTCTGAAAAAAGTATTTTGGAGTTTGAAATCCGAGACCGCATTCAAAATACATTAGAGAAGTTACCTCCAAAATGTGTTCAGATATTTCACGATAGCCGTTTTAATGGTTTGTCGAACAAAGAGATTGCACAAAAGTACGACCTGTCGATAAAGACGGTTGAAAAGCACATTTCAAAAGCTCTCAAAATCTTTCATGATGAATTTAAAGACTTCAATTTATCCTATTTCCTGTTAATTCTTAAAAATATTTAGCGATTGAGGTAGGGTTATCTTGTACTTAAATACTCTTATTAAAAATGAACGAGAAAAACACTGAAAATATAGATCAGGTTATTCTGCATTTTATTCAAGGAAATGCAGACCAGCAAGAAAAAGCCACATTGATGAATTGGCTGAATGAAAATCCGGAGAACAGAAAGAAACTGTTCAAAGAAAAAGATATTTGGAATGCTGCAGAAATTGATTCGGACAGGTTAAAAGTTTTAGAAAACAATGAATGGCTTGAATTAGAAAAACGAATAAATATTTCGAAGGTTAAACAAGGATATTTTAAGGAGCTGGTGAAAATTGCAGCAATTGTTGTTGTGGCTTTAGGAGTTGGTTGGATGAGCCATTATATATATTCGGACAGTGCATCAGCGCGCAAAGTTGAGATGCGTACCGTTGAAGCGATAAAAGGACAAATAAAGGAAGTGTTTTTAGCCGATGGTACACATGTTTGGCTTAATGCCGGCTCGCAGCTTTCTTTCCCATCAGATTTTACTGAAAAGAACCGGGAGATCAGCTTACGTGGTGAGGCTTATTTTGAGGTTACTTCGAGTGAGAAGAATCCGTTCCTGGTAAAAACAGGCAATCACACCGTAAAAGTTACCGGAACCAAGTTTAATATTTGCGAGTATCCCGAAGATAAAATGATTGAGACCACCTTGGTGGAAGGAAAAGTTAAAATCATTTCGGGCAATTTCTTTAAGGATTTGTATCCCGGCGAACAGGCAACTTTTTACACCGAAACGGCCGAGGTTGCAATAGGGGAAAAAGACTTTGATATTTACACTGCCTGGCGCGAAGGACGATATGAATTCCGCAACGAATCGGTCGACAAGGTTTTTAAAATTATGGAGCGCTGGTGGGATGTAGAAATTGATTACCCGAAAGACGAATTTAAATACGAATATATCTCAGGAGTATTGAGAAAACATAAACCAATTGAACAGCACTTTGAAGTAATCAACGAGTTAGTGCCAATAAACTACCAAGTTGATAAAGACAATATTACGGTGAAGCTGAAATAACATTTCACAAATTTTATTTAACAAACTAGCTAACTAAAACAAATTCTGCCTATGAAATGAAATACCTATGCATCTAAAAAAAACGGGAAATACGCCACATACTTCCCGTTTAACATTACTAATGTAAATTTTTTGATTTATAAATTAAAATCGTAGCGAAACTATGAAAAAAAAACTAAACCACCGCTTCCTTTTTGAAAGGAGGAAGGGGCGAAAACTGTTTCTTATTATGAAACTATCCCTTTTTTTAATTTTAATAAGTTTAGTCAGTGCATCGGCTAGTGTTTATTCGCAATCAGTGCGGATTGACATGGAGTTACACGATGCAAGTCTTGAGAACGTTTTTCAATCCATTCAAGACCAAACTGAATTTGACATCTTTTACAAAAACGAGCATCTGCCCCGATATAAAAAGGTTGATGCCGTATATGCCAAAGCTACTGTTGAGCATGTATTAGAAGATGTTCTTATTGGTACCGGATTGAAGTACAGAGTACTTAATAAAGACATTGTTATAACTAAGGACAACTCCGGAAATGGCAGTGATATGGAATCACAGCAGAAAACTGTTCGGGGAGTGATTACCGACAACGACGGAATACCATTGCCTGGTGTAACAATTGTTGTAAAAGGAACTACGAATGGAACTGTAACTAACCTGGAAGGAGAGTATACCTTAGGAAATGTTCCTGCGGATGCCGTACTACAGTTCTCGTTTGTTGGAATGCAAACCCAGGAAATTGAAGTTGGGGGGCAAACCGAAGTAAATGTAACCATGCTTGGTGATGCAATTGACGTTGGCGAAGTAGTTGTAGTAGGTTATGGTACTTTGGAGAAAAAAGAAGTAACCAGTTCAATTACCACAGTAAAATCGAAAGATCTGATTCCGGGTGGATCCGGAAATCCACTTATCGGCATGCAGGGAAAAGTTACCGGTTTAAGTATTCAGTCGACTAACGGAACCAGTCCGAATGCTTCAACATCAGTGCAATTGCGTGGTGTGGCATCGGTTTTGGCCGGACAAGGACCACTTATTGTTATAGATGGTGTTCCGGGTGGTAGTTTAAACTCGGTAAGCCGCGAAGATATTGAGTCGATCGATGTGTTAAAAGATGCATCGGCCGGAGCAATTTATGGTACGCGTGCTGCTGGTGGTGTAATTCTTATTACTACCAAATCGGCAAAAGCCGGAAAAATTCGTCTGACTTATACATCGGAGTTTACTACCGAAACCATTCGCCGTAAACCGGAAGTTTTAAGTGCCGAAGAATTTGTTGCCAACGATTTGGGAACTGATTACGGAAGCTCTACCGATTGGTACAACGAAGTTACTGTTGACAACCCTTTCAGCCAGCGTCATCATATTAACTTAAGTGGTGGTTCTGAAACTTCTCGTATTTATGCCACGTTTTTAGCTTCCGATCAGGAAGGTATTGCCATTGGTGATAAAAGAGAAGAAATGGGTGGCCGTATTAATGCCAACTTCACATTAATGGATGGTTTTGCTGAAATTATTGCACATGCTGATTACCGCAAAACAAACAGCGATCGTTCGCACAATGGTATTTTTGATATGGCTTTGAAACTGAATCCAACACAACCTGCTTACGACGATACGCAAGTTCATGGTTATAATGTTTGGACTGGAGGTTGGGAATACTACAACCCGGTTGCCGATATTAATTTACGCACCGATCAGGGACATGCAACCAATTTCCTTGGTGATGTGACGTTGAAACTTAATATCACCGATAATTTAAGCACCCAGGCAATGATAGCTCACCGTGCAAACGAATACCGCGATATTTTATACTATTCAGCACAACACAAAGAGTCGCTGGATAACGCCCGGGCTGGTCATGCCCGTCAGGCATACGGAAGAAATATGGATAAAACTTTCGAATGGTTGGCAAAATACATTAACACTTTTGGAGAACATTCAATTAACGCAGTGGCAGGTTATAGTTTCCAGGAGTTTAATGCCGACGGTTTTAACATGGAGAACTACGATTTTCCGGTTGATGGTATTGAAGCCTGGGATATGGGAAAAGGCACATTCCTTTCGGAAGGTAAAGCCGGAATGGGATCGTGGAAAGATCCTCGCGAAAGATTGATCGCTTTCTTTGGTCGTGCAAACTACACATTCCGCGAAAAATATATTCTTTCGGTAAGCGGACGATACGAAGGTTCTTCGAAATTTTATAAAGATAACCAATGGGGATTTTTCCCTGCGGTATCCGCCGGATGGCGCATCAGTGATGAATCGTTTATGGATAATGTAACTGCTGTTAGCGATTTAAAACTACGTGGAGGTTATGGTGTTACAGGTAACCAAAGTTTTTCGCCGGGCGCAGCAACACGTATGTATGCTTCTGATACCTGGTGGTTGGTTGATGATGAATGGATTTATACCTACGGATCGGCACATAACCAAAATAGAGAACTGCAGTGGGAAGAGAAAAAAGAGTACAACGTAGGTGTTGATTTCGGATTATTTGATAACAAATTAACCGGTAAGTTCGATTTATACGATCGTAAGGTTGATAAAATGATCTACGATATTTCTGTTTCAGTGCCACCTGCTGTACACGACAAAACAACGATGAATGTTGGTAGTTTACGAAACAAAGGTTGGGAAGCGGAGCTTAATTACGATGCAGTAAGTTCTGCCAACTGGGATTATTCAACCACATTCCGTATTTCACACAATAAATCTACCCTGGAGTCGCTTTGGGGCAGTCAAACCTATTGGGATAGGGTAGGATTTCCTGCTCCTGGCTCTCCGGGTAATGCGGTTCGTTTGTTCCCCGGACAAGACATTGGTAAGTTCTACGTATGGCGTTTTGCCGGATTCACTGACGAAGGAAACTGGATGTTGTACGACAAAGACGGAAACGCCTTTGATGTTACTCAGCAAACAAAAACAAACGACGACAAAGCATTCGTAGGAAATGCAATTCCTAAAGTTCAAATGTCGTGGAACAATACAGTTGGTTTTAAAAACTGGGAACTGGAAGCCTTTTTTACCAGTTGGTTAGGACATGATATATACAATACAATTGATATGTACTATGGCTTGCCAAATGTTGAAGAACAAAACGTTTTGTCGCATGCATTTGATAAAAACAAAGATGTTACAGGCGAGAAAGAACTTTCTGATTACTGGATTGAAGACGGTGATTTCATCAAACTGAAAGCCTTAACTCTGCGTTATCGTTTTAACACACGGAACATCAACTGGTTGGAAAATGCCAATGTATATGTTACCGGTAGAGATCTGTTTACCATTACGTCTTATTCGGGAATGGATCCGGAGTCGAACATCAATGGTTTGGACCCTGGTTTCGAGTGGCATAATAACATTTATCCACGTACCCGTACCTGGACTTTGGGAGTTCAATTAACTTTTTAACCTTTAAATTAAATTGTTATGAAAATTAAATCATATAGTTTACTACTCATCATATTATTGTTTTCCGGTGTTGCTTGTACCGATTTGGAAGAGGTTTGGTACTCGGCAGTTGTTCCGGAAACATTCTTTAAAACAGAGCAGGATGTAAAAGCCGCTTTGTACCGTTCTTTTACCCATGCCCGCTGGTATGTTCAGGAAGACAGATGGCAGCTGCAGGAAATGACTGCTGACCAGTTTGCAATAACAACGAAAGGTCCTCACTGGTATAACGGAGGTGAAAACTACCGCTATCACTACCACGAATGGACGGTTAATGATGGTTGGATTTGGGGAACCTGGCGCGGTACGCTTATGGGAGTTGCCCTTGCATTGGATTCGAAACAAGACCTTGAAAAACTCGACTACAGCACTGTTGGTTTAACAGAGGAAGATAAAGCGTCGCACGTGATGCAGTTACAAACACTTATTGCATATTTCTACTTACGTGGCCTTGATTATTTTGGTGGACTTCCAATTTTTACTTCAAACGAAGGAGAAAATATTCCGAGAAGTTCTGATAAGGAAACTTTTGATCATATTGAAACCTTACTTTTGGCGGCAATTCCAAAATTGCCTAAAAAAGTGTCGGGCGAGAAAGAAGAAGGTGCCCTTCGTCAGGGAGCTGCTGCTGCTATGTTGGCTCAGTTGTATTTTAATGCTGAATCGTATATTGGTGAAAGCCGCTTTTCAGAGTGCGCAACAATTTGCCAAGGAATTATCGATGGTGATTATGGCGATTACGAGCTTGATCCAACATGGTTTGGGCCTCTTGGCTTCTATAATAATGTATCGCCTGAGGTAATTTGGTCGGCTCCATCGGAGTTTAACAAACTTCAGTACGATTGGATGTGGAACCGTTTCTACCATTACGAAACATACAAATATTTTGGATTGGATGGCGGAGCCTGGAACGGACATCACCTGCAACCATCGCGTAAGCCAACCGGCGAAATTTATACCGAATTCAAGTTGGGTAATCCTTACGAAAAATTCGATGATGGCGATTTGCGTAAAAAACCTTATTTGTATAAAGGTGGAGGTAAATACGAAGGAATGTTCCTGGTTGGCGATCAAATCAGCCCATACGGAACTTCTTACGGAACACAGGAATACAAAAATGAAGTGATTTCGTTTGTTGATATGGTGGCCACTTTCAAAAAGGTGGGCGACGAATATCCTGATATCGCATCCTTGCCGTCAACTATGGCTGACGGTGAAGAGAATACCGGAGTTCGTCTGGTAAAAGCTCCAATGCCAAACCTGGCTGATGAATCGTTGCGCTGGGGCGCTGATAATGTAATCATTCGTTTGGCTGAAGTTTATTACATGCTGGCTGAATGCAAACTCCGTGCAGGAGAAAAGCAGACAGCAGCTGATTTAATCAATGACGTTCGCGAACGTAACTTTGAAGATGGAAATGATCCAAATCCTGTTACAGCCGCAAATTTGGACGAATACAGAATGCTTGACGAATGGGGTGTTGAATTTCTTGGCGAAGGCCGCCGTCGTACTGATTTAATTCGCTGGAATAAATTTGTAAATGACGAATGGTGGGATCATGAAGCATCAGATTCGCAGCATTTACGTCGTTTCCCCGTGCCTCAGAATGCACTTTCGGGTAATAACGCATTAGAACAAAATCCAGGTTACAACTAAACCTGATAGTCTGGTGATTAGTTTATGAATGGAGAGGCTGCCTTTGGGTGGCCTCTTTTTTTGGAAGAACACACAAATTATTTTAAGTTTATTGGCCTAAATCAATTGCTATTTATTCTAAACTTATACTCATGCAAAACAGACGAAACTTTCTGGCCACCATTGGCACCATTACGGCAGGTGCCGTAGTCTCCAATCCTTTAAAAGCCGCTGTGCTTTCCGAAGGCGAAAAATTAAAACTGGTTTTAGTGGGCACCGGAATCCGTGGAAACAGTTTTTGGGGAAAACGATTGGTTGACGAATACGGCGATATCCTTGAATTTGTGGCGCTGGTAGATATTAATCTCGGCCGGGTAAAATATGCCGCTGATTATATCGGAGTCGGCAAGGATTGCAAAACTTACACCGAGTTTGATGACATGATTGAAGAGCAATCGCCCGATTTAATCATTGTTACAACGCCCGATGCCACACATCATCAGTATATTATAAAAGCGTTGGGAAATGGGGTAGATGTGCTTACTGAAAAACCAATGACCACCGACGAAGATAAGTGTCAGGAAATATTGGATGCCGAGCGAAGATACAAACGTAAAGTGATTGTTGGATTCAACTATCGCTGGAGCCCTTACAATACCAAGATTAAGGAATTGCTGATGAACAATACAATAGGCAAACTGGTTTCGGTTGATTTTTCGTGGATGTTGAATACCAGTCACGGTGCTTCGTATTTCCGTCGTTGGCACGGCCAGCGCGAGTGGAGCGGAACCTTACTGATTCACAAAGCCACACACCATTTCGACCTGCTGAACTGGTGGATCGACTCCGATCCGGATGAAGTTTATGCGAAAGGCGATCTGGAGTTTTACGGCAACCGACGCGATAAAAGTGGCGTAAACTGCCGCTCGTGCAATGAAAAAGATAGTTGTGCTTTCTTTTGGGACATCACCAAAAGCCAAACAGACTATAACCTGTATGTTAAACACGAACAACACGATGGTTATATTCGCGACAATTGTTTGTTCAGGCCCGAGATAAACATTTACGATAAAATGAACGTGAATGTAAAATACGCCAATAATGTGTACTTGAATTACATGCTTACGACCTATTCTCCATGGGAAGGCTGGCGCGTAGCTTTTAACGGCACCGAAGGCCGTATTGAAGCATTTTTGGATGTGCCATACCTGGAAGATGTGCAAATATCGCAGGAAGATATGCACCGGGCAGAAATGGATCAGAGCGGAAGTCAGGACCAGATTAACAAGCCAATAATTCTGCATAAGTTATGGGGCGAGCAGGAAATTATTAATGTGGGTTACAGCCGGGGTGGCCACGGTGGAGGAGATGAACGATTGCACGATCACATATTCAGAACACCAGATGCTGAGGACGAGTTTCAACATTTGGCCGGAACACGCGACGGAGCCATGTCAATTCTGATCGGTACAGCCGCCCGAAATAGTATCGAATCGGGAATGCCTGTGAAAGTTGGTAGTTTAACTACCTTGCAACCGCGCGCAAAACGATTAGTTTAATTGTGAATTGTGAATATAAAAAACGCAGTGTAGGATATACGCTGCGTTTTTTTATACTTCTATAAAGGTAATTTTGTTTTTAATCTTCTTTTACTTTCGAAGGTTTTTCACCTTTTGCAAATCGCCTGATCTTAATATTCAGATAAGCAAAAAGTATGGTCATTATCGGGCTGATAATATTAAAAAATGCATAAGGAGCATACGACCACGTATCAACACCAAGCACCCTTGATTGTGTTGCACCACAGGTATTCCAAGGGATAAGCACCGAAGTAATTGTCCCGCTGTCCTCAAGCGTACGACTCAGTAGCTCGGGCTTTAAACCTTTGTCCTCGTAGGCTTTTCGGTACATCCTTCCGGGCACTACCAATGCAATATACTGGTCGGAAGCCGTGGTATTGAAAAAGATACATGTTCCAACGGTTGATGCCACCAGACTTCCAGTGCTTTTGGCATATTTTATAATGGGTTGTGTAATTCGTTTCAATAAACCTGCCGATTCCATTACGCCGCCAAAAACCATTGCCGAAAGTATCAGCCAAACGGTGTCGAGCATTCCGCGCATTCCCGAAGTGCTCAGCAATTCGTTTACATTGGCATTCGAAGTGGTTAAGCTAACATCGCCAAACATAGCCTGCATAACCGAATAATACGACGCGGTTCCGTAGTTGTTTACGTTACCTGCAACAGTATTTATAATATCGGGTTGAAAAATGATGGCAAACAAACCGCCCAATAAAGTTCCGATTAATAAGGATGGTAGTGGCGGTACTTTTAATATGATTACGGTAATCAGAATTACCGGAACCAGAAATAATAGCGGGCTGGTATTAAAAGTAGCGTCGATGGCCAGTTTTACATCCTGAACATTTATAGTTGCATGTGAAAAATCGTAGTTAAAACCCATTATCAGGAAAATAACCAGGGTGATTGTCATGGTTGGTACCGTGGTTAATGTCATGTACTTTATGTGGGTAAACAAATCGGTACCGGCCATTGCAGGTGCAAGATTCGTGGTGTCGCTCAAGGGGCTCATTTTATCGCCAAAATAAGCACCACTGATAATCGCTCCGGCAACAATAGCTTCGTCAATTCCGATGGCTTTCCCTATACCCAGCAGCGCAATTCCGATGGTGGCAATGGTCGACCACGAACTTCCGGTAGCCACACTAACTATGGCACTAACCACAACTGCCGTAAACAAAAACATTTTCGGGCTGATAATATCTAACCCATAATAAATCATTGCCGGAACAACACCGCTTATCAGCCATGTTCCTGCAAGCGAACCGATCAACAGAAGAATTAAAATGGAAGGCATCGCCGAACCGATTGTCGAAACGATTTTACTGCTGATTCTGTCCCAGCTAAAACCCAAACGATGAGCAACAACGCCGGCAATAGCAGCTGCCAGCATCAACGCAACCTGGTTGGCACCAGATAAAGTATCGTCAAAAAGTAATACGTTAAGTGTTAACAGACCAATTAAAATAAGAATGGGCAACAATGCCAGAAAAAGTGATGCTTCGCGTTTTGTTGTCATTTTAAAGTAGCGGATAAATAAATGAAGCGCCAAAATAACATATTATAGTTGAAAAATGTAATAAAATTGAGCTCAATTCGTGCATTTTGTAAAAAACAAGCCCTGAAAGAAAAACAAACTACATTTTATTTAGTGGATAATTATTTGTTTTTATTTTCGTTCTTTGTTAATTAACAAATTGATATGAAGCAGGGTTTTACATCTATAATTACCATTTTAATTTTTGTTTTTTGTGTTGGCCGGTCAATGGCTCAGCGTGCCAACGGTTTGGCTGTTGAAGGTACGGTTACCGTTCAGGAAGGATCTTCGGAAGGAGCGATTATACAAATGTACCGCGATGGGAGACGACTGGATAATTACGGTATTGGGGCCGATGGAAGATACAATGTAGAACTGAACTGGAACCACAAATGGGAACTGATTTTTGAGAACGAAGGAAATTTTAGCCAGAAGATTGTGGTTGAAACTGCTGTTCCACGCGATGTGCTGAATGCCGATCCTAAATTTCCTCCATTTCCGGTAAATATTAATTTGTTTACTGAAATTCCCGGAATCGATAATTCGTTTGCGGAGAATACTATTCTGAAAATATTTTACAGCCCAGGCGTTGATAATTTTGTAAAGGAACTGTATTACAACGATGCGCAGATTGAACGCCTGATTAACCAGGCAATCGCACAGGCGCAACAGATTGATGAGAATGCTGATTTTATGGCGCGTTTAACCCGTGCCGAACTGGCGGAACTTCGAAAGGAATATAATGAATTGCTGGAACAGGCCGGAAAAGAATACAGCAACGAAGAGTTTCTGGAAGCGCTGGATGGATATAAAGCTGCCAGTAAAATATTCCCCGGTGAGCAGTTTCCGAAAGACCGGATTGCCGAAATTAACGACCTTTTGGGATTGATTATGGCCGCCGAAGATTTGGATGCAGCAAAACTTGCCCGCTTCAATAAGTTGGTTCGGGAAGGCGATTTGCACCTTGCGAATCGTCAATTACCCGAAGCAAAAAATTCATACAACAGGGCGCTTTCCATAAAACCTTTTGACCAATATGTTAACGATCAGTTGAAAAAGCTTGCTGCATTGCAGGAACAACAACGACTTGCGGGAAACTATCAAAACCTGGTTGAGCAAGGCGACAAGGCGATTGACGAGCTATTATTTAACGAAGCGCTAGGCCTTTTTAACAAGGCGCTTGAGATCAGGCCCAACGAACAATACCCGAAAACAAAAATTGCTGAAATAAATGGTTTGCTTACCGAACAGCTCAAAAATCAGGAAGACCAGAAAAGTTATGATGATGCCATGTCGGAAGGTGAGCGTATGTTTTCCAAGCAGTTTTTCGATCGGGCACTTACTTCGTTCGAGAATGCATTGTCTTATAAACCCGGCGACATAAAGGCTACACGCCGCATTGAGGACTCTAAAAAGGAAATGAAGCGCATCCTTGACAGGATGGAGTTTGATAAATTTATTGCAGCTGCCGATAAAGCGTACAAAAAGGAAGATTATCCCGAAGCTTTGTCGAACTACGAGCAGGCACTGGAATTGGTTCCTGATGAGCCAAGAACAAAAAAGCGGGTAGAGGAGATCAGCGAGATTCTCTATGCACTAAACAGCTTTAATGAGTTTGTAAGTCAGGCCGATAAACAGTTTGATGCACAAAGTTATGCTACCGCCAAATCGCTTTACGAGAAAGCAAATGAATTAAAAGCCGGCGACAAACATGTGCAGGAGCGAATTGCTGAAATTGCACGACTAATAGCTCAGCAGGGAGTTGACGAGCAGTATGCACAGGTAATTGAACAGGCTGATAATATGCTGGCACTGAAAAATTACGAAGATGCCAGGGGCAAATACACCGAAGCACTGCGAATAAAACCACAGGAGCAATATCCAAAGGATAAACTGGATGAAATTGCTTCGACATTAGCAGATGTAGCCCGTTTGGACAGACAATACAAAGATTTGATTGCAGAGGGAGATCGGTTGTTTGCACGGGAAGATTACACCAATGCGAAATCAACATTTGCAGAAGCTGCTCAGCTTAAACCGGAAGAAACTTATCCTCCTGAGATGATGGATAAAATTGATGGTTTGATTGCCGAACAGCAACGTCTTGCTCTAGCGGCAGCTGAAGCCGAAGCAGCCCGTTTGGCAGCTATCCAGGCCGAGAAGGATAAAAACTACAACGATGCCATTGCCCGTGCTGACGAACTGTTTGCAGCTGAGAATTACGAAGAATCACGCAACGAGTATCGCGCCGCACTGGACATAAAACCGGAAGAATCGTATGCGCAACAGCGTATCGATGAGATTGGAAACGTCCTGTCACAACTTTCAGCAGCTCAAAAAGCCTATGAAGATGCAGTTGCCGAAGCCGACCGCGAATTCCGTGGTGAAAGTTGGGATGCAGCAATTGCAGCTTACAATACAGCAAAACAAGCCAAGGCAGACGAAACTTACCCCGATGAACAGCTGGCCAAAATCGATTCGATTGTAAGCACCAGAGAACGTATTGCAAGAGAAGAGGCTGAAGCTGAAGTGGCCCGATTGGCAGCTATCCAGGCCGAGAAGGATAAAAACTACAACGACGCCATTGCCCGTGCTGACGAACTGTTTACGGCTAAGAATTATGAAGAATCACGCAACGAGTATCGCGCCGCACTGGACATAAAACCGGAAGAGACTTACGCGCAACAGCGTATCGATGAGATTGGAAACGTCCTGTCACAACTTTCAGCTGCTCAAAAGGCCTATGAAGATGCCGTTACCGAGGCTGACCGCGAATTCCGTAACGAAAGTTGGGAAGCAGCCATTGCAGCCTACAATACGGCTAAACAAGCCAAAGCAGACGAAACTTACCCGGATGAACAGTTGGTTAAAATCGATTCGATTGTAACTACAAGAGAACGTATTGCAAGGGAAGAAGCGGAAGCTGAAGCAGCCCGATTAGCAGCCATCCAGGCCGAAAAGGATAAAAACTACAACGATGCCATTGCCCGTGCTGACGAACTGTTTGCCGCTGAGAATTACGAAGAATCACGCAATGAATACCGTGCGGCACTGGAAATAAAACCCGAAGAATTGTATGCACAGCAACGTATTGATGAAATAGGAAATGTGCTGGCACAACTTTCGGCAGCACAAAAAGCTTATGAAGATGCTGTTGCAGAAGGCGACCGTGAATTCCGCCGTGAAGGCTGGGATGCTGCAATCGCTGCATACAACAATGCAAAACAAGCCAAAACTGATGAAGTGTATCCGGATGAACAGCTGGCAAAGATTGATTCGATTATAACAACAAGAGAACGATTGGCACAAGAAGCCGCTGAAGCAGAAGCCGCTCGATTGGCAGCAATACAGGCTGAAAGGGATAAAAACTACAATGAAACAATTGCTCGCGCTGACGAACTGTTTACGGCTGAGAATTACGAAAACTCACGTAACGAATACCGCGCAGCATTGGAGATAAAACCGGAAGAAACTTATCCGCAGCAACGTGTCGATGAAATAGGAAACTTACTAGCACAACTTTCGGCAGCTCAAAAAGCTTATGAAGATGCTGTGGCAGAAGGCGACCGTGAATTCAACCGTGAAGGTTGGGATGCTGCAATTGCTGCTTATAACACAGCGAAACAAGCCAAAGCTGATGAGACCTATCCGGATGAACAGCTGGCAAAAATCGATTCGATCGTAACTACACGCGAACGTTTGGCACAAGAAGCTGCCGAAGCCGAAGCCGCTCGTTTAGCAGCAATTCAGGCTGAAAAAGATAAAAACTACAACGAAGCAATTGCACGAGCTGACGAACTGTTTACGGATGAGAATTATGAAAACTCACGCAACGAATACCGTGCAGCATTGGATATAAAACCGGAAGAAACGTATCCGCAGCAACGTATCGATGAATTAGGAAACTTACTAGCTCAACTTTCGGCAGCACAAAAAGCGTATGAAGATGCAATTGCAGAAGGCGACCGCGAATACAACCGTGAAGGCTGGGATGCTGCAATCGCTGCATACAACAATGCAAAACAAGCCAAAACTGATGAAGTGTATCCGGATGAACAGCTGGCAAAGATTGATTCGATTATAACAACAAGAGAACGATTGGCACAAGAAGCCGCTGAAGCAGAAGCCGCTCGATTGGCAGCAATACAGGCTGAAAGGGATAAAAACTACAATGAAACAATTGCTCGCGCTGACGAACTGTTTACGGCTGAGAATTACGAAAACTCACGTAACGAATACCGCGCAGCATTGGAGATAAAACCGGAAGAAACTTATCCGCAGCAACGTGTCGATGAAATAGGAAACTTACTAGCACAACTTTCGGCAGCTCAAAAAGCTTATGAAGATGCTGTGGCAGAAGGCGACCGTGAATTCAACCGTGAAGGTTGGGATGCTGCAATTGCTGCTTATAACACAGCGAAACAAGCCAAAGCTGATGAGACCTATCCGGATGAACAGCTGGCAAAAATCGATTCGATCGTAACTACACGCGAACGTTTGGCACAAGAAGCTGCCGAAGCCGAAGCCGCTCGTTTAGCAGCAATTCAGGCTGAAAAAGATAAAAACTACAACGAAGCAATTGCACGAGCTGACGAACTGTTTACGGATGAGAATTATGAAAACTCACGCAACGAATACCGTGCAGCATTGGATATAAAACCGGAAGAAACGTATCCGCAGCAACGTATCGATGAATTAGGAAACTTACTAGCTCAACTTTCGGCAGCACAAAAAGCGTATGAAGATGCAATTGCAGAAGGCGACCGCGAATACAACCGTGAAGGTTGGGATGCTGCAATTGCTGCTTATAACACAGCAAAACAAGCCAAAGCCGATGAAGTGTATCCGGATGAGCAGCTGGCAAAAATCGATTCGATCGTAACTACAAGAGAACGTATTGCAAGGGAAGAAGCAGAAGCCGAAGCAGCGCGTTTGGCAGCTCTTCAGGCTGAAAAAGATAAAAACTACGCTGATGCAATTGCACGCGCTGATGAGTTGTTTAAAGCAGAAAACTACGCAAATTCGCGCAACGAATACCGCACAGCTTTGGATATTAAACCGGAAGAAAGCTATCCGCAACAACAAATTGATGAGATTGATCGGATATTAAGAGAATTGGCGGCCGCCAAGGCTGCTCAGGAAGAGCTGGATAGAAAGTATGCAAGTCTGATTATGCAAGCTGATCGTTTCTTCTCGGCAAGCAGTTATACTGCTTCGAAGGAGAATTATACCGAGGCTTCAACATTGAAACCAGAAGAAAGCTACCCGAAAGAAAAAATTGCCGAAATTGATGGAATATTGGCACAGCGAGCCATCGACGAAAAATACAGAAGTGTAATTGTGGTGGCTGACGGTCATTTCAGAACACAGACGTATGATGATGCCCGTTTGCAATACGAGATTGCGTTGGGGGTAAAACCCGATGAAGAATATCCGAAAGAACAAATACGGAAAATTGACGAAATACGCGAAAACGAACGTCAACGAATAGCGCAGGAACAAGCTAATGCCGAAGATCTGGCGAGAAGGAAAGAGCAAATATCCCAGTTGGAAGAAGAGCTGGATGAACAACGGATTTTGGAAGAATCAGGTTTAAATGCACTTTACGACGAAATCATTAAAAAGGCTGATGGATCGTTTGAAATTGAACAATACAATGTGTCGCGAGCCTGGTACTACAAAGCACAGGATCTGAAACCTGAAGAAGCTTATCCACCACAGCGTATTGCCGAAATTAACCGGATTCTGGGAGATATGATGTTAAGCGAACGCGACCGCGAATACCAGCGTTTTATCGATTTGGGTGATGAGAATTTCAGAAACAACGAACTGGCCGTGGCGAGAGGTTGGTACAACCAGGCCTTATCGCAAAAAGATGGAGAAGCTTATCCGAGGGAACAGTTGCGTGAAATTGAGCGTAGGATTGCAGAACGGGTTGCGGGACAAAGTCAGCAGCAGTTTGAAAACTATAAAACAACTGCAAATACTGCGTTTGAATCGGGTAATTACAATGTGGCCCGTTTCTATTACAGAAAGGCGTTGGAGTTACGATCGGATGATGCCGAGGTGAAAGCCAAATTACAGGAAATCGAATCTTTACAATAATAATTAAGCCCGGGAGGTAAATTCTTCCGGGCTTTTATTGCTTTATAATTTTCTAAATTCTTTTTGCAAACATTTAAGCATGTCCAGGTCCAAAGCTTCCGAGAAAATACGTACAATATGCACTAGTTTGCCGTTGTTGTAGAGCTCTCCCTGCTCGGCATCAAAAAGTTTACAAACTCCGTTGTATTTTATTTGTTTTATCCCGTTTTCAAACTCTTCCGGGTTAAAATGCCTGTCTATAACAAAATAGCCCTTGTGTTCTTCAAGCTGATCCATATAAAAATCAGGCTCCAATTCTTCCAAAATAAATGGTTTGCTCACTTTGGTTTTAACCTCTTCTTCGAAATGTAATTTGTCGGTAAATTCTACTTTATTTTTGGTCAGGCAATCCTGCAGTTTCACCAACTGGCTGTAATCCGGAAAATCTTTTATCCGAATTGCCGGATATTGTTTTCCGCCTGATTCAATCACTGCACTTGCAATGTTAATGTGTTCTAACAGGCATTCTTCGATAGTTGACGAAAAACAGATTAATTCCTCAAGAAAATAGAATTTTTTGGTGAAAAGGAAAATGGAGTTGGGTTTGGCCATTCGCGGAACCTGCCCGTAATAATCAGCATAAGGAGTGGAAGCTTCAGCAATATAAACGTTGTGGGGTGTGTTTAACGGAATTTGAACCAGCTTTTCGTATTTGTAGATTATTCCGTTTACATGTAAGGTATTTTTCATGGTGTTGATTTTAAATTGGTTGAGTTGATACGAAATACAAAAACCGTATTGATCATTACGATTAAGGTGGTTCAAATGTTATACTTTCTTCGAATTCATATCTAAAACGAAATGGATATTCACTTCCTCTATTTTAATCAATCAAAAGAACGAATGATCTGATTGAAGCATTTAATCTCACTTCAATGCTAGGGGTAAGTAGGTCTAAACATGACAAATGTTTAGTTTTAGAAATGTTGTTTTGATTATCATTGTAATGACTAATTGTTAAAATTTGGCTCATTTATTTGTCAAATTGAATTTTAAATATGTTGATTTTATGCATTTATATTAAAAAAGGGGCATAGTGAGTGAAAATAAAATGCAGGCAAGTGTAATTATAAACACAATTAGCTACCAGTTATTTTAAATGTAAAAGAATATAAGTTACGTTTTGTAAAAAGTTTTAAAAATGAACGTTGTCTTTTACATATTAACAGATCTTAGTTTGCTGAATAAAATTATCAATATTGAATAAAAGCATTAATACAAACAATTTAAATCGCATGAAAAAAATTTCTTTATTCTTAATTCTGTTTATTTCCGGGCATTTGCTGTTTGCCCAAAACGAGGTTGAAAAAGGTTTGGAAGCCATTACCATGGAGTCGATTAAAGGGCAGTTGGAGTTTCTTGCATCAGACTGGACCGAAGGCCGTGCTGTTGGAACCAAAGGAGCTTATATTGCTGCTGATTACATTGCATCGATGTTTAAAACTTACGGAGTTCAACCGTTTGGCGATGTGGCGTATACCCAGCCATCACGAAGCGAAAGAATGGCTGGTGTCCGACCTGAAGAATACCGGACTTATTACCAGAATTTTGGTCTGATTGAATATGAACCGGGAGACGAGCAGGTATTTTCAGTGGTAACCAGCAAACCGGGAAGCGAAAGTTCGATGGATTTTGTTTATCAGACCGATTTTTATGTGCAGACCGGAACGGTTGGCCAAAAAGTTCAGGCACCTTTGGTTTTTGCCGGTTATGGTTATGCCGATGGAAATAAAACCTACGACGATCTGAAAAAAATGGATGTTGCCGGTAAAATTGTAGTGATTTTAGAAGGCTACCCGGGACACAACGACACAACTTCAGTTGCTTACAAAAAGTTTAAACCGGAAGGACGTCGTGCAGAATATTATCTTGAACGCAATAAAATTACAGGACTACAGGATGCCGGTGCATTGGCAGTAATCCGGATCAGTCCCGATGCGAATCCGATGATGGGATGGGCACAAAACAATATTTACAGAGATAATGGTGGTTTTAACGAAAGCGACAAACGGCCAAATCCGTATTACGGAAACAGGATGTCGATGCCGGGAAAAGAACTGGGTGGAAACCTGTCAACTTTTACGGTTTCATCTCGGGTTGCTAACGAAATTCTATCGGGCACCGGTGTTGATATTGAAAAATTTGAAACCGAAGCAGCTAAAAATATGGTATCCGCATCGCAGGTACTGGCAGGCAAATCAGTTGCCTTTAAAACATCGGTAAACTCGAAAGTTGTTAACGCCCGAAATGTGGTAGGTTATATTGAAGGTAAAAATAAAGATGAGTTTATTGTGGTTGGTGGACATTACGATCACCTTGGAAAATGGGATGGTGTAATTTACAATGGTGCTGATGATAATGCCTCTGGAACGGTTGGTGTAATGGAAATTGCGAAAGCATTTATGGAAACGGGCGAGAAACCTGAAAAATCAGTTGTATTCGCAGCATGGACGGGCGAAGAGAAAGGTTTGTTTGGATCAACCTATTTTGTTCGCGATGCAAAAGAAAAGAATTTGAATGTTGTGTTGAACCTGAACTATGATATGATTGCCAGAAATCCGGAAGGCGATACTTTAAAGAATCAGGCACACATGGTTTATACCGAAGCCAACACGGTTATCGGTGAAACTACCAAAAAACATATTGCGGATTTCGATATCAATCTCGATCTTGAATTACGCCCGTCAGAACGTCCTGGAGGAGGTAGCGATCATGCTCCGTTTGCTGAGGAAGACATTCCTGTTTTCTATTTTATGGCGGCTATGCATCCTGATTATCACCAACCATCAGACGAGTTGAGCAAAATTAACTGGGAAAAAATGCAGAATATTATCAAAGTTGGATTTTTGAACACCTGGAAATTTGCCAACAGCGACGATTGGAAAAAAACTACAGTAAAACCTGAAGCTGAGTAAATATAGAGTGAATAAAATAGAAAAGGCTACCATTTGGTAGCCTTTTTTGTATGTAAAAACGAGGTGTCGTTTGTTGTAATCTTAACGTTTCTCTTTAACCAGCCATAAACACTGGTAAGCTTTTATTTTTTCCGAAGAGAATTTGGCTCCTGTGATCAAATCAAAACCGTATCCTTTTGGAATTTCAATTTTCTTTTCTTCGTCACATAAATTAATAACCACCAAAATGGTTTGTTCTTGCGTTTGCCTTTTTATCGCAAAAAAATCGTTGCCTAAATCAAGAACTTCCTGCGCTGCGTTTGGATGGAATGCAACTTGTTTTTTACGTAACAGAATGAGTTGTCGTAACGATTCAAATACTTTTTTCTGTGGGGAATCATTACTCAGCACTTCGTTCAATTCATTCAGTTGCCACTTTCTGCGGTTTATAGTGCGGTTGTGCTTTGTTTTTTCAACGCCTTCGTAATAATTCGGAGTGGCGGTTAAACTGTGAATGTAAAAGGCCGGAACACCTGCCAAACTCATCATACAAACCTGCGAAGCCAGAAATCTTTCTGCCTGCAGGCTGTCTTCGCCCTTGTGTGTGCCTTTAAGCGCATCAAAATAAGTAATGTTCAATTCGTACGGACTTTGGCTTCCATCAGGGTTCGATTTGTAGTTGACCAAACCGCCAAAACCTTTCATATTTTCCACCAAATTGTTTTTTTCGTCGTCGGGTAACAATCCTTCCAGCGGACGAACGCCAACTCCATCGTGTGATGCCGTAAAATTGAAAAATGTTTTATCGCCTTCGAGTTGTGGCAAACTTTTCGCCCAACTTGTCAGGTAACTTGAAGTACCGGTATGTAAAGCATGCAACAACAGGGGAGGGAGGCTAAACTGGTAAACCATGTGCGCTTCGTCGCCGTCGCCAAAATAGCTCAGGTTTTCCTTATTGGGCACATTGGTTTCGGTAAGAATTATCGTGTCAGGATTGATAAACTCAGCAACATCGCGCATCAGTTTAACTACCTCGTGTGTTTCAGGCAGGTGCAGACAAGTTGTTCCAACAACTTTCCACAAAAAGGCAATCGCATCGAGGCGAATAATTCGTGCTCCTTTGTTAATGTATCCGAGCAGAATATCCATCATCTCAACCAGCAAATCAGGATTTGAGAAGTTCAGATCTACCTGGTCGGCGCTAAAAGTTGTCCAAACGTGTTTGGTGCCGTTGGCAGTTTCGTAAGGCGTTAAAAGAGGCGTGTTGCGCGGACGGGTAACTTGCGAAAGGTCGGTTTCCGGATCTTCGGTAATAAAGTAGTCTTTACCCTTCCCGTGTTGTTTTAAAAAGTTTTTAAACCACTGGCTTTTACTCGAAGCATGATTAATTACTAAATCGGCCATCAGATCGTAATCGATCGTCAAATCCTCAATGTCGCGCCAGTCGCCCAGTTCCGGATTTACCTCCCTGAAATCAATCACCGAAAAACCATCGTCGCTGCTGTAAGGGAAAAAAGGTAAAATATGAACCACTGTTAACTGTTCGTTCAGCTTGTCATTTAAAAAAGCACGTAGCGTTTGCAATGGCTCTTCATCGGCGTTTTTTATGCTGTCGCCATAGGTAATCAATACCACGTCTTTTTCATTCCATTTATCGCCCTTTGACGAGTTGATTTGATACGATGAGATGACGTGTAATAAATCGGCAAGAATCGTATTATCAAACTTATCCTTGTAAATAAATTTAAGCCGACTCTCAATTTTTTTTATGAAAGAAGTATCGGGATTAATCATATTTTTCAGGTTTTTAAAGGATGTTGTTATCTGCTTCTACAATCTCATGAAACTCTTCTAAAATTTCGGGGAAGGCGCTCTGGACACGTTTCCAGCTTGGCATAAGTGGCACTGTGTCGGGATTGTTTAAATAATCAATGCCCGCCTGGTATACATTCTTTACAAACAAATCGATTACTTCCTCTTCTTTATGGAAGTCGTATGAAAGACCGTTCATTGCTGCATCAGCCTTGTAAAGTTCCACAAATTCCAACGCAATCCGGTAATATGTTGCTTTTAGGGTGCGGAAGAATTCCGGTGTTAGCGTAATTCCATCGGTAGCCAGTTTCCCAAAAATTGCCCGCGAAACGTCGCGACTCATTTTCGATAAACCTTTTTCTGCATCCTCGGCAGAAAGCGACTGATGTTTATGATCGTACCGGTCGGCAATTTCAACCTGACAGATCCGGTTTAACGAGTTGTTGCGTTCAACCTCGTTTAATATGCCAATTTCAAGCCCCCAATCGTAAGGAATACGAATGGTTTTAATAATATCGGCACGCATCGAAAATTCGCCTGCCAGCGGGTATCGAAAACTATCCAGATATTCCAGGTATGTATGGTGTCCGAGAAGTTTTTTCAGTGTGCGTAACAGCGGTGTAACCAGTAAACGTACGGCCCGGCCATGCAACTTTTCGTCGTCGGTTCTGAAATAGTAACCTTTACAATATTTAAAGTTAAACGATGGGTCGGCAACCGGGTAAACCAATCGTGCCAGCATTTCGCGGTTGTAGGTAACAATATCGGCATCGTGCAGAGCAATTGCTTCCGAACGTCCTGAGGCGATCATGTAACCAAAACAGAACCATACATTTCTCCCTTTTCCGGGAACTGAAGTAACAATGTTTTTCGATGCAAGTTTCTCTTTAAATTCCAGCATTCGTGGACCATCATTCCAAATCACCCTGTGGTGCTGTGGCAGTTCTGCAAAAAATTCAAGGGCATTTTTGTATTGATAATCATCCGCACGGTCTAAACCGATTACGATCTCCGAAACATACGGGATGTCTTTTAAAATAGAAACAATGTCTTTTAATGCCTGACGTGAAAGTTCTGAATATAAGGAAGGAATAATTAATCCAATGGGACGTTTTTTACTAAATTTTTCCAATTTTTGTTCCAGCTCTTCATAAGGTCTGGCACGTAAATTATGAAGTGTTGCTACAAATCCGTTCTGATAAAAATCTCCCATTTTCTACTATTTTTTGTGTGTCAAATAACTGATGTAAGGCGCCGCTTTTCCGACGACCTTTTAAATATAAAAAAACATTTGTTTTAATAGGTGCCCAAGCTATTTCGAATTAGTGCGATAGCCGGATAATTAACATGCGCCTTTCGTTCTATAACTCGCGCATGTACATACTTTTAATAATCGGTTCGAGTTTATCAGCAATAATTTTATGATCGAGCTTTTCTTTTAGCACTTTCAGGTTATGCATTACGACCTTGTTGCGGTACGGAATATCGGTAAGCAAGCGGTAAGCCGAGTCTACCAGCTCTTCCGTTACGCCACCGCCATCAATTGCCGGAAGATCAAAACCGTATTGCTCAATTTCCTGTTTGTAAACCTCGTATTTGTTGATCACCGCCGGCAATCCGTACGACATCATTTCCAGCAGGTTATTTCCAAAGCCTTCCACATCGCTGAAATAAGTTCCGAGTCCGCCATGAGCGGCAACAATTGAAGGTACTTCTGCAAATTTGTAAAACTTCCGGTCCACAATAATATCGCGGTGCGAAAGAATGTTGTGTTCGCCAAAAATCAATACCACATTGCTATTGGGATGTGCTTTGCAAAGTTCGGTGTAATGAACGTACAGATTGTTGAGGTACTGGTTTTGTTCGTCACCCGAATGACCACTTACAATAACGGCAACACATTTTTTCTCGCGGTTTTTGGTGAATTTCTTTTCCAGTGCAAAAGCCAGATCGATAGCCAGTTCGATTTTCTTTCGCGGAACAACACGGGTATGTTGCAGCAGAATTACCGTTTCATCCATGGTAAAACCCCGGCTTTCAACTTGCTGAACAAGGCCGATATCTTTCATAAACGAGTCGTTATAATTGTCTTGTACCGGGCAAATTAATTCTTCAGTTTTCGGATCAATGTGTTCCCAGTCCCATGGAATTTCGCAGGTGTTTGGCACAACCGTTGTACGAAGTTTAAAGAATTTCTCCAGTTTGCTGGCGTTGAGCTGTTCAAAAAGCCTTTTGCCCAAATCGATTTGCTGCTTGTTGATAAAGGCAATCGAATTTACAAAAGTAACTCCGGGCAGATATTTCAGATATTTCTGAATCACCTCGTTTGGATTTGAAAAAATATCGCGCTCGAAATACGAGTCGTGCCACCATACCATCAGTTTCGGCCAGATAATTCCTTCGGCACGTAATTCTTCAATGTAATAACCTAATCCTACTGCCGTAATAAAATTGTACGGGTGCGAGGTGTTGTGCGCAATAATCAGATCGATATCATTTTCATCAACCCACTCCTGAATAACTTTCTTGGCATACAGTGCATTTTCATGAATCAATTCATCCAACCCTTCGGTATCGGGATTATTGAAATTATTCAAAATGGTTTTGTGCGCCTCGCTTTTGTGCCAGAACACGTCGTTTGTTTGCGCATTAAAACGCGGCGATGAGTGCGCTGCCAAAAAGAAAAAGTTACCAATGTTTATGTCGAGGTGTTCCGACATGGCTTCAACTGTTTGGTCGATAACAATGGAAACTCCATCGTTTTTGCCAATTAAGGAATGGATAATTCCTACACGTAAATCGTTTAACTTCATTCGTTAATATTTTTAATTTTTAGCGGTAACTCATCCGCCAACTGGCGGATAATCATGTCATCGTGATTTAAAACATTTAACTGATGCTCGTTTCATCCTATAATTTTCAAAAGTTGTTTTAAATCGTTGATAATAAAATCGGGGAACATGCCTTTTACGCGCGGATCGTCTTCACGCAGGCGAAGTGAACGTTCGTCGCCGGCAAACAGCACAGTTCGTAAACCTGCCTTTGTAGCAGTGTAAACATCTTTCAGCATGTCGTTGCCCACAAATATTGTTTCCGATGGCTCGATATTATACTTGTTGTTTAATACCGGAATAAATTTGTCGAACAAAGCCGTATCGGGTTTTGCCCGCAGCTCTTTGAACGAGTACACCGAAAGGTCTTCCTCAAAAAGATCGATATGTTGATCGGTTGAAAATTCACCGGTCAGAAAATAATTCATGATTATGGGCGTGTAGAACTGCGCGTTGGAAACAATACCTATGGGGATACCCATATTTTTTATTTCCAACAGCACTTCTTTCATTCCCGGCATGGGGTAAACGCGGTTGCTTAGCAGTTCGAAAACAATTATTGTATCTGCCCAAGATTCGCTGCCGCCCAGTTTTAGTAATCCTTTGTTTTTGGCCGCTTCAAACATAGCTTTCCAAACCTCAAAAATATCGACATCGGGGTAGGGATGGCCTTTGGTTTTTAGCTTTTCGTGCTGCTTTTTAATCTGTTCCTGTAACTGGTCGAGCAGAAAACTGCAGGTTTCTTCCTTGCAACCCGATAAATCGAATCCTCCGGCTTCCATAGCTGCCCGCAAATTGTCTTTGTTCAGCGAAGCCTGATCGATATCGCCCGACGAAGAAATAAGCAAGGTGCCGTAGATATCGAAAATTACGGCCTTAATTTTTTCTTTCGAATCGGTTTTTAAGTTGGGGCAAAAAGTGGTGGGAACGGGTTGCAGTTTCTCTGAACTATCCAACCATTTTTTTATATCGTTTCTGAAGTTTAATTCCATATCCCTGCAGAGAGTAGTTGTTTTTGATAATTGTCTTGTTTTTTTCTACAATATGCGACGTTACGTCACTAAACAAAGTATTTAGGATGGGATTTTGTTCAAATAGCTTTTGTTTTTCTATCTTTTCGTTTAAAACTTCGGAGATGATCTCCATTTGCATTTTCAAATTCAGATCTTTAAAATCGGTTTTAATTCCGGGAATATTCAACTTGTAATATAGCGTCGGGAAGCTAAAACCATCGTCTTTGAAATCGCGGGTGATAAAATCAATATCGCGACCAACCACGGGTGTATCCAGCAACCAGGGTTCGAGATACACCATTCCAAAACCTTCTTTGTAACTTGTGGTAATACAGAAATCACTGCCTCGTAACAATTTTTCAAAGTTGACTTTCGTACCGGCTTCAAACACAATGTCAATCCCGTGATATGTGCAGAATTTCATCCATTGGTTATACATTTCAATTTCAACCGGATTTTGTGGCGGTTGTGTTACCGCAAAATTTGCCCTGTGCCGGAATAGTAACGATAACAGAATAAATTCACCAATATTTTTTCGTTGAATTACACGAACCGGGTACGTTACCAAAAGTTTGTCGGCATCGATATTCAACTCTTCACAAACGGCTTGTTTGGCCTCCGATTTTTCAGGCAAATCTTCCGATGTATTAAAGGTTACCGGATTTGGGAGCCATTCAATACGGTCTTCTGTTACTCCAAGTTCTTTTATACGATCAAAGTCAAACGAATTTAGCACACCAAAGTGATAGTTGGGCAACTTTGGATACAACACCTCGTTGATATCCTGCAGAAAAATATCATAGATAATTTCTTCCAGAAATGAATAATTGCTGGGGCGGTCTTCGGCAAAATCGTGGGCGTGGTTAAACACCTTGACACCTTCTTTTGCCAGCAAATAAACCGCATAAGTAACAATCGGATTTTTACCGAGATTCAGGTTGTGAAAATGTAAAACTGTATCAGGAGAAAGGTGCATGCTAATTGCACCGTGTATTTTATGCAACATTTCCTTTGCTTCCTGCTCGGTGTATTGCCGGCGATCAAGATAATCCAACTCGGGGATAATATGCAGCCCGGCATTTTTTGATGTTATTGTACTGGCATCGGGGCAGGAGCCCACCAAAACTTTTATCTCTTCGCCTTGCAGGCTGTCTATTTGCGATTCAATAATCCTGGTAACTCCACCGGGATTTAAATGACTATGTGCGATTACTACTGGCATGTTGTAAGTTTATGTATAAAATTAGGAAATCGTTGGGAAAATGTTTCCAAGAATCTATATTTATGGAAATATTAACTAAAACCTAAAACCTATGAGAAAAATAGTAACATTATTGTTATTGGCAATCACTTCGTTTGTTTATGCACAGGATTTATCGTATCGTCTGGAAGAACTAACCGCTCCCGATTTTATTAAAGCTGTTGAAAAGAGTTCAAAAACCTGCATTATTCCTATTGGCGTAATGGAAAAACATGGCGCCCAACTGCCATTGGGTACCGACCTTTATTTGTCGCGCGAATATTCACTTAGGGCTGCCGAACAGGAATATACAGTAGTTTTTCCGTGGTATTATTTTAGCCAGATAAACGAGGCCCGTCATCAGCCCGGTACAATTTCGTATTCGCCCGAACTGATATGGAAAATGTTACAGGAAACATTGGACGAACTACATCGCAATGGTTTTGAAAAAATCATAATCGTAAACGGCCACGGTGGAAACAATGCATTTCTGAATTATTTTGGAATGGCACAACTCTCTGAACCGCGGGGTTACTCACTGTATTGGTTTCGACCGGAAGATAGCAAAGAGGTTAATGAAAAAGCTGAAGCTTTAACACGACACGATCCGTATGATGCACATGCCGGAAACAGTGAAACTTCGGCAATGGTTGCTGCACAACCCGATGTGGTGCATGTTGAGCGGGCCAAACAGCAATCGGGTGTTAATCAGGACAGGATGAAAGAATTAAAATATGTTTACACCGGAATTTGGTGGTATGCCAGTTATCCGAATCATTATGGCGGTGAAGCCTGGGATGCCAATGCCGAAGCCGGAGAATTGTGGATCAATCATACCGTAGATCAATTGGTTGAAATGATTAAGCTGGTGAAAGCCGATACAGTTGTACCTGCTTTGCAGGAGCAGTTCTTTAAGGAAGCGGCTGATCCGCTAAAGACGAAACAATAAAAGAAAGCTATTAGCCACGAGCGTTGAGCTACGAGCAAAAAGATTTCATTCCGGAAGGAGTGAAATCTTTTTTTGTTTCTAATCTTCAACATATTCCAAAATATCGCCTGGTTGACAATCCAGCGCCTCGCAAATAGCTTCAAGCGTACTAAAACGAACTGCTTTGGCTTTCCCTGTTTTTAGTATCGAAAGGTTGGCCAGTGTTATGTTTACTTTTTCTGAAAGTTCGTTAAGCGACATTTTTCGCCGGGCCATCATTACATCAAGATTTACAATTATAGGCATAGCTTAAACGGTTAAATCATTTTCTGACTGCAACTCAACTCCGCGTTTAAATATTTGCGAAATAATAAATACCAGGCCGGCCATAAACAGATACGGACCATGACTCCAGGAATCATTTAATTCACCTGCTTTTTCTCCTAGCCAGGCAAAAAATCCTCCAGCAGAAATTGATAAAATCCAAATTATAAAAAGAAGATAACTTATTCGTTCTAATCTTTCGATAACTTCCATATTAAATGGATTGGTCAATTGTATTCTTTTTAATAATCTCAACACCAATATCCAAATTGTGATATTTAAGAGACTAACTGACATTACTAATACAATTACGAGCGTTAAATATCCAGGATTCGTTTCTAATAAATTGAACCAATCTGGGATAAAAAACAAATTTGAAAGTGGTATACCTCTGATAAGGAAGGATAATCCCATTAAACCAATACCAACTAGTTTTAGAAAATACCAGGTAATTGATAGGTACACCAAAAATTTCATTACAGCCAGCACTTGTTGGGTTCGGGTTAGTTCTTTGTTTTTCATTGTGAGATATTTAATTTGTAGACGAAAATAAATAAATAATTATCGAAAAACAATAAATAAAAGTTTTAAATCAATAAATATTTATTGATTGGTACTGTTTGGATGATAAATACGCTATTAATTACATGTGTTATATTTCAATAGTTAGTAGCCTATACTTTCTTAATTCAGACAAATTTATCTTTACTTTACAGCCTCAAAAGAAAGAAGAAAAGTTATGGCGAAGAAAAGGGTAAATGTGGTAACCATGGGATGTTCGAAAAACCTGGTTGATTCGGAGGTTTTGCTGAACCAGTTGCAGAAGGGAAAGTTTGAAGTGTTGCACGATTCAAACGAAACCAATTTTGATGCAGTATTTGTAAATACCTGTGGTTTTATACACGATGCCAAACAGGAATCGATTGATATGATTCTGGATTATGCGGAGGCTAAAAAACGTGGCGAAATCGACAAACTTTACGTTATGGGTTGTCTCTCGGAACGTTACCACAACGAGCTGCAGGAAGAACTGCCCGAAGTTGACAAGTACTTTGGTAAGTTTGATATGAAAGCCATGGTTGAAGAGCTAAAAGTTACCTATGCGCCCGAATACATTTACGAGCGTAAAATCACCACGCCATCGCATTTTGCGTACCTAAAAATTTCGGAAGGTTGTAACCGCTCGTGTTCGTTTTGTGCCATCCCGAAAATGACGGGCCGACACCAATCGCGCACCATCGAAAGCCTTGTGATGGAAGCACGTTACCTTGCCAAAAAAGGAGTGAAGGAGTTGTTGCTGATCGCCCAGGATCTTTCGTATTACGGAATTGATTTGTACGGTAAAAACCAACTGGCAGAGTTGATTACCAAAGTTTCGGAAGTGGAAGGAATTGAATGGATTCGTTTGCATTATTTGTATCCAACCAAATTCCCGATGGAGATTTTGCCGGTAATGCGCGAAAACCCGAAAGTGTGCAAATACCTCGATATGCCATTGCAGCACATTTCAAATCGCGTGCTGAAAAATATGTTGCGCCATGTTACCCGCGAAGAAACTGAGGCTTTAATCGCCAAAATAAAAGAAGAAGTACCGGAAGTGGTTATTCGTACAACAATGCTTGTTGGATTCCCGGGCGAAACAGAGGAAGATTTTGAAGAGTTGAAAGAATTCGTTCAGGAGCAGAAATTTGGCCGATTGGGTGTTTTCCCTTATTCGGACGAAGATGGTACGTATGCGGCCAGAAATTTTGAAGATACGCTGGATCAAGAAACAAAACAGGAGCGTGCCGACGAAATAATGGAAGTGCAGCAATACATTTCAGCCGAACTCAACCAACAAAAAATAGGGAAGGAGTTCGATGTTATTATCGACCGAAAAGAGAGCGATTACTACGTTGGACGTACCGAGTTTGATTCGCCGGAAGTTGATGGAGAAGTATACATCACTGCTGACGAGGAAATAAAAAACGGCACCATTGTTAAAGTGAAAATAACAGGTGCCGAAGATTATGACTTGTACGGAGAACTCGTTTAAACTGCGTTATAGTTTTTTCATCTCCATTTCATTTATTTCTTTACCCCAGTTCGGATGAAGCGGTGATTCCGGTTCGAATTTGTCGAATTTCTCTTTTGCGGTTTCAAAATGAGGGCGGGCAACTTCTGCACCGCCGCCAAATTGTTCGGGCATATTAAACAAGGTAATTGCGCGTAAATAGTAACTTCTTGGATTTTCCGGATTTAGTGCAATTGCTTTGTCGAGCGCTGCATTCATTTTAGGCATGTATTCCATTCCTCGTGTCATCGGATCTACCGTAATTCGCGATGGATATAGAAATGCCTGTAGCGAATACAATTCCGATTCGTTGGGTGCAATTTTAAATGCATTGTCAAGAAATTGCTGCGCTTTATCCAGGGAAGGATCTTTCTTGTTAACGTCCTGATCGATGTAACTTATCACGATAATTGAATAGGATGCATAGTACAAAGGCAACCATTCTTTGGTTTCCGTCATGCTGATACGTTCAAAAGTATTTGCTGCCTCCTGAAAATTGGCAACTGTTTCCGAGCTTTTCATTTTTTCGAGAGCGGCAGTCATCGCTGTCTCGTAATTTTTTCCCTGTGCTGCGGCAGTTAAAACTACCAGACTGAAAATAAGCGTTAATAAAGTTTTCATGTGATTCATTTTTAAGTTTATAATTGAAATGATAGTAGAAATACAATGAGTCGTTTTTGCCCGGGTACGATTGGTTGTGATTGATAAACTCCATTGTTGTCGGGCGTTTGTGCGTAGTTGTATCCAAATACATTTTTAAATCCCAAGGCGTTGTTTACAATTACATGAGCTACGGTTTGCGTGTTGAAAAGGTAAAACAAGTGCGTAAATCCGAAACTTAAATCGTTGTAGGTTTTGGTTTTGCCAGCCATAAATTCAGGAGTATTTGGATTATTGTACGGACGTCCGCTGGCAAAAGTGTAGGAGCCCGAAATAAAGGAATTGATCTTTGTAAAATACTGCTTGTAAACCACTGAAAGGTTATGTTTCGAAACGTAGTGAGGTGTTACTTTTACCGGATAATCACGGTAGTTTCTTTTTGAATCGATCCACGAATACGAAATCCAGTAATCGGCTTTCCCAAACTGCTTTTGGTCGCGCCAAAAAACATCGATCCCTCTTGAATAACCACTTCCTGTATTGTTGTAATTTCCGGGTTCAACAGAAAATTCTTCATCAAATTTTACCAGGTCGGAATAGTTTTTATTGTAGGCTTCAATACGTAAGGTGCGGCTGTCTTTTTTATACTGCCAGGTTAGAATGGAGTGTGTTGATGTTTCAGGTGCCAGCTCGTCGGTGAATTTCAAATAATCATCATTCGGATTCTGAAAGAACTTTCCGTAAGCAGCCGAAAGCTGGCTGCTTTTGCCTGTTTTTACCGCTGCTGAAAGACGCGGAGTAACATTTATTTCATTGATAAGCGAATTGTATTCGGTTCGAAGGCCTGCTTTCAGTGCAAAGCTTTTTGTTACTTTCCACTCCGATTCGGCAAAACCAGCAAAAAGATTATTATCGAATGAAAGGTTGAAATTCCCGTCCATATCAATGTCCTGGTCGTATTTATAAACCAAAGCTTCAGCGCCGAAGGTTGTAGTTACATCTTTAACAGAATAATTGGATAATGTAAGTTTCAGCTGGCTGCTGTTTCGCGAAGTAGCGATATTGTCTGAATTGATATCCATATTTTCGCGGTCGATGTTAACGGCAATGCCTGTTTGTATCATCCAATCGTCATTTAGCATTTCGTTGTATGTGGTGTTCGAATACAGATTCTTGTTCCCCAATGAAACTTCCTGGGATGTCAACTGCTCAATGTTATCGTACAGTAAGCTGCTAGTGTCGTAGTTAAAACTGGCAAAAGATTTAAGCATTCCTGTTTCACTGGTTTTGTGTCGGAATAGCATTGTTGAACCAACAATGACTGGAACTTTTAACCATTCAACATTTTGCTTAAAGATCTTGTTCGTAAGTGCTGTGTTCAGGTATTCTCCACTGATTGACAACGATGTATTTTCCCATCTTTTAGCATGCGATCCTTGTAACCCGACTGATAAAACTGAAATACTTGATTTTGTTTCCGGCTCCAGAGCAACGGTATTTAAGGCCACAATCGAGGAAAGTGCCTGTCCGTATTCGGCCGAATAACCTCCGGTGCTAAACACCGAACCATTAAAGAGGATGGGGGAGAACCGGCCCCGTGTTGGCAGATCGGGCATTTTTGAATAATAAGGTGTATTTACCAGCATGCCATCCATAAAAGTTTTGGTTTCGTAGCTTTCGCCTCCACGAACAAAAAGTCGTCCCTCTTCGCCCACTGTATGCGAACCGGGTAATTTGCCAAAAGCACCAAAAATGTCGCCATTGGCGCCTGCTGTAAGCGCCACATCAAGCGGTTTTAAAACCACCGATTTCTTTTTGTCGCTGGCCTCAAAAGTACCGGCGTTGATTATAACTTCGTCGAGTTCGCTGATTTCTTCAATCAGTACGATTTTTAGGTCTGAAATATTACTCGAAAGGTTTAACTGTTCACCATAAGTTTCAAATCCAACACAACTGGCAACAAGTGTCTGTTCTCCGCTTGTTTCGGTTTTAAACGAGAATACACCTAGGCTATCGCTTGTTGTCCCGTCGTAAGTTCCCTGTATAAAAATATTCACCCCGGTAATCGGGCTTCCGGTTTCCGATTGTACTACTCCTGAAATTTCTACCTGAGCGTGAGCAAACAAAATCAGAAATTGAAAGAGTATTATTAGACGAGTTTTCATGGTTTTTTCTGTTTTATTGTTTTCATACTTCAAATATCTTTCAGAAAAAGGAGGGACAGAAATAAAAGAATACAGTTGGTTAGCTTTAACCCACGAACGGGAGTAATACAAGTACGAACCGGAAAACGGTTTTTGAGGGTGAAGTTAGAATGAAGTGGAGGCTTTTATTTTGATGGCTAGGATCAGAAATGAAAATAGCCGCTCCTTAGGAACGGCTATTTTTAGGATACTATATTTTCGTTTGAAATGCTAATCGTAAACGCGAATGATCTCTCCGGTTCGCAGGCCTTCCACACTTCGCTCATAGCCTTTGGCTACTTTCTGCATCGAAACTGGAGTGTGCCCTGGGAATGCATTTCCAAGTCGTTCTGCCGAGTCTTCAACCAGTTCGGGCGAAACCACATTTAAACGAAATTCATTTCGCTGTTCCTGCGAGACAGCAAGTACAAAACCGTGGATAGCATTATTTGCCATTGCCGAGTTGGTTGCACCGTACACCGGATCGTCGGCCAAGACGCCTGTTGTTAAAGTAATCGATCCTCCTTCATTGAGGTAGTGTCTGCCAATCCGAACAATGTTTACCTGGCCCATTAGTTTGCCTCTTAATCCAACATAAAAGTCCTCTTCCGAGAGTTCGGCAAAAGGCCCCCATTTTGTAGCTCCGGCACAATTTACAATGGCATCAACTTTACCGATCTGATCAAACATATTCTTTATCGATTCCGAATTTTCCATATCAACCTGCACATCGCCTTTATTTCGGCTGGCAGTTATTACCTCGTGCTTTTTCTTAAAATGGTTGGCTACGGCGCTTCCAATTGTGCCTTGCCCTCCAATAACTACTATCTTCATAAATTCAATATTTATTTACCGTTTAACAGCTTAAACCGGCGGTTGTTTAATTCCGCTAACTGTTTCTAAAATACAATAAAAGAGAAAAGCCAGACTTGCGAAAGCCTGACTTCTTAAATTGGAATATAGGAAAATTAATGTAGTGCTAAATTCAGGGGTGTTCTATTTAATTGATGTTTTCATAGTTAAAAGTGTGATCTTAAAAGATTCTACGGATTGATAATCGTTGCTGTATCAACAGCCTGAAAGAATACAGATGGTTTCCCGTTTTTAAATGTCCAGGTATGCGTGGCATTGGCTTTAAAACGTTTGCCAGTAGCTTTCCATACACCGGTATAATAACCTTCCATAACTATTTTATAACCACCATCAATAAAATCGTGAATTTCAATATTGAATTCGTCGTAATTGTCTGGTATTTTGGAAAGTACACTCTGAACAATAGCTTCGGCTCCAACAAAAGTTCCATCGCCGTCTATGAATGGAAACCCTTTGCACTCGTGCCACACAATTTTCTCATCCCAAAGTGCAAGAACACCTTCAATATTACCTTCAGCAAATAGTTTATACCCTTCTTTTAACAGATCTAAATTGCTCATGATTATCCTAATTTATCGAACTTTCATTACAAGACGGGCCATTTCAACACCGCGCATATCTCGTGTTTTTAGTGCTTTCTGGACAGCCAGCGAAGTCATTACATCCATTTCTCCACCATCACCTTCCCAGTGGTTGGCAAGCTGCTCAAAGTCTTTATACATACTGTAGGTTATATGTGAGCCAACTGCCTGGCTACCTGCCGGAAGAATTACCCGTAATAGTCCCCATGCGCCTTTTTGCCCATTGTCGACCATTTGTTGATGCCATGGTTTAAATAGCTCGTCCTCCACTTTTTCGTAACTATCATGTTCTTGTTTCATAATATCAAAAACAATCAAGGTGCCAATTTCCATCTCAAAATCACCACTTGTATTGTTTATTTCGGTGGTGAAAACCTGGTGAGCAATATCGCGCGATTTTACGGTTTTTTCCATCATGGCATCCCGGTCACTTTGACTCATATCCGGATAGGCATTTTGTACGTATTGCTGAAATTTATCACCGGGTATTCCTTCAAGCATTGCTGCCAGAGTACTATAAAGTGTGACGGTAAAGTACTGCGATCCCTGCTCGGTTCCGCGTGGCATCATGGCCCAAAGATCCCAGCCTATAATGTTGTTATCTGCAATTCTTTGTTGGTGGATTTTCGACCAAAACTCTTCAACCTGCTGATAGTCGTCCTCCATTTCATCCGATACGGACATAAATTCCATCAGAATATACAGACGATCATTTTCTTGCTGAGCAAAGAGAATAGCTGTGCTTAAAAGCATAAAAACGATTAAAAAGACAAGCTTTTTCATAATGTTAATTTTTAATTAGTTAGAATTATTAAGATGTTTTAAAAAGCACAGCGAACTTTCCGAAATAGAATTCCCGGATTTATTGTTTTGCATTTTGTAAGTTGTGGAGATCAAACAATTCTTATGGATTCTTTTAATGAATCTGGTGTCTTTCATATGCTAATTGTTCGATAAGTATTAACAAGTTAGTGTATTTTGAAAATACAATACAAATAACTCCTTTATTATTTTTCGAATTTAAATTGTAATTTACATAATTTGGGTTTAGTAGTCGACTCTAAGATGGTGTATAGGAGAAATTATAATTAACAGTAATACATTGTTTGATTTATCTTGAAATCCTGTCTTAGAAGGAATTGTAGCACATGGGAGTGATGCCTCATGGCACTATTTTTAATTATTTTAGGTTAAAATCAGTTTAATATAAAATTTAATCGAATTAATGACCATTTTGTTCGAAAGTCGATCCTGAATCAATCAATAAATTTTTGTTACAATCAAAAAGAATAAATCATATGCTTTTAAACTGTGCAAAAAACGAAACCTGTAGGTTGTAATTGGTGTAAAAATATACCGGAAAGAAAGCTATTGTACTTAAAGAAATTCGTGAAATTTTAAGATTAAAAGAGTTAAACTAAATTGTTATGCCAGTAAAAAAACTTAAAGCATTTCTTGATGAAAACGATGTAAAGTACGTTGTAATCAGACATTCAAGGGCCTTTACTGCTCAGGAAATCGCAGCAAAAAGTCACATTTCGGGTAAGGAGTTTGCAAAAACTGTGATTGTAAATGTAGATGGGAAAATGGCAATGACAGTACTTCCTGCTTCGTATCAGGTTGATTTTGAACTGTTGAAAGAAATCTTCGGAACACCACATGTTAGTTTGGCAAGCGAAGCTGAATTTCACCGTTTTTTCCCCGACTGCGAAATAGGAGCGATGCCGCCATTTGGCAATCTTTACGACATGGAGGTTTTTGTGGCCGAAACGCTTGCTGAAGATGAAGAAATTGCATTTAATGCAGGTACCCACACCGAGATGATTAAAATGAGCTATGCCGATTTTGAACGTCTGGTTGAACCACGGATATTTAAATTTTCGTGGAAAACAGTTTCTATGCCCGGCGATCCAAGCGAACGATGGGCATTTGAATAAACAAAAAAAGGATTTCTGAAGCAGAAATCCTTTTTTTATATAGCGTAAGCAGTTTTTCTTACATCAGGAAGCTCAACAAAATACCAGCTGCTACTGCCGAACCAATAACACCCGAAACGTTTGGTGCCATAGCGTGCATTAACAAGTGGTTCGTTGGGTCTTCTTTTAATCCCATACCTTGAACAACCCTTGCACTGTCAGGCACTGCAGATACACCGGCTGCTCCAATCATTGGATTGATCTTGTTCTCTTTTTTCAGGAACAGGTTCATGATTTTAGCACCAGCAACACCACCAGCTGTCGCAATTACGAAAGAAGCTGCACCAAGACCGAAGATCTTAATTGAAGCCGGAGTAAGGAATACGTCGGCTTGTGTTGAAGCTCCTACAGTAATACCAAGCAAAATTGTAATGGCATCGATAAGTGGGTTAGCTGCAGTATTTGCCAAACGTTTTGTTACACCCGATTCTTTTAGCAAGTTACCAAAGAATAACATACCAATAAGTGGTAATGCTGATGGTGCAATGTATGCAGTAAGAATCAGACCAATAATTGGGAACAGTACTTTCTCCGTTTTAGAAACCGCGCGTGGAGGTTTCATCCTGATAAGACGTTCTCTTTTAGAAGTCATCAGTCGGATTACCGGCGGTTGAATAACCGGAACAAGTGCCATATACGAATAAGCTGCAATCGCGATAGGGCCAATCAGGTTTTTCACTGTGGTTCCGTCGGGCAGAACATTTAATCCGTTCGCCAGTTTCGATGAAATAAAGATCGCTGTAGGACCGTCGGCACCACCAATAATACCAATTGCGCCGGCTTCAGGTGCGGCAAATCCCAAATAAATCGCTCCAAGGAACGTAAGGAAAATACCAATCTGCGCAGCGGCACCCAGTAACATTAGTTTTGGATTCGAGATCAGTGACGAAAAGTCTGTCATTGCACCAATACCAAGGAAAATAAGTGGAGGATACCATCCCTGAACCACACCCTGGTAAAGGATGTTAAGTACCGAACCAGGCTCGTAAACTCCTAGTTTCAGGTTAAAATCAGCTACCTGGAACATTGGAATGTTACCAATTAAAATACCAAATCCGATAGGGATTAAAAGCATCGGCTCGAAATCGTACTTAATAGCCAGGTAAAGGAAAACAAATCCTACAATCATCATGATGATGTTTCCCCAGGCTATGTTGGCAAATCCCGAAAATTCGTAGAAGTTAAACAAACCGGCCACCGCGCCGCTGTAGCGTTTATAAATATATCCGTCTCCCGACAGGTTACCGTCGGCGTCAATTTTAAGAACGCGGTTAGGTAATTTTACCTGAAGGGTTGTAACGTTATAACCTCCCTGTTGATTCAGATCTCTATTCGTGCGCAACTCAGTAATTGGAACGGTATTGAAATGCAACTCAACTTCGTCTCCAATAACTTCGTAACGTCCTGAATATCGCTGTTTTGCTGAGTCAAGAAGAAATCCTCCGTCGGTTTCAAATGTAAACGTTTTGTAACGTTTTACTGTGGTTGGATCCTCCTTTTGATCAGGTTCTCCTTCTTTATAAGTTGGAATTGGTACATATCCGTCGGAATGATTTATCCATTTCCCCTTTGTAATTACATCGCTGAGTTTTTCCGGCTGACCACCAGCATATACTGAGGGCGCAAGAAAAATCAATACGAATAATAATTGAACTATTTTTCTCATGTCAGCAATGTATTGTTTAAGCAATTTCTATTAACAGATCATCTTGCAACACGCTGTCGCCCACATTAACTTTAATGGCAGTAACTTCTCCGGCTTTTGTAGTTTGAACCTGATTTTCCATTTTCATGGCTTCCATAACCATCAGGTTTTGGCCTTCAGTTACAACGTCGCCAACAGTTACATTAATTTTCAAAATTGTACCTGGTAGTGGTGCTGTTACTTTGTGTTTTCCGGTTGATTGAGTTTTCTTGATCTGACCTTCTCCAGGCATTTTTTCAACCGGTTTCCGAATCAGTTTCGGCGTTTTTGAAGTTTTTACTTCTCCGTGAATTTGTACTTCGTAAATGGTTCCGTTTACATCTAATTCTGCAACATTGTCTTCAATGTCTTTTAAATGAACGTCGTATTCGTTACCACTGATTGTGAATTTATATTTTTTCATTGTATTCTTTTTTTACACTTTGTATTCAGAATTATTTATCGCGGCCAGTTGTTTTGTACACTGTAAATTTTAGAACTCCATGGAGAGTACGATTTTCTTACCTTTTTAATGGTAACAATATTACTTTCTTCATCGTGAAGTTCGTTAAAGTACATGTGTAGTGCCAAACTGATGGCAGCAGTAACGTTACCTTCGATGTTATAATCATCTTCGGCTGTTTCCGGCTCGCCTTTTTGCTTTCTTTTTTTCAGTTTTTCTTTGTTGAATTTCATGTTAATCAATTTTGGTGCGTTGTTAAATACAATAACCAAAACTGTTAACGATGCAAAAACGATCAAGAACCCAACAATTGCAACTGTGAATCCAAACTGAACAGAACTAGCTAATAGGATTGATAATGGTTCCATAATTTGTTCTGTTTTTAAAGTGGAATATTTGAATGCTTCTTAGGTGGATTAACCAGTTTCTTGGTGGCAAGACTTTGTAACCCGCGAATAATTCTGAACCTTGTATTACGTGGCTCAATAACATCGTCGATATATCCGAATGAAGCAGCCTGATATGGATTAGCGAATTTCTCTTTGTATTCTTCCTCGTGGTCGGCAACAAATTTAGCACGCTCTTCAGCATCTTCAATATCGCGTAATTTTCTTCCGTGAAGTACTTCAACAGCTCCGGCAGCACCCATTACTGCAATTTCGGCAGTTGGCCATGCATAGTTCAGGTCGCCACGCAACTGTTTACTCGACATAACGTCGTGTGCACCTCCGTACGATTTACGTAACGTGATAGTGATTTTTGGTACAGTAGCTTCGCCGTAGGCAAACATCAGTTTTGCTCCGTGAGTAATAATACCACCATATTCCTGACGACTTCCCGGCAAGAATCCCGGAACATCAACAAGAGTAATAATTGGAATATTGAATGCGTCGCAGAATCGTACAAAACGAGCGGCTTTTACTGATGCATTAATGTCGAGTACACCGGCTAAGTAGTTTGGCTGGTTAGCAACAATACCAACAGGTTGTCCGTCGAATTTAGCAAAACCAACTACGATATTTTTCGCATAGTTACGGTGAATTTCAAGGAATTCGCCATAGTCAACAATGGTGTGAATAACGTCTTTTACATCGTAAGGCTGGTTTGGATTATCAGGAATGATTTCATTCAATACATCGTCTAAACGGTCGATAGGATCAGTGCTTTCAGTAATGATCGGATCTTCCAGATTGTTTTGAGGAAGATAGCTTATAAGTTTACGTAAAATCAGAATTCCTTCCTGTTCGTTTTCAACAAGGAATTGTGCAACACCTGATTTTGATGCATGTACTTTACCACCACCAAGGTCTTCAACTGAAATGTCTTCGCCGGTTACTGTTTTAACAACTTTTGGTCCGGTTACAAACATGTATGAGTTTTGCTCGGTCATCATGATAAAGTCGGTAAGGGCAGGAGAGTAAACTGCACCACCGGCACATGGTCCGAAAATAGCTGAGATTTGTGGAATAACTCCTGATGCCAAAATGTTACGCTCGAAAATTTCGGCATAACCGGCCAGCGAATTCACACCTTCCTGAATACGTGCACCACCCGAGTCGTTGATACCAATTACCGGTGCTCCGGCTTTCATAGCCATATCCATTACCTTGCAAATTTTCTGTGCAAAGGTTTCTGATAACGATCCTCCGAAAACGGTAAAGTCTTGCGAGAAAACATAAACTACACGTCCGTCGATTGTTCCGTGACCGGTAACAACGCCGTCGCCCAAAAATTTGGTTTTTTCCAATCCGAAGTTTGTACAGCGGTGTGTAACAAACATGTCAAATTCTTCGAAACTTCCTTCATCTAACAGAAGTTCGATTCTTTCGCGAGCAGTAAATTTGCCTTTTTTGTGCTGCGCTTCAATTCTTTTCAATCCGCCACCCAGTTTAGCTTCTGCTCTTAGGTCGATTAACTTTTTAATTTTATCCTGGTTGCTCATAAAATCGGTTATTATAAGTGTCTTTTATTCTTTTCCACAAATTTCGGTTAATACACCCATAGTAGCTTTTGGATGAAGGAAACCAATGTTTAAGCCTTCGGCCCCTTTTCGCGCTGTTTTGTCGATTAGCTGAACGCCTTTTTCTCCAAGCTCGTTCAACGAATCGTTAACATTGTCAACAGCAAAAGCAAGGTGGTGTACGCCCTGACCTTTTTTCTCAAGGAATTTGCCAATAGGTCCGTCAGGACTGGTTGATTCCAATAACTCGATTTTAGTGTCGCCAACCTGGAAGAAGGCGGTTTTTACTTTTTGTTCTGCCACTTCTTCAACGGCATAGCATTTTAGACCCAGCATCTCTTCGTAGTATGGAATAGCTTCTTCTAGACTATTTACTGCGATCCCGATGTGTTCTATATGTGAAATGTTCATCTTGTAAATAATTGTATTCTTGAAAATAAGCAGATTTTGAACCAGTTAGTACAGTTTATTGAGGCATTAATCGTTTCTATTTCTGCTTATTTAGAATGGTTATAAAATATTAATAGTCAATTTTTTAAACTCCAACAAAGTTAGGCTTCTTATAATTCCCTATTCGCTAAAACCAGAAAACCTGATTGTTTGGTATCATGATTTTAGAATTAGTTAATATTCGAACGAAATGATAAAATGGTTGATGATAATAGTCATAAAAAAAGCAGACATTAAGTCTGCTTCATTAAACATATGTCTTTTATTCACCCCTTACATAATGGTAGTGTGGACCGAATCGTTCAAACGATGCTTTGTCTAACGATTCCTGATGGTCAGGGTGAGCGATAGAAATCAGAAGTTTTGCTCTTTCCTGAAGTGTTTTGCCATATAAGTTAACAGCACCATACTCAGTTACCACCCAATGCATGTTCGCACGAGTAGTTACAACGCCTGATCCGGAAAGTAAGGTTGGGCTAATTTTAGAAATACCTTTATTCGTTACCGACGGAAGCGCAATAATTGGTTTACCCTTTTTAGAGTGACCCGCACCGCGGATAAAGTCAATCTGGCCTCCAACTCCCGAGTAGTGAGTAATACCAATTGAGTCGGCACAAACCTGACCAGTCAGATCGATAGCCAGTGCAGAGTTGATTGCTGTTACTTTGTCATTCTTGCGGATGTTTGCCACGTGGTTGGTGTGAGCAACGTCCATCATGGCAACACGTGGGTTGTCGTCAACAAAATCATAAAGAGCTTGCGATCCCATAAGGAATGATGCTACCATCTTTCCCGGATCTGTTTTTTTCTTCTTACCGGTTACAACACCTTTTTCTACCAAAGGAAGAATTCCGTCGGCAAACATTTCGGTGTGTACTCCAAGATCTTTGTGGTTGCCCAACTGTGCCAAAACAGCATTCGGAATACCTCCGATACCCATTTGCAAACAAGCACCATCTTCAACTAATTCGGCAACATTTTTCCCAATTTTAATGTCCATTTCTGATAATGGTGCAGGATCGTGAACATACAATGGAATGTCGTCTTCAACGAAAATATCAATCTCATCAATATGCATCATTGCATCACCCCAAGCTCTCGGAACATTCGGGTTTACAGCTGCAATTACCGTATCTGCATTTTCAATAGCGGCGCGGGTTGCATCAACAGAAGTACCTAATGAAACGAAACCATGTTTGTCAGGAACTGACACCATAATCATGGCAACATTTACTTTTAAATAACCTCTGCGCATTAAACGCTGCGTTTCGCTTAAGAAAATTGGAATGTAATCGGCGTAGCCAGCCTGAGTTTGTTTTCTCAGGTTTCCACCAACAAAAAATTGTTCAGAATGAAAGATTCCTTCGAATTCAGGATTGGCATATTCAACCTGACCTTCTACATGGATATGTTGAATGGTAACATTGTGGAACTCTTTGTTGCGACCTCTCTCAACCATCGGTTTAATTAAGGTATGAGGAGTTACAGCAACACTACTTAAATGGACTCTGTCTCCGGTTTTTATAACCTTTACAGCTTCTTCCGGCGATACGTACTTAATATTTTTCATGTTTTATCGGATTATAAAATACGGCTAATAATTTCAGGTGCGCAAAGATAGAAATATAATTCCCCCCACTATGATTCGAATATTATAATGTGAAGTTCGAATAGATATGTAAAGTATTTGTTAATTGCGGGTTTCGTTACATTTATTTGGACTAATGACAAATAAGAAAGCCTGTTCAATTCTTAATCAACAGAATGCAGGTGAGCTAAATTGTTTCATGGAATTCATATAGTAAAATTATAGTGCAATGGATATGGTTCCCGACTTCATTTATTTATTTTATGAACTAAAGTTTGTAAAGTGTTTGTGGGTGTTTTTCGTGTTGTATTATTCCTTTCTACATAAAATTAGCTTTTAACCGTGTCATTTATTGGAAATTATCTTAAATTAGCTATCACCTTTACAATACATAATAGCGATGAACCAATTGCATCAAGAAAAGTTGATACTGCTTAATGTGTCCGACGATGAACTATTCGGCCAGTTATGTGGGATCCTAAAAACACACAAATATTGTGTAAAACGAGCTGTAACTATTCCGGCTGCCATTCAAAAAATTATTGAGTATTCTCCCGACCTGATAATCTGTAGTCATAATTTCACGGATTACGATGCTTATCAGACCTACAATTTATTAAGGAGGAGTACATTAAATTGTGTCACTCCCTATGTTGTAATTGTTGAAAATTATGATTCGGATGAAATAATGATGGGGCTGGAGTTGGGAATCGATAATTTTATTTTTAAGCCACTTATTGAAAAGCGTATACTTACAAAGCTAACGTTGTTGTTCGAAAAAACAGATAAGCTAAAAGCATTTGAGCGCTCAACTTTCGAAAAGCTTTTTGTTAGCTCGCCAATTGGGATGTTGGTTTGCGATACTGACAGGATTGAACGTGCCAATCCAGCGTTTTATCAGACTATGGGTTTTGCCAAAAGTTTGAGCCTGCCAGGATTAAAAGAAATCTTTGATTTCAGTGAATCTCCGAAACAGCAAAAACAATTTTGCATGTGTTTAAAAGGCCATACAACCGATTGTACAGTTTCGAATGTGCATTTGAAAGGAGAAAATGGGTATCGTGCGAATTTGTACATTTCAAATATTTCGAATTTTGTAGTTAACCGATTACTTATTCAGGTGGAGATTCTGTCAGATCATGTTGTAAAATCATTTTCTGGAAATGATCACAATTCAATATCTGAAACTCAAAATGAGCAATCAGCTGATTTTGATTTAACCTCAAGAGAATATGATATTTTAAAAATATCGGGAAAAGGAACCCCCATTAAACTTATTGCCGCCGAATTGGGAATTTCGCAGAGAACGGTAGAAAAACACCGCTCAAACATCATGCGAAAAACAAATTCAATGAATATTATTGAAGCTATTATTAAGGTGTATGGCATGAATCAAAAACTGTAAGATGCGTAATATTGCGTATCCGAACTATTAAAGGGCGGTAATCACGTATTGCGCAAAATTGTATCATCGGGTATTTTTGAACTGTGATTAAATGAGTAGCATCCCTTGGCAAAAGTTTAATTTTTAACAAGTGCCGGATAACGAAAAGGTAATTTGTTGATTTTATACACAGGTAGAATTATTGAAAATCGTCCTCCGTTAAATCGAAAGTAGGCAAAATATTATTAGTCGTATGGTCTGTCAAAATTAGAGGTATACACTTCTGTTCGTTGGTCAACATTTTAAGTTGTCTAATTTGTTTGTTCGTTACATTTTAATGTAAGGACCATGAGGAGTATTGCCCCAGAGCATAAAAAAATAGAAGATGCAGAAAACACGTATACGCTAACTATTGACCGATCTGTTTCATTATGGTAATTTTAGATGAAGTGCTTTAAGCTTTTACCCACAAATAAAAAGAGTTATGCTGAGGAAAATAATCTATTTAATTCTATTCGCGAGTTGTTTTGCAAATGTGCAGGCACAGGATAACCTGATGGAGCATTTACTGGAACTTATGCAGGTTGGAATTATCGATAATGAACTACTGTTGAGTAATTATAGTATTATTGGTCAGGTGGGTGATGTCAATACAATAGTTGTAAATCAGGAGCAAAGTGGTTTGCTAAACAATACCATATATTCTCTTCAACTTCAAACTGAAAATCAGGCTGGAATAATTCAGCAAGGATCCGGACATTCAACAGTTCTTGTTCAGGATGGAGCAAACAACCAGGCAAATACATGGTCTGTCGGAGCGCTTACAGCCACAGAAGTATATCAGAAAGGCAGCAGGAATACCATTAATTCCTATATCGATAACAATGGGATATTTCCAAAATCCAATTTACTTACCCAAATTGGAGACGACAATACTATGGAAATTGCCTTGTTGGGGAATGGTAACACCTGGACTGAGGATTTACCCAAAACTGTTGATGCAACTCAAATAGGAACGGATAATAGCCTTGAGTTAATTCTTGATCATGCGATTATACCTGGTATAAAAGTTACCCAAACGGGCGGAATGAGTTTAATACTCAAACACAGCGATTTTTATTTCCCCGCACAATAATATGAAATCATTTTTTTCGATACTCCTGATGTTTATTTGTATTGGCTTTTGCAACGCTCAAACCGATACAATAAAAGCTTCAAAGCAAATAAAAGAAGCTCCTGATGATTTGAAACAATTAATAAAGGAGATTACGGAAGAAAAAGCCCAAAAGGTAAGTCGGGATGCCGATTTAGAGATTGATGGGTTAATATTTGATGAAACCAAAACAAAGAGCGGACGAGAATTTTACGACTTGTTTTATCGCGATTGGGAAGCTCCTTCCAATGCGAAAAACTATTCAATTTTTGTTGCCGAAAAACCTTATCGTCTATCTACAACCCAAATTCAGGTTAGTATTAACGAAACACTTGTTTTTCAATCCTTCTTGCAACCCCGGGGGGATATTGTTGAAACCCTCGCTCAGGAGGCCGTTGCTCGAACCCAGGTTTATCTGCAAAATTATGAAGCAATATTAAAACAATTGGAGGGTGACGACCGCGCAGGTTCGGGCATCTTTTAAACAAAACCATACATGATGAAAAAAAAAATACTAATTCTGTTAGGAGTCTTTGCAATGGGCACTTCATATTCTTTTGCCCAGGATTTTGTTTATTCTCCTAAAAATCCTGCTTTTGGCGGAAGTCCGTACAATTACAGTTGGCTGTTAAGTTCAGCCCAGGCGCAAGATACTTATGAGGCTCCGGACGATGAAAGCAGTTCATACAGTAGCTATTATAATTCTAATCCGGTAGATAATTTTACAGAAAGTCTTAACCGGCAAATTCTTAGTCAACTTTCGAGACAGATTGTGAGTCGTCAGTTTGGCGAAGATGCATTAGATGAAGGAACATATGTTCTCGGTGATTATCAAATTGAAATCGGAAACGGCGGTACCGGATTAAACATATCAATCGTTGATAACTCAACCGGGGCAACGACATCGGTTGAAGTACCTTATTTCTAAAACAGATATGATTATAATGTTAAAACTTCAAAGACTGATTTGCAGGGTACTGTTATTCTGCATTATTGTATCTGTTACTGCCGGGTGCAGTCCCTATTTTTATCAACCATTGGGCAAAGAGCGGGAAGCACAGCTAGGCCCGGAAACTCCGGTGAAAAAGGATTTGCTGGATCTGCCTCAGCCCAAAGAACCCATCGTGGTTGCTGTATATAAATTCAGAGATCAGACGGGCCAGTATAAAGCATCGGATGTTGGCGCCAACTGGTCGACGGCAGTTACCCAGGGAGCTACCAACATTCTTGTGCGCGCACTGGAAGAATCGGGTTGGTTTGTGCCCATTGAAAGAGAGAATATTAGTAATTTGCTGAATGAACGAAAGATAATTCGGTCGAGCCGCGAGCAATACGAAGGAAATAATGAAGTAATGTTACCTCCGCTTTTATTTGCTGGTGTTTTGCTCGAAGGCGGAATCGTTTCATACGAAACAAATATTTACACCGGAGGTGCAGGAGTTCGCTATTTTGGAACCGACGCCTCGGCACAATACAGAGAAGATCGGGTGAGCATCTATTTACGTGCTGTTTCTACCAGTAATGGAAAGATTCTAAAAACGATCTACACAACAAAATCCATTCTTTCACAGGAAGTATCGATGGGGGTTTTCCGGTACGTAAAATACAAACGACTGCTTGAGGCCGAAACCGGTTACACCTATAATGAACCAACCGAACTGGCAGTTACTGAAGCCATTGAAAAAGCTGTTCATGGCCTTATAATCGAAGGTGTTTTGGATAATTTGTGGAGTCTTGAAAATCAGGAGGAAATTAAAGACGAACAAATACAAAATTATATGGCGGAAAGAGAGGACAGGGTAGATGTTGATCATATGGGCAGACCATTTGAGCAGCATTTGAGAGGAAAAATGTTTACATCCATTCTTGGGACCGGTCAATTTTATGCAGGCGATTATTCTATCAGTTACATTCGGCCTGGAGCTACGTTGGAATTGGGATATGCCTTACACAAAAATTTTTCCCTTGAAATCGATGTCGGCTATCAGCGCATACATATCGATGAACTAATGGCATCAGAAGAATATTATGCCGATATGAGTTTTATGTATTTGCTAAATCCGAAAGGTAAATTCTCGCCTCTGTTCGGTTTTGGGGGAGGCGCGTATTATGACTTTGAATCAAATGTTGGCTTATCGGACAATAGGTTGATACCCTATATTTCTTATCGGGCGGGGTTTGAGTATTTATTAGGTAACCGGTTAGCAGTAATTGGAAAAGTATATGTAAACCAGTTATTCTCTGATAAGTACGACGGTGACAAAAACGGACAGTTTAACGACCATATTTGGGGATTTAAACTGGGATTGAAATATTATTTGGGTAAAAATTAAAAACGAAATAAATGAGCAAAATAAATTGTTTACTAATTCTTTTTATAGCAATGCTTTTGTTAGCATGCGAAGAAGAAAAACTCGATATCGATAAGTTCGGCTCAATCCGGGGACAGATCCTCGATGGAGAAACATACGGCCCGTTAGACGGAGTTCAGATTGCCACTAATCCGGCAAGTACATCTACAATTACAAATACCGATGGCGTATTTGAATTTAATAAAGTAACAGAAGGAGAGCTTGCTGTTACTGCCCGGAAGAAGGATTATTTGAGTAATACAGTAAGCGTGGCAGTATATGAAAATGAAACAACAACCCTTACCTTTTTTCTTTTGAAAGATGATGATGATATTGGATGGGTAACCTTTTACGACCCAGTGCCGGGAAATGGCGCTGTTGATCAAAACACCTCCTTAACAATGCAATGGCAGGTCGATCAGGAAGATAACGGCAAGAGCTTAGAATATGATGTATATTATTTTAGGGCGAATTCAACAACGCAAAATTCGGCAGGTGAAAACCTTTCGTATCAGGAAGTGATTATTTCAGGCCTGGAGAATAATACAACCTATTACTGGTATGTTGTGGCTAAATACGAAGGCAGTAAAGTGGCCAATAGTCCAACCTGGAGTTTTAGAACACAGAGGGATAATTAGTTTTGAGGGAATTTTGAATTGGACGAAAGTAGAGGCTTTGTTAATGCCCTATGTTTATTATTTATGTTGATGATTTTAAAGTGGTGTATTGCTCTACTTGTTGCTAATGAGTTAAATGTAGAGAAATTACGTATATGATAATCTGTTTCATTTTAGTAATTTGATGTCAGATAAAAAATAAGGATTTAAAAATGAAAACTACCCAAAGTAACCTGCTTCTGATTGGAGAATCGGAAGTATCAAGCAAAATGTTTATTGATGTATTGGCGAAAGAGAATTATCACGTAACTTTTGTAAGTAATATCGAGATAGCTATTCAAAAGCTAATGAAAGAGCTCCCTGATTTAATTATCTGCTTTTACGACATAAATGAGTTAAATGGTTTCCAGGTTTATAATATTCTGGATAACGAAATATTAAAAAACGAAATTCCATTTATTATTATCTTTAACCAATTTCGCAAAAATGAGTTTTTTGTTGCGGTTGAATTAGGCATAGATAGCTTTATTTTTCCACCATTCGATCAGGAACGTATTCTGAATATTGTTCAAAAACAATTGATTAAGAATATGGAGCGAAAAGCTTATGGTGCAATTAAATTCGATTCAATTTGCAGGATGATTCCTTATGGTGTTTTTGTTGCCGATGACAGACTTATCACTCAAACCAACGAAACGTTTGATAAACTGGCAAACTTTACACCAAAAAGAAACGGCAGTTATTTGTTGAGCGAGGTTTTTGCCCTTAATACCGGCTATGAAGATGAATTGAAACTATCGCGATTTATGAATGGATTGACTAAAGATTGCCGCTTAAACAGAATTAAAATCCATGGAAGGGATAAGGAGTACTTCAACTTATATTTTTCGTTTGTAAAAAAACGAGGGTCTTCATCAAAAATCATAGGTGTCGTTATTCCATTAAAAGATAAAGAAGAAGTAGCAGAGGTGAATTACCTCAATAATATGAATAGCGTTAAATACCTTGATCCGAATGTTATAACAGCTCGCGAGCGACAGGTTCTGCAACTCTCTGCAACGGGAGTGCCCATTAAGCAAATTGCTGAACGATTGGGAATATCTGAACGAACAGTAGAAAAACATCGTTCTAATATTATTCAGAAAACAGATTGTGGCAATATCATGGAAGCAGTATTTATGTTCGGAAGGAACCACATGCTGAACGTTTAATTGTAAATATTTTCTGGTATTCCGGATTACAAAACATTTTCTAATGAAAAAGAGGCAACTAATAAGCTGCCTCTTTTTGTTTTAAAAAATAGTCCTCCCTGTCAAGTTAGTATTAGTATTGATTGACTGTTGCAACGTTTCCTACTCCCGACTGGTTGACGGTAGCGCTTGCGCCAAATGCAGTTTGTCCAATATTGGCAATATTGCTTGCTCCAAACTGATCGATGTCCAGAGTGCCGTTACCAATAGCAAATTCGGCGCCTGACAAACCTTGTACAACATTTAATTCACCTTCCTGGTAAATGTCGGCCGAAGCTACAGATCCGTTTTGCTCAAGCGAAGCAATGTTGTTGTCGCCAATTACAAGCATTACAGCACTGGCGTTTTCACCATTTTGTACTGTTTTTAGGGTATTGCCGTCGCCGGTTACAGTTTGGGTTGCAAAGTCATTATCGGCATATTGAATTACGCTAATATCGTTTAAATCACCTGTAATGGTTTGAGTCAGGTTTTCTCCATTGCCATACCAAACTCCATGTTGTTCGCCATAAATAGTGTTTGAGCTTCCGGTTACCGTTTGTAACGCATTGTTGTCGTCTCCCCAATCTTGATTAATAGTTAATGCGTTGTTCGCACTTTCTGCACCCAAAACATTTTGTGTTGCATCGCTAAACCAACCTCCTCCTGTTTGTGTGATGGAAAGATTGTTTGATGTACCTTCAACATATTGTGTGGCGGTATTTGGAGGTGTATTTCCTCCCAAGCCGTTTTGTAATATAGTGGCGGTATTGTCTCCACTTGTTGAAGTAAAGATTTGAGAGGCTACACTTGAATAACTTCCTGTTTGATAGATTGATGCATTGTCATTGTAACCTTCCATAATTTGTGTTGCCAAATTCTCCGAACCACTTACTTGTTCAATTGTGGCATTATTCATATCTCCTGTCAGATCTTGGATAGCAACATTCATATATCCAGACTGATTTACTGAAGCGTTGTTGTCATCTCCTGTAAAGGTTTGAAAAGCATCGCCATAATTACCTGTCTGTTCAACATATCCTGTATTGTCGTTTCCAACTGTTACAGTCTGTTCTGACTGGTTGCCTTGACCGTTTTGAAAAGCAGTTAAAGTAGATATTGCAGTGCTATTGCCTGATGAAAAAGTCTGGTGTGCTTCATTTGCTTCCCCGGATTGATCAATATCAGCATAGTTTTCTTTGCTCAAATTGCCAAAAAACTGGGTGGCAATATTTGAAGTACCATTCTGGTAAATGTCGCCACCGGCATCAAGACTTTGCATTAGCTGTGTTGCCTGGTTTAAATTTCCTTCCTGAAAAATTACTCCAGTAGCAAATGGTGTTTGGTCTCCGTCGTATGAAGAACCACCTGCCAATAAAGTTGACTGTGTTGCAACATTCTCATTTCCTACTTGAGTTGCAGTAAACTCAACCGATCCCTGGTCACCATCAGTAGATGATTGCTCAATAGTATTTGAATTACCGAATTGCGAAGCTGTAAAAACCCGTGATACAAATCTGTTAAGCAGATCATCTCCGTTGTTTTCCTGTGTTTGTCTAATACTGTTGTTTTCTCCTTCCTGAGTAGCATCAGCCGTTAAAATACTTCCATCGGTGTCATCGTCATCCGTAATAGTTTGGTTAATAGTAACGCTGTTTGCCACTCCTCCCGGAGTATTTGTTTGATTAACCGTTGCACTTATGGTGTTAACATTGTTAACGTTTAAAACACTGCTTTGTGTAACCGTAGCTATGTTTGTTCCCGTTTGTGTAACGGCCGCCTGTACTGAAGTACCGCTTTCGTTGGTTTGATCAACAACAGCCTGTTGTGCAAATGTTAATGCAACAAGGGCCATAAAGACAAATAAAAATCCTAATTTTTTCATAATTTAAAATTTTAGTTGTTAATAATGTGGATTAAAAAAGAGTATGTTGTGTTTCATGTTTGACAGGAATAACAGTTATTTTCTTTCAGTTGTTATCTCAAAATTATTTCAGTTTCAGCCAAAATAAAATACGTGAAATAGGAAGTTTTATCAAAGGTGTAGATAATGCTTAATTTTCTCGTTCAAGAAAATGCGCACAGCGTAAGATGCTGTATGTCAGTATGTAGAATTGCTGTGTGTTTGCGCTGTCTCTTTTATTTGAATAAATGTGCGACGTCTGCTTTGGTGCTACTTAATTTATTGATCTTTTAACTAGTAGTACCCCTAGGTCTGTTCTGTTTGCTTAAAATGCTTATTGTTTCGGTTGAGGTATCAACTTACTTTTACGATGCAGTAGTAACGAAGTAATTAAGATACCCTTATTTTTTATTAAACCTTGAAATTAAAGATCGAATAAAAACACCATTAAATCCGGTATCACAATTAATGTAAAAATTTTCTCTGACAACATTCGATTTTTAATTCGTTAAGAAAGATCCGAAAACGGATCTTTCTTTTTTATCTTTCTGTCCTTTTTTCTACTTTTAAGCACAAAATCATAAAACAAGTAGATCATGTTGAAAGAAAAAGTACTAAAAGCGTTAAATGAGCAAATAAACGCAGAACAATATTCATCATTATTATACCTCTCAATGTCAGCCTATTTTAACGATAAAGGGCTGCCGGGTTTTGCCAACTGGATGTATGTTCAGTACCAGGAAGAGCTGACTCATGCCAATAAGTTTTTTAATTATGTAGTTGAACGTGGAGGTAAAGTTGAGTTAAAAGCCATTGACCAAATGCCAACTACATGGGAAGGTGTTATTGATGTTTATGAGAAAACACTTGAACATGAGCAGTTGGTTACCAGTTTGATCGATAATTTGGTTGATGTTGCCGTTGAGGAAAGAGATCATGCAACACAAAGTTTTTTGCGCTGGTTTGTTGATGAGCAAGTAGAAGAAGAAGCTAACGTTACAGAAATACTTGATACGTTAAAGCTCATTAATGGCCAAGGTAACGGTATTTTTATGCTGGATCGTGAAATGCGTAATCGTACCTTCGTTGATACTACTGCTGCAGCACAATAAAATTCAAATCAATATATAGAATTAAAAGGCTGCTCTTTTGGCAGCCTTTTTTATTTTTACACCATGGAACCCAGAGAACAAATATATACCAGATACGACCACTTAAAGGAGTTTTGCCAGTTAACGTGGGACGATGCATCGTTTCTGAAACTTGAGAATGCTTTTGAATTCGCCCAAAAAGTTCTTGGTGAAACCCGCTTTTCCCACGGCGAAGTAATTCTAAGTCATTCACTCGAAGTGGCCTCCATAATTGCAATGGAGATCGGTCTTGAGCCCGACTCGGTAATTACAGGTTTGTTACACAACGTAATGTACGCCGGGTTAAAGGAAAAAGTAACCCAGGAAGAAATTGGTGAAAAATTTGGAACGCATATCAGTTCTATTCTGGAAGGCATGGCTAAAATCAATGCGTTGGGAACCGATACCATTGACCTGCATTCGGAAAATTACCGAAAACTGATGCTTGCGTTGGCCGGCGATGTACGTGTAATTCTGGTGAAAATTGCCGACCGTTTACAGGTAATGCGCAATCTTGAAGTTTACAACGAAGCAAACCGTCAGAAACTCGCCAACGAAACACAATATTTATATGCTCCTTTGGCTCACCGGCTTGGTCTGTACAATATAAATTCCGAGATGCAGGATATTTGCCTGAAAATTCAAAAGCCTGATGAATATTTTTACGTAGTAAACCGTTTAAAAGAAACCGAACGCGAGCGAGCCAGCTTTGTAGCCGAATTTGTTAAACCCATTGAGAAAAAGCTACAGCAACGCGGATTGAAATTTTCGATGAAAGCACGTACAAAGTCTATTTCATCGATTAATACCAAAATGCGCAAAAAGAATGTATCGTTCGACGAGGTAATGGATTTGTTTGCCATTCGTGTGATTCTTGATTCGGAACCGGAAAATGAAAAAGCCGACTGCTGGACTGCTTATTCCTTTGTTACCGAGGAGTATCAAACCAATCCGAATCGCTTGCGTGATTGGATAACCATTCCAAAATCAAACGGCTACGAGTCGCTTCACACAACGGTAATGGGGCCGCATAAAAAATGGGTTGAAATACAAATCCGTACCAAACGAATGGACGAAGTTGCTGAAAAAGGTTTGGCTGCACACTGGAAGTATAAAGGTGGTAAGGAATCCAGTTTCGACTCATGGCTGGCCGGAATTCGCGATATTCTTGAAAATCCGGGATTAAATGCGGTTGATTTCATCGATCATTTTAACACTGATATATACAGCGACGAGATATTTGTTTTTACGCCAAAGGGCGATTTGAAGAAAATGCCATCGGGTGCTACAGTGCTGGATTTTGCTTACGAAATTCATTCGCGCATTGGCGATACCTGTGTTGGCGGAAAAATAAATGGCAAGAAAGTTACTTTAAAACACAAACTTAAAAACGGCGATCAAATTGAGATTGACACGTCGAATAACCAGAAACCAAAATTAGACTGGTTGGATTTTGTGGTTACATCGAAAGCTAAAAACCGGGTAAAAACGAGTTTGAACGAAGACCGTAACCGCCAGGCAAATGATGGCCGAGAAATGTTGTTGCGCAAATTTAAAAACTGGAAACTGGATTTGAACGACGATGCAATACGTAAAATTCTGAAACATTTTGGCTTTAAACTGGCAGTTGATTTATACTATGAAATAGCAATTGGTAAAATCGATACGCTTGAAGTTAAATCGCTTTTTGTTGAAAAAGAAGAAGAGGAGACAACGAAAAAGACCATTGAAGAGCTTTTGCCAACAAGCGAGGCGAAAAATTTTACGTATGATGGTGGCGAAGACTTTCTGATCATCGACAATAACCTGAAAAACGTAAATTATAAGTTGGCAAAATGTTGTAATCCGGTTTTTGGCGATAAAATTTTTGGGTTTGTTACCATAAATGAAGGTATAAAAATTCATCGTGCCAGTTGCCCGAATGCGCCTCAAATGAAAGAGCGTTTTCCTTACCGTATTATAAAAACCGTGTGGAAAGACAATACCAGTAACAGCTCATTCTTAACTTCATTGCACGTGTCCGGGACGGATGAAGTTGGTATCATTTCTGAGATTACACACATAATTGCAAAAGATGTTGGCACACAAATGCGATCGATAAATATTTCGAGCGATAAAGGCAATTTCGAAGGAATATTACAGATTTCGGTTTATAATCTTGATCACCTCGAATTTCTAATTCATAAACTAAAAAAGGTAAATGGTGTTATTTCAGTAAGCAGGGGAGAGAAATAGAAATGGAGAGTACGGAAATTGAAAACAACCTGAAAGTAATTGAAGATTTGTTGAGAACCGAGAAGGCGGAACAAGCCAGAAACCTTTTTGAAAAACTTGATGAGCAGAATACTGTACGTTATTTTTTACTGAAAGGAAATATTGCACAAAAATACCAAAATTGGGGAGAGGCTATTAATGCTTTTAACCATGTGTTGGATATTGACTCCGGGAATACTGAGGCGGCAAACAATCTTCACCTCATTAGAAATATATTGAACTTTTGGAATCCGGATTTACTTAACCCGTAAGTAGCTAGAAAATAACGCCATTTTTAAATGGTATTGTTTTTGTTTTTGCAATATATGTAAAAAGAGTCGCGAATCTTAATTGCTGTATTTTAGGTTTTTAATTCAGAATTACTATTTTTGGGGCTCATCGACGAAATTTACAGGAAAATTAAATTGAATTATAAAATATCAAAAAGTAGTTGAAAAATGAAAAGAGTAGTATTGTTAATGGTGATTGTGTTTATTTCAGTAATGTCATTTGCCCAGGACGCCAGTGAAGTAATGACTCAGGCAAATGCCGCTGTTGAAAGCAAAGATTTTGAAAAAGCAATTGAATTATTCGAATCTGTATTGGCTATCCCTGATCATGGACAGAATGAGGATAATATTAATGCCGTACTTGGTCAATTGCGCCCGGCTGTAGCAAAGAGTAAAGCATCGGATGCAGTAGATAGCAAAGAGTACGATAAAGCAATTGAGCTTTATAAAGCTGCTATAGCAAATTATCCTGAGGAAGGTATTGAAGAGCAAGCAGGTAAAATTTTCTATAATGAAGGAATTAAAAGCTATAAAAGCGAAGACTTTGTTGAAGCCGCCAATTGTTTTGCTATTTCACAAAACGATTTTAATAACGACAAGGCCGAAAAATACAAAAGTGCTTCGTTGAAAAAGGCTGCTGAAGCTTTAGTTGCTGAAGGAAAATCGTCAGTTGAAGGAGTTGCTGTTAGCGAGGAAAATAAAGCCGAATTGGTTGAAAACATTGCCAAGGTTTATTTCTCTCAAGGATACGACAAGTATCAGGAAGGAGCTGCCACCATTAAAAGTGCAACCGAAAGTGTTAATTCTGGTAGCATCACAACTTTAGACGACGAATATAAAAATGCAGTAGCAGCGGGTAAGAAAAGCTTTGAACAAGCTATTCCGTTGCTGAAAAAAGCCCTGGAGCTTGATCCTACAAATGCAAATGCTAAAAAAGTATTGGCTGCATGTGAGCAAAGTTTATAAGAGATTTGCAATTATAAAGTAAAAGGTTCGGGAGCTATTCCGGGCCTTTTGTTTTTTATATGCGGTTCTTAGTCGTAAGATTATTGTTCATAATATCAATTGAGGATGCTCTAACGAAGCTAATGAATCATAAAATAATCTGTTAATCATCTATTTTCAGAAAAATTAATATTGCTTCAATATTCTTTTCAAGCTGTCGAAAATTAGCATATATTTGCAGGCGATTGAGTAGAAAACTCGTTTTTTCCTGAGTATTAACACTGTATTGTTAATTGTTTTTGCAAAAATTAGGATAACTGCTTGATTATTTTCTAAAAAAGTATTTTCTTTGCACTCCGTTTTTAGTAATGTGTTTATTTTGAACATCAAGAAATTATAAAGAAATGTCACGAGTTTGTCAAATAACAGGTAAAAAAGCAATGGTGGGTAACAATGTTTCTCACTCGAAAAGAAGAACTAAAAGAAAGTTCGATATAAACCTGTTTAAAAAGAAATTTTATATGCCCCACGAAGATCGTTGGGTGCAACTAACAGTATCTGCTGCCGGTATGCGTACCATTAATAAAAAAGGCATTAAGTCTGCTTTAGCCGAGGCACAGGAAAAAGGTTTTATTGATAAATTTTAAAAGATCTTAAGCTATGGCAAAAAAAGGTAACAGAGTGCAGGTGATATTAGAATGCACAGAGCATAAAGATAGTGGTGTGCCAGGTACTTCAAGGTATATTACTACAAAGAACAGAAAGAATACTCCGGATCGTATGGAATTGAAAAAATACAATCCTATTCTTAAGAAAGTAACAGTACATAAAGAAATTAAATAATTAAGACATGGCAAAGAAAGCAGTAGCATCACTACAGAAAGGTGCCGGTAAAGGTTATGCGAAAGTAATCAAAATGACTAAATCGGAGAAAACCGGAGCATACGCTTTTAAAGAAGAAATGGTGCCAAACGATGACGTTAAAACTTATTTTAAAAAATAAGAAAATATAATGTATAACAGAAAAAGCTTTCATGTAAGATGAAAGCTTTTTTTGTTTATATAAACGATTTGGTAATTTTTGTACCACAAATTTACTGTAACCAAATTTTGTACTATTTTAGGACCTGCAAATCATTTTTATATGGCCATATTCGGAAGTTTTAACAGAAAGAAGAAAGAGAGTCTTGACGAGGGATTGTCGAAAACAAAAGAAAGTGTTTTTAAGAAACTGAGTCGTGCGGTAGTTGGAAAATCGAAAGTTGACGACGAAGTTTTAGACAATCTGGAAGAGGTACTTATTACATCGGACGTAGGAGTTGATACAACGCTTAAAATCATTGAACGTATAGAAGAGCGTGTTTCCCGCGATAAATACATGGGCGTTAGCGAGCTGAATAGTATCCTTAAAGATGAGATATCTGATTTATTGGAGGAGAATAACACTACAGATGTTTCAGATTTTGATCTTCCGCAAAAAGACGGGCCTTATGTAATTATGGTTGTTGGTGTAAACGGAGTGGGTAAAACCACTACCATTGGTAAATTAGCATACAATTTTAAACAAGCCGGAAAATCAGTTGTGTTGGGAGCTGCCGATACATTCAGGGCTGCTGCAATTGAGCAATTGGAGGTTTGGGCCGAAAGGGTAGATGTTCCTATCATAAAACAAAAAATGGGTTCAGACCCGGCATCAGTTGCCTACGATACTTTGGCATCGGCTAAAGCCAGCAATGCCGATGTGGTGATTATTGATACTGCCGGTCGACTGCACAATAAAATTGGTTTAATGAACGAGCTGAGCAAGATTAAAAAAGTTATGCAGAAGATCGTTCCCGACGCTCCGGATGAAGTTTTACTTGTTCTGGATGGATCTACAGGGCAAAACGCATTTGAGCAGGCAAAACAGTTTACAAAAGCCACCGAAGTAACGGCACTGGCATTAACCAAACTCGACGGAACTGCTAAAGGTGGTGTTGTAATTGGTATTTCCGACCAGTTTAAAATTCCCGTAAAATACATTGGTATTGGCGAGAAAATGGAGCATTTGCAAATTTTCCGTCGTCGCGAGTTTGTCGATTCGCTCTTTTCGTAATACTATTTTGTTGATATGGCAGAACTGAATAAGGTTAAAATTAAAGTTCAGATAACTTCCGAAATTGAAAAAACGGAAAAACTTATTCAGGAATATAAAGAGTTGACAAAACCTGTTGAGCCGGAAAATGCCATTGGGCGAGTATCCCGAATGGATGCCATTAACAACAAAAGTGTTACCGAAGCTGCTTTACGTAAATCAAAAGACAAACTGGAGAAGTTAAAATTTGCCTTATCGAAAGTTGATGACCATGATTTTGGCCACTGTATAAAGTGTAAAAAGCCAATTCCTCTGGGGCGGATTCTTATTATGCCGCAAGCGCGTAACTGCGTAAATTGTTCACATTAATTCTGCAATTCAGGTTAGGCCGGTTGTTTTAAGTTCGACAGAATCTTTTTTAACTGGTTTTTATCAATCGGTTTCACAATGAAATTATTACACCCCGCAGCAATTGCTTCCTGTTTGTAGTTTTCCTGTGCATATGCCGTTTGTGCAATAATGTACACGTCTTTGTTAAATGCTCTTATTCGTTTGGTTGCTTCAAGTCCATTTATCTTGGGCAGTTTAATGTCCATTAAAACAACGTCGGTATCCGGATATTTCCAAACAAGGTCAATCACTTCCGCCCCGTTTTTAACTCGCTTTAGATTGCCCGGTACATCGGAAAGGATATGGCTTAAAAAGTTGTAAGAAATTTCATCATCTTCAGCAATAATGATATTTAAATGACCATTCCTGATGTAATCCACATGTTCTGTTGGTGTTTCTTTAACAACTGGTTCCTCTGTTATGCCAGCGACCTTTAAATTTGGCAAAACAAAGCTAAATGAAGTGCCTTTTCCCGGTGCGGACGAAACGCTGATATCTCCATTCAACAGTTTTATATAGCCACGTGTAATTGAAAGCCCCAGTCCCGATCCTTCGTATCCGCTTGAGTGCGAATGGTCGGCCTGGACAAAGTAATCGAATATTGCTTTTTGCTTTTCGGGAGCAATACCAATTCCGGTGTCGCATACCGTAATTTTTAATTCAGTAGTACTAAGCGTGTAATGAATTTTTACATAACCTTTTTTGGTGAATTTAATGGCATTTTTAATAAGGTTGGTTAAAATGGAAGTTAGCTTGTAGGTATCGCTGTAAAAGTTCGGCGATGGCGCTGTGACTTCAGACTCAATAATCAGATCAATCCCTTTTTCATTTGCTTCAACTATAAAAAAGTCATTCAGTTCGGATACGATTTTTACAACGTCAACTTTTTTAATCTGCACCTCTTCGTTTTCCGATTCGATTTTCGAAATATCAATAATATTATTAATGGTATTCAGCATTCTGTCACCACTCTGCTGAATGATGTTTATAAACTGAAGTTCTTCCTCTTTAGAATAAGCTTGCGTTTTTAAAAGTTCGGCAAAACCCAAAATGCCATTCATCGGGGTTCGTATTTCGTGACTCATGTTCGCTAAAAAAGCCGACTTCATTTTATCACTTTGTTCAGCCTTGTTTTTCTGACGCGACAGTTCTTTCATAATCTCGGAATTCAGGTCGAGTTGATGCTGAAGATCCTGTGTTTTAGTCCGAACTCTGGCCTGAAGTATTCGGTTGATAATAATTAGCAACAGAATTATAATGCCAACAATTGCGCTAATTAAAATAATGTACCGCCAGTAGTCTCGCAAACCATTCGATTCTTTATCGTACTCGGCCAGCCATTTGTCATAAATGCGTTGGTATTCGCCGTTCGAAAGTAAAACCTCGGTTGCATTATTTATTATTTCTGCAAGCTCAGCCGAATTTGGCGAAAGCATAAAACCCATGTTTCGTTCCAGGATGCGGTGGTTCGTGGTTTTTATGTATTCTCTTTGCAGCTCTGCTACATGGTACATTCCTCCAATTCGCTGAGCAATGGCACATGTAACCTGTTCGTCTTCTAAAAATTCAATTAATTGATCGTAGTTAGTAGCATAAACAAATTTTGTAGCAGGATTTATACTTAAAACGTATCGTACCAGCACATCGTTTTTCCATAAAGCAACAACAGGTTCTTTTATGGTACGTAACAATTCGGGTGTTATATTTTTATGATAATTACTATTGTAAAAAAAACAATGCGAAGTATTGATAACCGACCGGGTATAAAGATGTTGATTCTCTGGATAGCCGGGGTAGTGCGCTCCGATAATACCGTCAATCTCTCCATCGTCCAGCATTCTGTTTGCAATTTGCCAGTTTGCTCCCAAAATTTCAATCTGGTTGTTATAAAGCCTGTTTATGGCCTTTACAAGGTCGATATTAAAGCCAACTAAATTGCCGCTCTGATCAGTGTAATTAAACGGGGGATAATTATTACTAGCTTTAATTTTATATTGAGCATTTAGGTAATAGCAATTGGTTAGTACTATTACGCAAATTAAAAAAATTCGCATACGAGGTTCTTTTAAAACAAATCTAAATAGTTTTTTTTGAAATTAAAATCCTGCTAAATTTAAACATATTCTTGGATTAAGAAAATTAGGCAAACAAAATGGATATAAACAATCAAAAGCGTATTTTACAAGAAGTTGAAGAAAGATTGTCGGATGTATTTGGAGGAACAGTAAAAGTTACTTCTTCCAGAGCTTTGTCTGGTGGATGTATAAATCATGCCTCGAAAATTGACACAAATTGTGGCAGTTTTTTTCTTAAATGGAATTCGGATTGCGAGAGCGACATTTTTACCCGCGAAGCAGAAAGTTTAAGTGAGCTCAGCAAAGCTTCAAACGGCACCGTGTGTGTACCCAAAGTATTTTATGCAAAAGAGATTGACGAAACACCGGCTTTTCTGCTAATGGAATACCTTGAACCGGAAGGTTCCGATCAGTCAGAACGCCTGGGAAGAGGTTTGGCACTCATTCATAAATATCAGCAAGATAATTTTGGATTTTATTCTGATAACTATTGTGGTGCAACCACTCAGAATAATAACTGGGAAAAAAGCTGGGTGCCGTTTTACAGAGAAAGGAGATTATCGTTTTTAATAAATATGATTCGTGAAAGCAGGGGATTGGACAAATCCTATCTACTTTTGTTTGAAAAGTTACTCGATCGCCTGGAGTTGTTGATTCCGAATGAAGAAAAGGCCTCTCTTGTTCATGGCGATTTATGGTCGGGAAATTACATGTTAACGACAAATGGTCCGGCATTAATCGATCCGGCAGCCAGCTATTCGCACCGCGAAATGGAATTCGGAATTGTTACCATGTTCGGCGGTTTCTCTTCGCGTTTTTTTTATGCTTACAACGAAGAATTTCCACTCGATTCAGAATGGCGCGAAAGAAATCAGATCTATCAGCTGTATCATGTGCTTAACCATTATTATTTATTTGGAGGTGGATATTTGCAACAGGCAGTAGCTATTGCGAAACGATATTTATAAATTTCTTTCCGGCAATTACTTGTATTTGTACGTTTTGTTTTTGTAACTTATAGTTATAATACAAAAGGCTACAGCGATGAAAGATGAAGTTTTTGAGATACCGTACAGGGCAGAGCTGTGTTACATGAAAAACAAGGGGTTGATATTGCCGGAGGAGGTGCCTTATATTGGTATGGGGGCTTCGCATATTGCAACAAAAGCTTTTCGTTTTATGGGAATAAACTTTTTCCCTGAGAAAGCAGCTGAATATTTTAATTACCTGTTAAAGTATAAAGAGCCCGATAAAGGCGTGCTTATATCGCAATCAGGGCAAAGTTCCGAAACAATTTGGTGTGCCGATTATTTTAAGTCGTTTACAGCAATTGTCAACGACGAAAACAGTCCTTTGGGAAATCATTCGAACTGCACGAAAAAAGTGTTGCTGTATTCTGGAGTGGAGGATCATATTGCCACAAAAACATACATTAATACCTTATTGGTATTGTACCTGGGATTTGGTTTTGATCCGGTTGAAGCTGTTGAAGCACTAAAAAAACATCAGATTGATTTTGAAACACTAGGCACCGAAATTGGCTCGAGAATATACATGAAAACACAACGGAAAAAACGCTGTTGTGTTTACATACTTGGTAACGGGCCAAATATTGCGACTGCAAATGTGGCTGCACTTGTGCTTAGTCAGGTGTCGCGGATGCCCGTCTTAAGCATGTCGGTTTCGGAATACGAGCACGGATTTATTGAAACAGCGAAAGACTCGATGGTTATTGCTATAAACCACGAAGGGCGGGAGTATAACCGCACAAAAAGGCTGCTAAAAAAAGTGAATATTGCTGGTGCCGAAACCTACGAATTGTCAAATAAATATGTAGAGAGTATTTTTAGTCCGGTAACTTTGCCCATCCCGTTTTATTTTGCGGCAGAATATTTGTCGCAAAAACTAAAGGTAAAAACACTTTTCCGGGTGGGCGATAAAGTGGTAAGCAAAGTTATCATTGATAAAAATTATGAGTAAAGCCATTGTTGCCGCTTTGCTTATTGATTAAATTAGCCCCAAAACCAAATTCCGATTTTAATGATCGCACAAAAGGCCAAGGAAATTACCCCGTTTATTGTTATGGAAGTGCTTGAAAAAGCTGCCGAAATGGAGCAGCGGGGGATTAATGTAATCCACCTGGAAGTAGGAGAACCCGATTTTAATGTTCCCAAATGTGTGGCGGTGGCCGAACAAAAAGCATTTGACGAAGGCCGGACGCACTATACACACAGTCTTGGCGACCCTGAGCTGCGCAAACAAATTGCCGAAAAGTACAAAGAGGAATACAATGTTACCGTTTCGCCCGGGCAGATTATTGTAACATCGGGAAGTTCGCCTGCCATTTTGCTAACGCTTGGTGTTTTGTGCGATGCCGGCGATGAAGTGATCATTTCCGACCCGGGGTACGCCTGTTACGAGAATTTTATCCGGTTTATTGGTGCAAAAGCAATAAAAGTTCCTGTTTTCGAGGAGGATGGTTTTCAGTATCGGTACGAGGAAATAAAAAAGCGCATTACCAACAGAACCCGTGCTATAATGATAAACAGCCCAATGAATCCAACCGGAAACCTTTTGTCGGTCGAGTTGATGAAAGATTTGGTAACATTTGATATTCCAATTATTTCCGATGAAATCTACCACGGTTTGGTTTATGAAGATCGTGCCCATTCCATTTTGGAAGTAACAGACAAAGCCTTTGTTTTAAACGGATTTTCGAAACGTTATGCAATGACTGGTTTGCGTTTGGGGTATGTAATTGCCCCGCAAGAATATGTACGGTGCATGCAGAAGATGCAACAGAATTTATTTATCTGTGCCGGCTCAACCACGCAGCGTGCCGGAATTGAAGCCTTAAAAAATGCAGGTGCCGAGGTGGAAGAAATGCGCCTAACCTACGATAAAAGACGCCGGTATTTAATTGAACGATTAACAGGCCTGGGTTTTGATATTAAAGTGAAGCCCACAGGAGCTTTTTATGTAATGGTAAATGCCAAACACCTGTCAAACGACAGTTACAAGCTGGCCTTCAATATATTGGAAAAAGCGCATGTTGGTGTTACTCCCGGAATCGATTTTGGCGAGAACGGCGAGGGCTTTCTGCGTTTTTCGTATGCTAACTCCATCGAGAATATCGAAGAAGGCATGAATCGGTTGCAGAAATACTTGACGAAATATCACAATTTACCTAGAGATTAAAGCGGTCGAAGTGAACGATCTCTTCAATCGGTTTGCGCTTTTTGTCGGGCCTTTTGTTGTTCGGATAACCCACCGGAATCATGGCTACAGGCTCAATGTTGGCAGGAAGTTGTAAAAGTCCCGAACAAGCTTTTGCATCAAAATTACACACCCAGCAGGTTCCCAAACCCAATTCGGTAGCTTTTAATGTAATATGGTCGATAGCAATTGCCAGGTCGATATCGGCCGAATCTTTTCCATCCGAAGCCCGTCTCCACGACTGCGAATGGTCGGCACAAGCCACAATAATTACAGGCGCTGAGCGAAACCAGCTGCGGTCGTAACAATTATATAGTTGAGTCAGGATTTCTTTGTTTTGCACAACAATAAAATGCCAGGGCTGAAAATTAACCGCCGACGGAGCCAGCCTGCCTGCCTCTAGTATTTCTAAAAGTAGTTCCTTCTCTACCTGGGTATCTTTATAATTTCTAACCGAATAACGGTTTTTTATAATATCTGACAAATTCATAGGCCATTAATTGTTTGTTATTAACTGTTTGCCAGCTGGCGGATTTTATCATTTCTGCCGTTTGGCGGTTGTTTCGCGGGATTTTCTTATAAAATATGCGCTTTTAATTCGTAAAGATAAACTTTTTCAAGTTTTAAAAGTGTAAGCAAAAATATGGTTTCCCGTCAATTTTTCTTCCGTTTTTCAAATTTTAAAGAACAGAGTGTAAGTGAAAAATGTTTCGCGCTTAAAGTCTTTTATTTTCAATGTTTTACTCGTGTTTGAAATGTGTTTTAGAGCATTGATTTTTCTTGTTGCAGCATTAAAATTTATACGTCATTTGCACGAAAATTAAACAATAACAGAGTTTAGAGTTGAACCTTAAATTTTAATGTCATGAGAAAAGTAAATTTTATAATCGCAATTATTACATTTTTTGCAATGGCCACTTCTGTAGCCAATGCCACCGGAATACGTACCGAATTTAATGAATTTGAATTTACCCTGGTTGATGATTTGTATATGGGCAAAAAGGTTGATGCAATTTGGACCTTGAGCTACGACAACTCGGAAAAACCGGTTACAGTAGTTAAAAGAAACACTATCGAGGGAACTGAATATGTGGTGAGCTCGGAGTTCTTTTCTGTTCGTTATGTAGCTTCTGCAGCAGGTTTTGGAGCAAAACAAGTTCGTAAATCATGGTGTAACGTAGATAACAAAATTAACCATGCTGTTATTAATCAAAACGAATTGAAAAATCAGGAGATTATTTCGCCTAACAAAGTGGATGATAAAATGGCTTTAGGATTGATTGCAAGCTACCTGCCTGATTTATTAAATGATGGATATACGCACTTACTCAATTAATCGCAATAATTAGAATAGAAGTAATTTTAATTCGAAGCCATCCGTCAAATGACGGATGGCTTTTTTGTTGCCATCGATTGATGAAAGCTTACCACAAACTTATTTGCGCCTTTCATCACAAGATGAAAACATGTCGGGGAGGCTACTATACCGGGCATCACCTGATGAAAGTCTGTTTTATGCTGGTTTCAGTATTTCATCGCCCGATGGAGGATTGTCCGTAATCCATTTCTTCCTTTCATCGCCTGATGGCGTGAAGTCTGGAAGTTATTTTCGCCTTTCATTAAACGATGGCGGCTATTTCCAACTGTTTTTATGGCTTTCGCGGCACCGCGAATCCTTGCCGGAGCTTGAGTTCTTACTGTCGCATGTCAGCGAAAAGCGTATGAAGCTGCATTTTAGCCACCGCGAGCCTGCGAAGGCACAAAATTTTTGTCGATAAAATCTGTCGTTGGTCGATAGAAATATTTTAGCCAATAGAATGGGGAAATTGCTTTTACCCGGAAGTGGTTTTAAATTAAAATACAGCAGCGCCTTATTATTTCAAATTAAAAACAAAAAGGGGTAATAAATGTCAAAATGTAAAAAGCAATCTTTTTCTGCCAACCGAATCTGTTTTACAGCAAGGCTTTTGGATGTCACCAAGATGTAATTCGTGCGTCTCTCCAATACAAATAATTACGAAAACAATTACAGTCAGAAAACAAAAATTTAGAGTCATGAAAAAAGTAAATTTATTATCCGTATTGGTTTTAGCATTCTTGTTCGTTTCAGTTAGTGCATCAGCAACTGGCGTACGAACTCAGTTTAAATCGTTCGAAATTGAAGAAGTCGATAATCTTTACATGGGCAAATCGGTGAAAGCACTTTGGACGGTAAGTTACAGCTCAGAAGAAGAGCCTGTTACAGTTGTAAAACGCAACACGCTTGAAGGTGTTGAGTACGTTGTACATTCAAAACATTTCCAGGTAAGCTACGCTGCAACCAGCGAAGGATTTGGTGCTAAAGAAACCCGGAAAGCCTGGAGCGATGTGCCAAAAAGAATCTCAAGAGCCGTTATTAGTCAGGAAGAAATGGAACGCCAACGTATAATCACTCCTAATAAAGTTGACGATGAAACTGCCTTAGGTTTAATTGCAAGTTATTTGCCCGATCTGATTAACGATGGTTACACACATCTTTTGAATTAAACAGCAAATTTTATTTCATAGAAAGCAATTTTAAAGGAACCGCGAGAAATCGCGGTTTTTTTTATATACAGCCGCAAACAAAACCGTCGGACAAACTGTCGAGCGCTTCTTTTTCTGCTTTCTTCTCGGCATCAGTTGCCTTGCAATCCTTACAAACCGGCAGATTAACGTTTGTATTCAATTCCGAATTTTCAGAAGTGACCGGTTGCTTGCAAACAAAACAGGTATTTTTTAAATCTCCCATCCTAAATATTTGCGTCAAAAGTATTAAAATTGGCCAATTGCTGTAGCGGCACCTTTTTAAAGTTGAATAAAGTTATGCGCATATGGCAGTTGTGTTGGCAGATAATAGTTCCGAAACTGTAAATGTGTCTGATATTTGACACCTAAACTATTTGGCATAATTATTAGTAATAAGTAAAACGAATGTTTTTTTAGCCTGTACAATTAATTACATTTGCACAGGTTTTATATAATTTAAATATAAGTTGCACAGATGGCATTTGTAAATAAGATCCTGGGAAAACTTCTGGGAAACAAATCGGAGCGGGATATTAAAGAAATAACTCCTATCATCAATAAAATTAAAGAGGAATACGAAAGAATCTCCAAATTATCTCATGATGATTTAAGGGCCGAATCGGCGAAATTAAAGCAAATTATTGCCGACCGGATTAAACCTGAAGAGGATGAAATTGCTGCGTTAAAAGTAGAAGTTGAAGAAGTTGAAATTCAGGAAAGCGAAAAAATATACGAACGTATTGATAAGCTGGAAGAAAAAATAGATGAGAAAATAGAAGAGGTTCTCAACGAAATTCTTCCAACCGCTTTTGCAGTAATAAAAGATACCGCCCGTCGTTTCTCCGAAAATGAGACGATTGAGGTTTCAGCCAGCGATTTCGACCGCGATCTTTCGACAACCCGCGACAGTATTAAAATTAGCGGCGACAAAGCCATCTGGGAAAACAGTTGGCTGGCCGGAGGAAACAGGGTAACCTGGAATATGGTTCACTACGATGTACAGCTGATTGGTGGAGTGGTACTTCACCAGGGTAATATTGCCGAGATGGCAACGGGTGAAGGAAAAACACTGGTCGCAACATTGCCTGTGTTTTTGAATGCTCTTACCGGAAAAGGGGTGCACATTGTAACCGTTAACGATTACCTGTCGAAACGTGATGCCGAGTGGATGGGGCCGATGTACGAGTTCCACGGATTATCGGTTGATTGTATCGATAAACACCAGCCAAACTCTGAAGCCCGAAGAAAAGCATACAACTCGGATATTACTTTTGGAACCAACAACGAATTTGGTTTCGATTATCTGCGCGATAACATGGCCATTAATCCGGAAGATTTGGTGCAGCGCAAACATCAATATGCCATTGTCGACGAGGTTGACTCGGTTTTGGTTGATGATGCACGTACACCACTTATTATCTCGGGGCCGGTGCCAAAAGGCGATAATCAGCAGTTCGAAGAACTGAAAGTTTACGTAGAAAAATTATACAGGGTGCAGCGCGAGCTGGTAAATAAAATATTTATTGATGCCAAACGCCTGCTTACCAAACCCGATGCTACTTCCGACGAGAAAAAAGAAGGTGGTTTGCTTTTATTGCGTGCCCACAAAGGGATGCCTAAAAACAAATCCATCATTAAGTTTTTAAGTGAGGAAGGCATGAAAGCTGTTATGCAAAAAACAGAAAACCTGTACATGCAGGAGAACAGCAAAAACATGCACATTGTAACCGATCCATTGTTTTTTATTATCGAAGAGAAGCAAAATTCAGTAGAGCTTACCGATAAAGGTATCGACTTGATTTCGGCTGGTTTTGAAGATGCTGAATTCTTCGTACTGCCGGATATGGGCGGAAAAATGGCCGAACTGGAAAACAGCGAGAAAGCGCCGGAAGACATTCAGCTTGAAAAAGATAAGTTACTACAGGACTACGCGATAAAATCAGAGCGTGTTCATACCATCAACCAGTTGTTAAAAGCATATGCCATGTTTGAAAAAGATGTGGAATATGTGGTGATGGACAATAAGGTGAAAATTGTTGACGAGCAGACCGGTCGTATTATGGAAGGTCGTCGTTATTCCGATGGTTTACACCAGGCAATTGAAGCCAAGGAGCAGGTAAAAGTAGAAGCGGCAACGCAAACTTTTGCAACTATCACACTTCAGAACTATTTCAGGATGTACCACAAACTGGCTGGTATGACTGGTACTGCAGAAACAGAAGCAGGCGAATTCTGGGATATCTACGAACTGGAAGTTGTGGTAATTCCTACCAACCGTCCGATTGTTCGCGACGACAGGGAAGACCTGGTTTTCAAAACCAAACGCGAAAAATACAATGCCGTTAGCGACGAGATTGTTGAACTGAACAAAAAAGGTCGCCCGGTATTGGTAGGTACAACATCGGTTGAAATATCGGAGTTACTCAGCCGAATGCTGAAAATTAAAGGTATTAAGCACAACGTATTGAACGCGAAGCTGCACGCACGCGAGGCCGATATTGTTGCCGAAGCCGGTCAGTCAGGAGCAGTAACAATTGCAACCAACATGGCGGGTCGTGGTACCGATATTAAGTTGTCTGAAGAGGTGAAAAAAGCCGGAGGTTTGGCAATTATTGGTACCGAGCGTCACGACTCAAGACGCGTTGACAGACAGTTGCGAGGACGTGCAGGACGTCAGGGAGACCCGGGGTCTTCGCAGTTCTATGTGTCGTTGGAAGATGATTTGATGCGTTTGTTTGGCTCCGATCGTATTTCCGGAGTAATGGACAGGCTTGGTTTGGAAGACGGAGAGGTGATTCAACACTCAATGATCTCGAAATCGATTGAACGTGCACAGAAAAAGGTTGAGGAGAATAACTTCGGTATTCGTAAGCGTTTGCTGGAATACGATGATGTAATGAACTCGCAGCGTGAAGTGATCTACAAAAAACGTCGTCACGCATTATACGGCGAACGTTTGGAGGTAGATGTGCTGAACATGATGTACGATTCGGTTGAAGAGCTGGTAAATGAATATCATGGTTCCGATATGTTCGAAGATTTCAATATGGAACTGATGCGTTTTCTTTCCTTGGAATCGCCGATTAACCAGGAAGAGTTTAAGAGTTTGAATGCCGCAGAAGTAACCCAGCGCATTTACGAAAAAATGATTAACAACTATAACCGTAAAGTTGAAACCATTGCGCAGCAAGCTTATCCGGTTATTAGAAATGTATACGAAACAAAAAAAGAGGTTTACAAAAATATTGTTGTTCCGATTACCGATGGAAAACGCGTATTCCAGATTATTTGCAACCTTGAAAAGGCCTACAATAATAAAGGTAAGGAATTGGTAAAATCGTACCAGAAACAAATTGTGCTGAACACGATCGATGAGTCGTGGAAAGAACAACTTCGCGAAATGGACGAATTAAAACAATCGGTACAAAATGCTACTTACGAGCAAAAAGACCCATTGTTAATTTACAAGTTCGAGTCGTTTAACCTGTTTAAGATAATGGTTGCCAAGGTGAATAAGGAAGTTGTTTCAACCTTAATGAAAGGCCAGATTCCTATTCAGAGCCCGGAACAGGTGCGTGAGGCAGAAGTTCGACGCAGAACCGATATGAGCCGTTATAAAACACAAAAATCGGAACTGCCATCGGCCGAAAATGCGATGGAGGGTGCGAATACGAATACAGCTGAAAAGGCCAAAACACAACCGGTTAAAGTTGAAAAACGTGTTGGACGTAACGATCCTTGTCCTTGCGGAAGCGGTAAGAAATACAAACAATGCCACGGAAGAGGTGGTGACTTATAATCAAACTAGATGATGAATATGATCAGTTTACTGAACTTCATTCACTGGAATGTCGATCCCGAAATTTTTAGCCTTGGGCCACTGTCGATTCGATGGTATGGTTTATTGTTTGCCTCAGGTTTTTTAATTGGCTATTACATTGGCGAAAAAATGCTAAAGTCGGAAAATGTAAACCAGAAATGGATAGACAGTCTGTTCTTTTACATTATAATAGCAACTGTTGTTGGTGCACGTCTCGGCCACGTTTTCTTTTACGGATGGGACTATTACTCGCAAAATCCGGGAGAAATTATTAAGGTTTGGCACGGTGGACTGGCCAGTCATGGCGGGGCGCTTGGTATTTTAATTGCCATGTACCTGCATTCAAAATGGATAACCAAACGTACCATGCTTTGGACATTGGACCGGATTGTGGTTCCAACAGCTTTGGTAGCAGCTTTTATTCGCACAGGAAACCTGATGAACTCAGAGATCTATGGAATTCAAACAGCATTACCATGGGGCATAATTTTTGAAAGAAATGGCGAAACCGTAGCAAAACATCCTACACAGGTATACGAGGCCCTGGCTTACCTAATTTCATTTGGTGTGCTAATGTATTTATATTGGAAAACGAGTGCCAAAAACCGTCCGGGCTTATTGTTAGGCGCGTTTTTCGTATTCATCTTTTTAGCTCGTTTCTTTATTGAGTTTATAAAAGAAGATCAGGAAGCGTTCGAAGCTGGTATGGCATTGAACATGGGGCAGTGGTTAAGTGTTCCTTTTGTTATAATTGGTGCGCTATTGGTTTACAGAGCAATAAAGAAACCGGAAGTGGTTTTTAAGAATAGTAAAAATTAATGTTAAAACTGAATAAAGGAGCTGCAAGTATTTTGTTGGAGAATTGAAAATAACTTATTTTGCAGATCATCAAGAGAAATAAAGAATATGTTAGAGATTGGAAAATATAAAATGGTGAAGTTGACGTACGACCTTCGTATCGACAACGAGCAGGGAGAACTGGTTGAGCAGGCAACAACTGAACAACCTTTGGAGTTCCTTTACGGAGCAGGTATGATGCTACCAAAGTTCGAATCTGAATTGATCGGTTTAAAACAAGACGATCCTTTCACAATTAAAATTGAAAGCACTGAAGCATATGGTGCAGTAAACAACGAAGCAATTGTTGAGCTGCCAAAAAATGTGTTTTTGGTGAATGGTGAATTCGACGCAGAACTGATTAATGTTGGTAATACTGTACCAATGATGAGCAGTAACGGCCAACGTTTAAACGGACTTGTATTAGAGGTTAACGACGAAATCGTAAAGATGGACTTCAACCACCCACTGGCGGGCGAAGATTTATTCTTTGCGGGTAAAGTTGTTGATGTTCGCGAAGCATCAGACGAAGAAGTTGCACAGATCCTCTCTGGTGGAGGAGGTTGTGGCTGTGGCAGCGGCGGTGGATGCTCTACCGAAAGCTGTGGTGACGGTTCTTGTGGAACTGAAAGCAGTGGCGGCTGTGGTTGCGGCTGCTAATAAATTTTGATAATAAGTTCAATTTAATTATTTTAACCCTGTTTTCATTTGATAATGGAAACGGGGTTTCTCACTTTATAGAGCTGATTGTATGAAAATAGACTACTTTATTCGTAGTTACCATTCATGCGAGATCTAATTGTTACAAGGAGTAGCAAACAATATTATACAGATGAATACTTTTGGAAAGATATTTCGCTTAACCTCATTTGGCGAATCTCATGGACGAGGAATTGGTGGTATAATCGATGGTTGTCCGGCTGGGGTTGAGCTCGATATAGATTTAATTCAAAAAGACCTGGCGCGGAGAAAACCAGGACAGTCGAAAATTACAACACAACGAAAAGAGCCGGATCAGGTGGAGTTTCTTTCAGGCGTATTTGAAGGAAAAACCCAGGGAACTCCAATCGCATTCGCCATTTGGAACAAAGACCAACACTCGAACGATTACAACGATCTTAAAGACGTATTCCGTCCGTCGCATGCCGATTTTACTTACACTAAAAAATACGGCACTCGCGATCATCGCGGAGGTGGCAGATCATCGGCGCGCGAAACCATTGCACGTGTTGTTGCCGGAGCAATTGCCAAACAGATACTTGCAAAAGCAGGTGTTTCTATTCAGGCTTTTGTATCACAGGTTGGAGAAATAAAACTTCAGAAAGATTATAAAGAATTAGATCTTTCGGCTACCGAGAATAATATTGTACGTTGCCCCGATAAGGAAGTAGCTGAGCAAATGATCGCCCGAATTGAAAAAGCCGGACGTGAACACGATACGGTTGGCGGTGTAATTACCGGAGTTGCTACCGGTGTACCCGCAGGTTGGGGAGAACCCGTTTTTAACAAACTGCATGCCGACATGGGTTTTGCAATGCTTGGAATTAACGCTGTAAAGGGATTTGAGTATGGTTCCGGATTTGAAGGAACAAAACTAAGTGGCTCGGAGCATAACGATATTTTTATAAAAACAGACGAGGGCGTTCGGACAAAAACGAATAACTCAGGTGGTATACAGGGAGGTATCTCCAATGGCGAAGACATTTATTTTAATGTTGCGTTTAAACCCATCGCCACCTTGTTAAAAGAACAAGAAACACTCGACAAGGATGAAAAAAGCATAAAAATTAATCCGAAAGGAAGGCACGATCCTTGTGTACTTCCACGTGCTGTGCCCATCGTTGAGGCAATGGCTGCATTAGTTTTAGTTGACCACTTTTTACTAAATAAACTTAACACGATTTAATATGCCAAGAAGAAAAAGAAACAGAAGGATCCAGGTACCTCCGGTAATTAAAGGTATGTCGGTTTATGGTGTTCGCGGACGTAAAACAAATGAAGTTATTTTACACCTCGAAGAATACGAGGCAATCCGTTTACTGGATTACCAAAATCTTACACAGGAGGAAGCAGCCGTTTTTATGGATGTTTCGCGCCCGACATTAACCCGTATTTACGAAGAAGCCCGAAATAAAGTGGCTACTGCATTTGTTGAGGGAAGAGACCTTATTTTCAGAGGTGGTGATGTTTATTTTGATAAAAACTGGTTCAGATGCAACAGTTGTAAAGCAAGTTTTAGCGATTACTCTGAAAATAATGAAAAATGCCCGGTGTGTAACTCCGAAGACCTGGTATCGTTAAACGACTATTACATGGATAAATAAAGGCGTTTTAGCGGCAAAATATTATAAAAAAACATGAAAAAACCTCCGGCTCAATAGCCGGAGGTACCCAATTAAGTTGTGATAAAACCAGAGCCCTAGTACACTAGGATGAATGCAATATACAACTATATGTTTTTCATGTCAATACTTGATTTCTCTTATAAAGACAAAATTACCCGAATTAATCGCCCAAATCGTAAACCTCATGCGGTTTTGATTGATTATCAACATTTTCCAATAATGTTAATATTTAATATTTTTTGTTAATCTCCTAATCAAGCCATTTATCATATATTTACCTCCAAAAGAATTTATCCATGAAAATCCGGAAACTTTTACGCATTTTACATCGCGATTTTGGATACTTTATTGTTGCCATGACAATCGTATACGTAGTGTCAGGAATCTATCTGAATCATCGTCACGATTTCAATCCTGATTACAAAATAATAATCACGGATTTTATTCACGATTTACAGCCTCAACAATCGTATACCGATGATGAAATTCAACAAATTGTGGAATCCGTTCAGCCCGATGTAGTTTATAAAAAACATTATGTTGACAATGATGGAGATATAAAGGTATTTATTGCCAACGGAGAGGTGATTATCTTCCCCGGTGCGGGAGAAGGGAGAATGCGTTATTTGCAGCGTCGCCCACTGGTATTTAGCATGAACAAACTACACCGCGCCACCCTGGGAACGGTATGGAAGTGGGTGAGCGATACAATGGCTGTTATTCTGTTGTTTGTGGCCGTTTCAGGCCTTTTTATTCTTAAAGGAAAAAGAGGATTGCAACGTTGGGGATGGTGGTTAACGGTTGCCGGTTTTATTGTTCCTTTAATCTTTGTAATTTTATATCTTTAAGCAACATAAAAAAACCAAAACATCAAAAAAATGAAGAAAATTGCATTAATTAGTTTGTTCGCGGTAATTCTATTTGCCTGTGGTCAACAACCAAAAACTCAGGAGGCTAAAGTTGAAGCCGAGAAATCAGCAGTTGTTCTAAGTGTTGACGAACTTCTTGAAAAAGCACCTGAATTAGCCAATAACGAAGTGGTTGTAAAAGGTACGGTATTTCATGTGTGCCAGCAAGGTGGTGAGCGCTGCTTTTTAATGGGAAGTACTGAAGATATCTCAATTCGGGTAGAAGCCGGCGAAAAGCTAGGAGCTTTTACTCAGGAGCAAATGGGAAGTGAACTGGAAATTACAGGTATTCTGAAAGAAGTTTTAACCGAAGCAGATGCCCACAACCCCGGAAAAGAACACGGTGAAGAAGAAGGCGAAGTTGAAGACGCCGAAACAGCCGCTGCGCATGAAGTTCTTGCTGACAATCAGGCAGCGTCAGAGCGCGTGTTTTTTATTGAAGGACTAAAGGTAAAAGAAATGACAGAGTAGTCAAATTATACGATCATTACAAAAAAAGGAAAACAATTACTGTTTTTCTTTTTTTGTGTCTTCATTAGCCGGAATAAAATCAAGCGAAACAGAATTAACGCAATGCCTGGTATTTTTATCGGTAAACCCTTCGCCAAAAAATACATGTCCGAGGTGGCCACCACAGTTGGCGCAGGTAATTTCGGTACGACGCCCGTCGGCATCTGTTGTTCGGTTTACAGCACCGTCAATCTCATCATCAAAACTTGGCCAACCACATTGCGAATCAAATTTATCGGTCGATTTATACAGGGCAGTCCCACACTGTTTACACACATACGTGCCATTTTCTTTATAATCAGTGTACTTTCCGGTATACGGCCGCTCTGTTCCTTTTTCTAAAATTACATATCGCTCAAATTCATTTAATTTGTTGTATTCCATTTTTTTAGCGTCTTTATCTTGTTTATCATTTTGGGCATAACTCCCAAAACTTAAACTGAGAATAAATAATAATACAATTGTTTTCATACCACTTATAACAACCGGGAATCGAGGTGGTTTACCGCCACCCGTTAAGAAATGTAAAGAACAAATCTAAAACTTCGCTGGTAATATTACCTTTGGACTTTTAATTAGATTATGAATATTCCAATATTATATCGAGACGAATCAATCATTGTGGTAGAGAAGCCCATAGAACTTCCGGTTCATAAAAATGATTTTATGCCCAACGATGCTCCGTATTTAACCAAATTAATTGGCGATGAAACGGGGAAGTGGATTTATAACGTACATCGTTTAGACTCGAAAACTTCAGGAGTGATGGTTTTGGCATTTTCGTCGGAAGTGGCCAGTGTTTTAACCAAACAGTTTGAGCAGAAGGAAGTGCAGAAAACCTACTATGCCATTGTACAGGGAAATCCGGGAGAGGGAACTTTCGACTCGAAAGTGTTGGTGAAAAAGAAATCGAAGTTTAAAAAGCCGGCTGTAACGCATTATAAGACACTGCGCACCATTCAAACAAAATTGACTTCGAAAGACAAAACTGATATTGAGCTGAGTTTGGTGGAGATTAACCCGGAAACAGGACGTTGGCACCAGTTGCGCCAACATTTTGCCAAAAATAGATTTGATATTATTGGCGACACACATCACGGAGATTTTGCATTGAATAAATTAATTCTTGCCGATACCGATATCCGAAGGCTTTTTCTGTACGCCGGGAAACTGGAATTTAAACATCCAGCAACAGCAGAAAAGGTTTCTTTTGAATCACCAATTCCTGAAGAATTTGATCGGTTGCTTAACTTTTATTAGCGGTAGCCTGTGTTTTCATCAAAACAAAACGAAATAATATTTTTTTGATGTAACGATATTTAAAGCCCAACGTCTTATTCGAAAACAAAGACATGAAACGAACATGAATTTTCAGCATTCTAAACTCATAACAAAGAATGATTAAAATTTATGCGAGTTACTGAATGTATCTAAATTTTTTGATCATTCAGAAAACAAAAAATTTTGAACAGATGAAATGTATAGCTTTAATCTTATCGGTGGGTCTTTTTTTAATGACCTCGTGTGTTTACGAATCGGGTGTATCAGAAGCCTATTCCAAATATCGTTCTAGAGATGGTGTAACCACGGTTTCAGTGCCGGGGTGGGTAATTCACCTTGCAGCCGGAATAGGTGATTTGGAAGATTGTGAAAGGGATTTACTGAATAGTATCGATGGCGTTAAAGTAATTGCCGTTGATGACGATAATTTGAATGCCCGAATTGATCTGCACGAAGAATTTTATAAGAAAATAAGTGAGAAAAAGGATTATGAAGAGCTTATGGTTGTTCGCGAAGAAGACCAGAATGTGACCATTTTCGGACGGATGGATGAATCGGTAATTAAAGAAATGGTTATTCTGGTTGGTGGCGACGACAATGCCCTGATTTACGTTAAAGGCGAAATCAGCCCCGAAATCCTTAATAATCAAATTGATATCTCGAATCCGGATCGTTTCTTAAGCTTTAAACACTAATCAGGGCATTGTTGATTGCAACCACTATTTATATAGTTCTTTAGTTTTTGCTAAAGAACTTTTTCTTATGTATCTCAGCATACCCCATTAGTTCTTCAGCAATTTCAGGATAGTCTAGAATTACATTGGTAGTTTCGTACGGATCGTTTTCCATATCAAACAGCGAAAGTTCAATTTTAGCCGAATAATCATATTTTCCGGGCATACCGTCTTTTCCTTTAATATCAGTCATTGTGCGGTAATTATGTGGAAGATGTAACTTCCATTTTCCATCGCCCGACATCACTGCCTGAAATTCTTTGTCATTGGTAAAAGCGTAATAATCGTGAGGGTTTGTGGCATCCGATTTTCCTGAGATAATATCCCAAACGTTTTTCCCATCTATTTCTGTTTCAGGAAGTGGAATATTAGCCAACTCACAAAGTGTAGGTAGCAAGTCAATAGTCATTAAAGCCTTACTCGATTGCTGATTACCTTTTAATTTTGCCGGATACTTAATGATAGTTGCCGAGCGGGTTCCGCCATCGAAGGTTGTCCCTTTTGCCTCACGAAACGGAGTGGTGCCGGCGTGGTTGCCATAAGCAATCCACGGGCCGTTGTCCGATGAGAAAATTACAATCGTATTATCCTCAATACCATTGTCTTTTAACGCCTGGTTTATTTGTCCAACCGACCAGTCCAACTCGGTTAAAACATCAGCATACAATCCTTCGCCAGTTATTCCTTCAAACTCGGGGCTGCAAAACAACGGAACATGCGACATAGCATGTGGTACGTACAGTAAAAATGGTTCGTCTTTGTGTTTCGAAATAAAATTAACGGCATGTTCGGTATACCATTTGGTCAGCATTTTTTGGTCGGCTGAATCCACGTCTTCAATAGTTACTTCGCCGTTTTCCCAAAATTGAAGTGGCCACTGTCCCCAGTACTCCGGACTTTCAGGATGGTGACTCCACATATCGTTGGAGTACATCAGTCCACAAGTTTCATCAAAGCCGCGGCTTTGCGGACGCGTTTCCGGCTGATCACCACAATGCCATTTGCCAAAAAGTGCGGTTTTATATCCTGCATTCTTAAATACTTCTCCTATGGTTGGAAATGTCTTTTCCAGTCCGCGACCGCCAGGGCCGTGTGCTCCAAAAACCTTTGTTCGCCCCGGATAGCAGCCCGAAATAAGTGCTGAGCGCGATGCTGAACAAACTGCCTGAGGTACGTAAAAATTCCTGAACATTATACCTTCTTCTGCCAGTGTTGTTACGTTGGGCGTTTCAATACGGGATTGTCCAAAAGGGGAGAAGTCAGAATAACCCGAATCGTCGAGAAATATAATTACGACGTTGGGTTGTTTGGTTTCCTGAGAATTGTTGGAACACGAGTTTAGAAATAATGCCAAAACGATTAGGTAAAGAAGTTGGTGTAAGTTCATTGTATAAAATTTTAGTATCGCATAAAGATAGCATTTATCTGTTAGTCGTAAAATGATAGTTCGAAGAGTTAGCTAAGTTTTTTAAATTAGTAGAAACTTTTTGAAATGAATTTCACTTCACAAATAATACTTTTATTAGGCGGCCTGGCATTGTTCCTCCATGGGATGAATGTAATGACTGATGGCTTAAAAGCCGCAGCAGGAAACAAGATGAAAGCATTCTTGCAAGGAATGACGCGTAATCGTTGGACTTCGCTAGTGGCAGGAACCGGAATTACAGCTGTTATACAGTCATCGTCGGTAACTACGGTTTTGGCGGTAGGATTTGTTTCGGCAGGTTTAATCTCCTTTCAAAGCACACTTGGAATTATTCTTGGCGCCAATGTCGGTACCACCATTACAGCACAAATTATTGCTTTTAAAATAACCAAAGCCTCGTGGATAATGATTGCTGTAGGATTTCTGGCCGGGTTTATATTTAAAAATAAGCTTGTTAAAAATGCAGGTACAATTGTTTTAGGTCTTGGCTTGGTTTTTCTTGGAATGACGGTGATGAGCGAAGCAACAGCACCGTTAAAAAGCTATGAACCTTTTTTAGATTTAATGAAGGGGCTTGATAATTACATCTATGGGATATTAATCGGGGCGTTATTTACTGCATTGGTACAAAGTTCTTCGGCAACTACCGGAATTGTAATTATTATGGCATCGCAGGGATTAATAGCTATTGAACCGGCCATTGCGATTATTATGGGGGCAAATGTAGGAACATGTGTTACTGCGCTATTGTCGGCATTGGGTAAACCAAAGGCTGCAATGAGAGTAGCAGTTTCACATATACTTTTTAAGGTTTTTGGTGTATTGATTTGGTATGCTTTTATTTCACAATTGGCCCATCTGGTGGAAGATATTTCGCCAGGAAGCGAATCCCGACAAGTGGCAAATGCTCATACCATTTTTAATTTAGCCAATACTTTCTTATTTATTTGGTTGGTAAAACCGATCTCAAAACTGGTGGTTTGGATGGTTCCAGAAAAGAAAAAGAAAGAGGAAAGATTATTTCAGGAGTTGCATGATTTTTATTTGCAAGATGTTAGTCTTGCATTGGAATTATCCCAAAATTCCATCGCCAAGCTGGGCGAAAAGGTTCTTGAAATATTAAAAGCAGGAATTCCGATGGCTTTAACCGGGAAAGAAAATGAATTGGTTGCGTTGCGTAATAAAGATACGTTAATCGATAAGGGACATGCCGAAATTTTGACATTCTTACAGAATATACAAAGCCAGTCGATTAGTAAAAAGCAAAGCCATATTCTTGAGCGGCAGATCGAAGCTGTAAATGTATTGGAGTCGGCAGCCGACGTGGTAACAACATCGTTAGTTGAAGCCGCTGAACACCGAATTGAAAAGGGATTTTACGTAAGTACTGATACAGTGCAGCGGATAGCCGTCGTTCACAATATGGCACTGGAAGCTTTTGACGCAGCTGTTCAATTTTACAGTGAAGATGATATTTTAGCAGATGATACGCTGGCAAAAGACCAGTTTAAGCAAGGCCTTCAGGATGTTCGTTTATACCTAATCGACAGACTATCAGTAACTGCTGAAAATAGAATTGAAATTTATCGTTTTGAATCAGAAGTACTGGAGGGAATCAGGCGGATACACGCTTTGGCAAGGCGGTTAAAAAGAAAGGCAGGATAACTTCTGTCTCCATAGTATCCTGCCTTCTCAGAGTTGTACGTGTTGCTAGTACTTATTTTTTAATCACCTTCTTATTAAATGTTTGCGCATCGGTTTTTACAACCACAAGGTAAATGCCGGGTGACATATCGCTCATATCGATAGTTGTTAGTGAGGCAACGATTGATTGTTCTGCAACTTTTTTACCAACGGTATTATAAATTGCATAAGATGCCTGTTCTGCTGTGCCTGATAATCTCAAATTCAGCTGGTCTGTTGTTGGATTCGGGTATACTCTCAAATCCATTTCATAGATTGATTCGGCTGTCTCCTTAGGCATCGACGATTGTAGCATCGGTGCATCAACCGAAACCAGGTAATCCTCAACCTCACCTTCAAAATCATCATCGCAGGCTGCAGGGGCTTTACCAACTTTCATCGAAATACGAACTCGTGCTGTTCCCGAAACGTAGGTCGGAATTGCAATCGTTTCAGCAACAGAGCCTTTTTTGTTGTTTAAGGCCAGCAATGTCTCGTCGGCATCATCAAAATCTCCGTCGTTGTTAAAGTCAATCCATATTCTCCAGAAATTACGGCTTGAAGAATTACTTGGCTCCAAATTAATGGCGTACGAACCACCTGCATTCAACGTAAATGGATTTGTATCGAATGAGTATCCATCACCATAACTGTTAACAGCCATGGCATTTCCTATATTCACGTTTTGAATGTAAGTGGAACTGCTGATTAATGCAGGTTCGCAATAAATTGATGGGGTAGGTGTTGGATTAACATCGTTATCCGCAACTCCAATGTAATTTGTGAATGTTAGTTCTGATGACGCGAAACCTGTTTTGTAGGCTATCAGCGTAACATCGTATGTTCCTGCGGTGGTATAGTTAACCGTCGGATTTGGCTCTGTACTTGCTGATGGTGTACCACCCGGAAAATACCATTGATAATTGGTTGGCTCATTCTCAGATAAATTTGAGAACTGAACAGTTTGTCCGGCAACTATAGTTGTTGAGCTGGCACTAAATACAGCAACAGGAGGTAGAGGTACCGGTTCTGAAATTACGATGGTGTAATCTTCTACCTCTCCGGGTCCTGCAAAATCGCAAGCCGTTGGGCTGCTGCTGCCCATTGCAACCCTCATACGTGTAGTTATATTTGTTTGCGGGATATAAATTGTTCCGCTAACCGATGACTTGGATTTTGATGATGTAAAGACCTTTTCATCTTCCGTAAAATTCATATCTGAATTAAAATCAATCCAAATGCCCCAATTTTCAAAACTGCTCCTTCCGCTAAAACCTGGTACGAGCGTAAAGTTGTTATTGCTTCCGGCGATAAAATTAAAGATCACATCTGTGTTGTCGGCGTATCCTTCTGAGCCGGATGAGTAGCTGTTGTCTTCAATGTGTACTTCTGCTATCCATTCATCTGTTGCAACAGGAGTTGGAATACAATAGACCGGATCAGGTGTTGCCTCAACCTTGATGTAATTTTCAACCGTTTTTGTATGGTTCCCTGCGGCATTGGTGACGGTAAGTGAAACTTTATAACTATTAGGCGAGCTATAAGTTACTCTCGGATTTCTTTCAGTCGATGTTGATGGATTACCACCATCGAATACCCATTTCCACGTTGCCGGTGTATTTTTCGACTTATCAGTGAAAGAAATTTCTCCTCCTTCTGTGATGGCCGTGTTATCTGCAGTAAAATCCGCGATTGGAGCTTCGAGAGTATCCTGAACGGTAATAAAAGCACTTTTTGTTGTTGTATTCGATCCTCCTTCGTTAGTTGCCACAAGCGACACATTGTATACACCCGGAGTAGCATAAACAACCGTTGGATTTTGACTGGCAGAAGAAGCTGGTGCGCCTCCTTCAAATGTCCAGCTCCAAGACGTTGGTGTATTGGCAGACTGGTCGGTAAACGTCACTGATTGTCCTTCAGCAATGATAGTGTTGTTTGCTGTAAATGCAGCCACAGGAGCTTCAACGGTATCAATTACCTGGATGTAATTTGTAATTGTTTTAGTATTAGTACCTCCTGAATTGGTAACTGTTAGCGTAACATCATATGTTCCGGGAGTACTGTAAACTACCTTAGGATTTTGATCTTCAGAGGCTGAAGGAGTACCGCCTTCAAAAGTCCAGCTCCATGAGGTTGGTTGGTTAGTGGTTAAATCAGTAAAAGAGACTTGAGAACCTTCGTTGATAGTAGCAGGGGTAGCCGAAAAACTGGCAACAGGAGCCATAACAGGCTCCGTAACAGTAATGTAAGCAGTTTCTGTTTTTGTATCCGTTCCATCAGGGTTGCTAACCGTGAGGCTAACGCTGAATGTCCCCGTTGTATTATAGCTTACTGTTGGGTTTTTCTCAGTAGATGTTGATGGTGTAGCTCCGTTGAAAGCCCAGCTCCACGATGTTGGAGTATTTGTTGAAAGGTCGGTAAAACTAACACTTTGTCCTTTATTTATTGAAGTGCTGGTAGATGTAAAGTTGGCTACCGGAATTGGTGTGCCATTTATTGGCATGCAGTATCCGTATTCATCCCTTGGCCCTTTTGTTGGATCAGAGTCATCCCCATCTGCCAAATCAGGACATGGCGGACAATTGGCAGGTTTTTCTCCTAATCCCCACCAGTAGTAGCCGTCTCCGTCGTTATCGGTGCAGACTACTTCGTAATTGTTTACCAAACTTAATACAGGAGTTTCTATTCCAAAGGTCTGCGTGATGTTTGATAGGGTGGTCTCAACATAAACATAACCTCCATCGCCAAAACCGCTTCCCCAGCTATTTTTAAATATCCATAAAGTTTTGCCAATAAGTGGATCTCCTGCTGCAACAGTTATCCAATATCTGAACTTAGTTTCAGGATCTCGGTAATATATAACATCTCCTTCTTTGACAACGAGGTATCCAGCTAATGCCATTGCATGTTTCCAATCATATAATGCACTGCTTAAAGGTCCCTTTTCAATAAGCATGCGTTTCAGGTCATCCTCAGTTTTTGGGTATGTAGATGATCCATAGGCAACAAAACCTGATATTTTTACTAGTTCATTTGGATTATTCCCTTTTTGGCTACAGGCTAAATCTTCTTTTGCATAAGGGAAGGTAATTTCATCAACAATTCCGGTTTTCTGGATGTAATTCATCGCAGTTGAAGGATAGCCACCACTGCAGGATCCTCCACCACTACAAGATAAGACATCTTGTTCTGAGAGGTCGAAATTTAATAACTGGTTAAAATTTAGGTTAGCCATCGCCTCAGTTGCGGCAGTTGGGGCAAAAGCCCAACATGCTCCACAAGTACTTTGATTAACAACTGGAGACATCCAATTTTTTCCATGTCGATCACGCCAATCCCATTCATCAACATATGGGCTTGTTGTTATGGTCGCTGATTTTAAAAATGTTGAACTTCCATCTTCTGAACTGCTGGTTGAAATTACACCTCCGGCATAAAACTCAAATCCGGCAGGGAAGGTACTTTGTCCATACAGTTTTTTACGTTCGCCGTAACTCATGGCCGAAACGCTGGTTTCTCCTGCTACCCAGTGCTGTCCGTTGGCTTTTAGGTTTTTGTTCAGCTTCTCAATTTTTTCTTTATTCTGAGCCGAACGTTTTTCCTTTTTTTGTTTGTTGTAATCTGAAATTACGTCTCCTTTCGATGAATAAGAGAGGCTTTTAATTACAACTGTTGCATTATTTAGCTCTACGCTAAGAGCATAAGGAACAACACCATTTAATAAGGCTGTTTCTTCGGCATAATCAATAAATGAAACATGATTTGTTCCGTTTAAGTTTGGATAACTCTCTAATAACAGGTGTTCGTTAAAATCCTGGTCGAGCAATACCAAACGCACACAGCCATCGACCGATGAAAAATCAATATCGGCACTGGCCGCAAGTCCGTAGATCTTTTTACCTTGTTCTTTAAAGGGCTTGATTTCTCCGGATTCTGAGAACGATTCATCAATTGAGATTAACTGATGATCTTTACTTTCTAACTTGAAATCTGGGTTTTGGGCGAACGTACTTTTTCCGATTAATGCTATAAATAGCATTAGCAACACTAACTCTGGTTTTCTCATTTTTGTTTTACTCTAGTGGTCCATAACTTCTCCTGTATCAATGATTGGCATTGATAAATCTCTCAAAGAGTTTTGAAAATTCAATTGGGTTAGAATTTTCATCACAACTTAATCACACATTTAGACTCTTTCCTTAAAATGAAATTTACATGAATAGGAAATTAAAGCGTCTACTTAATCAGTTCTATTTAAAAAGGTTTGCGATGTAAATCTAAACCACTGATTATTAACTTGCAATAGATTTTCTTAACACAACGTTATTTAGAAAAATTCTTAGATGTTAATATCATGTCGAACTCCCAGTGTTTTCTATATCTTCAGCATCTTGTTAGTATGACAAAAAAACTTAAAAAAAAGTAAATGAGATTAGTGTAACTGATTGACATTGTGAACATTCCGATACTTATGTAAAGTGTTTTTGCCTAAGACTATAAGCAAATTATACATTTTTACTAAGCTTTTATCCTGTTCATTTATCAGATCAGTTCTACGATTTATTCCCGAATTAACCATCTATACCTCAGATATGTAGAACATTTATGTGTTATAATCGTTTTAAGGGTGTGATGAATGTGTCTGAAAAAAGAAAAATATTACTGTTTGATGATAATGCTATTTGTCGTGAGGCATTAAAGCTTCTTCTAAAGGAGGCCGCAGACTTCGATGTTTTGACAGAAATATCAAGTGATATCGAATTGAAAGCCCTTAAAGGTTTGATTGCTTTTGATTTGATATTTTTGAGTTGTGAGCTGCCATCTGAAATGATTAAAACAGTAACTAAATTCTTAAAAGACAATTACCCCGGAATTCCGATAATCTTATTCAATACTACGCAGGCTGACCATAATGTATTACTGTACCTGATGAATGGAGTTAAAGGAATTTTATGGAAAACGGATTCTATAGAACAGTTAATTTTTGTGTGTAATAAAGTGTTAAATGGAGAACAGTATCTGGGAAATACAGAGGTCGAACTTAAACTGCAGGAGAGCAGTGTGAGTCAGCCTCTAACATTGTTGGACGAATTAAGTAAAAGAGAGTTAACAGTACTAAAACTCTTTGCTCATGGATATTCTTATAAAAAAATAGGAGAGGAGCTTCATATTAGTCCCCGCACAGTTGAATCGCATAAAAATAATATCCTTGCTAAACTAGGTCTTGGAACGCTTAACGAGCTGATTGCTTTTGCTATAAAGAATGATTTTGTATAACTCAGTGCTACATTGTTATTTATTCAAAGAGGTAATTTAAAATACACTGCGTACCGTTTATTCTCCAAACACGACCGTTTATCAACCAGGAGCTACCGCTTATATATTTACCATTTCAGAATCGTATATTTTCCATAATTTTGACATCTGTTAAAAAACAATATCGCGAGATACCTCAAAATACAGGTTATACCGTAATTTTTAACACTCGATCTATGCTCACGTTCCACAAAATGGAATGTACACCGGCAGAGTCATCTGCCGGCGATATAAAAAGGCCGCCCTTGCCTTAGGAAGCTTTAAGACGGCCTTAAATCAATAACCTTTAATTATTAATTTTTTAAATGTAATAAAAATGGCAAATTTAGATGACTACAATGCCAAATTAGCCGAAATCCAGGCTATCGCTAATGAAGAAGTGACAGACCCAGGCATACCTGTTGCAATTGCATTACAGGAAGCCGAGAACTTGTATCACTGTAGTTTAGACGACGCGGATAAACTTAGTGTAGTTGGAATTGAACGCACCCAAATTGAAGACATCCCTATACGGGCAGGAGCTTGCAGAGAAGCTCAATCAATCTGGAACAAAGATTACCGTTCGCAACAGGAGGCTCAGAAAGAGTGGACTATACAGGCTCCTGAGGCCTACGACTTTCGCAATGATTTGTTGGCTTCACTTCGTTTTGCATACCGCAAAAACGACGCACTGTTAAGTCGTGTTCGTGCAATTACCGATGGTACCGGACATGCCGATATGATTCAGGATCTGAACGACATTGCCGTGTTAGGCCGCGAAAATCCGGAGCCCTTAACGGCTATTCGTTTTGAACTAACTCTGCTTGACCGGGCTGCCATACGTGCTGATGAACTGGCAAATCTGCTGGCTGAAGCCAATGGTGACAAAGCCGATCCGAACGAAGCGAAGATTATCCGCGACAAAGCTTACATGTATCTCAAAGTATTGGTGGATGAAATCAGGGAAGCCGGAAAATATGTTTTCCGAAAAGATTCTAAGCGATTAAAAGGATATGGTAGCCAGTATAGACGTATGCACAGGTAACTGTTATAAATATCCGCAAACGACTGAAATTAAAAAGCCAATCAAAAAAAGCAATCCAATGCTGGAAAGATTGACTTTTTTGCCGGAAAGATTCCCGAAAAAGGTGGAAAGACGCAAAAATGGCCCGGAAAGATGTAAAAAAGGGCAGGAATGAAACAGAAATTGTTTGGAAAGGTGTCTGATTGAGCTGGAATTGCAGTTGTCCATTTGATATTTCGGAAGTAGATGCTGAACTTGAATGAAAGATAAATTCATGAACAAATCGAATGACATACCACCCTTGAATATTTTATTTATGAAAAATATTTTAACTCTTTAGGTCATTCGATATTTATACAAAACAAATAGGATAATCCATTCCTGTGTAGATTCTTTTCCTTATTACAATTCATAAATATTATTGCAATTAATAATTACTTTTAATTTAAAAGTAATTTTTTGATCAGGAATATATAAAAGATTAATTTGTATTTTATTACGTGTTTTTACGTAAATTTTTTACGGGAATTTACGGATTGACTGATTACGTAAAAAGTAGTATATTGAGGTTCTGTTTCATGTAGTTACAAACTCCTCCCCACAATCAGGCAATGATTGAATTCCAAAATGCAATTGGTAGTAAACCAGTTTAGGGTGTATAATGATAAAAAATAGGGGTATTATGTGCTACATTGCCATATTGGAAAATTATTCTCTTTTTTGTTCGGGAATAAGGTCGGTTATCGAAGAATCGGAGGATTTTAAGATAGTATTTGAAGCCAAGACCGTTAATGACTTTATGAACAAAATGAAGGTTGAAAAACCGGAAGTGATCATTATAGATATCATTCATTGTCAGGATGATGGAATCAGCATTATAAAGAAGATCAGACGCAAAACATTACGAACACCGGTACTACTGATACTGAGTACCGATTATTCCGATTATTTCGAGGAATATATTAGCCTGGGAGTAAATGGTTTTGTTTTTAACGATGCGGGAAGCGATGCTCTGATAGATGCTTTAAAAGCCATGACAAAAGGGGAAGATCATTTCCCTCCACGGGTATGGCAGCTGCTTAAGAAGTATTTAAGGACCAAAAAGGTATCGGCCACCTACGAGGATAAACGGATATTAACCAACAGGGAACTTGCCATTTTAAAACTATTTTGTAAAGGTTATACCTATAAAGAAATTGGTGTGAAATTAAATATCAGTCCACGTACCGTAGAAACCCACAAAAAAAATATTCAAACAAAAATAAGTGTTCGATCTACTGCAGAAATGATCGAATTTGCCTACCAAAATAATCTGCAATAACTCGCCGATTTCTGACGAAATACTCGTAATAAATTTCAGTAAAATTCCCGATTGAATCCCATTTAATCTTATAGTAACTTGTATTTGCAATTCTCAAAGAGTTGTAATGAAATGATAAATAAGGGTAGAAATTACATCTTGCCCCAGATGTAATATCGAAAAATCATGACAAGTACGTTTGGACGCGTAGAAGTTTGAACTTCTCTTTTTTGAAGATGGAGATAATTGAGTAAAACAAAGACTAAAACAAACTTGGTTTTCAAGATTATTTTTTAACTCTTCAAAATTACATGTATGAAAAATTATTACTTACTTTTTAGGAAACTACTCCTATTAGCATGGTGTTGTGCATTACTATTTTCATTTAGTAATGTACAGGCACAATCGATTGACAAATTAGAACAGTATGCTAACGGTGCTCTAAAAGACGTTACTTTTAGTCCAACCACAAATACCGGCTGGGTAACGGGTAATGTTAATGCAGCTAAGGCACACTATGCTTGTGGAATGACTATTCCTTATCGTTTACAGGTTAGTGGATTGACTTCTGGTGTAACCTATCGTGTCAAAATAGGGTTTGATATCACAAAGGATTTCAAACACGCTATTGATTTTATGACTTCGTTTGAACGGCCGGATTTACATTCTGCTACTTTTGGTCATACTCCTGAAAATGTTATCGGCGATGTTCTGGTTGATACAGATCTGGAGTTGTCAGGATTGGATCCATTTAATGATTTTGGATCATTTCCAATTCCCCCTCCAAATAATTCAATTCCCACTTCAATAGGATTAAGCGGTCCAATTGATGGTTTCAATGATGTGGTAGGAGATGGTTATGGGCTAATGAAGATTTACAATGGTACAGTAACCGCAATGCAGTTTGTTGGAGGAGATCCTTCTGCTAATACTTCATCAGATTATTACTGGGTAGATTTTACTCCGAATCCAGGAGAGACTATTGTGCTTTTAGCCTGGGGTGGCCATATTGCCTGTGAAGACTTGTGGGGACCGGGTAGCTCAGCTGCAGACATTAATGGTAGTCCATACCATATGTTTATTGCAGATTGTGAAATGTTGTCAGGATGCGGTAGTAAAGAAGTTCAGCTATCTGCAACTGCTGTAATCGCCTATACAGCACCAACATGTGAGGTTATTGCTACTGATGTTGAATGTTTTGGAGACTCTACCGGTAGCCTGGATATTGCTGTTGGAGGAGAAGGTACAGCTCCTTACTGGATTTATGTTTTTGAAGACTCTGATCCAGGTACTCCTGTATACGAAGGAGCAACTGATGGAAGCGGTAATTACAGTGTTGGGGGATTGCCAGCCGGACCATATACCATTTATACCTGGAATGAGGAACAAAATGTTGGGCTTGAAGACCCTAGTGAATGTAGGGATACCATTTTCCAGGCAGAAGAATGTACGGTAACGATTACACCTCCTGCCGGATATGACCTTGGTTGTAATGGAACCTGGCCAACTTCTTTAACTGCAGATGTTTTGGTGGATTGTGGAAACGATGGATCAACAAATACAACAGTAGATTCTGATGAAGGAGTGTTGCAAGCTCCTCAAGGTTGTGTCCAGAGTAGGCTATATACTTTTACATACACAGATGACTGTGGTAATACCGATACAAAAACTACGACATTGACGATGAAAGTAGATCTGACAGCACCAGAAATTACAGCCAACAGTGATGATGATCTGGGCTGCAATCCAACTGATGCAGAGATTGAAACAGCTCTTGGAAGTGCGAGTGCTACAGACAACTGTGATGATCCTGGAGACATCACCATAACATCGAGAGATGAGACAGGCGGAGAGCCTTGTGCAATGTGGGCAGTACGTACGTTCTACGCAGAGGATCTTTGTGGCAACATCGATTCAGCGAAAGTACGTGTAGACTGGAAAGTAGATCTGACAGCACCAGAAATTACAGCCAACAGTGATGATGATCTGGGCTGCAATCCAACTGATGCAGAGATTGAAACAGCTCTTGGAAGTGCGAGTGCTACAGACAACTGTGATGATCCTGGAGACATCACCATAACATCGAGAGATGAGACAGGCGGAGAGCCTTGTGCAATGTGGGCAGTACGTACGTTCTACGCAGAGGATCTTTGTGGCAACATCGATTCAGCGAAAGTACGTGTAGACTGGAAAGTAGATCTGACAGCACCAGAAATAGATTCAATACCTTTCATGGATTCAATCTGTAATATGGAGCCGGCAGATATGATTTGGGCTTACTGGACAGATAATTGTGACGGTTCTGATAGTGTATCAGCAACAGCAATATATGTAGAAGGCGAGTGTCCGGCAATATACAGTTATACTTTCCATATTGAAGACGACTGTGGAAATCCAACAGATACAACAGTATATGTTAAAAAGTGGACCGAACAAGTTGGTAACTGCGAAACTGTATTTGGAGTAATACCAAACGATGATGAAGTAGTCGACTTCTGTAGTGATGGTATATTCAATAGATGGGGCTGGACGAATCCAATCACAAAGCGTGATACCACATATGTGCTTGATTTATATGCCGGTGCTGCCCATTGTGATACAACAGATAGAACACCTGTTGGTAAGGTTGAAGTCAGATGGCAAAACGACAGTGTATATGTTGATTATATAATGGATCCTGGAAATTATCTGGAAGAAGTACATGTTTATGTTGGTTACGAAAAATATCCTGTAATGGGTAATGGTAAAAAACAGAAACAAACAGTTGCTCCAGGTCAGTATACCGTTGTTGTTGAAGGCGAAGGCCACTATACAGACGCGAATGTTATTATAACAAATGTTGTTGACGAATTCTGGATCATTGCCCATGGTGTGGCATGTGAACTTACCTGTGTATGTTATGGTGAAGTTGACGTGAATAATGACGGAGTATTTGTTCTTAGTGGAAGTGATAGCATCGTAAGTCCAGATGATTATCCATGGTGGGAAGAAATGGATCCAGAAGATCTGCCTCCTTTTAAAGGTTCTAAACGAGCAAATGGATCAGTTGAAGACCAAAAAGTGAAAAAATCAGCAGATATACAATTAGATGTAAATCCAATTCTTCAGGATAGTGAACTCAAAGTGTTCCCGAATCCATTTGATGAAGTGGTGAACTTTGAATTTGTTTCTGCAGTTAGTGGTCATGCTGTTCTTGAAATTCACAACATGCTTGGACAACGAGTTGCCAGAATACTGGATCAACCGGTTGAAGCAGGTGAATTGCAACGCGTAGAGTTCAGACCTAATTCTGAAATTTCAGGAGTCTATCTCTACAGACTGGATATCGATGGCGATACCAGGATTGGAAAAATTATTTACCGAAACAAATAAATACTTTTTCAGAATCAATAAATTACAACTTACTGAAAACAGTAATTGATTTCGGGAGGTTCTACTAAAAGTAAGATGAGAGGCTAGCTCAGAGGAGCAGCCTCTTTTCTTTTGGTCTAAATTAGAATGTGCTTTCTTAAACCCCTTTCTTGTATATCAATATTAGATGCAAAATTGATTTATACATCGCCCAGATTATTTTATATCAAACAATTAATTATATGCTCCCAGCGTTAAGTTTTTTTTGAATTAGATTCTCTGGCCATGAAAGAGCAAAATAACAGCCACTAAAAAATCATTATAAGTCCTTGAAAAAATTTCCGTAGATAATTATCAGAAGATCGTAAGAGGGTAGAACTTATTTCAAAGAATTCTACTGAGTCTAAATGCTGATATCAACAATGTTTTAAATTATAAATATCGTATTTAAGTCAAGTTTAAAATACTTTTTATTAATAAAATACATGATTGGGTGTTTTTGATCAAACATCGCACTTTATATACAAAAAGAAAATGCCAAGGGGTAGATAAAACAACCAAAAAAAAGTAACGAAACTGATCACATAGCTGTTCCGGTTTCATTGATACCATTTGGGATTTTTATTAGAGCCAGAAGAATGAATAACTACAAAAGCGAATTTCAGAAGCAGGATCATTATTAACTACTTTGTTTTTTACATCCTGCATTTATATTTAGTATAAATACACCTGAAATCGGACAAATAGAATTATTTGTGATTCGATGTAAGCCATAGGGAATAGCTAATGTACGACTGGAAAATAAATACGTTAAAAACGGACAGATAAATAGTATGTATCTTTCTTCTCTCAAAAAACCAAATCTAAATTCTTTTGTATTTCTATATTATGCCTAATTCATTTGTTAATGACCGATTTGAGAAAAGTTAATTTGTCCAGCCAGGGGGCTTCGGTTCTTCCTTAGCTCGTACATTCATAATAATATTAACTTCCTGGGTGCCTCCATTACTGGTTATTGTAATTATTCCTGAATAATCCCCGGCCGACAAATTGGTGCGATCTACAACGATTCCAACCTTATCGGTCTCGGTTGTAGTTTCCCCTGATGCTAGGTCTACAGTTAACCAACTTAAATTTTCGGCAAATGACCATGTTAAAACATTCCCTCCAATATTATTGATACTTATATATTTTTGTGTTGATATAGTATCAAAATCATGGAATATTGGAGACACTGAAAGTACCGGGTCTGGAATTGGTAAAACCTCAATGTAATCAGCCTTAACAATCGTGCCTGGTCCAAAACTATTGCTTGCGATTAATTTGACAGTATATAAACCCTCCGCAATATAGGAGTGAGTAGGATTCTGAACCGCACTGGTATTACCATCACCAAAATCCCATTCCCATGATGTGGGCGAATTGGTGGACTGATCCAAAAAGGTGACTGTATTACCCTGAATAATTGTCCTCTCATCTACCGAAAACTGCGCGATAGGAGCTAATGAGTTTACTGTAATGAAGTTATTTTTGATCATTGTGTCAGAACCAAAGTTATTCGTTACCGTCAACTTAAGGGTAAATGTCCCGGCCGTTAAGTAAGTATGAGTAGGATTCTGAACCGTACTTGTATTTCCATCCCCAAAATCCCATAGCCATGATGTTGGAGAGTTAGTAGACTGATCCAAGAAAATGACTTGATTTCCCTGGTCAATAACTGTATTATTTGCAGAGAATGCAGCAACAGGAACAGCAGAATTAACTGTAATCAGGTTTTGTTTAATCATTGTGTCAGAGCCAAAAACATTAGTGACCGTTAGTGTAACGGTAAACGTACCGGCCGTTAAGTAAGTATGAGTAGGATTCTGTGCAGTACTGGAAGTTCCATCTCCAAAATCCCATTCCCATGATGTTGGTGAATTGGTCGACTGATCCGAGAAAATGATTTCACCTCCCTGGTCAATAATTGTTGTATTTGTCGAGAAGGCAGCAACAGGGACAGCGGAATTAACTGTAATCAGGTTTTGTTTTATAATTGTATCAAATCCAAAGCTATTGGTCACCTTTAACGTAACGGTAAATGTACCCGAAGTTAAGTATGTATGAGTTGGATTCTGAACCGTGCTGGTATTTCCATCTCCAAAATCCCATAACCATGATGTTGGAGAATTGGTCGACTGATCTGAAAAGACGATTGGATTTCCCTGGTCAATAATTGTTTTATTTGCTGAGAATGCTGCAACAGGAACAGCAGAATTAACTGTTATCAGGTTTTGTTTTATCATTGTGTCAGAGCCAAAGCTATTGGTCACCTTTAACGTAACGGTAAACGTACCGGCCGTTAAGTAAGTATGAGTAGGATTCTGTGCAGTACTGGAAGTTTCATCTCCAAAATTCCATAACCATGAAGTTGGAGAATTGGTCGACTGATCTGAGAAAATGATTTCACCTCCCTGGTCAATAATTGTTGTATTTGTCGAGAAGGCAGCAACAGGGACAGCGGAATTAACCGTAATCAGGTTTTGTTTTATAATTGTATCAAATCCAAAGCTATTGGTCACCTTTAACGTAACGGTAAATGTACCCGCAGTTAAGTATGTATGGGTTGGATTCTGAACCGTACTTGTATTTCCATCCCCAAAATCCCATTCCCATGATGTTGGTGAATTGGTAGACTGATCTGAAAAGACGATTTGATTTCCCTGGTCAATAACTGTCTTATTTGCCGCAAATGCAGCGACAGGGACAATAGAATTAACTGTGATAAGGTTTTGTTTTATAATTGTATCAAATCCAAAGCTATTGGTCACCTTTAACGTAACGGTAAACGTACCGGCCGTTAAGTAAGTATGAGTAGGATTCTGAACCGTGCTGGTATTTCCGTCTCCAAAATCCCATTCCCATGATGTTGGTGAATTGGTAGACTGATCTGAAAAGACGATTTGATTTCCCTGGTCAATAACTGTCTTATTTGCCGCAAATGCAGCGACAGGGACAATAGAATTAACTGTGATAAGGTTTTGTTTTATAATTGTATCAAATCCAAAGCTATTGGTCACCTTTAACGTAACGGTAAACGTACCGGCCGTTAAGTAAGTATGAGTAGGGTTCTGAACCGTACTTGTATTTCCATCTCCAAAATCCCATAACCATGATGTTGGTGAATTGGTTGACTGATCCGAAAAGACGATTTGATTTCCCTGGTCAATAACTGTCGTATTTGCCGCAAATGCAGCGACAGGGACAATAGAATTAACTGTGATAAGGTTTTGTTTTGTAACTGTGTCAGAGCCAAAGCTATTTGTTGCCGTCAACGTAACGGTAAACGTACCTGCCGTTAAGTAAGTATGAGTAGGATTCTGAACCGTGCTGGTATTTCCATCTCCAAAATCCCATAACCAAGATGTTGGTGAATTGGTAGACTGATCTGAAAAGACGATTTGATTTCCCTGGTCAATAACTGTCGTATTTGCCGCAAATGCAGCGACAGGGACAATAGAATTAACTGTGATAAGGTTTTGTTTTGTAACTGTGTCAGAGCCAAAGCTATTTGTTGCCGTCAACGTAACGATAAACGTACCGGCCGTTAAGTATGTATGAGTTGGATTCTGAACCGTGCTGGTATTTCCATCTCCAAAATCCCATAACCATGATGTTGGTGAATTGGTAGACTGATCTGAAAAGACGATTTGATTTCCCTGGTCAATAACTGTCGTATTTGCCGCAAATGCAGCGACAGGGACAATAGAATTAACTGTGATAAGGTTTTGTTTTGTAACTGTGTCAGAGCCAAAGCTATTTGTTGCCGTCAACGTAACGATAAACGTACCGGCCGTTAAGTATGTATGAGTTGGGTTCTGAACCGTGCTTGTATTTCCATCTCCAAAATCCCATAACCATGATGTTGGTGAATTGGTAGACTGATCTGAAAAGACGATTTGATTTCCCTGGTCAATAACTGTCGTATTTGCCGCAAATGCAGCGACAGGGACAATAGAATTAACTGTGATAAGGTTTTGTTTTGTAACTGTGTCAGAGCCAAAGCTATTTGTTGCCGTCAACGTAACGGTAAACGTACCGGCCGTTAAGTAAGTATGAGTAGGGTTCTGAACCGTACTTGTATTTCCATCTCCAAAATCCCATAACCATGATGTTGGTGAATTGGTTGACTGATCCGAAAAAATAATGTCATGTCCTTGGTCTATCGTAGTCGTATTTGAAGAAAACGCTACCACTGGAGGTGTAGGACTTGATATAATAATAAAGTTTTCATTTATAATAGAATCGGACCCAAAACTATTAGAGACCGTTAATTTGACCGGATAGGTGCCAGCGGATAAGTATGTATTAGTTGGATTCTGAACCGTACTGGTATTTCCATCTCCAAAATCCCAAAGCCATGATGTTGGCGAATTGGTAGACTGATCCGAAAAGATGATTTCATTTCCCTGAATTTCGTTGGTCTTATTTGCAGAGAACGACGCTATTGGGACATTTGAGGAATATACCGCAATAAAATCAGTTTTAGTAATTGTATCTGCTCCAAAATTGTTGCCAACAATAAGTTTGATTGTGTATACTCCTGCTGTTGGATAAGTATGAGTAGGGTTCTGAACATTACTGGTATTGCCATCCCCAAAATCCCAATTCCATGAGGTTGGATTGTTTGCAGACTGATCTGAGAAGCTAACAGCATCCCCCTGATTTATCGTTGTTTTATTTGCGGAGAACTCAGCAACCGGCACCAATGAGTTAACGGTAATAAAATCCGTTTTGGTAATTGTATCCGTTCCAAAACTATTGACGACAATAAGTTTGACCGTATATAAACCTGCTGAAGTGTAAATATGAGTAGGATTCTGAACCGTACTGGTATTTCCATCCCCAAAGTCCCACAGCCATGATGTTGGAAAATTGGCCGTCTGATCCGAAAAGATGATTTCATTTCCTTGATCAATAATTGCAGTATTTGCAGAGAATGCGGCAGAAGGAACGGCGGAATTGACTTTAATTAATGCTTCTTTTATTGTCGTGTCAGAACCAAAGCTATTGTTTACGATAAGTTTAACGGTAAATGTGCCAGTTGTTAAGTAATTATGAGTAGGATTTTGAACAGTGCTGGTATTTCCATCTCCAAAATCCCATTCCCAGGATGTTGGATTGTTTGCCGACTGGTCCGAGAAGCTAACAGCATCTCCCTGGTTGATCGTTGTTTTATTTGCAGAGAATTCAGCAACCGGCGCCAATGAGTTAACGGTAATAAAATCAGTTTTAGTGATTGTATCAGCTCCAATGGTGCTGGTAGCTATAAGTTTAACTGCATAAACTCCAGCTGTTGAGTAAGTATGAGCAGGGCTCTTAACAGAGCTGGTATTTCCATCCCCAAAATCCCATTCCCAGGATGTTGGATTGTTTGTAGTCTGGTCCGAGAAGCTAACAGCATCTCCCTGGTTGATCGTTGTTTTGTTTGCTGAGAATTCAGCAACCGGCACCAATGAGTTAATGGTAATAAAATCAGTTTTAGTGATTGTATCAGCTCCAATGGTGCTGGTAGCTATAAGTTTAACTGTATAAACTCCAGCTGTTGAGTAAGTATGAGCAGGGCTCTGAACAGAGCTGGTATTTCCATCCCCAAAATCCCATAACCATGATGTTGGATTGTTTGTAGTCTGGTCCGAGAAGCTAACAGCATCTCCCTGGTTAATCGTTGTTTTGTTTGCTGAGAATTCAGCGACCGGCACCAATGAGTTAACGGTTATAAAATCAGTTTTAGTAATTGTGTCAACTCCAACACTATTGGTGGCTATCAATTGCACAGTATAAACACCAGCAGATGAGTAAGTATGAGCAGGGCTCTGAACAGAGCTGGTATTTCCATCTCCAAAATCCCATAACCATGATGTAGGATTATTGGTAGTCTGGTCCGAGAAGCTAACAGCATCTCCCTGGTTAATCGTTGTTTTATTTGCGGAGAATTCAGCGACCGGCACCAATGAGTTAACAGTGATATAATCAGTTCTAGTGATTGTATCCGTTCCAAAACTGTTGGTGGCTATAAGTTTTACGGTATAAACTCCAGCAGTTGAGTAGGTATGAGTAGGGCTCTGAACAGAGCTGGTATTTCCATCTCCAAAATCCCATAACCATGATGTAGGATTATTGGTAGTCTGGTCCGAGAAGCTAACAGCATCTCCCTGGTTAATCGTTGTTTTATTTGCGGAGAATTCAGCGACCGGCACCAATGAGTTAACAGTGATATAATTAGTTTTAGTGATTGTATCCGTCGCAACACTATTGGTGACTATAAGTTTCACCGTGTAAATTCCAGCAGTTGAGTAGGTATGAGTAGGGCTCTGAACAGAGCTGGTATTTCCGTCTCCAAAATCCCATTCCCATGATGTTGGGTTGTTTACTGACTGGTCCGAGAAGATAACAGCATCTCCCTGGTTAATCGTTGTTTTATTTGTGTTGAATTCAGCGACCGGCACCAATGAGTTAACGGTAATAAAATCAGTTTTAGTGATTGTGTCTGCTCCAACAGTATTGGTGACTATCAATTTCACGGAATAAACACCAGCAGTTAAATAAGTATGATTAGGATTTTGAACAGCACTGGCATTTCCATCTCCAAAATCCCATTCCAATGATGTTGGATTGTTTGCCGACTGGTCCGAGAAGCTAACAGCATCTCCCTGGTTAATGGTTGTTTTGTTTGCAGAGAACTCAGCAACCGGCACCAATGAGTTAACAGTGATATAATTAGTTTTAGTAATTGTATCTGCAGCGACACTATTGGCGACTATCAGTTGCACCGTATAAACTCCGGCTGTTGCATAGGTATGATTAGGATTTTGAATAGTACTGCTGTTTCCATCTCCATAATCCCATTCCCATGATGTCGGATTGTTGGTAGACTGGTCCGAAAAGATAACAGCATCTCCCTGGTTAATCGTTGTTTTATTTGCGGAGAATTCAGCGACCGGCACCAATGAGTTAACGGTAATAAAATCAATTTTAGTAATTGTGTCCGCTCCAACACTATTGGTGGCTATCAATTGCACAGTATAAACACCAGCAGATGAGTAAGTATGAGTTGGATATTGAATAGTACTGCTGTTTCCATCCCCAAAATCCCATTCCCATGATGTTGGGTTGTTTACTGACTGGTCCGAGAAGATAACAGCATCTCCCTGGTTAATCGTTGTTTTATTTGTGTTGAATTCAGCGACCGGCACCAATGAGTTAACGGTAATAAAATCAGTTTTAGTGATTGTGTCTGCTCCAACAGTATTGGTGACTATCAATTTCACGGAATAAACACCAGCAGTTAAATAAGTATGATTAGGATTTTGAACAGCACTGGTATTTACGTCTCCAAAATCCCATTCCCATGATGTTGGATTGTTTGCAGACTGATCTGAGAAGATAACAGCATCTCCCTGGTTAATCGTTGTATTATTTGCGGAGAATTCAGCAACCGGAATCCATGAGTTAACAGTGATATAATTAGTTTTAGTAATTGTGTCTGCTCCAACAGTATTGGTGACTATCAATTGCACCGTATAAACACCAGCAGACGTATAAGTATGAGTCGGATTTTGAACAGTACTGGTATTTCCATCCCCAAAATCCCAGTCCCATGATGTTGGGTTGTTTGCAGACTGGTCCGAGAAGATAACAGCATCTCCCTGGTTAATTGTTGTTTTATTTGCGGAGAATTCAGCGACAGGGATCAATGAGTTAACGGTAATAAAATCCGTTTTAGCAATTGTGTCCGCTCCAACACTGCTGGTAGCAATAAGTTTAACTGTATAAACTCCAACTGTTGAGTAAGTATGATTAGGATTTTGAACAGCACTGGTATTTCCATCCCCAAAATCCCACAACCATGATGTTGGATTATTGGTAGACTGGTCCGAAAAGATAACAGCATCTCCCTGGTTAATCGTTGTATTATTTGCGGAGAAGTCTGCAACCGGCACCAATGAGTTAACGGTAATAAAATCAGTTTTAGTGATTGTATCAGCTCCAAAACTGTTGGTGGTTATAAGTTTTACGGTATAAACTCCAGCTGTTGTATAAGTATGAGTTGGATTTTGAACTGTACTGGAATTTCCATCTCCAAAATCCCATTCCCATGATGTTGGGATGTTGGTAGACTGATCGAAGAAGTTAATGCTACTACCTTCATTTATATTTCGTGTTGAAACATCGAAATTTGCTACAGGAAGATAGTTTGTTACATCAAAAATAAGGGTATAAGTTTTGTCTCCATCAGGTATGTCATGAATGGTTTCTGATACAATTTCTCCTGAATACCCGATAAAGGTCAGGCTGTCACCGGTTCTGTATTCAAAAGTGTTGTATAAATTACTGCCAGATTTGATTTTATAATTCGTTATTGGGGAGTAGGAATTGTCAATCAATTTTAAATCAGCTGTTCCACTGCTTTTGTTACAAATTAACTTTGCTTTTAGTCGTAAATTTGGTGAATAGATCGTTAAAAAAAGCACTCCGGTTACACTTGATTCTAAAAGCAATTTATTCTCCCCAACGCTAATAAAATCATTCCATTCCGCTATTTTCCTGCCATTTACAGAAAAAACGTTTATTTGCGCCCGTTCGTAGAAATTCGAATTGAAGATAATGTTAGCTGAATTGTCGAAGGGATTTGGGTAAACAACAATATTATTGTTTTCCTGGTCGTCGAAAATTTCCAATGACGTTATTAAGATTGAAAAAATATTGCCACTAACCAACGTATCTGTACCATTGGTATTGTTAATTATTTGAACGCTATCAACATTTAATGGTGCATTATTAAAACTGTTTTCTCCCAAAAATGTTAACGTTATATTTTGACCAAAAGCGTGAATATTACAAATGGCAAATAGGATAGATAATAGTAACAAGTGTTTCATTTTTTGGTCGTTTAATGTAACTTGAATGATATACTGCATACATAAATCATCTTCTGCTATTTTGTCCAGATGATTTTCCTACTATGGTTATAAGTTTCATTTTTTATATTGATGATATAAACTCCCGGTTTGCCAGAGAAGCGAATCAAATTGTTATTTCCTTTGTAAATCTCTTCCGAAATCAGGATGCGCCCTGAAATGTCGATAACATTTACGCGAGCAGGTTTCTCTTCCGTGGAAATCACTTGAATGTAATCTTGTCGGGTGTTTGTTCTAATTTCAAAAGGATTGTTAAGTGCTATAACATTGGCATTGGTAGCTACATTACTGCTGGTATGCAAAAACAGTTTCTCTGAATTTTTATATTCATCAGTATAGACAAAAGAATATTCATTTCCATCTTTTAAGGAAGTAAAAGTTCCCTTCACTTTATCTTCAATGGTAATATGGCATTCTTCCGGAAGATTAAATGCTGCTGACGTAAAATTGACTTCAACTCCTACCTGAGCATCAAGTCCCAATGGGATCACTAAATTATCGTAGTCAGGTGGCAGACATTGAACCGAAAAATCGACCCCATTATCGTCAACCAGTCTTGTATAAAGCGCTAAATCAGGATTTGCTTTGAACATACCTGCATCGTAAGTTACATCAAGACCAGTTGTCATTGATGAATTAAAGGTTACCAGGGTATTGCTAACGCTATTGCCGCCGGTTGCAGTAAGTTTTATTGTTGGCCACCCATTATCTTCCGATTTTAATGGTATGGAGGTTTGATGAGCTTGCATCGCTTTTGAAATGCTAAAACTTCGGGAACTATTGTCTTTTGCGCGCACAAAAAAACCTTGACCTGCTTGTATGTAATCCTGATTTAATGTGCCGTCTGGTGTTCCTCCTGAATTGTTGATTATTACATACTGTCCGGACGAAGGATCCCATAAGTACAGGCCTGCAAAATTCGGATCCATATTTTCAACATTGGCAGCTGATAAAAGACGATCAGTACCCGACGCAGCGTTGGTTGCAGCTACGGATGAAGTAAAAGGATTTCCCAATAAATTCCATCCTTTATTTACATATGAAATGGAGATATTAGAAATGTCACTTAAATTTATTTGTCCCGAAAAAGATACAATACCTGAAGTTTCACGTAGTGTCGAGTAGCCTTTGCCCAACGTAAAGTTCGTGCCCGGATCTATTAACGGGTAGTTGTTCCAATTGTCATTTTCTTCGATATAACTTGTAATTGCGTATTCTGATGAATTGGTGGCAATATTATTTTCTGTTGCAGTAGCCCATCCCCAAATATCCTGCCCGGAAACCGGTGAGCTTATTAAGTGCCAGTTTGGATCGCCGGATATATATTTTTCGAAGTTTATGGTAGCATCAGACTCACCTTTAATTATCATTGAGCCGGAACTTGATTCGCTCGTGGAACTTACGGTAACAGTACCTTGATTAACTAAGTTGCCATTTACCGTTAATTCTCCTCCTCCGGTTATTGTTAAGTTACCACCCGGTTCAACAGTTAGATTTTTACAAATTACACCACTTGTGTTGATAACAGGATTAATGGCAGAATCAGGAATCAGTGCATTATCAAAAGCCGACGGAATTGTATCCAATTCCCAATTGGTTGTGGTAAACCAGTCATCATCGGTTAAACCTATCCAACGGGTGGTAGGAGTGAATCTGTATAGTAATCCGTCATTAATGTAATCTTCCATATTGGTAAAACCAATTTCTTTATCAACAGTAAAACTATATGTTGGCTCTGGCCCGGGCGTTATACTCATAAAACTATAATCGCGTTCATCGTTTAACCCAATGTTTATTCCAGCGTCAGAAAACGACCACCAACTGTTTACCGATTCATCATCCCCATATCTGAATTCGATTACATTTGTTCCTTCGTATAACCATACCTGGAATTTCAAGTGAAATCTTTCATTTTCATCCAACCAAAACGTCAGATCATTGAATTCGATTTTTAAGATTCTGTTACCTGCCGATCCGGTTAACTGGTATCTGATACTTCCGCCATCGTTAATTATAAAATCATCCCAAAGCGGGGCAATAACAAGCTTTCGATATGCACTTTCAAAGTAGTTCCAGAATAAATCTTCATTCCATCCAAAATTTTCATCCAAGGAAATAAAACCATTTGCGCACACCTTAAATTTTGTGTAGGGTTTATAGTTATAAATAAAGGTAAAACCAATGGGAAGAGCTTCGGAGAGGCCGTCATCCCATGCGTCATATTCAATATCATTGACAAATAATTCAATAGGAGGTGTGCTCAGGGTGTCGTATGTATTTCCCGTGCTATATGAGAAAGTATATAGTGGTTGTGCTTTCATCCAAAGCGGAAAGAGTAATACAAGTATGATTAGGAAATTACTTAAATACGGTGGCTTGTTTTGGAATATTTTTACGAAACTTTCCATACACAAAGATTTAGTTATGGGTTAAAACTTTTTATAAATTTCGATTGGACTAAACTGAATATAGAGTTAGACCACTTATTTTTTATCTGATATAATTTAAGGATTATAAACGATTTTGCAAAAAATAACTTCTTGATTTTTAGTTTTGTACAACTAAGTATAACAGTGTTTGTGCCTGAATCATGACCTTTTGGTCAGTATTGAAAATAGATATTGAAAAGAAACCGGAGAATGTTTTATTCCGGTTTATTGATCTTTTCTCTTCTTTTATTTAGAATTGAGAGGCCTGTTTGCTGTTGAATTTTTCCCTGATGTAAAGGACTGAATTTTTATACCTTGTCGGTAAATCAGGGCATAAAGGGCATGGGGGTATCGCTTTCATTGAAAGAAAGATGCCATTGTATTTCTGAATGTTATAGCACAAGTCAACTAAAACATAATGGATATAGAATAGACGCTTATGAATTCTTTTTTCGTTTTACGCTACGTAATGGCTCTGCTTCCAACGGATTGTCCGGCCAGTGGTGTTTCGGATACCGTGCTTTTAACTCCTTTTTTACTTCGAAATAGGTGTTGGTCCAAAAGCTGTTCAAATCATCGGTTACCTGAACCGGTTTAAACCCCGGCGACAAAAGATGTAGTAACACTTTTACTCTTCCATTGTTAAGGGTTGGCGTGTCGAGCAAACCGAATATTTCCTGCAGGCGAACAGCCAGAACCGGTGCTTCACCTCCTGAGCCATATTTTAGCTTGACATTTGATCCGCTTGGTACTTGTAGTTTCTCCGGCGCAAGTTTATCCAATAATTGCTGTAGTTCATAAGGCAGGTGATTTTGCAGCACTTTCTTCAGGTCTATTTTTTTCAGGTCTTCCGGCTTTTTTACAGCATTAAGGTAAGGCGAAAGCCATTCGTAGTTGGTTGTCAGCAAGTGGCTGGTACTAACATCAGGCCAATCATTCGCTGTGTCCCAATGCCTCAGACTGATTATGCGGTTTTGCCATTGTTCCACTTCCTGATTAAAATCGAGCAGCCAGGCACCTTCTTTTTTTACGGCATCAGAAATAGCCTTTATTTTCTGGTCGATATCGTAATCATGCAGTGGTTTTTGTTGCAAAATAATACTGCCAATTCGTAATTCTGTAAAAGCTGAAAAACCACCTCTTTTTGTATCCCAACTGATGGATTCAACAGTTTTAACCATCGGTGCAAGATCGCGTGGGTTTAGTGGCGATGCCAAGAATATGCGGCCAACACCATCGCGGGCATTTACACTTGCGATCGACAGCCAGTCTTCATGAGCCAGGTCGTCTTCGTGCCCTGCTGCAGCGATGTTTCCATTAGCCAGTTTAAATTGGGCATTGTTACCCGGAGTTGCGTGCGCGATTCGTTCAGGGTAGGCGTAAGCCAGCAATAAACCGGTCTCAAACGGATCTGTTGATGAATTGTCTTCATCAATATTGAGCATTTTCTGGTATTGCGCCGAAATTTTGGCAATATGTTTCAATCGTTTGTTTTTTAATGTCCCACTGCGATAGCGGCGCAAAGCCTCAATACGCAGATTTATATCGATTCCGGCATCGCGTTGTAAAGGATCGCGTTCTTCCAAAATGGCAGCAATATCGCATGCCAGTGCCGTTAAATCATCGTTTTGCGCCAGAAGTAACATGTGTGCCAGCCGCGGATGACAAGGCAGGCTATGGATTGCCTTTCCGTGCGCTGTAATTTTTCCATCATCAATGGCATCCAGTTGCTCCAGCAGTTCATTGGCTTGCAGAACATGGCCTTTGGGTGGGGGAGTTAGCCAGGTTAATTTATTGATATCGTCAACGCCCCATTTAGCCATTTCCAGTGCAAGCGAAGCCAGATCAGCTTCCTCAATTTCCGGGGTGCGGTGTTTATTCAGGCGATGATGTGTTGCTTTGGTCCACATGCGGTAACAAACACCGGGGCCAAGCCGGCCGGCGCGTCCGGCTCTCTGGTCGGCCGAATCTAAAGTTATTTCTACAGTTTCAAGGCGCGATAAGCCGGTGTTGGGATTAAATTTAAGCGTTCGGCTAAAACCGCAGTCGACCACAACTTTAACACCTTCAATCGTTAAACTGGTTTCGGCGATGGAGGTGGCAAGAATGATTTTTCGTCGTCCTTCGCGGCTGGGCATTATGGCAGCAAACTGCTTTTGTGGCGTTAACTGCCCGTAAAGCGGATGAATGGCAATTCCTTTGTGTTTGTTTCGTAAAATGGCTTCTGTATTTTTAATTTCCGCTTCGCCGGGCAAAAACACCAATATGTCGCCATCGTGTTTTTCAACTGCTTTTGTAACTACACGACTGGTTAATTCAGGAAGAAGTTTTAGGTCATTATCGCCTTCATAATGAATATCGACAGGGTACTGACGACCTTCGCTAACTACTGACGGTGCTTTAAGTAGCTGTGTAAGTTGTGGCATATTTAGCGTGGCCGACATGATCATGATGCGCAGATCAGGACGTAAAATCTGCTGTGCTTCGCACGACAGGGCCAAAGCCACATCAGCAAAAAGACTACGTTCGTGAAACTCATCGAAAATAACCATACCAATACCTTCCAATGCATTGTCGCTTTGTAACATGCGGGTTAGGATTCCTTCTGTAACCACTTCCAATTGCGTGGATTCACTTACACAATTGTCAAAACGAATGCGGTAACCAACCCGTTTACCAACCTGCTCGCCTAAGAGATCGGCAAGGCGTGTGGCTATAGTTTTGGCTGCCAGGCGACGCGGCTCAAGCATGATGATCTTTTGCCCGTTCAGCCAGCTTTCTTCAAGAAGTACGAGTGGAAGAACAGTACTTTTTCCGGCTCCGGGAGGCGCATGTACAATTAAGGTGTTTTCCTTTTGCAGGTGTTGTTTTACCTCGCCGATAACTTCAACGATGGGCAAATTGGTAGTATGTGGATCGAAACTCAATTTCTCAGATTTTTACTGTAAACTGCAAAAGTAGGGCGTTTTTATAAAACAACAGCGGATGAATAAAAACTCACCCGCTGAATAGTATTTTATTTCTTGCGAATTAACCGGCAATTTCAATGCCTACAGGGCAATGGTCGGAGCCCATAACTTCGTTTAAAATATAAGCTTTTTGTACATGCGGAATAAAACTTTCGGAAACGAGGAAATAATCGATTCTCCAGCCTACGTTTTTGCCTCGCGCTCCGGCCCGGTAACTCCACCACGAATATTTATCGGTAACATCGGGGTAAAAATGGCGGAAAGTATCAACCAGCCCGCCTTGTGAATAGCGGTCCATTCCATCAATTTCTTCCTGCATGTAGCCGGCCGATTTATTATAATTGGGTTTAGGTCGCGCCAAATCGATAGGGCGGTGGGCCACATTAAAATCGCCACACACCACAACCGGTTTTGTTTTTTCCAGGTCTTTCAGGTAATTAAAAAATGCCAGGTCCCATTCCTGCCGGTAATCCAAACGTTTTAATTCGCTACCCGAGTTGGGTACATATACAGTAACCATATAAAACTTATCATATTCCAAACACAAAACACGGCCTTCGGCATCATGAGCATCAATTCCCATATCGCGTGAAACGCATAGAGGTTCAATCTTTGAAAGGATTGCTGTTCCCGAGTAGCCTTTCTTTTCGGCCGAGTTGGAATAAATATGATAACCGTTTATTGGCTCCAGTGTTTCAGCAACCTGGTCATCCTGCGCTTTGGTTTCCTGCAAACAAAGTATGTCGGCATCCATTTGTTTAAAATCTTCAAAAAAGTTCTTTTTGGTAACGGCACGTATTCCGTTTACATTCCACGATATGAGCTTCATTTCTTTTCTTTCAAATTAATATTAGCGGTTAAAATAATAATTACAGTTAAATCAAGGAAGAGTTCAAAATAAAAAGCAATAAAAAACCCGGACGAAAGCCCGGGTCAGAAATATACTATTTCTAAATTTTTGGAGTATGCTAAATTGTATTCGTTAGAACGAGAATCCAAGTTCCAATTCAAACTGTTTCATCTCAAGTTCAATCATTTGATTAGGAACCATGTTGCCTTGCATTGCCTCTGTTGGGTCGAAATCCATTGGGTTGTAGCCTTTAGTACTTCCATTCATGGCATAATTTATGGCCACATGAAGCTGATTTCCGCTTTTTCCAACTTCTTTAGAAAGTCCTAATGCTAACTGTTTTTCAATTACACCAGGCGCAAGAATATTAAACATTACTTCTGATGAAGGGATTGGATTATCACCAATTGAGTAACCTGCACGGAATTGCCAGGTATCAACTCCTGCGTAGTTAACACCAACTTTGTATACCATAACATCTTCCCATCCAAAACCAGAGCCATTATCAGAACCCAGTGGAACATGGTTTGGATTAGGTGTGTAAGTTCCGTCAGGATTTTGGAAAGCCGGCATCAGTTCGCTAAGATTCATCGGATTGGCAATCGACTTAACATCGCTGTACATAATCGACTTTACATCTCCCATAACGGTAAGATCCTCGATTACTTCCCACGAAAAACCTACTGTCCAGCTTGATGGGATATCAAAATCACCTTGCTCGGCAAATAAACCAGCGTAGTCGTCAAACTCGCTCATAAATACTTTCGACTGGTACATGGCACCGATAGCAAAATTATCAGTTATATGTCCCATGTAGCCAATTTTGAACCCGTATCCAAAACCGCTGTCAGTTCCATTTCCAGATAAAGCATTAGCATCAGCAGAAAAACCATACTGACCGAAAGTACTTAAACCTTTAGCTTCAAAATATTGATAGGCCAAAACACCTGTAACACCAATACTGTGGCGTTCACCCAATTTTACCGAGTAACTAACATTTCCAAACATTTGAGCCAGGTTAACACCTGTTGTTGTTGCACTTTGATCTCCGAAAGTTTGAGTAGGATAATCAGTGTTCATACCACCATTTCCGAATATGGCCGCAGAAATACTGGAGTTGTCGCCAAGCATCCAGTTGGCACCTGCCGATGGCATTAGAAATAACTTGCTGTCGCTTTCAACTGTACCCGGCATTAAACCGAATGTACCTGGCATACCCGAAGGAGCTCCGGTTACAGTGTACTGTCTGTTCGGATTAAAGAAGTTAACTCCCAACTGGTATTCCGTTCCAAGGAATACATTTCCGGCAGGGTTGCCGTTAATTAGCGATCCCTGGTAAAATGCAATACCGGCACCTGCTAATCCTTTATTGACAGTACCATAGCCAACACTAAAATAACCATCGGTTGCAAATGTTTGCGAAGAAATAAAAAGACCAGCCATAAGGACCAGCAAAGCCTTTAACTTTAAGTGTATCATTGTAATAATTTTTTGGTTTCGGTAGAACAGAATCAGGTTGTTAGTAATAATTCAGACGATCATATGTTTATGATTGATTCGGTTTACCTATTAATTTTAATCAATAAAAGTCCAAAGATATTTCTGAAATTATTTTACAATCAATTAGAGCTTATGATACATATCATAAGGGTAACATTGACGGGAGAGTCACGTATATCGGATGAAAGCAAACCTTTTACATTTTGTTACAATAAGTCACCTTTGGGTTAACAAATCAATAAAGAATTGCTGTTTTAAGGTTAATTCGGAAATTTCATTCAATTGGTAAAACTTCAATTCTGTATTTTTGTTTAAGGACTAGAAATATAATATTATGAATAAAAAATCCGCTTCTTCTAAACAGACGAGAAGAGATCGCCGCGATATGATCCAATACATTAATTTGCAGTTGGCTTCCTTGGGGCAGCCTACGTTTAATGATGATTCAGACTCGGGCACTAAATATGCCAATTCAAAATTTCAGGAATTAACCGAAGGCCTGGTAAAGAGTTTCCAGGAAAAATCGCGCTTGCTTAGTGAGCACATGTCTCCGGCTGATGAACGAATTCAGCATTTTATCGATGATTACCTAAAAGAGCTTGAATTTAATAAGCCTTATCGTTTGCCGAATAATACCCTGGTGTTAAACCAGAAAAAAATGGCTCGTGAGCTGAGTTTGCCACCAAACGGCAATGAGTTTAAAAGCGATTTACTGAGTTCTTACCGTTTAAAACAGGGTATTCTGAATAATCCTGCCAAGGATAAACGAACAACACAGGGAACTTTCCATATTGTGCGTGGTGGACTTCCGGTACCTGCCGATAAAAAAGAAGTGCCGAAAATTACTTTTGCACACCTGCTGCATTACGCACTAAAACCTACTGATGAGTTATTGACTTTGCCTTTTACATCGGCGCAGGATGAAAAAGCAAAAGTAATGGTGTCGTTGTTGTTGCGCCCTGTGGTTTGCCCTGAAGTGCCCGGTATTGTTAGCGAAAAAAGCATGGAAGTACGCTTTTTTGCACCGGGAAGTTTGGTGAGCAACCTCGACTTTGTTGAAACCATTTTTGGTAATGCCGGCGACCCGAACCTGGCTGTAAACGATGCTGCATTGGATGTGGAGCACTGGACCGGCCACACCGGATGTATAATTTTAGCACCACACCTAACTGCGCTTAAGAAGAAAGATGTTGGTCTGCCACATTACGATGATGCTTCGGAGCGTCAGAAACGCGACGGCATGTGCTGGAAAGACAAGAATGAGCTGTACAACGATGGTTCGGCATTTAAACTTACCTGTCGCGATGAACGCGGGGTGGTGGTTACGATTATTGCAGATAATTATTACGGCTATTCAAAAAAGGAGATAAAAACACAAATCAGCTATTCGGCCAACCTGTATGGTTTGGTTGAAGAAGAGCATGCCGGTGGTGCCATTGCATTCCCGCGTGGAAACATGAGCGACAGTGTTTTTGGAACCAATTTTACCAAAAAGTTCGATCAGCCATACTCGTTCGAAGAAGCGAAAAAGTTGCTCGGAAACCGAATTGAGGTGCAGGAAGGAAACTACGCCATCGATAAAAAATATCCGGATGTAGTTTATGTTCCTGAAAACGCCGATCTCGATGTGGAAAAAAGTTCGGTAAGCTGGAAATACAAAAACAAAGATTACAGTCTGAAACTTTCGCCAAACAAAGTATACGTTCATCCTACGGGGCATAAATTTCAGTTGGTAAAACATCCAACACAAGCTATGTGGCGTATTATTGATACGGCACCTGAAGGAATGTTCTGCCATAAACCAAGTACAGTTTCCGGAGGTGGAAAATCGGAGATCTCCAAATCGATGCAAAACGCCATTAAATATGGGTCGTTCTATATCGAAAACCTGGAGCAGGTTGAAAATATGGTGGATGAGATTATTAATAAAGATTATTCGAACAGATGGAAAGAGGTGCGTCCCGATGCCGATCCGTCGCGCTCGTTCCTGAGTAAAGAACGCACATTAGGTTCGGCTGTGAAATTATTAACGCCGTCTGATCAATACAGCGACGAATACAATAAATTCTTACAGGACCTGCCTGACAATGTTCGCACACTGGCCTTTTTCGTTAAACGCCACTACCGTGGTAACGAAGAAAAAGGATTAAAATGGCGCGAGTTATTCAATGTAGAAATTGTAAATGGCCGCCCCGGAAATGTGTTACGTTACAAACACAACCCAATTGCCGCCAGTTATGTGCGTATTGGATTTAACGAAGAAGGACGTTGGTATTTGCATAAACTACGGTCGGATTTTGTTCCGTCGATGAAAATCCAAACCGAGGATGATATTTCGGCAACGATTACTGTGCCGTCAAACCGTTTGAAGGATTTGAATAAGGAATATAATAATCCGAGTGTAAAACTGGTTGCCAACTGCGAGAGTTACTTGTTCCAGCGCCCGGATGAAGCAGTAATCAGAGGCTACGATAAAGAAGCTGAAAAGGAAATTGTGGATAATAACACATTCCTGACGAATTATGAACCGCTAACCCGCGAGGATGCTTTAGAACTGATTGAAGATGCAATCAGTTTTGAGAAATATACCAAGCCGGTAAAAAGCTTTATTAAAGAAGTGGCTGAAAGCGATAGCAATAAATACTTTGTTACACCTTCGCACCCACGAATTGTAGACGGCGAACCGACAAAGAACCCGCGTTACCTGCAACGTAATATATTTATGGACGAAACACAGGATTCATACCTCGGTGAAATTGGTGTGCGTTTATTCCGTAAAATCAAAGATAAAGATCCGGTGGTTTGGCCAGTAAACGCCGTATTGCCCGGACGAAGAAATAATCCGGTTGACAAAAAAGCAGGAATTCGTCCGCTGGCCGTTTATAATCCAATTCATTACCAGGAGTTGCCTGAATTGTTTATGGATTTTGTTGCAAGTATTACCGGGAAGTCGCCATCAACAACAGGTGCCGGACTGGAAGGTGCGCTTACCAAAGGGCCTTTTAACATGTTGGTGCCAACCACCGACCTGAACAACGCCTTGTTATCGTATATTCTTACCGAATACCAGGGATTTAGTTCGGCAGCAGGTTATATTGGATCGGAAAATCGTTTCGATCATGATATCAGTATCCTTGTTCCTGAAATCTGGGCACGTTTGGTTCCTGAAGATCGCGATCCGAAGAAGCTGATTGAAAATGGTTGTTTGGAAAAACTGGAAGACTTTGAATACAATGGGCAAAAAGTATTGGCCAGCCGTTTAGGCTATCGTATTACCAAAAACTTTGCTTTCCGTTGTATGAACCGTTTGTTTGATGAGCCGCTGGCGGTATTTAACGAGCGCATGCTTAAGCCTGAACTTCAAGGAATGGACGACTATGTTGACGGTATTAATAACATTACCGAAGCCATGCAACGAGCTGCGCTGCCATTCTTTGAGGATGGAAGTGTTGAGTCTGCTATCCCGCCGCTGAAAGTGTTGCTGCATGTTATGGCTTATGGCCATTATGAAGGTAAAGATATCAGCGATCCGGAGCTGCGTAAACTATTCGAAAGGGAAGAGGTACTAAAAAGCGACTGGTATAAAGCCCGCCTGAAACTAAAGCAGGACAAGGATATTGCTTTCCTTGTTGAGCAAATCGGTTACCTCGAGGACTTTAAAAACAACGAAAATAACGCTACGCTGGTTGCCGAAATGGATATTGATGGTCGATTGGCAAAAGCAAAAGAGCGCCTGAAAAATGTAGAATCGAAACAGTACCTGAAAGATTTGGTTGGCACTATCGGTGTTGATCCGCTTTGTAAGTAAGAGATAGATTCTTTTATTAAAATAGTTAAGGTTCCGTTTGTTGATACGAACGGGACCTTTTTTTGTGCCTGCGTGTAAACATTTGGCAGATTATTGTGGTTACTATTCAGTAATTAAACTCCATTAACTAAATAGAAATGAATTCAAGAAAACTCTCGATCATTACCGGAATTAGCTACCTGATCATATTTTTTGCGGCCATTTTTGCCAATTTTGTTATGCTTGAGTCGCTCAAACAAAATCCGTTGGAAACAATCAAGCTTAATCATATGTCTGTGCGCTTTGGCATTTTAGCCTTTTTAATTACTGTGTTATTTGATGTGGTTGTGGCGTGGGGACTTTTTGGTTTGTATCGCAAGAATAAATTTACACGTTTAAGTACCTATTTTCGGTTGATGCATGCAGCCATAATGGGTGTTGCTGTTTTTGCCTTGGTGCTTACTTTAAAACTTGATTCGGCAGATGAGATTTTATTTCAGGTAGATGTGTTCGAAATTATCTGGCTTATTGGGTTGTTCTTTTTTGGCGCACACTTAATTCTACTTTCCAATATCATACAAAAGCCAAAGTGGATTGCAGCATTTCTTTTCATTGCCGGAATAATGTATATGGTTGATACAACAGCACATTTTTTGTTGCCCAACTACGCCGATTTTGCCGGAATATTCCTTGCTATGGTAGCTGTGCCAAGTATTTTGGGCGAAATGGCCTTTACTGTTTGGTTGCTTGTAAAAGGAGAAAGAGATTGAGAAAGATTGAATATAGATTGAATTAGATTGATAAATTGTAATTCTTGGTGATTTATCTTTTCTCGGTGAAACTCCGTGTATTCTTTGTGGACCTCTGTGGTAAAAAAAATAATATCCAAAGATCCTCCCATTCAAGCATTCCTCATTAACTCAATTACTCATTTGCCAATTTGTCCTTCAACTTCTTCATAAGGTTAACTTTCTGAACCGAAGCCCCCGAAATCTGTTTCACCAATTCTTTTTTAATATTTTAAGAAAAAAATGTAACTATCCGTTTTTAGCTTTACTAAATAGGAAAAAACACTGAAAAGTGACGAAAGAAGAGAAATTTAACACGATTGTATCTGAGAATGGCGAGCGGATCCGCAACATCTGCAGGTACTACAATTCTAATGTCGAAGATCAGAAAGATATGTACCAGGAAGTGCTGGTAAATATCTGGAAAAGTCTTGACAGTTTTAGGGGCGATTCGGCCATGAGTACCTGGGTTTACCGGGTGGCTGTAAACACGTCGTTAACCTTTGCCGGAAAGGCTTTTAGACACATGAAGTTGATGGTTGACAGCGACACCACAAACCTGAACTCGATACTGGATGATGAAAACCTGAAACAAAAACTGGCCGAAGAAAAGTTGCTCGAACGTATGCAACTTGAGCTTAATCAACTGTCGGTAATTGATAAAGCATTGATATCGTTACTGCTCGAAGGGCTTTCGATGAAAGAGATTGCCGAAGTGATTGGTATTACCGAGCCAAATGTAAAGGTGAAAATCCATCGTATTAAATCGCAATTAAAAGAAAAGCTGAAAGGAGAACAATTATGACCGCACATGAATTTGATACCAACCTGAGTAAATTAACCGGGAAACTAAAAAAAGAAGACAGGCATTATGCCACAATTGTAAAAGTGGTACAGATTTTTTACTGGATTTTTATACCGTTGTTTATTGTGAAAACTGCGGTTGAGTATACCAACTCGCACGAAATTAGCGATATAATCAGTGGAGTTGCCCTTATTTTGGGATTTTTGTTCATTGCACTTTCTTTCCGAAAACTTTATAATGAATACCAGTATGTTGATTATTCGTTGCCTACGCTCGAAATGTTGAAAAAAGCAGTCTGCCGTTACCAGCCTTTTCAGAAAAGGGCATTGGGGATTGTACCGGGCCTTTTGCTAATGGATGTGGGTTTAACTTTCGAATGGATGGGTGAAGGCAAATCGGTGCTCGATTCCCAGCTGTTCTTTCTCGGAGCTATTCTGTTTGGGGTGATAATTGGCCTGGTGATCTGGTATTTCAAATACAAACCCTTGCGCGATAAGATTTTTGCTCTGGTCAGGGAAATTGAGCAATAGTTATTCTGAAATTACTGTTCTGACTCCGGAAACAGGTATACAAGGTTAAGAAATGTCTGCTCGATGTCAGGAAATAGGTGCTTTAACTCAAGAAATGAGCACTTCAACTTAAGAAACAAGTGCTTAAGATCGAGAAATAACCGCTTCGACTCAAGAAATAACCACTTCAAGTCGAGAAATGAGTGCTTCAACTGAAGAAATGACAGGTTGAGGTTGAGAAATAACCACTTCAACTCAGCCGAAAAAAAAACGGCCTGCCCGAAAAAAGATCGGGCAAGCCGTTACAGCTTAACTTTAGACTTAAAAGAACTATTCTTCAATATCCCACCAAACAGGTGTGGTCATATATTCATTTTCGAAAACGCCAAGTGCCTCAACTTTCGAAGCATTGTAATAACGCTCGTAATAGGCCATCTGGTAACGACGTATATAGTCGTCATCCTGAGGGAAAGCCGTTTCGTACACAAACGTCGGACGATCAAATCCTTTGTAAACGCCGGCTGCGTAGTCGTATGTACCATCAGGACCAATACAATAATCGCAACGTCGCATATCTGTCCAAACTTCAGGACTGTAGGTGCATGCAATGTATTTTTGCATCATAATGTGGCTCAATGTCAAATCCGATGCGGTCTGAACAACGGCTTCGCTGGCCATGAAAGCGGCACTTTCATCTGCCGGAATTCCCAGTTTGTCCATGTTTGCCTGAATCGCATCGTGGTACGAAGTCAGCGCGCTCTCCAAACTTCCCTGGCGGAAATAAACCTCTGCTTCAATAAATTTCAACTCTGAATAAGAAAGCAGGAAATAAGGAGAATTCTTTTCCGTGTAAAACAATGGATTGTCCTCTGAAGAACGCATTCCAACATAATTTACATCGTCGGTGGTTGGCGCGTGATCTGTTTCGCTTAAATCAACAGCAAACGAGAATTCGCCGGCATTGTCGCCATCCGTAATTTTAGGAAGCAGTACCTCTGTACGGGGATCAACTACACGGCTGTTCCAGGTCTCATCGCCACCGTTAATAGTGTCAACGGTATTCATCAGGTAATCTTTCCATAATTTGCCAGGTTTATTCGAACTACTTACATTCTGGCGTTGAATACTCCATCTTGCCGAAATGTCACCATCTTCGCCAATGTATTCAGCATCGTCGTTATTCGACTGGAATGATTTCTCAATATTTGAAAGAATTCCTGCAGTATTGTAGGCCAACAGATCAGTTCCTTCAGCTTTTTTCGACAGGTGGCTCATAAAACGGGCTTTCACTCCGTAGGCAAACTTAGTCCACTTGTTTATATCGCCGTTATACATTACATCGCCAACAGACAGGTCAGGAGCATTTTCTCCCTGTGTTTTCTGAAGATCAGCAATACCTTCGTCAATTAACGGAAGAATTTGGCTGTAAACGTATTCAGCATCGTCGTAATCGGGCTGAATATTTCCGGCAATACCATCTTTGTAGGCAATATAACCATAAGCATCAACCAACGAACCGTTTCCAAATGCTTTAAGAATTTTACCAACACCAGTATAGTGCCATGCTTCAACATCTTCGGCATCGTTCAGCATTTCTTCAATGTTTACCCAAGCATAACCATACCAGCACTGCCAAACCCATGCGTCAGCATTATTTGCAAATTGCCAGTTCTGAAACATATAGTAACGTAATCCGGGACGATAAGCGTAGCCTAACTGTTGTGTAAGGTGAGCAGTACGTGTTCCGTGGCTACCGTAAAAATCAACCGTTTCGGCTAAAATGTAGGGTAGACGTTGTTCCGGACCTGCCTCTTGTGGCGCGTTAGGAGAGTTGTTTATATCGAGGTCGTATTCGCAAGAGGTGAAAAACACCCCTATGAAAAACAGAAATAATATTGTTATCTTCTTCATATCTAATTCTTTTTAAAACTTAACATTTAAGCCGAATGAAACACTTGTGGTAGCAGGAACTCCAGCATAATCAATTCCCGATGATCCGGCTCCCAATACACCAGAACCACCGGCGCTAACTTCAGGATCCATTCCATCGTAATTGGTAAACAGGAGTAAGTTGGTTCCTGTTAACGAAAGATCAATTCCTTTTACAAAACCAATGCGGTTGCAAAATGCAGCAGGCACGGTGTAGCTCAACGATGCAGAACGCAAACGGAACCAGTTAACGCTGGTAATGAATGGTTCGGCTTCTTTGGTGTAATAGTTTTGGTAATAATCCTGATCAAGCGTGATCGTACTTGTAGCCGGCTCGTATTCGCCGGTTTCGCTGTTTATCATCACTCCTTCAAAAGTTTGAGTATTACCTCGGTTTTCAGTGATTTTACTCATTCCTGAGTAAGTCATCGCATATTCAGTAGCATTATAAACATCGCCACCAACTCTTACATCTACCAGGAATGACAGGTTCCAGTTTTTATGCGTGATGCTGTTGTTCCATCCGAAAAGCATGTCCGGTTCGCGGTCGCCAACAACATTGGTTGCATCGGTTGAAGTAATCGGACGTCCGGTGTCTGAATCCAGTATCAATTCACCATCATCAGTTCTTTCCCAACGTGTGCCGATCAAACCAAGGAAGATATCGTCGCCAATAGAGGCCGGAGTTGCCGGTCCAACCTGAACGTCGGTTACATAAAGTAACTGAACACCTTCGGGAAGATCGGATACAGTTCCGTTGTTATGCGAAATGTTTAAAGTTGTTTCCCAGTTCCAGTTGCGATTCTGAATTGGTTTTCCGGTTAATGTTAACTCAAAACCTTTGTTGGTAACGGTTCCGAAGTTCGTATACTGGAAAATATAACCGGTTGCCATACTTACCCTTGGCGAGATGATTTGATCTTTACTTCGGGTATTGTAATACGTTAAATCAGCACCAAGTCGTCCGTTAAAGAAACGAAGATCTAAACCAAGTTCTGTTGACTCAGTAGTTTCAGGAGCCAAATACGGGTTACCACCAGTCCAGCTGTTGTTGTAACCGCCACCAATTGTATTAACTGTTTCAATGTAAGTTGCTGTTTGGTATACAGGAGCATCTTTACCAACCTGCGACCACGATGCACGAACTTTACCAAACGAGAAAGTTTCTTTCAGGTTTTCGCCAAACAATTCAGAGAAAACAAAACTACCGCTTACAGAAGGGTAGAAGAATGAACGGTTCTCTTCAGCCAGTGTTGATGACCAGTCGTTACGGCCTGTTACACTCATGAATACCATGTTTTTGTAGCTGGCACTAAATTCTCCAAAAGCACTATATAATCTCTTTTTCGATTGGTAGTTGCTAAACGTTTGATTTTCTCGGTCGGCGTTGTTTACGCTCATAAAATCAGAAAGTAAACCAATCGCACTTTGCCGTTGGCTGAAATAAGTTGACTGCTCGTAGTTGTGTCCCAACATTAAACCTAAATCAAAGTCATCAACTTTTTTATTGGCCGAAACGGTTAGGTTCGATGTAAGGATGTTGTTTTCTCTTTGCGACTCGGTTACAGCACCTTCGTCGTATGGAGGAGCTACTGCCGATCCCGGAGTTACGAGGTTTCGCGAGAATGTATTGTAATGGTCGATACCGGCACGGTAAGTGGCGCTTAACCATTCAGTTGGCTGCATAGTAACATAACCCGATCCGATAAAACGGTGTACGTCGTCGGTAACCGGATTTTTGTGTGCAGTCCAGTAAGGGTTGTCCACATCTTCTTCCGGATCAACATTTGGCAGAAGCGGAACTCGTTGCCCACCTTCAATCCAATGGCTCATATCGTTCGATCGTGGCCATCTCAGCAAACTAAGCATTGCACCTGTTCCTCCCGATCCGTATAAACCCGATCCGGTAAGTGTTTTGGTGGTTTGCGAATAAATATAATTGGTATTCATTCCAATAGTAAACCAGCCTTTTTTATGCTCGCCGTTAAAACGAATAGAATTGGTTGCATATTCCGTTGTTGGTACAATGCCGTTCTGATCCAGGCGGTGAACCGACATAAAATAACTTCCGTTTTCAGTACCACCCGAAATACTTCCGGTTACATCGTACGAAAATGCCGGTTCAAAAAAATCTTCCAGGTTGTTGTAAATAGTTCCGGAAATTGGGGCTCCCCACGATGAAGTTGTTCCATCGTCAAAAGCACCGTCGCTACCTTGGCCATACATGACTTGTTGCTCAGGTAATTTGTTGTACGTGTCAACTTTAAATTTCGAGCTAACATTTACCTGCATTGCTCCGGCTTCACCTTTTTTAGTAGTAATTACAATTGCTCCGGCAGCTGCTTTTAGACCGTATAACGCAGCAGCAGCAGGGCCTTTAAGTACTGAAATCGACTCAATATCATCTGAGTTGATATCCATACCGCGGTTACCGCTGTAGGTTGAAGTTGCACTCAAACCAGCACCGTAATCAGCACTTACCGTACTGTTGTCGATAGGAATACCGTCAACAATAAACAGTGGTTGGTTGTCACCCGAAAGCGAGGTGCTACCACGAATAATAATTTGTGACGATGTACCTGCGCCACCACCAGAGTTGGTAACGTTAACACCGGCAATTTTACCGTTTAACGAGTTTACCAGGTTAGGCTGCTTAACTTTTACCAGCTCGTCGCCTGCAATTGCCTGAACGGCATAACCAAGGGCTTTGGTTTCTTTGCGGATACCCATTGCAGTTACCACTACTTCATCAACTTGTTCAGAAGATGGAGCCAGGAAAACTTCAAGAGTAGAAGAGGTGCCCACAAGAACCTCTTTCGATTCAAGTCCGATGTAAGAAACAACAAGTGTTGCGCCCTGTTCTACAGAAAGGGAAAATTCACCGTCGACATTCGTCACAGTTCCATTTGAAGTCCCTTTTTCCAGTACTGTTACTCCGGGGAGTAAATCATTGGTAGATTGTTCTCGCACGACACCATTAATGGTGCGTTTCTGCGCCGTTGCAAATAGTGTAACTGCGCTCATCAAGAAGATTGTGAATAAGAATCTTTTCATAGAGAATTATTTGTGTTATAAAAAGTAAATTGATTAACTCTTTAAATAAGTGTATTTCTGTTTGTCTTTGTCGATTTTTTAGAACTTGGTGAATAACTAATTGATTATTGTTTCGTTGTTTTGGTAGCTTTTGGTTTTAGATTGCTCTAAAATTTAAACTCTGTGATTGAAATATTGGTAATATGATGCAATATTGTGAAATATATTGAGAAATGACATCATATTGTATTATATATTATAACTGTTAATAAAAATACTAATTATAATTGAATAATAAAGATGATTAAATACATAAATTTCAATGCTATGAGGACGTCAGAAGAATAATCCGCACATGCTTTGCTTACTGTATACGTCTTCAAAATGCAGATGAATAAAGGCATGCATAAGGGTATGATTTCAATGTCAGGGAAATATAAATGAAATATTAGAAGAATATTATGGTGGTTATTTTCAATTGTATAAATAATTTATATTGAAAGTGAATATGTATTACATATTTTCTATAAGATATGGAAAGCTAATTAATTAATACATTAATTAATTTTTTTCTGATGTAATTAAAGCACTGTTTTTTTGTGCTGCAATCTGTTTTTCTTTGATATATGTTTTAAAATCCGGCTGCCTGCCCGTCTTTTCTTGATTCAGACGCTCCGTAATATACTTTATTTTCTTTGTCCCACATAATAGCCTGGTAGCCACCGTAAGGGCCCAAAGCATATCCAATTCGGTGTCCTTTGTTCATTAGTTCGCGAATGGTTTCGTATTCAAAGCCACTCTCCAATGAAACAAGACCACCATCATTCATTTTTTCGCCTGTTGGCTGGCTCGATCCGTCGTGGCTGATTCGTGGTGCATCGCCGGCTTCCTGCAGGTTCATGCTAAAATCGATCAGGTTGCAGACGATTTGTACATGTCCCTGTGGTTGCATGGCACCGCCCATTAATCCAAAACTAATATAGGGTTCGCCATCCTTGGTAATAAAAGCCGGAATAATGGTGTGGAACGGACGTTTGTGTGGTTCGTAAGCATTCATGTGTCCTTCTTCCAAGGCAAATAATTCACCCCGGTCTTGCAGAATAAATCCCAGTTTGCCTGGTGTCATTCCCGAACCCATACCGCGGTAGTTGCTTTGAATGAGTGAAACCATATTGCCGTCTTTGTCGGCAGTTGTCAGGTAGATGGTGTTTCCCTGTTCCAACTCACCGGCAGGATAGGAGCGGGCTGCACGGTTTTCATTAATCAGTGCCGCTCTTTCTTTGCCGTATTCTTTTGAGATCAATTCATCAATAGGAAGATCATTAAAATCCATGTCGGAATAATATTTTGCGCGGTCTTCGTAGGCCAGTTTTTTTGCTTCAATAAAATGATGCATGTATTCAGGTGAGCCAAATCCCATGCTTGCGATATCATAATTCTCCAGGATGTTTAACATCTGCAATACCGCCGTTCCCTGACCGTTTGGAGGAAGCTCCCAAACGTCGTATCCGCGGTAGTTGGTAGAAATAGGTTCTACCCATTCCGAATGATGGTCTTCAAAGTCTTTCATGCTTAAAAACCCTCCCTGTTCGCGCACATATTTTACAATCTTTTCGGCGATTTCACCTTTGTAAAACACATCTCGGCCTTGCTCTGCAATCAGTTTGAAAGTGTTAGCCAGGAATGGATTTTTAAATACTTCGCCTTTTTTGGGAGCTTTTCCATTGGGCATAAAAATCTCTTCAAAACCCGGGTATTGACTTAGAAAGGCACTGCGGCCCCAGTAATAAGCAATAAGTTCTGTTAGCGGGAATCCGTTCTCTGCATAGGAAATGGCCGGATTTAACACTTCTTTCATTGGTAGGCTGCCAAATTTATTGTGCAACTCAAACCAGCCATCAACACAACCTGGAACAGAAACCGGAAGTGGCCCGTGCGATGGTATTTTTTCGTAACCGTTTTCCTTAAAATAATCAAGCGTTAATTCGTAAGGCGAGCGTCCGCTGGCATTTAATCCGTATAGTTTTTTTGTTTTTGCATCCCAGACAATGGCGAACAAGTCGCCACCCATGCCGTTTCCGGTGGGTTCTACCAATCCCAGAACAGCATTGGCGGCAATGGCTGCATCGATGGCATTGCCGCCGGCTTTTAAAATATCAAGTGCCGCTTGTGTGGCCAGAGGCTGGCTGGTACAAGCCATTCCGTTTTGTGCGATTACCTCGCTTCGGGTGGCAAAGTTGAGGCCTGTAATACGGTCTTGAGCAAACAATTGAACCGTAAGAATAAACGATAAGAGTGATAGTGCTATTTTTTTCATGTTGTGAAAGAATGATTTATACAAAAAGGTTATTACGAAAGCTCTAATTTAAGAAAATTTTATTGCATCAATTTCTTGTTTATTCAGGCTAAACTATGAACTTTAAGCCCTGAACGATGAACTGAAGTATGGAAAGATTTCTCTCGCAATGCGCTAAATTTATTTATCAAAAACATCAAAACGAGTTAAAAGATTTGTGTGTGGTTTTTCCTAACCGAAGAGCTGGCGTTTTTTTTACTCATTATTTGCAGAAAACTGTTGACGGAGCGGTGATTGGCCCCAATACAACAACGATAAATGAGTTAATGGCATCGTATTCTTCCGTGCAAAAAGGCGAGAAGCTGCAGTTGATTTCGTTGCTCTACGATGTGTTTCTTAAGCACACCAAAACCACTGAAACCTTTGATGAGTTCTACTTTTGGGGAGAAATTCTGCTGGCAGATTTTAATGATATCGATCGTTACCTGGTAAATGCCAAAGATCTGTTTACCAATGTTTCTGATCTGAAAGAAATAGAATCGGTGTTTGATTACCTCACCGACGAGCAGAAAAAAGCGCTTGAGCAGTTTTGGGGAAGTATGGCCGTTGTGGACAAAAAAGGTTTTAAGGAAAAATACATATCAATTTGGAATAAATTGTATCCTGTTTACCAGGATTTCAAAAAACAACTTGCCGATAAACAATTGGCTTACCCCGGAATGCAGGATCGGGAAGTGGCTGAAAATCTTGATGATGAAAAAAAGAGTTTCCCGTACAAAAAATATTATATCGTAGGCTTGAATGCGCTGAACGCCTGCGAAAAGCGATTCTTTAAACATCTGCAAAGTTTAGGAAAGGCTGAGTTTTTATGGGATTACGATGTGTCGTATCTCAACGATCAGCAAAATGAAGCCGGCCATTTCTTGAGAACAAACCTGGTGGAATTTCCGCAGCCTGAAGATTTTAAGCTGGACGTAACATGTTTTAATCATCGGAAAAATATGAAAATGGTTGCTGTTTCGTCGGTTTACGGGCAGGCGCAACAGATTCCTAATTTTCTGGATGAAACAAAAAAGTCGTACAAAAAAGAGTTTGACAATACCGCGATTGTGCTTGCCGATGAAAGTCTGCTGTTTTCAGCGCTGGGTGCCGTGCCGGCGAATATCGATAAGGTAAATGTTACGATGGGGTATTCGGTGCGAAATTCGGTGGTTTACGGCTTTTTAATGTTGCTGGTAACGCTGCTGAAAAACAAACGAAAAGAAGGTGATAATTTTGTGGTCTATTACCGTTATGTAACCGATGTTTTAAATCATCAGTTGTTGGGCGATACCGCGAGTGAGGCTGCAAAGGCATATATTAACCAATTAAAAAATTACAACCGAATTACGGTGCCACTTGCCGAGATTGATTTCTCTCCATTGCACAAACAAATATTTACGCTTCCGGAAAAAACCGCAGATTACAGTTCGTATTTCTTAAATGTGCTTGCCGCATTTTATGGTCATTTAAAAGATACTGAAATTGACAATGCCATGCTTTTGGAGTTGATTTATTCCATTTATCAGTCCATTGAAAAGCTAAAAGCCGTTGTTGATGACGTATTGAGCGAACAGCAGCGCGAAATTAGTGAGGCCGTTTATTTCCGATTGTTTTCACAGTATCTCGGGCAGGTTTCGGTAGCTTTTGAAGGCGAACCGTTAAGTGGGATGCAGGTGATGGGAATTTTGGAAACCCGCTGTCTGGATTTTGAAAACCTGATCATTCTTGGATTGAACGAAAATAAATGGCCACGAAAATTCACAGCACCGTCGTTTATTCCTTTTAATATTCGTTTGGGATTTGGATTACCGGGTATCGATGAACAGGATGCCATGTATGCCTATTATTTTTATCGTCTTGTTCAGCGTGCCAAAAATATAACAGCTACCTACAGTGTTGTGAAAGAGGGCATTGGCACAGGAGAGTTAAGTCGTTACGGTTACCAGTTGCAATACGATTCGATGCATAAGCCTGAGATGTTAAACCTCGATTTTTCGTTTTCGAATGATCCGGTAGAGGAGATTCGCATAAAAAGTTCGAAAGAAGTTGTGGCGAAATTGCTGGCCAATAATTCGGAGGATCACCCGCTTTCCCCAAGTGCGATAAATACATACCTGAATTGTAAGTTGAAATTTTACTATCAGTATGTGGTTCGTTTACCGGAGCCTGAGGAAGTGAAAGAAGAAATTGACGGCGTTGTTTTTGGTAATATATTTCACGATACGCTGGAAGAGCTGTATAAGCCTTACATAGGTAGGGTTGTTGAAAAAAGTAATATCGAGAAAATTCAAAAAGACCGTGTGTGGCTGGAGAACGAGGTGACCAAACAGATTGCCATTCACTATTTGAAAAAGAAACTTCCGCTAAAAGGCGAAATTAAGCTGGAAGGTAAAACCTTGCTGATTTTCGAGAATGCCATAACCTATTTACGTCAGCTCTTAAAAATTGACAAGGAAATGGCTCCATTTACTGTTGTTAGTTTGGAGCAGCGCTACAAACGTTGGATACAAGCCGGCGATAATAAAATATGTGTTGGAGGAATGATCGACCGTGTTGACCGTGCTGATGGCGTGACCCGGGTGCTCGATTATAAAACCGGAAATGTAAAAACAACGCGTTTTAAAGCGGTTGACGAGCTGTTTGAAAGAGATGCAAAAGAGCCGAAAAAGGAGATTTTGCAGGCTCTGATTTATTCGTGGGGATTAGCAACCGAAACCAATGGCGCAGAAATTCAGGCGGCTATTTACCCTTTGCGCAGTTTATTTGCCGAGAATTTTACGGCGGCAGTACAAATGAATTACAAAGACTTTTTCTTTGACGAAGTAGCTGAAGAATTTGAAGAAGAATTGGCCGGTTTGGTTTCCGAAATCTTTTCAGAAGACAATGAGTTTGCGCAGACTGAGCACGATAAAAAGTGCGAGTATTGTGCTTATCGCGGAATTTGCAGAAGGTATTGAGAAGTTTGAAGACCGAAGTACGAAGCTTGAAGAGATAGAAGTCCTGAAAACTGTTTACTGAGACTGTAAACTAATAAACGGCCAGCCAGTCAAAAATCTTTTCTGTTTTAGTATAGATGCTTTCGTAAGCTTCTTCATCGTCGTATTCAAGAGTGATGGTAGGTATGTTGCGTTCAACACCGCAGTAAGTGCCAAACGATCCGGGAGTAGGGTATCCCAAGTCTGCAATTACCGGATAATCACAAAAATCCGAAATTTTCTCCGCCAGTTCTTTTGCCGGGCCATCGTAATTCACACATTTTAATGGTGCATGGAGTGTAAGTATTATCTCCGGTTTTACTTCTTCAAGTAAATCGATCATTTGCTGAGTTACGATTTCCGAAGCTGGTTGTTTTCCTGAGTAGTTCTCATCTTTCTCGGTTTCAATCCAGTTTTTTGTTGGGTAGTTGCGGTTTAAATCCACTCCATTATGGTTTCCGCGCACACCTCGTTCTTTGCCCCATGGATTCAGACAAGGAATAAAATTTAAGTGGTTATTGATATTTTCAAAGTTAGCATTCTCGAGATATCTCCTGATCACATATTCGCCCTGAGGTTCTTCGCCATGAAAAACACCAATTATTAGTATTGTTTTAGCGGTTGTTTGTTTCGAGGGTTTCTTAATTAATTCGATTGTGTTGGTTGTTGTATTGCTCATCGTTTATTCTTCTCCAAGATACTTTTTGTAAAGATCGGGGCGTAACTTTTTAGTACGTTCAATGGCCTGATCGTGTTTCCAGTCATCAACCAGTTTGTCGTTTCCACTAAGCAAAACTTCCGGTACTTTCATTCCCTTATATTCAGCCGGACGTGTATAAACCGGCGGACTTAACAGGTGATCCTGGAATGAGTCGGTAAGGGCAGATGTTTCGTCGGAAAGTACTCCTGGTAAAAGGCGAACAACAGCATCGGTTATTATTGCTGCGGCAAGTTCGCCACCGGTTAGTACAAAATCTCCAACCGATATTTCTTTTGTAATATAGGTGTCCCGAATTCGCTGGTCGATACCTTTATAATGTCCGCAAAGAATGATTAAATTTTGCTTTAGCGAGAGTTTATTGGCTTCCTGTTGATCGAAAACTCCTCCATCAGGTGTTGTGAAAATTATCTCATCATAATCGCGTTCGGCTTTTAATGTCTCAATCGCTTTTTCAATAGGTTGAATGGCCATTACCATGCCTGCGCCCTTGCCAAACGAATAGTCGTCAACTCGTCGGTGTTTGTCTTCCGAATAATCGCGTAAATTATGAATATGTATTTCTGCCAGCCCTTTATCCTGTGCCCGCTTAATGATTGAATGACTAAACGGACTTTCAATAATTTCCGGCAAAACTGTTATAATATCAATCCTCATTTCTGGAAAAATTTTGCGCAAAGGTAACAATATTTTCAGCTTTGATTGCGGTTGGTTATATATCCATAAAACTACATATTCTGCCATATTTGCATTATAAAATCATCAAAACGGTCACTATGGCATTATTTCAGAGATCGAAAATGACAAGACAGGTAGGAAAAGTTTGTTGGAACAGGAATTGATTTATGGCATGCAGTAATTTGAAAACAAAATTTTAAACAAGAATTTAAAATATTAGGAGGAAAAGTCATGAATTTAGTAAGATTTGAAAACCCACGTTACAACGTAAACAGAACTTTAGTTGATGAATTATTCAACAATTTCCTGAGAAACGATTACCACGAAAACTATGTGAATAAATGTGGTGCATCGCCTGCAACCAACATTTTTGAAACAGAAAAAGAATTTAAGATCGAAGTATTGTTGCCAGGTTTCGTAAAAGAGGATCTTCAGCTAAATGTTCTCAAAAATGTATTGACCGTTAAGGTTGAGAAAGAAGAAAAGGAAAACGACGAGGGTTATAAATATGCACACCGCGAGTTTGGTACAAAAAATTTCGAAAAGAAATATCGTTTGCCAAAATCGGTTGATGCTGAAAAGATTAGCGCAAAATTTGAAAATGGAATTTTAAGCATTGAACTTCCGAAAAAGGAAGAAGCGCTTGAAAAAGAGCCCGTTGAAATTAAAGTTTCATAATTGTTTTAGAGAGTAAGGTTATAACGCAGAAGCCTGTTTTTGTTGAAATACGAAAGCAGGCTTTTTTTTATGCCGCTGATTTTCGGTTTACCATGTTGTTAGTCATAAGGTTTCACCGGTTGTTCTTTTACTTTTTGCAATATCAAACAAAAATGGCGGGAACTTGAATTGATAAGTTTCCGCCATTTTTTTATAGTATGGTCTATCTAATTATTCCTCAAAACAATACAAACTTTCAAATCCTCTTAATATAAGTTGGTTATCAACAAATACCGGCGATGCATGGAAGTCGTCATCCAGTTCGTTTGAAGCCAGGATTTCAAAATCCTCACCGGCTTTTACAACTAAGCAGATTCCTTTTGCGGCAATGTAAATTTTGCCATCGGCCCCCGAAGGAGATGAAAAAATTGTGCTTATTCCTTCCAGTCTTTCTTTGGAGTAAAGAACACTTCCGTCTTTTGCATCAAGGCAGGTCATCACTCCATTGTTTGCACGCAAAAAGTAAAGTTTTCCATCCATTAGCAGCGCACATGGCGTATAGGGTGTATCCTGGTTATATTCCCATATTATTGCGTCAGTTCCGGTGATATCGCCATTGGCTTTTGTTAAATCAATTGCCTGCAAAGCTGCTCCTCTAAAGCCACTTGTTACATACAGCATGTTATTTTCAACCATTGGTACCGGTATTACATTGCCGGTCATTCCGGTTGACGACCATAAAACGTTTCCGTTCTCATAATCGTAGCTCCGAATTGCTGTTGTTGCACTGGTTATAACCTGAGTTTTTCCGTTGGCCTCAACAACAAAAGGTGTCGACCAGCTGGTGGGTTCGTCGCGTTCCATTTTCCAAATGTCGTTCCCGGTTTTTTTATCAACACAATATATCCATGAGTCACCTTCGTGGTCCCATTGCACAAAAAGCCTGTCTTTGTAAAGGTATGGCGATGCACCATCGCCAAAGTTCATGCGCTTTTCCATTGTTCCGAAATCGCGTTTCCAGATAATATTCCCTTCGAAATCAAGGCAGTACAGTCCAAACGATCCGAAGTAGGCATAAATCATTTCGCCATCGGTACAGGGTGAATTCGAGGCCCAGCTGCTTAATTCATGAATTTTGCCTTGGGGAAGATCGGTGGCAACCGTTTTTTCCCAGATGATGCTACCATCGTTTCGGTTCACCAGAATTACGTTAAAGTTGTGGTCTACATTGGGTGACACTTGCGGATCGGCAGACGAATCAGTTGGAACAGCTGTTAAAATTATGATCTTGTCCTCGTAAACAATTGGTGTAGCGTTTCCTCTGCCATGTATTGCGGTTTTCCATTTCAGGTTTTTGGTTTCACTGAAATCAACCGGGGGATTTGCTTTTACAGCCACGCCGTTGCCCAGCGGGCCGCGCCATTGCATCCAGTTATCGTCGGCCTGGTTTTGTGCCTTACCTGTTGAAACAGCAAAAAGAAAAAGAAGAGAAAATAGAATGAACTGAGATTTCATGGTAAAAATTTTTGGTTTATTTTGATTTTGACTGAAAATACACTTTTTAGTTTAAAACCCTAATCGCTTTCTACTTCAAAACTGTTTACGGTTTCAAATTGCCAGATTTCCATCACCTGCGAAACCGCAATTTCGTAAGGCGAATAATTTCGGGTTAACGAAACCAGTAAGAATTTTTTGTCTTTTAATCGTTTGTAAACCAGCTTAAAAACTACACCATCATCCTGAGTTACAACAATGCAGGCTTTGCCATCTTTAATGTTGGTCCAGTCTTCGGTAAACGAACAGGTTACCCACGAGCCTTCTTTTATGGGCAGCATCGAATCGCCCTGAATTTGGAAAGTGCGGTAAGTTTTGTCTTCCGGTAGAAACGGGAGTCTGAATTTGGGTAACGACGCAATAAAATCCAAATCGCCGTAACTGTTGGTATAACCGGCCTGTGCTTTTACCGGAACCATTTCAATGTTTTCTTTTCCCTCTTTATCCACAGAGATTGTCAGTAGCCGGAGCTTTCGTCCGGTAACATCTACATCGAATCCTTTTTCTATTTGCGAAAGTTGTTCTTCCGACAAAACTTCCAGCCGGTATTTTATCAGTGCATCGAGCGATACATTAAAGTACTCCGATATTTTTATCAGCACCGGAAAAGGCGGCTGCACATTTTTTTCGTATCCGGAAAGGGTAGTACGCGTTAATCCCAGCTCGGTTGCCAGGTCCATTTGCGATCTTTTGCGCCGTTTACGTAGGAATTTTAGATTGTTTGCGAAATGCATAGTTTATTGTTTTTAGTATGGATTGAAGATTGCTTCAGTCGTCGTGTCGACTCCTTCGCAATGACTCTGTAAATCAGAACGGAGGGTAGTTTGGGCGCGGTAAGCCGCGCCCAAACTACCTATGTAATATATAAATTACGTCATTGCGAACCGACGCAGGAGGTGACGCAATCTTTCTTCCGTCTCCCGACTTCGGTCTTCAGACTTTTATTTCCAAATATAATAAAAAATGACTAAATTATAGTCCTAAAATTGACGAAAATATCGACATTTTGAATCGGAATATTGTACATATTGATCTGGACACCTTTTTTGTGTCGTGTGAAAGGCTGATGAACCGCGAGTTGATCGGCAAACCGGTGTTGGTTGGAGGTACCAGTGGACGGGGAGTGGTGGCGGCCTGCAGCTACGAGGCGCGACAATACGGTGTACATTCGGCCATGCCCATGCAAATGGCGCGCCGGCTTTGCCCCGAGGCCATTGTGGTAAAAGGAAACAGCTCCATTTACAGCAAATTCTCCGATGAGATAACGGATATTATTAAAGAAGAAGCACCGCTTTACGAAAAATCATCCATCGACGAGTTTTATATCGATGTAAGCGGAATGGATAAATTTTACGGCTGCTACAAGTGGGCACAGGAATTGCGCCAGCGCATTATCGACCAAACACATTTACCCATTTCTTTTGGACTGTCGACCAATAAAACGGTGTCGAAAGTAGCTACTGGCGAGATAAAACCCAATGGTTTCCAGCAAATTGAATACGGGCATGAAAAAGAGTTTCTGGCGCCGCTGCCGGTGAAAAAAATCCCGATGGTGGGCGATCAGACTTACAAAATGCTGCTGAGCATGGGAATCCGTTATGTGAAAACCATCCAGAAGATGCCTATCGAACTGATGGACAAAGTGATGGGAAAGAACGGAATTGTGCTGTGGAAAAAGGCGCAGGGAATCGATAATTCGTTGGTAGAACCTTATCACGAGCGGAAATCCATTTCGTCGTCGCTTACTTTTGAGAAAGATACCATTGATGTGCAGGCGCTGAAAAACCTGCTGCTGGCCATGGCCGAAAAACTGGCTTTTTACCTGCGCAACGGAAACAAGCTTACGTCGTGTGTTACGGTAACCGTGCGTTATTCCGATTTTGATACCCGCACCCGGCAAAAGCGCATTCCGTACACTTCGCTCGATCATACGCTTATTCAAACCACCATGGAACTTTTCGATCAGTTGTACACGCGTCGGGTTTTGGTGCGGCTGGTGGGCGTGCGTTTCAGTCATTTGGTGGGCGGAAGTTACCAGATGAAATTGTTTGAAGACGATACCAAACTGATAAACCTGTACCAGCGCATGGATAAGATCCGGAATCGTTTTGGGCAAAATGCCGTGCAACGTGCCTCAACCATGGGAACACGTGGTATCGGACAAATGACAAACCCGTTTAACGGCCTGCCACCGGTAATTCCGGCACGCAGGAGGATGTAAATTGAGTAGGAGTGATGAAGATTGAATTAGATTGAAATGATTGATGTTGGGAACAAGTACCCTTCGACTACGCTCAGGGTGGCACTGGCTGATTTTGCATACTGCTATTTTGCCAATTGCCTATTTTTTTGGGATTAGATTGATTCTTGAAGCTTGCGGCTTGAAACTAATAGCTAAAAACTCGTAACTAAAAATGCTACTAAATTGCCATACCTATTACAGCTACAAATTCGGTACGCTTTCTATCGATGAGTTGATTGATGAAGCTACCGGGAAAGGTTACAATTCGCTGGTGTTGACCGATATCAATAATACTTCGGCAATCATCGATTTTATCCGTCGTTGCGAAGGAAAAGATCTGCGTCCGGTTGCGGGCATCGATTTCAGGAACGGAGCACAGCAACAATACATTGGCATTGCCCAAAACAACAATGGTTTTCAGAAGCTGAACGAGCACCTGACGATGCATTTGCACGAGGAGGCTGATTTTGCGGAACGAGCTCCTGAAATGGAGGACGTGTATTTTATTTATCCGGTAGGAAAAGTACATCCAAAACTGTTGCGCGCGAATGAATTTATCGGTGTAAAACCAACGCAGATCAGCAAAATATTTGGCGACCTGCGCAACCACCGGGAAAAACTGCTTGTGTTACAGCCGGTAACTTTTCGCAATAAACGTGATTTTAATATCCACCGGCTTTTGCGTACGATGGACAATAATATGTTGCTAAGTCGCCTACCCAAAAGCGAAGAAGCGAGTCCGGATGAGATTATGTTTCCGCAGGAAAAAATCAGGGACGTATTTCGCGATTTTCCGGATATTATTGAGAATACGCAGCGTCTGATTAACAGTTGTTCCATTCATTTTACCTTCAAAAAAGCCAAAAACAAAAAGTGTTTTACCAACTCGCCCGAAGAGGATTTCGAATTATTGACAAAGCTGGCGAACGAAGGGTTGAGATATCGTTTTAGCAATCCTTCGGATGCCGTGGTTGCACGAATGGAGAAAGAACTGGCCGTGATAAGGCAGATGGATTTTGCCTCGTATTTTCTTATCAATTGGGACCTGGTGGAGTACGCCCGCCGCGAAGGTTGTTACTATGTGGGGCGGGGAAGTGGCGCCAACAGTATGGTGGCTTACCTGCTTCGTATTACCGATGTCGATCCAATTGAACTGGACCTGTATTTCGAGCGTTTTATTAATCCTTCGCGGCAAAGTCCGCCTGATTTTGACATTGATTTTGCTTCGCGCGACCGCGATCATATTACGCGCTACATTTTCGACCGGCATGGCTGGGATCACACAGCGCTGGTGGGAACTTACATTACATTTCAGTACAAATCGGTAGTTCGCGAGTTGGGAAAGGTTTTTGGTTTGCCAACGCACGAAATTGAAAAACTGCAAAAGCTAAATAGTCTTAATGGTATAGATGATATTGGTCGCCTGGTGTTGCAGTACAGCAAACTCATTCATGGTTTTCCGAGTCATTTGAGTGTGCACTCCAGCGGGATACTGATCTCTGATGAGTCCGTTAGCGCATATTCAGCAACTATTATGCCGCCCAAAGGTTTTCCGACAGTACATTTTAGTATGCTTGAAGCCGAAGACATTGGTTTTGCCAAGTTCGATATTCTGGGACAGCGTGGTTTGAGTAAAATTCAGGATGCCATTCAGTTGGTACAGGAAAATGCAGGTGCTGAAATTGACATTCACGACCTAAAAACGTTTAAGGAAGATCCACAAATAAAAGAGCTCCTGAAGCGTGGAAATACCATCGGGTGTTTTTATGTGGAATCGCCGGCCATGCGCATGTTGTTGACTAAACTGGAGGCCGACGATTACCTGCGTTTGGTGGCAGCCAGTTCGATTATTCGCCCGGGTGTGGCACAAAGCGGAATGATGCGCGAGTACATTCTGCGTTACCGCGATCGTAGTCGTTGTGTGGCTGCCAAAGCCGAGGCTCCGGAACTTTACCAACTACTGGAAGAAACCTACGGCGTTATGGTTTATCAGGAAGATGTGATAAAAGTGGCGCATTTGTTTGCAGGTCTCACGCTGGCCGAATCGGACATTTTGCGGCGTGGCATGTCGTGGAAATTCAAACAACGCAACGAGTTTGGAAAGATCAAGGATAAATTCTTCTCCAACTGTGCAGAACGCGGTTATGCCCACGATTTGGTAAAACGGGTATGGGAGCAGATCGAGAGTTTTGCCAATTACGCTTTTTCCAAGGGGCACTCGGCATCGTATGCGGTAGAGAGTTTTCAGGCACTGTTTATAAAGGCCTACTATCCGCTGGAATATATTGTGGCAACCATCAATAACGGCGGTGGTTTTTACCGCACCGAATTGTATGTGCACGAGGCACGCATGCACGGGGCAACGATTTTTCCGCCCAGTGTTAACCGCAGCGAAATGCAGACCGTGATTGATGGAAAAGTGATTCATCTTGGCCTGGGATTTTTAAAAAGCATGGAAACGAATACGATAAATGCGGTTTTGAACGAGCGTTACCGTGGTGGTTATTATCACAGTTTACAGGATTTTCTGGAGCGTGTACCCATTTCGCTGGAGCAGCTGAGTATTTTGATCCGGATTGGCGCTTTTAATTTTACCCGCAAATCGAAAAAGGAATTACTGTGGAATGCACATTTTATTCTGTCGAAATCGAAAAAAACGGCGCCCGAGCGTACTTTATTCAAGCAGGAAGTAAAGGAGTTTAAAATCCCGGAGTTGTACTATCATCCGTTGGAAAATGCTTACGATGAAATTGAACTGCTGGGATTCCCGGTTACCTGTTCGCCTTTTCATTTACTGGAAAATATGCAGTTACCGCCAACCACTACTGCCGATCTGGCCTTTCTGATTAACCAGAACGTGGCAATTGTAGGAAGCCTGGTACATGTAAAACGTACCCGCACCAACGATGGCAAAACCATGAGTTTTGGTGTGTTCATCGATTTTAAAGGGCACTGGATCGATACGGTGCAGTTTCCGGATGTTGCTGTTCGTTTCCCGTTTTCGGGTGGAGGCTGCTACCTGATAAAAGGAAAAGTGGTGGAAGAATTTGGCTTTCTCAGTATTGAAGCCACCCAAATCTACCGTTTGCCCAACGAAAATATGGAAGAACCGTCAACACGGTTAAAGGCACCGGATAAAAGTAAGTTGCTGCAGGCTCATGTTGCCGAAGATTCCAAATTGTTGAATTGAAAAACTGATAAATTGTATTGAGTCCGAATAATTTTGCGCCATGCTTTAGCTTGGCGAAAATAATTAGCAGAACAAATTGGCTTTAGCCTTTAAAATGATTAACGGCTAAAGCCATTTTCATGGCATCTACTATTCACCGCACTAAAGTACGGTGCAAAATCACAAAGACTTTTATAGATATCCTTTCCATTTCAAATTACTTCTAACTACATTTGAGTTCGTCAAGATATTGTGAAACTTAAAAAATAGGAAAGATTGATTTGGGAGTTGGGGACTTTTCTTCAGACTTCTGTCTTTGGTCTTCCGGCTAATTAAAATGAAGGCTGTTTATTACGAAGAATTTCAGGGAAAAGTTGATGTCAGAGAAGTTCCCAATCCAACAGTTTCTCCCGATAGTGTGATAATAAAAGTGGAAGCCACCGGGCTTTGTCGCAGCGACTGGCACGGTTGGATGGGGCACGATCCGGATATTGTTTTGCCACATGTTCCCGGTCATGAGTTAGCAGGAACAGTTGCCGAAATAGGAGCAGAAATCAAAAACTATAAAGTTGGCGACCGCGTTACGGTTCCCTTTGTTAGTGGTTGTGGCTGTTGTCCCGAATGCCAGACAGGTAATCAGCAAGTTTGCGATAATCAGTTTCAACCGGGGTTTACTGCATGGGGATCGTTTGCGGAGTATGTGGAAATAAAATATGCAGATATCAACCTGGTGCATTTGCCCGATGAGATTGATTTTGTAACAGCTGCCAGCCTGGGATGCCGGTTTATCACCTCGTTTCGTGCGGTTATCGACCAGGGGAAAGTTACAGCCGGACAATGGGTGGCCGTGCATGGTTGTGGGGGAGTCGGTTTATCGGCCATAAATATTGCATCGGGTGCAGGCGCCAATGTAATTGCCGTTGATATTGATGATACAAAATTGCAACTGGCTAAAAAGTTAGGCGCAAACATTCTGATCAACGCAAAAGAAACGCATGCTGTTCCGGCCGAAATTATGAAAGTTACCGGTCGAGGTGCACATCTTTCCATCGATGCGCTGGGCAGCCAGGAAACCTGTTTTAATTCGATTTCCTGTTTGCGAAAACGGGGAAAACATGTGCAGGTTGGTTTAACAACTGCCGATCATAGACACCCAAAAGTGCCTATGGATAAAGTAGTGGCTCACGAAATTGAAATTCTTGGAAGCCACGGTATGCAGGCCTTTCGTTACAATGCTGTTTTCGAAATGATAAAAGCAGGCAAGGTACATCCTGAACTCATGCTGGGTAAAACCATTTCGCTGGAAGAAGCACCTGAGGCTCTGGTGAATATGAACAAATTTGAAAATCTGGGAGTTACTGTGATTGATAAATTCTAATCTGCGCTTATCCGCGTAATCTGCGAGAAACAAAATGGAAAACCTAAAAATTACCGTCATACAACCCGATATTATCTGGGAAGATCCACAGACAAACCTGAAAAAATATTCGGGATGGTTTGATAAGATTAACGAGACAGACGTGATCATACTTCCTGAAATGTTTACCACCGGTTTTTCGATGCAGCCTAAAAAGTTAAAGGAGCCGATGGATGGGCCGTCAGCTAGATGGATGCAGCAAGTAGCTGCGGATAAAAATGCGGCAGTGGTTGGAAGTCTGATCATTGAAGATGATAGAAAGTTTTATAACCGTGCGTTTTGGGTATTTCCTGACGGTAAATTTGAAACGTACGATAAACGCCATTTGTACAGCATGGGGCAGGAGCATTTGCATTATACACCCGGAAAAGACAAATTAATCGTCGAATACAAAGGCTGGAAATTCTGTCCACAAATTTGTTACGACCTCCGTTTTCCGGTATTTACGCGAAACCTGGAAGATTACGATGTTGTATTTTTTATGGCTAATTGGCCATCGCCACGTCATCATGTTTGGAAAAACCTGCTCATTTCAAGAGCTATTGAAAATCAGGCCTATTGTTTTGGTGTTAACCGTGTTGGAACGGATGGTACCGGTTTAAAATATCTCGGCGATTCGTCTTGTATTTCTCCTAAAGGAATTGGAGAATTTATTGGAGAAAATGAAGCGCTTAAAACTTTTGAAATTTCCTACTCCGAATTACACAATTTCAGACAAAAATTCCCATTACTTTCTGACCGGGATAACTTTGAAATCCTGTAAAAGACATTTTGTTGAAAAACTCTCATTGACTATATAACTAAAAAAGTAGTTATATAACTATCATCAATACAGCTATATGGAATTTTGTATTTTAAATAACTAAATATTTAGTTTGAAAACTAAAATATTAGTTATATGTTTGTTCAAGTAACGGATAACTGAAAAATGGCCATACAAAAGATGTTGTTTTTACTATTAATGAACGGTAAACTTTAGAGTAATAACAAAAATCTGATGATTATGGAATGTAAAAAAACACAGAGAGCAGATCTGGAAGGAAAACGAAACACCTTCTTTTTAGTTGGTTTAGTAGTTGCGCTGGGAACCATGTTACTGGCTTTTGAATGGACAACGTCCCCCAAAAAAGCCGATTCTCTGGGAATGATTCAATCGCTTGAGATAGAGGAAGAAATTATTCCCATAACACGAGAGCCCGAGGTGAAACCACCGCCGCCACCGCCACCTCCAAAAGTAATTGAGGTGCTAAATATTGTTGATGATGATATTGAAATTGAAGATGAATTGGTGATTGAAGACACCGAGGCTGATGACGAAACCATTATTGAGGTGCAACCAATAGTGGAAAGTATGGATGAAGAAGAAGAGGCCGTTGATGAAATATTTGTGATTGTGGAAGAGTCTCCGGAATTTCCGGGCGGTACCAAAGCCTTGTACCAGTACATCAATTCGCATGTACATTATCCGGTAATAGCACAGGAAAACGGAATACAGGGAAAAGTATATGTAAAATTTGTAGTAGACGAAAACGGAAAAGTAAATAATGCAGAAGTGCTGCGACCTGTAGATGCCTCGCTGGATAAAGAAGCACTGCGCGTAATAAACAGCCTGCCTCGTTTTAAACCTGGTAAACAACGCGGTAAACCTGTTAAAGTATACTACAATGCACAAATAACATTTAAGCTGCAGTAAGCAATATTAAATTAACCACTAATAAAAAGAATTATGAGAAAATTTGTTTTAATTATCTTGGGTTTGATGCTGACAATGAGCGTCTTTGCCCAGGAGGACAATAAGGAAAAAGGCGTATTTCAAGTTGTTGATGATATGCCCGAATATCCGGGAGGAGAGGAGGCTCTTCGCAATGACATTGCATCATTGGTAAAATACCCCGTTGCTGCTAAAGAGAATGGTATACAAGGTAAAGTATACATTACTTTTGTAGTTAGTGAATTGGGTAAAATAGAAGGGGCAAAAGTAGCAAGGGGTGTTGATCCTTCGCTCGATAAAGAGGCTTTGCGGGTTATGAATGCACTAAACAAAACCTGGAAGCCCGGTAAACAAAAAGGTGTTGCTGTAAAGGTAAGTTACACAGTACCCATTAACTTTGCGCTTGACAAACAGGCAGCAAAAGAGAAAAAGAACTCCTATGGAGAAGGCGCTAACGAAGTATTCTTTGTAGTAGAAGACATGCCCGAATTTCCGGGTGGCGACGAAGCTTTACGAAAATACATTGCCAATGCGCTAAGCTATCCAGAGGATGCCAAAAAGAATGAAATTGCAGGTAAAGTATACATCTCTTTTGTTGTTGAAAAAGACGGCTCGGTCGGAGATGTTAAAGTTGCGCGCGGAGTTGATCCGTCGTTGGATAAAGAAGCACTTCGGGTGGTAAAAGCTTTACCCATGTGGAAACCTGGAAAACAACGTGGCGAACCTGTTCGTGTTCAGTATACTGTTCCAATTAATTTCGCCTTAAATTAAAGCACTATTTTTAAACTGTACCTAAAAGAATAGTTTTTTAACTAAATTTTTAGGTACAGTTTTTGTAGTTTAGCAGAAATCAAAAATAAACGAACAAAATGAAGGAACTTACCAAAGCTGAAGAGCAGGTGATGCAGTTACTCTGGAATCTTGATAAAGCATTTGTAAAAGACATTATTGAAGAAATGCCTATTCCTAAACCCGCATATAATACGGTTTCTACGATTATCCGCATTTTGGAAAAGAAAGGTTTTGTGGACCACAATGCCTACGGAAAAACTCATGAATATTTTCCTTTAATTTCGCGAAAGGAATATACACGTTCGTTTATGAAGAATTTTATGCGAAATTATTTTAGTGGTTCGTTCCAGGAAATGGTTTCGTTTTTTGCCAAGGAAGATAATATGAGTTTATCGGAACTGGATGAGCTGATGGAGGATGTGAAACGCGATATAGAAAACGAAAACCGGGATACCGATGAATAATTTAGTGAACTTTATTATCGAATCGGGAATAAGCCTGTCGCTACTGTCACTTATTTACGTTTTGTTTCTACGGAAAGAAACATTCTTCCGTTTAAACAGGCTATTCCTGCTTTTTTCCATTTTGTTTTCGGTAATTCTGCCGTTTCTGCATTTTCAGGTTTACGCACCACAGTCAAACATGCTGGCTGAAGTTACTGTAACACCTTACCGGAATGTTTTAGAAGCAGTTACCATCTACGGGCAGGATCTTTCCGGTGCAATGGTAAAATCAATCAGTTCAAGCAAAATCATCATTCTTATTTATTTACTAGGATTAACTTTTTTTCTCGGAAGAATGATTTTTCGGATCATTCAGATTTTATTGATCATCTCGAAAAATGAGGTTCAACACGTTGATAATTATCGTTTTGTGATGGTTGACAAGGAGTTTAGTCCCTTTTCGTTTTTAGGCTATATTTTCATCAATCCGAATAGGAGAAAGGAATTGGGTTACGAAAAAATGGTAACTCACGAAATGGAACACATCAAACAAGGACATACATTCGATGTGCTGATACTTGAAATACTTACTGTTTTTCAGTGGTTTAACCCGTTTATGTGGCTACTAAAACGTGCCATCCGCGAAAATCACGAATACCTGGCCGACCATGCAGTGCTGAATTCAGGGATCAGTTCTGCTCAGTATAAACAATTGCTTTTAAGTCAGGCAGTTGGTATGCAGTTTGATATTGCAAATAATTTCAATTCGTCGCTGATTAAAAAACGGATTCACATGATTTCAAAAATCCGTTCTTCAAAATTGGCGAACCTGAAATATATTTTGGGATTTGTTTCGTTGCTGGCTTTGGTTGTAATTTTTGCATGTGAACAAAAAGAAACTCAGCAAGTAACAAAAGTTGAGGATAGTAATGATCGGAAAATTACTGTTCGCCTGGTCGACGATGGCATGAAACTGCAGGGCAGTCAGGAAGATCTGGAATTTTTACATGCCCTGCTAAATGACAAAAATAATTACGAATTTGATACAGATAGTACGGGCGCTGTTTTTCTTGTAAAAAGCAAAGAAAAAGAGCCGCTTCAGCTGGAGGAAGAAGATCAGGTATTTTTTATTGTGGAGAAAATGCCGGAGTTTCCGGGTGGCGATCTCGCGTTGCGTAAATACATTGCCAACTCAATCAAATATCCGGAGATTTCTATTGAGAATGGTATACAGGGTAAAGTTTATGTAAGTTTTGTGGTTACCAAAGAAGGCACAATTGCAAATGCAAAAATTGCCCGGGGAGTTGATCCATCAATTGATAAAGAGGCACTTCGTGTAGTTAATTCCTTACCAAAATGGAAACCCGGATATCAGCGTGGTGAACCGGTTAATGTGAGTTATACCGTGCCAATTAATTTTGTTCTTCAATAAACTTTTAATGAATTAAAACACCTCTTCAACCGATAACACTATTGAATAAATAAATAAATTTTTATGCGATTAAAAATTTCAACCCTGTTGATTATTATGTTTTGTGTTGCAACCTCCACATTGGCGCAGCGTAAAATTGATTTACTTTTAATTGAAAAGAGCTACGATAAAGCACTTCAGGAGATCGATAAAGAGTTGGTTGCAAATCCTTCGGCCGAATTGTATTATAAAAAAGGTGTGGTGTATAAAAACCTGCAAAATTACCAACAAGCATTGGAGGCTTTTATGAACGGGCTTCAGTACGATGCCAATAATATTGTAATGCTGGAAGAAACGGCAGAATGTTTTTCCATTTTAGGCAATAACCGCGATGCCATTGCTTTTTACGATAAAGCGCTTCAGGTTGAACCCAATAACCTGGCATTGGCCGGAAAACTCGGACGCGTTCATATTAACCTTGAAGACTATAAAACTGCTTACAATGTTTTCTCCGGTATTTATGAAAAAGACTCGTCCAACGTTTACTGGAACAAACAGTTGGCTTATTGTTCATACCGTGTTTTTCAGCGCGAACAGGCACGCGATCTTTACGAAAAAGTGCTTGAGGCGAATCCCCGCGATCATGGAACTTACATTAATCTGATACACTGCTATAACTGGAAAAAAGAGGCCAACGAAATAATGGCTACTATCGATTCAGGCCTGGTACAGTTTCCGGCTGATAAAGAGTTACTGTTTGAAAAAGCGATGTTTTTTTATAAAACAAAACGTTATGGCCCTGCAATGTTGCAGTTTGAAAAATATCTGGAGCAGGAAAAACAACCGGCTTTTGAAATATTGATGAATTATGGTATTAGCTCTTACTTTGCCGACCACGAAGAAAAAGCACTCGACATATTTGGCGATCTAAAATTGCTCAGCCCGAACGACCCGCTGGTGATGTACTACCAAAGTTTATGCAACCGAAAATTAAATAATTTCGAGGACGCTATTGAGCTAATGACTTTTGCAATTGATGCAACCGTGCCTGATTATGTGTCGGAAATGTATCACCATTTGGGGCAAATGTATGGTCAGCAACGACAGTTTAAAGAATCAATTGAAGCCTTGGAGAAAGCTTACGAGTTGAATCCGGGAAAGACAGAAGTATTGTTTGAAATTGCAACGACTTACGAAGAATACAACTCGAACAAAACACTGGCAATGAATTACTACCGGATTTATTTAACCGAATCGGGCGAAGGTGCAAAGAACGCCATTTATGCACTTGAACGCATTGAAAAATTAAAAGAGGATCTGTTTTTTGATGAATAATCGGGGAGGTCCTGTTAATTTTCTCCAGTTTTTTCGCGAACCAGATTTGCTAGTTGAACCCTGCTTTTTACTCCTGTTTTTGTGAAGATTCGATGGTTATGGTCTTTTACAGTTTGTAAGGTTATAAAGAGTTTATCGGCAATTGCTTTGTTTGATTTTCCACTGCAAATCTCCTGAATGATCTCAGCTTCTCGTTTCGATATTTCGTAAAAGTTACAAAACGACTGAAAATCCATATTCCCATTTTCTGGCGTTGTTTGATTCTGAAAGCGAATAATTGCCGGAAGAACCAGGTTACTCGCAAACAAAACAACTAAGGCTATACAGGTAGAAATATATCCGAACCGGTTGAAAAAAAACATCACGCCGGAATAAAGTAAGGTGCCTCCAAAAATAATCAGCACCCGGTTTTTGTTGAGCCCTGTTTCTTTCAGCAAACCTACATCTTTAGTTTTTATGAAAAACGGCATCAGAAAAAACATATAAACGACCAGGTTCAACAGTACTAAAATGCGCACAACAAAAAGGTCTGCATTTTCAGGAACCTGAATATATTCTTTCTGAATGAGAAAAACCAGGGCAAAAGCCAACACTACAAAAGTAGGAAAGAAGCTAAAAATGAATGTTTTTGTTAGTCGGCGTCCGTTGCAATTATTGGCAAACTTTAAAAGCATAAACCAGCTTACCACCATAAACGGAATTCCAATAATGGGTATAAAAACGGCTAACTTGGCACATAACGCATCACTAATATTCAAATCGGCAATAACCATCCGAAGGCTTATATTTCCCCAAACTCCATAAAACAGAAAGGAGAAAAGAAATATTTGCTGATACAGCAAAGTCGTGAAAATTGGCTTCTTATTCTGCTGGTATTGCTGGTAGGCAAGCATAATTCCCAAAGCCGAAATTCCGGCCGAAATAATAAATGTAATTGTGTATGCTAAAATTTTAATCCACATTAGAAACTACTTTAGTAGTGCATTGCAATTTTACGCACTTTGCCCGTGAGGCGCTAACTACGAAAGTAGTGAAATTACTAAATCCAACTTTAGTAGGAAGGATTTTTTTGAGATATGCAGTAGATTTGAATAACAATTACAAAAAACAATGTTCAGGCGCCGAAAGGTGCCACTCAGAAAACAGAAAACAAAAACATTAAAAAACAAAAACAATGGAAAGCTTAAAGTATTTTAATTTGGGACCATCGGCGGGTGGAAGTTTTAGTTACGCATGGAGAAAAATGTTTGATAAATCATTCCTGACACTTCTGGTAGCCGTTATAATTACGGGGCTACTAAATGGACCCGGATATGGTTTTAAAGGCGAATGGAATGGAGGTGATTTTAATAACATTGGTCTATTGCTTTTTCCAATAGCATTATTTGCGTTGGCATATGGTTTTTTATTTGTTCCTGTAATTAAATACGGCGAAAAAAAGCTGTTTTTAGCCGCTATGAGAGACGAAGAGACCGACCTGAAAGTAATGTTCGAAGGCTTTAAAACACAATATTTAAATATTGTTTTAGCCAATTTAATTGTAGCAGCATTGGTAACGGTTGGAATATTTATGCTGGTAATTCCCGGTATTATTGTGGCATGCCGACTGGTTTTTGTGCCTTACCTGGTAATGGATAAAGAACTGGATGCCATGAAAGCTGTTGAAAAAAGCTGGCAAATGACACGTGGTTACGGTTGGACCATTTTTGGAATGGCTATTTTATCGTTCTTCATCATAATTGCCGGATTAATAGTGTGTTTCGTGGGAGTAATTTTCTCACTTATTTGGGTTCATGCAGCATTTGCAACACTTTATGCATCTATTGACGGTGAAAAAGAAGACGACAATCCAATCCCTATTTTAGGAGTTAACGAAGTAGAAGTAGAAGAATAAAAAACAAAACATGTTCAAGCTTAGGAGCCCGGATTTTTCCGGGCTTTTTGTTTTTATATAATTTCGTTTGTGTATTTTGGCATTTCATTTCCACTGATAAAATGAAGAAACTATTCTTATTACTTCTTGTATTTACAACATATGTTGCACAAGCTCAGTATTTCGATACGGGGCAGGATCCGGCATCTCTGAAATGGCGGCAAATTAACACCACCAATTTTCAGCTGATATATCCCGATTATTATGAAGACCAGGCACAGGTTTTGGCTCAAAAACTGGAGATGGTTTACGATTTCGGAAGCTATTCGTTAAAATACAAGCCGGGAAAAATATCGGTAATTCTTCATACACAAACGGTGCAGTCGAATGGTTTGGTGGCTTATGCTCCAAAACGATCCGAGTTTTACACCACACCACATCAGGCAATTTATTCGCAAGATTGGTTGGAACAGCTGGCTTTGCACGAATTCCGACATGTGGTGCAGATCGATAAATTAAATGCCGAGTTACCCAAAATCATAAAAATTATTTTGGGTGAACAGGGAACTGCTTTGTTGTTCGGGGCCTATCTTCCGTGGTGGTTTATTGAAGGTGATGCTGTGGTAACAGAAACTGCCTTAGGAAACTACGGACGCGGACGTTTTCCTTCATTTCTGATGGAACACCAGGCGCAGGTGGTCGACAACAAAATATTTTCGTACGATAAAGCTTACCTCGGATCATTCAAAGATTACGTTCCCAACCACTATCAGCTGGGTTATTACCTGGTAGCTGGTTCAAGAGAACGATACGGAAGTGATATCTGGGAAAAGACCATAAAAAGAGTGGGCAGGAAACCTTTTTCGATCACTCCTTTCAATAGAGCTTTAAAGCTTGAAACCGGTTTAGGAAAGGTTCGGCTTTACGAATCGATATTTGACAGTCTGGCAACCGAATGGAAAAATAATGATACAAAATTTGTAGCCGATCCATCATCTCAACTTTCGAAAGAAAATAAAAGATATACGAATTATTTGCACAAACACTGGCTTAACAATGATGAACTAATTGCCTACAAAACAGGATTGAATGTAGTTCCTTCATTTGTAAAGATCGATACAAAAACAAATAGAGAAAAGCGCCTAACAATACCTGGATATATTTTTGAAGAGTCTGTAAATTTTAGGGGAGAATGGATCGTATGGACAGAAAAAGTACCTGATGTTCGCTGGTCGCACAGTGGAATTTCACGAATTCGGATCTTAAATGCAGCTACAAAAAAAATGTATTCCGTTGCTACTGAATTTAAGGCTTTTGCTCCGGCACTTTCACCCGATTTAAAAGAGGTAGCAGTTGTGGAAACCGATTTTTCAAGTGCAAATTATTTAACGGTTTATGATATCTCGAGTGGAAAAATGAAATACCGCTACCAGACTGAGAATAACAATTACTTATTTTCTCCGGTTTGGTTAAACCAGCACGAATTAATTTATGTGCTGCTGGACGAAAAAGGAAAACAAATTGCAAAAGTCAATCTGCAAAATAAGGAGCAAACTTTGCTTCCGGGAACAGCGTTGGGTGAGATTAAACAATTACAGGTTTCCGGAAATAACTTGTATTTTATAAGCAGCTATTCGGGTAAAAATGCCCTTTACATTTACGATTTAGCCACTGATGAAATTGAACAAGTTTACGAACCTCGTTTTGATGTTGCTTATCCTGCCATTCAGACAAATGGAACAATTGCACTTAGCGATTACACCGGAGATGGTTTTCGTATTATCGAATTCCAGCCGGAAAATACAGTGCCGTTAAAAGAGGTTTTACCAGGAAGCTGGGCACTAGCCAATTCCATGCAAAAGCAAGAGCCCGGTATTGTTGACTTTTCGCGTGTTGATACCACAAAACTGTTCGCTTCGCAGACTTACAGCAAACCGAAACATCTGCTAAATTTTCACAGTTGGGCACCTGTTTTTGTCGATCCCGACAATTATGAGTTTTTACCCGGCGTTAGTTTGATGTCGCAAAATAAATTGGGTACAGCATTTACCACTTTGGGATATAAGTGGGATACCAGCGAAAAAACAGGCCATTTTTATGGAAGGTATACGTACAAAGGCTGGTTTCCGGTATTCGATTTTGAAGTAACAGGTGGTAAACGCGCTTCGCAATATTGGTTGATTCGGGAGTACCAAAACCAGGAAGGACAGGTGACAAAAAGAGATACCACGCTTCAGGATTATAAATGGAATGAAACGAATTTTAGTGCCAATATGCGTATTCCGTTAAATTTATCGAGGGGAGCATTTACGCGCTTTTTTCAACCTGAAGTTGAATACCAGTTTACTCGCTACGGAAAAGAGGAGTCGACACCCGACGAGTTTAGCACTGGCGATTATCAATCGCTTTCGTACCGCTTATATTATTACCAGCTTCTACGAAGAAGCCATCAGGATATTTATCCGAATTTTGGCTTTGCATTAGAAGGGAACTTTCGCCACTCGCCATGGCAATCAACCGAAATGGGGCGTTTGACTGCCGGCGCAGCCACGATGTATCTTCCCGGCCTTTTGAAAAATCACGGCATTCGTTTGTATGGAGGATTACAAGATAAAAGTTCGGGAAATCTCTTTGGATTTTCTGATGCCATCCGTTTTCCCCGGGGATGGACAAAGATTGAAACCGAGCAAATGAGTTCTTTGTCGCTAAACTATGCGCTGCCAATTGTGAATCCCGATTTAAGCATCGGCGGACTTACATATATCCGCAGGATTAGTGCTACCTTATTTGCTGATTACGCTAATCTGCAAGGTAGTTACCATGGCGGTGAAATACCTACAAAATATAATGTGGACATATCGTCGTATGGTGTCGAGTTAATGGGCGATGTCAATTTCTTTAGATTTTATGCTCCGGTAAAAATAGGAGTCAGAGCTTCGTATCTTAAAGAACTGGAAGAAGTTGGGTTCGATTTCTTACTGTCTGTTGATTTTAATTCGTTATAGACAAATTTAAGAAGAAACACGTCAACGGAAATCAGCTCTTTGTGTAATTGTGCGGAAAAATTCAGAATTCAAGGGTATTTTCTCTATTTGAATGTCACTGCTAATACTTATGATTTTGTGCTAAGTAATTAAATTTATGTGATTTATATTGTAAAAAGTCCGTTTTTAAGCTTCTGAGAATCCGCCAGTTTTCTGTTTACGTGTAATTATGCGTAAATATTTACGGCATTTTTAGCAAAACTACATAATTGATAAGGGCAGTAGTCATTTCAATCTATCAGTAACGAAAACCAAAAATTATTTAAGGGGTAGTTTTAGGTATTACTGTTCTATCATCGGGAATCGAATCGGGGGTGTAATGTTACAGAACTAAAGTATACTCTTGTGAATTTCACAAATGACTTTTTAAATCTGATACGAATGTAAAATTCTTTTCAATTCAATATGTATACATATGTTGTGCTCATATTTTTAGAGGAAAGTTACATCTGTATCATTAGTAATACTGAAGAATGAATCAAGGTTCGACTTTTTAAAATTAAATAACCTCTGTGTTTTATATATGTAATTTGGAAGGGGAGGGTGTTTATATAAATAAAGTCGCATTATACAAAATATGGAATTGATACAATCAATCATTATGAATAAAAATACAAAGTGTGTAAATATATTTATTTAACTTTATTTCAGTATTTTATACGTATTATATAAAGTAATATTTGCAAAGAATCTTATCGGATGGCCATTTTATGTCAAAACATCATACTTATGAGTTATATAATGCTATTAACTAGAGATATAAGATATTTACATGAAGCTATATATCGATTATTTATTAGGTTTTAAAGTTTATTCGGTATTTACATTTTATAAAAAGTAGTTGTTAAATTCGAAAAGAATATTTACATTTGTTTTCGAAGAATACAAGAAGTCTGTTGGACGCATGACAAATGTATCTTTACAAACACCTAGATAAATGAAAGATCGAATTAAAAATTTTATCGAAGCAAAAGGAATTTCAGCCGGTGAGTTGGCTGCAGTTCTGGATGTGCAGCGATCTAATATCTCACATATTCTTAATGGTAGAAATAAACCAGGTGCTTCATTCATTGAGAGGCTACTATTGGAATTCCCTGATTTAAACGCTCGCTGGCTACTTACCGGTGAGGGAGATATGTTTAATGATCATGTATCAGTGAAAAACAATCCACAGCAAAAGCTACCAATAGTTGAAGAATCTGTTAAACAGCAGCCTTTGGTTGAAAAACCAATAATGAAGAGTGTGGTCCCGGAGGAGAATATTGAGGGACCATTGTCTGCATCAAATAGCGAAATAGATAAAATGGTAATTATATATCGTGACGGTACGTTTAATATATATAAGCAACGCTAAGTAAATAACTTGTAATATATAAGAAGAAGACTTTAGCAAACCATTATTTATTATCACATGAAAGGCAAAGGTGCCTAATGGTAGACAGCTTTATATTAGATGAAAGACGCAGAGAATTTCAAGAATCAATAGAACAAAACATTTGTATACTATATGTTGTAGAGAATTGTAATCGTATTACAAAAGGTATTTGACCCCAAACGGTGGTTAAACCAGAGGAACAAAGAGGGCTGTATTAATACGGTCCTCTTTTGTTTTTTCTGAAAGTCGATTAAGAGAAGACAGCTGTTTTACATCTGGAATCCCGGTCAATTCTTGATCTGTTGCCTGTGCCGAACGATTTCCCTTCAGGCATTTCAGGCCAATACCATGCACCGGATTAATCAGATTCGACGCTTTCAGGGCCACAAAGAGCTTTTGTTAAGACATAGCTGTTCAGTAAACTCACTTCAACGTTGTAATTCTGAACAATATCCCAGGGATAAAATAGGATTATCCTCGTGTGAAAACCGGGTTTAATGTTAGCGTGGATCAAAGGCACAAACAATAAGTTATTCAAAGTTCAATCGATTTATGCGCCTGGTGATCTGACTATTTTTATGAAGCGCTTCGACAGGAAACACGTTCATCATTGTTGGTGATTCACAGGAATCATGATTGTTTTATTGGGTTTTATTAGTTGTAAACAAAAATATTTTAAATAATTTACATACGTAATCTACTTGATTTCAACAATATAAGCAATAATGTAAAAATAGTTACAAAAATAAACTTCGAAAAGTTTGCATATGTAAATTAAAGTCTACATATTTGTAACAACAAAAGTAAACAACAATACGACAGGATGATTAATATTATATAGATTCAATTTACAAACCCAATTTAGTTGATAAATCCAGAAGTCGCTTGGCCACTAGAAATAGTGGCCAATTCTGGTTTATAGAAGTATGATTTTTTCAAAATGTACTTTATACTAAAAAAGTAAAATATTGTTTTGTAAATTAGAAAAATTATAATACATTTGTATACAAATAAACAAAGACCCTTATTTTTTACCTAATTTAAATATAACATAGAAGACCGTTATTCAACGGTCTTTTCTTTTTGTATGAATTCTTGGCACGAAATTCAACGATTATTCTATTATCTTTGCGGCAAAATCATAATACATGCCAAAAAAGTTTGTTAAAGAATTCAACGTAATTGAAAATAGTGCGCTAAACGCTACAAACTTTCTTATCAAAGTTCAATCGGATACGGAACTTCCGGAGATAAAACCAGGACAATTTGTGAATGTTGAAATAAAGGAAGCTGAGGAGATCTTTCTTCGCAGGCCTTTCTCTGTATTTGAAGTGGATAAGGAGAAGAATGTAATCTCTATGATCGTTAAAATACTGGGGAGAGGATCGCGTAAACTAACGGAGATTAAAGTGGGAAGTAAACTCAGTTTGGTTTATCCATTGGGAAAAACGTTTACTTATCCGTCGGCAAACGATAAGATCCTGCTGATTGGGGGCGGTAGTGGTGTTGCGCCAATGCTTTTCTTAGCCAAAGAATCGGGTTTGCCCGTAGAGAATGTTGACATTTTACTCGGTGCACGATCAAAAGAAGACCATATAAATGTAGATAGCTATAAACAGTATGCGAATTTACATTATGCATCAGAAGACGGTTCGCTGGGTGAAAAGGGATTTGTAACACAACATTCGGTATTTACCACTAACTTAAAATCTTACAGTAAAGTATATGCCTGTGGGCCGGATGGAATGATGCGGGCCATTGCAAAAGAGGCAAAAGCTGCTAATGTATTTTGCGAGGTATCCCTCGAAAACCTTATGGCCTGCGGTTTTGGTGTGTGTTTGTGCTGTATTGAGCCAACCACCAAAGGAAACCTTTGTGTTTGTACTGAAGGTCCGGTGTTTAACATTAATGATTTGAAATGGTAGATTTAAAAGTAAAATTACACGATATAGAATTTAAGAATCCGGTAACACTGGCATCGGGGACCTGCGGTTTTGCTCGCGAAACAGCTGAATTCTTTGAACCAGGCTTGCTTGGAGGTTATTTTTTGAAAGGTACAACGCTTAAAAACCGCGATGGTAATAACTACCCGCGAATGGCGGAAACACCTTCAGGCATGTTAAATGCTGTGGGTTTACAAAATAAAGGAATCGATTACTTTATTGAAAACATTTATCCTGAAATTGTTGACTATGATACACAATTGATTATAAATGTAAACGGGTCTACAGTTGAAGATTACATCGCTTTAACCGAAAAAGTTAATGAGCTGGATAAAATAAATGCCATTGAGCTCAATATCTCGTGCCCAAATGTAAAGGAAGGCGGAATGGCCTTTGGCGTGAGCTGTCCGGGAGCAGAGATGGTAACCCGCGAAGTACGTAAAGTATACGATAAAACCCTTATCGTAAAGTTGTCGCCAAATGTTACCGACATTTCTGAAATTGCCCGGGCTGTAGAAGGACAGGGGGCTGATGCTGTGTCGTTGGTAAATACTTTTTTGGGAATGGCCATAGATGCCGAAAAAAGAGAACCACTTTTATCTACTATAACCGGGGGATTATCTGGTCCGGCAATAAAACCAATTGCATTACGCATGGTTTGGCAGGTTGCCAACGCCGTTAAAATTCCTGTTGTTGGAATTGGTGGAATAATGACTGCTACTGATGCGATTGAGTTTATGCTGGCAGGAGCTTCAGTTATTCAGGTTGGTACAGCAATCTTTAAAGATCCGATGATTCCGGTTAAGATTGTTGAAGGCATTGAAGATTACTTGAAACGCCACAATATGCAGTCGGCCAGTGAATTAATCGGTGCTTTACAAGTGTAGTATACATTTGTTTTCGTATACTTCTGTATATTACTTTTGTCATTCGATAAAATCTATCTGAGATAAATACTATTTAGTACGAATTTGCCCGATTTTGATCGTTAAAATTCTTTTAACTCTATTTTTGCACAAATTTAAAATTGCAATCTGAACATTTCAATTTTAGTTATGTTGTTATAAGTGCAAATAGCAAAACATAGATTTAAAGTATTTATTATGGCAAGTTTTAATATCGTTATGCCTAAACTGGGCGAAAGTATCCAGGAAGGCACCATTACTAAATGGTTCGTAAAAGAGGGAGACACTATTGAAGAGGACGATATGCTCTTCGAAGTTGCTACTGACAAGGTAGACTCTGAGATCCCGTCGCCGGTAGATGGCGTAATCACAAAAATTAATTATCCGGAAGATAGTCTGGTTGCAGTTGGCGAAGTTCTGGCTGTTGTTAGTCTTGATGGTGAAGTTGAAGAAACTGAACCGGAAGCGACCGATAGCAAAGACGAAAAAGAAGCTACAACCAGCGATGCACCTGCGAAAGCAGAAACAACCGATGCTTCGGTTGATGACAGTAGAAAACTTTCAAACCGTTTCTATTCTCCTTTGGTAAAAACCATTGCTAAAGAAGAAAACGTTTCGCTTGATGAGTTGGAAAGCATTGAAGGATCGGGTGTTGGAGGCCGCGTTCAGAAGAAAGATATCATGGCATACCTGGAAAGCAGAGACAATTCTGCAGCTCAGCCGGTAGCTAAGACTGAAAGCAAATCAGCAGCACCGGTAGTTGAGAAAAAGGCCGCACCTCCGGTTTCAATTGGAGCCAACGACACTGTTGTTGAAATGGATCGTGTTCGCAAACTGATCGCAGATCACATGGTGATGTCGAAACAAGTATCACCACACGTAACTTCAGTGGTTGAAGCCGATGTTACCGATCTTGTAATCTGGAGAAATAAAAACAAAGACGTTTTCCAGAAAAAATATGGCGACAAAATCACTTTCATGCCAATATTTACAGAGGCAGTGGCCGCTGCACTGGCTGAATTCCCTATGTTAAACTCTTCTGTTAGCGGTGATAAAATCGTTATGAAGAAAGATATAAACGTTGGTATCGCCGTTGCCAAACCCGATGGAAACCTTATTGTTCCTGTAATTAAAAATGCTGAACAGCGCAACCTTGTTGGTTTAACAAAAGAACTGAACCGACTGGCTAATGCAGCGCGTAACAATAAACTCGATCCGGCCGAAATTCAGGGTGGAACATTTACTATTACCAATTTCGGTTCGTTCGGAAATATTATCGGAACACCAATTATTAACCAACCGCAAGTTGCTATTCTGGCAACAGGAATTATCGAGAAAAAACCAGCTGTTTTGGAAACTCCAAGCGGCGATGTAATTGCAATTCGTCATAAAATGTACCTGTCGTTATCATACGATCACCGTATTATCGATGGTGCCCTGGGAGGCGCTTTCCTACGTCGCATTGCTGATCATCTGGAACAATTTGATATAAACCGCGCAATATAATTTATTATGAAGGATTTAAAAGTACCAAAGCAATATACAATTAAGAAAACTCCGAAGGAGACTTTAGAGAATTGGTACCGGTTAATGAAAATTGGCCGTGCACTCGACGAAAAAGCACCCAATTATCTGAAACAGGCCATAGGCTGGTCGTACCATGCTCCTTATGCCGGGCACGATGGAATTCAGCTGGCTATCGGACAAAGTTTTGAGAAGAAAAAAGACCACTTATATATGTATTATCGCGATATGTTGACTGCTCTTGCGGGCGGAATGACATCAGAAGAGATAATATTAAACGGTATTTCAAAGGCAACCGACCCATCAAGTGGTGGTCGTCACATGTCTAATCACCTGGCAAAACCCGAGTGGAATATGCACAGTGTGTCGTCGGCAACCGGAAACCACACTTTACATGCTGTTGGAACCGGCCGCGCTATTAAATATTATGGTGAGAAAGCGGTTTCTATAAGTAGCCAGGGCGAATCATCGGTAAGTGAAGGTTACGTTTACGAAGCGATTACCGGTGCCGATAAAGAAGAATTGCCGGTGATTTTTGTGGTTCAGGATAACGGTTATGGTATTTCGGTACCTAAAAAAGACCAAACCGCACAACGAAAAGTGGCCAATAACTTTATTGGATATAAAAACCTGCGTATTATTCACTGTAACGGTAAAGATGTTTTCGACTCGATGAACGCCATGGCAGAAGCCAAACGTTATGCCATCGAGGAAAGCAAACCCGTATTACTGCAGGCCAACTGTGTGCGTATGGGATCGCACTCCAACTCTGATGATCATTTGCTTTATCGTTCAGATGCGGAAAGAAACTACGTGGTAGAATACGATCCGCTGGCAAAATACAGAAGATTGTTATTGCGTTACGAGCGATTCACAGAAGAAGAACTGAATAAAATTGACGAAGAAGTAAAAGTTGAAATTAAGGCTTCTCACAAAGCTGCAATGGCTGCTCCTGATCCTGATCCTGCAACCATTTACGATCATGTATTTTCCGATCCTTATGTTTCTGAGAAATACCCGGAAGGATTGCATAACGAAGAAGGAGAGAAGACAAAATTTATTACGGCGCTTAACGAGACTTTAAAGGCTGAATTCCGCAATAACCCTGATACGTTTATCTGGGGACAGGATATGGCCAACAAAGATAAAGGCGGTATTTTCAACGTATCGAAAGGTATGCAGGCCGAGTTTGGCGAGAAGCGTGTTTTTAACGGCCCGATTGCTGAGGATTTTATTCTTGGAACAGCCAACGGTATGTCGCGCTACCACGAGAAAATCCGTGTTGTAGTTGAAGGTGCTGAGTTTGCTGACTATTTCTGGCCGGCAATGGAACAATATGTTGATACCAGTCACGACCTGTGGCGATCGAACGGTAAATTTTCGCCAAATGTAACTATTCGCCTGGCGTCAGGCGGTTATATCGGTGGTGGAATGTACCACTCGCAAAACATTGAAGGTTCGCTGGCTGCCATTCCGGGAGTACGTATTGTTTATCCGTCGTTTGCCGACGATGCAGCCGGATTGTTGCGTACATCGATACGTTCAGAAGGATTAACCATGTTTATGGAGCCAAAAGCGCTTTACCAGGATCCGAAAGCTGCTACGGTAGTACCGGATGATTTTGAGGTTCCGTTTGGAAAAGCCCGAATTCGCCGTGAGGGTAGTGATCTGACTATTCTTACCTACGGAAATACAACGCACTTAAGTCTTGACGCTGCTAAAAAACTGGCAGAAGAAGGAATTGCAGATGTTGAAGTTATCGATCTGCGATCTTTGATTCCGCTGGATGAAGAGACCATTTTGAATTCGATTAAGAAAACCAACAAAGTATTGGTTGTTCACGAAGATAAAGTGTTTGGTGGTTTTGGTGGCGAGTTAAGCGCTCTCATCAACGAAAAAGGTTTTGAATACCTTGATGCACCTATTAAACGTGTAGGTTCGCCATTTACGCCGGTTGGTTTCAACCGTATTCTGGAACAGGCGATCTTACCAAATACACAGCGTATTTACACTGCAGCAAAAGAATTAATTGAATACTAAAAATCGGAAAAATGAGTAAAACCGCAATTATATACAGTTACAATACTCAAAAATCGAAAAAGGTAGCAGAAAAAGTGATTGCTGCTTTTGGCGAGAAAGAAATTGAAGCAGTTAATGCTGAAGAGCTGAGCAAAGATGTGCTGAATAAATATGACAATTTTATTCTTAGTGCACCAACCTGGTTCGATGGTGAATTACCCAACTATTGGGATGAGTTTTTGCCTGATCTGGAAGAAATGGACCTTAAAAAGAAGAAGTTTGCAATCTTTGGATTAGGCGACCAGAAGGGATATACAGAGAACTTCTGTGATGCAATTGGTTTACTGGCTGAAATACTTGAAGAGTGTGGAGCAACTATCGTTGGGGAAACCTCTGTTGAAGGTTATACCTTCGAAGCATCGCGTGCACAACGAGGCGACAAATTTATAGGATTGCCGATTGACCAGGAAAACCAGGCCCGTAAAACAAAACAACGGGTTGAAGACTGGGTAGCGCAACTTAAGAAAGAGTTTTAAAGTTAATAGTTATCGATTAGAGAAAAACGCTTGCTATATAAGGTTTTTCTATTTGCATAAAGGCCGTTGGTGTTGACCAATGGCCTTTTTTATGCTTTGTATACAAATGTGTAATTCATGGAACTGTTGTTATATATAGCCTTTATAGGCATGGGGCAATAATGAAAAGTTCCTTGTTACATATGTGTTGACGTGTTAATTTACAAATGTATTTACCTTTGTAAACAAGTTGATCGCTATTTCTGGCTAATTAATATTTTTTGATATTTCGAGTAACTCATCAGTTCATTTTAAATACGCTAAGGAAAACGATTTGATTATTGTTAAATAAAATAAGGTTTTTAAAAGCTCATTGTTATTAACTATTTACTATATCGGTTAAATTGCCGGTTCATTAGTTTACGGTTCGTATTAATTGATTAATTTTGTGGCTTCGAATTATAAATAAATTTACCGTGCCTGAAACTAGATACATATTTGTTACCGGTGGAGTTACTTCGTCGTTGGGAAAAGGTATTTTAGCCTCGTCGCTAGCCAAGTTGCTACAATCTCGTGGTTATAATGTTACCATTCAAAAATTGGATCCGTATATTAACGTTGATCCGGGAACGCTGAATCCGTATGAACACGGAGAGTGTTTTGTTACCGAAGACGGAGCGGAAACCGACCTCGATCTGGGACATTACGAGCGTTTCTTAAATACTGCAACATCGCAGGCTAACAACGTAACAACCGGAAGAATTTACCAATCGGTTATCGATAAAGAACGCCGGGGTGATTACCTGGGAAAAACAGTTCAGATTATTCCTCATATTACTGACGAAATTAAACGGAGAATTAAAATTCTCGGATCAAAAGGTAAATACGATATTGTTATCACAGAGATTGGGGGTACGGTAGGCGACATTGAATCGTTACCTTATATTGAAGCAGTTCGTCAGTTAAAATGGGAATTGGGAAGCCGGGCAATGGTAATTCATTTAACACTGGTTCCTTACCTGTCGGCAACAGGCGAATTAAAAACCAAGCCTACACAGCACTCGGTTAAAATGTTGCTCGAAACCGGAGTTCAACCTGATATCCTGGTTCTTCGTACCGAGCATGATATTGAATTATCGGTTCGCCAAAAGGTTGCACTGTTCTGTAATGTTGGATTAGAGTCTGTAATCCAATCGGTTAATGTGCCAACAATTTACGATGTGCCGTTAAAAATGTTGGAAGAAAAGCTGGATATCACAGTACTGAATAAACTGGGATTAACTATTAACGAAGAAATTGATCTTTCGGCCTGGAATGATTTCCTTGCACGTCATAAAAACCCGACACAAACTGTTGAAATTGGTTTGGTTGGAAAATATGTTGAATTACACGACGCTTACAAATCAATTGCTGAAGCTTTGGTACACGCCGGAGCTGAAAACAGATGTAAAGTAAATATTAACTGGATTCACTCAGAGGAGTTGAATCCAGAGAACATTGACGAGCATTTGAAACCAATGAACGGAATTATCGTTGCTCCGGGATTTGGACATCGTGGAATGAAAGGAAAAATCCTGGCAGCGCAATATGCCCGCGAAAACAACGTAACTTTCCTTGGTATTTGTTTAGGAATGCAGGTTGCTGTTATTGAGTTTGCTCGAAATGTAATTAATCTGGAGAATGCAGACTCATCAGAAATGAATCCAAAAACGCCACATCCGGTAATCGACCTTATGGAACAACAAAAAGGTATTACCAATTATGGTGGAACAATGCGTTTGGGAGCTTACGAATGTCGTATTATCGACGAGAACTCAAACGTAAGCAAAGCATACAATAAATTAACGGTTCACGAAAGACACCGACATCGTTACGAATTTAACGAAACATACCGTCAGCAATACATCGACGCCGGAATGATACCAACAGGAATTAATCCTGAAACCGACCTGGTAGAAATTGTTGAAATACCAGAACACAAATGGTTTGTGGGTGTGCAATTCCATCCGGAATACAGAAGTACGGTATTAAATCCCCATCCGTTGTTTATTGATTTTATTAAGAACTCATTACCTGAAAAATAAAAAATGGATAGAAAGTCGATTATTGGAATCGTTTTAATCTTTGTGATTTTGGTTGTATTTTCATTGATCAACCAGCCATCGAAAGAAGAAGTTGAAGCTGCGAGGCAACGACGCGATTCCATAGCACAAGTTGAAGCACAGCAAGCGCTGGAGCTGCAGAAAATGCAGGAACAGCAAGAAATGCAAAATGCGGCTATGGAAGCCGATACTGCAGTTCAGAATCAAATAATGCAGCAAAAAACCGAGGAACTTGGTGTTTTCGGAGCCGCATCGGTTGGTACCGAGGAGTTTACCACCCTCGAAAACAACCAGGTAAAAATCACCTTATCGAATAAAGGGGGGCGTATTTACTCGGTGGAGTTGAAAGACTACGAAAGATATGATTCAACACAATTAGTTCTTTTTGATGGTCCGAAAACATTGTTTGGTCTGAATTTCTTTGCACAAAACAGAAGTATAACCACTGATAACCTTTACTTTAATCAGGTTGGTGGTGCAAAAGATGTTGTGGTAAGTGGTCCTAAAGTTCCGAAAGGAGATGAAGGAAGAACTAAGTTTAACAAAGAAAATCCTGGTGGAACAGAATCGGTAACTTTCCGTTTGGAAGTTGCTACCGGGAAATTCATCGAGTACGTTTATACCCTGGCATACAACTCGTTTATGGTTGATTTTGACGTGAATATGCAGGGTATGGACAGCTATATTTCACGAAATCAATCGTACCTGAATTTTAGCTGGGCTTTTGATGTGCCACGTCAGGAACACTATTCGCGTTTTGGCGAAGACCGTTATACTTATATGACCTATAAGTTTTTTGAAGACGAGGTCGACAACCTGGATAAAAACAAATCGGACGAAGAAAACCTTTCAACAAGTGTTAAATGGATCGGTTTTAAGCAGTTATTCTTTAACTCTACAATAATTGGCGACGAGGCATTCCCGAATGCCCAGGTACGCCAGGAGAAGTACGATTACGAAGACAACCAGAATTATTTGGGAAATTTCAAAGCTGATATTGCCATTCCTTTCAACGGAACACAAAGTGAAAAGGTTGGTATGCAGTTTTATTTTGGACCGAACCACTATCAAACCCTAAAACAATACGGGCTTGATATGGAACGCCAGATCGATTTGGGATACGCCATTGTACGTCCGGTAAACCGTTACGTAATTATCCCGGTATTTAACTGGTTACGCCGTTCTATCGATAACTTTGGTATCATCATCCTGCTGCTTACGCTGATGATTAAAGTGGTACTATTCCCATTTACATACAAGTCATACATGTCGCAGGCAAAAATGCGTGCATTAAAGCCTGAAGTTGATGAAATAAATGCCAAGTTTCCGGGGCAGGAAAAAGCCATGGAGAAACAGCAGGCTACTATGGCACTTTATCGAAAGGCCGGAGTAAACCCGATGGGAGGTTGTTTACCAATGGTATTACAGATGCCAATTCTGTTTGCCATGTTCTTTTTCTTCCCAACATCAATTGAGTTAAGAGGACAAAGTTTCTTGTGGGCAAATGACTTATCTACCTATGATTCGATTCTGAGCTGGGATTTTACCATTCCACTGATCGGAAACTTTATGGGTAACCACCTTAGTTTATTTACAATATTAATGACCATCACAACAATCATTTCTACTAAGCTAAGCCAGTCGGCTACTTCAAGTCAGGCAATGCCGGGAATGAAATCCATGATGTACATAATGCCGGTAATGTTCTTCTTCCTGCTGAACAGCTATCCATCAGGTTTAAGCTATTACTATTTCCTTGCTAACCTTATTACCATTGGCCAGACTTACCTGATTCGTTCGTTTGTTGATGATGATAAGATTAGAGCGCAGCTACAAGCCAATAAAAAGAAACCGGCTAAAAAGCAGTCAAGTTTCCAGAAACGGATGGAAGATATGGCTAAACAGCGTGGAGTTCAGGCACCAAAAAGAAAATAATCAACGATTAGTATAGTAAAAAGCCGGCTAAGAGATTTCTTAGCCGGCTTTTTTGTGTCCAATTGTTAGTGTATATCGTTTGCGATTAAAACAGTAATCCCAGGCTTATTGATGCCATTTTATTGTGCAGGTCGGGTTCTGATTTATAGACTTCTACAAATCCCATATCGTAGTTTAAACCTACTTGTAATGCTTTCTGATTGAATACCGGAAACTGCATTCCCAGTTCCAGGCCCAAACCTGCATCAAAATCTTTGGTATCGCTTTTCATATCAAATTTTACACCATCCAACTCACCGTCAGCATCAAGCATGTAGCTTAAGTAGGGGCCGATAGCAAAATACAAACGTTGTCCTTTTTTAAACCCGGCTTTTTCTCCTGCCGAAAATTCAGCTTTTACAGGCATCGATAAATACTGAAGTTTGTTTGTTACATCCACATTCTCTTCGGTAAAGCTGCGTCCTTTTTGTTGGTACTCCAAACCACTCTTTACGGCAAAACCTTCGGTAATCTGGTATTTTCCTACAAAACCTATGGTTGGGCTAAAACGCACATCGCAGTTATTGGCCAGTTCCAGTAAATCAGACTGGCAGGCAGCACCAGCGCCAATTTTAATTCCATAACTCATCTGGGCTTTTGATGCCAGTGAAAGGCCCAAAGTTAAAACTCCAACCAGCATTAGGCTGTAGAGTGTTTTTCCTGAATAATTTGTTTTCTGTTTCATTTTAATTCTGTTTTCTATTTACTATTATTATTGTATAATTTGAACTATTATCTAAAATATTCGAATTGTGTTATAAAAAATTTTAGGTACAAATACCGTAAAAGAACATATCAATTGCATTATTGATCTTTGTTATCGATTCCTCGCTGGTTTTCGATTTAGTTAATAAGGGAACCTCAAAACCAATCATACAAGTAAGAATCGCCTCACTGGTAAAATTGGCATCAATCGGTTTAAATTCCTTTCGGTTAATACCTTCGTTTATAATACCTGCAATCATTTCTATTTCAAAATCCCTGTAGTTATTCTGTATTTTTTCAATGAAAGCAAAAGTTGCCAGGAAATTGTCGTTTAAAGCGGTTGCCAGGTTGCCTCGTTCTACAAATCGTTTCATCCTAATATTCACATAGCTTCTTAACTTATCGACTGCCGAGTGTGATGTATCTATTGCTCTATTTATTTCGGCTACCAATTGTTTTGCTTCATGTGCAACAACGGCTTCAAAAACCTCTTCTTTATTCTTGAAATAATAGTAAAGCGAACTTTTTCCTTTCCCTGCAGCATAAGCAATATCGTCCATAGTTGTTTTTTTAAAACCATAACGTTCAAAAATTATTCCGGCTGCTTCAATAATTTGTTGTCTCGAGTTCGCGCTCATAATCACTTGTTTTATTCGACGATTTTGTTCCAAATGTACAAGTATTGTAGTTCTTATTAAAATAGTATTACCTGATCTGAGAAATTTAAGTCCTGAATTGTCAATTTTAACATTTGAAGTGAGAATGATATTTAATTATAAAATTCTGTTAAGGAAAATATATTGTTTTCTATTTTTACATCTATGCAAAAATTGTACATATTATTATTTATTCTTGCAGGCATTAACAGTTTTGCACAAGAGCGCTCATTTGAACTTTGGAACAAAAATCAGGTTGATATAGAACCCTGGAATAAAATAAGTATAACAGTTGCCGAAAAAATTCATTATTCGCCAAAACGCACAACTCTCGATTTAAAATATGGTGAAATATTAATTGAGCATCATGTATTAAACTGGCTTGAATATGGTGCCGGTTTCAGGATAAGTTATGCTAACCTTCAGATTGGTGAATGGTTGCAGGAGAATCGGCCTATGGTATTTGTAAATTTAGGAAAAGACCTTAAGAATTTTGAGTTCGACTTTTATAACCGTTTTGAATACCGAACCTATAAAGCACTAAGTAACTACTTTAGATACAGGCAGTCGATACGCATGAAATTTCCGGCAATTACCGAGTGGGGATTGCAATTTTATGTGCAGGAAGAGTCGTTTTTAAAACTAAATGGCAAGGGCACCCATTTGGCTAGGTTATATTCTGGATTAACCGCCTTTGAAAAGGAGCACATCGAAATAAAAATCTATTATGCGCTGCAAAAACAAGAAGTGCTGAATCATTGGGTATCGGGTGATATTCTTGGATTAAATTTGAGTTTTGAAATTTAAGCATATTTCCCAACCATTAAACTAAACGTTTGATATGCAGTCTAATCTGTTGATTATACAATTAAAAACAGGTTTTATGAAAAGATTAGAATTTTTATTGGTATTAGTTCTGATAGGAACTACAATGGCAATGGCCCAAGACAGGGGAGGACAACGTCAGTTTAACCCCGAAGAAATGGCGAAAAGGCAAACAGCGCAATTTAAAACGGATCTGGAATTAAACGATACTCAGGCAGAAAAGATGGAAAAGGTTCTACTGGCATCCTACAAAGAGATGGGAGCGATGCGCCAGGAAATGAGTGGGGAAGAAGACCGTACAAAAATGCGGGAAAAGATGACCGAATGGAGAACAAATCAACAGAAAGAGATTAAGAAAATCCTGACTGATGAGCAGTTTTTAAAGTATGAGAAATTGATGGAAGAAAGAAGAGCCAACCGTAGAGGTGGAGCCGGTGGTGGCGGCGGACAATAACGTTGAAAAAGAATTATAAGATAGAAGAGGGTTGTTTAGTGTCAATCCTCTTTTTTTATGGTTTCTAGGTAACCTCTAAGTAGGAAAAATTCAAAGGTCACTGGATAGGTACCTTTTTGGGTGGTATTTTTACGGTGTATTTTATGCTACTTGCTTATCCGAGAGACGACAGGATTTATTTGACATTGAATCCTAAAAGGAGGGATACTCAACCTAAAACCTTTCTCTCACTTCGTTCAAAGCGTTTTCTTTTTAGAGTTTCACTTCGATTGTCATCCTGTTTTATTCCAAAAATAAAACCCTCCCGCAAACGCGGAAAGGTTCCATTTGGTCGGGATGACAGGATTTGAACCTGCGACCCCGTCGTCCCGAACGACGTACGCTACCGGACTGCGCTACATCCCGAATTGTGGCTGCTAATTTAAGTAAAAATTAAAAAATATTTTAGCACACGAATAAGAAAAAAATAGCAACAGCTATTTCTGTTTTATTTACTATTTTGATCATCAGTTCAAAAGACAGATTATGAAAGAATTAGAAAAAGTTGAATTGAGTATAATAGGTACGATTTCTACACCACATAAAACAATTGCAAACATTCCGATTCAGTCGGTAGGTGCAAAAGAGTACACCGGCATCATTGAGTTGGAACCACAATTAGCAGCTGCCCTGGAAGGGCTCGAAGGCTTTTCGAATTTGATTTTGCTTTACCATCTTCATCGTGTTGACGGCTATAAACTAAAAGTAAAACCTTTTATGGACGACAAAGAGCACGGTGTTTTTGCCACACGATCGCCCAAACGCCCGTCGCCAATTGGATTGTCAACCGTTGAGTTACTTAAAATTGAAGGAAATAAAATCTGGTTTCGAGGTGCCGATATGCTGGACGGAACACCACTGATCGATATCAAACCTTTTTTCAGGCAAGTGGATAACCGGCCCGATGCGATTAGTGGTTGGCTGGACTCGAAAGACGATGATTTACCTGCTAAACACCGTTCCGATGATCGTTTTGCTTAATTGCTCTACTTGTCTTTTTTACTAAATATACCTTTGATTTTTTTCCAGAGCTGACCTTTTTCTTTCTCTTCCGCTTTAACGTCAGGCCGGTCTTTCAGGTTTTCGTTTTCTTTCTTCCCAAAAATACCGGCAAAATCGAAGCCGTGTTTTTCAATGTCCAGTACTTCCTTGTATTCCGGTTCATTTAACATAGCCAGTAATTCCGGTTCAGGATCGGGGAAAGTGCTGTATTGCAGGTGTTCAAATTTTTTGTCGTGGTAAGTTTTATAAAAGAACTTTCCAACAATAGGCAAAGCCATGTATGCACCCTGCCCATAGGTTGTTGTACGGAAATGTACACGCGGATCGTCGGCGCCTACCCAGCAACCGGTTACCAGTTCGGGTGTAAGACCGATAAACCAGCCATCCGAGTTATTTTGTGTTGTACCGGTTTTCCCGGCAAAATCGCCCGGAATTTTATAAACGGTACGGATGCCCCGTCCGGTTCCGCCGTCGACAACTGCTTCCATCATATTTATTACCGCCCTGCAATTTTCAGGTGAAACCACCGGCTCGTAAGGCAAATCATAATTAAATGTTTCTAGAACTTTTCCGTTCTTATCGGCAATTTGCAACAGGTAATTCGCTTTTACCGGTTTTCCATCGTTTACAATGCCGGCAAAAGCTTCCACCATTTCTTTTAGTGAAACTGAAGCTACTCCTAGTGCCAGAGAAGGATAATCGGGGAGATCGGCCGAAATGCCAAGATCCCGGGCAATATCAATGGTTTCATCAATTCCGGCTTCCAACAATACATCAACCGAAACGGTGTTTAACGATTTTGCCAAAGCTCCTTTCATGGAGTAGTAGCCGCCATATTCGTTGTGCGAATTCCGCGGTGCCCAGTCTTTATACTCTTCGTAAACCTTGTATTGATTTACAAAATAGGTATCTGCCGAAATATCTTCTTCCAACGCTGCCAGGTAAACAAACGGTTTAAATGTTGATCCGGTTTGTCGCGGAGCAGTAACATGGTCGTATTTAAAAAAGCGGTAATCGATTCCGCCAACCCAGGCTTTTAAATGCGAAGTGTGTGGATCGATAGCAATAAATCCGGCATTTAGCATTTTCAGGTAGTGTTTTAAAGAATCGAGGCGCGAAACCTCCATATTTTCAACACCATCCCAGGTAAATAACGAGGCATGCGTTTTTGCCGAATATTTTTTCAACTCATCAGCATAGCTGTCTCCGCTGGTATTCAGGTTCTGAATAGCACTTTTTAATACTTCCGGTTTCTCTCTGAAAATATCTCTCGATTTCCAGTGGTTGTCGAATACCGTTTGCAGGTTTTTCATGTACTCTTTAACCGACTGCTGTGCGTAGCGCTGAAGATTATAATCGATACTAGTGGTAATCTTCAAACCATCAGTGTAAAGGTTGTATGGCTGGCCGTTTTCATTCACATTGTCCTCGCACCATTCCAATAATTCGGGCTTTAAACGCTCCAGAAAATACGGAGCAGGTCCCTGATTATATGAAATCAGGCGGTAATGCATTCCAAGCGACTTTTCTTTGTATTTGGCAGCATCGGCGGCATTCAGGTAATTATTCTTTACCATCAGGTCGATCACCACATTTCGGCGGCCTAAGGCACGCTCGGGATGAGTTCGCGGATTGTAATAGTTGTTGGCTTTTAACATGCCCACCAAAACTGCCGCTTCGTGCACATCCAAACTTTTGGGCGATTTAGAGAAAAAACGCTCAGCAGCTACCTCAATTCCAAAAGTGTTTTCGGCAAAAGGAACAGTGTTAAGGTATAAAGCCAGAATTTCCTGTTTGTTATAAATGCGCTCCAAACGATAAGCAATAATTGCTTCGCGCAGTTTATTCACCGGCATCGATAATGGCCCGTAATCAACGCGGGGAAAGAGGTTCTTGGCAATTTGCTGACTGATGGTACTTCCACCGCCGGCAGCATCGTTACGTAAAATAATCGATTTAAAAAGCACCCGTGCAAGGGCAATTTCGTCAATACCGCGATGCTCGTAAAAACGCGAATCTTCAGTGGCAACAAGGGCATTTATTACATTCGGTGAAATTTCGTCGAATGAGACATAACTTCGATTCTCGACGTAATACCGGCCAAGTATTTTTCCGTCGACAGAATATACTTCCGAAGCCAGTGGATTGTTTATCTGATGTAACTGCGTCTTTGAAGGAACCGGGCCCAATACGCCCAGGAAAACCATGATAAAGAACAAACATCCGAGTAAGAACAATACCACTCCGGCTTTAAAAATAAACCTGAGTAACGGATATTTTTTACCTGTTTTCTTCGATTTACCTTTTTTTCTGTTCACCGGCTTTTTGGTCCGGGAAGTTGTATTTGTTGTCTTTTTTGCCACGCGACAAAAGTATTATTTTAAACAATGTTCTTGGTTATCAAACTAAAATGAATTGAAAATATTATAAACGGGGCTTTGTTTATATTCTAATTGTTAAACAATCATTTCTTTTACGAAATACCAGGTCATCATTCCCGATGCGATAAGTTTTAGCAATGTCCCTGCCAAAAATCCCATAAACGATCCAAAACCCGATTTTAAGGCTGCTCCCGAGTCTTTCCCTACGGTAAGTTCTCCAATTACAGCACCAACAAACAGGCCGATTATTATGCCAAAAGGAGGGAAGAAGAACATTCCTATTACCAGGCCGATAATGCTGCCCCATACGCCACGTTTACTTCCGCCGAATTTTTTGGTTCCCCATGCAGGAATCAGGTAATCGAGTGCATACACTACCACCGTAATTATAGCCCATATAATCAGAAACTTTGAAGAGAACTGATAACGTTCGGTAAAATGCAGCAACAAAAGACCAATATAACTTAATGGAGGCCCCGGAATGATTGGCAAAACGCAACCTAAAACTCCGCTGACAATAAAAACTGCTCCTAAAACGATTAATAGAATGTCCATATTTAGAATATTAATTACGGGCGTAAAAATAGTGTTTCCTCTTTATCGGGTTGAAAATTTTCGGTGAACAAGCGCTTATCGTCGGCGTTTGCCAAACCACGGAATACTTGTGAAATACATCAGCACTACAGAAAGGGCCATAACAAGTGCACTTAGAAGCAACAGGTTATTTCGCTCTAAAAGATAGATGGAATGTTCGCGAATTTGTTGCCAGTAGGTAACGGTTAGCAACACCATCGCATTATTTATGGAGTGACCGATAATAGCAACAAAAATATTATTGGTACGCAACATTAACCAGCCCAGCAGTAGCCCCAGCAGAAACGTAGCCGGCATTTGCCATGGATTTAAATGAAAAAGGGAAAACAAAAGTGCCGACATAAATACGGCAACAAAACCATTGTAATTCTTCCGGAAACCATTAATTATCAGGCCTCTGAAGATTAGTTCTTCAATAACAGGCGCAATAACAGCTACTTTCAGGAAAGCGCCCATAAAACCATAGTCGCCTTCAAAAATACGATCGAAAAGTTCCCAAAACCAGGGTGGGGCAGGTAATAGCTTTTCAACCCATATGTTAACATCTTCAAGAATATTATGCGCACCCCAAAGAAATGTTACGACTGGAATAAACACCAATGGATTAAAAAGTTTAATGGGGAAGATTTCCAAAACCGGAGCTTTTGCTTTTCGGATTCCGTAAAGAAGAATAAACACTACAGAACCTACGCCAAGTGCAATTTTTTTGACGGGATTATAAAGGTATTCGGTGCCTTTGTAATAATCGATTACGGCCAACGGAAAATCAACAACGGTTTGAATAAAAATGTAAAGAATTACAAGGTGAATGCCCTGTAAAATGGTTGGATAATATTTAATACGGTACTCTTCCATACGGCTAATAAATATAGTACAATCCGCAAAACAAATGTTAACCAGAGTGAATTTTTACGAACGATTTCGGGCTGCAAGCAGCTTTTTACCCGTTTTGAAGGTAAAATAACGCTGAGCCACATAGCTGTAAACAATTACCAGAATGGTAGTTAACAGTTTCGACAGCGTGGCGTAAAGGCCACAATATTCAACAAAGAATTTGAGAAAAATATAGTTAAGCAGAATTGATCCGCCAACGGTAAGCAAATACCTGAATAGTTGAATGCGCCCTTTTAATTCCGACGAAGTAAACGTTACATATTTCGCAAGAAAGAAACCGTTTATAAAGGTTATCGGAAAAACAATAAGAAAAGCGGCAATGTGCGGACTAATTGCAATAAACCCCAGATCAACGATCTGCATTTTGATTACAAAACGATAGAAGATAAAATACAAACTGATGTCGAGCAGCGTGTTAACTCCACCGGTGGCGGCATAGCGAAAGATTTCGCGCGGAAGAAATTGCAGGAATGGAAAATAAAACCAGTCAACAAAGTTGATGATCATTTTTCCTATTTTCTCCAGAATGTTACGCATGCTTTACTTTAAGATTTGAGTTGTAAAGAAACAAAAAATACTTTGATACCGGCAAACTACAAATCAGAATACAAAGAACATAGTGTAAAGTCTGTGGTAAAATTTGGTACAAAACTACTGAAATATTTAAGAATGATGATTAACGATTTTTGATTGCAGATGTGTTTGTCATTGGCTGTACACAGCTTCTTCATATAGTTTAACTTACGCTCAATTTAACAGTTTTACAATTTATCATTTTATCAATTTCCCCAATTACAAATCAGGCCGATGACGCAGTTGTTTTTTAGTTGCTTGTTGTTTTTTCTTTTCCAGTCGTTTTAATTTCGACGAAATAGTAGGCTTTGTTTTTACTCTCCGTTTAACAGGAGTTAAGGCCTTTTCTATCAGCTCTATAAGCTTGGCGATGGCTTGCTGTTTGTTTTTTAATTGACTGCGTTCGTTGCTCTCGAAAAGCACAATTACTCCTTCAGAATTTATTCGGTTATTTAATTTAGTGGCAAGCTTTTGTTTTTGAGTTTCGGTAAATAGAGTGGACTCAATCAGGTCAAAACGTAGTTCTATTTTAGTGTTTACCTTGTTAACGTTTTGTCCGCCGGGACCGCTACTACGGATGGCCGAAATCTTTAATTCATTTATTATTTGGTCTTTTTGTGTTTCCGAAAGTCTCATATTAAGTGTGCTGTGCCTATAAATTCTATGCAACAAAAGAACATGGATTTTTTTAATTATCAAATCATTATATGGATTAAAACGAATTCCAAATTATTCAGCCGAATCACAAAACGCTACTGCCATAGTCGGATAAATTGTAACCTTTAAGTTATTAAAAAGGTATATAACACGTAAATATACCGGACTCAGATTCCATTGGCAGTTCAAATAATTATAAGTTTTTCCCCAATACCTTTGAGAAAGCTTTTCCCTCGCACTTGTTTTGTGTATTAAATTAAACCTGGCGAAAGTGAATAAAAACAAAAACTTTAATATCGGTAATGGCTCTAAAATTGCTGTTATTGGCGGTGGTCCGGCCGGAAGTTTTTTCGCCTACTTCGCGCTCGGTTTTGCAGAACAAAAAGGAATTAACATCCAAATTGATATTTACGAAGCAAAGAATTTTCAGGTGGCAGGCCCGGCAGGTTGTAACCGTTGCGGAGGAATCGTTTCCGAATCATTGGTTCAGGCTTTGTCTGCTGACGGAATCAAGCTTCCTTCCAATGTTATCCGTCGTGGAATTGAATCGTATACCTTGCATATGGAGCAGGGGGCAACGTTAATTAAAACGCCATTGAAAGAGCAGCGTATTGCCTCCATGTTCCGAGGTTTTGGCCCGCTTGGAAGTGATAACATTGACTCGGTTAGTTTCGACAATTATTTATTGGAGCTATGCCAAAAGAAAGGAGTTAATACAATTTATGAAAAGGTAATTGATTTGGAACGCGATGAGTCGGGGATTAATGTTCAAACGAAAACAAATTCAGCGAATTACGACCTGGTTGTTGGGTCGGTGGGATTAAATCCACGATCATTTTCTTTCTTTAAAAAAGTTGCTCCGGCTTTTATTCCTCCAGAAACAACAAGAACCTTTATATGCGAATTTAAACTGGGCAACGAACTAATCAATCAGTATTTTGGAAATTCGATGCACGTGTTTCTTCTCAATCTGAAAAACATAAAATTTGGGGCACTCATTCCGAAAGGGCAATACGTAACCCTGGTTTTATTAGGTAAGCAGATTACCGGAGAAATAGTTGACAGCTTTCTAAACAGTAAGGCTGTTCAACGATGTTTCCCGAAAAGATTGGATATCGAAAAAATAACGCCCTGCCAATGTTTTCCGGGTATTAATATAAAAAATGCACGTTATGCCTACTCTGACCGGGTGGTGCTAATTGGCGACTCGGCATCATCAAAGTTATACAAGGACGGCATTGGAGCAGCTTATATAACCGCCAAAGCGGCCGCAAAAACAGCTTTGTTCAATGGCGTATCAGAATCCGATTTCAAAAAGTACTATCAACCTGAATGTACCCGATTAAACAGAGACAATGCCATTGGGAAATTTATTTTCTGGGTGACTACGATCATCCAAAGATCATCAGCACTCAAGAAAGGAATATTTCGCATGGTAGTTAACGAACAGAAGAAGGTAAACGATAAACGAAGAATGAGTTCGGTTTTATGGGATACGTTTACAGGAAGTGCGCCGTACACCGATATTTTTAGGCGGGTATTGCATCCCGCAACAATACTGTTATTACTGGCGAATACGGTAAATGGACTATTTAACAGGCCTGAAAAAGGGGATTGAAAAGTAGTTAGATTGGAAAGGTTAATGGATCAGATACAAAATAGACCAACTATAAATACTCCATATCGTTAGCCATCTTTTGCAAGCGCCATTCGCTTAACTGTTTAACCCGGTTTAAAACATTTGAAGTAACCCGGTTATGCACACTCTCCCAAATTTTATTTACCAGCTTGTTGGCCTCTTTTTCTTTTCCGTAAAAATTAAAACTCACGGCAAATATGAGCTGGGATTGAGCTATTTCGCCCATCTCTTCAATCGGTGAACGTACGTACATAACAAAAATACCAATTGGATATCCACCGGTGCAGTCGTACAATAAATAGCGGGCATTGTCGAAATCAAAAGCATCGGGAGTGCTTTTTATTCGTATTGAATGCAGTTTAAACAAGGGAATTAAGTTCATACCTAAAAAGTTCTTTTTAAAACCAAAAGGATACTTTTTAAGACCAAACGGAAGAATCTCGATATTTTCAATGTTATTATTAATACGTTCAACTTTGGCCACATGGTTAGGCCAGCAGGTTGAATCGCCGTTCCAGTTGAGTAATTCATTGAAGATATAGCCAACCGGAGCATTTACACCAATTTTATGAACATTTAGAACAAAGTTTTTATTCACATCGATACCTACACGCTGCAGCACCCGCCGGTTGTATTCTTTGCGGGTTTCTTCTGATTCAAACTTTATTAATGTGGGCTTTTTGGGTTTTTTGATTAAGAAATTTTTAATGTCGGAAAATACATTTTTACTCCTTGATGGTGGATTTATATTGATCGGTGATGATTCCTGATGATTTACCATTTAGATGTAAAAATGTTGAATTATTTCGAATACGATTGAATTTAATAATATACGCCTTATGTGACGATAGTATTTGATTTTTAAAGTACAAAATAAGCGGGTGAAAAACAATGAAGTGAAGAGATAATATATATTACTAATCATTTAATGTTAGCCGTTTTTGCTGATATTCAGCAATTGAGCCGCATCGTCAATAATAATGTTTTTGCCATTAAGTGTTATAATGTTTTCTTTCTCAAATTCTTTCAGAAACTTAATGGCACTTTCTGCCGATATAGACGCAAAATCAGCAATATCCTGACGGGTAAGAAACTCAAAAATATTCTTCTTCAGAAACTCTTCCTGACTAAGGTAGAGCAGGGCAGAAGCCAGTTTTCCGCGCATTTGTTTGTACGAAATGTTTTTTATTACTTCAAACAAATGCCTTTCGTTTTGGTAGTTCTGTGAGGTAATTTTTAAGGCAAACTCCGGGTTATCGAGCAAAATCTGTTTCAGGCTTTCCTTTTCGATCATACAAATTTGCGTATTGCAGATGGCCTGCGCCGAGTAAGTGTGAACCGGCTCGCCAAACACCGACGAAAACGCCAGAAATTCGCCTTCGGAAGCCACACTGATACTCATATTTTTGTCAATCCCGGTTTGCAGGTAAACTTTTACCAGCCCCTCAACAACGTACATTACATAAGGTGCAAACGCCCCCTGTTTAAAAATCGTTTCGCCTTTTAGGTACTGAACGCGGGTTTTGTATGCATTCAGGTCGTCTAAGTTTTTTATGTTGTCCGTTAAATCCAATTCTGAATCTGATATTTCTCCAAATTTACATAAGAATTACGATTAACCAAGCTATACCAATTGTATTTCAAAGTGAGGCTTGGCGAAACTTTGAGATTACAATGGTTAGTGCCGATAGAAAATTAAAGAGGTTTTTGGAGTTTTCGAACAAAAGGCTCATTTTAATTTCTAATCGGTACTAAACTATCATACGACAGGAATGAAACTGTCAAATTTCAGTTTACGAACCGACAGACTTCAGGGCCCTTTTCGTGGGCGGTATTTCACTGCTGTTTATCTTTGTCGTATTGATTTTTCATAATGATATTGATTTTAATAAGGTTTGAATAGAGGGGAGATAAAACAGAGTTGCACTATTATTTAGGCACTCTGTTTTTCACAAGAAAAAAAATGAAAAAAGTAGCCATACCTATAGCGAACAAAAAAATTAGTGAATACCTGTGCGGGTGTTCGCACTTTGCCTTTTATGATATGGACACAAAAAATACAACCATTTCTAAAAAAGAAGTTATCGACTTCTCCAATGCAGATGAAGTTCGCTTGTGGATTAAAAATAATGGCATAACAGACATTATTCTTCACCGCATTAAGAAAGAATTGATTGGCATTTTTACTTCAGAGAAAATTAATTTGTTTGTAGGTGTGCCAATGGTTTCGGCCGGGCAAATTATTGAGGCCTATCGTTGTGGAAAACTGGAATCGGATAAAAAAATTATAACAGAAATAACAAATTAAAACGAACACAAATGAAACTTTTAAGAACAGGATTACCTGAAATAGAATCGGCCGCAGAATTGGAAAAAGTACTGGCCGAAAACGAAAATGTAATGGTATGTTGTGGCCGCATGGGCCCTATGTGTTTCCCGGTATACAATGTTATGGAACGTTTGGAGAAGGAGCGTAGCAACGTAAAATTTATGGTTATGGCTTTTGATAATCCCGAGGCCGCGCCAATTCGTAATGCGCCTGAATGCAGCGGTTTTATGGGACTTCCGTTCACCATGTATTACAAAAACGGAAAAGTGGCCAAAGCAACTACTAGTATCCAAACTCACGAGCAGGTTACAGCTATTCTTGACGAGCAGTTTGGTAATTAAAGAACCTATTTTAATATGGCAAAACAAGAAGTAAAAGTTAGCTGGAAAGATAAAATGGCCTTTGAGGCCGAGGTAGATGGACACAAAATAATGCTTGATGCAGCGGAGGCTGTTGGGGGCGAGAACCGTGGTCCGCGTCCGAAACCGCTTATGCTTACGGCACTTGCCGGCTGCACGGGAATGGATGTGGTATCGATTCTAAAAAAAATGCGCGTTGAAGTGGAAGACTTTAATGTAACCGTTGAAGGTGATTTAACCGACGAGCATCCGAAACAGTATTATAAAATGAATGTTATCTATACGTTTAAAGGTAAAGATCTTCCTTTGGAGAAACTAAAAAAAGCAGTTAGTTTGTCGGAAGAAAGATATTGTGGAGTAAGTGCGCTTTACAGAAAAGCAATCGAAATTACTTCTGAAATTAAAATTATAGAATAAAGTTATGTCGACTACACTAATTGTAATTGCTGTTGTTCTTGCCGCGTTGGTAGCATTAATTGCAGTAAATTATTTTCGAATGAAAAATGCCAAACCGGTGGCAAACAGCAAACGGATTAAAGTGCTGAATACTAAAAACTTTAAGGCAGCAACAAAACGCGGAGTTGTATTGCTCGATTTTTGGGCTCCCTGGTGCGGACCATGCAAAATTATTGCACCTACGTTAAACGAAATTGCCGACAGCCAAACTGATTTTATGGTGGCAAAAGTTAATGTAGACCATAACCAGCAACTGGCACAAAAATTTAAAGTGCGCAACATTCCAACCATGTTGATTTTAAAAGACGGAAAAGAAGCCGGTCGTATTGTTGGAGTAAAAACCAAACGTACTATTTTGAAAGAGGTTGACGCTGTAATGGCCGGATAATCAGAAAAATAAAAAACCACATATACCGAGAGCTGCTTATCATTTATATTGATGGGTGGCTTTCTCTTTTTAGCAGCTTTCTCATGCCTGGTTCAGAAAAGCTGATATTGGTTAAGCATTTTTACCGGCAATTTCAAACCTTTTAATAGCTGAAATTAAGAAGATTATTTGCTATTGCCCGCAGGGAATAAGCTATTTTTAAAACATAATTAAGAACACAAAACAAATCACAGATAGAGTCGCTTTCGACTAATTTACAAGCCTGAAATTTTTCAGGCTTTTTTATGCCTCATTACTCGCCCAAATACAATCAACGCGCTATTCAACATATTTTTTACATCTACGATATGAAGTGATTGCCGTATGAAAAAGATATTTATATTGCAGCACTTAACTAAACCAATAAATTTTCAGCAGGAGGCTACAAAAAAGCCTTATAATTAGTATTTTAGAAAAATGAATGCAGAAAAAATTATTATTGGTAGTGAAGAGTGGTGTGGTTTGCCGCATTTAAATATTCCGGGAATAAAAGCCAGGATTGATTCCGGGGCAAAAACTTCAGCGCTCCATGCAGTAAATATTAGTCAGTTTAAAAAGAATGGCCAGCCGTGGATTAGTTTTGATGTACATCCGTTGCAAAAAGATGGAAAAACAACGATTAATTGCGAGGCACCATTATTAGATAAACGAAAAGTAAAAAGCTCGAGTGGCAATAGCGAAGTACGCTTTGTAATAAAAACAGTGCTGTCGATCGCAGGAGAAGCATGGGAAATTGAGGTTACGCTTACCAACCGCGACTCGATGGGTTACCGAATGTTGCTGGGACGGCAAGCTATGTCGGGGAAAATACTGGTCGATCCGGAAGAATCGTTCCATTTGGGCGAGCTTTCCAAAGAACGTATTGCATCGTATTACTATACAAATATTACTCGCCCTACAGGTTTAAAAATCGGACTGCTGGCCAGTAATCCAGAATTATACAGCAACATACGAATTATGGAAGCAGGGCAGGAGCATGGCCACGAAATGGAGTTTCTGAACCTGAAAGACTGCTACATAAAACTGGATGGTAAAAATCCTGAAATGCATTATCGTGGTGGCCGTGTTTTGAATGAGTTTGATGCCATTATCCCGCGAATCAGGCCAAGTGCCACCTTTTATGGTTGTGCGCTTACGCGGCATTTCGAAGCAATGGGCGTTTATACGTTGAATACCGCCTCGGCAATTACCCAATCGCGCGATAAGTTGTATGCTTTGCAATTGCTAATCAATAATGGCCTACCAATTCCTACAACCGGTTTTGCCAACTCACCACTTGATACCAACGAACTGATTCAGATGGTTGGCGGTGCTCCGCTTATTGTAAAACTGTTGGAAGGAACACAAGGAAAAGGAGTTGTGTTGGCTGAAACAAAAAAGGCTGCTGAGAGTTTGATTAATGCCTTTAAAAGCCTTCGCGCCAATATTTTGGTACAAGAGTTTGTAAAAGAGGCAGATGGTAAGGATATTCGTTGTTTTGTGGTGAATGGGAAAGTGGTGGCCAGCATTATGCGTACAGCCGCTCCGGGCGAGTTCCGTGCAAATATTCACATGGGAGGAACAGCATCCATTACCAAGATAACTGCTGAAGAACGGCGTATTGCAATTCTTGCAGCAAAAACTTTAAACCTTAAAGTTGCCGGTGTTGATATCATTCGTGGAAAAAATGGTCCGCTGTTATTGGAAGTAAATTCATCGCCGGGTCTTGAAGGGGTAGAAGGAGCTTCGAATAAAGATATAGCCGGAAAAATGATTGAAGCTATTGAGCGGGACTTAAAATACCACAAGAGAGGCGTTTAAACTGCTTCCAGAGGAAATAAAAATGGCAGGAAAGGAAAACCTTACCTGCCATTTTTTATATGATAAAATTTTGCAATGGTACCGGATTTAGTTAAACCAGGCGTCGATCATTGCTTTATTAGCATCGTAAAATTGCTGTGCGCCGGCTTCTTCTCCCGAGTCTGAAATTTTACCCATCAAATCGTAAAGCAGAGCTTCGTCAAGGTTGAAGTTTTTAAAAAATGTACCTGCTTTAGGCATATCTTCAGCAAATCCTCTGCGCGAAATAATTGCACAAACATCTTTTGGGTAAATTCCCTTTGGATCTTCCAAATATTTCAAATCGTTTTTAGCCCATTTAAAGTGTGGTTTCCATCCCGTAATAGCAATCCATTCGTTGTTTTTAATCGCTTTTTCAAGGCTGGCAACCATGGCTGGTCCACTCGATGTAATCTGCTCGAAATCCAGACCATACTCTTCAATAGCTTTTTCAGTGTTCGCATGAATACCTGCACCACTACCAATTCCGATAATTTCGCCATCAAACTTGTCTTTGTTGGCGTTCAGCTCTTCAATAGAGTTAATGCTTACATACGAAGGAACTACCAAACCGGTAGTACCGTTACTAAACGACTCGCCTAATTTCACCAGTTTATCGCCATAGTCAGCCCAATAATCTTTGTGGGTATTTGGCAACCATGCATCCATAAATACATCTCCTTTTGAATCATCTTTCGACAATTCGCCGTAGATCAATCCCGGTTCCAGGTTGGTTAATTCTACCTCAAAACCGTTGGCTTCAAATGCCACCTTTGCCAGGTGAGTAAAGGCAATACCTTCAGCCCAGTTTGGATACAAAATGTTTACTTCTTTTTTCTCAACTTCAGCAGATTTATTTTTCGATCCGCTGTTTGAACATGATGTAATTGCAAATAACAAAGTTGCAGCTACAAGCAGAGTTCCTATTTTTTTAACGTTCAGCATAATATAATTTTTTTTAAGATTTATAATTTATTTTTTAGCAACAGCCTGAGTTATACGATCGAGTATAATGGCCAGCACAACAATTCCAAGTCCAGATTCGAAACCTTTGGCAATGTCGTTTTGCTGAATTCCCTGGTAAACGATGGCACCCAATCCTTTGGCACCAACCATAGATGCAATAACAACCATCGACAGAGCCAGCAGAATTACCTGGTTTATACCGGCCAGAATAGTTGTTTTTGCCAGTGGCAACTGTATTTTAAACAGAATTTGTTTATCGGTAGCACCAAAAGCATGTCCGGCTTCAATAACGTCTTCAGGCACATTCCGTATTCCCAGACTTGTTAAACGCACTGCCGGCGGCAACGAGAAAATTACCGTAGCAATAACACCCGGCGTATTTCCAACACTAAAGAAGAAAATAGCAGGAATTAGATAAACGAATGCCGGCATGGTTTGCATTAAGTCGAGAATTGGCCGGATAATAGCATTAGCGGTGTTGCTGCGTGCCGCCCAAATTCCCAATGGGATTCCGAACAGAAGCGCAATTATGGTAGCCACAATAACAAGTGTTGTTGTTTGAATGGCTTCTTTCCAATAGCCCATTGCCCAAATCAGCAACAATCCAAGAACAACAAACAAAGCTAAGCCAGCACCTTTTTTGAAACCTTCTTTTTTAAAGGCCTGTTTTCCTGCGTTGGCATAGTAGGCACCAAAAGTAACAAGGGCAATAATTACAACGAAAGGAATGGCCAGAAACGTGTCGTTTAAGAATTCTACCGTCCATGAGATTACATCATCGATAGCTCCCCACAAACCGGAAAGGCTTTCTTCCAGTACATTAATTCCCTGTTCAATATATTTTCCGAGGTCTATTAATTTATCCATACTATAATTCGTTAGCTTGTTCTTTTAATTTTATCACTTCTTTTTTCTCGAAGCGTGTAGCCTCAATAATCAGCGAGGTTTGTGTAACCAGGCCGAGGAATTTCCCTGTTTCTTCTTCAATTACCGCAAGCGGGTGCCTTATACCGGTAATCAGTGGCAGCATTTCTTCAACAGTATAGTGTCTGTAAACACTGGGGACATTTGTGTTTATTACTTTTTCTATCGATTTTTCCTGCTCTTTCTCCAGCTCAAGAACATCCTGTAACCAAACATGGCCAAGAAATTTCTTGTGTTCATCAATAACCGGCAATTGATCTACAGCGATTGAACGCATTTTACGAACAGCACCTTTCGGCCCGTCTTTGTGAACTTCCAGAGCTGTATGCTTTTTAAACATTAAAGTTTCAGCAGTAATAATCGTTTTACGGTCTACTTTTTCCACAAAAGCCTCCACATATTCGCTGGCGGGGTTCGTAAGAATATCCTCGGCTGTACCAATTTGTTCCACCACACCGTCTTTCATAATGGCAATGCGGTCGCCAATTTTAATGGCCTCGTCAAGGTCGTGCGTAATAAACACAATCGTTTTGTGCAATTTGTCCTGAATTTCAAGCAACTCGTCCTGCATATCCGATTTAATAAGCGGGTCGAGCGCCGAGAATGCTTCATCCATTAGCAGAACTTCCAGATCGTTGGCAAGCGCACGGGCCAAACCTACACGCTGTTGCATACCTCCCGACAATTCGGCCGGATATTGGGCTTCATAACCTCTTAAACCAACGGTTTCAAGAGCTGTTTTCGCTCTTTCGTCACGTGTAGCTTTTTCTTCGCCACGAAGCTCTAAACCAAAGCCTGCATTTTCCAGAATGGTACGGTGGGGAAGTAGTCCAAATTTTTGGAAAACCATACTCATTTCAGTTCTTCGTGTTTCCAGTAATTCTTTATTGGTATCGCGGGTTATGTCGTGATCATCGAAAAATACTTTCCCTGCCGTTGGCTCGTTCAAGCGGTTTAAGCAGCGAATTAAAGTCGATTTTCCACTTCCTGAAAGTCCCATGATCACAAAAACTTCCCCTTCTTTTATTTCGAAACTTGCACGATTTACACCAACGGTGCACTTCGTCTTTTTCAGGATCTCTTCCTTTGAAACACCTTGTTCCAATAACTTCAGTGCTTCTTGTTTACGTTTGCCGAAGATCAGTGTCAGGTCTTCGACCTTAATTTTTGTTTTTCTATTATCCGACATGATTAAATCAATTAAAAATAGTATCCAATGTTAATATTGAAACGGGTTTCCCACTCAGCATCAGGAGTTCCGGCTGCCAGACCATTTGTCCACGCCGGCCCAATCCACGGGTGATCTTTTCCCTGGGCCAAATCAACGTAAGTGTAAACGTTTCCGGCTGTTACCAAAACTCCGGTAGTATTCATAAAACTGTCTTCAAACGCATCATTGGCCTTATCCATGTAGCCAAAATCGTTATAAAACTGAAGGTTTGAAATTGGTCCCCATTCAACCGGAACAGAGTACGCTGGCCCAATTGTGTACGTTGTAGCTTCAGAAGCCACAAGGTAAGGCGCACCGTAAGCAGTCATCGCAAGCCCTTCGCTATCCTGATCGGCAGGGTTTTCAGGATTCATCTTGTATTTCGTAGCCTGAACTTTCAAATTGAAGTTTCCGGAATTTAACTCGTAATGCGCTGCAAGTGCGTAGCTGTCACCTGTTTTCTCCGTGTCGAGGTTGTAAAGCCCGCCATACTGTGCCGATACACCCAACATGTGCTGACTATTACCCGATGAGAGTTTTCTGACCACCTTCAGGTTTAACTGGTTTACTTCCTTATTTCGGTATAAACCATCGGCTGACGAACCAACATCGTACGAGTAGCGACTGTCTGAAACATCGGAATTACTTCCAAAACGAAGTTCCTCGGCATTTTTAAAGAATGCGATGGCATACAACCAGTTCTCGTCGTTGTGGGTGTATTTTATACCCATGTCGTGGTCGTCTTCCAAACCAACGTAATAGTTAATACCAAAAAACCAGTTGTGCGAATTGTACTGGGTAATTCCAAAAGGCACCTGTGTTAAACCGATCTGAAGGTTGTTTTCAGGGCTGAAATCGTAACCAACCCAACCTTGTTTTAGCATTCCTCCGCCAAAACCTTCGGAATAAAGCCGGTACTCAGCATTTAGTTTTACGCCTTTGTACTTCGCTTTCGCATTAACTCTGAAAACATCGTAGCCAAAATCGCCACCACGGGTTTTCTGACCTTCTTTCCACGATGAAAGGTTGTAATTAAAACGAAGTGCTCCACCAATTTGAACCTCAGGTTTTTCCTGTGCAAACAAATTAGTTGTAAAAAATAGAATAATCAAAAATAATGAACTAAATTTTCGTAACATATAAAATAGTTTAATGAAAGAATCGGTAATGCAGGGAAGGGGGTAAGAGAGAAATCAGAATAGAGTTACAGGCGGCACAAACCTGTCGGACCGCATCTTATAAGCCATTTTGATGGCCACAAATGCCCGCTGATTATTTAGTTTGTATGTTTTAATACGACTTTTAATCATGCGCGGCAAAAATAGATCTATCAATTGTAATAGCGTGTACTTTATTGCGTTCCACCTGTTAATATAATGTATTGTTAACATTATTTCTGTACGAACAATTATTCAAAAATCTGAGAATGCAAATAGAATACACGCGTTTTACCAACTTAGGGCAACAGATCTCAAATTCAGCAATAATGGTGTTTTTAGTTATGCTACAATAAGTTGGCCTGCTTTTTATTTCCGGAATTATATATTACCAGCTTCATATATGTTTCTACAGAAATCAAAATTAGAAATAACTAATTGTTTCGCGTCGCCATTGTACTTATAATTATTATTTATGATAATATGAGTAATGAGAACCCAGTATCATATTTTATACAATAAGATTATTTGAAAGTTAAAGGTGTGTAGGACAGAAAATTTGGCGCGGGATGACGTGGGAATGTGGGTGGAAGAATTAAATTCTCTTGATTCTTTTGTTTACTTTTCTTATCAAGAAGAAAAGTAAATGCCAGTTCGGCACGAGGACAAACAATTCTAAAATCATTGGAAAACCAGACTAAGCAAATGTGCAACAAATTTTGTCTATAAAACATTTATATTAACTAGAATATATTTTAAAAATTGTTGTACTGTTGCGGCAATTGAATACCAAACATCAAACTGAAATACTCAACAGAAAAACTTTTTTAGGGAGGGATTTTGTATTTATAGATGTGCGGCTGGTGTGTGTTGGAAATATGAGACAGCCGTGCGGCTATTTAATATAGTGTCGAATTATAGGAAAAACCATCCCGGGAAGCACGAATATTAAACTCGCTGAGAATTACGTAAAATTATTTTTAGCACAGTTATTCAGAATAGCACGATTTGAAAAGCATTGGCCTGGTGCGTTTTATTTACCCGAGTGGATTTGTCTTATAATTGATATTATGTTATTTATATAAATATAAAAAAAGGAGAGAATTTCCCTCCCTTTTTTATATTCTATTGTCCTAACAACTCAAGAACTTCGTTGTACTTGTCCATATTTTTCATACGGTAGTACAGGTTTTTTAGTGACTCTAATGTCATTTCATCCTCAGGATTCAACTCATGACATTTTTCCATATATGGAAGTGCCTTTTCAAACCACACATCAGCTTTTTTCAATTCAGCTTCGTATTTTTCATTTTCGTTAGCCGGAACTGCATTAGCTACTTCAATTTGTTTTACACCTTTGTTGTAATAAAGTGCACCTAAATTGTAATATGCGTTAAAGAATGTTGGATCAACTTCAGATGCTCTTTCATATGCTGCTACTGCACTTTCTTCTTCACCAAATTTTTCATATAACGCACCTTTGGCAAAATAATAAGTTACATTATTTGGATCTTGCTCAATGGCCATATCCAGGTATTTCAATGCTTCTTCGTTTTTACCAATTTTCATGTAAAGGTCAATCATACTTGTCAACACGTTGTTGTCTTCCGGATATTTCTCAAATCCTTCCTGTACAGCTTTTAACGCATTAACAGTGTCTTGCATTTGAATGTACGAATCAGAAATTAAAGCGTAGGTTCTTGCACCATTATAACCGTGTTTAGCAGCCTCACCATAGTATTGAACAGCTTTATTATAAAGCTGAGCATTGTAAGCAGCCAAACCCGAGTTGAATAAAATTACAGTATCAACTGCATCAGGATTATCCTCTTTTACTACTGGAATATCCTGTATTTCAAGAATTTGCTCGAAAGACTTTAATGCCAATTCGTAGTCATTGTTGTTGAAAGCTTCAACTGCCTGGTTTGTTAGGTCGTTGGTTAACAATGTCAACTTAATTTTTACACTTTTCGAGAACTTATCGCCTTCATCCAGTTCGAGTGCTTTTTTGTACGACTCTAACGCAAGTGTTAACGGATCATCACTTAAAGCTTTTACATTTGCGTCCTGACTTGCAAAAATAGCCTGATAAATTTCGCCTTTCACTTCCCATGTTTTTGGCCAGGGAAGAGACTTCTCAGCTTTATCATTTGTAGCATCAGTAGCTTCTTTGATAGCTTCCAATGCTTGATCTAATTTGCCTGAATCTTTAAGGTTCTGAGCACTTGTTACTTTTCCTTTCTGTGCAAATACTGCTGAAACTGAAAAAATCAAGGCCAGAAGAATGATAGTTTTTTTCATTGTTATACTTATTTAAAATTTTAAAATTTCGTTTAATAGCCCTTTACAGGCCACAAAAATATATCTTTTCAAATTTTATCAAAATAACAGCAAGAATATTCAATAATTTATTCTTGTTCTAAGTTATTTTCTTCATTATCAACACCTTCAGCATTTTCGTCAGTTGTATTTTCTGAACTGCCTTCTTCAACTGCAATTCGGGCAACCGATGCAATGGTGTCGTCTTCTCTTAAATTGATTACGCGTACTCCCTGTGTTGCTCTTCCGAGTACAGATATGGTATTAACTGCTAAACGAATAGTAATTCCTTTTTGTGTGATAATCATCAGATCGTTATCATCTGAAACACTTTTTATCGCTACTAATTCACCGGTTTTTTCGGTTATATTCAGTGTTTTTACACCTTTCCCGCCACGGTTAGTAACACGGTAATCATCTATTTTAGAACGTTTTCCATATCCATTTTCGGCAACTACCAGGATATCTTCATTCTCATCCATTACACAAACCATACCAATTACTTCATCATTTTCATGACCAAGTGTGATACCGCGCACTCCGGATGCTGTTCTACCAATTGCTCGAACGATACTTTCGTTGAAACGAATTGCCTTTCCGGAACGCACTGCAATCATTACCTCGCTTTTGCCGTTTGTTAAACGAGCTTCAAGTAACTGGTCACCTTCTTTAATGGTAATTGCATTAACTCCATTTTGACGTGGACGAGAATAAGCTTCTAAAGTTGTTTTCTTGATAATACCTTTTTTGGTAGCAAGAATAATGTAGTTATTATTGATGAATTCCTGATCGGCCAGTGTTCTCACTTTAATAAATGCCAACACCTGATCGTCCGGCTCAATATTCAACATGTTTTGAATTGCACGACCTTTTGAAGCCCTGGTTCCTTCCGGAATTTCATACACTTTCAGCCAGTAACATTTTCCTTTTTCGGTAAACAGTAAAAGGGTGTTATGCATCGAGGCAATAATAATGTGCTCCAGGAAGTCTTCATCACGGGTTGTACTTCCTTTCGAACCTATACCTCCCCTGCCCTGAGTTCTGAACTCGGTAAGTGGCGTACGTTTTATATAACCTAAATGCGAAATAGTAATAACCATTTCTTCATCGGCATAAAAATCTTCAGGGTTAAATTCTTCGGCGTTTGGAACAATTTCGGTACGACGTTCATCACCGTATTTGTCTTTAACCTCCTGTAATTCGTCTCTTATGATTTGCATGCGCAAGTTAACATCGGCAAGAATGGCTTTGTAATGTTCGATCTGCGACATAATTTCGTCGTATTCTTTACGAAGTTTGTCTTGCTCAAGACCGGTTAACTGACGTAAACGCATTTCAACAATTGCACGCGACTGAACATCGCTTAATTCAAATCGTTCAATCAGTTTGTTTCGTGCTTCTTCAGGAGTTGAAGATCCGCGTATAATGGCAATTACTTCGTCGATATTATCGCTGGCAATAATAAGTCCTTCCAGAATATGTGCACGTTTTTCGGCTTGCTCCAGTTCGTACTGCGTACGACGTGTTACCACTTCGTGACGGTGATCAACAAAGTGTTTGATCAGGTCTTTCAGGTTTAGAATTTTCGGACGACCATGCACCAGCGCAATGCTGTTAACACTAAACGAAGTTTGCAACTGAGTATATTTGTATAGTTTATTTAAAACGACGTTGCTCATTGCATCGCGTTTTAAATCGTATACAACACGCATACCTTCACGGTCCGACTCGTCGTTTACGTTCGAAATTCCTTCAATTTTCTTTTCGTTAACCAAATCTGCAGTTTTCTGAATCATTTCTGCACGGTTAACCATGTATGGAATCTCGGTTACAACAATTTTCTCGCGTCCACCTTCATTTTCGATATGGGCTTTACCCCGGATAACAATACGTCCCCTGCCGGTTTCATAAGCATCCTTCACTCCCTGATAACCATAAATGATACCACCTGTTGGGAAATCGGGAGCTTTAACGATATCGATAAGCTCTTCCATTTCAATATCATTGTTATTAACGTATGCAATGGTAGCATCAATAACATCACTAAGGTTGTGCGGAGCCATATTCGTGGCCATACCCACAGCAATACCCGATGCTCCATTTACAAGTAGCTGCGGTATTTTTGTTGGTAGAACAGTTGGTTCGCTTAACGATTCATCGAAGTTGGGCTGGAAATCAACAGTATTTTTGTCCAGGTCGGCCAAAGTTTCTTCCGAAATCTTCGACATACGAGCCTCGGTATAACGCATTGCTGCCGGGCTGTCACCATCAACGGAACCAAAGTTTCCCTGACCATCGACCATCGGGTAACGCAACGACCAAGGTTGCGCCATACGTACCATCGTAAAATAAACTGAAGAGTCGCCATGCGGGTGGAACTTACCAAGTACCTCCCCAACGATCCTGGCCGACTTTTTATACGGACGATTGGAAAGTATTCCAAGCTCGTGCATACCAAATAAAACCCGGCGGTGTACCGGTTTAAAACCATCGCGTACATCGGGTAATGCGCGCGAAACAATTACCGACATTGAATAATCAATATAAGCAGATTTCATCTGCTCCTCAATGTTTATTCTGATAATCTTTTCACCTTCTGTCATTATATCTCCTTTCAAAATAAATTATCACTGTTTTAAAGACCCACAAAAATAGTAAAATCATTCGTGTAACACGTATATCTAGTAGTGTTTTACCTACTTTTGACAAGAAGATATTAACATATCAACTGACAATTATGCATGATGTTTAGGTTACCTTTGATAACTTCTGCCATTTCGATACTCCCCAGCTTCAAATTTTAATTAATTTAGTCTTTCAACCTTTTAGGAATAGTATTTGTTAAACCGAGATAAAAAGGAAACTATATATGGATTCACAATTTTCACCAAGAATTAAAGACATTATCGGATACAGCCGGGAGGAGGCAATTCGTTTGGGGAATGATTATATAGGCCAGGAGCATCTTTTTTTGGGAATTTTGAGAGAAGGCGAAGGTACTGCTACTGATATTCTCGAAAACCTGGGTGTTGACCTGGTTGAAGTAAAACAACTAATCGAAAGCAAGGTACGCACAGATAAAGATATTAATCAGAAAGCTGATTTGATTATGCTTAAATCAACGGAAAAGACTTTGAAATTGATTTACCTTGAAGCACGATCGTTTAAAAGTGCAACTGCCAACAGCGGCCATCTCTTGCTGGCTATATTAAAAGACAACGACAGTTTGATAACCCAATTGCTCGTTGAATTGGGTATTAACTATTACATGGTTAAGTCGCAACTGCAAGACTACCAGCAACAACCTGAAGCGAAATCAGATTTCCCTGAAAACGACGACGATGAGCCGGGCGAAGGTTTTGGGAAAGGCCCGTCGGGCGGACAAAGTTCTAAGAAAGCTGCCGGAGCAAAATCGGATACGCCGGTACTCGATAATTTTGGTATTGATATTACCAAACTGGCAGAAGAAAACAGCCTTGATCCAATTGTAGGTCGCGAGAAAGAGATTGAGCGACTGGCACAAATCCTGAGCCGACGCAAAAAGAACAATCCAATTTTAATTGGAGAACCCGGCGTTGGTAAATCAGCGATTGCCGAAGGACTGGCACTTCGTATCATAGGTAAAAAAGTATCGAGAATATTATTCGACAAACGTGTTGTAAGCCTTGATATTGCTTCGATTGTGGCGGGTACAAAATACCGCGGGCAGTTTGAAGAGCGTATGAAAGCGATTTTAAATGAGCTATCGAAAGTAAACAACGTTATTTTGTTTATCGACGAAATTCATACGATTGTAGGTGCCGGTGGCGCAACCGGATCGCTCGATGCGGCCAACATGTTGAAACCTGCATTGGCACGTGGCGATATTCAATGTATTGGTGCCACAACGCTGGATGAATACCGTCAGCAAATTGAAAAAGACGGTGCTTTGGAACGTCGTTTCCAGAAAGTAATGGTCGATCCTACTTCGGTTGACGAAACCATTGAAATTCTGAATAACATTAAAGAACGTTACGAAGATCACCACAACGTAACCTATACTCCTGAAGCGATTGAAAGCTGTGTAAAATTAACTGCACGCTACATTACCGATCGTTATTTACCGGACAAAGCCATCGATGCTCTTGACGAAGCGGGTTCGCGAGTTCATATCTCAAATATCAATGTTCCCGATAGCATTGTTAAGCTGGAAGAGAAGATAGAGAAAACCAAAGAGGATAAGATTGCTGCAGTAAAAAGTCAGAATTTTGAGCTGGCAGCCAATTATCGTGATAAAGAAAAAAACCTGCTCACCCTTTTGGAAGATGCAAAAGAGCAGTGGGAAAAAGATTTGCTGAATCACCGGGAAATCGTTGATGAGCACAAGGTAGCTGAAGTAGTTGCTATGATGTCGGGAATTCCGGTACAGCGCATTGCTCAAGCCGAAGGGAAACGCCTGATGAACATGGGCAATGATCTGAAAGGAAAGGTTGTTGGACAAGACGAGGCGATTGCCAAAATCGTTAAGGCTATTCAGCGTAACCGTGCAGGATTGAAAGATCCAAACCGCCCGATCGGAACATTTATTTTCCTTGGGCCTACAGGTGTTGGAAAAACCCAGTTGGCAAAAGTTTTAACCACTTATTTGTTCGACAACCTGGATTCGCTGATACGTATTGACATGAGTGAATACATGGAAAAATTTGCGGTGTCGCGATTAGTTGGAGCGCCTCCTGGATATGTGGGTTACGAAGAAGGCGGACAGCTTACTGAAAAAGTCAGAAGGAAGCCCTACTCTGTTGTTTTACTCGACGAAATTGAGAAAGCACATCCTGATGTGTTTAATATTTTGCTTCAACTGATGGACGAAGGACGTTTAACCGATAGTTTGGGTCGTAATATTGATTTCAAAAATACGATTGTTATTATGACATCGAATATTGGGTCACGTCAGTTAAAAGATTTCGGACGTGGTGTTGGATTCGCAACGGCTAAAACACCTGAAGAAGAAAATGAACATACAAAATACATTATTCAGAAAGCACTGAAAAAAGCATTTGCTCCGGAATTTCTGAATCGTATCGACGATGTTGTGATGTTCAACCAATTGGAGAAAAAGCATATTCACAGCATTATCGACATTGAAATTGAAGGTTTGTACAAACGTGTTGAATCATTAAATTACAAGCTTAAGATTTCTCCGGCAGCAAAAGATTTTATTGCTGAGAAAGGATATGATCCTCAGTTTGGTGCCCGACCATTAAAACGAGCCATCCAGAAATATCTGGAAGACGAGATGGCCGAAATTATTATAAAAGCATCGATTAGCGAAGGAGATACAATTTCTGTAGGGTATGATAAAAAAAATGAAAAACTTCAAATGCGTATTTTATCAAATAAAAAAGCGCTAAAAGAATAAGAAATAGAATATTATATTTGAAAAGGAGGTGAAAACCTCCTTTTTTTATGCCTTGTAATTAAAGATTAGCATGGTAATATCATCGGCTTGTTGCGCATGTCCCATATAAATCTTGAAACTCTTTTCAAAACGTTCAATCATTTCTTTTGGGCTTTGTCCGGTAAGTGATTTCAGATTCTCAACAAGTTGATGATTACTGTACTGAACATTGTTTTCGTTTAGCATTTCGGTAACCCCATCGGTGTATAAAACAAGCGTATCTTGCTTGTTCAGTTGAATTTTAGCCGAACCATAAGATTTGTCAGGATAAAGTCCTAATGGCAGTCCATGCGATTGAGCTAATTCTTTAACTTTCCCGTTATAAGTCAAAACATAGCCCGGAGTATGAGCTGCGTTACAGTATTCTAAAATACCGGTTTTTACATTCAGAACACCCAAAAACAATGTTAAAAAAAACTGATGTTGGTTGCTTGTGCACAACTCTTTATTTACCTGTTCTACAATTTTGTTTGCTTTAGGTACCAATGCATTTGTTTTGATTGTTGTTTGTGCAACACTCATAAAAAAAGCTGCAGGCACCCCTTTCCCTGAAACATCTCCCATGGATAAAACCAGGTGTTCGTCATCAATAAAGAAATAATCGAAAAGGTCGCCACTAACTCCTTTGGCTGGTTGGTAAGTGGAATACAGATCAATATCACTGCGGCCAGGGAAAGCCGGATAGATTGTTTTAATAAAACTTTGTTGAATTTCGGAAGCCTGATTCATATCTTCCTGTCGCCGTTGTTTTTTCTTTTGTTCATCAGATTGTGTTTGCAGGTATTTTTCATACCACGATTTCATGTAATTCAAACTCTCGGCAACCTGAATAATTTCATTTTCGGGAATATCTTTATACGGACCAGTTAAATTGCTAAAACGTTTTAACTGATTGGTAACCAAACTTAGTGGTTTTATCTGCCGGTTAATAATGTATGTAACAGTTAAGTAAATGATGAGAATCCCTAAAACAGAGAAAAATAGCATCTGAAGCACCGGTAAGTACAAGGGTTCGAATAATTCTTTATATGGTAATACCGAGACCAAAATCCAGCCATTTTGCGGGATCGGCACATAATAAACCAGGGCTTTTTCATAATTAAATAACTCGGGATAAGCAATTAAAGTACCCGGCTTAGTTTCTGCAAGCACCTGATCGTTTGTGGCCCTTACATCTGTGCGCAGAACTTTTTCATTAATATCGTAAATGCTGCGGTTAAGTATCCACTCGTTAACAGGATGTGTGATATAAACGCCGTCGTTCGACATCAGAAAGGCAAAACCTCCTTTTCCTATTTTTAAACTGTTCACTTGCTTGTTCAACTCATTTAACGACAACTCGCAAATTACTTCTCCAACTCGTTTTTTTTGTCCCGAGGGAGTTTCGATCCTAATAGGTGAACAGTAAGCTGCAACAACAATATTATTTCGTTCGCACAAATAGGGCTCCGACCAACCTTCATCTTTTTGTTTAATCAGTTTCTGAAACTGTACCTGCTCATTTGCACACGACGAAATATTACTACTTCCCCGTTGTATTATTGTGGAATCACCATCTCTGTATGTAAAATAACTCCAATACGGCAAGTTGGTAACCGTTGAATCAATCTTCACATAAATGGCATTAATAAACGGATATTTGATGACCAGGCTTTGAATAAACAAATCGGCATGATCTTGCTGACCGTAAAAAATAACCTGATCAGCAATATTTCCGGCAACCTCCGAAGTAGTAACAATGTATCGCTGCACCTGACTGGTTACATGTGTACTTTGCGACATCGCCTTATTCTTTACACTTTCTTTTATAAGTGTTTGATTGAAGATAAAAAATATACCAATAAAAGCAATAAATACCCCTATTACAGCCAGGGAAATATAAACACTCAACCGATATGCAATTGATTTATTTAACATTATTCTTTTATTGTTCCCGATTAAAACAATTTACGGATTATTTTTCAGATGTCAGGCATTATGATTAAAATTTAACCATTTCCGAGTTCCCTTAAAACCGCAGGTAAACGAAGCTAATAAGGCTGCTTTTATCATAGCTTTTTCGAAATCAGTGCTTTCAAGAAAATAGTAGCAAAAAGCACCATGAAGAAAATCTCCTGCACCAAGCGTATCTTTTACCTCTACTTTTGGTACAGCAACAGTCCCCTTTTTTTCTTTTGATAAAAATTCAATTTCGGATCCACCATTTGAAATAGCCACCGAATTTACGTTTTTAGCTGTCATAAATTCAAAGAGGTCTTTCCGGTTTTCACATTTCGGTGGCATAAAATCGGCTGAGCATATGGCAACATCAATATAATTTAACAGCTCGTCAAACTGTGGTTTCCAGCTTCCACAATCAGAAACGACAGGTATTCCCCGCTCTTTACAAATTTCAACACATTCAAGACTGAATTCAGGGTAAAAACCATCGATAAGAAGAATCTGTGGTTCTACCAGATCGATCAGTTTTTGGGGCGAAATCGTACTCTTAACTTCTTTTGGATTATGTGTTACAATAGTTCGGTCGCCATTTTTCGATGTTAACACGGTGGCCAATATAGTTTCAAAATCCTGGCCGTAAGCCAAATCAAAATGATCTACTCCAACACTGTTTAGATCCTGATCGATAAATGAGGAAAAGGCATTGAGACCGGCAGGACTGGCAAGCGTTGCTGTTTTATTCAGATATGCGAACGCAACGGCTGCATTGGTAGCCGGGCCACCAACTAAAATATCCGGATTACCGGTTTTAATTTTAGTATTGGCAATCGGAATATCATCTATAAAATACTGAATATCAATTGTAGTAAGTCCTACGAATAAGGCTCTGTGTTTCATCAACACAAATAAACAAAAAAAAGCTGCCCTTTCAGACAGCTTTTCATTATTTTATAACGTTTTTTAAGTGTTCATTGCACCACAAACAGTAATAACCTGTCCGCTTACATACGATGAGAGATCGGATGCAAGGAATGTAGCAACACCTGCAACCTCTTCCGGTGTTCCACCTCTTTTTAGCGGAATTGAGGCTTCCCATGCTTTACGTGCATCTTCCGGGATTTTACCGGTCATTTCAGTAATAATAAAACCAGGAGCGATAGCATTTGAGCGAACACCACGAGAACCCAGTTCGCGCGCTATCGACTTGGTGAAACCAATAATACCCGCTTTGGATGCCGAGTAGTTCGACTGACCTGCATTTCCGCTAACACCAACAACCGAACTTAGGTTGATAATTGAACCGGAACGTTGTTTTAGCATCGTGCGCTGAGCTGCTTTTGTAAAGTTAAACACTGATTTCAGGTTAACGTTAATTACTGCATCCCACTGGTCTTCAGTCATTCGCATTAACAAAGTATCTTTTGTTATACCTGCGTTATTTACCAATACATCGATACGGCCAAATTCTTTAACAATTTCGTTTACAACCCGGTCGGTATCTTCAAAATTACTTGCATCAGAAGCAAATCCTTTGGCTTTTACGCCATAAGTTTTTAATTCCTCTTCCGTGGCTTTCATATTGTCATCTTCAAAAAGATCGGTAAAGGCAACATCGCACCCTTCCTGTGCATACTTTACAGCAATTGCTTTACCAATACCGCGAGAAGCGCCGGTAATAATCGCTGTTTTTCCTTCAAGTAATTTCATTCGTTTATAATTTTAATTAAAATGGTAACAATTTAGCCTGATCAAGAAACCCTCGGCTAAAACCAAAGTTACCCTATTTGTTTTCGTAGCGCAAATATAAATTTTCTTCAAGTTATACGGAAAATGAACTGTAGATTAATCGTTTTCCGGGACAAGTATCTTTCTGTTAACAATAAACTTCAAACATTTGGTTGAAAAGTTCAAAATAGCAATTCACCCAACTGCCTTAAAACTTCGGTGGCTTTTCCTTTTAAGTAAATATCGGTTATTGACGAGGTGAAAATGGTTTCCTCCGGATTGATCTCGATAATTGTAGCACCTGCCTGTTTCGCAGTACGTGGCACATACGAGGCCGGTGTTACTTCGCCGGTTGATCCAACTATAATGCAGACCTCGGCCTTCTCGGCCGCTGCGAACGAATCGGCGTATGCATCGGGCGGAATTCCTTCGCCAAAAAATATAAAATTGGGCTTTAGCACTTCTCCATCATGTACACATTTTGGTGGAATATTTTCAAAATCAATATCTCCGGCATCATAAACTTTTCCGCACTTTAAGCACTTTAGCTTTTTTGAATTGCCATGAAATTCATAAACTGTTTCACTTCCGGCTTCGTAATGCAGGTTGTCGATATTCTGGGTAACAACCGCTTTTAACAGCTTGTTACTTTCCATTTTTGCAAGTATACGGTGCGCATCGTTGGGCTTTGCATTAGCAAAAAAATCATAAAATATCTCACGTATATAAGTCCAGCAGTGTTCTGAGTTATTCAGAAAGTAGCCCAAATCTAATACCTGTGGATCGTATTTGTTCCAAAGTCCGTGCTCTCCGCGAAACGGCGGAATTCCACTCTCAACCGAAATTCCGGCACCGGTAAATGCAAATGTAAAATTTGATTCTCTTATCAGCTTTGCTGATTCTTTTAATAATATGCTCATGTATCCCGTATTGAATTTATTAAATGATGTCAGACATGAAAATAAGAAAAAAAGGGCACGTTTGGTTTATTACAATTCAAAGATTAGTTTTGTGTTTTTCTGAATGAAAGCATGGATCCACAAAAGAAAATTCGTATATATTCCTTTTTTTATAAACCCATCAAAGTCAACTTTCTGAACGACCTATATATTCCAGTTTGGGCAGGAAAAAATAACAGAAACGAAGTTGACGGTTTTTGCGGCGATGACAGCGGCGATCACATTTCTGCTAAAAATAATAACTATAGTGAGCTGACGGGCCTTTACTGGGTTTGGAAAAATACACAAACCGAAATTGTTGGAAGTTGCCATTATCGCAGGTACTTTACAATTGCCAAAGAGCCATTAGCCTATCGAATAAAACGTTTACTTTATTTTCCGGCAAATTTATGGAAGAAACGTTATGGATTAATCTACACCGCAAATACCAACTACTGGGGTAAGCACTTATTAAACGAAAATGATACACTAAAGGTTTTAGAACAATATGATGCCATATTTCCGGTAAGACGCAGATTACGTCAAAGTATAAAGCAGCATTATTCTAAATATCATAGTGCAGATGATTTAATTTTGCTTGAAAATATTTTAAAGGAAAACTCTCCTGAATTTATACCTGCTTTTAATAAGGTTTTAGATCAGAACCGGTTATTTGCCAATAATATGTTTGTACTGAAAAGAGACGATTTTGAAGAGTTGATGGAATGGCTGTTTGGTATATTATTTAAATTTGAAGACAGGGTTCCGAATGAAAAATACAAAGGTTACCAGGAACGAATTTATGGTTTTCTTTCTGAACGACTAATAACGGTTTGGGTTGAACACAAAAAACTAAAATATAAAGAACTACCTTTAATTTATTTCAAGAAATTGAAGAAATAATTAATATGCTCGATCAATCAACAATCTGCGCGATATCAACATCTCCGGGAATTGGAGCGATTGCAGTAATCCGTCTTTCAGGCAGCGATGCCATTACAATATGTGACAGGGTTTACGAAAGTCCAAAAGTTGGAAAAACACTTGCCGACCAGGCTGCAAACACTCTTCATTTTGGTAAAATAGTTTCAGCCCACGAAACCATCGATGAAGTGGTTATTGCGTTGTTTCGTGCACCACATTCGTTTACCGGCGAAGATATTATTGAAATATCCTGTCATGGATCAACGTATATTCAGCAGCGTATTTTGAATGTTTTGGTTGAAAACGGTGCGCGTTTGGCCTTGCCCGGCGAATTTACCCAACGTGCATTTCTAAATGGTAAAATGGATCTTTCGCAAGCCGAGGCCGTGGCAGATGTAATTGCATCGTCGAATGCTGCCGCCCACAAACTGGCTATGAACCAGATGCGAGGTGGATTTTCGAGAGAAATAAGTGCATTACGCGATCAGTTGTTGCATTTTACTGCCATGGTAGAACTTGAGCTGGATTTTAGTGAAGAAGACGTTGAGTTTGCCGATAGGACTGCCTTGCATAAATTAACTGAGCAAATTGAAAAGCTGTTACGGAAACTTAAAGATTCGTTTCAGCTGGGAAATGCCATTAAAAACGGAATTCCAGTTGCTATTGTTGGCGAAACCAATGTTGGAAAATCTACACTGTTAAATGCTTTGCTGAACGAAGACCGGGCTATTGTTTCTGATATTCATGGAACTACACGCGATGTTATTGAAGACGTCGTTAATATTCACGGAACTGCCTTTCGCTTTTTCGATACTGCCGGAATTCGTGAAACTGAAGACCAGATTGAAAACCTGGGAATCGAGCGAAGTTACAGCAAATTAGAGCAGGCAACGGTTGTTTTACTGGTAGTTGACACCAATAACCCCTACCCGCTTGTGGAAAGCCGCATTCAGAATATCCGTGAACGAATTGCTCCACATCAGACGCTGATTATTGTGGCTAATAAGATTGATTCAGGCCTACGCGACACCATTCAGCAAATAGAGTTAATGGAACTAACCGATAACGAAAAAGCGGTGTTTATTGCAGCCAAACAAAAGGAAAACCTTGAGGAACTCATCGCTTACATGACTCATTCTATAAATATGGAAGAAGCGGAACAACAGGATGTAATTGTTACCAACGCTCGTCATTACGAAATATTAAAGAATGCGCATGAATCAATTTTACGTGTTTTGAATGGCCTTGATATGCAAATTACCGGCGACTTCCTTGCTCAGGATATTCGCGAATGTTTACATTATCTCGCAGAAATCACCGGAGAGGTCGGAACAGAAGAAGTCTTGGGGCATATTTTTAAGAATTTCTGTATCGGAAAGTAATTAACACAGATCATTCAAAATTCTCTCATAAAAAAAGTGCATTTCGTCAATGAAATGCACTTTTTTGTATAATTTGAATTAATCAAATTAATTACCTTAACTTCATGGTATCCGGATTCCAGTGTACCGGTTTTGCCTGATAGTAGCTTTCGTTTGCAAGAAGAGCCGCACCGGCAGCACGTAAACCAAAAACAGGATCTTCAACGATTTGTTTCTGTCCGCGAACACCCTGGAAGAAATTATAGAAGTGATCGTAATGAGCACCTTTATAATCTCGTGGAGCTTCATAAGTGGTTTCGCCAAGATTCAAATCTGCTTGTCTTTCGTTGAGGTATTTCAGATGGTACTCTTCCTTAATTTTTTTTTGCATTTCTTCGGTATAAGCGATCAACGAATAGCTTTGAGGTTTCATGTTCAGTTTTGAACGGATGAGTTTTACACTGTTCGAACCGATTTCCATCTCGCCTTCAGTTCCCACTAGTCTGAAACCACCTCCGCCACCATTTCCGGCAATGAAATTCACACGGAAAGCAGCATTAAATGCGGCATGTGTATTCGTTTGCGGGAAATCGTAAAGAGTAATTGAAACATCGGGAACGTCTCGGCCGTCGTCCCAGTAACGTAATCCACCGGTTGCCTGAGCTCTGTCCGGACCATTTGAACTGATTACATAATGCAAGGTGGAAAATGCGTGTACAAACAAATCGCCGGCTACCCCGGTTCCGTAATCCTTGTAATTTCTCCAGCGGAAAAAACGTTTCAGTTCAAAAGGCACTTTGGGAGCACGTCCTAAAAAAGTATCAAAATCCACCGAATCGGGATTAGCATCCGGCGGTATCGGATATTGCCAGGCACCTTCAGCCGAATAACGGTCGTTGAACATATCAAGCATTACAATTTCGCCAATAGCACCATCTTCGTATAACTGCTTCGCCTTTTCGTTACCCAACGACGACATGCCCTGACTACCAATCTGCATTGCTTTACCTGAATCTTTCCAGGCCTGAATCAGCGGGTGACCTTCATCGAAGTTTTGCACCATGGGCTTTTCGCAATAAACAGCTTTCCCGGCCTTTAATGCCTCAGTACTGATTTTTATGTGCCAGTGATCCGGTGTGGCAATTATGACTGCATCAATATCCTCGCGGTTCAAAATTTCGCGGTAATCACGGGTTACAAAAATATCATCGCCCCACAATTCTTTTGCACGCTGCAAACGGCCGGTATATAAATCGCAGGCAGCAACCAGTTTCACGCCGGGAACCTGTAGCGCTGAAGTAGTATCATAAATTCCCTGGATTCCGGCTCCTATCAATGCCAACTGAACCTGGTCGTTGGCAGAAAACTGAGCCGATTCAAATTCACGTGTTTTCAACATAATTCGCTGACTGTAGGAATTCGCTAAAATGGTTGGGGCGGTGGAAACGAGGGCTGTTCCGAGGACCGTATTTTTGATAAACGATCGTCGGGATGAATGACTGTTACTTTTCATTACTCAGAATATTAGTATTAGTTAGTCTAAAATGCCATTCACCTGTTTTCACAGATTCAGGCTGTACTTCTTTACCAAAGTTATAAAAGATTCTGATAGAAGAAAATACTTAGAGTATTGGAAGTTATAAGCTGAATAATGATCTTTCTACACAATTATTTTAGCACATAAAATTTTTACTACGTTATTCTCGGCACCTTAAAAATAACCTCTGGAAATAAAAAAGCCGGTAAAAACCGGCTTTTAAATATTACAATATAATGTATTCTTTAGTCATTATCCATTTCATCAATAACACGGATTTTGTCTTTCAGCAATTCAATTTTTTGCTTCGTTACTTCAATTTTCTTTTTCACATCCTCAATCAACGATTCTGCATTTTTCGATTTGGCAAAAAATCCAATGTTATTATCAAGCAGCACCAGGTCGTTTTCCAGCTGCTTCATTTTGTTCATGTACTTATCGCGTTCCATGCGCATCTTGTTTTGCCCACGCGATGATTCCGAGAACGATGACATTTTATTTCTGAATTTCAACAGGTTGCGCTTTTCATCATCAAGGTTAAGATCGTCGAACAGTTTGTTAATGGCATCCCGGAACAAAACTTTAATTTCATCTTTCTTTTTAAACGGAACATGGCCAATTTCGGTCCATCTGCGTTGGAAAGTTTTAAGCGATTCCAGATTTTTTTCAACGTTGTCAACCGGTTTAAAGTTTTCAACCTCTTTAATCAGGTCTTCTTTCAATTTCAGATTATCATCCTGTTCGGTATCCACATCAGTAAAATGCACTGATTTTTTATCGAAGAAAAAGTCGCACGCAGCACGGAAACGTTTCCACAAGATATCGGAATGTTTGCGTGGCACCGGACCAATTTCCTTCCATTTTTTCTGAATATTTATAAAGTCCTGAGTTGTTTTTTTCCAATCTTCACTGTCTTTCAACGACTCTGCCTGAACGCACAAATCGGTTTTTAACTGCAGATTATTTTGTTGCTCTTCTTTGTTTTTAGAGTAAAATGAGCGCTTGGCATTAAAAAATGCATCGCAGGCAATACGGAAACGCTCGTATATCTTGTTGTTATCCTTTCGTGGTGCAAATCCAATTGTTCGCCAAACCTTTTGTAATTCAATTAGTTGCTTCGATTTTTCATCCCACTCCTTGTGATTCAAAATTTCCTCCTGAATGATCTCTTCAGCTTTTTCGCACAACGCTGTTTTGGCTTCCAGATTTTTCTTTTGATCAACTTTTCTATTCTCGAAAAATTCCTGATGCTTTTTATTGATCTTATTTGTTGCCGCTTTAAAACGTTCCCAAATATCGTCTTTTTGCTCGCGTGGCACCGGACCAATTTCGCGCCACTGTTCGTGATATTTCTGAAGGGTATTAAATGCTTTCAGAATTGATGGCTCTTCAACCAGCAACTCCTCTGCCCTTTCGCAAAGTTTGATTTTCGCTTCCAGGTTCTTCTTCAGATCCAGATCGCGCAGTTCGCGGTTGATTTTGATATAATCGTAGAAATTCTCCACATGGAAATGATAAGTATCCCACAGATTCTTCATTTTTGATTGCGGAACCAGGCCAATTTCGCGCCATTCTCGCTGAAGATCACGAAAATCATTAAAGGTTTTATTGATCGATTCTTCGTTATTGATCAATCCTTTAATCTTTTCGATTACATCATATTTTTTCTGCAGATTTTCTTCTTTTTCACTCTCCTGTTGTTTGTTGTGCTCAATACGAATATGACGGTATTGTTTTAGCAGATCTTTAATGTCTTTTTCATAAGGATCTTCTTCGGCTTTAAATTCCTCTTCAGCACCGCCATCAGCAATAAATTTCTTCTTATCGGCCTCTATATTCTCGTTCAGATTCTTATAAAACGCCGCTTTAATGGTGTCGATTTCTTCTTTTATATTGATATCATTGTCCCTTTCAAGTACGTCGCGGAGTGCATTTACAAGCTCAACCTGAGAATGTTTAGAATAATCAACCGGTTCTTTTTTTTCCGGCTTTTTTTCTTTTAAATGCTCAACTTTTTCTTCTTCACTTTCGCTTGGTTGTTCCTGCACTGTTTCTGCTGCTGCTGCAACTTCCGGTTCCGGTTGTGTTTCTTCTGCTACTTTTTCTTCAGCAGTTTCTTCGAAATCTTCAGTTGATTCAACTGTACTTTCTTCTTTCGAAATTGATTCGGGTTCCGACTCACTTTGTGGTTCTTCTGCTACTTCAGCTTTTGGCTCTTCTTTCACAATTTCTTCAACAGGTTCCACCGGCGGCTGTTCAGGTGTTTTTTCCTCGGTGGGTTCAACACTTTTTTCATTCTCAACAGTATTCGGCTCATCCGATTTTGCAGCTTCTTCCGAAGTTGGTTTAACTTCAGAATTCTCAAGGTCAGTATTCTCCGTACGCTTTAACTCTTCCGAGTTTTTTAGATCTTTAGGTTCCATTTACAGTATTTTTTTGCATCGTATTGCAACGATTTTCATGATATCATTCACCTACGAAAATAGGGAAATCCCTATTAATACTCAATTAATCAGAGAAAATAATAATTCGCGAATTTTATAGCAATTGGTTTTCAATTGGTTAGCAAATAATATTTTGTGCATTTATTGGGCTAATATCTTCTGTACGAGCTTTTTTAGCTGGATTTTGATACTTTAATTTTACATTTAACGAAAAGAGTCATATCATATTTTCAATTCACCGGCTTTGTTTTTTTTTTTTATGTTCTGAAATCATGTTTCTAAACATGGTTAAAAGTTTAATTATCAAAATATAAGGCATTTTTATTGTGATCGAATTATAGTAAATTACCTTTTTGAAATAAAAACAGACACCAACTTAAATCTAAAACAATGGGATAAGTATCTTATTCTTAAGCAACCGAAACTCATGCAGAAGCCAAATGGCAGAAGCCATACTTCGAAACTTCAAAGATGACAATCTTCACATTTATTCTGCCGGATTAGATCCTGTGGATCATGTTAGCTCGATTGCGATGGAAGTGATGGGCGAAGCAGGAATAAATTTAGAACAAAATGTGCCGCACAGTTATTCGGAATATGCCAATATGGATTTTGATTACCTGATAACGGTGGGCGAAGGAACAATTGAAGAGTTAAAAATTCCGAAAGTAAACTATAAAAGAAAATTACACTTGGGGTTTAAAAGCCCGTATAAAGGGGCAAAATCGCAGGAAGAAATTCGTGAAAGATGTTGTGCCGTGCGTGACGAGCTCTTATCCGAGATGGACTATTTTTACCACCGGATATTAAAAAAAAGGCATCCACAACTATGAATGCCTCTCTGTGATTTATCCTTGTTGAACAATCTTTTCAACTTCATCAGGTTCAATCGGAACCCGCTCTCCTATTATTTCGCTACCTGTTTCGGTAACCAAAATATCATCTTCCAGTCGTATTCCGCCAAAATTGCGATATTCATTCACTTTATCAAAGTTTATAAAATCTTTGTTTATGCCTTCGGCCTGCCATTTATCAATTAGCGCCGGAATAAAATAACAGCCCGGTTCGTTGGTGATTACAAAGCCCGGTTTCAGACGTTTCCCCAAACGCAAAGCTGCTGTTCCAAACTGATCGACCGGTCTGATTTCATCATCATAGCCCACATAAATTTGTCCCAGATCTTCCATATCGTGAACATCCAATCCCATCATGTGTCCCAAACCGTGTGGGAAAAACAGAGCGTGAGCTCCGGCGGCCACTGCTTCTTTTACATCGCCTTTTATCAGCCCCAGCTCTTTTAATCCGCCGGCAATTACCTCGGCTGTAGCTAAATGAACCGATAAATAAGTTACACCCGGTTTGGTAAGTTCGGTAGCCTTATTGTTGGCCGCCAAAACCACCTCATAAATCTCACGCTGTTTATTAGAAAATTTTCCGCCAACCGGAGTAGTACGCGTAAAATCGGATGCATAATGAAGCAATGATTCAGCACCGGCATCGCATAACATCAATCGGCCTTTTTCAAGAATTTGCGAATGATCGTGGTTGTGTAATGTTTCGCCGTTTTGCGAAAGAATAATTGGAAATGAAGCCATTCCGCCACCGGCAAATGAAATTCCTTCCATAGTTCCTGCAATTTTTTGCTCCCAGGTTCCGGGTTGTGCCATGCGCATTGCCGCTACATGCATCTGATAACCAGTTGCACAGGCGTTTTTAATTTCTTCCACTTCCTGCGCTTCCTTAATTTCCCGAATTGAAATAATGGCTTTAATAAACTCCAGCGATGCATAATTTTGAACCGACAATGAAGAAATACCCGTTAGTTTCTCCAGCAGAATCTTGTTTTCGCCACGGTAAGCTGGTAGCAAATGTACTTTACGGTTTGAATCCATCGCCTTTTTAACAACATCAAAAAGTTTTGCAAATGGCGCAGTTTGTGTAATTCCCACTTTGGCGGCATTATCTTTTAAAGGAACCTGTGGCCCCATCCAAATAATGTCGTCAATCTCAACATCGTCTCCAAAAATGTATTCGTCGCCACTTTCAAAGTCAATTACTCCGGCCAGCCCGGAAAAATCAAGGCCGAAGAAATACAGGAAAGAACTATCCTGACGAAAATGATAAGTATTATCCAAACAGTTCATTGGCGACTCGCCATTTCCGAGGAATAATCCGATACCTTTTAAGCCTTTGGATTTAAATTTATTTCTACGATCGATGTAAGTATTTTTGTCAAACATATTGTGCAGTTTTATAAAAATTTCACGAAGATACTGTTTCTGTAATTATTTAGAATGTAATAAGATTTAATAGAAGTTAAAGATAGCGCTTCGTGTTCAGAATTGAACTGACTGTTGTCACCACCAAAAACAACAACCAATCAAAACCCAGACATTCTGATAGTTATAATTGGCACAAATGCGGTTAATATTCATAAAAATTGAAAGTGCAGTATAATCTCACACCAAAATCATAGACAAAAACATAACATGATTACCAGAATTAGCGTAATCAAGAGTGTAACAAAGCTTGGAAATTATGGGAAATTCATTGATGAACTATCTGAACAGTCGCCTGAAAGAGGCAAAAGCTCGTGAATATGGCAACATGAGTGAAGCAGGACCTGTGATAACCATATCACGCGAAGTGGGTTGTAATGGTCTGGTTTTGGCACGGCTAATAGCTGAACGACTCAATAAAAAACTCGCAAAAGGCTCGTGGAATGTACTGAGTAAGGAAATATTTTACGAAAGCGCCAAGGAGTTGGATCTGGATCCGGAGATGGTACGGCAAACCTTTAAAAAGACCGACCGCTATGTTTTTGAAGAGATTTTAAAAGCCTTTCGTGATAAGCGCTACAAAAGTGAAGAGCGGATTATAAAAACGGTTAAAGAAGTGGTTCGAACGCTTGCAATTGAAGGACATTGTATAATTGTGGGACGCGCCAGCCATATTATTGCCAGCGATATTAAAAATGCCTTACACATCAGGTTAACGGCACCGCTTGGGTACCGGATAAATACCATTATGACGAATAATAAACTCAACCGGAACGAGGCGATTGCTTTTATCGAAAACGTTGAAAAAGAACGGGCAGCATTTCGCAAAGCCTTAAAAGAAAGCAGCCTTCATGAGGAATTTTTTGATTTTACAATTAACCGCGGATCATTTACGAATGAACAGGCAGTTGACCTGATTGAATTTGCGGTAGAGAAAAAAGGTATTTTGAATGAATTCAGCCCAAGGATAGAGTTTCATTGACCGATAGTTATTTCCCATAAAAAACGGGTAAGATCTATTTGTTCTTACCCGTTTTTTTCTAAAAGTCCAATAAAAATTAGTAACAAAATCTGCTTCAAAATTTATTGACTCACCCTGATTGTGCCTTCGACACAATCGTCCCTCTCTTCTTGAAGAGAGGGAATGAGGGAGAGTTCGCTGAAAGTTTGCACTTTTTTCATCACTGTTAGTGATTCATGGGAATCATAATTTATTAATTTATCCCGTAATTTTATCGGGTAATCCTTTTACGTTTACCGGTTTTTCAGCATCGGGTTTGGGCTCAAACATATCGTTTGGCGTTAATTCGCACTCTTCCAGCATTTGAAGACAATACTCCAACTCGCCAAGGTTTTTGGTTACGTTATTTGTCCCGAAGGAGAATTTTATACCGGCTTCTTTGGCCATTTTTATCATTTCTGCATTTGGTGTTTTATAACGGGCATTTATTTCCAAGGCAATTCCGTTATCAGCCAATACTTTTACCACACGTTGCATGCGCTCTTTTGTCCAAAGCTGTTCGTATTCCGGCATCAATTCATTGGGCAAAACTGTTGGATTCACATAAATATCAACCGGCTCCTGCGAGAAGATGGCTTCAATTTTTTCAACCAGGTCATCCATAAACTGCTGCTTATCGTCCACCCACACTTCTTCGGGTATCCAAATACGGTTGCGTCGTCCCTTTCTATCGGTAAAAGTCATGGCATCGGTAAAAATATAATCGAATTTAGCCACCGCTTCCTCCGAGAATAGCGTGATCCATTCGCGTCCTTCAGCCTGCATACCTTTATATGTTGGGCTCCCTTTTACTTCATCCATGTACGCATACAACGATTCATCGTCGGTTACCGGGAAATGAAGGCCACAATTTGGTGCCACACCATAGTTAATTCCCAAACGTTGCGAATTCTCCACCAAATCGTCGAGCGTTAAACCGCCTTTTAAGTGTACGTGGTAATCTACCAACGGAAAACCGGCAAACATCAGTTTGGTAACTTTTGCATCCCACTCTTTTTCCACTTCAGGTATTGCCGGCTCTGCTTCAGGAAGTGCTTTTACCCGGATATTTCGGTAATAAGTTGTGCTGCCCGGATCATGAGCCTGCAAAGCAAATGTTCCATGGCTCAGTTTGGTATTTTCGCCACCATTCCATCTCCAAGGGTTTTCAGGCTCGATGTATTCATTCACCTTAACATCATTCACAAAAACTTCTACAACATTTTCTACCACTTTAATGCGTATGGTAAACCACTCGTTATCTCCGGCCAACGGATAATAAACGTTACGCACATTGTATATACTTCCGGTTTTTCGTCGCTCGGGAAATTTAACAGAGCCACGATACGAATTATTCACCTGAATTTCGTAGCCTTTTGACGGCCATCCTTCTTCCTGATATTCGGTATGAATAAATACGCCCGAATTTGAATGTTCCTGCGCATTTATTTCGGCTTCAAATTCAAAGTTTTTAAAATCGCCTTCATAAAACAGGTGCGACCGTTCTCCGGCACATTTTATCATTCCATCTTCAACGCTAATACTTTCAGGATTTTCGCCGGCTTTTTTCCAGCCATCCAGTGTTTCGCCATCAAAAATGGTTTGCCACTCTCCCACCGGAACTTTATTCAGGCAAGCGGTAAAAACGAATAAAATAATTAGAGGGAAAAATAACTTTCTCATGTTTATTGGTTTAGATTATTATTGGATTTTAAAACTAAAGAAAAAATCGTTAGCAGAATAACGATTGACAATTTGTTTTAAAAATAAAGGCGCTTGCACCATTTGCACAAACGCCTTTATTTTTACTCGTCAGCCAGTGGAATCAGTCGTGCTGAAAGATCAGGATCGGCCATGTCCTTATCAAGCGGGAACATTGGGCGATGAATACGTTTGTACCCCAGTCGTTCCAAATCCTGATCAACGCCACCGGGAGTAAGTGCCATTAACCAACCGGCGCGCATATTGTAAAGCTCCGGAACCAGGTAACCAATTTTAACAACAACAATATCCGCTTCTCGCGGATACAGGCTCAAATCAGTAAAATCAGTTTCGTGGTGATAGGGCTTCCGTTTTTTAGTCACAATAATATCAACACTGCCAACATTAATAACCACTTCGGTTTCGGCATAACGATCGCCCTCTTTAATGGCTTCTACACGGCCCGTTAGTTCAAGTGGTCCGCAATAACGATCATCAACTTCGGCACCAACCATGCCGGTAACAGTTTCGCCAACACCGGCTTCAACAGCTTTGGTCACAAGGTCCGGTCCGGGAATTGATGCATAAATTAACGATGGTCCGTTTTCCTTTTTGAATTCTTTCCGATTCAGGATTTCGTTTAATGTCCAGGTAACGTCTCCGGCACCACCGGCAGTAGGATTATCGCCCATATCGCTGATGATAAATGGTTTTTCTTTAAAGGCAATTGCCCTGTCGAGACATTCATCCAGTGTAGCTACCGGAGCCACAAATTCAAACTGTTCGCGCACATCCCAAAAGGCCTGCGCCAGTTCTTCGGCCGATTTTGTTACAGCCTCTTCATCGTCGCCATACGCCATAACCACCGCACGATTGCGGGGCTCGTCGGCCCATGCGTAGCCCACCCAGATAGCTGCGTCAATTACACCTTCGCGCGCTGCTGCCGGGGCAACTTTAGCATAAAGGCTTTTGCCCGGTTCGATTCGGGTACTTGTCTTTTCTCCTGGTAATAATATCGGTACCGGAATCCAGGCTTTGTATTTTGGTTTGCCCAAACCGCTCTCCAAACGGTCGAGCAAATTGGTTAAAGCACGTTTTTTCGAGTCAATAGCATCTTCGTGCGGTGCCATGCGGTAACAGGTGATCATATCGCTATAATGTGCCAGTCGCTCCGTTACATTTCCGTGCAAATCCATCGATGTAGAAATAAGCACATCATCGCCGATTATTTTACGAATACGTTCGATAAAATCGCCTTCCGGATCATCCAACCCAACCACACTCATTGCGCCGTGAATATCAAAAAACAATCCATCATAAGGCATATTTTCCTTTAAACGGTCAAGCGTTTCACCAACCAGCGTTTCGTATGCCTCGCGGGTTACAATTCCTCCGGGCAGCGCATGACCACGCAAAGTAGGGAACCACTCGGCCCGCTGACGCGTAGCTGCCGTATCGTCCATAAACGGATAATAACTGAATATCTCGTCTCCGCGGCGTGCATGAAAGGCCTCAATACCCGACTGTGCAGGCGAAAAGGTGCTCGATTCAATGGCCAAACCGGCAATGGCAACACGCGGAAGTTTGTTCTCCTTTTTTTTCTCTTTGCAGCCAAAAGTAAACATCATGGCGGCAATCAATAATCCGAAAAGAATTCGTCTCATATCTTTCTAAAATTTTTAAATAACAATGCAATAAAAGCAAATTTACGCAGAATTGCAGGAAAGCGAATGAGATTATTCAGAATTTTTAGGAAGCAGGTTTTTCGGGAGAATCAGAAACCTGCTCAATTATATTTTTTGTAGTTTACTTTTCTATTTTGAATTTGTCTATTTTTACTGCATCTATTTGTAATAAATGAAAACAGACATCAAAATACAATCGAACAAAACGGCAAATGACGACCGGAAAAAGATGCTCCTGTTTTTGTACATATTTTCCGAACTATAAAATTTTCATTTCATACCGCCCCCATATTTTAATTCAATAACTATTCATTTGATCGTTCTTTTTTGAAATGAAAACGTATTATAACTGGCTGAATCAGTTGGTTAACAACAATAAGTCTGCTTTTTCGGAGTGGACAAACCTTAAATGGTTAAACAGCTATTCTGCCCACGAAGCGCAGGAGAAAAAAGTTGTTTTACTGGAAAAGGCGGAGAATATTTTATTTAAAGGCACCAAACCGTATTACAAACAACTATCAAACGGGTGCAAGCTTTGCGGCCTTGGGCAATGGAGCTGTTTGTTTATTACCGGAAAATGTAACGCCTCGTGTTTTTACTGCCCGGCATCGCAACAGGAAGACCATTTGCCCACCACCCAAAATCTGAGTTTTGCCGATCCGGCGGAATTTGCCGAATACGTAGATCATTTCCGGTTTAAAGGCGTGAGTTTTAGCGGTGGTGAACCTTTGCTACAGTTCGACCGCACATTGAGTTACCTGAAACAGGTGCGACGAAAATGTAATCCGGACACCTATATCTGGATGTATACCAACGGAATTCTGGCCGAAACGCAAAAGTTCAGAAAACTTGCGGCAGCCGGAATTAACGAAGTTCGTTTTGATATTGGTGCCACAGCGTTCCGGCTCGATAAAATTGCAGCGGCTATAGGTATCATTCCCGTAATCACCATCGAAATTCCGGCGGTACCCGAAGAACTGGAGCGTTTAAAAAAGCTATTGCCCGAAATGGTAAAAGCAGGTGTTTCGAACCTCAATTTGCACCAATTGCGCCTTACTCCACACAACGTAAAACAATTGTCGAAACACAACTACACTTACATTCATGCCGAGCAGCCGGTGGTTTTAGAGTCGGAACTGACAGCATTGGAACTCATTGCTTATGCCCACGACCATTCCATCGATATTGGCATAAACTACTGTTCCTTTCATTTTAAAAACCGTTTTCAGAAAGCAGGATTTCGCAATAAGGTAGCTACCGCACTGGCCAACGATGAAGATGTGCTTACACCAAACGGTTATATCCGGCGCTATGACGGCACAGGAATTGGCTACGATTCGATACGTATTTTTGATGTGAAGCCCGATCGAATGGCGTTTCAAGAGTTTCAGCTAAAAAACAAAACCTACTATTTTTCGCGCCAGGCAGTGATGAATACGGTAGCGATTGATTCAGCAATGAAAGACAAGATAGACAGGCTGCTTGCTGCCGAACCGTCGGAAATACCTGATGATCCGTTGCTGTTCAGAATATGGCAACTGGAATATATTGAGTCGGGTTTGCGGGAGTATTGAAAAAATCGGATTCCCGCTTATTTCATTTGCTTACTTTCCTCAACTCTAAACTTTACAATCTCTGCGATTAAATCAAGCGGCAAAGCCTGTTTGTTTGGAAACTGTACTGATCCCTTCCCCTGTTTATACACGGCCAGCTTATTTTTAAATCTTTCGTGCCCCGTGGGAGTGGCATAAAAACCGATGTGTTTTTCGTAGCCGCCAAAATAAACCAGGGGCTTTTTATTCAACTTGTAGGCAGGCATACCATACGAAATCCCCTCAATAGCATCAGGAGCATTTTCTCGAATTATTTCGCGTATTTGAATAAGTTTATCCTGAATATCAGTCGGAAATCCGGAAATATAAGCATCAACATTATCAATCTTCTTCATGATTCTTGATTTAGAAATCCTAAGATAAATAAAGATTTTGAAAATAGATTGAGTCGCCTAACGCTCAAATGCATCCTGCGGATTATGCGCTTTAAAACTAATAGCCGAAATAATCAATATAATTCCGAGTAAGGTATAAATGGCATACGAATAGCTTCCCAGGTGCGAATGCGATAAGCTGAAAAAGATTGGCCCCAAAGCGCTAAAGAAAACGATAATGGCCATTACAAAGCCGGTGATTTTTCCCAGGTGATCGCGGCCATAAAAACGTGGCCAGGTAACACTTAACAGCACGTTATACATGCCGCTTGGGATAGCACTGCCAATTATAAAAGCGTAGTAATAAAAGCCGGTGTTAATATTTGCCAGTGCGATTAAAGCCACTACCATTCCGGCCAGCATAAAGTAAAGCAGGTACTGAAGTTTTATGCGGTCGCTAATCCATCCGCCAACAAAAGCAAGTACCACCGAAATCATCGACATGGGAATAAACACCGATAGTGCTTGCTCTTTGTCGATGCCGGCCTCGCCAAAAACCGAAACCAGGTGAAATACATAACCCGTAATAAACATGGCATAAATGGCTGATGGCAATACGAACAACCAGAAAGTCAGTCCGCTACGCGCCTCTTTCAGCGTAAATTGCTTAAAGGGTTTTATGATTACATCGTGTTCTTTGTTCCCGTGTTTTTCCCCGTCGGGAATCTGGTCACAATCTTCAGGATTATCGCGGAAGAAAATAAACACAAACAGGAAGAATCCAACACCGATTCCCATTGCCATAATCAACCAGGCCCAGCGCCACGAAGTTCCAACAATTAACAAATCGAAGCTTAGCGGAGCAATGGAAAATCCGAGCGAAACAAATACTGAGGAAATACCGTTTACCAATCCCCTGCGGGCGATAAACCACTTCATCAGCATATTTCGCGAAACCATGGTAATTACACCCTGCCCCGAAAAACGCAGCATAAAAAAGAACACGATACAAGTAGCTACTGCCACACCTACATAAATGTTTGAACGCTGCGGAACGATGGCTTTGATAATGCGGTCGGACTGGCTGAACAAAACCAAAACAAAACCCAGTGTAAGCGCTGCAGCCATTCCCACCCAGCGTGCGCCGTATTTATCGTACAATTTCCCGGCATAGGTAAGAATAAACGAACTGGCAATGGTTCCAAACATATAGGCGGTACTGATCTGGTCGCGACTAATGCCAATGCTATCGATCAGATAATCGGTAAACGTTGAAACCCCTGTTGTTTGTCCGGGCGCGCTGCACAATACACCAATGGTGGCGGCAAATAAAATCACCCATCCATAAAAGAACGGTACTTTTGATGGCTTGAACGGGAAGTTGTTGTATTTCTGTTTGAGCTCCATTATTGCGAAGCTACTTATTGTTTAACAACCTGATGGATGATTGACAGGCTTTGATTACAATGGTAATGATTTGTTATTGGAGGTTGAGGGTCTGAAGTTGGGTGTTAGTTTGGAGGCATGCATAAATGCTTTAATGTTAGGAGTTTGATGGCATCATGGGAAATAATTGTGAAACTGATAAATGGTTAAATTGTATTTGCAACATTGGTCTTTCGTCTCCGTGTAACTCTGTAACTTCTCCGTGAAACTCTGTGATAAAATTAGAATAATAAAATGCCTACTGTTATTTTGGCAATTGCCTATTATTCCTTCCTATGTGGAGCTTATTCTACTCGCTGACAAACCACCTCAAACTTGATCCCGTCAGGAGCTTTAAAGAAAACCGCATAATAACTCTCGTGATACTCCGGATACATACGTGGTGCACTTACAATATCCGCATTCATTTCTACTAATTTGGAATATACGCCATCAACTTCTTTGCGCGATTCAGCTTTAAATGCCAGGTGATGGAGTGCTCCCGGCCGGCGCCGGTGAACAGTATCCTCCTTTAACGATTCTCGTGGAGAAGTGAGTGCAATACAAAGATTCGGATGGGAATATTCAACCACGTGCTTGTCGTGCGAAGCAATATAAACCGAAGTTTTCTTTTCGAGTGAAAATCCTAGCAATGGAAAAAACAGATCATAAAACGACACAGTCTTTTCAAGGTCCTTAACCGTAATTTCAATGTGGTCGATTATGGATTGCATGGTTTTTATTTACAAAGATGTGAAATAAAAATGAACCCTATCTAACCAATAACCGAAGTAGCGAGTGTTGTTCCTTCGAGTTTAATTTGGTATGGCCAATTTTCTTCAGGTGTCTCTTCTGCATCATTTCCCCAGCGCATAACAATTGGCCAATGCTCTGTTGGCGCTCCCATTACTACCAGCCACAAATACTCGGTATTTTCAGGAACGGTAAATTTCGTACTGCTTTCATTTGCCTTTAGCATATCGCTATAAACACGACTGCCATCTTTTAACGAAGCCACAAAACCATAGCGCCAGCCTGCTTTATCCACTTTTACAGCATTATAACCATCTGCACCGGCAATTCCTTTAAAATCCAAAACTACCTCAGTTCCGGCTCCAGGAACGTTAAGCTGAATTCCGTTATACCCGTAGTTTTGAGGACAATTTTCAGCTGTTATTTTGTACCAACCATCAGCTACAGTTGTTAATTTGCACTGGTGCTGATTGGCATATTGATGTGCGACGTCCTGAACACGGTCGAGATCCCAGGTAATAAACCGGCGTGAAGCATCAAACATTTCATCGTTAAATGTTTCCTGGTCAATTTCAGTCAAACGTTTATAAGTCATCACCGGATCGTCCTTTTCCTGTGTTGCACGATACAATTGGCCCAAAAACTCTTTGCCATGAATCTGCGACCAGTATTCCAACACATACGGCGAATGATACATATTGATCGGATGTAAATACGCATAATTCGTTTGCTTCATAAAATCTACCAGGTGGTAATTTTCGAATGTCATCCATTCCGGGTAAACCTGCCACAACATGTATTGCGCCGACATCTCCATTATTGGTCCGCGTGGTCCTGTTCCGGCGTCAGCACTTGAAACATATTGAAAAGAATGCGCCAGCTCGTGAGCCAGTGCTCCATAAGGCTTTTTATTGATGCGAACAGCGGGTGTCCAAAGCATTCCAATCTTATCTTCTTCCCCGCCACCAAAGGCAGTTGCTTCATCGCCGCCAAAAACAATGATCAACATTTTATACTTGTCCGTAAGCGAATTTCCTTTCTCTACGATCTTCAGTTCATCAACATAGTAGTTGTAAAAACGCTCGCATTCTTCTATGGCGTATTTCGGATCAAAACGTTTTGTTGAGTCGGGATTAGCCATCGGATCATCGCCGTATTCTTTATGCCAGAATAGCGCAAAATTATCACTCTCCACCATGTGTTTGTTGCTAAATTCACTTTCCGGATTTGTGAAGTCGTTGTTTTCGGGAACTTTATAGATGTTCTGAGGAATATAAAGCTCTTTTTCAATTTTAGGTTCGCTATTACACGATTGGAAAAGAGCAGCACAAACGCACAATAAAAACGCTGTCGACTTAGCGGAAATGAATTTTTGTTCAGACATAATTTTACGAATTTGAAGTGAAAAGTACGAAAATTATGACATAGACAACCAGTAAAATGATTTCATAATTAGCGCATTATGACTTTTGTTAGTATAATTTCCACCTCATAAAAAAAGGCTGCCCAAAACCGGACAGCCTTTTATTCATCTTAATCAGGCGATTATTTTCTTTCCTAATGGAACTGTTACTTACTTTCTTTCGTTTCAGCTACAATTTTCTCGTACTCTTGTTTGGTAATCTTATCAGCTTTGTAACCTTTCTTTTCAATGGCTTCGGCCAGTTTATCATCCGTATTCTTGCCGTCTTTATATTCCACTAAAATGGTATTTGAGACGTGATCAATTTTCAGGTCTTTCACCCCTTTTTCAAATTTCAGGTATTCTGAAACTGTTTTCTCACAGTCGGCGCAGTCCATGTTGCTTTTAAAGCAAACTACTTTATTCTCATTTTTCTGTGCAAATGTTTCGTTACCGGCAAAACCGATAAACATTGCCATTGTAAATAATAAAATCAGTTTTTTCATCTTGTTCATTTTTTATGCATCAAGCATTTCGCTTTTAGCTGGTTATTCATAATTCAAATTAAACCGTAATCCGAGGTAGATTTTTCTACCCATTGTTGGCCCCCAAATGTTGGTAGCACTAAAATTTTCGCCAAATGGATCGTCGGCGCCTTCAATCGGATTACTTTGCGTAAAATCAGTAAGGTTCTCCACCCCCAGGTAAATATTCCAGTAGCGGAAATATTTCGTTACCTGTGCATTCATAATTGTGTAGGGCGAAAACTCAAAAATATCTCCCGCGATATCTGCCCGATTCATCCACTCTTCATAAACACGCGGGATGCGCCCGCCACCATTAAACTGAATGGTGTAATCGAACATCCATTTCTTCAGATTGGTGGTGTAGTTAAAATTGATCAACCCCTTGTAATCGCTGGTTAAAGGCGCATCCTTTAATTCGCCGCCGATGGTTTCTTTAATATCATTAACACGGTAAGCCAGCAACATATCCAGGCGCTTTACAGGTTGCCAGCGCACATCAAACTGAAGACTATTAGCATACGCCTTTTCGTTTGAAGGCAACAGGTATATAAATTCAGAAGACGTTTCCCTGTCGACCACCAATTTTTGCTGAAACTCGGTACGGAAGAATTCAGCATTGATACTCAGGTCGCGATCCAGTAATTTGTAATTCTGAATAAATGCAAAACCAAAATTCCAGGCTTCTTCCTGAACCGCATCTTCGGTCCAGCTGATTGGACGAGAGTTGGCCAGCAAATATGTGTTTTCTGAAATTACATTTGCAGTGCGGTAGCCTTTTCCGGCACTTGTACGAATGGTGTAATGGTCGGCAAACTGGTAACGGAAATGCATACGTGGCGTAACAAAATTCCCAAAAATGTTATGGAAATCGGCACGAATTCCGGCCATCAGGGTTAGCCTATCGCCGGGTTTAAAAGTGTATTCCGTAAATATCCCCGGAACTTTTTCGGTGCGCTGTACATCCTGATTGTAAAGCATTTCGTTAAAATCGTCGTAAATAAAACTTGCACCGCTATTTAGCACATGAATTGCCGCTATATCCAGATCCTGTGTGTAAACCAGGTTGCCATAAAAACGTGTTTCATCGGCATCGTAACGCGATAAGCCGTAATACGATTTGGTTTCATGACGGGCAAAATTGGTCAAAATTGCCAAGGCACGGTGATTATCTTGCGATACAATACCCGACTTAAAAAATGCATCTACCCGGTTGGTTTCAATATTAACACCATACGGGTTGTCGACGGAAGGAATCATATCATTATTGGCACCAACCTGACCTCCCATTCTGTCGTTCCACAGCAAAGTAAATCCGGCCTGAGCCATACCGCCTTTATGGTTATTGTATTTCCAGCGGTTGGCCACCTCAAAAGTACTCGAAAGCGGTGAATCAAGAAAGCCATCATGATTATGGTCATTTTCTTTCGACACATCGCTGGCATGTACAAAAATACCGGTGGTAAGTGTATCGCCTTTTACTTTAATATTTGTGTTTCCGTTAAATTCATAACGGCCTTCGTCGTTGCCAAAAACATTCAGAAAAAGTTTTTCCTCGCTGTCCGGCTTTTTCAATTCTGCATTGATTTGCCCGGCAATCGATTCGTAACCGTTCAACACAGAAGCCGCTCCTTTCGAAACCTGAATCGATTCCAGCCACGGTCCGGGAATATAGGTTAATCCGAAGGTTGTTGCCAAACCACGCAATGCAGGCATATTTTCCACCTGAAGTTGCGAATAGGTTCCGTCGAGTCCCAACAGCTTTATTTGCTTGGCTCCGGTAACGGCATCGCTGTAACTAACATCCACCGAAGGATTGGTTTCAAAACTTTCAGCCAGGTTACAGCAGGCCGCCTTGTGCAACTCGGCTCCGCTAATATTTTCGGTTTGTATGGGATTAATCACCGACAAATAAGTTCCCCGATCCTTTTGAATCACTGTCACTTCTTCCAATTCAAGATTGGGTTGAAGTACCACTTCCAAAGGATCGTTATCGCTCACACGAACAGTTTGCGATTCGTAACCAACAAAACTAAAGACCAGCTTATTTCGTCCCGGTTTGTTTTTTAAAGTAAAACTTCCATCGGGCATTGAGGCAGTACCTTCGCTGGTGCCTTCCCAAACCACATTCACCCCCGGAAGCGGCTGTTTCCCATTCGCCTCGTCGCTAAAAACCACACCTGAAACAGACTGTGCTTTCGTGAGAAACGGAAACAGGATCAATAAAAGTAATATGTATTTCTTCATTATTCTTAAGATTATAATTCAAAGCGTGTGATCTACATTGAATGCAGAAATGCACAATTTTATTGCTGCAAAAACTGCAGTATTCTGATTACACAGAACCAATCTTAAGCTAACGAAGGGATTTTAAGTTGTTGAATATGGATAAGATAGTCGAGAGAGGATTTTATCCTGGGCGGAGGATCAGCATAATTACGTTTATTGAGGTTGTCCTCCTTATTCGTTTTCTGTTCCCAAAGAATTTCGGCGCTGAACACTTTTAATTCAACCGGCTGAACGGCGACGAACTTTACTTCATCATTAACCGCCTTATCCATCAATTTCATAAAAATCGATTCAGGCGCTTCACATCCGCAGGTATCTGAATGATCACCTGTTGGTTGGCATTCATGACATTCGCCTTCAGAACAGCTTATTTCGTTGTTCGACAGATCGTGTTTGTGATGTTGATGAAAATCGGTTTCGCAGGTTGCAGGTTTTACGATAATGCTGGTGTAATCCTCGCCTGAACATGCACAATAGCTTTTGTACAAAACGAATCCGGAAGTTGACAACAGAAATATCATTCCCAGAAATAAAACCGCTATGTTCTTTATCTGATTCACCTTACAAATATAACCTTGAATGCACCGAATTTGTTGTTAACGGGGAGTTAAATACGACGAAGAATAATTTTGGAGAAAAAAGAACCGGGAAGTTTAATTCTTCCCGGATTGTATTTTAAAGTCCTAAAACCTCTGCTCCCTGTTCAAAAACAATATCGCGCGGAATACCGGCCTCTCCTATCCTGTCCAGGTCTTTTTGAAGTGCTTCGCGAATAAAGCCTTTCTCTTCAAGGATTTGTTTGGCCTGCTGGTAGTCGCCATCGCCCTGAATTTTAAGAACAATTTCCGACAGGTTCATCATGGCGTCTTTCATTTTTTCGTAATCAACACGATACGTTCCGGTGGCCTCGTCACGTGTAAAAGCTCCCATTTCCTGGAAATAGTAAAAACGCATCATATTTGCCTTACCGTGCGCACTGGCAGCGCCAAAACGTACCGAGCGGAAGATGCCGGCCATAAATGTTACGAAGTTGTCCATCATTTCTTTTTCGCCCAACTCGCCCATTTCGTTTAACTGGTAAACGCACCACAACCCAAGAATGTCGGCTTTACTCTCTTCAATTGAAGTGTAGGCATCTTTTAAGGCTTCACGAACTGTAGTACTCTGATCAATTGTACTTCCTAATCCCAAACCGTGCGCCACTTCATGAAACATGGTATTTTCGAAGAAAGCATCGAATTTTACATGCTGGCGCTGATCTTCAGCAATTAACAGATCGGCAATTGGTACGAGTATTTTATCGAACTTAGCCTGCATCGAATTTTTCAACTGCAGTTTACGGCTACCTTTTGTTTCGCGAACCTCTTCGTCGTTTGGAAGATTGATGGCAATGGTTTTACTCCCAGCATTACAATCGCCGGCGTAATAAATGGCATCGTAAACATTCATATCCGAATCAACGCCCGGCGTTTCGTTTTTGTATGGCTGCTCGCAAGGCAAGGCTTTTTGCAATCCCGGCAACAATGCAGCATATTTCTCCAGTCGCTTACTCCATTCTTTATCTTTTATCAGGATAAACGATTCGTGTGCTGCTTTATAACCGTAAAGTTGGTCCTCGTAATTTTCGATGGGGCCAATAATAAACTCGATGGTGTTGTTTTTCATTTCCATCCACGCAACATCACTGGCGTAATATTCATCAGTGAGCAATGCTTGTGATCTTTCTTCGAGATATTTTTTCAGCCCGGCATCTTCGGCCAGTTCTGCTGCCTGAAGCAAAAGATCGGCAGCCTTTCTAATTTCCTTTCCGAATGCGATGTGGTATGGTACAGACTTTAAAGCACCGTCTTCGTCGCGGCGTATCAGGGTATACAGGCTTGTTTTTGTTTCGTCGTCCCAGGCTTCAAATTCTTCCTTTGTCATATCGGTCGGATAGAAATTTGCCCCTGCCGGTTTCTCTTCGTATCCGGGTAAAAACGGTTTATTGGCATTTAAACGCTCCCACGGACCATAATTCAGCTTTATAAATTTCAGGGTGTATTCATCCCAACTTTGGCTCAGCAATTCGTCTTTATCGCCGTACGCTTCCTGCCAGTAAATGTCGTTCATTAATTTGGCGGCTTCGAGCAGAATCGGCAACATTTGCTTTTCATTCTCGCTAAGTACGCTTAAATCGGTAGTTAATTTAAACGATACAAATTCGTCGGCCTTCTTTTTTATTTCCGGATTCACTTCCATTTTTGTGTTTTGTTTTGCTTCTTTTTTGGTGTTTGTAGAACAACTAAAGAATAGAGTTGTTGCTATAAACAGCATGAATATTCGTTTCATAGGTAACAGTTTTTATTTGCTTTCAAAGCTAAAAAAAGCAACTGCTATTTGAAAGATTATAACACAGCTTTTCGCGATTATCATTCATATTTTCGAATGTTATTGAACAAAATTCGATGAGAAAAGTTAAAAAAGCAGACTTAACAGCTGAAAAATGATCATTCGTGAATAATTTATTTAAACTGAATTAACTTTGCAGGCGAATTTTTATCTGCATATATTTTATAGTAACAGATGAATTTCGCTTGTTTATAATCATTGTCGTGTATGCTAATGGCATACACGTTTCATAAAAACAAATTATGAGTAACAATTTACTAAAAGGAAAAAGGGGAATTATATTCGGGGCACTAAATCCCGATTCAATTGCCTGGAAAGTGGCAGTAAGAGCACATGAAGAAGGAGCCACAGTGACATTATCAAATACCCCGGTTGCCATTCGTATGGGCGAAACAAATCAATTGGGAGAGCAAATTAATGCTGAAGTTATTGGTGCCGATGCAACCAATGTTGAGGATCTGGAAAACCTGATCAAAAAATCGATGGAGGTTTTAGGTGGCAAAATCGACTTCATTTTACACTCTATTGGTATGTCGCCAAACGTAAGAAAGGGACGCCATTACAGTGATTTGGATTATAACTACCTGGACAAAACCCTCGATGTGTCTGCAGTGTCTTTTCACAAAGTACTTCAGGTGGCACGTAAACTGGATGCCATTAATGAATGGGGATCGGTAGTTGCCTTGTCGTATGTTGCGGCACAGCGTTCGTTCTTTGGTTACAACGACATGGCCGATGCAAAAGCATTGCTGGAATCGATTGCCCGTAGTTTCGGTTATATTTATGGCCGTGAGCGTAACGTTAGGGTAAATACCATTTCGCAGTCGCCAACCATTACCACTGCCGGAAACGGAGTAAAAGGTTTCGACCGTTTGTTGGACTTCTCGGAAAGAATGTCGCCACTTGGTAATGCAACCGGTGATGAATGTGCCGATTACTGTATAACTCTTTTCTCTGATTTGACGAAAAAAGTAACCATGCAAAACCTTTTCCACGACGGTGGATTCTCGAACATGGGAATGAGCCTGCGTGCACTGGAGCAATACGAAAAAGGATTGGATAAAATATGTGCGTGCGATAGTGATAGGCCTAGCGCAGATGAACATCGCTACGACTAATAAAAACAAAAAGTAAAAAGTAAGGCCGTTTCGTTTTGAGACGGTCTTTTTTTGTGCTTTTCGTTAAAGGTTTCGTTATTTTTTTATTACGTCTACGAAAGCGGTAAATAGGACTCGGGGAAGCTTTCGTAGCAGTACGAAAGGACTTTTGAGAACACGGTGGAGCTTTCGCAGCACTACGAAAGCAGTAAATAGAACTATTTGATGGCAGCGTACGCCTTCGAAAGCAGTAAATAGGACTCGGGGAAGCTTTCGTAGCAGTACGAAAGGATTTTTGAGAACAAGGTGAGGCTTTCGTAGCCTTACGAAAGCAGTAAATAGAACTATTTGATGGCAGCGTACGCCTTCGAAAGCAGTAAATAGAACTCTGGGAAGCTTTCGTAGCAGTACGAAAGGACTTTTGAGAACACGGTGAGGCTTTCGTAGCCTTACGAAAGCAGTAAATAGAACTATTTGATGGCAGCGTACGCCTGCGAAAGCACTATATAGGAGTCGGTGAAGCTTTCGTACGGCTACGACGGTAACAAAATGATCAATGGGAAGCTTTTGTTATTAGCAAGTTAAGCCAATTATTATCCCTTACCTCCTAAAAAAATTCAGCAGGTGACTTGTAATAACCTGCTGAATGAAACAGTCATGCTTCAAGGGAATCACTAATTGGAATGAAATTTAAACGATTTTTTGCAAACTCTCTCTCACTCCCTCTCTGCACGCAGAGCGGGACGATTGTGTCGAAGGCACAATCAGGGTGAGTCAATAAAACTTGAAGAAAATTTTGCTATTAATTTTCATAAGACTTTGAGAAAATAAAAAGCCGCTTCAAATTAATGAAGCGGCCTTTTCTATAATCTTGACTTTTTATTAATGCTCATCTTCTGTAAAACCAGTCTGACGATAACCACTAACCATTAATTTGTCATTAGCAATTCCAGTAGCATCTTCAAGGTCTTCAAACCAAACCTCAAAATAGATACTATCGGCCATTACACCTGAAGGCAATTCAACTGCTGCAGGAAAGATTTGTCCGTTTTCAATCTTTACCTGAATTTCATAACCATCAACAACGCTTGTTACTACCTCTGAACTACCAAATGTTCCGGCTTCAGGGTTGGCAGGAATACGAACTTTATAGCTCCAAAAGTTATCATCGTCCGACAACCATATTTCTTGTCCGTTATCAGCAGCGGTGTTATAGGTATAAACAGGTGTATAACCTACACCAAAAGCGTCAACTCCATACACCTCATGATCATAAGTAACATACCAGTTACCATCAAGCGCAACTGTTGAGCTATCCCAAATATCCGGGTCCTCCTGACATGCAAAAAGAACCAGAAGCAGGGATAAACCTAAAATTTTATTTATTAAGCTTTTCATTTCTATTTCAGTTTTATCTATTAAAAATTAAATTACTTTGTGCAGGTTGCTGCAAAAATATCGGATCCGGCATATATCGACTCCCAGTATAATTCTCCGGTTGTTGCGTTATATGTTCCGTTATTAAATGCTTCCAATCCATCACCCCAACCTTGAACATGACTGGTAATCAAAGAAAATGTGTTATCGGCATTCAAGCTAATATAACCTGTCATTGCGTATGCCGGGCCATAACCTGCGGCATAGTAATATCCCAACAAACAGTTTACATAGAATACTCCGTTACCTACTTTAGTAATTTCAATACTTGAGCTTCTTGGGCGAGGATTCGAGCCATCTGATTCCGTTCTTACAACACTTGTATTGTATGTACCTGATAAATCCACATCAGGAGCTGCGGGGTCATATACGACAACTGTTCTTTCAGTTGATGAAGAAAAGCCATCCTGATTTGTTGCAGAATAACTAACCTGGTACACTCCAATTTGGTTGTTATCAACGTTTGATATAATTTCAACACTCTCACTCACATCGTTTTCACCTTCCATTGCGGTATATCCCGGTTCTGCATACTGCTCTCCTAAAGCTATGGCAACAGAAGATTCTCCTTCCAAAACAATATCTACATAATAGGTTATTCTGGAGATATCTTCAGAATCTTTTTCGCAACTCATCAGCGTTCCAATGAGTAGGAATAAACTAAATATTTTATATATATTCTTCATTTCTATTCAATTTAAAAGTTCACTATTTTCCTGACTTCTGATCCCACCAAACTTTCTGTCCCAAGCTTGTTTTTTGCTGAGGCTTATTCGTATTTCTGGTAATAACAGCATTCGGGTAAATTGGAGAAGAAGGTAAGTTACTACTCAATTTACCAAGTCCTGCTACAGAAATAGTAAAATCGCCAACAGGGAAATTAAGGTATACATCGGTACGATCTGTAGGAGTTTTAATCTCCACAGCATTTACTGAAGGGTATTTAGTACGATTTCGCTCAATAAAAGATTCAATGTGCTGAACCTTACAATAAGCTACCCATTTCTGCATTGCAATGGCTTTAATGTTTTCTTCAACAGTTCCTGCAGGCCATTCTGCATATTCTCCAGCTCCGGTAACAGAACCACTTACACCCCAGTAGTCTAACGAAGCCTGAACAGCAGCATCGTAATAGCTTTTTGCAGCTGAATCACCTGCACGTGCATAAACTTCAGCCAAATAGAAATTTACTTCCCACGTAGACATCAGAATCAGATCTGACTTATTATCAAATTCTACTAAACTGTATTCCTCGTCCTGATCAGCCGTTCCATTTCCATCGGTATCTCCATCGTAAGCAAAATCGCCTTGGATTGAACCAACATAAGTACCTGCAGAAGTAGCTGTGAATAAACTTCCAATTCGCGGATCACTATTTGTGTTCAAAAATTCGATGATAGTTTTACTTGCAATAACGTTATCGAAATAACCCGCATCGTCAAATTCAACCATAGGATGACGTTTACCATCCTTTGGTTCCCAAATTTCACCACTTATTTTAGCTGTTTCAGTTATAAAGCCACCCTCTTTTGCAAATACAAGTACTTCGGCATTATTATATCCGGAAGTTTCGGATAAACGCAGCATTAATTTCAGCTTCAAAGATTTGGTAAAAGCCACCCAGGCGCTAACATTACCATTATAAATAAAGTCGTAATCATCGCTGATATCTGCACTCGAAAAATTCATTTCGAGCAAAGCATCTACTCGTGCCAGTAAGTCGGCATAAATTTGCTCTTGCGAATCGAATTTTGGAGAAAATAAACCTTCATCCCCTTTCAAAGCGTCGAAATATGGAATATCACCCCATGTGTCGGTAATTACCTGCCATGTATAAATTGAAAGGGCTTCGGCAACCAGATAATGGCCTGAACCAACTTCTGAGTTAGCTTTTATTGCTTTCAAGTCATTCAGTGCAAAAGGCACTAAATTGGTATAAGCAGTCGAGAAACTTGTTTCGTCGTACTCATCTAAAAACTTAAACTGAGAAGAAGTATGGTCTTGAGTCCAGTATTGCGACCAAAGAGCTCCTGCAAATCCCATGTCCCAGCCCATTAAAGCATTTCCGATAGCTAACTGAGCAACCGGCATAACTGCTTCCGGACTTGTTAGTTCACTTAAGTTGTTTGGATCTTTATTTACATCCAACCATTCATCACACCCTACTAAACTGGCAGAGATTGCAATGAATAACATATATATAATTTTTTTGAATTTCATAATAATTTCGTTTTCGATATTAAAACATTATAGATAAACCGAAGGTATAACTTTGGTTGGTTGGGTTGGCTCCAAATTCACCAAATTTCGCAGAAATATCGTTACCAAATGTTGTGGTTTCCGGATCGATATATTGATTCTCTTTCGGTGTCCACAACAAAATATTGCTGGCAACAACAGATGCTCTTATTTTAGCCACTCCTAAGCGCTTGGCGAAACCTGCCGGCAACTCATAAGCAAGAACAATATCTCTTAATTTCAGATACGAACGATCGATAAAGAAATTATCGGTTTGCTCGAAACCTCCTGCACTATAAAATGTATGTAAATCGGTTGAAGCGACAGGTATATCATTTTCAACATATTCGCCGTTTACCAACCTAACCGAGTTTGGAATAACAAATGGTTGACGGTTGTTATAAACAGTTTCAGGACCACTACCTGTCCAACCCATATAATCTTTCTGGTAAGAATAAATGTATCCACCGTAACGAAGATCAAATGTAGCTGCCAACGACCAGTTTTTATAACTAAAGTCATTGGTAAAACCTGCTCTGAATTTCTCATTCACACTTTTATCTTCCAGTACTACTTCGTCGGCAGTTGCAACCGGCATTCCGTTACCATCCACAACAATGTGCTCTACGCCATCAATAGTAACTGTTTGTGTAACCTGAGTTTTGAACAGTCCCATTTCTTTTCCTTCAATTGCAACAATACCTGCACCGCCAAATCCACCAAGGAAGATTTCTCCTTCGGCAAGCGTTTCAACTTTGTTTTTGTTTTTCGAATAGTTAAAACTCATCTTCCATTCAAAATCTTCGGTACGAACAGGAGAAACAAAGAACAGAGCTTCGATACCTTTGTTACGAACATCTCCGATGTTGCTTACAATAGAAGTATATCCTGAAGTTGGATCAAGTGGCTGATTACTAATCAAACCATCAGTAAGTCTGTTATAGTAAGAGAAATCAAAACCAATTCTGTTCTTAAAGAAATTCATTTCCAAACCAACCTCAAACTCTTTTGTAATCTCAGGTGCTAGATTCGGACTTCCCAACTGATTACTGATCATCCAGGAGTTAATGCTGTTTAATGGTAATTCCAGGTCATCAACATTAGGGTATCCGGGGTTGCCAACATAACCTTTTTCAAATACAGGATAAATTACATATGGGGCAGCGTCGTTACCTGTCCAACCATAGGCTACCCTTGCTTTGGCAAAGTCGATAACTCCTAATTCCATATCCATTTTCTTGGCCATCTCAGAAAGCACCAAACTTGCTGTTGCACCAGGGTAGAAGTAACTATTTTCGCCTGCTGGTAATGTTGATGACCAGTCGTTACGTGCAGTAAGCGTTACATACAAATAATCGTTGTAACCTAATTCAACATTTCCAAAGGCACCAAACAATCTTCTCTCCATTTTGTATTGAGATGCAATTGGGTCTGCCAATCCGTTAGTTAGATTATAGTACCCAGGAACATCCAATGCCAGAACTTCGCCACCAACACGGGTGTATCCACGTTGGTTAAAGTTAATACCAACCAGTGCATTCAAGTTTAATTTTTCAGATAAATCTTTGGTGTAATTCAGGAAAGCATCATGGTTTGTTTCGTAACGGGTACGCTTATTTACACTATAATTACCCGGCTGATTTTTTTGATCGTTGTAACTTGGTGCGTCCGTAGGAATATCAATTTTAGCCTGCCAGGCTTCGGTATTCGTACTTTCAAGGTCGGCTCCAAAACGGTAAGTCAATAACAGCTCATTGGTAATATTAATGTCTGCCTGAACTTTACCATACACTTTGTGGCGTACTTGCTCTGATCCATTTTCAAACAATGAGAAATATGGATTAACACCATAAGGCGTAAAATAATTGTTTAAGTTATTAAACTTACTTTTGTAATCTTTTAAGTCAACAATGGAGTAATCCTCCGGTATTTCCCAAAGACTTCTGAATACAGAACTTCCCTGACCTGATGGAACGGCCTTCGTTTTTTCATTACTGTAATTCACTGAAGATGTAAGGTTAATCTTTCCCCATTTATGACTTCCTTTAGTTGAAAGAGTTGATCGTTTGTAGGTATCAACATCCTCAGGCATAACACCATCCACATCGTTGTGCGAGAATGACATAAAATAGGTGGTATTCTCATTACCTCCTGAGGCTGAAACAGAATTTTTATGGCTCAATCCAAAATCATAAAAATCACGAATTCTTGATTCAACAAAAGAATATGGTTTAATCTGTTGACTATTGTCGATAACATAACCCCATACACGGTCACTTCCATCGTATCTAGGTCCCCAGTTACCGTTTTCATCTAAAGCATGATGTCCACTCCATCCTTGACCAAACTCATCTTGTCTTTCAGGAATACGTCCTACTCTTAACATCGAAACAGAACCGTCATAGCTAATTTTCATCTGTCCATCAGTATTGGTCCCTGATTTAGTAGTTATTAAAATAACTCCATTAGCAGCACGTGAACCATATAACGCAGTTGCAGCAGCTCCTTTCAAAACTGTCATATTCTGAATATCATCAGGGTTAACAGCATTTAAACCTGAACCAAAGTCAACGTTATTATTAAGAGCACTACCCGTGGTTACCTGAGAGTTTGTAATCGGTACTCCATCGATAACATATAAAGGCTGGTTACTACCAAATGAAGAAGCCCCCCTGATAATAACATTCTGAGTAGCACCTGGTCCGGGAGCTGAAGAAATGTCTACCCCTGCAACTTTACCTTGTAAAGCATTCATTGGGTTTACTACTTTAGCTTCACTAATTTCATCTCCTCCTACCGAAGTAGAAGCGTAACCAATGGATTTTTTCTGCCTTGAAACCCCCATTGCTGTTACCACAACTTCATCAATACCAACTAAATCTGCTTCCATTACAGCATTTACCTCTGATCCGCGGATCTCAATCTCCTGCGTTTTCATACCTACAAACGAGAAGACCAGTATTGCCGCATCAGACGGAACTTCCAGCTGATACTCTCCATCAAGATTAGTAACTGTACCAATTGTGGTACCTTTAACACTTACTGAAACACCTGGTATACCCATATCATCTTCGGAACTTGTTACAGTACCGGTGATACTTTTAACCTGTGCTTCAGCAACAAGCACGCCAAACAAGGCAATGCCTAATAGCATTAGCGCAATTTTTTTCATAGAATAAAAATTTAAATATTAGTAAATAACTCACTCACTTTTAATACTCACCGACAAATTAGATAAAAAAAACATCAATTAACAAATATTTACACCCCACAATAATTCATGTAAAATTTGCTTTTAATATGCTGTTTAAGGCTAATGACTTAACTTAACTAGTTCTAATTCGAAGTGTTATCATTTTATACTCTTGACAAATATACAGAATGAGAAATATCTCAAAGTGACTTTTGTCATATATTTAAGTTGTAAACGCTTTTCAAATAAATATTAATTAACATTTTTTAACATTTATATAAACCATAAAGCATTTTAACAGCTAATGTTAAGCGTAGGTTCAAATCGTCTCTATTTTTTTCAGATTTATTTGGTACGAATAAAAAACTTGCAGTTAATTCAGATTCTTTCTTTTTTCCCGGTTTGTCATCTCCAATCCTCTAATCGCATCAGGATGAAATACGATATAAGGTTTTAGAGCATTCAGGATTTCCGCATCGCCATTATTGGTTATCACAAACTGAGGAATAACAAACGATAACGTTTTGGTAAATAATGAATCGTGAAAAATGAGCACAACCAACTCTCCGTTTTTATTCGCTAACTCCCCTATTTTTTGCCCGGCATATATTTTTTGTCCTACTACAAGTTGTTCGGGATTGTACTGAACGCCATGATAACATATTAAAGTTCCGTCGGGCTGTAACAACGTGATACTTTTTGTCCAGGTATGATACCAAAAGTGCGAATCTCCGGTTCTTGAATCTCCAACAACTTCGGCAACAATACCGTTTCTGCTTGCAAAAACAGCGTCCCCCGGTGCGGCTTTAATACCTGTGGCAAACCACGAATCAGGTGTTTCATTTCCCCAAAAACCATCAATACTTTTTACATCGAAAACCAATACGCTTTTACCTTGTTTTAACGGAATTAAATAAGGAAAATCAAGATCTACATCAACTGTAGGATTCGATCGGAAAGTTTCAATATCATAATTAAACCGGGGGATATCGGCATCCAAATCGCGTTGTAGTGTAAAAAGGCTGTTAAAACCCGGCTCAACTTTCTTTATATAGGGCAACGGTTCGTTAAACGTAGTGTTCTCCAGGTCGGCAAAGTTAATATGCAGAAACATAGGCACTTTTGCATTGTTGGACGCCGTAAAAATACAATCGCCAACCGAATTGTAATTTGCCTGTACTTCAACATACTGAGCCATTGAAAAACCGGCAATCAATAACAACTTTAATAATAGAAGAATTTTGTGAATCATATATAGCGTGTTTTACGAATGTTAAATGTAAAAATTAAATTTAGTTTACCTTTGGCGCATGTATTCAAAAGAGGAATTGCGACAATTGAAAATTGATTTCTGGCAACAGTTTGACAAACGCTGTAGTGTACATCCTGATTTAAAATACAGGAAACGGAAATGGGTGCTTCATAAAACAAAAATCAAAGGTGTGGCGCTACGTTTTGATGTTAGCCGCGAAGATGCGATGGTAATTCTCGAACTGGGCAACAAAAGTGAAAACAAAAGATTGAAAGCCTACGAATTTCTGGAAAGATACAAGCCGGTGATTGAAGACGGTTTTGAAAATGGTTTGCAGTGGGAATTTTTCCATGAGCGCGAAGACAGCGGCGCCGAAGTGTGCCGGATCTTCACTCGAATGGAAGGTGTTGATTTTCACCGTCAGAACCAATGGCCCGATATCTACAATTTCTTTATTGAAAATATGCTAAAACTTGAACGTAACTTCCTTGAAGTAAGAGACCTTTTGCAGGAGGAACTGAAGTAAAACGAACGCACCAGGTGAATAGGTAGCTGCTTTCTGACTATATAAACAGTTCGTTAAGTGCTCCAAAATAATCTTCATCCCAGCCTTCTGAGATGTTGTCAAAAGCATCGTCGGGAATATTGGTGTGACGTAACTCAATGCTTGTTCCTTTTTTGTGCGGATGTAATTTTATTGTCACCAGCGAATCTTCTTCCTCTTCACCAAAAAACCACTTTTGAACAATCTTTTTATCTTGCTCAAATTCCACATTAACACCCGAAATACTTCCACCCCACAACGAAAATTCGGTGTTTGGCTCCAGTGGCATAACTGCGGTTTCACCTGTCCATATTTCGAGCATATTTTCGTTGGTTAAGGCATTGTAAACGTCTTTCGGGTCGGCGTTTAATGTATAGTAGCGTTTTAAATCTTTCATGAGCTTGTCTTTTTATCAAAAGTAACTTTTTCTTTTCTTAAATGATTTATTGTATGAACAAAAAATCTCAATAAGCAATCCTTAGCGAATTCGGTGCGTGCGCATCACTTTCTTGTTGATTTTATATGTGAACCCGATGGTAAAAAACTCTTTTATCTGCAGTTTCGCTTCCTCACCAGTTTTGTTGCCGTCTGCATCGTAAATAGGGAACTTAACGTCGTCGTCGTAAATAAAGTGGAACATTAAACGCATATCGATGTACGAGTTTAACTGCATTTTAAAGTTGTTTTCCCAGTTCAAGTCGAATTTCTGAAAGGGATCTTTATAGTTGATGAACATCTTGTATTTTGTTTCATACGAAATGTCGTCGGTTATTTTTGTTTTGTAGCTCAGATCGGCATTTAAACCGGGCTCCCAAAAAGCTTTTCGTCCCTCGTCGATACTAAAGTTTGTTTGATCAACCAATGCCGTGTCGCGTACATAAACATTTTTCATGGTTAACGGCGACAAAAACAGCGACAATTTTTTATTGGGTTTGTAGTCTAAACCAATTTTCAAATAGGTGGTCGATGGCGATAGAAATGCGGAAAGCACTTCCGGATTATCTGCTTTCGGATATTTGTACCCTCTAAACATTTGAGTGTTAAAGTTAAGCTCGGCACTATAGTACCATTTTTTAAAGGCACTTAATCCGTAACGCGATGTGAGTTCAAACTTATCATCATTCTTTTGCAACTCCGATTCATCGCCACCTGGCCTGATCCAACCGTTCCTGAATTCTGCCGAGTTTTCCCATTTTACTTTGCCGTCTTTGCGCGAATAATTCGCAAAACCCTTTAACACCATTAACGTAGCCAGTGAGCTTTTACCCCCTTTTTTCCAATTGTCAAGATAAGTTTGGGTAAGTCCTATACTTCCATCGCCACCAATATTCCAGGGGGTTTCAAGCTCGTAACTTTTCCCTACACTTTTAAATTTATTGTTATTGGGTTTCAGGCTTTCGAAATCAAAATCTTTGGTTTGCTTTTCTTTAAAGCGCGAAAAAGTAACGCCATCGTCGATCAACATTTGCACTGTACGTTTGTCGGTATTTTTTACCATAACGGCCAGCGAATCATTCTGCTCGTTTTTTAACCAGATGCGCGAATAACGTTCGGCACCGTTCTGCAATAAAATATCCTCTTTTTCGCCATATAAGTTAATTAACGACAAGCGTGTGGTATCAATACGGTCGGCATAATTCATCAACACGTTCAAAACCGCTTTTATTGAATCGTTTACCTGGGCCACTACTTCGTCGTTGTAAGATTTTAAAACGTAGTAGTTATTCAGTTTTACCTCGTCTTTATAGCGTTTTATGCGGTACTGCAGGTTTTCATTGTATTTCTCGGCACGGTAAACACTAACTATTCTGCTTATGTAGTCGGCTTTAACCGAGTCGTTATAAAATACTCGTTTTTCTTCGATGTAATCCCTCCGAAGACTGTCGCGACGGATAAGCTCATTAAACATGTCGGGCGAATTTAAAATCGAGTCAGGAATCACTTCCGGGATATAAAGATCGTCAGGAAAGGTATATACCGAATCGGCAAAAAGTCTCATCCCCTCACCTTTTGGCACCTGCCGTACTTCGTTTTCAGCTTCGCGAATTATTGCTGGTGGCACGGTTATATCTTCAGGCTTTACACTTTCCCTGTATTTCGATTCAATATTCTGAACCTCCTTTTGCTGATTGGCATACGGTACAAACCCAGGAACATTAAGACTGTCCTCAACATTTTCGGGCAAACGCATAACGTAATTCCCGTTAACGCGCAGCGTGTCGTTCAGGTTTTTAATAACCTCGTCAAGGGATTCATCTTCGATAAAATGCAGAAGAGCATCAACATCGCTACCCACTTCTTTCTTAACAACGTGCCAGTTATTATTTTCAATAAAATAGCTTCTTAAAACCTCAATATTTTTGTGCAAAAGTTCCTCTTCAGTTACAGAGTTTTGCGCGAATAAAAGTTTTGAGAAGCCGGTAAATAATAGAATAAATAAAAAAACTTTCCCTTTCCCTGAGAACATATACACTGTTTTTAGCTTTCGGATTAAACGCAAAAATAATACCATTGTTATGTTGTCCTTTATTATAAATACCTAAACAATTAACACCTTTCTTTTAATTTACTCAACATCAAAACCTTAGTATTTTACCATGTTGAATAAGGATGCTCCGACAACCAGGCATTAAAATACCGATGATCGGTACTCACCTCATGAGTTACCCAGTTTGGCAGCTCAATTTCTTCATTCTCATTACTCAGTTCAACCTCTGCCAAAACAAGACCCGCATTCATATCTTCAAATACATCAATTTCCCATGTCATTCCATGTATCTCCTCCACGAAGCGCTTCTTCCGAACAGGATAATCATGGCACAATTGCATTAAAATTTCCGCTTCTTTTACCGGAACTTCATATTCCATTTCAATACGTGAAATTCCTTGTGTTTTGCCTTTAATCGTCAACCAAGCTTTATCTCCTTTTATGCGTACCCGCACCACCCGTTCCTTATCGGTTGACAGGTAGCCCTGAACAATTGGATTTCCCGAATCCTTTGGGCACCATAAATTAGTATCAACAAGAAATTTCCGCTCAATTTCAATCATGATATTAAGTTTAGTTGTTTTAACCCCGAATATACACCACGAAATTTTATTACAAACAAAAACGGCTTCAAAACAAAGCACTTAATTTACAAGTACTTGTTTTATGGCATTTTTGCTCTCAATACAACCTACGAATGCATAAGCCGGCTTAAATATATTGCAACGGCGAATTTATCACTATTTTTAATGCGGCGAACATTATTATTCTGAATATGATTACGAGAGACGAAGCGCTTGAAATGCTAAAATCGTATGTGCAGGCAGAAAACATGCTAAAACACAGCCTGGCATCGGAAGTAGTAATGCGTGCAATAGCGAAGCACCTGGAAAGAAATGAAGATGAATGGGGCATCGCAGGCTTGTTGCATGATATTGACGTGGAAATTACAAACGCCGATCCGCATACACATGGCCCCTACGCAGAAAAGCTGTTAAAAGGAAAAGTTACCGATGAAATGCTCGACGCCATTGTTATGCACAACGAGGTGGCAACCGGGAAAGACCGCTGCACCGAATTTCAGCATGCACTGGCAGCCGGCGAAACAATTACCGGTTTAATTACAGCTACAACTTTGGTTTATCCGGATAAAAAACTAAACAGCGTAAAAACAAAATCGGTAACCAAACGAATGAAACAAAAAGCCTTTGCAGCATCGGTAAAACGCGAGAACATTCTGGAGTGTGAGAAAATTGGTATTCCGTTACCTGAGTTTGCCGATCTGGCAGTTAATGCAATGCGCTCGATCAGTGATGATTTGGGATTATAGCAATAATACTTTTTAACAATAAATATTTCTACGCTATCGTTTTTTTCATTTTCTTGCACATGAAAACAGAATTAAACCATGTATACCCAAAAATTCAATCTATTAACCGGCAGAAAACTGTCGCTTTGTTTAACCTTATTAGTAATTTTCACCCACTTTTTTGCCAACAGTCAGGTGCTCTCCGGACGAATTCTGGATGAACAAAAACAACCTGTGCCCTATGCAACTATTTATATTTCCGAATCGCGGCAAGGCACCACATCAAACACCAACGGAGATTTTAGTTTTAATTTACCAACCGGCACTTTTCACCTTACTGTGCGATCAATGGGCTACGAAAAGCTGGAGAAAACAATTAGTCTGCAAACAGATAGTTTGTTTCTCCCAATTACCTTGCAAACTCAGAATTTTGAGCTCGCCGAGATAAAAGTGTTTCCCGGAGATGAAGACCCTGCCTATTTTATTATGCGGAAAGCCATTGCCAAAGCACCTTATTACCGCCAGAATATAAAACATTATGGTGCAGATCTTTACATCAAAGCAAATTTTGCCTTTAGCAATATTCCGAACCTGATTAAAAAGCAGGAAGTGGAAGACGGCCGGAAATTCAAGGATTACTTTAAGGAGAATGTAACCTATGTTATGGAGTCGCAAAACCGGATTACCTACGATTATCCCAACCAGTATAACCAGCAGGTGATAAGTAAAAAAAGTTCGATTACAGGTTTTGACGAGCCGCCGGTAATGGGCCTGATGACAGCCAGTTTTTACGATGAGCGTCCCAACGAAGTGGTTTCTCCGCTTTCGGTACTGGCGCTAAAACATTATAATTTTGTTTACGAAGGATTTATCACGTCTGGCGATTATGATGTGTTTAAAATACGCGTTACCCCCAAACGAAAAAGCGATGAACTGGTTGAAGGTTTTATTTATATTGTAGACCGGCTTTGGTGCATTTACAACCTCGATTTTAGTTCCAGCTTTGAGTTTTTTAACTACCGCATAAAACAACAATTCGAAAATCTGGACAACGAAAACTGGCTGCCGGTTTCGCACAATATTACAGGCGATTTTGGCATGCTGGGACTGCGGGGCAATTTTTATTATGGTGCATCGGTGAAGTACGACTCCATCGTAAACAACTATTCTAACATTCAATACGAAAGCACTGAAATAGCTGCACAAACAACTGCAGATCAAGATGTGCGGGAACCCGGGGAAAAAGAAGAACAACTGGTTAGCGAACTAAATAGTCTGAATGCCAAAGAAGAACTAAGCAATGCAGATGTAAAAAAAGTAGCCCGCCTGAACCGTAAAATTTTAAAAGAACAATACAAAGATTCAACTATTGTTGCGCCGGATTACGGCAGTTACCAAATTTCGGAAAATAAAGACTCGCTGCAAACAGCTATCGCCTGGGATACCGTTAGGAGCATCCCCCTAACGCAGGCCGAAATTGAAAGCTACCAAATGGCCGACTCGTTAAAACTGATGGAAAAAGCGGCTTCAACCGATTCAGTCTCGGATAATGAAAGTACCAAACGTTTTTTTAGCCGGCTATTGGCCGGAGCATATGATATATCGAAAGATTCGACTATTCATGTGAGTTACGATGGACTGCTTTCGCCCGTGAATTTTGATTTTAACGCCGTTGACGGGTATAAATACCGCCAGGAATTTCGAATTCGCTTTTTGGTGGATTCCACAAAACGAATTTATCTTACACCTCAACTGGGGTATGCGTTTAACCGCGAAGCCTTATTTGGCAGTCTGAACGCGCAGTTTGTAAATTTTCTGGCAAAAGGAAACCAGATAAGCCTGTACGCAGGAAAACAAAGCAGCGATTTTAAAAGTGGTGTCCTGGGAATTAGCCCGGTGGTAAACTCTTTAAGTTCTTGGTTTTTTGGCGAAAACTATACGCGGTTTTACGAGAGCGAATTTGTGCACCTGAGTTTTTCTCAGCGTTTTAAAAAGAATTTCAGGTATTATGCCATTGTCAACATGGATCATTTTTACCCGCTGGAAAACAACATTTCGTTTCCGCTTTCGGATTATAAAGATTTTGAGCCAAACATCCCCGGAAACTTAACGGCTGATAATCCCGCTCTTGCCGAACAAAAAAGTTTTAGTTACGGCCTTGGTTTAAATTTCCGCAAATCGCAACGCAAACCGTGGCTCGAAGAATCACCCTTTCTGTTTGTAAATGATTTTTATGAATTCAACCTGACCTACAAACAGGGGGTGCCTGATCTTATTGATTCCGATTCTGAATTTCGCCGGGTTGATTTTACTGTTCATCAACAGGCCAATATTTCGCCAAGTTCAGGTATTGACTGGCAGATAAATGCCGGCCACTATTTTTCGAATGAGCAAATGCATTTTTCGCAATACAAACATTTTAGCACCGCTGAAATCCCGGTAATGATGCGGCCTTTTACGCACCGTTTTCAACTGATAAACGACTATGCTTTAAGCACTAACAAAAGTTACTTAAACGTAATGACGGAGTACAGGTCGGAATACCTGCTTCTAAGATACCTTTCAATTTTCAATAAAAGAACCTGGAGCGAAAGCCTTCATTTAAATTACCTTACCACGCCCGAATACAATAATTACTGGGAAGTTGGTTACAGTTTGAACAACCTGTTTTTTGCAGGCAATGTAGGCGTATTTGCAGGTTTTAGAGAAAGTGATTTTGAAAGTGTTCAGGTAAAACTCAGCATTTCTGCTTTTGATTAACAGAAAAAAATAGTAGCTTTTTATTGAATAGAAAAGCTACTATTTCTTTATTTGGCTAATAGTCTGTTGTAAAAAGTTCCGGGAATTTTCCTTTAATTCCTTTTTCGCGGTAAAAATCCTTCATGCGTTTGATGTCGTCCTGAGCACTGTCTGAAAGTTCAAAAGGCTCGCCAACCGAAATTTCTTTTCGTCCCCAATCAAAATAGCCCAAATACACGGGAATTCCGGTTTCTTTAGAAATAATATAAAAGCCGGCTTTCCAGCGTTTATTCAAACTTCGCGTACCTTCAGGCGTTAATGCCAAATGAATACGTTCTCTTTTATTGATTAGCTGAATGGTTTGACGAATTACGTTAGCTCCTTTTGAGCGATCGATGGGCAAACCTCCCATTTTTCGAATAAAATATCCGATGGGCCAAAAGAAAAATTCCTTTTTTATAAGAATGTTGGCAACTGCACCTTTCGAAGTATAAAACAACCACGAAATAACAAAATCCCATGCGCTGGTATGTGGCACTCCGATAATAATACATTTATTTACCGGTGCCGGCTCTCCAACAACGGTCCAGCCCATCAGTTTGAGCAAAAATCTACAAAATCCTTTCATTATATTACTTGAATGGTTTTTAATTCAAAGTTAGTGGCTCCGGCATAATTTTTTAATAGTTCCTGAGCCTGGTTTGTGGCAATTTCAATATCTTCTGTGGGTTCGTAGGCTATAATTATCATTAAGAACCGCCTAGTTTGTTCTGTAACACAAGTCCTCACCGAATCGCTTGTGGGCGTTCCAAAAGCACCTTTTGCATCTCTGAACACCGGCATAAATTGAATATTCAGTTCCCCCCGCCCAATTCCTTCATACGGTTCGTCTTTTTTGCCTATACCAAAGGTAACAGCTCCGCTAATCCTGTCGGCATCATAACCACCAATTGAAAATCCGCTCGAAATGGAAACCAAATTCAGCTGATCGACCACATTATTTACCTGGTAAATTTCGCCACGCTTTAAAACCCGTCGAAGCAGCGCTTCAGCCGACAAACGGTAGCGAGCAGGATCCTTCCCGCATTTTTTGTAAGCTCTTCGCGATGCAGCAACAGCTGGCATTTTGCTTATTTCTTCCACACGCAGACTTTTGTCTAGCTCTTCGATTTTCGATTGAATCTCGTCCCAAAGTTCGCTGTTTAGATTCTGAAATTGCACATCGCATTCAATGCACGACAAAACCACATCAGGTACTTTTTCGGCCAGTTCCTCGCTAATAGTTATGTTTTGCATGACTTTTATCAGTAATTATATTTTTTATTATTCGGTTTTACTCTTTTTAATTTTTTACAAAAGCCATACTTTTGTATAAAATGAATAAACCGAAATAATTGTACCTGTTAAAAAGAATCGTTGCAAAGAAAAGAACTTTTGTTTTCGATGCCAACTGTTTCTAAAAATACAGTGTTCAATTCGCATCGAATAAGCATTAAAGCGAAATTTTTCAGAAATCATATAAAATGATTTTATTTAGTTAAACTGCACGAAAAGGGATATGAATTGTATCCCTTTTTTCTTTCGTATAATCGGTTGACTTTGTGGTATACTTTTTGTATTTTGTAAGGAAAATATGATAGTATGAAAAGGATAATTTTGTTAAGTTTTCTGATTTTTTCAATCGTAGCACTAAATGCGCAAGATAAAAAACTCACAAGAAAAGAGAAAAAAGCGCAGCGCGAGGCGATGCTTACCGAACAAACAAAAAAACTTATTGAAGCTAATGCCTGGCAATTTAATGCGACACAAATGCTTCCGTCAGGCGGCAGAACGCGTACATTAACGACTCCATACAATGTTGTATTAAAAGACGACAAGGTAGATTCATATCTTCCTTACTTTGGTCGCGCTTATTCTGTTGATTACGGATCGACAGACTCCCCAATGATTTTTGAAGCACCTGTTGCCGACTATAGTGTTGAGGATGCAAAGAAGGGTGGATATACCGTTAAGTTTAACGCAAAAAATAAAAACGACAACGTGGAATTTATTTTTTCGGTTGGCGCAACCGGATCGGCAAGTTTAAAAGTAAACAGCACCAATCGTCAGTTTATTTCCTATAACGGCGACTTGGTTCCGATTGAAGAAAAAGAGAAAAAATAGTATTGAATTATGACTATTCACAGCCGGGATAATTAAATATTCCGGCTTTTTTATAGCTCAAAAGGTAGTTTCTTGCTCAATGTAATTTCCGAAGGCGATACTTTTGCCTGCATCGGAAAAATCTCAACACCGGCCGTGTGAGCCTGTTTTAACAAGCGGGCATACGTCGGATCGATTTCTTTGGCAGGGGCAAATAGCTGCACATCGCTGCGCTGAATAATATAAAGCATAACAGCGCGCATTCCCTGATTCTTAACATCGATTAATGTTTTCAAATGCTTTTGCCCTCGTGTGGTAACGGCATCCGGAAACAGAGCGTATTCATTCAGTTTCATCGAAACGTTTTTCACCTCCACAAAACATTTCTCTTGATCATTCTCCGCATAAACATCAAAACGCGAATCGCCAAATTTTACTTCTCGTTTAACAATTGTAAATTCATCAAATCCCGGGATTTCTCCGTTTAAAAGGGCTTCGTATGCCAACTTATTCGGGTTGCCGGTATTAATACCTACCCAGTCGCCATTTATTTTAATCATTTCCCAGGTAAACTTTGTTTTTCGTTTCGGATCGTCAACCGGAGTTAAGTAAACCTCTGCCCCATTTTCGAGGCAACTTTTCATCGACCCGGAATTGGTGCAATGCGCCACAACAATTTCACCGGTATCCAATTCAATATCAGCCAAAAATCGTTTATAACGTTTTATCAGCCGGCCATGAACAAGTTCTTTTTCAAATTTCAAAATCGGATATTTTCTTTTGTGATAGCGTTACAATTGGGTTCGAGCAAACGGAACAGCATCTTGCCCGGCAAATTCTTTGTTCAGGTATTTGTAATAGCCGGTAATGGCAATCATGGCAGCATTATCCATGGTGTATTCAAACTTTGGAATAATCAGGTTCCAGCGGTGCTTTTTGGCATTGTCCTGCAATGCATTGCGAAGCCCTGAATTAGCTGATACACCACCGGCAACAGTAATTTCGTTAACTCCTGTTTCACGGGCAGCACGTTTCAATTTGCTAAGCAGAATCTCAATAATGGTATGCTGCAACGACGCACAAAGATCGGCCAGGTTTTCTTCCACAAAGTTTTCATTCTGTTTCAGGTTGTCGCGCAAAAAGTACAGAAAGTTGGTTTTTAAACCACTAAAACTGTAATCCAGCCCCGGAATGCGCGGACGCGAAAATTCAAAGCGGTGCGGATCACCTTCTTTCGCCAAACGATCGACATGCGGACCTCCGGGATAAGGCAAGCCCATAACTTTTGCACATTTATCAAAAGCTTCGCCGGCCGCATCATCAATGGTTTGCCCAATCACTTCCATATCCAGATAATCGCGAACAAGAATAATTTGCGAATTACCACCGGAAACCAACAAACACAAAAACGGAAATTTTGGCGGATTAAATTCTACTCCATTTTCTTTGATAAACAGAGCCAGCACGTGCCCCTGCAAATGGTTCACCTCTATCAGCGGAATTTTCGATGCCAGCGAAAAACCTTTTGCAAACGAAGTACCTACCAGCAACGATCCCAACAAGCCCGGTCCACGCGTAAAAGCCACGGCCGAAATTTCTTCACGACCAATTCCTGCACGTTTCATTGCCAGGTCAACCACCGGGATGATATTTTGCTGATGTGCACGCGAAGCCAGCTCGGGTACAACCCCGCCATACTCTTCATGCACTTTCTGTGAAGCCACCACATTCGACAGTATTTCTCCATCGCGGATGATAGCAGCCGAGGTATCATCGCACGAAGATTCAATACCCATTATTATAATTCCTTTCTCAGCCATAAAAAACTTCCCTTTTTTACGTTATTAAAACAAGATAAACGCTGTTGGGTTTATATCTTTGCACTTATTAAAAATGAATAGTTAACAAAACGCGCTATCCTTTTCATTGTTATTGATTGAAATGGATTATGTTCGTTCTAAATTTGCAAAACTATTAAAAAAGGCTGGAAAATAATCATTGTATTCCTGGCAGCATTTATATTGCTGCTTGGTGGCAGTATTGTGCTTATTCAAAACAGTTGGGTACAAACGCAGATCACTCGAAAAATAGCCAAAAATCTTTCGAAAGATTTACATACCAACATTACGATTGGCAAAGTTGATATCGGCTTTTTTAAACGCTTAACACTAAAAGATGTTTTAATTGAAGACCAGCATGGTGATACGCTGATTTACAGCGAGCAAATTAAAGCACGAGTTGATACCTTAAAGTTTAAACACAAACAAGTTGTTTTAAAAGATCTTGATTTTGTAAATAACCGGATTTACGTATCGAAAGACACTGCCGACGTTTTCAATTTTGGTTTTCTGATAGAAGAATTTGGGGCCAACCCTGAAAAGGACACCCTAAATGCATGGACCTTTGCATGCCGTGCCTTTAATTTTAAGGATATGCAAATAAGGTATGTAATAAATGAAAACGAAAGCCACCCAATTTTAGATACCCGAAATTTAAATCTGAAGGTCTCGAATTTTTATTCGTTTCGCGATTCTATTGCATTCCGGATTGAAGATTTAAGTGTTGACGCCGGCCCAAATTTACATTTAAAGCAGGCTGCTGCCAACATTACAAACGTAGGAAAAGTACTCACCGTTGAAAATTTCAACATGGTAAGTAACCATTCTTCGCTTACCAACACCAACATGCGTTTTCAATTTTACAGTGTTAGCGACTCGATGAACCGCAGTTTTGATATGGATATTCAAATTGCCGATTCTGAAATTGGGATGCAGGAAATTGGAGCTATGATTCCTTCGCTTAAAGGAATGCGTGATAAAATTAAACTTTCAGGAATTATATACGGTAGCCTGAACGACCTGAAAGGAAAAAATCTGTACCTGCAAACAGCCAACGAAACCAATGCGCTACTCGACTTTTATGTGAACGACCTGCTTGATCCGGCCAATATGTATCTGTTTCTCGATTTAAAAAATTCAAATACAACTTTTGAGGATATCAGCAGTATTCGCCTCCCCAATAGTGTTCCAAATAGTTACATTCGTTTTCCTGAGAGTTTCTATGAGGCAGGCCAACTAAGGTTTAAAGGTAATTTTAGTGGCTTCCTGTCCGATTTTGTAACCTTTGGTACGCTGGAAAGTGAAATGGGCACATTAACCACCGATATTTTAGTTATGCCCGAAAAAGAAGGACAAATTTATTATCGGGGAAATCTTTCAACGGTTAACTTCCAATTGGGAGAACTTTTTAAACAGGAACAACTGGGAGCAATTACTTTACAAGGATCAGCCGACGGACAATTCAATAAAACTACCGAGGCTGTTTCGGGCATTTTTAAAGGTACTATCGACAGTATTCAATACAACAACTACAACTATCAACACCTGTCGATTGATGGCGTTTTACGCGAAAAAATGTTCGATGGGTTGCTTGAAATCCAGGACCCGAACCTCGATTTTACGTTTATTGGAGAGCTTGATTTAAATAACAAAATTCCGCGTTTCGATTTTAATATGAATCTGCGACATGCCTACACGGGCAACCTGAATTTTACGCAAAACTTTCCGGCAACAAATATGGCTTTTCAAATGGAAGCCAATTTTACCGGCGATAGAATTGACAATATTAACGGGATAATCTCTGTTAAAGAAGGGTATTACAGTAACCGAAATGGAGAGCTAAACCTGGAAGGAATCGAGTTTCGTGCCAATCAGGAAGATGGGAAAAACAAACTTCGTATCGAGTCTGATTTTCTCGATGCTGAAATATTGGGCACTTACCACTTTAAAAACTTAAAAAACAATTTCTTTCAGTTGGTAAATCACTATGTTCCGGCGGCAAAAATTTCGGTCGATTCATCAACAGCCAACGCAAATAACTTCGACTACAACATTAACGCGAAGGAAATTAACCCGCTGGTAAAAATATTTTTACCTGGACTGGAATTTGAAGGGCCGTTTTTATTGTACGGAAAAATAAACGCTCCAAGGAATGTTCTTAGTTTAAACGGAAGTATTCCGGGAATAAAATACAATCACAATTGGGCGCGCGATGTATATATAGGAAACAACATATTGAATGGCCATTTAAACTCCAAATTCAGAATTGGAGAATTGTACCAGCGAAATGGACTTTTGTTGTACAATTTTACGGTTGACAGTAAAATTACGAATAATGTACTCGAAAATATAATATCCTGGAGTAATTTCGATGAACTGACCTACAGTGGTGCCATTCGAACACAAACAAAATTTTCCTATTCCGACTCCACGCAAATGCGCCATATCGATATTTACGGTCAACCATCGCAAATTTATGTGGCCGACACACTGTGGTCGGTAAATCCGTTTTATGCCAGCATCGATTCCTCGTCAGTAAAAGTAGAAGGATTTAAAATTCAACATGCCGATCAGCTATTCGCTATCGATGGCAGTATAACCAGCAGAAAAGCAGACCTTGTTCGGCTTGAAATGGAAAATATTGACCTGACTTACCTTGATAAATATTTCGGAAAAACGATTGATCTGGATGGAAAAGTAAACGGATACTTTGGTTTTTCGCGTTTGTTTGACGAACCTGTTATTTTATCGGATTTAAGAATCGACAGTCTTTCGTATAAAAACGAATACATGGGAAATATCTCGCTGTCGAGCCAGTGGAACCAGGCCAGCTCGGCCATCGACTCCGAGTTAAAAGTGATTAGGAATAACAAAACAAACCTCCACGCAGCCGGGTCTTACATTCCATCGCAAGGAGATTTAGATTTTGATATAGAAGTCGACAGCGCTTCGCTGTTGATTTTGTCGGCTTTTATGCGCGAGAACTTTTCTAAATTTCAGGGCGTAGCATCAGGGAAAGTAAATCTTGGAGGAAATGTAAAAGGTATCCTTTTGAATGGCGCACTTTTTGGCTCCAACTCCGGTTTAACCATTGATGCGACACAGGTTCCTTATCATTTTTCCGATTCAGTTTATTTTAAAGATCGGAGTATTATTTTTGATAATATCACTGTTTTCGACGACCAGAATAACTCTGCCATTTTTGACGGAGAAATTACGCAGCAGAACTTTCAGAACATGACCTACAACCTGAATTTTCAGTCGAATAAAATAAAAGCATTAAATACCACTCAAAAAGACAATGAACAGTTTTACGGTGTGGTAATGGCCAATGGGGGTATTGAAATCGAAGGCCAGGCAACACGCGTAAATCTAACCTGCTTTGGAACTACTTTGCCCGGTACCGACATCAAAATATCGATGGAAAGCCAGAGTGAAGTCAAACAATACGACTTTTTGGAATTTGTTAAACCTGATGAAAAAAAGGAAGAATCGGCATTTTTCACCAATAGTACAAACCGCGATGACGGAGGTTTAAATTTAAGCATAACCGTTGAAACCACCCCCGATGCAGAAGTTGAGCTAATTTACAATTCGCAGATTGGCGACGTAATTCACGCCAAAGGCGAAGGCATTTTGCTTTTTGAAATGGACGATGAAGGCAATATGAGCCTTTCAGGAAACTATAATCCAACCGATGGCGATTACTTGTTTACCCTGCAAAATGTAATGAACAAACGTTTTTCGATTGAACCGGGCGGTTCAATACTTTGGTCGGGCGATCCGTATAACGCTGTTGTCGATCTGCAAGCTATTTACAAGTTAAAAGCCTCGTTGTACGATCTGTTACCGAACTACCAAAATACCTCGCAAACCAACCGGGTTCAAGTAGAATGTGTGATTAATCTTCAGGACGAACTGATTAATCCAACTATTGGTTTCGACATTAATTTCCCGAACATTGAAGAACGATTACGAGAAGAACTTCAACAATTCTTTAAAACCGAGGAGGAAATGAACAAACAGATTCTGTCGTTGATCGTTCTTGGAAAATTCTACACTCCGGAATATCTGCGTGGTACTTTTGAAGCCCAAAACCCAAATATGATCGGTACCACGGCCAGCGAAGTATTCTCGAACCAGCTGAGTAACTGGCTTTCGCAAATTGATGAAGACTGGGATATTGGTATTAATTACCGCCCCGGAAACCAGGTTACCAACGATGAAATTGAGCTGGCTCTGAGCACGCAAATTTTTAACGATCGGGTTACCCTGAACGGAAATATCGGAAATAATACGAACCAATACGGAAGCAATAACAATAGTAGCCAAATTGTTGGCGACTTTGAAATGAGTGTAAAACTGGTGCGCAGCGGAAAAATTCTGTTCAAGGTTTACAACCGGTCGAACAACAACCTCATTTACGACACAGCTCCCTATACGCAAGGAATTGGTTTGTCGTTCAAAGAGGAGTACAATTCGATCGACGAGCTGCTTCAAAAGTTCAGCAAACTTTTTAAAAAGAAAGAGAACTAATGTTCGCCCTTTTATATGCTTATAAAGAATCTTTATGAATATTTATAAATCATTAAAAAAACTGACCGATTTCCTTTGCAGATATTTTACTTAAGATAATTTTGCAGTTCTTTGAAGCAAAAACTTATACCTAAAATTATTTACTATGTTTATATTAATGGTTGTTGTATTTGTTCTTGGCTATGTTGCAATAGCGCTTGAGCATCCCCTAAAAGTAGATAAAGCTGCATCGGCTTTAATTATTGGCACATTATGCTGGGTAGTATATGTACTTGGTGCTGAAGGTATTTTACACCTCGGTCTTAGTCCGGCCTGGGAGGCGTTCCTGGCTGCTCACCCCGATTCGCACGGCTTACATGCTGCACATGAATTCATAGTAGAATCGGAGATTATACATCACTTGGGCGAAATCAGTGAAATTTTATTTTTCCTGCTTGGGGCAATGACGATTGTTGAAGTTGTTGATCAACACGAAGGATTTAAAATTATTACCGATAAGATAAAAACCACCAACAAAGTAAAATTACTTTGGATATTGAGTTTGCTTACATTCTTTATGTCGGCATTGCTCGATAACCTTACTACAACAATCGTTATGGTTGCATTGCTTCGAAAACTGATCGACGACAAACAAACCCGCTGGTTTTTTGCCAGTATGGTAGTTTTAGCTGCCAACGCAGGTGGTGCATGGTCGCCTATCGGAGATGTTACCACTATTATGTTGTGGATTGGCGGACAGGTTACCGCAGGCACAATTATTATGAATGTGATTTTGCCAAGTTTGGTTTGTATGGTAGTACCATTAGCCATACTTTCTGTTACCATGAAAGGGCAAGTGCAACGTCCGACAATTGATGAAGACGAAGTAGAATATAGCACCGAAAAAGAACGAATACTGTTCCTTGTTTTGGGTGTATCCGGATTATTGTTCGTTCCGGTATTTAAAACAATTACCCACCTGCCACCATATATGGGAATGTTACTTTCATTAGGTCTTTTGTGGGTTGTTGGCGAAATTGTACACAAAGACAAGCCAAAAGAAATTAAAGACAAACTAAAAGTTACGGCTGTAATTCAGCGTATTGATGTACCAACTGTATTGTTTTTCCTTGGAATACTTTCGGCAGTTGCAGCCTTACAATCAGCAGGACATTTAAATATACTCTCAACTTATCTCGACGAAAAATTGGGGAACATTTACCTGATCGACCTTGCAATTGGAGTGCTTTCTTCGGTTGTTGATAATGTTCCTCTGGTAGCAGGTGCTATGGGAATGTATCCGATTGCCGATGCCGGAGCTGTTGGTTACCAGGCCGCCTTTGTTCAGGATGGTGCTTTCTGGGAATTCCTGGCCTACACAGCCGGTACCGGTGGCAGTATGCTAATTATTGGTTCGGCTGCAGGTGTTGCTGCAATGGGATTGGAAAAGATCGATTTTATCTGGTACCTGAAAAAAATTAGCTGGCTGGCTTTGATTGGTTACCTGGCAGGTGCTGCGGTATACTTTGTTATGTTTGGCCTGTAAACTATCAAAAAACAGTTGTTCATAACTATATAAGATACGAAGTACAGAGCAAACAAAACGGTTAAAATATTACTTATTTTAGCGAGGTATAATATTTAAGGTTATACCTCGTTTTTTTTTTATAGAATTGTAAAAAATAATTGGATAAACATGTTTAACTTATTGATGATTCAGGCTGATCTTCCACAAGAGTTGGAAGCTATGGCAACCGAGCCGGAAGGCATTTCAACGAAATTTATAGATCTGGCTATGAAAGGTGGATGGATTATGATTCCGATTTTATTTTTGTCGGTAGTAGCCGTTTACATCTTTTTCGACCGCTATTTTGCAATTAAAAAAGCCGGAAGATTTGATTCAAGCTTGCTTGAAAAAGTAAAAGTTTATATCACATCGGGAAAAATCGATTCTGCCGTAGCATTGTGCCGCAGCAACCCAAATCCGGCATCGCGCATGTTGGAAAAAGGAATCAGCCGAATTGGCCGGCCACTTACCGACGTAAATGCCGCTATTGAAAATGTGGGGAACCTCGAGATCTCGAAACTGGAAAAAGGACTCCCTGTTTTGGCATCCGTAGCCGGAGGAGCCCCAATGATCGGATTTCTTGGTACGGTAATGGGAATGATTCAGGCATTTTACGATATGTCAAACGCAGGAAACAATATTGATGTTACGCTTCTTTCAACCGGCATTTACCAAGCAATGGTAACTACAGTTGCCGGATTGATCGTAGGTATTATCGCCTATTTTGCTTACAATATTCTTGTATCGAATGTGGAGAAAGTGGTATTTAAAATGGAAGCTACCACTTCTGAATTTATGGATCTGTTAAACGAACCGGCATAACCTGTAGTAAATGGCACTAAAAAAGAGAAATAAAGTAAATGCTGCATTTAGCATGTCGTCGATGACCGACATCGTATTTCTGTTGCTTATTTTCTTTATGGTTACCTCTACCCTGATTGCGCCAAATGCTTTGAAATTGTTGCTTCCGCAAAGTAACAATCAAACAGCTGCCAAGCCGATCACAACCATATCGATTACATCCGATTTGAAATACTATATCAACGACGACAACAAGCTTCAAAGCGTAAAATTTGGAGAAATTGAGCCGTTCCTAACCAATAAGTTTGGTTCGGGTAACGATGATATTTTTATCTCGTTGCATGCCGATCAATCTGTTCCGGTTAACGAAGTGGTAAAAATAATGAACATTGCCCGCCGAAATAAGTATAAAATGATACTGGCAACATCGCCTGAATAGACGAAAGAATGATAGAAAGAGAGGAATATAGCGAAAAGAAAAAGGGGCTTGTCGGAACGATTGTTTTTCATACAATTGTGCTGATATTATTGCTCGTACTTGGCTTTTTTACGCCACTTCCTCTACCCGGAGAAGAAGGAATTCTGGTTAATTTCGGAAATTCAGAAAATGGATTGGGCGACCGCGAACCAAGTCCGGCGCACCGACAACAACAAACCACTCCTCCGCAAACTGCACAAAAAAAGACTACGCCACCACCTGTGCAACAAACACCTCCCCCTCCGGTAAAAACTTCGGAGCCGGAACCGGCCAAGGAAGTTGCGATGACTCAGGATTACGAAGAAACTGTTGCAATTGAGGCAGCAGAGAAAAAGAAAAAAGAAGAAGAGCGCAAACGTCAGCAAGAGCTGGATGAAAAACGACGTAAACAACAGGAAGAAATAGATCGCAAAAAAGCGGAAGAAGAGGAACAAAAGCGTTTGCAAGACATTGAGCGTAAAAAACAAGAAGAAATAGAACGCCAGCAACGTGAAGAGGCAGAAAGAATTACCCGCGAGGAAGCCGAACGCAAAGCACGTGAAGAGGCGGAGCGCCAACGAAAGCTGGAAGAACAACGAAAAATTGCTGAGATAAACTCGCGCACGCAGGGCGCTTTTGCCAACAGTGGTTCCGGAAGTGGTGGCACCGGTAACAGCGACGGAAAAAGCCAGGGAGTAACATTCCCCGGTGGGAACCAGGGCGTACCTACCGGCGATCCGAATGCCACAAATTATGGTGCCGGTGGCAGTGGCGCCGGAAACCAGGGAACAGGAGCAGGTATTTCATTCGACCTAGGCGGACGTTCGGCAATTTCATTGCCCAAACCGGAATATCCGGGTAACGATGCCGGAATCGTTGTGGTAAAAGTTATTGTTGATAAAAACGGAAGAGTTACTTCTGCCGAGCCCGGTGCACGCGGAACAACCATTGCCAATAAAGCATTTTGGGACGAAGCCAAACAGGCAGCTTTAAAAGCCAAATTTAATGTCGATCAAAATGCAGCTGCATTCCAACAGGGAACCATTTCATATCGTTTTAGACTCGATTAGAATTCGCAATTTAAATCCAGTTACATTTTACATATTTTAGTAAAACAGCCCTGTTTTACTGACGATTTTTATGATCAATATTTATTGACAATTATCTGTTTTTTAATCCATTAAAATTGTGTTCTTTTGCGAAAAATTACAGGACAATGGCATTTCTTACAAAAGACAAAATTTTCAGTAAAAAGTGGATCCAGGACAATCTGCTTTTAGTTTCGGGCTCATTTATTTTAGCCGCCGCTTTTGTATTTTTTGTTACACCACATAAAATCGTTCCGGGTGGCGTTTACGGAATTGCCATTGTTGTACACTATTTAACCGAGGGTGTTTTCTCGTTCTGGCCCGACGGAATTCCGGTGGGTACCTTTGCGCTGTTGATCGACATTCCTTTGATTATTGCCGGAATTAAAATTCTTGGTCCCCGCTTTGGAATAAAAACGATTACAGGATCGGTGTTAACCGCTGTTTTTACAGACTTTCTCACGATGATGCGCCCGGATGCGAATATTCCGCTGGTTGATGATATACTTTTATCGTGCCTTTTTGGCGGCGTATTAATGGGGTTTGGACTTGGCTTAATTTTTAAGTCGCGCGCTACTTCCGGCGGATCGGATATTATTGCCATGATCATTGCTAAATACACCCACCTACAGATTGGCCGATTGATGATTTATGTTGACTCGGTTATCGTATTCTTTGGTTTGCTCGCATTCCGCGATTTTGCCATCCCACTTTACTCGCTAATTGTAATTTACATTTGTGGAAAACTAATTGACACAGCACTTGAAGGTGCGAATTACAATAAAGCACTTCTCATTGTTTCGATGAAACATGCAGAAATAAAAGAAAAGTTATTGGTTGATTTAGAGCGTGGAGGAACGTATCTGAATGGCGAAGGCATGTTTACCGGCGAGCAAAAAAGAATCATATACACCGTTGTTAGCCGCCGCGAGGTTGCAATCCTTCAGGAATATATCAGTAAAATCGATCCGGATGCATTTATTACGGTTATGGATACCAAGGAAATACTCGGTGAAGGATTTCAGAGCTTAAATCAAAAAGTTAACAATTAGAGTATTTTCAACACTTCTCTCCCTCTTCTTTTTCAAAAACACAATCAAAAAGGTTTTGACGCATTAAGTTTTGCGTACAATTGCTACAGTGCATTTTCTTTTTATCTTTGGTGGCTTCATAACAATTCTACAAAAAATGATAATAGTTTTTGTTGCCTACCTGGTTATTTTAATTGGTATTGTAGCGTATTCGGCACGTCGTTCAAAAACGAATAACGACTTTGTTCTTGGTGGTAAAAAAATCTCCGGTTTTTCGCTGGCTTTATCAGAACGTGCAACGGGCGAATCAGCCTGGTTACTTTTGGGTTTAACGGGGCATGCTTATGCCGAAGGAATGGCATCGTTATGGGTGGCCTTAGGATGTGTCAGCGGGATTCTTTTTTTATGGATATTTCTGGCTGAACCGCTGCAAAAACTAACGGATAAAACAGGTGCTTTAACGGTTCCAAGTTTGTTCTCAGCCAAATTTAAAGGTACGCAACGTAGTTTCGGAATTCTCTCTTCACTAATTATCATCTTCTTTTTTGTATTGTACATAGCGGCGCAATTCAGTGGTGCCGGCAAAATATTCAACGATACTTTTAAAATCGATCCTTTCTGGGGAATGGTTATTGGATCAGCTCTGGTAACCTTATATACCATGTTGGGTGGGTTTATAACCGTTGTTGCCACCGATGCTTTTCAGGCAGTTCTAATGGTGGTTACCTGTGTTGTACTGCCCATTATCGCACTCGGTATTGCAGCAGCAAATAATATTCACGTGGCCGAAGCCATTTCGCAGGCCAATTATCTTGTACCTCGAAACATTGATACGGTAAAACAAGCCACCGGTGGTTTGCTTGTTTTAAACGGATTAAGCTGGGCATTTGGTTATACAGGCCAGCCACAATTGCTAACTCGAATGATGGCCATGCGTAGCCAGAAAGAAACCCAGCAAAGCCGGGTGCTGGCAATTATCTGGACACTTTTAGCTTATGTTGGCGCTTTTATGATCGGGATTATTGGTTACCAGTTGGTACAAAATGGCATTTTAGGAGATGCAGCAGCTTCGGTAGCCGCCGACTCGGAAAAAATTATGCCGATAATGGTGATGACTCTTCTGAATCCAATACTTGCCGGAATTCTGTTGTCGGGAGCCGTTTCAGCAATGATGTCAACAGCTTCTTCGCAACTAATGGTCGTATCATCGTCGATGACCGAGGATTTCTATCTGCACATTACCAAAAAGCAGATTGAAGAAAAGCGAATGCTGTTTCTGAATAAAATACTTACGCTTGCCGTGGGACTGGTTGGTTTTATTTTGGCCATCGCAATGGAGGACACGGTTTACGGACTGGTTTCTTATGCGTGGAGTGGTATTGGAGCTTCGTTTGGACCAGCTATTGTATTACTTATTTTCTGGAAAAAACTGTCGAGAGCCGGCGTTTTTGCCAGTTTAATTACCGGAACACTATCGGCCGTAATATGGAAAACCTGGTTGGTTGATGCCACCGGAATATCAGAACGTCTGGCCAGTTATCTGCTGGCATTTTCAATGGCTGTTTTGTTTAGTTTTATTTTCCCTGAAAAAGAAAAATGGTCGGAGCCGAAAGGAATTTAACAATCTTAACGATTTTTAATTTTGACGCAGTAAAAATAGACCTTATTCATTTTGTCTGGCTGAATATTCTGTTATCTTCGTGGCACGCTGAAAGTATGTAGTAAATGGATTTTTGGGGAAAGACAATTTGGATTACAGGAGCATCGTCGGGTATTGGCAAAGCGGTGGCAATTGAGTTATCGTCGAACAACGTAACGCTAATTCTTTCTGGCAGAAAAGAAGAGGCTTTAAAAGACACCGAAAAACTCTGCATAAAAAACGGTTGCCAAACCGTTATTCTTCCTTTCGATTTAGGTAACAAAGAATCGATTGAAGAAGCTGCTCAGTTCATCAAAGAAAACAATATCAAAATTGATGCGCTCTACCAGTTTGGTGGTATCAGCCAACGTTCGTTTGTAGCCGAAACCCCGGTCAGTGTCGACCGCAAAATTTTCGAAGTAAATTATTTTGGAACAATAGCCTTAACCAAAAAGGTTTTACCGCAAATGATTAAAAATGGTGGCGGGCAAATTGCAGTTACATCCAGTATTGTTGGTAAATTTGGATTTCCGTATCGGTCGTCGTATTCGGCATCGAAACAAGCTTTACACGGTTTTTTCGAAAGTTTACGGGCCGAGAACGTGAAGAACAACATTGCTGTATCGGTTATCATTCCCGGACGTATAAAAACAAATATTTCGGTGAATGCGATCAATAAAGACGGAAAAACACACGCACAAATGGATGCCGGTCAGGACAAAGGCATGTCGGCAGAAAAATGCGCAAAAGTGATTTGCAAAAAACTGAAAAAAGAGAAAAAAGAAATATTGGTAGGTGGTTCAGAAGTTATCATGGTACACATCAGGCGGTTTTTGCCGCGTTTGTATTATTACATGGCTTCGCGCGTAAAACCACTTTAAACTATAAGTATTTAGCAGAAATGAAACGAGCATAACGAGAGCTTTATTAACAGGCAGGAGAATGAATATGCGAGTTACATGAGTTACTGTAAAAATCAACAATTGTAAACGAATGAAAGCACAAATAAACGGAATCCAGCAGTTAGGAGTTGGTGTTGAAGATCTTCAGGAAGCGTGGAAATGGTATCGCGAACATTTCTCGATGGATATTCGAATGTTTGAAGATGAAGCCACAGCAGAGTTGATGCTGGCACACACAGCAGGAAAAACACGCGACAGAAGAGCTGTTTTGGCGCTTAATATGCAAGGCGGCGGCGGTTTTGAGATATGGCAACATACCGGAAAAAAACCTGAACCCATCAATTTCGAGATTCAACTGGGTGATTTAGGCATTAACATCGGGAAAATAAAAACCGAAAATGTACAGGCCGTTTACGATAAATTTAGTGCTTCGAAACTGAACCTGCTTACTACTATTTCAAAAGATCCGGCCGGAAACGACCACTTCTTTATGAAAGACATTTACGGAAACATGTGGGAGATAAAAAACCAGGAAGGTGTTTTCCGTAAAAAAGAAAAATCGTTGAGTGGCGGTGTACTCGGAACTATTATCGGTGTGAAAGACATGGACACCAGCCTGAAAGTTTACCAGGAAATTCTGCAATACGACGAGATTGTATACGATGAAACCGGCGTTTTTGAAGATTACAAAGGCATTCCGGGGGGCGACAAAAAATTCCGTCGCGTTTTACTTCGTCATTCCGATATAAAACAAGGCGCTTTTAGTCCCTTTTTCGGGCAATCGGTTATTGAGTTGGTGCAGGCGTTTGATTACGAGCCGAAAGACATTTACGAAGGAAGAATTTGGGGTGATCCGGGTTTTATCCACCTTTGTTTTGATATAAACGGTATGGACCAATTCCGCGAAAAAGCAAAAGCTATTGGTTATCCGTTTACCGTTGACAGTGCAAAAGCGATGGAATCATTCGATATGGGCGAAGCGGCCGGAAATTTTGCTTATATACAGGCACCGGAAGGAACATTGATCGAGTTTGTTGAAACCCATAAAATACCAATCGTCAAAAAAATTGGCTGGTACATCGATCTAAGAAAACGAGGCTACCACCCGCTCCCGAAATGGATTATGAATATGTTCCGTTTTATGCGGGTTAAAGACAAGAAGTAAAACATAATCCTATAAAAAAGAGGAGATGCAAACTGTAACTCCTCTTTTTTTATGCACATTATTCCTTATTTAACTGAGAACTTGTAGATAGTAGCAGACTTTAAAGTCTCACCTGGTTTTAACAATGTGGTTGGGAAATTAGGTTGATTTGGACTGTCAGGAAAATGTTGGGTTTCCAAACAAAAACCGGTTCTTTTTGTATAAGCTTTTCCAGCTTTTCCTGTTTCAGTGCCTTTTAAATGGTTGCCTGTATACAACTGCACACCGGGTTCAGTTGTTCTCACTTCCATATATCGGCCACTTTCAGGCTCGTAAGCACTTGCAGCAAAAGCAAGTTCACCTTCGGCTTTATTAATAATATAGTTAAAATCGTAACCACTTCCATACTTCAACATAGGATGGTCATTGTCAATTCTTTCACCAATTTTATGCGGAGTAGTAAAGTCCAGGGCTGTTCCTTTGATGTCAGCAATTTCACCAGTTGGAATCATTGCCGAACTAGCTACCGGAGTTGATTTGTCAGCATTAAGTACAAGAATATGGTCAAGAATATCACCGTTTCCTTCACCCCGCAAATTAAAATAACTGTGGTTTGTTAAATTAAAATGACATGCTTTATCTGTTGTAACTTCATAGTCAATCTTCAACTCGTTTTCATCGGTTAAAGTATAGGTAACCTGCACTTCTTTATTTCCCGGAAAGCCAAATTCTCCATCAGCACTTTCCAGGCTAAAAACAACTGAGTTTTCATTTTCCTTGTAATCCCAAACTTTTCGGTACCAACTATCCGGCCCGGAATGTAAACAAGCTTCTCCATTGTTTACCGGAAAATTATACGTTTCGCCGTCGATTGTAAAACTGGCATTGGCAATTCTATTTGCAAAAGGCCCAACTACAGCCCCATGACTTGCACCATATTCCTGGTACTCTTCAATCGATTTAAATCCTAAAAGCACATCAGCGAACATCCCGGTTCTGTCCTGTACATAAATCGAAACAATTTTGGCTCCGTAGTTGGTCAGCGCAACCGTCATTCCGCTTTTATTTTTTAAAATAAAAAGTTGGGTTGTTTTCCCGTCTATCACGCTCTCAAAATCGGATTTTGAAAAAGGCATTTCTATTTCTTTTTCCTGTTTACTTGAACAAGATATAAATAATAGAATCAGTATAAAAAGGCTTAGGTTTTTCATTCTTTTATAGATTATTAAATTAGGCTTATAAAAATAATAAATATACATTTCAATTATAAACTATTGGAAGTTAAATTATAAGTAAAAGCCCCGAAACAGGTTTAAAAAATCAGGTATGATTCATTCACGAAAACTCGCAAAAGTCATTGTGGATATCGAATTTGTAGCTTTCATTTGCACAAGATAATTTAGCTAATGGAATCGATAAAAGAAATCTATAAAATAGGCCACGGCCCTTCAAGCAGTCATACAATGGGGCCGAAAAAAGCTGCCGAAAGGTTCTTGGCAGAAAACAAAGATGCTGATCATTTTGAGGTAACCTTGTTCGGTAGTTTGGCCGCCACCGGAAAAGGACACCTCACCGATTTTGCCATCGAACAAAGTTTTGGCAGCCGTCGGTTACAAATTAACTGGGAGCCGAAAACCTTTCTAAAAAGACATCCGAATGCGATGTGTTTCAAAGCTTTCGACAAAGCAAATAACCTGTCGAAAGAATGGACTTGTTACAGCATTGGCGGAGGTGCAATTATCGATGATTATACGGAAACAGAAACCGTTGATGTGTACGAACACACCACCATGGCAGAAATACTGAACTGGTGCAACCGCAACGGAAAAAGCTTTTGGGAATATGTGGCCGAGTTTGAAGAACCCGATATTTGGGATTACCTCGAAGAAGTGTGGCACGTAATGTTCGACAGTATTAAACGTGGATTAAAAACAGATGGCGTTTTGCCCGGAGGATTAAAACTTCCGCGAAAAGCACAAAGTTTTAACACCAAGGGACGCAATTTTGCTACACCATTTAAACGACGTTCGCAATTGTTTTCTTACGCACTGGCAGTAATGGAAGAAAATGCTTCGGGAGGAAAGATTGTGGCAGCTCCAACCTGTGGTGCAAGCGGCGTTATGCCTGCAATTCTAAAGTATTTCCAAAAAATACATAATACCGATAAAAAATCGATTATCAGGGCATTAGCTACTGCAGGGCTCATAGGCAACCTGGTAAAAACAAATGCATCGATTTCAGGAGCAGAAGTAGGTTGCCAGGGAGAAGTGGGAACGGCCTGTGCAATGGCTTCAGGAGCTGCAACACAAATGATGGGCGGCACCATTTATCAGATCGAATATTCAGCAGAAATGGGCCTCGAGCATCATTTGGGATTAACTTGTGATCCGGTAGCCGGATTGGTGCAGATTCCATGTATTGAACGAAATGCATTTGCTGCCGAACGCGCGGTATCGCACAATAATTACGCACTACTAACAGATGGCCGTCACCGCATCAGTTTTGATGAAGTGGTGGAAACCATGTATAAAACCGGGATAGATTTGCAAAGTAAATACCGCGAAACATCGGAAGGAGGGCTTGCCATTTTTGATGCCTTACCAAACTGCTGATTTATCGGCTGGGATAGTTTTCAATTGGCAGTTCAATCTCAACCACATCGCCTTGTTTCCATTTTTTTGCAATTACACAGTAACTGCCCGGCTGCGTGAAATATTTTACATTTTTTACGATTACACTCGTTCCTTCGGCCCACTCCGGAATGCGAATGTACAACTCAATGTATTGCCGATCCGTCATCCCGAAATGTAAACGTACACTTCCTGATTCAGGATATGTTGTTTCCTGCCGTATAGTAACATCACCACCTAGCGAGTGCTGATAATTTATTTCTGCCGGTTTAAACAGGTTAACGTAAATATGATCAACGCTTCTGGTAAACACAAACGGTTGTATATCATCCGTCATTTTTTCATCTACTGAAATTTTTTCCAGCTCCTTAGCATATTTTGCCTCACTTGTTAGTTCAAGCAACAATCCATTTATTTCAACCCAGGCGGGTAATGCCGGGCTATCATAAATGGTTTCGTTTTTATTGGCATCAAACTGATCGTATTTTGCTTTAAACGCCTGTAAATCAAAGGCTGAATCTTGCGTATCAAACTGTGTTACAAAAGTAAAAAGCCCTTCAAAAGGCCCGTAATCCCATGTATCTTTCTGTGTTACAGATGTATTATCGACAGAAATACGCACTGATTTTTTTTCTGGAAACTGATCTTTATACGTGCATGAAAAAAGCACAAAAAACAGGAGAAGAGAATAAAGCTTAGGATTCATTTGTAGTAACTTTTGAGCATATTAACAGTACTAAATTGGAAGTGTTCAATTAAATAGCGAATAAAAGTTTATTAAAAATTAATTTGTTTTATAAGAATTAATTTCCATAACTTTGTCAGACTCAAATAAAAGAGAACTAAAAATGAATATCTCAATAAATATTACCGTCACCGATTGCCGACCGTTCTAAGGTTGGCCACATGAGATTATTCAATTAGTTTATTCATTTATTTCCATATTTTTATCATGTTACGCAAAAGAGTAAGTGTTTTGTCTTTACAAAAACTAAAAGACATTGATTTAAAAGAGCTCTGGATCGATGTAAAAGAAGCAATTGGCGGTACAGAGCGCGATTTCACTAAAAGCAGTCTGGGCAAAGCCATTTTTATTCTGGCAGTTCCTATGGTGCTGGAAATGATCATGGAATCGGTATTTGCCGTAGTCGACATCTTTTTTGTTTCGAAACTTGGCGCCGATGCAGTGGCAACGGTAGGACTCACCGAATCGGTAATGACCATTGTATACGCTGTTGGAATGGGACTTAGTGTGGCTACTACAGCCCTTGTCTCTCGAAGAATTGGCGAGAAAAACAACAAACAAGCAGGTGTGGTGGCTTTTCAGGCCATGATTGTGGGTTTTATATTCTCCGTTTGTATTGCTATTCCCGGCGTTATATTTGCCAGTGAATTTTTAAAACTAATGGGAGCCACCGACTCCATGGCTGCCGAAGGTTACCTTTTCCCCGCTATTATGTTTGGCGGGAATGTTGTAATTATGCTGTTGTTTATTATTAACGCAGTGTTTCGCAGTTCCGGCGATGCAGCCATTTCCATGCGGGTAATGTGGCTGGCCAATATTATCAATATCATTCTCGACCCATTACTTATTTTCGGGATTGGTCCTTTTCCTGAACTTGGACTTGCAGGAGCGGCTATTGCGACCACTACAGGGCGAGGATTAGCTGTTTTGTACCAGTTTTACCTTTTGTTTGGCGGACATCACCGTATCCGACTGTACTGGCACAGTTTAAAAGTTCGTTTTAATGTAATGCTGAAACTGGTGAAAATATCCGGTGGTGGAATTTTGCAGAATCTTATTGCAACTTCAAGCTGGATTTTGCTTGTGCGTATTATTGCAGTTTCGGGTCCTGAAGCGCTGGCCGGCTATACCATTGCCATCCGGATAATCATTTTTGCCTTATTACCTGCCTGGGGGCTCAGCAACGCTGCATCAACGCTGGTTGGGCAGAACCTTGGTGCAAACCAACCTGAGCGTGCCGAACGATCGGTGTGGATAACCGGCTATGTAAATATGATCTTCATGGGAGTTATGGGAATAATACTGGCTGTTTTCCCTGAGTTCTGGATAAAACTGTTTATCGGCGAAACTGCAGTTGTTGACAATGGTACATTGGCACTGCGTGTGATCAGTTTTGGTTTCCTGTTTTACGCACTCGGAATGGTGCTGATGCAAGGTTTTAACGGAAGCGGCGATACAATCACACCTTCAAAGATCAATTTTATGAGCTTCTGGCTCTTCGAAATACCATTGGCTTATTTTCTGGCAATTGTTTTGAATATGGGCTTGTTTGGAGCTAGTATGTCGATTGTAATCGCCGAAACGTTTCTGGCAATCACAGCGCTGTATTTGTTCCGAAAAGGCAAATGGAAACAACGAAAAGTGTAAATTTATCTCTTAAGACTTTTTATTATGAAACAACAACTTCCTGTTTCAATTGAAAATTATTCAAAAGAGAATAATATCTCAACCGCTGAATTGGCGCGGGTTATAACAGTACACAAAGAACGTTACATTATTCAGAGCGGCAATTCGGTTTTAAAAGCAGAAATAACGGGAAATATTCGGTTTACAGCACAATCTGCTGCCGACTTCCCCACTGTTGGCGATTGGGTGCGTTTTATGCCAATGGACGATGAGAATGCCATCATTCTTGAAGTACTTCCCCGTTTTTCGAAACTCGAACGCCAGGCGGTTGGCAAATACGGCGATGTACAGCTTATTGCTGCAAATGTTGATGTAGCATTTATTGTACAAGCCGTTGGGCACGATTTTAACCCGAACCGTTTGGAAAGATACCTGGCTGTTTGTTATGCCGGGAATATCCAACCGGTTTTGGTACTCTCAAAAACTGATTTGGTAGAAGAAAGTGAATGTGAACAGTTAATTGAAGAGGTAAAAAAGCGGATTAAGAATAGTAAAATAATTGCCCTGAGCAACGCAACAAAAGAGGGTTTGGATCTTCTGAAAAATAAACTGGAAGCTTTTAAAACCTATTGTTTTCTTGGCTCTTCAGGTGTTGGGAAATCAACCATCATAAATAATCTGCTCAACAAAGAAGTACTCGAAACCCGATCGATAAGCGAAAGCACCAGCAAAGGCCGGCATACAACCAGTCATCGCGAGTTGTTTGTGCTGGAGAACGAAAGTATTGTGATCGACACACCGGGAATGCGCGAGCTGGGAGTAACTGACTCGGCCGATGCTCTGGAAATGACATTTGATGCGATTTCTGACTTGACTTCCGATTGTAAATTCAGCGATTGCAGCCACACTAACGAAACAGGTTGTGCAGTGTTGGCAGCTGTTGAAAGCGGTGAGTTAAGTCAAGATGCCTACGAAAACTATTTAAAACTAAAACGCGAGCAAGAACATTTCAGTAGCACGGTTTACGAAAAACGACAGCGCGACAAAGAGTTTGGCAAAATGATTAAATCAGTATTGAAAGAGAAAAAGCGTTCAAAACCACAGTAGTTAATGAACAATAAGTCCATCTTATTCATTGTTAAACTGAAACCAAAACTTATTTATCGATGAAAAAATTTGCAATTGAAATTAAATGGGCCATTTTGTTTGCGGTCGTTTTGCTGGTATGGATGTATGGGGAAAGACTAGCAGGACTTCATGATGAGAACATTGAAAAACACGCCATTGTCACCAACTTCTTCGCGCTTGTGGCTATTGCTGTCTATGTAGTTGCATTATTGGATAAACGCAAGAATGATTTCAATGGCAAAATGAACTGGATACAGGGGTTCATTAGTGGATTGATCATCACTTTGGGAGTTACAATTCTCACTCCCCTCACCCAATACCTTACCGTTGAAGTGATCACTCCTCATTATTTTGAAAATATGATTCGTTATGCGGTTGAAAACGGCTTGCAAACACAGGAAGAGGCGGAAGGCTATTTCAACCTGCAAAGTTATATGATACAAAGTATTATTGCTACCCCGCTGATGGGATTGGTTACCTCGGCAATTGTTGCCATTTTCACCCGGAAAAAATAATGGATAATGCCACAAGCAAAAACAGTTGACGAATATATTCTGAATGCACGATCGCGTCAGGATATTTTAATGGTTCTGCATGATTTGCTAATAGCTACAGAACTGTCGGGAACCATAAAATGGGGAGCTCCGTGTTATACGATTAACGGTAAAAATGTTGTCGGTCTCGGAGTTTTTAAAGAACACATGGCTATCTGGTTCTTTCAGGGTGCGCTGTTAAAAGACGAAGCAAAAGTGCTTATTAATGCACAAAACGATAAAACCAAAGCATTGCGGCAGTGGCGTTTTGTAACTGCCGATGACATTGATGCAGAAATGCTAATTGCCTACGTACAGGAAGCAATTTCCAACGAAAAGCAAAATAAAAGAGTTAAAATCAACCGAAATAAGAAGTTAGTTATCCCACCCGAATTAGAAGATGCACTTAATCAGGATAATCATTTAAAGCTTTCATTTCAGGAATTTACGCCGGGCAAACAACGCGAATTTGCTGATTATATCGCACATGCAAAACAGGAGAAAACCAGACAATCGAGATTACAAAAGATTATTCCGATGATTAATAATAACATCGGTTTAAACGATAAATACCGCAATTGTTAATGCTTATCGAGAATTGTTTTTAATTTCATACTATCTAAATTTGATTAAATGAAATTACAGTTTTCCCTAATATTTTTATTTATGGCCAATCTGCTTTCGGCGCAATCGTCAAAACTCAGCTTCGATGAAAAGAAAGCCGAATACCTTTATCATTTTGCGTACGAGTGTATCGACCAGGAATACCCGAATAAAACCGGTCATGTTTTGGGCGACGACAGTTACCTGCAACCTCCGCGAGTGATGCACCCGGCATTTTATGGCTGTTTCGACTGGCATTCATCAGTGCATGGCCACTGGACTTTGGTGAAAATTCTAACTGAATTCCCGGAATTTAAGTACCGCGATGAGATCATTAAAAAGCTAAAGAAAAACATTATTGAAGAGAACATATTGCAGGAAGTTGCCTATTTCGACGATGAGCACAACGCTACCTACGAACGGACTTATGGCTGGGCCTGGTTGTTAAAACTAGACGAAGCTTTGCGTGAATGGGATGATCCGGTAGCACTGGAATTGCAGGCGAACCTGTCGCCGTTGGCTGATCTGCTGTCGGATAAATTTGGCGAATTTCTCGATAAACTGATTTACCCCATACGAATTGGCGAACACAGCAACATTGCCTTCGGAATGTCGTTTGCTTACGATTGGGCAAAAAAATACGATACCGCACTGGCCATTCAAATAAAAGGAAAAGCAAAAGAGTATTACAGTACCGATTGTGATTGCCCGCTGACCTGGGAACCGGGCGGTTTCGATTTTCTTTCGCCTTGTCTGCAGGAAGCATCGATAATGTTAAAGATATTACCAGAAAAAGAGTTTAAAACCTGGCTAAAAACGTTCCTTCCAAAATTTGAAAAACATCCTAAAAAGTACCTCGAAATTGCTGTTGTCACCGACCGAAGCGACGGTAAACTCGCCCACCTCGATGGACTAAATTTCAGTCGAGCCTGGTGCTTATACGAAATGGGCTATGCCTTAAATAACCAGCAACTGATTGATTTTGCCGATGCCCATTTTAATTACAGTTACGAAAAAATGGATTCGGGCGAATATGCCGGAGCCCACTGGCTGGCATCGTTTGCTACCTATGCATTATTAAAAAGTCATATTAAGTAAATATGAAGCTCAATCATCGTAGAATGAATCGTAAAAAGTTTTGCTGCCTGTTGCTATTTCTAGGCATTGTAGTTTTATCATCCGCCCAAAAACATCAGTTGCGTTTTGAAAAAATTGATGTACAACACTACAAGTTTGAAATCCATTTAAACGATACCACAAACCAAATTGAAGGTATAGCTACCATTTCAATTAAATTTTTGCAAACCAGTAACGATATCACACTCGATTTGGTGGATAACTCCGGAGAGAGTGGTATGCTTGTCCATTCCGTAAAAAAGGAGGGCAATGAACTTGACTTTAAGCAAGCACACAATAAGCTTGTAATTCTTTTGCCGAAACAAGCACAGGCGGGCGACGTAATCGATTTCACCATTAACTATTCCGGTGTTCCTACCGATGGTTTGATAATATCCGAGAATCGCTACGGAGATCGTACATTTTTTGGCGATAACTGGCCTGATCGCGCCCAAAACTGGCTTCCGTGTGTCGATCATCCTTCTGATAAAGCTACTTTAGAATTCCTGGTTTATGCTCCGGCACATTACGAGGTGATCTCAAACGGAAAGCTTGTGGAGAAAAAACAATTGGAAAATTCAGTGGAATTCACCCATTGGAAGGAAGATGTGCCGTTGGCGACCAAACTGATGGTAATTGGAGCGGCCGATTTTGCTGTTGGAAACGAGCAGGAATTTCAGGGAATTCCGGTCAGTTCGTGGGTATTTGAAGAAAACAAAACTAAAGGATTTGAGAATTACCAGTACGGAACAAAAGCTCTGGAGTACTTTTCGGAACTGATTGGCCCCTACCCGTATGAAAAACTGGCGCACGTACAATCAAAAACACGTTACGGCGGAATGGAAAATGCCAGTTGTATTTTTTACCACGAAAATTCAGCCATAAACGACCGTATTCCGGAACAGTTGTTTGCACACGAAGTGGCTCACCAGTGGTTTGGAAATTCGGTTACCGAACAAAACTGGCACCACGTGTGGCTTAGCGAAGGATTTGCCACCTATCTCACCCACCTTTATGTGCAGCACTTTTATGGCGACGAACAATTTAAAGATGGACTGAAATATGATCGTGAGCGCGTTATTGCTTTCTCAAAACAAAAATATGTTCCGGTAATCGATACAACAGTGCAGGAATATATTCGCTTACTAAATGCCAATTCGTACGAAAAAGCCGCTTGGTTTTTACACATGCTGCGAAATAAATTGGGCAACGACACCTTCAATAAAGGATTACAGAAATATTATAATGATTTCAGAAATAAAACTGCGCTTACTAAAGATTTTCAATCGATGATGGAGTCTGTTTCAAGTAAAAATCTGGATCGCTTTTTTAACCAATGGCTCCGTAGTGCCGGCCATCCTGTTATTAAAGTTTCATGGGGAGCTGAAACCTCCGGAAAAGAAATTGACAGGCAACTAATTTGGGTTCAACAAAAGGGAAAGCAACTTTTCAGTTTCCCGCTGGAAATAAATATTGTGTATGAAGATGGTTCTGTGGATCTGCTAACCGTAATGATTGACACAACAAAAGAGCGGCAACAATTTGAAGCAAAAACAATTTCCGGGATTAAAGATATTTACGTTGACCCGAATGTGAAGCTGTTATTTGAACTGGCCCAATAAAGAGGATCATTAAATTCTTTAACCAAAAATCAGGGCACAAAAAAAAGTCCTGACGGTTTCGTCAGGACTTTAATGTATTTCACCTAAATAATAAAGTCTTTATTTTACTTTTTCTACGATTGCTTTGAACGCCTCAGGTTGGTTCATAGCCAAATCGGCTAAAACTTTCCTGTTAATTTCAATGTCGTTCTTTTTCAACAATCCCATGAATTGTGAATACGACATTCCTTCCAATCGCGCTGCAGCGTTAATACGCTGAATCCACAATGCACGGAATGTTCTTTTTTTCGCTTTTCTATCGCGGTATGCAAACTGTTGACCTTTTTCCCAGGTATTTTTTGCAACCGTCCAAACGTTACTACGCGAACCGAAATAACCTCTAGTTTTTTTCAGTAATTTTTTTCTTCGGGCGCGTGATGCTACATGATTTACACTTCTTGGCATACTTTTTACTTTTTTGATAATCGGCGCTCTCCGTCAACCAACGGAAATACTTAAAAGCACAATTATCTGGTTTTTAACTTTTTTTACCTCTCTCAATTAAAAGGTTTAATAAAGATAAGTCCGTCAACCGACGGATTACTTCATGCACAATAAAAGTTTAACGTTGCTTTCGTTTGTCTTATCGATAGTTGTCCAATAAGTCAAATTACGCTTACGTTTTGTACTTTTTTTAGTCAAAATGTGACTTTTGTAGGCGTGCTTCCTTTTAATTTTACCACTTCCGGTTAATCTAAAACGTTTTTTAGCACCGGAGTTCGTTTTCATTTTTGGCATAATTCCTACTAATTAAAATGTTATCAAAGAACTTTATTATATATGGTTTAACACCAGAAAACAAGTTTCGTAAACCGAACTTATTTCTTTTTAGGTGAAATAAACATTGTCATTCGCTTTCCTTCCAATTTTGGCAATTGCTCAACGGTTCCCCATTCTTCCAATTCTGTTGCCAATCTCAGCAATAGAATCTCGCCCTGATCTTTAAATAGAATCGAACGTCCTTTAAAGAATACAAACGCTTTTACTTTTGCCCCTTCCTGAAGGAATTTTTCAGCATGTTTTAGTTTAAACTGGAAGTCGTGCTCATCAGTTTGCGGACCAAAACGTATTTCTTTTACCACAACTTTTGTGGTTTTTGCTTTCATCTCCTTTTGTTTCTTTTTCTGCTGATAAAGAAACTTCGAGTAATCAATAATTTTACAAACCGGAGGATCGGCTTTTGGTGAAATTTCTACCAAATCCAACTCCATCTCGTCTGCTAATTTTAGTGCATCACGTAAGGGGTAAACACCTTGCTCTTCGATGTTATCACCCACTAAACGTACTTGTGGCACCCTGATCTTGTGATTTATCCGGTGTTGCGGTTCCTGCTCTACACGTGGCTGGAATTTTCTTCTCGGACCTCTTCTTTTAATAGCTATAATGCGTTCCTCCTTAAGTTAGTTATATAATCCTGATAATTGATCTCTTACTTCTTTTTCAATAAATTCAGCGAACTCCTTTGTTGTCATTGTTCCTTTGTCGCCTTCGCCTTGTCGGCGTACAGCAACGGAGTCAGATTCTGCCTCTTTTTCTCCCACAATCAACAGATAAGGAATTCGTTTTAATTCGTTGTCTCGTATCTTCCTACCAATCTTTTCGTTACGATCGTCAACGACGGTGCGAATATCGGAAATATTTAGAAAATTTGAAACTTTTTTAGCATAATCGTTATACTTTTCGCTAATAGGTAATACTACCACTTGCTCTGGCGTAAGCCATAACGGAAACTTACCAGCAGTGTGCTCAATTAACACAGCCACAAATCGTTCCATCGAGCCAAATGGTGCGCGGTGGATCATTACCGGACGATGACGGTTATCATCAGCTCCGATATATTCCAACTCGAAACGTTCGGGAAGGTTGTAATCCACCTGAACAGTTCCCAGCTGCCAGCTACGCCCCAATGCATCCTTAATCATAAAATCAAGTTTTGGTCCATAGAATGCAGCTTCTCCAAGCTCTGTTACCGTATTCAAACCTTTTTCTTCACAAGCTTCTATAATGGCCTGCTCTGCTTTGTCCCAGTTTTCAGGCGATCCGATATACTTTTCCGGTTTATTCGGGTCGCGCAACGAAATCTGTGCAGTATAATTTTCAAAACTCAAAGCTTTGAAAATGATAAAGATAATATCAATTACCTTCTTGAATTCTTCTTTTACCTGGTCGGGACGACAGAAAAGGTGAGCGTCGTCCTGAGTAAAACCACGAACACGTGTCAACCCGTGCAACTCACCACTCATTTCGTAGCGGTAAACTGTTCCGAATTCTGCCATTCGAACCGGCAGGTCTTTGTACGAACGCGGCCAGGCTTTGTAAATCTCGCAGTGGTGCGGACAGTTCATCGGTTTCAACAGGTACTCCTCTCCTTCTGCAGGAGTGGTGATCGGCTGAAATGAGTCCTTTCCGTATTTTTGATAGTGACCGGAAGTTTTATACAACTTCACATCGCCAATATGTGGTGTAATTACCTGCTCGTAACCGTATTTCTTTTGTACTTTTTTCAGGAAGTTCTCAAGCTGCTCGCGCAACTGCGCACCTTTTGGCAACCACAACGGCAAACCTTGTCCTACCGATTCAGAAAAGGTAAACAATTGCATTTCCTTACCGATTTTACGGTGGTCACGTTTTTTTGCTTCCTCAACCATGTACAGGTACTCCTCAAGCATTTTGGCTTTTGGGAAAGTAACACCGTAAACACGGGTAAGCATTTTATTTTTTTCGTCGCCACGCCAGTAAGCACCTGCAATTGCAGTTAATTTAATGGCTTTAATATAGCCGGTGTTTGGCAAGTGTGGCCCGCGGCATAAGTCAGTAAAATTTCCCTGGTTGTACAAGGTGATCGTTCCGTCTTCCAGTTCGCTGATCAGCTCCTGCTTCAGTTCATCGTTCTTTTCAGTGAACATGGCCAATGCATCCTCTTTCGAAATATCAGAACGAACAATGTCGTTTTTCTGACGTGCCAGCTCAAGCATTTTTTGCTCGATTTTTTGCAGGTCTTTCTCCGAAAGTACTTTTCCTTCAGGAAGATCGATATCATAATAAAATCCTGTGTCAACAGTTGGGCCGATACCAAATTTGGTACCCGGATAATAAGCTTCAATAGCCTCAGCCATTAAGTGAGCTGATGAGTGCCAGAATGTTTCTTGTCCTTCTCTGTCGTCCCACGTATACAGTTTAATGTTGGCATCGTGGTCAATTTTCCGCGATAAATCCCAAACTTCGCCATCAACCGAAATCGACAGCACATCCTTTGCCAGACGGTTCGAGATCGATTTGGCAACCTCTAAACCACTAACAGGCTCCGCAAACTCACGTACACTGTTGTCAGGAAGTGTAATTTTTATCATTTTACTGTTACTATTTTTTGCTTCAATATTGCTATTGAAATCTATCTGTTATTCTAAATGTTGTAATTCAAATACAATCAGAAGTTTTCGGTTTTAAAATCTTCTACTGCAAAGCTAAATTACTTTCGCGCGGCAAAGATAATCAAACCATTGATTCTAGAAAGAATCGGACACCTGCATGTTAGGCAATTGTAACGTTTTTTCAACACTAGGCTGTTAAATGCCACATTCACTAAAAGTTGTAACCTGTCATCGAATATTAATCAATGCTGAAAGCAACTTTCAATTTGCAATATTTCTATTAAGATCTTGTTTAAATTAATACTAAATGAACATTTTTAATTATACATTAATGAAATTATAGCCTTTTTATTGATTTCTTTGTGGCAGACAGCAATAAAAACCAATAGATTATAATTTTTTTTTAATATGGGGTTTAAAGATCCGGAAGATTGTCATTCTCTTGAAGAACTAAGAAATGAGATTGACAAAATTGATGAGCACATCATTTTACTTTTTGCCGAGCGGCATAAATATGTGGAAGCCGTTGTTCGCTTTAAAAACGATAAAGACGCCATTATTGCACAGGAAAGAAAAGATGCAGTAATTCGGCAACGCAGAGATTGGGCAGAATCGAAAGGATTAAATGCCGACGTTTTTGAGCAGATATACACGCTTTTGGTGGAGAGCAACATTAATCACGAAATGAATTTATTAAAAATTAAAAACAGCAAGTAATGTATAAAGCAGACATAAAAGTAATGGATTGTACAGTTCGCGACGGCGGACTGATGAACAAATGGCAGTTTAGCGACGATTTTGTGCGTGGCGTGTACAAAGGTTGTGTTGAAGCCGGTGTTGATTACATGGAAATTGGCTACAAAAGCAGCGAATCGGCTTTTTCGAGAGACGAAGTTGGTCCATGGAAATTTTGCGACGACAAAGATTTGCGTCGTGTTGTTGGCGACAACGATACCAAGCTGAAACTTTCGGCAATGGCCGATATTGGCCGTATTGCACCGGAAGATATTCCACCGGCAAACGAAAGCCTGATTGATATGATGCGTGTTGCCTGCTACTGTCACCAGGTTGATAAAGCCATTTGGCTGGCCGAACACTGTATGGACAAAGGTTATGAGGTTACCATCAACCTGATGGCCGTATCGAAAGTAAACGAATCGGATTTGGATGAAGCTCTGGCCACTCTTGCAAAATCACGTGTACCCATTATTTATGTGGTTGATAGTTTTGGTAGTTTGTATTGCGAAAGCATTGAAAAGCTGGTGAAAAAATATGCTGCTGCCCTGCCCGGAAAAGAATTGGGAATTCATGCGCATAACAACATGCAACTGGCCATGTCGAACACCGTAACATCGTTGATTAACGGCGTTACCATGCTTGATGCTACCTTGCTGGGAATGGGACGCGGTGCCGGAAACTGCCCCATTGAAATTCTTATCGCATTTCTAAAAAACCCAAAATACCGATTACTTCCGTTGCTGGAAGCCATTCAAACGCAGGTAAAACCTTGGCAGGAAAAAATCGACTGGGGTTACCACATCCCGTATTTGATTACCGGAGCCTTGAACGAACACCCACGCAGCGCCATGCAGTGGATGGATTCGGAAAAGAAAGATGACTTTGTTGCTTTTATGAAAGAAATGCACGACTACGAGCTTTTAGAATAGAAATAGATTTGGATTAAAGCGAAGAAGGATGCATCCGTAACTGACAGCTACGAGGATCGCATCCTTTTTTTATACTCCAGGTCTCAATTATTGTAACATCCTGCATGTTTTTTTTGCGATGCGCCACCGTAATAGAATTTCCTATCGTTTAAATTCTGATATTCTTTAAATGTCATTCATCATTCGATGAACATTTTTCTATTTTTGTTCACCATACAAAACACAAAAAAATGAAAAAACTGTTTATTTTATTGGTCACATTTTTAACCGTTTTTACGGTACAGGCGCAACAGGCGCAAAAAATTACGTTAGAAGATATTTTACAAAAAGGTACTTTTCGGGCACACTCGGTTTACGGCTTGCGTTCGATGAACGACGGAATCCATTACACTACGATGGAAGGCCAAACCCAGATTGTAAAGTATAGCTACCAAACCGGTGAAGAGGTTGAGGTACTTTTTGATATTACCAAGGTTAAGGATGCTCCTATTTCTTCCTTTTCGGCCTACGAACTAAGTGATGACGAAACAAAAATATTGTTGACAACCGAGCGCAAATCGATTTACCGACACTCGTATACAGCTGAGTTCTATGTATGGAATTCAGTGACCGAAGAACTTACGCAACTTTCGGACAAAGGTGCCCAGCAACTGGCAACTTTTTCGCCCGATGGTAATTACGTGGCCTATGTACGCGACAATAATATTTTCATCAAAAACCTAAGGTTTGGAAGCACTCACCAGGCAACTACTGATGGAAAATTTAACGAGATTATAAACGGTGCTCCCGACTGGGTTTACGAAGAAGAATTTGGCTTCAACAAGGCTTTTTGGTGGTCGCCCGACAGCAAATTTCTGGCTTACATTCGTTTTGACGAAACGGAAGTGCCTGAATTTTCAATGCCCATGTATGCCGGAGCCGCACCGACGATAAGCGACAATAAATTATATCCGGGAGAATATACTTTTAAATACCCAAAAGCCGGTGAAGCCAACTCTAAGGTGGAGGTTTATTTGTACGAAGTGAAAACAAAAATTGCCATTAAAGTTGATATTGGCGAAAAGACTGACATTTATGTTCCGCGTTTAAAATGGACTCCTGATGATAATGAACTGGTTGTAATGCGTTTAAATCGCCATCAAAACCAAATGGATATTTTATACGCCAATCCGTATACGGGCGACTCACGCAATTTTCTGTCAGAGAAAAACGACCGCTACATTGCTGAAAATTTCCTTGATGCATTCACTTACCTTCCAGATGGAAGTTTTGTGGTACAAAGCGAACGCGATGGCTGGTCGCACTTGTACCTATACGACAAACAAGGTTTTGAAATTGCCCAGCTTACCGAAGGCGAATTTGACGTAACCGACTTTTATGGTTACGATGCCGAAAAAGAACTGTATTACTACCAGGCTGCTGCCGAATCGCCTTTGCGCCGCGAGGTTTATTACGTTAGCCAGGATAAAGAGGAGAAAGGAAAACTATCGACGCTTGAAGGAACAAACAGCGCGGTTTTCAGCACCAACTTTAAATACTACATTAACTATTACAGCAGTGCAAAAGTGCCGAATTACATTACTTTGCACGACAATAAAAAGGGCGAACAAATCCGCTTTCTGCAAGACAATACTGTATTAAAAAATACTGTTAAGAGTTTGCAAATTCCGCAAAAGGAGTTTTTCACGTTTACCACATCTGAGGGAATTGAACTGAATGGCTGGATGCTAAAACCCAACGATTTTGATGCTTCGAAAAGATACCCGGTTTTTATGACACAGTACAGCGGCCCGAATTCTCAAAGCGTTAGAGACTCATGGGGTGGCATTAGCTGGAATGAATACCTGGCACAGGAAGGTTTTCTGGTGGTTTGCGTTGATGGACGCGGAACTGGTGCCCGTGGCGAAGATTTCAGGAAAGTGACCTACATGCAATTGGGGAAATACGAATCGGACGACCAGGTGGAAGCCGCAAAATACCTCACTACCCTGCCTTATGTTGATGCTGAAAACATTTCTATTTTCGGGTGGAGCTACGGTGGTTTTATGACCCTGTTAACGCTTGAAAAAGGTGGCGATCTGTTTAAGGCCGGTATCGCGGTTGCACCGGTAACCAGCTGGCGTTTTTACGACACGGTTTACACCGAACGTTTTATGCGCACGCCTGAAGAAAACCCGGAAGGTTACGACGATAACTCACCACTTTCTCATGCAGGAGATATAAATGGGAATTTATTGATTGTTCACGGAACGGCCGACGATAATGTGCATGCCCAAAATACTTATGAAATGACTGAAAAAATGGTACAGGCGGGCGTACAATTCGAAATGGCAATGTACACCAACCGCAACCATGGAATACGTGGAGGTAACACAAGTATGCATTTGTACACCAAAATGGTGAATTTCCTGAAGGCTAATTTGATGGAGAAATAAAAAGAGAATGCTATAAAAAAGAAATGGCTGCTAATTGATTAGCAGCCATTTTTTTTACTTCATATAGTTTTTATAGTATTCCGTCTTGTCTTCGTCGCCAAACCGGGCGTATATATTTGCCAGGTAACCGGCGTATTCTTTTCCGGGATTCAGCTTCCACAGCTTATTCAAATAAGGTAGAGCCTTTTTAAAATCGGCAGTTACCAAATCCAGTTCTTTTAAAAGCGTGTTATAGTTTTTGCGGGTTTTGTTCGCGTTGTATTTCGCCATTTCGCGCTCGTAGCGGTTTTGCCCGGCCCAGTAATATTTTTTTGCATTCCATTCCAAAGCATCCATATGGTCGGGATTTTTATCCAGCAATACTTCAGCCAAACTATCGCAAACAGCTTCGTTTTCCAATGCTTTATTCACCTCAAAGTAATTATCAAGGTTCTCCTCTTTATTTTTCGAAGCACCATCCAATGTTTCCCACACTGCCAAAGCTTTTTCATTTGCATCAATTTCGGTATAAATAGCCAGTAAACGTGTATTAACTTCGCTATTATCGCTCCCGAAATTTTCGGTGATGTACTCCAGTGCCGATAATTCTTTCGATAAATTATCCTGTTGTTTGTATATAGCGGCCAGTGTTTGGTACATTCCTACATCAGCATAATTTTTATAACGCGCCTGATCGAACCAACTGATAGCCTGCTCAGCGTTGCCGGCTTTAAATGCCGTTTTTGCCGCCTGAGCGAAATCTGCCCCAGCTACCTCCTCAATTGCTGTTGTTTCGAAATAACTCGTCCAGGCAGTCAGTGCCTGCGAATAATTTCCTGTTGCTTCAAAATTTGTTGCTTCAGTTTTTGGGGTGATCAATACTTTTGGTGCTCCGCACGATGCCAGAAAAATCGCCATCACGGCTACCCATAATAATTTCTTTTTAGCCATAGTGTTATAATTTCGAAGGCCAAAACTAAATAAATTATCGGGAAACACCTTTTATGAGCAGGCCTGGCTAAGAATCGTTAACCAGATTTAATTAAAAGCTGTCTGACTGACAGGAAAATCTGCTTAATCGTCTTCCTTTGCCTCAATATTTTTGTTGATGTTTTGAAGGATTTCATCCTGCAGCACCGGATTGGTCAGCAGGTAATCGTGCCCAAGTCCCGACATATCGTGGATAGTGATGATATCCTTTATATCCATTACATTTATGTAATCGGGTAATTTTTCAGGCGATTTCGGCCCCTTATTCCCCATCCTGTTTTTTAAATGTGCCACACTCGACAATTTTAGCAGAATATCTTTTGAATTGACATAAACATCAACGGTATCAGCCAATTGGTTGAGTTCGAAAAATGCATTTCCTTTCTCAAATGCATCGCGTGGCGCCACACTTCCCACAAACGAAATGCGCGTATAAGTGTTAACATACGGAATATTTTGCTTTTTCCTGTTCAGTACATATTGTCTGAATAGTTCGTTACCAATCGACGAGAAAAGAATCGAGATCGTTAAATCTTTCGGATGAGTTTTAAAGTATTCATCATCACTAATAAACTCATCCAGCATGTGTTGAAAAATGGCAAAATCGCTGGCTCCGTTTTTCGATTTTCTCACAGCGCGGTAATAGCGGTAAGCTTTATCCTCTGTACCCCACGCAAAAACCGTAATTGACGCTTTATGAAACAATGAATCGCCATAATTAGCCTTTAGCCGACGCATATAACTATGAACCTGCTTATTGAACGACTTTCCGTATCCTCCAACAATAAAATAAAAGTTTTTGATGCCCCGCTCCAGACGTTGATATTCGTAAAGCTGGTAGAAGAAATTATGATCAACTTTTCCCTGCGGATACTTATCAGACATATTTATCACTCTGAAATTTACACCAATGGAATCGGTATCGAAATTATAGTGGCAGAAATAAAGCGTGTTGGTTTTGTCGGTAAAACTATTCTTAAAATTGAAACTACCATCTTTGTTATATGCAATAGGCCGGTTGGTAAAAAACGGTACTTTTTGAGGTTGCCAGTCAGGGTGTTCATTAAAGTAGGTAATTTCAAGCTGTGCTTTTGCCGAATGGTGCAAAAAAACGATAGCAATAAGAAATAAAAAGTGTTTAAAATTGATGTGCATAATCGAAGATTTCTATTTGTATTGGTAAGTTAAGAAAAACCAAAGAATAATCCGAGTAGCATACACAATTTACTCATTCATAATACCATATATAAGTTCGCTGATGAGTTTGCCTCGTGTAAGCACCATCATATGCGAACCATCTTCCACCAGATAATCGTACTGAACAAAGCGCGGAGGTAGCGTTTTATCAATATCGCCGTGAATATGCACTATTTTATTGCTGTAGCTTTCGCGTTTCCATGTAAGGATCATAGTTGTGGTTCGTTTCAAAAACAGGGGATCCTTATTTTGCAACATACTTTTAAAAGTTGTTTTGTCTTTGTTCCTGTCGGGTTCAACAAGAGGTTGCAGAATACGGGCACCTGTTTTTATTGCAATTCCCGGAACCACCCAATATACTGGCACTATCTTTTGAAAACGATAGCGTCCCGGAAATTCCTTCCTGCTTTTTGCACTCGAAATAACGATTACTTTTTCGGGATTCAGAAAATCGGCCATTTCAGTTGCCAGCATACCTCCCAGCGACACTCCTATTATTGAAAAAGTTTGGGTGGTATCAATTTGTTTGGCCAGTTCCCTTGCAAACCGCTCCATATCCCAATCTTTTTCAGGCGTGAAGTATTCGATATTTTTTACTTGAAATGCCGTGTCGATATCCAGGTTTTTGAACAGGCGAGCATCTGCTCCCTGACCGGGGATTAGATAAACGGTATGTTTTTGTGCCAATACTGTGGAGCATACAACAGCAAGCAAAAAACACAGAATCACACTCCTTTTTATGTGCCCGTTTAACGTCATTCGACTTTAAATTCTACCGTCCAAAAGTATTGAAAAACTCATCGGTATCTTTTATATCCTGCAATCCCAAAATCCAGCAAACTTCCGACAAGTCAGAAAAATCAAGCCCTTCAGCAGCAACTGCTTCATTGTTGTATCGTCCGTCTTTACCGTTATACTTCAAACCAATTTCAACGGCCAGTTGCCACAACTTTAAAAGCTCAGCATCTTTTACTTTAATTTTCCAATCGCTGTAGCCCGGCGTTCTAAAACCCGGAGTTCCGTTACCTACTGCATTTCCATCAGGAATTTTATGGTAATTACTGTTCGCTTTTGCATAAGCCAGGCTTTCCGGTGATGTAACCTCTTCATTCCAATTACTGTGTTGTACAATATGAATTCGTTCGGTAGTCTTAATTTCAGGCCTATGTTTTTGAATGGCTTTAATAAGCGCTGCCGAAAAATCAGATTGTCCGGCCTCTGCAATCCAAACATTTCCTCCTTTTTGCAGATATTGAAGTGATACCTCTTTCATTTGCTCAATCGCTTTTGTCCGGTTCGCATGTGCATCGGCCCACTTATCTTTAAATGCCTGCTGAAAAAGCTCGTTTGGAGGCACATACAATCCCTCCTGAATCCCATATGTTCCGGCAACTGCAAAGTAGTTGACTTTTTTAAACTCAGGGCTGGAAAGCAAGGTTTTAAAAGCAGCAGCCGAGTGAATATCGTCTACATCCGTTTTGCAGTCGAACTGCATTACCAGCAAGTCTTTTTCAGCATTAAACCGATTTTCTTTTTCCGTTTCATTAGCGCTTGAAAAACAATAAGTTGAAAGGAGTAGCAAAATAAAAATACAAGACTGTTTCATAATTTGGATTTCTCGTTGGTTATTTGGATTTTTGATAAAGCTACTCAATAAATAAAAACTCAGTACGGTTTTGAACAAAAATAATAGCAGTCCATTATGGTTTAAACGTAATGAACGAGTTATTTACCTCGCTAAAACGGATGGAAGAAATAAACACGATATACCTTTTTGGAGTAAAGATTGACGAGCCGGTTGTAACCCTCACCGACTTGCTTGTTTCGGTATTGTGTTTCATATTCGCCTACAAAATCCACAATAACAACCGGTCTGAAAAAGTATTTACCTATTTCAAACTTTATTTTCTGATTATGGGAATAGCTACAGCTTTGGGTGGTCTGATCGGTCATGCTTTTTTGTATCATTTTAACTTCTACTGGAAGTTACCGGGCTGGATAACCAGTATGTTTTCAATAATGTTTGTTGAACGGGCAGCAATTGAACACACCCGGATTCAATTATCAAAACAGATCGTTAAGATTCTGAGTATACTTAATATCGTTGAGTTTCTAACCTTTCTTACCTTAACCATTGTTACGCTCAACTTCTTTTATGTTGAATTTCATTCGGGTTACGGATTAATGTTTGTTGTGCTTTCGCTGGAAGGATTTTTATACGTAAAAACACGTAATAAAGCCAGTAAATTCATGCTTATCGGAGTTGCTTTTGCGGCTGTTGCGGCTTTATTTTTTATGAACAACATTTCCATACACCAGTGGTTTAATCACATTTCGGCAAGCCATGTTCTAATGGCTGTTGCTGCCTGGTTTTTCTATATTGGAGCCAGCAAAATCAACATGAAAACAAGCCCAAAATAGCTTACACCACTTAAAAAATCAATTTTAGTTGTAACACTTTTTAATTACTGCAGTCTTATTGAAAAATTGTTTCTATGAAAATTGCTGCCATCCTATGCTTATTGTTGTTTTTTTATGCAGCATCCGCACAGGAAAAAAGAACTTATAAAGCCAGTACTGCCCATATGATGGACATTTCTGTCAACGGCGTTTTTGACGAACCGGAATGGCAAAATGCCAATTGGGAAAACGACTTTATTCAACACGAACCCAACGAAGGAGAAGAGCCGACCCGGCAAACAGAATATGCCATTTTATACGATGCCAACAACCTTTATGTGGCTATACGATCGTTCGATGATCCGGACAGTATTTCCATGCGCATGACCCGACGAGATGAGACAGATGGCGATCTTGCCGGCGTTTATATCGACTCGTATTTTGACAAACGAACCTCATTTGCATTTGTAGTATCGGCAGCAGGAGTACGTTCGGATATGGTAAGTACCAATGATGGCGATAACGAAGACGATACATGGGACCCGATTTGGTATGCAAAAACTTCGATGACTAAAAACGGATGGAATGCAGAAATGAGGATTCCCCTCACCCAATTGCGGTTTGATGAAAACGACGAACAGATTTGGGGACTGAATGTATTTCGCTATATTTTCAGGGAAGACGAACTTTCGTCATGGCAACCCATGAAACGCGAAACGGCTGGTTTTACCTCGCAGTTTGGTATTTTACGGGGAATTGAAAATATAAAACCACAAAACTCGCTGAATGTAACTCCGTATATGGTTGCCCGTACTGAACGTTTTGAAAAGGAGCCTGAAAATCCATTTCTGAAATCGGGAAAATCCAATGGTTTTGATGCCGGTTTAGATGCCAAAATTGGCCTCACCAACTACCTGACGATGGATTTAACGATCAACCCCGATTTTGGGCAGGTTGAAGCCGACCCGTCGCAGGTAAACCTAAGTACTTACGAAACCTTCTTCAGAGAGAAGCGACCTTTTTTTATCGAGGGTAACAATATCCTGTCGTACAAACTTGCTTTTGGCGATGGCGATCAATCTGCCAATAACCTGTTTTACTCGCGCCGAATCGGACGACGCCCCAATCATTCTCCCGATCTGGCAAATGATGAATATGCCGACACACCTGATTTTACACGTATACTGGGTGCAGCCAAAATAACCGGAAAAACAAAAAGCGGTTGGTCGATCGGGGTAATTGAAAGTGTAACTGCTGAAGAAGAAGCTGAAATAAAAGGCATTTCGGGCAACAAAACCGAGGTGGTTGAGCCCTTAACCAATTATTTTGTAGGCAGAGTTCAAAAGGATTTTGACGAGGGCAATACTTATATAGGCGGAATGCTTACCGCCGTTAACAGAAATATAAATGATGAGCATCTCGATTTTCTGCATAAAAGCGCCTACACCGGCGGTGTTGATTTTGTACACAAATGGCACAACAAAGATTGGTTTGTAGACGGTGGAGTATATTTTAGCCGTGTTGAAGGTAGCGAAGAAGCGATTCTTAACACGCAAACTTCCTATTCGCGAACTTATCAACGCCCTGATGCCGATTATGTAACACTCGATTCATCAAGAACTTCACTTTCGGGCACCGGTGGAAAATTCAATATCGGTAAAACCGGTGGGAAGTTGAAGTTTGTCGGAATATTTAGCTGGAAATCGCCGGGACTGGAAATTAATGATATTGGTTACACACCCGAGGTTGACGAGATTATGCAAGCCTTTTGGGTAGGATATCGCTGGTACGAGCCCTTCTCTATTTTCAGAAGTATGGGCCTTAACTTTAACCAGTGGACTGGTTATGATTTTGGCGGCAATTTATTGGGAGCCGGCGGTAATATTAATGGGCACGCCCAGTTTAATAACTTTTGGCGGGCCTTTTCAAGTATAAATTTTAACGGCGAGCAGCTTTCGCATTCGGCACTACGTGGCGGCCCGGCGATGAAAACTCCCGGAAATCGCAGTTTTTATGCCGGTTTATTTTCCAATCCACAGAAGAAATTCACATACGGAGCCGATGGAGGAATGAACTGGAGTAACGAAAAAGGTTACTACTCGAGAAAAAGCTTTGAGGTAGAATTTGGATACCGCCCCGTTAAGGCCATGCAAATTGAAATTAGTCCGGAATTCGGCGTAAGCGACAATCAGCTTCAATATATTACGCAGCAAGACCACATGAACGACAAACGTTACATAATGGGAACCATTCAGCAAAAAACGTTCAGTACGTCGATTCGGATAAACTATAATGTAACGCCTGATTTGACCGTGCAATTTTGGGGACAGCCTTTTATTGCAACCGGCGATTACGATGCGTTTAAGTACATAACAGATAGTAAAGCTGATGAAATAAACGACCGGTTTGCGCTGTACTCGGGTGAACAGATTACTTACGACACCGAGAACAGTGTATACCACATTGATGAAACCTTAAATGGCCAAACCGATTATAGTTTTGACAATCCCGATTTTAATGTAAAAGAGTTCTTATCAAACCTGGTAGTTCGCTGGGAGTATCGTCCCGGCTCGATGATTTACCTGGTATGGTCGCAAAACCGTGGCTGTTATGATAACAGGGGGAACTTTGATTTTGGTAACGACTTATCTGATCTCTTTGATGAGAAACCTCATAATGTCTTCCTGGTAAAATTTTCGTACCGCATTGGAAGATAGCTTACTATGCGAAGGGTAATTAAAAAAGGCGCAGCTAATAACTGCGCCTATTATTTTACCAATCGGGGTTTATATTTGATTATTTTAACTACATATGCGCAATTGGATCTGCATCGCCATCAGGATCACCGGATACATATCCATCTGTTGACAGATGTCCGTCGGTTGCCAGCAACAATCCACAAACATGTGGAGCAGCCATTGATGTTCCGCTCATGGTTGCAAAACCACCACTTTTGTAACAAGAAAGAATGCTTACTCCGGGAGCGCAGTAATCAACATGTTCGCCATAATTTGAGAAATAAGCCCAGTAGTCATTGCTATCCATTGCCGAAACGGTATAGATATTAACTCCTTCAGTTCTTGCCGGCGAATGGTTTTCGGCATCATCTGATTCATTTCCTGCGGCAAGTGCCACGTATATACCTTGTGCGCCAAGATTGGCAACAGCCAGGTCGATGGGTTCATAAACACCACCTCCTAAACTCATATTTGCTGCATCACCGGGATCGGCATTTGCAGCAACATAATCAACTCCGGCAATAATTACCGAATAGGCTCCGGAACCTTTTCTATCCAGAACTTTAACCGGAACAACGGTTGCGCCTGCTGCTACACCAACAACTCCAATTTCGTTGTCGATTGCTGCAACTATACCTGCACAATGAGATCCGTGTCCATTATCATCTTCCGGCGTTGTAGTTCTGGTGATAAATGTAGCACCCTGCGTTTGATCAACATTCAGGTCAGGGTGATCCATATCGATACCGGTATCAATTATCCAGGCTTTATTAGACCCGGTGTATGTTGTTCCACCACCAACCCTTGTAATTCCATAAGGAACAACCTGGGCAGGAGCATCTCCGGGATCGGTTCCCGGTTTAGCCAATGTTACCATTTTATCGGCGTAAACACCGGCAACACCATCAGCAGATTTCAAGGCATTGGCTTCCTTTTCAGAAATATTTACGACTACTCCTTCAATAGCCTGGCTGTACACCATTTTGGGCTCACCCAAATTGATGTGAGCAGTGTTGCTTATTTTTAGCGCTTTTGTTGCTACTGCACGATCTGCTTCTGCTTTACTTTTATAAGCAGATTTTAAATTAGAGGTTTCGAGCAATACAATATATTGCCCGGGGATCACCACTTCAGAATGAGTTATAAACTCCACCTGGTCGGGGTTTGTAATAGCAAACTCATCTGCTTTTTCACACGAAACAATTACAATGGCCAGTGCCATTACAATTAAAACTAAATACTTTTTCATGATTAATAAAGGTTTTAACAATTAAACAGCGATTGGTTTTATTGTAATTTATAACATAATTTCATTATTTCCTATAATACCTCATTCTAACAATCAAATATATGTTCATTATTCATGCAAATAGCCAGCAATATCAACACTTTTAATGCAGATCATATTTCTCTATTAAAAATCGTTTTTTAATAGACGAGCAAAAAAAAGGTCTGCTAATCAGATGTTAGCAGACCTTTTTCGATGTTGGATAATTTTTACCCTATTCAATAAAAGTGTTCTTTCCTTTCAATTCAATTGTTTTTGAAATTCCATTTTTACCTTTTCCTTCGGGCTGACTTCCCCCAACAAAAAGTGTAAAATATCCGGGTTCGATTACCCGCTTATCATCGGCGCCAATAATGGAAAACTGACGAGGTTCAAGTACAAACTTCACCGTTTTTGTTTCACCCGGTTTTAACGCAATTCGCTGAAAACCCTCCAACTGATATTTCGGTCGTGGTGTCGATGCGACCATGTCTTTTAGGTAGAGCTGAACAACCTCTTCGCCTGCTGCATCTCCGATATTGGTTACTTTGGCACTAATTTCAATGGTATCACCAATTTTGGCCTGCTTTGCCAGTTTTACATCTGAATAGGTAAAAGAAGTATAACTCAATCCGTAGCCAAAAGGATATAATGGTTCACCATTGAAGTACTTGTAAGTGCGGTTCTCCATATCGTATTCTTCAAACGGCGGCAACTGATCAACCGATTTATAGTAGGTAACCGGCAGACGTCCGGCCGGATTATAATCGCCCATCAACACATCGGCAACCGCGTTTCCGCCATCCTGCCCCGGATAACCTGCAGTAATGATTGCTTCCAGGTTTTCGTCGGCCCAGTTAACCGCCAGTGCACTTCCGTTTAGTAAAACAAGAATTACAGGTTTACCGGTTGCTTCAATGGCTTTCATCAATTCGCGTTGTGTTGCCGGAAGTTTTAAATGTGTACGATCGCCACCTTCAAAACCATCTACTTCCAATTCCATTTCTTCGCCTTCAAGACGTTGCGAAAGGCCAAGTACCAAAACAACAGCATCGGCTTTTTCAGCTACTTTTACGGCTTCCTCTTTCAGGTTTTGGTTTGGCATGGCCCACAACAATTTTGCATCGCCATCGCCATGATCATTGACATATTCGTATACAAATTTATACTTTTTGCCTGCCTCCATTTTTACAGCCTTTTCGTGATGAAAAGCATGATGCTCGGATTTATGACTTAGTAACTTTTCTCCTTCAAGCCAAATATCGAGCTTGGGCATTCCCCAACTTCCAATTCGGTATTCACCACTCACAGGTGGTACAATGTAACCAGTCCAGCGCACACTAAAATCATCATCATTCATTTCAGGTGTTGGCGCGTCAGCTTCCCAGTAAAAATCTATATTTTCATCTATTCTGGAAAAGACAGGTTGTCCTTCTAATTTCGCATTATTAAAATACTCTCCTTTAACTCCTTCCTGTCCATCTTCAGTTTGTAAAAACACTGAAGGAATAGCATGCAGGTTACTAACTCCTTTGGCCAAATGACTTCCTTCGGCATAAAGTATTTTGGTGTTCGGCAATTTATTTTGTAATCCTTTTAACACGGTTACCGGATTTTTGGCAATACCATTGTAGTTCCCCACCAACGACTCCCAGTTATCAGCATTTGGGCCAATAACAGCAAGTGTTTTAATGTCTTTTGAAAGCGGTAATGTTTTATCCTGGTTTTTCAGCAAAACAATACTTTTGCGCGCGGCTTCCAGAGCCAACTCATTATTTTCCTTTGATGTATTTACCGAAAATGGAATTTGTGCGTAAGGCACATCTTCATTCGGATCAAACATTCCCAACTTAAAACGGGCCGTAAACAAGCGCTTTACGGCAATATCAATTTCATCTTCCGTGATCAAACCGCGCTTAACTGCCTCGATAAGATGACGGTATGAATTTCCACAGTTTAAATCGGTACCGGCTTTAACAGCCACAGCCGCTGCTTCGGCGGCATCTTTTGAGAAATCCTGAAAGGTAAAAAAATCGGAAATAGCCCAACAGTCAGAAACGATGTAACCGTCGAATCCCCAGTCATTACGCAGAATACCAATTAGTTCATCGCTGGCACAACACGGAACTCCACGGAACTGGTTGTACGCGCCCATTACCGAATACGCTCCTCCGTCTTTCACCAGCATGCGAAATGCCGGCAAATAAGTTTCCCGTAAATCGCGTTCACTTACCAGCGCATTAAATTCGTGACGCAAAGGTTCCGGCCCAGAGTGTACTGCATAATGTTTTGCGGTAGCCACTACTTTAAGGTATTTCGGATCATCGCCCTGAAGCCCTTTTACAAACCGGGTTCCTAAAATTCCGGTGAGGTACGGATCTTCACCATAAGTTTCGTGTCCACGTCCCCAACGAGGATCGCGGAAGATGTTGATATTAGGTGACCAAAAAGTAAGGCCCTGGTAAATGCCTCTTTTGTCGCGACGAACAAACTCATGATGTTTTGCACGTGCTTCGTCTGAAATAGCCACTGCCACCCGGTTTAACAAATCGGCGTCCCACGAGGCAGCAATACTTATCGACTGCGGAAAAACCGTTGCGTAACCGGCCCTTGCCACTCCGTGTAAACACTCGTTCCACCAGTTGTACTCCGGCACATGCAAGCGGTCAACCGCTTTTGAAGTGTACTCCAACTGATCAACTTTTTCCTGCAATGTCATTTGCGACACCAGTAATTCAACACGCTCCTCCATCGGAAGCGCCGGATCTAAAAAGTCGAGATTTTCATTTTGTGCAAATACTGCAAAAGCACAAAAAATTAGAATTAGGTTTAAAATTGATTTTTTCATCTGTTTATAATTGTTCTATTTTTTAGTTGGCAACAGACATAACACGCATGCACTTTTTTATTCCTTGTGGTTTAAATTTTATTGCATGCTCGTTTCATTTCACGAATTACTATTCTGTTCTATTCTGCAAAAGATTACAAATATACGACTAATTGAGGGATTTGCTTTCCAAAAAAAGACACTTCTGTTTTAATGCCGGATAAATTTTCCATTTCTTTCACTTTCATTTGATTGCTTACCTTTGCTATTTCAAAAACAATAGAAAAATATGGATTTTACAGTATACAAAACGTTACGAAAGAATATTGACGAATTATCGGAAAAACTGGAAACGCAACACAAAAAACATATGAAATGTAAAGCGGGCTGCGATCTGTGTTGTATGGATTACAGCATTTTTCCGGTAGAATTTTACAGCATTGTTAAAGCGCTAAAAGAACGCGAAGATAAACCCCAATTTAATCCCGAAAAAGATGAATCAAGTTGTATTTTTCTAAATAACCACCAATGCGAAATTTATGACGACCGCCCGATTATCTGCAGAACACACGGTCTGCCCTTGTTATATATGAATGAAAATAGTGGATGGGAATTATCGGCTTGCGAACTAAACTTTACTGAATTTGACCTGGAAGAATTCTCGGAAGATAACACCTTTCCGCAAGATAAATTTAACAGCAAACTCTATTTGTTGAATAAAGAGTTTATTGCTAAAAATCAATTATCAGATTACTCAGAACTTGATTTAATTCCAATAAAAGAATTGGCAAAACACATTTAAAATCTTAGACTATGAAACGTAATTTAGTACTCGTATTTTTAATCCTGCTTTGCAGTGTTGCAATAGCAACAAACAACAAACCAATGGAGGAAAATAAAAACAAACTGGCGGTGCTGTGGACCAGCGGCGATCCGGACGTGGCCGAAAAAATGGCTTTTATGTACACCTATAATGCCAAAAAGCAAGGTTGGTTCGACGATGTGGTTCTGATTATTTGGGGACCATCGGCAAAACTGGCTGCCGAAAATGAAATGATTCAGGATTACATTAAAAAGATGCAGGAAGCAGGCGTAAAAATCGAAGCGTGTTTATACTGCGCCAAGATGTACGAAGTTGACGAAAAATTAGCCGAAATGGGTGTTGATGTTAAAGGAATGGGCGTTCCGTTATCCGACTACTTAAAAGAAGGCTGGAAAACATTAAGCCTCTAAAAAGAAATAAAAAAAGCATCCGCCATCAGACGGATGCTTTATATACTATCATTTTATTGCTAGTATTCATCTTCGTTAAAAAAGAAATCATCCTTACTTGGATAATCCGGCCAAATATCCTCAATACTTTCGTACATCTCACCTTCATCCTCAATCTCCTGCAAGTTTTCAATTACTTCAAGCGGAGCACCCGAACGTATTGCATAATCAATTAACTCGTCTTTTGTTGCCGGCCAAGGTGCATCTTCTAACTTCGATGCTAATTCCAGAGTCCAATACATGTGTCTACAGTTTTTATGTGGTTAAACTCGATTTTTTACTTTGGCGCGAATATAACAAAAAATAAATACGAAAAAACTTTCCTGAAAAAAAAATATCAATACTGCCAGGTTGTTTCGTCAATTCCTTTATCATGAGCGAGTTTTCGGGCCAATACAAACAGATAATCCGAAAGCCGGTTAATATACTTTATCAGTTCGGGCTGAACAGGTGTTTGTTCTGAGAATTCAACGATTCGGCGCTCTGCCCTTCGGCATATAGTTCGTGCCATATGGCACTGAGCTGCTGACAGTTCCCCTCCCGGAAGGATAAAATTCCGCAGTTCGGGCAGCGTTTCGTGGTACGAATCAATTGCTTTCTCCAACACCTCAATATCTTCATTTTTAACAATGAGTTGCGCGGTGTACTCTTGCCCTTTTTCATCCGAAGCCAGGCGCGAACCAATGTTGAAAAGTTTATGTTGAATTTTTAGCAGTAAATCTTTCACTGCCGGATCAATATCGAATGATCGGATAACACCGATACAGGCATTTAATTCATCAACCGTTCCGTAACTCTCCAAACGCAGATCGTATTTTTTAACACGGCTGCCACCAACAAGTCCGGTTGTACCGTCGTCGCCGGTTTTTGTATATATTTTAAAATCTCCTGACATGTTAATTCTTTTGTAATTGAAGAACATAAAAAATCCCGAGATGTTTACCATTCGGGATATAATATCGTAAACGATTTTACAAAGTTAATAACCTAATTTCGATTCTAAAATATTTTCACAGAAAGTCTTAATTGCGACAGATTTAGAATTAAAATTATGAAGGAATAACGGGTTATTTCAAAGAATTTTAATTGTAAAGATGGCGTGAGAAGGACTTTCCTTATAGGCTTTGCTCTTTTTTCCATAAACTTCCCCCAATTTTCTTGTATTATCCCAATAGTACTTCTAAAATTGGTGAAAGTTTCTGACTAAAAATAGCTAAAGCTGTGAGCTATTTTAGAATCGAAATTAGGTTAATAAATCGGATTCTCATTAATTATATCCGACTCCACTTCTCCGTCTTTTAACCGAATAATACGATGTGCGTGCTCGGCAATATCTTCTTCATGGGTTACCATAACCAGGGTGTTCCCTTTTCGGTGAATTTCAGCAAAAAGCTTCATAATTTCTTCCGAAATTTTTGAATCGAGGTTACCGGTTGGCTCATCGGCCAAAAGTAAAGCAGGCTTATTTACCAGCGCACGGGCAATGGCCACTCGCTGGCGTTGTCCTCCCGACAATTCGTTGGGCTTGTGTTCCATACGGTCTTCCAAACCTACATCAACAAGGGTGGCTTCGGCCATTTGTTTGCGTTCTGCCTTGCGCTTTCCGGCATAAACCAGTGGCAACATTACGTTTTCAAGAGCTGAATTACGTGGTAAAAGGTTAAATACCTGGAAAACAAAACCGATCTCCGAGTTTCTTATTTCTGCCAAACTATCATCCGACAGGCTGCTCACATCATTTCCGTTCAACACATATTTTCCACTGGTTGGAGTGTCCAAACAGCCAATAATGTTCATTAAGGTTGATTTCCCCGAACCCGAGGCCCCCATAATGGCAACATATTCGCCTTTATAAATATCAATAGAAACAGAACGAAGGGCACGAACTTCCTGCGTTCCAACCTTATATGTTTTTACAATGTTCTCGAGATGAATAATTTTTTCCGGCATAGCTTTGTTTTATGTATTTGTAGTATTTTTTTTGTCGCATTACATGTAACGAACGAATCGTTGTTAAAAATATGATTTTCCAGCTGTTCTCAGACTGTAAATAGCATTTTTTAAGATTTATTATCATAAGTAATACCGATGCGAAATTAAATTAAGCTTTATTTCAGATAATTCCTCCTTTCAATCGGCGTTAACTCCCAAAATATCGGGATAATTTCACCATTTCGCTTAAGGCTCACTCTGAAATACAAATGGTAAAACTTTTCGCTTTATTACAAAAACTGTACCCAACAGTTAATTTCTTTTGAATATTTCGGTATTATTCGCTGTTGCCGCAATTTGTGTGAATATGTATATTTGCTGCATGCCAGAATTTCTCGATCAGGAAATAAAATTTTTACCCGGCGTGGGGCCAAAACGTGCGGAAATTTTATTCAAAGAGCTGAAAATAAAAACCTTTAGCGATTTGATATATTATTATCCGTACAAATACATCGACCGCACCAAATTTTACAATATTTCCGACATTAACACCGAGATGGCATACATTCAGGTGAAAGGCGTTTTGCGCTCGATGGAAACCGTTGGCACCGGTAGCAAACAGCGGCTTGTTGCCCGTTTTTCGGATAACACCGGCACCATGGAACTGGTGTGGTTTAGGGGAATAAAATGGCAAAAAGAGCAACTCCTGATTAACAAAACTTATATAGTTTTTGGCAAGCCGGCGTTGTTTAGTGGCCGAATTAGTGTGGTGCACCCCGAAATGGAAACCGAGCAGGAAATACAACTTAAACCAATCGGGCTTTTTCAGGGGCATTACAACACCACCGAGAAAATGAAAAAGCAGTTTCTCACCTCGAAAACCATTAACAAATTTCAACTCACCTTGCTTGGGCTGGCAAAGGGAAAAATCAAAGAAACGCTGCCCGAATACCTAACCCGCGAATTGAAACTTATGCCGCTTGAGCAGGCGCTTTCGGCCATTCACAAACCGGAAAAACCAATTGAACTTAAAAACGCCACCTTTCGATTAAAGTTTGAGGAGCTGTTTTTTATACAGCTGAAAATACTGGCATTAAAACATAATCGGAATCAAAAATTCAAAGGATTTCATTTTGAAAAGGTTGGCTTTAATTTCAATACGTTTTACGAAAAATACCTGCCTTTTGATCTTACCAATGCACAAAAAAAGGTGATCAAGGAAATCCGGCGCGATGTTAACGGAACATCCCAGATGAACCGTTTGCTGCAGGGCGATGTGGGAAGTGGAAAAACGCTGGTGGCATTAATGACGATGTTACTGGCTATGGACAACGAATTCCAGAGTTGTTTAATGGCGCCAACCGAAATTCTGGCCCAACAACACTATCAATCCATTTCACGAATGCTGGACGGCATGGGTATAAACGTTGGCTTGCTTACCGGATCGACAAAAGCCAAACAGCGCCGTGAATTGCATGCCGCACTGCAATCGGGCGAAATGCAAATTATAATTGGTACCCACGCATTGATTGAAGATACGGTAAGTTTTAAACGGCTGGGACTTGTTATTGTCGACGAGCAGCATCGTTTTGGTGTGGCACAACGGGCAAAACTCTGGAAAAAGAATGATCTGATTCCTCCGCATATTTTGGTAATGACAGCCACACCGATACCGCGAACATTGGCCATGACCGTTTATGGCGACCTGGAAGTATCAGTGATTGATGAATTGCCACCGGGACGAAAACCGATACAAACCATGCACTTTTTCGAGAACAGAAGAGCGCAACTGAACCGTTTTTTGAAACAACAAATTGATAAAGGAACGCAGGTTTATATTGTTTACCCATTGATTTCGGAATCGGAAAAAATGGACCTTAAAAACCTGGAAGAAGGTTATCGTCATATTTCTGAGACTTTTCCCGATTACAAAATCAGCATGGTACACGGGAAAATGAAACCCAACATTAAAGAAAATGCCATGCAGGCTTTTAAACGTGGCGAAACGCAGATTATGGTTGCCACAACCGTAATTGAGGTGGGTGTTGACGTGCCAAATGCAGCGGTTATGGTAATTGAAAGTGCCGAACGTTTTGGCTTGTCGCAGTTGCACCAGCTGCGTGGCCGTGTGGGGCGTGGCGCCGAACAATCGTATTGTATCCTGATGTCGTCGTATAAAATTAGCACCGAAAGCCGCAAACGACTGGACACAATGGTGCGCACCAACGATGGTTTTGAAATTGCCGAAGTGGATATGAAATTGCGTGGTCCCGGTGATTTGGAAGGCACACAGCAAAGTGGTATGGGTTTCGACCTAAAAATTGCCAACCTCGGAAAAGACGGCGAGATCCTTCAAAAAGCCCGGAACATTGCCAACGATATTCTCGACGACGATCCGTTTTTGCAAAAGGAACAAAACCAACTGCTTCTTAAAAACCTGTTATCATCAAAGGATACAAGCTTCGACTGGAGCTCGATAAGTTAATTTTTATCCCTAACTTCCCGAGACATTTTCATCCGAAAAGTTTAACATTATGAATAAAGTACAGTTACCCGCATCAGACGTAAAAATTACATCAATTACTTTTGGCGCCTGGGCCATTGGCGGATGGTTTTGGGGCGGAGCCGAAGAAAATGAGTCGGTTAAAGCCATTGAAACAGCTATTACAAACGGCATGACAACCATCGACACTGCGCCGGTTTACGGTTTCGGCCAAAGCGAAGAGTTTGTTGGAAAAGCCATAAAAGGCAAACGCAGCAAGGTTGAACTGTTAAGCAAGTTTGGTTTGGTGTGGGACCGAAAATCAGGTCATGTACATTACGAAAAGACTTTTGATAACAAGGGGAATCAGGTTAGCCTTTATCGTTTGGGTAGCAAAGAAAGTGTGATAAAAGAATGTGAAGATAGTTTACGTCGGCTTGGCACCGACTATATAGATCTTTACCAACAACACTGGCCCGATAGTTCCACTCCGGTTGAAGAAACCATGGAAGCACTGGAAATATTAAAAGATCAGGGGAAAATCCGTGGCGGTGGTGTAAGTAATTACTCCATGAACGAAATGGTAAAAGCTGAAAAGTATTTCAAAATTTCATCGAACCAGGTTCCGTACAGTATGGTTAACCGCGGTATAGAAGATAAACTGGTTCCGTATTGTATTGCCAATGATAAAGCCATTATTGCTTACAGCCCGCTGCAAAGAGGTGTTTTAACAGGGAAAATTACCGCCGGGTATAAATTTGCAGAAGGTGATCATAGGCCAACTACCCCATTTTTTAAGGAGCCAAATTTGTCGCGAATCAACACATTTCTGGATAAAATAAAACCGATTGCCGAAGCCAAACAAGCAACACTGGCACAGCTGGTTTTAAACTGGACCATGAACCAACCCGGAATCACATGTGTACTTGCCGGTGCCCGAAATGAAAAACAGGTTTTGGAAAATCTGAAAGCTGCAGAGTTAAACATTTCGGATGAAGAGTTTACTTTCATACAAAATGAACTTGATCAACTTGTTTTGGAAGTCTAAGATTTGGCTTTCCAAATCTCCAATATTGAAATCTGTTCGATTCTAATTGTGACATGGTTGAGATGATAAAGATTATACACAAGAATTTAGTTCCTATAGCCTTATCAGGCGGATTTTACTTTTTTGTCTTAAGACAATAAGTAAACAAAAAACTCAAGGCTGCGCCCACTTCACTCGGAAAAACTACGCGATGCCAGCTAAAATTCCTGAAACTCGTCGTACCTCCTCAAAAATCAGTATTTTTTTAACGCCGTCACCACTTGTTTTCCGGTTCACCGGCCGAGGCCGAAGCTTCGATATTGCTTTCGTATCTGCTAACAATACTTAAGTTGACCGGCCTCTTTTGGTATTTACCCGGAGTGGAAATGAAACCTTAGTGAGAGCGGGAAGCTCCGAGGGAGCGAGGAGATCACCCGCCAGAACTTAGGTTTTATGAAAATGTAGGGTGAAGATCAAAAGCAGCCTTGATCTTTTTGCTTCGTTTTTGCATTAAGGCAAAAATGAAGGCCGCCCTTTAGATTAGCAATATCTTTTATCATTACTAAATTGTATTGTTCATTTTAATGAAAGCAGAGGTGAACCCGATAGGCCGCCTAGGCTAATATGCCTA
>NZ_JAAAGB010000006.1 GCF_010586825.1 Draconibacterium mangrovi | reverse complement strand
TAGGCATATTAGCCTAGGCGGCCTATCGGGTTCACCTCTGCTTTCATTAAAATGAACAATACAATTTAGTAATGATAAAAGATATTGCTAATCTAAAGGCGGCCTTCATCTTTGCCTTAAAGCAAAGACGAAGCAGAAAGTTCAAGGCTGCTTTTGATCCTTCCCCTGCGTTTTTGTATAACCTAAATTCGGACGGGTGATCTCCTCGATTCCTCGGAGCTTCCCGCTCTCATTAAAGTTTTACTTCAACTTCGGGTAACGAACAAAAGAGGCCGTCCACTTATGCAGCGTCAGCCACATCAAAGCTTGGCCTCGTCCGCCAGCTGGCGGACGGAAAACAAGCGGTGACGGTGTTAAAAAATTACTGTTGTTTGAGGAGGAACGACTGCCTGTCCCGATCGTAGCATCGGGAAGTTTCAGGAATTTTAGCGGTCATCGCGTAGCTTTTCCGAGAGAAGCGGGCGCAGCCTTGGGTTTTCTGTCTACTCTTTGGGCTAAACCAAAGAGTAGAATCCGGCTGATAAGCCAAAAGAATGTTGCTTATGTTTGGTAGCTTCTATTCAATATTGAAACTTATGGATGGGATATTTTATAACTTCTCCACCTACTCTTACGGGTGATAAATAAAAAGGCCTGATTTTCGAGAATCAGGCCTTTTTATTTATGAAAGCAGTTTGCCCAGATTCGCAAACTTGTTGTTGTAATCTTCAACCGAAAGTCTGATCACCTCAATCGCCTCATCGTGCCCGTAGGTTGCAGCAATTTCGGTGTTTGAATCAACACCCGGCATATCTTTGTAAGTAAGGAAATAATGCTCCAAACGCTGGATTACAATTTCCGGCACTTGTGCCACATCGGTAAAATGACCATAAACGGTGTCGTTATCCAAAACGGCAATAATTTTATCATCAGCCTGATCGCCGTCAATCATACGAAAACCACCAATCGGACGAGCCGTTACCAGCAAATCGCCATGCGCCAGATCTTTTTCGGTAAGCACACAAATATCAATCGGATCGCCGTCGCCTTTTATGCCTTTTCGGTTCACTTTCTGCGAACAGAATTCGCCAACTTTGGTACCGCAATAGGTTTGCGGAATAAATCCGTATAAAGCGGGAACAACATTCGAGAATTTTTGTGGCCGGTCAACACGCAGGTAACCGCTATCCTTGTCAATTTCGTATTTTACCGTATCGGTTGAAACCACTTCGATAAAAGCGGTTAATTCTTCGGGGGCATTATCACCAATTGAAACACCGTGCCAGGGGTGCGATTTATAACGCAATCCCATCAATCTTCCAATGGGATCGGAAAGTCTGTCTACCATCTTAGTTAAATTATGTTTTACTATCTCAAACCAATAGTACGACTTTTGGTTCATACTAATCGGCACAAAGGTGATTAAATTTTTGTTACGTCACAACTGTCTCAGCTCTATTTCCAGCGATATCAACAGTGGCCAGCGTAACATTACCCGGCTCGTCGAGAGTAATACTAAAAGGCTTGCTTTTTAAGAGCTGAGGTTTGTGTTCCACCTTGCCCAGCAACTCTCCATCACGGATAATTTCGTAATGCGATATGGGCTCCTCATCAGCCAAAGCCGTGTTCCATGTTAATTTGCCGTCAACGAATTTTGCATCGCGCGGTGCAGAAAGGTTTTCTTTCTCAATGGCCTGAAAATAGTTACTTCCCGGCTTCACACTTTTGGCTTGTTCCTCAATTCTTTTTCGCTCATCAGCACTCATTCCGTCAGGAGCTATTTGTGCAGCATAAAAGTTCTGTACCAGCTGGCATTTCATGGGGTCGTCATCAATTTGCCCGATTCCAATAATCAAGGTATGAACACCCGGTGTAGTCAGCGAATATTCAATAAGCGGCTTGCTCGGCAATTCATCGGTACCCACTTTTCGGAAAACATCGGCAGGTGTTTGCGACCAGCGCGGTTCTTTATGGTACATGGCTGCATCGGCAAATACCTTCATACCTATTATTCCCATTCCTTTGGCTTCGGCAATCGGAATAACATTATTCTGCATGTTCATTTTGGTTTTGTCGTTGGCGTTAATGGCTATCAGCATACCATCTAAAATGCCGTATTCATCGCGCTGAATCATATCCATCATAGCCGGCGGATTTGCATGCCCCGAGAAACCAATATGTTTGATCAGCTTTTCATTTTTCGGATTCATCCCGGTGAGGTTGGTTCCGTCGCGCAAATCACGAAGGGCGACCAAAGCGCCAAAATTGCCATCGGGATCAAGTGGCGTTTCCAGTCCTTCGTAAAGCACATCAACCTCATCGGTATTATGCAAAGTATGGCATAGCACCATATCCAGGTAAGCGCCATCCGGGTAATAACCTTCTCCATCGCCAAACAACTGGGTTAAAGAGCGTTTTACATCGTCAACCGCACATTGTACATTTTCGCCATTCGACCAGTTACTGACATTCTCCCGCTCGGGCCAACCCGGTTTTCCCCAGCGCATAGCCGTTTTACTGGTCAACCAAATTGATTTGCGCAGCGCTTCGTTGTAACCATCATCTCCGGGAATGAGGTTCAGGTGTTTAAAAGCTTTGTGGAAATTCAGCTGGCTGTCGGCGTATAGGTTGGAGGTATCGAAATAATTAATGCCAAGCTCAAATGCTTTTAAAATAATAGGAACCGGGTCAACATCATCAGGAGTCCACTGGATAGATGCCTGCCCTCCGAGACCAAGTGTGGTTACATTAAAACCCAATTTGCCAAAAGGGCGCGTCATTGGCTCCGGTAATTTTTCGGTATTACAGGCTCCAAACGACATAGCAGAAACTGCAGCAGTTGTTGCAGCCGAAACTTTGATAAAATTTCTTCGGGTTACGGGATACTTTTTTGATTTAGTCATGACAGGTAGATTTTGATTTCTATAAAATTAAATGAAATCAATTGAACTACCTAGTTTTCAACGGTAAAACAATTGCAACTAAAAGACAAATTCCATTAATAACTTACAAATCCGGCAAGGGCATAAACCAGTGCGGCCTGCCAGTTTATGGCAATTTCGTTGTGGCTGTACGATTCCTGCTTATCCACCCAATCGGTTGCTGAATGCCCACCGCCAACCAGATACCCCGGCCAGGGTGCATCAATCGAATCGGCTCCCGAACGACGGTCGTGCGGAAACATTGGCGGATTGATTCCCAAACCGGTAACGTACGATCGATTATAGTAATTCTTCCCGAAGATATGATCGACAATACCAATAGCCGCTTTTTTGTATTTTGGATTGGGCTGAATAAGATTAGCCACCTGCAGGTTTACCGTTTGGCGGGCAACAGTTCCGTTGCAGCCCCAGTAGTATCGGCCGCCAAGGGCACGCGAATACACATCAGCTTCTGATTTTTCCACCAAAGCATCGGCATTGGCAATGATGTTCTTTTTTATTGTAGCTTCTGCTTCCGGATTTTTGCCTTTGCGCGAAGAAAGTGCGTACGAATACATCGCCAGGTTCGACACATTTGACCAGTCCCAGTTCTCTTCTATTTTGTAATCGAATTCAGCGACCCGCTTTTCAAAATCACGCAAACAGCTTTCGTCGCCGGTAGTTGCCCATAGCTCGGCAGCTGCCCACAAGCGATCATCATTATCTCTTGTCTGGTAACCCCCGGTTTTAAAATCACCCTGCACAAAACGTTTGGCCTCCGGGTTTTCCTGCAAAAAACGATAACTCACCCTCGCAGCATCCAAACATTTTTGTGCGTAGGCCGCATCGTAGGGTTTAAAGTAGCGCGCAGCCATAGCCATTATTCCCACAAAATCGGCTGTTGCCGCCGAACTCCATTCCGTAAAATACCGTTTGGCGTCATCGTCGCTGGCCATTATAAAACCTGAGAATGAAGTACGCGTAAGTTTATGCGATACCCTGCCCGAGCCATCGGGGTACTGCATTTTTAATATCCAGTCGGTTTCCCATTTCAGTTCCTGCAGAAAATCGGGGAATCCGGGTGCTGTTTCAGGAATACCCAAATCCATTTTTTCCAGCTGAGGTTGAAAATGTACCCAGGCATAAAACAAAACGCCCAGAGAAACACCTGCATTTACCACATATTTTCCATGATCGCCGGCATCGTGCCAGCCACCTGTCCCGTCACGTTTCGATCCTTTATTTCCAATATAATCTTCGTATGCATCATCGAGGTGACAAACATCCTGATGGTAATGATTGCCTGCAAACTCGCCGTCAACAGCCATTCCGCAGCGCCATAAATAAAAGGCACGCATACTTGTTACTGCTGCAAAGTTAAACGCATCGTTTGCGATTTTAAATTCATCTGAGCGCCCAACTCCGGCGACCTCCAGGTAGTAATCACCCGGTTTTTGAAAGTCGGAGAAATCAACTTTCCATACTTCCTGATCTACATCTTTCTGATAGTTTGGCCCTGTTGTTTTGCCTTCAAAAACAACGTCGCCGCTAGCAACCGAAACAACTTTAAACGAAGTACACGATTGCGGAACAACAGCCGATTTTGGGCCATTGGTTAGAAAACCCAGCGAATTTAAATGGATGTTTTGTGCGAACAACGATGGGACAATGCTCAGCAGAAAGAGCAGTAAAAGAACAGGCTTCTTCATTTTGTGGTTTTATTGATTTAGGCTATGAAGATACAAATTTTAGCTTATTGTTTAGATGACAATTAACTTAATTCCCGGTTTTTCGGAGTTCCGAATTGGAAGCTAATCTTCAACTCCGGTTTTTCGGAAACAAGAATTGGAGCTCGTTTTTCATCTCCGGTTTTTCGGACGTATAAATCGGGATCTGTTTTTATCTTCCGGTTTTTCGGAGCTCAAAATTGGGACCTCATTTTTAACTCCGGTTTTCCGGAAGCAAAAATTGAAGTTGGTCTTTCGTCTCCGGTTTTACGGAGTTTAGAATTGGGGCCGGTTTTTGGCCTCCGGTTTTTCGGAGAAACAAATTGCCGGTTATTTCAATCTTACAATTTATTGGAAATTGTTTTACTGTGTTTGTTGGATGAAACTTAAAAAATATGTTTCGTTATAATGCACAAAAGTCCACAGGAGCCAATAAGCGCCTCAGCTGGCGCGATTTTGTAAATCGTGTCTCAGCCAATAAGGCTGAAAAAGGTAAAACAGGTCTTTGTTAATCAGTGATAGCCTCACCCAAAGTTAGACCATCACCAAACTAATTCCTAATCCCGAAAAATTGTTCTGCTTAAATCAGCGAAATCTGCGAGCAATTTCTTTTCAGCGAAAATCAAAAAAATCAGAGTTGTCAGCATTCCAAAACACTTCCGACTACACTGATGATTTGTATCGTATTTAAATAGTTATCTTTAGGCCATAAGTAAACAAAAACCCAGATGAATCGTCTCTGCATTATAATTTTAATTTTACTTCCACTGGTAAACTTCGGACAAGAAGAGAAAGAGGTTTCAAAAAAAATTGCTAATGATTTCGAGCTATTGTATAACTCCGATAAATACGCTGAACTGTTTGAGCTCTTTTCGCCGGAGATGAAAAAAGATTTACCAATTGAGAGAACCATTGATTTCTTAAAAGAACTAAAAAAACAGGCAGGTAATATTGAAAACAGAGAATTTATTCGGTACGAAAACAAAAGCTTTGCCTCGTATAAAACCCGCTTTGAACGTGCACTGTTTTCGCTAAATATCTCGGTTGATAAGGATGATAAAATAAACGGCTTATTGGTAAAACCATTTAAGGATGAAAATCTCCCAAAACCTGACAGAAATAAAACAAACCTCGATTTGCCGTTTCGTGGAGAATGGACAGTTGTTTGGGGAGGTGACACCAAAGAACTAAACTATCATGTTGAGAATGAAGCACAGAAAAATGCATTCGATTTTATTATCTCCGACCAGGAAGGCAAATCATACAAAACAGACGGAAAAACAAACGAAGATTATTATGCTTTTGGTAAAGGGATAATTGCTCCTTGTAATGCCGAGGTAGTTGGTGTAATAGATGGTATAGCGGATAATACTCCCGGAGAGTTTGACCTTTTTTATATCCCGGGAAATACAGTTATTATTAAAGCTGCTACCAATGAATATTTATTTTTTGCCCATTTCAAACAAAACTCAATCGTTGTAAAACAAGGACAAATGATTAATAAAGGTGATTTACTGGGGCTTTGTGGCAACTCGGGCAACTCTTCAGAAGCACATCTTCATTTTCACATGCAGAATATTCAAGATATCAATAAAGCAACAGGGATTAAATGCTTTTTTGACAACATTGATGTGAATGGATATTTGAAAAACGACTACTCTCCTTTAAAAGGCGAACGAATACAAAACAATTAAAGACTAGCACCAATCCCGTAGGACCTAAGTGATAGGTTCACCCGGAGTGAGACCATCACCAAACTGTAGCACGAATCCCGAAAATCATTCTGCGCGAATCTGCGAAATCTGCGAGCAATCTCTTTTCTGCAAAATCAAAAAAAACAGTGTTATCAGCGTGCCAACACGAGATCTTACCCACCCCAGTTGTCACGATCCAGACTGCGGTAATGGATGGCTTCCGACAGGTGATCGACCTGCACATGTTCTTGTCCATCGAGATCGGCAATGGTGCGCGAAACCTTTATTACTCTTTTTTATATAATGCATAAAGATGCTATATACATATCACTAACGACTTGTTAAACTATAGCAAAAAATAGTTGTTTTTGATGTTTTTAGGAATTTTCTCTCTTTTCGATGATTTGTTCTTGAATCCCATTGCGACTAGGCGCATGATTGATTTAATCTATAATTTGCAGGCATTCCATACGCATTCATTGTATTTAACAATATTGGCCTAATTCCCTTTATTTATACGACATACAGAGCTGTCATTCTCTTCTTGCGAGTCCTATTTCACCCCCCCTATCCAAAAATCCTAAAAAATATACATCCCTCGGGTGGGATATGGTTTCATTGTTTGTTTCGAATCCCAGAATGCCCCCCCGTCACTATTATATATAACCTTCCTATGGCGTAATAAAAAGCTCGACGAAAATATTTTATTATTAAAGATATAATTCATGATATTTGGTATAGTCTGCCGTAACAATATGCATTAATCATTCACTTATTATTTGATGCTGTATACGCAATTATAACATCTTAATAATCTGCAGTTTATTTGACGCCTTATGCATTCGTACACTAACCAAGCACAAAGCAAATACAATTTTATATTATGTTTTTAGCTTATACCCGCACCCGTTTATTTTGTGAGGTTTGTAATTGACCGATAATTGCATTACATCTTTATTTTTTTGGGAGTCTGGCCACTTTCAATAGTATGTTGACGCAAGATAGGTGTTACTTGTGTTTAGAACAGTCTAATATTGCTTGTATTGCCATTTAACCTAATCAATACGGCACAAAAAAACCGTTCAAAATAGAACGGTTTAAATAATTTTATTTCTTATGGCTAGTAACCTCTCTCTAACCTCATTAAATCTCTCGTATCGTCGTATCCGTCACCAATTCTTTTATATTTTTTTCTAATTTCTTCCAGTTTTTTCTCCCTCTCATCATTTACGGCCTTTAAGCGTTTTATATCATCATTAAGACTGTTATTGAATCTTTCTATCGCTTCTTTTGCAGCTACCTTGTTCTTTTCAATTATATTTTTTCTTCCCTCTATATCTGTTTTTTCAATCAGTTCACCATCAATGAAAATGTAATTATCGTTTCTTTCAAAGCGGTTACCAGAAAGGTCGTTCATTATGTACTTGCAGCCTACAATATTTGCCAGTACTGAGTCTTGTTTTAGTCCCTTGTAATTGCTTATCCGTAATTGTAAGTTTACGACATCCAGAAACTTATCCTTTTCTACACGACTGTATCTTAAATTATTACTGATATGTTCTGCATATCTATCAATACTACTATCTAATGAATTGTTTTCTTGAACAAGCATAATAGTAGTAAATACCGAATTCGACACAAAGTTGTCATCGTTCTCTGCCAAATCGTTCAGATAAAGCAACACCTCCAATGATTCATTATTCAAAATCTCTATACTATCAGCAACAGTAATACTATCAGCAACAGTTGTATTAATAACTTCGAAATTCAAATCATACAAAGAACCGTTAATGGTTTGTTCATAAGTTGCAATCTCTCTTTCTTCTTTAATATACTTACTTTTTACCTTTACACATGATGTAATCGAAAGGAATACTGCAAAACAAATGGTAAATTGTCCCTTTAAATTCTGAATTCTCAACACGTTTTTTAACATTGTAATAATTTATATTATTTGACCATAATGTTACAAAAAAATATTTCATTTTATCTGCAAATCAATTTTCATTTATTCAATCAAACCTAACTGTAATTCTATTGGTAATATTTTAGGGAACATCATTGTTAGATGATGTTCCCTAATAAACGATACATTTCGTATTGAGTGGAGTACTTCTTAAAATCAATTCCCTAAACAATCCGTCACCATTCAAGTAAATTAAACAGAATTTAGTATTGTTCTCCACCTGACATTAAAAAAGAAAAAGATCCCACCAATCATAAGGAAAGCTAGTGGCTGTCTTTCTTTGCCTGTCAATGCTTTTTGCATGTCTATTTTTGTGGTGTGGTTAAACGACACCTCTTAAAAATGTGGAGAAACGTACACCTAAATATTTTTCACCTATCTCATTATACTCTTTCTTTGCTTTCTCCAAAAATGCTTTTTCTTCAAAGTTGAATTCTCTTATTTCCTCGCGGATCTTTTTAAGCAAAGCCATTGAAGCTAAAAAGATTTGTTTTTGTCTATCTCGTAGCTCTGTCAACTCGGGTGTATCTGCCTTATTATTCCGTTGATGTCCTGATGAAAATGTGCTTTTTGAATAGTTACTCTCGTCTTCTTTGTTCCATGATCTTAATACGATCATGCTTTCATCAAAGCTACTCACTAGTCGTTGTCTACCGTGTTTGTCTATCTCAATGTAAATCATTTGTTTTGTTCTTCATGAGGGGTATTATAGTTCAACTGTTTTGTAAGGATTAGATGCAGGTTTAATATCTGAAACCTTTTCCTTTACTTCATTTCTAAACTGCTCAGGTAATTTCATTAAATACTTTCGAGGAAGTGTTTTCGACAATACCTTACACCCATAATCAGATAGCTCCAATGTGTAATTGTATCCGTTCATATAAGATCCATGGTTAAAATGTCTGTTAATGTATCCTATGGCAACCATTGCTTTTAGGATTCGTTCTAAATGTTCCTTGTCTTCAATCTTGTTTTTTTTATCGACCAATGCCTGAGCGAAGTCATCCATTGTTTTAGCCTTCCTATTACCGTTTACTATAAACTTTTCGTAACAATCGATTAATAGTCCATTACAAATCTCCTTTTCCCTTGAGTCTGGATTCATTGCTTTAAAAGCCTTGATTGTTAAAGAGTACCTCTCTCCATTACGTGTTGTGAAGTAGGAATCCTTAATTTCTTGTTCAAACCCCTTCAAATCAAACCTTATGCAGGCTTTGTCAATTGCCCTTGATGAAATAACATTTGTTAGAATAAAGCTCTGTAATAGTTCCTTTAGGTTCACAGGATTTATAGTCTCTACATTATTAATTAATGCTTCCTGAGTCTGACTTTGTTTTCTGTTAATTAAACTCATAATCTATAATTTTTGTATTTATAATGTTTGGCATTATTGCCTTACTTTACTGAGTGAATGGAGAGTCACTTAATTTGTGACTCTCCTTTGCTTTTATAAATATTACTGAAAAAAGAAGATTCTTATAAATGAAGGAGAGGCAATTGGCGTATTATCTTCTCAGCTATTATGTATTGCAAACATGAATAACCAAAATAAATCTCTCTAATTAAAAAGAGATGAAAGCCACATGTTGTGGCTCACATCTTTATATATAGTTTAAAAGAAGAAGTTCCTTTGTTTAATATGAGAGTCACCCTGAATTAATTGGGTGACTCTCTAGCTTTTATGTAAAAAAAAGAAGTTTTGGGTTAATGTAAAATGAGTACGGATATTGAAGGCAGGTCTAAAAGTTCCCGAACAAAAAAATAGTATCATTCAAATATCTGTTTCATTTCATACGGTGATTCAGACATATAACGGGTCCCTTATTAGTATCATTTAAAAAGGCACATAATGATAAACATCTGATTACCTAAAAGCATCAACATACTAATAAATAACACATTACACATGACATTAGAATAAATAATTTTATTCAAGATTGAATTAATATAGACCTTTTGCCATCTCTACAAAAGTGTCTTTGTGGATGAATCTTCGATTGTTTCTATTTCGAATACTAACTTATTTTGTCACCCTATGAAAGAGTGAGTTAATTTTCTACTGTTGGTTCGGTATAAACAATTGATTCGTTAATTGCTGCTTTTGTAATAATCCAATTTTTACCAATCTTACCTGCTTTGATATTACCCTCTCTACAATATTTTTGAACTGTTTTTGGTTTCATGTCCAAAATTTTAGCTACCTCCCTAATTGAATAGTATTCTTTCATGTTGTGTCTCCTGTATTTTATTAGTTGTAAATGTTAAAACTAGATGAGGACTTGAATTATGATGCATAATTACACATGTCCCTCCACTTATATACTATTTCAAACAGCTAAATCGGAGGATTATTTTGATTTTATTTTAGGCACTTTTATCTATTTATTGCCCTTTATACTCCCTATCACCCTGTCTAACTGGCATTTAAAAAAATATAATTTTTTTCTATTTTTTTTCGAACATATTCGATATTTGTTCAAATTTAACTATTGAGTGTAGTAATAATCTATATTACTTGTATGCCACCTCACATTCTCGCCTTGTGCAATAGATATCAATACTTATTTCAGTAAACTGTATGAATGGCATGAGAAGTATGTTTTATTTACCTCATTCAATCTTTGAAGTAATAACATGTACTTTAAGCAAACCTTTAAATTCTATAGTATGGTGTTTTATCCTTATGTGCTGAATTAGATTAACTAATCCCTAATATCACAAGCGCTCTTTCATAACTTTGCAATACTAAATCTAGCTTTGTTCCCAAATACTTAAACTCCTTTCTAAGCAACAATTCTGTTATACGGTATGGTTTGTTATCTTTTTGCCCTTTTAAAAGATTCACAATCGCACTTGTTGATTCTTGCTTAAACAAATCGGCAGTTATAACAGGATTCATAGCCATTTGCTTCAAAAAACCAACAATTGTATAGATTGTATTCTTGTTTGGTATCAATCTCAGCGTTGTATTATTGATGCAATGAGCAAAATTATTAGGTTGGTCTTTAAGTTTCTTATTGAATTCTTGAACTAATATATTTGATTGAAATGTATGGCCAACGTATTTGTTCTTTACAAATTCATTGTAACATCCATCATTACCATGTTCCGTTGATTTTACATACAGTTCAGAACTTATTGTTCTCCTGCTTTTGATAGGAAGAAACTTAAAATATATGGAATCGTCAGTTAAAAGAATCCGATTTTCCTTTTCCATTACTAACGAAAGATTCTCAATTAGGAGACTCATGAATATTTCGTTTTCTATCTTACCTCCTAATTTACGAATTAAATCGAGCTTGCTTGCTACTATCGTTTCAGTACAATTCGATTCTATCCATTCCAAAAGTCGTTGCAAATATATGACATTGCTACTTGAAGCTCCTTCAGGAATTTTATCCGCAGTAACGCCATCCAGCGTAATATTTATTGACATCTTTTCTTTAGGATCATGCTTTTCCTTTTTTAGAGATGCACGTATATATTCTACAACTCCTTTCGCAATTAGAAATTTATGTTCAAATATGATGTTATGTTCTCTTGATATTTGATGTAAAATAAGTAATGAACTAACATCAAGAACAATTTCAACATCCTTAAATAAGATATTCTCAGGATAATAAATCATTGGAATTTGAGTAATTCCATCTTTAGAAATTATTAAGTTGAAATAACCCCCCAAATAATTTGAGTTAAATATTTGAATAATTATTTCAGTAAATGACAAATTAAAATTGTAATAGTTTTTAAAGGCGTCATCTTGTCTATCATTTCGAATCGTCCCTTCAGCACCAAACAATTCTATAAATGTTTTATTTATGCCCTCCGGTGAAGTATCTTTAAACTGAACAGATTGCATTGGAAAGCCTGAATATGGATTTGATCTTACGTCCTCAAGTATCTCATCATGTAAGTAGAGATACTTATTCATTATTCTATGTATTTGAACATTATCAATGGTTTTAACCATAGGGCGTTCGATAATAACTGTATCCCCCGTTTTATGACCAAGTAATCTTTCTGCGAGAGAATTTCCTTTATCGATTTTTAAGAATTTAGTTTCATTATCAATTGAAAATTTGACATAGCTGCCTAACTCAACAATTTCCTTTTCCTGTATGAGCTCTTCTGGCATTTGTGTCGTCGCCAAGAAATAATCCATACGAGCTTGAATATTGCCATTATCCGTTGCTTTCTTGTATAGAATATCTAATGCAATTTGATAAAACTTATTTTCAATTAGTACTCTAACTACACTTTGAACATGACCATAGAATTTAAAATCGTGTGTCTTAAAAATTTCAGCAAGCTCCTTAATTTTCTCTGTTTTATCCTTTATATCTATTTCATTTAACGAGAATAGTTTAAGTACCAGGGAAGGTTCATCACTCGGATATTTCGACAAGTATTTCTCTGAAATAATTAAGCATCTATCCCAATCTGGTAATTGGCGACAAACATCTGCTTCAATTTTCAATAATACTTCATTAAAGGCGAAACCATTTCTCCAAATTGCCAATAATTCAAGAAGTTCCTTGTGATTAGATAGCGATTTGTCTAGAGCAAGAATATAAAAGTATAAATCGCGAGATTGCTTATCTGTAGAAAGATATTTCCTAAATGATGATATAGCTAAATCCCACCTTTCGAGTACATAATATGAAAATGGGATATAGAATCTAATGCTAGATTCCAGTTTAAATATTTTGTTTTCAATTGACTGTAACTCCTTAATACTACCTTCAATATTTTCTCTTTTAAGAATTTGAACAAAAGAGGTGACGAATTTTTTTAATTCTTCATTTTCAAACTCTTTGTCGGTCAAAAAATCTGAAACTTCAATGTCATTTATTCTATTATTATCATAAAGAGTAACAGGGATCGCGAAAATACTTTCGCTTGAGTTTAAATCAATTTCTGTAATTGAGTTAAGAAGTTCCCTAGAAACTCGTATGTAATTTTCAATATCGGACTTTTTAATGTAACAATAGGCTTCAAGCTGAATTGTTTCAATCAACTTAGTTTCTTGTTTGTTAATAACCGCTATTGCTTCATCTATCTCGCCAATCAATTGAAGTGAATTTGCTAACATCATCAAAAGAGATAAGTCTTGTTTATTGATTTCAGCATATAATGACTTCATTTTAAGAACAGATTCCCTACTTCCTGTCAAAACAAATTCCGAGAAGTAGTAACAAAATTCAACTGTTTTAAAGTTGCCTAATATCTCTGATTCAGCCATCTCATTTATGAAATGCCGAAATATTATATTGATATTTTTTATGAGTTTTATATCATTTGTTTGATTTCTTGTGAATTCAAGAAACGGGGCACTTAATAATTGAGTAAGATTAATCTGAACAACAAATAAAGCTTTTTTATAATTAGATAAAGTGAGTGGCTCTTCGTCGTAACTTTCATTTAAAAACTCATATTTATTGAATATTTCCAATTGATGTGCAAAATCGGAACCATTTAAAATATTTAGGTAAACCAACCTTTTAAAGTTCCAATCATTTCTAACCAATAGTGGAGTTCCCAATATGTGAGATTCTAAATTTCTACCTTCATCAAGGATAATTTTAACTGCCCACGCCCAAGAATTAAATTCATCATATTTTAAAATCTCTTCAATCAAATTATTAGATTTCTCATTTTCTTTGATTTTTGCATATGAATAACAAGCCCTTTCCTTGATTTGGATTGTAGCGGAATTTAATTGATTAGCTTTGATATAGCTTTGATACATTTCTTTTGAATTGCCAATTAATTCATAGCACTGCGCTTTCAAAAATTCAATTGACGATAATAGACTTTTCGAAGGTTTTACATCATTTGTAGCAAAACTTTCTTCAAGTTTTAGAAGCAAGTTAAGTGCCGTTTTAGGTTTAAAGTTTAAAATATTTTCTTTATAAACGACAAGTTGTCTTTTCCATTCATCTTCGAGAAGTTTACTACTTTCGGGAAGGTTATTCCCTATAAAATCAGTAAGTTTTTTATTGGTGTCTTCAACGGTGTCTTTTATACTTGAAAGGAATGATACCTCTTTTCTGTGCCACTCTAAATCTTTGATTCCTTTAATGTAATTATATGCGGCACTATAATGGACTAGAGCTTCATCAAATTTTTCAAAAAATGAATTCAATTCAGGACTTTGATTATTTAGGTCAGCTAGAAGTTCTGGCTCAGCGATAAATTTATTAAGCACTGTCTTGATTTCTTTTCTCTTTCTATCTCGGATATCTTTATTTACACACCATAAACTTAATGCTTTCTCAAATGCTTTTTCAATTTCCTTTTTTACAATTCCTTGTGATTTATTGTAAATATCTAGAGCAATTCCAGCTGCTATACTTATACCGAATGATGAAAGTGGTTCCATAAGTCTTTGTATTTGTATGTAGGTTATTAGTTTCGCCTTTGTGCAAACCTGAGGATTGCGTTGAAGGTTGACAATTTCCTATAATAAACATCAACTCTATTGAAAATGAGCTTATGTTTTTCAAAAGTAATTTATTATGTTGAACTTAAGAAAAACTAGAGCAATAAAATGGGATGTCGTTATCTGTTTTATAAATGACCTAAGCTTAATCTGTAATTAGGCATACTTGCCTTTAGAATTTGCAAAACATTTATATTAGCAAATAGTTACTTATTATAATTAATCATATTGTCACCCGTGATGAATTTTAAGCAACTTTCGTACCTCATATGACATTCTGTCAAGCAGCATCTAAAAGTCTTTAATTTTGGCCTTAAATTAGCTCTCAGCATTATTGCGCTATGCCTTCCGTGCGTTATAGAAAGTTCCTTCTCCAAATTTTGCCCAGCCGATTATGACTCTAACCTTGTAAAGCTTTTCTTCTTCAGTCTTACCAAATTGTAAACCTTTCTTTGATGGTTTGAACTTTGCAAAAACCATACTATGCTCATCAAATCCAATTAAATCACTCTCGGTTATCTCTTCACCGTAAGGGATATGCAGCTTATTTATTTTCGCTTCAGGCTTATTGCCATTGTAGGTACAAATCCCATTTTTGTTTTTTAAAGTTGTAATTATAAATCGAACTTCAACATCTGACTCAAACTTCTCTTTTCCATTAAGAATCCCCTTTTCAGTCGGAGTAAACTTGATAGGTAGCTTGTCGGTGTCTTTAAGTCCTTCTAGTTTTCCTATATCGTCCAAAACATCACCATATGAGAGTTTAGCTGCTCTACATCGTGGTGAGTCTTCATACGCTTCTAGATACTTCTCAAACTTCTCAGCATTAAAAAGAGTTTCTGGTCTTAAATATTTTTCCATCTTAGTTCCTAACCACTCCTCAACCTTTAGATCGATTACTGCTTTGATAATTTCTAAAGTCTCTTTGTCAGAACCAAATTCTCTCAATCTAGCTCTAAGATGTTTTGCATGGAGTGAAGTTGGTTTAAAAGTTTTCCCCACCTTATGCGATAGGTGGGAATAGATATCTGAAATCTCTTTGAAAAAGTCCTTTTTAACCTTCTCGGTATTTACTAAGGTTTCTTTGACTTCTATATTCTGTTTAAGCTCATCCACTCCATGAAGTGAATTGAAATCAGAGCATGCGTCGACTCTGTCGACATAATCTTTTTCTTTATATTCTTTATATTCTTTTTCTTCTTTATCTTCTTTATATGTGGTTGTTTCCTTGGTTGATTTGCTGGTTACTTTATTGGTTGATTGCTGATTATCGAATCCTCTAAAACCCTCTTCGCTACTGAGTTTGACGTGACTTTTTTGCTGGTTATTTTGCTGGACATTTACTTGGTTGACTTGCTGGTTACTTGTTGGTTGCCCGTTGTTGTTGAAAACTTGATAATCGACCCATTTACAGATAGTTACAACACTATATCTGCTGGTTGCTTTTATGGTGATTTCGTTGGTTGATTTCAATTTGTTTAAGGAAGTGCGAACTTCCTGTTCAGACATAAATAATTCCTTAGCTAAAGCCTTCCGACCAGTAACAACTGATCCCTTAGGAATAACAATTCCTCTGTAACAAGTTTCCTCAAAATTTGCAGTCAAAAGTAGATGTATAAATACTCTAGAAGTATTTACATCATGATACCATTCCCATTCAGTTAAATTTCTAAAAATTTTCACAAATCCTCTTTTTTTGTTCATCCTCATTTTTTCCTTTCACTTTAATTTTCAATTATTTAAACTTATTTTAACTATCTCAATTTTTTCAAAAGAAAGGGGTGTTTACCATTCATATATTTTATGAATTAATAAACACCCCTTTAATTCTGTAGGGCTTGATAGACGAACTATCTACCACCACATAAGGCTAATAAATCCTATGCAAATATTTCTCTAATCTCCTTGCTAAAACCACCTTTCAATGAGCCATTGTGTGCAGGTCTAGACTTTAATCTGAATTCCTTATAACTGCTATACTCCCAATCCAGCATAACTTTGCGCTCCATTATTAAGCCCAGTATCCGTTAAATGGTTCATGAAATTGTTTCCACTGGAACAAGAAATAATAGACTACAACCGAAACTCACCGTTGCGAATCATCCATCCAATCTCGGCTCCATTACGTTTTCGAAATAGAAATTTAAACCAACCTTTAATCTGTATCTCAACCATGCCTTCCCAAACCAATACATGCTCCAATATAGATGCTAGTTCAGACTTGAATACCTCCTCATCTGTAGAAAAATGACTAATGTCGGAAGATAGTGTGTTGTCAACTGAACGAATGAAGCCCTCATAATCAAATATCTTTGTATTTATTGCATTAATCTGACTCTCTAGACTATCTTTCTTTTCATGGTAGTTTTCCTTGCTTATATCACCATCCAAGTAAACGTCTAACAAAGCACTAAGCCTCTTTTTTACTTTCTCGATTTCGGCTTTTAGAACAACTATTTCAGCTTGTTTTAGTTCCTTGTCAGTCTGTAACTGTTTGCGCTTATCTGCATCCTTTGATGCCTTTGCATACTCCTCCACATGTTGTCTTACCACAAAATACAACCATGGGCGATTGATTTGTGTTTTGCATCCGTTGGAACATTTGTAGAGGTTCGCCCTTTGCGATGGATTAACTACTTGATGCATGGTCGAACCACACTTCTTACACTTTATGAGCCCCTGAAGTAAATTTACATTCACAGTATTGTTCCCCGCATATTGTTTTTTACTATCGATTGAATCATTAGCTTTCTGCCATAACTCGGAACTGACTATTGAAGGAACTGGAATAATAATATCCTTGTATTTTCTCTCACCCTTAAAAAATGAATTTCTTGCGATAGAATGAACGGCTGCTGGAGTCCATTTTTTGTCACCTACATTGGCATTAAGGTGTGCAGCTATTGAACGTGAGCCAATACCCTTGGCTAACATATTGAAGATAGTACGAACGTTTTTGGCTTGTACCTCATTTACCTGTGGGCGTTTATCAACTGAATCGTAGCCGTATATCTTACCGTTAAAATCACCTCCTTGTTTTGCTGCTGATATCTTTCCTGATTTTATTCTCGTTGCTAATTGCTCTGCCTCCATCTCTCCAAGAGCAGACAATATATTTATTGTTAATGTGGCTGTTGTCGTCTTGTTACCTTGGTCGTCAAGTGTTATTAAATTGTCTTTCTTTATATATAGACAAATTTTGTTCTTTACTGTATTCTCAAAAAAGTCCACCACCTCTTTATTGTTACGCCCTAATCGTGATACCTCATGGCACAGTATGTGTTTTATGCTGTTATCTTCTATGTATCGGAGCATTTCCATATACTGAGGTCTTTCCTTAGCCTCTGTTCTTGATCCGCTTATTTTCTCAACGAATACCTTTGATACTTCTATATCTAATGCTACTGCCCATTTACTTAACTCTTCAACCTGTCTTGTATAGTCCTGATCTTCGCTACTTACACGCCCATAGATAACACCAATCTTTTTACTCATATTTTGTATTGCTTCAATTCAACGATACAAATATAATATTTCTTCTATGCTTTATATTGTTTTTTATGTCTTTTAAAATACGGTCGTAAGCACGGGCAGAGAGGCCAAGCCGGTCCATGGCATTTTTAATCAGGTTATTACTTTCATTGTCGAGCACCACGTATTCGCGTATCAGTTTCGAGCTCATTTGTGCGTTGGCATAAACACCTGGATGATTCTCAAAACGTTTCTCCTGAATTTGACGGGCTTCCAACACCCGTTCGCGAACCGCCTCACTATTCTCCGACGATTCCATTTCCGATAGTTTTTTGAATGGTACAGGCACCACTTCCAGGTGAATATCGATACGGTCGAGCAGCGGCCCTGAGATTTTGTTGAGGTACTTTTGTACCACTCCCGGCGCACAAACGCACTCTTTTGTGGGGTGATTGTAATACCCACAAGGACACGGATTCATGGAAGCCACCAGCATAAAACTTGCCGGGTATTCCACCGAAAATTTCGCTCGTGAAATGGTTATATTCCGGTCTTCCAGCGGCTGGCGCATTACTTCCAGCACTGTGCGTTTAAACTCCGGCAATTCATCGAGGAATAAAACACCATTGTGTGCCAGGCTAATTTCACCGGGTTGCGGGTAGTTTCCGCCACCGACTAAAGCGACGTCAGAAATCGTATGATGCGGGCTCCGAAACGGACGGCGGGTCATTAACGATGTTTCTTTATCAATCTTCCCAACCACAGAATGAATTTTGGTGGTTTCCAGCGCCTCTTTTAACGAGAAAGGAGGCAGCACCGTAGGAATTCGTTTTGCGAGCATCGTCTTTCCTGACCCGGGAGGGCCAACCAAAATTATGTTATGACTTCCTGCAGCTGCGATCTCCAAAGCCCGTTTTACATTTTCCTGTCCTTTTACATCGGAAAAATCAAGCGGATTATTATTGACTTGCGCATAAAACTCGGCACGTGTATCAATTACCGTTTGTTCAAGGCTTCCTTCACCGTTTAAAAAGTCGATCACTTCTTTAATATTTTCGGCGCCGAAAACTTTCAGGCGATCGACAACCGCTGCTTCGCGTGCATTTTGTTTGGGCAGAATAAAACCTTCAAAATCCTCGGCACGGGCATTAATGGCAATGGGTAAAACACCTTTTATGGGTTGCAAAGTTCCGTCGAGCGAGAGTTCGCCCATTAAAACATACTTTGATAATTTATCGTGATTTATCTGTCCCGATGCGGCCAAAACAGCAGCTGCCAGCGGTAAATCGTAGGCCGATCCTTCTTTACGAATATCAGCCGGAGCCATGTTAATGATGATTTTCTTTTTGGGCCATTTGTAGCCGTTTAAGCGCAGGGCAGATTCAATTCGTTGCTGACTCTCTTTCACAGCACTGTCGGGTAAACCCACAAGCAGGAATTTAATTCCGGTGGTTACATCAACTTCAATGGTAATTGTAGTGGCATCAATGCCGAAGACTGCGCTTCCGAAGGTTTTAACTAACATAAACGGGGATTTAGTTTAATATTAGTTAAATGTAGTAAAAAGCGCTGAATTTTAAAAGGTTAGTTTTAGTACAGTTTTTTCCGTTTCACCAGATAGGAAAACAAAACTTCCTTAAAATCTTTGTTGATATCGGCTTCGGCCAAATCAATCTGGTATTGCCCGCACCTTACTTTCAGGTCTTCGAAATACTCGCTAACCGTATTGGTGTAATGCTGTTTTACTTCCGAAGGATTAAACTTAACCACCTGTCCGCTCTCCAAATCAACAAACTTGTGCGGACGGTTACTAAATTCAAACTCGCGCTCTAAAGAATGGTCGGTCACATGAAAAAGAATCACCTCGTGTTTGTTGAAACGCAGGTGTTGAAGTGCCGAAAACAACTCCTCGTTTTTCGAGCTGTCGAGCATGTCGCTAAAAATAATTACCAGCGAACGTTTATGAATATTCTCGGCAATTTGATGAAGCACCTGTGTGGTATTGGTGTTTTTTCGTAAAACGGCATTTTCGGGCTGAATGAGCTCCGAAAGTTTTCCGTACATCACCTCGGCATTTACCGATGAAATTCGTGGTGACGAATGGAACTCTATTTCGTCGGAGAAAAGCGTCAGTCCAACGGCATCGCGCTGTTTACGCATCAGGTAAATAAGTGCAGCGGCCGTGTAAACCGAAAAAGCCAGTTTGTTGTGTAAATGCTTTTTCCCTTTTGTATAAGGGAACAACATGGATGAAGAAGTATCGACCACAAGTTGGCAACGCAGGTTGGTTTCCTCTTCGTATTGTTTTACGAAAAGTTTGTCGGTACGTGCAAACAATTTCCAGTCGACATGCTTTGTCGACTCGCCCTGGTTGTATAACCTGTGTTCGGCAAATTCAACCGAAAATCCATGAAAAGGACTTCGGTGCAAGCCGGTTATAAAACCTTCAACAACCTCGTGAGCCACCAGCCCCAGGTTATCAAAACGGTGAAATTGTTCTATGTCGATCAGGTTCTTCAAAATGATAAAAAGAAAAGTAATGTTGTTTTATTGAACTCCCTTCGATTAAGCTCAGGATACTGTCAGACTTAACGTAGTCGAAATCTGTCAATTGAAAATAAAAACTGTCATTTCGGGTAGCAAGAAAGCCGGATCTTTTATTGAAAAAGATTTCTCCTCCTGCGTCGTCGAAATGACAGTCCTAATAAAAATGCTATTACAGCAGCGCTTCCAGCTTGTCGATAAAAGCTTGTTTTGGAGCAGCTCCTACTTGTTTGTCAACAACTTCGCCGTTTTTCACAAACAATACTGTAGGAATGTTTCTGATTCCGTACTTCATTGCTACATCCTGGTTGTTGTCAACATCAACTTTGCCGATTACTGCTTTGCCTTCGTACTCAGCCGACATTTCTTCAACAATAGGTGCAATCATTCGGCAAGGGCCACACCAAACTGCCCAAAAATCGATCATCACCGGTTTGTCTGAACTCATTACCAATTCTTCAAAATTGGCATCTGTAATTTCTAAAGCCATATTATTATCTTTTTATTATTGTATATCGTTTCTCGGTAACACAAAATTAATTAATTCTGTAACTCATTTCCGGTTGTTCATCAAAAAACTTCAGAAAACCATCCAAAGGAATTACCCTTGTAGTTCTTGAAAACATTTCAATGTACATATTGTTCTCGGTATCAAAAACATTAAATTTCAGCAGGGCTTTTCCTTTGTATTCTCCGGCTATCTGATCGACGCGTTTTACAAAGTCTTCGGTTAATGCTGTTAGCGGAACGTTAATGGTTAAACTTTTGATGTATTTTTCGCGCACATCGTCGAGCAGCTCAATGCTGTTAACTTTATACTCGTAAAAATCGCTGTTAAAACGCTGCTTCACCGAACCTTTGACCATGATAAATATCCCCACTTTGCAGAATTTACTGAAGTTAACATAGTCGTTCCCAAAGAAGAATAGTTCTTTTGAATCGGTATAATCCGTCAACGTCATAACGGCATACATATTTCCGTTTTTCGACTGTCCTTCGCGCGCTGCCGTAACCATTCCTCCAAATGTAAAGTCTTTACCCTGGTATTTCGAGATATCGTTGTTCAGGTCTTTCAGCGCCACTTCTCTCGAGCAGAAATTGGTGATCTCCAAACGGTAATCATCAAGCGGGTGTGCTGTTAGATAAATCCCGATCAGGTTTTTCTCCTTCTCCAGCATAATAAGCTTTGCCCACTCATCCACTTGTGGAATAGGTGGTTTTTGAATGTCCTGTCCGCCTCCCATTCCTCCGAATAAACTTTGCTGTGCACTCTGCGCTTCCAGCTGTACGCGGTTACCATATCGAATCAGTTTTTCGATAAAATTGGTGTCGTCGTTTTCATTTTCGCCGGCAAAAAAGCAACTGCGGTTTACCCCTTCCAGGTTGGTGAAAGCTCCTGCCATAGCAAGCGCTTCGAGGTTCTTTTTATTCACCGACTGAAGGTTTACATGCTCCACCAGATCGTAAATGGTTTTAAAATGACCGCGCTCGTTACGCACATCAATAATATGCTGAACGGCTGCGGAACCAACTCCTTTAATAGCTCCCATTCCAAAACGGATGTCGCCCTCAGGGTTAGCTGTAAATTTGATAAAACTTTCGTTAACATCCGGGCCAAGTACATTCAGTTTCATACGCTTGCACTCGGTCATTAACTTGGTTATATCAACAATATTATTAAGGTTTCGGCTAAGGTTGGCCGCCATAAACTCGGCCGGGTAATGTGCTTTCAGGAAACCTGTCTGGTAAGCAATGTAAGCGTAACAAACCGAGTGCGATTTGTTAAATGCATACGAAGCAAATGCCTCCCAGTCTTTCCATATTTTATTAATTACTTCGTCGGTCTGCTTCCCTTTGTTTTTGCATTCATCAACAAACTGCCGGTTGGCTTTACAACCATCAACAAACTTAACTTTAAGCTTTTCCATCACCGACATAATCTTCTTACCCATCGCCTTACGCAGCGTATCCGAGTCACCACGGGTAAAGCCCGCCAGCAAACGCGAGAGTAACATCACTTGCTCCTGAAAGACTGTAATACCGTAAGTATCGCTCAGGTATTCTTCCATCATCGGCACATCGTAATCCACTTTTTGTTTACCGTGTTTACGTGCAATATAATCGGGAATGTATTCCATTGGTCCCGGGCGGTAAAGCGCGTTCATGGCCACCAGGTCTTCAAAGCGGTTAGGCTTCAAATCGCGCAGGTGTTTTTTCATTCCGTCCGATTCAAACTGGAAGATAGCTGTGGTTTCGCCGTGGCTAAAAAGCTCGAATGTCTTTTCATCATTGAGCGGAATTTCATTTATCGAAACTTCAATTCCTTTCGACAGCTTGATGTTCTCCAAACACTCTTTAATAATCGACAGGGTTTTCAGTCCGAGGAAGTCCATTTTCAACAAACCGATGTCTTCCACAAAACGACCATCGTACTGTGTTGTCAGCAGATGCTCTTCGTCCTTGGTCGGCATCAACGGAATATGGTCTGTCAGCGGATCACGACTGATCAAAATTCCGCAGGCGTGCACTCCGGTATTTCGCACCGAACCTTCAAGTTTTTCAGCAAAATTCAGCGTATCAACGACCAGTGGAATAGGCGAATCCTTTTCTCTTGCCAGATCGGGACTTTCTTTAAAAGCCTTTTTGAAACTCATTTTGGGAGCCTCGGGCACCAACTTGGCCAAACGATCGGCTTCGGGCAAGGGCAATTTTAGCACACGGGCCACATCCCTGATCGAAGACTTGGTAGCCATAGTACCGAAAGTACAAATGTGGGCCACCTTATCTTTCCCGTATTTGTTGGTTACGTAATCCAGTACCAGCTGTCGTCCGTCATCATCAAAGTCGATATCGACATCGGGAAGCGATATACGGTCGGGATTCAGGAAACGCTCGAAAAGCAGGTCGTATTTAATCGGGTCGATGTTGGTAATCCCGGCACAATACGATACGGCCGCACCGGCAGCTGATCCACGTCCCGGACCAACGATCACTCCGTTATCTTTTGCCCAGTTTATAAAATCCTGCGTAATAAGGAAGTAACCGGGGTAACCCATTGTTTTAATGGTATTCAGCTCGAAAATCAGGCGTTCTTCCACACTCTTCTCTAGTGGATCGCCATAACGTTCTTTCGCCCCTTCGAATGTAAGGTGCTCTAAAAACGCCGACTCCAGTTTTACACGAATTACTTTATCGTATCCGCCAAGACGTTCAAAGGCCGAATCACCAAATTCTTCGCGCAAATCAGCTTCTGAATATTTCTCCTTAAAACCTTCTTCCGTTCCAATTTCTTCAGGGATGGGGAACACCGGCATAATAGGAGATGTATTCAGTTCGAAAGCCTCAACCTTTTCGGCAATTTCGTTGGTATTTGCCAACGCATCCGGAAGGTCTTTAAATAGCTCATTCATTTCGGCCTGCGTTTTAAACCACTCCTGTTTGGTGTAACGCATCCGGTTCGGGTCGTCAAAATCTTTTCCGGTATTCAGGCAGATCAACAAATCATGCGCTTCCGCATCCGATTCGTTGGTGAAGTGAATATCGTTGGTGGCAATTAATTTAACGCCCAGCTTTTTAGCCAGCGGAACCAGTTGCTTATTTACTTTTACCTGCCAGTCGTACACCTCTTCGCGCTCGCGTTGCGATTGTGCCGGATGCCTCATCAACTCCAGGTAGTAATCTTCGCCAAACAGGTTTTTATACCATAAAATGGCATCCTCGGCAGCTTTCAGGTTATTGGCCATTATATGCTGTGCAATCTCTCCTCCCAAACAGGCCGATGATGCGACCAAACCTTCGTGATGTTTCTCGAGTAGCTCTTTATCAATACGCGGTTTGTAATAAAAACCGGTTGTGCTGGCTGTCGAGATCAGCTTGATCAGGTTAATATAACCGATCTTGTTTTTTGCCAGCAAAATAAGGTGATGCCCCGAGCGGTCGACCTTATCGCTTTTATCATTGATTGTGCGGGCAGCCACATAAGTTTCACATCCCAAAATTGGTTTGATTTCTGCCCTCGAACAGGCCGCGTGAAACTCTTTAATGCCAAACATTGTTCCGTGATCGGTTAAAGCCAAAGCCGGCATATTGTCGCTTTTTGCTTTGCCTACCAAATCGCCAATGCTGGCTGCACCATCGAGAATAGAGTATTGCGAGTGTACGTGTAAATGCGTAAATGGAACCATAAAAACTGAACTAAAAAAGTTTTTAAAGATACCAATTCTCGCAGCCTTATCCGGGGGATGTTAATAATTTTTGATGGAATTTTTAGAGCAAAAAAAAAGCCCGATGCTTTGATCGGGACTTCTTTCTAGTCAATATTTTCAGCGATGAGCTTTGCCAGTTGCTCCATTTCCCCGGGAGGGAATTTTGTTTTGTCGGCAAAGTTCAGCAAATCGTGTTCGCTTTGCATAGGTACCAAATGAATGTGTGCATGTGGCACTTCGAGACCCAAAACCATTACCCCAACTTTTTTGCAGGGAACAGCTTTTTCCAATCCTTTGGCCACTTTTTTGGCAAACATTTGCAAACCTGCGTAGGTTTCATCATCCAAATCAAAAAGGTAGTCTACCTCTTTTTTCGGAATTACCAAAGTGTGTCCTTTTGCAGTTGGGAAAATATCGAGAAAAGCAAAATAATTCTCGTCCTCAGCTACTTTGTATGAAGGGATCTCACCATTGATAATTTTTGTAAAAATGCTTGCCATCGTTCTTAAATTGAAATTTCTACAATCTCAAAAGGTATTACTCCTGACGGAACTTTAATTTCAACCACATCACCAACTTTTTTGCCCATCAATCCTTTGGCAATTGGCGTTTGTACCGATATCTTTCCTTCTTTCAGATTCGCTTCACTTTCGGGAACCAAAGTATATTGCATGGTAGCATTATTCTTTTTGTTCTTTATAGTTACTTTATTCAGAATCTGAACTTGTGACGTATTAATTTTCGACTCGTCGAGTATTCGGGCATTGGCCACTATATTTTTTATCTGTGCTATTTTAGCTTCAAGCATACCCTGGGCATCTTTAGCTGCATCGTACTCGGCATTTTCCGATATATCACCCTTCTCAATGGCCTCGCCAATCTGCTTCGAAATTTTTGGGCGTTCAACAGTCATCAACTGCTCCAACTCTTTCTTCAGCTTCTCTAATCCGTCTTTCGTTAAATATGTTACTTCGGACATTTTGTATCCTCCTTTTATTAAATTGTTTCGCCTCAACGTAGGCATAAAAAAATAGAAAGAATCCCGATTTGCCCGGAACTCTTCCTAATGCAAAATTATATAATTTCTTGAATATTAAAATATTCTACGCAAAAAAAATATCGAAAACAGGTGGCATTTACACAGTTAGATATATCTCCTGTTGATAATCTCGCTATAAATCACGGCTTTCTTCAACGAAAAACTCTCACCCAGTATCAACGACTTCTTTTTCGATTTTTTTGTTTCTTCCTCTTTTCTTTTTAGCGGCGCCGATTTTCTTACTTCAGCACTGTATTGGAATGCCGGACGAACTTCCTGTACAGGCTCCGTTTCCTCCACTTCTTCGTACACTACCTGCGGCTGTGATTGACCCGGCACATCTTTATTGTCATCCATCAGCATTTCCCAAAAATCCTGGGCACTGCCTGTTGAGGGCGCAGCTTCTCCGGGCGTAGCGTTCTTTTTACGTGTTTTATTGAGAATGCCAAACACGGCAACTATCAATGTCAATATAATAACTACTATATCATCCATAATTTTCTATCAGCAATAAATTGTATTTTTGGCTGTTCAATTTATAAAAGTACGAAACACGTACGGAAATAAAAACTTTCGCGTTAAAGAATAATAAAACAAAGTTAGCATCATGCAAAAAAAGTGCCACAGCAGGGAATCGGGTTATTCGGGGATGAAGTATTTGTTTTTTATTGCATTTACTTTTCTGATGTATTCGTCGTGCAACGAAATTGACTCTGAAATTCCGGATGTTTGGGTGGGCTTAAATCTTGATTTAGGGCTATACAACGAACTAACCGTGCCTGGCAACTCAGCCTACTTCCCGAACCAGGGATTTGGAGGTGTTATTGTTTATTGCGAAATAGAAGGCTCATATTACGCTTTTGATGCGGCTTGCACTAACGAAATCAACCCTTCATGCAGGGTTGTAAACGATGGAGCTGTAGGAAAATGCTCGTGTTGCGAATCGGAATATATTTTTATTGGCGGCACCGTATTAAAAGGGCCCGCTGCGGCACCATTAAAACAATACAACACATCGCTTGCAGGAAATACCTTAAGAGTATTCAACTAAAAATGGGCTCCACGAAGTGAAACCCATTTTCTATCTCATCTATTTTTCTTCTTAATATCGGTAGTGCTCCGGCTTAAACGGGCCTTCTTTCGAAACGCCCAAATAAGCGGCCTGTTTGTCGGTAAGCTCAGTCAATTTTACACCAATTTGCGCCAGGTGCAAACGGGCAACTTCTTCATCCAGTTTTTTCGATAAAGTATAAACACCCACTTCGTAGTCGTTTTCCCACAAATCAATTTGAGCCAGCGACTGGTTGGTAAACGAGTTACTCATTACAAACGACGGGTGTCCGGTTGCACATCCAAGGTTTACCAAACGACCTTCGGCCAACAGATAAATACAATGGCCATCTTCGTATGTATATTTATCAACCTGTGGTTTGATATTTATTTTTTCGATACCGGGCCATTTTTCCATACGGGCAACCTGAATTTCATTGTCGAAGTGACCAATATTACAAACAATCGCCTGATCTTTCATTTTTGCCATGTGCTCGGCAGTAATTACATCGCAGTTTCCGGTGGTGGTTACATAAATGTTTCCTTCGTCCACTGCCTCTTCCATTGTTTTTACCTCGAAACCTTCCATGGCTGCCTGCAGCGCACAAATCGGATCGATTTCGGTAACAATTACACGGGCGCCATAACTACGCATCGAGTGAGCGCAACCTTTACCAACATCGCCATAACCGGCAACAACAACCACTTTCCCGGCAATCATTACATCGGTAGCACGTTTAATGCCATCGGCCAGCGACTCGCGACATCCGTACAGGTTATCAAATTTCGATTTGGTTACCGAATCGTTAACATTAATCGCCGGTACCAGCAACTCGCCTTTATCGGCCATCTGGTACAAACGGTGCACTCCTGTAGTTGTTTCTTCTGAAACACCTTTCCATTCAGCTACTGTGCGGTGCCATTTCCCGTTATCTTCTTTTAATGTAGTTTTCAGCAATTCAAGAATCACTTCTTCTTCTTCGCTTGATGCATCCACATCCAAAACGCTGGCGTCTTTTTCGGCAGCATATCCTTTATGAATTAACAAGGTAGCATCGCCTCCATCGTCAACAATCAGCTGCGGGCCTTTTCCATCCGGAAAACTCATTGCCTCGCGGGTGCACCACCAGTACTCTTCCAGTGTTTCACCTTTCCAGGCAAATACCGGCACCCCGGCTTTTGCAATAGCTGCCGCTGCATGATCCTGTGTTGAAAATATGTTACAGCTTGCCCAACGAACATCTGCTCCAAGGGCAACCAGTGTTTCAATTAAAACAGCCGTTTGCACGGTCATGTGCAAGCTACCCATTACACGCACGCCGTTAAGCGGTTTGCGCGGGCCAAACTTTTCCCTGATGGCCATTAATCCCGGCATTTCCTTCTCCGCGATCTCAATTTCTTTTCTTCCGAATTCTGCCAATGAAATATCGGCTACTTTGTAATCTAGTTTTTCCTGAACTGACACGGTCATATCTATTATTTAATTTTTTCAAATAAAAAAGTGTGCAAAAATAACAATTTCTGCAACAAAAAAGTTGAAAATCAATAACAAGGATTAGTTACCAAGGTCGGAGAAGAACTTCACACGCATTAAACGAATGTCATCTTCCGAGTATTCTTCTTCGCCTAATTCTTCCAGAGCATCCTCAATGGAGTCGGTTTCTGCCTCGCGGAAATATTCAAAAATATCCTCCTGATGATCTTCGTCAATCACATCATCAATGTAGTAATCGATATTTAATTTAGTCCCGGAATTTACAATAGCCTCCACTTCGCCAATCACGTCGCTCACTTCAATCCCTTTGGAGTCGGCAATATCTTCAAACGACAATTTGCGGTCGATGCTCTGAATAATGAACACCTTCATTTTCGATTTGTTGGCTACGGTGCGCACCACCAAATCTTCCGGGCGTTCAATCTCATTTTCTTCCACATACGATTTTATCAGCGCCAAAAACTCTTTTCCATACCGGCGGGCTTTCCCCTGCCCAACTCCCTGAATATTTTGCAACTCCTCTGTAGTTACCGGGTATTGAATAGACATGTCGGCCAACGACGGATCCTGAAAAATTACAAACGGTGGCAGATTGTGTTTTTTGGCAATCTTTTTCCGCAGGTCTTTTAACATGGCAAACAACTGAGGATCGCCACTTGCACCTCCTGATGGAGCGCCTCCTGCACCTGGCGAATCATCCTCTTCTTCGTACTCGTGGTTTTTCACCAACATAAAACTATGCGGTTTCTCCAGAAACTCGTGTCCTTTTTCAGTGACTTTCAGCAGCCCATAATTTTCAATATCCTTGTTGATGATTCCGGCTACCATCGACTGGCGGAACACGGCATTCCAAAAACGCTCGTCGTGTTCTTTTCCTGTACCAAACGATTTTAGCGTGTAATGTTTAAACGATTTTATAGCAGCCGTACTGTTCCCAATCAGGATGTTGGCAATATGGTCGCCTTTGTATTTTTCATTTACTTCAAGAATGGCTTTCAGGGCGGTAACGATTTCATCTTTTGCTTCAATCTGCTCCTTCGGGTTCAAGCAGTTATCGCAGTTTCCACAATTATCAGTTCTGTAGTGCTCGCCAAAATAATGCAACAATATTATGCGGCGGCAAATGGCCGACTCGGCATATGATACGGTATCCAATAAAAGTTGTTTCCCGATCTCCTGCTCGGCAACCGGTTTCCCGTGCATAAATTTCTCCAGTTTCTGAATGTCTTTATAACTGTAAAAAGTAATGCATTGTCCTTCGCCACCATCACGGCCGGCACGTCCGGTTTCCTGGTAATATCCTTCCAGACTTTTGGGAATATCGTAGTGAATCACAAAACGCACATCAGGTTTATCGATGCCCATACCAAAAGCAATGGTAGCCACAATTACATCCACTTCTTCCATCAGAAATTTATCCTGATTTCCCGAGCGGGTAGTGGCATCCATACCGGCATGATAAGCAAGTGCTTTAACTCCGTTCACCACTAAGGTTTCGGCCAGCTCTTCAACTTTCTTTCGGCTTAAACAATATATAATGCCTGATTTGCCTTCGTTTTGTTTTATGAATTTAATGATCTGCGTTTCGGTTTTCACCTTTGGCCTCACCTCGTAATAGAGATTCTCGCGATTAAATGATGCTTTAAAAACTCGAGCATCCAAAATGCCAAGGTTTTTTTGAATATCGTGCTGAACCTTTGCCGTTGCCGTTGCAGTTAATGCAACAATTGGCGACTTCCCGATTTCTTCAACAATCGGCTTTATTCGCCTGTACTCCGGTCTGAAATCGTGCCCCCACTCCGAAATACAATGCGCCTCATCAATGGCGTAAAACGATATCTTTATTTGTTTAAGGAATTCAATGTTCTCTTCTTTTGTCAACGACTCAGGAGCAACATAAAGCAGTTTTGTTTTTCCGTCCAACACATCTTCTTTAACCTGTGTTATGGCTGCTTTCGACAGCGATGAATTTAAGAAATGAGCAACACTGTCTTCGGCATGCGTACCTCGCATTGCATCTACCTGGTTTTTCATCAGCGCAATTAGAGGAGAAATCACAATGGCCGTGCCATCAAGAATTAACGCCGGCAACTGATAAATTAAAGACTTCCCTCCTCCTGTTGGCATCAACACAAAGGTGTCTTTTCCGTCCATCACACTTTTAATCGCCTCTTCCTGTTGCCCTTTAAAACGGTCGAAACCAAAAAAACGCTGCAACTCTTCTGCTAATACAACTTTTTCACTCATATGTCCTATCTCCCAATATCTGTAGCATAAGTAAATTCTAAATTATTAAAAGTAAGCAAAATGGCAATACAATTTAATAAATTTTATACTTTAAAAATTGATGTATTTAATAGAGACTAACATTATGTGAAAAGTTTAGGCCGTGCAATATATAAGTAATATTTGAGATTTTAAATGCGAAAAATTCGTGTACATTTGTGAAGTTTTTTTTTGACAACCAGAATTCATGAGCGAAGAACGTACTACAAAAAAACAAGGAGAAGAAAGTTCCAAGGGGGAAATGTCCTTTCTTGAACACCTGGAGATACTTCGTTGGCATATTATCCGGTCATCAGCGGCCATAGTTCTTTTTGCCATCGTCGCATTTGTTATGAAATCATTTATTTTCGATGTGGTTATCCTCAGTCCGAGAATGCCCGATTTTTGGACCAACCGCATGTTGGCCAAGCTGGGAGACATGGTAGGATCGGAGGCATTAAAAATTAACCAGGTACCATTAAAAATGCAAAGTATAAAAATTGCAGGGCAGTTTTCTACGCATATTATGGTATCGATAATTGCCGGATTAATTATAGCTTCGCCTGTTGTTTTCTACGAATTCTGGCGATTTATAAAACCCGCATTGTACGATAATGAACGGAAACATGCTGGTGGTGCCGTGTTCTTTACCTCCATTTTATTTTTAATGGGCGTACTGTTTGGCTACTTCTTAATTGTGCCTTTATCTATTCACTTTTTAGGTACTTACCAGGTAAGTAGCGAAGTTGAAAATACAATTAATCTTCGTTCATATATTGGATCGGTAACATCCATCTCATTGGCGGGTGGAGTTGTTTTCCTGCTTCCTATTTTCTCTTACTTTTTGAGCAAAGTAGGACTCCTTACGCCGGAATTTATGAAAACGTATCGTCGACATGCTTATGTGGTAATGCTGCTACTATCGGCAATTATTACACCTCCCGATATTTTTAGCCAGATTATGGTTTGTTTCCCTTTGGTTTTCCTTTACGAAATTGGTATTGTTATTTCGCGTCGTGTAGTTAAAAATCGTGAAAAAGCAATGGAGGCCATGTAATTCCGTCAAAAATTGACGTTATTTGAACCATTATGATTCTTCGAGCAGAAAATATCGTTAAAAAATACCGAAAAAGAACCGTAGTAAAAGGAGTTAGTTTTCAGGTTGAGCAAGGCGAAATTGTGGGATTATTAGGTCCAAACGGAGCCGGAAAAACCACATCATTTTATATGATTGTTGGATTGATTCAACCATTTTCAGGAAAAATATTTCTCGACGAAAAGGAGATAACAAAACTTCCGGTTTACAAAAGAGCCCAGCGAGGCATTGGCTATCTGGCTCAGGAAGCATCTGTTTTCAGGAAATTAAGCATTGAAGACAACATCAGGGCTGTTCTGGAAATGACTGATTATTCGAAAGAGTACCAGAAAGAAAAACTGGAAACATTGCTTGATGAATTCAGTTTACAGCACATTCGAAAGAGTAAAGGTATTCAGCTTTCGGGGGGTGAGCGACGCCGCACAGAAATTGCACGGGCACTGGCCATCGACCCGAAATTTATCTTGCTTGATGAGCCCTTTGCCGGGGTTGACCCGATTGCGGTGGAAGACATTCAGCAAATTGTAATGCAGCTGAAAGAAAAAAACATTGGCGTGTTGATTACCGACCACAATGTACACGAAACACTGCGTATTACAGACCGCTCCTATCTCCTGTTTGAAGGAAATATCCTTAAAGCCGGAACAGCTGATGAGTTGGCTGCCGATGAGGATGTGCGCCGTGTTTACCTCGGTCAGAACTTCGAATTACGTTAGGAAAAACATTTTTACATTTTTTTTATTTTTTTGTTTGCAGATTAAAAAATGTTTCTTTCCTTTGCAGCGCTAAAATAAAAACGGCGCTTTAAACGAAAAGCAAACCGATTTTGGCTGAGAAAAAAATCCTGAAAAAATTTGGTCGATTACAAAAATGATGTATTTTTGCAGTCCCAAAATTAAGGGAGTTAAATAGGAAGGCCCGTTCGTCTAGGGGTTAGGACGCCAGGTTTTCATCCTGGTAGCAGGGGTTCGAATCCCCTACGGGCTACTAATTTTTAAAAAAGAGAGAAAGAAAGAAAATGGCACATCATAAGTCAGCATTAAAAAGAATTCGTCAAGACGAAAAAAAGAGAGTACACAACAAGTACTACGCAAAAACTACACGTAATGCAATTAAAGCTTTACGTAATGCTACTGATAAAGCTGAGGCAGATAAAATGTATCCTTCAGTTGTTGCTATGATTGATAAATTAGCGAAACGCAATATCATTCATAAAAACAAAGCTGCAAACTTAAAATCGAAATTAACTATTCAGGTTAATTCGTTGTAAGAAGAGAAAAACCACATTATATAGAAAACCTCTCCGAGTATCGGGGAGGTTTTTTTGTGTTTTATAATCCCGTATGTTCTGTAACTATAATTTAGTATTTCCGAAATAACTAATTATAATTAATTTTAGGATAGAACTCCGGGACAAATGGGAGAATACAAAAAACTAAATATAAAAGACTGGGCTGTAGAAGATCGTCCGCGCGAAAAGTTACTAAACAAAGGACCACGATCGCTAACCGATGCCGAACTCGTTGCCATATTGATTGGCTCGGGCAATATTGAAGAAACAGCCGTAGAACTCTCCAGGCGCATTTTAGCATCAGCCGACAATAACTTAAACGAACTGGGCCGTAAAGGCATTGATTTCCTTACCCGATTTCAGGGAATTGGCGAAGCAAAAGCCGTTACCATTGCAGCAGCACTGGAGCTGGGTAAACGCCGGAAAGAAGCTGATGTATTCAATAAAAAGCAAATTAGCGGCAGTAAAGACGCAGCTGAATATTTTCAGCCCATGCTTGGCGATCTGAATCACGAAGAATTCTGGATTCTGCTGCTTAACCGCGGCAACCGGATAATCGACTCGTTTATGGTGAGCCAGGGCGGAATTTCAGGAACTGTAATCGATGTGCGACTGATATTAAAAAATGCGCTGGACAAAATGGCCAGTGCCATTATTCTCTGCCACAACCATCCTTCAGGGACTATGCAGGCATCAAATGCAGATCTGAATATTACCCGTAAAATTAAAAGCGCGGCTGAAATTATGGATATAACGGTGCTCGACCATATTATTATTGGCCAGAGCAACTACCTGAGTTTAGCCGACGAAGGAATGTTAAACGAATAAACCGAACGAAAATGATACTTTTTTATTCCGACGAAGTTAACCCACGGATTGAGTACATTGCAAAACTGATCTTCGCGAACATTTTGCAAACGGAAATCGCGTTTACTCAGAATTCTGCGGAATTTCGAAAGTCGGAAATCCCAAAGATCAACTATTCGTACGAAAAATTTGGCGATGAATTTTACATCAAACCACATAAACTTATTTTTCAGAATGCACTTATTAAACCTACCATAAATTCGGTTTGGTACGAGGGTGAAAAATATTTCTGCGAAACATCCAAAGACTCTGACCTGCCTTTCGATCCCTTTGCTGCTTCGTTTTATTTGGTTACCCGCCACGAAGAATACGTCGATAAAAACCGTGACAAACTGGGGCGTTATCCATACCAGAACAGCATTTTATCGAAATATAATCTAATGCAAAAGCCCGTTGTAAATATCTGGGCAAAGCTGTTGGGCACATTGCTGAAAGAGACATACCCGGAATTCAATTACATCGAATCGAAATTTAAGTTTATCTCCACCATCGATGTCGACAATGCTTACGCCTACCAAAACAAAGGTTTTTTGCGCACAACAGCGGCCTGGGCAAAGTCGCTGATAAAAGGCAACCGGCAAGAGACCATAAAACGTAAACGGGTTTTAGACGGTGAAGAATCCGATCCGTACGACACCTACAATTACCTCGACAATGTTTTTGCAGGAAACGAGGACAAAGTAAAATTTTTCTTCCTATTGGGCGATTACGGACGTTACGACAAGAACATTGCCCACACCAACAAAGAATACCGGGAACTGATTAAACGGACGGCCGAAAAATACGACGTTGGTATTCATCCGTCGTTTGGCAGTAGCAAGAAAAAAGGTGGCAAAAAGAAAGTAAAATTGGAAAAACAACGCCTGGAAGAAATTATTGGCCGAAGTGTTTCCAAAAGTCGACAACACTATTTACGACTCAAATTTCCCAAAACATACACCCGCCTGATAAAAGCCGGAATTGAAGAAGACTACACACTGGGTTATTCTGCCCAATCGGGTTTCAGAGGTGGTATTTGTACGCCATATTGTTTCTACGACCTTAAACATGAAACGGTAACAAACCTGAAAATCATTCCTTTCAACATTATGGACGGAACGTTGCGCTACTATCTTCAGCTGTCTCCGGAAAAGGCTTTTGAAGAAATAAAGAAGATTATGCAGGAAGTTAAAAATGTTGGCGGTACATTTGTAAGTGTCTGGCACAACGAAACCGTTAACGATTTGGGAACATGGAAAGGTTTCAGAGAAGTGTTTGAACAGATGAACAAACTGGGTTTTGAATGGGCGAATGAGTAGCCGGCATATTTAAATGAGCAGCGTAAAAAAGATTCACTATATAAAACATACGCAAATCGATTCCGGGAAATGGAATCAATGCATTGATGGTGCGTTAAATTGCAGAATTTATGCCTACGATTGGCACCTCGACAGAACTGCCATTGAGTGGGATGCCCTGGTTTATGGCGATTACGAATATATAATGCCGCTGCCCTTTCGAAGCAAACTGGGCATAAAATACCTTTATCAACCACATTTTTCGCAGCAGCTTGGAATCTTCCCTCCTCCATCGAAGGCGATTTTTGAAACATTTATTACTGCCATAAAAAACCGTTTTAAATACGTCGATATGCAACTTAATGCTGTAAATATTCCCGGAGAAAATGACGGTGATATTTTTTTCGAACGTAAAAATTACCTGCTTTCGCTAACAAAAGATTTTAAATCGATCATTTCCGGCTACTCAAACAATACAAAACGAAATATTGCCAAAGCCCAAAAACAGGATCTTTCGATTATTGAAGGTATCCGGTTTGAAGATTACCTCGAATTTAAATCGAAAAATCTACCTGCCGGAGTTGATCTGTCGGCTGTCGCCAAACTAAAAAGCCTTATCGCTTTTGGCGAATACAAAGGCTTTGGAAAAATATATGGCGTATACACTCCGGGAAATGAACTTTGTGCGGCTGTTTATTTCTGCCGCTGGAAAGACCGCGTTATCTATTTTAATGCAGCCTCAAACGAAGAAGGCAAAAACACGGGAGCGATGTATTATCTGGTCAACCGTTTTATTGAAGACAATGCCGGAAAAAATCTGCTGTTGGATTTTGAAGGATCTATGATTCCGGGAGTTGTGCGCTTTTACGCAGGTTTTGGAGCAAGACCCGAAACCTACTTTCAACTTAAATATAATCGTTTACCTTTGCTGCTTAGGTGGCTAAAACGATAATTGGCAATGAGGAATTTCCCGCGTTTGGTAAGTAAAAAACTGAGTCCGCTGTTTTCAACCCAAAAACTTCTGACAGCAATAACGCCTCCTTTTTTGCCCTTTTACCACACCGTTAGCAACAAACCTTTACCACACATTTTAAATTACCCGGTAATTGATGAAAAACAGTTTAAGCAGGAACTTGATTTCTACTTAAAATATTTTAATCCGATTTCGCTTGATGAGCTAACAAAGCCAAACAAATCCAACAGTTTTCATTTAAGTTTTGATGACGGGCTGAAAGAGTGTGCCGAAATAATTGCACCTATTCTTTTACAGAAAGGAATACCGGCTACTTTTTTTGTGAATAGTGGTTTTGTCGACAACAAAGAACTTTTTCATCGGTACAAAGCCAGTTTAATTACCAATGAAATGCGCACGCAACCTGATGCAGAAGTGGAAAATTACCTGCACGAAAACGGCATTCCACTAAAAGCATTATTGCAAACTCCATACTCAAAACGAGAAATACTTGATCATGCAGCAGAGTTAATTGAAATCGATTTTCAATCGTTTCTTGAAACACAAAAGCCGTACATGACTACCACCCAAATTAAAGAGTTGCACGACAAAGGTTTTTCCATTGGTGGGCACAGTCACAAACACCCCGAATTCCGGAAGATTTCGGAGAAAAAACAACTGAAGCAAGTCAAAAAATGTATGAAATGGGTAGAAGAGACTATAAATCCAAATGTAAAAGCTTTTTCATTTCCGTATACCGATGATGGCGTTTCAACTAATCTGATAAAAAAAATACATGACAGCGAAATATGCGATATTAGTTTTGGAACTGCCGGAGTTAAATACGATGAAATCTCCAAACATTTTCAACGCTACCCGGCTGAACAACCGGGTGATTTTGAATTGAATGTAAAAGCGGAATTTCTTTATTTTAAACTCCGCAAAACAATTGGCAAAGTAACAGTAAAACATTGACTTTCCAGGTAAAAAAAATACGACTCAACGAGCTTGAAAAATTTGTGAAAAGCAAAGAATTTCAGAACTACGAAGTGATTCCCATTTCTACAATTCGCGCCCAATCGTATCTAGCCAATCCACATGCACTACCCGATGACATTGTACTTTATCTTGGTTTTATTGCTGACAAGTTGGTGGCTTTCCGAAGCATTTTTGCCGACACGCTCATTTCTGAAGATCAACTGATTCGTTTTGGGTGGTGCAGCGGAAACTGGGTACACGAACAACACCGCCGCTTAGGTTATTCCGAACAACTTCTGCGCGAAGCATATAACGACTGGAACAAAAAACTGGTATTCACCAATTATGCTCCCAATTCGGAAAAACTGTATTTAAAAACCGGACTGTTTCACACGATTCACCAGTTTGAAGGAGCGCGTTTGTATTTGTATGCAAAAACAACCAAAATTTTTCAGGCCAGAATAAATCCAGTTGCTGCAGTTCTATTCAAAATAACCGATTTTTTTATTGAGCTAATCGTTAATGTATCCGGCTTCTTCTATAAGTCAAAGACAAACTCTACGGTTTTATTCTCAGAAATTGAAAAACCGGATGAAGCCTGTTATCAGTTTATAAAATCCAACCCGGCTACCAGTGTTTTCAAGCGGAGAGAAGCCGAATTAAAATGGATTTTTGAGTATCCCTGGCTGACACAGCAAAAAAATGATGAAAGCTCCCGCTACCCTTTTTCATCTTTTTCGGGAAATTTTTACTACAGAACTGTAAAAGTGAATAGAGCCAATAAACTGCTGGGCCTTTTTATTTTCTCGGTACGTGAAGGACATTTAAAAACGCTTTATTTTAACCTCCCCGAAGATTGCACAAAAGAAATTTCCGCCTTTTTAAAAAAATATTGCCTTAGTAATAAAATTGAGTACATAACTATTTATAAAAAGGAGCTGACAGACCAGCTTTTAAGCAGAAAATTCCCATTTTTGTACGCGAAAAGATACGGGCAAAAAATATACAGTACTTTTCAGGTATCAAATAAAAAGCAACATACATTTCAGGATGGTGACGGAGATCTCTTCTTCACCTAAAAAAAAAATTATGAACGTTCGAGTTTTAGGCAACACCCACTCCATTTTAGATCAGTATCTGGCAGAAATTCGGGATACAGGCATTCAAACCGACCCACTTCGTTTTCGCGATAACCTTAACCGTATTGGTGAAATTTTTGCATACGAAATAAGCAAAGAAATGCAGTTTGAAGTGAATGACGTTATAACTCCACTGGGCGTTGCAAAAGTTCCGAAATTATGCCAACAACCGGTTTTAGCAACTATTTTACGTGCCGGGTTAGCCATGCACAATGGTCTGCTGCGTATTTTCGACCGGGCAGAAAACTGTTTTATTTCAGCCTTCAGAAAATACACCGAAGGGGGGGGCTTTGAAATTGAATTTGAATACATGGCCTCGCCTTCGCTTGACGATAAAGTGGTTATACTTTCAGATCCGATGCTGGCCTCGGGAAAATCGATGGAAATTGGATACGAAGCATTATTCAGCAAAGGAAAACCGGCTCATATTCACCTGGTGGCGATTATTGCCAGCGAAGAAGGTGTTGAATATGTGCAAAATGCTATAAAAGACAAAAATGTGACTTTATGGCTTGGTGCTGTTGATCCTGAAATGACTCCAAAATCATACATCGTCCCGGGACTTGGCGATGCCGGAGATTTGGCATTTGGCGAAAAAATCGATTCAAAATAGAATAAACAAGAATGCCAGCCCTTTACAGGACTGGCATTTCTTGAAAAACTCTCTCAAACTATTCTTAGTAATTCTATCTTAAAAATATACCTCAACGGTAATATTCTCTCTTCCAAATCCTTTGTCGCTCAAAATCTCCATCGAGTCGAAGATCATATCGCTGTTTCCGCACAGGTAAAAGGAGGTATTTTTATCAAAATCTGTCTTTTTCAGGTAATCGGTCACCCTGCCGTTAAAATCGCCGCTTTTATCGCGCGATGTGCAAAGTGTGTAATTTTCTTTATTGTAATCTTCCTGCTCGTAGCCTTCCTCGGCATAACGAACTCCGTGAATTAACTGGTAATTCAAACCCGGATTACTTTTTACCATGCTATGAAACGGTGCAATTCCTGTTCCGCTGGCAATAAAAATATGCTTGTGTGTATCTTTATTTTTCACATCCAAACCAAATTTTCCGAAAGGGCCGTGTACTTCTACCATGTCGCCAACTTTCAGGTGCTTTAGTTTTGGTGAGAAGTAACCACCTTCAACTTCTTTTACCAACACCTCCAGGTTTTCCCCTTTTTCGGCACTGTAAATCGAGTATTCGCGGCTTTGATAGTCGCCTGTAATCGACAGGGACACATGTTGTCCGGCAACAAATTCGAAGCGACTTTTTGGTAAAGACAACACAAAAGTGTGTTCTGTTAATTTCCTGATTCCAACAACCTTATAATAATTTGTATCAAGCTGTACTTCTGGTTTCATATCAATTGTCATGATGTATCTAATTTTTTCTTCGACACAAAAATATGTGCAATTATTGATTTAAAGACTTTTTGGTATTCTATTTCACCGATAGTTTTAGAGAATTAACCGATTATTAACACGAATGTTCAATAGTGTGCCATAATTTTGGATAGAAATTTTCGAATATCGATTTCAATTTCTTAAAAACCAAGTAAGCAGAAAAAATGAAAGGAGTCCCGATTAATCGGGACGAGTCAAATCTTATACCATTGAAAACAAACAATAAGAAACCAATGAAAACATTAATCACCTACTGCACCACACATGGATGTACCGAAAAAACAGCTACCGAACTAAAACAGTTTTTGGGAGGCGAAGTTTTATTGATTAACCTAAAAAAAGAAGCGGTTAATGACCTTTCTTCCTTTGACCGGATAATTGTTGGCGGCTCCATTCATGCGGGCCAGATTCAGAAAAAAATTAAAGAGTTTTGCAACGAACATTATGAAACGCTGAAAAACAAAGAACTCGGCTTGTTTATTTGTTGTATGGAGGAAGGCGAAAAAGCGGAAATTCAGTTACACGACGCTTTCCCCGAAGGGTTGTTACTAAGTGCCAAAGCAACAGCATGCCTGGGCGGAGAGTTCGATTTTAATAAAATGAATTTCTTTCAGAAACTTATCGTAAAAAAAGTGTCGAAGGTAGAAAACAGTGTTTCGCACCTTAACCACGATGCCATCAAACGTTTCTCGCAGCAAATGAACCAGATTTTTAATCCTTTTATGTTTTTTGTTTAGAAGTTCAGGTAATAATCGCGCGTTAACATTTTAAATTTTTCGTTCCACGATCCGTCATTATTATAAATTGTAAGGTGCTCGGTTACGGTCGCTGTTTCCTTCTTACTCATCTCCATTAAAACCCGGTTCGCCGGTTTATTCTCATTGGGAGCTATCATTGTAATTCGCTTTAAATAGAGATGGTGTTGCTGTGCCAACTTTTCTATTTCCTTTACTGCCGGTTCGGGCAAGATAAATGCACATCGCCCCTCGTCCGATAACAACTGCGAAGTACACTGTAATAGCGTTTCGTAAGATAAACTATCGGTATGCCGTGCCAGCGAACGGCTTTCGTTACCAGCTTTTAACACATTCTGGAAAAAAGGAGGATTTGATACAATTAAATCGAATTGCTGAGCAGTTTCGGCTGCAAACTTTTGTAACGAAACATTCGCTACTTCTACCCTATCTTTCCAGGGCGATGCAGCCACATTTTCAGCAGCTTCTTCGGCAGCATTTTTTTCAATTTCGATGGCAGTGATTTGGGCTTGCGAGCGCTGTGCCAGCATCAGGGCAATTAATCCGGTTCCGGTACCAATATCAAGAATAGTACTGCAACTGCGAACATTGGCCCACGCACCCAGCAGAATCCCATCGATCCCCACCTTCATTGCCGAACGTTGTTGTTCGATACGGAATTGTTTGAACTGGAAATAATTGTTTCTGCCCATTACATTATAAATCGCTTAATGCCATCTTTTAACCGCAGCACATTAAAATTCAACAACAATCCTAGCTTAAAATCCCCAACCTTCAAATAGGTAAGTACCTGTGCAAAATGAACATCTGTAAATGTTTCAACTGCTTTTAGCTCAATTACAATTTTGTTTTCTACTAACAGATCGATCCGATAACCATGATCTAGTTTTATATCTTTATAAATAATAGGTAGTGGCTTTTCCTTCTCAACATTCAAACCTAATGCTGTCAACTCATAAGAAAGACATTCCTTGTAAGTGGACTCCAGGAGGCCCGGACCAAGTGCCTTATGAACTTCAATAGCTTTACCAATAATTAAACTAGATAATTCATTTGTATCCATCTCCTTCGTGTTTTGGTGAAAAAATAAAGTTACACAAAGATTCACCAAGACCACACAAAGAACCACAAAGTTTATTTTACTTTGTGAATCTCTGAGCCTCCTTCGAGTTCTCTGTGTAATAAAGATACAAAGGTTAAAATTTTTCGAAAACACCCAATCCAAACAAGGCAAAATCATATTTAATCGGGTCGTCCGGATCGAATTCACGCAAAGTGCTGGTAATTTCTTCCACCGCTTTACAGTCGTTGGATTTTCGTTGTAGCAGCCCTAGCTTACGTCCCACATTTCCGGTGTGCACATCAAGCGGTAACATCAAGGCCGATTGCGGAATTCCTTTCCATAAACCAAAATCCACTCCCGATTTATCGTTACGACACATCCAGCGCAAATACATATTCAGGCGTTTGGCCGACGCCCCTTTGGTAACATTCGAAATATGTTTGCGTGTTCGTTCGCCTTCCGTTTCGAAAAATACAGAATGGAAGCGTGCCAAGGCCGCTTTTACAGATTGTTCGTTTTTATAACCGTCTTCGAAAACCGTTTGTAAGCCCCCGTAATTTTTGTATATATTTCGTAATGATCGAATAAAATAAATACAATCGTCGCCATTAAAAGTGCGGTGTACAAATTTTTGCAGCCGTTCAAGCTCCTTTTCCGAGGCGTTTAACACAAAGTCGTGTGGTTGATTCTCGAGCAAAGCCATTAAACGCAAGGCATTTTTTATAATAGCCGCCCGGTTTCCCCAGGCAATGGTTGCTGCCAGAAAACCGGCAACCTCAATATTTTCTTTTTCGGCAAACTGCTTGGGAACCTGAATCGGGTCGGTTTCAATAAATTCGGGTTGATTGTACTTTTCAACTTTTTCGTCGAGGAAATCTTTTAGATCAGCTATTTTCTCCATTCTTCAATTTTATGAGAAGATTGATACTGGATCCCCCGACGCTTTCGGTCGGGATTTGGCTGTGGCCGATTTTCAATTCGCTTCGCTCAACTGGATACTGCGACTGCTCACTGGCGACTTTTTTCACTCGATAATTCCGTCTTTGATGTGGATGATCCGGTCGGATTGTTCGGCAAAATGATCATCGTGCGTAACAATAATAAAAGTTTGCCCCAAATCGTCGCGTAATTTAAAAAGCAGGTCGTGCAATTCGTCGCGGTTGGTGGAATCGAGGTTTCCCGATGGTTCATCGGCCATCACCACCGACGGGCTGTTTATTAGCGCACGAGCCATCGCCACCCGTTGTTTTTCGCCACCCGACAATTCAGATGGTTTATGTGTCATACGATCGGCCAGTCCCAAATAATCGATCAGTTTTATTGCGCGGGCTTCGGCTTTTGCTTTTGGTGTTTTTGCAATAAAGGCAGGAATACAAACATTTTCCAAGGCTGTAAACTCGGGCAGCAAATGATGAAACTGAAATACAAAACCAATTTCGCGGTTCCGAAATTCTGCCAGCTTATTATCGCTGAGATCTGAAATTTTTGTGTCGTTAAAAAACAGATCTCCGCTATCAGGTTTACTCAGTGTCCCGAGAATTTGCAGTAAAGTGGTTTTCCCTGCCCCGCTGGCTCCAACAATAGAATACAGTTTCCCTTTTGGAATATCCAGGTCAATTCCCTTCAGCACCTCAAGTGCTCCGAACGATTTTGTTATGTTTTCAGCTCTTATCAATGCAATTATTTATAGGATAAAACCTAATCCGTAAAGTTTTAGTATTTCATTGAGCACATATAATACATAAGCAGCGATCAACACTATTCCGGTAAACTTCCCTGCATTCCATTTTTTTACCAATAAAAGAAGCATCAGCAAGACGACTGATCCCGACAAAATCAGGGTTGAGCTAAATACATCGCCTCCCGATTCGATTACTCCTCCTGAAAAAATCATTACAAGAAGAAATGGTAATCCCAATCCAACCAGAATATCAAAAATATTTGATCCTATAGCGTTACTAACAGCCATATCTCCTCTTCCCTGACGAGCCACAATAACCGATGAAAACAAATCAGGAATTGAGGTTCCGACAGCGAGTACCGTTAATGCAATAATTGCTTCAGGGATGTTAAGAATATGCGCCGAAGCAACCGCAACTTCTACCAAAACATAACTCAGGGCAGCAATTAAAACTATTGAAAGAATAAAAACGCGGTAGTAATGTTTTTCGTTCGGGAAAATAAAACGTAAAAGTTGATCCACCGGTCGGCTGATCTTACTGTGCTCGCCATGCGTATCTTCCAGTTCAGTAGCTTCCATATCGTTGTATGGCAACCACTTTCTCCAGTAAATAACCGCTACAACATATAAAACGTAAACACCTAAAAAGATTATGGTTTCGTTTAATGTTAACCGACCATCCCAGATAAACCATACCAGTAATACTACCGATAGCGAATAAAAAAACAAATCGCGAACCATAGGCTGCCAGGTGAGCTTTGTCTTTTTTACATACACCGCAGCACCAACAATTACCAGCAGGTTAAAAATGGCACTACCCACAATGCTACCGATACCAATTGCCTGGTGTTCGCCGGGTTTTATAACGGCAAACAAAGCCACGAATAACTCGGGAGCGCTCGACCCAACGGCCATTAAAGTAGCTCCGGCGGCATCGTCCGATAAACGCAGGTCTTTCGAAATTTTATCCAAAGACGATATAAAAAACAAATCGACAATGCGGGCCAACAAAACGAAGCTAGCCAGCAAAGCCAAAATATAGGGTAGAATCAATAACATTAATTTTTGGAATTAGTCCTTCAACTTATCGGTGATACCTTTTTTAATGTCGTTGGTATCTTTTGTTACGGTTGAAGTAACATCTTTAATATCTTTTTGAATATCAGAAGTATGGTTGTCGAGTTCGCGTTTTATTTCGTTTGTGGCTTTCTTAAACTCACGCATTCCCTTCCCCAGTGTTTTGGCAATATCAGGTATCGCTTTCGACCCGAAAAACAACAATGCCAACAGCATCACCAAAACTATCTCGCCACCACTTATAAATAATAAATACTGCATCGTCAAATTGATTTAGACCACAAATATATAAAAAGTTGGAAGTCAGAAGACCGATGACGGAAGATAGTTTAACAAGTTTAAATGATGATCGGACATGTACTAACCTGAAGCCAATCAGAGATCATATCAGAAACCGATGAATGGCTTTACAGAATGTAAACATTACATCCGCATTTTCCTGTTATCACTACATTTTAGCCAATTATCACCCGGCTCCCGGCTCTTATCTCCTGCCAGAAAAGGCTTATCAACCGTAAAAGATGCCTTATCACTTGCCCAAAGGGTCTTATCACCCATAAAAAGTATGTTCTCCGATACGAAGTGTCGGTTATCACCGGAGAGATTTTACAAAACGACAGTGATAAACACTTTTTTTGCTCGTTTAATCGCTTTTAATGAAATAAACTCACACATTAATCACAAAAAAAGGATGTCACCCCAATTAAGCGATGACATCCTTTGTATAAATTTAGTCTTCCGTCTTCCGACTTCTGACTTCGATCTTCAAATTATTTTTTACGTTTTGCAACTACTTTGGCTACACGGTTACGTGTATCGTAAGCAATTGGTGTTGCAATAAATATCGACGAGTAGGTACCTACAACCACACCCACCAACAAGGCAAACGTAAAGCCGCGAATGGTAGCTCCTCCGAATAAGAAGATAGCTAACAATACCACAAAAGTTGACAGCGATGTACTAAAGGTACGACGCAGTGTGCTGTTCAGTGCATCATCTACGTTTTCAACAATGTCGCGTTTTGGGTGCAAGCCCAGATATTCCCTGATACGGTCGAATACAACCACGGTGTCGTTAATCGAATAACCCACCACGGTAAGAATAGCCGCGATAAACGCCTGGTCGATCTCCAGGGAGAATGGCAGTACTCCTGATAGTAATGAGAAGATACCCAATACAATTAACGAGTCGTGTGCCAATGCAGCAACTGCTCCCAAACCATATTGCCAGTCGCGGAAACGAACCAGAATATAAAGGAAGATAATGATCAGCGAGAAAGCGATTGCAATAGCTGCATCCTTACGGATATCATCTGAAATAGTAGGACCAACTTTTTGCGAACTCTGCTGATAATCCTGAGTAAATTCTTCAAGAGATACTGTTTTGTCGATCAGGTCGGCATCCTGCAAACCTTTCATTAACAACGCTTCAACTTCGTTATCGATGTTTTCGCTATGGTCGTCAATTTTATAGTCGGTAGTAATTTTAATGTCTTCCCCTGAAGTTTTTACTTCCGGCGCTGTTCCGAACACATCGGCCAGTGCTGCACGAACTTCTCCTACTTCAACATCTTTCTGGAATTCGATGATGTACGAACGACCACCTTTAAAGTCGATACCGTAATTCAAGCCGCGAACAAAGAACGAACCAATTGAGAGAACAATGAATACGCCTGAAATAACGTAGAACATTTTTCTTTTCTCGAGGAATTTAATTTTCATGTTACGCAACCAACCTTCTGTTGCTGTAGAAGCAAACAAGATGCGGCCACCTTTTTTCAATTGCCATTCGAAAATCAAACGGGTTAAGAAAATTGCAGAGAACAGTGAGGTAAGAATACCAATGATCAGCGTTGTAGCAAAACCTTTGATCGGACCTGAACCAAACAGGTAAAGTACGATACCGGTTAATAATGTAGTAACCTGACCGTCGATAATTGCTGAGTAAGCATTTTTATAACCATCGGCAATGGCCAGTTTCACACCTTTACCGGCGCGCATTTCTTCCTGAATACGTTCGTAAATCAGCACGTTAGCATCAACCGACATACCGATTGTAAGTACAATACCTGCAATACCAGGCAGTGTTAGTACTGCACCTAACGAAGCAAGAATACCGAAAATAAAGAACATGTTGGCAACCAGTGCGACGTTTGCAGCCAAACCTGCATTTTTACTGTAGAAGAACAACATGTAAACAAGCACTAGCGCAAAAGCGATTACAAATGAAAGTAAACCGCTGTTAATTGCTTTCTGACCCAGTGAAGGACCAACAATGTCTTCCTGAATGATACGTGCAGGAGCCGGCATTTTACCCGACTTCAGTACGTTTGCAAGGTCTTGTGCCTCTTCAATACTTTCCAAACCGCTGATGCTTGAACGACCTCCTGGAATCTCGCCATTTACATTTGGGAATGAACGAACATAACCATCAAGAACAATTGCAATTGATTTACCAACGTTTTCTTTGGTCATACGTTGCCAAACTTTTGCACCTTCAGCATTCATTTGCATTGCTACTTCAGGGTTTGAACCAAATTGGTCGAAGTCCTGACGAGCATCGGTAATTACACCACCATCAAGAGGTGCTTTTCCGTCGCGGGTAGTAACTTTTAATGCAATTAAACGGTAAAAATTACCAGCTTCATCCATCGACTTGGCTGTCCACGCAAATATCATATCGCGTGGGAATACACTTTTGATTTGTGCATTATGAAGATATGTATTAATCTGTGCTGTATCTTTTGCATGTGCAATACCTACAATCGGGCCACCGTATAGCTGACCATTTTGATCGGTACTTGGATTCAAAATAGCAAACAGTGGATACTGCTCTTTAAAAGCGGATAAGTTATCAGGTGTTGCTGTTGTGTCACCGGCTGCACCGGCTTCCAGTTCCGAAAGTAAAGAGTTCTCTTCAGTGTCGTCAGCAGTAGTTTCTGTTGTTGTATCAGCAGTAGCTTCTTTGCCGCTTTTTTCTGATTCAAGCACTTGCATTTCTTTAATGCGCTCGTTGGCTTGAAGCATGTATTGATAAACTTCCTGGTTTTCGTAAGTTTCCCAGAACTCAAGGTTTGCAGTTCCCTGCAACAGGCTACGCACACGGTTCTGATCTTTTACACCCGGTAATTCAACCAAAATTCTACCGCTTGTTTGCAGGTTTTGAATATTTGGTTGCGCTACACCAAAACGGTCGATACGCGTACGGATGATATTAAAAGCATTGGCGATAGCAGCCTCAGTTTGCTCTTTGATTATTTTTAATACATCAGCGTTGCTGGTGTTAAAGTTTACCTGATCGCGAAGTTCCAAAGTATTGAAAACTGAAGCCAGTCGAGCATTCGGATCAATTTCTTCGAAAGCCTCGCCAAACAGTGTTACGTAGTCTTTTGTACTGTTTTGCTGGTTTTTCGTTGCCAGTGCCAAAGCGGCGTTGAATGTTTCATCATCGCTGTAATTCGACATCGCACGGATGATATCCTGCACTTCAACCTGAAGTGTTACGTTCATACCACCTTTAAGGTCAAGACCCAGGTTTATTTCCAGCTCCTGAACATCTTTGTACGTAAATTTTTTCAATCCAAGGAAGTTGTAAACCACTTCACTTTTCATTGAATCAAGGTATTGAAACTCTTTCATTTCATCACCTTGTGCATATTCAATGGCATCATCTTTTACCTTGTTCGATACCCAGGTAAATGATAGTTGGTAAAAACATACCGCTGCCAACAGAATTGCAAATGTTAAAATTGCACCTTTGTTTTGCATTTTAATTTGAATTTAAATGTTTATTGATATTTTTTATTTGATTGAATTCAAGTTCATTCAGGTATACATTGCACCTGATATTCTTTTAAACAGATAAAAGAATTACGATAAAGCTACGGAGTCTTCTTCGGGGGAAAAGACGTGATTTTGAAAAACCAGGTAATGATAGGATGAGATAAGCGGAGTGGTTTGTTTAACAAGCTCTGCTTTAAAAACCTGGTAATTGCGAATAGAGTGATAATTGCGTAAGAATTTGTCGTGCAACTGAGGTTTCGTATGCTTTGAATACACACGATCTTCGAAGGTTTTTATTGTATTTGTAGAGGTTTGAGCAATCAGGTAAACAGCACCCTGCTCATTACTCTGCTCCTGCGATTCAGCCTGAATCTTTTTAACCTCCTCAGGATTATTCCCAAAATAATTATCCAAAACCAAGGCAGCCGCAATAATTGCCATAAACATGGCCAAACGAACTACAATTCTTCTGGTTATTTTTATTTTAGAAATCATACTTTAAACTTCTCGTCTGCAACTACTTAAAATATTTGTTACCGAAAAAACTTTTTACACAAGTTTTTTCACCCTATTTTTAAGCGGAGCAAATATACCGAAATAGTCCAGCTTTCCAAAAACGACAGCGGTTATTTTGAAGTATTTGGTTTAACGCCAACAATTTATGATGAATGTATTTGTATATGGTTCACTGTTATTTCCTGAAATTGCTGAGGGTTTGTGCGGGGAAAAGTTAAAATCGGAAGAAGCAACTTTAAATGGTTACTCACGCTTTGCGTTAAAAGAGGCCGATTACCCGGCAATTATCAAAAAAAATAACTCAACAGTAAAAGGGAAAGTTCTACTTAACCTCGATGAAAATGCGATTTACCTGCTGACTTTCTACGAAGGGGATGATTATGGGATGGCACCGGTTAAAGTTGAAACAAGTTCCGGAATTATTGATGCTATAGCTTTTGTTTGGATGGCCGGAAATGAATTTCTGGAAGACTTTGACTGGGACGAAGATCAATTTGAATCAGAATCGCTGGCATTTTATCGCGATGAGATTGTTCCGGCAACACGAATTGAATATTACAGACGAAACTAATATTTGCAGAATATGTTCAACAATAGGCCCAACATTCTTTGAGTTGAATGAAAACTCCTTAATTTTACTGGCCTTGCAACACTAACCAACTAAATTAAAACGTCATGATCAAATCTGCTTTCATTCGTTTATTTACTGTACTTTCCTTCTTATTAATCATTATGAATTTTACATCGGCACAAAACAAACTGGGTATTTTCGATAACCACACCGATATTGGAGCCTGCAAACACCAGGGTTTTGCTTCGTTTAATGCAATCGACCAAACATACACAATCGGTGGATCGGGATTTAACATGTGGTTTGCCGACGACCAGTTTCATTACTTGTGGACAACACTTCAGGGCGATTTTATTTTGCGCGCCGAAGTAAAACTTTTGGGCGATGGCGTTGATCCGCACCGCAAAGTTGGTTGGATGGTTCGGAATAATCTCGACAGCAATTCGCCACATGCAAATGCAACCGTTCATGGCGATGGGCTTACATCGTTACAATACAGGAAAACTGCAGGAGCAGATACAGAAGAAGTAAAATCGGAAGATCAGGCGCCGGATGTAATTCAGCTGGAAAGAAAAGGCTCCTCTTTTATTATGTCGACAGCTAAGTTTGGCGAGCCTTTTAAAGTGGTTCAACTCGATAACCTGCCGCTGGATAACGAAGTTTATGTGGGAATTTATGTTTGTGCACACAATGCCGATGTTATGGAAAGTGCAGTTTACCGGAATGTACGCATTATTCGTCCCGAGAAAGAAGACTATGTACCTTACCGGGATTACATTGGAAGCAACCTTGAAATACTGGATATTGAAAGCGGATTGCGCAAAGTGATCCACCATTCGGCACATTCGATTCAGGCACCTAACTGGACGCCTGATAATGAAAAGCTGATCTACAATTCAAAAGGGCATTTATTCACCTACAAACTGGCTATCGGCGAAATCAAACCGTTGAATACCGGATTTGCTACCAATAACAACAACGACCATGTTTTAACTTTCGATGGAGGTTTGCTGGGCATTTCGCACCACAGCGTCGATAACAACGGAAGTTCCACCATTTATTATTTGCCTGCAAAAGGCGATTCTACTCCCGTTAGAGTTACAAAAACAGGACTTGGCGCTTCGTATTTTCATGGGTGGTCGCCCGATAAAAAAACGATGGTCTTTACCGGCGAACGAAACGGCCAATACGATATTTTCGGTGTTGATGTTGCCACTGGCGAAGAAACACAACTGACCAACGAAAAAACGCTTGATGACGGACCGGAATACAGCCCCGATGGGAAATACATTTTCTTCAATTCAACCAGAAGCGGAAAAATGCAATTGTGGCGAATGGATGCTGATGGCAAAAATCAGGTTCAGCTGACCGACGACAAATACAACGACTGGTTCCCGCATGTAAGCCCGGACAAAAAGTGGATCGTATTCATTTCATTTCCTGAAGATATTGATCCTGCTGATCATCCGTTTTACAAACATTGTCTGATTCGCTTAATGCCATACGAAGGTGGCCAACCGCGAATTATAGCCTACATTTACGGCGGACAGGGATCGATAAATGTTCCTAGCTGGTCGCCCGACAGCAAGAAGATTGCATTTGTTTCGAACAGCGATTAAGTATTACCCAAACCAGATAAAAACTTATATATCATGCTAAAAACACATGTTCTTTTCTTCGCTTTAATTCTGTTACTACTTGGCTTGGGGTGCACGAATATTAACCGCAGTCCGGTTGAAGAAGGAAAGCTGGAGAATGAGATTTATTCCAGCAACTATTTCAAATTAAGTATGAATGTTCCTGAAAGCTGGACAGTTGACACTTTGGGTAAAATTGAAAAGAAGGCAACAGCAGCAGAGGCGGATAAAAAGGATACTGTTTTAGTGGCCAACTTGCTCACCATTTATCAGGAAATTGAAAAGGAGGAATTTAAACCCAATCTGTCGATGATAGCAGAAAGGAGCACTCTTTACCCGGAGCTTAAAAACGAAAACGAATATTTAGTGCATGTAAAAAAGCAATACGCTAATTTAAATCCTATCACTTCCGAGATTGAGAAAACGTTTCTGAAAAACAATATTGAGTGTTTCACTTTCGATCTTACCATGACGATTCAGCAGATGACAATGAATCAAACTCATTTCGCCTTGAAAAGGAATGATTTTTATATCGATATCACGATCACGTATCAAACAGAGAAACAAAAGCAAGAATTGGAGGCAATTGTAAATTCGTTAAAACTAAATTAACTCCATGCGTAATCCTTTAAGATCCGGATTATTTACTCTGACAACTTCAGTACCCGTCGTTTATAATCAATAACGGCATTATATTTCAACAGGAAATCGCTTCCCAGCAAACCGCAGATTTTATAGTCGCTAACTTTTTGGTAGAGTTCGTTAATGTGGTTCATATCCATCAGGGCAACTTTCATGTTGTCGACTTTTAGCTTGCCAAAAGACAATGGTTTTAAAATACCCAGCGACGTTTTTAACGGTTCCTCACTCATGTTTGCCGCATGGAGATCTTCTGTACCTTCCTCTTCCGACAAAATAAATTCAGCCTGGTTTTTATCAAATACCGATTTTGAGGCCCCGGTATCAATCACCCAATAGGCGGTTTCGCTTCCTTCGAATTGCGTGGGAAGAATTAAATGATAGTTCGACGATTCCAGCTCTATAATGTCAATAGGTATTTTCGTTCGCATGGCTTCAAATTTAAATCAAATTAGTACAAAATATTCTACATTCCCGGAAATTACCAGCAGGAATGAAAGTAAGACCTGTCGACAGCATTTCATAAAAATAGTCAGATTACCAGGCGCATAAAACGATTGTGCTTTGAATATCTTATTGATTGCACCTTTAAATTACCGCACATCAACCTCGGGTTTCACCCGAGGTTAGTCACATTTTATCCCTTCGGGATATTGAACTGAATTACAAAGTTAGGACGAGTTTATTGACCAATTATGTCGGAATTGCAAACTTTTCATGACGCTGGAAGCGTCGAATGTGAATAACCCGGTGCGTAGCACCGGGATGAAATGACCAAAGGGAAATCGTCCGGCGAAGAAAGCCGATCGAAGCCAGGTGATTCTCCCGGACGAAACTCAAACGGCAATACACATAAAAAGATGGGGAGAGACTTTCACAAAAAAAGGCCCGCAAAAATTGCGAGCCTCTGTATGCTGTTTTTAATCTTTCGAATTATAGTAAAGCGTTCACAGCTGAAACACCTTCTGCACTTGCAGCCAATTTTTCTTTTTCAGCATCAGTCAATTCGATTTCAACGATTTTCTCGATACCGTTTTTACCGATGATACAAGGAACACCGATTGAAATGTCGCTTAAACCGTACTCGCCTTCTAGAAGAGCTGAACATGGGAACATTTTTTTAGAATCCAATGCAATGGCACGAACCAATTCTGATACTGCAGCACCGGGAGCATACCATGCGCTGGTTCCCAGCAATTTTGTTAAAGTAGCACCACCAACTTTAGTTGCTTCAACAACTTCGGCTTGTTTCTCTTCACTTAAAAATTCAGTAACAGGAACACTGTTTCGAACAGCTTTGTCGATTAACGGAACCATACCGGTATCGCTGTGTCCACCAATTACCATTGCAGAAATATCTGACTGTGCACATTCCAATGCTTCAGCCAATCTGTATTTAAAACGTGCGCTATCTAATGCACCACCCATACCGATAATGCGGTTTTTAGGAAGACCTGTAGCTTTGTGTGCCAGGTAAGCCATTGTATCCATTGGGTTACTAACCACAATAATGATTACGCTTGGCGACTCAGCGATCAATTTTTCAGCAACGTCTTTTACAATTCCGGCATTAATACCGATCAACTCTTCACGAGTCATTCCCGGTTTACGTGGAATACCACTGGTAATTACTGCAACATCGCTACCAGCTGTTTTTGTGTAATCGTTAGTGGCACCAACGATAGTTGAGTCAAAACCGTTTAACGAAGCAGTTTGCATCAAATCCATTGCTTTACCTTCAGCAAAACCTTCTTTGATGTCAATCAATACTATTTCATCTGCAAAATCTTTAATTGCGATATACTCGGCACAACTTGCACCTACTGCACCTGCTCCAACTACTGTTACTTTCATTTTACTAGTGAGTTTTATAATTATAAAATCGTGTTATCTTAAACAATTGTCTGTCAAATTGTTTTAAGGCACGCAAAGTTAATTTTTTTTCGCGATGTCAGAAATAATTCAGAGCCCCCAAAATCGGTTTAACAAATTGGTAAAACATACGATTTACCACTCTAATCCGAAGTGATTTTAGTCACTTATGTTTGATTTTTACGAATCCGGGGCGGAATGGTTCGGCGAATTATTGCGATGTGCAAAATCCCTAATTAAACCAGTAAGTCATTTTTAAAACCACTGCCCTGTTTCTCGAGTTCCAGTTGCCGGTAAAATAGTTGTCGGTGTAAACCAGGTAAATATCCGAAACCGGTTGATAACGCCACTGAAAGCGAGAGTTGATATTCAGATTGTCGATTTGTTCGTTGTACTGCACAAAAGTCGACCAGAATATTTTATCGGTGAAAGTGATATCCATTTTCGGGCCCACCAGCCAAAACTTTTCGCGGTTGAACGGATCACCCAAATCCATATCGGTGTAGTTAAAATTCATGGTAAGGTTTACATAGGGTTGAAAGCGGTAACCAATTTCTCCCTGTATGTACTGAATGTCGCCACTATAGAAACTGCCTTTTGAGGCCTCGGCTTCCCAGGTAAACAACGATTTACGTGTTGACTGGTACTTAACAGAAAAAAGTCCAAAATCATATTCCGAACCTTCGGGTAAATAATTGTCAGGATCCTGTGTTGGGTTAAAATCGTTTCGTAGTTGCACAAAATGATCGGCATAACCAAAACTCAGTTCTGCCCGGTTTGCAAAGGTTAACTCATATTCGAACTCATACTCATGTTCAATCAAATCCTTATCAGGATTGAAATAGTTATCAAGTTTTATACTCGGCCCGTGATTTACCACTTTTCTATTGGGCACAAAAGTATAACCGGCCGATGCACCAATAAAGTTATATCCTGTTCGGCGCACATAGCCGGCCTCGGCACGGTAATTTTCGCCAACCGAAGTTTCATAAATCCCCAGGTGTAGATGCGGAGTGCTGTAATTTAACATGGCTCCCTGTGCATATTGTTTATCGGGATTATCGGGTTGAAACGAGCGGTGGTAAAAGAACTTACCATCCCACACATTGTCTTTGCTGGCCAGGTTATAGTCGAAACCAATCACGCGGTTAAACATGCTGGTGTCCGATGGTTCATCAAAATATTCTTTGTTAACGGCAATAAATCCAAGGCTCGACCGCGTAAACATTTTCTTCTGAACGGAAGCCACAGTAAAATTCCGGGCCAGGTTTTCGCTGGTTTCTTCGGTGGCCATATTCATAAAACCTACCCGCCAGTCTTTGCCAATTTTCCCACTCAATCGGGCCCCGGCAAGTACCGGCGCATCCAAACCAATACGGCGCGAGAAAAACGGAGTTAAAGTATGCGAGTATCCATAACTTGAAAAAAGGTCGCTGTTCTCGAGGAAGAACTGTCGTTTTTCGGGGAAGAACAATTCGAAACGATCAATATTGGTTACCTGCTGATCAACTTCAACCTGCGCAAAATCGGGATTATACGTCAGGTCGAGTGTCATCGATGACGAGATACCAACTTTGGCATCAAAACCAACATCGGTACGGTAATCGGTACTTGTGCCGGCCTCAAAATCTTTTGATGCGCCACCCAATAAATAAGGAATTACTGAAAACTGCATTTTTGATTTTGGCAGTGGCTCTTCAAACTGCATACGTCCGGTGTAAGCCAGCGATGCCGTTGGAAACTGCCTTGGCACAGGCGCCCATGCCGACTTTTCGTTCGATTTCAAATCCAATCGGCTAAAGTTTACGTTCCACTCTTTGCTACCTTTCGGATACCGAACCGATTTAAACGGAATACGCATTTCGCTTACCCATCGGTTGTCGTAATGTTTGGTTTTCATCTCCCATTTGCAATCCCAATCCAACGAAATACTGTGTCCGTTACTCATGGTTCCGTCCCACTTGGCTCCCGAGGCCGAAACTCCAAATGAAAAACCGTTTGTCTGATCCAAAAATGTATCGAAAAATATGAGCAGGTTATCGTTATTTCCAAAGCTAAAATCACGGCGGAACGATTCCATCACACGATCGCCGGGAATAGTATCGTAAAATATTTGTGCTACGTACAAGGCTTTGTCGTCGTATGCCATCATCATTGTTGAAGGCTGCGTGGCAAAACCGGTATCAACAGGTAGCACCCGGTAAAATTTATCTGCTTTTTGCGCGCTTTGCCAGTCGCTTTCATCAATTACACCATCAATATTTATTAGCCCCTGCAATTTCTTTACGCGATAAACATAGGCTTTATTGAAGGTATTTATCGTTGTATCCGATTTTGAGCTATAATTGTTGGCAACAGCAGTATATGCCAAACATACACAGAGAAATAAGACCAAAGGCAACTTCATAAGAAACAGCTTTAATTGATTTAGGTATAATAAATTGCCTGTAAAGATATTTAAATTGTAATAACCACAAAGTGACAAATCTATCCTTTGAAGAAGTTTATTTAACACTCTTTGCGAGAAACAAATTAACAGGAATATCCAAAAATTCAGCTGAAGTTAGATTTTCGGAGCTCATCCCTTAAGGATCGCAGGCTCTGACTTTAAGTTCCGAGGTATTAATTATAGCTTCTGAAGCTAAAAGGATACCTTCGGAAGTATTAATTATACCTTCGGAAGCTCAAACAATAGCTTCGGAACTCAAATTGATACCTTCGGAAGCCCGAACTTGAGCTTCTGAAGCCGGAGTGACACCTTCGGAAGCTCAAATTTTAACTTTTGAAGTCGGATCGATACCTTCTGAAGCACAAATTTTAACTTTTGAAGCCGGAGCTCGACCTTCGGAACACAGACGTTCAGCTTCGGAAGCAGAAAGGATACCTTCGGAAGGTCAACGGATAGCTTCGGAAGGTCGATCGACACCTTCGGAAGTACCCCCTTTAATAAAGATGATTATAGAATGATGATTAACGATTGAAGATTTTAGAAGGAGTAGGCAAATGGCAAACGCCGGTAGGCAAATGTCACCTTCGTGTCTTTGAAAAAAAATAAACCACAGAGATAACACAAAGAAGACACGGAGTGCCACAGAGAGCAAAACCGAATGTATTCTATGTGCCTGATGTGGTTCAGGATACAAGGCAAAAGGGAAAAAAACTGGTGAAAGAATTGACAATTGGCAAACAGCAATAGGCAAAATCTAATGTGGTCTATGTGCCTTATGTGGTTAGGGATTGGGGTTCAGCCATCAAATGAACCACCTCGCAGCACACTAAGGAGGTATCAATATGGAATTTAGTTAAAAACGATGCAAGCATTGGAGTATTAAATCATTCATCCCGATACGCTCCGCTATCGGGATTAGTTCGACTATCAGATTACAGTTCGATTCTCTCCTGTAATCTGAGTCTCACTGAACAAAAAGCCTCCGACTTTTCAGCCGGAGGCACAAAAAACAATGTTCAAGCAAGATCTGCTACAAGGTGATTGCTACACCGTTGTAGAAATCAAGTATTTTCGTGCGGAAAATGTATTCGTATTTTGCTTGTATCAGATCCGACTGAGCATTGGTCAGATTTGTTTTACTTTGGTTGTATTCCACAGAGTTGATCATTCCCACGTTAAATTTTTCTTCGGTGTAACGGAAAGCTTCTTTCATTGAAGCCACCGCTTTATCGGTTGAAATGTAACGATTAAATGCAGCCAGCGCATTGGTGTACACCTGCTCAATGTCTCTGCGCAAAACATTGCGGTTTTGTTGTAACTGGTACTCGTAATCGGCAATTTGAAACTCTGAGTTCGAAATATTGTTCTTCACCTGGAAACGATTGAAAATCGGGATACTCAACGTTAAGCCCAGGCTCGAGCGGCTGTTGTTTTTCAGCTGTTCGCCCAAATCAATGCGGTTTCCTTCAAAGTCTTTGTACTGGTTGTTGTACTGGTTGTAATAGTTGGCGCCAAAACTCAAACTCGGATAACGATATCCCTTGGCAATTTCCAACTGTTTCATGGCACTTTCAACACGCAACTGTGCCGCTTTTATTTCGGGGCGTACATTAATTGCGTTGCGAAACACATCGTAAGCGTTTATCATGGTAAGGTTGGCCTGAACTTCGGGCAATACGGGCTCTTTAATCTTAAAACTTTCGGCCATGGGTAATTCCAAAAACTGGTACAAATTCAGGTAAGCCAACTGAACACGGTTTTGTGCATTTACCAAATCCAGCTCTTCGCGAGCCAGCTGCGCTTCAATTTCAAGCAAAGCTCCACGTGCTTCACTTCCTGCATCAACAAGCTGACGGGTGCGATTAATTTGTTGTTTGGTTACCTCAATGGTAGCCTCGGCAACCAGTTGCACCTCCTGTGCAAAAAGAATTTCGAGGTACTCGGCTGCAATAGCCAGCATAATATCGTCTTTTGTTTTTTGCAGATCGGCCAATGTTGCCTGCAAATCGATCTCACGCATTTTAACGGTGTTGCTCAGCGTCATTCCGTTAAACAGTGTCATGTTGGTATTTAACCCTCCGGCTACACTTGCCGAGTTAATATTGTCGTAAGTATTGTCGTAAGTTAACGAACGGCCAAAACTAAAATCGTTGCTCACCTGGCCATTCAGGTTAGGCAGCTTATCATCTTTTGCCTGCTTAACCAGCGTTTCGTTGTAACGTGTATTTATCTCCTGTCGTTTTACCTGAAGGTTGTTTTGAATGGCGTAATCGAAACAGGTCTGTAAATCCCATTCGTTTTGCGCCTGCAGGTTAAAGGCTCCGGCCGACAGTAATATTCCCAAAAATAAGGTTAAAAGATTCTTCATCATGTATTGTTTTTTGTTTTGCCACTAATTTACATAAAGCAATGTGAATTACCTACTGTTAGCCATTATTGGCTTGTGCTTCCTGAACTTTCTTTGGATCAATCTTTTCGCCTTTAACTTTATCCTCCACATTCAATCCTTCGGTAATTTCAATATTTATCCCGTCAGAAAGGCCGGTATGTACCCAACGTTTTTCGTAGTTTGGTTCTTCGGCCGTACCAACATTCACCTCAACAAACGACGAGTCGTTTTCAAATTGAAGCAAACCTTCGGGAATAACCATCACATTGTCTTTGCGCTCCAGAACGATATTGGCGTTTGCACTGTATCCGGCACGGATAAACTGGCCTTCCTTAAGTTTCACATTTGCTTTAATTTCAAACTGAATAGCGCCGTTTTCTTCCACACCTTTTGGCGAAATATATTCCAGAACGGCAGCAAATTTTTCTTTGTCGATAGCACCAATTTCAAGTTCAATTGGCATTCCTTCGCGGATTTTACCCACCTCTGTTTCGTCAACATTTCCTTCAAATATCATATCGCTCATATCGGCAACCGACGCAATGGTAGTTCCTGCGTTAAAGGTATTTGCCTGAATTACCGAGTTACCTTCTTCAACCGGAACATCCAGCACCATACCGTCGATGGTTGAGCGCACAAGCGTATTAGTAGCCGTTTCAGCCTTTTTTGTTACACCGTTTTTAATTAATTCCAGATTATTTTCGGCAGCGGTTAATTCTTCTTTTGCTGAGTCGTAGGCCACTTTTGCAGCTTTAAACTCTTCGTACGAGATCACTTCTTTATCAAATAATTTCTGCTGACGATCGTAATCGATCTGGGCATCATCAAAACCAATTTTTGCACGGTTCACACGTGTTTCTGCTGAGTTTAGCGTCACCATATCAGGAATAATTTTGATACGTGCAACCACCTGCCCCTTTGTAATTTTATCGCCGGCTTCAACAAACAATTCATCAATAATTCCTGAAACCTGCGGAACGATCTCAATTTCAAAACGTGGTACCACCGAACCGGTAGCCACCGTTTTCATTACTACCTCGCTATAAAACGGGTTCTTGTTTTCAAAAAAATCGGTTTTCTTTTTCGATTTGTTGTACAGGAAGAAAAGCGTTCCTCCAAATATTGCAACCAATACTACAACTCCTAAAATTTTAAATACTTTCTTCATGGCTAATTTGCTTTTATTGTTTTTTGTTTCAATTTTATTTTTCTTTTTAACACTCTACTTTTTTACCCCCTGTCGCTTCTTCGTCGCTCCTGTCCCCCTGCAGGGGGACAATCGGAACGCAGTGGAGATAGGGGGTGAATGTAACTCCCAATCCCGCATTTTACTCGTCGCGCAAAGCATCAATCGGTTTAATACTTACCGCCCGCCGCGCCGGAATTAATCCGGCAAAAATTCCGGAAACCACCAGTACTGAGAGCGCTCCAACTGCCATTTGGAAACTGATTTCAGGGCGGCGGAAGAAAATATCATCTCCGCTACCGGCATTCATTTCCAACGCCATATTCAGCAGCTCAAGCAGGCCGACACCCAGTGCCAAACCAAGGTATCCGGCAAGTACGGTTAGGAAAACACTTTCGGCAACAATGTGAAGAATCACTTTCCCCGGAGTGGCACCAATGGCGCGCTGGATACCAATTTCCTGCGTGCGTTCTTTAATAATTACCAGCATAATATTGCTTACGCCAATTACACCGGCCAGCAAAGTTCCAATTCCCACGATCCAGGTTAGGATCTGAATTCCGGTGAAAAGTCCCATATATTTTTTCCACTCCACCTCGATGTTAAACGACCCAACTGCCTGTTGATCGTCGGGTGCAACACTGTGGCGTTCTTTCATCAATTCTTTTAAGCGGCTTTCCACTTTACTCACCGGCACTCCGGGTTGCGATGTTACCGAGAAAAAGTGCACATCGTCGCCCATGTTATAGGTCTTTTGCATGGTTGTGAACGGCATTATTATGGTTTCATTTTTCCGGCCATTACCAATATTTACGCGGGTTTCGCCTTTTACCACACCAACCACCTGGAAGTAAACACCGTTAATTTTCAGGTATTGTCCAATCGGATCTTCGTCCTTGTCGAACATGACTTCCACAACACGTTCGCCAATGTTTACCACTTTTCGCGAATGTTGAATATCGATGGTATTGATCAGTCGTCCCTGCAGCGGTGTCCACGGATCGATTTTGAAAAACTCGGGATAATCGCCATAAATATTAAAAGCGCCTGTTTTTTTACCGCGAATTACATTATCTCCGCCTCCGCTGCTTGGTCCGAACAATCGTGGCGACAGGTATTCTATATCGCTGATGTTGGCTTTTATGTATTCAATATCTGTATTCTTGTAGTTCCAGCGTCGTCCCCGTTGAAATCCTTTATATGGCACGCTGGTGCGCTCGGTCCAGAAGAATGCCGAGTTTGATGCGAAAGCTTTAATTCCGTCCATCACCCCATTTTCAAGGGCACGACCGGCTCCCGACATAATTATCAGCATAAATATTCCCCAGAACACACCGAAAGCGGTCATAAAACTGCGCATCCGGTTTTTCTTTAAAGCGCTTAATATTTCTTTCCAAAGGTCTAAGTCGAACATTGTTTTCTGCTTTTGTTTTCGTTTCTGTTATTCGTCGCGTAAAGCTTCAATAGGTTTGATTTTTGCAGCTCGTTTTGCAGGAATATACCCGGCAATGGCTCCGGCTATCACCAGTAATAATGTTGCCGATAGGGCAATTCCCAGGTCAACGGTCGGGTTGCGGAACAAGGTTTCTCCGTTTCCGCCGTTAGTTGCCGCTGAAGCTTCAAATTGTTTCTCTACGATAAAATTCAAACCTTCCATCAATCCGGTTCCCAACACCAGTCCGATGTATCCTGCAATTGTTGTGATCATTACTGCTTCCAAAAGGATTAATCCAATTACCGAAGCAGGACTGGCACCAATGGCTTTTCGGATGCCAATTTCTTTTGTGCGTTCTTTTACTACGATTAGCATGATGTTGCTTACGCCAACCACACCGGCAATCAGGGTTCCTATTCCAATAATCCAAATGAAAATATCGATCGCCTGGAAGATCTTCATGGTTTGAATTACATCTTCCAGTTTACTGTACGATCCCATGGCCGATTCATCAGATGCATCAAACTTATGTTTGCGCGCCAGTCTCTCCCGAACACGGTTTTCAATGGCCTGGCTTTCTTCTATTGTTTCGGCGTTAATGGTTAATGCAAAATTATGCAGGCGGTTTGATCCGTTAAATACTTTTTGCCCCGTAGTAACCGGTATGTATGCATTTCGGTGACGTGTGCCACCGCCTTCTTTACAAATTCCAACCACTTTAAACGGAATGTTATTTACACGAACATACTCTCCAACGGCCTCTTTACCATCAAAAAGTGCATCGTAAATATCTTTCCCCAACACCACCGATTTTCGGGTCTGATCAATGTCAACCTGGTTCACAAAACGACCTTCTACAATTTCAATCGACTCAACATCTTTTAAATCAGGATGACAAGTTATAGCAGAATATTCGCCGTATTCGCTTCCGTAAGAGAATAAGTTTCCGCCAATATAATAACGGCCCGAGGTGTGCTCAATTCCTTCCAAATCTTTCAGGATATCGTAATCGGCATTGGTAAAACGGATTTCCCTGTTTTCCTGCATGCCTTTGTAAGGTATACTGGTACGGCCACTCCACAACCACATGGCGTTAACGGCATCGCGCATAAAGTTTTCCGACACGCCATTGCTTAATCCATTACCGGCCCCAAGAAGGATCATCAACATAAAAATCCCCCAGGCAACGCTAAATCCGGTAAGGAAAGTGCGCATTTTATTTTTTTTGATGGTGGCAAAGATCTCCTGCCATTTATCAATATCGAACATGATAGCTTAAGTTTAAAGTGAAAAGTAAAAAGGCAAAAGTGCCTGCTGAGACTGAAAACTGCGACTGCAGACTTCTCTAGGCTGTTTCCAGTTCTTTGGCGTAACGATGCTGAAAGTTTTTCAAATCACCATTTTTAATGATCTCATCGATCCGGCCATCTTTCAATCGGACAATTTTCTGGGTCATCGAAGCAATATCGTGCTCGTGTGTTACCAGAATAACTGTAATTCCGTCATCGTTAATTTCTTTCAGAATATCCATTACCTCGTACGATGTGCTGGTGTCGAGTGCACCGGTTGGCTCATCGGCAAAAATAATTTTTGGCTGAGAGATAAGTGAACGAGCAATCGCTACACGTTGTTTTTGTCCGCCCGACATTTCGCTGGGTAAGTGCGTCGCCCAATCCAGCAAACCAACTTTATCGAGGTATTCTTCTGCAATTTTGTTTCGCTTTTTCCGATTCACTCCCTGATAATACAGCGGAAGCGCCACATTTTCAAGGGCGTTTTTAAAAGAAATCAGGTTAAACGACTGGAATACAAAACCTACTAACTCGTTGCGGAGTTTGGCGGCTTTCTTTTCCGACATATCTTTTACCAACGATCCGTTCAGATAATACGATCCTTCATCGTAGTTATCCAAAATTCCAAGGATGTTAAGTAAAGTTGATTTCCCGGAACCCGATGACCCCATAATGGAGACGAACTCTCCGGATTTGATTTCGAGGTCGATTCCTTTTAATACATGCAACGAGTTACTACCCGTTATGTACGATTTGTGAACATTGTTTAGACTAATCATGGCTTGAACTTGTTTTCTGTTTATCCGACTATTAAAAGCCGTTGATTTTTGTTTTCGAACTAAAGTTGATGAAAAAAAGGCTTACCCGAGGTCTTTTTTCGACGAACGACCTATTTGGGCATGTAAAAAAATATTTTTGAACGTTTTTTGTTTTTATAGCATTTAAAGCTTGCTTGTTTTTTCAGTTATGTGACGCACAACTTTTTGATACGTTACAATGAATTTTTGTTTTTTTGATATGGTGTTCAGAAACCTGCGATCTTAAAATCATTTGTTCAAGCTAACGGATCAAAATTTCACGGACAAAAACAACACTCATTTTGACGAATTTCCTGCCGGAGGCTGTCATTTTTGTCTTGACACAAAAACGACACAAAAAAGTCAAGGCTGCTTTTGATATTCACCCTCCGTTTTCATATAACCTAAATTCGGGCGGGTGATCTCCTCGATCACTCGGAGCTTCCCGCTCTCATTAAGGTTCTATTTCAACTACAGGTAAACACCAAAAGAGGCCGTTCCACTTCTGCAAATATCAATATAATTGGGAAAGCGTTCGAAGCTTCGGCCTTGGCCGGTGAGCCGGAAAACAAGCGGTGACAGCGTAGAAAAATTACTGATGTTTGAGGAGGTACGACGAGTTTCAGGAATTTTAGCTGGCGCCGCGTAGCTTTTCCGAGTGAAGCGGGCGCAGCCTTGGGTTTTCTGTTTACTCTTTGGGCTAAGCCAAAGAGTAAAATCGGCCTGATAAGGCAAAGACTCTTTGTTAATAGTAAACTCCTTACCAATCTGTAGCTACTCAAAAAACATTTTGCCCACATTAATTTGGCCTAATTTAATATAGCCCCATTTGGATCTGCAGATTTTATTTACCTTGCTTCACTAGAAATTTCTTACGATTCCAATCTTTCCGTATTTTTGGCTTCTAATATTTCAGTACATGGGAACAAAATCAGTTTCATTTAAATTACCCACCAACTACAGCCCCGAATTGCTGCAAGGCCAAATTGCCAAAACACTTCGGATTAAGAACTTTTCGTACGAGCTGGAGACAAAAAGTCTGGATGCCCGGAACAAATCGAACATCCACTGGTTGGTAAAAGCCGTTGTATCATCGCCTGAAATTAAAGGCGATGAACAGGTTGAAAAAGAAAAGCTTGAAATACCTTACAGGAAAAGCAACAAAAAAATCGTGGTTGTTGGTAGCGGACCAGCCGGTTTCTTTAATGCTTTTGTATTACAGAAAGCCGGTTTTGATGTTACACTGATCGAACGTGGCTCGGATGTTACAACACGTGGCAAAGCCATTTCCAACTTTGAACGAACCGGAACTTTCAACGCACGAAACAATTACGCCTTTGGCGAAGGTGGTGCCGGAACTTTCTCTGATGGTAAACTCACTTCGCGCTCGAAACGCATATCTAAAGAAAAACAGTTTATCCTAACCAGTTACGTGGAAGCCGGTGCACCGGAAGAGATTTTATACATGACTCACCCGCACCTGGGAACCGACAACCTCAGAAAAATTGTGCAGAACCTCCGCGAAGCTTTTGAAAATCTGGGAGGCAAATTTCTCTTTGAAACAATGCTGAAAGATGTGCTAATTGCTAATTCTAAAGTAAAAGAGGTTATTACATCCAAAGGAAACTTGCCGGCTGATGCGCTTTTTATTGCTCCCGGTCATTCTGCTTTCGAAACCTATAAAATGTTGATCATAAAAGGCATTCCTTTCCGCACTAAAAACTTTGCCATTGGCAGCCGGATGGAACACACACAGGAAATCATCAACCGGGCACAGTGGGGAAAACCGCAACTTCCGGGCGTGAAAGCCGCCGAATACCGTCTCACTTCGCAAGCCGACGGTAAACATTCGGTTTTTTCGTTTTGTATGTGCCCGGGAGGCATGATTGTTCCGGCAGCTGCTTACGAAAATACCAACATCGTAAACGGCATGAGCTACTACAAACGCAACGGCAATTTTGCCAATGCTGCCTGCGTAGCCGCCATTCATCCTGATGAGCTGGCAGGCAAAACAGTTTCGCCCATTGAAGCGCTGGACAACCTGCAAAAACTGGAAGAGAGTTTTTATCAATATTCCGAAGGTTATGCTGCGCCTGCATGTTCTATCAACGACTTCCTGAAACAGAAAGGAAAAGGCACGCAGTTTGAAACCAGTTACCCGCTGGGTTTAAAACCGGCTCCGCTATGGGACCTGTTGCCCAAACCGGTTGTTGAGTCGATGCAGGTTGGTTTGCAGGAATTTATACGTAAAATGCGTGGTTTTGAGAATGGCAGCCTTTTAGGTTTCGAAAGTAAAACTTCATCACCGGTTCAGGTAATTCGCGATAGCAGTGGTTTATGCGAAGGATTCGATAATATCTACATTGTTGGCGAAGGCAGCGGCTATGCCGGCGGAATTATTTCGAGTGCCGCCGATGGCATTAAAGCGGCCATGCATTTCATCGAACAAGCATAATTGTAAACTTCCGGTTAATTAGAACGTCCTTTATTTAGATTGATTCTACAAGATCGAAAAATTAGTTAATTTTGTTGTCCTTAAATAATACGAAAAACATGGCAGAAAAAAATCTACCTTTTAGCAAAGAACAGCTTGAAAGCATTATTGAAAACCACCCTACTCCGTTTCATATTTACGATGAGAAAGCAATGATTGAAAATGCACGTAATTTCAAAAAAGCATTTTCGTGGAACGAAGGTTTTAAGGAATATTATGCAATTAAAGCCGCGCCAAATCCATACCTGATGAAGATTCTGAGAGAGGAAGGTTTTGGAATTGACTGTAGTTCTGTTGCTGAGCTGGAACTGGCCAAACGTATTGGAATGAGCGGCGATGAAATTATGCTGACTTCAAACGATACGCCGGCATACGAGTTTCAGCTGGCTAAAGATTTGGGCGCCATTATCAATCTTGATGATATTTCGCACATCGACTTTGTTGATAAGCATGTAGGATTGCCGGATACGATTTGTATGCGTTACAATCCAGGCAGTTTGAAAGAAGGTAATGTAATTATCGGACATCCTGAGGAAGCCAAATACGGTTTTACCCGCGACCAAATGATTGAAGGTTATAAAATCCTGAAAGAAAAGGGTGTAAAACATTTTGGTATTCACACCATGGTGGCTTCAAACGAACTGGAGTCGGCCTATTTTGTGGAAACTGCCGAGTTGCTGTTTAACTTGATCGTTGAGGTTTCCGAAAAAACAGGCGTGAAAATTGAATTTGCGAACCTGGGTGGCGGTATTGGAATTCCTTACAAACCGGGCGAAAAACCGGTTGACATGGAATTTGTAAGTGCTGGTGTGAAAAAATGCTATGATGATATTATTGTTAAAGCGGGACTTGCTCCGTTGAAAATATTCTTTGAATCGGGACGTGCCATTACCGGCCCTTACGGTTATTTGGTAACCAAAGTTCGTCACATTAAAAAAACATATAAAACCTACGCCGGTTTGGATGCCTGTATGACCAACCTGATGCGCCCTGCACTTTACGGTGCTTACCATCACATTACAGTAATGGGAAAAGAAAACGACGAGGCGAATATAAAATACGACGTAACCGGTTCGTTGTGCGAAAACAACGACAAATTTGCCATCGACCGCATGTTGCCGGAAATTGAGCAGGATGATATTGTGGTTATTCACGACACCGGAGCACACGGCCATTCAATGGGATTTAACTACAACGGAAAACTTAAATCTGCCGAATTATTACTTCGCGAAAATGGCGATGTGGCAGAGATTCGACGTGCAGAAACGCTCGAGGATTATTTTGCAACGCTCGACTTCGATGGCGTGAAAGACTTTTAAAAATTCATACTTCACAATAAATTAATGAGGCCGGGCGACAAAACCCGGCCTTTTTTGTATTTTTAAAAGCACACTAAACAACAAACGATGAAGATAGGATACGACGCAAAACGAGCATTTCTGAATACCTCCGGATTAGGCAACTACAGCCGGAATACTTTGAATGCCCTTCAGAAATATTTCCCCGATCACCATTACACTTTATTCTCCCCTGAAGTTAAAGCCGCAATGCTGGAAGAGCAAAATAAATTTGAGGTGGTAGTTCCGGAAAATGCGCATTCCGGATTTGTAAAAGCAATCTGGCGTTCGATGCAACTGAGCGACGAAATTAAGGATCACAATCTCGATCTGTTTCATGGGCTAAGCAACGAACTTCCCAAGGGAATTCACAAAACCTCCATCCCTACACTGGTAACTATTCACGACCTTATTTTTATTCGTTATCCTGAGTTTTACAAAACACTCGACCGCGCCATTTATTTCCACAAAACCAAATATGCCTGTAATGCTGCTACCAAAATTTTGGCCATCAGCCAGCAAACCAAAGACGATATTATCGATTTTGTAGATGTTGACCCGGAAAAGATTGAAATTCTCCATCAAGCAATTTCGCCGCTGTTTTTTGAGAATGCCAATACCGGAAAGATCAAGGAAAAATATAAACTCCCCAACGAATTTATTTTGGCCGTTGGTACAGTTGAAGAGCGAAAAAATCAGCTTTCGATAATTAAAGCACTGGTCGAAAAAAACATCAAGTTACCGCTGGTTTTGGTAGGTAATCCAACCTCGTATTGTAATGATATTCATAAATACATTGCCGAAAAGCAACTTCATAACCGGGTAATTTTCCTTAAAAATATTCCGGAAGCAGATTTGGCAGGCATTTATCAACTGGCACAATTATCCATTTATATTTCGGTATTCGAAGGCTTTGGGCTTCCGGTAATCGAATCGATGGCTTGTGGCTGCCCGGTAATTACATCAAACGCTTCTTGTTTGCCGGAAACCGCCGGCGATGCAGCTGTACTCTGTTCGCCACACAACATTGAAGAATTGGGCAACAACATTGAAAAGATACTTACCGACACCAATTTCCGTAAGGAATTAATTATGAAAGGGCGAGTCAGAGCCAATGAGTTTCAACCCAAAAAATATGTTGAAAAATTGATTTCTTTGTACGCCGAATTAATAAAGTAAGGGATTCAGATTCCCCTCTGTCGCTTCTTCAAAGCGCCTGTCCTCCGTCAGCTGACGGAGACAATCGAAACGAAGCGAAGATAGGGGGTCAAATGAAAGAAAAAAGTATATTACATGCACAACGATTTAAAAAAGGCGGTTGAAGTTTTAAAAAGCGGGGGTATCATTCTTTACCCAACCGATACCATTTGGGGCATTGGCTGCGATGCCACCAATGCTGAAGCTGTACAACGCATTTACGATATAAAAAAACGCGAAGACTCGAAAAGCATGCTGGTTTTAATGGAGAATCCGGCTTTGCTCGATCGTTATATCGATGAAGTTCCGGAGGTAGCCTGGGATTTGGTTGACGTAAGCACAACCCCACTCACTGTAATTTATCCCGGAGCAAAAAACCTGGCTGCCAATTTAATTGCCGAAGACGGCAGTATCGGTATTCGGTTTACCAAAGAAGAGTTTACGCGTCAGCTGTTGCAACGTTTTCGCCGGCCTATCGTATCAACTTCAGCCAATAAAAGTGGCGAAAAATCGTCGGTATTTTTTGATGAAATTTCGGAGGAAATAAAAGAAGCAGTTGATTATATTGTGGAATACCGGCAGGATGATCGTATGCCATCGAAACCATCAAGCGTAATAAAACTGGGGCCGGGCGGGCAAATCGAAATCCTTAGAAAATAAAACATACATATTCACGGGAGTTACCAACAATGATGAAAGTATTACAAACTTTCAGCTAGCTCTCTCTCATTCCCTCTCTTTGAGAACCTTAGATTTGCGAAGATATCTTTTGATGGACTTTCAGAAAAAAAGGCCACCTGATAAACAGATGGCCTGTAATATTTTTAATCCACTTAGATTACATACTTTTTACTCTGCCTGAGCCGGCTACCGACGCATCAACTCTGGGATTGCCTTTGTAATATACACTTCCCGATCCGGCGATTCGTGCTTTTAGCGAACCGTTTGATCGAACATTACAATTGCCCGATCCTGACGTACTAACAGTTACATCTTTGGCTTCAAATCCATCGGCTTTAAAGTTACCTGATCCCGAAATTGAAACAGAAAGTTCATCGGCAACTCCATCGCTTTCAATTTGAATATTACCCGATCCTGAGATGGCTCCTTTTACTTTATCAGATGTCAGGTCTTCAATTTCAATATTTCCGCTGCCACTAACAGCCAGGTCGATAATTCGTGCTTTAATCTCATCGGCTAAAATATCTCCCGAGCCCGAAACACCCAATCCATTTACATCCGGCACAGTGATATAAATATCTATTCTGCCGGGTTTGTAATTGCGCTGAAAAATGCTTTTTCCCGGAAAACGAATTATCAATTTACTTCCGTTTACTTCGGTAATTATTTCTTCAAGAGTCGACTGCTTTGCTTCTATCCGTACACTTTGCGGACTACCCTGCTGTAGATGTACAGTTGCCGGAATTCGCAAACTGATCTCCGAGAAACTTGACACATCACGTGTTTCTTCTTCGGCCTGAACGGTTGAGGCCATAAATAGACCCATTACAAAAAGGCTCAATACTAAAATTCTGGTTTTCATGCTTTTACTATTTAAATTTCTAATTCTTATTTTTCAATACCCGGAATAAAATTGGTGCATATAATTGGCTAATTCCAATGATCTTTCCGGCCAATATTATTATTACGTTTTAATGACGCGACAATTGGAATAAAGTTGCACACGCAACAAAATAATTGCACTTTTAAATTCATAAAGCAAGCATTTTATGAAACAGGAACATAGTGTACCGGTACAGATCCGGTTTAACGACATCGACCTGATGGGCCATGTTTACAATGCCAAATACCAGGAATTTTTTGATCTGGCCCGTCTAAAATATTTCGGAACAGTTTTAGGCGACCTTATTAGCTGGACACACAAAGGATTGATAATTGCCTCGGTAAAAGTAGATTACATGCAACCAACCTTTCTTGAGGATACCATCCATGTGCTTACTTCGGTGTCATCATTGGGTGAAAAAAGCCTTGAGATGACACAAGCTGTATACAAACAAGACAGTACAGAGCCGGTGGCAATATGTAAATCGGTAATGGTTTGTTTTGATATGAAAGCCAGGGTTTCGGAACCGATCCCGGATGTTTGGAGAAAGAAATTTGCAGATTTTGAGCCTGACTTAAACGTCGATCAGTCCGTCGGGTAAGTTTAAGGTTAGCGTACTTTCATTTTCGCTATATGAAACCAACATCTCTTCGTGAAACGGGATTAACAACTCCTCGCCCCTGTACGAAACCGTAAAAACAATATTTCCTGAGTAGTCATCAACTTGATCGATTATGCCAATTTCGCCTAGTTTGCTGTCAATTAACATCAGGCCTTCAAACATCGATTCGTTTTCTTCCTGCTCATCAATAATCTCGGAATGAAACAGGTAGGCACTGGCTCCGATCAGGCGTTTGGCGTATTTTTCGTCGTCAACCCAATCAAACTTTACAATTGCCGTTTTGGATGAACGGAATCGGAAACCATCTTGTTCAATGAAAAAAGGAACGAGCAAACCATCAAGTTCGACAAAAAAGCGGTCGCTATCTTCCACTGAATATTCAAACTGTTCGTCAAACTCCAGGACTACTTCGCCATGCACGCCATGCGTTTTTCTGAAGAATCCAACTTTTTGGCAATCGGTTTTTGGTATCGTTTCCATACTTCAAAAGTAAAGCATTTTCACTTGAAACGGTAGTTATAAGTAGAAAGTTCCAAAAATTTGCAACATAATTTTTTTCGAAAGAGGTGAAACGAAGACTATAAACACAAAAAACAATCGTGATTCCTGTGAATCAACAACTGTGATGAAAGCAATGCAAATTTTCAGCGAACTCTCCCTCATTCCCTCTCTTCTCCCGAAGAGTGGGACGATTGTGTCGAAGGCACAATCAGGGTGAGTCTACAAATTTTGAAGCAGATTTTGCTATAAATTGTTATTGTACTTTCAAAAAAAAACCATCCGTCAGCCGACGGATGGTTTTCTATAATAAGATGAGTTGTCTTTCTTAAGATTCCGCACCTTTTTCTTCTTCCGAAGCTTCCTCTTCAACAGCAGGTGCTTCAGCTTCAGGAGTTTCTTCAACTTCAGCAACTACTTCTTCCTCTTCAGCTACTTCTGCTTCTGCTTCTGCTTTTTCAGCAGCAGCGGCAGCGGCAACTTCAGCGGCTAATTCTGCTTCTCTTGCAGCAATAGCGGCAGCTCTTTCTTCGTTGACTTTCTTCTCAGCGTCCAGTTGTTTTTCAGCTTCTGCAGCGGCATCACCGGCCAAACGGTCGATTTTTGCCTGAATTTTAGCATCCTTTGCTGCAATCCAGCTTTCTAAACGTTTTTCAGCTTCAGCTTCATCGAAAGCTCCTTTTTTAACTCCACCCATCAGGTGTTTTTTGTACAATACACCTTTGTAAGACAAAATTGCTCTTACAGTGTCGGTTGGTTGTGCGCCTTTAACAAGCCAGTCGTAAGCTTTGTCAAAATCGAGATCGATAGTAGCAGGATCAGTGTTAGGATTGTACGTGCCAATTCTTTCAATGTACCTGCCATCTCGTGGCGCCCTGCTATCAGCTACTACAATGTGGTAGTATGCGTAGCGTTTGCGACCGTGTCGCGCTAATCTCATTTTTACTGGCATAATTCTATTTTTAAATTTTGAAAAATGTGGCGCAAAGATAGTATAAATTTCTGTTCCTGAAACTTTTGCAATACAATTTTCATAGTCGTTTCATTTCTTAACATCTGAACTCAGAAAACGACACCAAAATTAATTCTCGCCAGCCTGTGCTTTTGCAGCATCTACCATGTCTTCGTTAGCCGTAATGGTAAACTCTACCCTGCGGTTTTGAGCTTTTCCCTCTTTGGTATCGTTGGTTGCCCGTGGTTGCGATTCGCCCATTCCTACCGAACTCAAACGCGAAGCCACAATCCCATTTGATTTGAGGAAACTAACAACCGATGCCGCACGCTTTTCCGATAAGGTTTGATTGTACGTTTCGGCACCGTCGCTGTCGGTATGCCCAATTACCAGAATATCGGTATCCGGGTATTTATTAAATATCTCAACCAGTTTGCCAACATTTGCCTTTGAATCAGCTGTAAGATCAGAACTATCAAAACCAAAACGCACATCAGCATTTTCATCCAGAATTAACTGAATTCCTTCTTCGCTGCGAACCACCTCGGCACCGGGCATTGTTGTTTCAATTTCTTCGGCCTGTTTATCCATTTGTTTACCAATAATTGCACCGGCACCACCACCAACGGCAGCACCAACTAAAGCGCCTGCCGCACGGTTATCTTTTCCGCCAATTAAGGCACCTAAAGCAGCTCCAGCAGCTACACCGATTCCTGCACCTTTTTGCGAGCTGTTGGCATTTTGCAACGAGCTGCAACTATTCAAAAGTATTCCTGCCACAAAAAGGACAAGTACCAATAATGTTTTATTCTTCATAACTGTGATCTTAATTTTTTACGAATTGATAATAAATTGAAATGATGCTGCCCTCGAACGAAGCATCCTGTGCCAAAACAAATTCGGTCTCCGATTCAGAAATTAATTTAAGCTTATAACCGGCAGTTACATCTTTTGGCTTCACTCCATCGGGAATAAATTTCCATAAAAAGTAAATGTCCTGGCCATCTTCTTCCATAAACCATTTAATCGAATGGGTGGAGTTCACGCAGGCCACGTCCATAAACGAGTAGGTGCCGGAATTGTTATTGCTAACGAAGGTCCATTCGCTACCCTCGAAACAATCGGGCGATGCCTGGTTAAACAGCTCTTTAATTTCCACTTTGTTTCCCTGGTCGGTTGTAATCGACGACAATGTCCAGTTGCCTTTTAAACCTTTCTGCGAACTCCTTACTTGTTTTGTAGTGGTGCACGCCGCCAATAAAGCCACAAGCGCCAGCAATAGAAATGTTTGTTTCATGTTTATTCTTTTAAATTTTGTTTGTTTTTGAGAACGGAATTTTTGTGTTCGTACAAGTTACAATAATCATTTCTAAAACAGAAAAGGAGACACATTGTTGTATCTCCTTTTCTGTTTTTTTATGAAAAATTAGTGATACTATCACCCGGAGTGATCGTATCACTGGTTGGTTTAAATTATCTTTTTACATACTGCTGCTCGTAGTATTTCTGGTAGTCGCCCGAAGTTACATTCTCGAGCCACGCGGTATTTTCGAGGTACCAGTCGATGGTACGCTCAATACCTTCTTCAAACTGTAGCGATGGCTCCCAGCCCAGTTCGTTTTTAATCTTTGTGGCATCAATAGCGTATCGTAAATCGTGCCCGGCGCGGTCTTTCACATAAGTGATCAGTTTTTCCGATTCGCCTTCAGGACGGCCCAGCTTTTCATCCATTTTGCGGCACATTACCCGAATCAGGTCAATGTTGGTCCATTCGTTAAAACCACCAATATTGTAGGTTTCGCCAGTTACGCCTTTATGGTAAATTACATCGATGGCGCGGGCATGATCAACCACCCAAAGCCAGTCGCGCACGTTTTCACCTTTACCGTAAACCGGCAGCGGTTTGCTGTTTTTAATGTTGTGAATAAAAAGCGGAATCAATTTTTCGGGAAACTGAAACGAACCATAGTTATTCGAGCAGTTAGAAATTACCGCCGGCACACCAAAAGTATCGTTATAGGCACGTACAAAATGATCGGAACTGGCCTTTGATGCCGAGTACGGACTGTGCGGATCGTAAGCTGTTTTTTCGGTAAACATTCCTTCCTCGCCCAACGAGCCGTAAACCTCATCGGTTGAAATGTGGTAGAAACGTTTGCCTTCAAAATTATCCTTCCAGATATGTTTTGCAGCATTCAGCAAATTAACCGTGCCAATAACGTTGGTGAAAACAAACTCGGTCGGGTTCGAAATCGAACGATCAACATGCGATTCGGCAGCCAGGTGAATCACCCCGTCGAACTGACGTTCTTCAAACAGTTGCTGAATAAACTCACTGTCAACAATATCGCCCTTTACAAATTCGTAATTGGGCTGGTCTTCAATATCTTTTAAATTATTAAGATTACCGGCATAGGTTAGTTTATCGAGGTTTACAATTTTGTAATAGGGGTAGTTATTTACAAATAAACGAACCACGTGAGATCCGATAAAACCAGCTCCACCAGTTATAAGTATTGTCTTGCTCATCTTTAATTGTTTTGAAAATCAAAAGTAGACTTTTCGCCAGATATAGAAAAACACTTCAACAAGAAAAAGATAAAGGATGACGCGGCACATACCAAGGTTGACTCTCAATCAACTTTGGTTGGTTCGCAATCAACCTTGGTTGGAAAGCAACCAACTAAGGTTGTCATGGAATTTACTTAGGATGGAAGGCTATCAACTATGGTTGGCAGGCAATCAACCATGGTTGATATATAATCATCTTAGGTTGATAAGAAATCAACCTAAGTTGGCAAGCCTCCAACTAATGTAGGCAAGCAATCAACCAGAGTTGGAAGACTTTCAACCCCAGGGATTGTCTTCTTAAACTATTTCCGCAGCTTTTTAATTTGTGTCACCAAAGTAGCATCCTTTCCCAGCAAACCGGTAAACAATTCCACCGTTTTCGAAGCCAGGGAATAAGACTCAAGCAATGATAGCTGCGCTTTTTTTGTTGCATCCTTCGCCTGAGCCATCGCTTCAATCTGTTTTTCTTTATTCATCATAGCTTCGGCATAGCTGGCTTTTAATTCTTCAATCCGCTCGCTTGGATCGAATCCTGCAGCTATCAAAACATCTTTGTTAGTTTCGGTGAAAATGGTGATTTGTTTAACAAAATCGCGTTTACGTGCGTCGGTAATGTAGGCCATTCTTATTGATTTTGGGTTTTACATCGTGTAAATTTGAGAAGTATCAGCTTATAAATGTAGTCAATAAAAATTCTATATTTATGTCACCTAAATTAAAAAATTAATGAGATTTAAATCTAAACCGGAACTTTTTACAGGGATTACAAGCGGTATATCAATAATCTTTCTGTTATCTTTCATTCAATTCTTATTCTTAAAAATTAATCCTTTTACTTTTCCAACCCTGGCACTATCCATCGTGTTTGGTGGAATTACCGGATTTTTTATTGCGCTTCTGATTAACAAGAACCAGAAAAAAAACAGAAGCATACAGGAAAGTGAAATTAAATTCAGAACACTGATTGATTTGTCGCTCGATGGAATATATGTGGAGAATGAGCGTGGGGAAATTTTGGATTGTAATACCATGGGGCACAAAATGTTTGGTTACTCCCGCGAAGAGATGCTACAGCTGTCGATAAGAGATCTGGTTCCGGATGAATTTGCTAAAATGCTGCCCGATATAATTCCGGAAGAAATGGCAACGGGTGAGGTGTATGTGGAACGTGTAAACAAAAAAAAGGACGGGACGATTTTCCCGACCGAGATAAACACCAAATTTATTAACCTTAACGGAGATAAACGTTTGATCGTTTATGTAAGAGACATCACCGAGAGGAAAAAAGCAGAGAATGAACTGAGAGAGCTTATCGCCTCAAAAAACAAATTGTTTTCGGTTATCGGGCACGATCTGAGAGGCTTTTACGCCAATATCTTTGGTCTTTCGGACATATTACTTTCCGACTCGGGATTGGGAAAAGAGAAAGATCAAGAATTTATTTCGCATATTCAGCAATCGGCGAAGCAAGCCGATGAACTGCTTCTGAATATACTCGACTGGGCTACGCTCGAAACCAACCAGATTAAATTTAATCCTGTTCGTGTATCGCTGAATAAGATTATTGAGGTCGTAAGCCAACAGGTTTCTAGCAGAGCCGAGTTAAAAGGTGTGAATATTATCAATCAGGTACCTGACGATCTTTCGATTTATACGGATAAAAGATTCCTACAGCCCATTCTGCGCAACCTAATGGCCAATGCTATTAAATTTTCGTTTGAAAAGGGGAATATTTATGTTGATTGCCAAATAAACGAAAACGGTACACCAGTAATTTCGGTTAAAGATGAAGGAACAGGAATGAACCCGGATCAGTTGAAGAATATTTTTAAAGAAGACACTGCCGAAACGCTGCCGGGAACCGGGAATGAAAAAGGGACAGGCCTTGGACTAAAAATATGCAAAGATTTTACCGAAAAACTTAAGGGTAATATTTATGTTGAATCAGCTACCGGAAAAGGAAGTACCTTTTACATAGAACTGCCACAGTCGGAATAAACAAACGGAAAATGAACTACCTCGCAGCAAGCTATTGAGGTATCAATACGGAGCGTAGTTTAATAACGATGAAAGCATCGGAGTATTATCTCATTTATCCCGATACGCTCCGCTACCGGGATTAGTTCGACCATCAAATTACAGTTCGTTTCTCTCCTGTACTTTGGGTCTCACTAAATAAAATCGCCGGGTAACGCTGCATAAGCTGCAAGTCGCCCGGCGAAATGTATGCAATTATGATTGTCTTACTTTATTCCACGCACTTTTTTCTCCCAGTTCCAGGCCGAAAGTAGCGTTTCTTCTGTTCCTTTTTCAGCTTTCCAGCCCAGTTCTTCGTTTGCAAAAGTAGTGTCGGCCCAAATCTTTTCGATATCGCCTGCACGACGACCAACAATTTTGTAATTCAGTTTAACACCGGTTGCTTTTTCAAAAGCGTTTATTATTTCCAGCACTGAAAGTCCGTTTCCGGTACCCAGGTTAAAAATTTCGTAATTCTTTTTGTTTTTGCCTTCCAGCAGTCGCTCAATAGCAACAACGTGCGCTTTGGCCAAATCAACCACGTTAATGTAATCGCGAACGGCCGATCCGTCCACCGTATCATAATCATCGCCAAAAACTTTTAGCTCGTCGCGTAATCCGGCAGCTGTTTGAGTAATAAAGGGCACCAGGTTTTGTGGTACGCCCAGCGGCAATTCACCAATCAGTGCTGTTGGATGTGCCCCAATCGGGTTAAAGTAGCGCAGTGCAATTCCTTTTAATTGCGGGAAAGCGGCAATGCTGTCGCTTAAAATATCTTCGTTCACACGTTTGGTGTTTCCGTATGGCGACTCGGCATCTTTGCGTGGCGTATCTTCGGTAACAGGCAACACATCAGGCTGGCCGTAAACTGTACACGACGACGAGAATACAATATTTGCCACATTGTATTTTAACTGGCAATCCAGCAGGTTCATCAACGACACCAGGTTGTTGCGGTAGTACAACAAAGGTTTTTGCACCGATTCGCCAACTGCTTTCGAGGCTGCAAAATGAATAATTGCCTCGATATTGGAATTACGGCTAAAAAATTCGTCGGTTTTTGCAGCATCGGCCAAATCAAACTGTTCGAATGCCGGTTTTATTCCTGAAATTTTTTCGATGTTATCCAGTACCTCAATACTTGAATTTGAAAGGTCGTCGACAATTACAACATCGTAGCCCGAATCCTGTAATTCAACAACGGTATGCGAACCAATGTACCCGGTTCCGCCTGTAACTAAAATCTTTTTTGCCATTACTTTTATTGATTTAGCCAGCAAAAGTAGAAAAAAACAATGCAGAAATCTATCGTTTACCTGCTTAAGGAGCAGGCTTTTGTAAAAACTTAATTTTTGGGCAGTTGGAGTTTACTTTATGTTTTGTAATTTTACCGTCTAAATTCATTCAAGTGAGCTTCGGAAAAGAAATATACACACTTCTGTTACAGCACGATATTGTAATCATTCCCGGGTTGGGTGCTTTTGTTTCGGAATACAAGCCGGCAGAGATTAGCGATGAGAGCGACGAGATTAAACCTCCGTCGAAAACCATTTCGTTTAACGGGCAACTAAAAAACAACGACGGATTACTGGTTGGCCATATTGCCGAGAAACTGCATATATCGCATTTTAATGCATTGGTTCGTATTGAAAAAGAACGCGACGAGATGCTTTTTAAACTCGACAAAGGCGACAAGGTTTTTGTTGAAGGAGTGGGTACACTTTCGCACAACGAACAGGGAGAAATTGTTTTTGAAGCATCGGAAGAAGAAAATATGCTGCTCGATTCGTTTGGCCTTGGTGCCATGTCGATAAGCGAACCGGAGCCTGTTGAAGAACCGGAAGAAGAAACAGAAGAAATACCAGAAGAAGAAACATCTGTTGATGCAGAAGAAGAACCGGAAAATGAGCCAGAAGTAACAGAACCTGAACCACAAGATGAACCCGTTGCGGAAGAGCCGGTGGTTTTAGAGCCGGAGATTAAAGAAGAAAAACAAGCAGTTCTAACAAAGGAAAAAGAAGTAAAAAAGAGAAAGCCGTGGCTGTTTCTGCTCATAATTATTCCTTTACTTGCCGTTTCTGTTTTTATTTATTTGAAAGGATTTAACAACACCAATGGAGACGAAGAAGAAATGCTGCCTCCAACATATACTATCGAAGAATCGAAGGCCGCAATGGAGACAGCCGTTGTTGATACGGTCGCAACCGACACCTTATCCATGACCGAAGAAGAAACAGCTTTGGCTGCCGACACCACACAAAATATTCCCGAAGTTGTTGAAATGCTGCCTGAAGAACAGGACTCGATTAAGTATTACCTGGTTGGCGGAAGTTTTTCGGTAAAAGAAAATGCCGATAATTATTTGCTCGAGTTGCAGCAAAAAGGGTACGAAGCTTTTCATGTTGGGAAAAAAGGTCGTTTCTTTATTGTAGGTATTGCCGGCTATAAAACTTTTAGCGAGGCCGATGCTGCTAAGGTGAAATATATGGAAGACAATCCGGGGTCGGAAGTTTGGGTTTACAAAAAATAAACTTTTACACTTATCTCAAATAATTGTAAAAGACTAAAAAAAAGTAATGGATTGTTAGAACAAAGCAACAATTTAATTAATATTGGGTTACTATTTAACAGTTAATCCATTAAAATAATAAAAGACTCAACGCTAATTAAAAACTGTAATTATGAATATAGCGCTCTGGATTATCCAAATTATTATTGCAGCTCTCTTTCTTACTACAGGTTCACTGAAACTTGTTTTGACTAAAGACAGCCTAATAAAAGTTTTCGAATGGATCGAAGATTTCACTGAACAACGACTGCGATTAATTGGTGCGTTCGAGGTGCTGGGCGGCTTAGGACTTTTCCTGCCAGGCGTTTATTCTACTCTCGAAATTTTAATCCCGATAGCGGCCATAGGGCTTACCATTATTATGGTTATGGCCACCTTTGTGCATTCAAAAAGAAAAGAAACAAAAGACCTGATATTTAATATCATCGTTTTGGTTCTGCTCTTGCTTGTTGTTGCCGGCCGATTATTTCTGGTTAGACTATAGCACACTTCCCTGATTCTTACTTATTCTTTTTTTTGATTTTATCGTTCAGCTAAATTTAAAGCTGTGCGCATTAAACTATTATGGTTACGCTTCGTACATAATGAAACCATTTTGAACATAGTAATAACCAAAAAAACGAAAGTTATGCCTAACAGCGTTTACAAAATTGTCGAGCTGATTGGAAGCAGTCCCGTTTCGTGGGAGCAAGCAGCACAAAATGCCATAAGCACGGCATCAAAATCATTGCGCGATTTACGAATTGCAGAAGTGTGCCAAATGGACATTCATATTACCGAAGGTGAAATTGAATGTTATCGTGTAAAACTAAAAGTATCGTTTAAGTACGAAAACTAATCAGTTGCAGAAAACATTCCCCAAACGAATACGCTTGAAGCATCCGAAACAATTCCCGGAGTAGCTTTCGGGAAACAAATGGTTTTGGCTGTAGCGCCAATAGAATTTATTTACAAATCAACTTCAAAAAGGAAAGTTGTTAAACTCCCGGATTGTTGTCCTATTCCAACATGTTAGCTATGGCTGTGTTAACCACTTCATCGGGCAGATCGTTTTGCACGGTTACATAACGCACTTCACCTCCCGCCTTTTCAGTTTGAAATAGATTGGGCACCGCCACATAAAGCGCCACCAGATCATCCCAGAGCTGCAGATGCTCTGCTTGCATTCGCGAAACAATCTCCGGATGTTGGTGCACCCAGGCAATCTGTTGTGCATACTTGGAGTTTGCGTTTTTGATCGTTTTTAGGTATGCCTCATCAACATTGTAATGATCGGTGTTATTCCCTACCACTTCCAGCGGAATGTTCTTTTGCTTGAAATAAGTGTAACTCTCCGGCGACACCGATTCATTAAAATCGGTATCGATATACGGATTATTGTACCAAACAATTCGTTCGATTTTGTCAACATATTCCGGATGTTGTTCTACCAATTCGGCATAAGTCTTAAGTGAACCCAGTGCCACCAAAGTAATTTTTTCGGGACAATCCTTCAACACCGATGAAATCAATTCTGTCGAACGGATTTTAGGTGAAGTAGATGACTCTCTTTCCTCCGATGCCCATTTTATTTTTTGTGTGTACGCAGCCCAGGACGGCAAATCTTTATCCAGTCTTTTATCCAATCCAACCGGAATTCCCTCGTAATGCAAAGCCGCAAGCAATTGGTGCACCTTAACAAAAATGGTATCGGGAGCCAGTGTTCCCTGCGAGCAGGTGATGGCTAAAACGCGCGTATCATTTTGCGCCAGAAACATTGAAATCGCCCGCATGTCGTCAATCGCACCATCGGTATCAATTATTACGTGGTATTTGGGTTTGCCGGAATGCGCCGACACAAATGCATTACAAACAAGGCTTATCAACAACAGTGCTAAAATCTTTTTAAACATGGGCGAACGGTTATTTAGATTGACTAATGTATTGAATATTTTGAACATCATTTACTTTAGAAATCTCAGCGCGGAGAGAATTCATATAAAACGAACGCTAACAACGCTGATTTAACTGACACGCGCAGATTGGAAACCAAAGAAATACGCTCTACAAAAAAAGCGCTAAGCGCTTAAATCCGCTAAGCGCTTATCTCGAATATCTTTTTCAAGCTGTGATTTCGTCTTCTTTATTTAACAGCAGCTTTTTGGCTATACAATTTTAATGGTTTCTCCCATTATTTCGAGCACATCGCCTTTCACCAGTTTGGCTCTTTTTCTGAACTCGGGCTCACCGTTGCGGATAACTTCGCCATCTTCGACAATGATTTTTGCATGGCCGCCCGTTTGCGCAAATCGCAAAAGCTTTAACAGTTTTACCAGTTCAATATATTCGGTGCTCAGCTGAAATTCGCGCATTATATTCCAAGTTTTGATTTTACCGCATCAGGAATGGCATCTTTATGCACCATAATTCCGATGGTTTTCAGGCGCACGTAATCTTCGGTCATATGCAGGTAACCACCATAAGCGTTACTTTCGGCACCCCACGAGTTTTTGGTGTAGAAACAATCTTTTCCATCGGCATCTTTCGATAAACCTACCAGGTGCATCAGGTGGTCGTCGGTTGTTGTGCGGTCGTAAAACGTTTTCTGGCGTTCTTCCTGATCCACTTTTCCCTGTAACTTTTTCGGCACATCGGCTTTTCCCTTTTTGTGCACAAAAGTTTCTTCGCTGGTGTCGCCGTCCCAGGCAATACTATAACCGTTGTTCAGTGCATAATACATAACCTCCAATAATTCATCGATTGGCAGATTGTAGTATGATTCGTGCGCCCAGTTATCAGGCACTTCAACAACACATTGTCCGTAAAACGGGTGATGACTGAACGAAGTAAGCTCCACATAGTCATCCGCATTTATTTCAAATTTATCGCGAAGTTCCAATGCCGAATATTTTTTGCCTTCCAGCTCCACTTTCTCCGGCAACTTGCCCAACTCGTTTTTTAAGGCCGACTTCAATGCTTTTAAATCGGACACATCCATTTGGCCTCTTTTCTCCTTGTCGATTTTATCCGTTTCATCGCGAAGCTCTTTAATCAAAGCCGAGTGGTTGTATTTACCATCCTTCTGAATTCCGGGAAATTCATCGTATAACATTACGCCCTGGTCGGCCACCACTTTTAAAACATCGTGCGACAAACTTCCTTCTCCGAAATTGTTTTTACCGTGATAAAGCAGGTACTGAAACGCCTTGTTTTTATAGTTGTAATACACAAAAAACATTTCCGACAAATTGGTTTCGGGAAATCCTTTGCGCATAATCTCCGATTCCAAAAAACTGGTAGTAGCAAAACTCCAGCAGGTTCCTGTGCGTCCCTGGCTGATAACCGGTGTATGCTTCACCTCTTTTACGATGGTAAAATCTTCTTTCTCTCCCTCTGCGTAAACAGCTGAAACCATAAGTAGTAACGCTGCTAACATTGACAATAATTTCATAATAGTGCTTATAAATTTTTTAATTCTTCTTTTAACTTTTTTGTAAGGCTCGCAACAATCAAATCATACGATTCGTCGATCATTTCAGCCATCAGTTTTGACGGAACTGTTCCGTTTAATTCGATGGTATTCCACATTTGTTTGTGCAAATGATAGCCCTCGTAGATCGCCGGAAATTGTGCCCTTAGCTCAATATTTTTATCCGGATCGTTTTTTAAGCTTACCCGGTGATCATCGAGGCCCAGCAAACAAAACATCTTGTTCATCACCTTAAAAACCAATGTGGTTTCATTAAAAGGGAAACTTTCGGTAACTCCCTTTTTCCGGATGCAATACTCGCGGATCTCTTCAATATTCATGATACCTTCTTTGGAAAGCCTAAAAATAGTAGAATCGGGAAGAAATAAAAATGATGTGGTGGTTAAAAATTGAATGTTAATTATTCTTTCTTCATTCACCCCACTGTCTCACCGTGTTCGACATCTCCCCTCGAGGGGAGAACTAAAGAGGGGTGACTTTTGAATAATCCTGAATTTTCGCCACTTTACATCGTCGGATAAAATGCATCTTTAAAATGCTCCAGCTCATGGCCTTGCTGAAAGAAAATAACAGTAATTACATCGAAACGGGTGTCCAGTTCGCTCTCGTGTTCGATAATATAGGCATCGGCCGCTTCAACAATGCGTTTAATTTTGGAGTTGGTTACTGCTTCCGATGGGTGTTCGTATCGTAATCCCGACCGCGCTTTCACCTCTACAATAACCAGCTCGTCACCATCCTGCGCAACAATATCAAGCTCCAAATGCCCGTGGTACCAGTTGGTGGCTTTAATCTCGTAACCCAGCTTTCGAAGATAATCCTGTGCCAGGCCCTCAGCCAAATCACCTAATTCGCGTGTTGATACCATGTAATACTGCGTTTAAAGTTCAGTGTTCAAGGTAATAGTATTAAGGCAAAAGTACAAAGGAGAAAAGCAATTTTACAATTTAGCCGTTTGTCAATTCTTTGGTTCTCTCACCATCTCAGTGCTCAATCTCTCATCCATCTTTTTCAATCCAGTTGATTTTACCACAGAGTTACTCCGAGAAGTAAAAGAGTTGCACCGAGGGAAAAAAACAAACGGTTTTGAGCTACAATTTATCAATTTTACAATTCAGTAATCACCTTTATCCTCTCGCGGGTTCGATTCTCATAATCTCACACTTTCAGTGCTCAATCTCCTTTCAATCTCAACCTGGTTCCGCTTACAGCAACTTCCAGTTCCCAATCGCGGCCAAAAGCAAGTGCCAGGTTCTTTTTATCGTGTCCTCCCGGAAATCCGTAACAAACCGGGTAGTCAAACTCTTTCACTGCTTCGGTAAAAATCTCATGCACCGTTTGCCCAAAAGGCGATTCATTGTCTTTCATATCCGTATAATCACCCAAAATCAATCCGGCCAGATTATCCAGTTTGCCACTTAATTTCAGTTGATGAACCATCCGGTCGGTATGATACAAAAACTCGTCAATATCTTCCAGAAAAAGGATTTTACCGGCCGTATCAATGTCATATTTAGTGCCGCTTAAACTGGTAACTATCGACAAATTTCCACCAACCAATTGTCCCGACGCTTTACCCTGACGATCAAACTCAGTGGAAGCAATATTGTAACTGATCCCCTCGCCTTTTAGCAGCGCCATCATCGAGGTGAGATCTTCTTTTGGTTCGCCTTTGTCATCAAAAAAGTAGCGCGGCATCACTCCGTGGATTGTAGGAATTTCAAGATTATGCAGGCGCGAATGCAAAATGGTAATGTCGCTAAAACCTACCAGCCACTTTGGTTTTTTAAGGAATTTCGAAAAATCGAGCCGATCGATGATACGCACTGTTCCGTATCCGCCACGAGAGCAGATGATGGCGTCGCAATCGGGATCGTCAAGTGCTTCCTGCACATCGGCAGCACGTTGTTCGTCAGTTCCGGCAAACTGGAAATGTTGGGCGAAAACGTGTTTGCCCAATTTTACGGTGTAGCCTTGTTCTTCCAACCAGTTAACAGCTGGCATAACATGTTTTTCATCAATTTTTCCGGCCGGAGAAACGATTCGGATTATTGAGCCGGGTTGTATGGGTTGTGGTGTAATCATAAATTTTATCTGAAATAAGGTGATTGACATTTAAATCAATCAAAAATACAAAGTAATTGGCAAACAACATTAAAGAGTTAACAGCTCAAACAGTTCGTCCACATCCTCCACAAAATAATCAGGATTGGCAGCACTTAAATCTTCCTCTTTTCCAAAACCGTAACCCACTGCAATGGTAGAAATTTCGTTTTCGTTACCGCCTTCAATATCATAAACCGTATCGCCAACCATTACAATTTCTTTCGACGGCACCAGTTGTTGCATGGTTAGTACATCAGCTATGATCTTATTTTTCGTGGCCTTTTTTGCATGATAATCCGCCCCCTTCAACTGAATAATGTAGCGATCCATTTCAAAATGCTCGATAATTTTGTTGGCATACTTTTCCAGTTTGGCAGTGGCCACATACATTCGTTTTCCCTGCGCGTCCAACTCGGCCAGCAACTCCATAATACCATCGTACGGATCATTCTGGTGCCAACCGTGTTCGCCATAATATTCACGGAAATAATCAACCGCCAGTTTTGTGTCGCGTTCGTTCATTCCAAACTGCGTGCTAAACCCCCACTGCAGCGGAGGTCCGATAAAAGTATCCAGAATATTCTCGTGGTAACCGTCTACCTGCATTTGCTCCAGCGCATATTTCAGCGAGTTTTTTATGCCCAGCGTATTGTCGGTAAGCGTACCGTCGAGATCGAATATAATGTGTGAAAATTGTGCCATTCAACTAAAATTTTTGCGAAGGTAATAGTTTTAAATTTGCTCCCTGAATTTTGTTATCTTTGCAGCCCTAAAATCAGTTAAAAATGGAATCGCCAGAAATGATAAAATTCGAGGCGTGAGAAATTTTAAAACCGGAGTCTACTGAAGTAAATGAGGATTTTAAAATTTTATAACAACGAAGAAGTTTGCATTTATCGCGATTCCGCCAAAATAGAATTATGAGTAAGTTCAAACGTACCCTAATTACCACAGCACTACCTTATGCCAATGGTCCGATCCACATCGGTCACCTGGCCGGAGTTTATGTTCCTGCCGATATTTATGCACGTTACCTTCGCCTGAAAAACGAGGATGTAATTATGATTGGCGGATCTGACGAACACGGTGTACCCATTACGCTGAAGGCTAAAAACGAAGGCATTACACCACAGGATGTGGTTGACCGCTTTCACGGAATTATTAAGGATTCGTTCGAGAAATTTGGTATTTCGTTTGACGTTTACTCACGCACAAGTTCTCCGGTTCATCACGAAACTGCTTCTGAGTTTTTTAAGAAATTGTACGACGAAGGTAAGTTTGTTGAAAAAACATCAGAACAATATTACGATGAAGCCAACAACCAGTTTTTGGCCGACCGTTATATTATTGGTACCTGCCCAAAATGTAGTTTCGAAAAAGCTTACGGCGACCAGTGCGAAAGCTGCGGAACTTCTTTGAGCCCGACCGAGCTGATCAATCCAACTTCAACCATTAGCGGGAACCAGCCGGTTTTAAAAGAAACCACACACTGGTACCTGCCGCTCGACCAGTATGAACCGTGGTTAAAAGAATGGATTCTGGAAGGCCATAAAGAGTGGAAGACCAACGTTTACGGTCAGTGCAAATCGTGGATCGACAGTGGTTTAATGCCACGTGCCGTAACCCGCGACCTCGACTGGGGTGTGCCTGTGCCTGTTGAAGGCGTTGAAGGCAAAGTGCTTTACGTTTGGTTTGATGCACCTATAGGTTATATTTCAGCAACAAAAGAATTGACCGAAGACTGGGAAACTTACTGGAAAGATCCGGAAACCCGCATGTTGCACTTCATCGGAAAAGACAATATTGTTTTCCACTGTATCATTTTCCCAAGTATGTTGAAAGCGGAAGGAACATTCAACCTGCCTGAAAACGTGCCGGCCAATGAGTTCCTGAACCTTGAAAACGATAAAATTTCAACTTCACGAAACTGGGCGGTTTGGTTGCACGAGTACCTGGAAGAATTCCCGGGTAAAGAAGATGTGCTGAAATATGTATTGACTGCCAATGCGCCGGAAACTAAGGACAACGATTTTACCTGGAAAGATTTCCAGAACCGAAATAACAACGAGTTGGTAGCTGTGCTCGGCAACTTTGTAAACCGCGCACTGGTACTTACGCAGAAATATTACGAAGGCGAAGTTCCTGCCCGCGGAGAACTGACCGACCACGACAAGGAAACACTTGCCGAAATTGCAAACATTAAAGGCGAGGTTGAAAAGAGTATCGACAGTTTCCGTATTCGCGAATCGCTGAAAAATGCAATGGATCTGGCGCGTTTGGGTAATAAATACCTGGCCGACGAAGAGCCCTGGAAAGTGATAAAAACCGATGCTGAGCGTGTAAAAACAGTTATGAATATCTGTTTGCAGATTACCGCCAACCTTACCATTTGTCTGGAGCCATTCCTTCCGTTTAGCATGGATAAACTACGTGGCTTCCTGAATTTGGAGAAAATGGATTGGGTAAAACTGGGCGAAACTGATTTGTTACCAACAGGCCATAAAGTAAACAAGCCGGAATTACTTTTCGAAAAGATTGAAGACAACGTAATCGAGGCACAACTGCAAAAACTGGCCAACACCAAAAAAGCCAACGAAATAGCAGAAGCCAAAGCAGCGCCAGCAAAAGAAAACATAGAATTCGACGATTTTGCAAAAATGGACGTTCGTGCCGGAACCGTAATCGAATGCGAAAAAGTAGCCAAAACCAAAAAGCTGCTGAAGCTAAAAATCGACACCGGAATCGATCAAAGAACTGTTGTTTCGGGTATTGCCGAGTATTACCAGCCCGAAGAGTTGATTGGAAAACAGGTTTCTATTTTGGTAAATCTTGCACCGAAAAAATTGCGTGGTATTGAATCGCAGGGAATGATCCTTTGTGCTGAAAATGCTGACGGAACGCTGTCAATCGTTTCGCCGGATAAGGCTGTTAAAAACGGATCAGAAATACGCTAACCAATTCCCGGATGAAAATCCTCAGGACCGACTCAACAAACAAAGACTTCATTCAACTGGTGAAACAGCTGGATGAATTACTGGCAGCAATGGATGGTCGTGAGCATGATTTTTATAATGAGTACAACAAAATCGACAGCATAAAACATGTAGTTGTTGCTTACAATGGTGCTGATCCTGTAGCCTGTGGAGCCATAAAAGAATTTACATCCGACACCATGGAAGTAAAACGTATGTTCACCTGTTCCGAATTTCGGGGAAACGGATTTGCCACAAAAGTTTTAAACGAACTGGAAACCTGGGCCGAAGAACTGAGCTACGATTACTGCATCCTGGAAACCGGGAAAAAGCTTCCTGATGCAGTTAGGCTGTACCAAAAGAGTGGTTATGAACGTATCCCAAATTACGGACAATACGTTGAAATGGAAAACAGTATTTGTTTTAGAAAGCAACTGATGAGATAAAGATAGTCGTGCCAACTATTGTTGGCGCGCTTCCGTAAGCTGCAGTACTGCTTAACGCAGATCGGCAACTTACTCAACATATACAACCGTTCTTGTACGCAGGAACGGTTTTTTTATGAATAATTGAAATCAGACAATCACAAAGAACAATACCACCAAAATAAGCAGCATAAACAGGATGAACTGGTTGCGGACAAACAATCCCAAGAGAATAAGAATCTCCACCTCTTCGTTCATTGGTGTTGCCAGTTCAATTGTTCCTTTGTCTTTTGAAATGAATTCGTGCGAGGTAAAAGTGACAATTTCTTGTCCGTTGTATTTCCAGCTCCAGCGCGATTGCCAGAAGTTTTTTATTTCCAGTTCAAAACGTTTACCGTTTATCAACACATCGCTACGCGGGTTAAATATATTTACCATTACCATGGCCAGCAGCGATTTACTGTTTCCGTCGTAGATCTCCAGTTTCGAAAGAAAAAACTCACGATTAAGCGTAAAATAGCGGCCATTAATAATAGCCTGCGCTTGTGAACCAATCATGCTTTCCCAATCAATGTTTCCAACTTTCTCATCGCCCTGCATGATCTCCAGCTTCGTCCCAAATATTTGCTTACTCCATCTTAGCTCTTCCATTCAAAATATCCTCCGTTTCAAGAAACGCAATTTATAAAAATTAGCAGGAATAATTAAAATGAATTCTGCAGCTTCATTTCATTTTTACAATCTTTAACGAAAAAACCGGCTCCTTTCGAAGCCGGCTCAAAGTCATGGTAAATCTATACTTAAATGTCAAAGCGTATTGTTGCAATCAAGATCTATTCGCCTGATTTTTATTCAGGAATAAGCACTTTATCAATTACATGTATTACTCCGTTTTTCCCTTTAATGTCGGCTGCAATTACATTGCTATCGTTAATTTTTATTCCTTCCGAAAGGTCGACTTTAATTTTCCCGCCATTTAATGTTTTCACTGAAGTGTTCGACAGATCGCCCGACATTACTTTACCCGAAACAACATGATAAGTTAAAATTGGGGTCAGTTGATCAGCTGTAAGATCCTCAACACCTTTCACTCCCAAAGTGGCAAACAATGTTTTGAAAGCGTCGTTGGTCGGTGCAAATACGGTAAACGGGCCGTCAGCACTTAAAGCTCCTGCCAGGTCGGCTTTTGTTACCGCTTCTACCAGGATTGAAAAATCAGGATTTGAAACGGCAATTTCTACTACTGTCGACGACGATGTGTCGTCACTACTCTTGGCTTCTGAGTTTAAAGTCAAACCGAAAGTCATTACTGCCACCAGGGCGATCGAAAAAATTTGTTTTACTGTTTTCATGATATTTAATTTTAAAAATTATTTCTACGTGTAATTTTATCATTTCACCCCTCTTTGGTTCTCCCCTGCCTTCCGGCAGGCAGGCCTCGAGGGGGAGGGGCGATTGCGATGAGCCAGAGATCTGACCGGCTCAATTGCAATCAATATTTTATTCAATTATGGAATTAATACCTTATCTATCACATGTACCACTCCATTGGCTCCCTGTACATCGGCTGCCACCACCTTACTTTGGTTTATCATTACACCCGATGAAAGATCCACAGTAATGTTACTTCCGTCTTTTAAGGTTGGAACTTCTCCGTTCGTCAAAGCGGTTGACAGTACATTTCCGGATACCACGTGATACATAAGAATTGGAGTTAACTGCTCAGCAGTCAAATCATCGATTCCTGAAATTTCAAGTTCAGCAAACAATGCATCGAAAGCGGCATTTGTTGGAGCAAAAACGGTAAACGGTCCTTCGGCGCTTAAGGCATCAACCAAACCGACTTTAACCACTGCACTTACCAGGGTGCTGAAATTTTCGTTTGCAATGGCAATATCAACTACCGATGGAGGAAGAATAACCTTATCAACCACATGGATTACACCGTTATCCGCTTCAATATCGGCAGTGGTAACACTTGTATTCGCGTTAATGGTTACGCCCTCACCCACCTGAATGTACATCGACATGTTGTTGTCGCTAAAAGTTGACAGCGTTGGAAAATATCCGGTAGCCAAATCAGTTGACATGGCTTTGCTGCCAATTACGTGGTACAATAGAATTGAGGTCAGCGTTTCTACCGGAACGTCATCGAGCGAAGTGGCTCCCAAATCAGATAGAAGCGCCGTAAAAGCATCGTTAGTTGGCGCAAAAACAGTCAACTCTGCCTCACTATCCGCAACAGCACCAACCAAGTCAGCTTTCATTAGCGCTTCAACCAGAATTGAAAACTCCGAATTAGCCACAGCAATGTCTGCTATGGTATTCGACATTTGTGATTCAGGAACCAAAACAGCATCGATTACGTGAATTACACCATTTGTTCCCTGTATATCGGTAGCAACTACTTTAATAGTTCCGTTTAGCATTACGTCTCCGTCAATGGTCACTTCAAATTCTTCTCCCGAAATTGCCGCAACTGCTCCGGCCGAAAGTTCGGTTGACAAAACATTATCACCAACCACGTGATAGGTTAATATCGATGTCAGATCTTCAACACTTACATCATCTAACCCTGAAATTTCGAGCGCTGCAAAAAGTGCTGCAAAAGCATTGTTTGTTGGAGCAAACACGGTAAAAGGCCCGTCGGCACTTAAGGCTCCTGCCAAATCGGCCTTTACAACAGCACTTACCAACGATGAGAAATTATCTGAATAAGTGGCTAGATCAACAACTGTTGGTGGCAACAACACTTTGTCGATTACGTGAATTACACCATTCGACGCCATTACGTCGGCAGTGGTAACTTTGGCGTTGTTAATCATTACACCGCCATTAACATTAACCAGCAGTGAAAGTGGAGTTCCGTCGGGTGAACCCGTGTTTAATGTTGCCACTGCACCCGATTCAAGGTTGTTCGAGTATGCTAAATCGCCCACTACATGATATTTAAGCACGGCTACTAAAGTAGCTGCATCAATATCGTCGAGGCTGCTTGCGCCCAAATCTGTTAACAAAGTTGCAAAGGCAGCATCAGTTGGTGCAAATACGGTAATATTTTGCTCGGTACTTAAAAATTCAGCCAAACCGGCTTTTTGGGCTGCCTGTATCAATACACTAAACGAGCCCGCTTCAGCAGCCACGTCTACAATCGTTTTTTCCATTTCAGAATCCGGCATCGGATCATCGTCATCATTACATGCAGTAAAACTTAGCGTCAATACCAGCAATAGGACCGGTAGTAAACTAAACCGGTTTTTTGTCTTTTTTAATAATTCAATCGTTTTCATAATTCTAGTTTAAAAGTGGATAAATAAATGTTTCTGTTTTCGTTCTCTGAAATTGTTTTCTTGCCTTCATTTTGTTTAACTACAACTAATACAATCTTAAACACTTTTTGTTTATTATTTTTAGTTTTTTATTAAACATTTATATCTAAATAATATCCACAAACCAATAGATACATACCTTACAGAAGTTTTGTTAATTTTTGTTAAATTCAATTAAGTATGAAAGCAAACAATAAGGATACTGATTTTCCCCACTGATTTTGAAATGGACCAAATGAACCTGCGGATATTTGATGAAAATCTCGCGATTTCGACTATCGCAAAACTATTATTTTGTATTTATTGAAATTGATATATATCACAGAGATGCTTGATATTCAACAGACTATTGATTTATATCATAGTAAAAGAGTAGGATAATACAATCAATTCTTATAAATTTAGAGGCGACATGATCTGAAAAATAAAATGATATTGAGACAAAACGCCTTGTCAATATCACTTTATACTTCTTAGGAGTTATTAGTACACTATCTGCATAACCTGAAATTTTTGGACCATGCAAAAGGACAAGTCTGATTTCCCTGAAATTGAACTCCTCAGAAAAGATATTTTTGTCTTAACCCAACGTTTAAATCTCGTTGAAACCAAGCTGGAAGAACTGCAAAAACAAGGTGTTACACCCGAAAAGAGTATTTCTGCTCAACCGGAGGAAGATTTCGAAGTAAACCTTCCTTTCAACACAAAAGGCTCCATCGAGTTTGGAGTTGGAGAATCAGGAATGGCCTGGCTCGGCAACATTGTACTTTTTATTGGTATCACTTTTCTGGGTTCATATATTCAAAACACCGGCACGGCAATTCTTTCGTCGCTTGTTGGATTTGTTGCCGTAGCAGGATTATATTTAAGTTCGTGGTTTACGCGCCAGTCTTACTCGTTTCTTTCAAAACTTTTCGCATTCAACGGCCATTTACTGATCTACTATTTCACCCTGCGCCTGCACTTCTTCCAGGAAAATCCGGTTGTCGGAAACGAGACTTTTGGACTGATCCTTTTGTTTTTGGTGAGTTTCTCTTTGTTGTACATCTCCTACAGAAAACAATCGCAAACAATGTCGGGCATCGTTCTTACTATGTTGCTGTTTTGTGGCATTTTAGGGAAGAACGTTAGTATTGTATCGGGCGTTACTTTATTGGTTGCCGTTATTTCTATGTTTTTATATTACCGTTTCACTTGGCTGAAACTTACTTTTGCTTTCATTTTTCTTGTCTACCTGGCGCATGTAAACTGGTTGATAAACAATCCGATACTTGGTAATAATCCCGATTTTATTGCATCGCCGGGTTTTGGTTATTGGTTTTTTATTCTTAGCTGGTTTGCTTTTTCCATGCTGGCGCTCCTCCCCCGAAAAGAGGCAATATCAAACGAATTTGTAATTGCCTCGGTGGTATGGAACGGATTGGGGTTTATCGTAATCCTGGGGTTGATTGTTGTTACCTATTTCTCAGAAAATTATGTTCCTATATTTGTTCTGTTAACACTTTTCTGCCTCATCTATTCTGTGGTACTAAAACTTTGGTCGTCGTTAACTATCACCGCCCCAATGTATGTCCTTTTTGGATTTTTATCGCTGAGTGTTGCCATCTATGGCATTTTCGGGCTACCCGAATCGCACGCCTATTTTGCACTTCAAAGTTTGCTGGTAGTATCGATGGCCCTGTGGTACCGCTCGCGTTTTATAGTGGTTATGAACACACTTCTTTTCCTGACATTGCTAACAGTTTATCTGTCGCAACACGAAAGCCAAAACCAGATAAACCTGTCGTATATGCTTGTGGCCTTTGTTTCCGCGCGTATACTCAACTGGAAGAAAGAACGCCTCAACATCAAAACAGAAATGGTTCGTAACTTCTATCTACTCTCGGGCTTTGTAATGACACTGGTAACTTTTTACTATTTATTCCCCGTATCATACATTACCGCTTCGTGGATTTTTGCCGCAGTGCTTTTCTTTATTCTGAGCCTGCTGCTAAAACGGAAAAAATACCGATGGCTGGCTATCGCATCACTTGTTGCTTCGGCCATCCGGCTGTTGTTCATCGACATGAAAAACGTTGACATTGGATACCGGGTACTTATATTTCTGGCACTGGCAATTATTTCGATTACGGTATCCATTTTATACACAAAATACTATATCAAAAAGAAGGAAGAGACAGACTGATTCCTTCTGTTGAATGAAATTCGCAACTGACTAATCAAACAAATATGAAGCTCAAAAAAATTCAGAAAGGCCCATTACCCCTCCTGGTTCTGGTACTGTTCATTTTCGGCTACGGTTGTTCAAGTCAACTGTCTGAAGCTGACAATCACAATCCGGAAATAAACAATTCGACGGAACAAATCGCAGTTAAAACAGCCGGTATTACAGAAATTGCGGTTGAAGCGCCTCCGTTAACCGATGGCATTTTTCCTTGTAACGATTGCCACTCGGAGATAGAAGCCAATCCGGAGAGAAGAGAACTGGTTGACATGCACGACGACATTACAGCAATCTTTAACCACGATAGTGATAACCGGTGGTGTTTAGATTGCCACGACCTTAATAACCGCGATTCACTTAGGCTGGCCAGTGGTCAATTACTGGACTTTAAAGAATCGTACAAATTGTGCGGACAGTGCCACGGATTAAAACTTCGAGACTGGAAAGTGGGAGTTCACGGCAAAAGAACAGGCGAATGGAACGGGAAAAAGGAATATTTGCTTTGTGTGCATTGCCATAATCCGCATTCGCCAAAATTTGAGTCGCTAACACCGGAACCGCCGCCGGTTATGCAGGAGAGTATTAGCTATATGAACCTTAAAGTGAACGACGATGAAACAGAATAAATCAAGAAGATCCTTCCTGAAAAATATATCCCTGGCTTCAATGGCTGCGCTGACTGCTACCGGATGTAACATGAAAGAACTGGACGAATTTTTCCAGCGTAACTTCAGAACCCTTTCAGATAAAGAAAAGGAAGACATTATTAAGAATCTGGAGCAAAAGTACAAGGAGAAATACAACAAAGAGTTTCAGGTTTCGTCACAACCGGCCATGGAGCAGGTTGAATTTGCTTATGCACTCGATTTATCGCGTTGTGTGGGCTGCCGCAAATGTGTTTATGCCTGTGTAGATGAAAATAACCAATCGCGGTCGCCACAAATTCACTGGATTCAGGTGCTGCAAATGGAAAAGGAAAAAGGAATTGACTTTGCCCATTCCGATGTGCATTACAACCCGGAGAAAGTTCCTGAGAAAGGCCACTTTTATCTGCCTGTTGCCTGCCAGCAATGCCGAACTCCGCAATGCACAACCGTTTGCCCGGTAAAAGCAACCTGGCAGGAACCCGATGGAATTGTAGTTATCGATTATAACTGGTGTATCGGTTGTCGTTATTGTATGGCCGCCTGCCCGTATGGAGCACGGCACTTTAACTGGGGCGAACCCGAAGTTCCGGAAGAGGACCTCAATACCGATTTACACTACCTCGGAAACCGACCTCGCGTAAAAGGTGTAGTTGAAAAATGCACTTTCTGCATTCAGCGCGTACGAAAAGGGAAATATCCGTCGTGTGTTGAGATTTGTCCGGTTGGAGCACGCAAATTCGGAAATCTGCTTGATCCTGAAAGTGAGATCAGATATATACTCGAAAATAAACGGGTACTGGTGCTTAAAGAAGAGTTAAATACACAGCCGAGATTTTATTATTTCTTCGGTGTGTAACTCCTTTCTGCAAGCTACTTTAAACAAGAAATTAAGAAATAACTAAGAATTTTCGCTATGAATTTCATTCGCTTTATAAACGGGAGTATCAAATTAATCCTAAAAGGTTCCAACGCTTATTACGCCTGGTTGTTCTTTCTTATTGCACTCGCACTTTGGGGAGCATTTGGTTATGCCGATCAGCTAAACGAAGGCCTGATAACAACAAACATGCGCGATTCCGTTTCGTGGGCATTTTACATTGGCAACTTCACGTTTCTGGTCGGAATTGCAGCTGCCGCAATTATGCTCGTAATTCCGGCATATATTTACAACTGGAAACCCATAAAAGAAATCGTGATTTTTGGAGAACTACTGGCTGTTTGCGCAGTAATTATGTGTATTGCGTTTATAGTTGTCGACATTGGAAATCCGCTTCGTTTCTGGCACATGCTACCACTGGTTGGCACCATGAACTTCCCATATTCAATGCTCTCGTGGGACTTTTTCTTCCTGCTGGCCTACCTTATTATCAACCTCACTGTTGTTACACATTTGTTGTATTCCATTTTTTACAAGAAACCCTACAATAAAAAAATGGTGCAGATTATCGTGCTGATAAGTATTCCAATGGCCGTTGGAATTCATACCGTAACTGCGTTTTTATACAATGCCTTACCCGCCCGTCCGTTTTGGAACAGTGCCCTGCTGGCGCCACGATTTTTAGCATCCGCGTTCTGTTCAGGCCCGGCCATACTTATTATACTATTTCAGATACTTCGAAAAATCACCAAGTTCGAAATACAAGACAAAGCAATCTGGACCATTGCCGAGTTAATGGTTTATTCCATGTTTATCTACTTGTTTTTCACGATTGCCGAACTGTTTAAAGAATTTTATTCAGGAACCGAACACCTCCTTTATTGGAAGTATCTCCTTTTCGGAATTGGCGACTCAAAAGAAATTGTGCCCTACAGTTGGTCTTCAATAACGATGGGATTTATTGCCTTTGTGCTCTTCCTGATACCGAAAACCCGTAAAAACTTTGTGACACTAAACATTGGAGCTGTGCTGATTTACGCCAGTGTTTACGTTGAAAAAGGAATTGCCCTGATTATCCCCGGATTTACACCGGATGTTTTGGGACAAATTTACGTTTACACTCCTTCAATGACTGAAATCAGAACGGCAGCAATGATCTTCTCGCTGGGATTTTTGCTTTTCACATTCCTGGTAAAAATTGCCATTGCCATTGTTTTTGAGAATTACAGAATATCAGACATTAGTAAAAAAGAAAAACATTTAATTCGCGAAATGCCAACAACCTAAAGAATCCCTCTTATTTAAACCATTCACACAAAATTTTCCAATTCTAAAAACCGGATTGTGCATACATTTGGTGAATCACTCCCTCCATATTTATTTTATTTCTGGATAATAATCATATTTTTACAGAACATAATAATAAACCTCTGGAACAATCCAGACCTTTAATTCATTAAAAAGATTACTATGAAATCCGTTAAAACCTTAATCACATTAGCCTTTATTCTTTTTTCGTTGTCATGTTTTAGCCAGGTAAAAGTCACCAGCTACTCGATCTACGCCGTTGGAGTTTCCGCTCCTTTTAATGATCTGTTTTCAGGAGAAATAAAAGTATTCACCAATCAAGGTCAACTACTTGAAAACACCAGCATTGAACTCAGCGGCAGCTATAAATTTGTGCCGCAACCCTACCATCAGTTTTCTGTTGGTTTAGGCTTTGGTCTTATCCCCGAATCCGGAGAAGATGCCTTCTTTTCGGCTCCTCTATCGTTGGAAATTTTCCCGATACAATCGTTTAAACAACTTTCTGTGGTAATTGAAGTTGCGCCGGAGTATTATTTTAATAACGAAGTTCTTAATCTGCGACATTTATGGGGAATCAGGTATTCCTTTGAAAAAAGTACCCGAAATGATGCATTCTGAACAATTTAAGCCCGGCAAGAACAAGACCTTTTTATCCCAATTTCGTTCAGTTTTACCATAACATTAATTTGAGCCCATGATTAATATGATTTTTGTTAACATTAGCCAAAAACCATAGTGATTCTGAGGTGCGTACAGTTAAAACCCCTAATTTTGCCACTCGATTTTCAATAACAATTTTCAACATGGCAGATAAAGAGCAAAAACTGTTCACCGATTTTGCACCCATCACAACAGAAGAGTGGGAAGCAAAAATTAATGCCGATTTAAAAGGCAAAGACTACGAGCGCTCTCTCGTTTGGAATACTTACGAGGGATTCAAAGTTCGCCCGTATTACCGTCAGGAAAACCTTGCAGGAAAAGAATACCTGGAAAGCTTACCGGGAGAATTTCCATATGTGCGGGGAAACAATAAAACCAACAATGATTGGTTCATTCGTCAAAACATCTTTGTTACCGATTTTGAAGAAGCTAACAAGAAAGCTTTAGAAGTGCTTGGAAAAGGTATCACCTCTTTAGGTTTCCTTTTCAGCGAATGTGGTTCGGTTACCAAGGAAAGCCTGGGTGTGTTGCTAAAAGACATTTGTCTGGAAGCAGCCGAAATTAACCTGGTTTGCCCTTGCGACAACAACCATTGCGCTGAAGCTTTTGCAGCTTACGTTTCGGAAGGCAACTGGGACAACGATAAAGTGATTGCTTCGGCATCACTCGATCCTATTGGCACTTTCACTTTAAAAGGTAAAATTGAAGAGGATGCAGTAGCAAAACTGGTTCCGGCTGTTGAGGCTGCAAAAGCCGTTAAGAATTTCCGCGTAATTGGCGTTCACGGAAAATTCTTCGCAAACAGCGGATCATCTATCGTTCAGGAGTTGGCCTTCGCGCTGGCACAAGGTGCTGAGTACTTAACACAACTAACCGAAGCCGGTGTTAGTGTTGACGATGCAGCCAGAGCGATTAAATTCAACATGGGTATCAGCAACAACTATTTTATGGAAATAGCCAAGTTGCGTGCCGGCCGACTTTCATGGTCGAAGATTGTTGAAGCTTACGGACCGGAGTGCAAGTGTTCGTCAAAAATGATCGTTCACAGCGAAACCAACCGTTTCAACAAAACGGTTTACGATCCGTATGTAAACATGCTGCGTACACAAACCGAAGCGATGTCGGCCACTTTGGGTGGTGCACACTCGGTTACCGTACTTCCTTTTAACGCTATTTACGAAGAAACTACTCCATTCTCGGAGCGTATTGCACGTAACCAGCAGATCTTGTTAAAAGAAGAATCGCACTTCGATAAGATTGCCGATCCTTCAGCAGGTTCGTACTACATTGAAACACTTACTGAAGCGTTGGCCGATCAGGCCTGGGAACTTTTCCTTGCTGTTCAGGAAAAAGGTGGTTTCATTGCTGCTTTCAAAGATGGATTTGTTCAGGCAGAGGTTAAAACAATGGCTGCTGATCGTGACAGAAAGATCGCTCAGCGTCGTGAAAATCTTTTAGGAACCAACCAGTTCCCTAACTTCACAGAGAACATGAAGGCTGATTTCGACGGTTCGTTGTTCGAACCGGTTGACCTGACTGAAGAAGGTGCTGAAGTGGAAACACTGAAACCTTACCGTGGTGCTCAACCATTTGAGACATTGCGTTACACAACCGATATGTACGCACGCGAGAACAAACGCCCGCTGGCATTTATGCTAACCATTGGTAACCTTACTTTCCGCAAGGCACGTGCACAGTTTAGCTGTAATTTCTTTGCAGTTGCCGGTTTCGAGGTACAGGATAATAACGGATTCACAACAGTTGAAGAAGGTGTTGCCGCAGCAAAAGCAGCAGGCGCCGACATTGTTGTGGTTTGTAGTTCGGATGAAGAGTATGCTGAGATTGTTCCTGCAGTAGCAGAGCAATTGGGTGAAGAAATTTTGGTTGTTGCCGGAGCTCCTGCTTGTGCGGATGAGCTGAAAGCAAAAGGAATCACAAACTTCATTCACGTGAAAAGCAACATTCTGGAAGAACTTAAAGCGTATCAAACAAAGCTAGGTATCTAAATCAAATGATACTGGATGTCAGATCCTCGATTCTGGATATTCAGAATCAAGTATCCAGAATCAAGAATCCAGTATCTAAAATCAAGTCAAAATGAAACCGAATTTTAAAGATATAAATATCAAAGCAGCTACCGAGCAAGCGAAAGTTGCCGACTGGGCTGCAAAAAATAACATTAAAAAAGACTGGGTAACGCCGGAGCAGATTCCTGTGAAACCGGTTTACACCAAAGAAGACCTTGAAGGAATGGAGCACCTGAACTATGCAGCAGGTTTGGCACCTTACCTTCGCGGACCTTACTCGGCAATGTACGCCATGCGTCCATGGACAATCCGTCAGTACGCTGGTTTCTCAACTGCCGAAGAATCAAACGCATTCTACCGCCGTAACCTTGCGGCCGGTCAGAAAGGTTTGTCAGTGGCATTCGACCTTGCTACACACCGCGGATACGACTCTGACCACGAACGTGTGGTTGGCGACGTTGGTAAAGCAGGTGTGGCTATCGACTCTATCCTGGATATGAAGATCCTTTTCGATCAGATTCCTCTGGATAAAATGTCGGTATCGATGACCATGAACGGTGCTGTTCTTCCTGTGCTGGCATTTTACATTGTTACAGGTTTGGAACAAGGCGCTACTTTAGAGCAACTTTCAGGAACAATTCAGAACGATATTCTGAAAGAATTTATGGTGCGTAACACATACATTTACCCACCGGAATTCTCGATGAAAATTATTGCCGACATTTTTGAGTTCACGTCTCAAAATATGCCGAAATTCAACTCGATCTCCATTTCGGGTTACCACATGCAGGAAGCCGGTGCAACTGCCGACATTGAAATGGCTTACACCCTTGCCGACGGTTTGGACTACTTGCGCACAGGTGTTAAAGCCGGTTTGGATATCGATGCTTTTGCGCCACGTTTGTCCTTCTTCTGGGCCGTGGGAATGAACCACTTTATGGAAATTGCAAAAATGCGTGCTGCTCGTATGATTTGGGCAAAACTGGTTAAACAGTTTAACCCGAAAAATCCAAAATCGATGGCATTGCGTACACACTCGCAAACTTCGGGCTGGTCGTTAACCGAGCAGGATCCGTTTAACAACGTTGGCCGTACTGCTATTGAAGCAATGGCAGCAACACTGGGTGGAACACAAAGTTTGCACACCAACGCGCTTGATGAGGCGATTGCATTGCCAACCGACTTCTCGGCTCGTATTGCACGTAATACGCAGTTGTACATCCAACAGGAAACTGAACTTTGTCGTTCGGCAGATCCTTGGGCAGGTTCGTACTACGTTGAGGCATTAACACACGAGCTGGCACAAAAAGCATGGGCACATATCGAAGAGGTTGAAAAACTGGGCGGTATGGCCAAAGCTATTGAAACCGGTGTGCCAAAAATGCGTATTGAAGAAGCCGCAGCGCGTGCACAGGGACGTATTGATGGTGGAACTCAAACCATTGTGGGTATCAACAAATACCGTTTGGAGAAAGAAGATCCGATCGACATTCTGGATATCGACAACACTGCAGTTCGTAAATCGCAAATCGAAAGATTGAACAAGCTGCGTGCCGAGCGTAACGAAGAAGACGTGCAAAAAGCGTTGGCAGCCATTACAAAAGCTGCCGAAACAGGCGAAGGCAACTTGTTGGCCTTGTCGGTTGAAGCCGCTAAAAAACGTGCTTCGTTAGGTGAAATTTCAGACGCTTGCGAAAAAGTTGCAGGACGTTATAAAGCAGTAATCAGAACTATTGAAGGCGTGTATAAAGCAGAAGCACAAGACAAGTCGGAGTTCCAGGAAGCTCAGGCTTTAGCGAAGAAATTCGCAGAGATGGAAGGCCGTCAGCCACGTATTATGATCGCTAAAATGGGTCAGGATGGTCACGACCGCGGAGCAAAAGTTGTTGCTACCGGTTATGCCGACCTTGGTTTCGATGTTGACATGGGACCATTATTCCAGACTCCTGAAGAAAGTGCTAAACAAGCCGTTGAAAACGATGTGCACGTGGTAGGTGTTTCTTCACTGGCAGCCGGTCATAAAACACTGGTTCCTGCCATTATCGAGGAGCTGAAAAAACTGGGAAGAGAAGACATCATGGTTATTTGTGGTGGTGTAATTCCTCACCAGGATTACCAATACCTCTACGATGCAGGTGCAGTTGCCATTTTTGGCCCGGGTACCAGCGTTGCAGGTGCAGGTAAAAAAATCCTTGAAATTTTGATCGAAGCTTATAAAGAAGACTAGCTTTAAATGCAAGACTAAATAAGAAGTCGCTATATAACTTCTACGAAGCCGGTTCCGTTTGGGACCGGCTTTTATTATTCCAAGTACTCAATCCTAAATCTTTCTTTGTCTTGTCTCCAAATTCGACATTCTCTAGGATAGAGATAAAGTTCTTCTTTTTTCATAAATAGATGTCTTACTTTAATCGAATTAGGAAAAGCTAAGTACGAAAGCAACTCATTTTGAAGTTTGGTCTTTTCATTTGTTAGGTATAGAAATTGCTCTCTATTTTGGTACACGGAATATTGTGAGTCAAAAAAACGATTCCCTAGCAAGATTTCTTCAATTGACTCAGGAGTATAATTCTTTTTCCGATCTTCAATCTTTGGTTTAAAAGTTAAGGGATCAATTAAGCAATCTAAAAATACAAATCTCCACTCATTTTCTTTATCCCACTTATTGTCTTTTTGTGTTGACCATCTTATAATTCTCGGGAACAAATCAATTATATTCCTTGTTGCGATAGAATCAGCAGAGAATTTATCTAATTTATCTTTTTCTAAATATTCAACCAAAAATGGCTGATGCCATATTTTTAGTAACTCTGAACTTTTAAATGAGATTGCAAATCCTTGCTGATTAGTATAATATCCCCACATTAGATCTTGATTCTCATATGCTGGATTATTAAGACAGATTATTCCTATAAATCCAAAGAAAAAATTAAAGAAATTTTCTTTGTTTATATTATTATCATTTTGCCAAATGCTTTTAAATAATGGATTCACTGAATTAAGCATAGTCTCTTGTGAAAAAATCATTTCATCCCAGACTTGAACGGGGCAATCAAATGGATCATTAAAACTTAAAGGATTGGCAGAAAATAAATAATTCTTTATTAAAGCATCCACACTGTTTTGGGTAATAGAGTAAAACTTAAGCAAATTTTTTGGAGGTACTGTCTCTTTGGGATATTCTATCTTATTAAGAATATGACTTGCTGACACACGACTTGTATGAATTCTCTGATTCTCTTTGCCCTTATTCGAAATATAGCATACTTTTTCAGTCATTTTTATTTAAAGATACAAAACATAAAATTATGCGAAAAGAAAGCCTCTTCCCTATAACACTGATTCGAATTACCCGTGATTTTTAGCGCGGTTCTCTATCCAACCCGTCCCGGGTTGTGTTTACAACATCTTACAATGTTGCTATTATAGTCGAACGCTTACTGCGTTCTTTTTCTGCGCATTCTATTTCGTTCAAATAATTTAAAACTCGGTACGAGTTTGATTCTAGTAACAATACCAACCACAATCCCAAAAAAGAATCCGGTACGGATTCGATTATAGCAACAGCACACAAAAAGATGCAAAACACAAACAATAGCGAACGATTTACTACAAGTATCAATATCTTAATGTATATATGACATCAGTCAGTTCGTAAAAATGAATTTATGCTACTTTTACCAACACAATTAAGTCAAAAACTAAAATCATCAACATGAAGAAAAATCTCTTTTTCATTTTACTGTTTCTGTTTAGTACTACCAGTGCTTTTGCACAATACACACCGTTTTACCAATACACCTTACTGCCTCCTGAGGTAATGGATGAAATTATCGGAGAATCATCGGGCGAAACGGCAATCAATCACGTTATTGAAATGGTGGGTTACCAGCGTAACCGGCCGGCAAGTGAATATGGTTCTGCATATTTCCGCGAAGGGAAATACGTGCTGGACAAATTAAATGAATACGGAATTGCCGGAGCAGAAATAGAACGTTTCGACGGCGGTAAAACCTGGGACGGAATAAAAGGAGAATTATGGGAAGTAGAACCGGGAAAAATAAAACTGGCCGATTATAAAGATATTGCCCTTTCGTTGGCAGAAGGAAGTAAACCTACCGATGTAACTGCCGAATTGGTGTGGGTGGAAGAAGGACTGGAAAACGACTTTGAAGGATTGGACGTTAAAGGCAAAATTGTTGTAACATCCGCTAAGGTTAGCAGAGTTCATAATACAGCAATTGAAAAAGGTGCACTGGGTGTTGTTGCTTTTGGCTCGAGCCGCGAACTTACTGCTCCACTTGCCATCCCTGCCAGTGGGATCAGGAGCGAAAACGCCACTTTTGGTTTTTACCTCACGCCGCGTGAAGGTTACAAATTACGCGACCGTTTGATTCGTGGCGAAAAAATTAAAGTACATGCTGTTGTCGAGTCGCAAATGTTGCCTTACGATTTGCAGGTACCAACCTGCGTTATTCCGGGTAGCGATCCTGACGCCGGAGAGATAATTCTTTCGGCACACATTTTTGAAGGTTATACCAAACAGGGAGCCAACGATAACGTTTCAGGTGGTGCAGCCATTTTGGAAGTGGCACGCATCATCAACCAGTTGGTTGCCGATGGCCGCATTCCACAACCAAAAAGAAGTATCCGCTTTATCTGGGTGCCTGAATTTTCGGGAACAATTCCTTGGGTAAGTGCCCATGCTGATATTATGGAACAAACGCTTTGTAACATCAACCTCGACATGGTTGGATTGCATCTGAAAAGTAACAATTCGTTTTTTAGCCTAATGCGCACCACATTTGGTAATCCGCACTACATAAACGATGTAATGGAAAACTACTTTGTTTACATGGGTGAAGCAAACCGCGAAATTCTTGCCAACAGAAGTAACAAAAGAATTGCAAATCAGATTATCGCTCCAAGCGGAACGGACGATGCGTTTTATTACCAGATTGAGCAACATTACGGCTCGTCTGACCATGAAGTGTTTAACAACTGGACCACGCATGTGCCGGGCGTAATGCTGATTACCTGGCCTGATATGTACTACCACACTTCGCAGGATACGCCGGATAAACTCGATGCCACGCAAATGAAACGCGCCGCAGTTATTGCAGCAGCCGGCGCTTATAACATTGCATCGGCCGACGAAGAAATGGCCGGATCAATTGCGGCAACGTCATTTTCCTACGGATCGAAAAGAATGGGGATTGAATTGGGTCGTGCGTTGGATGAGCTGAAATACACCGATGCAGAGTCGTTTGAATCGACATGCAAAAAAGTGAAAGCTTATCTGGAAGCTACCTGCAAAAACGAACTTGCCACACTTCAATCGGTAACAGAACTGGCACCGGATAGCAAATTACTTGCTACGCAACTGGAAACCTTATCGGCATCAACAAAGCAGCTTTTCGAGGCCAACTCTGTTGTTCTGGATAATCAAATTGAACTAACAGCTTCAAAGTTTGGGTTAGAAGTCCCGGCATATAAGTTAACAAAACTGGAAAAGGAAGCCAGCGAATTCATTCCTGTTCCTTCGGAAGAAATAAAGGTTGGCGCTTTCCGTGTTGAAGGAGCGGTACGTACTTTACCCAAGGCTATTCAGGAAAAATATCCGTACACAAACATTGCCAGCACTACCGAACTTTGTGCATTGATTAATGGCAAAAACAGTGCTTTGGACATTAAAAAGATGTTGGATACACAACACAAGCAAGTTTCGGATTTACAAAGTGTATTAAATTATTGCGAGTTGCTGAAAGAAGCAGAACTTATTAATTAACCAATAATTTCATGGTATGACTCTGAGTCATCCCATGAATAAGATAAAATTGAAGCCGGTTCCTGATGGATCTGGCTTTTATCTTGGTTACAATTTTTTTAATGCAGCAACTATTTCTTCAACATCAGCTCTTCCTCCGTGAGTGGAGCTAACTTTGACAAACTGCACTTTTCCGGCCTTATCAATTACAAAAGTTGATGGGTAAGCCGTTTCTTTTGGAGCATTCCATCTCAAGCCGTATTTATTTATCATGGAGTAGTTCGGATCAAGGGCAAAATAAAATCCTTCAGGAAAAGTAAAGTCTTCAGCAAATTCGTCTGCTTTTTCCTGTAGCACTTCCGATGGCCCTGGATAAATCATAAGTATCTTTGCACCGTACTTTTTAAATTGATCGGCTTCGGAAACAAACTCCCCTACCTGGCGGGTACAAACCGGACACTGATATTCGGGCCAGCCCCTCAGAACAATCAGAACAAGCGGCGACTCATTGTATAATTTGTTTATTGGAACTTCGCTTCCATCAATTAGTTGTGCAGTAAAATCAATGATTATATCTCCGGTTTTTACGTTGGCATGAGGTTGCGAAAATGCAGGAACAAAAATAAGGACTAATAAAATGGTAATAATTGTTTTCATGTTGAAGTATTTTTTGATAGCACTAAAACATATAACAAAGCGAAAAGTTCTTCATATTTATCAATGGCAAACCACTACTTTTTTTACCGAAAATCAATAACCAAAAGACAAGGAGACAGAAAGCAGTTGTATGAAATTAATTCAATAAAAAAGGCGAATTCCCACGAATCCGCCTTACCTTTTCTCATCATTCAGCCTCTATTCAATTACTACACTATGTTCGTAAATATCATTTTCGTTGGTCAATACTACCTCGTACTCTCCGTAATTTAATTTAGATAAGTCGATGGCCTTGTGTATTGCAAAATCCTTACCCAAAGCTACTTCCGTCAACAAAGTATTGTTTTCGTATACATACAAATTAATATTCTCATTTTCGAAGTTCAAATACGAAAGTATAATCTGATCTCCTTCCTGAAAAAAGTATGGTTCTACTGTTTTTCGCACATCCATTACTTCAACTTCGCCGTACTCAATTGATAACTGCTTACGAATTTCTTCATCACCAGTTCTTACATAATACCAATATGTACCATTGTCAAGTGCCGAAAAGTCATAACGTTTCTCCATCTCACTTCTCGGAACTTCTGAATTCATCTCGTAAATACTATTTCCGTATTCGTCTGTTAATTCAATCTCAAAATGAACCATTTCACCGCTTGAGATTTCAACCACCGTTGCCTCATTTTCGTTGGCTTCCATATTCACTCTCAAATTTCCTGATGCCATGGCAACACTTGCTACACACATTGCAATAATTCCTACAAATAAAGTTTTCATGTTTCTAAATTTTTAAATTCTGATTTCTAATTGTTTTCTACAAAAGAAAGGAATCAATACATACTTTTGTTTATTCTTTCGCCGACATATTTAAACATTTCTATAAAATAAAAGGATATAACCCAATAATAGCAGGCGTTCCAAGGGCATGTTAATTACATGTTAATATGCAAACTTAACGAGGAAAAACTATTGAACCTCAAGCCAGCGAAAAGAGAAGTATCTCAATCATTTACAGATAAGAAGATATAGTCTGTGAATGATTAAAGTATTTCATTGCTGACATTAAGCACGAAAAGAGGCAATTGCTTACACTTTGATTTTAGCAAAAAAAAAGCGAATCCCATCGGATTCGCTTTACCAAAACTAACTAATCTAACTATACTTACGAAAAATGCTAATTGAGAGTTATTTCGTATTCATATGTTCCGTTGTTACTTACCAAAACGGCCTCGTAGCTGCCATTGTTAAGTTTCGAAAGATCGATGGCGTGATGTAAGGCAAACTCCGATCCCAGTACATCTTCATGAACCAAACTGTTGTTTTTTTCATCATACAGGTACAATTTTACATCGCCCGCTCCATGATTCAGATAAGAGATGTTCAATCGATCGTTGAATAACCCAAAATAAGGATCAACCTGTTTCACCTGATCAACAACTTTTACATCGCCGTCTTTTACTGCGAGCGTGGTCATATTTTGTTCGTTGTCAAGCTTCACCAAAAAGGTGTATTCTCCATCGCTAAGTTTTGAGAAATCATAAGTGTTTAAAACCAGTTTTAATGGTTGCTGAATTTGCTTGTAATAAATAATATCGTTGTTCCTGTTGCGGATTTCCATTTCAAATTGGCTTTCAACCGCATTGGTAACACGAACATGCGCCTCAGCACCTTCGCCTTCCGAAATGCTTACACTTAGGTTTCCTGTCGCCATTACAGCTCCTGCACTAAGTGCAAGAGCAAGTGTTAAAAGAACTTTGTTTAATCGTTTCATAATTTGTTTTCTTTTTAATTGTTTTCATTTTCTCTGACAGAAATATATGGATAAAGTTTAATTGTATCCTGTTAATTGATTGTTAAAGATGTTTTAGTCTTTTATTATCAGCACATTATACCTGTGTTAATGTCATGTTAAGCGCTAAAATTGTTGAAAAACGTGATAAAATATCGGAGATTAGAAAGAGTAATAATTACCGTTTATTCGCCAGAACCTACCGCTTATTTGCCAGAACCTACCGCTTATATAAAAACAAAATATTTTTTACAATTAATCCTATCTTTGTTAGTAATGACTAATTACAACGCCATAATTATCGACGACGAAAAGAATGTGCAGGAGGCTTTAAAGATCTTACTTCAGCGCAATTGTCCGAATATTAACATTTGCGATACGGCAAGCTCGGCCAGCCAGGGACGCGAATTATTAAACCAATGGGATGTGCAATTAATCTTCCTCGATATATCGATGCCCGGAGAAAATGGATTCGATTTTCTGGATAGTATTCCGAAAGAAGATTACGCCATTATTTTTACCACAGCTTACGAAGAATATGCGTTACGAGCTATTAAAACAAATGCTATTGATTACCTGCTAAAACCTATCGATGCGGAGGAGCTAAAAGTAGCAGTAACCAAAGCAACATCGCTCCTCGATCTTCGCATGCAAAACCATGACATGCAAAAAACCTATGGCGAATCATTAAACAATCTTACCCTCCAAGCTAATGAAGGATTTGTATTTGCCCCAAAAATAACGGTAATCGAAAAATTTGGTTTTAAAATTATTGAAGTTGATAAGATAAGATATATTGAAGCTGATGGAGCTTATTCAGTGATACATTTATCGGGGTTGGATAATGTTGTTTCGAGCAAACCGGTTGGAGACATTGAAAAAATTCTCGATCCTTCCATGTTTGTTCGCATCCATAAATCCACTTTGATAAACTTAAATTTTCTTCGGGGATTTTCGAGTTTCGAAGGCAACTACGCGATATTGGACGATCAAACAGAATTGGCTATTTCGCGCAGAAAATACAATGAGTTTAAGGAAGCTGTTTCAAAATATTCCAAATCAATTGAATAGTGAAAAAATTCCTTTTAATACCAACACTAATTTTATTCATTACCCAGTTTGTTTGCGGACAAAATCCGTTTATAACAAACTATACTATTGCCAATGGATTGCCCACCAACAAAGTGTTTTGTGTATTGCAGGATAAAAATGATTTTATGTGGTTCGGCACATCAGCCGGTGTTGTTCGTTTCGACGGGACAAGCTTTGTTCGGTATACTACCAAAGACGGAATGAGTTACAACCGCATCGTCCGTATGAAAGAAGATATGGAGGGTAGAATTTGGTGCCTGAACATTGATGGATCAGTTAACTACATTTATAAAAACAAGGTTTTCAACGAAAAAAATGCTCCGTTCCTGAGTGAAGTAAAAACCGACTTCTATTATCACGACCTGTTTCAGGATAAAGATTCAACCATTTACTTCTTTAATGGTGCCGGAGAAGTTGGAATCGTAAAAGGCAACATCTACATCGATTATATACCTTCAACCCGTAACGGCGCAGTCGTTTTTAATATCACCCGAAACACAAACGACAACCTGCTTTTTTGGGATAGTAACCGGATAGTTGAAAAACGTACTGTTGATGAAATAATAGAAATTCATCCGCTTGATTTTAACGTTACCCGGGTTACCACATCGCCCGAAGGAGTTACCTATGTGTGCGATATGAATGGTAATATTCATCTGTTTCAAGGCTCGCGACTGGTTTCGAGAAACTTTGTACACATTAATGCGCAGGTGGTAAACGACATGCTCATTAAGGATGAATTATTATGGGTATCGACATTCGACAACGGACTGTATTGTTTTAAAAACGACAGCCTGATCTTTCATCATGCAATGAATAAAATTCAAAACCTGGTGCTCGATGCTCAAAACAATTTATGGACAAGCTCAACTACCTACGGCGTTTTAAAAATAAGCGACGGCATACTAAAATACCTAACAATTGAAGCCGAGCAGTTCGATGAAAAAGGCGTAAGAGCAATTGCCCCATCGAATGACGATTTTTTGTGGCTTACCAATGGAGAATCCATATTCATTTTTAAAAATGGAAAACTCTTCGATAATAAAATCGATGTAGGAGAATACATTCTCGACGAAATTACCCAAACAAGAGATAACACATTGCTGATAAGCGGCATAAGTACGCCATTATACATTTATAAAAACCTTAGAATAGATACGCGAAGCAACACCATAAAATACGATGATCTGGACAAGTCGAATATCCATGTGAGGAAACCGGTAGTCGATCCTTCCGAATCGAGAGTGAGTTTTTATTTAAACGACAATTTATTCTTTCGCGAGTTGAGAGACAACTACCCGCAATTTCGCATTCCCTATACCAATTGGGGGCGAGTACGCAATATATTTCTGAATTACAAAAATGATTTAATTGTAAATGGAAACACAAACCATGTTGTTTCAAACGGCCAAATTTCTACCAATTCTACTTATAGTGCTTTCGACGGAAAATGGATCGCATCGAACATTACAATCGACTCAACCAGCGAGATACTGCAGATAGAAGAAGCCGACAAATCGGAGCTTGTTTTAAACCATAACGATAGTACATACCAACTTATCAACAATCTCGACGATCATATCAGCCTGAAAATAAAAGATATGATTTACTACGATAAAACGCTTTTTCTGTATAATCAGCAAACAGTTTATTTTATTTCAAATCCAACAGAAGTTATCCAGGGTGAAATGGCAGTACTTAACCGCCTAAACATCACATTCAACAACATTAACGACCTATATTGCCAAAACGAAATTTTATATGTTGCCTCCGATAACGGGCTAACACTTATTCCGGTAAGCGAATGCGTTAATGCTGTTTTGATCCCTACAAAACCTTATTTTTCGAAAGTAACACTCGACGAAAAAGAGATGGTACTTGGTAAAGGAGAAATTGTTTACAAAAACAAAGACCGCTTAAACATTGAATTTTCGAGTCTTAATTTCTCATCATCGCCATCAAACTATGCATATATGCTTGAAGGTGTAAATAACGATTGGATTACCGGTACCGAAAAACAGGTGGTATACCTTAACCTAAAACCCGGGCACTATACATTTAAGCTAAAATCAAGAAAAAATATGGAGCCCTACAGCGAAGTCATCGAACTTCCTGTTACCGTTGTTCCAACTTTCTTTCAACGAATAATTACAAGAATCGGGGCACTGCTTATCCTGTTGTTTTTAGGATTTCTGATGGTAAGAAACTACTACCGCCGTCAACTTCGCGAGCGTGAAAAGGACAACCAGCTGGTTACACTCGAAAACCGGGCTTTACAATCGATGATGAACCCCCATTTTATTTTCAATTCGTTGGGGTCGATTCAGAAGTTTTTACTACAGAATAAATCGGAAGAAGCAGGGGCTTATCTTTCGCGATTTGCCCGACTGATAAGGCAAACCATGAATTCCATTAAATCGAACTCCGTTTTATTGGATGACGAAGTGGAACGTTTGAGGAACTATATCGAACTAGAGCAATTCAGAATGGAAAACCATTTTGATTTTAGTGTAATTCTCGACGAGCAGTTGCAGCAAGACGATTATTTCATTCCTTCGATGATTGTACAACCGTTTGTTGAAAACGCCATTTGGCACGGCATTTCACAACTTTCGGGCGAAGGAAGAATTACCATCCGTTTTATATATGTTAATGAAAAAAGTATTCGCATAATTATTGAAGATAATGGTATTGGTTTCGAGAAATCAAAAGCATTCTCAAAAACGAAAAACCACCTTAACATGGCTTCCAATCTCACACAAAAAAGAATTCAACTAATTGGTGAGAAGTACCAGGTAAAAACCCAACTTAGTTACGAAGAACTTTACCCCGGAGAAACAAATCCGGGAGCAAAAATTACACTTCTGGTGCCAATCGTTGAGTAAGCCCAATACCGCTTATTCGGCAAAACCTACCGCTTATTCGCCAGAACCTACCGTTTATAAAATACCTAATTTTATTTCAAATCAATTGCGTAGTATTGTATCACAATTACGAAACAGTTCTTTAAATTATTTATAAAAAAGAAACAAGAAGAATTTATCTCCTCACATTCGGTTCCTTGTTTAGGCTTGATTAAAATTACAAACACCGCGGTTATTAACTACGCAAACGCAAACTGTCCTTCACTGTCCCTGAAAGCAAACTAATAGTTAGATCAAGACAAACAAAACAAGGAATAAAGCCAACCCACTTCCTCAAGGGTTGGTTTTTTTTTGCTTCAATTTCAAACTTTTCAGGCAAATATCGGTTTCACCTCCAACGGTAATCATATTTAAGGTCAAACAATTTGTTTTAATGCTAAATATGGTATTTTTAGAAGTTAAATTTTAAACTGCTCGAAATGCGTGATCAAACATTAGCAAAACTATTTACTTCTGCTTTTCATGAAAACTGGGAAGAACTGGCCTTTTCCGATTTTGAAGGTGGTGATTTCATTTACAAAGACATTGCCGGTACCATAAAATCGTTGCACCTTTTTTATCAACTTTCCGGCTTGCAACGCGGCGACAAAATTGCAGTTCTGGGAAGAAACTCATCGCAATGGGCAGCCACTTTTCTCTCAGCGCTTTCTGCAGGGCTGGTAATTGTTCCTATTCTGCCCGATTTTAACAAGAGCGATACCAACCACATTATCAATCATTCCGAATCGAAACTGGTTATTGGAGCCAGCGCTCTTTTGGAAAAGGTTGACCTGGAAGTTTCGGAAAAACTGCAGGCAGTAATTAAGCTCGAAGATTTTAGTTTATATTCCGCCAAAGACGAAAATATACAATACAAACTCAATGACGGATTTCAATACTACAAGGAAAACCGCCTAAGTAAAGCAGCTTTTGTTTTTGAAGAATGGGAACCCGAAGAAATGTGTATTATCTCGTATACATCGGGCACATCGGGTTTTACAAAAGGAGTAATGATACCCGAACGAAGCCTGCTATCGAACGTAATTTTTGCACAGGAACACATGCCGTTAAAAGCCGGTAACAAAATTGTTTCGTTTTTGCCTATGGCACATGTTTACGGACTGCTTTTCGAATTTTTATTCCCGGTTAGTAAAGGATGCCACATTACTTTCCTGAGTAAAATGCCTTCTCCCGCTGTTATTACAAAGGCTTTTGGCGAAATAAAACCACACCTTATTTTATCGGTTCCGCTGGTAATTGAGAAGATCTACAAAAAACGCATTCTGCCGGCAATTGAAAAGCCTTCGGTAAAATTTATGCTTAAAGTACCGATCATTTCAAATTTGATTCTGAAAAAGATCAGGACAACAATGATTGAAACATTTGGCGGACGCTTCTACGAAATTGTAATTGGCGGTGCACCATTAAGCGCCGATGTGGAGGCATTCTTTAAACGCATAAATTTCCCGTTTACCATTGGCTACGGAATGACCGAATGTGGCCCGCTGATTAGTTATGAAGCATGGTACAAAACAATGTCCTCTTCGGCCGGAACGCTTGTCGATCGCATGGAAGTTCGAATCGATTCGAAAGATCCGTATAATGTTGTTGGCGAAATTCAGGTAAAAGGCGAAAACGTGATGTTGGGTTATTATAAAAACGAAAAAGAAACCAAAGCCGTGCTTACCGAAGATGGCTGGCTAAAAACCGGCGACCTGGGTGTAATCGATCAGAACAACTTTATTTACATTCGCGGACGCTCGAAAAATATGCTGCTTGGCCCCTCGGGGCAAAATATTTACCCCGAAGAAATTGAAGCAAAACTTTGCAACCAAAGTTATATTGCCGAGTGTGTGGTTGTTGAGCGCGACCATAAACTTGTGGCATTGGTTTACCCCGATTTTGAATCGATGAAAACCGATAATATTGACGAAAAAGAGCTGCCGGCAATAATGGCCGAGAACCAAAAAAAGGCCAATGCCGAATTACCCCGTTACGAACATGTTAGCCGAATTGAGCTGGTTGACGAAGAGTTCGAAAAAACGCCAAAACGAAATATAAAACGTTACAAATACGTATAAAAGAAAGGCTGTCTGATATTTATTAGACAGCCTTTTTTTATCAAAATAGTCTTAATTTATTTCTCCAGCTTATCCAAATGCACATCCATTTGTGGGAAAGGAATTACAATTCCGGCCTCATCGAGTGCAATTTTTCCGGCTTCGTACACATCAAAATATACTTTCCAGTAATCGGCAGGCAAGGTATAGGGCCGAACGGCGAGGTTTACAGAACTGTCGCCCAGACCTTTTACACCAACAAAAGGTGCCGGTTCTTTCAGTACTTTCGGATGGCTTTCAATTATCTTCATTAGCACATCTTTGGCCTGTTTTATATTTGAACCGTAAGAAATACCAAAATCCATATCAACCCTTATCAAACCTTCAGTAGTATAATTTACTATGTCGTTGCCCGATACTGAGGCATTTGGTAAGATTACAGTTTTGTTTTCGGGTGTTAAAAGTATAGTAACAAAAATGTGTATCTCTTTAACGGTTCCCAGATGCCCTTGCGAAACAATCAAATCGCCCACTTTAAAGGGTTTAAAAGCCAGTATCATTACTCCTGCTGCAAAATTCGCCAGTGTTCCCTGCATCGCCATGCCAACAGCAAGTCCGGCGGCACCAAGCACCGCAATAAACGACGTGGTTTCAATCCCCACCATTTTGGCAATACTTATCAGAAGCATCACCTTTAAAAGAATGTTTATTAAACTTTGTAAAAACCCGCTCACCGAAACATTAACGTGGCGTTTCTCCATAACTTTTGCAGTTCTCCGGGTAATAATTTTAATAATCCAAAAACCCAGTATCAGAACTACAATGGCCGCAATTACCTTTAAACCGTAGGTAATTATCAAATCGTAGGCCTTTTCAATATAACCTGTTACTTGTTCATTCATAGTATATTAATTTAGAATATTCTTCAAGTTAGGTAAAAATCAAACCTGAATCAATAGGCGGCAGAACAAATGTTCACATACAAATTAAACAGGAAATATTGCTACATTTGTTTCAACTAACTACTACTTAATGAACTTAAAGTCAAGTAAACTCTTTCCTGAGGATCGCCTGTTGTCGCTGGATTTCTTTCGCGGAATTACAATGTTTCTGTTGGTAGCTGAAGGCACACATTTGTGGTCGGTTTTAGTTGAGCCTCCAATTGCGGGAACCGTCTTTGAAAGTTTCTTTCTACAATTTCATCACCATCCGTGGAACGGGTTGAGATTCTGGGATCTTATTCAACCCTTTTTTATGTTTATTGTTGGTGTGGCAATGCCTTTTTCGTATGCCAAACGAAAAAAACGGGGCGACTCAGAAACTAAAATCACCCGGCATATCATACAACGTTGCATTATCCTTTTGGCTTTTGGAGTAGCCCTGCACTGTGGCTACAAACGAAGATTGGTTTGGGAACTTTGGAACGTTTTATCGCAACTTTCGGTAACTATTTTAATCGCTTACTTTTTAATGCGCTGCAAGTGGTCAACTCAAATTATTGTTTCGTTTGGCTTATTGCTGCTAACTGAAATTCTTTATCGTACATTCCCGCTTGATGGCTATAATCAGCCATTTGTAAAAGACCATAATTTCGGAAGCTGGGTTGACATGCTATTAATGGGGAAAATTAACAACGGCGGTGGCTGGGTAGCCATCAACTGTATTCCAACAGCCGCACATACCATTTGGGGCGTAGTGGCCGGGCAACTGTTGCAGTCGGGTAAAAGCCAGACTGAGAAAGTAAAAAAATTAGCAATTGGAGGTTTGATTATTCTGATTATAGGTTATTTACTCGACTGGACTTCGGTAACACCAATTATAAAACGTATTTCCACCTCGTCGTTTGTTTTGGCATCGGGTGGCTGGGCACTGCTGGTACTGGCTTTAAGCTACTGGTTCATCGACATAAAAAAAATAAACCGCTGGATTTTTCCTTTTGTGGTTGTTGGCACCAACTCCATTTTTATCTATCTGTTTTCGAATACGGTTGGAGGTCAATGGTTAAACCAGTTTGTTGGCATTTTTACCCATGGCTTTTTGGAGTGGTTTAAAACTCCTGAATTTTTAATAAACCTCACAACTGCCTTAAGTGTTCTCGCATTGGAGTGGCTGCTTTGCTATTACCTGTTTATAAAACGAATATATTTTAGAGTTTAAAACTTACTTGATATCAACTAAATTTATAAAATGATGAAAACAAATCGTAGGAACTTTTTAAGAACTACCGCAGCTGCAACGGCAGGAACAATGCTTGTTTCACCGGCATTTGCAATGAATGGTGCCAAATCGCGTTACCAGATTTCACTGGCCGAATGGTCGTTTCACAAGGCTTTGTTTGCCAATGAAATGACAAACCTCGACTTTCCGAAAGTTACGCGTGAACTGGGAATTGACGGCGTGGAATATGTAAACCAGTTTTTTAAAGACAAAGCAAAGGACGAAAAATACCTTGGCGAACTAAAGAAAATTGCAAAGAACGAAGGTGTTACCAACGTGCTGATTATGTGCGATGGCGAAGGAATGGTTGGCCATCCGGAAAAAGACGAGCGTGTAAAAACAGTTGAAAATCATAAAAAATGGGTTGATGCGGCTGCATTTTTGGGCTGCCATTCAATTCGTGTAAATGCCGGAAGTAGGGGCACTTACGAAGAGCAACAAAAACTGGCCGCCGATGGATTACGCATGCTTTGCGAATATGGCGACACCCAAAAAATTAACATTATAGTTGAAAACCATGGTGGTTTATCGAGCAATGGTGAATGGCTTTCGGGAGTAATGAAAAGGGTTGACCACAAACGTGTGGGCACTTTGCCTGATTTCGGAAACTTTATGATTAACCGCGACACCGGCGAAGAATACGACCGCTACAAAGGGGTTGAACTTTTAATGCCTTATGCAAAAGGAGTGAGTGCAAAAACCAATGTTTTTAACGCTGCCGGCGACGAAGCCAATATGGATTATTACCGACTGATGGAAATTGTTGACGATGCGGGTTACAAAGGTTTTGTAGGTATTGAATATGAAGGTTCCGAGCTTTCGGAACGCGAAGGTGTAATAGCCACAAAAGTACTTCTTGAAAAAGTATTTAAAACACTATAACAGTTTTATAATAGACTCGACTATTGCTATTTACCATTAATTTTTGTTAATCCTGCTTTATTTCGAAACAATAAAGTGGTGTACGCGTAAATCTAAACAACTTTGTATACCTAAAAGGACTTAAAGGGGTTGATTGGAGAAATTAATACAAAGTTGAAAAGGTAATTAGTTGTTTGTCTTTCAAAAAAAAGGGGAAGCGATGAATATTCATCGCTTCCCTTATTTATAATCACGTTGTCACGTATAAAACTATCCTAATGTTTGTTTCGGTAGAATGGGAAGTTCGGATCAATCCTTCCGTCGCCGCCTCGTCCGCCGTCGCCAATCTCAAATAAGAATACCAATCCCACACTAATTTGTGTAGTTAACGACAAACGGCGGTTGTATTTTAGCAGATCATCACCATCTTCGTTGGCGTAAGTGAAATTCGGCACCCCGTCGATAATGCCTGAGTTTAAAACCGTACAGGTTCCATCAATTTCAAACAGTAAATTATCGCGAAGGGCATAATCAAAACCAATTCCTCCGCCAACGTGAAATGCAGGCCATTTTTTCTGTTCCGAGATGGATGTTCCGCGCGCATATAGCACATCTGCACCTTCACTAAAAGCATAATCTATTACGTTCAGATCAAAACCAGGCAAAGGTTCTTCCTGAGAGAAATCCCGGTACTTTAATTCCGTACCCACCAATGCCACAACACCTGTAAGTTTAAAAAAAGGCGTGAATGTTTTGTCGGGCATAAAAAAGTATTTGTAGTTAACAGCCACATTAAACAAGCGGGTGTTGTACTCCAGCGGAGAAACAATAAACTCATCCTGGTAATACTGAAAATAAGGCGTAAGAAAATAGTTAAAAACTGGTGGATCGTCGTTAAAACCTCTAAGATGAGTATAATCCAGCTCTATGCCAAAATAGGTTTTTTCGGTAACCTGAAACAGAATTTCACCTTCCAGACCGGCCGATAGTTGCGGGGTAAATCTGTCGCTGCTGGTAGCCGGCGATGCAAGCAAGGCATTGGGATGCGGTACATCAGAAGTTCCGAATTCGGACATAAGCATGCCTGAATTGGCTGCCACCCTGAAACCTATAAGCTGTGCATTTACTGAAAATGCACCAACCATAAGCATCATAAAAACAAATAGCAATTTTCTCACAACCATCTCTTTGACTTACAGCGTTTAATTTAAGCCGTTTTTATCAGAAATGGAAACAATGTAAAATAAATCTATCGTCTTTCTTTTACCTGCGATGCATCAACCAGCTTGTAAAGTTTATCGGCACGGCGGATTACTTCATCGATTGGCACAGAGATTCTTTGCCCTTTTAAGCCTTCATCAACAGGTTTTAACTCGAAACGAATTTCGCTGACGTTGTTTTGATAGACCCCTGTTGTTGGGCCGGTAACAATTATCTCGTCCCCTACTTTCAGGTTGTTGGTTTCCAGTTTGAATTCGGCTACACCAATTTTTTTGAAATAATTGGTGCATTTCCCGATATACAATTTGCGTTTGCTCGCCCTTGATCCATAGTTTTTACTCCACTCACCCAGTCGCTGACCAAGATAATAACCATCCCAGAATCCACGGTTAAAAACAGATTCCAAGCGCGTATTCCAGTCCTCAACTTTTTCTTCGGTAAACGATTCGTCAAAATAAGCATCAACAGCCTCGCGGTAGCACTGCGCAACTGTTTTTACGTATTCGGCTGAACGGGCACGCCCTTCAATTTTTAGCACCGAAACTCCGGCATCGAGAATTTTATTGAGGAAATGAATGGTTTTCAAATCTTTGGGCGACATGATGTACTCGTTGTCGATCTCCAGTTCGGCACCGGTTTCTTTATCGGTAACGGTATATGCCCGGCGACAGGTTTGCAAACACGCACCACGGTTTGCCGACGAGTTCATTTCGTGCAGACTCAGGTAACATTTGCCGCTCGTTGCCATACACAAAGCACCGTGCACAAACATTTCAATTTTCATCAGTTCGCCGTTTGGCCCGGTAATATTTTGCCTTTTAATCTGGTCGCTGATCTCCCACACACGGCCAAGGTTCATTTCGCGCGCCAGCACCACTACATCGGCAAAATTGGAGTAGAATTTTACAGCTTCGATGTTGGTGATATTTACCTGGGTTGAGATATGAACCTCAAGATTAACGGAACGCGCATATTGAATTACCGAAACATCGGCGGCGATAACTGCCGATACACCGGCTTCTTTGGCGGCATCGATAACTTCATGCATTTTATCCAGTTCGCCGTCGAAAATTTCCACGTTCATGGTAAGGTAAGTTTTTACCTTATTTTCAGTGGCAATACGCACGATTTTACGCAGGTCGTCGAGATTAAAATTATTAGACGAGCGCGAACGCATGTTAAGGTTTTCAACACCAAAATATACCGATCCGGCTCCTCCCTGAATGGCTGCCATTAACGATTCGTACGAACCAACCGGCGCCATTATTTCCACATCTCTTCTTTCCATTGCTTATGCGTGAAGTTTTAAAAATTGCGGTGCAAAGTTAAGAGTTTTTGGGAATTACGGATGGGATGAAAATAATGAGGACATCGCTTATCCCATTCATCAGGTGGGTTATGTATTTTTTACCGTTGCCCATACGTTCCTTAGCATTCACCATGTGTTCCTTAACGTTGCTCACGCGTTCCTTAGCGCTTACCATGTGTTCCTTAACGCTGCTCACGCGTTCCTTAGCGCTTACCACGTGTTCCTTAAAGCTGCTCATGCGTTCCTTGGCGCTTACCTTGTGTTCCTTCACGTTGCTCATGAGTTCCTGCACGCCATCTTCCATTCCTTAACATCCTTTATGTGTTCCTTGTCGCTATTCATGACACAGTTTATTGAACATTACCCATTGAATTTCCGGAGGAAGATTATTTGAGAGTCACAAACATCCTAAAAACAGAGATGCCCTCACTCATTCTCAGAGTAAGGGCATCACCTCTATTCTTATTGCTTAAACAAACTTTTCTCGTTTCTGCAGATTAAAAAGACCGTACAGAACAAACACCAGAGTGGCTATCCCCATAAAAATCCGGTTCTTCCGGATTATTCCTATCCAGATCACCTCGTTCAGGTTATTTGGTATTTCAAACGGGTTCAGAAAAACATCCCACTGCGTACCCTGCATTAAATCTTCGCGCAATATCAGCAGTGCCACACCAATTAAAACCATGGTTACCGCTGTTCCGTTTCCGTTTTTAACAATGGTAGAGAACATAAATGCCATCGATCCTAAAAAGATAATCGGGTACATTAACTGGTACGACATTTCCAGCAGGTTAATTTTGTACAGCAGTACCGAAGCCAGGGCCGAAAACAGAAAGATAATAACAAATACAAGTGTATAGATCATTACCAACCGCACCAGCCAAACTTTATAACGGTAGTTCGGTATTCCGAAAAGTATTTCCAACATCCGCGAATCATCATCATTTTGTATACCAAAAACCGAAGGATAAAAAATGAGTAAAATGCCAGGAAATATCAGTAAGCTATACACCACATCTTCCGACATGGAGCCACCATTATATACCGTTTGTATGGCAAAAAACAAAAAGAATGCAAGTGCTGCTATTAAAAACCATATAAACCGGTTGGCAAAGATGATTCTTAAATTATACCGTATCATTTTAATTAAAATATACAGCCTGTTTTTTATATCGAATTGTCTTTCCATAATTCCTTAAACAAAGTCTTTTAACAAACACAAATAAGCATCCTCAAGGTTTGGCAATACACTAACAGCGTCGGGTGCAGGCTTTTCTTTCGCCAAACAACGCATCTTAATATTTTCGCCATCCCGCATGTGGTGAACAATCATTTGTTTATTGGCCATATTATCAAATTCCTTAGCCGGAACCGAGAATTGCCAAACAAAATTAGTACCCATATTCACCATATCGTTTGGTGTTCCGAAATATTTCAGGTTACCCCGGTTAATTACGGCTACCTGATTACACGAACTCGAGATATCCTCGATAATGTGTGTCGAGAAAATTACGATCCGCTCGCGGCTCAGCTCTACCAGCAAGTTACGGAAACGAATACGTTCGCGCGGGTCGAGACCGGCGGTAGGTTCGTCAACCACCAAAATACGTGGCAGGTTCAGCAGAATTTGTGCAATACCAATACGTTGTTTCATACCGCCCGAGAATGCACCGATTTTATCTGTACGACGCTCCCACATATGAACACTTTTCAGCACATATTCCAAACGGTCTTCGCGCGTTTTGGTATCTTTTATACCTTTCAGTATAGCCTGATAATCCAGGAATTCCCATGCGGACATATTTTCGTAGGTACCAAAAGCCTGTGGCAAATAACCAATCAAACCCTGCAACTCCTCGCGGTATTTTTGGGTATCCATTCCGTTAATCCAGATCTTTCCGTAACTCTGTTCGAGCACTCCGGTAATAATCCGCATCATGGTTGATTTACCGGCACCGTTTGGCCCAAGTAAACCAAACATACCGGTTTTAATCTCCAGCGAAACTCCGTTCAACGCCCTGAATGGCTTCTTGCGTTTTCCGATTACCGGAATTTGGCGAACCATGTTAAAGTATCCACGGCGCAAGCCACCAAAACGTCCTTCAATACGGGCAATATTTACTTCTTTATTATGAATGTATTCTGCGGTAGCATAGAAAATCAGCAAAATATACCAGATAATTGCAATGAAAATTACCATGCCCAGGTTATTCCAGTCTTTGTAGAAATAGAGCAGGAAAACCAGCGGGACAATCCAGAACAATATGTTATAGATCCACTTATTCAGTTTCAGATAGAATGCCTTGCCTGTAGCTTCATGTTTATTAATCAGCACCTGGTTTAGCGGCACCCTAAGCAAGAAAAGGAAAAAGAAAACACCGTGCGACAACACCCACATCCAGATATGGTTTTCGATGTAGAAGAAGGTGAAATAAGCCACAAAAACAAACAGCGGGATATGCCATACGAGATCTGAAAAATCGCGGAGATGTTTATAATCTTTCTTTAATCCGGCACGTTCGCGAATTCTTAATCCCGATTTCCACTCGCGTACAAATCGAGAATCGCGATCGTAAATTTTCACCAGCCTTCTTACTTTAATTCTTATCGGCTCGTTTTCGTCCACAACTTTTTCGCTGGCCTGGCGCAAACTGGTCATTGTAAAAGCTACAACACCCGGCACCAAAATAACCAACAGAATAAAATCGAGCAGCTGCCATACAAAGCTATCCACGCGTAGGTAAATAAGAACAGCACCGATGATAAACACCGTTAACATGCCGAGTTTTAAGCCAAGATGTAACGATTTAATCCAGTCTAACGCATTTTCCATTCCTGCGTATAATGTTGGAATGAAAACCAGGGTAAGCACCGTACTTAATGCCAAACCGCCAATTACAGTAATGGCAAACGGCGCTCCAATAGCACCCACATATTCAGCCTGCCCCATTGCCAGCGGAAATAATGCTACAATGGTAGTAATGGCCGTAATTAAAATCGGGCGAACACGCGAAAGACCGGCAGCCATTAAGGCACGCGATTTTCGGAAGCCCCGTTTTCGTAGAATATTGGTATAATCAATCAGTATAATTCCGTTGTTCACCACCACCCCAATCAGGATAATAAAGCCCATTAAAGTGTTGGCGTTAAACAGGCTGTTTCCGGTAAATATCAGTGCCAGGAATGATCCAATGGCAGCCAGAGGAATTGAGAATATCAGTACAAACGGCGTTGATACCGATTCGAAAACCGATGCCAGAATCATTAAAATAAGAATGAATGCAGCAGCAATCAGAAACTTAAATTCAGCATACTGGTCCTCTTCGTGAATTACCTCAACCGCAACTCCGGAAGGCAGTTTATAAGCACCGATTATCTCGTCGATCTCCAACCGGTAAGCCTCCAGCAGATCTTTCGACTCGCTGGCTTCATCAACAAACCGGTAGGTTAATTCAATCTGTTTTTCCTGGTTTACACGGGTAATGCTGGCCATTCCTTCGGCATACACCATATCAGCCAGTTCGTCCATATCGTAGGTAGCGCCCTGATTATTGCTTACCTGCAGGCGACGAAGATCTTCAATACCTTTTTCATTATCCTCTTCTTCAACACCATCGGGTAATTTTTCTTTGATTACGATTTCATATTCTTCCGTACCCTGCTTAAAATTAACTCCCGAGGTAAACTGGCTTGTAAATGTTCCCAGCTCCGATGTTATATTCTGAAGTGTAATTCCATATTCGGTCAGCAGCATCTGGTTGAAATACATATGTACTTCGGGCCGGTTGTTCGCCACACTAATGTTTGCACGACGAATCGTTTCAAGATCTTCGATGTAGTACAGCAAGTCTTCGGCCACACCTTTCATCACCTCAAAGTTTTCGCCTTTTATAACTACACGCTCCTGATCCGAGCCAATTCCCATAAATTGCTGGAATCCCTGGGTGCCTGAACGGCCACCACCGCCACCACCGCCACGGAAACGTGCACTCGACGTAGGCGCATCAAGGCCAACCTCTCCCTGCGAAACATTACGAAGACGATCTTCAACATCCTTTTTGATTTCGGCAATAGTACGGTCATCAATATCTTTGTAATCTTCGCGAAGAATAAATGTCAGAATAGCTTCCTCGGCCTCGATATTGGCGGACAGATCCTGCTTTTCAGCAACATCTTCCAGCCGGCTTTCCACATCGGCAACTACTTTGTCGGTTGCTTCCAGTGTTGTACCGGTTGGCATGGTAACATAAATATTGAATTGCTCCTCTTCAACCTCCTGCAAGTTGGTGACACTAATTGCCAACACAATAAATACGGTTAAGAAGAAGAACACCAATGCACCAATAATTGTACGCGCAGGAACGCGCATACTGGCTTTCAGCAACAGAATGTAAATTTGTATAATGCGGTTATTGGTGGTAACCTTTTCGTAAAACACATTGTGTTGACGTTTTTTGCGCAACAGCAAGTGAGCCGCCATTGGAATTAACAGCAAGGCCACAAATAACGAAACAATGAGCGTAGAAATAATGGAAACCCCCACGTGGTTACCCAACAGTTTCACCATGTAATCGGTAGAGAAAACAAAGGGTAAAAATACAGTTACAGTAGTAAGCGTAGCCGCTACAATCGAACGCCAAACCTCTTTTGTTCCCTGTGTTACCGATTGCTCGGGGCTCATTTTATTTCCCGAGAGTCGGTATATATTTTCGAGCACCACAATACTATTGTCGAGCAGCATACCAATAGCCAATACAAGACCCACCAGTGTTAAACTGTTCAGCGAAATATTAAAAGCGTAAAACAGGTTGAATGCGGTAAACACGGAAATTGGAATGGCCAGTGCAATAAATGAAACAATGCGCAGGTTTTTCAGGAACATCCAAAGTACAAAAATGGCCAGCAAACCTCCAACCAGTGCCAGATCAATAATCTGATCGATGTTTTTCTCCATGGTTTCGGCCAGGTTGGTCTGAACCACGATTTGTACATCTTTGGCAGCCAATTTTCTGTTTAATTCCGCAATTTCGGCCTGTACGTTATGCGACAGTTCGATAAGGTTGGCCTGTGAATCGCTCACCAGGCTCATCGAAACCGCATCCAATCCGTTTATACGACTGATCGATGTTTCTTCTTTTACACCAAAAAATACATCGGCTACATCTTTTAAATAAATCGGGCCATCGGCCACAACTATGTTTTCGATATCCGAAACTTTATCGTATTCGGCCGTAACATGCACAAAATACTGCTTCTGTGCATCGTGCAGGTAACCGGTAAATGTTCGGTTGGTAGAATTGCCTGAAATAGCACTTCGAATTTGAGCCGGTGTAATTCCGTAGGCCTCGCAGGCACCTGCATCGTAGGTTACTTCAATCGAACGCTCTTTACCACCAAAAACCGAAACCGAAGCCACCCCATCAATGTTCTCCATTTGGGCGGTAATTTCCTGGTCAACGATATTACGCACGCGATCAACTCCCCCGCTACCACGAATCTGCAGTTCCATAAACTGATTGGTAAGCTGATCCAGATCAACACGGTTAACCGTTACAGTAAAGTTATCATCGAGCTCGCCGGCAATAAGATCAATCTTCTCCTGCAATTTCAGGAAAGTGTATTTAAAGTTGACGTTCTGTTTAAAATTTACCTGGATAGATGCCGATCGGTTATTAATAGACGACTCCATATCTTCAATACCTTCCATCGTCCCGATCGCTCCTTCAACCGGAATAACGGCCTGATTTTCCAAATAGCTCGGATCGACCTCAATCTGCGACCGGATCTGGACATACAGCATCGGGAGCTCGGCATTTGGCATAAGTTCCACCGGCAACTGTTTGTAAGAGATATAACCCAACATGGTTAATCCCAGAAACAGCATACTGATGAATATTTTTCTGTTGATAATGAATTTCATACGATTAGATTTTATGCTTTAAAAGGTATCGTATGGAACTCGCAAATAATCTAACCATACTAGGCGTAAATATTTTTATTGCTCGTTTCATTTTTTTCTTTTTTGGAACGCTGATGACGCAGGTTTAGCTGATATTCACAGATTTTTTATTAGTAAATATTTTCCTCCGTATTTCTGGTTTCTTCCCAAAGTTTAGCAGTAAACCAATTTCTATATTCGTCGCTTTCAAATAATTTATCAGTTGAAACTCATGCGCTTCAGTCACAGTTTCGGTTGCTTTTAGCTCAAGAATTACAACATCCTCCACAATAATATCGGCATAATATTCTCCAACTACATCACCCTGATAACTTACTTTTATTGGTTTCTGCGATTCAACTTTCAACTCCTCATTTTGCAACTCAATTAAAAGTGCATTGTGATAGACTTTTTTCAGAAAACCATATCCCAATTCATTGTAAACCTTATAGAAGCATTTAATTATTGCTTCGGTTAAATCAGAATATTTGTAATCCATTTTCATCTATCAGCGAGTTTCAGTTAAATCAACGTCATCTGTGTTCTAATTCTTCTTCACAAAAACACTTCTCACCCTATCCAAAACATCGTAAACACAAGGTATTACAATAAGGGTAAGCAAAGTTGATGTTACCAAACCGCCAACCACTGCCAGCGCCATTGGCGAACGCAGCGATGCACTTTCGCCAAAACCAACGGTAAGTGGTAACAGGGCTAATATGGTTGTTAAACTGGTCATAACAATTGGCCGAATACGTTGCTGCCCGGCTTGCAGAATGGCTTGTTTTCGTTCTACCCCTTCGCGGATGAGCTGATTGATCCGGTCGACCAGAATGATCGAGTCGTTTACGGCAATACCCACCAACATAATCACCCCGATAATGGCCATAATGTTGAATGTTTTTCCGAGAATAAAGAAGACGAGAACACTACCAACCACAGCCAGCGGAATAGTCAACAGAATGGTAAACGGGTGAATGAGCGACTCGAACTGAGAGGCCAGAACCATGTAAACCAACACAATAGAAAGCAACAATGCAAAAGTAAGGTTAGTCAATGATTCCTGACGTTTCTCCTCTTCACCGGTTACCATGATACGGTAATCGGGTAATAAATCGATGCTTGCTGTCTGCATACGAATATCGTTTGCCACATGATCCAACGGAATACCGTCTTCCAACTGTGCAGTAACCTTTCCTATGCGGTTCTGGTTCCTTCTGAAAATTTCTTTTGGCGATACGCCAAAACTGATATCGGCAATTTCGCTTAAACGGAAAACCTGGTCGCCCGATGTGATGATCAGCGAACCGATTTCATCGATACTTTTCTCGGGAACTTTAATGGTAATATCCTGCATTTCGCCACTGCGTTCCAGTTCGCCGGCATCTTTCCCCTGCAACTGATCCTGCATTTGCGTAATTACACTGTTAATATCGATGTTGTACATTCCGGCGCGCATGCGGTCGACATGAATTTCAACTTCAGGCGCACCATCTTCAATCGATGTTTGAATATTAAACAGTCCGTTAACACCCTGCATTTTTTCTTTTACCTGGTTAACAACACGCTCGATCTCGTCCAGTTCCTCGCCACGAACCTCAACCACAACTGGTGCTTCGTCGGTTCCAAGAATTGACTGAAGTGCACTTTCTTCCTGCGAAAAACTAACTTCGAGTCCTTCAATATTAGAAGTTAACTGGTCGAGTGTTTTTACAATACTTTCGGTTGAGATGGTTGATTCAGGTTTAAGAATCACTTTTAACTCTGCCGTATTTTCGCCTTCAAAAACAGCATTCTGGTCACCCGAAATACTTGACGACGGACCCGCCTGCGCATAAATTTTATCTAAATTATCGCCCAGGTAATCCATTAAAATACCTTCCAGATTTCTTACTGTCGATTCTGTGCGCTCCAGTTCTGTTCCTTCCTGCAATTTCAGGTTAACAGTAAGTTCGTGTGTTTGTGTTTTTGGCATAAACTCGGTACCAATGTGCGGTATCAACAATCCGGCTCCACCAATCGCTAAGGTTGTAATTATTATAACCACCCATTTTGCATCGATTACTTTTGATAAGAAACGGCCATACCCTCCAACTTTTACCGATTTTGATTTCAGCGGTGCAGTTCGTTTTCGGTAAAAACGGTGGTACATCATCGGGATTAAAAAGATAGCTACTACCAACGACGAAAGCAGCGAAAATGCAACCGTCCAGGCCTGATCTTTAAACAACTCGCCCGAAGCACCGTGCAAATAAACTATTGGCAGAAAAACGATAATGGTGGTAAGCGTTGATGCTGTAATTGCCCCGCCAACCTCGGCAGTTCCGTTAATTGCCGCGTCTTTTACACTCATGCCGTTTTCGTGGTTTCGGAATATATTCTCCATAACCACAATGGCATTGTCAACCAACATACCCGCACCTAAGGCGAGCCCTCCCAAAGTCATAATATTTATGGTGAGGTGGTTAAAATACATCAGGTTGAAAGTGGCAACAATCGAAATTGGAATGGCAACACTTACAATCAGTGTAGTTCCGAAACGACGTAGAAAAATAAATAAAACCACCACTGCCAGCAAAATACCCAGTAAAGCTGTATCCTGCACTTCGCCAATGGCACTGCTGATAAAACGCCCTTGGTTGGTTACGCCAATCAATTCGTAACCGGGAAGTGCTTTTTCAATATCCACCAATGCTTCGTTAATTTGATCAACCGCATTTACAGTATTGAATTTGGTTTCTTTGTAAATAGATAGTCCCAAACAACGTTCGCCGTTTATATGAACAATGTTTGTTGGTTCTTTATTGCCGATAGAAACTGCTGCAATATCTTTTAAATAAACCGGAGCCATTGAGCCCTGATTTTGATTAGCGTTTGTTTCAGCGCTGCGAACAGCTTTGTAACCCACAATCAGGTTTTCAAAATCCTCCACCGTTTGCAACATCGATACACCCTTTACAATGTATTGCGTACCCATGTCGGTGATTTGACCACCGGAAACGTTGCGGTTAAAATTCTGGATGCGCGATGCCACTTCGTCCATGGAAAGACCCTGCGCATCGAGCCGGTAAATATCGGTTTCAATAATTATCTCACTTTCTTCTTGGCCCGACAGTTCAACTTCGGCAACACCTTCCAAACGAACCAACTCGTTTCTTACATAGTTTTCAGCTACTTTTCGCAGCTCGTTCATGTTGGTAATTTCGTTGTGCTTCAGCCCAATTATCATTACCGGGGTTGTGTTCGGATCGTGCTGGGTTATCTGAAGTTCGTCGATATCGGAATTCTGGGTAAGCGTATTCAAGGCCTTTTGCAGGTCGAGAAAAGCTTCGTCCATATCTTTATTCCAGGCGTATTCTACGGTTATTTGTGCCGATCCTACCCTTGATGAAGAAGTTACCTGTACCACGTCGGACTGACGAATGGCAAGTGCTTCGATGTTTTCAACAAACTGCTGCTCCATTTCTTCCGGAGGGCGCTCGCCCGAAGTCACTTCCACAAAAATGCGGGGTGAGTTCAGATCGGGAAACAGGTCGACCCCCAATTTATCGTACGAAATGTAGCCCAGCAATAAAACGCCAAGCACCACCATTAAAACGGTAACCGGGTAATTGACAGAAAATTGCGTTAATTTTTTCATAACTGATTTGTCTTTGTTTTACCGGCTACTCTATAAAATCACTTTTACTTTTGAATTATCGCGGAGTGTTTCAAATCCTTTTATAATCAAACGGTCGTTGGGGCTGAGGCCTTCCAGTACTTCAATTTCATCCTGGTTGGAGATACCTGTCGTGATACGACGATCGTTGGCAGCGCTGTTACGCCCAACAATAAACACATATTTCCCGCGCGAACCGGTCATTATCACGTCTTTCGGAATAACTACGGCACTGTCTTTTTGAGCCGTAATAATGTTGGCTTTTATAAACATTCCCGGACGTAGTTTCAGTTCCGGATTATCAATTTCGAGCTTACCTGTAAATGTGCGTGTTTCGTCGCTGATAATTGGCGACAGTTCCGTAACATGCCCCACAAGCGTATCTTCGGTAAGTGTATAGTTGGTAATCATTACTTCCTGCCCGGTAGTTACTTCCGAAATGTTTTTTTCCGGAAGGTTGATCTCCACATACATTTTGTTGTAGTTCATCAGGCTAACCATACTCTCGCCAGACGATACGCGAACACCCTCGGTGTAATAAGGCAGTGCTACAATGATTCCAGAGAAAGGAGCAACAACCTGCATTTTTGCCAACTGTATTTCAGCACTTTCGTAGTTATTTTTGGCTGAAATCATCGAAACTTCAGAGTTACGCATTTCGAGCAGTGTAACACCACCTTTTTCGTACAGCGACTTCTGTTTTTCGTATTCCTGCTCTGAAATCTCAAGATTTAGTTTTATAGACTCAATATTCAGTCCGTTCAGGTATTCTGCATTTTCCAGTTTTACAATAACCTGACCTTTTTCTACGCGGTCGCCCAATTGAAATTTGCGGCCCGTTCTCGGGTTGGTTTGTAAAATATAATTTCCTTGAATTTCAGAACTCAATTCGGTCTCGTACACGGCTTTTGCGCTTCCGGTTGTACTTACAAATTGCTGAATACTTTTAAGCTTGATGTTTTCAACTGAAACAGGAACAGCTAACTCAGTTGACTCAGAACCGGTTTGGTTGTTACACGAAATGGCGGCAACAACAACACCTAACACGATAAGTAATTTTATATGCTTCATTTTTGGTAATTTTTTCAGTTTTATTTTTGACTATCGATTACGTACAATTCCTCAGGAATAATGGCTTCGTCTTTTTCGAAATCGTACAACGATTGTATTTTAAGGTTTAATAATTCGATTTTATAATTTATAAGCGCCTGGCTCAATGCCACTTTTTGAGACGAAAGCTGGTTTTGATACAGGTTTAAATCCATACCTGTCAGGTCGCCGTTTTCGTAACGTTCAAGGTTAATTTCGTAAGTTAGTTGAGCATTGCGTTCATTTTGTTTGGCCAAATCAATCTGGTTCAACTGGTTTAGGATGTTACGGTAAACCTGGCGAATATCAACAACAATTTGTTTCTTTTCTTCATTCAGGTTCAACTCTTGCGATTCGATAGCCGCTTCGGCAGCGGCAATTCTTGCTTTACGTTCGCCCCAGTCGAAAATTGGGATATTAAAACTGATACCTACCGACGGACTTTTGGTTGGATTTTGGTAAATATTACCCAACTCATTGTTATCGCCGGTAATACCAAAACGCAAATTCATGTCTCCTCTGAATTCATTCTGTGCTTTAGTACGGATAAGATCGAACTGACTGGTTTCCACATCGATTTCGCGTTGACGCAACTCCATTCTTGATTCCAAACCATTTTTAATGGCTTTATCTAAATCAACCGGAACCGGGTTTACGCTAACATCGGCTAAAATCATGATATCTTCAAAAAGATCCATGCCTAAATAAAGCTTCAACTGGTCTTTGGCGTTTTCGAAGGTTACTTCGCTGTTTTGCAAAGTAGATTTGGCCGATGCCAGGTTCAATTCCGCCTGGTATTCTTCTTCTTTTGCAGCCAAACCGGCTTCAACTTTGTTTTTAATTATGTCGTAACTTTTTTGTGTATTGACCAGCTCATCTTTGGCAATCGACAAGTTCATTTGCGCCATATAAACATTGTAGAAAAACTCAGTCACACTTCTTTCAAGGTTCAGATACTGCATTGCGTAACTGATGCGGGCATTTTCAAAGTTCAGCTCCAGCTCCTTAAGTTGTAACTTTAAAGTGTTATAAGTAAATAAGGGCTGATTCAGGTTTAAATAGAGGTTATTAAAGAATACCTCACTTTCGGTGAATGATGAACTGGAATTATTACTCGACCACCCAAACTCGTTGGTTAGCGAGATAGTACCATCGGTTATTAAAATTGGCTGAGCAACTGTAAATAAAGTACTTGTTTCGAAGTTTTCGTTGGTATACCACTCGGAAACACGGTTGTCGAAACGCCTCTGTTTACTGTAATTTACAGGATTAACCTGCAACGAGAAACGTGATTTCAGAGCGGCTCGCTGGGCTTCCAGATTTTTTTGGTAGCGCTCGAGATTTAATAACGACAGCTTCAAATCAGGGCTTCCCGTTTCGGCAATACTTAAAGCCCTTTCCAGGGTTAAGGCTTCCTGTGCCTGAAGAGCAAAAGTTGCAGCCGCCATAAGAAACAAGGCAATTGCCAGCTTTTGCATAAGTTTGATTTTTGTTTTCATCTTCTTTAAAATTTTTTCTTCAATGGTTCCGCTCCGAATTCATCCTTGTTTTACAAGCACTTAGCTCGAAACGTATGCTGATTTATTTTATAATTTCACAATTTTTACCGCGTCGGCGTATATCATTCGCAATTCGGTTTTATCCGTTAATTCAATAACCGCCTTTTCGGACGAGAAATAAAATGAGCCTAAATGCACCCACCCGGTTTCGGTACTTTGCGAATCAAGGTAAGCCTCTTCTTCTCCGTCGTCGGCATGAATTATAAAGTTTAAACTTCCTTTTTCTTCTCCACGGTTACGGCCAAACCCGCGTCCTTTATAAAAGTGGTAATACACATCGTAGTAACCGGCCTCTTTCACCGGAACATTCCAACGGGCAACCTGCTCGCCGTTTCCGCCTTTAATATAATAGGCCGAACGAACGTATTCGCCATAAAACTCGTCGCTGGTAGTAGCAGTCCACGACATTGGAGGCCTCCACTGGTTTACACTCGAATATTTCTGCTTTGTCTCTTCTTCTTTTACAATAAGTTTTTCGAGCAAACTCACCTGGTGATTTTCTGTCACTTCAAATCCCGGATCTTCGTTATCTACAATCTCCTCATTCGGAAGTTTTGTTTGTACTGCAGTTGAACTGATACGTTCTCCTTCCCACACCCTGGCTTTCAGGTCTTCTTCCACTTCGCGGAACATTTCCATATAGGTTTGCGGAACATTTTTCGATGTTAAAGAATTAAAAATGACCATACGCGGAGTGCCATCAAACAGATAGCTCATTTCTTTGGTTTGGTGGGCGGCTAATTCAATAAGTTTATCCACCGTTTCTTCCGAGCCCATTCCCGGAGGGCCAAAACCACCGCCGCCACCACCTCCGGCAAGGCGGAAGGTGAGTTTTATAATACCATCAACATCCGAGAAGTTGGTAACTTTAAGCGAGATCATGGTTTTCATGGCATCGCCCGATTTTACTTTTACACCTTTTATTGGCGAAACCAGGTAACCGGGCAATGATTTGGCTTTAAACCAACTGTTCATCATTGGTTCCAGCTCTATCTCAAACCTGGCTTTAATCTCTTCATCAAATTCCTCGAACGAGATATTCTGGTACTTGTACTTCTCCAGCACCCCGCGCAGAAAATCTTCAAAATCTTCCTGGCCGGCTTCCAGTTTTATGGTTGAGAAAAGCACATCGCCTTTCAGTTTAATTACATTATTAATAATATCGCTTTGATCCGGATCGGCAAGAATTTCCTCGAACGAATAATCCTGCAAGGCAATATTTGCCATAATATCAGGGCTTTCGCCACTCATGCTACTCATAAAAAGTGATCGCATATCGGTAGACTGGCTTTTTAAATATGCCTCGAAAACCCGGTTGGTAATCGGCCATTTGTCCGATTGAATATTGTTTTGAAAATTGTACAACCAGGGAAAAATAAAATACGGATTTGACGATTGTTCCACGCTCATTTCTCCTCGCGACCATCGGCGATCGGTTTCATTTTGCTCTGTAAATTTCTCGAGAAACTGCCCAAGAACGCGCAACTCTTTGTCTTCGTCGGTCATTTCGCCACCGCCTCCACGACCTCTCCAACGGCCCATTCGTTCTTTTTGTTTTTCAAAATCGGCTTCGCGAAACATGTAGCCTTTTTCCTGAATCAGCACCTTGCCTGGCTGAATAACTTCCTGCACCGATGTCCACATACGTTGGTAGGTTTTAAACTGCGCCGGAACCTCAACCAGTGCCAGTTTATCGGAATTGTACTCCAGGTTATAACCTCGTTTGAAATCCTCAAAACGCTCGTAAATTACTGATGCCAGGGTATCTTTCGACTCCGGGAAAACACTGTTGAAATAATCGTGACCTTCGACGAGCCAAATGCCAAATTCAAAATCATTATGCTCCAGACTTTTATATTCATATTTGCCAATAGCCAGCGAAAGTTGTGTTAGCGGTGTTTCCGGCTCAAAATGGAACTTACCTGCCGAAACTTCTGTCATTTCACCTTCCGAAACCGGTTGTAATCCCTCTTTTGTGTTCACCGTTAACGAATAATCCACAAACTCAGGTTTGTACCAACTCACATCTTCAGAGCTGTACGTAACACCAACTTTCGGATACCAGTTGGCTTCGCGGGTAAGCAACACATAATTGGGCGTTACAAAAGCATAACGTTTGTCAACATTCAATACAAATTGTCCGTATTTTTCCTGTCGTTGTTCTTCGTCGATATCCAGGTAGCAATACGCTTCGTCGATTGTTCCGTTGTATGTAAATTCAACTTTTGTACTGTCGCCGGGTTGCAGGCTTAGCTGATCGGACAGGATAACCAGATGATCTTCGCGCAAAAACGGGGTAGTTTTTCCGTTTACTTTCAGATCGGTAATTTCCAGACCTGCATTCAAACTAAAAATCAGTTTCGACAAAGGCTGCTCCAAATTATTTTTCAGCATCATTGCCGACTGCACACTCAACGACTCGCCATTATGATCGAGTACAATATCGTGCGAAAGCACATCGGCCAGTGGTTCTTTTACATATTGATTATTCAACTCGATGATATCGGCACGTAAAGCTTCTGTTTTTTTGAAACTGTTGATGTGATTAAAAGCCAGATAACCGGCACCACCAATAAACACAACACTAAAAAATAGCGACACGTAGGTCATTGCTTCCGACTGTGGCAGACGTTTGAGCAAGAAAATGGTAAGGAAAATGAAACCTGAACCCAATCCGAAATATATTCCGCGATGGATAAGAATTACATCAAGATTGCTAAATCCAACAATATCGGAACTTAACATGGGGATGTTAAACGCCATGTAATCGAAAATGTAATAATATTTTGCCTGTAAAAGGAAGAGGGTGATACCGATATAACCAAGCACCAAAACAAAAGTGATGGCCTGGTTGCGGATTACGCTCATCAGCAAAAACGACAAGCCCATAATAAAAACAAGGGTTGGAATACTTATCAGCACCAAATACACGCCGTACGAAACCCAATCGATGGGAGTACCTTTGGCCAGCGCATTAAAAACAAGTGCCAGAATAACCACCGCGATGTTCAGAATCATAAACACCTGCATGTTGCCCAGTGTTTTTCCGATCACGTATTCGCCATTGGTCATCGAGCGCATGTAGATTACTTCGGTGGTATCTAATTTTTTATCGCGTTTTAAAAAGTCGGAGGCCAAAAACACAGCAATTACTGCCTGGGCCACGTTTAAAATCAGCAAATTAAAATACGGAATCGCACTCGGAATCGCACGGATGGCCCAGCTTTCACCACCACCGCCTTCAATCACCATTCCGAAGTTTAAACCAAACAATACGAACAATGAGAGTATACTGAATATGCGGAAAAACCAGCTGCGAAAAAGTGTTTTCCGCTCGTATTTTGCTATCGAAAATATGTTATGTAACGAAATCATTTATCCGGTTTTAAGCGTTAGACCATTGGTTTAGTTTGTTTTCCATAAAGTGCACATAAGCGTGCTCCAGATTTGGGTCCATGGGTTTTCCCTGGTAACCGTCAATCTCATTGGCAACAACCTGCACCTCCCAGCCTCCATCGATCGGGATGGTAGAAATTACAGGGTATTTTTCGTTTATCTCAAGGTATTCCTGTTCAGTAGCTTCTATTACCCAAACATGGCCTTCGGCTTCTTTTACCAGTTGCTCCGGCGATCCGGCAAATGCCAGTTTTCCCTGGTTGAGTAATGCCATATTATCGCAGGTACTCGAAATATCGCCCACAATGTGTGTCGACAGGATAATAATTACGTCGCGGGTACTAATGGTTGAAAGCAGGTTACGGAAGCGGATACGTTCTTCGGGGTCGAGACCGGTAGTAGGTTCATCCACAATAATAATCTGCGGATCATTTATCAGCGCCTGGGCAATTCCCAAACGGCGTTTCATACCACCTGAAAGTTTATTCGCATTTCTGTCGCGCACTTCAAACAAACCTACTTCTTCCAGCATTTGGTCAACGGCACTGCGGCGTGCTGCCCCGCTTTTCATACCTGCCAAACGGGCAGTATAATCGAGAAATTCGGAGGTTTTTAATTTAGAGAAGAAACTAAAATCCTGGGGCAAATAACCCAACATCGAGCGAATCTCGCGGCGATGTTTCGAAAGTTCATAATCGTTGAAATATACTTTGCCGCTTGTTGGTTTCATTAGCGTTACCAAAATGCGCATCAGTGTTGATTTCCCAGCCCCGTTTGGACCTAAAAGGCCAAACATACCATTTGGAATTTCAAGGTTGAGGTTATTTACAGCGTAACTGCCTCCCTTGTAGATTTTGTTTAGATTTTCTATTTTAATATGCACCTTGCAATAATATTTTAAGAGAACACTGCCTTGGACTTACAAAGCATAAAATCGTTTAATAGTGTTGGTGCACTTTTATGATTTAAATTACATCCCTCAGCAGATTTCTTTTGTTTTTTTTATGAATACATCAAAGAAATTGCGGCCGGCAAATTCACAATTACACCAATAAGCCGAACTATACAGAAATAAAAAAGCTCTGCAAATCCTTGCAAAGCTGATACTTTCGTTTGGTAAACAAAGAAAGTGAGGGAGTCAACAATTACAGATTAAAAACACCATTTTTTATAATTTTAGCGTATATCTATGATCTTTTACACAGTCGGTTAACACAACTTCGTAGGTACCTCTTTTTAAATGGCTAAAATCTAACCGGGTTTGAATACTAACATCGCGGCCAAGATTCGATCCGTCAATATATTCTCCGTTTTGGTATATATTTACGTACACCGGTTTATTCCTGGTATTTAAAAATGACAGATTAACCATTTTTCCATTTACTTTATAATACGGCTCGTAACAAAAAGAAGCATTACTCACTGTAATTTTCTTATCCGCTACTTTTAATACACGATTTATACTCTGATTGCCGTAATTGATACTTACGCAATACAGACCATCACCCAATTCAGAAAAATCGAACATTTTTTTATACTCTGTCCGATGTTCGGTTTCCTTGTAATACAACAATTCACCGTCGAAATTGGTAAGGCTTACCTGCAAGGGTGCTTCGTGAGAAAAACTATAGGCAAGTATTGCCGCATTCTCCTCCACCTGAATAACATTCATTTTTGGTAACTCTGTGGCACTTGCCGCTCCCGCAACAAGAAATGCCAGGACTATAACAGCCCAAACTTTTGTTTTCATGACTTTTCATTTAATTGTTTCTTACTTAATAGACACAAAAACAGCACCTTTCGTTACTCCATTTGGCGACTAGTCGACCAACAACAAGCTAGTGTCGGCCAACACAAAAAAAACCGGTCTCAACAACCGGCTCCTACAATCAAATTCTGGGGAAAAACTAAAACAAAAAAAAAGGCTATCAGTTGCCTTTCCTGATAGCCTTAACTAAACTAATAACATTTTCTGACTATTTTTCTAAACTAAACGTAAATTCATTATTATAAGAACTCAGCACCACTTCGTATTTTCCATTTCTCAAAGCAGAAAGATCGTATCCTGAAGCTACATTAAACTCTTTACCCAAATCTGATTTATAAACCAAACCGTTTTCGTCGTAAATATTTATGCTCAGTCTTTCCTCATCAAAATTCAAATAAGAAAGTTTCAATATACCATCAGCAAATGCGAAGTAAGGATCAATTCTTAATTTTGACTCGCCTACGAATATACCATTTGATGCTACCTGAATATCTCGAATTAAACGTGTGTCGTTTACACGAAGATCCATGGTATAATTTCCGTTTTCAAGATTTTTGAAATCATAGATCTTTTGGTAAGAAGTCAATGGCTTTGTAGTTTGTTTATAATAAACCAACTCACCATCTTCGGACTGAATGCTCAACTCGAACAACGATGCATTTTCATTCATAATTGTTACCACCGCCTTGTCAGCTGACAACGGAGTTACACTCATTTTCGGTTTCTCAACGGCTGTTGCAACTGCTACAATTGCAACTGCCAATACTGTAGATAATAATTTAATTGTTTTCATAACCATTCATTTTTTAGTTTAACATTGAATGACAGTACAAACATATATGTTTTACAGCATATATGCCAAACAACATGTTTAAAAAATTAAATAACTACGCTATATTTAACATTAGCCTTAACATTGGACATACTAACACCATCTTAACGCCTTTATTTTCAGGACTTCCGAAAGCGGCTCCGCCTCTTTACAATTTTCATGCCATTTTACAAATAGCTATATTAAATTACTTTTAGCATTTCCTCAATAAACAGTTAAGTCGACATATTAGAACACCTTATTGTCTTTATTTGCAACACACTACCACCTCATCACAACAAAAATCCGCACCTTCACTTTTCACCCTTCAAGCACATCAATCCCACCAATTAGCGCACAAAATTACAGCCATGCAACATTTCATTCACCTACGAACAAACGCCCCTACAAAAAAAAATCCGGTCCAAGACCGAATCCAAAACAAAAAAAGGGCTGTCGGAATTTTCCGACAGCCCTTCTAAACCAATAACATTTTCTAATCTATTTTACTAAACTAAACGTAAAATCATTATTTCTTGAAGTCAAAATCACTTCGTATTGACCGGCAGCCAAAGCCGCAAGATCAAAACCTTTTGCAATATTAAAATCCTGACCCAATTTCGATTCGTAAATCAAACCGGTCTCATCATAAATATTCAAACTCAGGTTTTCCTGGTCGAAATTCAAATAGGTAAGCTTCAACACATTGTTTGAAAATCCGAAGTAAGGATCGATTCTCATTTTCGACTCACCCACAGCGATACCTTTTGACGAAACTTTAATATCTCTAATCAATCGTGTATCGTTTACACGAAGATCCATTGTATAATCTCCGTCTTCAATATTTTTAAAATCAAAAATTTTCTGATAAGTAAGAGATGGGTTTGCCGCTTGCTTATAATACACCAAACCACCGTCTTTAGCACTAATACTCAACTCAAACACAGCCTCAGTGCCATTCAGAATAGAAACAACTGCTCTATCTTCAGACAAAGGAACGATATCCATTTTCGGTTTCTCAACGGCTGTTGCAACTGCTACAATTGCCAGCGCCATTACTGTTGTTAAAAATTTAATTGTTTTCATAACTATTTTCTTTAATTGTTTTCATTTTAAAACCACTCTGCAAACATACATGTTTTACAGCATGCATGTCGAATAACATATTAAAATAATTAATAATGTTGTGATAATTTAACATTGAAGTTAACTTGTAATTTTCTAAATTTGCGTAATGCCCTTATATAAAGGCTTTATGTAGATGCGACACTTTGACTAACAATTATCGTGCCATTTTGCATTTTGAAATGTTAAATAATTTTTAGTAATTTATGAATAAACAGTAAAATATGCATATAAATATCCTGCATCTCGCTGAAGGTGCTAGAGACGCAAAAGGAACCGCTATTATAATAGATGTATTACGAGCCTTTTCCACAGCTTGTTATGCCATAAATAAAGGCATTGAAACCATTATTCCAGTTGGCGATATTGATTTAGCTTATCAGTTAAAAGAGGCTAACCCCGATTATCTTTTAACAGGCGAACGACACGAGCAGAAACCGGAAGGTTTTGATTTTGGGAATTCGCCAACACATATTAACAATGCAGCAATTACGGCCAAAACAATGGTTCAGACCACAAGTTCGGGTACGCAGGGGATTGCAAATGCCATAAATGCCGACGAAATAATTACAGGCAGCTTTGTTAATGCAGGTGCTATTATTAATTATATACAAAAGACCAATCCGAAGGAGGTTTCGTTGGTTTGTATGGGTTTTGCCTGCCAGTACCCCACTGCCGAAGATACACTGTGTGCCGAATACATAAAAAATGAACTGGAAGGACGGCCAAACGATTTTGCCGCCATGGTACAAAAGATTAAAGAAACCGATGGTGCCCGATTTTTTGATCCGGCTACCGAAAGCTGGTCGCCCGAAAGTGATTTTCACCTGTGCATGGATTTAAACCGTTTTGATTTTATATTGAAAGTTGAAAAGGTTGGTGATTTAAATTATCTTCGAAAACTCAAAATTTAACCTGTTTTTACCTATATAAAATAAGGTATAACAAAAGCCTTGTAACAATGCAACAATACGATTTCGACGAAATAGTTCCACGCAAAGGAACCAACTGTTTAAAACACGATGCCCTTGAACGTTTTTTCAATTCGGCCGATGCCCTGCCACTTTGGGTAGCCGACATGGATTTTAGAACACCCGATTTTATTGTTAATGCAATAAAAGAACGTGCCGAACACGAGATTTATGGTTACACCTTTCGTTCCGATTCGTATTACGAGGTGGTGATTAACTGGATGAGCCGGCGCCATCAGTGGGATATCAAAAAAGAATGGATCTCGTTTAGTCCGGGCGTTGTTGCAGGATTGACTTATGCGATAGAAAGTTTTTCGAGACCGGGCGACGGCGTTATCGTTCAGCCTCCGGTGTATTTCCCGTTTTTCGACAGTGTAAAAGGCACCAACCGGAAAATGATCCAGAATCCGCTGAAAATGGAAAACGGTCGTTATACTTTCGATCTGGAAGATTTGAAATCGAAGATTGACGAAAATACCAAACTGCTGCTGCTGTGTAATCCACAAAATCCGGGAGGTATGGTTTGGACACGCGAAGAGCTGGTTGCATTGACGGATATCTGCCTGGAGAATAACATCATGATCATTTCAGATGAAATTCATTCCGATTTAATTTACAAGGGTCATAAACACATTCCACTTGCCACTATTTCCGAAGAGGTGGCACAAAACTGTATGGTGAGTATGGCGCCAAGCAAAACGTTTAATGTTGCCGGGCTTACCTCGTCGCTGGTTATCATTCCAAACAAACGAAAACTGGCTTCCTACGAACGCACCATTGGCGTAGGGCATTTACACATGGGTAATATTTTTGGCACGGTAGCATTAGAGGCGGCCTACACGCGCGGCGACGAATGGCTGGCGCAATTGCTGGATTACCTTTGGGGCAACTATCAATTGCTTGAAAGCTTTATTCAGGAAAAGCTGCCTCGTGTTAAAGTAATGAAACCGGAAGCCACTTACCTCATCTGGATGGATTTTTCGGATTACGGCATGAAAAACGAGGAGCTGGCAAAATTCACCGTTGAAAAAGCGGGTGTGGCACTAAATGATGGTGGTCGTTTTGGTATTGGCGGCGATGGTTTCCTTCGTCTGAATATCGGCTGCCAGAGAAGTGTATTAAAGGAAGCGCTGAATCGTTTGGAAAAGGCTTTCGGATAGGGATTATTTAATTTTACCCGGATTCTTTTTAACAAAGTCGCCCCAATTTTTATACTCCTTCGATTTTTGCGGCTTGCTCATTTGTATAAAATGACAAATAGCTACGGCCACCGCATCGGTTTCGTCGAGCAATTGATCCATGTCTTTCAGGTCGTATACTTTTTGCAGGAAATAAGCCACCTGCTCTTTCGAGGCACGGCCCATTCCGGTTATGGCCTGTTTTACCAGCAAAGGAGCGTATTCGTGAATCGGCACGTCAAACATCAGTGCGGCGGCCATCAGTACGCCTTGACCGCGCCCCAGTTTTAACATCGACTGTACGTTTTTGCCATAAAACGGAGCTTCAATGGCCATTACATCGGGGCGATATTCTTTTACCAGGTGCAGTGCCCGCTCGTGCAGATATTTCAGTCTCATATAATGATCAGAGTATCGCTTGGGCGTAATGTTTCCCATGTGCAAAATAACCGGTTTTTTGTTTCTAATCTCAACCAAACCATAGCCGGTTACCGTTGTTCCGGGGTCGATACCCAATATACGAAGCGGTTTATCCATTCGATGAAAATAGTAATTTGTTGCTAACCTGCTGGCAAAAGTACAGATATTGTTTATTTGAAACACATAGACACATAGAACACATTAGCTTACTTTCTCAATTAAAAGTTTTTTGATTGCCTATTGCTATTTGCAATTGCCTATTCAATCTATGATCGTTAATCGTTCTTTGTGTTACTTCGTACCTCCTTTGTGAATCTTTGTGGTTTAAAATTTTACCACAACGCACTCAAAGTCCCCACTAAATTTCACAAAGTTGTTCTGGCATCGATAATCGAAATCCATAAGATTATCGTTCACCGCCGTTTTCTCCGGTCGAGTTGCTGCACCAGCACACCCGAAATAATAAACAGCAAACCAACAAATGTGGTAACGTAAATGGTTTCCTTTAAAATAAGGTGAACAAACACCAGCGACAGGAACGGTGCAAAAAACACCAGGTTGCCGATTTTGGCGTTGCTGCTGGTCAGGTTCATGGCTTTTAACCACAACACGTAGGTAATTCCTACCTCAAAAATTCCGGAGTAAATGGTGGCAATAAATGCTTCGCCCCAATGCACTTTAAACGATGAGAACAGTGCCACCACCGGAGTCAGGTAAATAAGCCCGATGGCAAAGTTGAGAAAGAGTTTCACTACCTGGTCGCGCGTGTCTTTTACATTAAATATCCAGTACAACGACCACAGAATTGAACTTCCAACCGCCAATGCCACGCCCAGTGGATTAGTGTTGCTAAATCCATTGAAACCACCTTGCGACGAGATAAAAAACACCCCAACAAAACTGATCAGCAGCGCCACAAAACTGATCCAGCTGATCTTCTGCTTGAGCATCGGCACCGAAAGCAGCGCCAGCGTTATCGGCCAGATCATATTCAGTGGTTGAGCCACCTGCGCCGGAAGCAGCGAATAAGCTTTAAACAAAACCAAATAATAAAGCAGCGGATTAAAAGCCCCCATCAGCAGCGAATACAACCATTCGCGTTTGGTTTGCCGAAATATTAAATGTGTTTTCCGCTGTGCTACCAAAACAAAAAACAGCAGCACCACCGTTACTGCCGACACATAAAATATAAGCTGAATAAAATCGTACTCGCGCAATGCCAGTTTAAACGATGTGGCCACGGTCGACCAAAATAAAACCGCCAAGCCGGCGTATAAATAGGTTTTTACGGTTCGCGACATAAGCTGGTAAAATCAGAACGCCAAAGTACGAAAAGAAATTGAATGGTTTTTTGCCTAATGTCATACAGAAAAAGGGGAAACCGACAATCTTTTGGCTGGTGCAGCGATTACATTTTACGACTAGCGACTTTTCGCCCCAATGTAATATTTACATTCCGCAACTAGCATCCTTTTGAGTAATGTACTTTTTACATTCAGAGGCTAGCGTACTTTTGAGTAATGTAATAACTACATCCTGAAACTAGCGACCTTTTGACCAATGTAGAAACTACATTTCGAAACTAGCGCCCTTTTGGCCAATGTAGAAACTACATTCGGAAACTAGCCACCTTTTGAGCAATGTAAAAACTACATTCGTCAAACGAGCTTTTCCCCGTGTAATTTGTACATTCCAAAAAACTGTTTTTTTCAATGTAATGGAAAGCGATTATATTTAATGCAGTAAAACTCAAATTCGCTGTAATTATAAACACATATAGCAGTAACAAAACATTGAGTCATATTATCGATGAACATAATTCTGAAAGCAACGCAACCATAACCGTCAAAAAACAATCCTAAAAGAAAACATTGATCCCAAAAAGCTATCATGAGAAAAGCACTAATCTTCTTAGTTTTCGTTTTTGCAACCACAACCTGGTCTTGTGATACACAAAACAATTGTGATGGTGTTGATTGTTTTACACCTCCAGCACCCTTTGTTTTTGAGTTGGTTGATAAATCAACAGGAGAAAATCTATTTACATCAGGTGTATTTAGTCCTGAAGACATTAACATTGTAAATATCGATGACCATAGCAACGCTGAATTTCAATTTATTGATGAAAACGATTTTAATGTTATTACCATTCATTCAATAGGTTGGAAAACCCAGACTGTTACTTACTCCATTGAAATCTCTTCAGAAAGTTTGTTTACCTTGTTTGTTGATGCTGAAAGGCTGAATGAGAATTGTTGTGCTTTTACACGGTATAATGAAATAGAAATAGACGGTTCGGAATTTGAATTGAACGAATTAGATGGAGTATATAAAATATTAGTTGAATAAAGACTGATACAGTGATTCCTAAAACTCCGAATTCTCAATAGCACGCTCAAACAATCCTTCTTTATTTTCCGGCTCTTTATCCGGGTAAACCTTGCGAAGTTCCCGGTATTTCTCGCGCGATTCTTCAATAAACACACTTCCCGGATAGCTGGTTAGCATTTGTTTGTACAGCTCTTTTGCTTTTTCCTGCTGCACCAGGTGGTAGTTATTAATTTCAGCCAGCAGGTACAAAGCATCGTCGCCCAGCAGGTCGTAACTAAAATCGGTAACAATAGTTTGCAGATACTCGGCAGCCATTGCGTAGTTCTGCTTATCCATTTCAATTTTTGCCTTACGGAAAAGGATATTATCCACCAGCGAATGATACGGATACAATTCTGCCAAACCATCGAGAATGGTCATAGCCTCATCGCTTTTGTTTTGGAAAAAGCGCAAATCAGCTTTAGCAAACATGGTCAGCGGAACCGCGGTAGTATCGAGGTTAAGGTTATTACCAATCAGCATCGACAGCTCCATGGCATCGTTGGCCGTTAGTTTCGAAGTGCTGGCTTTTAACACATCCAACTGTGCTTTTGCCCAGCTGAAGTTACCCATGTAATAACCCAATTTTGCTTTTTTCAGTTTTACCTCGTCGCCCAATGTATTCTTTTTGTTGGCTTCAATTACCTGCGAATAAATCAGCATGGCTTCCCACTGATCGTCGGCATACACATAGATATCCGCCATTTCGGCTTTCAGCTGCCCCAGCTCTTCGGGTTTTAGTTGCGGCACTTTCTCACCTTTCTCCAAAACAGCAATTGCTTTTTCTGTATCATTCAGGTAAAAGGCCAGCAAATGTGCATACTCGCGCACCAGTTGCAGGGTAGCCGGGCCAATGCCCAGGTATATCAAACCGTTTTCAAAATCGGTGGCCAAAGCTTTACCTTGCTCCGGGTCGCCATCTCCCTCTTTGGTATATTCCATGTATTTTGCATGAATATTCCGGGCAAAAGCCTGCGGAAAATATGGCGTTTCTTCTCCTTTGTCCAGTATATATTCGTAGGCTTTTTGTGCCTGTGCATACTCCTTATTTCGTAAAGCCATGTCGCCCAATTGTGCAATCTGCCCGTCTTCTGCCCCGGTTCGTTTATCCAAAGCAATCGACTGGCGCAGCGCACTTGAAAATTTCTTTTCCTGCAGAAAAAACCAGATCAGCAAACGATTGTAGCCAATTATATTGGGCTCGCCCTGAATACGTTTTAGCACCTGCCCCCGAAACTGGTCGCGCAAACCATCATCAATATCCAAGCGCATGGCCGAGGCCAAACTGCTTTGCACCCGCGCCAGATGTTGCTCTCCTTCGCGTAACAGGTTCAGGTATTCTTCCATCATGTTGGTGTAATCGCGTAAATACAGGTAAGCCCGCGCCAGCTCGTAATTAAACGACTCTTCGGGCATGGCAGCTCTTCCTTTTAAATAGGTATCGCGCGCCAAACCGTATTCGCCCCATCCCAAAAACGAATTGGCAGTGGTAAGGTAAGCTCCGCGGTTGGCCGGCACTTTGTTGATGGCCTCACGAAACATCGCTTCGGCTTCTTCACTGCGGTTTTGCTCTTTATAAACCTGCCCCAAATGCACATAATATTCCGGACGCGGTGGTTTTTGCTTTTTAATCTCGCGCTGAATTTCCGTCTCGGCCTCGCCATATTGCTCCAAACCTATCAGGCTGTTAATGTAATACCTGAAATAGGTACTGTTGCGGGTGAGCTGATACACCTCTTTTAATAACGGCGCAGCCTTTTCAAAGTCCTTCGCATTGTAGTAACGAATGGCCAGACTCGATTTGGTTTGAACCTCGGACTGCTGTTGTTGTGCAAAACCGGCATTCAATCCCGTAATTAAGAGGAGTAGTATAATGAAGTGTCTCATTGTTTTCAGCTTGTTGTACAAAAATAACACAGTTGTTTAAACTATACTTTTTTTAAGAACAATTTTGAGAGTTAGGAGTTTAATCAATTTTAGTTTGATTTTAAACTTTTACATTTGCAGAAATTTTTCATGAACTGTCTAAATGTTATTTGTCGGAAATATTCTGATGGATTTTTTATTTAGACAAGGCAAAATTGACGCGAATAGCACCAGCTATTTAAGGAAGTTTTGCAGCAGAATAAATGAAAAAGACGCAGAATAGAACGATATAATAATTTTTAGTCAGTTTAGGATATGGCACATGAGTTGAATGGCAGAGAACGCCTGCCAAAGTGGATGAAGATGAAAATGCCGAAGGGGGAAAGTTATTCGAAGGTAAAGAACCTGGTGAATAAACATGGGTTGCACACCATTTGCACCAGCGGAAACTGCCCGAATATTGGCGAATGCTGGAACCGTGGAACAGCCACATTTATGATTTTAGGAAACATCTGTACCCGCAAATGTAAATTCTGTGCCGTACCTAATGGAATGCCGCTTGCCCCCGATTTGGAAGAACCCAAAAAACTGGCAGAATCGGTGCGCATTATGGGCGTAAAACACTGTGTTATTACTTCGGTTGACCGTGATGATCTGGAAGATCAGGGTGCCGGAATCTGGGCTGAAACCATTCGCGAAGTAAAACGTGTGAATCCGGAAACCAAAATTGAAGTGCTGATCCCTGATTTCAGAGGAAAAATGGAATTGGTGCAACAGGTTATTGATGCCTGCCCGGATGTGATTTCGCATAACCTGGAAACTACCGAAGAGCGCACTCCGTTTATCCGCTTTGCTGCAAAATACCGCCGTAGCCTGGATGTAATTAAATACGTTGCCGACAATTTCGGACGGGCAAAATCGGGTATTATGCTTGGCTTGGGCGAAACCCACGAAGATGTGCTAAAAACAATGGACGACTTGCTGGAAGCCGGTTGTAAGGTAATGACCATTGGCCAATACCTGGCACCAACAACAAAACACATGCCTGTGGTTGAATACATCGAACCGGAAAAATTTGTGGAGTACCGCAACATTGGAATCCGTAAAGGTTTTAAGTTTGTTGAAAGTTCGCCACTGGTGCGCAGCTCATACCGGGCTGAAGAACATGTAAAAGCGTAAGGAAAGTTATCAGTATTCAGTCGCAGTTGGCAGTTTAACAATAGAACAGTTTAGCAATTATAAAATTTGAGTTACTGACTGAGAAAGGTTGAAAAAACTCGTATCTCGTGGCTCGTAGCTCGTAGCTAAAAAAGAAAAATGGCAGATTTTAATTACGTCGATCTTGGTTTAAAAGAATATAAAGCGTGCTGGGATTACCAGGAAGAGCGTCTTCAGGAGCTTACCACGCAAAAACGCAGCACCGGCAAACCCACTGCCGACAACCATTTTATTTTGGTTGAACACCCACATGTTTACACGCTGGGCAAAAGTGGCGACGAAGCCAACATGATGGCCAATGCCGAATTTTTAAAAAAGATTGAAGCCACTTATTTCAAGATAAACCGCGGTGGCGATATTACTTATCACGGACCCGGACAATTGGTTGGTTACCCGATTATCGACCTGGAACACTACAAAATTGGCGTGCGCGAATACATCGAAAGAATGGAGAATGCCATTATTGCAACGGTTGCCGAATACAGACTGGAAGCCGGAAGAAAAGAAGGTGCTACCGGCGTGTGGCTGCAACCCGACCATAAAGTGCGTGCACGAAAAATCTGTGCAATCGGGGTACGTGTGAGCCGTTATGTTACCATGCACGGTTTTGCGCTAAACGTAAACACCGACATGCGTTATTACAACTACATCAACCCGTGTGGTTTTGCTTCATCTGCGGTAACTTCTATTCAACAAGAGTTGGGTAGAGAGATTTCGATGGAGGAAGTAAAAGAGGTTGCCAAGAAAAAATTCAACGAAGCTTATTGAGACTCTTAGTCATTGGTCGATTAAATGACACTAGTTGCTGGATACCCGATTCTGGAAACTAGATACTAGATTCTGGATGCTTGTGCCCTGAAACTTGTAGCTAGCGGCTAGTGGCTAGTGGCTAGCTTTTCCATCGCAAAAAGATTCGTTTTGGTAGCGGTATAACACACGAACATAGAGACTTGTGTAAGCGGGGGTTGTAGCTACCGGAACAATTAATTCCCGGTAGTGCCATTAACGTGTTTTAGTACTAATTGCTCGATTGCTCCTCTGTTAAAGGGTTTAAGCAGATAGTCGACAATTTCGCCATTATCCAGAGCTTCCAAAATCTCAGGGCTTTCCTGATAGCCCGACAGTATGCTACAGGGAACATGCGCACATACATTTCTTATTTTGCGGATAAACTCCAGCCCATTCATAGCAGGCATTCTCATGTCGGAAATTATAAATTTTATGTCCGGATCGCTGGTGAATATCTCCATTCCTTTCTCGCCGCTCTCGGCAGTTAACACCTCAAAAACTTTCGAGAAGGTTAATCGAAAAACAGTGATATTCATTTCTTCATCGTCCACATAAAGAATTTTGGGTTTGTTGTTCATGTTTCATTCCTTTTTGTGGTAACATAACTGTTACGGTAGTTCCTTTGTTTACTTCCGACTCAAATTCGAGGCTACCTCCGTGTTCTTTAATAATGCCAAAGACAATTGAAAGTCCTAAACCGGTTCCTTTCCCCGGATCTTTGGTGGTATAAAACGGGTCGGTGATTTTATTTATAGCGTCCTTTTCTATCCCCTTCCCTGAGTCGGTTATTGTAATGATTAAATGGTTGTCGTTTTTAGTTGTTTTTATCCAAATTTGGCCTTTTTCGTTAATGGCCTGTTCGGCATTCGATAGAATATTCAAAAAAACCTGATGAATATTTCCAACATTTCCAAAAGTAACAAATGTTTCGTCAGAATAGTTCTTATGAATTTCAATTCGGTTATTTAACTGGCTTTGCAGCATTACCAGGCTGTCGTCGAGTATTTCATGAATTTTACATTCTTCGTTATCTGACGGGGTATTTCGGCTAAACTGGTTCAGGCTTTTTACAATACCGGCAACACGATCGACTCCTGTTTTAATGGCATTAAAAATAATCTCGGCTTCCTCGTCGCCAAGATGTATTTCCTTTTGTTTTAATGCTTCGTAGGCACCAATAATATAGTTAAGCGGATTATTAATTTCGTGAGCAACTCCGGCAGTAAGTACCCCCAACGAAGCCATTTTCTCGGAATGAAACAGCTGCGCCTGGGTTTCTTTTAAGTCGATAAGGGTACTTACTAACTTAGCGTTCTGCTCGTTAATTATGGTATTTTTTTCGTGTAAGGTTTCGTTTTTTAACTGCAGCTTTTCATTGGCCGTTTTTAATTCCGATGTACGTCTATCAACAATGTCTTCCAGGTTCCTTTTGTGTTTCTCCAACTCTAGTCTTGTCGATTTTATTTCGGTAATATCGCGGCCCTCGGCAATTAAATAAATGAGTTTATCGTGCGAATCGTGGATCGGTTTTAACGAAATGTCGATGTAATGAACTTTTTCATCCTTATCGATATTTGTGGTTTCGTACCGAACGGTTTTTCCTTGACGGGCCTGTTCAATAGCTCCGGTTAATTTTGTCTTTTCTTCGGCAGAATGTTCCCACCACCTGGTTTCAGGGAAAAATACTCCTTTGTATTCATCGTTGCCATATCCGATAAAATCGCATGCGGTTGAATTGGCTTCCAATATTCGCCCCTCACTATCAAGTAAGCCAACAAACGAAAATGTTTGATTGAAAATGCCTTTAAACATCTGCTCGCTCTTTATGTGGGTGCGTAGCTGTTCGCCTATAATACTTTCGTAAATGGCAAAAATTATAATCGGCAAAAAAAGTATACTTACAATCTGTTCAAATTCTTCGGCATTTTCCCATATTGTAGAATGCTGGTATATATTGATGATCGATCCGGCCAGTAAAATAATTAACGCAACACCCAATAATATTTTGTATTGACCCCGGTTACGATAGAGCCGCATAAAAACAATTATTGCCGATATGGAAATAAGAAGTGCTGATATTACATTTACTCCAACAATATAACTTTCCATTACAGCTCCTTTTTTACGATACTAACAAACAGCAGAATACAGGCAATTAAAAAAAATGTATGCTCGATTATATTAATTTGAGTGGAAAAAATAAGCACTTCCAGAACACTGTTGACTTTTGAGAACAATATAAAAACAACGCCCCAAAACCACCAGGTTCTGGCGTAGCTTGTACTCTTACCTATTAATGATAACAGGTAGAGAAAAAGTAAGGTACTTATCGCCAAGTCGAGTATCTCGCTTACATTCTGCATAAAAATCACAAAAATAGAAGCAAATATATTAAATGTGGCATTATCGGTTTGAATTACGCCGACTTATTGTCCGCCGGATTTGTTCTGGATCTCCATCATATTACCGGGCTTATGCAAAGACATAAACCCAAATTGTTTATACAATTCGTGAGCATCTTCAGTTCCCAGGCCCCAGCGACGAAGCCCCTGTAAATTATTGTGTGTCATTATGGCTTCCATTAATTTTTTGCCGTACCCCTTTCCCTGGAATTCGGGAAGGATAAAAACATCGAGCAGCCAGGCAAAAACAGCATAGTCGGTGATTACGCGTGCAAATCCAACCTGCCTGCTTTCGAGGTATACACCAAAACACAGCGAATTTTGGATTGAGCGTTCTACGGTTTCCAAAGTGCGTCCTTTCGCCCAATACGATTCGTTCGCCAAATAATTGTGAATGACAAGGACATCAAGCTTTCCCTTATCAGTGGATATTTCAATCATCGTTTTCTGCTTTTGCCTGGTTTTAAAATCCCATTAACTTCCGAACCTTTTCAGCATTTGCGTTGGAGGTCAACAGCTCCAGCAGTAATAAAGCTACATCAAGGGCTGTTGAAGGGTTCCACGATGTAATCAGCTGATCGTCGAGAACAATGGGCTGGTCCAACACATTTACGCCAAAACTTTTCAGCGCTTCCCGTCTTACTGCACTTCGGTAAGTTGTTCCGTTTTTACCTTTTAAAACACCGCTTTTTCCCAATGGCAATGCGCCCACACAAATTGATGCGATAACTTTATTACCGGCGCGGAATGCCCTAATCAGGTCGAGAAACTTATCGCTGTAGGCATCGTTATAAAAACCGTAAACTTCAAAACCTCCGGGAAGCGCAAGCGCGTCAAAATCATTTACATCTATTTCATCAATCCGGTAATCGACCACCAAAGTCTGATCGAACGAACTTTTGACTTCTTTTGTTACCCCACAGGTATACAGTTTTGTGGAGTTGTCACCTTCTTCAAGATTCCAGCCAATTAAATCGATAAATACACTTGCCTCGAAAAATTCAAACCCGTTAGCCAGTAACAGTAATACTTTTTTCATCGGTTCTAATTTTGAGTATGAGTTGATTGCAAATTATTTGTTTTGTTGAACCCTTGGAGACTTTTCCTCGCTGCTTTTCCTCATGAATCTCACCTGGTAAAGCTTTTATAGTAACGTATTAATTATTTCGCTGCCTGATCGCTCATTTCAAATACCAGGTCTCCACCTTTTATTAAATCAAAGTGCGAGATTTTTGTGCCTTCAATTTCAGTCCCGTTTAAGGTAACTTTATTGACGTACACATTCTCCTCATTTTGATTTTTGACTGTGATGGTCAACTGGTTTCCATTTTCAAAAGAAACGACTGCTTTTTTCACCAAAGGACTTCCCAGCTCGTAATATTCCGATCCCGGTGCCAGCGGGTAAAAACCCAAACTGTTAAAAATGTACCAGGCACTCATTTGTCCGGCATCATCGTTACCACACAAACTATTCACTTCTGCGCCATACATGGTTTTCATGATCATGCGCACACGGCTTTGTGTTTTGTATGGCTCGCCGGTGTAATTGTACAAAAACGGAATATGATGCCCCGGTTCGTTACCATGTACATAATTCCCGATCATTCCATCGCGGGTAATATCTTCGTTTTTTTCAATGTATTTATCGTCCAGCTCCATGGTAAACAGCGAATCCAACATTCCCGACAAACGTGCTCTTCCACCCATTAGCTGCACCATATCTTCCACCTGGTGCGGAACGTACAATCCGTAATTCCAGGCATTACCCTCAATAAATCCCTGGCCGTGTGTATCCAGCGGATCAAATTCCTTACGGAACTCGCCGTTTGATAGTTTCGGACGCATAAAACCAATGGAAGGATCGTACACTTTTTTGTACGCATTTGAACGTTCCAGGAACTCTTTTTCGATAGCTACATCTCCGGTGTTTTTGGCAATCTGCGCAATACACCAGTCGTCGAAAGCATATTCCAGGGTTTTCGATACCGAGTACGAACTTTTATCCTCGGGAACAAAACCGTATTTCATATAATCGCCAATTCCGTGAAAATAGGGAACTTTAGCGGTTGTAACTGCTGCATCCAGTGCCCGTTTCCGGTCGAAATCGCCCACTCCTTTTACTACAGCATCGGCCAAAACGGTGGTGGAGTGATAACCAATCATACACCAGTTTTCGTTGGCATAATGGCTCCAAACGGGTAACATATGGTGCACACTCTGGTCGTAGTGCGCCAACATCGATTTAATCATGTCGTTGTTACGCGACGGCTGAACGAGGTTAAAGAAAGGATGCAAAGCACGGTAAGTATCCCACAACGAAAAAATGGTGTAGTTGGTGAATCCTTCCGACTGGTGGATATTCTGATCGAGACCACGGTAACTGCCATCTACATCTTCGTACACAATCGGGCTAAGAAGAGTATGATAAAGTGCTGTGTAGAATGTTTTTTTATCATCCTCCGAAATACTTTCAACTTCTATTTTTGCCAGTTCGTTATTCCATTTTTGTTGCGTTTCGGCTTTAACTTTAGCAAAATCCCAATGAGGAATTTCGGTCTCCATATTTTTTAAGGCACCTGCCATACTTACCGGCGACAAAGCAAATTTCACTTTTAGCTTTTCGTTTTCGGCAGTATCGAAATTAAAATAAGCCCTTATATTTCGTCCGGCCATTTCCGGGAAATTATTCTCCTGATCGAAATACCGGTAATGCCCGTCGTAATTATTCTCGTCGTACTTTTTGTGTCCGTAACTCTTAAAAGGTTTTGAAAACTGCATGGCAAAAAACACTTTCCGCGTGCGGCCCCACCCTTTTGTTTGGCGGTAACCGGTAACCAGCGAATCGTTCTCAACACGCAAAAATGTCCACACGTTTTTCTGGTCGTAATGGTAAATATTATAAACCAGATCGAGAATAATATGTGCCTCATCGCTTTCAGGGAAAGCATATTGGTGAAATCCCACTCTTTCGGAGGCGGTTAATTCCACATCAATATTGTAATCATCAAGTTTTACGCTGTAATAACCGGGGGCTGCGTTTTCGTTATCATGCGAGTAAACCGAGTAAAACCCTTTTCTTCCTTCGTCGGTTTTTATAGGATCGAGCACTAAATCGCCGGTGGTTGGCATCACCAGAAAATCGCCCAAATCGGAGTGGCCGGTTCCACTAAAATTAGTATGTGCAAAACCGATTATCGTTGTGTCGCGATATTGGTAACCCGCACAATATTCGTAGGTTTTTTTATTGTAGCTGCCATCGGGATTAAAATAAGGCTGCATATCGGTTTGCGGCCCCAGCTGCACCATTCCGAAAGGAGCGGTAGCCCCCGGAAAAGTATGCCCCATGGTGCTGGTTCCAACCATCGGATTTACATACTGGCAATAATCTTCGGAAGTAACATTTGTCGCCGAATTCTTATCATTTTGATTTTTACAGGAAATAGACAGCACCAATAGTACAGCGCAATAAAATAGTGGTTTCATGAATATATTTTTTGTGGTTTGCCAAGAACGAAAACTTTCCTTATTCTCAGCTTGCAAAGCCGGTTAAGCGGTGCAATAAATTTAGTTGTTGGTAAAGGCTGCTAAAATAAAAGTTTTCGGGGGATAAACATACCACAACATTCAATTTGTACCATGTTTTATAAATTGGGCTTTATATTCAACAGGGATCCAATACTGAATCCTTGAAAAATAAACACAGCACCACAATGTACTACAAAAGTGCTTACAAATGGAGGAAGAATAAATTATTGAGTAGCGCGGCCTAATCCAGGAATTTTGAATAGGTAATCCTCATATCAACACCACCTTGTTTTGCACCTTTCAAAATTACACGGTTGGCAATATCTGCACGACGACCCGTTGTCAGGTAAAATCCCTGGTTCCCAACAAATTCTTCGTCATCAGGATCGGTTACATCGATAATACGCTGAACGTGCTGCGTAATATTAAAGGTGTAGGTGTAATCACTGGTATCTAAAAAACCACCGTAAAACGAAGGATTAAAGAAGTAATCAATTGGGCGGTATTCTTCTCCGTCGGGCGCCTCAAAGGTAAACATCAGCTGGCTTGGCGGCGGATAGTTATGAATATCGCTTGCAGTAGTATCAACATGAAAAATTATTTCAGCTTTGTTAATACCCATATTAACCGAGTCTTTCCAGCTTTCAAGACCTGAAACTGTAATTCGAGATTTTAACCCTCCGGTGGGCTGTACATAAATCAGATCGCTTTCCTCATCTTCCTGATCAAGGTCGGCTAAAAACGGCGCTTCGGTGTAATCGTGTTTAAATTCACTAACACGCGAACTATATTGGGTTATCAGGTAGGCTTGCGATAAGGTATCGGGGTCTTCGTCTGCTTCCAGCAACACGGTGTTTTCGTCGTTGTTATAGTATACCAACAACGCCGATCCCTGAAACGTACTGGTCGATGCCGTGTGCAAGGTCACCAATGCTCCTTCCCCTGAAACATCCGCACTTTCGAGTAAAAGGCCCTTAAAATATTGTAGAAAAACATCGTTATTGATCATATCAAGCGAATCGGCTCCGATCAGCTTTTCGCCCAAAGTAATATCCAGCGGAATCGTCAATAACTGGTAATTAGTATCCTGAGTTGCAGAATCCAGCACCACTTTTGGTGTATACTCAAATTCGGCAAGCGGAATATCCGAAGCCATCGATTTCAAATCAATATCCTGGGTGTATTCGGCATCCGGATCAAGGTACGTTTCCATTTCGTACACTTTAACATGTTGCACGGTAGTTGTGTCGCCGTATATATTTCTGTAAAACAGGTACAAACGAACAGAATCGACTACCGGGTTGGTTCCAAAATCGGGATATGAAGTTAATCGAAACTGTGTTGCATAATTGGCTGTTGTTTTTCCAAAAACCGGATCATTCAGGGTTCCCAAAAGGTTTGTTGCTCCTTTGTTGGAAATAATTCCATTTTCAGTAAATGTATACGATGCTATTTTATCCGAAACAGAAATATTTCGAACATTAATAAGATCTTCATCCGGAAGGATACCCAGCCCTAAATCGTTTTGCTCGCTATTGCATGCAACCAAAATGTTTACAAGAACGAATAATCCACCAACTATTTTTAACAACTGCACTGTACTGTATTTCATGTCAATAATTCCAATTTATTTTAGGAAGCGTTACCCACTGCAGCCAATGCAAATTAGCCTATTTAAACAGTTAGGATGGCCTCTTCAATTTTCTGATTTCCGAAAAATTACACAAACATAGAAAATTACAACGAGAGCGATTCTGAAATCGGAGTAAAATTGAACTTTTTAAATATAATTTTGATTCTTTAACACCGAAGCTTTACACTTTATCGTAAAACTCGTTATAAGCGTCGATGTATGTTTCTTTTGGGTGAAAATCAAGGAATAACTTTTCGCTATCCTGAATATAATTTTTAACGTCGGCGTTAATACTTTCAGCTCCCTGTATAACCGCATCCGAATAATCGATAGCCATTTTGCTAACATTGGCAAAAGTTGGCTCTTCTATCATTTTTACATCGTCGGTTGTAATACCTTCAAGCAATAGTTTTTCGTTAAACCTGCTATCAAGCGTTTGTTTAAAATCATCGTTATAAACCGAATAAACCAATTTCGAGTTCTTGAATAACGGATCGTTGTAATAGTACTTTTTAATATACAAAGGCACTAACGAAGTAAGCCATCCATGGCAGTGAATAATATCGGGAGCCCAGCGTAACTTAATTACAGTTTCGAGCACTCCGCGGGCAAAAAATACCGCACGTTCGTCGTTATCTTCAAACTCTTTGCCGTCATCGTCGTGTAATACGGATTTGCGTTGAAAATAATCTTCATTATCGATAAAATACACCTGCATACGAGCAGCTTGAATGGAAGCTACTTTTATGATAAGTGGGTGATCGGCATCGTTAATCACAAGGTTCATACCCGACAAACGGATTACCTCATGCAACTGATTTCTACGTTCGTTTACGCAGCCATAACGCGGCATAAAAGTTCTAATCTCTCTCCCTTTCTCCTGAACGCCCTGTGGCAGGTAACGTCCAATCTCCGACATCTCGCTTTCTGGTAAATAAGGGGTAATCTCCTGTGAAATATAAAGGATTCTTTTCTTTTCCATGAACCTATAAGTGCAGTTAAAAACAGTGTGCAAAAGTAATAAAAATATGCGAATAGTCAAGTTAAGTTCGTTAGTTTCAGTCAGTATACTTCCTTTTTATGCTGTTTTAACAATTAAAATTACTTACTTTGCAGCCGCAATTTTTTAGGCATGAAACTGGTTAGTACAATACAAGAGCTACAAGCTGAATTACAGCATCTTACCAATGGGAAAACAGTGGGTTTTGTACCCACTATGGGGGCCCTTCATCAGGGCCATATTTCGTTGGTAAAACAGGCCGTTTCGGAGAATCCGGTTGTGGTGGTAAGTATTTTTGTAAATCCAACACAATTTAACGATCCGGCCGACCTGGAACGTTATCCGCGCACGCTCGAAAACGATATGAAATTATTGGAACCAACAGGTTGTTCAATCGTTTTTGCACCCAATGCTAAAGAGGTTTATCCCGAGCCGGATAAACGTAAATTTAACTTTGGAAAATTAGAAGAGGTAATGGAAGGCAAACATCGCCCGGGACACTTTAATGGTGTGGCACAGGTGGTTAGCCGGCTTTTCGACATGGTAAAACCTACCAAATCGTACTTCGGATTGAAGGATTTTCAGCAATTGGCTATCGTTAAAAATATGGTGAAACAACTGCAACTTCCTGTGGAAATTGTACCTTGCGCCATTATTCGCGAGAAAAGTGGTTTGGCCATGAGCTCGCGAAATGAGTTATTGACGGAAGAACAGCGGAAAAATGCAGCCGTAATTTCAGAGACTTTGTTTAAAGCCAAAGAACTTAAGGAGCAGAGATCCGTACAAGAAATCACGGATTGGGTGACAGAAACGATAAACAAGAACCCCTTCCTGGATGTTGAATATTTTGAGATCGTTGACGACGAACAGCTGCAACCGGTGAAAAACTGGGACGAAGATTCTACAAAAGTTGGATGTGTTGCTGTTTTTTGCGGAAAGATCAGGTTAATTGACAATATAGTTTTTTAAGACCGAAATAAGCATAGTTATGCAAATTGAAGTTTGTAAATCGAAAATACACAAGGTTACCGTTACCGAAGCGAACCTGCAATATGTTGGAAGTATTACCATCGACGAAGATTTGATGGACGCGGCAAACCTTATTGAGAACGAAAAAGTACAGGTTGTTAATATTAACAACGGCGAGCGTTTAGAGACTTATGTTATCAGGGGTGAGCGCGGATCGGGTACCATCTGTTTGAACGGCCCGGCTGCACGAAAAGTGGCTGTTGGCGATGTGGTAATTATCATTTCGTACGCCTTAATGGATTTTGAGGAAGCCAAAACGTTTAAACCAAGTTTGATATTCCCCGATATTGAGACGAATACTGTAGTATAAAATACATTTACGATAAATAGTAAACCTCGTAGTTTTAACTGCGAGGTTTTTTATTTGAAGGTATCTCAGTCAATCAATGAGACGTTTTTGATAAAGCTTATCTATTTTTTCCCAAAGGAACACCCAGACGAATTCCGAGTTGCAAAAACTCCGTACTACCCGAATAATTGTCAAAAATTCCGGTTTCAGCAATGGGCAAATTATTTAAACTTCTTCCCAAATCAACCTTCTCCCAACCCACATAAAACCACACGGAAAGATCTTCTGCAATAACTTTAAACCCTGCATGAAATCCAGGATACCATTTAAAATACGACTTTGAGCTTCCAAGATATTCTTCTTCCTCAGTTTCTTCGTTTCCAAAAGTGGCGTTACTATTTGAACCCTCAAATCCCAGATTTACATCGGCAAAAAAGAAAATAATATCTGATAATTCCTGGTAAAACCTCGGACACAGGCTGAGTGTGTAATAACTGGCTTCGGTAAATAATATATAATCGTTACCATACGGAACGATTTCACCACCAATGGGCTCTATTTTTTTATGAGAATTCTTTCCCGCATATCCTTTCAGTTCAAAGGCAAATTTTCTGGATATATAATACTCATAGCCCCCTCCAAAATAAAATCCTAAATCGTCATTATACAGCACAAATGCGTTCGTACCCATATCAAAATTTAAATGGGCCGGGAATTTTTCGTCTTGTGCACTACACTCAGTAGGACTAAGAGCTTCCAAAAAAACCCAAAATATGATTAAAATAGAAATGTTGAGTTTTGAGAATATTTTAGTCATTTGGAATACTATTCAATACAAAAAAACTGCGCCCAATTTGGCCACAGTTAATAAGATCATTTTCTAAGATTATAACCGATGTTAAGCTGGAACATTGGCAAAAATCCATACTCCCCTTTCATGTCAAAATAAACATATGGCCCAACATCAAATAATACATAAAATTGATTAAAAGCGCGCTGTATTCCCCATGTTGGTCCAAATGCATAATCCAATTCTGAGGTTCTTGAGAAACTGGAAGCAATCTCGGGTCCTCGAACAAGAAGTCTTACTCCAAAGTAATTAGATGAGTTATACTTTACATTTTTACCGGCACTGTTTCTTTTCGTTATGTTGTAGTAATTACGATACTGCATATCGTAAAACGGTGATAACAAATACATAAATCCATCTCCGCTGGTTTTTAGATCTTTGTATGAACCACCATAACCGATGCCAAGATTTAAAGCGAAAGTTGATTTTTCTGACAACTTAAATTCATATTCCATTCCCGGGTTCAAGAAAGTAAGTTTTAATCCACTTTTAGTTAACGGACTCTCCTCTTGTCCGAATGAAATTATCACAAAAAGAAGTAGTTGAAATACGAGCGTAATTTTTCTCATTTGAATATGTTTAATTGTTTTCTGAAGTTATACCTAAGTTCTTTTTTTACAACTTTTATTTCCTTCACCCTAAAACACCACTGTGTTTTATTTCCAACCTCACTTTATACTATCCTTTTACTGAAAATCTGTGTCGAAGAACAGGGGTTCCTTTAACGACAGCTTAAATTTAATTCAACAAATTCTCTTTTTCAAAATATAATATGTTAAAAATTGGTTTAGGGGGGATTTAGAATGAATAAAAATAATTCACACATCCTTTAAAATGCAATAGTGATACTTCAATTTAATAGTTATTTTTGACAATTATGAATCTCATGTTTAAATCAAAGATTTTTAAGGATTTTGAATCGCTCCGTCCCCTGCTTGAAATATGGAAAGGAAGTAACAACACCATCGTTTTCACCAACGGTTGTTTCGACCTTATTCATAACGGGCACGTTGATTCACTGCACAAATCGGCAGCATATGGCACCAAATTGATTGTTGGGCTTAACTCCGATGTTTCGGTTAAATTATTAAAAGGCGATAAGCGCCCTATTATATATGAGCAGGCGCGTGCAGAAGTGCTGGCGGCCTTTGGATGTGTTGATGCGGTAATTCTTTTTGATGAAGAAACGCCGGCCGAAATAATTGCTAAGATCATCCCCGACGTTTTGATAAAAGGTGCCCAATACGAAATACATGAAATTGCCGGTCACGATACCGTATTAAATAACGGTGGAAAGGTGGAAACACTTGAATTGATTGAAGGAATTTCAACCAGCGAAATTATTGAACGAATTAAAAACCTTTAACAACTCCGTGTAAACCTCAGCGTTCTCTGTGGAACTATTTTTTACCGCAGAGATAACAGAGAACCGCACAGAGTAACACAGAAAAGAATGGCACAAACAAAAACCATATACACCTGCCAGAGCTGCGGCGCCCAATCGCCCAAATGGCTCGGAAAATGCTCCGCCTGCAACGAGTGGAACACCTACGTGGAAGAAATTGTGGAGAAGAAACAATCTACCGGAAAACTTTCGGTGCAGATTTCGGGCAACCAACCCATTACACTCGAAAATATCGAGATGGCCAGAACACAGCGTATTTCGGTGGGGATTGAAGAATTTAACCGTGTTTTGGGTGGCGGAATCGTTCCCGGCTCGCTAATACTTTTGGGTGGCGATCCCGGAATTGGGAAATCAACACTGGCACTGCAACTGGCTTTGGGATTAAACGGGAAAAAAGTACTGTACATTTCGGGCGAAGAAAGTCTGCAACAGATAAAACTGCGTGCCGAACGATTGAGTAACGCCCAAAGCAATTGCCTGTTTTTAAGCGAAACATCGTTGGAACACATTGTTGCCCAAAGCGAACAGGCAAAACCGGAGTTACTGATCATCGACTCTATCCAAACTATTTCAACAGAACTTATCGAGTCATCGCCGGGTTCGGTTGGGCAGGTTCGTGAATGTACTTCGGCTATTTTAAAATTTGCCAAAAAGAATCATGTTGCCGTGGTGCTGATCGGTCACATTACTAAAGAAGGCAGCCTTGCCGGGCCAAAAGTACTGGAGCACATGGTCGACACTGTTTTGCAGTTTGAAGGCGACACCAATTATATGTATCGCATTTTACGCTCGAATAAAAACCGCTTTGGTTCCACTAACGAACTCGGCATTTTTGAGATGCGCAGCGACGGATTACGTGAAATCACAAATCCATCGGAGCAGTTGATATCAAAAGTAAACGTCGATGTAAGTGGCACCGCCATTGCTGCAACCGTGGAAGGTGTACGGCCATTCCTGATCGAAATTCAGGCATTGGTAAGTTCGGCAGCTTACGGAACACCTCAGCGCTCATCCACAGGTTTTGATTTGCGCCGGCTGAACATGCTTTTGGCCGTTTTGGAAAAACGCGCCGGTTTTAAACTCATTGCAAAAGATGTGTTCCTGAATATTGCAGGCGGACTAAAAATCAATGATCCGGCAACCGATTTGGCGGTTATTTGCTCCATTCTTTCGTCGAATATCGACATTGCCATAAACCACAAAATATGTTTTGCCGGCGAGGTTGGCTTAACCGGGGAAATACGCGCCGTAAGCCGCATCGAGCAACGTATTGCCGAAGCGGCCAAACTGGGATTTTCGCGCATTTATGTACCAACACTTAACAAAGGTTTTGATGTTTCGAAATTTAAAATCGATATTGTGAAGGTTAGCCGGGTAGAAGAAGTATTCAAAACTATTTTCGCGTAAAATAATTTCTCACAGCTTATAAAACAGTATAAATAAGCTTTTTTAACGACCTTTTTTTGAAAAACGATTGAACTATTTATAATTTGGCAGCCAAATGAAAAATGCCTTTCTGATAATAATTATTGCTGTGTGCGCATTCACTGCGTGCGAAAACGAGATTATGCCCAAGCCCGAGCATTTAATCAAGGAAAAGAAAATGATCAATATGCTCGTTGACGTGCACCTGGCCGACGCTGCTTTTAACCATTTCCGATACGACTCAGCCATGTTAAACAGCCGGACAGAGAATTTTTACTACTCGGTTTTGGATAAATACGAAGTTACTGACTCGTTATTTGAGCAATCACTGGTTTTCTACGAAAGTCACCCAAAAAACTTTGAGAAAATGTATCGCAGAGTAATGAGTAGACTGAGTGAAATGGAGCAGGAACGTTCAGGGCGAAAAGAGGAATTGGAGCCATTTGAAGAAGAATAATTAAATGTAAGGTGAGAAAAATCGCCGCCACATACGTCTTCCCCGGAACAACTTCGCCAATAAAAAACGGAATTTTAGTTTGCGACGATGATGGAACAATCATCGAAATCCTGGATCGGGGCGATTCATTCCGTGAAGAAGCCGGTGTGGAGTTTTACAGCGGCATTTTAACTCCCGGATTTGTAAACACCCATTGTCATTTAGAATTTTCGCATCTCCGCAACAAAATTGAAAAGCACATCGGTTTTAGTGCTTTTCTCGAAAAGATTAACCAGTTAAGAGATGAACCGGCCGACAAACAAAAGGCCATACAAATTGCCGACCGAAAAATGTGGGCAGCAGGAATTGCCGCTGTTGGAGATGTTTCCAACTTCAATCTTTCGCTTTCGGTAAAACAAAAAAGTAAAATCACCTACTACACTTTTATTGAAGTTTTTGGCTTTCATCCGTCGCGGGCTGAGCGGGCTTTTAACAAAGCGCTTGAAGTGTTTGAATCGTTTGAAAAAGCTAATCTTTCTGCCTCCATCGTTCCGCATTCACCGTATTCTGTATCGCCAGACTTGTTCGAGAAAGTGAAGAGTCATGCACAGAAAAACGGAGGGTCGCTCTCCATTCACAACCAGGAAAGCAAAGCTGAAACAGAGTTCTTTTTATTTGGGCAAGGGGATATTTCCAGGCATTTCATCGATAATTTAAAGCTGGATACCTCACATTGGAAACCTACCGGAATATCGTCGTTGCAATCCATTCTTGAATATTTGCCAAAAGAAAATCAGTTGCTCTTAGTGCACAACATACAAACCCGAAAAGAGGATATTGAAGCATTAAAACAGTACCGCAGCCTCGCTAATACCTATTTTGTTTTGTGTCCCAACTCCAATCTTTTTATTGAAAATGAGCTGCCACCGGTAGATCTTTTTCGGGAAGAAAAGATGCAGATTTGTTTGGGAACCGATAGTTTAGCATCGAATACCGAACTTTCGATACTTCAGGAGATGCTCACCATTCAGCAAAATTTTCCAACTATTTCGCTGGAAGAGTTGTTGTCGTGGGCCTGCATAAACGGGGCAAAAGCCTTAAACATTTCAACTGCTTTTGGATCGTTTGAAAAAGGTAAAAAGCCCGGTGCAAACCTGATTACCGGCATCGATTTCAAAACGATGAAACTCACTCCAAAAGCAAAAGTTAAACGATTGATTTAGCCCAAATTCCCACCCAAATATTTTTAGCTATTTTTGCAGCAATTTTCTAATGAATGATTAAGATTGGCAACATAGATCTGGAGGGCACTCCCCTTTTTCTGGCACCGATGGAAGATGTCACCTACAAGTCGTTTAGGATGATGTGCAAAAAATTTGGCGCCGATTTAATGTACACCGAGTTTGTATCGTCGGAGGCACTGGTGCGCGATGTGGAAAAAACGAAACAAAAAATGCATTTGTTTGAGTTCGACCGTCCGGTAGCCATTCAAATCTATGGACACAACATCGACTCGATGGTGCGTGCGGCGCAGGTAGCCGAAGAATTTGAACCCGATTTTATCGACATCAATTACGGTTGCCCCATGAAAAAGATCGTGCGCCACGGCGCCGGATCGGCCATGTTAAAAGACGTGGACAAAATGCAGAAGATGACTGCAGAAATTGTAAAAGCCGTTAAAATTCCGGTTACCGCAAAAACACGACTGGGCTGGTCGGCAGACAATCAACCTATTGTTGAAGTGGCCGAACGATTACAGGATGCCGGAATTCAGGCGCTGGCCATTCACGGTCGTACGCGCGAACAGTTGTACACCGGTGAAGCCGACTGGACATTGATTGGAGAAGTAAAAAACAATCCGAAAATTCATATTCCCATTATCGGTAACGGAGACATCAACAGCGGTAAAAAAGCCAAACAATTGCTTGATGCAACGGGAGTAGATGCTCTGATGATCGGACGCGGGGCTATTGGTCGACCCTGGTTATTTCGCGAGGTAAAACATTACCTTCAAACCGGAGAAGAATTAGCACAGCCAACGGTTAACGAAGTTGTGGAAGTATTAAAAGAACAACTCCGGCTAAACCTGGAGTGGCGCGACAATGAACGATCGGGGATTTTAATGATGCGTCGTCATTTTGCCAAGTATTTCCCGGGGTTGCCAAATTTCAGAGACCTAAAAATTCAACTGCTGCGCGCCGAAACAAACGACGAGGTACACGCCATTCTTGAACAAATTACCGAACAATACGGTGCATTTCAACTCGATTTTTCAACGGCCAGCTTAAAATAGAACAACTATGGACGACAAGTATTCGAAATATTTTTCTGAACAATCGTTGTGGGACAAGCTTAAGAAATTTGGCAAAGCGGCCGGAGCAAAAGTTGTTTATGCTGTTTTGTTGTTGTACTACACTTTCGAAGACAAAGGCGTTGGATTAAAAACCAAACTCAGCATTGCCGCTGCATTGGGTTATTTTATTCTTCCCACCGATGCCATTGTTGACCTGACACCCATAATTGGGTTCAGCGACGACCTTGGCGTACTGCTTTTTACCCTCTCGGCAGTGGCGGGCAGCATTACCCCCGAAATTAAAGCCAAAACACGCGAAAAACTTAACGAGTGGTTTGGAGAAATCGACCCTACAGAACTTCAGGATATTGACAAAAAAACTTTTTAATACTTTTTTGCAAGCACGTTAACAGAGGTTAAACTACTGCTTATATGAAAGTTATGGCATGGGCTTTGTACACATCTATTTAGTTATATATATCGTAACTAACATGTTTTTAAGTTGAGTGATTAAAAGTAAGGCTGAGGCCTTGAACATGGTTTTTGTTTTTTGTTTTTTGAGGAGGTAAGATCTACCTTCGAATTGTTAGCTAGACTGGTCCCGCTTCTGCGGGACCTTTTCTTTTCTACCCTGTTCCATATTTATTACTACATTAGCGACATAACATTTTTGCTATGCTCGAACTTGACTTCTCCACACTTCAATGGATTTTATTAGCAGTATGTGGCATGCTGGTTGGCATGTCGAAAGTAGGTGTTCCCGGTGTTTCAATGTTGGTGGTTCCCACACTGGCGCTAATTTTTGGTGGCAAAGCCTCAACCGGAATTTTACTGCCGATGTTAATGATGGCCGATTTATTTGGAGTTGGGTATTATCACCGTCATGCCGAGTGGAAATACCTGTGGAAACTGCTGCCCTGGGCTTTTGTAGGAATTGGTATTGCGCTTTGGGTTGGCGAAGTAGTTAATGATACCTGGTTTAAAAATATAATCGCCATTTTGGTTTTTCTGTGTATTGGCCTCATGCTTTGGCGCGACCGCAAAAAAGGACAAAATCTTTTCCCCGACACCTGGTGGTTCTCAGCAACTATGGGTGTTTTAGGAGGTTTCGCTACGATGATTGGCAATGTAGCCGGCCCCATTTTTGCCATTTACCTGCTGGCCATGCATTTGCCAAAAAATAGCTTTATCGGCACCGGAGCCTGGTTTTTTCTGATCGTTAATTTTTCGAAATTTCCATTGCACATTTTCGTTTGGAAAACCATTAACCTTGATACGCTCACACTTGACCTGATGCTTTTACCGGCCATCGCTTTTGGTGCTTTTGCCGGAATAAAACTGGTACAGAAAATATCGGATAAACTATACCGAACCGCTGTAATAATTGTAACTGCCCTGTCGGCATTTTTACTCTTGATCTGATGGAACAACTACATCAATTTTTTCAAAACAAAACAGTAAACACCCTTTTAGATGTTGGAACCGGAAGCGGGAATTTTATTTCGGTTTTAAAAGAAGCCTTAAACAATACCAAATTTACCGGAATCGACCCGGATAAGGCATCGCTTGAAGAAGCTGCAAAAATCCATCCTGATGTGCAGTTCAGTATTATGAGCGGCGAACAACTGGATTTCCCGGATTCCACTTTCGATGCTGCAAGCATTTCAATGGCCATGCACCATTTGCCAGATGTTCAGCAAACTTTCAATGAAATGAAACGCGTGGTAAAACGCGGCGGCTGGATTATCGTAAACGAACTGTTTAGCGACAACCTGAATCCTGCACAGGAAGTACATAAAAGCATGCATCATTTCAGGAGTACGGTTGATCGGCTGAATGGAGTTTGCCATAACGAAACGTTTACGCGCGCCGAAATTCTGGAAGAGGTTGAAAAAGCCGGATTGGAAATTTGCACAGCCTTTAACCATGAAAAAGATCGTGTAGAACCAACTCCTGAAGAAATTACTGAGCGTAAAGACAAGCTAACAGAAATGCTTAGTCAGATTAAAGACAAGCCGGAATACCACGAGTTGAAAAAGCAAATCCCGGAAATAGAAAAGGCGCTACAACAGCATGGATTTCAGATGGCCACAAGGGTGGTTGTTATTGCGAAAGTTAAGAAGGATTGATGCAGATTGAATAAAGATTGACGCTAAAAAACCAGCGGCTCATAGCGAGAGGCTAGTAGCTCGTAGCTAACTTTACATCCTGTTATTCACAATATTGTTATAAATTGAACCAAACTGTACGCGAATTCCAACATTGGCTCCAACCTCGAAAGACGAAGGTAACTGCACTTTATTCAGCAATACATCTTCCAACGAAATGTCTCCTTTAGGCAGATAAATCTGGTCGTGTACATTCTCTACGGTAAAACCCATACGAACCGAAAGCCCGCGCATTATACGAACCGACAGATCGGTATCAAAAGTTATCCGGTTTTTGGTCCAGTCATGCATATAATTCGTTGCATTAAGCCCGGCCTTTACCTCGCCCCAGGTTTGCACAATCTGCAGATCAAGGCGTAACGACTGCTCCCAAAGGCTTTCTTCCAGTTTGTCATATATCGATTCCTCGTAATATTTCATCCACTCGGGCCCAATATAATAGGCTATGGTAAACACTTTTCGGTCCGACACATCCCATGGGAAAATATTATACTCCACGGCAGGTTTAACCGACATTGAGTATTTGGTATTACGGTAATTACTGTTATAAAAACTTCCGAACAAACCTGTTGACCAACGCGATGACAAGCTTTTCACCACACTCGACGAGCCATATGTTGATGTATTATCCGAACGGTACTCTTCCCCGTCGGTGGTGTATTTCTTCGTATTTACTGAACGACGCGCATTGTTTCTTATCCGAATTTCTTCGGTCACCTTATCGGCACGCCCATAAAACGAATAGTTATAGTTCTTTTTGCTTTCTTCCAGATTCACACTGCCACTAATGTCGCCTCTAAACGTCCAGTTGTTCCAAGGATCGTCAACAACAGCAACCTGCGTCTGCTCTGCTTCGTCGCGGTATCTGAAGCTCAATTGATCGGAAGCTTTTGTCTGGTTTACAAAAGGCATCAATCCAAGCGAAAGTGCGTCTTTCAGTTTCCGGCGTTCTTCTTCGTTTGTATCGTCGGCAAGTATAGTGCATGTAATGGTAAAATCGCTGAAATTCTCGAACGTAAGGTTGTTGTACATCAACGAATAAACCATTCCGCCCGAACCGCTCACCCGGCTATTTATAATGATATGCACATCGGCAACGGCCGGATCGTTTACAAAATCGGCAAAACGCATATTGCGTCGCATGTAATCCATATCGAGCCGGGCGCCTTCGATATAAACTTTAATTTTAGCATCCCGCTTGTTGTACGATAACGATCCGTGGCTTTTTATACGCACATCTTTCTCGGGATTTTCGGCAGCCGAAACGTTACTCAATGCAAAACAAATTAAAAGTGAAAAAACGGTGAGAAAGCGCAGTATCATCTTAGTCCTCCTTATCAGGTTCAAGTTGGTTTAAAAAGTAAATATGTATTAAAAGCAGCTCAAATATAGAACTTCAACTGCAATAATTAAAACTTACTTTCTGATTTTCATTTACTTTGTAGTACTTTTTAATATTGAAAGAGTAAGATGGCACGCAGAGAGAAAAAAGCACGTAGTAAAGGATCGGCCGGAAACAACCGGAAATCGGGTGAAGATTTTTTGCAAAACAACAAGCAGAAAACCGGTGTTTTAGAAAGCGACAGTGGATTGCAATATTTAATTGTGGAAGAAAAACAGGGGCCAAAACCCGGACTCTTCGATACGGTTAAAATTCATCAGCGCGCTTTGCTCCTCGACGGTAAAATTCTGGAAGACACTTACCGCCAAAACCAGCCCGACGAAGTTAAAATAGAAGAACTTATTGAAGGACTTCAGGAAGGTTTACCTATGATGAGCGTAGGCAGCCGTTATAAATTCTGGGTGCCTTCGGAACTGGCCTGGGGACGAAAAGGTACCGGAAATAAAATTCCACCAAATGCCGTGTTGAGTTTTGATATTCGTTTGGTGGAGATTTGTTAAACTAACTCCAGTGAATATTCAGCCACGATTTTACGCCCGCCATAATCATTTCAATGGCTACAGAACCTACAAACAGCGCGGTAATACGTCCGGCCAAATCGAAGTAGCGCTCAATTAATTCTTCCCGTTTTTGGCGAATTACATCGTGCAAAAATTTTAATACCACCAAAACCAGAATACACAGCATAACCGCCACTACGATGGATGCGCACGACATAAGAATATCGTTACGTTTTCCAATAACCACGCTGGCACTAATGGTACCGGGGCCAATTAAAACCGGCATGGCAATGGCTCCGGCAATGTGTTTCGATTCGCCACGCAATATCTCAATAGCGGTTGGCCCCCGAAAAACAAACTGCAGCCCGATGAGCAGGAAAACGATACCACCAAACAACTGAAACGAAGCAAAACGAACTTGAAATACGTCGGAGAAAATCCGATCGCCCAGCACAGCAAAACTGCAAAATGCAATACACGAAATAAGCCCGGCACGAATTAAAACCCTCCGGAACTGTTTATTATCGAGCTTTTGAACTATGTCGATTAAATAAACAATTACCAAAAACGGATTTAATAAAACAAGTAATAACAGTATCGATCTTGTAAATTCAGTCATGTCGTTCCCGGGTATTTTTGCGTTTTTCCAGCCTTGTTTGTTCAGTTTTTAATAGCTATCTCGATAAATATAAAAATACAAATCAGGAATGCAATAGCTTTGAAACATCAATCCTGTTGAATTGCGCTCTGGCTACAATTTGTTATTGGTAAAAGGAAGGTATGAGCGTTGGTTGGTTTCTTTTTTGTATTCAACTCAAAGTGCAGTTTTCGTACAAAATGCCAGCTTTAATGTTTATACCGGCCTGTCGGTATGACATATGCACAGTGTTGATAAAATTTATCGTTGCAATGAAGCCCGACGCTGTCGACAACAAAATCAGCTGTCAGTTTTTAATCCGACAGCCGTCGGCAACAAAATAAATTTTCAAAATCGATGATTTCTGCTGTCGACAGCAAAAATATTTCTGATTTTCAACTCGACAGCTGTCGGCAACAAAAAAAACTTTCAGGATTTAACTCGACAGCGGTCGAGTTAAAAATAAACTTTCAAAATCCTTCTCCACCGCTGCGGAAACGAAAAAATATTTTCAAAACACAGCTCTACAGCCGTGGAGAATCAATGCTGCATCCCGAACAGCCCACCACAGTTTAAACAGGGAAAAATTCGATTCGCCATTTACTTCCCCAATCATTGTCGGCGTATCATGCAAAAAACCGGGGCTGTATTTATATCATTTATACAGCCCCGGTCTCTTACTTTCAGCCTGGATTGGGGAAAATCTTCAGATACTATCTCATTATGGCAGATTAACCGCTACGCTTTCTCCGAATACGGTAACACTGACCAGATTATTACAGTCGTCACCCGTATCCGTTGCAGGCCGGTAGTCAATTTCACAACTCAGGTCGTAATCCTCGAGGCCAATATACAGCACTCCTTCTTTAATCCAACGGCAACAATTACTAATCAGCAGTGGTGTTGTTGTAGACATGGTGTAGGCATATCCGTCGGAGCTCGTTCCACTGTGGGTTCCTGTTATTTGGAAATTATCATCGCAAAAATCGGAAGTTTCACCACTTGTTACCATATGTGTATCGTAGCCACTTATCCATTCGCGCTGTGTTTGTTGCTCGAAATAAAACCTTTCACCATTAGGTGCAGTAATTACTCCATCGCTTACGGTACAGTTATATACCGGGTGTTCGCTGGCATTTGGGCCGCTGTAAGCAATGGTTTGCACGCCTTCTACTTTATAGTCGTCGTGATAAAAATCGTCGAAGGTGATTTCCCATTCAGCTCCGCTAACTCCCGGGAAATTATCGGCAGTAATAATCAATTTCCCTCTACGCTCATGGTTATCTAATCCCAAAATATTTTCAGGGCCATAATCCACAGTTATGGTTTTTGGCCAGGAGGTAAGATCGAGTGGCTCAATAGAAATTTGGGGATAATTTTCGTTTGTAGTTGTAGCGCTTTTCAACATGCCCTCCGATTGAAAACCGGCACTGGTTCCTTCTTCCTGCGTGGAACTATAAATACTGTAAGCAGTTGCAGCTTCCATTACCAAAACAGTGGCTTCATCGGATGTGATGGTTCTCTTATCAACTTCTTTACAGGCAGTGATTAAAAGAATCAACAAGCCCAAAACGACCAATAGTGTATTTCTCATAGCATTGAATTATAAAGGTTTATCGTCAAACTTAACGTTTTTTCCTAAAAAATAGTATAGAATGTGCTTTCTTCTTTTTATTTCATCAAAACATATCTGAACAAATCCAGGTACCTGTTGAGAGGTACAATCAGGCTTAGTCTATAAATTCTGAAGCAGACTTGCGACTAAGAAAAAAGCCGCTCCTAAAAAAGGAACGGCTTCTACTATTGTTGTGCGTTATTCTACTAATAGAATTTCGCTCTTTTGTCTTCAATTTCTACCGAGTTACGGAATACATTAAATACTTCCGAACCAACACGGTAAGTGCTTGTTTGCGCCAGACGCATTTTCTCGGCAGCTACGTCAACACCTGCACCTTCGCTAACCGAAGTAGGCATTACAACATAAACACCGTTGTTTCCTTCAATTGGTTCCGATACTTCGTCAACATCAAGTGCTGCAACTGTTCCAATTACGGCAGGTTCCAAACCAATTCCGGGAACCGAGAACGAGTTAAAGTTAATTGCGTTTGCTGTTTGAACTTCAGTATCAAGCGCTGAAGCGGTAGCGGCTAAATCTGCATTGCCGTTTAAAGCAGCTTTTGCTTTCTCAACCAACAATTCAGCTTTTTTCTCCTTTGTTACTGCTAACTCAACACGTGCTTTTACGTCTTCGAAAGGAGCAATTCCTTTTTCAGTTTTGCTTGCTAAAATGGCAATTACAAAATTGTCGCCCAGTTCGAAGATGCGTGAATCCTGGTTGTTAGTCAAAATATCATTAACCTCAGCTTCGTAGGCAGCTCTAATTAACGGACGAGCATCTTCCAAACCAACGATCGTACGTTGATTTTCGCTAACATTTGCTACTCGTTTTGTAAGACCTTGTTCGCTAACTGCAGCGTTAAATGCTTCGGCAGTTGGATTTTCACCAACAAACTGGCTTGCTTTAGCATACACATTCTGGTATGTTCTTGTACTTGGCTCAACATTGCGGGTAAGGTAGGCCACCTGCACCTGACGGGTAAGTTTTCCACGTTTTGTAGTTTGTACAAGGTGAATTCCGTATTGCGTTGCAACCATTGTTACACTATCAGTAGTGTTGTTAAATGCTGCATTTTCGAATGGTTTTACCATTTGACCACGCTGGAACCAACCTAAATCGCCACCGTTGATTGCAGATCCCTGATCGGCTGAATTGGTACGTGCCAGTTCAGCAAAATCAGCACCGTTTTCAATCATTGTTTTCAAGCTGTCGGCCAGTTGCTGTGCAAGAATAGCTTCGGCTTGATTTGTAACTTGCAACAAAATATGACGCGCCTCAACCGAATCAGGCATCATTTCCGATTTGTACAATTTTACCAAAGTGAATGATTCGCCTTCTTTGTAAGGGCCGTAAACTGATCCAACTTCAGCACCTTCGTCGTAAATCCAGTTACCAACAGCTTCCGGCAGGTCGTCTTTTTTGTCCCATACATCGTTAAAGCTAATGTCTGAGTTGGTATCAATAAACTGAATAGTGTTTTCAGTTTCTTCAAAATCAGCTTTAATATCTGTGATCCACTCTTCAGCATCAGCAAAATCTTTTTCCGATGGTTCTACCGGATAAGCAATGTATTCAATTCTTCTGCTGGCTTCCGATTCGTAATCTTCTTTATGTGCGTTGTAATAATCTCTCAGGTCAGTTTCAGTAACGGTAACATCTTCGTCGGCAACTGTACTGTGTGGCAAAGCGATATAATCGAAATTAACCGATTTGTTTCCGGCAGTTGCACTGGCTTCAGCCTGCTCGCCGGTAACGTACATACCTTTTGCCACCATATAAGTGTATTTGCTTTGCGTACGTTCTTCAACAATTTGTTTTTCGATGTTTAACCATGATGCACGGTCTTCAGGCGAAACTAAACCAGTATCCATGTTTTTCAGAAAACGAACTACCGCAGTACGATCGAACTGACCTGTTTGCTGATTGCTGAATATCTGACGAACAATTTGGTGCGGGTTTGCGCCCTGAAGCATGTCGAATAACTCTTCTGAGCTAACTTCAATTCCAAGATCTTCGTAGGCTTCGCCCATTACGATCTCGGCAATTTTTCGTTGCCATGCCTGTTCGCGTACTTGTGACCAGGTATTATCATCTAACTGATTTTGCCCATAGTTTTGTTTGAATATCTCCCCCAGCTCTTCTACCTCTTGCTGAAATTCAGGATATTGAATTGATTCACCATCAATTACTCCAACTTCTAAGCGGTTTCTCTGAAACATTGACGAACCTCCTTGTAACAAATCTCCAAGGATGAACGCTGCCAATGATAAACCGATTACAATTGCTACTAACAATCCTGCTTTCGTTCTAATGTTTTGTAACGTTGCCATTGATTTACAGTTATTTTTTGTCTAAAATCGTTTGAATTTTTCGAGCTACGAAGATAATAATTTTAACTGTTTTACCTCCATTATCGAAAATTTTTTACCAATGCCCGAAACGAGCTCAGAATCGTCAGATTTCCAGCACTTTATCTTCGCAACGTTTTATGAAATTAATCATCCAGAAGTTTGAGTTTTACCAATTCGATTTTAGTATTGGTTGCCTTTAGGATTTTAAACTGAAATTTTTCGATTTTTATAACCGAGTTCACTTTTGGTATACTTTCGTAGTTGTAAAGTATAAAACCGGCAAGTGTTTCAAACTCTTCGTTTTCGGGAAGTTCGAGGAAATATTTTTCATTCAGCATATCGATTTCGGCTCGTGCTGAAAAAATAAATTCGGTATCGCTTATTTTCTTTTCAACAATATCTTTTACGTCGTGCTCGTCTTCAATTTCACCAAATATTTCTTCCAAAATATCTTCGCTGGTCACCATTCCTGCGGTTCCGCCAAATTCGTCAACAACAATTGCAATACTCCGGTGTCCCTGAATAAAAGTACTCAGCAATTTATTTGCCGGCATGGTTTCGGGCACAATCAATACATTTTTTATAAACGGATCGATGGTTTGCGGGTTTTTAAACAACATCGACGAATGCACATAACCAATTATATTGTCGATACTTTCGCTATAAATCAGAATCCGTGAATAACCGGTTTCCACAAATTTTTGCCGCAAATCGCTTATCGAGGCGCCGGTTTCCATCATCTCAATTTCGGTACGCGGAATCATTACCTCGCGCAACTTTATTTTCGAGAAATCGAGTGCATTTTTAAACAGTTTAATTTCTGTTTCAACCAATTCCTTATGCTCGGCATTTGTCCGGTCGTTCTCTTTAATGAACTCATCGAGATCAATCCTGCGGAACACTTTGTTTTTGTCTTCGTTGCCTGGTTCGGTATTAAAAACATTTCGCAACAGAAAATTGGTTATGCCCATTGAGAAACGTGTTACCGGAAAAAATACTACATAAAAAAAAACTAGTGGTAAAGCAAAAACATTCAGCAGCGTATTGGGGAAAATGCGGAATAATGTTTTGGGTAAAAACTCGGCAAACAGCAAAATTACAAAAGTTGAGATGATTGTTTGCAGCAATAAAACCAATGACTCCGACTGGATAGAATTTAGCAAAACTGGCTCTAAAACTGTAGCAAAAGCGATACCGTAAACCACAAGCGCAATGTTGTTGCCAACCAACATGGTAGCAATGTACTGCCCTCCATTATGGGTTAAAAACTTCAATAATTTTGAGCTAAACGGATCGGATTGTTTATCAAGCTCAAGGCGCAGTTTATTCGCTGAAACAAAAGCAATCTCCATTCCTGAAAAAAAGGCCGAGAGAATGATCGTTATCAGAATCAGCAAATATGGGTTCATAAATAACTAGTTAAAGTTTACAGCTTTTTTGGGTGGCGTTTTTGAAATTACCGGATCGTTAATTTCTGCCGCTGGCTGTTCAATGTTGCTACCCATTGGCTGCGGCTGGTTTTTATTATCTACCGCCACATAAATAACACCTTTCGGATTTGTAATTTTCCAGTTTTGCATATTCTGGTCAGATGTTAATCCTGTTCCGGTTATAATTTTGTCGGCACTAATAATCTTTACGTATTCTTCGGTGAAGATTGTTTCATGTTTTTCGTCCCAAATAAGGTGTTCGGTTTTTAGCGAATCGCCTTTTTCGTTGGTAACGATCACGTTATTTTTGGCTTCCCACTTTTCTTCTTTAATAAACTCCTTGGCATAATCGGCCTTAATACTTGAAGTTATTTTATGGTTCTCGTCGTATTTAATCAGCAATAAACCCTCGGGAAACTCGTGAAATGTTTTGCCTTCGTTTTCGAAGCGAAGTAATTTTGGTGCCTTAAGTAAAAAGCGAATGGTACCTGAATCGGTGGAGAGTGTTTCGAAATTTGTTGCCTCTAAAATCGGCAAATTTTCGGGGGAACTAAAAGCTTTTATCTTGTCAATGTCGTTTTTCTTACACGCAAAGAAAAGTATTGCAGTTCCCAACACGGGAACTGCAATACGAGACATTCTTATCAGTTGCAATATTTTAAAAGCGAACTTTTGTGTTTTCATTAATCCAACCTCCTACGTGATAGGTAGAACCTTCCTGGAGCCCTTCCATAAATGCTTCTTCCTTGTTAGGGAAATAAGCTTTGTATTTTCTAAGGTTTTCTGCTGCATCAATTGCACAGTCTTCGCCGCGACGCGCTTTCGCGAAATAGTCGGCTGCTAACCAGAATACCGCTGATTTCTCCATGGCCGATCCTTCGAATTTTTGCGAGGCAGCAACATAGATGTTTGCAATCAGCATGTTTGCATCACATAAATCAGGATCCAACTCAAGAGCTCTTCTGGCATCGTTACGGGCTCCAACATAGTTACCATCTTTTGTATAACGAACCAAACCGCGCTCGTAATGGTAAGTAGCTTTTAATTTATCATCAGTTTCTTGGTCAATAGCCATTTGGTAATATTCACGTGCTTTTTCAACATCGTCTTTTTTCAGGAAACGACGAGCCATGTTAAATGCTGCTTCTGCTGACGGATCAAGTTCGTACAAACGCTCGGTAGCTAACCCAAAAAGTTCCGTTTCAGTACAGTTAGCTCTACCCAAACGACGTAACATTGATTTAATAAAATCGGCATCGCTTGAATTTTCGCGGTACTGAGGTTCGTAAATACTTATTAAAGCTTCGCAATCAGCAGCTCCCGATTTTCCGAAAATATTTTCGATATAAGGTATTACTGTTTCCTGCGTTAGTTTCACTTTATCAGCATCTTCGTTGGCCTCAACAATAGCATTTCCTATTGAAGTAGCCTCTTCGTAATTCTTAACAACCTGCTCTTTTGGAAGCTCTCCCAATTTGAACAGCGCAACAGTCGTTTGCATATAAACTAAAAGAACAGGTGGCTCGGTTTGGTCGCCTTGCAGCTTCACCGATTCTGATAACCACTCGTAAGCTGATTTGTGAACCGCTTTTAACGCATCACCCTCAGGAGCTTTATCTCTGTTCTGGTCTAATTTGTATTTTAACCACGATGTACCTTTACGACCCAATACATTACCGCGGTCGTTAAAATACTTCATCCGTTTGTCGTACAATTTCATGTACAAATCAATGTACTTGTCGCGCTCAGCGTCGGTAGTGGCATTTTCAATCTGGTGCTCGTAAATCTTCGAACCGTGAATATACAGGTTCATGGTAGATTTAGGATACATGTTATACAGCTTTTGCCAGTGAGGAATAGCTGATTTATAATCCTGTTGTTTGAAGAACTCGGTATATAACGATAGCTCATTTAAGAAATCTCTATCCTGTGCTTTCATCAGTTCTTCCAATGTACTCAGGTTCACTTCTCCTGTTTCCACTTCTTCAGCATCGCCCGAAGGAAGACTTCCACTAAATGCAAAATCAAACACATCGCCCGATTTGCCTTCAATGTCTAGTCGTTTTGATTCATCGATAAATGTAAACCTGATGTATTTTGATTTTTCATCGGCTTCAACTTCGTATTTACCATCGAAACTGGTCATCATTTCTCCACCTTTATGGGCTTCAACAGTAATTCCAGCTGCCGGTTCTCCGTCGATGTAAACAGTTCCTTTAATAACTCTTTGCGCCTGTGCAACTGTAATACCGACCATTACAACTGCCGCGATTAAAAGAGATATGCGTAAAATAGATTTCATAATGAGTTTTATTTGTTTTTCTTTTTTTGAATTCTAGTCAATTTTTCGCTGCATAAACCACAAGTCGTGCAAGCTTACACTTACATTAACTTTTGCATATTTTTCAAGTACTAAATTATACTCTTTTGTCCCTCTTTGCCCGAACTCGGCACTTAAATTAAGTGTTGAGTTAGAACGATACAGTGGTAGGCCAACCCCAAAACTTATGCCAAAGTCATTTATATGCTGTCCGGCAAAGGTGTGGTAAGTTTGTTCGTATTTAAAACCTGCGCGATATGCAACTCGGTTTACAAAACTTCTGATCGAAAACTTATCCGGAATCCACTCAGCCCCAATCGCAAATTTATTTAAATCTGTTAAAAAATTACTTTTGCTTCCCAAAAATTTGGTGTTGTCCCATCCTTCGTGGTAATAATCCACATTTATTTCATACACATTCTTTTTTGCCAACGACAGTCCTCCGCCTATCGTCATTGGGAAAGTCATCGTTCCCTTTTCTTCTTCGCGGTACTTCAAAGTGTCCTGATCCAGTGCACCACCGTACGAAAGGTTCTTTTGAATAATATCGGATACAAAGTCGGTATATTCGGGCGAATTAGCGAACACCAGTCCAAATGTTAAACTTTTATCATTTTTCATTGGGAGGGTTGCCTGTACCCCCAGATCCAATCCGAAGTCGCGAATACGAACTGTTGAGTAACGTTGTACATTATAGAATGTTGGATCGGCGAAAGTTACTTCCGTATTTCGGTTTAATTGCCCGAAACGATAGTTTAGGTTCGCACCAACAGATATATTTTTAATCGGCTCGATGGCAAGTCCCCATTTGGCATTCGAAATCGTTCCGGCACCATAATAGGTATTATATACGTTTCCAACATTTTCAATATCGGCAGTAGAAGTTACATAGTAACCTACATCGGACAAAGGTGTTAAACTTAAGCTTGTTGCCGCCCACTTGTTTATCCTGAAACTCATGGCAAAATACTTGAAGTTAACATCGTTCGTCTTCATACTTGTGCTTTCGGTTTTGTTATTGGCAAATTTGCCTTCCAAACCAAACTCAAATATAAAGTTGAGCGAATCAAGCGATGTAAAACTGGCGGGGTTGGCCGCATTTATCTGCATGTTGTACCTGCTTGCAAGGCTTGCTCCCCCCATTGCCGACGAACGTCCGAGCGAATAAGGTTGTAAATCACCAAGACCATAACGCGAATACGGCGATGTGGTATTATTATTAAACTGTGCAAACAATACAGCCGGGATAAATAGTAACCCGGCGATAAAAAAACTTACTCTACTTAGTCTCCCCATTATGTTGTAAAATGCGGTTTAAACCAATACTGGTTAAATTAAAGTGTACAAAGAAAGAATTTTTTAATTTCTTATCAAAAAATTCGGCATCACCCCCGGTCATAATAACTTTTAAATTATTATAATTTTCCTTAAATGAGGTAATTGCATGGTCTACTTCGAACACAATGCCGTGTTGTACTCCGGCTCTAATTGCCTGCTCGGTTGTTTTTCCAATTAGTTCTTTAATAACTCCCTTTTCTACTTTAGGAAGTTTTCCTGTAAACTGGTTTAATGCTTTAAAGCGCATCTCTAAACCAGGTGAAATATTTCCGCCCAAGTATTTCCCCTCGGCGGTTAACAAATCGTAGGTAATTGCTGTTCCGGCATCAATAACCAAAACATTTGTTTTGGGATACAGCTCGAAAGCTCCTACAATTGCCGCAATGCGGTCTTTCCCCAATGTCTCTTTCGACTCGTAACAGTTTTCTACAGGCAATGGCGTTGTAGCGTTCAGCTCAATAAATACTTCGAACTGTTCGGTAAGAGTAACTTTTAATTCATCGGGATAATCTTTTACCGCCGAAAGAATTGCACTAGCCAACCCCTCGTATTCTTGTTTTAATGTAGCGATTAACGCAGGTGAAAAGGTATCAACCGATACCGTTTTTACCACCTCGCTTTTCGTACAAACCGAATACTTTGTTCGTGTATTGCCTATATCAATTACGAGGTTCATTAATCAATAATACGCTGACTGATGTCGAGTGCTTTTACCGAATGTGTTAATGCACCTATCGAAATATAATCAACTCCGGTATGCGCCACTTTGCGAATACGTTTGATGGTCATATTCCCCGATGCTTCAATTTTGGCACGACGATCGATAATATCAACACACTCTTTCATCATCGTCGAACGCATATTGTCGAGCATGATAATATCAACGTCGGCAGCCAGTGCTTCTTTTACCTGGTCGATGGTTGTGGTTTCCACCTCGATCTTGATACTTTTTGGAATTTTTTTACGAATAGCTTCAACAGCCTTTGTAATGCTTCCGGCCACCTGAATGTGGTTGTCTTTAATCATCACCATATCGTACAAACCAAAACGGTGGTTCGAGGCACCTCCCATCCGAACCGCGTATTTATCGAGATAGCGGTATCCGGGTAAGGTTTTTCGGGTATCCAGAATTTCAACTTTAGTACCTTCAATTTCTTTCATACAAAGGTTGGCATAACTTGCAATACCCGACAAACGCTGCAAAAAGTTAAGGGCTTTTCTTTCGCCGGTTAACAATGCACGGTACGTACCTTTGAACTCGGCAATAACATCGCCAGGCACAACATGGCTGCCATCGGGCATAAATACCTGCCAGTGCAGATTTTTGTCGAATTTTCTGAAAACCATTTCTGCTACCTCTAAACCGGCAACAACACCTTCTTCTTTTGCTACAAACTGCGCAGTTTTTACATCGTTACTATCAATAAGGTTGTTGGTAGTTATGTCTCCGTCGCCAATATCTTCGGCGTAAGCCATGTCGAATAAAACTTCGGCCGACTTTAATGTTTTCTCATCCATCATAGCTTTACTTTCTTATGGGTTCAAACTCAATGTTTTTGTTTTTTTGTTGAATAATATGTGTTTTAAAATCAGGATTCTCCTTCTGAAAATCTTCCCGGATATGCCCGCCACGGCTCTCTTCGCGAACCAGTGCTGATTGCGTAATGAGTTTACTGATGAGCGACATATTCCTGATCTTAATTAAATTGTATTCGTGTTGATCGATGTCGAATTCTGAAACAATTTCAGAAAAACGGCTGAGTGCATTTTCCAGGCCTTCCCGGTTTCTTACAATCCCCAGATTTTTCGACATAATTTGTGCCAACTCATTCTGATACTTCAGAAATAACTGTTCGTTATTGGCATCCAACGTTACCGGCTCGGGCTTTTCGAGCAAATACTCCGGGGCCACCAGTTTTGCAGCTTTTTCGCTGGCACGCTTCCCAAAAACCAAACACTCGAGCAAGGAATTACTTGCCAAACGATTGGCACCCATCACTCCGGTTGATGCGGCTTCGCCACAAACAAAAAGGCCCGAAATATTTGTTTCAGCATCGAGATTGGTACGAATTCCGCCAACCATATAATGTGCTGCCGGAGCAATTGGCAAATTATCTTCGGTTAAATCGAAACCAAACTCTTTCAAGTGCCTGTCGATATTTTTAAATCGGTTCCTGATCTTTTCCTTATCCAAATGTTTTAGCGACAAAAAGATATGATCCTTATCCGATTTTTGTATTTGTCTGAAAATACTGTAGGCAACCACATCCCGCGGTGCCAGTTCGGCCAGCGGATGAATATCTTTCATAAAACGCTCGCCCCTGGCATTCAAAAGCCACGCTCCTTCGCCACGAACTGCCTCGCTAATCAGGTACGCTTCTTTTCCTGGCAAGTATAAAGCCGACGGGTGAAACTGAACAAATTCGAGGTCGGCCAGCCGAGCTCCGGCATCGTAAGCCAGTGCAATTCCATCGCCTGTTGCCGTGTGCGGATTTGTTGACCGGGCAAAAACCCGCGACATACCACCCGTTGCAACAATTACGGCTTTGGTTTTGAATATGATATTTTTGTTGGTTTTAAAATCGTAGGCCTGAAGTCCGACAATGGCATCGTTGTGCTTCAGCAATTTTACTGCCACCACGTACTCGAAAGCCTCTACATTCTTTTTCTCCTGAATAAGACGCAGTTTAAACAAAGTCAACTCTTTTCCGGTGGCATCGCCGCCTGCATGTAAAATGCGTCGTTTGGTATGTCCGCCTTCAAGCCCCAATACAAATTCGCCGTTTTTCTTATCGAACTGCATACCCAAGTCAATTAGTTCCTGAACACGTTCGCGACCCTCGTTAACCAAAACATCTACCGCATCGTGATCGCAAATACCACGCCCGGCAACCAATGTATCTTGTGCATGTTGCCCGGGAGAATCCTCTGCGGCAATGGCTGCAGCAATTCCTCCCTGCGCATAATACGAATTACTGACATCGAGCTGCGACTTGGTAACTATCGCAACGCGTCCGTATTTTGAAGAGTGGTAAGCAGCCGACAATCCAGCCAGCCCACTTCCTATTACAACCGTATCAAATTCAAGTATTTGCATCTGTTTTTTATGCTTCTCGCAAACAAGCCTGCAAAGTTAGCATTTCTTTTAAGCAAAAACCTATATTTTATCACTTAGGTTTTTCATTTCGGCGAAGGCAATCCCTCGCCCAAAAGAATGATACTTGATTTCCATTAAATCTTACAATTTCCTTACCCCATATTTTCATCCGGTGAATAATCCGGACGAATTGGGGTAAAGATTTCCAAAACCTTAGCTTCTTCCAGCACTTCAACCTGGTGCTCAATAGTTGACGGAATACACCAGCTGTCGCCGGGTTCGGCAGTAAACCACTCTTTGTCGATACGAAAATTTAATTTCCCGGAAATAAGATAACCGGTTTGTTCGCACGGATGGCCGTGCGACGGCAATTCACTACCCTTTTCCAATTCAAATTCACACATAATCGATTGCTCTTCAAAAGCCAGTGCCCGCATTTTCACACCGGGCAACAAGGTTTTAAACAATCGAAAGTTACTCTTGGTAAACATCTTATGTTTTTTTGTGTTTCTGCTAATCATAAATAGTTATTTTCAAATTAAACCAAGCTCAAACAAAATGGTCTTTGTAAATACTTGTTTGGAGACTGTGCAGATTAAAAATGGGCGATTAATGTGTCGTTTTTACAAAATAAAATTTGTCACTTAAAAAAAATAATGATTTTTGTACTCGCCACATAAACCTATGTTGATTAAAAAATTCAAATAAAACAAAATAGCCATGAGTTGGAGAAAAACTACCTTTATTGTTGTTGCCCTTATTGTTTTGTTAGGAGGAGCAGCGGCATTATCAGAACTGTTCGTTTCAATGAAACCGGAGCAACCTAAACGGCCCGATGTTGAAATGAAACGATCGGTAAAAGTGGAAACAGTTAACTATTCAGAAATTACCTCACCACTTTCCCTCCCCGGAGGACGCGCCGTATCGGGCAGCGAAGTGTTACTGGTTGCTGAGGCATCGGGGAAAATTGAACCGGGAGCTGTTGTACTTCGAAAAGGTACATCCTTTAAAAAAGGACAACTACTAGCCGAAATCTACAAAGACGAAGTAGAGCTTGCCTTAAAAGCCCGCAAAGCAAAGTTTCTTACAACAATGACCTCATTATTACCCGACATGAAAGTAGATTTTCCGGATCAGTTAAATGCTTACGAAACATTTTTCAGAGCCATCGATCTGGATAACGACCTGCCTGAAATGCCGGTAGTAAAAGATGAAAAACTAAAAGTGTTTTTAGCCAGTCAGGGCGTATTAACCGAATATTACAGTATTAAACAAGATGAGAAAAAATTGAAACGTCATACGCTTTATGCGCCTTTCGATGGAACATTTACGCAAGTAAATTACGAAACCGGATCATATGTAAACACCGGCGGACAAATTGCACGAATGATTCGTACCGACCATGTTGAGATTGAAGTTCCGGTTCCGAACGAAGACAGCGAGTGGATAAAAATTGGCGATAAAGTGTTTATTCACTCCAATCTCGACGATTCACAAATTACCGGCAAGGTGGTGCGAAAATCAAATTTTGTTGAAGCAGAAACACAGTCGCTTAGCGTTTTTGTTCAAGTGGGTCAGGCCGACTCTGACAAGGTTCTTCCGGGGCAGATCTATGAAGTAACTTTCCCCGGACAAAAAATTGCCGATGCTATGGAAATCCCACGCGGTGCAGTTTTTAACTCAAGTACTGTTTATGTTGTCATCGATGGCGAACTGAAAAAACGCGAAATAAACGTGATTAAACGCAACGAAACAACGTTGATTTTTGATGGTCTGCCGGCAGGAAGCAAAGTGGTTTCGGAACCACTGATCAATGTAAAGGAAAATACTCCGGTTAATATTCTGGGCGAAGAAGGTAACAACAAGCCAAAACCAGGAAACCAGGCTAAACCTCAATAGAAAAAGGAGACAGATCAATGAAGAAGATAGTTGAACTATTTGTAAAATTTCCATTTTACGCCAACCTGATCCTGCTTTTCCTGATCGTGGTGGGTAGCATAAGTTTTCTTTCGATGAAGAAATCTTTCTTCCCCGAACGCGAATCGCATATGATCACCGTTCGTGTAGCCTATCCGGGGGCATCGCCGGTTGAAATGGAAGAAGGGGTTACCTCGCGCGTTGAGGAAGCAGTGAGAGCTATTCCCGGTATTTACGAAATCAATTCGGTATCGGCAGAAAACAGTGCCAGTATACGAATTGAAATTCAGCCCGGATACGATATTGACGAAGCACTTATTGAAGTAAAAAATGCCGTTGATGGAATTTCGGCCTTACCAACAGCGGCCGAACGCCCCATTGTGGCAAAAACGCGGACTACCTCGCCGGCGGCACGTTTACTGGTTACCGGCGACGTTGATTTAATGACACTGAAATCGTACGCCCAACAGGTGGAAGAAGATTTCCTGGGATCGGGAATTATGAGCCAGGTTACCATTTCGGGTTTCCCAAGCCTCGAAATTTCTGTCGAAGCTGAGGAGGAAGATCTGTTGCGCTACGGACTAACTTTTAACGATTTACAAAATGCCATTACCAATAACAACCGCGATGTTTCGGGCGGACAGCTAAGATCGCAAGATGAAGAGCTGTTAATTCGTTTGCGCTCGCGGAGTGCTGATCCGAATAAAATTGGCAACATTATTTTACGTGCCAATCCCGATGGAAGCGTGCTTCGTATTAACGATATTGCCACGGTAAAAATGAAATTCTCGGATGTGCCCAACAAAGCACTGGAGAAAGGAAATCCGCTGATCAACATCAACGTAATGAAGCTGATTACGGAAGATCTTGACGAGATCGATCAGTACATTCGGGAATATGTAGAAGAATTTAATTCAGAAACACACGGCGTTAAATTGATCTACTCGCGTTCGTATCTCGAATTGTTAAAATCGCGTCTCGATCTTCTCTACAGCAATGGTGGCATGGGATTGATCCTGGTGGTTCTTATCCTCGGAATCATGCTTAGCACCCGCCTTTCGTTATGGGTTGCCTGGGGGATTCCTGCATCGTTCCTTGGAATGTTTATAGTGGCAAATATGATTGGCGTCACCATTAATATGATGTCGCTTTTTGGAATGATCCTGGTTATCGGTATTCTGGTTGACGATGGAATTGTGATCGGAGAAAACATCTTCCAGCATTTCGAACGGGGGAAAAGCCCCATGCGGGCAGCCGTTGACGGAACAGTGGAAGTTATTCCGGCTGTAACCTCATCGGTATTAACTACCGTTGTTGCTTTCTCTCCGCTAATTTTTATTACCGGCCGCATGGAAATGATGTATGAAATGGCAATAATTGTAATTGCCAGTTTGCTCATTTCGCTGGCAGAGGCATTCCTCGTTCTTCCGGCTCACCTTGGAAACGAAAAGGTACTTAACAGAAAAACACTTCACCGAAAAGCAAAAGGATTACGAAAATATACCGAAGGCTTTTTTACCTGGTTGCGCGATTATGCCTACGATCGGGTTATAAAACTGGTTCTGGAATGGCGTTACATTGTTTTGGGTATTCCGGTGGCAATGATTGTAATTACACTGGGACTGATTGGCGGACAGCTGATTAAAACAACGTTCTTTCCACGAATGGAATTCGACTCTTTCAACATTAACATTGCATTTACCCCGGGTTCCGGCGAACGCCAAACCATGGAATACCTAGAGCGTTTCGACAGTATTGTTTGGGTGGTAAACGAAGAGATGATGGCAGAATACAACGACACACTGCCGATTATTGAAAACAGCATTATCAATCTGGGATCGGCATTTAGTCGCGACGAAAGTGGTGCTCATTGCGGGAACATAGATATCTCGCCACGAAACTCGGAAGAAACAGGAATCAGTTCATTTGAAATTATCCGCCGGCTAAATCAGAAAATTGGCAAAGTTCCCGAAGCAGAAAAATTTACCATTGGTGCCAGCAACCGTTTTGGAAATCCGGTTTCTATCGGTTTAATGTCGAGAAATACAGAAGAGCTGGAAGCTGCACGCGATTACCTCATGGACAGACTGTTGTTATACCCGCAGTTAAAAGATGTAGTTAATTCAAATGCCTTGGGTAAACAGGAAATTCTTTTGGAGCTAAAACCAAAAGCGTACATGCTTGGCCTGAACGAAACCTACATTGCCGGGCAGGTACGTCAGGCATTTTACGGCGGACAGGCACAACGCCTGCAGGTTGGCCGCGACGAACTTCGTATTTGGGTGCGTTACCCGGCTGAAGGACGGGAACGCATCGGTCAGCTGGAAAAAATGAAAGTTAAAACACCGCAAGGTGAATACCCTTTAATGGAACTGGTTGATTACGATATGAAACGTGGTCCGGTAAACATCAACCGCTTTAACGGAAAACGCGAAATCAGGGTAAATGCAGATATGGTTGATCCGGATGCTTCGGTTACCGAAACACTGGATCTGATTAAAGCAGAAGTAATACCCGAACTTGAAGTGCTTTACCCGGGAATTACGGTAATTTTCCAGGGCCAGCAACGTGAAAGTGAACGAAACATGAGCGACCTGGCTTTCCTTTTCCCGATGGCTTTCCTGGCTATTATTTTTATCCTCATGATCAGTTTCCGTTCGTTTGAACAACCTATGATCATTATTATTATGATCCCGATTTCGATACTGGGAGCTGTTTGGGGACATGGTATTCACGGCAAACCGCTTTCAATTTTAAGTTTGTGGGGAATTGTGGCACTTACCGGTGTAATTGTTAACGATGCGGTTGTGCTGCTTGCCAAATACAACCTCCTTATCGAGGAAGGTCTAAAAGTAAAAGATGCCATTGTTGAGGCCGGAAAATCACGGCTTCGTCCTATTATTTTAACTACGCTAACCACTGCTTTCGGGCTGTATCCGCTTATTCTCGAAACCAGTTTCCAGGCGCAGTTCCTTATTCCAATGGCCATTTCGCTGGTATATGGAGTTGCTTTCGGAACCCTGTTTATACTGTTGTTTTTCCCGGCACTTATTTTGGTGCTGAACGATATCCGAAAATTTGTTCACGAACAGTGGTACGGCAGAACATTTGAACGCGAGCACGTGGAAGTTGCATGGCAAAATGCACAACGCAAAATCGATAACAGCATTTATCACGAAGAAGATGAAGAGGAGGACACCAATGAATAAGATAGTAACACTTTTACTGATAATGGCGATGGGTTTGTTTGCGCAGGCCCAGCAGCCACTTACACTTACCGATGCCATTAGCAAGGCTTTGGAAAACAACTACGACATTGTTATTGCCAAAGAAAACCAACGTGTTGCCGTGATTGAAAACAACTGGGGAACGGCAGGCCGCTATCCCTACATCAACCTTTCGCTGGGCGACAATAATTCGCTGCGGGTAGTCGATGGCGACAACACCACCACCATTGGCTTATCGGGCGGAGCATCGGTTAACTGGACTATTTTTGATGGCTTTTCGGTAAGTATTACCAAAACCCGTTTGGAGGAGTTGGAGAACCTGTCGAAAAACAATACGGCAGTTATGGTTGAAGGTACTATTCAATCGGTGATTCTTGCCTATTACGATGTTTTGTTGCAGAAAGAAATTCTGGCAACTTACAACGAAGTAATGGCTCTTTCGCAAGACCGGTATCAGAAAGCTGAGCAGCAAAGAGAATACGGATCGGCAGTTACTTACGATGTTTTGCAGGCGCAAAATGCCTACCTGGCCGACCGGGCAGGTTATCTGCTGCAGGAAGTGGCCTACAAAAACTCGAAAAGAAACCTGGCTTATTTAATGGCCGAAAAAGAAGCTGTTGACTACGAGTACACCGATAAGTTTGAAGCAATAACCGAGGATTACGCGCTGGCTGATTTAAGAGCGCAAATGATTGAAAACAATAAAAGCTTGCAAAACCAATACATCAACCAGCGCCTGCTCAATAATGCAATTGCTTCGGCAAAAAGTTCTTTTTCACCATCCTTAGGATTTTCCGGTGGAGTTAACGGATCACGCTCCGGTATCAAAGTTGGAGATGCAGACATGAACTGGGCAAACTCGGCAAACTTTTACGGTAACTTCACCCTTAGCTGGAACTTATTTAGCGGAGGAAACCGCAAACGTGCATTACAAATTGCGGAGATCGACAGCGACATTTCTGAAATTCGGCTAAGCGACATGCAACATGATTTGGATAACAGTTTGGCCAATCTGTTCGAGTTTTACCAGGTACGCAAAGAGTTGCTGATGGTTGCCGACGAAAACCTGGCAGCAGCACAACTTAACCTGCAAATTTCGCGCGACAAGTTTGAAGCGGGTGCCATTAACTCGTTCAACTTCCGTGATGTACAGGAAATTTACCTTCGCGCATCGCAAGGAAAACTGGAAGCGATTTATAATTTCATCAACGCACAAACGTCCCTGTTACGCTTAACCGGCGTAATTGTGCAGGAATACGAATAGACAAAACGAGCCGATGGAGCATACTTCATCGGCTTGTTTATCGTTTTTTACATGGATATTATATCCTCCCAAAACTTTTGATCAACAGGAATTCCTCGCCTATAGTTTTCTTCACGCAAATAAACAACCCTTTCGCCGGGATATTTTAAGGGAGTTTCAGGACTAATTAAGGCAGAGGCTTTAAAATCATCAATTATCACAGAAATCGTACTTTCAATAGAGGGATAGTTTTTTAGTTTCTTCAAGTCAATAGCTATAAAAACCTGCGAAACACCATGTTCTTTTTCTCTTTTACTTAATTCACTGGTTGATAATCCCGCCGATAAAATGGTTGCCAATATATCTAGCAACAATGATAATCCGGCACCTTTCCAATAACCAATCGGCAATCCTCGCATCGTTTCAAGAATTTCATCCGGCCTGTTGGTTAGCTCATTGTTTTTATTGAAACCTCCGGCAAAAGGAAGTTCTTTTCCTTCTGTTTTTAGTGCTTCAATTTTTCCATATGAAAACTGAGTCATGGCGAAGTCCAAAACAATGGCTTCGGTTCCAAAAGGAACGGCAAAAACCATGGGGTTATTCCCCAGTCGGCTTTCTTTTGCTCCCCATGCCGGCATATTTCTCTCGGTATTCGTCCATCCGATAAAGACATAACCTTTTCGGGCAGCCTGCCACCCGTAGGTACCGCCTCGCATCCAATGGTTGGTGTTGGCAATTGCTACGCATCCAATCCCATTATCCGAAGCCACTTTCATTGCCTGCCTTGTGCAAAACTCTGCATTGAGAGGGCCGGGGCCAAGATTGCCGTTCCATTGTTCAATGGCTCCTGCACCACTAACTTTTTCTGGTAGAGCGTCTGGTTTTATGAAGCCTTTTTTCAGGTATTCCACAAAACGAGGGAAACGATAAACGCCGTGCGAATAAATTCCTTCCAGACTGTTTATTGCGAATATTTCTGCACACTTTTTTGCCTTTTCTTCCGAGAAATTGTTTTTAAGAAGGATGCGGGCAAACTCCGCTCGCATCTCAGCATATGGAATTCTTATTGTGTTCATTTATATAATTTCCCAAATACGCTTTTTATTCTTTTCCTCTTTGCTGCGAAAAGCCTCTTCCAAATCGATTCCCTTGCGGTTGGCAATGGCGCACAAATAAATGAAAATGTCTGCCAGCTCATCGGCAATTTCGGGGAAATTGGAATTTGAATCTACGAGCAATCCTTCCGATTTTCGAACGGCTTTAAACAGTTCGCCTACCTCTTCGCCCAGCAACAGGCACTTATCGATGGTAGTTTGCTTGGCAAAACCCCGCTCCTGCTCCAATGCAGTAACATATTTTTGAAAATCGGCTAATTGTGGTTGATCCTTTAAAATGGGCATAATTTTTAACTTATACTGTTTGGCGATTCTAAAATTACTTCTTGTACACAGGCTCCGGGAGAAAGCTGCAGCAACCATTCAATGGTTTTAAACAGGTCGTTTGGTTGAATCATCTCCTCGCTTTCCAAAGGTGTTCCGGCATCAAAAGCCATTTCGGTGTTTACCCAGCCCGGGCACAAAGCTGTTACCTTAATTCCCAGCGGATTTAACTCGCGGTAAAGCGATTCGCTTAAACCAACCATCCCAAACTTTGAGGCGCTATAAGCTCCACTTCCGGCAAAACCAATCTTCCCCGCTCGCGATGCCACATTAAAAATGTAACCGGATTTTTGTGCTTTCATTACCGGAACAACTTCTTTCAATAGTGAAAATTGGGCTGTCAGATTGGTCTCCAGCATTTTCTCAAAGTCATCATCAGAAATATCCACTGTTCCGTCATAATAAATTCCTGCATTGTTTACTAGAATATCGATACTTCCATTTTCCGAAACAATTTTTGCAATCGCTTCTTTTACGGCTGGCTTATCGGTAATATCAAGCTGCAATACTTTTGCACTACTCCCAATCTGTTGTGCCACTTGCTCAAGATTCTGTTTATTTCGCCCCACCAGAATGGTTTGGTAGCCCAGCTGCGCCAGTCCTGTGGCAATAGCTTTACCAATTCCTTTTCCTGCGCCGGTTATAATGGCAGTCTTACTTTCATTCATAAAATACAATTTGAATCTTAAAGATAGGAAGAGGAACGCAGATAACGCAGATTTTTGTTGTTTTTCCGATCAGGAATTTACTTCCAGTAGAAATCCGCTGCCATGAATATTCTTTATCTCGATATTCGGATCGTCCTTAAGATATTTGCGCAGTTTGGTAATAAAAACGTCCATGCTGCGGGCGGTAAAATAACCGTCTTCGCCCCAAATCTTGCGAAGTGCCGTTTCGCGCGATAGCAGTTCGTTTTTATTTTGGCAGAGTAATTTCAGCAAATCGGCTTCTTTGGGCGACATCTTTTGTTTATTCCCATTACTAGTGATTACCCGAAGTTTTGAATCAAATTCGTACATGCCAATGGAAAAAACAGTTTCATCATTTACCGGTTGAACCGACTGCCTTTTTATGATCGCCTGAATTTTACACAGCAATACTTCGGTATCAAAAGGTTTGGTGATATAATCGTCGGCTCCCACATTGTAGCCTTTCAAAATATCTTCCTTCAGTGTTTTTGCAGTTAGAAAAACCATCGGGATATTTGCGTCGAGCTTACGTATTTCTGTGCCAATTGTAAATCCGTCGATATTGGGCAACATTACATCCAAAATACAAATTTGAAAAGACCCGGATTTGAATTTATCCACCGCATATTTTCCGTCGTCAACCCAGGTAACTTCGTAGTCGTTCAACTCGAGGTACGATTTTAAAACCGCCCCAAAACTCAGGTCGTCTTCCACCAGAAATATGTGTTGTACTTTGCTCATTTACTCCCTCACAAAAGGTAAAAATACATCAAATTTGCTTCCCTTGCCGGGTTCGCTGCTCACGGAAATGGTTCCGCGATTCGCTTCCAACACGGCTTTTACATAACTCAATCCCAGCCCAAAACCTTTAACGTTGTGAATATTACCGCTGGTTTGGCGGTAAAAACGCTCGAATATTTTTGCCTGTACCGCCTTGTTCATACCAATTCCTTTATCGGCTACCGAAACGACCACTCCTTTTTGCTGGTTGATTGTTGACACGGTAATCTCAGGTGTATCGCCGGAATATTTATTGGCATTGTCGATGAGGTTATAAACCACATTTGTACAATGAATCCGGTCGGTAGTCACCATTGAATTAATGGCTTTTAAATCCAGCTCAATCTTTCCGCCTCGTTTTTCAACCTGCAATTTAATTCCCTGAACGGCATCGCTGATGAGATCGTGCACATCAATGGTTTCCCAATGAAATTCAAAATCCTTTTTGTCAAGCCGTGCAATGGTAAGAATATCCTCCACCTGTCGGTTCATGCGGGTATTTTCCTTTTTAATCATACCCGCAAAATATTTTATACGCTCCGGATCGCCCAGCACTTTCTGATTAGTGATCGAATCGGTTGCCACCGAAATTGTTGCAATAGGCGTCTTAAACTCGTGGGTCATGTTATTGATGAAATCCGATTTCATCTCCGAAATTTTCTTTTGCCTTATAATGTAAAAAATACTGAGCGCAAAGGTCATTAAAATGATCACCGAGAACAAAAAAGAGGCAATCAGCAACCAGTTTAGCGAGCGATAAATAAAACTGTCGCGGCCGGGGAAAACAACGGCCAATTTTATGTCTTTCTGAAAAATATCGTTGGGATAAAGCTGGGTCTGAAAAACGGTGTTCGCCACCTCCAGCGAATCAGTTACCGGTTTGGGGAAACTCAACTTATCGCCCCGAAAAATTCCGTATTCAAAATCGAGTGGGATATTGTTTTCGTCCAACTCTTTTTTTAGCACATCGTAAATCAGGTTTTCATCCAACTGACGCACGTCCCATGTGGCAACTTCTGTAACCACTTTGTTGGCCATTCGTTTCAGGCTGGTGGCCTTAAGTTTTACACGTTTTGAGATATCGGGAGCCAGAATCTGAAAAGTATCCAGATCAGTAAGCAGCGAATCGATCTTTACAGTACTAATGGTGTAAAGCGAGTCGGCACTTCTTATTATTGTGTCGCTTTTTACAAATACAACACTTCCCGGCTCTGGATTATCGCCGGCAATTACAACATGGCTTTTCCCTGTAGTAGAACTGCTTAGATTATACGTGTACGACTGCACTTTCCGACTGTCGGAATCATTATCAATATGAATTTCAATGCGGGCCTCATCATTGTCGGGTGCAAATTCGCGAATGATCTTTACCGGCCGCCGGGTGGAGTCGGTACGCTGCCGAAAAACTCGTGTTTTACCCGGCGAAACATTCCAAATTAACTCATCATCCGAGTCAGAATCAAATTCAACATCGAAATCAAAATTCTGAAGCAGATCGGTTGAATCCCCTGCAAACACCATTTCGTTTACCACACCAAAATTATGCAGATCTTCCAAACGACTTACGGTTTGCTGCAGCGCCTGGTTAACACCTCGTTCAAACATCTCGTTTTTTACCCTGATGGCGTTGTTCATCCACACCAGTTGAACGGCAATAATCCCCAAAATGGAGATGCCCATCAAAACGATTAATCCGGTAAAAAGCTTTCTGTTCATGCTTCAAATATAGGCATTTACCCATGCCGATTGCAGATTTTAACTTTTCCTTAACAGATTTTAACCGGCCTTTAACGGATTGATTGACAGCCCTCACCCTATATTTGTTTCGTGATTCAGAAATTGATTTTAGCGAACCGAATCAAACGTAAAACAAAATAATTTAACGACATGAAACAAGTATTATCACTTACCGGAATTTTAGCCCTTGCCTTAATTTTATCATCTGCCATTTCAATTAACGAAGCACCGCAGGATCCTCCAAAAACTAAAAAGGAGAAGAAGCACATTAAAATGGTGAAGATTGAAGACGATGGCAAAAAAATGGAAATCGACACTGTAATTGAAGCCAACCAGGTTTTTGTGTGGAATGGCGACACAATTGGTGGCAACAAAGCCTTGAGTTGGATATCGGAAGAGGATTTCGATTTCGATTTTGACATGGACTTTGACATTGATGTGGAAAGCGACGAAAACGGGAATGTATTTATCCTGAAGGGGAAAGGTGCCTCAGAGCCAATGATCTATAAATTTAAAACCGAAGATGGTGACTCGGCAAAGCACATAATGATGAAAGTAATTTCGGATGATGTGTCTTCAGATATTATGCAGTGGCACAGCAGAAGCGGCAACGACATGTTTTTTGGTACACCTGCCACAGCCGGCCCGAAAATGATTCGTATTGAGAAACAAAAAAACGACAATGTAATTGACTTAAGTGATCCGGGAATCATTTCGTTCGAGAAAAAAGAACTGAAAAACGGAAAAGAAAAGATTGTGATCGTGCGTGAAAAGCCGAGCGAAGAAGATGTTGAAGTGCATGAAGAAATTATTATGCACAACAGCGACGCAGCGCCAATGATCATTCACGAAGGAATGCCGAATATGACCAAAAGAATTAAAGTAATTGCCGACGATGAAGGCCATGTTGAGATTTTGGAAAACGGCAAAACCTGGACTGTTGAGGAAAGCGACGAAGACACACAGGTAATTGAAAAAGACGGCAAAAAGATCATCATCAAAAAAACAAAAAAAGATGGTGAGATGAAAGTTGATGTGGAAGTGGAAGAGAATATTGAGGAAGAAAACTAATTCAATACAATTTCAGAAACAGCAAAGCCAGTGTAATTAACAACATTGGCTTTGTTGTTTTAGGATTAGACCAGCACTTAAATAATTTTAGTTTCGCCCTATCGGGCAGATTCGACTCTTTGGTTTAGCCCAAAGAGTAGACAGAAAACCCAAGGCTGCGCCCGCTTCCCTCGGAAAAGCTACGCGATGCCAGCTAAAATTCCTGAAACTCGTCGTACCTCCTCAAACATCAGTAATTTTTTACGCCGTCAACGCTTGTTTTCCGGCTCACCGGCCGAGGCCAGGCTCCGATGTTGCTAACGTTGCATCAGTGGAAGGCCTCTTTTGGTCGTTGCCCGGAGTTGAAATGAAACCTTAGTGAGAGCGGGAAGCTCCGTGGAATCGAGGAGATCACCCGTCCGAATTTAGGTTTTATGAAAATGGAGGGTAAAGATCAAAAGCAGCCTTGACTTTTTTGTATCGTTTTTGTGTCAAGACAAAAATGATAGCCTCCGGCAGGAAAAGGCAATAGTCTTCAAATGAGATATTATCAATCTTGCCTCCACCAAGATCAAATTTTAACTCACATTTATGAGATCAGATTTTTATAATAAAAAAGCGGCGCTCGCAAGAGTGCCGCCGGAAACTGAATAGCCAAACAATCAAAGTTGGCTGAAATATTTAGTATTAACTGAACGGTTATAAAAACTGCGTTTCATGGCATTGAGGCAGTTGTATCAGGTTTTACAAATGCTGTGCCAAAAATGCCAAAAAACCATTCAATACATACTATTTTTGCAGCGATGCGATCGTGTTTTGCAGCAGCGCAATTACGTGCCTAACATTCTCATTAAATACTTTCAACACCTCTTCCCAAGTAACAGGCGCTTCATCCACATTCCAGCAATCGTAGTCGGTACTAAGAGCCACTGCCGCATACGGTATTTCCAGCTCATTAGCCAGTGCACACTCGGGTGCTGTCGACATATTTATAACATCGGCGCCCCACATACGAAACATATTCGATTCGGCACGTGTTGAAAAGCGCGGTCCCTCAATAGTTATTACCGTTCCGCATTTATGAAATGCAAGGTCCAAATCTTTGGCATTTTCAATTAAAGCACGACGCAGGTGCCAGTTAAACGGATCTGCCATTGCCGGGTGGTTAAGTTTTCCATCTTCAAATTCTTCCACAAAGCTGTTTTTCCGGAACCGGGTAAAATCAATAAACTGATCGAGCATCACAATCTCTCCTCGGCCAATCTCCAAACGAAGACTTCCGCAAGCGGTGGTCGCCAAAATGTGGGTACACCCCAACTCTTTAATAGCCCAAATATTAGCCCGGTTATTCACTGCCGAGGGCGGAATGGAATGATCGCGGCCATGCCTCGACAAAATAGCCACTTCAACGCCACCAATTTTGCCGCATTTAAACGACGATGAAGGCGCACCATATGGCGTTTCAACACTTACCTCTGTTACATCTTTCAGGATAGCAGGATCTTCCAGGCCGGAGCCTCCTATTATTGCAATTTTCTTCATAGCTTTATCTGTTAATTTTCTCGGGATACAATTTTAAAATACTCTGTTTATCGGCTTTACAAATACCACGTTCCGATATTAATCCACTCACCAGCCGCGCCGGAGTTACATCGAAACCGTAATTGGCGACTGAACTTTTTTCAGGAATTAAACGCACCGTTTTTATCTGCTCATCATGCCAGCCTTCAATCTCCGCCACCTCATCGCCCGCTCGTTGCTCGATGGGAATGTCCTTCACTCCGTCATTCATATCCCAATCGAATGTACTTGAAGGCAAAGCCACATAAAAAGGTACGTTATTATCGTGGGCAGCCAGCGCTTTCAAATACGTTCCAATCTTATTGGCCACGTCGCCGGTAACGGTTGTTCTGTCGCTGCCAACAATTACCATGTCTACCATGTCGTGTTGCATTAAATGGCCACCTGCATTGTCGGGAATAACCGTGTGCGGTACTCCTTGTTCGCCCAGTTCGTAGGCAGTCAGTCGTGCTCCCTGGTTTCGCGGGCGTGTTTCGTCTACCCAAACATGCACCGGAATTCCTTTTAAATGCGCTTTATAAATGGGCGCAGTTGCCGTTCCCCAGTCAATACAGGCTAACCAACCGGCATTGCAATGAGTTAAAATATTCACCGTGCTGCCCTTCTTCTCATAGATTTCCTCAATCAGTTCCAGCCCGTATTCCCCTATTTTATCGCCAAATTCTATTTCCTGCTGTTTTAACTCGCCGGCTTTTGCCAGTACTTTTGCTATCAGTTCTGCATCATCCTTATTCGCCAACATAAAAGCCAGCATTTCATCCACAGCAAAAGCCAGATTTACCGCTGTTGGCCGCGATGATTTCAAATAATCAGCTACCCCTATCAAGTCTTCTTCCCAGCTTTCATTTTGTAGCTGACGAAGCGCCAGGTACATGCCATAAGCCGCAGTTACCCCAATTAATGGTGCACCGCGAACCACCATTTCTTTAACGGCAAAAAAAGCATCGTCGGCCGAGCGCATGGCAAAAGTTTCGAAGACAAAAGGCAATTTCCGCTGATCGATCACCTGGATAATTCTTGGGTCATCGGCGTCAACCCAAATAGTATGATAATGTTCTCCCTGAATTTTCATTGTAGATAAACTTCCTGTAGTTTCTAAAGTTTAATATGAAGTTAAAAAAGATTTTCCCTAAATACTTACTTTCGTAAAATAAATTTAGAGAAATGAAGGCAGACCTTACGAACATAAAAAATATCATTTTCGATTTGGGGCGCGTGTTGTTAAACCTTGATTTCGATGCGTCGATTAAAGCTTTTCAACAATTGGGCAGCGACGGCGAAGTTCTCGATCACAAAAATGCGTATGCCGACCCGATTTTCTACAACCTTGAAGTTGGAAAAATTACGCCTGCCGAATTTAGAAGCGGCGTAAGAAAAGTACTCAAAAACGAACAACTTACTGACCGCCAAATTGACGAGGCCTGGTATGCGATGATCCTCGACATTCCGGCACACCGCGTAAAAAAGGTGCAGGAACTCAGCAGAAATTACAACCTTTATTTGTTTAGCAATACCAATCAAATTCATATCGACCGATTGCTTGCTGAATTTAAAGCGCAACACGGCATTGATTTCCCATCGCTGTTTAAAACGGTTTATTATTCGCACGAAATTCACGACCGCAAACCGGAAGTAAGTGCCTATGAAAAGGTAATTACACTGTCGGGAGTAAATCCGAAAGAAACACTGTTTATCGACGATCTGGAAAATAACATCGATGCCGCGCAAAAAACAGGATTAAAAACTTTCTGGTTACAAAATGGCATGGAAATGACTGAGCTATTTTAAGATGCGAACCCGTTTTATCCGAATATCTTCAATCGGCCGCCAACGCCTGTCGGTTTCCACCTGAACTATTTTATCCACCACATCCATTCCTGAAGTTACCTGCCCAAAAATGGTGTAACTGCCATCGAGATGAGGTGCGCCACCTATGGTCTTATAAACCTGTCGCTGCTCGGCCGAGAACTTGTAATTATTGACTTCCTCCAAATCGTCCAAACCCTTATCAAAATATTTTCGCCCCGAAACGATGTAAAACTGCGATCCATCAGAACGTTGTCGTTCATTTTCGGTATCCGGTTTTCGTGGCGACCCGATCATTCCGCGTTTATGATACAAACCGGGAACAATATGCGCCGGGATAGTGTAACCGGGACCTTTCCACCCCACATTTGCACCGGGCACTGCATAGCGGGTATCGGCAGCACCACTCTGTATTCCGAAGTCTGCAATTACACGGTGAATCAACAAACTATCAAAATAATGTTCTCTGGCCAGACGGATAAAATTATCGCGGTACTCGGGTGTTTCGTTAAAGAGTTTTATGGTAATGTCGCCGTAATCGGTTTCCATAACAAGGCCCTTAATTTTGCGGTTTTCGGCAGCAACCTTTTCGTTCGAAGTATTTTTTAGCATCTCCAACGGCTCGGGTGTATCGTTTTTCTTTCTGAGCATGGCTGCGATAAATTCAGATGGGATGGCAAAACTCTGCAATTCGAAATTAACCGTTCCGGAATAAGCCACGCCAATCGCTTTTCCTGTTGATACAAAAATTGGGGCTCCAAACTGCGATGTCCGAATATTATTGGTAATACGGAACAACCTCGTTCCCCTGATACTGGCAAGGTTTATAACTTTTCCCGTAAAAAGTTGCAGGGTTTTCCCTGTTTTTGGTGCCACATAAAACGATTTGGCAAAATTGGGCAAGGTGTCTGTGTGCAACTCAATGGGTTCGCGGCTAATGCTGTCCACCTTTAAAATAATCAGGTCGTTTATACGATCGAAAGCCACAAAACTGCGTGCGGTGTATTTCTTATTCTCATCAAACGGCTGAACCTTAACATTGGTAGCCTGATTGATCAAGGAATATTTGGTAACCAACAGATCTTCGCCAACAAAAAATCCCTGCCCCGATTCCAATATCCGGTCCCCGTCATACGAATCTATTTTGGCAATCGACCGCATTAATTCATTCCAGATATCCTGTTGTTCATCCGCAGCAGCGTCTGGGTTGGCTTTTGTTTCCTCCTGCTGCGTTGTTTGCTTTTTTTCTTTCTTTCCACAGGAACTCAAAAAAACAACTGCCAGTAATATGAAAAGAATTTGTTTCGCCATAACACTACTTAATCACACTCACTTTGATTTTCACATCGTTATACGGCCGATTATTGCTGTCGGTTTTTAGGGCTGCAATTTTATCAATTACATCGAAACCCGAAATGCACTCGCCAAAAATCGTGTATTTACCGTCCAGCTCCGGATAACCACCAACGGTAGTATACGCTTCGCGCTGCGCTTCAGAGAATTCAAGCGTATTGGGATCCAGATTATAATCGGTTTCAATGTCGTCTTTTATTTCGCCGGCTAATTCCCGGAATTCTTTCACCTTTTTCTCTTCTTTCAACTGTTTCAGCTGCTCCCGAACTTCAGGTGTCATATACTTCTCCACAATTTTTTTTCGGATAGGAACATTCACCGCCATTTCCATGGTATCCAAAGCGCCGCTGGTATGCACGCTCCCTTTTACAATAAAAAACTGCGAAATATCCGACTGTTTAAACGGGTTTACCTCATCGGGCTGGCGGGGTGCACAAAGCGATCCCTTTTTATGAAAATAGTGCTTCAGAATTTCGTCGTCAACGGTTTTATCCGGATCGCCATAACCAATACGTTTTCCCGGAGGTGCGTTTCGCGAGCTTTTTGAACCTCCCTGAATCAGAAAATTCTCGATCACACGGTAAAACAAAGTGCCATCGTAATAACCTTCGTTGGCCAGCTCGATAAAAGCCTTTTGGTGTTTTGGTGTGTCGTCGTAAAGCCGGAAACGCATATCGCCGTAATTCGTCGAAATCTCGATAACACGCGATTGTGCAGTTACTGAAACCCTTAATAAACAAATAAATACAATTAACAATCCGGTTCTCAACATAAGCTATTTTGCGCGTTTTATTTCCATTTTTATATCCGTTTTCGGACGGTCGTACTGATCCGTTTCAACGGTCGCTATCTTATCCAAAACATCCAGTCCTTCAACAACCTCGCCAAAAACAGTGTAATCTCCATCTAACGATGGATAGCCGCCAATGGTAGTGTATGCCTCGCGCTGCTCGTCGGTAAACGAAAATTTTGGTTGCTCAGCCCATGCACTATCGGCAGCTGCGCGCAGTTCAGCAACAAAAATATTAAAACCATCCTGATCGTTATTTTTTCGGTATTCGTCTAACTTCGGTTTTTCTTCGGCAAATTTTTCCTGCATAAATTCATTCTTGGCGCGGCTGTTCAGCATCATTTCCATGGTGTCGAGTTTCCCGGGTGTAAAAACTTCGCCATGTACAATGTAGAACTGTGAGCCGCTCGATCGTTTTTCAGGATTAGAAGGGCCGCTACGGCGCGCTGCTGCCAAAACTCCTTTTTTATGAAAATGCTGCGGAAGGATTTCTGCCGGAATAGTATATCCCGGATTTCCACCTCCCAAACGTTTGCCGGGCGCTGCATCTTTCGAGTCGGGATCGCCTCCCTGTATCATAAAATTCTCCATTACCCGATGAAAAAGCAATCCATCGTAATAACCTTCGTCAATCAGTTTTAGAAAATTCTGTTTGTGCTCCGGCGTATCGTCGTATAATTTCAATTTTATTTCGCCAAAATCTGTTGAAATAACAACAAGGTCTTGTTCGTTGCTCTGTTTGGCATTGCTGCACGAAATTCCTGCGCCTACAAAAGCAATTAATATTAAAACAATTAATTTCATTCGTTTACTATTGTCAATTCTCAATGGTAACTCAGGGAACTTGCTTATAATCCTCTTCCAATGTGTCAAATTCTTACATGCTCGTTTCTTCATTCCTATATAATTTTCTTATTTTAACATTACAAAATTCCCGTAAAGATAAAAAGATGATAAACATTCACTCCTGCCTTCTTTTAATGTTCGTGTTTTTTTCCTGTTCAAGCCCCGAAAAGAAGACAGACAACCCAATTGTACAATTGCAGGCCGAAAAATATATTCCTGATATTGCAGATAAATTAAACGAGATATCGGGATTGATGATTTTCAACGATCATTTTTGGGGATTTAACGACAGCGGTGGCAAAAACGAGCTGTATGGTTTTAATAAATCGGGGAAGATAAAGTACGAAATTGAGCTCGATAACGCCAAAAACAGGGACTGGGAATCGATAACACAAACCGATGAAAAGATTTTTATCGGTGATTTTGGGAACAACCTGGGCAACCGCAACAATCTGCTCATTTACAAGATCGACAAAAAGGACATTTCGGACAAGGAAGAACAAAAAGTTGATGTAAAAGAAATTAAAATTAAATATGCACTACAGGATCGTTTCTCTTTTTTAGATAAAACCACGCCCTACGATTGCGAGGCGATGGTGGCTTTTAAAAACAAACTCTACCTTTTTAGCAAAAACTGGCGCGACGGGACTACCTGGCAATACGAGTTGCCCACGAAAAAGGGCGAATACGAAATAACCCCTACCGATACGTTTAATGTAAAATGCTTGGTAACCGGAGCCGATATTAGCCCCGATAATAAAACATTGGCACTGGTGGGTTACGAAAATTACCGCTCGTTTATCTGGTTGTTTTCCGACTTTCCGGGAGACCAATTTTTTGAAGGAAAAAGCAGGCATATAAAACTGGAAGGAATTGACGGCGCCCAAACCGAAGGTATCTGCTTCTTAAACAACGACAGCATTTTGGTTTCGTGCGAAAAAACAAGAAGTCACAATCAGCAGGTTTTTCTGTTCGATTTAAATAAACTCAACGATGGAACACATTAGGGTAAACCATAAAATCAGGCTCGAACTGATTAATTCGTCGATGGCAGAAATTGTTTTTCAAACCATTGACCGCGATCGTGAATACCTGAAAAAATGGCTCCCGTTCGTTCAGTACACCCGCAAAGTTGAGGACACGCAGGCATTTATTGACAGCATTACTCAAAGCGGCAATAAAAGCGATTTGATTTACACCATTTGGTACAATGAAGAATTTGCCGGATTGATAGGTTTTAAAGACACCGATTGGGTAAACCGGAAAACCGAACTCGGCTATTGGCTGGCCGAAAAAATGCAGGGAAAAGGAATTATAACCTCCTGCGTTGAGAAACTCGTTCGTTTTGCTTTTCAGAAACAAAAAATGAACCGCATACAGATTAAAGTGGCGGAAGAAAATTTACAGAGTGAGAAAATTCCACAAAAACTTGGATTTGTTTACGAAGGCACTGAACGCCAGGGAGAACACCACAACACCGGTTATGTAAATCTTAAAATTTTCAGCAAGCTCAAACACGAAATTGAAGAATAGTTGCAACCTTCTCCGGTTTTTTGTGTCGGTATGAATGTAAAACAATGGTTATAATGCAGATTGTTAGCCATAAAGTATTACGAACTCATTGATAATTTATATATTTGACCCGTAAATTCATTTGTTCGAATTTTAAACAATAACAATGGAGACAGAAACAGTTACAGAAAAGTCGCTACGAAGAAACCTCTACCGGGTATTGCGTAAAACGGGTGTTACCAGAGATAACATTTGTTTAACCGCCTCGTTTTATGAGGATCTGAATTTCGACAACATTGATTGGACAATTTTTATTCACTATTTAGAGCGCGTCTTTAACATTCGGATTAACGATGAGGAGCTAAATAGTTTTTCGAATGTTAACGATACGCTTCTGTACTTACGTGGAGAATTGGTTTATTCGAGAAATTAAACAGTAGAAACAGAAATGAGCAAAAAAGGGATTCAACAGATTTGAGTCCCTTTTTTATTTGAACTTTTCAGATGAAAGTTTGTATCTTATACAAAATTTAAATAACCAAACAAAATGGAAGAAGTAAACAAATTATCAGAACAAATTTACGACTTAGTAATGTTCTATGGACCCAAATTAATAGGGGCAATCGTCACGCTTATAGTTGGTTTATGGATTATCTCTATTCTTAGAAAAGCGATTCGTAGCCGTTTTGAAAAACAAAATGTAGATCCTTCTCTTCGCGGCTTTCTAAACAGCCTTATCGGGATTGGCTTAAAAGCCATGCTTTGGATCGCTGTTGTTGGAATGATGGGTGTTCAGATGACCTCTTTCATTGCAATTCTTGGTGCTGCCGGATTGGCCATTGGTATGGCGTTCTCGGGCACTTTATCAAATTTTGCAGGAGGAGTAATGATACTTATTTTCAAACCATTTAAAGTTGGAAACTACATAAGTGCCCAGGGACATTCGGGAACTGTGAGCGAAATCCAGATCTTTAATACGATACTGAAAACACCCGATAACAAAACCATTATTATACCAAACGGCGGATTATCTACCGGATCGATGACCAATTTCTCTACCGAAGCTAAACGCCGTGTAGATTTTACTTTTGGCATTGCATACGGCGATGATGTTGACAAGGCCAAAGAAGTATTAATGAGACTGATAAAAGCTGACGAAAGAATTATAAATGACCCGGCCGAACCGTTTATTGCGGTTAGCGAACTGGCTGACAGCTCGGTAAATTTAGTTGTCCGGGTTTGGGCCGAAGCCGCCAATTACTGGGGAATTTACTTCGATCTTACCGAGAAAGTGTATAAAACCTTCGAGAAAGAAGGTCTCAATATTCCTTTCCCGCAAATGGATGTTCACCTGCAGAAATAAAAATTATACAACAAAGAAAAGGCGCTTATTCGAGCGCCTTTTTTGTTTCTATCTTAATTACTGTTTTCCCGTCTTCGTTGGTTTTCTCTATTCGCTCAACCTCATTATTTTTTAATAATTCCTTCACCTTGTCGCTTTTTACCTTTTTACCATCGATGTAATAAACCGTAGAGGTGTCACCCGGTGTGGTTAAGAAGATTGGTTGCCGGCCGTACTTTTCGGCCAGTTCACGCTGCTTCTCTGCCATTTCCCTTTGCTTCTCGAATTGCATTTGCGCCTGCTGCTCAATTTTGGCTATTTGTTCTTCAGACAGGCTTGCTTTTTCGGCCATTTCACGTGCCCGGGCTTCAATTTCGGCGAGTCTGGCCTCATCAAATTCAAATCCCGGAAAGTTCCCCGGCCCTGCAAAGTAACCTGGTGCCGAATTATCGATTTTATACAGATTTTCTAATCCGCGCAGATTTAAAGCTTTATTCAGGTCGGCCACTGTTGCCAGGTCAATATCGCCAACCAGTTCTACCAAACTGGTTGATCTACTTGAATTGGTAATTAAAGCAAGTGCCGTTACTAATCCATCATTTCGTTGAAGATACACCTTAACCTCTTCGCCCATACGCTTTTCTGTTTTCAGCAGCGTATAACCATTTTGTTTGTAATGTTTTACTATGTCCCCGAATAATTCCGCCTCTTCTGATTTTTCTTTTTTTGCCGGCTTATCATCACCAAAAAAGTCACCGGGCTCAACTCCAAACCGACTTTGGCTAATCACCAAAATATTATCCAAACTTTCCAGCGCTTCTGCCAGTTCCGAGTTTTCATCTATATTTTTCTTTTTCAGGTACAGATCGAACATATCGCTGCTTAACATGCTGGCGCTAAAACCATCCTGGTTGGCATATTTTTCTGTTAACTGCTCAAACAGGCTCTGAGACTGCTGTGCCAATACCGGAAAAATAATTCCCATCATCAACACAAATACTACTAACTTTTTCATATCACTAACTTTTTAATTGTTTCTTTTTTTCCTTTTAATTTCTCTCTCATCGGTTTTGGGATTCGCATTTAAATAACCACGAAAAACCGCTGTCAGTTTATAATAATTTCCACATCATCATCTACCCAAAGAACAAGCATATCATCGGGTTCCGGCTCCGGCTGCAAACTTTCCGACACCTGGAATAAGGCTTGCTCCATTACAAAGAACTGGTCCTCCAGTTTTGTCTGCTTTTTATTTCTTACATCGAGGAAAACGCTTAGCACAATCAGGACAACGGCAGCTGCCGAAACCACCGAGTACAGCTGCATTCGAATACTTTTCTTCTTAACAGTTTGCTTTTGAATTCCCGCAAAAAGATCATCCTCTAATCCGTCCGGAACCTTAGCTTCTTTTTCGTAAAAAGAAAATATATCCTTCTCGGCACTTTTTGTTTTACTTTCTGAAACGGCATCTTTCAGCTCTTTTTCCTCCTCCAATGAAGTTTCGCCTCTATAATATTTGTCGAGCATATTTTCCTGATGTGTCATAATCGTAAATTTTTTCAACCTCTTCTTTTACCTTTTGCCTGGCCCGCGAGAGAATCACCCGCAGGTTGGCCACTTCGTAACCGGTTATTTCCTTTATTTCGTCGAACGAAAAACCATCAATGTCGCGCAACTCAATAACCGTTCTGTATTTCTCCGGCAAATCTTTTATTACTTGTTTTACCTTCTCGTATCGTTCAATTGTGTCAGAATCTGTTCCTTCGGCTTCCATATTCAAAATCATGTATTCATGCTTCTCATCTATCGCCTGCGGCTTTTTCTTTTTCAGCAGATCAAAACTATAATTTCGCGCCATCGTTATTATGTAGGCCGACTGGTTGGTACATTTTACCAGCTCATCCTTCCGGTTCCATAACCTGAGCATCAATTCCTGTAAGGCATCGCGTGTTTCTTCCTCATTTCTGAGAATCCGAAACAACATCGGGTATAGCTTTACGGAATATGGAATTACCGTATTTTTAAACTCTTCAGTGGTCATCTGTTATATTGGACGAGTTGATTTCAGTTTTATAACAAACATTTTCAAAAAAATAGTCGAATAATTTTCATGCTCAAATTCAAAGTATGCAGAAAAACTAATTTTATTATTTTTGCGGCACCAATGACAACAGCAAAATTCATAACCTTTTTACTTCTCGGTATTGGCTTAAGTTTCGATTCCTTTGCAGTTTCTGTGTCGTGTGGTTTAATGAAACGAGAGATCAAATTTAAACAGGCCACTTTGGTTGCCGCGTCGCTGGCATTTTTTCAGGCTATTTTCCCGGTTATTGGCTGGCTGATTGGCGAAGCGCTTAAAAACCTGATCGCCTCTGTAGATCATTGGATTGCTTTTGGATTACTTGCATTAATCGGTGGAAAAATGATTGTGGAAGGTATAAAAGAAGACGGCACACTCAAAAACTTCGATCCCTTTAAAATAAGTGTATTAATTGGTCTTTCGATAGCCACCAGTATTGATGCCCTGGTTGTTGGGCTAAGTTTTGGGTTTCTTGAAATCCCTATTCTTTTTCCGGTTTTGGTTATTGGTTCGGTAACTTTTATTGCAGCTATGCTTGGGATGCTATTCGGGAAAAACATTTCGGCAAAAAGAAGCCATCAATCGCTTATTATTGGCGGAATAATTTTAATTGCTATTGGCCTGAAGATATTGGCAGAACACCTATTTATGCAGGCTACCTGACAATCTTCATTTTAACCCTGTAATCTTCAACTTTCGTATCCGCATTAATATCCGGGTATGGAGTTACATCAATTAATTCGAAAGTATAATCACCCGATGTTGCCGTGCGTTGATCATGCGTACTCAACTCCAACGTATCAATTTCAGGACTTGAAATGGCAATCTCAACACGAGCTTCTCCTGCCCAAATACAAACTACTCCTGTTGGGCAGCGCGAATCAGAAATAGCAGAGATTTCAAAAACAAGCGATTCACTGAAATCTGAATAAAATTCATGAACCCGGAATTGTTTCTCTTCTCCAAAATCGAAGACGTTTGATTCCTCGTCATCTGTGCACGAAAAAACCGCAAACAGCAACAAAAATAGTATGGAAATCCTTTTCATCATATCCAAGCGGTTTCTTTTCATATAGATGGTTTCGGGCATAAAAAAGTTGCGTAATTTTAAATGTTCATCCAATTCGTCGGATAAAAACCGTAATTTCACGACTTTAAATTTATACACAAATGGCGAAGATTAGAGTTACCAAGAAATTCCATTTTGAAATGGGCCACGCGCTGCACAATTACGATGGTTTGTGCCGCAATATTCACGGGCACACTTACAACATGGAAGTGACTTTACTTGGTGAAATTAGGGAGGAAAAAGGACACCCGAAAGACGGGATGGTGATTGACTTTGGCAAGCTCAAAAAACTGGTAAAAGATAAAATCGTAAATGTGTACGACCACAGTTTGGTGGTAAGTCGGATTTACGCCGATAAAAACCAGGAGCACCTATTAAAAGCTACCGAGCGACTGATCGTTCACGATTTCCAGCCCACATCGGAAAATATGTGTGTATATTTTGCCGGCGTTCTTCAACAAGAATTACCCGGAGATGTTTCTTTGTATAGTATTCGTCTTTACGAAACGGCAACTTCGTATGCCGAGTGGTTTGCAGAAGACAATAAATAAACCGATCCTGAAAATTAATATTATGGCTGAAAACAAACAGCAAAAACTTTTTCTTTTAGACGCTTTCGCACTGATTTACCGCAGTTATTTTGCATTTATCCGCAATCCAAGGTTTAACTCAAAAGGTGTAAATACCTCGGCAATGCTGGGTGTTACCAACACCATTGTGCAGTTAATGGAAAAAGAAGATCCGGAGTATCTGGCTGTGGTTTTCGATGTGTCGGCACCAACTTTCAGGCACGAAATGTTTAAAGAATACAAGGCCAACCGCGACGAAATGCCGGAAGACCTGCGTAAATCGATTCCATATATTCGTAAAATTATTGAGGCTTTTAACATTCCCATTATTGAAAAGGAAGGTTACGAAGCCGACGATGTTATTGGAACCCTGGCCAAAAAAGCCGAAAAAGAAGGTTTCACCACCTACATGATGACACCTGATAAAGATTATGCACAGCTGGTTTCCGATAAGGTTTTTATGTATAAACCCGGAAAAGGAGGTGGCGATGTAGAAATTTGGGGGCTGCCGGAAGTACAGGAAAACTTTGGTATTGAAACTGCCGACCAGGTGATTGACATTCTTGGATTGATGGGCGACTCGGCGGATAATATCCCCGGCTGCCCCGGCATTGGACCAAAAACTGCACAAAAATTGATTGCCGATTACGGAAGCATTGAAGAACTGTACAAAAACACCGATAAGCTAAAAGGCAAACAAAAAGAACGGATCGTTGAAAACGAAGAGCAGGTGCGCCTATCAAAAGTGCTGGCAACCATTATTACAGATGCGCCGGTAGAATTTGATCTTAAGCAGCTGCAGAAAGACGAACTCAACAAAGAGGAACTGGTAAAACTGTTTAACGAGCTTGAATTTAAAACACTCATTACACGCTTAAACCTGAGCAGTGCCCCAGCCCAACCGGCCATGCAGGGAACACTTTTTGGTGCTCCTGAGGAAGTTGTCACTGAAATTCCTTCCACAAAAGAAAATATCGATTCTGTTCCGCACCAGTATTACCTGGTTGAAAACGAACTGCAACGCGCCAGTCTACGGGCCGAACTTTCGGTGCAAAAGGAATTTTGTTTTGATACCGAAACCACCGGATTGGATACTCAAATTGCTGAGATCGTTTGTATGTCGTTTGCGTTTAGGGAGCACGAAGCATATTGTGTTACTTTTCCCAACAACCGGGAGGAAGCGCAAAAGGTAATGGATGAGTTCCGCGAAATTTTTGCCGATACGAACATTACCAAAATCGGGCAAAATATTAAATACGACATTCTCATTCTGAAGAATTATAACCTGGAGGTGAAAGGGCCACTTTACGATACCATGTTGGCACATTACCTCATTCAGCCCGATATGAAACACAACCTCGACCAGTTGTGTTTGCAGTACCTGAATTACGAAAAAGTTCCGACTGAAAACCTGATCGGCAAAAAAGGGAAAAACCAGGTGACCATGCGTTCGGTAACAACGGATAAGTTGCGCGACTATGCCTGCGAAGATGCCGACCTGACGCTGCAATTAAAAAATGCTTTGGACCCGGAGCTGGATAAAGCCGGGGTATGCGAACTTTTCGAAACACTTGAAATGCCGCTGGTACCGGTGCTTGCAAAAATGGAAAGTGCGGGTGTAAAATTAAATTCAGACGAGTTAAATAAATCTGCCATCGTTTTACGCGAACAGATCATTGAACTGGAAAAGGAAATTATAGAACTGGCCGGCGAAGAATTTAACGTTTCGTCGCCCAAACAATTGGGCCCCATTCTTTTTGAGAAGCTAAAAATTGATACCAACGCCAAAAAGACCAAAACAAAACAATACTCAACTTCCGAGGAAGTGCTGATTCGTTTGGTCGATAAACACCCGATCGTTCAAAAAGTATTGGATTTCCGGGGATTGAAAAAACTGTTATCGACTTACGTTGAGGCGCTACCACAATTGGTAAATCCGAAAACCGGCAAGATTCATACCTCATACAACCAGGCCATTGCTGCCACCGGACGTTTAAGTTCGGTTAATCCAAACCTGCAGAATATTCCAATCCGTGATGCTGCGGGCCGCGAAATTCGGAAAGCTTTTATTCCGTCGGATGATGAGCATACATTCTTTTCTGCTGACTACTCGCAAATTGAGTTGCGGATTATGGCAGCGCTAAGTGGCGACGAAGAAATGCAGCGCGCTTTTAACGAAGGCAAAGATATTCACTCCATTACCGCCGCAAAAATATACCAGATTCCGGAAAGTGAAGTTGATTCAGACATGCGCCGCAAAGCCAAAACGGCCAACTTCGGAATTATTTATGGTATTTCGGCATTTGGATTGTCGCAGCGTTTAAATATTCCACGAACCGAAGCCAAAGATTTAATTGATGGCTATTTCGAGAATTTTCCGAAGATTAAAGCTTTTATGGACAAGCAAATTCAACTGGCCCGCGAGCAGGGTTTTGTGGAAACCATAAAAGGCCGACGACGCTATTTAAACGATATCAATTCGGCCAATGCAGTAGTTCGCGGTATGGCCGAACGAAATGCTGTAAATGCGCCGATTCAGGGGTCTGCGGCCGATATCATTAAAATTGCCATGATCAACATCCACAACAAAATGGAGGAACAAAATCTGCAATCGAAAATGATTTTGCAGGTACACGATGAATTGAACTTTGATGTGTATAAACCGGAACTGGAAACAGTACGTTCGTTGGTAAAAACAGAAATGGAGAATGCAGTGGATATCGGCGTACAGTTAACGGTTGAAAGCAACGCCGCAGATAACTGGCTGGATGCGCATTAGCATTCAGTTTCTACTACGCTGAACATGACCAAAACTGTCAGACTGAGCGAAGTCGAAGTCTCAGCTATTAATTTCGTTAAATATTGACTTGACAGTCGGATTATATCGATTTAGGGCTTTTACCTTTTTAATGTGTTTCATTACCTTTTTTTGGTTTGGAAAACAATAGGCAAAATAACTCCAGAACTGTTTCATTTTATTCAGTGCATTACCTTCGTTATCCATAATTTCAAGATAATGTTCCAGCATGGATTGATGAAATGTATACAAAAGATCGGTACGTTCTTTTTCCGAAATGTCAATACCTTTTATTTCGTGTGGCAACAAGGGATTCATTAAAATTCCGCGTCCCAACATCCAGGTATTTATGCCCGGAAATTTGTTTTGTTTGTCAATAAAATCCTGTTTCGAAAAGATATCGCCGTTGTAAACCAGCTTGTGTTTTAGATTCTGTGTGGCATAAGAAAAGGCGTTTTCATCAATTTCACCCGAATACAACTGTCCCGCCACCCGTGCATGGAGAATTACTTCTTTTAACGGAAACTGATTCAATACGCTTATAACGTCTTTTATCTCATCGGCTGATTTAAACCCGGCTCTTAATTTTACTGAAAGTTCTCCTTTTCCACTGCTGTAAAAATGATCAAGTATTTTATAAATCTCTTCCGGGAAAGGCAACAAGCCAGAACCTCTTCCCCGGTTGGTGACCATTGGATATGGACATCCCAGATTCAGGTTAAATTCATTGTAGCCATGGTCAGTTAAAATATTTTTCAGAAAATCGAACTCTGCAGCATCTTTTGCCAGAATTTGAGGAACGACACTGCTTTGCGTATTATTCTCCGGAAGTATTTCGCGCATATATTTATTCGGTATCGTATCATTCTTCACTGAAATGTAGGGGATAAAATAGGCATCAACTGTATTAAACACCTTTGCGTACGACGCCCGGTACACATAGTCGGTGAAACCCTGTAAAGGGGCCATGTAAATCTTTGCTTCCATTTTTTGTTTTATGCCTCACAAATTAACAAAAATTACTCCGCTGTTTTTTATAAAAAAGACTGCTTGTTCTTCTGCCCGGTTAAGTTCTCATCTTAATATTTTGGTATCTTTGCGCCATTCAGAATTATGGGGGCAAATTATACATATTACCAGGATACTACTGCAGCATATAACGCAAGTGCTGAAGTGCCCCAAAACGTTGAAAAAACAAGCACAACGGCACCAGGCAACAACACTCCCAAACGAAAGAAACAAGAAGTGCAGAGCTCTGACTACATGGCTCCACGACAACAGACAGAAATGCAAAGCACTCAACTTGAACAAAACTCCCTGGTTTTACCCAACCGTGAGCGCGAATATCCGGGGCACGACTGGTTAACCATTATTATTTTTGTTGCCATTGCCCTATTTGCCAGCATCCGGTATTCGTATGCCAAATATATTAAGCAATTATTCTTATCACTATTCAACAATGCCACTTCAACGCGTATGCTCAACGATAAGAATTACCCTGTTTTTCATGCGGCATTTCGTCTTGAGGCCATTTTTTATATCATCTTCCCCATTTTTCTTTTTCAGTGTTTAAATTTGTTTAAATACCAAAACACAGCATTAACGCCCGCGTTGTTAGCCTTAATTTTCGGGGGTTCTTTACTCTACTTTTTTGGCAAAAAAGTTATCTATTTAACATTAGGATTGATGTTTGAAACACAAAATGAAACCCGGGAATATCTGTTTAGCTACGATAATTTTAACCGTTCGCTCAGTTTAGTTTTTTTACCGGTGGTAATTTTAATTCAATTTGCACCACTTAAAACCCCTGTATTTATAGCTATTTTAGGACTTGTCATTCTTTTTCTTTTTAATGTAATATTACTAAGAAGGGGAGCAATAATATTATTGAAAAAACAATTTTCTTTATTTTATCTGTTTTTGTACCTTTGTACCCTTGAAATTTTACCCTTGCTTTTAATTTATAAAGTTGTTGTTTGAATAAGAAGGGGGAAAGTCTCATTAAAAGCATAAAAATTTGAAAGTCAAGAGCATTTTAGTTTCACAACCGGAGCCAAGTACCGCAAAATCACCGTATTTTGAGTTGGCTGAAAAGAATGGCCTGAAAATCGATTTCAGACCGTTCATACAAGTTGAGGGAGTTCCTGCCAAGGAATTTCGCCAAACACGAACGCAGATACTTGAGCATACTGCTGTAATATTTACCAGCCGTACTGCTATCGACCATTTTTTCAGAATTGCACAGGAATTGCGCATCACAGTGCCTGATTCGATGAAATATTTCTGTATTTCTGAAGCAACTGCTTTCTATCTCCAAAAGTACATCGTGTACCGTAAGCGTAAAATATTTTATGCCGATGGTAGATTCGCCGATTTGGTGAATGTGATGAAAAAACACAAAGATGAAAAATTCCTTGTGCCACTTTCGGATATTCACAAACAGGAAATTCCAACGCTGTTAGACAAAGGCGGCTACACGTATACGAAAGCAATTTTATACCGTACTGTTAGTGCCGATTTATCGGATTTGGCAGATATAAAATATGATGTGCTTGTATTTTTCAGTCCATCGGGAATTAAGTCGCTGTTCCAGAACTTCCCCGACTTTGAGCAAAATTCAACACGCATAGCATGTTTTGGTCCGTCAACAGCAAAAGCAGTAGAAGAAGCCGGATTAAGACTGGATATTCAGGCTCCGACAGCACAGGCTCCTTCGATGACTATGGCTCTTGAACAATACATCAAGAAGAGCAACAAGAATTAAATAGAAAAATATATACTTTTGAAAGGCCGTCCGTCATATGACGTATGGCCTTTACTTTTTTATGGAAGCAAAAGAAAAAATAGAATCGCCAACATCCTACACACTTAAAAAAGTGGAGCGTTTGTGCAGCAAAAAGGTTATCGATAAACTTTTTGCTGAGGGCGAGTCGTTTTTGGCGTTTCCAATAAAAGTCGTTTACAAGGTAACTAAGCTACCTCAACCCGTTCCTGTTCAGGCTGGTTTTACGGTAAGTAAAAAAATATTTAAACGAGCTGTAAAACGAAACCGGATAAAACGTCTGATGCGGGAAGCTTACCGTTTGAACAAACAAATGCTTCCGCTGCTTGCAGATGAGCAGCAAATGGCCGTTTTCTTCATTTTTATTGGTAAGGAACTGCCAAAGTTTGTGCAGGTTGAAAAAGCCATGAAGAAGGCTCTTTATAAGCTGGCCAGTTCGTGTGCTGAAGCAGAAAACAAAAAAGCATAAAAAAGCCCCGGAAAATCTCCCGAGGCTTATTATTTTTTCAATCAATATTTTATTCCTGGTCCATAATTTCAGTTTGCATACGCACCGAATCTTCGTGAATCAGCTGAAAAAGGATTTTTACAAACGTTTCATTTATTTCCATACTCTTCCCCAGCTTAACGCGGTTTTCCATTAACTGTGTCCAGCGGCTAATTTGCAGCGCTGTAACGTTATTGTCGCGTTTATACTCGCCAATTTGTTTAACAATCTGCACACGCGAAGCCAGTGTTTCCAATAATTCGGCATCAATTGCATCAATTCGGTTACGCAACACATCCAGTTGATTGTCGAAATCAGGATTGCTCGCATTCTCGTAACGGATAACCAATTTATCAAGCATTTTTCCAAGATCGGCCGGAGTAAGTTGCTGACCGGCATCACTCAAAGCACACGACGGATCGCGGTGTGATTCAACCATCAATCCTTCCATTCCCATATCAAATGCTTTCTGCGAAATTTCGAAAAGGTATTCGCGTGTTCCGGCAATGTGGCTCGGATCGCAGATTACAGGCAAATTCGGCAGTAGACGCTTTAATTCAATATAGGTTTTCCAGTTGGGGTAGTTACGGTATTTTGTTTCGCGAAATGGTGTAAAACCACGGTGTATTCCCACAATGTTTTTAATACCCGCCTGGTAGATTCGCTCAACAGCACCCATCCAAAGTTGTACGTCGGGATTCACCGGATTTTTAATCATTACCACGGTATCAGTCCCTTTCAACACATCGGCAATTTCCTGCACCACAAAAGGGCTGGCTGTAGAGCGCGCACCTATCCATAATACATCAAGTCCGGCTTTTAAAGCCTCTTCGGTGTGTTGTGCATTGGCTACCTCAGTTCCAACCGGCAAACCGGTTTCTTCTTTTACCTGCTGCAACCATTTTAAACCGATCGATCCAACGCCTTCGAATGATCCCGGGCGTGTTCTGGGTTTCCAAACCCCACCACGAAAAACAAATACGCGTTTGTCTTTTGCCAGCAAACGGGCAGTTTCCATGGTTTGTTCTTCCGTTTCAAGGCTACATGGCCCTGAAATCAGCAGTGGATTGTCGATATTTGGCATCCACGCTTTAATCGGATTAATGTCTAATTTTAAAGTCATGATTATTTCGTATAAAGTTTTGTCAATTTCTCTTCATTCTTCAGAAAATGCGGATTCTTACCTTCAAGAATTCCACGGATTTTATTTGCATTGTTAATCAGATCGAGCATTTTATCATCCTCCTCGTTTTTCATACAATCGCGGAATTCAATAAGATGTTTGATATACACGTTCAGCGATTCAACAACGTATTGACGATTTTGTTGAAAAATCGGGTGCCACATTGTAGCCGAACTCTTTGCCAAACGAACGGTTGAACGAAATCCTCCACTTGCCAGATCGAAAATGATTTTACGATCCTCTTTTGCCTGAACCGCATTGGCCAGCGCATAAGCAGCAGCGTGCGGCAAATGCGACACAAAAGCGGTGCTGTGGTCCTGTTCATCCGATGTCATATAGGCAATATCCATTCCCAGCACCTGAAACATTTTTTCAATTAAAGCCACATGCTGCGGGCCTGAGTCTTCCTGGTCGCACAGAATGGCAATTTTGCCTTTAAACAATCCTTCCAAAGCCGCTGTTGGTCCGGAGTCTTCGGTTCCCGACATGGGGTGCCCCGGCACAAAGTTTTTTCTTCTTTTGTGGTTCGCCACCAAATCAACAATCACTTTTTTTGTCGATCCCATATCCGCTACCGTTGTTCCGCTGCTAATGGTATCCAACACCCGTGGCAAAACCTCAAGCTCCTTGTTTACCGGAATGGCAATAATAACCAGGTCTGTATCTCTCACCCCGTCTTCCAATGTTTCAACCCGGTCAACCAGCCCTATTTCCAGGGCTTTAGCAGCATTTTCCTCACTGGCATCAACCCCGATTAATTCGGTGGCAAAACCCGATTTTCGCAAATCGCGGGCAATTGATCCACCAATTAATCCAAGTCCTATTACTGTAGTCTTCATTTGTATATTCAGTTTTGTTTATTTCATTTTTATCCAAAAAAAAAGGTCCCGAATTTTTTCGAGACCTTTCTGTAAAATATCTTTAATTTAGACAATACCCTACTTCCTGACCCCGTTTTCAGAACCATAATAAAAATAAAAGTAGAAATAGTTATTGTTAAATTTCGTTGTCATTTCTTTAATTTCTGTCAACAAATATAGAGATATATTTTTGAAATGAAATTTTTATCATGTTTTTACTCCGAATTTTAAAGCTAAAATTCGAAATTTAGTTTTTAATTAACTTTTTAGTCAGCACGGTTTGCCCGTTTTGGCTCACTTTTACCAGGAACATTCCATTTCCGTATCGGGAAAGATTAATTTCATGCGAATAAGTGCCAATTACTCCCTGTTCTTGTGTAACATATATTTTTTGCCCCACTGCGTTAAACACATCCACTTGTATTTGCGACTCCTGCTGAACAGCTGAAATTTTTACCGTAACATTATCGGTAAACGGATTGGGGTAAACGTTAACTTCTCCTGGCAATAATAAGGTAATATCGGCTGACACCGGTCTTTGAATCTCCAAATAATCGATTGCCCATCCCCAGCCAGCTGCGAATGGATCGGAATATAACCGGAAACGAATCAAAATTGTATCGCCGGCAACAAAATAATCGTTATCGGTTAATGTGATCGAACGGTTTACAAACCAGTCAGCCGTACCTACGGTCTCCGAATTCTGTTCACCAGTTGGTATTCCGCTATTATAATTTGTTAGCCACACAATTTGATCTGACGAATCGTAACCATCGGCCAGCGGATACCAGTTGGCTCCATTATTTTTGCTTCCTTCAACAATTACATAATCGTAAAAATCGCTGCCGCCATATACCGACGTTAATTCACCCGGCTCAACCAAAACCACTTCTGTAAAGTTCATGGTTCCGTTATCTTTAATAATTATTGGTTTCTTCAACAATGTTGTAAACTCCAGTTCTCCGTTGTCAATTTCGGGCGCCGGGTAAGGATGCGGGCTATGCAGTGCTCCATCGTTGAAATTAGGAGCCGTATAAATATCAAAATCAGAAAGAAGGAAATCAGGTGTTTCCGTATCAAAATCGTTTGAATAGTAACTAACCGGTTCAAATATGTCCTCGATTTTAAAAGAGAAAAGGCTATCTGCATCGATTGGAAGTCTTGAACTATTGGGAGTGTTTGCAGCATCGATGGCAAATATGGCATAAGTAATCTCATCTCCATCATTTAAATTATTGAGGTCGAGCGGTAAATTTCCAATATACCGATCTGCAAAATCCAATTGCAATGCAAAAGGTTCCTGTGCTTCGCCATTGATAGAATATTGCACATAAGCTGTATCGATACCGAGATTGTCGCTGATATCTGCAACCAATTGCTGCTCTTCATTCAATAATAGAAAATAATCAATCTCGTCGTGTGCAATAACAGGTTTTTCAGTATCCGTACCAACATGAATTGTATGGAATTCATTTGGTGCCAGTGCAGGATCGGTTCGCATACGATTCACGGTGTCCTGTACTTCAATGTAATATGAGATTTTTTCGGTACCGATTTTGGGGACATAAGTTGCAGCGTAGGTTCCGTCGCCTTCCAAATCAATTAATTCAAGTGTATCGGAATGACTTTCAAATTCATCCCAGGAAAAAATAACTTTTGGCGTTCCGGCTTTTACACCATAATCACTCTCAAACCATCCGCTAAAGACCAGTGGTTTTAGCTCCTCAATATCTTTTACCTGATTGAAACGGATAAAGATATTCCTCCAGCCAATATCGTCCATTATACCTTTCGTAATAGGTCCCGGATCATGAATTGCTTCGGACATTCCGATGGCATGGGTCATTAGCGAATTTACATCTGTGTGGCCATAAGTATTATCATCCAAATGGTAGATACTTGAACCAGCATTAAAAATATACGGAGTATAAAGTTTTGGTGTAAGCGCATCGTTCCTATGTTTTGCAATGGGGCTATTTGCGTACAGATCATTTGAAATCAGAGCTAATCTCAACTCACTGCTAACATTTTCAAAAAATGAAGTATCAACAAGCTGCTTTCCAGCAGGTTGGCCCTTCTCCACTAAAAGATCAAACGAAGTAGCCTCACCAAACTGAATGTTACCATATGCTCCGTATTCGTTACTGCTATCAATAAAAAGAAAGCCGGTAAACCCAAGTCCATGACCAATTTCATGCATTACAACGGTTGCTAAATCGTAAAGGGTATCGGGGCAATTCATATCAGTCCCGTAGTACCAATCAACGTTGCTGTTAAAATTGGCGATCATATCATAACGGCTCTCTCCATTCATCTCCCTTTTGGCTATTTTTTCGGCTATGGCAACCGGGTAATAACGACCTTTAAAAGGAGCATCCTTAAAATCTTTGTAATAGGTTTCGGGGCCACAACTGCCGAGAACATTAGTTTCCAAATTGTCTTCCCAATTGGCTTGCATCCGTATTGGCATATCCGATTCAATAAGCGATTCCCAAATACTAACAGCATAGGCAAACGCCTCCTGTGCTTCGGGTGTAAAACCGTTATAATCGACTATTATTTCTGATTTTGCTACTCCGGCTGATTTCAAAAGAAATTCGACAGGCGGTGCTATTCGTACCCTTTCTACTTCGCCGGAAGCGTAACAAACCGGAGGCTGAACTTTTATGCTTTTATTGTAACTCTTCATTTGTGCACTGGAGGATAGCGCTACAAGAATCAACAAATTTAATAATGTATAATACTTGCTCATTTTACTATTCTAATAACATTTTAAGGGCAGTAAATTTTCACATTTAAAAGAACATGGGCAACAAAAAGTTCATATAAGTTGGATGAGAAGCAAAAAAAATGCCGGAATTTTCATTCCGGCATTACCTAATTTAAGGTCGTAATACCAATCATCTAATATTCTAACCTTTGCGCTTTTTTCTCAGTTAGTAATTTGTACAACACCACTAAAGATGTTACTAAGCCTGCGAATGCTGCTATAAAAGCAATCATTAATAAAGTTTCCATAGTTCTAATTTTTTATGATTTTTTGAGTAATTGTATTTAAATAATTATCTGATATACTTGCCATGTATACTCCGGGAGCCACATTAGGAAGATCGATTTTTATCTTGCCGGAATACGCTGCATTGTAAAGTGTTTCGCGATGCACTGTTTTTCCATATAAATCGGTAATAATTACTTCAACATCGTCTGCCGTCTCTGAACGGAATCCATCGATATAGATGCTGCTTTTAAATGGGTTTGGGTAAATGCTTACCTCGTTGGCAGCCAGCTCTTCGTTAACATCGGTAGTAACTTGCTGTATTGACAAATTATCGATTGCCCATCCCCATCCGGTAGTGGCCTTATCTGATGCTAAACGAAAGCGAAAAATTACGGTGTCGCCTGCTTCAAAACCGGTGTTGTCGGTTAGGTTTATCGTTTGCTTCAGGAACATGTTTTCTGCTCCGGCTGCCTGCGACACCGCACTTTTTAACGAACCTGTAAATTGCGAACTCCAAAGATCATCAACACTCGAGTCGTAACCATCGGTAATTGGTAACCAGCTTTTTCCATTGTTTTTACTGGCCTCAACAATTACAAAATCCCAAAACTGATCTTCAGTATAAACTGTTCCTTCTACACCCGGTTCTACTAAAACTACCTCATCAAAACTCATCAGACCATTTTCTTCAAGAACAATCGGATATTTTAACTGGGCGAGCAGGTTATACTTTTGGTTATCAGCCTGCGATTCAGGATATGGATTTATGGTGTGCAGGTTACCGCTTGAGAAACCGGCCGGCAAGGTGACTTCAAAATCTGAAATTTCGAAATCGGTATTTGGCGAATCAAAATTATTAAAGTACCCTGTTAAAGCCTCATTTGTTTGAAATACTGAAACGTTGTAATAACCACTGGCTGGCATACGGCGTTTGTTCTCGCGCGTTGTATTGTCAATAGCAACAATGCTGTACTCAACCACATCATCGCTAAATAATTCTGTAGGAAATTCAAGTTTGCCGGCGTAATTATCAGCACCCTCTTTTGATAAGATAAATGGCTCCTGATCTTGTCCGTTAATACGGTACTGAACCTCAACTCTGTTTATTCCAACATTATCGGTTGCAACGGCTGCAAAATTCATTACAGGGCTGCCGGCGTTTACCATTTTCTCTGGATTATGCTGCAAAACCGGTGGATAATAATCGTCACCAATGCGGAAATTTAGTTTTTGCTCGGGTGCACGTTCAGGATAACTGAATGCTACATTTCCTGTAGTTTTTGCCTGGTAGTAGTAATATATTTTACCGGTTGCGTTGTTTAAAGGTAAGTCTCCTTCAAACTGATGAGTATTGTTATTGTAAGCAAGACTTACAGTTTGCGATGTTGCAAAGTTATCGGTTGAGAAAGTGATTTTTACAGATGATTGATCGATATCCATTTCTCCGCCAACTTCAACAAAAACAGGAAGTTTTTCACATGGCTCTTCAAAATCTTTAATCTCGTAACCATCAAAACTAACCGACTTCCATCCCATTTGGGCCAGAATATCCATTGTTTTATCACCCGGATAATGAATGGCTTCTCCTCTATAAATAAAAGGTGTCATCAGCGCGTTAGCGTCTCCCTGGCTAAATTCATTTTCAGGGTAATGGTAAATACTGGTTCCAATATTCCAGCTCTGCGGAGCATAAACTTTTACAGATTCAGAATTTCCCTGATTTTTCAACGCAAGATTATTCGAGAGCAATTGCTCTGCAAGCGTTGCTGACGGACGAGAAAAAAGATTCTCATCGGCAATTTGCTGGTGTAGCTGGTTATAAACATATACATCGTAAATACTGGGAGCATTCGCGCTGTTATCAATAATTCCCTGGTTGTTTTCTACATCGAAAAAACCAACAAATCCTAAACCATGTACCAACTCGTGCAACACAACGGTTACAAAATCGTACTCGTTTGACGGGCAATCGCCATTGATACCAAAATACCAGTTAATTGAACTGTTAAACGCACACTCGATATCAGCTTCCGTTCCGTTCAATTCCTTTTCCGCAAGTTTTTCAGCCAGTGCCACCGGGTAATACACATTACTCAGTCGTGCGCCTTTAAAGTTGCGGTACATACTACTTGGAGCACTACTTGCCAATACGTTGGTTCCGACCCCTTTCCACGTTGCACGCACTTTAATCGGTATGGGCGACGAAATAAGGTTTTCGTAAATAGATACAGCATATAAAAATGCAGGTTTTGCATTTTCAGGAAAGTTCACAAACTCCACCTGGAAATCGGAATTTAATACCGATCCGGATTTTAAGTTTGTTTCATGGGGTGCGATAAATGATTTTTTACTGTCTTCAGAAGCAATATTGATCGGGGCATTGATCTTTGTGATCCTTTCCTGATCTGATTGCTCGGCCCTGGCACAAAAAGCGCCAACTAATACCAGGGCGGTAATAATTAAATGTCTCATTACAATTTTAAATTAGGGTTTGTAAAAATTGTCATGCCTAAATCTCAATTTGCGCAAAGGTTTTCGGCATGTTTTTAGGAAACTTACGTTGCGGTGTACCTGTTTCAATCGGGTTTGTTTGTTATTGAAACAGTGGGTTTGTAATCCCGCGATGCTTATTCCCTAAGACTTTTTTCAGTAAACAAAGAACTTAATCTTCTTGGAAAACGACTTCTATATTGTCCTGTCAAATATTCACTACAAAGAACCTGACTTTTAATAGAGTACCCTAATTATTGTCGCTGATTGATTGACCACAGGTTGACCAAAATCTTACCGGTGAAAAGCTGATGATTTTATTAAATCCTTAGATCGGGATCCGAAATTGGGATGTTTTGCTGAGAAGATGGGTTTACTTTTCTTAGACCGTTAGTCTATGGTGTGCCCACAAAGTTCTCATACTTTTGTACTCAGCAATTTACGATCGAAATCTTTTCCCGCTCCTTATTGTTCTGCCTGAATTTTTGGTTCCTGATATGATTTACCGGGTTTGTTATGTAAATCATTGGGTTTGTTGAAACCTCAATTCTACACCAATAAGTTTCGCTTAATTGCGATCAGTAAATAAATTCTTTTCTGTTGTTTACAGCGTCCTCAATAATTAAATGGTTTTGTTTCATTACAACTCAAATTAGGTTCTAACTTCTTAATTATAAATAATGAAACATTCGTTTGATGCCGGAAAAATCTTTTACAAAACTTTCGTAAGAGCGAAAAAATATTGAGTAAGCAAAAATCCGTTTTACAAATATTATAATACTGCAAAGCGGTGGGTTTGTAATTTACTTCCACAAAATATCCACCCTGTAACAAAGGTTTCTTAACGCAAAAAATTCAACTTTTGATTTTAATTTGATGATTGATGTTGTGATGAAAATCAAAAGCGCCAGTCAAAGAACGGTTCTATATTTATGGGTTTGTGGATGTAAATGTAGGAATTAATTTAATTAAACCAAATTTTTTTTCATAAGTTTAGCTCGATAACAAAATTTAAGATCCAATTTTTTATGAACTTTTTATCAACAGCCTTACTCTCTATTGCTCTGCTTATTAGTCTTCCGGCGCAAAAAAAGGAGCAAAAACTTTACGACGAACTTTACCGGCCACAATTCCATTTTACGCCGGAAAAAAACTGGCATAACGATCCAAACGGGCTGGTTTTTTACGAAAATGAATACCACATGTTTTACCAATATAACCCCAAAGGAAACGAATGGGGATACATGCATTGGGGGCACACGGTAAGCACGGATTTGTTAAACTGGCAAGCACTTCCGATTGCACTTTACCCCGATGAAGGTTCAACTGATAAAGAAAAATGCACCGCCTATTCGGGCTCGGCAATTGTTGATGAAAACAACCTGCTTGGCAAACAAAACGGAAACACCAAAACACTGGTTGCTTTTTACACCAGCCAGCAATGTGGCCAGCGTATTACCTACAGCACCGACAAAGGAAGAAACTGGGAGAAATATGAGGGAAATCCGATAATAGCGTTTGATGAAAATGACGATGCCCGCGACCCGAAAGTATTCTGGCACGAAGAAAGCGGAAAATGGATAATGGCACTTTACCGCAAGACGAGTGAGGGAGAAGGTTCTAAAGGCGTTTCGTTCTATACCTCAACCAACCTGGTTGACTGGGAGTGGCAAAGTCACATTCCAGGTTTTTACGAGTGCCCCGACTTGGTAAAATTCCAGGTAACCAACCGGCCCGATGAAACCAAATGGGTACTTTTTGATGGCGACGGCAGCTATATTATTGGCAGTTTCGATGGACAATCGTTTACCCCTGAAACAGCTAAAATGAAGAGCGATTGGGGGAAAAATTATTACGCCACACAAACCTGGAGTAATATTCCAGAGTCGGATGGCCGCGTAATACAGATTGCATGGATGCGCGGAGGAGAGTTCCCCGATATGCCCTTTAACGGACAGATGTCGTTTCCATGCGAATTGTCGGTTACAAAATTCGATTATGGTTACCAGCTCATAAGAAAACCGGTTTCAGAGATTGAAAAATTACATGGCAAACACGACTCGTGGGAAGACAAAAACGTTTTGCCCGGACTTAACGATAACAAACTAAAAAAGGTATCGGGCGATTGCCTGCACATCATTGGTGAATTCGACCTGAAAACAAGCGACAATTTTGGGTTTATGCTTCGAAATGATGGCAAGTCGGCCGGAACAGAGATTCTGTACAATGTAAAACGTGAAACGCTAACCGTACTTGGTTGCACCGTACCACTTCCGCCTGTCGACAATACAATCAAGCTCGAAATACTACTCGACCGCTCCTCCATTGAAATCTTTGCCAACGATGGTAAAAAAGTGATCAGTAACTGCTTCACTCCAAGCGAAAAAGCAACCGACGTTGTACTTTTCACCAATGGCGGAGAACTGGGAATTGACAAAATTGATGTTTACGAAATGAATTCGATCTGGGAAAAAGAATAAAATGATGATATACATTAAAACAATAATGCTTAGCCTGGTAATGATTTTGCCAATGCTGTTAAGCGCACAGGAACAAAAGATTTACGACACTACTGCCGATGCAAAAAAAGACATTGCCGAGGCTGTTGAAGCAGCTCAAAAAGCAAACAAACATGTATTCCTGCAAATTGGTGGGAACTGGTGCCCTTGGTGTATCAAATTTCACAATTTTGTGCACGACGATGAAGAGCTAAGTTCTTTTATAAAAGACAACTTCGAGGTGGTAAAAGTAAATTACGATCAGAACAACCGCCAGGAAGAACTGTTGGCCGAACTTGAATTCCCGCAACGATTCGGCTTCCCTGTTTTTGTTATTCTGGATGAAACAGGCAAACGTATCCACACGCAAAATTCGGCCTTTTTAGAAAAGGATAAAGGTTACGACAAAGACAAGATCTTACGTTTTCTGAAAAACTGGTCGCCAGCAGCGTTAAACCCGGCGTCGTATGAAAAATAATTAAAAAAACATTGTAATCAGCTGAACACAAATGATCAGCAACACCATTGCTACCGGGTAAACTGTGGCATAGGCTATGGAGTGCGCGTTGGTGTCGGTCATCGAATCGGCAGCTGCCAAACCCGGCGTACTTGTCATACTTCCGCTGATTGCTCCCAGCAGTGTTAGAATGTTCATTTTAAAGAAATACTTACCGAGAATTCCTGCCACAATCATTGGCAGAATCGTGATGGCACCTCCGTAGAGGAATAGTTCAATTCCGTATTGATTAAAGGTTTCCACAATTTTTTGCCCGGCACCTGTTCCAACAGCCGCCAAAAACAACAATAAACCAAACTGACGAACCAGCTGGTTGGCAGCTCCTGTCATAGTCCATAAAATTGGGCCGGTTTTACCAATGCGGCTAAGTATCAATGCCACAATAAGTACTCCCCCTGTTAACCCAAGGCTAAAAGAAAAAGTTCCCATCGCAATACTTATTTTCCCAACCAATACCCCCAGAATAATTCCGAGAGCTACAGGTAAAATATCAGTATCGGACAAACGTTTCTGATCGTTACCAAAGATGTTTGAAACCATATCCATGTTGGCACGGCTACTGGCAATCACCAGCTTATCGCCAAACTGTAGTTTCGAGCCCGGGCTTGGAACAATGTTAATACCTGCACGACGAATTCGGGTGATCGTTGCACCGTAAGTATGCAGCAAATTAATCTGCCCAACGGTTTTATTCACCACCTCTTTATTGGTAACCAATACCGATCGCACATCGTATTTCGCGTCGATTGAAATTTCCTGTTCTGTTTGAGGGCCGATCAGCAACTCCACATTTTTTAGAGCTTCTTCGGTTCCTACAGCTTTTATCAAATCACCTTTCAACAACAAGGTATTGGGAGTTGGAGTAACTGCTATACCATCGTGCACCACGCGCGAAACTACTGCTTTGGTCATAAACCTAATACGCAATTCCCCGATGCTTTTGCCAACAACATTTTCGTTTTCAACCACAAAATTGCGTTTCACTACCTCCGGGAATTCATCTTTCAAAACCGCAAGATGTTCTTCTTCGGCTTTAGCAATGGAAGTACCCAATATTTTAGGAAGGAAACGAATGAACAGAATTACGCCGATAACACCAAACGGATACCCCACACCATAACCGATGGAAGCCAGTGGCGAGCCGGTATAATCAATCGCTGCAGCTAAACCAGGGGTACTGGTTAACGAACCGGTTAATAAACCAACTGCGATATTGGGATCAATTTTAAAAACGGTGATAATAAGAACGGTTATTACTGAGGCCAGCACGATAAGCAAAGATGCAAATCCGGCCAGCTGCCGCCCTTCCTTTTTAAACGACTCGAAGAAACCGGGACCTGCCTGAATTCCAATGGTAAAAATAAACAGCACTAAACCGAGGTACTGAAAATCTTTTGGAATAACAATGCCGTAGTGACCAAAAACAAGGGCTACAAAAATTACCGCCGACACATCAAGCGACAGTCCGAAAATCTTGATACGGCCAACGATAAAGCCCAGTGCAATAATTACAAAGAGGGCAAAATAACTATTTCCCAGTAGTTCCATTTGTGCTAAGTTTGGCACAAAGGTAAGTAATAGTTTTTGGGACTAACAAGCATCGAACCCGAGATGTAGCTCGATTTAATGTTAACTACAGGAATAAAAAAACCGGATAATAATTATCCGGTTACTTTATAATGTGTTCCATTTTATCGCAGTAAAAAACTAAAATCGTCGCCGGCCTTTAACTCGTATGGTTCCTGCCCTTTTTTAAAGATGCGGCAACTTCTCTCACCGATCAACTCCAACTTATCGTCTTCTAATTTAAACATGGTTCCTTCACGCAAGCCTGCCACGAAGCACTTCGGATTAATCTCAAGGAATTCAGAGATACGCTGCTCCCGGGTTTCGCCACCGTGTCCTTCAGGATTGGCATCAAGGTAGTGCGGGTTGATCTGGAACGGTACCATATTAATACAATCAAACCCCAGCGGATCAATGATCGGCATATCGTTGGTGGTGCGTAATGTTGGGCAGGCCACGTTTGATCCGGCACTCCAGCCGATATACGGAGCCCCGTTGTATACGCGTTCGCGAATCGGATTCATTAACTTCTGATCGTGCATCATACGCACCAGTTGCCAGGTATTTCCGCCACCAACAACAATGGCTTCAGCTTCTTCAATCGCCTTCACCGGATTGTTAAATGTATGAATACCTTTAATGTGATGCCCCACTTCGGCAAAACGTTCTTCCACTTTTTCGCAGTAGGTATCAAACGAAAAAGTAACGGCTGCATACGGAATAAAAACCGCAGTTACCGACTTTTCGCCCAGGAATTTTTTTATCTCGTTTTTCGGGTAATCCAGGTAAGGTTCGCCCGGCATTGTTGAGTTACTTAGCAGTAATAATTTCATTCGTCTACAATTGTTTATTTTAATGGAGACTCATGTAACTCGCATAGTCATGCCTCTGAGTACTAAAGAAGCTTTTGATGATGCTCGTTTCATTTCTCTTGACCAATTAATTTGTTGCCGAAAGAACTGAAATCTTATGAATTTTTCCAATGATAATTATTGTTTTTTCAGGAATTTTTATTCGTACATATTCCCCAAATCACAAGCCGCCAATTCCACAAAATAATCGGCGATTTGTGTAGTTATATCGTCCACGAACTTTTTGCCTTTTTCGGCCGTAGCTTTTTTCGGATTTCCAACACCGGTATCGGCCGAAACCTTGTCCCACTGGCGCGGTGCCCAGGCTGTTTTGTTTCTCAGCCCCTGAAGTTTAAAAGTTTTTGCATCTCCGTCACCTGCCTCGTCAAGCGGCAGAACCAGCGCAGGGAAAAAATGCATAATTATACTTGTCTCCATTTCGTTGGCGTGGTCGCCGGCTTCCTCAAAATAATCCTCCTGATCGATCATTCGAAACCACTCCACCAGCGAAATAAACACATCGGGAAACTGAGGTTGCAACTCACGTACCAACGGTTTAAAATCATTTCCGCCATGGCCGTTCATCAGCACCAGCTTTTTTATGCCTTGCCTACTTAAAGCCGTTAACAAGTCTTTTAGAATTATCAGTTGGGTTGATGGTTTGGTGTGCAAACAAAACGGCATGTCAATCTGCCCCATGTTTTGTGCACCCAACGGAATTACCGGAAGCACCATCACTTTTGCACCTTTTTCCCAGGCTTTACCGGCTGCCAGCTCGGCAATTTTTGCCGTCTCCAGCGAATCGGTTCCGTACGGTAAATGGTAGTTGTGTGGTTCAGTGGCACCCCAGGGCAAAATGGCCACATCGTATTTTTGATTTTTTACTTGTTTCCAGTTGGTTTGTTCCAACACGTAAGGTTTAGCATTCATTCTGTTAGGTTTAGTTTGTTGTCGTTTATAATTGGAATAAAGTGATTCCAAAAGTAAATGGCGTAAGTTCCGGCCCTTTGTCGGTTTTAAACAGCGGCACCAAATCGTAGCTGGCAAATACATTAAACCAGCGGTAGCCGGTTCGCACCATTACCGAGTACCTAAAACGGTGCATCGAAAAATCATCCACCACTTTTAATTTCTCTTTCTTTTCTTCTTTATACTTTATTTTGGTATGACTACTCAGCCTTACACTTCCCACCACACCGGCTGAAAAAAACAGGCGGTTATCGTAATGATTGATGGGAATCTGAAACTCAAGAAGCAAGGGTAGCGTGATCATCTCAACTGCCAGCTTCGATTTTTGGTTATCGTTAAAATACAGGAATTCGGGAGATATCACCCCATCGTTGCCTTTTACAATTGTGGTATTATCATCTAATCGGTAGCTTTGCAATTGCAGCCCCAGCCCGGTAATCAGACCAATAGTATTCTTATTTCTTTGCAAGCCGATGCTTTGTTGCAGGAAGTTGAAATACGCCGAATTCGACCTGAAAATATCATTATCCATAAACTCCGAATCGTAACCGGAGTAATCTTCGTTAAGCAGCATGTTAAAACCAAAATCGATGCCCACCCAGTGACCAGAGAAGTCGTCTTGCCACAATTTCAGGCCGTTGTGGGTAACTTCCGAAAGATCAATTTTACGTAAAAAACGTTGTGGGTTTTCTAACGGAACAATGCTGTCGTTTTCCTGTGCTTTTATTTCGAAACCTGAAAAACACAGGAACAGCAATAGGAGTATCTGAGTTTGAAGTATTCTTTTCATGGGCTTTCTGTGCTTCATATCTAACATGTGTTTTACATATGAACACTAACAAAAGTACACGTTTGGAAAGAATTTAAAGCCAATTCGGTGTTAAAAATGGTAATTGCCAAACAATAGCAAATCAATTCGATAGAATACAAAGCGAACACCCAAAGTTAAATTTAAGAAACAACAAGCTATAAACCTCTGAAATACAAATAAAAAGAATACCTTTGCGGCCACTTTAAAAAATTGATTATGAGTTTATTCGAAACAATGGGGTTAAAAGCCGAAATCCTGGGGGCGATCCAGGAACTTGGTTTTGAGAATCCCACGCCAATCCAGGAACAAACAATTCCGTTTCTACTGGAAAACGACCAGGATATGGTTGCCTTGGCACAAACAGGAACGGGAAAAACAGCGGCATTTGGCTTACCCATTGTTCAGCAGTTCGATAGTTCGGTAAAAGCCCCACAGGCTTTAATACTTAGTCCGACACGCGAGCTTGCTTTACAAATAGCAAGAGACCTTGAGAATTTCTCGAAAAATATTAACGGAGCAAAAATTGCCACTTTATATGGCGGCTCCGACATCAGGAAACAGATTAAAGAGCTTGAGAGTGGTGCCCAAATCGTTGTGGGAACACCGGGCCGTACACTCGACCTGATAAAAAGGAGTAAATTAAAAGTAAACGAAATCCAGTGGTTGGTACTCGACGAGGCCGACGAAATGCTTTCGATGGGATTTAAGGACGACCTTGATGCCATTTTGAAAGATACTCCGGCAGAAAAACAAACACTGTTGTTTTCGGCAACTATGCCAAAAGAGATCGTACGAATTGCCAATACATACATGGACGATCCGCACGAAGTTACAGTGGGCAAAAGAAACACTGCCGCTGAAAACGTAGAGCACAACTACTACCTGGTACACGCCAAAGACCGTTACATTGCCTTAAAACGTGTTGCCGATATTAACCCCAACATTTACGGGATTATTTTCTGCCGTACACGTGCCGAAACTAAAGATGTGGCCGACAAACTAATGCAGGACGGTTACAATGCCGACGCATTACACGGCGATTTGTCGCAGGCACAGCGCGACCACGTTATGTCTCGTTTCCGTAGCAAACACCTGCAAATGTTGGTGGCTACCGATGTGGCTGCACGCGGACTGGATGTGAACGAACTGACCCACGTTATTAACTATAACCTGCCCGACGACCCTGAAGTGTATATTCACCGAAGCGGAAGGACAGGACGTGCCGGTAAAAAGGGAATTTCCATTACACTGATTCACATGCGCGAGAAAGGAAAACTTCGCGATGTGGAGAAGAAAATGGGCAAACAATTCACGAAAATTCCGGTTCCGCTGGGAAAAGAAATTTGCGAGAAGCAGCTTTTCAACCTCATCGACAGGGTGGAAAAAGTGGAAGTAAACAACGAGCAGATTGCAGAGTTTATGCCGGTTATTTACAAAAAACTGGCATGGCTGGAGCGCGAAGAGCTGATCAAACACTTTGTATCGGTAGAGTTTAACCGCTTTTTACAATACTACGAAAACGCCAAGGATATTAACGTTGACGAGGCGCGCGAAAAAGAATCGATGCGTAGCGATCGTGGCGACCGCCGCAGAGGTGGACGTGAAGGACGTGAGCGTGGTGACCGCGGAAGCCGCGAGCGCGGCGGAGACCGTGAACGCGGAGATCGTGGCAGAGCACGAAGAGGCAACGGTGGCAACATGTCGCGTTTCTTCTTTAGCCTGGGTAAAAAGAGCGGCGTTAACAAACGTGCAATCATCGATCTGATTAACCAGAATACCCCTGGAAAAAGTATCGATATTGGCAGCATTGAAGTGCTGAAAGGTTTCTCATTCTTCGAGATCGACTCGAACTACGAGAAAGAAATTACAAAAGCTTTCAAAAATGCCCGTTTCAGAGGCCAGAAAGTAAATATTGAAGTAGCGAATAAGAAGAAATAGCTTCTAGCCACTAGTTGCTAGCTTTAAGAAATAGGAAATCCGGTCTTTTTAGATCGGATTTTTTTATGCCCTCTTATTAAATTGTTATTCTGAGTGCAGCGAAGAATCTGTTACATCGTAGCTATAAAGTAACAGATCTCTCACGTTCGTTCGAGATGACATAGCATTCCAAATACAGGATTGATTTAGCAACTATCTTTTGCACCGTGCTTTAGCGCGGTGATTTCTTAGAGTACATGAAAATGGCTTTAGCATTTAATTTTATAATATTAACGGCTAAAGCCAATCTCTTTACTACAGAACCAAACACCGGGCTAAAGCCACGGTGCAAAAACAATTACTCTACTCCTCCTCCTCAGCATTACGGCCATCGCGCAAACTCAGGTTGGTATTGTATTTATCGATGCGTTCGTTAAGTTCGGCAACAAAAGCTTCGTAGGCTTCGGGGCCTTCAACAAACATTAAACAATCAACCAGTTTGGCTACGTTGCGGTAGGCAGCGTCGAGTTGTTTGCGGGCTTCTTTCATATTTTGGGGCGGTTTGCCTGTTTCGTCGGTGTAGCGTTCGCCCACCAGGTTTTTCAGCGCCTGGTTGTTGGCCGCTAGCTCGGTTGCCCAGTCGGTAAGTCCTACCGTTTGCATATCGGTTCGGTAGGTAGTTTGCAACTGAGTAAGCAACACATCGGTAGCAGCTGTTTGCGCATCGTAAGGTTTTGTGGTGATACCTTTGAAACTATCGAAAACAATTTTCAGGCGACGGGCGGCCGCGCGCACATCGGGGTTAAAATGGCGCAATGCCGCGTCGACCATATCTTCCATTCCCAGCGTAGTGGTGTCGCGGATGTGGTCGGCATCGGCAATCGGGCCTGTAAACATACTTTTCTGCACCACGTCGAGGGCTTCAGCCTCGGCATCCAATGCCGCTGAAAAAGCAGGGTAATAGCGTTGAATTTTTAAGGCTTCAACCGTAAAACGAATAATTAGGTCGTTTACTTCGGTGTGAAAATTCTTATGTTCTTCGTTGCGAAAATCATGTAATCTTGCATTTAAAATTTCCATAATTATTTAGATTAAGAGTGATTAATTGGTTTCCGCACTCGCGGAAACGTGGTTTTTACTTTATTTTTATCCTTCCGCAGCAACGGAAAGCTTGTTTTAATTTCATTTCAGAGTTTCCGGGGTTGCGGAAAGCTTGTTTTGAGTTCAGTTCTGACTTTCCGTTTGTGCGGAAAGGCTCTTTTTAATCTGGTGCTTATTTTCCGCAGGCGCGGACGGCTTGTTTGAAGTTGCGTTTGGGATTTCCGTAATCGCGGAAAGATGTTTCGGCATTCATTTTATTGGCATTTGATATTTAACATATCAAAACTACAACATAATAAAATGCATATCAACCGTAGAATTACCTGGTTTTACACACGTAGAATTACCTGGTTTTGGGAATTGAGCATTAGTTATTGCCCAGATTAGCGACAGTAGTTTTATTCAATAATAATCTCCTTCTGCATTCTCAGGCTGCCCAACCAAATCTGGCCATTGTCTTGATTAATAGCTGCCTTACTCACCTGAAAACTTAGCCCGGGAAATTCGAAAGTAGCTTTGTATTGCCCCGGTGGTACAGCTTCAAAGTTGTTATAGGTAATTGTAATTTCTTTACTCTGGTTACCACTAATTACCGACAACCAATCTAAATCCCAGCTATTCCATGGGTCGGCCGAAACTGTCTCAATTTTATGCTCATACATCTCATAGGTACTAAAATTCCGGATGTATAACCCATTTGTAAAATAGTGAAACAGGCCAATCCCGGTTTTTTCAGGATCGATATAATAGTAATTGAAATCGTCGTTATTTTTTAGCCGTAGTTTAACTGTTACGTTTGTTGAGGATACGTAGTCAACAGATGTGATTTCACAACTCAACCCGGCATGAAACTGATTGTACTTCTTTAGCGCATCAACAATTCTTTCATCGTTGCGTGGGTCAGGGACAGAACCACCCAAGGTATCGAGGTAGGTTACAAATCCAATAGGTACGATATTGTTGTTATAAAAAGAAGGATGTGTTCTAATTATTGCACCGGTAGGCGTAGACGACAAATAAAAAGGCCAGGTCTCTCCACTGTATATTTCCTCTTCCTTTGCGAAGACTGTGAATTCTCCAAGGTTTTCAAAATCCTCAACAAACGACATATTATCATTTAAATAAATCAGGTGTGCGGAACAATCATAGTATTCAAAATCATTATGCGTTAAAACAACTTCGCCATTTGATGTAATACAAAATCCATCGGTAAGATTTTTTTTGATTTCAATTTCGTCTTCATTCAGATCATCTTCTTTGTCGCAACCTGCAGCAAAGAATAGCAACAGCAGAAAAAATAAGGAAGTGCACTTTGTGGCTATTGTTTTCATTTGGTAGTGGTTTAATTCGTTCTATAACTTTAATTTGGTATTACCCATTCGAAAACTTCTGATGGCTCTCCAAGCGCCTCGTCGCGTATTGTTCCCCAATCAAAATACTTTGCACATGGATACAAACGAACATATAATGTTTCTGTATTCTCCGGAATTAAATACCCATATGCATAGTTTGTAATCCATATCTCGCGGGTATCTCCTACAACCTCATCGAGCAAGATACCTGCATAATGAAAAAATGAATAATTGTCCTTCGAAACGTCATTTGTTGTATTAAAATACGCAATTGCATGATAATAAGATGGAGGTTGGTCTTTCATATTATATATTCTTCCGTATGCAAACATTCTAGACCATTCACCGTCCTCGGGCTTGGTTATACTGTCGAGTTCTATTCTGTACTGAGGTACTTCATTCATCTTGTATGAAAATGTATTTACTCTGTCGTTGATATGATATGTGAGCTTTGGATAAGTATCAAATGTTACGAAGCCATTTTTTTCGAGTTCTACAGCAAAAATACCATATGGGAAATCGGGGAACACGCAATCTCCTTTTGAATCGGTTACACCGTTAAATTGCTCTTCCCCCCTTGTTAAGGTAATCGCAACACCGGAATGATCATCACTGGCATTTTCATTTTCATCAATCAGTTGCACATTAATAACTAATTCGGGCCATTCATTTTCTTTGTCGCAAGCAAAAAGAAACACCAAACAAATAAATGGAATAAGTTTTATGAGTTTATGCAAGTTCATAACGGCTAGATTTAATATGTTTTTGATTTTTAGATAATTAAAAGTAAAAAAAGGTTGCATTAATGTTGAGATGTGGGCTTATGTTTAGCAACAGAACAAGTCACTTGTCATCAGTCATTGGAACCACCAAAGAATAACTAGTGGCTAATGTCTAGTGACTAGTGACTTTCTCTTTCCCATTCGTACCCAAAATTCCCCCACTCAGCAATTCTTTTTTTCGGAAGAACAGTGTTTGCTGCATCTTTGAACCAACGAAAACGAAACCATGAAATGAGCATTTAATGAATTCGCATCAATTCAAATGATTAAATACCAAATGCGAATTACATACGATGCCAATTGAATAAACTATTTTATCGTATGAAAACAATTTTTCTTTTGATCTGATTATTGAGATTACAGGTGGCCGGTCGTAATTGACCGGCTGCCTTACAAAGTGTTTTTCAGAAACAGTTTTTTATTATCTTCATAAACCGAAACCATGGCAAACTTTCAACTACATAAACAAACAAAAAAACAAGTGCTCAAGCACGTGGCTATCCTGGCAGGTGCATTTGCCATCAGCATCGTTTTTAGCCTGGTGCTATTTCAACGCATTGCGTCGCAAGGCTTGTGGAACATGGTACTGCTAACTTTTATCCAGCTGGAGCTGTTCCTGTACCTGGGCAATCGTTTTTTCAAGTCGGTCGATCCCGATACACCGGGTGCTATAAGGAAAACCATCATCCGTTTGGTTCTCTTTTACTTTACGGTGTTGCTTATTGCCTCAGCATTGTTCCTTACACTTTTCGCCTGGCACTTTTGGCGGGGCGGAGCACCATTTTCAGAGTTTATTCCCAGCCTTATGCATGCCGAGTTGCGATCGTTTTTAACCGCTGCCGGAATTGGTTTTGCCGTGGGTGCCCTCTTCTTTTTCTACACGCAATGGGCCGACACCGTTAAACGCATGCAGAAACTAAAGGAAGAGAAGCTTATTTTTCAGTACGAGACGCTGAAAACGCAGGTGAATCCGCATTTTCTGTTCAACAGTTTAAACACACTGTCGTCGCTGGTAAGTTCCAATCCCGCATTGTCGGATAAATTTATTCATAAACTTTCGGCCGTGTACCGATACGTGCTCGAGAACCAGGAGAAAGACCTCGTTCCGCTGGCTGCCGAAATGGAATTTGTAAAAGACTTTTTTTACCTGCAAAAAATTCGCGACGGCGAAAAAATAGAGCTCAAAATCGATTTTGAAGAAACAGGAACCGCGAAGATCATCCCGGTGTCGTTGCAAATGCTGGTTGAAAACGCTATAAAACACAACGTTGCCACACGGAAAGAGCCGCTGCTCATCACCATTCATTTTGAAGGAATTGACAAACTGGTGGTGCGCAACGACCTGCGCCAACGGATGCAACTAGCCGCCTCATCGAAAATCGGATTAAAAAACCTGAACGAACGTTGCAAGCTCATTCTTAACCGCGAAGTGGAAACACAGGAGACTGCTGATGAATTTATTGTGAAAGTGCCATTAAAACTGAACAACCAAAGCAAATGAAGGTAGTAATTGTAGAAGACGAGCACTTTGCTGCTGAAAAGCTGATGCAGCAGTTACACACCATCGCCCCGGAAGTGGAGGTGCTTGCGGTGTTGGAATCGGTGGAAGAATCGGTGAATTGGTTTGCTGAGAATCCTGCTCCCGATTTGGTTTTTATGGACATCCAGCTCGACGACGGACTTTCGTTCGAAGTTTTTGATGAGCTGGAAATCAAAGCCCCGATAATTTTTACCACAGCTTTTGATGAATACGCCATTCGCGCCTTTAAAGTAAACAGCGTTGACTACCTGCTAAAACCCATCGAGCTGGAAGCTTTGCGCTCGGCTATGGAGAAATACACGGAATTGTATGGTCAGCACCAACTGTTGGAAGACAAGGTGGCTAAAGTGATCGAACAGTTGTCGAGAACTTACAAGTCGCGGTTCTTTATTAAAATCGGCAACCGTTTTCAGTCGATACAGGTGAGTAAAATCTGTTGCTTTTTTGTGCAGGAACGCAGCACTTTTATAAAAACCATGGAAGGCAAAACCTACGATCTTGACTTTTCGCTCGATCAGCTGCAAAAAATGGTCGACCCCGATCAGTTCTTCCGAATTAGCCGTAATTACCTGGTAAACATTAACTGCATTAACGAAATTGTGGGCTACTCCTCCACCCGATTGAAACTAAAACTGGCTGCCGAGCTGCACGAAGATGTTATCGTTAGCCGCGATAAGGTTTCGGGTTTTAAGCGCTGGATGGATCAGTAGATATCGACGAAGAAAAATGGCTGTGTGTGCAATTTGCAGACTCTTTACCCTCTCTCCTGTCTCTCCCTTCTAAAATGGAGAGACGATCAGCCTCCATTTCAAACAACAATTAGCTCATTAATTGATCTGAACACTCAAAAATCGACCGACCAATCGTCCTTCCTTGCTTGCAGGGAAGGATAATAGGATGGGTAATGAAATGCTGTCTGCTCGATAATTTCCATAAAAAAAGGAGCCATCACTGACTCCTTCTTCATATGCAATTATGACTTTCTCTTTTAAACCAATTTTGCGTCTAATTCAATTTCGGCAGTACCGCCGGCATACAAACGCGAAATCGGGCATTTTGCTTTAGCAGCTGCTGAAAGCTCGGCAAATTTCTCTTGCGACAAACCTTCGCATTTTGTTACATTGGTTAATTTGATGTTGGTAATAGCAGGTCCGCCATCTACCTGACCCAATGTAACGGCTGCTTCTGTTTCAACGCTTTCAGGAGTTAATCCTTCGCCACTAATTAAAGCTGCTAAAAACATTGAGTAGCATCCTGAGTGTGCTGCACCTACCAGTTCTTCAGGGTTAGTTCCTTTTCCATCTTCAAAACGCGATGCAAAAGTAAACGGCCCGCTATAACCGGTGATGTTCATATTTCCTTTTCCCTCCTTAAGAGTTCCGTTCCAAACTGAGTTTACCTTTCTTACTGACATAATTCTTTAGTTTAATGTTAATGAATTCAATGTTTCTTCGCCTGGCTGCCAGTTACATCCGGTTAAACCAGGATTTTGAGTAGCTTCCAAAGCTCTTAATACCTCGGCAACGTTACGGCCGGTTGCATCGTTGTTACAGTTCACCCATTGGATTTTTCCTTCAGGATCAACAATAAAAGTAGCACGGTAAGCAACGCTTCCAGGTTGTAAGATACCCAATTTTTTAGACAATGACTTCGAAGTATCTTCAATTAATGGGTAGGTAAGATTGGCCAAACGCGGGTCGTTCGATTTCCATGCCAGGTGAACCTCGGCAGTATCGGTTGATACACCATATAACTCAGCATTTAACTCTTCAAATTTTGCGTGATTGTTGTTAAACTCCACTATTTCGGTAGGGCACACAAAAGTAAAGTCTTTTGGGTAAAAGTAGATTACCATCCACTTGCCTGCTTTTTTATGATCTTCAGATGTTACTTCTCCGAACTGGTTGTCTGCTAATACCGCAGTTTTTTTAAACTTTGGAAATTTATCTCCTACTGATTTCATGATTTTTTCGTTTTTTATTTTTTAAAGATTACATGCAAATGTAGATTGAAATACAGCGCGTGTCAAATTGATTTTTTTTAAGCGAAATAGACAAAAGCTATATAAAAAACAGTAACCCCTTGATGTTGAAGATTGTTCACTTCCGGTAATTAAAAACACCACTTCGTTGAGAGCCGTTTTATTTTCATTTTTCTGCTTGTTTCTCAACATTCTTTATTGAAAAGCACTTAACTATCACTATATTTAACCGTTTTTTGAATAATTTTCAAGAATATTTAATACCTATCCGATTAAAACTAATATTGTTATGGAGGAAAAATCAAAAATGACATCTGTATCGAGAAGAGCATTTCTTGGTACAACAGCAGCAGCGGCTGCAGGATTTACAATTGTTCCGCGCCACGCAGTAGCAGGCCTTGGTCATAAAGCACCAAGTGACAAATTAAACATTGCTGCAGTGGGTATCGGAGGAATGGGAAATTCAAACCTCAGAAATCTTCAGTCGGAAAATATCGTTGCACTTTGCGACGTTGACTGGAAGTACGCAGCACCTGTATTCGAGAATTACTCGGGTGCCAAAAAGTACAAAGACTGGCGTAAAATGTACGACGAAATGGCCGACAGCATTGATGGTGTAGTAGTAGCTACTGCCGATCATACGCACGCCATTATTGCAGCGCATGCCATTACTTTGGGTAAGCACGTTTATGTGCAAAAACCATTAACTCACACCGTTTACGAATCGCGTTTACTTACCAAACTGGCCGACAAGTACAAAGTGGCCACATCGATGGGTAACCAGGGATCTTCGGGCGAAGGTGTAAACCTTACTTCGGAATGGTTAGCTAACGGCGAAATTGGTGAAGTAACAAAAGTTGAAGCATTTACCGACCGTCCTATCTGGCCTCAGGGATTAAATACTCCTGAAAGAGGCGATTGGGTTCCAGATACTTTGGATTGGGATTTGTTTACCGGTCCTGCAAAAATGCGTCCTTACAACCAGGTTTACCACCCATGGAACTGGCGCGGCTGGTGGGATTATGGTACTGGTGCTCTTGGCGATATGGCTTGCCATATTCTGCACCCGGTATTCGTTGGGCTTGATTTAGGCTATCCTATTCATACTCAAGGAAACTCAACATTGTTGTTACAAGACTGTGCTCCTACTGCTCAATCAGTAAAATTGACTTACCCTGCGCGTCAGGCAAATACTGATAAACCATGGAAAGGCTTGAAGAAAAACACACTTCCTCAAGTTGATGTACACTGGTACGACGGTGGTATTAAGCCAATGCTACCTGAAGGATGGCCAGATGGTAAAAATCCTAACGACCAGGGTGGTGGTGTAATTTTCCACGGAACAAAAGACAAACTGATTTGCGGATGTTACGGCGTAAACCCATGGTTATTATCGGGTCGCGAGCCAAATGCTCCGAAGTTCCGTCGTCGTGTAGAAACCAGTCACGAAATGGATTGGGTACGCGCATGTAAAGAAAGTGCTGAGAACCGTGTTCCAACTGCATCTGACTTTAAAGAAGCAGGACCATTCAACGAAATGGTGGTTATGGGTGTTCTTGGTGTTCGTTTACAAGGACTGAATAAAGAACTGGATTGGGATGGCGAAAACATGCAATTCACCAACCTTACCGACAGTGAAGAAATCAAAGTTGTTATCAAAGATGGTTTCGAAATTCATGATGGTCACCCATCGTTCACGAAAACATGGACTGATCCTGTTCCTGCAAAAGAATTTGCAGCTGAATTAATCAAGCATACTTACCGTAAGCCTTGGAGCTTACCTGATATGCCTGCATAATTTCAGTTTTAGAAGATAAGCGAAAGGTGCCTGCAAGAGCGGGCACCTTTTTGTTTGTCTAATTTTCAAGAAATGCTTGCGTATATTCGTGCAAATTCGTAAACTTGCACCCCGAAAATCGTATGTAATAGTACATTTTCACTCCGGGCCTATAGCTCAGTTGGTTAGAGCACCTGACTCATAATCAGGTGGTCCCTGGTTCAAGCCCAGGTGGGCCCACTTCAATAGGAAGTAAAATTCATAAAAATGCCTGTTATCAATGGATAGCGGGCATTTTTGCGTTTTATCAAGCATATCACTGGGTAATAAAAACCCCAAAATTCACATTTTTTCGTCTTTTTCTGGTGTGCAATCGGTGAGCATTTTAGACACTAAAAAAATGCCCACCAAAATCACTGTAACTGACTGTTATATTGCATCTTAATACATCATTTTGCACTTGTAAAATTCACATTTTTTGAGTATATTATATATAACAACAGTAAACACTATGAAAAAAAATCTTACTACACTTTTCTTTTTAAGAGGGGCCAGAACTCCTAATAGCTCTGAGGCGAATATTTATGTCAGGATAAATTTAAATGGTGAACGTGCAGAATTATCTATTGGAAGGAAGATTGATCCACAGAAATGGAACAGCAAAATGCAACGAGTAATAGGCCGTTCGGAAACTGCTCGTACGCTTAATGACTACCTAGACACTTGGGATAACACGATAAAACGAGCCTTTAATAAATTACTTGACAATCAAGATGAAGTTTCCGCTTCAATCTTGCGCGACATGGTAACAGGCAAATTCGACAAGAATCATACTCTCATTAAGGTATTTGAGAAAAATAATCAGCTGATAAAACTGGAAGAAGGAGCAAAATACGGCACTGATCAAATTAAAAGATATGGAATTTCCATTGAAAGGCTAAAAGCCTTTATTTCCGAAGATCTTGGATTGAAAGATATTAGACTAGATAAACTAAATCACGACTTCATCCGGAGATATGAAATCTTTTTACGAACGAAATATAATTATTCACACAATACAACAATGAAATACTTAAAACAATTAAAAAGAGTAATACATTTTGCCATGGAACAGGACTACATTGAGCATGATCCGTTTTTTAACTACAAAACAGCGGAAAAAGAAGTTAAACGAGAAGTATTGACTGAAGATGAACTCGCCAGGATAGAAAAGAAAAACTTCAGGATTAAACGTCTGGAAGAAGTAAAAGATATTTTTCTATTCGTTTGTTATACCGGTTTATCTTATTCTGATCTCAAACTACTTTCAAAAGACAATTTATCAATTGGTATTGATGGAAAACACTGGATTGAATACAAGCGTAAGAAAACCGGAATCCAAGTAAAACTTAGACTACTCCCTATTGCAAAGCAGATAATTGACAAATACAACAACGATGAGCAATGTTTAACGGGGAACAAACTACTTCCGGTGAAAAGCAACCAGAAGCTCAATCTATATCTTTCAGAAATTGCAGAACTCTGTGAGATTGACAAGAAAATTTCAATGCATATTGGGAGACATACGTTTGCAACAACAGTAACATTGACAAACGGTGTGCCCATTGAAACTGTCTCTAAAATGCTTGGACACAAAAGTTTAAAGACAACACAAATATATAGTAAGGTTGTTGACACTAAAATCTCGAATGAGATGGAACAACTTGAAAAAATCCTTGCCTCAAAAGGTGAAACAGGACAGGAATTAGAGGTACAATCTAAAAAAAGTATAGTCTAATTCAGAAATTTACGGACCGCAACATATCCCATGCTGTGGTCCTTCAAAACTTAAATATTATAACTACTGAGAATAAAAAAGACCTTAACAAACAATCGTATAATACCTAAAAATTGAAATAATGAAAGTGATTGAAGAATGTGAAAATTATGGTGTATCAAAATACCTGAGAAGCAAAGATGTTAGAGATATGTTTAATATCTCTGATAGTACCCTACAAAACTGGAGAATTAAAGGAATCATACCGGCATATAAGATGGGTACCACCTGGGTTTATAACAAAGATGAAGTCATTGAGGCGCTAATGGCAAACAGATTAAATTAATAATGAATTACAACAACGAGATACAAGACCTCCTGAGCCAAATTACATTATTACGATCAGAAATAGATGAACTTAAAAACAGCTTTAACGAGGCTCTATGGGACAACAGTGACATGATCAAAAACTGGAACATTTCCAAAAGAACACTGGCGAGCTGGCGAGCGAATGGTCTGATCGAATATGTAAAAGCCGGAGATAAAATCTGGTACACCAAACAACAGCGTGATGATTTTCTTAGGAGAAACACCGTTAAAACATAGATTACTTAAATCCCTGATTACACAAAATAATGAAGTATTATAATTAATAAACGAATCCTACTTTATGACCTATGAGCAAATTAAATGACAGAGAAAATGAAATAATATCGTACGAAAGTCCTGAAGTGATAAAAGAAAATATTGACCTTGTATTTGGTCAGTATCTGATTTCATCCATGTATCTAAAACGTACTGACAAAGAAAGATATGAAATGGTAAAAAGTTGGTTTGCGTTACAGGATTACTTTCTAGCATTGATGAAAGAAACTGAATCAAAAGAGGGTGGCGAATAGCTTCATCCTCCTTTTTCTATTTAAATTTTATTCAACGCCAACCTAATAGTACCACATGCTGTTTGAACCATTTTCATTGTCTAGAAAACTCCTCAGTGATTGATATCCGGTTCTAATTTATTTTCCCAAATAATGCGGACGGAATGCTGGCACCCCTTTTGCTGAAATGTTAATATTTGTTAAATAATATTCTATTTTTTGATCATATGTCCATTATTGACTAAAACATAAACCCTCTAATATCAATCAGTTAAACGATTCGATAAGCTCATTAAAGTTATTATACGAAATTGATATTCAGCTTATTAGCCAATTTACTCCCTTTGAATATTTGTTGTTTAATTATACTTTTGCCGCTCGTATAAAGAGAATGGGAATTTGAGTTGCAATGATAAAAACTAATTTTAATTTTTTCAAAATACTTGCAACTACCATGAGTGCGAAACACGGTGAAGTAGTTGGGTCCTTGTAAAGATTTATACATAAAAATGGAATTATAAACTAAATATTGAAACATGGAAAGAGAAAACATGCTTACCCACAAAGGACAATCACCGGAAAATATCTGCTACCTTACAGAAGATGGTGAAGTTTTATGGAACGAAGTTATGTTAATTAATGAGCTATCCCACATGGGTATGCGCAAGATAGTAATCCCTGGGGAATACATGTGGGTAATGACTGACGAATACCACCTTACGCATTTCAACTTTCAAGAAATAAAAAACTTAGTTTTAGATCTTCTAAATAAAAAGGAAACCCAAACAGTAAGAAAGTTCCTATTATGGCACGATAAATTCTTTTCTCCTCGCGTTCTGAATGGATTATTGGAAGAAATTCCGGATTTTGAACAAGATGACCATCTAATATTTCTACGGGATAAGAAAAAAATATCTGTGTATTACGACGGCGAAATCGTAATGAAAGAGGAAGCACAAGACAGCCCGAAGTAGGGAGTATAAAATCTGAATAAGCACATAAATAGACGTATAACTACTTCCTTATTAAATCATTTCAACAAAGAAATCCATTCCTGCATGCATTTTTGGTTACATATGGTTATGTCTTAAACTGCTCCTGAACTTCAGGTTGGAGGGATATATTCCTAAAACATCGAAGTCTCAGGGCAGTTTTCGTCAAAAACTCCTATATAAAACAGAAAAAAAATGTCCCAAGACATGTGTCCCGGAAATCAGGTTATATATAAAGATTGACTACAGAAAATGAATAAAACTGAATTATATTACAAAGTCGAATATGCATCACAGGCTATGACGGAGATCCCATTAGGATATATCGACAAAACAGTTCCTGGATGCGGATTAACAACGGTTGCGTTGGAAAATCACTTAGATACGGTTATCGCTGTCCCCAATATCGAGTTAATCGAAAATAAGTTATCACAGTATCCTAATGCAAGGTGCAATTACTCCGTTCTTGGAATAAAATCCGGCGTGAACACTAAAGAAATTGAAATGTATATAGCTGAAGTTATAGAACTTGGACATCCCGTTAAAATAATAACGACTTACGATGGTCTTTGGAAAGTCAAATGGATCTTATACAAATACAAAGAGTGTAGACTTGTTATCGACGAATCTCAGGAACTGTTACGCTATGCAAGACTTAAAGCTAAAAGCAAGATCGATGCATACGTTTTTGATGTTGTTGATAATGTATTTAACATCGCCCATTCCTTTGAGGAAAGAGTGAGTTTTGTATCGGCCACTCCGATCAAATTAAAGTATTTGCCTAACTGGATAAGTAATTTGAAACAAGTAATCATAAAATGGGCGAACACCATCACAATTAGTCCTATCTCCATGGAAAGATCTTATCCAAAGAACGCTTTGATTAAGGAAGTTCTAAATCCAATCGAAAAGAATGGTTCGGTTACAATAGGTGGTATGACATTTAGTAAGGCGATAATCTTTGTAAAATCGCTCTCGGCTATTAAGCACGTTGCAGACAATTCATTAATCTCAGAGGAGGATATCAGAGTTATAATGGGAAATAATCAAGGGAACGATAGTTATATGCAGGGATTCAAAAGGCTGAAGGACTATGGCAATTTACCCAAATACACATTCGTCACGGGAACCGGATTTAAAGGAATAGACTTGTATGACGATAATGCAGTTAATATTGTAATCTCCGAAATCAGAAAAAATTTCACGATGATCGATTTCAGTACAGATTTAAAGCAAGCTATATCACGTCAAAGGAATAAGAACAATCCTAACTATGGAAGATTTATATTTATTTATAATCAGTCATCATTTAATATAACTGAAGAAGAACTATTGGCAAAGGCCGCAGAAATTAAAGTCAAAGTAGAAGGAGCGCTAAAATATCATTTTGATGCCACAATGGGAAAAGTGGATAAATCCATTTTTGATGATTTCATTGTCCAAAATAAGGATTTTAAAGAATACACATTGCATGACGAATCAACCGGTTATTTTACATTCAATGAAAATCTATATCAGTCAGATTTGGAATTTATTCTTGAAACAAGAAAGATATATGAAAAAGGCGTTAATATCATAGCTGAATTTCAGGGTAACATGAACATTGGAAAGGAAGCAATAATTGAAGCTCCGAGTTATGAAAGTATTGAGAAGTATTTTCGCGAAAATGGGAACTTTGGAGAATATGAGATATACACGGAGTTTGTTGATACGATTAAAACTTGTAAGTATTATCTTGGAAAAACCTTTTCCAATCATAGATACGCTATAAATAAAATTGCGGAGTACAAGAGTATTATGACTCAGGCAATAATAACAGAGGTGCAAAAACAGTTTAAAATAAATAATAGATATACTAATACCTTCATTAAAGAAACACTGCAGGATGTTTATGACAATAACAATATAAGTAGAAAAGCAAAAGCCTCTGATCTAAGTCAATTCTTTAAGGTGCAAACTTATAAAGGCGGAAATATCCGAGGCTATGAAATAATTGGGAATCGGGAGCAACAAAATAATCCGTAGGGAAACTTATTGTGGCTACCGATTATTTGGATAGTAAGTTACGAACGATTCAAATTCAAAACTCAACGTCTTTTTATCAAGTAATTCAGATGCACCAGGAAAGTAAATTGAATCAATATGATCAACGAAAGCATCCCAGATGTTAGTTAGTAGATTTTCTTCTTTGATGTGGTTATTACTGTAAGATTTCATGATGATAGATTTAAGTGTTTTGGAAGCTTTAATGGTTTGACTACCGAATATGTCAGGAGGAAGCACTTATCCTCGTTAGAAGTCTTAGGAAGTGATACCAAGAAGGAAACTCAATGCGAACAAACCTTTATCAGCTTTTTCATGGCACTGATTACAGAGTGTGATTCCATTGTCAACATTATATTTCCAATGAGGGTAACGACTTTTCGGCATAATATGATGGGCATCCAGATCTTCATGCGATCCACAAATCTAACATACACTGTGATCCCTTATTTTAATTTTTATTGCCCATCTAGCCATGGGCTTTCTTTTCTTACCCAGATCAGTGTATTTCACATTTACCGTTGAGTAGTCCATCGAAATCATCACACAGCAGGTTAAGAAGCCCCATCCGTTTACGAATAATCGAACCGGATCGTTCAACCTCCGGCAACGGATGGGTTTTACAAGATTATAACTCACCTTCATCAGCGAAGGAATAGTAACCTTCCGAAGTCATAATGATGTGATCAGGAACCTCTACGTCTAATAGCTTTGCACCTTCCTTGATCTTCCTGGTGATGCTACGATCTGCTTCACTGGTACGAAGTTCTCCTGAAGGATGGTTGTGGAGCAAGATAATTGAGGAAGCGTTGGCCTTTAATACTAACTGAAATATCAACTTAGCGTCAACCACGGTCCCGGAAACTCCACCGGTCGAGATCCAGGAGAGTCCCAGTATCTTCAAGCTTCGAGAAAGTAGTAAAACTGCGAACCTTTCGCGATAATCCAGATCGGGCCATACGGGGTAAACGTAATCATAAACGGACTTCGAGCCGGTAACGCGTATCTGTTTAGACGGCATAACGCGATGTGAATAGCTGATAGTAACCTCAGCAATGTTTTGTTCAAATAGATTCATAGATTTTGCCCTTGCCAAGGGACTGATTAAAGCATTGGCGAGCTAATTAATTGTAGGCACCGCCCCATTGAGCTTCTGGATAAGCACAAGGCCGTAACCACCTCAGAAAGCCTCTCAGGAGCTTGTATAGCCTTGTGCATTCCAGGGATGCGATCAATATATTTGCCGATGATTAATCAGCAACGTGTACCTACTGAAAATAAAAAAGACAATCCCCGCACTATGGAAATTGTCTTCAGTAAAATAACAGCCTGTACCTACTTCTTCGCAGGTTTTTTCACGGTCTTTTTGGTGTTGTCTTCCGGCACTTCCTCCAGGGTTGTACAGTAGACTGTATGGTCCCTTCCGAACTTGTCAGGTTCCTGGAGCTTTGCAACTTCAAAAGTGCAGTACAAGTCACCTTCAAAAACATGAACGTGTTTCATAAACTCTGTTACCTTCACTGTAGCTTTAATGATAGGTAGGTTAGGTACCTGTGTGCCCTTTCCTACAAAGTGCTTAGAATATTCTTTCATAATTAATAATTTAAGATTGGGAGATTTAATGGTTTAGAAAGATCTCGATTTGAAAAAAAATGAAGGTCAAGTGTGTTTTTTCACAGGCAAAGGTGGGGGGGATGCTTCCCATTTGAGACCAAACAATTATTTACATGGGGTATATAGCAATCCGCGCGACACAAATTTTTTCTTAATAACTCTTGTTATAACCGGTACTCATTCTTTCAGCAAACTCATAACTTTAAACATCACTAATCCATAAAACTGCATTCGATGTCAGATTTCACAAAGCAAGGGCCTGTAAAAGCAAGATTCAAAGCACCAACAAAAGATTTAAGACGTGTTTTCAGAATACTGAATAATGCCTTTGATGCAAAACGAAAAAACCAATATCCCTACTGTGAGATAACCATCAAGACAAAGAAAGTGGAATTTGTTGTTGCCGGAATTAAGGAAAGTATCGAGTGTGAAGCAAAAGGTCCGGCACGAATAAACGTCTCCTACAAATATTTCAAACACCTGGTAAACGACCGGCCGTTAAAAATAACAAAGGTTGAGGTAGGCAATGAATACATGATTGTAAATGATATAACCACGATGGTAGAAACCTGTTTCTTCAAAAATGACAGAATCCTAAGAAGCATCAACTTACCCGTTAACTATGACGTTACCGACATACTCCGGTTAGCGGACCGTTACACGGTGGAAGAGATTACTTTTAATAAACTAAAAGCAGAAGTTTCGTGGGCTCAGGACAAATTGGAAAAAGACATTAAAAGGATCAATCAAATACTCAAACCTTATAAAATATCCCAGGATAAGGTAGAAGAGTTTATAATGCAATCCATCAATCCGGAAGCAACTGTTGATGATGACATATAATTGTAGTGATTATACCTGTGTTACAAAATGGCCATTTTGATTCAGATTAAGTCAAATTAGCGTTGTTTTGTGTTAAAATTCCTCAAAAACGGGCATTAATAAGTCTAATAGTTTTTATCCAAAACTGAAGTTGTATTATATACGGGAAAACAGCTCTGAATAGCACCTATTTTGAGAGGAGAAATTGGGTATTATGGAGTATACTAATCTCCGGGTGTCACAATTAATTTTTCAATGATCAATCATCGCAAATTATGAAATAGAATTGATTTGTTCCGCAATGGGTCAATCCCGCCAGTAATCTCATTGAATTTCATCCTTCAAGCAACGTTAGTTGAGAAAAAATATATTGTTAATTAATCTGTTATTCGTATATTTCGGAAAACCTTAATGATGTGACTATTAAGCCTCAAATATTGCTTCCAAACGAACACCACTACGGACAGCCTTTACATGGTGTAAGATTTAATTATATCCAGAATCTTTTGGGGCATGAAACGACCATAACAACAGAGATTTATCCCCTTTTCAAAAAAACTCTTGCAAATATCAAAAGCCCACCCTATCGTTTGCATGACGATATAAATCTGAATAACAACAAATTAATAGCTAACATTTAATGGTATGTATTACACATTGCATTACACTTATACGTTGGTGGTAATATTGAAGTCCAATAAATTAATGTAAGTAAAATGATAGGAAATGAACTAAAAATAAAATTTCGATTCGACAAAGCATACTTAGTTGATGGACACCCATTGTCATTAAGTCAATTGGAAGGTTTTCCAAAAGAGAGAACATTCGAGGAACCTGCCTTTTGGGTAATTAAAGTATTAAACTATAGACCTAACGAAAATAAATTATTCGTCGACATACTAGAGTATAACATTGGAGAAAGTCAATTTAACCTCTATCAAACAAGAGTATCTGAACAACTGTCCAAGATTGAAAGAATATCTTTTAATGGTATTAACACCGGTGGATTATTAAACACTATTAGAGGAAGAAGTTCAAGGTCTTTAAGACATAAATCTTATGACTCCACACGGCCTGAATTTATAAAACATCACACCAACCCTCCTTCAAAACATTATGAACCCGAAAGAATACAAATAATTGAAAAATTCTTTGTCCCAATTAAAAAATTACTTTTTGGGACGGGAGAAATTTTTTTCAAAAAAAAGTTTACAGAATATCTAGAGCCAATTGAATTGACTATTTCAAATCATCATATTCGTGAGGAATTTGAAGCTGTCAAAACCTACTTCTCTAACGTGCTAAGAACTAAAAAAATACAAGTTTCTGTAAAAATTGAAATTGTTGATAGTAGAATCGTTTCTAAAATGGCAAATTCAATAGAGATTCAAAAGATAAATGAGCAAATTATTGATGATGTAAAATTAGAGATACTTAGGTCCGCAAAAAATAGAAAAAAACCTATCGATACAGATAAGGCATTATATACAATGGAGGAATATTTCGAAAACTATGTAGACGAAAATTACAAGCCTGACACTTTTCATGAAAATGAAGTGAAGCTTGTTGAAGACATGGTTTTAATATCAAATTCTAAACACTATAATCATTTAAGTTATTTGTCCAAGAAGCATGCTCATAACAAAATGAAGTTAAGGTTTATTCATAGGCCTTTTTCTTTCCTTTTTCTTATTCAAGGACAAAATTACTATCATTTGATTTGGGAAACATTAGATACACAAGAGGCCACTTATGTTTGGCATTCACCGAAAGAAATAGAATTTTTAAAACATACGTTTCGAGAAGTTGAGCTAATAATAAATAATCTAATTTTAAATGGCAAGACTGATTATATAAAATTAAGTAATGACAATTTTGACCGAATATATCATGACTATTCAACGAACGAAAATGGATTTGAAAAATGGAAAAATGATCTTGAAAAAGTTCTTAAATAAAACACTACCGTCGACGAAATACATTTTATAGGGAAGGATTACGGTGGCATGCCAACTATGGATTCTTGTTACACAGTTCCTCGTCCTTCGGATAGGAACGCTCTCCGAAATTTGCCTCGATAACCTGTACCATCTATCATAATCAATCTAAACAGCTGACCAGATGAACGATAGCACAAAATATGACAAAATAATCACTTTTCTGTTAGACTATTGGATTATAGCAATCATAGTAATTATCGCACTATTAATTGCATTTATTCCTTCATTTTGGGATGGCATCTTACAAATTTCCAAATTCACTAAAACGATATTAAGTAAAAAGACTAACGATTTCGTGATTAAGCATGATGGTGAAACAATTACTTGTGAGTATAAAACAAAAAGTACATACTTTGACATTGTAAAAATAAATGCAATTACACATAGTATAGGATTAAATGCGGAATACAGCTGGATAAAAAGACATTATCCGAGATACAACATAACCAGCCAAGGATTATCAAAGATTGACATAAATAAAAATCAGTCGTTATACTTTGACAATTTGACAATTATTAACGACAAAGGAGATGAAAAAATAATATATTTTGACATAAGTGATTTTTATAATAAATCTGGTCATACCTCTGTTGATCTAGATAGGTTTGCAAGAGAAAAAATTAGAGAGTTATATAAAAAAGATAAAAATAGTTCATAACCAATCATATATGGCTGGCTTTAGCTTAATTCGATGATACAAGAGAAACATTATAGAGTATTTTCTCAAAGGAATATAATTTATCTTCACATGTAAAAATGGTTATTCGCTCTTTCCAATACATAGAATCTTAGAAGACACTAAATTTCGATCTGCGAACGACAGATTTACAATTTCTACTAATATGGTCTAATGATTCATATGAAATTATTTTGTCAATTGAACATTGAGTCTACCATAAATTGTCGAAGTCTTTTTGCGTAAAGGTATAACACCGGTCAACAAATGTTGATCTGGTCCGTTGTTCCTTCTTATTTAAAAGCTTCTTCAATATTGCAATAGGCCATAACAAACAGAAGTATGATATACCTAGTAAGACATATATTAAAGCTTTGTTGATTACTTGAATTGTTTTATCCTTCCATTTCAGTACTTGTATTGAAACTGGATTTGGAAAAACTAATACAACTGCCAATATAATACATAGTCCAACGACACCACCTGCCTTTGACAAATACGAAATGAGTATTAAAGCAACTAGAATTGGAAAAACCTCAACAATATGTTTAAGAGATTTCATATCAAAATAACGAATAAATAAATGGAGCTACGGAACTAGATCCAAAAATGATAAATAAACCTATTATTAGTAGCAAAACGGTGAATGGTAATAACCACCACTTTTTTCTTTTTATAATAAATATCATTAAATCCCTTAATTCACTCATGATCTTTCAAATAAATAATCGTTAATAACGAGATAATCCATGTGTGTATTCTTAAAACAACTTATAGCCTCAAACGGTGAACAAACCATCGGCTCTCCTCTTATATTAAGACTAGTATTGAGAACAATTCCAAATCCAGTCTTCTCCTTTATTTTCGATAGCAATTTATAATACAATGGATTCAAATTTGCATCAACCGTTTGAATTCTTGAAGAATAATCCACATGCGTGATTGCAGGAAAACTAGATCTCTCAATTTCGAATCTTTCTAAAATTGGAAGATCATAATTATTGCCTGATATCTTTTTCCTATACCCCTCTCGAACAGTCCCTGTGAATAACATGTATGGAGAAACTGTTTCAAAATTAAAAATAGAGGAAACATCCTCTTCCAAAACAGATGGAGCAAAAGGTCTGAAATTCTCTCTCTTTTTTATTTTTTCATTTATAAAACTATGAATTTTTTGATGTCGTGCATCTGCAAGAATACTTCTGTTTCCTAATGCCCTTGGGCCATATTCCATTCTACCCTGAAACCATCCAACAATCTTACCTTCCAAAATCAGATCGCTAATCCTATCTACTAATTCCTTTTCATTAGCATATGAAGTGTAATTAATTGAATTGTTACCTTTTAGAAGACTTTCCGGTTTTACATTAAAATAGGATGGCCCCAAAAATGGATCGAATTTCATATTTATATTTCGTTCATTTCCCGTACCAATGAAGTAACTTGCAAGAATGGCCCCTAAAGCACCTCCAGCATCACCGCTCGCTGGTTGTATATAGATATTATTTGTTTTTAATTTCTCTAACAATTTGCCATTTGCCACGCAATTCAAAGCCACACCTCCTGCTATGCATAAGTTTTCTGAATTAGTTACTTTTTGGGCGGTGACCGCTAGTAAATAAATAATATCCTCGGTAATATTTTGTATTGCCCAAGCTAGATTACAGTGTTTTTGCAGAATTTTAGATTCGGGTTCTCGTTTTTTTAATTCAAATAATTTTTCCCACTTCCTAACTTCAATCATTTTCATCCTTCTCGTAAAACCAAAATATTTCATATTTAATTTTACGGATCCATCTTGATTGATCCTAACCAATTTATTCCTGATAAGATCAATGTATTTTGAAGTCTCAGGGTTCTTTGGATCACCATAAGGTGCTAAGCCCATTAATTTATACTCTCCTGAATTCACCTTAAATCCAAGAAAATAAGTAAATGCACTATATAAAAGTCCAATTGAATCAGGAAAGTGAATTTCTTTAATAAGTTCAATATTATTCCCTTCTCCTTTAAATATTGACGTTGTGGCATGTTCTCCTACTCCATCAATAGTAAGTATAGCAGATTCCAGATAATTGGAAGTAAAGAACACTGCTGCTGCGTGCGAAAGATGATGTTCAACAAATTGAAATCTTTCTTTTATTTCCTTCGTGATTGATACATCAATTAACTTTAGCTCTTTAAACAACAATCTTTTGAAATAGATTTTTTTTGAAATCCAATCAGGAATTGAAGAAACGAATGAAATTAATCCATTTGGAACATTATTTAAATGTGTATCCATTATCCTTTCAAACTTCAAAAAAGGCTTCTCGTAAAAGACTATTTTATCTACATCCGACAATTTGAGTTTAGCTTGCTCCAAACAATAAATACAAGAATTTATAGGGAAAGAGTTATCATTCTTTTTTCTTGAAAAACGTTCCTCTTGAACAGCTGCAATTATTTTTCCATCTTGAATTAATGCAGCTGCTGAATCATGATAATATGCAGATATACCCAATAAAACCATAATCTAAATTAAGTAACTTTTATTAATTTTAAGGTTATGAAAAGTCACCAATCATTAATCTTAACATACCTTTTTGTAGGGTTCTTCTGTTTTGTTTTTAACAACACCGATGCTCAAAATAATTCAGAATTAATTCTTTCATCCCCTAATATTAAAAAATTAGAAGGTAATATAAACCGATTTGATGAATTGCCATTAGATTCAATCCCAAATATAGAAATTCCAAAGATTGAAAATTCCGATAAGAACATCATACTTTATAGATTCGCTTATACATTATCTTACAATCTTGAATACAAACAGGCCAATTGGGTAGCCTATGAATTAACTAGCTCCGAATTGGTTCGCAGCTTCAAGAGAAATAATGCATTTCGACCGGATGATGAATTAGCCGGTAAAGTTGCATTAAATATCGATTATAAAGGTTCAGGATGGGATAGAGGTCACTTGGCTCCAGCAGGAGATATGTGTTGGTCCTGGAACTCAATGCATGAGTCTTTCTTATATAGTAATATAAGTCCTCAGGACCCCTCTTTCAACCGAGGTATTTGGGTAAGGCTTGAAGACCTAGTCAGAAGGTGGTCAGAATCTAATCAGAAATTACTAGTTGTTACCGGTCCCATTCTTCAGCCGAATTTAAGTAAACTTGGATTTAACAATATATCAATTCCTAAATATTTTTATAAAATCGTACTTGACCATGTTCCCCCTAATTATGATGCAATAGGTTTCGTTATTCCAAATGAAGGATCTGACAAAGAGCTATACGAATTTGCAGTCTCGATTGATAGTATTGAGAGACTAACAAACCTTGATTTTTTCCCATTGATCCCAGATATTATCGAAGATTCTATTGAATCGAAAATCGATATTAATAAATGGCAGTGGGAATTTCGACTTAATCAATGTGAGTATATCGAGCCCAATGGTTATCGCTGTACAAGATCAAGAGCTCCAAACGAAAAGTTTTGCTACTATCATCTAGGCGAATTGAAAAGAAAGGTAGAAAATTTACAACTAGTGACACCTTCAAAAACTAAAAATTAAAATAAATAAAACCTGCTCCTCCAGCACTGCTTGTCAAAATCAGAAAAATCAAGGCGTTTATTGAGACCACTTCCCTAATAATATATGGAACTGTATTTTCACTTTGATAGGTATATTTCTTAAACAATTTAAATCCCTGTAATACAAAAGTCAGAAGAACTAACGAAATGTTATAATAATTAATCTTTAGGGAGTCTGAAAATATAAACCAATTACTAAAATCAGTCAACTTTAAAAAGACATGTTCTAATACTCCAAATTCATTAATTCTAAAAACTAACCACAATAACGAAATAGAAACATACATAAAAACTAAATGGATGAACTGAACTATGAATCTTTTAGAAAAAATATTCTTTCTAGACGTAAATAACTTGTCCTCAAAAATAAATAAAACACCATGAAGCCCCCCCCATAAAATGAAGTTCAGGGTTGGACCGTGCCATAGCCCACTTATAATAAAGACTATTAAAATATTAACGTATTGTCTTTTTTTCTCAACTCTATTCCCGCCCAATGGAATATATAGGTAATGTCGCAACCACTGAAATAAAGTTATATTCCATCTTCTCCAAAAATCCTTTAAACTTAGACTTAGATATGGCCGGTCAAAATTCTCTGATAGACGTATATTAAAAAGTTTTGCTGTCCCAATTGCTAAAATTGAATACCCAAAAAAATCAAAATATATTTGAAATGAATACAATACAGAGATGATGAAAATTTGAGCTCCGTGAAGGGCTTGTATATTTCGTAAAGATTCATCTACAGATAAACCTAAGCCATCAGCCAAAACAAATTTACAGAACAGGCCGAACAATATTGTCTTGATTCCAGTGAAGAAGGACTCAAAATTGAAAGACTGTTTAATATTAAACTGTGGAAGGAATTCTGACACCTTCTCAATTGGCCCAGCAAGAAGTTTTGGGAAAAAACTAATATATAAACTGACACTGATAAGATCATTTTTCCCTTGGTAATCTTTTCTGTAAATATCAACAAGATAACTGATGGATTGGAACACATAGAATGATAAACCTACTGGATATGCCAAAAACTTATTATTAATACCAATCTCTTCACTATACTTAAAAACAATTAAAATTAGAACGTTAGAAATAATCCCTCCAATAAGTATTTTCTTACAATCAGACCGAGCAATTAAACGGCCGAAAATATATGTGACTCCAATACTTATTATCAGTGCGATCGAATAATAGAACGAAAACTGAGCATATAAAATTAGACTTACTAGAACAAGGAGTACCTTTCTTCCAATTACATTCGAAAGCTGATAATAACCAATTATTATCAAAATAAGTGATAGAAATAAATAGAATGTTGGCAACATTAATATTCTAGTTTCATTGTATAAATGCCATTATTTAGCCCGAAAGACCCCGCGAACAATATTTCATCTGCCTTTCGATTGAAAGATGGGTCCCATTCATTTCCAATAGTCTCTGTTAAGCGTTCGATACTTTTAGAATTAATATTATAAATAAATAAATCCCAGTTATCATTTTCATAACCGGCGAAGACAATTTCACTCCCATCACTAGAGATACATGGATCCCAGATATTGTAATCTGTGGTTAAAACAGTACTGTCAATTTGTGTATAAATATTAATGCATTTAATCGAAAAATTTTTGTCTTCTCCCTTTCCAATATAATAAACAACTGAATCATTTGGATGAAAAACTGGTCTCCACGTTTCTTCTATATCTTGTGTCAAATAAAAGCTTTCACCACTAAGAATATTATACAGCGTTATAATCGGATTCGTAAATAGGCCATTATTATATTCCCAGCTTGGATATACAAGAAATTGTTCATCATTTGAAAAGGATGGAATCGCAGCATATTGATTCTGATCGGTAGGTAAAACTTTTACTTCTTCTCCTTTGAAATCTTCAAGAATAACCTTTGTCCTATTACTCTCTTGATCTCCTATTGTATATGCGATATAATTTTCTCTTGCTGACATTCTTGGATGAATCTTATCTTCATTACTAGATAACAGTATCATTTCGGCATCGAAGGACCGATTATTCATAAAAATCTGAAAATGATTTTCTTTTATTCCTTGATATATTATAAGTGAATCTCCGGAGTAATAATTTGGATACCTATTCCCATTATTTGTCTTTGATAGATATAAATATGAAAGTCTATTATCTTCAAGTTGACTAGCAATGGTCTTCGCTACAACCTCATGCCCCCACTCATTTAAATGTTCGTCTTGTTCGTAGAATAAATTTTCTGTCGTGATTAGAAACGAGTCCAAAACATCAATCACCTGAAATCCAATCTCTTTTGAAAATTCGACCATCTTTTTATTAGGGAATTGCATATCCAATTTAGATATTTCTATATTGAAGTTCTCAATTACCTGCTCAAAAAATTGATAGTTTGTTTGTTCCTTAGTTGGCAATAATACGACGATCAGTTCAGATCCATTACGTTTAACTGCATCATTGAATTTCTTTAAATATGATCTCAGATTTGCAATGTCATTTTCTTTGACGCTTGAAGATTCTTTATAAAATATGTTATAATCAATGTTATCTTTTTCATTAGGATAGAATGGCTCTGTGAAGCGTCCTAAAGGCAAACTATTAGGTGTTTGATACATTGTATTGTAAATAACGTATCTGTACAATTCAGAATATTGCATTAAATACTCAGATATTCCAATATTAGAGGAAGTCACATTCATGAAGTCATTAAAAGTTCCGAGCTGCAAAAAAACTTTATCTGGGTTAAGTTTACACCCTTCATTAACATAGTAGTTATAAGCATCTATAAGACTGTATCCACTTATCCCTGCATTTAAAATAACTTTATCAGGGAAATATTGATACAGTTGCGTCGTATACAATTTTTCATAATTAACTTGCGCTCCTTGGGTAAAGGAATCCCCAAGGAATAGCCAATCACACTTTTTCACCTCAATACTAGGATCTAAAGAAATCGCAATTCTATAACCTTGTTTATTTGTCACATAATCTGTCACATATTCGCCATCATCTAGAACCTTAGTAAGATTACCTTTATTAAAATAATACTTACCTCTTATTTCGTATAGATTTGGAATATTATAATCCGTAAAATTTACCCTAAATATTAGTTCTGCATTATAAAAAATACTGACTAAGAAAAGAATATTATAGTAATACACTTTGACTCTTATATTACCGTCATGAAGAATAATATATAATGTCACACCTAATAAAACCAGGCTAATTAGAAGTGTGATTAATACAGATTTCGTTAAAAGAAATAATGTCAGAGGATTTATTAACAGTAAATGAATCAAGACATAGGCAAGATATTTATATATATTTGAAACATTACGCTTCATACTTTATTGCCTTAATATTTTCACTTTGAAATTTTGAAGTTCCAAACATGCCTCCACAGACTTGACGCATACTACAAAAACTACATTCCTGTGAATATACAATCTTCCAAGAAGATATAGATTTTCTAGAAAACTCATAAAGTGAAGGCCTTAGCAAGCAAAATGGTATGTTATAGATTGAGACATTCATTTTCCATGTAGCAAGATTTATAACAGCTCTTTCTAAATCATCTGCATAATCTATTGGATCTATTAAAAGTCGTTGATGATTCTTAACAGCAAGTCCGAAATATTCCATCCCCATAAATGCCACATGTCTCACAAATGGCATGTTCTTATATATAAATTCCGATAATTCGAATAATCTGCTAAAATTAATCCTATTAATTACGATTCTCAATTCTATTGAACTTCCAATTCGTCCCAAGTTGTAAATCCCCTGGAGAGTATCAAAATAAGATGAATCATTATCTGTTATTTCATCATGGATGCCATAAAAATCAGAATGTATTGGTATACCCCAAGTTAATTGGCCACTATACTTCTGAAATAGTTGTGTTTTCTCAAAATTATTAAAATAGCGACCATTAGTTAAAATATGAATTTTGATATCCGGATTTTTATTCACTAGTACTTCAATTATTTCAAGAAGTTTATCTCCATATAATGTTGGCTCTCCCCCTGTAATTCCGATATTTTGAATATGGTTTGGCAATATGCCTATCAAAGTTTTATTAAAATGAAAGAAAAAAGGTATATCATCCTTTTCGCTTGGTGGTTGAGAACACATTAGACAATGATTATTACACTGATTTGTCAGAAATAACACATTCTCATGTGATCCTTCTTTGTATACCAACCTTAAATTGGATCTTGAAATAAAATATATATCACCAATCGTAAGCTCATTTAACTGTAAATCCTTCACTCTAACAAAAAGAGAGTTACTATACTCTGAATCAGACACCAAAACACACTCAGGTCTTGGAATACTAGAATTCAAGTTATAGCCGAACCAATTCTGTTGCCCCTTAAACTCTAATAGGAAACTTCCTTCAATGTTTGTTGATATAATTGGTATCGTATTTTGCATCTAAATTAAGCTATCCAGCTTTTGAAAATAGGCAAGACCTCATCCTTTCTATGAATCAAAAGTGAAAATATATGTTTAATTATTTCTTTATGTTTGAAACAAAAATGAGATGTTGGCCTGAATCCTATCATATCATTTTGAATTGCATAGTTTCTTACTGGATCAGCCCCACAATATCCCTGAAATGCACAATCTGCACATCCTGTAAGTGATTCAGTAGACCAAGAAAGTGAAATGTTTTGAGCTTTATTCCCATAGAAGATTTCTTCATAACTATCAGAAATTTTACCTAGCCTAAATGTATAGTCTCCATTTTCTGCCAACATTCTTGATTCATCTGATGCGTATACATACCCGTCAAAATTATAGACTATAACACTATTTATTATCCCTGCTGGAGATTGGAGATCAACAAATCCAATAGGGAAAGGCGTAAGTATCTTCCTAATTATCAACGCCGTAAAATCCTCAATAAAAAATACACCTTGCTTATTCTTTTCAATTATGTAATCTAAAACTTCTTTATAAAATTCAATAAATCTCTCGAAATAACTATCCCAATCATTTTCGCGAGCAAATCCATAAGGATTTAATGCTCTAATAAAAATATTTGTAAAGCCGTTTCTGATATAACTTTCTACAATTTCTTTTGAGTAATCAAGCGACAAAAATGATGTAGTCATTAATGCTGATACTCTATCAAATCCAAGTGCCTCCCTCGCTTTTTGTATCCCATTGACCACTCTATCATAACTCCCCTCCTTATTTCTATTCACGTCATGAATCTCTTTTGGACCATCAAGTGATGTTGAAATCAATACTTGATAATCTTTACAAATTGACAAAATCTTATCGTTTAATTCAATTGAGTTTGTACACAAAACATATGTCATCCTTTTATTATACAATAGATTTAATTCCTCCGACTTTTGAATAGCATACTCTAATTTTTCAGGAACCAAAGTTGGTTCTCCTCCTTGAAATTCCATTGTTAATGAAGGAGATGGGGATTGATACATCAGATTAATTGCATGATCTAAATCCTCATAAGAAATATCATAGCTAGATTCATTACATACAACGCTTGAAGCCTGGCAATACTCGCAATTTTGATTGCATCGCAATGTCATAACAAAAATATGGAGCGAGGTAAAATCGTTGAGAAATGACTTTTTAGTTCTATACCTTGTGGCTAAATTGTCAATAAGTTTCGGAATCCTAGATTGCGAAATGAAATAATTAGCATGCAAATCATAGAAAAGTTTCCCATCATTTTGAATTTCTCTATTTACAATTCTTTCCGCAGTACCTCTTTCGACTACCAGGTAGTCTCCGACCTCATTTACTAATATTTCTTTATCATCAATGTCGATGAACTTAAATGGTAATAAAAAATACATAGTGAGATCTAGGTTGGAGAATCTTTTGTTAGGAAATAGTCTTCAAAATCATCATTATTCGCAAAGGCTTTAATTAAAAGTATATTTCTGATTTCCTTGGTTTCTTCAAAAATTAAAGCTCTCGTCTTAAAATCTATAAGGTCCTGACTTATTCTTTTATATAGTGAATCCCTTTCTTCATCGTTGAAATGTCCATTCTTTTTGACTAGCTTAATTTCTGAAAATTCTTCATTTTTTTTCCACTCTATTACATAAGAACTTTGAAGCCAATACATAACTTTTGTAATTACTCTATCAGAGAATAAATTATTGCTAACTTTAAAAGATATCTTATTCTCACTTAAAAGATTAAAATCGAACATGCTAATGTTTTAATGCATAAATCACACTCGGTCCAACAATACCATCCTCGGTTAATCCTTTGTCCTTTTGAAAACTTTTTACTGCATCAACAATAACTCCTTCGTAAGTATAAATTCCGGTTACTTTTGTTGTTCCATCTTTCAGTTCAAGATAACCTTTCTTTAAAAGAAGATTTACTAATTCTGTAACATCTGCACCTGACATGCCTGACTTAATAGTTCTGTCTCCAAGAGAATATAATGTTGGATTTGTATTTTGCGTAGTATTATTAGTGGTAGTAGGCACTTTCAAATTACTATTGTTTTGTTGCGAACTTGTACCAGTTGTACTCGAATAATGGGATCGATGACTACTGTGGCTTCTATGAGAAGAATGGGACCTATGGCTTCTGTGCGAGTTTACATTATAAGTATCATCATCGTTAAAACTTATAATGAATTTAGGAGATAAATCCCGGTTATTTTCATTCAATCCAATTGAATTATCATCTAATTCCAATTTAGAAACATCGTAAACATTTGCCAAATTATCCTTATTAGGGAACAAAGTTGCTACAGATGTTATAAATATTCCCTTTAGGTAGTTATTGAATTTTAATTTCATAAGCCAAATTTGGGTTGATTGGATTCAAATTTATTGAAAAATTGAAAAAAACCTCATAAGAACTATTCTAAATTAACTAAGGAGGTAGGTAATTCTTTAAACAAAACACCGATACGCTTCTTCATTAAAAAAAGTAGTGAGATATTAAAAGCCTGTATTATTGTACGATCCGGGTTCTTGTCAGACTAATACGGCTGAATAATAAATGCAATGAATGAAATGGGTTGCAGTTATCGTTCAAGCATCGCGAGCCGTCTGCGAGTTGAGCGAGGGTCTCACAAAAAGCAGGTTGAAGTATGAAACCGGTTTGTGTGATATCTGTGCAGTGACGAAGGAACGAAATAGACGAAACCGCCAGACCATCACTTTAAAAAATCCCGGTTGAAGCCTGAGCGATCCGCAGGCGAGCCCAACACAGGCAGCGGTTGGATTTTAAGCTCTTGTACAAAGGAACGACTACATGTGCTTAAAATACAGTGGAAGCTGCCATGAGGAAGATTGAGGAGCGCAAAAAACATGACAAGCTACCAACGGTACCTGAAGGGATTTTTATGTGTTATATGCCTTGTAAAACCGGTACTTGATATAACACGTAAAAATGCTTGGCGTGTATTTTGCCGACGATTGATGACGAATACCTTATTTCCTGTCTAATAGGATCTTGATTAAAAGGCTAATTATTATCTGAATAGTTTCAACTTATATCTGTTGATCATTTTACTTATAATTTCTTTTATCATAATTTAATTCTCATTATTTTGGCTCACAAACCATAAATACAAAATCATAAACTGCTCCAGCAAACAAACTACTAAGACAAAAACGCCTTAGAATTTTAGGTTTAATCCTGAAAGTATAAAAGTGGTTGCCTTTAGAATATTAGCTCCGCTTTACCATGGTTAGCACTGCCGGAATTATTAAAGAAAATAGATATTAGAAACTAAATAAAAACAAAACTAATTATGTGGAATAGAATAATTGATTGGTTTGGAGATTTTAAAGAAAGAAGAAAACTTATTAAAGAATTTAATACACTTTCAAGAAGAGCTTTTGTAAACGGAGAAGCTGAAACTTTACTAAATGCAAGTATCACAAAGGGCAATTTTAGTTATAAACACAGTTTTTCAAAGTTTTTAGCAGCTGGTTTTAGAATAAAAGCATTATCAGGTAGGGAATTGTTAAAATCAGAAATGAATCTTATTGGGAATATCATTATAGAAAACGAAATATTAGTTAGAAAGCTTATCTCGCTTGGTTGGGATACGCTTGAAGTTCACGACAATATTGGAAAAACAGGATTACAGTGGCAATTAGAAAATCATGCTAAGATTGGAGGAATGCTAAATGAATAGTTCAGTTTTATTCAATCCATATATTATTTTATTAATTACAATGTTACCAATAACGGTAGCATTTCTTTTTTTTCACAAAAGAAAAAGATTAAAGGTAAGAACTGAAAGAAAGAATTATCGAGTATTTAAAAAAGAAGATATCGATATGGATAACTTAATGAATAACATCAATAAATCATCCCAACTTCATAAAGAGTTATCAAGAAACTATCACCCTGACAGATTTTTAGACGAAGAAAAAAAGGCTTTAGCAGAAGAGCTCATGAAAGAAATCAATGGAAATAAAACAGATTATAAAAAACTACTCGCATTAAAAGAAAAAGCAGGATATAACTTAACAAATAGAGAATAATGACAATAAAATATACATCAATAACTTTCCTTCCTCTAGAGTTTGCAGTTGAAAAATACGTTTTTAGAGCACATATTGACCTTGGAGAAACTAACTGGTTAAAAATAAAGATAAAAGATCCAACAAGACCAATGTTTAAACGAACTGTATTTAAAACTTCAAAAATGATGCACTTTTTAAAAAATAGAGATTCTCTTTATACCAAACTAGAGGCAGATTTTGTAAGAGGTCTAAATGAAATAGATGACATCAGTCCAGAAGTTAAAAAAGAAATAATTCTTGCTATTCGACAATACTTCATGAATAATTTACCGAAGTTAAGAAAATCAATACTTTGAAAATCAAATAGTTTAAGAACGAAACCATTACAACCAAATATCAGAAAAGAATTTATGGTTAGTTATTACGGTTTTAATCAGAATACATATTTTAAGTCCAACTCGTTTGAGTTGGACTTTTTTGTTTCTTTTTCGCAATTGTCTGAAGTAATGGCAATCAGCTATTTGTTTTTCTTCTTTGTAATGTGGCTAAATAGGCCAATAGCTGCGGCAATCAGAAATACTATTAGCCCAATTATTGCACCTCCAAATAAATAAAGTAAAAGGAATTTCATAAGCTTCAAAATTTAGAATTTGTCGTTAAAATTTCAATGATTGTTACTTGGTAAAAACATTTAGTTAGTATATTGTATCCATGTTCGATTGATTAGAAACATCCTGTGTGGAAGTTTCCAATTCGACCATATTTAAACGTTTTATTTTAAAGGGTATAACTTAGGATATGATAAAACAAAAGGCCGCTGATAATCAGCGACCTTTGTAGTCCCGACGTTCATAACCATTCAGTACGTACATCGGTTTGAAGAGACAGTTTTATCATATCTAAGGAGTTCAGACACATGATTAAAAACAGAAGGTGTAACATTCGAGAGCTATAAAATACCCCTACTCTATCGCATTGAATGTGTGAATCTTAAAATTAAGTTCAAGCTCATGTTGGACCTTCCCAAATAAAAGCACTTGTTTTAAGCTAACACTCGCCATACTCAATTTACAATGGATATGAAACATCTGACTGCATAGTAAATTAGGTCATATTTTCACTTACTTACAATTATAAGCATGTGATATCAACAAATCATTTTTTTATTATACTTTTATAACATATGTTATTCTGAAAAAACCAATGATATTCAACGACATATCCTGACAACGCATCAGTCAAGCAGTTAATTAATAGTTTGCATTTTTGTTTGGGCCCGCCCAATGTGATTTGATATGATTATTGAATGAGGGACAGGAGAATAACCGTAAGATAAAAGATAAAGAACACATATAAGTAAGGGTATGAAGCTAACTCCGTTATTATCAATAATTATTTTAACATTTTTTGTCGTGTCAGGATGCAGTAAATCCGGAAATGGCGAATTAATTGGAGTAAAGAACAAAGGTAATTGGAAAGAGAATACTCCCCTTGGGATGGAATTTATTCCCAAAGGATCTTATACTCTGGGGCCAAGTGATCAGGAACCAAATTCGGCATATACACCAACAAAAACTGTTTCAGTTGAAGCCTTTTGGATGGATGATACAGAAATCACAAATAGCGAGTACCGTCAGTTTGTAAACTGGGTAAAAGAATCAATGGCGCGTAAAATGTTGAGTGAACAGTATTCAGAATTCTTGATTGCAGAAGATAAGAATGGTAATCCAATTGATCCACCTAAAATTAACTGGGATGAAAAAATAGAATGGGACGACCCTGATTATCTGACCGCCATGGAGGATTTATACCTGCCCGAAAATGAACGTTTTTATGGTAAGAAAGAAATTGATACACGTAAATTGGTGTATGAATTCTGGTGGATTGATTTGCAACAAGCAGCAAAAAAACGCAACAGATATAATTTTGAAAAGCAAAAGTATGATGGGAACGTATACAATAATGACGGCGAGTTGGTACCAATTGTAGATCGATCATCTTTCATTATGCATGAGCAGGTTCACGTTTATCCCGACACTTTGGTGTGGATCGCGGATTTTACCTATTCTTATAATGAACCTCTTGCAAACTACTATTTCTCACATCCCGGATTTTATGATTATCCTGTTGTTGGTATTACCTGGGAACAGGCAAAAGCATTCTGTCACTGGCGTTCGAAACTTCAAAATGATTTTCTGGAAAACAAGCAGAAGACTACAGTAAATGATTATCGTCTACCGACTGAAGCAGAATGGGAGTACGCTGCACGGGGAGGTAAAAACAATGCGATGTATCCCTGGGGTAACTATTATTCAAGAAATAATAGATATGATTACATGGCAAACTTTAAGCCCCTAAGAGGGAATTATGTAGACGACGAAGGAATGACCGCAATGGAAGTAGGAAGTTTCGAGCAAAACGATTTTTGTTTATACGATATGTCAGGAAATGTTGCCGAATGGACGAATGATGCCTTTGATGAAGCTGCATATGAATACATTCATGATTTAAATCCCAGTCTAGGATATAATGCAAGGCCAGATGATCCGCCTGTTATGAAACGAAAAGTGGTTCGTGGCGGTTCATGGAAAGATATTGCGAGTAATATTCGAGCTTCAACACGCAATTTTGAATATCAGGATTCAGCTAAATCATATATCGGATTCCGTTGTGTAAGGAGTTCTTTCAATCCGAGCTTTAGTAATAAGAAATATTGGTAAAATTCCGGAATTAGGTAATGGGCAATATTCCTTATCCCTCTACTTAAACAACTTATAACATGTAGCACAGCCCGGTATTTCACTAAATTTCCAGATCAACATTATTTCCTGACTACCGTAGGAACTTCTTCTAATATCTCCGATAAAAAAGTCGTAGCTATATGCCAAACGAACTGAACTTATCAGGTCGATACTAAATAGTGCGGCAATCTCATTATTTGTGCGGTACAATGCGCCTAACTGGAATAAATCAGGGTGTCTGTTAAAACTAAAATAGCTGGATAAATTGAATTCAAGTTGGTTTAATGCATCATTTTTTATGAATGTTATGCCGGTACGTAAACGAACTGGTTGTTCGGACAACATATTATATGACCCATATAAAAAACTGGCATTTGTTTGCAGCTTATTATCCTCATTAAACAACGACAATAGATTCTGGCTGGAAGCACCGATAAGGAAATATCTGCCTACCAATTCAAATCCGACGTCTGCATTAAAATTGGTCATTTTATTCTGATTGGCATATACCACAGGATCTCCGATTGTTTCTGTATTTGCCTCATTCATATCATACAGTACATCCTGGACATTTCCGGATACGCCCAAATTGAGTTTATGTGCATCATCGAGTTTTACAGAGTAGGAATAGGATAATGAAAGGTTTTTGAGTGATGTATAACCGATTTTATCACTAAAAAATTTTAAGCCCAACTGCGTATTTAAATGATCACTATACGCAGTAAATGTGGTAAAGAATGTTTGAGGAGCCCCCGGAAAATTGATCCATTGCTTACGACCAGCCCCGGTTAGTACAAAATTGTATTCACCATAAATAGAGGCAGGGTTAATATAATAGGTGTTCTCCCAGTAATTGTTTATTCTAATATTCGACTGCGAAAAGCCAGGCAAGCAGTAAATAAATAAAAATACAAGTGCTGTTAGCGCCCGGTTAATCCAATTGTATTCCAAAATCCGGTATATTTTTTTACTCCTCATGCTGATAACTCAATTAACGCAAAACAGTTACATAATTAGTTCTGTACTTACTTCCTTCAGCAGAAGAGTCATAAACAATTACAAAATAAGTGTCATTGTCGGCTGGTTTCCCATTATAGGTACCATCCCAACCTTCGTCGCCTTCGAACATCAATATTCCATTTCTATTGTAGATTTTAATATTCCATCCCGATAAATAGAAATCATTAATTCCATCTCCGTTTGGTGTGAAGGTATTTGGTATGTCAACGATGTTTCTAATAATCCTTATTGAATCTTGTTCAAGACATCCATACGGATTAATAACATTTAGAAGTACACTATAAAAACCGTCGCTTGTAATATCATAGCTATGGGAAATATCTGATGCATAGCCTTCAATTTCATCTCCAAAATCCCAGGTATAATCCGAATATTGAATGTTTTCTGTGGAGAAATATACAACGTTTTGATCGGGTGTAACTTCTTCCTTATCCGCCGATATAGCATAACCAATGTCTTCAAAATTAGTTGCCTCAAAACTAAGTGAGTCTTTACATCCATTTATAGAAGTACCAATAACGCTATAATTCCCGATATCTGTTATCAGAATACTATCACCGAACGTACCGTCACTCCACTCAAAATAATCCGTTCCATTTGCAAAAACAAGAATTGAATCTCCCTCGCAAAACTGAGGAGCTTCACTAAGCGAAATGGTGGGTATTGGTTCAACATTAATCACTTGGTTGAATGTGCTGACACATCCGGTAATATCGTTTGTGACGGAAAGCTGTACATTAAAAGCACCTGCCGTGTTAAAAGAATACATGGGATTTTTTAAGCTAGATGTATTTCCATCGTCGAAATTCCATTCAAATGTGTATTTGCTATCTTCACTTGCAACCAAAGCTTCAAACTGGTAAGCATGATCATTGCAATTAATGAGTTTGTTTGTCAATCCAATCTGAGGGATATAAGTCTCGAAACTGTTTATAATAGAGCATCCCACGGAATCTGTAACTGTTAATACAACCATTCCACTGAGTTCGGTTTCCATTACTGAAGGATTCAAATCGTTAACTGTTCCAACGGACCAATTGTATTGATACGGAGGCATGCCACCACGTACATCAGCTGTGCAAATTTCTGTCACCTCCTGACTTTCACAATCGTAATTAATCTTTGTATCTACTTCTAACTCTAATGGCAAAGGTCTATCAACGGAGAATTGTGCTATTTCTGAACAGCCCATCATATCGGTAACTGTAACGAAATAATCTCCGGCTTGAATATTTAACAGATCCTCGGTTGTTGCTTCGTTTGACCATAAATAGTTAAATGGTGTTTGCCCTCCTGCTACGTGAAGGTCAATTGCCCCGCTATTATCCTCAATACAATCCAATGAATTCTTTATATCGGCTTTTAGCTGCAATGGAGACGGTTCTAATATTATAAAAGATTCGTTTATTGAGCACCCGGCATTATCACTAATGTTTACGGTATATATTCCCGGTGGAAGATTATTTCGCGTGGCTCCTGCTGTTTCATTATCAAGCCAACTAAAATTAATGGGTGGCTGCCCACCTATGAAATTTAAATTAATGCTACCGTCGTTTAAACCATTACACGAAACATTTTTTACAACCGGATTGATTGTAAACACGTCTGGCTCAGCTATAGTTTCTGTAATAACTTTTAGGCATCCGTTAGCATCAGTAATGGTAATGATATAATCGCCAGGTGATAAGTTATCTTGAAATGCACCAGTCGCAAAATTACTCCAACCAATATCATATGGAGACACGCCACCTGAAACTGTTAAACTAATCGAAGCATCACTGGCTCCGTAACAACTTATGGAAGTTTGTTCTACAAATACCTCAATTTCATTGGGCTCTTCAATTTGAACTGCTTGGCTATCAGTACAACCGAAAGCATCGACAACCCACAAGGTATAATTCCCAATTACTAAATCGCTAATGTTTTGCTCCGTACTAGAAAAACCATTATCTCCACTCCATAAATATTGGTAATCGAACACTCCCGGAGCCATTTCCTTCATAGTTCCGCCTTGTACATCAATTGAAATAGCCCCAGTATTATCACCGTAACATTCAATGTTGGTAATGCTCAGAATATTAATATCCAGAATATCAGGCTGAGTAATTTCGAATGTTAACATCTTTGGTCCACAATCATTCTCATCAGTCACTGAAACGCTGTATTCTCCAGGTGCCAAATTTGTGATGTCCTGTTTGTCTGAAAAGAAAAGGTCATCCTTCTTCCACTCGTACGTATATTCACCTGTCCCTCCCGTTACAGTAAGTGTGATTTCACCATCTTCTGCTCCATTGCAGCTAATGTTCTTCTCTGTATCTAATGTTACAACAATATCCTCAGGCTCTGTTATAGTATAGCTAAAGTTATATTTCGTGCCAATAGCATCTGTAACCTCCAGATCGTATATGCCAGGCTTTAAATTGTATATACTTTCCATTGAAGAAGTGTAACCATCGGGGCCTGTCCATTGCATTAAATATGGATTCTCCGAACTAATTGGTGAACCTCCTTCGATTTTTGTTTCAATACTACCGTTATTTGCCCCATAACACGGAATATGATTTACAACTGCATTTGTGTTCATCGGAGGACTTTCATTTACTACAACATTGAAAACTTCCCCCACACAAGAACCGGATGTAGGAGTAACTTTATAAATAACAGTGGAAGTACTAGTTGAATTATTTGTAAGAGTTTGACTTATTAATGCTTGCGGAATTATTTCTGCACTCGCTCCTGTAACGCTCCCAAGAGGTAATATTTCCGGCTCTTCCCAAGTGTACGTAGTTCCTTCAGGAACAATGTCTCCATTTAATGAATCAGGCTCAACTGAAAAGGTCTTTCCGCTACTTATATCTATAGTATATGTTGAAATTACGGGGTAAGGATTAATAATGATTTCAGCAACATTAGAAGTTAGCGTACTACAATCTCCAGAAGGGAAAGAAATTACACAATAGTAATAGCTGGTACCGGCAGATGTATTTGGCGGCAAATAGGTTGGTGCGGTGGCATTAGGTATTTCCACTCCTCCATATGTGCTATTTGAGGTACTTTTATACCATTGGTAAACCGGTGTTCCGGTTCCGTTTTTATAGTCTACAGATAACTCTGTAAGTGTTTCTTCCAGACAAATAGTATTAGATATCGGTTGTTGTGTTAAAATGCCAGCAGGTATTACTTTTATTAAAAATGTTTTAGTTTCACCATTACAATTATTTAATGAGGGAGTAACTGTTATTGTTGAAACCAGTGTATCGGCAGTGTTGTTCTGGGTTACAAAAGTAGGAATGGTTCCTTCCCCACTGGATCCCAGCCCTACCAAAGGATTATCATTCGTCCAATAAAATTTCATATCAGGCAAATTCCCATTAAAAAATACACTATCAGTTGGTGCTCCGTTGCATAAAATTTGGTCGGATGGCTGATCCATGCTTAACTCCGGATTTATACGAATTATAAATTGTTCAGCCTCACCGGTACAAGAAACTCCATTGCTACTATAATTGGGTGTAACTTCAATGGTAGCAGTTGTGACAGTGCTTCCACTGTTTACAGGGGCAAATGAAATATCCCCAGTACCTGTACCTTCTAAGCCTATTCTTCTGTTACTATTTGTCCATGTATAGCTTGTAGTTCCTCCCAAATTGTTTGTTGTGAATTCAATTTTAACGCTATCCCCAATACATACATCTATATCTCCAGGATTGTTAACCTGAGCTGAAGGATTGACAGTGATTGTAAATTGATAAGGTTCACCTTTACATTCTCCAGTCCCAATATTTAAAGTGGGCACTACCGTAATGGTTGCCTTAACTGGCGAAGTGCCATTGTTTACAGCAGTAAAAGGAGGAATTGAGTCGGTACCAGACAGCGAAATACCAATACCTGAGTTATTTGTTTCCCATTCAAAATATGTTCCGGGTATAACTCCTGTAAAAACAATTTCATCACTCAGGTCTGATTCGCATAAGATTATATTGGAAATCGAATCGATTGTCGGGGTTGGACTTACGGATACGACAACTTCAAACGGGGTGCCAGCACAATTGTCTAATAAAGGAGTTACCGTATATGTGGCTGTAGCAACTAATGTTGTTTTGTTTTCTAAGATTTGACTAATTCTGTTTTGAGGCACATTCTGTTCGTCTGCCCCCACTAAAGCATCGGCAGGACTTATGACAGGCAGGTCCCATATGTACTGAGTTCCGGATGGAACAACATTTTCACTATTGTTCTCAGGAATAATTGTAAATGCGGAATTATTACAAATACTTTCTTCGTAAACCTCCGTAATTACAGGTTCAGGGTAAACGGTAATAATGTATTTATATTCAGCACCCTCACATGATGTCATGCCCGAAACAGTTGCTTGTGCGGTATAAATTACATCTATCGGTGTATCCGTTGTATTAATTAGATTTTGTACTGGAATTATATCTGAGCCACTTGTTGTTACTCCAGAGATTCCGGCCGGCTCTGTTGCTGTCCAACTAAAAACTGCACCGGTAGTAGTACTGCTTAATTTTACCTCTTCCGAATTACCGCCGGAACAAATCATTTGGTTATCGGGTGAAAATTGAACTGTTGCTGATGGATTCACGGTAATTTTAAATGATTGACTTTCTCCGACACAAGCCATAGACTCAGGAGTGACAGTAATTATTGACGTTATTGCACTATCTCCTGTGTTTCTGGCAATAAATGAAGGAATATCTCCCATTCCATTTGTTTGGCTTAATCCAATAGCTGTATTTGAATTTACCCATGTAAAAGTGGTATTGGGAACTGTATCTGAAAAACTTATTTTCGATGTAGCTACACCATTGCAATATTCATAATCTGTCAAGTCGAGTGAAGAAGGTGGTTGATTAACAGTAATGGTCGCAGTGCCCGACTGTACCTGTGCGCATGCATTTACACTCGTTTCCTGAACATCGATTAAATTATAGTGGTAAGTTCCTACAGCATTAGTGGGTGCCGAAACAGTTACAGTATCTCCTGTTATTGTTGTAACCTGCTGCTCATCACCTCCATTAATAGTATATGTAAAAGTATAAGGTGGAGTTCCGTCAATTCCGGTAAAAGTAATACGGGGTTCATCGCTCCCAAGACAAACATTTTGATCACCTGCAATGGTTGCTTTTGGAGCCGGATTAACAACAACTTCTGCAGTGCCACTCTGAGTTTGTGAGCAAGTCTGCGATTTAACACTTTCCAGAGAATAAATATATGTTCCTGCCTGGTTAGTGGGAACTTCGACGGTAACACTATTTTTGTCATCAGCTGTTGATACCGTTCTAATACTTCCATTATTTATTCTGTAATTAAAGGAATATGGTGGTGTACCATTAGCACCAACAAATGTTATCAAGGGCAACTCATCGTCAACGCAAACACTATTATCCCCGGAAATTGTTGCCGTTGGAAGTTCGCTAACTGTTATTTGTTTGGTTATGCTGGTTTCTCCACAACTGCTATTTTTGGCTGTTAAGGTCACGCTATACTCGCCGGGAGCAGTATATGTATGAGAAACACTTTGGGGATCAACATTTACTAATTTTATAACATCTGAACCATCTCCAAAATCCCAAGTAAAGTTGGATTTCTGCCTACATTGGCTATCAAAGCCAGGAATTGTAGTATTTGTAAATGAAACACTTGTGTTAACACAAGCAGAAGGCACAGTAAAATCTGCTTGTGGAACAGAATATACGGTTATTCCACCTACAGATGCAGGGGTAGTTAAACATTCATTAATAATGTCCATGTTTATAACGAATGGTTCATTTGGGCAATTTGAGATAGTATAGGAATGTGGAATTGGAAAATTTCTAGAAGCAGATGGCTCATCAGCATCATAATACTCGGAATTCATCATCTCATCTTGAAAGAATGTCTTAATTTCACTTCCATCGCCATAGTCAATTTCGTACCTAGTTCCAGGAGCATTGTTACCCCACTGTGAAATTGTAAATTGCAATTCGTCTGTTGGAGAACAAAGTCCTGCCGTCTCACCTGGACTGTTAATTCCTCCTGATGGATTAGTCTGGTTCTTTACAACAAACATTGTGTCGTTTTTACAGCCATTATCCCCTATTGCACTGATAACCATTTTGTACGCACCTAAAAAATCATAAGTGTGTGTTATTGGAAAAGAGATACTTGTCTCAAAATTTCCATCTCCCCAGTCAATATCGTAGTTGCTAATACAATTTGCCGATGGTGAGGTATTCTCTACTGTTATTGTATAACTTGGATTTTCGATAGATGCGAAAGAACAGTTGTTAAATGGGTTGTTGCCGAACTCATCTTCTGGGTCAGCAAAATTAATATCTGGTTTTTGCTTTACTTCAATTTGCTTATTTATCGCGTTAGAGATTGTGTCACCATCCGTAACAGTTAATACAACCGTATACACCTCAATGCCACACCCTTGCGAGTTATAGACATGTGTTGGGTGTTGCTTGTCTGAATTAGTTCCATCTCCGAAATCCCATGAGTATTTATATGGAGGCTTGCCTGTAACCTCCGATGTGAATTGGATGGTAGTACCCGAACATGCCGCCTCCTCGGGAAAGGAAAAATCTACTTTAAGTTCTTCAGCCTGGGAATTGACCCTATTAATCAATTGTCCTTCAATTAAACCTTCATCGGTATCATTAGCAACTGCTGAAAGTGCCACTGTTAAAGCATAAAAGACTAGCCCAGTGTATTTTACCAACAACTTCATACGGCTGATTTTGAAATCGATTCGATTGTGCGTTAAGTTTAATTTTCAGTTCGAAAACTAAAGATAATCTATCTTTTGAGCATTTGCTCCTTTTTGCCGTTTTTTGCTTTTATCTGTAATTATTCTAATTAACCATTTGGGGACCGATGCTAGCAACAGCCGATACCTTTGTGCCTAAAAAGCTGTTAAATAAGTATAGAAACACATTGAAGACAATGGTTGAATGGTATTTGACACGGATATTTAAACTTACGTTTGCACTCGTATTACTAATTCTACAACTGTGCCTGTATTATCATGTAAATCTATCAATTTACAAGAAATCTTATAACCATGGTATCTCTCGAATAACTGATAGAATTCGTTCATAATAGCAATACCGTTGCCTGATGAATCTTTGTATTCAGAAGCAGCATCTCTGCCCATACCATTGTCCGAAATTGTAATCAGAATCCCATTTACTTCCGGCTCAATATTTACTTTTAATAATCCTCCTGATTTCGTATTTCGAAAACCATGCTTTATCGCATTCTCGACATAAGTATGGATGCACATTTTTGGAACTTCCATTTTCACATCAACATCAGGATGAACGATAAATTCAGTATCAAACCTATTTTTAAAACGATGTTTCTGTATTCTGATGTAATCCTTTGTAAATTGAATTTCATCAGTTAAAGAACGTTTTACATCTTTAGCATCATTCATAACCCGTTGAATCATTCGCGAGTTGACAGCAAGGAAATCGTAGGCTTCGTCGTTCCGGCCTTCGTTAATCATATAGGCTACTGAGTTAAGAGCATTAAAAAGAAAATGTGGATTCAATTGATTCTTTACTGAATTAAACTGCAGTTCAGAAAGTTGTTTTTCAATGTTCCATTTTCTCTCGATCATGTGCTTCTGGAAATAAAGTATGATGAAAATTAATCCACTTGTTAAGGAAAATATCAAAAAATAAATCAGATATAAGGTATTGAAGAGATTATTCCTATGATATCTAAAAAAGAAATAACCGGCACCAGTATCAACGAAATATTTAGTAAGTTTTTGACCTTCATAAAATGGAAATATCTTGAAAAATGAATTTATCGACAATGGGGAGTCAAAACTAATTGCTTCCTCAATTTTTTCATTATATATGGTTATTACATCCTTTCTGTTCCAATAAGTCCATTCATCCCAGCCATCATTGTTGAAATCCATTAAGCAGATGGGAGTTCTATTAGGTGCATTTTGACCAGCATTTAAATTATCAGGCAGCCGATTAAGTGAAGGGGTTAATTCAAATCTGCCAACATCATGGAAAAAAACATAAGATTTGCCATTAATGATTTTAAAACCTCGATATCGATCTTCCGGATTTGCTATATTCTTCCAGCTTTTTTCATTGATTATTTTTCCAGAACTGTTTACAACCATTATTTTAAATGGCTCACTATAATTTGAACGACAAAAATACATGGAGTAGAATATCGAGTCCTGATTTGGTGATGGCATGCTTATTACAGAAGAGTATTCTGGACCGAAAGGGATAGGTTCAAAAATAGGATTAAGGTTGTAATCCAATACCGTAAGATAACTTATCGTATCTGAATATTTATTCTTATATCCCGATGCGTTAGATGGAGAAGAAGTGTGACAAAATAATTCTGGAACTCCATCATAGTTCAAATCGTTAAAAAAAATTTCGCTAATGAGCATATAGCCTGTTGGAGATGATTGTATATCTAAGGATGGGAACTGAAGTTTGAATAATCCCCGTGGATAAAGGCCAAATCCTGCGTCGAAAGTAAAGAACAGCTCATTCTTACCGTCATCATTAAAATCTCCAAATTCATTAAATTGTGAGAAATGTGCATAATTAGTTCTCTTTTGTTCAAATTGGTTAAAATATAGATGATCGATTATTAAGTTAAAGTTTTTTAGATTGAATGCATTCAGAAATATCGAATCATTTCGGGTTGTAAAAAACAATACTTCTTCTGTGCCGTCTTCATCGATGTCGAATATCTTTGGAACCAGTCGATAATACCAATCAGAAAAAGGGAAATGAAAATGATCACTCAGGTTACCATCTTTATCGTAATGTATGATATCCATAGAGGAGGAGTTATAGCCTTGGAAACATCTGATTCGTTCGCTATTTCCGTCATCATCAAAATCTCCAATAAACCAATGCGTTTTCTCATCTGATTTGTGTGCAAATGGTTCAATCTCCACCTTATATTTAGTAATGGGTGCATCCCAAACAAAAATCACCAGAAAGGTAACCAAAGCCCCCACGAAAGTCGATTGCAGGTACGGATTGGAAAAGATATTTTTAAGTTTGGTTTCCATGCTAGATTCTTGATGACTGTGAATATGACTGGTTAACTTAATTCCTGCTTCAGGTCCTTCATCCTAACACTAACCTCCAGTTGGTATTCCTCTCCGTTGTTTGAAACAATACAGTATTTTTTGCAAAAATTCATAAAGCTTAGGTATTGTTTGTTGATGACATGTTTGCGGCTGATGCGTATAAAATCTGCTTCGGCGAAAAGTGCATGTATTTTCCCCAGGTTGATGCTTGATAACAACTTACGTCCATCTTTCAATACAAGATAAGTGTAGTTGCTGTCGGCTTCAAGGTATAACACTTCGTCAATCGCTACATAATGATGACCTTCAGTTGTTTTTAAAAGAATACGCCTATTGTCTTCCGTTTCATTTGCTGGTTGTTGCAATTGAAAAGCTGCCATTAATTTATGGACCACCCGGCGTAAATCAGACTTGTCTATGGGCTTGCAAATAAAATCGAAAGCATTGTTTTGCAAGGCTTCCAATGCATAATCTTTATAGGCTGTCACAAAAACAACTTTGGTTTGCGGCACATATTTATTTACTTGTTCCAATAGCTCAATGCCGGAAATTTCCGGCATTTCAATATCACAAAACACTATGGATGGCTGCTCTATCATCAGGGCATCCAAGGCCTCGTAAGCATCAGTAAAAGTTTTTATCACATGAATAGCTGGATGCGAAATCAACAGGTTCTCTAACAATCTCCCGGCATCGGGTTCGTCATCAATAATAAATGTGCTGTAAATGGACATTAGCGGACACTTTTAATTGGGCAATTTGGTTTTTAATCTTTTTGTTTTATAGGCGAATTTAGGTATCACACATTGTTGCTGGGTATTTAAGAAATACAATTTGTATTTTCTTATTCGCAATATAAGCATTTCGATTTTTATTCTGTAATAGCTTGTTTGTGAAATAATGATGTTTAATCATAAAAAGATGTGTCTCAATAAATCTATCTAAGCATTTAATCTTGAATAAAATAATATGATCCCTAAATTTTGGATTTTGCTCGTTCTTATGAACAGTAGTTTTAATCATAAAAAAGCGTGGTCCAATAAGCGTTAAGCTTTATTTGGCGATACTTAACTTCTCACTGTTATTTTTAAAGAAAATATGAAACAACCAAAACCAAACTTTTATGGCACCATACACGAATACAGTAAACATGAATTCACTCAGCCCTTATTTTGATAACCACCCCATGGAAAGCGGTACACAATATTACGCCTGCTTAATCCTCGGCGATAACGAGGCTGGAATGCAAAGTGATATTGTGGCCACTAAGGTTTAGGCGTTGACCTGACCGTAAAAACCTGCAAGGTTATACAGCCTTGCAGGTTTTTTTGTTAACCCTAAAGCACCAGATTAATAATAAAAAATAAATGTTTAACTAAAATATGTTGTGGTATGAAAAGAGCTTTACTAATTATGTTTCTGATAAATGTATTTATTTGTAATAATACTTTATCACAAGAAGTTTCAAAAACTGAAATTAGTAACATTGCTAATAAGCTTTCTCAAAAGTCTTATTTCCAGCAAAACAAGCTAAAAAGCGGACAAACAGTTAATATTGAAAGAATGGATTCAATTGTTGTCGATGGAACAACAATTGGATATATGGTTTATTACTCTCCCGAAGGTTTCTCTCTAATCCCGAAATTTAGAGAACTAACGCCTGAGTTTGCATTCTCTGGAGAAGGGGATTTTAGCAGTAATGCCGATAACTTTATTGTTGATTTTTTATCTAATGAATTAAAACTTAGATATAAAGCGTTAAAAGACAATAAGATTCCACAATCTAGAATTGAAAAAAATAAAACAAAGTGGAATGATTTATCTTTAAAAAATGCGACAATTGATGAATCATATCAGATACCATTATTAGGCAGCAGTACAACAGGTGGATTAATCCAAACGTCATGGTACCAAAGCGGGATTTTCAATGATTATTGTCCAAATCCTGAGGACCAAGAAGAAGAGGCAGTCGTTGGATGTGCTGCGACTGCAATGGCTCAGGTTGTGAATTACTGGGGAGAGATTACAGGAAATCCAATGAGCGTATCTTTTTCATCAGAAGACAACTATACAACTAGGACAAATGAATGGTTTGTGAATGCTGTTGATGCATCAATATCAAATTTGAGTTATCCACTGTCGACAGTTGATCAGGGAAGACTGAGTTATGCTTGTGGCGTTTCATTACAAATGAATTACACATATACTGGATCAGGAGCTCACTTTCGCTCAACAGCTTTAACTGATAAATTTAGGTTTACAAATGCAGAAAGATTAAATTATGATGGCACTTTCGCATCTAAATTAAGATCGAATATCGAAAATGGGATGCCCTGCCTGTTAGCCATTTACAAAGATGACGGTAGTGGGCACGGTGTAATTTGTGATGGATTTCTTACGGAGAACGGTAGCACAAGATTTCATTTTAACTATGGTTGGAAGGATGGACCATATGCAAAGGAGGGTAGTGAATACTTTTATGAAATACCTGATGGTCTACCTGCTAATTATACTTCAATATCATATGGTATAGTCGACATTTTTATTAAAGGCGGTGGCAGTATTGACAAGATAGAATGTGATAATATTTATTCTGAAAAATCGAATACATTAAAAGTTAATGTATCAGTGGTTAATGGGGATAATTATTATGTGGGAATCTGGAACCAAAATGAAACCGATAAACCTCTTTGGGAATGGGAGCAAGATTATTCATCTGCAAACCTTAATATTGGTTCAGAATGTGTTTTTATCGATTCGCAAAAAGAAAACATTTTTACATTCGATTTTGTTCCAACTTCAGAGTCACAAGTATGCAATATCTATTTATATCGGGAAACATTATCAGGAGTTTATACTATTATTGATAAGAAAGAAGTGAATTTGAACGTAATTATTGATAATGATCCCCCCGTTGTAACTCAAACCAATTTTACATCTGATATCACTACTGATATAAACCTCATATTTAGTGAGAAGATGGATATTAATACTGTGACGAGTGCAAACATCAATTTGGTTGGTTCAAATTCCGGGATACATACATTTGGCTTAAAATATAGTGATAGTAGTAACCTGATGACTTTAGAACCTGTGATTGATTTTGACTATAATGAAGATATAATAGTTACCCTATCCACCGGGATAAAAGATATGGCAGGCAACAGTCTTGACGGTGACAATAATGGAACTGAAGGCCCAAACTATACTTTAACCTTCACTACTGATGATGGCAATAATTCTTTAACCGAGGGAGAAGTAAATAATGAAACAGGAACCACAAAAGATGATTTTCAGTTTTCCGTAATTTATGCTGATGAGTCAGGATTGTCTCCACAACAAGTTAATGCAGTAATAGAAGGAATATCCTATGCGATGAGCGGATCTGGCGACTCTCCATCTTCCGGCGAAACATATACATATACAAAGAATTTCAGTAGTATGGGAGATTATGATTTTCATTTTGAAGCAATATCCAATTCTGGAGGGCAACTCAGATTTCCTGCATCCGGAGAATTAAAAGTTAATGTTAACGAAAGTGTCAACGGATGGGATATGGTTACAAATGAAATTAGTGCCACTCCAAAATACATGCTTGATGCACAAAATGTGAGTGTTTCTGTAGAGTACGTTAACATGTCAGACTCGCAGGACAAAATTTATTATAATCTCCCTTACAAATTTGAGATGTTTTCACCTAATGGAGATTTGGAAGATTCAGAATCAGGAACTATAGCGCAATGTCCTAAAGGATCAATACTAACGAAATCCGTAACTTTGACTCCAAATAACATTGATGGTTCACATCAAATAGTTTTTACGGTTTATCCGGATAAAGATGTAGATAATACTAACAATTCAAAGTCAATACCTGTAATTATTGGTGCCGATGGCCCAACACGTGAGTATTACGTCAAGTCAGAATGGAGAGAGGTTAAAATGGATGCCGAGAACCAATCTGTAACCTTTGAGGGTCATACATACACCATACAATACATCGGAAATGGAAAAATTGAAATAAGTCAGGATGGAGGTTCACAAAAAGATATAGATACAGAAGATTTTAGAGAGTACAATAGCTATACAGATGTACTTATTTGTGAATATATAAATACGGTGGGAGATGCTGCTGCATGGGTGAGCTTTGGCAGTTCAGAAAGTGGTGTTGTTGAATACACTTCAACAAATGTGTCAGGATATCCGGGAGAAAGTGTATTTTTTACTGGAACATGTAACGGAACAACATTTAATACGTGGAGTCCTAATATTTACCGAAATGTCGAAATAGATGATTGGTATAAAGATGTAGATTTATTCAATAGTAATAAAACAGCTGAATACGAATTTGAAATTCCAAATAATACACCAGCAGGGGTTTATGAGTTTTATATGGGTGCCGAGCTATCAGGTGGTGATTACTTTTTACGTATGTTATCTATTACTGTACTAGATCCTCTTCCATCAATTACTTCTCTTTCAGAAAACTCATTTTGTGGAAATGATATAATAACAATCAATGGAACCAATTTTGGAACGCAACAAGGCACAATTAAATTTAATAGCCTGTCTTCCTCAACTATAAATAGTTGGTCAAATACAAGTATTCAATGCACAGTACCTTCTGGAATTGAAGCTGGAAATATTTATGTAATTAATAGTGCCGGTACAAGTAATGGTTTTTCTTTTAGCATTGGAACTATGGATTCACCGGAGAATATTCTGGCAAGTGACGGAACCTATTGTGATAGAGTAAACATATCCTGGGATGCTTTAAGCAGTGCCTACGGTTATAATGTTTATCGAAATAATGAAATAATTGCAAGTAATATTGCTTCAACAAGTTTTGATGATTATGATGCAAACTCAACTTCTTCATCTTATTCTGTTTCTGCAATAGGAGACTGTGGCGAAAGCAATAGAATTTATGATGCAGGTTATAAAACTCCAAAATCCCAAGCTCCTACATACGTTGTAGCCAGTGACGGAACATACTGTGATAAGGTAAATATCAGTTGGAATGATGTTTACGGAGCTGTGTCGTACAATGTCTACCGGGGAAACATAAAAATTGGTAATGAAATTACGCAAACAAATTTTGAAGATATTGATGCCCCAACAGTACAGACAGAATATTATGTAACAACGAATGGCAACTGTGGAGAAAGTGATAAAACAAGTGATTCAGGATTTAGAGCACCTGAAATTTCTGCACCTAACAACGTACAGGCAAGTGATGGTATCTATTGTGATAAAGTAAGAATAACATGGGATGAATTCTCTGAAGCAACATCATATAATATTTATAAAGATGATAATATGATTGCATCAAATATTGTCAATACAACATATGATTATTATGATGCAACTTCAAATGTTGCAACTTATTCAGTATCCGCGAATGGATTTTGTGGAGAAAGTAGCAAAGCAAGTGATACCGGAAATAAGTGTATTATTAACCTTCCTGACGTAGCTATTATTAGTACTTCTATATCTGATGCTAGTTGCAATTCATCCTCTGATGGTGAAATAACAATAAACTATTCTGTAATATTAGAAAATGGAAATATTTTTGATAAAGGAGTTTGCTGGAGTGAGTCTGGGAATCCATCAATTGATGGTAATTTTGTAAGTCAGGGAGCTGGTGAAGGAATATTTGAGGCGATAATTGAAAATCTTGAAGCAGGAACCTATAATGTCTGTTCATATGCTGAAAATGAAGCCGGAATTGAGTATAGCCAGGTAGAAGAAGTACATATATCTGAACCTGATTTAGTTCAACTAATAAATTATTCAATAAGTCAGACTTCAAATTCATTCACACTCTCCAATATTGAAATTTCCGGAGGTATTGCGCCATACCAACTTAAAGTAGTTGGTACTCCTGATGCAAGTTCATTTAATCAGGGGGATGCAATTGAGACTTCTCCATTAATATATGATGGCTTAGATGCCGAGACCACCTACAATTTACAATTTCAGATAACGGATGCTAATGGATGTACTATTGTTGAAGAAGGAATACAAGTTGTAACTGATTCAAATATTACTGATCCTGAGATTGAATTAAAACTATATCGAATATCAGATACTTCAGGAGGATCCAATACTTCTAATCCGGGAACCATAAAATCTGAATTTCAACCAGGTGAAACAGCTCGTATTACTTTCTCAGTTAGTAATTCAGGAGGCGCAATCTTGCCTTTGGGTGTCCTTAATTTATTTAACAAATCGGGTGATGTTATTTACGATACACATCAGGTTGATGCAGATAATTCATACTCCATAGCCATTGATACACAGTCGGGTACAGTTTATATGAGTTTTGACTGGACTGTTCCGGCAAATTTGGAAACTGGAAATATCTCTGTTGGTGCCGCCATCCGTGATCAGAATAATTGGGAAACGATTTACGATGAAACGTCATCGGGGCCGAATACTATAGATTTTTCTGCGGGGTGGATATTAGAAGATCAACTATCTGTAATTGCCAGAACGTATACTATAACTTTTGTTGATTGGAATGGCACTGTTTTGAAAACAGAAGAGGTAGCAGAAAATGGTTCGGCCACTGCACCAGCTAACCCAACACGCGATGGCTACACCTTTACTGGCTGGGATGTACCTTTTGATAATATCACTTCCGATTTAACAGTTACTGCTCAATACTCGCAAAATGTAACAATGTATACTGTAAGCTTTGTTGATTGGAATGGCACAGAATTACATTCCCAAACAGTTGCAGAGAATGGTTCTGCAACTGCACCAGCTGACCCAACACGCGAGGGTTACACCTTTACCGGTTGGAATGTAACTTTCGACAATATTACTTCAGATCTGACTGTAACAGCTCAGTACACAGCTAATCCTATTACTTATACTGTGACCTTCGTAGATTGGGATAACAACGTTCTGAAAACAGATGAAGTAACAGAAAATAGTTCGGCAACAGCACCCGATAATCCAACACGGGATGGTTATTCCTTTACGGGCTGGGATGTAGCTTTCAATAATATTACTTCGGATTTAACAGTTACTGCTCTGTACTTGCCTATATATACAGTGACCTTTGTTAATGGGGATAGTACAGTAATAAAAATGGAAGAAGTTGCTGAAAATGGTTCGGCAACTGCCCCGGCTGATCCGACATTAGAAGGGCGTTCCTTCTTAGGGTGGGATGTTCCTTTTGACAATATTACCTCTGACTTAACAATTACTGCTTTATATGATCCTCCTGTCTCTGTGGAAGAGTTAATGTTGGGCGAATGTAACCTATATCCAAATCCAAGCGAAGGTGAGCTAAATATTGAATTTAATAAATTACCGTTAGAGGAGATCAAAGTAACAGTTTTATCCATCGATGGAACAAAAGTACTTCAAAAGACCTATCAGCCAACCGATAAAATAGTTATCGATATGTCGGAGCATGTTAGTGGTATGTATTTAGTAAAGGTCAGTACTTTTAACACACAGGAGATAAAAAAGCTTATTCTAAATAAAAATTAAATCATCGAACGAATATTAATTCGTAAACATTCACATTCAAACTCCCCTTTGTTTTCATCGGGGAGTTTTTTATTTTTATGGAGAAGTTCTAATACATGATGCAAACAAAAGGTGTAGAATTCGGGAGTTGAAGAAAACGAATCACTCTATCACATTGACTATATGGACATTAAAAAACAAGTTCAAGCCCAGGTGGGCCCACCCAATTGGGGATTTTGTTAAAAATAACAGAATCCCTTTTTTTATGACCATTCAAATCCCTTGATATCTCTGGGATTAGAGAAAAGAATCCATTTATTCTGGTGGTTCGATATTGGTCTTTTTCTCGATTATAGACAATTCCTTCAGGAAACAACAATTTTTGGAATATACGCTTTCCGTATAAATCTGAATTATCCCACAATTCCAAGGGATTCAGGCATATTCTAACAGCAAAATCGATCACCTTTTTCAGGTTCGATGAATAACTACCTGTCTTGCTTAATTCTTGCTCAATTTCGAAATGTTCTTTTTCATATTTTGGCCTGAACCGCTCATATAAGTCACGATGGATTTCACCGATTACAAAACGTTCGTCCATTGTTTCCATCTTCCGTTCTATTTCCCTTAAACGACTCTTTAAAGTCTTTATCTCTTCTGTAGCAGATTTAAAGAAACCGGCCATTTGTTCTTCAAGCTGAACTCTGATAAGAACCATTTCCTCCTGCCCTATCTGAAAATTCTTAAGTAGGTCTCTAAAAAGCTCATGCATAACCTTGGCGCTTCGATTTGAGCCACACCCTTTTGTGTTGCACTTATAGTAATACAACGATTTCTTCTTCACCAAGTAACCTGTCATTGTGTTTCCACACTTGTCACACTTTGTAAATATTTTTAGTGGCAGATTCTCATTCTCGTGTTTATAAATAAAACCATGCACTCTCTTTTCTTGCTTTATATTATTCACGGTTAAAAACAATTCTTTTGTAACAAGTGACTCGTGCATGCCTTGAATTACTTCCCCGGGAATTAGTTTGCTTGTAATTAAACCACAATAGAAAGGGTTGGTAAATAGATTATTTATATGTTTTTCCGATAGTTTTACACCTATCTTCTTCATGCGCCTTACAATTTCAGCATTTGACAACTCCTCATAAGCTTTCCATTCAAATGCCTTTTTTAGAAGTTTCCCTTCTTCATCAACCACCAATTTTCTCTCAGTTGCCTTGCCTTTATTCAAATCTTTGTACCCTCTTGGAGGAGCCCACACCCAATAACCCTTCATCAGAAGCTCTTTCATTGCTGTTACAACTTTATCACGCCTGAGTTCATTATCCATTTGCCCAAACAGGAAAAGTATTTTTTGTTGGAAAGAGCCAGATGGTGTTGTTGGATCAAGCTCCTGTGTGGTTGCCAAAGTTATTACTCCATACTTTTTAAGTAATTCATCGGCAATCGATGCACCATTGATTCCTGAACGTGAAAATCTTTCATAGGAATAAACAATTACATAGCTGACATTTTTAGACCTCTTTACAAAGGTTAGCATCCTATTGAATTCCTTCCTGTCATCCGTTTTTGCCGATTCGTACGTACCACCGAAATAACCAACCACACTTAAACCTCGTTTGCTCGCGTACATCTCGCAATATCTTTTTTGTGAGCCAAGGCTGGTATTATCTTCTTGATCTGCTGATGATACACGGGTGTAAATTACAGCGTTGTTTCCCTCCTCAAATTTCTTTGGGGTTTGTGGAGCAAATTGTTTGAACAGACTTAAATCATTCATGGCTTGAAGAATTTTCTTGGAAAGGGATGATAATCCTTGGAAATTGCGAAAACACCCAATACTAATGCAGTTATTTTTTCAACATAAAGGCTTTCAAAATCATCAAAGCAATCGTTTCCGAATCTTTAATAAGCTTTTCATAATCGGAAAATGTCAAATCTCTGTATTTAGGAATAGAACGTATTTTCTCCAATGAGAGTCTCTTTTTGACTCTTTCTGTGGCTTCTTCAATACTTCTATTTTCGTTTTCCCGCATAGTTTAATATGACCATTTAACATCATGGTTATTGAGTCATATCAAACGTATACAATTTCGCACAAGACTTAAAGAGCTGTGCTTTTATGTCCGTCTGAGGCCTTATGTGTCTTTAATTGTTCTAAAAATTCCATTGTTACGCTTTTACTACAATATGTATTTCACAGGAACGTATGGAAAATAACTATTGAATAAAACTATTAATGTTTTTGTGTTTCTAACTTTAGTTTCAAATAATGTTCGTCTTTTATATTTCGCAATTATTTAACGGTCAACAAAACCGTACCATAAGAAAAACGTCCACTTTCAGGGACCAAGAGTAAGATCTTGTCATTTTCTTTAAGTTTCCCTGAGTTTGACAAATCATCAAGTGCTGCAAAAATAGAAGCAGAGGCAATATTCCCAATTTCAGTAAGATTGGTGAACCATTTGTTCGTCCCTAAATCTAAACCTCTGGCCTCTATTCCCTCGGCAAGCTTACCATAAAAGAACATAGATGAAACATGAGGGATGACATAGTCGACGTCATTTGGATCAAGGCTATATTTTTCCAGACAATATTCCAGATGGTCTACCCAGTAACGGATAATATTTGGTTTTAACAAGCGAATATCCTGCTTTACTGTCATTACGGAACGATTGACAAGTTCCCGGCTTTCAAATTCCTTCCAGCTGGTGAGTTCTCCATCTTCACGAAGTTCTGCTCCCATAAACATACAGGTTGGAAGTTCATTGGCATAGGAAGTCATTTCAACCCATTCAACTTTAAATGAAATTCCATTATCGTTCTTTTTGTCAGAGAGTAATACCGAACTGGCACCATCACTAAGCATAAAGCGCAGAAAATCCTTTTCAAATGCCATATACGGATCTTTTCCTACCTTCGAACAATGTTCATACTCTTCTTCATAGTTTTTTGATAACAATGTAGGAGAAGCGAGCTCCGAAGTTGAACAGACTGCTTTAGAAGAAACTCCAGACAATACAGACAGATAGGCCGTTTTAAAAGCCTGAAGGCAAGTAAGACATACCCCGGATGCTGAATACAATTCCATCGGCCTGTTTTTCATCAGTCCGTGAACCATGGATGCATGGGATGGCAACAACTGATCAGGATTACCAGTGGCACATGCCAATACATCAATATCCTCCGGAATTCTCTCATCAGGAAATAATTTCTTTATGGAACGGAATGCCAGCTCTGCATTGGTATGGGTAATTTTTTGCTTTTTATCCAAAGCATAGTACCTGGATTTTATTCCATTTTGTTTCAATACAATACGCCTTACTCTTGACGGTTTTTCATTAATTAAGCCCAGATATTGTTCCATATCTTCATTTTCGACGGGTGAATTGGGCAAAAATTTGCTGACGGATAAGATGTAAACATTTTTATTCATAACAATAAATTATAATGGTTGGTATGTAAAAGTAAGTAAAATTTACATACAATTGTTATGAATGAGTTAGGATTTTAATTTTATTTGCTGGTAAATGGTTTGATAAAGCGTAAATAATTCTTCTGTATTTAGCCCGTATAAAAGGCATCTGTCGAATGCGAGACCCAGAAAACAACTTCGAAAAAGAGTTGCATAATGCTTGGTATCTACTGCCTTTATTTCTTTATTCTGTATTGCTCTGGATATCACTTTTTCCCACATGTTGGTCTCCTCAATTGAGTTACGTGTCATAATCTCAGAAAAGTTTGGATAGATTCGAGCTGCCTGGAGATACAGGGAAAAATAATGCTTGTAAATATTGACTACAGAAATGGATAACATCTTCGACATAGTGGTATTTATTCCACTGATATATAGCTTAATAAACTGTTCAAGAGAAATATTGTCTTCGAATTTGAATTTCACAGAAGGATCCTGCGTTTTAATCAGGTAGGTATCTATTACCTCGTTAAATATTTCTTCTTTATTTTTAAAAAAATAGAATATTGCTCCCCTTGTTTTCCCGATTGCATTTTCCAAATCAGAAATACTTACTTTTTCATAATTATTATTCAGAAATAATTTAAAAGCCTCTTCAATAATTCTTTCTTTTGTTGTCATAACACTGTAGATCTAATGCTAACAAACTTACGTAAAAAGCATGATTAAGCAAATGAAAGAATCATTTTTATGATCGAAAATAACATATGGTATCGCTAACCATTTTTTTGTTTGGATTATTTTTTCATATATTTACATACCGCATATATGGTATTTTATTGGACGCTATACATACATTATTTGTGCTAAGCGACGTGCCTTTGGCATGCTCGGCAACTGCAAATGTTAGTAAAGATGACTTCCTGAAAAAGTTATAATTATATGAAAGAACAACCAGATAGACTCTAGCTATACGACAGGATTATTAACCAATATTTATTTGGTTGTATAGTATAATTCACAGAAAAAGGGTGCTTAATATACACCATTAAATCTATACCATGCCAGACAGAATTATTCATATGAGAGGAGGGGCACAATTTCATGAAACGCAGAATGATTTCACGAAAAAAGCATGGCATGTATTTTATCTTCGTCCACGTAATGAAAGAATTGCAACCCGGCTAATTTCGAATCATGGCTATGAAGTATTTTGTCCTGCAATTCCCAAATCAAGACTGTGGAAAAACAGACAACGAAAAAAGATCTGGTTCCCGCTATTCCCTAATTACTTATTTGTCTTTACTTATCACCATGAAATATATACCATTCGAAGAATATCTCAGGTTGTAAACTTTGTTTCTTTTGCCGGTAAACCATCCACAATAACGGAAAAGGAGGTAGATGGAATACGGAAAATGTTGGAATTAGGGAGTGTGATTACAGTCGAAAATCAATTCTCCAGCGGAGAACATGTACGAATCGTTTCTGGTCCCTTAAAAGGGCATGAAGGAATCCTGATTAAAAGACGTAATAACAGCCGTTTTGGAATTCGCCTGAAAGCGATCAACCATGCGGTATTTATCGATATAGGCAAAGCAGATCTGGAAAAGCTTTAAGTATAACAAAGATTAAAAACTTTAGGCCAGGATCTGAGCAATAAAGTCGTCGTGATAAAGATTACACCTGCTCCATTAAATGGAGACTTTAATTTTTTAAGATTTTGACCCGAACTCATTACAAGCTTAGCTATGGAAAAACACAGTTTATATGATGTCATTTTTAAAATGAGACCCTTGCCCAAAAAACTTACAGAACGATCCTATGTTGATGCGCTGGTTGCAGCCATTGAAGAACGTTTAACCATAACCGAGCACAGATACCGGTCATTGTTACTTAATGCCGGGCATCGGTCAGATTATATGTATTTTGTGGAGAAAGGCATTGCCCGGTGCTTTTCATTTGACGATCGTAGCGGAAGGGAACTTACTTCCATTCTTTGGAAAGAACAGAGTATTGTTTGTGATCCGGTGAGTTTTTTTCAGCGCAAGACATCAGAGGTTAATATTGAAGTGATGCCGGGAAGTTTATTGCTTTCGATCTCTCATCCCCAATTGCAGGACATATTTCATGAGTTCCCGGAAGCGAGTGTTTTTGAACGTTGTGTTTCCCTTCAGTATGTTTACTTTTTTGCCCAAAGATCCCGGCAATTAGCGGTGAACTCTCCATGGGAAAGGTACCTGCACTTATTAGCATCACATCCGGATATCGAATTAAAAGTATCGAAGGATATCATAGCATCTTATTTGAACATAGCCCCACAGTCACTTAGTAGAATGCTTCGAAAGAAAGGGCATCCCTGATTGTTCAGAAGTTCTGATTTCATCATATAGGATGATCAGTTGCAATTATGCACATTTTGAATTGTGATTCTTTAAGAGTGCCCCATCATTCGGTTAAGATTTTTTTTGATCCGGGTTCGTTCATTTGTTAATACAGGTTCAGACGAATGACCCGGCTCAACTGTACCTTTGTAAATGTATTGAGGCAAAAACATGACCTCAAATATTTAACGGGAGAACGGTAATATACATCAACCACTAGTTGTTCAATAACCTGAAGATTACATTCTCCCGCAGACAGACCTTTAAAACAAACATTTATAAGCTATGAAAAAGCTCCTGACAAAACACTTTTCAATTCTGGTTCCGGTCACCTCCCATTTGTATATCCTGCTTTTTGTGTATGCCGGATTCAGCAAATTGCTGGACTATGAAAACTTCACCGTACAGTTAGCACAGTCACCATTACTAAGCGCATATGCCGGCGTGGTTGCACCCGTTGTAATATGCATGGAATTCATACTGTCCTTATTATTGATTTTTAGAAAGACTCGTCTAACAGGTCTTTATGGATCATTCTTTCTAATGATCGCTTTTACCATCTATATTTATCTGATCCTGAATTACAGCGATTTTGTTCCCTGCTCGTGTGGAGGTATCATTGAAAAATTGAACTGGACGGAGCACATGATTTTTAATTTTTCTTTCGTAATCCTCGCTCTTCTCGCAATCGCATTTTCAGAAAAAGAGAAGCATACACGAAAACACATGGTACTTTTCAAAATATCCTTGCCATCCTTGCTGGCAGCAGGTGTTGTTGTGGGGCTCTTTTTGTCGTCGGAGCATATCATAAAAAAAGAAAACAACTTTATTCGCCGGTTTGGGCAACATTCTCTTAGAGACGAAAAGGCACTAGATCTGGGAGCAAATTCCTATTATTTTGCAGGAATGGCCTATGGACAGATCTATCTTGGAAATTATACTGCTCCATTAGTTTTAACCAGCGTGGATACCTCTTTGACAACTAAAGTGCAGGCTAAATTAGAGCTTGACAATACTGCCCTTCCATTTCGTTCCATAAGAATACAAATAGAATCTCCTTATTTTTATGTATATGATGGCAATATCCCGATAATATACAGAGGAAAGCTGGGCGATTCGCAAGCTCGGACAATCAGTTTTGAAGACTGTTATTTTTCTCAATTGCAAGTGATAGACTCCATTAATTTTGCTTTCAGGGCACAAAGCCGAAGTACCAAATCCCAGGTATTGGGGAGGCTCAGTCTCAACCGGGAGCCTAAAGTAACCCTCAACTATGGATTGCTGGAAAAACAGATAGACGGAATGTTTGATACAGATGGTAAGTTACTTCGTGATAACAGCACTGACGAACTGGCTTACATCTATAGCTACCGTAACGAAATTCTGGTGATCAACAAGGAACTACAACTTCTGCAAAAACTTCATACCATTGATACCATATCTCATGCTCAGGTGCAAGTACGAAGGCTATCTGACGGAAGACATAAACTTGATGCACCACCACTACAGGTAAATAAGACATCCGTGCTGTATAAACAAGTGCTGTTTAATGAATCCATGTTAATGGGAAAATTCGAATCCCGAAAGGCATGGCAACAAGCTGCCATTGTTGACATGTACAGTACCGGAAAACAAGAGTATTTGGGCAGTTTCTATATATACCACCGCGGGGAAAACAAAATGTCTCAAATGCTTGCCACAGATAATTATCTATTTGTATTGCGTGGCAGTGAAATCGTGCGCTACCGTTTTGCGCAAGCGGTGACGGCGAATTTCAAAACGGGGGAAGCTGAAAACCCAAAACAGAGTAAGCAATAATTTAATTTTTTAATTATGAAAAATTTAAAAAGCCTTATTTTACCCGCTGCTATTATATTGATAGGAGCCGGTGCCGCTCTTGCAACTAACGTTGCAAAAAATTCGGATGCTAATTCGCAAACCGGATATTATATCGACAGCTCTACGGGAGAATGTCGTCAATCTCCGGAAATGTGTTCCACCACACCTGGGGATTTATGTACCTGGGATGATGGTTCAACTATCCACAGTTTGTTCCAGGCTGATACTGAGTGTTCAGTGTCATTGTACAAGCCTGCGAATTGAGAAAGAAAGGGGATGCCACGTAGGCACCCCCTTCCTCCCATTTTGTAGGAAAAGAATATCTTTCCTTTCTATCATACTTTCCAAAACCTTACAGGCTAAATGTCCTGTATGCTTTTTCCCGTTTCCGACTTTCAACATATGGAGGTCAATTGAGTCTTTTATTAATCCATTCGATATCTGTATTTCCTTTCATAAAGTAATCGAACCAATCCAGAATTCTACTTGTCAGGTCGAATTGTGCCCGGGGTTTTATTAAGCTATGCCCTTCGCCCTCGTAAAATAGCGCCACCACATCTTTTTTGTTCCTGCGCAGGGCATTGTAAAAGGCCATGCTGTGGTCGCTGGTTACATTTTGGTCTTCCAGACCTGACCATAACAACACCGGGGCATTTACCTTGTCGGCCTGATAAATGGGGTTGTTTGCGAGATACAATGCTTTATTCTCCCAAAAAGCTACACCCAGTTTATACATATTGGCTTCTATCCTTACATAATCCGGGAAAAGGAAATTATAATTGAAAGCATTGGCAGCCCAATTAATGTCACTATGCCCTGAGCCGGAAACATAAGCGGCAAAACGGTTGGACCGGGTAGCAATAAAGTCGGTTTCATAACCACCAAAGGAATGACCGGTTAAGCCAATTTTGTTTTTATCGATTAAGGGATTGCCGTCTAAAGCATCCAGAGCATGGTTTACACAATCCAGTGCATCCATACCAGGGCCGTCTTTTCCCTGGATGACAATGTCAGGCAAATACACAAAATAGCCTTTTTCAATAAGTAAACGTATATTAAATCCGAGCCCGTTATAATAAAATGGATACGGATACAGGTTTGAAAGGCTACGCTGTTTCTGATAAATGTGCACCACCATCGGGTATTTTAGGGAAGGATTATAGTTTGCCGGATAATACAAAACACCTTTCATGGGAATACTGTCGCTGTTGGTATAGGAAACAATTTCCTGTTTGAGGGATAAAACTGCTTTGTCGGCCTTATTACTTTGATAAATAACCCGTTTCTTTTTTCCCATTTCTTTATAAACCAGGCGTGGCGGGTGGTTGTAATCCTCTTCGGTATAGCTGAAACGGTTGTACGTGCTATTATAATCAAGGTTTTCTATGCGCTTACCTGTTGGCGCGATAACCGTATCCTGCCTGCCGCTTTGCCACAAAACATAAGTACTCGTATTTTTCTGATAGTTATATAGTTTAAGCAACAAAGCTTGCTCTGCCATAATTATTTTTTCGAAAAAATTAAGTCCCGGCAACGTATTGCGTGATGACCCGTTCAGGATGGTAACCTGACAGCCTTCAAAACTGCCCAATTGTACGGACTCTTCTTTCTCTGTCAGGTTGTAACGTAATAGTCCGCCTTCGCCTTCGAACAGTACAGTGTCAGTGCCTGTTACAAAATAGGGAGTATTTAATTTACTGTTACTGATCGTTCTTTTAGTGCCGGTGGGGATATGATATAAAGACCATGCTTCGTTTTTTTTGTACAAAACATTCCGTCCGTCGGGTGAAGTATATAGATTCCGGGATGTAGTATCCATCAGTGTATAACAATCTTTCTGCCGGTCGTAAACGTTTACCTTATACCGGGGAGGCTGGGGATAGTCTTGAAAGTAAGAAGGGTCAAGACTCAGGAAATAACGGTTACTTCCGATGTTTGCATTTTTAGTAAGTTGATTGTTCCCTATTCGCTGTACCCTTCGTTTTTCAGGCTCCCACACAAAACAACTGTCTCTGTTTGGAAAGAATTTCTGTCTCAGTCCTTTTTCGTTTCCGTACCAGATATCAACCGGTGAGTCGCTTCCTTTTTTGCGTGGCATTCTAAGTTTTAAGAAATAGCTACTACTCTCCGGTATTATTTCAATAGATCCCTTTTGAAAGTTTAAGGGTAAAATTTCTTTTAAAGGGTAAGTTATTTTATTGCTTAAATCCAGGTAAACAATTTCCTGCCAATCATTCTCAGTCACTTGTTCACAGATTATAATCCCTTGTTCTCCCGGGACTGTGACCAAAGAGACAATTTTACGTGTAGTTTCGTACACTTTTTCTGTGGATTCTCCTTTAAACCGAAGGATTTCATACCTGTTTTCTCCATTGTCTGTAATGGTATAAATATGGTTGTTTCCAGTGGGATAAAAACGGGTCACATGATTTGCAGCATTAATCAAATCCCCCCTGTTATTGCGTAGTTCAATCTTGTTGTTGTGTTCCTGGTTGTAATGCAGCAGGAAATTCCCGTGATCGTTTAGGGATTGTATGCTTTTTACACCTTTATAGAAAATACTGGATTGTTTACTCAGGTCAAGCAGCTCGGTTTGCCGTTCATATTGTAACAATAAGTGGTGGTTGTCAACAAACGCCACTTTCCATACGTTTTGCCTGTATCCCGTAATACTGTGTCTCACCGGATCACGGAGGTCGAACAAGATTATTGTATCCTTGTCCATATCTCCTATTTCCCTTACAGGCATCCTACTCCGCTTGCGTGTTGTAAGCCAGTTGCCGTCTTCGGACATTACAGTACCGCTAATGTCATGTGATGCTTCATTAGCAATCCGGGACAGGCTGTCGTGTCTGCTTTGTGCAGTTAATTCCCGGCCTGCCAGAATCAGCAGAACCGGGATTATGAAAAGAATTGCGGTTTTCATGCCTTAGTAACCTGTATTTTGAGGGTTGAGATTAGGATTCAATAATAATTCGTTTTGGGGCAATGGCCATACCTGCATATAATCTTCCCAGTTCGTTTTTACCGCTCTTAATTCATTCAGGTACCCTGTCCGTTTCAGGTCAAGGAAACGGTGTCCAAACTCGGTAAAGAATTCGCGGCGCTTTTCTGCCAACAGTTCATTAATGAAATCCTCGCCAGATAAAGAGGTAAGCGCAGTCAGCCCGGCCCTTTCGCGGATCGCATTCAAATAAGGTAAAGCTTCATTCTGCCGGTTTTGTTTGATCAGCGCTTCGGCCATAATAAAATAGGGCTCTGCCAGGCGAAAAATAACGGAGTATTCATTGTCATTTGACCCGTTATCCTTGTTTTTGTATTTAAACGGCCGGTACCACGATTCACCATCAAAAGATACTTCGGCTATCCATTCCTGTTTGCGCAGGTCGTTATTATCAAAGGAATTAACCAGATCAGGTGCCAGCGTATAAGCGCTGGGGGCCGCATCAGAAAAATAGTAAAAGGAGGCTTCTTCGGTGGCATCTCCATCGTTTTCCGGTTGCAATTGCCAGAGAATATGCTTGCCCGTTTTATGAAATACTTCGTTGATATCCTCCTCAAACTCGTATAAGGGTGATTCTATAATCGTACCTGCTGTTTGTTCGGCAAGTTCCCATTCTTCCCTGAGCAGGTAAATGCGGGCCAGCAGCAGTTGCGCAGCCTTTCGGTTCAGGTGAATACGTTCTGAGTCACGGTATTCATCCTCTAAAAGCGAAGCCGCTTCTGTTACATCGGTTTCCAGTTGTTCCAATACTGCCGTAGCATCTGTTTTAGTTAGATTACGATTGTATTCATAATCCAAACTACTGGTATAAGGAATATCGCCAAAAAACTGTTGCAGATAAAAATAAATGAGGGAACGGATAAGCAGGGCTTCCCCCGTAATTTGATTCTTTTCGGTATCAGAAAGTTTTGTTGAATGTGTCGCCCCATAAATAATGGAATTGGCATAATAGACCTGCCCGTAGGCGGTATTCCATATATTTGAAATAACCGTATTGGTTTCCTGCTGCAGGTTTCGGTATATATCCAGAATCCCGTCCTGGTCATTGGTGTAGCAATCCAATTCGTCGGTATAAGAAGCCATTAAGGTACCGGCGGTATAAAATCCGGCACCTGTAATAACTGATCCGTCGCGTAAATCGGCATATAAACCTGCAAGAGCTGCATTTGCGGTTTCCGGGCTTTCAAATACCTGTTCGGTGCCCAGCTGATTAGTCGGGGCGTCAACATCAACCAATTCATCGCAGGCTGTCAGCAGAAATACACCAAAGCAAAACAATAAATATATATTTTTCATGATTCTATGTTTTTAAAAGTTAAGTTGTAGGCCAAAAGACCATGTTCTTAGCGGTGGCAAAAAACCGGTCGAGAAAAATTCCGGGTCAAGCCCAAAATAATCAGTGAAGGTCAACAGGTTTTGTCCCTGTACATACAGCCTAATATCCTGTACTTTTTTGTAAACCGGTAAACGATAGCTGAGCTGTATGTTTTTTAAGCGGATAAAAGAAGCATCGCTGATAGTGGCTGTACTGCCTTTGAAATACCTCAACACCTTGTTTTTCTGGGCATCAGCTCCGGAGGTATAGGCCATATACCGGCCATCGGGATTAGATTCCGACCATACATCCAGCACTTCTACAGGCTGGTTGTTCATCGTACCCGGGTTTAGCATCAAAGCATTATAGTTACTTTGGCGCTGTTTTACAAACTGGAACAAAAACGAGAAATCCCATCGTTTATAAGTAAACTGGTTCGTCCAGCCGCCAAAGTACTTTATCCCTACATCTTCAATTACCTGATTATCGTCAGGGGAGGTTATACTGCCATCTTCGTTATAGTCAGTAAAGGTATACAGGCCGGTTTCGGGATCAATACCTTCGTAATTATAAACTTTTTTAATGGAGACAGGATAGCCCACCTCATAGGAGTTGGCGTAGGTGGAACCTTCTATACCGGGGAATTCCACCAGCTTGTTATCAGGAAAACTGATATTAAAATCACTAACCCAGCGAAAATTCTTTGCCTGGATTGGCGTGGTGTTGAGTTCGAACTCTGTTCCTTTGTTTTCTACGGTAGCCGGTAGGTTGGCCTGTATACTGTTAAAGCCCGTAGTGGCTGGCAACGGGATACCTACCAACTGATTGCCTGAACGGTTCCGGTACCAGACTGCTGAAAAGTGCATACGGTCGTTTAGAAAGCCGGTTTCCAGTGCTACTTCCAGCTTGGTGGTTTTTTCCCAGCTAAAATAAGGGTTGTACAGCCGGGAAGGGTAAAGCGAAGAGCTGCCGCCGTAGCTGGTACTGCTTAGCGTATAGGTATCCAGATACTGATAATCGCCAATCAGGTCGTTGCCGGTAGTCCCGTAGCTGGCCCTAAGTTTACCGAAATTTAGCCACGTACTGTTTTTTAAAAAGTTCTCTTCGCTGAACAACCAGGCAGCTCCCACAGCCCCGAAACTGGCAAAACGGTTGTTGGTCCCGAAACGGCTGGAACCGTCGCGCCGCCCGGTAAGGTTTACGATGTACCGTTTTTTGTACTGGTAATTTACCCGCCCGAAAACTGCAAAATAGCGGTATTCGGTTTTCGCATCATTTTGTACCGAAACCGTATTAGCCGCTTCCAGGTTGGTAATAAGAGCATTGCTCTCAAACCCATATCCAAAGATCTGCAACGAGGTTTTGTCCCGTTGTTGATATGTGCTTCCGGCCAGCAGGTCGATTTCATGGTCTCCATACTTTTGTTTGTAGTTCAACTGGGGTTCTACAAGGTATGAAAACAGACGGTTTTGGCTCTTATAAGCTGACGATCTGGCCGGGGTAATTCCAAAGGCCGGGTTATACCTTGTATTGGGAGACAGCAGTAATTCTCCGGAACCTTGTTGGTTGATTCCGCCATTTAGTTTTATATAAACCGCAGGTAATAATTCGTAAGAAATGTTCATATTAAGGTTAATAGTTTTCACATCGCTCGAATAGGTGGCCTCGTATGCAGCTACCGGGTTGTTAAAGGTTTTGTTTTCCCAGTTTAGGCTGCCATCTTCCTGGTAGAGTGCCGGGGCGTTCGGACTTAAGATCAGCGTTTTGCTGGTTATGTCGGATTGTACCAGGTTGTTGGATTGATCCGAAAACAGAGTGCTGGCATTTAAAGTAAATTTATTATCCTTAGATCGGTGATTCAGGTTCCAGGACAGGTTATTGGTCTTGTATTTGAAACCCTTACCGTAAACCGTGCTTTGCTCGTTGTGGCTGCCACTGATTAGAAAGCGGGTAGTTTGACTGCCTCCATTTACCGATAGCTGAATATTGGTGTTGGTGGCTGTTTCGCCAATCAGTTCATCCTGCCAGTCGGTGTAACGGTTTTCGTCCCAGGTACCATTTACATCGTAGGCATTGGCCGGATAGTCTGTTCTTCCGTCGTTGACATAAGCCTGGCGGCGCATTTCTAAGTACTGCTCAGTATTCATCAGTTCCATTTTATTGGCTATACGGCTAATTCCGTAGCTACTGTTGATACTGAAAATAGTTTTGCTTCCCGCTTTTCCTTTTTTAGTGGTAACCAAAATTACTCCGTTGGCACCGCGAGAACCATATATGGCCGTGGCATCGGCATCCTTTAAAATTTCGATGCTTTCAATATCATTTGGATTGAGGGCATTAAGCGGACTGGTTTCTCCGCGTGGCAGTATCGCTCCGGACAGAGAAGAACTACTTTCAGCACTTACGGGTACTCCGTCGATAATGTACATTGGATAGTTGCCTGTACGACGCAAACTGTTAACACCGCGGATTTGTATATTGTACCCTCCACCGGGCACTCCGCTGCCCTGGGTAATATTTACGCCGGCCATACGCCCCTGAACTGCCGACAACACATTATTTACAGGCTGGTTTTCGATCTCTTTAGCTGCTACCGAGGAGATGCTACCTGTGCGTTCGCGTTCTTTTACCGTATAGTAACCGGCATTAACCGTTACTTCTGAAAGTGTGGTAATATCTTCCTGCAGCTGTACATCCACCAGCGAACGTCCGTTTACAGGAATTTCCAGGGTTTTGAAACCTATAAAGGAAAAGGAGAGTATTGCATCGGAAGGTACGTCATCTAAGAAATAACGCCCGCTGGCTTCGGTAATCGTACCAATTGACGGTGATTCTTTTAGTACTACGTTTACTCCGGGGAGTGATTGATTGTTCTGATCCGTTACACGACCACTAACGTTAATGGTTTGTGCGTAGGCGTGGCCGGAGAACAATAGAATGGGAATACAAAAGATAACTAATAGCTTAAGCGTTCTGTCCAAGCCGTTTACTATTTGCGACACACGACGTAATAATGCAGAGGAATAGCTTTTAAAATTTTGCATAAAATTTATTTTAATATTGGGTAATAAGGTTAAATCCTAAGATGCCAGGATTGGTATGTGGATCGTGAAAGTTTGGTATTTCACGATTTATAGGAAGTCATTCCTCACTCGGGTGATTTAATTTTGTTTTGGTACAGGCTATGGTGCCGGCTGAAGAAAAATACCAAACTCATGTAGGAAAGTGTAGATGCAAAACTGAATAGTTTTTGCCGTTTCCCTGGCTTGTTGTTGACTATTTGAGGAATCGCAAAAAGTTCAAAGTATTTCCGGAAAATCAGACACACAGAGGTATAATTTTCCTTGTGTGGAAAGTTTTTCATAAATTTCGATGTTAATTGATGGTTAGAATTAATTAACGACCAAGCCTGCTACACGTCGCCAAACTGTTGTAGCGGGCTTACTAATTGTTCTCTGTTTATTTTGTCATAGGCAGCTTATTTTTAGGTAAAAGCATCATTACGCAGCATCATACCAGCGGATAAGTATGATGTAAGCCGGAAAGCTGAGTTGAATTATAAAACGCCTGGAATTAAATGAAAAAGGGCGCGGACTCAACTTACCGACTTGAGGTACTGGTATACCTTGGAACGATAAGAGAACCCACGCCTAGGTCGTGAGCCTCTTGACTTATTATCTCGTTCCGTAAAATTACCAGTTTTCAAGTCGAGATTCTAAGCAATAGCTTCTATATTTTATTTACGAAGTATCGCAAAATTATGATTACGAGGCTAAATTAATAAAAATTATTTAATGGTACATGTACCGTTGATAAAAAAATAAAAAATCTCCCAATTTGTAGATAAAATAATATCGTCATTGGCAACTGAGATTGAAAAATATATAATTGATAAGATTCGTGGAATGAGGATTAATAACGATCTGTCACAGATGGCTTTATCTCAAAAAATAGGCATGAGTAGTAGCTTTGTATCTCATGTAGAATCTTCAAAACGTAGGGCCAAATACAATATTAATCATCTAAATGAAATTGCCAAAGTTTTTGCTTGTTCTCCTAAAGACTTTTGGCCGGATACTCCAATAACTTAAAATAGAGAGTCTTCACTTAATAATAAAATCGGCAGCTATTCTATCGATTGGTATTTCCGATTTACATCAATCCTTTTTAAGCTATTTTTTACCGATCACCTACAATTTGGTGACTATCAATTAACAAGTGTTGTTTTAATTATTTATATTGTTAACTTTAAGCTTCGAATAAAAACCTTAGCCGTTGATTGGGTACCCTGAAATAACAATAAAAAAATCGGTAATTATTTTAAGTGTTGTTATTCCTCCATTTTGGTTGGGAACAGTGCTTAAAAAAATGATATCATGAATGTAACATCGCTTGGGGATATTATGTACTAGATGTGTTCAATTTTAAAACGACATGAGAATAACTAATTTACCGATATGGTTTAAACAGATTACATTCCAAAAAGAAAGTAGAATTATAGCAAACGGACTAACCATTCCATATTTAATTGGGAGCTATGCTATTTGCGGTCAACCGCTTGATGACAGACCGATTAAATCTCTAATTCTTGAAGTTATTGAATCTGAACTTGAAGTTTGCGCTGTTTTGCAAAAGTGTCCTTACATACGACAATATGTAATTGGAGTAGACGACCGAAAATTTTGTGACAAATATATAAAAGGGCAAATAAAATTTGAAAATTCTTTAGGACAGTCAAGCCTTTTTATAACACAAAATGCGAGCGAACTTGGTAGTGACCTTGATAACATTGTTACTCATTTTGAAGAATTATATATCGACTGTATAAACAACAACAAATTCTCATGGAACAATGAAACAAAGAATTGGGAATTGTTTACCGAAGATGAAATAAATCTAATTGAAAAAGGAAAATAATAGACATATATATTTGAAACATTAAATATGAAACACAATTTTTTAAGCTTATAAATTATAATGTAAACAACCTAAATTAAGAAAAATGGCAAGATGTACAGCACCAAGAAATGGTCATCGAACGGCAAGTGGAAGGGCAAACTGCCCAGTATGTGGAGGTAGTAGCTATCGTAGTTACGGTTCCTATCAATCTTATTCTCCATCTTACTCTTCATATTCAAACAATCGAATAAGTAGTAGCAGTGGTACAGGACGAACTAAAACTAAAGCAAGTTGGTCTTCTGCTGGTTCTGCTGTTTTATACACACCGGCAGAAATTCGAACTCTAACACCAGTTCGAGAAAATGTTGAAAAACGTTCAAATTTACCAGACTTACGAGACGTTTTTCTTTGTCATGCTTGGGATGACCGCAAAGATTCTGCTAAAGATTTGCACGATTTACTTGAGTCAAATGGTGTATCCGTTTGGTTTAGTGAGAAAGATGTTTTATTAGGCTCATCATTACTTCGGGAAATAGACAAAGGACTGGCAAAATCTAGAGTTGGGATTGTATTAGTTACTCCTTCTTTTCTTGAACGTGTAAAAGGAGAGGGAATTGCAGATAAAGAGCTTTCTGCTTTATTAGCTCGTGATTTACTAGTTCCAATTGTTCACAACACGACTTTCGAAGATTTACGAGAAGTAAGTCCATTACTAGGTTCGCGTAGTGGACTAAGTACACTTGAAGATTCAATGGAAAATATTGCATCAAAGTTAGCCGAATTAGTAACCATATAGACTATTTTTTAAAATCAGAATTCTGGTTAATTAAGAAAAAAACTGCAACACGGTACATATTGCAGGGCGGGGTTTAGTGGTGCGCCAACTGTAGATTCTCGCATCGCAGTTCGGTGTTCTACCGGACACTAACGCTCTCCGGAATCCACCCTGACAAAAAGTGCCAATCGTTGTGTGCAAGGCTAAAAAAGACAATAGCTATATGAAATTAAGAGCCAAAAATAATTTGATCTATCTTACAATATTGCTTGTATTGTCTGTAACAGTTCTATGGCTAAATCAGAATCATTTCTTCTTGTGTTTAGACAGTTCCAAGTTTAGCAATTTACTGACTCCGGTAATTACTTTATTTTCTGTAATCCTATTGATACGAACACTGTCTGACAGTCAAACTTTTAATTCAAGACAATTAGGGATAAACGAGTATAATATATTATTGCAGGATTTTGAATTGGTAAAAACCAATATTGAGAATCTAACCTTTAATTTTGACACAGATGGATTCTCCGACAATTTTAAAAAGCAATTAGCGGAATCTAACAGAACAAATTACATCTCTTTGTTCATGCTATTTTTAGGCTCTGAGTTATCAAGAACAGAAAGTGACAATGAGGAACTAATAAGCAGAATACGTTTCGGAGTCATATTTCCATTGATTCGTAACTATAAAAATCTCATCATTTTCCTTAACGAAGTAATACAAAATGACATTCTTAGTGATAGATACAAGAAAAAATTTTATTTAAAAACTGAGCAATTGTTACTTCAACACTATTTCAGAATTTGTAATAACGTTGACTCCACTGGAGAACCAGAATATGATTTTAAGCTCTTCGACACTGTAGCTTATAAATCGCATGAATTCACAGAACTGAATAACCTATTCATAAAGAACAATTTATTTCAAATTAATGATTTAGAGTTTTACCAAAAGACATTATGAAGAATGTCGAGTACAACAATTATAAATTACATCGCGGTTTTCGAGGTGTGTCGTTCGCTGGATTCACGTGTTGCAGTTATGTGTTTTTTGGACAGGAACTCCCTCCAAAATCAATACTGGAAACATGTACCAACCGTTGTGCTTCATGCTGAAAAGACCATCGAATATTTGGCTCATTTACAAGCTACACACAGGCTAATACTTAAGCTTGTAAGGAGCCAAATTTTATCAATCGTACAAAAGAAAAATTGAATATGACAGCTTTTTTAATAAGTATACTGGCAAATATTACAACAGAAGCAGGTAAGGCTATCTTAGAAAAAATAACAGGTCGTAAAACGATAGTTCAATTTGTTGCAGATGCTTTTGACCGAGCACTTAATAATTGGACTGTTAATGACGATATCCGACGAAAAGAGTCTGTTCATATTGCAAGTAGAATAACTTTATTGAAACAAATTGTAACTGAATATGAAAGCAGTAATTCAATTGATAAGAATATACAGGAACTTTTGAATTTGTTTCGCTTAGAATTAATGAGTGATAAGGTTGCCTATAATCTATTAATAGATAATTATTTTCAAAATATTATCGGTCGATTAACTAGAATGGAAGGTAAAATTGACAATATTGATGAATTAATAGTTGATTTTAGTAAACGATTTGAATTGAGAAATTTGGATACAAAAGAATTTGTTCCAATTTCTTTAATCCAAGATAATACGACAATTCCAAAATCATTCTTTATTAATGAATTGCAAAATGAACCAATATACATTCCAAGAACTCTTGTAAACTACCAAAATATAAATGAAGAGAAAATTCTATTTAATGACAAGTCTGAAGAAAATATTGGTTTAAAAGAGTTGCTTTTAAAGGAATCAAAAGTAGTACTACTTGGAAGTGCAGGAACTGGGAAATCCATTGAATTAAAAGAAACAGCCATAGAAATTGCAAGATCAAATGAATATTATCCAATATTTCTTACTTTAAATAAATACCTTCCAGAAGATAAAATTGAAGATATTTTACCGAATGAGTGGAATTCTGTTCCCGAAAACAAATTTATTCTTTTTCTTGATGGACTTGATGAAATAGAACCTTCTCAATTCAATCATGCAAAAAGGAGGATAGCTCAATACTCTCAAAAATATTCTAAAACAAAAATTGTAATTAGTTGTAGAACCAATTTTTATGAATTGCCTTCTAATAATAAAGTTGGAACATTACGAGATTTTAAACCCTACTTTATAAATGAGCTTACTTTAAATGATGTAAAGACATATGTTACAAAGTACTATTCCTACGATGGAGAAGCCTTTCTAAAGGCGGTTTATGATAACAATTTAGAAGATTTACTTTTTAACCCATTCTTTTTAAAACTCATTCTTAAGAACTATAAAAAGCATAACGAACAACTAATTTCTAGTAGAGTCGAATTATTTAGAGAATTTATAGATTCTCGTTTAGAACTAGATGAAAGTCATTTTGTTGAAACAGTAAATCTGAATGATGAAAAGTATAAAGCACTAAATCTATTACGAAAGATTTCACTCTCAATGGAGGTTATTGGAGCTAGAGCCATTGACGAACAAGACTTAAGAAAGGTTGTTGCGGAAACTTCAGATTTTAATCTGGTTAAGTACTGCACAGTTTTTAAAAAGGAAGAAGGAGTTGCTGCAAAGTGGAAGTTTGAACATAATTACTTTCAAGAATTTTTATGTGCAGAATTATTATCGGAACAACCATTTGAGATAGTAAAATCTTTTATTTCATATAATGAATATGAAAAGGTTTTGCCAACATGGTTTAATACTGTCGCGCAACTTATAAGTATTTTAGATTCAAAATCTGATTTATTAAAAGAAATAACTGAATGGTTAATAAAAAATGATTCAGAAGTGTTGGTTAATGTAGAAAGAGAGAAACTATCATTAGAATTAAGGGAAAGTATTTTTATTCAAATTTTCAATTATTATAGAAACTTAAAGATTTGGATTGACTCAAATAAATTTAGAGATAAGGATTTAGCTTATTTTGGACAATCTGAAAAATGTATAAAATATATCTTTAATATTGCTATAGATTCAGATGAGCCCCGTATTGTGCGTTTAAATGCCCTAAATGTCCTAGGCGGATTTTCATATACCAATATTTCTGATAATACATTAATTAAAAATCAATTGATAAATGTTCTAAAAGAGAAGATTGAAGATTCAAATTTTGTATTTACAGTTATTAATACTATTCGCAAGTGTGGCTATACAGATAAAAATACCGTAAGTAAAGTATTTGAAATAACACAAGACAAGAAAGCAAGGTACATTAGAGCTGCAATGTATAAATTTCTTATTGAAGCAATTGATTTTGAAAATTACATAGAATACTACATAGAAGGTTTCCGTATACTTAAGACAAAAGATGAAGGAAGAGGGGAAACTAGTCTATGGGATGAAAGTTGGAATCTAAGAGAAGGTTTGAAAAAATTTAAGACTTTTAATTCTCTTAAATTAATCCTTGAATTTTGTATTTCTGAAAATTATCTTGAAAAGGAATATGACAGCGATAAGGTATTTAAGAGCATAATCGCTAATTGTATCGGAATCTATGTAACAGAACAAGAAATATTTGATTATGTATTCAAACTGATGCATCATTTCTGTAGACGTTGGTCAAATAATGTTGCCAAAATAGTTAAAGACTTTTTTGTTAAAACAAAAACAGAGCAGAAAGCATTTGAAACAACATTGGAATTAATTAAAACAAAAGATGAGAACCATTCTTATTATGCTCTTTTGTCAAGCTTTATCAATGTAAATAATTACAACCAGCTAATAGAACAAAATCTAAGCAATTATATTTCAAATAATTTTACACGAAGGCTTTATTGGGATATTAGGAACGAAGATATTGATCTAGCAGAATTGTATAAAGAAGCGGTGCATAAACAAACTGATATTAAGATTGAATTGCCAGAACAAATCGATTGGGATGAAATTAGGAATAAGCGAGCTCAAGCTTCGTTTAATTTACTTTTTGATGTTGACGCATTTAAGGAAGAGGCATTAAGAGTTTTTGGTGATAAGGTATCTTTAACTTGGGACGAACTTTGGGATATTACGAAAACAAAATCAATTCCGCAGGAGATGGAAGAAGTATTTGTTAATTCCGCACTAGATTTTGTTCGTGATTTTGCTAGAGATTCAAAAATAGCTCACAAAAAAAATATAGAAGAATGGTTTACGAATAAAAATAATGTGGAACGTTATTTTATTGAAGAAAAATATCACAGCATTAAAAACAATGATTCTCTAGAAATTAGTGAAAAACAAATTAATGAAATTAAAAGTTGGTTCGAAAAATATATCGGAGTTATTGATTTCAAAAGAGCTGTAACAAAAGAAGATGAGAAAAGATTTTCAATTAACAATTATGCTTGTTATCTCACTTTTTTCATGAAGAAATTTGGATTCGAATGTAAAGAAGCCATATTGCTTGATATGCTTTTATTTGCATTTGGTGAATTGATTGGAATAGAAACTATTCAATTTGATTATATTATAAAATCAGTAAGTGATATAGAATTAGTTAAAGCTAGGGTTGTTGAAAATATTATCTCACAAAAAATTGCCCATTTTTCCATTTACAAGGCTCACGTAGAGTTCGCCTTAATAAATAATCTAAGTCAATGTTATCCTACAATCTTACAAAACTTACTCATCGCAGATGATGAAGAATACGACAAAAACTCAATAATTGATTTGTTCTTCAAATATAAAGAGGGGATTATGGGATTAAAAGATATGTGCGACGAACTTGAGTTTAATGTGAAAATACATCTATTTGATAAACTTATTCAAAATGATGAAGCTTCATTTGTTGTTGCAAAATTAGTGGCATATTCTGAGTCAGATTTAGATGTAAATGAGAATAGATTAGTAAATAATTTACTCATTACAACAAAACAGATATCAGGTCTTAAAAGGTCTATTGACTGGATTAAGAGTCATAAGCAAAATCCGTTTAGTCAACATGGACAAGGTTTATCTCATTTTAATGACATTAAAGCTTTACCATACTTAATCGAACTATTAGAATTATCATATGACTCTAGCATAACATCTGAACATAGTTTTGATAGGTTGTGGAGTTTAGTAGTAAATGGCTTAGAGAATTTGGCGCTTGCTTCAAAAGAAAATTATTCTATTGTAATAGCACGTATGAAGTCATTTATTGTCGAAAAGAAAGGTATCCTGGAAAATGTTGAATTTTTAAACAGACCAATTGAAGGAATTAAAGAAAAATATTACAGTAATGAAAATATAAATTATAATATTGAAACTGCTTTAATAAAGATACAATCATTAATAACCACCTAAGCCATGCACATTAAGCAAACGCACATATCAGCCACACAACCAAATTTGTTTAAGGATTAATCTCCGCTCGCGCCTCCCGAAACTTCGGGATGTGCTCGGTGTGCAATTCGGCGGATTGAACCGGTTCTTTGGAGCTGTTCAGTTTATTCCATAGATTCCATAAAAGATGTAGCCATCGCCGGTACGTATAATCTAAAAAGGTTGTTCAAAAATAAAAGACCGCAACACATAATGGAGTTGCGGTCTAATAATCCAAGGCATGTTCACTTATTTACCCAGTATGACATGGGCGACTGCAGTAATAACAACCATTTACCTGGCTGTAATAACTTTTCGCTGCTTTTACCGCCTCAGCACAATTCGTAAAAGAACCTAAGTAAATTCTGTTCTCTGCTGCTGGTAAGTACGAACAACTACCTGTATGTACTTCATGATCGCCATTAGCCTGAGCATTTTTGTTTACATAGTAAAAAGCCATTGTCTTTCAGTTTTTTGATTATAAAAAATGATTTGTAAATAATCTGAAAATATGTAGAAGGTTTAAAACATATTTCAGTGAGGTGAGATCACTCGTTGGAAGTCAGATCAGTTTCAAGTTCAACCGTTAGCGATTGTTTTCAATATCGAAATTCATATTTCGTTTTTCTCACAGAGAAAGAGCATTGGTTCAGTTAGGCTGTTTCTCAATAACAATGCCACAACATATTGTAAAATGATTCTGCCATAATTTCATTATAAGTGGACTTAATCTGCATCAAATGAGGTGACTAATTGGCATGTCAAGGATGTAATTATTCTTTCAACACTTTCTGAGCTTAAGGTATACTAATGTTTCAGTATTGAATCACTTAAGTAATCAATAATGGATAGAATATAGCCATCAAATAATAAATGTTCCGGTAGTCCAACCGGATTAAAAACCCTATTCCCATGTATTATATTTTTAAATCCAATTTCCGCTTGCAACAGTTTTGGCGGGTGCTTCCTAGGTACCTGTTTGTTACAAGCGGAGAACCTGCGGCCAGGCCCTTGCCGGGAGCAATCCTGCGCAGGGGTAGTCAGCTTTTTTTATTTCAATTTTCACTCCACGGTGCCGCACCTGCGGCTTTACCCCATCAATTTACCGGATATTACTTTTACCGCTTCGCGCTGTTTGGTTTCGAACAGAGGAGGGGAAATATTGCCTGGTTTTTAGGGGTGGCCGGCGGTACGGGGAGATTTATACAAATTTAAAAACAACAAATTATGTCGATATTATATTCAAAAATTCAACGGGTGAACCCACGCAACCCACAAGCCGACCGTAAATGGTACCTGGTGCCCAACCGCGTGGAACAAAAAACAGAAAAGGAGATTGCCGAAGCATTGAGTAAAAACACCACCTTAAGCCGTGGTGAAGCGGCCTTGGTAGTGGATGAGCTGCAGGCGGTGATCCAGAATGCCTTGCTCGATGGCTACTCGGTGCAAATGGGAGACTGGGGCTCGTTTCAGTTAACCTTCAACTGTACCGGCACGGATACCGAAGCGGAATGCACAGCCGATAAAATAACATCGGTCAACATCCGTTTCCGCCCCGGCAAACAGATGAAAGAGGCCCTGTCGAAAGCAACCTTTGTAGCCCGTTAGTGGCTGCTTTCTGTTTTAATACCACAACCTCCCGACAGTTTGTTGGGAGGTTGCTGTTACCACACGAAATTCAACAAAGACTTTTCCGGAAATCGTCTTTATCTTTTCTAAAGATCTTCTTGATAAAGTTGAGAGATCTTCTTCATGTTTTAGCCGAAAGTTCTTTACGAATTTATTTTGATTGGATTTATTTAAAGCTATTTGCCGGTCATCACGGTTCTGAAACAGGCTTGTACAGGCAGATAAATAGGTTTAATAAAAAAGAGCCATTCAACAATGGCTCTTTCTAATGTTAACCCCCAAACACACAGATGATCAGAATGATCATCTGTTGTAAATATAATTATTTTTTAATTGCAATTTGGTGTAAATGTGATCTAAATAATCTATGTTATTCCAGGATTTTATAGGGTAAGTCTACTTCTATCTTACACTTATTGTTAACACAATATTTTTAAAATACCACGATCTCATCTTAGCCTTGCTTCAACTTTTATGCGGACCATCGTCTGTCGAACTATTTATACCACATGAATAGTTAGATCATTAGGAGAGCCACTGATTATAACCACCATTTTTTCGAATAACTCTTGAGCCTCTACCCCATTAAAATATTCACTACAAATCAAAAACTAAAATTTATGCTTGAATACATTACTAATCTGCGAAAACAGACCGATGAATTAATAGAGAATATTGAGTCATCGAACAATAATGTCTTAAAAAAATCGCTCGAAGCATCACGCGTACTTGCTGAATCGTTCGATAAACTAAAACAATTTATTCTTTCTTATAAATTTCGGGACGAAATGGAAGAGATTACCTTTTTTAAAGAGATTAAACCGAAATTTTGTTACCGTTTAATTTATTACCGAAAAATCTACAACATCGAAATGAACCGCCCTGCAGGAGCCAACAAACAAAAGGAGTATCTCTCCGATGAGTTGAATGAAATCAATAAATATAACATTAAGCGGCTCGATTTTATACGGTATTACCGCTCGGGTGCTTCTCATCTGGATTCATTATATTTTCTGCGAGGAAAGATGGATACGGAACAGTACCTGGAAACTTTCTATTTCGAGCTAGATCCAAATTTTTCAACAAACTGCGATTTTAAAGTTGCAAAAATATTATCAAACGATATGTTATCTGCATATTTGATGCAAGAAATAGAGCTGTTAAATACCAACGGCCTAACACCATTTCATTTTGGTTTCCCTGCAACCAAACTTACATGGAAAGGGACAAAAACAGAACTTATGGAACAGCTTTACTCATGGGATAGTGATAATTCTTTCGGAGATGTTCCATTAACGCAATTATCCGATTACATCCAGAAAGTTTTTAATATCCAGTTGGATAAAAACCTATCGCGTTCTTTTAGCGATATGAAAATCAGAAATGTCCCTACCCCATTTCTTGATAACTTAAAAAATGCTCTCTTAAAACGAATGGGACGCAAATCTGAATAATTATACCGAGTAAATATTCATATTAACTGAAGCAAACTTGCAAAAAGCACAACACTCTCAACACTGTTTATATGCACCTTACACCAAACGCTAAAAGAAAAATGATACCGACTTCCTGATCAGCAATACTCCTTCCCCTTAAGTTTACAGTAATTTTAAAAGTTACTGATATGTATATCGACCAAAAATATTTTGATTCGTGGATGAACCGCTTAACAAGTCAACTGGAAAAAATTGGTCGTAAAATTGACCGGCAGGATAATACAGTCACTCCAAAAATTGATAATGAAATCTTACTCGATAATCAAGACCTCTGTCTCCTATTAAAAGTAAGCCAACGAACCTTGCAGCGTTTTCGTTCATCCGGCAAACTACCTTATCGTCTAATTGGTAGAAAGGTTTACTATCTGGAATCGGATGTTACTAATTTTATTTATGATGGATTTCCTAAAAACAGGTAATTTCAAACCTTATTCTTATATTAAATGCTAACATTAAAGATCTTATTATACTTCCAAAAAATAAATGAATATCCTATCAGAATAATAAATACATGATAAAAACGGAAGGCCATTTCCCAATTCTCATTCAAATCTTTCGATAATGGACCACAAGTTAATATATCGATCTTGTATTGAAAATATAGAATATTTCTTGTTTTTTCATCTTGACAATTTCATTATCTACTTTTTTTCAAAATTCTCATAAGCCAAAATATTGAAGGCCAGTTCATCAAAAGAAATTCAGAACTTTTGATCATGTTCTGCTCATACCTCTTGGGATTTCAAATAAGAATTTCCTGATTTCGTACAAAATAAATATCCTCTAAGTAGGTCAGTCCTCTCTAATAATATTCGCAAAAGTCAAAGTTCAATTCTAGGTATTGATGAAATTTAGGAAATTCCATTTTTAGGTACTTGATTTGAAACTTTTTGTTTTACTTAGGACGATTGGTTTCTATCGGGTGGGTTTTTGAATAAAAACTAAGTTTGCTAAATACTTTTCGTTTCATGTTTTTTAGACGATTCGTCTCTTCTTTAATATTATCAAATCCTTTTTCTTTTACATAATCCAATACATTAAGTATTACTATTTTGCAGAAACAAACGCATTAGCCGAATAATTTAAATTATCTTTTCCAGTATTTCTTGCTTTTTTAAGTTCTTTTTCAAATGTATTGATACGATCAATTAATTCTGTGAATTTCAGCTTCAAAAGGTTAGATTTTCTATTGTCTTTAAAAACAAATTTTATATCACACAATAAGTAGAGATTATATTCACAAGAAACAATTACCTATATTTATGCACATAAAAAACAACTGAAATATTTGGATGTAAACTAATCATGAATATACTCAAAATTCTTTTACTGTCACTATTCCTCTGTACGGTACCATGGGGATTTTCAAATCAATTCGTACATGCCCAGACTGGGCAGTTTTTTATTTTTATTATTTTTAGTGTGGCTATCTTGTCGTTACATCTTTTAAGGTTATCAAAACCTTTGACCTCGTTAATCCTAAACATTACAAAAACAGATATTTTGTTACTTTCTTTAATTGTCCTTACGGGAATTCATTGCTACATTCAAAATTATTTTTCCATCGCTTTTATTTTGGAAACAATCTCCTATATTTTGCTATACATAACGCTGCGTGGAATAGATAAAAAATACAATGTAATATTGCTATTCTCCTTACTTATAGCAGGAACAGCCCAGGCTATTTATGGCAACCTGCAATTATATGATATTTATCCGTCTAATCACAGCACGTTCAAAATTACAGGAAGTTTTTTTAATCCCGGTCCATATTCGGGTTACTTAATTTCAATTATACCGTTAGCCCTAGCTCTATTCCTATTAAAATATACAACTCACCTAAACCATCATAAAAATATTTCCGGGACAGAATTTCCGGCTCCAAACAAATCAACTAATATAAAAGATCTCGGCTCTATGTCGGAATCTGCCCTAGAACCCCTTGTTCAGAAAATCACAAAAACTGCCTATCAGAACCGAACAAATCTATCGCAATACTTAATAGGAATTTCAATTATTACAACCTTATTAGTGTTGCCAGCTTCAAGGTCTCGTGCTGCATGGGTAGCCATAGCAAGTTCCCTGCTGTTTGTTTTTATGCATATGTGGCAACCTGATTTATTAAGAAACATCACTCTTTTTAAAGGGAAATGGAAAGTCAGAGTTGACAAATTATTAAGAAAAACTATAATTAAGGTTATAGGTGCGATAACTGTTGTTGTTTTATTATTGAGCGGATTGTTCTCCTTATACACAATGAAACAAGGATCGGTTGATGGAAGGTTTCTAATATGGAAAGTATCATCGCAAATCATTAAAGACAAACCAATTTTTGGACATGGAATAAATGCGTTTGAAGCGACATACATGGACTATCAGGCCAACTATTTTGCTCAAAACCTTAGCTCTTATGAAAGTTTTGTTGCAGACAACACGAAATATGCTTTTAATGAGTTTATCCGTATTGGTGTTGAAATGGGGATTTTTGGACTGAGTATCTGTCTGATAATTATTGGATTCGTACTATTTGGTAAAACAACTCGATTAAATCAGACAGAAAAATTATTCCTAATAGCCTTTCGTACAACCTTTGTAGCTATCATTATTTTTGGTTTGTTCTCATATCCAGCTGAAATCATTCCCATAAAAATAAATATTGTAGTACTTCTGGCATTGGTTGCAGATTATTTAAAACCTTTTCAGGTGCTGAAAATAGTACCAATGAACTTTGATGTAAAAACAAGTTATCAGAATCAAAATACCTTCTTATTGAATTTTGGACGAATATCAATAATTACCCTACTTCTCTTTGGAGGTTATATATTTATTCAGAACGTAGTAAAATTGTACGATGCCAATACGAACTGGAAAAGGGCTTTTACCATATACCAAATGGGAGCGTATGAAATTTGTATAAAAGATTACGAGAAAACATTTCCGTATTTAAGGTATAACGGCGACTTCTTGCTCAATTATGGCAAAGCACTGTCTATGGCCGAAAAGCATGACAAAGCTGTTGAGATATTGGAATATGCCCGGGAATATTATCCAAACACAATATTGTACACTGCTTTGGGCGATAGCCAAAAGGCCCTGGGGAGAATCGAAAAAGCAGAAAAAGCTTATTTGTATGCATGGCAAATGATTCCGAGCCGGTTCTACCCAAAATACCTACTTGCCAAATTATATGATGAAACCGGGCAAAAAGAAAAAGCAGTAAAGATAGCATACGAACTTTTAAACAAAGAAGTGAAAATTGAATCAGATGCAATTGAAGAAATGAAACAGGAAATGAGAAGTATATTATCAAAACATCAGTTATCATAAAACCTCATATTTATTGTTTTCGAAGCTAGCACTTTGATGAAGAATAAATTGCCCTAGTACTTTTGAAATTACTTGTATTAAATCTGATTACAGTTTTAACTTCGTTAACATACATAGCTTATATATCCTTTCTTTTATTGAATCTAAAAATGAAAAAATAAAATGCGCTTTTAGTTCAATCTATTGCTCAAATCATATATAGATTTTCTATTTATGTCGCTAAACATATTTGCATAGATGTTATTATTTGTTTTTTCTAACTATTTTGGGTCTAATATATAAACTATACCATCTAACAATTTTATAAATCAAATTCATTGCCTAAATGAAAACGGATGTAGACCACCAGGAACATTTAATAAATACCTTATTGCTAAATGCAAGTTTTATAAACAATATAGGACTACTCAATGGCAAAATGGGTATTTCAATCTTATTTTATCACCTTTCTAGAAAATTTGAGAACAAGATTTATGAGGAGTATGCCGGTGAACTGATTGATGAAATTTATGAAGAGATTACAGCGGATACCCCAGTAGATTTTGAAAATGGTTTAGCCGGAATTGGTTGGGGTATAGAATACCTTGTACTAAATAGTTTTATTGAGGCTGACACGAATGAAGTGCTGGAGGAATTTGATAAAAAGATTTATTTTGAACTACAGGAAAACCATTCTAATATGGAGAAAGGCCTAGATGGGCTTTTGGGTCATTTTGCCTATTTTTCCAAAAGAAAGAAAGTTGTCCCCGAATTAACAAAGCTGTTTTCAAACGCTTTTCTATCAACACCCCCAATTGCACACCAGCTAGAAAATATCATTCTCGATAAATTAAGAAATAGCCTTGAAACTAGCATTTCTAATATTTCAAACGTAAACTCAACTGTCCAAAGCAATGCAAAAGTGATTGCCTACATTATTCATGACACAGAAAACTTAAAAGTATCCTGACATATCCAAAACCCATTTCCTTATGCTAAAATCGAAAGAAGACAATGTAATTTTTATATTACAAAAGGCTATTAAACATTTCAAAATTAAAGTGACAAATACCTCGGTTAAAGAATTTTTGTTGGCGCATCCCCATTACCCATCGTTAAAGAGTGTTTGCGACGCCCTAAAAAAATGGAAGGTTGATCATTATGCTTTAAACCTCGAATTAGACGAAATTAGAGCTTTGGAAATGCCATTTATTGCTCACTTGAAAACCTCAGGAGGCCAATTGGTATTTGTAGAAAAGATAAATTATGAACAAGTAACTTATTTCGTGACGGGGAGTGGAGGGGTTACAGAGGAATTCGAAAAATTCGCAGAAAGAATGTCAGGAGCTATTGTGGTAATGGAAGGGAGCAAGATTTCAGGCGAAAAGGAATATTCTTATATTCGGCAAAACGAGTTTCTGAATAAAAGCCTTTTACCAATTGGAGTTATAACACTTTTAGTATTAGTTGTTTTAAGTTTTACCGCTGGATCGGGTAGTTTATTTCCTTCTCTCGGATTTCATTTTTTTGGATTACTGGCAAGCAAAATAGTTGGGCTGACGGCTTCCATTTTTCTGGTATTACACGAACTCAAGGTTCATACACCGCTAGCAGACAAGATTTGTGGTTTTGGCTCTAAAACTGATTGCGATACCGTTCTGTCTTCAAAAGCATCGAAATTATTTGGTTGGATAAACTGGGCCGATACAGGGCTTGTTTTCTTCTCCGGCTCACTCATTTTTTTATTGGACATTCCAGAAAATAACACGTTTGGGCTACTTGCCATAATCAGTGCATTATCAATGCCGTATCCGGTATTTTCTATCTACTATCAATCGGTAAAACTAAAAAAATGGTGCCCATTTTGTTTATTGGTGCAAGTGATATTAATTGCAGAATTTATTATTTTATTTCCTTCGTTAAAATTTTTTACTTTCTCGGGTATTGAATTGCTACAATTAATTGTTTCATTTTTAGTCCCCGCTTCAATTTGGTTAACCTTTAAGGCTTTTTACCATAAATCTACAGAACAAAAGAAAGAGCATTATTTATTTCTTCAGTTTAAACGAAATCCTGATATTTTCTTGCATCTTTTGAAGGGTAATGGGTTTACTGAATTCCAAGAAGATGAAAATAGTTTGATTCTTGGAAACCCCAATGCCAAATTAACGGTAACAGCATTCCTTAGTCCATATTGCAATCCTTGTGCCAGTGCTTTTAATAAACTTAAAAATTTATTAGAGAATTGCCCTGATATAAAAATCAACGCTGTTTTTTCGGTTTATAACGATGAAGAATCAAAAAAACTGATAAATACATTGTATTCCACTTACATTGTGCAAGGGGCTGCACATACCGTTGATTTTCTCGACAAATGGTATTCCCTGTTCAAACAAAACAGGAAATCAATTTACGCAAATGACATATCCAAAGCTTTCGATATTGCTAAGCAAATTGAAGACAAAAACAAAGCGCTTTTTGAAAAATACAAAGTTGAGGGTACGCCAACAATCTATGTAAACGGGTATAAATTCTCAACACAATACGATTACAATGATATTGAATTATTTATTGACGATATTATACAATTAACAAGGGAAAGTAAAAGGCAGGAAGCCTGCGTGAATTGTCATTAGCTGCTTCCTGCCAGCTCTTTCCTTTTCAACAAAGAAAGGAGATGGTGGCAAAGATACAAAAATCCGTGAAAGGCTGCCAACCTTGTATAGCGGTATATTATCCCCTTAACTATTAGTGATTAATTTCAAAATCAATAAAAATGAAGAAACTTGGAAAATTATCGATCAACCCTGAAAAGGTGATTGAAAACAACGAACTGTTAAACTTAAAAGGTGGTTATGCCGAAGATCCTGGCAAAGTATATTGTTTTGATAGTCAGGCAAATTTACTTGGCACTTTTTTAAATCCGTATTGCTCTGGAGACCTTTTGGAACAGTGCAGGTCATATTATTCTGGGACAACATTTTATAATTGTATGGTTTAAGTATTAATAATAAAATGGAGAAGGGATATCTTCCATATCCCTTCTCCATAAAAATTACCAAATGAAACAATTATTACACACAATTTTGTTCATTATTATTTTACTTTCTCGTTTGCATACATTTGCTCAAAATCCAAAGGTCATTGATATTATAGCAGGGATGAACTGTCCCGGGAATCTAAAATTGGCCGATATTACAGACGAGATTATGTATGTCCCACTTGAAACAACTAATGAGAATTTAATTAATAATATTGACAAAGTAAAATTTTCAGACGAATATATATTTATCAAAAATCTAAATCCGGCTAAGTTATATCTTTTCAATCGTTCCGGAAAGTATATCAGACAAATAGGGCATAAAGGAAATGGGCCAAATGAATATAACACATTAAGTGGCTTTTGTTTCAACGAGGCAGATAAAACAATTTATATATACGCAAGTTCACCAGCGAAAATCTTAATCTACGATATAGGTGGAAGGTTTCTTGAGAAGATCGATTGTCCCGACTATCACACACAACCTTTTTTTGACATGGAATTTATTCAACCAGACAGATTGCTGATGATGTTATGTAATGTAAATGGAAATACACAATTTAGTTATAAAATATTCACAACTGAGTTTAAATTAATACAAAGCGATATCCGTCCGGTTCAGTTTTCTAGTAGAAATTATTTTAGTACCATAAATGAGTTTAGTTGTTACCATTTTAACAATTCCTTATTTGTTAAGGAGAATATACTGAATGATACCTTATACCAAATTTCAGCCGATAATAGTTTCATTCCGAAGTTGGTATTCAACTCTGGAAAATATGAGTGCCCGGCTAGGTTCCGACAAGAATTTATGGAATTTGTAAAAAGAAAAGATTTCAAATATATTCTAATGAACCATATTATTGAGACAAAAGAATATTGGTTATATAATTATTCCTTTAATAAAGATGAACATTTTGATTACTATGATAAATCACTAAATAAATCATTTTCGTTCATCTCGACTGGGATTCCAAACAATTATGATAATGGTCCTTCTTTTGTGCCGTTAAGGCAGAAGAATAATGAACTAATTGGCGTGATTTATTCCATGGATCTAATTCAACATATGTACTCAGATGATTTCAGAAACTCAATTCCCAAGTACCCCGAAAAGAAAAAAAACTTTCATGAATTTGTAAGTAGTTTAAACGAAAACGATAATCCAGTTTTAATACTTGTAAAATTAAAAGAATAAAACTGGTAGAAATGATAGACAGGAAGCTTACGCCACCTGCCTGCCCCTTACTTAAAAAAGGAAGGAGGTCATGTGACAAATATAATTATTTAAACAAAATTGGAATTACAAAATTCCTGTCTTTGAAAGGAATAGCAAGGCATATTTGAATTGTTAAATTTAAAATCATTAAAATGAAAAAGTTACGAAAACTATCGATTAGTCCTGAAAAGGTGATAAAAAATGAAGAACTAGTAAATCTGAAAGGAGGGTACAATGGAGGTACTTGCGCGGCAATACATGAGGGAATAATACTTTGTAATATTAGTAAGACCGATGCGATTTTTCATGCTAGTTGTGAATATTCAGATGGCACAAACTGTGAAGGGAATTGGTGTTGCGACAGCTGTTCTTCTGCCACCTGGTATACTTGTTAGTTTCAAATAGATATTAGATTGAAAGAATCAATCTAATATCTTCAATTATCATAAAAAACATACATGAAAATCTCAAAAATAATCGTTTTACTTTTTCTTCTATTTTCAATCTCTTGTAAGCAAAAGGTTAGAATCAATAATGATTCCAGCATACCATTACAATCATTCGCGATATTAGAGCAAAATAGTGAAATTCATATTGATCCCAGAACATTTGAGAAAAATGAACTTCAGTTAACAAGTTTCGCTGAAGATATAGAATATATACCTCTTTCCAATAAAGTACTTATAGATAAGATAGTTAAACTCTATGTTAATGATAAAGCTATATACGTTGTTAGCGATAAGGCCCAAGGTGGTGAAGGAAATGGGTTAAAAACATTATTCAGATTTGATATTGACGGTAAAAATCCAAAACAAATTGGAGCTACAGGGAGAGGCTCTCAAGAATATTTATCAAGTGAATACTTTACCGTTGATGAAATAAACAATAGGATTTATATTAACGGCAGACCCAATACGATACTCGTCTATAATACCAACGGAGATTTTATTAGAGATTTCAAGTTTAATAACCATAGTCCATCTTATGCTCAGATAAGTTTATTGGGAAATGATTACCTTCTATTTGCTATGAAAAAACTTGGGGCAAAGTGTGAACACCTCTGGAGTATTAGTGATACACTTGGTAATAACTTGTTTCTGAAGGAAAATACGACACCAGCGTTCAAAACAAATATAGGCCCTTTAGGCGAAATATATAAATTTGGCGATAAAATAACCTATTGGGTTGACTATAACGATACGTTGTTTACGATTTATCCCGATCTTACATTCAAAGCATCCGCAATAATTAGTTCTGGTGATCACAAATGGTCGCCTAAAAACATTGAGATTCGGTCAATGAAAGATTATTTAAAAAAGGTTGGTAATTTGTATTATCCTCACTATTTTATTCAAACCACTCGGTATATAATTAGTAGATACACATATTCTGGAAAATCGTCATACGTTTTGCTTGACAAGCGATCCAAATCTTCATATACCTGTGATTTCGAATGGAATTCGGAATTAAATGAAGGTATCCCAAATAATTTTGACTGTGGATTAAATTTTTTTCCTATTAATTATTTCACCAATATGCGGGCAGAGTACTTAGTTGGTACAATAAATGCCTACAAAATTAAAAAACATATCAGCACTCCAGAATTTGAATCTTCCAAGACTAACTATCCGCCAAACAAAAAAGCCTTTCATCAACTCGCTAATCGTTTAAATGAAAATGACAATCCGGTGCTGATGCTTGTAAAACTAAAAGAATAAATGCCAAAATTCCCACACTATAAACAACTTGATGCTATGGACTGTGGCCCCACCTGCCTGCGCATGGTGGCAAAATACTACGGTAAAAACTATAGCTTGCAATATCTTCGTAGTACTTCATACATTACCCGGGAGGGAGTATCCTTGCTGGGGATTAGCGAAGCCGCAGAAAACATTGGCTTCCGTACTAAAGGCTACCGCTTAACATGGGAAGAATTGCGCGATGAAGTTCCCCTGCCATGTATCGTGCATTGGAAACAACGGCATTTTGTAATTGTTTATTCGATAAAAAAATCACAATCCATTTTAAAAAATCGAGGCAAAGATGAAGCTGTAGTTTATGTTTCTGATCCGGCAAAAGGATTATTAACTTATTCAAAAGAAGAGTTTATTAATTGTTGGCTCAGTACCAAAACCGAGGGGAAAAAAGAAGGGGCAGCCCTGCTACTGGAACCTACGCCCGATTTTTACAAACACGAAGACGAAGAAAAGGGTAAACTAAGATTTTTGTACCTGCTTGAGTATTTAAGGCCATACAAAAAATACATTATCCAATTGGGTTTGGGAATGTTAACCGGGAGTTTAATCAGCATGATTTTCCCTTTCCTTACACAATCGGTAGTTGACTACGGTATTAACAACAGTGATCTGGCTTTTATTGTCATGGTATTGGTAGCGCAAATGGTGCTAACCTTTGGCCAAACTGCAAACGGGTTAATTCGTAGCTGGATAATGCTGCATATAACCACCCGGATTAGTATTTCGCTAATTACTGATTTCCTGATTAAACTGATGAAACTACCCATCGCTTTCTTCGATATTAAAATGATTGGAGACATAATGCAACGTATTCAAGACCATAACCGTATACAATCTTTCCTTACCAAATCGCTAATTGATATTGTATTTGCGGTAATTACCCTGGTTATTTATACGTTGATAATGGCCTCATATCACCTTGGTATTCTTGGTGTATTTTTCATAGGAAGTGTTTTATACATTGGGTGGGTGCTCCTGTTTCTAAAAAGAAGAAGGGAAATTGACTATAAGCGGTTCCAGCAATCTTCAGCCAATCAAAGCAATATTGTCCAGTTGGTAAACGGTATGCAGGAAATAAAACTAAATGCCTGCGAAAAACAAAAACGTTGGGAATGGGAAAGTATCCAGGCACGGTTATATCGGGTAGGTATCAAGGGAATGGCATTAAACCAGAACCAACAACTGGGAGCAACATTTATTAACCAGGCCAAAGACCTGTTCATCTCTTTCCTATCTGCAAAAGCGGTTATAACTGGCGACATGACCCTCGGTATGATGATGGCAGTGCAATACATAATCGGACAATTAAATGCACCCATTCAGCAATTTATTGGGTTTACCCAGCAGGCCCAGGACGCAAAAATCAGTTTGGAAAGATTAGGAGAAATACACGACCGTGAAGATGAAGAGAGACCGGAAGACGGAAAAATAAGGGATATTCCGTCAAATGCTGATATTGAAGTAAAGAATGTAATGTTCCAGTACGAAGGCCCCCATTCCGAAAAAGTACTGAAAAAAATTAACCTAAAAATTCCGGCCAATAAGGTAACCGCAATTGTGGGCACAAGTGGTAGCGGCAAAACCACCCTGATAAAATTGTTGCTTGGCTTCTATGAGCCGACCAGAGGGACAATTAAATTAAATGGTCTCGAAATAAAAAGGTACAGCGAATCGGAATGGCGTAAACGTTGTGGTGTAGTTATGCAGGAGGGTTTCATTTTTTCAGACACAATTGCAAACAATATTGGAGTAATGGATGAAACTCCAAACCTAGATAAGACAGAACAGGCTGTTAATACAGCCAATATCGGTGACTTTATTGAAACATTGCCTTTGCGGTACAATACAAAAATAGGCAGTCAGGGGCATGGCCTTAGTACCGGGCAAAAGCAACGTATTTTAATTGCCCGGGCTGTATATAAAGATCCTGATTACATTTTTTTCGACGAAGCAACCAATGCCCTTGATGCAAAAAACGAGCGGGTAATTATGGAAAACCTGGACAGGTTCTTTAAAGGGAGAACTGTGGTTGTGGTTGCACACCGGCTTAGTACGGTTAAAAAGGCCGACCAAATAGTTGTGCTCGAAAAAGGCAAAATTGTTGAAATTGGCACACATAAAGAACTGGTAGCTGCAAAAGGAAACTATTTTAATTTGGTGAAAGATCAGTTGGAGTTGGGAAATTAATGCTCCATGCCTACCGGCAAGTAACTCCCCAAGTGAGAGGATTTGGCCAAAAAGTATATAAAATATGAGACATTTAAATAATAACTAATTGGAAGAAGGGCAGGAAGCAATGCTGTTCTCAAAACTTCCGCTTCCTGCCGCGACTCCTCCATTAACAAAGAAAGGAGGGAAGTGACAAAGATAAACATTTAAAAAATTGGGAATATAAATTCCAAGCCTTTGAAACGATATACAAGGCTAAATAAATGTTGAATATAAAATTATAAAAATAAAAAATTAGGAAGATTATCGATTAATCCTGAAAAGGTGATAAAAGATGAAGAGTTGGTGAATTTGAGAGGTGGATATCCGCATGAATGGGAAAGTGGAACATGTGCGGCAAAAAGAGATATGTTTTGTAGTACGGGGTTGAGTAAAGCCAGTGCTATTTCGTTTGCTGGATGTGATGATGATGGAACCAATTGTGAAGGAAGCTGGTGTTGTGATAGTTGTTCATCAGCAACATGGTTATCTTGTACTTAATTAGAATAACGAGAAATGGGATTAGAGCTACCAACCAGTTCTAATTCCAGCTCTTTATTTCATGTGATGGGCATAATTAACAATTTTACACAAAAGAAAATGATTGTTCGTAATCCCAAAATAGGAAACGTATCGAAGGCATGCTTCTCTTTAATTGCAATTACGTTAACACTATTTGTAAGTTGCAAACATGATAATAAGCAGCAACAACCTTCTGATCTGTATACTATTGATGTGGAACTGGCTGTGAATGAAAAAAAGTCTGTTCCTATTTCTAATGTAGCTCTTGATATTAATTATATTCCTTTGGAAACTACCCCTCATATATTGATTGGAAGAGTACAGCAGATTGAAATTACAGAATCTTTCATTTTCATTGGTGAAAGAAATTGTTTACAACAGTTTAATCGTGAAGGGCGATTTATTAGGCAAATAGGAAGTGTTGGACGTGGACCAGAGAATTACCAGAGCATAATGTATTTCGCCGTTAACGAGGCAGCAAATAAAATTTTAATACAAGGTGAACATTCATTAAATTGGTATGATCTGAAAGGTAAATACATTAGAAGTCATAAAGAACAGAAGTTTACTTCAAAGTTACTTTATTTTAATCCAACGCGACTAGCATGCAATCGTTATGCAGATATTGAAAATCCAACAAGTTTAATTATCTGGAATACAAATTTGGAACCAATATGTAAATTTAAAAGTCATAATCCTCCAATAAAGAAGAAACTAAAAATGAGCAGTGGCCCTTTGTACTCCTATGAAAATAATATCTACTTTAAAGAAAACTATAATGACACTCTTTATTGCATAAAGAACAATTCCATGATTCCATATGTCGTTTACAAAGAAAATAAGTTATTAATAGACAGAGACTTTGACCTACATCCAGGGCCAGATATGCAAGAAATAATTAAGAAAGCACAAAATAAACTGATAAACAACTCAATTATAGAGAGTAAGATTTTTGTTTTCTCTGACTATATAAAGGGATTACCTTTTGGGAGTCGAGACACAAGATATACGAGGGTATTATTCAATAAGACTGAAAAAAAAGTGGTAGCCTTGTCTGATCCTGAAATGATTAACGATATTGATGGTGGTTTTAGTTTTTGGCCAACAAACAACTGTCAAAACAATATCTTGATTCGTCATATCTCAGCTTTTGATCTCAAAACACATATAAACTCAAATAATTTCAAAAATTCAACCCCAAAATACCCCGAAAAGAAAAAAGCCCTCGAAAAACTTGCAAACAGTTTAGATGAGAATGACAACCCGGTTTTGATGCTGGTAAAGTTAAAAGAATAAATAAAGTTCGTAGTTTATTGTTTGTGGTTACAGAACAATAAACTACAAACCAAGAACGACAAACATAATAAATGTCAAAAATTCAAAACATAGAAATCCATAACGAAGAAGTAAGGGAAATAATGAAAGAAATTCCGGGGAGTATACTACGCTGGGGATTGACAGTCATTTTCTTAATCTTTGCTTCAATTATCATAGGCAGTTACTTTTTTACTTTTAAAGAAGTAGTTGCAGCTCCTTTGGTTATCACCACAACCAATCCACCTGCGCCAATAATGTGCAAAGTTTCGGGAAGGATTAACAAATGGTTTGTTCCTGACGGGCAACTGGTGCAAAAAGGAGACGACATTGCCCTAATAAGTAATGGTACTAACTTGCATGATTTCAGAAAGCTAAAGGAAATAATAAACTTCCTGAATTATAAAAATATCCAAAGTTCTATGGATACAACTAACTTACCTGAAAAATTGGTTTTGGGCGATTTACAGGATTTGTACAACCAACTTTACAGAAATTGGTATGACTACAAGAACTTTATCAGCAATAATTATATTCCCCAAAAAATTGAGTTATTAAAAGAACAAACTGAAAAACAGGAACAACAATACCAGCTTGCCATCAAACAACAACAAATGATGGAGGAAGAGCTTGAAATTGCGAGAAATGGATTTTCGCGTTATAAGAATCTATTAGATAAAGGTGGAGTGTCGGAATCGCAGATTGAGGAGGCAAAAGCCAGGCTTATCCAGTCGGAAAGGGCCTATACCGGATTTCTTGCTTCACTAAAATCGACTGAAGCAAACCTGATTGGGCAAAAACTATCGTTACTTGAATTGCAGGAACAGCACGATAAACAAATAGTGCAGTTTGAAACAGTAATCACTTCCGGTATAAAAACATTAAAAAGCCAAATTAAAGGTTGGGAAGATACTTATTTGTTGAGCAGTCCGGTTGAAGGGAAGGTCACCCTGACCAGATACTGGAGCGAGAACCATGTGGTTACAGCAGGCGACCGCCTGGCAACAATAGTCCCTGTGGATAGTTCTTCAGTTATTTGCCGGGCGGTAGTTCCTTCATCCGGAATAGGAAAAGTTGAACCCGGGCAACAGGTTCTGATAAAACTGGCTGGTTACCCATCGATAGAACACGGTACTTTAACTGGTGCAGTTAATTCAATTTCACTTGTGCCCGAAAAGGAAGGATATATTGTAGAAATAAATTTAAACGATGGTATGGTTTCCAGTTACAGCGAACAACTAAAACTGGTACAGGAAATGGATGGTACGGCTGAGATTATAACTAAACAAATGAGAATGATTTATCGGTTTATTAATCCGTTAAGAATGATTTTTGAAAAATAACAAGGGAAGTGTCCGTCAATTGGCGGATAACAAAGGCAGGAAGTGTATGCCAACTACTATTAGCTACTTCCTGCCTGCCGCTTCCCATAAAAACGAGAGCTTGGCAAAGATAAATTAAAATCTGTAAAGGCTGCCAACCTTAAATGTACAGTGTGTTATAACCCAAATGGTAGTAATTAAATTTAAATTATAACAAAATGAAAAAATTAGGAAAATTAACAATCAATCCTGAAAAGGTTATAAAAAATGAAGAGCTGGTGAATTTGAAAGGTGGTGAATATATTACAGTTGTATGTACCTTTGGTGGAGATTACTGGGGATGTGGCACTGATGTAAATCAGTGCATGCAAGAAGGTTATGATTGCTGTCCAAATAGCTCATATGAATTGGAATATAATTAGTAGTTTCAGGAAACTGCTTAAAACATTGATTATTCATCTTCAATCATAGTTAGGACGTTAACCTGAATTTATTTTAAGTGTCTTTATATCAGAGATGTTGTATTGATAACATGACGTTCTAATAACGAATTTGCATGATCCATATATTCACTAAAGAACAAAAACAAAACACATCTGCCTCATTAAGTATTGCTTAGACAAATATGCTCACATTAAATTACCTACGATGTTAAGGTTATCGAATCCTATTTAATTAAGAGCTATCGTTTGACACTCTTTTTGAGGCAGATTAAAAGTTAGATATAGAAAAATGAGAATACTTCAAATTTTAAGCCTTATGATTAAAATCGCTTATTTCATATTGATAATCCTATTTATCCTGACTGGTTGCAAAGAAACTAAAGTACCCAATACAATTAAAAAAATAGATCTAGTTTCTGGTTATGAAAATAAAAGAATCATTAACCTCAGTGAAATAGCTGAAACAGTTGAATATGTTCAACTGTCAAATAAAGATTCGTTAATAGGTTTGGCGCCAAAGTTTTTTGTTGATGCTGAATATATCGTTGCAATTGCATTCAAGCAACAATTCATTTTTGATAGAAAATCTGGTGAATTTATTCGAGAAGTAGGTAGGAGAGATAAAGGTCCTAATGGCTACAGATTCACTAAAGTCAATTTACCTTATAATGAAAAAAAACAAACTTTATATGCCGGAGGATGGAGGAAAAACATCATTGAATATTCAATTGATGGCAATGTTACAAGAACTTTTGAAAAACCGGATTATGTTAGAATACTAAGTTCATTTGTTGAATTGAATGATTCAGTGTTTATTTGCTATGCCCCGAACGTTACAGGGGATGATAAGGCAATGCTAATTTATTTTGATACTTATAATAACAAAATAGACAATATTAATATCAATGACTATTTTGAAAAAAATCCAAAACGATATCGTTCGTGGGGAGAACAAGAGGGATGGTTTTATCGATTTAATAACCATTTAAATATTAAGACACTCTTCAATGACACCATTTTTAGAATCGAAAACAAAACATTACTACCAAAATTTGAATTCTTTTCTGGAGATTTCAAGCCCTCTTCGTATAGAAGAAATTTCGTTTCAAAAGAAGAAATGAAGAATTTTCACTTGATTGAAAAGATTTTTGAATCTAATCGATTTATATTCTTTACATTGAACTATAAAAGTGAATATCGCTCTTGCATATTTGACAAACGAAATGAAGAAGTTATGATTTCAGATTCGAAAAAATTTGATAAAACTTTCTTTAGCATTCCATATTTTGGACTTAACAATGATATAGATAATTTTATTCAGTTTTTTCCACAGTATATAAATGAAAATAATGAAATTATTTCATACGTTGATACATATGAAGTAATTAATTGGGTTAATGAAAATCCCGAAAAGGCGACAAAACTACCTCCTTACTTACAAAATCTAAGAAATATTAAAGAAACCGATAACCCAATTATAATGATCGCAAAACTGAAAGAATAAAATTTTATGCTAACAAAATTACCCAAAGTCTCCGTTGTAATGCCTGTTTACAATCGAGAAAAGTACGTTAGGGATTCGATACTCAGTATTTTAACTCAATCTTTCACCGATTTTGAATTTATCATCATCGACGATGGCTCCACTGATTCTACAGTTGAAATACTCAAATCATACCATGACAAAAGAATACGTCTGGTAAAAAAATGCGAAAACAGAGGGAATTATACAGCCCGAAACGAAGGAATGGAAATGGCGGTTGGCAAATACATTTGTGTAATGGACTCAGATGATGTCGCTCTGCCTAATCGTATCCAAAAGCAATTCGATTTTATGGAGGCCAACACCAAATTTGGATTATGTGGTAGTTTTGCTCAGGTATTGAATAGTGATGAGATTATTACCGCTCCTGAGGATTATGATGAAATAAAGGTTTGGTCAATGAGTAATATTATGTTCCGGCATCCTACTGTTTTTTTACGAAAAGAATTCCTTACAAAATATAACCTTAAGTACGATAATTCATACCGTTATGCAGGCGATTATGATTTTTTGGTAAAAGCTGCCCTTATGTTTCCCGTTACTAATATTCAGGAAGTTTTATTACAATATCGCCGGCATCCGGAGCAAATTTCATCAGCACATAAGTCAGGTCAATTTGAAGTAGTAGGAAAGGTAATTCTGAAACAGTTGAAATTGTTAAAAGAAGATGTAACCCAAAACGAGAAAAGAGTTCATCTCGCATTAATGAATCGGTTCCAGGTTAAAGATATGGCTGAATTTGAACAGCTCAAAAACTGGGCAAATCATTTGATGGAATCGAATTATGACAAATGCATATATGATTCTTTACAATTGGCCAACTTTTTAAAAAGTCTTTTGAAATATATTCTAAAAGAGTATCAAATAGCACAAAGCAACCGAAGCAAACAACAGGTTTATATCAGTAAAATAAACGATCAATTACAAACGAAAATTGCACTACCTTTTCACAAACCATGGGCTGTGTTACCCGATTTTATTTACAACTTACTTGAGTTGATAAAGGAAAACAAACCTGCTACAATTGTTGAATGCGGAAGTGGATTATCAACGCTAGTCGGAGGCTACCTGGCAAAAAACAAAATAATAAAACAATTTATCTCAGTTGAACATGACAAACAATTTCATGAAGCAACGCTGGCAGATTTAAAAGAACATGGTCTCGAAAAGTATGTGACTTTAGTTCATACCCCTTTGAAAAGTGTATACATTGATGGTGAAGAGTGGCTGTGGTATGACACAGATATTATTGAAACAAAAATAAATGAAATTGACATACTTTTGGTTGACGGCCCCCCCGGTCAATTACAAAAGAATTCACGCTATCCGGCCATACCACTACTAAAGAAATATTTTAATAACAGCACCAGAATCATCCTGGACGATAGTAACCGATCAGATGAACAGGAGATTATTAACAAATGGCTGGTAGAAAGTCCCAATCTTAAACTTAACCAACTTGAAACCACAAAAGGAATGGCTGTATTAAACAGTGGTTAAAGACATATTTTTGTTAAATTCAAAATCTCAACAAAACCAAAACAGAATGAAACTTAAGCACTTCTATCAATCGATTCTGCAAGTTGCAGTTCTTTTAGTATTCGCATTATTTATTACTATGGCGTGCACAAACAAACCCAATGCTTCTGCAGAAGTAAACAAGGAAGCACTTCCTGAAGAAAAAAACACGGTAGAGGTAATCACTCTCGAAGAAAAAGATTTTCTAAAAGAGATAGTTAGCAATGGTAAACTATCGGCTTCACAACAAGCTGAACTTTATTTCGAAGTTTCCGGCTCATTAGCTACCATTAATGTGAAGAACGGGAATATCATTAATAAAAATGATGTTATTGCCAGTCTGGACAATGAGTCCTATCGTCTTAATATGAAAAAGGCCGACATTACTCTGGAACAGGCCAAAATTGACAAGCTGGACGCTTTAATTGGGGTGGGCTACTCTACTACCGACACGGTTTATTCCAAAGAACATGAAGCGATTGCCGATATCCGCTCGGGTTATAACCAGGCACTGGTAACTTTTGATGAGGCCCGGCTGCAATTAGATAAAACATCGCTAAAAGCACCTTTCTCCGGGAAAGTATCGGGTGTTAAACAAAAACCTTTTGAGCAGGCTAACACTTCAGAACCTTTTTGTACACTCATCAATGATCAACATTTCTACATCGATTTTCCTTTGCTTGAAACCGAAATCTCAAAAGTGAAATTAGGACAAGATGTAACTATCTCGCCTATTTCAGGCGCCAGTAATACTAAAGGTAAAATTTGTGAAATTGATCCAAAAATCGATGAAAATGGACTGATTTGGCTAAAAGCGGAAGTGGAGAATCCCGGAGAATACATGCAGGGGATGAATGTAAAAGTAAGTATAAAACAGGCGATACCCGATCAATTGGTTGTTCCTAAAGAAGCGGTTGTATTGCGTCAGAACCGCGAGGTGCTTTTCCGCTACACCCAGGGTATTGCTTACTGGACCTACATAAACGTACTTAACGAAAACGAAAATGAATATGCAGTAGTAGCTGCTGAAGGGGCGACACTTTCAGCCGGCGACACGGTAATTGTGTCGAATAATTTAAACCTGGCACACGAATCGGAAGTGGAAATAGAATAAAATATGTATTACTAATCTTGAAAACTAACATTATGAAAACTTGTTTCTTATTTTTCATAATAATTGCATTATATGCATGTAATTCTCAAACTCCCCAAAAAGAAAAACCAAAAGAGACTCAACGCGTAATAATAGAGGAAAAACATAATATGGGAATTGTACAGGAACCTTTCGTCATACAGTTTCAAGAGTCAGAAAAGAATCACTTTAATATTTTAAAGTTATCGGAAATTGCTACTAAAATAAAATTCATACCGCTAGAGACTAAAGACGAATGTTTGATAGGCAGGCGATATTCCATAAAATTAACGCAAAATGAGATCTTTGTTGGAAATGGTGGAAAAGTCTTGAGATTTAACAAGGCGGGAAAATTTATTTGTCAAATTAATCAAGTTGGAAGGGGGCCTGGAGAATGTCAATGCAAGTTTTTCAAGGCCGATGAAAAAAATCACTTCATTTATATTTATGGCCTACATCAACACAAAATCTTCAAATATGATTTTGATGGAAATTTTATAAGAAACTTTGACGATCCTTTCCTTAACACCTCAACAGGAAATGCCGAATCTTTTGGAATACGCTCCAAAACTGGCGATCTATTTATCACATACGGAAATGCATATGGTAATTCTAAATATAAACTAGCTTTATTAGATAAACAAAGCGGTGTTTTAAAAAAGACATTTGAAAACCATGATATATTTAAGGTTTCTAAAAGTCCTAAAATGTTTGGAATTAGCATGGGGAAAGAGTCCACATATAATTTTGAGGGGAAAGATTATTATAAGGCAGATTTTAACGACACTATATTCTCAATCAACGAGCAAGATCTTGAACCACATGCAATAATAAATATAGGTAATAACAAATGGACACTCAAAGATAATCTGGAACTTAGTTCTGGATTGATCAAATATAATGAGGTTAAAGACAAAACCTTAATCTGGGGATTCTTTGAAACATCTGATCACATATTTTTAAAATATGATTCAAAAGGCTCATCCTTCCTCGGAATATACGATAAATACACGAAAATATTCAACCAGAATATAAATATAAGCGAGATTACAAACGACATTTTGGGAGGGATACCATTTGATATGCGTAAAACAAGTTACAATTTTAATGAGTATGCTTGTTCAATTAGTGCTTCAGACTTGAAAGAGATTTATAACAAGCTAAATGCTCAAGAATCAGGAGATCAACAACAAAACGAACAACAATTGAAACAAGTGTTTGATTCTCTAAGAAAAGACGATAATCCAGTGATTATGCTAGCATTGTTAAAATAAATCTTGCACCGTAATTCATCTTATTTATGCATTTATATTAGAATCAATCTGGTTGCGAAATAATACAAATCTATGGTAAAATTCCTGATTCATAGACCTATAGCTGTTACAATGGCATTTCTGGCTTTTCTTCTGATAGGACTAGCCACCACTGTACAAATTCCGGTTTCCTTAATGCCCGACATCGATATTCCTGTTATCTCCATCCGGATACCATTGAACGAAATGCCGGCACGCCAGCTGGAAAATACGGTTGTAAAACAAATCCGCAGTGTGCTGAAAGAAGTGAACCACATTGAGGAGATGAAAAGCGAAACACGCGACGGAACAGCCTGGATAGAACTGCGCTTTAAACACGGAACTTCTATTGATCTGGCTTCCATTGAGGTGAACGAAAAAGTGGATAAGGCCATGAATTATCTTCCGCGCAATATGAGCCGCCCGGAAGTTATAAGAGCCAGCGCTTCGGATATTCCCGTTTTCTACCTGATGGTAAATAAAAAACAGGAACTAATAACGGGCAACAAAGAGGAATTTCTGCAACTGAGTAATTTCACCAGCCAGGTGATACGAAAGCGTCTGGAACAGCTACCGGAAGTGGCATTGGTGGATATGAGTGGTTTACAATACCCCGAAATTAAAATAACACCGCACGCTGCTTACCTGCAAAACGGCACGTTTACCATTTCGCAACTGGAGCAGGAGCTGAATAATAACAATATTGATTTGGGAAACCTCTTAGTACGCGATGGACAATACCAGTACAACATCCGCTTTAACACGCGGCTTCGCGATGTTTCAGAGATTGCCGAAATTCCAGTAAACCTGAACGGGAAAGTGGTGTCGCTATCGGAAATTGCCCATGTGGGTCTTCAGCCACAAAAACCACAGGGGAACATAAAGATCAATTCAGAAAGTGCAATTAGCCTGGCAGTGATTAAACAATCCGACGCAAAAATGGCTGACTTAAAAGACGAGCTGAATGAGTTGGTCGGTTATTTTAAAGAAGATTACCCCGAACTGGAATTTACGATCACCCGCGATCAGTCGAAACTATTGGAATATTCCATCAATAACCTGGGACAAAGCCTGCTAATCGGCGGAATGCTTGCTTTTCTGATACTATTTGTATTTCTGCGCGAACGAAAAGCTCCCTGGCTAATCGGTATCAGCATCCCGGTTTCGCTGTTACTCGCCCTCTTTTTCTTTTACCTGTTTAAACTCTCCATCAACATTATTTCGCTTTCAGGATTGATACTTGGCGTTGGAATGATGATCGATAATTCGATTATTGTAATCGATAATATTACGCAATACCGCGACCGGCATTTTACTTTGTCACGGGCGTGCGAAGTGGGAACAAACGAAGTTATCCGGCCCTTAATCAGTTCGGTACTTACCACCTGCGCTGTTTTTATTCCTTTAATCTTTATGAAAGGAATGGCAGGAGCCTTGTTTTTCGATCAGGCCATTGCAGTAACTATTGGCCTGAGTATTTCGCTGCTGGTTTCAATCACTCTCCTCCCCACCCTTTACCGGCTGTTTTATTCAAAAACGAAACAGGAAAAACAAAAGCGCCAAAAAGATCCCGGTTATTATCGCTTGTATGAGCGCGGATTAAAGTTTGTACTACGCAACCAGGCTGCCACTATCGGACTTGTAATCTTGTTATTAGCTGGTGCGGCGGTATTAGGTCGAATGTTAACAACCTCGCGATTCCCGGAAGTTAGTCAGGATGAAATAGTTTTAAAAATCGACTGGAACGAACCGCTCACCCTCGAAGAAAATAACAAACGGGTAAACGAATTAATGGTTTCACTGTCTACAGAACCAGTTTATATCATTGAAGAAGCAGGAAAACAACAATACCTGTTAAACAGTGGAGAGGATGCCGGAACAACTGAAAACAAGCTGATAATAAAAGCTGAATCGCCGGCCCGTTTATCAAAAATGATCAAGGTATTAAGTACGTATTTCTCCGGTCATTTCCCGGATGCAGATTTCAGTTTTACAGAAGCTGATAACCTGTTTAACCTGGCTTTTGGGAAATCGGAAGCACCGCTTATCGCCCGTTTTTCGCATTTTAATCCGGGCAATAAAAATTACCTCGATGAGCTTTCTGCCTTGTTAGCCGATCTGGATAAAAACTATCATAACAGTTTGCAATCGAAACTGATAACACGACAATTGATTTTGCTGGAAACCGATCCGGAGAAACTGATGTTTTACGAGGTTGACAACGACGAACTCTACCGCGAAGTAAAAAGTGCTTTTAATGTAAATACGGTGTTTACCATTAACAACAATAATATGTTTGTTCCGGTTAGCATAGGAAACTCGTATCAATCGGTTTATCAGATCATCCAAAATATCCAGGTACGGAATCAGAACAATGAGGAAATTCCCTTGTCGGGATTGGTAAAAGTGAATAGTGGTTCGGGGCTAAAATCTATTGTTGCCGGTAAGGATAATGAATATTTCCCGGTGGAATTTGAGATCGATCCCGGCGATTTTAAAACGGTTTCGGCGGATATAAAAACCATTGCAGCAAATCACACCTCTTTCGATCTTTCGTTTGGTGGGTCAATACTTTCAAACCGTGCCATGCTAACAGAATTACTGTTGATTATTGGCGTTAGTTTACTCTTGCTTTACTTTATTCTGGCCGCGCAGTTCGAGTCGTTTGTTTTACCCGTAATTGTATTGCTTGAAGTTCCGATCGACTTGTATGGTGCATTTCTGGCATTGAAACTTTTTGGTGCAGGAATTAATATTATGTCGGCCATTGGAATTATTGTAATGGCCGGAATTATCATCAACGATTCCATTCTGAAAATCGACACCATGAACAAGTTGCACGATTCAGGTTATTCCTTGATTCGTTCGGTTATGGAAGCCGGACACCGGCGTTTAAAACCGATTATTATGACCAGTTTAACCACCATCCTGGCCATGCTGCCTTTCCTTTTTCAGAAAGGAATGGGTGCTGAATTGCAACAACCACTGGCACTGGCAATCATAGGAGGAATGCTGCTGGGAACACTGGTTAGTTTGTTCTTTATTCCGATGATGTATAATTTGTTGAAAAAAGGGAGATAGTGCAAAAAACAATTTCAAATAAGAAAGCATTTTCCTCCTTCTCCATAATAGTGGTATTTCTTGCATTTGTTATTATCGGCCTGGCCTTTATTCCACAGTTGGATATCCGGTTTAAGCCCAGCCGTAGTTTACCACAGCTAAACATTAGCTTTTACTGGCCCAATGCTTCACCAAAAGTTATTGAGCAGGAAACCTCAAAAATTGAAGGGGTGCTGGGGAAAGTCAGCCGGATTAAATCCATAGAATCCACTTCTTCGGTAGGTTCGGGCAGTGTAGTTATTGAGTTTGACAAATCGGTTAATTTGAACCAAAAACGTTACGAGGTGTCAACGCTGATACGGCAACTGCGGAGTAATCTGCCAGCCGAAATGAGCTACCCGGAAATTACCACCAACGCCGCTGATGAAGACGACCAGGTTTCGTTTATGGTGCTTACTCTTAACGCCAACTCATCTACTTATTATATAAAAAACAAAGCCGAGCAGCTGGTAATTCCCGAGCTGCTTAAAATTAAAGGCATTGCTGATATTTCGCTTTACGGAGCATCGCCTAATCAATGGGAAATTTGTTACAATCCGGAGTTACTAAAACTCTACGGAATAACAACTGCCGAAATCAGCACCGTTATCAACCGTTTGGGCGATCAAAACTTTTTAGGCAACCAAAACGATGGAGCCAATGTTTCGGTGCCGGTTTTAGCTTCCACGCAGTTTATTGAACCTTCGCAATGGATCAGTTTGCCGGTGGCCAATAAAAATGGTCGCATTATCCGCCTCTCCGACATTGCCACAGTTAAATTGCAGGAAAAACCACCTACCTCCTACTACCGCATAAACGGCAAAAACACGATCAACCTGGTGGTTTATGCTGCACAGGGAGAAAACCAGCTAAAACTGGCCGGCGAAATAAAAGACCAGCTTCTGCTAATTCAGGAAAAACTCCCGATGGGTTATTCCGTAATGATCGCTTCCGATTCAACCGAATACATAAAAGAAGAACTGGAAAAAATAGGTTACCGTACGCTTTTTTCGTTACTCATTCTTTTACTTTTTGTTTTAGTTGCCAGCCGGTCTTTTCGTGTTTTGGCGGTGTTATCTATTTCACTGGCCGCTAACCTGCTTTTTGCTGCCGTTTTTTATTACCTCTTTAAAGTTGAAATTCATATTTACTCGCTGGCAGGAATCACCGTTTCGTTTGGTATTATCATAGACAACAGCATAATCATGGTGAGTCACCTTCAGCGGCAAAAAGGACTACGTGTTTTTATCTCCTTGCTGGCTGCCACGCTCACCACGCTTGGAGCTTTATCAGTGGTATTCTTTCTAAAAGAAAACCAGAAATTAATGCTCATTGATTTTACTTATGTAATGCTTATTAACCTCAGTGTTTCGCTGGTTATTGCCTTGTTCCTGGTACCGGCACTGATGGAGCAACTTTATCATACAAAACCCAAACCGATACCTGTAAAAACACTAAAAAGAATAAGCCGCTCAAACCACTTCTACCTTCGTTTTATTCGTTTCGAAAAACGTTTCCGCTGGGCCTTTTTTATACTGGCCATACTTGGTTTTGGTATACCAATTGGAAAATTGCCTGATGAAATAGACAGCACTAAAAAAACGGCTGAATTTTACAATAAAACCTTGGGTGGCGACCTGTTTAAATCGGAAATTAAACCTATTCTCAGCAAGGTAATGGGCGGAAGTTTACGCCTGTTTACCGAGCACGTTTTTGAGGGAAGCTTTTATTCCGATCCGGGAAAAACCACGTTATACGTAAGAGGGCAAATGCCGGAAGGTTGCACCATTCATCAGTTAAATGATGCTGTACGAAAAATGGAACAATACATTAGCCTTTTTGATGAGGTGGCGCAGTTTGAAACACGAATAACAGGCTATAAAAACTCGTCGGTTACCATACAGTTTACCGATGAAGCAGAAAGATCATCGTTCCCGTATTTGCTCAAAAGTCAGATTGAATCGAAAGCGATTTCCTTAGGTGGAATGGATTGGGCTGTTTACGGGGTGGGAAAAGGTTTTTCCAATTCGCTGAACATGGATTACAAAAACAGCCATATTTTGCTTATCGGTTACAATTACGACCAGTTGTATAAATATGCTGAACAACTGGAAGCAAAACTGCTTGAAAATCCACGGGTGGAGAAAACAGAAATAACCAGTTCTATGAGCTGGGGATCGAACGCGCGTTATGAATATAAATTGAACGTAGATAAAGAGTTGCTCGCGGCTTATAATCTGCGTTATTCGGATTACACCGGGTCGTTGTTTACCCAGCTTTATTCGCGCAACCTTGATGCTTTTTACAACCAAACAGAGTTACAGCCCGTGGTGCTGGTTTCATCAAAAAACAGCGAGTATAACAACTGGGATTTTTACAACATTCCGGTTCAAACCAGCCGGGGGCAGAAAAAACTGTCGCAAGCCGGAGACATCGAAAAACGGCTGAGTGGAAAATCAATTTTCAAAAAGGACCAGGTTTACCAGATGTATCTGAATTACAATTTTATAGGTCCCGGGCCGCTTGCCGAAATGGTTCAGGAACGCGAAATTGAAGCCATTAACCAGGTATTACCGCTGGGTTATAAAACCCAAAAACCGGAGCGTAACTGGTGGAGCTGGGACAAAAACGATAAAAAACAATACGGACTGTTATTGCTTATTATCCTGATCATTTATTTTGTTACCGCTATTTTGTTTGAATCGCTATTAAAACCGTTGGCGGTAATCAGCTTAATTCCCATCTCGTTTATCGGCGTTTTCCTTACTTTTTACCTCTTCGATTTTAATTTCGACCAGGGAGGATTTGCTTCGTTTATTCTGTTAAGCGGATTGGTGGTGAATGCCGCCATATACATTATCAACGATTTTAATAACCTGGTAAGAGGGAAAAACAAAACCTACAGCATTGAAAATTACCTGAAAGCTTTTAACAACAAAATTGTCGCCATTACCTTAACCATACTTTCCACGGTTTTAGGATTGATTCCATTTATCTGGGGCGGCCAAAAAGAAGTTTTCTGGTTTGCTTTTGCCGTTGGAGCTATGGGTGGATTAATTTTTTCTCTTTTGTCCATTGTGGTTTATCTTCCTTTATTAATAGCAAGTAATAAGGACAAGATAACTTTTGAGAAGGTTAAAACTGACAAGATCATATCATTACCACCAGGTAAAAGTTGAGTCGTTTACAGTAAAAGGCCGGGAAAAGTTTTGAAATTTGTATAGAGTGTTTTTATTCAGGTTGGCAAGATCTAATAAACTGTCCTTATTAACAATAATGGTTTGACTTAAATTCCACCTTCTATTTTCCCAGAAATACAAATAATACTCTTTGTTTTTTTTGGGAGCCTCGTACCCCTTAATTACCTTAATGGCAAATTGTTTCGACACTTTAACACTCGATGTCCCCAAAAATTTCTTTGATCCGTCAGTTTTAAGAATAAACGGTTCAGACACTGGATAAATTCTTTTTTTGTTAAAACAACCAATCATATATAAAATATCCGCTCCCATATTCTCAAAAACTACATGATCCTGACTTATCTCACCCCATTGTACTGGTTTCCATACTCCGTTATTAAATACGCATATATATAGATACTTTTGCTTAACAGAGAGTGGTTGTTCCAGCATATATTCAATGTTATATGTTTTAATGTATTCCTTCGTTACGTCACTAATATTTCTAACTCTAAAAAACGGAGGTATGTCATTCTCATCATTTACTTGTAAATATAATCCATCCTCATTTGCAGAAAAATTCTTTCGAAAAACTTTTGCCAGTGTTCTGTACCTGGATTTTGCAAAAGTATGTTTGTGTTCTCCGGGGTGTTGTTCCCCCGGCCCAAAGCTTTCTGCATCACCACTTTCGTCAAATACGACGCACCAACTGTGCCCGTAATTGTGTCTTCCGTGTATATCAAAATCAATAGATACAGGTATTCCGAACGATCGCATTACACATAATCCATAAACTGTCAGGTCATCACACATTCCGCTCTTTGTTTCCAGAATATCATGAATACTCTGCACCCCTAGTCCTCTTGCAACCCATCTGTTATCGTATGAAATATCGTTGGCAATAGCAGTATTAAGTGCTATACATGTGTTAATAATTGTCTTTTCCTGAATAGTATCCAAAACATTTTGGTATTTGTTGTATAACTCTTCAGGCCAATAACAAATAGATTCTGATGTCCCTCTATATGGGAGGATATAATTACAAAACTTATCAAAATCAATCTTGTCTTTCCAAGGACTTCCTCTCCAAATTTTAAAACAACGATCAATGTGCTTAATTAGAAAATCCGATCTTAGTTCTTGTATATCATAGTTGATAATAGTTGTAACTTGGGAAACTTTAAATAAAGAATCTTTTGCCTCCCTGACAGAAGGAAAATCTTTATAATCTAACGGATTGAACTGAATCGAATTGTGATATATATCTCTAATTCCTGTTTTTTGCGATGCATGAATTATACTGTTTGAAATAAGGAATTGTGTCGCTTTAAGTTTCTCTTTATCTTCGTCAACATTTTTATAGTGTGCTATTACTTTCTCTAATTCTCTACGATTTGCTCCTGCCAACTTCAACGCAACCTCCAAGTCATCAACTTTTGCAAACCATGTCTTGTAAACTGCGAATACAATTAATATTCCCAGAAACCACCAATACAAATGAGTTTTCCTCATATCTCTAACTCCTGGAAACCAAGGGCCCTAATGACCTCCATACGCAAATAGATCATTGGCAAGTTCCGGTGCAATCTGTTAACCAAAACGGTCCACATCCTAACCCGGTAGAACAACCTCCACTTACACAACTATAACCAATACCAGCACTACAATCCATTTCACTAGAACAGTCACAACTTTCACTCATAGATTGAAGTGTGTTTTCGCGTTGTTCAATTGAACTTACAGTATATTGATCTTCTGTTATATACAGAGAGTACAAAATATAACGAATATGTTTTGTTGACCAATTTAGATTAACTCTGGCATGATCTAACCAATTCTTAATAAAATCCTGACGTGTAAGGATCTCGGTGGAATCAACTTTAGTCATGTTAAAATATCCTAAATCCAAATGGTCAATTAACTTCTGAATATGCGCCTGTTCTTCTTCAGTATACGAATTAACAATTTGTACTGAATCCAGCTTTTCAAGCCAAAAAACTCTCATCTTTTCTGGAGTAAAGCTCCTGAAAATAGCACGTTGGAATACTAAGTCATATCCCAAGAAATCGTTTAAATTTAACTCCGAAAATTCTTTTGTGGCAGACTTAACTATAGCGTTTATTTCAGTATCGCAAGAATATACAAGCTCTTCGTGGTTGCATGAAGTAAAAATAATTGTGAAAATCAAGAGTAGCAAAACCCAATATCTCATATTCCATCATTTAACATTATATAGAGGTGCAATATATAAATATTATCCGAATATTATTTCACAAAGAATCTTTTTCTATACCTAAAAAACAACATAATAAAACCTAAACCAAATATTACCGGGTATATATAACTTAAATCTGAGAAACTTTTTAGAAATTTATAGTTTTCTCTTGTATCACCACCAAACTGATTCCCGATCTCATATTTCAAATATCTTCCCATAATAAAAAGCACCAATAGAAGAAAGAATAGGACCAAAATTATAAGTGGCTTAATTTTCACCCTAGATAAAAAGGAAATTATTTTTTTTTCCATAAAGAATAACGTAACAATCCCCCCGCTGGTTAAAAAGTAACAAGTAATTATGTATTGCTGAATTCTAAGAATATTAATCTCTGCAGGTTGATTGTTGTAATAATCGAGCCAGAAATATAATAGTTCGGCAGTAGCAATAATAAAATGATACAAAATAAAATACACCAGTACGCCTCCAAAAAGAAAAACGACTTTCCTAAGCTGAAAATTGTCATCATTCATTATCTGCATCTCTTCTGCCCAATCATCTGAGTTACCAAAGCGAACTTTCATAACTTCAAAAGCTTCTTCTGTTGTTAAATCTTTTTCTTCAACAAGTTCTTCAATAGTAAGAAGCATATGGTCACGCATTTCAACAATACTTGAAGCAGTCATGTCCTCTTTAGAACAATTAACCTCAATCCAACAGTCTAAAGCAGAATTTAAGTTGAAATCGTTTGTACTTTCCATAAATTATTAAAAATACTTTGCATTAAGTTCCAATCTTCTTTGGCATCTTCCAATGCTTTCTGTCCACCTGCTAATAACTTATAATATTTCCTAGGACGGTCAAAATCCTTAACATTCCAGTAGGATTTAATGTACTTTAAATCTTCCATTTTTTTCAAAACAGGATACAGACTACCTTCTTTCCAGACCAACCGGCCACCAGAAAGTTCTTTAAGCTGTTTCATAATTTCGTAACCATAAGTATCTTGAGAGAGGAGAATGGATAAAATTAGCGGAATTGATGAAGCTCCCATCAATTCCTTTGGAATTTTTCTCATAATGAAAATAAAATTTGTCCTAAACTACAAATCCATATAAGGTAAAAATATCATATACCTTAATACCTAATACAGCTACTAAATAAAAATGTTCAATTATCCCACACATTTAAGAATAGTGCAAATATAATAAGCTCTTTTTAAATAGAACCAATTATATCATTTTGTTTATCGAACTATTATAAGTTTTGAATCAATTTGAATCTACTGAGAAATGGGACATCTTGGATAATTGCGACATATAGAATTTCAGAATCATAATAACCACCAGAGATATTCGCCCAGTATTTATCAATCCGTCTTAAATAGATTTTTTCTAAATTAAATTTCTTTTTGAAAAACATTTTGAAAAACATCAAACTTTTTTATTTTTGATTCTATCATATATAGAACATATATCTATACATGACTGGACGCAAATTAATAAAGAAATTTAGGGGGATATTCCATGTGTGAATAAAAAACAAAAACCCGATCAATAGACCGGGCTTTAAACGCAAGTAATAACGTAGCCGGGCTGCAACCCATAATGCTACACTAAAACAAACCAAAATTATGAAAAAATTTACCTTTTTATTCGTTTTGGGCTTTATGGCCCTGTCTTTAAACAGCTTTTCACAGATTAAAGTTAGCAGTACAGGAAAGGTAGGAATCAACAACACCTCCCCAACCTATCAGCTCGATGTTAGCGGTACTTTCCGTATTGACGACGGTGGTGATGAAATAACCTTTCAATATGGTGCACTTTCTCCATCCTATTCAAGCTACAGTATGTTAGGAGACTATGGTTCCATGTGGGAAGAACTTTATGCTTCCCAGGCCTTTTTCAATTACAATCCTTACATTATGTCGGATGTCAACGCAAAAACAGACATCAAGAACCTACCGGATGCCAAAAGCAAACTACTTGTATTACGGCCTGTTTCCTATAAACTAAAACCAAAGTATAAAGGCAATGAAAAAGCAGATGCCAAAATTGCAGAAAAGGCAACAAAAGACCAGCTTGGTTTAATCGCCCAGGAAGTGCAAGAGGTATTTCCCGAGATTGTTTCGGCAAGAGAAGACGGGACTTTAGGTATTAGCTATACGGGGCTTATCCCTGTTCTAATAAAAGCTTTTCAGGAACAGCAGGCTGAGATTGATGATTTAAAGGCAAGAATTGAGAAACTTGAAGACTCAAAAAAATAGGAGGAAATGCAATATGAAACTTAAATATTTCTTCCTTTCAGTAGTTTGTTTTATGCTGTTTGTTATTAGTGTCCCGTCATTCGGGATGAGCGGTGATACCACTTTTGTATTTACCTACGATGCAAGTGGCAATAGAACAGAAAGGATTATTGACCTGACAAAAAGTGCTGAAATTGCGACAAGTGCATCAACGGCTAATGAAGAAAAATTATTTGAAGCCGAATTGGCAAATCTTGATATCAGAATATACCCAAACCCGACAAAAGGAGTAGTAAAAGTTGAGATCCCGGATATCGGTGACATAAAACCCACATTGGTAGTTTATAACCTGCAAGGGAAACAGCTTGTCTATAAAATTGTTTCTAACCAAATCAGTACCATCAATCTTTCCGGGCACCCGGCAGGAATGTATATCATGAAGATTGTAAACGGACAAGAATCCCTTGACTGGAAAATTATTAAAGACTAAATCTGCTAACAAACCTTTATTCAATTAAAATGAAGCAAATACATGTTTTATTCATCATATTATTGATGGGTATTGGCACGGGTTATGCGCAGGAATTTGACATTACCTTAACTGCTGCCGAATCCAGTACCAAAATCCATCAGGCCAGAAACAGTATAACTTTTGGCCCGAACTACTCTTACACCCCCAGTGGTGGCACAATGACTGCTGAAATTGTTGACCCTGTGGTGACAGGAAGTGTGTCGTACAACTATACCGTAGCAGACCCTGAAACCCGGTCAATAAATACTTCCTACATGGTTGGAACCACAAACGGGAGTTTTGATGTAAACCCGGTTGGTGGAGCAACTTATTCCATCCCATTGGATTTGCCTCCCGGAGTAGCAGGACTACAACCTCCCATTTCTATAAATTACAATAGCCTGGCCGGATCTGGTATTGCAGGCTATGGATGGCAAATTAATGGGCTTTCAGTTATTACCAGAAGCCCTAAAACTTATTACTCTGATGGTACAAGTGTTGGCGTTGACTTAACCACAACCGATAGATTTTCTCTTGACGGACAACGCCTTAGATGCACCAGTGGAACCTATGGTAACAACGGCTCTCAATACAGGACAGAAAACGACGTATTCAGCAAAGTTACCTGTTATACAGGCTCCTATGGCCCTGATAAGTTTGAAGTAAAAACCAAGGGCGGTATTACCTGCCAGTATGGATATGACAGCGATGCTGACCAAACCGTTGACGGACATAATGAAACCGTAAGTTGGTACATCAATAAGGCAACCGATGTTTACGGCAATACAATGGAGTACAATTATATAAAAGACAACGGTTTCAATTATATCGGGGAAATAACCTATGGCCCCAATACAGTAACCTTTTATTACAAAGAAAGGAGCGATAAGAAAACAACTTATTTAAAAGGAGAGGAATTAAGCCAAAATCTGATTCTTGATAAGATTGAGATTGAATACAATTCCAATGTTGTCAAAAAATACGAATTCAAATACAATTATCCCAGCAGCAACTATACCAGGCATTCTGTACTAAACGAGATAATTGAATATGGTATTGGTTCAAGTAGATATAACTCTACTGCGTTTACTTATACGTCACCTGATAATGTTACTTTTAACCAGGAACTTTACAACACATCTCATAGTTATGTTACTTATAAATCAAAAATGATTACCGGTGATTATAACGGAGATGGAAAAGCAGATTTCCTATGTTTACCTGATGCCAGCAAAGGGGCTACTTGGACTGGGATGAAAGTTTATTATGGTGATGGAAATAATAACTTCAATTATGGTTTCTCGGAAACGACCAGTTTATCACTTAGCACTTTAGATGATATTAGGGCTCTTGATGTTACAGGGGATGGCCGGGATGATATCGTTTATGAAACTGTATCAGGAGGGGTATCCTACTTTAAATACATGTACTTTGATGGTTCTTCATTTTCTTCCCCAATCTCCATACGATCTATTTCGGCCCGAAGCGATGCTACAGGAATAAGCGGAAAGAAACGGCGAAAAGTTGATAAACAGGAGGATGATAATGAAATGAGCGGAGCCGATTATAATGGAGACGGACTCAATGAGGTATTCCTGAACGATACACAGGGAAACTGGTGGATGTATGAATGTGGCTATTCAGGAGGAAGCTCAATGGCCCTGCGTGCTTTAGGAAATATAAGCACATTGGCAGACCAGGTTTTAAGTGCTGATTTCGATGGTGATGGGAATCCCGATATATGGAGCATCGATGAAGATGGTACAAAAATCTATAGTTACAATGGCTCATCATTAACCCAACTTTACAGTTCTACATGGCCAACCATCAACCATTACTTTACGTTAGGTGATTTTAATGCCGATGGTAAAACTGATATGTTTGTATACGGTTATACAACTTATGACTGGTCTAACTGGCAAGTCCGTTTATCTACCGGTACCGGTTTTACCACCAATTATATTGCCAGAAAAAAAAGTAACCTTAAGAATGATTACGTTCGCTTGGGAGATTTCAATGGTGATGGAGCAACCGATTTGATGGTTAGCTCTTCTGACCAAAGTTGGACAGGAACTAAGTTTTATATTGCAAAGAACAATGGAACAGACTTTTATACCAATACCTTGCCTGCCTACCCTTCGGCATCACACGGTTATTATGTAGCTGATTTTTACGGCAATGGCAGAACAGACTTTCTTTGCACCGACGGACAATCACCTTGGTGGAATGGTTACCAGATTTATAAATCGGGAAGCAAAAACAATATTCTATTGGAAAAAGTTGGAAATGGCCTCGATCAGTTAACAGAGATCAGTTATCAGTCTATTTCTGAATACGGGACAACCTATGTGAAAGGTTCCGGGGCATCATTCCCGGTCATGGATTTTCAGGGGCCCTTACAAATTGTAAAATCAGTATTGTCCGATAACGGCCGTGGCTCACAAAATACAACAACCTACAAATTTGAGGGCGCGAAAATACACCGTCAGGGAAAAGGATTTTTGTGTCACACCAAACAAACTGTTACCGATGTGGCCAATAATATGAGTACTGAAACCAGTTACGGTTACAATACCAGTAAATTTTTCCCCACCCTGACATCAACCGTTAATAAAGCCGGTAGTACTACCTTAAATTCGGTATCGAATACCTGGACTTATAAAACCACGACGGGTAGCGCTATATTACCATACATTTCTTCATCAACCCAAACAAACAGTTTAACAGGTCACAGTGTAACCACCTCTTTTACCTACGACACTTATGGTAATGCAACAGAAATTGAGAAGAGTTTTAATAATGGTGTAACAGAAACTACAACAAATAATTACACCAACGATGCCACTAACTGGTATATCGGCAAACTGAACAGCTCGGAGGTTGAGTATCAGAAATCTGGAGAAACAACTATTACAAATACGGTAACTTACACGTATTACACCGACGGTATTTTAAAACCGGACTTCACAAGATATTATGAGGGAACTGATAAGTATTATTATAAAAACCATGATTACTACAGTAATGGTAACCTAAAACAATTGTATGTGTATGCCAGTGGTGTTGGAGCCCAACAAACCAATTACACTTACGAAACCAACGGAGTTAGGGTAAAAACCATTACCGACCCTATGAGCCATGTTACAACCATGACTTACGATACTTATGGCAGGTTATCATCAGAAGAAGATTACCTGGACAACACCACCTCTTATACTTACGATAACATGGGGCGGCAGCTTACCGAAACGCAGGCCGATGGTTTTGTTTCCACAACCAGCTACCCCTGGGGCTTATCGGGTGGCCCGTCATATGCTTGCTACTACGTTCAACAATCGGGCAATGATGGCTCCCTGAGTAAAATATGGCACGATAAACTGGGGCGTGAAATCCGGAGCGATGTGCGTGGTTTTAGTGGCTCATACATTTATACTGCTACCGAATACAATACCAAAGGCCAGTTGTACCGTGTTTCTGAACCCAGTACTTCTACTTCACCATCGCAATGGAATACCCATTCGTACGATAGTTATGGCAGGATTACCGGAATTACCCGTCCATCAGGAAAGAACACAACCTATGCCTACTCTTCAAACAGGGTAACAGAGACAACCGGTGGAAAAAGCAGCTGGAAAGAAACCGACAGCCAGGGTTTGTTGACCACAGCCCACGATAACGGTGGCGATATTACCTATGCCTACTACCCCAACGGGAAGTTGAAAACTATTAACTCGCCGGGCGGGGCAGTTACAAGTATGGAATACGATGTGGCAGGCAACCAAACCAAACTGGTTGATCCAAGTGCCGGAACAATAATTTATACTTACGATGCTTTTGGGAATTTAAAAACACAAAAGAATGCACGTAACCAGACCACAACCTATAACTATCATACCGATGGCCGTGTAAGTTCAAAGGTTACACCTGAAGGTACCACTTCGTACACCTATAACAGTAATGAGCAGTTAACCGGAATTTCTTCGCCGGGCAGCGTAAGCCGGAGTTATACATACGACAGCAAAGGCAGGGTTTCAACCATTGGTGAAACCATTCCGGGTCAATCGGCATTGTCAACTTCGTTTACTTACGATACAAAAGGGCGCTTAAGCACACGCACCCACCCTTCAGGTATTGTGGAAACCAATAACTACAACAGCTATGGTTACCTGGCTTCAATTTCGGCAGGTGGTTCAACACGGTATACCATCAATACCATGAATGCCCGCCAGCAGGTTACCGGGGCAACTTATGGAGGCAGCTTGATTGGCGAGTTTGGGTTCGATAGTTACGGTTACCCGACTTACTCAAAAGCCAAGGTCAGTTCTACTTACCGGCAGGATTACCGCTACAGCTTTACGGCTTCCACCGGCAACCTTTACTCGCGGCAAAATTACCTGCGCAGTAAAACCGAAACCTTTACCTACGATAACCTCGACAGGTTAACCGGGGTTAGCGGGCCGCAAAACCTTACCATGGCATACGAAAGCAATGGTAATATATTGACCAAAAGCGATTTGGGGCCGGGCACTTATACCTACGGACATACCACCAAACCATTTGCCGTAACCGAAATTAACTCGGGCAACCAGGTTATCCCATCGGCCGACCAGGTGGCAACTTATACCTCTTTTGAGCAGGTTAGTACCATCGACGAAGATGACTATCATGCTGCATTCACTTATAATAGTGACAACCAACGTTGTAAAATGTTGGTTACCGATTTGGGCAGTACCGTACTTACCCGATGGTATGTAGGCAGCCGTTATATAAAAGAAACCGAAGGAAGCACAACTACCGAATATACATGGATTGGTGGCGATGCGTACTCCGCACCCGTAGTTGCCGAAAAGGTTGGCTCTACAACCAACTATTATTACTTACTACGTGATTACCTTGGCAATATTACCCATAAGGTAAATACATCGAATACCGTAACTGCCGAATACAGTTTTGATGCCTGGGGGCGACGTCGCGACAAAGACGACTGGAGCTATACCTTAAACAGCGAACCTGATTTAACCGCCGACCGCGGGTTTACAGGTCACGAACAACTTTCGTATTTTAACATTGTGAATATGAATGGGAGGTTGTACGATCCGCTGGTGGGACGGTTTTTGAGTCCTGATCCGTTTGTACAAATGCCGGATGGTACCCAAAGTTTTAATCGATATTCCTATTGCCTAAATAATCCTCTTTTATATGTCGATATTAATGGCTATACTTGGTTTTCCAAGCTGGGCGACTGGTTAGGGAAGAATGGTCAGGCAATTGTATCAACTGTTGTAACCATTGGGGTTGCAGTAGGTGTTACTGCACTTATTGTTGCTTCCGGTGGCACATTAGCCCCTTTGGCAATTGCTGCTATTGCAGGAGCATCCGGAGGGCTGGCAGGTTCGCTCTTAAGTACTGCCTTTGCAGGGGGCAGCGGAATGGACTATTTAAGGAATGGTGCTATAGGCATGGGTGTTGGGGCGCTTTCGGGCATGGCCGGCTATGGTATGGGCAAGCTGGGTGCAAATTTAGCCAGCAAAGGTTTGATGAAAATAGGACAAGGCTCTTTAAGTCCTGTATTAAATGGCTCTGTAACAGGTGCACTAGGGGCTTCTGCGGGTGGAGCAGGTGCCGGTTATGTCGGTAATTTTCTTCCCACTCTAATACAAACAGGAGACTTTGGGCTTGCCAATAAAGCCGGACTTAACGGCGCAAAAACAGGAGCATTGACGGGTCTTGGTGTAGGTGCAGCTACCGGGGCGTATGGTGGCTACAAATATGCAAAATCAAATAATTTGGATCCTTGGAGCGGGAAATCATTAGACACGAATAAACCCAATTGGAATTACGGCGACCATAAATCTCAAACAAAATGGGCAAATCAAATGAAGCAGAGGGGATGGACTGAGCAACAAATAAATGAAGCTTTACATTCTGGGGAATCGTTTTCCGCCCCCAATAATATTAGTCCAAATAATGGAGCAACTCGCTATGTTCACCCTACAACTGGGCGAAGTATTGTTATAGATAATGTTACAGGACGTTTATTGCATGTTGGAGGAGACGGATTTATTTATTAAATTAATATGAAACGAGCAATGAGAGCAATCTCATAAACACATATAATTACTTTATTGAGGGTGAATTCCATTCACTTTCTGAACATTACAAAATAAACGGATGAAACAAATACAAATATTTATGCCTTTGTTAAATGAAGGAACAACAGTATCCAGACCTGTCATTGCTATCGATATGGGAAATAACATTTATCAAATAGTAGGAACAGAACAAGGGTTAAGTCCCGAAGATTTAGATGAAGAATGGTTATTCCCTATTGGAAGCTATGTAACATGTAAGTCTATGCTAAGTTTGACAGGAACAAAACTGGTTGTTGATAAGTTAAGTAACGCCTAATGGTGACCTGAGTAGATTAAAATCAGACTCCCGGCTGCCTCTAGTTACAAAAGATGGGCAGCGGGAGTCGTTACGTCCAGATTTATATCAACCAGATCCCATTGGCCCTCATTGGGATTATAGGGATAGTTCAGGGAAATGGTGGCGATTATATCCCGACGGAAGTAGAATCTCTAGAGAATAAGATTTATGAACAAAATAAGCAAAAGGAATGTGCCGGCTGACAATGATTGGCGTAGACTAGGGCAAGAGAACTACCTACAGGGAGTAAAACTTGTATTTAAAAATTATCATCCATATCGAATAGGAAGGGATCATGATCATTGTGAGTTTTGCGGAACAAAGTTCTTTGAAACGGATGATAATTTACAAAAAGGTTATACAACAGTAAGCGGATATCATTGGATTTGCATCAATTGCTTTATGGATTTTAAAGATGAATACAATTGGTTGGTAGAAGACAACGACTAATATTCCTGCCACACGATTGTTATGTTTTTAACGACTGGCAGGAGTAGTGCCTCATGTCTTGCTTGATTTCACTCTTAAGAGTTTGAATAAAGCAAAGCCGTAGATTTATATTAGATACAATACACGGTTCGAATATAATTTATATGAGACACTTGGGCAGCCAAATATTTATAACTTTTAAATCAAATTATATGAAATTTAAACCATTATTTTTTGCGTTTGTATTTTTAGTAAGTACAGGCAATTTATTCGCCCAGATATACGCCGTTGACAAAGGTGCAACGTTTATCTCCGGTGTAGCAAGTTTTACCAGCCAGGGCGGCGAACTTTTCGAAGATTACGATGGCAATAATGCCAGTACATTTAATCTTTCGCCAAGTGTTAACTTTTTTGTAGCCAAAAACTTTTTCATTGGTGGAGGGCTTGAGTTTGCCCATGAGAAACAAGGCGATTACACAAGCAATAACATCGGCCTAGGCCCGCAAATAGGTTATGCCTTTGGTAACGAAAACAGTACAGCTTTCCCGTATTTTGATGTAGGATTACGTTACTATGGGATGAATATAGATTACGGCTCAGACAATTCAGAAGGTTCGGGCACCGATATATTTTTTGGTGCCGGAATTGTTATACCGGTTAAATCTCACCTCGGAATAACCTTTGAAGCCGGATACCATATGATGGATATCAAAGAAAAGGAAACCGACACTTCCTACAGCGGAAATATTTTTGCTATCGGGATTGGGATTGTGGGTTTGCTGTTTTAGGCAATCCACCGTTCTGCATCCTTTTACCTAAAAGCCGCAAGTAAAATCTTTCGGCTCAATTGAACGTGAAATAGAATTTTAAAGTCCGGATTTGCCGGGCTTTTTTTTTATTGACTACCCGTTAATCATATCTCCGGAAAACAAGCCAGAGTGCCCGATGAAGAACAACTATTACAAATAACCGTCTCTTCATCTAAGATCTACTGATTCTCAATTTGCATTAACTTCATTCCATCCATATCTCTATTTTCAAGAAAATTGAATTTCCCCCAGAAAACATAAAACCTAATCCGAATAAAAAGACAAGTCAAATTTTTATATAGATATTCTACTTATTGATTTATTTTATTATGTTTGCGATTATAAATATTAAAACATGAAATACATTTTAATCTTATATTGCAAAGATCCTCTTTTGTGAAGATAATAGATGAATACAGACTATTAACTAAAATAAAAAATTATGGGAATAAAACCGGGTCCAAAAAGAATTGCAAAATCAACAGGGAAACCAGACAGGCGTCAAAGAGATAATAAAGAAACTCCAGGAAATACGCCATCGCTAAAACCTCATAAGCATCGGAAGGGAGACTAATCTGAAGGGTGGTGCATTTTTGTACCAGTGGCAAATTGAAAGAAATCCTAAAAGGGTATTGGAGATAAAGTTATGGCAAGATGTACAGCACCAATAAGAGGGCATCGCACAGCGGCTGCAGCAGCTGCCTGTCCAGCATGCGGTAGTCGTTCTCGCGGCTACAGTTCGCATTCGTACTACTCATCATCATACAATTCATTGAGTAACAGTTCGAGCAGTCGCGGATATGGAAGCGGACAATCCAGAAATAGTAAACCAAGTTGGTCTGGAGCAGGTTCCACTAATTGGTATACGCCAGCCGAGATTCGAACGCTTACACCCGTTCGCGAAAATGTAGAAAAACGCTCGACGATACCAGACCTTCGCGATGTTTTTCTTTGCCACGCGTGGGATGATCGAAAAAACGCTGCAAGAGAATTACATGATTTTCTTGAGTCGAACGGGGTTTCAGTTTGGTTTAGCGAAAAGGATGTTTTGTTAGGTTCATCCTTGCTCCGTGAAATAGATAAAGGATTGGCTAATTCGCGAATAGGAATCGTATTGGTAACTCCTTCATTTCTGGAGCGCATTAAAGGAGAAGGAATTGCTGAGAAAGAACTTTCTGCACTTCTAGCGCGTGATTTACTTGTTCCTATTTTGCATAATACAACATTTGACGAACTTCGTGAAGTTAGTCCATTACTTGGTTCAAGAAGTGGACTAAGCACATTTGAGGAACCGATGAAAGAAATTGCTTCCAAATTAGCTGAACTTGTAGCAATCTAGAGAACTTGAAAATAAGATCAAATATTACTAATAATAAAATATAAATGGCTTTATATAGAATTTCAGGAGTATGGAAAAATTCAAATGATGTGATAACACATTATGCTTTCCATACAGTGGGTGAAAGATCGACTTCAAGATCAAGTAAAACTACAAAAGCAGAAGCAATTAGAATATTGGAAACTAGTGGAAGTCGTGCAACTACTTGGAAATGGAACTATAATAGTTCACGATGGGACATTGGAGAGAATGTGGAAGTTGTAAATGGAAGCAATGGGAAATATTTAAGAACAAATCCAAATAAGACAGAGACTGATAATCTTGCACATTTAATTGATTTTGATTGGATCTTTCAATAATAAAAAAAAGAACAATGTTGAGAATAATATCTGGTATTTCATGATTGACTCAAAGACCAATGAATAATTTATTGGATATATAGTTCGCAAATATCAGGTTAGGGACTTAAATCGAAGAATACAAACTATAAATAAATTTAATTGTATTTAATTCCCCAAATACTATTTTTACTTTTCTAGCCCCTAAGTCCAAACTGTAAGCTATGATACTTCTATTTTCGTTCTTTGTCATTTCCTGGGGTATTAAACAGGTTTGATTGTTTGCTTTTTTTTTTATCTGTTTGGACCGTCGGATATTTGTCTGGATTCGTTCTATCTGATTGAAACCAAAAATGATCTTACAGGTTTTGGGGAGCTTGTTCATTTGGTATTTCTCTTGTTGTACCATTCTTTGAAAAACTAACAGCTATTTTGTTCGTTTTCTCTTTCTGAAATAATAGTAATATTAAGTCAGGTCCTTAAATCGGATTCCAACATCTTTTTCAATTCGGATGCAATTCAGGGAATCCGGCTGAAGGATCAAGGAAACGGGAGACTTCAAGTTGGTTGTTTTTAAATGCTTCCGATATTGTATTAACAATTTCAGGAGGAGTATAAAAAGCGCTTAGGATGGAAATTTTTAAACTATTTGTGTATAGCTTGTATTGTTGCGCTGTTTTTGAATTTCGCTTTAAAACATCATGTAATTCCATAACCGTTGGAAACAATCCACTTCGGAATCGGGCCACGGGCAATATCCGACAGATTTTCTGCCGGATTAAGAATACACTTCAAAGCCCCGAAACCGGAATATTGTTTCAGGGCTTTTGTTTCTTCTGCCGTTGGCTTCCGATTTTCTTTCTCCAATAGAAAACAAAGCTTAATGGCTTCAATATTTGCACGCAGGTGCTGGTCTTTATTAAAGCTCATGTTCTTCCAGCCAGATTTCTATAGCTCCTGTTAGCTCGGTGTACAAATCGTTGAACTCTGAGCTAAAAGCAAACTCATCATATAACCTGTATTTTTCAAAAACCGGAACTGCTTCTGACAGAAATCGAATGGCAAAATCTTTGGCGTCTTCCAATGGAATTATTCCCGGAAACTCATTCCAGATAATAGTTACAAGGGTATCGTGTTTTGAAAAGTGAAGCCCCTTGTACAATTCTTTATGCGCCAGTTCTTCTGCTTCCTGGTGGTTGTGTCCGTCTTTAATGGCCTGCGAATAGCATTCTGCCGCAAGATCACTACGGGTATTCAGAAGATCGTTATTGTCTGTTAACTCCGGATGACTTTCGTATAAAAAGTGAAGCAAAGACAACTTAAACCATGAGAGCTCTGTAGATGTTGTTTTCATGACTTTGAAATTTAAATTTTAAAATATAGCGGTGAGAAGCGGGAAAATAAGCGTCCGGTATTCTCCGAACGCTTTGATGAAAGGAAATTCTATATAATTGAGATTTACATCGAGTGCGATTTGGACCTGTTTCGTTTGGTCGTTTGTTGACGTTCCGTCGGATTTACCTGGTCTTTTTTCAGCGGTTCTTTTACGTCTTTGGTTGCTTCATTGGATTTACCTTCCGAGTTAACCGCTACCTGGGTTTTGCTCTTGTTATCCGGTATAACTTCTGCTCCTTTGGTTTGGGCCTTATCAGGATTCCATTTGTAAAAATCCAGCTTGCCTTTTTCGTCGTTGACCTTTATGTAAGCGTTAAACTCTTCGCCTTTTTTGTCTTTCATTCCGGCAACATAAATGGTTTCTCGCTTTTCCAGTTTTTGTTGCTGCTCTTCGGAAAGTTCCTTTCCCAAAAGAGAATTGGGAATATGCACTTGTTTTTGTTCGTTTTGTTTTTGCCCTTGCTGCTGTTGATCATCTGTAAATCTTCAGCCTAATTTGGACACGTTGGTATAAAAATTAAGAGATGGTTTTCTTAATTTAATCACCATTAAAAAGTTCAAAAATGACTGTAAAAAAACAAAGTGCCGAAGCCAAGATTAAAGAGATTAAGAGGCATACAAGAAAGAAGTATTCAGCAGAGGAAAAAATCAGGATTGTAATTGAAGGACTGAGAGGAGAAGAAAGTATAGCTGGCCTCTACAGGCGAGAAGGCATTAATGCCAACCTATATTACAAATGGAGCAAGGATTTCATGGAAGCTGGTAAAAGCCGTTTAGCAGGCGATGTCAAGCGTGAAGCCAACTCTGTTGAAGTACATGATCTAAAAAACGAAAACACTGACTTAAAACTGCTTGTTGCAGAGCAAAGTCTTCATATCAGGGCACTTAAAAAAAGCGCAATTGGTTCCGAACAAACTATAGATTTA
>NZ_JAAAGB010000005.1 GCF_010586825.1 Draconibacterium mangrovi | reverse complement strand
TTCAACCCGTGCGCGGTTCCAGCTGTTTATGCCGTTAAATCGTTTCTGCTGGAGATTTGGATCATAAAACTTTCCGTTGGCCGGAATCAGATCGTAAAGGGATGCGAGTGTGCGGTTGCCCAGCACTCCTTTTTTTGCATCGGGGTGTTTTTTGTCGTCAAGGATCTGGAATTCGCATCCAATTGCTGAACCTTCTCCTTTGTTCAGGTTTCCCTGCACAAAATATTTTATTCCGCTGTTGGCACCTTCAGTCAGGTTAAAATCAACTTCCAGAATAAAGTTCTTATACATTTTTTCGGTAACGATATCGCCGCCATTTCCTGATTCTGCACCATCGGCTTTTTCAACCACCAAAGTGCCGTCTTCAGTGTGCCAGCCTCGTTGCGGGAAGTTATCCAGTTTTACTCCGCGCCAGCCTTTTGTGGTTTTTCCATCCCAAAGCAATTTCCAGCCATTGCTCTTTTCTTTTTCGGTAAGCGTATTGGTTAAATAACTCACTTCCCGAACTTCTTCCGGCATTGGCATACGGGCGCTTTCCAGGTCTTCAGTTTTAATTCGGATATTTTTCCAGCGAATGGTTTTGCCTTCCTTTTGTTTGTTTTTAATTTCGTGAATCTGAAGTGCGATAAAACCGTCGGCAGTTAAATCGTCAACCAGGTTGGCAACAGGCTGTCCGTTTATCCAGGTGCGAATGGTATTGCCAATGGCTTCCACACGGTATTTATTCCACTCGCCTTTTTTATAAGCCTTTTTCGCCGGCTGGTTGTATTCCAGCGGGTAAAGCCAGCCGCGGCGTGCCTCATCGTAAATTCCTCCCGACCAGCGTCTTTCTGAATCGTCGCACTCTACCTGGTAGCCGTGAACGCGGCCATCTCTGTAATCTTTCAGACTGTTGCTTCGAATTTGCACTCCTGAATTCAATCCGGCTTCCATTTTCATTTCGTATTCCAAAATAAAATCGCCGTAGTTTTTTTCAGTAGCTAAAAATGTGTTTGGAGTACCTGCTTTACTGGTGCCGATTATCTCGCCATCTTCAACTTTATACTCGGCTGTTCCGTTTAATACTTTCCAGCCATCAAGATTGTGACCATTGAAAAGCTTTTCCCACTTCTGGTTATTTTGTGGTATCGCCCAACTTCCCAGGTTAGTTAGAACGATTAATATTGACAAGATCAGTTTTTTTGAATTCTTCATTATTTAATTTTATTTACGTTACATATACAATTCTTATGATTTATATATAATCTCCGGGACCAGCTGTAATGGAATGAGAATAATTCTTGGCAGTAATTGCTTTTACAATTTCCAACAGTAAAGGTTTTAATTCAGTATTCCAGCTACAAAACTTTGTTTGACATTCACTAAAAACCAGTACGATTTATAACGCAAAGCATATTTTACCAAACCGCTTTCTTTTTGCAGGTTCTATTTATTTATCTTTTTAGAAAAAGCATATTTTCTCTGAATTTCGTATCGAATCCTGCTAACGATATAATATAATTTCCTGGAGACAAGTCACTAACCGACAAGCCCACAATGGTATTATTGGAATACACCCTCTGTTTTTGCATTGAAATTGCTTTTCCGGCCATGTCAAATACTGAGATATTGAGCTCAATGTCTTCCTGACTATTCAGTTTGATATGCACAATATCGTTTGATGTCGGATTTGGATACAAAACAGCGGAAAATCTCTCTTCCATCCTAAAATCAGTCACAGCTGTAGTCAATGAATCGGTATAATTAATACGCATTAACCCAAGATAATAAAATCCTAATGAGTTAGTATTATTTGGTCCCGGAGATACATTAATAACAATTGAATCACCGTCAGGTAGTATGTTCTCAACCATAGCGAATTCAGATGTATTTTTTGTTGTATTAAGCAATACTTCATCAGTGGTTTTACCAACTACCTGATATTTGGTCTCCCTGTTATCGTTAACCCCCATACGCGAAGCAAAAAAGGTAAATTTGTACTCAATGTTGGGATTTAAACCGTAGAGCGTAATTCCACCTGTTGGTTCTGTCTTCCCACCAAAAGCCCCTGTATTACCATAAAAACTATCACCTGTGGCAAGAGTATCAAATTCCGATGAAGCGTCAGGAGTCCTAGTCCCACTTGTATTGACTCCATTAAACGAGTCGTGAATTTTTAAGCTCATGCCTGTAGTGCCTAATTCGGAATTAGTCAAATTTACAATTGAAGTGTAATATGTAAATATGTTGTTCCAGTCTACCCCGGAAACCATTGCCGGGCCGCCAAAATCAACGTTAACGGTGTTTTCTCCCCCAGCAATAGCAGGCGTTTCAATATCTTCTAAAACATCCTTCTCTTTAACGCGATTAAACAATATTAGATGAGCTGTATCATTTAAATGAACTCCGTCACCCGGATCGAATAGAGGATTAATAGTGCCATCCTCACTAGCGAGATCTGTCCAAAAATCGATGGCATATTCCCCAAAATAGTTATTTATTGAGTCACGTAGGGCAATCGATTCATTTCTCTTCTCCTCTGTAAAATTTCTCGGTTGGGAAGTTGCAACGTAAAATTTTATACCGCTGGCTTCAGCTATATCACACAAGGCAATGAAATTACCCATAACTTCTTCTACTGAATAACCACTAGCTACGTCGTTAGTCGGCAAATTTACAATGATGACGTCAGGTTGATAATAAAGTGCTTTAGTAATGTTGTGTTCTACATCAACAACGGGACGCCCGTCAGGAGTATCAAAATCAGTAGGCATAACGTCGTAAGTTGTAAATCCTCCGACAGCTAAATTAATGACTACGTTTGACGGATCAGTGGGTGTTACATGATAGCGGTAACGATTTACCCAGGCGTTGTTAGTTTCGAAACAACCAGTACCAAACGCTGTTGATGATCCGATTACAACCACCCGACCGGCAATTGATGTTCCAACACAGAACATCATTAACATTAAGAAAGAACCAAGTAAAATCTTAAATTTCATAATTTTACTATTAAAAATTATTACTAATTAAATTTTGAAAAATTAACGCATCACTACAAATCGGCAATAAAAAATGTTTATTGCCTGTTAGGTGCATTTTCTAACAATACTTTTTTTATTCGATAATACGCTTGAGTTGGCTTACGTTCATCATCAAACAAACCGGCAAAAGAACCTTCTATTCTACGCCTGCGGTGTTTCAATGCCCAGCAATTAATTGTTACTGCACCTTTGCCAATTTTTTTCAGCATGGTTTCTGTGATTGCAGCATAAGTGTCAGCTATTTCCTTTTCTTTTTGAACGAAAATCGAATCATCAACATTTTTACCCACATTTACGTCAATTTCAGTGACATGAAACTCAAGATCATTCTGATAACACCAATCGATTAGCTCATTCAGCTGTTCCATCTTGCCATTCACATTTTCGAAACCAACAGGGACATGTGCCTGCCAGCCAATTGCATCAACGCGCAAGCCTCTATTTCGCAGATAAAGCACGGTTTGTTTTATTTTATCCCAGGCTTTCTCTTCCAGTTGTCCGTGATGATTATACAGCATTTTAACGTTAGGCGCATTTTCGTTCGCTATCTCAAAGGCCCGTATTATATATGTAGGAACGTTAAGTTCAGAATCGAATTCATACCCAATGGTTGTCCAGGGGTTTTGCCAACGGCGGTCACCGACTAATGGTCCGTACCAATCACCTGTTTTGTAGTGATATACTGAATCATAAATGTTACCTTCTGTTACCGTTTCGTTCACAACATCCATCCATCCGATAATATCACGATTGGCCTCTATAGCTTTGCTTACATGGTCCATATAATCCTCCATAACTGCCTGTAACTCCTCAGGAGTTCGATCATCTGCCATGGCCCATCTTGAACACTGTGGAGAAATTGGAGCGTGAGCGCGCATTATTTGGTTGCTTTTACGGGCCATTTCAATCAATCCCAGAAAATTATCATCTCTCCAATTGCTATCTGGTTCAGGATAGACTCCCGACTGTTTAAATTCGTTTTCAGGGACATTGTACGAAAACTCTTTCAGGTAAAAGGCCACGTCAGGATTATCTTCTTTCAAATAAATGGCCTTTGATATACAGCCAAAATTGAAATTAGTGTTGCCATAATATTTTTCGATTATCTGACGAATGGTCAAATCCTCGTCTGCAATATCTTTGTTTTTCTTTCCTCCGCCAAAAATAACTGCTGACTGGCTTACCACTAATAGAAATACAAGAAAAAGTCGTGTTGTTTTTAGTTTTTGATTATTCTTCATTTTAACAGTTTTTGATTTACATTTCCAAGAAATTATTCAATTTGACAAGCAAGTCTTTTCTTACTTTTGAGTACGATTTTTATCGATAACTTTCTATTAATTCTTTTATCTCGTAATAGGCGGGTTTTGGCTCGTAGTTATCATCAAAAAGGCAGCCATCCCTGTCTTTGTTTTGCGTATCGTTTGCACGAATATGCCAAAAGTTAATTCCCACTATTCCATTGTACCTGTTGTCGAGAACAGTTTTGGTAATTGCTTTAAAGGTTGTCGCCTGTTCGTTTATTTTTCCGGCATTTTCATCTTTTAGCCAAACGTTAAACTCAGTAATGTGAAATTCAAGATCATTGTAGTGGCACCATCTGACAATTTCACCCAAGCGCTCAATGTTACCGGGGATTTTCTCCCAGCCTAAATCAATGTGTGCCTGCCAGCCAAGTCCATCAATGCGAAGATTATTTTCGCGCAAGTAAGCGACTAAAGCTTTCATCTTCTCCCATGTATCCTTATCCAAAGCGCCATGCTGGTTGATTATTTGTTTGACATCGGGCGCATATTGGTTTGCAAGCGTGAAAGCTTGTTTGATGTATAAAGGTGGTTTTAAGGGATGCGATTCGTCGTATCCAATTTTGGGCCATGGATTTTCCCATTTGTCAGTTCCGGGTTTGGGGCCAAACCAATCGCCAGTTGTATTATCAATGGTTTCATTAACTACATCTAACCAATGGATATTCGATGTTCCGTTATATCTTGTCCAAAGCGCCATTATATATTCTTCAAGCATTGATTCCATCTCTTCGGCAGTACGGGCATCATCTTTTACCCACTGCGAACATTGCGGACTTATTGGCGCATGCATTCGAATTACCTGTGTATTTGTTTTACAGAACTGAACCCAATCATCCGATTTTTCATACTTATATTTCCCGGGTTCCGGATGAATATAGCTTTGCTTAAAATCATTTGCAGGTGTTACATAACTAAAATCACGTTTAAGGATTTCTCCCGATTTTGTTTCCATTAAGTTATGATGACAAGCCGCACCTATATAAACATTTCCTTCAGGAAAAGCTTCTGCAACCAATTCTCTTATGGAATTCGTTTCTTCTTTAGGTTCATCTAATGAAAAATTGGCATCATCGGCAGGACAACCGGTAAGACTTACCGAGACTATAAGTATGAGCAATGGTATTTTATTTTTCATTTTTCTGAATGGCATTGACATAACTTTTTTCAACTATTCAATTTTGTATAAAAGTCATTCGTCAACCTTTCCCCTAAAGAAGCCAAATTATTTATAGCTTTTTAATAAGTCTAATATCGCATAATAAGCTGGCTTTGGCTCATAATCTGCATCCCACATGGAACCATCCCATTCTTTAAAAGAATCACTTTCTATGTTTGAAATATTCCAAAAATTGATACTTGTAATTTTACTGTTTTGGTTGTCTAAGAGTACTTTGGCAATGGCTTTGAAAGTATTGGCTTGCTCGTTGTGTTTCCTTGCATCTTTTCCTTTTAGCCAAACGTTAAATTCGGTAATATGAAATTCAAGGTTATTTGACTGGCACCACAGAATTATTTCTTTTAAATAATCCAGATTTCCGGGAATCTTTTCCCAACCCAAATCGACATGTGCCTGCCAGCCGATTCCATCTACTCGTAAATTGTTTTCGCGAAGGTAGGCAACCAATTGTTTCATCTTAACCCACGATTCCTTTTCCAGCCCGCCATGTTGATTGATGATTAGTTTTAAGTCGGGGGCAAATTCATTGGCTATTTCAAATGCCTTTTTTATATACAATGGCGGTCTCAGCGGATGCGATTCATCGTATCCAATTTTAGGCCATGGATTTTCCCATTGGTCGGTTCCGGGTTTAGGCCCAAACCATTCACCTGATCTTTCAATGGTTTCATTCACCACATCAAGCCAAAGGATTTCAGGTATGCCATTGTATCGTTTACAAAGTGCTGTCATGTATTCAACCAAATTTGTCTCTAGTTCTTCCGGTGTTCGAGAATCGGTTCTTGCCCATCTTGAACATTGAGGACTAATAGGTGCATGCATGCGAATTACCTGGTTGTTTTCACGACAATGTTGCACCCAATCGTCTGCTTTTTCGTAATTATATTTCCCGGGTTCGGGATGTATGATGCTTTGCTTAAACATGATGCCTGGAGTGGCATAACTAAATTCACGATCAAATATTTCAAAGACTTTTGTTCCAAAATACTTATGTTGAGCTGCGGCACCAATAAATACATTTCCTTCGGGAAAAACTTCGGCAACAACTTCTTTAATCGATTGCGGGTTCTCTTTTGGTTCATCGGATACCACTGCTTCACTATCCGAACAGGTAGCAAGAATAGTAAGAGTAAACAAAATTGATTTAAACGTAAGTTTCATAATACTGAATTAATTTTTTCTTTCAAATTCGGAGATCTTGCCAAAATCGATATTGGTAATGGCGCGTAAATCATTAAGCGATTTATTATTGCCATAGTATTCCATTTGTTTTGCAAGATCAATTTTCATGTCTTTAATAATATCAATGTATTCCGGTTCATACACATGAGGGCAGAGAGCAAGTACTAATTAATTCCGGTCAAGGGAATAACTCCGTTCGTAAATACTAGTATGCTCTTGCCCTGGAGGGAAATATATCCCCGCTTTTTATTATTAATTGGGTTTTGTCTATAGAAATCAGTAGTGTTATTGTTTAGATATTAAAATTATTTATAGCTTTTTAATAACTCTAATATGGTATAATAAGCTGGCTTTGGCTCATAATCTGCATCCCACATGGAACCGTCCCATTCCTCTGCATTAACATCAATAGCTGAAATTCCCCAAAAGTTGATACTTGTTACTTTATTGTTATGGTTGTCTAAAAGTACTTTAGCAATGGCTTCGAAGGTATTGGCTTGCTCGTTGTGTTTCCTTGCATCATCGCCTTTTAGCCAAACGTTAAATTCGGTAATATGAAATTCCAGGTTATTCGACTGGCACCACAGAATTATCTCTTTCAAATAATCCAGATTCCCAGGAATCTTTTCCCAACCCAAATCGACATGTGCCTGCCAGCCAATTCCATCTACTCGTAAATTGTTTTCGCGAAGGTATGCCACTAATTGTTTCATCTTAACCCACGATTCCTTTTCCAGCCCGCCATGTTGATTGATGATTAGTTTTAAGTCGGGGGCAAATTCATTGGCTATTTCAAATGCCTTTTTTATATACAATGGCGGTCTCAGCGGATGCGATTCATCGTATCCAATTATAGGCCATGGATTTTCCCATTGGTCGTTTCCAGGTTTAGGACCGAACCATTCGCCCGATCTTTCAATGGTTTCATTCACCACATCGAGCCAAAGGATTTCGGGTATGCCATTGTATCGTTTGCAAAGTGCTGTCATGTATTCAACCAAATTTGTTTCCAGTTCTTCCGGGGTACGCGAATCGGTTCTTGCCCATTGTGAACATTGTGGACTAATAGGTGCATGCATGCGAATTACCTGGTTGTTTTCACGACAATGTTGTACCCAATCGTCTGCTTTTTCGTAATTATATTTCCCGGGTTCGGGATGGATGATGCTTTGCTTAAACATGATGCCTGGAGTGGCATAACTAAACTCACGATCAAATACTTCGAAGACTTTTGTTCCAAAATACTTATGTTGAGTCGCGGCACCAATAAATACATTTCCTTCGGGAAAAACTTCGGCAACAACTTCTTTAATCGATTGCGGGTTCTCTTTTGGTTCGTCGGGCAACACTGCTTCATTATCCGAACAGGCAGTAAAAACAGTCAGAGTGAACAAAAATGATTTAAATGTAAGTTTCATAATACTTAATTATTTTTTTTCAATTTCGGAGATCTTGCCAAAATCGGTATTGGTAATGGCACGTAAATCATCAAGCGATTTATTATTGCCATAGTATTCCATTTGTTTTGCAAGATCAATTTTCATGTCTTTAATAATGTCAATGTATACCGGTTCATTAATGGCATTGTTCAATTCGTTGGGATCTTTCTCCAAATCATAAAATTCCCATATATCTATGTTGTAGTAGAAATGAATGAGCTTATATCGCTCATTTCTGATTCCATAATGCGGTTGTACATGATGCCAAAAAGGGAATTCATAATAATGGTAATACATCGATTTGGTCCAATCATCGGGAGTGTTTCCCTGTAGATTGGCAAAAAAACTACGTCCCTGAATTTCTTCAGGAGGTGTAATTCCAGCCACTTCCAATAACGTTGGGGCAAAATCGATGTTGGTAATAATATCCTTGTTTGCTGTTCCTGCCTCTATTTTTGCAGGATATCTTACGAGAAAAGGCATACGAAGCGATTCTTCATACATGAAACGTTTGTCGAACCAGCCGTGTTCGCCTAAATAAAAACCCTGATCTGAAGTATAAATGACAATTGTATTTTCAGCGAGGCCGTTTTTATCGAGATAGTCCACAACTCTTCCGACATTATCATCAACCGATTTAATACAAGCCAGATAATCCTTTATATAAGTTTGAAATTTCCAGTTCCTGTTTTCTTCCGGGCTCAAACTTTTATCCGGGTAAACATTTTCATCTCTTTGATTTCCAAAACCATACCAAGAAGACAATTCTTTCCCTTTTAAATTTTCTGGTGGAGATAACTTCATGTCATTTCGACTAAAATCGTTCATTTCCATTTCTGTATCACCAGCAGTTTTTTCACGAGTTCTATAATTGTCATTGTAGGTGTCTGGGTAAGGCATACTGATATCTTTCCACAAATCAACATATTTTGTATCGGGCTCCCAGCTTCTATGAGGTGCTTTGTATTGAAGCAACATACAAATAGGCTGATCTTTTTTTATTGCCTGGTCAAGCCATTCGAGTGCGAAGTCAGTAGTCAGGTTGGTCGCATATCCTTTTTCGGTAACAGACACTCCGTTTTCGTTGTAAACCGGATTCCAGTAATACCCTTGTTGTCCCGCTCCTTCGTGGTATTTGAAAAAATCAAATCCGCGTGGTTCGGAGCCTAAATGCCATTTACCAAACAATGCAGTTTGATAGCCATTTTTTTGTAGCTCTTCGGGAAAAGTCCACTGATTTGCATTAAACTGCCCTCCACTTTCGTTTTTATAATAACCGTTTATGTGACTGTATTTCCCTGTTAAAATAGTTGCTCTGCTCGGGCCGCAAATGGCATTTGTGCAGAAAACATTTCTCATCATCATCCCTTCGTCTGCCAATCGATCTATATTTGGTGTTGGGGCCAGTGAATCATAAATGCCGCCGTAAGCAGAAATAGCTTGCGATGCATGGTCATCTGACAAAATAAATACGATATTCGGGCGTGCATTTGCGCCTCCGCCATCATTTTTTATTTTACAGGCACTAAGAAGCATCAAACAAAATGCTACCAAGTAAATAATCTGTTTCATAAATTTTATTTTCCTAAAAATCTTACAGTCCTTCATTTTAATTCCTCCTCTTTCATCAAAACATCGCTCGTTACAACCGATAGGCAGCAACTGTTTCCATTAAAATATTTAGCAAAGCAGGATGCCAAATTAATGGCACCCTTTTTTTACTAATTAACCAAACCAAACTATCTATTCTGAAAGCTGTATTGTAAACTCTTCGAAAACAACATTTCTATCTCTAACTACCAAGGTATCTTTTACAGCGTGTCTTTCATTGTTAGCTGCATCAGTATAGGTATAATCCAGATAAATAACATCATGTTCCTTCCCTCCCCACATATCTCCATTTTCAACAAATTTTCCAGAACCGGAAACATTGTAGCCATCATCACCAAAACTTCGAATGGTACAATTACCTTCATCGCTAAAAACCAATTCAATGTTAACATTACCCGGGCTTGACTCTGAGCCTCTGCGAACCAGATTTGACAATTCCACATTATTTTTACCTATAGTAGTAAGGGTAACCAATTCATCCTGCTCAACATACTTCGCGTGGTATGTGCTACTAACTGTTTCGCTCGCTGCATTTGTCATTTTATCTACGCCGCGACGTAAATAAATTGCCTGATACTTATTCATGAACTTGATACCAAATAGCGTATAGTCCTTTGGGGTTATTTCCCAATCTTCCGCGTTCACTCTTGAAGGATTGCTACTGATAGGAACACCTACCAAAAGTGTATCCAGGTTTTCGATCTCAGTGATTAAAAGAGGAATCGCATAATGTGCTTGATTTAATCCAGCAAATGAAAGCGTATCGTTAAAAAACTGGTCGGTAAGCTGAACTTTAATTCTACCTTTTATGGATCCTACCGGTATAGTTACCGGACTCTCTGTTTCGATGGTATAATAACTTGCCGGCAAGGCTTTTACATTTTCAACCCCTGAAAGTAATTCGGGAGCTACCTTGAAATGTACTTTTCTGTCTTCATCGTTGGTATAAATCCCAGCCATGGTCACACCAATTTCAAATCGATGATTGTTGTCGTTTTCATTATCCCCTAAATCATAATTACCCAAAATTAATGTCCTGATAGGAGTCTGAAAAGGGAAATAGACGGACGTAATGCCAAAATCTGCAAAGTCCAGATCCTGATTTTCGCAGGCAACAATGCTAAGCACTATCGCCAGAAGTATCAATAATTTTTTCATATCTAATATTTTAATCTTTTTCATATTGAATTCTCTAATCACTCCTACCAACCTTCATTTTGTTCCAGTGCTGAAAATTTCAACGTTTCGTTGTATGGAATTGGCATATAAGTTGCATACGAAGGATAACTTCTTGTTTCTACAGCAGGAAGTTCAACATACTCTGAGCCGTTGTAAAAATATCCGGTTGCAGTTTCATTTAAGGATAATCCCCATCGTCTCAAATCCCAGAATCGATGACCTTCAAAACACAATTCCAAACGGCGTTCGTTGCGGATAAGGTCCCGCATTTGTTCTTTTGTTGTCACCGTTTGTAAATATTCATCGGGTTGCGAAATTCCGGCTCTTTCGCGAATGGCGGCTATGACATCCATGGCTGACATCCCATTGATCTGGTGCAGCGGTCCCCCAATTTCATTGGCAGCTTCTGCAAAAATTAAAAAGAGTTCGGTATAGCGGAAATAGACGTTGAAATGCTTTTTTTCCACTCTGGTTCCATCGTCGTTTATTCGTACATCAGGACGAAGTAATTTCCGCAGGTAATAGCCTGTCGTCGTCGACTGTTCAGGAATAGAATCCGTTCGATCTACACCACCTCCTACGCCAGTATTAATAGTACCACCTCCAATGTAATGACCATTTAGTACAAGATATTTTGCCAAACGTCGGTCTCTGTTTGCAAAGGGATTTTGCGGATTAAAACCATTTTCAATAGTAGCCGGATACCCGTTTAACATTGGGAAAGCCATGGCTAAATTGTGAGTAGGATTAATTTCTCCATTTCCATTTCTTGATGGTGGAAAATGTCTTTCTTCCTGGTATGAGCTGTTGCTTCCTATCGAAGCCCTCCATAACATTTCATTACTGTTTATTCCATCGTCTGTTTTGTAAAATTCAAGTCCGTCAGCTGCTAATCCTGCCACTCCACCTATTGATTCCAGCACTTCTCCGGCAACATCTGCAGACTGTTGGTAATAGCCGGCACCATTTAAATACGAAGGACTTGCAGCAAACAGCGCTAGTCTTGCTTTAAGTGCCTTGACAATCCTTCCGTTGATTCGCAGATTGTATTGTGCACCGTTCACTACTTTGTATTTATTAAATTCTATTCCGGCATACCGGGGAAGAACATCAGCTTCATCATCAGAATACACTTCCGGTAACATTTCCAATGCTTTATCAAAATCAGTGTCAATGGCTTCTACTGTAGCTTCAAACGATAAACGCGGTTGATTAAAATCTCCGTCGGAAGGAACAAACTCCTTAAAATAAGGTACTCCCAATAATTCTCCGGAAGTTCCTTTCCCCGCGTGAGCTTGTAAAACATAAAAGTGGTATAAGGCTCTCAAGGCGATCGCTTCTCCTTTTAACCGTTCAGCAAAAAGTTGATTAATCTCCTCATCTCTGTTCCATTGAACAGTACCTTCGTCTACAATGGCAATAAATTTATTCAGGTAAAAAACCTCTTCATATTTATTCCAGCGTGAAGCAGGATTATACTGAGCAGTTAACTCGCCATTGGCCATTCGTTTATAACTATTATCCAATTGATTATTAACTGCATCATCGGTTCCTCCTTCTGAGAATGAGTATTGATTTATTAAACCGGTATATCCATGTAACAATACGCCCTCTGCCGATTCCGGATCTGTTCCGATATACTCGGTTGTTAGCCGATTCTCATCAACCGGTTCCAGCATATCACAAGAAAAGAAGCCTGCGAAAACCAGAACTGTTATGTATATTATTAACTTTTTCATTTAATCTTAATTTTTTGATTGAATTAAAATGATGTTCTTAAACCAAGCATAAAGTATCTGTATTGTGGATCTCCCCCAATGTTCAACTGGCGGATATCACTATTCTTTGAAACTTCCAGAAGATTTGATCCCGCAACATTTACACTTAGGTTCTTCATTCTCAGTTTCTGGCATACTTTATCCCCAAATTCGTAAGTTAGCTGAGCCCTGTTTATAGAAAAGAAGCTATTATCATACATCCAAAATGTTGAGGTTCTATAATTATTATTATTAACCCCGGCTGATAATCTTGGATAGCTAGCGATATTGGCGGTTTCCGGTGTCCAGCGGTTCATAACTACTTCAGAGTACTTATCGCTACCATCCACCCAATAGTAATCACCATTCATAATTGACTCTCCACCAAACTGGCCTGTACCCAATACGAAAAAGCTTAAGCCTTTGTATTGCAACCTTAGATTAAGACCATACGACCACGGGTTCGTCCATCGTCCAATGTTTTCTTTGTCGTTATCATTAACAATACCATCGTTATTTTTGTCAAGGTATTTTATGTCTCCGGGTTGCACTGCTCCATAAGCTGGAGCTGGCATATCATCTTTTAAGATGTATTTACCATCGTCGCCGATATTAAAATCGTTCTCCGAATAAAAACCTTGATCAACAAGACCATAAATACTCTCAACAGGATTACCAGCTCGATACTGATATTGGTATTCGTAAATTTCGTCGCGTTTTACTACTTCTGATTGCGCATACAATAAATTACCACCTAATTTAATGGTAAAGTCGTTGAAAGTTTTCGAATAATCCACTCCCAATTCAAAACCACGGTATGTATCTTTATTGTAATTATCGTAAGGTTTAAAAACATTATAGTAGGATGGATATTTATTATTCAATGTAACCAATTGTTTATCCATGTCGGTTTTGAAATAGTTAAATTCCAACCAAATTGATTTCATCAAATAAGTTTCAAAACCTAGATTCAAATCAACGCGTTCTTCATATCCCAGTAGGTTGTTTGCTCCCTGCGAAATGTCTTTTACACGATTTTGACTTGCGCCATCGGCCCAGTTGTACCATGCACCATCCGAATAGGTCTCGGCATACAAGTAGTAGTTATCAATTCCCAGGTCAGATTTTACAATCCCACCTGTTGCTTTTAACTTCAAAAAATTGATGAAATCGATATTTTTGATAAACTCCTCTTCACTAAGAATATAAGCAACTCCACCAGTTGGCGAGAATCCGCCGCGGTTACCTTCCGGCAATTTATTGGAATTTACATAAGCTGAACTAAAATCAACAAACAACTTATCTTTAAAAGCATACGAAACTTGAAGTCCCAAATGTGCATTATTGGTAGGTTGTATCGTATTGTTGGTCTTATGCGAATTTACATACCCTAAAAAAGTCGATTGAATGGAATGATTTTCGTTTATCTGTTTCTGATAGTTGATCAATCCATAAAACCCCAGGCGAGTTACATAATCAATAGTGTTAACATTTTCAGTTAAATCTTTCTGATCCACATCACCGTAAGGTGTCAGGCTGATAATTTCATCCACATCCCATGTTGGTTCGTAAACCGAATACTTGTTATTGACTGAAATCCTGTAAGCATCGTAAAAATCAAAACTTAAATATGTTTTTGCCGATAAACCTTCTGTTATCATGTCCAAATCAAAGTCAACACTATTGTTGAACTGTGTAGAACGGAACATTCTATTTTGATATCCCCCGGCAATTACATTGGCCACAGGTGTATCATCTTTAAACTGTTGTGATCCACCAAGAAGCATTCCTCCGTATATACCAGCTGCATTTAACTGTGCTGCCAGTGCGGGGTTACTTGCTGTATCAATCATCGATATCGGTAGCAATGGAGCGTAAGCATTGGGTTTGAAACTGGCCCCTTCGGATAACAGGTTACTTAATGATGATTTATTACTGCTTAATATCGCTACCGCATCAACACTACTTTTAATAAAATCGTTTACCTTAAAATCGATATTACCTCTAACATTAAATCTATTTGAACCAGCATTTGCATCCGGATTAATATCAACAAGAGACTGACTGTAGTTCCACCCCATATTCACATAATATTGAGTCTTGTCATTTCCTCCCGAGAATTCTGTTGTTATATCTGCAGTAGTTACCATTGAACGCAAATAATCGTCAGAATAGAAATCGACATTGGGATACCGATAGGGATTGGTGCTGTTTCTATATTCTTCAATAAGCACGGGATCATATTGAAGATCCAATCCATCATTTGTTCTGGCTTCGTTGTAGAGTGTCATGTATTCGGCAGAACCAAGGTAGTTGGGCAAGGAGATCGGTGTTTTGAAACCATAACGAACATTTACATTCGCTAATCTTCTATTTGCCAAACCTCGTTTCGTGTTAATCACGATAACCCCGTTTTTTGCCTGGCTGCCATACAATGCAACTGCGTTGGCATCTTTTAGAACCGTAATCTGGTCGACCTCTTCCATGTTCAGGATATTTGGGTCACGACCGATTACACCATCTATTACAAAAAGTGCATTACCCAGTCCTCTAATGTTTGATGATCCTTTTACACCAAGTAAAAGCCCTTCAATATAGTCTCTTACCCATTGGGTATTGTCGTAAGTCATATGGTTTTTAGGCGTAATTGTTGAAGTCGCCCCAACCATTTCGCGTTTGTTTTTAGTACCGATTCCAAGTTTTATTTGGTCTTGGGCAGATTGAAGGAAGATTACTTCTTTCAATGTTATCTTATCTGACAGATCTGAAATATTCAGCAATTCAGAATTATATCCATCTCTTTCAATTACGATGGAAGATTTATCTTTTACCTGTATTTCGAATTTTCCGTCTGCATCAGTTACAGTTGATTTACCATTGGGAGCGAATATATTCACCCCTTCTATAGGATTTCCTTGCTCATTAAAGATCGTGGCAGATATGTTTGAGCTTTGATTTTGCGCACTTGACGTAGCGGCAAAACAAAATATTGCTGCACACCCCAGGATAAGCAGTTTATATATTATTTGTTTCATTTTATATTCTTTCGTTAATTAAAACTTTGTAAGTGAAAATTACCAACCCGGGTTTTGCGGGAAACCTTCATAAAACTGCGTTTGATTGGTCTCAAATGGCAGCCAAAAATGTTTCGGATATTCGCATACCCTTGTTTTAAGTTCAAATTCCTGGAAGTACGAGTGGTCCTTTGGAAAATCAAGCCCGGTTTTCATTCTATACTTTAGTTGATCGGCCAACACCCATCTGCGAATGTCAACCCAACGGTGTGCTTCGAATGATAACTCCACACTACGCTCACGCCTCAATTCGTCCATAAATTTGGATGGATTACTTACTATTGAGGCAGAAACATGAGGAACACCAGCCCTGTCGCGCATGATATTAACCACTTGCTCTGCCGTTAGATTGTATGAGCCAGGTGCTGTAGTTGAATTGTTCTTTGCCGCATGTAAAGCTTCAGCGTACATTAAATACACATCTGTAAGCCGCATTCGAATGCGCCAGGGGGAATTGTTAACAATCATCCCCGTATTCCATTTACAGTATAGTGTAGGTAAAAACTTTTTATAAAAATATCCAGTCTTTGACCCAGTGCCAGAGCTGCGGTGCAGTCCTCCGGTGTAAAGTTGTGCTATGGCATTATTTCCGGCAGCTGGTTTATCTGATAAAACGTCGCCATCAACGGTAATCCATTTATAAAACCGTGGATCACGATTTTCGAAGGGTTTTGTTGGGTCGTAAGTAGGGGTGCCATAAGTGCCACTTAAATCGTCTTCGATAGAAAGACCGTTCGCCATTCCAAAATTATTATAAATAAAGTTATGCGTCGGGCTTATCAAGACAGCACTTCCACCTGTAAGTTTATTATCCAGGGTGACGTCAGCTAAAGCCCTGGTTCGGCCAGCGCTACCCCCCATTCCATTAAAAATAAATTCGGTACTTCCGGGCCAAACCTTTTTACCAGATTTCCAGAATACTTCTTCGTATCTATCAAAGGGGACAAGATCGTAAACTCCTTGATCATCCAGTTTCAACACTTCTGCAAAAGCGTCAACTGCCATACTCGCTAATTCAGTATCATAATCGTAAGTGTCAGTACTTCCTTTCATTAAGGGGCTGGCAGCCATTAGTAAGTTTTTGCCTTGAAATGCATAGGCTGCACCTTTGGTAAGTCTTCCTTTGTTTTCACCCAATGTTTTTTGCCCATAGCTATGGTCATCCCAGTTTACAGGTAATAATTGTGCTGCCTTTTTAAAATCTTCATTGGCTTCCAGGGCACATTCCTTAAAAGTTTCAGGTCGGGGTAGTTGATAATCATCTGATAAAACCTCCTTGATATATGGGAAGCGTCCCCAAAACTTCATGATTTCAAAATGAAAGAAGGCTCTAAAAAAATAGGCTTGACCAAGAATTACGTCTCTTTCTTCCTGTGTAGCATTGATCATTAAATCAATATTCGCTATAGCAATATTTGCTTTACGAATTCCCATTAAACCACCATCCCAAATACCTGGTCTGTTAAAAGGGGCTGAATCGTAGGCATGTCCATTTCTGCCGCTACCAACAACCAAGTATGAGAAGTTGGAATTCCGCCAAAATGTGAGATTTCCGTTGTCAATTGATGCACTGGGCATCCAGGTATTATTTACAATCGCATCATCGCCATATATGTAATCAGTTTGCCAGTGGCCGCCTGTTCCATAATCAACCACAAATGCATACATTTCTTCAATAAATCCCTGCGCATGATCGAAGTCTTTAAAAACTTCCTCAGCGGTTAAAGTTGATTCTGGTGCTTTATCTAAATAATCCTCGCATGAGAATAAAAACAAAACAGCCAAAATGCATATTGATTTGAATATATAGCTTTTCATATGCTTATTATTGTCCTTTTTAATTGCAACGCATGGAACCTGCTTTATACAATCATGCTCATTTGTGTCACAATTTTTTAATGCTTGTTTCATTGCTTTTATTTTAGAAGTTTAAGTTTAATCCGAAGTTAAATCTCTTCATTGTTGGATAATCTCCCCTGAAATTCGAGTTCAGCGTGTTATTCCCGTTAAATTCCCTATCATCCGGCAAATCGGTCCACAAATAGAGGTTGTTACCATTGGCAAAAACTTTCAAACCGCTAATTCCAATTTTCGTACATATTTTTTTCGGAATATCATATGATATTTCAACTGTTTTAAGTCTTACCAATGAAGCGTCGTAATAGTTGCCGTAAGGATCAGTGGCTCCCTGTGACAGAGACCAAGATGGAAGTGTTGTAGTTCCGGTTGGGTTGTCTTTTGACCAATAGCCTAACTTATGAGCAAAAAACAAGTCAGTCTGTTTTTCAAAAGTTCTTGTGTCGTATTGTCTGGTGGCATTTTGTGTCCCATACAATTGTACCATTATATTAAATCCTTTATACCCTGCTCCAGCGGTCAGGTTCCAGGTTCTTTCGGGACGATTAGTGTAACCATAAGGAGCGTTATCATAGGCACCATTATAAGCACCATCAGCATCAAAATCTACATAATCGTAATAACCAATTCGGCGATACCCCTGATTTGACGCAAGCGGCGTTGACATATAAACATCGTCCCAGCTGGTCATTAGATCACCTGCTATAGGTTTTCTTGTTTGTCCGATAGGATATCCTTCCGCTTTTTGGTAGAATGGGCGCAAGGCAGGATCTTCTTTGTAGATTATTTTGTCTTTCGCATCAGTAAAACTATAGTTTACCCAAGTTTTAATTCCATTTTTGAATTTATAATTAAATCCCAGAACCAATTCATAACCTCTTACCTCTACCTGTCCGCTGTTAAAGTCTGGAGGTGCTGTTCCGTAAAAGTCGGGGACACTGCGTTGATTGCCTGAAATCAGAATGTTATCCCGGTCTTCCATAAAGTAGTCAAAATCAGCAGTAACCATGTTTTCCCACAGGGAAACCTCAAGCCCGATATTCGATTTTATGGCTGTTTCCCACTGCAAATCAGGATTACCAACACTTACCTCTTTATACCATAAATAAGGTGATCTCCCATCAAACTGGCTTGGTACCAGAAACGCATAATTACCACTTCCCCATTGGGTCATATATTTCCATCGGCCTGAAAAGTTGTCGTCTCCAACCAGACCATACGAACCTCTAATTTTAAGTTTGTCCAACCAGGTCAGACCTTTCATAAAGGTCTCGTTTGAAACCATCCAACCCAAAGCTGCCGAGGGGAAAAGATCGAAACGATAGCCAGTACCGAATTTCTCAGATCCATTGTAGGCTCCGTTTACATCGATAAAATATCTTGAATCATAATTATAAGTTATACGGCCGACCCAGTCTTCACGAAATCGTGGAAACATATTGCCAATCGCAAATTCTTCTCTTTTAAAAAGGAAGAGTGCTGACAGATTATGTTTTTTTGCAAATATTCGGTTGTAGTTCAGCGATAACTCATAATTTAATCTACGCATTCGAGTGCCGTTCTGCACCTGCATATTGTTTAATGTCCAGGGTTGTACAACAAAATCGAAATCGTTTATCCCTGGAGGCGAAATAATTAATTCTTCATCGCCATTGTACACTCTAAAGACTAAGTTTTCATAGCCACTAATAGCCGGATCGCTCAATTGTTGACTGCTTGTCATATCATTGTCATAAGACAACTTCCCTTTAAAACTTAATCCTTCGGTGATAAAATCCAGTTTTTGATCCAACAAAAAGTCACTGTTGATCTGAACCTTATTATAAGTATTGTATCCTGCACTGGTAAGGCTTACTATTGGATTTTTAAGGTTCCAATCAAAGCTAACCTCTGAACCATAGTATCCATCGGGATATAAAGGGGTATAAATTGATGGTGCCAATTCGTAAATCGAACTTACTGCCAATCTCAGATCTTCCTGAGGCTTTTCCTGTATTCCTAAGAACCCGGAGAGATTAACCGAGAATGTTGTGGTTTTGGTAATGTTAAAATCCAGATTACTTCTATAGTTAAACCTGTTGTAATTATAGCCACTTTCGTAACCTTTTTTGTTCGGGTATTTACTTCCGTTAAAAATATCGTTTATTGCCTGGTAAGATAAACTGCCAAAATATTTGGCAAAATCAGAACCACCACGAACCGATAAATTAACACGATAATCTGTCGCAAAATCCTTTAAAAGTTCGTCGGCCCAATCTATATTTGGGTACTGATAACCTTCTTCTATTGATGCAGGATTGCGGTATTTATCAGCAATTGTCATCGGTGTGTACTGATCCCATGAACCTGGAGCGTACATTAGCTCGCGCATGATAGACTCATTACCTATCATAATTGCATCATATGAATCCAGCTTGTTAGGTAGTTTCGATGGCATTTTTATTGTGGAGTTGGCTGACAAGGTAAGTTGGGCCTTTCCTGTTTTACCTCTTTTGGTGGTGATTAGGATAACTCCATTTGCACCTTTTACGCCAAAAACGGCAGTTGCTGAAGCATCTTTTAAAACCGAAATCTGGTCGATTTCATTTAAATCGATGTCGCTCATACTACGTTCAACACCATCAACTAAAATAAGTGGCTGGCCTGAACCGTTCCATGAGCTCTGCCCTCGAATGAAAATCTGCGGATCGCTTTCACCTGGTAAACCACTCGAGTATATGGTGGTTACACCAGGCAGTCTACCTTGCAGAGCTTCCCCCACGTTGGTTACACCACCGGCTTGAAGCAGTTCTTCTCCTGTTGCCTGGGTAATCGCCCCCACCACACTTTCCTTTTTCTGTACACCGTAACCTACCACAACAACATCGTCAAGCAACTCCGTTGCATTCTCCATCGTTACAGAAATCACGGTTTTGCCGGTTACAGGTATTTCTTGAGATGTCATTCCAATAAAAGTGAAAACCAGAATGTCTTCCTCATTTTTCGAACGTATTGAGTACTTACCATCAATATCTGTAACTGTTCCGGTTGTAGTTCCTTTTACATAAACCGTAACTCCGGGCATAGCATTTCCTTCAGCATCAACAACAACGCCTGTAATGTTTTTTTCTGCTTGCTCGGAATAATCATTTAGCCGGTCAATATGCTCTGGTTTTCCATTAGCTTTTTCATGGTTTTCGTTTGCATTAACAAAAACCAGAGGAGCTAAAAGAAAAAACGCAATGCAAACAGCTTTTCGGCTAAATTTGTTTCCCTTCCCGGTTTTGGAAGAAGGAAAAAACGTTAGTTTTTCTTTCATAAATTCATTTTTTGATGATTAATTATATTTAGTTAAGTTCCCGGTATCAGTGGTACTTAGACCATGTTTTGCTATTTTGCTTATCGTAGTATATCCGGTTTTGGTTATAGCCTGTTATTTTTCGTTTTTAGTCTTTCGAAAGCGTTGCATTTTTTCCCTCCAACAAATGGTTCATCTCATCAACTACCTTCTTATATTCAGGCATTTCTGCCACGTTAATATTCTCGGCTGGATCATTTTTTCGGTCGTAAAGCATTTGTGAAATAAATCTCCCGTCTTTCAGCCAAGTGGTATACAAAAACTCTTCAGTGATCACTGATTCACCATTGATATATCTGCTAAAGGCTACTTCTTTATGCTTTATCTCAGGATCTTTTAAGACCGGTTCAAAACTTTTGCCGTCTAAATGTGCCGGTTGTTTCAATCCGGTTAAATCGCAAAGTGTTGGGTAGATATCTATAAATTCAACGAGGGTATTTGTTTGGGCACCTTTTGCTTTTCCGGGCGCCTTAACAATTAAGGGAGCATTTAAAACTTTGTCGAAATTACAATGCTTACACCATAAACCGTGTTCTCCCAAATGCCAGCCATGATCGCCCCATAAAACCACAATCGTATTATCTGCCAATCCTAACCGATCGAGTTCATGTAGAACTTTACCGATTTGATTGTCGGTATAACTTACACAAGCGTAATAACCGTGAATCAGCTTCTTCGCCAAAGAATCAGAAACAGGTCCTTCTTTGGGTATACCATCATACACGCGAAGTTCATTCCATTGGTGAATTGCTGCTTTAGGTGCATTTTCGGGTATATAAGGATTATCAGCTACCTGTATTTCGGCTTCGTTGTACAAGTCCCAGTATTTTTTAGGTGCATTAAATGGCAGGTGTGGTTTCCAGAACCCTACGGCCAGAAAAAAAGGCTCGCCTGTTTTCGAGAAATGCTTTAAATCCTCAATGGCTTTCTCGGCCAGTAAACCGTCTGGATATTTATCGTCTTCGACGTTTGGAGATTCATATGCAGGACCAATAATCCGGCGGGGATTTAACGGATCTTTGTTTGATTCAACAATTTTTTTCGATTCGTCAGTAATATAGCTTTGCCAACCAATACCAACAACAGGCAAATATGGAGTTTCCGACCACGAATTTATGTCGTCGTTGTTATGATGGTAAATTTTCCCTAGAGATAAAGTAGTATAACCATTATTTTTAAACCACATTGGCAAACTTGGCACATCAGGGGCATCTTCATCTTTTTTCGTATAATAATCGATAAAGCGTGTTGGAGTTGGACGTAATCCTGACAGTAAACTTGCCCTTGATGCCCCGCAAACCGGCACGCTACAATATGCTCTTGAAAAAACGACCCCCTCACTGCCAAGCTTGTCCAGAGTTGGTGTTATCATTTGTGACTGACCATAAACACCAGCTTGCAGTCGAAGATCATCAACCGCAATAAAAAGGACATTCATTTTATCCTTTTCGTTTTCATCTTGCCTAATATTTTTAAACGAATAGTTTATTGATTGTATGGGAAGGATGAGAATTAATAGAAATCTCATATATTTCTTCATGGTCTATTTAGTTAAATTGATTGCGTTTTTTAATTCGGATGTAAAAGTATCTTCAGGCGGGATTAAACATCTTGAGGATAGATTTTGGAATCTTGAATTTTCAACCAATACATATGTTTTTTAACATGTTATAGCATTGATGAATCATATTTAAAGATTTATGGATGGATTTTAAAGATGGACTTTAAATTCGCGAAACGTTTGTAGCAAATTCTCCATAGAAGGAGAAATAAATTTGTATTTTGGTGCTGTCGAGCCTAGAATATGAAAGATAAACTGATAACAAAACCTTTCTTACTGTTTTGTTTTGTTGTAATACTGTTTGTAGTCATTTCACCACAACTGGTTTTTTCAACTGAACGAGGCAAATACATATATTTTACGGACATTGACGGACTTCCGCGAAATTTAGTTACCTGTATAGAACAGGACAAATATGGCTATTTATGGGTTGGAACAGGTAATGGTGTTGCGCGTTACAACGGAAGTGTTTTTCGTAATTATGAGCAGTTGAACGGACAAATAATCAGAAAGCTCATCATTGACCCCGATAATAATCTTTGGCTCTCAAGTGACCAGGGCTTATATTCATACAACCGCTTAAAAGACCGGTTTGAAATAAAGTATGAAGGTTTTATCGAATCCTTATCCAACTTCAAGAACGCTATCTATTTTGCGTCCCAAAACAAGGTATGGAAAGTGGAACCCGATGGATTGATTGAACTAATATCAGGTACTTATATTCGTGAATTTGTTGTAACGGAGAAAGGGATATGGTACACAAATGGATATGATGGGATTAAATTTCAGTCTGGCAATTCAGGAAAAGGTATCGAAAAGAATTATCTGGAAGGCAAGTTAGTTCCATTGATCAGGGAAATTGATGGTATTCTTTTTTTCGGATGCCACAACGGGCAGTTATTTGTAATAAACGAAGATAATAAAGAGACGGAAATAAAAATTTCCAACCACCATTCTATTTTGGAAATAGAAAAAGTAGATGATGAATTTTGGTTGGCGACTGATGGCAGCGGAATTATTATACTGGATGAAAAGCTTAATTATATACGGTCCATAAAGCACGGATATCCAAAAAATTCGAAACTACAAAGCAATAGTATTTATGATATTTATCTTGGCCAGGATAATGAAGTATGGATAGCCACATATGGTGCCGGCTTAGTGTGTATATTGGATGATACGTCACCATTTAAAAACATCATTCCTGAACCGGGAAACCGGAATTCGTTGGTTGCTAAAGAAGGAGTTTCGGTTTTTAAAAAAGGTAATAGAATCTTTTTGGGCACCAACTATGGCCTGTCAATTCTCGAAGAAAACACGGGCGCATTTTCCAATTTATTCATGAACCGAATAAAAAAAGATTTGAAGGGTTCGAAAGTTACAGCACTTCATAGCCATGAAGAGAATAATTTTTGGATAGGAACTTACGACGGATTACTCGGAAAATATACTTCTGACTTAAAGCTTATTCGCAGTTACAAGCCGTGTGGCGAGGATGGCACAAATATGCAGCGTATTGTATCATTACATCAATGCGAGGGGGATAATCTGCTGATTGGAACTCATTATACAGACAAAAATCTTCTAAATTTTAATCTGAAGTCAGAAAAGGTGACACCAATCACATTAACCATCGACGGACAACCAAGAAAAAATCTTGAACCAACTTCTTTAAGGGAGAATCAGGAAGGAGAAACATTGGCTTTATTGAGGGCTTATGGCTTGTACACCGTTAATTTAGAGAAAGGTATTCTTGAAAACAATTTTCCGGAAATTAACAACAGAATCACTTTCAAATTAAATGATTTCTACCACGACAGAAATGGATATTATTGGCTCGCAACGCAAACACAGGGCCTTATTCGAATGTCGGAAAATGGACGTGAGTTTGACAAATGGACAAGTGAACAAGGTTTGCCCACCAACACCTTACTTCGAATAGAATGTACCGATAATAAATACTTGTGGATAAGCACCATCGCCGGACTTTGCAGGTTCGAGATGGAAACCGGGGAAATACTTATCTTTAATCATGAACATGGTCTTTCGGCCAATGAATTTTCAGCACGTGCATCGGTAATCACCGACGAGGGGAAAATTATTTTTGCTTCAAACGCAGGATTTACTTTTGTTGATCCTGAAAAAGTAAAACCTGATACTTCTCAAACCCAGGTAATCATTTCCGATATCACTTTTCATAACCAAAGCATTAAACAAATAGATGATATCCCGGTTTTAAATCGCCCGCTTGAAGAAACGGGGGAAATTCATTTACCGTACAACAGAAATTCATTTACAATACATTTTTTCTCTAAAGACAAAAATTTACCCAAATACAATAATTACCGGTATCGCTTACAGGGCCTTGAAGAAGACTGGATATACCTGGGAGAAACAAAACATACTACTTACACCAATCTTTCACCCGGTAAATATACTTTTCAAGTTAAATGCACGAATAAAAGTAATGTGTGGAGCGAGATCCCAACCCAACTGATTATTCAGATTAACCCTCCCTGGTATTTAAGCTGGTATGCAATTGTTGGTTATGTTATTGGTGTTATTGCAATAGTATTTGGATCGATGTATGCCTATACAAACCGGTTGAAGTTAAAAAAAGAGGTTGAAATGTCGGAGTTTAAAGTGAACGCCGAGCGTCAGTTGACTGAGAAGAAACTGGTATTTTTTACCAATGTATCGCACGATTTAAAGACCCCTCTTACCCTGATCGATGCACCTGTTAATGAATTACTGCGCTCGGAAAACATACGTAGTTCTGAAAAAGAAAAACTGCTAATAATAAAGCGAAATGCAAAGAGACTTTACAAATTGATTACCGACCTCCTTGATTTTAGAAAGCTATCAAATAACCAACTTCCATTAAAAGTAGGGGAAACAAACATCAACTTATTAATAGAGAATATATATCAGGCTTTTGAAAAGGAATTTAAAAACAAAGCAATTCACTTTGAGCGAAATTCAACCGTTCAGAATAATGTATATATCGATTCAAAAAAAATCGAACAGATTTTGTGGAATTTATTATCGAATGCAAGCAAGTATACAACAGCAGACGGTAAAGTATTTTTAAGCGCAGAAGAGGAGAAAGTTGACAACCATATTTATCTGAAATTAAGTGTAAAAGATACAGGTGTTGGAATTCCGGATGCAGAACACGAAAAAATATTTAACCGGTTCTATCAATACGATAAACATGAAGGAAGCGAAATTAAAGGTACCGGGATAGGGCTTTCAATTGTAAAAGATCTGGTTGAGCTTCATCGCGGAACTATAGCACTAAATTCAAAAGAAGGCGTTGGAACTACATTTACGGTAAGTATTCCGGCAGAAAAACATTTATTTGTTGAATCTGAAATCGAAAAAGCAGAAACCAGTTTGCCGTTCAAACGTGAAGACGATACAGAAAACACATATGACTTTGAAAAAAACAAACATAACCGTTACAATTTACCTAAAGTGTTATTGGTGGAAGACAATCAGGAACTTCGCGAATACCTGGTTGATTTCTTTGATAAAAACTTTAAAGTATACAGTGCAGATGACGGCCAGCAAGGGTTGAAATTAGCCAAAGAGAAGCTTCCTGATATTATAATAAGCGATATTCTAATGCCGAATATGAACGGTTATGAGCTATGCAATGAAATACGAAATAATTTTGACACCTCACATATTCCGGTAGTAATGCTTACTTCTAACAGCACAACAGAGCAACAAATAAAAGGCCTAACTACCGGAGCAGATGCTTATATTACAAAACCATTCTCCATCGATCTGCTGGAAACTTCAGTTCTCGCAATCTTAAAAAACAGAAAAAAACTTCGCAACCGTTTCTTAGGCGTTGAACAAAGCAATGGAAACGAAAATAAGATCAGCAAAAGAGACATTGAATTTATCGATGCGTTGAAGTTGTTTCTTGATGATAACCTTTCAAATCAGAACCTCAATGTAGAGACAATTGCGAGGCATTTTTCAATAAGCAGAACCCAACTAAACCGAAAAATTAAGTCGCTCACCGGACAAACACCTAATAGCCTTATTAAATCCATTCGGTTAAAAAAAGCGTTTGAACTGATTAAAAATGAAGGATTAATGGTTTCGGAAGCGTCCTATATGGTTGGATTCACCGATCCGAATTATTTCACCATTTGCTTTAGTAAAGAGTTTGGTAAGAATCCATCGAAAATCGATCGTAACTAAACAACCAAAGTATTGACATTATAATGTCCCTTAAATACCATAATAGGAAACCAACAATATAAAACATAAATAATACCATTATTCAAGGTCTTACAACTATAATTTTTTATTCCAATTTATGTAAATTTGTTACAGAAATAGTATTGAATAATAGGAGAGACTTTATCGAGAACAAAAATTTCCAACTCTTGCAACATACTGACTTTAAGAGCATAACAAAATACAAAATCTTCCTTTACGGGGCACCGAGAGAGAATCATAAGCCAGTATAGATTAAAGAATTATACTGGCTTTTATTTTAAGTCATAGCCAGACAGACAATCTCAACTCTACTTTAGCTTAATACCTCCTATATTTAAGTTTATAGAACTTAGTTGTTCTTATTACATACAGAAAACTCCACCTAAAATAACAGATACCGGCTCTGCGGCATTAATCATTAACGTATAAAACCTTTTAATCTTTGGCTTCATTATTTATAATAAAATATAATTTTGAAAATCGTGTCGGATTAATACGACAGAACCAATTGAACTATGCATAAATAAATTCTATAAATCAAAATAATGAAAAAACACAATCAACTTTTTTATTTCTTAAGATTAAACCGGGTAGAGTTGTATCCCTTACTATTTATTTTCTTTGTATCGCTCCTGGTCGGATGTCAGGAGAAAAATGAAACTTACACCCGTGGTATTGGAATTTACCCGGGAAATCCGGCAGAAGATGCTTCGCCTGAAATGGTGGCTGCTGATGAAAATTACCGAAACCTGGCCAAAAACAGGCCGGCATACCATTCTTCAAGCTATGATTACAACCTAACAGCTCAGCTTATTACTGATGGCATTATTGAAAAAGAAGAGCCAAACTGGATTTCGGTATCAACCAACTCAGGTGTTGTACCTAAAAATCAGAGGGAATACCTACTTGACCACAATGTAGTTACACCAATAATTTTGGAAGGCAATGAAGTGTGGATACAATTCGAAACAGGTGGAGACACCGCGTTTCCTGAGATATCAGAAATTGATGTGATCGGCATGTTGGTGGCATCCGATAAAAAGAAATCGGGTAAATGGCAGTTTGTTTGTTCGGCATCTGATGATGGTGAAAACTGGACCGTTCTTGATGAAAAGCGAGGATCGAACATGTCGGGCCAGGCGATGTGTAATGCTGACGAAACTAAATTAAGTATTTCCAATCTCGACAGAATGCTGGGAGATCAGAAAAAAATAATCAACTCATTTAGTTTTTCACCAGTCTCATACAAATTCTACCAAATAAAATTATCTGCTCCAAGCGCTGAACAATGGACAATTACCGACCTTGACTTTTTTAATAATCAGAAGCAGGTTGAAATGGCACCTTCTCATTATTTCAGAAGCGCCTGGATGAGTTCAGGCAGTGAAAACGAGTGGGTAAATGTTGATTTGGGTGCAGTGTGCTCCATCGACCAATTTAACTTGCACTGGATAAAAAAGGCCGGAAAAGGACAAATTCAGCTTTCAGATAATATTTCCAAAGGCTGGACAGATGTAACATCATTCGATTCTGATGAAATATCAAATGAAATCAAACTCGACAGTCCTGTTAATGGAAGGTTCGTAAAACTTAAGTTGCAGGATGCCGCTCCTGGCGAAAAGATTATTTTAAGCGAACTGGAAGTATATGGAAAAGGCGGCTTAGCTCCGGTAGCAAAACCGGCACCTGCCTCGAATTCCAACTCAAAGTTGAATTTAACAAGAGGCGGATGGAAATTACAACGAGCATCGGAAGTTGGAGGTAACGGTAGTGAGATCTCACAAAAAGACTTTGACGATTCAGGCTGGATTCCGGCAACAGTACCGGGCACAGTTTTGTCAAGCTATGTTAACACAGAAGCTTTGCCCGATCCAAACTATAGTGATAACCAACTAATGATCTCCGAGTCGTTTTTCTATTCTGATTTTTGGTACCGCAACGAGTTTGATGTGCCTGCAGATTTTAAAAGCGACAAGCTGTTTTTGAATTTTGATGGCATTAACTGGAAAGCTGATGTTTTTGTGAACGGCAAAAATGCAGGCAAGATTGAAGGAGCCTTTATTCATAGTAAATTTGACGTTACTGATTTAATTGAACCGGGGCAAACAAATTCACTTGCTGTTTTAATTCACAAAAATGATAATCCGGGTGTTATCAAAGAGCAAACTCAAATCACTCCGGATAAAAACGGTGGTATATTGGGGGCTGATAATCCAACCTATCACGCTTCAATTGGATGGGACTGGATACCAACCATACGTGGCAGAAACATCGGGATTTGGAATGATGTATTCTTGTCAACTGTTGGGCCGGTTAGCATCGAAGATCCATTTGTTACTACTGATTTAGCACTTCCTGATACCACAGCTGCAGACATCAACATTGAATTGACACTTAGAAATACTTCTTCGGAAAACATTGAAGGAATGCTTAAAGGTTCTTATGGAGACATCACTTTCGAAAAAAATATTTCGCTTAATGCCGACGAAGTTCAAAGTGTAAAATTAGATCCGTCAGATTACCCTGCCCTGCATTTCGAAAATCCAAAATTGTGGTGGCCAAAAGGATATGGAAATCCATACCTCTACGATGTGAAACTGGAATTTGAGGTTGCCGGAACTGTTTCTGACGTGAAGGAATTCAAATCGGGAGTGCGAGAAATGAACTATGATGAAGAAAACGGGGCATTGAGGTTATTCATTAATGGCAGACGTTTTATTGGCCGTGGTGGTAACTGGGGTTTCTCTGAATCGAACCTGAACTACCGTGGCAGAGAGTACGATATTGCCGTTGCCTACCATGCAGATATGAATTTTACATTGATTCGTAACTGGGTGGGACAAATTGGTGATGACGAATTTTACGAAGCGTGTGACAAGTACGGGGTTATGATTTGGCAGGATTTCTGGCTGGCTAATCCATGGGACGGACCGGATCCGGATAACAATAGCATGTTTATGGCCAACGCCACAGATATGGTAAAACGGATTAGAAACCACCCTTCCATTGCCATTTATTGCGGAAGAAACGAAGGTAATCCTCCTGTTGAACTGGATACTGCCTTGAACAACCTGGTTCTTCAATCACATCCCGGGCTACATTATATTTCTCATTCGTCGCGGGGAGTTGTTAGTGGTGAAGGCCCTTACCGTGCGCTTCCGGTAAAAACATACTATTCAATAAATGGTCTGGACAAGTTCCACAGCGAAAGGGGAATGCCTAATGTGATGACTTATGAGAGCCTTAAACAAACGTTGCCGGAATCGGCACTGTGGCCGCAAAATAGTTTATGGGGAATTCACGACTATTGTTTGGAAGGAGCACAGGGAGCTGCCTCGTTTAACCAGATTATCGAGAAAGCTTTTGGAAAAGCTGATGATGCAAAAGAATTTACCGAGCTCGCCCAATGGATTAACTATGAAGGTTATCGCGGAATGTTTGAAGCAAGGAGCCAGTACAGAAAAGGACTCCTGCTTTGGATGAGTCATTCGGCCTGGCCATCGATGGTGTGGCAGACCTACGATTATTACTTCGAACCAACCGCCGCCTATTTTGGCTGTAAAAAGGCTTGTGAGCCAATTCACATCCAATGGAATCCGGTTACAGATGAAATTGAAGTTGTGAATAATTTTGGTAGAGACAGAAGCGGGCTTTCGGTTAAAGCGGAACTAATAAACATGGATGGAAATGTTGCCTGGAAGTCTGACGCAAAAATCGACAGTAAAGAAGATTCAACAGAAAAATGCTTTAAACTGGAATTCCCGGATAACTTGTCTGACGTTCACTTTATAAAACTCAAGTTAACTGAAAACGATAAGGTTATTTCTGAAAACTTTTACTGGCGCGGCACGGAAGAAGGAAATTACCAGGCACTAAATACACTTCCAAAAGTGAATTTAGAAAGCAACACTTCCGTTTCAGAATCGAACATCACCTGGACGCTTACAACTACAATGAAGAATACGTCAGATACTCCGGCGTTAATGGTTCGGCTAAACGTGGTTGGAGCTAAGACAGGAGATCGTATGCTACCTGTAATTTATAGCGACAATTACGTTTCGTTACTACCTGGAGAAGAAAAAGTGATAACAATGAATTTGAAGAATGAAGATACCAATGGGAATCAACCAAATGTTGAAATCAGCGGTTTCAATGTTCAATAAATTAAGACAATATGAAAATCAAAAGCTGGCCTTATGGTGGGCTTTGGTTTTCTCAAACAATTTATAAAAGTTCGCCCCAAAGCATAATAAATCAAACCATACACCTTTTCTGATCACAAAAACAAAACATTAAACCATTGTAATTCTAGTAATTACAATGGTTTAATGTTTTAATACCCCCCGCATACATGCCTTAAAAATCAATTACAGCACATTTTCTGTACTCAACTCCTCATTCAATCCCCTCCAATCTATATGTAACATTATTGTAACATTCGGTAGGGTAATCCTTCCCTCTCCTGTATAAAACACAACAATAAATTTTATTCACAACGTATGAAAATGAAGCAAAAAACAATTTTGATCTTACTGGGAACCCTCCTATTCTCATTCTCATTCTGGGCGTGCGATCTTACATCTCCAATAGTTGATGACGAAACTGATGATACAGAAGAAGCCGCAGCTGCCGCTGACAATGAAGATGAAATAACAGATGCAGAAGCCAACAACGATGGAGACCATGAAGAGACTTCAGATTATACATGGAGCAGCTCGGATGTTAAATCGATTACTTTAAATGGAAGTTCGGTTAGCGAGAGTCTAGATGATGTTGAAGTGAGTGGCAGCACAGTATCCATAACAGCAGCAGGCACTTATAGTTTTAACGGCAGTCTGAGTAACGGGCAAATTATTGTTAATGCAGCGGAAACCGACCTAGTTCGCTTGCTACTCGATGGCGTGGATATTAGTTGTTCAAACAGCGCTCCCATTTATATAAAGAGTGCGGAGAAAGTAATTGTAGTAGCTAACGCAAATACCGAAAACACACTTACCGATGGAAGCTCGTACGACTACGACGATGTTGAAGACGAAGAACCGAATGCCACTATTTTCAGCAAAACCGACCTTACGCTTTACGGCGAAGGCAAGCTGGTGCTGAACGGGAACTTTAACGACGCAGTTAACACGAAAGATGGTTTGATAGTAGATGTAAACCAATTGGAGATTAATGCCGTTGATGACGGAATCAGGGGAAAAGATTACCTGATTATAAAAGATGGAACCATCAACATTAATTCCGGTGGAGACGGATTAAAGTCGGATAATGACACCGACGAAACACGAGGTTACATAGAAATACTAACCGTCGATATCGATATTACTGCTGGTGGCGACGCCATCTCTGCGGAAACCGATATTCTGATTGAAAATGGAACCTTCGATCTTACTACCAACGGTTCCGGTTCATACTCCGACACGTCATTAAAAGGGCTGAAATCGGGAGTAAATATGATCGTAAATGCAGGAACGTTTTTGATTAATTCAGCGGAAGATGCGATTCATTCTGATCAAACCATTACGCTAAATGGCGGAACGTATACCATTTCGGCCAGCGACGACGGGATTCATGCAGACTACGACCTTACAATAAACTCGGGAGATTACACAATTACAAAGTCGTACGAAGGAATAGAAAGTACGTCTGGAGATTTGGCTATCAATGGCGGTACGTTTGATATTGTTTCGAGCGACGACGGGCTGAATGTTGCAGCCGGTGGCGACAGCATGGCAGGTGGCCCCGGAGGATGGGGTAAATCAGCCACTGCAAGTTATACCTTATACCTGGCACCCGAACGTTTGGTCGTAAATGCACAGGGAGATGGCCTCGATTCCAACGGATCGGTTGAGATGAGCGATGGTTTGGTGATCGTTAACGGACCAACAGGAAGTGGCAACGGAATTCTCGATTACGATGACTCTTTTGTACAAACAGGCGGAACATTAATAGGTGCAGGTAGTTCAGGAATGTTGCAGGCTCCAGGGTCTTCATCGAGTGTAAACTGCGTTGCTTTAGTTTTCCGAAGCACCCAACAGGCGGGCACGTTGTGCCACATCGAAACCAGTAATGGTGATGAAGTAGTGACATTTGAACCGGCAAAAGACATTCAGGCGTTTATTTACAGTTCGCCGGAACTGAAACAAGGCGTAAGTTACAATTTCTACAGCGGTGGCAAGGTAACCGGAACCGCTCAAAACGGTTATTACACCAATGCAACTTATACGGCAGGAACATTGCAAAAGACCTTTACGCTATCGCAACGGATTACAGGATATCAATTAAGCAATTAAAGCATGATATCAATAATTGCACTTACACAACAGTTTGATGCTATTTCGCTTAATGAGATGAACGAGGTAGCCTTACTCAACCGTTTTGATTCAAAATATCAGCTGTCGGCTGGCAAATTATACGAAGTCCTCGAAGCTATAAAAGACGATTACTACATTTTAGAAATAGACGGAAAACGAAAACACAGTTACCAAACTTTGTACTACGATTCGAGTGCAGATAATTTATACATCAATCATCATAACGGGAAATTAAACCGTATGAAGATCAGGAAGCGGGCCTATATGGATTCGGGCCTTGTTTTTCTGGAGATAAAGAAAAAAAATAACAAGGGTAAAACGAGAAAGCTGCGAATGATAGCAGAAAACAAAAATGCTTCGTTCTCGGCAAAAGAACTGCATTTTTTAAGCGAAAATACCGACTTCGATTTTCACCTGTCGAACTTTACGTTGCCGGTTAAAAATACCAACTCATTCGAGCGCATTACACTGGTTAATAAAGATTTTTCGGAGCGTTGCACGATCGATATTCACCTGGTTTCGTATTCCAGTTCAAAGAAACTGGAATTGGGAGATATAGTCGTGGTGGAACTAAAACAAGGAAGTATAAACGAAAAAACACCACTTTGTTTAGCACTGAATTACTTCAGAATTAAACCCGGTGGATTTAGTAAATATTGTATTGGCCGGGCTTTTCTGGAACCCGGTTTAAAAAGAAACTTATTTAAAGAACGATTGATTCAGCTTAGAAAACAATTTAAAAACGAAATCGCGTTAACAGCCCTGCACAAAAAGTCAACATTAACTTTCATCGAAAACAAAAATTATGGATCAGATACAGGATACGATTATCAGCGAGCCGCTCAGGTGGCTGGGCATTAAGGTTATTAATCCCGAAGATTTTACACAATTATTGGTACGTTTTGGATTAAATCTGCTGGTTATATTTGTAGTAGTTAATTATATCTACTCAAAAAACAGCAACCGTAAAGATTTTTATTTCAGCTACATTTCCATTAGCATCACCATATTTGTGCTTTGCTTTTTACTGGAGAGCGTAAAACTCGAGCTGGGATTTGCATTCGGTTTATTTGCCATATTCGGTATTATCCGTTACCGTACCGACCCCATTCCCATTAAAGAAATGACCTACCTTTTTGTAATTATCGGCATCTCGGTAATCAATGCCTTATCCAACAAAAAAGTAAGCCATGCTGAATTAATTTTCACCAATGTGGTTATTATGCTCACCCTGTGGATTCTGGAGAAGATACTGATTTTAAAACAGGAAATCTGCCTGGTAATTAATTACGAAAACATTGAGAACATCAATATTAAAAAGAAAGCAGAATTATACGCCGACATTCAGGAGCGCACCGGGATTAAAGTAAAACGAATTGAAATTGAAGAGGTAAACTACCTGCGCGATGTGGCCAAAATAAAGGTCTATCACGATATTAATGGTGCCAACGGCGAATCAAATACTTTTTAGTACATGAAGAAGATAATTTTAGTGCTGAGTGTTACACTCGCCTTTTTCCAGGCCTTTTCGCAGGATACCTGGTTCGAGACCGAATTTTCAACAGAAATTGTGAAAGACCTTGAATTCTCGGTTTCGCCCGAAATACGTTTTAAAGATAATTTTGAGCTGAACGAGTATTTTCTGCAAACAGGACTGGAATATAAATTCAGCAAATATTTTAAGCTGGGAGCCGGTTACCGCTTTGGTTACAACATAAACGGCGACGATGAACACGAATCCTTCGGGCGGTTCAATATCGACGTAAAAACCGGATTTAAATGGAAGAATTTTAGTCCAAAGTTCAGACTGCGTTTTACCAACGACGATGATTTTGCCGACAACAATGAAGCAACAAATTACCTGCGTTACAAAATCGGGCTGGAGTATAAAATTAAAAAGCTGAACCTGGAACCTTACATTCTAAATGAATGGTATCACGATCTGGACGCCAAAGAATTCAGCAAATCACGTTTTGAAGGAGGTTTGATGTACAAGATCAACAAACACAACAAAATAGGTGCTTATTACCGCATAAACAATTACCTAAATAGCACAAAGGACAACAAAAATATTCTTGGACTATCATACAGGTTTAGCCTGTAAATTAGAGTTATTATCATAAGTTAGTTTGAGGAGGCCAATGCGCCTCCTTTTTTTTGCAGAAGCAAGGCATATTGTCCAGGTTCATTTCCATTTTCCACGCTTATAATTAACCCTAAATCCACAAAAGGAACTTTTGCAGTGCACATAGAATAGTTTCGGACGATATTTGATACCAAAGATCTTATTCTCCTCCACCCTTATGCAGGTTTAAGATGGATCAGCTCAGCTTTCACGGGGATAGCCGGTAAGTTTTAAGCCCCCGGAATTTACTTTCTGCCCATAAACATTAGTTTAAAGCCCAAAAGGAACACCCGACAAGACTTAAACAAACCTTTAAGCCCTGAAAGGAACGCCGGAGAGCGTTTAAAACTTATGTTTAAGCGTCAAAAGGAACGCCGGAAGCAAATAAACAAACCTTTAAACGCTCGCCGGAGCTCCGCCAGCGTTTAAACTAAAGTTTAATCAAAAAAAATGTATTCTGCTTTAAACTTTAGTTTAAGCCACCAAACAGTTTTTTCTACTCTTAAAGTAAAACAATATTATTTCATTCAATATGAAACCAGAAGCTGTTTATATCCGCAACTTTCCCCTGAGGGAAGCATAAAAAAAGCGCTTATTGCTAAGCGCTTTTTATTCACAAGAAATATATAACTAACTGTCCTGTTCAGACATTATTAATTATCCTCATCATACTCTTTTCCCGGATCAAAAGTCCAGATATCATCGAAGTAGTAGGTTGAACTTCTGCCGGTGGTAATGTAACCTCTCGAACCAATTGCAAATCCTACAGCTTCTGTTCTTGATGTACCTTCAAACGATGTTTTTTCAGACCACAAATCCTGCTGCGGATCGTACTCCCAAATGTTACTTATCATCGATCCGGTACTACCGGTTGCAAGGTATCCTAATCCGTTAAGCGAAAATCCAACACCATTAATACGTGCAATCGATAAATATTCATCGTCATAGCTCAAATCGTCGTCATCGTCTGATATAGCTCGTTTTTCGGTCCAGTATCCGGTTGACGGATCGTACTCCCAAAGATCGTTTTCATAAACGCCGTTATCCAAACCCGACAATACATAAGCTTTGCTGCCAATTACAAAACACGAGGCATCGCGTCTTTTCGATCCGCCAATACTTATAATCTGCTCCCAGCTGTCACTTTCAGGAGAATAGGCATAAAAATCTTTCAGGTAATTTCCGTCGTAACCACTGCCGATATACCCTTTGCCGCTAACCGCAAAACCAACAGCACCATAACGTGCGCTTCCCATAAAATCTGCTTTCTGCGTCCAGGTATCAGTCGATGGGTTGTATTCCCAAAAATCGTTTAATTCATCTTCTCCACTATATCCGGTGCCAACATATCCTTTTCCGTCGATACTAAAAGCAACAGCTCCGTTCCTGGCGGCTCCGGGAAATGAAGCAATCTTTGTCCAGAAATTATTATCCGGATCGTACTTCCAAAAATCATTCAGGCGATCATCGCCATCGTATCCCAAACCAATGTAGGCATTATCATTTATTTCGAAACAAACGGCATCGCTACGGGGCACACCATCAAAATCCGACATTTCCCACCAGTCGCCGTCGGTAATTTCATCATCATCGTCGTCGGTGCACGAAACCAGCGTTGCCAGTACTATAAATAATGCATATAAAAGAATGTTTTTTCCTGTCTTCATCATGACTAAAAAATTATTTTAATTGTTCAATTCTGTTAGGCAAACCTAAGTCTGTTTGCATTGATAAAAAAGGAATTTGGACTATGGCGGAATAAGTATAGATGAACGGATGGTTTTTATCGTTAATCGCCGAATAATTGATGATTCACCCATATTTTATCGTTAAAAAGTTCTAAAAGAAATAGATTCCACCGAATGGTCTGTAACAATGTCCGTTTGGTATATATTCTTTTCCCGTACGGCATTTCTTTTCTTCATTTGAAACCGAAAACAGAAAATATACAATGAAGAAAAAAGCAATTATTGTCCTGGTTGGCTGGTTATTTTTATTGTCGTGCCACGATGATGAATCACTAATGGTCTCACTTGGCGACAACTACATTAATAACCAAACAAATGTTGCACTTATTGATACGATACAAATCCTTTTATCAACCGTAAAAATGGATTCAATCCCCACTTCCGAGAGCAGCTATTTATTGTGTGGAAGTTACACCGATGCCGATTTAGGAAAAATAAGCGCCACTGCCTATGCTCAAATTGGTATGCCATCGGCCGATATCGACGACGATGAAATTTTTGACTCGATAGTAATTTGTATGAACTACAGCGGAATGGCTTATGGCGACACGCTTTTACCACAAACTTTCAGAGTTCATCGTGTACGAGAAGACATTGAACCAAACGACGATTACGATGCCGAACCTTACCTTTATAATACCACCACCTTTAACTACGACGAAAATCCTTTAGGCTCGCAAACAATAGTTCCGAAACCCAACTTCCACGATACACTTGCCATTCGGTTGAATGATGCACTGGGACTGGAATTCCTGTCCTACCTTCGCGACGATGATGATGAACTGCAATCGACAAGCGAATTCCTTGATTATTTCCAAGGAGTAGCACTGGTTCCGGGAGATGAGAATAACTCGATATTAAGTTTTGATGTCGATACATCTTTTCAAATAAGGATTTACACTCACATTATCAAAGAAACCAAAGTAAATAAGTCGTACACATTTGTACATCAAAGCACATCGCACAATCATTTCAACAATGTTAGCAACGATGTTAGCGGCATGGCTCTGGAGCAAGCCATAACTCAAACCGGGGAAGTTTCTTCAGGCCTGTTAAACAAACGCTCTTACCTGCTGGCAAGCTTGGGTTATACCACGCGGATTGATTTTCCGGGTATCAGTAAAATTCTGGAGGTACAATATAAAAACATATTGTATAAAGCAGAATTGGTACTTAAACCACTATCGGGAACTTACAAAAATAAAGGAGAATTGCCTGAAAATCTCATTCTGTATACTTCCGACAAAAAAAATAATGTTGTTGAGGAGCTGACAGACCAAGATGACTATTCAATTCCGGCCACCTTTTATTACGATGAATTTTACGACGAATATACACAGTACATCTTCGATATTACCGATTTTATTTACACCGAGTTGAGCGATGGTTACGTTGATCCGGAAGACGGATTACTGGTAATGTTGCCCGAAACCGAATATGGCGGCACGCTCGACAACATTGTGTTTGATGCCCGCTCACTTTCCAATTACCGTCCTACCTTAAACCTGTACTACGTTTTTTACGAATAGCCAACAGGCTTAAATTGAATAAAATGAACAGATTAATTTCGATTGCTTACATCAGCATTATTTCTATACTTTTATTGATTTTACCATTTCTCGGGAACGCACAAAATACGGTATCGCCCTACTCTATTTTCGGGCCTGGAGAAATTCGCAGCGGAGGCTTTGGAACCAACTTAGGCATGGGGGGAACAGGAATTGCTCTCGAATCGGAGAATAACCTGAACTCGCTCAATCCGGCTTCTTACGCCGGAATGGACAGCCTGAAGCTGATTTTTGAGTTTGGACTTCAGGGGAAAACTTACAACATCAGCAACTCCAATCAATCACTTTCGGGTTTTGAAGCCAACCTCGCCTATTTTGCGCTGGGTTTTAAATACACGAGCTGGATGGCCGGCTCATTTGGAATGATGCCTTTCAGTACAGTTGGTTACTCAATAAACCGATCGAACTACATTGAAGGTACCAATGAGCAATATACCTCCAACTATGTTGGAAGTGGCGGAATAACCCGCTTTTACTTTGCCAATGCCATTAAGCTACTAAAAAAGTTATCGCTCGGCATAAACACTTCGTACCTGTTTGGGCCGCTCATTCAGGAAGAATATATAACGGGCTCGACGCTTGTTCCGGAGATGATGATTGAACGAAAAGATTTTCTCCGAAGCTTTTACTTCGATTTTGGACTGCAATATCAATTTAATACAGCACATACCAACTACTCGCTGGGTCTGACTTACGCACCTGAACAAAGTTTAAGCTCCAAGCACCTTATTACTGCCTACGACAGCGACTACTCGATTATACAGGGACAACAATACAATACCGAATACCTTGTTATTCCGCAGATTTTTGGCGCAGGAATTGGCTTAACACGCGACCGTTTAAAACTGGCTTTTGACTACACTTTTCAACAGTGGAGCAATGTTGAATACCCAATACAAGCCGAAGAGTTTAGTGATTCGCACCGGTTCTCGCTGGGAATTGAAACCAACCCGTGGGAACGCCGCGCAATAAATCCTGGATTCAAGAACTGGACCTATCGAATGGGATACAGCCACGAATCGTCGTACCTGAAATTCGGAAATACCACATTGGGAAGCAATGCTTTTACCATTGGTGCCGGAATTCCTTTATACGGAGCAATTTCGAATATGGACTTGTCGATAACCAGAGGAACTTACGGAAGCAACGCCGGCCACCTTACAAAAGAGAAATACCTGCTTTTCAATATTGGTTTTAGCCTGAATGAGATTGCGTTTATGAAACGAGTGATTGATTAATCGAACGATGAATATTGATTAACGATTGCACATTTAGGATTGTAAAAGCACAGCAAAATATGCTGCAACGGTTAATACATGAAGTAGATTTTTGGGGGTAGTAAAGAATATGCAAATTTTTTTAGATACGCAATTCTTCCATCCGCTGACTAAATACCGAACGATAACTTTCCCCAATCGGAATAAATTTGTCTTTTATCATTACCTGGGTTTTGTTGATAGCGTTAATATGATCGAGGCCAACAATGTAAGATTTATGTACTCTCGAAAATCGATCGGCAGGTAGGTTTTGCTGCAGCCTTTTTAATGAATTAAGCGTAATAACAGGCTTGTTATTTCCTGACGTATAAATTTTTATATAGTCTTTTAATCCTTCGATGTACAAAATATTGTTCAACTTAATCAGAATGGTTTTGTAATCAGTTTTAACCAGGATCGTTTTATGGCCTGCCTCCTGATGTTCAGGCTCCGAAACAAACTCCGAACGTTTTGTTTCTGTGGCACAACACTCGTAAGCTTTATTTGCCGTTTTCAGAAAACGATCGAAGCTCAAAGGTTTTAAAAGAAAATCAAGTGCATTTAGATTATAGCCTTCAACAGCCAACTCCGGCTTGTCGGACACAAACACAAAAAGCGGCTTTTGATCGAGGCTTTTAATAAAATCAATACCTGAAATTTTTGACAATACGGTATCTACAAATACGATATCAATTTTTTCTCTTCGCAAAATTTCGTAAGCATCAAAAACCGACGAGCAGTACGACATCAGGTGAAAATAAGGCACCATATTTACCATTTCTCGTAACGAACTTTGCGTATGAGGTTTTTCAAGTATAATACAATTCATTTCTCCAGTGGTTTTCAGTTTTTTGTTTGGCATTGCAAAATTGAAAGTTTGGCAACGCAATTTATGAACTAATACAGGCATTTTCCTAAACACCACACCCCAAAAAACCTTAAGATGTTTTAACAGGTGTTAATCGTTATGTTATTCAGGCCAAAAACATTTCCCAAGTGGAAAAAACAATCCGCCGGGTGAGGCGGATTGTGAACCAAACTGTTTCTAGTCTTCGGCCTCTGCCTGAAAACATCTATAATACAGGTAAGAATTTTTTTACCCTACCCAAAAACAATATTTATTTGATCCTTTTTACCCTCTCTCCTGTCTCTCCCTTCTTGAAGGGAAAGACGATTGGCCTCCACAAGTAACGACGAACATGAATTAATTGATTTAGACCTTCGCTGAACCACCAACCCATCGTCCTTCCTTACTTGCAGGGAAGGATAAGAGGATGGGTATAAATACATGAAGTAACAACACATTCCTAAAACAGCAAAAGCACAAATCCTCTTCAACAAGAAGAAATGTACTTTTGCAAAGTAGAGTACTTTTCGATCTTATGTTTCTACTTTTCTGTTTAACTAAACCTTTCTATGAAGTTTTTAAATGCTTATACCTTTATTACAGGCCTACGCTGAAATACCCTACTGTATATACAAAATTTCTTTTTAGAAACTGAAATTGACAAAAAAGTTAAGTGTAATATCCTGGGCTTTTATGCCGACTACATCGGTAATGTTTTCTCCATTAAAATTATATTCTCGAACATACACTCCCAGGTAATTCTCGGTATTAAAGGCATTCAGGATCGACAATCCCGGTTTAATATTTACCTTCTTTATGTTGAAGTTATAATTGGCCGAGAGATCGACTCTAAAATAATCAGGCAAACGTTTGTAATCACGTGTTACGTTAAAATCATCGTCTTCCGCTGTAGGTTCATAGTACGGATGTCCTGTGGTATATTGCATTACGGCCGAAAAATTCCATCGCTTATACGACAACATGTTGGTCCATTTTAGCTCGTGCGTTTGATCAAATGAAGCAGGAATGTCTGCGCCATCATTTATCTTATCGAAATTACGTATCGACTTACTTAATGAATAAGCTACCCAGCTACTAAAGTTTGCCGCCTGGTATTTTACCAGAAAATCAATTCCATAAGCTTTTCCATCGCCGGCAATAAATAGACTCAAAGGCTCCTCGCCGGGTTCTACTGAAGGCGTTTCTCCGGGAGTTCTGTCAGGCGCTTTGAATAAATATTCCTGGAGACCGCTCACACTTTTATAATACCCCTCAACATCGAAAAACAATTTCCCGGCAGTTATACTGGTACCTAAAATAAAATGATTAGACGAAACTACCGGGTTGCGGTCGCCATCAGCCAGAATCCAAAAATCGCGATTGTAACCATAGGTTTGTTCAGTTTCCGATTTATTCAAAAACTGGTAATATTTGCCGGTGGCCATTTTTAGCAGAATATTTTCATTTGCCTGGTAGTTAACGGCCAGCCTGGGCTCGAAATAAAACTTATCGGTTTCATCGTAAAAATTTATACGAAAGCCCGGTTTTACGGCCCATTTTGTGCTTAATGAGATTTTATCCTGTACAAAGCCGGTATACAACATAGCCGATTTCTCGAGCCTACTGTAAATCACATCTTCCTCGGCATCTTTGTAATAATTAAAGGTCGTGTAACGCGATGCTAAACCAAACTCCAGTTGATTAGCCGTATTCAGAAAGACAGTATTTTTATACGACAGAAAATAGTCGAGCAACTTATTCTCCTCGTTGGTTGCAGTATGTTCCCTTTGGTCAGGCACAGGAATTTGCTGATCGAGCGAATCGGAAAAAGTAGTATTATTGTAATAATCGTTGTAATAACCTGAATGCCCCAACTGTAGTTCGCTGAAATAATTGGCTTTGTGTTGTGTTTTCCAGGTTATTCCAAATCCGTAATTACCCCACTTATTTACATCTTCCGTATTAATCTCAACATTATTGCGATCCATTAAGTTGGAACTGTTCAAATTATCTTTTGCACCGTAAACACTGAAGGAAACAATATCTTTTTTGCTAGGCGTCCAGGTAAGTTTGGTATTAAAATCACTGAAATAAAATTCAGGTTCGATGGTATTATCGGCATCTGGCAAACGATTTCCCCGGCCTGTTTGTTTAGCCAAAATAGCGTCGGCCAGCCAACTGGAATATACATCGGAATATGCCCGGCGTCCGGCAGCTACTAACGATAGTTTTTCAGAAATCGGGATCTCAGCAGTCAGGTTTCCACTAATCATGTTTATACCACCATAAATTCGTGGTTTTGTTTTATCGCCACTCTTCCCGGTTATCTCTACAATGCCAGAAACACGTTCTCCATAGCGCGAATCAAAACCTCCGCGGTAAACCTGAATATCTTTAATTACATTAGGATTGAGTGCGGAAAAAACACCAAAAAAATGATCTAGGTTGTACAACGTAAAACCATCAAAAGTAACCAGGTTCTGGTCGGCAGAACTTCCCCTGATGTTTAATTGCGATGAGTTTTCCTGAGTGCTAATTCCCGGCAAAAGTTGCAGGGTTTTAAACACATCAGGCTCTCCAAAATTGGGTAAATCGGTAAAACGCCTCGGATTAAATGTAACATGACCGGCATCGTTACTTACTTCCAGCATTTCGAGTTTATGCCCAGGTACATCAATTGTGGCAATATTTTGTAGTTTTTGCTGCAATGCAAAGTTTAAAGCAGTATTCGCTGAGTTTATTGTAATTATGGTATCCAAAGTTTGATACCCCAGGTAGCGCACCTGGAAAAGACATTCTTCATTTTCTTTCAGTTTCACACTGAAAACACCATCAACCGTTGATGGAATAACTGCATTTTTCTGTCCAACAAATACGGTGGCATATGGCAAGCGCTCACCCGATTCGCCATCAGAGATATACCCCGACACATGAATTTCGGAAGGTTCCTTCTTTTGCTCATCCTCGCCGGATTTATAAATCAGCCAGGTATTGTATTTGAATTCTGCACGGTAGCCGGTTCCATCCAATATCCAGTTCAGCACAGTAGAAACACTGTCAGTTTCCAAACTATCATTGATTAAAAACTTTTCCATATTTCCGACATCAAAAGATATACGAATGTTGGTTTTGTTGGCCACCTCAAGCAATGCAGAGGAGACAGGTGTTTGATGGAAAGAAAATTTGAGTTGCTGAGCAGAGCTAAGAACAGGAAACAGCAACAAGAATAATACGACTAAAATATTAGGTAAACTATTTCTTTTCTGATATCGTAATTTTGTCGTTGTCAACTTCATATTTTAGCTCCATCGGGATACACACAACATCTAAGGCTTCCTGAAGATCTTTGTTGGAAAAGTCAATCGTTGCTTTACGTTCCTCGTTTCCATCGAAGAAAATCGTAACGTCGAATTGTCTTTCCAGCTCAGCAAAAATAGTGCTAAGCTTTGTTTCTTCAAAATGCAATATCCCCTCTTTCCACGATGCAGTGTTTTCTATCGTCTCTGAAGTTGTTTTTTGTAGCTCCTCGTCATCCAAACGAACCATTTCTCCGGGAGTAATTATCTGTTCGCTATCCTGGTGCCGAACACGTACTTTCCCTCTCAAACAGCTCACCCAAAATTCGTTACCCCTTGAAAATACGTTCAGTTGTGTTCCCAAAATTTCAACCTCGCCGTTTTTTGTTTCAATCACAAACTCATTTCCTTTCTGAACATCAAAAAAGGCCTCGCCTGTGAGTGTAAGGTAGCGTTTATCAGTAAAGTTTCGTTTGTTCCATTTTAGTTTCGATGCCGAATTCAGAATCACCTCCGATCCGTCGGGCAAGGTAATTTCCTGCTGCTCGGCGTTGGCAGTTTTAACTTGCTGGGCAAACAACAGCCCCGGAACCACTCTTACGGTTAGCAATATTATGGCTACAGCAGCCGCAACTTGCAGGTAACGTATAATCGGAAGCGTGCGCGTTGGCGAGTCCTCCTCCATTTTATCAAGAAGTTCGTTTAAAATGTCGTCCTGTGGTCTACCCTTGGGCGGAACAAAACCACTGGCCACATTCAGGATCTTATCCTCCGAACTCATTTTTCCGAATTCTTCCTGTGTTATTTTATTTCCGTTGTTGGTAGTCATTTTTCTAGAATTTGTGTTCAATCGTTTTTTTCAATTCAGTTAAGGCATTTTTCATACGTTTCTCAACAGCTTTTACGCTTATTCCCAGGTTGTCTGCTATTTCTTTGTAAGTGTATCCGTCTATTCTGTTCATTAAAAATACAGTCCTGTTCTTTTCTGTCAACCGGGCAATTTCATTCTGTAGCTTTGTATTAAATTCTTTTAGTTCAAGTTCAAATTCGGGCGACACATCCCACTGGTTACGGTCGTAGTTATTCGCAAACTCGTAAACCACCTGCTGATGCTCGAACCTGTTTTTGCACAAATTATTGGCAATGGTGTACAACAACGACTTCATGGTACTTTGCCTGATCTCCCGGCGCTTTTCCCACACTTTCGCAAATGTGTCCTGTGCAATATCTTCGGCCACCTCAATATCTCCAACCTTATAATAAACGTAGTTCTTTATCGGCTGGAACATTTCGTTAAACAAGTCTATAAATTCTCTTTTCTCTATACCCGGCATAGAAACAGTTTCTGTAAATCGAACTTAATTTAATCAATTTTCATCTGTTTGCAATTGTTTATTTTTACGGAAACAGATGAACTCATCCCGTTAATCCGGGACTCGTTTCATTTATTATACAGCTAGGCAGAATTTTACCCTACTCGGAGCTGTTGGAGACTGATTTTATTTCGTGCATTTCAATAGCAAAAACAAGTGTCTGGTATTCACCAATACTGCCATAACCGTATGAACCGTAAGCAAGATCGGAAGGTATTATAAATTGCATCTGGCTTCCGGCTTTCATCACCGAAAGTGCATTTGTAAATCCGGTTATCAGCGATTGTTCGCCATAAACAAATTCCCAAATACCGTCGGTTGCCCAATCATCTGAGGAGTCGAACAATGTGCCATCAGCAAAATAGCCATTATAATTTATTGAAATGGTATCTCCATCAACCGGGCAGGCTCCTGTTCCTTCTTCCACAACAATATAGTATACTCCCAGCGCCGTGGTATCAATATCATAGCCTTCTGCAACCAGGCTGCTCAACAATTCACCGAGCTCCAACATTTCGTCGGAATAAGTTCTGTCTTCCGTTTCAACGTCGATACACGATGTGAATAAGCCAAGAACAAAAACAAAGCTAAACATCAATCCTAAAGTAAATTTTCTCATTAGTTTCCTTTTTAAGTATTCATATTCCCGGATACAAAACAACCCGCCTCATCAGACGGGTTGCCACTAACTGTTTCCGTTTTTTACCATTAAAACCTCAAAATTGATTACAACTTTATGTGGCAATCATTCTATATACAGGTTTGGTTTGGAATACCCTACTTAATTCGAGAATATTTTGAATACAACTATAAGATTGAAATATCAAGCAGATCGATCATCTAAACAAGAATATAAAATATTGAAGATCAAATAGCTTTTATTGGAGAATTTCACATTACGAAAGAAAACAGAATACAAGCAACTTTTAAGTGCAAAAAAAGGAAGCAATATTGCTTCCTTTTCTATTTTATAAAACGATAATCGCTTATTGTAATTGTACCAAAACAACTGATTTTGATGGTAGCTCAACAGTTAATTTACCGTTTTTTGGTTTGGCAACATCAAAGTCTTTTAAGCTTACCGTTTCCTGCCTGCCAAAATCATTATAGTTATTCATTTTGTCAGAAGTGATAATTTGTCCGTTTGCTGATGAGAAATCATCTCCGGTCACTTCAATTTCGATTGATTCGCTTTCATTCGGATTCAGGTTACAAAGTGTAATTGAAACTACACCATCTTTTGTTGAAGCCGAAGCGTGAACAGTAGGAACTGATTTTCCATCGAGTTCATATTTGTCGGTTTTCAGGTTCGCCGGAATCATTGTTGCATCCTGGTGAACGCTGTACATTTTAAATACATAGTAAGTTGGTGTCAATACCATTTCATCGTCTTTGGTAAGAATAACCGATTGCAAAACATTAACGGTTTGAGCAATATTACTCATCTTAACGCGGTCGGCGTGGTTGTTAAATATATTCAGGTTGATACCGGCTACCAAAGCGTCGCGCAAAGTGTTTTGCTGGTACAGAAATCCGGGGTTTGTTCCTTCTTCAACATTAAACCAGTTACCCCATTCATCAACAATTAAACCAACCCGTTTGGCCGGATCGTATTTGTCCATAATGGTTGAATGACGGTTAACCAATGTTTCCATATTCAGCGTATTATTCAGTAACGAAATCCACTCTTTTTCGCCAAAATCGGTGGCATGTCCTTTATCTTCCCACGCAGTTGTAAAGGTGTAAGCATGCAACGAAACTCCCTGAACCAGGTGAGGATGACGCATGGTTTTTTGCATTACCACTTCCATCCAGTTGTAGTCGGCAACGTTCGGACCACCGGCAATTTTATACTCGGCACCCCCACAGTAGCTGGCAAAACGATTGTATAAATCAGAATAATATTCAGGAGTCATGTTTCCTCCGCAGCCCCAGTTTTCGTTACCAATTCCCCAGTATTTTACATCCCATGGCTCTTCGCGGCCGTTCTCTTTACGCAAGTCGGTCATTGGGCTAACGTTCGATGAAGTAACGTATTCAACCCACTCCGAAGCTTCCTGCACGGTTCCCGATCCAACATTTATATTAATGTATGGTTCAGCACCAATAATTTCACAAAAATCGAGAAATTCGTGTGTTCCAAAGCTGTTATCTTCGGTAACTCCACCCCAGTGAATATTTACCATTGACGGGCGGTCTTTTTGGGGGCCAATTCCGTCTTTCCAGTGGTAGGTATCTCCGAAACATCCTCCGGGCCAGCGCAATACCGGAATATCCATTTCCTGAAGCGCTACAATTACATCATCGCGGAAACCACGGGTATTCGAGATGTCGGAATTTTCTCCAACATAAATACCACCGTAAATACAGCGGCCAAGGTGCTCAGCAAAGTGTCCGTAAATTTCTTTGTTAATTTTTGTCTCTGCCTGATCGGTGTGCAGCTTAAGTGTACTTTGTGCAAAAGACACCGAAACTGCAAACAGAAGTAAAGCAGCTAATGTGATTTTTAATTTTAACATGATTCAGCTATTTTATGTATGTGTCCAATAAAATTTTAATCCAAAGTGGCTAAGCAGAAGCTCTTAAAACAAGCTGCCCAACATTCGGCAAATCGTTATTTCGTTTGATCAACCACCGGCCAGTCGTTCTTATCCCACTGTATTTCCCTAATAATCAGTTTTTGCCTGGCATTGTCGTGTTTGTCGTAGCCATGGCATACCAAATAATCTTTTCCATCAAAAGTATAGGCTGCATTGTGCCCAATGCCATACCAGTTTTCATTGCCTTTAAGCACCAGCGACCCTCCACCGTTTAGCATCGATTTTCCATTTTTATCGAAATAAGGGCCCTCGATGTTTTTTGCGCGACCGACCATTATCTTATAGTTGCTTTCGGCTCCACGGCAACAATAATCGAAAGATACAAAAAGGTAGTAATACCCATTCTGTTTGAATATAAACGGTGCTTCTATTGCACCATCTCCAGCATCTGCTTCTTCAATGTCAAAACTTCTTTGCCGTTTTGCAATAGTATGCCATTCCTCGGGTTGCGCAATGTTTTTTAGGTCGTTGTCTAATTTTACGAGTTTTAGTCCATTCCAAAACGATCCGAAAGACATCCATGGTTGCTCGTCGTCATCAAAAGCAATAGCAGGATCAATGGCATTCCAGTCGTCTCTTCCCGGTACTGACTGAATTACTATTCCGTGATCAACCCACTTATAATCCGTGTCTTCAGGGTTAAGGGTGCTGTTTGTGGCGACTCCAATACACGAGGTATTTTTACCAAATGCCGATACCGAATAATATAAAAAATACTGTCCATTATTGTAGATAATATCGGGCGCCCACATGTGCCCTGCAAAGTCGTCCAGTGTTTCCGAAACCCATTGAGGTGTTTGATCAAAAACGCGGCCTTCTTTTGTCCAGTTTTCCATATCTGGCGACGACCAGATTGTTATTCCCAATCCGGTGCAAAACAAATAATATTTATCGTTTTGTTGTGCTATAACCGGATCGTGAACAAAGATTTGCGAAAACACTTTTCCCGAAAAAAGGACCAGCGCTATTATGATAAAAATTGATTGCTTCATTTGATTTGATTATTGAATTCCTTCAGATGTCATAACTACCCGTTTCATTGTACCATCCGGGTTATAGTGCAGTTCGTCGATACAAACCGACCGGCGAAAACTTCCGCCGTTAGGCTGAATACCTCCGGTGTGATAAATAAAATACCACTGATCTTTAAATTCGATAATAGCCTGATGGTTTGTATTTGAATTGCCGGCCAGTTCATTTAAAATGCCTTTGTATTCCCATGGTCCGGTAATCGATTTACTCATGGCATAAGCCGTTTTCTCGGGAAATTGATAGGCGTATGACAGGTAATACCAATCGCCACGTTTGTGAATCCATGGAGCTTCGGTAAAATAAGGCAAATCAACGGTATGTATTTCGCCATCAAGTTCAATCATATTGTCTTTAAGTTTGGCCCAGTAACAAGCCGTATTTCCCCAATACAGGTAGGCCTGGCCATCCTCGTCGATGTAAACCGTCGGATCGATATCGTCCCAGCTGATTTGTGTTTTATCAGTGGTCATATCGTTTGTTATCAGAGCTTTCCCAAGTGCATCTTTAAACGGACCAACCGGACTGTCGGCAACAGCAATGCCAATTGATTTTCCGGGAATACTGCCGTGTTCAACAGTTACATACCAGTAAAATTTTCCGTTGCGCCCGATTACCTGAGCTGCCCATGCATCACCTTTTGCCCACTCAAAATCTGTTGTTTTAAGTGGAACTGCATGTTCTTTCCAGTTTACCATGTCGGTAGAAGAATACACAAGCCATTCGTTCATCCGGTAAAAGTTGAAATCGTCAGGTGCTTCATCGTGGCCTGCGTAGAGGTACACGGTGTTGTCAGATACCAAAGCTGCCGGATCGGCCGAGAACTTATCGGTAATAATAGGATTATTGATATTAACTTCCTTTACGGAAGTATTGGCCGCAACTTGTGTTTCACCATCCTTGTTTGCAGAAGTACAATTCAATAGGACTGAACCCAAAAGACACACTGCCAATATGTTTGCTGTTGATTTCATTATTTCGACTTTTTACCCCAATAGGTTGCGTTAAGATTTTTCTCCGTTCCGGCATACACCAGCGTAACACGTCGGGGAGAGGCTTCCCAGTCTACTTCGCGTTCAACGCAAACAATTACATTACCAAGTGTTAGTTGTTTTTTCGACTCATTGTAACTCCAGTTACCTGTTAGTGCACCTGTCATCGTACCGTCTGATTTGAGGGTGAGACCGGTGGCGCTATTTTGTTGAGCGAAGCGGTAGCTCAGATTTATATGCTCCCAGGTTCCTATCAGCTCGTTTTCGGTAATTGTACCGTATTCTTCAGGTACGCCGGCATATCGTTCGGGCAATGCAATAGGCCACAGGTTATTGGGTTCGTTTACCGAGGCCGGACACCAAACGATACGACGTACGTGCCCCATCATAATGGCATTGGAGAATGGATTGCCGCCAACGTTTACGGGCAATCGTCCCTGAGACATGTAGAACCATTCGTCGGTATTTTCTTTTTGGAATATACAGCAGTGTGCTATTCCTACCCATCCGTTGCTAAGATTGAATTTGTATGGGTGAGTTACAATCGGGTAACTGTCTCCTTGTCCGTTGGTAAAGTTACGCCCGGTAATATCGTAATAGGGTCCTTCAATATTTTCGCTTCGAACCACCCGCGTGTTGTATGGTACATCAAGGCCATCGTAAGCCATAAACAAATAGTAGTATCCATCTTTGTAAATTACCTCCGGGGCTTCGCTGGCTTGCCAACGCGAGCCATTCGAACGTGTACCGACTCTTGCTCCATATCTCGCAGTGAGTTCACTTGCATTGTCAGCCCAGGGGTTGCCAAGTGTGTTTAACGGTTTTCCGGTTGTTGCATCTACCTGCAAAAGAGCAAAGCCGCTATGCCACGAGCCGTGTATCAGGTAATGATTTCCTTCGGGCGATACGATGTATGTAGGATCGATAGCGTTGTAGTAGAAATATCCACTCCAGTCTGATATACTGGCACGGCTAAAATCAAGACCACGATCTGACGATGAAGTTGTAACAAAACCTTTGTCTTCCCATACCGCTCCTGCCGGATCGGTCGATTCGCACATGCCGATAAAGGCGCGTTCAGTCCAGCTTCCATCAAAGCTGGCAGTAGTGGGGTTTCCGGTTTTTATGTAGTTATGAATAACGATACTATAGTACATCCTCAAAATCTCTTGTCCTCCAACGTTAACCCGCCGTACTACCGGTGCCCAATAACCGTATTGTATATTGTCGTTTGCAATGGCCTCAAGATTCATACGCAAACGAATGGCGTTAAGTGAATCAGCTACCCAGGATGGTGCTTCATAAAAAGGTCCGCCTACCCATTCCCAGTTAACCAGGTCGGTTGAACGTTTTCCCTGAAAATGACCGTGTCCTTCGTGCGAATTACCATACGACGCATCGGTACCGTACATATAGTAATATCCGTTGTAGTAGGCAACTGACGGGTCGTGAACGTTGGCCAGATTCCACTCGTTACGTTTATCCCACGATGCTATTGCGGAATAGTCGTCGGCATATGACGGAATGATAAAATCTATATCGGGATCAGTATTATCATCCGGATCTTCAGGCTTTGTAGTTATGCCTGTTGGTCCCAGATCATCGTCACTGCATCCTACAATCGATAGAGCAGTAATGCTGATAAATAAAATCAGTAAATACTTTAGTTTCATTTCAAATTTGTTTTTGATTAAATGACCACCTTATCGGAGTACCGTTTTGTACTCCGATAAGGAAATCTCTGCTTCTCGCTAATTTTTCCTAATTCAAATCAACAACAGGACGAACCATGTACCCTTTCTCAAAAAAAGCAGGTCCGTTATCCTCGTTCTTATTTGCCGAGTTACCCACAAGATTTGGGTTGGCATTAAGAGTAGATTGAAATATTGGAAAATATTCATGTCCTTTATAGTAATACTTGAACGATGAATCGTCGGCATTTTCAGCAGTAAGTGGTTCTGTTGAAGCAGTACCATCACGCTTATAGTAACCATGTTCAACCAACTGATTCAAACGATCCGAATCGTAAAAGAATCCCCAGCGAAGTAAGTCAATTCCACGTCCGTTTTCGCAACCAAATTCTTTTGGGCGCTCAACGTTTGCAATTTGTTCGAACAACGCATTGGCCGACGGGAAGTCAGCAACCTCAAGATCTTCAAGAGCAACACGGCTACGTACTTCGTTAATGTAATCGATAGCCGTTTGTGTTGGGCCGTTGATTTCATTTTCGCATTCTGCTGCACGCAATAAAACATCGCTGTAACGCATTAGGCGAAGGTTAACACCGCAGTGCAATCCATTTGTAATTGAACTGTAGATGTTGTTTCTCGCATTTGTGAATTTCGCGATAGAGATACCACCCTGTGCATTGTTTGATAGCGGAGTTTCAGTAATTTCCTGCTCGTAAATTGTATTACTACGAGGATCTCCATTAGGATATGCATCAGTTTTCAGACCGGTATAAGTGCTATATTCCGGTTCGTAAGTTACCAGTGTCCAGTATAATCGTGGATCTAAACGGCCATCAGTACAATTCTCTGCTATGAACAGGTTATACAACCATGGAGCTCCTGCAAGGTCGCCCCAGCTACCCAATTGCTGAGAAGCAAAGTTACTTTCTACGGCGTGTCCCTGGGTGGCTTCCGGGCTAATGTTTACCGGAGTCCACTCTTCGTCAGTTCCGCCTGTTCCGAAGTCTAAAAATTGCACTTCGAAAAGACTTTCTGCGTTGTTTTCGGTATCCTCTTTAAAATTGTCACCATAGTCGGCCACCAACTCGTAATGTCCGTATTTACCGGCAATAATCTCTTTCAGTACCGCGTAAGCTTCGTTAAATTTATGACGGAACATTAATGTGCGAGCCAAATATCCGGCAGCAGCACCACATGTCGCACGACCTCCGGCCCACTCGCCACCTTCATCGCGCGACGGCAAAATATTCATCGCTTCGGCAAAGTCGGCCTCAATTTGATCAAATACTTCATCTTGCGTATTGTTAGCCGCATACATGGTATTTATGTCAGAATACGAAGCATAATCAGTAATCAAAGGAACAGTTTGATAATACGTAGCCAATGCGTAGTAAGCCAAAGATCTGAGGAACAGTGCCTGTCCTTTAATCTCGTTGTATGCATCGTCCGACAAATCAACTTCATCAACTTTCGATAATACAAAGTTGGTGCGGTTAACCACATGATAGTTGTCGCGCCAGGGCCACTCGTCACCAATTCCGATTGTTCCCGGAGAGTTGAGATTGTCGTAGTCTAAATACCACTGTTGGGATGAGTTCCAAACTTCATCGCCACGTACAGCATCTAAAGTATAACCAACACGGGCATACGTACCTTCAAGGCGAATGCGGTTGTAGCACGCAATAATCGCCTCCTGAAGTTCAGATTCTGTATTACCAAAATCATAGGTCGTCTGGTTGTTCGGATTCACTACATCCAGTTGCTCATTGCAGGCGGTAAAACCTCCAATAAGCGCCAACATTGCTAGAATTATATTTAATCTTTTCATAATGATTTCTTCTTTATTCGATTATAGTTTTAGAATGAAAGGTTTACTCCGAACATCATGCTTCGTGGTGTTGGATACGAAGCGTAGTTGTAACCCGGAGTAAATGTTCCTCCTGCAAAATCTACGTTGTAACCTTTGTATTTCGACAATGTGGCCACATTTTGAGCCGATGCGTAAACACGAACTCCGCTAATGTATCCGCCAAACCATTTGTCGGGCATATTGTAACCCAGTTCAATGTTGGCAATTTTCAGGTACGAAGCATCTTGAATATAACGCTGGCTAAACATGTCGTTGGTAATTGAACCTGACGATTTGTAAGCAACGCGAGGTACATCGGTGTTTGTATTGTCCGGTGTCCAGGCATTTAATAAATCAACGTTTTTGTTTAGTGCGCCATAAGAGCCTCTTAACGCAACATCAATAAAATCTACAGCTTTAAAACCTGCAGCTCCGTGTGTTGCCACACTCAGGTCCAAACCTTTCCATTCAGCACGTGCATTAAAACCAAAGTTAAAGTCTGGTAAACCGCTACCCAAATATGTCTGGTCTTCGTTGGTAATTTCGCCGTCGTTGTTCAGGTCGGCGTAAGCCACGTCGCCCGGTTGTGCTCCGTTTTGGTTCACGTAATTACCTTCAGAGTTGATACGGGTGTCAATCTCTTCCTGCGATTGGAAGATACCTTCGTAAACGTAACCATAAAATGAACCTACTTCACGACCCACTTCTGTGCGGCTGTTGCCATCGGTACGAGGTTCGCCCGAAACGCCCAACTTGGTCACCTTGTTGTTAAGGGTAGATAAATTGGCAGAAAGATCGAAATTAACAGCATGTTGATGATTGTGGTAAGCAACAAGGAACTCAAGACCCGAGTTTTCCATTGTTGCTGCGTTCATCGTTACAGTTCCGTTGGTAGCACCTGCATTGGTTGGAACGGCTACACTGTAAAGAAGGTCTTCTGATGTTGACTTATACCAGTCGAAAGTAAATTCCAACTTATTGTTGAACATTCCAAGATCAAGACCAAAGTCGATGGTTTTCTTCTTTTCCCACATGATACCTGTATTCACGTAGTTTGAAATTGCAGAACCGGTAACTTTATTATTATCAAAGCTATATGTATAGTTACCTCTTGACATCACATCCATGTACTGGTATTCGCCAATGTTTTCGTTACCCAATTCTCCATAGCTACCACGAATCTTGAATAGATTGACAGTCGATTCGTCTACAGGAAAGAAGTTTTCACGTTCTATACGCCAACCGGCTGATACGGATGGGAACCAGTCCCAACGGTCGTCAGAAGAAAGACGGCTTGAACCATCGCGACGCACTGTTGCCGAAAGCAGGTACTTATCATCGAAATTGTAGTTGACACGACCAATGTACGATGCCAACACGTGTTCGGTTTCAAACGTTGATGCTGCTGTCTCCTCCGCATTGTTTACTTGCAGATAGTATGGCTCGGGCAGGTTAACACCTTTGCCTGCAAGTGTGTGAAAGAGCTCGCGCTGGAATGTTTGACCAGCAAGTACATTAACGTGATGACGTCCAAATTTACCATCGTAATTTAATGTGTTTTCGATAAGTGCATCGCTAAAATTACGATAGCCTTGTGACAGGGTTTCGTTGCTTTTTGACAGGTAGTTTGTTGTACTCTGTATAAATGCAGGGACGAAAGTAAAGTCTTTTGCAGTTGTTTTACTGTACGACAAGTTAAGGTTGTATTCGAAACTGTGATTTTCGCTTTGTAATCCAACCATGTCAATCAGGTCAACATTTGCCGAACCTGAAGCAACAATACGGTCAACAACCGTGTTTCTTTCCAAAAGATTATTAGTAAGTAAAAGGTTGGTTACACGCAAGTCACCGTGAACGTCGTCATAGTAAGTACCATAACCGTAAGAGTCGTAGTTGTATTCTGATGCGGCCGAAATTTTATCGTCAAGCACCCAGGTCGATTCATCGTAAGCTTTAATACTTGGTGGTGTAAGCAATGCCGATGCCATAACCGGAAATTGTGCACCATATAAACCCTGAACATACTCGTTGGCGTTACTCAGCGACATATTGTCCTGGTCACTATGGCTATAAACGAAGTTCGTTTTAATTTTGATGAATTTTACATCCATACTGTTGTTTATACGGGCAGTATAACGTTCGAAGTTAGGACCGGCACCTTCCATTGTTCCTTCCTGGCTAAAGTAGTCGAGCGCAATGTTGTAGGTGTTGTTTTCGCCACCACCCGATAAGTTAATGTTGTGGTTCTGACGGATACCTGTTTTGAATGCTTCCTGAAACCAATCGGTGTTTACTTCGCTCGGATCAAGGTATTTATCACTTGAAGGATTGTATCCGGCAGGAACATCCATATCGCTGTTATTGTAGGCCATGGTAACGTATTGTGCGTATTGCGATGCATCCATAACATCGTAAACACCTTCCTGTACCTGGTCGATACCAACGTAACCTTTATAGTCGATTTTCATCGCCTGGTTCTTTTTTCCCTGCTTTGTGGTGATGATAACAACACCATTTGCAGCACGCGAACCATAGATTGCCGCAGCAGAAGCATCTTTAAGCACCTGCAGGGTTTCGATATCGTTTGGCGAGAAGTCGCGAATTGTTGTTCCCATTGGCACTCCATCAACAACATAAAGCGGAGCAGTGCTACCAAATGAACCAATACCACGAATACGTACTGTTGGGTCGGCTCCCGGTTGTCCGTCAGATGTAATCTGAACACCCGATACTTTACCCTGAAGCATGGTTGAGATGTTTGAGTTTGACACTTTTTTCATCTCTTCGGTATCAACAATTGCAACCGAACCAGTAAGATCAACTTTACGTTGTGTACCGTAACCTACAACCACTACCTGGTCGAGGCCGATCATATCCGGAGCCAATGTTATGCTTCCCAGTTGAGTTTTTCCTTCAACGTTTACTTCAATACTTTTGTATCCGATAAACGAGATTGAAAGTGCAGCATCAGAAGGAACAGAAAGAGAGAAGTTACCATCAATATCGGTAATGGTACCATTTGTTGTTCCTTTTTGTTGAATGGTTGCGCCCGGAAGCGGTTCTCCGTTTTCGTCAACGATTTTACCATTTACAGTTATGTTGTCTTGTTGAGCTATTGACACCTGATCGGCATTACCGCTGCCTTCCGCGTATGTTGCCGTTGAAAATGCCAGCAACCCCAGCAGGATTAAGAATAAATATTTCATGTCTAAATATGTTTTATCAAAGTGATTATTCAACAATTACGATGTAAGATCCTTCCAGCACGATCGCAGCATTCAAATCAGAGCTGTCTACCGTTATTCCTGCATATTCCTGGAAATGTGTTTCGCCGGTGGCATAAGTAACATCGTAACGAATGTCGGCAGTGTTGTCGCCGTTATTGGTAACAGTGATCTCAATTCTTGATCCACTTATGTTTGCTCCAAAAATGTCGAAGTTCCAGTCGTTGGTAGAAGTTGCTGTGGCATAACCATCGCCCCAACCGAAGTTGTCCATACGAACTACACCGTATTCAGTCATGTCAGCTTTACGAAGAATTGTACTCGGACTGTTCCAGTTATTAACTCCGTTAGAGTAGGCGTACATTTTAATTGTTTTGCTTGTGCCTGAAGCAACCGGGTAATCCTCAGAGAATTGTGACCACCAACCGGTAGAAAAATCGTAAACACCTACCTGGCCGATACCTTTAATAAGCGTCATCGTGCATGTTGTAGTTACTGTGCTTGTTGCACCAACATATGAAATAACTGCATCCTGAGCACCCTCGGCAGCCGGAATTGTGCTAAACTGTAGCGCTTCATTCGACAAAACGCCGGTTGTACCATCGGAATAGGTAGCTGTTACAACCAATCCCGTGGTGTTGAATATGATGCCCATGGTATCGGTATAGAAATAGTATTCAGTAATATTTGGCATTGTAGTAACCTCAAGGGCAGTAACCGAGTTGGTAACCTCCAAAGTATATAAGGTTGTTACAGGCGCGCTCAATTCGCCTTGTTTGGTTTTGTTATAAGCTACAATAACTGTTTTCTGTCCAAGCGTGGTCATATCAGGAATTACCGAGAATGAAATATCGGTAGTATCAACTACTTCAGACGAACCGTCGGCATAAGTAACCGTAGCCACTGCATTTCCCCAGAAATCTTCATTCCCGATTTCAACAAATTCAGGAGCTCCTGTAACCGAAATTTTTACTGGCGTAACATCTTCAACAACAGTAACTTTCGATGGCAGAAGATAAGCTTCTTTCATTTCGAAATAACTGGCATCACCAATTAAGAAAGCCGTGATATCTTTAGTGGCCGAAACCGGTTGCTGATAGGTTTGAACCAGTTCAATTCCGTTGGTTCCAACAGCGGTGGCAGTTACAAATACATTGCCGGTAGCAGAGTGGTCTATTTCTATTGTAACATAGGCGCCATCCATGGTCGCGCGGAAGTCGTTCCAAATATCGTCATCTCCATCGGTATCGGGATAGTTTTGAGAGATCATGGCCAGATCGAAATCTTCGTTACCCCAGCCGTAAGCATCAGAACGCAGTACAAAATATTCTGCGTACCCGTCAGCATCACGATCTGCTATTTCGTTGGCTACGCCAAGGTTCCAGTTATTCCAGTTGTTTTGGCTACCACCATTGTGATTCACAAACCCGATATGTAATAGTTTGTTAGAAGGAACAGTGAAATAATCAGAAAATGCAGTCCACCAGCCGGAACTGTAATCTTCAGCACCAACTATCGCTGTAGCAATGTTGATGTAAGTGGTATCACCTGTATCCATATTGGCTTTTGCATCTGCAATTGAGTCGATTCTGCTTTGCAGGTCACCGGGCGCATCAATTGAATAAGTATCCAACTCCTCGCACCCAACTATACTAAATGCTGCTAAAACTACCATATACAAGGCACGCCTCAACAGTTTAGAATTTTTACTTATTCCGGAAGTAAAAAGAAATAAGCTCAATAAATAAGTTAAGTTTCTCTTCATAATTAATAAAATTGGTTTACACGTAAATTCTGAGTGTAAAATTACGTCGGGAGGGTATCCAAAGTGGTGGACAATTTAATATTGATAGTGGACGAATTAGGAAATCTTGTCCAGGGAGGTTCTATAGATGCCTAAATAGCTGGAAATGTATCATTTAGAGAATCCACTGGGGCTTGACCCGTAGAATTTTTTGAAAATACGGCTGAAGTATTTTGGGTCGTTAAAACCGGTTTTAAAAGCGATTTCGGATATGGACTGATCGGTGGTTTTTATCATTTCAACCGCCTTTTTCAATTTGTATGAATTGATGAAATCGGTAATGTTGAGATCGGTTAATGCCTTAATTTTTTTATACAGCAAACTTCGGCTTACAAACATTTCACGGGCAAATTGTTCCACCGAAAAGTCTGGTTCGCTGTAATTTTTTTCTAATACCTGGTAAGCTTTTATAATAAACTCTTCGTCTAATTTGTTTGATGACAATCTTTCGGGGGCCACTGGATCGGGGCTGCTGAAAATGCTTTTAATCTTCCGGCGCGACTCAATGATGTTGCGCATTTTTATTTCCAGAATTTGCAGGTTAAACGGTTTCGGAATGTAGTCGTCGGCACCGGTTTCCAGTCCTTCAATCCAGCTTTCTACCATATTTTTTGCGGTAAGCAGAATAATGGGGATATGACTGGTTTGGATGTTCTTTTTCAGGCGGCTGCACAGTTCAATTCCGTCCATAACAGGCATCATCACATCGCTGATAATCAATTCGGGCGAATATTTTTTGGCCATTTCCAGACCGATTTTTCCGTTTTCGGCACCTAAAACCCGGTACCCCGATCGCAGCGTTTGCAGCAGGAAGCTACGTAAATCAAAATTGTCCTCCACTATTAAAATGGTAGGTTTTGTTTTGTTTCCGGATGTTACTTCATCCAGTTCGTAGTTGGTGTTTCGCGCTACAATATGCTCGGTAAGTACATTTACCCTGCCTTCGAGGTTGATTTCGGTTGGCACATTGGTTTCGTTAATGGCATCCGAATCAAAACGGTCTTTCGAATACGGCAAACACACCGTAAAGGTGCTGCCTTTTTTAGGTTCACTTTCCACTTTAATTTCGCCGCTTAAGGCCTGAATAATCTCGTAAGTAAGTGCCAATCCAATCCCCGAGCTGGTAAAATCGGTTTGTTTTCCCGACTCTGTATCTTTATAAAAGCGGTTAAAAATGTGGGGCATATGTTCTTTGGAGATTCCGCGTCCGGTATCAATAACACTTATTGCCACAAACGGAGTTGGAATACAATCTTCGTGTTTTTCTGTAATTTTCTCAACTTTTAAGGTGATTGACCCGGAAGCTGGAGTGTTTTTAAAGGCATTGGAAAGCAGGTTGTAAAATACGTTTTCCACTTTCTCAGCATCAAACCAGGTTTCTTCGTTTATTTCGGTTTCAATAAAGCGGTAGTTAATTTTCTGGTGTTCGGCCAGGTCTTTAAACGACTCGAAAATACCGTGTAAAAATCCCTGCAGGTTGCCTTTGCTAACGTATAGTTGCAGTTTTCCGGTTTCAATACGGCGGAAATACAGCAACTGGTTAATAAGGTGCAGCAAACGTTGCGCGTTGCGGTTAATAATATTAAGCGTATTTTGGGTGTTAACGTCGGCTTTCATGTTTTTCATTAACTGCTCAAGCGGGTCGATAATAAGCGTTAAGGGTGTGCGGAATTCGTGCGAAATATTCGTAAAGAAACGTAAACGTAATTGGTTTACCAGCTTCACTTTTTCGTTCAGTTCAATTACTTCGTCGCGCTGTTTGGCAATTTGTTGGTTTTGTTTTTCAAGTTCTTCTTTTTGCTCCTCAATTTTAAAAGTACGCTCCCGAACCTGTTTTTCCAGCTTGCGTTTTTGTTCTTTCAGGAATTGCGTACGGTAGCGAATGTAAACTAAAACCATTGCAATGATAAACAACACCGCCAGTATTTGAAACCAGGCCGTTTCCCAAAACGGAGGAACAATGGTTATGGTAAGTGCAGTGTAGTTTTCCGACCAGATACCATCGCTGTTGGCAGCTTTCACCTTAAAAACATACTCGCCCCCCGACAGGTTGGTGTAGTTGGCAAAACGGCGGTTCGACGAAACTTCAACCCAGTTTTGATCCACCCCTTCCATTTGATAGGCGTATTTTATTTTTCCCGGCTGAAAATAGTCGAGTGCCGAAAACTCGATGGAGAAAACAGCATCTTTATAGGAGAGCGAGATTTCCTGTGTTTCGCTTATCGGTGCGTTCAAAATTACTTTTGAATGGTATTTTTCGCCAATGATCACCGGATCGCTAAATACCGAAAATTGTGTAAATACCGGCTGCGGAATATTTGGATACGATTCGAATTCGGCCGGGTTAAAATAGTTCAGGCCCTCTACACCGCCAAAATATAAATTCCCCTGGTCGTCGGAGCAGGAGGCCGACCAATAAAACTGATCGCTCAACAATCCGTCACTTGAGTAGTAGTTCTGGAACGTTTCACTAACCGGATCAAACTTCGATAATCCGTTATCGGTAGATATCCACAAATTTCCTTCTACGTCTTCTTCAATTCCATAAGCAACATTATTGCATAATCCGTTCTGTTGGTTGTAATTAATAAAGCTGCCGCCATTCCCGTTTTCAATGTATTTGCAAATGCCGTTTCCGTAAGTGCCAATCCAAATGGTTCCGTCGTGCGCCTCACAAAAAGAGATAACATAATTGCCGGCTAACGATTCTGGATCAGCCGGATCGGTTAAATATTTCTCGAAATCGAGTTGTTCGGTATTTTCGTCAAGTGCAAGTAGTTCTGATCGTTTGAAACGGTACAAACCATTTTCGGTACCCACCCAGACTCTGTTTTTGCTGTCGGTTAAAATACAACCAATTTCGAGCGCCTGGTCGATGTTCATTTTTTCGTGAACATGCAGGAAAATATTTTCCCCGGGATTATAAATATCAAGTCCTCCTCGCGTTCCTATTAAAATATGTTTGTTGTCGAGGTATTCGAGACTGGAAATAAAGCTACTGCACAGACTTCTGTCGTCGCCGGGTATGTTTACCAGAATTTCAAAACGATTTTGTTTTTCGGAGAGCAATTTGTTTAAACCGCCACCCCAGGTCCCCACCAGCAGGTGGTTTTGGCTGTCGCGGATAAAAGAGGTTACAAAGTCGCTGTTTATACTTTGGGGATTTTCGTCTGAATGTTGGAAATGGATTGGGCTTAGGCCGTTGTCGCTAATACGGGTTACTCCACCACCGGCTGTTCCTACCCATAATACATCATCTTCGGCAAAGATGGAGTTGATGGTATTGTGGCTTATTGAATTAGGATTGGAAGCTTCGTGGGTAAGCGCATTAAATGGCTTTTGATAGGAATTATAATGGTTTATTCCTCCTTTTTCGGTACCAATCCAAATGTTGCCCACCTTATCGGCATACAACGAATTTACAAAAGGGCTGCTTAGTTTCGAATCGTTGGAAAGGTGCGAAAAAGTTTGGTTGTTTTGGTCGAAATAATTCAGTCCGCCAAGTGTGCCAATTATAATTACCCCGTTCTGGTCTTCAACAATGTCGCGAACTGTCAGGTGGTCAAGGTCTTCTTCGCTTGTATTTGTTGCGCCAAAAAACTGAATACTTTTTGAACTGCTTTCGAAATAGTATAAGCCCACTTCGGATGTGCCAATCCATAGATTGCTTCTTGAATCCTGAAAAACAGACTGTATACTAATAGTTCCTATTTCGTCGATCAATAAAGAATATTTGTCAATGATTTTGTCTGTGTTCAACGAAAGCACTGCCAAGCCATTGTCAGTGCCAATAAACATACTTTTTTCGGGGGTGATAAAAATATGGTTTATATTTTCTGCCGGAAGCAAATCGCCAAAACGTTTTTGGCATGATAATGTGCCCTCGACGCTTTTTGTTATTTTCCACAATCCATTTTCTTCAGTTCCAACCCAGATTGCACCTGTTTCGTCTTTGGCTATCGCAGTAACTGAAGAGTTCAGTACTTTACTGCTCAGCTCATTTACGGGTAAAAACCGAAATAACTGATAGTCGAAAAACGACAAGCCTTTATCGGTTCCAATCCAAAGGTTGCCGTCGTCGTCTTCACATAAAGCCTGAATCATATTGCCTTTCAGCCATTCATGCTCTTGTGTATGGAAGGTTTTAAAGGTGTATCCATCAAAACGGCACAGTCCGTTCCAGGTTCCAAACCACATAAAACCCTTGCTGTCCTTTGTAATAACATCAACTGTATTTTGTGGAAGCCCGTCGTTTGTAGTAAGCACATTTAGCCTGATTTGCTCGGTCGATTTTGCAAATACAGTATCTGTAGTAATACAAAAAATGAGGATCAGGAAAGCAACAAAGTATTTACCCGACAGTTTTACCATAAATATGCCCAATTTAAAACCTGGTCGTAAAAATACCTATTCTGACATGATTGACCAACAAGTGAGCGTTTAATTCGGTTTTGATACGCGCTTTGATGTCTTGGCAATCTAACCCTGCTTTATTGTTGCTACACTATTGGAGCATGAGATGGCTACTCAGAGCATGAAGCAAAATAAAAAGTGGGGAACGGTATTGTTTCATACTGCCCCCCACTTTGGTTTTGCCTTTTCGGCTTATAATCGTTTCAACTAAAACTCAAACACCGGTTTACCGTCAGCATCAAATTTAACTTCCATCACGCGTGCATGACGGTTTGGATCGTACAACGGATCCTCAATAATTTCTTCCAGTGGCCGTTTATCGCTTTCAGGAACAACTGCAGGATCACCAACAGCTTTCTCATAATCACGGGCATGATAGATACAAAGTGGCGTTACATCATCTTCAGCCACAGTAAAACAGTTGTGTCCCGGACCATATATTTTCTTTTCATAATCGGTTTCCAGAACCGGATATCTCGATTTCTTCCACGAATTACGATCCAGCAGATCTACATTCTCATCGGCTTCCATCATTCCCATACAATAACAGGCGCCGGTGGCACTTGCCGAAAACGTAATATAGATTTTACCTTTATTTTTGATGACTGCCGGTCCCTCATTCACCCAAAAATCTACTCTTTCCCAATCGTAATCAGGCGTTGTGAGCATAAACTGTACGGTTTTCAGTTTAATGGGCGATTCCATTTCTGCTAAATATAAATTGGAAGCAGCAAACTGACCACCGGTTTTTTCGGCCCAGCAAAAATAGCGTTTGCCCTTATTTTCGAATACTGTTCCATCGAGCGAAAAATCGATGAATGTTTTTTCATCGCCATCGGCGGCCTGCATCATCCCTAGCTCAATCCACTCATCTTTTAAAGGATCCTGGCCGGTGCACTCCAACACATAAGGTCGTAACGCCCAAATGTCTTCCTCTTGGCTGGCGGCAAAATAAACATACCATTTGCCATCGAGGTAATGAATTTCGGGTGCCCAGATATGACGGCTCATCGGCCCGGTTTCGTGCTTGAACCAAACATCAAACGTTTCAGCCTCCTTTAAGCCTTCAATAGTTTTTGCTTTCCGAAGCTCGATGCGATCGTAAGTTGGCACCGAGCCGGTGAAATAGTAATATCCATCAGTATGTTTATACACAAACGGATCGGCGCGTTGCTCAACCAATGGCGCATTTTTTCCTGTAGTATCCATCTTAAATGTGAATTTTTGCTTTTATCGTTTCGTAATATTTGTCGGTAATTTTGTATCGGTAAATCAACATTCCGTTGATCACATGAAAAACACCCGGAATTAGAGTTAGCATAATTGCCAGTCCGGTAAGTGCTGTTTTTGTTTGAATGGCATCGGGAATATATCCAAACGCATCAAGCAACAGGCCAACTACGGCTCCGGCAATTCCCATTCCTGCTTTTTGTGCAAAAGAAATACCTCCAAATGCCAGTCCTGACACACGTTTTCCACTTTCTGCATGTCCGTGGTCAACTGCTTCGGCAATGGCCGACCAAAATACAGGTGCGTGCACATCAACCACTAACGACAGGATAAAGTAGAGCACATAAGCCAACAGTACACTATCGGGTTGTGGTTTAACCAATACAAACATCAAAACACTTAGTACACCCACCCCAAACTGCGACATCCAGAACAGCTTTACTTTACAAAAGCGCTTGGTGATAAGCGTTGACAAAGGCATAGCCAAAATAGCGGCTGCTACACCGGTTCCCATAAAAGTGGATTGCATTCCGGCATCGCCACCCAGGTAATATTTTGCATAAAAAATAGCCACCGAACTACGGATTACATATCCGGTAGTTCCCGACAGGCACGATCCCCACAGAATAAGCCACTGTTTATTTCTGATCAGCAATTTAAATTGCTCGTGTAAGGGCTTTTTATCCACAACGTGTTCAATACGCTCTTTGGTGGTAAAGTAGCTGAACAAAAACAACAAAGTTCCCATAAGTGCCATTAGCCCCATGGCCAGCTGGTAGCCTCTTCCCATATCATCGCGTCCTAACTTTTCGGCCAGAATAGGAACCACGATCGACACCATAAAAGCAGCAACCTTAGCAAAGAAAAGGCGGTAGCCGTTTGCCGACAGACGTTCCTGCGGATCGTTGGTTAAAACCCCAATTAGCGAAATATAAGGAATGGTAACCGATGTGAACATCAGCGTAACAAAAATATAGGTAATGTATGCGTATATCAGTTTTCCGGCATAATCAAAACCCGGCGTGGTGAAGGTTAGAAAAACCGAGATTCCGAAAGGAACCGATAGAAACAAAAAGTAGGGACGAAACCGGCCTCCTTTAAATTTATACTTGTCTGTTATTAATCCCATCAACGGATCGCTAACAGCATCAATTAGTCGAACGAGTAAGAACATTAGGGCGACATCTTTGGGTTTAAGACCAAAAATATCGGTATAAAAATAAGTGATGATAAGGAACATGGAAGATATAACCACGTTAACGGCAGCATCTCCCGATCCGTAGCCAATTTTTTCCAATAAGCTTAGTTTTTGATTCTTCATTGATTTATTTCTGATTGTTTGATTAAATTTAATAATACCGACGTCTGTCAGCTATAAAAACTTAGGGTCAAAGATTAAAAACTAAAACTAAAATTGGGTGGAGTTTTAGGTATAACAGGTGGACTATACAGCACCTGAGGGTTCTTTCGCATTAATCAAACATAAATCTAATCATATTAATTTTACCGCTCAAAATAAATTTCAATTTCATGTTCAAGCACGATTGATACACGAAGTAGTAATCCAACAAGCTGTTTACTTCAAATTAAGATTCACTTTAAGCTTTCGAAATGTGGAAGAAGCGAAATGTAAGTTGTAGTCAATGTAAGTATTAAAACAACATTGTGGAACAGGATCATCGCAATGTCAAACGAAAAATCACTATTACTACAGGATTCAAGGAGTTTGATTCTGCCCAGCGAACTTTGGCTGGAATTGAAATAACAAATCTCATTAGAAATGAATCAGATTATTGATTCTAAATCCACAACTTTTAAAACATTTTATTCTTTGGCTTCATAATTCATCATAAAATATAATTTTTAAAATCGTGCTGGATTAATGCGACAGAATCATAAAAAGAAGCATATAAAAGATTTGTTTACTTTCTTTTTCACTGCTGTTTTTGGTTAGTTATTTGTTCTATTTCAATTCCAACGTTTCAATCTGTTTATCCTGGTCTCCCACAACTTCTCTATATTCTTCTACCATTTTATTAAGTTTTTGAGGATTGCTATTAGCCAGATTCTTCTGTTGACAGATATCGTCCTTCAAATTGTACAGCTGATACTCAGGTGCGTTACCAATCTCTATGTTTACCGAAGCAATTTTTGCCGGGCCTTTGTATGGCGGAATCATCAACCATTGGCCCTTACGATAAGCTGTCCGCGAAGTGGCTTCCAAAACGAGATCTTCTCTCCCCTTTTCTGATTTTCCAAGAAGAACATCCAGTAATTCCTGGCTGTCGGTTGTGCTTTCTTCTGTTCCTGAAAGTTTTGCCAACGAAGCCAATAGATCGATCTGACTGATCAAAGCATCCGATTTTGAGGGAGTAATTTTGCCTTTCCAATAGGTAATAAAAGGAACGCGTGTGCCGGCTTCGAATAAGCTGTATTTTCCGCCTCTAAGCCCTCCATTCTGATCATGATTGCCAATTCGTTCAACAGCATCGTCATAATAGCCATCGTTCAACACCGGGCCATTATCGCTAGAGAAGATAATCAGTGTATTTTCCAAAATTCCTTCTTCTTCCAGGGTTTTCATAAATTCACCAATACACCAGTCGGCTTCAACAATCACATCGCCACGCGGCCCCAGATCGGTACTTCCAACAAACCTTGGATTTGGCGTACGCGGAACGTGAGGTTGCTGCAAGGCATAGTACAAAAAGAACGGTTCGTCCTTATGTTCCTTCACATAATCCTGAGCTTTTGCCAGAAAATGATCGGCCATATCCACGTCGCTCCATTTTGCTTTTTCGCCACCTTTCATAAAACCGATGCGTGGAATGCCGTTAACGATTGAATTGTTATGCCCGTGGTGCCATTTCATGGTTAGCAACTCAGGATTGTCTTTCCCGGTAGGTTCTCCTTCAAAATTCTTCTCGTAATCCACTTCAATCGGATCGTTCGCATCGAGTCCTTCTACCAGTCCGTTTTCAAGATAAACCGTAGGCACTCTGTCCTGTGTGGCCGCCATAATGTAAGAATAGTCGAAACCCACTTCGTTCGGACCGGGAGAAACATGTTTATTCCAATCAACATGCCCGGTTCCCAAGCCGAGGTGCCATTTACCTACTACTCCGGTGTAATAGCCCTGCCCTTTCAGCATTTTCGGGATAGTTACCTGCGCCGTATCAATAATCAGCGGTGCCGTACCCGGCAAAATTTTAGCATCCTTGTTACGCCAAGGATACATGCCGGTCAACAACGCATAACGACTTGGGGTACAGGTTGACGACGAAGCATGTCCGTCGGTAAACATAACACCATCGTTTGCCAAACGATCCATGTTTGGTGTTTTAATTTCAGTTGCTCCGTAGGCCCCCATATCGCCATAACCCAAATCATCGAGGTAAAAAATTACAATATTGGGTTTTGTTTCCGGTGCTGCCGTTTCTTGCTTCGATTGTGTAGAAGATGTGCAAGCCACAAACGACACCGAAAATAGAAGTAGTACGGAATAAAAAGCAGTTCTGAGTTTATTCATTTTAATAGATTTTTCAGTATTAATATTTATAAAAACAAAATTAAACATATGCTCATCATTATATTATTTGATCTTTTGACAACTAACATCGCCTATCATTGCCAGGTAAATCTTAGAAACTGGCTAATTGACTTGATCAGAAATAAATTTAATAACCATTCCAGGAACCGAAATATCGCCTTTGTCTCCGGCCATAGTTCCTATTTCATCAATCAAATTACCTTGAATTATAAAGCCATTCTTATTTCTCTTTATTTTTTTTGTGATGTCGATTGCTCTTTTTGACAACAAATCCTGTCCATAAATCTTAATTTCATCAGGTAAGCTTTCTGAAAATTCGAATGTTAAAGATTCATAGTAACCAAATATACCGATAGGCTTATTAAGCTCCACTTCCTTTAATGTAATTTCAGCCTTTGGATGTTGCCAGCTTTTATCAGGTGTAACCCGCCCTTCAGTAGCAATTGCTATAGCACCATTTGGAAATTTTGAAGCCAGTACATAAGGTGGCATTCCTTCACATTTAACTTCGGGAAGAGCTATATTTCGAGTCATTATTGCAGGAGCACTTTGCCGTACCATCTTTCCATGTGTCGACTTTAGCCAAGTGTCATTTTTTTTGAAAACAATACTGTCGACAAGGCTTTGGGTTGAAAAATGATAGGTTCCATAACCGGCAACCATTGGAGGTGCAATACGCTGCCATAACGCAAATCGATCCATTTCATTTAGTCGTTTGTCTACATGTCGATCTCCGGAAATCTGTAAATGAAAATCTTTTCCATTATATATTCGCGGGGTATTCATCGGGTGACGTTTAACTGCAACAAGTAAACCCAAAGCTGCAGCAATGTTACAATCATCCTGAATATTAAGAAAGGCTTTATAGTCATTGTTACCTGCAGTTTGCACTAATATATCATGTACTCTTTGCATGGTAGTTGTACTCACCAGCAAAGGTGCTGCGTCATACGTTCTGAATACATCTGTATTTTTGATAACATCCAATGATTTTTCTGCTTTTTCTGTAGTCGAATTTAATGAAGCATTCAATTCCTGAGAAACAGCTTTTTGTCCATTATAAACTGAAAGATATGAAGTTAACCCGGGGGTATTCCATTTAGGATTTACCGGTCCTGTACCCGTAATATGCTCCAAAGTCAGCTCAGGATATATCTCATCTTTAATTTTGGAGGCGTAATAATGGGCGATATCCCCTCCATCTATCTTCCAATATTCAACTCCTGCATATTTGTTCCACTCCACAAATTTTCTCATTTCATCCTCCGGCGGATTTCCCCGAACCCATAATCCAAGTCCTTTCCATCCCAGCTCTTTGATATCATGGTTCATTTGTTTTATCCGTTCCTCTGGATCGAACTTTGCGTATCTGGGAAAATCAAGCGTGTCCATTATTAAGGTGAAAAATGTATTATCCTTGATTCGTTTATCTTGCCAGCCGTGGTCAATCACAAAATAATAGTCGCTTCTTGTTTTCGGCAACATTACCACCGCCATGCCTTGCTCACCAAAGATATTCTCTTCGTTCATTTCTTCTCTCGCGGCTTCATTTGTATAAACAGTTGCAGCATCAGGATTTGTTACTTCCTGCCCTTTTAGGATGAGGTAGTTTTGCCAGTACCAGGTACACCAATAATTTGGAGCTGTCCCAACCTCATTCGGGACTAAGCTTTCAATTTTCTTGTCTGTATCGCATCCAAACAAGATTGCTACTAAAAAAGAAATTAGAATCGCTTTGTACATGAAATTATTTTGTTTTTAATCTGCTTGTGCCACACCTTATGAAAACATATATTAGTTCATTAAGCCGTAGCTTATACTATTTGCATTGAATAGCCCCGAGGTCGGGTAAACCTTCTATTTTGTTGCCAAAATAATCATATTCTACGTCTAATCCGATTGTCAAGCCGAGCGGATCTCCCGGAATTGGTTCAATTTTTATCCCCTTATCTTTTATAAGGTCAATGTTAACTGGAATATAATCCTCTTTACTCAGTCCTCCCGGATTTTTAAATTGAGGATCGCCAATAATCTGGTCCTCATCCTGAATTAAAACATCAACGGGCCAATTTTCTTTTTTCAGGTATAAGTTGTTTTTAAAAACGATATTTTCCACCTGCGATTGCCCATCAGTTTCCGGCTTATACTGGTCGCCCTTAACTGCCCGGCTTTCGCCTTCGATGCAAAAAATATTATTGGCAATAAGCACTCCGGATGAAGCCCGGTCGACCGCAATTTTGGCTACAATATTCTTATTAACGTAAATGGTATTGTTATAAAAATAACTATTAAAAGGCCCCTTTCGCGGTTTGTCGCCATTGTATCCGCTTAGCCAAAATATTTTCCCTTCCTGAAATGCGCCATTCTCACCTTTAACACGATGGCCATCGTTAACGCTGATATTGTATCGATATGCACAGTTATAATTATTGCCTAAAATCTCACAAAATCCACCAGCGTTGTTTTCACTAAAACAATATTGAACAACAACATTTTTACAATTAAAATCGATATGGCACCCTGCTGAATCTCCTGGGCCATTAGCATTTCTGAACGAATTGTGTTCGATTAAAACATCAGAGCAACCCCAGGTCCACAAGCCACTGCCACGCCCCCATTTTCGTGAATCGTTATTGCTACCCGAATGGTCGATATAATTTTTTTGAATGTGTGCATTTTTAACTCCGCTCATCTGCATTCCGGGGCCACCGGAAAATAAAACCCGGTTGCTGTAAAGTTTAACCTCACTGATATTTTGGTTTCGCCCCGTTAATTTAATGCCTGTGTGAGCAACATTGCTTACCTCACAATTTTCAATTACGATACTTTTTATTTCCGCCTTCTCCAGCTGATTAATAACACGAATGCCCCAACCATAGCTTTGAGTCCCGTTTGCAGTGCGTACTTCATCCTTGCCTCTTTTATAACCGGCATCTTCAAAAAAAACATCGCGTATCTTTAGGTTTTTCAACTGAATATTTTCATAAACCCCTTCGGTTGTAGTTGTTACCAACACTCCGCAATGCATATTTTGTCCTGAGTTTCCGGCTTGAATAACACCTCCCCCATTTCCGGTAATTTCAAGATCAGACACAACAACATTACTACAGTTTAGCAGTGTTATTCCATTGGCAAATCCTTTCGCATCAATAACAGGCAGATTCGTATTTTCAGAATATTTGTACATGCTAATTTCAACCGGCGAATCAGAAGTTCCCGAAACATCCTCCAAAACCAATCCTCCCTGAAATACAGAACCTGATGCCAACAGAATTTGAGCACCCGGTTTTAGTTCAATTTTAGTTATTCGATCAAAACTTTTCCAGGCAGTTTCCGGTGTCATTCCGTTGTTAGTATCGCTCCCTATTTCGCTATTTACATAGTAAATTTGTTTCGACTGTTCCTCTTTTGAACAGGAAGCAAAAAGCAAGACAATAATTATTAGAAGAAGTTTATTCATGGTTTAGTGTTTAAAATATTCCCTATCTATACATTTATCAACTTAAACTTTTGAATCCGGGAAACAACCCCGGGATACTCTGAGGCTACATTATGCTGTTCGCCGGGGTCTTTTGAAAGATCATACCGTTTTCTCATTTAATTTGAAATTGGAGTGAAGAACAAGCTGAACTGCACAGGTTCAGGTTTTAGCAAATATTTTTCAAGAGGCAACGGACCACAACTATTGCCACCAAGGCCTCCCTGACGGTAGTCAATGTTCCAGTAGGTCTTGTTTTCTTTTTGCAATCCGTAAGTATGAACGGCATCAGACAAAGCCTCTGCACTGTAATGATGCACCGAGGTCTCCAAAGGAATATCGCCTGCAACCTGCAAGCCAATTCCCTTTGAATCGGTAAGCCTGGCCCAGCGAACATCCGTTTTATTGCCGTTCTCCTGCGGAACCACATAATATGTAAACTGATCATCCACAGTACCCGAGTAGTACCCGATTAAAGCACTAACTTTTCGGTCGTTATAATTTTCGTGAGGTCCACGACCATACCATTGGAACTGATTATAAGCATCATTAAAAACCAGCAGGTAACCCAACCGCGGAAGGTTGGGAAGTTCACCAAAGGGTTCCACTTTTGTGTTCATACTGAAGGTTCCGTCGGCATAAACCGTATAATCTACATCGTAATTAAAACCTGCTGTATTCTCTGAATTCGATAGAATATTGTTGGTAACAAAAGCCAATTTCCCGGCGTCCAATTCTTTGATATGAAAGCTTTTTACGGCATTTTTCATTTCATTCAATCCGGCGTCGAGCCAAAGTTTGCAGGTTCGTCTGTTTGTGCCATCGGGCCAGTAGGAGCCGTCGTTGTCGGTGGGTGCCCGCCAAACCTGAAGTGTTGGCCCCTGCTGAAGAATTGGCTCTCCGTGAATTTTATAATCAGTGATAATGCCGTTTTTCTTGTCGAAGGTAAAAACGAAATCATCTCCCGAAACGGTCACATAATCAACTGTTTCTTCAACGCGCAACTTGTTATTTCCCAAATCGATAAATTTGCTGTTAAAATTCCATTCCTGAAGTATAAACTGGTCGTAGGCTATTTCGAAATTTGTCGGCGACCACAAGGTTTCTTCATCCTGCTTTGCGGAAATATTGAGCAGGTATTCTTGGCCTTCTTTAAACTGTGAATAATTGATTGGAATCGAAACATTTTCCGATAATCGGGGCCCAACACTCTCTTTGAACTTCCCGGAAGCAAGCTGTTGTCCGTTTTCTAAAATACTCCAGTAAAAGGTGATGCCATCCAGCGAAATGTGTTGGTTTTTATTTACAATTTCCAGAATCTTTCCGTTAACGAACCTGAACCCTATGTTTTGGTAAACTCTTTTTACTTCAATGGTTTTAGGGGTTACATTCAGGTCGGGCAAAACAATGCCGTTCAGACAGAAATTTTTGTCATTCGGATAATCACCAAAGTCACCTCCATAAGCAAAATACGCTTCTCCCGATGGTACTTTCTGTTCAATGCCCTGGTCAACCCAGTCCCAGATATGACCTCCGATCAGGCCATCAACTTCTTCAAAAGCATCAACATATTCTTTGAGATTTCCCATGGCATTACCCATGGCATGAGCGTATTCATTTAAAATAAATGGTCGTGGATCGTCGGAAAACTGGTACTTGTACAAATCGGCAACTTCAAGGTAACGCCCTTGCCAGATTGGCCCGTTTCCCCGTTTCCAACCTCCGATCACATCCGATGAAACCGGATTTTCGGCAAAATGATAATGTGTCGGCCGTGTTGGATCGAGCCGGTGTGCTTCTTCGTTCATGGCCACTAAATTCACCCCGTTTCCGGCTTCATTTCCGTGCGACCAAAGGATAACGCTCGGGTGGTTCTTATCACGCTGAATCATGGAGCGCAAACGCTGAACATGCGCCTTTCCCCATGCCGGATCTTTAGCCAGTGATTCTGCTTCGTAACGCATGCCATGTGATTCCACATTCGCTTCATCAATCAACAAAATACCGTATCGGTCGCATAAATCGAGTAAATACGGATGTGGCGGATAATGTGCTGTCCGAATGGAGTTAATATTATGTTGTTTCATTAGAACCACCTCGTTTTCAAGCCATTCGCGTGTTACAGTTTTCCCATAAACCGGATGGTGCTCCACCTTATTCACACCCTTGAAAAGAACCGGTTTTCCGTTCAGTAACAATTGGCGGTCTTTGATCTCGATTTCGCGAAATCCGGTATTACAAACCACTACTTCACTCAGCTCTTCATCGTCCTTTAAAAGCACACAAACTTTGTACAGGTTGGGTGTTTCGTGTGTCCATTTTAGTGGATTTTCAACCTTGACCTGCAATTTAATCTCACTTGTTTCGCCCGGCTTAATACCGGTTAGTTGTTGAGCAGTTTCACCTGCTAGCTCAATTTCGTTTCCAATAACATCCAGCAGCTTAAACTCAACAGCACCGTTCTTAAAAGAACGTTTATCGTAATTTTTTAATTTGATGTTTACATTAATAACTGCATCCCGGTAATGATCATCCAGGTTGGTGGTCACAAAGAAATCCTTAATCTGCATTTTGGGTGTAGCATACAAATACATATCCCTGAAAATTCCACTCATTCGCCAGCCATCCTGGTCTTCGAGGTAACTGCCATCGCACCACCGAAAAACCTGCACGGCAATTTTGTTGTCGCCCTTTTGCAAATAATTGGTGAGGTTGAATTCTGCCGGAGTGCGGCTTCCCTGACTGTACCCCACTTTTTCGCCGTTCACCCAAATGTAAAAAGCTGAAGAAACTCCATCAAAATGGATAAAGACTTCTCTTCCATCCCAATTTTCGGGAATAGTAAACGTTCGCAGGTACGAACCAACCGGATTGCCATTTTCTCCCGAAATTTTGGGAGGATTTTTGTCAAACGGATAGGTAATATTTGTATAGATGGGTGTGCCAAATCCTTGCATTTGCCAGCACGATGGAACCGGAATTTCAGCCCAATCAGATGCATCAAAATTCGTTTGAAAAAAATCCATTGGCCGGTCGTCCACATTGGCTACCCAATTGAATTTCCACGTACCGTTCAGGAGTTGAACCCATTGTGATTTCATTCCATCCTCAAAAGCATCTCCCACTGAATTTAAGGGGTAAAAAGTGGCGTGAACAGGTTCTTTGTTGATGCCGATTACCTGTTCGTTTTCCCAATCGGGTTGAGCGAGAACGATCGAATTCAACAATAATAGGGCAAATACAGCTGTAATTTTATCCATTTTTTATTTCAATTATGACAGTGATTAATACTTCCTGCTATTTTCTTTCAACCAATTATTATAAGCGTTTTCAAGCTCTTTTACTTTTTCGGGCATAGAAAGCGCAAAATTATCACGCTCTCCCAGATCATCAGCAAGATTAAAAAGTTTCAGGCTCAGATCATCAGATATCGGTTTAATATAAAAATCGGACGGACGGCCTTTTCCCCATTGTTCGTTCGTATTGGTAAGTTTCCAGTTGCCTTTACGCACTGCCCAGGTATTCCCCCACCGCCAAACCAGCACACGATCCTGGTTGGGGTGTAAAAGGTCAATTCCATCTATAGTCTCGTCGGTCAGTTCAATTCCGGCGGCATTGCTGATGGTTGGTAAAATATCGGTAGTCGAAACATAATTGGTTTCAACTTTCCCGGCTTTCACTTTTCCTGGCCAGCTTATTGCCATCGGTACCCGTATTCCGCCTTCCCAAAGCGAATATTTACCGGCTGAAAGCGGAGCATTTTTAGCGCCGGTTAACGGAGAACCACCATTATCGGAAACAAAAATTATCATTGTTTCCTGATCGAGTCCCTGTTCTTTCAGCGCATCCAGTACACGACCAATGTTCTCGTCGAGACAATCCAGGTTGGCCAGATAAAACTTTCGCATGTCCTCATCCTGAATGGCACCAAGTCGCGTATATTTTTCGTAATAAGCTGAATAAGATCCCGGTTTTTGATGATTAAATGTTTCCATCGAATCGGGTTCATAATTATGGATTGGATCCACCTGGTATTTATCCAGGTATTTTTGCGGGACTTCGTGAATTACATGGTGTACGGAGTTGTACGCCAGCGTTAGAAAGAAGGGAGCATCTTTTTCTGATTTCAAGTATTTGATGGCTTCGTTGGTAAAAATATCGGTCAGGTATTCCTCATCAGGATAACTTTTGTAGCCCTTGTTTTCCATTAATGGCCCAAGGTGTGCGCTGGTTCCATTCGGATCGGGTGTACGGCCAGCAATCTCTTCCGATGTTAACCAATAGTCGTGGGCATGGGCGCTGAATCCTAAAAAGTAATCATAACCGTGATTTAAAGGATATTCACGCACATCGAATTTATGGTAATTTGTTCCAAAATCAGCTTTCCCAATTCGGGCAGTTGTGTATCCTGCTTCTTTCAAATATTCGGCAATGGTTTTCACATTGTCGGGCAATCCGGGTCCCCAACTTGCTTTCTCATCCCAACGGAATTGGTTCTTCCCGGTCATTAACCCTGCTCTGGAAGGGCTGCAAACCGGTGCCGTTGTATACGCCTCGGTAAATACCGTACCCGCTTCGGCAAGCCTGTTCATACTTGGGGTTGAAACTTCAGGCGAATGATTTTCAAACGGTTCAAAATCGGCATAGCCCTGATCATCAACAATGATGAGCAAAACGTTTGGTTTTTCGTTTTGATGGGATGTTTTCTGAGAACACCCCAACAAAATTACCGAGAAAATAATAATGAGAAAAAATCCATTAAAATGGTTCATCATGTTTAGTTCTGTGTGTTTATAATTTCAAGTATTTATTGCAGCCGATTGTACGTTTAAAAGAACGCTACCGGAAACAACAAATACACCAGCTAATACAATAAGTTTATTAAGGTTCATTTGGTTTAGGTTTTCTTATTCTGTAAGCTTTTCAAATCTTTCAGGATGAAGCTCATTATATTTCTTATCCTGACTCAATCCCATAAAAATCGGATCCTTCATATTTCTGTTCCAGTTCTGAAATTCTTTGGTTAGCTGTAAAACTCTATCTGGCCTCTGTTCCTCAAGGTTGTTTTCTTCCGAAATATCATCAGTGAGGTTAAAAAGCATGTTTTTACTTTCAGCTTTGATCAGCAGTTTATCATCTCCCTGGCGAACGGCATAATCCTGTGCATCAAATTTTCTCCAAAATAATTGATCGTGTGGTTGCGAATTATTCTCCCCCTTCAGATACGGGATCAAATCGATACCATCAATTTCGTTTTTCAGCGGGATTTCTTTACCACTCTGAGCGATTATCGTTGCAAAAATATCGAGTGAGATTATGGGATTTTCATATATTTCACCTGCCGGAATCGTTCCGGGCCATTTCATGGCAAAAGGTACTCGTACTCCCCCTTCAAATAAATCGCCTTTTTGTCCGCGCAAAATTCCGTTATCTGAAGCGTTGTGATTTTCAGGTCCGCCGTTATCGGATAAAAATACCACGAGTGTATTTTCTTCCAAATTCAGTTCTTCCAGTTTATTAAGTATGAGTCCAACTCCATCGTCAACCGCGCTTACCATGGCTGCGTAGGTTTTTCTTTTAATATTATCAATGTTATTAAACCTGCTCAGGTATTTTTCGGTGGCTTGCAAGGGCGCATGTGGTGCATTATAGGCGAGATAAATAAAAAACGGATTGTCTTTGTTTTTTTCAATGTACGAAACCGCTTCACGCGATAAAGCATCAGTCAAATACTCTGTTTCATCCACTCTTTCGTAATTTCGTAGCAGGCGTGTTTTGTAACCGTCGAATTGTGAGGTTGCCTCAAACGGATCATTCAGGGTCAGTTCTTCCGGAAAATATCGGTGACCACCACTCAGAAATCCGTAAAAATCATCAAATCCTCTTTTTAAAGGGTGTAACGATTCATGTGCTCCCATGTGCCATTTTCCAATTGCCAGCGATTTGTAACCCGCCTTCTTTAAGGCATCGGCAAGGGTTTCTTCAGTTAACGGCAAACCCATCCCGGGATCGTTTGGTGCAAACAGAGGATTTCTGCTAAAACCAAATCGGTCCTGATATCGGCCAGTGAGTAGACCTGCCCTACTTGGGCCACAAACGCAGTAACTAACGTAACCATTGGTAAAACGCACACCGCCTTCCGCCAATTTATCAATATTAGGAGTTGGAATGTCGGTGCAACCATTAAAGCCAACGTCGGCATACCCCATGTCATCCACCAAAATCAACACCAGATTTGGAGAGCTGTTTTTCTCATCGCGGGTGCACGATGCGAAGATTACAGCAATAAATAAAAAGCAAAGAAATCCTGTTTTCATATCAATTCATTTATAAAGATATAAGTGCTTTAGGCGCTGTTCAAGTTTGGAAACCCAGGGACCAAAATATGGCCCCCGGGTAACCTCCCCAAACCAAACTATTCTAGTATCCCGGATTTTCAACCAGGTTCGGATTATCTGCTATGCGATCCAGTCCAATTGGCAAATAATAGTTTCTTTCGGCAAAAACTCTCTTTTGTCCAAAGTCCGCATCTTTAATCTTTAGTGTGTACTTATCTTCATCAATGTAATAATCCCAGGTTACACCTTTAAATCCTTTGTCGTTTAATACGTCAACGGCTATTCTCCAACGACGTAGATCCCAGTAGCGGTGCTCTTCGATATAAAGTTCCACAAAACGTTCGTTACGTACTTCTTCCAAAGTCAATGTCTCTTTATCAGGCATTCCTGCTCTGTTTCGTATTACATTAATCAAGTTTCTGGCATCTTCTTCTTCGCCCATTTCAAACCTGGCTTCCGCTGCATTTAGGTACATTTCGCCTGTGCGGAAAACAGTCCAGTCAGAATCGTCCTCGTTGTTGTTCAGTCCGATAAGCGACTCATTAACACGCTTTTTAATCAATATACCGGTTTTAATCCGGTTCCTTCGGGGTGCAACACCAGGCCAATCGGAACCGGAAGGAATAGTGCCTTTTGTTGTATTGTGCACATAAACTTTACCGTCTCCCCATGGTGTTTCAGGATAAAATGCCGAGGCAAGGAAGCGCGGGTCTTTGTTCAAGATAATTTCATCGAGAGAGAACTTGTTATTTCCATCCAGTAAACTTCTGTCCCAAACGGCAGAAGAACCGTCCTTGTACTCATATTTTTCCCATGCTTCCAGGTACATCCAGTTATTGGATCCCCAACCGGTTTGAAATCCGTCGGGCATACAATAGAAAGTCCAACCATGCGCTTTTAACAGCCCATAATCATACACTTCGGCAAAAATAACTTCCGAATTTCCATCGGCTAACATCAATTCGGTGTAGTTTTTTACCGGATCTGCATTCTCCTTATACAAAGGATGCATTCCTCCGTTAATTATTGCCATTGACGCATCGTATGCTTTTTGGTAATAGGCATTTGCCTCTCCTGAAGGTATGCCCAACAGACCATCCAATTGCACCGAACCATATTTTGCAATACTACCGGCATATAACATAGCACGGCTTTTTAATGCATAAGCTGCCCATTTTGTAGGCCGCCCAAAATTACCTGAGTCGTAACTATCGGGTAAAAGATTAACCAATGCATCCATTTCCGATGCAATAAAATCATAAATCTCTTTTTCTGAATTGCGCTCAACGTATAACTCTTCAATGGGTTGATCGATGCTTTGAGCCTCAGTAATTAATGGAACACCACCGTAACGTTTTACCAGTTCGAAATACATAAATGCTCTTAACCAACGTGCTTCCGCAGTTTTCTGATCCACCAGATCCTGATCAAAAGTGGCTTCTTCCAGAATTTCCATTATTTCGTTACACGAACGAATATTTCCGTAAGGCCAGTATTCCAATGCTGAGTGTGCACCATTTTCATCAATAATTTTCATGGCTGCTCCAAATGGTGTTTGCCAGCCGGCAAATACATTCGATTCATCCGACATCACGTTTAATAAGGCATTTCCTTCACCCCCTGATTGAAACCTGGTGTTATTATAGATTTTATTCAAGAATGCATCCACAAGGACCGGGTCATTTTTCACAGCATCTTCTGATATAATATTGGTAGGAGCAATGTCTAATAAGTCGCTACAACCAAACAGAAGAACAAATAATGGTAGTATAAATATTATCTTTTTCATCGTTCTAATCATTTAGAGTTTATAAAGTTAACCTAAGTCCAAATGTCATCGTTTTTACCGGCGGATAATCCCTGTTGTTGGCTCCGATAATTTCCGGATCAAATGACTTTTTCCAGATATCCAAATTACTAATTGTGAATAAATTAGTTCCACTGAAATAAACAACACATTTGCTAAAACCAACTTTTTCAAGTAATGATTTTGGGATGGTATAAGAGATGTTGATGTTTTTCAATCTTAAATAAGCTGCATCATAAGTCCAGAAATCTGATGTTTTGCCATTATTTGCAGTCCTGCCGTTTTGGGTTACAGGAGGAAGCTTAAAATCATCTGGATTCGTGATGTAGTCCTGTCCATTTCCGTCCTGACCAATGATTGCGCGATAATCATAATGCTGTGAAAGTGGTATTGATTCGTTGCTAAATGGAGCCGAAGCCGATCCTCCAACCACTACCACGTAATCGGCAGCTCCCTGCCACAACATTCTCACACCAAGACCTTTCCACTGCGCTCCCATATCCAGACCAAACATGGTATTGGGCAACGATGCTGAATTATCTGTATTGGTACTTCCCTGTGCAATAACCTTTTGATCTCTCCAATCAATCATATTATCACCATTCAGGTCTTTATATATAATATCACCCACTTTAATCGTTTGATTTTCTGCCTGATCCTGATCGATCACATGGTTATCAATCTGTTCCTGATTCATAAAAAATCCATCGGAAACATACCCCCAGTAACGGTTGTCCCACTGGCCTTCGTTAACATATCTTTCATTCCATAGTTTATTAAACTCAAGCGTTTCGGCATCCAAATCACCGGTTGTAGGCAAAACATCTTCATCCAGTTCAACATATTTACCTCTTGTCCATGCATACATCGGTGAGATGTCATAGGAGAAATCGCCAATTTTATTGCTATGGGTTAATGTTATCTCAAATCCACGGTTATCTCTTTTATTTAAGTTGGTTCTGGGCAAATTTGCACCAAAGGTACTGGGTACCTGCTCGGTTGGTTGTGCCAGAATATCTTCTCTTAAGCGGTAAAAGCCGTCAACTTCGAATCCGAATAAACCATCCCAGAAAGTTCCATCGATACCAACATTACTCATTTTCATGGTTTCCCAGGTAATGTTTGGGTTTGCTAAACCTGCTGATGCAATTACAGGGGCCGGCGACGCACCAAATACGTAGTAATCGGTTGAAATAGTATATCCGGTCAGGTAATCGAACGACGACACTGCATCGTTACCCAGAATACCGTAAGAACCTCTGATTTTTAAATTATTCAGATTGCTGAAATTATCTTTCATAAACGCTTCCTCAGAGATTCTCCATCCGGCACTTACACTTGGGAAATAACCCCAGCGTCCTTTAGGAGGATATTCACCGGAAGCATCGGCACGCATTGAAAATTCGGCCATATACTTACCCTTGTAATCGTAATTAATACGACCGATTACTGAAGCACGGGCGCGTTCAGTTACACCAACATTACCGTTAGTTTGAAGATTCTCGGCATTATCTTTTCCTTCTTCGGACGCATATATCAGGTAAGGTGCCTCAAATGATAATATATCTTTTCGTGATCCCTGCAAACTGGTCCACTTGTAACTCCAGGTCTCGCCAACAACCATTGCTTTAAGAGTATGGTCGCCTATAATTTTATCGTACTGTAAACTTATTTGCGGTAACAATTCAGTTGAGCGGTTAGAATATACTTTCATGCTATTGGCATTCTGAGTTCCCCATTTCACCCATGGATCGCTTCCTTCCGATGCCGCAACTGGATCATATTCCCAAACATCGTAAGGTTGTGAAACAGTTTTATTCCACTTTAGTGCCTCTTCATAATTCAATCGGGCTTTTGCGACTAATCCTGTAACAAAGGGAACGTTGTATTTCAGTTCTAAAGCGCCTTGCAGTACTTTATCCCGGTTATCCTGAAATCCGGAAAAATCCTTAAACGTTTGATGATAAGGCGATCTTTGCAAAAATCCGGAACTGGCAGCCCGTGTTGGATCTTCCTCATGATAATAAGGATAAACAGGTTTAGCAGTTTGAAGTGAGTTGTACATATCGTCCACCCCAAAATTCGCCTTATCGATTCTTGAACTTCGATAAGCAAAATCAACAGAAACGGTCAGGTTTTCTTTCACTTGCGCATCGATATTCGAACGAATGTTATATCGGTTAAAATTGTAATCACCTGAAGTAAAAACACTGGACTGATCGACATAACCTGCAGAAACAAAATATTTGATTTTATTGGTTCCGCCTGTTGCACTAATGTTATGTTGCTGCTGGGGTGTCCAGTCGCGATACAAAGCCTCATCCCAATCATAGCCATAGTAATCACTGTCGTCCATGGTATTGATCAGTCTTTTGGTATCGGAATCATAATGAACATGGGCAGGACTGTAATCATCAGGATTTAAACCCGATTCATTCAACAACTCGGCCCACTTACGAGCTTCAACAAGATCGGGAAGAAATGTTGGAGCTGTAAAAGAAACGTTACCGTGATAGGTTATTTGCGAGGGTTTATCAGTTCCCCGTTTTGTTGTTACCAGGATAACTCCGTTTCCTGCCCGGGCACCATACACTGCTGCCGAAGCATCTTTTAATACGCTTATTGATTCGATATCGTTTGGATCAACCTGTCCGAGGCTGCCTTCAATACCATCAATTAAAACCAGTGGATTATTTCCATATCCCCTGATGTTTAATTTTGTTCCATCGGCTCCGGGCAGACCCGTAGTTTGCAAAGTATACAAACCTGCAACCTGACCTTGCAACAGTTCTGTTGAGTTGGCTGCCGGCCGTTGTAACATCTCCTCGGCTTTAACATTACCAACAGAACCGGTTAAGGTTGCTTTTTTCTGAACACCGTAACCTACTGCTACTACTTCCTCCAAACCTATGGCATCTACTTTCATCGTAACATCGATTGTTGTACGGCCATTGATCGTTTCATTTGCGCTTTGCATACCAACAAATGAGAACAGCAACGTTCCGCCATCGGGAACCTGAAGTGAGTAATGTCCATCAATGTCGGTTACGGTACCAGTTGTTGTACCCTGCAGAACAACTGCAACACCGGGTAGCGATTCCCCGGCATCATCGGTTACTTTTCCGGAGATAGTTTGTTGTGCCCATGCAGATGAGGCCAGCAATATGACCACAAATACCAAACACAACTTTCTGATTAGAATCTGATTAGCTTGTTTCATAAGAATTTAATTAGTTATTATTAGAGAAACATAAATAGTAAAATCACGATTGCGATAAGTAGGAGGTAAAGGATGACATTAAAAGCGCGAAAGGCGAACAGTCCTTTTGGAATGTTTTTTTTCTTGTCCATAAGTTTCGGTTTAGTTTTACAAAAAACTACACTTCAAAACTCGAGAATTTGACGCTTTTAAAAGGACGTACCTTGGGAAATGATGGGTGAAATTCCGTTCAATCCTAACTTATTTTACTTTTCACAAGAAGGGGAATATTCGGTCAACAAAAATCGCAACAGCCTGATATTATGAGTATTAAAATAACCAGACAATCATTTTGGCTCATACCATTATGGCCATGAATTTTTACTGACCTATTAAAAATCTGCGGTTATAACTTTTGACGATACTCAGTAGGAGTACATTTAAATTGCTTTTGAAAGACGGTTCGAAAATGTTTTACGTCGTTAAATCCAACATCGAATGCAATTTCGGTAATGGTCTTTTCTTTGTCGGCCATAAGCTGAGCGGCACGTTTTATTCTTAGTGATCGAATAAACTCAGCGGTTGAATATCCTGTTAAACTCTTCAGTCGGCGATAAAGCGATGAAGTGCTCATATTCATTCCTGAAGCGAGGGTATCGGAAGTAAAATTTGAATTCTGCAAATTGGCTTCAACGATAGAAATAGCCTTTTCAATCATTAGTTCTTCCGAAGCAGTTATCTCAACATCAGAAGGTTCCAGCCGAACTGATTTACTGTATTGTCGTTGTAATTTTTTCTGCCGCGAAAGAATATTCTTAACCTTTTCGATCAGTAAAATCGGATCGAAAGGTTTCGTAATAAAATCATCAGCTCCAAGTTGTGTTCCCAACAATCGAAACTGCTCATCCCCTTTTGCGGTTAGAAAGATAAGCGGGATAGTCGCCATATTCTCATCTTCACGCAATTTCTTGCAAAATTCGAAGCCATCCATCTCCGGCATCATTACGTCCGTAATTATCAGGTCGGGTTTCAAACGCTGTGCTTTTTCGTAACCTGCCTGCCCGTTTTCTGCCGATTCAAGGCAATATATAGGTGACAATATATTGACGAGGTAATCGCGCATCTCCGGATTATCTTCAACTACAAGTATACATTCAGCCGATGCAACTGATACTCCTGGTTTGTTCGGAAAGATATTCTTAATCAGTGCATCGTTTAAACCGGGGCGCTTTTTATCGGTTTTAGGCTCAACAATTTCTTCCGGTTTTAAATGCCCCGTTCCTTTAGGAAGCGTAACAGTAAACTGCGTTAGTTTGAAAGATTCGCTAACCACCGATATATTCCCCTTATGTAATTCGGTAAAACGTTTTGCCAGGGCCAGACCAATCCCTGAACTACCATCCATTTTGCTGTCGGCACCCCTGTAAAAGCGGTCAAAAATAAATTCAAGCTCGCTTTTGGGTATCCCGCGCCCATTATCAGATATTGTCAGCAACACCTCTTCCTCTTCTTCGTACAGGGCAACTTCAACTTTGCCATTTTCCTGTACGTGCTTAAAAGCGTTGGATAATAAATTATTGACAATGATCTCTATTTTATCCTTATCAACCCAAACATGTTTAGTTTTAATATCGAGCTTAGTTTTAAATATGATGTTATTTATTGCTGCCAGTTCCTGAAATGGCTGACATAATTCGGCAACTAATTCTACCACATTCGTTTCTGATGCATACAGTTTGGCATTACCCGTTTCCAACTTCCTAAAATCGAGCAACTGATTGATCAGTTTCATCAGGCGGACCGAATTATTATTGATGATCTTTATCTTATGCTCTGTTTCTTCTGTAAGCTGATATTCTTCTTTTTTACGCAACAATTCTTTTAGTGGAGCCAGTATTAAGGTAAGAGGTGTGCGAAATTCGTGTGAAAGATTGGTAAAAAAGCGTAAGCGCATTTCATTGATCTTTTGATCCTGTCGGTGTTTTAACTTCTCCATCTCCAGGCTATTGGCCAAACGCACCTGTTTTACTGCATTCCACCTGATTACTGTAACAATACCAACCACAAGCATGATATAAAATAAAAGTGCATACCACGTTTGCCAGATCGGAGGAAGAATTTCGATCGTCAAACTCGTTGGTTCTTCATTCCAAACGTTGTGACTATTGGCACTCATTACAAGTAACTTGTATTCTCCGGGCCTTAAACTGTTAAAATTCACAAACCTCCTTGTACCGATATATTGCCAGTCGTTGTCGTATTTTTCAAGTTTATACTTGTAAAGATTTCCGCCCTGAGAACGGTAATCAAGTGCTGAAAACTGTATTTCAAAATTATTAAACCGATACGGAATTGCTATTTTATCTTCGTGAATGATGGACTGATCCATAATCACTTTTGATCCAAACTCCTGATTAATGGAAACAGGTTCATTCAGAATTTTGAGTTCGGTAAATACAGGTTTGTGTGCAGATGGAAGCGCCTCAATTTTACCGGGATTAAAGTATGTGAGACCATTGGAACCGCCAAAAAATATTTCGCCTTCGCCATTTCGAAAAACAGATGCTTCAGTAAAATTCTTTCCGCCCACTCCATCACTTTCATTGTAATTTCGAATGGTAGTACCATCTCCCTGACCATCAATCCTTGAGATTCCCAAACTAGTACTTATCCAGATATTTCCTTCTGAATCTCCCGATATTCCCTTGATAAAATTACTGGCAAGGCCATCTTTTTCGGTGTATAATTTTAACGAGAAACGCGAATTATCAAGTTCTGACAACTTGTTAAGACCATTAGGTGTACCTATCCACAAATTCCCGTTTATATCCTGATCGATACAAGTGATGATGTTACCGGTAAGTTCACCGTCGATATTAAAATAGTCATCTGCCAAAACAACCGTTGTATCCGAAGGATTATAAATATGTAACCCATTATAAGTTCCCACCCAGATACTTCCGCGGTTATCTTCAAACAAATAACTTATTCTGTCACTGTTCAAATCACCCGATTCCTTATCATTTATATCTAAATATTTAACCAACTTATAATTGTTCGTCTTATCCAGAATATACAAGCCATTCATTAAACTACCTAACCACAATTTATCCTGCGCATCGATAATTGAAACGATCTGACGCCACCTGTTTGGATAATTCGGATCAAGGTTTGGATTGATCATCTGTGGCACGTTATCCCTGAATTCAATAATGTAGGTTCCAATATTTGTCCCCACCCAAATTATACCGTCTTTATCTTCGTTTAAATATTTTATGATCAGGAACCTCGACTTATCAATTCCCTCAGGATAGGCTACGGGATAAAAGTTTTCGCGATCGGGCGACCATACCAAACCACTTCCGATTGTTCCCAGCCAAAGGTTTTTATTTTTATCATCAAGTACCGTCATTATGCGTGTATTCCGAAGTCCTTTAAATCGACGAGGATTAAATCCAACAGTTTTAAAGTCTAATTTAGGCGTAAGCACACATATACCTCCGCCGTTTGTTCCCAGCCAAAGGTTATCATCTTTATCCTGGAAAATATTTAAAACAGCATCATAATCCTTGTTCAAGGTTGCCCTGTTTTCAGGATAAATCTGGTAGCGTTGAAAGATCTCGCTTGCAGGATCGAAATAATAAAATCCGGTTCCCCAGGTTCCCAGCCACACCATTCCACTCTTATCTAAAGATATCGATTCATAAGCATGAATGGTTTGACCTTTAAATGCATTCCCAATTTCATAGTGGGTTTGTTGGTAGGTATGCAAATCGAACCTGGTTAAGCCTGATTCTGCGATCCACAACACATTTCTTTTTTGGTCATATTCAACTTCATGGCACACCAACTGAATTCTCGGTTGTTCAGCCTGTATAACACTATCTTTTGTACTGATAAACCTGAAAAGGCCATTATTACATCCTACCCAAATATCACCGTTCTGGGTTTCTACAATTGAATTTACTGCACCACGTAAGAATTGGACTGATGTTTTTTTATGCTCATCATAAACAATCAAACCGTGGTTCCACGTTCCCATCCAAATGCGACCGTTCTTATCTTCGTAAAACGATAAAACCCGGCTATCAGGTAAAACCTCACTTTTATTCCTGTAATTTGAAACGATATTCGAAAATTCTTCTTTATCAGGATCGTATTTACTTACACCGCCAGACTTGGTTCCAATCCAAATATTTCCTTTTCTATCGACGAACAACGATTCGATGGATGGGTTAACCAAACTGTTGGAATCGCCCGGAACCTGGTTAAAAATCTTAAAATCGTAGCCGTCGTAACGGTTTAATCCACCACGTGTTCCAATCCATATGAATCCGTCGTTATCCTGGACTATCGAAGTTACTTCGTTATGTGACAAACCATTGTCAACGGTGAAGAAATTTTTGAGTAATTGTTCGGGCTGAGCGTTAACAACAACTGACCAATAAATCAGCAAGAGGGTAAGCTGATATTTGATCAACTTTGTCATTTCAGTTAATCTCATTCTTTTGTTCTATCCGTTTAAGTGCAAGAAATTTATCGTCCACATGCAGGACTTAAAATTCAGGCCATGGCAAGATAATAATTCTATTGAATATGCCTGCGTCCAACAATGGTGTAAATGTTCCTATTCAGGCTGAAGCAACTGATATTGATTGTCATAAAGTTTTAGCTGACGGCTTTTCCAAACCGCTCCTTCCAAAAACACCGGGTGCGGGAGCGACACGTCCCAATCGCCAAGTTGCTTTAACAACGAAGTCGTAACGTCGAGATGGTCGAGTGCAACATTATTTTGTTCGGAAATATCTTTCGACAGATCAAAAAGCAGGGGCAGACGATCGGGTAAACGCACCAGCTTCCAGTTTCCCTGCCTGATGGCTGCACTTATTGTAAACCGCCAGTTGAATGATTCGTGAGGCTCACCACTTGCTTTATCCTTTAAATACGGAACCAGATTCACGCCGTCGAATTTTACCTTTTCAGTTTTTACACCTCCTGCCAAATCGAAAAAGGTGGCCGCCAGGTCCAGGGAAATAACCGGATTTTCATAGGTTTCTCCCGCCGGTAGATTACCGGGCCAGCTCATTATAAAAGGAACATGTATTCCGCCTTCAAGCAAAATGCCTTTTTGCCCGTTAAAAGGTGCATTTATCGATCCGTTCGAATCACACGGGCCACCGTTATCACTCAGAAAAACGACCAGGGTATTTTCAGCGACTCCATTTTCTTCGAGTGCCTGCATTATCCTGCCAACATTAACATCGAGCCGGTGAACCATGGCGCAATAGCTGCGTCGTTTTTCATCCTTAATGTGCTGGAACAACTTAAGATCTTCTGCAGTTGCCTGCATTGGTGCATGCGGTGCGTTGAAAGAGGCAAACAGAAAAAATGGCTCGTCCTTGTGGCGTGCAATAAAATCAACGCACTCATCGCCCTTATCATCGGTAATATACGTAAGTTCCTGAGGAGTTTTATAGTTACACTCAATTGGTGCCTGATAACCTTTTCCGTCGGTTTTTGCTATGAAATAGTCGTGGCCGCCACCCGTATATCCCCAAAATTCGTCGAATCCGCGATTCAAGGGGTGAAATTTTGGAAGCATCCCCAGGTGCCATTTCCCAACCAGCCCGGTAGTATAGCCGAGATCCTGCAAACGTTCAGCAATAAGCGTTTCGGTTAAAGGTAACCCGTTGTATTCCTCATCAAATCCAGGGAGAACACCTCCCAGATTATTGTCGTGTCCAAAAGTTACCTGGTTTCTACCGGTGAGTAATCCCGCCCTCGACGGACTGCAAACCGGCCCCGAAACATATCCATTGGTAAAATTGATTCCATTTTCAGCCAACTTGTCGATATGAGGAGTCGAAATCTGTTTACTTCCGTTTAAACTCAAATCAGCATATCCCAGGTCATCTGCCAGTACAATAATAAAGTTGGGTTGTTTCTGCTGTGCAAAGCTTGTAAAGGCTCCCAGCAAAAGGGTAGTTACAAGTAATATTCGATTAAGTTTCATTATTAAGTCCTTAGTTATTAGCTTTATTAATACAACTATTTTATTGAATCACATTCTCAGTGAAAGCTGTCCATACATTCCTAAACAGGTATTCCCTCGTCAACTAACTAAATGGGTAACTTAATTTAGCGTCCATCAATCGGATTTTAAGGTTGCCAGCCCTCATCCATAAAAATGAATGTGTCGGTCTTTCCTTCTTCAGACAGAATGCAGGTGTTTTACGATTAATCAGTAAAATCACGATCTTTACCAACACATTTATTAATGATTTCTTCCCATTCTCCCATAACATCTTCCAGGGTAAAGATAGACCTATAACTTCATCTCATGTATGTTATTTTATTCAAATACGGGGGGTGTATTAACTTTTATACTCATGCAACGCTCAAACAATCAAAAGTAACTCACTCATTTTCTACATCCAACATTATCACATTACCTTTTACAGCTAAGAACATGGGACAATAGAGTTTATCCACTCTTTCCTATAAAATAATGTGCTTGTGAAACGAAATACACCATGAAGATTTGTTTTGCAGTTTTATTATTTGCAAACTTTGAAAGACCACTGGACAATGTAAAAAGAAGAATCACAATTACTATAGGATTTAATTAGTTTGATTCTGCCCTGCGAACTTTTACAAAAATTGAAATAATAAATATCATTAGAAAGAATCACATTATTAATTCAAAATCCACAGTGTTTAAAACATTTTATTCTTTGGCTTCATAATTCAGAATAAAATACAATTATGAAAATCGTGCGGGATTAATGCGACAGCCCCAGGTCGGATAACTTAAATTAAGATATTAGTCCATTTTGTATATTTGAATCAAGAAATAATATTGTTGAACTAAAAGAGCTACTTTTCCGAGAACAAAAAACCCAGACCGCTATATAAACCTGATTTTAAGTGGATAAGGAAAATATAAATCGCCTTTTACTGGATGGACTGCAAACGGATCCTGTCACATATCCGTTGGTAAAATTACCTCCATTTTCCGCGAGCTTACCGCTGTGAGTTGTATGAATTTTCGGGCTTCCATTCATCCTTAAATCGGTGTATCCCAAATCATCGGTCAGGATAATAATAAAATTGGGCTTTTTGTTAAGTGCAACTATTATTACACTTACAAACAGAAAGATAAGTAACAATAAATTTTAAATCTTAATAATATTCATTAAAGGAAGGATCCAATTTGCTAACTAAGATATTCCCTCAATTTACCATCTGTACTTTTCTAGTCGTCTGAACTATTACCCCGGATATACATTAAGGATATTCCTTTAAATCAGCATCGTAATCACTCTTATTCACCCAATTGGCAGGAACTTCTTCTCCCTGCATATAGCGGTTGTAATAATCTTTTACCACACCGGAATATTCGTAATTATCAAACACATCGCCATTTCCGAAAATCCGGGGATCACCTTGTTTTTGCAATTTCGCTGTCATCTCCTTACCCATCGTATTTCTGAGTTCGGTATATTCTTCGCTGGCTGCAAGGTTGTTCATACAGAACGGATCTTCTTCAATATTATATAGCTCTTCTGAGACGCGTTTACCAAAGTTAAGTTGCCAGTACTCCGCTTCTCCTTTCTTTCTTCTTGTATCAAGAATGTATGTTTTTGTCGGGCTACCATCGCAATTCAGGTATCCGGTTTCAGGATTGCCTGCAGGCCACCGCTGTGGTTTAAAATTCAGGAGATACAAATAATTATCACGGATTATTCCACGTATAGGATAACCTTCATCATTCGGGCGGCCAACATCATGGCGTTCCTTCCCTATCAGCACAAAATCACGATCAGGATTAATGATTCCCGCCTTTTCAGAATAAAAAATATCGGTAAGGCTGGTCCCTGTAGTTGGCTGTATTCCAACCGCTTCGACCGACAAACCGGTTAATTCAAGGTAAGTAGGCACAAAATCAATAAAATTCACAAAATCATCAACAACCCGTCCCGGGTTTTTTATCCCGTTGGGCCAGCTAATTGCCAGTGGCAAATGATTGGAATACTCGTATTCCTGTCCCTTAATCCGGGGGAATGGCATTCCGTTATCGGCTGTAACAATAACGATGGTATTGTTTAATTCTCCTATTTCGTCCAACTTCTGCAACATTCGGTTTAAATGCGCATCAAAATATTCAATTTCAAAAGCGTAATCCAACATATCAGCCCGCACGGTATCCACATCGGGCCAAAAGGGCGGAACTTCATCAATCTCATCCATCTTTTTGTTTCCCTTATTTATTCCCGATTTGAACTCGTATCCGCGGTGTGGTTCGTAACAACCAAACCAGAAACAAAATGGTTTATCGGCAGGGCGTGCTGTTAGAAATGCCTCAAAATTTGCCGCATAGTCGTTTGTTGAAATTCCGGTGGTAAGCGGTGTTGTTTTAAGCTCAGAAAAATTGGTTCCGGTTAGCGCTCTTCTTTTCCCGTCAATTTCTCCCGGATTGCCCGGAGCCCAGCCTTTTCCAACACTCCCAACAAAGTATCCGTTTGCGCTGAGCGCCTCGGGGTAAGTTCTGAATTTTGCCGGAAAATTTGGCGAATGATTACAAGCTTCTTCCAGTTGCCAGCTGTTACGGCCGGTTAATATGCACGACCGTGAAGGGGCGCATTTTGCATTAGGCGTATAGGCACGGGTAAATAAAATACCGTTATCCGCCACCCGGTCAAAAGCCGGAGTGTTTACCCAATCGCAACCATAAGCTCCAAAATGTTTCCACGAGGCATCATCAGCAATGGCGAAAAGAATGTTGGGAGCTCGTTTCTTCGCTTTTTTGGGATTTTCCTGACATCCACTCAGGATTGCAATAAGCGAAATCACCAGCAAAAGAATAGTTTGTTTCATCCGTTTAGTTTTAATTAATTCGTTTCAGTTACGCTTCTTTTTCTTCACTTGGAATAGTTCTTTCAAAGATACTTATTCCCGGTATTCATAAGTATTAGGCACCAAATTCAAACTTCCCAAAAAATCCATACATGCTGCTTTCACATCATATCCTCTGTTGGGCAGATCGTGAACCGCGGTAATGGTTCGAATAAATGGCTCTTTATTTTCAATGTACATCAGGAAATTGATGGTTAAGAGAGCGATATCCATATTCTCTGACCGGCAACTTTCAGCAAGAATTTCCTTTGCCTGTCCGTTGTTCCACAGTTGGTACGCAATTGCAGCTGCCCCGATCCGAACCAAAGCATAGTCATCATTCATTGCTGTTTCGATGTTTTGGCGATAAGATTCCAGTGTTTCGGCTGACTGGCTGCGTAATCCCATAATTGCCCAATACCGTACAATCCGGTTTTCACCGTTCAGAAGTTTAACCTGTTTTTCCGCAAAACGTTGCCCTCTTTTCCCCGACAATGAAGCAGCGGAATAAATCTCCTCAAAGGGATATTCTTTCTTGTTCAACCGGTACTCATATGGTGTAGTGGTTTTTGAAATTAGCCCAATTTCGTATTCAGGTAAAAACATCACATCCCGGGCATTCAGCAAGTTTTCGTCCAGTTGCTTTCGCATCCTTTCGAGTACGGTTTTGTATTCCGGATCTGAAACCAGGTTTTTTGTTTCCCAAAGATCATTTTCAATATCGAATAAATATTCATCCGGTCGGGGTTCAAAATAACTTTGCTGAAGCGAATCGAGCAATCCTTCGCGGTAATCGCTTCGCATTTGCTGAACGATCTCTCCAATATACATGTATCGGATGTAACGCCCCTGCGGGATAAAGGGCAGGTAATTGCGTGAATAAATGTACCGGCCATCCGTTATTGTGCGTACCATATCAATTCCATTGTCGGACCGATCGGCAGATAACAGCAAATGATCAGTGGTTTCAGACCGATCTTTTCCCATCAGGATACGGCCTTCCAAATGTTCCGGAATTTCTCCGCCAGCCATGCTTATCAGCGTCGGGGCCAGATCTTCAAAACTTATCAGCTCATCAGTTACAACGCCAGCTGTTCCCCAGGGCGACAGATCTTTATACATTTCAGGAAACCACACCACAAAAGGCACGCGGTAACCGTAGTTTATACCATTGGTTTTTCCACGTGGTTCACCTTCACCATGATCGGCATAAAAGAATATAATGGTGCTGTCGCGTAGATTATCCGCTTCAAGCCGATCAAGCAATTCTCCGATTCGCTTGTCGGTAAGCGAAATTGAATTGTAAACACGTGCAAGATGTTTACGCATTTCAGAACTTTCGTAGTAAATAGGCGGCATCTCAAAACCATCTTCGGCAATACGTTCATCCTCATCCAGCTGATTCCAAACATTTTCGGTATACCATTCATAAGGCATGGTCATTGTTCTTGACTGGTGTGATTCGTTAAAATTAAAAATAGCGAAAAATGGCTGCCCCGGTTTTCGGTTCCACCACCCTGCTTTTCCCGAGCTTTCGTTCCAGGCTTCGCGAATAAAATCCTTTGCATTTGCAACATTATAGTCGGTTTTCGAATTGTTGGACACATAGTAGTCCTGCTGTTGCATGTAATACGGAAAACCTTTTATTGATTCGGGAACAGGATAATTGCTGCGGTGATTTCCGGTGCCGGCTTTAAAAGTTCGCACTCCGGTTATTATTGTACTCCGGCTCGGAGAACAGACCGTTCCGGTTGAAAAGGCATTGGTAAATCGAACTCCTTCACTGGCGAGCTTATCAATTGCCGGTGTATGGGCATCCTGATTTCCGTAACAGCCAAAAAACTGAGGCGACGAGTCTTCAATGGTTATCCAAAGAATATTCGGTTTTTGTTGTGCACTGGCCGACAATACAAATAAGATCAGGATTAATGAACAGAAATAGGTTTTCATAGTTTATGGTTTGTTTTGATATTCAGGATTTAGTGTTTTAGGAACAGGAGCATTGGTTTCAATTCTCCAGTTTTCGAGAATTTCCAGCAACTCTTTAGCCTTATCGGGTTTCGATTCTGCCAGGTTATTTTTTTCACTAATATCATCCTTAAGGTTATATAATTCAATATCGTTATTTTCGAAATATTGGATCAGCTTCCAGTCGCCAAGCCTCACTGCTGAGCCCGGACGGGTTCGAAACAGCGGATCCTGGGTGGTAGTATCGTTCTTAACATAGGCTTGCAGGTATATGGGAAAATGCCAGAATAACGGACGCTCCTCAAGTGTTTGATTATCGGTTAGAACCGGCAAAAGCGATTTTCCGTCGAGCACTTTATCTTCTGGTTTTTGAATGCCCGCCACTTCAAGTATTGTCGGATAAAAATCGAGATTGGTAACCGGAATACCGGATTTTTCTCCTTTTGGAATTTTTCCTTCCCAAAAAGCAAACATCGGTTCGCGAATTCCCCCTTCGTAATACGCTCCCTTGCCCGAACGTAAGGGCCATTGTTTGGTAATTCCGTAATGCCCGCCATTGTCGGAGGTAAATAAAACAAAGGTATTTTCTAACTTTCCCTGCTCTTTCAATAGTGAAATTATCCTACCGATTTGTGCATCAACATTCTCCACCATCGTAGCATATTTAGCATTATTCTGGCCGTTCCACTCTTTTTTGTTTTCGTACTTTTCCATAAGTTCTTTTACGGGCTGAATTGGCGTATGAACAGCATACGGAGAGTAGTACAAAAAGAACGGGCCGTCCTGCACCGACGATAGAAAATCGAGAGTTTTGTCGACTACCAGATTGGTTAAATAATAATCATCAGAAGGAGGTGTAAGCGACGGAACACTTTTGTAAGGAGGATAATAGCTTCCCGGGTTCCCGGCATGGCTTCCGCCTATATTTACATCAAAACCACGTAATGATGGATCATCTGAAAGGTGCCATTTCCCGGCATGGCAAGTGGTGTATCCATGCTGTTTCAGAATTTCCGGAATAAGCAAATTATCATCGGGCATGTACTCGTTATTGGTAACAGGAATTAGTTTGCGGTCTTTACTTTTTCCCCGGTCTGAATTGCTTACCGTATAAATTTCATGACGTGGTGTCCACTGCCCGCTCATTAAACAAGCGCGGCTTGGTGCGCAATTAGCGGCACCGGCGTAGGCCTGGGTAAAAATCATTCCGTTAGCTGCAAGCGCATCAATGTTGGGCGTTTCGTAGTATTCCGATCCCATAAAACCAACATCGCGCCATCCCATGTCGTCGATATTAATCAAAAGGATATTCGGTTTTGCTGTATCATTTTGTACCGGAACACAACTAATATTCAGCAGCAGAACCAGTAAAATTATCAGATTATAGTATTTCATAAGAGCTAATAATCTGCTTGAATTAGAAATGTAGTTAATGAGAATTTTGGAGCAGAATAGCTTAGTACGTCCTTTGCTTTTACGGGAGCAACTTTTTGGCAGTTCTCGGTTTCGCTTGTTCTGAATACTTCTGAAATTCGTTTGATTTTCTGATTCCCTGTAAATTTCATGTTCACAGGTTTCGCGCTATCCGTTGTATTTAAAACGGCCACTACAATTTCCTTTTTATCCGGACTTTGTGCTGCCAATATCGCATTGTTGTCGGTTTCCAAAATTTGGTATCCCTGTTTGAAAAACCGGGTAATCTGCATACGTACATACAAATTTTTCAGAAGCTCGTATTCTTCTGTTTCAAAGTTGCATTTTACCAATCCCCACACATCGTTATTCTCCTCCATCAACTGCCAGTCGAGCCAGGCCTGAGGTTCCATAATTCGCAAATCATCAAACATTTTTTGGGCAAGCAGCAAATTATTTTCAAGCCCCCTTGCCGGTCGGGGTAATCCCATTGGCCCAGTTTCCGATTGCCAAAATTCTTTTCCCGAAGCTTTAACCAGTTCTCTCGCTATTTCCCTTTCCTTGTTTGTTCCGCCATAAGTGTGCGTGTTTAACTGCTTTATTTTATCCAGAATATCACCGGCTTCCATATAACTTTTAACTACCCTGTTAAACGATTTCACATTGGTTTCATCGGAAGCTGAAATGGCAGTTTCCAAACCCGACTTTTGCAATTTCGGATACAATATCCTGATGATCTCCATCTGTGTTTCAGGTTCGAAATGGCAGCCTTCCTGGCTTCCCAGATAGTTCCAGTACGCTGATGTTGATTCGTTAAAAGGCTCCAGTGTTTTAAACTCAATACCGTATTTTTCTTTGTAATGTATGCACACATCAAGCAGGTAATCGCAAAACATTTCATAAAACTCTGGGCGAAGGTTATCGTCGGCAGCATTTACATTTCCTGCCGAACAACCGCTGTAGGTCATCCAGTACGGCGGTGAATTTGAAAAAGCCTCAAAAACTGCATCATGACGTTTAGCCTTAATCTTTAACATGATATTTCGTTGAGCTTCATCCGCCTCCCAATTGTAAGGCGATTGGGCCGAAGCTTTAAAACCTTCCATTTCGGCCCGTTTCCCTTTTCCTTTTACCATGTGCCCGCCTGCGTGCGACGGATCGTCTCCTCCACCTATATTGTACCTGAAAATGTTCATATTTAAACCTTCGGGGGAGGTAAACAAGTCAATCATGCTATCCACCAGGGGTTCGTTCCAGCTTCCAACCTGTCCTGCCCACCAACACAATGAACTCCCCCAGCCTTCAATCGTTTGTTTGGTTTTTTCAGTAGAAATCTCCACCTCCTGCATTTCATCCCTTTCTTTATTTACCTGAGCAGGAATAGCCTGAATATCAAATAAAAAGCACAAAAGCAGCAGGTTTAAAACAGCATATTTCATAAGTTAAGGTTTAATTGAACAGATCAAATTTATTTTTCGGTCTTAAATTTATATATTTCACTGGTTTCGTGACTATTAAAAAGCGTTTCTTTTAAATCAGAAACCTTATCGGGATACTGATCCAATACATTAAAACACTCTCCCGGATCGTGTGTTAAGTTGTACAATTCATAAGATTCCTGTTCAGGTTTATTTACATTTAATCGGATTAATTTCCAGTTGTCCTTTAGTACCGCTTGTTTGCCGCCCTGCTCATGAAATTCCCAATACAGGTAATCATGCTTTTTTTGTTTTGTTTCGCCTGTAATAGCAGGAAGAAATGAAATACCATCAACTGCCTCCGGCACCTTAACATCGATTAAATCGCACATGGTTGGCAAAAAATCCCAGAAAGCAGAGACATGATAAGAAACAGAGCCCGCTTTTACTTTAGCCGGCCAGTGTACAATAAACGGAGCACGGATTCCTCCGTCGTACAAATCACGTTTCCACCCACGGAACGGACCATTGCTATCGAAATGGTTGGGCAAATGTCCGCCTTCTTTGTGGTTACCATTATCGGATGTAAATATCACCAATGTATTCTCCAAAATACCCATTTCATCCAGTAAATCCATTATTCGTTGTACATCTTTATCCAGCAGACTAACCATTGCGGCATAAACGGCCTTTGGTTTTTGCTGTGCAATATAATGCTGTCCATCGGGATGTGGAATTTCGTGAAATTTACCATCGTACTCTCCAATTAATTCTTCAGGTATATCAATATCGGCATGCGGAATTGTTGGTGTCAGGTAAAGAAAAAAGGGTTTATCAGCACTTCTGTCGATAAACTCAAGTGCTTTATCCATAATTAAAGAGTGACTGTACACTTCTTTCTTCAACTTGATTTTTTCTTCATTTTCATACAGAAACTCGGGATAATACCGGTGAGCATTACCTTGTCCCAGGTAACCAAAAAAGTAATCAAATCCCTGTTTGTTAGGGTGTCCTTCTGATTCCGGACCACCAAGCCCCCACTTGCCTACGCAGGCTGTTTGGTAGTTTTTTTGTTTCATCAGTTCAGCAACAGTAATTTCATTGCCGGCCAAGGGATAATCATATTTTACACCATCACTTGCTGTTACACCTTTGTTGCCGCGAACAAAGGAATGCCCCGTATGTTTTCCGGTCATGATGGTACACCGTGACGGAGCACAAACTGTACTACCTGAATAGTGTTGCGTAAACACCATACCGTTTTTGGCAAGTGCATCAATTGCCGGTGTTTTTATCACATCCTGCCCATATACACCAACATCCCCAATACCAAGATCGTCGGCCATAATATAGATCACGTTTACAGGTGTATTGTTTTGGGCTGAGGCTACTTCGCTGTTCAGACATGAAAAACCAAGAATAAAGCTAAATACGATTAGTAATTTTTGAACCATTTTCTTCTTCATTTTATTATTATCAACTTATCAGTAAGTAAGAAAAACAGGCCCTGATTAAGGGCCTGTTAAAAACTAACTAAACCTAACTATCGGTATCCATTGTTTGTTGGATCAGTTTCCAACAATACGGGATTTAATTGGATTTCAAGCAAAGGTATTGGATACAATACATGCTTTGGTTGAATATTATTAGCCGGATTGTTCCAGCTGCGGTGTTCAACCGATTTTACAACATCAAGTAAAATACCCCAGCGAATAAGATCCATACGACGGTGCCCTTCAGCACACAATTCAAATTTTCTTTCGTCATACATCGCCAAACGAAACTCCTCCTGAGACATTCCGCTCCAGGGCTGATCGGGATCAAATGCCCGCTCCCGCACTTTATTCACATATTGATAGGCATTGTCCGGGCCATTTAGCTCATTCTCTGCCTCGGCTGCCATCAAATAAGCATCAGCCATACGAAATACGATGTAGTTTTCGGGATGGTTGCCCCGAAGGGAGTTTTCCTGATCGAGATTCCAGTTTTTTCTGAAGTATGGGAATTTCAATTTCCATCCAATGTATTCAGTTACAATAGTCGCATCATAGCGTAAATCACCGTCCTGCCAGTTTTCGCGTCTTGCCAGTTCGGGTAAAGGAACCGACCACCCGTAACCTGTCATATCTTCGTTTTGGGCTTGCAGCAAACTTTGAAAATATTCCCAGTTTTTCATCTGCGTACCATTCGGTTTTAAAACCGGATTACCATTTTCATCAACAGCATTTGCACCCCGGTTAGCGGGTTCGTCACGGATTCTGGGATTATAATCATCCGTACGTGTAGTATTTCCTTCACCAAATGCAGGATCTGCCGTAAAATCAACAACAAAAATATATTCATCATTATACTGATCTGCGGGATCGGTCTGATCAAACACATCGGCGAAGTTATCCAGTAAGCGGTGTGGCGAATTATCTATTATTGATTTACATTCGGTTAAACAATTCTGCCATTCCTGGTCGAATAAATGGTATTTGGCTTTTAACATGGTGGCCGCCCATTTTGTAGCACGCCCAAGGTCAGATCCAGCATACGAACCAGGTAGAAGGGTGATTGCTCTTGCGAGATCTTCTTTCATATCGGCCCTGATCTGGCCTTTTGGACTACGGGTAATGGTTGAAAGCTCTTCATTACTTGGCAGCTCTCTGAAATACGGAACATCGCCCCAAATATTTGTTAAATGGTAATAACACAAAGCCCGCATAAAAAGGATTTCGCCAACCGCCTGATTACGTGCCGATTCCGACAAATTTTCATTCCCATCGACATTTTCAAGAAACAGCGATGAGTTACGTGCTAATTCATATAATGTATTCCAGGTACCGTATCCGTCAGCAACGCCTTCTGCGAACAAATAATTATGTACTTCTCCATTCACATTTCGGCTAGCAGCTACCACATCAGCTCCATGTGTATAAAAATTATCGAGTCCGCGTTGACGATAAAGATTATTATTATGCAGTAAACGATACAAACCGTTAACAGCCAACTGAGCTTCGGCATCGTTGTTAAAAAAGTTATCAGTAGTAATTCCGCTACGGAATTCTTCTTCCAGGAAACTGTCGCAACTGCTGAATAGCAGCAAGCCCACCAGAAAGACACTTAATAATATTTTAGATATATTCTTCATTTGTTTAAGTTTTTACGGTTAAAAATCGATTTTTACACCTACTGTATAAGTTCTCGCATAAGGATACTGGCCCGTTGCTACACCCTGAGAGAGGTTATTGCTGCCATAGTTACTAACTTCCGGATCGCCAAGCGTCCAGTTAGTGATCAACAACAGGTTATTACCTGCAACATAAACATTAAAACGGCTAAACAAATTATCGATTCCAAGCTTTTTAACCGGAAGATTATAGCCCAGCGACATTGATTTCAAACGAATGAACGAGGCATCTTCAATTAATGCGGTACTGTTAGGATTAAACAAACTTGTTGAAGTACCGGCCCGGGGAACATCAGATGTTTCATTCAAACCTTCAACCCAACGATTTGCAACATCGGGAACCAATACCTGATCGCCACGACCAAACCATCCAACATGTGTTAGCAAGTTGTACATTTCATTCCCGTATGAATACTGAAAGAAACAGTCGAAAGTAAATCCTTTATAGTTGAGTGTATTTCGTAATCCGCCGTAAAAATCAGGCTGCGGACTACCGATCGGCAATTTATCTTCATCGTTAATCACCGAGTTTCCATCTATATCAACATAACGCGGACCTCCGAGAAAAGATACTCCAACGCGGCCATCGTCAATAATTTCCTGTTCTGTTTTATAGGTTCCCAGGTAAGTTGCACCAACAAACACAGGTGCCGGTTCGCCTGGAATCAAGCGCAATCCTGCCCCTCCCTGGTTACTCGGCTGGTTTAAGTTTATATAATCGTCTCCGCCAAGGTCGAGAACCTTATTTCGGTTAGCAGAAAGTGTAAAAGTTGTTTCCCAACTAAAATCAGATTTCGAAATGTTTACTGAATGAACACTAAACTCCAGTCCCTTATTTTCGATCGATCCAACATTTTGCAACTGCGACCCACCGGCTGTTCCGGGTAAATCACGCGCCAGCAGCAGATCTTCGGTTGTTTTTTTATACAGGTCGACTTCGAAGCCAAAGCGGTTATTCAAAAATCCCATTTCAACACCAAAATCCCATTGTTTTGTTGTTTCCCAGGTTAGATCTTTACTAGGCAAACCACCAATAAGCACTGCAGGTACTAATGTTTCGTTAAAATAGGTTGCCGAACTGTTGAATTTAGCCAAGGAATTATATGGATTAACCCCTTGTTCTCCAACAATACCATAACTTCCTCTTAGTTTCAACATGGAAATGGATCCAAAATCCTCCATAAACTGCTCTTTATAAACGTTCCACGCAACACCAACTGACGGAAAGAAGGCATATTTATTCCCGTTTTCAAAAACAGAAGAACCATCACGTCGTCCCACCAAGGTTAACAGGTATTTTCCTTTATAACCATAGTTAATACGACTAAGCATTGAAACAAAAGTACGTTGGTTGTAACCCGATCCTACCTGGTTTAACAGCGGATCTGAACCAAAGCTAAGATTGTTAAACTCCAGAACATCATTTGGGAATCCCTCGGCTGCAGTACTAACTGATTCGTTTGAAATTTTTTGCATGGTAAAACCACCCAGAACTTTAATATTGTGATCTCCCAAATCTAAATTGTAGGTTACCGTATTTTCATTCAAAATACTTTGTTTCTGGTTGGTATCGATACTGGCATATCCGCCAACTCCCTGGGCTGAACGCTCGGGCAGTGCTCCGGGATTGTATACATTACCTTTAAAGTAATTTAATTCAACACCAACAGAGCTACGAAATACCAGGTCCTTAAGCGGCTTAAATTCCAGGTATGCGTTTGATATAATATTTGTTACCAAATCGTGATTAACAAGCATTTGAATATCCGCTTCAGGGTTACGCTGTAATGACCCACTAACAGGATTGGTTGAAGTAAAACTTCCGTCTTCCGTATATACCTCACGAATAGGAAGTACTGCCGTAACAATCTGACTATATGCAACTTTATTGTTCTCCTTTTTAAACTTCGAAATGTTTAAACGAACACCCGTTGTAAATTTATCAGACAAATTAAAATCCAGGTTGGTACGTAATGAAAAACGCTCAATACCTGAAGCTCTTACAACTCCTTCCTGATCAAAATGATTAAAAGAAATATAATAATTGGCCTTATCGGCATTACCGGTAATTGATACGTCGGTATTATTAATTAATCCGTTTTGAGATACCAGGTCAATCCAGTCGGTATACGGTGCCGATGCCGGATCATCGAAGATCAGTGGCAAGGATGAATCAGTATATCCATAACCATCGGGTCCGGGGACAAACTGTGCTTCTTCATTACGATATTCAGCATACAGTTTTGAGTCGGCCAGCTCAATTCGGTTTGCTGTTTGCTGATAACTCAGGTATTGGTTCACACTAACCTGAGTTTTACCCTTTGCAAGGTTTTTACCATTTTTCGAGGTAATTAAAATTACTCCGGAAGCTCCCCTTGTACCATAAATAGCAAGTGCAGTTGCATCTTTCAGCACTTCAATCGATTCAATGTCGTTAACGTTAAGGTTGTTTAGGTTAAAATCTGTTCCGGCAATAAATCCGTCAATTACATATAACGGGTTGTTATTACCGTTAATCGAACTGGTTCCCCTAATACGAATGACTGCATTACCTCCCGGAACACCACTGGTAGAGGTAACCTCAACACCTGCAGCACGCCCCTGCAGAGCCTGATCGACACGAACTGTTGGCTGATTTTCAATAATTTCGGCTTTTACCTGTGCTACAGATGATACCAGATCTTCTTTCTTGGTAGTACCGTATCCAATGGCTACTACCTCTTCAATACCGATATAATCCTGTATCATCGTTACATTAAATTCCTCCTTACCATCAATACTGACTTCCTGAGTCATCATTCCAATAAATGAGAAAACAAGTACCTCTGCATCATCAGGCATTATCATCGAATAATTGCCATCAATATCAGAAATTGTTCCCTGGGTTGTACCTTGAAAAACAATTGTAACACCCGGCAAGGGTTCACCATTCTCATCTCTCACAGTACCCTTTATTTGCTTATTTTGTTCGCCATCCGAATTCAATTCGGAGTTTGACAAAACAATCTGCCGATCAACAATGGTATACTCCACAGGTGTTCCATTGAAAATCACATCAAGTACCTCCTCAATTTTTTTACTTTGAAGGCTTACATTTATTTTACGTTCAACATCAACAATTTTGCTGTTGTACAAAAAATAAAATTCGGTTTCGCTTTCAATTTGTGTTAATACTTCGCGAACGGTTGAGTTAGAAACCTCAAGGCTTAGTTTTGTTACCTGAGAATAGCTATCAACAGCAAATCCCTGAATAACAGCGAGGAAAAAGACATACAATGTTAACCTCATACACAAAAAAGTTTTAGTAGCCCATAGCTTTTTCAGCCCGGGCCAATTCATTCCAAATTTTTTCATAAGTTTACTTCGCTTTTGAATTAATAATATTTATTAGTTCCCCTTTATCTTTGGCCAAAAAGACAAAGGGAAAGTACAATGGGAAGCGGGCCAACGCTTCCCTTTGTTTTATATGTTAGTTATTTTTCGATGATCTCAATCTCCATTTTGCTAAAGGTATTATCGGCTTTGCGTTTTCTATTTTTAATTCTATAATCAATTGGTGCAGAAAGTTTTAGCAAATCAAGCACCTGAATCAGGGTTTCGTCTTCAAATGTGGCGGTGTATACATAGTCCTCAAGGTAAACGCCACTTATATCAATATCAACATTGTACCAACGATTAAGTCGTCGTACAACGTCTTCCATAGAATCGTCGCGAAACATTAATACTCCATTTTTCCAGGCAATGTATTTGGCCACATCAACCTGTTCTACAAAAAGTTTGTTATCACTACCCGCAAGCGTTGCTTTATCACCGGGTTTTAATGCCTGAATTACACTGCGTTGCCCGGAAGCGGTACATTGACAAAGGTTAACACTGCCTTCAACCAAAACGACTTCAACGAGTTGTTCATCCGTGTAATTTGAGGCTTTAAATTCTGTACCTGTTACTTCCACTACAATTTTTCCGGTGTTAACAAGAAAGGGCTTCTCGTCATTTTTCGCCACGTCAAAATAGGCTTCTCCCTGAAGCTCTACTTCCCTTGTATTGCCCGAAAAAGCAAGTGGGTAGCGCAAGCTTGTATTTGAATTTAAGAATACGTACGTTCCATCGGGTAATTCGAATTGCGATCGCATTCCGGCTTCAGTTTTTAGGGTATACCACTGTTGGGTTTCCGGTGTGATATCCGGTTCCTGCAAGTAGAAATAGATACTGGCGAACAACAGCGGCAGAATTAGTACCGCTGCAACTCTTTTAAAAATCTCTACAAAGCCGGTTTTTGTGGTACTATGTATTCGTTTATGAACCTTTTGAAGTGCCTGAACGGCATCATACTTTTGCATGCTCCGAAGACGCTCTGTTTGCTGCCATACTTTTTCAAACTCGTTAAAAGATTTTGCATTTTCATCTGAAGCATCTATCCAGTCTGATACTTTTTGTTTTTCTTCTCGGCTAAGTGAGTCTTCAAACCAGCCCGGAAGTAATTCTTCGATATATTGTTCTCTGCTCATTTTGATTTAATGACGAGCAGGAACCTAAACACACATATTTATTTTGAAAGAAATTTAGTTTTCTATAAAAATGGAAGCAGCACAACAGGGAGATATGGCTTCAGGTCTTTACGCAAAGCCTTTAGTGCATTTGTAATCTGGAGTTCGACGGTGCGTTTCGAAAGCCCTAATTTATCGGCAATCTCCTGATTTTTTAATCCATCAAAACGACTCATCACAAATATTTCCCGACAGCGGGGAGCCAGCTTAGTAATACTATTCTCAATTATGTCGCGAAGTTCTGATTCTACCAACCAATTTTCAGGAGTAGACTCATCAACATCTCCTTTTCCATGGTTCAACCGGGCTGAACGTGATTTAACATTCTGATGTTTTAAGAAGTCTAAACACCGGTTGCGTACCGCTGTAAACAGATAGCTTTTTAACGAGCCATTTACTAAAATCTTTTTTGAATTAATCCAGATTTTAACAAACAATTCCTGTACAATATCTTCGGCAACTTCTTCTTCCCTAACAATCGTCTCGGCATAAGCACATAAACCACTGTAATAGTATTGAAACAAGAAGTCGAAAACAATCTTATTCTGTTCGTTAAGACCTTTTTTTAAGAATAGATCATCCACGCAATTAGCTCGTTAGTTAGTGTAATCTTACAAATATTAATAAAATACTACACTTCTTGTATGACAAGCAAAATTATTTTTCAAGAAGTTGGACAATTGTCTGATTCCCCCATTTTATTTAATACACAAAACAATGGTTCAGCCGATATTATGCTTCTCAGCGCACCAAGTATTGTAACCAGTTGTCTGGAACCTCACAATCTGACCACAAAAATCGATATGAAGTCCCATTAATTTTACCGCTCAATTTTTATTACACGTTCAAGCACCACCGATATCCCAAGGCAGTAATCCTTCAAGCTGTTTATTTCAAGTTAAGATTCACTTTAAGCTATCGAGATGTGGAAGAATTGCTTTTAATAAGAGGCGTAAAGGTTAATCATTCTACTATTCAGAGATGGGTATATAAGTTCTCTCCAATCATTGAAGTTAACATGCAAAAGGAAACGGCAATTTTGTAATAGCTGGAGAATGGATGAAACTTACATTAAAGTAGGTGGCAAAGATTGTTTTCTTTATAGAGCTGTGGATAAACATGGAAATACAATTGATTTCTTGTTGACCAAAAGGAGGATGAAAGGATCTGCACCGAAGTTTTTTAATAAAGCTAATCGTAATAATGGAAAACCTCGAGTTATAAATATCGATAAGAGCGGTGCAATTAAAGAAGGTGTTAAAACCTTTAACAAGCGAAATTTTGAAAATATGAAATGGAGGCATTGTAAATATTTAAACAACATTGTGGAACAGGATCATCGCAATGTCAAACGAAAAATCAATATTACTGCAGGTTCAAGGAGTTTGATTCTGCCCAGCGAACTTTGGCTGGAATTGAAATAATAAATCTCATTAGAAAGAATCAGATTATTGATTCTAAATCCACAACGTTTAAAACATTATATTCTTTGGCTTCATAACTTATCATAAAATATAATTTTTAAAATAGTGCTGGATTAATGCGACAGAACCATAATAATCAGTATAAATAAACTGAATATTAATTGAACTGCATGACTATGCATTGTATTCATAGTCTAATCGTTACCCCCCTTTTCACAACGGGCTGATAAGCTAAATATTTAGAAATTTAAGAAGAAATATTTCTATTCAAATAGTCGGTTAAAATGATTGTCCAGGTGTTTGCGCATGCCTTCTCTGAATTTTTTTGGCGTTCCGTTTTTAAGAATCTCTACCAGTTGTTTGTGCGAAACATATTTTTTCTTTTTTACTGGTCTGTTCATCAATCCACTATCATAAGCAAAGTTAAAAACAGGAAGCAAAATAGTTTGGAAACTCATTAACGTGTAATTATTTGTTATTTCATAGAGCTTACCATGAAATTTAATTTCGTGATCAATATCAAATAATACATCTCCTGTCGCTTCAGGTTCAGAGTTTGTAATATTCTCAAGTTCCTGAATATCTGCATCAGTAATATTATTAAAAATAGAATCTGCCATTCCTATCTCAAGAATCAACCTAATCTCAAATATATTCTTAAGAGTTTCGTCATCAAGCACTTTGGGAATCATCGATTTTTGTAGAATCTGTGCAAGGTTCGGGCTTGTTAACACTGTCCCTTTATGTTTGATCGAATCTACCAGTCCCATCGCCTTTAGTCTGGTTAACGATTCCCGAATCACCGTTCGACTTACGCCCATAGCATTCGCAAGCTCTAATTCTTTTGGGATCATATCGCCGGTCTTCAAACCTTTATTAATAAAAATCTCCAGCATTTGCATTTCCACGCGATCAACCAAGCTGCTTGTATCGACTGTCTGTATCTGATTTATCAAGTTATTTTCTGCCATATTGTAAGTATAACACTATAAAAATTAAAAACATACAAATTTTATAAAACCTTTTGAAATAACAAACAAATATATATATTTGCCTGCATTATGTCATACATAAGGCAATTAAAATATAAGATTTGTGAAAGAAATTATTTAAAAAAGTTATTCGGACAGGGTGTTATTTTGTCAGCCCAAGGAATGATAAATAAATATGAATCAAACATTTAAAACAATCACTTATGAGAAAATCGACAAAGAGGGAGCTTAAGAAAAAAAGATTGCTCTTTAATTCTAAGGGAATTTTTCTTGCAATTCTGTGTTTCGCTTTTATTCAAATTCAAAGTTTTGCACAGACCAAAAACATTACAGGAAAAGTAACCGCTGAAAATGGCGAATCGTTGCCTGGTGTTTCAATTGTTCTAAAAGGAACTACAAATGGAACCATTACAAACATTGACGGGGAGTATCAACTCGCCACAGAAAGTGGCAATGTATTGGTATTCTCGTTTATTGGAATGCAGTCGCAGGAAATCACTATAAATGGAGAAACCACGATTGATGTGGTATTATCGGCGGCCACAGAAGCCTTGGATGAGGTTGTTGTAACCGGTTATGGTGGAAAACAAAAACGTTCGAAATTAACGAACTCCATTGCTACGGTAAAAGAGGAAACCTTTACTACCGGAACACATGCCAACCCGGCACAGGCACTTACCGGTGCGGTATCTGGATTGAAAGTTACCACCGTTTCGGGTAACCCCGGTGCTACTCCTTCAATCTATTTACGTGGTGGTACCAACTTCGACGGAACTGGTTCACCTCTGGTTTTAATTGATGGTCAGGTTGGAGCTTTTAACGACATCAATCCAAACGACATTGAGTCGATTGAAGTGCTAAAAGATGCTGGTGCAACAGCATTATACGGCGCCCGCGCCAATAATGGTGTAATTTTGATTACCACTAAAAAAGGTGGCGCTCCGGAAATAAAGCTGAGCGCAAAATATGGATTAAATTACCTGAACAATACCTATGATTTTTTTGGTGCCGAAGATTACCTGTATTGGGTAAGAACAGGTTATAGAAACGCTGCCCGAATGTATCAGGGAGCTGATGGTAGTTATTATGGATATGGAAGTGATGCCTCTCTAACCGCTGCTGCGCCTTATGGTTTAGGCAACCGTTATTTCGACGAGAATGGGAATCCATTGGACGGAAACAAAACATCATTGGCCGTTTACAGCCCGATGGTTTATTCTCAGGATTTGGCTTTTTTGTTGAATGAAGGCTGGCAAACTATGATTGATCCAGTAACCGGTCAGGAAATCATCTTTTCAGAATTTAATAAAGAAGATGCTGCATTTAATAATCCTGCATTGACGCAAGATTACAACATTAGTTTTAGTGGCAGCAACGACCGTGGAAAATACTATGCAGGGATTGGTTATTATGATGCCGAAGGACAACCGGTCAAAACCTGGTACAAAAGATTAAACTTTACCTTTAATGGCGAATATAAAATTCGTCCGTGGTTTACTTCAAACAGTAATTTCCAGTTTACCGATGCCAAATGGTACAATATCTCAACTACCAGTGAAAGTAACTATTTCGGACGTATTCAAAGTACCCCGCCAACTCAGCGCGAATACAATCCTGATGGTGAGTTAATTTTAGGAAACAACGTGGGCGATGGTAACCCGTTAGTTAATGTTGACAAACTGAAAAGAGATAACAACACCAATAAGTTTATTATGGGGCAGGGTTTCAAGCTTGATTTTCTACCCAATTTAAGCTTGAAAGTAAATGCTCACTGGTTGCTCGATCAAGGCTATTATGAGTCTTTCAATAAAGACTATTTATCAAGGCCAGGGGTTTGGAGCAGGAGCCGCAACTCATCGGCAAGCTATAGTAAGTCACTGAGTAAAACCTACAATGCGGTATTAAATTACGACATTACCAAAGGCAAACACACCGGAAATGCATTGGTGGGATACGAATATTACGATAAACAATGGAGAGGATTAAGCGCCAGCGGTAGTGGTGCACCAACCGACGATTTTAGCGATCTTGCACTTACTTCTACAGACGAAGGAAAACGTTCGATCGATACCAATCACGCTGAAGAAAGAATTCGATCTTATTTTGGGAGAGTGAATTACGATTATGCAGAAAAATACCTGATTTCGGGTACGTTCCGATACGATGGTTATTCGCGTTTGTTAGGCGATAACCGCTGGGGATTTTTCCCTGGTGTATCGGGTGGTTGGATTGTAAATAAAGAAGATTTTATGAAAGATTACAGTTCAGTTGTTTCTTTCTTAAAGTTAAGAGCCAGTTATGGTTTGAATGGTAACGTATCCGGAATTGGCGCCTATGAACTACAGGGTAGTTATGGTTCAACCAACTACAATAACCAGGTTGGTTATGCTGTTGGCAGCATTGCAAACCCCGGATTATTGTGGGAGCGTACAAAAACAGGTGAGTTTGGTATGGATATTAGTTTTCTTGAAAACAAAATCAATGCGAACTTTACTTACTATAATCGTTTAACTTTAGATAAATATGCAAACATCCCGTTACCTATATCTTCAGGGATCAGTTCTATCCGGTCAAACAACGGAGAGTACAGAAACAAAGGATTAGAAGTGGATATGTCTGTTAAAGCACTGCGTAAAGGAGACTGGAGCTGGGATGTTTCAGGTAATATTTCTTATGGCAAAAGTATTGTCGAAAAACTGCCTGATAATGGTCTTGAACGAAACCGACAGGGCGCTTTTCAGGTGTACGATGGAACAACAGGAAACCTGAAGTGGGTTGGTGGATACCAGGAAGGACAGCAACCAGGAGACTTGTACACATTTAAAGCACTGGGCGTGTTCAACGATTGGGATGAAGTAAATGCAGTTGCTGCCAATCGCAAAGACATAAGTTATGGTATATATAACTTGGGAAAAACCTTATACGGACCTGCAGCATGGGAAGCGCTGGGCGACAATAAAGGCACTGCACTACCAATAAAACCTGGCGATATGAACTGGCAGGATGTAAACGAAGACGGCGTTATCGACAACTTCGACATGGTTAAAATGGGAAACACACGCCCGAAATGGTTTGGTGGACTTACTTCAACCCTGTCGTACAAAGGATTTAAGTTTTATGCAAGGATGGATTATGCACTTGGCTTTGTCCAGTTGGATGATCAGACAATGTGGTTTATGGGAATGGGACAAGGTACATACAATACCGTTACTGCCACTAAAAACACCTGGACGCCCGAAAACCCAACAGCCGAATATGCCGAATACCGCTGGGCTGACCAGTTGGGATCTAACAACTATTTTCGCCGCTCATCACAATATGTCTACAAAGGCGATTATCTAGCCTTCAGGGAGGTGTCGTTGTCGTATTCGCTTCCAAAAACGCTGCTCGATGACATCGGAATGAAAGCCGTAACATTCTCGGTAACTGGCCAAAACCTAGGTTATTTAACAGCATCAAAGCTTAATAATCCTGAGAACTTTAGCTCAGGTGCTCAGTGGGCCGGATACTCTGTGCCACGAACCGTAATTTTTGGCGTAGACGTGAAGTTTTAAAAGACATTAATTTAAAATTGAAAAGAAATGAAAAAGCATATTGTAAAAATAAAGGTACTACTACTTTTTTTGGTTGCATTAGTGTCTTGCGATTCGCTTGATTTGGGGCCGCTCGACTACTACGGAAGTGAAAACTTCTGGCAAAACGAAGCGCAGGTTAATGGCTATATATTGGGTGTTCACAGCCAAATTCGCGGCCAACACTCAACAATGTGGTTGCTGGGAGAGTCCAGGGGTGGACTTCAAAAGTACGGCACAGGTTCTACCGGAGCTGCACTGAATAATTCAAGCCCGTTTAAAGATCAGGATTTTACGAAGGATAAAACCGGAATTAGCTCCTGGGGTGGATTTTATGGCCCTATCCTATCCATCAACCTTGGTATTTACCAATTGGAAAATGAAGTTGATTTTTTAAGCGATGACAGTAAAAGCTATTACCTGGGGCAGTTATACGGGTTAAGAGCATTTTTATACAGCTATTTGTATAAAACCTATGGTGGTGTACCCATTATCTCCGACCCGAAAGTGATGCAGGGCGAAAACACAGCTGAGCCTTTATACACCGAAAGAAGCACACCAAAAGCAGTGCTCGATTTTATCAAAAGCGACTTGTCGAAATCAGAAAACAATTTTGGATCAAATCTTGATATTAAAGACCAAAAAGGATCGTGGTCGAAATACGCCACGTTAATGTTAAAAGCAGATATTTATCTGTGGTCGGCAAAAGTTACAACCGGCGATCAATCTCCTGCTTCGGGCGATTTGGCAGTGGCCGAAAGTGCGCTAAACGAAGTAAAAGGAAAATTCTCGCTGCTCGATCAATATTCGTCTGTTTTTGATTACAATAACAAAGGAAACAACGAAATCATTTTCGCACTGCGTTTTCTCGAAACAGAGGCGACAACCTTTCATTCGCTGTTTAGATACCAGCTTAACACAATAGCTACCAAATACTTGGCAGATGGTTCGCAAGCAGTGGATCCACTTGAAACCAAAGGAAATGGTATTCTTCGTCACGAATACATCTGGCCATTCTTCGAAAGCTACGATGAGCTTGATTCGCGTAAATATTCCACTTTCCTTGATATTTATGATAAGGATGCTTCAACAGAAGAGTTAATAAATCCCGGATTAACAATGCGTAAATTCTTAGGCCTGATTAATGCCGATGGTAACCGTGTTTATTCCGACGATATTCCGGTTTACCGTTATGCCGATGTTTTGTTAATGCTGGCCGAAGTAGAAAATATGAAAGGCGGAAATCCTGCGCAATATATTAACATGGTGCGTGAAAGAGCTTATAGCGACAATTACAATCCGGCAGAACATGCTTATACCAATGGCGACTTTGCTACCAACGAACAGGCAATTCTGGCCGAACGCGACAAAGAATTTGTTTGCGAAGGCAAGCGTTGGTTCGATGTACGTCGTATGCAAGATGCTTCCGGAAATCCGTTAGTATTTTCCGATGCTGTTAATTATGGTAATCCAGCTGTATTAAGCACCGGAGAAGCACATAAATTGTTGTGGCCGGTTGACGTGAATACCTTAAATGTTGATCCGAAACTGGATCAAACACCAGGCTATGAATAATCGATTCGCATAGATTTAGTTTTGTTATGAAATCTAGTCAGGGGCAATTCTGCCCCTGATTTTAGATTTCCATAATTAACTGATAGTCTTTATCATTGTGATACAATAAATAAATTAATCATGAAAAACTACCTGCTTATTTTATTGGCCGTATTTGTAATTAACTTCACCGGCTGCACCACAAAAATTAAGTACGAATTAGAAGGAGTAACAAACACTACTGTCGAACAAAAAAAAGTTCCATTATTTGTTGACCGCGAAAATCCGGATGTTTTCCAAATACATCTCGATATTGAGCAGGGAAAAATTTATGACCTAAAAAGAATTACCTTAGTACTTAGTGAAAACAGTCAAGCTGAATTTTTAAACTCAGTTAATTCTGAATGGAGTGCAGCCCTACCCCAAGATACACTCACAACAAACTTTTCACAAACACACGTTCTTTCCAATAACACAATTGTGATTGAAGGTGATGCTACATTTACCAATGGAAGTCATTCCCTGGCTTTTCAGTTTCAAGTGAAAAACGATGCAGTATTAAGACAGCGTTTTTCAGTTGAAAAGGCCATTTTAACATTGGGGAAAAATCGCCTCGCAATCGAAGTGGAGCAACCCTTTGCTTTTCGTCCTGCAAAGGTAGTTCGCGCTGCTGGACAAGATAACTGCGATACTTACCGCATTCCTGGATTAATTACAACCGGCAAAGGAACTCTGATTGCCGTTTACGATAACCGCTACAACAATAGCAAAGATTTACAGGAAGACATTGATATTGGTATGAGCCGCAGTACCGATGGCGGACAAACCTGGGAACCTATGAAAGTAATTATGGACATGGGCGAATGGGGCGGTTTGCCTCAGGAGTTAAATGGCATTGGCGACCCCAGCGTGCTTTACGATCCCGTAAACCACACCATTTGGGTAGCCGCAGTGTGGATGCACGGATTTGACAAAAATCAAATGGGCTGGTGGGCTTCAAAACCCGGTATATCGCCAGAGAAAACCGGCCAGTTTATGCTGGTAAAAAGTACCGATGACGGACTCACCTGGTCGGAGCCAATTAATATTACCGAACAAATTAAAGACCCCGCCTGGCAGTACCTGCTGCAAGGACCCGGAAAAGGAATAACTCTTACAGATGGAACTTTGGTGTTCCCGGCACAGTTTAAAGCCGAGTTGGGCGAGAAAGCAATAGATGGCGGCCCTTACACACCACATTCTACTATAATATACAGCAAAGATGGTGGCGAAACATGGAGCATTGGAACAGGAGCCAAAACCAATACTACCGAAGCACAGGTGGTAGAGTTAAGCGACGGAAGTCTGATGCTGAACATGCGCGACGACCGTAACCGAAAAGATAAGTCGGAAACAAACGGTCGTGCCATTGCTATTACAAAAGACCTCGGCAAAACCTGGGAGATTCATCCTTCTTCGAATTCCGCTTTACAGGAACCTAATTGTATGGCCAGTTTAATTGCCAGCAAGCAGGAATTAAACGGTGAAACCAAACAGGTGCTGTTCTTTTCAAATCCAAATAATACGAATCAGCGTACCAACATGACCATCAAGGCCAGCCTGGATGAAGGGATGACCTGGCCCGAAGCGTACCAATTGGAATTGAATGAAACAGGTGGTTACGGTTATTCTTGCATGACCATGGTCGATGAAAATACAGTTGGTATTCTTTATGAAGGAGTAAAAGAACTTTACTTCCAAAGTATTCCAGTTACTGAAATCATCCGACAGTAAAATGTAAACCAAGCATGAATGATACAATGTCTAAATATTTCAGCTTCCTGACAGCATTTGTTGCTGCCTGGATGCTTTTTTCTTGTAACCAAGAGAAAGATCCGATCCCGGCGCTGATACCAATGCCGCAGCACATTGACTGGGGCACATCGTCATTTAATATGGCCGATACCAGCACCTGTTTTGTACAGCGCATTGTTTCCGATATTCCGGAGGTTCCACTGAACAAGGAGGAAGCCTATCGCTTAAATGTTTCGGCCGATTCGGTAATTCTGGAGGCTACAACCGAAACCGGAATTTACCGCGGCCTGCAAACTGTAAAACAGCTGGTTTTCGAAAAAAACGGAAAACGTTACCTGAAAGGCTGTGCGATTGTTGACTGGCCGGCTTTTCGCATTCGTGGTTTTATGCAGGATGTAGGCCGGAATTACCAGCCCATGGACATGCTGAAAGAGCAAATCGATGTATTGGCGGCGTATAAGTATAACGTGTTTCACTTTCACATGACCGAAAATCCGGGATGGCGGTTGGAGAGCAAAATATATCCGGAGTTGAACACGGAGGAAAGTATGACGCGTGAAAAAGGAAAATTTTATACCCAGCAAGATTTTAAAGAGCTGGTGGCTTATTGCCGGGAGCGAAAAATAACGCTGATTCCAGAGTTCGATATTCCCGGGCACAGTGCTGCTTTTCGTAAAGCAATGGGTTTTGAAAAAATGAGCGATCCGCGTGTACAGCCGGTATTAATAGACCTGGTTGACGAATTATGTAGCCTGGCACCGGCCAACGTGATGCCCTACATCCATTTAGGAACAGACGAAGTTTGGCACGATTATGAAAAACCATCACCAGCTTTGTTACCGGCATTGCTCGAGAGGGTAACGCAACACCACGGCCGCGAACTTATTGTTTGGCGTCCGGGGCAGCACATCGAGGACGACTCGGTTTCTATCACACAACTTTGGTCATCGAGCGGGCACCCCAAACCGGGGCACCGTTACATCGACTGCCGTTTAAATTACGTCAACCATCTAGATCCTTTGTCGGGCATGGTGCAGTTATACTTCGATAGAATTAACGGTACTGCACATGGCGATTCGCTGCGTATGGGAGGTATTTTCTGCTGTTGGAACGATAACAATATATACGAGGCTTACGACATTCTGGAGCAAAACCCGGTGTATCCGGGAATGGTTACCTACGCCGAAACTTCATGGACAGGCCAAAAAACATATGTTGGAGAAAACTATTTAGCAAAATTGCCGGAAAAAGGAAGCGAGCTTTTCAATGAATTCAGTGCTTTTGAGGTCCGGATGATCGAACATCGCGATAAATATTTTCAGGAGAAACCGTTTCTGTATGTAAAACAATCAAACATTGAATGGAAAGTTCTGGGGCCAATTGCCAATAGTGGCGATGTTGATGCTACCTTTCCTGTGGAAAACGAGTTGTTTGAAACCTACCGTATCGACACAGCAAATTACACCTGGCAGGGACCGTTTTATGGCGGAACCATTCAGTTAACGCACTACTTTGGTTATCCGTCACATTTTCCCAAAGAAACAGGAACTTATTATGCCTACACGCAAATTTGGTCGCCAAAAGAACAAACGGTTGAAGCCTGGATCAGTTTTCACGACTGGTCGCGTTCCGGTGGCCGCCGGGGAGGTCCGTTTCCGCAAGACGGGGAATGGCATAATACGCACCCCAAAGTCTGGTTAAACGGCGAATTAATTGCCGCGCCCGAATGGAATAATCCGGGGCTGGCGAGCAACACGGAAGAAATCCCCTTCACCGATGAGAATTACTTTTTCAGAAAGCCGGCTTCTATTCAACTCAAAAAAGGATGGAACGAAGTGTTGCTGAAAATTCCGGTGAAAAAAGATACCTGGAAGCGCATGTTCACTTTTGTGCCCGTTCAGGAAGATAATGGAAATATAAAAGAAGTTGAAGGCTTGAAGTTTTCAGCTGAATTGAAATAAAAAATCGCTTTTAAAATGAAATTGCGTAGAATAACACTTTTCGTCAGTTTGATGCTTTTGTTTGGCATAGGGCAAAATGTATTAGGCATCTCTTCAAAAGAAAATGAAGAAAAGAAAATAAGGGTAGTCTGTGTGGGAAATTCGGTTACGCGTGGTTATTTACTGAAGAATCCTGAACGATATTCCTATCCCTCGCAGTTGCAGAATTTATTGGGAGACGCATATGAAGTGCAGAACTTCGGGCACAGCGGAGCCACACTTTTAAGCAAAGGACACCGACCTTATATTGAAACGCCGGAGTATCCTGAGGCTTTGAATTTTGATGCCGATATTATTGTTATTCATCTTGGTCTGAACGATACCGACCCGCGCAACTGGCCCAATTACCGCGATGAGTTTGTGTCGGATTACATGGCTCTGATCGATTCGTTTCGCCTACACAACTTCAATAATCCGCAGGTTTATATTTGCAAAATGACGCCGATTTTTAACACGCACCCACGTTTTAAATCCGGCACACGTGACTGGTTCTGGCAAATTCAGGACGCTATCGAACAAGTAGCTAAAAACAGCAAAGTAGGGCTGATCGATCTGCATCCCCCACTCTACAGTCGTCCCGAGTTATTTCCCGATGCCCTCCATCCGAATGCAGAAGGAGCCGGAATTTTAGCGCAGACCGTTTACGAAAACATAACGGGCGATTTTGGAGGATTGAGCCTGGCTCCGGTTTTTATGAACCACATGGTGCTGCAACAAGAACAGCCCATTCAGGTGTTTGGAAAAGCCAACAGCAGAACAAAACTTACGCTGAATTTTGCCAGTCAAAAAAGAACATGTACGGCCAACGAACACGGCCAATGGTCGGTTACCTTCAATGCGGTGGCCGCCGGAGGACCTTACGAGCTGAAAGTAACTTCGGATTCTGAAGAATCCATCTCGCTCTACGATATTTTAGTGGGCGAAGTATGGGTTTGTGCCGGGCAATCAAACATGGAGTTCCAGATGAAACAAGCTATTAATGCTTCAAGGATGATTGACGATGCAGCTGAATATCCAAATCTTCGCCTGTACAATTTGAAAAGCATTGTACGCACTGATAATAAAAACTGGGACTCGACGACGCTGGTAAAAGTCAATCAACTAGATTATTTTGAAGGCGAATGGGAACGGAGCAATTCTGATGATGCGGCCGAATTTTCAGCAATTGGCTATACTTTTGGCCGACAACTGAATAAAAAGCTGGATGTTCCTATCGGATTGATTCAGATAAGCGTTGGTGGCGCACCGGCAGAAGCCTTTATCGACCGCAAAACGTTGGAGTTTGATCCGTACATGGTAGATGTACTCACCGATTGGAAAAAGAACGATTTTATTCAGGGGTGGTGCCGTGAACGTGCTGCTATAAATATTGAATTGGCCGAAAACAAATTGCAGCGTCATCCTTACGAGCCAGCCTATATTTACGAAGCCGGTGTAAAGTCGGTGGTGGGAATTCCGGTGGCAGGAGTAATATGGTATCAAGGCGAATCGAATGCCCACAATGCCGAACATTATAAGCATGCTTTTTCGGCGCTGGTATATTCATGGCGCTCGGCTTTTAACGATGCTAAAATGCCTTTTTATTTTGCGCAGTTATCAAGCATCAACCGCCCGTCGTGGCCTTATTTCCGCGAAACACAGCGGGAACTGGCGCTTAGTATTCCCAACACCGCGATGGTAGTAACAAGCGATTTAGGCGATTCGCTGGATGTGCATCCGAAGCACAAAATCGAAATTGGCGAACGTTTTGCCAACCTGGCCTTATCGCACGACTATGGAATGAAAGATGTTCCAAATGGCGGACCACAAATCAGTAAGGTAACTGAGGAAAAGGGAAAAGTAATTCTTACTTTTTCGCATGCTGTGCAGTTAAAAACATCGGATGGTAATCGTGTTCGGGAATTGGAAGTGGCTGGAGCAGATGGACTTTTCCATCCCGTTAGTGCAAAGCTAAAGAATAATAAAATCATCATCGATTCAAAAGATAAAAAGATAGAACAGGTTCGTTACGGTTGGAAGCCTTATTCGCGTGGCAATTTAGTAAATGAATGCGGATTGCCCGCATCTACATTTCAGGTTGAATCCCCTAATTCGAATGCAACTAAAACAAAGTAATATGAGAACTTTAAAAGTCATATTAATACTGTATTTCGCGCTCTGTTTTTTACCTGGCGTGAAAGCTCAGGAGGCGAAAAAGTCGTTTCAAACCACTTATTACGAGCAGCGAAGAACATTGTTTGAAAGTCTTCCAAATTCCAAAAAGGAAATCATCTTCCTGGGGAACAGCATTACTGACGGTTGTGAGTGGGCCGAACTTTTTAATAATTCAAAAATTAAAAATCGCGGGATTAGCGGCGATGTAACAGAGGGAGTCCTGTTCCGATTAAATGAAGTAACAGAGTCGCAACCGGAAAAAGTCTTTCTGTTAATCGGAATCAACGATCTTGCCCGGGGAATTTCTCGAGACACTGTTTTTAGTAACATCTGCAGGATTGCTGAGCGAATTAAAGCCGATTCACCGAAGACACAACTTTACCTGCAGAGCATTTTGCCAGTAAATCCTGAGTTCGGAAAATTTCAGGGACATTGCTCGAAAACCGAAGAAATTCTTTGGATCAATCAACAACTGAGAGGTTGGTGTGCCCAAACTTCCGTGCAGTTTGTGGATCTGTTTTCAAGATTTAAGAATGACGATAGCAATTGGATGAATCCACTTTACACTAATGATGGTTTGCATTTAAAAGGAGCAGGATACATGGTTTGGGTTGAATCGATAGGAAAATATTTATAGACCAAGTAATTGGATAATTATAAACCAAAATAAGCATAAGAATTATGAGCATAAGTACTAATAAATTTGAAGGATTGGTAGCAGCACCATTCACTCCGATGGACAAGAAGGGAGAAGTGATTTATGAAAGAATTTCGGGATACGCCGGATTATTAGAGAAGAACAAAGTTGTAGGTGCATTTATCAATGGCTCTACAGGCGAAGGAGTTTCGTTGAGCCAAAAGGAAAAAATGAAAATAACCGAGGCCTGGGTACAAGCAACTTCAAACACGAAAAACGTGAAAACCATTAACCTCGTTGGTGGAACTTCATACATAGAATGTATTGAAAACGCGCAACATTCAGCCGATTGTGGTATAGACTCAATTGCTTTGCTCGCACCATACTATTTTAAGCCTGCCGCTGCTGGTCAATTAGCAGAGTTCTGTGCAAAAATAGCCGAAGCTGTGCCGAATACTCCTGTCTACTTTTATCACATTCCTGTGCTGACTGGCTGCAATGTGTCTATGTTTGATTTTTTACAGGAAGCAGATTCGATGATCCCAAACCTGGCTGGTATTAAGTATACTCACGAAGATTTTATGGATTTCCAAAGCTGTATGAGCTTCAAAAATGGTAAATACGATATGCTTTGGGGACGCGACGAAAACTTAGTGTCAGCACTGGTCCTGGGGGCACGTGCAGGAGTCGGTAGTACGTTCAACTATGCTGCCCCACTCTATTATCAGCTCATCGATGCTTTTAATGAGAGCGACCTGGAAAAAGCACGCAAATTGCAACAACAATCAATCGACATGATTCGCCTGTTGGGAAAATATGGAGGAATCGCAACCGGAAAAGCCTATATGCGTTACATTGGTTTTGAATGTGGGGAATTCCGTTTGCCAATAAAAAACATGAGCAATGAAGCATATAAAGAGTTTGAAAAAGATGTTCAGGGATTACAAATGCAAGATCTTTTCAGTACGCTTTAAGCGAATAACTAACTTATTTTCACTACTCATTCTAGGGGGCGTTATATCACAATGCTCCCCGGTTGATAAAGAAATAACTATGAAGATTAATTGGGGAAGTTTACCGGATGTACCGCCGGCCACCAATCAGCAGAAACAAAAAGGGCTTGCAGGCGCTTTGGCCGGCGTGTCTTCCGAATCATTACTTGTTGCCGGAGGTTCGAATTTTCCAGACGCTCCCCCCTGGAATGAAGGTACAAAAACATATTACGACGATATATTTTTCTTTAATCTGAAAGAAAATAAAGGACCATGGGAAGTGGCGAAGACAAAACTTCCGGCTCCAATGGCTTATTCAGCCTGTGTGTCGTTAAACGACGAAGTTATTTGCATCGGCGGCGAAAATCACGACGGACTGCTTTCAAAGGTGTTAAAACTGAAGTTAAACAAAACCGATGTTGAAGTTAGTGCACTTACGGATTTACCCGTAGCCATGTCGAATGGCGGGGCTGCAACAATTGGTTCGATGGTCTACGTAGCCGGTGGTGCTGGAGCCGAAGGAAACCTGGCCTCGTTTTATTGTGCTGATTTTTCGAAAGATAAAGTGGAATGGAAAGAACTTCCTGCTTTGCCCGGGCCGGTATCGAATGCCGTGGTAGCCGCCCAGTGGGATGGCACCGAAAACTGTATTTATGTACTTGGTGGCCGCAACCGAACCGGGGAGTTAACCACTTTTTTTAGTTCGGTTTGGAAATATTCGCCGTCAAAAAACGAATGGCAAACCGATGGGCAAATCAGCAGCGATGGAGAAACTCCCTTAACGCTGGCTGCCGGAACAGGTGCCGCAGTTGGTAAAAACTACATTGTACTGCTAGGGGGCGATAAAGGAGCGCTTTTTAATAAAACCGAGGAATTTATTAACGCCACAGCAACTGCCGAAACGCCAGAGCAAAAACAGGAAATTATTAATCAGAAGATAAAACACCTCGAAAGTCATCCGGGATTTAGCAAACAGGTGTTTTTATACAACACGGTTACCGGGGAATGTTTTGAAAAAGAAAAACTTCCGTTTCCGGCACAGGTAACCACGCTGGCGGTAAAATTCGGTAACAAAATTTATGTGCCCAACGGCGAAATCAGGCCGGGAGTGCGCACACCAGGTGTTAATTATGCAGAAATTTCGGTGGTTAATCCGAATTAAGTTATCACGTAATAAAGCTAAAAAAATGGATTTTAAAATCTTTGCAGAACAATATAAAAACGAGCTGTTAAACAAAGTGGTTCCGTTTTGGGAAGCACATTCGCTCGACAAAGAACATGGCGGTTATTTTACCTGCCTGAAACGCGACGGTGAAGTTTTCGACACCGATAAATTTATTTGGCTGCAAGCCCGCCAGGTGTGGATGTTTGCCAAATTATACAACGCAGTAGAACAGAAACAGGAATGGCTGCAGATTGCCCTTGATGGTGCAGCTTTTCTACAAAAATACGGTCACGATGGAGAGCTAAACTGGTATTTTTCGCTTACCCGCGAAGGTGAGCCGCTGGTGCAGCCCTACAATATTTTTTCCGATTGTTTCGCCACCATGGCTTTTGGGCAGCTTAGCAAAGCAACCGGCAACGAAACGTTTGCCAACATTGCAAAAGCTACCTTCCAAAATATTCTGAAACGAAGCGATAATCCCAAAGGCAACTACAACAAACTGGTGCCCGGTACCCGTCCGTTAAAAGGTTTCTCGCTGCCCATGATTATGTGTAACCTGTCGCTTGAAATCGAGCACCTGCTCGAACCTGAATTGGTAGATAGCACCATCAAAGAGGTGTTGCATGAAGTGATGGAGGTATTCTATCAACCGAATTACGGATTGATTCTGGAAAATGTAAATCCTGACGGAAATTTTTCCGATTCGTTTGAAGGACGTTTGTTAAATCCGGGGCATGCCATCGAAGCCATGTGGTTTATCATGGACCTCTCGGAACGATTGAAAAGACCTGAACTGGCACAAAAAGCAGTAGACATTGCCCTGCGTACCTTAAAATATGGCTGGGATGAAAAATACGGTGGAATTTTCTATTTCCTCGATATAAAAGGAAACCCGCCGCAACAACTCGAATGGGACCAGAAACTTTGGTGGGTACACATCGAAACATTAATTACGCTGATTAAAGGTTATGCGCTAACTGGCAACCAGGAATGTTTAAGCTGGTTTGAAAAAGTACACGAGTATTCGTGGGCACATTTTGCCGATGCTGAGTATGGCGAATGGTACGGCTATCTGAACCGCCAGGGAGAGGTGTTGTTGCCCTTAAAAGGCGGAAAATGGAAAGGTTGTTTCCATGTGCCACGCGGCATGTTCCAGGTGTGGAAAACCCTGGAGAAAATAAACAATGATGGATAATTAAATCAAAACGAATTAAAATGAATCAAATCAAAGAAAAATCATATTATCCATGGGTAGTTGTGGGTCTCTTGTGGGTTGTAGCCTTGTTGAACTACATGGATCGTCAGATGCTTTCAACCATGAAAGTTTCGATGATGATTGATATTCAGGAACTGGAAACCGCCGAAAATTTTGGCCGCTTGATGGCCGTTTTCCTTTGGATTTACGGATTGATGAGTCCGGTGGCAGGTATTGTAGCCGACCGGGTAAACCGCAAATGGCTGATTGTTGGAAGTTTAGCCGTATGGTCGGCGGTAACACTATCGATGGGTTACTCCAATAGTTTCCAGGTTTTATATGCTTTGCGTGCCATTATGGGAATTAGCGAAGCTTTATATATTCCTGCTGCGCTGGCGCTTATTGCCGATTATCACGAAGGACGCACTCGTTCGCTGGCAATAGGTATCCACATGACTGGCTTGTATTTAGGACAGGCAGTTGGAGGTTTTGGAGCTACCGTAGCACATCAGTTTTCGTGGCAAACTGCTTTTCATTCGTTTGGACTGGTTGGGATTGCCTACAGCGTAATACTTATCTTTTTCTTGCGTGAGAAAAAAGACCGCTTTGCAGCTGCTCCGGATACCAAAGAAGCAAATACTGAAAAAATAAGTGGCTTTTCATCCATTACAAAAAGTTTGGGCATGCTGCTCGGAACAATAAGTTTTTGGGTGATTCTCTTTTATTTTGCAGCACCGAGTTTCCCGGGATGGGCAACCAAAAACTGGCTGCCTACCTTGTTCTCTGAAAGCCTGGGCATGGACATGGCAAAAGCAGGACCGCTGGCCACCATTACCATTGCTGCCTCGTCATTTATCGGTGTTATTTCGGGCGGTCTTCTTGCCGATCGCTGGATTGGCATCAACGTTAGAGGACGAATTTATACCGGCGCTATTGGGCTTTCATTAATGATTCCGGCGTTGCTTTTACTCGGTATGGGACACGGTTTTGCAGGTATTATCGGCGGGGGCGTTTTGTTCGGAATTGGTTTTGGAATGTTCGATGCCAACAACATGCCAATTCTTTGTCAGTTTGTATCGCCACGCCATCGTGCAGCGGGCTACGGTTTAATGAACCTTACCGGTGTTTTTGCTGGTGCATTTGTCACTGAGTTATTGGGAAAATCAACCGACTCAGGCAATTTGGGTCGTGATATGGCTATGCTGGCCATTCCCGTTGCAGCAGCAGTTCTGCTTCAACTATTAGTACTGAAGCCAACAACAGCCAATAAAGAAAGTGATTAGGCTCAACCAATTTATCATTGAGCCTGTTGATAGCGAAAACGATGGATTACAACGGAGTAATTTTTGATCTTGACGGTACCCTTGTATGGTCACCAGGAGAAATTCAAACAAAAACAAAAGAGCACTTAAAATCAATACCTTAAGTGCTCTTTTGTTTTCCTCAGGATTCAAAAAAGCACAAAAAAGTCAAGATAAACGAGACTTTACCGAGAACAAACATTTTTTAAAAATCTGTTCTCGATTTAGTCTCGACAGTTCTCAGAGTCTCTCTATTTCAGTATTTAAATTGATACGAATTGACTCAATTTGATATCGAAAACTAGCCTCAAAAAATAATGGAAGAACACCTTTTTACAGGCACATCACTCTAATTTACTGAAGCATTGGACTCTTTACCAGTAGAAGACCGTATATTAAGCATTCTTTGATTTCTTTCTTTGAAAGAAGTTTAGTCGGCCAAATTGCAGATTCATTCTTCTGCTTTCTACCAATTTGGTATTTTCATTTATATGACGTTTTCTCCCCCTATAAACGATACATTTTCACCTTTCCTACAACAATAATTTAACTATTTTTGCCGCCATTAAAAGACAATAATATCTTTAATAGTTTACATAACCAATTATGAGAAAATTAGTAACAGTTTCCTTGATATTTATTTTTGGCTCGTTGTCAGCATTTGCCCAAAAGACTGCGGTAAAAGGAGTAATAATCGATAAATCAACAAACGAGTCAATACCGTACGCCACAGTTGCCCTACTGAAGGCAGGTGATGAAAATGCATTTGCGGGAAGCGTATCAAGCGAAAACGGGAATTTTATTATCGAAGATATTCCCTACGGAACCTACACCATGTCGGTTTCTTTTATCGGTTATCAGTCTCAGGAATTACCGGGTATAAACATTTCTTCCGGCAACAAGAATATCGATCTGGGAAAAATTACTCTTGAGCCTGATGTTATTGGAATTGAAACCGTTGAAGTAACAGCTGCATCAAGAACTTCGTCAAACAAAATAGACCGGAAAACCTACCAGGCTTCCGATTTTGAAACAGCAAAAGGAGGAACAGCCATTGATGTGCTGAGTAAACTTCCATCGGTTTCTGTTAGCAGCGACAACGATATTTCAGTGCGCGGATCGTCTGATTTTGTGGTTTATTTGAATGGTAAACCAACCAATACCAGTGCATCGATACTACTTGGGCAAATTCCTAGTGAAAATATTCAAAACATCGACATAATTACCGTTCCTTCATCGAGATACGATGCGCAGGGAAAAGGAGGGATCATAAACATTACCACCAAGAGAAATACCAACAGAGGACTTACCGTGGTAGCAACAGGTATGCTGGGAGGAACGCCATGGAAAAATGAAACCGATGTATTCAGTAACCAGAAACGTGACAACAACAGAATTAATGGCGGCTTAAACCTGAATTACAACCTGAACCGGATTAGTCTTCACGGTGCTGTGAATTACACCAACCGCCACAACAAGGGAATTGGCGATATTTACACCTATATTTACCAGGACGAAACACAACCCAATTCAGGTACCTACTATATTTTGGATGGTATGGGTGCACGGCCCAAATGGGATGAAAATTTTTATACCAATTTGGGTGTGGATTTTAAGCCCGGAGATAATTCTCAACTGTCGGCCAACTACCAGTACTCCAGAAGACACACCGGCAGAACCGCCCATTATAAATACGACACGTTTTTCAGTAACAGCACAAATGGAACACCTATCGACGGTACGCTTTACGAATTGTATAACCCCAATGAAATTCACCGAAAAGGACACTTTCAGAACGTTAGCTTTGACTACTTTTGGGAGAGCGGCAACAATTCAGCGCTAAACATCTCCTTTCTGTATGAAAACTCAAACCTCGATCAGACGATCGATAACAAAGAATTTGCGTACGACAACGACAGACTTTATTACGACTACAATTCCAACGAGCATGGTAATCCGGTGTTTCATTCCTACCAGCTCGATGAAACACCTCTTGATGCCTACCGTTTCGAAATAAATTATCAGAAAGATTTTGATAACGAAAGTTCCCTCAACCTGGGAGCAGTATCGGAGTTGGTGCGCTTAGACGGTATTTATGAATACGACACGGTAAATGTAAACACCGGAGATTTTGCGGGCTATGATTATTTTAACAACACCATTGGCCTAAACCGGGATATTTATGCGGCCTTTGCCGAATTTTCAGGATCGGCAAATAAGTTAAAATATATTTTAGGCTTGCGTATTGAATACCTTAATCAGAATATGAGTGTAAGCAGTACCCGTTATTTTGAGGAGGTTTATGATGTGTTCGGGGAAATTGGCCGCGATTTTAATGAAAAAGAATTCGAACAGAACAAGCTGGATCTTTTTCCGTCGCTACATTTAAGTTACCAGCTTAACAATGCTGATATTCTTACTTTAGCCGCCAGCCATCGGATTAACCGCCCTCCGGCAAAAGATATGGCACCATTTTTATACCGTCGCCATCAGGAAATTTTTGAGATGGGCGATCCCTTGTTGGAACCCGAATATAGCTGGAATGCCGATCTCACGTACAACCACCTGTTTGGCAAACACAATCTTTCGCTTACCGGTTTTGTTCGTTCAACAAGCAATGCCATTTACCGGGTTAACCGTCTGGATTATAGCCTCGACAATCAGGGAGGTGTGTTGTTGCGCAGTTTTACCAATGCCGGAACTCAGTTAGCCACAGGTGGTGAGCTGGGATTCAACTTCGATATCATGAGTAAGGTGAAACTATTTGTGGGCGGTTCAGTTTACCAGTTTTCGGTAGAATCGAATGAATCACTTTTTGGCGATCAGAGCAGCAGCAACAGCGTAAACTGGGATGCAAAAACGAACCTCAACTGGACGATCATAAAACCACTGAAGTTTACACTCGATTACTCCTACAAATCGGGAAGTGTTACGCCTCAGGGCGAGGATCTGAAATTTCAGTTGATGAACGCGGCGCTGAATTTTACTCCTGAGAAACTGCAGGGCTGGAATTTTTATGCCAAAATGTTGGATGTAATTGGGACCAACCAGGCCGGCGGATTTACAGGAGCAACAGCGAATGGCATGGCCGTATTTCAGCGCGACTGGGTGTACGATTACGAGGGGCAGATTGTAGAAATTGGCGCCTCATTTACCTTCAATCAGCGCAAAGAACAAACAAAACAACGATTGATCGGGGATAAATATTTCTAGAGATCAGGGTCCATTCAGAAAAAAAGCGCAAGTAATGGCATCAAATTCATTGCTTGCGCTTTTTTGTTTATACCTGGCTTATTTAACTATTCACGAATGGTAAGATCAGCATCGTAATCACTCTTATTCACCAAATTAGCAGGAACCTCTTCTCCCTATAGCGGTTATAATAATCTTTTACCACACCTGAATATTCGTAGTTATCAAACACATCGCCATTTCCGAAAATCCTGGGATCACCTTGTTTTTGCAATTTCTCTGTCATTTCCTTACTCATCGTATTCCTGAGTTCGGTATAGTTTTCGCTGGCTGCAAGGTTATTCATACAGAACGGATCCTCTTTAATATCATATAACTCTTCTGAGACGCGTTTACCAAAATTAAGTTGTCAGTACTCCGCTTCTCCTTTCTTTCTTCTTGTATCAAGAATGTATGTTTTTGTAGGGCTACCATCGTAATTCAGATTGGCGAGAAGAATGTTGGGAGCTCGTTTTTCCGCTTTTGTTTTGGATTTTGCCGATATCCACTCAAGATAATTATAAGCGGAAATACAAGCACAAGAATAGTTTGTTTCATCCGTTTAAAATATTTCGTTTCATTCGATCATATCTTCTGGTTAAATGTTGTTAGCGGATGATATTTTACTACTAAATATTTAAAACGTAATTTCTATTTCCGATTCAGTATCTCCAGAGGAAATGCCCGTCACCTCTTTTATCGTGTTCTTCTCGGGGTAGGTAACTTTTATGGTGTACTTCCCTTTTTGATAAGCGACGGGGTGAAACTCATTTCCTTTAATCCGCACGATACTTTCCGTTTCCCCGGTTTGTTCATTAATCACTTCAACCACCGGGTCGGCATCTCCCAACACCTTTATAGTTGGAAGCTTTATCTGGTTTACTTTTCCAAAATTATCAAACTGTGATATGGTTAATGGCCATCCTGAAAAGTGATCTTCATTTTTTGGATTTTCGGCATCGGCCAGGAAACGTATCGCATCCAGGGTTATATTTCGGGTTTCAGTATCCAACTCAATTAAACCATAACCCGATGATCTTAGGTTAGCCATAACATACCTGTTCTCATCCGTCTTTTTTCTGCCCGGATTACCTACAGCATAAACATAGGTTTTATTACCAAAAGCATCTTGGTAATTACCCGTGTTTGGATGATTATGCGAAGGGCGGTTTTGAACAGGAATTCCTAAATCGTCGGGTCTGAACCAGCGTTGATAGCCTACAGTAATAGCAGGAGTACAGAAACACCAGCCGGCATCCTGGTATTCATCGATACCGTACTGTATGACGCTGGGCAAGTGCTGATCGCCTGCAACTTGAAAAGCAGCCGCCTTACGAATAATTTTTAGCGCTTTGTCTCTTCCCGATTTTGGCCATCCTCCGGAATCCATATCTCCGTAAAGATATCCGTTGTATGAACCGTGATGAGTGGCAGTATTGGCAAAAATGGTTTGGTTTAGCAAGACTTTCATTTTTGCATGTTTCCAGTCTTTGATCCAGAAATTAAGAAAATCCAGTTGTCGATCGCCAAGCATTTTTAACTCCGGTTTTTCAACCTGTGAAAAGTTTTTTAATGGTTCGCTGATATGATCTTTTCTGCCGTCCCAGGTTGATACCAAATCAGGGCCCGACTTAAAAATGCGGTCGCTGATTATTGCAAAACTTACTCCACCATAAACCAGATGAGTATACCACACCGACATACCATTGCCAATTGTTGTTGGATCGTAAGGATCGGGAAGATGCGCACATTGACTTCGGTTCACTGCATTCACCATTTTAACTGATTGAGCAAATCCCTGCCGGTCATCTGTATTATAGTTTTCGGGTGATTTTTGCTCTCCCGAGGCTCCCCACAAATTTCCTTGATACACATCATGATCATCGGGAGTTACGATGGTTGGCCGGTCGCGCATCAAATCACGAAATGCCCATCCGAACATATAATACTTGCCGAGATAATTCAGGATGGACAAATCTTCCGGATACCTGATTATGCCGTATCCTCCATTCGATTCATATATCTGGTCGCCCGAGAAATAAAGCATATCCGGGTTTTGTTTATTTAAGTTTTTTACCAGCGGAGAATAAGGAAAACCGTAATGAAACTGACATGTGAGTCCGGCCAGCTTCAAGGGTTGGCCTGTTGGTTCTTTACGGATAGTGCCTTCGTAGAAATGTTCTTTTTCCCCATCCCGGAAAACAAGCCGATAGGGTACCTCCTTATCGGATTGCCAATCTTCAACTTTAAACGTAGCGGTTCTGGAATCAGGATCAATCGTTTCGCTGGAATACGCAACCCAATCAGTGTCTTCTTTTAACTGCAACTCAATCTCATGGCTGTCTTTTTCGCCAAGCGGAGGAAGTTGAGCTGTTAGCTTAACCACGCCCCTGCTCAATGTGTACATACTGAAAAGAATCGGGCCAAAACTATTCCCGGGTTGATGAATCACCTTATTTCCTTCTAGCTCCAAATCATCAAACCAAAAGGAAGGTCCGTTCGCTTTCGCATCTGCAGTTTGAAAGTTGTTCACGAGCTGAATCAATCCTGAAATTTCTCCTTCAAAAGATTCCTCAATACGAATGCTTTCCGTCCCGTCAGCACTTTGAACCGTCATCTTCAGCTGCGTAAGATTATTACTTTGCTTTCCGGTTAATGAGATTGTACTGCTTTTCCAATCAAAATCGTCGGGTAATTCGATTTGATTCTGACCGAGAAATGCAAAACCACCGGTATGTAAACCAGCGTTTAAGCCTTTGCCAAAATAGCACGCAGCCCGCACATCATCTTCCTCTATTGCTTTTACACCCACCGAGAGGCCAACAGAGCCCGGGTTATTCCCATCCGCTGCAAGGCCAGTTTTAATACGAATCGAAAAAGTTCCATCGGCTGCACTCAAGGGGTAGGTTAACAGGTTAACCCGGGAGTTGAGCACTTTCCCGTCGCATACTATATGTCCACTTTTTACCTGCCAGTTTTCCAACGGAACAGACCAGAAATCCTCACCAATCCATACACGATCATTTAGATGATCAAATTGAAAAGTTGTCTTTTCGTCTTTTGTGCAGGCACAAAAAACAATAAAAAACAGTATTACAAAATGTAGTTTTTTCATACGTTAATTTAGTTTTCGGTTCCGGGCATTGTTCCTCTTATTTGTTCCGTTTTTAATCTTTCTCCTGTTTCACGGTCAAACCAGTCGGGGGTTAAATTTTCAGGAGTTGTATCACCGGTTTCGTTTTGCCAGTTATTTAATATGGTTCTCATTTCAACCAGTTTTTCGCGATAACGACTTAGGGAAGCCACGTTTAGCAATTGCTCTTTTTCAAGGTTAAGGTCAAAAAGTTCTTCAACAGGCCGGGGCGTAACAAAAATATCGGCCTGTGCCGGAGATAATCTGCCAAGGTCGCGCAGTTCGTTCAGCGACGCTTGTGTTGGTGAGTTTTTCGAGTCGGCCGGACCACAATTGCTGAGATTTGGCCGTGCGTTAAAAAGGTAAAGAAAATCTTTTGTCCTCACCATTCGTTCATGCGCTTCATAATCATGCCAGTTGTGTTCTGAAAAAACCATCTGCCTGACTTCTGCTTCCGGATTTTTCAGAATTTGCAGAAAACTTACTCCCTGGTAGTTTTCGGGAACAGCAACATCGGCAATTTCCAGAATGGTAGGTGCAATGTCGACGGCGCTAATCAGACTTTCGGTATAACCTGCATTTTTATCCATTTGTACAGGCCAGTGCACTACAAAAGGTGTTTTCATTCCACTGTCGTAAACCCGGGTTTTACTCCTAGGGAAAGGCCGGCCATTGTCAGCCATAACAATAATAACGGTATTTTCCAGCACTCCCTGTTTTTGTAATTCCTGCTTAACCAGCCCGATATAGTAATCAAAACGGGCAATTTCGTTGTAATACGATGCGATGTCCTGCCGCGTCTCCGGCGTATCATTGAAATATACCGGCACTTCAATATTTGCGGGATCATGCGTTATTTTAAAAGTATCGGCTCCCCACGCACGATGAGCATCGTACGACGCCAACCAAAAAAAGAAGGGCTTATCCTTGGGACGTTCTTTAATAAATCGCACCCAGTTCGCTTCACCACCATCGCCGTTTTTATATCCGTTTCCATCGGTATAGCGATCAAAAGCCCGGTGTGTTGCTTCTCCCATGTGCCATTTGCCGGCATGAGCTGTGTAATACCCGTTTCCCTTCAACAATAAAGGAAATGGGATTTCGGACTCGGGTAATGCGGTGTGCAGTTCTGCAGCACCATTCGAATGAGGGTATTTACCCGAAATTATGCTGCAACGGCTGGGACTGCAGGAACTGGCGGTAAGAAAAGCATTGTTGAAAAGTAATCCTTCGCTGGCAAGTTTATCGATATTGGGTGTTTTAACAACTTTATTTCCGTAACACCCGAAATCGTTCCAGCTAATATCATCCGCTATAATAAAAACAATATTAGGCTTTTGCGAATCGGAGCCTTGTGTTTGGTAAATTCCAGAGAAAAATACGACTGTGCACAAGACAATTAACATTAGTTGAGGTTTTAATCTTTTTAGGTTCATTTGTATTAGTTTAGTTAGTATTCAAGACCGCGTTAAATGATTACCGACACAAATAATCGCAAAAAAATTTATTGATTGAATCCAACCCCACAGCGTATTGTTCTCTCAGGATATGTCGTATTACTCAAACATAAATCTAATAATATTTATTTTATCTCTCAATTAAAATTTCAAATGAACCACCCCGCTACAAACAGACTGGGTATCCCGAAAAAGTATGATGTTTCTGAATTCGCCCCGGAGACGGGGAATTGACCTCATTAGCACCCGATTGCTACGCACCGGGATCAGTTCGTCTTCAGTATTTCAGTTCTCCGTTAGCTAACGGATGCAGGAATTAAAGTCTCACTGATTAAAAAACCACTTAGAGACTCTTAACTATCACCAGTCGAGCAAGCGTTTTTCACCCTCCAAAGCTTTGATACCGGAAATTTCCTGCGACACTTCAATCACTCCTTTGTAATTACCCGATTGATCTCTTACAGCAAAATACTGAATAAGAATAAACTCTCCTTTCATTCTTATCCAGAATGAAGCATCATCCTTTTCTCCCGACCTAAACGATTCCACAATTTTCTCCACCACATGTACACTTTCCGGAGGATGGCAATTTTTAACCTCGCGCCCTATAATTGCAACCGTTCGCGGGAAAATTCTTTTTGGAGGAGTAGAAAAATACTGAACCTTGTTGTGTTCGTCAACATAAGTAATATCAACGGGGAGATGATTAAAAATCAGTTTAATTTGTTCTGCTTTTAAAATTCCGGTTCCAAGATTTATAAATCCATCAGCAACACTAACTTGTTCTTCCTCGGTAATATTTCGGGGTTGAATATATGGATAGCCAATTTCAAAGCCCAAACGATTCATCGCTTGTAATTCTTCTTCGTCTATGGTAGAAAGAATCACAGGAAACAAGATATGTTCTTCCCTGAATTTGATGGCCATCATACTAAAAAAGATATCGCCCACGCAACGATTAAATTGTTTTATTTCAATTGATCCATTTTCAAGTTGGGCGATCACAAACTTTATATTAGCTCTGATATCATCATGGATAGACCACATAACCTGCAGGCAACGGTAATCGGGCCAGGCTTTTTCAATGGCCGGAAAGAGTACGTTTTCTTTAATTGTGTAATGTTTTACAAAAACCTCCAACTGTTTGAATTTGCTGAGCAATTTCGTTTGCAAAGCATCGTTCCCGGGATCTTTTACAAAGGCTTTAAATACCGGTCTTATTTCATCCAACACCAGCACCATTTCCCGGTTATTTTGTTCCAACACCGCTAAAAAAGAATCGGTAGGAGGTTCTATTCGCGGGTAAGTTTCAATGGAAATATGAAATATATTCAAAAGTTTACTCGCAAGCTTTTTTAGGTCCTCAACCGGGTATCCTTCTTTTACCAGGCTATCGAATAGGGCAATAAAATCACCGGGAATAACCGATGGTATAAAATCTTTATTTGTGATAACAAAGGAATGTGCATTTCCGGTATCAAGGATCAGTTTTGAAAGTTCTTTTAATTTTATGAGCCTTTTCTCGTTGGTTTTTGTGAATTCCGACATAAAACTTCGTATTTAACAAAAAATACCCAATATTCTTCCTCCGACTTCTTGTTAAGCCAGTGGCTGTAGTTCATGCTTAGTGATTTATCCAGCAACGGAGCCGGAATAAAAGGCGCTATTACTTTCAGTATTTCACTTTCTTTCAATTTTTTAATTTGCGACATTACTTCATGAACCGGTTGTTCTCCTGCATTCAACATCTCCCGGATATCAATTGTTTCCATGATATTGCTCTCGTTAAACCATTCCGGTTTTTCAGTTTTATAATGTACACTTTCATCGCCAACCGTATCAACATTGCTCTGGCCAACCTCACCTCTCAGTTTATTGATCAGCTCTTCCACTTTCAATCCGCCAATAGTAGCTGCCTGGCTTAAAGTTGTAATTTTGGTAATGGTTTTTCGCAACACCGGATTCCGGAGCTTTTTAAAAGGAGGTGCTGCACTAATCAGAATATCTTCCAACTGTGGATAGGCTTCCAGCAGATCAAATATTTTCGTTTTGGGTGTGATAATCAGTTTTTCCATCTCTTATTCTTTTTCGTCAGTATAAGATAAGATCCTTCGTTCGCCTTCCAAACTTCGGTTCTCGGAAAGGTCTTGCGAAACCTCTAAAGTTCCAAGGTAGTTGCCATTTTCATCACGCAAAGCGAAATATTCGATTTTAATGAATTTGCCTTTCATTTGTATCCAGAAAGGTGCGTGTGAAGCTTTTCCCGACTTAAAATCTTCCAATATTTTTTCAACAATATGAGTACTTCCCGGGGGGTGGCACAAACGCACATCGCGGTTTATAATGGAGCGACTGCGGGCAAATATCCTTTCTTTTCCCTGGGTAAAATATTTCACTTTGTCGTTTTTGTCAACAAAAGTCATGTCGAAGGGAACTGAGTTCAGAATAGCTTTTATTTCCTCGGCAGAAAAACTCCCCGATGGCAACTGAATATTTCCGTCAGAAGTAATGTTACTTTCCGCTGCTTCTTCGGTAAGGCCCTCAGGCTTCCATTCAACTTTTGGATCATACAGCGAAAAACCATATTCCAGTGTTTGTTTATGAATATTCCACCAATCTTCGGTAGTAAGCACATCCATGGCCATGGGGAACAAAATCTCTTCCTCTTTTTTAATCATATCAACCAAACCCTGAACAGTGACATAAAACAACAATTCAAGCGAATCAAAAAGATCTTCCAGTTTCAGTCCGGGTGTTTTCAGAATGGTTATACAAGCTTTCAGTTGATCTCGAATTTCATCGTGTTTGCCCCACATTACTTTTGGCGGACCGGTGATTTCATTTTTTTCGAGATAAGGAAAAACCAAATACTCTTTTCGCTGGTAATGTTTGTCAACATCCATTAACTGGTTAAAAAGACCTTCCAGCTTTAGCGCATAGGTTTTAAAGTCACCTTCGCTTATATGTGGCAGCTCATCGAGCTGCTGTTTGGCCTGTTCTGCCACTTTTCGCAGCTCAACATTCTCTTGCTGAAATACATCAACCGGATGTCCTTCAGGAATGGTTTTAGCCCCCGACAAATCAACATTTCCCTCCAGCACCGAGCCATGAACATCGCAGAGTTTTAATACCTCCTCTTCCGGCAAACCCTCCTGCATCAGTTCCTGTTCTACTTCAACTACCTCGCCGTAAGGAATATTTTTCAGTGATTCCACCAGTTCTTTCCGAACACTATCAGCCGATTCTCCCTTATGCAGTTTTAAAATCAAATGCTTTAGTTGTTCCTTCCTGTACTTCGAATTGTTAATTAGTTCACTCATAGCTTATTCCTCAAATATTATAATTTGTACGGGGCAATTTTCAGCTGCTTCTTTAATTTCCTGTTCGTATAAGGTGTAATCAAGCCCCGGCACCACAATCATTTTATCGAAAACTTTAAATACCCGCGGCGCAAACAGATTACACATTTTACAGGCAATGCAGGTGTTTAAGTTATCGTCTCGCCAAACTCGTTTAATCATCACTCAAAACCCGGTTAACAAGGCACCAACAACTATTTCTATCAGGGAAGGTATTACTAAATAATTCCTCTGTTTAAAACAGCTTCTCCCCTTCTTATTTTATCCGACAGTGCTTGTATGGTTTCTTCTTTTACGATTTCAAAAAATTTATCGCGTACTTCCTTGTACTGTTCATGTAACGGACACGGATTATCATTGTTACACGATTTTAATCCGAAACCACATCGATGAAAACAGGCATCCCCTTCCATCACGTGAATCACCTGGTACAGCGTCAGTTCTTTCTGTTCACTGTTAAAAAAGAATCCACCGCCCCGGCCTTTTGCCGAGTCAACTAATCGGTGTCGGGTAAGCGTTTGCAAAATCTTTGCTGAAAACGCAGAAGGTGCCTCTATTTCTTTTGCAATCTCGATAACACCCGGTCGTTTCTCCTCCCAGTTTCGGAGCTGGATGAAAACAAGTGCCCGTATTGCATATTCAGTACTTTTAGCCAACATAAACTTAGTTTTTCGAAATAATTTCTTTTTCCAAAGCTAATGCTTTCAAAAATAAAATATTGTTTTCTAAATGAATATGTCGATGTAAATCCTGCTCAAAATCATTCAATGTTTGATAAGTAATACGGTAAGTATTACATGCATCGGGCGGACAGGTATAATTAGATGTTAATGCTGCAATTTCGAAAAAGCGCTCGCCTTCAGCCTGGTGTTCGTTCAACATGTCCTGAATGGGTGCATCAATTCCTCCAAATTCGGGCAATCCCTGATTTCCTCCGTTTCTAAATTTGACCAATTTGCGGATATACGGGAACAAATCCAACTCTTCCTTTTGCATGTGTGCCGCCAGGTTACCGGCTGCCGTTTCAAACATTTCGCGAACCTTAAAAAGCTCCGGGTGATTCTCGCCATGCACACTACAGAGTTTATTAAGCTTTTCGCTTAGAAAAGGAATATTGTCGTTGACATAAGAGTGATGCCTTTTTTCGATGTAATCGCACAGTTCGTTTAGCTGCATCGAATCGATATATTTCGAATCCGGATCGTTGGCCAGCACTACTGCTTCCAATTCAGGTAACAAAGTTGCAATATCAATATTTGCTTTTTCACAGGCTTTTTCAAGAGTAATACCGCCACCACAACAAAAATCGATGTTGTTACGATCAAATATTTGTGCTGTTTTATAATTCTCTTTTACAACCTCGCCTACTGTTAATTTTTTACTGATTTCCATAGCTATTCTATTATTTGACAAATATAGAAACATTTTATCAAAGGACAACAGGGTCCTTTTATAATTTTATTATACATTTGCTGTACTAAACTTTTAAATCATTATTTATGAATTCTAAAAAACTCTGGATCGGTTTTATCCTCGTAATGGTAATTTCGTTTGGAATACTTGGTTATTTTGGCCGGGAAATCTACCGACAAGCACCTCCCATTCCTGAAAAAGTAGTATCGCCTGATGGTACAGTTTTATTCACCTCGGCCGATATTAAAGACGGCCAAAATGTCTGGCAATCGATGGGTGGACAGGAAGTTGGAACCATATGGGGGCACGGCGCCTACAAAGCCCCCGACTGGACAGCCGACTGGTTGCATAAAGAAGTCCTTTTTATTTTAGACACCTGGTCGTTGGCCGAATTTTCTCAATCGTATGATGACCTGCAGGACGAAAAACAGGCGCTTCTTCAAAAACGCCTTCAAAACGAACTGCGGAAAAACACATACGACAAAGCTTCGCAAAGTCTCATAGTTTCAAAAGTTCGTGCCGAAGCCATTAAAAGTAACAGTGCCCATTATTCCGGTTTATTTATGAATGATCCTGATTTGGCACATCTAAGGGAAGCATACGCTATTCCGGCCAACTCGATTAAGGACGAAGCCCGAATGGACAAAATGAATGCATTTTTCTTTTGGGCAAGCTGGGCAACGGTTACCGAACGCCCCGGAAAAGATATTACATACACCAATAACTGGCCTCCTGAAAAACTGGTTGGTAACGAGCCAACAGGCTCATTGCTTTTATGGACTGGATTTAGTGTAATTATTTTGCTTTTCGGCGTTGGTCTTTTGGGATGGTATTATGCTACCAACCGCGAAGAAGATACAAATCCGGATATTCCGAAGGTAAATCCTTTATCGGGATCTCAACTTACTCCGTCGATGAAAGCCACCTTAAAGTATTTCTGGGTGGTAACTGCACTTATACTGGTACAAATATTAATGGGTGTAATTTCTGCGCATTACGGAGTAGAGGGCCTGGGTTTCTATGGCTTACCTTTAGCTGATGTCCTCCCGTATTCTATCTCAAGAACCTGGCACATACAGCTGGCCATCTTCTGGATAGCAACCTCGTGGCTGGCTACCGGATTATTTATAGCACCGGCCATTTCAGGTAAAGAACCAAAATTCCAGCGTTTTGGCGTAAACTTTTTGTTTATCGCCTTGCTGATCATTGTTGTTGGCTCCTTAGCCGGCCAATGGATGGGCGTAATGCAAAAGCTGGGACTTGTTGAAAATTTCTGGTTTGGACACCAGGGCTACGAGTATGTTGACTTGGGACGGTTCTGGCAGATTTTCCTACTGGTAGGTTTGGTATTGTGGTTATTCTTAATGGGTCGCGCCATTTGGCCGGCATTGCAAGCAAAGAATGAAAACAGGCATTTACTTACCATGTTCCTGATTTCATCGATTGCGATTGCAGCTTTTTATGCTGCCGGTTTAATGTGGGGACGCCAAACTCACCTTTCAATTGCCGAATACTGGCGTTGGTGGGTTGTTCACCTTTGGGTTGAAGGATTTTTTGAAGTATTTGCAACTGTCGCAATCGCCTTTCTCTTTGTGCGAATGCAGCTGATTCAAACAAAAATTGCAACAGCAAGTGTACTGTTCTCAACGATAATTTTCCTTTCCGGGGGTATAATCGGTACCTTCCACCACTTATACTTTACAGGTACACCAACAGCTGTACTTGCCCTGGGAGCAACATTTAGTGCTTTGGAAGTAGTTCCACTGGTATTAATGGGTTTTGAAGCCTATCACAACATACGAATGAGCCGCGCCAAAGAATGGGTTACTGCTTACAAATGGCCGATATACTTTTTTGTTTCGGTGGCATTTTGGAATTTCCTTGGTGCCGGAATCTTCGGATTCTTAATTAATCCTCCAATAGCGTTATACTACATGCAGGGATTAAATACAACTCCGGTTCATGGTCACACCGCTTTATTCGGAGTTTATGGTATGTTGGGAATCGGACTGATGCTTTTTGTTTTGCGCGATATGGATTTAAATGCAGTCTGGAAAGAAAAATCGATACGCAACGCATTCTGGATGATGAACATAGGACTTTTGTTAATGGTAGTACTTAGCGTGTTGCCTGTAGGTTTGGCGCAAACGGTTGCCAGTGTGAAGCATGGTTTGTGGTATGCCCGTTCAGCCGAATTTTTGGAAAGTCCTACGCTGGAAACAATACGCTGGCTACGTGCTATTGGCGATACCATTTTTGCAGTTGGGGCACTGTATTTGGGCTGGTTCGTTTTCGGTTTGAAAACGGGATGGTCGATAAAAAAATAGCTATGGTGTTATTTATAAAAAGGGAGTAAACATTTACTCCCTTTTTATTTGCTGATTAATCAACAAAAAGTCGATTAGGATAGATCTTAGTTCTCATCAATTTTAACGTAATATTTATTTAAAGGACATATTTGTCTTTTTTTCAAATACTTCGTAAATTACTACAACCAACAATATGAAACAGACAAGAGTAAAACACTTTGTGAAGGACTGCAATTAATTGATGGAATGAAAAGGATCGGGGACGATCATAAAGCTATTGCCAACTCAGTAAAAGGGGATATTGCAGGAGTTGAGGTATATTAATTAAAACATTAAACATTATGAAAAAGCTTTCAGTATTGATGGTACTAATAAGCATCTTTGCTTTTGTATCATGCGAAAAGTCTGATCTTATACCTGAAGATCAGCAGGAACTAGTTACCAAAAGTGCTAAAAAGGTTCTGAATTTCAGAACGCATTTATCAGGAGATAATGAGGTGCCTTCTGTGGAAACGATGGCTACCGGACAAGCCATTTTCCAACTGAGCAAGGATGGAACTGAATTGTCGTACAAAGTTATTGTTGACAGCATCATGGATGTTAGAATGTCACATATCCATTGGGCTGCAGAGGGCGAAAACGGACCGATAGTTGCATGGTTGTATCCATCGGCACCACCGCCAGTGGTTATCGAAGGTTATTTCAGTGGGGTTCTGGCCGAAGGTGTAATTATGGACTCCGACCTAATGGGGCCACTTGCAGGTGCGACTGTAATGGATTTGGTAGAGCAGATTTATGCAGGAAAAACCTATGTAAATGTGCATACGATACAAAATCCGGGTGGTGAGCTTAGGGGACAGATAAAAGGTAACATGCCCTAGTCGGACAAGTAAAATAAATGAAAGAAGGCAAAATTCTAAAACATACAATTGATTAATGAAGGGCAACCATAAAGGTTGCCCTTCATTTTTTTAGTGTATTCAAGATGATTCTTAATACTATTTATTCATTCCCCAAACTTTAAATAAAAATCAAAAAACGGCAGTACCTGCTGCGGAATACGCCCGTCTTTGGTATAAATTCCACTTCCGTGCGTACCAATATATTCTTCGGCAAAATGAGTGATACCGGTGTTTTCGAGCCGTTGGCTAAACATATCACATTGCAGTGTAAACCGGTCGCCGGCATTTCGGCCCCAATCGAGTTTTATAGCTTTTAGTTGCTGCAGGTTTTCAAGGTTTTCATCAATCATATGAACAGGCATATTATCATACCATTTCTGCAGTACCTCCTGATTAACAGTGAGCTCATCTCCGTTATAAACAAATGGAAAATCACAATAAAACGGAGGGTTCTCAGGATTCGGTGACCACGAGCGGCCAAAGGCCATCATCACACTCCCGAAATAGGATTTTTTTAATCCTTCAATTGTTTTGATCGCCGACAATTCTCTGAATGTATTACTGTTTGGCCCATACTCGGCAACAATAGTTAAAGCTCCCGGGCTAATCGCATAAACCGTAGTAAATATATCGGGATGGTGCATGGCAATTTTTAAAGCGCCATAACCACCCATGCTGTGACCGGTAATTCCACGACTTTCTTTTTTCGGAATAGTTCGGTAATTTTCATCCATATACTTTACCAGATCGAAAGCCGTAAAATCTTCCCAATTCCCAAATACACCCGAGTTACTGTAGAAACTTCCCTGGTAAGTGGTTTTTTCATCGGGTATAACCATTATAAAAGGTTTGATTTTGTTATCGGCAATTGCATAATCAAGAAGACCTGACATCATCTCCATCATTTTATTATCGCCCATAAAACCATGCAGAAAATAGATAACCGGATAACGCTGATCGCTGTTTTGATAGTTCGGAGGAAGATAAACCGAAACAGCACGGTTTGGATTCTCTCCAAAATCATTTTCCAGATTTTGAGAATAAATCGTATCGGTTACTACTGTTCCTTTATCGTTTTGAGCAATAGACAGTATAGAAACGTTGAGAAATGCAATAAGTAATAGAGATTGGATTTTCATAGTCAAAATTTAGGTTCTTCGAAATATAATAAAAATAAAGAAAGATGAGTGAAGTTAGTAAGTAATAGACTACATCATTAAACATCAGACGATACTACTCAACATCGCTTCGTGGAAAAGTCAATTTTAAAGGATTCCCCACTATCCCTTGCAAAAAAGAAGGCAAAGTATTAAATTACAGGTATAGAGTTTATTACTCACAAATACTTTGCAAATGCAATTCTTTGTTTTCGGAATTTAAATTCAAAAAGCAGTGAAACTTGCAAGATGAATCAGAACAGACATTGGACTGTTTGCAGTAGAACTAAAACCAACAAATCATGAATTCGAAATCTGCTATCATTGTCACTCTTTATCTAAGGCTCATACAAAAATGAAAGCCTTCGAAAGAGGATGACAATTTTGCTAATACAAAAAACATATATCATGAAGTACAATTTATTAGGAAACACAGGATTATACGTGTCAGAACTTTGTTTAGGCACCATGACTTTTGGTGGCCGCGGCATGTGGACAGCTATTGGAACACTGCCACAAGACCAGGTAAACAACTTAGTAAAACAATCGGTTGACGGCGGAATAAATTTTATTGACACCGCTAATATTTACAGCGAGGGCCTGAGCGAACAAATGACCGGGCAGGCCATCCGCGACCTCGGGTTAAAACGCGACAACCTGGTAATTGCCACAAAAGTACGCGGACAAATGGGCGAAGGACCCAATGAAGTGGGGCTGAGTAAAAAACATATTCTGCAACAAGCCGACGAAAGTCTAAAGCGTTTAAACATGGACTATATCGACCTCTACCAGATTCATGGTTTCGACAGACTTACTCCTCTGGAAGAAACGCTTGAAGCACTCGATTCGCTGGTCAAAAGCGGAAAAGTAAGATACATAGGCTGCAGCAACCTGGCCGCCTGGCAACTTATGAAAGCGCTGGGCATTTCGACACAGCAACACCTTAGCAAGTTTGTTTCGTTGCAAGCGTATTACACCATTGCCGGGCGCGATTTGGAACGCGAACTGGTTCCGCTGCTTCTCGACCAAAAAGTGGGTCTGATGGTTTGGAGTCCGTTGGCGGGAGGATTATTAAGTGGTAAATACAGCCGCGATGCAGAAACAAAAGAAGGCCGGCGGGTAAATTTCGACTTTCCACCTGTAAACAAAGAAAAAGCCTATGACATTGTGGATGTTATGCGAAAAATTGCTGACAATAAAGGCGTTACAGTGGCCCAAATCGCTTTGTCGTGGCTTTTGCATCAACCTGCTGTTTCATCGGTAATTATTGGCGCCAATAAACCCGAACAACTTGCCGATAACTTAAGTTCCGTAGATGTAAAACTGGAAGCCGAAGAACTCGACCAATTAAACGAAGTAAGTAAACTGGCTCCTGAATACCCGGGTTGGATGATCGAACGCCAGGGCAGCGGCAGATAAATTTTTTATACAGACTACTTTCGCAACATAGTGTTTAGCTACTGCAGTTGCAGAGAAACCAATACTTCAGAAAATTAAAAAAGAGGGCTGCCAAGTCCTCTTTTTATTTCCTCCCCCGCAGCATTTTCAAAATTATCGACCCATCAATTTAGAAGCCAACAAAAGTATTTCTCCCCCATTCCCTGATTTCGGTTTATTCTTGAAAGACTAAAAATTGAACTGAATTTATTATCTTGTTACCATTGAAATCTAACGAATTAGACACAATTCTCAATTGTTTCTGGCTAAACTACAACTATGAAAAACAGATTCTTCTTTATCACCATTCTGCTTCCGGCAATTTTCATAATTACAAGTTGCGGGAATGAAACACCAATAACCGCAACATCAGACGATGGCGTCACAATAGCTTTTAGCAGTAAGGGAAAAGGAAAACCTGCTGTTATTTTCGTTCATGGATGGACAAATCCCCGAACGATATGGGACGATCAAATGGAACAGTTCTCGGAAAAATACAGGGCTGTTGCCATTGATTTGGCGGGCTCCGGCGAATCGGGTAATAACCGTTCTGAATGGACAATGAATGCATTTTCAAACGATGTAATTGCGGTAATCGACAAATTAAAATTGGATGAGGTTGTGCTGGTAGGATTCTCGATGGGAGCTGCCGTTGTTGTTGAAACAGCCAATCAAATCCCGGGAAAAGTAAAAGGAGTGGTCATTGTCGACAATATGCAGAATCCGGAAAGGAAATTACCTCCGCAAATGATTCCCGTAGTGGACAGTATGATGATGGATCTTTTAAATAATATGAGCAACGAAAAACTGGTTGCAATGGGATTCTACAAAACAAATCAGGAAGCTAATTTCGAACGGGTGCTCAGTCTTTACCCTGAAAATGTATCTCAGGTTGGATGGCAGGAATCACTTCATGGAAACATTAAATGGATGAATGAAAACTGTATCGAATCGCTTCAGCAATTGCAGGTTCCGCTTCATGCCATTAATTCGGATATGGAACCAACCGAAGTTGAGATCTTCAAAAAATATGTTCCCGGGTTTAAAGCTAAAATCATAGCTGGTGTTGGTCATCTTGTTTTTTGGGAAAAACCAGGCGAATTCCAGCGTTTATTAGACGAAAGTATTCAGGAATTTATAACGCAGTAATAAAGCATTCAAAGCCCCCGGTATTTTTAAATTTAATCACCGTTTTAAGGAAACGACAGACTGTTATTACAGTCGCCCCTTAATACAAGTTGAAAGAAAAGAAGTACAAAATATAGACTAATAGAAATGAATATTACAAATAACGAAATCCTATGTTTTGGTGAGGTTTTGTGGGACCGGCTTCCATCGGGAGCAAAACCCGGTGGTGCTCCCATGAATGTTGCTTTGCACCTAAACGCAATCGGACTTAATGCGGCAATTGCCAGTGCTGTTGGTAACGATGATGCAGGAAAACAACTCCTTGACTTTTTGCAAAATTCAGGAGTAGATACCTCGTTGATTCAAATCGATGAGACATTGCCTACAAGTGAAGTTCTGGTTCACCTCGACGAGCACAACAATGCCTCATACGAAATATGTGAACCGGTGGCCTGGGACAATATTCAGCTTAGCGATGAATTAGCTAAAAAAGCACAATACTCGGGACTGATCATTTATGGTTCGCTGGCAGCACGAAAGCAAACTACGCGCGAAACACTCTTAAAATTACTGGATAACAAAGCGGTAAAATTAATTGATGTAAACCTGCGCCAACCTTACGACAAACGAGATGTGCTGGAACTTCTGCTGGCTAAATCTGATATCGTAAAACTAAACGATGATGAACTACGCGTTTTTGCCGGCTGGAACGGAATTGAGGGCAAAACAGAGGAAGAACTGATAAAATGGTTTGTTCAGCTTTACAAGGTAGAGATGCTTTGTGTTACCCGTGGCGACAAAGGAGCAGCAATGTATTTTGAAAACAATTTTTACGAGCATCCCGGATTTAAAGTTAACGCAGTAGACACAGTTGGTGCCGGCGATGCTTTCCTTGCCGGGTTGGTAGCGGCTTTCCTGCAAAAGGAATCACCTGCAGAAGCGATTACCTTCGCCTGCGCAACAGGAGCTTTTGTGGCGTCGAAAGCAGGGGCAACACCGAAATACGACATGGATGAAATTCAGGCAATAATCAATCAGTGAATAGTAACCTGAATTCGTTTTCATATAAAAACAGTTTCTATAAAAATACCTTTTCTATCGATAAAAATCCCGGGTTCTTCTATTATGTTCCTTCAATAGCGGATTCATAAATAACTTGTTGACAATAATTAAAAATGTGGGAGATCGTAAAAATTAACGATACCAACTACATACATTTTAATAACTTAAAATTTCAAAAAACGATGAAAAGAATCTTATTTTCTTCAGTAATGGTATTTATCTTTTTGTTGGGCATCAGCGCAACAGCAAGCGAAGGTATTACCGGAAAATGGCAAGCAAAGATGGGGCCAGACGGCGACATGGTGATTACTTTCGATTTTAAAGTGAACGGTGATAAACTTACCGGAACCGTTTCTACCCCGATGGGTGACCAGGAGATCAGTAACGGAAAAGTTGATGGTAACTCTTTGTCATTCGAGACAAAGATGATGGACAGCACCATTAAACACACCGGGAAACTGGACGGTGAAGTAATTAAATTGAAAGTAGAAATGCCGGAAGGCGGTCCTCAAGGTCCTTCTCCTGGTGATGGAATAACATTAAAACGTGTAAAATGAACTACCTCGCAGTGAGCTAACGAGGTATGAATATGGAATTTAGTTAAAAACGATGCAAGCATCGGAGTATTAACTCATTTATCCCGATACGCTATGCTATCGGGATTAGTTCAACTATCAGATTACAGTTCGTTTCTCTCCTGTAATCTGGGTCTCACTGAATAAAAACAAAAAGGAGGTTGAAATCAACCTCCTTTTTTTAGGTTCTTCCTGCCTGCTAAAACAAATCAGAACCTTTAACTAACTATTAATTAACTTAAAACAAAAAATCTTTCGTTTTCTATTCTTCAACACCAAATTTGTAGATACAAACCGAATAGTACTCATCACCCGGATTTATAATAACACTTGGAAATTCAGGCTTATTAGGACTATCAGGGAAGTGTTGTGTTTCTAAACAGAATGCACTTCTGAAATCGTATTTAATATCTTCTTTTCCGGCAGTTCTTCCATTAATGAAGTTACCGCCGTAAAACTGAATACCCGGTTCGTTGGTGTATACTTCCAGTACTCTACCCGACTCCGGATCAACAACTTTTGCAGCCAAAGCGCTTACGTCATTCTCTGTATTTAAAACCCAGTTGTGGTCGTATCCACCTCCAACTTTTAACTGCTCATCATCAGCTTCAACACGTTCGCCAATGGCTGTGGGAGTAGTAAAATCGAATGGTGTTCCGGCAACGGCAGCCAACTCGCCTGTTGGGATTAAACCCCCATCAACAGGAGTATAATAATCGGCATTCAGATACATCACATGATCGTTGATAGAAGTTCTTCCACCGTCTTTTAAGTTGAAATACGAGTGGTTGGTAAGATTCAATACCGTTTTCTTATCAGTAGTGGCAAAATATTCAATTTTCAGTTCGTTTGCCGCTGTTAACTGGTATTTCACTTTTACGCTTACAGTACCCGGATAAGCGGATTCCATATCAGGCGAAACCAGGCTAAAAACAACTTCCGTGTCGCTCAGCTGCTCAGCATCCCAAACCTGGCGGTGAAAACCATTGGTTCCACCATGCAAATGATTCGCGCCATCGTTTTTCTGCAACTGGTATTCAACACTGTCAATTGAGAATGCAGCACCGCCAATGCGGTTGCCGTAACGCCCGATCACTGCTCCGTAAAAATTCTCCGGTTTTTCCACATAATCTTTACCCGAACCGTAACCAACTATTACATCTGCCAGCTCGCCATTTTTGTCGGGGGTATACAAACTCACCACCCTTGCGCCAAAGTTGGTCAACTGACAAACAAGGCCGTTATCGTTTTTTAGGCTGTAAAGCTCAATGGGTTTCCCATTGTTATCAAACGCAAAATCTTCGCTTGATAGTCCCACTGAGGCTTCTTTCTGCGCACAGCCAAAAACCATTAAAACTAAAGCCATAATTCCTAAGTACTTCATAGGTTCTATTTTTTGGTTATTAATTCAAATCAAATTCAATAAACTTACCCAGTTTGTTGTATTTCTCGTAAAGCGCTTTGTATTTCTCCACATTTTCAGGAATTGGATGGTATTCCATTTCAAATCCGCCACCCATTTTTGCCTGCGCTTCGCCAAGATTTTCGTAAACACCGGCTACAACTGCTGCTGCCATTGCTGTACCCAATGCACAAGCCTGTTCCGAACGAGCCACTTTAATTGGCATATCCAGTACATCGGCAACAATTTGCATCACCAGTTTCGATTTTTTCGCTACACCACCCAGTGCAATCACACCATCGATGCGGATTCCCTCAGAAATAAAGCGGTCGTTAATGGCTTTTGAACCAAAAGCAGTAGCTTCAACCAGTGCACGGAAAATACGTGGTGCATCCGATCCAAGGTTCAAACCGATAATCGCTCCTTTTAATGCCTGGTTGGCATCCGGAGTACGACGACCATTCATCCAATCGAGTGCTACGATTCCACTTTCAGCGATTGGAATTTTCTCCGCTTCCTGGCTCAATTTTGCGATAATCTTACCTGAAGTTTCATCGATCAGCTTTTTCTTGGTAGCCTCATTGATCAAATCAGAGTCAGCTAAAATATTTTGCATTGGCCACTCCAGTAAACGGCGGAACCAGGCGTAAATATCGCCAAATGCCGATTGACCGGCTTCCAAACCTAACATACCCGGAACGATCGATCCGTCAACCTGACCACAAATACCGCTTACCAGTTTATCACCCACTTCTTCAAGCGGCGCGATCAACATATCGCAGGTTGATGTACCCATAACTTTCGACAAGTGATAAGGCTCGATTTGAGCACCAACAGCACCAAGGTGAGCATCGAAAGCTCCTACCCCAATTACCACATTGGTTGATAAGCCTAATTTCTTCGCCCACTCTTCGCTTAGCGTTCCTGCCGCTACATCGCAGGTATATGTTTCTTTAAACAAACGGTCTTTTAATCCGCTTAACATTGGGTCAAGCTGAGTCAGGAATTCTTCTGATGGCAGACCACCAAAAGCCTCGTGCCACATGGCTTTATGCCCCGCTGCGCAACGGCTTCTTTTTAATGTTTTTGGATTTGTATTTCCGGTAAGAACTGCCGGAATCCAGTCGCAATGCTCAACCCACGAATAAGCTGCACGGTAAACACCTGCATCTTCGCGCGTTACATGCAATAATTTGGCCCAAAACCACTCTGACGAATAAATTCCACCTTCGTATTTAGTGAAATCGATATCCGATTTTTTAGCCAATTCGTTAATTTCTGCTGCTTCTTTCACAGCAGTATGGTCTTTCCAAAGTACGAACATCGCATTTGGATTTTCTTCAAAACCCGGAGTTAATGCCAGTGGTGTACCTTTTTCGTCGACCGCTACCGGAGTCGATCCGGTGGTGTCAACAGAAATACCCACAACATTTTCGGCCACACCTTCAGGAGCTTGTTTCAGCGCCTCAACGATGGTGTATTCCAATCCTTCTAAATAATCTTTCGGATGCTGACGAAACTGGTTGTTTGGCGCGTCGCAATATTCTCCTTTTTTCCAGCGCGGGTATTCAAACACAACGCTTGCTACCTCTTCGCCGGTCTCTACGTTTACGATTAGTGAACGAACCGAATCAGAACCATAATCCAGTCCAATTGTATATTTTGCCATTTCTTTTGATTTAAAAAGGAGCAAAAGCCGGTGGAGAATTCACTTCTCCACCAACTTTTCGTCCTTTAATTTTTGTAACTGATGGACAATTACTGTCCGTAGTATGCATTTTTACCGTGCTTGCGCAGGTAATGCTTATCTAATAAAAATTGATCGATCTCAGCTCCCGGAGTTAACTGTAAAGTAGTGTGCGCCATTTTTGCCACTTCTTCCATAACTTTTGCATTATGAACGGCACTATGGGCACTTGTTCCCCACGAAAACGGGCCGTGGTTATTTACCAGAACTCCCGGAATTGCCACCGGATCAAGTCCCCCGAAAGTTTCCACAATTACGTTTCCGGTCTCCTCTTCGTATGCTGAAGTTACCTCCTCCTCTGTAAGTTTACGGGTACAAGGAATTGCACCGTAAAAATAATCGGCATGTGTTGTACCCAAAGCAGGAATACTTCTTCCGGCCTGCGCCCAGCTGGTTGCCCAGGCCGAGTGCGTGTGTACAACTCCCGATATTCCTTCAAAAGCTTTATAAAGCACCAGGTGAGTTGCGGTGTCGCTCGATGGTTTCAGATTTCCTTCAACCACATTCCCTTCCATGTCAACAACCACCATATCGCTGGCTTTCATATCTTCGTACGAAACTCCGCTTGGCTTAATTACCACCAAACCTTTTTCGCGATCGATAGCACTCACATTTCCCCAGGTAAAAATTACCAGGTCGAGTTCAACCAGTTCCAGGTTCGCTTTAAAAACTTCTTCTTTTAACTGTTCAAGCATAATTTATTCTTTTTATTCTACCAGAAGTAGATGTAAAACGCTACTGTCAATCCAAGGATAACAGCGGTATGGAATACATCCCAGCCATTCCAGCTGGCGCGAGTAGCAGCTTTTTGCTCCGGTGTATTAGTTCCGAATACCAAGCCCTGAATTTTTTCGGCACTTGGCGCTTTGGTTAACAAACTTACAACAATAACCACTACCAAACATACCAACAACATCCATCCGCAGAAGAACAACCAGTTCATATCGAAAAACAGGCTTTTAAACAAGTTGTCGGCTGCTCCCTCTACATTCTCGTAATACACTTTGGCACCCAAACGGGTAATACCAATTATAAATCCTGCCATCAGTCCCCAGAATCCACCTTGGGCTGAAGCACGTTTCCACGTAATACCCAACAGGAATGCTGCGGCAATACCAGGAGCCAGAACGGATTGTACGTCTTGTAAGTATTCGTAAAGCACATCGCCAATACTTCTCATAATCGGAATCCAAAGGATACCCAGAATTACGATTACAACTGTTGCAACCTGACCAATTTTAACAAGCTTTTTCTCCGGAGTTTCCGGTTTGAATCGTTTGTAGAAGTCGATGGTAAACAACATCGCCGAAGAGTTAAACAGCGAAGCCAGCGAACTCATCAAAGCAGCCAAAATACCACAAACTACCAAACCTTTAATACCGGCAGGCAGCAACTGGGCCACCAACGACGGGAAAGCAGCATCGGCACTTGGCAAGGTATATAATTCGCCGTTCAGCATTACGTTTCCTTTGGCACTCATTGCATAAGCAATCATACCAGGAATAAGGAACAGGAATACCGGTAACAATTTCAGGTAAGCACCAAAGATTGTACCTCTACGTGCATGTTTTTCGTTTTTACCTGAAAGCACCCTTTGCACAATAAACTGGTCGGTACACCAATACCAGAAACCAATGATACTGGAGCCGATTAAAGCACCCAGCCATGGGAAATCGGCATCGCGGTTGTCCCTGATCAGGTTGATCATACTGTCGCCATATTCGTTAACCTGGGTTGCACCAGCAATTTCCAGAACCTGATCCCAGCCACCAACAGCTTTTAAACCAAGCACCACAATTACCAGCGATCCACCAAGCAGAATAGGTGTTTGAAGTACCGAGGTGTATAACACCGATTTCATTCCTCCGAAAATGGTATAAAGCGCAGTTAACAACACCAAACCAATAGCCGAAATCCAAAAGAAATCGATTCCCCACATGGTTTCGATACCAAAAACCTGCTGGAATACCAATCCTCCGGCATAAACCGTTACCGCAACCTTTGTAAGTACATAACTTACCAAAGAAATAAGTGACAGTACTGTTCTTGACTCGGGATTATATCTGCGTTCCAAAAACTCGGGCATGGTAAGCACCATACTTCGTGAATAGAACGGTACAAACACCCAGCCGAGAATCAAGATCATCCATCCCTGAATTTCCCAGTGCGCCATTGCCATACCACTTGAGGCACCGGCACCGGCCAATCCAATAAGGTGCTCTGATCCGATATTCGAAGCAAAAATCGAAGCTCCAATCGCAATCCACGAGGCATCACGTCCTGCCAGGAAATAGTCGCCTGAAGTTTCTTCTTTCTGACTTAAAACCCAAACGATAATGCCGATAAGTGCAGCACCAAACAGGCCAATTACAATCCAATCTAGTAATTCCATAAAAGTTGATTTATTTTTTTGATTTAGTTTCTAATTATAATCCTTTGGCCAAATGATAGTAAAGATCGTTCCAGCGCAGTTCTTTTTTGAACGTAGGAATGGTAGTGTCTTTGTCGATTACTACAGCTTCGATTCCTGCAATTTCAGCAAAGTCCAGTAAGTCTTCAACAGAAAGGTCGTAAGAGAAGCTGGTGTGGTGTGTACCACCGGCCAAAATCCATGCAGCTGCACCTACTTCGAAATTAGGTTGTGGAATCCAAAGCGCACTTGCTACCGGTAATTTTGGAAGGTCTTTTGATTCGATACAATCTACTGCGTTAATGATCATACGGAAACGGCTTCCCATATCTACTACTGTAGCGGCAACACCAGGTCCCGTTTTACTTTTGAAGATAACACGTGCAGGATCGTTTTTACCACCAATTCCCAATGGAAGTACATCAAGAGTTGGTTTGCCATCGGCAATTAACGGAGAAACTTCTAACATGTGTGCCTGTAGAATTGAACTGTTTTCACCATCGAAGTTCAAAGTATAATCTTCCAGGAAAGAGCATCCTTTATAGTCTGGCATTTCCTGGCTCATAAACCACATCGTACGGCATAAAGCTGCAGTTTTCCAGTCACCTTCAGCACCAAATCCATATCCGTCAGCCATTAAACGCTGCGACGCTAAACCTGGCAACTGATCGATACCTTCCAAATCGTCGAAGTTAGTTGTGAAAGCTTTCGCTCCTTTTGCTTCTAACAGGCGACGCAAAGCAATTTCAATTTTAGCGGCATGCGCTACCTGCTTCCGATCTTTCCCCCCCTCTTTACAGCTATCCGCAAAATTGTATTCTGCTTCGTAAACTTTTACCAATTCAGCAACTTCTTCGTCTGTTACTTTATTTTGTACGGCAACAAGCTCGGCAATAGGACAGTAATCTACGTGATATCCGAAAACTCTTTCAGCATCTACTTTATCACCATCGGTAACTGCCACGTTGTTCATTTGATCGCCAAAACGCACAATTAACATATCTTGCGAATCAGCCCATGCAGCAGCTACGCGCGCCCATGAAGAAACCTGTGAAACGGTTTTAGGATCCTGCCAGTGACCTACAACCATTTTCAGGTTGTAACGCATACGTGCGGTAATGTGACCGAATTCCCGGTCGCCGTGTGCACTCTGGTTCAAGTTCATGAAATCCATATCGATTTCGTTCCATGGAATTTCTTTGTTGTACTGAGTATGCAGGTGCAACAATGGTTTGTTTAATTCTTTCAATCCATGGATCCACATTTTTGCAGGCGAGAAAGTGTGCATCCAGGTAATGATACCAATACAGTTATCATTGCTGTTTGCATCTTTACAAATCCGGTGTATTTCTTTTGATCCGGTTCCTGTTGGTTTAACCACAACTTTTACCGGAATTTCTGTAGATGCGTCAAAAGCAGCAGCAATTTCTTTTGAATGCTCTGCAACTTGCTCCAATGTTTTAGGTCCGTAAAGGTGTTGGCTACCTGTTACAAACCATACTTCCATTTCTTTTAATGTACTGCTCATATTCTTTGATTTTATTTTAAATGTATATATTACTTTTATATGCTTTTAAACTTTTACAATTCGGTCGAGACCGCGCTCTGTAACTTCGTTTTTACAGGTGTAATAAAAAGCACCTTTTTTCGATTCTGATAAATCTTTTTCATTCAGGCGCTCCAACACATCAAGTGATAATATTTTCTTTCTGAAGTTTCCGGGATCGAATTCACGCTGAAATATAGCTTCGTATAATTTGCGTAATTGAAGTAAGGTAAATTTATCGGCCAGCAGCTCTTTTCCTATTAAGCGATAGCCTGCTTCCTGTTGCAGTTTTACCAGTGCCTGTTCCACCATTTTGCCATGATCAAAGATCATTTCCGGCAATTCTGAAATGGGCCACCAATGTGCACCATTCTCTCTGACACAGGCTTTATCGTGTTCGTCCATTCGCACCAATGCATAATAGGCAAGACTAATTACCCTTGCTTCCGGATCGCGGTCGGGATTGGCAAATGCAGCCACCTGCTGCATAAAAATATCTTCAAGACCTATGGTTTGTTTTAATACGCGCTTGGCGGCATTGTCCGACGATTCTCCATCCTGAACAAATCCTCCCATAAGAGACCACGCTCCTTTTGATGGCTCAAAACCCCGCGGATAAAGCAACAAACAAAGTTCACCTTCGTCGTACCCCAGTATTACGCAATCAACTGCTACAAAATGCTTCGGATGTTTAGTATAATGTTTCATAGTAATATTGATGGAACAAATCTATAAAAGTATTTTTAACTTTTATTATTTAAGATCTGACAAAATGAATTTTTATGCTGAAAAACATAAATAAAAATCTTTGTCACGCCAAGACCACAACCAGCACAACAATTTAATTTTCTGATCTTTACAAATCATTCGCAAATTACGAATTTATCCTACAACCAAGCGGTTTATGTTTCTTCACCAAGTAGGTATTTAAATTCATTCTACTTAAAAAAGGAGCCAAAAAGCTCCTTTGTTACGAGTACTATGTACTATTATTTCTTAATTGAATCTCTTATACGATTAAGCCATTTATTTCAAAGCTGATTCGTGGTAAACCTTTGCAATCTCAGATTGCAACAAAGCATAATCATACATTTGAAAAGAAGCCATAAGTCCGGTGTAGAATTCACTTGCATCCGAAGCTCCAATCCTGATCTTTGCATTTTCAATTGCCGACGATAACAGCATATTTTGAGCAGTGTCCAACAAGCCATCCACATAAACCTTTTCCACTACCCCATCGAATGTTACAACAATGTGGTGCCATTTATTGGCTTCGGGAACTTTGTTATACGGCAAGTCAAAATGCCCGTCGAGATGAGCTACCGCCCCGTAGTTACTTTTATTGTAATGAACTGCGTTGTACGAATTGGCCAGGTAATGCGCGCTTCTGTCGCACCATGAAGCCAGACACTCGTCTCTGTCGCTTACTTCCGGGTTCTTCACCCAGGTAGAAACTGTAAAGGCACCGTTCCATTCTAAACTTTTTGGAACAGCAATTCCGTCCAATTCCAAAGCTCCTCCTGAGAATTCAATTGCCTTTGCTCCGCTTTCTTTATCGGCAACGATCTTTACATTTCCTTTTCGAACCAAATCGCCACCTAACGAACCAGCATTTGCCAGTTTATCGAACGATTTACCGGAAAGTGAATTTGCATCAAAACCAACAATCATGCTTTGTGAACTTGCTGCTCCCTGCTCATTTTCCGATGGTTTATTCACCAGGTTCAAAGGAATATCGAATGTTTCCTCGTATACTTTCATGTTCCACACCGCGGCGTATGTTCCGGTTTTTTCGGTTCCCTGAATGGTAAGTTTCACGAAGCGCGCCCTCACGTCATGATCGTCGATCATCGGGCTTCCCGGTATGCGGTTATCCGAGCGGTCGGCATATACTTCCCAATTTGTGTTATCGGTAGAATATTCAATTTTGTACTGATAATAGTAGGGAGAGAATTCAAACTGTGTGGCTATACGTTTAATGTTCTTTTCTTCGCCCAAATCAACCGACAGGCTTTGCGGAAAAGTATTGTCGGCAGCTTTCCACATGGTAGCATTGTCGTTATCAAACGCATAATCAGGCAAATATTTGTAATCGTAAGCCGGTGATTGCAAATGATAAAACGACGAAGCCGACGCAGTTGCCTTGTAAGCAATATCTTCCGGCACTTCACTCGGAATAAAAGCCTTGATACCTTTTTGCGATGGCACCACCGCTTTTATCGTTGAATCGTTTTCAAATATCATGCTGTCGATACACACCTGACGCGCCATTCCACCAGCAGTAAACGGAACATCGTGTTTGTGGTAAACGATGTAATAATCGTCGCCATTTTCCAGCACCGAGTGGTGTCCTGGTCCGTGAGTTGTTCCGTCTTCGCTGGTCTGTAAAATCGGGTTATTTTCTCCCGGAGTAAATGGCCCGTACGGATCGTTTGCGTATGAATACAACACCTTGTATGTTTCGTTGTGGCACGATTCGGCTGAGTACATCAAAATGTATTTATCACCTTTTTTCATCATGTAAGCAGCCTCGAAAGGATTTGGCGTTTGTACCAGCGGAATATTTGTGGAGTTTGACATTACATCCATAGTTTCTGCATTTAACTCGCCAACCGCATAACCGCTGTTGTAGTGCACCCAGGTTCCCCAGTAGCCATAAATGCGGCCATCATCGTCCTGAAAAAACTGAGCATCCAACGATGGAAACCCGTCGATCGGATAATTTTGCGCAATTACCGGTGTATCATCGTCGTGCAATTTTTCCCACGGGCCAACCGGCGAATCCGAAACATAGCCGTAAATGTTACATCCTGCCTGACAGTTCCCAAAATACAGGTAATAACGGCCATCTTCACCCTGCATAATATCGGGTGCCCAAAAGTTGCGCAGCGCCACCGAATTTAAAGTTGGCACTTCCATAATGTAGTTGTACCAGTTTTGCAGATCGCGACTATACCAAACAGTTGGTGCTCCCGATGCCAGCATTTCATTGTCGGTTGTGGCGTAGATATAAAAAATATCGCCAAACTTTTTAATTGTAGGATCGGCAAACCAACCGGGCAAAACCGGGTTAGAAATGTGTGTTGTTTTTTGTTCTGTTGCTTTATTTCCGCACGACGACAGGATAAAAACTCCCGCAATCATGCTCATTAGAAATTTCCTCATTTTCTTGTCTATTTTTCGAGAATCCAGCTCTCCAGTAATTGTTTTTGGTTATCGTTAATATCGGTTTTCACCTGCATTTTATAATCACACCATTCCTGTTCAAAAGTCGGGATGGTAAATTCTTTCTCGCCGCTTCTGCGTTTTACTTTCAGTGTAATTTCACCTTGTTTTTCAGGATGCGTTAACGAACCGATCAGCGCTTCATTTGCTGCTGTTCCGTTAACGGCAAGAATTTGGTCGTTTATACTCAGACCAATTTGCCATGCCGGCGAATTTCGGTCAATGTCGGTGATTTGCCAGCCCTCTCCAGGTTTTCGCAAAGTCAGTCCGAACGACACAGTTTTGGTTGGCTTGAGATTCATTTTTACCCCCACATAGTCCAGGTATTTCTGGTAATCCATAAGCTTTGTTGTTTCGGCGTAATGAAAAATCTCTTTCAGTGAACATCCGGCAATCGTTTCGCAAACTTCGCGGAATTCTTCGTCGGTGTAACCGCGGTTTTGCTTTTTATGGAAATCGTTATAAATGGTGCGCATTACATCTTCCAGCGACTTTTCGCCATCGGTTTCGTACCTGATCTTTAAATCGAGCAGCATGCCCAAGGCATTACCAATATCATAGTACGAAATGACAGTATTGTCAGTGTGGTTGTTCCAGTTGAAGAAATTGAGCCAGGTATCGTAACTTGCCTGACGGGCCGTTAAATGTTTACGTCCGTTGGCATTTTCGAAGTTGGCAATGGTTTTGCTGTAGGCGTCGAGCACCTCCTGCTGCGACATTAATCCGGCACGATTCAGCACCATGTATTCATAATAAACCGTCAATCCTTCGGCTACCCAAAGCATATTCGTGAGGTTTTCGTTGCAATAATCGAACGGCCCCAATTCAATCGGACGAATACGTTTTACATTATACAAATGAAAAAATTCGTGCGCAATAAACGCCAGCCAAGATTGGTAACCTTGACTGTTGGTAACATCGTAGTCTGAATTGGAAAAAACAGCCATTGAATTGCTATGTTCCAGCCCACCAAAGCCTTGATCCATGATCAGAAATGAATAGTGCGAATACGGAATATCACCCATTAAGTCAGTGGCACTTTTTACTACTCTTTTGAAATCACCGATGTATGTATCACGGTCAAACTCTGCCGGATTCTCCATTGATATGGTATATGGAATTCCATCCACCTCAAACGAAAGGATTTCCATATTTCCGGCAAGAATCGGGCTATCATAAAGCACATCGAAATCTTGGGCTCTGTAGATATGTTCTTTTTCGTTTAAACATTCCAAACCGGTTGTAACGGTCGACCACTCTTTATAAGGATTTACCTTTAGAACCACTGGCTTTTTTATCAATTTTTGTGAAAACATAAAAACACCGGTTGGCTGAATAAAAGCACGTCCGTCGTCCAACCACGGATCGGCAACCGAACGTTCGTAGGCATAAACATCGTACGATATTTTTACTCGTTTTGCGTCACCACTTTTTATTTGCCAGGTATTTAAGTCTGTTTTTGAAAATTTCAGCGGATTATCTTTTTCATCGCTGGCGGAAAAGCTGGTTACATTTTTGGCAAAGTTCAACATCCAGTAATAACCGGGCGTCCAAACAGGCATTTTTACTTCGAAATTTTGCACACCATTACTATTAAAATCCATTTCTACCTGGTAATAGTGTGTGTGCGGAGCATCCATCGAAACGGATGCAAAAACAGTGTCAGGCGTGTTTTGGCACATTGCAACTGCCGCTGCAAGTACAAACACTGTTATCAATATTATTTTCCGGAAATTCATTTTTAGATTATTCATAAGCAAGTTAATTAAGACAGGTTTTAAAATTAAGAAAAAGCCAGCCCTGCATTACACAATGGCAACCACAGGCACTGACTATCCCACCTAAACTTTGTTCTATGAAAACAGGAACTAACTTTATCTACTTCTTTATAAAATCAGATATTTGCAATTGCCTGCAATTTCTTCGTATCGAGAAATATTATTTTTCTTCCGGTAAGGTCTAACAGATTTTCATTTCTGAATTCGGACATTACGCGGATGAGCGATTCGGTAACTGTACCAACCATATTTGCCAGATCTTCGCGGGTTACGGCAATTTGAAGCGCATTGTGTTTATTAACTCCAAATTCGTCTTTTAAAATCAGCAGCATTTCGGCGGTACGTTCGCGCACGGTTTTCTGAGCGATATCGGTAATAAATGTGTTCGATTCACCCAGTTCTTTACACATAAACTTCATCATTCCGTGCGTAAAATCCCAGTTCTGTTGAAATAATTGCAATAGGATATTGTACGGAACGTGACACACCAAGGTGTCATCGTAGGCTTTTGCCGAAGTACAAGCCAACTCGTTGGTGAGCAATGAGCGGTAACCGATAAGATCGCCCTGCTGCGCAAATTTTAAAATCTGCTGCTTCCCGTTTCCTCCAATCTTATAGATTTTCACAATGCCTTTCAGAATAACGTACAAACCAGCATGCCTGCAACCTTCCCGGTAGATTACAGTGCGCTTTTTAAATGTTTTATACACGGAATTAAATTCCAGGTCGAGCAATTCGGTTTCTGACAATTTCCGAAACATGTGCATATCGCGCAATCGCAAATCGTCTTTTACGATTGATGCCACCCTACGTATTGGCTGAACGAGTATTTCCATATTAATTTCGTTTACAAGTTACTGCACGTATAAATTAACAGCAGCGTGGCACGATGGGCTATGCTCAAATTCGGGAAAATAGCGCCCCACAATTTCGTATAAATCAGGATCGTACTTTTTCATATCCGATCGGGTATTTACCCAATTGTGTTTTCCGTCAGTAGTCTCAACTTCGGCATTTACGTTAAACCAGTTTTGCACACCTTCGGCCCAATATTCCCAGATATTGGTGGCAGCATAAGTGTTCTCGTATTTTCCGGCAGCCATTGCGGCATCAAGCTTTTCCTGAAGTAAATCGTTAAATTTATCATCAAGCGGCATAATTCCAACACCGTGAATGGTGTGTGCAAATTCATGAATCAGAATATCCTCGGCATGGTATTTATCAATCTGGTAGCACAGCAGGTTTTCTTCGGCACAAGTTGTCAGCGGATCTTCCATAGTTCCGCCCAATCCGCGTGCACGAACATCCCAGTTTAGCGTTGTATCGTTGGCTAAATGTGCATGTTCAGGAATATCGGTTGTTCCTTCGTAACGTGCCATAATTCCAACGCGTGTATTCAGTTTTACCATCTGATCCAGCACTTCGGTTGGTAATCCGCCAGTCATAAAATCAATGATCTCGCAAGCCTTAACAAAAGCAGAATCGGGCACCCGATGCGAACTCATAATATGAATGCCATTTACATTGACATACTTTTTATAAAACGGATCGAGTTTCAGTTCTTTGGGCGGTTTTACAATTTCGTACTCCTTGGCCGGCACCTTGGCCGCCAAGCAGGAGAACGTCAAGATTCCGGCAAGCAATACCACCAGAATCTTAGCATTTTTATGAGCGAAAAAGTTAGTCATTACAGAGTTTTTATAATTTGCTAATTTGATTTTACAGCATTCCAATCAGGTGTTTCTTCTTTTAGAAAATTACGGATGAAGAAATCGCGGCGCTTTTGCTCACCATACGTTCCTCCAAGTGTGTGGTTTACTCCAGGCAGCACCACCAGTTCAAAGTCTTTGTTAGCTTTTATCAATGCATCTGCAACCTGCATAGTTGATGCCGGATCAACATTATCATCCATTTCGCCAACAATCAGCATCAGTTCACCCTGCAGTTTATCGGCATTTTCCACGTTCGAACATTCGGCATATTCCGGCCCGATCGGGTAGCCCATCCATTGTTCGTTCCACCAGATTTTGTCCATACGGTTATCGTGGCATCCACACGAGGAAACGCCGGCTTTGTAAAACTCAGGATGAAATAACAGTCCGGCCAAAGTACTTTGTCCACCGGCTGATCCGCCAAACAAACCAACACGGGTAGTATCCATATAACTGTATTTTTCTGCCGCGGCTTTTATCCATAAAATACGATCGGGGAAACCGGCATCTTTCAGGTTTTTCCAGCATACATCCTGGAATGCTTTCGAACGGTTCGATGTTCCCATTCCGTCCATCTGCACAATGATAAAACCTAACTCGGCAAGGCTTGAGAAAGCATAACTAACCGGGCTAAAACTTTTTTGAACAAACGAATCGTGCGGACCGGCATAAATGTATTCGATAATCGGGTAATTCTTGTTTTTGTCGAAATTGGTTGGGCGGTAGATATTTCCCCAAATGTCGGTTTTCGCATCGCGGCCTTTTGCCACGAACGGCTCGGGAGCAATCCATCCTTTTTCCTTCAAGTCTGAAATATCGGTTTTTTCCAACTCAACCATCACTTTACCATCAGCAGAACTGCGAACTACTGTAAATGGTGGCGTTTCAACTGTTGAATAAGTATCCGTAAAATAGCTCATATCTTTTGAGAACGACACGTCGTGGTTCATTTTTTCCGGCGTTAGATCAGTTAAGCCGCTACCATCAAAATTTATTTTGTAGCAATGCAGATAATACGGATCTTCATCCGCGTTTTTGCCCGATCCGTTAAAGAATATTGTGCGATTTTTCTCGTCAACTTTTACTACATCCCGAACTACCCACTCTCCTTTTGTAATCTGATTTTTCACTACTCCTGTTTTAGAATCGATCAAATACAGGTGATTCCAGCCATCACGCTCCGACGCCCAGATAATTTCATTCGTTTCTTCCAGATCGTAACGGTAATGTTTTCCGCTGTAATCGATAAATGTCGTGCTTTGTTCGTCGATTAAAACCTGAACATCGCCGCTTTCGCCATCCACTTCAACCACTTTGTAAGCCTGATGGCCACGTTGGTTAAATTCAAAAGTAAATACTGAAGCATCTTCTTTCCACCTTGGGTTGGTGAGGTTAAACTGATGTTCAAAAGCCTTGGTATTTACCGAGATCTGCTTTTTGCTTTCCACATCGAACAAAGCAGGATGTTTTATTGGCATAGCATCGCCCGGCTTGCGGTAATCGCGTTTATGCAAAATAGGCTGCAACTGGTCTTTTGGCGACGATTCAACAAAAAAGATCTCACGCTTTTCAGCATCTCGTACCTTGTTTACCGCCAGCTTTTTCGAGTCGGGCGACCACGAAAAAGACGACGAATAAAAATCTCCGGGTGCTCCGTCATAACTTAAGCGGAACTCCTTATTGGTTTTGTTGTCTTTTATAAAAACGTTCTCCTCCCTTATAAAAGCCGACCATTTCCCATCAGGAGATGGCATCGGATCGTTTCTTTTTTCATCGAAATAATCCCCCCAGTAACGATCCCTTTTTCGCTCCTTTTCAACCGAGTCTTTTTTTAACTCATATTTTTTCAGCTCACAAGTCCAGTAAGCCTTTTTGAAATTAAAATGAATTGTCTTTTTATCTGCATCAAATTTCAGATCGTGCAAAACCAGGTCGTTCGCAGAGATATCTTTCTCCAGCTGCTGATTCAAAACATCAACCAGCTTATCGGTATCAAAAGCAATTTTTTTCGATCCTTTTTGCGCATCCACCAGCTGATACTTCATACCATCGCGTGTTTTTAGACGATACCAGAATACGACCGAAGAATCGACCCAGGTAATTTCGGTAACCTGGTTGTAAACCAACTCACTAAGTTTCATTACTGAATCAGCTTTTGCATAATCTTCTTTAGTGATTTGTGCAATAATGTTATTGCCTGAAGATGCAAGCAGTAACATTATCATAAGGGAAAAAAATTTCTTCATTATCATATTTCAAGTTTACACACAATCATTGTTTTCGGTATTTCTATTTCACCAAAAACTGATGTGTGTCGTTTATTTCTCCGGTTCTTACACTTACAAAGTAGATACCTGATTTTAAGTGACCATCCAACGGAATATCAAAGCGATCTGTATCAATTCCCTGCTGAGCATACAGAACAGTACCCCTTGCATCAATAATCCTAACTTCTTTTTTATCAAATATTTGATCTCCAAACTCAATCTTTAACACATCACTGCTATCTATCGGATTTGGATAAACAATTGATGAACTTTCTTTTTCACCAACAGAAAAATCTATTGCGCCGGTAGTTACATTTGAACCATAAAGCGGGCCTTCAGTTGGAAATGGTTCTACTGGATCAGGAACGTTTATAATAGAAGTAGAGTAATCGTACCATTTTTGATACACACTGGCTTTCCCTTCAATTCCGTCTACCAATTGTAAACGATAATCAAAATGCGCCTTACGTGTTTCTTCGCCTTCGTAAACATAGTCGGTGTTACAAATTACAGCAATTACAACACCATTTGCAGGTGCTTTGTCTAACTTTAATTTACACGATCCGCTTGATACCGGCTTACTGTAAACAGGCGTACCATCGGTGGCACGATAAGCTAACTGGCAGGTCATATTTTTACCCTTTGGTATAAAGTTCACTTCAACTTCGGCTCCCGAAACCAAAAGTGGAATCTGGTTGGCTCCCGACCATCCCGGCGTGGTTCGAGGTTCAGGAGTTAATATTCTATTTTCAGTATCCAACATCCATGTTTTTGTGTATGGACTAACTTTCCATGGGGTGCAATCAATCCAGTTTGGTTCCCACTCTGCACCAATTGTCCCGTTGAAATTATCATCAATCAGTTTCTTAACCGCTCCACTCCATTCTTTCATATCCAGCAATGCTTGTTTGGCACGGTATTCCATAATCAGTCGTCGGATTTGAGTTTCACCGAGACCTGCTTCCATTCCTTCCAAAACACGTTCCGGACAGTTTTGCCATATCCATGCTATACTACCCGTACCTAAAACTTGGCCAAGAAAGGTTGGGAATGTATTTCCGTATTGAGTTCCGCCCAGCAAATTTCTCCAAGTACAAATCTGCTGTCCATCTTTACTCATGTTTACTCCTTCGGCGCTTGGACCGCCAAAACTTCCGTCCTGCAACCAACCTGTGTAGCATTCAATAGGCATAAAAGGAGCGATATATGGTCCGGCATTCAGAAATCCCATAGAGTTATAGCTTTGAGATTTCCGGGCTTCCATTTCCTGCTGCAGCCAGGTATTTCCTCCTTCATGAAACCATGCAGCTTGTTTACAACCGGGCAAATCGGCAAGAATTGCATGTATTCCTTCATGAATCATTGCACCTGTCTGGAACCCTTTTTCAGGATAAGGACAATCAGGATCGAAAGAATAAACAGGAAAATAAGATGCAAGCACCATTGGCCAGTTTTCATTCTGATAGTTTATGCTTCCCATCCAACCACCAAGAGCTGTGGTACCTGCATCGTCAGTACATAATCCTGATCCAAAAAGATAAATGGCACTGCGATATCCATTTCGTGCTCTTTTATCGGGAGGCCATCCCATTTCATCCCTGAAATAAGCAAAATCCTCATTGAAACGTTCCAACATAGGCGTGATAGCTGCCTCAGTTATTTCGCTGCGGGCATTAGGTCCCCATTTAAATGTCCACCATCCTGAAGACTGTGTTCCCACAACCTCCGGGCAGTCATCCAAATCTTTGGTTGGCATCTCCAAATCCGGATATTCATCTCTGAAGTTGTAATCCAGCGTAGGATCATAAGCAGGCCAGTTATATGGTTCAGCAGCAAACTGATCATCACCAACAAAGGTCCATATACCGCTGCTATTTCTCGAAATGTTGCCTGCAGCATCGGCAGCCTGAATAGTTACAAAGAAGTGAGTATTTGGGCTTAAATTATCTAAGGTTACCGTATTATCGGAGACAATTTTATAAACCGAATCGTTAACCAATACATTATATGCGGAAACAGCAAGATCGTCAGCCGATGGATCCCATTCGATACTAACCGACGATTCCGTTCTTTGAACTATTTGCGGAGTTCCCGGTGCTTCAGGAGCAATAATGTCCGTACTTCCCGAAAGATTTGTTCCCCACACGCGAAACTCAAGAATACCTGTCGACTCCGAATAGTTTTTCATCCTCACACGAATTCCTGAAGTAGTTATTTTACCTAAGTTTGCTTTATTAAATTGATCTTTTTCACAAGGCACATCAACAACTTTCTCCCATGTTGAATTTTCGGTATTATAATTTTCGGTGTAAGCTTCGTCGGGAATTAAAATGCCACCACCATCATCCAACCAATAGATTTCAACCGAATTAGCAATAAAAGACTGATCCCAGCTATACTGCACCCATTGGTATGAATCAGGGTTATTCCAGTTTCCGTATGCTGTGTTTGTCTTATCACCCGAGTTTGCAGGTGTAAATCCATCGTTTATTGCTCCAAGGTTTTCCCAACCCGAAACATATGATGTACTTGGTGTAGCTATTAATGCAATATTTATGCTATCGTCCTCCGATTCATTATTAGCACCAAAGGCGAAAGTATGAAGCTGAAAAACGCTTATTAGAAGCAACAGAAGGGGGAGTCTTAAACGGTTGATTCTTTTCATAATGATTGTTTATTTTTCAATAGAGAAGAAATTTTTGTGCTTCCGTCTCACTTACCATCTGATGAAATACCAACAGAAAGGTTATCTGCATCCCGGTATTCCATCAAATGGTTTTGTTTTAATTACTTCGTTTGTTCGATCAAGATTGTGGTTACCAATGATAACTACATCTTATCGTTTTATTCATCTTCAATAAATATTAATTCATCACCAATTTTACCACTTCATTTTTAAGTGGAATTACATACTGTCCACGCTCATTTTTCTCAAGGCCGTCAACTGTGCTTACCATCGCTTCCTCGTCGAATGATTTGATTCGCAAATAAGCTATAGGTGTATATTCGTTGGCTTCTTCTAATTCAACTTCAACTTTTCCTGTATTCTGATTGTAAGAAAAGGCTTTAAATTTCCCAGCATCAAGAGTTAACCACATTTTTAAGGGAGCTACATAAACACGTGACTTGGCAGCTGTTGTTAAATCAACTTTAATCACATCGCCATCTTCTGTAACATTCCCACCAAAAGCTAACCAACCAAATTCATCGTTGTGCATTAAATAAGTCGAAGTATTTACTGCATATCCATAGTAACCAGTTCCATAGTCACCCGAAATACCATCGTTTTTTAAAGTTGACGGGAACGAGTGAAATGCTGCAGGAGCGAAACCATCATGAGTAATATTAGCGATCGATCCCATTAAACCACCGTAACCAACACGTAGTAAGTACAGATCATCGGGATGTTCTTTGTATTCGTATAAAACAGGAATGGCATTGAGTGCCGAACCGTAGTGGTGAATCTGACGCTCAACACGCGACAGTTTACCTCCGTATAGGAAATCCCAATAACGACGCGCATTACCGTTGTATGCCCAGTGAGGGATAGTTGGCATGTAAGCCAAAATTGCTTTCAATGTAGTTTCAGCTTTTTCTCCGTAACCAAAGTATCGCGACCACATGTAAACTTCTTCCTGCCCGGTTGAATCCCATGGCATTTCACTTCCGAACGGATAATTTAACGAAGCCCAGTGATCGGCACGGCGTTTCATCATTCCTTCCAGTTTACGGGCGTATTCCCATAATCCTTCTGCTTTCAAATCATCCAAAATGTGCACGAAAACGCTACCTTCCATTTGGCCGAATTGAGCGTAATATGGAGCTAACTCCATCATTGCCATTGAAGTCTGGTAAGCACTCATCAGGTACCAATCCCAGGTTTGTTGCGATACCAGCCCTTCATAATTTCGGGCCAAACGATACATTACCCAGTGTGCAGCAGCAACGTGCGGATAATTGTACGAACGTTCAACAGTTTCGGCGTGTTTTTTATCCCAGGCAGCCCAGGTGTTGTAATTTACATCTTTGCTATATGTTCCGGCAGGCATTGAATCCGGCTCGTAGTAGTACATACTTTTACGAACACCATATTTTTCATGTCCTTCGTTGTATTGAATCCCACCCCAGATTGTTTTCTGTACGAAGTCTTCCAACATCGCCACCTCTCTTTTATCGGGTTGGATCAATTGTTTCATAATGGCATTTAACCAGGCTCCGGCACCCCCTTCGTCGCTTAGGCCACAAATCCAGGCACGGCTGTCTTCTGTTACCAGCTTTTGCTCTTCGTAATCATAAGTAATTACCGACGGACCGCGATCGAAAAGATCATTTTCGTCATCAAACCACTGTTTCGTCATCAGAAAGTTTCCGTTGTCGGCAACTACCTGCTCTTCAGGTTTAATAACTTTGTAGTTAATGGTTTGAGTCAAACCGTCTTTGTATGTGATGGTTAAACGTGCTCTTCCCCACTCTTTTGCGGCAACTGCATATTTTACCCAACCATTTTCTGTTGTTTCCAGTTTTTTCAGTTCCAGCGCACCTTCAGGTTCAACCTGTATGCTTTTAATTTTTTGGCTGTACTTTACAAACAAGTCGGCATTTACATCTTCCGGCACAACGTATCCCGGTACACCAAATGCAACCGGACGATCGTTTTCGATCAGTGCAGGTTCAATGTTTTTAATTGCATCAGTAAGTACAAACTGTACACCGTAACTAACCGATTTTCCTGGTTTTAATATTTTTGATGATGGGGTGTTCCATGGAGTAGCTTCTTTCCACTCGTTTTCAGCGTATGCTTTTGTTAACGGCATCCACTCGTGGAAACCTTCGAATGTAATTCCTCGTCGTGTTGGATCGTCCAACAGTGGATTCCACGCTTCAAAAGGAGTATTCTCCAAAGGCAATACCAGTAAAACCGGGCCACTACCTTTTAAACGAATTACCTGCAAATAACCGGCATCCATACCAATGTAAGGATCGTAGAAAACGTTTTCGGCATGTGCTTCGTCCAATGTTTTTCTGTCGTGGTTATTATTGAAAATCAACGGAATTCCCAGCGCACCAATCTCCACAGCTTCTGATGAAGTGTTTTTGATTTCGAAACGCAAGGCAAGATGTCCGTCTTTCTTTTCCCAGTAACGAAGCACTTGTACAGGGCTGTTTTCCAGAACTCCGCTAAGATCAGAAACAGCCAGTTGGCTATCGTCTTTTGGTTCTACGGTTGTAACACTTTTGCGTGATGCAGCAGATGAGAACGAAGTCCAGTCGCTGTCACCTTCCGATTTTACACGGAAGTTAATATCGCCTAGGTGATAAAAACCTGCTTTATTTCTTTTAGCTAAAAGTTCGCCCGGAGTAAAATCAAACTCAGGCTCCGATAACGGGTGTAAACCGGCAACAGTATGCGATGATTTTAATATTTCGATATTGAAATCGGGTGTAGAAAATTCGAGTGAACCTTCCTTTATGTCTATCGAATCAGAGGAAGCAACTAAAGATGATGCAAATGCTCCCGCATTCATCGTAAGGCTCCAACACAGCAGAAAGAAAAGAATATTCTTTGGTTTCATTTAATGTCTTTTTAATTAATTTTATAATCAACCTCAGGAAATTATTAATTGCATTTTTTGTTTGATTCCTTCGGTTTTTGAAAAAGCTTTATTTCTATCGGTTACAAACCATTCGCTTTTTCTACTCTAATATATTTACATTTTTACAATCAATGGGCTACAATAGCCTTATTATCTTTAGCTTGTACCAGCAGCGTAATTATTAATTAACTTACTAACTGATTCACTTTATCGCCTGTTCAAAACGTCATTTATTGAATCGTGGCTTATACTAATGCTTGTGCGATTTTTCAAAAAGTTCCCTGACGAATATTTCTCTATTACAATAATTCAAGGCTCTCTTAATATCTCCCCACACTTTTGATTATGCAATAATCGTTTTTCTTTTGATCTAAAAAAAATAACAGAGAGTAAGCAAGAAACTTACTCTCCGTCTTATTGTTCTAAATTATCTTCTCCATTCGTTTACACCATCACGCACTCTGTTTCTCCATACCAATTTTGAAGAAACATTTGTGTAATGCTCTTTACCTACATAATTTACACGGTAGTTGAGAGAAACTGTGCTGGTTTCAGGATCATAGCCGCTACCTTCCGTTATAGTAAGTGTTTCAATTGGTTCCTGTTCATATCCAGCCAGTTTACCTTTTGTACCCCAAACTTTCCATTCATGAATACCCTGTGATTCCACAGCAATAAAGTGTAAACGGATTTTGTTTGTAATTACAGTGGTAAATGTTGTTTCGTTGAATTGATCTTTTTCATTTCCGAAGCCAGGATTATCTCCTGAAAATAAGGTCCTGTTCCCGTAATCTGAGGCAGAAATACTTTCGCCGTTAACAACCGGATCAGGAAGCAAAGTCCATTCACCAGTTTCTGGATCCATATACTCAATGTATGAGTTATAAGGAATCAAGATACCACCATTATCAGTCCACCAGTACACTTCTGACTTTGTAATGTTGTAATACTGTGGAAAATCATACTGAACCCAGTTCCAGGTTTCGGCATTTGGCCAGTTACCATATGCACCGCCTTCACTTTTTGTTTCAGAATTTGCAGGATCCTGTCCATCGTTAATACCATTCAAATTCTCCCACGATGAAACAGAAGATGTTGATGGAGTACTTGCCAAAGCAACATTCTCTTCAACAACCTCTTCTTCCTCTTTTGGAAGGTACTCGATGTACAACGAGTTATCAGGATTGATTAACAATTTGGCCATGTAATCTTCTCCAACTCCATCAATAAGACCATTAATTACAATAGTATCAAGATTAAAGGTTGTGCCTGTAATTACATTCTCAACCTCACCAGAGTTCAACTCTTCGCCAGTTTCACCGGACGTAACAAATGTTCCGGTATTATCATAATACCCCTCGTAGTGATTTATATATTTTATCGCAACAATTTTGGTACTCTGAGTTTGCAGAATTGAATCTTCAGAAGTCTGAAGCAACCGGATTGGTAAAGCTAATTTATAATCCGTTGTTCTCGAATCGTTCAAAAAAGCAACAGAATCAAGCGTAATTGTAACTCTTCCTGTAAATTCGCCAGGTTTAATTACGAATTTGCTATTATCGCTTAACTGATAATACGAAGAAGGCAAAAGTTCGTAAGAGGTACCTTCTAAAAGGCTCTCATCTATTTCGTATTCTACCCATCTTTCCTGATCATTTTCAAGAACTCCGGCCAAATACACTCCCATTTCAAGACTTAATCCTTCGCCTTTTACAACAGTACGACCCAATACTCCGGGAACATCCACTCCTCCAGTAGCATCAGAAAAAGCAACCGTTGAATATGGATAATCAAGTCTGTAGTCGTCATAACATCCAGACAAGAGACCGACCAACATTAATATTAAAATTATATTTCTCATAGTAACTGATTTTACGTTATTAGATATAAAGCTAACTGCTACCATCCACTGTTTTGTTTAAGATTACTCATAATAAGCGTTTGAGTGTATGGCACAGGAATATACCTCATATAATCCTGGTAAGTGTGATTCTCAACAGTTCGGTATTCGTAATTGAAATTTGCAGGACTTGTTTGAACACCCAAAACCTGCCATTCGATTATACCACATGATTCGACATTATTTTTAAAGTTAATTCGAATACTACTTGTTGACACAGGATCGAAAGTGGTTTCGTTCCACTGGTCGAGTGCGTTCCCGTAAGCATCTACATTCTCAACTTCTTCCCAGGTTGATGTATTATCATCCCAGTACTGAATGTATATACTGTCAGGAGCCAAAAGACCACCTCCATCAGCAAACCAATAAATATTGGATTGATCGACGGTATGATTAGTGCTGGTTCCAGTTGCTGTAAGATATTCCGGGAAATTGTACTGTACATATCTCCATTCTCCTCCACTGTACCAGTTACCGTAAATACCACGGTCATGGTCAGTTGAAGAAGCCGGATTATCATATCCGTTGTTGATTGAATTTAAATCTTCCCAACCAGAAACATAGTCAGTTGAAGGAACTGAAGCCAAAGCTACATTAAATGGTTCCTGTTCTAACTGCTCGTTAGAAACTGTAATACGAACACCACTTACTGAATGGTTCAATGGTTCGTTCCATCTGCGAATATCCCAGAAACGGTGCCCTTCGAAACATAGTTCTATGCGTCGCTCGTTTTTAATCAACTCTCTAAATGCATCTTTACCAGCTGCCGCTTGTGCCTCAAGGTATGCATCATCATAACTTGCAGAAGACAGATCAGAATCGATTCCGGCACGCTCTCTGATTTTCTGCATTGCTTCCAAAGCAGAGAAACCAAGCGTTGCATCGGTTGGTCCGTAGGCCTCATTAGCTGCTTCAGCAAAGTTCAGATACAATTCAGTTTTGTTAAAGAAAACGTAGAAGTGAACATCAGAAGTAACATCACCTGGTGTAAGGCGAACGTTTCTACTCATTAACTTTTTCATGTAATAACCGGTGCGTGTACCATCCTGGCTTAATCCACCCGGAGCATCGGCACCACCTTCTACAGTTTTAATGTAGGTTGAGTTATACAGATCCTGATTAAAGAATATAAATCTTTCGAACCTACCGTCGCGATTCTTGTATGGAATCCCACTTTTGTATACACTACTTTCAGCAATCGGGTAACCGTCTTTTGCCGGAAAGGCATCAACAAGCTCCTGCGATGGATTACAAAGTCCTGTACCATAAAGCGATGGTGGATAAAAAGGACTTTCCCAAATACCATTAGCCGTTGGGGAAATCCAGATATTGTCGAAACTGGTGGCATTGTTAAAGTTACCATACTGAATCAAATCAGTTAATCCCCCTGCTGCTTCAATGGCTTCGGCAGCCGCATTTGCAGCGCGTTCCCATTTTGATTGTTCAGCGCCTGAATAAGCCGGACTAGCTGCATATAAAAACATGCGGGCTTTTAAAGCCTTTGCTGCTAATGCTGAAGCTCTTCCCCTGTTTACCAAACCTGTTAACTCATCATCTCCATTTAAATAATCATTAGGTAAAAGCGCTATCGCCTCATCGCAATCGCTCGTAATTTGTTCAACACATTCTTCGTAGGTATTACGAGGAATATCGAGTTCTTCGTCCTGCCCAAGGACATGAGTTACAATAGGAAAACCAAGTGCCTCGGTTTCACCATTTGCATAACCGCCATAGTCCCGTAATAATTTCCACTGGTACCATGCACGAAGGAAGTAAGCTTCTCCGGTACGTTGTATCGCAATAAGCGAATCCTTCTGTGGGTCAGAAATTTTATAAGGCATACCCTCAGCATTCTCGAGGAATAAATTCAGGTAACGAATGTTTTCGTAACATTCATCCCATTCACCAATCTGATTATTCTGTACCGTCCACGAACCAAGAGCCAGGGTATTCAATCCTGTTCTGTTGGGCACCGCATTATCGGTATAGAAATCATTTGCTATGGGATAACCCGCTTCCAGATCGTAGTATGCTTTGGTTAAAATACCCTCTCCATAGGTAGCATGGCTCCACAAGTCTTCTGTAGTTTGATCCTGGATTGGTCTTGGATCAAGAAAATCACAAGATGTAAAGCCAAAGACTACAATTAATAATATAATAAATTCTGTTCGTTTCATACGTGAAATTTTAACAATTAAAACTTACATGCTAACCCAAAGGCAATGGTCCTCATCATCGGATAAGTGTATGATCCTGCCAGGGTATTTTCCGGATTAATGCCATATTTACTATACTCTGATAGTGTAAACAGGTTTTTTCCTTGTGCGAACACTTTCAGATTACTCATCAGGAATTTCTGAGAAATTCTACGAGGCAGGGTATAACTTAGCTCTACATTTTTCATGGTGAAATAAGCTCCGTTTCTTAACCAGAAAGATGACATTTGATTGCTGTTATCTGATTGAAATGATAAACGTGGATAGTCATTTGTTTCCGGCCAGCGATCCATCATTGGTTCTGTAAAGTTTGCAGTAGATGAAAGCATCATCTCATAATTGGAAACTGTATACTTTCCATCGGCTCTACCTGTTCCAATTATGCTTACCCCTATTCCTTTGTATTTCAGGTTCAAATTAAGTCCGTAGTAAATGCGTGGAGTATGTTCTCCCAAGTCGTGAACATCTTTCTCGTCAACTACCTTGTCGTTGTTATAATCAACATATCTGATATCTCCCGGTTGAAGAGCTCCCCAACTTTGAGAAATTCCACGTTCTGCAATTTCAGCTTCCGATTGAAACAAACCATCAGCCTGGTAACCAAAAATGTTATCGATTTGTGTTCCGGCTCTTTTACGGTATTCTTCCAATGCAACAGGTTCATCGATTGTAATAACTTTTCCTCTGTTGTATGTGGCATTAGCACCAATGGAATATTCCAGCTCTCCAACTTTATTGGTATACTGTACAAGTCCGTCCAATCCCCAATATTGATTCTCGCCGTAATTTGTAGCAGGTAAGAAATCATATCCACCGTATAACGAAGGTGTTTCGTATTGTTTCAAAGAGAAAAGATCGCTTTCGTTACGGTTGTAGTAATTTAACTCAACTGCCAGGGAGTTGTTAAACAAGCTACTCTGAACTCCCACATTAATGAATCGTAATGTAGGAAGTTCGAAACTCTCGCTACCGGCCTGCATAATGTTATAAACATTAACCGAACCACCTTTATTACCATCAATACCAGGTTGCCAATCGCTAACGTCCTGCCACAAAGTTTCGAATAAGTAGTACGAGTTAAATCCGGCCAAACCAACATACTCAATTCCAGTGTATCCGGCCGATGCATATAGTTTCAAATAATTTAAAGCTTTACTGTCGGCCATAAAATCTTCGTTACTAATAACCCATCCGGCACCAACTGTAGGATAAAGATTAAAGCGGTCGTTCTTTTGCAGGAACATACTTCCCGAGTAACTCATATCTACTTGAGCAACATATTTATTATCGTAAGCATAATTTGCTCTGAACGACAGATCTTGTCTTTTTAATGGCTGGTAATTTGGATTTACATTCCTTACTTCTTCCATTAATTGCAAGTAAGAAGTATTAACAGTTAAGGCATGTTTATCGAATGTTCTGTCGTAGGTAACAAGCCCATTACCGGTAGTTCTTCGCATGTAACTGTTATCACCACTCCATAAACTCGGAACAACTTCACGCTCAACAATTCTTTCAGTTGCAATTTCATCGCCATTAAAATTAAGACGATAAAGAGCTTCTGTTCCTCCTTTGTTGTTTGTAATTGAGTTATAAACATCAAATGCAGCAGAACCTTTAAATGTTAATCCTTCAAGAACACTACCAAGATCGATAATCAGGTCAGCACCGTTCTGAGTATTTAGCGATACATTTTCGGCATAACCACCGTAAACCAACTCGTTGGTTAAGTTTACCGGATAATTATCGCTGATAATGTATTTGTCATCGTACATAATTGGATGTGCATTCGACGGATAGGTTGCAGTATAACCAATTAAATCAAAAGGATCAGAACCATCATAGGCATTGGCATATTTGTTTTTGCCGTATACAGCCGACAGGTGAACGTTCATTTTCATCCAATCATTCAACTTAATATCAACATTCCCCCTGATTTTGTAGCGGTTGTATTTCATATCCTGACCAACAGCTTCCAATCCATCAGTACCAACATAGTCTAACATCGAGTAGTAGCTTACTTTCTGGTCGCCACCACTAAAGTTAACGTTCGCCTTTCGGTACATTGTTTGTTTTTTAAGGTACTCGTCCTGGTAATCAATGTTTGGATATCTGACAGGATCAGAGTTATTCTGGTATGCATTAAGCGCTTCCTGCGAATAAAGTGGATTTAATCCGTCGTTTTGGCGCGCCTCATTATGCAATGTTGCATAATCGTATGCATCAAGATAATGAGGTAAACTTTCAGGAGAGCTCACACCAAAACTAGCCATGGCATTAATCTCTCTTTTGTAAGACTTACCTGTTTTAGTGGTAATATAAATTACCGGGTTGGTAGCACTTATTCCTAACATGGCACGGCCACTTAAATCGCGAATAATATGCACTTTGTCTACCTCTTCAATTGCCAAATCAGTTGCATCGCGCAAAATACCATCGATATAAGTTACAGCGCTTACTCCGCGGATACTAACTCCCACTGATTCATATCCCGGCATAGAATTGCCAGTCGAAACGATCATTCCGGGAACTCTACCGCTTAAAGCTTCAAGAAAGTTTGCTGTTGGGTATGCTTTCAGTTCTTCGCCGGTAATAACAGTTGTTGCCGATACCGAACGATTGGATAACATGTCCTGATAAGGAAAATTAAGCACCTTATCTCCCGAATAAATATTCTCTTTTGTAAGTACCAAAGAACTATTTTCAAGCTCTCCGTTTTCAATTTCTGTGGTTAATGGTTTATAGCCACTTTCAGTTACAGTCAGATGCTCTTGTGTAGCAGCTGCAATATTGATTGTAAAACTACCATCTTCGTTAGTAACAGCCTTATCCCTTGCAATAAACGAAGACACCACTGCATCGGCAACCGGTACATTATCGCTATCAACAAGAATTGCTGTAATTTCTTTTGTAGGCACCTTTTCCTCCTGTGCATTTGTGTTTAAACCAATCAGGATGATGGTGACCAAGATCAAAAGTCTATTTATATATTTTTCTTTCATATCAAATACTCTTTTTTAACTGAATCCTGTATCTCTTTCGTAATGATTTTGTACACAATTCAGATTGTTTCTACCATCCGGGATTTTGTTTAAACTCATCAAACATTAAAGCATCTTCCAGCGGAATAGGCCACTTATAATGTTTTTGTGCAAAAGTTAAGCTGAAGAATGGTTCTGAAGAACGAGTAATTTTATACCCTGTAGGACTTCCGCCATCTTCTTCAAAATTGTCAGCATACAGGTTGCGGTGTTCTGCTTTATGTGCATCTCCCCATCTTGAAAGATCAAAAAATCTCTTTCCTTCAAGGTAAAGTTCAACAGCACGTTCGTTCTTAATACGTTCGCGGAAGGCTTCCTTGCTTGTTAGGTATTGTGCATTAATAGGAGGCATTCCTACCCTTGCACGAACAATATTTACCGCTTCAACTGCTGAAATATCGGCTCCTGAAATAGAATGGTTTGGACCACCAATTTCGTTAGCTGCCTCAGCATATTGTAAATACATTTCTGCTAAACGGAAATAAATTACGTGAGTAAAAGGAGAAGAAGTTCCCGACCACTGGTCAACGTTTTTAGCCCAGAATTTACGTGCCAGATAACCAGAGAATGAGTTGTGCTCAGCATTTTTACGCTCGGCACCACCGTTAAACAATTCCATGTAACGATCGGTTTGACTTGTCCATCGCTCTCCGTTAAACAAGATAGAATGGTAAAAGCGGGGATCACGTTTTACATAAGGGTCCTGATCGTCGAAATCAGGATCATCTTCAATGGCCAACCCTTTATCGGTTTCAAACTTATCTACAATATTGGCCGACGGGCTGAATCCCTGTATTACACCACCACCACTAAGGCTAGGCACTGTAAATACAGTCCACATTCCGTTACCACTCCAACTTGCACCATAGAATTCCCAAATAATCTCGTCGTTAAAAGGCTGATACATAAAAATGCTATCGAAACCACTTACGTATTCTATAGTTTTAATTCCTGATGGAGTTGTGTATGATACCTGATCTTGTCCGTTGCAAGGCAACAGGTTATAGCGCCCTGTTGATTGTGCCATATTAATTACATCCCATGCACTACTTGCGGCGGCTTCCCATTTTGAATTATCATTTTCAGGATTGTTGCTTGGGCTGGCGTCAAACAAATATGTTGACGCTTTTAATGCCATTGCCGCTCCCACTGTTGGGCGTCCAGTATTGGCATCGTCCCATCTTGATGGTAATAACATTACAGCAGTATCACAATCGGCAGCAATTTCCAAAGCCGTTTCGTGATACGATAAACGCTCCAACGCAAAGTTATCGCTACCACTAAAAACATTCTTAATGTAAGGCATGCCTCCCTGGCGTTTCAAAAACTCGTAATAATACCAGGCTCTCATAAAATGTGCCTGACCTTTTAGTTGATTGATCTGATTCTGAGTAGCATTTCCCTCAAGCATATGAAGGTTTTGCAGTACTATATTTGCAATTCGTACACTTTGCCATGCATTCCAAACACCGTAAAACTGTAGTGCTTGTCCGGTTTTGTACGAGCGAATCCAGTCACCGCTTTGAGCAACCGGCATTGTTTCCCAACCAGGTCCTAAGTGTCCTTCGTCGCACAATGCCGCGATATAGGTGTAATCACCGTCTGACAAATAATTATTCAAATCTTTGTACATACGGTCTTCAAAGTTTCTGAACTTCAAGTAGTCTGTAAAAACATCTTCTTCCTGCAGTCCATCCGAATCTTCAACCTTGTCAAGATATTCCTCGCAGCCAAACAAGGCTATTGCAGTAAATAATATTAATAATATCTTTTTCATATGTTTCTATTTTCACAATTAAAATGTCACATTCAACTCCAGCGTATATCTTCTCGTTTGCGGATATGCACCAAAATCTACTCCGTAGTTATAGCCTTCCGGATCTCCCCCCCAACTTCTTTTCTTCCAGGTTAAAAGGTTTGTTCCGATAAGCGACAGACTCATTCGTTGTACACCGATTTCTTTTAATGCCGGAATATCAAGGTTATAGCCTAAACGGGCATTTCTTAAACGAAGATACTGACCATCAATCATAGAGAAGTTACTGATTTGGTAGTTGTACTGGTCAGCAGCAGCGTAGTGCACTGCAGGGAATTCAGGATTGGTATTCGTAGGTGTCCAGTGATTTTCGTGAGCGGTGTAAGCGTTGCTTTCGTTATCCGAGAAAGGATATAAGTAGAACATACCCCCCTGACGCATTGGACTCTGTACCGGACCAATTCCATATATGGTAGCATCGACATACCATTTTTTAAATGTTGCTCCAAGTTTTACATTAAAGGTCAGGTTTGGAACTGTAGGATCCTTTGCAACAACGTAATCCTGTGCATCAATAGCACCATCTCCATTAAAATCGAGGAACTTGAAGTCCCCAACAATTGGAGAACCTCCTGTTGCTGTTGGAAATAAAAACAATTCGTCGAAATTTTGGTAAAAACCGGCATCAACTAAACCAGATCCCGGAGTATAAGTACCCAGACGACGCGCTATATCAACAGGTTTTCCTTCGGCTTTTATGTTGAATGGGTTTTTATCCGGCTCATCGTAGAATACTACACGGTTTTCAGACATTGCAACATTTGCATCAAGATAAAGCCCCAAACCATTTCCTAACTGTTTGTTAACTGATAGATCGATCTCGATACCGTGGCTCTTTGTTTCACCAAGGTTACCTCTAATTTCAGTTACCCCTACATAGGTTGGAACCGACATACGTTGTTGCAACATATTTTTACGTTGCTCATTAAAGAGGTCTACATTTAATGTGATTTGGCTATTAAACATTCCCAGTTCGAAACCAAGGTTTTGTTTGATTGCCTCTTCCCATGTTGCATTGGTTACAGGAATATTCCCTTCCTGAATGTATGGATAACCCTGCATTGGGTAACCAAATCCAATACTTCCGTCGGCATCAGAATACTCTGAGATATATAACCATCGGCCAATACCGGCATCGCTACCAACTTTACCCCAGGAATACTTCAGCTTTAAGGTATTAAATATATGAGTAATTGGTGTAAAGAATTCTTCTTTCGAAATCATCCAACCTCCTGCAAACGCAGGAAAAGTTCCGAAACGTAAACCCGGTGCAAATTTTTCTGATCCGGTATGAGCAACACTTGCTTCAAAAAAGTATCTTTCGTCGTAGTTATAAGTACCACGACCAACCCAGTTTTCTTCGTAATGCGGGAAGTCGGCAATTCCTCGTGACTGACGGCGGCTAAAAACACCAACTGCACCTACATTATGTTTTTCAAACTGACGGCCATACATCAGCTGAGCTTCATAATAGTGTGCACGCCCAACTTGCCACAAATCATCGTTGTTAGTTACCGTTAAAGGTGGCTGCGGTGTATCGAAATCTTCTGCCCCCCAGGCATCGTAACGTCCCCACTGGGTTGTCTCCGGATCGAGATAATATCCATAATATGGTTCATAAAAGTAGGTCTTACTGTATATCGCCTGACTGTTGTACGAATACATTCCAGAAAACGAAAGTCCTTCAGTAATAAAATCAAGCTTCTGTGTTAATCGAAGATCCGAATTAATTTCGTTTGCTTTTCTACGTAAAAAACCACGTCCACCCAGCCAGTGTAGTTTTACTTCACCTTTTGAAGGATTTATAAAAGGCCTGTCGCCTGTTTGATTGTATGGAATAACATTGTCAGGATACTGATCGAGAATACCATCAGGATAAAATGGCAAGTTGGTAGGGCTCTCATACCAGATCATTTGGGTAAATGTATCTTCTGGTTTATTCCAAACTTTAATGTTACCACCTAAATTAACAGAAAGTTTTGTTGTTCTTGTTATATTAAAATCAAGGTTGTTTCTGAAATTATAACGTCGGTGCCAGTAGTGTGCATTTTTCTTGTCGTAATCGTAAGGGAACTTATTTCCGACTGAGAAAATATCTCCTTCTTCCAGATAACCTAACGATACAAAATACTGGACGAAGTTGTTACCTCCCCTTGCGTTCAGGTTATAGCTTTGGTCGTAACCTGGCTCAAACAAGTAATCCATCCAGTCGAAATCAGGATAAAGGTAAGGTAGGTCCTGATTTTTATAATGTTGAAGTGCTTCATCAGAAATTAACATATCCCACATTCCATCATTTCGGTAGGCTTCATTTCTGAGCATCATCGTTTCGTAAGAGTTCATGTACTCTGGCAAAATTGCTGCCGTTTTCATTGTCCAGTTGGCACTAAAGTCGAGTTCAACTGCACCGGCTCTACCTCTTTTAGTGTTAACAATAATTACTCCGTTAGCTCCTTTTACCCCATAAACAGCGGTTGCCGAAGCATCTTTCAAAATAGAAATCGAAGCAATCTCGTTTGGATCAATATTCGAGAAACTACGCTCAACACCATCCACAATTACCAGAGGATTGTTATTTCCCATTGAGGCAGTACCACGAATCGCCATTTGAATAGGCGATGCAGCGTAATATCCACCAATAGCTTCCTCTCCGGGAGTTGGATCGGTCATAATAACAGTTAAACCAGGTAAGCTTCCCTGCAGCGTATTCTCAATACTACCTCCCATTTTAATAGATTTCAACTTTTCTCCTGAAACCTGGGAGATGGCACCTACTACCGATTCTTTTTTCTGGACACCATAGGCAACTACCATTACCTCATCCAGGCTCTTAACATCGGAACTCAATGCCACTTTTAAAGATTCCTGATCTTCTATTTCAATCTCCTGAGGAGTAAAACCGATAAAAGAAAAACGTAAAACGTCTCCCTTACTTACACTGATGGTGAATTTCCCATCAAAATCGGTAGTAGTTCCTTCAGTTGTTCCTACTTTTAAAATGGTTACGCCGGGAATTGGCTCTCCCTGCTCGTCGTAAACCATTCCTGTTATACCCCTTTCCTGTGCTTCTGCCAGAAAAGGTATGAAAGTCATACATATAACATAAAACAGTAATCGAATTTTCACAATAGATTTGGATTTCATTTACATCACTTTTTAAATTCGTTTTAGTGTTAGAATTAATTTACCTCTCTTTAATCGTCTTATTGAATTTGGAATAAGACTTTGTTTTTTCGAGGAAGTCTTCCAGAGGTCTCGGGATTATCATTATTCTACAGTTTGGTTTTTCCCATAAGCACATATTTTTGGTCTATTTAAGTATTAAATCCGGAACTGATAAATGCCGGATCGGTTGAATTCTGATAATGTTGCTGCGTTCTTTTGGCAATTTGCTCTGTAATTAATTTCTCCGTTGAAACAGATATTAAAAACAGGTCTAAAGAACAATCTGAATTAGAATTAATTTTTTCATAAGCATTTTTATTTAGCGTTTTAGTTTACCCTTTTCCATTTCCTGCACAATAGTACTTTCCGGGAAAAGAGATCATACGCAATTAAACAGCAATTGACAATTATCACCATAACAGATGTCCTCAAAACTATCACAAATGTAAATATCGCCCATACAGCGCTGATTACCTACAACTTACATACACATCTAATGTATTCTGCAAGAATTAATAAGTACAGTTAATGGCTTAAAAAAGACAATAAGAATAGTTACGATTGATTAATCAATCCAAATTGTGTCGGTTTAACCTAAAATAAAAAGTCAAATTGAAATTTTAATGCCGAATATCTTAGCAGTCTTCTATTTATCGAAATAAGCTTTTGGTGTTACACCAAAATATTCTTTAAATCTTCGGCTAAAATAGGCCGGGCTTGAGAAGCCGGTTTTGTAGGCAGCTTCGGAAATGTTACATTTTCCATCAGCAATTAGCTTTACAGCCTCACGCAAACGTATAGAACGGATAAACTCGGTTGCCGAACAATCGGTTAATTTTTTCAGTTTTACATGCAACAACGAACGGCTTATACCAATTTCGTTAACAAGAAACGTTACATCAAGATTTGGCCTGTCGATGTTTTCCTTAATAAGGCTGCTGATCTTCTCAATCAGATCCTTATCCGACTCGGAAAAAGCCACATCTGTAGGCAACATTTGCACATCCGATTTAAACCGTTCGATTAAACTTTTACGTGTTGCCATCACATTTTCTATTAACTTCACAAGAATATGAGGTAAAAATGGTTTCTCAATATAGTAATCAGCTCCGGTTTGTAAACCTTCGTATTCGTTTTCCTCGCCACTTTTTGCCGTTAACAGAATTATTGGAATGTGCGAGGTGCGAATATCTGATTTTAGTTTACGGGTTAATTCAAAACCATCAATCCCCGGCATCATTACATCACTGATAATAAGATCAGGTAGTAACTCTTCAACTTTCTCCATTCCCTGTGTACCATCAATGGCAGTTTTCACCTTGTAATCATTGGTCAGCGTTTCTGAGATAAATTCCAGTAACTCACGATTATCATCAATAACCAAAATTGTTGGATTAGTGCTGAGCCGTTCTACTTCATCACGCAGTACCGGAACCTGTTTCAAATCGTCAGCCAGGGTTACATGCGGAATATACTGATCAGCTCCTATCAAAACTTCATCGTCGTTATAAGCTTTTCGCGACACAGGAAACTCAACGGTAAAAACAGCTCCCTTGCCAACGGAACTCTCCACTCCGATTGTTCCTTTGTGCAGTTTTACCAAACTGTGAACCAATGCCAACCCGATTCCCGATCCGGCAACCTGAGTTTCGTTTACTCCGTCGACATGATAAAACCGATCAAAAATCCTTTTCAACTTCGAAGGGTCAATTCCTATTCCATTATCGGCTACCGTAATTTTCAGTGTTTTATAACTTAGTTCCTCATCCATTAACTCCACCTTTACATTTACTTCCCCTCCTTCTTTCGTAAACTTCAATGCATTCGATATCAGATTGATAAGAACATTTTCCAGTTTTTGGTAATCTACCCAGATACTTGAATCCAGATTAATGGTTTCAAAGGAGAATGCAATGGATTTCGATTCAGCCGACTCAATAAAAGCTTCTTCCATATCCTTTAACATGGTGGTAATATCCTGGTGACTTACCCTGAGTTTCTCCTTTCCGTTCTCAATCTTTCTAAATTCAAGAAGCTGGTTAATAAGCATAAGCAAGCGATGGGCATTATTCATTATGCCTTTCATCTTCTTTTTTAGTGCCGGCGTAAGTTTATCATCATCGAGTATTCGTGTTAGCGGCCCTACGATTAAGGTTAATGGTGTACGAAGCTCGTGTGAAACATTGGTGAAAAACTCCAGTTTAAAGTTATTTAACTCGGTATGATATTCACGTTCCCTTCGTTCCATCTCGGCCAGGGCTTTAGATTTCTGAATACGGCTTGCCACCACAAAAAAACCGACCAACACCAATATCAAGAGTAGAAAGTAAATAAAGAATCCCCATTTTGATAACCACAAGGGAGGCTCGATAATAATTTTCAAGGTATTTGCCTTGTCTCCCCATGCCGTATTATCTGTTGAAGCTTTCACATGAAAAAAGTACTCGCCAGGACCAAGGTTGGTGTAGGTTGCAAAATCACGATTTCCAACATAATTCCATGATGTTTCAAAATTTTCAAGGTAATAGGCATACTCACAGTTTCCCTTATTCCGAAAATGTAATCCGGCATATTCAATGGTAAATACGTTTTGCTTGTACTTTAAATGAATCTCAGGGTGGAGATTGAGCGATTTTTCCAGTGCCTGTTTCTCGCCCGGCACCAGCGGCTGATTAAACAATTGCATGCCCCGGAATACCACATCAAGTTCCTTTTTTACATCCTGCTTATCTTTTTCATTAAAGGAGATCATTCCCCTGTTTGCTCCAAAATAAATTTCACCACCTTTGCTTTTGTATGACGCCCGATAGTTAAATTGCTCAAATGGTAGTCCCGATTCGCGATTATACCAAACAAGCTCTTCGGTTTCGGGTTTAAATTTTACGAGACCTTTATCTCCACTTACCCACAAATAACCGTCACGACCTTCTTCAAGACTAAAGATCCAGGAAAAAGGAAAACCATTCGATTCATTGTACTCGCATACAGAGTCGGTTTTCAGATCGTAACTATACAAACCACGCAAACAGTCGCCAATCCAAAGACGGTTTTTCGAATCGGTTTTTGCAAAGTTTATATTTCTCAGGAAACCGAATTTGTCAATCTTCCCGATCTCGTGTTTCTTTTTATCGAAATAATACGTTCCGCTATACGATGAGAACCAGATACGTTCTTCACTGTCGAACATATATTCTACCTGTACCATATCAAAAATATCGGGCCGATAGCGGGCAAATTTGCGTGTAGTGGTATTGTAAACGGCCACTCCTGCGGATGTTGAAATAAATATACTATCGCCAACATGCAACATACTGTAGATATCGTTCGACGGAAGTTCAGGATGATTTCCTGTATTAATGTATTCAAACCTGTTATTTTGAAGGTTCAAAATATTTACGCCTCCGGTATAGGTTGCAATCCATAAACGATCGGGCGTTTCAAATAGTAGATCATGTACATTATTAAACGACAGGCCATTGTTTTCGTTAATCACACTAATAATCTCATCTTTTTCAAGATCAATCCGGTTGATTCCCATATCTTCCATTCCAACCCAAATTGTACCGGTTTCATCTTCGGTAATACAACTTACTGCACTCCCTGACAGGTGCTGGTCTCCGGTGCCGGCTTGCCACACACGAAAAAACTCGGGTGTGTTGTTCCAAAAGTTTATACCTCCAAAATAAGTTCCCAACCACATGTTACCATCCCGGTCGCACAAAATATCATAAATAGGATTTGTATTAATACCCTGCGGATTTCTAATATCATGCTGATAATAGTCAAAAGACTCGCTATAAGGCGACCAAACACACAAACCATCCTCGGTTCCAATCCAAACACGGCCCTGCTGATCCTCGTTTATAACATGAACAAGATTGTGTAACAAATGCGTGTTTCCCCTATGTGTTGCAGAGAATTTGCGAGACTGACCATTGGTGAGGTTAATTTGATACAAACCATTGGCATAATTTCCAATCCACACATAATTGTTGTTATCAATATAAAAATGCGTAAGAGTAGGAACATAAATATCTTCCGACAGCTGAAAATACCTTTGTTGGTTTCTTTGCAGATCGAAAATTAGTAGCCTGTTTTTGTCGGTTACTGCCATTAACCGGTCATCTTTTTCACGAACATTAAATATTCTTTCTTCTTTTGGCAGATCTGCAAAATCAACTTTATCCCTAAAACTTTTTTCCTGATGATTTTTTGTATCAAAAAAAGAAATCGAATCCGACCTGAATATCCAAAACCCGTCTCGTGATTCTCTTATCTCCGTTACCCCTCCCAAATCATTTATATGGTCGTAGGGTTCAAAAACTTCTTTTTTTAAGTTGAAGGAATAAAAAATATTGTTGGTGTTTTGTACCAACAATATTGAGTCGGTTGTAAAATAATTCCATTTACTCCAGATATCAAATGGATTTCCCTGCTCATCAATTGCTTGAAAAGTTTTAAAGTACCTCCCATCAAAACGACAAACCGAACTACGGGTTGCTGCCCAAATAAAACCAAACTGATCCTGACAAATACTTTTAATGTATGACGAAGGCAATCCATCTTCATTAGTATAATGCGTAAAACTAAGTCTTCCCGCATTTGCACAGGCAATTCCCGAAGAAAACAGAAGTATATAAATCAGAATTATTTTAAGCCGGTTTTTCATACTATTTTAAGTGAACCTCGAATCTACAAAAGTAATAGCAGTACGTACTCTTACTATCACAAATGTCTTAAAAACTTATACAAAAAGAAAAGCTGATCATTATGATCAGCTTCTTAAATGCTTATAAATAAACAATTTTATTATTAAGGCTTTTCTTTCAATTCTTCGATTCGCTTTTTTCTATTTCTCAATTTTTACACGGCATACATAAAATGCATTTCCCTGAACTTTCAGTTTAAATCCACTTTCATTAGCCAATATCGATGAATGTGCAGGCACTAAATTATTTGGTGTCTCGCGTGTATTAATTGCGCCGGGTACGTTACTGTGTAAACAGGTAATTTTCACTTCAGCTTTTTCAATCGAGCGTTTCAGTCCTTTCAAATCAATGTCAATATCCTGGACTTCATCCGAAGCATTTACCACTTTCACGATCACTTCTGAGGTGTTTTCGTCGATTACAGCGCTGGCGTACAGACTGTCCTGCCCGGTAATATTTGCACCGTCGTCAGTAATGCTTAACACATTTGTTCCAGTGTTGTGCGCATACATTTGCTGCACGTAATAATTAGGTGTGCGCACCACCTGCAGGTTGTCGAACCAGATCATATCGGGTTTCCACTGCCATGCATCGTAATGCGCAAACAGCGGCGCGTAAGTTGCCAAATGTACAATATCAGCGTTGCGCTCCAAACCGGTCATAAAAGCAGCTTCAGAGATTGCAGCGCGCAGGTTATTATCGCGTGTTTCGTGGTGGGATGCAAATTCGCCAGCAAATACTTTTGGTCCGTTGCGGTCGTAGCTGTCGTAACGCTCGGCGTTTGCCAAAAACCACTCCGGACTGCGGTAATAATGTTCGTCCACCAAATCAACTTTAAGTTCGGTCATTTTTGGCCACAGGTAATCGAAATTCTCTCCGTCAGGTGTCGGTCCTGAAGTACCTATGATTTTTATCTCCGGATGCTTATCACGCAACACTTCCATAAATGGAATCAAACGTTCCACATAACCTTCACCCCACTGTTCGTTTCCGATGGCGAGGTATTTCAGGTTAAAAGGCTCCGGGTGCCCCATTTCGGCACGTACTTTTCCCCATTTCGAATCAACCGATCCGTTGGCAAATTCTATCAAATCAACAGCATCTTCAATATAAGGTTCCAAATCGTCAACATGCACACATTCTTCGCTTTCGTACTGACATGCCAATCCACAACTAATTACAGGAAGTGGCTCAGCCCCCAAGTCTTCGCTCAGCAAAAAGTACTCGTAAAATCCTAAACCATAAGTTTGGTAGTAATCTGGGAAAAATCGGTGTTTAAAGGTGTAATTCCAGCGGTTTTCGTTCAACGGTCTGTTTTCTACAGGGCCAACACTGTTTTTCCACTGGTAGCGGGTTTCCAGCGTATTTCCTTCGATGATACATCCGCCGGGAAAACGAAATACTCCGGGATTCAGTTCATAAAGTGCTTCAACAAGGTCTTTACGCAAACCATTTTCGCGGTTTTTCCAGGTTTCAGTTGGGAACATCGAAATATGATCCAGGTCAACTTCTCCGGCCGTTTTCAAAAACAAACGTACTTTTCCTTTTGCGTCGGTAGCATTCGATTTGATAATACATTCGTATTTCTCCCAGCTATTGCCCGTTACAAGCAATTCCCCTTTTCCAATCACTTCATCGCCGGAACTAACCAACTCTATTCCGAATTTCTTTTCGTCACCATCCAACGAGCGGGCATAAAACGAAAACCGGTAAGAATCGTTCTTTTTAAAACCAATTCCTCTGAAACCATTATTTTCAAGGCCGGTGCCACGTCGCAAACCAGTTTCATTTAAACGAACGTAATTTGGATTTCGATCGAAACATGGATTTTCACTCTTCACGTCCACATTTCCAAAAGGCAACCACCCCACAAAAGGCTGATCGAACTCGAACGAACGGTTTTTAATTAGCTCGGCATAAAGGCCACCATCGGCACCAAAATTAATATCCTCGAAAAACACACCGTACATATCCGGCTGAACGGTTGCTCCGGTTTTAGCCACATCAACTTCAAAATTCTTTTGGGCAAATAAACTCTGGCTCCAAATGGCCATCAAAAAAATAATCGCTCTAAACTTCATCTATTATTGGTTTTAATATTTCTTTCTACTATTATGACGCAAAAAGGCTTTAAACGGACTACGATAAACCATTCAATTTTTAAGGTCGCAACGAAATTACAAATATTCGATAGTTGGAGCTGATAGTTTTTCAGCAAAAAGGATCACAAATTCAACTGAAACTATTTTTTGTATGATAAAAAAGAGGAAATAGTAAAACACGATAACCCCGCAATAGCCATAAACCGCCATACGTAAACTTTCCCAATCCGTCGATAAAATCGTCCGGTTCTTCTATTCTGTTCTTTTAAGCGATTCATCTCCAGTATCTTTATTCCCGGAAATAATAACGTAAAGCTATGAATAGAATAAAAACAATCTTCTTCGTAATCGCAATAAGTCTACCGACTTTATTGTTTGCACAAAACGATACAGCAACCAAGACGTGGAGCCTTAACGATTGTATCGATTACGCATTAACGCAAAACGTTTCGGTGCGCCAGAGCATTTTGGCCAATGCGTCGAATGAACTCAACAAAAATCAGGCGGAAGCCAACAAACTTCCCTCGTTAAGTGCTTCTGCACGCCAGAATTTTAGCTGGTCGAAATCAGAAGATCTGCTTACCGATGATTCTGATTTTACAGGAAACAACAACACCAGCTATGGTGTGAATTCAAACATTACCATTTACAATGCAAAACGTTTGAACAACCTGATTAAACAGGCCGAACTGGATATGCAAAGTGGAATTTACGACTCGGAAACGATTAAAGAGTCTATCTCGCTGAGCATTTTAAATGCTTTTTTGCAGGTTGTATTTTTAGATGAGAATGTAAAAAATGCACAAAACCAGTTGAATGCCACCACCGAGCAACTCAACCTGTCGGAAGCACGTTTACAGGCCGGTGTTATTTCGCGTTCCGATTATTTGCAGGTAAAATCGCAACTGGCAAACGAGAAACTGAGTTTGGCAAACGCAAAAAGCAACTATGCCATTTCGAAAGTTAGCCTGATGCAATTGATGGAGCTACCTGTTGACGACAACTTTGAGGTACTTCGCCCGAACCTGGAGGAATTAACCAATGAAAATCTTACTCCGGTTGCCTCTGAGGTTTACGCTACGGCACTGACTATTAAACCACAAATTAAAAGTGCCGGATACCAAAAAGAAAGCGCTGCCTTGAATGAAAAAATTGCTGCTGCCGGTTTTTACCCAACCATCAGTGCCGATGCAGGCTTATCGACCGGTTATTCGAGCTACAATACATCTAATTATTTCGGACAATTGGGAGATCAGTTCACTCCTTCGGTTGGCGTTTCAGTGTCCATCCCAATTTTCCAGAAAAAGCAAATTAAAACGAGCGTAGCACTGGCAAAAATTGGTTACAGCAATGCAGAACTAAGGGAAATCGATACCAAAAACCAATTACGTAAAGAGATTGAACAAGCTTGTGTTGATGTGCTTTCGGCACAAATAGAATTTGAAGCCAACAAGGAAAGTTATTCGTCATACCTGGAATCGTACGAACTGGCGCAGGAAAAATTCAATAACGGACTGATCAACTCGGTTGATTTCCTTTTCGAGCGAAACAACCTGATCACCTCTGAAAGTCAGCTGTTACAATCCAAATTCAACCTGATATTCAGCTACAAAATCCTTGATTTCTATCAGGGCAATCCAATCACTTTATAAACCGAAAAAATTAAAACGAAATATCATGAAGAAAAAAACAATTATCATTATCGCATTACTGCTTATCGTTCTGGTATCGGCCGCATTAGTTTTAAAACCTAATAAGGTTGATGTAAGTCAGATCGATATTCAAACCGCAAAAGCAGGACAAGGAAACATTAGCAATGTTGTGGAATCAACCGGAACATTGGAAGCCATTACAACAGTTGAAGTGGGTACACAGGTATCGGGAATTGTAGATGAACTCTATGTCGATTACAACTCGTATGTAAAAAAAGGCCAGTTGCTGGCAAAAATCGACACCACTAACCTGGCAGCACAACTGGAGCAAAGCCAGGCAACTTTAGACAATGCTAAAGCCGAGCTCGATTACCAGCAGGCTACCTACAACCGTATGGCGCCACTGAACGATAAACAATTGATTTCGCAAACTGATTTCGACCAGTTGGTTTATAATTTAAACAAAGCGAAAGCCAGTTACAACAACGCTATGGCGCAGCACAAACGCAACAAGATTAATCTGGATTATGCGTTGATCTACTCACCTATTGATGGAGTTGTTTTGAATAAAGAAGTGGAAGAAGGACAGACTGTTGCTGCAAGTTTTAACACGCCTACCCTTTTCACCATTGCCAACGACCTTACACAAATGCAGGTTGAGGCCGACATTGATGAAGCGGATATAGGCCATATTAAAGAAGGACAACGTGTTGAATTTACTGTGGATGCCTATCCGGAAACCGTGTTTGAAGGAAAAGTTACTCAATTGCGTTGGGAGCCAACAGTTACAAACAATGTGGTTACCTATACCATTATTATTGATGCGCCAAACCCGGATTACAAGCTTATGCCGGGAATGACAGCCACTATTCAGGTTTATGTGTTGGAGAAAAACGATATTCTGGTAGTTCCAAGTAAAGCGCTTCGTTTTAATCCCGACCAAAAATTACTGATGAGCTACATGAGCCAGCAAACCAAACCGGAAATACCGGAAGGACAAGTTCCTCCTGCAATGGGAAGTATGCCACCACAGGCTGCTAACGGAGCAACAATGGTTTGGGTAAAAGAAGGAACCAACATTCATCCTGTTCCGGTAAAAATTGGAATGAACGACGACATTAACGCTGAAATTCTTTCGGGAATAAAAAGCGGACAAGAGGTAATACTCAGCATGGAACAAAAAGGAGCAAATGAAACCGCAGCCAGAGCAGGTGGCAATCCATTTATGCCTGGCCCTCCGGGAAGAAGGTAGGAATCGAGAGTGGAGGAATAGTGGAATCGGGAATGAAGAATAGAAATCCAGGATCAAGTATCCAGAATCCAGTATCCAGAATCAAAAAAAAGAAAAAAATGAGTAAAGCAATTATAAAAGTATCAGATCTGCGAAAAGACTATCATGTTGGTGAAATGACCGTACATGCGCTTCGCGGAGTTGATATGGAAATTCACGAAGGAGACTTTGCCGCCATTATGGGAGCCAGTGGCTCGGGCAAATCCACCATGCTTAACATCCTGGGTTGCCTCGACAAACCAAGTTATGGCGAATATCAGCTCGATGGAGTGAACATGGGAACAATGAACAAAAATCAGCTGGCAGGATTGCGCAACAACAAACTGGGGTTTATATTTCAGTCGTACAACCTGCTGCCTCGCACAACAGCGTTAGAAAATGTAGAACTACCGCTTTTCTATAATTCAAAAGTAAAGACCAAAGAAAGAAAAGAACGTGCCAAACACGCGTTGGAACAGGTAGGATTGGCCGACAGGATGGATCACATGCCCAATCAGTTATCCGGTGGACAACAGCAACGTGTGGCCATTGCCCGCTCGCTGGTGAACGACCCGGTGGTTATTCTGGCCGACGAGGCAACCGGTAACCTCGACACCCGCACTTCTTACGAAATCATGGAACTGTTTCAGCGGTTGAACGACAACGGAAAAACCATTGTATTTGTAACGCACGAACCGGATATTGCCCGTTTTATGAAACGCAACATTGTTTTTAGGGATGGCAGAATACAAAAGGAATCGTTGGTTACCGATCGATTTAATGCAACACAACTGATCGAAGCACTTCCGGTAGAAGAGGATTATGAATCTTAAAAACAACGAGAAATGAACTATATAAATCTCACAAAAATAGCAACCACTGCCCTGAAAAGAAACAAGTTCAGAGCCATACTTACTATGCTTGGTATTATTATCGGTGTTGGTTCGGTAATCGCGATGCTTTCCATTGGTGAATCATCAAAACAAAGTATCCGCGAGGAGATGTCGGACATGGGAACCAACATGATCTTTGTAATGCCTGGTCAGCAACGTCGTGGCGGTGTTATGATGGGTAATTCAAATACAAAAACGCTGACACTAAACGACATTGAAGCACTGCGAAAAGAAGCAAAGAACATTACCGAAGTATCGCCACAGGTAAGCACCAGTGGACAGGCGGTTAACGGCAACAACAACTGGCCAACAACCATTTACGGCGTTGATATCCCGTATCTCGATATCCGCAAATATGAGTTGGAAGACGGCCGTGTTTTTACCGAAAAAGAAATAAAGTCGCTGGCAAAAGTCTGCATTGTTGGACAAACTGTAATCGAAAATGTTTTTAATGAAAATGTTGATCCGATCGGGCAAACCATTCGTTTTGGAGGCATTCCGCTAAAGGTAATTGGCGTTTTGAAAGAAAAAGGCGAAAACGGCATGGGAATGGACCAGGATGATATGATCATTGCACCGTACACATCAGTTCAGCGACGCATGTTGGCGATTACACATATTCAATCGATATATGCCTCCGCAATAAGCGAAGAACAGTCGGATGCAGCCATCGAAGAAATTGAAACGATTTTACGCCAGCAGCACAAATTAAAAGAAGGAGACGAGGATGATTTCCAGGTACGTTCGCAAGCCGAAATGGTGGAAATGGTTTCGTCGGTTACCGATATGCTCACTTTGCTTTTAGGGGCTGTAGCAGGAATATCGTTGTTGGTTGGCGGTATCGGAATTATGAATATCATGTTTGTGTCGGTTACCGAACGCACCAAAGAAATCGGGCTGCGCATGTCGGTTGGCGGACGCGGATTTGACATCATGATGCAATTCCTGTTCGAAGCGGTTATGCTAAGTATACTGGGAGGTATTATCGGAATAATTTTCGGCACAGCGCTCTCCTACCTGGCGTCATTTGCATTAAACATGCCTTTTGTTGTCGACACTCAGGCAGTTGGATTATCGTTCCTTGTTTGTAGCGTAATCGGTATATTTTTCGGATGGTACCCTGCACGCAAAGCAGCGAACCTCGACCCGATTGATGCAGTACGACATGAGTAAACATAAAAGCCAAAATTCGCAAACTACTAGTGGGTTTTGGTTTTAATTATAATACCGATGAAACAACAAAATGTCGCAAAATTTCACTTCGTTCCTTTACTCCTTTGTTGTAATATCGGCATTAACCATTGTAAATATAAAATTTGCTTTCGCGGCATTTTATATAACAATTGATTTAACTTTGTTAAAAACCACTAAGAATGAACAAACTTCAGGCAAAACGACACAGTCTTCCAATTATAATGCATCTGCTGGTGTGGCTGGTCTTGATTATTTTACCCCAAATTATAATAAGCCGTTATTCAGGAAACAACAATTTTATTGCCTGGGGATTTTATTTAAATGCCTTTATTATAGGCGTCATTTTTTACATCAATTATTTCTGGTTGGTTCCAAAGTTTTACATGAACAACAAAAAGGCATTGTTCTTTCTTTTGGCAATTGTAGTTGTTATTTGCTTTTATTTTATTCTCGATTACTCCAACCATATTTTTCATAGTCCGGATCGCGACCGGCGAATAGCAGAGTCAATTGAAGAACAAGCACGCAGCGAGCAACGGTTTCAGCGCCCTCCATTTAAGTTGATGCAAATTTATGGCTACAGCCTGCTATCGATTGTTATTGTAGGTTTTTCGATTGGTTTGCGAGCCATTGAACAATACACGGCCAGCGAAAAACGCCAGAAAGAACTGGAAAAAGAAAAGCTGAACTCAGAGCTTGCATTTCTGAAAAACCAGGTAAGCCCGCATTTCTTTTTTAATACGCTGAATAATATTTATTCGATGGTAGCCATAAATACCGACGATGCGCAGGCCGCCATCTTAAAACTTTCGAAACTGATGCGCTACCTTTTATACGAGTCGGAACACGGAGAAACCATGCTTTCGGCAGAGGTAGAATTTATGCATCACTACATTGATTTAATGCAGCTACGTGTTTCGCAAAAAGTGGACATTCAGATTGATTTGCCCGACAACCAGAACGACCTTAAAATACCACCTTTGCTATTTATTCCGTTTATTGAAAACGCTTTTAAACACGGCATCAGCTACCGCGACAAATCGTTTATAAAGGTGGAAATGAAAACTGAGGCTGAAAAGGTATTTTTCATGTGCAAGAACAGCGTGGCTAAAGAAAAAGTAGAAAAACGCGATGAAAATCATTCGGGCATCGGACTTGAGAATGTGAAAAAAAGACTGAACTTGCTGTTTGCCGGAAAATACGATTTGAACATCGAATCGACACCGGAGATCTTTAGTGTAAATCTTGAAATTGATACTGCCAAATGATACGAACCATTGCCATCGACGACGAACCTCTTGCACTTCAGTTGGTAACTTCATATGTAGAGAAAACGCCAATACTGGAATTTAAAGGTGCTTTTGATAACCCGATCGATGCAATGGAATTTATGGATCAGAACGAGGTGGATCTCATTTTTCTGGATATTGAAATGCCCGACCTAAATGGGCTTGAATTCACACGAATTCTGACCAACAAACCCAAGATTATTTTTACAACAGCCTACGAAAAATATGCACTGCAGGGTTTTAAACTCGATGCCATCGATTACCTGTTAAAACCTTTCAGTTACGAAGAGTTTTACAAAGCCACCGAAAAAGCAAAAAAACAAATTGCATACGAACGTGCAGAGAAAAAAGGCGACGAAGTGGATTCGAATCACGAATTTCTTTTCCTGAAATCGGAGTACAAAATACGCCGCATTAACTTTAACGAAATTATTTACATTGAAGGATTAAAAGATTACGTGAAGGTTTTTCTAAAAGACGAGCCAAAACCGGTCATGTCGTTAAGTTCGCTTAAAGCACTTGAGGCCAAACTACCGGAGGAGAAATTTATGCGTGTCCACCGTTCTTTTATCGTTAACCTCGAAAAAATTGGGACCATCGAACGCAGCCGGATTGTTTTTGGCAAAGTTTACATTCCGGTAAGCGAGCAGTACAAAGACAACTTCAACAATTTTATAAAGAACAATTTCCTTTAGGATTAATAATCATCTCAATTATCAATTTTCTTCGAAAAAAAGACCTGTCAAACCACCTATATTGATTTTGTCTAAATAAAAATTATAATTTTACCCTCAAATTATTTTGCATGGGATCAAAGCAGGAACAAATTCAGAAAAACATAAAAATGTCGAAACTGCTTTTCAGCCACCCACAGTTAATACTTGTGCTTGAGCGGTTTGGAATAAAGTTAGGCGTACGGGAAAAAACAGTTGAGGAGATTTGCTTGGAAAATAATATCAGCCCCAAAGTATTTTTAATGGTGGCCAACCTCAACATCAACAGCTCGTATCATCAGGATTTGAATTTTAGTGCTCATGAAATTAAGCAGATAGTAAATTACCTGATGAAATCTCATGCCTACTACTCCGTCGAGGTTTTCCCTGAAATTATTGAGAACATTCACCTGATGAGTGAATTCAGTCAGAAGCCGGAAATGCAGTTGGTTGAACGTTTTTTTAATGATTATAAACATGAAGTTGACCAGCATTTTGATTACGAAAACAACACGGTTTTCCCGTACATTCTGAAACTGATTGACACCAATGCCGCCGAAAATTATTCGGTGATTGATTACCGGGAGCATCACGACGATATTCAGGAAAAACTCGATGATGTAAAAAAACTACTGATCGAGCATCTTCCGCAAAAGGCAGACAATAACCTGAGGCGCAAAATATTATTTGCGCTTTTCGATTTAGATGCGGATCTGCAAACGCATTCAAAAATTGAAAATGAGATTTTAATTCCACAGGTGGAACAATTTGAAAAACAAGGCTTCGAATAATTGGGAACGCGCTGTAAAATACTGATCATTGAACCTTCCGTGATTATTCGCGAAGGAATTGCTGCCATTTTGCAACAAATGAAAGACAGCGTAGAACTGTCGTTTGCCGAAACGGTTGAAGAGGCCTTCAAGTTTGGACAATCCGATCAGTTTAAGATTGTAATCATTAATCCGGTTACGCTAAACAATTCGAAAAAGAATTTGAACAACCTGCTCACACTTTATAATAAAACCAATATTGTGGGTTTGATTTCCAATCATTACGACCGAACGCTTTACGATAATTTTGCCGATAATATTTTTATTACCGACAGGTACGAAACCATTACGCAGATTATTTCGAAACATTTTAAAACAACACCTGCCGTAAACAACGACATCGATAATACCTTAAGCGAAAGAGAAATTGACGTACTAAAGTTGCTGGCAACCGGAAAATCGAATAAAGAAATAGCCGAGCAACTCTTTATCAGTATCCACACGGTTATTTCGCACCGCAAAAACATCAGTAATAAAATTGGTGTGAAATCTACAGCCGCACTGGTTATTTATGCTGTTGCCAATGGTTTAATTGATGTTGATGGCTTTACGGAATAAATTGATCACCAACTTCCGAGTTTAATCATAAGAAACAGTAAAGGAGCTACAATCATTAAGGTGATTAAGGCTTTGCTAATGAATTTCCCTTTTTCTTTTCGGAACAAAACCCACCCAATCAATCCTGCGATAATGAGATAAAATGAAAAGTCGATAAAAACCGACGACACCAGCTCGTTTTGCGATGAGTTAACCGTGAGTGATGATATAAATGAAAAAATCATACGCTTGTCGTTTAAAAATTACCAGTGTAAAATTCAGTTTTTTTTAGCTGGCTGACAATCGCGTAAAATGATGATTCTGATTGCAGATCATTCCCTTAAAAAGGGGAATTAAGACAAATAAGTCTTAATGTGCGAGCAGTTCAGTATTGTTGTTGCAACAGTCGTAACCGGCCTGCAACGTTATGTGTTCAATACCAAACTTATCGTGAAGTAGTTTCTCCGCTTTTGCGCGAACTTCCATTAACTCCAACATACTAATGTTACCTTCCATATTAATATGTGCCTCCAAATGAATCTGTGTATCATCGAGCTTCCAAACATGAATATGATGAATGTTATCGATCTCCGGAATCTTCTCAACTTCCTCTTTTATACTTCCCAAATCAATATTTGTGGGTGTCGACTGCATTAAAATATCAACCGTTTCTTTTACCACATCCCAGGTATGATAAATAATGTAAATACCCACCAAAACAGTAATCAGCGGATCGATCCAGAAAACCTCGAATTTCCAAATGGCAATACCACCAATAATTACCGCCACCGACGAAAATGTATCGCCCAGTAAATGCAGGTAGGCAGCTCGTACGTTCAGGTTGTGGTTTTTGTCCTTATTCAGCACAAAAACCGAAATCAGATTGGCCAGCAAACCAAATGTAGCCACAATAAACATGATCTTTCCTTTAATCGGCTCCGGATTTACAAAACGTTCGTAGGCTTCAAAAAACAGGTACAAACAAATCCCAATCAGCACCACTCCGTTAAAAAGAGCCGCCAGTATTTCAACGCGTTTATAACCAAAAGTCTTTTGTTCATCCGAAGGTTTCCGGCTTCGTTTACCTGCCAAAAAAGCAATAAAAATAGCCGACGAATCGCCCAGATTATGCAATGCATCAGACAGTAACGACAAACTGTTCGAGATAATTCCACCGATTACCTGTACCACTGTAATAGAAAGATTTAAAACCGTTACCCACAGTAATTTTTTCCCACTTACTTCGTGATGATGATGGTGATGATGCCCATGATCGTGATGATGATCTGCCATTTCTATTCAGTTTTCAATAAATACAAATATGAGCGATTATAGTTTAACCTCAACTATTATTCGCTCGATATTTCCGGGTCCATTTCAAAAGAAAAAAATTCAAACCAATTGCAATATTACCGGAATTTTAGGCAAAGATTAAGACATTAACAAGAAAGCAAAATCCCCACAAATAGGGATATTACAAGAAGTTTTTTAGCAGTACTTTTGCGAACAAATTGGTTTAGTAAGAGTTTATTTTAGAAAAAGGTAAAAGTTTATGGATTTAGAAAACACTTTCAAAACAGGACGATGGTGCAAAGCCATTGAAGTGAAAGATTTTGTAACTTTAAATATCACCCCGTACACCGGCGATCACAAATTTCTGGAAGGCCCCACAGCACGCACCAGCAAATTATGGGACATTTGTAAAGATGCCCTTAAAGAAGAGCGCCAGAACAATGGTTTACGCGATGTGGATGTAAATATAGTTTCGGGATTGACGGCTTTCGAGGCCGGATACATCGACAAAGAAAGCGAAGTAATTGTTGGCCTGCAAACCGACAAATTGCTAAAACGTGCCATGAAACCTTACGGAGGTTACAACGTGGTAAAAAAGGCTTTATCGGAACACGGTTTAAAACCAAATCCTGTCGTTCACGAGAGTTTTAGCAAGTACACCAAAACTCACAACGATGGAGTTTTTGATGCCTACACCGATGAGATCCGGAAATTCCGCTCGCTGGGATTCCTGACAGGTTTACCTGATAATTATGCCCGCGGACGAATTATTGGCGACTACCGCCGTGTTGCGTTATACGGTATCAACCGTTTGATTGAAGGCAAAAAGGAAGACCTGGAAAAAATCACCGGTCCGATGACTGATGCTACCATTCGTTTGCGTGAAGAAGTTTCGGAGCAACTCCGCGCTTTGAGCGACATGATCGAAATGGGTAAAATTTACGGTTTAGATCTTTCGCGCCCGGCACAAAATGGACAGGAAGCCGTTCAGTGGACTTACATGGCTTACCTTGCTGCGGTTAAAGAACAAGACGGTGCTGCCATGTCGTTAGGTAGTGTTTCGTCTTTCCTCGATATTTTTATCGAAAAGGATATCCAAGACGGAAAAATTACCGAAACCGATGCGCAGGAATACATCGACCAGTTTGTAATGAAACTGCGTATGGTTCGTCACCTTCGTATGGAAGCATACGACCAGATCTTTGCCGGCGACCCAACCTGGGTAACCGAAAGTATTGGTGGGTTGCTGATCGACGGACGAAGCAAAGTGACCAAAACTTCGTTCCGTTTCCTGAATACACTTTACAATCTGGGGCCTTCGCCGGAGCCAAATATTACTATTCTTTGGTCGAAAAACCTGCCAAAAGGTTTTAAAGATTATTGCGCCAAAGTATCTATTGAAACCTCATCAATTCAGTACGAAAACGATGATTTGATGCGTACCAGCTCAAATTGCGACGACTACGGAATTGCTTGTTGTGTATCGATGCAGGAGCTTGGTAAACACATTCAGTTTTTTGGCGCACGTACCAACCTGGCAAAAACACTGCTTTTAGCCATAAACAGCGGACGCTGCGAGAATACAGGAACACAAATGGTGGATGGAATTCCATTTATTGAAGAGGAATACCTGGATTATGCCAAAGTAATCGACAACTTTAAAATAGCCATGAAAGAAGTGGCGCGTGTATACAACGAAGCGATGAACATCATCCACTATATGCACGACAAATATTACTACGAAAAAGCTCAAATGGCGCTGATCGATACCAATCCGAAAATTAATATCGCTTACGGTATTGCAGGATTATCGATTGTTGCCGATTCGCTTTCGGCCATTAAACATGCCAAAGTAAAACCAATTCGCGATGAAAACGGCCTAACAGTGGATTTCCAGATCGAAGGCGATTTCCCGAAATATGGTAACGACGACGACCGTGTTGACCACATTGCACGTGATGTGGTGGAGCATTTTAACCTGGAGCTTGAAAAACTTCCGGTTTACAAAAATGCTATGCCAACCATGTCGGTACTAACCATTACATCGAATGTGGTGTACGGAAAGAAAACCGGTGCTACACCTGACGGACGTGCCAAAGGAGTTGCCTTTGCGCCTGGTGCCAACCCAATGCACGGACGCGATACACACGGAGTAATTGCGTCGCTAAATTCGGTGGCTAAAATCGATTATAAAGATTCGAAAGACGGTATTTCAAATACGCTTTCAGTAGTTCCAAAATCGTTGGGATCAACACCTGAAATGCGTATTGAAAACCTGGTTCGCACGCTCGACGGATATTTTGGGTGCAATGCACAGCACTTAAATGTAAATGTGCTCGACCGCGACACGCTGCTTCATGCCATGGAGCATCCTGAAGACCACCCGCAGTTAACGATTCGGGTATCGGGCTACGCTGTAAACTTTGTTCGTTTAACACGCGAACAGCAGCAGGAAGTGCTTACGCGTTCGTTCCACGAAACAATGTAATTATTCATTAAATACTACACAAGCATGCCGACCGGATAAACTGGTTGGCATGTTTTTGTGTTAAATAGTATGTCTCCAACTGAAAATAAATTAATCGTCCATTCCATCGAATCGTTTGGTACACACGATGGCCCGGGAATTCGTTTGGTCGTGTTTCTACAGGGCTGCAACCTGCAGTGTAAATACTGTCAGAATGCAGATACCATTGCCTTAAAAGGCGGAACATCAACCGAAATCGAGAGCCTGGTAAAACGTGCCATAAATATGAAAACTTACTTTGGCGATGATGGCGGAGTTACCGTTTCGGGAGGAGAACCCATGTTGCAGAGTAAGGCACTGATTCCCTTTTTTGAGGGCTTGAAAAAAGAAGGTATCCATACAAATATTGATACCAACGGTTTGATACGAACAGCTGAGGCAAAACATCTGATTTCGGAACTGGCCGACCTCGTAATGTTTGATGTGAAAGCAACCACAGAAGAGGGATTCAAAACGATTACAGGTGCCAAAGGACTTGATCGATTGTTGGAGAACATTCAACTTCGCGAGCAAAGTAAAAAACCATACTGGCTTCGTTATGTGCTGGTTCCGGGTTACACGGATAGCGAGGAATCGTTACGTTGGTTAATCGAAACTTTCTCCGAAAACAATCACCTGGAAAAATTTGAAATACTCCCCTACCACAAACTGGGAATTTACAAATGGGAGTCGTTGGGAATGGACTACCAGTTTAAGGAGGTAGAAGAGAACACGCCCGAACAAATCGAGCGGGCTTTTGAAATGCTAAAACCGCATTTTAAGGATGTAATTGTGAAATAACAAGCTTCGAGTATCGAGCAACGAGTATCTAGAATCAAGTATCTAGCATCAAGTATCTAGCATCAAGTATCTAGCATCAAGTATCTAGCATCAAGTATCAAAAAAGAAAAAACAATGAGTTTATATTCACCAAAAGAAATTATTAATGAGGCCGGGAAACTGGCCATTGCAAAAGACAGCTACTCGGCCAAAAAAATACTGACACTGGCATTTTTAGCCGGCGCCTATATCGCTTTTGGAGGTTTGCTAGCCATTTTGGTTGGCGGCGGAGTGCCCGGTATTGGTGCTGAAAACCCGGGAATCCCGAAGTTTCTTTTGGGAGCCATGTTCCCTGTTGGGCTGATGATTGTAGTTATGGCCGGTGCAGAACTTTTTACCGGTAACAATGCCTATTTTATGCCTAATGTATTGGGTGGCAAACAACGCTGGACGGCTCCGCTTCGCAACTGGTCGTTGGTTTATCTCGGCAATTTTGTTGGGGCTGTGTTCGTAGCTTATTTTTTGGTTCACCTTACCCATTTGGTAAATGCCGAGCCCTGGATAAATATGGTAGAAAAGATTGCAATCGGGAAAATTTCCAATCCTTTTTTCACCACCTTTTTAAAAGGTATCGGTGCCAACTGGCTGGTTTGTCTGGCGCTGTGGATGGGTATGTCGGCACAACATACCAGCGGGAAGATCTTAGGCATCTGGTGGCCCGTTATGGCATTTGTAACTATGGGTTTTGAGCACAGTATTGCCAACATGTTTTTTATTCCTCTGGCAATTTTCGAGGGTGCTGATATTAGCTGGGCAACATTTGTGATAAAAAATCTGATTCCGGCAACACTTGGAAATATTGTCGGAGGCGGCTTTTTTGTAGGTACCTTATACTGGTATGCTTATGCTAAAGAGAAATAGCAAAAGCCAATGCATAATTCACTCGTTATAATACGTATTTTAATTTTCAGAATCTGCAGAATTAGTTGCTGAACAATACGGTTTTACTAGTCACTCAAATTTCCACCCGTTGTAACTCGCTGATTACAGGCTTCCTGCAGCCGTGCAATTAGCCAGCAAACTTGTTGGCTCGCTTGTCGCACAACTGCGGCGAGCAAAAAAACTTGTTGGCTCGCTTGTCGCACGGCTGCGGCAAGTAAAAAAATAGTGTGGCGACCTTCCCGCACTGCTGCAACAAACAAGAAATTTTTGTGGCTTTAGTGTTTCAAAGCTGCGAGAAGGTGGAAATCAAAATTTTCACGAAGAATCATATGAGTGTATCCATAATTCCCCCTTCAGGTTGTTGAAGCATACGCGCCGGAATACTGCTTTTTATTACCTCCTGCAAAGCATTAACCTGCCTTTCTTTCGCAAAACGTTTGGCAGTTATCAGGCTGATTTCGCGAACGGGTTCATTTGGCACAATTTCTTTGATCAGCTCTTCCTGCTCGGCCGGAATATTTATAGTGGCCAACTCGGGAATAAATGTCAGACCGCTTTTGTTCTCCACAATACGCCGTAACGATTCGATAGAATTACTGTGATACACCAATGATTGTTTGTTTTTCTTTTGCGGGTTGATCTGACAAATCGAGTTGACCTGGTTCTGAAAACAGTTCCCCTCTTCAAGGTACCAGATATCTTCCCGGTTGATTGATTTAATATCAATGGAATCCTGTTCAAACAAGGGATGATCTTCGGACAAGTAGGCATAAAAACGTTCGTAAAACAGTGGCGTTATCGAGATATTTGTTGCCGAAACCGGGGTAGAAATAATACCACAATCGATATCACCCATTTTGATATTATCAATAATTTCTTCTGTTTTTAGCTCGTAAATTTCCAGTTGCAAAGCCGGATAATCTTTACCTAATTGATGAATAAAAAGCGGAACCAGGTAAGGAGCCAGTGTTGGAATTATACCAACTTTCAGGTTACCACTTACTTCTTCGCTGATATTAATTGAGATTTGTTTTAACGCCTCGATCTGCTTTAAAATCTCCAGCGACTTCTCGTAAAACACCTTCCCCTCATCGGTAAATTGAAATGGCCGTTTTGTGCGGTCGATCAATTTAAATTCCAGTTCCTCTTCCAGTTTCTGTATTTGCAGACTTAATGCGGGCTGTGTAACTCCCAGCCGGTCGGCGGCCAAAGAAAACGATCCGAACACATATAACTCTTTCAGATACTCAAGTTGTGCAATATTCATAGCATAAGTATTACTAATAATGCCATAAATATAATAAATACTACTAATAGTATCTTTGAAGTGTTGAAAGAAACAAAACAACGAATTAAAACAACAAAGTTTAATAAATTAAAAATTACATATTATGAAAGCAAAAAATCAAATTACAGTAGAGAAATTGAATCAGTTACTAGCAGATTATCAAATTCATTATCAAAACCTTCGCGGATTACACTGGAACATTAAAGGACAATTGTTCTTCGCATTACACGCCCGTTTTGAAGAGTATTACAACCAGGCTTCTGATGTTGTAGATGAAATTGCAGAACGTATTTTAATGTTGGGTGGTCAGCCGTTGCACACTTTCGAAGACTACTTAAAAACCGCGAAACTGGATGTAGTAGCCAACGTTTCGGAAGCAAAACCAGCTGTAAACAGTGTTTTGGAAAGCCAGAAATACTTCCTGAATAGCTTTACCGAAATTCTTGAAGTTGCCGGAGAAAACAACGACGAAGGTACCGCCTCATTGATGAGCGACTGGATCGGACATACTGAAAAAGAAATTTGGATGCTGGAATCATTCCTGGCATAATACATCAAGATAGAAAAAACAAAAAGCCTCGCAGAATTGCGAGGCTTTTTTATTATCAATTGTCATGGTTCTTATTATAATCCTACACAGTAGATCTTTTCTACACCTTTAAAAACATAAGCATCTGAAGTTGGTACTACCGATGCCCAGAATTTATCGTCCAGCTTGTTTTCGCCTAAAACTTCAAACTCGCTTCCGGTTTTTACAACGCGTGTTATTCCGCGTTCATCGTAAAAATATAAATTGTCGTTATTAATCCATGGTGAAGCCCAACACGCACCAACTTTTTCCACTTTTTTCTGGTACAAAACTTCACCGGTTGCTGCATTAACACAACTTATATCACCACCTCTGCTTGATAAAACGTAAATCATTCCGTTATAAAGAACCGGCGATGGATTTGAAATACCGGTGTTCGCATTCGACCAAGCTACCCATTCATTTGATGTTTCTCCATCCTGCAAAGAAATATCGCCTTTTGCTCCGGCCTTAACGGCAAATAAAGATGTTGTTTGTTGTGGTCCTCCGGCATTTCCGAAATAAATAAATTCCTCATCAAAAACGGGAGTAGGAATTGCAAAATTACCACCGGCATTGATCTGCCAGATCAGGTCGCCGGTTTCAGGATTGTACGAACGAGCTGTTTTACCCATTACAACCAGCTCGGTACCAGTTACATTTTTCCAGATCACTGGTGTTGAGTAGTTGGTTGTTTCGTCGCGGTTTATCTTCCATTTTTCTTCGCCGTTTGCCGCATCAAGTGCCACTAAAAACGAGCTTTCTTCGTTATCAACCAAAACATAAAGCAGTCCGTTATAAACTACCGGCGAAGCTCCTGTTCCCCATCCGTTTAAAGTAGGATAAGCTCCAAGATCTTTTGTCCAGATCAGGTTTCCACTTAAATCGTAACAATACACTCCAACCATTCCGTAGTAAGCGTAAACATATTTTCCATTAGTTACCGGCGTTTCGCAGGCATAGGTACTTCCAACATGCTTGTTAATTCGCGGATTGCCTTCAAAAGAAACCTGTTTCCAAAGTTGTTTTCCGGTTTTCGCATCCAAACAACTGAGTTGCCAGCGATAAATGGCTGTCTCGTAGCTCTTATCTACCGGAGCCGGTTGCCCGTCTTGTGGTTGGGCCTCCTCTTTAGGTTCGGGTTTTTCAGCTTCTTTTATCAATACCGATGATGAAATAAAAATTTTATCCCCCAGTACAATTGGCGACGACCAGCCTTCACCTTCCAGATCGGCAGTCCACTTTACGTTTAAACTATCATTCCACTCAGTTGGTAACCCATCCGTTTGGATCACCATATTCGAGTTTGGGCCATATAACTGAGGCCACTCGTTTGTGGAACAGGCCGACAGCATAAAGAAGAATAGAAAGAAAGGAGAAATACCCCTTAAAATTTTGAACATTTGTTTCATAAGGAATTGAATTACAGTTAATTTCGGTTGTTTTGCTTATAAATGTACAAATTTAAATGAACAATATGTACAACGAAAGAAGTGTTAACACGCACTTAACAAGTTGTTTAATAATCGAAAAACGGATGTTATACCCATAAAAAAAGCAGTAAAAAGACCTTTCAAGAGATCTGTTTACTGCTTTTCAAATTTATATTTTCGGCTTTCTTTTAAGCGCTAATCATCAATGGTTTGAAATACCAACTGGCGAAATTTCCAACCGGTAACATCGTTAACCGGACCTTGTGTTTGTTTCATAATTATACCAATTACGTTTTCTTCAGGATCGGCAAAATACTGGGTATTAAAGTAACCACCCCAGTTAAAAGTTCCCATGCTTCCCATACCGCCTTTATGCTGTCCTTTTGCTGTTAACAGCTCAAAAGCCAACCCGAATTTAGTATCGGAATCACCCCAAACTTCACCAATCTGATTCGAAAGAATAAGATCGACTGTGGTCCGGCTCAACAAACGCACTCCGTTATATTCTCCACCGTTTAGGTACATCTGCAGAAAAATGGCATAGTCTTTTGCAGTGCTGGACAAACCGGCTCCTCCCGAGAAAAATGTTTTGGCTCCTTTTACGGGGTAATCGGTATCGTAAAAAGTTACCGGATATTTTTCCCATCCACCGTTAACCGGGTGCTGAACATCAACTACACGATCGATATTGTTTTTGGGCTGGTAAAACCAGGTGTCTTCCATTTCCAGCGGATCGAAAATATGTGTTTTCAGGTACTTATCGAATGGCATTCCCGAAACGATCTCGATGAAATATCCCAACACATCCAATCCTTCGCTGTAAGTAAACTGCGCACCAGGTTCGTGATGCAAAGGCATTTTCGCCAGTTTTTTCACACTCTCTTCAATCGTAATATTTTCCGTGGTAAACAGGTCGGTCACTCCGGCTTTTTTGTATAACATCTGAAAACGTTCATCGCTATCTATTACGCCATAACCAATCCCCGAAGTATGCGATAACAAATGACGAATGGTAATTTCATTTTTTACAGGTACTCCTGTCCAGGTAGTGTCGATGTATCTGAAATTGGTAAGAACCTGCTGACCTTTAAACTCAGGAATGTATTTCGAAATCGGATCATCAAGTTGAAATTTGCCTTCCTCCCACAGCATCATTACTGCTGTTGATGTAATGGCTTTTGTTTGCGAAGCGATACGGAAAATAGCATCGCGTTCCATTTTATCTCCGGCAGCGTTGGCAACTCCGTATGCTTTCCAGTGAACGATCTTTCCGTTACGTGCAACCAACGACACAATTCCCGGGAGATTACCATTGGCAACTTCCTCTTCACACATTTTATCGATTCGTGCTAAACGCTCAACAGAAATACCGGCGCTTTCCGGAGGCATTTGTTCCAGTTTGTGCGACTTTAAGATAGAGCTGGTTTGTGCATTTGACAAACCAAAAATGAATAGTAGTAAAGTAAAAAGTAGTGTGACCTTTTTCATCGGTTTAAATTTTTTATAGCCCGTTTTGCGATTAGGCTCAGGACTCGTATTACCTGGTTTTTATTTTATTCAGCCAAATATACAAATACTTCGAGCAAATGAGACAGCTTATTGTAATAAAAACAAAAAGGAGCTTTAGCTCCTTTCATGTTTTCATTTATGTCATTAAATTCCAGTGAATTTTATTTATTCCAAACAAAAGATGATGTCTTAACATCAGCCGATGATGTTCCAATGAATAGCTTAAATTCGCCAGATTCCCAATCATAATTCAGATCAGAATTATAGAATTTTAAATCTTCTGTGGTAACTTCAAAAGTTACATCTTTTTTCTCACCCGGCTGAAGCATCACTTTCTGAAAGTTTTTCAGTTCTTTTACCGGGCGCGAAATGCTGGCCACCGGATCGCCAATATACAATTGAACAACTTCCTCGCCTGCTTTGTCGCCGGTATTGGTTAACGTTACTGTTGCGAGCAATTTTTCCTCACCATTAAGCGCTGTTTTGTTCAAACGAATATCACCGTACTCAAAGGTTGTATAACTTAAACCATAACCGAAAGGAAAGAGTGGATCATTTGGAATATCGAGGTATTTCGATGTAAACTTATTAACCGCATCGAAAGGGCGGCCTGTATTTAAAGAATTGTAATAAACCGGAATTTGTCCTACACTGCGCGGGAAGGTCATGGTCAGTTTTCCTGCAGGATTGTAGTCGCCAAACAATACATCTGCAATGGCATTTCCGCCCGCTGAGCCCGGTGCCCAGGCTTCCAGAATTGCAGGTACATTTTCGCTTTCCCACTGAATGGTAAGCGGACGACCATTTACCAAAACCAAAACCACCGGCTTTTCTGTTTTTAATAGCGCCTTTAACAAATCGCGCTGACTTTCGGGAATGCTAATATCGGCACGGCTTGAAGCTTCTCCTGACATGGCAGCCGACTCGCCCAAAACCGCAACAATTACATCTGCGTCCGACGAAACTTCCAGTGCCTCATCAATCATTTCCTGCGCAGTGCGGGTTTCTTCTTCCATTTTTACTCCCATGTAAGCTGCGTACGGCGATACCAAACCTTGTTTCAAATAAGGATCATCGGTTATATTAGCTCCTTTTGCGGTAACCACTTCCACGTTCTCGCCACCAACATTTTTAATTCCTTCAACAACTGAAGAGATCACACTTTCTTCGCGAACCATCACCCAGGCGCCCAACAAATCAGCTTTGGCAGTAGCCAGTGGCCCTACAACTGCTATTTTTCCTTCCTTTCTCAGTGGTAAAGTTTGGTTCTCGTTTTTCAACAGAACCATTGAATGAGCTGCAATTTCGCGAGCAGCAGCCAAATGTTCCGGCGCTAACAATTCTTTTGCGGCACGACTTTCATCCAAATAGTTGTAAGGATTATCAAACAATCCCAGTTTGTATTTGGCTTCCAAAACCAATTTACAAGCCCTGTCAATATCAGCCATTGTAACCGAACCATCATTTAATGATTCTTCCAATGTTCCGATAAAGCCATCACCTTGCATATCCATGTCGATTCCGGCTTTTAATGCAAGAGCGGAAACCGCTTTTAAATCTCCCAAACCATGGTTAGTCATTTCGTTTATAGCGGTATAATCAGTAACTACAAAACCATCAAATTCCCACTGATTTCGAAGTACCTCTGTCATTAACCACTTGTTTCCTGTTGCCGGCACATTGTCGATTACATTAAATGACGACATCGCACTACCTGCTCCTTCATCGAAAGCGGCTTTGTAAGGCGGCAAATAATGATTGAACATGGTCAAATGTCCCATGTCAACCGTGTTATAATCGCGACCGGCTTCGGCAGCACCATATAACGCAAAGTGTTTCACACAAGCCATTATCGTATTACTTTTTGAAAGGTCGTCGCCCTGGTAACCACGAATCATGGCTTTTGCTACCTGCGCCCCCCACCATGGATCTTCGCCCGATCCTTCAGAAACGCGTCCCCAACGTGGATCACGTGAAATGTCAACCATTGGCGAGTAGGTCCAGCAAACTCCTGAAGCACTGGCTTCGGTAGCGGCAATACGCGCACTTTTTTCGATCAGCTGTGTATTCCAGGTACACGACAAACCCAGCGGGATTGGAAAAATTGTTGTGTGACCATGAATCACGTCTAAACCAATAAGTAAGGGGATTTTTAAACGCGATTCCTGAGCAGCCTCCTGCGAACCTTTTATGGCTCCAAACGTAAAACCGCCGGTTGCACCGATTTCGCCTTTCTTTATGGATTCCTCCAGACCTCCGCCGCCAGCAAGAATAGCACCGACATTTCCGGATGATAAATTGATCTGTCCCAGTTTTTCCTGCAAGGTCATTTTCGACATCAGGTCGTCAACAAATTTATCCATTTCCGTATCCTGGGCCGCCCCAGTCAGAAACGATAGGAGAAGTACAGAGAAAAGTACTGTTTTTAAAATGTGAGCAACACGCTTTTGTGCTATTTTTCTCATAAGTTTCAGTGTTCTATATTATTTATCGAATTGAAACAACTAGTCCAATTTTCTTTCGCCGGTTGCATCAAACATGCCCAATAAACTTCCTTTCAGGTTATTCTCATCAACCTTTTTCAGGTTTATACTTATATCGTATCCCATCGCGAAATAAGAAACTGTAATTTCCGTTTCTTTTTCCGTAACATCACGAAACTTCGATGGATCAAGACCTTCCACCCGCATTTCGCCAACAAGTTTTCCATCAACCCGCTCCAGATGCATCACCATTTCCGCATCACCGTTTGGAGTACCTTTCACCATAACGTTCCAGTCGCCGGCAAAATAATCAGTAGTTGTATCCTGTGCCATTGTTGCGAATGTAACGGCAAGAAAAAATAAAGACGTCAAAAGAATTTTCATCGTTTTCATAAGTTTAGTTTTAAAATTTATAATTCAATTTGATGTTATCGAACTCTGGTTATTAGCAAAAATTGATTGATTATATTTTTCGAAATCATCAAGACCTTTGGCAGTGCAAATTCCGCGAATAAGAACAGCCAGGGTATTCTGAAAAATGATTTTAGGAGACAATCCAAACTTCCCGAATTGTTCGGTTTTTACAGCAACGGAGTACAGCACAGAAATGGCTTCCAATACCACATCCGGCTGGCTGTTTTTCAGAAATAGATCATTTTCAATTCCCCTGTTTATCAGCTGCCGAAACTCTGTCCAGAAATCCTCTCCCACCTTTCTTTCAACTCTGCTTTCAACTTCAGGATAGTAGTACTGCAAATCGTTGTAGAATTGATAATTCACATTATTCTCGCGCAGAAAAGCCGTCGACCAGATTTGCAATAACAGATGAATCGGATTCTCGGTGTTCGAGTCTTCTTTTAATACCTTAAACTGCTGAATGTAAAGCGATGTCAAAACCTCCTCAAGTAGTTCCTCTTTATTCTTGAAATACTTGTAAAATGTTTTTGTTGAAATTCCGAGTGGCTCCACAAGCTTTTGCACCGACATACATTTTATGCCATTTTTTAAAAACTCTTCTGTTGCCGTTGACAATATTTTTTCTCTTACATCCATTGAGCAGGAAAATATTCTAATGAATATATTTTCCAGTAAAGCAAGTGGAAAATATTTTTATATCCAAATTTTCCAAGCCTTTAATTTATATGTTAGAGAAGATATTTTGAGAATATTCTTTAAATGATAAGTAGCAATATTGATCCACCTATTCCTAATCTGAATTTGAATATCGTTCGGCTGCCTCCTTATTCCATGTAATTGTAGCTGTTCCGTACTTAAAATTAGTATCCAGAAATTTGAGGAATGAAGAAGACATGGGTTCTGTTTTCACCTGTCCTTTTGCCATTTCCTGCATTAGCGTTTGCATATCGTAAATATACTGAGAAGTGAGTTGGCCCAGTTCTGCACTTTGCCAGGCATGTCCTCCGTGAATGCGTAATTTTTCCAGATCGATATGATTAGCCGGATTTTCGATGTAAGCAATCAGTTTATTAATCGCAGCTTTATAAGTATAAAAACTTTCTTCGTTGAAAAGCCAAACTCCGGTTCCGGATCCATTTGCATCTCCCGAAAAAACAAGGTCTTTATCTTTCAGAAAAAATAGCGTTGAATGGGCTGTGTGTCCCGGTACTTCAGTTGTGTTAATCACAAATCCTCCTCCCAGATCAATAGATGCATTTTCAGGGAAAAAAGTAGTTCTGCCTACAGGGAAAATGTCCTTTCCTTTAAATTCTTCTTTTGGTATCCAGAAACTGGCATTCTCATCATCAACAAAAGCCGGTAGCATTCCTAAATGATCACCATGGTTATGCGTAATTGTGATATAAAACTTTTTGTCACCAACTCGCTCATATACCAGCAACCGTAGCGATTCGGTGGCAGTACTGTCCCATTTCACAGTATTGGAAAGATCAATCAGCAGTGCTTTTTCGGTCCCAACAATTAAATACATATCAGAGCAATTGTTCATGCTCTTCATTTGTCCATCGTCATTCAAAACAAGTCCGGGAGGATTACTGTCGTTACCATCTTCAAAGTGGTAAACGCTTTTTGCTATTTCCGTAACCGTGTAAGGCCCTTTTTGAATCGATTGTGCAAATACAGAAGAACTCAACAAAATAAAAATCAAGAGTACAAGTCTGCTCATTGTAAGTTGTTTATAATTAAAATACAGGGAGAAAAATTCCCCCTGCATTAACAGAAATAAAATAATTGGTTAAACTCAATATTCGTTTACAATAATTCTCTTGCTTCGCGATCCGGATCGTTTTTCGCTTCACATACATCATCAAGGATCATAAGCTCCCCGTTTTCAACAGTGAATGTTGGCCACTCCGGCAACGTATTACAATTCGGGTCGCCGGTTTTCATAAATGCAAGCAAGGCATCCGACATTTTTTCTGACAATTTTCTTGGTCGTGCGCCACCGCCTGTGTGCGTTAACATCAGGTCGGTGTTGTAGAACCAGAAACAAATATCGAGACAGTGGAAGGCCCGCATGCGGTTGTTAAACAACGGTGGTTCCCATCCAAACCAGGCCATGTAAACCGGGGCTTGCTGATTACTTTTAGCTGTTGCTGTTTCTACCGCACCCTTCCGGTTACTGGCTACCAGCGTCATAATTTCAATTGGTTTGGCATCTGGAAATACTTTTGCATATGCATCGTACACTTCCGGTGCTTTGTCGCCCAAGCCCCCTCTGAAACCTGCACGGTCCTTCAACATTTCTTTAGCTTCATCAGCTGTTATTTTTTCCATTTCGGGCATTGTCCGTGCCATTCCCCACTCGTGGAAAGTTGTACAGATCAGCATTGGTACATCGGAAGAAACACCATTAGCTTCGGAATAAAATGTTCCTTTTGGAATGTTTACTCCGTCAGCCACCGGGGCAAATCCTATACGCATCAATCCGCTTCCACCTTCCTCTTCCCGCATTTTCTGACTGGCTCTGTTGGCAATAAGAATATATTCCTTCCAGGGAATTTCCTGTAGTTTATCAATTTCCGAAGCTTGTAAACCGGCTTCTTTTAATACGTATTCTCCAAGTTTTTGTGCATAACCCTGATTCATGCCCTCGGTAGTTGAACCACTCAGCGGAACAGCTTTATGCACCAATCCTTTTGCTGCAGGCATGGCGGCAACGGTACATACTTTTGCTCCTCCTCCCGACTGGCCCATAATGGTAACATTGACCGGGTCGCCACCAAAATTGGCGATATTCTGGTTCACCCATTCCAGTGCGGCTACCATATCGAGTGCACCAACGTTTCCTGAGTCTTTGTATTTTTCGCCACCTACTCCCGAGAGGTCAGAAAAACCGATCGGTCCCAGGCGGTGGTTGATCGAAACAAAAACAATATCGCCTTTTCGGCTAAGGTTTTCGCCCATGTATCCATCCTGCTCAATACCATTTCCGTTGGTATAACCGCCACCATGCAACCACACAATAACAGGGCGTTTGTTGGCATCAAGAGCCGGTGTCCACACATTTAGTTTCAAACAATCTTCGCTTACATCATCGTAATTCCAGTGGTCAACAAACGAAGAATAAGCGTTGCCATAACGGCCGTCCATTAACTGCGGCGCTGTATTTCCCCACCACACTGCAGGTTTAATGTCATCCCATGGTTCCGGTTTTTGCGGAGGCATAAAACGGTTTTTGCCACCGGTATCAGCGCCGTAAGGAATACCGCGAAACTGTGTTATTCCGCGAAGTATAAAACCTTTTACTTTTCCGTAAGCGGTATTGGCAATGGCAATATCGTCGCCAATAAAAAGTATTTGCTCGTCATCGTCAGCAGCTTCCGATTCAGCCGGGACTGCACATGAAGCAAGCGGAAGTGCTGAAACCAGGCCAAATCCGGCAGCTCCCGCTCCCATGGTTTGAAAAAAGTTTCTTCTGTTAGTCTTCATAATTTTATGGTTTTGGTTAGTATTTTATTTGAACAGCAGTGGTGCAAAAGTATTCAGGTAAATCCGCCAGTTCGACCAGGTATGTCCGCCCGGAGTTACATAAAATGTATGCTCGCATCCGGTATCGGTAAGCATTTTATCCAGTGTTTTTGCTGATTCGAAAAGGAAATCGGTGTCTCCACAAGCCAAAAAGTACAATTTGTAACCTTCTTTTTTAAGTGCTTTAAACTGCGTTTCGTAATTTTTCATGATCTCCTCCTGATCAGTATTATCATTTCCGAATCGCATACCAATCCCCATACTTAAAGGGCAGATATAATCGAAAAAACCGGGATACATTAAAGAGGTGGTAATTGTATGTCCTCCACCCATTGAAAGACCGGCAATGGCTCTTGATTTTGGACGAGCATCTACCTTGTATGTTTTTTCAATAAACGGAACGATATCTTCCACAATACTTTTCGGATAAAGATTCCCCATCATTCCCATTTCCGGATTATTGCGATCAACCGGTTTTTCATCGATCATTAAGGTACGGGCAGCATACTGAGTTGGGTTACCATTCGGCATCACACAGATCATTGGTTTTGCCAATCCTTTTTCAATCAGGTTATCCAAAATTTGACAGGTACGCCCCATGGTACTCCATGCATCTTCGTCGCCACCGGCACCATGCAACAGGTAAAGCACCGGGTATTTGTCTTTGCTGTCGGCATATCCGTAAGGTGTATAAACAAACAAACGGCGTGTCATTCCCAAAGTTGGCGAATCGTACCAAACCTGGTTAAGATTACCACGTTCGTTGGCTTCAAAGTAATTTTCAGTTAGTTCTCCCGGAACCAGCAGAACACTGAGGTAACGAGTGCCATCGCGTTGCATAAAAATGTTGTTGGGATCGTTTACACTCACTCCGTCAACAATAAAACTGTAGGTATAAAGTTCGGGTTCGGGCATTGGAACGGTAACCGACCACAAACTGTTTTCGCCTTTTACCATATCAATATTTCCCGGCATATCCATGGTACCAAACGAAGTTTCTACTTTTTGTAAAGGCGCAAAACCACCAGTAAGTTTAACATCGTCGGCATAAGGAGCGGAAAAGCGGAAAGTGATAGTCTCTTTTCCAATTTCGGGCGAAACAATAGGTTCGCGGCCCATAAAGTTGCCTATTTCCTGGGCAAAAGCACCTACACAAACAAACAGTGCTATGATTAAAATTGTATATTTTTTCATTTTTTTAGAATTGTAATTTGTTGATTAATATTATTTATCTGAATAAAAGTGGAGCAAAGGTATTCAGGTACTTTCTCCAGTTTGCCCATGTATGGCCACCATCGGTAACATAAAAAGTATGTTCCAGCCCGTTTCGGGTTAAGGCAGCATCCATTTCTTTAGCCATTTCCCAAAGGAAATCGCTTTCGCCACATGCAAACCAGTATAATTTATAGCCACCTTGTTTTACTGCCTGGAATTGTTTGTCGATATCAGCTGCATCTCCCCGCACACCAATACTCAGCGGGCAGATGTAATCGAATGTACCCGGAAATAAACGAGTAACCGCAAGCGTATGTCCACCTCCCATCGACAGTCCGGAAACTGCGCGGGCTTCAGGTTTTCCAATAACCCGGTAATGACTCTCGATATAAGGAATGATATCGGTTACAATACTTTTAACATACAGGTCGGCATTCTCGGGATCTCTCCTGTCGAATGGCTTTTCTTCGAGTAGCTGAGTTTTTGCAGCCTGCTGCCCGGGGTTTCCGTTTGGCATTACACAAATCATTGGTTTTGCCAGCCCTTTATCAATCAGGTTATCCAAAATCTGACGGGCACGTCCCATAGTACTCCACGCGTCTTCGTCGCCACCACCACCGTGCAGCAAGTATAACACCGGATAATCTTCGCCACTTGTTTCGTAACCGTATGGCGTATAAACAAACATTCGGCGCTTTGTGCCAATTGTTGGCGAATCGTACCAAACTTTTGAAAGATTTCCGTGTTCATTGGCCTCAAAGTAGTTCTCAGTGTGTTCGCCCGGAACAAGCAACACACTTAAGTAACGGGTTCCATCGCGCTGCATAAACACGTTGCGGGAATCGTTAACCACCAAACCGTCAACTATAAAGTTGTAGGTATACAGTTCGGACGATGGAGTTGGAACACTTACCGACCAAACACCGGCGGTATCTTTCATCATGTTAACAGATGAATTTCGGGCTTCCATCCACGAGCCATAGAGGCGTACTAACTTGGCATCGGGCGCTGCTATTCGGAAAGTAACAGTCTTTTCTCCAAACTCAGGAGAAAGTACTGGCGTGCGTCCCATAAAATTTGCCAATTCCTGGGCATTGGATCCCAGAACTACAAAAAAGCAAAATAGTGCAAGGAAAAGTTTTTTCTTCATTTTTTTAGTTTATTGGTTTAATATCTTTGGAAGATCCGGCCAAAACCGGATCTTCTATCTAACTAACCTGACCATGGCGTTTATAAACGCGGTCGGATTTATAATTTTTCAGGCCAATCGAAATCGCTGTTATCCATTCTGAAAAAGCGGGCTGCATTGTTAAAGAGAATATCTCTTTTCTGGTCATCTGATAAAAATTGTGCGTGTTCAATCACTCCCATCGACGTTTCTATCATGCGTGGCCAGGTCATAAAATCGGTTCCGTACATAATACGTTTACCAAATCCGGCCTGTACCAGCCTTCTGATATATTCCTTTACATCGTCGAGCGGGTAACTCCATATCATTCCCGAAATATCAACATATACATACGCATTGGCTCCCATCAAAGCAAGCATGTTGTCGATCATGGGGTAACCGGCGTGCTGAACACAAACCTTCAGTTTAGGATGACGTGCCAGCAGGTCTTCCAAAAGGAAAGGATCTCCAAGAGATGCACGATATTTAGGGTTATTAATGTTTGTCATTCCATTGCCTCCGGTTCCCATATGAATTCCGGCAGGAATACCCAGTTCTTCAGCAACGGCAAAATAAGGGTCGAGCGACATATCGCTTGGCGACATTCCCTGATACTGAGGTGCAACCTCAGACATATATTTATAAAAACCACTTTCCAGTGAATCGCGGAATTGCTCAACGGTCAATTGTCCCGGGCTTATTCCGGGAATGATTCTGCCTTCAGGTACTTCGGCCATCCAGCTACGTATAACTCCGGGATCGCCAAAACAAACCATGGTCATGTTCATTTCTTTTATCCGACCGGTAATCTCATTCTTCATCTCTTCGTCGGTGGCTGCTGCGGGAAGCGGATCCAGGCAATCAGAATTCATAACTTGTCCGAAGCCAAATTCTTCTTGCGGATCGGCGCCGGGCATATCGCTTAAAAACCAGGGGCACAAAGGACCTGAACCAGGCCTCACCTTTGAAACATGAACATGCATATCGATAACAGGTTGGCGGGTTACTTTATCAGCATTTTGACCGAAAGAAAAAGCAGACACTCCAAATAGAAAAATAGTCAACAAGATCAGGTTTTTCATTTTTTAGTTTTTATAAATTTAATTAATCGAAATTTCGCATTAAAGCCTCCTGAGTATGAAAACATCAATTTAACTGTGATTACAAAATCAGGATGCGGCTTAGACTACAAATATCTCAATACGTTTAAATGACACAATGGAAAAAAACAGATTTTTTTTTGATCATCTGCATTTCTCCTATAAAACAACTTATTACACTCTAGGGTACAATACATATTAAACAGGTTTAGCATAAACCTCCTTCTTTGGGAGCTTTATGTTGGTTTGGATAAAAGGAGTTCTTAAAGCAATTATATCTTTTGCCAATATTCATATCCGGATCAAAATCAGAAGTACAATAATGAGGATTGTCAAATATTTGTCAGAGACTAAAAACTCTTCGTTAATTTTAGTATTGCCACTTGTCGTTTGTTATCGAACCATTTCTAATACTCAGGTTTGTCAAAATACTAAATTCGGGTTTCACAACCAAATTACACGAATTCAGATTCTACCTCATTATTCAACCATCAGGCAAGTAAATAAGCCGGATACTTACTTCCCCAATACATTAAAAACTCTTCAAATAACGACACAAACCAACAAGCCCTAACAACACACATACCAGCCCATTAACAGCTATTTCCAAAATACCCAATTTACAAAACAATCACCTATTTTTAACATTCTGCACAGTAGCTATGTATAAATTGAACACACAACCAAAACATTTTTGCAGGCTTTACCTTCTCTTCCATTCTACTTTTACGCCATACTAAATTTTAATCGGCAGGAAGATGAAAATCAGAAAAGCTGATCGCAAACAATAAACTTTAATAAATTAAATCTATTCGTATGAACAAGACATGCAGTTGCTGGAGTTTTTCGTTAAACTCCGTAGCAAAATTAGCAAAAGTGCTATTCAGTACTATCTTGTTGGTTTTGACTATTTTATTTGCAAATCAAGCGCTGGCCCAATCCAATGAGAAACAAATCTCAGGGACAGTTACCGAAGCTGAAACCGGTGAAACTCTTCCCGGTGTTTCAATTTTCGTACAGGGAACTACAAGCGGAACGGTTACTTCAATCGACGGAACTTTTAATCTGACAGTTAACGAAGAAGATGTCCTGCTGGTATCTTTTGTAGGATTTGTTGCTCAACAAATTCCGGTTGTCGGAAAAACCAATTTCACCATTGCTTTAGAGCCCGACGTTGTTGGTTTGGAAGAAGTTGTAGTGGTGGGTTACGGTGTACAGAAAAAGAAATTATTGACCGGTGCCACCGTTCAGGTAAACGGTGAAGATCTTCAGAAAAGAAATACCACCAGTGCTTTACAAGCATTACAGGGACAAACTCCTGGGGTACAAATTACGTCTACCTCGGGCCAGCCGGGTGCCGGTTTAAAAGTTACCATTCGTGGTTTGGGTACCATCGGGAATTCAGGACCGCTTTATGTAGTTGACGGTGTTCAAACCGGAGACATTTCGTATTTGAACAACGCCGACATCGAAAGTATCGACGTATTAAAAGATGCCGCCTCGGCAGCCATTTACGGTTCGCAGGCAGCAAACGGTGTTGTACTTATTACTACCAAATCGGGTTCAAAAGGGAAAGCACAAATTTCGTTCGATGCTTATTATGGAATTCAAAATCCGGCTCGTAAAGTTGATCTGCTGAATTCGAAAGAATATGCAGTTATCATGAACGAAACAGCCATCAATTCGGGTAAAGTTCCCTATTTCACTGCCGACGAGATAGCTGCTATGGGTGAAGGTACCGACTGGATGGATGAAATGTTTTACGAAAATGCAGTTACGCAAAACTACAACCTGGGGATAAATGGTGGAAATGATAATTCTACCTACTCTGTTTCAATGTCGTACACTGAACAGGAAGGAATTGTAGGCGGACCTGATGTTTCGGATTACGAACGTTACAATTTACGTATCAATTCAGAACATAAATTGTACGAAGGTTTTCTGAAAGTTGGTCAGCATCTTACCATGAGTTATGTTGAAAGCAACGGAATCGGTGTTGGAAACCAGTACAATAATACACTGCGCGGCGCATTTGGTGTTAGTCCTTTCCTGCCTATGTACGACGACGATGGCAACTACCTTAACAATACCGAAGGTGCCAATGTAATGTATAATGGCGAAGTGTGGGAACCATGGGCAATTGGAGAAAGCAACCCGTACGCAGAAATGATGTTGAATAACCAAAGCAAAAACAATAACCAAAAAGTTTTTGGTGATATTTATTTTGAATTTCAGCCACTCAAAAATCTGAAATATAAAACCACATTAGGTTTTGATTATTACGTTAGCGAAGGTCGTTCTTACCGACCTGCTTATGAACTATCGGTTTACGCATTCCGCTTACACGACGGCTCCAGCCAAAGTATGAGTAAAGGTTTAGCCTTAACCTGGGATAACATTTTAACTTACGATTACAGCATTAACGATCATTCATTCTCGGCAATGGTTGGTACTTCTGCTTACCGCAACCGCGGTTCGTGGGTAAATGCCAGTAACTCCGACCTGATTATTTCAGATCTTGATCATGCTTATATCGATAATACTACCAATACCGACCTTACTTTATTAGGATACGGCGGCGGGCCATTCGATGAATCAATGCTACTTTCGTATTTTGGCCGCTTAAGTTACAACTACCAGGAAAAATACCTATTCAACGCTACATTCCGTCGCGATGGTTCTTCGAAATTCGAAGAAAGCAATCGCTGGGGTAACTTCCCGTCGGTATCGTTAGGATGGGTAATGTCGAACGAAGACTTTATGGAATCAACCAGTAATGTGCTCGATTTCTTTAAACTACGAGCCAGCTGGGGACAGGTTGGTAACCAAAGCATTGGTGCATGGCAATATTTGGCACCTATTACTACATCAAATACCAACTATTACTTTGGTACGGCCGATTTCGATGCCTCCGGAAATACTCCGGGAGCTTACCCAAGTCGTTTGGCTAACCCAAGCTTAATCTGGGAAACATCAGAACAAACCAACCTTGGTTTCGATGCCCGAATGATCGACAGCAAACTGGGTATTAATTTCGACTGGTACAACAAAAGCACAAAAGACTGGTTGCTTGAAGCACCGATTTTGGCTACTGCCGGTGCCAATGCTCCATACATTAACGGAGGTAACGTAAAAAACACCGGTGTTGAACTTGCACTGTCGTGGAACAGCAACATCGGCGATTTCAGATACTACGTAAGCGGTAACATTGCTTATAACAAAAACGAAGTGACCGATGTACCAACTTCCGACGGAATCGTGCACGGTTTAACAAATATGTTATACGATAACTCCCTCGAATTCTACCACCGCGCCGAAACCGGTTATCCTATCGGATATTTCTGGGGATGGGAAACCGATGGTATTTTCCAGAATGTTGAAGAAGTAAGCTCGAACACCAGTTCAAGCGGAGCAGTTATTCAACCATCTGCACAACCTGGCGACCTGCGTTATATCGACCAGAATGGCGACGGTACTATTAATGACGCTGATAAAGTAATGATCGGTGATCCGAATCCGGATTACACTTTTGGATTTAATTTAGGCTTCGATTATAAAGAATTTGATTTCTCATTGTCGGCCAACGGTGTTGTCGGTAACCAACTGGTTCAGTCGTACCGCAACCACACCAATGCCAAAAGCAATTATACCACCGAAATTCTGAATCGCTGGCACGGAGAAGGAACATCAACTACAATTCCTCGTGTAACTGAAACCAACATTAACTACCTGTTCTCTGATATTTTTATCAAAGACGGCGACTTTTTGCGTATCAGTAACATCACGATGGGTTACGACTTCTCAAAACTGATTAATAGCAATTACCTGAGCCAGTTCAGGGTTTACGGTTCTGTTCAAAACGCTTTCACTTTTACCAAGTACAACGGAATGGACCCGGAAATTGGTTACGGAGTTGAAAACGGTTCGGCAGGTGTCGACCTTGGGTATTACCCACGTCCGAGAACCTTCCTTGTTGGTGTAAACGTAAAATTTTAAAAACGGAGGGAAAGAATTATGAATAAACTTAAAATATATATAGCGGCTTTTGCAGCCATTTTACTGGCTTCGTGTTCTGAAAGCTTTTTAGATAGCGAGCCAATTACTTCGCTTACTGATGCGAACTTTTATAAAACCAAAGCCGATGCCGATATGGCACTGGTAGGTTGCTACGACGGTGTTCAGGTTATTTATGCCAATGGTGTAGCCTTCCCGGTTGTTTCTGAGGTTTTGTCTGACAACTGTTTTGGAGGTACCGGTTATGTCGACAGCTATAACTATCAGTTACTCGATGAATCTGATATTTCCCGTTCACCCGGCGATGTTGACTTGTTTAACGATACATGGAAAGCGTATTACAAAGCGATTTACCGTACCAATGTTCTGATTCAGAAAATGGATCAGATTGAATGGGATGGTGACGAAGCTGCCCGTAACGCCGTAGAATCTGAAGCCAGATTCCTGAGAGCTTACTCTTATTTCGATATGGTTCGTTTGTTTGAGCGTATTCCGCTTTTAACCGAGCCTTCGAACGATAATATTCCGCAGTCTGATCCTGCAGCAACTTACCAGGTAATTGCCGAAGATTTACAGTTTGCTGCTGCCAATGGTGCCGAAACTGTTAGTCCGGGCCGTGTCAACAAATGGGCTGCAAAAGCCATGTTAGCGCGTGTTTACCTGTTTTACACCGGTTTTTACGGTACCGATCTTCCGGGAGTAACAAAAGCAGAAGTACTTCAGGGATTGGAAGATGTTATTGCCAGCGGAAATTATTCATTGATCGAAGAATTCAAAAATCTTTGGCCGGCGGCTTCTACAACAGTTAACGAAGCCGGCGACGATTTGGTAACTACTTACGCCGGTAAAGACAACGCCGAAACTGTATTTTCAGTGAAATACAACATCACTTCCGATTATAACGGAAATACCGATGGTAACCACTGGATGGTAATGTACGGACTACGCACGCAGTCGTTCTCTCCTTACGGACAAGGCTGGGGTGCCGGTACTGTGCTTCCTGCATTGTACAATACTTACCAGGAAACCGATGCCCGTAAAACAGCATCGATTATCGCAGTTGCCGAAGAAGGCTTGGATTTCGATAATTCAGACCAACGCGAGTACACCGGATATGCGATTAAAAAGTACACGCCAATGTCGTATCCCGACGGTCATTCGATTCCTGAAGCCAACGGTGCTTCAAACTTTATGATCGGTCAATTCCAGGATTACGTGGTAATGCGTTATGCCGATGTATTATTAATGGCTGCTGAGCTGGGAAGCACAAATGCTCAAACCTATTTCGATCAGGTTCGTGAACGTGCAGGATTGGGCAGCATTGCAGTATCAGAAGCAAATATTTTGAAAGAACGTCGTCTCGAATTCGCCTTTGAAGGAATTCGTTACTGGGATCTTTTACGTCAGGGACTCGACGCTGCCGGCGATGCGCTTGCAGTAAACACCAGAGTATTAGACGGTGGTGCTGAAATGACAAAAGTTATTTCGAAACAAAACTTTACTGAAACAAGAGGATTTCAAATGATTCCACAAAGTCAGATTAGTTTATCGGATGGTGTATTAATTCAAAATCCAGGTTGGAACTTTTAAAAACTAAACAGATGAGAACAAAAAAATTCAATCTATATACAGCTCTTTTAGGATTGATTCTGGCTTTTACCGCCTGTCAACCTGAAGATTACTCGATGAGTGATATTTTAACAAAAGATCAGCTGAATTACAGCATCACCCAAAATCCGGATGATCCGAACATGATCATTCTCGAAAGTCTTACACCCAATGTTACACCACTTTGGCAAACACCAATGGGACGCACTACTGCATTAGAAGATACAGTAAAACTTCCTTTCTCAGGTGACTACAAGTTTGTTTACGGTGTTGAAAGCCCGGGCGGTTATGTTCAGGCCGATACGTTCAAGTTAACATTAACCACCATGAACCTGAATTATGTGAACGACCCGCTTTGGGAAATGCTTTCAGGTGGTGTTGGTAATTCAAAAACATGGTTACTCGACCTTGATGAGAATGGAGTAAGTAAATATTTTGGAGGCCCGCTTTATTTCTACGGAACTGAAAACGGCTGGTTAGCCGGTGGCGATGCCGGATGTTACGGCGCCGACTGCTGGAACTGGAATCCTGACTGGCCGGGCAACTCTTGGCTAATGGGTCAGGGCGATTACGGAACCATGACTTTCGATCTGATTGGTGGAGCTAATGTTTCGGCCGATCACCTGATGATTTCATCAAGAGGATCTGAACAGGGAACTTACTTCCTGGATGCTGATGCAAAAACACTGAGCATGACCGATGCCGCTCCGTTACACGACGAAGGCCGCGACGGACAGGTTGTAAACTGGGGCGCTCTGAGAATAATGTCGCTTACTGAAAATACAATGCAGCTGGCCGCACTTCGTGATGAAGCATTATCAGGCGAAGGACCATGTTTGTTGGTATACAACTACATCAGCCAGGAATATGCCGACAGTTGGGTACCTGAAGTAACTGAAGATCCGGAACCAACATTACCCGATGGATGGCAGGAAGATATTTCCCAAACTGTAAACACCAATATTGTTTGGAAACTTTCAGAAAGTAATCCACTGGATTGGGCAAACCTCGACGGTTCGATGATGAACGGCTGGCAAGCTCCTGAAGATTACCCTGATTGGCTGGGAACACCTGACACCGATGTGTATGGCAACTTTTCGATGACAATGAATTCTGCCGATAACTCAGTGGTTTTTGTAACGCCTGACGGAACAGAAACTGCCGGAACGTATTCGATTGATGAAAAAGGTATTTACTCATTCGATGTAACAGTTCCTTCATTTACATTAATTGGCTGGGCAAGTTTTGCTGCTGATGCCAACAATCAGCTACGTATTCTGCAAATTGAAAAAGATCCGGCCGGAAATGTTACCGGAATGTGGGTTGGTGCAATTAGTTCCGATAAACCCGAATACATGGCCTATCATCTTGTGCCAGGAGCAGGTGGCGACGGCGGCGAAGAACCACAGGGAACCGAAGTTGCATTCGATAACAGCAAGCTGGTAATTGGCGATTTGGAAAGCAACGGCAACCTCCGATTAGAAATATTTAACGAGTATGGAAGTACCGTTTCTGATCCGGGACTTGACAAAAGCGAAATAGCGTTTAACAATAGCATCAATGTTACTTTCACTTTAAGCGGAGTGACCTTAAACGAAGGCGCTGCAGGAAGTTATAACACATCGATGTATTATGCCGATTCTGACTGGAATCCGAACGGAAACGGAGACGTTATTACCGTTAACGGCGATGGAACTTATACCGTTTCGTATGCTCCGGGAACAGCAGCAGAAGGTGTAGTTGTATTTGTAATCGACGTTGCAGGAATGGGAGCCGACATAAGCGACATGGAGGCCGTTACCGCAACCATTGATAAAATTGAATTGTACTAACAACAATTAACCTGCGGAGCTTTTACACTCCGTAGGTTTTATTACATTTTTAGAATAAAAACCACTATCTATTATTATCAGCATGAAGCTAACTGTTCGATTATTACTCTTACTTTTTGTCGTTACACTGGGATCGTGTGGCGATGATGACAGCCCCGTAAACCCTCCCGATGATTTTACTCCTGAATTATCGGCAACTCCTCTGAGTTTGAACTTTGATCAGAACGGTGGCACCGAAACGATTTCAATCACGTCGAATACCACTTGGAACATCAGCAGCAATGCGTCGTGGTGTACCTCGGCCTTGCAAACCAGCAAAAACAACGCTACCATTAATATCAGTGCCGAAGCCAACACCGTTGAAGAAGAAAGAACGGCCACTATTAGCATCTCTGCTGAAGATGTTTCAACAATTACAATTGCAGTAACACAGGAAGCAAAAGAACCTGAAAGTATAGATCCTGAAAATCCGGATTCAATTGCCGCCGATATGACCGGAATGAATAGTAATGCCATAGCACTGGCCTCGCAAATACAAGTGGGCTGGAACATGGTAAATACCCTGGAAGCAATTGGTGGCGAAACCTCCTGGGGAAACCCAAAGGCTACAAACGAATTAATGGCTGCTGTTAAAAATGCAGGATTTAGTGCCGTTCGTTTGCCCTGTGCATGGGACCGGTATCTGGAAGACCAAACTTCTTACAAAATAAAAGAATCGTGGCTCGACCGCGTACAGGAAGTAGTCGATTATTGTATCGACAATGATCTTTATGCCATTCTGAACATCCACTGGGATGGAGGCTGGATGGAACAAAACTGCATTCCGGAGAACCAGGAAGCAGTAAACAACAAACTAGAAATTATCTGGAAACAGATTGCCATAAGGTTCCGCGATTACAACGAGCACCTGATTTTTGCCGGAGCCAACGAACCAAATGCAGATGAGCAGAAAAATGTTGATGTATTGAACGTGTACATGCAAACCTTTGTTGATGCAGTTCGCTCAACCGGAGGAAGAAACGCTTACCGTAACCTGATCATTCAGGCACCAAATACCGATATTGATAAAGCCGACCAGTTTATGACGATGCCAACCGACCGGGTTGAAGATCGTTTATTGGCCGAAGTGCACTATTATACACCCTGGAATTTCTGTGGATTGGATGAAGATGCAAGCTGGGGAAAAATGTTCTATTTCTGGGGCGAACCGAACCATGTTGAAGGCGCCGACGACCGCAATGCCAATTGGGGCGAAGAAGATGTGGTGGAATCGCAGTTCCAAAAAATGAAAGCCAAATTGGTAGACAACGGAATTCCTGTAATTTTGGGCGAATTTGGAAGCATCTACCGCGATCTGTCGATGTATCCTGAAGGATGGCAAGAGAAACACAATGAATCACGGGCCTATTTTATGGAAACAGTTGCCCGAAAAGCCAAAAACAATGGACTGGTACCATTTTGTTGGGACAACGGTTTAATCGACCGGAACAGTTATGAAATTATCGATACGCTTTCGTACAATAGCCTAATAAAAGGAGCTGCCGACGGTTCGTATCCATTTTAAATTTACAAGCAAAGTAACAAACCCGAATAGTGGCCGTTAAGGCAATTATGAACGAATAAAAAAGAAGAGATCAATCATCAAAATATAGCACAAATTAACACGCTACAATAATGAATAAAATTTTTATAGCAGTTCTGCTAAGTATATTCGCAATCTCTTGTTCTACAACCAACTGGGAGCAAACAGGAGAAGCCGTAATTGTTTACCCTCAGCAAGCCGGCAAACAACAGGCACAGGCCATTAAGATCACACCCGTAAACGACGAGATCATCAAGGTGTCGGCAAGCGCCACAAAAACATTTTCAACCAAGGAAAGTCTTATTGCACTACCTCAAAACGAAACTGTTCCTTTTGTAGTTGAAGAAAATGACGACTACCTCATCATTTCAACAGCAAAAACAAAAGTTAAGGTATCAACAGAAACCGGCGAAATCGATTTTCTGGATGAGAATGGAAATCCAATTCTTGAGGAAAAGGGAAACGGAGGAAAATGGTTCGAACCGATTGAAGTTGATGGCATAAGTGCTTATTCAACCCGTCAGGTTTTCGAATCGTCAGACGATGAAGCTTTGTACGGACTTGGGCAACACCAGGCCGACGAAATGAACTACAAAGGCAAAAACGAGGAGCTATTTCAGTACAACACAAAAGTTTCGGTACCATTTGTTGTATCAACAAAAAACTACGGTTTATTGTGGGACAATTACTCGTTATCGCGTTTTGGCGATCCTCGTCCTTATGGTCAGATCGATCAGTTCAAACTATTCGATGCCGATGGAAAAGAAGGTGGGTTAACTGCTACTTACATCGATAATAACGAAAACGATCACGTTTTCACGAGCCGTGTTGAGTCAACCATCGATTACGAAAACCTGGAAACAATTGAGAACTTTCCGGAAGGCTTTGATTTTAATCACGCCCGTATTGTTTGGGAAGGCGACATTCAACCGGAAGAAAGTGGAGTATTCCGCTTCCTGTTGTATTATGCAGGTTACACAAAAATCTGGGTAAATGGCGAATTAATGGCCGATAAATGGAGGACAGCATGGAATCCATCGGTGGCTAAATTCCAGTACGATATGAAAGCCGGTGAAAAATACCACGTAAAACTGGACTGGATTCCTGATGGTGGTGTTTCGTACATCGGATTAAAAGCATTATCGCCGGTTGCTCCTGAATTACAGGACGACATCTCTTTTTACTCTGAAATGGGTGATCAGATCGATTACTATTTCATGAAAGGAAACAGCATGGACGATGTGATCAGCCGCTACCGTACAATTACCGGAAAAGCACAGGTAATGCCAAAATGGTCGATGGGTTTCTGGCAAAGTCGCGAACGCTACAAAACACAGGAAGAACTGGAAAGCACTTTGAAAGAATTCAGAAAAAGAGAAATTCCTATCGACAACATCGTTCAGGACTGGTCGTACTGGGAAGTTGACAAATGGGGAAGCCAGGAGTTCGATAAAGCACGTTTCCCTGATGCAAAAGGAATGATCGATATGGTGCACGACAACCATGCACGAATCTTGATTTCCGTGTGGCCTAAATTTTATTTGGGAACCGAGCATTACAATGAATTCGACAAAAATGGCTGGATGTATAAACAAGCTATTAACGACAGTATCCGTGATTGGATTTATCCGGGTTACATTGGTTCGTTCTACGATGCCTACAGCGAAGGAGCAAGAAAACTATTCTGGGAACAGATTAACGAGCACTTATTCTCAATGGGAATTGACTCGTGGTGGCTCGATGCAACAGAACCTGATGTATTGTCGAATGCCAGCATGGATTATAGAAAAGCGTTGATGAACCCGACTGCTTTGGGATCATCAACCCAATATTTTAACGCCTTTGCACTGATGAACGCCAAAGGAATTTACGAAGGTCAGCGCGAAGAAAATCCGAAAGACCGTGTGTTTATTCTTACCCGGTCAGGTTTTGCAGGTATGCAACGTTACGGAACAACTACCTGGAGTGGCGACATTGGCACTACCTGGGAAGATATGAAAGCTCAGATTTCCGCGGGTATCAACTTCTCAATGTCTGGACTCCCCTACTGGACAATGGACATTGGCGGTTTCTGTGTACAAAAGAAATTTGAGCGTGCCACCGAAGGCAGCGAAGCAATGAATGAATGGCGCGAGTTGAATACCCGCTGGTACCAGTTCGGAGCTTTTGCACCGTTGTTCAGGGTACACGGCCAGTATCCGTACCGCGAGATTTACAACATTGCCCCTGAAAATCATCCTGCGTATAAATCGATGTTGTACTATAACAAATTGCGCTACCGTTTAATGCCATACATTTACAGTTTAACCGGTGCAGTTTATCACGACGATTACACAATAATGCGTGGTTTGGCAATGGATTTTTCAGACGACCGCCGCGTGTTGAATATTGGCGATCAGTTTATGTTTGGTCAATCGTTGCTGGTTTGCCCGGTTTACGAATACAATGCAACAAAACGCGATGTATACTTCCCGAACAACGGTGGATGGTACAATTTATACACAGGTGAATTCCTTGCAGGTGGCCAGAAATTGAGCGTGGAAGCGCCTTACGAAAGAATGCCGCTGTTTGTACGCGAAGGTTCTATCATTCCTGTAGGACCTGAAATTCAGTACACCGACGAGAAAAAAGGTGCACCGATCGATATTTATGTGTACACCGGAAAAGATGCTTCGTTTAAATTGTACGAAGATGAAGGTACAACTTACGCATACGAAGGTGGCGCCTTCAGTACTATCGAATTTACGTATTCAGAAAGTGATAACAGCCTGGTTATTGGCACTCGAAACGGCAAATATCCGGAAATGGTTAACAACCGCGAATTCCGAATCATCACAGTTTCGCGCGATAAACCGGTCGCTATGCTTGGTAAAGCAAGTAATGTAAAAACAGTAAACTATACAGGAGAAGAAATTACCATAGAACTGTAAACCTGAGTTCGACTTTAAAATAACTCAGGGAATAAGCAAGCAAGTTTAGTTTAGTTGATTCGAATTAAGGGGAACAGAATGCCTTTCTGTTTCCCGTTTTTATTTTTATGCTTACATTAGCACAAAGTCGGAAGCAGGACTGATTTACATGAACAATAGTAACCGAAGATGAAGTTTTTACCTTATAAAACCTTACAGTTTTTATTTGTTATTGCCCTTCTATTCCTGCCTGCACTAGGTTCGCAAGCTGTTTCCATTCCGGGTAATGAGCCTTACAAATTTATGCACATCAACATAAACGACGGGCTGTCTAACAACGAAATAAAAGTCATACTAAAAAATAAACAAGGATTTATGTGGTTCGGTACGGCGCAAGGTTTAAACCGTTACGACGGATCGGGTTTTAAAACATTTCTGCACGACATTAACGACAGCACTTCTATCCCGTTTAATGGAATTGAATACTTGTTTGAAGACTTCGACGGCCGTTTATGGCTTCGCTCCTATTCCGAATTTACGGTTTACGACCCGGTACTCGAAAGTTTTTCCGCACCGGGCGAAAATTACCATAACACCAACATTCCCATCTCGGGTTTGCAATCCTTTTTTATCGACAGTAAAAACAATACCTGGCTGCTGAACTCCAACTACGGTATGTACAAGTATAATCCGGCAAATCAAACGGTTGATTCCATTCAGTTTGTATCGAAAATTGACCGACCGAATTACGACAACTCCTTAAGCTATATTACAGAAGATACCCACCACATGATATGGGTGGTATCAAAAGTCGGAGAGCTGTTGCAAATCAACCCGGAAACAAAACAAACCGAGCAAACTTTTTTCCTTGGTGAAGAAGTTTTGAATGAATTCAATACTTTCCAGCTTTTCATAGATTCCGACAACGATATCTGGATTTATTCACCCGGCCTGCCTTATGGCGTGTTCTTTCTTGATCATCAAACCAAAAAAATAAGTACATACACGCAGTCGTCGTCTACTTTTAAACTTTCTACCAATATGGTTTCGTCGGTTCTTGAAGACAATAACGGAGCTATTTGGATTGGTACCGACCACGGAGGAATTAACATCCTAAACAAACAGGATAAAACCATAACGGTTTTGCAAAACAATAGCCAAAATCCACTTGGAATAGCGCAAAACAGCATCACCAACCTGTATCGTGATAATGAAGATATTATTTGGGCGGGCACCTATAAAAAAGGGATTAGCTATTACCACAAAAACCTTATCCACTTCAACCACTACCGATACTCGGCCGAGGTAGAAAACAGCCTTCCCTACAACGATGTAAACTGTTTTGTTGAGGATAACCGGGGAAATCTTTGGATTGGTACAAACGGTGGCGGACTGATTTATTTTAACCGCAACAATAACACCTTTAAAAGTTACCTGCACGATGCCAACGATCCCAACTCCATCAGTGCAAACGTAATTGTCGCGCTGCACATCGACAACAAAGGAACATTGTGGGCCGGAACTTACCAGGGCGGATTAAACCGTTTCAACGGATCGACATTTAAACATTACCTGCATATACCGGAAAATCCTAATTCATTGTCGGACAACCGCGTTTGGTCAATTTTTGAAGACTCGAAACAAAACCTGTGGGTTGGCACATTAAACGGAGGGCTGAATCTTTTCAACCGCACAAACGAACAGTTTATCCATTATACATCGAGCGATATCAATTCTGTAGGCTCCAATTTTATCATGTCGATAATGGAGGACAGCGAGCAAAACCTTTGGCTGGGAACTTCGGATGGGCTTGATGTTTTGAACCTGAATACCAAACGTTTTACGCACTACAGTCCCGATCCGAGCACACCCGGACAGTTAAGCGATAACAATGCAAACGACATCCACGAAGATGTGCGCGGTTTAATTTGGGTGGCAACCACTCAGGGATTAAACGTTTTAAATAAAACGCAGGGCACTTTTAAAGTTTTTACAGAAGCCGACGGACTGGCCAATTCCAATATAAAAACCATTCAGGAAGACGAAAACGGCAACCTTTGGATTGCAACGTTAAAAGGGATTTCAAAGATCAGTGTTGAAAATTATTCACATCAACTGCCCATCAATCAGCTGGAAGTTGACGTCGAGAACTTTGGATTGCAGGATGGTCTGCAGGGTAACGAGTTTAACCAAAAAGCAGCCTACCGTACACGCTCCGGGGAATTGATTTTTGGAGGTGCCAACGGTTTCAATCTATTTAAGCCCGAAGACATTGTTGTTCAAACGCCTGACGAAAAAATCGTACTTACAAACTTCAAAGTATTCAATCAAAACATAAAAGTTAACGAGCCTTTCCGAAAACGGATTATTCTGGATAAATCGATTACCTACAGCAATCAAATTTCGCTGAAACACAAAGAGAATGTGTTCTCCGTAGAATTTACGGCGCTCAGTTATTTCCATCCGGAGAAAAACACCTTTCAATACCAGTTGAGCGGTTTCAACGACGAGTGGCTGGAAGTAAATCGTGGCATGCACGAACTTACATTTACCAACCTTAATTCAGGTGAATACCAGCTGCGAATCAGGGTGAGCAACGATAATTCCAACTGGCGTGAAATGACCCCTCCTTTGAGCATCAATATTCTGCCGCCATTTTGGGAAACCAGTTACGCCTACTTGCTTTACATTCTGATTATCGCAGGCTTGTTATTCATTACCTGGAAGATTTTAGCCGAACGCCAGCGCCTGAAATTTGAAGCAGAACAGGAACACCGCGAGGCCGAACGGATCCACCTGGTTGACACTTTGAAAACCAAGTTTTTCACCAATATCAGCCACGAATTCCGCACACCACTTTCGCTGATTATAGCCCCCATCGATAAACTAATCGAACACAGTAAAAACGACGACGACAAGAAACACCTTATTCTTATTCAGCGAAATGCCCGCCGGTTATTGGCCATGGTTAACCAGTTGCTCGATTTCAGAAAAATGGAGCTTCAAAAAATTAAAGTGAATAAAGACTGGGGCGAAATAATAGGTTTTATCCAAGAGATCTCAGCATCGTTTGAAGACCTGATGGAAAGCAAAAATATCACGTTCAGCTTTTCAAGCAACCACAAAAGCCTGTACACCTATTTTGACAAAGACAAAACCGATAAAATATTTACCAACCTGCTAACAAATGCCTGCAAATTCACCAATAGCGGAGGCAAAATCGGCATGGATATTAACCTGAATTCATCGGCCGAAAAGCCGGTTTTAACAGTAAAAGTATCTGATACCGGAATTGGTATTGCTCCCGAGCAACAGATGCAAATTTTTAACCGCTTTTACCAAACAGATCATTCCGGAACCGAAATTAACCAGGGCTCTGGAATTGGTTTGTCGATGGTAAAAGAATACGTTACGCTGCTTGGTGGCGATGTAAATGTGGAGAGCCAGCTAAACGAAGGAAGTAGATTCACTGTGGAGATTCCTGTGGATTTATTTACCGAAGAAGAAATAGCCGCCAACAAGGAGCTTGAAGTGACAGAACGCAAAACCTACAAACAGCCAACATCAACTACAAGCGAAAAAGTTCCGGCGTACGACCGCGAGAAAAAAACACTTGCTATTGTGGAAGACAGCTCCGATTTGCGTTTTTATTTGAAGGAAAACTTTAAAGACCGATACAATATTATCGAAGCCGAAAACGGAGCAGAAGCCTGGGCTGGCTTTGAAAAACAGTTACCCGATATTGTGATAAGCGATGTGATGATGCCCGAAATGAATGGCGTTGAACTGTGTACCAAGATTAAATCGAACAGGAAAACCAAACATATTCCGGTTATTCTGTTAACGGCTAAAACCGATACTGCGCCGGTTGTCGAAGGTTACGAATCGGGTGCCGATGCCTACCTCACCAAACCTTTTGATTTTAAGGTGCTGGAATCACGAATTGAAAACCTGCTACGCTTGCGCGAACAATTGCGTGTTTCGTTCCAGTCGATGACAGGATTAAATCCTGAAAAAATAAAGGTAGACTCAGAGGACGAGAAGTTTATCAAAAAGGCTTTGAAAATTGTTGAAGACAATATTTCAGAAGCCTCTTTTACTGTTGAAGATTTTGGTGCTGAAATGGCTATGAGCCGCGTAAGTCTTTATAAAAAGCTGTTAGCATTAACCGATCGAACACCCATCGAATTCATCCGCGTTATTCGATTAAAACGAGCGGCCCATCTCCTCGAAACAAGTCAGCTTTCGGTTTCGGAAGTAGCTTATCGTGTTGGATTCAATAATCCGCGTTATTTCTCAAAGTACTTCTCGAAAGAATACGAAATGCTGCCATCGGAATACATCGAAAAAAACCGAAAAACCACAAACGATCTATCAGATGATGTAAAAGACAAGTTCTCTTAGTGTATGGCAAAAGCTTAAACACTCCTGTCATTTCGAAACGCAGCCAGAGATCTGTTCAAGTTTCTTGCAAGTGCTCAGTCGCAGTTATCAGTTTTAGAAAAAAGAATTAACCACAAAGCTGCACAAAGGAGGCACAGAGTTTCACAAAGTTACCGCGCATTCAATCCTTCAGTTCTTACAAAAAATCTTCCCGAACCGGGCTGAAAACATCGATCAGAATTCCGGGCTCCAAACAAAGCGCTCCGTGTAACATATTCGGCTCTATATACAAACCGTCGCCGGGCTCAACAATTACTTTTTCGCCGTCCATGGTAAATTCAAACTTGCCGCTAACACAATAAGTAGTTTGTGTATGAAAATGCGAATGTTCGGCACCCACGGCACCTTTTTCAAATTTTACTTTTACCATCATAATCTGGTTGTCCCAGCCCATAATCTGACGCGCCACGCCATCGCCAAGATCTTCCCAGCGTTTACTGTTTTTAAATACTTTCTCGCTTGCCATAACTTATCGGTTAAATTTTATACGGTTGATACTACAAAACTAAAAGATTTTCAACAACCTTAAAAGTATTGAGATCTTCAACTTTACAGGAAAATGGGTCGCTAAAAATACAGTAAATCAAAGTTCCTTTTGGGAATAAGTGAATCGAGGTCTCAATTTGACTTCGAATTTGTTACTCATTCATTTTTTGCCTTAAGTTATTCTGAACTTCATTCCCAACAATATCCAGAACTCTCCCATTTACAGAAAACTCAGGATATTCATTTTCAAATTTTTCAAAAAAACTTGTCGAAATTCGAGAAAATAAAAACGAAAAAAACACATGTTAAAAAGGGAGAAAAAATTGTGATTTTCGGGCATTTATTACTTAATAAATTCCTCTTAATTAGATATCTTCGGAATTCTTTACGTCATATAAAAACATGATAATCTAAACTTAAATTTCAATTATGGGTACCAACTCAATTTTCAACTCCAAATTCATTCTGGTTTATTTTATTCTTAGTCATTTTATTTTATTCAACAGTTTCGCACAAAATAAGGGCACTTATTTCCCGCCCGAAGAATTAACATCGGTCGGTGCCTATTATTACCCCGAACACTGGGACGAAAGTCAGTGGGAACGCGATATTAAAAAGATGGCCGAAATGGGATTTGAGTTTACCCACTTTGCCGAGTTTGCGTGGGCACAACTGGAGCCGGAAGAAGGCGTGTACGATTTTGCGTGGCTCGACCGGGCAGTGGAATTGGCCGACAAATACAAGCTAAAAGTGGTAATGTGCACCTCAACGGCTACCCCGCCGGTTTGGCTGGTACGCAAACACCCCGATATTCTGAAACAGCACGAAAACGGAACAAAAATGGATCACGGATCGCGCCAGCACGCCTCCTTTTCCAACGAATATTACCGCAGTTATTCACTGAAAATGATTGAGGAACTGGCCAAACATTACGGAAACGACGACCGGATATTTGGCTGGCAATTGGACAACGAACCTGCTGCCAATGTGGATTACGGCGAAGATGCCCAAAAACGTTTCAGAGCATGGTTAAAAGAAAAATACGGTAACATTGAAGCGTTGAATGAAGCATGGGGAACCAACTTCTGGAGCGGTACTTACACCCGATTCGACCAGATAAACATTCCGAAACACTCGCAATGGGGAATGAACCTGTACCAACGTTTGGATCACAGCCGTTTTTGCGATTACGAAACCTCAAGTTTTCTGGATGACCAGGCAAAAGTAATTCGACAATATGCCAATCCCAACCAGTGGATTACCACCAATTACATCCCCTATTACGATGCGCGTTATGCAGGCGCCAGCAAAGAACTGGATTTTATTACCTACACCCGCTACATGGTTTATGGCGAACATACCGGAATTGGCCCAAAAGGTTACCGCGTGGGCGAATACTCGCGCATTGCCATGGCCAACGATTACTTCAGGCCGCTAACACCGATTTATGGTGTTATGGAGCTGCAACCCGGACAGGTTAATTGGGGCTCGATCAACTCGCAACCTTTACCCGGAGCAGTGCGACTGTGGTTGTGGCATGTATTTGCCGGAGGTAGTAAATTCACCTGTACCTACCGTTTTCGTGCCCCCATTTATGGCTACGAGCAGTATCATTACGGCATTGTTGGCCCCGATGGCGTAACGCCTACACCGGGCGGCTTAGAATACGAAAAATTTATCGACGAAATAGAAGTGCTTCGTAACAATCCTTCTGATGGGCAAATTCCGAAAGACTATTTAAACCGGAAGACAGCCATTTTGTATGATCCGGACAATACAGTCGCCATAAACAACAACAAACAAAATTCGACATGGGATACCGAAGGCCATGTGCTGAAGTACTATAAAGCATTAAAAGCATTTGGTGCACCGGTGGATTTTGTCCGCGACTCTATGGACTTTTCACAATATCCGGTAATTGTTGCTCCGGCGTATCAGCAAATGAGTATAGAGCTGATTGACAAGTTAACTGAATATGTAAAAGATGGCGGCAACCTGGTAATGTCGGTTCGCACGGGGCACCAGGATGAGTTCGGACATCTGTGGCAGGCAAAACATGCCGAGCCGCTTTACGAACTGATCGGTGGCGAAATTGAGTTCTATGATTTGCTCCGTCCTTTTGCACCCGACACAGTTATAATGGACAATAAAAAATACGCCTGGACAACCTGGGGCGACATTATGCACACCAACAACGGCACCGAAACCTGGGGAACTTTTAGCGGCGATTATTATACCGGAAAAACAGCTGTAACGTTTAATAAGTTAGGCAAAGGAACAGTTACCTATGTCGGTGCCGACAGTCACGATGGCCAACTGGAACGTGCAGTTCTGGATAAACTTTATGACCGCCTTGATATCGATGTAAAAGATTACCCAAAAGGTGTTATGGTGGAATACCGCGATGGGTACGGAATTGCCGTAAACTATTCGAACATTAACTATAACATGGATTTACCTGCCGGTACCGAAATTCTTATTGGCGACACAACCATTCCAACTGCTGGTGTATTGGTCTGGAAAACAAAATAAATCAATGATAAACTACTTCTGCCGATGACACAAGCAACAAAACTAAACCGATCGTTCATTCTAATTTTCATCATCCTGGTACTCTCATCGTGCGGGGAAAAAACCGTTCCGCAATGGCCGGAACAAACCAACGAAACCAAACCATGGACACGCTGGTGGTGGCACGGAAGTGCTGTGGATAAAACCAACTTAACAGCCAATCTCGAAGAACTAGCCAAAGCCGGATTTGGTGGTGTAGAAATTACGCCCATTTACGATGTGAAAGGCGACGAGGACAAATCCATTTCATTCCAATCTGAAAAGTGGATGGAAATGTTTGAATACACCTTACAAGAAGCTAAGCGCCTTGGTTTGGGTGTCGATCTGGCCAATGCATCGGGTTGGCCTTTTGGAGGTCCGTGGATTGATGCAGAACACGCCTGCAAAAACGTTCAGTATAAAAACTACCACTTAAAAACAGGCGAACAACTAAAGGAAAAAGTTGAGTTTATCCAGCCGTCACTGGTGCGTGCCGTAAATAAAAAAGTGGATATTTCGGAAGTAAAATTCCCCATTAGCAGCAATACAAATCTGCAGGAATTAGCACTCGATCAGGTACGTTTTGAAAAGCCGCTGCCATTGCAAACGTTAATGGCTTATAACGAACATGGAGAAACTATTGACTTGACTAATTTCGTTAACGCCAACGGGATTCTCGATTGGACAGCTCCCGAAGGTAACTGGGATTTATATGCAGTTTTTCAGGGCTGGCACGGCAAAATGGTAGAGCGGGCGGGAACCGGTGGCGAAGGAAATGTTATCGACCATTTTTCGGAAGAAGCAACAAAGTTGTTTTTGTCTGATTTTGATAAAAATGCCCAAAACACCGATTTGTCCGGACTTCGGGCATTTTTTAACGACTCATACGAAGTGGACGATGCCTACGGCGATGCCAACTGGACTCCCCTGTTTTTTGAAGAGTTTGAAAAACGCAGAGGCTACGATTTAAAAACAAAACTGCCGGCTCTTTTTGGCGATTTGGACGAAGAAACCAACCAGCGTATTTTGTGCGATTACCGCGAAACAATTTCTGATCTGCTGCTGGAAAAATTCACTATTGTCTGGGCAGATTGGGCCGAATCGCATAATGCTATCATCCGCAACCAGGCACACGGTTCACCGGCTGCCATTCTCGATCTGTACGAAGCCAGCCACATTCCCGAAACCGAAGGGACTAACCCGATGCGCATAAAAATGGCAAGTTCTGCCGGGCATACTTCGGGCAAACCGTTAATTGCCTGCGAGGCTGCCACCTGGCTCAACGAGCACTTTTTAAGCACGCTGGCCGATGTTAAACAAAATGCCGACAATTACCTGCGTAATGGTGTTAATCACATCGTTTACCATGGCACACCTTACTCGCCTTTGGAAGAAAAATGGCCCGGATGGATGTTTTACGCTGCTGTTCAGTTTGCACCAACAAATACCTGGTGGAACGATTTAAAAGTGGTAAATGAATACATTGCCAACTGCCAGTCTTTTATGCAGAATTCAACGCCAGATAACGACATACTTTTGTATTTTCCCATTTACGATGCGTGGACGGGAAGAGACCGGAATTTCCTTCCACATTTTGGAGGTAGCAACGAAGAACTGACTGCAAAAATCAGCAACAATCTCCTTGCTGAGGGGTATTCGTTCGATTATATTTCCGATAGACAAATCAGGAAGTTAAATTTCTCTGATGGAGAAATTCAATCTGCCGGAGCTTCCTACAAAACCATTATCGTTCCGGCTTGTACCACAATTCCATTGGAGACCTTAAAACACCTTTTTTCACTGGCACAAAACGGAGCAACTGTAATCTTTGAAAATGAAATACCGACAAAAGTTCCGGGATTAAACAATTTTGAAAATCAACAAGCTGAGATCAAAAAGCTAGTTCATGAACTTCAATTTAAAACAGAAGGAAATTACCAATCGGCTTCAATTGGCAATGGTAAAATCATGGTTGGGAATAATGTACAGAGCCTGTTAAATGCAACCGGAATTTACGGTGAAGAACTGGCTCAGCAAGGTCTTTGGCACAACAGAGTTGATCGTGCGGATAGAACCTGCTATTTCATTTCAAACTGGACCGAAAATGAGGTGGATAAATGGTTCACACTGCAGAAATCAGGGAAATCAGCGGTTTGGTTTAATCCAATGAATAACACTTTTGGCAAAGCACTTACTCAAAGAAATAGTGACGGACAAACACAAGTTTACCTTCAATTAAAACCCGGCGAAACATTGATTCTGCAATGGTATTCGAACCAGGTTGAAGCTGAAGATTATTCACTCTGGGAACAAGCAGATACAAAAACGGAATTGACCGGCGAGTGGAAAATTTCCTTTGAAAAAGGAGGCCCCACTTTACCGGCTTCGTATAAAACAGATGCTTTAAAATCATGGTCATTACAATCGGCAGAGCTGCAAAAGTTCTCCGGTACTGTAAGCTACAAAACCAATTTTGAGATCGCCGATAATGGTCATAACAATTATTTGCTTGATTTAGGCAAAGTACACGAATCTGCCGAAGTGTGGCTGAACGGAGAGAAGATATGCACACTGATAGGGCCGGTTTTTCAAATTGTTCTGCCAAAAGAAGTGCTACAAGAACAAAATACACTTGAGCTAAAGGTAACCAACCTGATGGCCAACCGCATTATCGATATGGATAAAAAAAAGGTGAACTATAAGAAATTCTATAACGTTAATTTTGCAGCTCACGAACGAGAAAATGTTGGTACAGACGGCACTTTTACTGCAGCAAACTGGGAACCACAGCCTTCGGGATTGTTGGGACCAGTTACTATTTCTAAGATATCACTAAAAACCGTTGATTAAACCTATAGTATGAAACAATTAACAACCTTTATATTTCTGATTATTTTGCTCATTTCCTGCACCACTCAGAACGAAAATAAGCTGATCGACCGCAAAGCACTTGTAAGCAGAAATAATGTGGTTGTTAAAAATTTCGATCCGCTGGCATCGCTGTCAGTTGGTAACGGGGAGTTTGCCTTTACCACCGATATTACCGGACTTCAAACATTCTATCACGACTACCACGACGGTGTTTCTTTGGGCACCCAATCCAACTGGGGGTGGCACACCACACCAAACTCAGAAGCTTATGAATGGTCGGAAACCCTGAAATATTATGAAGTTCAGGGACGTCAGGTTCCTTATCGTCATCAAATTACTGATGAGGCCAGGAAACAAGCTGCCTGCAATTATTTTAGAGAAAATCCACATCGTCTGCACCTTGGAATAATCGGTTTTGTGCTCACCAAAGAAAGTGGCGATAAAGCCACCATACAGGATATTAAAAATCCCGTTCATAATCTGGATATGTGGACAGGAAAAATTACCAGCAGTTTTGATTTTGAAAGTCAACCGGTAAAAGTGGAAGTGTACTGTCATCAGAATCAGGATCAGATTTCGGCAAAAATTGAGTCGCCGTTAATTGCAACGGGACAACTGGCTGTTCAGTGGAAATTTCCTTATGCAGTGCCCATTCACGTCCATCCCGGATATGATTTTCAATCGCCCGACAAACATCAAACTGAGATGTTACCGGCAGGAGAAAACTCGGTGATCTTCAACCGTAACCTGGATAATGACAATTATAAAGTTAGCGTAAACTGGCAAGGCAATGCACTTTTTAAAATGCAGGCTCAGCACGAATTTACACTTCAGCCCAAAAGTGGTGAAACACTGGAATTTAATTGCCTGTTCGCTCCTGAACCAAATAAAAATAAACCAATATCTTTTGAAGAAACAAAAGCAAATAACATAAAAAGCTGGAAAGCCTTTTGGGAAAACGGAGGTGTTGTTGATTTTTCGGGCTGTACCGATCCGCGTGCCAAAGAACTCGAACGCCGGACTGTACTTTCGCAGTACCTCACTAAAATACAAAGTTCAGGATCGCGGCCTCCACAGGAAACAGGTTTAACCTTCAACAGCTGGTTCGGCAAGTACCACATGGAAATGCATTGGTGGCATATCGCCCATTTTGCACAGTGGCAACGCGAACAACTAGTGGTGAAGCAAATTGACTTCTACGACGAGATGTACAACAAAGCACGACAAACAGCTGTCGATCAGGGATACAAAGGCATACGGTGGCAGAAAATGCAGGGGCCCGACCATGAAAACAGTCCATCATCGATTGGATCGTATCTCATCTGGCAACAACCACATATTATTTGGTTTGCAGAACAAATGTACCGCCAAAATCCATCGGAAGAGATTTTGAACAAATACAAAAAACTGGTTTTTGAAACGGCTGAATTTATGGCCGATTTCCCGGTTTGGAATGCTGAACTAAATCGCTACGATCTGGCACCGCCGTTAATTCCGGCACAAGAACACTGGCCGCGCGAAACAACTTCCAATCCTCCTTTTGAACTGGCCTACTGGTATTGGGGATTAACAACTGCACAAACATGGAAAGAACGCCTTGGAGAACCAAAAGAAGAAGAATGGGAAAATGTGAGATTAAACCTGGCTACTCCGGATAAAAATGAAGATGTTTATCTGGGGATCCAGGGAGCAACTGATTCCTATACCAATCCGGAGCTGATGAGAGACCATCCTATGGTTCTTGGCACTTTTGGCATTCTCCCCCGATGGGATAAAGTTGATCAGGAGATTATGCGCAATACCATGCACGTAATTGCAAAAAAATGGAACTGGGAAAGAACCTGGGGGTGGGACTATCCAATGGCAGCTATGTGCGCCACGCGATTAGGTGAACCAGAAATGGCACTGGAGTTTTTACTGAAGGATGTGCAAAAAAATACCTACCTGAAAAACGGTCACAATTTCCAGGATGACAGATTAAGAATTTACCTGCCCGGAAACGGAGGACTGCTTACTACCATTGGAATGATGTGCGCCGGATGGGATGGTTGCACAGAAGAGAACCCGGGATTTCCGAAAGATGGAAAATGGAATGTAAAATGGGAAAATATTTCACCCACATTTTAAACTGACAAAAAATCAGAATATGATTAAGAAGTTGTTTGCATTAATGGTTTTGAGTTTAGCTTTCTCGTGTACCCGGGAAGCAGAAAAGTATACCAAAAGCGAGTTGGTAAAACATTTGGAAAGCATTTTTTATAACGACACCTTCGCTACAATTCCTGACAAAACTTTTAATGTTGCCGATTTTGGTGCAGTTGCAGACGGAGAAGCGCTGGCAACCAAAGCCATTCAGCAAACCATTGATGCGGCGGCAACAGCCGGGGGGGGCAAAGTAATTTTCCCGGCAGGAACCTATTTATCGGGGGCCCTTTTTGTAAAGTCGAATGTGGAGCTTCATATCGGAGAGGGCGTTGTAATTCAGGCCGTTCAAAACAACGATTATTACCCACGAAAATGGACCCGCATCGCCGGAATTGAAATGGAATGGCCGGCAGCATTGATCAATGTTTACGACGAGAAAAATGTTCGCATTACCGGAAAAGGAGTGATTGATGGAAACGGCAAATACTGGTGGGATAAATTCTGGGGCGACCCAAAATACAGTGGTGGCATGTGGGGCGAGTACAAAGATAAAGGGATTCGCTGGGCGGTTGATTATGATTGCGAGCGTGTGCGACCAGTCGTTATCTGGAAATCGGAAGATGTGCTGCTTAAGGATTTTACCGTAAAACGCGCCGGATTCTGGACCATTTCACTGACCTACAGTACCCGCGTGCATGTCGAAGGACTGGTGGTTCGCAACAATATTGGCGGCCACGGACCAAGTTCCGATGGGATTGATACTGACTCGTCAAAAGATGTGTTGGTGGAAAATTGCGACATCGATTGCAACGACGACAACCTCTGCATAAAAGCCGGTAAAGATGCTGACGGATTGCGCGTAAACCGCCCTGCAGAGAATATCGTTTACCGCAACTGCATCACACGCGCCGGTCATGGATTAATAACTTTAGGAAGTGAGACCTCGGGCGGCATGCGTAACATCGAAGTGTATGGATTAAAAGCCATTGGCACAAATATCGGCATCCGGTTTAAATCGGCAAAAGTACGTGGTGGAGTTATCGAAAACATCCACTTTCACGACATAAAAATGGAGAACGTGGCCAACCCGTTTCATTTTGAACTCAACTGGTACCCCGAGTACAGCTACTGCACCATTCCCGACGATATTCCTGAAGAAGAAATCAAAGACCGCTGGCGGGTGCTGAGCCAGCGTGTTGTTCCTGAAGAAAAGGGAATTCCGGAGTTCAGGAACATCAAACTCAGCGATATTAAAGTAGAAAAGGCTGAACGCGCTTTTTATGCCAACGCTTACCCCGAACGTCATATTCACGACATTACCTTCGAAAATGTTTTGGTTGAAGCCGAAGAAAGTGGCCAGCTGAGTTACGCCAGCAACTGGACGATGAATGATGTTGTGCTAAAAACGGCAACCGGCCAGTCCATTGCACTAACGGAATGCGATAATATTGAGCAACCTAAATTAATTAAAACTAATTCACAACCGGTTCAGGAAGCAGCAAAACAAACGCTTGAAGAACAATTTCAAGCCATCAATAGCAATGTAGATGCTGTTATTATTCCAGTCAATCCAACAGAAACCAAAGCGCTGGTTGATGGAGACAGTACCTTGTATTCGGAGAAATTCAGTCTGTATATATTGAAACAAAAAGATGCCTCGTTGCATTTTTACGAACCGCTTGGTGATGGATTTTACTACTCGGAAGTAGAGGTAATTACCAGCCAGAACGGAAATATGATAGAGGTGAAAGGTCAGAAAGACCATGACTACACCATTTTGGCTAACCGCGCAACCAAACCCAAAAGTATTTATGGCGCCAATAACTGGTCGTACCAGGAAAATACGCGCCAGGTCATTATTGAGGTAAAAGGGAAAAACTTTTCTATCCAAATTGATTAAAACATTAGCTATGAAACTACTGATAAAAACTACCGTAACATTTCTCCTTGCCGCACTTGTTACTTTCGGCTGGGCAAATCCTCAGAAAAAAGAAATTAAATACCTGTCGGGCACCGACAATGAAAACACCGTCGCATGGGATTTCTTCTGCACTACAGGCCGAAAGAGTGGTGTGTGGACAAAAATTGAAGTACCGTCGCACTGGGAGCAACAAGGTTTTGGCGAGTATGATTATGGCCGCGATTACCGCACCTACGGTAAAAAGTTTGAATTCGCGAAAGAAAGTGGTCTGTACAAACACCGGTTTAGCCTGCCGGAAAACTGGAACGACAAACGTATTTTTGTCGTTTTTGAAGGCTCGATGACCGACACCGAAGTGAAGATTAATGGAGAACTGGCCGGCCCAATTCATCAGGGATCGTTCTACCGGTTTAAGTATGACATTACCGACAAACTGAAGGCCAACGGAGAAAATCTGCTGGAAGTTAAGGTAGACAAATGGTCGTCGAATGCATCGGTGAACCATGCCGAACGTTACGCCGATTACTGGATATTCGGAGGAATATTCCGCCCCGTATACCTGGAAGTAGTTCCGCAAAGCTATATCGACCGGATAGCCATTAATGCACAGGCCGACGGATCGTTTTCAATGGAAACTTTCCCGGTTGATGTGAAAGCCGACCAGGTGATCGAGGCCCAAATCCTCGACAGTAAAGGAGATCTGATACAAACCTGCCGGCAAAGGATTTCAGCAGGTGATTCGCTGGTAGAGTTGTCGTGCGACATAAGCAATCCCGCAACATGGACAGCAGAAACACCAAATCTGTATACAGTAAAAGTAAGTCTTAAAAATGAAAGTGAAACCACTTACGAACTCTCTGAAAAGTTTGGTTTCCGTACCATTGAAATACGCGAAGGAGACGGTATTTACCTGAACGGCACAAAGATTAAAATGAAAGGGGTAAACCGCCACGTATTCTGGCCCGAAACCGGACGTTGTATCAATCCGAAAATCGATCTTGACGATGTGAAACTGCTTAAAACCATGAACATGAATGCGGTTCGTTGTGCACACTACCCTCCGGATAAAACTTTTCTTCAGTACTGCGACTCATTAGGACTTTATGTGTTGGATGAACTGGCCGGCTGGCAAAATGCTTACGATACCGAATCGGGTAGCAAGCTGGTAAAGGAAATGGTGATTCGCGATGTTAACCATCCTTCCATTATTTTCTGGAGCAACGGAAACGAAGGTGGCACCAATAAAGAATTAGACGACGATTATGGTTTCTACGACCCCTCGAAACGGCCGGTAATTCATGCGCACCACCGCCCCGGAAACGATTTTAACGGAATCGACTGCAACCATTACGAAAATTATTACAGCTCGAAAAAAATACTGGAAGAAGGCCTGATATACATGCCCACCGAGTTTCTGCATGCTCAGGACGATGGCGGCGGTGCCACAGCATTGGCCGATTTTTGGGAGTTGTTCTGGAACTCGGAACGATCGGCAGGTGGATTTTCATGGGTGCTCGCCGACGAAGGCCTGGTGCGCACCGACATGAATTATGTTATTGATGCCAATCGTGTAAATGCTCCCGACGGCCTGGTTGGTCCGCATCGTGAAAAGGAAGGCAGCTTTTATGCCATGCGCGAGATTTATAGCCCGGTGAAAATTAAAATGGAAAAACTTCCTGAAGATTTTGATGGCAGTATTCCATTGGAAAACCGCTATCATTTTACCAACCTGAACGAGGTGCGTTTTGAATGGCAGCTGGTAGATTTTAGTCTGCCCGAACAACGTGGCGCATTCCATAAAGTAATAAAAAGTGGAACGGCAGAAAGCCCCGATGTGGCTCCGGTTCAAAAAGGCAAGCTGGATTTGGATTTGCCTGCCAATTACAAACAGTACGATGCATTGTACCTACGTGCTTTCGATCCATCGAACAACGAAATATACTGCTGGAGCTGGAAAACCGACGGCAATGCCAACCAGGTGGTTAAACTGGTTGAAAAAGACCTGAATGAAAGCGAAGAAGAGCGTTTAAAAGCTCTGAAAGCTCTGGGAATTGAGGAAGATAATATTTTACCAATTGAACGCCAGGAAGGCGATACCAACATCAGTTCGTCGGTTGAGGTGAATGAAAACGATTCGCTGATCACGCTAAAAGCCTCGGGAATTGCTGTTACTTTTAGTAAAAAAGACGGTACAATCCGGAAGCTTGCTAATGATTTTGGTCTGCCTCTACCCTTTTCTAACGGACCGGTATTGGTGAGTGGAAATGCCAAACTACATGCTATTGAACAGAGCAAAAATGAAAACAGTTACCGTTTAAACATGCTTTATGACGGCGACATCAAACAACTGTCGTGGACCATGTACAACAGTGGCTGGCTGCAGCTTGATTACGAATACCAGGTAGAAGGCGAACAGTATTTTACCGGTATCAGTTTTGATTTCCCGGAATCGGATATCATCAGTGCAAAATGGCTGGGCGAAGGACCGGCGCATGTTTGGAAAAACCGTTTACAGGGCGGCCGTCTCGATGTTTTTCAGCGTTTGTACAACAATGTACTGCCCGGCGATAACAACTGGCAATACCCTCAGTTTAAAGGTTATTTTGCCGATGTTTCGTGGATGGAATTCAATACCGTTTATGGGAAATTTACGGTTGTAGCACAAGAAGAGAACCTATTTGTGCGCCTCTTTGATTTTTATGGAATTTCCGGGCCAAGGAATTACCCGGTGTTGCCAAAAGGCGATATTTCTTTCCTCGACGGCATTCCTCCACTCGGCACCAAACTAGCCATGGGAATCAGCAACGATACCTGGAATCTGGGACCTGCCGGAGAACTGAATAAGATGGACAAACCGAAAAAACGTACCTTATATTTCTATTTCGGTTTACGCAACTAACAATAAAAACTACTCACAGGGATTCATAAAACTTTCAATATGAGACGAGTTCTTAATATTATTCTGGTTCTTTGTTTTTTTGCAGGATGTAAAGAAATTGAAAAAGAAAATTCGGACCGAAAACCAACCATATATATCATAGGCGATTCAACTGTAAAAAACGGACGCGGCGACGGGGCCGGCGGACTTTGGGGCTGGGGCGATCCTCTGGTTCAGTTTTTCGATACGAGCAGAGTAAACATAGAGAACCACGCGCTAGGAGGTACCAGTAGTCGTACTTTCCGAAGTAAAGGTTTATGGGATGAAGTACTCCGGAAAATACAACCCGGCGATTATTTGTTTATGCAGTTTGGTCACAACGATGATGGCCCAATAAACGACGATTTTAGAGCACGCGGTACCATTTATGGAATTAGCGACGCCACGGAAGAGATTGATAATATGCTAACCGGTGCTCATGAAATTGTTCATACTTACGGATGGTACATCAGGCAGTACATTGCCGAAGCCAAAGCAAAAGGAGCAATACCGGTTGTTATGTCGCCTATTCCGCGAAATGACTGGGAAAATGGCCAGGTTCCGCGAAATGATACGAAATATGGATTATGGGCCAAAGAAGTGGCCAATTTAGAAGAAGTTGAGTTTATCAACCTGAATGAAAAAATGGCAACTGCCATGGAAAAATTGGGCGAAGATGCCGTCACCGGTCAATATTTCTTTAAAAGAGATCATACCCATACTTCGGCAAAAGGCGCAGTGCTTGCGGCCACCCTTATTGTTGAGGAACTAAAAAAATCGGATGAATGTTACCTGAAAGATTATTTGCTGACAAATCCTAAAATAAACTTCCCGGTAAAGAAAAAGGTATTTATAATCGGAGACTCAACCGTTGCCAATGGAAACGATGAGATTATTGGCTGGGGCCGCGAACTCTACAATTATATGGATACTACACGCCTTCTTATCTTAAACAAAGCACGTGGAGGCCGAAGTAGCAGAAGTTTTCAGTACGAAGGCCTCTGGGATGAGGTGCTGGCACAGTTAAATTCCGGCGATTTCTTAATCATCCAGTTTGGACACAACGACGGCGGCAACCTCGACAAACCCAAATACAGGGGATCACTACCCGGGACTGGCGATGAGACGATGGAAATTATCCGCGATGATGGTTCGAAAGAAACCGTTCACACCTATGGCTGGTACATAAAAAAATACATACAGGATGCTAAAGCTAAAGGAGTATCTGTTATTGTACTTTCACAAATTCCACGAAATGAATGGCCTAACGGAAAAGTAGAAAGGGTAGATGACAATTACGGCAAATGGGCAAAAGAGGCAGCCAAAGCAGAAAAAGCATTCTTTATTGATTTAAACAACGCTATTGCCGTTGAGTATGAAGCCATGGGGCCAAAAATTGTAAAGCAGTTTTTTCCGGGTGATCATACTCACACAAATGTTTACGGTGCCCGATTTAATGCCCTCACGCTTACCGAAGAGATACAAAATTTAGGAGAGTGTAAGTTAAGAGGCTATACGAATTTGTATTAAACTATAATGAATCTAAACACTGATTACAAAAATCAAAAACGATATGAATAAGAAATTAATTACCATTTTTACTGTTATTTGCACCTTGTTCGGCTTGACAGTATCGGCTCAAAAAGTAAATGATGTAACTACTCCGCTGCATCTGCTTCAACCGGATTATCCCAACCCTTACGGAAAACCGGATGTAGACGATATTATAAAAACCATCGATAAAGTTTATAACTATTTAAATGAAAGCACCCCTGCCAAACTCCAGAATAAAAATACCGGGGAAGAAATTACTGATTTTTCAAAAGTGGATGAAAATACCATTTTTATGCCGGGAGACTTTCGGTTAAACAGTTATGAATGGGGAGTTACCTATGCCGGCATGTTACTCGCGAGTAAAACTTCGGGAGATCCGAAGTACGCAGCTTATACCAGCGAAAGGCTCAATTTTATGGGTAAAGCGCTGGATGCGTTTACAAAGGTTGAAGAACAAAACCCAGGCGCACAATACGCCTTGTACCGCTCCGTTCACCCTCACGCACTCGACGATTGCGGAGCCATTTGTGCAGCCATGATTAAAGCAAGCAACAGCGGAAAAGCCCAAAATCTGGACAGTAGAATAAAAAGTTACATCGATTACATCAGCAACAAACAATTTCGTTTTGAGGACAATACACTGGCACGCAATCGTCCGCAACCCAATTCCCTGTGGCTCGACGATCTGTTTATGAGCGTTCCGGCATTGGCACAAATGGGTAGTTACAGTGGCGACAATAAATATTTTGATGATGCCGTGAAACAGGTGTTACAATTTTCAAATCGTATGTTCAATTACGAAAAGGGGCTTTACATGCACGGCTGGATAATGGATATGGAAGAACATCCGCAGTTTCACTGGGGAAGAGCCAACGGCTGGGCTGTAATGACACTGGTAGAATTGCTTGAAGTACTTCCGGAAGATTATCCGGATAGAGATAAGGTGCTCGACCTGTTAAAACGCCACATAAAGGGATTGGCCGGTTACCAGGATGGAACAGGATTCTGGCATCAGCTGATCGACCGGAACGATACGTACCTGGAAACATCGGCTACAGCCATTTATACCTATGCAATTGCTCGGGCCATTAACCGTGGTTATGTTGATGCAAAAGTTTATGGTCCGGTAGCCTGCCTGGCCTGGAATGCCGTATCAACAAAAGTGAACGAAAAAGGACAGGTTGAAGGTACCTGCGTGGGAACAGGCATGGGTTTTGATCCTGCATTTTACTATTATCGTCCGGTTAACGTATTCGCCGCTCACGGATACGGCCCTGTTATCCTGGCTGGAGCAGAAATGATAGAACTGGTAAAAACACACGACATCAGAATTAACGACAGCTCGCTTCAGTTTTATACCGAAAAAAAAAAGAGTGAATGGAGATTTGATTTTGGAAACGGAAAAGTAGCCGATGGCTTTCAGGCTTTAACTCCTGCAACATCGTATTCAAAAGAGAATGGTTTTGGAATCATTAGTGAGGTTGCTTTAAAGACAGGTCAGAAGAATGGATCAAACAAAGCAAGCGATGACTGGATCAGTTCCGATGCACCGTTTTATTTCCAGTTTGATGTACGTGAAGGCCGCTACAAGATTACATTAACACTGGGAAATACCAGGGAAGCTACTGCTACCACTGTAAAAGCGGAATCGCGCCGTTTAATGCTTGAAAATATTCAAACAAAAAAAGGCGAGATCGTGAGCAAAACCATTGTTGTTGATCACCGCTCGCCACAAATTAATGCCACTGAGGAGATTCACCGGAAAACACGGGAAATGACATACCTGAACTGGGATGACTGCCTAACTCTTGAATTTAACGGTCCCCTCCCTTGCGTATCGTCAATAATAATTGAGGAGGCCAACGATTTACCGGTAATCTACCTGGCCGGAAACTCAACAGTGGTTGATCAGGAATACGAGCCGTGGGCATCGTGGGGACAAATGTTTACACGCTTTTTAAAACCGGAAATTGTAGTCGCCAATTATGCCGAATCGGGTGAAACCCTAAAAGCATTCAGACGCGAAAATCGTCTAAAAAAAATAATAAGCCTGATAAAACCTGGCGATTATCTTTTTATTGAATTCGCACACAATGATCAAAAACCAGGTGGCAACCATGTAGAACCGTATACCACTTACCAGGATGAACTCCGTTTCTACATCAAATCGGCTAAAGAAAAAGGAGCCCAAACCGTGTTGGTAAGTTCAACCAACCGAAGAAAATTTGATGAAAAAGGCAAAATAGTGAATACACTCGAAGAATATCCCGATGCTGTGCGCCAGTTGGCAGCCCGGGAAAATATTCCTCTCATCGACCTCAATGTAATGAGTAAGTATTTTTACGAAAGTTTGGGAGTAGAAAACTCAAAAAAAGCCTTTGTTCACTACCCTGCCAACACTTTCCCCAACCAGGATAACCCCTTGGCAGACAATACACATTTTAGTCCTTACGGGGCTTACGAACTGGCAAAATGCGTTGTTCAGGAACTTATCGACAATGATAACGAGTTAAAAAAATACATTATTGACGACTGGAAAACTTTCGATCCTAAACAGCCGGATAGCTGGCAAAACTTTTTCTGGCCCGACAGCCCAAACTATGACCTAATCAAACCTGATGGTAACTAAAATATTCAAAATCAGTAAAGAAACTGTAAAACATCGGGGGGGAGATCACAAGCATAAAATGCGGTAACCACTTTTAAATCAAACTATTTTTATCATATGAAAAAAGGAATAATTGTACTAATCAGCTGCCTCATAGCAGGATCAGTTAACCTGCTGAACGCGCAACAACTTCCATCAAAAGCTGATGTAATAGAAAAAATGGAACAGACCAATGCCCACCTGATGAAAAAGTGGCCAGATCCGGGGGTGAACGTGATCACAAACAAAGAACGTCCCAGCAACCTGTGGACCCGCGCGGTGTATTACGAAGGATTAATGGCCTTGTATTCCATAAAACCCGATCCGGCCTATTTGCAATACGCGATCGACTGGGGCGAGTCTCATAAATGGGGATTACGATACGGTTCTGATTCGCGAAATGCCGACAACCAGTGCGCCGGACAAACTTATATCGATTTGTATAACATCGAACAAAAACCGGAGCGCATAAAAGACATTAAAGCCTCGGTAGATTTGATGCTCAAAACCGATAAAACTGACGACTGGGACTGGATTGATGCGCTGCAAATGGCCATGCCGGTATTTGCCAAACTGGCCATACTTACCGGAGACAGCAAGTACTCGGAGCGCATGTACAAAATGTATATGGACACAAAAGTTACGCAGGGCTTGTACAATAAAAAAGATGGTTTGTGGTGGCGCGATGCCGATTTTACACCGCCCTACACAGAGCCAAACGGCGAAGATTGCTACTGGAGCCGAGGAAACGGCTGGGTGGTGGCCGCTCTCGTTCGGGTAATGGATATTTTACCCGAAGATGATCCGCACTACAAAGAATACCTGAAAACCTACAAGGAGATGATGAAAGCCGTTCTTCCCATTCAGCGCGAAGATGGTTTTTGGAATGCCAGTCTGCACGACCCGAACAATTACGGGGGCAAAGAGGCAAGCGGCACATCGATGTTTGTATACGGCATGGCGTGGGGAGTGAACAATGGTATTTTGAGCGCAAAAAAATACATCCCGGCTATTACTAAAGGTTGGAATGCACTGGCCACTGAATCGGTTCATGAAGATGGATTTTTAGGCTATGTGCAGGGAACCGGAAAAGAGCCAAAAGACGGGCAACCGGTAACTTACACCAGCAAACCCGATTTTGAAGATTACGGTTTGGGCTGTTTCCTTTTAGCCGGTAGCGAAGTTTACAAATTGTGTAAATAGCAGCTCCGCCTGAATTGATAACGGCATAAACTGAAACCAATGAAAAGACTTTTAACGCTATTATTTTTAATCGCCGTAATTGTTCCCCTTTCTGCACAAAACCGGAAACCCGAAGTGAAAGAGAATATTCCTCTGGACTCCATTCGATTGAGCGATCCGTGCATTCTGGCCGATAAAAATACCGCCACTTATTACATGACCGGAACGGGCGGATTGCTTTGGAAAAGTAAAGATCTGAAATGGTGGACCGGCCCTTTCGTGGTGGCACAAACCGATCCTGATTCGTGGATGGGACCGCGCCCTATGATCTGGGCGGCCGAATTGCATCAATACAACGGCAAGTACTACTATTTTGCCACTTTTACTAACCGCAATGTGATTATCGATACGGTTAGAGGAAATGAGATCGAGCGACGAGCCAGTCATGTTTTGGTAAGCGATAAACCCGACGGGCCTTATGTTCCGATGAAGGACCCGACTTATCTGCCGGCCGATAAACCCACTTTAGACGGAACATTTTGGGTGGATAAAGACGGAAAACCGTACATGGTTTATTGCTACGAGTGGCTGCAAAACTGGAACGGCACCATTGAAAAGATCGAACTAAAACCGGATCTCTCGGGAACGATTGGTGAAGGAAAGGTTTTATTTCGTGCACACGACTCGCCATGGAGCCGCGAAAAAGATGAGCAGGGAAACATCATCCCAAATAAAGTTACCGACGGACCATGGTTATTCGAAACGCAAACCGGTAAGCTGGGCATGTTATGGACCAGCTGGGTTTTTAGCGATTATGTTCAGGGTGTTGCCTACTCCGAAAGTGGCACTTTGTATGGCCCGTGGATACAGGAGAAAGAACCTGTTACACCTCCAAACTTTGGGCACGGTATGCTGTTCCGTACTTTCGAGGGTAAATTACTCCTGTCGGCACACAGTCATAAAGATGTAAACGGTCGTTATGTTCGGATTCCTCATTTGTTCGAGGTGGATGATTCGGGCGATAAACTGGTAATTGTTGGGCCCTATAAGCCTTAGAACCTTGAAATATTCAATGTCAATCAGAAAAAAATTCCTGAATTTACTCTTAAACTAAAGTTTAAAAGGCAAAAACTTGCCGGTCAGGGCTTAAACTAACGTTTAAAGCCCAAAAGGAACGCCCGACAAGGTTTAAACAAACGTTTAAGCCTCAAAAGGAAGACCGGAAGCGTTTAAACAAACTTTTAAGCCTTCACCGGAGCTCCGCCGGCGTTTAAACAAAAGTTTAAGCCTCAAAATTGTTTTTTGCTTTAAACTTTTGTTTAACCCTCCGGATAGCTTTTTCCAGTTTCGGTATAAGACTCTTTATTTCAGATCGATTTATATTCACTTATCGCTTTTCAAGAAAGCCGATAAACTTTTCCATGGTATTGATCTCCGCTTCACGACCGCAAGCCGACGATATCCAGGTTGTTAATTGTTTGCCCGGTTTGCTGATGAGAAGAAACTGCGTACCATCGTCTTTAGTTTTTACAAAATCAGCCGGATCGTACATTATAGCTGCGCCTAACTCAACCAGTTCGGCAGCTACATCTTCCGGATGTAAACCCCAGGTGGCAATCAATCCGTCATTTTTGTAAATCTCCTGCCCTTTGTGGTAATTCACCCCGGTAACAAATTGTACGGGTTCGTCGGTTAAGGCAAAAGCATCCACTTTGGCATTTCGTTCGCCCGAATAAGCCGTAACGCGCACCAACACATCAATTTTCCGCCCCTTGTAAGGCACATCTTCCGATAACATTTCCATGTACGAGCAGGTAGGTTCTTTTACTACGCGAGCCGTACGGTTTGAAACCGGATTCAACCGAATAACTTTCTCGCCGTCCCAAAGACGTACGCCACCCAATCCCACGGTTTCGCCGGCTTTGTAATAATCGGCTCCCCAACCGTTTTTTTGATCTTCAGCCGTTGGATACCACACTTTTTCCCGTAGTTCAAGCTGAGGTTTAGCTTTCGAATAAACATCAATAGCCACTTTATCGCTAAAATAAATGCGCAGGGCCATCCACTCGTTCTCTACAGCCGGACCATGATGCCCGATTGTATTGTACAGATCGCCCGATTCGGCGCTAATTTCGCTCTGTTGCAAACTGTCCGAGCGCATAAATAAACTTACATCGGTTTTATTTTGTGCCTGAGCCGTTGCAATCAGAACAACAGCAAATAACAGCAGTACTAATCTTCTCATCTTCATTTTCGGTTTTGTTTGATTCTATTTATTTAATTCAATGGCAGCCACAATCAAAGGAGCAACACCTTTTTGGTCGTTATCCACTTTTTTTTCAGTAACGTAGTAGTTATAATCGGCTTCGCGATACGGATTTCCTCCCAAACCACAAGAGCCACAAGTATTGGTTAAAGTTACAAATCCATTCTCATCTTCCGTAACCAGGTTTTCAACTAAACTGTCGAAAGCTTTATCAGCGATGTCAAAATAATCCTGCGGCAGCCAGTTGTTTTTAGCTCCTTTGGCAAATGCGTAGATAAACATTGCCGATCCAGATGCTTCCAGGTAGTTGCGGTCTTCGCCTCCTCTATCCATCACCTGGTACCACAATCCTGTTTCCGCATCCTGAACCTTCAGAATAGCTGCACTCAAATCATTCAGAATAGTGATCAGTGTTTCCCTGTCTTTATGATCTTCAGGCAGATTTTCCAGCACATCAACCAAAGCCATCATGTACCAGCCGGTTGCACGGCTCCAGAAGTGTTTCGACTGGCCGGTTTCTTTGTTGCACCAGCTTTGCTCGCGACTTTCGTCCCAGGCATGATAAACCAGCCCCGTTTTTTCGTCGAGGGTATGTTTATACACTTCCTGCAACTGAAAAGTCACTTCATCAAACCATTGCGGCTGATCGAATTCTTTGGCATAACGAGCCAAAAACGGAGAGGCCATGTACAAACCATCCAACCACATTTGATAGGGGTATATTTTTTTATGCCAAAAACCGCCCGAATTTGTGCGCGGATGACTTTTCATTTGCGCTACCAGTGTTTCTGCCCCCAGGCGGTATTTCTCGTCGCCATAATCCTGGTACAACGTAACGATGCTGTTACCGGGCCGCACACGGTCGATGTTATAATCCGAAATCTTGTATTCGTTGATGCTGCCATCCTCGTTCACGAAAAAATCAATATAATCTTTAAGGTAAGCGCCATATTTCGGATCAATATCCTTAAGCTTATATATGGCATCGCCCAAAAAGGCAAAATCGTACTCGAATTTAGGATTATCGCGTTTATAATAGATCAGACTGTCGGCTTCATGCAATACGGTTTCGGCAAATTTTACCGACCACAAAGGTTCGGTTGTTTTTGCTGAATTTTGTTTGGTATTTTTTGAATTGCATCCGATCAGGGCAACAATCAGGAAGATAATTGAAAATGCTCTCATTGGTTTAATTTTGTTTAATAACAAAACTAATCTAACCGCAAGATTTTCAAAAGTAAAAATGTATTATATCGCGGGAAGCTATTCACAAAACAGGTAAAATCAGGTTTATCAAGTCTTTTTATTAGCTGAAACAGAAATAAATGTATTTTAAACTTATTGATAGTTTGTCTCTTAGGTGGAGACAATGGTGTTTTATACTTGTTTATACTTATCAGTTATAACTTGTAATGGCTAAACATAATGTGCTGTATATAGACGTTGGTAAACATTAAGAGAAACACATTCATAATAAGCCGGTTATTATACCTGACAACACTTTTAATAAAATACCTATAAACCTTTTGTTTCTTTCCCGGTTATACATAATTATTTATTTAACATTTAAATTACAATTATGAAATCAATTATTTTACTCTTTTTATTTTTCATTGCTATTTCTCAAGTATCAGCTCAAAAAACAAGAATTTCGACATCAGAACCTGATGCACAAATTTTTGTCAACGGAGAAAAGGCAGGTATCGGCTCGTATACATTAAAACTCGACGCAAAAGAATGTTACAATGTCCGGGCGACCAAACCAGGTTTTCTCATGTATGAAACTACTTTATGTGGAAAAAAAGGAGGCCCTGAGGCTCCGAAAGTTTTCTTTTTTGATATGCAAAAAGATGATTCAGAAATTGCATCTATTCAGACAGATCAATCGAATGTAGATTTTGAAATAGTAGTAAATCCGGATTTAACAGAGGATGAAGCCTGGAAATTGGTATATATGATTGTAACTGACTATTTTGATGCTATTGAAGTCAGTGACAAGGAAACCAGCTACTTAAGAACAGCATGGTCTGTTCAAAGTTTCATGCAAAATACAATTAGAACCAGGCTTATTTTAAAATTAGCTAATTCAAATCCTCTTACATATAAAGTGAAATTAAATAGTGAATATAGTGGCTCTGCAAGAACTAGTGTTAAATCAGACGAACTATTCCGACCTTGGGACAGGGTTTTAAGAAAGTATGAAAATATTATTGGTGATTTTACTACACGTATACAAAAAAGATAATCCGGATTGGCTTGAGGTAAATAAATTACTCGTAATTAGATGCCTCATTTAACAGATTAACTTTTGATGTAAAACAACATTCACCATTTTGTATAAGTATTGGCAGAGGTATTATGTAACATTTGGGTTGGTAGCTAATTCTAACTTTATCTCTGTTTGAGGAGAAACTATTATACAATCTGCCACTACTTATACAATTTTCCCTTCCTCCGTGCTCCATTCCCAGTAAAAAAGCAGGCTTACAAAAGCTTGTAAACCCGCTTCTCCCCTCTTTTACTAAATATTTATGATTTATAGCTGGAAAGTATAAACATATTTCACCTGAAAGATCCGGTTTAAGAATTGGGGTTCGTCCAAACCATTGTCAACATAATCGCTTGTTGGTCGTATTTCGTTGTACACAACGTACAGATCATTTCCTTCTTTTGGATTATAACGCAGGCGGAAGTTGGCAACCGTTACATTGTTAACGCTATTGTATTGTAAAAATGAACTAAACGACAGCTTTGTGTTGTACATGTATAAAAACTTCAGGCGCCCTACATGCGCATTCATTTCCTGGTTCCGGTTGGCAAAAACCACATGGCTGAAGTTGTAATAAGCAGAGAGTTGCAAACTGGCCGAAAGATTATAAATGGGCTCAACCGTTGCAGTAACATTATTACCATCGTAAAACTGACCACCCGACATCATTACAGTTGTAGAAAGGGGCTTTGAAACCGGCGACATCAATGTCATCCGGCTGGTATACGTTTTATATTTATCGGCCGGAACAACAACATTATCATCCAGTTCAAATTCTTCATCAACACCTTCAATGCGGTAATTCAAATCCAGGTTTACAAACCAACCTTTTTTGGTATTTAAACTAAAGCCCGGCCCGTACATACCGGTATCCAGGCCTCCGTCGGTAACACGGTACGATTCGTAAAAAGTTCCGTCAATACTGTATTTAAAAAGTTTCGACCCGGCACCTGGGAGCCAGCCGTACTGAAATTTTAAACGTGGCCCTTTAGTGGCGAATTTTGATAAAAATCCAACCTGGGGATCAAAATTCTCGCCCGTATATGCATAAGATAAATCGTATGCAAAACCTTCCTCGCTTCGCCGTTGCCACGATGCACGATAGAATGTATTTTCAATGCCCCCCGAAAAATCAGTGCCCTCGGGATCGGTGGTCTGAGCCACGCCAGCTTCAATGTAGTCGTCGCCAAAAATGCGGAAAATACCGTCAACACCGTAAGAATACGAATCGTTGATATCGGCACCAACCCGGGAAGTGATAATAGCCCCCACATACGAATTGGTATTGATTACCTGGCGGCGAAAACGTAACACACCAAAATTTTCCGATGGGTTTCCATTATTCTTTTGCGTTTGCATATCCATAAAACCCATGTCCCATTTACCAACACGACCGGTTAACCGCGCACCACCCAAAATTGGCGTCAGGCAACCATCCTCATCCAAACCAATACGGCGACTGTAGAATAACTTACTTGGGCCGCTTAGTTTATAATCGAAAATGCTGGATCGCTCCTGAAAGAACATCCTTTTCTCTGGAAAGAACAGTGCGTAACGTGTAAGATTCACCTGTTCATCATCGGCTTCCACCTGTGCAAAATCGGTGTTAAAAGTAAGGTCCATGGTAAGGTTGCTGGTGAGGCTGTATTTGATATCAACCCCGCCGGTAAGTTTATTGTCTTTTGATGAATCAAAAGCCGTTTCATCCTCATTCAGGTCGTTGGTTCGTTCTACACCGGTAGTGATATAAGGAGCCACATAAACAGGTTTTTTGCTTTCCACACCCGAAAGTTCAATCGTTTGTGCCAGCGATGGTTTGTTGGATGACAGCCGGCCGTATTTCGGATCGGTAGCCGGATACGTATCCACTTCATTGTTATGGCTTACCCCACGGTTAATCAACAATCCCATTTGTACGCGTCCATCTACTTCCTGAAAACGAAGACTGGAAAACGGAATCCGCATTTCAACCGCCCAGCCGGTTGCGGTACGAGCTGTTTTAACATCCCAGAATGTGTTCCAGCTGTAGTTTAATGAAGATGCTCCGTATATGCTGGGCATCATTTGAGCATCGTTTGATACGGCAAAATCAATACGCTGTCCTGCGGGCATGGTACAAAAAGCCAGCGCATTTTCGTTATCATCGTAGGTATCTAATAAAATTCCGAACGAGTCGGGGTTTTTTGATTTCTCGTCGCGCTTTTTACTGGTAGAAACGATGTTCTCCGGATTTTTATAATTCAGGAAAGCGCCTACCCAAAAATAATTATCATCGTAACTGATGTAGGTTTTTGTTTCCTCGCTTGGTGCAGCTTCAAAATTGGGGATGTGCATAATCAGTTCAAACTGTCGTGCCTTTAGCCAGAAGGCTTCGTCGGGCACACCATCGAAATTTACAGTTCCATCATTTTTGGCAATTTGTATAACGTCCTGCCCGAACACGATGATGGAACCAAACACGCATAATACAAGCGGTATTAGTTTTAAAATGAACGTCCTTTTCATGTTATTTTGGTTGCGGCCTAAAGCTTTATTCGAAATTTCGCACATCTGTTCCTGTACGAATAAAGCATTGGCAGATTTGGTTTAGCTGATTCAAGTTTTGGAATAAAAGGGCCTTCGGAAGTTCCGAAGGCCCCTGAAAACTGAATGGTTTTATTTGTATGTAATTACTCTTTCGTCGTTTATTATTCCGCTCCAGTTCAATCCATAGGCAAAATCGTATACATTGCCCATTTCATCGGTATAACAATCCATGTCGCGCGGCACGTCTTCAAACTGCTCTTCTACCGTTTTCATGTTGGCAGGTAACTGGAAAGGCAGCAAACCCGATGGTTCTGCATTACCTGTAACCAAATCCATGATCGCCTGATCCTGCACACCACAGTGAATTAAAATAGCATCAGCACTTTTTTCAAACTCGGCCGGAATAAACGGATTGGCCACATTTACCACCACAATTACTGGTTTATCGCCCATTTTTGCTTTGGTCTCGTTCACCACTTTCATGTCGTAAACATTAGCTGCCTCGGTTGATTTACCCTTATAACTTCTGTTGGTAAAGTCTTCGAACGGGCTTCCGCCTGCAATACTTTCCTCACGGACATACTCGGCAGTATACGGTCCGTACTGAAGTGAAATTGGAACATATCCGTTACCACCTTTTTCCTTATCTTCAAGCGAGTAGCCTGTTCCGCCTTGCGGACTTGAGATCAGACAAATTGCCACATCTGCCTTTTCTGCTGCATCAACAACCTCGAAATAGTTGGCTACCATATCCATATTCGCCGCGTCGCTCCATTTTTCTTCGCTGCGCATACCAAACCAGTTGGTTCCGGCAGGTGTATATTTTTGTGGAATATATACTTTCAACTTTTTCTCAAGCGGCAAAACGCCATCCTTGTTTTTTAGCATCACCACTGATTTCAGCTGCGCTTCGTAACCGGCTTTCATGTATTCCGGGTTACCTACAATTTCTTCCGATTCGGCAACAACCAGGTAAGGATTTTCAAAAAGTCCCGGGCGGAAAATATTTTTCAGCAAACGAACCGCTGATTGCTCGAACCGATTACGCATGTATTCTTCGCCATGTTCTTTAACGCCCATTTCGTAAGCTTCCAAAACGGGTCCTTTTTCGTTATTTCCGCCAAACTGGTCGGCACCGGCTTCAATTACTTTATAGTGACGCTCGGCAATCGTCAGATCTTCAACGCCCCAACATTTTCCCCTGAATTCGTGCACATTTGCAGCATCTGCAGTTATCATCCAGTCGGTACAAACCACGCCATCGTAATCATATTCACCTCTTAACAAATCAGTGATGATGTATTTGTTGTAGGCATTTCCTACATTTTCGCCATTCTTCTGATCGATATTGTATGAGATGGTATAATAAGGCATAACCGCTGTGGCTTTTCCGGTTGGGCCATCCAGTTTAAAAGCACCATCGGTAAACGGTTTTAACTGATCGGAAAGGTTATTTCCGGGATAAACCGCATACGCACCATAACCAAAGTGTGCATCGCGGCCACCTTCTTCAGGGCCACCACTTGGCCAGTGTTTTACCATGGCATTTACACTTTCAAAACCCCAACCACCGGCAATCTCTTTAGCCGCTGATGATGTTTGAAATCCATCGACATAAGCACGCGTGAGGTCGGCTGCCAAACCTGGATCTTCCCCCATTGTTCCGCTAAAACGACTCCAGCGCGGTTCAGTTGATAAATCGATCTGTGGAGAAAGTGCAGTTGCAATTCCCAAAGCACGGTATTCGATCGAGGCGATTTCTCCAAATTTTTTCATTACCGCAGGATCAAAAGTGGCTGCCAAACCCAATGTAGTTGGCCACATTGAAATATCTCCACCGGCACCGGCATTGTATTCGGTTTCCGCTTTGGTTCCGTGGCGCGGGTCGGTACTTGTATTTCCGGGAATTCCCAAACCAAGGCCTTCAACCAAAGCCTGCATGTTGTTGTTCCATTGCGCAGCCACGCCCGGACTTTCAACGGTAGTAATCAACACATGACGAAGATTGTCCTCGGTAAGAAACTTTATTTGCTGATCGGTGAGATCGCTTGATCTTGCGCCACTATCGGCCAACGATTTTCCAATGTATGTTCCGGCACCAAAACCACCACCTCCGGCAGGTATAGACTGGTGCCCGCTGTATAACATTAATCCGGCAATTTGTTCCACCGACATTTTTGAAGCCAAATCCTTTGCACGTTCGTCAACCGGTTTACGCCAGTCTTCGTACACATCCAGTTCGCCGTTTTTGTTCAAATCTTTAAATGCATAACCTCCATCAGTAAGAAGTGCTACTCCCGATTTTGGGGAATACCCCAAAGTTGCTCCACCTTCGTTATGAACAAGATTAAAGTCTCCCGTTTCTTCTTCACTCCACTTGGGGCCACAGCCAGTAAACAAAGCTGCAAAAAGAAAGGCTGCAGATATGATTTTCAGTTTTTTCATAATATGGTTATTTCGTTTTGTATAGTTCTAGTTGGAATAAAATGTATCAAGAAATTTGAGCAATTCAATACTTGGCAAATCGCCACATACCGATGTGGTGTTAAAATGCATCGCTTTCAGATTATCGGGAGTTGCTGCTTCCCACTCTGGTAATCCTTCCGCATTTGGATCACCTGAAGTTGCAAAATTCACCCAGTAATCCGACATCAGGTTGGCCAATTCATAATCCGCCTCGGTCCACGGGCGCGGACTCATTTTCAGGTTATTGTAGGCGTACGGCACTTCTCCGGTATGGAATGCCCCAAAGTCGCTCATTCCATCGGCGTAAGGAACATCGCGCTCAAAACGGTACATAAACACCTTTGATGTTGCCTTTTCATTTTGCAGCTGCATCCATTTGTACGACTGAATACCAAAAGTTTGCAATGCTCCCAAATCGTTCTGAATTGCAATTGCCTCCTTATCAGAGTTGATTGGAAACTTAGCTAAAAACTCATCAGCCATATCACCAAATAGTTGTTTAGCATTGGATTTAAATTGTTCTGCAGAAACAGGTGGAGGTCCAAAACCTTCATCTTCATTCCAACCAATAATTACCGGAATATCGTTTTGTTCACCGTTGGCAAAGATCTCTCTTACCGGTTTTGGCAAAAAATAACCATCAACAATGGGAATTCCGCCACCTCTGACTATCAAAATCTCTTCTGTACTTTTGGCACGTAATTCTTCAAGGGATGATACTCCCAATGACTCGGCGAATTTTACACCTGTTTCTTCACCGGCTTTAAGATCACCGCCTCGACCCAATGCATTCGTTGCAAAAACGGTACCACCACTCTCTGCAATCGCACGATGAATCAATCCTTTTGTTAAAGGACTTGCCACCAAATAATTGATACTGGCCGCTCCGGCCGACTGACCCGCAATGGTAATATTGTTTGGATCGCCGCCAAAAGAAGCAATATTTTTGTTCACCCATTTCAAAGCCTCAACCTGGTCGAGCAAACCATAATTTCCTGAAGCGTTGTTTGGCGATTCAGCAGTCAGTTCCGGATGTGCCAAAAATCCTAAAATTCCTACACGATAGTTTATAGTTATAAAAACAAGGCCTTTTTTGGCCATTTCTTCACCATCGTAAATCGGAACAGCACTTCCGCCACTTGAAAAACCACCGCCATAAATGTATACGAAAACCGGACGCTTCTCAGTAGCATCTTTGGCCGGAGTCCATACATTCAGATAAAGGCAATCTTCGCTTAACGGCTCCCTGGGAGCTATAAACTCTTGTGTCCACATACTAAACGGCATTGGAGTTGACTGTATAGGGCTGGCTGAAAATTCTGTGCATTGTTTCACTCCTTCCCAGGGTTCAACAGGTTGTGGAGCTTTCCAGCGCAAATCGCCCACAGGAGGAGCGGCAAAAGGAATTCCCTTAAAAGTGGTAATTCCGGTGCTTTCATCAAACGAACCACTTACCGTTCCGTCGGCAAGGATTACACTATCTTTAATTTGTTGGGGTGTTTGAGTTGAACATGCCCAAAAAAACAAGGCACTACAAAAAAACAAAGTCACGCGAACGTTTTTCATAGGTAGTAGGTTTACAATTTGTTTAGTCTTAAAAGGTTGTTTTATTCACAGGTTAAGGATAAGGGAACTCCCCCCCTGAACTATTCCAGGGAGAGAGTATTTAACCAAGTCCCACTACCTATGCATTTTTTCAAAATCTTTTTGAGGCACCATTGCTTTTGATACCTTTTCAACTACAATATCGTTGGCAACTGAGAATGTTGCTTTTTCTTTAATGTCGGTTGAAGAAGCTCCAACTTTGATGGTATAATCGCCGCCTTCTGTTATCCAGCTTGTACTTTCTTCATCAAACGAAGCCAAAAGTGCAGCATCAATATCAAAGGTAAGTGTTGCCGATTTGCCCGGTTTTAACAAAGCTGTTTTTCCGAAGGCTACCAGCTCTTCTTCCGGCTTTTCAAGCGATTTACCAGGAGCGCTGGCATATACCTGGACCACTTCTTTACCCGCTACATCTCCGGTATTTTCCACATCAATAGCCACAGTGACTTTTCCATCAAATTTTTTGTCGCTTAATTTCAGATTGCTATACTCGAATGTTGTGTATGACTTTCCGTATCCGAATTCGTAGGCAACCGGCACATCGAAAGTATTGAAATAACGGTAACCCACGTAAATATCTTCCTCGTAAACCACTTCCCAAGGCACACGGCGCATCATCGAGAAACCAGATTGGTCGGCAGTATTATCTTCTGCTCCATCAACTTTTACAGCCTCGCCCGGGAAATTATCCGCAGATGAACCGTCCTCGTATTTCACGGGGAAAGTCTGCGCCAGTTTTCCTGATGGATTTACTTTTCCTGAAAGAACATCAACTACCGAGTTACCTCCTTCTTGTCCCGGTTGCCAGGCACAAAGTACGGCATCAGGAATATTGCTCCAGCTGGCGGTTTCAACAACGCCTCCAATATTCAGAATAACCACCGCTTTTTTACCTTTTGCATGGAAAGCTTCCGTAACGGTTTTTATCAGGTCCTGTTCATTTTTATTCAAATAGAAATCACCTTCAACAGCTTCACGGTCGCCACCTTCTCCGGCATTTCGACCGATGGTGATTAAAGCAATATCAGCTTTTGTAGCCATCTCTTCTGCAATCGATGCATCCAAGGCCATTTCTTCAACAGGAATTTTACCACCCATTAAAGCAGCAATAAAGTTTTTGGATTTATCCTGCGCTTTACTCGCTTCTTCCATGTAGGTTTCGTAAGTGTTTTTAAGTTCGTCGTAAGTTTTGTAACCGGCATTTTGCAGGCCTTCCAACAACGAAACGGTGTAAGCTTCGTTAACGTCGCCACTACCTGTTCCTCCTGAAATAAAATCGTACGAAGTATTTCCAAATGCAGCCACATTTTTAATGTTTTTTGCAAAAGGAAGTGCGCCGTTGTTTTCAAGCAATACCATACCATCAGTAGCGGCCTGGCGTGTTACTTCAGCATGCGCTTTCAAATCTGGTTTGTTTGAAATCTTATATCCATTATAACGTGGTGTTTCAACCATGATATTTAGAATACGCTCAACATTTGTATCCAAGACTGATTCATCCAGTTTTCCAGACTCAACAGCTTCAATCAACGTTTTAATCGTCTCCGGCGAACCCGGTTGGATCATATCATTTCCAGCTTTCATTTGTGCAACAACATCGCTGCCACCACCCCAGTCGGTCATTACATATCCTCCATATCCCCAATCATCGCGAAGAATTTTAGTCAACAGATCATGACTCTCTGAAGTATAAACTCCATTTACTTTATTGTAAGACGACATCACTGTCCATGGCTCACTTTCTTTTACTGCAATCTCAAATCCTTTCAGGTAAATCTCGCGTAATGCGCGTTCGCCAACCACAACATCAACCGACATACGATTGGTTTCCTGATTGTTTACTGCAAAGTGTTTGATGGAAGTTCCCACGCCATTCGATTGGATACCCTTTACCATGGCAGCCGCCATTTTTCCAGCTACCAGCGGATCTTCCGAATAATATTCGAAGTTTCGTCCGCACAATGGATCGCGCTGGATATTCAATGCAGGTGCTAAAAGAACATCGGCACCATATTCCAGCACCTCTTTACCCATCGCTTTTCCAACCGATTCTACTAACTCGGTATCCCACGATGAAGCCAACACAGTTGCAATCGGGAAAGCTGTACAATAATAAGTATCGGTTTCACCTTCGCGGATTGGACTGATGCGCAATCCTGCAGGACCATCAGCCAGAGTTTGGCTCGTAACTCCCAAACTAGTATATTCTGCAGTAACTCCGGCAGTTCCGGGCAAATATCCCCTGATTTTTTCTACCATTTTTCCGTAAGGAGTGCTGGTATCGAGATCGCCGCCAAACATCGGAGGCATTTTTTCGCGAATGGAATCGGGTAAAGGGAAATACATTCCAGTACCAATTACCAACTGGGCTTTCTGCTCCACAGTCATCGACTTAACGATTTCTTTTACGCTTTTTTGTGAAACACTTGCCGACAGACTACCTGATACAAGAAATAGTATAATGAGGGCTAGCACACTGTTTAGTTTTAGTTTGTTACCGATCATGGTGAATGATTTAGTTCTAATTAAAAATTTATTGTTTTAGTTTATCTATATGTTTTATCTACGACGTCGAATATAGAAATAAATTTCACACCTAGTGTCATTGCGACACATTATTATATTTTAAAACATATTCACTTAATACTTCGAGAATTTTTTCTAATTTGTAAGCATAAAAATTAAAGACTTTGACAGAGACCAAGCCATTTAACTCAACAGAGTACATGAATCATATATCACTCGACTGCGTGATATTTGGATTTAATAACAACGAGCTTAAAGTTTTGCTTTTGCATTTAAAATATTCAAAAGAATATGCACTCCCCGGAGGATTTTTAAAATACGATGAAACGTTGGAGCAGGCTGCGCAACGCATAGTTAAAGAGCGCACCGGACTTGACAAGCTGTTTTTAAAACAATTTAAGGTATTTAGCGATCCCGACAGATCAAAATCGAATAAAGCGATATTCGACGCCGACATGGCAGGCATAAAGCCAGACAAGAGTTTTTTTGACAAACGTTTTATCTCTGTAGGATTTTATGCTTTGGTTGACTTTAGGAAAGTAAAACCAACCCCCGACCTTTTTTCCGACCATTGCGATTGGGTTTCTTTAAACACCGATGTTTCGATGCTGCTCGACCATAAACTAATTATAGAGAATGCCATTAGCACCTTGCGTTTACAGCTTAGCCAACAACCCATTGGTTTAAAACTGTTACCCCGCAAATTTACCATGCCCGAGCTTCAGACACTTTATGAAACGATTCTTGGCCGCGATCTGGACCGCCGCAATTTTCAGCGCAAAATGTTAAACTACAATATTCTTGATAAGTTAAAAGAACGGAAAACAGGCGGTGCACACAAATCGCCGTACTTGTATTCTTTTAATATGGAACGCTACCAAAAAGCGTTGGAAGATGGTTTGAGTGGAATCTGGTAAGAGGTTACACTTTTATCCGCAAAGCCCAATTATACAGAATATTTCCTGAGAGAGTACAGAAAAACAACACCAAGCCGAATGGAATAAGATCGCCGGTATGAAACATCGCCATTATACTTCCGATTAGAGCACTAATGGCAAAGCGGGCAATTCCGATAGTAGCATTTGCCGATCCTGCAACTTCAGGATTATGATTCAGAATTGTGGCTGTTCCGTTTCCAAAAACCAAACCTAAACTGCCTACATACAGCACAATCGATGCAAACACTGCCCACAATTGCGGCTCGGGCATCAACACCGAAATGGCTAGCGTAACTCCTGAAAACAGCTGCAACAACAAGCCGTAACGTAAAATCTTTTCAGGATCGTATTTCTTCAGAAGCATGGTATTTAAAAACGAAAGCAAGATGTTAAGAACAACATTCGCACTAAAAAACAGTGGAAAGCGCATTTGGCTTATTTTAAAATACTCGATATAAATAAACGAAGCCGCCGTAATAAAAATGTACAAGCCCGACATGGGCAAACTAATGGCAAACAGCAGAATAGTACTTTGTTTGTTCGCGAAAAATACCCGGTACTTTTCCAACAGCTGCCGGCCTGTAATTTTTCGGGTGATCAGCTCCGGAGCTCGTGATTCGGGAATAAGCAACCACATGGATAAGAACAACAGAATGGCAAATGCCAGCAAAAACCAGAAGATACTCACCCATCCATACCAATGAATTAATGCCGCACCCATAACCGGAGCAAACAGAGGAGCCAGCATAATGATCATACTAATAATAGTAACGAAACGAGCCACCTGTTTTCCGCTGTACCAGTCGCGGATAAACACATTTCCGGTAACCGTTGCAAATCCTCCTCCAAAAGCCTGAAGCACACGCAACAAAAGCACATATTCAATTTTTGTGCAGGTAGTTATTAGCATAGAAGCCAATCCGTAAAGTGCAATTCCGGTGAGAGCAATTGTCTTTCGTCCAAAAGCATCAGACAAGGGTCCACCGAAAAAGTTACCAAAAGCAAATCCCAGAAAATACAAAGTGATGGTTAACTCGGCTACGTTTAGCTTTACGCCAAAAAACGCAGCAATATCGGGTAAAGCGGCTATGTAGGTGTCAATTGCAAACGGCGACATGGCCACCATAGCAGCCATAACCATTGTTAATACGGGAATAAAAAATTTGCCTGAACGGTTTAAACTCATACTTCTCTCGTTTCCATTTGGGCGCGAAGGTATAAGTTTTAAACGAAGACCTGAATTATTATGTGCATGCCTCTTCTGAATTTAACACGTTCATGTATTAAGCAGCTCATCCAACTGATCGGGCGAGAGTCCTTCAGGATCGAAACCGGCACTCCAGGCCAACAACAAAAGTTTCGCTCCTTTATTGGCCACATCCAAAAAGTCGAAGGCCTCTTCCATATCAACTCCGGTGGCTAAAGTACCGTGTTTTTCCCACAACACAACATCGTGAGTTTTTAATCCTTCCAGCGTAAGATTTGCCAGTTCTTCGGTTCCATATCGCGCATATTCGCAGCAGCCAACTCCACGCGGAACATACAACTTAATTTCCGGGCACATTTTCCATAGCGAGTGATTAAACAAAGCCTCATCGTTAAACAATTTATGGTGGCTTAAAACCACCAACTCGCTGGGATGTGCATGAACAACAGCTTTTCGGCCGGTATGATTTGCCGCATTAAAAAGATGAATTTTTATGTGTGCCCTCAATTCAGAAGTGGGTTTAAAACCGGCACTTTTGCCTCCCCACAAAACCGAATAGGCCGTAGCGGTTGAATTAACAGCTATAATTGCTGCAACTTCATCTACCCTATCTACAAGATGCCGCAACCGACAACCCGACCCGGTAACAAAAAGTACCATCCCGGCTGCATCGATAGGAAAATCGAAGGAAACTTCGTAATGAATCCGGTTGATCGATGATTCTGGGAAAAGTCCACTCAAATCAATGGAAATATTTCCCGAGCTTTTTTCGGTCCATTCCTTTTCCCATAAATAACCAGCAACTTCGCTAACCTGATAAATATGTTTTACGACCTCCGCCGGAAGTTTTTTTAATGCATCCACAGTTAATGACTAAGTTGTTCAACACTTCATTACTAAATGTATTGCATGCGTTCTTTAAATTTCTGATACAATTCGCCGTACAGCTTTTGATTTTCCGATGGCTCAATAATTTTAGGATTATAATCCACCAACTGCCGGGCATCTTCGGGCGATTTAGCTACACCACTTCCGGCAAATACGAACAAGGCTGCTCCCAAAACGGTTGTCTCTTTCTGATCGACCAATTGTATAGGCAAATTGCAAACGTCGGCACGCAATTGATTCCAAAGATAGTTTTTTGATCCACCTCCCACACAAATTATTTTCTCAGCTTTAAAACCACCGGCATTTTCCAGCGCCTCAATACCAAATCTCAAACGGTACGCCAGGCTTTCCAGAAATGCCCGATAGATTTCACCCCGTTTAGTATGAATTGTTAAACCGTTTATCGTACCAAAACTATTGCTTCCGCCTTCGCCATAAAACGATGGATTTACCCAAACTGAAGATCCTCCGGGCTGAACTGAACTGGCATCTTCAATCATTTTGGTGTACAAAGCAACACCACTTAGTTCGGAGTAAAAATTCTTGGCAAACCACTCCAAGATTCCTGAAGCGAGGTAATTCTGTCCGATATTGAATAGTCCTTTCACTGCATCAAGCTCAGTGGTTAATTGCGCTGCCAGTTCCTTTTTTGTCGATTTAAAACCGGCACTTCGCGCCATAATAATTTCCCAGGTTCCACTACTCAGCACCAGTTCATTTTCATTGGCCCCCGAACCAAATACTGCAAACTGTGTATCGTGTCCGCCAAAAAATACCGGCACATCCGTTGGAATTCCGGTTTCTCTTTCAGCCTTTTGATGAACGGCTCCGGCGAGCTCTCCGGATTCAGCAATATCACCCAAAATATCAGGTCGAATATCCAAGGCCGCAAATATCTTTTCGGAAGGCTGCCGTTTTTGCATATCCATTAACATAGAAGTACCGGCCATGGTCGCGTCGTTACGCAGCTCGCCCGTCAACTTAAAAATAAACAGCGATGTGATAAACAAAAAACGATGTGCCTTTTCAATCACCTCCGGCCTGTTTTCCTTCATCCATACCATTTTGTTGATGGTATTAAATGCGTACGGAAAAGTGGCAGCTTCGGCGTACAGTTCTTCAAGTGGAATATATTTCCCAATCTCATCCATAATTGGCGAGGTACGCTGACATTGCCACGAAATGACAGGGTACAACAGCTTGCCTTCCTTATCCACAAAAGCACCATCAACTCCAAAAGTGGTAACCGTAACGCCCGCAATCCGTTTTATATCGATTGCGGCCATTACTTTTTTCGAAGCAGCACAAAGCTTCCCCCACATTTCTTCCACATCCCAAATTACGCCACCCGGAAATTCAGGATCAGGACTTGTATTGTTTGCAGTCGATTCCGAAGCCACAATTTTGCCACGCACATCCATAGCAATCACCCGCAGGTTTGTGGCTCCGCAATCGAATACTATTGCCAGATCTTTTTCAGGCATATTCGCTATTTTTTACCGTAAAGTGGCCCGTAAGTTTCACAGGCACGAAAATCTGAACCTTCTCTATTTTCGCCAAAAGATGCCCATGCACTTGGTCTGAAAACCTTATCGCCATCAACATTATGCATGTTCACCGGAATACGCAACATTGAAGCCAGTGTAATCAGGTCGGCACCAATATGACCATAACTAATTGCACCGTGGTTCGCGCCCCAATTGGCCATAACCGAATACACATCTTTAAACGCTCCCTCGCCATTTGTCCGTGGCACAAACCAAGTTGTTGGCCAGGTTGGATTGGTGCGCTCATCCAAAATTTCATGAATATCATCAGGGAGTTCAACCGTCCAGCCTTCAGCAATTTGAAGTACAGGTCCCAGCCCATCAACCAGGTTTACACGGCTCATGGTAACCGGCATTTGTCCAGCTGTTTTAAACTGTGACGAATAACCTCCTCCACGAAAATATCCCCGTTCAGCCTGAGGCCACAGTGTATTATCCAAACACTTCTGCGCTTCTTCTTCGGTAATCTCCCAGAAAGGTTTCATAGCAGGATTTCCTTCGGCATCGCGTTGCTGTGCTGTTGCATCGAGCGTTGTTGAGCCCGAGTTGATAAGGTGAATAATTCCACCTTCAGCCAAACCGGTTAATTCTTTTCCACAAACACGTTTAACAGCTTCCGGACTCCAGTATGTACGCACGTCAGAGAAAATCTGGCTGGTGTTGCTGAGTAAGTGCCCGAACAACATGGAAACACCATTCAAACTGTCGTTTTCAGTTGCAAAAACAAAGGCCTGACGAATGCCGTTCCAGTCGATTGACGAGTTTAGAATAGCCTCAGTAAAATCGGCATTTGGTTTATAATCGGTCCACTGGCGTTGCCCCTGAAAACCACCAAGGATGGCATTTCTTCCTAAACCTTCTTCGCGATAACCTTTGGCAATAACCTTTTCATTACCGATCATCATATCACGGCAGATCAAAGTCATTTTAACCACTGTCTCCCACTCTACTTCTTTTCGGGCAGCATCAGCCTGGTCTTCCGGTTTGTTTACATCTCTACCTTCCTTGCAATTCTCTTTTGTCCAGGCCAGTGCTTTTTGGTACTCTTCCTCATCGTAAATACCTTCGTCAATACGTCGAAGAATCTCTACCGATTCGACAAATTCAGTGCGAATTCCCAAATACTTTTGAAAGAATGATGAATCTACCATTGAACCGGCAATTCCCATCGAACTGTAGCCGATCGACAAATACGATTTTCCTTTCATTTGTGCAACTGCCAGCCCCGATTTTACAAAGCGTACTATTTTTTCTTTTACATCATCCGGTATTGTTGTGTCGCCGACATCCTGCACATCGCGACCATAAATCCCGAAAGCTGGTAATCCTTTTTGCGTGTATCCGGCCAAAGCTGCAGCCAGATAAACCGCTCCCGGACGTTCTGTTCCGTTAAATCCCCAAACGGCTTTTGGCACCAACGGATCAGTATCCATCACCTCAGTACCGTAACACCAGCACGGTGTAACCGTTAACGACACGCCAACGCCTTCTTTTCTGAATTTCTCAGCACACATAGCCGCCTCGGCTACACCTCCGATACACGTATCGGCAATAACACATTCTACCTTTTCACCGCTCGGAAATTTTAACTGATCGCTGATCAAAGCTGCTGCTGTTTGAGCAAGCGTCATTACTTGTGTTTCAAGCGACTCCCGAACACCACGTTCACGTCCGTCAATAACGGGACGAATACCTACTTTTGGCAAGTCGCCAATTAGTCTGTTAGCCATAACTTATTGTTTAGATTTATATTTTATCGCATTTATTTAATGAGCACAAAGTACCACTAAACCCTCCCAAAAGCAATGGCTATTTTTATTACATTTGTATCTGATTCTAACATCAGCTTAAATGAACTTACCTAAAATAAAGCCTGAAAAGGGCGATCCGTCAGATGTTGTTCAGCTATTTCCAAACTATAATATTCAGCTACTTTGCTGCCGCCATTGGTGGCTTGAGAACTGGGAGTACTCGGAACTGTCATTCCCCTACTGGCGCATATACCACAACAATGCTGAAGGCGCCAAAATCATGCACAATGAAACGGAGTACAATTTATCTCCCCACAAAATAATTTTGATATCTCCGAACACTTCCTACTCAACACGTTTATACGATCACAAGATACCAAAGGAAGGCTTCTCATTGGTAGGAGAACGTGTTGATTTGAATTCCGACCGACAAATAGCCGCTTCAAAACCAAGCCTTCAACATTTGTTTATACACTTCAATATTGGAATACCTTACGACAATATCTCACCCGGAGTTTTTAGTTTTGAACTCAACGAACATCTCCAGTCGAAACTTGAGCTAATAAAAAACCACCTGAACAAGGAGCATAAATTTTTTAGCTTCCACATCAGTTTGGTGATAAAAGCTTTAATTGCTGATTTACTTACCGACCTCCCCGAATCAAACTGGAACCTAATCTCAAACGATCATCGGATTATCAGCTGTTTACGATACATTGAAAGACATTTAACGGATGATTTAAGCAATCCAACGTTAGCCGAAAAAGCCAAAATGGCGACAAATGCTTTTATCCGTCTTTTTTCGAACGAGGTTGGTATCTCGGTGCAAAAGTATATTCGCAACAAACGCATTGACAGTGCATGTATTATGCTTCACCACTCTAATTTGAGTATCGATGAAATAGCTCTAAAAACAGGTTTTGCCGATCGCTACCATTTCTCCCGGATCTTTAAACAATATACAAGCATTTCTCCGGCGCGATACAAGAAGGAATTTGGGATGAGTACCTGATTAACATTTGTGATTTTTGGAATCACAAACTTGAATAAAAATAAAAACCATGAACTTAAAACTCTCCCTCATTCCCTCTCTACGAGTAGAGAGGGACGATTGTGTCGAAGGTACAATCAGGGTGAGTCTAATAACTTTGAGCAAAATTGTGCTATTGATTTTCGAGAGACTTTCAAAAAAAACAGCAGCAAGAAATTCCTGCTGCTGCTTCCAAATAATCAATATCTATTTATTTCCAAAAATCTATTCGTATTCTGCTGCTTTCTTTTCGTAATACTTTTGCAATTCGAAGAAAGCTTTCTTTTTATACCCTTTTTCAGAAATCAAACCTTTGCGGTTCCAGCCATCCTGAACATCGGGCAATTGACGAAGTGGCGACATAAAATCAACCAGAATCCAGGGAGTCATTCCTGCCAAACCGTCTATTTTATCAAACATACCAATACTTTCATGGTATAGATATTCCTGAAATTCTTCACTCCAACGGGTAAGACTATCGGCGTGAAACCCTTGCAAGGCGCCACCTCCAAATTCGCTAACAATAATTGGCTTGTCTTCATCCGATGATATAATTTTTTCGCGGCACTCGTCGGGTAAACCTCCGTACCATCCCAAATATTCGTTAAAGCTTACAATATCGAGGTACTTCATCAACGGATCATTAATGGTGTAATATTTTTCTTTATTTCCATCTCCGGGTTGATCCTTTTTACACGCCGCCGACAACAAACGGGTATTGTCAATTGAGCGAATATGATCGGCAACTGCGCCCAAAAATGCGTTTCGCGAATCAGATGGAGTTGTTTCATTTGCGATAGACCAGATAATTGAACTTGCACGGTTATAATCGCGGTTGATCACTTCGAAATACTGTTGTTTTGCTTTTCGCAGAACGTTCTGATCTTCCCAGTCGATTCCCCAGTACAAAGGCAATTCTTCCCAAAGCAGAATACCCATTTTATCCGCCTCGCGAAGAATATTTTCCTGGTGTGGATAATGCGCCAAACGGATAAAATTACATCCCAGTTCTTTTGCCCAGCCCAAAACTAGCTGTGCATCTTCAACAGAATTGGCACGGTCAGCACGAAGCGGATTTTCATCGTGCAACGAAATTCCTCTCAAGAAAACTTGTTCTCCATTCAAAAGAATTTTTTTACCTTCGGTCTCAATCGTTCTGAATCCGATTTGATCGCTTACTTTATCATTTGCGGCAGAAATAGAAACCTCGTACAATTTTGGATTTTTGGGCGACCACAACTCCAGATTTTTTACATTGATGGTAAAATTGCAAGTCCCGTCGGCATCAACATTAATTTCTTCGTTAACCTTTAATTCAGGAATTTCAATACGTGCTTTCTTTGGAAAAAGCTTTCCGCTCAATTCCAGTTTTCCGTTAATCTGTTTGGTTTTTGAATTAAGTGCGCTTTTGTCTAACGACAGGAAATAGTTGCACACAAAAGTTTTTGGAACCTCGATTAATTTCACTTCACGAGTAATACCTCCGTGATTAAACCAATCGGTTACCGGAGCAGGAATTCCACCTTTTCTGCGGCTGTTGTTTACACCGATAATCAGAAAATTGTCCTTCTCTTTAAGCACGTCGGTGATCTCGAAAGCGAAAGGCGTAAAACCACCTTCATGAACTCCCAGTACTTTTCCGTTAAGTGTTACGGTGCTAATATAATTGGCAGCACCAACATAAACGAAATAGCGTTTGTCGTTCGAAAGATCAGTTTTATGAAAGGTTTTCCGGTACCAGATACTTCCTTCGAAATAGGAAAGTTCAGTTTTTTGTGCATCCCAGGCACCAGGCACCCAAAGCGTTTGCGCATCGTCGAAACTATATTCAACCCGGTCTGATTTGTCCTTTTGTTTTACATTTTCATAAACGGGCATAAAACCGATTTGCCCTTGTTCGTAAGGATCAAGTACATATTTCCACTTCCCGTTCAGGCTGGTGAATTCCCGTCCGTTTGCATTCTGAATAAAAACATCCTGCGCCAAACCAATAAATGGCAACAGGAGCAATGCAAATACTGCTAATTTCTTCATTATTTCTATCTATTATAATTCGTTTGTTTCGTCAAAAATGCTGAGGTTCCACTGATCCATCCATTTTAGAACCGGTAATCCGTTTTCAAATTGAATGGGCAACCAAATGTAACTGGCCTCGATTGGCTTTTTAGGTGTCCAACGATCGGCCATAAAAATAAAGGCATCGTCCTTCCCCGTAACTGGCAAAATATATGTGCTTTGCGAGTGGAAAGTTAAGTCGGCATCCTCGCCAACACATGGATTTGGATGTTGTTCCCAAGGTCCCCAAATCGATTCGGCGGTAAACATTCGCGCAGCGTTCGGATCCCAACCAGTACAACCGGACGTTATCATAAAATACTTTCCGTCTTTCTTAAAAATGGCAGGCGCTTCGTTGTGCCCGCCCGGTGCAACACGAATATACTTTCCTGTGTAACTTAAATAGTCATCGCTCAATTCGGCAATATGCAGCGTGAGGTTTTCTTCCGAAGAATAAATGTGATAGGCTTTACCGTCATCATCAACAAAAAGTGTCATATCGCGCGACATTTGTCCTCCTTCAAAATCACGACAGATAAACAAACCATTATGAACAGCCTGCATCCAGTCATCGGTCCACCAGTCGGAAAAATCATCCATGGTTAAACTGCTGGTTTTCTGCTCTTCAGTCATGTTCTGCGGCCAAACTCCTGCATTGGGTCGCAATGAGTGCAGATAAGTGTAAGGCCCGGTAACATTGTCGCTAACAGCAATCCCAACACGTGCAGCACTGTACCCTTTACCTTTTAACTCGAGGTGAAAATACAATACAAATTGTTGCGTTTTCGCGTTGTAAACAACCTTCGGACGCTCCATTACACAACCGGTCTCAATATCGCTTCCAACACTATCGCTAACCGGCAACACAACCCCTTCAGTTTTCCAGTTGTATAAATCTTTTGAAGAGTAACAATTCACTCCCACCCGGGCCGAACTGGTATTTTCGCTTTTGTATTCGCCAAACCAATAATAGGTGTTATTGTAATACAAAATTCCACCGCCATGGGCATTTATGTGCACACTATCGGCATCGGGCCAGGGTTGCCCCGGAGTAAAACTTTGAAATCCTTGCGGCACTTCTTTTTTCGGGCTGCATCCCATTAATGCAATCAATAACGAGGCGCACAAAAAAGTAAAGAGAATAGGTAAATGTTGGTTCGATCGTGGTTTCATGATAAACGGTTATTTTGCTTTATAGATTTTAATCTAATCTGTCGTAACAAAGTGAAGCAAAAATATCAGTCCGTTTTCGCAATCAGTGGCATAAATTCAACGTAAAATTGTACATATTCGATATACCAACTTGCATACTGTTTTACCCGCTCAATCAGGTATTTTTCTCAATGTACTCTTTTGGAGTACAACCGTAAAAGTCTTTAAAACAACGGCTAAAATACGACGGGCTGGTAAATCCAACCATATAAATCACTTCACTAATCGATCGTTTTTTCTGCACCAGCAGACCCGATGCGACCTTTAATCGTTGTGTACGGATAAATTCGTTGGCCGTTTGCCCGGTAAGTGCTTTTATTTTTCGATATGCCTGATTGGCGCTAACTTTTAGTTCGGCACTAAAAGCTTCCACATCAAAATCGGTATTGTCCAAATTATTCTGAACCGATTGAACAGCTGCTTTCAAAAATTCCTCGTCCAAAGAGGATAATTCTATGTGTTCGGGCTCCAGAATTTGTTCTGTCCGCAGTCGCTCCCGCTTTTGTTTTTGCAGGTTAAGCAGGTTATAAATTTTCAGCGACAGAGAAACCATATTAAACGGTTTGTAGATGTAATCAACCGCCCCAAGCTTTAATCCTTTTATCTGATCTTCCTGCATGGTTTTGGCCGTAAGGAAAATTACCGGGATGTGCGAATAATTCAGGTCGTTCCGCAGTTGGGTGCACAGTTCAAAACCATCCATTTCGGGCATCATTACATCCGAAAGAATAAGATCGGGAGTATTTGCCTCAATTTTCTCAAGTGCTTCCTCACCATTATCGGCGCACTTTACATTAAAATGTTTCGATAAGCCGGTACACAAAAACTCCTTCAAATCCGCATCGTCTTCAACAACCAACACATGTGGTTTTGTATTATCCGATCCGCTAAAAGACGTGTCGTGTAAAATATTATCAAACGTGGTATCTTCGGGATGAGCCAAAGCCGTTACCGAATCTTCCGGTTTCCATTTTTCACTTTTTTCGGCCTGTGCAGCCAGCTCGCTGTTCAGCGGCAAAACCAGTCGAAAACAGCTTCCCTTTCCTTCTTCGCTATCCAGACCTATCGATCCGCCATGCTGCTCAATCATTGCCTTGGCCATAAACAAACCAATTCCGCCCGTACTTTGGGTGCGTAGCTGCTTTATCTGGAAGAAACGCTCAAATATTTTCTCCTGGTATTCTTTTGCAATTCCAATACCACTGTCCTGAACTTCAATCACCACCTCTTTTTCTTCGTTGGTGATTGTTCGCTCAAATGCCTTTATCGAAATAGCGCTGTCATCGGGCGAATATTTGAAGGCATTCGACAAGAGATTAAATATTATTTTCTCCATTTTATCAGGGTCGAACCAGGCCATGACAGTCTCGGGAGTGGTATCTATTTTAAATTCTATTTGACGCGAATCGGCCATTGGCTTAAAGAAATTGAAAACCTCGTAAAGCAGATTAGACAAATTACAATGCTGAATGTAAAGACTTTCCGGAATACCTTTCTCAATCTTTCGGAACTCAAGCAATTGATTTACCAAACGTAAAAGTTTATAGGCGCTGGTATTTATTAAATGTGCCAGTTTGTGCGACTCGGCACTCAGTTTTTTGTCGTCAAGCAATTCTTTCGACGGCCCTAAAATTAGTGTTAGCGGTGTTCTTAATTCGTGTGTAATATCGGTAAAGAACAGCGTTTTTTGTTCGTTAAGATTTCGTAATTCTTCGGCCCTCAAATGCTCAAATGCCAGCTCGCTTTTCTTTTGTGCATTTATTATCGAGTATTTCATAAAAAAATACAGAACGGCAAAAAACAATAAACCATAAACGATATAGGCAGCAATTGATTTCCACCAGGGCGGCGACATGGAAACCTGAAAGGTCGTAGCCTTGGTAAAATCAACATCGTTGCCGGAGCTTGCCACAACTTTAAACGTATAATTACCGGGCGGGAGGTTGGTGTAGGTGGCTGTATTTCGAGGTCCGGCACTGTTCCACTGCGCATCAAAACCTTCCATTCGAAAGAAGTATTCGTTTTTCCCCGGATTTTTATAGTCCATATCCGAAAAACTAAAAGTCACCATTTTGTCCTTATACGACAGGTTCACCTTTTCCGCGTAAGGAATGTCAGAGTCGATTCCATATTCTGTTCGGAGCTCCAGCTCATCGTTCATGCTTTTGTCGTAAATCAACAGGTCGGTAATTACCACCTTTGCCGCTTGCTCCGTTTGGCTAATATTTTCTGGCTCCTGTACGATAAAACCGGTGAGGTTACCCACTACTATTTTTCCATCTTCAAGAACGAATTGTGCATTTCTTTCCACGCGATCATTTTGGTAATCCTGCGAAAAATGTTTGCTTACAATTGTCTCATTTTCTGCATCAAACTCAACAATACCTCGGTAAGTACGAATCCATAAATCTCCCGATTTGTCTTCCATTATTCCCGATATCAGATCGTTTTGCAAATACTCTATTTCAGGAAAACCTTTAAATTTCACCACCTCATTTCCCGATGAATCAACTTCCTTAATTTTCCGGTTTAATCCTGATGTTGTTCCAATCCACAGGTTGCCAAATGAATCTTCCAAAATGGCATTTACGGCATTGTCGTTTAACGATTTTTTATCGGTGGTTGAATAAAAATATTTGTCGAATTTACCGGTTTCCGGATGGTAACAATTCAAGCCGTTTTCCGTTCCGATCCAAACATCTCCCGAGCTATCTTCCTGCAAAGCCCGGATAATGTTGCTGGTTATATGGTCATTTTCAGAGCCGGCTGAAAAGCTTTCAACCGAAACAACCTTCTTTCTGTTGGTTTTTAAAATCACAAAACCACGCTCTGTAATTCCCGCATAAATTACGTTAGGGTATTTTTTTGATGGAAATAATTCAATCACTTTATTTCCCGGAATTGCTATTTCAGTATTCTCGTTATAGTATTCACGGCTTGCAAGATCGAGTTCCATATCGCGGGAAAAATGATAATGAATAAGCCCGGCATCTTCGGTGCCAATCCAAAGTCCTGTACTATCGGCATACATGTCGAAAATGGTATACGCTATAAACTCACGGCCGTCGTGAGTATATATCAGCTCACCATAATCTTTCTTTAAAACATACACTCCATTTTTGTTTTCGTACTGCAAAAGGTTGTACGAAGTGCCAATCCACAATTGATCGTTGAAAGCAGCAAAACTTTTAATGTATATTTTGTTTCCAAGATTATCGACCGTTCCCGGCAACACGTAACGACTTAATCCATTATCGGTTATCGAGGCTCGGTCGATTTTCGAAGACCCCACCCAAAGCAAACCACTTTTATCGACAAAAATGGCGGATACGGCATTTGACGATAAACTTCCCGGATTATTAACCGAAGCTTGATAATTCCAAAACCTTGCTTCTTCGGGCGGAAGTTGCTGCTGGTCGTATTTCAGTAGACTTAAACCTTCGTTCCACGATCCGATCCACAGATTATCAAACTGATCGTAATAAAGTCTGAATACAACATCATCACCAAGGCTGTTCGATCTGGCCGTTTCGCGATAAGCAGTAAAGCGAGTTATTTCGCCATCGGAATTTACCTCTGCTTTGTTCAAACCTCCGCTCCATGTTCCAAACCATAGGTTTCCTTCTTTCGATTCAACAATTTGTGTGATGGTAGAATTTGAAAGTGAATTTGTACCGGGCTCAGCAACATAACGCTTATATTCATCGCTTTCAGGATAAAAACGAAGCAAAGCATTGTAAGTGGCTATCCATAAAATCTGGCGCGAGTCTTCGTAAATATCACTTACCACCTCTCTTGCCAGGTAATGTTTCATTTCATTGTTTTCCGGATCGAGCTTATACAATCCATCATTCCATGTACCAATCCAAATAATCCCTTTGTGATCTTCTGCCAACGATAAAATCCGGCTTCGTATCTTATATCGTTTAAAAGCACCGGTTTCCAGGTTCATAAAATTTAAACCACTTGCTGTTCCAATCCACAAATTACCGGCCTTGTCAACCATTAACTTTGTAATCTCTCGGTTTGAGATAGACGTGGAGTCATGGAAATGTGGGTGATAAGTAACATAGTCGTAACCATCATAACGTGTCAGGCCGTTTAAAGTGCCAAGCCACATAAATCCATTCTGATCCTGAGCGATGGTGTTTGATTTATCGATGGTAAGTCCGTTTTCTGTTCCCAGGTGAGAAAAGTAAAGCTCGTTTTGTGCCAACGCAGCACAAGAGCAAAAAAGAAGAACAAAAAGCAGTTTAGTAATTCGTAACATGTTAGTTTTTGCGTTTGTGCAAATTTATATGAAATTTGAAAAAGATGGTTTGCTTCATTCAATATACGTTAAAAACATAACAAGACCTAGGCTCCCGAACCATCGCCTCATAAAGCACTGTATATCTACACACTACGCACATCCGACCTTTTGTACAAATCCTGCATGTCAAATTTGTAACAGCTTTTGTCAATTTTATACAATCGATTTCAATTAATTGAAAGTGTACATCGATTTTGTTCAATTCATTCCATCTTTTTTACCTGAGTTTTGCAATGTTTCCTGGAAGAAGAGAAACAAACCAATAAACGAAAACTTTAATTTATGAATCGTACTAACCATACGAAAACTATTCTTACAAAGCTTTTTCTTGTACTATGCATTTTTGTTGGGTACAATAGTTACGCCAACAACAAACAGGATTCAGAGAAAAACAGGCCAAAAGATTACCAACTGATTTGGGAGGATAATTTTGATAACGATGGTTATCCTGATGCACAAAACTGGAATTTTGAATATGGTTTTGTGCGCAACCGTGAACTACAATGGTATCAACCCCAAAATGCTTATTGCAAGAATGGACGTTTAACAATAGAGGGTAAAAGAGAAAATATTTTCAACCCAAATTTCAATCCACTTAGCGATGACTGGCGCACGAATCGTTCGAGCGCAAAATACACATCAGCATGCCTTATTACTAAAGACCTGCAAGAATGGCCTCCGTTTGGCTACTTTGAAATAAGCGCACGTATTAATATTTCAAACGGTGCCTGGCCCGCTATTTGGTTGTTAGGAACCGAGCAAAGCTGGCCACAATGCGGCGAGATAGACATTATGGAATTCTATCGAATAAATAATGTTCCACACCTTTTGGCAAACGCAGCGTGGGGCTCGGAATTAAATTACCAGGCCAAGTGGGACGACACAAAAATTCCATTACAACATTTTACGAAAACCGATCCCGACTGGGCCGATAAATTCCACACCTGGTCGATGCACTGGGACAAAAAACAGATCAGCATTTACCTTGATAACGAGTTACTGAACCAAGTCGATCTGCAACAAACAATTAATCCTGACGGAGGCAATCCTTTTACTTCCGATCAGAAATTCTACTTGTTGCTCAACCTTGCAATTGGCGCAAACGGCGGCGATCCTACACACACGGAGTTCCCCATTCAGTTTGAGGTTGATTATGTGAAAGTCTACAAAGAAACAACGAACTAGATATTCGAAATTATAACTATTTCAATTTTAATAATTAAATCACGAATCTTTATGAAAAAGAAGAGTAAATTGAATCAATGTCATTTCTGCAATGGGATTTTAAAAACCATGGCTTTGGCATTGATGTTAATCATTGTTCACGGAACTGCAGCATTTGCCGGCTCCGGAACTGCATTACAAGAAAAATCAATCACTGGTACAGTGCTTAGCACTAGCGGCGAGTCAATACCCGGTGTATCGATTTTAGTAAAAGGAACTACACACGGAACGATTTCCGATATTGACGGAAACTTCACGCTTAGCGATGTTCGCTCTGAAGACATCCTTGTTTTCTCTTTTATCGGTATGAAAGAAGTAGAGGTTACTGTGGGAGATCAGGCGAGTATTAAAGTTACCATGGAAGACGCCGTAATTGGTGTTGACGAAGTTGTGGTTGTTGGTTATGGTACGCAAAAGAAATCGGACATTACCGGTTCGGTAAGTTCTGTATCGGAAGAGCGACTGGCCAAAATACCTGTTTCAAACGTTATGCAGGCTGTTCAGGGTGCTGTTTCAGGTGTTAGTGTAACACAGGTTTCTTCTATCCCTGGTGAAGCTCCGCAAGTTTTGGTTCGCGGTGGCGGATCGTTAACAGCTTCTACTGATCCGTATGTTGTTGTTGACGGTATTCCTATCTCTAAAATGGGAGGATCGATTAACGATATCAACCCTAACGACATCAAATCAATCGAGATTTTGAAAGATGCTTCGGCAACTGCAATTTATGGTATGAATGGTGCCAACGGTGTTATTCTTATCACTACTAAAAGCGGAAAATCATCAACACCTACCATTAAATATTCAGGTTATCTTGGTGTAGAGGAATTTGCCAATATTCCTGAAATGGTATCAACCGACGAGTTGCTTGCACGTTATGCTGAAGGAAATCGCATCAACGGTTCACCTCTGTACGAAGCTCCGGTAAAATACCAGTACGAGGTAGAAAACTACAAAAACGGTCATACTATCGATTGGATCGATGAAGTTTCGCAAACCGGTGTTCAGCAGAATCACAACATCAGCATTTCGGGTGGAAGCGAGAACTTAAGCTACTACATCTCGGGCGATTTATTAGACCAAAAAGGTGTTGTAAAAGGTTATAACTACAAACGTAACTCAATACGAACCAACATTGATGCACAGGTTACCAGTTACCTGAAAATCGGTACCAACTCATCGATTGTCTATCACAACCGCGACGGTGGCCGTGCTAACCTGCTAAATGCAGAAGCAATGAGCCCGTACGGAAGAATGTACGAAGATGACGGCACCTACACCATTTACCCGATGTTTGGTGAAACTTTGTGGGCCAACCCAATGCTTCCTACTACTACAAGTCCTGAGCGTCGTCAGTTTAACGTAAACCTGAATGGTTTTGCTTATGTAACTTTTGGCGACATCTGGAAACCACTTACAGGATTAACTTACCGCTTGAATGCCGGTCACTCTACTATTCAAAGCCGCAATAGTAACTACACCGGTCAATCGGTTAACGATTTGTTGGGAACAGCAACTATTTCAAGAAGTGAAACTCAGGCATATACCATTGAAAATATTCTTCGTTACGACTATGATATGAACAAACACCATATCGATCTGACCGGAGTTTATTCTTCTCAGGAAAGAGTTTACAATACCAACTGGGCACAGGCAAGCGACTTTGTTAACGACGAGCTTGGATGGGACAGAATGCAGGCAGGTGCCAGCTCAAGTGTTAGCTCGTATGCCGACAGATATGCTGCAGTTTCGCAAATGGGACGTTTAAACTATTCGTACGACAGCCGTTACCTGTTTACAGTTACTGTGCGTCGCGATGGTTCATCCGTTTTTGCTGATGGTGTAAAATATGGAACATTCCCTTCAGTAGCTCTTGGTTGGAACATTCGTCATGAAGGTTTTATGGCAAATGCCGAAAAAATTACCAACCTGAAACTAAGATTATCGTATGGTAAATCAGGAAACGAGGCCGTTAGTGTTTACCGCACGTTTACAACTATGGCTGACCGACAAATTCCATTTGGCGGATCAACAAATATTGCCATGGTTACCGACCGTTTAGGAAACAGCGATTTAAGCTGGGAAACCAAAGAAAGTCTTAACCTTGGTTTGGATTTTGGCTTCTTCAACAACCGAATTAACGGTTCGCTTGATCTTTATTCTGCAAACAACTCTGATCTGTTGCTGTCGCGTAAATTGCCATCTGCTTCAGGATTCGGTTCTGTAACAGCAAACATTGGTGAAACTTCAACAAAAGGTATAGAACTTACACTGAATACTGTTAACGTTGCCACAGCAGACTTTAAATGGAACAGTTCTATTGTTTTCTCGAACAGCAAATCTGAGATCGTTGAATTGTATGGCGATGGTTTAGACGACATCGGTAGTGGCTGGTTTCTTGGCGAACCTATCGGCGTTATCCGCGATTACAAAAAAGTGGGCATCTGGCAGGAGGACGAAATTGCCAATGGCGATCATTTAGATTGGGATCCGGTAGCTAAACCTGGTGATGTTAAAGTAGCAGATATCAGTGGTCCTGACGGCGTACCAGACGGTGTTATTACCGACGACGACCGCGTTATTCTGGGTCAAACAGCTCCGAAATGGACAGGTGGTTTAACCAACACTTTCGCATATAAAAACTTCACACTGAACGTATTTATCCAAACGGTGCAGGGAGCTATGCGCAGCAACCGCCACATTGGAATGGCATCAGACGAAATTGAGCGCCGTAACAGTTTTGCCGACATTGGTTACTGGACTCCTGAAAACCAAAGTAACGAATGGCGTTCATTGAATAAGAACTCAAATCCACACGGATACGGATTCCCGGTTAAAAATAACTTCACGCGTATTAAAGACATTACGCTTAACTACGACGTGCCTCAGCATTTGCTCGACAAAGCCGGTATCAGTGCTTTAAGCCTGTACCTGAGTGGACGTAACCTGTACACCTTTACCGACTGGATTGGTTGGGACCCTGAAGAAAGAGATACTCCTCGTGGATGGAACAATTGGGATATTAACTATCCGGCAGTAAGAACAGTAGTTTTTGGTATTAACCTTACTCTATAAAGAATACAACAATGAAGAAGAATAAATTTCACATATTGATAGTGATGGCTTTAACTTTTTTGGCCATCTCTTGCAGCGAAGACTTTTTGGACGAAACACCATATTCTTCCTATGCACCTGAAACATTAACCGATGAAGCCGGTATTGAAGCAGCTTTGAAAGGTTTGCACTATAATTTTGGTAGACTCTGGACCTGGTCAGACCAACAAGGATGGGCCGGTGTTTGGCAAGACGGAACTGATGTATGTTCTCCCGGCGGCGTTCAGGGCGTAGAAATTCCGTTTTTTAAATACGAAGACCTGAACTCGGAGAATGCCGCAGTTAGCTACATGTGGTCGATGTGCTACCTGATCATCAACAATGCAAACAATGCAATGGTAGCAATCGGCGAAGATGGCGATCCTGCTAAAATGGCCGAAGCAAGATTTTTCCGCGGATACTGCTATAACATCCTGGCAACGTTGTATGGCGATGTTCCGTTGCTTACAGAACCAACATCTTCTGCACGAACCGACTTGGAGCGCACACCTGTTGCTCAGGTTAACGCTCAAGTTGTTGAAGACCTAAAATATGCATCGGAGAATTTACCTGACATTACTGGGACAGTAAGCGAAAGCCGCGCCAACAAACACATGGCTATGCAAAGTTTGGGCGAAGTGTATTTGCGCCTGGATCAACCAGCCGATGCAGAAACTGTATTGACCAGCATTATCAATAGCGGACTTTTCTCAATTGTTGAGGAACGTTACGGTGTTGCTATTGATGTGAATGGCGACTATTTCAGCGACATGTTCAAGTTCGGTAACCAGCGTCGCTCAGAAGGAAACTCTGAGGCGATCTGGACTTTCGAACTGGAGTACAACAAAGGTGGAATCTCTGGTGGATTTACAAACGCACCTCAGCAACGTCGTAACTGGGTCCCGGCTTATCACAATGTTCCGGGAATGACTTACGTTTACGATGGTGTTGACGAAAGTTTTGTTCATCCATACGGAGGTCGTGGTAACGGCCGTATTCGCCCAAGTAACTGGGTAAAATACGAGTTGTACGAAGATGGCGACATCCGTAATTCGGAAAACAACATCACAAGAACATTCTACTACAACGCTCCGGGGTATAGTGCAACCTGGGGTATAGATGCAAACGGTTTCAGAGTTGCAGCAGATTCGCCGGATGCAGTTATGGTAAAAGACGTTATGGAAGGCGACACAGCAATAATTGCAGCCAGCGATACTTTAGAAGTTGCATACCCTTATACACGTAAATGGGATTCATTCGATCCTACCGACCAGTGGGGATGGACAAACATTAAGGATTTCCCAATTATGCGTTTTGGCGAAACTTACCTGCTTCGTTCTGAAGCTCGTTTTAAAAACGGTAATGCTGCCGGTGCTGCCGACGATATTAACGTTTTACGCGACCGTGCTTTTAAAACTGCACGCGAAGAAAGTGGCAACAGCGAATTAGGAAAAGTATCGTCAGCCGATATCGACCTTGATTTTATTTTGGATGAACGCGCACGCGAATTGTTTGCTGAAGAAAACCGCCGTATGACATTGATGCGTACCGGAACTTTAGTTGAACGCGCTGCATTGAACACAGAAAGTACCATTAAAGGTACAATCAGTGGAATCAGTGAGATTAACCTGTTGTTACCTATTCCGTTAAGCGAAATTCAACGTAACAAAGATGTTCAGTGGGATCAAAACCCGGGATATAATTAGGATTTATTCATGAGAAACCACGGTTTAATAGTTGATGGTTCTCAAGTTTAGCTAGATTAGTTAGTATGAATAGAAATGCCCTTCGGGGCATTTCTTATTTTTATACGTGTCAATGTTATTTGTCCAAAACAATTCATCATGTTAAAAGCCACTTTCTTCTTCGTCATTCTAATCCTGTTTTTCAGCTGCAAAACACCCGACAGCAACAGTCAATCATTGATTTCAGTAATCGACCAATCATTGGAGCTTGCCACACAACAAAGTTTACTAATGGCTGAATCATTAAAAGATCAACCGGATAAACTTCCGCAAACGATTGACAAAAACGGCAAGTTGGTTACCTGTAATTCGGATTGGTGGGTTAGCGGATTTTTCCCCGGTGTATTGTGGTATTTGTATGAAAATTCTCCGTCCGACTCATTAAAACATTGGGCAGAAAACTTCACTCTGCGTGTTGAAGACCAGCAATACACAACAGACAATCACGATGTTGGCTTTATGATCTTTTGCAGCTTTGGAAATGGGTATCGCATCACCGGAAATCCGGAATACATAGAAGTGATCCATAATGCATCAAAATCGTTGATCACACGTTTTAACCCAACTATTGGTTGCATCCGCTCTTGGGATTATGCCAGCTGGAGTGCACAATGGCAATACCCGGTTATTATCGATAACATGATGAACCTGGAATTGCTGGAATGGAGCGTCAAAACCTTTAACGACACTACATTTAGCTACGTGGCACGCACACACGCCAACACCACCATGGAAAACCACTTTCGTGACGATTACAGCAGCTACCATGTAATTTCGTACGACACCATTACCGGTGCTGTAGAGAAGAAAAACACTTCGCAGGGATATTCTGATGATTCAGCATGGGCACGCGGTCAGGCATGGGGACTTTACGGTTACACTATGATGTACCGCGAAACAGGCGATAAAGCTTATTTAGAGCAGGCTGAACATATTGCCGATTTTATCATCAATCACCCCAATCTGCCGGAAGATAAAATTCCTTACTGGGATTTTAATGCACCGGATATTCCCAATGCTTTGCGCGATGCTTCAGCAGGAGCAATTATGTGTACTGCTCTACTTGAATTAAGCGCTTATGTTTCGCCAGAAAAAGCAGAAACGTATCTCAACATTGCCAAAACTCAGCTTCGCAGTTTAAGTTCTGATAAGTATCTAGCCAAACCCGGAGAAAATGCAAACTTCATTCTAAAACACAGCGTTGGACACATGCCTAACAAAAGCGAGGTTGACGTTCCGTTAAGCTACGCTGATTATTATTTTGTTGAAGCTTTAATGCGTGCTAAAGAGTTAATAAAAGAAGGGAAGTTGAAATAAAAACAAACAGCAGCAAGAGAACCTCGCTGCTGTCGTTTACGTTTATTTTCAAGTTTATATCTAACACCCGATTGACGTCAACACACCAATCTTCGATTAAATTCGAGTATCAAATCAAGTATAATCTATCGTCCCAATCCTTGTACTTTTTCGGTTTTGTTTTGTTATAAAAAGACTCACGTAGCTTTGGCTATGCTTACTTTTTCTAAGTTCACAAAACACAAAAAATTACGACGGCTTAAACAACACTTTATACTTGATTCGACACTAGAGTTTATCGCCATTTTCCAATAAAAAGGCTTCTGCTTCCACATTCCACAATCCCATGTACTTTTTGCAAAGCTTATCCAGCTCGGCATACACCGGATTTTCTTTCCCTTTCTCTTCAAATTCAGCAATTGCTGTAAGCGGAAAATCAAAATGTGTATAAATCAATTTCTTACCACCAGGAATATTTGGAAGATTCAAAGTTGCTTCAGGTACTGCATTTAAACCACCAATGTGGGTTACCAATCCTGCCGGATCCAGTCCTGCAGTCATAATTTCCAGCGCTTCTTTCATGTCATCGGTGTTACCGCCTGATGTTCCAACAATATGTGTGTAAGCGTAATGTACGTTATAGAAATTCATTTTTGCCGTGAATTCGGTGTTCGATGGGCCGGCGAAAAAGTTAAGACAACCATCGAAACCAAGAATTGCATCGCCCTGCTCTACTACCGGAGCAACCGGAGCAAAAACAAATACATCGTCGTAACCTTTACCACCGGTTAATTCTTTTAATCCGGTTACCGGATCAGCCATTTCTGCAGTATTGATGTATTTCAATTCGATTCCGCGCTCTTTCGCGAACTCAACGGTGTAGAGCTCAGCTGCACGGTCAAGCCTTGTCTGGTCGATATCGGTAACCACCATCAATGATGGTTTTCTATCTTCGCGGCGCAAAACGTAATTGATAGCTGCCAGTCCCATTGGACCAACACCGGCAAGAATGGCCATTTTACCACCGTCAACAATTTCCATTTTGTGCACGTAGCTTCCGGCAGTGGTGTGGTAATTGGCATGCATTGCACCAATAACACAGCTTAAGGGTTCAGCCAGCGACGCAGGGTAATAACCAGGTCCTTCATAGGCCAGCAAACAATCCTGCACCAGCACATCTTTTGGAATGATCACGTAAGTGGCATCACCGCCAATGTATTTGTACGAATAACCCGGAGCACTCAATACGCCCACCGGCCCATCTTCGTAATAAATTGCCGGTTGAATGGAAAATTTTTGTCCTGCCGTAAATTTATCCTGCCAGTTGGCTCCTACTTCAACAATCTCTCCGGCAAACTCGTGCCCAATCATAATCGGATTTTCAGCAATATCATCCGGAATACGTTTGTGATCGCTCGCCTGGTTGGCAGCTTTGTAACTCGACATACACAAACTGTCGGTTACCACCTTGGCCAAAATCTCATCATCACTTATTTCAGGTAATTCAAATTCCTCTACCCGAAGGTCTTTTTTACCGTATAATCGAACTGCTTTTGTTTTCATTTTCTTTTATATTTTCAGATTGAAAAGGTTGAATTAGATTGATGCAGATTGAAGCTCCTATCTCGAAACTCGTAGCTCGTGGCTCGAAGCTTTTTCATCACTTATCAATAATCCTTTCCAATTTTTGTTCCTCTGCTTTTTTACTACTTTGCTTTATTAACGGTTATTTTTACCGGCTTGCCGGAAATCCTTATGTTTTCCATGCGTTCCTTAACGTTTCCCGTTCGTTCCTTAACGTTCCTCATGGGTTCCTTAACGTTCCTCATGGGTTCCTTAACGTTCACCGTGCATTCCTTGTCGTTCCTCATGAGTTCCTTAACGTTCCTCATGGGCTCCTTAACGTTCTCCATTCATTCCTTAACGTTCCCCATGAGCTCCTTAACGTTTCCCGTTCATTCCTTGTCGTTCCTCATGCGTTTTTAACGGCTCTCCATGCATTCCTTAAGGTTTCCCGGACAATTTCACACGGGTCACTCCTTCTACTTTTGCCTTCAATTCCTAGTGTAACATCGACTGTCCACCCGAGATTGGCAGCGCCTGTCCGGTTTCATTCTCCTGGTCGATCAGGTATAAAATTCCTTTCACCACGTCTTTTGGCGAACATCCTTTTCCAAGTGGCACCTGGTCTAAATAAAACTGCTTCACATCGTCGATTGTTTTTGCACCCGGCACTTTCCCTGCATTCAGGTACTGAATAAACAATCCGTTTTCAGGATCGCTCCACAGCGGACCTTCGTAAAAGTTACCCGGACAAACCGAATTCACCTTAATTTTTTCGGGTGCCAGTTCCAATGCAAACGACTGAGTAAGCCCGATTCCACCGAATTTACCACCGGCATAGGCGAAATTCTTCTTGCTTCCTTTTAAGCCCGATTTTGAGTTGATTTGAATGATATCAGAGTAATAATCCGGTTTAAAAGCATTTTGAAGTTTCAATATTTTAGAGGCTACTTTTGTACAATAGAAATAAGCGTTGTAGTTGATTTTGGTAACAAACTCGAAATTCTCCGGAGTCATTTCATCCAGACCACCCGCACGTAACACGCCTGCATTGCTTACAAACACATCCAAACCACCAAAAGTAGCAACGGTTTCCTTCATCAAATTGGCCAGGCTATCCATATCGGCCACATTGGTTTTTACAAAAATCGCCCTGTTGTTGCCTTTCATGGCAGCCAGTTCGGCAGCCGTTTTATTTCCAACCTCTTCGTTAATATCAGCAACAACAATATTGGCACCTTCTTCGGTTAAATGGCGGGCAATACCTTCGCCAAATCCCATGGCAGCTCCTGTTACAATTATGGTTTTATTCTGAACGCGGCCAACAGATGTTCCGGCAGCAATTTTACGGCGGTAATTCTCCACCTCCCAGGTATCGATAAATGCAATTTGTTCAGGCGTCATAAAATGCTGACCGCCGAACGACTCCGAATAAGCGCTGATCTTCATCGCATCTTCAAACACATCCAAAATAGTGTTGCACTGTGCCGCATGATCGCCAACAGCCAACAAACCAATTCCTTTCAGCAAAATTACTTTTGGTGCAAAGCCGTTTGCTGAAATAAAAGCCGCGATCTTTTCTTTGGCCTCTTTCAACAGGTATTCAACGTTTTCGGTTTGCTCAATAAATACATATTTCGATTTGCAGTAAACGATCAGGTCAGGCGTAAATGGCCTGGCCACCTTTTCAAATGCTTGTGCATCTTTTGCGAATTGTGCAATTACTGCATTGTTACGAAGCTTCAGCGTCTTGATTTCCTCTTCAGAAACCATCATTCGAATAGCAGGAACAAATTCAGCAATATCATCGCGAATTGGAAGTGTTTCTGCCGACAATTCCTCTTTCAACGCACCGTTCAGTTTTGCAAATACTTCGTTGTAAATCGTTTCAATCTCATCGATAGAATCGGCGGCCACAAAAATTCCGTGGTTTTGTAAAAAGATGATCTGCGCAGCTTTCCCTTTTTCTGCGTTGAATTTGGCCAATTGCTTTTCAACCTCTTTAAACAGTACATAACCCGGATCGATGTATGGAATATAAACCACCTGGTTGCCAAACAACTCACCGAGATATTTTTCAACCTCGTTGCCACACATCAAACCATTTACTTTTGTTGGATGCAGATGCACCACATAAGCATATTCAATGGCATCGTGCATGGATGTTTCTACCGACGGACGGCGGTCTTTTGTGATGGTAGCTTCCATCAGGTCGTCTTTAATCTGGCGTTCGCGCTCAAACAGATCAGCGCTGTATGTTTTTTCTGAGATCAGCCCAAGCTTTTTGCGATCGAGCTTTGCAAAACCATCTTCGGTAATTGTGGCCAATGCATGACCACTGGCTTTCACCCAAATATTTTCGTCGTTTTTGTACGAGGTGTTTCCACCTCCGGCAATCACCATCTCCGGATTTTTGCCATAGAATTGCGATATCTTAATAAGATTTTCTAATCCTTCCATTTTTTCTTTTTCGCTTTGAATTTTGCTCGCAGATTTCGCAGATCAGCGCAGATTTTCTTCTTCTATTTCTCTGCGAATAGCTGCGCTCTCTGCGTGAATTTTTTTATGCGATCATTTCTTTTATAACCGCGTTACCCAGGGTGATAAGATCGGTAACGGAACGCTCAGTACGATCGCCGTTTGCCAAAACAAATCCTTCTTCGCCATGGGTTTTTAGGTATTGATGGGCTGCGATAACACAAGCTCCGTTGTACGATACTTTTTTCAAATCTTCGGGCAGAGTATCTTCTCCGTCAACTTTCACTTCGAGAGGGAAAACTCCCGGTGTATTGTGTTCCGATCCCAGAGAAATTACATATCCTTTTTTGCTGAAATATTTAATGAACTCTCGCAGTTTCTGTACTGAATTCCGCGACGGAATCAGTTCGATCATGTGCACGTTCATGGCCTTTAATTGCTCATCCATAAATTCCCAGTCACGTTCGAAATAAGTGATCAGATTACCTTTTCTGTCATCAAGCAAAACCGGATAACAGGGAATTCCACCAGCATCCAAAATATACTCGCTTATGCGCTCCACCGGCGGGAATGATGCAGGTGATTCAGGAACAAATGCCGTACCCCCTGCTTTCAGCAATTTCCCGCGGATTTCGTTTTCAATTGCAGGAATATCGTCAGGATTCGACTTGGGCTCCACATCAAAAAGTTCGGTGTAGAACATCATTTTGCCCGACTTTTTCGGATAGTTCTCTTCCACCAAAATACGAACAGCTTTGGCAATGTGCCTTTCTCGCACCAATTCTTTGGCGTATTTCGATTTTATGTCATCGTAAGTCAGGCTCATTTCCGGGTAGATCGATTGCAAAAGATAGTTCACCTTTTCAATCATCTTCGCCACTTGTTTCTGGCTTTCAGCAATCAAATCATCCAAAAACTTTTTGCTTTCTTCCGAAACGCGGTAAGGATAATTCAGCCCTTTACCGCTGAAATAAATGCGCCCCGGATTATTTGGATCATTGATGGTAACGTTGCGGCGTTGAAGCTCCGGAATCAGCCCGATAAACTCAACATTAAACAACGGAAATACGCCGTATTTTACCGCGTAATTATAAAATTCGTTATAACCGTCGGAAACAAAAAAGTCGTTAATCCCCAACACATCAACCTCTTCGTCTTTTGCCAGATCAAAAATCTGCGCAATATTATCGAAAGAGCTAAATGAGTATGGTGTATGGATGTGACCATTAACATGAGGAACGCTAACATCGCCTCCAATTCGCATTAATGTTTCAATATCCGGGTATTCTTTTAGAAAATTCATATCAGTTATCAGTTATTGGTTAAAAAGCAAGTGTGAATATAAAAAATCCTTTCCTACCAAAACTTTTTCACACTATGCTTTTCAACTAACCAAGATTATATACCTAACTTATTTCTGCGGATTTGCTCGGCGTTTGTATAGTTGTTTTTCACAACATGACCTTTCAATGGAACGATTTTTTCGTGAATCGCATCCAGGAACCAGTCAACTTGTGGGAAGAAATACTCTTCCAGTTCGTACGCCGGCGTGATCCAGTTACGCGAACCAACAACTACAGGCGGTGCATCCAATTCGTCGAATGCCAGTTCGGTAATATTTCTTGCCAAATCATTCAGGAATGAACCACGTGAGTTGGCATCGCCCGAGATGATAATTCGTCCGGTCTTTTTCACCGACTCCAACACTTTTTCGTAATTGAAAGGAACAAGCGAACGGGAGTCGATAACTTCTGCTTCCATTCCGTATTCTTCTTTCAATTTATCAGCAGCTTCAAGAGCGCGGTACAATGTTGCACCAATGGTAAGAATTGTAATGTCTTTTCCTTCGCGTTTTACATCCGGCTCGCCAAACGGGATTTCGTAATATCCTTCCGGCACTCCGCCTTCGTGGAATTGCTCGCCAATGTCGTAAATACGCTGACTTTCGAAGAAAATCACAGGATCGGTTCCCTGTAATGCAGTGTTCATTAATCCTTTGGCATCGTACGGAGTTACAGGGAATACCACTTTCAATCCCGGAATATGCGCTACCAGCGAAGTCCAGTCCTGCGAGTGCTGTGCACCGTATTTAGATCCTACAGAAACGCGAACTACCACCGGCATTTTAATTACGTTACCCGACATGGCCTGCCACTTCGGCATCTGGTTGAAAACCTCATCACCACAACGTCCGAGGAAGTCGCAATACATAATTTCAGGAATTACGCGTCCGCCACACATGGCATAACCAATGGCAGTACCAATAATCGACGCCTCTGAAATTGGCGAGTTAAATAAACGATTGTACGGAAGAGCTTCAGTTAGTCCGCGGTAAACGGCAAATGCACCACCCCAATCGCGGTTTTCTTCACCGTAAGCTACCAATGTTGGATCTTTGTAAAAACGATCAACTACAGCTTCGAAAATACCGTCGCGCAATTGGTATTGTTTTATTTTTGAGAATGGTTTTCCGTTGGCATCAAAAGCAAAACGCTCCTTTTTAGCCAGCTGCTGTACACGTGGATTTTCTTCCATTGGGTGATTTACCTCAACTTCGCGGTCTTCCATTTTATCCAAACTCTCGTTCGAAAACATCATGTCACCGATCAGTTCAGGATATTTTTCCATATCCATGTGAGGAGAAACTTTTTCATCAATAGCCAGTTTCATCGCGTATTTCATCAACTCAACGATGTCGGCTTTAATATCAGCAAGCTCTGCTTCTTTTGCAACTCCTGCTCCAACCAACTCGCTCGCATACGAAGCGATACAATCCTGTTTTTCCCATGCTTCCACTTCCTCTTTACTACGATACGATGAAGCATCAGAAGGTGAGTGACCACTGTAACGGTAAGTTAAAACGTCGAGCAGAACCGGACCTTTTTTGTCTTTCAGCAGTTCCATTTTGCGTTTGTACGCATCAATAACTGCCAGCGGATTGTAACCGTCAACACGCTCGGCGTGCATACTGTCGCGGTTTACACCGGCACCAATACGAGCGGCAATGTCGTAACCCATAGTTTCACCACAGGTTTGTCCACCCATTCCGTACTGGTTATTCATGATATTAAAAATGATTGGCAGACCACCTTTGTAAGCGCCTTCCCAAAGCTGCTCAAACTGGTCCATCGATGCAAAAGCCAGACCTTCCCAAACAGGACCGCAAGCCATAGAAGCATCACCAATATTGGCAACCACAATACCATCTTTTTTATTTACTTTTTTGAATAATGCAGCACCCACAGCAATGTCGCCCGAACCACCAACAATAGCGTTGTTCGGATATACTCCAAACGGTGTAAAGAAAGCGTGCATCGATCCACCTAAACCTTTATTGAAACCTGTTTCACGGGCAAAAATCTCGGCCAGTGTTCCGTAAATAAGGAAACGACGCGCCAACGATTTTACGTTGCCTTCGTGACCTTCTTTTACAATATTCAGAATTGTACCATCAAAGAAGTTGGTCATTACGTCCATCAATTCGTCGTCGCTCATTTTGTGGATAGCCGACATACCTTTGGCCAAAATCTCGCCGTGAGAACGGTGCGAACCAAAAATAAAATCCTCAACTCCCAAATGATAAGCCATACCAACAGCTGCCGATTCCTGTCCGATTGACAAGTGAGCAGGGCCAGGATGGTTGTACTCGATTCCTTCGTACTCTCCTTTGATTTTTATGAGATTCAACATGGTTTCAAACTCACGAATCAGCGACATATCATGGAAGATATTGATGAATTCGTCATTCGAAAAGTTAGCTTTTTCCTCTTCAATACTTTTGTTGTATTGATTTACAGGTATTTCTTTGAATTGAATTGAACCCGGTTTTCTTACTTCAACCGGATCAATAAATTGCGACTTAGGCATAATATTTTGTTTTATTAATTTTTACTTGTTTTTCTTCTTTGTCAGTATGGTGTTTAATGACCGAAACTAAAAATGGTTTCTTTAAATATCTCCGAAACTGTTGGATGTGGGAATACCACTTCTTCCATTTCTTTCAGTGTCATTTCGGCTTCTATGGCCATGCAGGCTCCGTAGATCATTTCACTCGATGGATTTCCAATCATGTGAACTCCCAGTACTTCGCCATAATTTGCACCTACCAACACTTTGCACGATCCGCTGCCACCTTCATTTTCGGCAACAAATCGTCCGGCGTAAGCCATTGGCAGTTCAGCTATTTTATAGTCGATTCCTTTTGCTTTTGCTGTTTCTTCGGTAAGTCCTACTCCTGAAATTTCAGGATTGGTGTAAACCACTCCTGGAATGGCATTGTAACGCATTTTATCCGGGCGACCTAAAAGGTTATTTACTACCACTTCGCCTTCGCGGCTGGCAGTGTGTGCCAGCAATGAGAACCCTGTTACATCGCCTGCTGCATACACGTTAGGAATATTGGTGCGCATTTTTTCATCGACTTTAATTCCGCCTTTGAACAACTCGACACCTAAATTCTCAAGACCAAAACCTGTAATGACCGGCTTGCGGCCAACGCTCATCAATATTTTATCACCTTCAATTTCTGTTACTTTCCCGTCTTTTTCGTAGGTAACTTTTGTTCCGTCAACTTTGGTAACTTTCGACGACAGATTGAACTCGATGCCTTTTTTTGCGTACATCTGACGCAACATAGCACTTTGTCCTTTGTCCATTCCGGTCAGTATCTCATCCAGCATTTCAATGATGGTAACCTTCGTTCCAAGGCTGTTAAAAATACTGGCGAACTCCATACCGATAACCCCTCCGCCGATGATCACCAACGATTTTGGCTGCTCTTTTAATTGCAAAATCTCGCGGTTGGTCAAAATCTCTTCATTACCCTGAACACCGGGAATTGGGGGCACAAAAGCTTCAGATCCGGTACAGATCATCAGATTAGCAGCAGTATAGGCTTTACCCCCTGCTTCAATCTCAATACCTTCGACACCTCTCTTTTGTATCATTGCTTCGTCGTTGACTACATCCACGTTAAACTGCTTCATTTTCAAGCCAACGCCGCCAACCAATTTCTTTACCACTTTATTCTTACGGGCCATCATTTTATCGAAGCTAAACGACAGATCGTTCGCTTCCACACCGTATTTACTTCCGCTTTTTGCGCTATCGTAAATCTTGGCTCCGTAAAGCAATGTTTTTGTAGGAATACAACCTTCGTTCAAACAAACACCTCCAAGTTCTTTCTTCTCGAAAAGAACCACTTTCAGTCCCTTTGCTCCGGCTCTTTCAGCGGCAACATATCCGCCCGGTCCGGCACCTATTATTGCTAAATCGTACTTCATTTCGGTATTAATAGTCAAAGGTTAAGTTTTCAATTTCAATAGCTACCTGCTTCACAAATCGTGTTGCCATTCCGCCATCAAGCGCCTGGTGATCGTAAGTCAAACTCAAGCCCATGTATGGCACAAATCCGTAAACGCCATCACCAAGATCTTTTGGTCGCGGCACAATTGTATTTACACCCAGAATAGCTACCTGTGGAAGATTAATTACCGGGGTAAACATTTCAACGCCATAATTTCCGAGGTTTGAAACCGTAAACGATGCAGCCTCGGAAGAAAGCAGCTCAGGATCGATACTTCCGGTACGGCAGGCATCGGCAACTTCTTTAAACTGATTGGACAGTCCGATAATCGACAGGTCATCTGCATTTTTAATTACAGGAACCATCAAACCTCGGTCGGTATCAACGGCCAAACCTAGATGTACTTTATTGAAATATTTCACACTATCTCCAAGGAAATGTGCATTTACATCAGGAAATTGTTTCAGCGCTTTGATAACGGCAAAACAAACCATATCGTTTAATGTAATATTCGGAGCACCTTCATTGGCTTTAATTTCTTTACGTAGGGCCAATAATCTTCTTGCATCGGCACCCAAATGGTGAGTTAACTGCGCCGAGTTCTGCAACGATTGGTGCATTGCTTTGGCAATCAGCTTTCGGATATGCGGCATTTTTTTGATTTCGAAATCACCGGCATAAACCGGATTTGTTCCAAGGTCTGACGCCTTAACCGTTCCTGCCAACCCGCTTCCGGTACCTACGGCTTCCAAACCTTCGGCTTTGGCAACTTCTTTTGCCAGTGGCGAAAGTTTTGGCTGCGATGCTGCAAACGCTTTCACATCGCGCTCTATTACACGTCCACTAGGACCTGATCCTTCAATCGATTCGTAAGGAACTGCTTCTTTCTCAGCCAGATTTTTGGCGCGAGGAGAAATTTTCACTTTTTCACCTTCAGCCTTTTCTTTCAGAACAACCTTAAGCTCTTCTTTTTTCTCAGCAGGTTTTTCTTCCACTTCTTCTTCTACTTCAGCAGCGGCAGCAGGTGCAGTTCCGGCAGAAAACTCATCTATGTTTTCGCCAGGCTGGCCAATAACGCCAATGGTTTGCAAAACAGGAACCTCATCTCCTTCTTCGCAAAACACAGCCAATAAAACACCATCTTCCTCAGCTTCCTGCTCGAATGATGCCTTATCAGTTTCATAAGCAAAGAGCGCCTCGCCCTTTTTCACTTCCTCTCCCACTTCTTTCGTCCATTCGGTAAAGATGCAGGATTCAACAGACTGCCCCTGGCGGGGCATTATTATCGGTGTAGCCATAATTTTATTAATTTTTGACAAACTTATATGACCCTACTTGTATTTACAAGTTAATTCTTTGTTTTTATTTAAAACCCTAATTTACAATCTTTTCAACACATTTACAAGTAACTTGTAAATACATTTATTTAATTTTGTATTTACATCTAAAGAGAAAATCGCTTATATTTGTCACTCGAGAAAAAAGAATCATTATGCGTCTGAGCAAAAATCTACCGCAATACAAAGTTGTTTACGAAATCATTCGCAAACACATATCAGATGGGGTGTATTTAAAAGGAGACATTCTCCCATCAGAAAACGAACTTTGTGCGGTACATCAGACGACACGCCCCACTATACGAAAGGCACTTGACCGCCTGGTTCACGAAGGTTACATTAAAAAGAAACAGGGAAAAGGAAGTATTGTAATGGGCGTTCCGCAGGGTGTTGGAATTCTGTCGCTATCAGGAACCACCAGCGCTGTGGGACAGGAAAACCTTATTACGGAGATTATTGTAAAACCGGAGATCCGGCAATGGGACACTTCGAATCTGGCATACCCGCTACTGAATGACGAAGAAGAATTTGGCTGTATTTATTTCGAACGACTACGCATTATGAACAAGCAGCCGGTTTTTTATGATATTACCATGATGCCCAACATTAACCTGCGGCGTTTTATCAGCCGAAACCTGGAGAACAAATCACTGTTCAACATACTGCGCACGATGTATGACATAGAAGTTACCGGTGGTGAGCAGCGATTGATGGCCATTCTTGCTGACAAGAAGATTCAGGAATACCTGAATGTAAAAGAGGGCCATCCGATACTTCATATTAACCGCAAGATGGAAACCAGCCGTGAGGGCTTTTTCCTCTACAGCCAGGTGTATTGCAACAGCGAGAAGTACGCTATTTTTGGAACGTTTTAAGAACCAAACAGGCAAATATTTTACCGCGTAAATCAACAACAGCAATGAAATGAGATTACCATTGTTTCACGCAAAGGAAATAAGAAGCGCAAAGCTCGCAAAGGCTCAGGCTATTGCAGAATTCGCATTGCGTGCTTTGCGAAAACTTAGCGCTCTCTGCGTGAACCTTCTTTTGGTTCTTCAGAAGAGAAACTTTGAAATGAAAAAGGGCCACAATCGCAGCCCTTTTTACTTAATATTGTTAGGATAGAAATTTCTTTCTTAAATCCTCTATCTGTTCCTGATTGATCGGAACCAATTTCCCAAGTGAAGCGCCCATAGTCAGTGATTTGGCACTAAACTCAGCAACTTCCAGTTTATCGAATGTTCCCAGCAGTTTATCGCCGGTTACCAATACTGAATCGTTGTTAATGATGACCGCCGGTGTATTTTCACCCAAAGTATTCAAAATGGTTTCTTCGCCTGCAAAATGCGATCCGAACGGCACATTTGGAATATCCTGAAGGAAGATCCAACTCTCAGGAATCGTACGAACATCGATTTTCTCACCTGTTACGCTATATGCCATCAGGTAAGGCGTTTGTGTAAGAATGATGGAATTGATGTGTGGGAAGCGTTTGTAAATCTCCTGGTGCAGCCAGGTTGAACGACTCGGAATTTTTCCGGGCTCACGTTTGCCATCTTTAATCTGCACAATGTCTTTTAGCTGAATATCCCAGCGTGCTACATTTGTTGGCGTGATCAGGAAATCATCGCCCTTCCAGCGCACCGATACTGTTCCGTATGAACTGATCATCATTCCCTGATCGCAGGCACGTAAAACAATACGCTGTATTTGCTCCCGAATGGCTCGTTCATCAGAAGGATGTTCCACTTTCGTCATCTCCGGCAACAACCTTGGAATCTGATTTTCAAATGCATCGATCTGCTCATCCGACAGATAATTGGGTTTACCAATTGTGCTTCCGTTAATCAAGGTACGGGCACAAAATTCCATGGTCTCGAAACGCTGATAGGCATCACTTAAATCGGCACCACCTACAACTGTTCCGTGGTTTTCCATAATTACTGCGTTCACACCTTTTGCGAACTCATCAGCAATTACATCGCCGAGTTCATTACTTCCAGGCAGAGCGTATGGTGCATAACCAATTGGTCCGCAAACATGTTTTGCCTGTGGAATTACATTGGTATCAGGAATTTGACGAACAATACTAAACGAAACCAATGCCGGCGGGTGCGCATGAATTACAGCCTTAATCTCCGGACGACATTTGTAAATTGCAATATGAAACGGATATTCCGATGACGGCTTATGACGCCCATCAATGGTTCCGTCTTTTTTTACACAAATAATATCTGTCGCACGCAGCGTTCCTTTGTCGATTGCCGAAGGTGTTACCCACACATCCCCGTCGTCGTCGATTATCGAAATATTACCGCCGGAAGTTGTAGTCAACCCTCCTTTGTAGATCTTATCAATAATCATGATGATCTGGTCGCGCGGATGCATCCATTTCGTATTCAAATTTCTCATGTTATATATTTTAAACTGTTAGCTGTCGGTACGGTAAAATGTCCTGTGCTTACTCCTGAATCCCAAGATCAAGATTTGCAACATCGGCTTCCGACAATGTATCGGAAATAACCATTGCTGCTCCCAATGCACTGGAGTTGTCAATTTCTGAAATCAGAACTTTTTTAGCAGGGAAACTTTTTTTCAGCAACTCGATAAAAATCGGGTTGCGCGCAAAACCTCCTGAAACATAAAGAATCTTGGTATCATCATTTTCAGGAACGGCCAGATTAATACTGGTTAAACAGAGTGCCGTAAGATCGATCATCAACTTGGTGTAAGCTTCTTCGTAATTCGCAAAAACACTCAGGTCAACTGCCTTCAGCCCCTCTTCAAAACTTTCCTTGCCATTGGGGAAATATACGGAAGCCTCGCCGTATTTGTTTGAAAGCGCATCAACCAATTCCTGATCGTTTTTCACTTTTTTAAATCTGTCTTGCGCGACATCGAAATGTTTGGCCAGTTTTTCGGCCCAAACTTCGTGGAAATGCCCCATGAACAAACGCGAAGATTTCACCTGCTCTTTATTTGGCGTAAGGAAACACAAGCAGTCCTGCTCCAGTTCACTGGCAGTTAAAGGCTCCTCGTTGTATGGATTCATATTGATACACCATGTTCCGGTTGAAACAAGGATAAATTTAGCCGGACTGGCTTTTAGATAAGGCACTAGTGATGCCGAACTATCATGAATACCGGTTCCTACTTTTACTTCTTTTCCTGCCACATCGGCCGGGAAAACCACATCGTTGTTTATTGGCTCCGGTAAAGCAATTTCGTTATCCGAAATCCACTGATGGTATTTCATTTGATCGAAATCCCACATAAAGGTGTGACAACCTATCGATGTAGGTTCCGATACAATTTCGTTTGATAATGTGTACGATAAATATTGTGGGAAATGTAAAACAGATTTTGCCTTTTCGTAAACCGCTGTTTTCTGGTCTTTCATCCATAAAATCTGAATTCCGGAATTCAGCAACAGCCCCAAAGCAGGACTGGCAGTTTTTCGGCAAAACTCATTTTTCCCACCATACTGTTCAAAAAGACCCGCTGCAATCGTTTCAGGAATCTCCTTTAAATAGTTGTAAACCGGTGTCAGACGTTGCCCTTTCTCATCTAAAAACATCAGCGATGCGCCGTAAGTTGAGAAATTCACACCTTTCAAATCGTATTCGTTACCGGCGACAATTTCTTCCAGGCTTTTTCTTATCCATGATGTTATCAGATCAATATTGTCGCACTCAAATCCATCATCGTCGGATATCACCGGGAACTTCTCTTCGTGTTGTTTTACAACTTTGAAGTTACTGTCGAACAACAATATTTTTTTGTTGGTTTTTCCTATGTCGAAAACTGCTATTACTTCGGTCATTTTTGCAGGTAAAAAAATCCTTTTCCACCTTATTATCAGGCAAAAAAGGATTCAAATTATAAACTCAACTTATCTTTTTAACAGCACGTCTTTTTCGTACTGCTGAATTTCACCAATATAATCCATACCTGTAGGAACGCCTTCCTGCAAACAGTAGTAATCCCAAACAGCGCCGAATGGCATTGTTTTCAGTTCTTCCAACATCGCCAATCGTTCGAAATTCTTACCGGCTTCTTCAACTGCAACCAAATCTTTTGTTGGCTCCAATGCTGCAATAAGGAAAGCTTTCATGGCGGCTCGGGTTCCGGTTACATAGGCTCCGATACGGTTAATCGATGCATCGAAGAAATCCAAACCGACATTTACACGATCGAGAAAATCGTTGCGCATAATTTCAGAGGCAATCAGCTGAACGTCTTCGTTTAATGTTACAACGTGGTCAGAATCCCAACGTACCGGACGAGTTACATGTAACAACACCTCATCAACAAACTGAAGCACAGACGAAATTTTATCGCCCACCTGCTCGGTTGGGTGGAAGTGCCCGTTATCCAAACAAATTAATTTATTGTTTTTAATGGCATAACCCAGGTAAAAATCGTGTGACCCAACTGTCATCGACTCCACTCCGATACCAAACAATTTACTCTCCACAGCATCTTTCATCTGTTCTTTCGGGTACTCGGTTTCCATAGCTTCGTCAAGCGACTTTTTCAACAAAGTACGGTACCCGTTTCTGTCAACCGGAACATCTTTCGATCCGTCCGGAATCCAGGTATTGTGTATACAAGGAGTACCCAATTGTTTACCAATTTCAGCTGAAATCGCCCGGCAACGTTTTACGTGCTCTACCCAGAACTTACGGTTTTCTTCGTTTTTGCTCGACAAGGTAAAACCATCGGCAGCACGTTCATGCGAGAAGCAAGTGGCGTTAAAATCCATGCCAATTCCCTGTGCTTTACACCAATCTATCCAGCTTTGAAAATGTTTTACCTCAATTTCGTTGCGATCAACTTTTTCGCCCTGAAAATCGCCATAAATGGCATGCAGATTCAGGCGCTGTTTCCCGGGAAGCAATGCCAGTACTTTTTCAAGGTCGGCACGCATTTGCTCAATGGTTGTTGCCTTACCCGGATAATTCCCGGTTGCCTGAATTCCACCTGAAAGTTCGCCATCAGCCGTTTCAAAGCCACCAACATCATCGGTTTGCCAGCAATGCAACGAAATATTTACATCTCTCATTTTGGCAATGGCAGCATCAGTATCTACGCCAATTGCAACATATTGTTCTTTAGCTATTTCGTAAGCTTTTTTGATTAATTCACTCATATAATTTACTTAATCGTTTTATTCCATAAAAAATACTTCCTCAAGCGGAATCGAAACAGGCGAATTATCCGGATTTGATTTCATGATATCTTTCATATAAGCCCACCACTTTTGTACAATTTCTGTTTGCTCCAAATCCTGCGAACCACTGTCGCCAATTACCTTCTGAAACGCAAACAAGGTGTTTGTTTCGTCATCCAAAAAAATGGAGTATTCGCTTATTCCGGCCTCTTTTAGCAATTGTTTCAGCTCAGGCCAAATTTCAGCGTGTCGTTTTTTATATTCCTCCTTTTGCCCCTCGTTGAGGTACATTTTAAAAGCCAGTCGTTCCATTATCCCAGGGCATTTAATTCAGGATATAACCATTTGGCTATTCCTATTACGATAACCGATAAAAGAATGGTTCCGATTCCGATAAGAATCATATTGAAAGCCTTCCGTGAAACACTTCGCCACTCTTTCCGGTAAAATCCCCATAAATTGGCAGTCAGAATGATAGTTGCCATGTGGAGCGTCCAGGAGCTGGCGCCGTTGCCGATTTTGGTTTCCCCCATTCCGTAAAAAAAGAACTGAAGAAACCAGGTGGTTCCTGCAAGTGCACAGAAAAGATAGTTACGCAATAATGGCGTTTTTTTGTTGACAAAATCGCTGCCTGTTTTATTTTTCAAGATCAGCGCAAGCGACCACAAAAAGTTGGTTGTTAACCCTCCCCACAAAATCACAAAAAATATGATGTTGTTTTCGAAGAGGTATTTAAATCCGCTGCCATTTTCTGTTACAAAAGAATAGCTCTGTTCCACCGCCATCGTCCGGGCCACTTCAGCCATTTCTTTTCCGGTATCGATACCGAAACTAAAAAACGCACTCAAAACACCCGAAATAACAGCTATTATAAGTCCTTTTGCCAGTTTAAACTCCTCGTTAACACCTTCCTTATTACCCGCCAGATCGCGGTCTTTGATAATTCCGGCTCGTCCGCTCAGGATAATCCCAACTACCAGAATAACAATACCCAGTAACACAATTCGTCCACCAGTAGAACTAAAAAGATCAGAAAAAGAAAGTCCATCGGGAAGTAAATCGGCAACACCCGGAATATTACGTAAAATCGGTAATCCGAGCGATCCTACCACTGAAGTGATACCTAACAAAACAGAATTACCCAGCGACATGCCCAGGTAACGAATTGCCAAACCATAAGTTAGTCCGCCAACGCCCCATAGCAAACCCATTATATAAGTATTGCGGATAACGCTTCCTTCGGCTGATTGTAATATTCCCTGCCAGTCGGGGATCGTTAAAACAACAGCCAGGTAAGGCATAATTAGCCATGAGAATATTCCTCCTGTTATCCAGTAGATTTCCCAACGCCATTTATTCACCCAGTTATAAGGCATGTACCAACTTCCGGATGCCATACCCCCAAGCGAATGAAAAATAATTCCAAGTAAAGCCTGCATTTTGATTAATTTTTAATTGGTTTCAAAAAAGTTATAAGTTCTATCTTTTAAAGTCTGGTCAAAAATATTATGCTTTTTTTAGCTCATCAATACAGAAAGTGGCAAATAATTTATATTTTTTGGCACAATTTCAATGAACGAGTATTTTAAATATCTAACAACAAGTGAAGAAGATATAGACTGGGGTTTATATTTAAAGGTGGCCGGATATGCCCGGATAAAAGCCGATACCCAATACCCAACAAAAGATCATCCGTCGGAATATTATTTTGAATGGAAAAACGGACGGGTTCTTCATGAATTTCAGCTGAATTATATAACTGAAGGCACAGGAATATTTGAGAATTCAACGGGAAAATTTCAGGTAAAACCGGGGAGTTTAATTATAATTTTTCCCAATGAATGGCACCGGTACCGCCCGATAAAAAAAACAGGATGGTTGGAAAACTATGTTGGTTTTAACGGACACATTGCCAACCAGCTTCTTAAACACCCAACGTTTTCGTCGCAGCAACCGGTTATCCAGTGTGGCATTCGTGAAGAAATTATCGACTCGTATTTAAAAATATTTGATCTGGTTGAGAAAGAGCAACCCGGCTACCAGCAAATTGCTTCAGGAATGGTTGTAAAACTGCTGGGGTACATTATTTCATTCGAAAAACGAAAAGGATTCTCCGGAAAACAAATCTCCAAAGTAATTGAAGAGGTGCGTTTTTTAATGCGTCAAAATGCGGCTCAGGAATTCGATTTGGAAGAGCTCGCACGTCGGCACAATGTTGGCTATTCGTATTTCCGGAAAATGTTTAAAAAATACACTGGTGTTTCGCCCGGCCAATATCATTTACAATTGCGTATAATACGTGCCAAAGAACTGCTGATTTCTACCGATAAAAGCATTAAAGAGATCAGCCTTGAGCTTGGCTTTCAAACCATTCATTATTTCAGTTTAATCTTTAAAAAGAAAGTTGGCATGAACCCTTCGGAATTTCGCAAACGCATGAATTAATGATTTAAAAAACGTTTCAAAATTTAATGTTGGTATTTCTTTAAAAATCCGTAAATATCATTGCTCATCCTTGCAAACAGAACTAAGTTCACTCAAAGAATTGAGATTCAAAAAAAATCGGTTATTTTGTAGTTTCTAAAATATTCAGACATTGGCTAACAATTTTCATCTTAACGTTTCTGAGGTACTCGATCATATCTCTTTGGATTGTGTAATATTTGGTTTTCACGACAATGAATTAAAAGTATTAATGCTTCGGTTGAAGAGCACAAAGGAATACAGTTTGCCCGGAGGTTTTTTAAAACACGATGAAACACTGGAGCAGGCAGCTGAACGGACCTTAAAAGAGCGAACCGGACTCAATAATATTTTTCTTAAACAATTTAATGTTTTTAGCCAACCAGACAGGGATAAACCTCAAAAACCCAATCCCGAATTCTTAAAAAACGAACCTCCTGAGGTGCTTGAATTTTTCAAAAAGCGTTTTATTTCTGTTGGATTTTATGCGCTGGTTGAATTCTCGAAAGTCGATCCTAAGCCCGATGCACTTTCTGAATCCTGTGAATGGATAAGCCCGTTTGCCGATGTTGAGATGTTTATTGATCACAGGGATATTATCGACAAAGCACTGACAACCTTGCGCATACAGCTGAATCAGCAACCAATTGGACTAAAATTGCTGCCCCGGAAGTTTACCATGCCGCAACTACAAAAACTTTATGAAACGATTTTGGGGCGCGAACTCGACCGTAGAAATTTTCAACGAAAGATTTTATCGTATAAAATCCTGAATAAACTTAATGAACGGAAAACAGGCGGAGCCCATAAAGCACCGTTTCTTTACGAATTCAACCGTGAGAGCTACAAACAAGCACTTGAGGATGGTTTGAGTGGCATTTGGTAGACATTATATCTACACAAAATGTTTCCGAACAAAAGTGCGGCTAACCCACCACAATAAAGAAAGGAAGAATACAAAACCAATAACGGTAAATAAACCTATCGACAGGTTTTGTGTAGCTTTATCGATTGCCTGAAATACCCAGTGCGTTGGAAAAACACCAAACAGATGCACAAATTTTTCGGGAACAAAAAACGCTGCTACCGGAATCAACACCAGCATATTAAACGCTTTTATATACACCATTCCCTGCATGCGGTTTTGTACCATCGAATTGATGGCCAATGCATAAACCGGCACCACCAACGCCGCCAGAAACGAAATAAGCAGTATCGCCAACACCGATACCTCGCAAATAGTTTGCACCGACAATAAAACCAGGTTTAAAACAACTGTAAACAAATACGGTATCAAAAAACGCGAAAGCACATATTCCATCTTGTTTAGCGGAACAACTCCATAAACTTTTGCCACATCCGACTCTTTCTCATCAATAAGCACCATGCTACTGATAAAGCTAAACATCTGAGTGTCTTCAATAACACCAACCACTAAAAACAATGAAAGGTAGGGAGCCAGAATCGCATATTTTTCAATCAACGGAGGCACTGCCCATATAATTAGCGCAAACAAAATTACGGGCAACACCAAAAATGATCTCAGTGACGGATCGCGAAAGATCAACTTAAAATCAGTAAAAGCCAGTTTAAAAATCTTCTTCATTTCCGGTGTTTTATTGGTGAACAATTTTTCTTAAAAATCGGCGATATGCAAGCCAGTAAAAAAGCGGAATAAACACCACAATCGATGCTATTGCAAAACCAAAATTAATTGCTGTGCCGCTTACCGAATAATCAATGAGATCGAGACTTCCCTGTATGGGGAAAATGTATTTCACTACTCCCATTTCAAAAACACCGAGATATTGGAGAAGTGGCAGGTTTACAAATGCCAGGAAAACAGGGATGGAAGTCATGGCAAATTTTAAAAACTCGTTGGAGAAAGTCAGCATGTATAATCCCAACAGCGAGGATAGAATACAAATTGAAAGTGAACCGACGGCATACCAGGCAATATTAAAGTCAAATCCTTTTACGGAAAATGCCAGTCCCAATGAACACACCATTCCAATTAACGAGACTGAAATAACTTTCGACAAAAACAGATGATGCAGATTAAACGGTGTTACAAATATGGCTTGCAAAATCTGGTGTTTCATCTCGATATAAATGGCCAGTGCAATAAAAAAGTAACCAATTACCGAAGGGTCATTCAGAACAAGTGCGACCAGCAGTTTATCCAAACTGCCAATATCGCGCAGAAAATACAGCACGAGTCCATACATGAGTGTTACCACAAAACTGATCATTATTATGCTGTTCTTTTGCAGCAAAACAAACTGCCATTGTAGTTGCGAGCCAAATCTATTCATCACCAAGCGATTTTCCGGTTACACGAATAAAAACCTCTTCCAAAGTTGCCTCCAGCGTATGAATGCGTTTCACCTCATCCTGTTTTAAAAATTCCAGAAATTGCGGATTTGCACCAAGATCTTTCAATGGAAACTCCTCCGACTGCCCGTTTTTCAAATCAACTTTAACAGCCTCTTTACCATAACTGCTTTTCAGGTTACGGGGCGTGTCGGTCAGCACCAGTTTCCCATCTACAATAAACGATACACGGTCGCAAATACCATCGGCAGTTTCCATGCTGTGCGTGGTTACAAAAATGGTTTTCCCCTGGTTCTTCAGATTTAGGATGTGCTGTTTTATTTTGTGCGCATTTACCGGATCGAGGCCGGAGGTTGGCTCATCGAAAAACAAAATATCGGGATCGTGCTGAATGGCACGGATAAAATTCAGGCGCATTTTCATTCCTTTCGAATAGGTTTCAACCGGCTTATCCATGGCATCTGCAAGGTCTACCATTTCAAACAGCTCTGTACTGTTATGTTTTTTCCCGTTTGTGTAGAAAGCCGCAAACAACTCCAGGTTTTCTTTCCCGCTTAATTTCAGGTAATGATTGGGTAACTCAAAACCAACACCTATACGCTCGAAATACGAATTATTCCACTCCGAAAGGTTTTTCCCATCAATATTTACCTGTCCCTTGTAGCCTTCCAGAATTTTATACAACACCTTTTGTGCCGTACTTTTCCCGGCTCCTGAAGGCCCGAGAAAACCAAATATCTCACCTTTTGCAATGGAAAAGTCAAGGCCTTTTAATGTTGGCCCATCGTTTCCGGGGTATTGAAACACCAAATTTTCAACCTGTATCATTCGTTTAGTTTTTATCAAAAGCCGGTTTGGCCAGTTTTATATAGTCAGCAACTACCTGCATTAAATCGTTCTTTTTACCAAAATACACCGGTTGTTTTTTTTCTATGCTTTCCCTGGGATTGATTACGCCGCTGACTTCCAGTTGCTCCTGAATACTGATGCCCAGCTTATACAAAAAGAAACCCTGTGTTTTTACCGGAATATCAGAACGAAACAAGCCCTTTTCCACCTCATATTCAACCATCTTTTCAAAACCTGTCACAACCTGCGACAGCAACTCGTTGTACAAATGTTTTATGGAAGGCGAATTGAGATTTTGTGTCAGGTTATGCAAAAAATGACTGTGCAGCGGATTTTCATCATCAAAGCGAAATCCGTGTTCGTACAAAGCAGAAAAGAAAGCCCAAAAATCGGGGTAATCTTCGCGCGTCACCGATTCTGTGTACTTTGATTTAACGGCCACCGATTCGTTTACCAGGTACATAAACAAATCGAGTTTATCGTTAAAATACTGGTAAACGCTGCCTTTGGCAATTCCCAACTGTTTTACTACCATCGAAATGGAAGATTCGTCGTAGGTCTTCACCGCAAACTCCCTTAAAAAAGCGTCTGTGATCTGCTTTTTCTTTTCTTTCTTCAGTTTTATGAATGTTTCTTTTGGCATAATTATGACTACCTGGTCACAAATATAGAAATAAATATGACTACATGGTCACATTTATCAAATAAAAAGATAAGTTGAATTTAAGATTGAAGTTTTTTTAGCACCGAATCCTTATAACTGCGACTTACAGGAATTTGCTTTTTGCCAATTTCAATGATTTCGGCAGTAAACGAATCAATCGCATTCACAGCCACAATAAAGGAGCGGTGCACGCGCAGAAAATCCTGTTGCGGCAATTTGGCTTCAATACTCGAAATGGTTTCGCGGGTAACAATGGTTTTATCAACCAAATGGATCTTTATGTAATCGGCCAGACTTTCAATGTAAAGGATCTCCGGGAAATTTATTTTTATCATTTTGCGGTCGGAGCGCACAAAAATCGACTCGCTTTTTTCGGGCTGAATTCGCGCCGGTTCTTCAAAATCTACCTGCTGATTTTCGCTCAGGTATTTATTAATACTTTGCATTAAGCGGCCAAACGAGATGGGTTTCAGTAAATAATCAACGGCCTGCAAATCAAAACCATCAACCGCATACTCGCGATAAGCCGTGGTGAAAATTACTTTCACCGCATTGTTAATCGACCTGGCAAACGACAGGCCCGAAATTTCCGGCATATTTATATCCAGAAAAACCAGATCAACCGCTTGGCTGCTGATCACATTAAAAGCCTCGACAGCATTTTTACACAACGCAACAATTTTTACGGTTTCGATCTTCCGGAGGTGACTTTCCAGAATTTCGCGCGCCATGGGCTCGTCATCAACTATTATGCAGCGTATCTTTTTAGTCATTTTTCCGCTTGGATTGTTCAGTTTTTGTCAGGTCACAAATTACAAGTTTTGCACTGTGCCAGTTGTCTTTTACTGCGTGCGCCAGTTCATAATTGTTCGGATAATTCAAATCCAGACGTTTTCGAATATTCAGAAGTCCCAGCCCGCCATTTTTGTGCTCGTTACCCTCATCAATAAACGAATTTCCAATTTCAAATTCCAGGCAGTCATTGTCTACCCGCACCTCGATTTCTATTCTCAAAAATCCATCCACTAAGTTACCATGTTTAAAGGCATTTTCAACAAACGGAATCAACAACATCGGCGCCACCTGAATTTCCTCATCCACTTCTGTCGATTTGAAATCCACTTTCAGCGTATCCTGAAAACGTACTTTTTCCAACTCGATGTACTCCTGAATATGCAGTACTTCTTCTTTCAAACTTACCAGCGGTTTATTTACCTGGTACAATATATAATCGAGCAAATTCGAGAGTTTCAGAATAATATTGGGCGTTTGTTTCGACTGCTTTAGGGCAAAACCATAAATCGTATTTAAAGTATTAAACAGAAAATGCGGATGAATCTGGCGTTTTAAATAATGCAACTCCTGCTCCTTTAACTGAAGCTGCGTTTCAAGTATTTTGTTCTGTAACTCCTTGTTTGCCGTAGCGGTTTTAAAACTCTGATTCAGAATACTTACAAAACTAATTACGCCAACAACAATAATAACCAGCAGCAAAACAAAGAAGAAATTTTTGCTCATTGGCGGCATCTCATCCAGGTTAAATTTAAGCACCAAAATCAGGCAGGTATAAATAAGTAACGAGATGACATAGGAAATGTAAACAAAAGTATAAAAACTGTACAGCGCAAACTTCCAGTAACGTTTAGCCAGCAGATACCGCGGAATAAGGCGGTAATTAACAAAGTAGGTAACGGCAATGGTAAGCGGCAATAATCCGCTCGAAAACCACAGCGCATAATCTACTTTATCCGAATTGTAGCTAAAAAAATAGAAAAAGAAAAACCATACCGCCACCCAGAACAGCGAATGGAAAAGAATCGTTTTAAAATTTATTTTCTTCCAAAAGTTCATTAATACAATACTACTTATTTTTCGTGAACCGGCATTTTTTTAGCGACGAATTACGGGTTTTCATCGCTTTGTTGCATTCATAACATTTCATTTTCGGTTTATAAGCTTAATTTTGAAAAAACACGTACAGAATCTTCCATCTGTCGCAATAAAATAAATGCGATCATTTTCTGACATACATTTGATTAGTATTTATTTAAAAACTAAAATTATGAATGCACTGATTGAAAAACTTAACGATGGCGGCCCTGCTTTTACTTACATTATTGTACTTACATTTTTGATATTAATCGGGCTGTTTGTGCGTGGAATTTTAATGAAAGGGGAAAAATACAAGACCATTGAATTAATGAAGCAAATAAGTTGGTTTGCGGTAGCCTGGGGATTTTTGGGGCGTACTTTCGGACTGATTATGATCTTCGATAAAGTTCAGGCAATGGGCGATGTGGCGCCAAGTGTTTTTGCCGACGGATTAAAAATAGCCCTTGTTGCTCCTTTGTGCGGAATTCTGGTATTTGCTTTAACGCGATTGGGTATTGTTGTACTCGTAAGTCTGCAAAAAAACTACCAGCCGCAGGAAAACAATTGAACACTATTGTCATTTCGAACGAAGAGAGAAATCTGTTACTTTTCAACTATAATGTAACAGATTTCTCCTCATTCTTCATCGAAATGACATTTCACTTTTTTTTGCCTTTCTATCCGCATAGCGCATAATTTCAACACTTGCCTCGTTTTGTTGTTGCTTAATAATAACATCAACAAATTAAGCACTAAATGATACCAATCGAAAGCATCGATGACGTTATCCTTATCCTGGATTCTATTATAGAAGACTCGTTGAAAACCGGCGACACACTGGGTTATTTTGCTGTGCTATACCAAAAGGTAACTGTCAGGGTAAAAGAGGAAATTCAGAATAATTATTTTGATGACGGCCCGCGAATGGAAAAGCTGGATGTTGTTTTTGCCAAACGTTACATCGATGCCTATTTTGCTTGGAAAAACAATGAGCCGGTAACTCACTCGTGGACGATTGCCTTTACGGAAACCCGAAACAATAATCTGCTGGTGGTTCAACACCTTTTATTGGGAATGAACGCCCATATTAATCTCGATCTAGGTATTGCGGCGGCAGAAATTTCAAAAAGCAATAACATCGCTGAGTTGGAAGATGATTTTAACCGGATAAACGATATTCTTGCTTCGATGGTAGACGAAGTGCAAAACGGACTTTCTTCCATCTGGCCATTTCTCCGAAAGCTCCTTTCGTGGTTGGGTCAGGCCGATAATTTACTGGTGGATTTTAGTATGAAAATCGCGCGTAACGGCGCCTGGAAATTTGCCAAAGAAATAGCTACAGTTAATAAAAACGATTGGCCGGAAACAATTACAGTCAGAGATAAAAAAGTAGCTGATAAAACCCGGCTAATAACGGATCCCGGGAAAGTCATCCGCTTTTTGTTCCGTGTAATACGCTGGACCGAACGAGGCACGGTTGCCGATAAAATTGAAAAATTAAGGCGATGAAATTTGCTTTCACCGCCTTAGTTTTTTGTTTATGCGCTAAGCGCGTAAAATTTATTAACCTTCAATCTTTTTATTTACGATTTCCAGAATTGCCGCCTCTTTTTCTTTAGCTGCCTTCAGCAAATTCTCTGCTTTTGTCAAAGCCTTCTCCAGGTACTCAGCATCGGCAAAACCAGCTGCATTGATTTTTACATTCAGGTAAGCACCGTGAACTGCCGTTCTCGCACACAAAGCCCCTACTCCGGCATCGGAAACCGAATTCGGATTACCAACTTCGGCCATGGCCTGCATCACTTCCAGCGAGTCGTGCGCCAGTTGCATCACTTTTAACGGAACTTCAATGGCATTTTTTGTTGCATCGTGAATGGCTTGTTTGCGTTCGGCTTTTTCCTGTTCGCTGGATTTTGGCAATCCAAAAGCAGCCATAATTTTATTGAAAGCATCGGTATCTTCATCTACGCAGTTCAGCAATGCGGTGTGGTAGTATTTGCCTTTTTCAGCCCAGTCTGAGAATTCTTCCCAACGCTCATCCCAGCCACGTTTATGTGCCGATAAGTTGGCCACCATAGCACCCAGGGCACCACCCAATGCACCAACATAAGCGGAAATAGAACCACCGCCCGGAGCCGGTGATTCAGAAGCTGTTTCATCTTTAAACTGCGTTAGAGTCATATCAATCAGCTTTTTCGCCGATTTATCTTCGATCACATATTCAATGATCTTCTTTTTAGGATCGAATGGCCCAAGTTCATCCAACCCAAGGGACTTTATGGCAATCTTTATAATCTCCTCATCCGAAATTCCGGTTGACCGTTCCTGTTTACGCAGAAAATATTTCCCGGCATCCAACATCGCCTGAAGCGGAATTAATCCCACCAACTCTGAACCGGTTACACGAATTCCACGTTCAGTAGCTTTTTTGCAGGTTTCATCAAAAGCTACGTGCACAGGCGTAACTGTTATGTCGGTCAGGTTAATCGATATTTGGGCAACACCATATTCTTCGATATACCAGCCAATGGCGCGGGTCTTTTTCAGACTACCCGGTATGCGAACCGGTTCACCGTTTTCATCAGTAACAATTTTTCCGGTAATGGGATCTCCTTCGCGTTTTACACGCCCTGCCTCACGAATATCAAAAGCAATGGCATTGGCGCGGCGGGTTGAGGTTGTATTCAGATTGATATTGTATGCTACCAAAAAGTTACGTGCCCCAATTGCCGTGGCACCACTTCCGGCAACTCTTTTATTCCACTCATTCGGTCCAAAATCGGGTCTCCATTTTTCAGTTGTAATGCGCTCTTTTAAAGCCTCGTACTCTCCTGAGCGACAATTGGCCAAACTGCGGCGTTCTTCTTTAAACGCAGCAAACTCGTAACTAAATACCGGAATTCCCAGTTCTTCACCAACGCGTTGCCCAAGTTTTCGGGCGTATTCAATGGCTTCTTCCATGCTAACATTGGCAACGGGCACTAAGGGACAAACATCGGTGGCTCCAAAACGCGGGTGTTCACCATGGTGCTGACTCATATCGATCAACTCGGCAGCGCGTTTTATTCCGCGAAAAGCAGCTTCGATAACATCATCCGGTGTACCAACAAAAGTTACCACTGTGCGGTTGGTGGCTTTTCCCGGATCAACATCCAGCAAACTTATATCGGCAACACTTTCAATAGCATTGGTAATTTCCTTGATTATACTCATATCGCGCCCTTCAGAGAAGTTTGGAACGCATTCAATTATCTTTTTCATAGTTTAATTTTAGTCGGGAGTCCGAAGCCGGAAGCCCGAAGTTTGTATTCCCTTGACAATACGAAAATAGAAATACACGTAGACTTAGCTCATGATTTTTTGCAGTGATTGTTCATGATTTATCATCAGGTAGTATTTTTCAAAATCAATCTAATTTAAGCACTAGAAATGAAATATCTTGAGGACTGATAAGATTGAAGAGATTGATAAAGATCGATTTGAGCACCATCAATCTAACTCAATCTTCCATCAATCTGTATGTACTTTCTGTCAGAATATCCTTCCAGACAAATCACTGGTATAAATCCAATATTGAAAGCTAAACCTAGAAGTTTTGCACCTCTCCGTTAATGATCACCGTTTCTACCAGGTTTGAACCGTATGCATACGGCAAATACTCAATTCCCGGAACTTCGCTGGTAATAAAAAGGTTCGCAATCTTTCCGCGGGCAATACTTCCGTAGCTTTCGCTAATTCCCATGGCGTAGGCCGTATTTAGCGTGGTGGCATTAATCACCTCTTCAGGCAACATTTTAAAGTTTATGCAGCCCATTGCCGAAATCAAACTCATATTTCCACTTGGCGATGATCCCGGGTTAAAATCGGATGCCAGCGCCACCGGCAAACCGGCCTCTATCATTTCGCGCACCGGCGACAATTTCATATTCAAAAAGAATGCTGCTCCCGGTAATACTGTCGGCATGGTTTCCGAATCTTTTAGCGCTGCAATTTCTTCCTCTCCCACATATTCCAGATGATCGACCGAAAGGGCATTGTATTTCACCCCGGCCTGAATACCACCTGTTAATCCCAGTTCGTTGGCATGGATTTTTGGTCGCAAACCGTATTTCAAACCGGCCATAAGAATTCGTTCAGTATCTTCCACCGAGAAAAAACCCCGGTCGCAAAAAACGTCAATAAAATCGGCCAGTTCTTCGGCAGCTACCTGCGGAATCATTTCATTAATGATGATATCGACATATTCTGCCGGATTGTTTTTATACTCCGACGGAATGGCGTGTGCCCCCAGAAAATTGGCACGCACACAAATGGGCGAAGTGCGTTTAATCCGTTGAATAACACGCAACATTTTCAATTCATCTTCGGTGTTCAGGCCATAACCACTTTTTATTTCCACTGCACCGGTTCCCATTTTTACAATCTCCAAAACGCGCTCCATGGCACTTTCGTACAGCTCATCTTCCGAAGTTTCGTGCAACAGTTTGGCCGAATTCAATATTCCTCCTCCCCGGCGCGCAATCTCTTCGTACGACAAGCCCTTTATGCGGTCTACAAATTCTTTTTCGCGAGGTGCCGCATAAACCAAATGCGTGTGCGAATCGCAAAAACTGGGGTAAACCAGCCGGTTCGAGCAGTCGATCTCTATCAGCAGGTCATCATCAAAATATTTGTCTTTTAGCTGATCCATTGTGCCGAAGTCCTCAATCAATTCATCGCGGATAATCAGAAAGGCATTTTTTATGGTATTCACTTTTGTCATTTCTTTTCCGGCTCTGAACAAAACGGGTTGATCTTCAACCTGAACCAGTTCTTTTATATTCTCGAGTAATAATTTCATCTGTTTATAATTATTTATTTTTTAAGGTAACAGATGGAACTCCCATGAAGATAATCATTCGCGTTTGTTTGAAAAATTTTCTCATGGTCGTTTCATTTGCCTTGCTGTTATTCTGTTTGTTTTAAAAAGGTACAAAAATGCATGCATAAATCAACCTTTTACATCCTGATTTTGGAATGATGGATATCAGCAAATCAAATTCGGGCCCGGAAAAACAAAAAATTGCGGGGTTAACCTTTATCGTGTTCTCACGTATTAGTGGGAAACTTTAATCACAACTATTATGAAAAACTTATTTCTTCTTTTTGGGCTTTTAGCTCTGCTAATGGCTTGTCAAACTGTTGATCCGGCGCAAGAGAAAGCTGCTGTTGAAACTACGCTTACTGACTTTTATGCTGCCATGGAAGATTTTAATTACGATGCCGTGAGAGCACTGTGTACTTCCGATTTTAGTCTTTACGAAACCGGATTCGACCATCAGGATCTGGATGGTTTTATTGAATCGGTGAAATCGATGGAAGGCGCAGCTTTTAATGTTGCTATCGATATAAAAAGCACCGAAATATCTGGCAATATGGCTTTTTCAGTGGTTAATTTTAATGCCGATATTGCAATGGGCGATGCAAAAATGAGTATTGAAGCCTACGAAACGTATGTGTTCAAAAAAGTGAACAATAAATGGCTGATGCATTACTGCCATAGCACACACCTACCCGATAAAAGCGATGTAAATCTGGCCAGCCTACACTTACTTAAAGTACCAGAAGGCGGATCAATTGACGCAATACTAAATGCCATGGATAAATTTAACAAGGCCATTGCCGAAATGGGTTTCTGGGATTGTGGTTACACCGTTATGCAAGTGGTTCCGGGTAGTAACGACGAGTACAACTACTTTGTAAAAGGAAACTGGAAAAACCAGGAAACCTATGATGCCGTACACAATAGTGAAGCCTGGCAAACTATTTCGAATAATTTCCCGGAAGAAGCTTCGAAACTAATGGAGAATCAGATCTATCTGAAGGTTGAGGATTTGTAACAGAATCTATTCATATCAGTAAACCATCCATATTTCGTATGAATAATGGATGGTTTATTTTTTATTACGAATTATAAATCTGAAGTAACAAATTCCGATTCCTGTAACGATTCATGAAAATGGATCACTTTCCACTTGCTTTCTATTTTTTGCAGCATCAGGGTACTTCCACATTCCGGGAAACTTAAAGTGGAGCCCGGAAAATAAAATTTCCCTTTATAGGGCATGGTAACAATAGCAACATCGCGGGTAACTATCCGAATATCGGGAGACGAAAAGCTAAAATCTACTTTTTCAAGATTATCGAATATCCCATGAACCTCTTTGGTAAAAGCATCCACATTCATTGTTTCTCCATGAATTCCGATGTACTTAAAATCTTTATCGAGTAAAAAATTTGCCTCGAAGGCCTGTTTTACATCCATGTTTTTCATACCATCCATCATGGTATTAATGGTGGTTTGCACCTCTTGGGCTAAAACTTCTTTTTCTGTTTCAGAAAGTGGTTTTTCAGCGTTGTTTGTACATGCAGCAAGCACGAACAAACCTGCGGTTAAAAGGATTGAAATGGTTCTCATTTGATTAGTAATTTTGATTTGAGTTAAAGTTATGGTGATTTTTGAGAATACTTACATTGAAATGAGTTTGCCAATAATTTCATCGGGAGTAGTCAATTCTCCCGACACGTTTTCCTGATGAAAATAGTTGTACCATCCGGTTTCCATCACAAGGGCTTCAAATTCTTTTTTTATATCCAAGGTTGGAAATTTCCAGACGGCATAAAAATCAAAATTAGCCCGATGGGTTGTGGCCTCATCGTTTATGCCCCAGCCAACAATTTCTACTCCCTTGTTGAGCAAGTCCTGCACATGCGGCCCTATTTGTTCAAGGTAACTGCCACGCTCGTCATCCGACAGTTGTTTCCAGGCATCGCGGGCACTCCATAATTCAATAAAACATTCCATGATTGTTTGGTTTTTAATTGATGAATTAAAGTATTCCGGCCAAATAAGTCTGAGACTGCCTGCCCAGCTTTACAATCATATAAGTCACAAAACAAACAACTGAGAAACAACACATTAAACTCCTTCCTAATACACAACTACTAAACGACGACTTGAAATAATACTGCAGTTAATGAAAAAATAGAAAGGAACTCATCATTAATGATCTTCCTAATCAACTTTCCATGAAAACAAAAAGGGCACCCAACCGGATACCCTCTATCGTTTCTATAAATTCTGACTTTACTGTCGTGTATCAGATTTCAAAATAGCATCAATCGCTTTATTGATATCTAATGAGGCAGCAGCCTGCCGCGGAGGAAAATCCTTAAAGCTCGACAAATGTTCCGTTAACATACCAATAGCCGGTTGCATTACCCACGATTTGTGCATAATCAATTCGAAACCATAGATATCATCATATTTTTCAAACGGGTCTTTCCGCAGGTTAAAAAGCTGTGGCATGGTATGCGTTACCATATCGTCGAAATAACGTTCCTTGGTGGCAAAATGCATTTTCCATGGGCCAACACGCATAGCTGTTAAACCCGATTCATAGTAGTAGAAGAAATAGTTTCGTGCCGATTCATCGGTTTTTCCTTCCCAGTAATCCAGGTTGTTAAATCCGTCGATGTACACTTTGTAGGTCATATCGCCAATGGTTTTCCCGGCTTTTAATTCGTCTTTTATTTCAGGCTCGCCAACGGCTGCCATTATGGTAGGCACCACATCCTCGTGCGCCGAAATGCCGTTACGGATTAATCCTGCAGGAATGTTTTTAGGCCAGCGCACCATAAACGGAGCACGAACACCACCTTCGTAAGTAGTCATTTTTTCACCTCGGAACATGGTTACACCGGCATCGGGGAAAGTACTTTGCTCCGGTCCGTTGTCAGTAGTGTAAATCACAATAGTATTTTCGGCTATTCCCAGTTCATCAAGATAATCCAGAATTTCACCCACCTGTCCGTCGTGTTCCATCAAACCCGAACCAAACAAGTCCATATCGGTACTTATCGGTGTTGCCAGGTTACGCGACTCTTCTTTCAGGTGCGTGTAAACGTGCATACGGCTTGTTGCATGCCAGATAAAGAAAGGTTTACCGGCATCATGTGCCCGTTTTATAAAATCTTCGGTTTTGGCAACCAGTTCATCGTCGAAGGTTTCCATACGTTTGCTGGTGAGTTTTCCGGTATCGGTAACTTTCTGTTTGCCAATTACACTAAAACGCGGATCTTCTGTTGGGTCATAAGTATCGGTGGCATACGATTCGATGATACCACGCGGGCCATACTTTTCATAGAATTCCTTGTTTTTCGGGTAATCAGCCTGTTCTTCTTCTTCCGAAACGTTCAGGTGATACAGGTTTCCAAAAAACTCGTCGAATCCATGCACGGTTGGCAGGTGTTCGTTGCGGTCGCCCAAGTGGTTTTTTCCATACTGTGCGGTCATATAACCAAGTGGTTTCAGCAACTCGGCCAGGGTTGGATCTTCCTTTTTCAGGCCCAGCGGATTACCGGGCTGCCCAACGGTAGTTAATCCTGTACGAACCGGTTTTTGTCCGGTAATAAAAGCAGCACGACCAGCCGTACAACTGGGTTGTGAATAGTGGTCGGTAAAAAGTACGCCTTCTTTTGCAATCCGATCGATATTCGGCGTTGGGTATTGTAATCCCAGACTGTAACAACTTAGCGCGTTGGGAGCAACGTCATCAACCATGATGACAAGGATGTTGGGTCTTTCCTGTGCAATAACAAAAACGCTCATGCACATCAAAAACAAGGTCAATAGTTTTCTCATTTTAATAATTTAAAGTTCATAATCATTTCTTTCTAAAACATTTGTCAGGGCCTAAAGTTTTTTGGGTGAACTGTTTGGCGGCCCATACATTTTCTATCAAGTTATGGAATTCTACATAAATTTAAAAGGAGTTTTTCAAAAAATTTGTGTCTCAAGTTCAGAACAAAAATTCTTATCAGGAGCTAAAAAGGGCGACTAAGATTGATCATTATTTCTGCTACATGGCGATTAACTTTTCAATAATATCGTCGGTAGTATTTATTGCTCCGGAAACATTTTCCTGGTGGAAATAATTGTACCAACCAGCTTCCATTACTACGGCTTCAAACTCCTTTTTCGTATCCGGCGAAGGGAATTCCCAAACAGCATAAAAATCAAAATTAGCCCGATGTGTTGTAGCCTCGTCATTAACTCCCCAGCCAACAATTTCTACACCTTTTTCGAGCAACGATTGTATATGTGGCCCGATCTGGCCAAGGTAGCTGCCACGCTCTTCTTGCGACAGTTGCTTCCAGGAGTCTCTTGCGCTCCATAATTCAATAAAACATTCCATGATTGTTTGATTATAGTTAATCCCTACAGACACACCGCCCCCGGCCTGCCTGAATTTCCATTAAATAAGTTACAAAATAAACACCTGAAAAACAACATATTACCTGATACTAGACAGAAGACCTTGTCGTTCACTTTTTAGACAGATTCAATGAGATACAACTCATTTGATTAGGAAGTATTTCTTTGAAAGTATTATAAAAGCAAATCCTTTCCCCTCCTTCTGTTCTTTTGAACAAATAAAAGTGTGACATTGAACATTTTACACCCGGCAAACGTTTCTTTCTATAATTGCATCCACTACGTTAACCCGGCTATCCTTATATACATTCTGGCCAATCCCCGGTGCTTAACCATTAATTACAAGCTTGAGAATATGCCTTACTTTATCGACAATCACGAGCTAAATGGTGATACCCACACCGAAACAATAGCACAAAAGCACCTTAAGGATATAAAAGTTCAACACCGATATAATTGCCGGAAACTGGGTTACTGGTTCGACGAAAAACGAAAGATCGCCTTTTGTTTATTCGAGGCCCCCAACCGCGCATGTATCGAACAACTGCACCAGCAGGAACATGCAAATGTTCGCAACCATATTATTGAAGTCGACTCCCGGATCATTGATTTTTTTCTCAAACAAATCGAATCGAAAACCCAAACCGAAAAGGTAGACATTAATAGTATCAGTACACAGCCGCTTACAACAATATTGGCACTTAGTATCGATTCGAATGAATTGTACAGTTTAGAATTAGAAGAGCGACGTTCGCTGCTAAAAATGTTTAAAAAACTGGTACTTGACTATTGCAAACACTTTGAAGGGAACGTTATTTTGCGCGACCAATATTCCTCGCAGCTTACTTTTGATACAGCCAGTGCTGCGGTTTATTGTGCTTTAAAAATCCACAAAGAATTTACCCCTCTCCTAAAAAACCTTCAGCGAAAGTTATTTCTAAAGGTGGGAATAAGCGGATGTTTCCTGGATAATATAAACAATATTGAATTTCAGCAATCGGTAAAACTGGCTAAAAGGTTGTGTTACATTGCCACCTCGAAAATATTGGCTACCCTCGAAGTGCGTAATTTGTTTCAAAGCGAGAGTATGAAAGTAGTGATTAAAGGCGACCGCATAAGATCCGTGTCGCCCGACGAGTTGCGTTTTATTACCCTGCTAATGGAATATATGGAGAGGAATTGGAAAAACCATGACCTGCACGCCTCAATGCTCGAAGATCACCTGGGATGCAGTAAATCGCAGATCTACAGAAAAATGAAAACGCTTATAGGCCAATCGCCAAATTCGTTTATTAAAGCCTACCGCCTTAATCGCGCCAAACAACTTCTGCGAGATAAAAGCGGTAACATCTCCGAAATAGCATTCGATACCGGTTTTAGCAGCCCATCCTACTTCACGAAATGTTTTCAGAAAGAATATGGAATAAAACCTTCCGACTTTCAATTGGAGATGGTCAAAGTCTAAAACCATCTATAAAATACCTAATGGTCTTTTTTTATCTTTTTTTGAATCAAAATTGATAACACCTGTCCGCTCTTCTGCCTTAAATTTGCATGTAACAGTTCAATGGATTAAAATTGAAGAAGGGCCCCAAAGCATCAAACCCTATAAATTTTAAATGTTAGTTAGATCCTAAACATCCGGTTTGTGGTGTTAAGGCCAGCGATTGAAAACAATGGAAAAAGAGATATAGAAACAACAGAAAACAAAGAGAAAGAAACAAAGTAAGATTAAAATTTGAAAACTATTAAAACTCAAAGTCATGAAAACAATTAAATTATTATTCGTTTGCATGTTGGCAACCCTGTTTGCTTACGCACAAGAAAATGTTCCTCCCTACATGATGACAGATGTGGAAGTAACACCTCCCAAGTTTACAGCAGTTAAGTATAATGCTGCTGATAATACTAATTCTCTAAAAGCCTACATCGCCAACAATTTTAAATACGATGCAGAATTTGGTGGGGCTACTGAAGGTACCGAAGTGATTAAATTTACCATTAATACCGATGGTAGCTTGTCGGATATTGAGGTGGTAAACAGTGTTTCGCCGGCAGTTGATAACATTCTAACAAGTATACTGGAAGAAACTAATTACATGTGGATGCCAGGTAAAAACAACGGAGTTCCGGTGGCCATGGAAAAAGAAATAGCCTTTCAGATAAAACTGGGAATGACCGAATCGGCAGCTGAAGATCGCGATTTTACCGCAATTGCCCAGGACCATTTTACCAAAGGTGCTGAAAAGTTATTCTTCGACCGTAAAACCAAAAAAGCCATTAAATGTTTCGAGGCAGCCGCCCGCTACCGTCCATACGACCAAAGTACTTTGTATATGCTGGCACTTTGTGAAGTTGACCGCGGAAATACCGAAGCAGCTCAGGCATATGTTGATCGGTTTAGGAAACTGGGAGGAGATAAAGAAATCCTGGAACAACAACTGGCACAAAACGTGAAAAGCATTGAAGGATACGAACTACTTTCGCAACTTTTTGCAACTAAATAATTAAACGTATTACTTTAAAGGTTAAACACAGGCCGTTTCGGGAACTTGTTCCGGGATGGCCTTTTTAAGGCTAATTTATAATCGCCGGTTTACAGAGGCAAAATAAACCTTTCAATACGAATCATCATCCGGTAATTTATATTACTTCCGTTCTTAATCTCTATTCAATCTCCCTCAATCGTTCTTTAATCCGGTGTGATGCAAATATTGTATTTATTGATTCATGGAGCCGACCGCATTTCTACCGAAAAATCCGAAGTCGTACCGGTACTTCGCCCAACGGTTTTATTCGCGACCTACGCATGAGCAAAACGCTTTCATTAATGAAACAACGAAATAAAAATAGTATCGAAATAACCCTGGATATTGGTATCAGCAATCCATTGTATTTCACCAAATGTTTTCACGAGAAAAATATGGAATTCTTCCTTCGCGGGTAGCCGTATGAGATAGCAACTCACCATCCCGCGCGTACTAATCCTCACTCAATTAAGCTTTGATTACCAGGATAATATTTCACAACGAATTGACACTGCTATTCCTGCAATGTCAATTCGTTGTGAAACTGGCATGCATAAGTTTCAGTTTTAACCAAAATTATAAAGTCATGGAAATTATTACAAAATCCGGTAACAAAACAAACATCGAACAGCAGCTGATCGACGATTTTAGCGCATTATTGGGTGGAACATTGGTAACAGCTTCGGATGCCAGTTACAACGAAGTTCGTCAGATATGGAACGGCATGCACGACAAAAAACCGGCACTGATAGCACAGTGTTCGGGAGTGGCCGATGTGGTGGCATCGGTAAACTTTGCCCGCGAAAACGACATCCTGTTTTCGGTGCGCGGCGGCGGCCACAATGTTGGCGGTAGTGCCTCTAACGATGGCGGACTAATGATCGACCTATCACAAATGAAAGGCATTCGTGTCGATCTTGAGAAGAAAACCGTTTATGCACAGGGCGGTGTAACCATTGCCGATCTCGACCGCGAAACGCAGGTATTTGGGTTGGTAGCTCCGTCAGGAGTGGTATCAACAACAGGCGTCGCCGGCTTAACACTTGGGGGCGGGTTTGGCCATCTGCGTAAAAAATACGGATTAAGTATCGACAACCTGATATCGGTGGATGTGGTAACTGCCGACGGACAATTTATTACCGCCTGCGAAAAACAAAACTCCGACCTGTTTTGGGCCGTACGTGGCGGCGGTGGAAATTTTGGTGTGGTTACTTCTTTCCAGTATCAATTGCACCCGGTAGGGCCTATGGTAACCTTGTGTGCTCCTTTTTACCCTGCCGAAGAAGCGCCTGAGTTATTGCCGGCATGGCAGGCTTTTATGGATGAATCACCCGACGAGGTATCGTCCACTGCCATGTTCTGGACTATTCCTCCGGATCCTCATTTCCCCGAAGAAGCGCACGGCCGAAGAGTACTTATTCTTGTCGCTGTTCATTGTGGCGATGTGGAGAAAGGGCAAAAAATGCTTGAACCTTTACGCCAACTGAGCACACCTTTGGTCGACCTGAGTACGCCTCTGCCCTGGACGACACTGCAAACCATGTTCGATCCCTTCTTCCCGAAAGGTGAACAACTGTACTATTTTAAATCGAGATATATTAACCGGATGGACACAAAAACTATCGATGCCATTGTGCCAAAAGCAAGTAATCCGCCACAACCTATGGTGCTGATCGCCATTTGGCATATTGGCGGAGCCGTGAGCCGTGTAAAAGACGATGCCACGCCTTTCTCCGGTCGACAATCGAATTACCTGTTTAGTATCGATGCCATTTGGGCCAATGCCGCTGCAAATGATGAAGTAATAAGCTATGCCCGCGACTTTTTAGATGATCTGAAGGAATTTTCGCCGGGTGGTTTGTATGTCAACTTTGCCGGTTTGGGCGAAGAAGGAACAGACCTGGTAAAATCGGCTTACGGGGAAAACTACGAGCGCCTGTCGGTGATCAAAAAGAAATACGATCCGGGCAATTTATTCCGCATCAACCAGAATATTAAGCCGGCTGAATAAGAAGTACAGCATTTTGAAAAACTTAATAAATGGCATGTCAAGACTTGTCTCCCATTTCTCAAAAAAGTTTGTCCCAATTTTATCTGGGTAGGTGACCGTCCGTCATCAGACGGACGGTTAGAAGATTTGGAATCTTTTTTAGAAGTTTATCAGCATTATAACCTTCATTATTCTCAGAAATTTATAATCAGGAGAATCCAGAACATTATTAAAAGAATGACCATTAAAACTACTCTGCTATTGCTTATTTCTTTTCTGTTCCTCGTTTTATCGGGTTGCAGGATGAAAAATAAGGAAAAACAACAATTAAGTTATACTACGATAACCTGCAATGTAATACCTGAAACAAGTGATGATGACTGGTACAGTACCAACAAAAAAGCACCATTATTTAATAATCTTGGCAATTATTCCTATCCAATAACTACCAAAAATGAGCTGGTTCAGCGATATTTCGACCAGGGATTGATTTTGGCTTATGCATTTAATCATGCCGAAGCAGCGCGTTCGTTCTATTACGCAGCGAAACTCGATCCTAATTGTGCCATGGCCTATTGGGGCTACGCATACGTGCTGGGGCCAAATTACAATACGGCAGGCTACATGGAAAGCAAAAACTATCCGCCAGCATCCAATGCCATACAAAAAGCGGTTGCACTGGCCGATAAAGTTACGCCAAAAGAACAAGCACTAATTCTGGCTATGGCTGAACGTTATACCAAAGCTGTGCCCATAGACAGAGCTCCTTTGGATAAGGCTTTTGCCGAGGCGATGAAAACGGTGTTCGAAACTTTTCCCGAAGATGCAGATATTGGTACTCTTTATGCCGAATCGTTAATGAACCTGCATCCATGGGATCTGTATAATGCCGACGGAACACCAAAATCCTGGACGACGGAAATTGAGGAAGTACTGGAAAAGATTATAGCGCAGAATCCACTACATCCGGGAGCTCATCACTTATATATTCATGCAGTTGAATCCTCAAATACTCCGGAAAGAGGTATTCCTTCTGCCAAGGTTTTCGACGACGGGCTTGTACCCGGAGCAGGACATTTAGTGCATATGCCTTCGCATATTTATATTCGCACAGGGCACTATCATAAGGGAACTGTTGCGAATATAAATGCTGTTGCATCCGACAGCTCATACACCACTGCCTGTCATGCCCAGGGCGTGTATCCTCTAACTTATTATCCGCACAATTATCATTTTATGGCAGCTACAGCTACACTGGAGGGAAACAGTTACTGGGGAATTCTAGCATCAGAGAAATTGGGAGAAATGGTTAGTATACAGTTGATGAAAGAGCCCGGCTGGGGAACTCTTCAGCATTATTACACTATCCCGTACTATGTGTATGTAAAATTCGGGAAGTGGGATAAAATTCTTACTTTACCCGATGAGACGCCTTCATTAAGTTATCCTTCTGCAGTTCGTTCTTATGCCCGGGGAATGGCATTTCTGGCAAAACAAGATGTTGCCGGAGCGCAAAAGGAACTTGACAATCTTGAAATTTTAGCGCAGGACGAAAGTTTGAAAGACCTGACCATTTGGGATATTAACTCAACTTACGAGTTGGTTCAGATAGCGCACCATGTTTTGAAAGCTGAGATTCTGGCTACGCAAAAAGATTATTCGCAATCGGTTAAATTACTAACCGAAGCCATAACAATCGAAGATGCATTAAACTACAATGAACCTCCTGACTGGTTTTTCTCGGTACGCCATCATTTAGGGGCGGTTCAGATTGAAGCTGAAAACTACCGTGATGCCATCGAGACTTACCGGGAAGACCTTGCCAATTTTCCACGAAATGGTTGGGCTTTTCACGGTTTGAAACGGGCTTACAATAAGCTTGGAAACAGTGATAAAGTTGCTGAAATCGATCAACAATTAACAGATATATGGGCAACTGCAGATATTCCAATCAACAGTTCAAGGATTAAATAATCTCTTTTTTGGCTGATTGAAACTCCTTATTATAAACTGAGATGAAAACACTTTCAATTATAACTATTTTACTTTTAGGTTTAGTGCACCTTCCCACACAAGCGCAAACCAACGATATAAAAGCCAGAATCGAAGAAGCCATGAGTGCCGGACCACCTTCGATTACTAAAAATGCCACCATTCTCGACTACTCGTCAGAACCCGACGGAAAACCAATCGTTTTGCGTGAAGGAACCAACGGGTGGACCTGTTTCCCCGATAATCCACATATGGACGGTTATAATCCCATGTGTATCGACGATCAAATTATTGAGCTTTTCAGTGCCATAAAAGAAAAACGAACACCTGATATTACCCGAACAGGCTTTGGCTATTTTTTGCAGGGAGGAGCTCCGCGCAGCAATACAAATCCCTGGGATACCAGTCCTACTCCCGACAACGAATGGATGGAAATACAAGTGCCGCATATCGTCGTTGTCTCACCGGACGAATCAGTTATTGAAGGAATACCAACAAATTCGGATAACGGCGGCCCGTGGGTAATGTGGAGCGGAACGCCCTATGTTCACATCATGATTCCGGTACCGAAATACATGCAGAAGTAATTCCACACGTACTTCCCTTCACCTGGAAATGGACTCAAATGAGGAAATAATTCCCAAATTGAGAAAGGTTGAAAATATAATATTTTGTTAAACATCTAAAGGTCAGACCTCATTCAGCTTTGGTATGACTCTTGGTAAAGATGATACAGGGGAAAGCGACTTCTGTATTTATGATTGGTTTTGTGCTTAGGGGTTTGTAAACTATCAATCATCTTCAAAAAGCGTCCATAGAGCTTTCCCCTTCTTTTTTCTACCAACGATTATTGAGACCCTCCCAACATTTTTGTATTCCACCATAGAATGACATTCAATGTAATAAGTACAAGGCAGCGGACATTTGTGAATCGTGCCGGGATGAAAGATTTAATTGTTCGTTGCTGCCTTACCCCACCTGCTTATGTAATTGCGAGGGAGGAACGACCAAAGCAATCACGTCCAATCACCCTTTAATCCCTCCCGATGCGATGATCGGGACAGAGGATTAAAGACCAAACTTCATTGCAAACAATATCCTTCCTACAAAACACATAGGATAACTTTTATTCCGCAATATCCGTAAGAAAAGTTACGTCCATTTTCTGTTGTGGAAAAACCAGACTTTTTATTAACCAAAAATTACCAATTATGAAAAATTTCAGAAAATTGCTGTGTCTGGTTTTCTGCGTCAGCCTTTGTTTTGCTTGTGCAGATTTTAATGAAGATGTTACCTCCGACCTGAAAAGCGGTAAGTACGGCTCCGATAAAGATGGAGACGTAAAAATGGTAACTGTTCCATTTAAAGCGCATTACCTTGGAACGTATATGCCCAATGGAGACAAATGCGATGCAAATATTATCGTCGACGGTGTTGGCGAAGGAACGCATGTGGGAGTTTCCACCGTCCATTTTGATTTTTGTATTCTTGGCGCGTCAGCTGGTGGAGATTCAATCTTTTATGGCAATACTTACGCCTACATTCTAGCCGACAACGGTGATACACTGTTTATCACTGTTGAAGGAGCTGTAGTTTCTCCGCCGTTGGAAGATCACCCGGATTATGTTGTTAACTACTGGAGAGATCCGTTTGAAATAGTTGGTGGATCCGGACGTTTCGAAGGAGCCACAGGAGGAGGTTGGTCGGATGATTACAACAGTACAGAAGACAACAACTCGCACCATTACTGGGAAGGAACCATTACAATGCTAAAAGGCAAACGGTAAGAGCCGGATCTTTATACCCCAATACAAAAGGCTTGACAACTTGTTAAGCCTTTTTTGTTGCAATAATTATTGAGATTGCTTCTCCGTCAGCCGACGGATCGAATGACACGATAGAATAATAATCAGGGCAGTGGACAGAAATGAATTATGCCGGAATGAATAAGGTTATTGTCCGCTACCGGGTATATAACCTGAAATTGCCATTGCAGAGGAGAAACCACCAAAACAATCCAAAAGACCACGCAATGTCCCGAAGTTTCGGTAGCGCGGAAGGGATTAAAAAAGACCATCCAAAACGGACGGTCCTTTCTTAAAAAAAAGTATTTCAATAAGTAGTAAGGTATTTCTTATTCAAGGTTACTGGTACTCATATAAAGACTTTGCATGGTAATTTTTCCATCTTTATTAAAATAATCCGACATCATTACCGGTACCTCCAGTTTCTTTTGGGTAGCTGGATCTACTGCCGACCATGTCCACCAGGAATAAACAACGGTCATATCTCCGTTATTATAATGGATACAGTCGGGATAACCCTGTTGTTTCACAGTAATCTTATCGTATTTTTCAAAATCAGCCATCCAGCCTTTTTTTGCATCTTCCAGTGGAAATGATTCATTCCACGGCATGGTTAAATCGCTGAACCGGGCATTTTCGGTATAAAACGCCACCAGTTCGTCGAGGTTTTTATTACAGTAGGCATTAACTGCCTTTCGTACCGTTGTAATGTATGGATGATTATCATACACTTCACCGTTTTCGGAGGTGGTACCGCTTTTGCGAATGGCGTCGAATGTAGCGGTTGGGAAATAAAAACCAATATGTGTAATTTTTCCGTTGTCGTTAAATTTGTAGAGGTTGTGATACGGTATGGCTATATTAATTCCGCTTTCAATGTGTGTGCCGGTAAACAACAACCAATCCTGCACCCATGTTCCTCCTTCTCCGTAATCGATGGCATCCGGATACGCAGGTTTGTCATCTTTTACTTCCAGATTTTCGTAAGCTTTGCTCCACGATTCGGTAGCATTTTTAAACACTGCGCTTGATACTTTGTCCCAGGTCCCGTTCATTGAGCGAAAAACACTGTCGGCAAAAAAACTTTGAAAGGCTGCGGCATCGCCATCCTGAAAGGCTTTCCACATTTCGCGTGTTTTGTTAATGTATTCATGTTCCGAATACACTGTTCCGTTTTTGGTTTGCGCAAAGGCGCAGGTGCCCCATACAAGCACCAGTAAAAGGCAAACAAGTTTTTTCATGTTCTTTTTATTTGGTGAAACTTAAAATTAAACAGATGAGATCAGGCATATCGCGGATCAGGACGAAAGCTCCATTAACATAACCGTCTATACGTTAGAATCTTTAAAAGGATACCAATAGCATCGCAGGCATCGAAGGATTATTGTTGCCGGTTAGTAGTGAGGAGAACAGAAAACAAATCCGTGCAGCCGTTACCGTGCTCATTTATTGTGCAACGTCAACTTTCAGTTCTGAAAAAGCGTATACCATAACAACCAAAATGAAAAATCATGAAATCTTTACCTTTCGCCGGCCCAATCCCGCCAGTACATCAACGCGTATCCGTATTCAGAATCTTTCTGCTGGTACTTCTTCTGTATAGTTTGCCCATAGTTCTTTATGCACAAAGCAGTGAAGCACTAAGCATTGGCACATTAAAAGCTGTTCCCGGAGAAATTGTTTCGGGGAATTTAGTGGTCGACAGCGGTGTGGACCAGGGAACAACTATCCCTGTAAGCATAATTTGCGGAACTAAACCGGGACCGGTGCTCACGCTGTTAGCAGGATTGCATGGTACCGAATACGTACCGATAATTGCCCTGCAACGGTTGAAATCGCTGGTGCAACCAAATGAGCTATCAGGAACGCTGGTGCTTATTCACGTAGCCAATACACTTTCGTTCAAAGAAAAAATGGTTTACAATAATCCGGTAGATCATAAAAACATGAACCGTTCATTTCCCGGGAAAAAAGAGGGCACTCTTACCGAAAGAATGACCTACACCATTACCTCCGAGGTGCTGCCTAAAAGCGATTATTATATTGATTTACACGGAGGTGAGTTTAACGAACGTATTATCGATTACCTGTATTTTTACTACAATTGCCCCGATCCGGAGATGGATAAAAAATCATACGAGCTGGCACATGCCATGAGCAACAAATACCTCTTCCCTTTCGATTATACGTGGATAGCAGATACTGCTGCTTCGGAGTTTTCTGATTTTGAAGCACTGCGACAGGGAGCTTCGGCGATTACCCTGGAATGGGGCGACCGCGGGATTGTTACTGCCGAAGAACTGGAAGTGGCTACCAGCGACCTGCTAAATGTTATGCGTAAAACCGGCATGCTCGAAGGAGAAGCTTACACGAATGAGCACCCTGTTTACCTGGAAAACGAACAGGCCATGACCTGTAATTATGATGGTATTTTTTATCCCTTAACCGACCGCGGGCAATATGTAATTAAAGGGACCAAGTTTGGTTACACCACCGACTATTGGGGGAAAGTTGTGGAAGAATATTTTACACCAATTTCGGGAATAGTTATTGTAACCATTGCTACTCCTGCAATAAAAAAAGGCCAGGTTGTAGGCCGGGTAGCCGAGGTTCGGGAAACGTTTGAAAGGAAGTAGGCTAAAAAATGCCGGAATGATCGAGCAGGAAAACCCCGGCAATTCCTGCCCGGCGGTCAAAAACTGATTGTAAAACTGAGTCCAAACTGATCGGGTTGTTTGAAACCGGTATACGCCGATGAATTAAACCGAAGCAAGGCAATTTCCACCTGCTTTTTACGCGAAGCACCGGCAATCCAAAAGGGAACACCAACAGCAGTTGAGGCCATTCCCAAAAGCATAAGTGTGCTGCCAAACACAAACTGATTCTGATTATCATCGTCCCAGAATTCCCAGAAATCATCTAAACTAATAGCGACAATAACCAGTCCTGCAGAAAACGCCCCAACGCCCGACCAGGTAAGTATTTTCCCGGCTTTTACATTGGCCTGAGCCCGTTGTAAGGCATAGTTTAACTGTGCCTTGCTTAGATCGTTGATATCCTCGACACCATACGACCTTGTATACCACTGCCCCTGCACGCTTAACGACATCAGGCCCAAAACTATCACTACCAGAATTTTTTTCATTGTTGAAATCTAAAGGTTAGTTGAAATCAGTTCGTTTTCCCTCACATACGCTAAAAAACCAAACAATACGAACGGTGTAAATAAGCTCTCAGGCTATTACGGTTTTACGGAGTAAAGGTTATCTAAGCCTTGGATTGTTATTGCTGAAGGAATGATAAAATACCTACCCGCATACTTCAACGTTGCCCGGTTTTTACACCCACAAAAGCTCCAGTTATCGACAAGGCGAATCAAATTCCCCAAAAGATCCACGATCCTGCCGGTATAGATGTGTCCGGATTAAAAAGAACCATCCTGGTTATTTGTACTAAAGATAACCCATGATTAATAGCTTAGGTCTTTTTGGTGCGGTGTAACGTAATTGAATTCCAAATGCTTTTACACAACATTCCGGACAAATATTACAAAAGGCTTTTTTGATGAAATAACGGCTGCCCGAAACAATTTAGTTGCCGGATAAACAGTGCACCAATTACAAATCAGAGCCTGGCAGAAATTTGCACTACCGCAAACGATAATGGATTGAAGAATTTAATAGATTTGCTGCGTTTTATCAATCCTGTATATGAAAGGTCTTTTTACAATTGGTATGCTGATAATGTCGAATACATTCATGACGATAGCATGGTATGGACATTTGAAATTTAGTGAAATGAAGTGGTTTAGTCAGCTTAGTATGATTGGCATTGTGTTAATCAGCTGGGGAATTGCTTTGTTTGAATATTTTTTTCAGGTTCCGGCAAACCGTTTGGGATTTAAAGACAACGGCGGACCGTTTTCTTTGATCGAGTTAAAGGTATTACAGGAAGTGATAACCCTTGTTGTTTTCACCATTTTTACCATTCTTATTTTCCGAACAGAATCATTCAAATGGAATCATTTTGTGGGTTTCGTTTTCCTGATTTTAGCAGTGTTTTTTATTTTTAAGAAGTAAACGGCAATACCGTACAGCCTTCTGTCTGGATACGTTTCAATTCAAAAAACTTTCCCCCTCTCCCGGTAATGATGGTAACGATCTTAAATACCATCGGGGATTAAAAACAGGCTTTCACCAACAGGATGGTTAAAACATGTAAGCAGAGTGCTGAACAAGGCACGACTTACAAATCGGCGTCAGCAAAGGATTTCATAACCCAAGCGTCACAAAATCGTATAGAATAACAGACATTGCAGATTGGTGTATGACTGAAACAATTTTATGAAGACCAAAAAACCGACATGAAAAAGTTACTATACATAGTGCTTATAGTTTCTGTTCTTCCCTTGTTTCTATCTGCTCAGGATGGCATTTTTTCAAATACGCCTTCTGAACCGGCGATGCTGCACAGCAAGCGCGATTTCAGCATTTTTGTGTCAACAGGCTACCTTTCAGCAAACAATCCTTACAATTCAAGTTTATCAGGGGGGATAAAAATGCGCATGTTTTTGGGAGAACGATTCAGCTTCGATTCAGGTTTTTTGATCGGGGAAGACCATTCACAATGGGGTATCGGAACGATAGGTTTACCTTTATGGATGCTGGGCATGGGGGTTTTAGCTGATGAAGAGGATGATATTGGAACAGAATTTTGGACCTTTGTATTTTTTGGGCTTACAATGCTTCTCTCCAGCGAACATATTGCCTATCATATTCCCACGCACAACAATATCGAAATCTCTCCATATGTAAGTTTTCTTCGGTTTAAACAGTTTTCGAATGTTGTAAGTCCGGAACATCCCGACGGGTACGATGGAGCTACCTGTTTTGCCCTGGGAATGGAGTTAAACACGTATTTCAATAAGTTTATTGTAGCTCCGTATGTGGATTACAACATAGCCTATTCCGGAAACTTCAGAGGTTTTAATGTTGGGATAAATTTGGGGTATTATCTGCCAACAAAACGAAAATAAAAAGTTATCCTGATCAAAATACTCCGGCTAATTTTTGCTGTTTTCATTTCCCCTCCACAAATCAGATATTCCGCTTTGTTTCTCCGTCAGCCGACGGAGGAAATGTCAGGGTAAGGCTTGTGTGTTGGCCGACAAAGGGGATCCAGGAGGGGGTACCGCGTTTGGTTTAATCCAGAGGATTAGCTTAAAATCTTACAATGCGCATTGCAACAAAGCCTGTATTTCTTTCGTAGTAGTAGCTGTGGAAAAATCGGACCACCTTACCACCAAAAATCGGAGTCACTGATCGCAGGAGAGATATTAATGCATACTTTTTAAGTATAGCATACAGGCTTTGTTACAAAAGTATATAATATGCATGTTGCTGTGCGAGTGCGTAGTCAATACCTGTACGGACCTGGTTTAAAAACCAGAGAGAGGTGGTTAATCGGTTCGGCTTTCCCGGTGTACTATTGCATGCTTTTTTAGGAAAACTATGAGACAGTTAAAGATTACAACGACTATTACTAACCGTGAAAGTGCTTCGTTAGACAAGTATTTGCAGGAACTTGGCAAGGAACAACTTATTACGGTTGAGGAAGAAGTTGAATTAGCACAACGAATTAAAAAAGGCGACCACGATGCTTTGGAAAAATTAACCAGAGCTAACTTGCGTTTTGTTGTATCGGTGGCAAAGCAGTACCAAAATCAGGGATTGAGCCTACCCGATCTGATAAACGAAGGAAACCTTGGATTGATTAAAGCAGGTCAGAAGTTTGATGAAACACGTGGGTTTAAATTTATTTCCTATGCAGTGTGGTGGATTCGGCAATCAATTCTTCAGGCAATTGCCGAACAATCACGTATTGTCCGTTTGCCATTAAATCAGGTAGGTTCGTTGCATAAAATTAACAGGACAATCGCAAAATTTGAGCAAGAACATGAACGGAAGCCATCGCCGGAAGAATTAGCAGAAATACTGGAGTTACCTGCCGAAAAAGTTGCCGCTACGCTCAGGGTATCAGGAAGACATGTTTCTGTTGACGCCCCCTTCGCGTATAGCGAAGAAAATAGTCTTTTGGATGTTTTGGTAAATAAAGATTCACCAAACGCCGACCGTGAGCTGATGACGGAATCACTGCAAAAAGAGGTACACCGTGCATTAGAAACATTGGTAGAACGCGAGAACGACATTATCAGACTGTATTTCGGTCTCGGTTGCCGGGAAATGACACTGGAAGAAATCGGAGAACGATTTGGATTGACCCGCGAAAGGGTGCGGCAGATAAAAGAAAAGGCTATCCGACGCTTACAAAAATCATCACGAAGTAATTTATTGAAAACATATCTGGGCTAAGTAAGGATTATCGATTAAGGATGAAGGATGAATTAAGGCTGCGAGCCGCTGGTTGCCGGCTGCCAGAGATTGCTTCTCCCGAATCGTAAAACTCATCGGCATCGCAATGACGCGGTATATACAGGAGCAGGGCAGCGGACAGAAGTAATTCATAACAGGATGAATAAGTCATTGTCCGCTGCCGGGTCCCCACAACAAACAACGTCGTTGCGATCCGCCAGCTGGCGGAGAAGCAATCTTTTCCTCGTGTAAGGATTCGCGTGCTGACAGATTTTTTTGCACCGTCCTTCAGGGCGGTGATATAGGAGTAAATAGCATTTTAGGCTTTAGCCTTTAATGAGAAAATTAATGGCTAAAGCCGTTCTTGTGGTCTCAAAATTACACCGGGCTAAAGCCACGGTGCAAAAAGGTGTTTCAAAGGATGAAGGAAGCTACCAGTTGCTAGCTGCAAGTTACAGTTATTGGGCGCTTGGCCATATAACTGTTTAGCATTTGGCAATTTTAAATTCAAGCCCCACTCCGTCATACAATTTAAGTGCTGAGGTTTGGGAAGCAGTTATCAGGTAACACTAAACTTTTCCGTATTCACTCAATAACTAATTTACTCAATAACTTATTCACTCAATAACTAATTCAATACTCACTAACCCTATCAACTTTCAGCTGGCGCATGGCTTCTCCTTCGGTAAGTTTGTAGCTTATTTGCCGTATACCGCCGGTTGGATTGGCGTTGCTGTCGCCATCGTTATATACCGGAAAACGTTGCACCAGGCGATTCTCAACCACGGCAAACGCATCGTGCCCCATATAACCTTTGTTTAGCTCAGTGTTTTCGGCTACCGGTGGAAAATTCACTTGGCTCATCGACTTTAAATTATTCACCGAAAAAGCATAAACATTGCCGTAACTCCCGCTGCCATCCGATTGGGTATACACAAATAATTCGGGCGATCCGTCGGCATTCAGGTCTTCCACCTCGGCATCTGTTACCCGCGAACCTGTAATTTCAAAGGTTTCGTTGTAGTCGTGTGGCAGGCCAAAAGTGCTTACGGTAAAGGTGTTTGCCTTGTTATTTCGGATAGAGGAAACCGTAAACCCAACATCCTGTAAACGTAAAACCTTAATAAACGAGGTTTTATCAACCTGGTTGGTATCGAGCGGCTCATCAATTTTTGTGTAGCTTCCGGCAAACGTGGCTCCACCTGAGCAAAAGAAGTAAAGCATGTTTTCGTCGGCCTCGTTTTTAGTGGAAATGGTTAACGAATCGTTGGAAAAGGAGTAAACAATGGCCTTGCCGTGGTTCACCGATTCGTAGGTGTTATCATCGGTTTTAAAAGCCCGTGCATCAAACGAGCAAGTTGGGTTATTTTTATCGGCACGCGAACGCACCGATACATAAATGGAATTATCAGCACCTTCTTTTACCCTTACCGCCACCCAGTCGTATCCCTCGTGGCGTATGGCATAAGTATCGTTTACGTAGTTACCGTAAAGGGTAGGTTTTTTAGTGGATTCGGGCACAGCTTTATCTTGCGTTTGTTTTGGATTAGTACAGTTGGTGAGTACCAGAACGATGAGGCCAACAAGCAGGGTGTAATTTGTTTTCATAATTTGCAGGTGTGATTCATTGCTATTAACTCCTTCAAAATAGGAATTGTTTGAATGGAATAAAAGGATTTGTGAAAGAATTGAAGGATGAATCAAGGAAAAAGTTGAGCGAAGCTGGAACTGGTCATAGGACATTGGTCACTGGATATTAGCAGGCAGAAAAGCAATCTAAAAGGGCACAAAAAAAAGATGCACCGTTACCGATGCATCTTCTGAACTTACCGAAAAATTAACAAACTCCCTGATCACATGCCCCGGGAATATTATCTTGTTTCTGTTTCTACTGGTGTTTCTTCGCTTCCCGTAGTTGTTTTTTCAAAACGTTTACTCAGGTCGTCGTAAATCGATTTGGCTCCCGGGATATCCATTTTAGCCGCCATTTTCACCGAGTTGTAATACATCAGTGCTGCCACATAACTTTCGGCGCCGGCTTCCATCGTGGTATCGTCGAGGTTATCCGACAAAATACGCACCTGGCGCAACAGCGGCATCAGCTGGTTATGCACCGTCATATCGTTCCGCATGCCATCGACATCCATATACGGAGGTGCAAATTGTGGTGCACGGCTCAGGTAGTCGAGCGCTTTATCAACAAAAGGCTGGGTTTTGTCACTCATTTTGGGGAGTTCGCGGCGTTCGTCGGCCGACAAGGCAATCACATAAGGTTGCAAAGCGGTGCTAATCGTTGTCAGTGCTTCATTTACTTGAGTAACTGTTTCGGCCGGAATGGTAAAATTGATTTTGTTATCCATTTTTGTGTGTTTTAATAGATTAAAAATTATTATTGTTTAACACTGAACCGAATTTACAACACCCCTTTCCTTTCTGCCAAAACACGCAGCGTGTAATTTTTATGCTTTGCGACATATCACTGATACACAACACATAAACAAATCTACCTCAAGCCCTTTCGAGAATTCAAGGGGGTACTTCCGAAGGTGTCACTCTACCTTCCGAAGGTACTCTTTGGGCTTCTGAAGGTATCGTTCGGGCTTCTGAAGCTGAAGCTCCGCGTTCAAAAGTTAAAACTTGTGCTTCCGAAGGTGTCGTTTGAGCTTTTTAAGCTGAACGTTGAGCTTCCGAAGCCGGACGTTAAGCTTCCGAAGGTGGAATTTCGGCTTCCGAAGCTGAAGCTTGAGCTTCTGAAGGTGTCAATTCAGCTTCCGAAGGCGGAATTTGTGCTTCAGAAGGTAGTAACAGTACTTTTGTTGCAAAAAAAGGGTGCTCGCTACTCCGTATCTTTTGTTTTTGAGCAAAAGAAAAGGGAACACCTCAATGGATGCTCCCTTACAAATAAATAATCCTGTTATATAAAGAATGAATCAATCTTCTTCCGGCTGTTCATTTTGCCCCGTATCCTTAGCGTAATTGCTTCGGATAAAACGTTTTTTCAAATCCTCGTAAATGCTTTTGGCTCCGGGCACATTAATGCGCGATGCCTGCCGAACCGAGTTGTAATAATTAAGGGCATTGGTGAAACTATCGCCACCGGTTTTTAATGCCGAATCATCCAGTCCGTTGGTAAGCTGTTTGCTTATGCGCAGCAGTTCAATCAGCTGGTCGTGTACCTGCAGATCGGTGCGCAGCTTTTCGGCATCCATGTATTGAGGAACATACTCAGGGGCCAAAAGCGTATAATCGCACGTTTTTTCCACAAAAGGATAGGAACGATCGCTGATTTTGGCGCTGATCTGCCGCTCGTGGGGCGTTAAAGCAATTAAATAAGATTTTAAAACGATAAGTGCATTTGTAATTAACTGGCTAGCCTCGTTAATTACCGGCTCGGGAATCCCCGTAGGTGTTTTGGTTGCCATAATTTGTGGGTTTTAGTTATTAAAAAGGTTACGTTTTATAGTATTTGGTTAATAAGTATACAAGTTATGGTAAATTATGGGCTTTTGCAAATCCTGTTTTGAACTATGGTCGGTTGAGGTGATAAAATAAAAAACCACCTCCCCACTGATTTAATTTCCCCTACTGCCAGGAGGGGTGGCAGCGATATGAGATTTTAACTCTGATGATTTATATGCTTTCACTGACGGAGTGGTGATTTAACTTTGCTAATTGCGGCGCATAGATCTTCCCTGCCCTGATCTGCTTTGGCTGATGCGCCTTTTCCGGTTTACCTTTTACCCCCGGATTACTCGCTCCGTCTGCCGACGGATCGTTCATCCGGGCTTACTAAAATCAAATCCCTACGGGATTATTTGATATCCTAAACGAAAAGGGCCAAAGGTCCGTAACGTTTAAGCGTTGTTCGTAAGGGCAACGAATAGTTACGCAGATTTTCGTTTCCCCTCCTGCCAGGAGGGGTGGCAGCGATATGAGATTTTAACTCTGATGATTCATATGCTTTCGCTGACGGGGTGGTGATTTAACTTTGCTAATTGCGGCGCATAGATCTTCCGTGCCCTGATCTGCTTTGGCTGATGCGCCTTTTCCGGTTTACCTTTTACCCCCGGATTTCTCGCTCCATCTGCCGACGGATCATTCATCCGGGCTTACTAAAATCAAATCCCTACGGGATTATTTGATATCCTAAACGAAAAGAGCCAAAGGTCCGAAACGTTTAAGCGTTGTTCGTAAGGGCAACGAATAGTTACGCAAATTTTCGTTTCCCCTCCACTAAATCAAATATTCCGCTTTGTTTCCCCCATTCGGAGCAAAAACCGCGCGATGCCCCTAACTTTCTGGGGCGCGGCAGCGGTGTTTTACTCCAGGTTTTGATGTAGTTGTTTTTCCAATCGTTTTATTTTCTTTTTTAACCTGGAGATATCAAAAGCACTGCTTACTGCACCAAGTATGAATCCCAGGAACAATAGTGATAATCCGTATGGATAATGTTGAAGTCTGAAAAATGCGCCCACCAGAACCATTACTGCTCCGATAGAATAAATGATTCCAATTACTTTTGTTACTTGTTTGTCGGTCATCTTATTTGATTTAGTTATTAGTGGTTGTTATTAACACTGCTCGTTGCACCGAAGTTTCGGGGGCGCGGCAGCGGTAGTAAAAATTATAATTATAGTTTAAATCCGGAATTTACCATCGCATTGGTTTTTTAAGCATTTCTTTCACAATCCCAACCCAGTCTCTCTTTTTCCATTTGGGCATTTCATTGTGAACCTCATTATTAATAACTCGGTTTTGCTCTTTTTCTTCTTCTTCCTCCCAATATTTAAGTTTGTTATCAATCTCTGCTATTATAACCGGGTCGTTCGTTAATTTACGTAATGCCTGTGCTGATTCAAGCGAAACTAATTTCACCTTATCATTTAAACTTTTTCTAAGCGCCGAAACCGCATTTACAGCTCTTAAATTTCCTAAATGTTTAGCCGCTAACAACCTAACATCATACAAACCATTCTCCAAGGCAAAAACGAGTTTCGACGTATCCTGCATTCTATACCATTGCTCAACTCTTTTTTGAGTAAGTTTGATTAGCCCATTTTTATGAAGAAATGATAAAGTGGTCATTAATCTTGATTTTATTTTTTCGCTTGTTTCAACCGAGGCACGGATTACAAATCCGCGCCAGCGGAGGATGCCCCTAACCTTCTGGGGCGCGGTAGCGGTGTTTTAATCCAGGTTTTGATGTAGTTGTTTTTCCAATCGTTTTATTTTCTTTTTTAACCTGGAGATATCAAAAGCACTGCTTACTGCACCAAGCATAAATCCCAGGAACAACAGTGATAATCCGTATGGGTAATGTTGAAGTCTGAAAAATGCGCCCGTCAGCACCATTACTGCTCCGATAAAATAAATGATTCCAATTACTTTTGTTACTTGTTTGTCGGTCATAATTATATGATTTAGTTATTAGTGGTTGTTATTATCACTAAGCGAAGTGATTCACTGCAGCGGTGTTTGTTCAATTTCTTTTTTGCCTGATGCGCAACGAAAAACCCAGAATATTCAGTGTAAGTCCTAAAAAGGTTACCCCTCCGGCTATCATTTGCATTCATCCTGAACCGGGATTCTCAACGGTTAAAATTATTCCTGCAATCAGTATTACAAGGCTTACGATGTAAATAATAATGTTTGTTTTCATTTTGTAGGTTTTAATTAGTAGTGTTGTTATTGAATGTTGTTCGTTTCTATTTAGTAGTAGGGTTTACAAATCCGCGCCAGCGGAGGTTTCGTTGTTAATTATTCTCCAAATATTCTTCTAATGTTGGAATCAAGTATTTTACATCGATAGAGTCGAAACTCCACTTTTTTCTAGCAAAGCTCACAATATCAGTATGTCTTTTATCAATTGATGAAGTTTTCCAAATTGCGTTATCATTCTCTAACTCAGCATAATCTTTTATTTCTGCTTGCTGATTTAATAATGGGTTCTTTTTATATGATTCTAGTTTTTCTTTGAACGCTTTATTTCCAATCGATGCATTATGTGAACCTGAAATTAACATTAGATTACCCAATGAATTCAATTTGTTTGATATAAACTCTTCGGAATACTCATTTTCTTCATTTACATCGTATCCGCAGGTTAGTTCTTCTCCCACTCTGGGTGTTCTTGGAGAAATGTGTTCTATCTGCTCATTATCCAATGAGAACTTTTTTATTTTATAACCTTTATTTTGTATCGAGTTTTCATATTGCCAAAGGAGGTAGTTCAATACTCCATTTCCATACATCCCTCCGTTTAAATAGTTTTTAACATTAGAATCACCCCAATACCAAGATTCATTCAGCTTATTCTTAATTGCAGTAATCAACGATGGTAAATCTCCATTGAATGATAATAGAATTGAATTCAAACGTTCTTGAATATTGGCACGACTATTAATTAGTTTGGCTCTAAATGTTAAAATCTCCAACACTCGAAATAGAGTGTTCAATTTCTTCTTATCATCTCCAAAATACTTATATCCTTTGATGATAAATGGATAAATAAATGCGGGAGCTTTCAGTTCAAATAATTTTGCAGAATAGTCATCATCTGACTGCTCATATTTCTTCATATTTGAGAATGAAGTATGAAGTTCTGAAATGTAATTTTTAATCCATTCAACTTTATTTTCAGATGACTTAAATACCTCTTTTATATCATTTAATGTTCTGTAGTTATACCCCTTTATGTAAGCATTATTGTGATAAATTAAGACACTATCCTCATTTAAGCGTTTATAGTCATTGATAAGTAAATAAATAAGTTTGAAAATATTAGATACATTCTCAATATTAGATTCCGTTTCTTCAGGCTCGCTGTATACATACATTTGATACATGAAATAAGACTTGATTTTTTCCATGTTTGTCAAGTCTTTACCTCTGTTATTTTCAAGCTCAAACATTAATGCAGAATCCTTTTTCCCTGCTAATTCAATAACAGTCAAATCAGTTCCTTCAATTTTTTCAAGAATGTTTAAAATCTTTTCTGTAGGCAATTTTGAAAGCTCAACAATAAAATAGTTTTTTGCCTCCTTAATTCTTTCTTGAGATTGTGTACTAACTTCATATTTATCCTTATTGTCAACGATCAATGCATCATAACATGCTCTATCATATTCTACAGGACGTAATTTTATGTTCCCTCCGTTTTTCAAGAAAATTGTCTCTTTAGTTAAAAAGTCAAAATCCTTTAATTCACTTTCCGATTTTCGTGTAGCTAAAACATTTAATATAGAACGTATAAATATGGTTAGTGTCGTTATTCTTTGTTGTCCGTCAATGATTTCATATTTAACATCTTTCTTTATCGTCTCGAGCAAAAGGTTACCATAAAAGTAATTGTTTCCTCCTTCAATTTGTTCTATCAAATCATTTAGAAACGTTTTCCATTCTGGTTTCTCCCAAGAATATGCTCTTTGATATACAGGTATTGTGAATGACTTCTGTGAACTATCAAATAATCCTAAAGTTGTTTTTCTATAAAAATCCATATTTTAATATTTTCCTTTATTGTTCGGAGATTCCCTTCAATGAACGCCAACAATCACTTTAATGTGGTCGGGCGAGATTTCGAAGAGAAATCCAGTCAGACCCGCAGGAGAGTGAGCAGAAGGTCTGACTTGTCATACCGCTGAAATCCCCGCCTGCCATATACAATGTGTTATGCAACGTTTTTTATTCTCTAATTTTTTTGAGTATTTCCGAAATATCTCTATCATAGTCATCTATCCATACAGTTTTCACTCCCAAAGACTCTGTGTCTTTTTCTTCAAATCTATTTTGCATTTCCATCAGAAAGCTAACCGTCTCATCAAAGTCAATATTTGCTATTACTTTTTCATTAAAGATTTCAGGATTTTCATCTAATATCTTCCTTAATCTTTCTTCAACCCAGTTTCTTTCTGGTCTTATTTTCAGAATATAATGGTACTTTTTCTTAGTCTTTTGAGAATTTGCAATATCCAATAAACGACGAATATTTGGGTCAGAAAGTGATATTCCTATAAAAAGACAAACCTTATCTCTGAACTTATTTATTTGGACAATATTATTCCAACTATAGATATTGTTGTACTGCTCATGGTAAACAAATTCACCTAAAGTTATAGAGTTATGTATGTTTATTCTTCCTTTCTGGGGTAGATATCCATGAACATGGTAAATTGGTAATGATTTGTTATCAGGATTGATACCTTGACCATATACAGACTGAAATGGTATGTCTATACCTTTTTCATTAAGTTTTGTTTCTATAACATCATCATAATTGTAGGTTATTATACCATCTAGATTGGGACTGTTGCCAGGGGCAACACACAACTTAATTATCTCATCCATTATATGCGATTCCACATCTTTATCATATGTTTCATAGAGAGCACTTCGAACATCTTTTTCAAATTTGTTTTTAATCTTCTCATCGATGAGTGTTTCTTGTAGATAACGACCTGCAACTAGCGGATTTGGATTGAATAGTTTAGTAAATACTTTTGAAATAACGGAGGCTTTTTGAGGCTCTTCTTCAATTGTTTTAAATAAAAGTCTTTGCAGAAGGTTATTCCAATTGGGTAAGCCATATATAGAAGAAATACCTGCACCTAAAACTAAATTGAGACTGCCATCTTTAAAAGCTATTTTTAAATTACGAATTGCTGTTTTAGAAGTAGACTTCCTTGTTGCAGGTAATTTGTGAGTAAGATTTTCAATGTTTAATCTATTTATTGTAGCAATACTACTCTTCAACATATTCATATAGCTGGTAGAATAGTTGAGTTTCATATTTTCAATGTTCTCAATCATTTTTTGAGATGCATTTATATATTCATAAATATTGCTCATCTTGGTTTAGTTTAATTGTAAAAATTGTGTTGCATATTTTTAAGGAAGTGGAAAAATAATTTGCCAATTTAAGTCAGGATTATATATCAAATCAGATTCAATTTCATCCTCTGTACACCAAGCTCCAATGAAATCCTCAACCATTCCCTCCGTCATTGTAGAATGTATGCTATATGGTCTTTTTTGCTTTCTATTGATATATGAAAGTCTGTACCAATCTTCCTCGTCAATGAATTGAAAATTATCCTTCCCATAAATATATCCTACTTCAAAGTAATTTTGGTCAAAGTTAAATTCACCTTTTACATTTTTGCATATTGAATTTTCTAGAACTTTACTCTGAAATTGAGCAATTTCGCACATAATCTTACAGTTATCAATGACTTCTATGCTTGATAAGTGATGATTAGTTAATCCATTCGCAGGAAATTTATAGGAAAATATCTCTCGATATTCTCTAGCCCAAACAATAAACTTTCTAATCTCAGCACCCTTTGTTTTGTTATATTTTGCAACTATATCTCCAAGTAAATTTATTGTTTTTGAATGTGTCATTGTAAATAAGTCATCTTCATTCCATTCCACGAATGGAGAGGTCAAAACAACTGCTCGTGCGCAATTAAGAAGAGAGTAGTATAAAAGGTATGGTTCTACAATTTTAAGATTTACTTTATTTGCATGTTCGACAGAGCTTAATAATATTGTTGATGACAATATCATTTTAATCGCTATGAAATCCCTTATAGTCCACTGAGAGTTAATTGTATCATTCCATGATTTCGTAAGAGCTGAGGATTTTACACTTAAACTTGAGTAATTTTTCTTCACTTCTTTTTCTGAAAATGTTCTATCCAGCATTACATAAGGAAAGTTATCTTTTAATTCATCAGTCATATTTGAGTTATAAATTTTTAGATAATAGAGAAAGCATTTTATTTTAAAAAATAGTCCTTGAAATCTTGTTTTACATTTCATATTTAATTGTCATATCTCTTGATTTAAAATGTTGCATAACGTACGTATAAGTATATTACCCATACATCGCTTATAGCGTCAAAATTAGATTTTCTTATAAGTTGTTTATTTCAAATAATCTATCCGCTTGTAAACATTTACAAATCCGCCAGCTAACGGATAGTCGTTTACAAACGGCTAATCCAAGTACTTCCGGGGTCTTTCCAACACAACGAAATCTTCTCTGTGACCGGGTAAGGAGTGTTAAAAATAACATTTGTTTACATAAAATAAAATAATTGTGGAAAAGTTTTGATAATCAAGGGGATTAAAAGAGTTACGAGCTGCGAGACACGAGTTGCGAGTTATTGGTCATTGGTCATTTGTCATTAGTCACTGGGCATTGGTCATTGGTCACTGGTCATTTTGGTCACTGGGTGATGATCGCTTTTTAGGCGTTAAAATTGTGGCCGCAATCGAAACAATGCGATTTTTTACGGATCAAGGGGAAAGGAGTACTGAATAGCAGCGACAAAACCAGGTACAACACATCCCATTTGTAGTCGATCGCAAATCCGTATTTGGTGTTATCCGATTTACAGTTGGGGCAAATAAGCGCATGTTCGTCGGCGGCACGGGAATTATACCGATCTACCAGCTCTTTATCCAGGTAATATTCAACCGGGCGGGTTCGCAAATACTTAAATACGTCGCGGTCGAAATCGAACAATTCATAGAAAAAATCATCCCAGGTAAAATGTAATTTTTTGTTCGCCAGCACTTGAAATTCCTTTTCTTCTTCAACAATTTCAGCCACTTCGGCGGGGTTTAACAGCGTGGTTTTTATTTCAGCAGGCTTATCCAGCAAAGCCGGGTTATTACGAATTGCCGATTTGATGCTTAAAATCTCCTGTTGCCTGTGGTATTCCGACTGAAGGATTTCGCTGATTTTGTACTCCCCCATTTCATCCGGCAAACAGCCTTTTTTCAGGTGTTCGAGCAGTGCAGCGGCCGGCTCAAGCTGGTGCGACGGTACTTTTAGTTTTACACCTCCAACGGCAACCGCCCGAAAGGGATGTACCCAAACTATATTTTCATCAAAAAGAAAACAATCGATGCCTTCGGTTTCCAACCGGCCTTTTAAAAGGTGGCAGTCCACCGGAATGTTTGAAGTGAATAGTGTTTCGAGTTTAATTCGTGTCATTTATTGGTTTTTAGGGTTTTGCGTGCCGACTGGGTTTTTATAAATAAAACTTGATTGTATCACAATATCATGGATGGCTTTTGCTTTTTAAAAGTATCGTCTTCTCCGCTTACCACTCCCACGGAATAATATCTTCCTCTTCGATAAAACCAAAATTCGATATGGTATGTGTACTTGTAATTTCGGAGATGCTAATTACCCCATTTACATCGCTTGTATCTATGGAGGAGGTAAGCACGGCATGTTCTTCATTTACAGCCAGGCTAAAAACTTCGTCATCGTATATAAACCGAATGGTACCGTCGGTTTCAATTTTCAGCAATTCAAACGCGGCGTGTTTAAAAGGTATTTCGTAAACTCCGGTGAGCCCCGTAGCACAACCGGCACCTGCTGTACCCGTTAAACAGGTTCCTCCGCCGTAAATAAATTTGAGGTCTTTATTCATCTCAAAATCGATGATACCATTTAGTGTATGCAGGTCTTCATTGTAGCGATAGGTAGGAAAATCAATATGTAGCACCGGTGGTTCGGGGCCGGAAATCAATACGCCGTCCACTTCAGTATAACCTTCAACAAACAGATAGAACATTGGCCCATCGTCGTCGTTATCGAAAATACAGGCTCCAAGCGGGAGGATAAGGATCAGGATAAACAACAGTTTGTAATTTCTCATGACCGGAAATGTTTGTTTGCTCTTTTGAGTATGTGTTATAAAAGTAACTATTGTTTAGTTAAAACAAAAGAGGACACGAAGGATTAGTTGATCGCAGCAACAGGATGTTTATAAATAACTATCGATTGTACCACAATATCATGTATGGCTTTTGCCTTTTTATTGCCGCTTACGGTGATTAAGGAAAGCCAGCCCAGCAAAGCTTTTATGATGTAGCGGATTACTGCCAGCGGGAAAAGAATATTCTTCTCCGGGTTGTTGGCTCGTTTTACGCGAATTCCAAACAGAAAATGACCAATTGTTCCGCCAAAGATGCTGGTAAAAAGCGGGTCGTAAAGCAGGAAAATAAATACAAATGCCGCTATCCGTGCAAAATCGGGAACGTTTTCGAAACGATCGAACAAAGCAACAATGCCCAGCATAAAAATCAAAAGGATTACCGAGTCGGTTATCACTGCTTTTACTCTTACAAAAACTCCGGGGTAGTTTTGGTTTTCCATTTTTTATTTATTGGTATTTCTTTTTGGGTATGAATTACAATGTTGTGCTGCAGAGGGATAACTGTATTAAATTGAATAGAAGGATTATTGATGAAGGATTAAGGATTAAGGATGAAGGATGAATCAAAGCTACGAGCTACGAGTTGCGAGCCGCTGGTTGCTAGCTGCGAGCCACGAGTTACTAGATACGAGTTGCGAGTTGCTGGTTGCTGGTTGATAGAGATTGCTTCTACCGATTCGTTAACTCATCGGTATCGCAATGACTCGATAGTATTGAGTGTCAGGGCAGCGGACAGTGGTGAATCGTGCCCGGATGAAATCATTCATTGTCCGCTGCCGACTTTAGCTAACAAATAATGTCATTGCGAGGGAGGAACGACCGTGGCAAACCGAATGGAAGGATTAAGGATTAAGGATGAAGGATGAAGGATGAATCAAAGCTGCGAGCCGCTAGTTACTAGCTGCGAGCCACGAGTTACGAGATACGAGTTGTGAGTCATTGGTTACTTGTTGTGTGTTTTTATTAAAGCATTTTTGCATTCACGCATTTAAGCATTCCAACATTCAGTCCTTCAATCCCTCAATCTCATTCAATCTCCATCAATCTTAAGATCAATCTGCAACAAGTAGGCAGTTGGCAAAATCGCAGTAGGCAATTTTACAAAGCTACTGCTCATTAAAGCATTAAATCATTCACCCTACTCATACCTCAACGTATGCGCCGGGTTAATCCGCAGTGTTTGCAGCGTTTTATAACTGATGGTAAGCAGTGCTATGGAAATGGCGGCAATAAAACCAACAATAAACTCGAGCGCTCCGAGGTGGATGCGGTAGTAATAATTATGCAGCCAGTTGCTCGCCACCCAGTAAATAAGCGGACTGGCCACCAGGGTTGACACGCAAACCAGGATAACGATTTCTTTCGAAATGAGGTAAAAAATACTGTAACCCGAAGCTCCCAGTGCTTTGCGCACCCCCACTTCCTTGGTGCGTTGCTCAACGGTAAACGAGGTAAGTCCGAACAGTCCGAGTGCGGCAATAAAAATCCCCAGAATGGCAAATACCACCGATAGTTTGGCGTTTTGCCTTTCGGATTTATACATGTGCGCAAAATCTTCGTCCATAAAGAAATAGCGCATCGGGTTGTTCGATGCAAAACGTTTCCAGCTTTCTTCGATCTGGTTAATGGCCGCTGCCGATGCATCGGTGTTGAATTTCACCGAAATATAGCCCCAGTTATTGTCGTCTTCCTTAAACCGCATTACATACGGGTTGATGCGGCTGTGTAGCGATTCGAAATGAAAATCGTTACAAACGCCAATAATGGGCATAAATTTTTTATCGCCCTCGTCGGTAAATACAACAATAAAGCGGGTTTGAGTGTAATCGTCGATACCAAACTCTTCAATGGTTTTCCGGTTTACCACACAAGCTTCGCGGTCGGCACCAAACTCGCGGTCGAAAAAGCGCCCGTCGCGGAGTTGCATGTTATAGGTTTTCAGAAAATCGTAATCAACATAAGCGGTTTGCATCAGGTAGGTCTGTCCGTCGTGGCCTTCCAGCATATAACCGTTGTTGTTATTGTTATGCCCCGGAACAGCTGTCGACGCCGAAACAAACTCAACGCCGGGTATTTTCAGAATTTCCTGTTTAAATGCTTTTACCTGGTCGCCAATAGAACCGGCACTTCCTATCACCATCAAACGGTCTTTACCAAAACCAACATCTTTATTTACCATGTACGTTAGCTGGCGGTACATAATGATGGTTCCAACAATAAGAATAATGGAAATAAGAAACTGCACCGACACCAGAATGCGGCGTAATTTCCCGTTTTTTGCCCCGTCGCGAAGCTTTCCGCGCAACACCGTATTGGGATTAAACGACGAAAGATAAAAGGCCGGATAAGCGCCTGCAACAAAACCTACAAACAGGGCAAAGGCAATGAGCAAGGGAATATAGTAGAAATGCTGGATGAGGTTAAATCGTACCTGTGTATCAAAAACGTCGTTAAAAAACGGTAGCGACACAAAAACGATAACCACGGCCAGAATCAGTGCGATAAACGAAATCAAGGTAGAATCGGTAAGGAACTGCAGAATGAGCATTCCTTTTGACGATCCGCTTACCTTCTTCACTCCAATCTCTTTGGCGCGTTTTGTGGCCTGCGCGGTCGACAGGTTCATAAAATTAATGGAGGCAATAACGATAATTAAAATGGCCACACTACTGAAAATCACCAGGTATTTCGGGTCGGTGGCCGGTTTTACTTCGTGTTCGATTTCCGGCTGAAGGTGTATTTTTGTTACCGGCTGCAGGTGAAAACTGTAGCGATTGCCCTGTGCAATAAAATCCTCCAACATTATACCCATCATTTCCTGCACCCGCGGCCCAACGTATTTTTCAATCAATCCTGAAAACTTATCTTCCACATTAGCTGCCGAAGTATTTGGTTTAAGCAACACATAGGTGGAGAAACTGTTGTTGAGCCACTCGGGATCGTTGGCTCTTCGGTTGGTCATAAACGACGTGAGAATGTTGGCGTTAAAATGTGTTTCCTCGGGGAAGTCGGCCATTACTCCGGTTATGCGGTAAGGATCCTGCCCGGTATTAACACGCAGCATTTTATTGATAGGATCTTCGTTGCCAAAGATCTTTTTTGCTGTCGACTCCGACAAAACCATGGTATTGGGTTCATTCAGCACGGTTTTGCTGTTGCCTTTTAGCAGCGGAATAGAAAACAGCTCAAAAAAGGTAGAATCCACTTCAGCAAAATCGTCGATCACATACGCGATATCTTCTTTTTTTATAATGGTTTCGCCCCAGGTATTTAAGCGGCAGAATTTTTCAACTTCAGGGAAATCGTTTACCATGGTTGGCCCAAGTATCGACGCCGAGTACGAGGCATTTACTTCCTGTTCGCCAATCTTACCGTCTAAGTTTACCCGGTAAATACGGTCTTTGTTTTCGTGGTACTGATCGTAACTTAACTCGTGAATAATAAAAAGTGCGATAATAATACTGCAGGCTATTCCAATGGCCAGGCCAAAGATGTTGATGGCAACGTATCCTTTCTGCTTCTTCAGCGCCCGCAAGCTGTGTTTCAATAAGTTTTTAATCATGTTTCAATAGCTTTAGTTTTCCGTGAATGAATGAACCGGATGTTTTAAAGACGCACGAAGTTGTTGTTGGTTACAGGGTTATGAAAGATTATTGATAAAGGATGAAGGATTAAAGAAAGCTGCGAGCTGCTAGTCGCTAGTCATTGGTCATTGGGCACTGGGCACTGGGCATTTGCTGACGGGGATATAAACCGGAACTGTCATTGCGAGGGAGGAACGACTGTGGCAAGCCGAATGAAAGGATTAGGGATGAAGGATGAAGGATTAAAGAAAGCTGCGAGCTGCTAGCCACTAGCTGCTAGTTACTGGTGGTAGGCTGTTGGCAAAATGGGAATCTTACATCGCCCTCACAGACGATCCTAAAAAGTACCGGGGCTTTGCCCCTAAACGAACAGGACCAAAGGTCCGGCACGTAAAAGCGTTGTCTGTAAGGGCAACGATAGTCATGATAAATTAAAACGAACAATAATAAATCATACCAGGATAAAATAATTAATTGTCCGCTGTCGAGTTTCGCCCAGGAAAAAGTCATTTCGAGGGAGGAACGACTGTGGAAGCCGAGTGAAAGGATTAAGGATTAATGATTAAGGATGAATTAAAGCTACGAGCTGCGAGTCGCTAGCTGATAGAGATTGCTTCTACCGATTCGCTTACTCATCGGTATCGCAATGACATCAAACCGAGTGAAAGGATTAGGGATTAAGGATTAAAGAAAGCTACGAGCTGCGAGCCACTAGCTGCTAGTTGCGGGTGGTAGGCTGTTGGCAAAATGGGAATCTTACATCGCCCTCACAGACGATGCTAAAAAGTACCGGGGCTTTGCCCCTAAACGAACAGGACCAAAGGTCCGGCACGTAAAAGCGTTGTCTGTAAGGGCAACGATAGTCATGATAAATTAAAACGAACAATAATGAATCGTGCCGGAATGAATGAATTCATTGTCCGCTGCCGAGTTTCGCCCAGGAAAAAGTCCTTGAGAGGGAGGAACTACTGTGGCAAGCCGAATGAAAGGATGAAGGATTAGGGATGAAGGATTAAAGAAAGCTGCGAGCCGCTAGATGCTAGTTGCGAGTGGTAGGCTGTTGGCAAAATGGGAATCTTACATCGCCCTCACAGACGATGCTAAAAAGTACCGGGGCTTTGCCCCTAAAAGAATAGGACCAAAGGTCCGGCACGTAAAAGCGTTGTCTGTAAGGACAACGATAGTCATGATAAATTAAAACGAACAATAATGAATCGTAACGGGATAAATAAATTCATTGTCCGCTGCCGAGTTTCGCCCAGGAAAAAGTCATTGCGAGGGAGGAACGACTGTGGCAAGCCGAATGGAAGGATGAAGGATTAATGATTAAGGATGAATTAAAGCTACGAGCTGCGAGTCGCTGGTCATTAGTCATTGGTCATTGGTCACTGGGCATTGAGTTTTTAATAACGCATTTTTGCATTTACGCATTCAGGTATTCTCAAGTAAAAAGATCAATCCCTCTAAATCGCCCTTCGCCAAGGGGGACGGCGCCGTGAAACTCGTCTGGATATGTCAGAAATGAAACATTTCAATTTCTTATTTTCGAAAGGCAACAAGATTTTTTGTGAGATAGTCTATTCGTTCGGGTAAAACTTATCCAGGTATTCGCGTACCAATTGTGCAACATCCCAATAATCGATAAACTTAAAATTTTTAGTCGACCACGATCGTTTGGATTGTTTCCACAATGAACGCACTTCATCGTCGTTTAAGTTTTGTTTAGCGGTTAATTCGAGGTTTATAAATATGAATTCGAGAATTTCATAAACATCCTTTTTGTTATTGTCGGGATTAAAATCAACATTTATCGTTCCTCCTTTATCATTAATCTCCTTTTTTAAACGAATAATGTAGGTGTAAAATTCAAATTCAATGCTCGATCGCTCGTTCATGCACATTTCCAGCTCCGAAATAATATCTTCACACACTTTGGCCGAATCTGCCGTCCCCTCCCATTCGTTGTCACCTTCTTTTACCCGCTGTGCTTTTAACAGTAATGTTGTATCAGTGGTATATTCCGAATAATGAGATTCCCATACCGTTGTTATCGCATTTTCCAGCGTCGCATTTGTTTTATCCGGTTTCAGAAACTCGGTTATACCAAAAAACACCGCCATTAAAAAGGAGACAACCAGAAACCATTTAATGGTGTTTAAAATGGGCTGACGCGCATCATCATTGCGGTCTTGTTCCTTTAACAGCAACTTTGTTGAAAGAGCAAAAAGGATAGCGCATAATCCAATAGCTCCATATTTGAGTGCATCTATAAATTCCATTTTTCTTCTCTATTTATAGCGTAGGATTGATTTGTAATCCGGGCTTGTATTGCAATTTAACTATAAGTTGCTTAATAGAAAAGTGTATGATTGATTTACCCGCTACTTTTTAAGATTTATTTCTTTAAGCTGGGGCAAGCCAAGTGAAAGGATGAAGGATTAAAGAAGCTGCAAGACACAAATTGCAAATTACGAGTTGGCCATCTCTTCGGTTTTCCAACTTCCGACTCCCAACTTTCCACTCAATAACAACTCCAATGATACCGTCCGGAAGATTTAAAAATTTCCCAGGCTGCGGAATCCGGAAAGATTTGCTGCAGGGCTTTTTCAACGCCGGCACCCATTGCTTTTGAGCCGCAGACATAAACATGTGCACCGTGATTGATAAATGCCGCTACTTCGTGGTGTTTTTTCAGTAGCCTATCCTGCACATATATTGGATTTTGCGGGTTACGCGATTCCACGGCATCGAACAAAAAGTTGGCGTGCTGTTGACTTATTTTGCTGAATTCGGAGTAGTAACGGTTTTCAGAATGATGCAACTGTTCGCCCCACAGCAGCCACGCACTTGACGGGAAATCATGTTGCTCCAACTCATTTACAAAAGCACGGAATGGTGCTACTCCGGTTCCGGCGGCGATCATCAAAATCGGAGTATTTCTATCGGCCGGCATGTGAAAATCGGAATTTGCTGCCAGGCGAAAACGAATAAGACTACCGGGCTCAATGCTTTCGTTTAACCAGCTGGAAGCTGCTCCCAAATGTTTTTTACCATTGAACTGAAAACGCACGGTTTTTACCATCAGACCAATTGGCTTTTCGGCATTTGGCACGCCGCTTATGGAAAACTGCCGAATGCGGATTGGAGGCAACAACGAAAGCAACTTTTCGCCGGAAATTTCTGCCGGGAAATCGTTAAGCAGATCAAGTACATTTGCATTTTTTAGATAGGTATTTAGTGCCTCATTTTGAGTAAGCAATTCAGCCAGCGATTTATTTGAAGTCGCCCCGGCATAAGCCTTTATCAACTGCCGATTTACGCGTGTAATTTCTTTTTCCCTTGCAAAAGCAGCTGCCAGTTGTGGTGCCTCTAACTTTTCGCAAAGCGCCTGAACCAGTTCTGCAGGATTTTCGGGAATTACATCCAGCAGATCGCCGCTTTTATAATTTCCGGCTGCTTCCGGGCAATCAATTTCCAGATGATAAGTGGAATTGTTTTCGGCATCTACCGATAACAATTCACGCTGCTTTAAGGTGCCGTGGTACCATTTTGAGCGTTCCATGACTATTTCAGTTGTCTGCTCCTTTCCCGTTTTTAACCGGGTCAGCACCTCTTTTATCCACTCCACTGCCGGCTGTGCAAACTCTTCGTCACAGTCTTTTCGTGGCAACATTTCTTTTGCTCCAAGCTCCTTCAACTGTTTCTCCAGGGCTTTTCCGGCCTCGCAAAAGCTGTCGTAACTTGAATCACCCAAAGCACAAACAGCAAATTCCAGATGTTCCAAAACCGGCATATCTGCGGCTTGCAATTGGTTGTAAAACTTTCGGGCTTTTACCGGTGGTTCGCCATCGTCGTGCGTGCTAACCACCAGCAACGCGCGCTCCACATCTTTTAATTGTTGCGGTTTAACTTTCGACATGCTGCTCACCCGGTTCTCAATATTTTGCCGGTTCAGCTGCTTCGCCAGTTCTTCAGCCACAGTTTTTGAGTTGCCCGATTTTGTGCCGTACAAAACCATAAGCGGTGCCGATTCTACCGGATGCGAAAAGAGATTTTTAAAAAACATATTTACAATTTTGACTGCAATAAACGCGCTTGGCGACTACTTTTTCTGCGTTTGTTGTACCACACAAAAAAACCGGTAACCGGCAAGCTGGCACTCACCAGTCCCAGTATAAAAACGAGTATTTTTCCGGGCAGCCCCCAGATTGCCCCGGTATGAAGATCGTAATTCATATGATCGAGCTTATCGGCAAAACCGGCCTCATCGTATTTTTCCACTTCCAGTAGTTCTAAGGTGTAACGATCGAAAAAATACTCATCGTTATGATAATAGCGCCCCTGGTGTTTATATAAAACCACTTCAATGGCATCGTCGACCTCGCGCAATTGCGGTGTCATATAAATGCGTTTTGGATCCGGGTATTGTTCCAGTGCCAGATAAAAAGCCCTGTCGATGGCCGGAATGCTATCAGCAGTTACCGAAGAAGCCGGCTGAACAATGGAGTGCGGATGCTCATGCGCAGCTTTGCTCTCCCCTCCTGATGCCACGTAATAAACGCCATGTTCGAACCACTTAAAACTCCACACCAGGCCGGTGCAGGCGATGATCAGCAGAAACAAGGCTGCATAAAACCCGGGAACATTGTGCAGGTCGAGGTTCAGCCGTTTCCACCCTGCCGACCATTTTATACGGAAACTCCTTTCGCGGTTTTTGGCGTTCCATTTCACCGGCCACCACATAATAATTCCGGTAATCAGCAATACCACAAACAGCAGCACTCCGATTCCCACCACCGGTTTTCCGATTGCCGGCGGGAGCCATAGGAAACGGTGTCCTTTAATTACAAACTGGAAAAAATCAAAGTCGCCATGTAAAACGGCCTCTTTTTTATGCAACATCTTTCCGCTGTAGGGATCGAGAAATACAACGCCAAAATCCATTTTATCGTTTTCGGTATAATAAAACCCCACAGCAGCTGCGCCCGTTTCATCTTCGTACGTGAGCCCCGACGGTGTTTTCCCCGGCATGTAAAACGAGGCAGTATCAACCAATTGACTGGGCGGAACAAAAGCTTTATTCTGTGCTTCAACGGTTCGCCACGGTTCCACGACTTTCATTATTTCGTTTTGAAAAACATAAATGCAGCCGGTGATACTGACGATAAAAACAATAAGACCGGAACCTAAACCCAGCCAGAGATGTAACTTTCGAACAAGCACTTTCCAATTTTGCATGCTTTGCAGTAATTTTTTAATGATTCGAATCAAAAGTTGAGCTCGTAATTGATAGCTGATTTTTCTCCCTTTTTCACCTCTATCCTGAAGGAAGAAAGCGAGAAAATACTTGATCATCCTTTAGGCTTTGAGGTAAAATCAAGGGTTTTACCTTATAATGTTGTTCAACCCTTGATTCGCATGAATTTTAAAAAGGGATCTCCATGCCCCCCATAGCGGAACACGGAGATCAGTTTATGAACTACAAGTGTTTTTAGTGTCAAATTAGAATTTAAAGAATCCGGCAGTGAAATTGGCCTGCACTTCGGCACCTTTTGTTGCTGTGTAATTTACCGGATCGATTTGATAGACATATGAATTTACATCTTCAGGAACAACCATGTAAATGTGCTGGCCATCGTATAAACTTGTTGATATCAGTTTACGACCCAATCCTGAATGCTCCGGCACTCCGCTGATATAATCAATTGTTTTTGCCGAAAGATCAAGAACTGCCGGTTTTAACGGACCATCTGCCCATGCCGACTGCTCGCTTCGTTTTGCGGTATTCATTTCAACAAAAACTTTGTTGTTACCCAGGTAAACCAAGTGAGCTGTCGTCAGACTGTCGGTAACGGTATTAAAATCGAAGATGTAGTTGCTGTCGAATTCGCTGTCGCCACTGTTAATACGCAAAATCGCAGGATCTTTTGTAAACTGGCTAAATCCATTGGCAGGATTGGTATGCGACAGTGCATATACATTTCCAATTTCGTCCTTTATCAATCCTGATTTTGTACCAAAACCTCCAACCGGACCGGTACGATCGTCTTCAATAACTTTTACAAACTGCAACCCGGGATAGCTAAAAACAGCTACCTGAGCCACATCGGTGTGCGCGGTGGTATAAGTGGTTGGGTCGCTGATGTAGAAACTTACAAACAGAAAATCGCCACTTTGTACCATTCCCGAATACGACGGGCCGAATTGATCTGTAATTTCAGAAACTGCAGTACTTACAGAGCTTTCGGCAGTTACTGTTTCAGCATCAATTTGATGCAGTGTAATCACATCCGACGATGATGCCATTTCAATCGCCAATAACATTCCGTCTTCAGCTTCCACAACGTCCTGCAGGCTGTTGCCAAACGACGAGTTTCCACCGGTTTCCACCAGTTCTCCATCGGTATTTTTTTCCAGTGCAATAATATCGGTCAGCTCAAAACCACCGGTGGCATAAATACGATCGTCCACCTGATTGTAGGTATAATACCCTAAATGATCGATACCCTGACCTACGGCCGAAAGGCTTCCGCTCATTACATCTTCGAACAATACGGTGTAATAAGTATAATTTCCGTCGGTGCCCTGATAAGCCAGACTTAAAGCATAATTTGCATCGCCGGTAATCACTTCCGGCACTTCGTTCTCATCGCTGCAAGCGCTAAACAACAGCGTTCCTACTGCCAGTAAAGCAGTCATGGTTAATAGGGGTAATAGTTTTACTCTTTTCATATTTTTGAATTTTAATTAAATATTTTAGATCGTATACCGGAGCTTAATGCTAAACGAGCGTCCGGGTTTTTGTAAGTAATATTTATCGTAAAGTTTTGTATCGAACAAATTGCGGCATTCGGCGGCAATGTTGTATTTGCCGCTTTTTAGCGAATAACTTAATTCGATATCGTGTGAAATCTGGCGCGGAATAACATACTTGTCGCTGCCGGCTCCGAGTTCGGTCCAGGTTAAAAAGTATTTCTCCACAAAATTTACAAAGTAGTTGACATTAAGCGTTGAGCCGTCGACCAGCACATTTTTAGCTGTTGCTCCGGCATTAAAATTGGCAAACAAATATGGTTTATTTGGCAAACGAAAACCATAGTGGTAATTGGTTTGCCAGCCCGATCCGGTGTACGACTCGTTATAGATCAGCTTGGCTCGATCGGTAATATCCTGATAAGTTACGTTGGCTCCGGCGTGGAAAACGTCTTTCCAGGCATATTGCAGATTTCCTTCTACGCCCAGTACTCGCGTGTCGCTGAGGTTATCGTAACGTGTTTGCGGACTGGAAACCGTAACAACGGTATAGATCAGGTCTTTTGCCTCGCGGTAGATCAAACTACTTCCGACCGACAAATGATGGTTACCCAATTTTTGTGTGCTAAAAGCTGCTCCAAGGTTGATATTATCGCTTTGCTCCGGCCCCAGATCGGGATTGGCTTCTACAAACAAACCATCGCCAAAAATTTCTTCGGGCATGGGCATTCGGGCAGTATGCTCGTACGAGAATTTCAGCTGCAATTCCGGCATAACAAAATAGCTGGTTGCCAGTCCGTAGCCAAAGTTGAACTGTTTGTTATCCACCGCCTCAACACGCTGGGTTTCCAATGCAAAATCGAACAGTTTTGAGGTAGCGGCATGAATGTGGTACATTTTCCCAAACAGCGTGGTACTCCATTTATTATTCAAATCGAATTTGTAAGCCAGGCCAAGCACCTGTTTGGTCAGGTCTTTAGGAAAACGGTTGGCCGGCTCGTCGGGGTGCTCCGTGTCGTGTGCTTTTCGGTGAAAATAATTCAATGAGTAATTTAATGCCAGCGAACTGCGGGTGCTCAATGCATAACCGGCATTTAGCTGGGTATTAAAATCCGTTTCGTCAAGTGTGGTGAAGGTGCGGTAAAACTCGCCATCGGTCGACCGCTCACCATTGGATGTATAAATTATCGATTGTTCTCCCAGCCAGTTGTATCGCACCCCCTGCAGCGTGTCGATCACTTCCGACCGGCTCCGGTTCAGGGCACTGTACAGGCTTACATCCAATCCTTCGGTCAGCAAATCTTTTTTATTGTAGCGCAATGTGGGCATCACCGATTGGCTGTTCCGAACAATACCGCCGTAAACGGTATTCATGGTAGCGCCGTGCTGCACCTGCTTGTCGTTTGCAGAAAGCATAACGCCCAGCAGTAACTGGTCGGCAAATGATTTATCCACCAGTCCGGTTTCCAGCTTTAACGAACCGGAGCGGTAACGATCGTGAAAACGACGCACCCAGGCGGTATCCACAACCGTGTTGTTTTCCACAATACGCGCCCATACTTTATAATCGTTGTCGGAATAATTATAAAACAAATTGCCGCGTAGAGTAAAGCCTGTTTCCTCGTTGGTATGAGCGCCATTCAACGACGTACGATGGGTGTTAAACGATCCGTAAGCATACGATGCATCGAGGTAATTATTGGTGCGGTTGGTAATGATATTCACCGCTCCGCCCAATGCATCGGTGCCCAGCCAAACCGGCACAACCCCTTTGTACACGTCAATACGTTCGATCATATTTACAGGCAGATCGCCCAGTGTAATCGAACCAGCATTATCCATTGGAATTCCGTCCATAAAAAACTTCACCTGGTCGCCGGAAAAACCGTTTAGCGTAAAACTGAGGTCCGAGCCCATTCCTCCTTCTTCCTGAATACGAACACCGGGAATACGATCTAACACCGATTTTGCATCGCTGGTGCTGTTGAACAATTCTTTGGTAGATACCGAAGAAACCTGGTATGCCTGCTCGATTACACGCCGTGTAGCGGATTTCCCACTCACCACCACATCGTTGATCATGTAATTTTCAGGCTCCAAAACCAGTTGCAAGGCAGGCGACTTTCCGCCTTTTACCTGCACTTCCCGGTTGAGCGATTGAAAACCGATGGAGCTCACCTGTAACTTATAAGTGCCGGATGAAATATTTTGAAAAGTGAATTCCCCGTTGATATCGGTGATTACTCCTTTATTGCCCGGATTTAGAACCAGATTCACTCCCGGCAATGTTTCGCCGTCAGCCGTTTGAACGATTCCGGCGAGCTCCACCTTTTCGGCAGATTGCGCCCTAACATTTTGCTGCAATAGCAAAACCACCGACAAGCTCAGCAGAATATTTTTAAAAAGATTATTTCCAGAAATTGTTTTTACCTCCATTGTTTTCACGAATTCTATCAAAGTAGTGTTCGCAAAAATAGAGGGATACAAATGGGTGCACAATCCCCTATTGTAGTGAAATCAGGTGCTGTCACAGATCGGACAGGCAGCACTTACATACCACATAAAAGAAAGATTGCCAGCATATTACCGGCAACGAATTTAATATTTTCAGAATTTTGCATCCCCTGTTTTGGGGATTATGTTATTACAGGCCAAAACCGATGTGTAATCCCATGCTTAAATGCACGTGCTCGAAATTATAACCCAGCTCTACCATTGGTCCCATGTGGATATTACCGACCTGGAAATCGTAGGCTGTTTCGAAGTGTAGGGCGAAGTTTTTCTCATCCCAGTCTTCGCCTTCAAAAGCAATTCCGGGTGTAAGTGCAAAATGAAGCCTGTCAGCAGGTGTATAACTACCAACAATACCAATTGTATTGTGGTGGTGTTCGTCGAAAATACGCTCATAAGCCAGTCCCACTCCAAAATTCGAATGACCGATATTTCTGACCACGTGGAGATGCAAACCATAGCTAAATTCTTCTTCACCAAAAAAATAGACAGCCGAGTTTCCGATTCCTATTTCAGTTTTGTGTCCGTGTGTATGGTCGTGGTGTTCATGATCATCATGATCGAGTTCCTGGGCGTTAACATTCAAAACAAAAAACAGGGCAATAATGCCACCTAATAAACTGATATAACTTTTTTTCATTGTAATTTTAATACCTATTCAAACAGTCTCAATCCAACGTTTAAGTTTGTAAAATGTTGAGTAATGCCTATCAGTTTCTGCTTATTTGTATTTATTTCTCTGGAAGTTTTTTAGTGCTCTACCTCGTCTTCGGCAAGTTTATAAGAAATTTTGAATTGTGGCCGGCTGCCAATATTCAACACTTCATCTTCGTTGTATTCCAGCACACGAATCGTAGTTGAATCGTTCTGCTCGTGCAAATAGCTCTGCACCAATTGATGACGATTGTTTTCGCGGGAAATGATTACACTGTCAACCATCGTTTCGGGAGCAAGCAGGCGTTCGTAATCCTGCATTACCAGCGAATCGCGTTGCGTTTCAGTTTTCAAATATTCGAGGTATTCTTTGTTGTTACCTCTCGGACTCTTACCTGTTTCTTTGGTGTAATTATCTTGTACAATCTGTGCAGCCGCATCAACACGTTCCAGTTTACGGTCGTTCATATATTGCATCTCAATCAGCAGCCCCGGTTTTTGTTGTTCCAACTCCAACAGTAAATCGAGCGAACGATGTTGTTTGCGCGTTAATGTGGTATCGCTGTATACCATAGTAATTTCTTCCAGTTCTTTCGGATCGGCACCCAGCAAATTTCCAAGTGCCCTGAAAGGTGAGGATACAATTTTGCCCATAAATCCTTTCAATGTGTTCCACACAATTTTTCCCACATCGGTTCTCGGATCCGACAAATCGCCGGTTACCGGAATATCCAGGTTCACATCGCCATTTTTGTCTTTCAGAATGAATAAGGCAAGCTTTATTGGAATATCGTACAATCCTCCCGATTTTCGACCCATTTCAACATTACGGATTACCAGTTCGTTTTCGCTGTTCAGCTGTTTATTAACGATGGACGTTTTGTTACGGTAATACATATCGCCAAATAAAATGGGCAGTCCGGCGTAGTGTTTCGAGTAAATATTAATATCGGGCAACTGAAAATCGGACAACACATAATTCAGCTCAATATGCTGAAACGGATCGTAAGGATTCAAACCCAGTTCAGCTTCCAGGTTGCCTCGTTTATTCAGTTTCATATTCGAATTAATCTCCAGCCAGTTGCTGTTTAGTGAGAGCGAATCCATATCGACATGCACCTGCGACAGTTCGTAATTAAAAACTTCCTGCAAACGTTGATCGCTAAAATCGATAAGTCCATCGTCGATCACAAGTTTATCGATCATAATATCGTAAGGTTCGTTTTCTTCGCTTTCAGTCGTGTCTGCAACTGTTTCAGCCTCCACCGGCACCATCATTTTTTCGAAATTTGATAAGGAGTCAATCAAAGCAAAATATACATAAGGTTTTGTAATTTCTATCTTCCCAACCTCGGCCTGGTATAACAAGGGCTTCGAATGGTTTAAATCCAGGTTGGCTTTTGCTGCTCCCAACACATTTCTGTCGTTCAGATCAGTAAACATCAGGCTATCTACTTCTGCATTTCCGCTCATCGAAAAGTTTGTCAGATCGTTCTCATTACCATTAAATTCCACCGTAGCATCAAGCGTTCCTTCCATTTTATTAAATTGCATGTACTCCTTGATATAAGGCAAAGCAATATCGAGAACCAGTTTAGTTAGTTTTATATCGCCTGAGAAATCGCCCGTTTTCGAGTTATAATCAAATGTGGTGCTAATGCTACCTCCATGACCAACATTAAAAGCCAGATCGGCTGTACTTTCTTCGCCTCCCCAATAAATTTGAGGAATTAGAAAGCTAAGGTCCTCCATTTTTATATTATGATTTAGTTTAGTATCGGTGTAACTCACCGTTCCGTTCTTTATTTCCAGTAAATTCAGGTCCAGACGGTACGGTTTTGCCTGCGTGGTATCTTCGTCGACCTCTGCTTCTTCCGTATCAAAAAACTCAATGATATCGGAAAAATTAAATACCGTATCGGTTTGAATGACCTGCGAATAAGGATTTACCAGTTGAAATTGCTGCACATTAATTTCGTGTTTAAGAAAACGCAACGGTTTAAGATTGAGTAAAAGCGTATCGAAACCAACAAAAACATCGGTATTGTTCTGTTCGTACATCGCCATATTAAACACCCGCAAGGTAGATGTAAAATAATTGTACTTTATTTTTTCGATAGCGATTGTGCGGCCTGAAAGTTCCGCGCCGTTTTTATTGATGTAATTTTTAATAAAACCCGGCGCCAGTGCCAGTGCGACCACCACAATAAAAGTCAATGCCAGCAATATTATCAATACAATACGCTTCCGTTTTCCGGTCTTTTGTTTTCCTTCTTTTGTTTCCATTCTGTGCAGCTGTTTCAAATCCATTAAAATGCTTCTCCTATTCTGAAATAAACTCCCCAGTCGTCTTTACCCAACGCAGCATCAAGCCCGATGTTAAAATTGGCCGATTTAAAAGCCTGATAGCGATAGCCTACACCAAATCCGGGATATAAATCCCAGTCAAACTCTTTGGTTGGCGAGCCGTAAATAGTAGCCAATCCGGCAAAACCAACCAACCCCATTCTACTGGCAAAATTGTAACGGTATTCGCCCTGAATTGCCATTAGTCCATCGCCACGGTATTTGGCTTCCGAGTAGCCACGAATATCGTTACCACCAAGCACAACCTGCTGTTCGAAAGCTATATCGCCCAAACCAAAAGTACCCGAAAAGCGGGCAGCGAGAACATCGCGTCCGTCGTGAAAAGGAAAATACTGATTGTACTCGGTAATAATTTTATTGGCTTCAATATCGTTGCCCATCCACTGCGGAAAGGAATTCCACTTTAAACGTATCTGATTTCCGTCGGTGGGATAATACACTTCGTTTCGGGTATCCCACAAAGCAATGTACTGCAACGAATGCGTATCAGTGGTTGCATCGGGTATTATCTCATCTTCGTATTTCGTAAAATGATGCGCATATGTATAGCTTATGCCCGCATAAAGCGTGTGGAATACTTTTCGCTGAAGTCCTATACTAATCAGTTTTGTCTTTGTTTTATAATCGTAAAATCCGGGCGTTACATCATAATCGTAGTAAAACTGCGAAATATGATTTCCGGTAGCCCCATATAATTGAATACGCCAGGTGTCTTGCGCCAGGTGCCAGCGGTTAAAAAAGCCAATAAATTTTGATCCGTTGGTAGTAAAAACACCGGTAATCCCCGACAAGGATTTTGGAGAAATAGTATCGTTTGGGTTTAGCCGGTACATAGCCAGCGGCAGCACACCGTACATAAATTCGAGGTTACGGTTGTAACTCATATACGGCATCAGGTTAAAGTTAAAGTTTTTCTGTTCTTTTTCCTGTGCAACGGAAGTACTGTCGCTGGTAGCCTTTTGACCATAACTACCAAATGCTGTTAACGATATGAGGAGTAAAATCAAATAGTTTCGCATTATTTCTAAGTGTGTCGTTTAAATTTACTTCTAACAATTTAAGAAAAATCAATCACATAAAAAGAACTTTTCATAATGTTTATCAGTATAGTAGTATCAAAATAGAATCCAGTCTCCCGTTAGTTCAATTTTCGCTTTCGCCTGATCTGATATAAATTCTTATATTACGTTTTTTAAATCATTCATGCATGTTAAAAAAAGTTCCGCATACCTACGTCATCATATTTTTTCTGATTGTTTTTTGTGCTTTGCTAACCTGGATTATCCCCGGTGGTCAATTTGAACGCGAGAGTGTTGTTGTTAATGGCGTTGAACGCAGTGTAATACAAACCGGTTCGTTTCATAAAACCGACAGCCATATACAAACATGGCAGGTTTTCTCGTCTTTTTTTGATGGAATTTTGAGTACCTCGAATATAATTGCGCTTATTCTATTGATCGGTGGTTCGTTCTGGATTCTTAACGACAGCAAGGCAATCGACATTGGTATCTATACTTTTCTGAAACGTTTAAAACGGCTTGAACGATTGAAAGCACTTTCTTTTATTGGCGTGCATAATATTGTTCTTGTTTCTATAATGACCATCTTCAGCTTGTTTGGGGCCATTTTCGGCATGAGCGAAGAAACCATCGCATTTACCATCATTTTTGTTCCGCTGGCCATATCTATGGGTTACGACTCGATTGTTGGTGTTTCGCTCTGTTTTATTGCTGCAGCAATGGGTTTTGCCGGTGCCTTTTTAAATCCGTTTACCGTTGGTGTTGCGCAGGGACTATCGCATATCCCCCTGTTTTCAGGTTTGGAATACCGAATTCTGATGTGGGCGGTAATCAACTTTTTTGGCTTTGCATTTATTCTGCGTTATGCCGCCAAAATAAAAAAAGACCCGACAAAGTCAGTTGTGTACGACGATGATGCCTACTGGCGATCGCGCAACGAAACCACAGCTGTAAAAATTGAAAAGATAAAACCTACAGCCGCTTGGTTTACCCTGGCAGTAATTTCGGTTGCACTTATCGTATTCTCCATCACCATCCCTCAAAGTTCAATAACCATTGGCAACAATGTATTTTCTGTTCCGGCCATTCCGGTGGCTACGGTGCTTTTTATTGTTATGGGCGTTTTAACCCTGTGGCGGTCGGTGCAATATTTTATTTTAACCCTGCTCACGTTCACCATCGTTTTCCTGGTAATTGGCGTTATGGGGCACGGCTGGTATATTAAAGAAATTGCAACCATCTTTTTTGCCATGGGAGTTTTTGCCGGCATTGCGGCCAATAAATCGCCCAATACCATTACCAAACTTTTTTTAGATGGTGCCAAAGACATTCTTCCGGCAGCAATGATCGTTGGCCTCGCCCGCGGAATAGTTGTAATTCTTGAAGACGGACAAATTATTGATACCATCCTGTTTTATGTTTCCAATTCGATGCAAAACTTCGGCGAAGTTGGAACAGTGGGAATTATGTACCTGATACAAACCATGCTAAATGTGTTTATCCCTAGCGGATCAGGACAGGCGGCCTTAACCATTCCTATTATGTCGCAGATATCGGATTTGATTGGAATTTCGCGCCAGACAACTGTTGTAATCTTTCAACTGGGCGATGGTTTTACCAATATGATTACGCCTACAAGTGGCGTATTAATCGGGGTTTTGGGAGTAGCACGTATACCTTACGAAAAGTGGTTTAAATGGGCGGCTTCGTTTACTTTAATGCTGATAGTAATTGGATTTTTATTGATTCTACCAACTGTTTTTATGGAGTTGAATGGGTTTTAAATATAAAGTGCTTCAATGTAGAAAATGGATGGTTTGATTCCCGAACTAAAAAAAGACTGTTTGCTCGTTCAACACTAGTTCTCCGTTCATTACGTCCACATAAAAATTCCAGATTGTTTTAGAAGCTATCTTCCAGCATAAACGCATTTCAATACAATTGCCCCGGCGATAGGGAACGATCATCATTTCGGGATTATCGTCGGTATAAAATGCATCTGCAGTAATTACCGTTTCCTTTCCTCCTCCCCAATCATAATATTGAAATTTTCGGCCAATTAATGTTTGTTTGGCTTCATCATATGAAACATCTTCTTTCAGTGGCAAGTGAATAACCGAATACCAGTGACCATAAGTTTGGTAAACTCCTTTGGCTGAAACATACATTCCTATTTTCGTATCATAAACTTCAATGCCATTGTACACCTGGTTTTTAAATCGTACCATCCAACGATTTCGGTCGTTTTCATTTTCCTGAACCAGGACTCCGCCGTAACTTGCCCAGCTACTACTAAACCGTTCGGGCTTAAGCTGCGAAAAATCCGTTACCCCGTATAATTCACGATTAGCATTAATAAACGAATCTATGATGTTCTCAACCGATTCAGTATCATTAATAGTTTCGGTAAAAAGCTCACTTCCCCAGTGAGTCTCATTCTTTCTATCAGGAAAACCAAAAGAATCGATCTCGAAATACATTTTTAAATCCGATTGAAAATCATTGAACAGATCATTACGTTCTGCATCTGATAAAATACAATACTTGCCTGGATATTCAGGATCTGAAAATTCCATATTATCCTTATTACAGGCAGACAACAAACCAAGCAATAAGATACTAAACAGGATTAGGTTTTTCATATTCGCAAGACGGGGAATATGCGGGAAAGGTTGCGCAAGGGCATAAAAAAAGCCCGCATGCGCGAGCTTTAATGTCTTTATGATGAGCGGACTATTCTTCAATAGCAATTGCCTCAACCGGACAAACTTCTGCGCATGAACCACAGTCTGTACAAAGCTCTGCATCGATGGTATAGATATCACCTTCTGCAATTGCGTCAACCGGGCACTCATCGATACAAGTACCGCATGCGATACATTCATCTGAAATTTTGTATGCCATAACAATGAATTTTAAAGTTAAACATTCTCGTTTTCAGCAAAAGTACAAAGTTTGATATAAAATCAAAGTTCAAAAAACATTTTATTGACATGTTTTACAGTAACATCCTAAAAACAACTAACATTCAATACATTACTACCTATGCACATATTAATATTCAATTAATCTTCATTTTGTTAATTTTACTAATGCTAATTTTTCGGAATGGAATCATTCCATATTATTAATCCGAAGGTTTCCAACAGGAATATCACGGCACTAAAATCTGAGGTTCAACAAATTAATCTATAGAAATGCACAATTTTAAATTGTTTGAGAGAAGTTGTTCTTCGACTGCAGAAGCTTTAATCCAGCTGCTCCTGATTCAATAATTTTACCTGCAGCTGCAAATCCACTTTCTGATAAAATTTTTCGTGGGCGAAATTCAGAAATTTCAGGATTTTAAAGGCATTGAATTTTTGGAAGAAACGTACCTGAAAAGTTTCCAAACGCGAACAATTGTTGTTTAAATCCTCCAGCTCAATACTAAATTTATCCAGCTCTAGAAATTCCTTTACAGGCATATTTAAATTGTTCAAAAACTCCAAATAATCGTTTGGGTGAATTTTAAATAAACGATCTTTTTGAGCAAAAAACTGATGCAGGTTTTTAAACGCTTCGAAATTGTATGTAAGTGTCAGGTCCTCCTCCCCTTTCATCCATTTTTGCAAAATCGGGCCGGTACCAAAAGGCACCCGGTTCGATAATCGTGCTGATGGATAAACTTTTGTGGACGTTATTTCTCCAACCCGGCCAATTTGCACCAGGTTTTGCAGGAAGTAAAAATCTTCGCCAGCCTGTCGCCTGTTCATTCCTCCACGTTTAACGTAAGCTTCAGCTTTTACGGCAAAGGCCGAACCAATAGTGAACAGCGAATACGGATAACCACAATAATGAAGTGCCCTTTTGTAATAATCGAGGTACAGTTCGTAAAGCTCAATCCCCTCGCGGTGCTTTTTATCCAGCTGTTGTTTTTGATGTTCGAAAGCCAGTGTAGCACCAACCTGTTTCGGGTGTTCCCAGAAATGCCTCTCAATTTCAACCAGGTAGTTTTTTGCCACCAGTGTATCGGCATCCAACGACACTAAAATTCCATCTTTGTTATCGTTGAGATTGAATCTGCTGATGGCTTCATCCATTCCCTTTTTGCGTGCCAAACCTGCTCCTGCCCATTTCTTTTTCAGGTTTATGGGGCCAACAGCATAAAACCGAATGTCGGTTTTTGGGTTGGTCGCTATCCATTCATCCGCCTCAGCTTTTGTTTGTTTGTTTATTCGGATTGTTTCTTCGTCCGCTGCCTCCGATTGGTTGATAAGCAGAATCACTTCAACCATACATCCCGGCAAATCACATGCATTCAGCGAGTTCAAAGTTTTCGTCAACTCCGTTTCGCGTAAACACGGAATAACAACAATTATTCCCGGCGCTGCTTCGGGCAACTCATTGATGAGGTTTTTGTGCTGATTCTTTTCCAGGTATTTATCGGCGAACATAGGACAAAGCTAAAATAAAAAGCAAAAAAAATCCGGGCGCTAACCCGGATTTCCCTATATGCTTATGTTGTATTATTCTGTTTTTGTGGCTTCGTATTCTTCGTTCAAGGCCTTTAAAACATCGGCAGTAATATTATTTACCTCAGGGCCAACTAATACGTTTGCACCATTTAAAATGTAATCGTAACCGGCTTTTTCGTTGTAACGATCCAGGTAATCCATCATATTGTCCAGGATTTGATTGTTGTTGTCCTGCTGGATTTTAGCCAGTTTTGTGGACAGCTCCTGATCAAGCTTTTGAATTTCCTGCTCTTTACCCAATAAACGATCACGTTCCTGAACGGCACGTTGTTCAGTCAAAAAGCCTCCGCGCTGAAGTTTTTCCTGGAAAGCAGCTGCTTCCTTTTCAAACGACTGGCGTTTAGTTCCGTACTCAGTAGTATAAGCTTCCTGTTGTTTGGTAAACTCATCGTGCAAATCTTGCGATAAGGTGTAATTTAAAAGCACTGAATCGGCTTTAATATAAGCGATTTTCAAATCGCCGCCCGTTCCGGCAGCTGCTTTAATTGGTGTTCCTTCACTGGCGCCGTTACCTGTAAAATGTAAAACGTACAAAACTGCAACTGCAACAAAAAGCACTACACTAACTACTAACGATGTTCCTTTCATCTTTTTTATTTTTTACTTCATCAATATACTGAATTTAAGTCGCGCTACGGGCAACTGTAATCTTCAATAAATTTTTAGGTTCAACTTTTTAAATCCCGACAAAGATACTTTTTTAGCGGAAATGCCCTACTCTAATTAACAATTTTTTCATGTTATTAATAATCAATAAGTTCTATAAAAAAGCTGCCTAAAATCATGATATGCCAATGATAAACGTCATTGCACGAGGGGAGTCTCACATAGTATTTTTATGCTGCGAAAAATAGTATTTACCTAAATTATAAAATGTTGAATAAGTTAATAGCAAATATGCTGCCTTACATGCCCAAAAAACTGGTTTGGGTTTTCTCGAAAAGGTACATTGCAGGCGAATCGATGGAGGAAGGTTTGCTTGCCTCAAAACTATTGAATGAAAAGGGAATTGAAGTTACGGTTGATATTTTAGGTGAATTTATTACCAGACTTGATGAAGCAGAAAAAAACCGTGACGAATACCTGGAAGTGATTGAGCGTTTTACTTCGGAGAATGTAAAAGGTAACTTCTCGATAAAACCCACCATGTTTGGGTTGCTTCTGGATAAAGAGGTGTGCTACAACCTGCTTCGCGAAGTGGTTCAGTTCGCTGCGCAAAAAGATTCTTTCATTCGTATTGATATGGAAGACTCGCAATGTGTTGATATCGAATTGGATATTTTCCGCCGTTTAAGAAAGGAATTTCCAAAACATGTTGGGTTGGTGCTTCAGGCGTATTTACGCCGTACCGAAAGTGATTTGGTAGCACTGAACGACCTGAACAACGCCAATTACCCGATCAGTTTCCGACTGTGTAAAGGAATTTACGTTGAACCCGAAAATATTGCTTTTAAAGAATACGAAGAAGTTCGCAAGCATTTCCTGAAGGACTTGAAATACATGTTCGAAAATAAAATGTACGTGGGAATTGCTACTCACGATAAATATCTGGTTGAGGAATCGATGAAGATGATCGGTGAAATGAATATCCCGAAAGATATGTACGAATTCCAGATGCTGTACGGGGTAACACCCGAACTGCGCCAGTTAATCGTCGACAACGGGCACAAAATGCGTGTGTATGTTCCGTTTGGCGAAAAATGGTTTAACTATTCAACCCGAAGATTAAAAGAGAATCCAAAAATGGCTCAACATATAATTAAGGCACTTTTTATAAGGGGGTAATTTTTAGGAGTTAAACCGAAAAGGATGGCAGTGCCATCCTTTTTTTTATGCTTTTCCTGCAACAAACTCACATCCTTTTGAGGTCAACGTTAAAGCTGTTTTCCCTTTCTAAGGGAAAATGTCGACAGACAAAAGGGTAATGAGACAAAATATTGAAATTAATTACCCCTCACCCTAACGGGAGCTCCCCTTATAAAAGGGAGCCTATTCTTAGCAAATCCTGTGAATTATAATTAAGTTCCTTTTTAGTTCTGTATATGTTCACATGGAATCATTAATGTTCGATGCTTTTAATCATTTATAATAACGATTTCATCAATCGGCCGTTTCGGTACATGATGTACTCCATTTTCATCGCGCCAGTATTTTATTTCACCATCTTTAGCCTCATCAATTACAACTTTTTCGGCAGGTTTTCCCAACGCAATAATATATAGTAACTCTTGTTTTTCATTCAGCCCCAGCAATTTTGCTACCTTGGCTTTGTTTACCGACCCAATCATACAACCGCCAAAACCATCTTCAACAGTTCCGAGTAAAATACTTTGCATGGCAATTCCATCGTCGCAGTAATGGTTTTCGGCAATATTCAGGTCTTTAATTACAGCAACATAGGCCACTGGTCGCTCCCCTTCTGCCGGCCCTTTCCAGTTCGTCAAATATCCGGCCCATCCCAGAAAAGGAAAAATTTTTGCGCACTTTTCAGCTTTGGTAACAATGGCATATTTTAACGGTTGTGCATTTCTGCCACTCCCCGAAAGCCGGGCCAACTCTATCCATTTGGTAATTTGTTCTGAAGAAATTTTTACCGCCTCATCAAAGCGGCGATAACTGCGATTACGGGTTATAAGTTCTTTGATCATGATTTTTACTTCTTATTCTGAAGTAAAATTAATAAGCTAAATTCAAATTAAAAGAAAAAAGGATAGAACCTGAGGCTAAAAAAGAATTGCTGACCAAACTTAACCACTAGAAAAAATAACCTCACTCTACCCTTTTATTCCAAAACGTGTTAGCTTTGGAACTATTGCGCCGGCCAACTTTAATAAATGTTAAATACAGTTAATGTACTATTTACTGTACACTTGTATTACATTGGAGGCAATTACAATTATTATTATTAGATTTGTAGAACAGAACAGAATAGGGGTTCTGAAATAAAACCATTCTAATGAATATAAAATTCACGATCGAAAAGAACTCAAATGTTCTGAAATTTCAGCAATTGGTTGACGCCATTCTCGACTCTATCAGTAGGAATGAGTTAAAAGAAGGCGACATGCTTCCTTCGGTAAATCAGATAATGAAAGATTGCCAACTATCGAGAGATACCGTTTTTAAGGCTTATGCTGAGCTTAAAAAACGTGGTGTGGTAGAATCGGTTCCCAACCGAGGTTATTTTGTTACCCGAAAAATTACCAAGATATTTTTGTTTCTCGATACGTTTAAGGCATACAAAGAAGTGCTTTATCACTCTATTCTGAACCATTTGCCTAAAAACATTAGTGTTGATCTGCATTTTCACCATTACAACATCGACCTTTTCGATAAGATTATTACCGAAAGCGTGGGACGTTACACCAAATATATTGTAATGAATTTCGAACACAAAAAGGTGAAAAGTATTATTGATAAAATTCCGGAAGAACAGTTGCTTATTATCGACTGGAAAATAAATGGAGAAGGAAAATCGAGTGTTTTTCAGAATTTCGGTGAAGCCGTTTATAATTGCCTCGATGAAAATAAAAGTGCTATATCGAAATACAAACGTTTTACGCTTTTTTATCCTGATTTCACTTATCACCCGCGTGAGATTGTGGACCATTTCGAACGTTTTGCTAAGAAATATAATTTAAACCACAGGGTGATAACAACCTTCGATGAATTTAACTTAAAGAAAGGAGACCTTTATCTTCTGGTGAGCGATCGTACGCTGGCAAAATTTCTTGATCAGTGTTCTGAAAAAGGATTTGAACCCGGCCGCGAAGTCGGCGTGATCTCGTACAACGAAACACCAATGAAAAAATACGTTAAAGAAGGCATAACAGTAATTTCAACCGATTTTAACCAAATGGGAAAAAAAGCAGCTGAGTTTATAGTACAGGGCAAGCCTGTAAATGTTGAGATTCCAACAACCCTAAAACTCAGGTCGTCGCTGTAAACATGTTTTAAAACATTTTTTTTAAAGTTTGAGATCATACAAAATAGATTTATTTTTGCACCGTATCAGAACAGAACAGATTAAAAACTAAATAAATAAATTCACTTATAATCATGCACTTATTAGGACTCGATATCGGAAGCTCTTCAGTTAAGGTTTCGTTAGTAGAAGCAAACAGTGGAAACCTGGTAGCTTCATCGTTTTACCCAAAACAGGAAATGAAAATTACCGCACACAGAGCAGGCTGGGCAGAACAAGAGCCGGAGCTTTGGTGGAAAAATCTGAAGTTGGCTTTGGCAGAAGTTCTCTCAATCGCTAATATTGATAAAGAAAGTATTGAGTCGATTGGTATTTCGTATCAAATGCATGGTTTGGTAATGGTAGACAAAAACCTGGAAGTTTTGCGCCCCTCGATTATTTGGTGCGACAGCCGCGCTGCTGTTTATGGCGATAAAGCTTTTGAAGAAATTGGTGGCCAGCGTTGTTTAACCAACCTGTTAAACTCACCGGGTAACTTTACCGCATCGAAACTAAAATGGGTAAAAGAAAATGAACCCAAGACTTTTGGGAAGGTTCATAAAATTATGCTTCCTGGTGATTATATTGCGATGAAACTTACTGGCGAAGCACAAACAACCATCAGCGGTCTTTCTGAGGGTATTATGTGGAATTTCAAAGAAAACGACCTGGCTACAATGTTGTTCGACAACTACGGTTTTTCGTCCGATATTATTCCTGAAATAGTACCTACTTTTGCAACATCGGGCCAGCTAAGCGCTAAAACGGCTGCCGAACTTGGTCTATCAACTAAAACAAAAGTAAGTTACCGTGCGGGCGACCAACCCAACAACGCATTGTCGTTAAACGTGCTGAATCCTGGAGAAATTGCCACAACAGCCGGAACTTCCGGAGTGGTTTATGGTGTAAGCAGCGAAATTAAATACGATCCGCAGTCGCGGGTAAACACATTTGCTCACGTTAATCATACGCAGGAAGATCCACGACTTGGAGTTTTGCTGTGTATTAACGGAACAGGTATTTTAAATGCCTGGCTGAAACGAATGGTGGCCGAAGATCTTTCGTATGAAGCAATGAATGACCTGGCTTCAAAAGTGGCTATCGGGTCGGATGGCATCTCTATCCTACCCTTTGGAAACGGTGCTGAGCGTGTTCTTCAGAACAAAAACATCGGGTCACAATTTAGCGGTATAAGTTTTAACATTCACGATAAAGGGCACCTGCTGCGTGCAGCTCAGGAAGGAATCGTTTTCTCGTTCAATTACGGAATGGAAATCATGAGAAATATTGGTATTAATCCGTCTGTTATTCGTGCAGGGAAAGCAAATATGTTCCTCAGTCCAATTTTCAGAGACACGCTTGCTGGAATCTCAGGAGCCACAATCGAATTATACAATACCGACGGATCGGTTGGTGCTGCACGAGGTACCGGAGTTGGATCAGGATATTACAAATCGTTTAATGAGGCATTTGGCAGCCTGACAAAGTTGGAAACCATTGAACCTGACTTGAAGAAAAAAGCTGAATACGAAGAAGCTTACGGCAACTGGAAGAATTTATTGGAGAAATTCATCTAAACAATATTAACTGGAGTTACAGACAAATTAACAACAACAATAATAATTTAAGAATTAGCAATATGAGTACAAAAGTTTACTTCCCATCAGTGGAAAAAATCAAATTTGAAGGAAAAGACAGTAAAAATCCAATGGCTTTCCGTTACTACAATCCTGAAAAAGTAGTTTATGGTAAAACCATGGCCGAGTGGTTTAAATTCTCAATGGCATGGTGGCACAGCCTTTGCGCCGATGGTGGTGATCCATTTGGTGGCCCTACACAAGATCATCCATGGGTTGGTGCTGCTGATGCTTTGGAAGCAGCAAAAAATAAAATGGACGCAGGTTTCGAATTCATGTCAAAAATGGGTATCGAATATTATTGTTTCCACGATATCGACTTAATAGATGAAGGCAACAGCATTGAAGAATACGAAGCTAACCTGAAAGCAATTGTTGAGTATGCAAAAGAAAAACAAGCTGAAACTGGTATTAAACTGATGTGGGGAACTGCCAATGTATTCTCTCATGCACGTTACATGAACGGTGCCAGCACTAACCCTGATTTTGATACTGCAGCACGTGCAATGCTTCAAATTAAAAACTCAATCGATGCTACAATTGCACTTGGAGGTAAAGCTTATGTATTCTGGGGAGGACGCGAAGGTTACATGTCGTTGTTAAACACCAACATGAAACGTGAAAAACAACACCTTGGAACAATGTTGCAAATGGCCCGCGACTATGGTCGTTCAAAAGGTTTTACCGGAACATTCTTAATTGAGCCCAAACCAATGGAGCCAATGAAACATCAGTACGACGTAGATACTGAGACAGTTATCGGCTTCTTAAAAGAATTTGGGTTGGAGAACGATTTCAAAATTAATATTGAAGTAAACCATGCTACTTTGGCCGGTCATACATTCGAACACGAATTACAATGCGCCGTTGACAATGGTATGCTTGGTGCAATTGATGCTAACCGTGGCGATGTTCAGAACGGATGGGACACCGACCAATTCCCAATTGACTTGTATGAATTAACACAGGCAATGATCGTTATTCTAAAAGGTGGTGGTATTCAAGGCGGAGGTACTAACTTCGATGCAAAAATCCGTCGTAACTCAACCGATTTAGAAGATTTATTCATTGCACACATCAGTGGAATGGATGTTATGGCACGTGCATTGGAAACTGCAGCTGCTATTCTGGAAGATTCTCCTTACGAAAAAATGCTTGCCGACCGTTATGCGTCATTTGACGGAGGTAAAGGAAAAGAATTCGAAGAAGGAAAACTTTCTTTTGAAGATGTATATGAATATGCAAAAGCCAATGGCGAACCAAAACAAATAAGTGGTAAGCAAGAATTGTACGAAGCAATTGTAAACATGTATATTTAATTAGATAAGGAACCTGAGTATTTTGAATCTATTCTTAGATTTATTATGAGATGATTATATAAATATGAATAATTAAAGTAGCCATTTAATGCATATATATAACACATATCTAAATCAGATAGATCAAGACTTATCTTAAATCATATTTAAAGAAAGCCCGGTTCAAAAATTTGTTTGGATTGGGCTTCTTTACACCAAACTAACATTACCAATACTATGAAAAATAATAGTTTTTATATTTTTTCGATAACCATTGTAGCCACACTAGGAGGCTTGCTGTTTGGTTACGATACAGCGGTTATTTCAGGTGCCGAAAAATCGGTACAAGCCTTCCTCATCGATAGTCAGGGCCTAAGTACTCTAATTCACGGCTTAACCATTTCAAGCGCCTTAATTGGCTGTATTATTGGTGGTGGAATATCGGGTATTTTTGCTCTAAAAATTGGCCGTAGGAAATCGCTGATGATCGCCGCTTTGCTTTTCTTTATTTCAGCGCTGGGTTCAGGATATCCCGAATTCTTATTTTTCGACAAAGGCCAGGCCTCTTTAGGGCTGCTATACATGTTTAATTTCTACCGTATTATTGGAGGAATTGGCGTTGGAATGGCATCGGCTATTGTTCCCATGTACATTGGTGAAATTGCCCCTGAAGATATTCGTGGACGATTAGTTTCGATAAACCAGTTTGCGATTATCTTTGGAATGTTGGTTGTATACTTTGTTAACTGGGGAATTGCTAATGGTCAAACGCTGGAATGGATCAACGAAATCGGATGGAGAAGAATGTTCTTATCCGAGTCGATACCTGCTGGTTTATTTGGACTATTGCTGTTTTTCGTTCCCGAAACACCACGATACCTCGCTTTGAAACAAAAAGATAGCGAAGCCCTTGTTATTCTTGAAAAAATAAATGGAAAAAGCAGGGCAAAAGAAATTCTTAATGATATTAAAGCAACCGTTGAAAGTCATTCAGGCAAATTATGGTCGTACGGAAAATTGGTAATTATTATTGGTATTCTGCTTTCAGTATTTCAGCAATTTGTAGGAATTAATGTGGCATTATATTACGCACCACGCATATTCGAAAGTATGGGAGCCGCAAAAGATGCTTCGATGTTGCAAACCATTGTAATGGGATTAGTGAACGTTATTTTTACCGTTGTAGCCATTGTAACGGTTGATAAATGGGGACGTAAACCACTATTAATGGTTGGTTCAATCGGGATGGCAGTTGGAATGTTTGCTATAGCAGGCTTAGCTTTATTCGAAATAATAGGAATTAGCACACTTATATTCATCATTGTTTATACTGCTTCATTTATGATGTCGTGGGGACCTATTTGTTGGGTTCTTATTTCGGAGATCTTCCCGAATAAAATTCGTGGTCGTGCAGTTGCAATTGCAGTTGTTGCTCAGTGGGCAGCTAACTACTTTATTTCATCAACCTATCCGGCCATGATGGAGTTTAGCGGTGCTGTAACTTATGGTTTTTATGGATTAATGAGTTTACTGTCTTTCTTCTTTGTGTGGAAGATGGTACCCGAAACAAAAGGAAAAACTTTGGAGGAGATGGAATATCTCTGGAAAAAATAGTTTTTATACCGATTAAACAAGAAAATGTCGCATTCTTTCACTTTGTTCAGAATGCTCCTTTGTTGTAGTATTGGCATTAACCATTGTAATCTTTAAATTTCCATACGCACTTTTAAAGAACAATTGGTATTTAGTTGAAACGATAAAAAAAACGGGATTGTTAAAATCCCGTTTTTTGTTCTCCTCATTTTGGTTCCCAAAAACAACGCTTTGGTGACACAATTTTTTCTTCGGCCTTCAGCACTTTCATTGCTTTATCTACTTCGTTTTTATCCAATCCTGAAGCTTCAGCAATTTCGCCGGCCTTCAACGGTTTTCCAGCTGCCTGCATGGCCGCCAGTACTTTATCTGTACTCATTCCTATTCCTTTTTTTAGGCAAAACGTTCTGAAACAACTTTCCAGTCAACAATTTTCCAGAAATCGGCAACATAAGCCGGACGTGCATTTTGTTTATCCAGATAGTAGGCGTGCTCCCAAACATCGCAGGTGAGAATAGGCTTTTTACCATCGCGTAATGGATTGCCGGCGTTACTTGTCTGAACGATTTCCAGATCGCCGTTTTCATCAACAACCAACCATGCCCAGCCCGAGCCAAACAAAGTGGCAGCTGCTTTCGAGAACGCTTCTTTAAAAGCATCAAACGATCCAAATTTGGCATCAATAGCGGCTTTTAATTCATCCTTGGGCTCTTTACAACCATCAGGGTTAAATTGTATAAAATAGAAAGTGTGGTTCCAAACCTGTGCTCCGTTATTAAAAATTCCACCTTCGGACTTTTTAACAATGTCTTCCAGACTTGCGTTTTCAAACTCTGTTCCTTCCACCAGGTTGTTAAGGTTGTTCACATAAGCCTGGTGATGTTTTCCATAGTGGAACTCGATTGTTTTTTCACTTATTACTGGTTCCAATGCATTATTTGCATACGGAAGTTTTGGTAAACTAAATGCCATAATTTTCCTTGTTTAAAGATTACTAATTTTGATTTTTGTCTGCTAAAGGTACAACGTTTTTGGGCCAAAAAGGATTAGCTGGAGGTTTAATTTGGAAGGAGTTTAAATAAAATTTAGGCGAATCAGAATCATCGAGAAGGTTGCAAAAATGGATTAGAATTCTCACAATGAGAATCTTAATTAACATAAAACGACTCAAAAGAGCAATAAAAACCCCGGAGCCTCTGCCCCGGGGAAAAAACCAAAAATCAACTAACCTTTAAACCGCCTGGCGACTTCATCCCAGTTGATGAGATTCCAGAATGCATTCACATAATCCGGACGTCTGTTTTGGTAGTTCAGGTAATATGCATGTTCCCATACATCAATCCCCAAAATTGGAGTTCCCTGAACTTCGGCCATATCCATCAGCGGATTATCCTGATTGGGCGTAGACGAAACCACCAGCTTATTGTTTTGAAGAACCAACCATGCCCAACCCGACCCAAAGCGAGTCAAAGCTGCCTTGGTGAAGGCTTCCTGAAAATTTTCTATGCTTCCAAATGAATCATTTACTGCGTCTAATAAAACTCCTTCCGGAGTCGGTGCACCACCTGGTGCAATTACTTCCCAGTACAAATTGTGGTTAAAAAATCCACCACCGTTGTTTCGTACTGCTGTCGATTGACCTGAAACTCCACTTAAAATTTCTTCTATTGATTTTCCTGCAAGATCAGTTCCTTCAACTGCTCCATTCAGGTTTGTTGTATAACCTGCATGGTGCTTACTGTGATGGATTTCCATCGTTCTTGCATCAATATGTGGCTCCAGTGCCGTGTAATCGTATCCTAATTTTGGTAATTCAAATGCCATTTTATTATTATTTAAAGATTTAAATATGTTTATTTCTCTTTGGCAAAAATAGACGCTATTTAGAATTAATCCAAATCTTCGAATAATAAAACACATTGAAATCCTTTATTGTTCATAGAAGGAATTAATAAATACAGAACTTCAATGAATTAATTCTGAAAATTGAGACAAAAGCCCAGTATATAAGCAGAAAAGAAACCGTAAAAATTTTATTTACTTTTATCTTTTTAATGGCCTGATCAATAATATTACCTTTGCCCCCCAATAAAAAAGGATGAATAAAAGCATATTAAAACTTGCCCTTCCCAATATCATCAGCAACATAACCGTTCCGTTGCTGGGCTTGATCGATCTTGCCCTGATGGGGCACCTTGGATCGGAAATTTACATTGGTGCCATTTCGCTGGGGAGTGTGATTTTTAATATCATTTACTGGGGGTTTGGTTTTCTGCGTATGAGCACTTCCGGATTCACAGCACAGGCATTCGGCGAAAAAAAACCGGCCGAAGCCATTACCATCCTGGTTCGCGCCTTGATTCTAACTTTTATTATTAGTGTTTTCATCTTGCTACTACAGTCCCCCATCGCTTGGGGAAGTTTTAAAGTTATAGGCGGAAGTCCTGAAGTTGAAAAGCTTGCCGAAGCCTATTTCCGAATCCGCGTTTGGGCAGCTCCTGCCGCTCTAAGTCTGTTCGTTTTTAGCGGGTGGTTTTTGGGTATGCAAAATGCACGCTACCCCATGATTATTGCAATTGTGGTTAATGTTGTAAATATTCTGCTGAGTGCATTTTTTGTTTTTGGCCTTGATATGAAATCAGAAGGTGTAGCTTTAGGAACGGCTATTTCGCAGTATGTTGGGCTATTAACCGCCATTGTTCTGTTGCTAAAAAAATACCGGAGTATGTTGCCTAATGTCACCAAAGCCGGTATTATCGACCTAAAATTTATGTCAAGTTTCTTTAGGGTAAATTCCGATATTTTCATCCGCACTTTCTGTATTATAGTTGTATTTACCTTTTTTACCTCGAAATCGGCCAGCATTAACGACACAGTACTTGCCGTTAATTCAATCTTACTTCAGTTTTTAATGTTCTTCTCCTTTTTTATCGATGGTTTTGCTTTTGCCGGCGAAGCATTGGTAGGTAAATTTATAGGAGCCAAACAGATTGAAAACTTAAAAAAGGTAGTAAAACTGCTGCTTTATTGGGGACTGGGACTGGCAATTATTTTTACCCTACTCTACTGGACGGGCACCAATTTTATTTTAAAACTTCTTACCTCGCAGAGAGATGTTATCCAAACCGCTCAAAAGTTTCTGGTTTGGGTGGTGCTTATTCCAATTGCAAGTGTTGGCTCATTTATTTGGGACGGAATCTATATCGGCGCAACAGCATCGCGCCCCATGCGAAACAGCCTGCTGGTTTCAACTTTGCTGATTTTTGCACCGGTTTATTATTTCTTAAATCCGGTTTGGAATAATCACGCCCTTTGGATGGGAATGTTGCTTTTTATGGTTTCGCGGGGAGTTATTTTATCGCTTTTATATAGAAGGACAATATTGAAGCCATTGACTAAGAAAGAATAATAATGATTAGAAAAAATATCCAATACTCAATTTAGAATGCTCAATGATCAAGTATTCGAAATTGGATATTGGATATTTAGAATTCAATCTTGAAAATTATATCGTATCCGATTATTCACCAACAGCTTTCAGCCAGGCCGCAGCCATCAATTCGGCACCGGCCATTGAAGGGTGCACTCCGTCGGGTGTCCAGTAGGTTCCCGGAGCGTGTTTTATTGCCTCATCAAATACTTTCTGAAAAGGTACCCAAATGGTTTCAAATTCGTCCGATATCTTTTTTGCAGCTGCCTGGTATTGTTGCATGGGTTCAATCCATGTTTCGTCAACTGCACTTGTTTTAAGTACATAAAATGGCTCGCACAAAACCAATTTCACTCCCGGGAAAGCTTCCTGCGTACGTTTTAGCAAAGCGCGGTAATCATTCTCGTAAATCTCAATGGTACCGTCGTAATTCCCGTTGCGTGTGTGCCAATAATCGTTCACACCAATTAAAATACTCAGCACATCAGGTTTTAATTCAATACAATCTTTGTCCCAGCGATCGGCCAGCTGAAACACTTTGTTTCCACTAATACCCCGGTTATAGATAGAAAGTTGTTCTGCAGGATAGGTATTTAATAGTTGCGAAGCTGCAAGCAAAGCATAACCGTTTCCGAACGACCAGGCACGGTTAGGTGATTCATTTTGTTTGTCGCGACCGGCATCGGTTATCGAATCGCCCTGAAACAATACCGTGGCACCTTTTGCAAAAATTGATGCTGCCTTTTGTTTCGGTTCCGAAACACATGACGAAACAATACCTGAAATACTTGCCGCAGCCACGGCTCCTGCGGTTGATTTGTATAAGAAGTTTCTTCTGGAAATACTCATTTGGATCTATTTAAGTTGATTTACGAAAAACAAATGTAACGAATTTATTGGGCTGTTTAACACTTTCTCAATGTTGAAATCTCCCTCATTTCGAAATCCAAACTAAAATTACAAAAGCCATTTTGGCAATTTTCGAAAACTATCCGTTATTTTAGTCTCGTTTTAGGATAGCACTATGGATTTTACACTATTATCATTCGACACACCCGTTGAACTGATCAATCAGGCCATTAGGGACACGCTGGTTGGCAGCCTCGGAATTGAGATTACAAAAATTGAGGAAGGAAGAGTTGAGGGAATGTTGGATCTCTCTGCAAAAAATTCGCGCCCGGGAGGCATTTTACATGGTGGCGCCAACCTGGCAATGGGCGAAACTCTTGCCGGTTTGGGCAGCATGTTACTGGTTGACATGAATGCGTATGAAGTGCTCGGAATAATGGTAAACGGCAATCACACAGGCGTGTTAAAAAAAGGCAAGGCGCTGGCAGTTGCAAAAATCGTTCATCGGGGCAAACAAACGCATGTGTGGAATGTTGATATTTGCAATGAAGAAGGGAGATTGATTTCATCTGTACGTGTTACCAATATGATTACTGAAAAGAATGACCGATAACGAAAGATTAATACATCTGATCGACGAACTCGTTACGCTTAACTGCTCTTTTGCTCTCTGGTCGGTGCCCGGCGACAAAACGCTCGAGCTGCTTATTTCGTGCCAGGAAGCATTGTTTTATCCCAACGAGGTGAGCCGCCTAAACGGGCAGGAAGGATTTGTTTTTGCACCTTATCATGTCAGCGAAGAGACACCGCTGATTCTGTTAAAACCAGACATTTACAAAACGGGCATAGAGGAAATCCTCAAACTCAATATGAACGATGTAAAAGCCGGGCAGAAAGAACAGGCGAACTACACTTCGCACTATATAATTGAAAAGGAAGAATATCTTTCCGACATTGAGCAAACCGTAAATACCATAAAAAATACGAAACTGGCAAAGGCGATTGTTTCGCGCATTATTCCGGCAGAACGAAAAAATGAATCGCTGGGGAAATTATACATCCAGTTATTCGAACAAACGCCAAACGCTTTTGTGTATATGGTTAACCTGCCAAAAGCCGGTTTGTGGATGGGAGCTACTCCTGAGATTCTTTTAAAATCGGAAGGAAAAACCATGGAGACCGTTTCGCTGGCTGGTACGCAGCCCCGTGTTTCGGGGACAGAATACGGCTGGAGCACCAAGGACATTGAAGAGCAAGCTTTTGTCTCACGCTATTTGGTTGACCTGCTGTATCGATTTAATATTCACCGCTACACCACACGCGGACCGGAAACCCTGGAAAGCGGAAAAGTGGCGCACCTGTTCACCAGTTTTCTGTTTGCCAAAAAGAAACTGGACGACTGTCTTGGTGATTTTATCGCCGAGTTGCATCCAACACCGGCGGTTTGTGGTTTCCCAAAATCGAAAGCCGATAAATTTATAAGTACCATCGAAAAACACAACCGGCGTTACTATACCGGATTTCTTGGTCCCTGGCAACTAAAAGATTCAGTAAGATTATTTGTAAATTTGCGCTGCATGGAAATAATTCCGGAGAAATACATGCTTTATGCAGGTGGCGGAATTACTTCGCGGTCGGTTCCCGAAGAAGAATGGGAAGAGACCAACAACAAAGCAAAAACCTTGTTATCGGCAATAGAAGCTATACGACAGAATGATCTCAACTAAAAAACACGTTCAACAACTGGCAGCACTCCTTCATCAGAAGGGCATAAATGACGTGGTTATTTCTCCCGGATCGCGAAACGGGCCAATGATAAACACTTTTGTGGGAAGTGGTTTATTTAATTGCCGCAACATAGTTGACGAACGCAGTGCAGCTTATTTTGCAATGGGATTGTCACAAGCCCTGAACAAACCGGTTGCTATTGTCTGTAGCTCGGGAACAGCAACCTTAAACTACGCACCTGCCATTGCCGAGGCGTATTATTTAACTATTCCGCTGATCGTTATCACTGCCGATCGTCCGGAGTACTGGATCGACCAGCTTGAAAACCAGTGCATCAATCAAAGAGGTATTTATTCCAATTTTGTAAAAAAGGAATACAACCTCCCGTTGGAAGAATCGGAAACCGAATTATGGCAGGCTGCACGCGAAATAAACGAGTGCTTAAACGCTGCTGTTTCGGGGAAACCAGCGCCGGTGCATATCAATGTTCCGCTGGAAGAACCGTTACATGATTTGCTGGACGAAGAAATACCGGCAACAAAAGCGATCGATACTAAAGAATCAGTTTTAGACATCAATAAAGCAAGCCTAAATAAGTTAGCTTCTGAGCTTGACTCGTCAAATAAAGTACTGATTTTGGCCGGGCAACAAAATCCCAATCAGGAATTGGAAAAACTTCTGGTAAGGTTTATCGAAAAAACCGGTGCCGTTGTTTTAAAAGAACATCTGGCCAACCTGAAAGATGAAAGTTTTTGTGGAAGCGTCGATACGCTGATGGCGGCCATTCTGGCTGACGTTCCTTCTGATTTTCAACCGGATATTCTGATCACTTTTGGCGGACATTTTGTTTCTAAAGCACTGAAACAATTCTTGCGCAAAAACAAAGCCGGTCAACATTGGCATCTTTCGCCGGCCAACGATCATTACGATACTTACCAATCGCTTACAGAAGTGGTGAAAACCGATGCAATCACCTTTTTCTCACAATTACTCTCTGAAGTAGGTGAGAAAGAACAGGAATATTTGCATCGTTGGAAAAACAAAGAGAACGAAGTCAATCAACTGCGAGACAAATATATTTCAGAAAGCCAGTTTTCTGATCTGAAAGTCATTGCAGAAGTTGGCCAATCAATTCCCGAGAATTCGGTTGTGCACTTGGGAAACAGTTCACCTGTTCGATACGCGTTAATTGCCAACTGGCCAAACAACACCACTTTTTTAAGTAATCGTGGCACCAGCGGAATCGACGGACCAATGTCAACTGCAGTGGGTTATGCGTCTGTCTCTGAAAAAATAAATACAGTCCTAATTGGTGATTTGTCGTTTTTCTACGATTCAAATGCGCTTTGGAACAATTATATCAACGAGAATCTGCGGATTATTGTAATCAATAATGGAGGTGGGAACATCTTTAGTTTGATAAAAGGACCGGGCGAATCACCCGCTTTCCAGCAGCATTTTTTTGCCGAAAACAAATTTAAAGCACAAGGTATTGCCCATACTTTTGGATTGGATTATTTAAGTGCTGAAAATGAGTCGGAGTTAAAAGACTCACTCACGGAGTTGTATTCCCCAATAAGAAAAAATGCCACAATCCTGGAAGTTTTCACCGATGCAGAAGTGAATACTAAAACATTCCGGGGCCTTTTTAAGTTTGTAAAACAATAAAAACAACATACAATGAATACAAAAAGACAATGGGAAACCATTAAAGAATACGAAGATATCTTTTTCGATTATTACGATGGAATTGGCAAGATCACCATCAACCGCGAGCAGGTGCGGAATGCATTCCGTCCAACAACGGTAAACAACATCAGCGATGCTTTGCACCTTTGCCGTGAAGACAACCGCATAAATGTAATTGTGCTGACAGGTGCCGGAGATAAGGCTTTTTGCTCGGGTGGCGACCAGAATGTAAAAGGAACCGGCGGTTATATCGACGAAAATGGTATTCCACGACTGAACATACTTGAAGTGCAAAAACAAATTCGCAGCATGCCAAAACCGGTAATTGCCATGGTGAATGGTTATGCCATTGGTGGCGGCCATGTGTTACACGTGGTTTGCGACATTAGTATTGCCAGCGAAAATGCCATTTTTGGTCAGACCGGACCAAAAGTGGGTAGCTTCGATGCAGGATTAGGATCGTCGTACCTGGCCAGTGTTGTGGGCCAAAAGAAAGCACGCGAAATATGGTTTATGTGCCGTCAGTACTCGGCTGCCGAAGCGCTTGAAATGGGCCTGGTAAACAAAGTTGTTCCGCTTGACCAGTTGGAAGACGAGGTGGTTTCCTGGGCTCAAAAAATGCAGGAACACAGTCCGCTGGCACTGCGTATGCTAAAACTTGGATTGAACGCCGAACTCGACGGTCAGATTGGAATTCAGGAGTTTGCAGGAAACGCTACCTTGCTTTATTACCTCACCGAGGAAGCACAGGAAGGAAAACATGCCTTCCTTGAGAAACGTAAACCTGACTTTAAAAAATACCCAAAATTTCCGTAATAAAGCCGCGAGATACGAGCCACGAGTTACGAGTTGAGCGAAGCGAATTGAAAATCGGCCACAGTCAAATCCCGACCGCAGCGTCGGGGTATCCAGTATCAAGTATCCAAAATCTAGCATCAAGTATCAAGTATGGCAACAGCAAAAAGTTGGGTAAAAGCATCACGGTTACGCACCTTGCCTCTGGCATTGTCGGGCATTTTAATGGGCTCGGCACTGGCAGCATTTTGGCATGGGTTTAACTGGCAAATTTTTATTCTTGCAATGCTTACTGCCACGTTGATACAGGTGTTTTCGAACTTTGCCAACGATTACGGTGATTTTCAAAAAGGCACCGACAATCATCAGCGTTTGGGGCCAACACGAACGATGCAGGGTGGCGAGATTACCATCAAAGAAATGAAATCCGGGATGTCTGTAATTGCCGGATTAAGTTTTCTGTTGGGAATTATTTTGGTTTTTGTTGGAACGTGGCATCACAGTCCAACAGCATTTTTTGTATATATAGGACTGGGAATACTGGCTCTTTTAGCCGCCTATTTTTACACGGCCGGCAAACGTTCATACGGTTACATTGGACTAGGCGATTTGTTTGTATTTCTCTTTTTTGGTCTGCTGCCCGTGATCGGTGTTTTTTACCTGCACAACAATGTTATTGAAACTGTCGTGTGGCTGCCGGCCATTAGTATGGGATTATTCAGCACAGGAGTTTTAAACCTGAACAATACCCGCGACATTGAAAACGATAAAGAGTCGGGGAAAATTACGATTGCAGTAAAACTTGGGCCACTTAAAAGTCGCATTTACCACGCAACAATTATTTTATTGGCGTGGATTGCGCTGATCGTTTTTACACTTCAGCAACAAAAAACGGCGTGGCAGTGGTTATTTCTGTTGGTATTGCCGGTTTCAATTATCGACCTTGTAAAAATATTCCGCATAAAAGACAGCCGCCAGCTTGATCCGTTTTTAAAACGACTGGCATTGCAAACTTTGGCATTAACGTTACTGTTCTCGCTCGGATTGCTACTATCATGATAAAAGCACGCTACCAAAAATATGAGTTGCATTTTAAACAACCTGCCGAAACATCGCGCGAGGTGTTAAAAGCACGCACAGTTTGGTATCTGTTTTTGGAAGAGAATGGTGTAACGGGGCTTGGGGAATGTGCTCCACTTCCGGGATTGAGTATTGAAACGCCTGAACAAGTTGAAGAACAGCTGGAAAGAATATCTACCAATCCTGAGAATTTCATCAATAATATTGACTTGCTACAAAATCTCTCATCCTTGAAATTTGCACTGGAATCTGCACTGCTGGATTTGAAACATGGAAGAAAAAGAGAACTTTTTCCATCAGCTTTTACATGCGGAGAAGCCGGTATTCCAATCAACGGACTGATATGGATGAATGAAATTGAAAACATGCAAGACCAGATAGAAGATAAACTGGCAGCCGGTTTTCGATGTATCAAACTAAAGATCGGAGCGAAAGATTTTGAGTTGGAACTGGAATTATTAAAAGCTGTTCGCGAGCGTTTCTCCAGCGATCAGATTATTCTAAGGGTAGATGCCAACGGTGCTTTCGATGGAGATTCTGCTCCAGTCAAATTGAAAAGGCTTGCAGAAGTACAACTTCATTCCATAGAACAACCAATTCTTGCGGGTCAATGGAACAAAATGGCTGAATTGTGTAAAACCACTCCCCTGCCGATTGCTTTAGATGAAGAGTTAATCGGTATCAACAAACGCGAAGAAAAAATACAACTACTGGATACAATACAGCCACAATACCTGGTTTTAAAACCCAGTTTACATGGTGGCATTTCGGGTTGCGACGAATGGATTGAACTGGCCAACGAACGTTTTATAGGCTGGTGGATCACATCGTACCTCGAGTCGAATATAGGATTAAACGCCATTGCTCAGTGGGCTTTTACCAAAAACACTACCATGCACCAGGGATTGGGAACCGGTCAGCTTTTTACGAACAATATTTCCTCTCCATTAGAAATTCGTGGCGAAAAGCTGTGGTACAACACCGCAAAATCATTCGAAATGTAATGGAACTGTTTCCATCACATATTACCATAAACGGGCAATCGGAAAACATAAAAGAGTTGCTGCAACAGAAAGCTGATAGCGAATGGGAACAAACCTGGTTGGAATTTCTGGAAGAATGGTACAATACAAATGATTATATAGAAGTACAAACATCGGGCAGTACTGGAACACCAAAAACCATAACACTAAAAAAGGATTTTGTAGCAGCCAGTGCATTGCGCACCATTCGCTTTTTTGAGTTACAGGATGGCGACAGCATATTGCATTGTTTGCCCAGTCGATACATTGCAGGAAAGCTAATGACAGTGCGGGCACTTATTGGAAAACTCGATTTATTGCTTATTGATCCGGCATCAGACTTTACAAAATTGTCAGACAATAAGCCCATAAAGTTTGCTGCTATGGTAATTAACCAGGTAACAAAATACCTGGCACTGCCTGAGCAAAACATTGAAAACCTGTTGATCGGCGGTTCTGCAATTCCAAAACTTTTGGAAGACCAGCTGCAACAAATTTCGACACAATGTTATTCGAGTTACGCCATGACCGAAACAGCAACTCACATTGCACTTCGCCAATTAAATGGCAGCAATAAAACCGATAGCTACCAATGTCTCGATGATATTTCTGTTGAACTGGATGAACGTGATTGTATTCGTATTGTAATGCAGGGACTTGAAAACGGCGCCATCCAAACCAACGATTTGGGTGAATTAAAAGATAGTAATCATTTTAAAGTACTGGGCCGCGTTGATAATGTCATCATTTCCGGAGGCATAAAATTTCTGGCCGAACAAATTGAGGAGAAATTGGCTAAAGAAATGCCCCTGCCCTATGCCATCAGTTCGGCGCCGGACAAACATCTTGGAGAGAAAATAATTCTGCTAATTGAAGGAAAGGTTGATGGTGAAGTTAAAACCATCATTCAAAACCACTGCACCAAATTGCTTTCAAAATACGAGCAACCAAAAGACATCCGTTTTATCGAAAAACTTCCACGCACTGAAAATGGGAAGATAGACCGAAAAAAGTTGAAATTGATTTTAAAAAATTAGGCTACAACAAAAGCTGACTTTAAAATGCTGAACAATAATTTTGTTAGCTTTGTTTTACCCTATTCGTTTAGATACAAAAATTAGAATAATGGAGAAACTATTAGAATATAATCCCATATTACTGGCACTGGGTGCTACACTTTTCACGTGGTTTTTAACCGCAGCCGGAGCCTCCATGGTATTCTTCTTTAAGTCGATAAATAAAAAGATTTTGAATTCGATGCTCGGTTTTGCAGCAGGCGTAATGATTGCCGCCAGTTTCTGGTCGCTTTTGAAACCGGCAATCGAAATGGCAGAAGCACAAGGAGAATTGTCGTGGAAGCCGGCAGTTATCGGATTTTTGGCCGGAGGTGCTTTTCTGTTGTTGATCGACAAAATTCTGCCTCACCTTCACCTTGGTTTGTCTATCGACAAAGCCGAGGGAATTCAAACAACCTGGCAACGAAGCATCCTTTTGGTGCTGGCTATAACTTTACACAATGTACCTGAAGGCTTGGCTGTGGGTGTTGCTTTTGGTGCCCTGGCCAATAATCCCGACATGGGGATTCTTACCGGAGCCATTGCTTTAGCCATGGGAATCGGGCTGCAAAACTTCCCCGAGGGAGCGGCAGTTTCTATTCCGCTGCGCCGCGAGGGACTCTCGCGCTGGAAAGCTTTTAACTACGGACAGCTTTCAGGAATTGTAGAGCCAATGGCCGGAGTGCTGGGAGCTTACCTGGTTTTAACCATCGAACCACTGCTGCCTTACGCACTTTCGTTTGCAGCCGGAGCAATGATTTTTGTGGTGGTTGAAGAGCTGATCCCGGAATCGCAGCGAGGCAACGAAACCGATTTATCGACCATTGGTGCCATGTTGGGTTTTGCTACCATGATGCTGTTGGATGTTGCTTTGGGATAAACAAAACACGATCATTCTTCTTCCGCTGAGTTTCGGCTTGTGTATTAATGAAAATAGGCCGGCTGGGAAGTGGTTGCCTAAAAACTAAATGATCAAAAGCTCAACACGGTGCTTTCGGCTCATCATTAAATGTTTAATAATTGCCGAAAATGATTTTTCCCCGTCATTAAATAATTAAACGCTTCCCACGATGTTTTCTGCTCGTGATTAAATGATTAACCACCTCCCACGAATTTTCCGGGCCGTGATTAAATGATTAAACGTTTCCCACAAAGTTTTTGCCCCGTAATTAAATGATTAAGCCCGGGTACAAAGTTTTTCAATGTAATAGAAATATGGTTACTTTTAGGTGAGTAAACACGAACATTACTGAAAATATTGAATGAATATGAAAACTACACCGGAGCATAACAAGCGGATAGCGGAAATGACATTTGCGGCAGTATATCCGCACTATGTAACAAAAGTGGAGAAAAAAGGAAGGTCGAAAGAAGAGCTGCACCAGGTAATTGAGTGGCTGACCGGTTTTGATGACGATAAGCTGCAGGAAATGATCGATGAGAAGGTGACATTCGAAACGTTCTTCGGGATAGCAAGCCTGAACCCAAATGCGGAATTAATTAAGGGCGTAATTTGCGGATACCGGATTGAGGAAATTGATAGCGTTCTGACCAAACAGGTACGGTATTTAGATAAACTGGTTGACGAACTGGCAAAGGGCAAAAAGATGGAGAAGATATTGCGGGAGAAGTAAATCAGAACTAAAAGCTAAGGCATTATTCCAATATCAAACCAACAAAATGACTAACAAAAACCAAATAGAAGGCCTGCTAAAAAAGCAGGAACTTACCGATTACAAATGGATCGATCCGAAAGAAATTGTTGTGGCGCAATGGGTGCGCGTAAAGTGTTATTTTGGATGTAGCGACTATGGTCTTGGATCGTGCCCGCCTAATACGCCTTCCGTTGACGAGTGCGAGCGTTTCTTTAAAGAATACAAAAGTGCACTGCTTATTAAGCTGAACAAATTTGCCGATAAAGATGCGTATCCATCCAACTGGTCGCGGGAAATGACCAACAAACTTTTGGGTGTTGAACGGGCCATATTTCTGATGAACCACCCAAAAGTTTTCCTGTTAAACCAAACCTGTTGTACCCTTTGCCGCGATTGTTCGGGCAACCGTCTCGACTGCCACGACAAAAGAAACGCACGCCCCAGCCCCGAAAGTTTTGCAGTAGATGTGTACCAAACCGTACAAAACGCCGGCATGAAAATTAATGTGGTAGCCAACAATCCTGGAGATATGAACCGGATTGCCATACTCTTGATCGAATAAACCGGATATTCGAAAACCATCTGCAAGCTGAATGGTTATTCTGTAATGGCCCGTAAAAAGACCGCTAAAAACAACTTTTTATGAACGTAATTTTAAGTATTGGGCTCTTAATTTTCACGGGATATTTACTGGGCGAACTCGCTGAAAAAATAAAACTCCCCAAAATATCGGGGTACATCCTTGCAGGAATTCTGCTAAATCCCGATCTGTCAGGAATAATGTCGGACGAATTTGTCGGACACACCGATCCGCTGCTTTCAGTTTCCTTATCGTTTATCACCTTTTCAATTGGCGGCTCTTTATCGGCTAAGAAATTACGTGCCACCGGAAAAACCATATTCTTTCTCACCCTTTTCGAGTCGTTGTTTGCTTTTTTAATGGTTTTCCTGTTCATGTTTCTGAGCCTACGTTTTTTTCTACCAACTTTTCAATTTACGAGTGTAGCACTGGCCGTTAGTCTTGTGTTAGCGTCCTTGGCTGCCCCAACCGATCCGTCGGCAACGCTGGCCGTAATTCACGAATACAAGGCTAAAGGCGAAGTAAGCTCAACAATGCTCGAAATTGCCGCTTTCGACGATATTGTGGGAATTGTCATCTACACACTGGTAACCGCATTTGCCGCTTTCTTTTTGGGCAGCACCGATATCAATATAGGAAAAACAGTTCTTGAACTGGGAATTGATGTTGGCGGAGCCATTCTTATTGGCGCGGTAATTGGTTTTGTATTTCAGCTTATCACCAAAATTTTTAGCAAACAGGAAGAAGGAACATTGATTGTATTAACGTTCGGAGCGATATTGATGAGTTACGGTATTTCGGAATATTTTGGTTTCGAGTCGCTGCTGTCTACCATTGCGCTGGGAGCCGTTGTTGCCAATTTTAATCCGATATCGGATAAAATATTTAAACTCATCGAACGCTACACCGACGAACTGATTTTTGTGATCTTTTTTACACTATCTGGATTACATTTGCAACTATCGTCAATTACCGGTAGCTATTTGCTCATCGTTATTTACATCATCGCAAGGATGATCGGTAAGTTTGCCGGTATTTACAGTGGCTCACTACTATTCAGCACCAGTCCGAAAGTGAAAAAGTACACAGCCGGCGGACTAATTCCACAAGGCGGGATAGTAATTGGCCTGGCGCTGTTGCTCACCAAAGATCCTGTCTTTAAAGAAACCGGTTCAATGATAATGGGTGTAGTTATTGGAGCAGCACTTATTCATGAAATTATTGGACCGATTTCTTCGCGTTTATCGTTAAAAACAGCTGGTGAGGTTGAATAGGAAGATATTTTCAGATTAGATATTGTGTATACTCATTTTATCACCCCCTATAATCCCCCAAAGGGGGATATTTCCTCCCCTTCGGGGAGGGGTCAATAAATAGGATTTTTAGAATGACGTTTTGAAAAAACATACATCAAGAACGGAAATCCTAAAGTTCAGTAAGTACATTCAACGAAACCAGGTGCTCTATTACGCCCCATTCTTTTAAAAACCAATTATTCCCGTCGATGTAAAACGAGCTGATTGATGAATTATTTATGGAGAAAGAACGTGGCTCATTCAAGCTTAAATTAAAGGTTCGGTACATCATCATCTCCAGCACCAAACCATGCGACACAATCAGTACTTTCTGATCCTTAAACTTTAGGGCAATAGCTTCAATTTCAGATGTAACGCGCTTATACATTTGCTCAATACTTTCGCCACCGGGAACAACAAACCCGGCATCCCGTTCTTTAAAACGCCGAAATTCTTCGGGGTATTTTTCTTCAATCTTGGCAAAGTTCTTTCCTTCAAAAATACCAAAAGAGCGTTCGCGTAAATTCACATTGTATTCGTGTGGTAACACCAGTTGTTTATTGATGATGTTTGCTGTTTCAACAGCCCGTTCAAGGTCGCTGCTTACAAGTACATCGAATTCACGTTTTGCCAGTGCCTCTGCCACCAATTCGGCTTGTGTAATCCCGTTTTCAGATAGCTTGCTGTTTCGCTGCCCCTGTATACGCTTCTGCCGGTTCCACACTGTTTCTCCGTGTCGTATAATTGTTATTTCTGTAGCCATTTCTTATTTAATTTTGTGCGTAGGCAAACTGTTTTTCTTTTGTTACAAATAAGTTAGTGTAACAAGAATATCATGTTTTTGTTAGGAACAATCCGGATAAAAAACAAAAGCCACCCCGAAGAGCAGCTTTTGATTTATCTGATAAAATCATCTTAGATCTTTTCCGGAGCAGGCATTTCCAGGAGTTTATCAGCCATGGCATCGGCCAGTTTAATTAACTCCTCCTGCGTTTGAACCTTCATATTGCCTTTTTCTTCGATTGGTTCGTAAACCATATCCCACTTGATTTTTTCGGCAAAAGTCTTCAGGTTTTTCACGCCGCCACCGTTCCACGAGTAGTTACCAAAAATACCAAGCAGGTGGTCTTTCGGCGCCATGTGCTCGATGGTGGTTAGCAGTGTTTCCACATTCGGGAACATGGCATTGTTATACGCCGCGCTACCCACAATAAATCCTTTGTATTTAAAAATGTCGTTGATAATGTACGACGAGTGTGTTTTTGAAGCATCGTAAACACGGATATTTTTAATACCGCGAACTGCAATCTGACGGGCAATGGTTTCTGCCATTTTCTTGGTGTTTCCGTACATCGATCCGTAAACGATAACCACCCCCTGATCCAAATCGTACGAACTCCATTTGTTGTAGCGTTTCAAAATCCAGTTAAGGTCGCTGCGCCAAATAGGACCGTGCGTTGCCGCAATCATTTTAATGTCCAGGCCGGCCAGTTTTTTAATGGCGCGTTGTGTATGCGGACAATATTTTCCTACGATATTCGTGAAATAACGCATCACTTCAACTTCGTAGAAATCGAGGTTGATTTCGTCGTCGAAAATACCACCGTCCATTGTTCCGTAGCTACCAAAAGCATCACCCGAGAACAGGATTTGATTGGTTTCTTCGAAAGTCACCATAGTTTCAGGCCAGTGTACCATCGGAATCATCTGGAATTGCAGCTTGTGTTTTCCAAGGTCAAGCACATGATCGTCGTGTACCATGTGTATATTTTCCGGTTTCATGTAGTATGATTCCACAAAACCAAAAGTCTTTTTATTTCCTACAAGCGTAATATTCGGGTAACGGTGAACGATGGCTTTTAAGGCTCCCGAGTGGTCGGGTTCCATGTGGTTAATGATCAGGTAATCCACCTCGCGGTCGCCAATAATCTCTTCAATGGCATCGAGGTAATCATCGATAAATGCGCGCTCAACAGTGTCAACCAACGCGATTTTTTCATCAACAATCAAATAGCTGTTATACGAAACCCCATGCGGGATGGGCCAGATGTTCTCGAACAAGTGAGTACGGCGGTCGTTAAATCCCAAATAATAAATATCTTCTGCAAGATTTACTTGTAGCATAATTTTCAGTTTTTATATCATTTTTCGAAACACGCACAAAATTAGTGAATTTCGGCTGACAGCCCATAAAATTATTTCCATACCCGCTTATTTAGAATATGGGTTAAGGGAATGTTAGGTAAACGAGATTGAAATAAGATTGAAATAAGATTGAATTTGAGATTGATGCAGATTGACAGTTCTATCGCGAGAGTCTCTTTCGCATTGAGGCCAGTATTTTTAGAAGTTCGAAACTTTCTTTATGCAAGTCTTTTATAAACGAGGTTGTTAATATTCCTGAACTGACAATTAAATCAAGCCACATTTCAGTTTCATCGGCCTCTTCAACTACAATTGAGAGTTTTGAGAAGAACTCGGCTTTCGACCGCCCGCGAAGTGCTGCTCGATAATTGGCATAAACAGAAGTGCCCGACCGGATTAACTGTTTATTTAACACTCTGCCTCTTTCTGATGACGGAAGCATTTCAGACAATTCTATAATTTTAAGGGCAAATTCTTTTAATCGGTCGCGAATTTGAATTTTATAATCAAGCCAGCTTTGATTTGTCATAGTGTATTTGAGTTATAATTTATAACCAAATTATGAAAAATTATCCTGACTGCAATCCTCACAATCTTTTTTCAATCTATTTCAATCTTTCTTTCAATCTCCATCAATCTGTTATCAATCTTTCTCCTCTATCTGAAAGAATTTTATCTTTGAGGCAGAATTCAAAATAGAACTATGTCGATTGATCAGAAAAGCCGTGCCATGACATTCCCCCGAGTTGGGAAATTCATTATTATATTTTTTGCTATTGCCTTTATCCTTGCCGGAGCGCGTGGATACCAGCTATACCGCTATGTATTTGACGAAAATGTAAAAAACGATTACGTAATTCTTGTTACCGAAGAAGATGACATTAAAAGCATTAGCGAGAAACTGGAAACCAACGAGATTTTATTTAACATGAAAGCCTTTAAGTGGGTGGCTAAAAAGAAAAAATATGCCGATTATATGCGCCCCGGGCGTTACGAGTTAAAGAAAGGAATGACTACCAACGAATTGGTGAACATGCTTCGCAGTGGTGCGCAATCTCCGGTAGACATCACTTTTAACAATGTTCGTTTTAAAGAAGAACTGGCCGGAAAAGTAAGCAAATACATCAAAGCCGATTCCACCTCAATATTACAACTGTTTTCAAATGACCAACAGATAAATGACTGGGGATTTACCGAGGAGAACTTCCGTGCCATGTTTATTCCAAACACCTACGAAATGTACTGGACAACTTCGGCAGAAGAATTTGCACATCGCATGAAAGCAGAGTACGACCGTTTTTGGAATGACACGCGCACAAAACAAGCTGCAAAAATGGGCTTAACACCACAACAGGTGGTTACTTTGGCCTCCATCGTTCAGTCGGAAACTATAAAACCCGACGAGCTAAAAACAGTGGCCGGACTGTATATCAACCGCCTGAATAAAGGTATTGCATTACAAGCCGATCCAACCGTTAAATATGCTGTTGGCGATTATTCCTTAAAACGGGTTTTGAACAAACATCTCGAAATCGATTCGCCTTACAACACTTACAAATATGCGGGTTTGCCACCGGGGCCAATCTGTTTTCCGGAAATCACATCGGTTGATGCCGTTTTGAATTACGAAGATCACAACTACCTGTACATGTGTGCCCGCGAAGATTTTTCGGGTTATCACAATTTTGCAAAAACGCTGAGCCAGCACAACCGGAATGCAAAAAAATACCGTGATGCGCTGAACGAACTTCGCATTTATAAATAAGCAGCAAATTTTGACGTAATCCCCCGAATCATCCTAAAAAATATAGGTGTAAACCTGTATTATATCGTCATAATTTATGATAACGAATTGAATGATATTAAAATGAAGAAACTGATCATCCTTGTGCTTAGCTTATGTGCTACAACACTTTTTGCCCAAAACAATATTTGGGAAGACCCCGCTTATATTTCAAGAAACAAACTGCCCGGAAGAGCCACTTCCTACTCATACAAATCTGCCGATAACGCCCTGAATTGCGATCGCGAAACCTCGAGAATGATTTCGTTGAACGGAACCTGGAAGTTCAATTTTGTAGAAAAGGAGGAAGACCGACCGCTTGATTTTTACAAACAGGATGTTTCCGGCTGGGACGATATTGAAGTTCCATCGAACTGGGAAATGGAAGGTTATGGCACGCCAATTTATGTAAATGCCGGTTATCCTTTCCGTCCGGAACTCCCTGCCGAGGCGCAGAAAGATCCGATAGCCTGGTACAAAAAAAATTATGATGTACCAGAAGGACTGTCAACGGAAGAAGTTTACCGTAGGTTGTATGCCGATGTGGCTTCAAAATTAGCTCCGCAGCCACCTGTTATTACACGCGATAATGCAGTTGGATCGTACGTCCGCACGTTTACTATTCCGGAAGAGTGGAACAACCAAAAAATTGTTTTGCACTTTGGCGGCGTTAGTTCGGCCATGTTTGTTTATGTAAACGAGCAAAAAGTGGGTTATAGCCAGGGTAGTCGTTTGCCTGCCGAATTCGATATCACCGAATATGTGCAAACCGGCGAAAATAAAGTTGCTGTTCAGGTTTTTCGCTGGTGCGATGGCAGCTATTTGGAAGATCAGGACCACTGGCGCATGAGTGGAATTCACCGCGAAGTATTGCTTATGGCGCAACCCAAAGTGGCCATTGAAGACTTTTTTGTACGTACCCGTTTGGATGCCAATTACCAGGATGCACTGCTTCAGATTCGGCCCACAATAACACGTGGAACCGATGTTAACACAAAAGGATGGACACTGGAAGCAGAATTGTACTGCCCTCAAAACAACAAGGTTCTGCAGGCACCACTCACCAAAAATGTTGACGCTATTATTTATGAAGGATATCCACAACGCGACAATGTATATTTCGGATTACTGGAAGCAAAAATCATTAGCCCGGATCTGTGGTCGGCAGAAAAACCAACACTTTATACTGTCGTTCTTACCTTAAAAGATGCAGACGGAAATGTTGTTGAAGCACGCTCTGCAAAAATTGGTTTCCGCGAAATAGAGACAAAAAACGGGCAGCTGTATGTAAACGGAAAGTCCATAAAATTATATGGTGTTAACCGTCATGATCACGATCATGAGCGCGGGAAATCGGTTACGCACGAAGATATGAAGAACGATGTGTTGTTGATGAAACGTTTTAATTTTAATGCGGTTCGCACCAGCCACTACCCTAACGATCCGTATTTCTACGACATGTGCGACAAATACGGCCTTTATGTGCTCGACGAAGCCAATATTGAAACACATGGTTTAATGGGCTACCTCACCAATCAATCGGAGTGGCATATGGCATTTCAGGATCGTGTGGTTCGTATGGTGGAGCGTGATAAAAACCACCCGTCGATTATTGGCTGGTCGTTGGGTAACGAGTCGGGAACAGGACCAAACCACGCCGGTGCTGCCGCTTGGGCGAAAGATTTCGATCCAACACGTTTTATCCATTACGAAGGTGCACAAGGACAACCGGATCACCCGGATTACACTGCTTATGGTTCAGAAGCCTTCCGGAAAAAAGGACGAACCGCCAACCCGACCGACCCGCTTTGGGTGGATGTAATCAGCCGCATGTACGCGAATCTCGAGGATTTGGAAGCGCTGGCAAAAAGCCCGTACATCAGTCGCCCGATTATGGAGTGCGAATATGCACATGCCATGGGTAACTCGCTGGGTAATTTCCAGGAATACTGGGATTTAATGCACAGCTACCCCAACCTTATCGGTGGATTCATCTGGGACTGGATCGATCAGGGAGTACTTACGACTGATGAAAACGGAAAAGAATTCTTTGCCTATGGTGGCGATTTTGGCGACACTCCGAACGACAATAACTTCTGCATGAACGGAGTAATTGCATCCGACCGTACACCGAAACCACAAACCTGGGAAGCAAAATATGTGATGCAACCAGTACAAATTACTGCTGTTGATCTGGAAAACGGATTAGTTCGTATGCTCAGCCGTTTTAATTTTGCCAATCTTAACGAATACAAGGTTAGCTGGACATTAAACGAAGATGCAACAGAAATTCAATCAGGCACGTTGGATGGCTTGAGCCTGAATCCGGGCGCAAACAAAGTGGTTGAGATTCCTTTTAAAACTATTAGTCCAAAAGCAAACGCCGAGTATTGGTTGCGTATCAGTGTTCAACTGAAAGAAGACAAGAACTGGGCAAAAGCCGGTCATGAGTTGGCCAAACAACAATTCAAACTTCCGTTTACGGCAGAAACTGCTGCAACAGCAATAAACTCCGACAATATTACTTTCGATGAAACTGATGATCAGGTCGTGGTTAGCGGCAAAAATTTCAAAGTGAGTATTGGCAAAAAAAGTGGGTTGATCGAGAGTTACGAAGCTGGAAATAAACAAGTAATCACAACTGCACTGAAACCTTATTTCTGGCGGCCATTAACAGATAACGATGAACGCGGTTGGCGAGCACAACAACGTATTGCCATTTGGAAAGATCTTCCGAAAATGCTAAGTGTAACTGATATGGATGCTGATGCATCGTCGGCTGCCATTTCTGTTGAGTTCGCTTACAAAGAGCTAAGTTTAAAATTAAACTACACTTTTGCCAACGATGGAACCGTAGATGTGAATTTTGACCTGTCGATTCCAGAGGAAATGCCGGAACCAATTCGAGTTGGAATGAGCATGGGGGTATCAACCAGTTTGCAACAAATAAGCTTTTATGGAAAAGGACCTTTTGAAAATTATTCGGACAGAAATGGAGCCGCCGATATCGATATTTACAAGGGAAGCGTGGACGACTTCTACTACAACTACACCAAACCGCAGGAAAGCAGTAATCACACCTGCGTGCGATGGCTGGCACTTACCAATAATAACTCAGGGCTGATGGTACTTGGTAAATCTCCGCTGCAAACATCGGTTTGGCCATACACCGCGGAAAATATTTATGAAGCACAACACCCTACCGAACTGGAAAAAGCCGATGCTTTAACGGTGAATATCAGCCACAAAATGGCAGGCGTTGGAGGTAACGATTCGTGGTCGATAAACGCACGCCCAATCGATAAGTACCGCTTGTTGGAAAAAGCTTACAGTTATGAATTCAAGCTGGTTCCGCTGTCGAAAGCTAAAGATTTGCAACAAATTTATCGTGACACAAAATAGAAAAGGCAGACTTTAATCTAAACCATTAAAAAACCGGCTTTGTTCCTCAAAGCCGGTTTTTATTTTTATATCCTATTGCACACTATAGCTGTACAACAACCGAACTACTTGCTTTATTGGCTTTTTCACGGGCTTCTTCCACCGAGTTTGCTCTTGCCAGGCAAACTCCCATCCGGCGTTCGCCTTTAACTTCAGGCTTACCAAATAAACGCATTTGCGTATCCGGCTCACTCAAAACTTCTGTCAGATTAGAGAAAGCTACCTGTTTTGATTCTCCTTTTACCATAATCACGCTACTTGCCGATGGTCCGTGAAATTTGATGTTCGGTATGGGCAAACCAAGAATCGCTCTTACGTGCAAGGCAAATTCGCTCAAGTCCTGCGAAATCATCGTTACCATTCCGGTATCGTGCGGACGTGGCGAAAGCTCGCTGAAATATACGGTATCGTTTTTCACAAAGAATTCCACTCCAAATAAACCGCGGCCGCCAAGTGCTTCCACAACGGTTTTTGCAATATGCTGTGCTTCTGTTAATGCCTTTTCCGACATGGCTTGTGGTTGCCACGACTCCTGATAATCGCCACCTTCCTGACGATGTCCAATCGGCTCACAGAATGATACTCCCCCAACGTGACTGATCGTCAGCAAGGTAATTTCATAATCAAAATCAACAAACCCTTCTACAATTACACGGTCGCTGTTTCCGCGGGCACCTTGCATGGCATAATTCCACGCATAGTCGATATCGGCAGCACTTTTCACCACACTTTGTCCTTTACCCGACGAACTCATAATCGGTTTCACCACACAAGGAAATCCAATATCTTCGATCGCGGCTTCAAACTCTTCTTTCGATCCGGCAAATTTATATGGCGAAGTAGAGAGCCCGAGTTCTTCGGCCGCCAAAGTTCTGATTCCTTCACGGTTCATGGTCAATCGTGTGGCATTAGCCGTTGGAATTACATGAAATCCTTCCTGCTCCAACTCCAACAATTTGTCGGTGGCAATGGCTTCCACTTCCGGGATGATATAATCCGGTTTTTCGGTTCTGATAATTTCTGCCAATCGTTCGCCATCCAGCATTGAGGCTACATAATAACGATCGGCAACCTGCATGGCAGGCGCATTTTCGTAACTGTCAACCGCTATCACTTCCACGCCATAACGCTGAAATTCAATTACCACTTCTTTTCCTAATTCACCTGATCCCAACAAAACTACTTTTGTTGTCGACGGCGAAAATTTTGTTCCTAAAACTACCTTTGTGCTCATCCCTGTTTTTTCAGTTTTTTTTGATGCCGCAAAAATAGATTTATTTACGATAGTACATTTTAATACCAGTATCGAACTCCGTTTTACTAACATTTTGTTGAAACAGAAAGCGACTTGTAGTATGAAAATCTAATCCAGCATTTGAACAAAGCGAAATCCCCAACAGTTATTTGAATATAAATAACTAACAATGAAATCAATAAAGAAAGAACAAATTAGCCAGGAGGTTTTCGACCTTTACGATGACTATGCTCACAACCGAATCGATCGCAGAAAGTTTGTTGAACGACTTTCCGCCTATGCCGTTGGGGGTTTAACCGTTTCGTCGCTTATGAGTTTTATTATGCCCAACTACCAGGACAAAATTCAGATAAAAGCAGATGATGCCCGATTAAAAACGGAAACCATTGAATACAATTCGCCAAAAGGCGGAGGAAAAATCAGTGGCCAATTATCGCGTCCGACAGACAACTCCGGCAAACTACCCGGAATTGTTGTTGTACACGAAAACCGTGGTTTAAATCCACACATTGCCGATGTTGGCCGACGTGCAGCACTGGCAGGCTTTATATCGGTTTCACCCGATGCGCTTAGCCCGCTGGGCGGTTATCCCGGAAACGACGATGATGGGCGTACCATGCAAAGCAAGCGCGACAGAATTGAAATGTTGCAAGACTTTATTGCTGCCTTTGACTATCTGAAATCGCACCCCGAATGCGATGGTAACATTGGCGTAGTTGGCTTTTGTTTTGGCGGCTGGATTTCGAATATGATGGCGGTTGAAGTTTCCGATTTAAAAGCCGCCGTGCCATTTTATGGGGGACAGCCTTCGGAAGAAGAAACCAAACAAATTGAAGCCCCGCTACTGTTGCATTTTGCAGAGCTCGATACGCGCGTAAACGCAGGCTGGCCGGATTATGAAGCAGCACTGAAAAAATACAATAAAGAATACACGGCACATATGTATCCGGGCGTAAACCATGGATTCCATAACGATACGACTCCGCGTTATGATGAAGCTGCGGCAAAACTTGCCTGGAGCAGAACCATCGACTTTTTCAAAGAAAAACTGGTCTAAGACCTTTGCTCTCCTCTCGAACTTCCGGCATAATTTTGTTTCTTTACAAAAACAGAAATTATGTCGGTTATTATTGATGGTAAAAGCTACCTCACGTTTGAAACACCACGTTTAATTCTTCGCCCGGTTCAGGAAAGTGATGCACTTTTTATTCTTCGTTTGTTCCGCTCTGAAAATTGGTTGAAATATATTGGCGAGCGGGGTATTCACTCGGCAGATGAAGCACGTACTTATATTCGTGAGAAAATGTACCCTCAACTAAAAAAGGAAGGCTACGGGAACTACGTGGTCATCCGAAAAACGGACAATGCCAGTATCGGCACCTGCGGTCTATTTGACCGCGAAGGACTGGAAGGAATCGATATTGGTTTTGCCTTTCTACCGGAATTTGAAGGCCAGGGTTATGCTTTTGAAGCTGCCGAAAGACTAAAAAAAGCTGGGATTGTAGATTTTAAAATCAAGAATATAACTGCAATTACTGCGAAATATAATCTGCGCTCGCAACGACTATTAGAAAAACTCGGAATGCGTTTTACAAAACACGTGACTTTACCCAACGACACGGAGGAAATCATGTTTTATCGCTTAAAACATTGAACATAGGTTAAACACCGAAAGAATATTTATACTAAATTGCGGCCATAAAATAAACCTTAACCGCCGCTCTTTTCCTGACCGCCATGCTTGTCTTTGCTGACGATCATAGAAATCTGCAACGGATTTTGAATTAAAAGATTAGCAACTAACATTTTTAACATGTCACCGATTTTTAATCAGCTGTTGATACCATATATCATAGCTATGATTTTAGCTATGACAATGGGTGGAAGTGGCACAGCACCGGCTTTTTCAGCTGCGTACGGAGCCAATGTGATCAGAAAAAGTTTAATCCCCGGCTTATTCGGAATAATGGTTTTCCTGGGCGCTTTTCTTGCCGGAAAAGGAACAGCGTCTACCATGGGTAAAGGATTGCTAAATCCAGAATTGATGTCATTCACACTGGTATCAATCATTCTTTTCTCCATTGCGTTTTCGCTGGTAATCGCCAACCTTGCCGGAATTCCACAATCAACCAGCCAGGCAACGGTTTTAGCGGTTACAGCACCTGCCCTCTATTTTCACGATCTGAATACTCAGAAACTTTTTGTTGAGATCATTCCAACATGGTTCATCCTTCCTGTTGCATCATTTTTTCTAAGTCTTTTAATCGGAAAATATGTGTATAAGCCCATGCGTCGAAGAGGTTTAACCATGCCGCGGGCCCAAAACGAAAACCTTAAACCTGTTTACAATACCATTTTAGTTTTAATGTCGTTGTATGTTGCCTTTGCAATTGGTGCCAACAATGTGGCTAATGCCGCCGGTCCGATTGCCATAATGACGGCAAACGAATTAGATATTTCAGTTGATAGTAATTTTATACTGATAATGATGTTATCGACCCTGATCATTGCTCCAAGTTTTGGCATAGGCAGTTCAATTTTCGGACATAAAATAGTAAAGAATACAGGAAAAGAAATTGTGCTTTTTGGCAAGTTCGAAGCAGTTATTATAGCCTTTATTTCTGCCAGTCTTTTACTGTTTGCTTCTTTGACGAAGGGAGTTCCTACCTCTCTGGTTCAATTAAATGTTGCAGCAATTTTGGGTATTGGCGTTGCAAAACTTGGAACTAAAAATATATTCAAAAGAACACAGGTTAAACGGTTCTTTACCATGTGGGTAATTGCTCCGTGTATCTCATTTGGATTGTGCTTACTATTAACTTTCCTGGCTGATAAAGCAGGATATCTTTAACAAAAGCGATTACTAAAATCTATTCTTCATCCAGCTCCACATATAGTTGTGTTGCTTCAACTTTGGTAACCACTATTTTTTCATCTTTATCAATAAAACCGGTAACAGCTACAGCATCGTAAACTTCGCCTTCAATGTTTATTTTTCCTCCGGGGCGCAAAACGGTCTGCGCAATACCTTTCCTGCCTTTTAAGTCGAAAAGCCTGGTTTCAACACTAACAAAACCTTCGTTAACATGCTGAACTGTGTTTAAAGCAAAGTTTTTAAACATGCCATGCTCTGCCGTAAACATTCTTTTCCCGAGGTAAAGCGCCAATACAAAACCACTAAACACGCCGATTACTACCGTGGCAATTGCCTTCCCAACACCTTCCATCTCAACACCTTCAAAATCGAAGTTTACATTATCGATCAGGCTTAGAACCAGGCCAACAAAAACAAACAATATTCCCAGGGCTCCGGCAACTCCAAAGCCCGGAATAACAAATATTTCCACCGCAATAAGTATCAGCCCGACAATAAACAGCGCAATTTCCCAATGTTCGGCCAGTCCTTCGAGGTAGAGCGGCATAAAATAAAGCAAGGCAGCCAAAATTGCTATTCCCAGCGGGAAACCGATTCCCGGCGACTGCATTTCAAAATAAATACCTCCCACTATTGCCATAATCAATAAGCCGGATACCATTGGATGCACCAGAAAACCGATGATCTTTTCAATAAAAGATGGCTCGTATTCAAACAACTCATAATCATCAATTCCTATTTGCTGAAGCACTTCATTAACGTTTTCGGCTGTTCCTTCACAAAAACCATTTTCCATCGCTTCCGATGGTGTAAACGTAAGCACTTGCCCGGTGTCTGAAACGCCTTCAATAAAGATTCGCTCATCCACCATTGCCTCGGCAATTCTCGGATCTCGAAACCAATCTATAATTGTATCACCGTTGGCTGTTATCGTTGTATCTTTTCCGTGTGCTTCAGCCGTTGCCCGCATGGTCGATCGCATGTAACTCTGGTATTTATCAGGCATTGCTGCACCGGTTTGATTGACCACCGTTGCAGCACCAATACTTCCTCCCGGACGCATATAAATACCGTCGCAGGCAATGGAGATTAACGCTCCTGCCGATGCCGCATTATTGTCGACAAAAACATAAACCGGGATTTTACTTTGTAGAATTCGTGTGCGTATAGAATCGGCATCAACAACAGTGCCGCCATAAGTATTCATGTGAATTAGAAACACGTCGGCTTTTACCGAATCGGCTTCTGCAAAAGCCTGGCTCACCTGGCGTCGTGTGCCAGGGGTAATTTCGGATTTGATATTCAGAAGAAATACTTTTTTCTTATTGACCTCCTGCGTAAAAGCAGCTAAAGTGGCGAGTACAAATAACAAAATCCAGAAATTTTTCAGCTTCATGGCATTGATTTTTTTCAAGTTCCAAAATACAAAAAACAAATTACAATTAATGTCTGATTCAGAAAAGCTAAAAACTCATGTTCAGTAAATAATACAATCGCAAACCTGCGCTGCGGTTAAAGAATATTAAATTCATTCGGCTGCCAAATAGCTAGTCCGCTTAATTTTATAAATTTGCAGCTTAATTCTAAGTAATGACAATGGAACTTAATACATTAACAGCAATTTCGCCGGTTGACGGCAGGTATAGTAACAAAGTAGAAGGGTTGGGAAAATACTTCAGCGAATTCGCCCTGATAAAATACCGTTTGTTTACTGAAGTTGAATATTTTATCGCCCTTTGCGAAATTCCTTTGCCACAACTTGCTGATATTCCTGCAGATAAACTGGACAAACTTCGTGAGCTTCACAAAAACTTTTCGCTGGAAGATGCACAACGCATAAAAGACATTGAAAGTGTGACAAACCACGATGTAAAAGCTGTTGAGTATTTTATAAAAGAAGAATTTGACAAGCTGGAACTTGCTAAATACAAAGAGTTTATTCACTTTGCGCTTACCTCGCAGGATGCAAATAATACCGCCATCCCAAAATCGATACAAGATGCCTTGGAAGAGGAATATTACCCGCTGTTGCAGGAGCTGATCGAAAAACTGCTGACACTGGCTTCAGAATGGAGAGATATTCCAATGCTGGCAAAAACACACGGACAACCGGCCTCACCAACAAAAGTTGGTAAAGAGATCAAAGTATTTTTAGAGCGTATTATGGTGCAGTTGGTTCAGCTTAAATCAATTGCTATCGATGCAAAATTTGGTGGAGCTACCGGTAACTTTAATGCACACTTAGTAGCTTATCCTGATATTAACTGGGAAGATTTTGCCAACAAGTTCCTGAAAGACAAGCTGGGATTGAACCGTTCGCAATTCACTACACAGATTTCGCACTACGATAACCACAGCGCCATTTTTGATGGATTGAAACGTATCAATAATATCATTCTTGATCTTGACCGCGATATCTGGAGTTACATCTCCATGAATTACTTCAAGCAGAAAATTAAAAAAGGTGAAGTGGGTTCATCAACCATGCCACATAAAGTTAACCCGATCGATTTTGAAAACTCGGAAGGAAACATTGGCATTGCCAATGCAGGTTTTGAGCAGCTGTCACAGAAACTTCCGGTTTCGCGTTTACAGCGCGACCTGACCGACTCAACCGTTACCCGTTTTATCGGTGTTCCGTTTGGTCATACGCTAATTGCCATCAAATCAACGTTGAAAGGTTTGAACAAATTGCTGATCAACACTGCAGCCATCGAAAAAGACCTTGAAAATAACTGGGCAGTGGTTGCCGAAGCAATTCAAACCATTTTGCGTCGCGAGTTTTTCCCAAATCCTTACGAGGCCTTGAAAGATTTGACCCGTAAAAATGAGGTGATTAACAAAGAGGCTATCCACAATTTTGTTGATGGTTTGGACGTTAGTGATTCTGTAAAAGAAGAGTTAAAAGCGATTACACCACAGAACTACACAGGAATTTTTTAAAAATAAGGAAGATTTTTAATCCGGAATGCCAGCTTCGGCTTCCGGCTTTCATCTTCTGTCTTCATCATATGAAAGACTTCTTAAAACTCATGAAACGATTTGTTCCACCCTACCGGGGGAAAGTCGTCATGAACATTATTTACAATATTTTAGGTGCACTTTTCGGAACTTTTTCGTTTGCTATGCTTATCCCGGCACTCGATATTTTGTTTAAAACAAAAGAACTGGTAACCGAAAAAGTGGAATGGGCCCTTACTGCCGATTCAATAACTAACAATGTAAACTATTACATCAGCTCATTCATTACTAAATACGGCGAACAGGATTCGTTGCTGCTTATTGGTTTAATTTTGGTAATTGCCACACTTTTTAAAGTTGGTTTTACCTACCTGGCCGATTTTGTACTTATAGCCTTACGCAACGGTGTTGTTTACGACATCCGCGCGCTTATTTACCAGAAGATAATTGGTTTGCCGCTCGGTTATTTTTCGGAAGAACGAAAAGGTGATATTATGGCCCGTATAACCAGCGATGTGCAGGAAGTGGAGAACTCGGTTGCCAACTCGCTGGGGATGATGATTAAAAACCCGATTCTGATAATCGTTTATCTATGTGTAATGATTTACATGAGCTGGTCGCTAACTTTGTTTGTGTTTGTTATGTTACCAATAACCGGGTTAATTATCGGGCGAATTGGCCGCAGCCTGAAACGTGTGTCGACCAAAGGGCAAAATAAACTGGGTGAAATTCTATCGATTATTGAAGAAGATCTTTCGGGATTGCGGATTATTAAATCGTTTAATGCCGAAGAAAAAGCCATCGGACGTTTTCAAAACGAGAACCAGAACTACCGGCTGATCATGAACCGCTTGATGTGGCGCCGTCACCTGGCACACCCGGCCAGTGAATTTCTGGGAACCATTGTTATTGTTGTTGTTTTGTGGTATGGTGGTCGAATCATTCTTGGCGGAAACGACTCGTCGCTCACTGCTGCAGAATTTATTGGCTACATGGTGTTTTTCTACGGAATCATCAATCCGGCGAAAGCCTTCTCAACAGCACTTTACAGCGTCGAAAAAGGACTGGCATCGATGCAACGTATCGATCACGTTCTTTCAGCAGAAGTTACCATCGTTGATAAGAAAGATGCCAAAAACATCGAGTCGTTCGAAAAAGATATTGTTTATAAGAATGTAACTTTTGCTTACAACAAAGCAGAAGTACTTTCGAATGTAAGCCTGAATATTCCGAAAGGAACAACCGTTGCGCTGGTAGGATCTTCGGGTAGCGGAAAAACCACCATGGTTGATCTCTTGCCGCGTTTCTGGGATATTACCTCAGGGAATATTGAAGTGGATGGAACCGATATTCGCGACCTGAAACTAAAATCGCTACGTAAGCTGATTGGAAACGTAAACCAGGAACCCATTTTATTTAACGACACCATAAGAAACAACATTGCATTTGGCGTTGATAACGTTAGTGACGAAGCAGTGATACAGGCAGCAAAAATTGCCAATGCGCACGACTTTATCCTGGGAACAGAAAATGGTTACGACACCATAATTGGCGACCGTGGCGATAAACTTTCGGGCGGACAAAAGCAACGCCTTTCTATAGCCCGTGCCATTTTACGGAATCCACCAATTTTGATATTGGATGAAGCCACTTCGGCTTTGGATACCGAATCGGAAAAACTGGTACAGGAAGCATTGGAAAACCTGATGAAAAACCGCACATCGCTGGTTATTGCACACCGTTTATCTACAATTAAGCATGCGAATCTGATTTGCGTACTACACGAAGGTAAAATTGTAGAGCAAGGCACACACGAGGAATTAATGGAGCTTGGCGGGCGCTACAAGAAATTACATGGCATGCAGATGTTTTAATGTAGCGGCTAGCGGTGAGCTTCTAGCTACGAGTTGTTAGAGTTATTAATGGTTTCAAGTTGCAGAAAAAATATTTAGTCACAGTTCCAGTGATCAGTTCTTCAATTTAACAAAGAAGCTGCAGGAACAATCAAGTATCAAGTCATGAGAATCATGTTAAGAACGTTGAGTTGTTTAGGCAGAATGGCTTTACGGGTTTCAAACTTCAGTTAAGAGTAGCCAGAATCTAGCATCCAGCTACAAGTTTTCAATTTAACAATTTGGCAGTTTATTATTTCACAGAGTTACACGAAGAATCAAAAATCCAGTATCAAGGATTCAGCATCGAGTTTCTAGCCGCGAGATGCAAGTACATCCACCAAATGAATTGTTTTAATAGGTAGTTTTTGTTTTTTAATGTAGGCATCCATATTCATCAGGCACGAAGCTTCGGTAGATACAATATACTCTGCACCTGTTTTTAATGCATGTTCAACCTTTTGCTCGGTCATTGCCGTTGAAATGTTATGGAATTTAGCTGCGAATGTACCCCCAAAACCACAACAGGTCTCGAGCTTTTCCATTTCTATTAACTCCAGACCTTTTACTTCACTTAATAATTTCCGGGGTTCTTCTTTAATACCATATTCGCGCAAACCGGCACACGAGTCGTGAAACGTAACTTTATGATTGAAAGTAGCTCCAAGTTCAGTTACTTTTAAATGATTCACCAAAAAGTCGGTAAACTCGAACACCTTTTTCCGGGTCTTATTCGTCTTTCTGAGCAACTCCTCATCATCTTCAAACAATTTATGGTAATAGTTTCGAATAAAGCCTGTACACGACGCTGAAGGTGCTACCACAACGTTTGCCAATTCAAAATCATCGAGAAATTTTTTGGCTACAGTTTTTGCCTCTTTCCAATACCCGCTATTAAATGCAGGTTGTCCGCAACAGGTTTGTTTTGGATTGTATTTCACATCGCACCCCACCTTTTCCAGCAGGTTTACAAAACTTCCTGCCGTTTCAGGATAAAACTGATCGATAAAACATGGAATAAAGACGTTGATTTGCATTGCCTCGAATTTGTGGTGAAAATAACACTTATAAGCTGAAGATTTAAATATTTCACCTGGAATTTAATTCAATAAAAAAGGCCTTACTAAAGTAAGGCCTTTGTGCTTTTGCACGGGAGGAGAGACTCGAACTCCCGACACCTGGTTTTGGAGACCAGTGCTCTACCAACTGAGCTACACCCGTGTTTCATTTTGCGTGTGCAAATATAGTAATTCAATTCAAATTACCTAAGCCAGCGAAAGAAATTATTTGAAATATCTGGAATCATCCTGAAAGGAATATTCGTTGTCTTTTTTTTGCTTGTTATTATAACCAAATAAGAATAAAAAAGCACTAAAATTTCATAGATTTTGTCTGCTTCACCTAACGAAAACCCGGATTTTGGAACATAATTTTCGAATATGTCATCAAAACCAGACCCACAAACATCATATTTTCCTAAAAAAGAGCCAGTTAAAACCCAAACAGAGCAAAAAGTTATCAACAGTTTGGAGCAAAAAAAAATCCATCAGAAAACTCTGATGGATTTTGGCGGAGAGAGAGGGATTCGAACCCCCGGTACCTCGCGGTACAACGGTTTTCAAGACCGCCGCATTCGACCACTCTGCCATCTCTCCAGATGCGGTGCAAAAGTAGATTAATTTTTCAAAGTACAAAACACTTTTCGACAAAAATTTCAGAAATTACTTAAAAAAAAAGGGTGCTAGGGTTTGGTTTTTTAAAACATATTTATGAATTTAGCTAAAACTTAAAAAAGTTCTCTGAAACGCTTGATTTTACTGAATGTTTGACGAATTTTAACCCTTGAAAAAGTATATAGATTCTGAATATTCGATACAAAGTACATAGAACTAAGTTATTTATTTTCAATCACTTAATTAATTATTTAAAATTTTGCCTTATGAACAAAGCTCAATTACTTGATGCGATGGCCGAAAAAGCTGGCCTTTCTAAAGCTGATGCTAAAAAAGCTCTTGATGCATTTGTAGGTGCTACTACAGACGCTCTTAAAGCTGGGGACCGTGTTGCACTTATTGGATTCGGCTCTTTCTCTGTTTCAGAACGTGGTGCCAGAACTGGTAGAAATCCTCAAACAGGAAAAGAAATTACAATTCCAGCTAAAAAAGTAGTTAAATTTAAAGCTGGTGCTGAATTAGCAGACGCTGTATCGTAACGAAATACGAGTAGGTAAAAAAAACTGATTAAAGGGAAGCCAAATGCTTCCCTTTTTCTTTTAACGACATCAAACTTGAATAAAGATGGACAATAAACTTGTTGAATACCTTTTAAGCTATCTTACACCACAACGACAGGAACTTTTTGAAAAAGTAATAAATAAGCGTACCAGGCACCTTACGGTTGTTTTGGAAGACATTTTTCAGAAACAAAATGCAAGTGCAGTTTTGCGCACCTGCGATTGTTTTGGTATTCAGGATGTACATATTATAGAAGACCGCAACGAATTTCAGGTTAACCGCGAAATTGCCATGGGAGCCTCAAAATGGTTATCACTGCATAAATACAATAGCAAAGAAAATAACGCTCTTGATGCAATACAAACTCTAAAAAAGCAAGGTTACCGAATTGTGGCCACCACTCCGCACAACAACGACCTCGAATTACAGGATTTTGATATTACGAAAGGAAAAACGGCGCTGGTTTTCGGATCGGAACTACCGGGTATAACAGAAACCATTATGCAGGAAGCCGATGAATTTCTGAAAATTCCGATGTATGGTTTTACCGAAAGTTTCAATATTTCTGTTTCTGCAGCAATCATATTACACCATCTTACAATGAAAATGAGAGATAGCAATGACCTGAACTGGCAATTGAGCGACGAAGAAAAGGATGAACTTAAAATGCAATGGATACGAAAAACCATTAAACGAAGCGAACTGATCGAGAAACGTTTTCGGGAGGAAAACAAAAAGAAATAAGCATTTGGCCTCCAAAAATTGACAGGTAATGAATATTCTCTACTATTCTATAATCTAAAAGCCAGCCGGGAATGATGAACTTCGATTAACGATTTGCGAATTACAATTTTAAAGAAAACACAGAGGAGTTGAAACACACTTCATAATTCTGCATTCGTTAATCATCATTCGAAATTCATTTTTAAATGAAATCAATGGAGAAGAGATAACTCCTTCCGCCTGAGTATAGATTCTTAAGCGTAAACCATAAAAACTATCCAGCCCTTTTTGATTTCTCCCAATTTACCGACTGACGGCCTTTTACATAACGAATAATCCCAAAAATTGTGGCAGAATTGATCATTACAAAATAATACGGCACAAATAATGCTTTCATCCGCACCTTTTTGTTTTCGAAATACCAGCCAAACGCAGCAGTCAGGAATAACAACATCTGCAGATACAGCACCAGCGCATAAAAGTTACCGACACTCCAATTATTGGTACTTACCACCAGCAACAGGTTTACAATAAATAAAAGGAAGAGGGCCGGTGGTGCAAAAGCCCAGCGCAAAACTTTGTGCGAAAGATACTGCCAGCTCAAAATGCCATTTTTGAATGGATTTAGTAATCCTTTTAATCGTATAATGGTCTGAATCCCTCCGGCAGCAATTCTAACTTTACGCTTCAATTCTTCTGTTACGTTTAACGAGGCTGTTTCCTCGGCATAAGTATTTGGAGCATATGCAATTTTATATCCGCGTTGGGCAATACGCATCGAGATAATAAAATCATCGAGCAAAGTATCGGGTTCCACATCCTCAAAAAGTTCGGTTCGTATGGCAAACAGTTCGCCAACTGCACCAACTACCGAATTCAGTTCCCAGTCATTACGCTTAATCCACGATTCCATTTTCCAGTACAAACCTTCACCTGCACCGGCTGCAGTTTCTTCATCTTTCTGAACAATACGCTTCTCCCCTGCCACACAACCAACTTCCGGATTGCTGAAACACTTTACAATCTCGCGAATGGATTGTTTTCCTAGAACCGTGTTCGAGTCGGAAAAGATCACAACAGGTGCTTTTACAAATTTCATCCCCCGGTTCATGGCATGCATTTTCCCTCTTCGTTCCGGCTGATGATATACTTCCAGCCCATTAACTTGTTGTAAAATTTCCGGGCTTCCGTCATCCGATCCATCTGTAACCCATACATATTGAATTTTTTCTTTGGGATAATTAAGCGAAAAAGCATTCTTAACTTTCTGATCAATGTAATCTTTCTCGTTAAATGCTGTTACAAACAAACAAACTTCGGGCTCGTAGTCATTGCTTTCCAATGAAATCTTGCGACGGCCGAGCACCTTTTTCAGGCCTACCAACAACCACAAAACAAGCGCATACCCAACATAGGTATATAAAAGTATGAATAGTAATACCCAGAATAAAAGGCTTAGGATCATTTAGTGTATTGTTTGTAAAATCCGATTAGTTTTTTCGATATCGCTAAATTATCAAAATTCTGTTGGATAAAAAGAGTGGCATTCCTTCCAATACATTCAAAATTATCACGGTCTTCAAGCAAATTGAAAACAGCATCAACAAAGCCGGTTGCATCGTTAGCCAGCAAAATATTCTCACCATCGGTAACATCAATACCTTCGGCACCGATGGATGTTGATACGATACTTTTTCCCAACGCCATTCCTTCAATAATTTTTATACGCATACCGCTTCCCGAAAACAACGGAACAATCATAACAGCTTTCGAATTCATAAACCGATACGCATCGGCAACTTCTCCTTCAAAAATAACACCATCAACATTTAATTTGTCAATTAACCACTGTGGAGCATTTCTTCCAGCTACGTGAAAACGCAGATCGGGATATTTGTTGCGAATCTTTATCCAGCAGTTTTCGATAAACCACAAAATACCTTCCTGGTTGGGCGCCCACTCTAACGATCCGATATGAAAGAGCGACGGATATTCAATATTGGTTTTATCCGGAACAACTGCCGATAAATCAATACCGGTTTGAGAAACCTGTTTATCTTTTTTGTTTCCCAACGAATCCAGTATCTCACCGTCTCGAGCAGTTATCGGAACTAAAATATCGTACGAGTTTAACAATCCGGCCTCGAATCTTTTAATCCTTTTTGAAAGATTTTGTAGGTATAACTTTTTTAGACCTCGCGTTAGTTTTGCCGACCTTTCCCAAATTTCAAACTCAACATTATGTGCTCGATAAACCACTGTTGCATTGGAATACTTTCGTATTACCGGAATGTACGGACAAACATAAAGTCCCTCCAATTGGACAATATCAAATTCGTTTTCAGATAACAATTCTGCTAATGCTTCACTAAAATTCTCATCGACAAAACGAACTGCATTGTAGGGTTTTTGCGAAAAGAGAAGATTCACCAAAGCGGCAAAAGCATTAATTTTTGCAGGAACATTTACCAACTTAAATGTTGCCAGTTGTTTGATTTCGTCGGGAATTTCATCCGGAGATAGATGATGTTTTGCGGTATTCATTGCCAGCACGGTTACACTATTTCCCTGCTGTGCTAATCCTTTTATTAAATTCATACAGGCAATGGCCCCACCATCTCTGGCTGGAAACGGAACCTTATTTGTTACCTGCAAAATGTTCATTAGGATCTATTCGTTTGATTTCTTTTTCTTGAAAAACCGTTCAAGTCCCAGGCGGGCAAAAAACTTTGTATAAGCTTCGGCTGTCATGATAGCCGAATCGGTAGCTGCTTTATACGTTAACCACACACCAATTGGCAGAAAAATATACGACGAAAACCACATTCCGTTAAACATATCCCAAACGTCTTCGCGCGCAGTTTTTTCACCACTCATGGAAACAATGTAATATAAAATAAACAGGAAAATAGACACCACTACCGGCATTCCCAATCCTCCTTTTCGGATAATTGCTCCTAAAGGTGCCCCGATAAAAAAGAAGATGAGCACTGCAACCGACAGCGTAAATTTCCGGTGTCGCTCCATGCGGTATTTATTCAGCGTTTTCTTTTTATTGTAAAGCTGCCCCTGAAACATATTTACTTGTTGCATATTGCTTCGGGCACGATCGAGTGCAGTTTTGGCAATATCGGCTTGCACCCATTTATCGAGTCCAGAATAATAAGCCTCAAAATCAAATATCGAATCGGCTTGTGTATACTCAATATCGCGTTTCAACGAATCGGCTTTTGCTGTCAGATTATACATTCTCCGCGTAATTGTCGGGTTTATACTTATCTGCATCATATAATTACGCAAGCGGTCGTAATAATCATCCGATAAACTGTCATCGGCAGCCACCAACTGATCGATGGTGAGCATTCGGTATTGATTTTTAAAAATACTTTCGTCGCGGCGGTTAAATTCAAAATCCCGTACTTTTACCCTGATCGTTTGTTCCTCAAAACGATTACGCTGATACGGATACGTTTCCTTTCTACCCCGGTTTTGCGATTTCTGCTCCTGCTGCTCCTGGTAAGTTACTCCGCTAAACAAGTTCAGCACCATGTACTTTTTATCCTCCGTAATGCGCAATAATCCCGAATCGGCAACCGTAACACTTTCATTGGGTTTATTTTTGGTATGGTCGTATATCAGCAGATCGTACAGCATTTTTGTTTCGTTATCGCGCTTGCCAATTTTAATACTGTAACCATCCATCTCGTTGGTAAAAACGCCTTCCTGTAAGACCAGCTCGGGCCGTTGTTTTTTAACACTGTATAAAAGTGTCGAGAATTTCAGGTTTGTTTTCGGAAGAACATTATTGGAAAAATAAAAAGCAATTCCCGTAATTAGTATGGCGATAACTATTAATGGGCGCATGATTCTGAAAAGCGAAATTCCGGAAGCTTTCATTGCAACCAATTCGTAATTTTCGCCCAGTGCCCCAAAAGTCATAATTGACGCCAACAGCATAGCCAGCGGAAATGCCAGCGGAAGTAAAGCAAACGATGCATAAAACATCATTTCGCCCAGCACTTTAAAATCAAGTCCTTTTCCAACCAGGTCGTCGACATACTTCCACAGAAACTGCATAAGCAGCACGAAGACCACAATAAAAAAGGTCATAAAAAATGGCCCTAAAAATGATTTTATAACAAAAAGGTGCAGACGTTTCATGTACTTTCTTTCATTCTGGAAACGCTTACAAAACTAAGTTATTTTAGGAATTAGTAAAGTAAAAAAGGTTAAGAAACGTTATTGATGCCGGAACACAGCTGTTAATAATCTGAAAAAACGAATTACGAACCTAAAACGTGTTTTAAATCGGCTATCTGCGAATCCCACAAACCACGGGTTTCTTCAATTTCGTCTTCTTCGGCAAAATCAGTTATTAACAGCGAAACATCGCCGGTTAGTTCATCGCGTGTTATCTTAAACTCGAAGTACGATTCATCTTCTTCATCTACCCAGTTAAACCGTACTAAACGGTTTTCTTTATGAAGTGTCATTTCTGCAGTTTGCTCCGATCCGTCCCAAACAAAAGTGTAGCGTTTTCCCCGGACGCGAACATCATCGGCAAACCACTCGGTTAGCCCCGAGGCAGTGCTTAGTCTGTTATAGAGCACCTTCGGAGAACAATTAATTAAGTATTCCAGATTGATTTTTACTTTACTAGTCATAAGTTTGATTTTTGGCAATATAATTAATAAGAATGTAACTTACAACTAGTTAAAATCGGCTAAAGAAACTTATTTTGAAAAATTACGAAAATGGTTAGCGGGAATAAAAATAAATACTATATTTGCACCGCATTTTTGAAAAACAAATGGCGAGGTAGCTCAGCTGGTTAGAGCGCATGATTCATAATCATGAGGTCGGCGGTTCAAGCCCGCCTCTCGCTACTAAAAGGTCAGTATTCACTGGCCTTTTTGCATTTATTGGAAATATATTGGAAATATCTCAATGATTTCCTTATCCCATTTCTCACAAATAAACGATCATCCAAGATTAATAAAGAGGAGTTTTTTCATTCTGCGACAATCATAATATAATTCAGAAAATCTGAACTCTCATTCATTATATCTATATTTGATTCCAGAAAATCTAAATTATCATGACTAGACTTGGAACTTTTTTAAGTAAAAAATCTATTAATAAAGCAGAGGTCTCAAGAAGAACAGGAATAAGTACATCAAGACTAAGTGAATTGACACTAAAATCATCAACAAAACTAAGAGCAGATGAACTTTATCTTATTGCCATTGCTATAGATGCTTCACCCTGCGAGGTATTAGAAGCAGTTTGCGGTCATTTAACCCTTCAAAATTAACAGCATGGAAACAGATACCATCAAATTGGAAAAATTAAAAAGACTTTTGAATGAAGAGCTGATAAAAGAAAAGTCTGATAATAATTTAATCCTATCACTTTCACATGAAATAGCAAGTCTTGATTCTCAAAACGTACGTTTTTCAGTTGATGCAGGAATTATTAATAGACTCGGAAAAGAATTAGTTGGAAGACATGAATCAGCGGTTGCTGAATTAGTTAAAAACTCGTATGATGCTGATGCAAAAACAGTAGATCTATTCTTTGAAAATTCGAACAAACCTGGCGGAACACTGAGAATTGAGGATTCAGGAGTTGGTATGACAAGAGAACAACTTATCAAAGGGTTTATGACCATATCTTCTAGTGATAAAATTCATAATCCTAAATCTCCAAGGTATGAAAGAACTAGAGCTGGGCAAAAAGGTATTGGCAGATTTGCAACTCAAAGATTAGGAAGTAAACTTACAATAATAACTCAAACTTTAGAACAAGAAAAAGCACTAAAAGTAACTATTGAATGGGACAGTTTTACAATAGACTCTAACCTTCTCCTCATAACAAATCATATTAATGAGGTAGAAAAAGAAAAAGATGAAGGAACTACTTTGATCATTGAGAATCTAAGAGATACTTGGACATTAGCTATGATCAAACGTGCTTATCGATATATTTCAGAATTACTCCAACCATTTCCATTATCCGATAGATATGAAGAAAGTAAAGATGATCCCGGTTTTAAAGCCTCTTTCTATTTGGATGGAGATAGCGTTTTGAATGAAGAGAACGTTTTTTATAAAAATGCTACTGCCGAAATTGAAGGATTTGTTGATAAAAGTGGGGATGGTTTTTATACTTTAAAAAGTAGTCATTTTGAAATGGTCGATGAAATATACCCTATTGGAGCAAATAAAAAGAATGAAGACTACAAAAAATTTACATCTCTAAAAAATATACATTTTAAAGCGTATTATTTCATTTATAATGTTGGCTTAGTTCCTAAACAAGTTGAATCCGCAATTAGACAAAATGCCGACGAATATGGAGGTATTCGCTTATATCGAAATGGCTTTAGAGTACTACCATATGCAGAAAAAGCAAATGATTGGTTAGGTCTAGATGCATCGGTAAGAAGAAGAGCAATTTTAACACCTCATGGTAATAATAATTTTTATGGATTTATTGAGCTTTTTGATAAATCAGGAGAGATTTTTCAAGAATTGTCCAGCAGAGAAGGATTGCTTGAAAACAAAGCCTTCGAGGAATTAAAAGATTTTGCCTTCAAAGTATTAATTGATGCTACTATTAAAATTAGTGCGTTAAGAGGACGAAAAAATAAAGCTTCAGCAAAGGAGTGGGAAAAAAAGAAGCCCAAAGAAATAATCGATGAAGTTGCTGCTGCTTTTGAAGAACAAGCTAAAAAACAAGAAGGCTCTTCGAGTAAAGATCATCAGGACAAATCATCAGATGAAGACAGCTCAAATAGTGAACAAAACAAACGCGGTTTTTCATCAGGTGAATATAAGGACTTTGCGAAAAAATTGAGGGAAAGTGCAGAACGGGATGAGGAAGAGAAAAAAATATTACTCCAGGAAGTACAATTATTACGCATTTTGGCAAGTTTGGGATTAACAATTGGAGAATTTGTACACGAAATTAAACACCATTTAAGGGCATTTGATTTAGATGTTGATTTCCTGCACAGAAAACTATCTGAGGATTCATATATAAAACGGACAACAAGATTAAAAACAAATCTCGAGTCATTTAAGACTTATACTTCATATTTTGACAAAACTATCTCGGAAAATGTCAATAGAGAATTGGAACCCGTGGAATTAAAGGATGTTGTTAGATCATTTTATAAAGTAATTAAGCCAGATGCATTAAGAAGTGGAATTGAGTTATTAGAACCAGCATTAGAAGGATATGATCTATTTACTTGTCCAATGCATAAATCAGAATGGGTCTCGATCTTATTTAATTTTTATTCCAATTCCAAGAAAGCTATTAAAAGAGCTAATTCTCAGGGAAAAATTTTTGTGAAAGTCGGGAAAATAAGAGATAAAGTTTTCTTAGAGTTTTCTGATAATGGGGATGGAATTCCGATTGAAAAATATGAACTTGTCTTTGATGAATTTTTTACGACCAGCGCCCCATCCGGAACAGATGCTACTGAGATAGAGGAAACAACAGGAACTGGATTAGGTCTTAAAATAGTATATGATATTGTTTCAGGTTACGGTGGCGAGGTGTTCATCACTACCCCTGAAAATAATTTCTCAACTTCTGTGAGAATTGAATTACCAAAAACGGAAATAGAATACAACCATGAGTAAAAAATATAAAGTTCTCTATATCGATGATGATGCTTCGAAGCATGGATTCTCTCAAATTGAACCAATGATAGATACTTTAGAGGAAAGTGAAATGATTAAAATAACTCCTTTTCAAAGTGGTCCATTTGATAAAATCGCAAAAGAGCTATTTGAGTCGATTAATGATTTTGATGCAATTATTTTTGACTATCAATTAGATGATAGAGTGAATGATCAAGGAGAAAAGGGAAATATTAAAGCACCTGTATTAGCACAGCATATTAGAACCGAAACTACTGATAAGGGAAAGCAATTAAAAGATTTACCATTTATTCTTTGCTCAACTGATGATAAGCTTCAAAAGTCATACACTACAGATCATACTAGTCATGATTTATTTGATCTGAAGTTTAGAAAAGATAAGAGCGACTTATTAACTGTTTCAAATCAAATAATTGCACTAATTGAAGGATATAACAAAATAAGGGAAGAAAAGAAATTCGACACATTGCTGGAAACAAAAATATCTCATCTTGATGATAGGATATTTTCAAGATTCCAAGATCATGCTGAATCTATCCCTCCTCATGAGTACTCACGAATGATTTTAAAAGACCTTATATATATCAATGGTCCTTTAATTGATGAAGCAACTTTTGCAGCAAGGCTCGGTATTGATATATCTAAATCTGCGGATTGGGATTATCTTAAAGATAAAATTTTCCTAGATGCAAAATATTCAGGTGTTTATGCGTGTGGATGGGAAAGATGGTGGATGGATCGAATTATAACCACATTTAAAGATTTAACCAGCTATAATTTAGCTTCCATAGATGCTCTTCAGAGAGTAAAGTTGATTGTAGAAAATTCAGGATTGAAAGAACTTACGGTCTCTGAGAGAATTGAAGGCTGTTCAAGCTATAGATATTGGACAGTGTGCAAATCTTACAATAAGCCATTAGACCCACGAGAGGGATTTAAAGCAAAAACAAAAACAGAACCAAAACCTTGGCAGGACTATAATTATATATCAAAACATGGAGCTGTAAACAGAATAAACTTTGAAGAAGGTCTGGATGTACATGCCACAGATTATGATAGATATCGACTTGTCATTGAACAGTTAAAGGAAGCAAATGAACAGTAAAATACCAAAGCGAGTGTTGCTTCACAGAGAGGAGATGGCATCTGATTTATTAACGTTAGCTAAGCTTCTTGAAAAACACTACCTAAATACAGGACAATTAAGGAAGGCTGCTTCATTACTTAAAGAAGTGAACTATATCCCCAAAATTCAACAGAAAGACGAAGTTAATTACAACTATCTAGGTTATCATGTTGACCAAATTGATTTCATCTTCACTGAAGCACCTTCACATACTCATCCTGAAGGATTAGAAAACATTACATTGCACTTTGACATTAACCTAATTAAGGAATATACTCAAGATCGTGCCTATTCTGATCCGTTAAAACACTTAGAATTTAATATTGTTGTTATTGGTTATAAAGATGGGAAAGAACATATAATTTCTTATCATCTAGATAGACATCCTGAAGGCGAAAATGATCCAATTGAAGCGCATCCAAAATATCATTTCCATTATGGTGGACGAAAACTAGATAAAAGTAATAAAGATTTTGGGCAATCAATTATTTTAGATAGCCCGAGAATTATGCATTATCCAATGGATATTGTATTAGGAATTGACTTTATTATATCTAATTTTTTCCCAGAAGTATGGCAAGAGCTAAAGAAGGAAAATGACTATGTAACAATTATATCTGAATACAGAAATCAGTTTATCAAGCCTTACTTTTGCTCTCTTGCAAATCACTGGAATGGGATGATAAATGGGGAATCCTATTGGAATTCCGAACAGATTTGTCCTCAATTATTTTAAATGAAAAGAGAATTATTTCAATATCTAAAATCATATTCGTTCGATCCATTAAAAATTGACCGATTAATTATCTCTGCTTTTTTAGTTTCTAATAAAATTACAGATCCAAACAATCGTTTACTTAAGAGTCTATTAATAAAAGAGTCTGACCCTGACTATAATAACCTATTAAAATTTATAGAGTTAGGAAGAATAACTGAATTTGAGCAACTTATCGAATTGTTTGAATTTGTTATATCACCGGAAGAGAAAGTTATTACAGGTGCCATATATACGCCACACGTAATTCGAAAATATATCATCAGCCAAACAATTTCTAAATATGAAAATATTGATGATTTATTGATTTGTGATCCTGCATGTGGATGCTCAGGCTTTCTCTATGATGCGGTAATCATATTAAAAGATAAGACAAATAAAACCTATCGAGAAATATTTGAAAATAACATATTTGGATTGGACATTCAAGAATATTCGATCTCACGTTCAACAATATTGTTGACTTTATTGGCGGTTTTATCAGGTGAAGACGAAAAGGAATTCACTTTCAATTTATTTAAAGGTAATGCGTTAAGTTTTCAATGGGAAGAGCATTTAGAAAACTTTGCGGGTTTTGATATCGTAGTTGGAAATCCACCATATGTGTGTTCAAGAAATATTGATAACGAGTCTAAATTATTATTAAAAAATTGGACTGTTTGTTCTACCGGTCACCCCGATTTGTATATTCCTTTTTTTGAGATAGGATTATCAATCTTAAAAGAAGATGGAGTTTTGGGTTTTATTACGATGAATACATTTTTAAAAAGTGTTAATGGTCGTGCATTAAGAGAATATTTTCAAAAAGTAACGTATGATTTCAAAATGCTTGATTTTGGAAGTCAACAAATTTTTCAATCACGATCAACGTACACATGCATTTGCATAATTCAAAAGTCCAAGTCCGATTTTTTACAATACATTAGATTATCATCTTTAAAATCATTATCAGGCAATGGATTCCCATATAATTCGATTTCCTATTCGTCCCTAAATGCTTTTAAAGGATGGAATCTTCAACAAATTGATTTATTATCTAAAATAGAATCAACAGGTACTCCATTGGGTGAAAAATTCAAAACTAGAAACGGTATTGCGACCTTAAAGAATAGCATATATATTTTCAATCCTATAAAGGAAGATGGTGAGTTTTACTATTTATCAAATGGTCTTGAATATAAAATTGAAAAAGAAATCTGTAAAGATATCATCAATCCTAATTTATTAACTAAGCTGGATTCAATTAGCTCAATTAAGAAAAAAATTATTTTTCCTTATCGATATGAAGATGGACATGTTAAGCTTATATCTGAACCTGATTTTAAAAAATATTATCCTGAGACTTTTAAATATCTTTTCGAAAACAAGAATTCACTTGATAAGCGAGATAAAGGAAAAGGAAATTATGAGAATTGGTATGCATATGGGCGTAATCAGTCACTTGAAAAACTAAAGTATAAATTATTCTTTCCACACATTGCTCCATCTACTCCAAATTTTGTTCTTAATTCAGATGAAGATCTTCTATTTCATAATGGACTTGCACTGATTAGTGATAACGAGAGAGATTTGCTATTTCTTCAAAAACTATTAAGTACACGACTTTTTTGGTTTTATATTGAAAACTCAAGCAAGCCTTATGGCTCAGGGTACTTTTCATTGAGTCGAAATTATATTAAAAATTTTGGAATATATGATTTTGACGAAATTGAGATAGACAGAATAATTGCTGCAGATAATCCTTCAAAATTAGACAAATTTATTGAATTAAAATATGGAGTCAGATTTGATTAACAGGACTAATCAAGATCATTTGCAGGTCACACAATCCAGCAGATATTCCAAAACGCAAATTCAAAAAAATAAAACATTACGAGTCATAATAAATAACCTACGTATAGCTTAGGAGGAAACACGATTTTCAATTTTGCTCGGAAAAAAAATGTCGCATTTGAAGACCTTCATCGTTTTGCCCTTTTTTATTCATTTCCGCCAAATATTCCGCTATAATGTATTCAAATGAAACAATCTTTATTATACTCCATGAATAACCCTTTTGCGCGCGCATCTTTTAGTCCCCCAATAAAAGCTAACACCAATTATAAAAAATCACAAAACACGAGCTTATAAAACCTTATACTAATAATTATAAAGCCTATTCCTATCGTTCTCCACTACGAGAACCGGCTTCAGTAGAATAGATACCATTGTTTCATTAAAAGTAAAAATTTGAATACGGAGAATGAGAAGCGTAATTTTTCTTGTTTGAAAATAATGTGCTCCTATTTTTTTCAAGTTAGATATAAAAATAAAATTCCGATGGAAATGCCAATTTTAAATTCAAAATGATTATTGCACTCAGTTTCCTAGTAATAAATTACTTTCTCTTTGCCCCCCTAGCCCCCCAATATTACGGTTTATGTATTTAAGTGTTTATTGCACTAAATTGCGTTTAATTTTAAATACCAAATAGGATTGAATAGAATCAGGAAGTTGTTCATAAATTACATTTCCCCTTTTTAAATAACGTTTGCCTTCCGGATGGCAATCCTTTAGGAATTTATACTCATTTACCGAAATGTCCAATTTCTTTATATTCTTTTTAACTATTATAAATTGGGCATTGGAAGCATTCTTTTTCATGTTTGAAGCGCTACTGTCAGAAATCCCTAAAGCCTTACTTAAATATGAAACAGGCAATGGGTAAAATTGAGGTTTTGTTCTCTTTCTATATAATTTATATCTATTGTATTCCAAATTACACCTATATCCTTGCTTATCGTAGAAGTACTTCCTTTTAGCAATAAAAGTGATCATAGTAGCATCAACAAAAGCCTTGAAGGTATCAAATTCATTGTAATCCCAAATTACAGCCTTGGAAGTATAGCCGTCCATCATTTTAGTAATTATTGTAAAACTACATATCCAATATCTTTTGGTTTCTTCGTTGTATTCTACCCATGATTTTTCAAGAAGCCAAGCCAACCTACTTTTAAACGTTGCAAGTGTAATTTTCAATTGGTTATATACTCTATTCTTTAAATTATTAGTTAGCATAAAATTTCCACTACACTGTACTTTCAACCAACACAATAACTGGAGCTCATTCTTTCGCTTTTCACGAACTGCATATTCACAGAGTGTGATTGGAATTATCAAAAAGTTTTGATTCATCTTGCAGAATAATTTTCATTAAGAAGATTTTCAACATCTGATGTCCTATAATAGATTTTACCTGATATTTGCGAAAAAGGTAATGTCCCATTTTCTCTCCAAGTTTGCAAAGTACGCTGAGAGATATGAAGCACCTGTTTTACTTCCGCTCCTATCATCCAACCATTTCTAAGTCTCTTTTTGGGGTTCTGTTCTAACGATTTGAGCAACCTATTCAATAACCTTTTTACTAGTCTTAATTCTCTCTCTATACCGTCCATGACACTTTTATTTCCAATATATTTCCATTTTTACCAACTTCCCTTACTTCATAGGCATTCCAATAGCTAGCTAACCGCTTGAACCCTCCTCCAAGGCCCTTTCTATGTCAGATTTCAAATAGTAATTCCTGCGTCCAATTCGTTTGGGTTTTAGAATACCGTTTCTATCCCAGTTATTTAAAGTTCCACGAGATACCTTTAATAACAACCTCACTTCATCAACTGTGTAAATCCTATTCTCCATAATTAAATTCTGTTGAAATATTTTTGACAAGATTACTCCGAAATAGGCATAAAAAAAGGGGCTAAGAAAAGCAAAAATAAGCCCATCTTAGTCCCTCTAATAATCAAGCAGTTTCCTTATGCTATATCTTCAAAATATTTTCTTATTGTGTCGGAATCAACTGGAGAATTTATTAACCCCCTATCATAAAAATTAAAGCCCAAGCCAACGGTAAACTCCCCCAGGTATTCCCGTATTTTAATATCTGTCAAATTTGAGTTGTGTTCTTTCAAATAACAAAACATTGGATAGAATCCCTTGATAAATTCCTTTTTATATTTACCCAATCTCGGAGCATCTACTATTCCATCTTCCGACAATAAATAATCAAATTGCATATACTCAAAATCCTCAAAACGCTTTGTTATCATTTCCATAATAGTTGAGGTTAAAATCTTTGAGGTAAATTTGGGTGTATAATTGGAATTAACTTTAATTGTAATGCTTTCAACATTATAATCAGGTTCAAAATTCACATATTCCATCAACTCTCTGTAATCTTTACGAAAATCGGACAATTGTTTAAGTCTATGCGTTTCTGTTACCGCTAAATAACATTGATACAAATCCAAATATTGAGTTATATAAATTTTCAATGCAGGGAACTCTATCCCTTTAGACAACAAAGTTATTTTCTCAATTACCGCAGCCTCATCAATATTTATGGAAGATTTTTTATCAGTTTTTTGCGCAACAAAGCCTAAACTATCCTTATTCTTAGCCTCCTCCATTAAAGTGAATAATGTGCAAACGCTATTAATTTCTTGTTTTAAACTCATACCGCATTCGTTTTTACAACGGTTAAAACACCTTCCGAAATATTTTTAGTCTCAGCCATACTCCTTTCCAGTTCTTTTAAATCTTTGTCCAAGTACTTATCAAGTGTTCTCAAATCCGAATGCCCTGTAATATCCCTTACTTTGTGAATTGGTACATGAAAAGAATTAAGCAACAGACTTACGGCGGTTCTCCGCCCCATATGACTACTCATAAACTCGTATAACGGATCTTTAAACTCTACCAATCGACGTCCAACCCTTCTTTCAATAACAACTGCCCTATCAAGTTCTGCTATCTCTCCAACCTCTTTAAGGTATTTATTAAACTTCTGGGAGCTAATTATTGGAAGTTTAAAATCATATTTTTTCAAAATATCTAGTGCAGGTGCAGCATACCCAACCAAAGGAACATTTATTTCCGAACCTGTTTTAAAAGAAATAAAGCTCCACCAATTACCACGAATGTCTTCTTTTTTAAAACGTTCGACATCACTCCAACGCTGACCAGTAAAACATGCAAAACAAAAAACATCTCGCACTTTTTCCAACCTTTTATCATCGCTAAAATCGTGATTATAGAGCTTTGTAAGTTCTGCAAGCTTTAGTGTTACAATTTTGTTCTTGGGTTCATTTTTAAGCTGTCGTTTTGCTTCAAATTCCGTTTTCATAAAATGGGTGGAGGTGTGGTAGCCTCTTTCCATACTCCATTTCATAAAATTTTTCAAATTTGAAATATATTTTTCGGAAGTGGCATTCAATACCCCTTTCTGTTGCGATTCAACACGGTTTTTCATTCTACCAACAGGTTTTTTACTCTGGAGATAGCTTTTGAATTTATCATAGAAAACCAAGTCAATTCTATCAAATGTTAACTTGTAGTTCTTTTTCTTTTCAAAATCAAGGAGAGCCTTTTTAAGCGTTTCAAATTTCTGAATAGTCCTATGTGACAATTCATTCATTCTTTCGTTTATATATTCGTCATATACATCAATAAAAGGCTTATCCCTATCTGAATAAATTGGGGTAGTACCTGTTTTTGCAAACTCCTTTACATTAATGGAAATTTCATCAAACTTCATGTTTGGAAAATCATTCCGCAAATTATTGTATTTGTCTAGAATACTATTCTTGAACTTTTCCAATGATTCATTAACCGTCACACTACTTGTAACTTGATGCTTAACCTCCTGCTTTTTAAAGTCCCAATGTTTTGGTAATACACTGTGCTCCGTTTTAATTTTTAAAATGTGTTTTGCATCGTGAATTAAGAACAAATAAACCCTTGTTTTATCTGGACTCAATACTTTATTCCCATTTTTGTCTCTAATTTTGGAAACGTAAGCCTTTTGTAAAAAATAATTTGCTGTTGCCATATTCCTTTAGTTTCTCCTACACAATTAGTTACAAAGGAATAAAAAAATTCCACAATTGGAAATATATTGGAAATAAAGTGTGTTTTCAGATGTACTTTATTGTATTTTATTGCATTTCATTGAACACCCTATTTTCCTCTATCTATCTATCTTTCTGCATATTATATTATTTTTCAATTTTGCACAAAATAGGGTTCAAGCCCGCCTCTCGCTACTAAAACGAAAGGAGTCAGGTAATTACCGGGCTCCTTTTTATTTTATATTCACTAGTTAAAAGAAGACCGATTTCCACAAAACGAAAGGTAATTAGACAAAGAAAAGAGCTATCCAGCTGACGCTCTTTTCGTTACCACTAATATTTGTAGTTGAAGACTAACTATATGTTATTTCGGTTGTAGTTCAAGAAAAAGGGTAGAACATTTATGGACGCTTTTTTGAAGATGATTGATAATTTTACAAACCCCTAAACATAAACCAATCAAGATACATATTCTACCCTTATAATTTATCTTTTAAAATTGCACTACACAAGTTACGGATTAAACATTATAATACCAAATGGTATTTTATCTAACACTTCTTACACTACTGCATAAATGATGTTCATCCATTTGAACAAACTCCATTATTTGCGATATAACTTGTGCAATTCACCTTGCCTAACTTCAAAATAAAACATAGAAGATCACACTTAAACCCTTAATATTTTTTGTGATCGGTAAACAAACCAATATCAATAAAATCACACTCCCGTTTTTGCACTGTCCCGTCTGTTCGAAATAATTATCTTTGGGCAATTTTTGTACAGAATGATATCGATAGATAAAATAAATCTCAGTTTTGGCGGTTTCGAACTGTTTAAAGAAATCAGTTTCCTGGTTAATCCAAAAGACAGAATTGGACTGATTGGTAAAAACGGTGCCGGAAAAAGTACACTGCTAAAAATTATTACAGGCATAGAAAATCCAACGGCTGGCGTCGTTGCTGTTCCGAAAGAAACAAGCGTTGGTTATTTACCTCAGCAAATGGTGGTTTCGGACACGCGCACTCTTAAAAACGAAGTCACACAGGCGTTCGAGGAACTTTTAGCAATTGAAAAGAAAATAGCAAATCTAAACCAGGAAATTGCCGAAAGCGAAGATTATCATTCTGATGAGTATTTGAAAAAGCTGGATCAGGTTACTGAATACAACGAACGTTACCAGCTTTTGGGCGGCGACAACTACGAAGCCGAGCTGGAACAAACGCTTCTGGGATTGGGTTTTGAACGAACCGATTTCGACCGGATGACCTCGGAATTCAGCGGAGGTTGGCGTATGCGTGTTGAGCTTGCAAAATTACTGCTAAAAAAGCCCGATGTATTTTTACTGGATGAGCCAACCAACCACCTCGACATCGAATCGATTCAGTGGCTGGAAGATTTTCTGAAAACATACAGCGGAGCCGTTATTCTGGTTTCGCACGATAAAGCATTTTTGGATGCCGTTTGTAACCGCACCATAGAAATTTCGCTGGGTAAAATTACCGACCAGAAAATGAATTACACTCGTTTTATGGACTGGAAAGCCGAACAGCGTGAGATTAATTTGGCAGCCTACACCAACCAGCAAAAAATGATTGAAGATACCGAGCGGTTTATTGAACGTTTCAGGTACAAATCATCAAAAGCGGTACAGGTGCAATCGAGAGTAAAACAGTTGGAAAAGCTGGATCGGATTGAAATTGAAGAAGAGGACAACTCAGCACTGAAGATCAGCTTTCCGCCGGCACCTCGCTCAGGTCGCGTTGTGGTTGAAGCCAAACATATCAGCAAATATTACGATTCGTTGCACGTACTTGACGATATCAACCTCACCATCGAGAATGGTGAAAAGATAGCGTTTGTTGGCCGTAACGGAGAAGGCAAAACAACGCTTGCCCGGATTATCATGAACGAGCTGGAACACAACGGCTCGATGAAACTGGGCCACAATGTTAAAATTGGCTACTTTGCTCAAAACCAGGCGCAACTGTTAAATGGAGAGCTTACGGTTTTTGAAACCATAGATGAAATTGCAGTTGGCGATATCCGAACCAAGATCAGAGATATTCTTGCTGCGTTTTTATTCCGCGGCGAAGACATCGATAAAAAAGTAAAAGTATTAAGTGGGGGTGAAAAGTCGCGACTGGCAATGATTCGCCTGATGCTTGAACCGGTCAACTTTCTAATTCTCGATGAACCAACCAATCATCTCGACATGCGCTCGAAAGAGATTTTGAAAAACGCATTGGCCAATTTCTCGGGAACGGTACTCGTCGTTTCGCACGATCGTGATTTTCTTGATGGCTTAGTGAATTGTATTTATGAATTCAGAAATAAAAAGGCAAAACAACACCTCGGCGGCATTTTTGATTTTCTGTACCGAAAGAAAATGGAGTCGATGAAAGAATTGGAAAGCAAGAAAAAGAATACAAAAGCCGCAAAAGTTGTAACTTCGGATAAACAAAATGACGAGCTGTCGTTTGATGAAAAGAAAGAGATAAACCGTACCATTTCGCGCATGGAGAAAAGTGTAGCCCAGGCCGAAGAAAAGATTGCGGAACTGGAGGCAGACATCGAAGAAATGGACAAGCTGCTTGCCAAACCCGAAAATATTAATGACCATTCGGTTTTTGAGCAGTATGAACAATTAAAATCGAACCTGGAAGAAAGTATGCTCGATTGGGAAAATGCCCACGAAGAACTGGAAAACTGGAAGGCTAAAAAAACCTGGTAAATAAAAAATGATGAAACAAAAAGGAATAGATAAAGAGGATTTTCTGTTTGGAACAAGAGCTATAATCGAAGCCATAAAAAAAGGCAAAACAATCGACAGAATCCTGATAAAAAAGGGTTTGCGAAACGAGCTGATCACCGAACTACAGGAACTGATAAAAGAAAACGAGATTAGCGTTCAGTACGTTCCTATCGAGAAAATTAATCGTATTACACGAAAAAATCACCAGGGAGTGCTCGCCTTTGTTTCGCCCATTGAGTTTGATAATGTTGAAACAGTAATTCCGGGGATTTACGAAGAAGGTAAAACTCCTCTCCTGCTTGTTTTAGACCAGATAACCGATGTACGGAACTTCGGAGCCATTGCGCGTTCGGCTGAATGTGCCGGAGTTCAGGCCATTATTATTCCCGAAAAAGGTATGGCACGTATTGGTGCCGATGCTGTAAAAACATCGGCAGGTGCCATTCACAACATTCCAATCTGCAAAACAAACAACCTTTACCATACGGTTCGATTTCTGAAAGATTCGGGCATTAAAATAGTTGCTGCCACCGAAAAAGGTGACAAACTTTACACGAATGCCGATATGAAATCGCCACTGGCCATTGTAATGGGATCAGAAGATACGGGTGTTTCTGCTCAAATTCTGAAACTTGCCGATGAACAATTAAAAATCCCGATCTTAGGACAGATTGAATCTTTAAATGTTTCGGTATCTGCTGCTTTAATGATTTACGAAGCAGTCAGACAACGAAATCAGGCCTGAACAGGAATAGTACGCTTAAATGACTCTTCAAGAGAAATAAAAGTTTCGGTACTGGCAACACCGCTAATTTTTTGAATTTTTCCGCTTAAGATATTTTTTAAGTGCTCGTTATCCTTAGCGTAAACTTTAATAAAAATGGCGTATGCTCCGGTGGTGTAATGACACTCAACGATCTCAGGGATTTCTTCCAAACCTTTTACCACTTCGCTGAACAGACCTCCTTTTTCCAGGAAAATACCAATGTAGGTGCAGGTCTTAAAATCAACCTTTTTGGGATTAATGTGATAGCCAGATCCAACGATCACTTCCAAATCTACCATTCGGTTAACACGTTGGTGCACAGCCGCACGTGAAATACCCACTTCTTTTGCAACATCTTTAAAAGGTATTCTTGCGTTTTTGGTAATTATATCCAGAATTTTTAAATCCCAGTCGTCTAAGTTATTCCTTAAAGTCATCTTTAACAATTTTCTACAAAAGTATCAAAAAACTAACATAATTTCAAAGTAAAGTAAGCGTAAACACAATATAGTAACAAAATCACAACAAAGAAGCCCAGACTTACAAAAAACACAAAAATATTATCAGTTTGTTAATTAATATTTCAAATTGCTTTCATTATTCCACAAATAATAGCCATTTTCATGTTAATTAATACTTTTACAATAGATTTTTATAAAAACAGACAGCAATAAAAATCTAAAACAGGTATAGACAGCTTAATTTCAGCGATAAAAAACATCTCAATTTCAACTTGAAATAATGAGTTGTATGGTGCTGTGCAGACTTAAAATTAGTAACCTTAAAATTATAGACATGAAAAATTCAACAAGTTGGTGGTTTATTCTTGCCCTTTTGATAATTGTTGCCGCTCTTGGTGTAATTATACCTACCGGAGTTGGAGAAATTGACACTTCGAACCTCGACGCCGGTGATACGGCCTGGATGCTAACAGCAACAGGTTTGGTATTGTTAATGACTCCGGGATTAGCATTCTTTTACGGAGGAATGATCCAGTCGAGAAATATTATTTCTACAATGCTGCAAAGTTACATCGCCATGGGAATTGTAAGCGTGTTGTGGGTGGTAGTTGGTTTTAGCATTGCCTTTGGCGACAGCATCGGAGGTGAAGGATTTGGCTTGTTTGGTAATCCATTAACATTCTTTATGTTTAGAGGAGTTAACGGAGGAACGCATCCCGATTTTGCACCAACATTCCCTTTTGCAGTATTTGCAATGTTCCAGTTAAAATTTGCCATAATTACACCGGCTCTTATTACCGGATCATTTGCCGGAAGAGTACGTTTCAGAGCCTACATGTTATTTATGGTACTCTTTATATTATTTATTTATGCTCCGCTGGCACATTGGACCTGGCATCCAAACGGATTCCTGCGTAACTGGGGAGTACTTGACTTTGCCGGAGGAACAGTAGTACATATGTCGGCAGGTTTTGCGGCTTTGGCCGGAGCGATTTTCCTTGGAAGAAGAAAAGACGCTAACAAAGAAATTAAGCCGGCAAACATTCCTTACATTTTATTAGGTGCAGGAATGCTTTGGTTCGGATGGTTTGGTTTTAACGCAGGTTCTGCATTGGCAGCCGACTCTGTTGCTGCATCGGCATTGGTTAATACCAACACTGCATCGGCAGCGGCTATGTTAACCTGGATATTCTTTGACGCGGCACAAGGTAAAAAACCATCTGCAGTTGGTGCGGCTATCGGACTTGTTGTAGGTTTGGTTGCCATTACTCCTGCCGCCGGATTTGTAAATGTTGGATCAAGTATATTTATTGGTGTTATTGCCGCTATAATTAGTAACTACGCCATTACACTACGTACAAAATCGAAACTGGATGATACGCTGGATGTCTTCCCTGCACACGGAATGGGTGGTATTACAGGTATGTTGTTTACCGCTGTTTTTGCCAACGAAGTGGGATTGATTCACGGGGAAATCACCACTTTCTTGTACCATTTACTGGCACTGGTTATTGTTGGAATTTTCACTTTCGGAGGTTCGTTGTTAATGTACAAGATAACCGATATGATTGTTCCGATGCGAATTTCTCCACATGGAGAGAAAGTTGGTTTGGATATTAGTCAACACGACGAATCGTATAACTTTGTTTACTCAGAAGATTAAAATATAATAACCTGATTTAGAATTCAATACATTGACGCATAAAAAAGGCCGGATAAAACCGGCCTTTTTTATTTTATAGGTACTTGTCGTTTAAAGTCCTGTTCCAAAGAAATAAATGTTTCGGTGCGGGCAATTCCCTCAATATCCTGCAATTGCTCGTCGATCAGACGTTTCAAATGCTTGTTTGTTTTCGTTTGTATTTTAACAAAAATAGCATAGGCACCTGTTGTGTAATGACACTCAATTATTTCCGGAATATTTCGCAAAGCTTCAGCAACTTGTGTATGGTATTTGGCTTTATCGAGATAAATTCCCATGTAAGCACATGTGTTGTAACCCAGTTTTTGCGGGCTAACCACAAATTCGCTTCCATGCACAACACCAATATTTAACAAGCGCTGAACACGCTGATGAATAGCAGCACCTGAAACTCCACATTCACGGGCAACTTCTAAAAAAGGTATTCGGGCATTTTTTGTAATAAGCTTTAATATCTTTTCATCCAGCTCATCAATATCAGCCGGTTTTTCTTCTAAATAATCATTCGACTTCATGTTTCTAATCTTCTGAGTTAGTTTCAAATTATAGCACAAATGTAGGTAAAATTTACAATCACTAATCTGTGATGCTTTAAAACATATCATTGCTTACAAACTGTAAGAAATTCATTTTTTTAAAGAAGTCAAAACCAACGCAATTTACACCGGATTTACCGACGTGCAATCTTTTCAATATCAGCGCCTGAAGGCTCTTGAAAGACCCTCAGTTCGAACTCGGGAATAACAGCAAATATATGGTCGAAAATGTCAGCCTGAATACTTTCATAATTTGCCCATTCCTGGTCGCTGCTAAACACGTAAATTTCGATGGGCAAACCTTTGCCGAACGGTTGCAACTGGCGTACTAAAAATGTAAGATCCTGATTGATTTTTGGATGCTGTCGAAGATACACTTCCAGGTACTTCCTGAAAATACCAACATTGGTTTGATGCCTGCCACTGATATAATCCTCCTCGGCCAGATTCTTTCCTTTGTTGTATTCCTTCAGTTCTTTTTCCTTTTCCTGAATATACGACCGGATAAGATCGAACTTTTCGAAACGCTCCAACATGTCCGCATCGCAAAATTTAATGGTATTGGTATCGATTGCAACCGAGCGTTTTATACGGCGGCCTCCCGATTCTTCCATTCCTTTCCAGTTAAAGAACGATTCGGAAACCAACGCGTACGTTGGAATAGTGGTAATGGTTTTATCCCAGTTCTGAACTTTTACTGTATTTAAGGTAATATCGATAACTGTTCCGTCGGCCTTGTGTTTTTCCATCTGAATCCAGTCGCCAATTTTCACCATATCGTTTGCCGACAGCTGAATAGAAGCCACAAAACCAAGTATCGTATCGCGGAAAACCAACAATAAAACGGCTGCAATTGCTCCCAAACCTGCTAAAAGAGCTGTTGGATCTTTTCCCAGCAGAACAGAGATCAGTAGTATGCCAGCCATAAAAAACACAAAAATTTTCACGAGCTGCACATAACCTTTTATAGAGCGATTATGCGAAAACTCGGTAGTATTATAAATCTGTAGTGCTGCATTTAAGGTTGAGTTGGCCACAAAAACAATAATGGCAATAAAATAAATGCGCGATATTTTCGTCAGCAAGCTGTTAAGCCCCCAATAATAATCCTGCGATAGAGACTTGTACACCTCGGGCGCCAGTTCGCTTACCTGCTGGTGAATATTAGGATACGAAAAATCGGCACTATAATACAATATAAATGCAGGAACCAAATGCGCCAGCCCCTTAAAAACCTTGTTTTCGATTAAAATATCATCCCAGTTTGTTTTTGTACGGTTGGCAATCCGCTGCACAATCGCTAAAAAAATCTTGCGTGTAATAAAATGTGCCAGCCAGGCCACAAAAACAATAAGCACAAGGCAAATTAATGCGGCCAGAGGTTTGGCTAAAATTTCCATTGTTCCGATTTCACGGATATGATCAAGTAAGTAGCGGTAAATAATATTCATAGATCTAAAGGTTATTCTTTCAGTTTATTTTAATCGACTTCAAAGTCAACTTACTGCACATTTCTGCTAACAATTTATGATTAATAGTTGAAAATAAAAACCTCCATCAATTCGGATTGCTAAACAAATTGAGCAACTTGAAGATTGTTAATAGAAAAGTAATTGCAATTGTCATTCTTTGTGTCAATATCTATCTTTATTTTCAGCCAAAAATAATAAATGAGCATAAAATGAAGTTGAAGTTTTCTTTTATTCTGGTAATAATCCCCTTTTTATCGTTCGCACAGCCCAAATTCAATACGTATTTTAAAGACAAAACTTTTCGCTTCGATTTTCTGCTGGGCGGAAACAGTAAAGAAGTTGTGGTTTATCCGCAGCAAATGAAACAGGAGCCGTTTTGGGGTGGTTCGAAAACAAACCTCATCGACGTGTTTAATTACGGAAGTTACCGTTACCGCGTTTTCGATGTGAAAAGCGACGAGCTAATTTACAGCAAAGGTTTTAGCACGCTTTTCCAGGAGTGGCAAACCACTGCCGACGCCAAAACCAGCAATAAAACGTTTTACCAGGCAGCACTTTTTCCGTTTCCGAAAAACGATGTGCGCCTTGAAATTGATGCCCGCCAGTGGGACGGAACATTTAAAACAATTTATACCACCGATATCGACCCGAAGGATTATTTTATTTTGAAGGAAGAAACACCCGGCTTTAAAACAAAGGAAATTATTAACAACGGCGATCCGGCAAAAAAGGTAGATATCGCCATTTTGGCTGAAGGATACACCGCTGCCGAAATGGAAGCTTTTTATGCTGATGCAGCAAAAGTATCAGGCTATCTGTTCGACACTGAGCCTTTTAAATCCGAAAAAGCAAACTTTAACGTGCATGCTGTTTTTGCCGCCTCGGAAGATTCGGGAACCGATGTTCCGGGTGAATACATTTACAAGAACACCTATTTTAATACCAGCTACTACACCTTTGATTTGCCGCGCTACCTCACCACTGCCGATATGAAAACGGTTTACGATGCTGCGGCCAGTGTTCCTTACGATCAGATTTATGTACTGGTAAATACCGAACGCTACGGCGGCGGCGGTTTCTACAATTTTGTAACCGTTTGCACAGCGGATAATGAACTGACACCAAAAATTATCGTTCACGAATTTGGCCATGGATTTGGCGGACTCGGCGACGAATATTACAATTCGTCGGTTGCTTACGAAGATTTTTACAACCTTGAAATTGAACCCTGGGAACCCAACATTACCACTTTGGTTGATTTCGATAAGAAATGGAAAAATATGATCGACGCGGACACGCCGGTTCCAACACCACGAAAAGATAAATACCGAAATACCGTTGGTGTATACGAAGGTGGCGGCTACATGGCCGAAGGAATTTACAGCCCGCATATCGACTGCCGAATGAACACCAATGAAGCCGAAGGTTTTTGCCCGGTGTGCCAGGAAGCCATTCGAAAAGTTATTCGCTTTTATTCGGAATAACAAAAAGCGGATGAGTTAATTAACTCATCCGCTTTTTTATTGTAACGCCTCTGCTAACTATTCCTCTTTCTTCTTCAACAGTTTCGAAGTGATAAAGTAAGCTACAATTAAGCCAACTCCTCCAAGAACCAGGATTGCGGTAAAGAAGGCAACAACTTCATCCATTACGTTCGACAGTGAATAGCCAACAACCACTCCCAATCCTACTGCAATTAAAAAGATTCCCCATTTAACCAGCGAAAGCTGCGAGCATTCACCTTTAAAGATTCCGGCATCGAGCCCTTTTTCTACCAGCGCCAGGCGCTCTTTTGTACGTGTTGTCCAGTATACATACAAGATGGCGAAGATTGCCAGAAAAAAACCGATTGGTACGAAAATTCCTTCCATGATATTAAATTTTAAATTGTTTTTTTATTCTGTTTTCGCTCTTTTGACGCCACTTTGTTTTGGCGGTTACAACTTTTCAGATTTTTTTTCTTGTTAATGAATCGTTTCACGCAGATTTCGCAGATAAACGCAGATTATTATACCATATAAAGGCACTGTAGAAGTCATTAGTTTAAATAAAGATTTTGATTAACTAGTTAGCTATCCCTTTGGTTGTAGACATTTCATTCTTGTAAAAAAGAAACTTCATTGCTCGCTCCCTTTCAGGTAGGTTTCCGTCGGCTGATGGATGAAGGGTTAAAGAATACAATAACCACTTCATATTCCTTTAGTCTTTGTAGTTATTAAATATATCCTGGTGATTTCTATTGTGCCTATTATGGTAATAACTATTAGTACAAAGTTTAAAAATGAAATCTCCTCTACCTGTCTTAGTGCTTTTTATTTATCTGTGTAATCAGCGTTATCTGCGTGAAATATTTTCTTAGTAACTTGTAACCAGAGAAACATTCTTACGTCAAAAGGACAGATGGAGCAAAAAGATGATATCTATTACATCGAGAAAGTAAAGGCCGGACAGACCAATTACTTTTCGTATATCGTTGAGCGATACCAGGATATTGTTTTTTCCATTGCAATGAAAGTTCTTAAAAATCGTGAAGACGCCGAAGAAATGGCACAGGAGAGTTTTATAAAAGCTTACAAATCGTTGCACACTTTTAAAGGCACTGCAAAATTTTCGACCTGGCTGTACCGAATTACGTATAACAATTGTATTTCGGAGGTTAGGAAACGAAAAATGCATTTTGCATCAACCGACGATGTGCAGATTGCCGACGAAGCTGAAGAAATGAACCTGGATGGAATACCGGAAGAAAACAGGGCACAAGCCATAAAGGCCGCCATGGACAAACTTCCGGAAGATGAATACACACTGATACTTTTGTATTATTTCGAGGAACAATCGATCGAGGAGATCAGCAAAGTAACAAAACTCTCGGAAAGCAATACAAAAGTGAAGCTTTACAGAGCTCGTAAAAAGCTCTATACTATTTTGAATGAATTAATGAAGGACGAATTATACACTATATTATGAACGAATTGGAAGACATAAAATTAAAAGCATTCCTGCAAAACATGGAACTGGAAAAACCAGGTTCTGGTTTTACGGTGCAGGTGATGAATAAGATTTTTGCGGAGGATAGTGCATTGGAACAAATTAAATCGGAAAAGATCCTTGGAAAAGGGTTTTGGATTATTTCGATACTTTTTGTGGTGTTACTGGCAGCCATTTTCGTTGTAAGCAACACCGGAATGCAGGCCGACAGCCAAATCGGACAATTACTACCCGAAGCCGGACAAGGATTATCGGAAGGCTACGAGTCGTTCTTCAGCAAATTGGGAACAATGCCATTAAGCATTGCCGGAATTACTATCGGCGTTTCAGTACTTATCTTCATCGACAAAATTATTAGCTCGAACAGTAAAGTATTTGCGTAATCATAAACTCCTCATTTTGAATTAAAATCAAAATGAGGAACACAAATCACTACCCTCTCTCCTGTCTCTCCCTTCCTGGAAGGGAAAGACGATTAACCTTCATAAGAAATGACCAATTAAAATAATTGCATCGAATTTGTTTTAAACCATCAACCGATCGTCCTTCCTTGCTGGCAGGGAAGGATAAGAGGATGGGTATAATAACACACCTACTCTATGAGTTTCATAAGAAACATTAATCCCGGCTGACAAGTCGGGATTTTTTTATTCGTATTGTTTTAATAGCCCCAACATTATTAAATATTGGGCAGCAATGTAAGTTGTCATTATAAATAAACCTTCGTAAGGAATTGCGACAAGAAAACGATTGACAGCGATCAGCGAATCGGACAGAACAAAAAATAACGAACCAGCAAATACCAGGCTAAAACTTATGGGGTGACCATTACCAAAACGGTTTAGTGCCATTGCCGACATGGTTAAAATGGCAACCATGTATACAAAAATGGCAAAACGCAGTACTAAATCCAGTTGTGGAAAAAGCACGATATACACAATTAAACCAAATGCCAGATAAGGGATCAGCCACATGGGTTTCTTTTTCAGAAACGATGTTTTCCCTGAAAGATTGATGGTGCGCAAAAACAGGAAAATATAGAACACCTGTGCCACCAGAAACGAAACTATACCCAATACAAACCAGGTAAAATCGGCTGAAAACATCATAGACAAGTCGCCCAGCCAAGAGAAGAGAAAACCTGCACCGGCAAACTGCAACACCTTTTTATCGATATTCTTTGAGTGCAAAAAGAAATAACCGGCAATCCATATTAAAAGTAAAGGCTTTGCAATATGATCTATTTGGGGATTCTGCAAATACTCACCGATAAGGTCAGACGCTACAATTGCCCCAAAAAGAAGGTGAAGAAAAATCTTTTTCATCAATCGCTGTTTGAGGTAAAATTAAAATTATTCGGGTAAAAAACGAAACCGGAACCTAAAAACAGGCTTCCGCCATCAGGTATTTATTTACGTACTCGTTAACGCCTTCCTCCAATTCAACAAAAGGCTTTTTGTAACCTGCATCGCGCAATTTCTTCATTTCAGCCTCGGTGAAATACTGGTATCTTCCGCGCAAATCAACGGGCGTATCAATAAATGAGATATCCGGATTTACATTCATACTGCTGAAAACAGCTTTTGTAAGGTCTAGAAACGAACGGGCTTTTCCGGTGCCTACATTATATATGCCCGTATTTTCCTGATTCTCCAAAAAGTACATCATCACATCGGCAATGTCTTCCACGTAAATAAAATCGCGGCTTTGTTCGCCATCTTTAAAGGCTTTATGGTGCGAACGAAACAGCTGCATGTGCCCTGTTTCTTTTATGGTTTTATAAGCATGTAAAACCACCGAAGCCATTCGACCTTTATGGTATTCGTTGGGTCCGTATACATTAAAAAATTTCATTCCTGCCCAAAACGGCGGTGTGCGGAATTGCTTCAGTGCCCAAACATCAAAATCGTGTTTAGACCAACCATACAAATTAAGCGGTCTTAAATCCTGAATTTTTTGATGTTCATCAGAAAAACCCTCTTCGCCATTGCCATATGTGGCCGCTGACGACGCGTAAAGAAGTGGTACCTGAATTTCGGAACAAATGTTCCAGAGGCGTTGCGAATAAATTAGGTTCAGTTGCTGATAAAGTTCGGGCTCCTGCCCCACCGTATCGGTACGTGCACCCAAGTGAAAAATAAAATCCACATCCTGAGCATTTTTAATTAACCAATGAAAAAACTCATCCCGGTCAATGTACTCGCGGTAATTTTTTTTCAGAAGATTTAAATCTTTCCATGGGTCATCGAACTTATCAACCAGTATCAGATCTTTGTATCCTGCTTTGTTGAGTTTCCCTACTAAATAACTTCCGATAAACCCGGCTGCTCCTGTTACAACTATCATTTTTAAGCGGTTTCGTGTGGTACGCAAAAACGCTGTTTTCTGAAAAATGTGGCTTTCTACTAAAGAACAAGCCACTTTGCTTTTTATTGTACTCGTTGCAAAATAAATTTAACTTTTCGTATTTGCCAAAAAATTATGCCTAAACGCACGCCCAAATGCAAAACAGCTTGTTTTTGCTACTACAATTTAACACTATCAATAGTTTAGGATTCGATCATCTATACGAAATAAAGTATATTTCGATTTTAACCCACAGGAGCAGGAACTTGTTTTAATATAACCGACAATGCTTCTTTCAGGCGGACAAGTGCCAAAGGAATATTCCATTTTGCAGAGTCGCGGGGTTCAACATAATTCGATATCGATCGTATTTCGTAACATTGTACGCCCATCCAGTTGCAAACATAAAAAACGGCAGCGCCTTCCATCGATTCAACATGTGCAGTAAATTTTTCCCGCATTTCGGCAATACTGCTATCGCGCCCGTAACTTTTGTTGGTGGTTATTCCTTTTACTTTTTTCAGTTTTATCCAACCGTTTGAATTACTTGCTTTCAACAAACCATTTTCAAACGGAAAATCGTTCATACCAATATACCCCGACTCAAAAAGTGTAAGAAACTCATGCTGTTTCTCGATACCCAAATCTGCAAATTCTTCGCTAACCACGTTCACTACCTCACCTATTTTTAGCTCCTGGGTTAAACTTCCGGCCAAACCAATATTAATAACAGCATCGTATTTTTTTTCGCGAAGTGCGTTTGTTAAGTGAAAAGTTACAAACGAGCTTCCAATACCTGATACCAAAATATCAATATTGAAGTCTCCAAATCGGTAAGTTTTTACAAAATGACTTTCCTCCTCTACTTTCTCCAGCTCATCAACAATCAATTTTATCTCCATTGTAGTGGCTGCTACAATCAAAATTTCCATAAGTTAAATTTTGTATTTTCTGTTTCCGATACGCTTCGGAACAATGTCCATTATTACACCAAATCTGTATTCCATCCTTGCTTTTTACACAAGTCATCGTCTCACTCCTTATCAAATCCATATACTCATTCATACTGATTTTATAAAAAAAAGTTAATCTTTGTATGGATTAAAATTCTAACAACAATGTGTTCATTAAAGAATAACAACTCAAACGGATACCAGCGAACTGACCTGTACAACGAGGAAGCAACCGAACAACTTTCGGAGCATTATAAAGAGATTTTGCAGATCGTTGGTGAAGATCCATCGCGCGAGGGACTTGACAAAACACCCGACAGAGTGGCAAAAGCCATGCAATTTCTGTTGCAGGGTTACCAGATTGATCCGGTAGAAATCCTACAATCGGCCATGTTTAAAGAAGATTACCGCCAAATGGTGATCGTAAAAGATATTGAGATTTATTCGATGTGTGAACACCACATGCTTCCGTTTATCGGGAAAGCGCATGTTGCATACATTCCCAACGGAACCATTACCGGGTTAAGTAAAATTGCCCGTGTTGTTGATGTGTTTGCCCGCCGCTTGCAAGTGCAGGAACGGTTAACAACACAAATTAAAGATTGTATCCAGGACACGCTAAAACCACTGGGTGTTGCCGTTGTTATTGAGGCACAACACCTGTGTATGCAAATGCGCGGTGTGCAAAAACAACACTCCATTACAACCACCTCCGATTTTACGGGTGCTTTTGAAAAAGTGGCTACCCGCGAAGAGTTTATCAAACTAATCAGTACCAAACTGAGCTAAAAGCTACAGGAACTCAATACAAACCGGCGCCGGCAAACTAATTTGTTTCCCGCTGAATTGTGGCATTCCGCTTTCTTCATCCAACTGAAAGACCGTAATATTATGACTGCGCTGATTGGCAACCAACATCCATTTTCCATCGGGTGTTATTCCAAAGTTACGAGGCCAGTCGCCTTCCACCGGCACTGTTCCTAAAAATGTCAATTCCTGATCGGCCTTAACTTTAAAAACAGCTATGGAGTTATGCCCCCGGTTGGAACCATACAAATACTGCCCGTCTTTCGAGAAATGAATATCTGCGCAATAACTCACGCCATCAAAATCTTTTGGCAAGGTGGAAATATTTTGAAATACCGACCACTTTTCTCCGGTTTTACGAATTGCCGAAATGCTTGAGTTAAGCTCATTAATTACATAAATTACATTTTCATTGGGGTGAAAAACAAAATGCCTTGGCCCTGAACCGGCCGGCAGCTTTACAAATTCCTGCTCGTAACGCCCCAAATTCCCATCTTCAAAATGAAAGATATTTAACTGATCGGTTCCCAGGTCGGCACTAAAAATGCTTGGCTCTTTTGTTGAAAATTTAATGGAATGAGCATGTGGCTGAGTCTGATTAGGATGTACACTCTTGCCTGTATTTTTAACAACTGTCAAAGCTTTCTTCAGGCTACCATCTTCATCTACCGGATAAATGGAAGTAGTTCCTCCCCCATAGGTTGCAATGGCCACGTACTTTCTGTCGGGCGAAACATCAATATGGCAAGGACCACTTCCATTTGCGGCCTGCTTATTCAAAAAGTTTAATCCTCCCATCTTGTCGAGTTGGTAGGCAACTACATAACCACCCGATGGTTCAACTTCGGGCGTGGTACGTGAAACGGCATACAAAAACTTCTTTTCGGGGCTTAAACGCAAAAATGACGGATTATCAATTCCCTTAAAAGTGGTGAGCAAATCAATGTCTCCGGTTTTGGTATTTAAACTGCAGTAGTTTATTCCTTCCGCACCTTCAGAAGTAAAAGTTCCTACATAAAAAAGCTGTTTTTCCTGCGCGAATCCGGCAGTTACACCAAGTAAAATTAGCAGGCAGTTAAACAAAATAGTACGTAACATATTTGTATATTTAATGAACGTTAAACAAAAAATGAGCACAATTTGAATCGTTCGAAGAAGTTTACTTTCGAAATAAATTTAATCTTGTGCCAATGTATAACAAAAATTTTAATGTATGAAGAAACCTGTAATAGCTGAAAAAGCACCAAAAGCACTTACGCTTGAACCGGGCACCTATTATTGGTGTGCCTGCGGACGAAGTAAAAACCAACCCTTTTGCGACGGATCGCACCAGGGAACGGAATTTACCCCACTACCTTTCGATATCGATGAGAAAAAGGAAGTTTGGCTTTGTCAATGCAAACACTCCAAAAAGACACCATTTTGCGATGGCACTCACCGAACCTTATAGGCTTTAACAACTTTCTAAACCTTTGTAAAATCGTCTTTTGAAGCGTTGCAGATCGGACATTTCCAATCGTCAGGCAAATCTTCAAAAGGCGTTCCCGGAGGTATTCCAAGCGCCGGATCACCCTCTTCCGGATCGTACTGATAGCCACAAATATTGCACGAATAGATTCCGTCTTCACTCACCGTATGCTTGTGTTCTTCCTCTTCTACCTCTTCGTATACAACAGGTTCCGGCTCTTCTTCCAGTTTATCTTTATCAATATAAGTTGGCGCATTTTTCGGCGAACGCATTTTATATTTGGCATGATAATAAGCATAGGTAAGCGGTTCTTCATCCGACAGTTTATCACCATCCACCACTTCGGCTGTAATTAAATAGTGTGAACCCACATCGGCGTAGTCAATCACTTCACAATCAAACCACGCCACCGACGAATCAACAACGATTGGAGCACCGGTTTTTGCCGTTATGGTTTCTACGCCCTGAAACTTGTCGATATCGGCTCCCGACATAAAGCCAAACTTACCGATCAACGAAGTATCAACCTCTTTCTTCAATACTGAGATCGAAAACTTTTTACTATCAATAATCTTTTGGGCTGAGTAGTTATTTTTATTACAACTTATGGCAATTTTCGATGGCTCGGCAGTAATCTGAAAAGCCGTGTTTGCAATATAACCGGCTTTCTCTCCGTTCAATTCTGTAGCAATTAAATACAAGCCATAACTTAATTTATGAAAGGCGGAATAATTCATTCTTTTCAATTTTTGAATTTCGTTTGTTTAAATTTAACAATACATTTTCAATTTCACCTGCCATTACACCTATAAATGCTAACATTTTGCACAAGCCCTGTATTAGCAACAAGAAAAAATGTATGTCGATTTTTGAAACTACAACACCAAAAGGAAGCCGGAGTTCAGAATGGCCTCTACTTACCAGGAAATATTGCGGAAATAAGGAACCAATTTAATGTAAATTACTTTTTTTGGCACAAAAGACAGAAGAGGAAAAACTTACAAATCCAAGCAAAATCAAGTAAAGTGGATACAAATAATTTGATATTGGGAATATCTTCTAATTATTTTCCAATATTTGGACATTTTGTTTGATAGATTCTTACATTTCACTATTTTTAAGCACTCTAAATAAAAGAAATGGCCAACCAAAGACCCAGGAACAACTACAAAGTGTACATTGTGGAAGACAATGTACTTTACGCCAGAGTGCTAAAAAAGCAACTTCTGGATGATCAATTACAGGTAAAAGTGTTTCACAACGGGACAGACTTCATTAATGCAATGAGCGAAAAGCCTGATGTGGTAACGCTTGACTACACGCTTCCCGATATGACAGGGAAAGAAGTACTTGCTAAAATTCAGGAGAAAATCCCGGATACTCATGTAATTGTAATTTCGGCACAAGACGATATTTCAACAGCTATTGAGCTGATGAAAAACGGTGCCTACGATTACATTATGAAAGCCCCCGACACCCGGGAAAAGCTGAGCAATATTATCCGAAATATTTACCGGACTGACCAACTTCAAACCGAAAACACCAATTTAAAAGAAGCAGTTGCCGAGAAATACAATTTTAAAAACCTTATAAAAGGTAACAGCCGCGAAATTGAGCACGTGTTTGAGTTGATGAACAAAGCTACTCAAACCAATATTTCAGTATCCATTTCGGGAGAAACCGGAACAGGTAAAGAACTGGTTGCCAAAGGAATTCACTACAACTCGAAACGCAGCGCCAAACCGTTTATAGCAGTAAACGTGTCGGCTATCCCCGACGGGCTGATCGAGAGTGAATTGTTCGGACACGAAAAAGGTGCATTTACAGGTGCCGATTTCCAAAAGATCGGAAAATTTGAGGCCGCCAACGGTGGTACACTTTTCCTTGATGAAATTGCCGACCTGAATTTAAACCTTCAGGCAAAATTGCTGCGGGTTTTACAGGAACGAGAATTAGTACGCCTGGGAGGACACGATGTCATACCACTTGATGTACGCATTATTTCGGCAACACATAAAAACCTGGCCACTTTGTCGGGCGACGACCAGTTCCGACAAGACCTTTACTATCGTTTACTGGGCTTACCAATCGAAATTCCGCCCTTACGCCAACGCGGAAACGACAAAATTTTGCTGGCTAAGTTTTTTGTTGATGAGTTTTGCCGCGACAATGAAATGGAACCCAAAACCCTGTCGGCAGAGGCAAAACAAATGTTATCGAACTACCACTATCCCGGAAACATCAGAGAGCTAAAAGCAATCATGGAACTGGCTTGTGTTATGTGCAGCCGCGATGTGATTAAACCGAGCCACCTGAATATGAATGTTGACGAGAGCGTACAAAACCTGCTTGCCCAGGAAAAAACGCTGGAAGAATACAACAACGAAATTGTAAAATTCTTTTTGAATAAATACAATCAGAATGTACGCCTGGTAGCATCGAAATTAGGAATCGGAAAATCGACTATTTACCGAATGCTACAGAAACACATGGATTAATCAATTAATTATAACCATAAAAAAATCCCGGACTTAAAAGGTCCGGGATTTTTTTATCTATATCGCTACCCCAAACGTCAGTCTGAGCGTAGTCGAAGACTTCTATCCTTCGTAACTGTTTACGCCGGCAGTTTCCATCGAGCGGTCAACTTTTTTAACCAGCCCCTGTAACACTTTACCCGGACCAACTTCGGTGAACGAAGTAGCACCGTCGGCGATCATATTTTCAACGATCTGTGTCCATTTTACAGGAGCAGTAAGCTGAGCGATCAGGTTTTCTTTGATCACTGCAGGATCAGATACCGGTTTTGCATTCACATTCTGGTAAACCGGACAAGTTGGCTGATTAAAAGTAGTTGCTTCAATAGCAGCAGCCAGTTCCTCGCGGGCAGGCTCCATAAACGGTGAGTGGAAAGCACCACCTACAACCAGTTTCAACGCACGTTTTGCACCTTTTTCGGTTAACAACGCACAAGCCTTGTCAATTCCGGCTTCAGAACCTGAGATTACCAACTGTCCCGGACAATTGTAGTTTGCAGGAACTACTACGTCGTCGATTTCGGCACAGACAGCCTCAACAACTGCATCTTCCAAACCAACAATTGCGGCCATTGTCGATGGCTCAACTTCGCATGCTTTTTGCATGGCCATTGCACGCTGTGCAACCAGTTTCAAACCGTCTTCAAAGTTCAGTGTTCCATTGGCAACCAGTGCCGAGAACTCTCCCAATGAGTGACCGGCAACCATATCAGGAGCAAAATCCTTCAATGTTTTCGCCAATAATACAGAGTGTAAGAAAATGGCTGGTTGTGTTACTTTTGTTTGTTTCAGGTCTTCAACTTCACCTTCGAACATGATGTCGGTGATATTGAAACCTAAAATATCGTTTGCTTTTTCGAATAATGCTTTTGCTTCAGCAGAATTTTCATATAAATCCTTTCCCATTCCCGGGAACTGCGCTCCCTGACCAGGGAATACAAATGCCTTCATAATTTTTTGTTTTTAAAAATCCGGCGACAAAGTTACACTAATTTTATAAGGACAAAATCCTTTTATGCACCATTGCCAATAATTTGACAAAATGTTTGCGGGGAAATCGAACATCGGGTTATATGGGTCGAGAATTGGGTAAACATGATGCCCCGACGCTACGGTCGGGATTTCGCTACGCTCAACTGGATACTGGATACTGGATACTAGATTCTGGATTTTAGATTCTGGATTCTGGATACTTGATACTAGATGCGACAAACTGTTAAATTGAAAAATTGTTCTAATTGTAAGATTGTAAAACCTGCACCCCGAGACATAACTTACGCCCCCTTTTGACTTTTTACTTTTACCTTTTGCCTTGATACTGGATTCTGGATACTCGATACTGGATACTAGAAGCTAGTGGCTCGAAGCTAGTGGCTCGTAACACTTCAACCTTTAAACACCAGGTAAATAACCATATATTTCAGTATAAGCCCTAAAATACTTACCACCAAAAAACGGCGGAAATCGTAACGTAACATTCCGGCGGCCAGTGCAATTACGGGCGACGACAAGGGAAACAGGTTGAATACAAAAATGGTAAGCATACCAAAGCGTTTAATTTTTTGCTCGGCTTTTTCAATGCGCTTCTGCCCCATCAGTTCAATAATTTTGTTCGGACGCAATAAGCGGCCAATTAAATAATCGATACATTGCGCGGCAACTGCAGTAACCATGGCTGTAGAAATCAGATCAATCCCCGGGTAATAAGGCAAATAATAAATAAATGCCAGCTCAACCGGCATGAGCAAAAAGAAAAGGTAACCGGCAAAATGAATAAGACCAAAGGAAAAGATATTCTCTGTTTTACCGGCATAGAGTTCGCGACCGATGGTGAAAGAGAACAGGCAAATAGCAACAACCGAAGCAAACAAGATAAAATAGAACTTTTTGGGTATTGCTATTTTGCCGTTCATTTGTAAACAGGATTATAAGTCAATAACTAATATGATAGTAAAGTTACGCAAATGTTCTGATGCTTCTAATTTAATCGACCACTGACTTAATACGTTCGTTAAGCAGCGAATTTTAACCGATAACTCTATACTGTAAAAGAAAAACGCTAACGGATTCCGTTACATTGCAGCGAGAATCCGTTAGCGTTTTTATAGAAATACAATGATGAAATACGAATTAAGGCACGTACTCACTCACCAATCTCACCATCAGATCATTTAGTTTTTCAAGCTCGAACTCACCAATTGTTGGCTCCAGGTGATCATTTCCAATACCACTGTCGTCGGTTATAAACACATACGTTCCGTTGGTTAATATGGCGAAGGAACGCATTAAATATTCGGTTGCCTTATCAATACCCGAAGCGGTGATAGGCACTATTTTAATTCCTTTATCGGCGGCTTTTATCAGGTTGGATTCCAGACTTGAAATTACGTCCTGCGTGTAGTGCGGAGGAGCATCCAGCAACAAAAACAGTATGCGGGCCGAGGCATCATTATTCCACGAACTCTGCGTAATGGCCACATCGAGTGCCGAATGCACAGCCTCCGGGAAATCGCCGCCACCGTCGGCCGACTGTTCCGAAATAAAAGAAACCAGGCTGCTTTCGTCGCTGGTAAAACTGAATGGGCGCGTAACAAACTCATCACCCTCATCCCGGTAAAACACCGACCCGAAGCGCATTTCCAGCGAAGGGTTATTTTCTCTTATCCGCACAATTACATCATTTAACTCTGCTTTCAGGTAGTTGATCTCATCGCTCATCGAGCCCGTTGCATCAACAGCAAAATATACATCTATTACTTTATTGTTTTCTACAGTCTTATCAAGAAACACTGTATTTATTCCGTCGGCGTATTCCAGCGCATCGATAAGTTCTTCGGCCCCGTCAAACGCAATACGGGCCGTTAACCCGTCGAGATTCAAATCCGACCATAATGAAGCCTTCCCCTTATTATCCGTTTTGGTTTTCCATACTTCCACCTCATCGGAAAAGAGACTGATTTCGGCATTTGCAACCGGCGATTCGTTTTTATCGAACACCACAAAACTGTACCTTTTTATTTCTTTCAGGTTCCATTTATTTACATCCTCGTAATATTCCTGGTTGTTTAGCAGGTTATTCCAAAACTCCCAGTTATCGAGGTCGTTCCACTCGCCGGCAGTTAACACTCCCGGTTCGTATTGCCCGTTTGGATTTCCACCTCCCCAATCGCCGGTACTTGTTGGCGATCCGGTCCCGCTTGATCTTCCCGAGCCATCAGCAGCAGCATACTCATAAGCGCCATCCCCCGTACTTGGTTGTGGAGTTTCAGGATCGGTTACCTCGCCAAACAAGCTGGTTTTGCCATCTGCCGTTTTCTTACCGTTTGTATCGTCATCTCGCCAACAGCCCCACATCAATAATACGGTGGCTATTAAAGTCAGTCTGATTGTTCTGTTTAGTAGTTTCATAAGAAGTGTTTTAATTTTGAAGTGTTTCCCTTTAGATTGGTGTGACGGTGAAAAGGTTGCGTCGGAGCGAGTTAATTTCCTGTCGGTAGTATCGTCCAACCGGATATTAACGGTCACTTGTATATGTTCGGGCGGTCCCGATGCAATCGGGAGTGTCAGACCCGCAGGAACGTGGGCGTAAGGTCTGACTTGTCAGACCGCTAAAACTCCCGCCTGCCATATTACAATATGTTAGGCTTAGTTTGTTTTTTCCATTTTTAAGTAATACTCAATACTTCCGACATTTTTTTCTCTCCAAATTTTCAAATTCTCTCCATCAAATTTGTAGTTGTGTTCTCCACTGAGGACATAAGATGGTCCGTACATTGCCGGAATTGCAAAAAACAATGTGTCAATGAAATCTATTTTAGTTCCATTGATTTTCAACTTTCCAGCCCCGTGTCCATAAGGCAAATTAGTCAAACACTCATAATATCCATTTGAAATATTCAAAATTACAGTCCCGGAAAGATTTTCTGAACTTAAAGTCTCAAAGGTGCCACTAAACGATGAATCTTCGTTTGTATTCAAGTCCAATGTTTGCAGCTCGCTTTTTTCGCAACTGTAAAAACTGACAGCAATCAATAATGTCAAAAAGATCAGATGTTTTTTCATAGCTTTTTTTTCACAATAGATTCATTTTATGCAGCTAAGGTTGCTTTTGTTCAAATTAAGCCTAACGGTGGTGGTATGAGGTCGTGGCAGTCAGACGAGAGTCTGAGTGTCCGACCGAAACTGAGGTTGTGACGAGATTCGACTTATCGAATCCGCAGAAACCCAGCCATGACTTATACCACGTGTTGTGTGTAGTATTTTACCATGGTCTAATTCTAAATTTACGAGCAAAGCCAAAATGCAAAATAATTTTTTGATTTGTTAGAAACGGTAGATTATAGTCTTTATATCTAAAAAACCATTTATTAGATTCACTGAGTGTTCCAATAAGTCCAAAATCAAAAAGTTTTTCCATGATATATTCGTGGTTAACATTTTGATTCTTCATATAATTCATAAGAGTTATGTCCTTTTCAAATTCTTTCTTTAATTCTTCCATTTGGAAGACTCCTCTACCTAATTTCATTATAGCCTGGGTTGATTCCTGCCAAACCGGTAGGTGGCTTTGTACTTCATCTCTAAATTCGCGATAAAACCAGTCACTATATTCGTTTTCTGCAAGCTGGACTGCCTTAAAGTTTAGTTTCCCTTTTTGATTTAATTTGCTACAACATTTCAGAAATTTCACAATGTCTCGTGGTCTTTCAAACGTTCTATTATACATGTAATCCCACAATGATTTTATATTGGGAGGTAGATATTTGTCTTGATTAAAAGTAGCTAATTCCCATGCATTAAAGATTTCATTTTTTTTAATTGGTAGCGATGCGGCAATTCTATAATTAACTAACTGATAGAGGGAATAGGGTGATTTAGATTCTGTTGTCCATTTTAAATGAATGATATAATCATCAAGTTTGTTTAAATCATTATCTGTTAAATTATTAAATATGTCTGAACGAAGTGCTAAAATTGGTATAAATGAAAAATAGTTTTTCAATTCAATAAAACAATTTTCAGTACTACGTATTAGTGCTAATAAAAGTAAATTTAGTTTGGGGTCTCCGGATGTATAACCTTCATCCAATTCATCAAAGAAAATGTAATATGTGCTTTTGACTTTCAGGTTTTTAAGTAGTCTTAGAATAATTTCAAATGCTTTCTGATAGTGAACAGAAACCATTGTCTCATTTTCAACTTTGTTTGTAGAAGATATGTTAAGCCATTTTTCTAAAATTGAAACTTTGTTTTCAGAACTTTCAAGTGTTCTTAAAGTTTCTGTAAAACCTAAACTATTGGGAAAATTTGTTTTGATGAATAAACTTAATTCAAAAACTGCTTCATGAGGCTCATTACTTTGGTCTTCAATAATAAGTTTGCAAAGCTCCATTAAGATTAAGAAAGACCAAATCGGAACAAATTGAGCCTTTCCTCCTAATGTCTTATCTTTTAAATTTCGTACAATTTGAATTGGAAAATTTTTTAAAGACATCGACCGATAAAAGCAATTATATTTTGGCTCAATCTCATGAATTAGTTGTTCTATAATTGCAGTCTTTCCTGTACCTTTTCGCCCAATTATGTACCTATATTTTCCCGATTTAATATCATCAAATTCTGGTATTCGTAAAAAATATTGTGGTAGTTTATTGTCGCCTTTGGCCTCATCCTCACCGAAATAGACTTTCCAAAAATTATAATATGGTGCTTTTCTTTTGTTTGTATAATTCATATTTGTATTGGTTTTATTTTGTTTCAAAATTTAAATATTACACACAACGGTGGTGAAACATCACCAGGTAATGTTATTTTCCTTATATCGTTATATGAGGTGTTGTTATACACCCCATATGGTAGGTAAAACACACTTAATCTATAATTCTTTCTTTTTATGGTAATTTCAGGGTACGTATTCAACGGCTATGGTTTTTATTCGGAGTTTAAAGTTAGCATAATAAAGAATTAAAACAACACCGGTTTAGTAAGCGAACGTATCCTCGCGAGTGATTTGTTTCTCCTTTCACCCCTATGCCTTACCACACGCGGCTTTCCGAAAACCATACAATCTCCGCGCCCTTGCAACTCACTGATTACAGGCTTCCTGCAGCCGTGTAACTACCCGGCAAACTTTGTGGATGGCGTGTTGCAGCACTGCAAATGGCAAAAAATTTTGTTTAGACCCCTCCTGCAGCCGTGTAACATGCCTGCAAATTTGTTTAGACCCACCAAGCAGCCGTGTAACTACGATTAATTTTTGTGAGACCCACCTCGCAGCATTGCAACAGGCAAAAAATTTTGTTTAGACCCCCTATGCAGTTTTGCAGCAGGGGTAAAATTTTCGTGAGACCGGGGCCGC
>NZ_JAAAGB010000004.1 GCF_010586825.1 Draconibacterium mangrovi | reverse complement strand
TTTTTGCAGTTGTTAAAAGAAAGACTCCATTTGTCCCTTTACACCAACATCTGTAATTTTTTATAATTCTGTTGTTTTTATCTTAGAATTCGGCAGGCAAAAGAACAACCTACAGGTAATCCCCATTTTGAATGTATAAATTTGCAAGAACAAACTAATTAAACCAACTCAAAAAACAGCTTTTGCAACAATCGTGTTATTTCTCCTGGTTTTCCGTTACCAAGCAACTGATCTTCGATTTGCACCACCGGACAAATTTCGCTACCTGTACCTGCGATAAAAACTTCGTCCATTTCATAAAGTTCTTCTTCGGTGTACAGGCGCTCCTCAACCGGAATGTTATTCGCCGAGCACAGTTCCATAATTACTTTTCGGGTAATGCCGGGTAATATCAGGTTGGATAAAGGCCGTGTTACCACAATGCCATTTTTTACACAAAGTACGCTGGAATGCGTAGCTTCGGTAACCTTTCCGTCGCGGATAAGAATACACTCTCCTGCCCCGCTTTGGTGTGCTTCGTTATAAAGCATTGTATTGGGCAGCAACGAAACCGATTTTATATCGCAGCGTTGCCAGCGAATATCGTCGCGGGTAATTACTTTAATTCCGTTCACCAGTTTTTCTGTAGCCGAAGGCAGATCAAAAGCATAGGCATAAACGGTTGGTGCAATCTCATCAGGGAAATGATGCGAACGTTTGGCTGTGCCCCGCGATATTTGCAGGTAAATTCCGGCATGTTTCTTAAGCATATCATTTTTCTGAATCAGCTCCATAAATACTGCTTCAAGTTTCTCAGTATCGTATTCAATACCAATCTCTTTTAAACTGCGGTTCAGGCGCTCTGAATGATCCTGGAAACGAAAAGCCTTGCCATAATAATATTTGGCTACTTCGTAAACACCATCGGCAAACAGGAATCCACGGTCGTTTGGTGAAATCTTTGCTTCATCGGCTGCTACATATTCTCCGTTCAGATAAACGATATTGCTCATAATTATAATCGGGTTGAATTGAAACTCAAAAATAGAAAAACTTTGATTTCTGGTCTTATAAAAACAAAAAGGGATTCAACTTAATGAACCCCTTTTCTATATTATCAAAAAATTCTTTTCTGATCCTAGTAACGGTCACGACGTCCGTAACCACCACCGCCACCACGGTTGTAACCACCGCCGCCACCGCCACGGTTGTTGTTTTCGCGAGGTTTTGATTCGTTAACTTTAATGTTACGACCTGCAACCTCAGCGTTGTTCAATTCTTCGATAGCTTTGTTAGCTTCTGAATCGTCTTCCATTTCAACAAAACCGAAACCTTTGCTTCTTCCAGTAAATTTATCCATGATAATTTTAGATGAAGCAACTTCACCATACTCTTCAAAAATTTCTCTCAAATCTTCTTCGCCCATGTTGAAGGGCAAATTTCCAATGTAAATGTTCATTTTATACTATAATTTAAAGTTAATATATCCATCTTACTGATCACCAGAAGAACCAATCAAAATGCATCACGTCCTGGTGTTACTTGAATACAGTATAAAATAAGCTTTATTAACGATTGAAATAACGTCGGGAAAAACACAAGAGAGATAAACTGTCCGGTTTATTAATATCAATAAAAAAAGACCAAAATGCTAATTGCCAGACTTTTCTAAAAATTAACAGCCCAAAGGTAATTCTTTATTCGAACTAACAAACTAAAATTAACATATTTCTTAAACATACATTTATTCCGCAATCAGATCGCGAATTACTGCGCTGGCAATAAAACCTCCAAACAGTGGTGGCATGTACGAAATGGTTCCTACTGTTGATTTTTTATTCCGGCCTTCCTCGATACGTACGGCCTTTTCATCGATATCCTCGGAAGAGAAAACCACTTTTACGCCCTTTTTAACGCCCAGACGACCAAGCCTTTTTCGCATCATTTTTGCCAGTTTGCAATTGTGTGATTTTTTAATGTCGGTGATTTCTATTTTCGACGGATCCATTTTTCCACCGGCACCCATCGAACTGATTACACGAAGTTTTAACTGTAGTGCATGATAAACCAGAAAGACCTTTGGCGAGAGCGTATCGATAGCATCAACAACATAATCAAAAGGAGCACTGTTTAAGAGTTCGATGGTCTGCTCGTCGCGGATGTAATCATTTACGATTGTCAATTCCAACTCCGGATTTATATCCATAAAACGTTTTGCCAGAATTTCGGCTTTTGGCTGTCCTTTTGTACTGATAAGCGCGGGTAATTGACGGTTGCGGTTGCTTTCTTCCACCACGTCGCCGTCAACAATGGTCATTTTTCCAATTCCTGCGCGACATAATTGTTCTGCCGCATAAGCGCCAACTCCACCTAGGCCAACTACCAGTACATTTGCATTTTTAAGTTTGGCCAGTTTTTCTTCTCCTAACAATAACTCAGTTCGTTCTAACCAGTGCATTACTCTCTAAAACTAAATTTTCGTGGCGCAAAGAAACAAAATTGTGTTTAAATTCTTCCGGGCATCAACGATTTTTCTATCTGGTTAAAGTTGGTCCACACCGCCTTTTTAAGCACCTCAACCGGCATTTCCTTTAAAGCTGCAGCCTGCTCGTAAATCGTATCCACGTTTAAATCGAGCTCGTCGGTTTCGAAGAATATTTTATTTAGCGGAAGATATTTAAATGATTTTACGGCTTTTGAATCCTCCCTGAAAAGGTTTTTCCCAAACGAAAACAAAAAACCTTTATCTACCAGTTGTTTTGTAATTTCAACACTACCGTTGTATCCATGCATAATCCAGGGCATAACGGGATTCATTTTTTCGCGGAGTGCAATTACCTCATTCAACGCTTTCACACAATGAATAATTAACGGATATTGATACTCTTCGGCAATAACGGCCTGCGCTTCAAAAACCCGAAGTTGCTCGATAAAATCGCCTCCGCTAATTTTATCGAGGCCTGCTTCACCCACGAAAATTACATGGTCAAATTCAAGTGCTTCCTCTACCATTTGCAGCGCTTCGTTGTTTTCCTGTTTGCTGCCAAGGTGCCAGGGATGAAGCCCAACCGAATAAAAATTACGCCCGTTGAAAGCCGCAAATCCGTCGCCCGGAAATATATTTTGTACCGTTATCGTTTCAATTTCGTTATGAAACGGATGTGTGTGAATATCGATATAGGGAATTGAACTCATAAACCAGTTTTGTTAGCTAAACTCTTCTCAATTATGCCATCTCTAGCATTTTAGCAACCACATTTGAAGCGCCATCTGCAATTTGTGTGATAGTAGCATCGAGCATATAACAAGGCGTTGTAATTACTTTGTATTTTTCGTCAACCACAATTTCGCCGTGTGTGGTGGCAACGTGTGTGGCACCCAACGATTCCAGCGCATCGGCAGTTCCTTTGTCCTGACCAATAGTAAGTTTTACATCACCTAGAACTTTGGCAATTATTGCCGGAGAAATGCACAGCGCTCCTACAGGTTTTTCTGCGTCAACAGTAGCTTTTATGGCTTTTTCAACATCAGGATTTACTTTACAATCAGGGCCATCGAAAGCAAATGTGCAAAGGTTTTTGGCAGCACCAAAACCTCCCGGAAAAATAATTGCATCGTAATCGTCAGCTTTATATTCCGACAAAGCTTTTATATTACCACGAGCGATGCGAGCAGCTTCTACCATCACATTACGGGTTTCGGGCATTTCTTCTCCTGAAATATGATTCACCACATGCGCCTGATCCACATCGGGAGCAAAACACTGATAGGCCGCACCCTGTTGTGCAATGGCCAATAAAGTTAATGTGGCTTCGTGAATTTCGGCACCGTCATAAACACCATTTCCGGCTAATACTACTGCTATATTTTTCATTTTATCTCCTTTTTAATTTTGTATTTCAAAGTTACAAGATAAAAAGTGAATCAGAAAGCCCAACAGTGATCAGTTCTCAACTAATCTGCTCCAGATCGTATGGTGTTTCCTGGTAAACGTAATAATTCAGCCAGTTGGAGAACAACAGGTTTGCTGTTGATTTCCAGCGCATAACCGGAGTTTTAGACGGATCATTATCGGGATAGTAATTTCTTGGAATTTCGATGGGTAAATTTTTGGCCATATCGCGCTTATACTCCCCGTCCAGAGTGTTTCGTGAATATTCAGAATGCCCGGTAATAAACAACTGCCGGCCGTTTTTGGCTTTTACAATTGACACACCTGCCTCCTCCGAATGTGAAATAACCTGCAGCTCATCCACTTTTTCTATGTCACCTTTACGAATTTCGGTATGACGTGAGTGAGGAATAAAAAAGACATCATCAAAACCTCTGAATATTGGTAATGTATTGTCGGACAAATGATGCTCGAAAACGCCAAACATTTTTTTGTCGAGCGGATATTTGGGTACCTCGTAATAGTGATACAAAGCCGCCTGCGCTGCCCAGCAAATAAACAACGACGAAGTTACGTGATGCTCAGCCCAGTCAAGGATCTCCTTCATTTCATCCCAATAGGTTACCTCCTCAAAATCGAGCTGTTCAACCGGAGCACCGGTAATAATCATACCGTCGTACTTTTTGTTTTTTAGTTCATCAAAAGTGTCGTAAAACTCACTCATGTGTTGCGATGGCGTATTCTTGGGCGTATGCCCTTTAATTTTCAGAAAGTCGATCTCAATCTGTAAAGGAGAATTGGACAACAGACGAAGCAGATCAGTTTCAGTTGAAATTTTCAGTGGCATCAGGTTTAAGATCACAATTTTTAGTGGTCGGATATCCTGGTGCGATGCCCGCGATGAATCCATTACAAAAATATTCTCCTCGCGAAGAATTTCAATTGCCGGTAATTTGTCGTTTATATTTAATGGCATTTTATAGTCGTTTTTTCGTATCAAGAGCACTCGATTCCTTATCTCGTTACTCCGTTTTTTCAGTTCGCGCAAAAATAACCAACATTATGAATGTTGGAAAATATTTATTCACCTGCTAACCTGAAGTCAGCAGGTGAATATTCATGAATGATTTTCTTATACTTTAGCCAATGCCTGTTCAAAGTCGGCAATAATATCGTCGATGTGTTCCAAACCAACACTTACACGTAACTGCGTAGGCGTTACACCGGCCGCTGCCTGTGCTTCTTCCGACAACTGCTGGTGTGTTGTTGCTGCCGGCTGAATGATCAGGGTTTTGGCATCTCCAACGTTTGCCAGGTGGCTTACCAGTTCGAGCTTATTTACCACATTGTTCGCCGTTTCTTTATCACCTTTTACATTAAAAGACAATACACCTCCTGCACCTTTAGGCAGGTACTTCTGAGCATTGGCATACGACGGGCTGCTTTCCAGTCCCGGGTAATTTACGCTCTCCACTTTCGGATGTGCTTCCAACCATTTGGCCAAAGCCAGCGTATTCTCCACATGACGATCCATCCTTAATGACAGCGTTTCCAGGCCTTGCAGCAACAGGAACGAGTTAAACGGACTGATTGCCGATCCAAAATCGCGCAAGCCTTCAACACGTGCTTTTATAATAAATGCAATGTTTCCGAATGGCCCGTCGAAATTAAACACATCCCAGTATTTGAGTCCATGGTAACCTTCTGAAGGCTCGGTGAAACCAGGGAATTTACCGTTGCCCCAGTTGTAAGTTCCGGCGTCAACAATCACACCGCCAATGCTGGTTCCGTGACCGCCAATCCATTTGGTTGCCGATTCCACCACAATGTCGGCACCATGCTCAATCGGACGGAATAAGTAACCACCGCCGGCAAAAGTGTTGTCAACAATAAACGGGATATCGTATTTTTTAGCCACTGCAGCAATTGCATCAAAATCAGGAATTACAAAACCCGGATTGCCAATCGTCTCCAAATAAATGGCTTTTGTATTCTCGTCAATCAGTTTTTCGAACGATGCAGCTTCCAAATCTTCGGTTAAACGTGCTTCAATTCCCAGTCGTTTAAAAGTAACTTTAAACTGGTTGTAAGTTCCGCCGTACAAATATGGCGATGAAACAATGTTGTCGCCAATATCCAGGATATTGTTCAGTGCCAGAAACTGCGCGGCGTGCCCCGAAGATACTGAAAGTGCTGCCACTCCCCCTTCGAGCGCTGCAATACGCTGCTCAAACACATCCGAAGTTGGGTTCATAATACGTGTGTAAATGTTGCCAAATTCTTTTAGGGCAAACAAATTAGCCGCATGATCGGCATCGTTAAACACATACGATGATGTTTGATAAATAGGCACAGCACGCGAGTTGGTTGCTGAATCAGGTTGTTGTCCCGCGTGTAATTGCAGTGTTTCGAAATTTAATTTTTGAGTTGTCATTTTGTTATAATTTTTTGAGTTAGAAACTTGCTGTTACCCCTAAATCCCCTAAAGGTGACTTGATCTTCTTTCAAGGATCTATTGGGTTAGAAAAAAGCGTTATACACTTCTCTTACACTTTTTTCTTTGTCGGATTCCTGCACCACCAAATAGCTTACAAGGTCGGATGCTCCGGAGCCGCTTAGTATTACATTAATTTTATTGTTAGCCACAGCAGTAAATATCTTTGCCGACACGCCATATGCCTGTTGCATTCCGTGGCCTACAATACCAATCAGCGCCACGTCGTTCACCACTTTGATATCAGTAACAGCCGAAAAGCCTAATTTGTGCACGAGTTTTAGTGCTTTTGCACCATTTTCTTTGCTTAAGATAAAATTGATGGACGTTTGCGAGGTAATCACCGACTTAATGTTTAGCCCGGCATCGTTCAGCTGGTTGGTAACTTTTGCCAGAATACCCGGTTTTAAACCAACGCCAGGCCCGTCGAGTTTCAGCAACGAAATATCGTCGGTGCAGGCTACACTTTTTACAATCTGCTCCTCAATGTAGGTTTCGGTGTTGATAACGGTTTGAACTTTGCCCTCAGCAGTTTCAGCGCTCAGCACCTGTATGGGAATGTGCGCATGTTCCAGCGGTTCCACGGTTCGCGGGTGAAACGAGTAGTGCTCGAAATACGCCAGCTCACTTGCCTCGGAATACGTAAGGCGTTGAATGATCTCGGGATTGTTGATAATTGCAGGTTTGGCCCGTTGAAAATCGTTGTCGAGGCCCCAAAGTTTTAGCGTATCGACACCCAGTTCTTTGGTCAAAAAAGCTGCTGTATAATCGGCTGCCGTTTTTCCGGTTCGCGCCAGTTTATTGTTCTCGTCGATGCCATAAGTACCAGGAATCAGGTAAACACCTTCCTCCAGTTTATTGAGTTTATCTGTATCTACCGAAAGGAACGTTGCATTTCCAAAATCGGATGACACCTGTAAATCAATATCTTCGGGATGAATAATAACTGCCTCGTTCCAGAGCGACGACAGAATCTCGACCGACAGTTTTTCCGAAAAACTCAATACCTGGTCTTTTAAAGCCCGCGAATAATCGCCGATAAACCCGATCCCCTTTAGTAATCCAACCAACTGTTTGGCTAACTTTGAATACTCTTCCGATGGTTGCTCATCAACTGTACCGATATAAAATCCGGAAATCTCGTTCAGTAATCCCTCTTCATCCAGTTCTTGAAGAAATACCTGTTGCAGATTAAACTGAATAAGATCGAGCAATTGGGGAATAGCCGAAACCACCACATAATTGCGACTTTTGCTGCCCACTAACCAGGCTTTTAAATTTTGTAATGCTATTTGGTTGCCAATATGGCTTCCACCAAATCGAATAACATTATCCGACATAAAAATATTTTTTTGAAATTTTGTTTGCTTAATAAACGCTTGTACGGAATGCCTTCAAACAACGAATAACCATCGAATGAAGGCTATCGCATAGACATAAACATAGACGACATAAACATTGCTCCGCAACGGATTGCTGCGAAAGAAGAAGTAGTATTTCTTTGGTCAATGTTCATTCTTGCCGAATTTGTTTGACGCAAATATAAATTGATTTTTGATAAATGCAAGCTTATCTGGATTGATTTTAGATAAAGTTTACATTAGGACTTAGCATACTTATTAAAGAAGCAATCATAACAAGGTAGTTGGCCATTCAAAACTAAACAGAAGTTAAAACACCTTAAAACGCAACAGATAAAAGACTTAAACTGAACTTTGAAAAAAAAACAAAAGAGGATGTAAAGTCCTCTTTTATTACCAAATGATATAGTATATTATAATATTTATAAGCAAACCCATCCATCGCCGGAATCCCAGTATCGCTGAACCACGATTTCGCCATTAGCATTTAAGGTGACATGAAACCTGATTTTGTAGATAGCAATCGGTACACCATCACATTCAATCACACTGGTACTGTTATAGGTTCTGAAAGCAGCCTGTCCTTCTTTCCAGCTTTTCCAGTTATCGTTTATAACCAGGTTCCAGGAGTAATGTTTTCCGGATGTGCCTTCATATTCACCTTTGTACCTTGCCTGAAATTTAGAATCCCAGCTGGTAACCACCATCGTCTCTACACCCCATACATAATCGTCGGTGCAGTCCATAAATCCCTCATAGTCCCATGAATCAGTTTCGACCTCTTTGTTTTGTGCATTTGTTACTACTGCCGAAAATAGCAGCACTGCAAAAGCCACAAAAATGAATTTCATCTTTTTCATAATTGCTAATTTTTGGTTAATAAAAACCTGGCTATCACAGCACAACTGAGTAAAATCTACAATATAAAAGTTACAACATTAAGGCGATAGATACTATACGATATATATCATGCCAAGTTACATGCCTGAAGGGATGAAGAAAGGTACTGAGTTAATTTTATACTGTAGATAAAACCAATCAACAAAGGTGTCACTCGTTATATTGCTCAGGACCAACAGATATTTTAGTAATGAAAATCCCATTCTTATCCACATATTTATAGTTCATAGTTACCTGATTAACGCGGAATAATTCCATATCGGGGTTGGATTTTATATTGTTGGTTATTTGCGGAATCAGGTACGCTTCAAAACTACTGATATCAATCGAGTCTTTTACCAAAGTCATTAGCGAATAGTTGTACTGAAAAGTATTATTGGCCATTGCCACAGTATTGTCGAGGCGGGTTTCGGCATCAACCATTAAAGGGCAGGCTTCGTTTAATTCACTGGCGGTTTTCATTAAAACCTTATCGAAAGAAAAAACACGCTGCACCAGTTGTTGCACCACAACAAAGGCAACAACAAAAGCCACTACACTAACAAGCGCAACGATTAACTTCTTATTGGTCGAACCTTGTGTTTGTTTTGCAAGCGGCTGTTCCCGGGTTTCTTTGGGCTCTACTTTTGGCAGTTCGTAACCACAATAGCGGCAGTATTTGGCATTGGTTTTATTGTCTTCGTTACAATGCGTACACTTAACGATTTCCATTCTGTTTGGTTTTTTTGATCGTTTTTTAAAATGTTTTCTTCGGGTGCCAATGTAATAATATTTTTGATAAATGGTTTTATGTTTAAATAATTTTGAAGAGGTTTTCACCCGGTAAAACTCCCCTCCAATAAATAAGAAACTCTTTAACATGCATACCCGTAAATACAAGAAAACTAAAGGTTCCGAGAAAACGACTCATGTATGATCTATAAAAATTAACTGATTTTGTTGACCGTAGGAATTTCAGTAAATATCGCTCTATGGAATTTCTTTTTTAGGTACAATGGAATCAGATAAAAACGAGCTCAAGAATTTATTAAGGTGCATTGCAGACAAAAACTTAATGAATTATGGAGATAAAATTTGATCCGTTACGCCGGTTTATAAAAATTAAATCACTGAGCAGCATTTGTATGCTTTTGGCGGCAATAGCGGCGCTCATTGTCTCCAACACCAGGCTGCACACTTATTACCAGCAATTTTTAGATCTGGAATTTCTAATCGGTTTTCGCGAGTTTCACTTATCCAAATCGGTACTCCACTGGATTAACGATGGTTTAATGACAATTTTCTTCTTTGTAATCGGGCTGGAGATAAAACGTGAGTTTCTGATCGGTGAACTCAGTTCGGCACGAAAAGCCATTTTGCCCATTGTGGCGGCCATTGGCGGGATGATCTTCCCCATTGCCATCTTTTTTTTGCTGAACTACGGAAAGGAAGGCGTACATGGCTGGGGAATAACCATGGCCACTGATATTGCCTTTTCGCTGGGTGTTTTGGGCATACTAGGGAAACGCGTACCTTTTGGCCTAACGATTTTCCTTGCGGCATTTGCCATTATCGACGATCTGGGCGCGGTGATGGTAATTGCGGTGTTCTACAGCTCGCTAATATACTGGCGCCTGGTAGCCATCGCATTAGTGTTATTGCTTGCATTATCCCTCCTATCGTATAGAAACATCTATTCCATGTATATCTATATTCCTGTTGGGATTGTTATCTGGCTTCTGTTTCTGGAGTCGGGCATACATCCCACCATTGCAGGAGTTCTTTTTGCCTTAACCATTCCTTCGCATCGTAAAAAGAGGCTTGTTGATGTAATTGTGAAAGGGAAAAACGCCCTCAATGAGTTGTCGCAATTAATTGGGAAAAAAGTAGTGGAATTTAAAAACCATAAAACAGCGATTAACATTTTACACAAAATTAGTTCCGATATCCAGTCGCCTTTACAACACCTGCAAAATAGGTTAAGCACGGTGGTTTCCTTTTTGATTATTCCGCTTTTTGCCTTTGCCAATTCTGGCATAAATTTCATTGGCGACGAAGGTGCTTTTACGCCTTTATCCATAAGTATTGCCGTGAGTTTGGTTTGCGGTAAGATTATCGGGATCAGTTTATTTACATGGCTGGCGGTTAAGCTGAAAATAGCCGTTCTCCCTCAAAATGTCGACTTCCGGCAGATTTTCGGATTATCCTGCCTCGGTGGTTTTGGTTTTACCATGTCGATTTTTATCTCCAACCTTTCCTATGAGTCAGTTCATTTGCAAGACTCGGCAAAGTTGGGAATACTTATCGGCTCACTGGTTGCAGGTGTTAGCGGATATTTGGTTATTCGGTATGCGCTTAAGAAAAGTGCACTATCAGCAAATCGCCAGTGAATTTAGTCTATTTGCAGTACAGTTTATTGTTGTACAAATTGGCTTAAGCATTTTGTGTATCAACTATAACCAGAACAATACCTTTTTTATGCCCTGAAGCAATGTAACGATGTGCCTCGGAAATATTTTCCAACGGATACAGTCGATCGATTACTGTTTCTAAACAGCCTTCTTTAATAATAAGCACAAGTTGAGCAGGTAGTAACGTAATTCGTTCGGGAAAACATTTCAGAAGTTCGGAATTATAATTGCGGGCCTAAAAGTTAGGGGCAAACATTGCAGTCAGCTAGAAAAATATACAAATACGACTCATAAGAAGAAAAACACATACAGAGGTTAACTGATTACCCTCGGAAACCATTCGTGCGCAGGAATTTTTATGTTTTTATACGGCCGATGCTTTATCATAACCAACCGTTTCGCGGTAATACTGCGGAGACACTTCGGCATTTTTTTTGAAAAACCGGCTAAAATAATACTCATCGTTATAACCTAAATCGTAAGCAATTTCCTTAACGGTTTTATTGGTGAGGTACAATTCTCTTTTGGCTTCAATAATTATCCGTTCGGCAATTAGGTCGCTTAAAGTTTTATTGAAATGAGTTTTGGTAAGCCGGGTTAATGCTTTTGGTGTTATGGCCAAAAGATCGGCATAATCGCTGGCACTGTGTTTTGTTTTGTAGTGCATTTCAATAGCATTTTTCAGGTTTTGCAAAATAAATGGTTCTTCCTCTTTTGCTGTGGTTTGTTGGGCTTCCGTTTGCTGCTCCGTTTTTAGTCGCGAAGCTGTGATCAGAAATATTTTTAGGTATGAAATAAGCAATTCATACTGCGCCAGGGCCGGATTTTGCATTTCGGCTTTAAACTGTTCAATCACCATTTCAAAATTTGCAGCAGCTTTTTTATCGATGTAAACAAATGGCGGATTGTAAATATTATTAAACAAAACGCCATGGCAAGCTACTTCTTTGTGGTGCTTATGAATACAGAAAAAATCGGGATGAAAATTGATAACCCATCCCCTGACTTCCCCTTCCAGATTGATCATAAAAGGTTGGTAAGGAGAAAAAGAAAGCAGAATATTCTCCCGAAAATTATATTCCGAGAAATCAGCTTTTACATTCCCCGTCCCACTTTCCAGCCAAATCATTGAATAGTGGTTCAATCGTTGAACATCATCAAACGGATTATTCTTTTCAAAGCGAAACAGTCTGAAAGCCTGGTGACCCGTTTGCGGATCAATAAGTGTGAAATCGTTATTCTGTATCATAAGCATGAAATTAGGTCAACGTCCTATCTTTTTCATCAATCATTAAGTCGTTAATACTTGCGAAACGTTTTTGCATCAATCCGTTTTCATCGAATTCCCAGAGCTCATTTCCATAAGCGCGGTACCATTGGTTTTCTGCATCCTGAAATTCATATTCGAATTTTACTGCAATTCTGTTCACTCTAAAACCCCAGAGCTCTTTCTTTAGTTTATAATTTTTTTCTTTTTCCCATTTTTGGGTTAAAAATTCTACAATTTCTTCCCTCCCGTTTATAAACTGAGTTCTGTTTCGCCATTCCGAATCGATGGTATATGCCTGTGCAACTTTTACCGGGTCTTTACTATTCCAGGCATCTTCTGCTTTTTGTACTTTTTCAAGGGCAGTTTCCATTGTAAATGGTGGCAGCGGATATCTTTTTTCTTCGTTACTCATTTTGCTTAAGTTTTAAGAAAGGAGAAAACAGGCCTCTGCTATTTCTCCTTTCCTGCGTTGTAAATTAAAGAACTGATGCAATGGGAAAATCCACCGGAACTTTGGTGAGATTATGTAAGTAATTCATGGCTGTTTTATCGCTGATTTGAATAATCAGATCCACTAAATTTTCTTTGGTATAACCGTGTGCGAAAAAGTCTTCTACATTGTCGGCACTTACTTTCCCTCTTTTTTCAGTTAAATCTGCTGTCAATTTTACCAGGGCGTTAATTTTTGCATTTTCGCTTTTAGCACGACGAATATCCAATAGCTGCTCGTCGGTAAAACCATTCATTTTACCCAATACCGTATGTGCACTCAGGCAATAAACGCAACCGTTTACCTGGCTAACAACAAGGTTTACAGCTTCTTTCTCTTTGTTTGATAATGATGTTTTGGCATTTTGAAAATCCAAATAACGCTTTAAACCATTATCTGAATAAGCGATTGTTGCATACAGGTTTGGAACAAAACCCAAGGCTTTGTTTAAAGCATCAAAAATCTCCTGGTTTGTTGCTGATACCTCTTCTCGTGTGGGGACATTAAATGCTGTTTTTACTAAGTTTTCCATTTTTTTACTGTTCTAATGTTCTGTGTCATTATCGACAGTACAAAGATGCAGGGTATTCAGCCGCTGTAAAATGGACAAACTTCGTTAGTGGATGGACAATTTTCTCCGTGGATTCTTTTACACGTATTATTTATGCATTCTGCTTAAGAAACTCCTTGGGAGTCATACCGGTTTCTTTTTTGAAATAGGTATTAAACACGGTTTTCGAGTTAAACCCACTTTCGTAAGCCAAACCGATTAATGAAATGTGCCTGTTTTTAGGATCGAGCGCCAAGTGCTTAATGTATTCAATTCGGTAAGAATTAATGAACTCATTAAAGTTCTTCCCTATCCGTTCGTTTAACAGCCACGAAAGTTTGTTCGGATGAATTTCAACCTGATCGGCCAGAAACGTAGCGTTAGATTTGGAATTAAGAAGGGCTGTTCTTCCTGTTACAAACTTTAATAATTTGTCGCTGTAAACATCATTGGTTTGTTAGCGAATTTACAGACCATCCATCCAAATTCGCAACGAACATGAATGGATGGATACTGATGTATTGTGATTTATGAAATCCAGGATAACTTAGTTTTCAGGATTATGACTTAACTCATCAAGCATTTTGAACATGTATGCCCAATTATCAGAAACTGAATCCCGAAACTTTGCCCGCATTTTATCAGTTGCATCCTTACCCTTGGCATTTTCAACCATTTTCCATACACCATCACGTTCAACATCCAATGCCGCAAAGTTTTCAAATGGTACAGTAACAAAATAATCAGGGCTTTCAGGACCTCCTCCGTTAACGCTATACCAATAACCTCTTTTATCTCCTTCTGCCTCAGCAATTATATTAGAAATCTCGTCAACCGTTTCTCTGAAAACAGAGCTATTTTCAACCTGAAAAAATGTGACCCAAATTACCCCCATTTCAGAATCGGCTGCTTTGCTTATTTCAGGTATGTTTTTGGAAAACATATCTACCGTCTTTTCTATATGAGGAATTATTTGATCATATATTATCTGCCGACATTTTTTACCAGCTTCATCATCGTTATCCAGTTCCGCCCAATTAGCCATTCTTGATGAAATGACATATACAGAACCTTCTCCATTATATCTTCTCCACATTGTCCATGTCCATTCTCCACCATTTTCAAGATAGCATGATTTCCATGCTTTTACTCCATTTTCAAATAGTCTTTCGTGCCCTTTTTTAATCGTAAATTCAGTTGTTGAAAGAATAAAACTTTCTTGAGCTTGAACAACATTGGTAATTATTAATCCTGCGAACAGAAATACCAAGGTCATTGTCATCCGAAACATTTTTTGCTTTAATTTCATTTTGTTCATTTTTGATTAGTAAATAGAAAAATTCTAACGACTTATGATTCTTTGTCGTTATTTAAATAGCTAGCTAAGAATAAGATATAAACATCTTATTAACCACTAATGTTCATATTGAATGAAAACGGTAACAAACAATATTGTAAACAGGTACCAGCATACCTTAGTTTACCTTTTAAATCTGTAAGAAAATACATGTATATACTTTCCGAATAGACATCTACTGCCTACAACCACGATCTGATAATTTGATAGTGTTGGGATGGTGATATCGTAATGACTGGCTAAATCATACACCTAAACCCGGTGTCTGCAGTTTGTTGGTGGATTACAAAAAAGTATGGCATTGAACAGGATGATTGATTGTGAGCTGATTTACCAATCAAAAACAAAAAAGGGATTAGACTTTCATCTAATCCCCTATTCTAATTGGTACCCCGGACGGGATTCGAACCCATGACCTACTGCTTAGAAGGCAGTTGCTCTATCCAACTGAGCTACCGAGGCATCCTTTTTTGCGCTGCAAAAGTATAAATCTAATCGCAAATAACAAATACCAACTCTGAAATAATTCAAATTACATAATTTTTCAGTAGTCGGTACCGCTATTACATGCGGCTAAAGCAGGTTAATTCCTGCAGCTTTACATTGTTCTATCATGGCATCGGGCCAAATGCTCGACTGAATTTCGCCAATGTGTGCCTTACGCAAAAAGTACATGCATAAACGCGATTGCCCGATACCGCCACCAATGGTAAGTGGCAGTTCGCCATTCAGCAGTTTTTGGTGCCACAACATCTCTTTTCGTTCTTCGGCATTACGTATTTTTAGTTGCTCAAGCAATGCTTCTTTATCCACACGAATACCCATCGAAGAAATCTCGAAAGCCCTGTTTAATACGTTATTCCAAAGAATAATGTCGCCGTTAAGTCCTTTATAACCATTTACGGTTTCAGTATTCCAGTCATCGTAGTCAGGTGCTCTTCCGTCGTGAATCTCGCCGTTTGGCATTTCGCCACCAATACCAATAACGAAAATAGCCCCGTGTTTTTTGGCTTCTTTGGTTTCGCGTTCAAAAGGCGTTAAATCCGGATATTTTGCCGCTAACTCCTCGGTATGGATAAAAGTAATCTCTTCTGGCAATTCGGCTTTAATTACAGGAAAAGCTTCGCTCAGCAAAAACTCAGTACGAACAAGAGCCGAATAAATCTTACGCACAACCGATTTTAAGAATTCAAGGTTACGTTGTTCAGCCTCGATTACGCGTTCCCAGTCCCACTGATCAACATACAACGAGTGAATGTTTGTCAGTTCTTCATCCGGACGAATGGCGTTCATATCGGTGTAAAGGCCAAAACCTTGTTCGATTCTCAGGTCGGCCAGGGCCATTCGTTTCCACTTGGCAAGCGATTGAACGATTTCCGCACGTTCTTCATTCAGGTCTTTCATCGGAAACGACACCGGACGCTCAATTCCATTCAAATCGTCGTTTATTCCCGTTCCCTGTTTTACGAACAATGGCGCGGTTACCCTTCGCAAACGCAATTCGGCAGCCAGGTTCTCCTGAAAAAAATCTTTAATTAATTTAATTGCCTGCTCGGTTTGTTGAACATTTAAAACCGATTGATAGCCTTCTGGTATTGTAAGTTTCATGTCATAATTTTTTTTGAACAAACCATACAATAACACTCATAGTGTTTTTTGCATCGTCTCCTCCACACAATCTCTTGTGTTGTTAATACTTTTAAATCATTCTGTCTGTGTAGGCAAATATATAAATCTGCTATTAGTTTAAAAGCTATTTTGCATTTAATCCGAAAAATTACAACAACACACTCTAAATAACCGGGAGTAAAAAGTAAACACTATTTTTGCGCCTGATCGGATGACAAACTTCAGTAAGAACATACCGCGCCTTTACCTGATAAAAATCTCGAAATGGTTTAATATGGTAATGCCCATTATGTTGCTTTTTTATAAAAGTAACGGACTGGGATCGTATGAATTATTTGTGCTAAAAGCCATTTATTCGGTTGCCGTTGTTGTTATGGAAATTCCCTCGGGCTGGATGGCCGATGTTTGGGGGCGCAAAAAAACACTTATTCTTGGAAGCATTTTAGGAAGCCTTGGTTTTCTTATATACAGTTTCTCTTATGAATTCTGGGCTTTTGTAGCCGCTGAAATTGTGTTGGGCATAGGACTGTCGTTTATTTCGGGGGCCGACTCGGCCTTACTTTACGATAGTTTGAAAGCCGATAACAAAGCTGACAAATATACTCGAGAAGAGGGACGAATAACGTCGGCCGGAAATTTTGCCGAAGCCATTGCGGGTGTGGTTAGTGGATTATTGGTTTATTTTAGTCTGCGAACTCCTTTCTATTTTCAGTTTGGAGTGGCAGCTCTCGCAATTCCTGCAGCATTAACACTAATCGAACCTAAGGTTCATGCAGTGGAGCATGTGCATTCCATCAGGAAATTGGTTACGAATATCAAAAACTCGTTGGTTTCGAATACAAACCTTAGAGTTGCCATATTGCTTTCGGCGCTTACCGGAACTGCCACGCTCACCTTTGCCTGGTTGGTGCAACCTTTTTTTGTGGCAATTGGTTTGCCGGAAGAGTTATTTGGTATTTTTTGGACAGCCCTGAATTTAAGTGTAGGCATTTCTTCGGTTTTCGCCTATAAAGTTGAATTATTTTTGGGAAAACGCCGGTCGGTTTTAATAGTTATTCTTTTACTCTCGTTCGGTTATTTCTTTACAGGTATCTCCATCTCCTACTATGGTTTTGTGTTCCTATTTCTCTTTTACCTCGTGCGTGGTTTAGCTACTCCTATCTTTAAGAACTACATTAACCAGTACACCGACAGCGAAGTGCGGGCAACCATGCTTTCGGTCAGGAATTTTATTATTCGTATGGCTTTTGCCGGCATTGGGCCACTGCTGGGATGGATTACTGACAATGTGAGTTTAAATAAGGCATTTTTATTGGCAGGAATCATTTATATTGTTGCTGCAACAGCTGTTTCGCTGCCGTGGCTACGAACAAATAGAATTAAAACTTGATGTGCTTAAATTAAGAACTAAAACTCAACAAATTAGGAGTTCTCAGAATGATGAATCTCGATTAACGATTTTAGATTAACGATCGGAAGAAAGAAATCAACAATCAGTTGGACTCAGTTCTTCATTCATAATTCGTTAATCAATATTCGAAATTCAATATAAACTTATATAATTGTTCTATTGACGAATTCCGATGTTTTCGTCAGCAACCTGAAAATGAATCACAATGAATAAATCGGTATTGATATTCGACCTTGATAATACAATTTATCCCGTAAGTTCAATAGCGGAAAAGTTATTTGAAAAGCTCTATGCTGTTATTGAAAAAAGCGGGGAATACAAAGGAGATTTCGAGGCAGTTAAACTGGAAATACAGCGCACTCCATTTCAGAAAGTAGCCGGCGCATTTTCGTTTAGTGAGCAATTGCTGAAAGATTGTATGGAAGTACACATTAATCTTACTTACGATGATCCGATGCAGTATTTCCCGGATTATGAGCTGGTGCGAGAACTTCTGCAAACAAAGTTTTTAGTTACTTCTGGTTTTAGCAAATTGCAAAACAGCAAAATCGACAACCTGGGCATCCGCAATGATTTTAAGGAAATCGTTATCCTCGACCTGCAACAATCAAACGAAACCAAAAAGGATATTTTTATCAGCCTTTTGGAGAAATACAGATTCCCAAAAGAAGAAGTTTTGATCGTTGGCGATGATATAAACTCAGAAATTCAGGCCGGGAAAGATCTTGGAATCGATACGGTTATTTATGATCGTTTGGAAAAATATACCGATTTGAATTTCGCTAACAAAATTGACAATTTTGCTCAGATCGCGAAGTTTCTCTAAAGCTCCAGATTTAATCCGTCATACGCCAGATACACATTCTCCGGCAGTTCTTTCATCACATCATCGTATTTACCCAAAGCATGGCTAATGTGTGTCAGATAAGTTTGCTCCGGTTTTATCCGGTCAACAATTTCCAGCACCTCCGCCAAGTTAAAATGCGACAAATGCTTTTCTTTTCGCAGGCAATTTATGATCAGGATTTTTGTTCCATCCATCTTTGCCAACTCACTATCTTCTATAAAATTAGTGTCGGTTATATAGGTTAAATCGCCCACGCGGTAGCCATAAACCGGCAATTTATGATGCCAGCAGCGAATCGGCACAAACTCAACACCGTCAACAGCGAACGGTGCGTCATCAACTTTTTGCAATTCCATCTTCGGGATGCCCGGATATTTAAACGAGGCAAACACATAATTAAAAATCCGTTTGATCGCTTTTTGCACCCGCTCTTCGGCATAAATTTCCATGTGGTTTTTCTGCACCCAGTTGTATGAACGTATATCATCCAATCCAAAAATATGATCGACATGCTCGTGTGTCAGCAAAATCGCCCGGAGTTCTTTTACCCTCTCGCGTAACATCTGCTGGCGGAAATCAGGCCCTGCGTCAATCACAAAATTCTTATCGTTTATGTTTAGCAATAATGAAGATCGCAGCCGCTTGTCCTTTTTGTTTGTTGAGGTACAAACGTCACATTCGCAGGCCACAACCGGCACACCCTGCGAGGTGCCCGTTCCGAGTAAAGTTGCTTTTATTTTTATTGAAGGATTTTCCATTTGCGGCAAAATTAATAAAAGCAGTTGTGAAATAACTATAATCACTACTTTTGCAAAAATCTTTTCACGAATGGCAACACTTTATCTCGTACCGAACGTTTTGGCCGAAGGCGACTGGCAAACAGTTTTACCTGCCCGGGTAGAACCGATTTTAAGCAACACTAAATATTTTATCGTTGAAAATATACGCACCGCCCGACGTTTTATGAAACAGGTAAACCGCGAGATAAACATTGACGAGTGTACTTTTTTCGAAATTAACAAACGCACAAATGTTGCCGACTTGCCGCGCTTTTTAATGCCCGTTAAAGAAGGACATGATGTGGCTGTACTTTCCGAAGCCGGTTGCCCCGGTGTTGCCGATCCCGGTGCCGATGTGGTAAAAATAGCTCATCAAAAAGGGATAAAAGTAGTGCCGATTGTTGGGCCTTCGTCAATTCTTTTGGCACTAATGGCCTCAGGAATGAACGGACAGAATTTTGCTTTTAAAGGTTATTTGCCGGTTAAACCGCAGGAACGAATAAAAGAATTACAAGCGTTGGAAAAAACGATCAGAAACAACCGGCAAACGCAGATATTTATTGAAACCCCATACCGAAACAACCAGCTGGTAAGCGACATTTTAAAATCGTGCTCGCCATCTACCTTATTTTGTATAGCTGCCAATATTACCGGAGAGGATGAATTTATCCAAACCAAATCGATTCAGGATTGGAAAAAAGACGGTGCACCCGATTTGCACAAACAACCGGTAATCTTTTTGTTGGGGTAATTAATCGTTTTAGATTAGTTTGAGCTCCTGAAGTAATTTAAATTCCACCTCGAAATTTGGTGTAAAAACATCCTTTCCAAGGTTTTTCTCCACCTGTTTTTTGGTCCAGAAGCGGAGTTCCTCCACTTCATCTGACTGGATGCCAAAACCTTTATAATCGTAGGTAGTAAACAGGTAAATCAATTCGGCTTCCACCTCCGATTCCCATTTGTACACTTTTTGCAGTTTTGCCGAAAACTCTTTTAAACCGATTTCCTCAAAAACTTCCTTTTTAAGTGCTTGTTCCAAAGTCTCCCCGGCTGAAATGTGACCGCCAACAGCAGTATCCCATTTCCCGGGTTGGATGATTTTATTAGCGGGACGTTTTTGAATAAGGATGGCACCTTTATTATTCAGCACATGCAAATGTACCACCGGATGTAACAGCTTGCTTCCGTTATGCACCTGGCTGCGCGGCGCCTGACCGGTAACCTTTCCCTGTTCATCAACCAGCGGTACCCACTCTTCGTTTGTAAGCGCTTTTTGTTTTTGACGCAAAAATTCATATAAAAAATAAACGCCAAAAATGATGTAGAACAATCCGCCACTGATAAATACCCAGGCTTCTTTGCTCATAAAAAAGGCCGAATAAAACACCAAAACAGTATGCCCCAAAAAGATAAAGAACAGGCTCTTCATACTTTGTCGCATCTGTTGCATTTGAACAGTGTTAAACTCCACATCTTTCATGTAGCGCTGCCCCATCAATCCAATTATATTAAGATTTGAGAATGCTGAAATGGCCAGAACAGTCACCAGTATCAATTCGATCAGTCCGGGTTTCAGTTTGAAGAAAATATCGTTGTCGAGCAGTATGGAAACACCACCAAGAACCACCAGTAACAAAGTATCGAAAAGCACAAATTTTTCGAATCGCTTTTCTTTAATGGCAATCCAGACCATTTCGGCCACACCTACAGCGATAGCAACAAAAAGCCCGATTTTAGTCCCCCATATTTCATCAGCAGCGATGAAAACGAACAGAGGAATAAAACCGGGCAGTAATTTTTTAAATAATTGTGCTCTGTTCATAGCAAACAAAGAGCAATGGATTATTCTTCGTTGGAAGAAATTTCAAAAGGAATGACCTTGTAAATTTCTATCTCCATTAAAACCGTTTGAAAAGCTCCGATAGAATACCCTGAACCTTGCTGACCATAAGCCAATTCAGAGTTGATCACCAGGCGCGATCTTGTTCCGGGCTGCATATAGGTTAAACCTTCTTCGAGCCCCTTAATCGACCCTCCGGTACCAACAGTAACCTCATAAGGATCGTACCTGTGCCCGTCCAGATAACCGTTTGTTTCATCAACCAATAAACTATCCGGTCCTTCAACTAACGACCAGGTAGCATAATACAATTGAACACGGTCGCCAACTTTTATAGTGTCACCTTCGCCGGTACCGGGCTCATTAAAATAATAAAGACCAGAGGCAGTAGCTTCCGCTCCCGGGTGAGTAATTGCCAGGTAATCATCCAATAACGCTAATTCATTATCCCTCATTTTTTGGTAATCAATTCCGTCGTTACAGGCAAAAAAGGCAACGGCCCCTAACATCAATAAAATATATGATAATGTTTTCTTCATCTGATCTTTAATTATTTTCTATTGTTTAAAAACAGTGTCGTTCAACTTGTAATTTGGTGCAAATTTAATGATGTGGTTTGATTTCTACCATATCTACTAAAAAAACTATCGTAGTATTTGGCGGAATAGTGCCGGCACCGGTTGCTCCATAGCCAAGTTCTGATGGAATTATCAAAAATGCAGAACCTTCTTCATCAATAAAACGTGTTGCGTCATTCCATCCGTCAATTAATCCCTCTGCACCTAATACATACTCCCAGGTATTATCCCCGGTCGAATCAAATACACTACCATCGATAAACCTGCCCGAATATTTTACCACACAGGTATCTCCGTCCTGAGGGAAAGTGCCGTTTCCGATCGAATCGATGATGTAATAAACACCCATTGCTGTTGTATCAATATCCAGCCCTCTGTTGGTCAGGGTATCAAGATACTCTGCTAACAATGCGTCCTCTTCAGCTTTTGTTGGCGGAATATATGGTTCAGACTCTTCAATACACGACGCCACTGCAACTCCGATAATAATCGCCAATAATAATCTTGTAACTAATCTCATTTTCATTTTTAACATTTTTTAAATAGTTGTTTCCAACAACTGATGCTTATACTCTGGTAAAAGTTGCGTGAACTTTAATAAAGTTTTTTCAAAATTTAGTTCCGACTCACCTCCGGCTGCATTCAAATGCCCGCCACCATTGAAATGGCTCGATGAAAATTCGTTGGCCGGAAAATTTCCTTTTGAGCGAAAAGATGCTTTTACATATTCATCTTTTTCGATAAACAAGGCGCTGAAAACAATATTTTTTATCGATAACGGATAATTAACAAACCCTTCGGTATCGCCGGGCTGAAAATTAAACCGTTTTAATTCTTCTTTACTAATACTGATCACTGCGGCTCTGTACTCGGGAAAAACCTGCATTTTATCGTTCAGGCAGAATCCGAGTAATTTCATCCGGTCAGCTGTAAAATTATGAAATACTGCCGACTGTATTTTATCCGTTTCAATATCGTGGTTCAACAATTCCGAAACCACCTTAAAAGTATTTTTTGAAATATTGTGGCTAAAACCACCTGTGTCAGTCAAAATGCCGGTGTAAAGTGCCTCTGCTGCTTTTTTCGAGAAATACGAGCTGAAACCTGTTTCAGTTAACACATCAAAAACCAGTTCGCAAGTTGAACTGTACGAAGTTTCGGAAACCATAAAATCGCAAAACTGTGTGGGGTACGGATGATGATCGATCAATACCTTTTTATGCTCAAATTCAAGAATTTTCTTTTCCAGTTTCCCGGCACGCGAGGCTTCGTTAAAATCCACACAGATCATCGCATCGGCCTGTTTCAGCCAGCTTTTTGCTTTCTTTTTGTCTTTATCGTAAATAAGCACCGGAACATCTGCAGAAAACCATTTCAAAAACACGGGATAGTCGTTTGCCGACAGCACTTTAACCTCGTGCCCAAAATCGGCAAGTACCTGCCCGAGTCCCAGCGCCGAACCAATAGCATCGCCATCCGGATTTTCATGCGGAATAATTACCAGCTTCTTTTTCGAAGTGGCGAGTAATGCCTTAATCGATGTAATAATCTCTATGTCAGTATTTTTCAAAATTCGCAAAAATTAGAATTGGCAAAGATAAAAAATCTTACCTCGCCTGAAAACGCTAATAACCCAAATTTTGTTAATATTGTAAATGACAAGCTTTTATTAATGGCTTGAACCAATAAACAGACAATAACTACTAAAACTTTTAAAATGGCTGGTAACAGAACCTTTACAATGATTAAGCCCGGTGCGGTGAGAAAAAACTACGAGGGCGCAATTTTAAAAATGATAAACGATGCCGGTTTTAAAATTCGTGCAATGAAACTCACGCGCATGTCCACAACACAAGCCGGTGCCTTTTACGAAGTTCACAAAGGAAAACCCTTTTACGATAACCTGGTTAAGTTTATGAGCTCGGGGCCAATAATTGCTGCCATTTTAGAAAAAGAAAATGCCATTGAAGATTTTCGCAAACTAATTGGAGCGACCAATCCTGAAAATGCAGCAGAAGGCACCGTTCGCAAGTTGTTTGCCTGCAGTGTTACCGAAAATGCGGTTCATGGTGCCGACAGCGACGAAAACGCAACCCGTGAAGCCGACTTTTTCTTTTCTACTTTCGAACGTTTTTATGATTACGAATAAGTCACATATACGAATCAAGGGCTGAAGCTTAATTCCTGATTAATGTTTTCAACCCTTGATTTGTTTCTTTTATTCAACACTAATTACCGCTGTAGTTTTGTGCGATTCCCCCGGAGCCAGAGCAATCTGATCGTTTATCTTGTTCACCGTTTCGAGGCACACAAAAGTTTCATATCCGTCGTTGGGCATGTCACTCATTTGTTCGCATGCTTCAGCACCGGGATTCCACACCGTTGAACATTTACTGCCCTCTTTGGCAATGCGGATGTCGCGTTTGAAATACGGATCGTGAATGATACAATCAGTTTCCGTATCAAAATAATGCCTTGTTATAGCTTCCGACACTTCCAGCAATTCTTCCTCCTGAATATAACGATTGCCGTCCAGCTGGTTTTCATAATGCGTATTTGCCAGTCCGGCAATTTTTATGTTTTCAACAGCCGATAAATTAAAATAAGTGTGCAATGCCGATGTGTACGAAATAGCCGAGTCGGAAGGATTTGTCACCTTTAATGTAACCGACAATGAATCGCCAATCACAAAAATCAATTCAGCAAGAAAATCATGAGGCCAGTAAGCTTTAGTTTCTTCCGACGATTTTAACTGCATGGAAACGTAAGTCTCCCCTTTTTCCAATGTCTCCACTTCGGTAACTTCCCACATCGATGTACGGGCAAAACCGTGTTGCGGCAAAGTAGAATCACTTGCATGCGGGCCAAACCACGGAAAACAAACCGGAATACCACCACGAATTGCTTTGCCTTTTTCGAAAACGCTGTACGGACTCATCCACAAAACATCGGTAGTTCGCATTGGTCTGAAACCGGTTATTTGTGCGCCATACAGGCAAATATCGGCTTCGGCATATTTATTTGTTATGGTTATAAAAGGCAGATCGCCGTCAAGTTCCATAAAACCAACTTCGCCTTCAATGCCAAATTTTTCGTTTAATTCGTCTATGTTCATTTTTATTTAGTTTCAGATTTTGAGGATTCAGAATCAAGGATCAAGCATCCAGTATCCAGAATCGAGCACTTACTTAAAAACAATTCGGGTAATCATCTCCTCTCCTGCATTCTGGTTAATGCGCCGGCAAATTTCTTCGCGCATTAAAAACAATTCGTTCTTTACCACCGAAGAAGTTATTTCCACGTATAAAATCCGGTTTTGGATATAAATATTTCGGGTGTAACGAGCAATAGTTTTTCCAAGCAGGTTTTCCCAGCCCTGCACAATATCCACTTCTTTCAATTTCCGTTCAATGCGGTTTTCCTGGATATACTGTTTTAAAACCTCGCTTAACGATTGTGTATTGCTTCGTCTCATTTTGCCAGTTCTACTTTTCCGTTTTCTACTTTAAAAATACGATAATCGGCATCCATCTTTTTAATTATGGTGTCGAGATGCTCGCGATTGGTATCTGTCAGAAATATCTGACCGAACTGTTCGCCCGCTACAGCAGTAACAATTTGCTCTACCCGGTACTGATCCAGTTTATCAAAAATATCGTCCAGTAAAAGAATGGGATTTATGCCCGAAATCTCTTTTATGAACTCGAATTGTGCCAGTTTCAGTGCTACGAGGTAGGTTTTTTTCTGCCCTTGCGATCCCAATTTTTTTATTGGGTATTCACCAATATTTAATAACAGATCGTCTTTATGAATTCCAACGGTGGTGTACTGCACCGCCCGATCTTTATGTAATGACGCTTTTAGCATTGTTGCAAGATCCGATTCATACAAATCCGACTGATGCACCAACTCCACCACTTCGTTTCCTCCCGATATATAATTATAGTATCGTTGAAAAACCGGAATCAGCTTTTCAACAAAACGTGTCCGTTCTTCTTGGATGCGTGTTCCGTACTCCACCAACTGATCATCCCAAATACCCAGCAACTCTTCGTCGAAATAACGATCGCTGGCGAATTGTTTCAGCAGATTATTCCGCTGCATCAGTGCCCGGTTGTATTTTAACAGATCGTCGAGGTAAGTTTGGTTGTATTGCGAAATTACACCATCCATAAATTTGCGGCGCTCGTCGCTGCCACCTAAAATCAGGTTTACATCCGACGGGGTTATCATCACCAAAGGCAACAAACCAATGTGTTCCTGGAGCTTTTTATAAACCTTTGTATTGCGTTTAAACTGCTTCTTCTGCCCTTTTTGCAAACCACAATTAATAGTTTCTTTCGATTCCATTCTACTGTAATTACCGTTCAGCATAAAAAAACTCTCCTCGTGATTTATATTCAGCTGATCGGTAGCATTAAAAAAGCTCTTACAAAACGACAGGTAATAAATAGCGTCGAGCATGTTGGTTTTCCCGGCACCGTTCTTCCCGATAAAACAATTCAGTTTGGGCGAAAATTCAGCCTTTACCTCCAGAATATTTTTAAAATTTACAATTGAAATCTCTTCAATATGCATTATCTGTTTCTTTGTATTCGTTCGTACAAAACTAAATAAAAAGCCTGCACATTTCCGAAATGTTGACAAAAAGGACTTAATAACACTACTATGTTGATTATTCTGGAAAATAAAACAAGCATTGGTTTAGCTGTTTTGAAAAAAAAGCTATTTTTGCGGCACAATTTTGAAAAAGAGACAAATGGCAAAGAAGAATGTAGAGCAAGCCGATAATTTACAGGAACTTGAAAGTGCGTTAACAAAAACGGAACAATTTGTTGAAGATAATTCGAAGATCATCAGCTACGTAATTGGTGGAATTATCATAGTTGTTGCAGCTTATCTTGGTTTTAACAAATTTTATGTACAACCAAAAGAGGACGAAGCGATATCGCAAATGTTTATGGCCGAGAATTATTTCGAAAAAGATTCGTTTAATCTGGCTATCAACGGCGATGGTAACTACCTGGGTTTCCTTGATATTATTGACGATTACGGAATGACGAAATCGGCTAACCGTGCAAAATACTACACTGGTATTTCGTACCTGTACCTTGGTGAGTACGAAAATGCATTGGATTATTTAAATGATTTTGAAACTGACGATTTGTTGCTGGCTCCCGTTGCCGAAGGTGCAAAAGGCGATGCTTACCTTGAATTAGGTGAGACCGACAGCGCGTTGAAACAATACAAAAAAGCATATTCAGTTAGCGATAACGAATTAACCACTCCGGTTTATATGATGAAAGCAGCTAATTTGCTCGAATCGATGGACGAACTGGAAGATGCACTGGCGTTGTACGAAGATATTAAAGCGGAATATCCGCAATCTTCAGAAGGTACAAATGCCGACCGTTACATTGCCCGCATCAAAACAAAATTGAATTAAAAAAGAATTCAAACGATAGTTAAACCCCTCTTCGGAGGGGTTTTTTGTTTATATAAACATTACTTTTGCTTTATCAGCAATACAAAAACACAGAATTATGGCAACAAAAGATTTATCAGCATACGATATTAATTCGGTACCATCAGCAGAAAACATGCGTTTTGGCGTTGTAGTAGCCGAGTGGAACTGGGAAATTACCTCGGCATTGGCAAACGGCGCCGTTGATACATTAAAAAAGCACGGAGCAACTGACGAAAACATTTCAGTAAAATATGTTCCCGGAACTTTTGAGCTTCCATTGGGCGGACAATATTTTGCAGAACTGGATAACGTGGATGCTGTAATTCTTCTGGGTTGTGTTATTCAGGGCGATACCCGCCACTTCGATTATATTTGCGAAGGCGTAACACAAGGCACAAAAGATTTGAACCTGAAATACAACAAACCGTTTATTTTTGGTGTTCTAACTACCAACAACGAACAACAAGCGCTCGACCGTGCCGGAGGCAAACTGGGCAACAAAGGAGACGAAGCTGCCGTTACTGCCATTAAAATGGTGGCACTGCAGCAATCGTTTAAATAGTTGCAGCAAAAATATTCCCGTTTCGTTTGAGCCATAAATTCAACTTAATGAAACAAGTTCTGTACATAAAGAATATGGTTTGCAACCGCTGTATAAAAGTGGTGAAAGAAGAACTTGAGAAACTTGATTTACAAGTTGAAACAATAGAATTGGGTAAAGTTGCTATTTCAGAAAATCTAGATAAAGACCAAACCGAGGAAGTGCGCTCGGTACTAAACGACAATGGTTTTGAACTGATCGACGATAAAAAAAGCCAGCTGATCGACCGCATAAAAACCGTTATCATTGAAAAAACTCATTACTCAAACGAAGAAAAAGAACCGGTTAACTTCTCGGAAGTAATTGCCGGTGATGTTGGATATGATTATTCATACTTAAGTAAATTGTTTTCTTCGGTGGAAGGAATAACGATCGAGAAATACATCATTAATCAAAAAATCGAAAGAGTTAAAGAGCTGCTCGTTTATGATGAGCTCACCTTGAATGAAATATCTTATCAGCTGGGTTACAGCAGTGTACAACACCTTTCGAACCAGTTCAAGAAGGTTACCGGATTAACACCTTCGCACTTTAAAAAACTAAAGGAAAATAAACGTAAACCGCTTGACGAGGTATAAAATCCAAAATTTATTTTCCTCCTTATTTATTGTCTCACGCAGATATCGCCAATTGTCGCTGATTTTCTTTCACCCAAATGGTTGATTTTTTTTTTCTGCGTAAATCTGCGCCATCTGCGTGAAACCCCAAAATCTTATAAATCATTTCCAAAATCGTGTAACAACCCCTTCCCTTCCATTCCCTTACTTTGTATTGTAAAAATTACAAAAATGAATATCGGACAATATATATTGAAGTTTTTAGGCGATTTCGCTACCATTTTGGAAGAAATGGCCCCTTATCTTTTACTGGGTTTTTTCTTTGCAGGACTATTGTATGCATTTATCCCACGCGAAAAAATAGACAAGTATTTTAATGGATCGCCATTTCGTTCATCTATTTTTTCATCATTACTCGGAATCCCGCTGCCTTTATGTTCGTGCGGAGTAATTCCTACCGGAGCAGCTTTGTATAAAAATGGTGCATCAAAAGGAGGAACTGTTTCGTTTATGATTTCCACACCGCAAACCGGTGTCGATTCTATTTTGGCAACGTTTTCGCTTATGGGATTACCATTTGCCATTATTCGTCCGATTGCCGCATTGATTACCGGAATTTCAGGAGGTTTAATAACAAGCGCAATTACAAAAAATGAGCCTGTACAACAGCATGTTGCCGATACTGTTTCAAAACCGAAATCACTGGTACAGAAAGTTAAGGATGTTTTTCGTTACGGTTTTGTGGAGTTTATTCAGGATATTTCAAAATGGCTGATCATTGGTCTGGTTCTGGCCGCGATTATTTCAGCCTTGATACCCAACGATTTCTTTGAACTGTTGAACCTTTCGCCAATACTGCAAATGTTACTGATTTTGGTTGTATCTGTTCCCTTGTATATCTGTGCAACCGGATCGATTCCCTTGGCAGCCATATTAATATTGAAGGGAGTAAGTCCCGGAGCAGCTTTTGTATTGCTTATGGCCGGACCGGCAACCAACGCAGCTACAATTACTATGATTGGAAAAGTATTAGGCAAAAAAAGTCTGTTTACCTATCTCGGAACTATTATAATTGGTGCTTTGGGATCCGGGCTGATCATCGATTACCTGCTGCCTGTACAGTGGTTTACAGAAATTACTCAACAACATTTGGGGCACGATCACGGAACACACCTAAGTTGGTGGCAAATTGCTTCGGGAGTTTTACTTCTGGGACTGATCATAAACGGCTACATCCAGCGATACCGGACTCCAAAAGAACAAGCTGAAACACAATTAAAGAATAATACAATGCAATTAAAAACTATTAAAGTTGAAGGGATGACTTGCAACCATTGCAAGGCAAATGTAGAGAACAACCTGCAAAAACTGGCATTTGTAGAAAGTGCAGTAGTAAACCTTGCCGAAAAAACGGTTACTTTAGAGGGCGACAACATCGACCTGGATAAAGTAAAAGAAACCGTTGAATCGATTGGTTATAAAGCAGTGTAGACATTATTTAAACAAACTTTGCCAAACATTTGGCAGGTTTGTTTAAACCTTTAGTTTTGTAGAATGTTTATTTAGTGAAGTTTAAATTGTAAATGATTAGAAAACTCAGCCATATTATTTTAGTATCTCTGTTGTTGATTTCAACAATGGGATTGGCTGTGAGCAAACATTATTGCCACAGTTCGCTGGTTGATGTTTCTATTTTCGCCCAGGCCGATTCATGCTGCGACGATGGCGGATGTTGTTCCAATGAAAACCATTTCTACCAGGTAAAAGAAGATTTTTCTGCACCGGTAATTTCTACGATTCCGGTTCTGGCCGAAATCGACGTATTGCAGCATTCCTTTATCGATCTTGATTTATTGATTCCTTCTGAGTATTCAGAAGAAAACTTTACTTTAACCGACGATCCTCCACCTCCAACAGTACTCGAATTTCTTGCCGAGGAACAGGTATATCTTTTATGATTTTATTATGATAATTTAACTGATCATGAATGCTCATGATCCGGTTTCTCTATTGTATTAATCTCATAGGATATTAAGATATGCTCAATAAAATCATAAAGTTTTTTCTTGAAAATAAGCTGGTTACCATACTGGTTTTGATCCTACTGGTAAGTTGGGGAATCATAACATCGCCCTTTGGCTGGGATACAGGAGTGCTTCCAAAAGATCCGGTACCGGTTGACGCCATTCCCGATATTGGCGAAAACCAGCAAATAGTATTTACCCAATGGATGGGACGTTCGCCTCAGGATATCGAGGATCAGATTTCGTATCCCTTAACTACTTACTTGTTGGGGATTCCGGGTGTTAAATCAATACGCAGTTCGTCCATTTTCGGATTCTCCAGCATCTACATCATTTTTAACGAAGATGTAGAATTTTACTGGTCTCGTTCGCGGATACTCGAAAAGTTGAATTCATTACCATCGGGACTTTTGCCTGATGGTGTTCAGCCCGCGCTTGGTCCTGATGCTACGGCACTCGGGCAGGTTTACTGGTACACTATTGAAGGGCGCGACAAAGACGATAATCCGACCGGAGGCTGGGATTTGCATGAAATCCGCACGGTACAGGATTACTTCGTGAAGTATTCATTGAATGCCGCTGAAGGTGTTTCTGAAGTCGCTTCCATTGGCGGTTTTGTGCAGGAATACCAGATCGATGTTAATCCGGATGCGCTGAAAGCCTACAACATTCCGCTGCATAAAGTCATGCAGGCCGTTCAGAAATCGAACCGCGATGTAGGTGCCAAAACCATTGAAATCAACCAGGCAGAATACCTCGTTCGCGGACTGGGTTACATTAAAAATGTTGAAGACATTGAAAAAGCCGTGGTTGCGGTTCAGGACAATGTGCCGATTCGGGTGAAAGACATTGCAGTTGTTAGTCTTGGGCCTTCCACCCGCCGTGGTGCGCTCGATAAAGACGGCGCCGAAGTGGTTGGAGGAGTTGTGGTTGCCCGTTATGGGGCAAATCCGCTGGAAGTCATCAACAATGTAAAAGCTAAAATTGCCGAAATTGCACCCGGCCTACCGAAAAAGACACTTGACAATGGCGAGGAAAGCCAACTGACCATTGTTCCGTTTTATGATCGTTCAACACTGATCCAGGAAACACTGGGAACGCTGGAAGAAGCGCTTTCGCTCGAAATTCTGATCGCCATCTTGGTGGTGATTGTAATGGTGCTGAACTTGCGGGCTTCGTTCCTTATATCGAGTTTGCTGCCAATTGCGGTGTTGATGGTTTTTATTGCCATGCGCTATTTCCACGTAGATGCAAATATTGTTGCACTTTCGGGTATCGCCATCGCCATCGGGACCATGGTCGATTTGGGAATTATTCTCTCCGAAAACATTATAAAACACATTGAAGAAGCGCCACCCGGACAAAAACTCATTACAACGGTTTACGACGGAGCTGCTGAAGTAAGTTCAGCAATTTTAACAGCCGTTTCCACAACCATTGTAAGTTTTATACCGGTATTTACCATGCAGGCTGCCGAAGGAAAACTATTTGGCCCACTGGCGTTTACCAAAACATTCGCGTTGGTTTCTGCGCTAATTGTTTCGTTGATATTTCTTCCGGCATTTGCTCACTGGGTATTTGGCGCAAAAATCAAAAAGAAAAACATTGTGCGCTGGTTGAACATTGCCATTATTCCTGCCGGAATTGTAGCACTTTTTGCCGGTTATTTATGGGCCGGCTCACTACTGATCGCTTTTGGAGTTTCCGGATTACTCAACCTGATTTACAGCCAAAATGTAGTGAATACAACAGATGATTCTAAAATCATCGCTTCATTGAAAAAGTTTGGATTGCTGGTTTTAAGATATGCCAGCATCATTATCTCAATAATTGCGGTTGTATGGCTATTGGCCAAATACTGGCTGCCACTGGGAGCTTCAAGAACAATCGTCACCAACTTTATTTTTGTTGGGCTCCTCGTCGGAATTATTTTAGGCGGTTTTCTGCTTCTCGAACATTTCTATAAACGCATTTTAACCTGGTGTCTGGATCACAAAGTTGCATTTCTGCTCATTCCGTCGTTCCTGATCCTTGTCGGAATCACTTCATGGATGGGATTCAGCAATCTGTTTGGCTTCGTTCCGAAAGGTTTTGACAAACTGGGATGGAATGTTCGTACAACAAAAGTTTGGTCTACGCTGGCACATTCTTTCCCGGGAATTGGTAAAGAATTTATGCCGTCGCTGGATGAAGGAAGTTTTCTGTTGATGCCAACATCGATGCCACACTCGGGTATTGCATACAACCAAAAAGTGGTTGGCCAGCTCGATATGTTGCTCACCAATATTCCTGAAGTTGATTTATCGGTTGGAAAATTGGGTCGTGTAGAATCGGCACTCGATCCGGCACCAATTTCGATGTATGAAAATATAATCAACTACAAACCGGAATACATGCTGAATGAAAAAGGGCACCGTGTTCGGTTTAAAGTTGATAAGGACGATCGTTTTGTATTGACGAACGGCGAAAAACTTAACAACGAAGAAGCTTTACAACGTGGAATTACAAGGGATGATTTGATTCCTGATGATAAAGGTGAATACTTCCGTAACTGGCGCGATAAGATAAAATCGCCCGATGATATCTGGACTGAAATTGTGAATGCAACAAAAATTCCCGGCGTGACTTCGGCACCAAAACTTCAGCCAATTGAAACCCGGCTGGTGATGTTACAAACCGGAATGCGCGCTCCGATGGGAATTAAAGTGTACGGACCGGATCTGACAACCATCGAAAATTTTGGAATTCAACTCGAGAATATCCTGAAAACAGTTCCTTCGGTAAAAGCACAGGCTGTTTTTGCCGACCGGATTGTAGGAAAACCGTACTTACTTATAGATATCGATAGGGATAAAATCTCTCGTTACGGTTTAAATGTAGAAGATGTGCAGCAGACCATTGAAACGGCTGTTGGTGGAATGAAAATTACTTCCACGGTAGAAGGACGCGAACGTTTCCCGGTCAGGGTACGTTACCCTCGTGAATTGCGAGACGATCCGGAATCGTTAGGAAAAATACTCATGCAAACACCAACCGGAGCACAAATTCCATTAAGCCAGCTGGTTCATATCAGATATCAGCGCGGTCCGCAGGCCATTAAAAGTGAAGAAACGTTCCTTGTTGGATATGTGCTTTTCGATAAAAATGAAGGATTCTCGGAAGTTACCGTGGTAAACGACGCACAGAAAGTAATTCAGGACAGAATTGATTCGGGAGAATTGACGGTGCCCTCAGGTGTGAGCTACAAATTCTCGGGAAGTTACGAGAACCAGATCCGTGCCGAAAAACGATTGTCGATCATCGTACCAATTGTTTTGATCATTGTTTTCCTGATTTTGTACTTCCAGTTTAAATCGGTCTCCACATCAATGATGGTTTTCTCCGGAATTGCCATGGCGTTCAGCGGAGGATTTCTGATGATCTGGTTGTACGGACAAGGCTGGTTTATGGACTTTTCGGTGTTTGGCATCAATTTCCGCGACCTCTTCCAGATGCACACCATCAACCTCAGTGTGGCGGTGTGGGTCGGATTTATTGCCCTCTTCGGTATTGCCACCGACGACGGCGTGTTGATCGCCACCTACCTCGATCAGAGTTTCGAACGTAACCATCCGCAAAATCTGAAAGAAGTGAGAGCCGCAGTAGTTGAGGCAGGATTACGGAGAATTCGTCCGGCACTGATGACCGTGGGAACAACCATGATTGCTCTGTTGCCTGTACTTACATCCACCGGGCGTGGTTCCGATATAATGATCCCGATGGCGATCCCGTCGTTTGGAGGAATGGCCGTGGCGCTCATCAGCATTTTTGTTGTGCCGGTACTGTACAGCTTCAGGGAAGAACGAAAAATTAAAAAACAGTAAGCATGAAAACTACGATTATACTATTCATTTCATTATTTGTGGCAGGATTTGCAGCAAACGCTCAAACGCTGGAAGATTATTTCCAGGTTGCTGCCGAAAATAATCCCGGGCTGCAGGCCAAATACAAGGATTTTGAAGCTGCCCTGCAAAAAGTACCGCAGGTAAGTTCATTGCCCGATCCAACCTTTTCTTTCGGCTATTTTATTTCGCCGGTAGAAACGCGTGTTGGACCGCAACGGGCAAAATTCTCGTTGAGCCAGATGTTCCCATGGTTTGGAACTTTGGAAGCCCAGGCTGATGCTGCTTCGTTGATGGCCGATGCAAAATACCAGGCATTTCTCGATGCACGCAACCGACTTTATTACAGCGTTTCGGAAGCTTATTACCCATTGATTGAGTTGGGCCGGTTAAAAGCAATTGAACAGAGAAATATCGAAATTCTGCAATCGTATAAAACCATTGCCAACTCGAAATTCAAAAACGGAGTTTCGCCAATGACCGATGTATTACGGGTTGATATTATGCTGAAAGATGCAGAAACCAATCTTGGTATTCTGAATAAAAAGGAAAAACCCTTGCTAGTTGCATTCAATAACTTGCTTAACAGAGACGAGAACGAGGCTGTGGTTCTTCAGGATTCGCTGGCCATGGAATTGTTGCCTGAAAATTTCAGGAGAGATTCTTTACTGACCAACAATCCAATGCTTGACGCAATCGATCTAAAACAACAGGCAAGCGAAAAAAGTGAACTGGCTGCACAAAGGCAGGGACTTCCGAAAGTAGGTGTTGGTCTGGATTACGCAATTGTTGGAAAACGCACCGATATGGAAGTAAAAGACAATGGCAAGAACATATTCATGCCTATGGTTTCGGTTAGTATTCCAATTTTCAGAAAAAAGTACAGAGCAGCAGAAAAAGAGGCGCAACTGATGCAGGAACAATACTCTTTTCAAAAAGAGGAAACCATCAATTCGCTTACCTCGGGATATGAGTCTGTTTGGTTTCAGATTCAGCAGCAAAAAGATTTAATCGATTTGTACGAGGAACAAATCCTTGAAACCGGACAAACGCTGAACCTTCTGTTTAGCGCCTACGGAAATTCGGGAAAAGATTTTGAGGAAGTTTTACGCATGCAGCAACAACTGCTTAAATACGAAAAAATGAAAGCCATGGCAGAATCTCAGTACCAAACCGCTGTGGCAAAAATCAATTACATCACCGCAAAAACATATTAACGATGCATACAAATAGAAAAACAATATTAATAGTTCTGTCAACACTGGCAATTGGATTGTTGCTGGGGTGGTTGATATTTGGTGGCTCAGAAAGCACAGTAACTGAGGAACATCAGCACGAACACAGTGCTGAAGAAGTTGCAGGCGAAACAACCTGGACCTGCTCTATGCACCCGCAAATTCGTCAGCACGAACCCGGCGACTGCCCTATCTGCGGCATGGATTTAATTCCACTGGAAGGAGAGCAAAACAGTGAAATCGATCCGAATGCGGTAAGTATGTCGGCCACGGCCATGCAATTGGCAAATATTCAAACAGCGGTTGTTGGCTCATCAGAACCGCTGAAAGTTGTACGGCTCAACGGGAAAGTACAGGAAGATGAACGCCTGATCTTTTCACAATCGTCGCATATTCCGGGCAGAATTGAGGATTTGATGGTAAATTTTACCGGCGATTATGTAAAAAAAGGACAGGTGATCGCCTCAGTTTATTCACCCGATTTAGTAACCGCGCAGGAAGAGTTGTTTGAAGCACAAAAAATAAAAGATTCGCAACCACAGCTTTTCGAGGCTTCCAAAGAAAAACTAAAAAACTGGAAACTTACCGACGAGCAGATCAATCAGGTTTTAGCATCCGGAACAGCACAACAAACATTTGATGTAATGGCTGAAGTTTCTGGATATATAACACTAAAAAAAGTTAACACCGGCGACTATGTTCGAAGGGGGCAAGCGATTTACGAGATTGCTGACCTTTCACGAGTTTGGGTACTTTTTGATGTGTATGAATCGGACTTGCCGTGGATTAAAAAAGGCGATAAAGTAAGTTATACGATCGAGTCGCTGCCGGGTGAAACATTTGAAGGAACTATCGATTACCTCGATCCGGTTATCAATCCAAGAACAAGAGTTGCCAAAGCGCGCATTGTTCAATCCAATAAGGGCTTAAAACTGAAACCTGAAATGTTCGTATCGGGGAAAGTGGACGCAAAATTGCCACAAACCGATGCTGTTGTGGTACCGAAAACAGCTGTAATGTGGACGGGTGAACGCTCGGTAGTTTATGTAAAATCGGAAACCGACCAGGGCGTGTATTTTAATATGCGCGAGGTGGACCTCGGCCCTGCCCTTGGCGAAAGTTATGTTATTGAAAACGGCCTTCAGATAGGCGAAGAAATTGCTGTTAACGGGACATTTAGTATTGATGCGGCGGCACAGCTGGCAGGCAAACCAAGTATGATGAGCCCCGAAGGAGGCACTGCCCCAACAGGTCACAACCACGGTGGAATGGACATGGGCAACGACGAGCAAAATGTAACGATTGAATCAGTAGAAGTTGATCCGGCATTTGTAAAACAACTTACCGCATTTTACGAGGACTACCTAAAAATGAATGAGGCTTTTATTGCAACAGATGCAGCCAAAGTAAGTGCGGAAGCAAAGAACACCTTCAAAGCTCTTGCAGCTATTAAAATGGAATTGTTGAAAGGCGATACACATATGGCCTGGATGGATCAACTAAATGTTTTGAAACCATCATTACAAAAAATTGGCAACAGCACCAACATTGATGAGCAAAGATTAGAATACGCCACATTTAACCAGGCGTTCTACAAAAGTCTGAAAATGTTCGGTTTGGATAACGACACTACTTATTACCAGTACTGCCCGATGGCCAACGGCGACCAGGGAGCCTATTGGTTTAGCGCTGAAAAGGAAATCCGAAATCCCTATTTCGGAGATATGATGCTGAGTTGCGGGGAAACCCGGGAAATCATAAAATGATATTTAATTTATTAACCATTAAAATTTTAATAGAATGAAAACAAAAGTTTTAAGTTTAGTAGCCCTTTTTATGATGGGCGCATTTACCGTTTTTGCAGGAAATAAAACGGAGAAAATTAAAGTTTACGGAAACTGCGGAATGTGCGAAACCCGCATTGAAAAAGCTGTTAACGCAGTTGAAGGTGTTTCGAAAGCAGATTGGAACAAAGAAACCAAAATGCTTGAAGTGACTTTCGATGATGCAAAAACCAACATCCACAAAGTTCACATGGCCGTTGCTGCTGTTGGTCACGACACCGATATGCACAAAGCAAAAGACGAAGTTTACGACAAACTTCCAGGCTGTTGCAAATACGACCGTGCTGCCGAAACTAAATCCGAAGAAGGACACGAAGGACATATGCATTAATTTTCTATTGAATAAAAAGAGAGGGTTTCATTAGTTGTGAAACCCTTTTTTGTGGCCAAAATTCACAGTTTGTCGAAATATTTCTACAAACAAATGTCAACTATTTTACGAAACGCCACGTAAACAATACGCTAACCAAACCTGTTAGGAATGGCATGGTTTTATAAGCGTATAAAGCAACACACTTTAAAATATTAAGAGATGAAGTATTATATTGAAACAACCATTGAAACTGACTTTGATTCAGCAGTAGAAAAAGTTAAAGAAGAACTTAAAAAAGAAGGCTTTGGAGTATTATCAGAAATTGATATTCACGAAAAACTAAAAGAGAAACTGGATGTGGATTTCAGAAAATACAAAATTCTTGGTGCCTGCAATCCGCCAAACGCATTTGAAGCACTGAAAGCAGAAGAACATATCGGATTAATGCTGCCCTGTAATGTTGTGGTTCAGGAATCGTCGCAACCAGGCAAAATTATGGTTTCTGCCATCGATCCGGTTGCATCAATGATGGCTGTTGACAATTCATCTATCGAACCAATTGCTCACCTCATTAAAGATAAGCTTGCACGTGCTATCGAACAGCTGTAATTTTTGTTAAGAGAAACAAAAAGCCCCTTTTCTGCTACTTTTTATTATTTTTGTTTTCCTCGGAATAGAACTAAACGATTAGAGCTTGAAAAAAACTATAAATCATATCGGAAGTTTTTTACTGATTTTTGCAGGAGCGATTATACTGTCGCATGCTTTTATCCCGCATCATTTGCACAGCGGGCAGGCAGTTATCGAAACATCCGAATGTAAGTGTTTTTATCACCATCATGAAACATCTGCTCAGACAGCAAGTTGTACGCACGACCATTCCGAAGGTGAATCGACTGACTGCGCACTTCACAACCTGCTGGTACTTCCGGGGAAACAAATCAGAGCCGACCAGCCACTAATTATTACCACGCTGCAACACACATACTGCTCGTTGCTGATAACCGGCCTGTTTAATGCCAATTTGGATATTGACAAAAGTAACTGGCAATACCACATTGAAGGGACCATTCCCCTACCCACAAACATTTACACTTCCACGAAGGGGCTTCGTGCTCCTCCTGTAGTTTAATTTTCCTACCCCGATTCTATTCAGATTCTGTTGAATCAAAACTCTGGTTATTATTTTTTGGAAAATTAAATAGCAATAAAAAATGAAATTGAAATATTTATGGGTGGCATCAATCGCTTTTCTTTTGTTTTCATGCCATCAAAACTCACCCCGTAGTAGCGAAGCTGAACACGATCACGAACACGAAGCGGAAGCAGCAGAAAGTGAACACGAACACGAGAAAATTCAGTATACCACATACAGCAGCGATTTTGAATTGTTTGCTGAAGCCGATGCCATGATAACTGGCGAACACGCTGATATCCTGGCACATTTTACTTTTCTCGATAATTTTAAACCGCTAGAAGCAGGAAAAATAACGGCAAAACTTGTCGTAAATGATAAAACGGTAAGCCAAACGCTGAATGAACCGCTTCGGAAAGGCATTTACAGCTTCGAACTTGAGCCTACTACTGCGGGTGAAGGCAAATTGTATTTTAATATCGAAACCGAAGGCGAACAGTTTGAGGTAATCGTTCCCGATGTGGACGTTTTTGCCAACGATGAAGAACTCCACAACCATCACGATCACGGAGATGAGCCTTCGGCAGTAAATGCCACCGTATTCACAAAAGAACAATCGTGGAAGATTGATTTTGCAACGGCTTTGCCACTGGAACAGGAATTCGGGCCAGCAATAAAAACAGTAGCAAAAATTGAACCTGCACGCGGCGAAGAAGAGATTATTGCTGCCAAAGCTTCCGGTTTGGTATTGTTTACCAACAACAATTTGGTTGAAGGAAAACAAGTTGCCAATGGCGAAAAACTTTTCACGATTTCTTCGAGCGAAATGGCCGAAAACAACTTTGTGGTTCAATTGGCTGAAGCCAAAAGCAATTATGAAACCAGCAAAGCCAATTACGAGCGTAAGTCAGAGCTGGTAAAAGATCGTCTGGTAACGGAGCAGGAATTGTTGAATGCAAAAAATGCCTACGAAACCAGTAAAGCTGTTTACGAAAATTTGTCGAAGAACTTCAATGAATCCGGTCAAATGGTGAAGAGTAAAATGAGCGGTTTTGTGAAACAGATTTTTGTGAGTAACGGACAATATGTGGCTGCCGGCCAGCCCTTGGTGAGCATCAGTCAAAACAACAAATTGTTGCTTACCGCGCAGGTGCAACAAAAATATCTATCGTTGTTGCCATCTATAAATACGGCCAACATCACCACCATACACGACAAAAAAACATACACGCTGGATGAGTTAAACGGGAAGATCCTTTCTTATGGAAAGTCGGCAAACGATGATTCGTACCTGTTTCCGGTAAGTCTGGAAATAGGAAATCGTGCGGGTTTTGCACCGGGCACTTTTGTTGAAGTATTTCTGAAAACAATGACTAATTCAAAAGCGATTACCGTTCCGAACACTGCATTGCTGGAAGAGCAAGGCATTTACTATGTTTTTGTACAGGTAACACCCGAAATGTTCGAAAAACGCGAGGTAAAAATCGGTGGAATCGATGGTTTGCGAACCGAAATAACAGCGGGATTGAATGCCGATGAGCGAATTGTAACACAAGGTGCAATGCAGGTAAAACTGGCAAAATCAACCGGAGCTTTGGATCCGCATGCCGGACATGTTCACTAAAAGACAATCACTATGATTAACAATATTATAAAGTTCTCGCTGAACAACAAATACCTTATTATTTTGTGCTCGGTGGTTCTGGTGGTGTTCGGCGTATACACGGCTAAAAATATGGATATTGACGTGTTTCCCGACCTTACGGCGCCTACCGTAATTGTAATGACCGATGCACATGGAATGGCTCCCGAAGAAGTGGAGCGCCTGGTTACCTACCCCATTGAAACAGCAGTAAACGGAGCCATGGGCGTACGTCGCGTACGTTCATCTTCAGGTCTGGGCTTTTCATTTGTGTGGGTCGATTTCGATTGGGGCACCGACGTTTACAAAGCACGCCAGGTGGTTAGTGAAAAACTGATTACCGTACAGGAAGCAATGCCTGAAAATGTGGGTGACCCCATTCTGGCGCCACAGTCGAGCGTTATGGGCGAAATATTTTTTATGAGCCTGCAAGCGGATTCTACGGATCTGATGACTCTGCGTTCAATCGCCGAATGGGATATCCAGCCGGTAATACTCGCAACAGGTGGAGTTTCGCAGGTAACCATTATTGGCGGCGATTACAAACAGTACCAGGTGCTGGCCGATCCGCTAAAAATGAATTTTTACGGCGTTTCCATCAACGAGCTGGCCAACGCTTGTCGCGAAATGAGCCAGAATTCAACAGGTAAAATCGTGCGCGAGCATGGCAACGAATATGTAGTTCGCGGAGTGGCCCGTACCTCAAATCCCGAAGAACTTGGAAATACTTTCGTAAAAACAATAAACGGGAAACCGATTCGGGTAAACGATGTTGCCGAAGTAAAAATTGGCAGCGCCGTTAAAATGGGCTACGCTTCGCATAATGCAAAAAAGTCGATTATTATTTCCGTTTCGAAACAGCCCAATACCAATACGCTCGAGGTTACAGAAAAAATCGAACAAAAACTGGAGGCTATGAAAGCCACGCTGCCGCCCGATGTAACCATAAATACAAAAATTTTTCGTCAGGCGGATTTTATCGAAACTTCGGTTAATAACGTACAACGTGCGCTGTTGGAAGGTGCCGTGCTGGTTATCGTCATCCTGTTTTTGTTTTTGGGAAGTTTTAGAACAACAGTGATTTCACTGCTTGCAATTCCGCTTTCTTTACTCGGGTCGGTGATTGTACTGAACCTGCTTGGGCTTAATATCAACACCATGAGTTTGGGTGGTATGACCATCGCCATTGGTTCGCTGGTTGACGATGCCATTATCGATGTGGAGAACGTATACAAACGTCTTCGGCAAAATTTCCTGTTACCAAAAGGCGAACGGCAAAGTTCTTTCACTGTGGTTTACGAAGCCTCAAAAGAAATCAGGGCTTCCATTTTAAATGCAACCCTCATTATTATCGTTGCATTTATGCCGCTATTTTTCCTTTCGGGAATGGAGGGCCGCATGCTAAAACCGCTTGGTATTGCTTACATTGTTTCGTTGTTTATGTCGCTGATTGTTGCCATGACATTAACGCCTCTGCTTTCAAAAATGATGCTGTCGGGCGACAACTATTTATCCCGAAAATCAAAAGAAAGCTGGCTGGCACGAAACCTTTCGGCAGGCTACGAACGTTCGTTGGTTTGGGTGCTGAACCACAAAAAAGTGGTGATATTCCCGATTCTCGGTTTGTTTGTGGTTTCGCTGTTTATTTTCTCGGGTTTTGGGCGTAGTTTCTTACCCGAATTTAACGAAGGTGCCTTAACGCTATCGGTTATAACACAACCAGGTACATCTCTGGAAGAAAGCGACAAACTGGGTTCACTCGTTGAAACCGAGATGCTTTCCATTCCAGAAGTTAGCAGCACTGCCCGACGAACCGGACGTGGCGAACTGGACACACACTCGCAAAGTACCAACAGTGCCGAAATTGATGTGAATTTTACACTGAACGACCGCGAACTGGAGACATTTTTGCAAGATGTTCGCAGCAAACTTTACGGAATTCCGGGAATTGCCTTTACCGTTGGGCAGCCTTTGGGGCACCGCATCGACCACATGCTTTCGGGAACCCGCGCCAACATTGCCATTAAACTGTTTGGCTCCGATCTAAACCGCATGTTCCAAATGGGTAACGATATTAAAGCACACATTGTTGATATCGATGGTCTGGTAGACGTGAACGTTGAACAGCAGGTTGAAATTCCACAGATTCAAATTCGTCCAAATCGTGATATGCTGGCTTTTTATGGCATTTCAATTCATGAATTCAACGAATTTGTTGATATAGCACTCGGTGGTGAAAAAATGGCTGACATTTACGCGGGACAACAAACATACGATTTGCTGCTTCGTTACAAAACCGATTACACCGACCAGCTGGAAGGCATTAAAAATGCACTGATCGATACTTACGATGGGAAAAAAGTACCACTTAACCAGGTAGCAGAAATTGTTTCGGCCAGCGGACCAAATTCCATCAGTCGCGAAAATGTAAAACGTAAACTGGTAATTTCCGCCAACGTTGCCGGTCGCGATTTGCACAGTGTGGTTGAAGCGATCAAACAAAGTGTAAACGAGAATATCGACTTGCCGGAAGGTTATCGTGTGGAATATGGCGGACAGTTTGAAAGTGAGGAAAAAGCTTCACGTATGTTGCTGCTCACTTCTATTGCCGCACTTTTTGTCATTTTCCTGCTTTTATTCCAGGAATTCAAAAACTTTAAACTGGCAGGTATCATTTTGCTGAATTTACCGCTGGCATTGATCGGTGGAATTTTTGCCATCATGCTTACTTCCGGGATGCTGAGTATTCCGGCAATTATTGGCTTTATAACACTTTTTGGTATCGCTACACGAAACGGGATTCTTTTGGTATCGCGTTATCAAAGTTTGGAGCAAGAGGGCGAAAAGCTTTACGAAACGCTGGTACACGGATCAAAAGACCGTTTGTTACCCATTTTAATGACGGCGCTAACAGCTGCATTGGCGCTAATTCCGTTGGCAATGAATGGCGATTTACCGGGTAACGAAATCCAAAGCCCAATGGCACAGGTAATTTTAGGAGGTTTACTAACATCAACCATTCTGAATATTTATGTAGTGCCCATCGTTTACTATGCTTTAAGCAAAAATGGAAACATTAAAAAGGATTCGAAATGAAACAACTAATATTCACAATTATATCGATTCTAACGTTCAGCCAATTTGCGTCAGCGCAAAGTAGCATCGAAACATTGTTGACCGAGATTGAGAATAGCAACACCACCCTTTCGGCGCTTAGAAAAATGGTTGACGCTGAAAAAATGGGCAATAAAACAGGTATTCAACTGCAAAACCCTGAAGTGGAGTTCCATTATTTGTGGGGCGATCCCTCGGCCATTGGTAACCGCACAGATATCAGCGTTCAGCAGTCGTTTGATTTTCCATCGGCTTATGCCTACCGCAACCAGATTGCAGACATGAAAAATGAGCAGGCTGAACTGGAGTACAAAAAGCAGAAGATGGATATTTTCCTTCAGGTGCGTTTATTTTGTGCAGAACTCACTTACCAGAATGCACTGCGGGCGGAATACCAAAAACGACAGGAAAATGCCAGCCAGATTGCAAAGTCAGTTGAAACAAAACTGAATGCCGGAGAAGCCAATATTCTGGATCAAAACAAAGCAAAAGTTACGCTTTTGAATACGGAAGCTGAACTTCGCCACATTGAGATTCAGCGACAAACTCTACTGCAACAGTTGGCAACTCTAAACGGTGGCAATGAAGTCAGTTTTGAGGAGACGACTTTTCAATCTGTTCCGATCGATAACGATTTTGAGCAGTGGGCTACGCAGGCAGCTGTTAACAATCCGGTGCTGGCCTGGTTAGAACAGGAAATTGCCATTTCTGACAAAAACACGCAATTGCAGAAAGCGCAAAGTCTGCCCAAACTAAATGCAGGTTATATGAGCGAAAAAGTAGTTGGCGAACATTTTCAGGGTGTTTCGGTGGGCGTTTCAATACCATTGTTTGAGAATAAAAACACGGTGAAATATGCTCAGTTAAAAAACGAAGCGGCCCAACAACGTGAGACGGATGCAAAGCTACGTTTTTACAACGAGATGAAAACGCTACATACCAAAGCCATCGCAATACAGCAAAACATTACACAGTTTCGTGAGCAGCTATCGTTGCAAAACGATTTGGAATTGTTGCGTAAAGCGCTGGATAAAGGTTCTATTTCGCTTACTGAGTATCTATTTGAGCTGACTGTGTATTACGACAGCCTGGAGAAATTGCTTGAAATGGAAAAAGAATTAAGCACTACCAGGGCGCAATTGCTAATATACCGCTAAACACTGCAACAATAAACTTTTTATAAGGATGTCGTCTTTTTACAGAGATGACATCCTATTTCCAATTCTGTACACAAATTGGAACTTCTCTCCTACTTCTAAACCCTTCAAATTCAAACCAATTCCAGTTAACATTGAAATAATGTTCACAATTGCTATGTAATTCATCCCCTAAATCAATTTTATCGCCTCATAGAATTAATTTATCAACTCACAGTAACTATAAGAATCAGAATACGTTACTACACTTAGCTTTTACATAAATTTTGGAATGCTAATAGTCGTACAAATCAACAACCTATTATCGTAATAGATTTCAAAAATGATCAATCAATTATTTATATATCTATTTATGTAGATATTTGCATCTAATAACATATATTTGCGGCGAAAAAAGAATCAAAAACGATTACAAATATGTCAACACAAAAATTCAATTACCTTATTTTATTGCTGTTATTAACGCCGGCAATAGTAAAGGCACAACCAAGACCATTAAGTTTGAGCGAGGCCATTACCCTTGCTGAAGAAAACAACCTTAATGTAAAAAGTGCTGAAGCCCGTGTGGAAGCCGCACGCGCCCGCTACCGAATGACAAACTCTGTTTTTTTACCAGGAGTTGAAGCGAGTCACACCGGAATGTCAACCAACGACCCGCTAAATTCTTTTGGTTTTAAATTGAAACAAGAGATTGTAACGCAACAAGATTTTAATCCTGATCTGCTGAATGATCCGGGAAGTATCGAGAATTTCCAGACAAAAATCGAGCTGCAGCAGCCATTGCTGAACCTCGACGGAATTTATGCCCGTAAAGCAGCCAAAAATCAACTGGATGCTTTAGCGTTTCAGAATAACAGGGTTAAACTGAACATTAAATACGAAGTAAAAAAAGCTTACTACATGTTGGAGCTGGCCGAGTCGTCAGTTGAGGTACTGGAAAAATCAGTAGCTGTTGCAGAAGAAGCTTTACGATTAACACAAAATAATGCCGCACAGGGATTTGCTAAAGAAGCAGATGTACTTGAAGCTTCTGTTCGTGTTGAAGAACGCAAGAACCAATTACTGGAAGCGCAAAACCAGCGACAAACTGCCAACGACTTTTTGGCTTACCTGTTGGGCATGGAATTCAGCGAAGTGATTGAAACCACCGATTCACTGATTCAACCGCCAATGCAGGTGATTATCGACCGGAATTCAGTAAACCTGGAAAGCCGTTCGGACATGCTCGCTTATCAAAAACAAATCGAGGCCGGCGAGAACATGGTTAAATCGAACAAAATGAAATTCGTTCCTCGCCTGAATGCTTTTGGAGCATTTGAATGGAACGACGAATCGTTGTTCGGAACTTCAGCGAATAACTACATGGTTGGAGCATCTCTAAGCTGGAGCTTGTTTAGTGGATATAAAAATGCAGGAGCCATTCAACATGCAACCGCTCAACTGGACGAAGCACGAATTAACTACGAAGATTACCTGTCTCAAAGCCAAATAGAAATCAATCGTGCTACCCGTAAAATGGAACTCAATTATAACCGAATCCAATCGAGCAAACTGGCAAAAAATCAGGCTCAGGAGTCATTACGAATCCGCACAAACCGTTTTGAACAAGGACTGGAAAAAACTGCCGATCTGCTAATGTCGGAAGCCCTCACCTCACAAAAAGAACTAGAATACATTCAAGCCATTTATAATTACAAGCAAGCCATTTTTGAGATGGAATTGCTTATAGAACAAGATATTAACGAATAAACGCCATACTAAAAATGAAGACACTAGTACAAAAATCAAAATTCATAATTGCAATTGCATTGGTATCAATAATTGCAATCTCATGTGGGAACAAAGAGAAAGAACACACCACGGTATCGCAAGAAAAAGTTACAGCACAAACAGCTGTTGCCAACCTTGCTGATTACCCGGTAGTACATAGTTTTTCGGGCAAATTGGAAGCCGATAAACAAAGTAATTTAAGCACCCGTATCATGGGTCAAATTCAGCGTATTTACGTAAAACCAGGTCAGAAAGTAAACCAGGGCGATCTGTTGATCCAGATCAGAAACCAGGATATTCTGGCAAAAAAAGCACAGGTTGAAGCAAGCAAAGTTGAAGCAAGCACCGCTTACGAAAGCGCAGAAAAAGACCTGAAACGTTACGAAGCACTATACGAAGCAAACAGTGCATCGGACAAAGAGATGGACGACATGCGCACGCGTTACGACATGGCTAAAGCACGTTTGGCTGCCGTTGAACAAATGGAAAACGAAGTGGAGGAAAACATGCGTTATGCATCGATTCGTGCACCTTACAGCGGAGTTATTACAACCAAATTTGTTCAGGAAGGCGACATGGCCAATCCGGGAATGCCATTGTTGAGCATGGAAAGCCCGTCGCAGTGGAAAGTAATTGCACGCGTTCCTGAAGCCGACATCGCAAAAGTTCAGTTGAACGATGCCGTAAAAGTGAAATTCACTTCAGCAAATGCAGAATTGGACGGAAAAATCATTGAAATAAATCCATCAACAACAAATACCGGCAACCAATACATGGCAAAGGTTTTAGTTAACGTTCCTGAAAACTGTACAGCAAAATTGTACAGCGGAATGTATGCCGAAGTGTTGTTTGAATATGGAACTCAAAAACGCATCCTGGTTTCAGAATCAGCACTGATCCACCGTGGTCAGCTGGTTGGAATTTACGCTGTTGGTCAGTCGGGAAATGCCTTGCTTCGCTGGGTAAAAACCGGTAAAACATTTGGCGACAAAATTGAGATCATCTCAGGTTTATCGGATGGAGAACAATATGTTGTGAAATCTGACAGCAAACTTTTTGACGGAGCAATTATAGCTTCTAACTAACAAAAAGGTAATTCCTAAGTGAATTACCCCTGTCGCTTCTGCAAAGCCCTTGTTCCGTCAGCCGACGGAGACAATCGGAACAAAGTGACGATAGGGGGTCTATTAAACAGAACTTAAAAAATGAATTTAAGAGAAAAAAAATGAAAACAGGATTTGCCGGCGGAATAGCCAGACAATTTATAAATTCAAAATTAACGCCGCTGTTGATGGTCGCATTTATGGCGATCGGTATTTACAGCTCGTACCTGACTCCCCGTGAGGAGGAACCGCAAATTGACGTACCAATTGCCGATATCCTCTTTAGCTACCCGGGAGCCAGCCCGAAAGAAATTGAATCCCGCGTAATGCAACCGCTCGAAAAAGTGGTGGCCAATATTCCGGGAGTTGAATACGTATACTCTACCTCAATGCCGGGTCAGGCCATGCTTATCGTTCAGTTTTATGTTGGAGAAGACATTGAACGCTCGTTGGTAAAAATGTACAACGAAATTATGAAGCACATGGACCAGATGCCGCACGGAACAAGTTTGCCTTTGGTTAAAACACGTTCGATCGACGATGTGCCGGTGTTGGGACTGACTTTCTGGAGCGAGAATTACGACGATTACCAGTTGAAAAGAATCGCACAGGAAGTAAATAACGAAATTGAACAGGTTACCGATGTTTCGGAAACAAAGGTAATTGGTGGCCGCTCACGTCAGATCCGCGTGATGCTGAACAACGGAGCGATGGCTCGTTACAATGTTGATGCATTGAGTATTGCACAGAAAATACAGATTGCAAACCAGCAATTCAATACCGGTGCTTTTAATAAAAATGATGTGGAATACCTGGTTGAAGCGGGTGAATTTCTGCAAACTTCAGATGATGTTTCCAACCTTGTTGTTGGTATCCACAACGGAAGTCCGGTTTACCTGAAACAAGTTGCCGAAATTCTTGACGGTCCTGAAGAACCGATTCAATATGTGAATTTTGGTTACGGATCGATGGATGAAAAGAAAAATGAATTTGCAGGCGACTATGGAGCAGTTACTATTTCAGTAGCGAAACGCCGTGGAGCTGATGCCATGAAAGTTGCTGACCAGATTCTGGAAAAAATCAGCCATCTTGAAAAAGACCTTATCCCCTCAGACGTGCATGTTGATGTAACCCGTAACTACGGAGAAACAGCGTCGCACAAAGTATCGGAACTGTTGATGCACCTTGCCGGAGCAATTATTGCCGTAACTTTTGTGGTAATGCTTGCCATGGGTTGGCGCGGCGGACTGGTTGTGTTCCTGTCGGTACCGATTACTTTCGCACTAACCATGTTCAGCTACTATTTCCTCGATTACACACTGAACAGGATTACACTTTTTGCGCTGGTTTTTGTAACCGGTATTGTGGTCGACGACTCGATAATTATTGCCGAAAACATGCACCGGCACTTTAAAATGAAAAAATTGCCGTTCATTCAGGCTGCTTTACGCTCGATCGATGAAGTGGGTAACCCAACAATTCTGGCCACATTTACAGTAATTGCAGCTGTATTGCCAATGGTTTTCGTTTCAGGGTTAATGGGGCCTTACATGAGTCCGATGCCAATTGGAGCTTCTATCGCCATGATCTTTTCTTTGCTGGTAGCACTAACGATTACACCATATCTGGCATTCCGTTTACTGAAAGTTGTTGAGAAAGACGACAAGGTAAAAAAGGCATTCAAACTTGAAAATTCGCCGATTTACAAGATCTACTATAAAACGATGCAACCGATGTTGGAATCATCGTGGAAACGCTGGACATTTATCGGTACCATCACATTTTTCCTGTTGGCTTCAATGACACTGGTTTATTTCAAAATGGTAGCCGTAAAAATGCTTCCGTTCGATAATAAAAATGAATTTCAGGTAATTATCGACATGCCTGAAGGAACCACGCTTGAGCGCACTGCTGCCGTTACAAAAGAACTGGCAGCCTACATTGCTCAGCAGGAAGAGGTATTAAATTACCAGTCGTACGTCGGAACCGCTTCGCCAATGAACTTTAATGGTTTGGTTCGTCACTACGATTTACGAAGAGGTTCGAATGTTGCTGATATTCAGGTAAACCTTACTGACAAAACTGAGCGAAAAGCGCAAAGTCACGACATTGCAAAAGCCATGCGTCCGGGTATTCAGCAGCTGGCAAAAAAATTCAATGCCAACGCAAAAGTTGTTGAAGTTCCACCGGGGCCACCGGTACTTTCAACACTGGTTGCTGAAATTTACGGTCCTGATTACGATCAACAAATTGAGGTTGCCCACCAGGTAAAAGACCTGTTTGCCAATACCGCGGATGTGGTAGATATCGACTGGCAAGTGGAAGACGACCAGGTGGAATATAAATTTAATGTATTGAAAGAAAAGGCGGCTTTGGCCGGCATTTCAACACAACAAGTGGTAAACAGTGTTGCCATGGCTCTTGGCGGTCAGGAAGTCACACAACTTTACGCAGAGAAAGAACACGAGCAGGTTGGCATTGCATTACGTTTTTCTGAAGATGAACGTTCGAGCATTGAGGATCTTAAGAAAATAAATATCATGAGCATGACCGGCCAGAAAGTGGCGCTTGGCGATGTTGTTGAAATAAAAGAAGAAATTCAGGATAAAAGCATTTACCGTAAAAACCAGAAACGCGTGGTTTATGTAACTGCCGATATTGCAGGAGCACTGGAAAGCCCGGTATACGGAATTCTTGATATGAGCAACAATCTCGATAAAATCCAGCTACCTGAAGGTTACACGCTTAACGAAGAGTTCACACAACAGCCGTTTGTACAAGATAATTACAGCCTGAAATGGGACGGTGAGTGGCAAATTACCTACGAAGTATTTCGCGATCTGGGCGCTGCATTTGCAGTAGTTCTGTTGGTAATTTACTTGTTAATCATTGGATGGTTCCAGAACTTTACGGTTCCGTTTGTAATGATGGTTGCCATTCCGCTTTCATTGGTTGGTATTTTAATCGGCCACTGGCTGATGGGAGCTTTCTTTACAGCAACTTCAATGATCGGATTGATTGCACTGGCGGGAATTATGGTCCGAAACTCCATACTGCTCATCGACTTTATAAACCTCCGGCTTAAAGACGGAGCGCCGCTAAAAGACGCAGTAATCGAGGCCGGTGCAGTGCGAACCACTCCTATCCTGCTTACTGCCGGAACCGTTGTAATCGGTGCTGTAGTGATTTTATTCGACCCCATTTTCCAGGGATTGGCGATTTCATTAATGGGTGGAACAATTGCATCTACATTCTTAACGCTGGTTATTGTTCCGCTGATTTATTACATGACTGAGAAGAAAAAATACCCGGTAGAAGAAGCTCCGGTAGCTGAAACTCCGAAAACTGAAAATAACTTATCTAACGAAGAGGAAAATTAAAATGATGAAATTTATAATTATTCAGAGCGCCGAAGCTTATCATCATGAGCTGGAGCAGATCTTTCGCGACATCCACATCAATTCGTACAGCGAATTACCGGTTGACGGTTTTATGGAAAGCGCCGATGGACACTCAGATATTTCCAACTGGTTTGGATCGTCAAAAAATCCGTACCGCTATTTCATTTCATTTACCTTTTTGGAGGAGGATAAAGCAAATGAACTCCTTGAGCGAATAAAAGTATTTAATGAAGAAGCTGAAGGAATAAGCCCAATAAGTGCCTATATATCAGCTATTGAGAAATTTGTATAATCACCATTTTAATATAGATATCAATAAAAAAACAATAATATGATGAAAGAGAGAATAGTACGCGCAGTTGCAGGAATATTTGTGTTGACAAGCATTCTATTGGCCATATTCGTTAATATATACTGGCTTGGCCTGGCAGGTTTTGTTGGATTGAATTTATTTCAATCATCAATCACCAAATTCTGCCCATTGGAACTTATCCTTGAAAAGGCAGGAGTAGAATAGCTCTGCAATAAAATGCGTAACATAAAAGGTTGTCTGTATCAGGCAACCTTTTTGTATTTATTATAATAATTCTTTGGTAACTTTCAGTAATTTCCCCTAACTTGTAGTACATACCAACTCAAATAAAATCGTAGAAATGACAGACAACACAAACAAAAAAGTTGCCGAAAGCTTATGGAAACTTATCATGGCCCGAGGCATAGTCCTAGTAGTCGTAGGATTAGTTTTACTCCTATTCCCTCAGGCAACGCTTACAACGTTGATTTTTATTCTCGGTATTTACTGGCTAATTGACGGAGTTGTAACTCTTTACAACACCTACAAACAAAAAGATGTGAGAAGAAATTGGTGGTGGGGATTAATTACTGGCGGCCTAAGCATAATTGCGGGACTAATCGTCGTATTAAAACCTTTTTCGAGCTCAGTACTCACTACTTCTTTTTTAATGTGGTTTTTAGGATTGGTTGCTTTAATAAACGGAATTACCGGAGTTGTTACCGGGATACGAATAAAGAAATACCACACCGGCGAACGCTCTATGATTTGGGGCGGAATATTTTCAATAGTCCTCGGTATTATTCTAATTTCCTCTCCGTATACATCGGCACTGGTCGTTGTAAAAGTAATGGGTTCTTTTGCCATCTTTGCAGGTATAATTACTATTTTGCTCGCTAATCGCGTAAAAAAGAAAGCACAGGAAATGGAGAATAATTAACTATTCTGTATTTCAATTTATTAGAAATTGCAAGGCCATGATCAACAATGGCCTTGCAATTTTTTTTGTGCCCAATTCTAATAATCACCAAACCTTATAAATAAACATTTGATCAATTTATTTCTTGTTTAATTCAACTATTTCACTTACTTTCGTAAAGCACATATGTTTATTATATGAAAACAATAATTACTTCATCCGGAGACAATGCAGATGCTAAATTTGATTTACGATTTGGACGTGCGGCTTGGTTTTGTGTGTACGACAAAGAAACCCACACAACTAACTTCATTGAAAACAGTTTTAAAAACTCAAATGGCCGAGCCGGTACAAAATCTTCGGAAATGGCTGCTGAATTGGGTGCGCAACAGATCATCTCGGGTCATTTTGGACCAAAAGCCAAGGATATGCTGGAGAAATTTGAAATTCAAATGATAGAGTTAAATGATGAAGAACTGAAAGTAAGAGATGTGATTTCGAGAATTGAAAACAATTAGAAACAATGCCAGGATTAAACAAAACCGGACCAATGGGACAAGGAGCCCAAACCGGCAGAAAACAAGGAAGATGCAACCCCGCATTAAATGAAGAACAGTTTGCCAACGTTGGAAGACGAGGTGGAAGAGGTTTCAGATTTAGAAATCGCGCAACCGACGAAAACTTACCAATTGATTGGGGACGTGGAAAAGGGAGAGGTCGTGGCCGGGGATTTGGCCCTTTAGAAAATTAATAATTTGAAATAAGCATGAGAAAAAAAATTGCTGTTCCTGTTGACGAAAGCGGGATTTTAGACGGACATTTCGGACACTGCAAGTACTTTGCACTGTTAGATGTTGAAGAGACAACGATTGTAAACGAAGAACGGGTAACTCCCCCACCTCACGAGCCGGGAGTGTTGCCTAAGTGGTTAGCCGAAAATGGCGTTACCGATGTGCTGGCAGGAGGAATGGGCCATAAAGCCATTCAAATTTTCAACTACAACAATGTAAATGTTTTTGTGGGTGCACCGCACCTTTCTGCATCCGAACTGGCACAAGGTTTCCTTAACGATACCATCGAGTTTTCGGCCAATTACTGCGACCATTAGGAAATATCTGGCGGTTTTATGCTGTCTGACAATAGTCCAAAACATGCTAAGTTTAGTGCATTTCTGAGATTTCATAGTCACTCAGAGTTAGGTTAGCTACTAATTCGGTATTCCCCGGGGCAACACTCCGGGGAATTTTTTAAACACAATTGAATATGCAAATTGCCATAGCAAGCGGTAAAGGAGGTACCGGCAAAACAACCGTTTCGGTTAACCTGTACTATTTCTTATCTGAAAAATATTATCACCGCATACAATTAATCGATTGCGATGTGGAAGAACCTAACGATATACTCTTTTTTCCTCAAGCGAAAAAAGAAGCAGAAAAAGAGGTTTTTACCATCGTTCCTGAAATTGATAAAGAAAGGTGTATCTATTGCAAAAAATGCGGGGAATGGTGCGAATTCAATGCAATTAGCATTGTTCAAAGACTAAAATTTGCGGAATTAAATTACGAACTTTGCCATTCCTGCGGTGCATGTTTTGCGGCTTGTTCGTTTGAGGCGCTCACACCGGTTCAGAATTCGCTGGGCAGCATTTCTGATTACCGGACAACCTTTGGCGCCGGAATAGTTGAAGGACGGCTCAAAATTGGTTCCGCCATGCAAACGGCATTGATTAAAAGTGTAAAAAAGCTAGCTGATTCAAATCAACAAATTACGTTGCTGGATGCACCTCCCGGCACAAGTTGCCCGGTTGTTGAAACCGTTGCAACAGCTAATTACGTCATTCTGGTTACCGAACCCACTCCCTTTGGCTTGCACGATTTAAAAATAACAGTTGAGCTGCTAAATGAAATTCATAAACCATTTGGCGTTATTGTAAACAAAGCAGGTTTGGGGAACAACGCTATTTATCAATTTTTAGAGGAAAACAACATCACGTTGCTGGGTAAAATACCATTTTCAAAAGTGTATGCGGAGAATTATTCGCGGGGAGAATTATTTGAAAATATACCGGTGGATGTAGAAAAAGCTTATCATTCTATCCTTGCAAAACTGGCTACCATTATCAACTAAAATGAAAGAAATTACAATACTCAGCGGAAAAGGTGGTGCCGGCAAAACAAGCATTGCTGCTGCCTTGGCTTCGTTGGCCCGAAACGCTGTATTTTGCGACAACGATGTTGATGCTGCCGATTTGCATTTGATTTTAAAACCCGAGATAAAAGAAACGCATCCATTCGATAGCGGCTCACTGGCATTCATCAATCAGGAAGAGTGTACAAACTGCGGAACCTGTCAGAAAGCTTGTCGATTTGAAGCGATTTTTACTAACGAGACTGGTTTCCCTGAAATCAATCCCTATCAGTGCGAAGGCTGTCGTTTATGCGAACGACTTTGCCCGGTCGGCACCATTCAAACTACTCAAAACCGGAACAACCAGTGGTTTATTTCCGACACACGTTTTGGATTGATGGTACACGCAAAAATGGGTCCCGGCGAAGAGAATTCAGGTAAACTGGTAACACGAATACGAGAAAAGGCAAAAGAACTGGCCAGGGAAAATAAAGCACAATTTATAATAAACGATGGGCCTCCGGGAATTGGCTGCACTGCCATTTCATCTATAACCGGAACAAATGCCGTTCTGCTGGTGATAGAACCAACAGTTTCAGGATTACACGATGCCAAACGGCTTGTGGAACTGGTTAATTCGTTTAAAGTTCCAATTTATGCCATCATTAACAAACACGACATAAACCTTGAATTTACGGCAACAGTCGAACACTATTTAATCGACAACAATATTCCGCTTGTTGGAAAAATACCTTTTTCAGAAATGTTTGTTGAGTGCATGTTACACGAAAAATCGTTGGTTGAATATGCGCCGAATCATCCAATAAGTTTAAATTTAAAAACCATTTGGGAAAAAATCAGCAATAATTCGATTCATTAAACATGTTAATAGTCTCTATTTTAACAGATAATACAGCCGGAGGACAATTTATCGCAGAGCATGGACTCTCCTACCTCGTTGAGATCGATAATGAAAAAATTCTATTCGATACCGGTCATTCTGATGTTTTTTTGCAAAATGCTAAAAAGCTAAATATCGACATTGAAAAAGAGGTAAAAAAGGTAGTTCTGAGTCACGGACACTGGGACCATGGAAACGGATTAAAATACCTGAAAAACAAAACGCTGATAACTCATCCGGACAGTTTTTCAAAACGATACCGAAAAACAGACCACACTCTGGTAGGATTGGAACTAACCAAAAATGAGATTGAAAAACAGTTTACATTAATGGAAAGCAGAGACTCGCTACAACTTTCCAAAAACCTGTTCTTTTTGGGCGAAATATCACGAAATAATGATTTTGAAAGCCAATCAACCAGCTTTGAATTTGCAGATGGTTCCGATGATTTTATCCCTGATGACTCAGCATTGGCTGCCATTGTGAATAAAGAATTGATTGTGATTACCGGCTGCTCACATTCCGGTATATGTAATATTTGTGAACATGCGAAAAAGGTTACCGGAGTTGATAATATTAAAGCTGTAATCGGCGGTTTTCATTTGAAAGAACAAGACAAACAATCGCTAAAAACCGTTGAATATTTTAAGAAAAGTAAAGTCGAGAAACTTTTACCATCGCACTGTACAGCACTTCCGGCCCTGGCATTATTTCACTCAAGCTTTACAACAGAGCAGGTAAAAACAGGAATGGTCTTTAGATTTTAGTACGCTTGCTGAAATACAATCTCACTGATTCCGGCAACTTTCTGGTTAGTTGGATCAACATATATACGAACCGTTAAGCGCCGGTCGTTTACTCTAACAACTTTTTCCGATGTCCATTTTAGCTCTCCTGCGTCCAGGTCATAGGAAGAGCCTTCAACACCTTCGTATTCAATTTTTTGCCACGAATCCTGTTCCACATCTCCTACCTGTGCCCGCACCCGGTACACACCGTTTCGCACATTAATTTCGTATTCAAAATAATTTTTCGGATTCCGACATTCCGCATCAGAGCCCCCGAACAGTACTTTCTTTAATCGGGCATTCCCTTGTTCGCCCTTTGTGCAAAACATAACTTTATCGGTTGTGTTCCAGGTTCCCATATCCCATCCCATACCGGCATATTCCTCAAAGGCAAGCAGGTTTTTCCGGTTGCCGTTACTTTGTGGTTGCCGCGCAAAATCCACTTTTCCCCGGGTGAACGATTTCGTAAAATTAAAGGTGTTTTTAAAATACAGCTCGTACAACTGCGGGAAAAAATTTATGCAGTTGGCATACCTGTTTTCGTAATTAGGAATGGTATCACTTTTTACCACTGCCAGTTGCAGATAAGCCCATTTTTCGTCTCTCCATACCGTTCCTAAAAGCTCTCCGGTTCTCACATCCTGTCCATCCTTTACCTGAACAGTGTTGGCGTATAAACGATCGTACACATAAAAAACCGACGGATTTGAATTACTCTGCAAAAGCATGCACGCTTCTTTACTATTGCGTCCATCTTTTTGCTCTTCTACCCAAACAACTTTACTATCTTCAATGGCCAGCAACCAGTGTTTTTCAATGCCCCGCGCATCGGTTAAAGCAATTCCGATTCCCTCGTTCGATTTCACTTCATCATTGCCCCCGTTGCAAGCTTTTCCCGGGAACGAAAACATATGGTTATCTTCGTTCATATTCCAATTAAAACCATCGTTATAACTCACCGGAAAACCAAACGAATCAGGAGCCAGCATCAAATCCTGGTTATCCGACAAACAAATCAGTGCGTCCTTTTTTAATAATCCGTGCGCCGCTTTATTGGAAGCCAGCTTTTTTACATTTTGATTATCGGCAACAAAAGCACGCACCCGATTTAAACTCGTCGGCAAACTGCGCCGGCTTACCTTCAGTTCAATGGTATCATTATCAATACTCAGTGTGTTATAGTGGTTATGTATACCGAGCAGCACTATATCTTCCCCCTTAAACTTTATGGTATCTCCAACACTGGCATTGTAATAGTGGCAATTTCCCCAACTAAAATCGGGTTCGGTCACCAGCTGTGCACTACTCAAAAAGCTAAGCCAAACAAGAATATATATGGTGATTAGTCGTTTCACTCGTTATCTTTTAATTCGAACCTGTTGTCAATTGTATATCCAAAACACTTTAAAGCTGTTTTACCCTGAAGATAAAACTAAAATCAGGCACTAAAACTGCTCTCTTTAACAAAACTATCAATAAAAGTAGTGTTTAGAAAATTATGATACATGAAAGCAACCTCTTCTGGTATTTTTCTGTCTGTATAAATGATACAAATGAATTTAATCAGTTTTTAGTAAGATTTACTGATAAGCGTATTTAACATACTCTCCTTTTTTAGTAATTTTGATAGCGTTCAGAAAACAATTGACCCAATGATTAGATCACTCCTTGTTATTCCGTTATTTATTTTTGCCGTTTTGCATGGCAATGCTCAATCGGTTGGGCTTGTGCTTAGTGGTGGTGGCGCCAAAGGAATGGCGCATATTGGGGTGATACGGGTTCTGGAAGAAAACAACATTCCAATCGATTATATATCAGGAACTTCAATTGGAGCAATTGTTGGTGGACTTTATGCCGCAGGTTATTCTACCGAGGAAATGGAAGAACTTTTTAAGTCGGATGATTTTTATTTCTGGTCGACCGGAAAAATACAACGTGAATACCGTTATTATTTTAAACGTCAGGAAGACGATCCAACCTGGGTACAACTTCGTGTGGCAAAAAAAGATGAAAAAGTAAAAATTCTGCCACCAACCAATATTATTCCAGGTGAACAAATGGATTTTGCCTTTATGGAACTAACGGCTGCAACCAGCGCGGCCTGTAACTATGATTTTAACCAGCTGATGGTGCCTTACTTTTGTATTGCCGCCGATGTAAACAATAGTAAACCACTGGTTTTGCGCAACGGCGATTTGGGCAATGCCATGCGGGCATCGATGACGGTTCCGCTTTATTTTAAACCTATCGAGATTGACGGGAAATTACTCTTCGACGGTGGTTTGCTGAATAACTTCCCTACCGACCATATGAAAGAAATTTTTAACCCGGATATTATTATCGGGCATAAGGTGGCTGATGATGTAAGAGCTGCCGACGCCGATGATGTTATGCGGCAAATTTCGAACATGGTGATGCGGCCTACTAATTTTGAGATTAAACCATCGGATGGAATTCTTCTGGAAACTAAATTCGACAATGTTGGTTTGCTCGATTTTCATAAAATAGATACCGTTCTGGCCCGCGGAGAACAAACTACACTGGCCCAAATAGATAGTATAAAACAACTGATTAAACGTCGTATTCCAAAAGAAGTGGTTCAGGCAAAACGCGACAGTTTTAATGCACGAAAACCTGAACTCAACTTTCAAAATATTCAGGTTGAAGGTGTTACCGACCCCATGCAACGACAGTTCATCATCCAAAGTATAAAACACCGGAATAACATTGTCTCGCTTTCTGCATTAAAAACCGAATATTTCAAATTGGTTGCCGATGAACAGCTAAAGTCGATCCAACCCATTACGCGCTACAATCCCGGTACGGGTTATTTCGATCTGCATTTAAAAGTAGAACCCGAAAAACGTTTGGATTTGAGTATTGGTGGAAATATTTCTACCAAGCCGATTAACCAGGGTTTTGCAGCGATTAATTTCCGGAGCTACAACAGCAGAGCCTACTCGCTTCATTCAAACATTTATTTTGGGCGATTTTACAGTTCATTTAAGTTGGGGGGCCGCATTGATTATCCAACAGCACTGCCTTTCTACCTCGAGTCGTATCTAACCTTTAACCGCTGGGATTATTTTTCGTCGAGTACAGAGCTGATTTTCGAAGATGTTCGCTCGCCGTTCATTATAAAAGATGAAACCAACTTCAGATTAGAAACCGGATTACCGCTGGGCCTGCACAGTAAAATTTATGCGGGTATTGCCTATTCATCGGCAAGTAATGATTTTTATCAAACCGATGAAACGGAAGAAGGAGGTACGCCTAACAATTCAAAATTCAACGCATTCGTTTCGAAGTTGGCATTCGAAAATAACTCACTGAATTACAAGCAGTATGCAACAGAAGGTGCCCATCGTGTAATTGACGGTAGATTTGTGATTGGCGAAGAAAAGTACATAGCAGGAAATAATGCAAAGTCTGCAACACAACTTTCAAATCATAATTATTTTCAACTTCATGCCCAATCTTTACGCTATTTTTCGTTGGGAGAGAGATTTGTGTTGGGTACTCATCTCGAATCATTTTTAAGTACAAAAAAATTGTTTCAAACATACCGGTCGACAAAACTTTCAGCCCAGGGATTTTCGCCAACACCACACAGTAAATCGCTGTTTATAAACGAATTTAATTCGAATAATTTCCTGGCCGGAGGATTAAAAGCCATATTCAAATTCTCGCCCGACTGGCATCTTCGTGTTGAAGGTTATGGTTTTTGCCCTATTCATGAAGAGTTGGAACAAGCAGACCTTTCGGCAATTAAAAGCGACGATTTTATCAATAATTATTATCTGCAGGGATTGGCTGCATTGGTTTATCAAACCGGAATCGGACCGGTAAGTCTGTCGTTCAACTACTACGAAAAAAGTAATACCAACCTTTATGTTACGCTGAATTTTGGATATATCTTATTCAACAAACGAGGTTTGTAAAACAGGTATCCAAATTAACTACGAATATGATTTTCTATAGCTGAAGGAAGTTCAAACGACAGCTCCACTACCCCGCAGAATTTCCCGTTTTCCATCCATGGTTTTTGGGTAACTACCTTTGTTACTCCATCCTTTTCAGTGGTATAGGTATTCTCGGTTGGTGTTGCCAGCATTTCACGAAGTTTGGTTTTCGATGGCTCGGGATGACAATCCAGAAGGTTTGTACCCAACAATTTTTCGCCGCCATACTTTTCAAACTGCCGAATGGAAAAATCATTCATATAAACAATAATCCCCTCTGTATTGCAAACTGTAATGGCTCCACCAAATGCGTCCATCCAGTTTACGTCCCTATCTTTCAATATCATTTTTTACGATAGCATTTCACCCATTCAACATCGAAACTGGCTGATGATCCGGGTAATTTATCAATAACAAGACTTGAAGCATTTAACTCCAAAGGTTTATTTAAATCGTTACTGTTCAGCTGTAAAACCTCCTGTTCATTAATTTTCCAGGTGAAAGTTGCTCCCGATTTTTCGAGCGAGAAAATATAAGCTCCCTTTTTCAGGTTATTAATTTCCAATCCTTCTGAAGCTATTTTTCCGCTTCCGTTCATGGTGTAAATTCCCAGAATATTTTTTGCTCCCATTTCAACCAGGTTAACACGCGGAACGTTGCTGCCATTGGCCAGGTAAAATGAACTGGCCACCTGTTTCACGGGATTAAAGAAAATTTTTGCTTCAACAATTCCATCCCCGAACTGGAAATTCTCGCACGAACTGATCATTCCCGACGTATAGTCGAAATCAGCAGGAACAAAGCCGGCTGGCATTTGCCAAACCATGCCTTCTTTGTTTTCACGTTTAACCTGAATACTTAGTTTATTACCGGTTTGAATGTTGGCACCGTTAGTGAAAACACTTAAGTCGCCCGGCATTGCATAGTTTTGCCCCAAAGTTTTTGATGCTGTTAACGAGCTTGTCATCCATTTGGTATTATCCAGTTTTTTATCGGCAAACGAGTCCTCAAACACAACATCCCAGTTTTTGAAAAAGTCAAAATCGCTGCTGTCTTTGTATTTAAAGTATTTTACAAATTCCGGTTTCTTCTTATCGGCTTCGTATTGGTTCAACTTCTGCGCATCTTCTGTTTTTTCCCAGCGTTTTTTGTCTTCCAACCACGCTTTTTTCTTTTTATATTCTTCCGATTCAATCAACTCTTTAAGTTCGTTATGTCGTTTTAAATCAAACGATTCTTTAACGTCAAGGTAGTTTTTGTAGAGTTTCGATTTCTCGTATTTCAACACAAAAGTCACCACCGGATCAGCTGCCAGTTTTTTATAATCTGTGTATTTTTTGTAGGCTTCGCTTTTTTCAAACTTCTTCTTGTCTTTTAAAAAGGCAACCTTCTTTTTGAATTCTTCGGTGTTTACCTGTTCTTTTAATTCTTTGTAACGAACCAGACTATGACTTCCGCTAATCTCGTGATACAACTTCAGGTTTTTCGATTTCTCGAATTTGAAATAGTTTACAACTGCCGAATCCTTGCTCAAACGGTTAAACTCCTTCTTCTTTTCGCTATCATTTACTGCTGCCGTTTTTAACTCTTTGTATTGCTTCATTTTATCCGAAGCTTCAAATGCCTTGTGCTGTTTCAGTTTTTCCGAACCTTCCAGCTCATTGTAGGCTTTTATACCGGCCGATTTTTCAAGCTTTTTTAATTCCTTTAAATGCTTCTCTTCAGCCGAACCTTTAAAAACCCGGCCTTTAATTTCCTTTTTATCTTTTTCAAAATCGCCATCTTTCACGTATTCTTCAAGCGCATAAAAATCTGCCAGTTTCTGCGATTCTTTTTCTTTCTCATACCGAATCAGGTCAGCAGAACCTTCTACCTTAAAATAGTTCTTTATACGTGCTGCCTTTTGCAATCCATGAAATTCCTTTAATTGCTTTTCCTCCTCACTTCCTTTAAAACTATGTCCTTCAACCTCCTTCTTCCTTGCAGCAAATTCATTGGAAGTAACATATTTTTCCAACTCTAAAAATGCTTTCAGCTCTTCTGAATCTTGCGTTTTTAAAAATTCAGCGTAATCGTCGGCTAATTGTTTGCGCTTTTTCTCGATTACCTCAACCGACTTGATCTTACCTGTAAGTTGAAGTGAAAAAATTTTAAATGACATCTGGTTTGCTATTAGATTCGTATTTGTATCAAAAATAAAAATTTAATGGGTTTTTTAGTATTAAAACGTAATAATCTGGGGATTTCTCCAAAATTTATCCTTTCTGTTTAACATATGTAGGGTTTTTAACAAAATCACACAATAAAAACTGAAACTTCGTTCTTAGCTGTTTATATGTTTTCCGCGCCGTCATTGGTGTTCAACGTTATTTTAAATAGATTTGGTCGGACTATAAAAGCAAACAATGATTAAACACTCAGAACTAATCTTAAATAGCGATGGAAGTATATTCCATTTACATTTAAAACCTGAAAACATTGGCAGGCAAATTATTCTTGTTGGCGATCCTGCCCGCGTTGATACCATTGCCGGCTTTTTCGACAAAATCGATTTTACGGTGCAAAACCGTGAATTTAAAACGATTACCGGATTTTACAAGCAAAAGAAAATATCAGTTATTTCAACAGGAATTGGCACCGATAATATTGATATTGTATTGAATGAGCTAGATGCTCTGGTAAATATCGACCTGGAAACACGCAGTGTAAAAAAAGAACTGAGCTCGCTTGATATTGTTCGTATAGGCACATCGGGCGGATTACAGACTGATCTTCCGGTAAACAGCTTTGTGGTTTCTGAAAAATCGATTGGTTTTGATGGTTTGCTGAATTATTACGCCAACCGCGAGCAGGTTTCCGACATGGAGTTCGAAACGGCCTTTCGGAATCATACCCAATGGAGCAATTCGCTGGCAGCTCCTTATACCGTTGATGCCGGACAAAAGCTACTGGATAAATTTTCGGATGAGCGCTTTAAAAAGGGTGTTACCATTTCGGCACCGGGCTTTTATGCCCCACAAGGCCGGGAGTTGCGTTTACCATTGGCTTTCCCTCAATTAAACGAATTGGTTGAAACCTTTTCGTACAAAAATTTGCGGATAACCAATTTTGAAATGGAAAGCTCGGCCATTTATGGCTTGTCGAAACTGATGGGGCACAACGCGCTTACGGTATGTTTAATTATTGCCAACCGCGTTACGCTTACCGCCAACGAAAACTACCGCGACGAGATGAAAAAACTAATTAAAGCAGTACTCGATAATTTAAGTAATTAGGCATGAAACAGGAAAGACTTGATGCACTAATCACCCTCCTTGATGATCCGGATACAACTGTGTTCCAGATGGTTCAACAGGAATTGCTAAAAGAAGATGAAGAAATTATTCCGGCTTTGGAAAAAAAGTGGGAACAAAGTTTTGATGAGAACAGTCAAAACCGTATTGAAAATATCATTCAAAGCCTTCAGTTTAAAAGAACTTTTAGCGGGCTGAAAAACTGGATCAACCAAACGCCGGGAACGCAAGATCTTTTTGAAGGATTTTGTGCCGTCGATAAATTTCAGTACCCGGATTTGAATCCGTTAAACCTGACCTTAAAGATCGAGAACCTGCGAAAATCGATCTGGCTGGAATTGAATAACTCGTTGACGCTACTTGAAAAGACGACCATATTAAACCATTTCATTTTTAATTTGAATGGTTATTCGGTGAATTTGAGCAATCCCAATTCGCCACAAAACTGCTTTTTAAACCAGATACTGGACACCAAACGCGGTAATCCGGTTTCGATGAGTATTTTTTATACGATTATTGCCCGAGCCATTGAGCTACCGGCATATCTGGTTGATTTCCCGAAAAACCCGCTGGTAGCCATTGTAGATGCAGAACTGGCACAAAAAGTACATGGTTCAACCCGGGATACAGAGGTGCTCTTTTATATCAACCCATCGAATAAAGGCTCGATTACCAGCCGCAGAGAAATTGATTATCACCTTAAAAGAAACGAATACCGACCTATAAGAGAATATGCCGAGCCAAAACCTGATGTTTTATTTATACAACGTCTGGTAGAATCGATGCTTGAGGCATACAATGCGGTTGGATATACCGAAAAGGAAGATAAGATAAAAGAATTGCTTAGTTTGTTTTAAGGACAGCAAACTTTAGGCATAAAAAAACTTCGACCATTTGGCCGAAGTTTTTTTTGTATCTATAAAGTTGTACTTCTTACTTCGCATAACTTACTGCACGGGTTTCCCTTATTACAGTAATTTTAATCTGTCCCGGATAAGTCATTTCATCCTGAATACGTTTCGAGATATCGTATGAAAGCTGTTCAGTATCCTGATCGGTTAATTTCTCTGAACCAACAATTACACGTAATTCTCTACCCGCCTGAATAGCATATGTCTTCAGTACTCCAGGATAAGAAAGTGCCAAATCTTCAAGGTCTTTCAATCGTTTAATGTACGACTCAACCACCTCGCGACGGGCACCCGGACGAGCACCAGAAATAGCATCACAAACCTGAACGATTGGTGCAAATAATGATTGCATTTCCACTTCGTCGTGGTGAGCACCAATGGCGTTGCAAATATCCGGTTTCTCTTTGTATTTCTCCGCCAGTTTCATACCAAGCACTGCGTGTGGCAATTCCGGCTCGTCATCCGGCACTTTACCAATATCGTGCAACAATCCGGCGCGTTTTGCTTTTTTAGGATTTAATCCCAACTCCGATGCCATAGTAGCACATAGGTTAGCTACCTCGCGCGAGTGCTGCAGCAGGTTTTGTCCGTATGATGAACGGTATTTCATCTTACCAACCAAACGAATCAACTCAGGGTGTAAACCATGAATTCCAAGGTCGATGGCAGTACGTTTACCGGTTTCAATAACTTCTTCGTCAACCTGTTTTTTCACTTTCTGCACCACTTCTTCAATACGTGCAGGGTGAATACGTCCGTCGGTTACCAGCTGGTGCAAAGCCAAACGGGCAATCTCGCGTCGTACAGGATCGAAAGCTGAAAGCACAATTGCTTCCGGAGTATCGTCAACAACAATCTCAACACCGGTAGCGGCTTCAAGGGCACGAATGTTTCGGCCTTCACGACCAATAATTCGTCCTTTAATTTCGTCGCTTTCAATGTGGAAAATAGTAACAGCATTTTCAATAGCCGTTTCGGTAGCCACACGTTGAATCGATTTTACAACGATCTTTTTAGCTTCCTTATTGGCAGTCTGTTTCGCCTCTTCCATTATTTCGTTAATGTATGCAACGGCTTCTGTTTTGGCTTCTTCCTGTAACGATTCTACCAACTGCTCTTTTGCATCATCAGCCGAAAGTCCTGAAATTTGCTCCAGTTTTTCAAGGTGTTGTCTGTGTACTTTATCAAGCTCTTCGCTTTTGTGCTCAACACGCTGTAATTGTGTATTCAAATTCTCGCGAATAGCTTCCACTTCACGGCGTGTAGTTTCAAATTCTTTTGTTTTGCGATTTAACTCATCGCGACGTTGATTTAAAGTTGTCTCACGTTGTTTGTACTTGTTCTCCTCCTTCGCTAACTGCGAATTCCTTTCATTAATGTACTTTTCGTGTTCCGATTTTAACTGCAGAAATTTTTCTTTGGCCTGCAATATTTTATCTTTTTTAATCACTTCGGCCTCGGCTTTTCCTTCGCCGATAATCCGATTCTTTTTCGCCTTCAGGGCCTTATCCCACACCAGATAAGCTAAAGCGCCTCCCACAATAAACCCTGCGGCTACTCCTATTATTATATCCATATTTCAAATAATTAGTTACTAAAAAACCCGTAATAAACCTGGTCCTCGTTCGAACCGGCCTAATACGGGCTTTGATTATTTATGTATTCAGACTTTATTTCTTTTCCTTTTCCTTAAGAAAATCAGAAATATCATCCTTTATATCCTTTATATCATCAACGAATTGAGAGTAATCGCGGCTTTGTTGCTCTTCAGTGTAACGCAGTGCCACCTGAAATGCAGTCATTGCCAAAATATCCTGATTGTCGTTATCCTGAAACATCTTCCGAAATGACGAAATCGTTTCTTCAACAATCTTTGCAGCTTTTCGGTATCTCTCTTCCTCGTCGCGATTGATGTTTAGAGGGTAAACCCGTCCATCAATCTTAATATGTATTCTAAAGTCTTTATCTTTCAAAACATTACCTGTTTAGTAATGCGATACATTTATCAATCTCCCGTATCAAAAAGTCAATTCTCTGTTTAGCTTCACCGTTTTCATCCCGTTCAGATAAAATCCGGTTGGCTACTTTTAGTTGCTCGTAACTCCGACCTAATTCAACCTTTTCATGCTCCATTAATTCAATTTCCTGCTTCAGGTCCTCTACCTGTTCACTCAGCATTTTATTTTTCTGTTCCAATTCATTGTATTTTTCGAACAGTTGCTGTGTATTGCGCTTTAAATCATTAAGTAGCAAGTGATCCTCTTCGGTCATTTTAGCTGCATTTCGCGAACAAAGTTAACTTTTTTTCCTGATTGTAAAAGGAAATCAAATCGATTGCATTCTTTTTATGCTAACAAACCTATGTTAGTAGTTTGCAGATGAACAATGAAGATTACAGGACAAAGTTAAAAACAAGACTTGCAGCCGTTATAAATTAATTAAATTTGGTGCTTCCAATTAAGCCGGATAATTCATTTGATTCGAGCAATAAACATGTTTTTCCGGGTTAATCCCGACTTTGTTGAGTTCATTTTTGACTATCGAAAATGGGAACGAAACTTTGTCGCATTGGAAGGTTTGCTACGTGGAGATAAATAATACGGATTAAACAACGATGAGAACATTTTTTACACCTCTTTTTCTTTTATTCGCATTGTTTGGGATGGCCCAACAACGCTATTATACCGATCCGGTGAAGATTCCCTTACTGCTAAGCGGAAGTTTTGCAGAGCTGCGAAGCAATCATTTTCATTCGGGCATCGATTTAAAAACACAGGGTACAACAAGCTTGCCGGTTTATGCTGTTGCCGATGGTTACGTATCGCGTATTGTGGTATCGCCAACTGGTTATGGTAAGGCTTTATATATCGATCATCCCAACGGGACCACCTCTGTTTACGGGCATTTAAAAGCTTTTAGTCGTGAAATTGCCAAGTATGTAAAAGATCAGCAATACAAAAAACAATCTTTTCGGGTCGACCTCCAAATTCCGTCGTATCTGTTCCCGGTTAAACAGGACGAAGAGATTGCCAAAAGCGGGAACAGCGGAAGTTCGGGCGGGCCGCACCTGCATTTCGAAATTCGCGACACCAGAACGGAAGAGCCACTAAATCCTTTGAATTTTGGATTTCCGGTGAAAGATGATATTGCCCCAAAGATATTCTCAGTGTTGCTGGTTCCGCTCTCCGACAGTTCGCATGTGGCTTATTCGCGCACGCCAAAAAGTTACCCCGTAGTTTTTTACGAGGGCAAATACCACTTAAAAAACAATCCAATCATTCCGGTTTGGGGAGAGATTGGCGTTGCCATACAAACCAACGACTATTTTAACGACAGCTACAACAAATGCGGTATCAACCTGCTGCGGATGCTGTTTAATAACGAAGATCAGTTCTCGTTTACCCTCAACCGTTTTTCGTTTAACGATACGCGTTATCTGAACAGCCACATTGTGTACAGCGCGTATAAAACGGAACAACGCCGTTATATAAAAACATGGATCGACCCGGGAAACAAACTCCCAATATACACGCACAACGGATCAGAAGGACACTTAATTTCGAAGAACGAGCAAAACGGAAAGGTTGAAATAGAACTGCAGGACACGTACGGAAATACCTCGTTGATTGACTTTACAATTGTGGGGAAAAATGCTAACCTTAAACCAGATTCAATAAAAGGTGAACGTTTTGTTTATAACCATTTTAATCGTTTTGCAAACGATTCGGTTCGGTTGGAGATCCCGGCAGGTGCTTTGTATTCCGATTTTCGTTTTGAATACCGCACCGAAAAGGCTTCCGATACCTTTTTCTCCGATTATCATTTCCTCCACAACAATACCGTTCCCTTACACAAAAATGCAATGATTGCCATTCGCACCGACAGCCTGCCTGCACATCTGGAATCTAAAGTAGTTATGGCTTACGTTCACCCGGTAACGGGTGAATTCAGCGCTGCCGGTGGCCGTTACCAAAATGGCTGGGTTACAACAGAAACGACTAATTTAGGCGTTTATGCAGTTACGGTTGACACCATTCCGCCAGAGATAGTCCCATTAAGTATCGCAGACAATAAACTAACTGAGGCGAACCGGATTCGTTTTAAAATCAAGGATGACCTTGCCGGCATAAATACCATTGAAGGTTTGCTCGACGGAAGGTGGGCACTTTTTGAATACGACCCGAAAACAGCAACAATAACCCATTATTTCGATAAGGAGCGATTTGAAATGGGAAAAAACCATACCTTCAAATTAACAATTACCGACTATCGAAATAACAATACAGTTTATGAAACTCAATTTTGGAAGTGATTAAAATTGTGAAAAGATGAAAAATTCCCGGGAAAGTAAAAATACGTTTAAGGCCATTGGAATGATGTCGGGCACCTCACTCGACGGATTAGACTTTGCGGCTGTTGAATTTACGGAGCACAATAATAAATGGGCGTTCAAATTGCAGGAAGCCGAAACCATTTCGTACACTTCTGAATGGAAAAAACGCCTTGAAACAGCACATACGCTTTCCGGAACTGAACTCACAAAACTAAATGCAGAATACGGGATATTCCTGGGCGAACAAGCCAGCAAGTTTATTAATAAAACAAAATTCGCAGCGGATTTAATTGCATCACACGGCCACACTGTTTTTCATCAGCCCGAAAATGGTTTTACCCTGCAAATAGGCAGCGGAGCACATCTTGCTGCCGAAAACAATTGCCTTACAGTTTGCGATTTCAGAACCGGCGATGTAGTACTTGGTGGCCAGGGAGCTCCGCTTGTACCTATTGGCGACAGCCTGCTTTTTTCGGAATACGATTACTGCCTCAATCTGGGTGGTTTTGCCAATATTTCGTACGATGCGAAAGGTGTTCGTTTAGCTTTTGACAATTGCCCGGTGAATATTGTTTTAAATCCGCTGGCAGAAGAATTTGGTCTGCCCTATGATAAAAACGGCAATTTAGGTAGGAAAGGAAAAGTTGATGAAACCCTTCTGAAAAAATTAAATGCACTCTCCTACTATCACCAGCAGCCTCCAAAATCGTTAGGGCGCGAATGGATCGAAGCTGATTTTCTACCCATTCTGGATGAATCAGAATTGAATACTTACGATAATATGCGCACCATTTACGAGCATATTGCCGTGCAAATCACAAAAGATCTGTCAGGTAAAGGAAAAATGCTGGTAACCGGTGGCGGTGCATTCAACTCCTTTTTAATTGAACGGATGCAGGAATTAACAACAACTGAAATCGTTCTTCCCGAACCGGATCTGATCAATTACAAAGAAGCCATCGTTTTTGCATTTATGGGCGTGCTTCGTCTGAAAGAACAGGTAAACTGTCTGGCATCAGTGACCGGGGCAAGAAAGGACAGTTGTGGCGGTGTGATCTTTTTGCCCTAAATTCGTTTTAACCTCACACAAAAGATATTCTACAGCAGGGAAATTCATTTGCAGACAAAAATCATTCTCTTGTATTTTCATTCCCTCTAACTTGCCCTCAAACTAAAACTTTGAATATGAACTCAGATCCTGCAAAAAGAATTTTCGATATCCAGCAATTTGGCGAATTTGGTGGTGTAAACCCATCGATAACCGATTCTTCAACCTACACTTTTCTGGAAGGCGAAACCATGGAAGAAACATTCCTCGGCCATATGGAGGGATGTTTTTTATACTCGCGCCACTGGAACCCGAGTAATAAATTCCTTGCCGACGCACTGGCAGCCATGGAAGGAACAGAATCGGCATGGATAACATCATCAGGAATGGCAGCCATTACCTGTTCCATATTGCAACTTTGCAAATCGGGCGACCACATAATAACCAGTGTAACCACATATGGCGGCACCTATGCCTTTCTCAAAAACTGGCTCCCTAAATACAATATTGAAGTTTCATTTGTTGATATTACCGATTTGGAACAGGTGAAAAATGCTTTGCGCCCCAATACAAAAATCATTTACACCGAAATGGTTACCAATCCGTTACTTCAGGTTTCTGATATTCCCGGGTTGGCAAAAATTGCCCACGACCATCAGGCAAAAATTATGGTCGACAATACTTTTACGCCTATGATATTTTCGCCGGCCGAACTGGGTGCCGATTTTGTGGTGTACAGCATGACCAAATTTATAAACGGTAAAAACGATTGTGTAGCCGGTGCTATTTGCGGCTCGAATGAGTTTATCAGTCAGCTTTCGAATGTAAACGACGGCACAGCCATGTTGCTGGGTCCTGTTCTTGATCCTTTACGCTCGTCGAGCATTTTGAAGAATCTGCACACCCTGCATCTGCGTATAAAACAGCACAGCAAGAATGCCTTATTTCTGGCAGAAAAACTCGAAGAAATGGGCGTTTCAATAAAATACACCGGCCTGCCAAGCCATCCGCAACATGAATTGCACACACGCCTAATGAACAAACAATACGGTTACGGCGGAATGCTGGCGATTGACCTGGAAACGGAAAAACGCGCTAACGAAGTGATGTTTAAAATGCAACAGGCCAATATTGGCTACCTGGCAGTTTCGCTGGGCTATTTCCGCACGCTGTTTAGCTGCTCGGGACACAGTACATCATCAGAAATTCCTGTTGAAGTACAAAAAGAAATGGGATTATCTGATGGACTGGTGCGGTTTTCTGTTGGTTTGGATAACGATATTGAGGAGATTTTTGAACGGATAAAAAGCTGCCTGTAATACGAAATAAAAATCATTAGCCAGTTTTTTCATTTCATTATCTTTGCCCCATTGATTGAAATAAAACAGACTTAAAATGAGGAAGATTAGGGTTATAGGAATGCTCGTTCTGACATTCATTCTTTTAAATCAGCAGCTATCGAATGCTTGTACCAATTTTTTAATTTCAAAAGGCGCTTCTATCGACGGGTCAACGATGATCACCTATGCGGCCGATTCGCACACGCTTTACGGCGAGTTATATTATCAGCCGGCAGCCGATCACCCCGAAGGTGCCATGCGTAAGATTTACGAATGGGACACCGGTATTTATTTAGGTGAAATTCCGCAACCGGCACACACCTATAGTGTAATTGGCAATATGAACGAGTTTCAGCTGGCCATTTCAGAAACCACTTTTGGCGGCCGCAGCGAATTAGCGAGCCAGCCGGGTGCAATTATGGACTACGGCAGTTTGATTTATGTAACACTTCAACGTGCCAAAACAGCCCGCGAAGCCATCGAGGTAATGACCGGTTTGGTTGAAGAATATGGTTACTACAGCTCGGGGGAATCATTTTCGATAGCCGATCCTGAAGAAGTTTGGATTTTAGAGATGATTGGCAAAGGACAAGGCGAAAAAGGGGCTGTTTGGGTTGCACAACGTATTCCCGATGGTTATATAAGCGGACACGCCAACCAGGCGCGTATTACAACTTTCCCGTTAAACGACTCGAAAAACTGCCTGTATTCAAAAGATGTAATTTCGTTTGCCCGCGAAAAAGGCTGGTTTATGGGCACCAATAAAGATTTTAGTTTCTCCGATGTATATGCTCCGGTTGATTTTGGTGCCGCACGTTTTTGCGATGCGCGCGTTTGGGCCGGTTTTAACAAAGTGGCCGGCGGAATGGAAGAATACACCGAGTATGCAAAAGGAATTGTGCTGCAAGGTGGCGAAAACAATTATGCAACCAACCGTTTGCCCTTGTGGGTAAAGCCCGATAAACAACTGAGCGTTCAGGATGTGATGGGTATGATGCGTGATCATTTTGAAGGAACAGAACTGGATATGACACAGGATTTGGGAGCCGGACCTTACGGACTGCCCTACCGCTGGCGCGGACTGACATGGGAAGTTGATTCGGTTGAATACTGCAACGAGCGCGCCATTTCAACTCAGCAAACCGGATTTTCGTTTGTGGCACAATGCCGCAACTGGTTGCCCGATCCAATTGGTGGAATTCTGTGGTTCGGCGTTGACGACACCTACTCAACCTGCTACGTTCCGATGTATTGCGGAATTACAGAAATTCCGGAGTGTTTTGCAGTGGGCAACGGCGATTTGCTTACTTACAGCGAAACATCTGCATTCTGGACTTTCAGCCAGGTGGCCAACTACGCCTACCTGCGTTACAGCGATATGATTAAAGATGTAAAAATCGTTCAGCGCCAACTGGAAGATAAATTTGTGACCTACGTACCGTCAATTGATAAAGCAGCTGAAAACCTGTATAACACGGTTAATGAAGAACAGGCAAGAAAATTTATTACCGAGTTCTCGCGAAATGAAGCTGAAAATATGACCAAAGAATGGAAAAAACTCTATCATTATTTGGTGGTAAAATACACCGATGGCAACATAAAACGCGAAAGTGGCGGCGAATTTGTACGTACCGAAACAGGTATGCCGGCATCGCCAATTTTTGCAGGATACCCCGAATGGTGGTACGAAGCAATAATTAAAGCTACGGGCGACCATTTTAAAGTAAATGGTAACAGCCATTAAAAGAAAAGTGTGTTTCAATACCTGGAACCAGGCAAATAATTGAAAATAAAGGCCAAAAGTGTTTGAGGAGTTGAAAAAAACACTATTTTTGCAGCCGATTTAATGCAATCTCTTTCCCGATAATCATCTGGATACATTGCCAACTTATTAAAAATTAAGAAAATGGACTTAGTTAAATTAGTAGAGAAAGAATTTGAAGTGGAAGTAAACCACCCAAAATTCGGCGCAGGTGATACTATCACTGTTAGCTATAAAATTAAAGAGGGTAACAAAGAAAGGATTCAGAAATTCCGTGGTGTTGTTATCCAGATAAGTGGAAGAGGAACTACCAAAACTTTTACTATCCGTAAAATGTCAGGTAACATTGGTGTTGAGCGTATCTTCCCTATCAGCTCTCCTTTCATCGAGAGTATCGAATTGAACAAACGTGGTAGCGTTCGTCGTAAACGTATCTTCTACTTACGTAGCTTAACAGGTAAAAAAGCCCGTATCAAAGAAAAAAGATTCTAAAAATTGCATCGCAATAAGTAAAAGGTCTCCGCTTGGAGGCCTTTTTTTTGCTCCCTACACAAAACTGTTCCAAAACTCAAACTGATCGAATTTTAACGTCGGCTAAAAAGCATAAAAAAGCCCCGTTCCTTGTAAAAATGGAACGGGGCTTTTCTCTTCATCTAAAATACCCTTCCTCTTATCCTTCCCTGCAAGCAAGGAAGGACGATTGGACAGTGGTTGTTCACATCAAAAACATCAATTTATTTAATTCGTATTTACTTGTGGAGGCTGATCGTCTTTCCCTTCAAGGAAGGGAGAGATAAAAGTGAGGGTAAGGTTTCCGGAAGTAAATTCCGGCTTCTTGATAATAATCTGAATTAACCACCTGATCGTTTTACTTTATAACCATCAGCTTTAAGCAGCTCGATAATACGTTGGCAAAAGTCGCCCTGAATAAGGATTTCGCCATCTTTAACAGTACCGCCTACCCCACATTTCGATTTAAGTTTTTTACCCAGTTCTTTCAGGTCGTCTTCTGATCCAACAAAACCGGTTATAAGCGTTACCGCTTTGCCTTTTCGTTTTTTCCGATCCAGCATTACCCGCAAATCCTGTTGATTGGCAGCTAAGGTGTCCTGCTCTTCCTGTTCGTCTTTATCGTAGTTAAAATCAGGATTGGTTGAAAACACCACTCCTAATCGTTCTTTCCAGTCATTATTCGACATATCACCTCCAAATTACTATTAAACTTCCCGTAAAATAAGCCACTACCCAAAATAAATAAGCGGTTTTTGTATAAATAATATGCGTTTTATGTGCCTTGCTGTCGCGACCTTCGGCAATATACATTTTCCAACACCATATTGCCTCCACCAACATGACTAAAAACGCTGTTGCACCAAGAAAACCGTGCAAGGTAAAGGGAGATCCCTTTGAGCCCAAAACCATTAAAGTTATTGCAACAATATCCAGTACTACGCCTATCGACAAAAAGGTAACTACAATTCGTCCAACAATTCTGAATCGCACCAATGAAATGCTTCCAACGCCGTAGGCCAGAAACGACAGGGTTATTACAAATGCACCAATAATGGCTAATGGATTCATATTACTCTGTTATTCGGGTTGTAAGATAATATTATCTGCGTAAATATTCACCCTAACAATAAGTTGGTTCAGTTTTTAATCAAACTTTAACCGGCCGTTTGTATCTCGTTTACTCAGCAGCAGGTTTTTTATTTCCCCGTTTTTATTCACCTGTACAATGTTGCTCTGGTCGCTAAAAACATCGGTAAGCAAATTACAGTCTACTTCTATGTTCTTCAGGTCGGCAATGTTACCGATCTCCATGTAGGTCCAAACTACGTCTGTCTCCAGCTCCTTGCCAACAAATGCTGGTTCAACATCCTTGTCGTTTACCTTCAGCCGGATACTTTTCTTTAAATAATCATAAATATATTCGTCGGTATGCGCATCTTCCCGCGTTTCGCCAATGTAAAGTTTATTGTGCCCTTCTTCCGACAATCCTTCGATCAGATCGTCGACAAAGATTTTTACCGAAATTTCAAGCGATTGGTTTTGCTCATTAAAATCTATCTGGCAAATACTCACATAAAAAGGATGTGCATTGGAGAAAAACACCCCTAAAAAAAGAAACAAAACCGGTAGAATTATTTTTTTACTTATTTTCATGCCCTTCAAATTATTGGGCAAAAGTAAAAATTTTATGAGTTTATTCGAGATGTACCTCAAATTGGGGTTCAAACACATTATTGACATTCACGGTTACGACCACATTGTTTTTGTTCTGGCCTTATGTGCCGGGTACAATTTAAGCCAGTTTAAAAAGATATTTATACTGATAACGGCTTTCACCATTGGGCACTCGATTACGCTGGCACTATCCACTTTAAACGTCGTTAATGTTTCGTCCGATATAATTGAATTTCTGATTCCGGCCACCATTTGTGTTACGGCCATTGCCAATATTATTCCGTTTAAAGCCAAAAATAACCGGGTGGTTTATGTGCTTACTTTGTTTTTTGGTCTGATACACGGACTGGGATTTTCAAACTACCTGAAACAACTGTTGGGGCGCGAGTCGAATATCTTAACACCTCTGCTGGCCTTTAACATCGGTCTCGAATTGGGGCAACTGCTGATACTTGCCATCTATTTTGCGCTGATGTTTCTCACCGTGCAATTGTTTCGGTCGAAAAGCGATTTCTGGCGCATTTTTGTATCCGGAATGGCTTTTGGTATTTCTGTTATTTTAATGATAGAGAAAGCACCGGCCGTTTTTTAAACTTTCGTTTCATAACAAATCCGAAGCCATTGCAAGCTTTTGTAAACAAATTGTATTTTTTATAGTAGAAATTACAATAACTTAAAAGTATTGCTAATTTTGTTCGCCTAGCATTTTGGCATCGATATTAGACATTTAATTACATAATGAAAAAATTAGCACTTTTTATTACCTTTTTTGTATCTGCCTGTGCCGTTTCGCTGGCTCAGGAAAACATTAACCTGAATAAGTTCAGGCAGTTAAAACAAGAGTTGGCAACACCTAATGTTTACCGTACCGCATCGGGGGCACCGGGGCACGAGTACTGGCAACAAAAGGCCGATTACAAAATGAACATCAGGCTGGACGACGAAACCCAGCGAATTTATGGCGAAGAAACCATTACCTACCACAACCAGTCGCCCGACATTCTGAAATATTTATGGTTGCAGCTCGACCAGAATATGCGTGCAAAGGATTCGGACACCTACAAAACAATGACTTCAGGATTAAATCAGCGTGTTTCATTTGGCCAGTTGAAACGCATGATGTACGATTTTGATGGTGGTTTTAAACTGGATTACGTGCAGGATGCCGATGGAAACGATTTGCCGGCAACCATTAATAAAACCATGATGCGTGTTGATTTACCCGAAACTTTAAAACCGGGCGAATCTTTCACTTTTAAAGTAAAATGGTGGTACAACATTAACGACCGCCTAACTGATGGTGGCCGTTCGGGTTACGAATATTTTAAAAACGAAGACAACTACATTTATACCATTGCTCAGTTTTACCCGCGTATGGCCGTTTATAACGAAGTGGAAGGCTGGCAACACAAACAGTTCCTCGGAACAGGCGAGTTTACCCTGCCCTTTGGCGATTTTGAAGTGAGTCTTACCGTTCCGGCCGACCACGTGGTGGGTGCAACCGGAGTTCTTCAGAACACCGACGAGGTATTGACTCAGGAACAGATCGATCGTTTTGAAAAAGCAAAAGCCGATACGGAAGATCCTGTTTTTATTGTATCTCCTGAAGATGCACTGAAGGCTGAGAAAGGAAAAGTAAAAAAAGAAAAAACATGGGTATTTAAAGCCGAAAATGTACGCGACTTTGCTTTTGCCAGCTCGCGTAAATTTATCTGGGATGCGATGGCCGTAAAATTTGGCGAACGCACCGTAATGGCCATGTCGTATTACCCCAAAGAAGGGAACCCGCTGTGGGAGCAATACTCAACACGCGTGGTAGCGCATACTGTAAAAACCTACTCGAAATTCACTTTCGATTACCCCTACCCGGTAGCCATTTCGGTACACACCGACCGCATTGGAATGGAATACCCGATGATTTGTTTTAACGGTGGCCGCCCCGAAAGCGACGGTACTTACAGCAAACGCACCAAATACGGAATGATCGGTGTTATCATTCACGAAGTGGGACACAACTTCTTCCCGATGATCGTAAACTCCGACGAACGCCAGTGGACCTGGATGGACGAAGGATTAAATACATTTGTACAGTTATTAACCGAACAGGAATGGGAACCCGGTTACCCGTCGTCGCGCGGAGTAGCAGCCAACATTGTTCCTTATATGAGTGGCGACAAGAAATTTATTTCGCCGGTAATGACCAACTCCGAGTCGGTTTGGAACCTGGGTAGCAATGCTTACGCCAAACCAAGTACGGCACTGAATATTTTGCGCGAAACTGTTATGGGCCGCGAACTGTTCGACTATGCTTTTAAAGAATATGCACAACGCTGGATGTTTAAACACCCTACTCCTGCCGATTTCTTCCGTACCATGGAAGATGCCTCGGGAGTTGATTTGGACTGGTTCTGGCGCGGATGGTTTTTTACCACCGACCACTGCGATATTTCGATGGAGAACGTAAAATGGTACCAGGCCAATACCCAAGATCCTGAAGTGGAAAAACCACTAAAAAAAGCCACTGACGAAGAGGCAGCTATTTCCATTACCACCATGCGCAACAAAGCATTTGCCAATGAAACCTACAGGGCTAAAAACCCTGAAGCTGCAGATTTTTATACCACCTACGACGAATACAAAGTAACCAAAGAAGATAAAGAGGAGTACGATCGGTTTGTAAAAAGCCTGAGCAAGGAAGAAAAAGAATTGCTGGGTGCCAACCTGAACTTCTACCAGATCGACTTTAAGAATTTGGGCGGACTGGTAATGCCGGTGATCCTGAAATTTGAATTTACCGACGGAACAGAAGAGCTTCAGTACATTCCTGCCGAAATTTGGCGGAAAAACAACGAAGAGGTATCTAAGGTGTTTATGTTTAGCAAAGAAGTGGAGCAAATTATCCTCGACCCTTACCGCGAAACTGCCGACACCGATTTGAACAACAACTACTGGCCCGAGCGTAGACAGCCAACCCGTTTCGAATTGTACAAATCAAGATATGGCAGTGGCCGATACTCCGGAGGTGGCGAAAACCCCATGCAAAAGGCAAAAAAATAATACCGATTAGCTTCAAAAATGTCGTCCCGAAGTCGGGACTCCTTTTTCAGTCTATCGGCATTAACAATTGTAATATGTAAAATTTTCCACAGGCCATTTTAAATTACAATTTGTATAATCCTAACCGCGATTTAAATAAATCAGAAAGGAAGCACTTCGATAGGAAGTTTGCTTCCTTTTTTTTTGATAGTCCTCTGAAGGCCAATAGCAAAATCTGAATAAACGATATCCAAATCAACTGCAGATTGATACGTTTTGCCTTGTTCTGCATTGGATATTCGTTATTGAATATTGGTCATTTTACCTACCCCTTCAAAAGTTATTTTTATGTATAGAGTAGCTTACAAAAGGAGCCGGAAATCATCGGCATTCAGGATATTCATCAGAATTGTTTTCACTTTCAAATATAGCTTCCTGCCCTTGCTCCAAATACAATTAAGCAGTTTTACGCTCCCTGTTTGGTTTACATAGTATTTATTTCTATTTTTATTCGACCTTTTCACCCGGCGACACAGGAAGAAGATTCAAAGCAGTGGAGCGCGCCCCAGGAAAATACGATTTATACAAAATTTAAAAACTTATGCTATAAGCGATGTATGTGTAATACACTTACACATACGTTGGCGGTCATTATAAAAACAAAAATATGAAACTAAATTGCGGACATGTAACGAATTGTGAATTGGACACTATTTGTCCAAAATGTGGTAGGAGTTTTATGAAAAGACCATATGTGCCTTACTTAATATTTTCGTTATTACTGTTGATAATCTATTACTTGCGTCCCTTAAATTTTGTAGACTTACTTTTACCTGTTTTTGGAATTGGAATTTGGTTAATAGTCATATTCATTTTAAGAAATAGACCAAATGAATTAACAAAAGCATTAATGCTCCTAATTCCTTCCATGATTATTACATCAGTATTAATTGATAAAAATGCACCACAATATTTTATGAATATTGAGAAACTATTAATAATAGTGTCAGTATTAATCCTGCTAATACCTATTATTAGTTCAATAAATCTTGGTTTTAAAGATGCCGTATATTTAAACAAATTGAATAAAGGCTCCTTTTGGATTGTTTTGTCTATGATAGTAAGCATAAGTCTGACTTTGTTATACTACTCGTTACCCATAATAATTGGATTAATCAATCATAGCTTTATTAAGGAAGTTTTAAATAAATTATTTTATTATTTAGAAATCATCTACGAATATAGGAGTGCAATTGTAGCAGTAATACTTGGATTAGTATCCATCGTTTCAATCTCTGCTTCATTAATCAAAGAACTAAAAGTAAAACCGTTTATTTTCCCAAATAGCAAATTACATACAGGAGCTTCTCCCTTTGAAATAATAATTAACAGCATAGAGAATTTTTTTAAGATAATTGGTGGAGGAATACTTACTGCGGGTGATTTAGTTAGGCAGATTCTAGTAATTATATTTGAACAAGTTTTTTCTCTTATTAAAGATACAATAATTCGTACTTTACTAATAGTACTTAGGCTGGTTCGAACTTCTATCCTTATTGTTTTATCCTTACTTATTTATAGATTAGTTTACAATATCGTTCTTTTTACAGCAGAACTTTGGATTAGTGAAGACTTCTGGACAACAACCGTTTATGAATGGATATTTTTCTTAATATATTGTATTTTTCTTCCTATAATGTTATGGTTAATGACAATGTTGTCATACCGAAAATGGAAAGAATTTAGTAGCTCACCATTTTCAATTAATACAGCTTTCTCTTCGCTATTTGGCTCAAAAAATGAAGTACTAGTTTCCTACCGAAGTTTAACTATATCAATAATAATGAATTTGTTTTTCTTTTCACTATCTTTTTTAGCAGCGTGGTTGGTCATCAATCCAGTTCATTATTTATTTAAACTTGAGAATCCTTCTCCGATTGGTTTTTTATTCACTTTTTCTATATCAACAATATTAATTTTTGGATTTATTAAACTTATTAGTGCAAATGATTGAGTAAAATAACGAACCGCCAACAAAAGCTATATGTAATGCGGGGTACAGTGGGTAATCCAACCGCAATTCTCCGTTGCAATACCGACCATTCGTCTTTGACGATTTGGCTATAAAAACTAAAATATGAATAAACAAATTGGCTCAGTGGCAGCCTGACTGTGAAGCATTTCAAAGTCCCGCACTCCACATAGCCAAACCGTTATGCCACATTATAAAATAGACCGATTATGAAAAATTCGATAATAGCTGGAATTGTATTAATAGTTATTGGGGGATTAATAACTAAGTACTTTTTTGATGATAAAACAGAACTTAGATATGTTGTGTCTGACAGGATTCCAACAAACCTTTTTGATGGCAATGAAACTGAAAGCATTCAGCAACTTGAACTACTCAATACTGGTGACGTCGAATTACAAAGAATTATTATAAAGATTAACACTAATGTGCTTGATTATTATATTCAAAAAGTAACTTCTTCTGATTCAATTATTGTATCACAGAATAAAAGCACATTGGAAATTTTATACCCACAAATACCACCAGAAGGAAATGTTAAAATAATCTTTAAATCCTCTGGCAATGGAATAACCGTGAACGAATTAGACATAAAACATTCAAAAGGCTCTGCAAAACCAGCATTAGCTTCAAACAATTCAATTGGATTTATTTCTTTGGGTGTACTCTTATTATATCTGATTTTATCAATTTTTGGAATTAGAAAATTAGCAATTGACTCAGTTGCATCAAGAGTTAATTACAAGCCTTATGATGAAATTCTTAGAAAGTCAAAACCGTGGTATGTCCCGATAGATAAATGGAAAAAATTCAGGGAAGATTCAATCAAATATGTTTTTGATAATGACTACTCAATCAATCTAGTTAATTCACTTTGTTATCAAATTTTAAATACAGACAAACAAAAATTTATAACAGATGATGAATGGATTAAACTGAAATTAGCTTCACAAAAAAAAATGAAATTGTCAATCTCCGAAGATATTTACCAAAGCTACAACTGGAAAAGTGATAAGTATCTTTCTCTTAAAAGACCTAAAAACATAGATGAAGATGCGTGGGAAGAAATCATTTCATTGATAAGTCGAGCCTACGTTACGTCATGTATTTTTAATGTGAGTGATTATAGTGATATAGATAAAATATCAGAATTGTTGAATAGCAGAAAGCCTGAAATCATTAATGAGAATGATTGGGAAAAATATACTGCATTTCTACAAAAGTTTAGAAACCTTGAAAAACTAAAACTTCAAAATGAGCTACTAAGAGATGAGTTAAACAATGTATTGTTTGGCACTGAACTAAAAAACAAACCTGATGAATTGTCAACCGACAAATGGGAAAGATTAAAGAGAATCGAAACAGATATCATTAAAAAATCGAAACAAATTGAAAAAGATTTATTTGAATTAGAGAAAATTAAAGCTGAGACTTTGCCCTTAAAAGATAAACTTGATAAACAGTTGAAGATTATTAATGAAGTACTAAATGACTCATCAGCAATTGACAGAATTGAAGATTACTCAAATCCATTTAGTAAAGGGAATTTTGAAAACTTAAAAATGATTGCTCGATTAAACAATAAAAAATAACGTGGCATAACAAATTGTAAATTGCATTGCGGGGTTCTTGGTGTGTCGTACGCTAGATTCTCGCAACATCGTTCCGTCCTGCCGGACAGGAACGCTCTCCGAAATCCGCCCCGACAACATGTACCAACCGTTAACAACAAAAACAACCATTACAAAAATCCAAACTCCCATATTAGCATATCGGAATTGTTCTATTAACTTATTTAAATCAAGAAAGTCCCTGTTCTCAAGCCTTTCAGGAGCTTTTTAACAACTCAAACAATCAGGGTATAACCATTCTACCCGAGGAAATTATTCTTCTACCCTAAGGAATCATAGATATTCCCTATGGGATTACTCCTGTACCCTAGGGAATATCTATTATACCCAGGGGAATTATGTCTTTACCCAAGGGAACCATAGATATTACCTAAGGGATTGTTTCGATTACTTAGGGAATATCTATGAAGGACAAGGGAATTGTCTTTCTTACCAAGGGAATAATCGTGCTCCCCAAAGGGATTGTCTTAATTGACTATTCTTTTGCTAAAGCCGCTTTAACTTCCGCCACAGTTTTGGCGGCATTTCCAACAAAATGTTTTCCGTCGATTTCAAATACCGGGCGTTTCAGAAAAGTGTAATCCCTTAGCAACAGTTTTTTGTAATCGGCATCGGATTTAACGGGATTGGCTTCCAGAGCAGCTTTTAATTTCCGGGCTCGTTTATTTATCAGTGCTTCGTAGCTTTTAGTAAAAGCGTACAGGCTTTCAACCTGTTCCTCTGTGATTGGATCGGTTTTAATATCCTGCTTCTCAAAACTATCGTCAACGTTTATTGCTTTCATTATACGTTTGCAGGTATCGCAGGTGGACAGGTAATATACTTTTCTTTTCATTCCGGTTCTCTTTTGTGCCCGAAAGATAATTATTTGCTGTTGTCTTTCCTGACAGGAAATCCTTTTTTCTATAGCTGAAATGAGCTTTAGCATTACATCTGATGCCAAATTTGGGTAATCCCAATCACATCAAGAAGTATTAAAAATGCCTTTTGCCCTATCGGGCCGATTTTACTTTTTGTCTTGAGACAATAAGTAAACAAAAAACTCAAGGCTGCGCCCGCTTCGCTCGGAAAAGCTACGCAATGCCAGCTAAAATTCCTGAAACTCGTCGTACCTCCTCAAACAACAGTAATTTTTTAACGCCGTCACTGCTTGTTTTCCGGCTCACCTGACGAGGCCAAGCTGCGATGTGGCTGACGCTGCAGCAGTTGAACGGCCTCTTTTGGTCTTTGCCCGAAGTTGAAATAAAGCCTTAATGAGAGCGGGAAGCTCCGAGGGATCGAGGAGATCACCCGTCCGAATTTAGGTTTTATAAAAACGTAGGGTGAAGATCAAAAGGAGCCTTGACTTTTTTGTATCGTTTTTGTGTCAAGACAAAAATGATAGCCTCCGGCAGGAGATTTATGGTGCGAAAAACTAAAACGACTTGAAAAGCGAAAACCTACTTCTCACAACTCACCACCAAAGGCAAATGTTTTCCACCAAAAACATCCTGTTTAAAGTTGGCATAAAACTGAATGTTTTGGAAACCAGCTTTTTCCAGCAGCGTTCTTAAAGCTTCACTTTTTAGGGCCAGTAAAGGTGTTTCGTTCGATACGATTCGGTTGATGGCTTTTATTTCCAGGTCGGTTTGAAAACCGATAAGCTCAGCGTTTTCAATAAAATTATAACGACGAATAAACTTTATATTCTCCGTGTCGATTACCGGTAGTGCATCAACCGGTTCGCTGCAAATGTAGTCGTAGTTCAGTAACTGAATGAGTAATTGTCCGCCGGGTTTTAACACGCATTTGGCACCTTCCAGCATTTGCAAAACAAGTGCTTCGGAGTTGAGGTGCACCAAGGTATTTCCAAAACACAATACGGCATCAAACTGCTGCGCTTTAAAATCCTGCGTCAGTTCCAGCATATTTCCCTGCTGAAAAGTCAGCTTTTCGTGTTTCTTATTGTCAATGGCTTGTTGCAGGAGATCTTCGTTCAGATCAATTCCAATAAGCTCTGCCCCACCTTCAGCCAGCTGAAAGGCCAACTCGCCGGTGGCACAACCAATATCCAGAATATGTTTACCGGGCAACTCACCGAGTTTGTTTTTCACAAACTTCAGTTGCATGGGATTAAACGGAAAAATTTCGGAATAATACTTTGATATGGAGGTGTAGAATATATTTTGTGAATCGTGCATGTGCAAATTTACAAATATTGCTCAACAATACTTTTTACTTCGTCGGCAGAACGTACGCCCATGCCACTCCACTTCAACTCGCCGTCTTTAAACAGCATCAGCGTTGGAATGCTTCGTATCTGGTATTTCGAGGCAATATTCGGGTTGCGGTCAACATCCACTTTTATGATCTTGACATTTTCTTTCAGCTCAGCTTTTACCTGCTTCAGAATGGCCGGCATTTGTTTGCACGGGCCACACCAATCGGCATAAAAGTCGACCAAAACCGGACGTTTGCAATTGATAATATTTTTGAATTTAGCTATCATTCTGTTCTGCTCTTTTTTTGCGCTTCACAATAAAATCGTTTATGGCATCGCCCACAAGGTAGCCAACCGCAGCTCCCCACAAGGTACTCCAGTACCACACCGATTTTATGGGGCAGGTACCGCTTAAACATCCCACATATTTCCAGTAAAGGAAACCTCCCACGGCACCAACTACCAATAAAATAAGGGCCAACTGCTTTTGTTTTATAAACTTCATCTTTTTTACTTCTAACTTTGAAACAGCAACAAACACATTTAGTTTTTAAATAACCATTGAAAAAAATGATTGCAAATAGATTTCACCGAAATCATAACTTTCAGGAAATATAGAGCTCAACGAAAACGGCTACTTTTGGCAGCTTTAGAAAACATTATGTGGGCACTATTTGGATTGGCTTCGGCCTTGTTTCTGGGCATTTACGACATTTTCAAAAAACAATCGCTTAACAGCAATGCTGTTATGCCCGTTTTGTTTTTTTCAACCGTTGCCAGTGCGTTGCTGTTTACCCCTTTTATTCTTATCTCGTTTAAATCGCCCGAACTTTTGGCCAACACCGGTTTGTATGTACCACAACTTACCACTGGCGAACATCTCCAGGTGTTGCTAAAATCGGCCATTGTGGTGTCGAGCTGGGTGCTTGCCTTTTTTGCCTTAAAACACCTGCCTATAACGATTGTGGCTCCTATTAGAGCAACCGGTCCGCTTTGGACGCTAATCGGTGCTCTCATTATTTTTCACGAACGCCTGAATGTTTACCAGTGGATTGGAATTGCCATCACACTGGTATTTTTCTATCTCTTCTCCACCGCCGGAAAAGCAGAAGGCATCCATTTTAAACGCAACAAATGGATCTATTTTATTGTGGCTGCCACACTGCTTGGCGCCTGCAGTGGCCTGTACGATAAATTCATTTTACGCCGAATTGACCGCGTAGCTGTTCAGGCCTGGTTTTCGGTTTACCAGGTGGTAATTTTGCTGCCTTTTGTTTTGCTAAACGAGAAAGTACGAAAACGCAAAAACATCCACTTCGAATGGCGCTGGACGATCCCGCTGATCGGGCTGTTTTTGGTTATTGCCGACTACCTTTATTTTTATGCCCTCAGCAACGAAGATGCTTTGATCTCGGTCATTTCAGCATTGCGCCGAGGAAGTGTTTTGGTAGCTTTTGTAGTTGGCGGTGTGCTGTTTAAAGAACAAAACCTAAAAAAGAAAGGCGCTTACCTTGTGGGTATACTGACGGGGATTCTGCTAATTACTTTGGGAACGGTGTTGTGATATTAGCCACTAGCTTCGAGCCGCTAGCCACTAGCAAGAAGATTGATGGAGATTGATATAAGATTGAGGAGGATTGAAAAACTGATAAGTTGTAAATCCACTTGAACTCCTTCCTCTTTGTGAAACTTTGTGCCTGCTTTGTGAAGCTTTGTGGTAAAAAGATTGATGGAGATTGATATAAGATTGAAGAAGATTGAAAAACTGATAAATTGTAAAATTGTAAATCCCCTTGAACTGCTTCTTCTTTGTGAAACTTTGTGCCTGCTTTGTGAAGCTTTGTGGTAAAAAAGATTGATGAAGATTGATATAAGATTGAAGAAGATTGAAAACTGCGAAACTGATAAATTGTCAAAATACAACAATCTATTTTCTCAGCTAAGCTCTCCGGTTTTGTAACTCGCAGCTCGCAGCTAGTGGCTAGTGGCTAGTCGCTCGTAGCTAAAAACAAAAAAAGCTTCCCGCAAACAGCAGAAAGCCTCTCTCAATATTTTTGTATTCATTAGAATTTAAACGTCAGTCCTACTCCAAACGACTCCATAAACTGTAAAGCAGGCGATGGAGGAAGGGTTTCGTCGTCGCCCTGAATTTTTACATCATTATCGTAAATCAGCTGCGTAATCAGGTTCGCCGACAGGTAATCGTTCACCTTCATAATAATTTTGAATGTCCAGTCGACATCAATATTTTTAGGCTGATCCAGGTAATTCGAGAAAAGATCTACTTTGGTATCCAGAGTGACGTTCTCCCAAATGTCCTTCTTTAACTGCGCTTTCACCGTGGCACCAAGCTCGGCACGCATTGTTTTTCCTTCTTCAACACCAAAAGCACCTTCATCCGACAAATCATCGTCGGTAACAAAAGTGAATTTTCCCGACACAGGAGCCATCATCAACGAAAAGCCATCGGTTTTATAATCCATACCCAAACCAATGCTGAGGTAACCCGGCGCCATAAATTTAGAAATGGCATTGTCGGTATCAGGGTAATCATAACCCGTTGCAAACTGCGATTTAAAATTCAGCAGAGCCGAATAATACCAGTTTTTGCTGGCCTCAATACCCAGTTTCGAACTCATATCGATCATATCATCAGATTTCCTCAATTTCTGGTCCTCTTCCTTTAAAAACCCATAACGAAAATCGAAGGTATTATCCCAGTTCAGCTTGTCCTTTTTGTAATTGGCCGCGTAATTCACCATCACAACTCCCGACATGGAACTTTTTCCTCCGGCCGCCCAGTTGTTTAATGAAACCTGCGAAAAATTAAGTGTTGTACTACCACTTGTTGTCCAAAGGGTATCTTTTGGTTCGTCTTGTGCAAACGCAAATGCAGGTAGTAAAAATAATAGAATCAGTACTTTTTTCATTTCAATATTTGTTTGGTAATTTTTAAATACTCAAGTTAAGGAAAATAGAACAAAGGTTGAATAAAAAAGTTTGTAAACATAAGAATCATTCAACACCTGTCTAGTAATCAACAATGCTATTTCACTGAATTAAGTATTCTTACAATCACCTTGACAAATTCCTTCAATTTTCGTAACTTCTTTCTTTAATCTGATCGGTTGAACTAAAACGGTTGTAAAACCATCCCCGCACTATTTGGCATGAAAGCTTATTTCCAGGGAAAACTTAAGCGCCCAAATAGTTATTATTCCCTGCTTCCCAACACTCAGCTCTATTTAAAAGATAGGTTTTGAGTACTTTCAATCAGTTATCCTCAGGCTTTTTCGAAATAGTATTTAACCACAAAAATCTCATGAAATGAAAAAATTTATCATCATCTTTTTCTTTTTACCGTTCTTTGTTCATGCACAACTATCACCAGAAAATGCTGGTATTGACCTTGAAGCTCTCGCCAAAAACATTGTTAATCAATGTGCCAACATCCAAACGGATGAAATCGTATTTATCAACGGAAATGCCCGGGATATTGAATTGCTTGAAAACATAGCTGTCAATGTTCGTAAAAATGGAGCATTCCCCCTGCTTACTGTTAGTAGCGACCGTTTAACCCGAAAAATGTTTACAGAGGTTCCGGAGAAATATGACACACAGTACCCGAAACTGGGTATGGAAATTGTAAAAATGATAACGACTCAAATAAATGTTACTTCAAGCGATACACCGGGATTGCTTGCCGACATCCCCCCGGAACGTTTTGCAACAAGAAATAAAGCACAAAAACCGGTGCAAGACATTTATCGTGAAAGCTATATCAAGTCTGTGCAACTTGGGAACGGTCTATATCCTACCAAAAACCTGGCTGATCAATTTGAAGTGCCGGTAGACCAGTTGGCAAAAATGTTTTGGGATGGTATTAATATTGATTATAATCAGTTGACCACAATTGGAGAAAAGCTTTCAAAAAAACTGACTTCCGGAAACACACTGAATATAACTCACGATAACGGCACTAATATCAGTGTAAAAATTACAGATTGTAAACCTTTTATCAGCGATGGCAAAGTACCAGCTGATAAATCAGGAAGTGCGAGCAGATCTGTTTATCTGCCGGCTGGCGAAGTATTTTTTGCTCCTGTTTCAGGCACTGCCAACGGAACGCTCGTTTTGGATCATTTTAGGTTTAGGGGTCAAACTATTGAAGGACTAAAATTAGTTTTTAAAGATGGGGAACTAACTTCAATGAGCGCTAAATCTGATATTGCAGTATTAAAGGAATACTATGATGCACAGGACGAAAAGTTAGCTGAATTTTCACTGGTAGATTTTGGGATCAATCCTAAAATAACCGTCCCGAAAGGCAGCAAACTTTACTCTTATGTTCCTGCCGGCACTATAACTTTAGGAATAGGCAATAATTTTTGGGCAAACGGAGATAATGATTCAAATGCAGGAATTCAATTCCACTTGACCGGAAGCAAAGTAACCGTTGATAATACAGCCATTATCGATGAAGGAAAACTTATAGATTAACAGCCTTCTTTCAAATAAATCCATAAATACCCGCCATCAAGGTGGGTATTTATTTTTGCAGCTTTTCCCAATCTATAAAAAGCGATCGCTACTGACTTCTTTATCAACCTGATACTGATTATCAACTAAAAACTTCTTCATCTCACTTGCAAAATAAGGCGCAAGCATCACTCCTTTTGTTCCCAGGCCGTTAAATAAATAAACGTGATCAAACTCCGGATGTTTTCCCAAAACAGGTCGCCGGTCGATAACTGTTGGCCGCACGCCTGCCCAATGCGCTTCAACCGTAAAATCAACCTGAATAAGCTCTTTTAAACGATCGATAATTGAGTTTTTGCCCTCTTCTGTTGGATGATCTGTAAGGTCTTTCCACTCGTAAGTTGAGCCAACTTTAAAACGATGATCGCCAATTGGCAGCACAAATACGCGGCGGTTGATAATGTAGTTTTCCGAAAGACCGGGCGCATAAATCTGCAGCACCTCCCCTTTTGCCGGCTGTAATCTTACAAAATCAAATAGCGGATGTGTTTTCAGGTAATGGCCCTCGCAGAACACAATTTTATCAAACTGAATATCCTGGAAAATGTGATTTTCAAAACTGCTTTGGGTTGCCGGAAAATCATCCTCTATTAGCATCTCATTTTCCTGAAAGTAACGTTTTGCTGCATCCAGAAAAAGACCGGTTTTTAAATAGCCCGATCCTTTTACAATTCCATAGGCATGTGAGGCAAAAACATGATCAACCGGACTGGTTTCATTTATTTTCTCAATAAACGGCGCAAATTTCTCGTCGGCTTTTCGTTCCTGCCAAAGCTCTGTTTCCTGCTCCGAGAGCGGTTTTATCATGGGCATGTCGAAATAAAAACGTTCCCCCAGCAATTCTTCCAGATCGCGATAACGTTTTTTCATAAGCGGCAGCAAATCGTCTACCATCCAGCTTTTAGTCATGCGTTTAAAAACCAGCGGATTTACCATACCAGCCGCTAAGCGTGTTGCAGTGCTTTTCTGCGGGTTGTTAACAATACAAACATCCACTCCGGCAACATGCAACTCAAAAGCCAGCAAGGTACCTGCCAAACCCTGCCCCACAATCAATACCTCTTTTCGTTTCATTGTATCCGAATCTTTTTGGCAGCCTCTTCTACTTCTTCAACCGGCAATTCGCACGAACCGTTTTTACATACATATATCAAATCGGCAGTATGGTTAAAACGATCTTTCAACAGTGGCACCTTGCTCTCCTTCTCGGTGAATGCCCAAAGCACATGCGGATGAAATCCTTTTTGCAATTTCTTAAGCTGCAAGCGGGAATTGATACCACAAACAGCAACCTCGAAATAAGGTGCTGAAAGTTTTAACACCAGAGTTCCCCAATTGGCGTAAGCCATCGGATAACTTGCAAAATGTGGCGTAATGTATAGCAACATTTTCTTTGCAATTTCCAGATATTCGGGTTTTCCATGTACTAAATACAAACGGTGCAGGATGTTTGCCATTACCGAATTAGCAGCCGGAATAACGTTATCTTCTTTCTGAAAATGGTTGGTGATTACCGCATCGGTATTATATCGGTTGAAATAGAATAGTTGCTTTTCTGCATCAAAAAAATAATTGAAAACATATTCCATTATTTTATCACTCCATACCAGCCATTTATCATCTCCGGTAAGCTCGTACAGTGCCAGATAGGCCTCAATCAACAAAGCATAATCCTCCAGAAACCCATCGATAGATGTGATGCCATTTTTCCAGCTGTGGTAAAGCTGACCATCTTGTTTTATGAGGTTATTTTGAATGAAATCAGCATTTTTTAATGCCAGTCTTAAAAAGTCATCGTTGCCAAAAGCTTTGTAAGCGTCAGCAAGTCCTTTTAGCATCAATGCATTCCACGATGTTAGCGTTTTATCATCCAATCCGGGACGTATACGTTTGCTTCGCGCTTTTAACAAAGCATATTTCCATTTGCCAACTTTTACCTGTAGTTCGTGCAAACTCAGCTCATGGTTTTCGGCAAATTCTTCATTTGAAATATCGCGAAGGAGAATGTAATTGTTATGCTCCCAAAATCCTTTACCAATTATGTTATAATATTCTTCAACCAATGGGAATTCATCGCCCAGAATTTCCTGAAGCTCCTCTTTTTTCCACACATAAAACTTTCCTTCTTCGCCTTCGCTGTCGGCATCCAGCGACGAATAAAAAGCGCCGCTTTCGTCCATCAGTTCCCGCTCTACAAAAGCAATCGTTTCGTAAACGACAGTTTTAAATTCCTCATTTTTAAAATGCTGATATGCTTTTGAATAAACACTGATGAGCTGCCCGTTATCGTACAACATTTTCTCGAAATGCGGTACTTTCCAAATTTCATCCACCGCGTAACGTGCAAAACCACCGCCCACCTGATCGTAAATACCTCCGCGAGCCATTTTCAGTAATGTAGTTTCTACAAAATCGAGCACGGCTTCATCTGAATTCATAAAACCGTAGTAGAGCAAAAAATCGAGATTTACCGGCATCGGGAATTTCGGAGCACCTGCTCTTCCGCCTTCTTCGTAATCGAAGTGTTTTTTCCAGCCATCAACACCGTTTTGCAACAATTCGTTGCTATATGCCACCTCTGTCTCCACCTCGGGCATTAACGAAACCTGATGAATTCCCTGCTGCAAACGGGTGGCGAACTCTTCCGCCTTATCTTGTTTTCCCCGGTAAAATGCAGCGATTGTCTTCAGGTTCTCCACCCATGTTTCTTTTGGGAAGTATGTGCCACCCCAGATTGGCCTTCCATCAGGCAAAGCAATTACATTTAAAGGCCAGCCGCCCTGCTGCCCCATCAACTGAACGGCACTCATATAATAATGATCCACATCGGGGCGCTCTTCTCGATCAACTTTAATACAAACGAAATTTTCATTCATCACTGCAGCCACTTTTTCATCCACAAAACTTTCGTGTTCCATTACGTGGCACCAGTGGCAGGCAGCATAGCCAATACTTACCAAAACAAGTTTGTTTTCGGCTTTTGCCTTAGCAATGAGTTCTTCGCTCCAGACCTCCCAGTTTACAGGATTATAAGCATGCTGCAAAAGATATGGCGAAGTGGCATTTATGAGCGCATTGGTATGTGGCATATCAAAATAATTGTTTTTAACCAAGCTGTTTTCAGCCTGATTCTGTTCTGAAACCATTGTACTCAGAAGAACAACAAAACAGGAAATTGGTTTCGGGCGCTGTGTTATTTGACCACCTGCCATGACAAAGGTCATTTTGATTTTTTAAATGACAGCTACTTTTGTAGCTACAAATCCACCTAAGAGATTAGGACACAACATCAAACAAAAAACAAAAATCCCGGACTGGACGCCGGGATTTTTTTATGCCGTAAGTTTTCTGTGATATCTTGTGAATGAAATTAACTACATCACAAAATGAAGTTTCACGCAGATTACACTAATTTTCGCAGATTTTCTAAAATACTTCTGTTTTTCATCTGCGTAATTCCGCGATATCTGCGTGCAAATAAAATTGAAAGAATTACCGATAATTATTTTTTAAATGCAATTCACCTCACGCACCAACATAACTCCGAATTTTTCGTCTACAGAATTACAAATTTCTTCAGAAAGTGCATAAATCTCTTTTCCGGTGGCGTTGCCATAATTCACCAAAACCAATGCCTGTTGTTCGTGAACACCGGCATCGCCAATACGTTTGCCCTTCCATCCAGCCTGTTCAATGAGCCAGCCGGCAGCCAGTTTAATTTTGCCTTCTCCTCCAGGGTAAAATGGAACCTCAGGGTATTTCGATTTTATTTGCTCAGCCAGAACAACATCCACCACTGGGTTTTTAAAGAAACTACCTGCATTACCCAATTCTTTTACATCGGGTAATTTAGAAGAGCGTATTTCAATAACCGCCTCGCGTATATTGTGAAGATTTACATCTCCTTTTTCTTTTACTTTTTCTTCCAGCTGACCGTAACCCAGGTTAAATTCGGGGAATTTATCCATTCGCATAATTACCGAAGTGATGATAAAACGGTTTTTCAGGTAACTTTTAAAAACACTGTTGCGGTAGGCAAAACCGCATTCAGTAGCCGGATACTCCACTGCACAGCCTTTTTCCAGGTCAAAACCTTTTACTTTTTCAATCAAACGGCACACTTCCTGTCCGTAGGCACCAATATTTTGTACAGGTGCAGCCCCCACTTTCCCGGGTATCAACGATAGATTTTCAGCGCCCCCCAAACCCTGATTAACGACAAATTCTACAAATTCGTCCCAAATTTCGCCGGCACCAACTTCAAACCATTCATGATTGCGGTCTTCCCAAACCGAATTCATTCCGGGCACATTCGGATGAATTACCAGGCCGTCGAAATCATTCATAAACAAAATATTGCTGCCCTCACCTAAAACGATCAACTTCTCTTCTTTCCAGCTTTTATTGGAATTCAGAAAAACCTGCAGGTCTTCCAGTTCGGTAAATTCGAAATAATATTTTGCTTTGGCCTCGATGCCAAATGTATTGTGTGCCTTTAGCGAATGATTTTCTGAAAAGCGGATCATAGAATAAATTTTGCGCAAAGATAAAAGCTCCGTTGATTAATGAGGAAGGATTAAGGATTAATTTGCCTGCAATGCTTTAATGCGAGAATGCTTAAATTACAAAATTGCTAAACTGATAAATTGTAAAATTGTATGCAACGAACGCCTCCAACTTATACCCGCTTTTGCCAATTGCATTTTGCCAACTGCCTATTAAACCACTTAACATCAGTCCTGCCATTCTCTGTGAACCTCTGAGTCTTCTCTGGGCAACTCTGTGGTAAAACATTGTGAAAGAAGATTGATTCCACTACAAGAATCTTCCGACTTCGCGCCTCCTGCTTCCTACTTTTTCTATCTTTACATCAAATTCATTTCATTCACTTGAAGCGCAAAAAGCATATAATTGTTTCGGTTACAAACGACCTGGTTGCCGATAACCGGGTGCACAAAGTTTGTACTTCATTAGAAGAAATGGGATTCAGTGTTTTGCTGGTTGGCCGAAAATTAAAAGACAGTCAGCCGCTCACCCGAAGCTACCGGACTCACCGAATGCGTTTGTGTTTTACCAAAGGCGCTTGTTTTTACGCTGAATACAATTTCCGTCTGTTTCTGTTTCTAATTTTTCGGAAAGCTGATGTTTTGCTGGCGAACGACCTGGATGCGTTGACAGCGAACTATCTGGTTTCAAAAATTAAACGATCGGCATTGGTTTATGATAGCCACGAGTATTTTACCGAGGTTCCTGAATTAATTGGCCGCCCCCGTGTAAAGCGGATTTGGGAGTGGCTGGAAAGTAAAATGCTGCCAAATTTAAAACATTGTTATACCGTTTGCGATTCCATTGCTGCTGTGTACCATGAAAAATATGGCGTACCATTTCAGGTAGTCAGAAATATTCCTACTTCAAAAAATACGATTCAGCTTAACGAAAAAGAAAATCAGCAAAAAATCATTCTTTACCAGGGAGCTGTAAACATTGGCCGCGGGCTGGAACAAGCTATTAAAGCCATGCATTTTATCGGTGGAGCTCAACTTGTAATTGCCGGCGATGGCGATATAAAAGGCCAACTAGAAGAGTTGGTTCGCACCGAACAACTTGAAGATAAAGTTCGTTTTACGGGTCGTCTTTCCATTGAAGAACTGACAAAACTTACACCAACTGCCGATCTGGGATTATCGATAGAAGAGGACCTGGGTCTGAATTACCGTTTCGCCCTGCCCAATAAACTGTTCGATTACATCAGGGCCGGAGTTCCGGTGTTGATTAGCGATTTACCGGAAATGAAAGCAGTTGTTGAAAAATACGATATTGGTGCTATCAGTAAGTCGCACGACTCGAAGGATTTGGCAAATGCGATTAATGAAGCTTTGAATAATTCGGACAAACGAAAAAACTGGAAAACCAACCTTGTTCAGGCATCAAAAGATCTTACCTGGGAAAATGAAGCGAAAGTTTTGAAAGGTATTTTTGCTGAATTTCTTTAGGCATTTCATACGACTACACATGGTCATTGTTTTACCCCCGGCCCCTAAAGGGGAGCTGGGCAAGTCCACTTTAGGGGATTTAGGGGTCAATAAAAAATTTGAATATTCTATACCACAAGATTCGATCGCTTAATACGATTATTCACTTTTATCATGAAGTACAGGATGACATTCCTAAAGCAAGAAAACAGAGTTTTTAATCAAACTAAACATTTTTCTCCAACAGATTTTCAAACTCCAATTCGTCAGTATTTTTTGCCGAATCGTTTAATTTTCCATTTACACAAACCAGCGTTCGCGCAGGCTTTTTGGCTATTGCGGCATAATCGTGCGTTGCCATCAAAATGGTTTTTCCATCGTTGTTTAACTGGATAAACAAATCCAGAATATCTTCCGAAGTTTCGGGATCGAGGTTACCGGTGGGCTCATCAGCCAAAATAATATCAGCATAATTCAAAATGGCGCGTGCGATAACAACACGCTGCTGCTCGCCCCCACTTAGCTGATGCGGCATTTTTTCCTTTTTATGCAACATTCCAACGCGCTCCAACACTTCGTCAACGCGGTTTTCAATTTCCAGCTTGTTTTTCCATCCGGTGGCCTTTAACACAAAAGCCAGGTTAGCATACACATTCCGGTCGGTAAGCAAACGGAAATCCTGAAAAACAACGCCAAGCCGTCTTCTCAAATGAGGAATATTACGTTTTTTCAGTCCTACGAGGTCAAAATCCAACACAGTCCCCGAGCCAAATTCCAAGGGCAATTCAGCGTTCAGTGTTTTTATCAGGCTGGTTTTTCCTGTTCCCACTTTTCCAACCACATAGATAAATTCACCTTCCTTCACCTCTACATCAACCCCCGAAAGCACCAGGTTATCGTACTGGTAAATGCTGGCATCCAGCAACTTTATGACTGTTTTTTTGTCCATAAAAAATGTGTTACAACTAAAATAGTTCGAAATTTCTTACCCACATATATAATAAAGGAAAGAAATAAACAGTTTTTTGTTAAGAATTACAAGCATTAACGACAGTTTAGCATACAGGGAATAACTATTTTAGTTGGTCAATTTTAAAAAGTAAGCCAGCTAATGGTTTTAAACAATTTATTCATTTCAAACAAAGCGAATAAAGCATGAGAACAATACAAATTTTGTTATCTCTTTTTATCATTATTGGTTCTTTTCAGCAAGTCGGAGCGCAGGAAACGGCTTATTTTGATGATGTAAGAAAGGATATCGACATCGCAAAAGAACTCTACAACAAAGGAAAATACATTTCAACTTACCGGCAATTTGAGAAAATTCAGAAACGTGTTGAGCCCAAATCGGAACTGTATTCAGAAGCCGAATATTTCAAAGCTGTTTCGGCACTTCACGCCGGTTACCGATCGGGCGACAAGCTGATCCGCACGTTTGTTGAAACCTATCCTGATAGTCCGTACATGAACAGTGCGCAATTTAACCTTGGTAAAAACCAGTTTGAAAAACGGCAATATTCTTTGGCCATTCGCACTTTTGCAAAAGTAGACCGCAGCGACCTTTCGGACAATGAACGCATTGAATTGCAATACCAGAATGGATTTGCCAACCTCGAAGAAGGAAACACCGATGTGGCCTACCGCGAATTTATGGCCATCCGGAACACCAATAATTTGTACAGCAAACCGGCCACCTACTACTGTGCGCACATTTTGTACTTAAGAGAGGATTACGATGCGGCACTTGAAGCTTTTAGGGCGCTGAACAACGACCCGTCGTATTCGCCGGTAATTCCATTGTATGTCAGCCATGTCTACTACAAACAAAAGAAATACAACGAGGTGGTAAACTACACCACAACCATTATCGATGATGTGCAGGAAGAGCACCAAACCGAGTTGGCAAAAATTGTTGGCGATTCGTATTTTCATTTAGGCCAATACGAAAACGCCATTCCTTACCTCGAGAGATATTTTAAAACATCGGGGACAAAAACACGCGAAGAAAATTACATTCTTGGATTTTGTTACTACCATACCAATAAATTTACCGAAGCAGCCGAATTGTTACAAAAAGCGGCTACCGGCGAAGATGAAATGACACAAAACGCCTACTATCATCTGGCCGATTGTTTCATAAAACTGGACGACAAGGAAAAGGCAAAAACAGCCTATAATGCGGCTTCGGAATTCGATTTCAACCCGGACATTAAAGAAGACGCTTTGTTCAGTTACGCCAAATTAACCTACGAGCTTTCTTACTCTCCGTTTAACGAAACCATAAAAGCTTTCGACCGCTACATTGCGGAATATCCAAACTCTCCAAAAAATGCCGAAGCCTACGAAATTCTGGGCGAGGTATACATGGTTACCAAAAACTACAAAGACGCTATTGAGTCGATTGAGAAAATACAAAACAAAACGCCCCATATTTTAGAAGCTTACCAGCGCGTAACATTTTACCGTGGTTTGGAGCTTTTCAATAATCTGATGTACAACGAGGCGATCGAAAATTTCGACCTGTCGCTGGCCAATGGAAACTACAGTAAAGAAATAAAAGCGCGGGCACTGTACTGGAAATCGGAAGCCTTATACCGTGTGGGCGATTACAACAATTCTATCGCGTCGTACAACCAGTTCGCACGAAGTTCTGCTTCCACAAACGATGCCGAGGTTTTAAATGCCGACTACAACATGGGCTATGCTTATCTGAAAACCGATAATAAAGAAGCGGCACACCAACATTTCCGACAGTACGTGGAAAAAATGCAGGGCAAACGAACACCAAAAATTGCCGACGCATACAACCGTATTGGCGACTATTATTTCCTGAATACAAATTATGCGCAGGCCATCGATAATTACGAGCGTGCCTATAACATAAAAATGCTGGAAGCCGATTATGCGCTGTTACAAATTGCATTTTGCCAGGGGCTACAGCGTAAACAGCAAGACAAGATCAACAACCTGAACCTGTTGTTACGCGAATTTCCGGAGTCGGATTACTACGATGACGCCTTGTATGAACTTGGGCGTGCGAACGAAAGACTGGGCAACAATTTCGAGGCCGTTCGCCAGTATCAGGAGATCGTTGAAAACCATCCTAACAGTAATTATTATCGTAATGCACTGTTGCAACTGGGATTGGTAAATTACAACAACGGCGACTTTAACAAAGCGCTGAGCCAGTACAAAGAAGTAGCCGAAAACTACAAAGGTACACCCGAGGCCAATTCAGCTTTGCAAGGCATAAAAAACTGCTACGTGGAACTGAATAATGTGGATGCTTATTTTGCCTACGTAAAACGTTTGGGCGGTGATGTTAGTGTTAGTGCATCGGAACAGGATCAGTTAACTTACTCGGCTGCAGAACGTGTTTATATGGCAGGAAATGATGATGCTGATATCCAGCTTCAACAATACCTGAATCAATTTCCAAACGGAGCTTACGCTGCCAATGCACATTTCTATCTGGCAGAAATAAAATACAAAGAAGGCAGTTACGGGGAAGCCAATTCACACTACTCGTTTGTAGCCAACCAACCCGATAATATTTTTACAGAACAGGCACTTGCACGTGCATCGGAGCTGACATATAATGCCGGCGACTACGATACTGCGCTTGATCTGTTTAACCGTCTGGAAGAAAAATCAACCGGAAAATGGAATTCGCTTCGTGCCAACACCGGCCAAATGCGTTGCCAGTTGATCAATCAAAATTATCAGGCGGTAATTGTAGCAGCCGAAAAAGTAAACAAATCAGACGTAGCCAACGAAGCGCTGAAAAAGGAAACGGATTATGCCATTGGAAAATCGAACTACGAACTGGGCAATTTAAGTTCGGCAATTAGTCCGTTACGCGATGTGGCAAAAGACACCAAACTGGAACAGGGTGCTGAAGCCAAATACCTGTTGGCAGAAATTTATTACCGCGACAATAACAGAGCAAAAGCCGAGGAAGAGATTGTTGATTTTATAGATAAAGGAACGCCATACACTTACTGGCTGGGTAAAGCCTTTTTGTTGCTGGCCAGCATTTACGAAGATGGCGGCGATCAGTTTCAGGCAAAACATACGTTAAAAAGCCTTGCTGAAAATTATAACGACGACAACGACGGAATAAAAGCCGAAGCGCAGCAACGCCTTGATGTTATTCTGGCAAAAGAAGCACAGGAACAACAAAACGCAGTTGACAGCTCGTTCCAAATGGAAATTAAACAAAACTAAAAATGCACAACATGTTTAAAACAGCACGATATATTTTCACACTTATATTACTTGGTACTGCCGTTTTTGTACAGGCGCAACAAGACACCACGCTTACGAAGGAGGTTGAGGTTACAAAAGCCTACAAACCCACACTTTCTGATGCCAACAAACTAAACAGCATGCCAACAATTGATGAAACGGAACACCAGAAACCAACCTTTAACTACAACATTAACAGCAAACCTGTTTTTAGCACGTTTTCGGTGAATCCGTTAAAAGCAGCCATTGTTGAGACATCGAAGAATGAGGACAACGGTTACGGTTTGGTACGCGCCGGTTTGGGAACAACTTTCCGCCCGTATGGCGAGGTTTTCTTTAACAACCAAAACTCAAGAAATTCGTTGTTTGGAATTCATGCCATGCACCTTTCGTCGTTTGACGATATTGAACTGGAAGGCGGCAATAAAGTGGATGCTCCGTTTATGAAGAACGAGGTCGATCTGTTTGTAAAACACCTGGTTCAGGACAATGTACTTTCGGTGAACCTGGATTTTAAACACGATGCATTTAATTACTACGGTTACCCGTTAACAGCCGTTCCTGATCCTTTGCTCGAAGACGGTCAGACCATTAATTATTTCGATACCAAACAGTCGTTTGCTAAGGGCGGCATTAACATTGGGCTGAAAAACCCGACTGCCGAATACGACGATGCCACCATTGGTTTTGATTTTACCTACCATTATTTTGGAACAAAAACCGATCAGCGCGAACATTACGCCAGTTTTGTATTGGATGTGCAGCAACCAATGGTTACCGGCGTTGGACTGCTCGAAGGTGGCATTTTATACACTCAGGCCAGCGATATTTTCCTACAGGCTGACTCAACAACCGGCAACCGTTCGCAGATTATCATACACGCCAAACCGGCCTGGTTTGTTGGCGACGAAACAGCAAACATTACCCTGGGAGTAAACACCTGGTTTGTTATGGTTTCCGACGAAGATACCGAAGCTAAAATTTCGCCTAATATCCGCGCCAACTGGGCACCGGTTCCGGAGCTGATAAATCTTTATGCCGGTATTGATGGCGATTACGTTAGCAATTACTATTCAAAAATAGCCTACGAAAATCCATTTGTAGATCCGGAGCACGATGTAATGAATTCGTTCCAAAAGTTTCGTTTTTATGGTGGTTTTGATGGTAAGTTCTCGAAAAAGACCAACTTTAAAATTTCGGCAGAATATGCTATAATCGACAACCAACCGTTTTACTACCTGAGCGAAGCATTATATCTCGATCCGGCATACAATCCTGCCCTATCGATTGTCGACAATACATTTGATGTACTCTATGGAAATATGAACCGACTAAAACTTAATGCGGAAATATTTCACGCCTCGTCAGACAATGTTGACTTGACAGCTTCAGTGAATTATTACAACTATCAAACTGAAGAGCAAACTTTTGCGTATCCTAGTAACTTCACACTTCCTAAGGAAAATACAGAAGCGTGGAATATGCCAACCTGGGACGCAAACTTAAACATTGGTTACAAAGTAAACGACCAATTAAGTTTGTCGGCTGATATCTTTTTAATGGGTGAAAGGAAAGCATTGATCATTAATGACGACACATTTAATGGAAATGGTGTAAGGATAGACAAAAACAACCTGGAAACAGCTTTCGATCTAAACGTAAAAGGCAACTACCAGATCACCAATCAATTTTCGGTGTTTGCACAACTCAACAACTTTGGTTTTCAAAAATATCAACGCTGGTTCGGATACCCGGTACAAAGCTTTAATATGCTGGCCGGTATAAGCTATTCGTTCTAAACAATACTAACAACTCAATTCGGTAAAAGGGAGGCAAAAGCTTCCCTTTTTTCGTTGGAGTCACTTGAAAATCAATAGCGAAATCTGGATCAAGATTTAAACACTCACCCTGATTGCGCCTGCGACACAATCGTCCCTCTCTACGCGTAGAGAGGGAATGAGGGAGAGTTAGATTCAACTTACTTTACTCTCATCAATGCTGGTAATTTTCCAGAAAAATGAATGTAATTAACGAAAAAACCAGACTCAATTTAACCGTTTTTTCTACTCAATTTTCTCCGAAATAAAAACCGGCTGCTTCACCCTGATTTTGAGGTTAATATTTTGTTGAAAAATAAGGTCTTTTAACACATTAAAAACAGCACATTTCTGCCTATTTTTTATATATTTGTGGCGTGATTATCAGATCATTTTTAGAACAAGATAAGAGCTTAAAAATCAACTAGTTTTCTTCGAAAAGTTTTAAAGAATTTTTTGCGGGGGAAACTATTTTATTTTAGAGGATTTAATTTTAACAAACAGAGATGAGCGAAATTGAAAAAAATGAAGTCCAAAGCAATGGCAACGGAAACTACGGAGCAGATAGTATCCAGGTGCTTGAAGGTTTGGAAGCAGTAAGAAAAAGGCCGTCGATGTACATTGGCGACACCAACGAAAAAGGGTTACACCATTTGGTATACGAAGTGGTTGATAACTCGATCGACGAAGCATTGGCCGGTTACTGTAACAACATTGAAGTTATTATTCATGAAAATAATTCCATCACTGTAAAAGATGATGGACGCGGTATTCCTACCGAAAGACATACAAAAGAAAATAAATCGGCGCTGGAAGTTGTTATGACCGTTTTACACGCCGGTGGTAAATTCGATAAAGATTCGTACAAAGTTTCAGGTGGTTTGCACGGTGTAGGTGTTTCGTGTGTGAACGCACTTTCTACCTACCTGAAAGCAGAAGTGCACCGCGACGGAAAAATTTATGTACAGGAATACGCTATTGGGAAACCACAGGGCGATGTTCAGGTTATTGGTACAACCGACAAAACAGGTACTCAGGTTACATTCCAGCCTGATGCCAGTATCTTCCTTTCCACCGTATATAAATATGAAATTCTGGCGGCCCGTTTACGCGAGCTGGCTTTCCTCAATGCAGGAATCAAATTAAGAATTATCGATGAGCGTGTGACGGAAGAAGATGGCTCATTCAAATCGGAAGATTATTTTTCGGAAGAAGGATTAAAAGAGTTTGTTGAATACCTTGATGGTACTCGTGAAAAACTAATTGACGATGTGGTTCACATAACCACCGAGAAAAATGGTATTCCGGTAGAAATCGCTTTGCAATACAACACTTCTTTCTCTGAGAATATTCACTCTTACGTGAATAACATTAACACCATTGAAGGAGGAACGCATTTAACCGGTTTCCGCAGAGGTTTAACCAGAACTTTGAAAAACTATGCTGACCAAAGCGGAATGCTCCAAAAACTGAAATTTGACATCAGTGGAGACGATTTCCGTGAAGGATTGACCGGAATTATTTCGGTTAAGGTTCAGGAGCCACAGTTTGAAGGTCAGACGAAAACCAAATTAGGTAACTCTGAAGTGAGTTTATCCGTTGACCAGGCAACCAGTGAAGCCTTACAAAACTACCTGGAAGAAAATCCAAAAGCAGCCAAGCAGATTGTTAGCAAAGTAATTCTTGCAGCTCAAGCTCGTCATGCGGCACGTAAAGCACGTGAGATGGTGCAACGTAAAAACGCACTTTCGGGTGGAGGTTTGCCGGGTAAACTGAGCGACTGTTCGGAAAAAGATCCTGCTCAATGTGAGGTATTCCTTGTCGAGGGAGACTCGGCAGGTGGTACGGCAAAACAAGGTCGCGACCGCAGAACTCAAGCTATTCTGCCATTGCGTGGTAAGATTTTGAACGTGGAAAAAGCCATGCAACATAAAATCTTCGAAAACGAGGAGATCAAAAATATATTTACAGCATTGGGTGTAACCATTGGTACTGATGAAGATTCAAAAGCACTCAATATGGAAAAATTAAGGTATCACAAGATTGTGATCATGACCGATGCCGACGTTGACGGTAGTCACATTGCAACGCTTATTATGACCTTCTTTTTCCGCTATATGAATGATCTGATTAAAAGAGGTCACCTTTATATTGCAGCTCCACCACTTTTCCTTATAAAAAAAGGAAAGAGAGAAGCATATGCATGGTCAGAGAAACAACGTCTGCAACTCATTGAAGAATGGGCCGACGGTAACGAAAGTGCTGTTCACACGCAGCGTTACAAAGGTTTGGGAGAGATGAATGCCGAGCAACTTTGGTCAACTACCATGAATCCTGAGCAACGTACGTTACAGCAGGTAACCATTGAAAATGCTGCTGAAGCTGACCATATTTTCTCTATGCTTATGGGCGACGATGTACCGCCTCGCCGTAAGTTTATTGAAGACCACGCTACCTACGCAAATATCGACGCGTAATTCGTTTGAACAACAAATAGCACGGCGAGTTACGATTCGGAATGCTATTAATAAAATACTGTGTTAAAATCCGGGATCATTTCCCGGATTTTTTCGCTTAACTAAATCCTAACATATGAACATCTGTGTTTTCTGCTCATCGAGCAATGCCATAAACGAAAAGTACTTCGAGGCCGCACAAAACCTGGGCGAGCTAATTGGTAACAGCGGCCATAGTTTAATAAATGGTGGTGCCAATGTTGGACTTATGGAGGCGGCTACCATCGCTGCCAGCAAAGCAGGTGCAAAAACAGTAGGTATTATTCCTGAACGAATGATCGGCCGTTCGCTGGCCTCCAACAACTCGCACGAAGTAATAATTACCACTGATATGATGGAACGGAAAGCTCAAATGCGCGACATGTCGGATGCTTTTATTGCATTGCCCGGTGGTTTTGGTACGCTCGAAGAAATACTGGAGGTTATTACACTTCGCCAACTCTCCTATCACCACAAACCAATTGTATTTGTTAACACTAATAATTTTTTCGACAACCTCTTTAAACAATTTGAGGTTTCATATGTCGAACTATTTGCAAAAGATATTTACCGACAATTATATTTTGTGGCAGAAACGCCGGAAGAAGCGATGAAATACATCGAAAATTACGAGGAAGTAGAACTTGATTCCAAATGGTTTAAAGTTCCCGAAAAATAATTGCTTGTATTTGTAATTATTAATACGATAAATTGTCGTATTATTTGCACGTTCTGTCAAGCCATACTGACATACTTTCAGTTGACACCGTTTTTATTTTCACTTTTTAACACTATAAGCATGTGCGTGTTAAATTATGCAAAATAGCGGCAATCACTGGCAGACAAGCAAAACAGTGGCAATAAATTTGCGTTCTTAATTCCCTGAGAAAACAAGAACGTTTTAAAAATTTTAAGTTATGAAAAGAGTAGGAAGAATTTCGCTGACATTTTTACTTGTTATAGCAGGTGCATTTGTAGGAGTTTGGGCTTACAGCACTTTTTTCGACAAGCCACAAGTTGTAACAGTGAAAGAAGAGCAAGCAGCACGATTTGTTAATTACCCCGCAGACAGTGAACAACAGTTACCCGATTTAACTTTTGCCGCCGAAAAATCAATTCATGCGGTAGTGCATATTGCCACAAAATCAGTTCGTACGGGTCAATGGTCGAGCGGTAATCCGTTTCTTGATGAGTTTTTTGGCTTGCAAAGGCAACAACCACAAGTGAGACAAGGTTTTGGATCAGGTGTAATTATGTCGGAAGATGGGTACATTATTACCAATAACCACGTTATTGAAGATGCACAGAACATTAAAGTAATATTAAACGACAAACGCGAGTTTGAAGCCCGGTTGGTTGGAACCGATCCATCAACCGATATTGCCCTGTTAAAAGTTGACGCCGAAGATTTACCATATTTAACTTATGGAAATTCTGATAATCTGAAACTTGGCGAATGGGTTTTGGCAGTTGGTAACCCGTTTAATCTTACCTCTACAGTAACTGCTGGTATTATCAGTTCGCAAGGACGAAACCTGGGAATTAACCAGGATCAGTATCGTATCGAATCGTTTATTCAAACCGATGCGGCAGTAAATCCAGGAAACAGCGGAGGAGCACTTGTGAATCAGCAAGGCAACCTGATTGGAATTAACACTGCAATTGCCTCACAGACAGGATCATATACCGGATATTCTTTTGCTGTACCTGTTTCAATTGTAAAAAAAGTTGTTGAAGACTTAAAAGAATTTGGAGAGGTACAACGTGCATTACTCGGTGTAAATATTGGCGACGTAAATGCAGAAATTGCTGAAGAACTGAACCTTGACAAGGTGGAAGGTGTTTATATAGGTGGAGTCGTTGAGAACGGAGCTGCCAACGAAGCCGGCATAAAAGAAGAAGATGTAATCATCAGCGTTGATGGAGATAAAGTAAAAACAGCAGCCGAGCTACAGGAAAAAGTTAGTCAGTACCGTCCGGGCGACAATGTTGACATTGTTGTAATTAGAGACAATGAAAAGAAACAATTTACCGTTACCTTGCGTAACAAACATGGCGACACCGAAATAGTACGCGACAATATAACCGTGCTGGGTGCCGAGTTTGAAACAGTTAGTAACAGTGTTAAACAAGATTTGGGAATCAATAATGGCATCATGATCACCAGTCTGAATAAAGGAAAACTAAAGGATGCCGGTCTCGAAAAAGGTTTTATTATTACCTCGGTAAACAAAAAACCTATTTACGAGGTATCAGATTTTAAGAGAGAAGTTGGAAATGCGAGAGGAGGAATTCTGGTTGAAGGTGTTTATCCAAATGGGGAATCAGCATACTATGTTTTTGGCGTTGAACGTTAACATTCAAAGTACATAACCTTTAACTTTGTATTAATTACAGAATACGATGAGCTTTCTCCTTGACCATTAGATATTAATGTTCTATATTTGCACGATTTTTTAAGGATTATATATGAGACAACTAAAGATCACAAAGTCGATCACTAACCGTGAAAGTGCCTCTTTAGATAAGTATTTGCAGGAAATTGGTAAGGAAGAGCTGATTACTGTAGAGGAAGAAGTGGAGTTAGCACAGCGGATTAAAAAGGGCGATCAGGCAGCTTTGGAGAAACTTACAAGAGCAAACCTTCGATTTGTAGTATCGGTGGCTAAGCAGTACCAAAACCAGGGACTAAGCTTACCCGATTTAATTAACGAAGGAAACCTTGGGTTGATTAAAGCAGCTGAGAAGTTCGATGAAACCCGCGGTTTTAAGTTCATTTCTTACGCAGTATGGTGGATTCGCCAATCTATTCTTCAAGCGCTTGCAGAGCAGTCGCGTATTGTTCGTTTGCCTTTGAACCAGGTAGGTTCACTGAATAAGATCAATAAGGCTTATTCAAAATTTGAGCAAGAACACGAACGTAAACCGTCGCCTGAAGAGTTAGCTGAAACATTAGAGCTGCCTGCTGATAAGGTTGCTGATACTTTAAGAGTATCGGGAAGACATGTATCGGTTGATGCACCATTTGTTGATGGTGAAGACAACAGTCTTCTTGACGTATTGGTGAACAACGATTCGCCAAATGCCGACAAGAGCCTTATTAACGAATCTTTGGCAAGAGAAATTTTTCGCGCGTTAGCAACGTTGACTGAGCGAGAAAGTGACATCATTAAACTGTTTTTTGGCATAGGGTGCCAGGAAATGACATTGGAGGAAATCGGTGAACGATTTGGATTAACCCGCGAAAGGGTAAGGCAGATAAAAGAAAAAGCTATCAGACGATTAAGACATACATCGCGTAGCAAATTATTAAAATCATATCTGGGCTAAGGAGAAAAAAAGAAAGGTTGTCATTACAAAAATGGCAACCTTTTTTATTTTATACCAATTGTTTTTCGGAGTGAGCCTCAAGCGAAGCTCTGAAATTACAATGGTTAATGCCAATAGTAAAGAAAGGAGACTTTGGGAATAAATGAACCAAAAGCTCAGTTTTATTTCTAATCGTGATTAGTCAATCGGCAGCTCAATAAAATCAGAGTTTTTCCCCTCATCACCTTCCGAACTCTCTTCATCTCCCCCATTTTTTGTACTCGTACTTTTTGTTGCAATTAAAGCCCACGCCATAATTAAACTGGTTGCGATAATTACAACAAACAATACAGCTCCTTCAAATTTCTCGGCCCTTAACGATTCGGGAATAGCAAAAAACAGTAGCACTGTAATTAATCCTTTTGGTGCTATAAATGTTTGCGGCAGCGTATCTTTTCGTTCGATAACATAGAATAATCCAAATCGTAAAATGTAAGTAACCGCCAGGAAGATAACGCTGATCAGCCAAACTTTCCCGCTAAATAACGACGCCAGCGGTAAAGTCATCCCAAAAACAACGAAGAAGAAAGTACGCACCAGAAAGGCGGTTTCTGTGGTTATCATATTAAACTGATCAAAAAGACCATCAATTCTTGCATCGTTTAACCACTCACGGAGCCTTCCAAAAAGTAAAACTTTGTAATTACGTAAAAGAAGGCCAAACATTAAAATTATAATTAACGACGACAGATGGAACATTTTACCAACGGCATATAGTAAAACCAGCACCGCCAAAAACAGGAAAAACTTTGCATCGCCTTTAATATTTTGAATGATATAAAGTAAACCATAACATAGTACCACCGAAATTACCAACGTAAGTACGATGTTACTGCCAATGGCAAAACTTAACTGGCGCATCCCTTCAACATGAAGGTTTTCAACAATCATGTAAAACACCATTATACCCAAAATATCAGAGAATGTGCTTTCGTAAATTAAAAATTCCCGTTTGTATTTTGTAAGGTTCGCAACACTTGGTATGATGATCGCACTGCTCATTATTGAAAGTGGCAAAGCGTAAACCAGTGCCGGTAAGAAATTGATTTCGGGGATAAAAGACTGAATGATAAATGCAATTGAAACGGCTGTTAATCCCAACGATAAAGAAGCGATGGTAAACGATTTCCATATAATTGGCCAGTTCTCCTTCTTCAACTCAAGATCGAGAGCGGCTTCCAGCACGATCATTATCAATCCAACAATTCCTAATACTTCGAGTGCCCAGAAATAATCGGGCTCCATTTCAAAGTAGGTCATTAATTCCTGTACTCCAACACCCAGCAATATTAAAATCAACACACTAGGCACGTTGGTTTTCCGCGAAAACATATTAGTGAAAAAAGAAAATATTATAATGACACAAAGGCCAATAAGAAAGAGGTATGCATTCATACAGAAAACTTTGTTTTAAGTTACACAAACAGTTCGATTATGCAATTGTTTTAACGAAAATCTGTAGCTTAAATCTCCCGGCCGGAAACACTTTATACTCAGCAAATACTAATAGAGTAGCTGATTAAATTATATTTCCATCCGGATAGATTTCCATATCAAATATACCAATGTTGCCGATGTTACAGGTAACTTTAGGATAAATGATATCAGTTACACGCACTTTTTTATACTACTCAATCAATTTCGTATTGTTTTCCACATTTATGAATTATAATTAGCTATTGGAGTCTAGCCTTATCGAGCTTTTTTAAATGCGTTATATGTTCTCTTACCATAAATTGCAATTATAACAAAGCAGATAAAAGGCAAAACAAACGAAAAGTTCACTGCCGGAAGCGGCCCGATAGTCCCCTGGTCGATAATTAAACCCTGCAGTGGAGGCATTAATGCTCCGCCCACAATTGCCATTACCAAACCGGCGGCACCAAGCGTGGCATCATCACCAACGTCTTCAAGTGCAATTCCGTAAATGGTTGGAAACATCAGCGACATAAAAGCCGACGTGGCCACCAGTAAATACAAGCCCATCATTCCCTGAATTAAAACTACTCCGGTCGTTGTACACATTCCGCCAATGGCAAAAAGCAACAACATATAACGGGCATTCAGGTATTTCATTAAAAAGGTACTGATAAATCGGCTGACGATAAAAATCGCCATGGCGATTATATTGAAATCCTGAGCCTTTGCTTTTGGAATACCCAGGTTATCGGCATATTGAATAATGAAGGTCCAGCACATGATTTGTGCCCCCACATAGAATACCTGGGCAATTACGCCTTCCCGGTATATTTTGTTGCGGAATAATCGTTTTGCCGAGTGCCATGGATGAATTTCATGGTCGGCACTTTCGCGTTTCGGCATTTTTGAAACAGCAATAATAATCAGCATTAAAATTACTACGAATCCCAAAATTACATACGGGTTGCGTATTACAGACAGATCGTTGGTACGAATAGCTGCTTTCTCGGCTGCATTTAAAGTATCGAAAATCAGGTTTCCGGCAGCATCCCGTTTATCCGACTCCAACGACGAAAGAATGAGTTTTGAGGCCACAAACATTCCCAATATCGATCCCATTGGATTAAACGATTGCGCCAGGTTTAAACGACGCGTTGCGGTTGCCGGATCTCCCATCGATAAAATATACGGATTGGCAGTGGTTTCGAGGAAAGCTAAACCAAAAGTGAGGATGTACAGCGACACAAGGAAGAATCCAAAAATTTCGTATTGTGCAGCCGGAAAAAACAACAAGGCACCAACGGCATATAATGCCAGGCCAACAATAATTCCGGTTTTATACGAATATCGTTTTATAATTAACGCCGCCGGAATCGCCATGGTAGCATATCCGCCATAAAATGCAAACTGTACCATAGCTGCTTTTGCGTTGGAAATTTCCATTACCGTTTGAAACGCAGCCACCATCGGGTTGGTCAAATCATTGGCAAACCCCCAAAGGGCAAATAAACTGGTTATAAGTATAAAGGGAACAAGAATTTTCTTGTCCACAACAATTGGTTTTGTTTTATTCATTGGTTTAATAGTTTTACTAAAATACTGGAAGTTAGTGCAGTTTTAGCAAGCTACCCGGCAACATTTCCGGGCACAACTTTCTACAGGTACTCTGATTTATTATTAGCTTTTAGCTGTTCAACAATTTTTTTAATATCCTCTGCATTATCGCGTTTGCAAACCAGGGTTGTATTTCCGTCGCGCACAACAATTACATCATCAAGACCAACCACAGCAACAAGTCCATCGTCGGTAGACACGTACGAGTTTTTAGCATCTAAAAATATGGCCTCTCCCATTCCTGCATTACCATTTTCATCTTTTTTATCGGTTTGATAAACCGACTCCCAGCTCCCCAGGTCATTCCAATCGAAATTTCCTTCAACCAGGTAAATGTTTTTGGCGTGCTCCATGATACCGTAATCAACCGAAATGCTCTCAACAGCGCGGTAAATGGTATCAAGCGTTTCAGGATATGAAGGATTGCCCAAATCAGCCTGAATTTTGCGTAAATCAGCATATAACTTCGGGGCAAATTCTTGAACCGCTTTCAGGAAAACCGATACTTTGAAAACAAATAATCCGCTGTTCCAGTAAAAACCGCCTTGTTTCAGGTAATCGGCTGCAGTGGCTTCATCCGGTTTTTCCACAAAACGTTCCACTTTAAACTGTTTTATTGTTTCGTTGCCGGTAATATCTTCGGCAGTTTGTACGTAACCATAACCTGTTGCCGGATATGTTGGAGTAATTCCAAGCGTTACAATACCATCACGTTCGTTAGCAATTTTGGCAGCGGCCAAAACTGTGTCTTCAAACAAAGCAGTATTTGTAATTAAATGATCCGAAGGTGAAACTACCATTACGCCGTCAGGGTCTTCGCGCTCGGCATACATCGCCGCCAAACCAATACATGGCAAGGTATTTCTGCCAACCGGCTCGTAAATCAGGTTTTCTTTGGGTAACATCGGAGTTTGTTCCTCCAATACTTGTGCCTGTGTTGCACTTGAAACAATGTAGATATTTTCTTTTTTTGTGAAAGTTGCAAATCGTTCAATGGTGTCCTGAAGCAGCGATTGTTCGCCAAAGATATTCAGGTATTGTTTTGGTTTTGCCGTTTTACTGCGTGGCCAGAATCGTGTTCCTGATCCACCCGCCATGATCAGGGTATAAATCTTATCCATATTACTAAAAATTAAAAATACGGATGAAAATACGAATCTAAAATTACTTCGCTAGTAAACAACGGTAATTTATGCTGATTTTTTTGTTAAGAAAATTCTCAGGCGCTACTTACACCGTGACTAAATTTTAAACACAACGACTAATTCGAATCCTATTTCGCGGCTTTTTGTTCTTTAATTTGTTGAACATCCTTCAATAACGAATCTAAATCAACTTTATTGAACCGGTTCACTAAGCAACCACAATAGCGGATTCCTAATGGGTAAATTCCGGATCACTTCCTGCGTTTTAGGATAACCTTCCAATGTTTTCCACAATTCAATGTATTCCTTTTTCTGATAGGCTTTGCCGGCAAACAGCAAAAACGGATGCCGAACCGGCCATTCGTCCCAGTACATTACATCGGGTTGCAAAGGCCATGAGCTCTTGTCCATAACAAAGGGAAACAAATATTCAGCTCCCAACTCCAGGTTTTTACCGTCTGCCGTACAAAATTCATAAAGATTGTTGTTTTCATCGCTCAGAATCTCAGCAGTGGTAAAAAACGCGTCGAGGTTAAACAATGAATATCCATAGGGTTTGGTACGTTCCAGTTCCAATGGAAACGATCCGTTCTCTCCCATTTGATTTGGAAGCAGAATTTCCTTAAAACGATCACGGCACATTTTCAGTACCTCTTCATTATCGGTTAACCGGGCAAAAGCAGCAACCTGCATCACCCAGCAAGTGGCGTGGTTATTTTTGGTATTCATTTCGTCCAAACCATACGGGTGAGTGGTCAACCACTGAACAAACTCCTCAAACCACGCCTTAATCTTATTAATTTTCTCCTGTTCAACAGCACTGTTTTGCTCCAGAATCTCAACCGAGCGGGCTACTTCAATCAAATGAATGGCATCGATAATTCCGATACCTCGTCCGGTAACCCGTCCTTTTATGGCTTGTACATAAAGTAAACTTGGATTCATCCTGGTTTCAGGATTTACAAACCAGGCTTCCAAATGTTTTAGAGACGCCTCTGCACATCTCTTATCGCCGGTGAGCAGATAAGCCGATGTTTCACGTCCTACAATCTGGCTAAAACGAATCATCGCCAGCCGGTGAGCAACAAAATTGTCGGGATTGGTTTGACCGTCGCGGCGAATATACGGCCCATCCGGATTTTCCGTATCAGGCCACCAGTAGTCGCCCTCGGAGTAAAAATCGTGTGGTCCGCCGGCGCTGCGTTCACAAACAGTAGCGGTTACGGTGAGCGGCAAACTGTCTAAATATTCCGTTGCCGTTTTAATGATATACTGCTGCTCTGCTTCTGCAATGTACGGTACTTGCTTTTTCTGCGAGCAGGATAGCCCGAACATACAAACTAAGAGAAGCAAAATCCCTGTGTTTGCTTTATAATAATTGGTTTGTTGCTGCATTTACAATGAATTGGATTACTGTACTAGATCTTTGTAATTACTACCTGATCTTTACCTTTAATTTGCGGATTTTTGTACTCCAGAATGATTCGGGTAATCACATCCCAATACCTTTTTAAACCTTTATCGGTTACAGGAATCACCTCAACTTTAGGAGTAAAAAGTTTTGTATCATATTTCATTTGAAGCGTAAACTCGTCTCCAGCCAAATCGATAGTTCCATCACCGTTATCGGTTACCGTTCCTGATGTGATAAAATTCAAGCTGGTAGGTTTATCTGTTAGTTCTTCCAGCACGTAATCATTTGATACAGTAAATTTCTTTCCCCTGTCCAAACGATAAGTGCGCACCCATTTTTTTACTTTTGCGTCTTCGGGATAGGCGCCGGCGATATCGGTAGAAAATATTGCTTTTTTTGAATCGGCACTAAAAGTAGAATTCTTCGCTTCATAGTTCCGGCCTTCTTTCTGATCAACACCATTTATTTTTGGCAACTGATGATAGCCCGATTGCATGGTCCAGATCTCATATCTTCTGCTGCTAAACGTTTTTGCGGTATAGGTTTCGCGGCCTATGTCTACCAAACAGGGTTTGCCATCAAAGTACAAAACAAAAGATCCCAAATCGTTGTGGTTGTGGCTTTCAGCATTGTGTCCTCCTTTAGCTGCAAAGTAAAACCCATCGGTTGAGCCAGCCATATCGCGGGCACCTGCCACTTGTGTTTCAGACAGCCAGAAATCGCTGATCAATGCATTTTCAGCTTCTACATCCGCAATCTCTTTCAAATACATTAGTTGCACAATCTGCTCATCCACTTTTCCTCCCGGAGGTTTAACTCCCCAGTCTTGTTTTTCGGCGAGAAATGCGCCAAACTTCTGCATAACAGGGTCGTCAATATCTTTTCCATAACTGTAAATTATCTGCGGTCGGCCTCCAGTTGTAGCATCGGCATCGGCAAAATTCACGAAATACGGGTAATTTACGTAGGCTTTATAAATATAATTCCCCATGTTCCTGATGAGCTGATTATCGAAAACATCGAATCTGCCATTGGTAGCACGTTTTAAAAGATCGAGGTTCTGATAAAGAGAAGCGCCTGCCCTGCCCCAGTACGACGGGCCCTCATCGCAACCGCCATCATTCGGGTAAACATTTATAAACTGATCGAGCGACCGTACCACTTTGTCCACCCCGGCAATTTTCTTATCCTGATCGTCTTCCAGAATTAAAATGGAAGTCAGGATATTATGGTTGGTCCATGGATTCCAGTTGTTAACATCGCGGCTTCCATCAAGCCCCTGCCACCAGAAATCATTGCGTTCGTAGTACGGAATCACCGCCTTTTTCATGATTTCATCTTTCAGGCGTTTCGCGATGAGCGGATGTACCTTATCAAATTCATCTTTAAACAAAAACCAGGTCCACGAAAGGATATTGGAGATTTCGCCAACGCCTAAATCAATAGTTGGTTCATCGGCATCGGGCAAACCATGTGGCGCTTTTTGCGACGTTAAATGCGCCGACCATCCCCACCAGGTTTGTTCGCTATAATACCAAACGCCGTTAATTATCTGGTCGATAAAACGCCCTTTTCCTTCGGTAAGCTCGGCCATAACCGAAGCCACTAATGCAGCGCGTGGTGCGGAATAGGCTTCTTGCCGACGATCGCCCGAACGAATTATCTCCAAATAATCGGTTGCTTTAACCACCGGCCAATCATAATCAAGATATTCTTCTCCTTCCTTAATATAGGCCATCCGGATTTCCTCCGGTAAATTATTCCAGAAATCTCTGCTTTTATAAGTAGGAAAATCCAGGTCTGAAAAATCCTCTATAAGTACTTTTTCTATTCCAACTACACTTGCTTCTTTTTGAAGGATGTCTCTTTTTTCTTTTGAAAAACTGCTCAGAACTAAGCTGCTGAAAAGAAAAAGAATAAATAGTTTTTTCATGATTATCAGGTTTTAGTTTTTGTATGGTTCGTATACTTGTGACAAATATTCTCGTTCAACCTTCAGATTTAAAAGGAATTGATCCGTATTAAAATTTCGTTTTCTCCCGGTGCCAGACGCATTGATCCAAACGACAGATTCACGGTTTGCCCGTTAAGACTCACCTCCGTATTTTCAGGGAAATCAGCAGTAAACTCTCCAACCACATTTGCCGGTAACTCAATAACATATTTCCATAAACGATTATTTACCTTTTCATATTCACCTTTAATGGGGCCTTTTACAGTTGGCACTTTAATGGAACTAAATTCCAGATTAGCCAGTTGAGGGTGAATAGTTGCCACTCCAAATCCCGGTGTCTTGGGCTGAATTCCCCACATGTTCCGTGCGACAATGTTTGCAGGAGCCGCTCCCCAGGCGTGGTTCCAGTCGGAATTTGGTTTGTACTTCATGTCCCAGGCTTCCATTGTAATGGTTGATCCCACTTTTATCATATTGTACCAACTTCGATCGTGTGTGGCAGTCATTAGCTCCAGACCATAATCAGCTGCTCCGGCATTATAAACCGCTTCCATCAGATACTGAGCGCCGTATACGCTGCATGCCATGCCGCGGGTTTTCATATAATTGGCTACTGATTCTCTGTACTCATCAGGAACCACACCAAAGGCCAAAGGAAACATGTTGGCATGTACGGAACCATGGTCTGTCCCGATTCCATCGGTATAGTATCCCTTTTCCTTGTTGTATAATTTTTGATTGATTGATTTTTTAACTTTCGCAGCCCTTAGTTTAAAATCGAGCGCTTCTTCGGTTTTTCCCAATAACTGCGCAAATTCAGCCATAATTTCCATATTTCGGTAGTACATGGAATTAATGACCGTATTAACCGGACGAAAAACAAAACCATCGTCTTCTCCCATTGTTCCCCATCCTCCGGCCTGAGGCCAGTCAACAATATCGCGAACACGTTGGGTAGTATCTGCAAATCCGAGCTGAGCCATAACTTCACCGCTCAGTTTTGGCGATTTGGTGCTAATAAAACCATCCTCATCGTCAAGCATCATTAGTGTTTTATATTTCAACGGCTCGTAATATTTTTCAATAAGCTCGGTATTTCCGGTGTACATGTAATCCTGATAAAAAAGCAGTGCCACATGCAGTTGCCATTCGGTTGGCCATGTGGGAAAATCCATAAAATATTCGATGGTCTTGCGGGCAATGGCATATTCGTTATCCACCGAATAATGACTCAACTGATTCAGATAAGCATCGGCTTCATACGGTATTCGTTCACGATCACCATCCACATAGTAACCCGCAAATGAAGTTGCTTTTTGCGAGTATTTACATAAATCCCATACCTGATTTAAGATATCGTTTGAACAAGTAAACGAGCTTGTTTGATCGTTGAAATAAGTAAAATAAGCTACCTTTGTTAAATCTCCGGCTTCCAAATCTTCAGCTCCTTCTATTTCAACATACCGGAAAGGCATTATCACCGGAAATGAATCGGGCAAAGCCACGGCAACCGATTTGGTATTTCGTTCATCAGGAATAAGTTCAATCTGGTATTCTGATAATCCGGGCCTAACATCTAGTTGTAATTCCGCAAAACGAATGGTACCGCCGGGTTCACGATCAATTTTTCCATCTAAAAGTTTCTCGCCTAAGCGAATGGTCAGTTTCTGTACATTTTTCGGCGAATAATTTAAACGAAGCGTTCCGAAAGCAGCTTTCCCAAAATCGGCAAAATAGCTTCCATCTGTATTCTTTTTAAAAGCATCGGGTTTTATCCGTTCCACCATAAACCAGTTACCTGATGATATTTTTTCGCCAAATATTCCTGTTGTAAACTCCTGCGCAGGCGAGTATTCCGATAAGCGGTTGTCTAGGTCATAAATCCGTACTTTCCAAAAATAAGTTTGATTTTCTTTTAGCGGATCGCAGTCAGGCTCAACATTTGCCGACTGATTTCCGGATACCCGGCCACTATCCCAAATATCGCCAATATTGTTATCGATATTTTCTCTGGTTGATGCTAGAAGCACCTGGTAAGCTTTCTGCGTGACCGCGTCTTCGGGGATCATCCATCCAAACTCGGGTTTACTGTCGATAATCCTTGTAAATTTCGGTTCACGAATCAGTTCCACTGTTAATCCAAACGGCACTCCCGATAAAGGACCTTTGTATCGCTGAACAAACTCATCGTTTTTTGTCCGTAATTCGTGCAGTACTTTTTGATACTTTGCATCCTTTACCAAATTCCTTGTTTCTTTTGGATCGTCTTTCAGCGAATACAATTCTTCAACTGTTTTATTATTGATGTAGCGCAGGTATTTCCAGTCTTTTGTTCGCACTCCTTCGCTGGGAGGAATATTTGCAAATTCCCAAAGGTGTTCAATAAGAACCGTGTCGCGATTCATCGTTTTTTCATTACCGTAAACTACCGGGATCAGACTCTTGCCCTGATAAATATCGGGTGCTTTTATGCCGGCCAGATCGAGAATAGTTGCGGGAATATCAATATTCAGCGCCATTTCCGATATATCGCGGTGTTTCTTCACGCGCGGATCATAAACAATCATTGGCACTCGTACCGAATTATCGTACATCAGCCATTTCCCGGCAAGTTGTCGTTCTCCCAAAAACTGCCCGTTATCGCCCATCAAAATAACTACTGTATTTTTTTCAAGTCCTTTCTCCTTTAATTTTTCCCTGATTTTTGCGATTTCCAGGTCAATACCATTAATCATTCGATAGTACCCTTTTACACTGTGTTGGTATTTTTCGGGCGTATCGTATCGCCAGTACCAGCGCGTGCGGTTAAAACCTTGTCTAACCGCTTCAGGCAAGGAATTGAAATCCTTATCGTCGGCCAGTTCAGGAGCAGGCATTTCCATATTTTTATACAACTTTCCGGGTTCTTCCTGCCAGAAATACTGTTCGGGAGCATTATCATGGGCATGTGGAGCGCTGAAACTCAACGACAAACAGAAAGGTTTTTCCGCCGGAGCCTGATCGATAAAATCAAGGGCTTTCTGGCCTGTATAACGGGTAAGGTGAACCGTATCACCATCCAGTGTTTTATAATAATAGCCCCGGTAATCAGGAAAGCTGTTGTTACGGTCGTAATCTTCAATTACATCGAACATCTTTTCTTTTCCCTCAAAATTCACTCCGAACTTACCAAAAAAACCATTATAATACCCGGCTTCTTTTAACAACTTCGGATAGGCGGTTTCCATTAATTCTTTACGTATCGGGCCGGTTTGAAAAGTGTATTTATGCGTGCGTTCATGTACCCCGCTAAAAATACTCGCTCGACTTGCAGAACAAATTGGAGTTGTTACAATTGCCTGCGAAAAATAAGCCCCACTTTCGGCCAGTTTATCCATCTCCGGAGTTTGTATGATCTTATTCCCGGCATACCCCAGGGCACTCCAGCGCTGATCATCAGTAAGAATAAAAATAATGTTTGGCTTCTGTGCTGTTTGTGCAAAGATGTTGACGCTGCTCAGAAATAATCCAATCAGTAAAATCAACTTCATCCAGGAAATTTTAAACATGTTTAGTAAACTTTTACAGGTTTTTCGTAATCATCTTTCATTTGGTATGGCAATTTCCAAATATTACCATCAAAATCGCCAAAAAATATTTCAGACTTGCTGAACTCATGCGCATGTCCATCGGCCCAAAAGTAACAAAACGGAGCCTTATAATTTACTGGTTTTCGCACGTAAGAATGGCTAATTACGCTGTTTTCCGTAAGTTGGCGTTCTTTAATCCAGTTTTGCCCTGAATCATTCGAAACCCAAACAGCCAGTTCTCCGCCAACTCCCCACTTTTGTGGCCCTTGTTCGGTAGGTCCTACAACCTTCCATGTATTCCCTTGTATAAACAGACTTCCCATATCGTAGTTGTGATCCGACTCCGTTACCCGATATGTTTGCCAATGTGCTCCGCTCCATTTGGTAACACACCATTCGTAAGGTTGGCTTATTGCACCGGGCATGTGTCCGTAACTTCTTATATACAAACAAACCGGGTTTCCTGCCGCATCGAAAGCCATATCTTTCATATAAACATTTTTACTCTTCGATGCATAATCAACGGCCCGAGCAGGCGAATTTTGTTCTGTAATCGGAATATCAAGTTTTGTTCCATCGACAGTAGTCCAGGTTTTCCCCAGATCTGCTGTTTGCACATAGTACAAATCAGTTCTGCGGTCTACAATTCCGTTGGGATGACGGTTAAAAAACGTACCCAGCACTTTTCCGTTATACACATTACTGGTTTGATAATGTCCCGACTTTTCACCTTTGTAAACCGGAATATCGGCCAGCAATTTATCTTCAGTCCAATTTACTCCGTCTTGACTTGATTCAAAATACAATTTCCGAACTCCTGTATATTTTGTGAAAAAATGAAAATACCCCAAATCGGTATTCCAGGGTTGCGGATAGGTCATTTCTTCTTCGGTGATCTTTTCAAACTCATCGATATTCAAAGGCTTTGTGCTCCTGTATTTAAACCCCATTCGAAGTCTGCCGCGGCCGCTTACGAATACCCAGATGTAATCTTCATCATCAATCATAATCGAAGGATTGTCGTGCGGATCGTTCACACCGTTTTTATCGTAGACAACAGTTGGTTTTGAAACCATACCGGTGCTGTGATCATACTCACCAATCATACAAAGCAGGTAGCGTTCATCTTCTGAAGAAGTTCCCCCGTACACAAAAAAAGTTTTGTTTGCTTTTTCGGAGTAGATAGCCAGCGGAACATGTTTGGCCGTGTAAGTTCCCAGTGCTCCCGAATATTTATCACCATCAGCATATTTCTGTCCCAGCTCGAACCAGATGGCCCGATAACCATCCATTTTTTTGTTTGACACGTTTTGTGAATGGCCTGTAAATAGTATTGCGGTAAATAAAATAATTGTAAGCAGTTTTAGCATTCCTAAATTTTTTGAAGAGTTATTGTTTCTGTTTTTCCGGCGAATTCGTTTTGTGGAAGAACGACTTTTACTTTGGTTTTTCCATCCTGCGGCGTGGTGGTCTCACCTTTGAATTCGCCATTTAAAACAAGATTTATTTCACTCAGTTTTTGTGTTGGATCAGATATGGAAAGTGTTATTTTATCACTTTCATTTTTTAACATCAACAGGCATGGCTGATCCACTTCAATTCCGTTCAACAAATCCGATTTCCCGGCTTCATAAAATACAACACCGGTAATCGTTCCATCATTTGAAACTACCTCTTGTTTTGTTTTGGTATTGGTAATTTTAAGAGGCGGATTTTTTTCCATTTCCTCTAAAATTGTTTTCGTAGCATTTGGCACTAAAATATAGGCATACGAACCGCTGGTCGGATCTACACCGTGATTAAACCACAGCTTGAAAATATTTGCTGAAATAACTTCTTTTGAAAGCAGTGTGGTAACTTCGGTCCATCTCCCTTCCACCTCTTCTGTTTCCAGTCTTAAATTTCCTCCTTCCGGAAAAACATAGCCAATGTTGTTGTGTAAAATCCAGGAAGGATTTACCAGATCTTCAACTTGCCCTGCTAGTTTTTCTCTTTCTTTGGTTTTTACCAACACGTCGCCATTTAAATACGATTGATTCACCGAGGTTGTAACCGGCAAACCTTCCGTAGAATTTACTCCGGCCCCCAAACACACAATCTGATCGTTGAAAATAAACCACGATTTTTTTACACCCAATCCCAAACGGTTGTAATCAAGCACCGCAATACCGTTTTCTCCATCGGAAACGCCACCCACAAAATCGCTGGGAATACGATAACCCCGCGCAGTTAATACCGGAAGTGGATTTTTATCCTGAAGCGTAGTAGCTCCCGGAATTTTTTTCCAATCCCAAAAAGGGAAGATGTTTTTGTACTCCTCCCCCGACTGATACAAATAGCTGGCTCCATCGCCAAGGTAATACCCCTGAATATTTTCAGAGTTACACGATTCGGCACCGATCACCCGGTTCGAGCTCATTTTAACAGAAAAATAGTAGTCCGGTGTTCTTTTTATCTGAATATCCGAACGCCAAAAATGTTTGTTTCCCGTTAGATTCCGGTAATCAACTGCCTTTTTATATTCCTCTGCGTACTTCGGATCAAGCTTATTCATCTTTTTAAAGTCACTTATCAAAGCCTCAGCTTTCACCTGTGGCTGATTCGGTCCGATTTGTCTCCCACAGGCACTGATATCCATTTCGTTTTTCCAAACCACCCATTGTTGCCCTTGTAATAAGTAATTGCGCAGAATTTCAACTTTACTTTCATCAAACTTATACGGTGTTCCCCTCAAAATTGAGATCCACTTCATCATATCTCCAACATACGAAAGACCATAATTTCCGAACTGAAGTTGCGGACCGTGCTGGTGATACGACCAGTCGGGCTGCACGCCTTCCTCTGTACTTACGATCAACTCTTCCTGAATTGATGCGCCCGCTTTTATTATCAATTCAACATCTCTGTTCAACATCGACCGGAGAAGAACATTACCCGATTGCCAGACTTTATTCTGACCAGTTCGGCCAATATCGCACCGATTTAATATGGGCATTGCTTTTTGAAGTTGTTCTTCTGTAAGTTCCGGTTCCATTAAAATCAAGGTCGGCGTTAATATCATAGGAACTCCAATCACCGGATGCCACCAGTTGGGACTTTGAAAATCGTTATTCAGCCAATGATTGAGCGCGGCATGGATTTTCGCTGAAACTTCAGCGTCCTGGTAAAATCTGGTTTCAGGATTTTGGTATGCTCTGGCAATCAACAACATTCTCTCCAGATGAAAACGGGGTGACCAATAGCCTCGTGTTTTACTCGGATAATCTATATCAGGCCAGGTACCATCTTCCCGCAAATCGTTTAATTGTTTCTCCACCTCTTCCACATTCAAATCATCATTCAACAGGTAAGTAATGAAATTTTGATGAAGTTGCTGAAGTTCTTCCGGGTAGTTGGCAGTGAAATCAAATAATTCAGGTGATTTGTTCTGTGTGCATGAAAGTCCTGCTAACATGATAAGGATCAGAATTAAATTTCTGTAATTCATTATTCTTGGTTTAATTGGTTCGTATTCTGGCTCCAAAACCGGTAAGATCCCTGGCCGAAACCGGGGACGATAACAATGAAATCCTACCGGTTATTTTGGTAAACTCAATCTTACATTTTTGCTGTCTGAGAAAGGAATATCCAATTCCCATTTTTTGTTTTCTTTCGTTACCTCTAATTTTACCTTGGTTGAATCTCTTGAAATAATCGTTGCAGCAACTTTTGGGGCTTCTTTTTCCGAAGGTAACAAAAGCCACACAAAACATTCTTCGTTACCGTAGTCTGTTGAATACACAAAAGCTTTATTCGGACAAAACTTGTTGTACTCCTCGCTGTACCAGCCTTGAATTTCAGGTTTTTCCTGCCCTTCAATTTCCTCCACTTTCCAATCATTTTTATCTACAGGAATAAGCTGCAGGTTTCCTTTTTCATTTTTTGTAGTTAGCACACCGTTTTTATCTGCTTCAACCTCACAATCGGGGTGCCAGTGCCATAATGTTTCAATTTCTCGGGGCTTATCGGTTTCAATCCTGTCAACCACTACCCAAAACTCATTTTTTACATACATTATCGCCCGTTTGTGTTTCACCTCTTTTAAACCTTCATACCTGTCAAATGATCCACATGCATAGTCGTAATCAGGTGTTATTGCCCAAAGATCATCTGAAACAGCCGTTTCGGCAACACTAACTCCCGGTTGTTGCCCTTTCCCGTCGATTAAAACAGAATTATGTCCCTGAGTGCCTTTAGCGTATCCTCTGAATTTATCAGCCACTTCGCCTCTGTATGCAAAACGTCCGGCATCAACCAGCAGATCGCGGCCAAAGGCAGAAACAGAAATGTGGAGCATATCGTTGTGCTGATGCCCGCTTCCCCAGGGGCCAACATCAAAAAACGACCAGTGCGCATCTTTATCAAAACCGCTTCGGGAAATCAGTTGTCCGGCCCACGGGAAAAAGTACGACGGACCATCATCCGGTTTGCTTCCTGAACTACCATTTGTAGCAATATATTCCCATTCCGGCTTATTATATTTCTCTGCTCCCGTTAATATCAGCGGTACATTGCTTCCCAAATCTCCGTCGTTATTTAAAATACGATTGCCATCAGGGCGGATAATCAAAGCCGCATAACGATACATATTTTCGATGGTTTTGTTGAAAAACCCTGGAAGTTGATAATCGGCACGATCACAAATTTCTTTGAACAGATCGAAATTCTGCAAAGCCACGTTGTGATAGTGCGAAGTAAGTTCGGTTTGTACCCCATCGGGATAAACTTGTCCTTTCATACTTTCGATAATGGTATTGGCTGCATATTCCAAATATTCTGACGATTTTTTGTACTCTGGGAAATTGGTTGCAGCTGTTGCCAATGCTGAAATCTCCATGGTTAACCAGTTGTTTTGAGCATGAAAATTACGATTGTAATGCGCATGATCGGCCAAGCTGCTTAACATTAACAGCCGGGTAGCATCTGAAAAATCTTTATTATTTAAAGTTCCGTAAAAAATTAGCGACCAAACTTTTACCCGGGCAGCAACTTCCAAACCACGCCACACCGAGGTGCCGCTTTTTTTCTGCGGATAAGGCATGCTTTTTATAATAAAATCGCGCAGGAACAAGTCGATATATTCAAGGCATTTTGGATTTCCGGTTTCAAAGAACACGTTAAAAACGTGGCTGATCTGGCTGTGTCGGTTCGATAACCAGGCCCACTCTTCATCATTGTTTGGCCCTTTGTAATACCAGTCGCGATGCCCGTCATCTCCCCATGGTACTTTGCCCCGCACATTCTGAACAACAAAAACATCAGTTAAAATGGTATCGGCAAGATCGTCTGTTCTTTGCGAGATTTCGGGTTGTTCCCTTCTCAGATATTGTATCGTTTCTCCGTTTTTGTAATAGTCCAACAGTTGAGTACATGCGGCAACTAAATCACCTGAATTATATGCTGCTTTCACTTTTTCCAGTCCCGGATAGTTCAAATCAAACCGATTTAGCATTATTTTCATTTGATCCGGATAGGCCTTGCATACGTCATCCACTGTTTCAATCTCTTGCCACTTTTGTGTAAATGAGTAATTTAAGCTTACTACAGCCAAAATAAAAACCAATGCTATTTTTTCCCTGAAGTTCATAAATCTATTGTCTATCTGATTAGCATTTTAATTTTCCTTCAACTTATACAAATACAGCCAACTTGCTTCGGGCCACGGTTTCTCTCGCGGACGATCGCGGTTACGACCAATGGTTTCCCATTTTAGTATGTAAGATGTATTTTCCTCACTGCTACTTCCCAAATCTCCCGTTGTGCGAATATCCAACCCCGGAAAACTTCCTTCAAGTTCGAAACCGCTGTTCATCGATTCAGCTTTTAAAACCTTGCCTATAGCATCAAAACTATCGTTTAAAAGCAGGGTGCCATTTCCGTATTTTTTATGCCAGTAATCCACTTCGTAATATCCGTCGTTTCGCTTGTTGAAACCTTTTATGCTTACTTCGGTATTTATACTCCCGTTACCTGAAAATTCCCATCTGTAATCCCAGTCAGTTATCTGTTTGTGGGTCCATTCTCCATTTTCTGTAAGTGCAATGTAAAATTGAAGATTACCGTCCTGATCATACTTATGGTATACAAAAACAGGATTATTTTTTTCGTCGAGACAAAGTTTTGCTGCCAGGTTAATAATACCACCTTTTACCGGAATCGGATCTACAATCACCGATCGTTTTTCAATGCTTGCAGGCAGCTCCAAAGGTTCTCCAAAGGCATTGTGCCAATGAATCAGATCGGGGCTTTTCATATACGAAAGATCATGATTGGTAGAACAGTCAGGCGTATCCCGCCAAACCCAGTATACATGATACCACCCGTCATTCAACACAGTGGGTTGCGATTGATAGGCGTTCATTAAACCCTGACCATCGGTTAATGGAGTATCTAAAAGCCGTTTCCATTTTTTGTTTTCGGTTGAATAAATATTATAAATTTCATTCCCGTTTCCACTGCCACCATCGCGATAATGAAACAGCAATTCGTTTTCTTTGGTCAGCATAAAATGCGGATAGGTACATCTGTTTTCTTCGGTTCCCACCATTTCATATACCTGAACAAGTGTTGTAATATCGTTTGGTTTAGTGCTTCTAAAATAAGTAAGTGGGTGTACGTGCATGTTTCCCGAAAGATGTATGTAGCCATCCTTGTCGATACCAATTGTTACAAAGTTGTGACTATCCCATCCTAAAACTGTGCTGGTTCCGCCGGATTCTTCTCTTGTGGTTGCCGGCATTGTGTGCAACTCGAAACGATCGTCAGTCAAATCCCTTTGCCCGACTACCATATTACGGTTAGCATTGTAATAGGCAATGTACTGCCGCTTGCCATGTGTATATAAACTAAAGCCAACCGGATGACCAGCCCAAACACTGTCGATTTTTATGGTTTGAACAATCGACTTGCTTTGCGCAGTTTCGTCGATAATAATGTCTTTTTCTGTTTTGGATGGCGTACAAGCCACCCAAATAAACAAAACAGTAAACCAGAATATAAATGAATAATAACGCATATTCTATTTTTTTTGAAATTCAGAAGTAACAAGCAATGTCCAATCAGTTTTCAACCTTTCATAAAAAGTATCTGTCCACAATCTATGATAGGCTTCATTCTCATAAATCCTTGCAGCTTTTCGTACGATTAAGCCCAGGTTGTTTTCAGTTTGTTCCCACCCAGAAATTTGCTGATAGGGCCACTCTTCCTCCTTGCCGATATACTGAATTAAATAATCAAGAGCTTTTTGAAGCGATCCTCCTTTAACATTCACATAATTGAAAATATTCACATCAACCTCTAATCCTCTTTCTCCTACACGATAAAAGTTTCCGAGATTTGCTACCGAATACCCAAAAGCCTTGGTTCTGATCAACTCTTCAGGTTGCCGTCCGTCTTCTTCAATCATCGGATCAATTCTCCTGCGTGGCAATTCTCTTACTTTCCGGGCCACAAAGTCATCGTCTCCCAAGAAATAAGCTATTGACGATGACTGAAGATCATAAGCCACCGAATGATTGTTTTTATAAGCATCTTCATTTTTTCCATGTTCACTTTCAACCAGCCACTTAAAATACCGTTCAAACCATAATCTGATTCCTTCATTTTCGGCGGTTGTTAGCGCTCCTGATGTTTCAAGTAAAGCAATTGCATCAACCAAAACCTGTAATGAAGTTGCATCGATAACCCCGATAAACCGTCCGGGTGTTCTACCGGGAATGACCTGCGCATATTCCAAATGAGGATTCATTAAGGTCGCCTCATCCAAAAACCAAACCCTAAGCAACGCCGCTGCCTTTTCAGCATAAGTAATTTCACCCGAAAAATACCAGGCCAAGGTTAACGCACGAACATTCTTAATTAAACCAGCCAACTGGGGACTGTCTGTGTTATTTCGTTCGGGATTGATCTCACCGTCTTTTCGAATATACGGCATACCGTCTTCCTTTTCAGGATCGGGCCACCAGTAAGGCCCCATACTCATGTAATCATGTTTATTACCACTCGGTGGCATAAGCTTTTTAAACGTTACTGAAAAGACTCCCTCTTCAAGAGCTTCATCAGCATCCTTTATTAATTGATTGTAGGCTGGAAGGAATTTTTCACCACCGGTATTCAAATCACTTTTCACCTTTTGTATCCAATCATAATCCCAGCCTCCAAACCTGATTTTCTTCTGCTGTGGTTGTTCTTCGTTACAGCCGGAGAAAAGCAGAATGATTGCTGTTAATAGCAAACAAAAATTCCTTTTCATAACTCAATATTTTCAGTTCTTTCGCGGAAATATCTTATCAACTCAGAAAGTTTAGGAACTTCATCTTCGTATTTTTTATCATTCACTACGTTTCTGTTTTCATCGGGATCTGTTGCATGGTCGAACAAATCCTTATCCATAACCTCGCCTGAGTCAATTCGAATCCATTCGGTATATCGGTATTTTGGGGTACGAACAGAATACCCTATTACCTTTTTCGATTTATCATTACTTGCGCCCCGATACGATGGCCAAATGCTAAATGCCTGCTCTTTCACAGATGAGTCAGGATCGGTTAATACCGGTAAAAGACTCTCTCCCTGCAGGTGAACAGGAATTTCGAAACCACACAGATCAGCCAGAGTCGGAAAAACATCAACATATTCAGCCAACGCATTTGTTTTTACGTTCTTCATGATATTAGGAGCAGAAATAATTAAAGGGCCCCTGGTGTCTACTTCAAAAGCCGTGTGTTTACACCACATTCCGTGTTCTCCCAGTTTCCAGCCATGATCGCCCCAAAGCACGATTACAGTGTTATCTTTCAAGCCATTTTCTTCCAGTGCATCCAACACCTTTCCAATCTGGGCATCAGTATACGACACACAGGCCTGGTAGCCGTGAATAAGTTTTAACTGCATCTCTTCGGAAAGATCAGAATTACCTCCGGGAATATTTGTATAGTTGCGCAATTCGCCAAAATTGTGTTTACCGTAAAGCGAACCATTTTCCGGGAAAAAAGGATTATTGGCAGTTTCTATTTGTTCCGGATCATATAAATCCCAATATTTTGTTGGAGCGTTAAAGGGTAAATGTGGTTTCTGAAAACCAACACCCAGGAAAAAGGGTTTTTGAGAAGTTTTAAGTTCGTTAAGTTTGTTCACAACCCAGTCGGCATAAAATCCATCGCGGTACCCGTTATCTTCAACTTCAGCACTCTCCCAGGCCGGCCCCCTTCCTTCTGGTGTTAAAGTTGCCTGAGCCTCTGAAGTAAGATACCCCCTGCCCTTAGTTTCGCCTTGTGCCAGTTTTTGAGTTTCCAGCCAGCCTTCACCAAATTGTTTCAGGTGATCTTCCTGATGGTGGTATAATTTCCCGATTCCAAAAACATCATAACCGGATTTTTTAAAGAATTCATTGATCGTCAAAACTTCCGGCATTAAATCATCAACAGAAAGGCAACTGTATATTTGGTTGGCATTTGCATAATAGCCGGTAAAAATACTGGCTCGCGAAGCCATACAAATTGCCTGCTGACAATATGCATGTTGAAACAGAACTCCGTTTTCGGCAAGGCGATCGATATTGGGCGATACGATTTGACTGTTCCCGTAACAATTCATTTCGGGTCTTAAATCATCAACAGCAATAAACAATACATTCGGGTGTTGCGACTCTCTTTTGTCAGAGCAGGAAGTAACAATCCCAAAAATTACTGTCAGGATAACGATAAAAATGATTCGGTTCTTCATCTTAATTAAAAAAATTACTATCGGCATTTGTTACAATTTAATTGTTACACTACTACCGGCATAATTACCTGTTGGCAGATCGATAAGCAAATCACTCATCCCGGTACCTTCATTCCATAAAACAGTAAGATTTTCTGCTTTAGCATTCACTTTTCCGGGAATGGAAACTAACATTTTGGCATTCTTCCGGGCAGGATCAGAAACGGTAATTTCCGTAATCTTCGTCCCATCTGTTTTTGCAATCAACACTCCCGGATTCCCGCATTCAACCGTAATATCGTCATTCACATCTAATGTTCCTTCGCTGTAAAAAACAGCCTGGCACATTTGCAGCTCTTTTTGCCAAACCGCCTGCACTGCAGGAGAATTTTGAAGAACCGTTATATTATTTTTTGATGTATTATTCTGAACCTCTTCCGGATTGGTTGCCGGCACTACAATGTATTGATAGTTAGCTTCACTCGGACGTTTGCCGTGATCCAGATAAAGTTCAAAAACATCTCGTTCGATTTCGTCTTTCGGAGAATCGGTTTGCCTGTTAATACGATACCAGGAACCTTTTGCAATATTGTTTTTCAGTTGTACCGTTGTTGGCTCAGGAAAAACATAAGCAAGCTTATCATGATAGATCAAGTCGACATTTTCATATTCCGTTTCGCCTTTCTCAATAACAGAACTTTTTCCTCCGGAAGCAACAATTACGTCTCCACGAAGAATACACTGATTTAATGTTGTTACCACCGGCAGTTCTGTGTTTGAGCAAGAAATTCCGGTTCCCAAACAAACATATTCCTTATCAAAAAAGAACCAGGCTTTTCTGGCAATTAACGGATCGTGAGGACTTTTAAAATCGAAAGCAACGGCACCATATTTTCCATCGGTTGCAGCACCAACAAAATCGGTTAAACCGAGTTTTTGTAATTCATTGGCACCGGGCATTTCTTCTTTTTGCATAACTGTTGTTCCCGGAATTTTTTGGTAGTCCATAACCGGAGCAAGACCTTTGTACTCATCGGCAGAAACTGAAATATGATTTGTTCCGTCGCCACGGTGATGGTTTAAAAATCCCTCGCTGTTGTAGGGCTGCTCCATGTTGTAGTTACGGGTAGAGTACATACGCACGGAGGCAAACCAATCAGGCCGTTGAAATGAAAAATGCTCTGAATCCCAATAAAAGGTTGCATGCGCAAGTGTTGGCTTTGCCTTATTGTTACGAACATCAATAATTTCCTGAAGCTCATTATGCCTGTAATCTGAAACCGAGATCAGTTTCGAGGGTAAAACATCATCGTATGGATTCACAGCTCCTTCGCGGCTGATACTGCGGTTTTTGGCTCCAACATCTGCAACTTTTCCAAATACCGAAGTTTTGCAAATACCATCCAAAAAGTAATCAATTAGCTGGTCAAGTTTTTCTTCTGAAAAAGAAAATTTGGTACCGGTAGTATAGACTGCCCATTCAGCAAATGCTGCTGCATAACTTAAACCATATGACAATGTATTGTTCACTCCGTCAGTACGATGGTGGAAGCTGTTGTCGAACTGAATGCCACGCCCTTCGTACGACCGGTTTTCAAATCCTCCAACTATTTTCCGAAAGCCATACCCGTATTTTGCTCCTATCCATTCTACATACTTTATTTCATTTTCGATTACACGCACTACCTCATCAAATTTTTCATCGTCGCCCAAAAACAAACAATTTTTTGCCTGAATGCCCGCAATTTTAATTCGGTCTCCTCCCGGTCGGGCACCACCGGCATTGATATGTGCCCTACCAATTATCGGTTGAGTTTTGTTCACCAATTCCTTGTCGAGCTCATCTCCAATAATCAGCATTAGCGTTACCAAGTAATTGGGCGTTCCAATTTGATTGTGCCACCAGTTTTCGCAAAAATAATCATGCTCAACCCAATTTTTCAGTCCCAGTTCGATGGCGGCTTTTACCTTTTTCTTTTTGTAATATTCTGATGATTTGCTTTTAAAAGCACTTGCCAAAGAAACAAGATATGCCGTATGAAGCCGGTGCTCAAAACCTTCTCTTGAAACATTCGAGTAGTCAATTCCCGGCCAGGTACCATCATCTTTTAAGGTTTGAAGCAGCGTCTCTATTTGTGCATCATCAACCTCCGATTTCATTAGCTCCTTATAAATGCGATCTTTTACAATTTGAATGTCGTTTTGCGCATAAGCCATAAAGGAAGCACAGCAAAAGAATAGTAGTATTACGGTTAGTCTTTTCATACGTTTAAAATGTTTGTATTAGCTATATTACATGCTTGACCATCAGCAAACAGGAAACGAGCCCTGAATTTTCAGGACTCGTTTAATATTTTTCTTCTAATTCTCCACAAGCCTAATTTTAATTTCGGTTTTACCCTCCTCTATTATCCAGGCCGGTATTCTTAGTTCTATGCGTTTTAAACCTTCAATCTGGCGATCCAATTCCATAGGGGCCGGATAGAGCGAAACAAGCGACAAACTCAACTCCGGGTGCGAAAGGTTCTCAAGTTTTAAAGTTTTGCCTTCTTGTTTTAACACGGCACCACCATTAACAAATTCCACATCTGCAGTGGTCATCAATTGCCAGGTAATGAATTGTGTTTTTTCCGAAATCTCAATTTCATCTTCTATAACTACCGAAACCGGGCTGTCTTTTGTAAACGTTCGTTTTGCGCTGTTAACATTTCCGGCATAAACTGCAGTTAAATCAAAGGTAGCCTGTGGTTTTTCGCCCGATTGGAAATGCTCAAGCGTTGCCTGTCCGTCGTTTACAAAAAGTTCATTGTTTACGGTTACGGTGCTGTGTCCGAAATTATTTTTGGTGAGCAGCGTCCAGCGCTGACAATCCTGACAACTTCCCCATAAATCAAATCCGGTTTTCTCCAGTTCGTGGTAAGCCTGGTTGCCGGGATCGATAACCCAACGTACACCGTTCAATTCAAAAATAAAAGAACCAGCATCCATGTTTCCGTGACTTGTGGTTGCTCGGCCACCTTTTCCGCCAAAATAGTAATTGTGCTCGTCATCACCTTTAAAAACTACAATAGGATTTGAACCGTCACCTTTCCACGCGAGGGGTATTTGTACATCTGATTTCTCCTCGTATTGCGACAACCAAACCAAGGCTGCACCACCAAGTCGGGATAGTTTCCCCATTTCTTCTGCTGGCATCAGGAACCTTTCTTCTTCGAAAAATTCAGAATTGCCTGTTTTGTTTGCAAACCAGGCTAAAATAACATCGCTGGCAGCGCCTCTTTTGTCTCCGCAATCGGCAAAATTGTAATACCATCCCGATGGGGTATTCATTAAATACCGAAATACTGCACTCTCCTTAAAAGCAGGGTAATCAGCAATACCAAAGTCGCTTCCGAACGCGCTTTCCAGGAAGGCAGATGTAACCACCGAAAAACTGGTGCCGTAACCCCAGTAAGTTGAACCTTCAGGATAAACCCCATCCGGTGAATATTGCTTTAAAGCCTGTACCATACCATCCAAAGCCCTGCTAATTGTTTTGGCAGCGAGTTCCGGGTCTTTTTCTGCAATTGCTATAGAAGCGGCTATCATTCCGCCATTACATACCTGGTTCCAGTTGTTGTGTCCAAATGCCCAGCCCGGAGTATTTCCATTTTCAGGCCAGCTGGGAGCTATCCCTTTTTCAATTAAAGCGTTTTGTGCCAATTCAATGGTTGATTGTGGAAGTTTTCCTTCCGTCCAGTCGAGGGCAAAAGCAACGGCCATACTCATTTCGGCCACATCCAGAAAATGTGATGGGTTCCAATCCGAAAAATTGCAAACAGCCATTACTTCCTCATTTAAACGATTTAATGCTTTCTCATCATTTTCCATTTGATAAACCATTCCCAGCATATTTACACGCCATAACATTTCGCGCGATGTTGACAACAAACGACGACCAACCATAACTCTTTCCAGTAAAGGTTCATCGTAAATGCTTTCAGCATTCAGTTTTATGGCTTTGTACATATTTTGTACAAGCTCATCGTTTTTTAATTTTGTTTTTAGCTTATTTTTTATTTGGGAATTTAAAACCAAACGCGGCTGCGATTTGCGAAGGTTCTTTTTTAGATACTGGACTGATATGGGATTATCGAGCGAGGGAACTTCCTTCTCCTGCGCTGCTGCCGACCATATAACTGCCAGGCAGAGTAAACAAATAGCAAGATGTATTTTAGTTTTCATTTTAGTTGGTTTTGTTAGTTGGTATTAACTATAAAAATAGGAAGTCATTTTTAATGACCTATCCTTTTCCGTATTCTATTTCATAATATGTTCAGTCTCTATCGTTTTCCTCCTTTTGGTTACCGTATTTGAAATGATTCAGTATTCCGGTATTTTTAATAAGAAAACCAAGCCGTGTCCGTAACCAGACGAACCACGGCTTTGGTATCAATTTACTAATTAGCTAAAACTTTCGTTACTCCCAGCCGGGAGTTTGTGTAATATTCGGATTTTGTGCAATTGCATTCAGTGGTATAGGCCACAAATAATGTTTGTTTTCATCAAATACAGGTACAGCCCAGTCGGTTCCCTGATATACATCAATGTATGGAACACCGTTAACCAGGGTTGTTTTTACAGTTGCTTTTCCCTCCGGATCGATCTCTGCTTTGTTGGCATCATCCCAACGCATTCCCAAATCAGGATTTTCGAGTTTTTTACCTTGTTTCCAACGTCTCAGGTCATCGTAACGAAAACCTTCCATAAACAATTCAACACGACGTTCGCGGCGAATTTCTGAAATTAAAGCAGAAACACCATCATTTGCATACCTTGGGTCCATGGGCACATCCATAGTCATGTCGGGCATACCGGCGCGGTCGCGTATCAGATTAATACTCATATCCAAACCGGCCTGATCCAAGGTGCCGAGTTCTGCCATCGCTTCTGCATAGTTTAACAATACCTCAGCATAACGCATTATAATAGCGGGTGTATCCGAAGTATTATAAGAAGCATGTGAAGTTGTAGGCTCGTATACTTTACAGATGGAATAACCGGTTTCAGAAGTTTGTCCTCCCATTCCTGATACACGAGGATAAGTACGCAAAGCATCACCATTATTCCAATGCCAGCGTGCTGCATCATCGGGGTGCAGAACCGTTTGACGTAAACGCGGATCGCGGTTGGCAAATACATCTCTTAAACTGGCATCACCTTTATACTCAGGAGAAGTTGATATGGGAAGTCCATCGGTACACAAATAATCTTCAACCATACTTTTAGTAGCTCCGCCATTATAACCGCGGTGATAACTTTGTACGTGGTTAGTGAAAACACCCAATTGATACCTTCTCCAGTACATTACTTCAGGAACGCCGGTAAGGTCTGATTTCATTTTATGAATGGCCTGATAATCATTCTCAGGATCATTGGTGTCGTACAAAGCATAAGGACCATCATCCATAATTTCTTTTGCCGCATTGGCTGCTTCCTGTAACCACATGGTTGCATCTGACAAGCCATGATACTTACGCCATGTTCCTTCAAACAAACAAACTCTTGATTTAATCAATAAGGCATTCCACTTGTTTAAACGCCCCGGAGCTCCGTCATTTCCATCGCCCCATTGTGCCGGCATCCACTGACAGGCATAATTTAAATCGGCCAGTACATTGGTCATCACTGTTTCACGATCATCCAGGGGGGCGTACAACTCCTCCGAATCAATGTTTAACTCGTGATCAACCCATGGTGCACGTCCGAATTTCGAAATTTTATCGGCATAAAACCAAGCTCTGAAAAGACGAGCTTCGCCCACATATTTATTAACAGTGGCTTCGGATACACCATTTTCCAATGCTTTCGGATAATTATCCATAAACACGTTAATGGCACGTACAAATGCCCATCCGCCATCTCTCCAGCCATACATTTGTGCTCCGGATGAAACATTATGAACACCGCCTCTCACCTGCTGATAACGGTTGTGTCTTGAATGTCGTGGAGCAATGTTATCCGAAAATTCGTCAATGTACCAAAAGCTTTGATTGTTACTGTCGAATCCATCATCGTGCGCCATCAAAATTGGCACGTCATTGTCGTTTCTTGCCCGATCGTATATACTGTTATTGTATACCATTAAATCGTTTTCCGTATTCCAGAAAGTTTCGTTACTCACTTCATCAAGCGGGTATCTTTCCAAAAAGTCATTATTACAACTGAAGAATAACAGCGTTGTAAAAACTACTGAACTAAGTTTTAATATATTCTTTTTCATCTTTTCTTCTTTTACTGGTAATTAGAATGAAACCTTTACACCCAATGTATAAACACGGTTAAAATAATATTCCTGCGTAACGGTTGCAGTCTGTTCTGGATCAAGTGGAGCATGCATTCCGGTAGCTTCCCAAAGGTTCATACCTGATACGTAGATCATTGCATTGCTCATTTTTACTTTGCTCAGCAAACTTTGCGGAACATTATAACTCAAGGTTATATTCTTCAAACGAATGTAAGCTGCATTTTGTACGTAACGCGATTGCGGCTGAATATTCTTTTTATCGTTTGTTGACTGATGCGGTGCAGCAAAGTAAGCATTCGGATTGTCTTCACTCCATGTTTCGGTGAGGTAGAATTTTTCGATATGACCGGCATTAAACGGATAGAATGCATTCCAGTTTCCGTTACCCGGAAGGTAATCCCTGAATAATCCCTGGAAGAACATGGTTAAAGCCCAGTTTTTGTACTGAATATCAGGAGTGAAACCAAAACTGTATCTGGCTGTATTGTTCCCAATAATTGAGCGGTCGCCCGGATCACTCAAAGTATTGTTTCCTGATGAAATTTCACCATCTCCATCTAAATCCTTATACATTATATCACCAGCTCTCCAGTTCGAACCAATTTTTGATTGATCGGCATGGGCTGCTACTGCATCATCTGTTTGGAAAATACCTTCGGTGGTATATCCCCAGATTTCACCCATTTTTTTACCCACATAATGTTCTGACAGGGCTCCTGTAGGGTTGTCGTATTTAGTAATTTCAGCCTGGCTGTCGGCAAGTCCTAGAGTAAAACTATAACTCCAGTCGTTACCAATTCTATCGCGCCAGTTAACTGCTAATTCCCAACCTTTGGTACGCAAGTCGGCAGCATTCGATTTTGGTGCAGCAGTACCCAATAATGATGGATATTCTACATCCATTAACATATCTTTTGTATCACGGTGATAATAATCAAACGATACATCCAGTCGTTGATTCAACATGGTAAAATCTAAACCAAAATTCTTGGTTTCAACAGTTTCCCAGGTAAGTGTAGGACTAACCAAACCTGCTGCCGATACATAAGGGGTACGACCACCACCCGACATCATATATGGCGACATACCTGATCCCATGGTAGAAATGTAAGGATACAGATTACCGTTTCCGTTACCCAATAACTGGTTACCCAATGTACCGTATGAAGCACGTAATTTCAGATTATCCAACCAATCGGTTGTGCCTGACATAAAACCTTCATTTGAAAGCCTCCAACCTACCGAAAACGACGGAAAGAATCCAAAACGATCATCTTCCGGGAAACGTGAAGTACCGTCGTAACGACCATTTACTTCAAGCAGATATCTGTCTTTATACGAATAGTTTAAACGATAAAATACACCACGTAATGAAACATGCGATTTACTACCTTCGGTTTGTTGCATACCGGTTGTAGCATTCAGGTCGGTAATTAACGGAGTGATGAGCGTGTTGTTCATTGCCCGGAAATAAGTATTCCTACCCCACTCCTGGTTATAACCAACCATGGCTTTAATGTAATGATCTTTCAATTCTTCGTAAGTATATTCAGCATACGCATTCATGGTGTAATACTGATCGTAATTTGAGAAGTTTCTGATCCAGTCATCACCACTAAAACCATTTACAAATTTCATATTTGCCAGATCAAGACCTTCCACCATATCCACTTTACTTTGAACTTCCTGACGTTGGCGATGATATGTAGTATATGCAAAATCGCCTCGAACTCTCAAGCCTTTTAAAGGAGTAAGAGTGATCCCCTGTTTTAGCATCAAACGGTGCTTGGTTTCCGTGTCGCGACCACCCTGTTCCCAGTAAGGTAAAGCATTCAAACTTGACATGTATTGTCCGATGTAAGGCAAAAAGTCATCGTGATCTCCGGGCTCCAGATAATATGGAAGATCGGGGAAAGTAACAACATGGTTTGGTGCCACACGCGCAACTGTATTAATGTCTACGTCCCAATTATAAAAATGAGGAGCTGCATCTTGTTCGGCACTCCATGTAATCTGCTCATCCAACGACATCCAGTCGTTTATTTTAAAATCGGCTTTCGACAGTACGTTGTAACGCTGATAGTCATCATTGTATTCGTCGGCAACATTTCTCCAACCGTTTTTATCAAGAAAACCAAAAGATACATAGTACGATGCATTTTGGGTCGCTCCCGAAATATTCATATCGTACTTTTGTTGCATCGACCAGTCGGCAACTGTCATACCGATATAATCAGTATATCCGTAGTGACGCAGGTTTCCGTCAACAACACCCCATTCGTTTTCAAGGGTTGGATTTTCTTTCCAGGCCAGAAAACCAGCCATATAATCATCGTCGTACCGAGGTGTACCATTCGTTCTGGTAGTTGCCAGGTTCCATGCTGCTGCTGCATCATACGGATCGGTAACCGGATCGATTAAGAAAATAGGTTGTGTGGCCGATTGCTCGGTTGATAAAGTAACGGTCATTTTTCCTTGTTTTCCGCGTTTGGTTTCAACCAGGATTACACCAAATGCTGCCCTTGCACCATAAACGGCTCCCGCCGCAGCATCTTTTAATACCGTTACACTTTCAATGTCGTTCGGGTTCAACTTATCCATGTTTCCTGGAACTCCATCAATTAACACAAGAGGGCTACCTCCGTTGATTGATTCGAAACCACGAACGTTAAAATCAGCCGTACGTGTCGGATCTCCGTTTCGGATGGTAATATTCAGGTTGGGAATTACTCCTTGTAATCCCTCGCCTGCAGAAACGATCGGCCTATTTTCAAGTGTTTCGGCAGTTGCCATTCCAACCGAACCGGTTAGGTTGGCTTTTTTCTGAGTACCGTATCCAATAGTTACGACCTCCTCAATACCTATTGAAGAAGCTACCATTGATACATTAATAGTAGATTGGCTTCCCACTACAACTTCTTGTGCTTCGAATCCCACGAAGGAGAAAATAAGGGTTGCATCAGCACTTACTCCGGCAAGAGAATAATCTCCATCGATTCCGGTTGCAGTACCTGTTGTTGTTCCTTTGATAACTACAGAAACACCCGGCAATGGTATTCCGCCATCATCTTTTACAGTTCCCGTAACAGTTTTTTGCGCATAAGCACTAAAACCAACAGTCACGAAAACGAAACACAGTAAAAAAAAGCTCAGGACTTTTTTACTTCCATTTTTGTTTTTCATAAAAATAGTTTTAATTAATTATAAATAATGGTTTAGTAATTACGATTATACAGCCTATTCATCTTTGGCTTTTATAGCTCTGTTTCGGATTATGGCTTCCAGAAAATAGTAATCTGCATACACCAAAGGCTCATCAATTTCTGAATCATGCGGTTTATGCCCTGTTGAATGTTTTAATAAAAATCCTTCATTCTCGCCAATGGGTGCCAGAAATTTATCCGATGAAAGGGTTGCCAGAAGATTTCTTGCAACACTCACATATTCTCTTTGTTTATCAGAAAACGTGCTTAGCTCAAATAAAGCAGAAGCAATTATGGCTCCTGCCGAAGCATCCAATGGTTCATCAGGAATACCGGGCGCATCAAAATCCCAGTAAGGAATTTCACCTTGTTTTATACCTGGCTGGCTTAGAATAAAATCAGCAATTCGTTCGGCCTGCCTTAAAAATTCATTATTACCAGTTTCACGATATAGCATAGTAAAACCATACAAACCCCACGCCTGACCGCGCGACCATGCGCTTTCGTCAGCATAGCCCTGGTGCGTATTTTTATGTTGAACCTCGCCGGTTTGCGGATTATAATCTATTACGTGATACGAGGAATAATTTTCCCTGAAATGGTTCTTTATTGTAGTTTCAGCATGTTTAATGGCAATTTCCTTAAAATTTTCATTTCCGGTTTCTTTAGCAGCCCACAGTAATAATTCCAGATTCATCATATTATCGATTATTACAGGGTAATCCCACTTGTCGCTGTTATGATCCCATGAACGAATACAACCCACCACCGGATTAAAGCGGGTTGATAAAGTTTTGGCTGATTGAATAAGAATTTCGCGGTATTCGGGATTGTCAGTATATTTTATGGCCTGTCCGAAACTACAATACATTTTAAACCCCATATCGTGGGTATTCCCATTCCATTTTTCTTGTTCAAGCGGTAAAGTAAACTTAAGTGCCGTCTCTTTCCATTTCTCATCACCGGTTAATTTATACATCATCCACAGGTTTCCCGAAAAGAAACCACTGGTCCAATCCCTGGTTTTTACAAGTTTCAATTTCCCGTTTTCTGAAGTTCGGGGTGATATTAACTCCGATGTTGCTAACGACTCCGCATTTTTAACAGCATAATCAAGCTGAGACTCCAAATGTTTGATTATTCTGTCTCCTTCACCTGTTTGTTGGTTAGAACATCCCAAACTCAGGATTAAAAAAAGTAATGTAATGAGCTTATTCATATGAATAGATTTATTTTATGAAAGACATAAACTGAATCAGGCCGAAAACGACAGTTATATACTGTCTGGGTTTCAATTATTCTTTTTGCTGGTTGTTTCATATCAGATCGGTAAGAACTCATCAACCATTAAATAAATCTTCATCCCTGATACAGGGAGAAGATTTATTTATAAAACTAAACTAGACTATATAGTATACAGATAAATAGTTGGTATAGGTGGAGTGAATATACTTTGTGTTTATATTTACACTGATATGTATTAAATTGAAGGCTTTAAGGAAAGAACAGGTTCTCATAGTTATTGAATTAGTTACAGTAAGTTAGTAAGTCAAAGCTATCGAATAGCAAATTCAATATTTAGTCGTCCTGTTGCAATTCTTAAAAATTTTGTTGCACAAAGTTACAGATGTCGCATAAATGCAACATAAGAGCTAGATACTAAGGACAACAAGTTTTATTTTTGGCTATTACTAACTAACGGCAAAAGACTTTTTATGAAACCAAAATGTTTTCTGGTACTTGTTTTATTTATATACTCATTTAAACTGCATGCCAGTATCGACGAAATAACATTTCGCAGAATTTCTCCTCCTGGCGGATACAGTTTTCAGGCCATACATAATATTACACAAGATATGATGGGTTATATCTGGATGGGTAGTTCTGACGGGATAATAAGGTATGATTCAAAAGAAGTAATACGTTTTGATCACCAGGCAAACAACCCAAACTCCATTCCGAGTAACCGTATTTCAGGTATTGAAATCGACAATAAAAACAATGTATGGGTAAGTACCGATGCCGGCCTATGCTTATACAACCATAAAAATCAGAATTTTGAGACTGTTAACTACACCTATGAAGACGGTACAGCAGCTGGCAAACAAATAAGTTCAATTACACTCGACGGAGAAGGAAAATTATGGATTAGCGACCAGGATTTCTTTGGGTATTTAAATGCTGAACATAACCAATTAATCAGGATATCAAAAGGTTTAAACAAGTTACCAAGGTTACTTTATACTGATGATACCAACCGGTTGTGGTTGGGTACGCAAGATGGTACCATTTACCGGATTTCGGCAAATCAAAATAAAGCAGAAAAAATTATTGATGGGCCGGGGTCTGTTACCCGAACCATTTTTGCCACCAACGATCAGATTTTGGTTGGATTTGATACCCATGGTGCGCGCAGGTACGACATGAACGGAAACCTGATCTCTCAATATTCTTATCCAATAAATCCGCAATATAATTTTGAACGGGCAAGTATTCGAAAAATATGGAGAGATACACGCGGACGGATTTGGATTGGATCGTATTTTGGATTATTTCTGGATACGGGCACTAATTTAATCCGTTTTGACCAGGAAGAGTACAGCGGTTTACCACACAATTCAATCTATGATATATACGAAGACAAACAGGGAGGACTATGGATAAGCACCTGGTCGGGAGGTATTGCCTATTTACATCACGCCGATAATAAATTTAAAACGTTCAGGCATTCTTTAGCTCCAAACACCCTATCCTCGAATATGGTAAGTTCGTTTGCACAAACCACAAACGGAGAATTATATGTTGGTACAGAATTGAATGGTTTAAATTTATTTGATAAGCGATCTAACAGTTTTCAAAAAATCAAGGTGCTAAAGAACGGTGGAATTCTTAATATCAAATCACTTTGTGCCGACGATAAAGGAGGACTTTGGGTAGGATCGGCATTTAATGGCTTATTTTACAGGGAAAAAGGCGAAACTGAATTTAAAAATTTTTCACTTGGCACCGAAAACAGATCAACGTTACCACGAATTCAGGTGTATGCTCTGTGTAAGTCAGATTCAGGTATTTGGATTGGTTCAAGCGCAGGTGGCTTACTTTTTTACAGTTTTGAGAAAAAAGAAATTGTAAATCAATCAAACACCTATCCGCTAGTGCAATTAAACAACGTAACCTTTCGTCACATTGCTCTCGATTCCAAAAATAATCTTTGGTTGGCTTCTCTTAACGGAATGTTTCAGGTTCATTTACCATCAGGCAAAATAAAACGCTTTAGCACCGATAATCTCGCGGATTTCAACCCAATAACCCCGGCATTTTATTTTGTTACTGAATTATCAGATGGCAGAATATGGATGGGAACCAGGGCAAATGGAATATATATTTACGATCCTGAAACCAACCAACTAAGTCATTTTACGGCAAAAGGATTACTGAAGGGACATGACGTATATGGAATAATTGAAGGGCATGATAACTCGATATGCATTACTACCAATGATGGGCTGTTCCTTTATGAAACAGAGAAAGATAAAGTAAGAAAGTTTGAAATTACCGATGGAATTCAGGGAAACTTATTTAATCCCGGAGCCATTTTTAATGATTCAAAGAACAACTTATATGTTGGGGGTACAAATGGTTTTACGGTAATGGGCCCCAGCAGTATAAAAATGAATGAACTGGCTCCTAATGTTTTGATCAGCAAAGTTGAGGTAAATAACCAAAAGGTTATACCATCACAAAACATTAGACACAAGTTTAACAAGCTGGTATTAGATCCGCAGGAAACAAGTATTAAGTTTCACTTTTCGGCAGATAACTACCTCCTACCTGAAAAAAACAGATTTATGTATCGGCTAACCAATTATATCGACGAATGGGTAGGCGAAAATATTGATGGAACAGCAACTTTTTTTAATGTGCCGGCGGGTAATTACATTTTCGAGGTAACAGCTTGTAACAATGATGGTATCTGGAATGATATACCAACACAACTTCCTGTTGAGATTAAACAATTTTGGCACAAATCGCAACTGGCTTTAATTTTTTACTCCATAGCCGTATTTCTAATTCTGTTGGCTTTCTACAATTTCATGAGGGAAAGAGTAAAACTGAAAAAAACCATTCTTATCGAAAAAATCAAGTATGAACAGGAGGAGCAACTCCACGAAATGAAACTTACCTTTTTTACGAACATTTCGCACGAATTCAGAACCCCTTTAACACTGATTAACTGGCCGTTGAAGAAACTTATTGAAGCCGAAAACCTGAGCGATGAACAGCGTGAGCAGTTAAAAACAATAAAGCGGAACACTAACAGGTTACTTCAGCTTATTAACCAGATTATGGATTTAAGAAAAGTTGAAAAAGGAAAAACGAAACTGAACATCACAAAAATTGAGCTGGTAAACTTTGTTCAGGAGCGAATCCTTAACTTTTCGGAAGAAGCAAAACAAAAAAATATTCAGTTTGCATTCAATCACAATAACGAGAATACCCTGATTGAAGCCGATGATGAAAAATTGGATAAAATTATTTACAACTTATTGTCTAACGCTTTTAAGTTCACACCGGTTAACGGCAAGATAACGGTTGAAATTCATGATAATCAAATTCAAAGAAGCAACTATTTCTCCAATCAATTAAGCTATGGCAAACTTGAAAATGAAGATTTTGTCGACATTCAGGTTATTGACAGCGGAATAGGAATTGAAAGCGATGACCTGCCCAAGGTATTTGAAAGGTTTGAACAAGGGAAAAAAAATAAATCGAACGAATACAGTTCAGGAATCGGTCTTAATCTTTGTAAGGAATATACATTAATGCACCGGGGAGCAATTATTGTGCAAAGTACCCCCGGCGAAGGAACGAGTTTTTCAGTTCAGTTGCCGGCAAAACAAAAGGCACAAAAAATAATGTATCAAAATCAAACAATAGCAAAAAACATTAACTCGTGGCAGCCCCAGGAGAAAGCAATTGTAAAAGAAAAGGTTGTGAATGAAGATATAAACCTGTTGGTTGTTGAAGACAACGTTGATCTCAGAAAATTTCTAATATCTTTTCTTAAGGATTATTATACCATACTTTGGGCCGAAAACGGAAAACAAGCCCTTGATATATTAAAAACACAAAATATTCATCTCGTAATATCAGATGTTATGATGCCTGTTATGGATGGATTTGAGTTTTGTAATATTTTGAAATCGCAAATAGAAACCAGCCATATTCCGATAATACTGTTAACGGCCTTGTCATCAGAAGAAAATACAATAACCGGTCTTTCAAACGGAGCCGATGCATACATTGCCAAACCTTTTGATGAAAATTTACTTCTGTCGCAAATTGACAACCTTCTGGAACAGCGAAAAAGACTGAGAAAAAGTTTTGTTCCGAAATTTATTTCAAACCAGCCCGTAGAGATGGGAAGCCTTGATAATTATTTTCTGAATAAAGTAAATTTAATTATCGAGCAAAATATAGAAGATGAAAATTTTTCGGTAGAAAAACTGGCAACCGAACTTGGATTTAGCAGGAGTCAGCTGCATCGGAAACTCAAGCAAATTTCAAACTATTCGAGTTCGGAATACATTATGATCGTTCGAATGAAAAAAGCTGCAACGCTACTTGCTTCCAAACAATTCACCATTGAGGAAGTCGCCTATAAAACAGGCTTTAACAGTCATTCCTACTTTTCAAAATGTTTTAAAAAACTACTGAATAAAACACCAAAAGAATATATTAAAGATTTATAAGCAAGCCGGCGTTACACTATGTTGTCAAACTCTTCTGTTTTGCCCCCACCAGCCAATTAAAACTAATTAGCTGTTTTTAGTATACTCTTTGGCAACAACCTCTCCGTTGGCAACTCGAAGCGCATTGACAGCCAGTGCTTCCAGTTCGTCTTCTCCGGGATATACAAACACTTCGGAAATAAAACCCGCTTTATGTCGGATATAGTTTTCCAGAAGTTTATTGTAGGCCAAACCTCCGGTTAATAATATCCCGTCGACTTTACCTTCGAGTACAACGGCCATTTCACCAATCATTTTGGAAACCTGGTAAAATAAAGCTTCCTGAACCAACTTTGCTTTTTCGTCACCTTTTTCAACACGCTTCTCCACTTCCAAAGCGTCGTTTGTGCCCAGGTAAGCAACAAATCCACCTTCGCCAACCACCATTCTTCGAATTCGCTCCAGCGACATTTTTCCGCTAAAACAAAGGTCAATTACCTGTCCAACAGGTAGTGTTCCCGATCGCTCCGGGCTAAAAGCACCTTCCCCGTCGAGCGCATTATTCACATCGATAACACGACCGTTTTTATGCGCTCCTACCGAAATACCACCACCCAGGTGAGAGATTATTAAACGCATCTCATCGTAATTCTTTCCAATTTTTTGGGCATGCAAACGTGCCGTTGCTTTTTGGTTTAGTGCATGAAAGATCGACTGTCGCTGAAAACGCGGATGACCTGCAAAACGAGCCACATCATCCATTTCATCGGTTACTACCGGATCGGCAATGAAAGCTTTTGCGTCTGGAATTTGCAAGGCAATATAATCGGCCAGCATAGCTCCCAGATTACTGGCATGATGCCCCATCACTCCTTCGCGCAAGTGGTCGAGCATTAAATTATTTACTTTGTAAACTCCCGATTCCAAGGGATAAGTCAGTCCGCCGCGGCCGATGATGTATTTAATTGCATCCACTTCAATTCCTTCTTCAACCAACGCTTCAATGATTAAACCTTTCCGAAAAGCAAACTGATCGATAATATTTTTATAGCGTAGCAGTTGCTCAAGCGGATGCCGGATGGTTTTGGAAAAAACACATTCTTTTTCGTTATAAACAGCAAATTTTGTGGAGGTAGACCCCGGATTTATGGCAAGAACCTGATGCATAAAATGATTTACGTATTACTTATCTGGTAACTTACAATTGATGCAAGTGCCACAGAATTCAACTTCGTTTTTCTACTATCGCCACGCGATGATACCACGGCAGGCACTTTCGCTCCGGCAATTATTCCCGCCATTTCGGCTTTAGCCAGTTTAGAGTTTGTTTTATAAAAAACGTTGGCCGCATCAATATTTGGGAACAGCAAACAATCGGCATCTCCCGCAACCGGCGAGGTAAAACCTTTTACTTCGGCCGACTCGGCATTAATGGCCACATCAAGAGCCATGGGGCCATCAACCAAACCACCTTCGATTTGGCCGTGCTCCGACATTTTGGCAATTGTAGCGCCATCCATACACGACTGAATGGAAATAATTATCTGCTCGGTTGGTGCAATTACCGCAACTTTTGGCTGCTCAACACCAAGCGATTTTGCCGCACAAATTAGGTAATTTGTCATCAGGATCTTTTGTTTCAGATCAGGATAAGGCAATACAGCCGCATCACTAAAAACAAGCAATTTGTGGTAATTCGGATTATCCATTACCGAAACATGGCTTAATGTACCTTTTGTCGGAACCAGGTTGTTTTCTTTTCTAAGCAAAGCACGCATAAACTGATCGGTCGATACCATTCCTTTCATCAACACATCGGCCTTGTCTTCATGAATAAGTTCTACCGCAATGTCGGTAGCTTCTCGAATTGATTTCGCATCGTAGATCTGATAATCCGAGCTATTAACTCCCAGTTTTTTACACGATTCTTCAATAATCGTTCTGTCGCCGGTTATTATCGGTATTACAAACCCCAATTCAACAGCATCGTGCATGGCTTCCAACGTGCTTACATCAACACCGTTAACTGCCACAACACGTTTCGGAGGTTGCTTTTTTACGACTTCCAGAAGTTCTGTAAAATTGTTTATACTCATTGTTTAGCAATTTTAGCACGAAGTTACGATGCCTGAAGTTCTCATCCGATAACTTTTCTCAGCTATTTTTATGTTGTAAACCACCCAAATAAATTTTAAACTTAGAATTAGTATTCAGCGACTTACGATTTGATAAGAATCTGAAATTTTTTACCCCTAAAAACTTGGTTTTTGCTTTTTTCACTAGTCCCGGAAATCTGTGCTTATTATTATTTCAATTCAGCAGATTATGAACCTTACAAAATATATATGTGTTTAAACAGAGTGAATTCTTTTAAAATTAGGGAAAATACTTGTCTTAATCAAATGTAAATCAATGTTTTTCAATCATTAATATGGTGTTTTACAATATATCAAAATCTTTCTATCATAACAGATTTTATACTATTTTCAAACGTTGTAATATTAAGTTGTTTATACATGTTCAACTTGATTTCAAATCGACCATACTTCGTTTTTACAATTTTCTTCGACAAGTCATCCGAAGTAAATCTTCCTGCAAAAAGCAAAAACACATTTTTACCGGGAAAATATCGCGCACAAGGCATTTTTTAAGGGCTCCTGTAGTTCCTACAGGGCCACCATTATACTCGATTCATTTTATTAATTAACCAATAGATAGCTGCGATGGAAAATAAAATCACAAGTTTAGCCGAGTACTTTCAGAAGTACAAGGAAAGTGTGGCTGACCCCGATAATTTTTGGGGAAAAATAGCCGAAAGCCATTACTGGCGCAAAAAATGGGACCAGGTTCTCGATTACAAATTTGACGGGGATGGGGCCCCGGATGTGAATTGGTTTGTGAATGGCAAACTCAACATTACCGAGAATATTTTTGAGCGTAACATGTTTATGCGAAAGGACCAGGTTGCGATTATTTGGGAACCCAACGACCCGAAAGAACAGGAAATTAAACTGACCTACGGCGAGTTGTTCGAAAAAGTAAAACAATTTGCCAACGGATTAAAAAAGATCGGCGTTGAAAAAGGCGACCGTGTTGCATTGTATCTGCCCATGGTGCCGGAGCTGGCCATTGCCATGCTGGCCTGTGCCCGAATCGGAGCCATTCACTCCATTGTTTTTGCCGGATTCTCGGCAACGGCACTGGCCGATCGTATTAACGATGCAGAAGCCAAAGTTGTAATTACTTCCGACGGTGGATTCCGCGGAACAAAATCAATTCCGTTAAAAAGTATTGCCGACGAAGCGGTGGAAAAATGTCCTTCGGTAAAAACACAGGTCGTTTTAAAACGTACCGAGGAAGAAATAAAGTGGGTAGAAGGAAGAGACATTTGGTGGCACGATTTGATAGCTGACGTGGATTGCGAAAACCAGGCAGAAACAATGGATTCCGAAGACGTACTGTTCATCCTATACACATCAGGCTCTACCGGCAAACCAAAAGGAGTTGTACACACCACCGCCGGTTATATGGTTTATGCCGAATACACCTTTAAAAATGTATTTCAGTACAGCGACGGCGATATTTACTGGTGTACCGCCGATATTGGCTGGGTAACCGGCCACTCGTACATTGTTTACGGGCCACTGTTAAGCGGAGCTACTTCGGTTATGTTCGAAGGTGTGCCAACATGGCCTGACGCAGGGCGTTTCTGGGAAATCGTAGATAAATATAAAATTAACCAATTTTACACCGCACCAACAGCCATTCGTGCACTGGTGGCGCAAGGTGATGATTGGGTAACCAAACACGACCTGAGCTCGCTAAAAGTTCTGGGTACCGTTGGAGAACCCATCAACGAAGAAGCCTGGCGTTGGTACCACGACCTGGTAGGAAAAGCCCGTTGTCCGATTGTAGATACCTGGTGGCAAACCGAAACCGGCGGAATAATGATCACACCGCTGGCCGGAATCACACCCACCAAACCGTCTCTGGCAACCTTGCCGCTCCCTGGAATTCAGCCGGTGTTGCTCGATCACGAAGGAAAAGAATTGAAAGGCAACAGCGTCGAGGGAATTCTTTGCATTAAATATCCCTGGCCGGGCATGATACGCACCACCTGGGGCGATCATCAACGATGCTACCAAACTTACTTTGCATCCTTCCCTGGATATTATCTAACCGGTGATGGCGCCAAACGTGATGAAGAAGGATACTACCGCATTATAGGCCGTATCGACGATGTTATTAATGTATCAGGACACCGCATTGGTACTGCCGAAGTGGAAGATGCCATTAACCAACATCCGAAAGTAGTTGAATCGGCTGTGGTTGGTTATCCGCATGAAATTAAAGGATCTGGTATATACGCTTATGTTATTTGCGAAGATATGACCGATGCTGAACTTGATAATATTGAAGCAGAAATAAAGGCTACCGTAAATAAATTTATCGGGGCAATTGCCAAACCCGATAAAATCCAGATCGTTAGCGGTCTTCCAAAAACAAGGTCAGGAAAAATTATGCGACGCATTCTGCGGAAAATCGGAGAAGGCGATGCAACCAACCTTGGCGATACATCTACTTTACTTGATCCGGGCGTAGTTGAAGAAATTATCGACGGAGCAAAAGTTGAAGTTAAACGATAACTCTAAATAATAAACAGGCACCTTCTCTCGGAGGTGTCTGTTTTGTTTCTCAACCTTTTTTATTACTAAACAGACAGACAGGACTTCTTGTGAAGTGTTCCTTTTGCGAAGCATTTTTTCGTTTTGAAGTCCTCAAAAAAAACCAAAGAACTAAACAAAAATGAAAGGACAAAAAATTACTAACCGATGGACAGTAGTGGTTGGAGCAATACTTATACAATTGGCTCTTGGCGCTATTTACGCCTGGTCGGTATTTACCGCATTATTAACCGAACCCAACGGCGACTATGGCTTCTCAGCCACGCAAACCGCCTGGGTATTTTCTATTGGACTGGCCACATTTGCCGTGGTAATGGTTTTTGCCGGAAAATGGCAAGCCAAATCAGGGCCAACAATCGTGGCATTAACCGGCGGCCTTGTTTTAGGTGCCGGATATATTTTAGGTGGAATATTTGGAAGTTCATTTCTTGCTCAATTGCTGTTTATTGGAGTATTGGGAGGTACCGGAATCGGCCTAGCCTATGTTGTTCCAATTGCTGTTGGCGTAAAATGGTTCCCCGATAAAAAAGGATTGATAACCGGGTTGGCCGTAGCCGGTTTTGGTTTTGGCGCAACCATTTGGGTAAAACTGGCTGGTTCGTGGTTTGGCGGCCTGTTAAACACCAGCAGCGCTTTTGGTTTGCCCAGCGTGCAAAGTGTATTTGTTATTTACGGAATTGTCTTCGCTATCATGGTCGTTATGGGCTCTCTGGTAATGGTTAATCCACCGGCAGGCTACAAACCCGAAGGTTATGAGCCACCTGTTAACCATACCGCCAAAACATCGGGTGGCGTTGAGTTTGATTCCAGCCACATGCTTCGCACAAAACAATTTTATGCCATTTGGGTGGTGTTTATCTTTTCTGCCCTTGCCGGCCTGATGGTAATTTACTGCATAAAACTTTTTGGAATAGACGCACTGGAATATAACGGAATTACAAACGCAGGAGTAATAACAGGAACAGCAATGGCATGGTACGCTATTTTTAACGGTTTGGGACGAATTGTTTGGGGAATGATATCCGATAAACTCGGACGAAAACGAGCCATATTTTTTATGACCCTTTTTCAGGGAGTGATTATGCTGATGATCTACCATATTTTTATTCGCTTTGGTGTAACCTCGGGGTTTATTGCCAGTGCCTGTATAATTGGCTTCAATTTTGGCGGAAACTTTGCTCTGTTCCCGGCCATTACCGCCGATTTTTTTGGTAACAACACCGTTGGAAAAAACTATGGCTGGATGTTTACAGCCTACGGTTTTGCAGGAATTGCAGGCCCACAACTTGCCGGTCATTTTAAAGATTCGGCAACAGCATCATCCGGTCCGGTCGTTTGGATGGCTCCTTTTATTATTGCCGGAGTTGCCTGTTTAATTGGAAGCGTTATCATTTTACTCACGAAACCACCAAAATAGTGAATCAGAAAAAGCGTCGGCAATGACGCTTTTTTTGTTTGCAAACACTGGGTTTAGCCTTTGTATGCTATATAACACGGCATTTTCTTATTGTTTTACAGCATAGTTTATCGCGGCCTTTTACACCCAAAAGCTGTAACTAGCTAATTCAATTACCATTACACGTGCAGATCAAATAACAGTCCTGTTCCTGAACATTTTAGAACTTGGTATTTTTTCATGAAATTTATGACGGATTTCGGTCAACTATTAAAATCAACAAAATACTGACACCCGATTTAAACCAAAAAGCGAAAAAACATGGCTATAAAAAAACTCGATAGTATTTTCCGACCAAAACGAATTGCTCTGGTTGGAGTTTCAAATAATCCCGACAGTGTTGGCGGGATCACCTTACGAAATTTAGTGGGAGGAGGATTTAACGGCGTGGTCTACCCGGTAAATCCGCGGCGCGAAGCTGTTTTTGGAATTCCATGTTACCCCGATGTAAAAAGCCTGCCTAAAACACCCGATCTGGCTGTTATTATGACCGCTGCAGATGCTGTTCCTCAATTGGTTCGGGACTGTGGCGAAGCCGGAATTCACGGCGTTATTATCATGTCGGCCGGTTTTAAGGAAGCAGGTGACGAAGGGAAAAAGCTGGAAGAGCAGGTAAAAGCTGAAAAAGCCAAATTCCCCGATATGCGAATCGTTGGTCCCAACTGTCTGGGGATACTGGTGCCGGGACTTAATATGAATGTAAGTTTCGCATCGGCCATGCCGAAAAAAGGACACGTTGCATTTATTTCGCAATCGGGTGCGCTTTGTACTTCAGTTCTCGACTGGGCGTACGAATCCAATATCGGCTTTTCCAATTTCGTTTCAATCGGTAATTCCATGGACGTAAGTTTTGGCGATCTGATCGATTATTTCGGCCAGGACCCGAACACCAAATCCATTGTGCTTTATGTGGAATCCATTGCAAATGCCCGCACATTTATGTCGGCAGCAAGGGCCTTTTCGCGCGAAAAACCAATTATCGTGTACAAATCAGGTCGCTATCCCGAATCTGCTGCAGCTGCCGCATCGCATACCGGGGCAATGGCTTCTGAGGATTCGGTTTACGACGCCGTATTTCGCAGAGCAGGTTTGGCACGAGTCTTCGAATTTGGAAACATCTTTGATTTTACCGATCTGGTAGGCCGTAAACGTATTCCGAAAGGCAACCGGCTGGCGATTGTTACAAACGCCGGTGGTCCGGGTGTAATGGCTACCGATTCGCTGCTTTCAATGGGTGGCAGTCTGGTAAAACTGTCGGAAGAAACCATGCAAAAACTCAACGATTACCTGCCCTCATTTTGGTCGCACGGCAACCCGGTTGATGTATTGGGAGATGCTACACCGGAACGATTTGCCAGAGCGGCAGAAATTGTTCTGGAAGATAAAGAAGTTGATGCAGTGTTGGTACTGCTCACCCCACAGGCTATGACCGACCCAACAGCCACCGCGCAGGCAATTGCCAATATGTCGAAAAATACAACAAAGTCGATTATGACATCGTGGCTGGGAGGAGCAGCAATGCACGAAGGCATTCAGATTCTCAACCAAAATGGTATATCGAACTACCCGGCACCCGAACAGGCCATCCGTGCATTTATGACACTTTCTGATTATTCCGAAAACCAGCAAATGTTATACGAAACGCCGCGTGAGGTACCTGTTTCGTTTCAGTACGACCGTAACGAACTTCGCCAGAAATACCTTACGCAGGTATTCCCAAAAGCGAAAGTTCTGAACGAGGACGATTCAAAAATGCTGGTGAACGATTATGGTATCGACACTACTCACCCCACCCCGGCGGCTACCGAAGATGAAGCGGTAAAAATTGCCGAAAAGAAAGGTTATCCGGTGGTGCTGAAAATATATTCGCCCGATATCATCCATAAATCGGATGTTGGCGGTGTTGCACTGAACATTGAGAACGAAGAAATGGTTCGGGCAACTTTCCGTAACATGGTAAAAATGGCAGCTGAAAAACGCCCTGAAGCCAAAATCGAGGGTGTTACCGTGCAAAAAATGGTGGATACAAGAGACGGTATCGAACTGATTGTAGGGACAAAAAAGGACCCGGTATTCGGAACAGTAATGTTGGTTGGCATGGGTGGTACAACTGCTGAATTATTTAAAGATCAGCGACTGGAGTTTCCTCCGTTAAACGAGCACCTGGCTCGTCAAATGTTACGTTCGCTAAAAATTTATCCGCTGCTGAAAGGCTGGCGTGGCGATGCACCTAAAAACATCGATAAACTGATCGAGGTACTTATCCGCATGTCGTACCTGGCTGCTGATTACCCCGAAATTGAAGAGCTCGACATTAATCCGCTTATTGTTACACCAAAAGATGTGATTGCGCTTGATGCCCGGATTGTAGTTGACGAAGAACTGCTGACTACTCCGGTAAAAGAATACTCGCACCTGATAATGCGCCCGTACCCGGAAAGCCTTATAAAGGAAGCAACTTTACGCGATGGAACGCCAATTACGCTGCGCCCTATACGGCCCGAAGACGAACCAAGGTGGCTTGAATTGCTGGGAAGTTGTTCGAAAGAATCCATCTACCATCGTTTCCGTTACGACTTTTATTTTGATTCGCACGAGGTGGCTTCGCAGTTTTGCTTTATCGATTACGACCGCGAAATTGCCATTGTTGCCGAACACGAAAAAGAAGACGGCAAAAAAGAGCTGATCGGTGTTGGACGATTAATTGCCGATCCCGATGTGGAGATTATGGAATACGCGGTGTTGATTACCGATAAATGGCAGAAAAAAGAGCTTGGATTTACACTAACCAGCTACTGTCTTGAAATTGCCAAATCGCGCGGAATCAAAAAGCTGGCGGCCGAAACCACCCGCGACAATAAGCCGATGATCTCCGTTTTCCGGAAACTGAATTTTAAGATCCGTTTTAACGAAGACACAACCGTTACGGTAAACAAGGATCTGGAACTGGATTAAAAACCTTTTACCATAAATATTGTTATCTCCCGGTAAACAGCAACGTTTCCGGGAGTTTTTAAATTGTATGAGTTCTACTAAACTAACAAAATCACTGATCGATAAACTCTGGCAGGCTTCGCATCTTATCCGAAAATCGAGATATGCTGTGGCGTTTACCGGTGCCGGTATTTCTGTTGAAAGTGGAATTCCGCCGTTCAGGGGAGAAAATGGATTATGGAACACTACCCATCCCATATTTCTGGAAATTGAATATTTTCAGAAAAAACCATTGCAATCGTGGAAAAAAATAAAGGAGATATTTTACGACAGTTTGGGTGATGCCGAACCCAATATTGCACATATTATGCTGGCAAAAATGGAAGAGCGCAGTTTTGTTGAAACCGTTATCACACAAAACATCGACCACCTTCACCAAAAAGCCGGCAGTAAGTATGTTTACGAGCTGCATGGCACATACAGGCAGTTAATTTGTACTGAATGCAGCTCGGAATACGACATGAGTTTTGCCGACCTGAATTACCTCCCGCCCACTTGTTTTGTTTGCAAGGGCATTTTAAAACCCGACATGGTTTTTTTTAACGAACCCATTCCGGCTTTTGCAAAAAAACGTTCGTTCGAAGAAGCTGCCAAAGCCGATGTATTGCTGATAATCGGTACCAATGCTGAAGTTTTGCCGGCTGCAGAAATCCCGGTAGTAGCCAAAAATAATGGAGCAAAAATCATCGAAATAAACATTCGACCCTCCCATTTTACCAATACCGTTACCGATATCTTCCTGGAAATGAAAGCCACCGAGGCTATGAGCGAGCTGGGCCGTTTATTGTATCTCTAGATACGCTGGATCAGGAAAACGTTGAACGTTGATGACATTGATTTGGCTGAAATTCGCTGAAATTTACCTGCGAGAATCACATTAATCCGCATCATCAGCGTTAGGTTTTGTTAAAATCCTATATTTGCCCGTGCAAACCGTTTTTATAAAAAAATGAAAAAAACTTACCTTTTAGTACTACTGCTCCCACTTGTATTATTTTCATGTTCATCGGGTAAAAAAGCGCTGCAACGTGGCGATTACTACCAGGCCATTTCAAAAGCTGTTGAACGTCTAAAATCAAACCCCACCAACGATAACGCATTAAAAGTATTAAAGGATGGCTATCCGATGGCCGTTGAGTGGTCGCAGGAAGAAATTGATCTGACTTTAACATCAAACGAAGCGTTTAAATGGGAACGAACTATTTCAGTAATGAATCGGGTAAATGCCATGAGCGACCAGATAAGAAGTACACCGGCAGCACGCAAAATATTTCCCGATCCGAAAACGTACACTTCGGAATTAAATATGGCCTACGAAAAAGCGGCCGAAGACCGTTACCAGGCCGGATTGCATTTTATGGAACAGGAAACACGCGAAAGTGCACGAACAGCCTACACTCATTTTGACAGAGCTGACCAATGGATACAGGGTTATAAAGACACCCACGAAAAAATGGCCATTGCCAAAGAATTGGCAACCGTTAATGTAGTTGTTGAGGCAGTTACGGTACGCACAAAAGTATACGAACTTAGTTCAGAGTTCTTTTACAACCAGGTGTTTGAATACCTGAATAATCAATACCCATCGCATGGTTTTGTAAACTTTTTTTCGCCTAAACAGGCCGAGAATTTTGAGTTAAACCCTGACTTTGTGGTACGCATGGAATTTTACGATTTTTCGGTGGGGAACCTGGTGCGCAGCGAAAAAGAAGAGAGCCTTACCAAAAAGGTAAAAGTACCGCTTACCGACAGTACCTTTGTAAATAAAACCTACCATGCGAAATTGAAAACGTATACCGATGAAGTTATTTCGGGTGGCCGCCTTAACTACCGCATTGTTGATTTTCAGAACGACAAATTGTTGCGCGACAACCTTATTCCCGGCAATTTTAACTGGGTTAACCAATATGCCATTTTTGCCGGAGACGAACAGGCCTTAAGTGATGCACAATTCGCACTTACGCAACAAAAAGCTGTGCCCCTGCCACCACATCAGGATTTGTTTATTGAGTTTACAAGGCCGATATACAAACAACTTACAGAGGAATTGAATAGCTTTTTCAGGCGGTACAGGTAAGAAACATTAAAAATATTGAACAGGTGAGCCGAAGTCACCTGATCAACAAAAACTCCTCCTGCAAAATCCTTGCAAGAGGAGCCAACTACATGGCTAAAATCCTTTGGATTAAATCATTCGAGACTGGATTCCAGTTGTAGTTTTGGTCAATTTTATACATCGGTTCGTGAATCTCCATTTAACTGATACCGATTGACCGAACGAATAGTTCTATTTGTTTTCTTAATGACAGTTCAAGTGTTCAAAGGTACGTTGAATTGGATCTGCTGAATAATTAAGATATATCTTACCTGAGTAAATAGTTCCCATGTCGCCAATAAAATTATAAGAGATTGTGCATGTCCATGACCAATTCAGTGTAGCTTCCCATTTATCAGTTCTCCTGAATCTGAACTTTTCTCCCGTATCATGGCTTGCTAATTCACCTTTCAGTTGATCTGTTTCAACATAAGGTAAACCATTTTTAAAACTCCGAATAACATAATGAAAATCAAGATCGCCGTATAGGACATCAACAAGCTCTCCATCACAAAATACAGGAATAGCAAGATCTGAATAGGTATTCCACCCCTGAGAAGATTTATTTGCTTTATCCTGAGCAGAACTGGTGGTTACGGCCATGCCAATAAAGAGGCAAATGAATAAAAAGACTTTTGTTTTCATAATCGTAATTTTTAGTTTTTATTGTTAACATTAATAAAGGAGCTGCTATCTATTTCCTTTCACCAGTATAATTTTACCGGTCCAGTGATGATGTGAATTTGAATCGACACTGGTATTGTAATCATCAGACATTCCACCCCCGCTGGCACCTTCGAAGCGGCCTGTTCCGCCGATAATTACAAACTCATCGCGCCAGTGTGAAACCACATACTCCGGTTGATCATCAGCGCGTCCGTCAATTACATTTCCACTACAGGATATGAATAGTACATCACCATTTGCAGCTTCCATGGCGACTACTGTTGGAGCATATTCCCAATCCAAACCCGGTATATCAGGACTATCAGGGCCACAGGCACAGAAATCAAAAGTCCCTGTGATCTTTCCAAGGTGCGTTGCGGTTCCAACAAAATCGACAATTACATGGCAGTAGTAGGGCAATTCGCAGGCATAATTTTCATCTCCGTAATACGACTCTTCCACATAAGTGCCTAAAAAATTGGCCTCGAATGGCAAAGTAACTGTTCCAGGTTGAGCGCTTTTCAGTAGTTCTTCGTTGTCAGGAATTACTTCATCTTTGTTACAGCCTGACAGTAAACTGCATACTATTCCAATCAGAAATAAAAGTTTGAATGTTTTCATATCAATAATTTTAAGTTAAACATGAGGATTGAAGTTGATTTAATCCACAAACAAGTTCTGAATAAAGAGATTAGAACATTAAGAAATTATAGTTCGAAACTTGAAACTATTGTTCAATTCTTTGACCTATATGTTGGCACCAAAGACCTTACTATCAAGTTCTCGTAAGAGCAACCAACTGGTCAATTGAAATCCTTTATCAAATGTAGGTTGGCTTACAATAAGTTTTTGAACTGCCTAATTGCCCATTGGAACTTGTTACTTAACCAGATTATCAGAGTTAGTAGTTTGGATGTTTTCATCATCTTTTGACAAACTGTAGCCGGTTCTTGCTCAATAAAAAAGGGTGCCCATATGAGGCACCCTTTACTTATAGTGGTACTGTAAATATTTCTTCTCTAGCGGAATCCAAAACTAATACCGCCATTATAACTTACATAATTGGCTTTACTGATGGAGCCAAACAGACTAAAAAATGCCAGCTTTAAGCGAAAACCTGCATCAATTCCGATGTAATTATCTTTATAACTTAAGGCTATCGGGTCTTCTTCCTCGGTCATGGCATTTATCAATAAATCTTCTATGTTTGTAAAATCCGTGCCCAATTTCGCTGGATCAGGAACCGGGTATTTTCCCAGAATATCAAATGTAGTTTTACTGGAGTTACCGGTAACTGAGCCGAAAAATGTAATTACCGCAAGCTTTTTCGAAACGATTAAGCCGTACTTCATATTTTTGGTTGCAAATTCTCCTTTTTGATTTGGGTCTTGTACATATCCTGCAGGGTTTGGAACACCGTAAGCAGTATAGTCGAAATCGATTCCTGACTCACCGCTGATATTCGAATACGCCCCAAACAGCGCAACATCCATTGGCAAATGTTTGATAACCGGCAGCGACTCGCGAATATTATGCTTAAAGCCCAGGCCCCATAGTCCGGCCTCTGCGTCTTCGTTGTCAATCTCAAACTCTACTTTGGGCACGTAACGGAAAATTACATCGGTATTAGGTAACAAACCAAATGTAGCCTGAATAATAGGAACCGGAACAACATCAACATCGCTCCCACCGGGCGTAGAAAAATATTCTATCGGTATGGTCTGACCATTAATGTCGGCGTCAAAATACAGACTTACTCCATCACCCCCACCGGCAGCGGTTGATGCTATACTCTGGCCATTCTGCGCATACAAATATTGCAATCCCAGCCCGTTTACGTCGAAGGTTTTATCTGCCCCCGGAACTTTGAACGCACTAACTGAAAAGGCCAGATCGAATCCCCACAACTTATGTGTTTCGGCAGTATAGTACCATGAATTATTCATCCCAACACCAAGACCTTTACCATAAGGTTCAAGGTATGCCTCAATCAACAGATTAGCATCATGTATTCCAAATCGTAACATATTTGCTACATCCGATTGGGCATGAGAAAATTTAAAGCCTGACAGGGCTATCAGAGCAACAAGAAAAATCTTTTTCATAACAATTGTGTTAGAATTCCAAGTCGGTAAATCTATATTTCACTACACGTAAGTAAACTAAAATATCGCTTAACCTAAATACCTATTTATACTATAAACAGAGAATTTTACGAAATGGTATCAATTACTCTATTTTTTATTAAGAAAACGATATCCATAGTATTGATTTTCTGGAGGTCCATACTCAGAAAACCGCAATTTCAAAACCAATGACAAAGGTTTTCCTTTTATCTTTGACAACACAAAAACCGATCAAAATGAAAGCAGCAGTTCTTACAAAATACAGGCAGGTTGAATGGAAAGAGATTGAAAAACCGGCCTGCAATGCGGGAGAAGTTTTAATAAAAGTAAATTTTGGCTGTATTTGCGGCAGCGATCAGCACATTCACACCGGTGAGTTCCATCCACGCACAACACTCCCATTGATAATGGGGCACGAGTTTGGCGGCGTTGTAAGCGAAGTGGGAGAAGGTGTTAGCGGCTGGCAGGTAGGCGATAAAGTTGCCCCCGATCCCATTATCTGGTGCGGAAAATGCCCGGCCTGTTTAAAAGGCCATTATCCGGCATGTACCGGTTTAAAACTCATCGGTATTGACATGGACGGTGGTTTTTGTGAATACGTTTCGCTGCCTCCTTCTATGTTGTACAAAGTGCCCGCCAATATTCCCGACGAACATGTGGCGCTGGTTGAGGTTTTAAGTATCGGTTGCCACGCTAAAAACCGCGCAAACGTTCAGGAAAACGACAGCATTGTTATTTGGGGATCGGGGAAAATTGGTTTGTGTATTTTACAAGCCGTTCGCACCGTAACCAATAACACGGTTTTTATGGTCGATATTCTTGACGAACGTTTGGCAATCGGGCCCAAATACTACGATAATGTTGTGCCGATAAATGCCAAAAAGGAAGATCCGGTTGAACGTATTAAAAAAGAAACCGATGGCAAAGGTGTTGACATTGCTTTTGAAGCGGTTGGGCATCCTGAAGCCATTGCGAACAGCATAATTCCAATAACAGGTTGTATCCGATCGATTGTTGGCGGAGGAAAAGTTTGCGTACTGGGACTGGCAGCCGAACCTACTGATGTGGTTTTTCGCGAACTGATATGGAAAGAAGGTACCATTGTTACTTCGCGAGTTAGCCATGGCGAATTTGCTGAAGCAATTGAGCACCTGAAAAATAACCGTTTAAAACCCGAGGCGCTTATTTCGCAGGTTCTTCATGGTTCAGAAACGCAAAAAGGTTTTGAGCTGTTGAAGGAAAATCCTGCTGAAAACATAAAAATCCTGCTTGATTTTAACGCGGCTGAATAAAAATTGCATCGTAAATTTTAACAAACAGAACGCATAATATTTGTATGACAAGTTACAAATTTTACTAAATTTGTTTTTTTCAAACTGATATGACAACTACAAATAAATTCAACCAACTAAAGGCCCAACTCGAGGGCGATCTTTTTATCGATAACGTACAGCGGGTGCTCTACTCCACCGATGCATCGCAATACAAAGAAATGCCGCTGGCTGTTACCAAGCCCAAAAACAAGGACGACATAAAAAAGATCATTGCCTTTGCATGCGAGAACAATACCAGTATTATTCCGCGCGGAGCAGGAACTTCATTGGCCGGGCAGGTTGTTGGAAACGGAATTGTTGTCGACGTTTCGAAATACATGAATAAAATTCTGGATTTCAACAAAGACGAGAATTATGTAATTGTTGAACCCGGTGTTGTGTTGGCAGAACTGAACCAGTTTTTAGCACCACACGGTATGCAGTTTGGCCCCGAAACCTCAACAGCCAACCGTTGTGTTATTGGCGGAATGCTGGGAAATAATTCGTGTGGTTTGCATTCTTTGGTTTATGGCAGTGTGCGCGAGCACGTTTTGGAAGTTGATGCGATTTTGTCTGATGGTTCGGAAACGATTTTTAAGACACTGAGTAAAGAAGAATTTCAGCAAAAATTAAATGGTAATCCCAATAAACTGGAGAAAGCAATTTACACAAATATCAATGAATTACTTTCAAACAAAGAGAACCAGGAGGAAATCAAAAAGAATTTCCCCGATCCAATGCTCACCCGACGAAATATGGGTTATGCCATTGATGAATTGATGTATGCCGATCCGTTTACAGAAGGTGGCGGAGAATTCAATTTCTGTAAACTTTTAGCCGGATCTGAAGGAACACTGGCTTTCTCAACAAGAATTAAATTAAATGTCATCCCACTTCCTCCAAAATTCAAAGGGCTTGTTTGTGCGCATTTTGAAACGCTGGAAGAATCGTTACACGCCAACCTCATAGCGCTGAAATACAAACCAACGGCCATTGAATTAATGGACGATCCGGTAATGCAGGCAGCCAAACAAAACATCGAGCAAGCCAAAAACCGCTTTTTTGTAAAAGGCGATCCGGGTGCGATGCTGATGATCGAATTTTCGTTTGAAACCGAAAAGGAATTAACTGATACGGCAGCTGCGCTTGAAAAAGAGTTAATAGAAGCCGGACTGGGTTATCATTATCCTTTGGTAACCGGCGCCGATAAAATAAAACGCGTGTGGTCATTGCGTACGGCCGGTCTTGGGTTACTGGCCAATATTCCGGGCGACAGAAAAGGAGTACCAGGAATTGAAGACACGGCTGTACATCCCGAGCATCTACCTGCCTACGTGGCTGATATAAAAGTTGTTTTGAAAAAACTGGGACTAGACAGCGTGTTTTATGCCCACATAGCCACCGGCGAAATTCACTTTCGTCCGCTTATCAACTTCAAAGATCCAAAAGATGTAGAGCTATTTGATACCTTGATGAACGAGGTAGCGGCGCTGGTAAAAAAATACCGTGGCTCAATGAGTGGCGAACATGGTGATGGACGGGTACGTGGTAAATTTATCCCGTTTATGCTGGGCGACCGATGCTACGAAATGGTAAAATCGGTAAAAAAAGCCTGGGACCCGGATAACATTTTTAACCCGGGGAAAATTGTTGATACACCCCCCATTACCGAAAATCTGCGTGTGATTCCCGGCAAAGCTATTCCCGAAACCGATACCTACTTTGATTTCACGAAAAACAAAGGCTATTTCCGCACGATTGAAAAATGTAACGGATCGGGCGATTGCCGGAAAAGTGAAGCGATTGGCGGCACCCTCTGCCCTACTTTTATGGCTACCCGCGACGAGGACAAAAGCACCCGCGGACGTGCCAATATTCTGCGCGAATTTTTGTACAACAACGAAAAAAAGAACCTGTTCGACCACCAGGAGATATATGATATTTTAAGCCTGTGTATCTCGTGTAAGGCCTGTAAAAGCGAGTGCCCGAGTAATGTGGATATGGCTAAATTAAAAGCAGAATTCCTGCAGAATTATTACGATTTGCATGGCATTCCGATGCGCTCTCGATTAATTGGCTACCTGCCACGTTTAAACAAACTGGCTATGGTTTTCCGACCCATTTCGAACTTTTTGATGAGCACTTCGCTGTTAAAAAGTGCCATTGGTTTCTCAACCTTACGTACCCTTCCGGCACTGTCGAAAATTACCTTAAACCACTGGGTTGAAAACGGAATTCCTTTACCCGAGGCAGCAACAAAAGGCAAAATTTACCTTTTTAACGATGAATTTACCAATTACAACGAAAGCGATATTGGTATTAAAGCCATTCTGCTGTTAACCAAACTGGGTTACGAGGTAAAAATTCCGCAAACCAAAGAAAGCGGACGAACTTTCCTTTCGAAAGGAATGGTGCGAACTTCGAAAAAAGTGGCTACCGAAAATATCAAGCTGTTACAAGATATTATTACCGACGAAACACCATTGGTTGGAATTGAACCTTCTGCCATTCTTGCTTTCCGCGATGAATACCCTGAATTGGTAGAAAAAGACCTGCAACCGGCTGCTGAAAAGCTGGCAAAAAACACCCTTCTTTTTGAAGAATTTATTGCCGCCGAAATCGAAAAAGGAAATATTACAGAAGCAGATTTTACCACAGAAGAACAACATATTTTATTGCACGGACACTGCCAGCAAAAAGCAGTTGCTTCAACCGAACCGTCGAAAAAAATGTTGTCGTTGCCCAAAAACTATTTTGTAAAAGAAATTCCATCGGGCTGTTGTGGTATGGCGGGCTCTTTTGGCTACGAAAAAGAACATTACGAGCTATCGATGCAAATTGGCGAGTTGGTGCTTTTCCCTGCCGTGCGCAAGGCTAAAGAGGATTATATAATTTCTGCTCCGGGAACTTCATGCCGCCATCACATAAAAGACGGAACCGGGAAAGCGGCCTTGCATCCGGTGGAGGTGCTTTACGGTGCGTTGCTTTAGTTTTGTGAAAATCGACTCAGAATTATCGTCATTTTTATATTGCTTAATAAAATAGTTTATCCCAATTTGAAACAAATCAAAACATAATAAAAATTGTGCCAAGTACGCAAATCATTTTTTTCTTTTGAGTAGCCTCTGAATACCTAAGATTTCAGATTAATTTTCATTGCGAAACATAATCTCAAATTCGGACAGGGCATCAACCTTAATTAACAATAATACTATTATCTTGATCACGCCTTAAAAACCTTATTACTAGGGTTTATCGAATCGAATATTGGACAAATACTTGTTAATTTTTATAAACTCAAAAACAAAAAAAGATGAAAAAATTGGTTTACATGGCCGTGTTGACTTTACTTTCAGCTGCCGGCATTTTCTGGAGTTGCCAGAAAGACGAAACACTCACAAATTCTGAAGAAGGATTGATGCTAAAAAGTGCGAGTAGTTGTTGTTTCGAAGCACCTTACGAGTACGACTACGATTTTAGCTGGGGAAAGAATAATGGTTCTTTCAATGTTACCAGCTGGAATGACGATTTTAACCTTTATATTGAAATCTCATCATCCGAAGAAATTACTTTATCCACCGACACAAAAGTTTCCTTTCCGTATAGAAACAAAGACAATGGAAAAGGGATCAAATATGACACGAACGAACCGGAAAGTCAAGGTGATAAATTAGTATTCTCACTACCATTAACTATGCTTGGCGATTGGACCTATTGCCAGGATATTTCTTTTGGTCTTAAAATTGAGAGTAGTACCCAAGTTCAGGAAGTAAGTTATAACCAGACACTTACGGAAACATGTAAAAGTTGTGATGATGCTAGTTTTGGTTATGTGACATCTGATAACATGAACATCACCTTCAGCTATAACCATGACTCGGAAGCAGAGGTAACTCTTCGTTTTACGTTTCCACAAGTTGAAAATTTGGCATTAAATGAAAATGAGGAGTACGAAGCTCCCGATGGAAAAACTTATTCAGTAAATAATCCTAAAAACCAAACAAATTTTACCTGGACAGGAGAAATTAGCTGTAAAGCCAGCGAACCAACCACATTTGAATTTAGCTTTGTACCTGATTGTGGTTCTGTCAATGCTAAAGACGAACAAGCGGTTATTTGGACTGACACAAAAATTATTGCAATCGATGGAGAGCAAGTAATAACGACTGAAGACGATCCGAGTACACCGGATATTGATGAAACAGTAATCGGTTATTCAATAAAAGGTGACCTTTCAAATATCGTTTACACCGGCTGTTCTAATTAACAAAATAGAAAATGACCTAACTAAAGTTGATTTGATAAAATATTCTAAAACCGTTGAGGCTTGCTTCAGCGGTTTTATTTTTGTCGTAACCGAAGTCCCTAGCACCTCGTCAATTCATAACTTCCATTATTATCCATTTAACTATTCTTATCTGGATCAATTCCAAATTTTCAATAAAACACTATAAATCAAGAACAAACCCCTCGCCTTTTCGTAACATATCATCATAGTTAGAGAATTACATAAACCAAACCGTATCACCATGAAAAAATCAGTTTTACTATTAATAATCATCACTCTTTCCATAGTGATTATTGCATCAGTTGGAACTTCTATTGAGGACTTTTTTATGCCGGGATCACAACCTGGCGACTCAGGCAATTTAGAACATCCTGATAAATGTGACAACTGCCACGGTGGTTACGACAAGGCCGTAGAACCCGCATTTAACTGGCGGGGAAGCATGATGGCCCAGGCTGCCCGCGATCCGCTGTTTTATGCCTGTATGGCCATTGCGGAACAAGATGCACCGGGCTCGGGAGACTTATGCATTCGCTGCCATGCACCTGACGGTTGGTTGAATGGACGTTCCACCCCTACAGATGGTTCAGCGCTCAATAACAACGACAGAGAAGGCGTGCAGTGTGATTTCTGCCATAAACTGGTAAAACCGGCGGAATTAGGCTTGAATCCCTTTACGGGGAATACTGAGTACACGAATAATACTTATCCTTCTGATCAGGAATATTTAGCGAAAATAACCATGATTCCGCCACAATCGGGAAACGGAATGTACGTGGCACACGATGGAAACGCCAAACGCGGTCCCTTCATTGATGCCGCAGCAAAACACCAGATGCTCTACTCTCCTTTCCACAGTGAATCAGCCATTTGTGGTACTTGTCATGATGTTAGTAGTCCGGCAATTGACAAAGATGGAAATCCTGTTTTTGGAGGAGATCCCACAACATCTGATGGTTTTCTAAGCCAGAACATGCTTCCCGTTGAAAGAACTTACAGTGAATGGACGATCAGTGATTTCGCCAATGGACCGGTAACAGGAACTGCATTTGGCGGAAATAAGTTTAGTGAGGGCGTTTCCACCTGCCAGGATTGTCATATGGCTGATGTATCAGGATATGCAGCGAATAAACGCGGCACAATTTACAGAAATGATTTACCTCTTCATGACATGACCGGAGGCAATACATTTATTCCGGATCTGATTTATGATCTTTATCCGGATGAAGTAGACAGAGATGCTTTAATGGCCGGAAAAGAACGTGCACTTTTTATGTTACAGAATGCCGCAACAATGGATTTATCAGTAACAAACAACGTTGCCAAAGTAACAATCACCAATAACACCGGTCATAAATTACCTTCGGGCTACCCTGAAGGAAGACGGATTTGGGTCAACCTTCAGGCGTATGATGCAAACGGTAATATTCTGTTTGAATCAGGAGCATATAATTATGAAACAGCTGAATTGAATACCGTTGATGCTAAAATCTATGAGATTCATTTGGGAATGACAGACCTTGTTGAAGAGGCTGCCGGTGTTTGGGGAGATCCGGAAACAGGCGAATCCTTTCATTTTGTACTGAATAATAAGGTATTGAAAGACAACCGAATTCCTCCGCGTGGTGCCACCAATCAGGAACTGATCGATATTCAATCGCCCGTTGTTGCTTATTCATACAACGATAACCAGAATTATGATGCAACAAGCTATGAAATACCGGCAAATACAGCTTTTGTAAAAGCCCGTTTACTCTATCAAACCGTTTCTCTTGAATTTGCAAAATTCCTTCGCGACGAAAATACAACCAACCAAGCAGGTAATATTTTTTGGAATGCTTATGTTGCAAACGGAATGTCGGCACCGGTTGTAATGTGCGAACAGGAATGGGGATCATTAACAGGAGGAGTAGCGCCTGTTGCCGATTTCGATGCATCCACAACTTCAGGAGATGCACCGCTAACAGTTGTGTTTACCGACCAAAGTACAAACTCACCAACATCATGGAACTGGAATTTTGGAGGCCTTGGAACATCAACTGCACAAAATCCTGAATTCACCTTTGTAAGTCCCGGTATCTACGATGTATCTCTAACGGTTAGTAATAATTCTGGAAGCGATAATATTACAAAAACCATTACTGTTAACGAAAATACAACTCCTGGCGATCCGGTAATAACAGCTACATTCGGCACCTGGGAAACGATAAATGTATCAAAAGGAAGCAAAAAGTATGCGGTTACCGTTACCACCAGTCCGGTAGTTTCAGGAGCAACCATAACAGGGAATTTTGATGGCGCCCAGTCTCAAACTCAAACTACCGACGGTAACGGATCGGTGTTATTTGAATCTCCGGAGTTTAAAGGAAATGTTTCGATGTGTTTAACAATTTCAGCTATTAATACCGCTGGTTATATATTTGAGGGGCCTGTAACTGACTGCACGGCTAAAAGTGCACAAATTTTGACGCAAAGCATCAGCTCTCCTCACATCAACGTGTACCCGAACCCGTTTACCGATAAACTTTATTTTGAATTCTCGCGTGAAGAGAATGCAGCATGTATAATCGAGCTCTTTGATGTTTCAGGACGGAAACTTGATGTGTTGTTTGATCAAAACATCGTGTCAGGTAAAAATTACAGAATTGAATACCAAGCAGATAATAAACTTCCTTCCCTGCTTTTTTATCGGGTTCAATTTAACGATGAAGTGATCAATGGAAAAATTATCCATGAATAAAAAATAAGGAAAGCATAAAAAGGCATAGGCAATTATGCCTTTTTATGTTCATTGAATTGAATTGCACCGACTTTGAGCACCGGATTTTACCCAAATAAATGCTTTTTCGCTTAATTTTCTCAAAGTCCTCTATTACACGGCAGTAACGCACTTGGCGAGTTTTTAACAAATATTGCTAAAGGTTTCGGGGTTAATCGTTAAAAACTTTTAAACAGAATTGAATACCAACTATTTACAAAAAGGATATATTGCCCTTGACATGCTGGACATTACACATCGACAAGTTCGAGTGTGGAGAGAGATCAAGAAGGAAAAAAGTCTTTGGTTTTTGGACGCTTCAAAAGACTTCTGTTGGAAGTAATACTTCTAATCCGACAGCAACTTCCGAATTTTTATCAAACCCTTTTAATAATTAGAAAGAGTCGTATTAACCGGCTCTTCTAAAGGACAGGTGCTTATTGAAAAACACAACAAAAATTAAATCGATGAAAGCAAAGGTATTATTCGGAATATTTGTACTAATAAGTACATTTTTGGGAGGTTGTATAGATGTAGATCTGATGAACTCAAAGGAAGAAATTGAGTACATGGAGACAGGTTTCATCACAGAAGGATCCTATTTAAAAAGTGGAGTTATTGAAGAACAATTTGCGCTTCAAATTAAAAATGAGGAACAGGTTGGTACAATGAGGGTAAGCAACGATGCGAATACTTTAACAGTAAAAATTGCAGGTAATTCAGATTTTAATATTGAAGAAGTACAGCTTTGGGTAGGCACCGATCCCGGTGAAGTTCCTTCCAATATCAAAAACAGGCCAATTCCTGGTAAGTTCCCGTATAAATTATCCGGCCAAACTGAATACCTGTTCATTATTTCGAAAGAAGAAATTGCTTTAGATTACGATTTCGGGGAAGGAACCGAACTTTACCTTTTTGCTCATGCCGTGGTAATTAACGCAAATACAGGATACATTGAATCAGCATGGAGCAAAGGAGAATATCTTGATGAAATGCCCAATTATGCAATTTCCTATTCTACCTACACCCCTGTTGGTGGAGGAGGCTGTTTCCCTCATTTAGCATTTTGTGGCGAAATGATTAATGGTACCTATTATTACGACATAAATAAAGAAATTGAAAACATGGTTGCTGATAATGGAGAAATCATCGGTACGGTTTCGTATATCGATCAACAGATCAGGTTTTTTTTCGATCAGGCCTGGATGTTTTCCGGTAACACCCCGGAGGTTGTTATCACGGGTTATAATAAGCCCGGAGGCAAAGCTTTCGAGGTATATAGCGGAAATCCATTAGCTCCATATCCTCCTATGTATTATTACTATGGTCCTTTAACGAAATACAATTATTATGCAGTAGAACTCAATGTTCAGTATTGTACCACAGATAATTGAAAAGGACAATATATCGTACATTACGACTTAAAACACCTCCAAACTACCCTTGTTACAATCATCCAGGTATGAACCGGACATTGTTAATTGCCGGAGAACTTTTTGTCTAAAAAATTCTTTCATATCTGGATATTACCCATCTCATATTTTTTGCAAATCAGAGATTTAATTCAATTTTTTACATTAATTTTAATTCGATTTCAAAAAAATACTAAAACCAATAAACCATGGCTAACCGTTTTTTCACACAACTAGTATTCTTAGTTTGTCTTTGCATTGTAAATAGCATTAGTGCTCAGGATAGAAGTATTCATGGCAAAGTAACTACTTTCGAAAATATCCCTTTATCTGGGGTGGAAGTTCAGGTAAAAAGTACCAAACAAGTAGTTAAAACAGATACCCTTGGAAGATTTTCAGTTGCCTGTAATATTAAAGATAAATTAAGCTTTTTTGCCCACGGATTTAATAAACAAAATGTTAAACTAGAAGAAAACACAAAGTTTGTTGCTGTTAATTTACACCTTAAGCCGGGCGAAGAAGGAAAATCTCTGGCTATTGGTTATGGACATGTACTGGATGAAGATAAACTCAACGCAATTTCTAGTTTGAGAGACGACCATGATAATTTCTCAAATTACGCAGATATGTATGAGCTGATAAGAGGAAAGTTTTCGGGCGTGCAGGTAGTTGGTGATGAAATTATAATCCGCGGGAATAATACGATGGGTGGCAGTAATGCTGCATTAATTGTTGTGGATGGAATTGAGCGGGAAGGCAGTATATTAGGTATGCTCCCCCCACATACAGTAAAAAGTATCGATATCTTAAAAGATGGGGGTTCTGCTATTTATGGTTCAAGGGGAGCAAACGGAGTTGTTCTCATCGAAACAAAAAAAGGCGACGAGGATAAATAGTTGGTTGGCCCAAAATCAATTTTTCTCGAATATATTTCCTTTATTGAACTCTCTTAACACATACAAAAATCATCGACTTATAACCTGGATGATTACGCATTCTTCATGGATAAACCTCTTTTAATGTAATTTGTTTATACAACATTAAACAGTAACAATGAACAATTTCTGGAATAATAGATACAGCGCAACAGAATATGCATACGGAGAAGCGCCTAACGATTTTGTGAAAAAAGAATTGCCAAAACTACAACCGGGGAAGGTGTTGTTTCCGGCAGAAGGCGAAGGACGAAACGCAGTTTTTGCAGCAACATTAGGATGGGATGTAACAGCTTTTGATCCCAGTAGTGAAGGAAAAAGAAAAGCACTGCTTCTAGCTGATAAACATAATACTTCTATCCGCTACCAGGTAACTGATTATGAAAATGCCGAATTTGAAAAGGAGTATTTTGATTGTATTTGTTTGACATATGCACATATGCCGGAAAATATGCGTAACAAAGTTCACCAAAAATTAGCGTCGTACCTAAAACCTGGAGGCACACTAATTCTTGAAGGTTTTTCGAAAGAACAAATAAACAGAAATACCGGTGGCCCTAAAGATATCGGCTTCCTTTTCGATGAAAAAGAATTAAAAAATGACTTTATAAATTTTTGTTCACTAACAACACATAAAACCGATATAGAACTGGATGAAGGCCTTTATCATAGCGGTATTGCGTCAATTATCAGGTTAAAAGGAATTAAGTAGTAACCTCGATTTTCGGCCACATTATAAACCACTAAAAAAAACTCCTTTAAATAAAATTAAACAATTTAGCTGTCTTAAACGTATAGTATTTACAATCAGAACTTTCTACTGAGCAAATTGAATCATTTTTTGGAAATATATTTTTACGAACGAACCAAAAGTTTTAATTTTACTTAAAAATAAGAAAGAGGAAGAAAAAAGAGTTTCAATTTTTTGTTTACAAGCAGGTATTTATTTATACTTGCACACGATTTCAAAAGAAAATCACCCTCCTCGTCAATTGTTCCAAGAATTTTTTCAACAATTATTAATCGAGAAAAGTTATAACAATAGTATAATGTATGATATTTTAGAACTGAACAAGAAACTTGTTCCTGAATTAAAAGAGATCGCTAAAGATCTCAATATTAAACGTGTAGAATCCTACAAGAAACAGGATCTTATTTATAAAATTTTAGATACCCAGGCTGTTCTTGAAGCTGAAAACAAAGGCCCAAAGAATGCTCCTAAAGATGAAAAAGGAGGAGCCGGTAATCGTAAAAATCAATCCGACAGAATCACTCAGGATGACGATGAACCACGCCGTTCAAAACGTCCTCGCCAAAGAGTGGAGACTGTAAAACGTGAAAAAGTGGGATCAGGTCCGAAAAAGAAACATGGCGACAAAATTGACGATAAAGTTCAAACGCGTCAGGACCAGATAAAAGCCATAATAAAAGGTTTTACCAAGGATAAATCTGCTGCAGCACCAAAGCAACAAAATATTGAAGCAGCTGCCAAACCGGAGGAAACAATATCAGCTCCTCAGCAACAACAGCAAAAACCACAAACTCAGGATAAACCGAAAGCTCAGGATAAACCACAAGCTCAGGAAAAGAATCAAGAGCAACAAAAACCTGAAGTTAAGGCTCCACAAGCTAAAGAGCAACCGCAACAACGTGGTGGTCAGCAAAGACATCAACAAAATCAGCAGAATCAGCCAAGACAAAATACCGGCGGAAAAGAAGACCGTCAAAGACCGCAGAACAGAAACCAGCAGCAAGGTCAACAACAAAGCCAGCAGCAAGGTCAACAACAAGGTCAGCAGCAAGGAAATCGCCAAAAACAACGTCAGTTCGAGTTTGAAGGTATTATTACCAACACCGGCGTACTGGAGATTTTGGCCGACGGTTATGGTTTCTTACGTTCATCGGATTTCAATTATTTGAACTCGCCCGACGATATTTATGTATCGCAGTCGCAGATTAAACTTTTTGGTTTAAAAACCGGCGATACCGTAAAAGGAACAGTTCGCCCGCCAAAAGAAGGTGAAAAATATTTCCCATTGATTAAAGTACTGGAGATTAACGGACGTAGCCCGGAATATATTCGCGACCGCGTACCTTTCGATCACCTGACTCCTTTATTCCCCGATGAGAAATTCAACCTTACCGGAAATGGGCACGACAATATTTCAACACGTGTGGTTGATATGTTTGCGCCAATTGGTAAAGGGCAGCGTGGTTTGATTGTTGCCCAACCAAAAACCGGTAAAACCGTATTATTAAAAGAGATTGCCAACGCCATTGCAGCCAACCACCCTGAAGTTTATATGATCGTGTTATTGATCGACGAACGTCCGGAAGAGGTTACTGATATGGCACGCAGCGTACATGCCGAAGTAATTGCATCAACTTTTGATGAGCCGGCTGACAAACACGTAAAAGTGGCAAATATTGTACTGGAAAAAGCAAAACGTTTAACTGAATGTGGCCACGATGTGGTTATCCTGCTAGACTCGATTACACGTTTGGCCCGTGCATATAACACTGTTCAACCGGCATCGGGTAAAGTACTTTCGGGTGGTGTTGACGCCAACGCACTGCATAAACCAAAACGTTTCTTTGGTGCGGCACGAAACATTGAAGAAGGTGGTTCATTAACGATTATGGCAACGGCACTTACCGAAACCGGATCGAAAATGGACGAGGTTATTTTTGAAGAGTTTAAAGGTACAGGTAACATGGAGCTGCAACTCGACCGAAAATTGTCGAACAAACGTATTTTCCCTTCTGTGGATATTCCAACATCGAGTACCCGTCGCGAAGACCTTTTATTCTCGAAAGAAGTTCTCGACAAACTTTGGATTTTGCGCAACTACCTTGGCGATATGAACGCCTTGGAAGCAATGGAGTTTATGAAAACGAGATTGATGCGTACAGCAAGTATCGAAGAATTCCTTGCATCGATGAACGATGGATAGAGTGTAAAAACAACAATATAGAAAAAGCAGGTTCGGTTTCGGACCTGCTTTTTTGTTGCCTGAAAGTTATGCAAAAGGATGTCATCTTTTTGAAAGATGACATCCTATTTCCTATTCTATATTTTTTCAAACAAAAGCGCAACAGTCGACAGTGATACTCAAAGAAGTATCCTCCATGACTATTCACCTCCAAAACCCAATAAAATCAATAGCTACAGCCACCATATCCCAAGATATGGCGATGATATTCTTGGATAGGATGATAATATCCAAAGCCAGAATGTCTCCAGCCCTCTTTTTTAAAGCGCATCCTTGGATATGGTGTCGATATCCAAGGATTTAGTGTTACCAGCTATGGATAGGATGTTGCTATCCTTGTTTTTTGAGGCAATATCCGAAAAGATGTATTACATCTCCCTGTTTTTCGGGGCAAAAAACAGGGCTATGGGTTTGCCGGTGTTGGATAGAATGTTGCTATCCCTGATTTTTGAAACTAAAACCGGGGCAGTTGATCAGGCGTTTTGTAAGAGGGCTTCAAATTCCTGCTTTTGTATGGTGTCGGCATTCTTTCCGCGCTGGATATAACGCATTAGTCCATCAAGATTGGCTTCCTGCATTTGTTCCACATCAAAATCTTTGTCTTTTAACTGAAAAATATCGGCAAGACCGGCCTGTTCAAACAACTCAGTTAGGGCCCGATATTTTCCGGTATCGAGGTTTACAAAAGTACTCAGCCGGTCGATCTTCCAATAGCTGATATCTTCTTTCCCCAAACCCGTTATGCGGCGCAAAGTATCGCCTTCGGGCGTAAAATTATGGGTAATAAACAGGAAGGTTTTAAACAGTAACACATCGTCGACCACCTCGGCTACCAGATAGCCAATTTTAATGTCGTATATTTTTACGGGCAACAGTAATTTTCCGCGATGATGAACGAAGCTGGTGATAGTAATGGTATTTTCCCACAATGCATAGTTTATGGCAGGGCGTTTCAGCAAGTCCAACCGTTGTGCCATTCGTTTCAAAGCATGAGACTGAATATAAATATCGAGTTTTTCCTTATCTCCGGTATAAGCGTCACCAAGAATATTGGCAGCAGTAACGCTCCATGTAAAAATCTCCATGCCGTCGGGTTTCCCTAAACGATAAGCCGGTCGTTTATGGCCATCCAGGCAGATTATTTTCTTTTCTGCCGGAATTCCATAAATATCGGGCACCATTTCCATACTTGGGTTTTCTTTATAAATTGCAGCATGCCGCAGGGCTAAACCAAAATATTTATAATCGGGGCTACCCAGTTGAATCATTATTCTGAAATGACCAAGTATGCAGTTTATCCCGAATTGATCCAGCATTTTATTCTTGTGTTCTCTTCGCTCTAAAACCACGGGATCGTTTTTATTCCCCAGATTTCGTGCAATCACCTGTTCCCTAACAGCAAGATAACAATAGAGTAACATGAGCTGATAAGCTGAAAACTTGTCCTTCTTTCGCTCAACTGTGGGCTCTCTATAGTATCTTTTAGTTTGCATTGCAATTCGTTTGAGCTCGGCAGAACTTACCAATTCGTTGCATGCCACCGGATTCTGAATACGTATTCGCATACTATACATCAGATGTTTGTCAGCATCAGTATTTTCGTCCCACATCTGGTCTATTCCAGCCAGACGTAAAGTATCGTATAACTCTCTGATAAACTTTTTGTAACCGCCATTTGCTTGTTGTGCAGGCTTTTTCTTTCGGTTATTCTTTTTGCGGGCCATTTTTAGTGTTTTTTTGGAAAAGAAAACCGTGCGCTTTATAAGCAACACGGTTTTGTTAGCTTAAATATGGGAAACTGAGCAGATCTATCAGCTTCTTAATTGTTTCAGTTTACGTACCAGGCTGTTGTCTTTCCCTAACAATCCTTCTATTAATTTTACGAAAGCTGATGCGTCAGCATACATGCTTGCAAGTGCCTCGTTAGAAGCTTTGGTGGCATCAAGTGCCGCCGCTTGTGCATCTTTCTGGCGTCCTTCAGCTTCATCGGCTTCGGTTATTTTGCTTCGTAAACCACCTACCCGGGTGGCAGGATCGAAACCGGCATCGATAAGCTGTTGTGCATTTTGTTCTGTAATTACTGCTACTTGCGTAGCAAAATCGCGTTTCTCTTTTTCATTTAGTGTTGTCATAATTTTTCTAAATTTAGACTGTTAATAATTTTGGTTTATTAATACTACCACCTGTATTGCTTACCATGGCACAGGTGGTTTTTATTGTCTATTATGGAAACACGTTGAGCTTGGTCGGGCTTTTGTAAATTTTCTTTCTGAATAAATGGTGCTCTCAGGTATTTCGTTTACAAATTACGGTTTTATGTTCAGCATTTCAAGAAAAATGCTATAGAACAACTTTTTTATAGTAAATATGACATCAGGAGATATGGTGTTCTAGCTAACTACATCCCCTGCTCCATCAGTTTACAATAGTTATGTAACCGGGTAGTATGGGAATTTATATACCAGTGGCTGGGTGCGGACTACTATCTTCAGGTGTGGAGATGATGGGGAGTCGCTTTTCAGTACAAGTAATATGTCAGAATAGATAAAAGGGGGCTATTTCAATCCCTTATTAAAGTTAAAGGTATTCGATGGTTGAATTTGCTCCGAACGAAGAATACGGCTTTTAACAGTTTTTGCCCGGTGTTTTGAAACCGGCTCGTAACTTAAATCAATTAAAAACCGGTAGAAGCCACTATTTTTCAATTTGTTTTTAGATTGCGAAATGGAAACCGGAACCTGCGGAACAATCGAAGTAATTCCATTGCGGCGGAAGCGTTGCAACTTAATGTTCATATCATCCACCAGCTCATCATTGCCTTCTTTCATGGCTATTGGCATTCGCGAATGGAAAAGTTCGGGATAGAAATAAACCGGTACAATCCCATCTTTGTGCGATAGTGAAAACAGGGTTTCAAAATCAATTTCCTGCGGATAGGAAAACATACTCACACCTTCGTTTTTTACAAAACACGCTGCTGCATCGTTAAAAACATATACATTTTCGTTGGCAATAATGCGGCACTTTGGCGGAATCAAATCCAGCTGCGAAATATGACTGATTACAAAGTTGCGCAGTCCGCATTTTACCATTTTGGTAATTAACTCGCGGTAAAACTGCAAAGCATCCTGCTGAATAAACTTCGGTAGTTCGATGTAGATCTTCTCTTTAAATTTTTGAATAAAAGGTACTTCCGGATCAAAGCGGCTCCAGGTAATTTTTGAAAAGGCAAGAAACAAACCTTCCATTTCGTTCAGGTTCATCTTTTTTAGCCACTCCATTGAGTTTACACGAAAGTAAAACTCTTCTTTGCGGCCATTTTCCCTGCCTTTTAAATCACCTAATATCTTTTGTTTCTGTCCGTATTTCAACTGCTTAAATTGAGTATTTGTATCATCGAGCTTCGAGGGGAACTTAACATCACTAATCCCCGACAAATAAACTTCGCTGTTGGGTTTTACCTGTTTTCCGCCCGAATGAACTTTAAACAACCCATTCTCTTCGGCTACTTCGCGTACCTTTACTGTTTCCTGCTTTTCAGTACCCGGAATATGAAAACGCAAACGAAATCCCGATTCAATGGTCATTTGCGAGCTTAACCAGATATCCTGTCCTTTTATCTGCTCAACTTTGCCAAGAAAGACGCCGGCCACCGTTTTTTCAGAAATGGCCTCGTTTACATCTTTACCCATAAAATAGGCTGTTTTCTCGCGTCCAAAATCGAGCGACAAAAGCTCCTTGGCCTTTTCCATTTGATTGGGTTCGTCGAGTGCAGTTCGGTATGCCTGTGCCACGCGGTAAGTGTATTCACCCGATTTCATACGCCCTTCAACTTTTAAACTGGTTACTCCCATTTTTGTAAAACGGTCGACTAAATCAATTTGCTGGTTATCCTTCAAATTAAAAAGATACTGCTGTGCATTTTGGGCCGTGTAAGTGCGTCGGCAAGGTTGGGTACAAAGTCCGCGGTTGGCTCCCCTACCCCCGGCATAACTGCTGTAGAGACACATCCCCGAGAAAGAATAACACAGCGCACCATGTATAAATACTTCGGTTTCGACCTTACTCTTTTTGCATATTTTGCTGAGTTCGCGCAAAGTGAGTTCGCGGGCCAGAACCACTCGCTCTATCCCTTTTTTATGGGCATAATTAGCTCCGGTTGAATTATGAATGGCCATTTGTGTGCTGGCATGCAGCACCAATTTCGGGAAATAGGTACGTGCAATATAAAAAACGCCCCAATCCTGAATGATCACTCCGTTAACGCCAACCTGATTCAAAAAATTCAGGTAATCAAGCAACTCCGGAATTTCATTGTTTTTGATCACCGTATTCAGGGTAATGTAAACCTGGATGTTCTTCTTTTTGGTTTCTTCAAGAATGGTAACCAATTGCCCGTTGGTAAAATTCTTTGCCCTTCCACGGGCGTTAAATTGTTTTAATCCCAGGAAAATTGCGTCGGCCCCACCGCGCAATGCAGCATAAAACGATTCTGGATTTCCAACAGGTAAAAGAAGTTCCGGTTTTTGCATAATCTATTTTCGCGCAAAATTAGCAATAATAAATTTTAACTATCTCAAATAAATTAGCACTTTTGAGAAGAAGAAAATTATGACAAATGAAGAAAATTGGATTGGTAGGAGGAACCGGCTGGGTATCATCACAGGAATACTACAAAATCATTAACGAAACCGTCAACAAAAACCAGGGTGGATTAACCTTTCCTGAGATTATTTTGTACTCGGTAAATTATGGCGACATTTATGCCTGCAACCAGCAAAACGACCGTGAAGGTGTTTATTCCATCGTTAAAAAAGCAAGCGAAACGCTTTGTAATGCGGGTGTCGATTTTGTAGCCCTTTGTGCCAACACGCTTCATTTTACCTACGAGCAGCTACAAACAGAAATTGATGTTCCAATTTTACACATTGCCGATGCAACAGCCGCTGCCATAAAAGCAAAAGGAATTAGCAAAGTTGGTTTACTGGGAACACGCGAAACCATGGAACTCGACTTCTATAAAACACGATTGGGCAGGCACAACATCGAGGTAATTGTGCCCGAAAAACCGGAACGGGAATTTATCCACTCCTCCATTATGAACGAACTACTGAAAGAAATTTTTCTTCCGGAAACCAAAACCGGCTTCCTGGAAATTATGAATAAACTGTCCGAGAAAGGTGCCGAAGGTATGATTTTGGGATGCACTGAAATACCTCTACTGGTCAGTCAGGATGACTTTGAACAACCGCTGTTCAACACCCTTGAGCTACATGCGAAAGCCATTGCCGAATTTGCAACATCAGATGAAAATCGTTAATATTAACCGAATAAACTATTAGCCATGAAAAAGTACATCTCCCTATTCGTTATTCTATTATTTTCTTCTGCCGGACTCTACGCCCAAAGTATCTATGACTTGCGAAATGCTATCGACTTTTTTGAGCTGAACAAAATCTCGAAGGGAGAACACAGGAACAGGCTTACTGAAAGCGATATTGAAGGATCGCCCTATTTAAACGATGAATTTATACCTGGCACCATTTATACGTACCAAAAAATTCAGTACAACGATATTCCGCTACGTTACAATATTTTCAACGACGAAATGGAATTTCAAACACCCGACGAGCAGATCCTGGCCATAGCCGCACCTGAAATTGTTGAGAAAGCCGTAGTTGGTGAAAATACTTTTTCTAATATTCCGTATAAACTGGGCAACAAAGTAAAACGTGCCTATTTCATTCTTTTAACCGAAGGCAAAGTTAGTTTATATGCCCGGCCTGAAGTGCTTTACCAAAAACCTAAAGAAGCCGCTGCGTATAAAGAACCGGAACCGGCAAAATTTATAAAACGTCCCGATTCTTATTACTTGCGATTAAACCAGCAAGCTGCTGTTAAAATTGAATCGAAAAAGGATTTACAGAATTTCTTCACCGATCATCAAGATCAAATTGAAGATTTTATAAGAGAGAATAAAATAAAACCGGGTAAGGCAGACAAACTGATAGAATTGGTTGAATACTATAATTCGTTGTAGCTGTAGACTGGATACTGGATACTGGATACTTGATGCTCGATGCTCACAACTAATTCCTTAAACCATTTTCAGCTCGTTGTTAAATCTATCTCTGCTTCATAATTTTTAGCTGAAAAGTACCTTCTAAACACCTTGATATTCAGTAAATCCCCAATACATTTCGCAAAAAATACCGAAAAACAAAGAATATTTCCGTAAGGTATGCAACATTGAAATATTGCCGTCGTCATTGAATCAGAAAAATAAAAGATTGAATACACTTTATAAAAATATTCATCAGGAGATCATCGATCAGTGTAAGGAAGGAAGCCAGAAGGCACAATTCCAGCTGTACAAGCTTTATTACAAAGCCATGTTCAGTGTAAGCCTGCGGATCGTAAATGATCAGATGGAAGCCGAAGATGTAATGCAGGAGGCCTTTTTAAGTGCATTTAAAAAGATTGGCACCTACAAAGGCGAAGTAAGTTTCGGGGCTTGGTTAAAGCGTATTGTTGTAAACCGTTCATTGGATTATTTAAAGAAACGAAAAGTACAATTTGAAGAGGTAAACGAACGTACCACAGAAATTGCCGATAGCCGGATGGATACATGCGAGCTGGACGCCCGGGTGTTAAAACAGGCGATACAGGAACTATCTGACGGCTACCGGGTTGTGTTAAGTCTTTACCTGATTGAAGGGTACGACCACGAAGAGATCAGCCAGATTTTGGGCATATCGAATTCAGCTTCGAGAACCCAGCTGCTGAGAGCTAAAAATAAGTTACGAGAGATATTAAGAGGGAAGGAAATATTTTCATACAATTAAGATTATGGAAAAAAGAGATAACATAGAAAAACTGATACTGGAGAACATTGAAACGTTAAATGATAACGAACCAATGGAAGGCCACTTTGCACGATTTGAGGCAAAACTTAACGAGCAACATAAAAAGAAAAGAACGATAAGTCTGAATATGATTCTGAAAGTTGCTGCCGCTGTTGTGTTTGTATTTTTGGCAACCAACCAGGCGTTTATCTATTTTTCGCCAAACAATCAGGGAATTTTTGATTCGAAAACAGAATCGGCAAGCGTTACTCTTGCATCTATTTCGCCGGAATACCAGGAAGTTGAATATTATTACACCAACTCGATAAACACCGGTATGGAGCAATGGAATAAATGGATTGAAGAAGGTTTGATTTCGGAAGACGAACAAAATATGATGAACAATGAGTTGGCTGAGTTTGAAACACTTTACCAAAACCTGCAGAAGGATTTAACAGCCACCCCAAACGACGAGCGTGTAATAAACGCCATGTTAGAATATTATCAGGCTAAGCTTAGTGTAATCAATATAATCATTACCAAATTAGAAGAAGTACAACAGAAAACACAAGAATTTGAACTGGAGACAACGGCCATATAATACAAAACAAATTGGCTGGAAAGAATTAGTATTAAAAATTAAAACCAGAATAAAATGAAGGCATTAAAAAGAATTGCAGCACTGTTTATTATCGGCGTTTTAGCCGCCGGAACAACAGTATTTGCAGAGGAAAAAACAAAAGAGTACCATGAATCATGGTTAAACAATGAGGTTTCGTCACTGGAAATCGACAACCGCTTTGGCGAAGTAAAAATTAATAATTCAACCGGCGACTCGGTAGTTATTCATGTAACAATAACCGTTGATGCACCTAACGAGAATAAGGCTGATGATTTATTGGATATGCTGGAAGTGTATATCAGAAAAACGGGAAGTGCCGTAAAAGCGGTTACAGAAATTGAAAAGAACTTTAAAAGTAACCGACAGTTTAGTATCGATTACGAAGTAAATATTCCTTCCGACAAAGATCTGAAAATCAACAACAAGTACGGTAACACCATTGTTGCCCGGCTTACCGGAAACGGCGAGTTCATTTGTAAATACGGTAACTTTACCGCTTACGAACTCACTACACCCGAAAGTGGCTCGCTCAGCTTATCGCTGGCCTACGGAAACGCAAATATTGGCCAGGTTTCGCACATGGATGTTGATGTGAGCTACTCGCCTCTTGATATTGAAGAAGCTTCTTCGTTAAATATCGAATCGAAATACTCGAACATAAGCGTTGAAGAATGTAAATCGGTAATAATCGAATCGAAATATGATAAATTTAAATTTGAAGAACTGGAGTCGCTGGTAGCAGAAATTAAGTACACCAATATTAAAATTGGAGAATTGGCGAAAAGCTTAAAAGTTGAATCGGGTTACGGAGGCATTAAAGTAGACGAAGTTGGGGCCGACTTCGAGTTTATCGACATTACCAACAGCTACGGACAAATTTCACTGGGACTCGACGATGCCAGTTATTCACTTGATGCCGACTGCGATTACTGCGGTATTTCATACCCTGAAGATGAATTTGCAGGAAACCGTATCAAAGATAACCACAAAAACACGGTTGTTGGAAAAGTTGGTTCGGAAGAGGGCGGCAAAGTTACGGTTGTAAGCCGTTACGGCGATATTAAACTGGATGAATAACGTTTAGACTATACAACATATTTTCAAACCGTTGGCAATATTTGTCAGCGGTTTTTTATGCCTGCATAGTAACCCAGCTTATACAAATCGAAAACCAATAACGATGGACGGGCACCTTTTAAATTCTCTTCCATTTTGTCACGATATTTTCTGAATAGCCGCCCGACAGTTCGCGATGGAATAAAAAAAGTTATCCGTTTATATTTCCGCAAGAAGTTTACCTGGCGGTAAAACATTTGGTCGCCATCAAGCAGTTCCTCTCCTATTTTTTTCAGGTTCTCGAGCGCCATACAGCTCTTTTTCAAAAATGCCTGCGCACTTTCAAGGCCGGTATGTTCCAGCGGATTATCGATATGAAAGATCTCTACTCCGGCACAAAACAAGTCGTAGCCCAGTAAGGTATCTTCGTGTCCGTATTCGAGTAATTCTTCCCGAAAGTTCACCCGATCAAAAAGTTCCTTCGCAATAAAGAAGTTGTTAGAGGTAATAATAAATCCTTTGTTTCGGTTACGAACTGCTGCCGTTACCGCCTCACGTTTTGTTCCGTAAGTCCATCGAAGCAGCTTTTCCTGATCTGCCGGTTTTTCTTTCGCATAAGCTGTTCCACCGCACAACACCCGACTCTCGTTCCGGTTTTCGAGATAATTTTTTAAATAATCAGCGCTTATAACTTTCGAATCGGCATCAATAAACAGTAACCAGTCAAACACAGAGTCGGCTCCCATTTTGTTACGAACTCCGGCTCTGCCAAGGTTTTTCTCCATCTCGATATACACAACATTAGACTTACTTTTAAGAATGCGGTTCAACGACTTAAATATCTCATCCGAACCATCGTCGTACACTCTTATCTCAAAATCAATGTCTAAACGTGTAGCCTGTTGGTGTAGGTCGTTTACCAAATCCACCACTTCAATGTTATATACCGGGATGTTTACCGAAAGCATAGTTTCTTTTTACAGGCCCTGAATTTACAATATTTCGGGTTTAAAACAATTATACTGTAGAAATGACATTTCGTGGAATTATTCTATTTTTAAGACTTTATCTGAAATTGCTTATGATTCGATTCGTATTTCTGTTTATTCTGTTCTTTAGTTTCCGACTTAGCGCACAACACTATAATATTGAAGTGCAGCTTGACGGAGCTCCCAACAAAACGGTTCAACTGGCGTATCATTACCTCGGAAAAATATATGCGGCCGACTCTGCAATACTTGATGCAAAAGGGAAAGGCGTATTTACAGGCGACAGTATTTTATCGCAAGGATTGTATAAAATACTGGTTAATAAAGACCACCATTTTGATTTTCTGTTGGGTGCCGACCAGTATTTTAAAATAAGCAATTCCTCCTATGAGGGTAAGAATGCTAAAATAGAAGGAGCACCCGAATCTGAAGCTTTTGTCGATTACATGATTTTTCTGGCAAACCTGCAACAACAGAGTGCCTCTTTAAGCAATACCTACCAAAATGCCGATGCCGCAGAAAGAGAAAAAATAGCTCAACAACGCGAGGCTTTGAACAACGAAATGTACGATTATTGGGCAATGATTGATAAAAAGTTCCCCGACTCGTTTCTCTACAAATTTTTAACGGCGAATTACGTTCCCAAACTTGATGAATCAACGTTGCCAAAAGAAATTCAGGAAAACGATTCTTTGCTGCTATTGGCTCAATTCAACTATCAGAAAGAACATTTTTGGGATTATTTCGATTATACCGACGAACGTTATCTGTTCACTCCTTTCTATAAGACTAAACTTGAAAACTGGTTCAACAAAGTGTTGTATCCGGGCTATGATTCGGTGAAGCCTTATGTTTACCAATTTATTGAAGATGTGAAACCAAATAAACGTTTGTTTCAGTTTGTCACGTCTTTTTTCCTGAACAGCAGCATTAACAGTAATATCATGGGTATGGACGCCCTTTTTGTTGATATTGCCCGCGACTATTACTTAAACGGCGAAGCATTTTGGGCAACAGAAGAATCGCTTGAGACCATTCGAGAGAATGTACTTTTTATGCAAGATAACCTGATAGGAGAAATTGGTCCCGACCTCACACTGGAAAGTTTTGATGACGAATTTATTAACCTGCATCAAATAGATTCGAAGTTAACAGTTGTTCTCATTTACGAGCCCAACTGTTCGCATTGTAAGGTTTTTGTACCTGAATTTTACAAAGAAGTATACCTGCCCAACAAGGATAAAGGACTGAAGGTATATGCCATTTACTCGATGGACGACAAGGAAGAATGGACTGAATTTTTAGCGAAACACGATATGTTCGACTGGATAAATGTTTGGGATCCGCAACATATATCGCGTTTTAAAATAAAGTACGATGCCCGAAAAACACCAGCCATTTACCTGCTCGATGAAAACAAAAAAATCATCGGTAAAAAAATGACCGTCGAACAATTAAAAGAAATTATTCCGCTTGAATTGAACTAAGCTTATAAAAAGCTGTTAACTTGAATAAAAATTGTAGAAAAATGAATGAACAATTCAGTAAAGAAGATATTTTAAAAAGACAGTACGACTGGGGTAACGGCATTATTCGCATTGGTAAAATTTACACTGCAAAAGGCGACTATGTGAAAGCCGCAAAAGAGCACATTGACGATTTGTATGGTTACGGCGAAAGCAAAGTACTTTTTAAGCCTACAAAAGCTACCGACCCACAATTCAGGGCAAGCAAAGAAGAGGCGCTTTCTTACTTTGTTGGTGGAAACGACAATTTCCCGGAAGACCTGGGATTTGCACTTCAGCCCTGGGAAAAGGTACGTTTTGAGGTACATGGTTTTATAGCCAATTTTAAACAGGCAATCATTATGGGAAACTACTTTTTTAATGATACTAACGGAGCCGAAACAAAGGTAGAATATACAATGGGATTTTTCAGAGCTGCCGACAACTCGTTAAAGCTGAATCTACATCATTCTTCGTTTCCTTTTAAGCCGGAATAGGTAAATCTTAAAACATAACTTTTACGCAGTTTCCCCCTTTCGATGATTGGAAATTTTGTCGTAACTTTTAGCATCTAAAATCCAGATCATGCGAAAAGCTGTTATCCTCATTGCCCTTGTAACATTTTTTCTTCAGGTATTTTCTCAAACTGAAGTACGTGATTCCATTCCTAATTCTGCTGCCGACAAAAATTTGCAAAAAGCAGAGGTTGCTTACGTAGTTTTTAATTCCGATACCCTATTTCCAGTATACGCCAATCTGGGGCCGTATTCTCCTGCAGAAAGAGCTGCCATGATAATTGAAAGATTGGAAACGACCATGGCCAGTTTTCAGATTGATGGAGATTTATTTTCAATTACTGAGAAAAACAATTATTCAATAATTTCTTATGACGAGCTTCCGTTAGCCAGCGTGAGTGAGGCAGATGCCGCATTCTTTGGAAAAACAAAAAGTGATGTGGCCAATGAATATCTTGAAAATATAAAACTTGCATTTAACAAAGCATCCGAGAGAAATGAGCTAACATACTGGCTGTTACGGGCATTGTATACGCTCTTAGCTTTAGGAGGATTAGTCCTGATTATATTCCTGATCAATAGATTGTTTACAGCACTAAACATTAAGCTGGAACATTACGAAAAGGGATTAAAACAAAAAAGAAAGAGTTTTTTAAAATACCTTCTGCCAAGTAAAGGCGGAAACATTTTTCTGCTTATTTCGAAGGTAGTAAAGTTTGCACTAGTGCTATTGGTACTGTTTTTATACCTGCCCTTTTTATTTAGTTTTTTACCCTGGACCAGAGATTTAGCAGATAAATTCTATGGTTATCTTGCCGATCCGGTAAAGAAAATTGCCAACGATTTTGTAAGTTTTATCCCCAATCTGTTTTCCATTTTTGTCATCATCATTATCACTCGTTATCTCTTAAAAATACTTTCAGTGGTGGTTCGGGAGCTTGAAACAGGAAAGTTGCGGATTAAGGGATTTCACAGCGATTGGGCCAAGCCAACTTTTAACCTGGTTAAAATCGTTATCTACATTATCACCGCTGTTTTTATTGTACAATACCTTCCTTCTTCAAAAGCTTTTCAGGGCGTATCCATTTTTGTTGGGGTAATTTTCACGCTCGGATCCACTTCGGCCATTGCCAATATCGTTGCCGGAATTGTAATCACTTATATGCGGCCGTTTCAAATTGGCGACCGGGTAAAAATTGGCGACACCATGGGCGATATCGTTGAAAAAAACCTGTTGGTGACCCGCATCAAAACAATTAAAAACGAAGATGTTACCATCCCCAACGCCACCATTATAAATACGCATTTGTGGAATTATACAAAAAATGCCAGTCAGCTGGGGATAATTATTCACCCTAACGTAACCATAGGCTACGATGTTCCTGCCGACACGGTAATAAAACTATTGCTCGACGCGGCAAAAAACACCAAAAACCTAACCCGCGATTTTAAACCTTTTGTACTTCAAAAAAGCCTTAGCGATTTTTATGTGGAATACGAACTAAATGTTTACACCAAACAAGCCGGAAAAATGGCGCATTTTTATTCAGAGCTCAATAAAAGTATTTTGAATGAATTTAATAAAGCCGGAGTAGAAATATTATCGCCGCATTACTCGGCTTTCCGAGATGGCAATGCCTCTACAATTCCTCAGCAGAAAAACGAAAACCCTCCATCCGATCCGGTTGGCGAGGTCATAAAAAAAGCCACAGGACAGAAATAATTATCACGGTACGAACGAGATTTTTCGGGTAACAAATGTATTTCCATAGGGAAAACGCACAAAATAAACACCGGCTGTTTTTCCATGAAGATTGAGTTTTATACGGAATTTATCTGTCTTTACAACTGAAGTTTTAATTTCCTGCCCAATTAAATTATACACCACAACATTCTCCGGCTCAATCTCTTTATCCGACTCCAGGTTTAGCTCTCCGGCGGTTGGGTTTGGATATACCCAAACGTTTTTTGGTTGCTCTACGGTTGGAGTATCAGTTAGCAGACTGTAATTACAAGCAACCAGTTCAATAACATTAACCATGGCGTAGTTTTGGGGATTCAGCGATGTAAAACTTTCCCAGCTTCCGTTTTGCTTTACGTAGAGATGGTTTGTGGCATCTTCATACTCGCGCAACGATTGATAGATGGCAAAGGTATCGGCAGTATTAATGTCACTCAATTCAAAACCAACAAAAAAATCGCCGGCAGGCTCAACCATCTGATTAAAACTTACAAAGTTCATGGCATCTTCAGCCCAGTTATCAATTGTTACCTGTTTGCTGTACAGCAGATATTCGGGATACGAATCGCCCTCATACACTTTCACTGTTATTCGGCTGTTGTTATTATTGGTAACCAGTTTTCCAACACCAAACGAAACACCATCCAGAATTTCATTACCATAAATGTTAAAGTGTTCAACAATTTCAGTTATTCCCAACGAATTGGTTCCTCCCCAATAGCCTTTAGTTTCACCTGAAACGGTTAGAGCAATATTTCCATGCTCATCCGTATCGGTCAAATTTGTAAAAGCGTTACACAAATCCTCGTTGGTATTAAATTGTTTTCCGTTTAACTCCGTAGCGCCTGTTCCCAGGGGATCAAGCCAATATTTTAATTGTTTTGTTGTGTCGGAACTATAATCCCATTGCATTGCAAAACGGGCAAAATAATCATTCACCGGGTTTCCGCAATACGCAGCACCTCCTGATAAAGTGCCAATAACCTGTTCTTTCATATTAAACAACGCACCTCCTGAAGAACCCACTTCTGTAACTCCACCGTCCCAACGCAATATATTAAACGAGCCGTATCTTGGATTTTTAATCGTTGATGACGTAAATGTCTGAATATCAGGGGCATCATTATCAAAAGATATCTTTTTAATATCTCCCTGCGGATGGTGAATACTTACTGATGAATCGGGTATTGCCGACGATCGGTCCCAGCCGGCATAATACGGTCGGAAATCGGGCGGTGGCAGATCGTCTAATTCTACCAATGCAAAATCCAGACTATCATAATGGGCTTTCATAATCGCTCCTGAAAGCGAATGAATGGGGTCGCCATCCAAAGGAGCACAATAAGGGCTTTCGTAATTAAAAGTGTAAACTGTGGTCTTGGCATATTCCCATTTGTCGTAACAATGCGATGCCGACAAAACATAAGGCTTTTTGTCTTCAGCAGTATTATTCAGTAGTGTACCCGTACATACTTCTCGTCCATCAACAATTAAACGGCAAACGGCATCTTTTAATTGGTTCCAGCGGTCGCCAATTTCGCAGTTCACATCAATATTACAATCTCCGGCTGTTTTCCCCTGAATAGGCCGACGATCAAACTTCAGAATACCCATAAAGTCGTGGTTAACGCGGGTTATTCTAAAATCATCCGGCGTTCCTTCGTCTTCGGGAACCTCGTATTGCACGGTAATTTCATCGCCGGCAACCGGTGCCACTGCAAATTTATGCGAAGGTTTATTGTTTCGTGCGGTAAAGGCACCAAGGTAATGGTTATTTTGTTCGTTGTAAATAAATAAACGCCCCTTGTTGTTTAACTCAAAATCATCGAAAATAAGATTGAGCGAATAAGCATTTTCTGAAGAAATGGTAATGCGCCAAACATTAAAACCGGCGTTGGTTGAATACCACACACCTGAATTTGACGGGCTAAAATCGACATTAAAAGCATGCGCAAAAGTTAATGCCTTTAACTGCGCATCGGATGTTTTATTTGCTGCCATTGCAGCCTCAATAACACTTTGTTTTAACAACGGCATTTTTATAAACGCCCTGTCGGAACTTTTTAAAGTAACAACCTGCAAAGGAAATCCTCCTTCCGACAACTGTGCACTTACCGAATTACATATAAAAATGAGTACTGTTAAAATTGGAATATACCAACGCATTCTTAAAAGGTTTTTGCAGGATAAATAAATTACTACCGCGAAAATTACTTATTTTTTAATCAATTCAAATCAATCACGTAACTTTTCAACAAAAACTCAAGTATTGTGTTTTATATTGCACATAACCGTAACTATTATAAAAATTTTGAAATGAAAGTGAGATGGAATTCATACCAAACAACGTGACAAAATCTCATTCGAAATCTCCGTCAACTGACGAATTACCTTAAAAAATTAAAAATTTAAACAGATGAAAAAGTCATTATCAATTTTCGTTACACTCTTTTTTGTTCTTAGTTTGGTTGCATTGGGCACCAATAAACCAACAAAGACCCAAGCCATGCCCGATGATGTTAAAGAAGTAATTCAGAATTCGTGTTTTGGATGCCACAATACCGACTCACGGAATGAAGACGGGAAAAAGGAGCTTGATTTTAATAAACTCGACAGTCTTTCGAAAATTAAAATGATTAGTACTTACAAAGAAATTGGTGAAGTGCTTGAAAAAAATGAAATGCCTCCCAAAAAGTTTTTGGAAAGATTTCCGGACAAAGCTTTAAGTGATGATCATAAACAATTGTTATTGGATTGGTCGAAAAAAGAAGCAGAGGCATTGGTAAAAGGAATGTAATATGCGCCGAATACTTCGATTTGTAATCATAATATTGCTGCTTGCTTTTATCGTTATCCAGTTTTTTCAACCCGAAAAAAATAACGAAGGAGTAAGCAGCAATCATATTTTCAACCAGGTAGAAGTACCTGAAAATATTCAAACGCTGCTATCAACCTCCTGTTTGGATTGCCACTCGAACCATACGGGCTACTGGTGGTATAACCACATTGCTCCCGTTTCCTGGATGGTAGCCGATCATATTTCAGAAGGAAAATCCGAGCTTAACTTTTCGGAATGGGGAAGCATGGATATTTTTGAAAAGATTACGATACTGGAAAAAATTTGCCAGGAAACAGAACGAAAATCCATGCCGTTAAAATCGTACCGGGCCATTCACACAAAAGCAAAATTAAACGACGAACAAATTGCCGAACTTTGCGACTGGACCACAAAACTGGCTGAAGAATTACTTGCTAATGCTGCCGGTGATTAAGTTTTTACTATAACTCTTACAAATATTATCTTTACCCAAAACCGAAGAAATGAAACGAGCATGTCAATTGTTTATCCTCAAGAGGATGATTAAAATTCATGCGAGTTCCATACTATACCTTTAAAAAAAAACAGTTTTAATAGTATGAAAGTATTGGTAATGTATGTTGATGAGTTTTCGTATCAGCCGGCAGAGAAAAACCTGGAGGAAGTTGAAGATATTACGGAGGGGGCCCAATTTTCAAATTCGATTTTAGCCTTTATTCAGGTTGAAGAAAGCGACGAAGAAAAAGACGTGAAAAGCCGGGAGAAAAAACTGGTTAATCACCTGAAATGGACAGCACGAAAAAACGATTGTAAAAGTGTGATTCTTCACTCGTTTGCACACCTTTCCGAATCGAAAGCATCGGTTGATTTTACCAAAGAACTTTTCAATCTGGCTGAAAAACGACTGCAAAACGCCGATTTTACAACGGCACAAACACCATTTGGTTATTTTCTCGATCTGAATATTAAAGCGCCTGGATTTTCGTTGGCTCGCATTTGGGCAACGCTATAACAGCAAAGGAAAAAGGTAATAGGACAAAGTTTAAAGTAAAAAGTTGAGAACAGCTTTGTTGGAATCCCCCGACGAATAGCATAAGGAAGCAAAGTTTTCAGTATTCAGTCTCAGATCACAATCTTACAATTTTACAGTTTATCAATTTTTCAATCTCCTTCAATCCCTCCTCTCAGCACTCAAATCTCATAATAATTGTTTTTAGCTGCTGCTGAATAAATTCAGTTATCTTTGCCGAAAATATATTTACATGAAATTTGAGGATTATTCGATATCCAACACTATAAAAACCAACCTGTCAAAGAACGGATTCCGTCGTCCTACCGACATTCAGTTTAAAGCTATTCCGCCGGTATTAAGAGGCGAAGATGTTTTGGCCATTGCCCAAACAGGAACCGGGAAGACCGCGGCATTTGCTATTCCGGTAATTCACAACATTCAACAGGCTAAGTTAAATCAACATGTTCAGGGAATAAGTTGCCTTGTTATGGCTCCAACACATGAACTGGCCAAACAGATCAGCGAAGTGTTTGTTTCCATTTCAAAAAATACGGGAGTAAAAACTACCGTAATTATTGGAGGTGTTGATCAGGATCCTCAAATCGACCGTTTAAAAAGTGGTACCGATGTTTTGGTTGCTACTCCAGGTCGGTTGTTCGACTTGGTTAGCCAGGGACACCTAAAACTGCAAGGTGTAAAAACACTGATTTTGGACGAAGCCGACCACATGCTAGATCTTGGTTTTATAAAAGACATCAACGATCTGATACGTTTTCTTCCTCAAAAGCGACAAACTTTGTTTTTCTCGGCAACCATTAATAAAAAGATTAAAAAGCTTGCTTATTCACTGGTTAGCAATCCTATTCGCATACAGATTTCGCCCAAAGACCCGGTAGCAAAAACCATCGAGCACCAGGTGGCTTTTATTGAAATGGATGACAAAAGAGCTTTCATGGAACGGCTTGTGGGTGAAAATCCGCAAGCAAAAATTCTGGCTTTTGTACGAACAAAAGTACGTGCCGAGCGCGTGAAAAAAGCGATGGAACGTGTTGAAATTGAAAGCGACACCATACATAGCGACAAAGATCAGGCGGAACGCGATGAAACCATGCAACGTTTTAAAAGCGGTGCGCTTAAATTGCTTATTGCTACTGATGTTAGTGCCCGCGGAATTGATATCCCGAACGTTGATTTTGTGGTGAATTACGACCTGCCGGAAGTGGCTGAAAACTACGTACACCGTGTAGGACGAACAGGCCGCGGCAACCAAAAAGGAAAAGCGGTTTCGTTTTGTAGTGAAGAAGAACGTGAAATTCTGGATGAAATTGAAAGCTTTTTGGGCAAAGACATTCATCGTTTGGAGATTGACAAAAACCTTTACAAAGAAACACTTGATTTTACCAAAGACACTGATTACAACTGGCAAAAACTAATGCGCGAAAACGAACGCGAATTAAAAGAGGTGAAAAAGAAGAAGAAAAAGAAAAAGTAGTTCCTAACTTTCTATTTTTCGCATGGCTATATTACGCAGCTCGGCGGTTGTCATCCAGGTGCAAATTCCGAACGGTTTTGAAAGCGAAACTTCCGGCCGGATACTCAATTTGTGACCGGCATAACTGAAATCCACCAGCTTTTCATCATCAATCCAGACGCGAATTGTAGTTTCTGTTACCTGCAGCCGAATGGTGTACCACACCTCCTTTTCAAAGTTTTTTAGCACCTGTGTTTCGTTCTCCGAAGCATCAACACCATCAATACTGCTTAAGCCTACCACGGGACCTCCCCACCCTCCTACGATCAACGAGCAAAACTCGTTGTAAACCGGGAAAGTCATTCCACAGAAAAAGTCATTACCAACCATTTTGCGGGCTTCCAGCTGCACTTCGTAATTTACTTTAGGGAAAGTGTCCGTCCAGGTAATTCCACTGCAACCATCGCCGTAATTAATAACAATGCTTCCCTCCGAGATTTTTACAGGCCCTTCGGTTCCGAATGAGGTTATTTCCCAATTCTCCAGCGTATTCCCGTTGAATAAAGCCTCCCAGCCCTCAGGAATGTTTGGAGTATGGTATTTGATTTGTTTACTGTTATTCTTGTCCGTATTTCCACAAGATGTAAACAGCGTTGAAAAAGCCAATATGCAACACAGATAAATAAGTCCTGAACGTGCCATTTTTTATTTAAAATTACAAAAGATGAAGCGCACTACAAAAAACTGGCCCCACCTAAAAGGCAGAGCCAGCTTCGAATTTATATGATCGTCTGTTTTTATTATTTCAAGAATAATCTTCTTAGATAATCGATTTCATTGATTCCATAGCCTCGCGCAATTCGGCACCAATAATTTCCACATCGTGGTAACGAATTTCGTCGTTAATTTCAATCAACTCTTTGTTATCAACATGAGCACTTTTTCTTTCGTTGAAATTCTTACCAATAACATCGGTATCAATTTTTTTCATGAAGTCGGCCAGTAACGGCTTACAAGCGTGATCGAAAAGGTAACAACCATATTCTGCAGTATCTGAAATTGTACGATTCATTTCGAACAGTTTTTTACGTGCAATGGTGTTGGCAATAAGCGGAGTTTCGTGTAATGACTCGTAATAAGCCGATTCTTCTTTAATTCCCGATTCTGTCATCACTTCAAATGCCAGCTCAACACCCGATTTTACAAGGGCTACCATTAAAGTACCGTTGTCGAAATATTCCTGCTCGCTAATTTCAACGTCGCCAGCCGGAGTTTTCTCAAAAGCAGTTTCGCCGGTAGCAGCACGCCATCCCAACAGGTTTTTATCGTCGTTCGCCCAGTCTACCATCATAGTCGACGAGAATTCTCCCGACATAATATCATCCATATGTTTTTCAAACAACGGACGCATAATTTCTTTAAGTTCCTCAGAAAGTTTGTAAGCTTCAATTTTTGCCGGATTCGACAAGCGATCCATCATGTTGGTAATTCCCCCAAGCTTCAGTGCTTCGGTAATTGTTTCCCATCCGTACTGAATCAGTTTTGATGCATAACCGGCATCAATTCCTTTTTCAACCATTTTGTCGAAACACAAAATAGAACCGGTTTGCAGCAATCCGCATAGGATAGTTTGCTCGCCCATTAGGTCTGATTTTACTTCGGCAACAAACGACGAAAGCAATACACCTGCTTTATGACCGCCTGTTCCAACTGCATAAGCTTTTGCAATTTCCAAACCATCACCATTCGGATCGTTTTCGCGGTGAACAGCAATCAATGTAGGTACACCGAATCCACGCAGGTACTCGGCACGAACTTCAGAACCCGGAGATTTTGGAGCCACCATAATTACGGTAATATCGTCGCGAATCTGCATTCCTTCTTCAACAATGTTAAAACCGTGTGAGTAAGCCAGACAAGCACCTTTTTTCATTAAAGGAACCACCTTGTTTACTACCGGAGTGTGTTGTTTATCTGGTGTAAGATTCAATACCAGGTCGGCCTTAGGCACCAGTTCTTCGAAAGTACCTACTTCAAAACCGTTTTCAGTAGCATTTACATACGATGCACGTTTTTCGTCGATGGCAGTCTGACGTAATGCATAAGCCACGTTCAATCCGCTGTCGCGAAGGTTCAAACCCTGGTGCAAACCCTGTGCTCCACAACCCAATACCACAATCTGTTTTCCTTTCAGTTTTTCAACTCCGTCTGCAAATTCCGACTCATCCATAAAGTCGCATTTTCCCAACTGGTCTAACTGAAGACGAAGCGGCAATGTATTGAAATAATTTTCCATGATCCTTTATTTTTTTACAATTAATATACTTTTAAGCTGTATCACTGTTGTTCATACCCAAATGCACGAACCTGAATACAAAGCAACAAAATTTCTGTTAGCCTGAAATGTAAAATTACATGATTTTTAGGTAATTTTCATGGATTTGGGTTTTAACTCTGTCTTAAGGATTAAAATTACACTACTAATTTTCAACGGCTTAAACAATGTTAAACATATGGAATTTTACCCCATTCAGAGTGATTGCGAACGAAACTGAAGAGGAGAAAGACCTACTTCGCGTTTAAAGAATTTGGCAAAGTAACTCTGATCGGGGAAGTTCATTTTTACAGCAATTTCGGAAACACTGAGGTTAGTGTGGACCAGCAGGCGTTTGATCTCTATAATTTGTTTCGATTTAATAATCTGCGACGAAGTTTTTCCGGTCAGCTGGTTTACGGTTTGAGTTAAATGATTTGGAGTTAGCGCCATAATATCGGCATATTGCGCTACCGAAAGGTTTTCGTGAAAATGCTCTTCCAACAACTGAAAGAATTTTTTTACTACAATGTGTCCTTTTCCTTTCCAACGATTCTTATCGTAAGGATAAAGCGATGCACAGGTTGTTAAAATAAGATCAAGTGCTGATCGTAAAATATCAATGGAATAACCTTCGGGCCGGCGAATCTCGTTAACACCTTTTTTAAACAAACTCTCCAAAAAAAGTTTATCATTCTCATCCTTTAAAACCAGTGGCGGGTTATCCTGCCGAATGGTAAAAAAGAAAGGGAACTCGATTAAACGATTTGGATTTCGTTGATTGAGGAGGTAAAAATCAGCGGTGAAAATAAAAATGAAACCATCGATATCGTGCGAAAACTCAATTTTGTGTGCCTGTCCTGGCGACATAAAAAATATACAGGGCGGCTCGATATCGTATTTATTTCCGTCGATAACGTGCGAGCCGCTTCCTTTCTGGAGGTACAACACTTCAAAAAAATCGTGACGATGCGGGTACTTTACAGCAAAATGCCGGTTGGCGTCAAATACTTCTACCTGAAACTGCTGGCTTGCACGTTCTTCCGAACTAAAATTGTGTAAGCTGTATACCGGTAAATTTTCAGAACCTGCTTTCACTTAATTTTAAATGTTGCACCTGTTTAATTCTAATCGTCTAATCTTATGGTATAACCAAGCGATAAACGTAAAACCTTTGTTTTTGCTTCCTGATTCTCGAGGGGTTTAATATCGGCAAAACCATAATCATACGACACACACATATTTAAGCCGTTTAAAAACAGGAAACCTACTTTTCCGGTAACACCATAATCCAGTCTTTTAAAATCATCTTCGATGGGATCATTCCCGAAATTAAGTGATCCTGAATCATTGGAGAGATCTGCATTACCAAACAATCCCATTCCGACAAAAGGACCGGCTCCAAAGTATAATTTATTTCTGCTCCTGAACCGATGCAGATATTTCACATACAACGGAACATCAATAAAGTACAATCTTGTTTTGTTATCGATAATTTGTGTGCCTGTCGGTTTTCTGTGAAAACCCTTATTTTCAAAAATCAAACCGCCTTCCACAGCGAATTCCTGGGATTTATCTTTGTTTAACACATATTCGTATAGTGCGCCAATATTCATTCCGTACAAAGCCTTATACGAATCTTCGGCATCGGTTTCTCCCGTTCCAAATTTCATATCAGTGGTGGCCATATTTGCACCTCCAAAGAAAGTAACAGAAGGATATTGTGCCATAACACTGGCGGAGCAAAGCAATAATAATGCAATAAAAAAAAGCGAAGCGGTTCTTTTCATGGTAATTAACTTAAAGTGGGTTTATAAATACTAGGCGAAAGATATAAAATTTTATGGAAAGCTGAGAAAGTGCCTAATTTCCATACCATGCGATTTCCGGTTAGACAATCGTTAAAGTTCAAGGTTAAAAGAGTTTTCTTGTTTCCTTTTTACTTTAGCCAGTTATTGTAAATTCTTCTTGGCATAAAAAAAGGGTTTAGCCGCAAATGGCTATACCCTCTTTAAAAATTATTCATTTAATAATAGGAGCACCGAAACTGACTTATAGCTCCAATTCCCAGCCCGGGCGAGGTTTTATATCAATCAGACCTTTTGCATATTCCAATGCATTTACAATCTCATATTCTGATTGATATCTTGGAATTCCGCTGCTCGTATCCAATTTCACAAATTTTGGTAATCTAACTTTATCATCAGAACTAATATTTGTGAATTTCATATTTTCTCCATCCCATTTCAATATGCGTTCAAGGAAAGATAAGCGAGGTGCCACTGTTCCCATAACAACAACCTCGTTAAACGGCCCGGCATAACCAAAATGAGATTTAGGTTGCACTCGTTCTTCAGGATTTTCTTTACAAGCCCTGATCCAGTCTTTCTCGTGTCCATCGATTCCGCCTGGCACCAAACGTTCATTTATTTCCGGAGAATAATCTTTAAATTCTTTCGATGGTAAACGTTTTGCGTTTTTACCATAACATCCACACATTATCTTTCCTTTTGTTCCGATAAACAAAACTCCGCCATCGTTATCCCCCATCATTTCTCCATCTTCCAACTCGAAAGGGCGATCGGGTTTTAAGCCACCATCATACCAGGTTACACTTACTTCGGGCATATCAACATTGCGGTATTTTTCTCTTTCAGGGAAATAGAAAGTAACCTTTTCCGACTCAGCAGGTGATTCAACAGTCCATTTAGAAGAGGTAGCCTGAACTCCTGTTGGATATTGTAGACGTAAACCACGCATAACCACATCTAAGATGTGACAAGCCATATCGCCAAGAGCGCCGGTTCCAAAATCGAACCAGCCACGCCAGTTCCACGGATGATATTGAGGTGAATACGGACGCGCAGGAGCAGGTCCTAGCCACAAATCCCAATTCAAACCATTAGGCACAGCCGGTGTTTCTTCGGGGCGGTTTAAACGTTGTGGCCAAATAGGACGGTTGGTCCAGGCATGAACTTCCTTCACCTCACCAATATCTCCACTCCAAATAGCTTCGCAAACCCAGGCTGTATCATCACCAGATGCTCCCTGGTTACCCATTTGCGTTACCACATTATTATATTTTTCGGCCGCTTTCGTCAGCATCCTCGATTCGTAAACTGTGTGAGTTAGCGGTTTCTGACAATATACGTGCTTGCCTCGCTTCATGGCTTCGAGGGTAATTTTCGCGTGTGTGTGATCGGGAGTCGCAATAATCACAGCATCAATTTCATCGCCTTTTTCCTCGAACATCTGAACATAACTCTGATATTGATAAGGAACTGGTTTGTTCGGATAATCTTTTATAAAGCTTTCAATTCTTCCTCCGAGTCTGCCCAGGTCTACATCACAAACTGCCACGATATTTTCGTCGGCACTCTGTCTCATATTTCCCCATCCCATGCCAACGCCAACAACAGCAATATTTAATTTGCCTTTCTCCCATTCTCTTTTTTCATTGTTTGAAATAGCAGTTGCCCCTTTGTCTTTTTCAGTACATCCTGAAATAAGTGCTCCGGAAACGGCCGCTGCCGTGGTTACAATTGCAGTTGATTTTATAAAATCACGTCTAGGTAATTGATCTGATTTATCCATCTATTAAAAATTTAGTTGATTTATGGTGCTAAATATAATCCGATTGAAATAAAATGTATCAGAAAATCTAAAACAATAAGTCAGACATGATAGTAAAAAAACATTTTCCTATTTTAATTTAATTCAATATCTGCTGACAGATTATTATTAATTCATTTCCCAAGTTTTCGTTTTACTTGCCAGCAGGACGGCTTTCAATCAAATTGGCTGAAGCTTTTATATTATATGAAGAGGTATGAAAGTATTGGATTCGACAAGTATTTCAATAACAAAAAAGCAGCCTTATGGGCTGCCTTTGCGGTGACGACAAAACTCGTTCCACCACTATTTTATTCGATGTTGTTTAGTGAATGATAAATGCCTTATGCAACGAATCAAATAGAGTGCACAAACGATATTCATTTGCATTTAACCCAATATTCCAAAAATATTGTAAGTTTAACTATTCAATAAAACTTAAAAACCTGAATTATGAATTTTAACCGGAGAAATTTCATTCAGCGATCATTTGCATCGGCAGCGGGAATTACTGCTGCTTCTCTTTTACCTTATGACATTTACGGCAACGGTCTACACTCCTCTTATCACCCCGAAGAAATTATCCTAAAGCCTGAAAATCGACCTGCTCCAAAAGAATCAATAAACTTTGCAGTAATTGGTATAAATCACGGACATATTTATGGTATGGTTGGTGCGTTGTTACAAGTTGGCGGCAAATTGGTTTCGGTTTACGTAAAAGAGCCCGACTTATTAAAGCAATTCACGGCTCGGTTTCCGGATGTAAAAGTTGCAAAAAGCGAAGAAGAGATTCTCGAAGATAAATCCATCCAGCTGGTAGCAAGTTCGATCATTCCGGTAGAGAGGGCCCCCCTTGGAATTCGCGTCATGAAAGCCGGAAAGGATTACATGTCGGATAAACCCGGCATTACTACCTTTAAACAGTTTAATGAGGTAAAAAAAGTGCAAAAGGAAACCGGCAGGATCTATTCTATAATGTACAGTGAGAGACTTGGAAATCCGGCATCGGTAAAAGCCGGAGAATTAGTTCAGCAAGGTGCTATCGGCAAAGTGGTTCAAACAATAGGACTCGGACCTCATCGCATGCGACCTGAATCCCGTCCCGACTGGTTCTTTTATCCGGAGAAAGCTGGAGGTATACTTACCGATATCGGCTCCCATCAATGCGATCAGTTTTTATACTACACCAATTCTAAAAAGGCCGATGTTAATTTTTCTCAAATAGCTAATTTTAATACCAAAGATTACCCCAACTATCAGGACTTTGGGGATATGAGTGTTAAAAGCGACCACGCTACAGGATATATACGAATAGATTGGTTTACCCCCGAAGGTTTACCAACCTGGGGCGACGGCAGAACATTTATTCTTGGAACTGAAGGTTATATTGAGCTGAGAAAATATGTTGACATATCTGGTAGAAAAGGTGATAATCATTTATTTCTGGTAAATAAAAAGGAAATGAAATATTTCGACTGCTCGCAGGTATATTTGCCATACGGAGAACAATTGGTTAATGATGTAGTCCATCGTACTGAAACAGCGATGACGCAAAACCACTGTTTCCTGGCCACTGAATTGGCTTTAACCGCCCAAAAAATGGCAAAGAAGATTAATGTATAAGTTGTATTATTTTTGCATACTAAAACTTTGGAACTCCACGATGAAATTTATCAAACCCAATTCAGTAATAGATTGAATTGGGTTTGATAAATTTCACAGCAGTAATTCTCCTTGAGGTATCACTCGAATAAAATTATTTTCGTTGAAATTCCTCAAAATAAGAAGAAGGTGTATAGCCGGTATTCTTTTTAAACGCCCGGTTAAAATTCGAAATATTATTAAATCCACTCTCAAAACAAATCTGTGACACTGTCATTTTTCCCTCCAAGAGCAATCTACACGCATATCCAATTCGTATTTCACTGATAAATTCGGAGAGCGACTTACCTGAATTTTCCTTGAAATAACGACAAAATGCTGAAGGGTGCATATTTGCTACAGCTGCAACATTTTTTAGCTCAACTTTACCTAAGTAATTTGTATTTAAATAATGAATAACTTTTGTTAACCGATCGCTTGTAAAATTATGCCTTTCTAACTGATAATACTGCCCGGCTAATAAATAATACTCATTTGACTTAGCCATAAACTGTAATAACTGAAGCATGTGAGATAAGCGGTCAAATCCATCAGAACGGGCTACCTTCATCACTTTCTTTCGGGCTTTATCTGCAAACTCTTTTGTAAAGCTTATTCCCCTGCCCGATCTTTTTAAAAGCTCTTTAATCTTATAAAACTCAGGATAATCTGCCATGGCTTCCCGAAAAAACTCATTTGGAAATTGTATTACAATATACTTTAAACGTTTGGAAGAATTTCCTTTATAAAGAGCTGTTTCAGATTTCCAGAAATGAGGCAAATTACTTGCCATTAGAACAAAGTCACCCGACGAAAATTCTTCAATACTGTCGGCGACAAAACGTGTCCCAATTCCTTCCAACACATAAACAATTTCGTACTCCGAATGAAAATGCCAGGGGTATGTAAACCTCTCTTTTTCTTGTACTTTTACTTTAACAACTGATTTCCCGGGAAAATCAATTTGTTCGTGCATCAATTTCATAGTCTGGCCGTTAGATTGATGCTAAAAATACAAATTTGCAAAACAAATACAAACACTTGCAAAATTAGTACTATATCTGAATCATGAAAAAATGTAGATTTACTGCTAGAACTTAGAACCTAACTTATGACTTATGAACGATGTTACTCTTTGCCATCAGCTGGCAATATACGTACTTTACAAATATATTTAAGCAGTTTTATTTGCCCTCACAATTCAAATTTTCGTCGATAAACAGAACTTAAATTTGCTTTTAAAACCACCTTTTAAAAGTTAGGTCCGGAGAAGTAATTTCGGAAGAAATTTAATTCAACGAGCTTAATAGTTCGTTCAACTTTATTTACTAATAAAACTGACTGCAATGAAAACTGTATTATTAAGTACACTCCTTCTGCTATCTCAAACATTATTTGCTCAACCGCTTACCGAATTCAGCATCGAATTTTCGGAAGACTGTTTAAACACTCCTGTATCTTTTTCTTTAAATGGCATAAATTACAACACCGATAATAATTCACTCGTACTGTATGAAATAATCGATGGTAAAGAAAATCCTATTCCCTGCCAGCTTGAAACAGGACATTCGGCGCGTCTTTGGTTTTTGTTAAATGGAGAAACTAAAAAAGGAACTGTTTGCAAGTTTCTGTTAAAAGCAGAAGAGAAGTCGGCAAACACTAATACACCTATAACATTAAAACGTGATCACAAAGATCTCAGTTTGCAAAAAGGTGAAAATCTCATACTGAAATACAGACATGCTGTTACTTTCCCCCCCGATGGCATTGATCCACTCTATAAACGCTCTGGCTACATCCATCCGTTAAGCTCACCCGGAGGAAAAGTCCTTACGCGTATTCAGGCGCCCGATCATTACCACCATTACGGCATATGGGGGCCATGGACAAAAACGCACATCGATGACAGATCTGTCGATTTTTGGAACCTGAAAGGCGGACAGGGAACGGTTAAGTTTGCTGGTTTTCTGTCAGAATCAGAAGGAGCAATATATAGCGGATTCAAAGTTTTACAACAACATATTGATTTTGGAGCTCGTGGTGAAGATCAAATTGCTATGAATGAAATTCTGGATGTACGCGCCTGGAATATTGGCAAAGATGTTTGGATGGTTGACTACACCACTTCGTTAAACAGCCCGCTAAAAAACGGAATTATGCTTGATGCATATCGCTATGGAGGAGGAATTGGTTTCCGCGCAACAGAAAGCTGGCACAAAGACAATTGTACCGTTCTCACATCTGATGGAAAAACAAGAGTTGATGCAGACGGTTCATATGCCCGCTGGTGTTTGGTAGAAGGCCAGTCTGATGTTGATGAAGGCCGTTCAGGAATTCTGTTTATGAGCCATCCTTCAAACAGAATGCATCCGGAGCCAATGCGTGTTTGGCCTCTTGATGCAAATGGAGGCCGGGGTGATATGTATTTCGAATTCGTCCCGATACGACATGATGACTGGCAGCTGAAGCCAAAGCAAACGTATACCTTAAAATACCGTATGCTTATTTTTGACGGCGAGCTTGATGCCGAAACAGCAGAGAAATACTGGAACAGTTTTGCGAGTATCCCAATAACCAGCTTAAATTAGTCAAATTACTATAACCAATAAAACTTAAATATGAAACGAAGAGTATTTTTAAGAAATGCGGCAACTACAACAGCCGGTGCAATGGTAATACCGACAATTGTACCTTCCTCCGTTTTTGGCGCATCAGCCCCCAGTAACAAAATCAATATAGGTCAGATTGGCTGTGGACGTATTGCGGTAACCCACGATATGCCAGGCACCATGCAACACGATGTCGCCCGTATGATTGCTGTTTCAGACTTAGACAGCATTCGTATGGAAAAAGGAAAAAAACTGGTGGAAGACTATTACAAGAAAAAAGGAACCAGTGTTGAAGTTAAAATGTATGCCAATTACAAGGACATGCTGGCTGATAAAGATATTGACGCGGTTGTAATTAGTACTCCAGACCACTGGCACTCGCAACCTGCCATTGAAGCAGCATTAGCCGGTAAAGATATTTACCTGCAGAAACCAACATCGTTAACTGTGGAAGAAGGCCGTTTATTAAGCGACATAGTTAACCGCCAGGGAACAGTTCTCCAGGTAGGCACCCAGCAGCGTTCTTCTTCGCAATTCCTTCGTGCGGCCGAACTGGTACGTAACGGTCGAATTGGGAAAATTCATACCGTAAAAATTGGTCTTCCCGGTGATCCAGGCGGCCCGGTTTTCGAAACAAGCCCGGTTCCTTCAACATTCAATTTCGATATGTGGTTGGGCTCAACTCCAGAAGTGGAATACAAAGAAAAAATGGTTCATCCGCAACACGATTACAGCCGTCCGGGTTGGTTGCGTAACCGAAGTTACGGTGCCGGAATGATTACCGGTTGGGGCCAACACCACTATGATATTGCGGCATGGGGTATGGATACCGAACATACCGGACCTATTTCAGTAGAAGCTGTTGCACAATTCCCAAAATCGGGCGACTGGAATGTTCATGGTGATTTTATGGTTAAACAGGAATACGCAAACGGAGCAACCGTATTTACCAGTGGTGGTTATCCAAATGGTATTCGTTTTGAGGGCGAAGATGGATGGGTTTTTGTTACCCGTGGTGCATACCGTGCAACACCATCTGATCCGATTCCTGCAGGTTCGACAAAAGCACTGGATGCCAGTAGCGAAGATATTTTAAAATCGGTAATTGGCGACGACGAAACCAAACTCTATGTTAGTCACGAACAACACGGAAACTGGTTAGACTGTATTCAATCGCGTAAAACTCCAATTTCTCCTGCAGAAATAAGTCACCGCACTTGTACCATCTGTTTGATCAGCGACATCGCAATGCAAATTCCGGGAGTACTTGAATGGGATCCGGCTATAGAACGATTTAAAAACAACGACCTGGCAAATTCAATGTTAAGCCGTCCGCAACGCTATCCATACGGAACCAGTTATGTTAAAAGATAAAAAATCGATTAAGGACTAATAATCCCAATATGATAGAAATTTATTCACCCCGAGATTATTTCCGGGGTGAATCATAAATTACAAGAACATGGGCTTCAGCCCAACATAATTCAGCGAAATAATGACAAGAATAATAGCAACACTACTGCTTATACTTGGCGTAACTGCAGTAAATGCCCAGAAACAGTTTGACTGTACTCCCGAATGGGTGCAGAAAATCGAGAAAATTGCTCCCGCTAAAGCAGAAGTTCAACCTCAAAAAACAAGGAAGGTATTAATATTCGACCGGTTTACAGGTTTCGACCACTGGGTTATTCCACATACCACCCAGGTAATTAAAGTTCTGGGTCAAAAAACCGGCGCTTACGAAGTAAGAATAACCAAAGATGTATTTTGTTTTGAGAAAAACAACCTGCAAAACTACGATGCGGTTGTGTTAAACAGCGCCTGTTCAATTGGTCCGCGACGCGATCTTATCCTGGATTGTCTGGATATAGATACAAGTATGGACGATGAAGAAAAGAAAGCAAAAGCAGCAGAATTGGAAGCCAACCTGATCAACTTTGTAAAAAAAGGTGGTGGTTTAATGGTTACGCATGGTGCCATTGTTATGCAAAACAACTCAATGCCCTTTAGCGAAATGGTTGGTGGAAGCTTTGATTACCACCCCCGCCAACAAGAAATCAGTTTAGAATTGTGCGACCCAAATCATCCGCTGGCAAAAGCCTTTGAAGGAAAACCATTTGTACATGTTGATGAACCTTACTTATTCAATAAAGCATACGATCAGAAGAACTTCAAACCACTTCTATATATGGATACTGACAAACTTGAAGGGAAAAGAAAACCAATAGAAGAAAACATTCGTTATGTTTCTTGGATAAAAAAACATGGGAAAGGCCGTGTGTTTTATGTTTCACCATCGCATAATGCACAAAGCTTTGAGGATGAACATTTACTTAAATTCTACTTGGACGGAGCACAGTATGTTTTGGGTGATTTGAAATGTGATGACTCACCTATTGATTTGTAAGTGCCATTTTATTAGGCAAAAACAATCTGCATACAATAAAAAAAGGCAGGATATATTTATTAGTCACTCATATACAGACGTTTATAAATTTAAAATAAGTTACAGCAATTACTTATTTGCAAATTAAACATCACACTTTGCTAAATGACTATTAGCATAGTAAATATTTTTATTTTAACTTGACCGACGCTGCAATCGATTGCATGATTAACTAAAACTGAACTAATTAGAAGACGTATTAACTAAACTACTTAATTATGAAAAATGAAACGATCTTTTCTTCACTTGAATCGCTAGTCAGCGAATTGAATTCATACAAAACTAAGACTTAAATAAATTCTATAGAAAGAAACTATTTCCCATACTATTTTTTTTAACTAAAACTTAAATCTTATGCAAAAAACACTATTGTTTTTAGCCGTATTGTTCATTACGGCAGGTAGTGCCTTGGCACAAAAAACCATTACAGGTACTGTAACTGGTCCCGATGACGTTCCAATACCGGGAGTGACCATTATAGTAAAAGGAACTGTTGCCGGAACAATTTCCATTGCTGATGGAACTTATTCACTGGAAGTACCGGAACAGGAAAATACTCTGCTGTTTTCGTTTGTTGGAATGAAAACCCAGGAAGTTGAAATTGGTAACCGTACACTGATTGATGTAAAAATGGAGGCCGATGTTATCGGACTCGAAGAGGTAGTTGCCATTGGCTACGGTACTGTGAAGAAAAAAGACTTAACCGGAGCTGTTACACAAGTAAATGCCGAAAAACTTGAAAAAGAATCAAGTTCGAACATGACCGATGTACTTCGCGGTGCAGTTCCCGGCTTAAATGTAAGCTTTAGCAGCAGTGCAAAAGGAGTAAGCAGCGCAAGCGACATGCTTATTCGTGGTGAAACCTCCGTACGTTCTGATGCAGCTGATCAACGAAGTGCAAATGCCCCGTTAATTGTTGTTGACGGAATGATTTATAACGGCGACCTTGCCGATATCAATCCAAACGACATTCAGGCTTTCGACATTTTAAAGGATGCATCATCGGCTGCGATTTACGGATCAAGGGCTTCGAATGGTGTTATCATTATTACAACCAAAAAAGGTAAAGTTGGTAAGCCAATGATTACTGCAAGTGCCAGTGTGGGTGTAGCCGTAATTGCACACACTGCACTCGACTGGATGACTGGTGACCAATTTCTTGACTGGCGTATTGCTGGTTTCGAAAACAAAGAAAGACACCAAATTGATAAACCAGGGTACTACAGACATCCGGATGATGCTGGTGTTGATTTACAGACCTGGAAAGAATATGATGGCTCAGGTTCCGTTGCTGATATCGACCAGATTTGGTTGAACCGTTTAGGCTTATATCCTCTGGAAATTGCCAACTACAAAAGTGGTTATCAGGAAAACTGGAAAGACATTTTGTATCAAACCGGATTGCGCCAGGACTATAATATAAGTTTAAGTGGTGCAACCAGTAATGTAAATTATTATTGGTCGATGGGATACACGAACAACGAAGGTATTCGTTACAACGAAGAATTCGAAACCTATCGTTCGCGCATGAACCTTGAAGCAAAAGTAAACGATTGGTTAAAAGTAGGAACCAATACACAATTCTCTGTTAGAGACCAAAGTAATGTGGTTGCAAGCGACAACTGGGGACAAGTTACTCCATACTCGCAAATGTATGAAAGAGATGCCGAAGGTAATTTTACCGACGTATTGGAATACGCTCCAACAGGTAACATTTCTGCATCGCGTAACCCATGGTTGAATCTTGTACACCAGGATCAGGTTGATAAGTATACGAACTTATATAGTAAACTATATGCACAGTTAACCTTACCTTACGGATTTAGCTTCACTTCTGAGTTTATTCCACGATTTTCTTGGGAAGAATGGTACAGACACGATTCTTCGGAACACCCTGACTGGGGAAAAGAAGGTGGTATTGCACGCAGAAGACACACAAAACGTTTCCAATGGCAATTAAACAACATTTTGAAATGGAACAAAACGTATGGAGATCACTCTTTCGATTTTACTTTCCTTCAAAATGCTGAAAAAAATCTATATTGGCGTAGTTATATGGTACGTCGTCAATTCCAGCCCAGTGATGTATTAGGTTATCACCGTATGCAGGCAGCTACCGAAGACGTAGAAATCTCGAGTAACGACACTTACAGCACAGCTGATGCCCTAATGGCACGTTTGAATTATATCTATAAAGGGCGTTACCTTTTTACAGGTGCCTGGCGTCGCGATGGTTACTCGGCATTTGGACAAGCTAATCCTCGTGCCAACTTTGGATCGGCTGCATTTGCCTGGACCGTTAGCGAAGAAGACTTCTTTAATGTTGAATGGATGGACATGTTTAAATTACGGCTATCATACGGAGACAATGGTAACCGCGGAGTTGGTACTTACGATGCCATGTCGTCACTGGCAACAGGTAAATACGTATTACAAACCGATGGAACTGCAGGTTATGTATCGCAATTGTATGCAAACCGTATGGCCAATGCCGATCTCAAATGGGAAAGAACAACTGCTTACAACTTTGGTATCGATTTTTCAACTTTTGACGGCCGTTTAAGAGGTAATATTGAAACGTACCTGATGGAAACAACTGATCTTCTTATTCCACGTAAATTACCTTCTATTACAGGATATAGCAGTGTATTCTCCAATTTAGGGCAAATTAACAACCGCGGATTCGAACTCTCGTTAACGTCGATTAACATACAGAAAAACGACTTCGAATGGAATACCAATGTTGCAGTGTCTTTTAACCGGAATGAGATTGTTAGCCTTTATGGCGACTACGACGAAGATGGCAATGAATTGGACGACCCGACTAACGGATGGTTTATTGGCCATGCATTAGATGAAATCTGGAATTACAAAACCGATGGAATTTGGCAACTGGATGAAGCAGAAGAGGCAGCCAAATATTCGCGTAAACCTGGTGATTATAAAATTATTGACCAATTAACCGAAGATACTGACGGAGACGGAGTTCCGGATGCACCTGACGGTTATTATACCAATGATGATAAGGTATTCCAGGGATATTCAAGACCACCCTGGCGTTGGAACTTAAGAAATGATTTCAGCTGGAGAAACTGGGCAGCTTCGATCAAAATGTATGCTTATACCGGATATAAAACAGCCAACAACCATTTACGTAATAACGACGTATTTTATGACAGAGGTTCTTCTTTTAATGTTCCTTACTGGACACCTGAGAACCCAAATAATAAATGGGCAAGTGTTGAAAGTTATGAATCAGGATTTACAGTTTACGAAAACAATTCGTTCCTGCGTATCGACAATGTATCGTTATCGTATAATGTGCCTGAGAACCTGTTAGAACGCATTCAGGTTGATCGCTGCATGATATCTTTTGTAGCATCCAATCCGTATGTATTTACGTCTTGGTCGTGGATGGATCCGGAAAGAAACTCTACATGGGGTTTTACTCCATCGACTTATACACTTAAACTGAACCTTACACTTTAAAAGATGAAGACAATGAAAAAGATTAATATAATTTCAATTGTAACCCTGGTAATGGTTTTAATGTGGTCCGGTTGTTCTGAAGAATTTCTGGAGCCTAAACCACTATCATTTTATGCTCCCGAAAATACCTTTGTCAACGAAGACGGTTTAAATGCGGCATTGGTAGCCTGTTTACGAAATGCCCGTCATGAGTACTACGGCGATGGTAACCCAATGATTACGGAAAATATCTTTTCGGATGTGGCGGTGGAAGGAACCACTGACAAATCGGGACCGGCTATGGATTTACCTGCACAGATTTTACCTGATGCAAACTTGAATGGTACCGATTACAACCGAATTGGATGGTATTGGCAGGAAGGTTACTACCGGATTAAATATGCCAATACGGTGATTTCGCGCATCGATGTTGCGGAATGGGATAGTGAAGCTGATCGAAACAATATATTGGGAAAAGCTTATTTCCACAGGGCGCGGGTATATTACCGGCTAACCCAACAATTTGGCGACGTGCCTCTATTATTGGAAGAAGTAACTGCTCCGAAACTGGACTTTTATACTTGTACACGCGAAAGCATTTTGCGTAAGATCAAAAAGGACATGGACTTTGCTGCACAGTGGGTAAAAACAGAGGCTGATGGAGTACCTATTGGCGACATTAACAAAGCTGCCTGTAATCACCTGTTGACAAAAATAAACCTTGCTTTGCACGAATACGACGATGCGGTTGCTTCTGCCAGCGCTGTTATTGACGATGGTTACCATCATTTGATGACTGATCGTTTCGGAATTGATAAAGATGACCCGGAAAAAAACGTAACCTGGGATTTACACCAGGTACCTAACAAGTCGATAGCCGAAAACCGCGAAAGAATTTATTTGTTAACATCGCGGGAAGAGTTAACTGAAGATGGAGCCAGCGAGCGTATAAGTATGATGCGCCAGAATGTTCCCTTTTGGCCTAAAAACATTAAAACACCTAATGGTAATAACGGAATGTCAGATAAACCACTGGGTAGTAAAGTTAGTGGTCAGTTGGTTGAAATTGATAACGTTACAACTTACGGTCGTGGAATTGGCCGTTGTCGCCAAACGCCTTATAGCCATACCGGAAACTGGGACGATCCGAATGATTATCGTCATGCACCTGGCAACTGGATGAATATGGAAGACATGGTATACAACAATCCGGACTTAAAAAACAAAAACGACGACTACTATGGAAAGAACCTACAGTTGTATAACGATGCCGGTGGAATCCTTTGTACTGATACCATTCGTTCGTGGTTTGGATGGCCTCATTACAAATTATATGTTGCTGATCCAACTGACAATACTCCTGACGGCGGTAATGGAGACTGGTACTGCTACCGATTGGCAGAAACCTACTTATTACGAGCCGAAGCTTATTTCTGGAAAGGAGAATCACAAAAAGCTGCAGATGATTTAAATGCTGTTCGTACACGTGCCAATGCTGCACCTTATTCTGCTGACCAAATAAATTTGGGAACTATCCTGGATGAGCGTGCACGTGAATTGTACTACGAAGAACCACGTAAATCTGAAATTACCCGTATGGCATTCATGTTAGCAGAAAGTGGTAAAACCTGTTATAACGGAAAAACATACAACATGAGTAATTTTACAGAGGACAATTTCTGGTATGACCGTGTAATGGAGAAAAATAGTTTTTATCGCGACAATGTGGTGGCACCTCACTACACCTACCGCGCTGCACCATGGATTGCACTCTGGCCTATACCTGCTTCTGCTATTAATTCAAACACTATGGGTGTAATTAATCAAAACAAAGGTTACCCTGGTGAAGAAAATTACCGAGAACCGGTTTACTGGCAAGATGGTGAAGGTGAAGGAATCATTGTTGATCCAAATGCAACTGAATAGAAAAAGTAGATTTTGCATTCATTGAATGTGAAAGTTTAGTTAGATTTAATCTAAAAGCGCTGTTCGTCGTCCGACGGACGGCGCTTACCCCAAAAAGCTATCCAATCCAATCTAATCGCATCGTTCATTTATACACGCATTAATGGAAGAATTAACTTATTGTAATAGGTTAATCAATACCATTTACAATATCCTCTGTACAGCTAATATTGCCGCATATGCAAAATTCTAATTTGTATTCAAGGAAATGAATATCTAATCAGGAGCATAAAGAATTGAAACTCATAAAAATTAAAATCACTCTCGATGACTAACGCCTTTAAAATAGAAAATCCAGATTTTACCCGGAGTCCTTACACAGGAATGACCAGAGAGCATTACATTGAGTTAGCCAAATATATGCTGACCCGGGCTTTCAAATATGTTGATTCGATAGAAACACCGCTAACTTTTCCTATAATTCCCGGAAAAACTTACCCCCAGCCTAATGCGCCGGATTGGCGTTATCGTTCGGCTGAATTTGAAGCACTGGAAAGAACTTTCACATTGGCAGGGCCACTAATTCATGTGGATCCTGAGGTAGAAATCAATAATATAAAACTGCGTGATTATTATAAGTTGCATTTCTATCGTACTTTTACTTCCGGCAATTCCAATTCGCTACCCTTGCCTGAAGATTTGCCCGATTCAAATTATCAGTTCACCTGCGAATTTGGCGGTTTATTTAAAACCCTTCTGCTTTTGCCTGATTCGGTTTGGTCGCTATACAGCGAATCGGAAAAAAATGATATGCTTGAATGTATTACTAAATGGGCCCACCACAGAACGACGCAAAACAATTGGCGAATCTTTAATATTGTAACACTCTCTTTCTTAAAAAAACATGGCTACCCTATCGATGACGATCTGCTTAAAAGCCATTTGCTTTGGGTAGCTTCTTATCACTCAGGCGATGGTTGGTACCTCGAACAAACCTATAATTACTATTCCATTAGCCTGTTCATTGTGTATACAACTATTTGGAACAGAACTTTTGGTGACGATTATTACCCTGAGATTGGGACTATTATAGAAGAATCGGCCAAAAAACTCATGAAATGTATTACCAGTTTCTTTGGGCGTAACGGTTATATAAATATGTGGTCGAGAAGCATTTGTTATCGCACCTGGGTTTCCGGTGCTTTTCCTGTTGCTTTTATGCTAAAAGAACAAACCGAACTTGATGCCGGATGGGCCAGACGACTATGTTCCGGATCGCTGTTACAGTTTGTTAGCCGCGAAGAATTCTTTTGCAACGATGTACCAAGTTTGGGCTTTTATGGTCAGAAGGAGTATATGGTTCAAAATTATAGCTGCTCTGGCAGTCCGTTTCTTATGTTCTTACCTTTTATTTGTCTGGCACTACCTGAAGATTCGCCGTTTTGGACGGCAACCGAAAACGAAGGAATGTGGGAAACATTGGGCGACAAATCCAACAAAGTAGTTCTTAAGCACCCCGGTCTGGTACTGGTAAATCATGGAAAAACAGGAACTTCGGAAATTATTCCGGGAAAAGTTTATTACGATGATCCCAATTATTCAAAACTTACTTACAATACGCACTTCCCCTGGGAAGATCAAAACCCACACGGGGGAACATCTATGGAATACAGTTTCCGTAGTCAGGACCCGAGAGATCTTAGAGGCGATGATGTAAACTTCTATTTAACCGGACTAACGGTTGATAACGATTCAGAAGAAAACCAACGATACACCACTTCGCAGAATATGCTCTTTAATGGTGTTGAAAACAACATTCTATACCGTCAAGCCATTATGCGTCGTCCTCCTAACAATGGCGTTGGGTACATTATTGACCTGGCCGATATTACCATATCTGGTGGCGTTATACGGGTTGACAGATCACGTTTGGCCTTCGAATACGAACTAACTTTGGGCCATTTTGGACTTCCTCACCTTGCCGGTAAAAAAGCGGAGATAAAATCATTTGAATTGAATGGCAACCAAATAATTACAGCAAAAATAGATGGCCGGCAGGTTGCAATGATTAACTACAGGGGATGGGATAAGCTGGACTGGATGACCCATAAAAACAAGAATGCTGAAGCCGATCAAAGTACCGTTATTTTTGCCTACAAAAAACGGCTGCAAAAAAATCCACCCATGGAATTGATGATTACTGCCCTGTTGCATAAAACAGATAACAGCGAGTGGACAGCAGAAGAATTAATGCCGGTTAAAAATATTGAGATAAATGAAATAACAGCAACTATGTCGCCACTTGGAGCAACAATTACACTTAATAACGACGAAAAATACCATGTGGATTTTAAAGATATTGATGGGAAAAAAACGTGTTAAGCGTATTAACATTTTCCAGAATATGACCTCTAACTCCCAAAAGCCATACGAAGTTTTTATGTCGTTTGAAATTAATTGAGTTTTTGAGATTGAAAAAAGAACCACTTATGAACTATTTCTGTTAATCTCAAATCTTGAGAATTGCCTTCGCAACTTAATTTTTGAATGGCAAATAAGTTATTTGTCATCTGATTTGCACGTCATTTTTTATTACCGGAGTTAAACTAACGGGCCCCATAAAGCCAGAAATCATCGGATCCCAATTTGCGGCTGTAAAAAGTCCGTCTTCGATAATGTTTTCACGCTTGTTTGCTGCAAAGATTATATTGTAGAATTTTTTATAATTCTCACCTGTATTATCCATACAAATTATACGATTGGCCATCATATTCGAAACTTTAATCTCCAACTCATTGTCCATCTGCCAGAGCTCTGAATCCATTCCCTGAGAATAGATGATGTAGACGTATATTTCATAACAAAAAAAGCAGCCTTATGAGCTGCTTTTGCGGTGACGACGAGACTCGAACTCGCGACCCTCGGCGTGACAGGCCGATATTCTAACCAACTGAACTACGCCACCAAAAATTGATGTTCTAAACTTTTTTGTCAAAAAAAAACAAGCGGTGACGACGAGACTCGAACTCGCGACCCTCGGCGTGACAGGCCGATATTCTAACCAACTGAACTACGCCACCGTTTTTTTTTAGAACTTTTACCTTTTTTCGGGCTTGGTACCCTTTGCAAAGGTGATGCAAATATATACTTTCTTTTTTTACCTGCAATACAAAAAAATAATTTTTTGATTTTTTCTTTACTTCACTGAATATCAGCCAGATACAGAGTAATAGAATTCTATAATTTCACTAAATGATTCATATATAGCTCCTTTTCACCACTCCACCGATAGGCCAAAAGTGTTTTTGTACCCGCAACACACGAATCAACGCAACAAACATTGTGTTTTATTATGTGCGGTCCGGCCCCCCGGCAATAGTGTCCGAAGAAAACAATTGGCGCATCATCGGGGTAAGGAAAGGTCTCCGGAACAATTTCAGGAGGAATAGTATACGATGGCATCGTGAACTTACTTTCAAACGAAGCGTCTTTAAATGTTTTTCCTTCCAGATTATCCCACCAGCGAATTCGGAACGAACGGGGCGAAACACCTTTATTATTCATCACCCTTAGATCGGGCGGTAATTTCAGGTAAACACCTTTTGTAAGCCGCCACACACTTTGTGCTTCATCTGAACTTGATTTCTTATATACCTTACGAAACACACTCTTTCTTATTCTGCCATCTTCATACAGTGAATCGGCAACTTTAATAGCATCCTCACACCAACAGGCGTGCACCACCCTGATTTCGCCCAAATCGAGATAAAGTGGCAAAGTACGCATCCATCGCAACTGTTCATTCAGTTCTTTTGATCCCGACGAATACTCGTTGATGGTTTTAAAAAGCGATAAGAAGTATTTACTCGGTTTTGATATAATTGATCTTCCCTGTTTGTCTTTCAGGTGATAAATAATAGCATTGAGTTCGTGATTACCAAGCACAGCATAAGCATGGCCGTTATCAACCATCGCCTTAATGATTCGAATTGTTTTTCTGATCTCAGGCCCTCGGTTGATAAAATCGCCCACAAAAATTGCTTTTCTGGTAGGATGCGAATAACTACCATTCGTTTTCTGGTAGCCCATTTCTGTCAGTAGCTTTTTTAGCTGGGCTGCATATCCATGAACATCTCCTATAATGTCGTACATAGTAGTGATTAAGTGATGCGAAAATAAAAAAAAGTGCATGCAACACCTTACTTTTCGAAACTTCTTTTACCAAGACATAAAAAAAGCCATCCGTCAGCTAACGGATGGCTTTCCGGGATGATCCCGAATTGATATTTAAATCCCCAACAAGTGAGGTTTTAATAGTCTTTAAAGTTTAACGCTTTCGGCGCGTTTAGTTACTTTACTGCCAACTACTGCGTAGAAGAACAAGTAAGCCAATCCTAAGAATGGTACCCAGAACGAAGGCTGGAATCCGATTCCGTCGGCAACAGCATTCTGTACCAAAGGAAGCAATCCACCACCTACTACAAGTGTCATAAAGATACCTGCTGCTGCTGCAACATATTTACCCAAACCTTCAACAGCAAGGTTAAATATACCACCCCACATAATTGATGTACACAAACCTACAAGAACAAGTAACATAGCGTTAATTGGTACTTGTGCGAACACAAATGACAATGAACTACCTTGCACCTGGAATACCGGCATACTTACCACAGTAGATGTAGGCAGAAGAATAGCTAAAAGAACTAAAATCATACCCACGAATGAAGCAAACGTTAACATCGTTTTACTCGACACTTTGCTACCAATAGATGCACCGATCAATCGGCCGACAAGCATTAGTAACCAATAAGTACCAGCCACAGAACCTGCGGTACCTGCATCCATACCAAAAGCGGCACCCGGATCAGTCAACCAGAAAATAAGTGTTCCCGGTACTCCTACTTCAACACCTACGTAAACAAAAATTCCGATAGCACCGAAAATGAAGTGACGGAATTGCATAGCGCCTGCCATCAGACTTTTTATTGATTCTGATGCAGCACTAACGTGAGGCTCAGGAATGTTAACTGCCATTAGAACAAAGAAAGCCAAAGCAAAAATACCAAGTGCGATGTACATCACCGGGAAAATGTCGGTTATACGGGCACTAGCTACCTGAGATCCAATTAAAATACCTACAAAGGCAGGAGTAAAAGTCGCCATTACTGAGTTGAATGAACCTCCAACCTGAATTAACTGGTTTCCTTTATTACCTTCACCACCAAGGGTATTAAGCATTGGGTTTACAACAGTGTTTAACAAAGTCATTGAGAAACCTGCTACGAATGCACCGATCAGGTACACAGTAAATGCCATTGATTCACTTGCATGACCCGATAAATATTGAATTCCAACACCAACAAATCCAACTGCAATTGCAATTAAAGCAGTCTTTTTATATCCAATTCGCTGAAGCAAAAGACCACCGGGAATTCCCATTACTGCATAAGCAATAAAGTTTGCGGCATTACCCAACATTCCCTGAAAGTTACTTGCACCGAATTGAGACTTAAGCACAACACCCATTGGAGCTGCAAGGTTGGTAACGAATGCAATCATACCAAACAGCAGGATCATCATGATAATAGGCACTGTGTAATTTTGTTTTTTAGCTTCCATAATAATTTTATTGATTTAAGTAATTAATAATTAATTCTTTTTAAAGTGAGTTTTAGGCAAATCACGCAATCTTTTGGCTGCTCCTTCCGCAGTGATATCGCGTTGCGGAGTTCCAAGCATTTCGTAACCAACCATAAACTTTTTAACGCTCGCCGAGCGCAATAAAGGTGGGTAAAAATGCATGTGTAAATGCCATTCCGGATGGTCTTCGCCATCGGTTGGTGCCTGGTGCAAACCAGCCGAATAAGCAAACGATGTTTCAAAAAGGTTATCGTACATTACGGTTAGCTTTTTGTAAATATCTGCCAAATCGGTGCGCTCAGCTTCCGTCAGTTCCAAAATATTCTTAACCGGACGTTTACTGATAATCATGGCCTCGAACGGCCAAACTGCCCAAAACGGAATTAATGCCACAAACGAATCATTCTGATCGAGCACACGCTCTTTCTTTTCCAGTTCTGCATTTACATAATCGACCAACATGGTTTTTCCATGTTTATCGAAATATGCTTTTTGTGTTTTACTTTCTTTTGCCGGTTCGGTAGGAATGCCTTTCGATGACCAGATCTGCCCGTGCGGATGCGGATTTGAACATCCCATAATGGCGCCTTTATTCTCAAATATCTGCACATAGTTGATATTTGGATTTTCACCCAGTTCAGCATATTGCTCACACCATAAATCAACCACATTGCGAATATCAACAACTTCCATTTCTGGAATAGTAAGGCTGTGATCTTCGCTAAAGCAAATTACTTTACAAATGCCACTTTCGCTTTGCGCCTGAAACAGTTCGCCATCATCAATACCTCCCTCTGGAGTATTGGTAAGTAAAGCACTAAAATCGTTGGTAAAAACAAAGGTTCCTTTATAATCGGGATTAACTTTTCCTCCGGCTCTTTCGTTACCTGCGCAGAGGTAACAATTCGGATCGTACTTTGGTCGTTCTTCAACAACCGGTTTTTCAACCTGTCCCTGCCAGGGCCTTTTGGCCCTGTGTGGCGACACAAGAATCCAATCGCCATTTAATGGGTTATATCTTTTATGCGGATGGTCTTCTATGTTAAAACTCATCTGATTTATTATGTCAGTTATAATTTAGGTCGAAAAACTAACTTATCCCGACTCAAGAATCGGGATAAGTCAAATATTCGGCCTCAAAGTTAAAATATCAATTGAAATAGTGCACAATTAAGCTGTTTTTTTTCGCACTATCTTTTTGTCATAATCTACTTAGCAGGATAGCCTACAAGTCAAGCTTAATCGAACCTTTAGAGCGAATAAACAATTTATGACAAGTGCCTTTTCCGTAAACATGTTCTAAAACTTCTACGTATTCATCCAGTTTTTCTTGTGGTACAAATGCCTGAATAGTTCCACCAAATCCACCACCGTGAACACGCCATGCTCCGCTGCCTTTCAGCACCATTTCACTTAATGCAAGTCCGAGCGAAACCACTTGTTCGTCTTTATGAACGACATCAAAAATATTCTGGTTGTACATGTACGAGCTGTAACCCGACTCAACAACCATTTCAAGGAAAGCTTTAAAATCATTGTTCTCCAAAGCCTCAACCTGTTTTACAACACGTGCATTGTCGCCCTGGAAGTGGTAAGCACGAAGAATTGCACGATCACCTGTTTTTTCCCTGATTTCAGGAATTTTTTCTACGATCTGCTCCAAAGTAACTTCGCGAAGAACATTTGCACCTAACTCAGCAGCAACCGATTTCATTTCAGTTGGAAGTGATGCATATTCAGCCTGAGAAGCAGGATCGTCGTGGCCACCACCAACATCGGTAATTACCAATGAAAAGCCGGTTGACACAAAATCAAAATCAACTTCTTTAACAATTGGATTGGCCGGATCTTTAAAATCTATAGTAATCAATCCCCCAACCGAACATGCTGTTTGATCCATTAAACCACATGGTTTTCCGAAATAGTTGTTTTCGCTCCACTGACCGATGATTGCATTTTCAACAGCATCCATTTTCCCGTCGTTGAAAAGTTGGTTAAAAATAGCCCCGATCAACACTTCAAATGATGCAGATGAACTCAAACCCGATCCTTTTGGTACACGCCCTTCAATACAGGCATCGAAACCACCAATCTCGTAACCGTTCTCTTTCATTTTGGCAGCAATACCTTTCACCAGCGAAGTTGATGTATAGAACTCATCTTCGTTGGGTTGAAAATCGCTCAACTCTACTTCAAATTGAGGATAACCGGCCGACTTAATACGTACGGTATTTGTTCCGTTTTGCGCTGCTACTGCAATATTATCGAGGTTTACGGCACCTGCTAAAACACGTCCGTAGTTATGGTCGGTGTGGTTTCCGCCAATTTCTGTACGCCCCGGAGAACTATATAATGAAACATCATCAGTTCCAAAAGTTTTTTCAAACTCCCCCATCAGCTCGGCATAACGATCTGCCTGAACTTTTAATTCGGCAACATCACTGCCGTATAACTCCTTGAATAACGGATTATCTCCTCCGTTAATTTTCTCATTTAATGTGCTAATCTTAGTCATAATCTGTTATTGATTTATATACTTTAATTTCTATTTTTCAACTGGTAGGTACTGGTGGGTACAAATATAGTTTTTAAAGCCGCCTACAAACACCTCAAAAAGATGTTGCACAACAGATTTAACATTTATAAACTATTTCTGACAATCATTCGAGCTTTGTTTCGAACCTGCGATTTGTCGCGCATTACAACCATATTGGCAAGCATTTTTCCCATTTCAGTAAAGTCCGTCGAAATGGTTGTAATCCCCCCTGAAACCACTTCTTTTAACATGGTATCGTTAAAGGAAACTACACCAAATTTTTTTCCCAGTTTAAACTTGCAGTATTTGGCAATCTTCACCATTTCCACCAGGTCGCGGTCTGATATCAGAAAGTAAGCTTCCCATAACGAAGGTTTTACGCCGATAAGCGATTTTACGATCTCGTACCTAATATTATTTTCCTCGCAAAACCTGCGAAATCCTTCCGATCGTTCAGCAGGTTCTTTCCCTCCCGGGTTTACAAACACCAGTTTTCGATATTTCTCAATCATCTCCTTCCCTTCTACCAGAGCGTCGTAAAAATCCTGTTCAAAATCCTGGTAAACCACCGGGTATTTTGATAATTCGGGCTTTAAGCGGTCGATAATATAAACTCGGTCTTGCGGCAGTTTCGATAATAAATGCCCCGTATTATCGAAAGTAGCCGGCATAATTAAATACGATGTATAATTCCCGATACTTTCCGTGATCAGGTTTTTAAATACCTTGTAGTTAAAATGGTGAAAATACACCTCAACCGTAGCCTTGCCTCTTAGTGAATTGATCAACGAATTATACAGGTCTTCTTTAAATGCATTCAGCTCATCGAACAATACAAAAACACGCTCTTCAACTTTTATCTCGGTACTGGCTATATAATACCCTTTTCCGGGTTGACTTTTTAATATGCCTTTCGCTTTTAGCTCGTTAAAGGCAAACATCACCGTATCGCGACTAAGATTAAATTCTGAACATATCTGATTTATCGACGGAACTTTATCTCCCTTCTTTAAATGTCGTTTTTCAATTGAATTTAGCACCGAATCTATTATCTGGCGATATTTCGGCACCGATGATTTGGCGTTAATCGAAATTACTCTTCTTCTTGGCATTTAGTTAAGCTTTTCACAAAAATAGTAGTTTTTTATTACAAAATGATGTTTTAAAACACCACCAGTACCTACCAGTTAAATTGTTGATTTTTGCATTTTTGTCCTTTCAAAATTTTCCGATAGAAGTAGGTCTGTATACTAAGCACGCGTATATCACGCTACAATTGTTTACAGACATTAAAACCACTATTTTAACCAAAACTAAAATATAATGTCTGGCTTTACTAACTTTGATTGAAAATTCAGGAAAAAAGAGTAAAATAGCACTAACTAATTTAGTAGGATAAAATCAAAATATGAAGACCGGAGATTACCGGCTTCTCAAAAAAAATAAAATATTAAAATGAAAATAACTGCAACACCATTCGGAACGTTAAAAGACGGACGCGAAGCCCAGCTTTTTACGCTTAGCAACGATAACATTAAAATTAAAATAACCAACTACGGGGCAATTATTACAGCTATTGATATGCCAAATAAAAATGGTTCGATAGATAATATTGTGTGTGGTTTCGACAAACTGGAAACCTACCAAAGTGACGAATACCTGGCAGGCTATCCGTATTTCGGAGCCATTATTGGCAGGTTCGGAAACCGCATTGCCAAAGGGCACCTTGAAATTGAAGGCAAAACCTACGAAATGGCGATTAACAATGGCCCCAACCATTTGCATGGAGGATTGGAAGGATTTGACAAAAAATTATTTGATGCCGAGGTTATTGAATCGGAAAACGAAGTTGGCGTAAAATTGAGCTACCTGAGTGTTGACGGGGAAGAAAACTACCCGGGCAATTTAAAAGTGACCTGTATTTATACACTGAACGAAGAAAATGACCTGGCCATTCAGTATTACGCCGAAACAGACAAAACAACCGTGGTTAACCTGACAAACCACACTTATTTCAACTTAACCGGTGGAAAAGAGAACATTCTGAACCACGAGTTGGAGTTAAGCGCTACAAAAATAACTGATATGGTAGAGCAAATTCCAACCGGAAAGATTCTTCCGGTGGTTGGAACTGCTTTCGATTTTACCTCGCCTAAAAAGATTAATGCCGGCGGGCTGGAAATGGGTTACGACGACAACTTTGTTTTTGACAACGAAGATGGCGATCTGATTATGGCAGGAACACTTAGCGAAGCAAAAAGCGGACGCAAAGTAGAAGTATATACCACCCAACCGGGAATGCAGGTTTATACCGGCTATTGGATTCCGGAGTTTACCATCGAGGGTAAAAAGAAGTTCGGCAGCTTCTCGGGCATTGCATTGGAAACGCAACACTACCCCGACTCGGTACATCACCCAAAATTTCCAACTACATTTTTAAAGCCGGGAGAACTTTACGATCAGAAAACGATTTATAAATTTATTACCGAATAAAGGAAATGCCCGAAAGGGCATTTTTTTTTGATCTGCACCGAATAAAACCACTTATTACCAAAATTATCTCAATGCAAATCGTATTCTTTCGTTCTTTTGCGCTTATGCTTCGTTGAAAAATATCGCCGTAACTAAGGCTATGGCTCAATTTTTCGCCTTGCTTAAGCACAAAATATTCAAAACAATTTAAGGCTCACCTTGAAACAAATTTGGTATAACGGTATTTTTTCTATTTTTGAATAAGAACATTTTGTGTGAATATGAATAGAAGGTCTGACCGGGATCTTTTTAATACAATTATTAACTTATGAAAACCATTGTTGCGTTATTTGAAACCGCTGTTGCTAACTACCCTGATAATCCATATCTCTGGGAAAAGACAAATGGCGAATACCAGCCCACTACATACAAACAAACCCGCGAGAAGGTGCTAGACCTGGCAGCAGGATTAATTCAATTGGGTTTTAAAAAAGGTGACCGTGCTGCATTAATCGCCGATGGCCGCAACGATTGGATCATCAGCGAACTGGGTATGCTTTACGCTGGTGGTATTAACGTTCCGCTTTCTATTCGTTTGCAAAACAACGAGCTGGCTTTCCGTATAAAACACAGTGGAAGTAAGTACATATTTGTTTCAAAACTACATGCTGCAAAAGTAGAGGAGATTCGCGATGAATTGCCGGAACTGGAGAAAGTAGTTTACATCGACGGCAAAGAGAACCCGGGGGAAAATGATATTGATTACAAGGAATTATTGGCTGCCGGAGCAAAATTCAGAAAAGAAAATACCGAGCTGACAGAACAGGTTTGGAAAGGAATTGAGCCTGATGATGTGGCAAACATCTCATACACCTCCGGAACCACGGCCGATCCGAAAGGAATTATGCTTACCCACTTGAATTATGCGGCCAACGTGGTACAATCCAATTCACTTCTCGATTTACAATCCGAATGGATTACATTAGCCATTTTGCCATGGGATCACGCATTTGCACACACCACCTGTTTGTATGTGTTTATGTACAAAGGTGCCAGTATTGCATCGGTTGAAATTGGCAACTCGCCAATGGAAACGCTTCGAAATATTCCAAAAAACATTCAGGAGATTAAGCCAACGCTAATGATGAGCGTACCAGCTTATTCAAAAACGTTCAGAAAAAATATTGAAGCGGGTATTCGCAAAAAAGGAGAATTCCTGTATAAAGTTTTTCAGTTTGCCCTTAAAGTTGCGTATGCACACAATGGCTATGGCAACAACCGTGGCAAAGGCTGGCGATTTTTCCTGAAACCGCTGTATTGGCTATTCGACGAGATTCTGTTTGCCAAAGTACGCGATGGTTTTGGTGGAAACCTGAAATTCTTTATCGGCGGAGGTGCCCTGCTCGACGTTGAATTGCAACGCTTTTTCTATGCTGTGGGGCTTCCCATTTGTCAGGGTTATGGTCTTACCGAAGCAGCTCCGGTTATTTCGTCGAACGTTCCGCACGACGTAGTTTTTGGCTCATCGGGTAAACTTGTGAAAAATCTCGAAATAAAAATTCTTGACGATAACGGTAACGAACTTCCGGCTGGCGAAAAAGGCGAAATTGTGATTAAAGGCGACAACGTTATGAAAGGTTACTGGAATAACCCTACCGCCACTGCTGAAAGTCTGAAAGACGGTTGGTTGCACACCGGAGATATGGGTTACATGGGCAAAGACGACTTTCTTTATGTTCTGGGGCGTTTTAAAAGTTTGCTGATTGGTAACGATGGTGAAAAATACAGCCCGGAAGGCATAGAAGAAGCACTGGTTGACCAATCGCCATATATTCAGCAGGTAATGCTTTACAACAACCAAAATCCATATACTGTTGGAATGATTGTGCCAGAAATGGAAGCCATAAACCGCGAACTTAAACGCCATGGCATTGAAAAAGGAAGCTATGACGCGGCAACTGCAGCAATAGAAATTATTCAGAAAGAAATTAACGAATACAAAAAAGGCGGTAAGTACCAGGGAGAGTTCCCCGAGCGCTGGCTACCGGCAACAGTTGCTATTTTACCCGAAGCATTTACAACCGAAAATAAAATGCTGAACGCCACCATGAAAATGGTTCGTGATAAAGTAACAGCACACTTTGCCAAAGAGTTGGAATTTCTGTACACATCCGGGGCAAAAAACATCGTTAACGAGATGAATATTGAGGCGATGAAAAACTGGATGAAATAAATTGAATGATGAATTTTCGATTAACGAATGGCGATTGACGATTGAGAAATACGAACGGTCTTTCTCTTAAATCTAAAATCAGCATTCGTTAATCATCATTCTATATTCTCCCCTATTCTTCAACAAAATACCGCAGCTGATCAAGCATGATTGGTACATCATCCTTATCAATTCCCAATCCAATTAAATAATGTAAATCTTCGTGGAAAACCTCGAAAAACTCGCTCTCGGTAAATTCAGTCTTTACAATCGACTGCTTGTAATAATCCAGCGCCTCTTTTCGTTTGCCCAAACACCACTGCACATGTCCCATATTCATGAGGTCGTGTTTGTTTGGACTGTCGTCAATCAGTTTTGCAAAGTATTTCTCTGCCTGCTCAAACTTACCGGACACCAATGAACACCAGCCAATAGGCTTCCAAACCTTTTTGTTATCCGGCATCAGGTATTCCACTTTAAAATAGGTTTTTAAAGCCTCCTCAAAACGATCCAGCTCCAGCAAACAATGGCCAATATTCAGCTGAACATTTAAATTCTCCTCATCCAGCAGTTCCACCTCGCGGTAGTACTCCAGGGCTTTTTTCGGCTGTTTTAAATTGCGGTAACACAATGCAATTTTATTCAGGTTCCACTTCTTATTAAGCTCAAACAACTCGGCACTTTTATACGCTTTCAACGCTAGTTCAAAATCGCCCAGCTTTTGGAAGCAGTAACCCAGTTTTTGGAACAACTCCCCGCTTTTCTCCTCACTCAGCAGGTAATTAAAAACTTCGGCGGCCTCGTTATAATAGTTTTTCAAGAAATAGTATTCAGCAATATTCCGAACAATGTTTGCATCTTCTTTCAGCGTTTCGCCAAGCACTTGTTTGTTATGAAAATCGAAACGCCAGTTGAAAATATCTTCAAAATCGGTTTTGCGCGGATGTAATTTAAAAAAGCGATACAAATCCTGAATGTACAGATTTGAAATATAAGCCGCCTTTTTACCCGGATCAGTCAACACCTCATCGCTTTGCAGTTCATCAAACTGCTGCATTTCAGCTTTTAGTCCTTCAGCCATAAACTCGCGGTTTTCAGCCGGGATATTTTGTAAACTAAAGCAGAACGAATATTTATCCGAATTACACAACACCGGAGCCGTAGCAATGGCTTTCAGAAACTGATCGGTAGCCGAATCGGCGCGATTTACTACAAAATCGATCTCCGGATTTTTGATATAGAATGGCATAAACCAATTGGTAAATTCGCTAAAAAACGGGAACATTTTCAGCATGGCAAACGAACTCATAAACACATCGGCTCCTTCCATCTGAAGTTCCGAGAACTCCTCCATTTTATTCATCAGACCCGGCGAATCCTCAAAAATCTTTTCCCACTCCGGATTTTCATCGTCGCCTAGCGAATCATCCATCAAACTGTCAAGATTGATTTTGTCCTTCAGATTCGGACTTATCTTTATCATTTCCGGCATAATCTCGTCGGTGATCTTCTTCTGAATTTTTTCCGTCTCCTTACTTCTGATGAGCTGAATAATCACCTGCTCCAGATTTTGTTTGAATTCGGGATTTTCGTTCAGCAATGTCAGCCGGCCGGTAATCGACGGGTAATACCCCAAACGACTGTCGTAACGGTAAAAGCCGATGAGCAATCCTACAATTGCCCGCTGATTGATTTCAGGCATTTCGTGTTCGTAGGCATCAAAAAGCACCGAAAATTTGGCCTCATCGAAATATCGCAACAAACTCATCAGCAGCGCTGAAACGATAAACGACTTGTATGATTTTTCAATCAGATCGCTGTTTAAAAAGGACTTTAAAAATGTACGGTGCTCATCATTTAATTCATTCTGAAACCATACGAAATAAAACAAAGTCACCATTTTTTGCTGATGGTCGCGCGCACTGATTCGCTTCGATGATCGTTGTACCTCGGCATCGTCAACCAGCGAAACAAGTTGCTCCTGCAGGTAAAAATCTTCCAGCTCATCTAATAGCGTATGAAACTGAAGTGTTGTTTTAAATCCGCGTTTTTTCTCGTAAGTAACCGACGACGACATTTTCAATCTCAGCTCATCGTAAATTTTGTCGCACAGCTCAAAAACCGAAACAATCAGCTTCCGATATACTTTTTGACGCTCCGGATCCTGAATTCCTTCAACCGTATATTTTAACATGTAGCTGTAGTTCTGCTCCAGGTTGCGCCATTCATCGAGGTGAATGAGCAAACCACTTTCACGGATCAGATTTTCCAGCAGATCGAAAGCAGGTTTTAATTTCCGCTCAGCCAAATACTGACAGATAGTATCGTATTTTATTTTAAGATCTTTGTCGTTCATGCTTATCAAAGTTACAAAGACCATAGATAATCAAAAAGCTTTCCAAGAATTGTTATCGGCGGATTTGGCGTAAAACGGGCTTTGGGGCTGACAAAGTTTCAAAAAAGGGCGGCCTGCGGGATTATTTCCCGTCCTGCTAACTTTTACTATCGTCCTGCACCACTTTTGCAGAATCCTGCGACATATCCAGGCGTCCTGCGATGGTTTTTCGAAATCCTGCAGCACTTTTGGGCGTCCTGCAACATTATTTCGCTGTCCTGCGCCGCAGGAAAGGGGCACCCCCTTGCAGGACGACTTTGAACCTTGCAGGGTGGATAAATAACCTACAGGATGGGTAGAAAGTCTGCAGGATTAGCAAAATCCTTACAGGAAGGAAAGAAAGAATGCCATCTCTCTTAAAAAACTTATACAGAAACACTGCGGGCTGAAAGCTCAATTTAGTTGAACCCAACGGCAAAGCGAATGGGACGCCTTGTGAAACCGACAGCCTGTTTTCCCATCGCCCTGAAAGGGCAAATTAATAAGCCGGGCTTTCAGCCCGATATCACTTCTCGAATATCCCCAGGGCGATGCCCTGGGCTCAAATTAGCTTTCCTTTCAGGACAAAACTCACCATTTCTGGCGCAAACAAGGATGTCATCTTTCTAAATAAAACTCAGAGAGATGACATCCCTTACGAAACTTCTGTTCTGCAAACCATGCGCTTAGCGGTTTTAAACCGTTTAGCGCCTATAAAAAACAGGGAAATTAATCCTTCTCCTTAATCCCAAACTTAGGATCGACTTTAATAAACGGCAGTACTAGGAAAATCGGGATGGTGCAGATCATCACCCAAACAAAGAAACTCTGGTAGCCGATTATTTCCTGCAACCAGCCACTCAGCATTCCTGGAATCATCATTCCCAGTGCCATAAAACCGGTTGTAATAGCGTAATGTGCAGTTTTATGTTTCCCTTCCGAAACGTAGATGGAGAAGAGCATATAAGCCGTAAATCCAAAACCGTAACCAAACTGCTCGATAACGACTGCCGCTGAAATCCACCACAACGATGTGGGGTTTAAAAACGACAGCAGCAAATAACAAAGGTTAGGCAGGTTAATGGCCAGTGCCATCCACCACAGCCAGTGTTTTAGTCCTTTGCGCGAGGCTACAATACCGCCTAAAATTCCGCCAATGGTGAGTGCGATCATTCCGGCTGTTCCGTACACCAATCCCAAATCTCCGGTTGTAAGTCCCAGTCCACCTGCTTCGCGGGCATCGAGCAAAAACGGCGAGGCCATTTTTACCAGCTGCGATTCGGCCAGTCGGTACAATAACAGGAACAGCATTATCGACACAATTTCTTTTTTGCGGAAAAAAGCAGCAAAGGTTTCGAAGAACTCGCCCATTACACTTTTGCCTACGGTTTTGTTGGATACATCGCTTGCCGGATATGGCAAAGCAAAACGGTGATACAGCGAAAACGCCACAAACAAAACGGCAATACAAACCATAACCACCAACCAGGAAAAGCGGATATTCCCCGAGCGCCCCACAAAAGTAGCCTGCGTGGCTTTTTTCAGTTTCGGATCGAGTTGAACAACGGCAAAAGCAGGTTTATCCCAGTTCGTATCGTTAAACACATAACGATAAGTCTGTACCAGTTTTATACTGGCGTCACCTTTTTCGTAACCAAAATTCAGCACTACCTCTTCGCCGGCTGCAGGTATTGTTGAAAGCTGAATTGGAATGATTGCAAGGTTACCTACCTCCGAACTCCGGTCAACCGTTTCTTTATTGAATTTCTCTTTTAACGTCTCTTTTAATGGAGTTGACACTTTTCGTGTCCACCAACCGGCATCTTTTGTAGCTACCGGAGTTTCGCTGGCATAAAAGTTATTATTGATGTTCCATTCGTCCACCTTGCTTTTAATGTCAGCCGCCTGCTCTTTTGTTAGCAGACCAATAGGCACTTTCACCTCATTCTCCGACACAAAATAAATATCGCCAGCTTCGTGCAGTTGCTGATAACTTTCAGGATTAAACGAAATTTCCTGAACCGGAATATTCTGGGCGGTAACATTTACCTCCAGCGGTTCCAAACCTGTTGCAGTTTCCAAAGCTCCTGCAACAATTACCAAAAGCCCCTGCCCTGTAAGCATGGCAAAGCGGTAGAAGGTGCTTCTGATGCCCACAAAAAACGACTGATCGCCCTGCGACAAGCCCAGCATATAAAAACCATCGGCGGCAATATCGTGCGTTGCCGAACTAAAAGCCAGCAACCAGAAAAACGCCAAAGTATACTGAAAAAAATTACTGACAGGAATGGTAAATGCCACACCGGCCAGCCCAACGCCAACCACCAATTGCATGATCACAATCCAAAAACGTTTGGTTTTCAGCAAATCCACAATCGGACTCCACAGCGGTTTTATCACCCATGGCAAATACAGCCAGCTGGTGTATAAAGCAATGTCGGTGTTTGAAATACCCAGTCGTTTGTACATAATCACCGAGAGGGTCATTACAATTACGTAGGGTAATCCTTCTGCAAAATAGAGTGTGGGAATCCAAAACCAGGGATTGCGTTGAGTTTTTGTTTTAGCCATTTTAGTTGATCGGTTTTATTTTTTGAGTTCTACGGCAATCGTTCAAAACGATATCCTTTTGCCTGTAATGTTTCTATCAATTCTTCCAAACGAAGATAAAATTTATCTGTTCTTTTTTCTTCCGTTCCGGGATGAATCAGCATAATTGCCCCGTTTAAGCCTTGTTCCTCCTCTACCTGTAAAATGCTTTTAAAGATTTTATCGGAAGACATATAATTCGCCATATCGGGCGTTGTATAATCGGCATTGCTTCTTATTCCGGGCGTAAAACTGATGGTGCCTAATCCCATTGCTGAAGCCCAGTTTACCGTTGCTGAATTGTACCATTCGTACGGCGGCAGAAACCAGTTTGCATTTTCGCTGTTGATACCGTGTTGCTGTAAAGCCTTGTAGTTTTCTTTCAAATCCTGCTCAAAAGTAGTTCGGTCAACCAGCAACGAATCCCGTTTCGACCAATCGCAATATAAGAGGTGTTTATCGGAATGTGCCCCCAAATAATGCCCGTCTTTTATTACTTGTTTTATGATCGGTTGAAATTGTTTGTCGCGTAAAAGGTCGCCGGTAAAAAAGAACGATGCTTTACCATCTTTTTTATCAAGCACTTTTAAAATATGCGCTGCACCTTCGGCTTTGTCGTGTGCCGAAAACACCAGGTAAATAGTATTTTCCGAAGGCTGAATGCGCCGGATAGCTCCCTGTGTATCTTTTTCATACGCGTTTTGCTGTGCAGCCCCCATTTTTTCCATCGACGACAAATAGTAACTCAAACTTGCCGTGCCGTCCATGGTGGGTTCGTTTGATGAGTAATCACCCAGATCATCGTGATAAACCGCTTTGCCTTTGTTAAAAGCGTCAAACGGATCGGGTTGCTGGATTTCAATACCAATAAGCCCGGAAAAAATTGAATTATAAACCGGCCCGTCAACCAAACCACCATAAGTGGTTTCTCCCAGAATTTTTGTGATGGATGAATGTGGTATTTGCGGATTATCACCTCCGGCAGGTAATCCACAGACCATACTTGTTCCCCACGGATTACAGCCAAATAGCCAGTCGCGCAAGGCTGCTTCCATTTCGGCAAACGAGCGGTCGCCGGTAATTTCTTCGTAAGCGCGGGCCTGCGTAATCGCTGCCGCCACCAAATTATTCGAACACCAGATAAACGGAATACCATTCATAAAAGGATCATCCTTTCCCCGATCGTACAGATGCGCTAATCCCTGTTTCAGATAAGTTGCAAAGTTTTCGTCCTTTTCGGCCAGCTTTACATGCCCCAAGTTCACAAAAGGATAAAACTGGTAATGACGCGCAAAACCTGCCGACATCCAGTGTGTAACGTTTTCAACACTTCCCCATTTTTTGGCTTCGGTCAAATAATAAGCATCACCGGTAAGCTGGTACAGAGTTGTAGCTGCCAGTTCCAGGTCATCCACATAATTGGCTTCCTCGTAAAAATACGGAGACACGTTACACGCTGTTTGACAAGCCCCCAGATCGCTCAAAGCAAAAGAATAGGCTTCGATAGCTTTCTCTGCTATTTGTTTAGCGAACTCCGGGTAATACTCGTTAATCATTAAAGCTCCCAAAGCAAATGATGATGCGTATTTTGCTGCACTCGATGAAACACCTGTGGTGCGGTTTTTATGCTCAGCCAGCCCCTGTGGTTTTCCGGTAATAAAATACACCGGTCGGTAAGTTCCTTCCAAACCGTAACTAACCGTGTCTTTATTAGGCAAACGATAACCGCGGTGATCTCTGTCGTCGGCAATCTGGTTGTACATCTCCCCTGTCGAGGGATTCATTTTTACCATCCAGTCGAGGCCCCATTTTGCTTCATCCAGAATATCGGGAATTCCGTTTGCTCCCGACTCACCATTCTCCCGGTATTCATCTTTAAATACGGCCGGATTTTGCTCGTAGGCATACATCAACTGATAAGTAGCATTAGCCGAAGTTGTAAGGTATTGCAGGTAATCCGAGGCATCGTGCCAGCCGCCGGTCACATCGATTTTCTGTCCTGTTTTGGTTGGATGATCCACAATAATTCCATCGTGAAGGTGACAGGAATCCTGCAAATACGGATTGTAGCCACACCGCTGCTGGCGCATGTAATTCAAAAGGTAATCTGCTGTTCCTTCATACACATCCGAAGCGATTTGAAAAGCCGGAGAACGGGTTTCGCCCAATTTAAGGTAATAACCACCCGGATTTGTCAACGCGGAAAAATCAAGACGAAAAGCGGTCTTCATTCCCCAATCGGTGCCATCAACCGGTATTACTTTTTCCTCATAAACAAGCTTATCGTTCAAAGCATCAAACATCTGAAACTGTTCGGCGTTTTCCGTTTCTGTTGAAAGAAAAACAGCAACCTTTACCGACTGCGGCAAGTAGCCCAATTGATTGACACGAATAACTTTCTGCTGCGCAAAAACACATGCAGCAACAATCACCAGAACAAATGAGAGAAACGCCCGTTTGGTCATGTTAGTATCGTTTTTCGAGATCTATATTCTTAAAATAATGATTCAGAATTTCATCGTATTTATAGCCTTTGTGCCCCATTACGGCGGCACCAATCTGGCACAATCCCACACCATGTCCCCAGCCGGCTCCCTGCAAAATAATTTGACCGGGCACACCATCAACAATATCCTCTTTTTCAACCAGAAATGCTGAGCTGTATAAATGTGACTCACTCAACCATCTGCGGATTTCCAGCTCTTTACCAACTGTCAAGGTCTTTTTCGAGCCAACGATCTTTAGTTTTATTAATCGCCCTGAAACACCGCGCTCAACCGGAATCATATCCAGAATCTTTCCAAAATCATGTCCCGAGCGTTTCAGTATCAACGCAGAAAGCTCGTCTTGTTTGTATTCAACGGTCCAACGGTAAAAATCTTTTGCTGTCCAGTCGTACTCGTTCAGCACCTGTTTCAATACCTCTTCATCATCGGTATTACAAAAGGCTTCCGGTGCATTTTTTAACCACGGAACTGCATTTTCTTCTACAGTAAGATCAGTTTCAAAACCTTTTGGCGCAGTCGGATTGTCAATCACTGCAGTTAAGTACGGATGATTTACCGGTTCCCAGCAATTCTCGAAAAGCTCGGCAATACCACCGCAACATTTCGAGAAACGTGCATCACAAATCACGCCTTTGTACGCAAGTACCACGCCGGCCGTTTCGTTTACCGCCTTCACCACATTCGGATTATGCGAACGCGTTGTTCCCTGGTAGCGCTGACAATGATCGTCGGCACAAACATGAAAATTCGTGTGATCTTCGCGATCATACCACTTTATATATTCGTCGTCGGTTTCAAACGAACTTTCGTAGGATTCTCCGGCATCGGTCAGTTTATCCTGCTTTTCAGTTTGTGCAATTAACCAGCTGCGCGAAATAATGGCGTGAGCTTTCAGCAGATCGAGCGAACTTTTGGCACTCATTTCCGACGAAATTACGCTGATCAGGTAATCTTCAATCGACAAAATATTTACGGCTGTAATTTGTCCCTCTTCGATTATAAACTTTAAGGCTCCCTGAAATTTCTGATCTTCCTTTTGCTCCCAGTGAAAATTTACACCGATGGTAACATCTTTTAATTCGAACTCCGAGTTTTCCTTGTCAAGCGGCATAAAATACAATTTATCGCCGCTGATTTTGGAGTCGGCAAGCTGCAGGTTCCCATTTTCGAAACGCACTGATCCATCGCCCGAAAAAGTATGTTTTGTCCCCACCAGCTGGTATTCGCCGTGAAGTTTAAAATCGATTTTATCGGCACTCATTATGCCTACGTGAATATTTGGACTGCTCATTGTTTAAGTTTTGTAGTTAGTTTATCGAATTGGTTGTCAGGCCATAAAACCTGTTTCATTATACTTTCAATATCGGTTTTGGTGATCTTCAAAAAATCCTTTTCCTGAGGTGTGATCAAAACGCCGCCCATATCAACAGAAGCCGGACTGATCAAAATATTTTCCTCTCCTTCAGCAAAATACTGCGACGGCCGGTGCAAGGCACGAGGAAAAATCAGAATTCGCCAGCCTCCATCGTCATAACGGGTAAGAATATTCAGCATCGGCTCCTCATCGCTTTTTTGATCTTCAAGCTCTGTATAAATGTGTGTAAACGCATTAATCAAAGCCATTTTATCAGCCGATTCCAGTACGATAAAGTTGCGAAGGCCATCTTTTATGGCGTAGTAATTCACTACCTCTTTTTCCCAGTTATCACCGTATTTTTCTTTTAATGCGGCTGTTTCTTCATCCAGGGGCATAAAACCTGCATTCCCTGCCTGAAAATGAAAATGATCGGGTGCCGATGCGCCACATTTTGGTCCGTTGTAAAACAAGGAAAAACCTTCCATCGCCTGTGCCAGATCAAGCATATTGCCAAAGTTTCCTTTTATCTGCTGCGGTGTGTGTGCAAAAGCCGGAATGGTAAAATGCTCGGGAAATATCGGGAACGGATTTACCAACACCTCGTAATCGTCAAAAGTTACACCACGTTGCTGAGCCGGACGGTTTACCGCACACAAAAAACACGGGCGTGCTTCAATCGACTTTTTATCCACTTTAGCTGCCGACGAAATAATTCGGCCGGGATTAAACTGAACTTTTACCGTAAATCCGTCAAACTGAAATTCGCGCACCTGCACATTTTCCAGTCCGGCAAAGTTTTTTCCCGCCAGTTCCCATTCTGTTTTCTGGTCGGCAAGCAGTTGTTTTATTTCTGTTGAAATTGATTTCATTTTTTTTGTTCACGCAGAGTTCGCTAAGATTATCGCAAAGACCACAAAGGATCAAGACTAGAAACAAAACTTAGCGCACTTTGCGCTTCTTTCTTCCTTTGCGTGAAACTTAAATTCTACCCTCTGTTCTTTCTTTGACGAGCTTTTAACTCGATGGTACGAATCCGGTCTTTGTAGGTATTGTGTGCATTCATTTTCACAATATCCAGCGCGGCATCCGAGTTATCATCCCAACGACGGCAGAGGTACAAATTATCGTAAATACGGCCAATCTGATAATCTCTTGAAATCGCCAAACCAACTGCATAATCTTCACCATAACTGGTATTCGGGATTTTTACTTCGCGCAAAACCGGCGTATAGAACGCACGCGGAGCCCCCAAACCGTTAATGCGCAATGCATTGTTTTTTCCGTTATCGGGCGTCCATTCTTTGTGGTCGATAATACCCGGAGGAATTTCTTCCAAATCGAAATTCACCAACTGGTAAGTGCCTACAACCATGGCACATTTTTCCGTCTCAAAAACATCAACCACCTTTTGCAAAGTATTTTCATCTTTGTAAATATCGTCGCTATCGAGCTGCATAGCAATCATTCCACATCGCAAATCATGAACTCCAAGGTTCCAGCATCCGCCAATTCCAAGATCCTCGCGTACAGGAATAATATGTACCACACGATCATCTTTTTCAGCAAATGAGTTGATAATGGAAGTGGTTTTATCTGTAGAGTGATTGTCGATAACGATCAGATTAAAATCGAAATCCGTTTTTTGCATCAGCACCGACTCGATTGCATCGGCAATGGTTTTTTCGCGGTTACGTACCGGAATGATCACCGACGCTTTTTTCGCAAAAGCCTTTTCATCCATTTCAACCGAAGTAAAATCAGGACTAATCCACGCACCCACATCTTTTAAATGTTCGGTTGCTGCCTGTTCCATTTCAACCTGCACCTGACGGTTTTTCGGATCTACGTAATCGAATATTTTCTGACCGCTTTTGCGGTTGTCAGTCTCGTCGATGGTATATAAAAACTCAGGAATGCGGAACAACTCGCCTTGCTGCGCCACTTTTAAACGCAGGTAATACATTCCGGCATGTTCGAAATCCTGCGTCATGTTTTTAACCGCCGTTTGAAATGTATCGGCTTTGTACAATACCAGCGACCCAAAATTAAAGTCGTCGCGCAAACTGCCTTCCTGGTAATCGATTACCGGATGCGTTGTCAACTTGCCTTCTTTCACCTCGTAGTAATCGGAATACACTTTTACAGCGCCGGTTAATTCAGCAGTGTCCACCAATCGCTCGATGGCAAACTGCCCCAGTTTTACAGCTGTCACTTTAGTCAGCAACAATACGTAATCCATGTCTTCTGCCAAAGCAGCCATTTGTTTTACCGTTACAGTTGAAGTTAACGTATCAAACGAAAAAGCTTCTGCCTTTTCGCCGGCTTCTTTAGCCACATTTTCGGGTAAAAATATTTTATTTACTGAAGGATTGGCCTGTAATTCGCCAATCATTTCCGCCACTTGCGACCAGGCCGTAGCGGGTACGAAACAGTTAATTTTAGTCATTATCTCTTGTTTTATTCTCTTAATAATTTAACATTTTCAGTATTTCGCGCATCAACTCATCACGTTCATTCTGGCTTTTTACACTTTCAAAAGGAAATCCCAACACCAGCGACTTGTGTTTATTTTCATAAAAAACGCCTGCACTAATTCCATTTTCAGCATATCGAAAAATCGTTTTCGCATTTTCATTGTACGCTTCTATTCCATCGGGCGCTTCAACCGGGTATTGCTCCAAGGTGTAATCGGTATTGAACGCTCCTGTAAAGGTACTATTTGTATTCGCGGAATAAAACAACCCGTTTTTTACCGCATGATCGGTTCGCCATTTAAATCCAAACAGCATACCAATGCGTTCTTTTTGCGTTTTATCTTTTGGAATTTCCGTACCAACATACGCACCCGACATAAAAATGTTTCCGCCATTTTCTGCATATTCAGAAAGCACATTTATCATTTTGTCAGTGTAGATTTCGAAATAAGGAACAGAATCCTTACCCGGCAGAAAAGTTTGTTTCTCTTCACCGTAAAGCAGATCAATCAGTTTGTAGGTTTCAAGATCAGCCAAACCTTCTTCCACCGCTTCATCGCTCGACGTTACAAAACTATAGCCATTGGCCAACAGACTTTTTCCATGAACCAGCGAAAAATCAAAAGTATTACCTCTGAAAATGGTTGTTTCCAGATCGGCATAGCTGGCTCCAAATCCCGGACTATCGTCATCCAACCAGTTAGATTTGCGTTCGAAATCGTACTGATCGCCTGTAGTCGACATTTCATATCCATAAGCCACACCATGATCGAGAAATCGCCAAACGCCCGCCAGCGAATCGGTTTCAAAAATAGCAGGTCCGTCAATACGGTCGAAACCATTTACGATCAGAACTTCGCCTTTGCTGTTTTCGGCCATTCCAACTGCCAGCGTTTCCGAAGGAAAACTTTCGCCACCGGCGTTTACAGCAGTAACCCGAAATCCATAGACTTTTCCGGGCTCCAAACCGGTCAATATAATTTCTGGTTCAGTTACCAGGGTACCGTTATCAAAACCGTTATCGCCAACCCGTTTATAAACCAAATATTGATCAGGTACTGCGCTTGGTTCCAATTCGTCAATCACCGGTTTCCATGATAATTTCACCTCCTGTTGGTTGATAAACCGGGCATTTAAATGATCAACCGGCAAAGGCTGCACCACATAATCCTGCCCGTTTTGCGATGTAATAAAACGTAACATTCCTTTATAAATGGCACGCGAAACATCAAAACGAAATTTTGGATTCAGCACATATTTTACATCCTCCAGGTTTTGGTGCGACAATAACTCCAGCAACATGGTTGGTACCTGCGGACGATAAGCTTCGCTGTATTGCGAGTTCCACATTCCGCGGCGTGTCCAGTTGCTTTTATACACGGCATTTATGTCGCTTACAATCTGCGTCTGTATTAAATCAGTTAAATCGCGTGAGGCATATTTCGATTGTCCGTCAGGAAAAACGGAAGTATCCCGGTCGGTCGAATAAATCCCAAGCGTTCCTACAATCTGGTTGTCGGGCAGAATTCCGGCATCAGTATGAAATGCAAAAGCCAGGTCGATTGGAATTTCCAGCCCCTGAGCCATGCGGTTTTTCGTCGGGCCAAAAGGCGCTCCCATCAACCAGTCAACCCATTCCCCACGACTCATATAATCATCTTTGTAGTCGTCTTCGCCGTTGAACAGGTTCCACACGAGCGTATCGGGTGCTCCGGAATATTGCAGGTTGTATCGGGCTCCTTCATAAAAACGGGCTAACCCGCCAGGTCTCCCATTGCGGACTATGTTTCCCATACCTCCGCCAAAACGTACAGCATCAGCCGAGAAATGTTTTCCCTCGCCTTCGGGTACAATCAACTCTACTTTGGCGGCCTCTTTATCTTTTCCGGCATTGAAATAGAACTTATCGAGATAAATCCAGGTTCCATAGCCCATTCGTTGGTCAACCAAAAAATCGCTTACTCCTCCTGAATGCGTTACGCGATAAGTCACCGGCCCGTCTCCTTTTGCATACGAAACATAAACACCGTATTCACCCTCTTCGGGGAAATCAGGAATATAGGTGGCAACATTTGGTTTATTCCGGCTTTCGAATCGGACTGCCGTTCCTTCCTGAAAAGGATTTGTGGTTCCCTGAATCAATTCAGCGTAAGCAAATCCTTTTTCGTCAGCATTCCGTTTTCGTGGTTTTTTGAATTTGCTTTTACCAGTTGATTTATTATTGTCAACAACCACTTCATTGATCTGCCAGTCGCGTTCGCGTGCATTAAAAACATTGGCTCCTGCATTTTCCAGCATCGGAATAATAAACGGGATTACAAACGAACTGGGCGAAATATCTTCAAGGTTGGAAAACAAACGTGCGCGTTGCCATTCCCATCGGTCGCGGGCAGGTTCGTAATACCAGCCGTGACTGTTCCATAAGGCAATATTTGCGCCGTCCAAACCTTCAGAAATCGAATACGGACGTACCTTTTGAACCACATTTTTGCGGTTTCTACTCACCGGAGTCAACCTGTTTTTATCAACAGAAATTTCGTTTCTGTAATAATTAGGCACCAGTTCTTCTAATGCCAACTGGTTGGCCCTTATTTTTAAAGAGATCTCTTTTAAAGAATCGGGTAAAATATTTTGAATCGAATCGCGAACTGCCGACAAACTGTTTTCCCGAAAAGGCATTTCTGCCAGCGCTTTGTTAAAATAAAGATACAATGTATCGTTACCTGGCGAGAAGTAGGCAGTGTCAAGCGCCACCCTTTTTCCGTTAATGTAATTTTCGTTACCCACGTAGAATGCGGCACTGCTTTTTTGCTTCAGCACTTTATTCAATTGCTCTTTCAGCGATTCTTTTTGCTGAGCGCTTACAGAAGTAGCAACGAGAATTAGGACCAAGAAAAACAGAAATTTTGCCATTTTCTTGCTTACTTTAAGGATTTGTGATTTAGTCAGGTTTAAATTTTTCATACGACAAAATTGTTTACTCGATTAGCATCGTATGGAATTCGCAATTTAAATTTAGTCATTTTGTATGGCACGAATCCATAAACATGCTCATTTCATAGTTTTCCGACTAAGATAATGGCAACAAATGTATGCAAAATTTGTATTACATATTACCAATTAAAAAAGATTTTGTACATTTGCGACAGAAAATTTCTGAAAATAAACCAATAGTATCAGAATGATTGTAATAGCAGACAGCGGCTCATCAAAAACCGATTGGTTATTTATTAGTCCTGAAAAAGAATTTATAATTAACACACCTGGAATTAATCCTTTTTTCCAGCAAACCGACGAAATTTTTGCCACTCTTTCAAGCACATTTACAAACGATCAAAAAGAAGAGGTAAGCGAAGTACATTATTATGGTGCGGGATGCATAAAGGGCAAAACCGACCATGTTGTTTCGGATGCGCTGAAAAGAGTATTTCCAAAAGCATCGATAACTGTTGAAGACGATATTACAGGAGCGGCACGCGCACTGTTGGGAAAATCATCGGGAATTGCCTGCATTTTGGGCACCGGAACCAATTCGTGCCTTTACAACGGATCGGAAATTATTGACAAAGTGCCAACGCTGGGTTTCATTCTGGGCGACGAAGGAAGCGGTGCTTACCTTGGAAAACTTCTGTTGAACGACTATTTTAAACGCGCCGTTCCCGAAGACCTGAAACACAAAATGGAAAGCGATCTGCACCTGGAGATGGTAGATGTTTTAAACGCAGTTTATCGCCAGGAATACCCGAGTCGCTACCTTGCTAAATTTTCAGAATTTTTGAGCAAAAATAAAAATCATATTTACGTTCAGAATCTGATAAAAAGAAGTTTTACCGATTTCTTTTTTAGGAATATTGAGCGCTATAACGACTATCAAAACTACACGGTAAACTTTGTGGGTTCGATTGCGTACCACTATTCAGATTTACTTAAGGAAGTTGCGTTCAACCGAAAGATAGAGATCGGAAATATTATTGATAAACCTATAAACGGACTTAAAAAGTTCCACACCAATTAAGAAGAAAAATGAGGGTCACAGAATCATCATCTTTATACGACAACCTCGACCAGATGACAGTTGAAGAACTGTTAACCGGAATTAACAACGAGGATGCAAAAATTCATGTTGCCGTACAAAAAGAAATTCCACAGATAGAGAAATTAGTCACTCAACTTGTTGAGCGCATTAAATCAGGCGGTCGCTTGTTTTATTTGGGCGCAGGAACCAGCGGGCGACTGGGAATTCTTGACGCGTCGGAAATACCGCCAACGTATGGTATGCCTGATGGCGTTGTAATCGGTCTTATTGCCGGTGGCGACCGTGCCATTCGCAAGGCTGTTGAAGCCGCAGAAGACAATATTCATGGAGGTTGGGAAGACCTGCAGAAGTTTCAAGTAAACGAGCGCGACACCATTGTTGGAATCGCAGCTTCTGGAGGCACACCATATGTTATTGGTGCTTTGCAAGATGGCAATAACAACGGATTACTTACCGCTTGTATCACCTGTAATCCGGACTCGGAAATTGCCAAGGTGGCAAAAATTGCCATCGAACCAATTGTAGGCCCCGAGTTTGTAACCGGCAGTACCAGAATGAAAGCCGGAACAGCCCAGAAAATGGTACTGAATATGATCACCACCTCGCTGATGATAAAACTGGGCCGCGTAAAAGGCAACAAAATGGTTGACATGCAGCTTACCAACAAAAAGCTGGTTGAACGCGGATCGAAAATGATCGTTGATGAACTGGGCATTGAGTTTGAAGAAGCCAAACGCCTGTTACTCTTACACGGATCAGTTCGGGCCGTACTCGATAATTACAAAAAATCAGGACAGAAATCTGTTTAGGACAGATTACAATCTATGCGAAAGAAAAGAATCGATAATAACTGAGTCATCAGTTTTTCGGTTCTTTTTTTTATATGCGCTTAGCGCTTAACTACGCCAATTCCGGGAAGATCATTCAGTGTAACTTTCCCGTCAATCACTTTCATACCATCAAAAACATCGTTGGTAATTAGCAAAGCGCCGTCAAGGTCGGCCCAGTCGCAAAGTGGCGACAACTGCGAAGCTGCTGAAATAGCACACGAGGTTTCGGTCATACACCCGATCATAACCTTCATATCCAGAGCACGTGCTACATCAATCATTTTCTTTGCCTCGCGCATACCGGTGCTTTTCATCAGCTTAATGTTTATTCCCGAGTAAACATCTTTAAATTTCGGAATATCGTGAATGCGTTGAAAAGCTTCGTCGGCAATAGTTGGCAGCGGGCTGTGCGCCGTTAGCCAGGCCATATCGTCCAGTTGTTCTTTGGGCATTGGCTGCTCCACAAAAACAATCCCTTTTTCATCCATCCAGTGAATCATGTCGAGTGCTTCGTGTTTATCCTTCCAACCCTGGTTTACATCCACACACAAAGGCACATCGGTAACCGAACGAATGGTTTCAATCAGCTCTTTGTCGTTATCGCGCCCCATTTTTACCTTTAGCATTTTAAACTCAGCGGCCTCTTTGGTTTTTTCGATTACCACTTCGCGAGTGTCAATACCAATGGTGTAGGTTGTGTATGGTGTATTTTCAGGTTTTAATCCCCAGATTTTATACCAGGGTTGCCCCAATATTTTACCCACCAAATCGTGCAAAGCGATATCAATACAGGCTTTTGCTGCGCGGTTTCCCGGCTCCAGCTGATCCACATATTCCAGAATTTCATCCATACGGAACAGATCGTTATATCTCGACAAGTTCACTTTATTCAAAAAGCGGGCAACTGTTTCGTGCGATTCGCCCAAATAAGGCGGCATGGAAGCTTCTCCATATCCAATTAGCCCGTCGTGCTCCAATTCAACCAACATTACAGGCGTGGTTGTTCGCGAACTTGTAGCCAGCGTAAAAGTATGTTTTAACTGAAGTTCAAAAGGTTTAAAACGTAATTGCATGTGTTCTGATTCTTGATGTTATTCCGGTAAAACCTGTTTGAAAAAAGCGTTGTCAACTACCCACTCAATTCCGTCTCCATCAACGTTACCGATAATTCGGCGGGCACGTACAAAACCTTTTTCGTAATGTTCGGTATATTTTTCGCTGTTGCGGTTCAAGCTGTTTATACGCACTTTCCCCGATGCATGGATAAACTCCTGATCGCCCAAACACAACCCAACATGCGTTACTCTTTCGCGTTGGTCTTCGGTAGCTTTTCGTCCGAAAAACACCAAATCTCCTGCTTCCAAGGTTTCGTATCCGTTGTCTGTGTGAACCAACTCTCCGTATAATGTTTGCTGCGATGCATCGCGTTGCAGAATTACTCCATAATGGTAATAAGCCGATTTTACAAAACCGCTGCAATCAACCATTTTCGCCGAGGTACCGCCCCACAAATACGGAACGCCCATAAATTTTTCGGCGGTTGCCGGCACATCTTTTGCGACAACACTTTTATTGTACCAATTATCAAGGCCCATACATTCGTCCTTTTTCACAAAAGTTTCACGACCGTCTGCAAAAACTGTTTTATAAAATCCAGCTGTTTCATCCACCACACTTAGCAGATTATCAAGTACCAGGTCGGTTGAAATGTTTGATTTAGCATCCGCTTCGGTATAGGCAAAACCATATTGATTTTTATAAAGTACTTTCTTAAACGTTTTCCATTCGGCCATTTCGTTATTGCTTTTTACGGCAATTCCGGCGCCATCAACCCAGCCAAAATAACGGTCGGGCGTTTGAATTAAATACCAGCCATCCTCTTTACGGTATACCTTAACGGGAGTTCCCATAATGGCCTGCGTCAACATCTCGGCCGAATGCCTTGAGTTACTCCGAATATTACAAACTGAAATTGTAACAATGCCCCATGGATTTTCGCTGAAAGCGCCATCAGGTAACAGGTCTACAGAAAAATCACATCCCTTTTCAGATGCAAACGTTCTTAAGGCATCAAAAGTAGTTTTCGAAACTGTGGCTCCGGTTATTGCCGGCTGTCCTTCGTTAAACGAAACACTTATCTTACAATAATCTACGCGTTTATCTTTAATCTGCTGATCGATCAACTGATCAATTTGCTGTTCAATGTCAGATGATTGTTGTTGTTGCGTACAAGATGCCATAACCAAAAAGAATAGAAAAATAATGTGAGTAAATTTCATGCCTTGTCAAATTTGTATTACATATTACAAATATAAATTTTAAAGTGATTTTTCCGAAGAATTATCACTCGAAAAATTCATACTTAACATCAAGATACAATTAGTTTTCGGTAGCCGGCAAATATTCTAATTCGAGATGATAATCCCATGTATCAAAATACAGGTTACCACCCTCCCATTCCAGCTCTCCCCTCTGAAAATCAAAAGGTTCGCTTCGATAAAACTTTTTAGGCGGAACCAGTTCGCAGGCAAAATCATCGTTTACCACCAGTCGGTAACAATCCAGCCCGTTCAGGTAAAACTCTTTTATACGCTGGTCTTCCGAATCGATCAACTTAAACGAGGGATCAACAGGCACCCACCCCACTCCTTCGTAATACACCTCGGCCCAGTCGTGCAGGTTTTTGGTTTGCGGCAACAAATACCAGCCGCTTTGCCATTTACACGGAATATCGAGACTACGAGCCATACTCAAAAACAAAAAAGTTTGCATACCGCAATCGCCGTGCATATTTTCGAGCACATAACACGGAATACAAGGCATAACCGAATATTCGAGCGCACCGGCCCACGGAATGTTATCGTTTATCCAATAATACAACATTTCGACCTGCTTAACCGGATTTTTTTCGTTGCCAACAATATTTTTAGCTAATGATTTTATCTGGTCGTTAAACACAATATGTGGCAAACGCTCGGCGGTGTATTTTTTATAAAGCTCCGAGTTTTTATCGTAAACCTTTACATCTTCCGGTTTAATATTGAACCACTGAGCTGCAGTTTCAAAGATATAGGAGATTTGAAAAACCGTCTTCTCACCTTCCACCGCTTTTTTCTCCATATAAACGGTTCGCTGTATCGTTTCATTCGGAGCAATTGTATAATCCTCTTGGCTGGCCTCCAAAAATTCGACCTTTGGCAAACGCTGCGATCCGGTTCGCGGATAAGGCAACCAACATCTTACCAATTCGCCTGCCGGCACTGCGTTGGCGTCGAGCGTAATCGTATAATTTACTTTTATGCGTTGCGGATTAAAAGGCTTTCGCGGCTCAATAGCTTTTTCAAACCACTGCGGAATAACGGTCTGTTGAAAATCTTCCACACCATCGTAAGCTTTCCCCTTCTTTTCTTCCCTAATCTTTCCGGCTGTTTCGTTTAAACGAAAGAAATTGCTGACTGCCCTTGAAAAATAGCGCTTTTCACCATCGATAACGCGCATTTCCAGCTGCCTGGCATTTTCCCATTGGGTCAGATCTTCATCTGTTAAATCAGGAAAATATTCGTGCAACTGTTCTTTTACATCGGCCCGCGTGTAAGGAAACTCTTTTCGTATACGCCGAATAGTTTCCAACTGAATAATCAACTGGTTATTCTGAGGATCATCAGAAAGTTGCTCACTCAACCTGCTTTCAGCTTCTTTGAATTTTCCCTGCGATAAATAATTTTGATAGTTGAACACTTCCTCTTTCCTACTTTGACATGCAAAAACAAGCAATGCCAAACCAATAAAAAATACGCCTTTTAAAAGTTTCATAAAACCGTTGTACACTAATAAGAATTGTGGAGGTATTTCTGGTAGATTTCCATTGTACGACGTAAATGCACTTTCATCAGCTCAGCTGCCTCGTCGCTTTTTTGCTTGTTTATTACATCAAATATTTTCAGGTGATATTCGAGCGTAATGTCCTTTTCACCCTCCACATTTGCATAAATCAGATTTCGCATGCGTGGCAGAAGCGAATAAATTGGCTCCATCGAAATCTGCACGATCGGGTTATGCGTTGCCTTGGCGATCAGCAAATGGAATTTATTATCAAGGTCGGCTTCCATTTGAATATTATCGGGATTGCAAGCCTTAAAAGCTTCAATATTATCCTGAATATCGCTTAAGTCGTTTTGTGTTCGCTGTTTGGCTGCCAGGCCGGCAATCTCAGGTTCGAATAACCTGCGTACTTCAATAATTTGAGCAATCAGGTTATGATCGAACTGCATGTCATAATACAAATTCAGATTTTCAATGGCATCATCAATCCTTAACCCGGTAACCGTCATTCCGCTACCTTTTGTTATTTCTACCAATCCGCGTGCACTTAACCTACGCAAAGCTTCGCGCAATGCTGTTCGGCTAACTCCGAATGATTCACACAACTCCCGTTCTGTTGGAAGCCTGGAGCCTACAGGTAGTTTTTTTTCCCTGATAGCAGCTTCTATCCTTCGCTCAATTTTTTGGCTCAAAGTTAGCTTACTTCCAATTTTTCTAAAGATTTCATCCATTTTCGTAAATTTTGGTCAAGTGGTAAATACGTTTAATTGTACTACATATTACAAATGTAGCATTTTAATAGAATATACATATTTATACAATCATATTGGTTGAATTTCAATACACAAAAATCGTATACCTCTGATTAGTAAAACATTGCATTTACTGTAAAAATATGACCATTTTTACAACTTGTGCCCCAATAATTTTTTAGTACTTTAACAGTCCTTAAAACATCAATCTTTCTTGCTATGATAAAGTCAGGTATAACATTTCTGTTAGTAATATTTTCAGTAATTCTGTGGGCACAATCGTCAGAAACAACCAACACCGAAACTTTAAACCTGAACAAACCCGAGCGTGTTGAATGGTTCCGTGATCTTGGTTTTGGACTATTCATCCATTTTAGTTTCGACAGCCAGTTGGGAATTGTAATCAGCCACTCGATGGTAGGTGCGTCCGAAGATTACCTGAACCGCTACATTAACGAGCTTCCAAAAACGTTTAATCCGAAAGATTTTGATGCAAACGAAATTGCTACTCTTGCCAAACTTGCTGGAATGAAATACATTGTGTTCACCACAAAACACCACTCGGGTTTTTGCATGTGGGACACCGAAACCACCGACTTTAACATCACCAATACTCCTTATAAAAAAGACATGTTAGAAGAATATGTTGAAGCTACACGCGAAGCAGGGTTGGCAGTTGGATTCTATTTTTCGCCTGAGGATTTTCATTTTCTGCATGAAAACGGACTTGAGATTCGCCGCACAAACATTAACGACATTCCACCACATTTAATGAAGAAATATGTAGAATTGAATGAATTGCAAACCATTGAATTAATGGCTAAATACGGCGATATTGATATTCTTTTTTACGATGGAGGCGAAGGACCTTTGCTTGAAAAATGTAAACAAGTAGCTTGGGAACTTCACCCCGACGTGGTAATAACACGCGGTGCTATGGAAACACCGGAACAAACCGTGCCAGGCACCACGCTTTCCGATCCTTGGGAAGCGTGTTTAACCATGGGAACACAATGGGCCTACAAACCTGCCAATGAAGTGTATAAAACCGGTACCCGATTAATTGAAATACTGGTTGAATCACGTGCAAAAGGAGGTAACCAACTGCTTAATATCGGGCCAAAACCAAATGGTGATATTCCCGAAGAACAGGAAAATCTGTTGCGTGAAATTGCGGCCTGGAACTATGTTAACGGCGAAGCTATTGAAGCTACAAAACCCTGGATTATACCGAACGAAGAAAATATATGGTTTACCTGGAAACCGGAAGAAAAAACACTTTATGCAATTCTTACCAAACAAGCGGAGTGGCCACGTGGCGAACGTCGCGAGTTTGTTTTGAAATCGGTTAACACTACCGAAAATACCAACGTTGAAGTATTAGGGCAATCGGGAAAACGCGTTGAATACATGCCTGACATTAATGCAACTACATTTTTTAAACAGGAAGAAGATGGTTTACATATTTCCTGTGTGCGTGCACAACGTTTATACAATAATCATAAGTGGAACAATCCGCTTGTTTTAAAAATTACCAATGCTGAACCTGCATTTATTCCACCCGTTGTAGCTACCGAAGAAGCCGAAATTATACTATCCGGCGCCACGAGTTACATACAATTCAACGGAAAAATAATTGAACAAGGCGATCCGGAAAATCTTAAAGTTTGCTTTCAATATCGCCCGCGTCCCGACTTTATTAATGAGCTAAATTCTAATGAATGGATCGAAACAAAAAATCTGGAAATCGAGGATAACTTCTTTATGTTCAGGCTTCCGATTAAGAACAAAAAAATTACCTACCAGTACCGAACGGTTGCGAAACATCCAAAAGCTACTATTTATGGGAACTACAGAACAATTTCAACAAACTAGCAAAATCATTTTTTACAAAATCCTTTTTTTTTACATTAAGGTTCACTACTTTTATTTTCATTAAACTAAACTAAAGTGTATCTCTTTAATAAATGAGCTGCACAACTTGCTTATACTAGATGCTAAACGATCAAAGAACGAAACTGTTAATTGCCGAAGGAAATACCAGAAGCTTTCAATTATTAATGGAAGTCACCTCTGATGAATTACTTCAGTACGCGTTAAGTTTTGTACGCAATCAGGAAATTGCAGAAGAACTTGTAAGCGATGTTTATGTTAAAATATGGCATAAAAGATCAGAACTCCCCACTATCCAAAATATCAGGTCCTACCTTTTTATTGCAGTAAAGAATGGCTGTCTGTCACATCTCCGGAAAATGAAAAATGAAAAAATTGTATTCATCGATGAATACAATGATTTTTTATTCCCCGCAGTAGAAAGCAATGATGAGGAGACGCTGGAAAAAGAAATGCTAAATAAAATTTACGAAGCCATTGGTGAGCTGCCTCCTAAATGCCGAGAAGCTTTTTCTCTTGCAAAAATAAATGGCTTCAAACACCGCGAAATTGCCGTAATAATGAACATATCAGAAAAAACGGTAAATAACCACCTAGTAACTGCACTTAAAAAAATAACGGAAGCGCTTGGCATTGATAAGAAAAAGAAAGCAAAAAATTCGCCATTAAAACAAGCCAGTTTATTCTCTTTCATCTGGTAAAAAAACGCTCTACGTTATAACTGTCATCCCCTTCCATTTTCATTAACAACTAATATTTATTATTTTTTTTATTGTTGAATTAGGTATAGTACAAAATACAAACGTCTTTTTAGGTAGAAAGACAAAAGATGACGAACAAAGACAATACCTACGAGCTCATTGTTAAAAAGCTAACAGAATCCATTAGCGAGGAAGAAGATGGACTTCTTAACAACGAGCTGGACGAAAATAAATCCACTGCCCGAAGTTATTCCCTAATTAATACCTTCTGGAGGAACTATTTCCCAAAAGCAAAAAAACACGCTATAATACAGCAAACTGAAAAAAAGCTTGGATTCACATATCACCAAAGTCCGAAAACTAATAACTGGAAATGGATCGGAATTGCAGCCTCTGTATTATTAATAGTATCAATGGCATTTTCAATAAACTATATCATAGAAAAAAAGCAGGCACCTACATTAAACCAGTACAGTTGCAAAGCCAAAGAAATTAAGACTGTTACCTTAAGCGATGGAACCAAAGTATGGTTAAACTCCTCGTCGTTGTTAATTGCCAGCGAACCATTTATTGGCGATAAAAGAGAAGTTACACTGTTTGGCGAAGCTTATTTTGAGGTTGCTCCGGATGCAGAGAAGCCTTTTATTATTGAAACCTCGAACCTTAAAACAAAAGTTTTGGGAACACATTTTAATGTAGTAGCCTACCCCACCGACGATATTCATGAGATTTCGTTATACGAAGGCAAGGTTCAGCTAAATCCGAACACGAATAACAATACTGCCATTTTGAATCCGGGAGATCGTGCTTATTACAACACCAACACCGGAAAAATGAAACTATTGCATACTGATCTGGGAAAACCGGCTCAATGGCGAGATGGAATATTGCGGTTTTATGATGAAGATTTGTTTAGCATTTCGAAAAAACTGGAGCGCCATTTTGAAACAAGGATTTTTGTTTCCGACTCAGTTACAGGCAAACTGAAATATTCTGGAGAGTTTGAAGAAGAATCGCTGGAACGAATACTCGAATTACTGAGCGTGGCCAAAACATTTGAATACAAAATAAATACTAATGGAATAATTATAGAATAAATAAAAAAAGACACGATTAAAAATGATGAATTAAGAACAAAACAGAAAATCTTCCCGTGAGTCTGATCAACTCTTTAATACGGGAGATTTAAATGAACTAAATTTTATTGTTTAACAAACTAAACTATTATTGTATGGAAAAATGCATTAATGCTAAGCTTTCCTGTTCATCGGGATGGCTAACAAAATTTCGTCGCGTAGCAGGTGTCACTATGGCATTGTTACTGGCGATTGCTGTTAGTGTACAGGCCAGCACGTATTCTGAATCGGTTAAGTTCGATTTAAAAATGAAAAAGGCCAGCCTGAAAGAGGTATTTCAAACCATCGCTGATCAAAGCGAGTTCAAATTTGTTTACAACAACGATGTTGTAAACGACAATCAAAAAGTGTCGGTAACGACTGAAGATGCACGTGTTGAAGAAATTTTAGATGAAATTTTACCACAACACCATCTAGCTTACCAGGTAATTGACCGACAAGTTATTGTTTATCCTGAAGCCAGCAAAGCAACATCTGTTAGCAGTTCGGACAATCCTCAGGAAAAATCAATTTCAGGTACTGTTGTCGACGAAGAAGGTATGCCTCTTCCGGGTGTATCGGTAATCGTTAAAGGAACAACCGTTGGTATTGTAACCAATGTTGACGGTAATTACAATTTAACCGGTATTCCGGCTGATGCCAAAGTGATTGTTTTTTCATTCGTAGGGATGAAAACCCAGGAAGTAAACATTGGCAACAAAACAACCATCAACATTACCCTCGAGGCTGAGGCAATTGGTCTTGAAGAAGTAATTGCCGTAGGTTATGCTTCTCAGAAAAAAGCAAATGTGGTAGGTTCGGTTGCAACTGTTAGCGGAGAGCAAATTGAAGCTATCCCTGCTGCCGACGTTACCAACACACTATCGGGTCGTATGAGTGGTGTTACCGGTATTCAAACTACAGGTGAACCGGGACAGAGTGATGCTACTCTGTTGGTACGTGGACGTACTACACTTGGTGATCGTGATGACCACCCGGAATTAACTGCTCCTCTTGTAGTTATTGATGGAATCCCAGGTCGTTCGCTAAGCGATGTTGACCCGGTTGATATTGAAAGCGTATCGGTACTAAAAGATGCGTCGGCTGCTATTTACGGTTCAACTGCAGCAAACGGTGTTATCCTTGTAACTACCAAAAAAGGAAAATCAGGAAAACCAAGATTAAACTACCAGTTTTACCAGGGTTTTATGACTCCAACTATTCTTCCTAAAGTAACCAACGCCGGCGACTATGCCACGATGTTGAGTGAATACCAGGACTACGAAAACAAAGAGCGTACTTATTCTGACGATGAGATTGCATTGTTTTACAGTGGCCGAGACCCATGGGTACACCCAAATAGTGACTGGGTTGGCGACTTAGTAGACAAATGGACAACTACCAGCAAACATAACTTTAGTATCGATGGTGGTACTAACGGAATGTATTACTACGTATCGTTGGGTTACAAAAACGAAGAAGCAATTTACAAACAGGAATCAACCAATTACAAGCAATACAACCTGCGTGCAAAGCTGGAACTTCCTATTACTGATTGGTTAACCACATCGATTGATTACGCGGGTTTCTTAAATAACAAATTGTACCCAACAAAAGGTGCAGGTGCTATTTATGGCCAGTCAACCCGTTTGCTTCCTACCCGTTGGTCATTCTGGCCAAACGGATTACCGGGACCGGATATTGAATATGGTGATAACCCTGTTGTAACTTCTACTTTTGAAGGTGGTTATAACGACCAGAAAGACTACATCAACCAGTTAACTTTTAAGGCAACCATTACACCTCCAATGGTTAAAGGCTTAACTCTTAGCGGATATTATTCATACGATATATCAAACTGGTACAGAAAAGAATTCCGTAAACCATGGACATTATACACTGAAAACTGGGATTCTGCTACTTATGATTCAGAAGGCTATATTATTGATATGGATCTGACTCCCGCTAAACGTGGATACTCTTCTCCTGAACTTGCTGAAACCTATCGCAGAAATATCAGGAAATTAGCAAACTTCAACTTCAACTATGCACGCGACTTTGGCGAGCATTCATTCTCTATTTTCGGAGCCTACGAACAGATAGAACAAAATAGAAATGAAATGGGAGCATTCCGTAAATACTACATCTCTGACGTTGTACAAACTATTGACGCCGGTTCCGATACCGATAAAGACAACTGGGGATCAATGTATATTTACGCACGTAAATCAATTATTGGTCGTGCCAACTATAGTTATGCAGGAAAATATTTAGTTGAAGCACTGTTCCGTCGCGATGGTTCGTTAAAATTTCCACCTGATAGCCGTTGGGGTAATTTCCCTGGTTTAATGTTGGGATGGAGAGCTTCTGAAGAAAGTTTCTGGCAAAATAATCTATCGGCTATCAACTACTTCAAACTGAAGGCATCATATGGTAAAATGGGTATGGACCCGGGTGATCCATTCCAATACATGAATAAATATGGACTGGGAACCGGTTTAACCATGGGCTCAGGAAAACAGGTTGAAACTGTTGTTCAACAATCAGTTGTAGCTAACCCAAACATTACCTGGGAAAAACAAACTACTTACAACTTGGGTTTCGAATCGCAAATTCTTGATAACTTAATCTCTTTCGATGCAGATGTTTTCTACAGCAAACGTTCTGATATCCTAGCGTCAAGAGATGCTTCAGTTCCGGGATTTACAGGATTGGCATTACCTGATGAAAATATTGCTGAAGTTGATAACCGTGGTTTTGAGTTGGAAGCCGGATACCATAAAAATATTACTTCCGACCTTCGTCTTGACCTTACCGGTCAATTCTCATACAATCACAACGAAGTGGTATTTATGGATGAGCCAGAAAGAGCAGAACCATGGCAACAACGCACCGGACACCCCTACGGAGCCTGGTTAATGTACGATGCTATTGGCGTATTTGCGGATCAGGCAGCTGTTGATGCTTATCCTCACTGGGATAATGCAAAACCAGGTGATGTTATATTCCGCGATGTGGATGGTGACGGATCAATTACCAGCGATGACCAGATTCTTATCGACCAAACCGATATGCCTGAAGTAAGTTACGGTTTATCTATCGACGTAGACTACAAAAACTGGCACTTATCAGTACTGGCACAAGGTCAGGGTAAATATTACCGCATGAACATTTCGGATGGACGTCGTGGTGAAGCAGGTAACTATTTCCAGTGGAGTTTCGACAACCGTTGGACACCTGAAAACACCAATACTGATGTAGCAAGAGCATACAACCGCGATGACTTATACTGGTCGTTTGATAACCATATGAGTACTTACCACCTGGATAATATGGCTTATTGCCGATTGAAAAATGCCGTTCTTACTTACACCATTCCAAATACTGTATTTGGCGATTTGGGAATCTCACGAGCTCAGGTATATTTTGCAGGAAACAACCTGTTCCTGCTCTATGCTGCTCAAAAGAACTTCGATCCGGAAATTGGAGCTCCTATGCAATATCCTGCTGTAAGAACTATGGCTCTTGGTGTTAAAGTTACATTTTAGTAATTAATGAATTTTGAAAAATGAAGAATATGAAAAAAATATTAGGTTCGATACTGGTGTTGACGCTGATTATTGCAACGACATCATGCGACGATATTCTCGACCAAAAGGCGGTTGATGCTTTTAACGAGGAATCTGTTTTTGAAGACTTAAACCTAACAAAAGCATATTTGGGCAGATGTTACGACTATATTGGCGTTGATAACAATATGTTATTAGGATTAAGAGAAGACCTACTGGCTGGAGCTACCGATGAATTAATGTGTATACACCGTCCGGCAGGTTACCCGTTTGTAAAGGGTAATATGAGCCCCGATGAATTGGGACACTTTGGAAACTGGCGTTTCAACTGGATTACGTGGGGGCTATACAGCAATATTAAAAACGTAAACGTATTTCTTGCAAATGCGCCAAACGTGCCTACCCCAGAATCAAAAGACGCAGAAGATCTGGCAAGATACATTGCCGAAGCTTATTTTATCCGTGCTTTCGACTATGTAAACTTAATGCGCTCGTACGGTGGTCTGGTACTGGTTGACCAGCCATTCGAACTGGGTGAAGATTTCTTATCTATTAACAGATCTTCGCTAGATGCAACACTTGATTTTATTATTGCCGACCTTGATAAAGCAATTGCCGGACTTCCAACCAAAGATGGTATGGATCAGGGCCGCGCTACAAAAGGTGCTGCTGCAGCGTTAAAATCGCGTATTTTAAGCTGGAGTGCTGGTGAATTAATGCATGGAGCTTATTCTGATGATCCGCTGGTTTCGTTCCAGTCGCATAGCAGAACGTCTTTACTCACTCAGGCGCAAACCATTGCCAAAGGAATTATGGACGGAGACTATGGAGATTACTCATTAACAGGTGGAACTGACGATCCTCCTTCTCCATTAACTGATGCTGATATTGATGCTTATTCTGAAAACTTCTTTAGCATTTTTACGCAAAAAGGCGAATGGAATGATGAAGCTATCTGGGGTGTGCAACACTTGCAGTCGCAGGGTAACCGAACTACTCAAAACAGATGGTGGGGACCGAATGGTTACCACAACTGGGGAAACAACGGTCCGAACGAACTTGCAGTTCGCGAATTCGAAATGGCCGATGGTAGTTCTTTCGTTTGGGACAAATACAATCCGGGCGATGAAGAAGTACGCGAAGCAACAGCTGCTGAACTGGCAGCTGATCCACAAATTAATCCATACGTTGGAAGGGAACCACGCTTTTATGCAACTGTTCTTTTTGATGGCGCAGCATGGATCCAACGCCCAACCGATGCAGTAGCATTCGACCCGGACAATCGTGTTCAAACCGGTTATTATATTGCAGCCGATGGTACACAAACTGCCGGAGTTGATACCCGCCAGGGACCAATCGAAGCATGGAACGGTACTAAAAACGGTTACTACATCAAAAAATACCAGGATCCGGCAACCGTTGGACAATATTTTAACAACGAAAATGCCTGGATAGAAATGAGGTTCGCTGAAGTTGTTCTGGACTATGCAGAAGCATGTATTGAATTGAATGAAGTTGAAAAAGGTATGGATGCACTGAATATGATTCGTAACCGTGCAGGATTACCTGATAAAATGACAACTGACCAGGCAGAAGCCAGAGAATGGTATCGTCACGAAAGAATGGTAGAGTTCTTTGGTGAAGGCGACCGCTGGTATATGATTCGTAAATGGATGATTGCAGAAGACGTCATTAAAACCGTTCATCCAATAAAAATCTATCATTACGCAGATGGTAGCCACGAATGGTTCTACGACACTTCATCAGATGCTGATGCAAGATCGTGGAATGATGCCAACTACTGGTTACCAATTTCACGTACAGAAATAAACAAAGCTCCACAGTTGCAACAGAATCCCGGTTACAACTAGTCGTTTAGTTTAGTTAGTATATAAAAGACCGGCTCAAGTTGCCGGTCTTTTTATATCAACCTATTCATTTCGTATTTTTCACAGTAAGAAAGACAAATTTCAATAACTGAAATTCAGAAAAATACTATCTGAATTTTCCAAACATTCACTTAACCTTATCTGAACCTGAAGAGGTTAACGGTTCTCAAATTAATAGTATTGCTTAAATCTATGCACTGGTATTTGCCCATTGCCTAAAATCCTATTGTCATGATTAGAATAAAACTGTCCCTGATGATGCTCCTCCAATACATGATGTATGCTGTTTGGTGGGTTCCTCTTGCTGCTTATTTAACCAACCTCGACGTTAGCAGTTTCGAAAAATCGATGATTTTAAGTTCAATGGCTATTGGCTGCCTCGTATCGCCGGTTATTGGCATGCTGGCCGATCGTTTTTTCCCCGGACAAAAAGTATTGGCCTCCTTAAACTTGCTGAATGCTGTAATGTTATTGCTTGCCGGAACTACAAACCAACCCGATTTACTATTTATTTTTCTGCTTATTGCCATGTTGGGTTACATGCCCAGCTGGAGTTTAACCAGTTCTATTGCAATGGCGCACCTTCCGTCTGAACAATTCCCAAAGATCAGGGTGTTTGGTTCAATTGGATGGGTAGCATCCGGCATTTTTAGTGTAATTTTTATTCGCTTTTTAGGCCTTGATTTCGACGGAACAAACATACCGTTTTATTGCGGTGCTGCAGTAAGTATAATAGCCGTATTTATTAACCTTACATTGCCAAATACCCCTCCTCCGGCCAAAGGGAAAAAAGGTTCGATAATTGATGCTTTTGGCTTGCGAACAGTTGAATTAATGCGCGATAAGAATTTTGCCCTATTTATCATTTTCTCTTTCCTGTCGCTAATTCCCTTTGCGATGTATTACTCGTTCTTTTCCGAGTTTTTGTTGAACATTAATACAAAATACATTTCAGTTACAATGAACTGGGGCGTGCTGGCCGAAATGGGATTTTTACTACTGGTTCCGCCGGCCATTAAAAAGTTTGGCTTACGAAAAGTGATGATCTTTGGTTTGCTTGCCTTAACCGTACGCTACTTTTCGTTTTATGCAGGCGGTATTATCAACCAAAGCTGGATGTATTATATCGGAATATTGATTCACGGATTAATATTTGGTTTCTTTTATGTTGGCGGCCAGATTTACATCGATAAAAAAGCACCTGCCGAATTAAGATCACAAGCACAAGGTTTTATTTTCCTGGTAACTTTTGGTGCCGGTCTTTTGGTTGGAAACTTTATTTGCAGCGAATTAATAGCCAATTTTAAAAGCGATGCAGGCTATAACTGGAATGCAATTTGGGGAATATCCACGCTAAGTTCAGTGGTTTTGGTGGTCGCATTTATGTTGTTATTTAAAAACAACGATGAGCTTTTAAAATCGCAATAATATCAAGCAAGATTCAATAAAATTCAGCAAGGCAAACCGTTAATTAAAAAAGACATAATACCAGTAAGTATCAGCAAACTCACGAAGCGCAATTTGAGCTTTTCTTTTGTTCGACCGGGTTTGCTGATATATTTGGTAATACCGTTGAAATCGCTGTTCGGTTTCAGGGTCAATTTGCAACTGTTTAAGCTCAGGCATCTCTCCCACCCGCAATAATTTGTAGGTAACAACAGCTTCTTCAACATTTTTAGGAATCTTTTTTAGCCCTGCATTTTCCAAGGCCGGCAACAATTCAACAATTCCTTTCATATCTTTCTGCAGCATCAGCCAAGACAGTTCGTATTGCAAGGCCATCGGATTATTCGAATCAGCATCTAATACAGGCAGCAGGTTTAACCAGGGCATATCGCTTTTTACAAAAAAATCGAGTTTACTATCCTGTTGCTTCTTTTTTCCCAATTCCTCGTCGCTCCAAACGGCAGCATCATCGTTAAGGAATTTCCTGAAATTGCGTGCATCCTCCTTATAAAACAACGATCGGTCGAGAATCGTTATGTATTTTTCCGCCGTTCGGTAATTTCCTTTGATCAGTTCGGTTTTAATCAGCATTTTTAGTGTTTCGGGCGTGTAGCCATATATTACCTTGTATTCGTATGCCCAACGCTGCGCCTCGTTTATCACACCAATGGCATAATAGTAATATCCGCCTAATCGTATAAACTGATTAACATTTTGCCACTTTAAAAACAGTGTACTGCCATCGTCACTCTGCCTGAATTTAAAAAATGAATCCGCTAAACGTCCGGTTTCGGCCAAAGCCACATTATTTAAAAACAGCGTCAGCTTATTGTTGGTGGGATCGTCATAATTATAACGAATCAGCTCATCATATTTCTGCTCGTAAAATAATTTCTCAGCATGAAAGTAGTGTTTACTCTTTTCATCAATATTCTGAAAAGCAACCACAGCGAGCAAAGCCAAAATCAAATACGGAGAAAACATGGCCAATTTTAATTGTCTGATTTTTATCCGCTCGATTAGATTAATTCTGAATCTGACAAATACAGGTACGAACAGCAATAATAAAATCACCAAACCGAATAGAACTACCTGTCCCCCGATAGTGGTAACCGAAAACGGAAACACCAGAAGTGACTCAGTGGTATAGAAAAACAAGAATTCCTTGCCGATCCAAAAGAAAACCGCAAAACAGAACCAACTCAATGCCGGCTTCACCCAACTTTTTTGTAACAGAAAGTATACAGTTGTAATACCGAGGAGCAGAATAGAGAAACTACCAAACAGAAAGTATATAACGGGAAGCAGAATTACCACCCTCCACTCAGATTTGGGTTTGCTCTGAATTAATCCAACAAATAAAAGTAGCTGAACTAAAATTCCCAGATTATTTATTGCCTGATACTGGTAATTGGTTTGCAGATAAAACAATAGAGCTCCCATTAAAAATGCCGCAAACAGAAAATTTTCTGCTCCCAATTTTTTTCCTATTCCGGAGATTAACCAAACAATTAGTAATATCTGCGTGCTCACAATCAATGCTCCAACCAAAGGGTAATAATAGAATGCAATTTGCAACTTCCCCAGATATTCCAGAAAACCGCCCGGCCTCTCTAAATGCTGTTGCAGGAAAGAAAAACCGGTTTGAAATAAGGATGATTTCTCCTGGTAAAAGAAAATATAGTCGGTAAAACGGTACAGAAATACTGTGGCGAACAGAAATAGTAACACTGCAGGAAAAAAGCGGGTAATTGCTTTGGTTTTTTTTGGAACTGAATTCATTTCAATTGGTTTAGTTAGTTGCCCATTGCGCTTGTATGGCTTCTTTTCCTGCAGTTTCTCTTATTTCTCCCGGAGCAAGATCAACATCTTTTATAGCAAATTCAGGGATATTAAATGTTTTTACAAATTCCCTGTAAAATCCGGGATCTTTCTGCGGCAACACAAAAGGTTTGCTTGTCACACCGTTTTCATCAACAAACGAAATATACGGGCGGGCTGTAAGACCATCGCCACGTTTACTGCTAAATACCAACCATTTACTATTCGACGACCAGCTGTGGTAACTCTCGGTAAAATCGCTGTTATTTCCACATTTATTCACCTGTAAATTCCACAAATCAATCGAATACAGATCAGCCTCTTTGTGCCAGATCGAAAAACAACCATAGTCGTGTAAGGTAAAGATCAACACGTTTCCGGCCGGTGCTATCCGTGGAAAAGAAACGCTCTTCCCCAAAGTTGCAGCGTTGAAAACCAACTCAGGGTCCGAAAATTTTCGTTGTTCAGGATCAAACGCCACCCGATACAAATCATACTTTATATCCCGGTAATCGTAATTCTCGGCAATTTGAGCAGCCCGACAGAAATACAGAAACCGGCCATCAGCCGACCATTCCGGATAAGTATCCATAAATTGTTTTTCCGAATCAACAGGCACCTGCATTATTTCATTTTCATCAACATCGTACAGTACCAGTGAAGAGTTCAAATCTGAAACTTCGATTTTTTTGTTTTCCTTGGCATGAAACTGCTGAACCACTTTATTGGATGAAAAAGCAACATATTTCCCCGACGGATGCCAGCGCGGATATACTGCCCCGTTATTCATTTCCTTGGTTTTCAGGTTCACTTTTTTCAAATCTCCATCTTCAACAAAATAAGTACCACCCAAATTACCACGCATGTGGAACATAAAATCATCCGCATTTCGGTTATTAAAAGCATGGCAGTTGACGCAGTTTTGCCCCACAACGTTATTTTGAATCACCGTCTTTTCCTTAAAATTCTCGAGGCTTCGTTGTACTATGCTCAGTTCGGTCCAGCTTTCATACCCCGGATATAACAAACGGTAGTACAAAAACGGATCAACTTTTTCGGAAGAAACGGTATTGTTGAAAGCAGGATACTGAATCCACTTGCCCTCCTTTTTTACTGAAATTTGATAGCTGATTTTTGCTCCCAGGTTTTCTCCAAGAAGTTTTTTCCATTTCTTTTCTGAAAATCGAAATTGACCATCCCGCGATGAAACGGCTATACTCCCTGCCTTTTCTCCAGAAATAGACAGATAATAAGCATCTCCCGCTTCTTCTACTAAAAAATTCAGAGGAGCAATATTAACCGGAATAATAACTTCAGTGTAGTCGGGATATATTTTTACCGGATTATTATTCTTTGAAAATTCCCCATTGGGTTTTGACACACAGGAGAATAGAAATAGCAAACCGACAAAGTATATTAAATGGTACCGTAGGCTCATTGTTAGTTTTATGATCGCGTTTATTGCAAAGCCTGAAATTAATAAAATCATTCAAACTACACTTCTTAAATTATCGGGAAAAATTGATAGATTTACAACGAAAACAATTACAATTCAGAAGTAAATCTTCAAATATCTTTAAAATTCGTTCAAAATACGAGATTTTGATTTCAATTCGTTTTGATAATAAATTATAATTTTTACATTTGCTTCTACATTACAAAAGCAAATGAGAATTTTATCTATCAATGTTATTGTCCTACTCGTTGTCATTCTTGGAAATACTGAGAAAGGCCATTAATTTGTATAGATACTAAAGATATTTATAAGCCTTTCTCAAAACAGAGAAAGGCTTTTTTAATGTTATTACAGACAGAAAAAGACAAAAAAGTATGCATAACACATTACGAAGCAACACAACCACGCAGGGCCGAAGAATGGCCGGGGCACGCAGCCTTTGGAGAGCTAACGGAATGAAAGAAGAACACTTTGGGAAACCGTTGATCGCAATTGTTAACTCGTTCACGCAGTTTGTTCCGGGCCATGTTCATTTACACGAAATTGGCCAGTATGTAAAAAGTTTAATTGAAAAAGAAGGCTATTTTGCTGCTGAATTTAACACCATTGCCATCGACGATGGTATCGCAATGGGCCACGATGGGATGTTATATTCGCTTCCCTCGCGCGATGTGATTGCCGACAGTGTTGAATATATGTGTAATGCACACAAAGTGGATGCAATGGTTTGTATCTCGAACTGCGATAAAATTACTCCGGGAATGATGATGGCCGCTATGCGACTGAATATTCCGGCAGTATTTGTTTCGGGCGGACCAATGGAAGCCGGCGAAGTTGACGATAAATTCCTTGACCTTGTTGACGCCATGGTTATGGCTGCCGATACAACAATTGAAGATTCGTATGTTCAAAAGGTGGAAGAAAATGCTTGTCCTACCTGCGGATCGTGCTCGGGAATGTTCACTGCAAACTCGATGAACTGTCTGGCCGAAGCGATTGGTTTGGCACTTCCCGGAAACGGAACAATTGTAGCCACTCACGCCAACAGAAAGAAACTTTTTGAAGAAGCTGCACAAAAGATTATAGCAGCAACAAAAGCCTATTATTTCGAAGGCGACGATTCGGTACTTCCAAGAAGTATCGGTTCGCGCGATGCCTTTTTAAATGCCATGAAACTCGATATTGCCATGGGTGGATCAACCAACACGGTGCTTCACCTGCTGGCCATTGCGCACGAAGCCGAAGTAAGCTTTACCATGAACGACATTAACGAGCTTTCGCGTATTACACCTAACTTGTGTAAAGTGGCGCCAAACGGTCATTATCATATTCAGGATGTAAACCGTGCCGGCGGAATCCTTTCCATTTTAGGAGAACTGGAACGCGGCGGTTTAATGGAAACCAACGTTTCGCGCATCGATGGAAGGACTTTGGGCGAAGCCATTGCCGAATACGATATCAAACGCGATACCGTTACCGAAGATGCTATTAACCGATTCAAATCGGCACCGGGCGGAGGTAGAAACCTGGTTATGGGATCGCAACAAAGCTTTTACAAAGAACTGGACGATGACCGTGCCAACGGCTGTATACGCGATTTTGAAAATGCTTACAACAAAGACGGCGGATTAGCTGTTCTGTTTGGTAACATCGCCGAAAAAGGATGTATTGTAAAAACTGCAGGTGTTGATCCGTCGATCTTTAAATTCACGGGAACAGCAAAAGTTTTCGATTCGCAGGATGATGCAGTTAACGGCATTCTTGGTGATGAAGTTCAAAAAGGTGATGTAATCATTATTCGTTTCGAAGGACCAAAAGGAGGCCCGGGCATGCAGGAAATGCTCTACCCTACTTCGTACCTGAAATCAATGCAACTGGATAAACACTGTGCACTGATTACCGACGGACGTTTCTCAGGTGGAACATCGGGATTGTCTATCGGGCACGTTTCACCTGAAGCAGCAGGTGGCGGCGCAATCGGACTGATTCGCAACAACGACAAAATTGCGATCGATATTACCGAGCGTTCTATTAACCTGGTAATTTCTGATGAAGAATTGCAAAAACGCCGCGACGAAGAAGAAGCCAAAGGAGCAAAAGCATGGAAACCTGCAAATCGGGTCCGTAATGTATCGAAAGCGCTAAAAGCTTATGCAAGCCTTGTTTCATCGGCCGATATGGGAGCCGTGAGATTAATAGACTAATTGAGAAAAAGAATAAAACAAAGAACAAACAGATAGCCGGTTAACAGCGCCGGCCTTAAAAAGTAAACAATATGACAGCAAAAAAAGTTACCGGTTCACAAGCATTGATCCTGTCGCTTATGGAAGAAGGGGTGGATACCATTTTTGGGTATCCAGGCGGTGCAATTATGCCCGTTTACGATGCGTTGTATGATTTTGACAAAGAGGTAAAACATATTTTAACCCGCCACGAACAGGGAGCCATTCATGGAGCCCAGGGCTATGCCCGCGTCACCGGCAAACCTGGAATTGTTTTTGCAACCTCAGGCCCTGGTGCCACTAACCTGATGACAGGAATTGCAGATGCAATGATAGATTCAACTCCGCTTGTATGTATTACCGGACAAGTAGCCGCGCCACTTCTGGGAACCGATGCTTTCCAGGAATCGGACATTGTGGGTATGTCGATACCGGTTACCAAATGGAATTACCAGATAACTACTCCAGAAGAAATTCCTGAAGTAATGGCACAGGCATTTTATATTGCCACAACAGGCCGTCCGGGTCCGGTTTTAATTGATGTAACTAAAGATGCACAATTTGGTGTACTGGAATATAAATACGAGAAATGTAAAAAAATCCGCAGTTATGTGCCGGAAACCAATATTGATCCGCACCAGATTAAAGCCGCTGCTGATTTAATAAACGAAGCTAAAAAACCATTACTGTTTGTTGGCCAGGGAATTATTCTCAGCAGTGCTGAAGAAGAAGTAAAAGCTTTTATCGAAAAAACAGGAATTCCTGCAGCCTGGACCTTATTAGGACTTTCTGCACTGCCAACCAACCATCGACTAAATGTTGGTATGTTGGGTATGCACGGAAACTATGGACCAAATAAACTCACCAACGAAGCCGACCTGATTATTGCTGTGGGAATGCGTTTTGACGATCGTGTTACCGGCAAGGTTAGCGAATACGCCAAAAAGGCCAAGATCATCCACATTGAGATAGATCCGGCTGAAATTGATAAGATCGTTAAAACAGACGTGGCCGTATTGGGCGATGCCAAAAAAGCATTAAAAATGCTTATCGGCAATGTACATCCCAACACGCATGAAAGCTGGCACAACGAATTTAAAAAATGCGATGCCATTGAAAACGAAAAGGTTATTCAGAAAGACCTTTACCCAACAAAACCGGGTTTAACAATGGGAGAAGCCATCAGAATAGTTTCTGAAAAAACTAATAACGAAGCTATTCTTGTTACCGATGTTGGTCAGCACCAAATGATCGCTCAGCGTTATTTCGGATTTAAAAAATCACGAAGCAACGTAACCTCCGGGGGTTTGGGAACAATGGGATTTTGTTTGCCCGCTGCCATGGGAGCGCAACTTGGAGCACCAGAACGTACTGTTGTTGGAGTGGTTGGCGACGGTGGTTTTCAGATGACCATTCAGGAACTGGGCACAATTGCGCAGAACAAGTTGCCGGTAAAAATCATGTTGCTGAATAACAACTTCCTGGGAATGGTAAGGCAATGGCAACAACTATTCTTCGACAAACGCTATTCGTTTACCGAACTGCATAATCCTGATTTTATCCTTATAGGTAAAGGATTTGGTATTGACGGCCACACCGTTGACAAACGCGAGGATCTGGATGCAAGTATTCAAAAAATGCTCGACCATGATGGTCCTTATTTACTTGAGGTAAAAATTGAGAAAGAAGACAATGTGTTCCCGATGGTTCCAACGGGCGCATCAGTTTCCGACGTAATTTTAGAGCCTTAAATTCGTAACCTGAATAACGAAAAAAAGTAAAAAAATGAAAAAAGAATATATCCTTACAGTTTATTCTGAAAACCACATTGGTCTTTTAACCAGGATCACAAACGTTTTCACACGCAGAAAAACAAATATCGATAGTCTTACCGTATCAGAGTCGGCATTGCATGGCATTTTTAAATTTACAATAGTGATACACTGTACCGATGCTATGGCGATAAAACTGGTTAGCCAGATTGAAAAGCAAATCGATGTATTAAAAGCTTTCTATCACACCAATGATGAAATGATCTTCCAGGAAATTGCTCTGTATAAAGTTCCAATAGAGCCGATTTACGAGAGTGATACCATTGAAAAGATCGTGCGTAAAGCAGGCGCCCGTATTCTTGAAATTACCAAAGACTATGTGGTAATTGAAAAGACCGGTCATAAGGAAGATACACAAGCGCTGTTCGAAGAATTAAACCAGTTTAAGGTAATGCAGTTTATCCGCTCGGGAAGAGTTGCGATAACACGCGACCCAATTGAGCGTTTGTCCGAATTCCTGAAAGAGCGCGATGCGTTTTTAACAAGTTTAGATTAAAAAATCTATAGTCCAAAACTACCTGCCCGTCAGCTTTTCTGACGGGCTTTTTTTTTCATTTATATTTAACAGGCAAACGAGAGAATTTTTATTTGAGTGCATTTTCCCGTCACGGGAAATTAATTCCAACTTTCAATTTTCATTTCCTCTCCGTGCGAAATCAATTTGGATTTTCAATTTCAATGTTCCTACTAAGCTAAATCGAAATCAAAACATCAACTCTATTCCTGTTTGTATCTCGCAACAAATCGAGAAAAGTGATCTGTATTTCACTTCAACCATAAAATAATCCAATCTTAATTCTTTTGTTAAGCACCACAATTATATCATTTGTCATACAAATTCCTTAAAAAGATTTATCAACTTTGTAAAAAACTGCACTTTTACAATGAAACATCTAATCGACAAGATTGATATCTACCAATCTCCCATCAAATTAAAAGAACCTTTTGTTATTTCATTAGGCCCCATGTATCACGCCCAAAATGTGATCGTTGTTATTCACACAAACCAAGGCATTACAGGCTTTGGCGAATGCAGTCCGTTTATGACCATTAACGGAGAAAGCATGGAAACCTGTTTTATTGTTGGTCAGTATCTCGCCCAGGTTTTAAAAGGGAAAAACCCGGAAGACATTGAGGCTTGCACGCACGCAATGGACAAAACTATTTATGGTAATTCGAGCATAAAAAGTGCTTTTGATATGGCGTTGTATGACATCTCAGCACAAAAGGCCGGTGTGCCACTTTATCAATTCCTTGGAGGACAAAACAACAAGGAAATGCAAATTGATTACACAGTAAGTCTTACCAATCCGGAAAAAATGGCTGCCGATGCCAAACGCATTGTTGATAACGGTTTTGAGATTATAAAAGTAAAGCTTGGCCACTCGAAAGAACAGGATGTGGAAAGCATAAAAAAAATACGCGAAACAATTGGTCCGAAAATTCCGATACGTTTAGATGCCAACCAGGGATGGAAAACCGAAGAAGCACTCGATATTTTAAAAGCACTCACACCTTATAAAATACAACATTGCGAGGAGCCTATTCCGCGTTGGGACTACATGGCCCTGCCTGAAATCAGACGATTCAGCCCTATTCCTATTATGGCCGACGAAACCTGCTGCGACCATATCGATGCAAAAAGACTGATCGATTTGTATGCCTGCGACCTGATCAATATTAAACTGAGTAAATCGGGCGGTATTTTTAAAGCGATGAAGATTGTCCAACACGCCAAGGCTGCAAAAATGGAAATCCAGGTTGGCGGTTTTCTGGAAACGCGTTTGGGATTTACGGCAGCAGCCCATTTTGCTCTTTCGTCAAAGAATATTGTTTATTACGATTTTGATACACCGTTAATGATGGAAGAAGATCCGGTTAATGGAGGTATTCTTTATGGCGAGAAAGGTAAAATTACCATTACCGAAACACCTGGACTGGGCGCCAGCATTAAAGAAGATTTTCTAATGGGATTAAAAAAGATAAGCGTTTAAACGAAGCGAATAACCAGAAAAGACGCAAATATCGCCATTTCGTTTTCACACATTATTACGGCCTAAAATATTGCTTACTTTTTGTTAACTTTGGTTTGAGAACAAAAAAAGCGTGTGATGAAAACGAGGTGGTGTACATTTCTGATCTTTCTGCTCATTTCCGGGTTTATTCCTTCCGGTGTGTTGTTTGCCCAGTTACCGGTAACGCGCCAGGATACAACGCCGCTAAGTGATCAGATAGAAGAAATTACCATTACCGCATTTCGTTCGCCGTACAACATTTTTAATACGCCGGCACCGGTAAATTTGCTGCAGCCCGAGCAACTGGAATCGGGCGATGCGCTCACTCCCATCGATGCGCTGAACCGCATTCCCGGCATTTTGATGCACCACGGAACATTTAACACCAACCGTTTAACCATTCGCGGAATTGGCTCGCGCACACCGTACGGCACCAACAAAATCAAGGCTTATTTTGGAGAAATTCCATTAACTACAGGCGATGGCGAAACGGTTCTGGAAGATCTTGAAAACTCGGCTATCCAACGCGTTGAAATTATCAAAGGGCCATCATCGAGCTTATACGGTGCCGGACTTGCCGGCGTATTGCTCTTTCATCCAAAAACGGTGGTGAAGGATTTTGTTCAAAACAAAACTACAGTGGCTTCGTTTGGAACGTTTAAAAACACGCTGTCGGCCGGAGTTACTGCCAATAAATTACAGATTTACACGCTTGGGGCATTGCTATCGAGCGATGGTTACCGCGAAAATAATTCGACCACCCGGGGTAATCTGCTTATTAATTCGATTTACAATTTCTCAGAAAAATCGAACCTTCAGTTTTTGCTAAAAGCCACAAAAATGAAAGGTTATATACCGAGTTCGCTCGATTTGGATACCTATGAAAATAATCCGGAAAGTGCCGCACAAAACTGGGCTTCGGTAAGGGGATTTGAAGAATATACGAACTCGCAGTTTGGTGCTTCGTTTAACCGTTTTACACTTAACGACGGGAAAATATCAGTTGGCGTTTTCGGAAGCATCCGCGAGTTGGATGAACTGCGCCCTTTTAACCGACTGAAAGAATCATCAGACTATATCGGCTGGCGCGCTTACATTCAAAAAGTTATTGCCACCGAAGAGTTTCGTCTGGTAATGACAACCGGAGCTGAAATGTTCCGCGAAACCTACGACTGGCAAACTTTTGACAATGATAACGACCAACTTCTTTCGGACAACAATGAAAAACGCCAATACGAGAATCTCTTTGTTCAGTTGGAATCGAACATTAAAGAGCGCGTATTTATCTCTGCCGGATTAAACGGGAACCTCACGCGTTTTAAATACACCGATCATTTTACCGAAAACGGCGACCAGTCGGGCAACCGAAATTACAAACCGGTTTTGTCGCCGCGTTTGGGTGTTAATTTTCTTTTGAATCACGAGAATTCTATTTATGGAAATATCAGCCATGGATTTTCAACGCCTTCATTCGAAGAAACTTTGATGCCTGAAGGCAGTATTAACCCCGACATCAAACCGGAATCGGGATGGAGTTTTGAAACGGGATTCAGAACCCAAATTACCAACCGTTTTAAACTTTCAGCAAGCTACTACCGCATTTATATCGACAACCTGCTTGTGGCGCACCGCACCGGCGAAGATGCTTATGTGGGTGTTAATGCAGGGCAATCAGTGCATCCGGGTTTTGAAACCGAATTTACCTGGGTAACCATTACGCACAAACGAAATCCATTGCTAACCCTATACGGTAGCGCCACATTGGCCAACTATCATTTTAACGATTTTGTGAATTTGGGAAACGATTATTCCGGCAATCTTCTTCCAGGAACGGCAAAAGAAACCTTTACTGTTGGCTCCACTTTTATACCGATCAAAAATATATCAATAAACGGTTGGTATCGCCATAACGGCAAAATGCCTGCTGACGATGCCAATTCCACTTTCTCCGATGCATTTGGATTAACCAATGCAGAAATCAGGTACGAAGGGAAAAAGGATAACTTTAAATTTGATATACGCGGAGGCATTCAAAATATATTTGATATTCATTATACCTCAATGCTGGCCGTTAATGCCCCATCGTTTGGCGGCAATCCACCCCGCTATTACTATCCCGGAAATCCGCGAAATTTCTATATCAGTATATTAATTGGTCTCATCGGAAATAACACACCTTAAACTATTTCGCAGAAGAAATCGCAGCTAATCATTTCCTATGGCGATCACCGACTTTTGTGTTCTGAAATACAAAACATCACCATTTATTGCAGGTGAAGCCATAACCACATCATTCATTTTATTGTGCTCCAAAATTTCAAACTCAGGGCCAGCCTTAACAACAAATACATCACCCTGTTCGGAACACAAATACACCTGCCCGTTAGCGGCCACACCCGAAGCCGTAAAACCACCAACCGATCCAAGGCTCTCTTTATACATCAACTCACCGGTGCTTGCTTTAAACACACTTAGTGATCCGTTTCCCTGCAGATTATATAAATAGCCGTTATAAATAAGAGGAGTTTGCATATACGCGCCACCACGTTTTATACTCCAGACTATGCTTTCGTTCTCTGTTTCATTATCCCCGAGTGTTATGTCGCCGGTTGCATCGGTTTTAACGGCATAAATTGGCGAATAGCGGCCATGTGCATTATTAATAAATATCAAATCGTTCACAATTACCGGTGTTGGTGTAGGAACATCGCCCCCACCGCTCATTTTCCAAATTTCTTCTCCGGTTTCAAAATCATACCCTCCCATATGTTTCCAGCCGTTTACCACCACCTGTGTTTTTCCATCTTTCTCAAACACCGTTGGAGAGCTCCAGGTTGAAACTTCCTCACGGGGTGTTTTCCATTTTTCTTCCCCGGTATTTACATCGTAGGCAGCCAAAAAACAATCGCCTAAATAATCGCATTGAACGATGACTTTATCGTTGTGAATTATTGGAGAACTTGAAAATCCCCATTCCAGTTCGGGAGCATTGTAAGGTCCTGCATTCATTTTATCGAATTCCTTTTGCCAGGCCAGCTCACCATCCATGCTGTAACAGAAAAGCCCGTTTGAGCCAAAGAACACAACCACGTGTTTTCCATCGGTTGCAGGTGAACCATCGGCGTGCGATGCTTTTGTATGACGTTTTACTTTGGGAACGCGTTTGGTGGCCAGCTTTTCCCAAACTATTTCGCCCGTGTTTTTATCGAGGCAATACAATTTAAAGTCATGAACCGACTCGTCTTCCACAGCATCGCCATCGCCATATAATCCGATCTTTACTTCATTATCGCCGGAACTGCTTATTGCTGTGGAAATAAAAATTTTATCGTCCCAAATTATTGGGCTTGAATGTCCCAGTCCCGGTATTGGAGTTATCCAGAGAACGTTATCTCCGGTTTCAACATTCCAGCTACTAACTGTTTTTGCATTTTCAACAAAACCTTTGGCAAACGGCCCCCGAAACGATGGCCATTGATTGAGATAATTTTCTTGCGAAGAAGCGGTGAAAACAATACACACCAATAAGAATGCGGTACAAAGTAGTTGTTTCATTTATCAGTTTTTTGGTATACATCATAAAATTAGACAAATGAAACAACTAACAAAGGTGGTATCCAAAAAACTTTATTTTGCAATAATTTTAATCGTTGTTCTACGGTTTAACCTGCGTCCTTCAACCGTTTCGTTGGTAGCTACAGGTTTTGTATCGCCATATCCTTCCGATTGCAAACGACCGCCTGGAATACCATTTTCAACGAGGTAGTCAACTACCGATTTTGCCCTTAATTTCGAAAGTTCAAGGTTACTTTCCGGATTACCCGAACTATCGGTATGTCCCTGAATCTCGACTTTTAAACCACTGTTGTTTTTCAAAAAGTCAACCAGTTTCTGAAGTTCCGGCTCTGACTCGGAAAGAATAGCAAACGAATCGGTTTCATAATAGATATTGTGAAGATCCATTTCGGCTCCAACTTCTATCGGCTCCAATTCAATGTTCAGAATAAACGGATCAGTTAAGGAATTCTCATCCGCCAAACGCATGGATTGTGAGTAAAACATAAACCCATCTTCCGAAACATTAAATGCATAATTACGGCCAACGGGCAATGCCAGCATAATCTGGCCATTTTCATCGGCCTTTTCGATGCGCGGCTCACTTACGGCAGAATTCAGGTTAAGCAGTTCGATATCGGCCATAACCGGCTGTTTGCTTGTCTTATTTGTCACTTTTGCCTTGATATAAGTTACAGGTCGCGGCTGCAAACCACGATCGAGGTTAAACGAAAAAATATCAAGCCCGTTATCCGATTCTCTTGCCGACGAAAAATAGGCAATATCGCCAATCGAACTAATGGTCAGGCCCATATCATCTTTGTAGGTGTTTATCGGGTAGCCCATATTTTTCATGTTCTCCACCTTGCCGTTTTCGTTTATTTCGGCGGTAAACAAATCAAGTCCTCCCATACCAACATGTGTATCGGAAGCAAAGTAAAAGTTATGGTTATTGGCATGAATAAACGGTGAAATCTCATCGCCTGAAGTATTCAGCGCCTCCATGTTTTCTGGCATTCCCCACTGCGGTTTTCCTTCGGCTGAAAATCCGTTAAAAGCAATTCGCCAAATGTCTTTTTGTCCTTTTCCCCCTGTCCGGTTACTTGAGAAATACAGGTAACGGTTATCCGACGACAACGAAGGTTGTCCTTCCCACGACGAAGTATTTAACGGCGCTCCTGCATTTTGCGGCACAGTCCATTTGCCTTCAACCAAACGCGAGAAATAAATATCGCAGCTTCCCAATCCGTCTTCGCGGTTACAGGCGGTAAAGAACAGTATTTTTGAATCGGCGGATAATGTTTGTGCACCTTCATTATCTGAAGTATTTACATCGCCCATTGGCACGGCATTGTCCCAGTTGAATGAATCGATCTCAGCCATAAAAAAATCTTCCTGTGGCCTGCCACCGTCTTTCATCAATCTGGTAAACACCAGATGTTTTCCATCTAATGAAGGCGTAGGCCAATATTCATCGTTGGCGGTGTTTATTTCATCGCCCAAATTAGTGGGTTCAAATGCCACGGGATTCTCGATGCTGTTTATGGCAAAACGACAACTGGCTATTTTACAGGCCAAAAGAAACTGTCGTTTCTCCGGGATATTTTTATTTTCCGTATATTTTTCATAAAAACTGAGTGCTTCAGAATACATGCCCAGTTTGTAAAAAGCTTCTCCAAGTCTGAAATCGATAAGCGGGTTATCATCCAGCTCCACGGCTTTTGTCAAGTGCTTTATTTCCAGCCGCGATGAGTCGATATCTTTATAAATTTCAGCCAAAAGAAGATGCGCCGGTGCGTACTCCGGATCTTTCTGTAAAATCTTGTCAGCAGCCTCAATTGCTGCCGGATAACTATCTTCCACATAGTACTTTCTGGCCTCTTCAAACAGCTTATCTGAACGCTTATTATCCTGTGCCAATGTGCCAATCCAGCACATTCCACAGATTACTAAAAATAGAATGTTTTTTAATCTACTCATTGCTAACATCTTACAATTACTTTCGTATAAAAGCACAATTTGGTAAAAATAATAAACGAATGATTTGTTTTATTTATTTTTTTTCTATTTTGCCTACGTAAATTTAATTAATATAACAGTTTTACAATTAATGACATTGGTTTGCTGACGTGATGAAAAAGAAAGTGAACAAAACCCGACACCCGGAATTGGACAAATTCGACCGAAAACAAAAAAAACACGGTGGTTCCCGTGAAAAAAGTTCAAAACATAAATATTCTATTTACGACGAATTCGATGAGGATGACGATGACGATATGTTAGAATATTCTTCTGATTTCGACGACGACGAAGAATAATCTCTTTCCATATTATTTCATCTTTTCTGCAAAGCAGAGGCTGCAGATCAATTAATCGTAAAAGGCCTCAATACCGGGGTACTGGTAACGTGCTTTGGCTATTTTCTCAGGAAAAACAAAGTACGAGAGTTCTGCTTTTGCACACTCCTCGCCGCTTCCGTCGTATAGCGATGCGTCTATTTTCGCTGTACGTCCTTCGTGCGATACCAGTTTTCCTTTTATGGTTACTTCACCTTTTGAAACTTTCACCGGTTTTAAATAACTCACCTGCATATCAGTGGTAACACCTGCTGTTTTTAGTTTTAACATTACAACCCAACCGCCAATTTCGTCGAGTAAAGTGGCCTGAATTCCGCCATGCAAAACACCTATCCAACCTTCGTAACTACGCTCCGGCTCCCATTTTGTGATAATCTCGCCACCATCTTCCCAGAATTCGAGCTGAAGGCCCGCACTGTTGTAAGGCGAACATGCAAAGCAATTGTATTCACCAATGTTCTTAGGATCTTTCCAGGGATTTTTGATTTTTTTCATGCTTAATAAATTAACATTTGTAAGCTCACCCCCTGTCGCTTCTTCGGCGCTCCTGTCCTCCGTCAGCTGACGGAGACAATCGGAACGAAGTTACGATAGGGGTTAACAAGTTAGTTGTGATAAAATTTCCTTAACCAAAACGAGCCGGTATAAACCAGCTCGCTTATCCAACTATATTAATCTTCTAATTATTTCCTAAAATAATAGGTAGTCCATCTTTGCCACCACCAATTACAATAACTTTCGAATTGGGCGACTCTGCCAGCGATGTTGTTGCCTCAATACCGCGTTGAGTTAAGATAGCATCGGTTAAACTCGCATTAATAATGCGGTTATAATTGGCAATACCTTCAGCCTCAATCCTGCGTCTCTCTGCTTCCGACTCTTCACGTTGCAAACGGAATTCGTAAGCTAACGCTTCCTGTTCCTGCTGCAGTTTATTTTCAATTGCACCTTTTATCTGAGCAGGTAGATTAATTGAGCGGATTAACAAAGCACGCATATCGATAAAGTTTGCACTTAATGCTTTTTTTGTTTCTGTAATTATAGTCTGCTCTACTTCAGCCCTTCTTGTAGAATAAATTTCTTCTGCAGTATAACGACCGGCAACCTGGCGTACAGATGACCGAACTTCGGGAATAACCAATACATTTATAAAGTTGACTCCAAATTGTTCGTGCAAAAATCCAATTTTACTATACGAAGGATTAAAACGTACGGTAACATCCACATTTACAGAAAGTCCGTTTTTGTCGAGCACATCCATTGTTTCATCGCGCTGTTGTTCCCTTACATTATACACTTCCAATTCGTTCCATGGAGCTATAATATGGAATCCTTCCCCAAAAATATTATCCTTATCCAAACCGGTGGTGTAAGGTTTAAAAATTACTGCCTTTTCACCAGGCTTTAATATTTTAAACATGCGGCCGCCAAAAAGCAGCAAAACAATTAATGCAACAGCACCTACTACCAGGTAAGATGATTTAAAATTGAACTTCATAACCTTTTTTCTTTTATATGATTAGGCAAATGTACAAAGTTTATAGAATGTGTGTTGCCTAAATTATGTTTTATTTAAATACTTCGCAGATAGCATTGTTGAAAGCGCTATTCTTTTAATTTTGATGATGAAAACTCTGGTCAAAAAAAAATGAAAATATAAAAAATGAAAAGGCTGCTTTTACTAACGATTGCGTTCCTGGTGGTTAGCACCTCGTTCGCGCAACATTTTTTCGATACTGATTTTAATACCCGCAAGAAATACATCATTCTTTGCGACCCCACGGTTAATCGTATAAAAACCATTCAATACCTTACGGATAATAACATTATGCAGGTAAATAAAAACAAGGTGAAATTTGTTGGCGTTTATTACGAAGGGCAAAAAACCGATTACACAAAAACACAAGAATACATCAACGAAAACAGGCTCCATAATTTTTATCTGCACGAAATTACGGGCGAGCTTAACGAGACAAATTTGTACGAGGAAAACGATGTTACAGCCCAGCTAAAAAAGGTATTTGACAATTCGATCGGAATTATCTTTTTTGGTGGTGCCGATATTCCTCCGGCCATTTATGGCGAGGAAAATACAAAATCCGATGTGTTCACTCCTGCCCGTCATTATTACGAAGCCACTTTTATGTTTCACTTGTTGGGAGGCTACCAGAACGAATCATTTAAACCCTTCCTTGCCGAGCGGCCGGATTATGTGGTAACCGGTTTTTGCCTGGGCATGCAAACCATGAATGTGGGTACCGGCGGGACATTGATCCAGGACATTCCTGCTGAGGTTTATAATGCCGAAACGCCCGAAGAAACCGTTGCAATAGGCCGTGCCAACATGCACCGCAACTACTGGCAGTTAATCGAGGAAGATTCGCTTTTTATGGGTATCAACCTGCACACCATTCAATTTACTGACAACCCGTTTTTTGGAGAAACCATAAAAATGTCAAAGAAAGCTACTCCACGCATTTACAGCAGTCACCACCAGGCCATTGAAAAGCTGGGAAAAGGTTTGGAAGTAACCTGTTTATCGACCGATGGTAAAATTATTGAAGGAGTTGCGCACAGCACTTACCCACATGTATTTGCCGTTCAGTTTCATCCTGAAGTATCGGCTTTATACGAGGACATGGGACTAAAGATTTTTCATCCGGATGATGAGCCAAAAACCTATCATGATATCCTTGGAAAATCAGATGTGAAATTTCATAAAGATTACTGGAAACATATTTCCGAATCGTTTAAAGACGTAAAAAAGTCGAAATTGCGTTGAGGGTTTCAACAAAATACGAACATGCCGATTGGCTGAAAAAGAGAAGCCCGGAGTTTGAATTTACATCAACTCCGGGCTTCTCTTTTCCCCGACTCTTTATAGCTTCTGCCAAACTGAGATTTCAACCACCGAAATCTCAATATTACGGGATGATATTGCTTTTGCCGCGGTCAGGTTAATTGGCTCGTTCACCAATTCAAAATTATCTTGCAGCAAAGCTTTTATGCCTTCAAAGGATGTTACCGGCTCTCCATCCTGCTTAAACGCTCCCGGCCAGTTTTCGCGTTTTATATTGTTCTTTTCCCAGTCGTAGCCTGAACCCAAAATAAAAATTCCTCCGGCATTTAATCGTTCGTGAATGCGTGTCAAAAAATGTTTCGGATTATATAATTCTTCCAATAAGTTTATGGCTAAAATTACATCGTAGCCACTGTAAATTGGTTTTAGATTGTTGGCATCAGCCTGCATAAATTGCAGGTTATCTTTCGCATTCAACCCAAGTTCTGACAATTGCACATCGTTATAATGCACCAATTCACCTTCATCTTTTGTAATGTAGCGAACAAAACCCTGCTCCTGCAAATGAATCGCCATTCGTATAAAACGTGCCGAAAAATCAATTGCTGTTATCTGTTTAAAAGAATCGGACAATTCAAAAGCTGTTCGTCCGGTATCGCAATTCAAATCGATCATTTTCAGCGACTTTTGATCACTAGCATATTGTTTACAGATTTCGGCAATACTTTTAGGAAAATTATCGAAGCCCAAAACCGGCTTTCCATAATTAAATTCACACGATTGTGCCACTTCCGAGTCAGTCTCGTACGAGTCATTACGGATAATCAATGGATTTTCCGATTCTACCAAACGAAATCCGGCATGCTGATAAAAATGACGGCGAAAGGCATAACGGGCATGCCAGGTAGCTTCGTTTCCGGTTGAAATCCACGAACCACCTCTTATCATGTTGTGTTTGCCATCGAAAGTTGGCGTTGAAAAATCGTCGTACAAAGGGTGCACTTTAAATCCCGGATAACCTGTAACCGGCGTTTCCGTCCATTGCCAAACATTTCCGATGATATCATAAAAATCACCTTGTTTAAATTGATTTACCGGGCATGGCGACACAAACTTCTCCAAACCAATATTTGCCGCAACAGTTGCAAAATTAGCATCGTTTATGCCGTTTTGTTCCGCCAGTCGATACCATTCCGCTTCGGTTGGCAAACGATAAGTTTTACCTGTTTGTTTTGTTTTCCAGTTGGCAAATGATTTTGCTTCCAGATAATTCAGCTCAACCGGCCAGTTCCAGGGCATTTCAATTTCCTGATCAAAAAGCCGCAAAAAATATTTATCAGCATCTTTTCGCCAAAACAATGGAAATTCAGCTTTTTTGTATTGGCACCAGTTCCAGCCTTCCTCAGTCCAGTATTCTTTTGTTTTATAACCACCGTCATTAACGAACTCAAGAAACTCACCATTTGAGACCAGATACTCCGACGCTTTAAAGGCATCAACCTCTACCTGATGCTCCCCATATTCCACATCCCAACCGTAAAATCGGTGATCGTATGGTTTTCCGATAATCACTTCTCCTCCTTCAACGTTTAACATGTGGTTTTCAGGTGCATCTCCTGACTCCTTACATGGAGCATCGAAAACATTTGGTTTTAAATATTTCAGCGGTAATTGCCGTATCAGCACCGACGAAGTTTCAATATGAATGCGCTCATGCTCAATTCCCATCATAATTATCCAAAACGGATTTTCCCAGTTAATGGGTAAAGTCAGCGGAGTTGAGTCGATTACCTTTAACACCTCTTCTTTTACTTTCATGCGGTATTCAAACACCTCTTTTACGGTAGGCCAGTCATAATTCGATTCGTTTAAATCGTCCCAACTCATTTCGTCAACACCAATGGCAAAAACTGATTCGAAATGGGAGTCAATTCGATGATCCAGAATTTTAGCCAGCACCAGTTTATTGATAAAAAACACAGCGGTATGTCCGTAATAAAATATTAGCGGATGTCGCAACGGATCGGCCCTGCGATAAAAAGCTTCATCGGTTTTTAAATACTCGTATAGTTTTTCATCGAGCGTATATGTTTTCAAAAAGTAATCGCGGATTTCTGCCTTTTTTTGTTCGGCATCTCCGTTAATCAAATCGGTTGTATGGGTTATCAAATTGTTCATAATGTAATATATCCTTGAGAATCGGGTTTTAAAATATTAACGAATATAATCAGCATATAGCAAATCAACGATCATAATTGTTTAAGTTATTGATAAATATTGAGTCGGAAAATCAGCTGAGTTGCTGATGAAGATAGATCTTCTGGAAATCGAAAGTACCACTTTTATCGGCCAGTAATTTGGGCTGAACGATTGTTGCACAAACCTCGAAACCCATTTTTTTGTACAAACCAACAGCAGCTTTGTTTTCTATCCAAACCCTTATAAAAGAATGGTCAAACTTGTTTCGATCTGCTTCTTCAAGAAAAAAGGTCAGTAACCTTTTACCTATCCCCTGCCCTTGTTTTGATTGTTCAACCATCATTTCAGCAACATAAACCGAACGTGTCACATCAAAATCGTGTGCAATTTCTTCGGGCAGCAGTTCATCAAAACTGAAAGGTGTTAACAGAATTGCGCCGGCTAATTCATTTTTCTCCATGGCAAGAATCCCATATCCAACATCAAAAATCGATTGAAGGTATGCTGCAGTTTCTTCTTCAGAATGATACTGAAAACTTTTACCTGCCGAAAATGAATCGATGTATAAATTCACCAGATCGTTTTTATAGGCTTCAAATTTCAGTTCATCGATATTTATAAATATCATGTAGCTGTTACTTTTTCTGTTTTAGAATTAACACCAAACAGCTCTTTCTGTTTTATAAGATTGATTTAAAATATCTTTTCTATTTTTGCGGCCGCATTACATATACGATAGCAAATGAGTTTTTTTAAAGAAATACAACGTCGTCGCACTTTTGGAATTGTGAGTCACCCGGATGCCGGGAAAACCACCTTAACCGAGAAACTACTTCTTTTTGGTGGAGCAATTCGCGTGGCAGGTGCTGTAAAAAGCAACAAAATTAAAAAAGGTGCCACTTCCGATTTTATGGAAATCGAGCGCCAGCGTGGTATTTCTGTGGCTACTTCGGTAATGGGTTTCGAATACAACGGATACAAAGTAAACATTCTGGATACCCCGGGTCACCAGGATTTCCAGGAAGATACTTTCCGCACGCTTACCGCGGTCGACAGCGTAATAATCGTTATTGATGCAGCAAAAGGGGTTGAGCCGCAAACCGAAAAGCTGATGAACGTTTGCCGGATGCGCAAAACGCCTGTTATCGTTTTTGTAAATAAAATGGACCGCCCGGCGGGAGATCCGTTTACCCTGATGGACGAAATCGAAGACCAGCTAAAAATTAAAGTGCGGCCGTTGAGTTGGCCAATTAACAATGGTCCCGACTTTAAAGGTGTTTACAACATATTTAATCGCAGCCTGAAACTTTTTACACCCGATATTCAGGAAATTGAAGAGCGTATAAGGTTTGAAGATATTTCGGATCCGACTTTGGAAGACCACATTGGCGAAGATGCCGATGTACTGCGCGAAGAACTGGAACTGGTGGAAGGAATTTACCCGGAGTTTAACAACGAAGACTACCTTTCGGGAGAACTGGCACCAGTATTTTTTGGTAGTGCACTGTATAATTTTGGGGTGCAGGAATTACTTGATTCTTTTGTAAAAATTGCACCAACGCCACAACCAAGCCAAACGGAAGAACGCGTTGTAAAACCAGAAGAAAAAGGATTTACCGGTTTTGTGTTTAAAATACATGCCAACATCGATCCGAACCACCGCAGCCGGATTGCCTTTGTAAAAATCTGCTCGGGTAAATTCGAAAGAAATAAAATGTATAAAAATGTTCGGCTGGGAAAATCGTTCCGTATTTCGAGCCCGACCGCATTTATGGCTTCGCAAAAAGAAATTGTTGAGGAAGCTTTCCCTGGCGATATTATCGGTGTGCCCGATACCGGAAACTACATTATTGGCGACACTGTTACCGATGGAGAAGATATCCACTTCAAAGGACTGCCGAGCTTTTCGCCTGAGATGTTCCGTTTTGTTGAAAATGCCGACCCAATGAAATCAAAACAGCTGGCAAAAGGAGTTGACCAGTTGATGGACGAAGGTGTTGCACAGCTTTTCACCAGTGTTTTTAACGGACGCAAAATTATTGGTACTGTCGGACAACTTCAGTTCGAAGTTATTCAGTATCGTTTGGAACATGAATACGGTGCAAAATGCCGGTTCGAGCAGCTGTCGATGCACAAAGCTTGCTGGATTCAGTGTGACGACCAAAAAGTTCTGACTGAATTCAAGAAACGCAAACACCAGAAAATGGCAAAAGATAAACTGGGTCGCGACGTTTTTATGGCCGATTCATCTTTCATTTTACAAATGGCACAAGACGAATTCAAAGACATTAAGTTCCATTTTACTTCGGAGTTTTAATGGTTCTGTCATTTCCTTCTTCAAGCGGAGGGAAATCTCTACCTTTGAAATAAAAACAGAATCAATAATTAACTTTTATGGATACAAGTTTTTACGACAGTAGTCTATTCATTTATCTGCTACTTCCGGGCTTAATTTTTATTTCGCGAATCGCTGACGTAACTATTGGAACCATTCGTATTGTAATGGTATCGAAAGGCCACAAACTTTGGGCTCCTATCCTGGGATTTTTCGAAGTGTTAATTTGGCTGATTGCCATTACAAAAATTATAGAAAATCTCGACAACTGGCTTTGTTACATTGCCTATGGCTTGGGGTTTGCTGCCGGAAATTACATCGGTTTACTCATTGAAGAAAAACTGGCGCTGGGTATAGTTAAACTACAGATTATTACAAAAAAGGATGCCAGCAAACTGATAGAAAATCTGAAAGTGGCGGGATATGGTATTACCCATCATAATGCACAAGGAGCAAACGAAAAAGTTAGTATTATTCACAGTATCATCAAACGTTCGGAGATTAAGAAAGTAGAGTCGATTGTAAAAACAACCAACCCAAAAGCATTCTATTCGGTGGAAGATATCAAATTTGTAAATGAAGGTGTCTTCCCTATTCCCTCGGCTCGTTTCCGTTTGCGTAAAGGAAAATAATTAACTTACCGGCATTTCATGTAAACTTTAATCATGAAGAGAGATTTGTTTTGACAACTCTCCCTTATTTTTTAGATATTTGTGCCCACAAATTTGAAGCAAAGAATGAGTTCGATTATCAACGATACAAAATTGGCAGCCAAACTAATCGAAAATGGTGAGTTGGTGGCTTTTCCTACCGAAACGGTATATGGTTTAGGTGCAGATGCATTTAATGCCGAGGCGGTTGCACAAATTTTTGCAACAAAAGAACGACCAACATTTAATCCGCTTATTGTGCATATTAGAGAGGTTTCGGAGCTGGAAAAACTTTTTGTTGAAATTGATGATGCGCTACTTAAACTGGCAGAACATTTCTGGCCGGGCCCATTAACAATTGTTGCCAAAAAGCAAAAATCGGTACCCGATATTGTTTCCGCAGGATTGGATACGGTGGCCGTTCGGATGCCGGCCAACCACACAGCCCGGGAACTGTTAAAACTTTCCGGAAAGTGCATTGCAGCACCCAGTGCCAACCGGTTTGGAATGTTAAGTCCTACCACTCCTGAGCACGTTCAGAAACAACTTCCTGAGCTAAAATGTATACTCAACGGCGAACTCCCAAAAGTAGGTATCGAGTCAACAGTTATCGAACTGTGTCAGGGAGAATTTAAAATACTGCGCCCCGGATTTATTACAGAGCAGGATTTACTGAAAGTGCTTCCGCAAAGTAAAACCACGGAAGCCAATTCGCCGATCAAATCGCCGGGGCTTTTAAAATCGCATTACAGCCCCCGCAAACCCATGTACCTTTTCGGCAATGAGCCGGAACATCTGGAAAACAAAAAATATGGTTTTTTGGCATTCTCTGAAGTACAAGAGCCAGAAAAGTATCACCTGATTGAGCGTTTATCAGACAACGGAGATTTAGGCGAAGCTGCAGCAAAATTCTTTGAAGCACTGCATCGTTTGGAAGATTCGGATGTTGACCTGATAATTGCAGAACCGATACCTGAAGTCGGTATCGGAATTGCAATTATGGACAGGCTAAAAAAAGCCGTTTATCAGTATCGGGACAAATAAGCTGAAGCGATTAAATCGCTTCTCATTAATCCACCTTTTTCAGCAATTCAATTGTTGGTAAATCACCACCAGCTTTTACGGTTGACATACCGTGAATGGTAATTTCAGATTTGATAAAATCTTCTTCATCCGCTTTGTAAATGTTATCGACATATTTTTGTGGGTTACGGTCGATATAAGGAAACCACGTACTGTGAATCTGTATCATAATGCGGTGACCTTCTTTAAACGTATGCAACACATCCTGTAACGGAACAGTTACATTGGTTGGCACTCCGGGCTCAAAAGGTTTCGGCTCTGCGTAACTGTCGCGGAAACGGCCACGAAATACTTCATGACGCACCAGCTGTTGGTAACTACCCATTATAATATTTTTAGGATTGTGCTCGTAATTTGGAAAATCATCCGGATAAACATCGATCAGTTTTACCACAAAATCGGCATCGGTGCCGGTCATTGAAACCACCAGTTGAGCCAGAATTTCGCCAGCAATAGTTACATTTTCGTCCAGAATCTCGGTTTTAAAGGTCAACACATCCGGGCGGTACGAAGCATGGCGCTGATCATCGGTCATAAACAAGCGTGGCGTAAACGTTAAACCTTCCACCTCCGAACGGTAAGGCACCGGTTTTGCCGGGTCGCTTACATAGCTAAATTCAGCATTGGGGTCGATATTCTCGTTCATCAGCAATTTGCCGTTTTCGCCAAACGAAAAAGTAACCGGAGCCACATCTTTTGGTGGCCATTCATCGTATTTTTTCCACGCTTTTAATCCGGTATCGAACATATAGGCTTCCGGCAAAGTCATTTTTCCTTCATCTTTCAGGTAGTAATCGAAAAATGGTTTTTCCATTTCGCGCTGAAAGAAAGTTGAAATACTGTCGCCAAAGTAAATATGATTTATGGTTTGCTGTCCACGTTCGCGCGACCAGCCACCGTGTGTCCACGGCCCCATAACAATCGTACTTTTTGCATCCGGGTCGTTGTGCTGAATGGTTTTATAAATGTTTATCGGCCCAAACAGGTCTTCGGCGTCAAACCAGCCACCAACAGTCAACACCGCAGGATTTATGTCTTTCAGATGTGGCAGGATTGAACGCTTTTGCCAAAACTCGTCGTAGTTAGGATGCTCCACCACCTGATTCCAGAAAAAGTTATCGTAATGGTATTTTTTAGTAATGTTTTTCAGCGGCCCCAGCGCCAGGTTAAACTCATAACCATCCGCAGGACGATCTTTGTACAAACGCATCATTTTATCGGCGTACCATGCTTTGTTGGTTAACGAATCTTTCTGGTAACCAAACACCGGAAAAGCTGCCATGTACGATTGCAAAAATGCCCCCTGGTGGTGGAAATCGTCGAAAAAGAAATCAGAAATCGGTGCCTGAGGTGAAGATGCTTTTAAGGCCGGGTGCGCATCAAGCAAAGCAGCTGCACTGTAATGTCCGGGGTACGAAATACCGTAAATGCCTACCTTGCCGTTGTTGCCTTTTATATTCTTGATCAGCCAATCGATGGTATCGTAAGTATCCGAACTTTCATCAATGTCTTTTTTGTTTTTCACATCGTTACCCGGAATATTGGGGCGCATGTTATCGAAAGTTCCGCCCGACATGTAACGACCACGAACATCCTGATAAACCAGAATATATCCGCCACGAATCAGGTAATCTGATGGCGCCCTGAGTTTGTTATTGCGTGTCCCGTCTACGTTGTAACATGTACGGTTCATCAACATCGGGTAAGTTTTCGATTCGTCTTTTGGCGTGTAAACCACCGTAAACAATTTTACTCCGTCGCGCATTTCAATGAAGTATTCCGATTCGTTGTAATGTGTTGCAACATACAACGAGTCAGCATCTTCGGCTTTAACATTTACACTAATAAGAAACAGGGAGAAGACCAAAAGGAATAAATGACAACGCTTCATAAATGATCTAATAATTTGTGGCATCGAACGACAACCAGATTTTTAATTCGCCCAAATATAAACAGTTTATCATCACATGGTGCTGTTTTTTGTCATATTTACAATTACTACCTACAAATAATTTCATTTTGCATTAACACCTTCAGATTTCACAAAACAAAAAAGCGGAACCCAACTAAATGGATCCCGCCTTTATATAGTTTTATGAAAACAATTACAACTCCACGTTCAGAACTGAATATTTCTGAATAAGTTTTTCCAGTTCGAGCACCACATCCTTTTTCTTTTCACCAAAAAGGTTTTTGTAGTATTCGATTCCCTCCTGCAGGTTACTTTTGAATTTCACCAGGTTACGCTTTTCTTTTACGTCGTCGGTGTTTTGCTGAAAAGCCTCGATACGCTCTTTAAAAATATCAAGATACATACTTAGTTCTTTCAAAAACATATGAGGACGATAACCTTTATCCAACAAATTGATGCGCCCGTAAATATGGTCAACCATCTCTTTCAGAGAAGAGATTTTTGAAAAATATGCGAGGTTTGGTCCCGGACAAACAGTTACTTTCTCGTTTTCTTTCACTTCGAAACCTTTCGACTGCAGCATAGAAATTCCAAGCCCAATGCACAAACATTCCGGCTCGATAATTTTATCGTAAGCTTTTTTGTATTTCGATTCCGGCAAATTCAGTTCCTCCAGTTCCTGTAACTTTTTACTCTGGTACTGGCGCGACGATGTGCAGATCGGTTTTTCAGTGTATTCAGTGTTATACTTCAAAAATCCTTTTGTACAAGGCATTCCTGCCTTTCCATCGGCAGCCATTGCCAAACGCAGATTACTCATCGATGCCCCTTTAATACTGTTGAACGGAACACCCAGCGGCGACAAACCACTGTAGTAATAATCTTTTTCCTTACCATCAGCCAACAGGTTCATGGTTTCAGTATCGATACTGATAACTTCAGGAACCAACATAAATGGCGATCCCCAGCCAACACTGTCCATGTTGTAATGATCGAGCAGCAAGTTATGTTCTTCAACGTTACCAACGCCGCCCTGAGCGGTAATTTTCATATCAGGTTCGGTAGCGGGTTGCGAAAGCTCTTTTTTCTGTAAAGCCGTTTTATAAACTTCAACACAAGTATCGAATAACTTCTGACGGTTCAGTCTGAATTCATCCAAAATTGGCCCAAACAAAACACCGTTGGTCGGGAAAGCGTGTCCTCCACAGTTTACACCCGATTCGATACGGTATTCCGAAACCCAAAGTCCTTTTGCAGCCAACATTTTACCCTGCACAAGCGCCGATCGAAAATCACTAACTTTCAGAATAATATTCTTTTTGATCTTCCCTTTAATATCAGGGAAAAAGTCTTTGAAATTTTCGATGTAGCTGTACAAGCGCGGGCTCATTCCGGCCGAAAGTACCAACGACGAACTCAGGTTACTGTTGGCAAAACCACGCAATGCCGCATGTGCATCGTTATACTCGATGGGAAGTTCCTCGCCATCTTTTTTGTTAACCTGGTCGAGTTTTGTCATGATGTTTACATCAATCGAACCCACCGGCAACTTTTCGTTCACCCATTTCTTAAGCTCTTCGGTAACCGATTTCTTAAAGCCAAGGTTGTTGAATTTCTTTTTCAATTCCGATGCCTCGGGAAGCATGTCGTAATATTTTTCCAACTCGCCACCAACATTCGACAAAGAAGCTTTTAGTCCATCAACCTTCTTATTTACAATCTCTTCCATCGTATTCAGGTACGATGTTATGCGTTTTGCTCTGTGATCGTCGACCTTTTTTGAGATAGCTGTAAACGGCAAATCAAACTTTTTACAGTAGAATTCGCGTATCGTTTCCATCAGCGAATCATCAACAAGCGAGATCACCGACGAAATTCCAAAAGGTGCTACATTAACAGGTGTGTCCATTGAATATCCTACACCCAGAACGGGTATATGGAAAGAATGTCCTTCAAATATCTTCATTTACGTAAATTATGTAAGACGGGGTTAATTACGCCCCGTTTCAATTAAAATCAATTGGGCGCAAAGAAAGCAACTTATTTTACATTTGCTTGCAACTATTGATGCATTGACAAAATTGACCATTATTTTCCTATTTATTTTCAATCACAAACTTTTAATTCGAACTTTTTCGTCTATAATTCAATTATAGACGTATGACCAATCGGTCAATTAATCCAATTTTTTCTTGGAATTTCAAAATACATCTTTTAACTTTGACCGACCGTTCAATCAATAAATAAAAAAGATGCCAAGAAGTCCGGAACAATTCGACGATATCAGAAAGCAGAAGAAACATTTAATCATGGAAACTGCTCTTGAACTATTTGCAGAAAATGGTTATCACGCCACTTCAATTAGCCAGATTGCAGCTAAAGCAAAAATCTCCAAGGGACTAACCTACAACTACTTCAGCAGCAAGAGAGAAATACTTGATGAACTGATGGAACATGGTTTTAACGAAATCTACGACAACCTGGATATTAACCATGACGGAATACTCTCCCAGGAAGAATTTATCTATTTCATTCGGCAAAATTTTAAACACCTTCGCGATAACATGCAGCACTGGAAGTTGTTTTTTTCACTCTTGCTGCAACCACAAATCTCACAAACTTTTGCTGATACCTATGCCGAAAAAGCGGCCCCCATTTTCAATCTATTTTATGGTTTTATAAAAGATCAGGGCAGCACAGATCCTGAAAGCGACCTCATGGCCATTTCCTCATTAATAGAAGGCGCCTTTTTATATTGTGTGGCTGCCCCCGATGTTTTCCCCATAGATAAACTGGAAGAGGCCGTAATTACCGCAGCATTTAAAATCGTTAACAATCAACAATTACCAAAATGAAACGCATACAACTTACACTAACTTTTGTGCTTGTGGGCCTTTTTGTGCTGGCCCAGGATATGACAGCAATTATAAAACAAGCCGACGAAAAATTCAGAGGCGAATCCAGCCGTGGAGAAATGACCATGATTATTGAACGCCCGGGATGGAGCCGCACCGTTTCGATGAAAAACTGGACCCTGGGAAACGACTACTCGCTGATATACATTACCGCACCGGCTAAAGAAAAAGGCCAGGTTTTTCTGAAACGTGACAAAGAAATGTGGAACTGGGTACCCAACATCGAAAGGATGATAAAAATTCCTCCGTCGATGATGATGCAGTCGTGGATGGGCTCGGATTTTACCAACGACAATTTGGTTAAGGAATCGCAAATGGCAAAAGACTATTCGAACAAACTGCTTGGCGAAGAAGAAGTTGACGGCTATTCGTGCTATAAAATTGAACTGATACCCCACGAAGATGCGCCCGTTGTTTGGGGAAAAGTGATTATGTGGATATCGAAAGAAGAATTGCACTGGCTGAAAGCTGAGTTTTACGATGAAGACGGCTACCTCGTGAATACCGAAATTCTGACGGATGTAAAAATGATGGACGACCGCGAAATGCCAACACGTTTGGAAATGATTCCGGCCGACGAAGAAGGCAACAAAACGGTTATGATCTTTGATAAAATTGAGTTTGATGTTGATTTGAAGGAGAGCTTTTTTTCGCAGCAGAATATGAAAAGGATACGATAAAGACTGTCATTTCGAAGGAAGAATGACTGAGAAATCTCTTTCAAGGATACAGATTTCTCCTCGCTAACTCGTCGAAATGACACCTAATAGAAGAACATTCAAGCCTTATCCAATGAAAACAAACATAAAACTCGCCTGGCGGAACCTCTGGCGCAACAAACGCCGGACAATCATTGCCATATCTTCTATCGTGTTCAGCGTGCTGCTGGCCTCGTGGATGCGGTCGATGCAGGAAGGTTCGTACGACAGCATGATTGACAATTCGGTTAAGTTCTACACCGGTTATCTGCAGGTGCAGGATACCGCCTACTGGGACGAACGTACGCTTGACAATAGTTTCAAAGTAGATGCAGAATTACAAAACCAGATTAAAAATATAAAAGACGTTTCGCTGGTTTCCAACCGGCTGGAATCGTTTTCATTGGCTGCCGACCATATGAAAAGTAAACCGGCCATGGTGATGGGAATTGAGCCCGAAGCAGAGGATCAGATTACGAACCTTTCGAAAAAAATGCTGTCGGGAGAATTTATTAAGTCAGGCGATAAAGAGGTAGTGATCAGCGGAGGACTGGCCAAATATCTTGAACTGGAGGTGGGCGATACGCTGGTAATGATCTCGCAGGGATATCACGGAATAAGTGCCAGTGCTTTATTTCCGATAAAAGGAATTATAAAACACCCCAATGCTGAGTTTAACAAACGCCTGGTGTACATGGACATTGAAACAGCCCGTGAGTTTTATTCAGCTTATGGTTTGTCTACTTCGCTGGTTGTAATGACCGATGATCACTACAGCGTTAATCACATAAAAAAAGAAATAGAGCAAATTCTGCCGGAAAAGAACACGGTAATGACCTGGACAGAAATGACACCTGAACTGGTGCAAATAATTCAAAGCGACCGCGGCGGTGGAATTATCATGCTTGGGATTCTCTACCTGGTTATTGCCTTCGGTATGTTTAGCGTAGTTATTATGATGGTAAAAGAACGCCAGCGCGAGTTTGGAGTGACACACGCCGTAGGTATGCAAAAAAGAAAATTAGCATCGCTGGTCTTTATCGAAACTCTTTTTATTGGATTTATCGGATGTGCAGTAGGATTGATAATCAGTTACTTTTTCTGTCTGTACTTCTTTTACAATCCGATTCCGCTTACCGGCGATATGGCAAAAGCCACCGAAATTTATGGCATGGAACCGTACATGTTCGTTTCGATGAAAGCCTCGCTCTTCTACAACCAGATCATTGTGGTTTTCCTCATCAGCCTGTTTATAGCGATTTTCCCGATAACAAATGTTAGCAGGTTAAAAATCACGAAAGCAATGCGCAGTTAAGCCTTAAAACAATTAATCACGAAAAAACTAAAACGATGATACTTTCAATAGCATGGCGAAACGTTTGGCGAAGCAAAACCCGCAGTTTAGTAATGATTGCGGCCATTGCGCTGGGCCTTTTTGCAGGCATATTCATGATGGCATTTATGAATGGAATGTACAACTCGCGTATTGAATCGGCCACCCGATCGGAGTTGTCGCACATACAGGTGCACGCTCCTCATTTTTTGGACAACACCGAATCGGAATTATTTATACCAAATGGTTTTGCACTGGCCGAACAAATTGCAGCGCTCGATTCGGTAGAGGCTGCCTCTCCCCGACTGATTGCTGAGCCTTTTATAATGGCAGCTCACGGAACGGGCGGCGGTAAAATGTTAGGAATCGATCCGGAAAAAGAGAAACAGGTTACTGATATTTGGGAACACCTGGTTGATGGCACTTACCTTGAAAAAACCAGCCGCATGCCGCCGGTACTGGTGGGCAAAAAACTGGCCGATAAACTACGCTTAAAAGTTGGTACCAAAATAAATGTACAGTTAGTTGATTTTAATGGTGATCTGTCATCGAAAGGCTATCGGGTTGCAGGCATTTATAAAACAGTAAACACCGGTTTCGATGAAATGCATTTGTTCGTCAACATCAACGATCTGCGATCGCAAATTGGCATTCAACCCGATGCGGTACACGAAATTGCCATTCTGTTAAAAGACAACAGTTATGCGCCATTGGTAAAACCGGCAGTGCAAAAAACTGCCCCCGGAATGGATGTGCAAACCTGGAAAGAATTAAGTCCTGAAATGTCACTCATTACCGATTCCATGGACCAGTACATGTACATATTTATACTGATCATCCTCATCGCACTGTGTTTCGGCATTATCAACACCATGCTGATGGCAGTTCTGGAGCGTGTAAAAGAAATTGGAATGTTGATGGCTATTGGAATGAATAAACGGAAAATCTTTAACATGATCATCCTGGAATCGATTATGCTCACTCTCACCGGTGGCGTAGTCGGGATCCTGCTGGGAATCGGAATTTCACGAATTTTCGAACAACATCCAATCAACCTTTCTGCGTTTGCCCAGGGATTGGAACAATACGGTATGTCAACCGAAATTTCAACTGTTTTTCCATCTCACTCATTGGGAATATTAATTACGCTGGTAGTTTTAACCGGACTGATCTCTGCGATTTACCCGGCACGAAAAGCGCTGAAGTTAAATCCGGCTGAAGCCACGAGAACGGAATAAGGAATATTGGAAAATTGGAGGATTAGAATATTAGAATAAAAAAGACATTAAAAATTACTATGCTACTTAAGTTATTTAAGAATTCTGGCATTAAAGCATTTTCGCATTGAATCATTAAAGCATTGTTATGAAAATAATAGAAATCAAAAACCTGCACAAAATTTATAACGGCAGCTCCGTTTCCGTGCATGCGGTTAACGGAATAGATATGTCGATTGAAGAGGGCGAATTTACAGCCATCGTTGGTCCGTCGGGATCGGGAAAAACAACCTTGCTGAATATTATTGGCGGTTTGGATGACGCCACTGAAGGCTCGGTTGAAATTGAAGGCGTTAAGATCAATGAACTTTCATCACGAAAACTAACTGATTTCAGAATGAAAAATATTGGTTTTGTCTTCCAGGCTTATAACCTGATTCCTGTTCTTACGGCCAAAGAAAATGTGGAATTTATTATGCATTTGCAGGGAAGCAAAAAAGCCGACCGCGATGCACGTACCAGCGAACTGTTAAAAGCGGTTGGACTGGGCGAGATGATGGATCGACGACCTTCGAAATTGTCGGGCGGGCAACAACAAAGGGTGGCTGTTGCACGAGCACTGGCATCGAAACCCAAATTCGTTCTGGCGGATGAGCCTACTGCCAATCTCGATTCGCACTCCACCGAAAATCTGCTCGATATTATGGAGCAACTTAATAAAGAGGAAAAAATAACGTTTATATTTTCAACGCACGACCAGCGGGTGGTAAACAAAGCGCGGCGTGTAATTACCATCGAAGATGGAAAGATAATCAGCGACATCAGAAAATAACAGCTTTTGTTTAAGAAGATGCCATTAAAACAAGTATAAAAGTGAAAATCCGGATAGTCCTATTTTTAATCGCATTGACCCTTACAGTTTCAGCCACAGGAGAAACAAAAAACCGTACGCTAAACACTGCTGCCGATGTCAATTACTTGTCGGAACTGGAGAAAGAAGTGATCTACGAAGTCAACTTGTTCCGTTCTGATCCGTCGGCGTACGCTGAGAAATATATTGCTCCCCTCGCCCAATACTACGACAAAAAAATTTTGCACTACCCCGGCGATAAATCGATAATGACACAGGAAGGCGTAAGCGCATTGCGTGAATGTGTCCGTTTTCTGAAAAATGCTGCTCCGGCTCCGATTGTATATCCTGATAAATTGTTGACCAAAGCGGCCAATGATCATCAAAAAGATCAGGCAAAAACAGGAAGAACAGGACATATTGGAAAGGATCGTTCAAACTCGAAAGTACGTATTGAACGTTACGGCAAATGGCAGGTTCGGATTGCGGAGAATATTGCCTATGGAAATACCTCTGCACGGCAAATCGTAATTTTTCTATTAATCGATGATGGCGTTAAAAACCGTGGTCACCGCGCCAATCTTCTTCAGGCTGATTTTAAAAAAATTGGTGTGGCCTGCGGAACTCATCCGCGCTACACTACCATGTGTGTGATGGATTTTGCGGGAGGAATGGGAAACCAATGAATGATGAATAATGATTAACGAATTAAGATTGAAGAAGTACAGGCTAACATAGCTTGTTTGTGTTTATTCCAATCTTGGATCTCAAGTGGTTTGTCGAAATTCGACATTTTATATGATTTAGTAAATAGAAAACACCTGATAAAACAGGATTCAAAAAATGAAAAAAGCTTTACTCATACTAACTCTTATACTTTCTAGCCTTGTAATACAAGCGCAGTCTAAACTGTCGTTTAACGGCTATATAAAAGATTTGGGTATGTATTATCATCCGGTTGAGCCGATTCCAATATCAACAGACAAATCGTTGGATTACCTATTTCTGAATGAGATACACAACCGTTTAAATTTCAGGTGGTATGCATCGGAAAAACTGACCATTGTGTTGGAAGCCCGCAACCGCATTTACATGGGGCAAATGATCCGTGAGTTTCCCAACTACGAAGATTTTGTTGATGCCGATAACGGTTATTTAGAATTGGGAACCGTGTTGCTTTCTGCCGACAGCTGGTTTTTACATACGATGCTCGACCGGGCATGGATTGATTACACAAACGGTAAATTGCAGGTAAGACTCGGACGCCAACGTATTAACTGGGGCACCAACCTGGTTTGGAATCCTAACGATGTGTTCAACACCTTTTCCTACTTTGATTTTGATTACGAAGAACGCCCCGGCACCGACGGAATTCGGTTGCAATACTATACCAGTGTTACTTCTTCTGCAGAGCTGGTATACAAAATCGGGCACAACAATGATGAAACGGCCATTGCCGGTATGTACCGGTTTTCGAAATTTAATTACGACATACAATTTTTAGGTGGCTGGGTTGGCAAAGACTACTTTTTAGGCGGCGGTTGGGCCGGCGATATAAAAGGTGCCGGATTTATGGGCGAAGCAACCTGGTTTCGTCCGCGCGACAAAGAAGAGCCAGAGAACTTCGAAACATTTGTAGCATCAGTTTCGGCAGATTATACATTCCCCAACAGTTTTTACCTGCATTTTGGTACCTTATTCAACAGCTACGGAACAACAGGCGATGCAGGCGGTCGCAGTTTCTTTTCTCCCGATATTTCTGCCAAAATGCTTTCATTGGGGAAATACCAATTGTTCGGCCAAATTAGTTATCCTTTTACTCCCCTGCTCTCAGCCAACCTGTCAACCATGTTAAATCCCACCGATGGTTCCTCATATCTTGGTCCGGCCCTAACCTACTCGTTGGGCGATAACTGGGAACTAATGCTGAATGGACAGTTATTCTTCGGACGAGAAGGTACTGAATATGGCGATTACGGACAGGCAGTTTATGTGCGTGTAAAATGGGCATTCTAAGTATTGACAATAAGTCCCTTACCTCAAAAAGCTCCATACGCCGTTGATTAAGAATTATTAACACAGCACAGCAATATTAGCGCCTCACGACCTTTGATTAAAGACTTATTTGTCTTAATTTTAATAGTTATTCAAATTATTCATTATTAAACATTTAAGTTATGGGATTAATTCTTGCTCCTTTAAAGAAGGAAAAAGTAAATGCCTGGAAAGATTGGGCAAAATCGTTTAGTGGAGAACAAAGTCAGGCGTTTAATGAATTCAACAAAAAACACGGACTAACCCGTCATGATGCATGGTTGGCTGAAACACCCGACGGTCCGGTTGTAGTTGTGTTACATGAAGGCCCGGGAGCCGATAATTTTCTGCAAAGTGTGGCAGCCTCGGATGGTTCTTTTGAAAACAGTTTTAAAGAAAAAGTACTGGAATTTCATGATATGGATATATCAGCTCCACCACCAGGACCAGCACCCGTAAAAATGATTTCATCAGACTAAAATTATTCCCCCAACTCCTTAAACCAATTAATACCCGTTTATAAAACGTTATTCTTTTTAGAGTTATTAGAAGGAACATGTTTCTTCTGAACAATTTCGTGGTTGTAAACAACACCACCTTGCACCGTTATATGAATTTCGGTTTCATGAGAATTATCGCCTCCATCCGCACCTGACTTGTCAGAATCAATGGGTATCCGAAGTGTTCCGTCGTACCAATCGGCTACCATTTTGGGGCCGGTAAGCACATCCCGGGGATTAATAACAACAGTTGGACTCACCTGCTGAAAACCCGTTAGGTAAAGTACATTATTCCGGATCCGCCATGATGCCATATAACCTCTTCTACATTCCGGTATTTTTCCTCTGAATTCAGGAATATCAGGACGCGCTTCGAAAAACACTTTTAAAGGTGTTGATAACAGCTCATACAACTCTCCGTCAAGGTAAATTCTATCATTTTGTTGATTAGCCATATCCTCTGGTTTAATGAATTAAAAATAGTCTGTCACTTTTATAAAAAGTCTGTAGCCCGGTTCGGCCCAATGCCCTTACCAGACCAATGCTAAAATAAATCACAATTTTCGAATATGGTAATCCATGCGTATGTTTTCAAACAAGTTTCCGAATGTTAATTTGATTCACCCCAACTCCACTTTTACAGGATTCAAAATGTGAATGGTTCGTATATCTGTTATTAAAAAAATCAAGTGTTATTAAAATGTCTCTAAATCTCATGTTGCCTTTGTGACTATTTGATTTTAGAATTATATTTCATAACTTTCTGTAAGCTTTACCATTACCAAACACTTTCCTCAAACAAAAATTAGTTTAGAGCCACGAATTAACAGTTCAATTTTCGGAAACAGCTTTGTAGTTGATTTTGTCTTAAATCAAAAATCAGATTATTAACCAAAAATCAAAATCATGGACAAAAACGAAGTTATTTCGAACGTTTCAAAGGCTATTGTTAAAGCCTGGAATGAATGCGATTATAAGGCATTCATAAAACACGTGGACCAGGATGTGATTGTACTGCCGCAAGGAGCCAACTCCATTGTTGGTATTGACGCTTTAAAATCTTTCTACAGCGACTTTTTCAAAACCTTCACCTTCGAAGTAAACGAAACCCTGGACGAAATTACCGTTTTTGGTAATTATGCCTATACGGTTGGTACCTGGGTTGGATCGATGAATCCGGTTAACGGAAGTATCCCAATTCCTTTCAACAATGCGGCAATTGGCATATACAAGCAACAACCTGATGGCAGCTGGCTCGTTTACCGTAACATTTACAACAGCAATGAAGAATAGAAAGAGCAAAAAGCCCACGACTTTCTGATAAAACTTAAAAACCAAAAATAAAATAACATGAAAAGAAAAATAACTGCAAGAGTAGCGCTGACACTAATTGTTGGATTTTTTGTGATTATCTTAAGCTGCAATTCAGGCAGCAAAAACCAAAGTAAAACAGTTTCTGTAGATCCAGCCCCGGAAATCACCATTGAAACGATTGGTGGAATTTCCGAATTTCCGCCACCTTTACAAGGGTATGCCATATACCTTGATAATAATTTTCTGATAATAAGCGGAGATTCTGAAAGCAATATATCATGTTTTGGGGGTTCGTATGAAATTAACGGAGAAACCGTAGTTAATACAATTCGTTATGCGACCGATCCAAATTTAATTGGTAACACAGAAGAATGGAAAGCAGAATTGTTAGAACAGGACACATTTCTAATAACCCTATTTGATGAAGAAGGAAACGTTAACCGAACTCTAAAAAGTATTAGAAAAGTATACCCGTCTGCCTTAAAAAGTCAGATGACTGATATAGAAGGTTTCTTTACATATTTGCCTCCACTGCAAGGACAAGCCGCAAATATTGCCGGGTATTATATTTATTTGTTTGGACAGGCAGACAATACAATGAGTGCGAACGCAGGAACATATGAAAATCACAACGATACCATTACCTGCAAATATCTCTACTCAACCACTCCGGAACTAGTTGGGGGAGAATTTAGCTGGATGAATCAAACAATTGTTGCCGATACATTCACTTATGCAATTCTAAGCGATTTGGAAGAAGATGTTCCGGTAATAGGTCGGTCTCTTAAAGTCAAATAACCATCAGTTTTGAGAATCTAACAACTACAATGTTTAGTATCAATAATCAATTATGAAAAATGATTTAAAAGTAAAGAAGATGAAAAATATTATTATTCTATTTGCCGTAATCAGCTTGTTTTTTACATCAAGCTGTAACCAACAAAAGATTGTAAGTGATAACGAAAATGTTGACGAAGTTGCTGCACAACTCGTGCAAATTTGGGATGATTTTAATGAAGCAATGTTGAGTAAAGACATTGATAAAGTATTGTCTCATTTTACACAGGATATTATTAATTATCCTTTTTATGGTTCAACCCAAAATGGTTTTGAGGAAACCAAAGCTTTTCTTGCAGATTTTATGAGTAACTACCCTGAAGGAGGATTCGATTTTAAGCAGGTAGAAGTAAAAGTATTTGGAGATACGGCATTCGAGGTTTCCTCAATGCAAGGTCAAAGAGGTTTCTCCATTTTCAAAAAGCATGATGACGGGAGCTGGAAACTCTACCGTTGGGTTGGTCAACAAGAGAATAGCAATTAAAGCTCAGCGATGAAAAGTAAACTCTTTTTCCGTTATTACTCTTTGCAATAAGCAAGTTTGCTTTCAAACACATTTTCGGCTTAAAATTAACTCCCAATTATATATATGTACCTTCATTCCAATAATAGATTTGGAGTAAAAAGCGTTGGTGTTTTCTCTAGCCTCGTGGTAAAGCACTACTTTCTGAAAAAAAAGAATTAACACTAACGTACAAACGCTTCGAGTAGTGAAGGAAATTATAAAAATGAATCCTGCTCCATTCTGGGAGCTCGAAAAAGATGTACGTCAGTGCTAATAATTCTTTTGAAAAGTAAAATTCAATACCTCTTTGTAACTGGCTTTTTATTCCCCATCATGAAACATAAGATTTACCAAAGCAACCGTATATTGCTTTTTGGTAGGCGAATACGAAATTTTATAATCTGTTGGATACCAACCGGATTCCTGATAGGCTATAGGTTGCGGGATTGGTATAATTTCGTCGGGCATGGTCATCAAATAATCTCTCGTAATCATTGGTTCCCAAAAGATAAATTCTGCATCGAACGATCCCCAGATAAATGTTTTTGTAAATGTTTCTCCTCCTAACTCGGGTGATCTTACATCTATCCAGTGAGCACCCATTTGGGGAACAAGCCCTTCCAGTTGCATGTAAAATTCAGGAATGTAATCGTCTCCAGGCGCATCATCTTTATCAGGAGGCGACAGTCCCGGAATCGCTAAACGTTCTTCATTTGGAATAATGTAAAAGTGAATATCGAAATGCGGCAAATCATAAATTCCCGGAGGTTCGTGTCCCATTGGATTCCAATCGAACAACACATGGGTATAAAAACGATTTCCTTTATTTTTAGGTAATTCCAATACATATTGTTTTGGTTCATCGGGAAGATTATCCAAAACTTTAGCCGAGAGATTAATTCCTACTTCCACCGGGTCGCCGTCCCTGTTTTCAGTAACATAAGCCCGTACTACCCCGTTACCAACGGGTAAAGTTGAACTGTAAAAGTTATTAACTGTAGCCTTCTTCAGCTCTGAAATGTTTTCATTAACAGAGTCAAAGTCATCTGCTCTCTGGCACGATTGCAACCCAATAATCGCAACCACCAACAGTAAAATCCAAAGTTTTTGATCAATTTTTTTCATGATTTATAATTTTGAGTGGAAACAAGTTACGACAATACAAATCAATTTAAAATACTTATAAGTATTTTATTTTACGCACAAAATGAATCATTGATAGCCTGCAATTTAAAATACCCGTTTGTCTTTTTATATGCAAATCACTAACTTGTATAGGAACATTTAATCAAAACAACATGAAAACACCAGTAGAACAAAGCCTTTACGAACGACTTGGAGGCATCGAAGGAATTACGTCGATTGTTGACGATATTGTGGAAAATCACATGACCAATCCGGCAGTTAACAAACGTTTTTTACCCTTAAAAGACGATCCGGCACATTTTGCCGAGGTGCGGCAACACCTTATTAACTTTCTGGCAGCCGGAAGTGGCGGCCCGGAAGAATACACGGGAAAAGACATGCTTTCGTCGCACAAAGGCATGAACATTAGCCAGGGCGAATACATGCATGTTATCGACGATATTATGAAAGCACTGACAAAGAATAACATCGATGAGCAAACGCAAAAAGATGTGCTGGCAATTGCCTATTCATTAAAAGGCGAAATTGCCGGAGTTTGAACTTCGGAACTAAGCAAATAAAAAAACAGTAGCATCATTACATCAATACTACTGTTTTTTTTTGTGGATTAACTTTAGCGGCTGTTAATTCGATGCTTTGTCTAACATCAACAGCGAGTTAATTACAACCTCGGTTATATACTGTTTCTCGCCGTTTTTATCTTCCCACTGGCGGTTTGTCAATTTTCCTTCAATGGCAATCTCTTTCCCTTTTTTCAAATACTTTTCAGCAACCTCGGCATTTTTACCCCAGGCTACCAAACGGTGCCAGGTAGTTTCGGTTTGTTTGTTTCCGTTACTGTCGCGGTAAATTTCGTTGGTGGCAATGTTAAAATTGGCAACTACTTTTCCACTCTCTAATCTTCTTACTTTTGGATCTTCTCCAAGGTGACCTAACAATCGTACGCTGTTTCTTAATGCATTCATGATATTTCTTTTTTTAGTTAATAATTTAGGACTGTGTCTTATGCGAGTCCTGTAACGCAATTGTTGAAACAAAGGTAGATTGGCAGGTAAAGCTTATTCGGTTTTTAAACGTTTGTAGTCGACAATAAGCGTTTGCAAACGTTTACAAACGGATATATTTTTATATATTAGCACTTTAGCAACTCAGACAAAAAGCAATAAAATGGAAAAAAGAACCTGCCTCGAATGTGGAGAACCATTAAAAGGACGAGCCGACCAAAAGTTTTGCAACGACAGTTGCCGTAATGCCTACAACAATAAAAAGGCCAGTGGATCGACCAACTATATGCGAAAAATCAACCGCATTCTGAAAAACAATCACTCGATTTTGGAAGAGTTAAATCCGGAAGAAAAAACTACCACCTACAAAAGCACACTCAAAAAACGCGGCTTTAACTTTACCTATTTTACCAATACTTACACCACCAAAACCGGCCGCGTTTATTACTTTGTATACGACCAGGGTTATTCTGAACTGGAAGGCAACAAACTAATGCTGGTAAAAAAAGAACAGTAGGTTTTAACTGGCGAAATAAACTCAAGCTCACAAAAACAATTCAATAATAAATATGAGCAAATACTATTTCGAGAAAATAAAACGCCTGCACGCACTGGCCGAAATCGGGCTGGAATACAACACTATTTCTTACGACGTTGAACGTTACCAGGAAATACGAGACATTTGCCTGGAAATGCTGGAGAAAATCACCCGCACACCGGTTGCCGATATTATTCCGGTTATTGAAGAACGTAACGGTTACCGAACGCCAAAAGTAGATGTAAGAGCCATTGTTTTTAATGAAAAAGACCAGATTTTACTGGTACAGGAAAAAGCCGATAAACTTTGGGCATTGCCCGGTGGCTGGACTGACATTGCCTACAGCCCCGGCGAAGTTGCCGAGAAAGAATGTCTGGAAGAAGCCGGCATAAAGGTAAAAGCCACACGTCTTTTGGCCATTATGGATAAACAAAAACAAAGTATGCCACCGGCATTCGAGTATGTTTATAAGATTTTTCTGCTTTGCGATAAAGAGACTAACAACATTTCTATCGGATCCGAAACCTGCGATGTGGGCTGGTTTAACGAAAACGAACTTCCGCCACTTTCACTTCCGCGAAACAACGAAGCACAAATAAAAATGATGTATGAATACAAACGCGGAGAACGGATAGATCCCTATTTTGATTAACCTACTTCAGCTGGCAACGCATTAATACCGGATTTCCGGTAGCCGCAATATGCAACTGAACTTTTTCAAATTCGTTGTGGCGTTTATCCGAAATTTTATGTCCGCCAACCTTGTAGGCTGTAATGGGTATGTAAAGCTCGTCGGACTGCGATAGAAACTCGGGATTGTCCCAAATACCTCCGTCTATATTATTCACCGCTTCGGTAAAATACGTGGCTTCCCAATCCTTCTTTTTAATCAGTGCAGTAGTTTGGTGAGAGCCCAACCAGTAGGTTAGATAAATATAATTCTTATTTTCAAAGTAGCTTTTTATTTTCGAATGGTGCGTGTTATGAATGTATTTCAGTGTCTCAACATCGTCTTTGTCGCCGGTGTTTCGCCAAATTTCTGCAAACGAAGGATAACCATCACTTTCAATTAAATATTCTGGTTGAAAAGCCGAATTATTATAGGCGAAAACCGTATCGCTGTACGACGATACCAACGAAATGTTTGCAGCCCCCACAGCTGCCAGATTCGAACGTCCCAAATCTCTCAAACGATCTTCAGGAAAGTTGATTTTTTTTCCTTTACTTTTTTGCGAATACACAGTATATAAACCATAACCGGGCACATCGTTCACCACATAAAACTGGTTTTTCGATTCAAAGAATTTTGTTCCGGGCATTTTCGCAGCAACCAGTTTGCTTTTGTATTTTCCGTCTTTCCCAACAATGTAAATTCCATCCCCGGCCAATACTGCAAAATCTTTCTGATAAGTAATAATATCCAATGGATTTTTAATTCTGCCACTCCCCTCATTATTACTCACGATGGTATTTATAAAATCACCTTTTTTTGTAAAGCGGATAAAACTAATTTCGCGTGCTCTGCGCTGAAGAACGACTAAATCGCCATCCAATTCTTTGACGTTTAAAATATCACCAAACTCAATTTTAGCTTCGTTTACTTTTAATTCCAGGTAATTAAGATCATCAACAAAACTTGAAATTGGTAAAATATCCTGCGATTTTTTCAGTACTATTTCCGGCAAACCGATATTCTGAACCGGTTTTTCAGTACATGAGGTAACAAACAGCGTTACGAACAATAAAATTATAATTGAATGTTTCACGACTTTAATCTTTCTCTAATTGTTTTATGGTGTTCTATTCTGACAAATACCATGCCTTTGAGCGCACAAAGCAATAAATATTATTTAGTATTCAACTATGGAAGAATAATTAAATTGTTTTTTTGAAATTAAGAAGCAAACATTTAATATTGACAAATAAACAGCTATCCGTTGAACCTATCATTTATAAATAACAACTTTCGTTTGCTCGACCGCAAAAAAGACAGGTACTTTCTTGTTCTTACCGTTCTGGTTTTCAGCATTTTCTTTATCAATGTTTTTAAACCCTGGAATATTGGTCGTTGGTATTCCGATTCGCCTCTAATTCAATTCCTCCGACTTTCGAGCTATGGTTTTATTTCGTCGCTAGTATTATTGTTCACGCAATTTCCACTTCGTAGAATTTTCCATCAACAAACATTCAAACTTAAAAGCTACTTGTTGTGGATTCTTGTTGAGATTGTATTGATCAGCCTCGTTTATATTTTTTTGTACGGCAATCCTATTGGTAACTTTATCAACGATTTCCTTTTTTCGTTAAAATACACCGTGCTTGGTATTATGATTCCATACTCGTTTGCGCTTCTTCTGATTTATTACAAAAAACACATCGAAGAAATTGAACAACTACAAAACAAACTTTCCGGAACCGACAAAAACCAGCTTTTAACTTTTACTGATGAAAAAGGTAAACCTCGTTTTTCGGTTCGAAGCAAAGATTTTCTTTACATTGAGTCAACCGACAATTATGTAACCGTAAACTTTATATTGGAAGGGAAATTACAACGAAAACTTTTGCGCAATACATTGAAAAATATGGAGAGCCAGCTGGGGTCCGAATCGATACTGCGTTGTCATCGTTCATTTATCGTGAATACCCAAAATGTTGACTTCGTTCAGAAAGAAAACAAAAAGCTAAGTCTTCATCTGAATTCATCTGAAGTAACTATTCCGGTATCCGAAAAATATTCGCCACTGCTTTTAACCGTTTTATCCTGACTACCGAAATTTCATCCCTAAATAGCGAATTTCATCCCTTTAATTTGCAAAAACAAATGTTGCTACCAATCTTTGTAACACACTAAACAAGTGCAATTTAAAATCACACCTAAATTTTATACAATGAAAAAATTAATGTTTTTTGTTTTTATCCTTTTTGCTGCTACGATTACAGTTAATGCAAGCAACTCTTCAAACAATAAAGAAGTAATTGGAGAATGGAAATATGAAGTTCCGAGTGCGCCTTACGGTTATAATGCCGGAAATCTTGTATTTGAAGAAAAGGAAGGCAACCTGACCGGTCATGTTAAACTGGAAGATGGGTACAAGATCGATCTGAAAGATGTTGCTTACAGCGAAGGCGTATTAAAATTTGGTCTTTATGTAGACTACAATTACGTTACCCTTAAAGTAACCGTTGAAGGAGAAAATATGAAAGGAAGTGTAAATAGCCCTGATGGAGAGATGCCGATTACTGCCAAAAAGGTGAAATAATTACTAAACGATATGTAAAAAGGCCGCTGCAAAATGATTTGCAGCGGCCTTTTTATTGTTTAAATATTTTATCGACTAATCTAATTTAATCACCTCGCTGCCGGCTAGCAAAAAGGCTCCCGTTCCGTATACTTCCCAGCTCTCTGCTTCGAAGTTTTTACGTGGATCGGCACCAATTGGCTGACACCAGCCAACATGTCCGTCGGGCTGAATTAAACCATTTAATCCTACCCATGCTTTTTCTACCGCAGGCAAATAAGTGGCCTTATCTAAAATGCCGTTATTGATTCCCCAGGCTAAAGCATAGCAGTAAAAACCTGATCCACTGGCTTCTCCTCCCGGATACGATTCAGGATCGAGCAGGCTTGAACGCCACAAACCGTCTTCCTGTTGAAGAGAAAGAATTTTTGCCGCCATTTCTTTGTAATTCTGAAAATAAAAATCACGGTTCGGATAATCTTTTGGAAGCTCGCTTAACACACGAACCAAACCTCCCATTACCCAGCCGTTTCCTCTCGACCAGAAAATTTTCTTGCCATTGGCTTCTTTCTTTTCTTCAATTCCGGGTTCGTTCCATTTGTAGCCCATATCTCGTGCGTACAAATGATGTTCTTTATCCCAAAGCAAGTCGTAGGTTTCTTCCCACAGTTCATCCGAAAGTTTCAGGTATTTGTCATCGTCTAAAGTCATTCCCAGCTTTACAAATGCCGGAGGTGCCATAAACAAGGCATCGCACCACCACCATGTCTTTTCACGAATACCATCGCCTTTGTAAGGCGTTTTCATAAACTCGTCCATGGTTGCAATAAACGGTTCAATCATTTTCTTATCGCCCGAAACCCTGTACATATCAATGTAAGTTTGGCAAATCACATGATCGTCGGCATGATGCAAACGCGGCCCCGGTTTCCATTCGTTGGCCTCTCCCATTTCGTACATGGCCTTCCAAATCTTTTTCGAGCCCGTTGTTTCGTAGGCTGCAACAACTCCGGCGTAAAATGCACCGTTGGTCCAATCGTACAATTCGTGTTTTGGATGCTCCAACTGCCAGTCCAACGCCTTTTTCATCGTTTTTTTAATGTAACTGTCTTTAAAAAGCTTTTCGTTACCCGCTTTTTGTGCCTGCGCCGTTCCTCCCAGAACTATCGCGGCAAGTAAAAGAATGATTGTTTTCTTCATGTTGATCTAAGTTTGATGCAAATCTATGCAATCGATTGCAATCTACAAAATACATTATCAATTTCTTATCAGGAAAATTCCCAAAAGACCATAAATTGTGCTTATGTTTATTGACGGCTTAACTTTAATTTTAAATTAACACCAATACGTATTGTTCAATACAATTTTATAACTATACTTGCATCAAAATAACTGATATGACAGTAACAACATTACATCACGGCCATCATTGGAAGAACCAACCATCGGGTAGGCTGTAATTGTTTTGTTTAAACTCAACGATATTAATTCATAAAGGCTTGCCATTAAAGGCAGGCCTTTTTTTATATAAAACAGACATGGAAAAACTTAAGATTGCTATTCAAACAAAAGGAAGGTTAAACGAAGACTCAATGGGCCTGATAAACGAGGCCGGCATCGGATTAAGCGTTGGCAGGCGTAAATTGGTATCGGAAGCGAAAAATTTCCCAATGGATGCCTTGTTTTTACGCGACGATGATATTCCGCAAACCGTTGCCGACGGTGTTGCCGACATTGGTGTTGTTGGCGAAAACGAAATGGCCGAGAAAGACGAAAATGTGGTAATTGCCAAACGTCTTGGATTCTCGAAATGCCGTCTGTCGCTGGCTATTCCAAAGTCACTTGATTATCCGGGTGTTGAATTCTTCAACGGCAAAAAAATTGCCACCTCCTACCCCGTTATTCTGAAAAAGTTTCTGGACGAGAATAATATCAACGCTGAGATTCATGTGATTAGCGGATCGGTAGAAATTGCACCGGGAATTGGTTTGGCCGATGCTATTTTCGATATCGTAAGTTCAGGATCTACACTGGTGAGCAACCGTTTGAAAGAAGTTGAAGTGGTAATGAAATCGGAAGCTGTATTGATTGCTAATCCTAACCTTTCGGCAAAAAAGCAGGAAATTCTTGATGAACTGATTTTCAGAATCGAATCGGTACAACGTGCTGAAGGCAAAAAATACATTCTTCTGAATGTTCCAAACGAAAAAATAGAAGAGATAACTTCGCTGCTGCCGGGAATGAAATCGCCAACACTGGTTCCGCTGGCAAAAGAAGGCTGGAGCTCGCTGCACTCGGTAATTGAAGAAGATGATTTTTGGGAAGTAATTGGCAAGTTGAAAAAAGCCGGTGCCGAAGGCATTTTAGTTGTTCCTATCGAGAAAATGATTTTCTAGAAATTAGATCCATGAAGCCGTTCTTAAAAGCAGCTATCGGGTTAACAGTTTCATGAATAAATGACTACAAGACAATACATATTGTTTGCCATTCCATCATTGATTTGGGGATCGACGTGGTATGCCATTAAGTTTCAACTGGGAACAGTTGATCCGCTGTTATCGGTTGCCTATCGCTTTTTGGCAGCCGGTATTCTGCTCATTTTATTTTGCCTGGTAACAGGACGAAAAATGAAATTTACGTTGCGCGAACACCTGATGATGCTTCTGCTGGGGCTTTGTCTTTTCGGAATGAACTACTGGTTTGTTTACGAAGTGGAAACTACCCTGACAAGCGGTATTGTGGCAGTGATATTTTCGTTGATTATTTTCTTCAATATATTTTTCAACGCAGTGCTGTTAAAAGGGAAAATAAAGCCCGATGTTATAGTGGCCGCAGTTTTGGGAGTTGGAGGAACAGCGTTGTTGTTTAAGAACGAGTTGGTAAAGTTTCAGGGAGGAAACGGCAACTGGATCATCTTTTTGCTTTGTTTCGGAGGCCTGACTTTCGCTTCATTAGGAAACATTATTTCAGCGTATAAGCAAAAGAAAAACGTACCTGTTTTGCAGGCCAATGCCTACGGAATGTTGTATGGAGGATTGGCCATGTTTGCAATGGTATTGCTGCTTGGCAAACCACTTCGTTTTGATGCTTCGCTGAACTATTCGGTTTCGTTATTGTACCTTTCAATTTTCGGATCGATAGTAGCTTTTTCCACCTATTTAAAACTGCTTGGTGAAATTGGTCCCGACCGTTCGATATACGTGGCACTGATTACTCCTGCTATCGCTTTGTTAATTTCTACTTTTTTTGAAGGTTACCGATGGGATGTATTCGCAGCGTTGGGAATACTTTTGCTATTTTCGGGCAACATTCTGGCTTTACGGTTTAAAACAAAAAAAACAGTTACATGAAGACTTATATAAATCCGGGGAGAAATACCTGGACCGATATTTTAAAACGCCCGCTTTTCGATGTTTCGGAATTGTACGGACGTGTACAAAATATACTGACTGAAATTCGTGAGCAGGGCGATGAAAAATTACGCGAATACACCGAACGTTTTGACGGTGTTAAACTGGATAATTTTGAGGTTTCGCCCGAAGAAATTACCAGGGCAGAAGCCTCAATCGACCAGGATTTAAAAGATGCGATTGCTTTAGCTGCTGAAAACATAAAGGCTTTTCACAGTGCCCAAATGCCCGAAATCAGAAAGATGGAAACTGCTCCCGGCGTAATTTGCTGGCAAAAACCGGTGGCCATCGAGAAAGTTGGGTTGTACATTCCGGGCGGAACAGCACCACTTTTTTCAACCGTATTAATGCTGGCACTTCCGGCTAAAATTGCGGGTTGTAAACAAATTGTTCTTTGTTCGCCACCCGATAAAAATGGCAACATTCATCCGGCAATTTTGTACGCTGCTAAGGTTGCAGGCGTAACACAAATCTACAAACTGGGCGGTGTTCAAGCCATCGGAGCAATGGCTTACGGTACCGAAACTGTTCCGAAAACCTACAAAATTTTTGGTCCGGGAAATCAATACGTAACAGCTGCCAAACAACTGGTTAGCATGAATGAAGTTTCGATCGATATGCCGGCCGGTCCTTCTGAGGTATTGGTTGTAGCCGACGAAACATCGAATCCCGCTTTTGTGGCTTCCGATTTATTGTCGCAGGCCGAACACGGTGCCGACAGCCAGGTGGTATTGGTTACCAATAACGAAAATACATTAAAAGAAGTAGTTGCTGAAGTGGAAGCACAAGTTGCTCAACTGCCAAGAAAAGAACTCGCCGAAAAAGCGCTATCGCACAGCGTATTAATTGTGGTTTCGGATGATACCGAACGAGTGGATTTGATCAACGAATACGCGCCGGAACACCTGATCATCAGCACAAAAAAATATATGGAACTGGCAGAGAAAATCACTAACGCAGGTTCGGTATTTTTGGGCGAATTTACACCTGAAAGTGCAGGAGATTACGCTTCGGGAACCAACCATACATTGCCTACAAACGGCTGGGCACGATCGTACAGCGGAGTAAACCTGGATAGTTTTCTGAAAAAGATCACCTTTCAGGAGATTAGTGAAGAAGGACTTTTAACGATTGGCCCTGCTATTGAAAAAATGGCCGCTACCGAACAACTTGAAGCGCACAAAAATGCAGTAACTTTACGCCTTAAACAGATCGAAAAAAATGGAACTAAATAATCTACTCCGCGAAAACATAAAAAACCTGAAGCCCTACTCGTCGGCAAGAGACGAGTATAGTGGCGATGCGATGGTTTTTCTCGATGCCAACGAAAACCCCTTTAACGAACCTTACAACCGCTACCCCGATCCGCTACAACGTTTGGTAAAAGAAAAGATAGCGGTATTAAAAAAAGTAAATGCTGAAAATATTTTTCTTGGAAACGGAAGCGATGAACCGATAGATTTACTGATCCGTGCCTTCTGCGAGCCGGGAAAAGACAATGTGGTTACCATCGACCCAACCTACGGCATGTACCAGGTTGCAGCCGATATCTCAGGCGTTGAACTGCGTAAAGTGTCGCTAACCGAAGATTTTCAGCTGAACATTAATGATATACTTGGCGAAACCGACAAAAATACCAAACTGGTATTTTTATGTTCGCCCAACAATCCAACCGGCAACAGCTTGAATAAAGATGCGATGTTGGAGCTGGCCAACCAGTTTCATGGGCTGGTAATTATTGATGAAGCATACATCGACTTTGCGCCGGGGAAAACCCTGATGCCGGAACTGGAACACTACCCCAACCTGGTAATTCTTCAAACTTTTTCGAAAGCCTGGGGAATGGCCGGAATACGTTTGGGGATGGCATTCGGAAGCACCGAATTAATTGGTATTCTGAACAAAATAAAGTACCCGTACAACCTTAATATTCTTACCCAGGAAAAAGCCATGTTACTGCTCGACAAAAAAGTAACCGTTCAGAAATGGGTAAAACTGCTTATTGCCGAGCGCGATAAAATGGAAAAACTGTTGGCTGAATTTCCGTTTGTAATTAAAGTTTATCCGTCAGAGGCAAACTTTCTGTTGGTAAAAATGCACGATGCCCGAGGTATTTACAACTACCTGGTTGAGGAAGGAATAATTGTTCGCGATCGCTCGAAAGTACATTTGTGCAACGAAAGTTTGCGAATAACAATTGGTAATTCGGAAGAAAACGAAAGCCTTTTAAGTGCGCTAAAAAAACTAATTTAAAAACGATGAAGAAAGTACTATTTATAGACCGCGACGGAACCTTAAACTACGAAACTGCAGACGAACAAATTGATGCATTTGAGAAGCTGGAGTTTCTGCCGAAGGTTTTCCGCAATATGCACTACATCCGCAAAAACCTTGATTACGAGTTGGTAATGGTTACCAACCAGGATGGTTTGGGCACCGATTCGTTTCCGGAAGATACGTTTTGGCCAGTGCATAATTTTATTCTGAAAGCTTTTGAAAACGAAGGTGTTGTTTTCGACGATATTTGTATCGACCGCCACTTTCCGGAAGATAACTCTACTACCCGCAAACCGGCAACCGGAATGCTTACAAAATACCTGGAAGGCGATTACGATTTGGCAAACAGTTTTGTTATCGGCGACCGTAAAACCGATATCATGCTGGCGAAAAATCTCGGTGCAAAAGGTATATTTATTAATAACGGCGACCAGGTTGAAGAACTGGAAAAAGAAGGGCTGGCAGATGTTTGTGCTCTGATTTCCGACGACTGGGACGATATTTACGCGTGTGTGGCTTCACCGCAACGCACAGCAAAAGTTGAACGTACCACGAAAGAAACGGCAATTTCTGTTACGTTAAATCTTGATGGATCAGGAGTATGCAATATTTCTACCGGTTTGGGCTTTTTCGATCACATGCTGGAACAAATTGGCCGCCACAGTGGCGTTGACCTCAACATTCAGGTAAAAGGCGATTTGGAAGTTGACGAACATCATACCATTGAAGATACGGCGCTGGCTTTAGGCGAGGCTTTTAAAAAGGCTGTTGGCAATAAACTGGGCATGGAACGTTATGGTTTTTGCCTGCCTATGGATGAGTGTCTGGTTATGGCTGCTATTGATTTTGGAGGACGCCCGTGGTTGGTTTGGGAGGCCGATTTTAAACGCGAAATGGTGGGCGACATGCCTACCGAAATGTTTATGCACTTCTTCAAATCCTTCTCCGATGCAGCATTGTGTAATCTGAATATTAAGGCTGAAGGTGCCAACGAACACCATAAAATAGAAGCGATTTTTAAAGCATTGGCGAAATCAATAAAAATGGCAATTCGCCGCGATGTATTTAACTTCGATTTGCCATCAACTAAAGGAATGTTATAAAATTAAGACTCCGCAAAACTCTGTGCTCTCCGCGGTTAAAAGATATGAAGACAATAAAAATACTAAACGAAAAAAAGGACACTGCGATCTTATTGATTCACTGTCCGGACAAACAAGGAATCCTTGCAACAGTAACTGAATTTCTGAATAAAAATAAGGGCAACATTATTTACCTCGATCAGCATGTTGATCGTCAGGAAAAGATTTTTTACATGCGGGTTGAATGGGAACTGGAGAATTTCGCCATTCCTGCCGATAAGATCGGTGAATATTTTGACACCCTGATTGGCAGCCCCTTGCAAATGAACTGGAAGATCTATTTTTCAAATGAAGTTCCGCGAATGGCCCTGTTTGTTTCTAAAATGCCACATTGTTTGTTCGATATCCTGGCACGTTACACAGCCGGCGAATGGGATGTGGAAATACCAATGATTATTAGCAACCACGAAACACTGCGTCCGGTTGCCGAACGTTTCGATATTGATTTTCATTATTTCCCTATTAATAAAGAAAACAAAGCCGAGCAGGAAGCAGCTGAGCTAAAACTGTTAAAGGAAAACAACATCGATTTTGTGGTGCTGGCGCGCTACATGCAAATCCTGTCGGAAGATTTTGTAAAAAATTATCCGAATAAGGTAATCAACATCCACCATTCGTTCTTACCGGCATTTGCGGGTGCAAAACCTTATCATGCAGCCCACGAGCGCGGAGTAAAAATTATTGGTGCAACAAGTCATTATGTTACTTCCGAGCTGGATGCAGGGCCGATTATCGAACAGGATGTTACCCGTTGCAGCCACGTTGATACGATACAAAAATTGATACGCAAAGGTCGCGATTTGGAGAAAATCGTTCTTTCGCAGGCCGTATACAAACACCTTCAGCGTAAAGTACTGGTTTATAGGAACAGAACGGTTGTATTTAATTAAAAATCGAGTTGCAGGTTACAAGTTACAGGTTTTAGTCAATCATAATAATTAACTAAAATAATAGATCATGAAAAGTTATAGAGATTTGGAAATTTATCAGTCAGCCTATCAACTAGCTATAAAAGTTCATAAAATGACCTTAACTTTACCTGCTTACGAACTCTATGAACAAGGAAGTCAGGTCAGACGCTCAACAAAAAGCATAAAAGACAATATTGTTGAGGGCTATGGAAGAAACCGATACAAACAAGATTTTATCCGGTTTCTGGTTTATGCTCAGGCTTCGTGTGATGAAGCCAACTCACAGTTAACGATGATCAATGAACTTCACTTTGATTCAAAAGGCTTAAACGATTTGATATCAGATTATGAACTTTTAGGGAAAAAACTCAATAAATTTATTGAATATGTTGAAAGGCACTGGAATGAAAAAAGTTAACCAGTAACCTGAAACAAGCAACCAGTAACAAAAAAGAATATGAAAAGATTATTATCCATCCTCAGCATAACATTCTTTGCAATGTCTGCATTTGCGCAACTAAGTGCAATTCCGGAAAAAGAAATTCCTGCCGATTACGGTTACATTGTAAAAATTGGCCAGCAAATGCCTGAAATTACAATGGAACTTACCGACGGCACCAAAGTCTCAACCGCCGATTTAAAAGGAAAAATAACAATGTTGCAATTTACCGCCAGCTGGTGTTCGGTATGCCGAAAAGAAATGCCACATATTGAAAAAGAGATCTGGCAAAAACACAAGGATAATGATGATTTTGTGTTAATCGGTGTTGACATGGACGAACCGCTTGATAAGGTTAAGGATTTTAAGGAAACGATGAAAGTTACCTATCCGTTGGCTCTTGATCCGGGCGCTGAAATCTTTTACACTTTTGCCGCTGAGGGTGCCGGTGTTACACGAAATGTAATTATCGACAAAACTGGCAAGATTGTTTATTTAACCCGGCTTTTTAAAGAAGACGAATTCAATGAAATGGTTGAGGTGATTGATCTTTTACTGAAAGAATAAACCCGAATAGAAATGAACATTGTAATAATAAAATATAACGCCGGAAACATCGAATCGGTAAACAATGCGCTTAACCGATTGGGTGTAAATGCAGAGATAACGGCCGATCACGAAAAGATCAGAAATGCCGACAAAGTTATCTTTCCGGGAGTTGGCGAGGCCAGCACAACAATGGCCTATCTGCGCGAAAACAAACTCGATGAACTGATCGTATCGCTAAAGCAACCGGTTCTGGGTATTTGTCTCGGGCTTCAGTTAATGTGCTCGCATTCGGAAGAAAACGATACCGAGTGCCTGGGTATTTTCGATGAGAGAGTTAAACGTTTTATTCCAAATCCCGGCGAAGAATATATTACCAAAGTTCCGCATATGGGCTGGAATGCCATAAAAGACTTGAAAAGTGACCTTTTTACGGCCGACATGGAAAATGAGTATGTTTATTTTGTGCACTCGTATTACGCCGAAAAAAGCGAGCATACCATTGCCACCTGCGATTATATTCTTCCGTTTAGTGCGGCTTTGCACCGCGATAATTTTTATGCCACACAGTTTCACCCGGAAAAAAGTGGTACCATTGGCGCAAAAATATTGGAGAACTTTTTAAATCTCTAAGCACACTAACGTAACTTTGCACTTACAATTAAAGACTGAAACTGACGTTCATCAATAGAAATAAGCAAAAAACAACAAGTAATCAGCAAAATCATGGATAGGCTAACAATCATTAAAGTAGGAGGAAAAGTAGTTGAGGAACCTGAATCACTAGAAGCATTGCTCGATCAGTTTCGTAAAATTTCGGGAAACAAATTACTGGTTCACGGTGGAGGACGTACTGCTACCGAAATTGCAAAACGATTGGGAATTGAGACCAAAATGGTTGATGGCCGCCGGATTACTGATGCTGATATGCTTGAAGTGGTTACCATGGTGTACGGAGGTTTGGTAAATAAAAGAATTGTGGCCGGATTACAGGCACGAGACATGAACGCAATTGGCCTTACCGGAGCCGACCTCGGATTAATAAAAGCCCACAAACGCCCGGTACAAGATGTGGATTACGGTTTTGTTGGCGACGTTGATGACGTAAATGCCCGCGAACTACGAATGCTTATTGACGAAAACGTTATTCCTGTTGTTGCACCACTAACCCACGATGCAAAAGGCCAGATGCTAAATACCAATGCCGATACCATTGCGTCGGAATTAGCTATTGAATTATCAAATTACTTTAAGGTTTATCTTTTCTATTGTTTCGAAAAACGTGGGGTTTTAACCGATCCAAACGATGAGTCATCTGTAATTTACGATCTCAATTACAAATTATTCGATCAGTACAAAACCGAAGGTGTTATTAGCGAAGGAATGATACCAAAACTGGATAACGGTTTCAGGGCAAAAGCAAAAGGCGTACAGGAAATTCTGATTACCAACCCCGAAAATATTGCAACCGGGCGGGGTACGCGGCTCACCTGATTTTTTTTACATCTCTCCCCCATTTTTACGGTAACTCCTAGCTGTTGGATAACAGAAAAATTCTACCCTGTTTTTCCGTCACATTTTCATACTTTCCCGTTTTTAATTACTAATTTTCACATTAGTTCATATCTATGATAGAATTAATGTACGCTTTTAAATATTGAAATATTTTACTATGTTGAAGTTCTAAAACAGAACAGTGCTGAATATGACATTAAGACAAACCTGACAACTATAATTAACTAAATACCAAAACTTTAAAATGACCCATATAAATACCGACAATTGTAACAAAAGTGGTAAGCTTCATGGAGAAGGTTGCAAATCGTGTATCAAAGAGCATAGAAATAATATCTTTTCACCCCTCAGCCAGGAAGAAATAGACTTTCTAATTGACAAAAAAAGGCAAATTGTATATAATGTTGGCGAAACAATTACCAAGCAAAATACGGCTTCAACTTCCGTAATATGTATTAATGAAGGTCTGGCTAAATTTTATGTTGAAAGTGCGAACGGTAAAAATGTAATAGTCCGTATTGCCAAAGCCGGCGACTTTATCAGTGGTGGAGGTCTTTTCAACGGAAACTTTCAGCATTTTAGTGTTTCGGCAATAACTAAGGTTAAATGTTGTATGATCGATTCAGCGAATCTGACCAGCATTTTTGGAAAAAACAACGAGTTTGCCATTAAATTACTACGCAACCATACCAAACAAAATAATTTTCTGCTAAAAAAACTGGTCGACCATACACAAAAATATATGCCGGGCCGGGTAGCCGACACATTACTGTATTTAAAGAACGAAATTTTCAATTCCAATGAGTTTTCCGTGCCGCTTACGAGGCAGGAATTAGCCGAAATGTCAAACATGACAAAAGAAAGCTTTGTAAGAATACTTCATCAATTTAAAGATTCCAAATACATAAATACCAAGGGTAATACAATAAGCATATTAGACGAAAGTTCACTAGTTTCTATTAGCGAAAACGGATAATTGATATACATCAATTATTGGCTTGTTTATTATCAATTTAGCCATTCAGTTATATCATTCTCCCCCCTAGATTTCTTAATAGTTATCCTACTACTTTTATATCGTAAAGTATAATAACAAATATAAATTACCTAATATACTACGTTATGAATTACAAATCTATCTCAAAATTATTCATGCTAGGATTCATTCTGGCATTCATGTTTTCTTCATGTACAAAGGAAGGCCCAATGGGACCTGGCGGTGCTGACGGTGCTGACGGAACAGATGGCACTGATGGTGTTGACGGACAAGTTACTTGTTTAGTTTGCCACTCAGGAACCAATATGGAAGCAAAACAAGGACAGTTCTGGATGTCGGAACATGCTGTAGGTGCTATTGCAGTTGATTATGCCGGCGGACGTCAATCATGTGCACAATGCCACTCTCACGAGGGTTTTGTTCAGTTTGCAACTTTAGGCGAAGTTCTTGGAGATATTTCCAATCCTTCAGCCTGGGAATGTAATACTTGCCACGGACTTCACGAAACATTTGAAGGACAAGATTACGCATTGCGTTTGCATGCCCCGGTTAATCCTGTTTTTGACAATACATTAACTATGGACCTGGGTGGTAACAGCAACCTGTGTGCTAATTGTCACCAGTCAAGAAGAGCTGAACCTGGTTACGGATTAGAAGAATTACCAGAAACATTCAAAATAACAAGTACTCACTACGGACCACACCACGGTGCACAAGGTAATGTTGTGGCAGGTATGGGTTTTGCCGAAATTCCCGGATCAGTTGCTTATCCTGAACAAGGTTCTTCAAAACACTTAAACCAGGCTTCTTGTGTAGGTTGTCATATGGCCGAATTCACAAACGAAGAAGGTGGTCACTCATTTATTCCTAGTCTTGCTGCTTGTAACGAATGTCACGATGCAGATTTGGATGACTACAACTACGGTGGTGTTCAAACAGAGGTACACGAAATGTTAGTTGAACTTAGAGATCAGCTTATTGCTTTAGGAGTTGTTGAAGGAAATGACGAAGATGGTTATCATCCACATGTAGGAACTTTCCCAACAGTTCAGGTTCAAGCTTTCTTTAACTGGGTTGGATTAGAAGAAGACCGCAGTTTAGGAGTTCACAATCCTAAATACGTAAAAGCGTTATTGAGAAACTCAATAGAGGCTATGGAAGCTGAACTAAACGCTTTGGCAGCTAATTAATTAAAAGAAATAGAGTGAAAAGACTTCTCTCGGGAAGTCTTTTTTTTCACAAACTTTAATATTATGAAAGCACTAAAAATTATATTATCAATATTTCTTATAGGATTGATTTTTGGTGGCTGTGCGTACAATTGGATTGTTGAAGAAGAAGTAATCGATCCGACCGATCCCGATGCTCCTGAGGTATCGTTTTCAGCTGAGATCACTCCTATTTTCTCTGCAAAGTGTACATCATGCCATACCACTGGTAATCAAATGCCAGATCTCACTCCTTCAAATGCTTATAGTTCGCTCAACAGCAGCCGTTATATTAATACTTCTGATCCTGCATCAAGTTTGATTTATACCAAACCAAGCCCAACAGGAAGCCACGTTAAATATTCGGAGTCAGAGGCAGCATTGGTGCTAACCTGGATAACGCAAGGAGCAAAAAACAATTAAAAACCTAAACTGATAATGATGAAAAAATACATATTGATTCTAATTATTTTAGGAGTTACTTTTTCCAGTTCATTTGCTCAGGAAGAGGCAGCCGATCCGGTTTACGCTTTTAACAGTGGTATTCTGATTGATGCACAAACATCTTTTATTCCTGATGCACGAACACTGGAATTTGTTATTCAACACAAATTTGGAACACTTGAAAACGGGAGATCCGATCTGTGGGGAATTTATGCTCCGGGTTCTAATGTAAGATTAGGACTAAATTATGTTCCTGTCAAAAATTTTCAAATCGGAGCAGGTATTACCAAAAAATTCATGTATACCGATCTTAATGCGAAGTGGAAAGTACTTCAGCAAAAAACAAGCGGTATGCCAATATCGTTCACCTTATTTGGTAATGTTGCTATTGATGGAAGAAATTCCGAATCGATTGGAACTGGTAAAACTGTAGATACAAAAGGCCAGACAATGCCTAATTATATCGATTTGAACGACAGATTATCGTATTTCTCACAAGCTATGGTAACGCGTAAATTCGGCGATTGGGCTTCATTGCAAGCCGCCGCAAGTTTTACGCACTATAATATGTCAGATTGGGATTACAACCATGATGTTGTTGGGCTTCATTTTAGTGGAAAAATTAAATTTTCTCCACAAGGATCATTTATTTTCAACTACGACAAGCCTCTAAAGATCAAAGATATTTCAGAGCAATACACCTGGGATACTCATGCTAAAGAAAACCTGTCGTTTGGTGTTGAATTCTTTACCTTTACCCACGCATTCCAGATTTATGTTGGAACAGCACAAGGTATTCTCCCACAGGATATGATGATGTTTAACCAAAATGACTGGACCAATAAAGGTTTAGCCCTTGGTTTTACCATAACCCGTATCTGGATGTTCTAATCGATTAAAAAGTATAAATGATAAAGATGGTAATATCCGATAAAAACGATATTACCATTTTTCATTCCATAAAGTTATTGCAATACTTCAGATCTATTTACACGAATTAACCCATGAAATATTTCATTCCATTACAAATCCTGATGCTTTTGACAATCACGTTAAAAAGTTTCGGGCAATTTTACGACGATCCCGCAAGTCACGATTGTTTAAAGTGTCACTCCCAGCAAACCTATTCATTCCATAACGACATGATGGATACGGAGGAGAAACGTCTGATGAATCCGTACCTGATAATCGATACCTTAAGATTACGTACAGGTGTTCATCAGAATTTCGACTGCACGGATTGCCACTCATTCGACTACACTACCTATCCGCATGCAGCATCGTTAAAGCTGGAGCCAATGATGACATGCCTGGATTGTCATGGCGGCGACGAGTCGTTTGCAAAATACGAGTTTGATAAAATTGACGAAGAAGTTAACAAGAGTATACACCGTCAGGGTTTTGGCGATAACTTTACCTGTTCAAAATGCCACGATCAACACTACTACTCTACCACTGCACGCACAAGTAGCAGTATTGTTGAGATTGTTGAAAACAGTAACGACATGTGTTTATCGTGTCATAACGATATGAAAAGGTTTAGCCTGGTATCCGGCGATCTTAAATCTGCCGTTGTTGATATTCACGACTGGCTGCCAAATCAGGAGCTCCATTTTAAACATGTACGTTGTATTGAATGTCATACTGCGGTTGAAGACGATTTAATGGTTTCGCACAACATTCTTGCAAAAGAAGATGCTGTGCGCCGTTGTGCCGAATGCCACTCGGCCAACTCGTTGTTAAAAGCATCGTTATACAAATACCAAAACCTGCAGGAAAGAGCCGAAGACGGATCTGCACTTGGTGTACTTTCGAATGAAAATTACGTGATTGGATCGCACCAGATTCCAATTTTAAGAACGATTAGTTTAATCATCTTTTTCGCAGCTATGGCTGGAATTATCATTCACGTAATATTTAGAATTATCATCAAAAAGAAATAACAATGAGCTCAGAAAACAAAATATACTTCTACCCACTTTGGTTACGTATTTGGCATGGGATAAACGCCCTGGGTATTATTCTACTTATTATTACCGGAATAAGCATGAACTCGGGTTTTGAGGAATCCGTTATCAGCTTTAAACTTATTATTACCGTGCATAATTATGCCGGAGTAATAGTTTCCTTAAACTATCTTTTGTTTTTAATAGGTAACATGGTAACCTCAAATAAAAAGTTTTACATTGTAAAACCAAAGAACTTTTTGAAACGCCCAATGAAACAGGCATACTATTACGCGTGGGGAATGTTTCACGGAATGAAAGCTCCTTACCCACTTTCTGAAAAACGTAAATTCAATCCTTTGCAAAAATATACTTACCTAATCGTAATGTACATTATTGTTCCATTGGTGATAATTTCTGGTATCGGATTAATGTTTCCCGAGCTGATTTTTAATAAAATATACAATATCAGCGGTGTTCTTATCACTGCCGTAACACATTCGGCTATGGGATTCTTTATTTCCATATTCCTGATTATTCACCTTTACATTGCATCAATTGGCAAGTCGCCGCTTGATAATTTCAGAAGTATTGTAAACGGTTGGCACCACGTATAATTTTAACAAGAGAAAAGTAAGTCATAAATAAACAATAAAACGACAGGAAAGAGGGCGAAGAAAGAAAACAGGACAGAAATAGCGGCACACAAATAATGCATGGTTGGCTCGCAAGGTAGGCTGAGATAAGGGATTTAGTAATTATATTAAAGACGGCTTAGCATGAAGTACTTGAGCAAAACTTTAACTAACAATCTGTTCGATGTATGCACCGAAGCAAATTCAGGACTGGTTAAAATCTTTTTAATCGTCGGTTTGCTTCTGATGTCCGGATTTAAATTGATGGCACAATCCAATGATGATTGTGCCATGTGCCACGACGACCCGGAACTATTTACCATTGTAAACGGCCGGGAAGTTTCAAGGTATATTCCTGCCGGTATTCTCGAAAATTCAGTACACAGTTATCTCGAATGTATTTCGTGCCACACGGATGCTGACGTTGAAGAATTTCCACATGCCGATAAACTGCAACCAGTAAATTGTGGCGATTGCCATGACGAAGCCATGACAAAGTTCATGGATGGTGTTCATGGAATGGCTTTTGAAAAAGGCTCACGCAATGCACCCAACTGTGCCGAATGCCACGGAACACACAGGATACTGAGCTCAGCCGATCCGCAATCGCGCACCTATAAAATGAATATTCCGGTTTTGTGCGGAACCTGCCACCGTGAAGGTGCGCCGGTTGCACGGGCCTACAATATTGGCGAGCACAACATTGTTGAAAATTACACACAGGGCATTCACGGAAAAGGATTATTTAGCAGTGGTTTGGTGGTAACTGCCACCTGCAACAACTGCCACGGAAACCACCTTATTCTCCCCCACACCAACATGAACTCCAGCATTTCGGAGAAAAACATTGCAGCAACCTGTATGCAATGCCATGCACGAATTGAAGATGTACACATAAAAATAATCAACAAGGAACTTTGGGAGAAAAGCCCGGGGGCAATTCCGGCCTGCACCGATTGCCATCCTCCACACAAAGTTGAGTTGAAAAATATTATTGAAAACATTTCAGATAAAACCTGCTTAAAATGCCACGAACAACCCGAAATTCATAAAGTAATTGACGACAGGCAGGTTTCTCTTCATGTTGATGTAAATGAATTTGTTAATTCGGCTCACAATAATATTACCTGTGTTAAATGCCACTCGGATGTTACCGCAAATATTGCCCGTCCGTGTGAAACTGCGGATAAAGTCGATTGTTCGAGTTGCCATGCAGAGGAATCCGAGATCTATTTCCAAAGCGGCCATGGAGAGGCTTATTTTGCCAAACACGAAAATGCACCATATTGTACCGATTGCCACGGGTCGCACCTTGTTGTTCCTTCCGAGAATGAAAATTCGCCTACTTTCCGCTCTGCAGTACCAAAACTTTGTGGCGAATGCCATAAAGAAAATGGCCAGGCAGTTGCCGGTACCAACCTGAAGGAAACCGATGCCTATTATGATTATTCAACAAGTGTGCACGGAAAAAGTCTGGAGGAAAAAGGACTGTTGTCGGCCGCTATTTGTACCGATTGCCACACCACACACTTCATGTTAAAAGAAGATGATGAACGATCGTCGGTGAATCCGGCCAACCTCGCCAAAACTTGTGGAAATTGTCACAAAGGAATTTACGACCAGTATATTGAAAGCGAACACGGTATTGGTGCCAACACCGAAGAGTTGAAATTCCCTACCTGCGAAACCTGCCACTCGGCCCACAATATTTCCGAAGTGCATGAAAGCAAATTTATGTCGGAAATCAGCTCTCAGTGCGGACAGTGCCACCAGGAACTGGCAGAAACTTACCTCGAAACCTATCATGGGAAAGTGTATCAATTGGGTTACCTTGAGGCTGCACGTTGTTCCGACTGCCATGGTGCTCACAATATCTATCGGATGGACAATCCAAAATCAACGATCAGTCCACGAAATATTGTTGCCACCTGCTCGAAATGTCATACTGATGCCAATATGAAATTTACCGGTTACCTGACACATGCCACTCACTATGATAAAAGCAATTTTCCATGGCTCTATTACACATTCTGGGCAATGACCGGATTACTGTTAAGCGTGTTTGCCTTTTTCGGCCTGCACACCTTATTGTGGATACCCCGGTCGCTTGGTGCCATGATAAAAAAACGAAAGGAACCAAAACCGTTGGGCAAACAAATGTATATCAGGCGTTTCCAGAAGAAAAACAGGATAACCCACATTTTTGTAATAGTAAGTTTCATACTGCTTGCCCTTACCGGAATGATTTTGAAATTTGCCTACATGCCCTGGGCCCAGTTTTTGGCCGAAGCCATTGGCGGTGCCCATATTGCCGGTTTTATTCATCGAACGGCTGCCCTGGTCACTTTCGGATATTTTATATTCCATGTGGTAGCGCTATTAAAAGTTAAGTTTAAACATGGAATAAAAGTCAGCAAATTCATTTTCAGCAGTAACTCACTGATGTTTAACCGGAAAGACATTCGCGACTTTTGGGCATCAATTAAATGGTTTATAGGAATTGGTCCACGGCCAAACTATGGAAGATGGACTTATTGGGAAAAATTCGACTACTTCGCCGTATTCTGGGGAGTGCTTGTAATTGGCTCAACCGGATTAATGCTATGGTTCCCCGAATTCTTCACCAAATTCCTGCCCGGCTGGCTCATTAATGTGGCTCAGATTATACACAGCGACGAGGCTTTACTTGCTGTTGGATTTATTTTTACCATTCACTTTTTTAATACACACCTGCGCCCCGAATCCTTCCCGATGGATACTGTAATTTTCACGGGATATGTCCTGGAGGAAGAATACAAAAAAGATCGACCACACGAATATGAGCAACTGGTAAAATCAGGGAAAATAAATGAAGTTCGCGTTGAAAAAGAGTTTACGAAAGAGAGGATGAGAACGATAAAAATCTTTGGATTCACTGCACTTTTCGCCGGTGTAATGATGATAATACTGATAATTTACTCTTTAATTTTCCATTAATAGGCGAAAAAACGAAAAGAATGAAAATACAATTTTTAATACTTAACCCTAGTGGATTAGTAGTATAACAAACAGTAAACATGACAAGTATATAAATCTAAAGAAACATTAAAACTTCATGTTCAGAACATAGTTTCAAATTAACATTGCGTATATAGACAATTTATAAATAAGTATCTGACCTTGAATAATTAAAGGAAAATTATAATCTTGGATCAGTAGATTTTACATCAAACCAATAAACGAAAAATTATGAAATTACCGTCTTCCATAAGAAACTGGGTATCGATTACAGGAGCAGTTTTAGCTGTTTTCAACCTGGCCAGCATCCTCGCTTTATTTCTTTTGAATGTAGCTTTCGGATTTGGTGGTCAATATATTGGTTTATTCATTTTCATCATCCTTCCGGTATTTTTGATCGTAGGATTACTCATGATCCCGCTGGGGATGCGAATCTACCGAAAGAAAGCGCGGTTGGCTGAAAAAGAAGGCAAACGTTTAAACTGGCCAATCTTAGATTTTAATAATCTGGCTACCCGCAATGCCAGCACAATTTTTATCGTTGGAACAATTTTCCTGCTTATTATTTCATCCGTAGGAAGTTACGAAGCTTTTCATTACACCGAATCGGTAGAATTTTGCGGAAAGTTATGTCACGAGGTTATGGAGCCGGAATACGTAACCTATCACGGTTCGTCGCACGAGCGTGTTGCTTGTGTGGAGTGCCACGTTGGTTCGGGAGCCAGCTGGTATGTAAAAAGTAAACTTTCGGGTTTATACCAGGTATACTCTGTTTTGGCAAACAAATATCCACAACCTATCCCTACCCCAATTGCCAATCTGCGTCCGGCACGCGAAACCTGCGAAGAATGTCACTGGCCGGAGAAATTCTACGATAATAAAATGAGGGTAAAACATTCATTTTTAACTGATGAAGAAAACACCGAACATATTGTTCATTTGCAGGTGAAAACAAGTACACAGGTAACTCCACAGGGAGTGATAAAAGGTATACACCAGCACATTAGCCCCGAGGTAAAAATTGAATACAAAGCACTTGACGAAAAACGTCAGATTATTCCGTGGGTAAAATATACAAATACAAAAACCGGAGAAGAATACATTTATACCGATGAAATGAGCATGGTTACAGAAGCAGAGCTCGATTCGTTGGAAACACGGGTAATGGATTGTTTAGATTGCCATAACAGGCCATCGCACAATTACAATGCTCCGCAAAACTTTATCGATCAGTCGATGGCTGAGGGCAAAATTTCAACCGAATTGCCTGCCATAAAACTGGCCGCCATGATGGCCCTTTACCAGGATTATCCAAATAAAGACACAGCAATGATTGCTATCGAAAACCAGATCAAAGACTGGTTTGAAAGTGGCTACCCGGATGTTTACGAAACTAAAAAAACGGAAATCGACCAGGCAATAGCTGCGATCCAGGAAGATTATTCCAATAACATTTTCCCGTTTATGAAAGCCAACTGGAAAGAATATCCAAATAACATTGGTCATATGGAATCAGACGGATGTTACCGTTGCCATAACGACCGCCATGCAACAACAGAAAACAAGACGATTTCAAAAGACTGTTCGTTGTGCCACAACATTATAGCACAGGGCACCCGGGATAGCATGCAATATTCAACCGCTTTCGAAGCTTTGGATTTCCAACACCCGGTTGACATTGCCGAAGCCTGGAGAAGTGAAATGTGCTCAATGTGTCATACAGCATTGTATTAAATTTTGGCACAATATTTATTATTCTTATAATAGACTTTTCAGAAAACAAGTAATATAAATTTTAAATACACGATTATGAGACTCAAAAAATTAATTTTTCTTTTAGGCCTTGCAGTTTTATTTAGTACTGCAGCCACCGCTCAAACTTACAAGTACATTGGTGCTGCAAAATGTAAGATGTGCCATAACAAGCCCGAAAAAGGCAAACAGTTTGACGTTTGGCAGGCAGGCCCACACGCCAAAGCAATGGATGCTTTGGAAGGTGCCGATAAAACCAATGCAACCTGTTTAAAATGCCACTCAACTGCCGGATCTGTTGACAGCGGTTTACTTGCCGGTCTTAAAGCTGACGAAGGAGTTTCGTGCGAATCATGCCACGGACCTGGTAGCCACTATAAATCGGCTGCAATTATGAAGAACAAAACAATGGCTCTTTCAAAAGGAATGACTGATCCTACCGAAGAAACCTGTAAGGCTTGTCACCTTGGTGAAAAACCAGAAGGCCATGTGGCTCCTAAAAAAGCATGGAATTATGCTGAATTTGTGAAAGTAATTGCTCACGACGATCCTACAACCAACTAATTTCTAAAAACTTTTATTTTGTGAAAAATTCCTTTGTTTTTTCAAACAAAGGAATTTTTTTAGTGTTTTATTCAGACAACTACTAATTATGAAGAAGCTAAGTTCATTCCTTTTTTCCATGTTTTTTACCGGAATTCTTGTGGTAATTTTTGCAATAGCAATTGGTTACGCCACCTTTATCGAAAACGATTATGGTACCATTACTGCAAAAATTCTCATTTATAATTCCAGGTGGTTCGAGATCTTGTTGTTTATACTCTGCATTAACATCGTTGGCAGTGTTTTTAAATACAAACTCATTGCACGGAAAAAATGGACAATTCTACTTTTTCATATCTCCTTTATCGTTATTGGTGTAGGTGCAATGATTACACGTTATTACGGTTATGAAGGCAGCATGCATATTCGCGAAAACAGTTCGTCGGATTATATCGTTTCCGAAGCATCGTTTGTTACGGTTAAGGTTACTGATGGTACCGAAACAATAGAAGAATCGAGCGAAGTTAAATTCTCGCCATACACCGCCAACCGTTTCTCAGAAAAAATACATTTTAAAGGAAAAACAATACACATCAGCAATCAGCAATTTATGCCATCGGCGGTGGAAAACGTCGTTCTCGATCCGAATGGTGAACCCATTGTTTCGCTGATTACGGTTGAAAATGGTGCGTCGCGAAAAGACTTTACGCTAAGAAACGATAACACAAAAACATTAAATGGTTTAACGCTGGGTTTCGGCAACAATTTAACTACTGATATTAAACTGAGTTTAAAGGATGGAAACCTGTATCTTTCTGCTAACGATACCATTCAGGTATCAGGAATGATGAGCGACAACAGTGAGTTGATAGCTCCTGGTACTGAAAAACTGGTAGATACGCAAAAGGCCTATACGTATAAAAACCTCACGTTTGCCATTAAACAGTTTCTTCCAACTGCTTCGGTTCAATTGGTTTACCAAAAACCATCACAGGAAATGAGTCCTCCGGATGCTTTTAAAGCTGCGATTTCAACTGGTGAAGAAAGTAAGGAGTTGATTGTTTATGGAAGGACTAGAGAAGTTGGCGATTTTTTCACTACATCCATCGATGGAATGACTGTGTCAGTTTCATACGGTTCGCGAATAATAAAGCTTCCGTTTGCTATTCAGCTTAACGATTTCCAGCTCGAACGTTACCCGGGTTCAATGAGTCCGTCATCATATGCCAGCGAAGTGGTTTTAACAGACGGTGCAACCGAAATGCCATTCCGCATTTTCATGAACAACATTCTGAAATACAAAGGATATCGTTTCTTCCAATCGTCGTACGATACGGATGAGCGCGGCACAATTCTTTCGGTAAACCACGACTCAACAGGAACATCGGTAACTTATTTTGGTTACCTGATTATGGCCATCGGGATGGTACTGACTTTGTTTAACCGAAACAGTCGGTTTAAAACCCTGCTGAAAGCATCGGCACGACTACGCGAAAAACGCAAAAAACTGTTTGCTGTTTTGGTAACGGGCGTATTGTTGAGTATTAGCGCACAGGCACAAGTTGCAACACCCGCACCACTTAACAGCGACCACGCCGAATCGTTCGAGAGTTTGCTTATTCAGGATAGAAAAGGCCGCGTAGAGCCCGTTTCTACACTGGCATCGGAAATACTTCGAAAAGTGGCTAAAAAAACCAGCTGGGAAGGTATGTCGCCAACCGAAGTTTTTCTTGGTATGCAGGCAAATCCTGAGCTTTGGAAAAACATTGCCATTATAAAAGTTGCCAATCCCGAAATACGCCGAACGATAGGAATTACAGGAAAATATGCCTCATTTAATTCAATTGTTCGACCACGCGAAATGGGTGGTTATATACTTAGCTCAGATGTTCAGGCCGCTTATGCAAAAGAGAGTAACCACCGTAATAAATTCGACAAAGAAATTATGAATGTTGACGAACGCGTTAATATTCTTATGGCCATTTTTACCGGCGATTTTCTGACTATATTCCCCGTTCCAAACGATGATAATCATAAATGGGTATCAATTAACGAAGCAAAGGAACTTCCTGCCCAAAATGCTGATTTCGCAAGGCAAACGGTTTCGTCATATCTGCAATCGGTACAAAAACGCGATTGGGCAACAGCCAACCAATTGCTGAATAACCTGAAACAAAACCAGGAAACCATTGGAGCGAAGATCATTCCATCTGCAACAAAAGTAAAAATGGAAGTACTGTATAATAACCTGAACATTTTTGGGAAGTTATCCAAAATTTTCATGTTTACAGGGCTGATTCTTCTGATGTTACAATTGCTCACCTTGTTTAATCCGAATTTTAAATTACGCTTCCTGAAAAGTTTTGCCTTTTACTTTATTCTCGTACTGTTTCTAGCCGAAACTGCAGGACTGGCAATTCGCTGGTACATCTCAGGTCATGCGCCATGGAGTAACGGTTACGAGTCGATGGTATTTATTAGCTGGGCAACTGCACTTGGCGGTTTAATCTTTGCCAAACGTTCGGAAATTACGCTGTCATTAACATCGGTTTTGGCCGGATTAACACTGATGGTGGCCGGAATGAGCTGGATGAGCCCGGAAATTACCAACCTGGTACCGGTTTTAAAATCGTATTGGTTAATTGTTCACGTAGCAATTATTACAGCCAGTTACGGCTTTTTGGGTATTAGTGCATTGCTTGGTTTCCTAAACCTCATTTTAATGATTTTCAGAAACAAACGCAATTCGGACAGGATCAATCACACAATAAAAGAACTCGTGAATATCATCCAGATTGCACTGATAATTGGCTTGTTAATGGTTACGCTCGGTTCCTTTTTAGGTGGCGTTTGGGCTAACGAAAGCTGGGGGCGCTACTGGGGCTGGGATCCGAAAGAAACCTGGGCGCTGGTTACAATTTTAGTGTATACATTCATCACGCACATGCACCGCATTCCCGGAATGCGCGGTAGTTTTGCCATGAGTGTGGCTGCTGTTTTGGGTATCAGTTCGGTGTTAATGACCTATTTTGGAGTAAATTATTACCTATCTGGGTTACATTCGTATGCACAAGGCGAAGCAGCTCCAATTCCTTCAGGTGTTTATATTGCAGTGGCAGTTGTAGCACTGGTAATTGTTTCGGCCTATTTCGCTGAAAAAACAAATCCGATTGTAGAAGAGGTAGAACATTCCGAGGAATAAAAAATAAGCAAGGGCAGATTAGTATTTAATAAATTTGCCCTTGCTTATTTTTTTCCCTGATTCAAGTATTTCAATCAAATAGTAACCTGGTTTTAAATCCGATACATTCAGTTTCATCTCTGCACTAATATTCTCATGAATCAAACTTCTTCCCCAAATGTCGTATACAATACACTCAAATTGATGTAATCCTGGAGTTTGAACCCGGATATAATCAGCAGCCGGATTAGGAAATAATTTTAATTCTGCCAGAGTTTCATTATTGATGCCTACCTGAATACTTTGACTGAAATGATAGGTAACATCTCCGCTTTCCAGCCATTCTCCTCCTGAAAAAGAAGTAGATTCCAGTTTATCAACCACTTGGGTGTTGTAAACTAACATTGGTAAAAACGACATAATGAATTCCCGATTTTCCAACTCACCAGGAGCAATAGCGTTTTCCGAAAAGTATTTCGTATTGTTTGCATCAATCCACTCATTATCCCAGTTTTGAACCTGTACTTCATGAACAAGAGTTTCACTAATTTGATCGAAATGCCGTTTACAGGTAACTTCCAACCAATTATCAAGGTCGTAATCCCAGCTGTAAAGTGTTTCGGTAGTTAGGTTCATCAATCCATCATAATCATAGCTTAATTTACGATCTGGAATAAAATTATCTTCTCCCCACCCTTCAACATATTCGGTTATATCAGACAAAAGGTTTTGCTCATTATAAGCGTATACAATTTCATATTTTTTGGATTTTACCATTTCGTAGCTATCGTAATCATAAGCTATCTCCTCAGAAATATTACCCAGCGAATCATAATTGTATTCTAATATTTCAAATGTCGACCAGCGATCATAAAACTGATCCCATTTCATTGTATTCACCTGTTTAAGACTGTTCAACGAATCATAGCTATACTGCAGGCGCGAAACCTTCTCCCAATCATCATATTCATCAAATTTTTCTTTACTCCATTCTGTTGCAAGCAAACCGCCTTCGTATGTGTAGTACTTTTTGGTGAACATTCGATAGTTAATGGTTACGTATTCCTGAAATTCCACAGAATCCAAACGCCCTTCATTCCCGAAAAAATAATAGTTTGCACTACTGATCAACCAGTGTCCATCGTCATTTTTCCATTTATAATCTTTTGTGATCAGCGTTTGTCCGTTATTTGAAGTGGATAAAGTTTGCCGGCTCACATTCTCTGTTTGTCCGGATATTTCATTCATTTCACGTGCCACTATACTGTCTAAAGTCCAAAGGTTTGCAGAATTCGCATCTCCACTTTTGATGGGTAATTTGAACTGATGCAGAAAATTCGTTTTTGAAAGATGATCTTTGGTTTGCAGAACTACTGCATTATTTTTGATATGGCTGGTAATTATATCCTTCGACAAACGGTATTCATAAACACTCGCGGAATCAACTTTACCAAAGTCATCCTGCATTTCATGTGCATACAAAATAAAAACCGCCAAATTTAGTAACAGAAGTACTATTGTTTTTTGAACCATAAAATAAATCTTAAACGGTTTAAATATAATAAATCGCGTTTACTCCTGATGGATTTCAAAACTTAAAACTATCCAGGATAAATGCCTCGCATACTTATCGAAAAACAAAATGCTTTTCAGCACTTTTCAAACAATCACATCCATACATCTAGATTCTTTACTATATTTGTCCCGGCTCCGAGCCAATCTTCCTAAAGTGTGAACCAGGGAATTTTGGCCGATGGGATTACCCGGAAACAGGTTGTCCTCCCGCATCCCGGCAAGGTCGGGGTAAATTGGAAAGGAGAAAGAGCACATTTTGCATTGGGCGAAATGAAGTTCCTCTCCTTCCCTGAAACATATTAAATGACACAATTACAAAGAGATACCAAAATCGATTATCCGAACTTGCTATTGATTGCAGGTAACGGGAGAAATGTGGGAAAAACCTACTTTGCCTGTCGCGTAATAGAGTCATTATCCGAACAAGCTCCCATTACCGGACTTAAAATCACCTCGCATATTCACGAGCACAACAGCGAAGATGTACTTATAAAAGATGAGCACTACGTTATTTTGCAGGAAAAGCAGATTACAGGAAAAGACAGTTCGCTGATGTTACAAGCGGGTGCCAAACAGGTTTTCTTTGTCATGGCCAGGCCGGAGTACCTTCCGGAAGCTTTTGAAAAACTATCGACATTTTTACCTGAAACTCCCATCGTGTGCGAATCGGGCGGCTTACATGAAATTATTAATCCGGGTTTGTTCTTTTTTATTCAATCAACCGGAACTGTGGTAAGAAAACCTCATCACCTGATACACAACCCGATAATTGTGAATAATGACGGAGAAAAGCTTAAATTTGATTACACTAAAATTCAGCTCATCAACAATAAATTTTCATTTGTTTCATGAACCAATTCGAAAAAATACAACAGCTGATCGGCAGTTTGTCACCGGTTCTACCGACTGAAAAGGTACAGCTGGAAGATGCATATAACCGGGTACTACAGGAAAATGTGGTTGCTGATTTAGATATGCCTCCGTTCAATAAATCGGCAATGGACGGTTATGCGTGTCGACTTGAAGATATTGCCAATGAATTGGAAATATTGGAAGTAATTAATGCCGGTAAAATTGCCTCTGTTAAAATTGGGAAAAACCAGTGTGTAAAAATTATGACCGGCGCTGCTGTTCCGCCTGAATGCGATTGCGTTTTTATGGTTGAAGATACTGAGGAACTTTCTGAAAACAAGGTGCGTTGCACAAATCCTAAAACGAAAAAGAATATTTGTTACCTGGGTGAAGATTATAAAAAAGGCGATGTACTGCTAAAAAAAGGTAAGCTGATTAATGTTCCACAAATGGCAGTTCTTGCCGGTGCAGGTTATGCTGAGGTGTTAGTTTCAAAACGCCCGAAAGTAACCGTAATTGCCACCGGAAGTGAATTGGTTTCCCCATCAGAAACGCCAAAACCAGGTCAGATTCGAAACAGCAATTCCAGCCAGGTGATCACCCAGCTCAGGAAAATGAATCTTGAAATTGTGGCCGAACTCATGCTGGTTGACGACTATAAATTGCTCACGGAAAGTTTTAACAAAGCACTGGAATTGAACGATTTTGTCGTATTTACTGGCGGAGCATCAGTCGGAGATTTCGATTTTATTCCGGAGATATTGAAAGAACAAGGTTTTCAAATATACTGGGATCACACGGGCATTAAGCCGGGTAACCCAATGACTTTTTCAGAAAAGGATGGCAAGTTCGTTTTTGGACTTTCCGGAAATCCGGTTTCGTCATTCGTACAGTTTGAGTTGATTGCCAAACCGGTTATCTACAAACTACTCGGAGCCAACTACGCACCATTGCGTATTAAAGCCCCGATGAACTTTACTTATCAACGAAAAAAAGCCAATCGACTGGCAATAATTCCGGTAGTTATCGATGAAAATGGAGCAATTTCGGAAATTCCGTTTCATGGATCAGCGCATATAAATGCACTCTCCTACGCCAATGCGCTGTTGGAGGTACCACTGGGAGTTTCATGTATTCATACTGATGAACTTGCATATGTACGACCGCTTTAACAGACATATCAACTACCTGCGTATTTCGGTTACCGATCGTTGTAATTTCCGGTGCGAATACTGTATGCCGGCCGAAGGTTTGCCTTTAAAAAAACATGAGGATATTCTTTCGTTTGACGAAATTACCGATATCGTTAAGGCAGGAGTTAAACTTGGCATTCGCAAACTCCGAATTACCGGAGGCGAACCATTGGTACGCAAAGATCTTCCGGAGCTGATCAGTATGCTTTCAGCCATTCCGGAGATTGATGATATTGGAATGACAACTAATGGTGTTCTTTTGCCGCGCTATGCCAAAGCTTTAAAGGCTGCCGGGTTAAAACGGGTGAACATCAGTCTGGATACCATGAATCCTGAAAAATTCAAAAAAATTACCCGGATTGGAGAGCTTGATGATGTTCTGCGCGGAATAGACGCAGCAACCGAAGCCGGACTTCTTCCGGTGAAAATAAACTTTGTACGTATTCCGGGTGAGAATGAAGTGGACGAACAGGAAGTACGGGAGTTCTGCCAAAAGAATGGACTGAAGTTGCGTTTCATTCGCCAAATGGATTTACGCACCGGCGAGTTTTATGCCGTTGACGGCGGTTTAGGTGGCATTTGCACAATATGTAACCGCCTGCGTTTAACTGCCGACGGATTTATCGTTCCGTGCCTGCATTCTGGACAACGATATAGCACCCGCGAATTGGGCATTGAAGAAGCATACAACCAGGCCCTGGAAAACAAACCGGAAAAAGGAGTAGGAACAGAATCACACGATTTTTCAAATATTGGAGGATAAAATATGAGCCAATTATCACATATCAACGACGAAGGAAAAGCCAATATGGTGGATGTGGGCCACAAACCGCAACAGGTACGCACCGCCAAAGCATCGGGGTTTATTGCCTTACAACCCGAAACCATTCGGCTGATTAACGAAAGCCTGATAAAAAAAGGCGATGTAATCACCATTGCGGAAATCGCCGGAATTCAGGCCGCAAAAGAAACATCAAGGCTGATTCCGCTTTGTCACCCACTGCAGCTTACCAAAGTTGAGGTAAAAGCTGAAGTTCAGGAAAATGGCGTTTTGGTAAAAAGTTTGACCAAATGTATCGGGCAAACCGGCGTTGAAATGGAGGCATTAACTGCCGTGAATGTTGCATTGCTGACCATTTACGACATGTGTAAAGCTGTTGACAAAAACATGGTAATGGGAGACGTAAAACTTGACTTTAAGGAGAAAATATAACTACAGAAATGGAAGCACAAACCTGTAAAATAAAATCACTAAATATTTCGGAGAAAAAAGGCACGATCAAAACTCCGCGCAAAGAATTAAAACTAAACCTTGATGGCATTGAAGGTGATGCGCACGCCGGGAAATGGCACCGACAAATAAGTTTACTGGCTGCAGAAAGCATTAAAAGTTTTGAAGGAGAACTGGGCCGCGAAATCAAATTTGGCGAGTTTGCCGAAAACATTACCACGGAAGGAATTGCTGTGCATAAAGCCATGCCTTTTGATCGGTTCAGGGCAGGCAGCGTGGAGTTGGAAGTAACGCAAATCGGGAAAAAATGCCACGGCGATAACTGTGAAATTTTTCAACTGGCAGGAAAATGTGTGATGCCCAAAGAAGGGATCTTTTGCCGGGTAATAAAACCGGGAACACTTTCTGAATACGATGAGTTGGTATACATCCCAAAAACATTCCGTATAAAAGTCATTACTCTTAGCGACCGCGCTTACCAAGGCATTTACAAAGACAAAAGCGGACCACTTCTCGAGAAACTTAGTAAAGACTTTTTTGTATCAAAAACATACCTGTGCGAAACTTCGCGCACTGTAATTCCTGACGAAAAAGAGTTATTGGAAGCCGAACTACAAAATGCTGTTAACGACGGATACGATATTATTTATACCACCGGAAGCACTGGAATCGGACCGCGCGATATTGCTCCGGTTATCATCCAAAACTTTATCGATTTGGAAATTCCGGGAATTATGGATCACATCCGGTTGAAATATGGCGCGGAAAAACCTAACGCACTACTTAGCCGTTCAATTGCCGGAGTTAAAAACAAAACACTGGTATTTTCGTTGCCGGGCAGTACTAAAGCCGTAAACGAATATTTAACCGAAATTCATAAAATTCTGATGCATTCGTTTCTGATGCTTCACGGAATTGACGGGCATTAACAACCGCAATAATTTTGTCAATCTTTCAACAAAATTCTTCACATAATGTCAAAATAATTTGCTCCGCCTGCCAATTCTATTAAATTTGGGCAAAACTTTGCACTATGTTACGAATATCTTTACTCGTGATGCTGGTACTGTCATCAGCATCATTTTTGTTTGCCCAACCCGACGATAACAGGAACGAAAGCTGCACCAGCATCATGTTTGGGAAAGATGCCACCGACGACGGTTCGGTGATTACGGCACACACCTGCGACGCCTATTACCGCACCTGGGTAAATTTTGTGCCGGCTCAAAAATTCGACCGCGACACAACTCACAAAGTTTATTGGGGAACCATGCACACGCACACCGCATGGAGTATGGACGGAATGGAACTAAAAGGTGAAATTCCCGAGGTACGCGAAACCTACGCGTATTTGAACACCGCGTATCCTTGTATCAACGAAAAACAACTGGCCATTGGCGAAACAACAATTACCGGTCGCAAAGAATTGCATAATGAAAACGGTCTTTTTCTGATTGAAGAACTGGAACGTATTGCGCTGCAGCGTTGCACAAAAGCACGCGATGCCATAAAACTTATTGGCGAACTGATTAAAGAGTATGGTTTTGCCGACTACGGCGAATGTATAACCATCGCCGACACAAAAGAGGTTTGGCAGCTGGAGATTTTTGGCGAAGGCCCGGATAAAATTGGTGGCGTTTGGGCTGCTCAACGTATTCCGGATGACCATGTGGGAATATCCGCAAATATTCCAAGAATAGGCGAACTCAATCTTGATAATCCGGATTATTATATGGCTTCCGACAATGTTTTTGAGGTAGCCAAAGAGCTGGGATACTGGGATGGAAAGGAAACATTTAAATTCTGGAAGGCCTACAGCGGAGAAAAACCATTTGATATTCGCGAGTATTTTGTGTTGAGTTCGATGGCCCCCGGTTTGAATTTGAAATTCGATGCCGATGAATTGCCGTTCTCGGTGAAAGTAGAGAAAAAAGTTAATATCAGCGATGTGATTGCGCTGTACAAACAAACCTATGACGGTACCGAATACGAAATGATCCGTAAGCTGAAAGTTGCGCACAAAACGAAGAACGACGATGGCGAAGAAGTAACCGATACGATTATCAGTCCGGCGGCACACCCATGGCTGGCAAAAGACAAGCGTGATTTAATGAATGCCCTGGAAGAGAATTCAGTTTATCGGCATCGCCCCATTTCGGTACAGTATTGTTCGTATTCGTGGATTGCACAACTACGCGATGATCTGCCTGACGAAATTGGTGGCAAAGTGTGGTTTAGCCTCGACATTCCGCGTTTATCGCCACGTGTGCCCATTTATTGTGGCAACCTGAGTTTACCCGATGCTTACAACTATTGCGGACATAAACATTTTAGTCGCCAGTCGGCCATGTGGGCATTTACCCGCGCCAACCGTTTGGCTTTGGTAAACTGGGGCACCGGAAAAGAGCTAGTTGAGCCGGAAGTTGCAGCCTTTGAAAACCAGGTACTGAATGAAACTGAATTTGTTGAAAGTCGCGCCATGGAATTGCTGAAAAAAGACAAGGAAAATGCAGCAAATGGTAATCCTACACAATTGTGCCGCGAATATTTGACCGGTTACAGTAATGCTTCGTTACGCTCGACAATAAACCGCTGGTGGGAACTTGGCGACAAACTCTGGGTTGATATGCGTTGGAAGTTTTAGAAGCATTCTAATTATAGAAAACGAAATAGCGGTATAGATTTCACAATTCTTTACCGCTATTTTTACTTAAAGAAATCGGCTAAAATCTCAGCGTGATCAAATGCCAGTTTGGGTAAATCATTAATTGGGAACCACTTTGCCTGTGCAGCATCATCGCTGCCTATTACCGGCTTCTGGTCTTCTATTTCCACCGAATAAACCACAGAAATAGTCCGATGACGCGGATCGCGGTTGATGGCATCATAAGCCCTGAACTGCTGCATCTTTTCCACCTGCAAACCGGTTTCTTCTTCCAACTCACGAATACATGCTTTTTCCAGTGTCTCGTCCAAATCAACAAAACCGCCGGGCAGTGCCCATTTGTTTTTGTAGGGCTCCCTCCCCCTCTCAATCAGCAAAACGAAAGTTGTTGGTTCGGATTTTACATAAACTATGGCATCAACGGTAAGGGCTGCGCGTGGATATTTATAGGTATACATTTTAAAGGATTAAGGATAATTGCGAAGGATTAAAATAAGGAAATAGTGTAGAACCTAGAAAGTCATCAGAATTCAGGCATAGCATTAATCAAATCTACACCAACCTTTTCAATCTGATTCAGATTAACCATTTATTCATCAGTTACTTTTTGCGACCTGTTTTCCAGTGTTTTACTACCAGGTAAACGGCGGCTACAAAAAGGGCAACATAAATAACAAACTCAATGTGTTCCATTTTATTCAATTATTTTTTTCATTACACGCATTTTATGGGTATAACGTTGCGTATCAATATTAAAAATCCCAAACTGATCAACATTATCGATACGCACCTGTCCCGATGCATGAATGATTTTATTTCGTTTCCAGATAATTCCCACATGAACAATATTTCCTTCCTCGTCATCGAAAAAAGCCAAATCGCCAGGCTCAGCCTCGTCAACAAAACTCATGGCCGTTCCAATTTTTACCTGCTCGCTGGCATCGCGTGGTAATTTAATGCCAATCATTTTGTAAATAATTTGGGTAAAGCCACTGCAATCAACTCCAAATGGTGTTCTTCCTCCCCACAAATACGGCGCATTAAAATATTTCAAAGCTTGCTGAATAGCAATCTCACGTGCATTTTTCAGCTTACCATAAATCACATCTCCGGTTGCCAGGTATGTGTCTTGTATTACCGAAAACTGTTTTAGATAAGGCCGCCAAACCGGCAATGTACTTCCGGCGGCCAGCATAAGGTTTTGCTCTTCGTTAACCGGCACAATGGTAATAATATCGGAAGTAACCGCAGTTGGGCTATTTTCAATTTTGTTTAATGTACGAACTGATATCGGCGTAATCATTTTCGTATCAACCCAGCCTTCGTAACCGTCGTAGGCCAGCTTAACGTTCGTCCAGCCCACCATTTGCTCGCGCATTTCAAAGTGTTCGCCAAAAAGAATCTGTGTAACCATTTCGCTTTTTTCGGAAGGCTCGAGCCGAACAGGAATAATACTTAAATTGGAAATGCCGTAGTTCATCAATATTTTCTTAATTTTATTTTGTAAAACAGGAATAGCACCTGTTTGAAGCGTTTAACACAAAACTAAGAAAAAATGGGCTTTACGAACTTATCTGCAATCCTTATTTGTCAACTAGATATTAAGAGTTAGTTTAAAAAGAAGCAGATGAGAGTGATGGTATTTTAAATCAAAATTTCGATATTCGGTATATGAAGAAATTAATGCGAAAACTAAAAAGCTACACCCGACTGTTATTACAGTTATCGTTATTTGTACTTACGGCAGTGGCTTTGTATTTAATTTTGCCCGGAGAACCAAAGTTTAAATACGAGTACCAGAGAGGGTTTCCGTGGCGCCACGAGAACCTTGTGGCACCTTTCGACTTTGCCATTTTAAAAACGGCAAACGAACTGGATGACGAAAAAGCGGAGCAGATCAATTCACTTGTCCCCTATTTTTTTAACGATACTACCCAAAAGAATGAAAGTATAGCACGTCTCCGTCAGGATATGGAACTTGATATTGACCCCACAAATACCACTAAGAAAAAAATATTTGATACTTTATCAACAAAACTCGATGAATTATACAGCAACGGTATACTGCTCTTTTCTGTGGATATTTATGACGAGCTAAAGGGAAAAGAAGAGATTAATAAACGTACCGGAAATATTGTTCAGAAAGAAGATGTTGACCGGCTGTATTCCGAAAAATCGGCTTATAACGCACTTCAAAACACCAGACAATCCCTGGTTAGCGAGGGTAATAATTTCCCGTGGCTGGCTAATCTTAATCTTGAACGGTACATAACAGCAAACCTATCGTACGATAACGAAACCAGTCGGAAAGAAATTGATGAAATAACACAATCCATATCGGTTACCCGTGGAATGGTAAAACAAGGGCAACGAATTGTACTGGAAGGCGAAATTGTGGATGCTGAGAAATACCAAATGCTGGAATCGTTAAAAGCCAGTTATGAAAAAGAACGTGGTAACGATGTAAACCGCTACATGGTTTCCATAGGTAAAGTCCTGCTAATTTCGGTTCTTCTTAGTTTCATTTTTGTATTTCTTTTGCTGTACCGGCGCGATATTCTGCAGCAACTGAATAAATTAAGTTTTATGCTTATGCTTATGGCAGGAACTATTTTGCTGTCGAACTTTATAAACACCTTCCCGAATCTGCACATTTACATGGTTCCGTTTGCGGTGTTCCCGATTATGATCCGAACATTTTTCGATTCACGAACGGCCATTTTCACGCTCATTATCACCACCCTGTTAATGGGATTTTATGCACCAAATAATTACGAATTTATACTGCTGCAAGTGTCGGCAGGCCTTATTGCGGTTTTTAGCCTGAATAAAATGCATCGCCGCGTTCACCTGGTATTGGCAGCCTTATGGGTATTTTTAACCTACATAATTGTCTTTACGGCGCTAAATCTTATTCACGAAGGAACATTTATATCCTACGATTATTCGATGCTAAAATGGTTCGCCATTAGCAGTGTTCTTATTCTGTTGGTTTATCCGCTGGTATATATTTTCGAAAAACTTTTTGGATTTGTTTCGGATGTAACCTTAATCGAAATATCGGATAGTAACCAGCCATTATTGCGAAAACTGGCCGAGCAGGCGCCCGGAACATTTCAGCACTCAATGCAAATTGCCAACCTTGCCGAAGAGGTTATTCTGCGTATTGGAGGAAATCCGTTTTTGGTTCGCGCTGGCGCACTTTACCACGATATTGGCAAAATAGGACGCCCCAACTTCTTTATTGAAAACCAGGCCATGGGAATGAATCCTCATGACAGGATTAGTCATTTAAAAAGTGCCGAAGTAATTATCGACCACGTTAAAAACGGGGTTAAAATGGCACAGAAACATAAACTTCCGGCGGTTATAATCGAGTTTATTGCCACACATCACGGAACAACAAAAGCAAAATATTTCTATCTGAAACACCAGGAACAAAATCCGGATAAGGAAGTTGATGAAAATGCGTTTGCTTATCCCGGTCCTCTTCCACGCTCTAAAGAAGCTGCGGTTGTTATGCTGGTTGACGGTATTGAAGCTGCATCGCGCAGTATGAAAGAAAAAACACACGAAAACCTTAAGGCACTTATCGACAGTATGATCGACAAGAAAATTGAAGATAAACAGCTGGATGACTCAGACCTGACGTTCAGTGATATCAATACAATTAAACGTACACTTTTAGAAAAACTGATAAATATTTACCATATCAGAATTGAATATCCCGACGAAAAAAAGAGAAAAAAGCAGTAGAAATAAACGAAAACAACCCTTACTGCGTTAAATAAGAATGATTGTAAAGAAATTATGGACGTAAGAGAATACATTATGAAAAATTTAGCAAAAACAACATTACTGTTATTTGTAGCTGTGGCTGTTTTTACAGCCTGCTCAAAAGATGATCCGACTCCCGAAGGGCCGGAGGCATCGGAATATACAAAAAAGGTAAACAAATTCATTTACGAGGCAATGAATGATGTTTATTTCTGGTACGATAAATTGCCCGATATTGACTACAACTACGAAACCGATTCAAAAGCCTATTTCGAGAAACTGCTTTATACAGATGACAAGTGGTCATACATTACAGATGATGTTGATGCACTTGAAGCCAGTTTTGAAGGTACAGAAAAAACATACGGCTGGTCGCTGGCATTTGGACGTTTCTCGAACACCGGTAACATTTTTGCTATTGTTGAGTTTGTTTACCCGGAAACACCAGCTTCTGCAGCCGGAATAGAACGTGGCGATTTAATTGTGATGATGAACAATGCTGATATTACGGACGCCAACTACACTGACCTGTTATATAGCGACAATATGAATATTACACTAGGGGTATTAACCCAGGAGGGAATTGCTCACGATACTACGCTTAGCCTGACATCGTCGGTATTAACGCTTAATCCGGTATTAACTACCAATATTGTAGAACATGATGGAAGAAAGATTGGCTATATTTTTTATGCTCAATACATTCCGGACTTTAACAGCGCACTTGACAATGCTTTTTCAAATCTGGTAAATCTGGGAGCTACAGATCTTGTAGTTGATCTTCGCTATAATCCGGGCGGATCCATTGCAGCGGCCCAACATTTATGCTCGTGTATTGCTCCTGTTAATATTGTTAACGAAAACAGTATCCTCGTTACTTTTAAATGGAATAATAAGTACCAGGATTATTTTATAGACAGACAGATTATGAGCCAGGTTGAAGTGTATTTTAACAATCAGGTTCCTGTAAAGATGGGATTGAACAATGTTTATTTTCTCACCGGATCGGGCACTGCCTCAGCGTCTGAACTAACAATAACCGGATTGAGAGCATACATGAATGAGGTAATAACTGTTGGAGATACTACCTACGGAAAATATACGGCATCAATCACCTTGAAACCAGAGGATTATTACAGCGAATCTTATAGTGAAGACATAAGCAACTGGGGACTTCAACCCATTGTTTTACGTTATGCAAATGCAGCGGGCGTTACTGATTTTAAAAATGGTTTTGCTCCCGACATTCCGGTTGAAGACGACTTATTCGCAACATTCCCGCTTGGAGATAAAAACGATCCGTTGTTTAAAGCTGCCATCGAGGATATCACAGGTACACCTATTGTGGCGATGAAAAGTGCTCCGAAAGTTAATTTCGGGTACCAAATATTTGATCGTGGTTTTTCTCGTTTCGACGACAATAAACGAGAAATGCTGATTGAACAGATTGAACGACCTGAATAAACGAATAATGAGGTTCATTATAAACAAAAAAGGTGCTCAAAACGAGCACCTTTTATGTTTTACACTGTTTAATTTTTTATGGTGTGGGTAACTCCAGATTGCTATAATTAAACACGCCACTGTCTTGATAAGCAACACCATCATAATCGGTTGCAATCACTTCAAAACGAATCGAATCAAGACCATCCACGCGCAAACTATTCAAACTAAACGATACATAAGCGGTATAAGGAATCGACTCCTGATCGTCGTTTGCATTGTGTCTCAACTCCAGCTGAAAAGGCTGATCGTCGGCAGTTAATTCTCCCGGTTCTTTTACCAGGTTTAAAAAGTGGGTTTTATTGTATCCCCAGTATTTCAACCTAAAATTCAGCAAACTATCCGAAATCCAGGCATCTTGAACAATTATCGGATCGTTACCAATACTGTCTTCAATCTCTTCAGTAATGTCCATAATTCCTTTCATCAAAACATCGCTGATATCATTTACCTTTACAAGGTAACGTTCTACCGCACTGCTGGTATCATCATCATCTAAAATGGTATAGTTCACCAAAACTCGGTCGCCATCAGAAAAATGAGAAGACCAACCAGGGCTTGACGCAGCGACAGGAATCAAAACAGAACCGTTGTCCATTACCAAACTAACTGCTCCGGCATCATCTCCTTTATAAATTCCAAACCCAATCCAATAATTGCCCAACGAATAACCATCGTCGTCATCTAAACAGCTGGTAAAAGCTACCAGTAATGCCATTAAAATTCCAAATGCTAATTTTTTCATCACTCTTTTAAATTAATTTAATCACAGCTGATAGACGAAAGTAAAAGAAGAAAGGTTGCGTTGAGAAGTTAAAATATGTTGTAGTTTTATAAAGACAAATTTGGCATAGCTTTTGTCATTTATATATCTATATATTTGTATATATTTGAACAAATTTTTGTTCTTTCAGGTTGATTATAGTAAAAACAGAATAAAATGAAAACAAGATTTATTACACTTATGATGGTTGCTTTTTTGTTGTTTGGGTACAGTTCGTGCACGGCAAAAGCGGAAAGCAACGATAGCGAAACATCAACAAAATCAGTTTCGGAGGCAGGAAAAGCCACTACCATGTTAACCAAAGCCATGTTTTTGGAAAAAGTATGGGATTATGAAAGTTCTCCGAAAGAATGGAAATACAAAGGTGAAAAACCGGCTTTGATCGATTTCTATGCCGACTGGTGCGGACCCTGCCGGACTGCAGCTCCTATTTTGGAAGAAGTGGCAGCAGAATTTTCGGAAGAAGTAATTGTATACAAAATTGATACACAAGTTGAGCGTGAACTTGCAGCTGTGTTTGGCGTAAAAAGTATACCAGCTTTCCTTTATATTCCAATGGAAGGAAGACCAACAATGGCTTCGGGTATTGCACGCACCAAAGAAGACACCAAAAAGATGTTTACACAAAATATCAACACAATATTGCTTAACAAGCAACAAAGCAACGAAGCACTTTAATATATAAGGTGTGAAACAAAAAAGGCTGTCTGAAAATTTTCAGACAGCCTTTTTTGTTTATAAACGATCGAATTTTGTCGTATTTAAGAAATCGATGGTGAGATTAATAGCTTCGTACATCACGATGTCTTCCTCTACAAAACTTACCATTTTTCGGTATTCTTTAATAAAACGTTCGATAAACGGCGACGATTTTATTGGCCGGCGAAAATCCATTGCCTGAGCCGCGTTGTACAACTCAATTGCCAGAATCTTCTCGGTATTCAAAACCACTTTTAAGGTTTTTGTTGCTGCATTTCCCCCCATACTTACGTGGTCTTCCTGCTCGTTCGACGATGGAATAGAATCCACCACACAAGGCGTACAAAGTTGTTTATTCTGGCTAACAATCGATGCTGCAGCATATTGCGGAATCATAAACCCTGAATTTAATCCAGGATTAGCTACCAAAAACTCGGGTAATCCGCGTTCGCCAGAAATCAGGCGGTAAGTTCTGCGCTCCGATATACTGCCCAGCTCACTCATTGCCATTGCAAGAAAATCGAGTGATAAGGCAAGCGGCTCGCCATGGAAATTGCCTCCGGATATAATCAGGTCCTCATCCGGGAAAACCGTTGGATTATCCGTTACCGAGTTAATTTCGGTTTCAATAACCGTAGCTACATAATTCACAGCATCTTTAACTGCTCCGTGAACCTGCGGAATACAGCGGAAAGAATATGGATCCTGAATGTGAGCTTTTGGTTTGGCCTGCATTTCGCTACCGGTCAAAACATTCCTGAAATTTTTTGCGGTTTCGGCCTGTCCTTTGTGTGGACGAATACGTTGAATGTTTTCTGAAAACGGTTCGATCAATCCGTCAAAAGCATCCAGCGAAAGTGCTCCAATAATATCTCCCTGATCGATAATTCGGAAAGTCTTCAATAAGGTATAAACGGCGTGTGCACTCATAAACTGTGTTCCATTCAGCAAGGCAAGTCCCTCCTTGGCTTCCAGTTTTATGGGCTCCCACCCCAATTTTTCAATCACTTTACCAGCCTGTTGTTTTTTTCCATCAAAATTAACTTCGCCCAAGCCCAACAGCGGTAAAAACAGTTTTGCCAGAGGCGCCAAATCTCCGCTGGCACCAAGCGATCCCTGCTCGCAAACTACCGGTAAAACATCGTTGTTAAAGAGGTCAAGAATTCGTTGTACTGTTATCAGTTGCACCGCCGAGTTTCCTTTTGAAAGCGCATGTACTTTTAGCAATAACATCAGTTTCACAATATCGGCCGGTATTTCGGGGCCAATATTACAGGCGTGCGAAACCACCAGATTTTCCTGCAATTTACTTAAGCTGTCTTTCGAAATTTCAATATCGCACAAGGCGCCAAAACCGGTATTAATTCCGTAAAGAGGCTTATCTGCTCTTTCCAGTTTATTGTCGAGGTATCTTTTGCTTTTATGAATGAGTTGTACCGATATTTCTGAAAGTTTGAGCTTTACATTGTTTTCAAGAATATCCTGGATAATATCGAATGTGAGGTTTTTGGGTGTTATTTCAAATATACCGTTTGCCATGATTTAAACTGTAAAATGGTGAAATTGCAAAATTGAAAAACTGTTAAATTGATGATTTGTAGATTATGGATACATTGAAATATCCAATTCATCTGCCAACTGTTTGGCATAATTAGGGCACGTTAATCACGGGAAACGTACATCTCCACCAAGTGTTTTTACAAGTCTATTTGAAACCGATGCAATCATTGCTCCACTTATTTTGGAGCAATATCGTACAAACGAAGCATCTATTTAAGGATATTTATCAGTTCTTGTGTGTCAACCAATTGCTGCTCTCCCGTTTCCATATTTTTAAGCGTGAACTTTTGAGCAGCTATTTCATTATCGCCGGCCAGAATTACATATGCAATTTCTTTGCGGTTGGCATACGTCATTTGCTTTTTCATTTTGGCACTTTCGGGGAAAATCTCGGCATTGATACCATTTTTACGCAACTGAGCCAAAACCGGTAAACAGTAAGCTTCTTCCTTCTCTCCGAAGTTCACAAACAATGCTTTTGTAGTTTCCAGCGACTCTTCCGGGAAAGCATCCAACTGAACCAAAACATCGTATATACGCTCAGCACCAAACGATACGCCAACACCCGAAACATCGGGCATACCAAAAATTCCGGTCAGGTCGTCGTAACGGCCACCACCACAAATGCTTCCAATTTGTACATCGTTTGATTTTACCTCGAAAATTGCACCGGTGTAATAATTTAATCCGCGCGCTAAAGTCAGGTCAAGTTCTACGGTTGTATTTAACTCAATGTTTTCAAGATAAGCAAACATGGTACGCATTTCGGCAATTCCCTTGGCACCAATTTCGGTTCCACCAATAACTGTTTCAATCTGCGCCAGTTTTTCAACGGTATTTCCTTCCAGTTTTAAAATCGGTTGAAGTTTATCAACGGCATCCTGCGAAATTCCTTTGTCCAGCATTTCAGCATTCACCTTTTCCAAACCAATTTTATCCAGCTTATCGATAGCAACAGTAATATCCACCATTCGGTCGGCTTCACCAATGGCTTCGGCAATTCCGGCCAGAATTTTACGGTTGTTGATTTTTACCGTTGTATTGATTCCCAATCGTTGGAAAACCTCATCGATAATTTGTACCAACTCCACTTCATTCAGTAAACTGTTGCTGCCAATCACATCAACATCGCACTGGTAAAACTCGCGATAACGTCCTTTCTGAGGTCGGTCGGCACGCCAAACCGGCTGAATCTGGTAACGTTTAAACGGGAAAGCTATATCGTTTCGGTATTGCACGACGTAACGTGCAAATGGCACAGTTAAGTCGTAACGCAATCCTTTTTCCGAAAGTTTTGTGGTAAGCTTATTCGAGTTTTTCTCGTCCAACATTTCCTGCGGAACTTTCGAAATAAAATCACCCGAATTCAAAATTTTAAACAACAGCTTATCGCCTTCTTCACCATATTTACCCATCAATGTTGAAAGGTTTTCCATTGCCGGTGTTTCAATGGGTTGAAATCCGTACAAACGAAATACATCTTTAATCGTATTGAAAATATAATTTCTTCTCACCATTTCTGACGGTGAAAAATCGCGGGTGCCTTTTGGAATCGAAGGTTTCTGTGCCATCGTTTTAAATTTTATGAGGCTGCAAAAGTAAGAATTTCTGTCTAAACAAACAGAGATGCGAAAAGGAATGAACCAACAATTAATATTATTGCAAAAAACGGATGGTAAAAGGGTATTTATAAGGCGTTCCGTTACTTGCCGATACCGAAGCCACAATAACCAAAACCAGCCAGGCTATTCCGAATCCAACCAGCATTAAAACACCAATTCCTACAATGACAAGAATGATTGAAATAAAAAATATGATCGACCAGGTGATCTGAAAATTAAGTACTTCCTTGCCTTGTTCGTTAACAAATTCATACTCGTCTTTTTTCATTAAATAAATAATAAGCGGGCCAATTATATTTCCGGCAACAGGTAAAATAAAAGTGGCCAAAGCGGCAATGTGAACTAACATTCCCCACTGGCGTTCGTTCGGATCTTCGATTATTCGGTGCATTTTTTTAGTTTTTAGATCAACTAAACTAACGATTTTTTGTTAATTCGTGCAACAATTCAAAAGGCAGAATTAATATAAAAATGGAAGACCGAAAAAAAGAAGGCCGATACGGAAGGATCTACAAACAACTGAGCGAACTGGTACTAAAAAGTAACAACACGCAGGCGCGTATGGCAACCATAATTGCCGTTTTGCACCATAAAATGGATTACTTTTTCTGGACGGGTTACTACCTGATTGAAGATGGTGAAATGACCGTTAACTCGTACCAGGGGCCGGTTGCCTGCCAGATACTGGAAAAAAATAAAGGAGTATGTTGGGCCGCCTTTAACCGAAAAGAAACGGTTGTTGTTGAAGATGTACACGCTTTCCCTGACCATATAGCATGTGATGCCCGCTCGAATTCAGAAATAGTAGTTCCACTTAAAAATAAAGCCGGCGGAATATTTGGTGTTTTGGATATCGACAGCTCAGAAAAAGCTGCGTTTACTGAAGTTGATGCGCATTGGCTGGAAAAAATTCTGGAATTAATTTGGAGCTAATCTTATCATTCTGCAATACCAGGTTTAATTTTAGTTTTATTATGAAATTAATATATACAACAATTGTTTTGCTAATTGGCTTTTTACTGGCAATTCAGGGAAGTATTAATACCCAACTAACTACCTATCTAAAACACCCGATGCAAGGAGCTTTAATAAGTTTTTTTGTGGGTTTTCTGGCACTTCTCGCATTAAATTTCATTTTCAAAACAGAAGTTCCAAACTGGGGACATTTAAATACGGCTCCATGGTATGTATTTGCCGGCGGTTTGCTGGGAGCAATTTTTGTGTCGTCGGTTATCTTTTTCATCCCAAAGATTGGCGTCACCACCGTTTTGGCGGCGTCTATTGCCGGGCAGCTCATTGCAGCTTCTGTTATTGATCATTTTGGTTTTTTCGGTTTAGCCCAGCACCCCGTTTCAATGGGTAAAACCGGAGGAATTGTTTTATTAGCCTTTGGCATTTTCCTTATCCAAAAATATTAACAGATACACCCTTGTAAAAGGTATTCAACTGGTTCGAATCCAGATATTCGGATTCATTAGAATTAAACTGCACTAAAAGTAATCACCCGGCACTAATTATTTATTTCCTACTTTTGCACCCGGATGGAAAGCAAACGATTAAATAAAGCCATTTCGGAAACCGGATTTTGCTCGCGGCGCGAAGCCGACCGGCTTATTGAAAGCGGGAAGGTAAAAGTAAATGGAGAAGTGGCCGGATTGGGTGTTCAGGTTACTTCAGATGATCGAATTGAAGTGGATGGACAACTAATCACAAAAGAAGTTCCGAATATTTACCTGGCTTTTCATAAACCGGTTGGAATTACCTGCACCACCGACACCAGCAAAAAGGATAACATCGTTGATTATATCAATTTCCCCGAGCGTATCTTTCCCATTGGTCGATTGGACAAACCCAGCGAAGGACTGATTTTTATGACCAACGACGGTGACATTGTAAACAAAATTCTTCGTGCCGGAAATAATCATGAGAAAGAATACATTGTTAACGTAAACCGGAAAATTACAAAAGCATTTATCCTGCAAATGAGCAATGGCGTTCCGATACTTGATACCGTTACAAAAAAATGCCGGGTGGAACGCATCAACGATTTTACGTTCAAAATTGTTCTTACGCAGGGACTGAACCGGCAAATCCGGAGAATGTGCACGCATTTGGGCTACGAAGTTACCCGGCTGAAACGTGTACGAATAATGAATATCGAACTCGGGAATTTAAAACGGGGAGAATACCGTCATTTTACACCGGACGAACTAAATGAAATTAATAGCCTAGTCGCCAACTCAAGCAAAACAGAAGAAGCCTCTGAAGATTAAGACAGGTTCCGGTCTCCTATCAAGCATAATATTTTGTTGTAAAATTTAAGTTTTTTTGTGATTAATTTGGTCGCTCAATCAAAAACATTTTAATAATAAAAGTGTTTATTTGCAACGAGTTAAACGATGAGGTAATTGTATGAGAGCGAGTATTTTCTTATTAATACCACTTTTTATTTTTATGCTATTGGTAGATTTTTACACCTACCGTGGCATAAAACCGCTGCTCGCAAAACTCAGAAATAAATTCATAAAACAATCCTTAAGCATTTTGTTCTGGGCAATTTCAGTTCTTGTGTTTGGCGGATTTTGCCTTTTTATGTTCGGGATAAAACATGTAAAACAATCCGAAGCATACATTTATGCCGGCTACCTGGTAGCAGCATTTGCATTGTTCTATTTCCCGAAGTTCGTGTTTATTGTATTTGTATTATTAAAAGATATACAGTTGATTTTTCAGAAGATTTTCAACTGGATTAAAGGAAAAAGAAAAAAGGATCTATCACAAAATAATTCGGGAAGGAAAATGGAGAGAGCAGAGTTTTTATATCAAATGGGGTTGGTTTTGGCAGCCGTTCCGTTTGCGTCGATTCTTTATGGAGTTACAAAAGGGAAATTTAATTACCGCGTGATGCGCGAAAATTTGACCTTCAACAATTTGCCAAAATCATTTAAAGGATTAAAAATCGTACAGATATCAGACATGCACCTGGGAAGCTTTAACAAAAAATTCGACCACGTAGCAAAAGCTGTTGAGCTAATTAACGAACAAGAGCCTGACATTCTTCTATTTACGGGTGATCTTGTAAATAATTTTGCCGAAGAAACCGATGGTTGGGCACCTGTTTTATCGCAATTGAAAGCCAAAATCGGTAAATACTCGGTGCTTGGAAATCACGATTACGGTGATTATTCGGAATGGGAATCGGCGGCTGCCAAGGAAAAGAACCTGGCTGCCATCAAAAAATTCCATCAGAAAATTGGCTTCCGCTTATTGCTGAATGAAACAGAAACTTTAAGCATTAACGGCGAAGAAATTGCACTGATTGGTGTTGAAAACTGGGGCAAACCACCGTTCCCTCAACATGGCGATTTGCAAAAAGCTTCCATAGAAGCGCAAGGCCAGCCATTCAAAATTTTAATGAGTCATGATCCTTCGCACTGGGATGCTGAAGTGTTAGAATCCACCGATATCGACCTCACATTTGCCGGGCACACCCACGGTATGCAGTTTGGAATTGAACGTGCCGGAATTAAGTGGAGCCCGGTTCAATATAAATACCCGCGCTGGGGAGGTTTGTACCGCGAGAAAAAACAATTTTTGTACGTAAATCGTGGCTTTGGATATATTGGGTTTCCGGGCAGAATTGGCATGCCTCCCGAGATTACCGTGGTAGAATTAACTTAAGAAAAAATCTTCTTCCCATTCGCTTACATTGGCATAGTTTTGGCGGCTAACATGTCTTTTATTTTGTAAATTGCCGTGCAAACGAAATCAGCTATGAATCTAAGTCCGCGAATACAATTTCTGATTAAAAATGGATTGAAAGGATTTGTCTGGTTACTCATAATTTTGGGTGCCTACTTTCTTTTTAAAGAATTTGTAATATCGCGCACTCCCGATGCCTGGATGGATAAAATATACGCCCAACCCCTATTGGTTTATATGGTGTATTGTTTCTCCGAATTTTTCTTTGGGATTATTCCTCCCGAACTTTTTATGATTTGGGCCATCAACAAAGATACCATTGCGCATTATTTCATAAACCTGGCTTTCTTTGCTACGGTTTCCTATTTTATGGGCTACCTCACATTTCTTATTGGTCGCTTTTTCTACAAACGCGATGGGCTTAAACGTTTCAGAAACACACTGCTGAAAGAACAATGGCCGTTGCTAAAAAAATATGGTTTGTTTCTGATTATTGTTGCGGCGCTTACTCCGCTGCCGTGGGCTGCAATAAGTTTGCTGGTTGGTTCGGCCGGTTACCCATCAAAACGCTACCTGAAATATGCCCTGTTCCGCTTTTTACGATTTGCCATCTACGGTTACATCATCTTTCAAACCCATATTATTTAAATTAACACAAAACATACATTCTATTCTTTTGTTAATAGTAGCAAAAGTGAGATAATGTTTGAGCGACTAAAAAAGAAATGGAACCTGAACAGTAATTTCCAGGTTTTAATTATTCTGTTTGTATTTTCAATTACCGGAAGTGCCGCGCTTTATGTGCGCAAAGGAGTTTTCGATTTGGTGGGTATAACCGAAGCAACCAGCCTTTGGATAAAAGTACCTCTGTATATCGTAACCGTAGTTCCGGCTTACCAGGTGCTATTTTTACTGATTGCATCTGTTTTTGGGCAATTTCGCTTTGCCTGGGAGTTTGAGAAAAAAACCTTTTCACGATTTATACCCAAAAAGAAATGAGGACACTGGCACTTATATTCACATTATTAATTTATTCAAACAGCGGCATGAGTAAAGATTTGCAAAAAGCCACACTTGGCGGAGGATGTTTTTGGTGTACCGAAGCCATTTACCTGGAGTTAAAAGGAGTTACTGATGTAAAACCGGGGTACAGCGGAGGCCATGTAAAAAACCCAACCTATAAGCAGGTTTGCGACGGAACAACCGGCCACGCCGAAGTAGTGCAAATAACTTTCGATCCGGAAGTGGTGAGCTATTCCGAAATTCTGGAAGTGTTTTTTATGACACACGACCCAACAACGTTGAACAGACAAGGTAACGATGTTGGTCCGCAATACCGTTCTGCAATATTCTATCATAACGAAGAACAAAAAGAAGTGGCCGAGCGCGTTATCGATCTTTTTGAAAAAGAAGAGGTTTACAGTAATCCAATCGTAACCGAAGTTAGCGAATTCGACCAATTTTATATTGCCGAAGATTACCATATCAACTATTATGCACGCAACAAAACGCAAGGTTATTGCCAGTTTGTGGTAGCTCCGAAACTGGAGAAATTCAAAAAGATCTTTAAAGACCAACTGAAATAATTAAGAGCGTTTCATCAAATTGTCACGTATGAAAAGAATTGTTTTTACATTTTTCCTTTTCACTTTTGCCCTTAGCTTTGCTGTTTCAGCGCAAGATCAACGCGAATTCTCCTACACTGAAGGCGATACCACCTACACCATGAAACGTTATGTTTTTATGTTGCTGAACAAAGGCACCAGTACCAGTCAGGATTCTACTGAGGCAGCTCAAATTCAGGCGCAGCATATGGCGCATTTGAATAGTCTTGCCGAGCAGGGAAAGTTAGTGGTGGCAGGTCCTTTCGAGCAAGGTGGCGATCATCGAGGTTTACTGATCTTTGATGTTGAAACCGTTGATGAAGCGTTAAAATTGGAAGGTGAAGATCCGGCAGTAAAGAAAGGCCGCTTGAGTATGGAAGCCTTTTACTGGTGGGGTGCAAAAGGTACTGTCATCAAATAATTCTCTATTAATTCAAAAACCACTCCCCCATTTATATTTCTGAAATATTCATGAAATAGGCGAATCAAGGGTTGAATCACAGATTGTACAAAAATCCTTGATTTTACCTCAAATCCTAAAGGATGATCAAGGATTTTCTCCCTTTCTTCCTTCAGGACCGAGGTAAAAAAGGGAGAAAATCATAGTTATACGGTAATTTTTTCAACCCTTGATTGGTATGAAATATTAACCTTTTCTAAACTCAATTGCATTTTTCGCTATTATATCGTGTGCGATTTTATTTTACACTATATTTGCACACCAAAAGTTTTAATAAATGGATGACGAGTTAAAATTAAAGAGTCAGGTATGTTTTCCGGTTTACGCCTTATCGCGCGAAATCGTTAATGTATATCGTCCGATTCTTGAAGAGATCGATCTTACCTATCCGCAATACCTCGTAATGATGGTCTTGTGGGAAAATGAACCGCAAAAGGTAAATGAAATTGGTGATAAACTCAATCTCGATAACGGAACAATCACCCCATTATTAAAACGGATGGCCGCAAAAGGTTTGATCTCGCGTAAACGAAACACCAAGGATGAGCGTGTAGTGGAGATCTCGCTTACCGAGAGCGGTAAACAATTACAAACAAAAGCAGCAGAGGTTCCGCAAAAAGTTGTAAAAGCAATGGGAATTACGCCTGAAGATTTAATGCAGCTGAAGGATTTAGTAGTTAAAATATTAAACAGAGCCAAATAGGGCTTCATTATTAAAGTCAAAATATTAAACAATGTCATTATTAGAAAATTTACAGTGGAGATATGCCACTAAAAAGTACGACCCCACAAAAAAAGTAGCTCAGGAAGATGTAGATAAAATTGTTGAGGCAGCCCGCCTTGCTCCTACTTCTTCCGGTTTGCAACAGTTTCGTGTAATAGTTATCACCGATCAGGAATTGAAGGATAAAATCGTTCCTATTGCCTGGGGACAGGAAATTGTTGCCGAATGTTCGCACCTGTTGGTTTTTGCAGCCTGGGATCGTTATACCGAAGAACGAATTGATGAAATTTACAACAGAACGACCGATGAACGCGGATTACCACGCGGGCGTTTTGGCTCTTACACCGACAAACTAAAAGCAGCTTACTTACCTCAATCGGCTGAAGAAAACTTTATCCATACTGCACGCCAGGCGTACATTGGCTTTGGATTGGCAATTGCACAAGCCGCTGAGCAAAAAGTAGACTGTACTCCGATGGAAGGTTTTACGACTGAAGAGCTGGATGAATTGCTTGATTTAAAATCAAAAGGATTAAAAAGTGTAACGATGCTTCCTTTGGGATATCGCGATAATGATGGCGACTGGTTAGCGTCAATGAAAAAAGTACGTAATCCGAAAGAAGAATTTGTAATGGAATTCTAATTAAAAGATAGATACTATTAAAAAGCCTGATCCAGAATGTTGGAACAGGCTTTTATATTTTATTTAAGAATTAAAAACTGTTGCTAACAATAAAATCTCCGAGTGCCTGCTTTTCTTTTTCAGGCCATTCAACGGGAACGCCAACAGGTGTAATACATACGCGTGTATAATTATCCGGGATATTAAATACTTTGCGGGTCAACTCCTCCGAAAACGAATCGGTTATATGAACCGTTCCATAACCAAGAGCTCGCGCAGCAAGCATTAAATTTCCGGCAGCCAGTGGGCCATCCCAATGATTGTACTGCGGATATCGACTGTTATTATCCGTTAGAACTACAATGTAAGCCGGTGCTGACAGATACCCGCTTGTCAACAGCTTGTCGTACTCGTTTAATTGATTCTTCAGTTCTTCGCCTGCCAGCTTTTTCTCCTCTTTTAAATAGGCTTCTGTTTCTTCCAGTTTTGCAGCTTTTAATGCCTCAATTTTGTTTTTGTCGGTAACAACCAGAAATTTCCAGGGCTGCTGGTTTCCTGCTGTAGGAGCCATTCGTGCGGCATCTACTATTTTTTTCAGGTCAGCCTCCGGTACCGGATCGGATTTAAATGCACGTACTGAGCGGCGTTTTTTAATCACCTCCCAAAATGAGTCTTCGGTCTGGCTAACCAAATTTTCTCCGGCAGATTTTACAACGGGAATTAATGTTAGTCCGGTAACTAATGCAGCACCGGCCTTTAAACTGTGTCTTCTGTTCATTGTTTAAAATTTTAAAGGTTATTTCAGCAAAACAGCCATAAGCAAAATCATCCGTTTAAAATTCGGCTTATTCACTTTCGCTGCTTTATTGGTTTTATTTTATTTCAGAATTTTTATGCCATCCAGGTTTTCGAACCGGGCTTTAAATCCCCAGCCGCCAAAATTCTCTGCAACCATTACAAGGATTTCATTCTTTCCTGATTTCAGATCGAGATATACTGAGTCGAAATAGCCTATCGTTCCAAGAAAACGATAATCACGGCTTCGGTAAATGTCAGCACCCAGCCAAACCGCTTTACCGTTAACGAAAATTTTGGCCACATCGCTAAAACCAAAATTCATCATCTTAACAAGGTCAGTTTCCGAGTCAATTGTGATTTTCAGGAGTACCGCATTCTTTTTCTCTGCCAAAGCAGCGGTTTTCGAGATATTTAGTAAACCATCGGCTTCCGTATCCCATTTTCTGAATTGCAGTTTATTGGTAAAATTTGCCGGTAACAGGTTTTCATTCATCAGCTTTTCGGCATCAAAAGCTTCCGAAACCGGATACTTTTTTATTATTTCATTGCCTGCTTCAACAATTTCTATGAACTCTCCCTTTAACTCAGGAGATTCCGCTGGAGTAATTTTTATATCTGCAAACCGGGCCGGACCGTAAAACGCAATTTTCCCTTCACGTTCGCCCATTTTCAACTCATGAATTACCAGCACCGGCTTTTGCATATCCGAGATGTAAACCTCGCCTCGACTTCCCGACACTACGAGTTTTACCTGAAACCACTCGTCAAAAACATGTTGTTTTACCGCACCATAACCTTCGCCGTAGTATAGCTGCCATCCGGCATTGCCGTTATAAACCGGAGTGTATTGCATGGCATCGGGATTACCACTTTGATGTTTGCGAATGTAAAACTCTTCAGTGTCTCCCATTCCATCGCCACGAAAACGTATCCCGGCAAATCCCCTTCCTGGCTGAATACACATTTTAAATTCAATGATTCCGTTTTTTAACGCAATATCTCTAGCAATGGCAACTCCATCGTCGGTTTTTAAACAGTCTTTTCCTTTATAATTTTCGCTTACAACTTTTCCGTTCAAAATCCATTCTATTCCGTTAATGCTGGTATGCTCCTGTGCTAAAACAGAAAGATTGACCAGTATAAAAAGTAGTGTAATAATTGTTTTCATTGTTTTGGTGTTTTTGAATTTTATGAAACAAATTTCAGCAATCAGTCTGAAAATCAACATTCAAACCATGATCAAAACATAATCAAAATACATCCAAGCCTAAAAAACCGATCGTTCTTACTATTTTTAGGGACCAGAAATTAGTAACCATGTATAACGAAGCAGAGCAGGAAAAAAAGTTCGTAACAATCATTGTTCAGCAAATTGCAGAGAAATTGCATGTTGAGGATCCGGAACAATTACAGCAACGCGATTATGAAAATCTGAACCTTCTGATTCAGGAGAAAACCGGTATCAATCTGAGTGTTTCTACCCTGAAAAGAATTTCTAAAAACCAGTTTCAGCGCATTCCTCAAAAAAATACACTTAACGCACTGGCACAATTTCTTGATTATAAAGACTGGTACGATTTTAAAGACAGCCACGCGGATACGCCTGTTGCAAAAAGAAAAAGCAGGAGGTTGAATTTTAAGTTTCGTAAACGCGCGTTGTATATCCCGGTTACTGCCATAGTTGTGGCCCTGTTTGCAGTTATTCTTTTCAACAGTAAACCGGCGCAAAGTTACGCTGAAGCCAGCTTTACAAGCCGCACAAATGTTAGCAGCGGAGTTCCCAACACGGTTATTTTCGATTACGATATCTCGATGTACGACTTTGACAGTGCATTTATTCAACAATCGTGGGATGCCCGCCGACGTGCAGAAATTAAAAGGCACGAAAAATATTCGACCTCGGTATATTATTATCCGGGCTATCATCGTGCAAAAATCATGATAAATGATCAGTTGGTAAAAGAAATACCGGTTTACATTACAACCAACGGCTGGTTATCGCTCATTCAAAATCCGGAAAATGATTTGATCCCGATTTACGTGAATGAAAACTGTATCAATAACAATCAAATTTACATTTCGCCGGAAACGGTTAAAGCTCATCATATCGATTTGTCGAAGAACAATCATGCAACTTGTTTTTACTATGTGAACGAAAATTTTAGCGGCGACAGTGACAACTTTTCGTTTGAAAGCCGCATTAAGAATAACACTGACGAGGGAGGACTGGCTTGCCAGATTTGCGAAATATCAATATTTGCAGAATACGGAAGACATGTGATTCAATTAGCAAACCCGGGATGTATTGGAAGTATTTTTCAGAAATTCGGAACAGAATACGCGATGGGAACGAACAACGATTTGTCGGCATTCGGCACTGACCTGAATAGCTGGAACACCTTAAAATTAGAAATCAGCAATAAATTCGTAACTGTTTTACTGAACGATGAGGAAATCTACACAACCACGTATCAGAACAGCAACGGCGCTTTAAAAGGCGTTTCGTACCGATTTGCAGGAAGCGGAGCTGTTGACTATGCAAAATTGTCGGACAATAACGATCAACTTGTTTTCTCTGAAGAATTTGAATGATTCACATCCACAGTTTATTTCATAAAAAAACCGGAAGTACAAACTCCCGGTTTTCATTTATCTTTTGGAATTGATCTACAATTCGCGAATCCAGATATTGCGGTAACCCACCGGATTTCCATGGTCTTGCAACTGGATAACATCGGCGCCATGTTTTTCAACGCTGTACTCAGGAATACCAATGTATTCTGTTGGTCCGCGTAATTTTGAATTGTTTTGCACTAAAACACCATTGTGTAAAACAGTTACGGTTGGCGGAGTAAAATAAGTACCATCATCGTTAAAACGTGGTGCAGTGTAAATAATATCGTACACCTGCCACTCGCCCGGTCCTTTACATGCATTTACCAGTGGTGCATGTTGTTTGTATAAACTTCCGGCCTGGCCATTGCGGTAAGTACGGTTGTTGTAATTATCCAACACCTGAACTTCGTAACGTTTCTGAAGAAAAACGCCACTGTTTCCACGTCCCTGACTTTCGCCAACTACTTCGGCAGGAGATCTCCACTCGATGTGTAACTGAAAATCTTCGAAAACACGTTTTGTCTGAATAATTCCGGTTCCTCTTTCAACGGTTACACAGCCATCGGCTACTTTCCAGCCAACAGGGCCACCATCTCCGTTTGTCCACTCGCGGTCGATATCCAAACCGTCGAATAAAACAATGGCATCCGAAGGTGCATCTGCCGGAGTTTCTCCCGGTGTAGTTACCGGCACTTCAGGATCCCAGATTTCAGTCATTTCAGGAACCATTTGCGGTCTCTCATCTTGAGCAACTGCGCACACTGCAACAAAAAGCAGCGCTACTGTTAAAATTTTTAGCTTCATTTTTATTGATTTAGGTATTTTATTATTCATGCGCCAAGCGGTTTTGAACCGCTTAGCGTTTATCACAATTTACAATCCCAGTTCTTCCATTATGGCATCGATCCTGGCATCAGCTTTTTGCTCTTCTGCATCAAAATCTTCACGCGATTTCAGTTCGCCGGTTACTTCAAAATAGAACTTGATTTTAGGCTCTGTTCCCGATGGGCGAACCGAAATTTTTGTTCCATCCTGGGTAAAGAACTGCAACACGTTTGAAGTAATTTTCTGATCGATTTTCTTTTCCTCGCCGGTAATCAGGTTTTTCGCAACCAATGTAGAATAATCTTTTACCCATTCCATTGGCGAACCACCCAGTTCTTTTGGCGGATCGTTGCGGAATTTAGTCATGATCTGCTGAATTTCTTCGGCACCCGACTTTCCTTTACGAACCACATATTTCATTTTCTCGCGCGAGAAACCATATTCCAAATAAATATCCTGCAACAATTCGTACAATGTTTTGCCCTGATCGATTGCCCATGCAGTGATCTCAGCCATTAACGCACATGCAGAAACGGCATCTTTATCGCGAACAAAGTCAGAAGGCATAAAACCAAAACTTTCCTCACCACCACCGATGTATTTTTTCACACCTTCGTTATCGCGAATTACTTCGGCAATAAATTTAAATCCGGTGTACACATCAAAATATTCGATGTTATTTCGGCGGGCAACTTCAGCAATCATTTCCGTTGAAACGACGGTTTTTACCACAAACTCGTTTCCTTTTAGTTTGCCGGCTTCCTTCATTTTTACAATAATGTAATAGAAGAAAAGCAACGCCGTTTGGTTGCCGTTTATAATAATGTATTCGCCTTTATCGTCTTTTACAACAACACCAATCCGGTCTGAATCGGGATCGGAAGCCATAACAACATCCGCATCAATTTCGGCGGCTTTTTTCATAGCCATTTCCATGGCTGCAGGTTCTTCCGGGTTTGGCGAAACTACTGTTGGGAAATCGCCGCTTACCACATCCTGTTCAGGAATATTGATGAGATTGGTAAAACCAAATTCGCGTAAGGCGGCAGGAATCAGTTTCACCCCTGTTCCGTGAATTGGCGTGTAAATAATTTTAATGTCTTTGTGGCGCTCAACCACGTCAGGTGAAATGGAAACCTTTTTAACCTCTGCAAGGAATTTGTTATCCATCTCCTCTCCCAGAATTTCGATCAACTCGTCGGGACCATCGAATTTGATGTCCTCAGGTTTAATTTTGGCTACCTCGTTAACGATGTTTACATCGTGTGGGCCAACAATCTGCGAACCATCTTCCCAATAAGCTTTATATCCGTTGTATTCTTTTGGGTTGTGCGATGCAGTAAGAATGATACCACTCTGGCAACCCAACTCACGGATTGCGAATGAAAGCTCCGGTGTAGGACGCAAATCGTCAAATAAGTATGCTTTAATTCCGTTGGCGGCAAAAATCTTTGCACTGGTTTCAGAGAACAAACGACTGTTGTTCCGGCAATCGTGACCAATAGCCACTTTTATTTCATCAAGATCAGCGAAATTCTTCTTCAGATAATTACTTAATCCTTGCGTGGCAGCACCAACGGTGTATATATTCATGCGGTTGGTTCCAACGCCCATAATGCCGCGAAGACCGCCGGTTCCAAACTCCAGGCTGCGATAAAAAGAATCAATCAGCTCTGTCGGATCTTCAGCATCAAGCAGTGCCTGAACCTGAGCTCTTGTTTCTTCATCGTAAGTATCCGAAAGCCATTCCTGCGCTTTCGCTCTTACTTCCATTAATTCTTGATTTTCCATGATTATTCTCTTTCTAGATGTTTTATACAGATTTTTAAACTATCACGCCAATACGGAACTTCCAGGTGATAGGTTTCTTTTATTTTTGCTTTATTCAGCACGCTGTAGGCCGGTCGTTTTGCCGGTGTCGGAAAATTCTCCGAGAGTACCGGTTTAACTTTACAGTCTACTCCTGAGAGTTCGAAAATTGCCAAAGCAAAGTCGTACCAGCTGGCCACTCCTTCGTTCGAGTAGTGATAAATACCCGGCACAAACTTTTCACTCTCGGCCACTTTTAAAATTGCTTTAGCCAAATCGGCGGCATAAGTCGGCGATCCTACCTGATCGAAAACCACGCCCAGTTCTCCTCTCTCTTTTCCGAGGCGCAACATGGTTTTTACAAAGTTATTTCCGAATGTTGAATACAACCAAGCCGTTCTGATGATCACTGTTTCCAGATTCTCAGCCTGACAATTTTGCTCGCCTTCGAGCTTTGTTTTTCCATACGCTCCGTTTGGTGCAACTGCATCTGTCTCTTCATAAGGAAGATGTGCATCGCCGGCAAAAACATAATCAGTTGAAACATGAATAAACTTTGCACCAACAGCTTTCGAATATTTTGCAAGAAGCTTTGGAGCCACTGCATTTACTTTTTGTGCCGTTTCAAAATCCGACTCTGCTTTATCAACTGCAGTGTAAGCGGCACAATTAATTACCAGTTCAAAATTGATGTCGGTAAAGTAACTTTTTACCTGTTCTTCATCCGTAATATCCAACGAATCAACATCAGTAAATACAAATTCCCAATTGGGGTAATTTTTACTGAGTACTTTTAATTCGTTCCCCAGTTGTCCGTAAGCGCCTGTTATTAATATCTTCATTGTTGCTAATACACAAAATTCATTTGAGCCGTTTCAAATACCGGAGCATTTTTATCCTTTTCAGAAACCAAGGCCTCCTCTTCTTTTACCTGCCAGTCGATTCCCAATGTTTTATCAAACGGGTTGATTGAACTTTCGGCTTCGCGATTGTATAAGTTGTCGCATTTGTAGGTAAAAATAGCTGTTTCGCTTAAAACCGAGAAACCGTGAGCAAAACCACGCGGCACATATAACTGTTTCTTATTATTTTCGTTCAATTCCAAACCAAACCACTTTCCAAAAGTCGGCGATCCTTTACGGAGGTCGACAGCTACATCATAAACACTTCCCTGTATAACCCGCACCAGCTTGGCCTGCGCTGCATCGCCCAATTGAAAATGCAAACCCCGCACAACTCCTTTTACCGATCGCGATTCGTTATCTTGTATAAATGGTCTTTCAATTCCTGCCTCGCGGTACCTTTCCTGCTGAAAAGTTTCAAAAAAATACCCTCTGTCATCTTCAAATACCCGCGGCTCAATTACAACCAATCCGGGGATTCCCGTCTCTACTATATTCATTCGTTAATTAAAATGTAAATGCTTTTTTGCTGGCGATTTTTAATAAATATTCGCCGTATTGATTTTTACTGAGCGGCTTGGCTAAATCAATAAGCTGTTCGGTGCTGATGTAGCCTTTTTTCCAGGCAATTTCTTCAATGCACGAAACTTTCAGGCCCTGGCGCTGCTCAATTGTTGATATAAAATTAGCAGCCTGCAATAAACTGTCGTGTGTTCCGGTATCCAACCATGCAAATCCCCGGCTAAGCAGTTTCACCTTCAAACGGTTTTCTTCAAGATAAATACGATTCAAATCCGTAATCTCTAGCTCCCCGCGTTTTGATGGTTTTAATCCTTTTGCTTTCTCAACAACATCATTCGAATAGAAATAAAGGCCTGTTACCGCATAATTCGATTTTGGCTCGTCAGGCTTTTCTTCAATACTGATTACTTTACCGGCATCGTCAAATTCAACAACTCCGTAGCGCTCCGGATCATTCACGTAATACCCAAACACCGTTGCACCGTCCTCAAGTGTGGCAGCCTGTTCCAGTATTTTTCTGAATTTATAACCATAAAATATATTGTCGCCCAAAATCATACTTATGTTATCATCACCAATAAATTCTTCGCCAAGGATAAATGCCTGTGCCAAACCATCGGGCGATGGCTGAATTTTATACGCCAGCTTTAATCCCAGTTGCGAACCGTCGCCAAATAACTTCTCGTACAAACCAATATCTTCTGGTGTTGATATAATTAATATCTCACGAATTCCTGCCAGCATTAAAACCGACAGCGGGTAATAAATCATTGGTTTATCGTAAACCGGAATTATTTGTTTTGAAATTGATCGTGTAATTGGATAAAGACGGGTTCCTGAACCGCCGGCTAAAATTATTCCCTTCATATTATATGGTTTATTCGTTCTATAGCTTGTCTGATTTCCTATTTCCCAACTTTTTAATGATTATGAAAAGAGGACTCATTTTATCAGGCTTCAAAAGTAAATAAAAGAAAACCGGAATGCAATCCAAAATAAGGGCATAAAACTAAACTATGTTAATCAAAGGGCATTTAAAGCTAAAAAACAGCCCAATTTTGCTCTATTTCAATAAAATAACACGAATCTTTTGTTTTAATTGAATTTAGTTATAATTTTGCGCGCGCAAATTTTAACAAATATAAAGTCTAACTCATTAATTTAATTAAAATTACATGACAGAAGAGAAGAAAAAAGAGCTTGAGCAAGAAGTAGTAGAAACTCCTGTTCAGGACGAACAAAATGAAGTAGTTGCAGAAACTACAGAAGCTCCGGTTGAAGAGACTGCAGCTGAAGAAAAAGCGGAAGCTCCTAAAGCAGAAGCCAAAAAAGAAAAAAAGGCCGTTGAAACAACAGCTGAAGCAGATGCTGATTTCGATTGGGACAGCCTGGAAGAAGGAAGAGATGCCTATTCTGAAAAAGAACGTGGCAGCCTTGAAGATCTTTACAACAACACACTAAACACCGTTACAGAAAAAGAAGTTCTGGAAGGAAAAGTTATTTCGTTAAACAAACGCGAAGTAGTTGTTGACATAGGTTACAAGTCGGACGGTATTGTTAGCTTGAACGAATTCCGCTACAATCCAGAGTTGACAGTAGGCGACAAAGTAGATGTTTACATCGAAAGTCTTGAAGATAAAAAAGGACAGATGATCCTTTCGCACAAAAAAGCGCGTGCAACTCGTTCTTGGGAACGTGTTAACGAATCGCTTGAAAACGATGAAATCATCAAAGGTTACATCAAGTGTCGTACTAAAGGTGGTATGATCGTTGACGTATTTGGTATTGAAGCATTCTTGCCAGGTTCGCAAATTGATGTTAAACCTATCCGCGATTACGATGTATACGTTGGTAAAACAATGGAATTCAAAGTTGTTAAAATTAACCACGAATACCGTAACGTTGTTGTTTCGCACAAAGCACTTATCGAGGCTGAGCTTGAGCAACAGAAAAAAGAAATTATCGCTAAACTTGAAAAAGGTCAGGTACTTGAAGGAACCGTTAAAAACGTTACTTCATACGGTGTATTTATGGACCTTGGTGGTGTTGACGGATTGATCCACATCACTGACTTGTCTTGGGGACGTATTTCTCACCCAAGCGAGATCGTTGAATTAGACCAGAAACTGAACGTTGTTATCCTTGATTTCGATGATGACAAAAAACGTATCGCTCTTGGTCTGAAACAATTGACTCCTCACCCATGGGATAACCTGGATTCAGAGTTGAAAGTTGGCGACAAAGTAAAAGGTAAAGTTGTTGTTATTGCCGACTACGGTGCATTCGTTGAGATTGCTCCTGGAGTTGAAGGTTTGATCCACGTTTCAGAAATGAGCTGGAGCCAGCACCTGCGCAGTGCACAAGACTTCTTAAGCGTTGGCGACGAAGTTGAAGCAGCTATCCTTACATTAGACCGCGACGAGCGCAAAATGTCGTTGGGTATTAAACAACTGAAAGAAGATCCTTGGTCGAAAATTGATACTGAATACGCTGTTGGAAGCAAGCACGCTGCAAAAGTGCGCAACTTCACTAACTTCGGTGTATTTGTAGAAATTACTGAAGGTGTTGACGGTTTGATTCATATTTCAGACCTGAGCTGGACGAAAAAGATCAAGCACCCATCAGAATTCACTGCAATTGGTGAAGAAATTGAAGTTGTAGTACTTGACATCGACAAAGAAAACCGTCGTTTAAGTTTAGGTCACAAACAACTGGAAGAAAATCCATGGGATGTATTCGAAACAATTTTCACTGCCGATTCAATCCACGAAGGAACTGTGGTTGAGTTGATGGACAAAGGTGCTGTAATTGCACTTCCATACGGTGTTGAAGGATTCGCAACTCCTCGTCACCTGGTGAAAGAAGACGGTTCTTCAGTTAAGCAAGACGAAAAACTTGATTTCAAAGTTATCGAGTTCAACAAGTCGGCTAAACGAATCATTGTTTCTCACTCACGTATTTTCGAAGATGTGAAACGTGCAGCAGAAGGCGAGCAGCGTAAAGCTCAGAAGAGCACTAACAAGCGCGTCATGAAAACTGTTAGCGATAACATCGAAAAAACTACTCTTGGCGACGTAAGCGATTTGGCTGCTTTGAAGAAGCAAATGGAGCAAGAAGAGAAAAAAGACAAATAAGCACTTGGTGAATTTAATTTGATTTTCGTAAATTGAAGCATGGCATTCGAAATTCGAAAAAACGAGAAGTATACCTTAGTAAAGGTAAACACCGACAGATTAGACACCAATAATGCGCCCGAGTTGAAATCGGAGCTGGTAGTTATTAATAACAATGGTGAAAAAAACATCGTTCTTGACCTCAGTAGTGTTAGTTACTGCGATTCATCAGGTTTGAGATCAGTTTTAGTCGCCAACCGGTTATGCGAAGATGCAATAGGTACTTTTATCCTTTGCGGCTTGCAACCCGATGTAGAAAACCTGGTAAAGATTTCGATGCTTCATACCGTGCTGTTAATTACTGATACGGTTGAGCAAGCAGAGGAATTGTTGGAGAAGAAAGAAAACATGTAATTACAGAATGTCTTTCGAACTGACCATACTGGGTAGTAATTCAGCATTACCGACTTCAAACAGATATCCAACAGCCCAGGTACTTGATGTACCTGGGCGTTGTTTTTTAATCGACTGCGGTGAAGGAACCCAAATACAACTACGCAGAAACAAGATCAGTTTCAGTAAAATCAGGCATATTTTTATTTCGCATTTACATGGCGACCATTATTACGGATTAATTGGTTTATTATCGACTATGAATCTGCTGGGGGTAAAAAGCGATGTGCACATTTATGCGCCATCGGAGTTAAAAACGCTCATCCAGCCTCAACTCGATTTTATTCGCGGAGAAATGAGCATAAAACCCATTTTTCATCCGCTAAACTTGAAAAAACCGCAAACAGTATTCGAGAATAAAAACATCGAAGTACTTTCGTTTCCGGTAAAGCACAGCATTCCAACTGTTGGCTTCCTGTTCAGGGAAAAACCAAAACAAGCCAATATTAAAAAGGAAATGATCGATGCTTACAACATTCCCTTGGTCAAAATTAAGGATATTAAAGCAGGCGCCGATTTTGAAACAGAAGACGGAAGATTAATTCCAAACGAAAAACTGACAACTCCCCCACCAAAACCAAAATCGTATGCATTTTGCACCGACACTGCTTTTCATCCGCCAATTGCAGAAATTATTAGTGGTGTGGACTTGTTGTACCACGAAGCTACCTTCTTGGAAGAGCTAAAAGATCTGGCAGAAAAAACACTCCACTCCACTGCGCGCCAGGCCGCAGAAATGGCAAAAATTAGTAAAGCATCCAAGCTGTTGATCGGTCATTTTTCAAGCCGGTTTAAAAAGCTGGAGAATTTTAAAACCGAAGCCCGTGAAGTTTTTAAGAATACAGAACTGGCCATTGAAGGAAAGAAATACATTATTTAGATCTATTCTTCCCCTTCGAAAAATCCTTTATCGAAATTTACAAGGTATAATTTTTCAGTTGGGCGCGTAAAAGCCGTGTATAACCAACGATAATACTCCGTATCCAGCATATCTTCCACCAGGTAACCATGATCGACAAAAACAGCCTTCCACTGCCCGCCCTGCGCTTTATGGCAAGTTAAAGCATAAGCATATTTCACCTGCAAAGCATTAAAATACGGATTCTCCTTAATCCTTTTCCAACGCTCCTTTTTATTCCGAACGTCCAGATAATCTTCAGAAACGGCATTGAATAACTCACGGTTCCGCTCCGACGAAAAAGAGGCCGTTTCAATACTCAGCGTTTCCAAAAAAATTTTACAGTCGAGTTCTACATCTTCGTAGTCTACAAAACGTAAACACACATCAGCAAACCGGAATCCGTACAATTCTTCATATCCGTAAATGGAAATAATTTCGGCAATATCGCCGTTGGCAATGAAATCGAGTTTATCATCCTCGCCGGGCCAGAAATAGTTGTTTTTTACCACCATCACTAAATCGCCCCGCTCAATTTCATTCTCTTTATACAGAATGGAACCCCGTATTCCTTTATTAAACAGATTAGCGCGTTTATTTGAGCGGGTAACCACTGTAGTATCAAATAAACCGTACTTATCGTAACACGATGAAATTGTTTCAATCAACTCTCCTCCCGATATTCGTTCAACATCAGGAAAATTTTGTGTATCGATAGGGAAAAAACCTTCGTAGTGCTGTTCGGCGATAATATTTCGCATTTCGGTGGCATTGGTCAAAACTCCTGATCCTTCTGCCTGACGAACCACTTCTTTCAATTCCACTTCGGTAACAGAAAAACCATATTGTTCCAGACTAAAAGCTTCCAGAGCCGGACTGATATTCAAACCAACAGGCGGTAACTGCGCCGTATCGCCCACTAAAACCAGGTGGCAATTCTCGCCCGAATATACATACTGAAGCAGATCATCAAGCAAACGCCCGCTGCCAAAAACGGCGTTTTCACTCATTTCGTTCGAAATCATCGAAGCCTCGTCAACAATGAAGTAGGTATTCTTATACAAATTTTTATTTAGCACAAAACGCCCCATTCCGTCTGATGCCGACTGTTGCCTGTATATTTTTTTATGGATGGTAAAAGCAGGCATACCAGAGTATGAAGCCATTACTTTTGCCGCACGACCGGTTGGCGCCATTAAAACGGAACGAATTTTGATAGAGAGCAAACATTGTGTCAATGAATAAAGCATCGTTGTTTTTCCCGTTCCGGCATAACCTTTTATCAGCATTATCCGATCGGGCTCGGAAACGGAGATAAATTCTGCTAAATTGTCAATCAAACGAGCTTGACAATTTGTTGGTGGAAAGCCCAATTTTTCTGTTAATATGGCTTTTAAGTGATTTTTGATCATACCAGCTAAAATAACACAGGGTAAAAGAAACTAATTTATTTTTTTTTTTAAATTTGCAGGCAAACGAAAAATGAACTTATAAAAAAATAAAAATGAGAACCGTAATTCAGATTGTACTTTTCCTTGCAGCCGTTGTGCTTACCTATTTAATCTACCAAAGTATTCAGCGCCCAATTGAGTTTGATAAAGCTAAAGATGCGCGTTACGAAGCAACCGTTGCAAAGTTAAAAGATATTCGTAAAGCAGAATTGGCTTACAAAGATATTTATGGCCAGTTTACAGGAAGCTGGGATACTTTGATCACCTTTGTTACAACCGACTCGGTTAGAAACGTAAGGGCTATCGGGGAATTGACTGACAGTATGATTGAAGCCAAAATTACTGAGAAAAAAGCAATTGAAATGGGACTTATCATTCGTGATACTGTAAAAATTGGAGTTATCGATGCACTTTTTAATGGCAAATACGATGCCAACAGTTTGCGTTATGTTCCTGTTCCGGGCGAACCTACCGAGTTCCACCTGGGTGCAACAGTCATAACTACCGGTTCAGGTATTAAGGTTCCTGTTTTTGAGGCAAAAGCACATAACAACGTTATTCTAAGAGGATTAGATGAGCAATTGATCATCAACCTTAACGATCAGCGCAGAACAAACGAAAAATATCCTGGTTTAAGAGTTGGTTCGTTAGAAGAAACAAACAATAATGCGGGTAACTGGGAATAAACCATGCATGAATTTGTAGACGAAACGTTTCAGCCGGAAACTACCGGTGAAAAAATATTATCCATTCAGGCTAGCCTGAATGGATTTTCTTTTTCTATTGTTTGCCCCAATCAACGAAAATTGCTCTATTTTAAAGATAGATCACTTAAAATAAGTAACGCAAATTTATTGGCCCGACATTTTGAATCGTTGTTCGCAGAGGAAACCATTCTTCAAAATAACTTCTACAAAATTTTCGTCGTTTACCATTCCCGAAATTTCACATTAATCCCGGAACAATTCTACCAGGATAAGATTGACCAGACTATTACTCCCCTTCTTTTTGAGCAGAACGACCAGGCAAGCTGGATTAACAACAAAATTGCCGGAATAAACGGGGAATTACTTTTCGCAATTCCTGAAAGTTTTCAGCAAGCACTAAACAAACGTTTACCTTCAGCACAAATCATTCACCCTTTTCATCGAATTATTGGGCAGACCAACATTTCGGAAGACACCCCAAAACTGTTACTCCTTTTTGGTACCGGTCATTTTTCGCTGGCAATGTTTAGCCAAAACGAATTGAAGCTGATCAATAATTTTAGTTTTAAACACCCAAACGATGTGGTATATTTTGTACTTACGGTTTTGCGTCAGTTTAGTATTTCGGCCAAAGATATTACGGTACAGTTTGCCGGAAATACAAAAGCCCACGCCGGATTAGAGGATGTACTGCAAAAGCACTTCCCGCAATCGTCTTTAATAAATACAGAAATTGCCGTACCACCATTTATCGACAAAACGCTTATTACAAAAAATATTAGTCTATTTTTGTAGTTCATATGAGAATAATCGGAGGCGAATTTAAAGGAAGAATTTTTCATCCGGGCAAAAAATTTAAAGCCCGGCCAACAACCGACATTGCAAAAGAAGGTTTGTTCAATATTCTTGAAAACCGTTATGAGTTTTCGAATAAAAATATTCTGGATCTGTTTTCGGGAACTGGAAGTATGGGTTACGAATTTTTGAGCAGAGGCTGTTTAAGCGCCACACTGGTTGAAACGCACTTCCCACACTATAAATTTATTTTGGAAGTAATAGACGCCCTTAAAATAAGCAACGCGAAGGTTTTTAAAGCCGATGCATTTAAGTTTGTGCAAAAAACACCCGACAGCTTTAATATTATTTTTGCCGATCCTCCTTTTGATCATCCGAAATTTAAAGAAGTGCCGGATGCTGTGCTGAATACAAATATTTTAGCACCGGACGGACTATTTATTCTTGAACATCCGAAAGAATTCGATTTCTCGTCGCATGCCTGTTTTAAAGAGCTGCGAACTTATGGGAAAGTAAATTTCAGTTTCTTTGAGAAATAAAAAAACTCCCACCCGTTACAGATGAGAGTTACTCCAATAAATAATCAAATCTATCTTAATCTACTTTTCGCTTAATTCCACATCCCATAGGTTTTGTTTCGGTAATAGCAATGTTTTTGTCATTTCCCAAACTAATAAGTGCCTCTTTAAGATACGCGTTCTCAACGCCACTGGCATCTTTGTAATTATCATCAATTGCCCCTTTGTAGGCCAGTTTCATATCGCCATCAAATAAGAAAACATGCGGTGTTGTTTGGCCACCAAAGGCGTTAGCAATTTTACTATCCTTATCAACTACGTAATTAAAGTTGTATCCTTCGGCTTCAGCCTTTTTCTTCATCTCGTCGAAACTATCGGCTCCGTCGCGTTTCTGGTAATTCGAGTTCAACACGATCATCCCAACATTATTGTTATCGGCCCACTCTTTTATCTCGTTAAAACGATCTTCCCAGGCCATAACAAACGGACAAGTATTACAGGAGAACATTACTAAAAGGCCATTTTCCTTACTGGCATCACTTAATGATATTTCAGCTCCTGATACATCTTTCATTTTTACATCGGTATGAACAGCTTTATCGCCAATTGCCAGCTGTTTTCCGTCTCCGGCAAAAGCAACATTCACACTCAGAAGAATTCCTAAAATAAAAGCTAATTTTTTCATACGGCTATAATTTAAATTAAAAACGGTTTTGTAGTCCTGCCGGTTGAAGACAGAAATTTTCACATCTTAAATGACCTTATAGTCTTTTATTTAAAAACAACGGCAAAAATAAATGGTTCAGTTAAGCGAAAATGTGTAAACAAAATATAGCGTTTGTGGTTATGCTGACAGATTATGCCCCACCAACACCGAACGATAGTAAACCGCTAAAAACAGCGAAGAATAATGAAACTGGATACCGTAAGAAGAGAATACCAATTGGCAGCACTCACCAAACAAAGTGTGGCTGCTTCCCCAATCGATCAGTTTAAAGAATGGCTCAACGACGCGCAACATGCCAACGTAAACGATTTTTCGGCGATGAGCCTGATAACAGCTACAGAAGATGGTTTTCCACAATCGCGAATTGTGCTTTTGAAAGATATTTCGCTTGACGGATTCACGTTCTTCACCAATTACGACAGCCAAAAAGGAAAAGCCATTGAAAAGAACAATAAGGTTGGTTTACATTTCTTTTGGCCCGAACTGGAGCGCCAGGTGCGTATTGACGGTGTTGCCGAAAAAACATCAAGAGAAACTTCGGTGCAATATTTTAAATCGCGCCCTTTGGAAAGTCAAATTGCAGCTTGTGCTTCGGCTCAAAGTGCCACATTAACCTCCCGAAGTAAACTTGAAGAACAATACCGATCCTTACAAAATGCCTTACAGGGCGACCATCCTGAATGCCCGGAGAATTGGGGAGGTTACCTGGTTCGTCCGGTAAAAATGGAATTTTGGCAGGGCCGCGAAAGCCGCCTGCACGACCGTATTGTTTATGAGTTAGTTGAAAACGAATGGAAAATAAAACGCTTGTCGCCTTGATTTTCGATTAAAAATCCAGGTTTAAAGTTCGTTTCAGCAAAGCCAGGTTTGGATTCTTTTTGGCCATTTCCTGGTACTTTTCAATATCAGAATAAATCACTTTCTCCCGCTTAATATCCGAAACCACCGTTTTTAAGTTGATCTTCGAGTTGTGTAATTCTTTCCGTAAGTACGAAACCAGCTCCGGTTTTATACTTACCAATAATTCATCCTGAATACGGTTATCCACTTCCAGCAACAAACTCCAGTCTTCCTGAATTGTTGGTAAAATCGACAAGGTGGCTTTCAAACTTGGGCGATCATCCAGTCGTGGTAGAAACTCTTTCCACTTTTCTTCCAACTGCTCGGCCGTAAACGGTTCGGTTTCATCAGCTTTTGAATACAATTTAAACTGCTCTTTAGCCGACAATTGTTTTTTCTCGTCATCAAAGTCGCCTTTCAGCGCTCTTTTAATCGAGGTTGTTCCAAGCCCGCGGCCCGAACGTTTTACTAATCTTTTTGGTGGTGTTGCCGGAGTCGAACTTATCGGTTGTTCAGGTTGAGTATTCTGTTGTGGTAATTTAACCGGCTGACTTTTGGGTTGTGCTGCAAGCTTTTCGTCGGGCAGGTTTATGCCCGAAAAAATGGGTTCCAGGATGTCATCCTGACCTTCAGCTATTTTTTTTTTAAGGTTAGCTGCGCTATCCGAATCAAAGCCAGCTCAATAAGCAGACGTTTGTTTTGGCTTGTTTTGTACTGCATGTCGCAGGTATTGGCAATTTGCATCGCATCCAGCAGGAAGTCGCTTTCGGTAGCAGCCGCCTGTGCACGATAGCGTTCTTTGATATCGCCACCAACTTCCAGTAATTGTATCGTTACCGGATCTTTACAAACCAGCAAATCTCTGAAATGGCTACTTAGCCCGGTAATAAAATGATGCCCGTCGAACCCATGGTTCAGGATATCGTTAAAAATTACCAGCACCTCGGTAACATTGTTTTTCAGAAACTGGTCTACCAGGCGGAAATAATAATCATAGTCCAACACATTCAGGTTGGTAATTACATCCTGGTAGGTGATTTTTTTTCCTGAGAAACTTACAATCTGATCAAAAATTGAAAGCGCATCACGCATGGCGCCGTCGGCTTTTTGCGCAATAATATTCAACCCTTCGCCTTCCACTTCAACACTTTCGCTTTTGGCTACATATTCCAGATGCTCTGAAATATCAGCAACGCCAATGCGATTAAAATCAAAGATCTGACAACGCGAAAGAATGGTTGGAATGATCTTATGTTTTTCGGTGGTTGCCAAAATAAAGATGGCATGTTTTGGCGGCTCTTCCAGTGTTTTCAGGAAAGCGTTAAAAGCCTGCGACGACAACATGTGAACCTCATCGATGATATACACGCTGTACTTCCCCATTTGAGGCGGTACACGTACCTGGTCAGTCAGGTTTCGGATATCGTCGACCGAGTTATTCGAAGCGGCATCCAGTTCGTGAATATTAAACGAACGGCTACTGTTAAACGAAGTACACGACTCGCATGTGTTGCAAGCTTCAGTCTCGTCGGTAAGGTTGGTGCAGTTTATTGTTTTGGCAAAAATACGCGCACAAGTTGTTTTCCCCACACCACGCGGCCCGCAAAACAAATAGGCGTGTGCTAACTGATTGCTCTTAATGGCATTCTTTAGCGTGTTGGTAATCGATGCTTGTGCAACAACCGTCTGAAACGAGTCCGGTCTGTATTTTCGTGCTGATACAATAAAATTCTCCATAGTCACTTTAGAAGTTGACCAAAGATAATTAAATATGGCTTTTTAGCAGTGTTTTTTTATTAACATCGAAAGCCTTACTTTTAGAACAGTTTGATAGTGAAAAGCTTAATTACCATGAGAAAATATATCTTTTTTGTTCTGCTCTTTTGCACCACTTCGGTTGCCGCCCAATATAAAACCTTGCACAATTTTTCGGCCCGGACAATTGACGGCGACACCCTGCATTTTTCAAGCTTAAAAGGCAAGAAAGTGCTGATCGTAAATACGGCATCGGAATGTATGTTAACACCACAATACGAAAAGCTGCAGGAACTTTACGAAGAATATGGCGGCGATGATTTTGAAATTGTTGCTTTTCCGTGTAACGATTTTGGGAAACAGGAGCCGGGCAACAACGAAACGATTAAAACTTTTTGCGCGCAATACCACATTAGTTTCACGCTGATGGAAAAAATAGCGATAAAAGATAATCCTCCCCCGGTTTACCGTTGGTTAATGAACAGCGAAGAGAATGGCACACTTGATGCAAAAGTCTGGTGGAACTTTCAAAAGTTTATGATTGACGAGGAAGGAGAAGTGGTTGATTTTGTGCGCCCGACCAAAAGTCCGTTATGCGACAAGATCATCAACTGGCTTAACGAGTAGAATTTTTGTTAAAGTATTTGCCAGGAGCCTTGGTTTTTGTTGGCACCTTTCCGTGAATATTGCCGCCCCGCCACTCGGTGCGGCTTTTGTTTTTATTAAAACTGATCGATTTCTTATCCGCCTTGCCAAATTCCTGTCTAAAATACTCGTAACAATAAAGAGGAATGAAAACCACAAAAAAAACGATCAGACCGCCGATTAGCCACGGACGCGCATTAACAGACGTAAATAAATGAATGAACAAGGCCACCAGTTCAACAAACAGAACACCCGGTCCGGCAATGATCAGAAGTATTTTTTTCAGTTTTTCCATGCTATATATTAACTTCTGGCGGCAGCAGTGGCTGCGGCACTTGCCGCCACCGAAGCAGCGATAGCTTGCGACGCAGCAATGGCATCGGCAACCGCACCCGACACACTGTTTTTAATCCTCATTTCTTTTAGTCGTTCCCGGGCCTGTTTCCGTTTTCTCCGGTCGTGATAAATAATTCGTAAAATGGCTGCAGGCTCCAAAAACGACAGAAAGATCATTTCATCCTCTGCGCTTGTTCCTTTAAAAATTTGATTATCAATTTCCGATATCATTCTATACATCACCTGCTTGTTCAAAACCACCGGCTTCTTCCATTTAAAAAACAAAAACTGCTTTTCTTCTAATCGTATCAGTCGTTTGGCTACCAGTTCTTTTTGCACTTGGCTCCTGATGAATTTCTGCGAATAATTGAGTTTACTAATCCAGGTCGAAATCTTTTTTGGCGATTTAACCTGGTTCATCTTTCCCAGCACAAACCGGTGCAGTTCGTTATCCGATTTCGTGGAAAGTAAAATCACCCGTTTCCCTTCAAATTTAATTTTCTTCTGCAGGTACAAATCCATCAGAAGCGTTCCGATAACAACAAAGTGCATTGCCGAAACTGAGCCCGAACGAATTCCACCTTTTTCAGGATGAATACCGAGAAAATAAATCTTTTGAGCTAAAGGAATTGGCTGATCCATATAATATTTAGTTTTTTCTTACTTAATTCGTACGACAATTGACATAAAATTACAAATAAACAACCATATGTTTAAAGGATTTGCAAGCGATAATAATTCAGGAGTTCATCCGTCCATTTTAAGGGCTATGGAAGATGCCAACCACGGACACGTTGTGGGTTATGGCAACGACCCGTTTACGGCTAAAGCCATCGACATTTTTAAAGAGAAGTTTGGTGCCGCCACCGGGGTATTTTTTGTTTTTAACGGCACCGGCGCCAATGTGCTGAGTTTATCAACGCTTACCCAAAGTTTTAACTCGGTAATTTGCGCCGAAACCGCGCATATTCAGGAAGACGAATGTGGAGCACCTGAGAAATTTACCGGCTGCAAACTCATTCCTGTAGAGCCGGTGAACGGCAAAGTAACACCCGAAGCAGTGTTGCCGCATTTAAAAGGTTTTGATTTTGAACATCACTCGCAACCCAAGGTAATTTCTATTTCACAGGTTACCGAGATGGGAACCGTTTACTCGCCCGATGAAATAAAAACACTGGCCGACCTGGCGCATAAACACCAAATGTATTTGCACATGGACGGTGCCCGGATTTCCAATGCTGCCATTGCGCTCGATATGGATTTTCGTGAATTTACAGTAGATTGTGGTGTTGATGTTCTTTCGTTTGGAGGCACAAAAAACGGCATGATGATGGGTGAAGCGGTTCTGTTTTTTAATCCGGAGCTAACGAAACAAACCAAATACCTGCGCAAACAAAGCATGCAGCTGTACTCGAAAATGCGTTATGTGGGTGCCCAGTTTATTGCCTACCTCGAGAACGATCTTTGGATAGAAACAGCATCGCATTCCAATAAAATGGCCAAATTACTGGAAGCTGAAGTGGCAAAAATTCCGCAGATTAAAATTACTCAACCGGTTTCAGCAAATGGTGTTTTTGCAATCGTTCCAAAAGAAATTATCGAGCCGCTGCGCGAACGTTTCTTTTTTTATACGTGGGACGAAATAAAATCGGAGGTGCGCTGGATGACATCGTTTGATACCACCGAGGATGAAATTTATGCATTTGTGGAGTTGATTAAGGAGTTGCTGAGCTAATGTTATCTCGTTATTACAATGAGGTTTCGACTCCACTCAGCCTGACCGTCACCCTGAGCGGAGTAGAAGGGTGCATTACAAGAAATATTTTAAAGTAAACACTTATATGCCACTATTCAGATACTATCCAAGCAACCCGAAAAACCTGGATCCGGAGATGGAGAAAAAGATCTTTTTCCACAGTCTCCTGTTTCCGGCCCTCTTTGTTTTGCTGTTATGGATAGTTAAAATAGTAGAGCTAAGCTCAGGATTGAGTTTTGTAGAGTTTGGTATTTTTCCGCGGCACATTAACGGGCTGCAGGGAATTCTCTTCTCCCCTTTTATTCATTCCGATTTCAGCCACTTAATTTCCAATTCGCTGCCCTTTTTTATACTGGGATTTATGCTCATTTACTTTTACCGCCGCATTTCGTACCGCATCTTTTTCCTCCTGTATATTTTATCGGGTATCAGCACCTGGTTTATGGGGCGCGAAGCCTGGCACATTGGCGCCAGCGGTGTTGTTTATGCACTGGCAGCCTTTCATTTTGTTAGCGGAATAATCCGTTCCGATGTGCGTTTACTTACCCTTTCGGCAATTGTGGTATTTCTTTATGGCGGACTTGTTTGGGGATTGTTGCCCATTCGCCCCGAAATTTCGTGGGAAGGCCATTTATCGGGAGCTATATTTGGTGTGGCATTGGCCTTTTATTACCGCAAATACATCGTTCGGCGTGAAAAATTCGATTGGGAAGACGAGCCCGATGATGACAAGGAAAATGATGACGAAACAATAACATTTTCAAACAAAGAATTTTCCGACAGCTTCAAGAGTGACTCAACAAATTCCACATTGTAATCGACTTCGCGACTTCGGCTTCCATTATATTCAATAAATAAAAAAGTATATTTGCCTCCTTCAGATTCCCTTCGGGATTGAACAAACAGATTTGCATGTAATATGAAAGGCGAAAAAATACATTGGGAAATACTATGCGTTTTAACGATTTTGCTTTTCATTTCAGCGATTACCAGTGCACAGAGTTTAGGTACCTCAACCGAAGGGAGTACGGCCATCACACTAAGGGAAAACAACAGTGATCCTTCTGAATTATTCGACTCCCTGTTTTTTTCAACGCCCATTATACACCGCCTCGGAGTCGAAATCCGGCCCGGTTATATTTTGCCAACCAATCCGTATTTTAAAGGAGAGAATAGCACATCGCAGCCCGTCCGCTCTTCTTTTTCAACACATTTAAAATACTCTTTCCGCTTTTTCCCGAATACTTTGGCCGATAAAATTTATGCCAAACCATACCAGGGAATTGGACTGGCCGCTTACAATTTAAGTCATAGTCAGGAACTGGGAACCCCATTTGTATTTTACCTGTTCCAGGGCGCGCAAATAAGCCAGATCAACCCAAAACTATCGTTAAATTACGAGTGGAACTTTGGATTATCCCTGGGATGGAAACCTTACAATCGTGAAACAAACCCAGACAATACGGTAATCGGTTCGAAAGCAAATGCCTACATCAACACCAACTTTTATTTTAGCTGGTTGCTTTCCGAGCGCCTGAATTTTGATACCGGTTTATCGATCACCCATTTTTCAAACGGCAATACCAAGTTCCCCAATGCCGGGCTGAATACGCTTGCCTTAAAAGCCGGCGTGCTGTATAGCTTCGCGCGCAAAAGTGAGCCGCAAATTAGCCCGTCGGACTTATTTATTCCGGCATTTAAACGGCACATCAGCTACGACCTGGTTATGTTTGGCTCGTGGCGACGTACCGGCGTTGATTTTCTGGATGCACAAGTTGCATCGCCCGTGGCTTACCCGGTAATGGGATTTTGTTTTGCGCCCATGTATAATTTTGGCTATAAACTTCGCCTTGGTGTATCACTCGACGGATTTTACGACGGGAGCGCCAATGTTTACACTCAGGATTACATTGCAGGTACCGAACAGGAGTTTTTTAAGCCACCACTCGATGAGCAACTGGCTTTGGGAATATCGGGCCGTGCCGAATATGTTATGCCCTATTTTACCGTAGGACTGGGCGTAGGTAAAAGTTTCCTGTACAGCAAAGGCGATTTAAAAGCCTTTTACCAGATTATAGCTCTGAAAACAGAAATTACCCGCAACTCGTTTGTTCATATTGGTTACAGCATTAAAGATTTTCATATGCCAAATTTTCTGATGCTTGGCCTTGGGTTCCGATTTAACAACCAATATCCTTCTTTTTACCGCAAATAGTTGTGTAGCCATACAAAATGAGCGACATTGCCGACGAAATTAAAAACTGCGGCCGCTATGTGTTCTGGAAAAACGAAGTACGACTGAAAGGCTACCGTAATATATATAAGAATACTTTTGATGGCTGCGGAAGACGTTTAACACCTCCGAACACACAAGGATGTCATCTTTTCGGAAAGATGACATCCTTGTGTTGCAACAATACTTTTTCGCTCCGTGCTGGCGCCATTTTGCAAATCGTAACTCAACCTGCAAGCCTAAAAAAAGCTGTGACCGCGTTTATTGCTGTAACAAAAAAGTTCCAATTACAAATCGGAAACAGCGGTGAATTTTGAAACGAACCTGCAACTTTTTAATAATTGACGTGTTGTTAGTTTTTACGTAAATATCATTACCTAAAAACTTAATAATATGGCAAATAACACTGTAAAACTACATCGGGTTTTTACGGCGGGTCCCGAAAAACTATTTAAAGCATTTACCGATGCCGATGCAATGGCATCGTGGCTCCCACCCTATGGATTTGTTTGTAAAGTACATAGTCTGGATTTCAAGGTTGGAGGAGAATACAAAATGTCGTTTACAAATTTTACGACGGGCAGCAGCCACTCATTCGGAGGCAAATATTTGGAAATTATACCCAATAAATTAATCAAGTATTCCGATCAGTTTGACGACCCGAATTTGCCGGGACAAATGATTACAACCATTCAACTTAAACAGGTATCGTGTGGTACCGAGCTTATTGCAACACAAGAAGGAATACCTGAAATAATACCACCAGAAATGTGCTATTTGGGATGGCAAGAATCGTTGGATAAGTTAAAACGTTTGGTTGAGCCCAATATTCCTGATGCGTAGAAATACGGCAAAGGATGTTATCTTTTCGGAAAGATGACATCCTTCTGTTGCAACCATGCCTTTTCGCTCTGCCAATCTCTACCTGCGCAAAAAAGATGAATCAGCGTGATCAGCATTCACTTCCTTCACATTAAAATAATACCGGCGAAACAACAAACTATAGCCTGCATTCACCTTGTTCTGCCTGCTATTCTGTTGTATTATCGGCATTAACAATTGTAGTCTTTTAAATTTCGTACGGCATTTAAAAGAACAATTGATTTAACTTTCTGCAATTGCTTTCTTTTCTGTGCAGGGATTCAAAAAAAGATGTAATTTTGCATCGAAATTATACGAAGTTCATTAAAAATGATTAGCAGAAGGATTATCCGCACAAAGGTCTTACAAGTATTGTACGCCTACTACTCCACCGACGAGAAATCGATCAACAACACCGAGAAAGAACTTTTCTTTTGTATCCACAAATCTTACGACCTTTACCACTACCTGCTGGCGCTGGTAACCGAAATTGCAGATTATGCAGAAGGCCGCATCGAAATCAGAAGAAACAAACATCAGCCAACACACGAAGATCTGAATCCGAATACCAAGTTTATTACCAACCAGGTTATCGATCAGTTGCGTAAAAACAACAAACTGAACACGTACCTGGATCAGAAAAAACTGAGCTGGAAAGATCACCCGGAGCTCATCAAGGAATTGTACCTGATGATGATCGAATCGGATATGTACCAGGAGTATATGGCCGACAAAAGCCGTTCGTACCTGAACGACCGCAAATTTATTGAGAAGCTATTTAATAAGATCATCCTTATTTCGGAAGATCTTTACATCGTACTTGAGGAACAAAGCATTTACTGGAACGATGATGTTGAATTTGTGATTTCGATGATCTCAAAAACACTGAAACGATTTAACGAACTTTCGGATTCGGATCAGTCGCTGATGCCGATGTTTAAAGACCAGGAAGACCGCGATTTCACCAAAAATCTTTTGCGTAAAGCTATCATTAATCACGACGAATTGCGTGAACTGATTAAAGAACACTCGCGCAACTGGGATGTGGAACGCATTGCTTTTATGGACATTTTAATTATGCAGCTGGCCATTACTGAGTTTCTGTATTTTCCCACTATTCCTACAAAAGTTACTTTGAATGAATACATCGAGCTTTCGAAGTTCTACAGCACCGAAAAGAGCCGCAATTTTATTAACGGTATTCTGGACAAAACGCTGAAAGACTTAAAAAGCACCGAAAAAATCAGTAAAGAAGGACGCGGATTGATTGGCGAATAATGTACAAACTGGCTTTCATATTATTGTGTATTTTGGTGGTTTCGTGCGAAGCCAACAAAAGCAACAATACTATTCAAAAACAAAATACCACAGAATTGGCTCCAACCGAAATTACTATTGATGAAGCCGTTCATAATTTCGGACAGTTAAAAGCCGGCGAAATTGTGTTGCACACCTTTGTTTTAACCAACACCGGTGATAACGATTTTGTAATCGAGAGCCTTGAAACCGATTGTGGTTGCGTGGAAGCACACTTTAACAACCAAGCGGTAAAACCCGGAGAAACTGCTTTAATTGAAGTTGAATTTAACACCGCCGGATTGGTTGGAACAGAATACAAAACAATTGAAGTACTTATAAATAGCAAAGAATTAAAACATTTAGCTATTTTTGCCCAAGTTGAGAACGAACTTATTGATATTAAATATTAAAAATTATAGACATGTTGAATTCGATTTTATTAATGATGCAACCTCAAGATGGAGCTGAAGCTAATCCTTTAATGAGCTTTTTACCACTATTGCTGATCATTGTAGTTTTTTACTTTTTTATGATCCGCCCGCAGATGAAACGTCAAAAAGAAACACGTAAGTTTCGCGAAAGCCTGCAAAAAGGCGACAAAGTAGTTACAACCGGTGGTATTTACGGAAAAGTTGTAAAGATTGAGGAAACAGTAATTCAGCTGGAAGTTGCAAAAGATGTTGTAATTAAAGTTGACAAAAACGGTATTGTTAAAGATATGAGCGACGTTCAACCACAGCGTTAATCAAAAACTTATAGCATAAAAAAGGGTTGCAATTTTGAATTGCAACCCTTTTTGTTTCTTAGACCATTCGCTACAAAAAGATTTTTTATCCCTCCTGGCCTCCCCAAAGGAGAGAAATAAGAAAAGGCGTGAAAGATATATCTTCCACGCCTTTTCTTTCGACTTCGGTCTCCCGACTTCAGGCTTTTTAAACATTAAACCTGAAGTGCATTATATCGCCATCGGTTACAACATAATCTTTTCCTTCAACCGACATTTTTCCGGCCTCTTTACAGGCCAGCTCTGATCCTAAAGTTATAAAATCGTTGTATTTAATCACCTCGGCACGAATAAATCCTTTTTCGAAATCAGAGTGGATTACTCCGGCTGCCTGTGGCGCTTTGCTTCCTTTGTGGTAAGTCCATGCACGCACTTCTTTTACACCGGCAGTAAAATATGTTTCCAACTGAAGCAATTTATAGGCTGATTTAATCAGTTTGCTAACTCCGGCTTCTTTTAATCCAAGATCATCCAAAAACATTTGGCGCTCTTCAAAATCATCCAACTCAGCAATATCAGCTTCGGTTGCTGCTGCAATCATCAGCATTTCCGAATTCTCATCTTTAATGGCTTCTTTTACGGCTTCAACGTGTGCATTTCCTTTAATTACGGCAGGCTCGTCAACATTACAAACATACAGAATTGGTTTGTTTGTCAGTAACTCAAGGCTTTTTACAGCCGCTGCATCCGATGGATCAACGTCAACCGTACGTGCCGATTTTCCTTCCATCAAAACCTCTTTGTATTTTGAAAGAATGCGGAACATACGTTTGGCTTCCGGATCGTTTCCGGTACGTGCCTGTTTTTCAACTTTAGTAATACGGCTTTCTACAGTTTCCAGGTCTTTCAACTGAAGTTCAATATCAATGGTCTCCTTATCGCGTACCGGATTGATTGTTTCATCAACGTGCGTAATATTTTCGTTCTCGAAACAACGCAATACGTGAATAATCGCATCGGTTTCGCGAATATTACCAAGGAATTTATTACCCAAACCTTCTCCTTTACTTGCCCCGCGAACCAATCCGGCGATATCGACAATTTCAACCGTTGTTGGAACCACACGTTGCGGTTTTACCAATTCCTCTAATTTTGTTAATCTTTCGTCGGGTACAGTTATCACCCCTAAGTTGGGTTCGATTGTACAAAAAGGAAAATTTGCTGATTGTGCCTTTGCACTCGACAAACAATTAAACAATGTTGATTTTCCGACGTTTGGCAAACCAACAATACCACATTTTAAAGCCATTTTACTTATTTAAAAATTGCGGTGCAAAGGTAATTTATTTTTGCTATTTAAAAATTGATGTTTTAGCATACTTTTTCTTCAATAAAACAGGGCTTATTGTACATTTCACAAGGTTAATATTGGTTTTTTATGAAATCAGTAACTACATTTGTGGAAACATTTAACTTATGATACTACGACATCTATCTATTGACTGTGTAATTTTTGGCTTTAAAGACAACAAACTGTGTGTTCTTCTTTGGCAATCGGATTCGGATGTTGCCAAACGTTTTTTTAGCGAAAAAGACAACTACGAGGAAGTTGAAGTCCTCTTCACCAAAAACCCAATGCACACCGGGCAAGATTACTGGGCTTTAATTGGATCTCATCTGCCCGAAGATGAAGATATTGATGAATATGCCAAATTTATTCTATCGAAAACTACCGGTCTCGAAAATGTTTACCTCAACCAGGTAAAAACTTTCGGAAAGTTAGAGCGTGTTCCTTTTTCGCGCGTTTTAACAACAGCCTACTATGCCATTATTAACCCGGAATATCACGATCTACGCCAATCAGAAATGGCAAAAGTGTTAAAGTGGTTCAGGATTGACAAGCTTCCGAAATTGGTTTTCGACCATAAAGTAATTATCGAAGAAGCCTTAAAAAAACTACGTTCCGAGGTAAAATATCACCCGGTAGGATTTCAGATGCTTCCCGATAAATTTACGCTAACGGAACTGCAAACCCTTTACGAAGTCATTCTTGATACCACACTTGATACACGCAATTTCAGAAAGAAAATTCAAAATATGGGTCTGCTGATCGATACCGGAGAAAAACAAACTAACGTTGCACACCGGGCGGCAAAACTGTATTCTTTCGATCTTGATGTTTACAACAAATTAAAAGAAGAAGGATTAAACTTCAGAATCTGATTTTTTTTTAAACCTTTGCCGGCAGATAATGTCTGATTGGTAGCTTCATGCAAGGGACGGATAAAAATATCATTGCCGATTTAAAGGATGTAAACAAGCGCGATCTTGCTTTTCATCAACTCGTAGGTACTTACCAGGAGCGATTGTATTGGCATATCCGAAAAATCGTTATGAACCATGACGACGCTGACGATGTTTTGCAGAATACTTTTTTAAAAGTGTGGCGCAGTATTGATAATTTTCGCGAAGAGTCGAGCCTGTTTACCTGGCTGTATCGTATTGCCACCAACGAATCGATCACGTTTATCAATTCGAAAAAGAAAAAGAGCTTTATGCCGATGAACGATGCCAGCGAGTTTTTGATGGATAATCTTACTTCCGATCCTTATTTCGAAGGAGATGAAATTCAGTTAAAACTACAGAAAGCAATCTTACGTTTACCAGAGAAGCAACGCATCGTTTTTAATATGAAATATTTTGATGATCTGAAATACGATGAAATGTCGGAAATACTCGACACATCGGTTGGAGCGTTAAAAGCCTCTTATCATCATGCAGCTAAAAAGATTGAAGAGTACTTAAAGAGCACAGATTAATAGTTTGTTTTTAAACCTTTTATATAAGATATAGTCAATAGTTAAAAATGCCGCAATGGAAGAATTGAAGAACATAGCACCAAATTTGTCGAAAATGAAGAAGGAGAACCCATTTGGGACTCCGAAACATTATTTCGACGATTTTTCCGCACGTATGCAAATGCAAATTGAAGCGGAAAAACATGTGGCCAACGATAAGGATTTTAAAATTATCAATCTTTTAAAGCCTGCACTTGGTCTTGCTGCCAGTTTTGCTATCATATTTATGCTGGTATACATCCCCATTAAAACCTTTATACCTCAGGAACAGGTTATTGAAACAATTGCGTCAACGAACTATTCCGATAATGAAATGCATTCTATTTTGGAGGGTCTCGACGAGTCCTCGTTCTTCTCATTACTGAATAACGACGATAACGACGAAACATTTAGCGACGATGATTTGCTTGCATACGTCAGCTCCAATTTTAACGCATACGAAATTTTTGAATATACAGAAGAGTAAAGTAATATGAGACAGCTAATTGCAATATTAACAGTAGGATTGTTGATTTTTACCCAAACACAGGCAAACGCGCAAAGAAATGATGATAATGATCGCTGGGAACGTTACCGTAACGAAAAGGTAGCCTTTTTCACCACCAACCTTGATTTCACCCCTGAAGAAGCACAAAAATTCTGGCCGGTATACAATCAGATGGAAAAAGAGATGTTTGATTTTCAGCAAAAACGCCACGAGCTGGAAGATAAGGTGAGAAATGTGGATGAAAACCTGTCGGACAAGGAATTGATTAAACTAACTCGCGAACACGTTGCATTAGGAAAAACGGAAGCAGAGGTACGGGAGAAATACAACGAAGAATTTCTTAAAATTCTGCCACCGTTAAAAGTTATAAAACTTTACAAAATGGAATATGATTTCCGCATTCATATGTTCCGCAAATACCGCGATAGGAACAGGGAAAACAACGACAATAATTAAGCATAAAAAAGACAGGCCAAAAACCTGTCTTTTTCTTTATAGCTATTTTTTTAATTACAATGCTTTAAACCAATCCTGAAAATATTTTCCGATCCAGGGAATTTCTTTCATTTCCCCGTTTATTGCTCCAATTAAACTAATAATCCAGAAAACCAGCGTAATAATCCATCCGATCGCAATAAAAGGAGGAATTAAAGATATAACAACCGAAAACAGCCAAATCCCTAACATTTGCCTGATATAAAAACTTGCCAGTTCATCTCTGTCATTCGAATTTACAATTAATGCAATAATCCAACCCACCCAGAAGATGTGGGCTACGATTGCTTTTGTTTTTCCATCCATATTTTTTGAGTTTAAAAAGTGTAACGAAATGTAGGGATTTCTTTTCGTAAATAAACAAAATAGTTGAATGAAGTTTTTTCGTAACTCCGGGATTTAATCCTCGTCCACCCCTTTATACTCTAATCTCCAGTCCTGAATCAGCTCATTCGGCATACGATCGTCTGTTGGGTAATTCGGACTGTACAATAAAGTCTCTGATCGCTGAACCAGCTTCCCGGCCTTTACAAATCCGTCTCCCCTTTCGGATAGATGATCAACCATCTTTTGGCGCCAGTTTTCTGTTACTTCCGAATTTGTGGAAGACAGATCGTTTTGTTCTCCCGGATCAGTTTTCAGGTTAAAAAGCTGTTCCTTTCCGGTTCGGAAAAACCAGATATATTTCCAGGTGCCATCAGTTAAGGCGCACCAATAGTTTTCCTGGCTGTAGGTGGTGGCATGTTCCAAATCGATGTAATTTCTCCACGTAGTTTGCGGATCTTTTATTAAATCGAGAACGGAAAGGCCATCCATATCGTCAGGAATTTCTTCGCCGGCAGCATCTAAAAATGTAGGCAGAAAATCGCGCAGCTCAATAACCTGTTCCAATTTTGTTCCGGGCGCTAATTGTCCTTTGAAAGAATCGGGCCATTTCACGATAAAGGGAATATTTGATGAACCTTCGTAGGCATAGGTTTTTCGCCAGTGGTAATGGTCGCCCAGCATGTCGCCATGGTCGGATGTGAAACAAATAAGCGTGTTTTCGTACATCCCTTTATCTTTTAGCATTTGGATAATCTTTCCAACCATCTCGTCAATATAGGTGATGCTGGCGTAATAATGTCGCCGGCTTTCAATGACATGGTCAACTCCAAAATCGCCAAAAGCTGCTTCTTTACCTCCTTCCAAACCTTCGTATTGTTCGTCCCACTCACCTATATACGGTGCAGGAATCTGAACATCTTTGTACAAATCGAGAAAACGTTGTGGCGGATCGTACGGGCTGTGCGGACGAGCAAATGATACTTTAAGAAAAAGAGGTTTATCCTGATTGTAATTTTCGATTAGCTCAACAGCAGTTTGACCGGTCCAGTAGGTTGGATGCAATTTTTCGTCGAGCTGATAAACGCCTGAACTGTGTTCGTTCCAGCCAATCCCAGTCTTATCGGGATCTTCGCCGGGAGCCTGTAATTTAAACCAGTCGCGGTAATCGCTAACAAATCCGTCCTGCTCTACCCGGCCGCTTTCATCCACCAGCGTTCCGTGAAATCCGTGCAAAGCTTTCTGCGGAAACCAGTGCATTTTGCCAATACCAAAAGTGTAGTAACCCGCTTCGCGCAACATGCGTGGCATTTCGTATTTGTATTTACGGGCTACACGGCCGTAGCCTAACATTCCGTGATGCCAGGGCGATAAACCCGTTAGCAAACCCGTCCGCGCCGGCGTACAACTTGGTACCGACGAATAGGCATTTACAAAGGTAGCGCCTGTCTCAGCAAGTTTATCGATATTAGGCGATATTACAGCAGTATTGCCCATGCAGCCCAGTGCATCGGCTCGTTGCTGGTCGGTGATAATAAAAATAATGTGTGGTTGTGTTCCTTTTTCTGTGGCATTGAGTGCCACCGCGAAAAACAAAAACGCAAGTAATAATAGATGTTTCATAGATTAGATTTATGCTACAAATCTAATCATGAAATTCTATCTATCAAGTCACTTTGTAATTTTTTTACAAAGTACAAATTTATTTATCGTAGTTAAACTTTCGGAGGTGATGCCCCATCCGGTCGCGCTTGGTTTTCATGTAACGCTGATTGTGCTCGTTTGGAGCAATTTCTATTGGAACAATCTCTTTTACTTCCAATCCATAACCTTCCAAACCAACACGTTTAACCGGATTATTGGTTAGCAAACGCATTTTGGTAACTCCAAGATTACATAAAATTTGTGCGCCCACACCATAATCACGTTCATCGGCCTTAAATCCAAGATGAAGATTGGCTTCAACTGTATCCATTCCCTGGTCCTGAAGCTTGTATGCAGCAATTTTATTCAGCAGCCCAATGCCTCGTCCTTCCTGCATCATGTAAACGATAACACCTTTGCCGGCTTTTTCAATCATTTCCATCGAGCTATGCAGCTGGTCGCCACATTCGCAACGCATTGATCCAAAAATATCGCCGGTCATACACGACGAGTGCACACGAACCATAATTGGCTCGTTTGGCTCCCACTCACCTTTTATCAAAGCAACATGTTCGGCACCATTCGATTTCTGACGGAAAGGAACGATTCTGAAATCGCCGTAATCAGTTGGCAAAGCCACTTCTTCTCCTCTTTCAATCAGGCTTTCGCTCTGGAACAGGAAAGAAATCAGGTCTTTGATGGTTATCAGCTTCAGCTTATGTTTCTGAGCAAACTCATACAATTGTGGCAAACGGGCCATTGTTCCGTCGTCGTTCATAATTTCAACCAGCACACCCGAAGGTTTTAAACCGGCTAAACGAGCAAGGTCAACAGCTGCTTCGGTGTGTCCGGTGCGACGCAACACCCCACGTTCCATTGCTTTTAAAGGAAAAATATGCCCCGGACGGCCCAATTGTTCCGGTCTGGTTTTTTTATCAACCAGCATTTTTATGGTAATTGCCCGGTCGGCAGCAGAAATACCTGTTGTTACTTCAGGGTGTATCGCATCAACCGAAACAGTAAAAGCCGTTTCATTGGCCGAAGTGTTTTTACCCACCATTAATTCCAGCTCCAGTTCCTTGCAACGGTCCTCTGTTAATGCTACGCAAATAAGGCCCCGGGCCTGCGATGCCATAAAATTTACGATTTCAGTGGTGATCAATTCCGAGGCAACAATTAGATCACCTTCGTTCTCTCTATCTTCATCATCAACAACAATTACCATTTCACCTCTCTGTATAGCAGCAATGGCTTCAGGAATTGTGTTAAGCTTAATTTCTGTCATATCTGTCCTTTAAATCAGCCGCAAAATTACAAAGTTTTCTGAAACGGTTTCATGACTTTTTGATATCATTTGCGTGAAATAACATTAACAACACTATGTAGACACTGAATTACAGCATTTTTTATTTACAAAATCGATAAATTCAAAATTCAAATAGAAAAACGTAAACTTTTTTGTTTTCCGGGTATTTATGCTTTTATAGTTGCTCATAAAAGCTGATATTAGTACCTGACAACATTGTCATTCTGAAATTTGTTTGAGATTTTTAATCATCTCTTTTCAGTTTTAACAGAATTTATCTATGAAAAAAATATTAATACTTTTTGCACATCCGGCTTTTCACAAGTCGCTCATCAATAAAATGCTAATGGAAGCTATTAAAGATCTGGATGGCGTTACCGTTAATAATTTGTACGAAAAGTATCCCGATTTTTTTATTGATGTGCCTGTTGAACAGAAACTGCTTACCGAGCACGATATTATAATCTGGCAACATCCGTTCTACTGGTACAGTGCTCCGGCCATCATTAAAGAGTGGATGGATTTGGTCTTGCAACATGGCTTTGCTTATGGTACACACGGGCGGGCTTTGGAAGGTAAATGGGCCATGTCGTGCATTTCAACCGGCGGAAGAAAAGAAGTATACAGTGCCGAGGGAAAAAACCGGTATACCATAAACCAGTTTTTAGCACCTTTTATACAATCTGCCAGTCTTTGCCGGATGGAAAACCTCCCGCCTTTTGTAGTGCACGGTTCGCATACCCTAAGCAGAGATGACATAAAAAAATTTGCCGACGATTATCGTAAGGTTATAACTATGCTTCGCGATAACGAGATTGATTCGGAACAACTGAACACAATGGAGTATATGAACGAAATAATTAAGCGCGATGCATAATCAGGAATTCTTTTTAAACGCCTTAATTTACCTTGGTGCAGCAGTAGTTTCTGTTCCTATTGCAAAAAAACTGGGTCTTGGTTCGGTGCTGGGTTACCTGCTCGCCGGAATTATTATCGGACCATTTGTGTTACGATTGGTAGGCAACGAAGCCGGAGAAGTGATGCATTTTGCCGAGTTTGGAGTTGTGCTTATGCTTTTTATTATTGGTCTTGAACTGGAGCCCAAACTATTGTGGAAAATGCGGCGTTCCATTTTTGGACTCGGGGGATTACAAGTTATTATTACTGCCGGAATAATTACGGGAGTAGCTCTGCTGCTCAACTTCCAGCTAAACAGGGCGGTGGCAATCGGGCTTATTCTTGCACTTTCGTCAACAGCAATTGTATTACAAACTTTAAGCGAAAAAGGATTAATGCGTAACATTGCCGGGCGATCGGCTTTTTCTGTTTTGTTGTTTCAGGATATGGCGGTTATTCCAATACTTGCATTACTTCCAATTATAGCCACTCTGGGAACACCGGCCGATCTTTCCGATACGTCGATTAACAGTATTGGACAGGTTGCACAATTGCCCGGCTGGCTGCAATTATTAATTATTATTGGAGCTATTTCAGTTTTGGTTATTATTGGCCGATTTGCCGCGCGCCATATTTTCCGCCTGGTTGCCGAAACCGGTCTACACGAGGTTTTTGTAGCCCTGGCACTGCTTATGGTAATTGGAACTGCTCTTGGGATGGATGCCATTGGATTATCACCCGCACTTGGAACTTTTATCGCCGGTGTTGTTCTGGCCGACAGCGAATACCGCCACGAGCTGGAAACAACCATCGATCCGTTTAAAGGATTACTGCTTGGACTCTTTTTTATTTCTGTGGGGGCCGGTATCAACTTCAACCTGCTTATTGAAGATCCATGGGTAATCATTCTGTTTGTGCTCCTCCTTATTTTTATAAAGTTTGTGGTTCTGTTGATATTGGGCAGAATATTCCGGCTAAAAAAAGGTTTTGAGTTTCTTTTTGCATTTCTGTTGGCACAGGCCAGCGAATTTGCTTTTGTACTTATCTCCTTCTCGAAACAAAACAAACTGTTCGACGAACAAACTTCGGGCATGCTTTTGCTGGTAGTTACCTTGTCGATGGCCATTTCGCCACTACTGCTAATTTTTAACGACAAAGCGGTGAGCCCTATTTTGGCTCGCTGGCAAAACAAACTGGAATACGATGATATTGAGGATGAAGAAACACCTGTAATTCTTGCAGGTTTCGGGCGATTTGGACTAACAGTTGGCCGGATTTTACTGGCAAACGGAATAAAAGTCACCATCCTCGATAATAATCCGTCAAACGTTGAAACACTGCGTAAATATGGTTTCAAGCTGTATTTTGGAGACATTACCCGCCCTACAATGCTCGAAAAAGCAGGAATTGAAAATGCCCGTTTGCTGATTCTCAGTATGGCCGAGCATGAAAACGCGTTAAAAGTGGCAGAGATTGTTCGTAAAAAATACACGCATGTAAAAATACTGGCGCGTGCCAAAGATATTTTTCATGTGTTTGAATACCTGAATTTAAACATCAATAAGGTACAACGCGAAAACTTTCATTCAGCCGCCGAATTGGGAAACGACGCATTGATTGAACTGGGATTTTCGAAATACGAAGCCTACCGGGCTACCCGCACTTTTAAACATCACGAAGACCAGGTTACTGAAGAACTCTATCAACACTGGCTGGAAGATCAGGGCAAGTTCATTCAGGAAACCCGTCGTTTTGCAGAACAAGTAAAAGAAACCTTGCAGGCTGAAAAAAACTATTCCATTCATGAAACCGATTGTGCATGGGATGTGGATTCGCTGAAAGATGAAGCAAAAAAGGAAGAGTAGTTTTTCCCATTTTTTTGGGTAGAACACGTCTGCCAGACAATTGTAAAACTTTTCTTTTATAACACAAATCCAAGCATTAAAGACCACTTTACACTTTAAATCTGAACTTAAATTCAGAACGTACTTCCTTACTTTTTCGAACTAATTATCGAAAGGTTCGACAATCTAAATTAGACTACTTATAAATAGCCCTGTTTTCAGAAAAATTGTTTTTCTGTCATTTCGAGATTCAATTTATTATATAGTTTTGCCATCTGCAAATAGCAAAATTTACAGCTACGGAATCTATAATTAGACATAAGGGATTTGTTAAAGCAATAAAAGATGCTTCGCTTACTGTGAATATTGTAAGCCAGTCGGCCTGCTCAACTTGTCACGCACAGGGCGCCTGTTCAGTTTCCGATTTTCAGGACAAGGAAATTGAGGTAAGCGAATATAAAGGCAGCTACAAAATTGGCGACGAGGTTACCATTCTTTTTAAACAATCAAAAGGTTTTACCGCACTTATCTGGGGTTATGTAATTCCGTTTTTTGTTGTGTTGGGCACTTTAATCATTGCACTTGAAGTTACCGGCGACGAACTAAAATCGGGGCTTCTTTCCTTATTCATTCTGGTACCATACTATATAACATTATATTTTTTTAGGCATTTATTAAAAAAAGTATTGAAATTCGAACTCGAAGAAACCAATTAAAACATGAGTATCACGGTTGTATATACAATTGCCACATTAGCCGTAATTGGCGCCGCAGCAGCGGTAATACTATATTTTGTGGCACAGAAATTCAAAGTAATTGAAGATCCGCGCATCGACGATGTTGACGAAGCATTGCCGGGAGCTAACTGCGGAGGTTGTGGATATGCTGGCTGTAGAGCTTTTGCCGAAGCCTGTGTAAAAGCGAGTGCATTGGGCGATTTAAACTGCCCGGTTGGCGGAAACGAAACCATGAGCAACGTGGCTTCTATCCTGGGGCTTGAGGCCGTTAAAAAAGATCCGCGTGTGGCTTACATTCGTTGTAACGGAACCTGCGATCACCGCCCTAAAACCAGCAGTTTCAACGGGGCAACTACCTGCGCCATTGCATCATCGGTTTACAGTGGCGAAAGCGATTGCCAGTTTGGATGTTTGGGTTATGGCGATTGTTTTGATGCCTGCGATTTCGATGCTATCGAACTGCGTTCCGACCTTGGTGTTCCGCAAATCATCGACGATAAATGTGTGGCCTGCGGAGCTTGCGTTGACGCTTGTCCGAAAAACCTGATCGAGTTGCGCAAAAAGATGCCTAAAAACCGCAAAGTGGTGGTATCGTGCCGCAATCAGGATAAAGGTGGCGTAGCGAAAAAAGCTTGTAGCGTTGCATGTATCGGCTGTAGCAAATGTTTCAAAGAATGTCCGTTTGATGCCATTACCATGGAAAACAATCTGGCATATATTGATTCCGACAAGTGTAAACTGTGCCGCAAATGTGTGGCCGTTTGCCCAACCGGTGCCATCATCGAAGAGAACTTTCCTCCGAGGAAAGTAAAACCAGAAGAAAAAAAAGAAACTGAACCAGTAAATTAATACAGGATGTTGAAGACGTTCAAAATTGGCGGAGTACATCCTCCCGAAAATAAATTATCGAAAGATAAAAAGATTGAGGTCCTGCCACTTCCAAAAACAGTTTTTATTCCGGTAGCTCAGCACATTGGTGCGCCGGCTACTCCGGTGGTAAAAAAGGGCGACGAGGTAAAAGTAGGACAGGTAATTGCGCAAAGTAGCAGTTTTGTTTCTACAAACATTCATTCATCGGTATCAGGAAAAGTTACCAAGGTTGATTTTTCAGCCGACAGTTCGGGTTATCCGAAGCAAGGTATTTTTATTACCGTTGAAGGCGATGAGTGGATGGAAGGCATCGACCGCTCGGAAGATTTAGTAAAGGAAATTTCAGTTGACGGACCTGAAATCGTTAAAAAGATACAGGAAGCCGGAATCGTAGGTTTGGGTGGTGCAACCTTCCCTACCCACGTTAAACTGGTACCGCCAAAAGGTATGAAAGCCGAAGTGCTGTTGATTAATGGTGTGGAGTGCGAACCTTACCTTACATCGGACCACCGTTTGATGTTGGAAAAAGCCGACGAAATTATGGTGGGAATCCAGTTGCTGATGAAAGCAATGGGCGTTGATAAAGCCGTTATCGGTATTGAAAACAACAAGCCAGATGCCATTAAACTGCTAAATGAAAAATGCGCTGCCTATAACGGAGTGAGCGTTCAGGCGCTTAAAGTACAATACCCGCAGGGGGGTGAAAAACAACTCATCAATGCTGTTACAGGAAAAGAAGTTCCTTCGGGAGCTCTGCCAATTGCAGTTGGTGCAGTGGTAAGCAACGTAGGTACTGCCTTTGCCGTTTACGAAGCCATTCAGAAAAATAAACCATTGTTTGAGCGCGTAGTTACCGTAACCGGAAAAGGCGTTGAAAAACCATCGAACTTTATGGTTCGGGTTGGTACTGCTACTTCCGAGTTGATAGAAGCAGCCGGTGGTCTTCCTGAAAATACAGGAAAAATTATCAGTGGTGGCCCAATGATGGGACGCGCCATTGCATCGCTCGATGTTCCGGTAACAAAAGGTACTTCAGGACTTCTTCTGATGCAAAAAGAAGAAAGTAAACGCGAAGAAATACAAGCTTGTATTCGCTGCTCGCGTTGTACATCGGTTTGCCCGATGGGACTGGAACCTTACCTGCTGATGACTTTGGGTGAAAAACAAATTTTCGAGCGTGCAGAAAACGAACGCATTATGGATTGTATCGAGTGTGGCTCGTGTAGTTACACCTGTCCATCAAGCCGTCCGTTGCTCGATTATATCCGTTTTGGAAAAGGGAAAGTTGGAGCGATGATTCGTTCACGTAAAAAATAAAAATCAAACCAATCGTCATGCTGTCCGTCAACCGGCGGATTGAAATGACAAGAAGAAAGAAAAACAAACAACTGAGTAATGAGTAAATTATTAACAGTTTCACCATCACCGCACGTTCATTCGAGCGAATCAACCCAGAAGATTATGCTTCGGGTGGTATATGCGATGATTCCGGCCATGATCTGGGGTATTTATATGTTTGGCCTCGATGCCGTTCGGATTGGACTATTATCAGTTCTGTCCTGTCTGGCCGTCGAATTCCTCATTCAAAAATATATAATGAAGGCAAAACCAAGTATTACCGACGGATCGGCATTGATCACCGGTGTACTTTTGGCTTTTAACGTGCCGGCAAGTCTTCCCTGGTGGATCATTATAATTGGTGCGATTGCAGCCATGGGAGTCGGCAAACTTTCGTTCGGCGGTTTAGGATCAAACGTGTTTAACCCGGCACTGGTTGGCAGGGTTTTCCTGTTGATCTCGTTCCCGGTACAAATGACATCGTGGCCCGTAACACGAATGATGGAAGTTGATGCTGTTTCGGCAGCCACACCACTTGCCATTATTAAAGAAGGTATTAAAAACGGCATTCCGGTTTCGCAACTTCAGAGACTGCCCAACTTATCCGACATGGCCATTGGTTTCAACCACGGTTCAATGGGCGAGATATCAGCGCTGCTGCTGGTTCTTGGAGGCCTTTACATGCTTTGGAAAAAAGTAATAACCTGGCAAACGCCGGTATCGATTATACTTACTGTTTTGGTGGTTTCGGGCATTTTCTGGGTGGTAAATCCGGAAATGTATGTAAACCCGGTTTACCACATTTTTACAGGAGGTTTAATGTTGGGAGCCATATTTATGGCCACCGATATGGTAACTTCTCCAATGACCGGAAAAGGACAACTGATCTACGGAATTGGAATTGGGTTGATCACGATCTCTATTCGTATGTTTGGCGCTTACCCCGAAGGAATTTCGTTCGCAATTCTGATTATGAATGCGTTTGTGCCACTGATCAACATGTATATTAAACCTAAACGATTTGGAGGACAGTAAAATGGCAAAACGAGAATCGAGTTTTATAAATATGGTGCTTACGCTTGTTCTGGTAACAGGTATTGCGGCGGCAGTTTTGGGTTTTGTATACGATTTTACAAAAGGCCCGATCGAGGTAGCAAAATTAAAAGCACAAACCGAGGCAATTAAAACGGTATTGCCCGAATTTGACGAGTTGGGAGAAACAATGGTGTTTAGTCCGGGAGAAGGACAAGACTCACTGGAATTTTTCCCGGCCTATAAAAATGGAGAACTGGTTGGAACAGCCATAAAAACCTATACAAAAAGTGGTTTTAGCGGATTTATTTCCATTATGGCCGGTATTGACAAAGACGGTAACTTTTCGGGTTACTCCGTTTTGGAACATGCCGAAACTCCCGGGTTGGGTTCTAAAATGTCGGTGTGGTTCAACAATCCTGAAAAACCAAACCAGTACGTAATCGGTAAAAACCCTGAAACGACCAATTTCACCGTTTCGAAAGACGGAGGAGACATCGATGCGATTACCGCCTCTACAATTAGCTCTCGCGCTTTTCTTGATGCATTAAAAAGAGCATACAGTACTTACGAAAACAATAAAACCACCGGAGATTCCGGACAATAATTTCGTGTTATGAATCAGTGGAAAAATTTTACAAAAGGTTTTATAAAGGAAAATCCGGTATTTGTTCTGGTACTCGGAATGTGCCCTACTCTTGGGGTAACATCGTCGGCCATTAACGGGCTGGGAATGGGTCTTGCAACAACCTTTGTTTTAATGATGTCGAACATCGTTATCTCGTTGGTAAAGAATGCCATTCCTGAGAAAGTCAGAATTCCGAGTTTTATTGTAATTATTGCCGCATTTGTTACGGTTGTACAATTATTGATGCAGGCTTTTGTTCCTGCTTTGTACAAAAGCCTCGGGCTGTTTATTCCGTTAATCGTGGTAAACTGTATCGTACTGGGTCGTGCCGAAGCTTTCGCCTCAAAAAACAATGTTGGCTCCTCAGCAATCGACGGAATAGGTATTGGTTTAGGATTTACTTTCGCCCTGGTTTTACTGGGAAGTATCAGAGAAATTCTCGGAAGCGGTAAATTATTCAACATTACCATTTACCCCGAGAACTATGTAACTCTTGTATTTGTGCTGGCCCCGGGAGCATTTATTGTTCTTGGTTACCTGATTGCATTGATCAACCGAATGAAAAAGAATTAGGAGGATAAAAGATGAACTATTTAGTAATTGTAATAGGCGCCATACTTGTAAACAACATTGTTTTAATGCAGTTTTTGGGAATTTGCCCGTTTTTGGGTGTTTCCAAAAAAGTGTCGACCGGTATTGGTATGACAGGCGCTGTTGCCTTTGTCATGATTTTGGCAACAATTGTAACTTACCTGATCCAAAACTATGTGTTGGAAAAATTCGGTTTAGGATTTTTGCAAACCATAGCCTTTATTTTGGTAATCGCATCGTTGGTGCAAATGGTGGAGATCATTCTGAAAAAAGTAAGTCCTCCACTCTACCAGGCACTGGGAATTTTCTTGCCGCTTATTACTACCAACTGTGCTATTTTAGGTGTTGCTATTCTTACTGTGCAAAACGAATTTAACCTGCTGGAAGGCGTTATTTTTTCAACTTCGCATGCCATTGGTTTTGGATTGGCACTGATCATCTTTGCAGGGATTCGCGAGCACCTCGATCTGCAGAATGTACCAAAAGGTTTAAAAGGTACTCCAATTGCGTTAATTGCTGCCGGTATTCTTGCAATGGCTTTTATGGGATTCTCTGGCTTAGTGTAAGTTAGTTCTAGATTAACCCAATATTAACCATTTATGATTTTTGTCATAGTGACAAAATAAACATGCACGCCTTACACAATTTTATTAAATTTGCTATGTACAGATTGCAAAATCTACATCGCTCATATTAATCTAAAATCGTAAACATTGGAATTTTTTCAACAAGTACATAAGTCATTACTTCAGGGTTCAAAAGATACCATCCAGAGAGAGCTGATGAACAATATCGATTGGAACCAAAGGCTTATCTGTATCAAAGGATTCAGGAGTGTTGGAAAAACAACTTTTTTGCTCGACTATATAAAAAAGTATCACCCCGACAGCAACGAAGTACTGTATCTTAATTTGAATAATTTCTATTTCACCAAACGTAAGATCAGCTCTTTTGCCGACGAATTTGCAAAACGCGGTGGAAAATTACTGTTGCTCGATCAGATTCAGAAATACCCTGACTGGTCGGCCGATTTGCGCAAATGTCTGGATGAAATTCCTGACCTGAAGATCATTTTCACTTCGTCGCCGGTGTTGCGTATTACCGAAGATAATCCTGATTTGGAAGGAATGGCCAGCATTTACCATCTCGAAGGACTATCATTTCGCGAATACCTGAATCATGAAACAGGAAGTAATTTTACAACTTACACCCTGGAGGAAATACTGAACAACCACATTGAAATTGCTCAAAAAGTGGTTGACGAGATTAAACCGCTGGCATATTTCGACGATTATTTACGACACGGTTATTTCCCCTACTACATTCACGATCCGAATTTTTATATCGACAAGTTGTTAAAGAATATCAACCTGGCCCTTGAGATCGATGTTCCATACATCAACCAGATTGAATTTAAATACCTCCCAAAACTCAGAAAACTGCTGCACATCATCGCTTCTGAAACGCCTTTTACACCAAATGTTAGTAAATTAGCTACTTCGGTTGAAACGTCGCGTGCAACAATTATGAATTACCTGAAATATTTAAAAAATGCCCGACTGATCAACCTGCTTTATGAAAACGGCGGAAGTGATGACGACCAGATGAAAAAGCCGGACAAAGTGTACATGCACAACACCAACCTGCTAAACGCTATTGCTCCGAATAATTACGATAAAGCCACGGTTCGACAAACGTTCTTTTACAACCAGGTTGGCTATGTATGCCAGCTGGCGAAATCGCCGGTTGCCGATTTTTGTGTCAACGGAAAATACAAGTTCAATGTTGGCGGACGGAAACTGAAACCCGAAAAAGGAATTTATGCCGCCGCTGATGTAATTGAAGTTGGCCAGGGACACAAAATTCCACTATGGCTCTTTGGATTCCTGTACTAGTTGCAGAATCCGGGATCAAGATTAGAATATCAATTTTAAACTAAATAAATTAAAGACGAATAAAGATGGCAAAACAAAAAAAGATGGTAACATGTGACGGAAACTACGCTGCCGCGTATATGAGTTACATGTTCAGCGAAGTCGCCTGTATTTATCCGATCACTCCGTCGTCAACCATGGCTGAGTACGTTGATGAATGGGCTGCTTTTGGAAAGAAAAATATGTTTGGTCGCCCAGTACGTTTGGCAGAAATGCAAAGTGAAGCCGGTGCTGCCGGTGCTGTTCACGGAGCACTGCAATCGGGTGCCTTAACTTCTACTTACACTGCATCACAGGGTTTATTATTAATGATCCCTAACATGTACAAAATTGCAGGTGAGTTATTACCAACAGTATTTCACGTAAGTGCACGTGCCTTAGCCGGTCACGCATTATCAATTTTTGGCGACCACAGCGACGTTTACGCTGCCCGTCAAACAGGTTTTGCAATGTTGGCTTCAGGTTCAGTACAGGAAGAAATGGACCTTGCAGGTGTTGCACACTTAGCAACATTGAAATCAAGAGTTCCTTTCCTTGCTTTCTTCGACGGATTCCGTACTTCGCACGAGGTTCAGAAGATTGAAGCAATCGACATGGAAGACATGAGACCTTTGGTTGACCAGGAAGCAATTCAGGCATTCCGCAATCGTGCGTTAAATCCTGAAAATCCTGTAACCCGCGGTACAGCTCAAAACCCTGATATTTTCTTCCAGGCAAAAGAATCAGCAAACAAATTCTACGATGCAGTTCCTGATATCGTTGCTGATTATATGGACCAGATTAGCGAACTGACAGGTAGAAAATACCGTCCTTTCACATATTATGGTGCACCTGATGCTGAAAACATCATTATTGCAATGGGTTCGGTTACCGAAACCATTAAAGAAACTATCGACTACCTGGCAGCTCAAGGTAAAAAAGTAGGTTTATTGTCGGTACACTTGTTCCGCCCATTCTCAGCAAAACACTTTGTTGAAGCTTTACCTGATTCAGTAAAACGTATTGCTGTATTAGACCGTGCTGCTGAACCGGGATCAACCGGAGAGCCATTATTCCTTGATGTACAATCACAATTCTACGGAAAAGAAAATGCTCCTGTAATTGTTGGTGGACGTTACGGTTTAGGATCAAAAGATACTACTCCTTCACAAATTCTTTCAGTATACGAAAACCTTGAAATGAATGAGCCAAAAGGCAACTTCACAATCGGTATCGTTGATGATGTGACTTTCAAATCACTTCCGTTGAAAGAAGAAATCAACATGACTCCTGAAGGAACTTACCAGGCTAAATTCTACGGTTTGGGTTCTGACGGTACTGTTGGTGCAAACAAAAACTCGATTAAAATTATTGGTGACGCAACAGATAAATATTGTCAGGGATACTTCCAGTACGACTCGAAAAAGTCGGGAGGTTTCACTTGTTCACACTTACGCTTCGGGGATAAACCAATCCGATCAACTTACCTCGTTACCACTCCTGACTTTGTTGCTTGTCACGTTCCGGCATATGTTAATATGTACGACGTGCTTAAAGGCCTGAAAAAAGGTGGTTCTTTCTTGCTGAACTCTATTAACGATGCAGAAGAAACCAAAAAACAGTTGCCTGACGCAATGAAGAAATATTTGGCCGAAAACGAAATCAATTTCTACATCATTAACGGTACTAAACTGGGTGAAGAGATTGGTTTGGGAACTCGTACCAACACCATTATGCAATCGGCTTTCTTTAAAATCACAGAAGTGATTCCTTACGAACTGGCTGTTGAGCAAATGAAAGCTGCCATTGTAAAATCGTACGGTAAAAAAGGCGAGCACATTGTAAACATGAACTACGCAGCGGTTGACGCCGGTGGTAAAAACGTAGTAAAAGTTGAAGTTCCTGCTGAATGGGCAAACATTGTTGTTGCTAAAGAAGCAGCTGCTGATGCCGATCGTCCGGAATACATTACTAAAGTGGTTGACGTAATCAACGCACAAAAAGGTGACGATCTTCCTGTTTCTACTTTTGCCGGTTCAGAAGATGGACAATTCCCACTCGGAACAGCAGCTTACGAAAAACGTGGTATCGCAGTGAACGTTCCTGAATGGCAGTCGGAAAACTGTATTCAGTGTAACCAGTGTGCTTACGTTTGTCCTCACGCAGCTATTCGTCCGTTCCTGATGACAGAAGAAGAAGTTGCTGCTGCACCTGCCGGTACTGAAACAAAAACAGCAACTCCTGCCAAAGTATTTGGTGGATTGAGTTTCCGTATCCAGGTATCGCCACTTGACTGTACAGGTTGTGGTAACTGTGCCGATGTTTGTCCTTCGAAAGAGAAATCGCTGATTATGAAGCCGCTTGCAACTCAGCAGGCTGAAGTTGGTCGTTGGGATTTCATGGACAAAAAAGTTACAGTTAAAGAAACTGTTGTTGACAAAACAAAATCAGTTAAAAACTCACAGTTCGCTCAGCCATTGTTCGAGTTCTCGGGAGCTTGTGCAGGTTGTGGTGAAACTCCATACATTAAACTGATCACTCAGCTTTACGGCGAGCGGATGATGGTTGCCAACGCTACAGGTTGTTCTTCAATCTATGGTGGTTCTGCTCCGTCAACTCCATACTGTAAACACAAAGAGTCGGGTCATGGTCCGGCCTGGGCTAACTCACTTTTCGAAGACAACGCCGAATACGGTTTTGGTTTTTCTGAAGGTGTTAACGCACAACGTAGCCGCATTGCCGACATTATGACTACTGCTCTTTCAAATGGTGCTTCTGACGCAGAGAAAGAAGTATTTGGCGAATGGCTGGAGAAAAAAGACAATGCCGAAGGTTCTGTTGTTGCTACAAATAAAGTACTTGATGTTATTAAAGACAGCAACAGCCAGTATGCTAAAGACATCCTATCGTTGAAACAATACCTGGTTAAAAAATCGATTTGGGTATTTGGTGGCGACGGATGGGCATACGACATCGGTTATGGTGGTTTAGACCACGTAATGGCAAGCGGCGAAGATGTAAACGTATTGGTAATGGATACCGAGGTTTACTCTAACACCGGTGGTCAGTCGAGTAAAGCAACTCCTGTAGGTGCTGTGGCCAAATTTGCTGCATCGGGTAAAAAAGTACGTAAAAAAGACCTTGGCGCTATGATGATGAGCTACGGTTACGTATACGTTGCACAAGTTGCCATGGGAGCTAACCAGTCGCAGTACTTTAAAGCACTGAAAGAAGCTGAAGCTTACCCAGGTCCTTCTATCATTATCGCTTATTCTCCATGTATCAACCACGGATTGCGTGCCAGCATGGGACGTACCCAGGAAGAGGAGAAAAAAGCTGTTGAGTCAGGATACTGGCACCTGTTCCGCTACAATCCACTGTTGGAAGACGAAGGTAAAAATCCATTCCAATTGGATTCGAAAACACCGGAATGGAACAAATTCCAGGACTTCCTGAACGGCGAGGTTCGTTATACTTCATTGAAGAAATCGTTCCCTGCTGAAGCTGATGAATTGTTTGCAGCTGCTGAGGTTAACGCAAAATGGCGTTACCAGTCGTACGTACGTATGGCAGCTATGGATTATTCAAAACCTGAAGAAGGAGAAGAATAGAAATTATTCGAGCTATATAGAAAAGCCGCTTCGTTTTGAAGCGGCTTTTTTTGTGCTAATGGATTTAATCTTTCCTTCCTGTGTACCCAATAAACGGACTACGCACCTTTGGCACTCTTACATTGTTCATTTTCCTAAATGGCGAATGCCATTACGAAAAAATCCGATCCGTAAATAACATATACGAATCGGATTTTTCCATTAAAGTATGTTTGTACCCCTAAAGAGTCTGACTACTTCAGCCTTACATCAAGGTATACCGAATGACGGCCGTATGTTTCGTAGAACGGTTTGTAAACTACTCCGTCAATTTCGAACTCCAGCTTTTCAGGATCACCTGAAATCGATTTGCTGATATCTCCTGCATCCAACGTTACCTTACGCCATTCTTTTCGTGGTCCTTCTTCCTGGGCAGCCAGCAATACCGGTCCGTAGAATAAACTGGCAATATTTTGCTGATCCATTACCGGCTCCAGGTAAAAGTGGAATGGCATACGTAGCTCCACTTTATCGCCGTCTTTCCATTTGCGGCTGATAGTAAGGTAAGTTCCCGGTTCTGCTGTTATTTCTTCTTTTTTGCCGTTAACGGTTACAAAAAATCCTTTGATAGCCCAGTGTGGCACACGTACATTCAAATCGAATTTGCCGCTACCATTAATGGTTAATGTTGTATGGTCTTCTTTTGGGTAAGCAGTTGTTTGCGTAACGGTAATATCCTTATCGGTCCATTTTAAGGTTGAAGGCACATAAAGGTTTACATACAAAGCTTTGTTATCGGCACTGTGGAAATAAATCGAGTTCTGCAATTTTGTGTTGCTTTCGATTGCCGTACCGTTGCAGCAGGTAAAACCGTCCATATGTGCATTGCTAAAATGCTTCACCGAACCGGCGCGCAAAGGCACGTGGTAGGTGTTTGCAGGACTATCTTCGGCAACCGATGCCAGAATATGGTTGTACAATCCGCGCTCGTAATAATCCATCAATTCGGCTTGCTGATTAAACAAAAACAGGTTGCGGCTTAATTTAAGCATGTTGTATGTTGCACAGGTTTCGTTTTGTCCGCCTACTGCAAAACCGTTTTCGTAAAGTGTTGCCGGCTGAGCAGTAAAACATTCAGCGTTTGCTGGGTTACGGGCTCCTGCCACACCGCCAATACTGTACATGTAATCTCCGGTGGCTTTATTCCAGAAGTTATCGGCTATATCGAAATACTCCGGGTCCTGCGAATCGCGATAGATTTCAAGCGCACCCATAATTTGCGGGATGTGCTGGTTGGCATGCAATCCGCGGAACATATCAACGTTTTTAGCCAAACCGTGCGAATGTTCGGCATCGCCAAAAAATACGCGGATGTTATCGAATAACTTAGCGGTTTCAAGGTAACTCTTATCGTTGGTGAGGCGGCTTAATCGTGCCAGTGCTTCGTTCATTCCGCCAAATTCGCCGGCAATGTAGGTGTTCCAGATGCTGATAAGCGTTTCGGTTGGTACCACGCTTAAACGTGCATGTACCCAGTCGCCCATTCCTTCAACAATCTCAAGCGCTTTTTCGTTGCCACTCACTTCGTAAATATCCATTAAACCGGCAAATATTTTGTGCAAGGTATAGTAGGGTGCCCACACTTTATCGTTATCGGTTCCGTATTTTGCACCGTGTTCCAGCATAATAAACTGATCAGGAGGATAGGCACTGATAAAACCCTTTCCCCAGTTCCAGTAGTCGGTGCGGATACCATCTTCGCTTAAATCCGAATCATAACCATCCTTTCCCGCTCCCGGAGGAACGGCCAAAGGATCGGATACCGACTCACCACCGGCAGTTTTAGGAGTTCCTGATAGTTGAGACAATTCGTACAAGGTATTCACCATGTATTCCATTTTTTCGGCAAACTTAGCCTGGATTGCCGGATCGTAAGCAGCACTCGAATAAGCCTGTGCCAAAGCACTCAGGTAGTGTCCGGTGGCATGACCGCGAAGTTTTGTTTCCTGGTTGTCCCAAACGCCCAAAGGTTTGGCTCCTGCAGGTTGTTCCTGACCAAATGCATTGCGAAACATGTAAAGGAAATTATCTGGATTGGTCTCCAGCAAACCCTTAACGAACTTATCGCGGTTCTCCACAAATTTGGTTTCGTGGTTATGAGCATCTTCTGTTAACTGCACCTCATCCAAATTAAAAGCCTCCAGCGTGCGGTGCGGAGCATGATGATGATGATCGTGTTCAACTACCGTAACAATTGCCGTGGGTTGAATATCGGTTCCGGCAACTCGTCCGGTTACGGTGTATTTTCCGGCACTTTGCACTTCGCTGTTATCTTCGGGGGCAGGCCAAAGCACACGTACCTCAGGCCCCTCCAAATTGTTACTGTAAACGCCTTTTACAAAACGTGGCAAACGTGGCAGAAAACCCACTTCGGTTTCCACTTCAATCGTTTCAACGCCGGTTAAATACTGGGTATATAGCTGTGGTGTTGTTTCCGAAAACTTCGGCAGATCCGGCTCTTCTTTGTTACGCATCATCTCTTCTGCCTCCTCTTTATGCAGGGCACTAAAGTTAATCCATCCAATTTGTCGTCGGTTTAAAGGAATACGGTAGATGCGGAAATCGTGCAGCTTCGCATCCAGCGAGGTTTCGTTTGCAGCCAGCGATTTCCCGATCAAAAACTGATCGTTATTTCCTTTTTGGGCATCGAACAGTTGTTTTAGCTCCACCTCAACATCCTTTACCTCGCTAACCATCTCAGCGTTAAGGTAGGTGGTGAACGTTTTTTCAGGAACATTAACAACAACCACTACATGGTTCCATTTATTTAATGCTGCTGCTTCCGAACTTGCTGTATAACCGGCCACTTGTGCCACGAAACCGTTTTCGCCGGCCGGTGTTGCACTGAAAGAAGATTTATTGTTTTTGCCAAAATCGAAAAGTGGCGCACCGCCATCAGCCGAACGTAAATTAACCCAGGCCGAAATACTTAGCGACTCCTCTCCTGCCAGCAACTCGCCGGGGATACTTATATACGTTTTTCCGTCGCCGGATAATGCGATTACCCTGCCGAATACTTCGTCGTCGACAAATTCGTAACCAGAACCCCCGATGTTTCCATGCAGGTTATTTCTCGACCAGTCTTTAACATTTTCTTCCAGCGTATAACGGGCAATTAATCCCGTTTCGCCAATTCCGTCTAAAATCTGATCACCGCTTTGTGCAAATACGCTGCCTGTACCCCAGGTACAAAAGGCAAGTATTATTCCAACGATCGGCTTTACTAAATTCATACTTTTTATTTTAAGTTTTTAATGCGATTCGACTATTACGTCAACTTCGGTTTCAAAATTAGAAAACATGTTGCAATGGCCGATAGATAGGGCTTACCAATACTTGTCTATATGTTCAAATTATTATAACGAATATTCATGCTTATCGGCAAGCTGCAGAAACGCAAGTACTTCGGCGTTTTTTGGTGCATTGAAAATTGATACATAAAGAACGGTTTTTATTAGTTGGTTTTTGGTAACGGTTGGTTTTGTTTTTTTTTTGTAACGTTCTCTTGTATGTGGTCGGGCGGTCCCGATGCAATCGGGAGTGTCGGACTGCTAAGCCCCAGCCTGCCAATTACAATTTGTAAAAGGGCGTTTTTATTTTTCTATTAATACATTGAGTAATGTTGCAATTGTAAGATAACATATTACGAATACCAAACTGATTCCTAGTGTCAATAGATACTTCGAGATTATCTTCTTATCACCTCTAAAAATGTTAAGATTTAGTCTTAAAGCGATTAATCCTAATAAAGCACCAAGCAATCCTCCCTGGAGAACCATTAAGATTGGCAGACCAGTCCATATATATTCATACCATTTTATCTCCTTTGCGATATGTATTTGATTATTATTTACAAATACTTTAGGAATTGGGTCTAAGAAGTTATTTTTTAATGTTATCAAAATTGGGTTACCGTAATTACTATTTACTGAGTACCTATCATTTTGCTTTTTTATCTCAAAATCGTTTAAAAATATTTTAGGTTTTCCATAGAAATTTGATGTAACTAATTTTAGTTGTCCATCTTCTAATTCTGGTAGATTAATCGGGTATTCCATAAATTCAAAATTATATTGTTTGTTGTTAAGATCCTGTTCTTAAAATGCTGCTAACGTTCTCTTGCAAGTTGCCTGCCGGTTCCGATGCAATCGGGAGTGTCAGACCCGCAGGAAAGTGGGCGACAGGTCTGACTTGTCAGACCGCTAAAACCCCCGCCTGCCATATTACAAATTGTTATGGTACGTTTTTAATATTTTCATTTTCATGTTTTGTTATTACCTCTCGGAAGTCCTTTTCATCCTTAATTGGATAGTCGAAAAGCAAAATAAATCTGTTCGGATTATCCTTGTCTACAATGAGTAAATAATCATTAACTGTTTTGTCAAATCCGTTTTCATTGTCGATTGTGCAATTTGCTTTGAATATTTGTCCTTTAAATTTATAAGAAAAATCAACAGATTCGAGAGAAGCTCCTGCACCATATTTTCCACCTATAGCCTTTTCTCCATATTCATATCTTTTAATGATGTGAGCAATTGCATATTCTCCATTTGCAACTATTTCTTTGTCCTTTTTATCGAAAAAGAAATCCACCAATAAAATTGCAACTATAGCAAATACAATTACAGCTATTAATTCTTTAGAAATTGACTTCATTAAAATTTGTCCATTAATTAGATGTTTAAAATGCACCCTAACGTACGTGTATGTTGCAATGCAACATACATATTATTAGCCTGCACTGCTGTAAAACTTTAATAATGTTTGTATTAAAATTGAAAAGCGGGCCGGTTTTTGTTTTTGTTCTTGCAAGAGTCGGGTTCAATGTATTCGGTAATTTTGGTTTTAATTCTTTAAAAATAACAGATTTTTTGTAAAACATTAGCTTTGGGAGTACTACTGAAGGTTTCCTAATGCGCTTTTCTTTAATCGTACTCAGTACGATGCTTCACCAACGCAGTTTTCTTCAATCGTACTCAGTACGATGCTCCACTACCGCGGTTTTCTCCAATCGTACTCAGTACGATGCTCCACTACCGCAGTTTTCTCCAATCGTACTCAGTACGATGCTCCACCAACACAGTTTTCTTCAATCGTACTCAGTACGATGCTCCACTAACGCAGTTTTCTTCAATCGTACTCAGTACGATATACGTTTTTAATCATTTGTTTATATAATTTTATTGTACTATCTTTTTTATCAATTAATTACCAAGGCACTTCTAACATACCCACACAGAATGCAATGGTTAACTTAACAAACAAAATTAAAAACCATGATTGAGAGAATTTTAACTACAAGTCGCGTCACAGAGGTTGACGCCGCATGTATGCGTATTATTGGAGCATACAAGAACACAACACTTCGCACCGATGTACATTTGGTAGCTATGTTTTCGGCCCTCGAGCCGCTGTCGGTCAGTCTTTCGGCGTCGATAAACCGCCTTACGGCCGAAAGTAACCTTGAAGAAAAAGATGAAGAACGCGACGAGCCTTTGCGCTCGTTATTCTACCTGGTTGCGGGATTTTTGCATCACCCCGATGCAGCCATCCGTGCGGCAGCCGAAAAAGTTAACGCCGTGATAGAACGTTATGGCATGGGAATAACAAAAGAGAGTTATGCTGTTGAGTCGTCGTTGGTTACCTCGATGCTAAATGACCTGGCTGCGGCAGACCTGCAGGAAGCTATTGCGCTGCTGTCGGGGTGTGCCGAGATAATTGCGGCGCTGCAGTTGGCACAAACCGCATTCGAAACAGCACGTATTGCTTACGAAGAAGAAAAAGCAGAAGATAGCACCGAACTTAGCGCGTCGGAAATAAAAGTGGAGGTACTAAAGCTGGTGAACGAAAAAATTGTGGTGTACCTGCGCGCCATGGAAGTGGTTGACGTGGAAACCTTTGGCGCCTTTGCCCGCACCGTTGCCGAAATTATCTCCGACAACAACGTGGCGGTTCGCAAACGATTAAACAAAACGGAACCGGTGGTGGAGTAACCCGCCCTAACCGAAAATAATATTATAGAAACTAGTGTTTGAGTTGATTAATATTTTAGACTGTAGGGACGTTGCCTTGTGCGCGTCCCTTTTTTTGTGCTTGTCGTACTTTATTGCACCGTGGCTTTAGGGCGGTGATCCCGGATAAAAACAGGAAACAGGATTAGATTACTTCTCCCGATTCGTTTTACTCATCGGGATCGTAATGACCGGCTTTTTAGAGAATCAGTGCAGCGGACAGTGATGAATCGTGCCGGGATGAATGCGGTCATTGTCCGCTGCCGGAATATAGCCATCAGAACTGTCATTGCGAGGGAGGAACGACTGAAGCAATCTCACGGTTTTAATCCAACGAATATACCTCGTCAACATATTGTAACGCGCACATCAGGTACATGCCCCGCTCGAAATACCGTAGAATATGGCTTTCAAATTCCATTACATCATCGATGTAATGCGCATTAAATACGGCTTTCATTGTTTCGTGAACCGCCAGCTTAAATTGCAGATCCTTTTTTTCGCATTCATAATCTTCCCTGATAATCTCGTCCCAAAATTCATCGCCTGCAGCAGGGTAAGTACTTTTTAGTTCCTGGCAACGTTTGTCGTATTTTGGTTTTAATTTATCAATTGTGTCAACCGGATGAAGATCGGCCATCGGTCCGCCACTTCTGTTTAACGAGTCACAATTATTGTATTCCTCCCAGATTTCGCCAATGTACTTTTCGCCAAGTTTGAACAACAAAGGCTTGTATTTGGCCGGGTTTTCCGCTATTTCAGGCCAATATTCAAATACCACAGAAGTTAATGCCGGAGGAAGCTCCAGACTAAACCCTTTGTACCGATTCGCGTAAAGCTTCTCCATTTCGTCCATCCGGCGAATTAGATTTTCAAAATCTTCAAGTCCCATATCTTGTTACTTTAAAGGATTAATTTCCATACAAGTTAGGGCAGAATAAGTAAAAATCAAACTTTCCGTTCGAGCACAAAAACGCCACACACGTCTTCGCTGTCGTAGGTTGAGCCGATGATTTGGGTTTCGGTAATTCGGTGTGTTTCGAAAGTATTGGGCAGGTAACTGATTTCGCGGCCGTTCTGCAGGGCTTTTACTTCAACGCTCTCCAGCAGCAGTTTTCCGTTGCTTAGGGTGCCTTTTACCTTTTCGGTAACCTGAATGCTGTAGTTGTTTTCCACCTCTTCGGTAAACGAAAATACGCCGCTAACCTCGTCGCCGGTTTGGATTAGCTCCACCTCTCCTACTGAATTTCCGTATTCAAAATCTTCGTTGTATGTCCAGCTCCCTGAAATATTCATCGTTGTAATTTTGCGCAAACTTAGCAAATTTCCGGTTTGTGGGAAGAAACTACTACGACTCGAAGTTCACAAAGTTTTTGTCTCTACCCCTCGTTTGTAACGAGGGGCAAATGGAAGAATCAAAAGCAAAATTTGGCGCAACGTTTTTTAAACTCAGCCTGATTGTGCCTTCGACACAATCGTCCCTCTCTTTTTGAAAAGAGAGGGAATGAGGGAGAGTTAGCTGAAAATTGTATTGCTTTCAGTTCTATTGGTGATTACGGAAATACATAAATATTTTACTTCCGAAACTTATACCCCAGCGAAAACATAAACGAACGGTTGCGCATTGTTACATCGGGGTTGGCTTTGGGTGCAATGTTATTCAGCGCAAAATGAGCAGTGAATTCAATCAAAAACGAATTAAACTCAAAACCTCCGCCAACGCCCAAACCTAATCCCAGGCGCTGCAAATCATCGTCCTCGTCGGGTCCCCACACCATGTCCCTGCCATTTTCCGACTTTATTTTGCCGCTAAGGCCAATGCCAAGGTAAGGGCCACACATTCCGTACAATTTTATGTCGTTTACATTGGTATACAATTTCCCAAACACCGGAATATCGAGGTACCACAGGTTGACTTTCGAGCTGGCACTGTACCACATATCGTCAACGGTCTCCGTCTGATTTACTTTTATGCCTTTTGTGGTCATCAACAGCGCCGTTTCAATACCCGCACCTTCGTTAATTCCCCATTCAAATGTTGGCCCAAAGTGAAACCCCGATCTCATATCCAACGGGTCGGTTAAAATTTCACCGTCCGTTTCAATCAACATATCCGACAAGGTATATCCGGCTTTTATTCCAATGGTTTGTGCCAGCAAACCAACTGAAAAGAAAGTAAAAGCAAGCATTGCTACTAACCGGGTAAACGTTTTCATAACCTTTGATTTTGGCTTATAGCATTCTATACGTGCCTGAATCGATATATGTTTTGGTGTAAAAAAAGCACAATGAATCAACAGGAACACAAGAATATGAATATCGTTTCACGCAAAGGAATTAGGAAGCACAACGATCGTAGAGGTTTTAACTCATTACAACGTTTAACTTGGTTGCTTTGCGAAAAGTTTAGCGATCTCTGGGTGATTGATCTTATTATTGCAAGGAGAGTAATTTGCATAAAAAAAGGCCGCTTAATAAGCGACCTTTCCTGTTCTATTTTGTATTTAATACTTAGTCTTTAATAACAGTTAAAACGGGTTTTAACGAATAGCTTCCGTTTCCTTTGTCTACTACTGATTTTTCAGCATCAAAGTCGAGCATCATACTAAATGTTTCGCCATCGGCAACCGAGTCGTGTACATTTACTTTCAGCCCTGATTGTTGTGCTGAAGGCGTATCCATATCCAGGGTATCATCGCCAATTACAAGCTGGTTGTTTTCGCCCAATATCAAACGTATTTGCGACAGGTATCCAGCCGGAATTTCGTCATCAGATAACTGAATACTTACACCGTTCATTAACTCCAGCAAATCGATCTGTCCCATGGTATCCAGTTCCAGATCCATCCAGTTGCCTTCAGTAGTATCGGCATCGTTCACATTAATACGCAGGCCCTGGATATCAACAAGTACTTTGCTGTATTCTGCCGGGGCATCGGTTAAGTTTACTTTTAAGGTACCGGTTCCGGCCTTGTTGTCGTCGTCGCTGCAAGCCACAAAAAATGTTGCTGCAATAATAAAAACTGTAATAAATTTCTTCATGATGGTTTTGTGTTTATTAAAAAAATATAACGCAAATTATTGAAAAATGTTGAGAACATCATCATTCCAACTGCAAAAATGATTCAGCTAACCTGTTCCCGACAACACATTCAACAGCTTACTGCAACCGCCATTTCGTATATATTCCGAGTGCTCTTCTGCCGTAGCAAAAGTTTTCCCACATATCTTACTACAGCGCACCTCTCCCCTGTTTTCTACCAGAAAATCGCGCATCATTTCTTCCACTCCGGGGACGATAAACCTTACCTCACCCGGATTCTCACGAAACCACTTTTCGGCACCCAGATAAACAGCTGCAGCAAGTGCACCACAGGCATTGCCACTGAGTCCTATCCCTCCTGCAAAACCGGCCAGCATCATTGCTTTTTCTTTGCCGGCACCCATTTTTTCGGCCACAATACTGGCACAACTTACAACGGGCATGTCAGAACTTTCGGGCGTTAAAGCCAGGCTTCGTTCTGCCGTTGAAACGGCTTCCGGTGCCCAACGGCCAATCAAACGGGCACAATTCAGCGGTTTCCCGCTTATAAAAAATTTAATTTGCCCCAGCATTGATTTCTGGTTACAGTTTGTAATATCGCGGCAATTCACACTTGATTTTCTGCGGCTAAATGAATCAACCAGATCGCGGGCGGTTGAAATAGCCAGCGAAGTGGCAGCACTTGGGTCATTCGTCCTTCGGTTGGCCTCGGCACCGGCGGCAAGAGCGGCTCCCCAAAGCATTCCGCATTGATGCCCCTCTTGCAAAATTCCGCCACATAACGGCCCGGTTGCCTTCTCAACTTCACTGTCGCGCTGTCCGAAATTCTTATTTACCACCGCAAATAGTGCCCCTGTGCACCCCAGTTTAAACAGGAGGCTGCGGGCTTCTTTTCTGGTTGAACAGGTGTTTTTCATTTTATAAAATCGTTTTGGATTGCTTTGGTTGTAATATTAGATAAACAGAGATGTCATTTCGAATGAGGTACGAATGAGAAATCTGTTTCATTGTTGAGAGATTTCTCCTCATTCTTCGTCGAAATGACAATAAAAACTGTTTCATATTATAACACATTAACTCTTTCATTTTACATTTCAATCGAAGGCAATATATACTCACGCACCAGCTTAAACAACTTCGATTTACCGGCCCAGTTTCCACTGGTAAATACCACGGTCATGTCCAGCTCGGGGAAAACCATAATTACCTGTCCGCCCCAGCCATTGGCACGATACATTTTTATGTTTTTGCCACTGTGGTACAAATCGCTTTGCCACCAGGTGTAGCCGTAACCGTTTTTACCCGAATCTTCAATAGGGAGATTTATCCCAACATTGTTGTTGTAAACGGTTGAGCTTTTTGCCACCCAATCGGCTGACAGAATGCGCTCGCCATTCCACATTCCGTTATCGAGGTATGTAACTCCCAGTTTCAACATGTCGCGCGGCGTAATGCTCAGTGAACTGGCTGCTTCAACTACAACGCTGTTTGGGTATTTCATCCACGTGCCTTTTTTTATTCCCAACGGAGCAAACAAATACTTCTCTGAGAATTCGTCGAGATTAAGGCCGCTTGCGTTTCTTAAAATTTCACCAAGAATAACAATACCACCGCCGTTGTAGGTGAAAAATGTTCCGGGTTCGGCCCACCATTCGCGATCTAAAACACAAGTTACCGGTTCGTTGCAATCGAAGTACAAACGATCCATGTCGTTGGCCGATTCTGTACCGTGTGCGGCGCTCCATTCGTCCCAGGCCAATCCAGAAGTCATGGTAAGCAGATGTTCGATGGTAATGTATTCGCGGTTATTGGTTTTCAGGTGTTGATGTTCGGGCAGGTAATCAAAAATCGATTGATCTACACTTTCGATAAAACCTTTATCGATGGCGATTCCGATATATGCCGACACAAAACTTTTTGTTACCGACATCACACTGTGCATGGTTTCCGGACCGTATTCCACGTACTCGCCATGGTAATAAGGTTTGTCCCATGCATACAAATGGCCCGGAAAATACTGTTCAACAACCAGTTTATCGTTTTTATAGATCAACATGGAGTGAATTTCACCAAATTTCCCTGCGTAGATTTTCCGGATAGCATCCTGGATAAAACGCTCATCAATATTCGCGTCAACCGGTGTGCCCACATGTATTCCGTCGTTCATTTCTGCCGGAGGAGTTAAAATAACCTCCTCCGCTTTTTTATTGTTACACGAGCTGGCTCCCAATACTGCCTGCAGTATAACCAACATAAGTAACATTCTTCCGATCAGCAGTTTCATGATTTTTAGCTTATGAGTTAGTTGATATCATTTCAGCAATTACAGGACGTGTTTTTTCAATCCTGTTCAAATCGAGTTGGAGTCCGAGCGGCTCGTATACTTTGGCAAAATATTCATAGATTCCTTTTACTGCTTCAAAAGGGGCCATAACCGACTGTGCAGCTGTGGCACCTGAATTATTTACTACGGAAGTATCGATACCTTTGTTTAATAATGCTTTAACTATTTCGGTCCGGCAGAAAAAAGCAGCGGTATGCAGTGCGGTAGAACCATCGTTATTGGTTACGTTCAGGTCGGCACCGGCGTCGATCAATACCTGGGCAATTTCTGTTTTTCCGAATACACAGGCGGTCATTAACGGACTTGATCCACCTGCAGGTTCTTTTTCATTCAAGTCGGCTCCCGCTGCAATTATTGATTGTACTGCTTCAATGTTGCCGGCAATTACTGCTGCATGTATGCTGTTCCCGCTTTGAGGCGCTGTTCTTGTTTCTGTTGTTTCTGTTTTCTGTTCTTCATTGTTTTCAGTTGTTCCGGGATATGCAGTAAAAGCAGCCATTACAATTACTACCGATAGTATTGCAGTAGCAACGGTTTTTGTGTTAATCTCGCGCTGACGGATTGTTCGCCACGAGTAAATAAGCAGGTTTGAAAGAGCAAAGGTTAATAGGGTAACCATCAGGAATTTTACCATCGGCGGAATAGGTAATGCCATTAGCGAAAGTGCAACCACACCAAGTACAATAGTGTGTATGATATAAACCGAGTACGAATTTCTGTTCAGTTCGTCCATAAGTGCATACCTTTTATTTAGGCTGTGGCGGAAACCGTAAAGGAATACATACAGCAAAGTAAGTTGCGATGCCAGGCCAAAAGCATAATAAGCAACACGGTCGGCAAACTGCGAAATGAAATAGTAATTACGTTGCGGATCGATGATATTAAAAAAGGTATTCAGGGCAACCGCGGTAAAAATACCCAGAGTGAAAGTCAGCACTACATTTGCAATAATATACAGGCGTTTGTTCTTTTTTGTTGATTCGAACACCTTTAACTTGTAGCAAAGTGTACCCAGCAAAAACGACATAAAATAAACCAGCAGGCGCTCGCGTTGAAAATGCAGAATGGCAGAATCGTACCAGCCGTTAAGTCCGAGTTGAGCAATTGTAACGCTGTAAACAACTCCAACTACAAACATTACGATTACAGCTGTTTTCAGGTTTATTTTTAATGACAGTACTTTTGTTTTTGCAAGTACCAGGTAAATCACCTGAAACAGAAACAGCACAGGTAAAAACCACAACCAGTTTTGTGCCGGGTTATTGGCATAAAAACTCAGGTCGCTACCGGCCCTTTCAAAAAAGTGAAAGTACGAGAACCACTCTTCCTGTGGCAATCCTCGTGAATATAAAAAGATGAATTTGTACGCAGGAATCAAGGTGAAAACGGCGATTACCCAGGGAATTAAAATGCGTTTCACTTTTGATTTAATAAATTCGATTGAAGTTTTTGACTTCAGCGACATCGGAACCAGATATCCGGAGATAAAGAAGATCGTAAACATTATAAAAAGGTCGAGATACAAACGGATCATTCCGATTGAATTTGCTTTTACGGGATCAACAACGATCCAGGAGTTTTGCAAAACATGTTCATAAACCAAACCTGAGTGTAGCACCACAACAAGAAAGATCATTAATGTTCTTAAATGGTCGAGAAAATAAATTCGTGTTTTCATGATTTTTTATTTAGCCGGAAGACGGAAGCCCGCAGTCCGAAGTTTTTCGTTAGTGTAAAGGTCGGGTGAAGCGTGACGCAAGTCTAATGAACTATGCAGCCAGGAATATGAAGTTTGCTGAAGGCTTAAAACTTATGACGCAAGCATATAAATTATGATGCAACACGTGATGCAAAGCCCTGAAAAGCCTGCTGAATAAGCGTTTTAAAGCGTGCATAAAAACATAGAAGAAACCGGGTTCTCAAAATAAAATATCATCGAAAGAAAGGATAGTATAAGGGACAAACAAACATAATTTGTATTTTTAGGATCGTATTTATCCGAAGCTAACAACGATGCCGAATCTTAACACCGCAGAAAAAAACTTTCTAAACCAAATAACTCAGCTTGTTGAGGAGAACATTTCCAACGAGCAGTTTGGTGTTTCGGAGTTGGCAGATGCGGTTGGAATGAGTCGCTCGAACCTGTTACGCAAAATCAAAAAATTAACAGAATTGTCGGCAAGTCAGTTTATTCGCAACGTACGTTTAAAATATGCCGGCGAGTTGCTTCAGGAAGGATCGTACACGGTTTCGGAAGTTTCGTATAAGGTGGGTTTTGGCAGCCCCTCGTATTTTATAAAATGCTTTCGCGAGCTGTACGGATACCCTCCCGGCGAAATGAGTACGCACGAAGAAACGGAAGAACAGCAAACCCAGGAAATAGAAACGGAGCAGGAGCTACAGGCCCCCGATCGGCAAAAGAAGTTTCCGGTTTTATTGATCTCATTTTTGGCAATTGCGGTTATTGCTCTGGTGTTGTACTTTGTATTACGCCCCGGGTCCGACACTGGTAATAAGGTGAAATCAATTGCCGTATTACCATTTCTAAACGACAGCAACGACACCACGAATGTTTATATCATTAACGGTCTGATGGAGGCCACATTGAATAACCTCCAACAAATTCAGGACCTGAGGGTGATTAGCCGCACTTCGGTTGAGCAGTACCGCAACAATCCAAAAGCAACACCCGAAATTGCGCGCGAACTAAATGCCACCTACCTGGTTGAAGGCAGCGGACAAAAAATCGGAAATCAGATACTGTTGAACATTCAGTTGATTGAAGCTGAAACAGATAAACATTTGTGGAGCCAGCAATACCGGCGTGACACGGAGGACATTTTTACCTTGCAGGCCGATGTGGCAAAAAATATTGCCGAACAAATAGAAGCCATTGTTACACCGGAAGAAATAAAACGCATTGAAAAAGCTCCTTCCAAAAACCTGGTGGCGTACGACCTGTTTCTGAAAGGATACGATTTGCTTGGTAAACCAAGCGAAGAAAACCTTCGGGCAGCAATCCCGTATTTCAAACAAGCCATTAAACACGATAACGAGTTTGCCCGTGCCTATGCCGGAATTGCCATTGCTTTCTATCTTTTAGACCAGAATAAAACGGAAAAACAGTTTGCCGATTCGATAAATTATTATGCCGACCAGGCACTTTTTCACGACTCGAAACTACCACAGAGTTTAACTGCCAAAGCGCTTTTTTATATGGAGCACAGCGAATACGAGCTGGCTCTTCCCTATCTTGAAAAAGCTTTGGAGATCAGCCCTAACTCTGATGTGGTTTTAATTTTCCTGGTTGAACTGTATGTAAACTACCTGCCCAACACAGAGAAGTACCTTGAATATGCTTTGAAAGGCCTTGAGATCGATATTGTTGCGGCCTACGATTCATCCGCTGCAAGTTACAGTTACCTGCACATCAGCAATGCTTTTATTCAATCGGGTTTTGTTGATGAAGCTGAAAAATATATTGAACGCTCACTCAGTTATTTTCCTGAAAACCTTTACTCGCAATATGTAAAGGCTTATATACAATATGCGCAGAACGAAGACCTGAACCAGCTGAATAAAAGCTTGCTGGCTACCTTTGAGAAGGACAAAACCCGACTTGATATTTTGCAGGAAGTCGCAAAATCATATTACTATCTGCGCGATTTTGAAAGCGCAGCAAAATATTACAAAGCCTTTGTTGATGCCCGGGAAATGTATCAGCTTGATATTTACCGATCGGAAAACGGGAAAATAGCTGTAACCTTTGATAAAGTTGGCGAGCAGGAACTGGCGGATAAATATTTTGAACAGTACAAAACATGGGCAGAAAATGATCCGTCGATATACAGTAACTTTTCGCTGGCATTCTACTACTCTTATAACGGAGATAACAACAAAGCCATCGATTATTTAAAGGCTTTTTCGCAGCAGGACAACTTTCACTACTGGACCATTCTTTTTACCCCAATAGATCCGCTGATGGATAATCTATTGAAACATCCGCAATATAAAAATGTGTTCCGTGAGATTGAAAACAAATTTAACGCAAACCACATACGCATAAAAGAATCGCTGGAGGAAAAAGGGCTTTTGTAGCGCATAAAAAAAGCCCTCAACCAGTGAAGGGCTTTCTATAATTAGCTTCAATTATTCTATACCAATTGCACATCAGCAACAATTTCCTGGCCCTTTTTAATGGCTTCCAGGTTTAGCGGAATTAATTTGTGGTAACGTTCCGGAAGCGATTTTTCCAAACCTTTTTCAACGTTATCCAACGAAAGAATTGGTCGCACTTTCAGGTAACTTCCAAAAACAATCATATTAAACACTTTTGGATTCCCCATTTCAACAGCCGTTTTTGTGGCTTCAACTTTATAGATGTTGATGTCGGTACGTGTTGGCGGATTGATCACTCCATTCGGATCGTACAATAAAGTTCCACCGGGTTTCACCGCTTTTTCGAATTTGTCCATACTCTGCTGATTCAGAATAATGGCGGTGTCAAACTCCTGCAAAATAGGCGAACTAATGCGGGTATCGCTAACAATTACGGTTACGTTGGCTGTTCCACCACGCATTTCAGGTCCGTACGACGGGAACCAGGTAACTTCCTTGTCTTCCATAATGCCCGAGTAAGCAAGAATTTTACCCATTGAAAGCACACCTTGTCCTCCAAATCCGGCAATTATCATTTCTTCTGTCATAGCTTCAATTTTTTAATTTTCCGAATGTTCACCTTTTACACTGTCTTTCAAATCGCCTAACGGATAATAAGGAATCATGTTCTCCTCCATCCAGTTATTGGCTTCCACCGGGCTCATTTTCCAACCCGAGTTACAGGTTGAAACCACCTCAACAAATGAAGTTCCTTTTTTATCCAGTACATTCTGAATGGCTTTTTTCAGCGATCGTTTGCATTTACGTGCTGTTGCTGCAGTGTGTACCGCCTGGCGTGTAACATACGATGTTCCGGGCAACTGAGCAATCAAATTGGTGATCTTCATCGGATAACCATTCAAATCAACATTACGTCCATAAGGAGTAGTAGCTGTAACCATTCCTTCCAGTGTTGTTGGTGCCATTTGTCCACCGGTCATTCCGTAAATTCCGTTATTGATGAAAACCACAAGAATATTTTCGCCACGGTTACAGGCATGCATTATTTCAGCTGCTCCAATCGATGCAAGGTCACCATCGCCCTGGTAGGTAAACACAAAATTATCAGGATTTACACGGGCAACGCCGGTTGCTACTGCAGGTGCACGACCGTGGGCAGCTTCCTGCCAATCGATATCGATATAATTGTAAGCAAAAACGGCACAACCCACCGGTGCAATACCAATGGTTTTTTCCTGAAGGCCCATTTCTTCAATCAATTCGGCAAGTATTTTATGAACCACACCATGAGAACACCCCGGGCAGTAGTGCATAATATCGTCGTTCAGAACTTCCGACTTTTGGTAAACCAGATTTTCCGGCTTTATAATTTCTTTAATGTCCATAATTTCCTCCGGTTTAGTAACTACGTTTAACTCCATAACTCAACTCCCACGAAAATTTTTCTTCCAGTGCTTCAACTACCTCTGTTGGTGTAGGTATAATTCCTCCCATGCGACCAAAATGGTTAACACGGGCATTGCTACCGGCCTCGTAAACCGACAGTTTAATGTCTTCCACCATTTGTCCAGCACTCATTTCAACCGAAAGGAATCCTTTGGCTTTGCGTGCCAGTTCCTGAATGGCTTTTTTAGGGAACGGGAACAAAGTAATCGGGCGAAGCAATCCAACTTTCAGGCCTTTTGCACGGGCAATTTCCACTGCCTTTTGGCACACACGCGCCGACGTTCCGAATGCTACAATTACAAACTCGGCATCGTCGCACTGAATGGCTTCGTAGCGTACTTCTTCTTCTTCCATTTTGCGGTACTTCTCCTGGAATCGACGGTTGTTTTCTTCCATTTTGTCGGAATCCATCTCCAGCGAAGTAACAATATTCTTTTTGCGGTCGGCAGTTTTTCCGGTCGTAGCCCAGTCGCTGCTCATTTCCAGAATCTGCTCTTTTGTCCAGCGTGGCTTTTGGTCGGCCAGCTCTACTTTTTCCATCATTTGACCAATGGCTCCATCAGCCAAAATCATTGCCGGGTTACGGTATTTAAACGCCAGTTCGAAACCAAGATCAACAAAATCGTTCATTTCCTGAACCGATGCAGGAGCAAGCACAATCATTTTATAATCGCCGTGACCACCACCTTTTACACTCTGAAAATAATCGGCCTGCGAAGGTTGAATGGTTCCCAGTCCGGGGCCACCACGTTGTACGTTTACAATTAAACATGGCAGTTCTGCTCCGGCAATGTACGAGATTCCTTCGGCCATCAGGCTAATACCCGGGCTCGATGAAGAAGTCATAATTTTTTTGCCGGTAGCCGCAGCTCCGTATACCATGTTTATCGAAGCAACTTCACTTTCGGCTTGTAATACAGTCATTCCTGTTTCGTTCCAGGGCTGGCGCGCCATAAGTGTTTCCATCACTTCCGACTGAGGTGTTATGGGATAGCCAAAATAGCCGTCGCATCCGCAGCGGATGGCGGCCTCGGCCAACACCTCGTTTCCTTTCATTAATCTTAATTCTCCCATATCTCGGTAATTAATTTTGATTCTTGATTTTTGATACTTGATACCAGATGAAGAACGATGGATGCAAGAGTTAAATCATTCCTTCAATCCCTCATTTCTTCAGCCCTTAAGTTCTAGCTGGCTTTTGCTCGGTAAATCGTTATGCAGGTATCCGGACAAACAACACCACAATTGGCGCATCCGATACAGGCATCAGGATTTTCCATATACGAATAATGATATCCTTTGCTGTTTACCTCTTTGTGTAATGCCAATACATCGTGCGGACAAGCCTCCACACACAGACTGCAGCCTTTGCAGCCCTCCTTATCAACAACAACTGCTCCTTTTACTTTTGCCATTTTATAATGATTTTACAACAAAATTAACAATCTGAACAACGTAAAAAACCTATAAAAATCAGCTTATCAGACTTTTATAACCAGTGGTTTGAGTTCTTAATTTTTAATGGATTTTTTCTTTCAGATTCGAATTTTATCACCGTAAATTATTTTGAGTTTCTACTCTGCTGACAAAACTATTTTATACAACATAAAATGTGTGCAACAATAGTTGCTTTCTAATTTCGGATATTGAACAATATCTATGTTTTACACCAGCTGTAGCACATATACGGTACAATGGCAAATAAAAAATCTTTACTTTTGAAATCATCAATACCATTTAAAAATTAAACCAATGAAAAAACTTCTGCTTTTCGTAATACTTATTCCTTTTTGCACATTCGCACAAAATAAAACAACTCCCCGCTCGGTGGTAAACCAAATAAAAGAAAATGTAACCTGTGATTGGGCCGAAACAACAGTTGATGTTTTTAAAGCTGGCAATCCGGACACCGAAATAAAAGGAATTGCCATATGTATGTTTGCCGATATGCGAACCCTGCAAAAAGCGGTTGAAATGAATTGCAACTTTATTATCACCCACGAACCTGTTTTCTACAATCACCTTGATGAAACCGAAGCTTATGCAAACGATCCGGTTTATAAAGAAAAACGCCAATTTATTGAAGATCACAAGTTAGTTGTATTCCGGTTTCATGATCACATTCACATGACTAAACCCGATGGAATTTATGCCGGAATGATTGAAAAACTGGGCTGGAAAGACTATGCCATTAATGATCGGGGTACATTATATAAAATGCCGGAGATACAATTAGCAGACTTTGCTCGAGAATTAAAAAAGCAACTGGGTTTGCAAACGGTGCGAGTGATCGGCAACCCCCAAATGAAATTTACAAAAGTAGGACTGGCTGTTGGAGCACCGGGCGGCGCACGCCAGATTCAAATGCTGAATATGCCCGACGTTGAAGTAATGGTTGCCGGCGAAGCCAACGAATGGGAAACCTATCTTTATGCAAACGATGCTACAACGTTGGGAAATAACAAAGCAGTTATTTTTCTGGGGCATATAAAATCGGAAGAGGCCGGCATGGATTATTGTGCACAGTGGCTAAAAGGATTTGTAAAAGGTGTGCCCATTCATTTTATTGAAAATGAGGCGAATTTTGTAACGTTTTAAATTTAGAAGTGAACTCACACTTCGATTTCGCTCAGTGTGACAGTAAAATCAAGCATAAAAAAATCTGGGTTTTCCCCGGATTTTTTTTTCAGATATGGTTAGATTTGATGGTAACTCATTTATTCAAAATCACCTACATCAACATTAACAGCTTTGGTGATCTTACCAATATTTTGCGGATCGATTATTCCACTGATGCTGATCAATGCATTGTCATCTCCTCCTACTACCAGAATCAGATCTGATATTTTACCGTTACCGGCATCGCGTGCCAGGAAACGAACAATTTCATCGTCTTCGGTTACTTCCATCAACACTTCAAAATCGTTGTTTTTGAAAAAACCATCAGCTTCCAGTTCTTTGTAAAAATCGAGTTTTTCGTTCAACGCGTCATCTTCTACAGATAAAATTCGAACTCCGTTTAATCCTGACAATAATTCCTGTGTGTCTTTGTCGCCTGTTTCAATTTGAGCGGCAAATCCCAGTAATTTACCCGAAATATTTACGGTGGTCATTCCCTTTTGGTTGGCATATTTTTCAAAGAGCTTGTCAACCGGGCTTTTTTGTGCAAATACTGCCATGGGCAATACAACTGCTAAAATCAATAATAACTTCTTCATGATATTCGTTTTTTTAATTGTTTGTACTTTTCTGTTTCCACTCAGAACTTGCAGACTGCGCGCCAACTACATCGTTTCTGAATGTTTATTTCTCTATTTTAAGTCGAAGCTGTTGGCTTCTTACAGGCTGTCGATATCCTGCAACGGGCTACTAGCTTCTGTTGCTTCTATTTTTTCAATTCCTTCGTAAAACTCTACTACCGGCTCGGTGGCTTTTTTAACAGGTTCATTTCCTTTTCTTAGCTTTTCGAACTCCGATAAATGCACCATTCCCTCGTTGTATTTACTGCCAACAAACTGTAGTGTTTTGGCGGCGTAAGCATAAGCTTCTTTCGGATCTTTAAACGTATCCTCGAAAGGTTTTTGCTGCTCCTGGTAGAACAGGAAACCACCCAAAACAATGATCACTGTTGCGGCAATTCCGGTAACCGTTTTCCACATCGTGAGGTATTTCGTTTTATCGCGGTGCTCGTTTTCCAGAATGTAATCCATCACATCGTCTTCAATGGTCGGATCATTGGCTTTTTCCGCTAACTCTGATATACCTCCGAAAAATTCGGTGTACTCTGCCAACTCTTCGGCCACGTCGCCCGACTGAAAATAGGCATTCAGTTGTTGCTCTTCAGCCTCTGTTGTTTCGCCATCAAAGTAGCGTTGCAGTAATCGTAGTATTTCTTGTGTTTCCATCATTTCTATTCATTTTTAAATATTCATCGCGCACTTTTTTTCGTGCTCTCGAAAGGTTTACCCTTATCGCATTTCGTTGAAGTCCGGTGGCCTCTTCAATTTCGTCGTACGAGAGTTGTTCAATGTCTCTCATATGCATTATATTTTGCTGCAATTCGGGCAGTTGCCCTATCAGCATTTTAATCTGTTTTGCCGACTCACCTAACTCAACTTTTGAATGAACGTCTATCGTTTTCGCCTTTAATCTTCGGTCAGTGTCTTCATCTATCGGAACTGTTCGGTTTGCTCTTATTACATCAAGGCAGCGGTTCCGTGTCATCCGCATCGCAAAGGCCTCAATGTTTTCCACTTCGTCGAGCGTTTCCTTTCGTTGCCATAATTTCAGGAACACATCCTGCACTACATCCCGTGCCTGATCTTCGTCGTGTAAAAAGTGCGTTGCAAAGCGAAGCAGCTTATTACTGACAGGTAGTACATTTGTTTTAAAATCCTTGGCAACCATGTGCTCCTTTGTTTTTGTTTTTGCTTGTTTTCAAAGTTAAGACGCGGGGCTTACAAAAGCATTACATCACTATGTAATTTTTTTCATCAAAAACATTATATCAACAAAAAAGGCCGCCATTGGCGACCTTTCTTATATCTCTTGAAAAAACTTTTCACTTATTACAATAAACCTCTGCCTTTCAATAGTGGCTCAATTCCCGGTTCTTTACCGCGGAACTGCAGGTACAATTTCATCGGATCGTCTGATCCACCTTTCGACAATACATTTTCGCGGAACGAAGCAGCTGTTGCCTGGTCAAACAAACCATTTTCTTTAAACGCCTGGAAAGCATCTTTATCCAATACTTCGGCCCACAAATAAGCATAGTAACCAGATGAATAACCTCCTGAGAAAATATGCGAGAAGTAGGTACTGCGGTAACGTGGTGCAATTTGCGAAATCAATCCGTATTTGTCCATCGACTCTTTTTCAAAAGCCGCAACATCCATATTCGGTTCCACTTTATTCAAGGTGTGGAATTCCATGTCCAATAAACCGGCTGCCAAAAATTCAATGGTTGCAAATCCCTGGTTAAAGTGGGCTGCATTGTTGATTTTCTCTACCAATTCATCAGGAATTACTTCACCTGTTTTATAGTGTTTGGCATACAATGCCAGCATTTCTGGTTCGAAAGCCCAGTTTTCCATAATTTGCGAAGGCAGCTCAACAAAGTCGCGTGAAACCGAAGTTCCCGACAATGTTCTGGTTTCGCAATCAGACAGTAATCCGTGCAAACCATGACCAAACTCGTGGAACATTGTTATTACCTGATCCAAGCTCAACAACGACGGAATATCATCAGTTGGAGCCGGGAAGTTACAAACGTTTGTAATTACCGGAAGTACATTTTCGCCGTCACGCATTTCCTGTTTGCGGAAAGAACTCATCCATGCGCCACCGCGTTTACTTGGACGAGCAAAATAATCGGTGTAAAAAATACCAATGGTACTTCCATCAGCTTCTTTCACCTCAAATACTTTTCCGTCTTTATGGTATTTTGGCAAGTCGGTTCTTTCGCTAAAAGTGATTCCCCAAAGTTTATTCGCTAAAGTAAAAATTCCCTGTTGTACGTTGTCAACCTGAAAATAAGGTTTTACATCTTCTTCGCTCAATGCATATTTATCCTGGCGAACTTTCTCGGCATAGTACCACCAGTCCCAGCCTTCAATTTTAATATTGGCGCCTTCTTTGTCGGCAATGGCCTGCATGTCGGCCACCTCTTGTTTAGCTACCGGCAAAGCTTTCTCCCAAACCTGTGTTAAAATATCGTACACATTTTCAGGATTTTTTGCCATGTTCTCTACCAGAATGTACTCTGCATGGTTGTTGTAACCAAAAAGTTTTGCACGTTCGCTGCGCAATTCAACAATTCGGGCTACAATTTTATTGTTGTCGTACTCATTGCCATTGTCGCCTTTCATGATGTAACCTTTGTACAATTTCTCACGCAATTCGCGGTTTGGCGAATAGGTAAGAAACGGGTACAAACTCGGGCGGCTAATGGTGAAAATCCATTTCCCCTCCTGTCCTTCTTCTTTTGCAGTGGCTGCAGCAGCCGAAACCGAAGACGCCGGCAGACCTTCCAGATCAGCCTCATCTTCAATAACCAGTTTAAAAGCATTGTTATCTTTTAAAACGTTTTCGCCAAACTGGACCGAAAGAGTTGCCAGTTCACCGTTAATCTCGCGCATACGTGCTTTCTTATCTGCCGGAAGTTCAGCACCACCGCGTACAAACGACTTGTATTTTTTCTCCAGGAAACGAGCTTCTTCTGTTGAAAGATCAAGGTTTTCACGTTGCTCGTAAACCGCTTTCACTTTTTTGAATAAACCTTCATTCAGGTTGATATCGTCGTAGTGTGCCGATAATAGCGGCTCAATATCTTTTTCAATGGCCTGAATACTGTCGTTAGTATCAGCGCCACTCAAGTTACTGAACACATTATTTACACGATTTAAAAACGTTCCCGACTTGTCGAGCGCAACCATTGTATTCTCAAAAGTTGGCTCTTCCGGATTGTTTACAATTGCATCAATCTCTTCCTTGTGTAAACGCATTCCCTCTGCAAAAGCAGGGCGAAAATGTTCGTTTTCAATCTGATCAAACGGCGGAACACCAAATGGTGTGTTCCATTCCTTAAAAAACGGATTCTCCATGTTATTTGTACTTTCCTTTTGCTGTGTTTGGCACGATGTGACCACCAAACCCAGGATAAAAACAAAAAATAGCAGTTTTTTCATTTCCCAAATATTTATGATAATTCAAATTTAGCTGCGCAAGATACTATTTTTCGCCTCATTCATAAATGACAGAATTCAAGTTTTTCAACTGATTAGCTTCGCTTTTTTCTGATTTTCGGGAAGAACACTACTTCAAGTTTTAATTCTTTGTGATTAGCAGAAAGCTGCTTATGTATATGTTATAAAAATCAGTACTTTTGTGCGATTCAAAAAAAAAATTGACAGAAAAATCATTATAAGATGAAAATTTCATATTCCTGGTTAAAAGATTACATTAAACTGGAACAATCGCCCGAAGAGATTTGCGACATTTTAACGCAAACCGGTTTGGAAGTTGGCGGTTTGGAAGAGGTTGAAACTGTAAAAGGAGGTTTGGCGGGTTTGGTAATTGGCGAAGTTATTACCTGCGAACAACATCCTAATTCAGATCATTTAAGCAAAACAACTGTAAATGTTGGCACCGACGAAGTGTTGCCAATCGTTTGCGGCGCACCAAACGTAGCAGCCGGACAAAAGGTTGTTGTGGCTACTGTTGGAACTACGCTTTATGATGGCGACCAGGAATTTGTAATTAAAAAATCGAAAATACGCGGCGAAGTGTCAATGGGTATGATCTGCGCCGAAGATGAAATTGGGTTGGGACAAAGTCACGACGGAATTATGGTACTCGATCCGCACGCCAAAGTGGGAACACCGGCAAAAGATTTTTTCAACGTGGAGTCAGATTGGGTAATTGAAATCGACCTTACACCCAACCGTATCGACGGAGCTTCGCTAATTGGAGTAGCCCGCGATTTGGCCGCTTTTCTGAAAAAAACACAGGATATTGAATATACAAAACCATCGGTTGACGACTTTAAAGTTGACAACAACGATTTGGTTATTCCCGTAGAGGTAGAAAATACGGAGGCTTGCCCGCGTTACGCTGCTGTAACGATTTCAGGCATCGAAGTGAAAGAGTCGCCGGAGTGGTTGCAAAACCGTTTAAAAATGATTGGGCTGACACCAATTAACAATGTGGTTGATATTACCAATTACGTGTTATTTGAAACTGCCCAGCCGCTGCATGCTTTTGATGCCGACGAAATTACCGGCGGAAAAGTGATTGTAAAAACCTTGCCTGCAAAAACAAAATTCACTACGCTTGATGAAGTGGAACGCGAACTGGACGAGAACGACCTGATGATTTGCAACACCGAAGAAGCCATGTGTATAGGTGGTGTTTTCGGAGGAATGAAATCGGGCATAAAAGAAACAAGCAAAAACGTGTTTTTGGAAAGTGCTTATTTCGATCCGGTTTATATTCGTAAAACTGCCCGTCGTCATGGTTTGAATACTGATGCATCCTTCCGTTTCGAGCGCGGCGTTGATCCGAATGGACAAGTTTACACACTTAAACGTGCAGCTTTACTGATTAAAGAAATCGCCGGAGGAACTATTTCTTCTGACATTATTGATATTTACCCTACACCGATTGAAGATTTTAAAGTGAGTGTTTCGTACGCAAACATCACACGTTTAATCGGTAAAGATTTGGGTGCTGATGTCGTAAAAAGCATTTTGGAATCGCTGGAAATTAAAATTGAAAGCGAAAACGAAACCGGCCTGGAATTGCTTGTGCCGGCTTACCGTGTTGATGTAAAACGCGATGCCGATGTAATTGAAGAGATTCTGAGAATCTACGGATACAATAACATTGAAATTCCTACACAGGTAAAATCGTCGTTGCAAACTGCCGACAAACCAAACCCTGACAGCGTTAAAAACCTGGTTGCAGAAATGCTGACTTCACAAGGTTTTAACGAAATCTGGTCGAACTCGTTAACAAAATCGAGCTACTACGAAGGATTGGAACAGTACAAAGACGAGCAATCGGTAAAAATGCTGAATCCGTTGAGTGCCGACTTAAACGGAATGCGCCAAACCTTGTTATTCGGCGGGCTTGAATGTATTGCATACAACGCCAATCGCCAGAATAAAAACCTGAAGATATACGAATTCGGGAACACTTACTTTTACAAAGGAACGCAGTTAAAAGACCAGCCGGCCAATAATTATTGGGAAGAAAATCACCTTGGACTTTTCATAAGCGGAAATAAAGAGGCTGAAAGCTGGACGATGAAAGAAGAAGCTGCATCGTTCTACGGATTAAAATCATACGCTGAAAACATTCTGAAACGCCTTGGTTTATCTGCTGATAATATGCAGATTGACGATTGTGAAGACGAACTATTCAGCGAAGCACTGGCATACACCTCCAACAACAAAGTTGTACTTAAATTGGGTATTGTTGCCGGAAAATGGCTGAAGAAATTCGAGGTTGAAAACCCGGTTTATTACGCCGACTTCAATTGGGACAATGTATTTAAAGCACACAAACAACATAAAGTGCTGTTTAGCGAGTTGCCAAAATTCCCGGCTGTTCGTCGCGATCTGGCTTTGCTGCTCGACAAATCGGTGAAGTTTAGCCAGCTGAAAGAAACGGCCTTTAAAATGGAACGCCAGCTATTACGCGAAGTGGACCTGTTTGACGTTTACGAAGGCAAAGGCGTGCCTGACGGTAAAAAATCGTATGCTGTTAGTTTCATTCTGCGCGACGATAGCAAAACGCTAAAAGACAAACAAATAGACAAAACGATGCAAAAGCTGATTATGGCTTTTGAACGGGATTTTGGTGCTGAATTACGCTAAAAGATTACCACATATAAACTAACTTGCATCCCGGATTTATTTCCGGGATGTTTGTTTAAAGCAACTACATTGTATGCAAAACCACACAAAAGGAATCATATACGCAGCAATAACTGCTTTCTTTTGGGGCTTTTTAGCCATTGCCTTAAAAGTTGCCGTGCGCGAGGTCGCCCCGGTTACTGTGGTATGGATTCGTTTTGTGGTAGCATTTATTATTCTATCCGGCTGGCAGTCTTTTAAATCTCCGGCATCGTTCAGAATTCTTCTAAAACCGCCCGTTCTGCTAATACTGGCCGCGCTGGCCCTTTCGTGGAACTATATGGGTTACATGCTGGGTATCCACCACACAACCCCCAGCAATGCGCAACTTTTTATACAAACCGGACCGCTTATTTTAGCCATTGCAGGCTTTCTTATATTTAAAGAAAAGCTGCTCCGCAACCAGATTATCGGTTTTTCAATAGCGCTGTTAGGGTTCTCATTTTTCTACCGCGACCAGTTGCAGGCATTTTTCGAAAGTGCCGATACTTACCAACTCGGAATTCTGCTAACCATATCGGGAGCCCTTGCATGGTCGGTTTATGCCATTTTGCAAAAAAAACTGGTTCGTACTTTTTCGGTCGACAGCCTAAACCTCGTATTGTTCGGACTTCCTGCGCTGTTGTACATTCCTTTTGTTGAATTTCGTCCCTTACTCGAACTAAGCTGGAGCTGGTGGTTGCTTCTTGTGTTTTTGGGTGCCAACACTTTTATTGCCTATACCTGCCTCGGGAAAGCCCTTAAATACGCCGAAGCCAACAAAGTAAGTATCATCATCATATTAAACCCGATGATCACTTTTATTACCATGGGAATTTTAACCGAGCTCAATGTTTCATGGGTAGAACACGAGCGGTTTTCGGCTATAACAATTGTTGGTGCAGCATTGGTATTTCTGGGTGCCGTTCTGGTAGCCCGGAAAAATAAATCGCGCTAAGCACTTCTCCGCCATTCTAACCCCCTGCTTTAACATCATTATTACATATGTTTCAAACCTGATTTCTGTAACTAATTCCCCCGTTTTCGTATATACTAAAACGTAAACGAGCTGTTACAACTTTTTACTTATTGTATTGGGATACAACTTTTAACAGGAATAGCTATGAACTATAGATCGAATAGTATTCTAACACACATCCCTCAAAACCGCGATGGAGAAAGTATTTTAAAACAAGCTTTGTTTTTTGCAAATGCATTAAACATGCGCATCTTCCTTCTCGATGTAATAAAAACCGGGCCGGCATTTCTTCACAATCCAAAATCAAAACGTAACCAAATTCGCCATCAGGGAGCGCTGAACAGGTTTACGGAGTTTGTAAAAAAAAGCCTCGGAACCGACATTCCTAATAACATAATTCTGAGGATCGGGTGGGGAAAAATAATCAACACACTGATTGCGGAATCAGAACGTGGTGGTTACGATTTTGTAATGATCGACAAAAGTAAACATGCCAACAACGAGCACCTAACACCAGCCGATATAAGCCGTTATGTAAGCAAATCGTATTGTCCGGTACTGTCGGTCAACAAAGAATATCCGGTAACTGAAATCAAAAGTATTGTAGTCCCTATCGATATTTCACAGCACATCAAAAAACGCCTGTACTGGGCCACTTTTTTCGCCAAACGACTCAATGCAAAAATCCACATTGTTTCGGCATTGTACATTAATATTGAGGAACGTAAAAGTTTAGCCTATAAAAATGCAGAGAAGATTAAAACGATGCTTGAAAAACGGGGTGTTGAATGCGAGGTTCAAATCTTAAAAGTACACGACCAGGCAAACCATACAGCGGTACTCAATTATATTGAAGAAGTAGATGCCGGAATGGTAATTATTCGTACACACCAGGAATCAAGATTCACCGGTAAAAAAATTGGCACTTTTGTTTCGGCCATCGTTCACGGGTGTAAAAAACCGGTTTTTACCGTTGGCGGTGTAACCCAAAAATACGATTTGGATGCCATTTAAAACCTACAAAACCAAAATCTATGACTGACCGCATTGAAGAAATAACGCAAAAAATCTATAACGAAGGCATTATCAAAGCCAAAGACGATGCCGACCAACTGATTGCTGAAGCCAAAGAAAAAGCCGATGCAATTATACAATCTGCAAAACTTAAACAAGATGAGATCATTCGCAACGCACAAATAAAAGCTGAGGAAGACAAAAAAAGAACGGAAGCTGAATTACAACTGACAGCGCGTCAGTTTATCAGTCATTTAAAACAGCAAATTACAGCGCTTATAAGCACCGTCCAAATCAACTCACCAGTTAACGAAGCCTTTAACGACAGCGATTTTATCAAAAAGATCATACTCACATTAATTGAAAAGTGGGATCCGAAAACCGCTAAAAGCATTGATCTCATCCTGCTCCTTCCACCAGAAGATCAAAAAGAACTAACTGCTTTCCTGCAAAAAAGAGCAAGCGAAGCTATGAACAAGGGCATTGAAATTTCAGTAGATACCAAATTAAAATCAGGTTTCAGAATAGGCCCAAAGGATGGTAGTTACCTCATCAGTTTCACTGCACAAGACTTTGCAAATTATTTTAAACAATACTTTAAAGACGGAACAAAAAAATTACTGTTTGATGCCGCTGAAACAGAGTAAAAAACCGAAAAGAGGCATCGCAGGAGTTGTGATACAAACATAAGTTAAGAGCTGTTTACACCGGGCTTTAAATGATTTTGAAGACCATTTAAAATTCGGTTATGCTGATAAAAAGAGAATATTATTGTTTGATTGCCGGACTTCCCGATTTGTTCTTCGACGAGAACAAAACGACTGTTACAGGCAGCGTACTTAGGGAAGAACTGCAAAAACAGCTTAGTCCGCCTGACTTTAAGTTGATTGAGTACCTTTTTTTACCTTTCGACAATCGAAATCTGCTCAACGTTTTTTTCGGGCAAAACAAGCCTTTCTTCTACCCCGGCAACATTACCAAGCACGAATTGGAGTTTCAGTTATCGCCGGAGAACGAAGAAATTCAGCTACCGGAATACATGAAAACATTTTTATGCTGGATGAAAGGTATGGATAAAAATCAGGCTGATTTAGAAGATAAAAATATCCTTACGACTTTGTTTTTCGAGTACGCATTGAAATGCCCAAATTCATTTCTTCAAAATTGGTTTCGTTTCGAGCTTAACCTGAAAAATATATTTACCGCTTTCAACTGTAAAAAATACAACTACGAGCCGGAAATACATTTACTGGAAGTTGAAGGCGAATGTGTTGTCTATTCACTACTAATTGAAAACAAACTTAAAGCGGATTACTTCGAAGAGTTGCTCCCCTACCACGAAGAACTTTTTAAGATTGCCGAATCGAATAGGGTATGGATTGAAAAGGAAAAAGCAGTTGACAAAATCAAGTGGGAATACCTGGATGAGAATACCTTCTTTCACTTTTTTACCATTGAGAAGGTGTTGGCTTTTACTATAAAACTCCTGCTTATTGAGCGGTGGATGAAAATGGATAAAGAAACAGGCAAAAAGCTGCTACACAAACTAATTGACGAGTTAAAAACAAATTATGAATTCCCTGCGGAGTTCAGCTTGACTAAATAAAACAATATGGCTACAACAGGCAAAGTAGTTGGAATAATTTCAAACCTGGTAGTGGTTAAAGTTAATGGCCCGGTTTCGCAAAACGAGATCTGCTATATTAATCACGACGCTGTAAAATTGATGGCGGAGGTGATTCGTATTGGTTCCGAAAACGCCTATATACAGGTATTTGAGAGCACACGTGGATTAAAAACCGGAACTCCGGTAGAATTCACCGGCCACATGTTGGAAGCGATTCTGGGGCCCGGCATATTATCGAAGAATTTTGACGGCCTGCAACACGACCTTGATAAAATGGAAGGTGTATTTCTGCAAAAAGGCGCTTACACCCACCCGCTGGAAGTGGATAAAGACTGGAGTTTTAAACCACTTTCAAAAGTTGGCGATGAAGTGGAGGCAGGTTCGTGGCTGGGAGAAGTTACCGAAAACTGGATTGCCCATAAAATTATGGTTCCCTTCACTTTTAAAGGCGATTTTAAGGTAACGAAAATTGTAGCTTCGGGCGATTATAAAATTGAGGATACAATTGCTGTTTTGCAAGACGAGGAAGGCAACAATCATCCGGTTTCAATGATACAAAAGTGGCCGGTTAAAGTTCCGATAAAAACTTACAAGAATAAACCACGTCCGGCTAAATTCCTCGAAACAGGAATCCGGGTAATCGACAGCTTCACTCCAATTGTAGAAGGTGGAACAGGTTTTATTCCCGGTCCGTTCGGAACAGGGAAAACCGTTCTGCAGCACGCCCTGTCGAAACAAGCCGATGCCGATATGATTGTGGTAGCCGCCTGTGGCGAACGAGCCAACGAAGTGGTGGAGATATTTGCCGAATTTCCGGAGCTGGACGACCCGAGAACCGGTCGTAAACTAATGGAGCGTACAACCATTATTGCCAACACTTCGAATATGCCGGTGGCAGCCCGTGAAGCATCGGTTTACACTGCCATGACAATTGCCGAATATTACCGATCGATGGGACTAAAAATATTATTGCTGGCCGATTCCACATCGCGTTGGGCACAGGCACTGCGCGAAATGTCGAACCGCATGGAAGAGCTTCCCGGTCCCGATGCATTTCCGATGGATTTGCCCGCTATTATCTCCAACTTTTACTCGCGTGCCGGGTTTGTAAATCTGAAGAACGGAGAAACCGGATCGGTAACTTTTATTGGTACCGTCTCGCCCGCCGGTGGTAACTTAAAAGAACCGGTTACCGAAGCCACTAAAAAAGCAGCAAGGTGTTTTTACGCACTGTCGCAAAACCGAGCCGATAGCAAACGTTATCCCGCTATCGATGCAGTGGAAAGTTATTCGAAATACCTCGAATACCCGGAATATATCGATTATGTATCAAAAGCTATTTCACCAAACTGGGTCGATAATATTCTCCAGGCCCGAAATAGCCTTGTACGTGGACGCGAAACCTATGAACAAATAAATATTCTGGGAGATGATGGCGTACCGATAGAATATCATGAAATATTCTGGAAATCGGAGGTGATCGATTTTGTAATACTCCAGCAAGATGCTTTTGATAAGATTGATGCATCAACACCCATTGAACGCCAGCAATACATGCTCGAAAAAGTGCTTACCATCAATAACACCCGGTTTAGTTTCGAACATTTCGAGGAGGTAAATCCCTACTTCAAAAAAATTATAAACGTGCTGAAACAGATGAATTACTCGGAGTTTGAATCAGAACAATTCCAAAAATTTGAAAAGGAATTAGAAGAAATAATAAACGAAAAAGCCGTTGTTGAGACCGAACAACTATAAATGCGAAGAGAATGGAAACTACAGCTTTTCAGAAAATACATACCAAAATTGATCAGATAACGAAAGCAACCTGTTCGTTACATGCCACGGGGATTGGCAACGAGGAAATGGCCCTTGTTAACGACCGCCTGGCACAGGTAGTTAAAATTGAAGGCGACCTGGTAACCCTGCAGATTTTTTCGGGAACGGAAGGAATTCCCACCAATGCAGAAGTGGTATTTTTAGGTCATGCTCCGCAATTAGCTGTAGGCGACGAGCTGGCCGGACGATTCTTTAACGCATACGGACAACCGATTGACGGTGGCCCCGAAGTAGACGGGAAATTAATAGAAATTGGTGGACCGTCGGTAAATCCTGTGCGCCGTAAACAGCCCTCGGAATTAATTGCAACGGGAATTGCAGGAATCGACCTGAACAACACGCTGGTAACCGGTCAGAAAATTCCGTTTTTTGCCGATCCCGATCAGCCTTACAACCAGGTTATGGCCATGGTAGCTTTACGCGCCAAAGCCGATAAAATTATTCTGGGCGGCATGGGAATTACCAACGACGATTACCTGTTTTTCAAAAACCTTTTTGAAAATGCCGGTGCTATCGACCGCATTATCAGTTTTGTAAATACCACCGAAAATCCACCGGTTGAACGTTTGCTTGTTCCGGATATGGCCTTGTCGGCAGCCGAGTATTTTGCGGTAGAAAAAAACCAAAACGTACTGGTGCTTCTTACCGATATGACATTGTATGCCGATGCACTGAGTATCGTTTCAAATCGTATGGATCAAATCCCGTCGAAAGACAGTATGCCGGGTTCGTTGTACAGCGACCTGGCCAAACTTTATGAAAAGGCAGTGCAGTTCCCCGATGGCGGTTCGATAACGATTATCGCTGTTACTACACTTTCGGGCGGCGATATTACCCACGCCATTCCCGACAACACCGGTTACATTACCGAAGGGCAGCTTTTCCTTCGTAAAGAGACCGACATTGGCAAGGTTATCATCGATCCGTTCCGAAGTTTATCGCGCCTGAAACAACTGGTAATTGGCAAAAAAACCCGCGAAGATCATCCGCAGGTAATGAATGCTGCCATCAGATTGTATGCCGATGCCGCCAACGCCAAAACCAAAATCGAAAACGGTTTCGATCTGACCGATTACGACAAGCGCACCATGAGTTTTGCAAAAGATTATGCAAACGAACTACTTGCCATTGATATCAACATTGAAATTGATAATATGATTGATACGGCATGGAAACTATTCGATAAATATTTCTCGCACGCCGAAACAGGTATTAAAGCCGAATTGGTAGAGAAATATGGAAAACAGATAGTATGAAACATTAAATGGAGTTGTTATGGAAAATCAATTAGTTACAATCCTTAGGATTTCGACACCTCAGCTCGGATCTTTTGTAAAAGATAAGCTGGAGGAAAAAGGGATTGAAGTTTTTTTCACCAACGAGGGAACGACCCCGGGTGAACGATACAATCCCGATGAAGTGCTACTAAAAGTGAAGTCGCGGCAATCGGAAAAAGCCATTGCCCGTCTTTTGCAGCTACACAAAGATTACGACCTCGATAAAGTTAAAGATGATGTAAGTTTTACGAACCTGAGAAAAATTCTTCTCCCCGTAAAACTCAGCGAAGACTGCATCGATTTATGTAAATACGCCATTGGGCTGGCACTAAAAGAAAATGCTGAGATAAAGGTTTTATACGTTTATCCCGACCCAAATTTTAACGAACCCAGCCGCCATACCGCTTCGTGGGAAAAATACGTACGAATGGAGCTAAAGGAAGCACATAAAAATGCTCAGCAGAAACTGGTAGAATTTAGCCGGGAGCTAAAGAATCAGGTTCCTCCTGAACTTTTTAACGCAGTAAAATTGCATTACCGAATGCTAAAAGGAACGCCTGAAAACGTTATTACAGCAGCATGTAAACGCTATAATCCCGATATCATTTTAATGGGAACACGCGCTACAAAACATGCCGAAGGTGAGTTTTTGGGTAAAACGCTGATAAAAGTAATTGAGCAAACACATCACTCGGTTTTGGCCGTTCCCTTATCTGCTGTTTTTAAAGGAAAAGAAGAGATAAATGTATTGTACTCAACCGATTTTTACGATTCCGATAATTCATCGCTCAACAAATTACTGAAGATACTGGAGCCGATCAAGAAAAAGATCTATTGTGTTCACTTTGACATCCAGAATGACGAGTTGCACCAGCAAAAAGTGAATGAATTAAATGCCATGCTCGAAAGAGATTACAGTGCGTACCATATAAGATGTGAGCTTTTTGAGAGCAAAAACCTGATTAAAGGAATTGAGGAATTTGTCGACCAGAAAGACATCGATATCATTTCGCTTTCGAAAATAAAACACTCAGGCTTTTACAAACTGTTCCACTCCGACCTGTTATCAGCACTTGTTGCAAAAGCAAATATTCCGATTCTGGTATTTCCGGTGTAAACAATAACATAAAAAATTGGCTATAAAATTTCAATATAATAAAACGTCCCTCCACAACCTGAACAAACAATTGAAGATCAGGCTGAAGGCGCTGCCTACCTTAAAAAACAAGGAAGCTGCTCTACGTTTGGAGGTAAAAAAAGCCAAAGACCAAACTGTTGATCTTGAAGAACAATTACAAATGAAGATCAGCGAAGAGGAACTTTCCGTCGGGTTGTGGAACGAGTTTTTACCCGATTTGATTAACATTGAAAACGTTAGTATTTCTAGCAAAAAAATTGCTGGAGTCTCTATTCCTGTTATGAACGAAATAATTTTTAAGGAGAAAGACTTTAGCCTTTTTTCAAAACCCGATTGGTTTCCGGCGGGGATCTCGTTTATAAAAGAACTGGCCCGCATTGTTACCGAGCGCGAGTTTTATACGCGCAAAATGGCACTGCTCGACAGGGCCAGAAAAAAAACAACACAAAAGGTAAATCTCTACGAAAAGGTACAGATTCCGGGTTACGAAGATGCAATCCGGAAAATAAAACGATTTCTGGAAGACGAGGAAAACCTTTCGAAATCGGCACAAAAAATTGTAAAAAAACGACAGCAGAAACAAAAAGCAACGGCAGTATGATCGTTCCGATGTTAAAATATACTTTTCTGGTTTTTCACAGGGAATACGAAGATTTCCTGATTGAACTGAACAGACTTGGCCTTGTGCATATTGCCGGGCTCGGTCTTGATCCTTCGGAAGAAACCACCAAAAAAGTTGCAGAGCTGAACAAATACGAACGAGCCATCAATTTTCTGCAGAAAAGAGAAAGTGAAACAGCGGAAAAACCCAGGTTGTATTCGGCACCGGAGATCATTGACGACCTTACCGAAAAACAAAAGGAACTTGAAGAACTGGAAGCCCGGCTCGAGTCCTTGTCTAAAGCAGCACAAAAAGCACTACCGTGGGGAGATTTCTCACCCGAGCTAATCGAACAGCTAAAAACCGAAGGAATACGTTTGCAATTTTACCAAACCACAAAAAAGAAATACATCGAACTGGAACAACGTAATTTTCCGGTAGCGGCAATTTCAGAAACAGCCAGCCAGGTGCTTTTTGTGCACATCCAACAAAACGAAGAGGTTATTGAAGTTGATGCCGAAAAACTTGAATTACCACCTCTGCCCTTTTTTGTAATTAAAAAGCAGATTCGTGAAACAGAAGAACGAATAAAAGCGATTCATACAACTTTTAACAGCTATCCCAACAACTCCATTTATTTGCTTGAAGAAGAAAAAAAGACATTTATCCGATCGCTGGAATTCGACAACGTATTACGAAATACCAATAAAGAGGCTGAGGAAAAACTAATGGTTCTTGAAGGTTGGGTTCCTCAAACCAAAACACCGGCGCTGAACCAATTTTTAAAAGACAGTGATGCGGTTTATTTTTCGCGTAAAGCCAAACCCGACGATAAAATTCCGGTTTTGCTAAAAAACAACCGGTTTGGCAAACTCTTTGAGCCGATTGGTTCCATGTTTTCATTGCCCGATTATGCAGAGCTCGACTTAACCGTATTTTTTGCGCCTTTTTTTATGCTGTTCTTTGGCTTTTGCCTGGGCGATGCCGGCTACGGATTACTGTTTGTATTTGGCGCCGGTTTGTATAAATTAAAAGCCAAAGCGGAGTTTAAACCGTATTTAAGCCTGATACAAATTTTAGGCGCTGCAACAATTTTGTTCGGAGTCGTTTCAGGAACTTTTTTTGGTATTAACCTTATTGAAACAGATTTTGCTTTAACTGAAAAGGTTCGCCATCTTTTCCTAAATCCCGACAAAATGTTCAACCTTTCGCTGGTGCTGGGTGGCGTACAAATCATTTTCGGGCTTTTTATTAAAGCCGCCAATCAAACCAAACAGTTCGGTTTTAGTTACGCACTGTCAACTTATGGCTGGCTGGTAATTCTTATCGGCAGCATTGCTTATGTGTTACTTTCCGGTGCCGGAATTATTCCGAAAAACAAAACCATTTTATACGGCACAATAGCGCTGGGTGGATTTTTCGTGCTGTTTTTCAGCGATCCCGGCGTAAATGTTTTTGCCCGCATTGGCAAAGGCGTTTGGGATGTGTATTCAACCGTTACGGGCATTTTTGGCGATCTGCTTTCGTACATCCGTCTGTTTGCATTGGGTTTATCGAGCGCCATTTTGGGTTTTGTTATCAACGATATTGGCTTGCAAATTTTAGGAGCGTCAAAGATATTAGGCCCGGTATTTTTTGTCCTATTCCTGTTACTGGGGCACACCCTAAATATTCTTATTTCGTCGCTCGGCTCGTTTGTTCACCCCATGCGTTTAACCTTTGTGGAGTTTTATAAAAGTGCCGGTTTTAAAGGCGGTGGCGAAGAATATAAACCCTTTGGAAGGATGAAGGATTAAAGATGAAGGATAAATTGGTAAAAGATAAAACAAATAGAAATAAACATTAAACAACTACGATTATGACAACTGCAGTTATTTTAGCCTACATAGGTTTAGCGATAATGCTTATTTTTTCAGGAATTGGAAGTGCTGTTGGTGTCTCAAAAGGAGGAAATGCCACGGTTGGCGCACTAAAGAAGAAACCCGACAAATTTGGTAGTTACCTGCTATTGAGCGCCTTGCCCGGAACACAGGGTTTATATGGTTTTGCCGGCTTTTTTATCATTAACAGTCAGGGAATAATTACTGCCGACATGACCATGATACAAGGAGTAGCAATAATGGCTGCCGGATTAACGCTGGGTTTTGTTGGCTTTTTCTCGGCACTTAACCAGGGAAGTGTAACATCAAACGGCATTGCAGGCATTGGCTCGGGGCACGATATTTTTGGAAAAACAATGGTACTGGCCGTATTCCCTGAACTGTATGCAATTATTGCATTTGCCGCTACTTTTTTGATTAGTATGAGTTTGTGAGGATCAAATAATAAATTCAAAATGCCACAAAATGAAAAAAGCCCGTCATAAAATGACGAGCTTTTTCGTTGTGGGAAGAGCAGGATTCGAACCTACGAAGGCTGAGCCAACAGATTTACAGTCTGCCCCGTTTGACCGCTTCGGTATCTTCCCAAAGTATTTTAAATGAGCCGAATCTCAGATTCGAACTGAGGACCCCGAGATTACAAATCACGTGCTCTGGCCAACTGAGCTAATTCGGCTTATTATTTTTTTGCCAAACTTCGATTTGATACCTCAAATACTTGCTCTGGTTCCGAAACTTTGTTTCGGTGGCCAATGCCGAAAATCTTTTGGATTTTCGAGCATCCTCGATAAACTATGAAATTAAAATTTCCGGTTTACCGGGACTGAGCTAATTCGGCAATATTTCATTATTTTATTAGAACGTGCTGATTTAAACCAGCGTCTGCAAAAGATAGAATTCCATAAAAAAAGGGAACAACTTGTTTAGTTATTCCCTTGGTGGGAAGAGCAGGATTCGAACCTACGAAGGCTGAGCCAACAGATTTACAGTCTGCCCCGTTTGACCGCTTCGGTATCTTCCCAAAATATTTTAAATGAGCCGAATCCCAGATTCGAACTGGGGACCCCGAGATTACAAATCACGTGCTCTGGCCAACTGAGCTAATTCGGCTTATTATCTCAATCTTTTGTTAGAACGTTGCTTTTTCAAATCAGCGGGTGCAAAGGAAAGAATTAATTTTTAATTCTGCAATACCTTTTTTAAACTTTTCACCAATTTTTTGAACGCTTTTTCTTTTTGAAAAAAAGTGGGTAAGCTACCTGTGTCGCACCGCTCAACCACCTACCCTTGCTGCCTTCCGACCCTGGGGGGATTCAGCAGGAGCTGGTCGCACAGGACTTACCCGGCGACAAAAGTAGAAAATTTTGTTCTTCCGCCAAATAAAATCGCTCTATCACGTAATTTTAAACACGACACAACGACTTATCAGATTGAAAATGAAATACAACTGAATGAAAATTTTTAAGCATTTTTTTACGCCACAAGGGGCAAGCCCAACATTTTCAGAAATTATGTGAAAAAAGCGAGCCCAAAAACCGTTATGTAACTATATATTGTTTTACGCAAATGCTTCAAAAAATCATTTATATTTGTCAAACCTATAATTAAAACAAACATCATGGAACAAAAATCATCACCTTTACTTAAATCATCTTTAACCTATGGTCTTTACGCGGCTTTAATTTCCATTTTCCTTAATGTAGTAATTTGGGCCGGCGGTATCATGGAATCATTAGGAATTTTTGGTTCTTTAATTGTTGCACTTCTATCCTTTGTAATATCTTTTGTAATACTCTTCATTTTCGCTAAAAATTACCGTAATAAAGAATTTGAAGGCTACATTAGTTTTACCGAGGCTTTTAAGTTTGTAATGATGGTAACCATTGTTTCAACTGTCATACTGGTTGTTTACACCTATATTTTCCACAGTTTTATTGCTCCTGATTATATGGAGAACCTGATGGCAAGCATGCAGCAAAAAACCCTGGAATTTATGGAAAGCCGTGGCGTTCCTGATGCAAGTATCGACCAGGCCATGGAACAGTTTAAAGAAATTCCAACCATTGCAAAAACGTTACGCCAGGCAGCCCTCTCAGGCATAATTGGCGGTGGCATAATTTCGCTGATCGTTGCGGCAATTGTTAAGAAGAAAGTTGAAGATTCATATTAATATTCAAAAGCGTTTTTAATGGATATTTCCGTAGTTATTCCGCTGTTTAACGAAGAAGAGTCGCTGCCCGAATTGGCGGCGTGGATAAAGAAGGTGATGGACGGGAATAACTTCTCCTACGAAGTTATGATGATCGACGACGGCAGCATCGACAACTCGTGGGAAGTGATAGAACAGCTCCAAAAAGAAAATTCCTGTATTAAAGGAATTAAATTCAGACGTAACTACGGAAAGTCTGCCGCATTATATTGCGGTTTCGAGGCAGTGCAGGGCGATGTGGTAATTACCATGGATGCCGATTTACAGGACAGCCCCGAGGAAATTCCGGAATTGTACCGGATGATCAAAGAAGACGGTTTCGATTTGGTTTCGGGCTGGAAGAAAAAACGTTTCGACCCGGTTCTTACGAAAAACCTGCCCAGTAAATTTTACAACTGGACCGTTCGACGGATGAGCGGTATTAAGCTGCACGATATGAACTGCGGCCTGAAAGCCTATCGTAAAAACGTTATTAAAAGCATTGAAGTTTACGGCGAAATGCACCGCTATATTCCGGTTCTGGCAAAATGGGCCGGCTACAAAAATATTGGCGAAAAAGTGGTTGTACATGCCGAACGAAAATACGGAGTAACCAAGTTCGGGCTGGAACGTTTTGTTCGTGGCCCGCTTGATTTACTTTCCGTAATGTTTATTTCGCGATTTGTAAAACGCCCCATGCACTTTTTCGGTATTCTGGGTGCACTGATCTTTATTATTGGTTTTGCCTCTGCGGTATACCTCGGAGTTCAAAAGATCATTCAGCTGAACAACGGAATTACCGGACATTTAGTTACCGACAGCCCTTATTTTTATATTGCTTTAACATCGATGATAATCGGAGCTCAGTTCTTTCTGTCCGGATTCCTTGGCGAATTAGTATCGAGAAGTTCGAGCGACCGTAACAAATATCAAATTGATGTAAAAACATTTGAATAAAGCCTTTCTATTTCATGGAGCAAAAAGATATCCGTTTTCGTAAACAGCGCGACCTTGGCGTTGTAATTTCCGATTCATTTGATTTTTTAAAACAAGAAGCAAAGCCGATCTTTCGGATGATTGGCATTTATGTTTTGCCTTTTATTATTCTATATGCCGGCGCGCAGGTTTATTTTCAGCGCAATGTGTTAAGTCAGTTCGACCTTGCCAATCCTGAAAGCCTTATGGCCGATATTGGCCCTTTTTACCAGAACCTATTTATGTTTATGTTTTTTGGTCTTTTTGTGCAGTCGCTGTTAATGGGCACCTACTACAGTTATCTTGAAGCCTACATCAAACACGGAAAAGGTAATTTTCATCTGACCGATATCAGTTCGAAATTTTTCGCCAACAGCCTGCTGGCGCTCGGAGCCAACTTCATCTTCGTGATCATGGTATTTTTTGGTGCCATGATGTGTATTGTGCCCGGATTGTATTTTGCCAATACCTTTTCGTTGCTTGTTTTCATCCTAATTTTCGAGAAGAAGGGAATTAGTGATGCACTCAATCGCTCGTGGAAACTTGTAAATTCAAGTTGGTGGAATACACTTCTAATCAACCTGATTGCCGTAGTTATTGTGTATGCAGTAGGTATTGTACTATCTATTCCTTCGTTGATCATGGGCGTTTCATCCACTATTTTCTCAACTGAGATAACCAATCCGGCAGATTATCCGAACTGGTATTGGGTACTGAATGCCATTTCATCAGTGATCACTACTGTTTTATTGGTTATCCCGTTTACATTTCAGGCTTTTCAGTATTTCAATCTTGCCGAGCGCAACGATCCTACAACGCCGCTTGCTCCGCAGGAATAGTCAATGTTCTGTGGCTCAGGCCCGTTATTTTGCAACTTCTTTTGAACAGGCTTTTACTACTTTTTACAATATCATTGTAACGCGTGGCATTTTATGTCGTCTTATAAAAAAGCAAATCAACTTTTTATAACGAACAAAAGCCATAAACAATGATTAAAACGAACAAGCTCTCAAAAGTTTTCCGAACCGATGAGATTGAAACCAGTGCACTAAACGATGTTAACCTGCATGTAAAAAGTGGCGAATTTGTTGCCATAATGGGACCATCAGGCTGTGGAAAATCAACACTACTAAATATTATCGGGCTTCTTGATAATCCTTCTTCAGGTAAGTATTTTTTCGATAATGAGGAAGTTGGACAATTGAAAGAACGCAACCGAACAATGCTTCGAAAAGGAAACATTGGTTTTGTATTTCAGAGTTTTAACCTGATTGACGAGTTAACTGTTTTTGAAAACGTTGAGCTTCCGCTTATTTATTTAAAAATGAAAGCACGCGAACGTAGAGAGCGTGTAGAGGAGGTGCTGGAACGCATGAAAATCGGTCACCGAATGAAACATTTCCCACAGCAACTTTCCGGAGGTCAGCAACAACGTGTTGCAATTGCACGTGCGGTAGTAGCTAATCCAAAGCTTATTCTGGCAGATGAGCCCACCGGTAACCTCGATTCAAGAAATGGTTTGGAAGTGATGCAGCTTCTTACAGAGCTTAACCAGGAAGGAACCACCATTGTGATGGTAACTCACTCGCTTCGCGATTCGGAATATGCCCACCGCATTATCAATCTTTTCGATGGAATGGTAATTACCCAGGAGGTAAAAAAAGAATTGGGAGAAATTATGCTTTAATCATTTATCAACGCACAAACACTGCTTAATTTCACTTAACCGGATTGAACGCAACAAAAACCAAAAACAATTACCATGTCAGAATTTAAACGTAACCTCAGACTGGGATGGAGAAATATCCTGAAAAATAAATTCTTTTCCTTTTTAAATATTGGTGGTGTGGCCATCGGGATTGCCGTTACCACACTCATCCTTTTTTGGGTGGTTGACGAACTTAGTTTCGACAAATTTAACGCCAACCTCGGGCAAATGTACCAGGTTTACGAACACCAGGTTTATTCCGACGGGCAGGATCTGCATACCGGATGCACTCCTTTTCCATTGGCCAACGAGTTAAAACAAACCTATCCTGAAATTGAAAATGCCACCACTTATACCAGCCTTGGCGGTTTGCCCGTAAAATACGAAACCACCGAATACAAAGACATCAGTCTGACCCTGGCCGACAAGGAGTTCGTAAATATTTTCTCGTTCGAACTTATTGAAGGAGACCTAAATGCTATTGAAGCACCCGATAAAATTTTAATCACACCAAAAATTGCTCAGCTGTTCTTCCCCAATGAATCGCCAATTGGCAAAATGCTAACCATTTACGGCAACTACACCTTTATGGTTGGAGCAGTTATCGATTATCCCAAAGACCACTCGTCAACACAGTTTGATATTTTGGCATCGATAAAAGTAGCCGAGCAACTGGGTGCCGATCTCACGCGCTGGGGAAACAACTGGCCTTTCACCTGTCTGCTGCTTACCGAAGGCACCGATGCCAATCAACTGGAGAGCAAACTCACCGGTTTTCTACAGGAAAAAGGACAAGAGAATACATCCATTTACCTGTTCCCGTATGCAAAACGCCATTTGTATACTTTTTCCGGAGAAAACAACCGTATACAATACATCTACCAGTTTTTGGCTATCGCGCTTATCATTGTCCTTATTGCATCTATCAATTTTGTGAATTCATCAACTGCCAGCTCCGAAACACGCCGGCCGGAAGTTGGAATCCGTAAAGTTTTGGGAGCTACAAAAGCGAATCTTACATCGCAGTTTTTCTACGAAAAAGGTCTGATGATTCTAATTAGTATCGTATTGGGAGCTGCTTTGGTACTGGCTTTTACACCTCTTTTCGGACAACTTTCCGACAAACATATTTCCTTGTCGTTATTGGGTAACAAATACCTCATTTTTATGCTGATCGCAATGATCCTTACGACACTCATCTTATCAGTGGCCTACCCCTCGTTGTACATTTCGTCGTTTGCACCGGCGCGGGTATTAAAAAAAGCGGCCCGAAAAAGTGCCAGCCGAATCAGTTTCAGGAGCCTGCTGGTAGTGGTTCAATTTACATTATCAATCATTCTGATTATTTGCACTATTGCAGTGAATTCGCAACTAAAATTCATCAATAATTACGATTTGGGGTACAACCAGAATAACCTGGTTTACATCAATCTTGATGATGCGACAAAAACAAAACATGAGGCGCTTTCGGCATCGTTAAAAAATATTAGCGGCGTGGAAAACCTTACAAAAGCAGACAAACTTCCGTTTTGGGGTGGAAACTCGTCGTGGGGTTACGACTGGCAAGGTAAAGACCCCGAGAACAAAGTATTGATTTGCGCCATGCGTGTTGACCGTGAGTATTTCGAAACGCTTGGAATTTCAATGGCTGAAGGACAAAGTTTTTCGCCTTCCACGGAGTTGACAGAAGATAATGAAAGTGAATTCTCAAACGAGGTTATCCTTAACCAGGAAGCCATTCGCCGGATGAAAATGACCGATCCGATTCAGAAATACTTTGGTAGAAATGGCGGCGAAAGAGCACGAATTGTGGGAGTTGCAAAAGATTTTCATTTCGAGTCGTTACGCAACGGAATTGAGCCTATGGTAATGATCCCATTAAATCAAAATCCCGATGTTTTGATAATGCGGATACGACCCGAGAATTTTAGTCAGACAATTGCCGCAATAAAGGAAAACTGGAAAACGATTATTCCCGACTCCAACATTGAACTTGGCTTTTTTGATCAGCGACTGGAGGACATGTACAACTCCGAACTGCGCATCTCAGGACTGTTCCAATACTTTTCGTTTGTTGCCATATTTATTGCCTGCATAGGTTTGTTTGGGCTATCGGTTTTTGCCATCGAACGAAAGCGAAAAGAAATCGGCATTCGAAAAGTGAACGGATCAAAAGTTTCGCAAATTCTGGCTATGCTCAACAAGGATTTTATCAAATGGGTACTTATTTCATTTGTAATTGCATCGCCGCTGGCATGGTATGTAATGAGCAGTTGGTTACAAAATTTTGCCTACCAAACTGAGCTTCACTGGTCGATTTTTGCACTGGCAGGTTTTCTTACCATAGCTATTGCATTGCTGACCGTTTCGGTGCAGAGTTATAAAGCTGCAACCCGCAACCCTGTTGAGGCACTCAGATATGAGTGACGAAATTCCGATCAAAGCATCTGGGTTGAAGCACTGCGATACGAATAAGAAAAAAGTAATTATAAAAGCGGGATTCCATTGTTATCACTTTGGAGTCCCGCTTTTCTCATAAAAAAATCCCAGGTAACAACACAAAAAATAAGACAAAAAGGTTCGGCTATTCATCACTTTTAACCTCGTATTTGTCTCATCATTTCAAATTTTATCACGATTTTTATAAAATTAGGGGTTCAAAAGAAAACAGAAAATGAAAGATACAACCCGTCTAATAATAGTTGGAGGATTTTTGGGAGCAGGAAAAACCACCTTGCTTTTTAATGCCACCCAAAGGTTAATGAAGGAAGGAAAAAGAGTGGGTTTGGTTACCAACGATCAGGCATCGGAACTGGTTGACACCTCATTTCTGTTGCGCACAAAAGTAGATGTTGCGGAGGTTAGCGGCAGCTGTTTTTGTTGCAACTACCAGGGATTTATCGATTCTGTATATCAAGTAAAACATGACGCTACTGCCGATGTAATTATTGCCGAACCCGTTGGCAGTTGCACCGATCTGTCGGCAACTTTAATGCAGCCTTTAAAAGAAAATTACAGTAAAGATTTGTTGCTTTCTCCACTCAGCGTTCTTGCCGATCCTGTTCGACTAACGGATATTTTAAACGGCGGAACTGCCGGACTACATCCGAGTGCAGCCTATATTTTCAAAAAGCAACTGGAGGAAAGCGATATTATTCTCATTTCAAAAGCAGACCTTTTGAACAAGAATGAGCTGGACAAACTGAAACAAAAAGTTGAAGCTGCTTATCCTTTTGCTACCGTACTTGCCGTCAGTTCAAAAACCGGCGAAGGTTTACATGAATGGTTGAAGTTACTTGAAACTAACACCAATGCCGGACAGCGTATTGTTGAAATTGATTACGATACCTATGCCGAGGGAGAAGCTGTATTGGGATGGCTCAACGGATCTGCAACGTTGCAAGGGAAACAGGTTGACTGGAACAAACTTATTAACGACTTTTTAAACCGATTAGCGGCAAAAATCGATGAAAAACAAATTGGTGTAGGTCACATAAAACTTTTACTTGAAAACAATCAAGATTACATCACCGGAAATATTACGGGCTCATCCAAAACACTTTCGATAAGAGGAAATGTGGGCAAATCTGATAGCGCACAACTCACAATAAATGCACGCGTTGAAATTGCGCCTGAAAAGCTGGACCGCTTAATAAAAGAAACGCTGGAAGATGTTTCCGGAACTGAAATTGAAACAACAATTAAAGCCTGGAAATACCTTAGTCCCGGATATCCAAAACCAACCCACAGGTACAAAAATGTGTTCTGTCTGGGAAAAGAATAATTCGCAAAAAGGGTAATTGTAAATAAAGTGTTTGAGCGTGAAGTGTGTAGCTATTGGCTATGCACTTTTTTTTCCTGAAAGCCCCCATCTTTTTATGTGTATTGCTGTTTGCGTTTCGTCCGGGAGAACCATCTGGCTTCGATCTGCTTTCTTCGCCGGACGATTTCCCTTCTGTCGTTTCATCCCGGCGCTACGCACCGGGTTATTCACATTCGACGCTTCCAGCGTCATAAAAAACTTGCAATTCCGACATTCAGGTCAATAAACTCGTCTTAACTTTGTTATTCAGTTCAATATCCCGAAGGGATAAAATGTGACTAACCTCGGGTGAAACCCGGGGGTGGTGTGCGGTAATTTAAAGGCGCAATCAGTAAGCTATTAATAGCACAATCGTTGTGTGCGCCTTGTAATCTGTCCATTTTTATGAAATGCTGTCAACAGGCCTCACTTTCATCTCTATTTATGATAATTGGGAATCATGAATGTTTTGTTTTAGCCAACAAATAACTTTGCCGAAACTTTTGAGTTATTGGGCGTTACAAAAACTGCATCTAAACTTTTAATAATTTATTGCCATCCGTTTAATCATTATAGAGCGTAAACGGTTATAAATGGGTAGATTTGCAACACAATTTTTAAAATGCGCAAAACCCAACGAAAAAAAAGAACCGAAGGAAAACAGCGGGCAGGCCTGTTTCAGGTGCTGGGACCATACAAAGCACTGGTAACCGCATTAATTATAATGGCACTGGCCGGTAGCGGGATTAACCTGCTTATTCCGCGAATTATTGCCCGTGGAATCGACTCATTTACTGCTAACCAATTTGACGCAAAAACGGTTATCACCGAATTTATTCTGGCCGCATCAGGCATATTTATTTTCACTTTTCTTCAGGGAGTGGTGCAAACATTAGCCGCCGAAAAAGTTGCTAAAGACCTGCGCAATAAATTGTCGGACAAAATTTCAAAACAGAGTTATTCGTTTGTTTTAAAAGCCAATCCTTCTAAACTTTTAACCAACCTGACCTCCGATATGGATTCGGTAAAAATGTTTGTATCTCAGGCATTCGTTTCCATCATCTCATCGTTGTTTATCATTTTCGGCGTAGCTGTTCTGTTGATTTCTATTAACTGGAAACTGGCGTTGGCCGTGCTCACTATCGTGCCGATTTTGTCGGTGGCCTTTTATATTGTTTTCAAAAATGTAAAAGTGCTATTTAAGAAAAGCCGTGAGATTATCGACGCGCTCAACCGCGTTATCAACGAAAGTATTCTGGGCTCGGCTCTTATACGGGTTTTGAATTCGCAACAACCTGAAATTCTCAAATTTGCAGAAAAAAATGTTGAATCGCGCGATTTGGGACTTGCCATTGTTCGCTTGTTTTCGGTGCTCATTCCCATCGTAACATTTGTGGCCAACGTTGCCATTGTCATCATTTTGGCGCTTGGCGGACATTTTGTGGTTATGGACACCCTTTCGCTGGGTAATTTTGCAGCCTTTAACAGCTACGTAATGATGTTGATCTTTCCGATTATGATGATCGGATTTATGAGCAATATTATTGCCTCGGCAACAGCTTCTTACGGCCGGATCAGGCAGGTTTTGGATGCTCCGCCGCCGGTTGACAACGGTGCTGTAGAAACAGATATATCGGGAGATATTAAACTTCAGAATATTACGCTGAGCTTTGACAAAAAACCGGTGCTAAAAAATATTTCGTTCGAGATAAAAGCCGGAAGCAAAACGGCGATTATCGGACCAACAGCTGCCGGAAAAAGTCAGTTGCTTTATTTGCTTACCAATCTTATACCACCGGATTCCGGTTCGATCACCATCGACAATATTCCGGTTAAAGATTATTCAACAGAAATTTTAAACCGACAGCTTGGTTTTGTTTTTCAGGATAATGTGATTTTTAATATGAGCCTGCGTGAAAACATTGCGTTTAACGACCAGGTTTCGGAGGAAGATTTAAACAAAGCCATTGCCACAGCTGAACTGGCTGATTATATAAAAACCTTACCCGACGGTTTAAACACCATTGTTTCGGAACGGGGAACCAGCCTTTCAGGTGGGCAAAAACAACGTATTATGCTGGCGCGCGCACTGGCTTTAAACCCAAAAATACTTTTGCTCGACGATTTTACTTCGCGGGTCGACCGAAAAACCGAAGATAAAATCCTTGCCAATATTCATCAGAATTACCCGGAGCTTACGCTGCTTTCCATCACACAAAAAATAGCTCCCGTCACCCGATTCGACCAGATCATTCTTCTGATGGAAGGCGAAGTGGTTGCATCAGGGAAACACGAACGTTTGAAAGAACATTCGCCCGAATACATTCAGATTTATAACTCACAAAAAAGCACCAGCCATTATGAATTATAATCTGAATCGCACACCCGATAAAAATGAGAAGAAGCTTCCGTTTCTGAAATCACTAAAGAAACTGGTGGCTATTATCAGTGGCGAACGGCGCAACCTGATTATCGCCTTTGCAGCAATTGCAATAAATGCTGCATTAAGTCTGGCAGGCGCATATATAATTGGGTATACAGTAGACAATTATGTGCAAACCAAAGATTACCACGGCATATTGCTTTTTGCCGGAATTTTGCTGACGATGTATGTGGTGGCATTTTTTGTGAATTACGCGCAAATGATTATGATGGGCGGCATCGGGCAACGTATGTTGTATAGCCTCCGTAACTCGGTATTTCATAAACTGCAGGAATTACCGCTCGACTTTTTTAACCAAAATAAATCGGGCGACCTGATATCGCGTATCAATAACGACACACAAAAGGTAAACGAGTTCTTTTCGCAATCGCTGATGCGTTTTATTGGCGGAATTATTACCATGACCGGTGCAGGAATTCTGCTTCTGGTAATCAACCTTCCACTTGGATTGGCAGCACTCTCTCCTGCCCTGTTTCTTTTGGTTTTTACTAAAATTATTTCGCCGTGGATACGCAGAAAGAACGAGGCCAGTTTAAAAAGTCTGGGCGACCTTTCTGCCGAAATACAGGAAAGCCTGGCGAATTTTAAGGTGGTGGTTGCTTTTAACCGCCGCGACTATTTCCGAAAACGTTTTTCCGAAGTAAATGAGGAAAATTATAAGCAATCGGTTTATGCCGGAATTGCCAACAATATTCTCAATCCGGTTTATACTTTTGCGGCCAACCTGGGGCAACTAATTGTTTTGGCGCTGGGTATCTACCTCATCATACAGGGCAATTTTAGCATTGGTTTGCTGATCAGTTTTATTGCCTATGTGATGAACTTTTATAACCCATTACGACAACTGGCCATACTTTGGGCAAACTTTCAACAGGCGTTGGCTGCGTGGGATCGCATCTCGTATCTGCTTTCACTGGAAAACAATCTGGAAGTTGCAAAAGAAAAGGAAATACAAAAAAATGCTTCGCTGGTAAACTTTAACGATGTTTCGTTTTGCTACCCGAACGGCAAAGAGGTGTTACACAAAGTTAGCTTCGATCTGGAGCGTGGAAAAACTTATGCTTTTATCGGGCCAACCGGTGGCGGAAAAACAACTACCGCATCGTTGATTGCACGTTTATACGACGCCACAAAAGGCACGATCCTTTTGGATGGAAAAGACATAAAATCATACGATCCTGCTGAAAGAACTGCAAAAATCGGGGTGATTCTTCAGGACCCCATTTTATTCTCGGGAACGGTAAGGGAAAATATTTTATATGGCAACGAAACCATGTCGGCTTTAAGCAACGAAGAGCTGCAACAATCGCTTAAAGAAGCAGGGTTGGGAAGTTTGCTGCAACGTTTTGATAGTGGTTTGGAAACGCCCATTCAAATGACGGGCGACGGAATAAGCCTGGGGCAAAAACAGCTGATCGCTTTTATGCGTGCCATTTTACGAAAACCGGAGTTACTAATTCTTGATGAAGCGACAGCAAATATCGATACCGTTACCGAGCAACAACTCGAAACGATCATCAATAACCTACCGGCATCAACATCAAAAGTTATCATTGCACACCGCTTGAACACCATTGAAAATGCCGATGAAATTTTCTTTGTAAACTCGGGAGAAATAACAGCTGCCGGCTCGCTGGACAAAGCTCTTGATCTACTGATGAAGGGAATTAACGAAAGTTAAGGCTGTTTGCCCACAATCTCAACACTTATTTTGCCCTGTTCATTATCGGGCTCAGCTTATTCGTTATTTTAGATTCGCCTTTCGGGAATGTCCGACGAACTGTTTTCTCCTAAGTTTCTAATTTCGGACACCCCAAAAGCAATGGTTTCGATTAACAAACAGGTTTTCCGCGTTTACGGAAAGCCTGAAAAAAATTACAGACAGCCTTTCCGCACACCCGGAAACGTTGTTTTAAACTTCAAACTAACTTTCCGCAGCCGCGGAAACCTTCTTTTAAATGTCAGGCTAACTTTCCGTGATTGCGGAAACCATGAAATAAAGTAACGGCAACCTTTCCGCACCAGCGGAAACCTTGTTTTTATCCTCTCAACATAACACCACCTGCCACATTCATTAACAAACAAGTAGTATTTTCTGCAAATTGATTCATGTCGTATTTTCTCATCTCCGCGAGGAATCGTATTTTTCGGAAAATTTTGCAAATGAAACTTTCATTTCTGTTCCTGTTTCTACTTTTTACACTTGGTGTTGCCGCGCAAGGCAGCAGTGTGAAAATTGCTTTGTTGAAATACAATGGCGGCGGCGACTGGTATTCCGACCCCACTGCCCTGCCCAACCTCATTGAGTTTTGTAACGAAAACCTGAATACCAACATAAATCCGGAGCCATCGACCATTGAAATTGGCAGCCCCGAGTTGTTTAATTTCCCCTTTGTGCATTTAACCGGGCACGGCAACATTATTTTATCGGAAAGCGATGCAATGAATTTGCGCGTTTACCTTGAAGGCGGTGGTTTTTTGCACATCGACGATAATTACGGACTGGATGAATATATCCGTCGCGAAATGAAAAAGGTTTTCCCCGACAAGGAGTTTGTAGAACTGCCACCGTCGCACGAGATTTTTCATCAGAAATACGATTTTAACGAAGGCATTCCGAAAATACACGAGCACGATAATAAACCACCACAGGCATTTGGATTATTTGTCGACGACCGGTTGGTTTGCCTATACACTTACGAAACCGATTTAGGCGATGGCTGGGAAGATATCGACGTGCACAACGATCCGGAGGACCTGCGCCAAAAAGCGTTAAAAATGGGCGCCAACATTATCGCCTATGTATTCGGACAATAAATAATATATCAGTTTTTCAATTTATCAATTTAACAGTTTAGCAATTTAATTCATGAAAGTAGTAGCCTTTAACGGAAGCCCACGACGCAACGGAAATACATCGCTGTTAATAGAAGAAACGTTTAAGATCTTTCGGGCGGAAGGAATAGAAACCGAAGTTATTCAGCTGGGAAACAAACCCGTTCACGGCTGCACGGCTTGTGGCAAATGCCGCGAAATTCAGGACCGCAAATGCCACATTAAAAATGATCTGCTAAATCTTTGCATCGAAAAAATGATTGAAGCCGATGGGATTATTTTGGGTACGCCGGTTTATTTTGCCGATGTGAGCACCGAGATTAAAGCTTTAATTGATGTGGCCGGTTATGTTACACGTGGCAATGGTCATTTGCTAAAACGAAAAGTTGGTGCCGGTGTAATTTCAGTGCGACGTGGCGGTGCATTGCCCACTTTTGATACTATGAATCGATTCTTCCTGATTAACCAGATGATCGTTCCCGGTTCAAGTTACTGGAACTTTGCATTTGGCAAAAACCAGGGCGATGTGCTACAGGATGAAGAAGGAATAAACACCATCCGGACGCTGGCGGAGAATATGAGCTGGCTGATGAAAAAGGTTGTAACTGATTGATTGGAGATTGAAATAGATTGAAGAAAGATTGAATATAAAATTCTTAATTGTTTTAATTGAAAGCTTTGTCAGAGATTTATGAAAAGTTTTAAAAATGAAATAGCAGAGAAAATTTGTTACACTGATCTTGTTTATGGCAGAATAAATAAGAAACTAAATATTGAGCTTCCAAACGACAAAATCGAAGAAATGGTTTGCTCCATTATAAACGAAACCGAAGAAACCAATCTTCAACTAAAAGGTAAAAACATCTACATTACCAATAAAACACGTAAGGTCAGGCTTACAATTAATAAAAACACGTTTAGAATAATTACCGCAGACAGACTGAAATAAATCTAAAACGCTATTACATGGATTGATAAATTGTCAAATTGATAAACTGTCAACTGTGCCTGCCGACTGCAACTAATCACTTGTTCCCAATTAATCCTTAATCCTTCACCAATAATCCTTTATCAATAATCCTTCCTCTACTTTTGCCCTTTTCCTTTATACTTTTGCCTTAAAACTACTCTTCTTTCTTTGCTTCTTCCCAAATCTCGTCCATTTCTGCAAGACTCATATCGTGAAGGCTTTTTCCCTGCATCAACGTTTTGCTTTCGAGGTAATTAAAGCGCTTTATAAATTTAAGGTTGGTACGTTCCAGCGCTGCTTCCGGATCGATGTCGTACAAACGGGCAGCATTTACAACGGCAAACAGTAAATCTCCAAACTCGGCCTCCATTTTATCTTTATCGGCTTTGTTGATCTCAACGCTCAACTCGTCAACTTCCTCTTTTACTTTATCCCAAACCTGTTCTTTATATTCCCAGTCGAAACCCACACCACGCACTTTTTCCTGAATACGGTTGGCTTTAACCAGCGCCGGCATGGCAGCAGGCACTCCTTCCAGAACGCGTTTATTGCCGCCTTTCTCTTTCAGTTTTAAGGCTTCCCAGTTTTCAGCAACTTTATCGGCCGAACCATCAACATCAACATCTCCAAATATATGCGGATGACGGTATATCAATTTTTCGTTTATGCCTTCCAGCACATCTCCCATGTCAAAAGCACCTTTTTCAGATCCGATTTTTGCATAAAAAACAATGTGCAGCATAATGTCGCCCAATTCTTTTTTTATCTCCTGCAAATCGTTTTTCAAAATGGCATCGCCCAGCTCGTAGGTTTCCTCTATCGTTAGTTTGCGCAACGACTCCAGTGTTTGTTTTTTATCCCACGGACATTTGTCGCGCAATTCGTCCATTATTTCAAGTAAGCGTTTAAACTCTTCTACTTTTCGTTCCATTCAATAAGGTTTCAAATTTCATCCGAAGTTAAGGATTCCGATGTTTAACAAACAAAAACGGTATTTAAAGTTCACAGATTTATTAATAAATTTTATCTTGCCAGTATAACAATAAATATAAACACATGATTTTAGGAGTTTGCGAATGGCTTAGTGGAAAACTAGGATGGAGCGTTAAAGTAATTAGAATTGCATTTGTTATTGCTGCATTATTTGCCGGTGCTGGAGTGGGCTTATACCTAATACTTTGGCTCGTAAAAATGTTCTCGAAATAAAAAAGCCGACAATTTACACATCGGTCAGAAATTGAATATCAAAGCCTTCCAACATTCGATAGTGGCAATTTATTTTCGTAAATTTGCCGTGCTTAAATTTTTAAGAAGACACATTGGATAAACAAATTTTACTGGAAGGAATTGATCTCCTTGAGTTTTTTGGAGTAAACAATTCGAAAATTGAACTGATAAAAAGGCTTTTCCCAAAAATTAAGATCACAGCACGGGGCCACGCCTTGTTCGTTCAGGGGGAACCAAAGGAAATCAAAGCTTTTGAGAAAAAGTTCGCCCTCATTCTCGATCATTATTACCAGTACAATATGCTCTCGGAAGAAATTATTCACGAGCTATTGGATTCGGGAGTGTCATCGTTTGAAGATAACAGCAATGGCGAACCCGATATTATTGTTTTTGGAAACAGCGGGAAACCTGTTCGTGCCCGCACCCCCAACCAACGCCGCTTGGTGGAAGCCAGTGCCAATAACGATTTGATTTTTGCCATTGGTCCGGCCGGAACCGGAAAAACCTACACCGCCATAGCCCTGGCTGTACGAGCGTTAAAAAACAAAGAAATACGTAAGATAATTTTGAGTCGCCCTGCAGTTGAAGCCGGTGAAAACCTGGGTTTTCTTCCAGGCGATTTAAAGGATAAAATCGATCCGTATCTGCAACCACTTTACGATGCTTTGCAGGATATGATCCCTCCGAAAAAACTGGAGGAATTTCTGAAAGACGGTGTGATACAAATTGCCCCGCTGGCTTTTATGCGTGGACGAACATTGAGTAACGCCTATGTTATTCTCGACGAAGCACAGAATACCACAGTCAACCAGCTAAAAATGTTTTTAACCCGAATGGGCCTCAACGCTAAGTTTATTATTACCGGCGATGTTACGCAGATCGACCTCCCGCGAAAAAGTCATTCAGGGTTGATACAGGCCCTGAAAATTTTGAAGGGAATTAAAAATATTGGGAACATATATTTCGATAAAAAAGACATTGTACGTCACCGTTTGGTGCGCGACATTGTAGAAGCTTACGATAAACATGACGAGGAGAAAATTGAGATAAAAACTGAAGCCAAAGAAAAAAACAAGCAGTAGATCATTCTATAAAAGAAATTTGAATTTCGAAGGATCCTGTATCCAGTATCAAAAATCGAGTATCCAGAATCAAGTTTTACAATTTTCTGAATTAAACAAAAACCAGCTAAATTTGTAATAAAATCGGAAACAGATTATAACGCCGGCAATAAGTATAAATACAACAATAAATATTCAACAAAAATGGGTAACGCACTTACAAAAACAAGTTTCAATTTCCCGGGACAAAAAAGCCACTACAAAGGTAAAGTTCGCGACGTTTACAACATCAACGACGATTTTTTGGTGATGGTTGTTTCCGATCGTATTTCAGCATTCGACGTGGTGCTGCCAAAAGGAATTCCTTTTAAAGGTCAGGTACTTAACCAGATAGCAGAGAAATTTCTGGACGCTACTGCTGATATTGTTCCGAACTGGAAAATAGCAACACCCGATCCGAACGTAACCGTTGGGCATTTTTGCGAAACTTTCCCGGTAGAAATGATCGTGCGTGGTTATTTAACCGGAAGTTCGTGGAGATTGTACAAAAATGGCGGTCGCGATATCTGTGGCGTTCCACTTCCTGAAGGTTTGAAAGAGCACCAGGCTTTTCCTGAGCCGCTGTTAACGCCAACTACAAAAGCTGAACAAGGCGCTCACGACGAAAATATTTCGCGCGAAGAGATCATCAAACAAGGATTGGTTTCGGAAGAAGACTATAAAGAACTGGAACGTATTTCGCTGGCACTTTTTAAACGCGGTAGCGAAATGGCCAAAGAAATGGGATTGATTTTGGTGGATACCAAATACGAATTCGGTAAAAAAGACGGACAGATTTACCTGATCGACGAAATTCACACACCCGACTCATCGCGTTATTTCTACGCCGATGGTTACCAGGAGCGTTTTGACAAAGGCGAAAACCAAAAGCAACTTTCGAAAGAATTTGTTCGCGAGTGGTTAATGGAAAACAATTTCCAGGGCCGCGACGGCGATGTTCTTCCAGAAATTCCGGAGTCGTTTGTTAACGAGGTATCAGAAAGATACATTGAATTGTATGAAAATATCACCGGCGACAAATTTGTAAAATCGGATACTTCAAAAATTGAAGAACGAATTGAATCGGCCGTTAATGATTTTTTGAAACAAGCTTAAAAGAATAACGATCATAAACTGAAGACACCTGCTTAATTTTAAGCGGGTGTTTTTGTTTTCAGATCATATGGTTACATTAGTGGCAAAATGTAAAGAATAACAACAACATGAAAAAACTGACGATATTTATTTTACTGGCGTTCTTCGCGCTAAATAATTATGCACAAGACGAATTCACCCTGGTAAAAGAAGGCGACACTGCCCCCGACTTCTCCATTACTTTGGAAGATGGCTCGGTAAAAAAGCTATCAGATTTGAAAGGAAAAGTAGTGTGGATTAACTTTTTTGCCACCTGGTGTCCGCCATGCCGCAAAGAGTTACCGCATCTTGAAAAGGAAGTTTATCTAAAACTGAAGCAAAACGAAAATTTTGAGGTTTTGGTAATTGGCCGCGAACACGATTGGGAAACGGTAAATAAATTTAAAACCGATAACAATTACACACTCCCCTTCTACCCTGATGCCGACCGTGAGATCTTTTCGAAATATGCCAAACAAAACATTCCGCGTAACTTCATTATCGATAAAGACGGAAAAATTGCAGTCGCTTCTATCGGTTTTAATGAAGACGAATTCAACAAGATTATTGAGAAGGTGAATGAACTGATAAACTAGGATTTAAACAATATTAATAAAAGAGCTGTTTGTATTTTACAAGCAGCTTTTTTTATGCTTTAGAATGAACACAAAACGCTGATAATTAATTTACTCACTAAAAACATAACTTTTATGAAAAAACTGCAATTAAAAATCCTGGTTCTCTTCTTTGCAGGAGCATTAATTTACTCGTGTAACGACACCTTTGTAAGCGACGAAAACGCTGATGACACAGTAGAACTTAAATCCGCGTCATCATCGAAAAACAGTTACATAGTTGTACTGAACGATGCCGACCTAACGGCAGAATTAGCACAGTTAAAAGGTTACGAAAAGAAACAAAATGCTGTGAAAGTCAGTTCTGCAAAAATATTGGAACGTGCAGGTATTACCGATGGTGAAATTGGCCACGTATACGGCACTGCCTTAAAAGGATTCTCAGTAAAAATAGCTCCCGGACAATTAAAGAAACTCGAAAATGATGCTTCGGTAGCTTACATCGAGCAAGACAAAGTAATTGCATTGGCACCACCTCCAGGAAAAGGGCCTAATAGTGGTGGTGGCGACACAGGAGGCGGAACTACTGCGCAGGAAACACCCTGGGGAATTTCCCGTGTTGGCGGAGCTGACGACGGAACCGGAAAAGTTGCCTGGATAATTGATAGCGGAATTGATCAGGACCATCCGGATTTGAATGTAGATAAAAATAGAAGTGAGACATTTTTGGGAGGAAAATCAACTCCTGATGACCAAAACGGACACGGAACTCATGTTGCCGGAACAATTGCGGCAATTGATAATTCAGAAGGTGTTGTGGGCGTTGCAGCCGGAGCAACGGTTGTTGCGGTTCGCGTGCTCGACCGCCGGGGAAGCGGTACAGTTTCAGGAGTTGTAGCCGGAGTAAATTATGTAGCAGCCAATGCCTCGTCAGGCGATGTGGCAAATATGAGTCTTGGCGGAGGCGTTTCTACTACACTCGATAATGCTGTGCTAGCAGCCTCTTCAAGCTGCACCTTTGTGCTGGCCGCCGGTAACGAAAGCGATGATGCAAACAATCATTCTCCCGCACGTATTGGCGACGAAAGCACAAAAGTTTACACCATTTCGGCTTGCGATAGTAATGATGACTGGGCCTATTTCTCGAATTACGGAAGTGCCGTTGATTATTGTGCACCCGGTTACCGCATTAAGTCAACCTGGAAAGACGGAGGTTATAATACCATCAGTGGAACATCGATGGCTGCACCACACGCAGCAGGTGTTTTGTTAATGGGCCCGGCAAGTTCAAGTGGTACTGTTAACGGAGATCCTGACAACGATCCGGATCCGATTATTCATTTGTAATTAAGTACTATAAATAGCTCAAAGCCCGGATTTAAACTCCGGGTTTTTTATTGTTTTTCGCCTAGCAGGATTTCTGCAATTTTATGTAGTTCATTCCCCACCTTGGCACGTGAATCGTTGGTTATTACGGCTACCACCATTTTCTCCTCCGGGTAAATAATAAGATTTGAGCACCCTCCTACCGAACCTCCACCATGGCCATAATATTCGCGTCCAAATTCATCGGTCCCCGAAAAGAATCCCATTCCATATGTTGTTTTTTCTCCGTTTTTTAAGGTTTGAGGTGTAATCAGTTGTTGTTTTACTTCTTCGGGGAAAAGCGTATTATTCAGCATTGCATTCCCAAACTTTACCAAATCTGCTGAGGTTGAAATAAAACCACCGCCAGCCCATTTGTAACTGTTATCGACGAATGGTGCATTTATAACTTTCCCCTCATTCATGTCATAATAACCGGCACGAAACAGGATGAGCGAATCCATACGTTCGGCAGTTGTCTCGGTCATTTCTAAAGGATCGAAAACACGCATCTGCATAAAATGCAGAAACTCCTCGCCTGAAGCACCTTCCATTACAGCACTTAAAAGATTAAATCCATAGCTCGAGTAACTGTACTTTGTTCCCGGCTCAAACAATAAGGTATCATTCATAAAAATTTCCAATCCATCTCTCACCGTTGGATAGTACTTTGACGACAGGAATTCATCCCCATTATAATGGCGTATTCCAGCCAAATGCCCGGCCACCTGTCGCGTAGTAATTTCGTATTTCTTTTCCGGGAAATCAGGTACATATTTTTGAACCGGCGCATCAAGATCGATCTTTCCTTCCTCTATCAAAATACCCAATCCGGCCGCTGTAAGTGCCTTAGAAATACTTCCTATTCTGAATTTGGTTTTTCTCGGATAAACAGGCACCTGTTGCTCGTAATGGCCCAAACCAAATCCTTTCGACAAAACAATCTCATTATCAATTGAAACAGTTGCAGTCCACCCTACCGATTCGCTTTCAACACGTAATTGTTCGATGTAGTCTTTAACCTCCTTTATTTTTGGATCTTCTTTGGCACACGAAGTTCCAATGAATAACAATAAGATTAGCAGATAGTACAGGTTTTTCATTTTGGTATAATTTAGATTACTGATTCCGCAACGCGAAGAAGCTATATAAAGTTACAAGAAAAACAGCATTTCAAAAACAGCACACATTAAAGAATAAACCATCTTTTTTGCTCTTTTTGTCAATTTGTGTATTTTTGCCGCGCATTTTAAACACAGGTAACATGTTTTTACACAACCGGGTAAACAAGGAAGAACTAAAAAAAAGGCTGGCTGAAGAAACCTTTCAGCGAAAAACGATTTCGTTTTATCGATATCACATTCTTGAAAATCCACAGGAATTTAGAGATGAATTGTTTCGTGATTGGTTTCCGCTTGACTGTTTTGGCCGTATTTATGTGGCCCGCGAAGGAATTAACGCACAAATGAGCGTGCCGGAACACCACTGGGACGCTTTTGTGGAGTCCTTGAAAAAGTATGAAATCCTGCAAGACATTCCGATTAAATATGCCATTGAAGACGATGGAAAATCGTTTTATAAACTAACCATTAAAGTGCGCCCAAAACTGGTTGCCGATGGTTTGGACGACGATGCCTACGATGTTACCAATGTAGGTAAACACTTGTCGGGTGTAGAGTTCCACGAATACATTGGTCAAGAAGATACGGTCGTTGTTGATATGCGCAACTACTACGAAAGCGAGATCGGTCATTTTGAAGGTGCTATTTGCCCGGAAGCGGATACTTTTCGTGAAGAACTGGAAATTGTAACCGACTTGCTGGAAGACAAAAAAGATAAAAAAGTGCTGTTGTATTGTACCGGTGGAATTCGCTGCGAAAAAGCCAGTGCGTACCTAAAACACCAGGGATTTAGAGATGTTAACCAGTTGCATGGCGGAATTTTAGAATATGCCCGACAGATAAAAACGGAAAACCTTGATTCAAAATTTATTGGTAAAAACTTTGTGTTCGACGAACGTTTGGGCGAAAGTGTAAACGGCGAAATTATTTCAAAATGCCACCAGTGCGGAAAAGCCTGCGATTCGCATACCAATTGCGATAATCACGGTTGTCATATACTGTTTATTCAATGCCCCGAGTGTGCCGAGAAATACCACGGTTGCTGCACACCCCAATGTGCCGACGAAAAAATGCAGGGCACCGGCCGTCCGTCCGATTTACGCATTGGTTTTGGCAACAGCCGCAAGTTCAGAAAAAGCCTTTCGTTAATGCAACTCGAGCAACAGAAATAGTTTCGTTGTGCACTTCTATATGTTTTGATAATTTTGTGGCATGAACAATTTTTGGCAAGAGTTTGATGGCCCTGCTTTTTCGCTGGCCCCCATGGAGGATGTTACCGATACGGTTTTTCGTGAAATTGTAATGGGAATGACAGCACCGGGGAAATTACACATGGTTTTTACCGAGTTCACTTCTGTTGAAGGGATGAATCATCCGGTTGGCAGAGAACGTGTTTCGGAACGGTTGATCGTAAATGAGTCGGAACGGGCTCTGCTCAAAAAACTCAACATTAAAATTGTGGCGCAAATCTGGGGACGAAACCCGGAAATTTACCACAACATTGCCAAATACATTACCGAAAATTACGATTTCGACGGCATCGACATTAACATGGGATGCCCCGTAAAAAAGGTATTTAAAATTGGCGCCTGCAGCGCTTTGATTGGCGAACCGGCGCGTGCCAAAGAAATAATTCTGGCCACAAAAGAAGGCACCCACCTACCCGTGAGTGTAAAAACACGCACCGGAATAAAAGAGCACATTACCGAAAACTGGATAGCCAACCTGCTGGAGGTTGATCCGGCAGCTATTATTTTACATGGCCGGACGCAACGTATGCAATCGGATGGCGATGCCAGCTGGGAGGAAATTGCAAAAGCCGTTCAACTAAAAAACAGCTTAAAACCACATATTCCCGTTCATGGAAACGGCGATGTTATGTCGTACCAACAGGGACTTGAACGCGTGAACCAAACCGGCGTAAACGGAGTAATGATCGGTCGTGGAATTTTCCACAATCCCTGGTTTTTCAATCCCGGGAAAGAAGAAATTTCGATGGAAGACCGGATTGCTAAATTACTGGAACACACGCGGCTTTTTGAGCAAACCTGGAGCCCCGACAAAAATTTCAATATCCTGAAACGCTTCTATAAAATCTACCTCAATTCATTTCCTGGTGCGGCAAAAATGCGTGCCGATGTGATGGAAATGAAATGTTATGACGAGGTATATTCTTATTTCGAGTAATTGCTCGATCTGAAATACCAGATCATTTCAACCAAAAGTATCATCCTTAGTAAGGGTGTTCCTTTGATAAGTTGTCATAACTTAGTAAACCAAAATCAATAGTTATGACTAATCCATCCAACCGTCGCAGTTTATCAGAAACAGTTCATTTACAGGCTGTGCAATTTTGCTTTCCGGTAAACTTTCTGCCTTTACATTTCCTCAGGATGAACTTCCCGATCCGAAAAAACTGAATTATTGTGGCTACACCTGCCCTGCCGATTGTCAGTTTCTGGAAGCATCAGAAAAAAATGATGTAGAACTAAAGAAAAAAGCTTACGAACAATGGAAAATAGAAGAACATTACGGAATTTCATTTGATGCCGAAAAGATATTTTGTTTCGGGTGTAAAAATTCCGATAAGCCTGCCGGTGTTGTTCTTACTAATTGTACGGTTCGTGCGTGTGCCAAAGATAAACAGTTCGACTCGTGCATTCAGTGCAAGCAACTAAAGAACTGTGATAAAGACCTTTGGAAAAGATTTCCTGATTTTCACAAATCAGTTGTCACAATGCAGAAAAAGTATTTTGAAGGTAAAGCCTAAAATTTCTTCATAAAACTGTAATTATTTGGCACTTACTTCTACTTTTATTTCTAAAAAACCGAAATAACTGTTATGAAGAATTTGTTCCTGCTTTTCATCTGTCTTATTGTTTTTTCATGTAATTCAAACAAAACCGAAATTTACCAGTGGCGCGGCGAAAACCGCAAAGGGATTTTTAACGAGCAAAACCTTTTAAAAGAATGGCCCCAAGAAGGACCAGCCGAACTTTGGTATATTGAAGGTATTGGAGATGGATATGGCACGCCAACAATAACCGATTCTGAGATTTTTATAACCGGAGCTCTCGACAGCACTGCCACTTTATTCTGTATCGATTTAAACGGGCAGAAAAAATGGGAAGTTTCACTCGGTAAAGAATGGGTAAGCAGCTACCCGGGATCGCGTTCGCAACCAACTATTGTCGACGATTTAATTTATGTGGGTTCGGGAATGGGAAATTTGTTTTGCCTGAAACGCTCGAACGGAGAGCTGGTTTGGGAAAAACGATTTATGACAGATTTTAATGGTATCTATCCGCGTTTTGGCCACTCGGAAGCCCCTGTAATTGATGGCGACAAAGTTTTCTGGACACCCGGTGGAAAAGAGTACAATGTGGTTGGTTTAAACCGTTTTACAGGAGAATTACTATGGAGCAATGCCGGACATAGCGAACGATCGGGCTACAATCCGGGAACGCTTATTGAACTTCCAACACGCCATATCTTTGTTACATTCTCTGCTTATAATATGATGGGATTTGATGCTGAGACAGGAGAACTGTTATGGACACATGCGCAGGATAATGTTCCGCTCGACAAACGTCAGCCAGGCATGGGCGATACACACAGCAATTGTGTCATTTACGACTCAGGTTACCTATACTACGCCGCCGGAGACGGAAATTGCGGTGTAAAACTTCAACTCTCGGAAGATGGAACAGCCATTAAAGAAGTGTGGCGCAATACAGGTTTCGACAGTTATATGGGCGGTATTGTAAAAATTGACGATCATTTATACGGTAGCGCCACCTCGAAAAAGTTTTTCAGAAGCATTGATGCAACAAGTGGCGAATTGAGCGACTCGCTAAAATTGGGTTGGGGCGCACTTATTTCAGCCGATGATCTGCTATACTATTATGGTCAAAACGGAACATTGTCATTAGTTGGTTTCGATGAAACCGGAAAAATGAATCCGATCAGCGATTTTAAAATTACCCGGGGAACAAAGGAGCACTTCTCGCACCCGGTAATTAAAAACGGTGTTTTATACCAGCGCCATGGTCAGGTGCTGATGGCTTTCGATATAAAAGATAAGGCTTAAAGTTCTACATATTTCAGAAACTCTTCGCGTACGCTTTTGTCTTTAAATTTTCCGGAATACTCGGCAGTAACAGTACTGCTGCTTTCATCCTGAATTCCGCGCGAAGATACGCACATGTGTTTGGCATCGATAACAACGGCCACATCATCGGTTTTAAGTATTGTTTTTAGCTCGTTGGCAATTTGCACCGTTAAACGTTCCTGTACCTGCGGACGGCGTGCAAAATAGTCGACAATACGGTTGATTTTGCTCAATCCGATCACTTCGCCCGATGAAATGTACGCTACGTGTGCTTTTCCTACAATCGGTAGAAAATGATGCTCGCAAGTGGAATTCATATTGATGTTCTTTTCCACCAACATTTCGCCGTAATTGAATTTATTTTCGAAGACAGAGACTTTCGGCTTATTGGCCGGATTTAATCCGCTGAATATTTCCTTCACAAACATTTTGGCCACACGATGTGGCGTTCCACTCAAACTGTCATCGTTCAAATCGAGTCCCATTGTTTCCATTATATCGCGAAACTTCTCTTCAATAATTTCCATTTTTCGTTCGTCGCTCAGTTCAAAAGCGTCTGCGCGCATTGGAGTATCAATTGAAGTTGCAACGTGATTATCGCCTATGGTCTCATGTTTATCATGTCCGTTTGTTTTACCATTCCTTACAGCTCCTGTATTGGTAAATATTATTTCTTCTCTGTAACTCATAATTTCTGTTTCTAGTTTCTACGAGTTAATAAACAGACCAAAAACCATTTTGTTTAATCTATAAAAACAAAATATTAAACAAACTACTTCTTTTTTACAAGACACCTATGAACTTCCCAAAACCACCTAATGAAACTCTCTGGTTTTTAATCACATAAAAAGACGTACAAAAAAATCAAGTTTAAACGGCTCAATCCCTTATCGCCATTCGTTTATACCGCGAAAAAAGAATTCGATTTTTTTTGCCATTTTTTTTCATTTTTCTTTGCCAGTGTAAAAACAATTTCTACTTTTGCACACGCTTTAACAAAGCAACGACGTTCAAAAAAAGTATTGGGGGATAAGTTTTAATAATATTGCTGAAAAGCGAATTAAAATTTGGCAACGATATTCACTTTTGGAGAGGTGGGTGAGTGGCTGAAACCACCAGTTTGCTAAACTGACGTACGGGTAACTGTACCGGGGGTTCGAATCCCCCCCTCTCCGCATTATATATTTCGGGATGTAGCGCAGTCCGGTTAGCGCACCTGCTTTGGGAGCAGGGGGTCCCAGGTTCGAATCCTGGTATCCCGACCTAATAATCAAAGAGTTACAAGATTTATTTCTTGTAACTCTTTTTTGTTTGCATATAATTTGCATACAAATCGAATTATTTTTTAATCAGCTTTTGCAAACAAAAAACGCTCCACTCATTGTAACTATCATCTTCTGTACGAGTAATTATCCATGAATTAAAAATTATTAATCATGGACAATCAAATTACATCAAAAGGCATGATGATAGATATTTTATCGCAGCGTAACTTCGCAAGGCAATTAATAGGTAAAGGGAAAGATTACGATGAAATCCTTAAACTACTTCTCGAAAAAGATTACTACTACGATGAAGATCTCCCCTATCCTTCAGTAAAAGAAATAATTGAAACATTAAAAATTAGTTATTCAGTCTTTAAGAGAAAGATTTCTCTGTTATATGATGACTTATCTGAGGTATTTTCAAATAATATCGACTACACTATTGAAAACGTTGAATATATCTTCTCTCTCGAATTCTTGGGGAATTGGGCTTACGTCAAATTAAGAAACCTTCCATCACCACCTCGTGTTGGGGACGAAATTACTATTCCTTATTTCAAAGAAAAGGTGCAAGCACAGAGCTTCTACGTTAGATCAATACATCATGAATTTACAGACGATTTACAAATAGTCAATATTGAATTGGTAGTTGGACATTACAATCTTTACTGGAACATGTTGCGTGATGAGAAATACGTAAAATTGTAAATCTTCAGCCTAATTTGGACACGTTGGTATAAAAATTAAGAGATGGTTTTCTTAATTTAATCACCATTAAAAAGTTCAAAAATGACTGTAAAAAAACAAAGTGCCGAAGCCAAGATTAAAGAGATTAAGAGGCACACAAGAAAGAAGTATTCAGCAGAGGAAAAAATCAGGATTGTAATTGAAGGACTGAGAGGAGAAGAAAGTATAGCTGGCCTCTGCAGGCGAGAAGGCATTAATGCCAACCTATACTACAAATGGAGCAAGGATTTTATGGAAGCTGGCAAAAGCCGTTTAGCAGGCGATGTTAAGCGTGAAGCCAACTCTGTTGAGGTACATGATTTAAAGAACGAAAACACTGACTTAAAACTGCTTGTTGCAGAGCAAAGTCTTCATATCAGGGCACTTAAAAAAAGCGCAATTGGTTCCGAACAAACTATAGATTTA
>NZ_JAAAGB010000003.1 GCF_010586825.1 Draconibacterium mangrovi | reverse complement strand
AGGAGGCTCGCACGGAAGTACTTTATCGATACTGCCGTCGAAAAAGGCAGAAAAAGTGAAACAAAACCTACCGGAAGTTCCCAAAAGTCCATCCAGTCATTTCGAAAACTTTGTACTGGCATGTAAAGGCGAAGAGAAAACACGCTCGCCATTTGAAGTTTCCGGGCCGCTAAGCCAGGTATTTGTTTTGGGAACACTGGCGCAACGCCTGAATACCACACTGAAATTTGATCGCGAGAGCAAGCAGATCACAAATAGTTCGCTGGCAAACGATTTACTACAGGGACCAACACCGCGTAAAGGTTGGGAAGAATTCTATCGTTTATAGCAAATTCCATTTTCTAATTTGAAATAAACAATAGAACCAGAATATATGTATATTTCAAACAATTCATTTGTACTATTGAGTAAAAAATCAAAAAAATATCTGACATGAAAAGATTATCTATGCTAATTATCCTAATAGCCTTTGTTCTCTCCCTTTCAGCTAGGGAATACTTAGTTGAATCTCCATCGGGAAAAATACAGGTTAAGGTGAATGTTGACAAAACTGTTACCTACTCGGTGTTGCTAAACGGAAGCACGATTGTTGCACCGTCGCAAATTTTGATGGAATTATACGACGGAACAGTTTGGGGAGTAGACGCCAAAGTGCGCAAAACAAAAACCAACAGCGTATCGCAGGTGCTTACACCGGTTGTTCAACGTAAAAGTGCTACGATAAAAGACGAATACAAAGAGCTGACCTTGTCGTTTAAAGGTTACGCGTTGCAGTTCAGAGCGTACGACGATGGTGCAGCTTACCGCTGGGTGTCGGAGAAAGATGGCGAATACAAAGTGAAAAGCGAGCTGGCTACTTTTACGTTTCCGGCCGACAACAAACTTTGGTTTCCTGAGGAAGAAAGTATGATGACTCACCAGGAACGCGAATATCAGCGCGAAACACTTTCGAAAATTGGCAGCGATCGTTTTGCTTCAACTGGTTTGCTGGTTGACTGCGGAAACGGAGTTAAAACATACATTTCGGAATCGAACCTTATGGATTATGCAGGAATGTATTTACGTGGATGTGATGATAACAAATATGCTTTGATTGGAAAATATCCGGGTGTAGTTCTTGAAACTGAACAAACAAGCGACCGCGATGTAAAACCAACAAAATATGCCGATTATATTGCAGAATGTAACGGCCCGCGCGAATTTCCGTGGCGTGCCATGGTAGTTACCGAAAACGATGGCCAGTTGATTGAGACTGAAATGATCTACAAACTGGCTCCTGAGTGCAAAATTGAAAACGCCGACTGGATTAAGCCGGGAAAAGTTGCCTGGGACTGGTGGAATGCCAATAACATTTACGGCGTTGATTTTGTGGCCGGTGTTAATACCGAAACGTACAAATACTTTATCGATTTTGCTTCGAAATACGGATTGGAATACATCATTCTGGATGAAGGCTGGTATGTGCTTTCTGATATTATGAAGCTGGAAAAAGATGTGGATGTAAAAGAGATTATCGACTACGGAAAAGAAAAAAATGTTGACGTAATTCTTTGGGTAGTTTGGAAAACCATGGATGATAAACTGGAAGAAGCACTTGATCAGTTTCAGGCGTGGGGGGCAAAAGGTATTAAAATGGACTTTATGCAACGCGACGACCAGTGGATGGTAAACTTCTACGAGAAAATTGCCCTCAAATGTGCCGAGCATAACTTGTTGGTTGATTTCCACGGAGCATATAAACCAAGTGGTTTGGACCGTGCATACCCGAACGTAATTTCGTATGAAGGTGTAAAAGGCATGGAAAATATGAAATGGACGAATATACCCGATCCGGAGCACGATGTAACTTTGCCTTTTATTCGTATGGTTGCGGGCCCGATGGACTACACTCCAGGAGCGATGATCAACAAAACTAAACTGAATTTCAATCCGGTATTTAGCGAACCAATGAGCCAGGGAACACGCTGCCACCAGTTGGCTTTGTACCCGGTTTTTGAAAGCCCGCTGCAAATGCTGGCCGATAATCCATCGAACTATTACCGAGAGCCGGGATGTATGGAATTCCTTTCAGAAGTTCCATCGGTTTGGGACGAAACCAAAGTGTTGGAAGCTAAAGTTAGCGACTATGTTGCCGTTGCTCGTCGTTCGGGTGATAAATGGTTTGTTGGAGCTTTAACCGATTGGGATCCTCGTGAAATGGAACTAAAACTTGATTTCCTTGGCAATGGAACGTACACCATGAAAGTGTGGAAAGACGGACTGAACGCTGATAAATATGCTGCTGATTTTGCACAGGAAACTGTTGAAGTAAATTCTGGTTCAAATGTAAAAGTAAAAATGGCTCCCGGTGGTGGCTGGGCGGCTATTATTGAAAAGAAATAAAGTGCTCAGCGATTAAATTGAAAATTCTACCTAATATATAGCAAGGTGGCATTAAAAAGCAAGGTGGCATGTTATTGATGATTTCGTTTGACATTAAAAAAATAACTTTAATCCAAATATTATGAAATTTAAAATGGGTAAGGGCAAAAACTATTTCCTGGTTTTACTTTTTATCTGTTCATCCTTATCATTGTTTTCGTGCACCGAACAACAAAGTGCATCAAAGGAGAATACAGAAAAAACAAACGACGACTACCATGTAGCAGCTTATATCTGGCCATCGTGCCACCACGACGAACGCTTTGGCGATATGTTATGGCCCGAAGGCACCGGCGAGTGGGAGGTAATAAAAAAAGGAGATCCGCGCTTTGAAGGACATTATCAGCCACGCCAGCCGCTTTGGGGGTACGAAATGGACAACGATCCTCATGTAATGGAGAGATGGATTGATGTAGCGACCAGTCATGGTGTAGATATTTTTGTTTTCGACTGGTATTGGTTCGATTGTGGCCCATTTTTGGAAAGCGCTCTCAATGATGGCTTTCTAAAAGCAAAAAACAATTCCGATATGCAGTTTTATATCATGTGGGCCAACCACGATGTGAAACACAATTACTGGAATGTGCACAAGTTTAAAGACGACACATCGCTGCTTTGGGATGGAGCTGTAGATTGGGTCAATTTTAAAATTATCGTCGATAGAGTAATTAAGCAATATTTTAACCAACCTAACTATTTTAAAATCGATGGTAAACCCGTATTTTCCATTTTCAGCATTGACAACTTGCTGGAAGGTTTTGGTGGAAGCGTTGAAGAAGCACGAAAAGCACTCGATTATTTCAGGGAGGAAGTAAAAAAAGCAGGATTTCCTGGGCTGCACATCCAGTGGAACCAAGGAGGAGGCTCCATCATGTCGAAAGAGGCTGCTGATCAATTTTCAGAGAAAGTAACCCAAATGGGTTTCAATAGTGTGGCCATGTACAATATGGGGGGAATGAATGAAGATTATTTAGTTTACGGTGCGAATTCAGTAAAAATCAGAACACAAATGGATTCAATCCTAAACGTACCGTTGTTCCCTTGCGTTTCCATTGGCTGGGATGATACCCCAAGATTTCCCGCAAAAGGTATCCACGATGTTGTACATTACCACAATACGCCCGAGAGTTTTGCAGCCTTACTTTCCAAAGCAAAAAAATATGCCGACAGCCATCCTGAACAGACCAAGCTTATTACCATAAATGCATGGAACGAATGGGTGGAAGGCAGCTACTTGTTGCCCGATATGTTGAACGGGTACGGATATCTCGATGCCGTAAAGAAAGTGATGAAGGGTGAGTTTGATGAATAGAAATTAACAAAATGAAAATGAATTCAATAAAAAATTTAACTTTTAAAAAATTCACAAAACAGATTTTTATAATACTGTTTATTCTCTGTGTGACATCGGTGGCAGGATATTCTGCTAATTCACAACGAGACGAAAAATCAACTGAAATTGCTGACGGTCAGCACTTAATTAAAAAGAACAAGACGATACGCATCTTAGCTATCGGTAACAGTTTCTCCCAGGATGCCGTTGAACAATATTTGTATGAGTTGGCTGAGGCTGAAGGCATTTCCGTAGTGATTGGGAATTTGTATATTGGCGGTTGTTCCTTGACAACACATCTGAAAAATGCAACAAATGACAGTCCCGCTTACGACTATCGGAAAATTGAGAACGGAAGCAAGACCAAGCGGCCAAAAACGAGGTTGGCAGATGCGATAGCCGATGAAAAATGGGATTATATCAGTTTACAGCAAGTGAGCGGTAACTCGGGGCAGTACGAGACTTTTGAAGAATCCTTACCCGGACTTGTTGATTACGTTAAAGCGCACGCAACCAATCGGAAAATGAAATTAATGTTGCATCAAACCTGGGCGTATGCAATGAACTCAACACACACGGCTTTCCCGAGTTACGATAACGACCAGGTAAAGATGTACGAGTCATTGGTAGATGCCATCGACCGCGCTGCCGATTTGGTTGATATTGACATTATCATTCCTTCGGGAACAGCTATTCAAAACGGCCGCACCTCATGTATTGGCGATCATTTTAACCGCGACGGGTACCACCTGGAAACAACTTACGGCCGTTATACTGCGGCTTGTACCTGGTTCGAGAAGATATTTAAGAAAAACGTTACGCGTAATTCTTATGCGCCTGACGGGGTGGACGCATATAAAATTGAAATAGCTAAATATGCTGCACATGCCGCGGTAAAACACCCTGGCGAGGTAACCATTTTAAAGAAATATGAAGCTGTACCCGATGAAGTAGGAATGTTGGAATAAGTAATTTGTTTATGAGAGCTACGTTTTTTTAAATGTTTTGATAAAAGAAAAAGGCCTCGCATTGCGCGGGGCCTTTTTCATCAGAAGTTTCTTCTACTAAGTTCTGTCAGCCACTATTTACTATTCTTTTGCACGGGTTGCATCATCCCAATTGTCGGTTCTGAAAGAAGATGCCGGTAAAAGATTGGCATCATAAAGCGTTCCGTTTATCCAGTTACACCAGGCGTATCTAACAGCAACAGGATTGGGTACTTTATCACTTTTTACCATAAGGAGTTTGTGGTTGATAATCTGCGCATCTGCAGGATAAAACACTTTATCTTCTCCGGCAATCTCAAAGCCTTCCAGCTCTTCGTAAGCAAAAAGCCCGGATTCAGCATTTTTAAATTTCAAGATCAAACCACCGTCTTTTGCTTCCTGACTTTCAAAAATCGGAGACGCATAATCTACGCTTTTATATCCGTAGGTCTGGTTCAGCGCATTGTAGAGCAAACGATCAGCCACCTCTTTCTTTCTCGGGGGATGAATACAATAATCGTCACCAACATCCATCGTAATGGCAATCCCCGAATTCGGAATCAGATCAAGGCAGTGCAACTGCGTTTCGCGAATAAAAGCTGAATTATTCGCATGCTGAAACACTTCGTTGTCGCCATACATAAACGGCGCAATTTGGACGTAGTAAAACGGGAAATCGCCAATTCCCCAGCGCGTACGCCAATCTTTTACCATGGCCGGGAAAAGCTTTTTATAATTCTCCGGTTCGAGGCGGTTTGATTCTCCCTGGTACCACAACGCACCTTTAATAGTGTAAGGAATCAGCGGGCTGATCATCGCGTTAAACAAGGCAGCAGGAATATGATTGGTTCCCTGTGAAATGTCCACGTCATCCAGGTTCACTTCCTGATACTTGCTTATCTCCTCTTTGCTTAACCACGCCTGAACAGAACTACCACCCCACGCGGTGTATATCATTCCTACCGGCACATCCAGAATTTCCTGTAACTGCTGCCCAAAGAAGTAAGCCACAGCACTAAAACCTGCAACATTTGCGGGACTTGCTTCCTGCCATGTACTGTACTTCTCCACATCCTGCAAAGGCGTTTTCGAACCGTTTCTGTCTACGAAAAATAAACGTAAATTAGGGTTGGCAGACTTTGCAATGGCCTCTATCGAACCAAATACAGGTTGCCCATCAAAGCCCTTTACAGGCTGCTGCATATTCGATTGTCCCGAGCACAACCATACTTCGCCAAACAGGATATTTTCCAAAATGATATCCGAGGCTTTACTTTTAATTTTTAGGATTTGAGGTGCTTTGCTATCGGTTGTTTTTACCTCCAAACGCCAGTCACCATTGTTATCGGCTTCAACGTTTATGGCTTTGTTTAACCACGAAGCTTCAATGGTAATCTTTTCGTTAGCATCGGCCCAGCCCCAAAGTTCAACGGTAGTGTTATGTTGCAAAACCATATTCGACGACACAATTGCCGGAAGTTTTATCGCTGCATGCATCTGCTGTGAAAACAGCAAGTTACAGAGTACGATCAGGAAAATAAATTTTAATCTTTTCATTGTTATTCGGTTATTGAATTAATAATTTTTGTTCTATGTTTTTTTATGGTCGCCTGCAAGTTAGCGCCAGTAGAAAGAAATGTAACATATAAAAATAAATCTTATGTATTGTTCATCCTGTAAGTATTGTCAGTTATGAGCCAGAAATTCTTCGCTGTGGCAATCAGTACAACTTACCGAGTGAATGTCGTTTGAGCTATTTCTGTTTTTGTATGAAGTATTCATTTCTTTTACATCTAAATTACAATTAGAGATAGCAGGATGACAGTTGTCGCACGAATTTCGCGAAGCATTGGAATGCGGGGCGTGACAAGCTATACAGCTTAACCCTTCGTGAACGCCTGTTGGTGTGCGGTCGTCTTCAGAGCCTGTTTGATGCTTAAAATTGGGGGAATGACACTGGATACATAATTTACTTGCAGGATCGCCTGCTACCTGAACCGGTTGCTTATTGTTGAACATATCAATCGTCATCAGACGATCTGCCCTAATATGTCCTTTATCTGTTCTTACATACCAGGAGATCATTGTATTTCGCTCTTCTCGTTCATAAGATATTTCTTTTGGATTATCGAGATTGGATGCTCGGCCAAGGACTTCATTGTGTGTATGAACCTGGTGGCACGACAGGCAAGGAATTGTTGAAACTGTAGCTTGATCTTCATTTATTAATTTCCAAACGTCATCTTTATCTATCGGTTCCTGAACTAAGCTTTTAATGGTTCCGTCGTAGAACATTCCATGACATCGCAGGCAATCCCAATATGGAGTTTCCAGACGGTTATGTTCTTCGTTCATAAATATTTCGGCATAATTAACTGAGTGCCCTCCAGATTGCCATTTGGCATATTCAGACATGTGACATTTTGCACATCGCTGCGAAAGCTCAATTACTTGCTGTTCATTCATTTGAATATCATCATGGCTTTTGTCATCTGACCAATGTGTAAAAAGCATATTTGATTTCTCCTTTATGCTGTGAATTCCATTACTAAGGGCTGTTCCATGACATTCGCTACAATGTAAATCCCGGTGAGCTGAAGTCTGCCAAAGCCCTACTGACGGACTAATTTCATGACAACTGGCACAAGTGCGTGAGGGACTGGCTGAATTCCATTGCGAGTAACTTATACTCATACCTATTATTCCGGTAAAAAGAATACTCACAACTATTATCACTTTTTTTACTTTCATTTAAATTAGAGATTTTTAATTTGAACACTGATCCTTGCAGCCATTCTAACCTTTAAATTTAGTGCCAGCAAAGTTTTTAACGATGTAGTTACCAACCCAAAACCCGAGAGCCATAATTGTTAATGCAGGATTAAAACCGCCACCGCTTACCATAATGCTGCCATCGGCAACAAATAAATTGTCGATTTCGTGTATTTGGCCATATCTATTCACAACCGATGTTTTTTTATCGTTTCCCATTCGCGCCGTTCCATTTTGGTGTTGTCCGCCACTTGGGCCACCTCTACCTCCAACGCTTTGCCAGGTTTGAGAAGCCCCTGCCTCGATTAGTATTTCTTCAGCTTTCGAAGAGAGAAACTTACAATGTTTATAATCCAGCGGATGGCGTTCTCCCGACATCGCGGCTACCGGTACACCCCAGTAATCTTTAACTTGTTGGTCAACTGTTACCCGTGACTCAAAAACGGGCATTTCCTGTATCGGGCCAACAACCTGAGCTGTTCTGTGAAACATTTCGCGTTGAAAGGCTTTGTGTTTTTTACCCCAGCGAGCAGAACCCGGTGGACGGATATTTGTAAATAAGTAGGGTAGGCGGTTAAATTCGTTTGCAAGTACGCCTCCGCCAATAATCCCTGAGTTGTTATGGTTGTAATCGCACAAGGCGACTGTAGCTCCTGGTCCTGAGAAATCGAGGATATCGTAATCAAACAAACCAAATGCCCCGGTGTATGCATGTCCCATCAAATTTCTCCCAACCCAGTCGTAATTGTTTCCCGCCCCGTTTGGGAAAAGTTCAGACTTCGAATTTAGAAGCAGGCGGGCAGTCTCTACTGCTGCCCCTGACACTACAACTAAGTCAGCCGTTTGTACCTGTGGTTTGTCGTTATCATCAAAATATTTAACACCTGTAGCCTGGCCCGAATCATTGATCATGATTTCAACAACCTTACTATTCGTACGTATTTCGCAATTTCCAGTGGCCAGCGCAACGGGAATTACTGTGTTTTGTGTTCCGTTTTTTGCATCAACAGGACATGCAAAGCCGCAACAGGTGCGATTTCGAATGCATCCCGTACGGCCATTGTTTGGAACAGAATTACGAAGCATAGGAATAGGGAACGGATGTAAACCCAATCGTTTTGATGCATCATGTAAAACTTGACCTTCCCGGTTATACTCGAAAGGAGGCATCGGCTGTCTCTTCTTCCGGGGAGGAGAGAAGGGATTTTGTGTGTCATCGCCCGATACTCCAATTTCCCATTCTGCTTTTTCGTAATAAGGTTCTAGATCATTATAAGTAATTGGCCAATCCTCCAGGGTTGATCCTTCAACATGTCCGTATGTCGATTTTAACTTGAAATCCTCTTCCATAAAACGCCATGCCATAGCGCCATAACTAACAGTACCTGAGCCAACACAGGCAGCATTGTTGCTGTAACCTCCTGTAATTGGGGTTACAATTTGTTTATTATTTCCGTGAAGCAGAACCCGCGGATTTTTTTTTGGGTCGGGGCCAAATGGAGAGCCCAGGACTTCGGTACGCTGAGAAATCAATTCGTCATTTGGATGTTCATCGTAAACAGGCCATTTGCCACGTTCAAATAAAACGACAGAAAGTCCGTTTACAGCCAGCTCTTTTGCAATTATTCCTCCGCCGGCTCCGGCTCCAACTACAATTGCATTTACGTGTTTATTTTTCATGATAAAGTAAATTCAGATTATGACCTATAGCGGTTTTGCCCAATTACCAGCGGATAGTCGATTCGAAGCATCTCGAAACTCATATAATTTTTATTTCCGCCGTGAATAGGGGAGCCGTAAAAGCCCTGCATTGTATGCGAAAGAATCAGGTTGAAGAATGAAGACGCGTTGCCATCGGGCCAATCTTCCTTTGTTAACTCGCCTGATTCAAGTGAAGTGAGAATATTCGTTTGTTGATCGAATTCAATATTCTCAAAACGCTTTCCAAATGTTTTAGTGCAATAATGTTGGAGGTTTTTTATGCTGTCACGATAAGTTGTTTGATCGTAATGGAAAACTTCAGTAAGTTGTTTGTCGATATAATTGATAATTCCGGCTGAGGTAGCACCGGGAGATTCATCGGCAGGAATAATTTGTTCGCATAATGCAGTGATGCACTTGGCTTCTTCATCCGTAAAAAAACGAAAATTTCCGGGCGATGTTAAACACGACGGAAAAAGTAAAATACTACCGTAAGTAATGCTTGCCGCTTTTATAAAAGTACGGCGGTTGATTGTTGTCATTGATAGGTTATTATTGGTTTTATTCTCAGAATTACAGGTTTTTATATATTCGTTTTGTTTGCTAGCTTTCGAAAATTCCAATGAATTCAGTATACTTTTTTTTGTAGAAGCAAACATTTTCTATTTTTACCTAAATGCAAGAACTTTCAACAATCGAAGTTAGTTATTTCATTGTTTATGCAAAAAATTGTAGCGAAGCAGAATTGAGCATTTTTTGTCATTGGCACAAGTGCTTGTTTTACAGGGATTAGGTTTTATAGATATGGAGTTTGATCTGGATAAAATAAAAAAGATAATTGCAAATAAATATGGTTGGGGGGCACCAACCGACTGGACTAATTTTCATTTTGAGGAATTAAGTCAGGCGATTGAAGCGGAAACAGGAGAGCGAATCAGTAAAGAAACACTCAAGCGGATGTTCGGGAAACGGAAGATGCCAGGTAAAAATTACGTTCCGCAAGCCTATAGCAAGCTAACGCTTTTGAGATTTATCGAAATAATAAGCAAAACAGGAGAATCCAAAAAAAGTAAAAGAAGGATCAGGGATGAAATTCTGAAGTTTCTACTACTGTGCAATAGAAAGCCGTGCTGGATTATTCCTTTTGTTCTTTTTTTATCGATAATTGTAATATTCATTGTCTTTCCCAAAAAATTAGATTATAGCTTTAATTGTGTGAACCCTCAGGATGTATTCCCCTTTACTGAGACATTCAGATATGATGTTTCTGCAGTAAAGGATAGTGTTTTTACCGATTTTGGTAATGGAGAAGAAACCTATCTTCCACGCAATAAGTCAATGATCAATTATTTTTATAAATATCCGGGGAATTATAAGGTGAGGTTTTATACCCGTACGCGAACATTGGATAGTTTAATGGTTTTTGCCTGGAGTGAAGATTGGGTGGCAGGATATCGTCCAAATAAAGAACCAAAAATCTTCAGGTCCTTTAATGATCAGAAATTTTACCGTCAATCCACCAATTTTTATGCAAGTGTTGACGACTTAATGAATGAAGGTGTTGATTTAAAAGAAAACTTTTGGACGGTATATCGATATTTCTTTCCATTTAAGAAAAATCTTGATGAGTTAACACTTGAAACCAGGATCTTGAATAATGCTTCAACCGGAAGCTTAACTTGCTATGATACCGAAATAATGCTTGTTGGCGAATACGGGACAATTGAATTTAAGTTTACCCAGGAAAAGTGTTCCAGATGGGTAAGTTTGAGAGTTTCAGAGAAATTTATTGATGGAAAATACAACGATTTAAGTGTTTTTACGGTGGATATGGCCGAATGGCATAACATCAGGATGACAACCGAAAATCATAATTGTACAATTTATCTTAATGGTGAGGTTATTAATTCTCAGAATTACCAACGTGAGTTGGGGAAGTTTCTGGGGATAGATTATCAGTTTTATGGCAGTGGTAAAATTGATTACGTTACCTTGTCAGATAATGCGGGTAATACCTTTTATTCCAATGACTTTATCCGATAGGTTCTGATGTTAAACAATCTTTTTTTAGTTAATACAATTTATACAACTTGATTGAGTTGCTGAACCCTGCGGGAGATTAAAATTTACTCAACCAACTCCCATAGCACAGAACAAGGACGCGATTTATTTTCTAGTGCGCTAGTTATCAGTGATTTTATTAGCCTCTTTTTCTATTGGTCCCTTTTAGGTAACTCTGTAAATACTTGTTGTTTAATAATTCAAATATCAATTAAAAATACCAAATTTAATTTTTTAAATGAAGCTAATAATCCTAAAATAGGTATTGAAAGTTTTGTTTTTTAATTATTCAATGTGCTTCAGGTCAATTGAGAACTCCAATAAGCTTTTTTCCCTTCTCTATTTTATATTTTATTTTAATTGCACTACTATATAATTGTGAAGCACTAAAGTTAGGTTTTTTTATTACTTGTTTATTGTTGAACTTATTATAGCAGAAAAAGAGTACAAAGCACATAACTACGGTACTCTAATTCTTTAACCATGATAATTCTTAGGCGACACACCAAAGTGCTTCTTGAAACTTACCGAAAAATGTGATGGTGTGCTAAATCCTGTCATATCAGCAATTTCCGAGATATTCATATTCCCCTCGAGAATAAGCTCGGCAGCACGGTTTAACTTGTAGGTTTTAAACAGTGTTCCCGGATTTTCCCCGGTTAAACCTTTTACTTTATAGTAGAATTTTGTCCGCGATATTTTAAGAACTTCTGTCATTCGGTTGATGTTCAGTTCCGAATTCGAAAGTTCATTCTCCATCAGTTTATACAATTCACTCATAAAGTTTTTATCCTGTGGAGTAAGAATATCCTGTTCAATTTTTTCGGTTTTGGTAACGCCAACCAGCATGCGCTGGGTTTTCTTCCGGTTACTCAGCTGCGAATTTATAAGCGCCAGTAAATAATTCGGATCAAACGGTTTGGTAACATAAGCGTCAGCGCCGCTATTTAAGCCTTCTACCTGATTTTCAACCGTGGCTTTTGCAGTAACCAAAATAATGGGAATATGACTGAAAGACAAGCTCTCCTTTACCTGTCGGCTAAAAGCGTAGCCGTCGGTTCCCGGCATAACCACATCGCACAGTATTAAGTCGGGTTCAATTTCGTTTAGTGCTTTATAGGCTGAATCGGCATCAAACTTATAATTCACCTCGTAATGCGGCGATAAAAGTGCTTTCAGATAATGAACAATTTCCGATTCATCGTCGATTATTAAAAGCTTTTGTTTTTGAGTGGTGCTTTCTTTTGAAAACTCATATTTATAGTCGTTTTCAGGAGGATAGGGGATGTATTCATTTTGTCGGGTTTCCGATTCAGGTTGCCTTTCTTCAGGAGAATACGCCTGCTGCGATACCGGAAGAACAAATGTAAATGTTGCTCCGCCTTCGTCGTTATTGCTCGCCTTAATAAAACCATGATGTATTTCCACCAAACGGCGCGAATAATATAGCCCAATTCCTGTTCCCCAGTTGTAATACTCCTTGGTTTGGTTGTTAAGTTGGTAATAACGTTCGAATATTTTTTCCAGTTTATCTTCCGGAATACCTTTGCCCGTATCGCTGATGGCAACTTTTACCCACTGAGTACTGGCATCGTGAACCGTTAACGGGAAAGCATGTTCAATATCTTCGCGCGAAACCACGTCGAAATTTATTCCTATTTTGCCTTTTGGTCCGCAAAATTTTATTGCATTTATAAGAAGGTTCGTCACAATTTTTTCCAGTTTGTCGAGATCGGTCCACATCAGAAATTCATCCTCCAAACCATAGGTGTTTAGATCGATTTCTTTTTCTTTGGCATTCAATTTAAAAATATCGATGGTACGATTTAATCCCGAAATGATATCGATAGATTCCACCTTCAGTTTTAGCGTGTCGTTTTCGAGCTTATTAAAATCCATCAGCTGATTAACCAAACGAAGCATGCGGTTAACACTTCGCTGAATCATGTATATCAACTGTTTCGATTCGTCTTTTATGTTTGTATCGTTACTTAGTATGGTCACCGGGCCGGAAATCATTGTTAAAGGCGTTCGGAATTCGTGAGATAAATTGGCAAAAAAGCTCATATTCATCTTATTCACTTTATGTTCCTGCTCAGTTTCTATCTCTGCTTTTAACGCTTTGTCTTTATTTGTTTTTATTCGACGTTGCATGCGCACCACAAGAACCACGATACATAAAAACAGTATGGTATAAAGCGATATAGCCGGCCAGCTAAACCAGGGGGCCGGTTTAATCTGCACAAAAATCTCGTTTTGGGTTTCCGTAATGGTGTTTTCGTTATTGAATATTTTTACACGAAACGTGTATTTTCCCGCCGGCAAATTAGAATAATAGGCCTGTCGGCTGCTGTTGGCTTCTATCCAGACATTATCGTAACCTACCATTTTGTAGGCATATTTTACCCGTTCGTATTCTCCGTAATCGATAGCTGAAAACGAAATGGTAAAACTATTCTGGTTATGATTTAAAGTTATATCGGGGTTGTACGACAGGTGTTTATCAATACTTCCGCTTTTGGCCGGTTGCTCAATTTTGTTGTGTATTTTAAGGTTTTCGAAAACCAGCGGAATATTCTGTTTATAGTTAATGTCGATTGGGTTGAAAAAGGTTAATCCATGTGTTCCGCCAAAAACCAGTGTATTATCCGAAAGCCGGCAAACACTCTTTTCGTTAAACTGATTTCCTCCAATTCCGTCGATGGCATAATAATTAATAAAGTGTTGGGTAGTTCTGTCGAATTTACTTAGCCCAAACAAAGTGCCAACCCATATGTTCCCGGCTACATCTTCAGTAATACTGCTGATGTCGGTACAGCCAATGCCGTTAATCTGATCAATCGTGTTGTTTTTGGTGGAAAGGCGGTAAACTCCATTGTTTATGGTACCAATCCAAACATCTCCAACTGCATCTTCAAACAAACACACGGGAACAAAAACCGTTTTTTTGATTAGATGTCTGATCGGAATTGCTGTCACTTCCCTCGTGGCTGCATCTATTAACTGCAATTCGTGATTAAACGAAGCAACTAAAATATTTCCCGACGACAGCGTTAGCAGGGCAGGAGTAAAATTGTACTCTTTTCCATACAGGTGATATTGCTCGAAAGCCGTTTCACCTTTGTTAAGGACGAATATCGACTGCTCCTTGCCGCCCAGCCAGATATTACCTTTGGCATCTTCCGTAATCGATAGCAAACCCGTTGGGAAATAGTAATATTTTTTCAGCGCCAGCTTGTCTTTTTCGAGGCGCATTTTTAGCAACATCCAGTCGGATAATACCCAAATCGTGTTATCACTGCCAATAAAAACCTGGCCGGCGGTGTGTTGAAACGAATCCCAGAAGGCATAGATTTCCTGGTTGGTGAAATGTTGAATTTCGTGGTTGTCGTTGCGATAAAGCATAATACCATCTGAACGGGTAACAATCCATAAATTTTTATCGTGGTCGGTTGCCACCGATAGAACCGATTTGCCTTTTAGCTTCGATTGTAAAAACTGGTTGTTGTTAAATCGTTCTTTATAATGATAGATAACTTTATAGCCCTGATCGAAAGAGCCGATCCACAGGTTTTTTTGCGAATCGGTGAAAATGGAAACAATATCAAAATCAGGAGCGTTGAACGGGAATCCGCTTTCCGATTGATGAATAATGGTTTCGGTGAGTTTATTGTATAGGAATATCCCGTCTTTTTGAGTAAGAATCAATACCGACGAATTATTATAAGGATGCATGCGGTAGATAATGGCATCTTTTAAAACCGGATGCTCTGCAATGCCTTTCGGAACTTCAGTATATTTTCCTGTTCGCGTATCGTAAATTTCCAGGCTTTGCCATGACGAGAGCCATAATTTACCATTTTCGTCGAGGTACGAAAAGGTGGTGTACTTATCTCGTTTCAGCTCTTGTTTTAGCTGGTAGTTATGACTATTATAGCATTTTATCAGCGAAGGGGTAACAATCCAGATATTGTTTGATTTATCAACGAAACAGGAGCTTAGTACATTCTGGTAATCCACATCGCGGATAACCGGCTCAAACTTGTTCTGTTCTTCGTTGTACACGCAGATTTCAAAATTTAGATTTAAAAAAAGCTTTCCGTCATTGTCTTCAAAAAAGTACAATGCGTTGCTACTTGAACTTTCAATCGGAATACGGTCAAAACAGTCCTGATCGTTGTATCTGCAAACGCCATCAACAGTTGCTATCCACAGTCGTTTTTTCGAGTCGGTATAAACTTGTTGTATACGGTTGTTTGAAATGCTCAGCGAATCTTCGGTATTAAAATATTGATGATACTCGTTAATATTGAATTTATTCAAGCCCCGAATTGTGCCAATCCAAATATGGCCAAAAGCATCTTCAGCAAAAGAAGAAATATACTGATTGGAGATTTCAGCCGAAACAATAATACCGCTCTCCGTGGGAGATTCTTTAGCAGAATCCGACTCTCCCCGTGCAAGAACTGCAAACGCAAAAAATAGAATTAAAAATAGAGTTCGTTTCATTCAGTCTGATTGTGTTTAGGCCAAAAATAGCAATAAAACCCGTCTCCCTTTCTGATTTTGTGTTATAGGTGCATGCTTTGAATAAAATCAAAAGGATTTGAACAAATACGAAAGTGGATTTGAACAGATAATAAAGCACTTAGGACAAACTGAATAATGATTGAAGGCGGATCTCTGTAGCATTGTAAAGTTAAAATCTGGTAGAACCGATTACTTATGAGACCAATAAAACTAATCATTCAGACTCTTTCTGTATTGTTAATTGTGGCGTGTGCAAAAACACCGGAAAACGAAACAGAAATTACATGTCGGAATACGGTTACTGCATCAAACGATATCGCGGTTGTAGAAACTGAGGCCGGTAAAGTTGCAGGATACCTAGAAGATGGCATTTATAGCTATAAAGGTATTCCATATGCCGAAGCCGAACGATTTATGCCTCCACATGCTCCAAAATCATGGAACGGAATTAGAAGCAGCCGCGCTTATGGCCCGGTTTGCCCGCAGGAAAAAAGACTAGGTTGGTTTTCTGATGAACAGGCTTTTGCTTTTGACTGGGACGATGGTTATGCCGACGAGAATTGTCTGCGTGTAAATGTCTGGACATCGGATGTGAAAGAAAAACGTCCGGTGATGGTTTGGTTACACGGTGGTGGTTATTCGGCCGGATCGGGACAGGAACTTCCTGCCTACGATGGTGCTTCGCTTTGTAAAAAGGGCGATGTAGTTGTTGTTTCACTCAATCACCGTTTAAATGTTTTGGGTTTTCTCGATTTATCAGCTTTTGGCGAAAAATACGCTAAATCAGGAAATGTTGGTTTGCTCGATCTTGTGGCGGCTTTAAAATGGGTGAAAAACAATATTGAACAGTTTGGCGGCGATCCTGAAAACGTTACGATTTTCGGACAATCGGGTGGAGGAGGAAAAGTAAGTACATTAATGGCAACTCCTGCTGCTTCGGGATTGTTCCAAAAAGCGATCGTACAAAGTGGTTCATTATTAACTACTATGGAAGCCAACTATTCCAGAAAAATTGGTGTGGCAACGATGGAAGAACTTGGGCTGAAAGCATCACAAATCGATGAGTTGAGCACCATCCCTTATCAGCAACTTCTTGAAGCAGGAAATAATGCCATCAAAAAAATTGAAGTGGAGGCAAAAAATAATGGTTTCAATTCATTCATTTTTGGTTGGGCTCCAACGGTTGATGGTATTGTGTTGCCCTGGCAACCTGCCGATTCAAAGGCTATCGAGCAATCAAAAGAGATTCCGTTGTTAGTGGGAACCACCCTGCACGAATTTACAGCCAGCACTTACAACCCTTCATTAAGAAATATAAGTATAAGCGGAGCAAAAGAAGCGCTTGAAAAAAAATATGGCGCCAACGTTAATACTTTTCTCGCTGCATTCGAAAAAGCATATCCCACTTACCAGGGAAAAGACCTGCTTGATGTTGATTTTATATTCCGGCCTGCCGCATTAAAACACGCCGCGTTAAAATACACGCAACAAGGAGCTCCTGTGTACACTTACCTTTTTACCTGGGAATCTCCGGTTTTAGATGGTATGTTCCGCTCAACACATTGTATGGAGTTACCCTTTGTATTCGACAATATATCACGCTGTAAAAAAATGACAGGCGGAGGAAAAGCAGCCTACCAACTGGCCGATAAAATGAGTTCGGCCTGGATAAGTTTTGCAAAAAACGGAAATCCAAACACAGGAAAATTACCTCACTGGGAACCTTATTCTATTCAGAAAGGCGCTACAATGCTTTTTAATGAGGATTGCGAAGTTGTATACAATCACGATAAAGAACTAATGGAAGTGGTGAACTCATTTCCAATAACACAGAACTAATACAAGAAACTAATAAAGAGAACTATTCAAATTTATAGTAACTAAAATTTAAATTATGAGGAATTACAACGTAAGCTCCGTACGATCTTTACTAAAATCGTATCGGCTTTTATCTAAAATGCTAATCATTGGTTTTTTAATGATTTCCACATTAGCATTTTCGCAAACAAATCTAGAGGTGTCAGGAACTGTGGCAGATAGCGGCGGGGAATTGTTACCCGGTGTTACAGTTGTTGTTAAGGGTACAACAAATGGTACCATTACCGATATAGACGGAAACTATTCACTTAAAAATGTACCTTCTGATGGAACGTTAATGTTTTCATTTATTGGAATGAATTCGATAGATGTTGCGGTTAACGGTCAAACCAGCATTAGTGTAACACTCGAGAGCGCCAACATTGCCATCGAAGAGGTTGTTGCAGTTGGTTATGGTGTTCAGAAAAAAAGCTCGGTTACCGGTGCCATTTCGCAGGTAAAATCTGAAGACATGGAGAACCGGACCATTACGAACCCACTTCAGGCAATTTCAGGTAAAACAGCCGGTACACAGGTTTATTCAAACTCTGCAGCACCTGGTAGTTCACCAACTATCCGAATCAGGGGTATCAACTCCAATAACTCAAGTGATCCTTTGTACGTAGTTGACGGACGTATTGCTTCGTCGATTGCAGGTATCGAGCCAAACGATATCGAGAGTATGGAAATTTTAAAAGATGCTGCATCGGCAGCTATTTATGGTGCACAAGCCGGTAACGGTGTTGTACTTATTACTACCAAAAAAGGTAAAAAAGGTACAGGTACACTTTCTTACGATTTCCAATACACCATTCAAAGTATTGGCAAAACGCCTCACGTAATGAACTCGGAACAATTTATTGATTACTGGACCGAAGCAGGTAAATTCAGCATGGATCGTGTTTACCAATATTGGGATTTCGAGCAAAATACCGATTGGGTGAACGAAATTTTCGAGTCGTCGGTAATGCAGCGTCATAACATTAGTTTCCAGGGTGGTAACGAAAAAGGAAGTTACTATTTGTCGGGAAGTATTTTGGATAACAACGGTATGGTATTTGGCGATGCCGATACATACAAACGTTACACCGGTATGATTAATACCAACTACCACATTAAATCCTGGTTAGAAGTTGGTACCAACAATCAGTTGGAATACTACGAAAGAAGATCGGTTTCGGAAGGTTCAGAATATGGTTCGCTTATTTTGAGTACACTACAACTCGATCCGATGACAGCGGTAACATACACCGAAGACAATATGCCGGACAATATGTCGACTGCTTTGGCAAATTACAGAGCCAATGGTGTTGGTGAATTACTGAGCGATGGAAACGGTAACTATTACAGTGTTTCGCCATTCCTTACCAGCGAAAACCTCAACCCTTTAATTATGAGGGATAATTCTTATTCGAAAAGTGCAGGTTTTAACATTAACGGAACAGCTTTCTTAAATCTGAAACCAATTGAAGGATTGGTTGCTACATCGCGTTTTTCGTACCTGCTAAGCGCCGGCGAAAGTTATGGTTATTCACATGATTATTACGCGAACGCAATGTCGTATCAGAACTTTATGTCGTTAAGCGCATCAAGCTCCAACAATATCCGTATTCAGTGGGAGAATTTTGCTACCTATAACCGTTCTTTCGGTGAGCACAATTTATCGGCAATGGTTGGTACATCGTTTACCAAGATGCGTTCGTTTGGTGTTTCGGGAAGCAAAACCGGTACCGACGATAATTTGGGTGTGCTTCGTGATGACCCACGTTATTACTACTTTGGCTATGCAACTTCGGAAGCGATTAAAGATGTTAATGGTGGCCAACCTACCATTCGCACTCAAAACGCATATTTCGGACGTTTGGGCTACAACTACAAAGAAAAATACCTGGCAGAAATTGTAATGCGTACTGATGCTTTCGACTCGGCTTACCTTCCTGTTGACAATCGTTGGGGATATTTCCCCGGAGGTTCGTTTGGTTGGGTAGTTTCTAAAGAATCGTTTATGCAGGATGCTTCATCGTGGATCGACTTTTTGAAATTGCGCGCCAGCTGGGGACAAAACGGTTCTTTGGCCGGTTTGGGTAGTTATGCTTACCGTACTTCGGTAACCAGCACCGGAAGTTATCCATTTAGTTCTTCTCCTTTGTACTCTGTTGGTTACAAGCCTTCAACAACAGGTAACGAAGAGTTAAAATGGGAAACTGCAGAACAAACCGACTTAGGTATTGACGCCCGTTTCCTTGAAAGCAGATTATCGTTGACTTTTGATTATTTCAATAAAAAAACTAAAGACCTTATTGTAACAGGAATTACACCTTCTACAATTGTGGGTAACACAGCTTCGCCAATCAACGCAGGTAACATCGAGAACAAAGGTTTTGAGCTGGAACTTGGCTGGAAAGATATGAAAGGTGATTTCTCTTACGATGTTCGCGGTAATATCTCGTCGATTAAAAATGAGGTTACCAATATTCACGAATCGTTGGATTATATTGCCGGAGCAGGTTTCCATACAACAAGTGGTATCACTCGTTTCGAGGTGGGAAAACCGGCATGGTACTTCTATGGTTACGAATTCCAGGGTATCGATGCAGCTACCGGAGATCCGGTTTTTGTTGATCAGAATGATGATCAGATCATTAACGACGATGATAAAGTTGATTTAGGTAAAGGTATTCCTGATCTTACTTATGGTATTACTTTAACTGCCGCTTATAAAGGATTCGACGCAATTGTATTCGGACAGGGTTCATATGGAAACGACATCTATACTTGTTTGAACCGTACTGATTATGCAGTAAACAGCCTGACTTATTTTACTGAAGACAGATGGACAACTGAGAATACAAACGGAATCAGACCTCGCGCAGGTGCTAACGATATGGACAAATATTACACTTCGTCGGCTTCGGTTTTCGATGGCTCTTATTTCAAAATCAAACAAATTCAATTGGGATACACACTTCCGGGCTCACTCCTCAACAAAATGGGATTGAAAAAGCTGAGAGTTTATGCTTCGTTGGAAGACTACTTCACTTTTACCAAATACATTGGTTTCGATCCTGAAGTTACCGGTGTTGGAAACTCACTGGGAGTGGATAAAGGAAGTTATCCGAACTCAAAGAAAATCATCTTTGGTTTTAATGTGTCATTCTAATCTTAACCAAAAATTCGAATAAAAATGAAACGAATAACAATAATATATTTAGCAGTCGTGGCGATGGTGTTTACTACGCTATCGTGCCAGGACGACTTGGAGATTGAACAAAAAGGAGCCATCAGTCTGGAAGAATATTATGGTTCTGACGAAAGTGCCGAGGGTGCAGTTACAGCTATTTATAGTGAACTCATCGGTATGCAGTACAATTATAAATTCCTGAAAAACATTTGCTCCGATGATATTTGGGCAGGTGGTGCCGACCGTGGTGATAATAACGAACTGGAGAAAATGAACGAATTCACCTTCAGTGCCGAGCATGGTTTCCTTTCGGGTTGTTTTCAGAGTTACTACAACATTATTTACAATGCCAATATTGTAATGCAATACATTCAGCCTGATACAGATGTTAAAAAGCAAATGATTGCTGAAGCGAGAGTATTTCGCGCTTTTGCATACATCGATCTTATCTCGTTGTGGGGAACTCCACCACTTGTTGATCATCCGCTTGAGCCTTCTGAATATCAAATGGCAAATGGCGACCCTGCTGAATTGTGGGCCTTTGTTGAACAAGATTTAACTGAAGCTATTTCATCGGGTAGTTTGGTTGAAAAATCAGGTGTTAGCGATAATACAGTTTACCGTGTGACCAAACAATTCGCGCAGACTTTACTGGGTAAAGCTTACCTGTATCAGGAAAAATACTCAGAAGCAGCCTCTGCATTCGAGTCAGTAATTAATTCTAATCTTTATGCACTTTACGATGGTGAATATGAAGATATCCTGTTGTTCAGTAACAAAAATAACAGCGAGTCGATGTTTGAGTGTAACCGTGTTGTTGACGAAAACAATGTGTTTAACAACTTCGATTTCTGGCATTTAATGATTCACTGGCGTACCGACCGTTTTACAAATACACCGGTAACGACATTAGGATTGGCCGACCTGGGTTGGGGATTCTGTGCACCACAAAAAGCACTGTATGACGCTTTTGTAGCCGAAGAAGGTGCTGATGGTTATCGTTTGAATCAGAGTTTGAAAACTTACGAACAGGTTCAGGATATGGGAGTTAGTCTGGATGCAGGTAAAACCATCATCAACGAAGGTTATTTCTTCTGGAAAAACCGAATCACAAAAGACGGAGTACCAGCAGCGGGTTATAATTACACTTGGGATAACAACTTAAGACTTATACGCTATGCTGATGTATTATTGATGGCATCAGAAGCTAACTTGTTGGCAGGAAACCAAAGCAAAGCCGATACTTACTTGAATGTGGTTCGGACACGCGCTAAACTAGGTAATAAAACTGCATCAATGGACGCCATTAAAACAGAACGCCGTTTGGAGCTCTGTATGGAAGATGTTCGTTACCAGGATTTAATTCGCTGGGGTGATGCAAAATCATTCTTATCGGCACAAGGACAAACATACCCGGTTATGTCGTCAAACGGTATTATTTCATACAAATCTACCGGAAACAGCGAAGGAAAATATGGTTTCCAGGACAGGAACTATTTGTTCCCATTCCCGTCAACCGAAATTCAGTTAAACAAAAATATTGTTCAAAATACAGGTTGGTAATCACAGGATTTTATGCAGGATCTTAAATAGAACAACAAAATGAATCAGGTAAAACATAACATATTCTTACTGGCAACATGCTTCATTCTGATATTGACAGCATGTAGCGAAGATGATGAACCTGAAGTGGTAATAACCGACAATGTTAGTATGCTAATTGATAAGACGATAAGCAGTACAGTATTAAGTCAAACCATGAAGTATAACATTATATTACCCAACGATTACTATACGAATCCCGAACGGTATTATCCTGTATTATATCTTTTTCACGGGATGGGTGGCAATAACCGCGATTGGGCACTCCAGGGCAATGCACGACTGATTTTGCAGAATGCATTTAAAAACGGAGTTACAGCACCAATGATTGTGGTTATGCCCGATGCATTCAATACTTTTTATGTCGACGGCTATCAAAACGGGTTAAAATACGAGACCTACTTTTGGGAGGAGTTTTTACCCTTTATTGAAAGCGAATACCGTGTTACTGCTTCACGCGATACACGTTTTATTGCCGGTTTGTCGATGGGAGGTTTTGGAGCTTCGTATTATGCATTTACCTATCCTGATAAATTTAAGTATTGTTATTCGATGAGTGGAGCTGTAGAGGGTGTTGGTGCTGCCACTACTCCTTCAATTGCCGCTATAATTACGGCATACGATTCATTTAACGATTTACCGGCTTACACCATGGATTGCGGAACTTCCGACCCGTTGGTTTTTAGTTCAAATCAATCGGTACATGCAAAATTGCTTGATGCTGGGTTTGACCACGAGTATATCGAACGCGAAGGAACGCACGACTGGGTATTCTGGGAAAAAGCGCTGGAAATGGCTTTGGAACGCATCGGACAATACACCAACTAATTAGAACTAAAAAATTAAAAAATAAAACATATGAAATGAGCATGTAAGTTAATTCACTCTTTTGAGGATGACTTTAAATCATGCGAATTCCATATGATACCATTTAAAAACAAATAATAATAATCATATGAAAACTACATGGAAATTATTTATGTTCCTCCTTACCGCCACTATTGCGCTGGTATCGTGTGAGGAAGATACACTTGACCCACTTACCGGGATGTATACACCTCCCGAAGTGTACGACGTTACTGTTCTGGAATCGCAGGACAGGGTAAAAGATGGTTCGCTTTATACATTCTCTATTAATTTGATGGATGAGAACGCGAATACACTGAGCATGAAACTTTTTGCAACCGATTATATTTTACCGGCTTCGGATTACACTCCAAGCGCGGAAGCCTCGAAAAAAACCTACCTGGTTGGTAACGACGGTACAACTTTTAACGGTCAGCAAATTATTGACGGAACGTTGAGTATTGCGCTTCAGGACAGCAATTACACAATTAGTGGAATTCTTTACCTGGCCGATGCAACTGTTCTTAAATTGAGCGGAGCTTTTACTTACGCTTATCAGCCCGATCCATATATTCCGACTTATACTTACACCGACGAAATGGTAACACCTGCTATGGGTGGTTCACAGGGAGCAACACCTATTGAAGGAAGCACCATGCATAAAATTACGGTTTATGCCGACGATGTATTCTATGCTTACCTGGAGATTGTTGCTGATGCCAACGCTGGCTCGCTTTCGGGTACTTATTCCATCAAAGACGGACCGGATGCTGTTGGACAGATCGGTAACGGTTACTATCTCGACTGGTCTTGGTGGGGTGGCGCCGGCGTAATGGAAGGTGGTTCTTACTATATGAACGGCGATGAAAAAATGTTCCTGCGCGAAGGTGACGGAACAGTTACTATAGCCGATAATGGCGGAGTACTTTCTATTACAGCTGATAATTTGGCTATTCTCGATCTGCAAACATTGATTTCATCGAATGGAGCTACCTGGACTGTTCTTGGAACTGCCGGAACAATGAATATTGTAGAGGCATCGATTTTGGCCGGACCACAAAGCTACAGCTATACCAATACCATTACAGCACCTGCTACCTATGGTTGGGCTGGTACTGCAGTTGAAGGTTCTCAGCTTAACGTAATTACAGTAACCAATGAGAACGACGAAGTAGTAGGTTCGTTTGAACTGATTACAGTTGAAGGAGCAAGCGATTTGAGCGGTGATTACAACGTGCTCGACGGAAGTGCTACGGCCATGGCAATTGGCGATGCTAACAACGGAGCTTATCTTGATTATTCGTGGTGGGGCATGGGTACTGATATTGCTCATACCGGATGTTGGTATGTAACAAACGGCACAAAAAATTATGTTCGTGCCGGAAGTACAATTCACGTGGTTGATAACGGTGGTGTGCTTTCTATCTCAGGAAACGGACTGGCACTTTTGGATGTGGAAACACTGATCAGTTCAAGTGGTGCAACCTGGCAAAACCTGGATGCAACAGGAAGTTTCTCTTTCTCTGAAATAGCTGCAGGAAGTAGCAGTAATGCGATTGCTTTGACTAACGTAATTGCTGCCTCAGCTATGGATTTAAGCGCTTATGGCGGAACTGGGTATAACGTAACATTAAAACTGGCTACCGAAGGTGTTACCGGTACTTACAATGCCGCTACCTGGGGATACGACTTCGCAGGAACAGGAAATTACATTTCGCTCGATTTTAGCCGCGATGCTGCTTCTCTTACTGCAGGAACCTACAATGTAGTAAGTAACGAAACTGCTGCAGTTGGCGACTGTATTGCGGGTTACCCAAATCCATACGGAGAAGGAACATGGGGATCGGTTTGGAGCACTGTAACTGATGGAGCATCTGCCGATGTTGCCGTTGCCAGTGGAACTGTTGACGTAGCGATAGATGGAGATACTTACACCATTACAGTTGATATTACTACCGATGAGGGAGCTGTAAAAGCTTCTTATACCGGAGCAATAACAATTCAATAAACGAACTTAAAGAAAGAAACTCATCCTTTTAAGGGTGAGTTTCTTTCTCTTCATAAAACGAATAAACAATTTTATTAAGATGAAACTAAAAATTTCAATTACAACGATTCTGGTCTTGTTGATGGGACTGAACATGTATGCACAGCAAGCTTTGTTTGGAGGCCAGAATATTATTTCACCGGAAATAAACAGCGATAACAGCGTAACATTTCGCTTTAATGCGCCGGGTGCTGATACTGTAAGAATTACCGGTGATTTTTTACCTACAGAGAAGATTAAAACGCAGTGGGGTGTATTCGACGGCCCTGGAAAAGCCCTGTTGAAGAAGGATGCAAACGGAGTTTGGAGTTTTACTTCACAACCATTGGAATCTGACTTGTATAGTTACTCATTTATTGTTGATGGTGTAACTACAACCGATCCGAATAATGTTTACATGATTCGCGACGTGGCTTCAATTACCGACGTATTTATTGTTGGCGGTGGAAAAGGCGATTTGTACAATGTGCAGGATGTACCACATGGTTCGGTAACTCGTCGTTGGTACGATTCTCCAGGAAATGATATGAAGCGTCGTGTTACCATTTATACACCTCCGGGTTACGAAGAGAGCAAGGATAAATACCCTGTTTTGTATTTGTTACACGGAATGGGTGGCGACGAAGAAGCATGGATTGCACTTGGTCGTAGTTCGCAGATTTTGGATAACCTGATTGCACAGGGAAAATCAGAACCAATGATTGTGGTAATGACCAACGGTAATGTTGCTCAGAAAGCAGCTCCCGGCGAATCGCCAAAAGGTTTGTACAAACCAAGCATGCAACTGCCACATACAATGGATGGTAAATTTGAAGAGACATTCACCGATGTTATAAAATTTGTTGAGAAAAGTTATCGTGTAAAAGCCGATAAAGAAGATCGTGCTATTGCCGGACTTTCAATGGGAGGTTACCATTCTTTGCATATTTCTCGTTACTATCCGAACACTTTCGATTACGTAGGTTTGTTTTCAGCAGCTATTATGCCAAATGATGGTGTAAAGGCTAAAGTGTACGAAAATTTTGATGAGACTTTAAAAGCACAAATGGATAACGGTTACAAATTGTACTGGATTGGAATTGGAAAAACCGATTTCCTGTACCAGAACATACAGGATTACCGCGCTAAACTGGATGGAATGGGAATGAAGTATATCTATCGGGAAACTGAAGGGGGGCATGTCTGGACTAATTGGAGAGTTTATCTCTCTGAATTTGTTCCACAGCTTTTTAAGTAGATGTTTAGTTAGTGATCATTAAGTCATTGGGAGATTATTCTCCCTTTGACTTAATTACATTAATAGTTAATCATTAAAATTTAACCTATGCAACGTTTAATACTGGTACTTTTTCTCATTTTAAGTCTTAACTCATTCGCACAGTTTCCGGGAATGCCGGCTCAGGGCAAAGCCTCGGTTGATAGTATTCAAAGCGAAATTCTTGGCGTGTCGCGTCATTATTCCGTTTATCTTCCCAAAAGTTACACCACCGATACCGATAAAAAATACCCGGTGCTGTATCTTTTGCACGGAGTTTTTGATAACAACAATGGATGGATACAACGTGGACATTTGCAGGATGTGGCCAATAAATTGATCGATTCGGGAGAAGCTGTTGAGATGGTAATTATTGTACCTGATGCAGGTCGCGAGTGGAATGGCTATTTCGATATGGACGGATGGTCGTACGAAACGTTCTTCTTTACCGAATTTATGCCTTTCATCGAATCGAAATACCGGATTATTGGCGATAAAAAACACCGTGCCGTTGCCGGACTTTCAATGGGTGGCGGCGGAACTACAGTTTACGCTCAAAAACACCCAGAACTGTTTGCATCGGCTTATGCCATAAGCGCTTTAATGGGATTGGAAGAAGGAGGAGGTCTTTCTCCTCAGGATCCAAAATTCGCACAACTGAATAAAACAGTTATCGAAAATCACTGTGTAAACTTTGTTGAGAATGCCGATGAGGCCACCAAAGAAAAACTTAAATCAGTGAACTGGTTTGTGGATTGTGGTGACGATGACTTTCTTTTCGACGTAAACATTGCTTTCTGCCAGGCCATGCGCAAAGCTCAAATACCTTATCAGTTGCGCGTTCGTGATGGTGGCCACGATTGGGAATACTGGCATTCGGCGTTGTACACAGCTCTGCCATTTGTATCCCGAACCTTTCGTTAAACAACTTTAGATACTAAATCATAAAATAACTTATCATGCAACTAAAAAAATTATTTACAGCACTTGTGTTTCTGGCGTGTTTCTCGATTGGGCATGCACAGGAATTAACCAACTTCATGAACCGGGAACCCATTATTTCGCCTGAAATAGGGGAGACAGAAGTTACATTTCGCTTTATGGCTCCTAAAGCCGACACGGTAAAAATTACCGGAGGATTCACTCCCACCGTTAAAATGAAAACTTCATTTGGAGAAATGGATGTTCCCAGTGCCTTAGACCTAACAAAAGATGAAAAAGGTTTATGGTCGATAACATTGCCATTGCCCGAACCTGAATTGTATACTTACAGTTTTATCGTAGATGGAATCAGCGTAAACGATCCGACTAACACTTTTATGCAACGCGATGGATCTCGTTATCTGAGCGTTTTATTAGTACCTGGAGAAAAAACTGAAAATTATTTTGAAGCTGAAAAACGCGGCAATCTGCACCAGGTTTGGTACGATTCGCCAACATTGAAGATAAACAGAAGAATGTTTGTATATACACCGTATGGATACGAAACCAGCAATAAAGATTATCCGGTTTTATACCTGCTTCACGGTGCCGGTGGCGACGAAGATGCATGGAGCTCGATGGGACGTACCCGTCAGATTTTGGATAACCTAATTGAAAAAGGACTTGCTGAACCTATGATTTGTGTAATGCCAAACGGTAATCCAAATCAAATGGCGGCGCAAACTACACAGTTACCGGTAAGCGAAATGGATTTCAGAGATCCTGCGAATAGAAATAACTATGTGCACAGTATTGTAAACGACATTGTTCCGTACATCGAAAAGAACTACCGTGTTATTGCCGATCCTGATCATCGTGCTATTGCCGGACTTTCAATGGGCGGTGGTCACACAATTGCAACTGCAAACGAATATCCCGGAAAGTTCCAGTATATCTGCCCGTTAAGTATGGGAATTTGGGGCGAGCAGCCTGATATTGATGAAAAATTACAAGGATTGAAAAAGGCAGGTTACAAACTATACTGGCTGGCTTGTGGTAATACCGATTTTGTATACGAGAGCGCACAAAAGCTGGATGCAAAATTAACCGAGAACAAGTTGGAACACACTTTCTTTGTTACTGAAGGAGGCCACACCTGGGCCAACTGGCGTGTTTACTTAAACACCTTTGCTCCGCTATTATTCAAATAAAATAAGTTTTGAAGTTAGTTTTTGTTAGTAAATAGATTTTCGGATTCCCGGCTCTTGTGGTCGGGAATCCAAATTATTTGAAGGCGATCTGAGAAAATGAACGGATCATACGATGAGGCGGTGCGTAATTGTATGACCATCAGTTGGTTTTGACTCTCTTTCTTGTTTTTACTATCATTCGTAAAACCTAAATTATAACTATGAAAATCCAAATCCTATTATTCATTGCATTTCTAAGTGTTTCATTATCTTCTTTTGCTCAAAACAATAAGGGGACAGTAGTAACCGATACGATCTATTCAAAAAACCTTGAAAATGATCTTGGCGAGAATCCAAATCGTGCGGTTTCGGTTTATCTTCCTCCCAACTATGAAAACAGCGATCAGCGTTACCCGGTAATCTATTTTCTGCATGGTTTTACTGGCGATAATAAAATGATGACTTATATGTCTGATTTGCTCGATTTTGCCATTACAACCAATAGGATAAAACCTTTTATAATGGTTATTCCCGATGAAAAAACAACCTACCAGGGAAGCTTTTATAGCAACTCGGGAGTGTTTGGAAACTGGGAGGATTTTACTGCTTTCGATCTTGTAAAATATATGGATGAAAATTACCGCACGCTTGCTAAAAAAGAAAGTCGTGGAATTACAGGACATAGCATGGGCGGATATGGTGCTTTAAAAATTGCCATGCACCATCCCGATATTTTTAACACGGTTTATGCCATTAGTCCTGGTGCTTTAACGATTGTTGCCGAGTACGGACCAAACAGTACTACCTTCAGAGAATTATCTACAATAAATACCATCGAAGGGTTGAAGAAATCGTATTTCGGGAGTGTGATGATGGCTTTCGGCCGCTCGTGGTCTCCAAACCCCGATAACCCTCCTTTTTATTGCGATTTTCCATTTGTGTATAACGGCGATGAACTGACGGTTAACCAGGAAGTATTGCAAAAATGGTACGATAATATGCCCGTTCATATGATCGACGATAATCTTGAAAACCTGCAGCAACTAAAAGCTATCAAACTGGACTGGGGAAGAAATGCAGGCACCAGATTTACCCAAATGTGTGATATGTTTAGCCAGCGACTCGAAAATGTTGGCATCACCCATTTTTCAGAAGAATATATTGGCACACACGTAAGTGGAATTTATACCAAAGACGGACGTATTCCTCAACAGGTGCTGCCATTTTTCGATTTCTATCTGGAGTTTACGGAATAGAGTTTATTCAAGATTTTAAAACAAATAAATTATACTGGAGATGAATACAATTGATCAGTTTCATCTGTGACAATAACATTAGTATGTTACAAAAAAGGCCAATAAATAATTTCTTATATCTCGTTCTGATTTCGGCACTTTTTGCAAGGTGCGAAGTCGCTGATAAAGGTTCGAATAAAACAAATGTAAAAACAATCAGCGGAGAGCTATCCGGAGTTTTTACGGACGATATTTATACTTACAAAGGCATTCCTTATGCCCAGGCCGAACGTTTTATGCCACCGGCACCGCCAGCCCAATGGATTGGAGTTAAGGAGGCACTGGATTATGGCCCGGCGTGTCCACAGTTGAAACAGTCGATGACAGGGATTTCTGCGGAAATACTTCCGGGAGAGAGTGAAGATTGCCAGACATTAAATGTGTGGACACCGGAAATCAATGGTAATGGGAAACGCCCGGTAATTGTATGGTTGCACGGTGGCGGTTACCGCACCGGCTCCAGCTTCGAACAACCTTGTTACGATGGTGAAAACTTGGCGCGAAAAGGAGATATGGTGGTGGTTTCAGTAACTCATCGCTTGAATGTTCTGGGCTTTTTAAATCTCGCAGAATATGGTGATAAATATTCAGCCTCAGGAAATGTTGGATTGCTCGATATTGTTGAAGCTTTGAGATGGGTGAATCGTAACATTCAAAATTTTGGTGGCGATCCTGATAATGTTACCATTTTCGGTCAGTCAGGCGGAGGAGGAAAAGTTACCAATTTAATGGCCATGCCCGATGCAGTTCCGTTATTTCATAAGGCGATTGTGGAAAGTGGATCATTAAATACATCGATGGCTCCGCGTTATTCGGGATTGATTGCCGACAGCGTTTTAAATCGACTGAACATATCTCCTGAAAATATCGATGAGATTCAGAATGTACCTTTCGAAGAATTATTGATGGCCGGTGAAGCGGTTATTCCAAAGATCAAGAAAATTGCTGCACAGGAAGGTTTTGTAATTTATCAGTTTGGATGGTGCCCGACTGTAGATGGAACAATTATTCCTGAACAGCCTTTTGATGGAAGAGCACCGGAAATAAGCAAAAACATTCCAATGATTATCGGTACTGCCCAAAATGAGTTCAACTCATTCTACTCGCAGGCTAAAGACACTACTTTGGAAAGTGTTCGCGAAGTGTTGGTGAAGTCGTACGGAGATAGAACCGATGAGTACATCAAGGATTTTGCAAAGGCATATCCCGATTATAAACCCATGGACTTGATTCAGCAGGATTTGATTTTCAGAACAGCGGCTGTTGATGAAGGATTGTGGAAAGCAGAACAGGCTGAGGAAGGTGGAGCGCCGGTTTACATGTACATGTTTAACTGGGAATCAAAAAATAATCCTTTACGCGCGTTTCATTGTCTTGAATTGCCTTTTGTGTTTTACAATACCGATATGGATACTTCATTGGTAATGGGACCTTTCAATGTTGATATTGACGACTCGGAAAAAACACAGCAACTGGCAGAAAACATGAGCCAGGCCTGGATAAACTTTGCCCGTACCGGCGATCCGAATGTACCTGGCAAATTACCGGAGTGGGATCCTTACACTCCGGAAAAAGGAGCTACTATGATCTTCGACGGGATTGTAAAGTGGTGTATCATCACGACAAACAGCTCATGGATTTTATGAAGGATTTTCCCTTTGCGGGTTTCGATTAAAATCGATCAGAGTAAAGAATTTTAGGAAGAAAGTGAATAAACCGTACTTTGTATCACCAAATTAGAAGATTGAATCCGATTCCATCATCAAACGAATTAACTTTATACAAAATCAACAAAACTAAATTATAATGGATAGAAAAAACTTTATAAAGAAATCAGCTTGTGGAACAGCTAGTTTGGCTGCCCCAATATTAGGATTAGGTGCGATAGAAATGGAGTCGGTTAGTTCACAAAATCAACATGAAATGAAAAGATATAAGTGTAAAATTACCGTATTGAGACGAGAATTTTTCGCGGATTTAGCTGAGAAATATCTTGCAAATCCAAATGCTGGGAAATGCAACATATTTCATGATGGACAAGAATTTATACTTGAACAGGGGGATTTCTTTAGTATGATGAAAGGAGAATTTTGTAGTGAAGCTTGGGATGCGATAAGTCGTTATGTATATGCAGCGCTACAAGGTGGTTCAATAATGCGTGGATGGACAAATGATGAGAAAATGATTATAACCTGTTGTAATGATGGAGTTCGTCCGGTCATTTTCAAGTTAGAGCGTATTGACGAATAATTAAAATAATTCTTTTGGTTGTATATAATATCAACCATGAATCCATTGTCCACTTGGAAATCCACCTGGTTAATGCAAACCTTACTGGCCATCAACAGAACACGATATGAATGTTCAAATGCATATTGATGTGGAGTCAAAAGCAGAGATCGATCCAATTGCGAAACGCTACGAATGGCTCAATCAACTTCCCGATGAATTAGTGGGTATTGAATAAATAATCAATTCAAAGATCAGTTTAAAAATATCAATGCTTACGAATCTTTCAGTTTCTGCAGGTATTCACTCGGATTCATTCCAAATTCTTCCTTGAAACACTGGCGGAAATAGCTGCTGCTGTTAATTCCTACCTGGTACATAATTTCTGAAATATTGTACTGGTTAGTCAGTAAAAGCTGCTCGGCAAAATTAATGCGAACTTTCCGGATGAATTCATTGGCAGTAAGGTTGGTAAGCGCTTTTATTTTTCGGTACAAAGTTGAGTGGCTCATATTCATTTGAGCTGCCACATAGGAGATACTCAGTTCTTCATCTTCCAGGTTTTCCTCGATAACCGAAGTGAGTTTTTTCAAAAATTCCCTATCCAATTCACCAATGGATTCATTTAAAATTTCCTGTTTTTGCTTGAATTTTGATGAAGTTGAGAGCGAGTACTTGCTTCTGGCATCTATTATATTTTTGAGTCGGCTTTTTAATAAGTTACTGCTGAATGGCTTGGTCAGATATGAATCCGCTCCGGCATCGTATCCCAGTTTCTGATCGTGTAACGATCCTTTCGCTGTTAATAGGACCACTGGAATGTGACTGGTACGCACATCTTCTTTCATCAATTTACACATTTCAATACCGTCCATAATTGGCATCATAATATCGCTGATTACAATATCGGGTATTTCTTCGCAAGCCGTATCAAAACCAACTTTTCCATTTTCAGCAGAAAGAACCGTATAGGTATCACTTAAAGAGTCTTTTATGTATTCAATGATTTCAGCATCATCGTCAACAACCAGAATTACATTCTTCGAATTTTCTTCTGTTTCTTCATCCTGTGTCTCCTCCGGGAAATAATGGATGGCATCGGGGTAACTGTTGTTGGTTAAAAATTTAACCGTAAATGTCGTTCCTTCGTTAAGAGTGCTACTTACTTCAATTTCAGCTTCGTGCAACTCCACCATATTTTTTACCAGTGCCAAGCCAATACCTGTTCCTTTAATATGATGTGCGGCATTTTTAGCCTGGTAATACCGGTCGAAAATATAAGGTAAATCCTCATCGGAGATTCCATAACCGGTATCAGTAACAATTATTTTTGTGTAATCCAATTGACCAACCTGTTCTTGCTTTAGAACCAATTCGACAGTTCCATCATTGGTATATTTTAAGGCATTAGTTAACAGGTTATCCATAATTATCGTAATAATATCCGGATCAAAAAACATTTCAATTTTTTGGTCGGGGACTTCAATTTGCACATCAAGAGCCTTATTCTGATTCAGGTCTTTGTACTTTTCGCCAATTTCATAAATGTATTTGGCCAGATCGTCCTTTATCACACTTAATCTTCGGCTTTTGTTTTCCGATTTTCTGAATTCTAAAATCTGATTGACTGCTTGTAACAGGCGGGTGGCAACCCGTTGAATGATCTGTAGTTTTTTTGCCTGACCCGGTGTAATTGAATCGTCGGAAAGAAGATCTTCCAGAGGGCCAAGTATCAAAGTCATCGGGCTACGTAATTCATGGGTAATATTGGTGAAAAACCGGAGTTTTTCCTCGTTCAGGTTTTTTTCCTGCTGGCGACTGTTTTTTTCAAAAAGCAGGTCGTTTTCAATTTTTATTTTGTTCGTATAAAATCTTAGTGCATATACTATCGCGGTCGCGATTAATGCAAAATAGATCAGTTTCATCCACCACCTTAACCAGATTGGTGGTATAATTCTGATCGACAAAGTAGTGACCTCTTCAGGCCACTCTTTGTTTTGTATTCTCGTTTTTAGATTGAACGTGTAATACCCGGGTTTTAAATTACGGAAAGTAACCTCTTTCCCTGTATTGACAAGGAACCAACCATCGTCTAAACCCTCCATTTGGTAAATAAATTCTACTTTATCAGACAGCGAATAATCCAATACATTAAAATCAATTTGAAATGAATTCTGATTGTGCTTTAATTCTATTTTATTTTCAAATGGAATCTCAGTAAATAGATTTAGGTAATTTTTATTGTCAGTGACTGCAAAAGAGGTTAGTGCAGCTGTTGGATTCTGAATAGTTGAGTGTTCCAATACCTGGTCGAACCAGGTTATTCCATTTTGTGATCCAAAATAAATATTACCATCGTTGGTTTTTGTAACCGAGCCAATAAGGTAATCACCAGGGATGATATTATCATTTGTATTAAAATTTTCAACATTCATCGTATTTAGGTCGATATGGCTTATTCCATTGGTTGTGCTAAGCCACATTTCGTTTTCAGTCTTACCTTCAATTATTGCCCGAATATTTGCTTCTGCCAAACCCGATATTTTGCCAATACGCATAACTGAATCGGGTAAGTGACTTTTCATTAAAAAAAGATCGTTCTGGCTCCCTATCCACATACGGTTTTTCGAATCTCTATAGATGTAATTCACGGCATAAAAATCATAAGTCTCGCCATAGTTTCGGATAAAATTGAAATTCTCATCGAACACATACAGACCACCTATTAATGTACCAACCCAAATGTTTCCATCTCCATCCTCTGCAACCGTTCTGATTACATTATCTGATAATCCTGAATTACTGGTTGTATAAACCATTTTCTTTTCAGAATTAAGGTTATACATGAATAAACCTATATCGGTTGCCATCCATAAGTTCTGTTTCGAATCTTCAAAGAATGAATAAATGGGAATGTTTTCGATGTCTTTAAAATGGTTAAAAGCAACAAAGCTGTTCAGTTTTGAATTGTAACTGTAGACCTTGCCCGACGAAGTCCCGATCCAGATGTTATTATTTTCAGCTTTAAATAAACTTATTATGCTTTGAGCTTGATTATTGTTGCCAATATTGTTTAACTGGTTTATTTTTTCGCCTTCGTTGTAAATGCCTATTCCTCCCGGACCATTTGCTACCCATACATGGTTATCATTATCAACGCACATACTGTGCACATCTTTATTATTCAAACTATTGGTGTTACCAATGTAGGGCAGGTAAGTAATTTTTTTAAATGTACTTTCCTTACCTGAAATAAAGTTTACACCTGCTCCCAGGCCTCCAAGCCAGATGTTTCCGTAGGAATCCTGAATAACCGTTTGAACCGATGTACTTGATAAACCTTCAGGAGTTTCTGATGCCAGAATTCGCTCGAATTTTATGTCGGAAAGATTGGAGTCGAAAGCTAAATCCTTTAAATCAAGTATGTTTAATCCGCCACCTTCGGTTGCTATATATAATTTATGGTCAGTGGTTTCAATAGTTTCCTGGATAAAATTACTGGATAAGGAAGAGCTGTTTTCAGGATTATTTTTGAAGTTGATCATTCGTTCCGTGTCCGGATTAAACAAAGAGAGTCCGTTTCGGGTACCAATCCAAATATTCCCTCTCGAGTCCTTAAAAATACTTGACACGGAGTTGTCGGGCAGCGATGAAGGATTATCAGGATCATGCCTGTAGTTAAACGCTGTTTTTGTTTTTAAATTGATGATGCTGAAACCATCATTTACATGACCAACATATATTCTTTCATTTGTATCATAAAGTAAGCACCAATTGTAATTTGAACCCAGTCCCTTGATGTTGTCGGTAGTGTAATTGGTGAAACGTTGATTTTTTTTGTCAAAGAAGTTAACCCCTTCATCGTAAGTGGTAAACCAAATATTTCCGTTTTCGTCATTTACAATATGTGTTATTCCATTGGCGCTCGGAGCATTCTTCGACGGATTATTATAATCGTGCTCGTAATGCGTAAATACTTGTGTGCGATAATTGTAAGCATCTAAACCATTCTTTTCTGAACCGATCCAAACTACATCATCAAACTTATCGGCGTAAACATAGTTAAGCACATTGCTACACACAGAATTGGAATCAGAATCAGATGTTTTATAAACTTTAAATGTATTCGCATCAAACCTGTTTAATCCGTCTTTGGTGCAAATCCACATAAAACCATCATTGTCCTGAGTAATACTTACTACATTAATATTTGACAATCCTTTTTCAATACCCAATTTCTCTATTTCAATGCCATTGGTTTTTATAAAAAAGGCGATTACACAAAATAATGTCAGTATTATCTGTCCGAATGATTTCATAGTTGCTGCAGTTAATCCATTTGAATTACTCGTAAATTTAATGAAAACTTGTTAAGCCCTTTCCATTGCAACCATTGTAATTGCAGTTTGACGAATTTACATTTGGCAAATGACGAATATTTGACGCCTGCTCATTTTTAATGAAACTAGTTTTACCGGTGCTAATTCAGATCAATAGAACTACTCATATGGGGAGCAAGAAACGAATATATATACTGGCATTTTTAATGATCTTAGGTATTCTTTCGGGGTGCGATGTTGAGAATAATGAGGTTGGCCGCAAACAACTGTTTGATTTAAACTGGAAGTATAATCAAGGAGAAAATGCTTCTGCTTATCATATCGACTTTAATGATCAGGACTGGGAAAGTACTGATTTACCTCATTCCTGGAACAAGGATTTGGATTCAAATAGTATAATCTGGTATAGGAAACACTTTGAAATACCACAAAGCTGGTCGAACAAAAGTATCTCAATATTTTTTGAGGGAATTTCTTATCCACACGACCTCTATATAAACGGGGTGTTAATTGAAGATATTAAGAAAGAAGAAATGGCTATTCATGTAGATCTGGATTCTTATATTATTTCGAAGAAGAATAATGTAATTGCAGTTCGAATAACCAAGCCTCATCAACAAAATAATCCCTCGCAGCCTGAATCGGGAATATTTAAACATGTGTGGCTGGTAGTAAAGGATAATTCGAATTTAAAGCAATAGTTATAATAACCATGACGCTAAAATGTAGCGTTATTAATTGAATTAGATGATGCAAAAATTAATCTCTCTAACATTTTTTATTCTGTTCTTAACTGCTCACTCGTATGCACAGGAAGGTGATTCTACCAACTTCCCATACGCTGAGGTGATTATCAATACAACACCAGCTGAATATCCTGTTTCCGATAGAAAGCAACTTTTAAATTTTGGCTGGAGATTTCAATTGGGTGATTTTCAAATTGATGAACAAAATCCTGTTAGTGACGAAGGTTGGAGGAATGTTGATCTGCCACATGATTGGAGTATAGAATGCGAAATTGATGAAGAAAATCCATCAGGAAATGATGGAGGATATTTTCCTGCAGGCACGGGATGGTATCAAAAACATTTTCAGGTTCCAACGGATTGGCACGACAAACAAATTTCTGTTTATTTTGAAGGTGTTTATATGAATTCCGAAGTGTATATCAATGGAGTTTTACGGGGGAAACGCCCTTATGGTTATTCCTCTTTTAGTTACGATTTAACCCCTTATCTAAATTTAAATGAGGAAAATACGATTTCAGTCCGGGTGGATAATTCGCAACAAAAAAACAGCAGATGGTATAGTGGCTCAGGAATCTATCGAAATGTTTGGCTTGTGGGAACCGCTCCGGTACACGTTGCACATTGGGGAGTTGCCATTACCACTCCTGAGGTGAGTTCCGCCAGGGCTGTTGTTCATATTGCGACAACAGTTAAAAATACAAGCGATAGCATTCAAAATGTAACCTTGTCAACTGAAATAACAGATGGCAGTAAAAACGACCTTGAAGTATACCTCGAAGCAAACTCCGAAAAAATAGTTGAACAGGAAATAATAGTTCAAAATCCTTCTTTGTGGAGTCCTGATAATCCAACGCTCTATAACGCGACCTTAAAGATCATCCAGGAAGGTTTAGAGGTTGATGAATCAGCGTATTCTTTTGGAATACGCTCCATCGAATTCAGCACCGAAAATGGATTTGTATTAAATGGTAAACCTTTGCTGCTAAGTGGTGGCTGTGTACATCACGATAACGGATGTTTGGGAGCGGCAGCCTACAGCAGGGCCGAAGAACGAAAAGTAGAATTATTAAAAGAAGCCGGTTTTAATGCCGTCCGAACTTCCCACAACATCCCTTCAGAAGCTTTTCTTGAAGCATGCGACCGTTTAGGCCTGCTGGTTATTGATGAGACTTTTGATGGATGGCGGGTGAGCAAAACGCCCTATGATTATGCCATGTATTTTGATGAATGGGCCGTTAAAGATGTTCAGGATATGGTTCGTCGGGACCGGAACCATCCTTCCATTATCATGTGGAGTATAGGAAATGAGATCATTGAGCGTAAATCGCCTGAGGCTGTTGAAACGGCCCGGATGTTATCGACGGCAGTAAAAGAGATTGATACAACACGTCCGGTAACTTCAGCAATGACAACATGGGACAATGATTGGGAAATTTTTGATCCGTTAATGGCCGAACACGATGTATGCGGTTACAATTACCAAATGCATCATGCAGAAGCTGATCATGCGCGAGTTCCTTCCCGGATTATATTCCAGTCGGAGTCTTACCCGAAGGATGCATTTTACAACTGGAATATGGTTCAGCAAAACAGCTATATACTGGGTGATTTTGTATGGACTGCGATGGACTACCTGGGAGAATCGGGGATTGGTCGATACTATTATAACGGAGAACAAGCAGGAGAACACTGGGACGCAAATCATTTTCCATGGCACGGTGCGTATTGCGGAGATATTGACCTGATCGGACACCGCAAGCCAATTTCTTATTATCGCGAAATGTTATATAACGACTCGCGAAAACTTTACATGGCAGTGAGAGAACCTAGTCCAATTGGAGGCAATATTTATTTGACATCGTGGGCCGTTTGGCCAACCTGGGAAAGCTGGAATTGGGAAGGTTTTGAAGGTGAAAATGTTGATGTGGAAATTTATTCGAAATATTCAAAAGTTCGTCTGTATCTTAATGACATTCTGATCGGGGAGAAAAATACCACTAAAAACCAAGAGTTCAAAGCCATTTTCTCGGTGCCTTATCAGCCGGGAACGTTGAAAGCTGTGGGTGTAGATAATGGAAACGAAGTGGAAACAACAACGCTGACAACAGCCGGTGCTACATCTAAAATCCGGCTTACTGCCGAAAGAACCATTATAACTGCTGATGGTCAGGATTTAGTATTTGTAACTGTAGAGTTAACCGATAGTGCCGGTAACGTGCAGTTCAATGCCGAAGATGAGCTTCTTTTTACGCTTGAAGGTGATGGTGAAATCATTGGAGTTGATAATGCAAACCTTAAAGATCCCGGGCCTTATGTATCAACAATACGAAAAGTATGGAAAGGCAGGGCATTGGTAGTTATAAAGAGTTCTAAAAATGCAGGGCAAATCAAACTTAAAGTGGGTTCAGCCGTTGTTGCTGATGCTACTTTAAAGAGCATTAATCTTTCTGTTGAATCTTCTCTTGATTCCATTTTCGATCAAAAAAAAAAAGTACACAATATATATCCCCCGGGAAACAAGTTCTATAACTATTGAAGGAATACCAACTAATCCCAAGGCTACCGTTAAAGGCAATGGTACTGTTAACGTAGATGGCGATGGAGAAATTATACTTACCGTAACTTCAGAAGACGGACTTCACTCAGAGGATTATATAATTCATTATAAAATTGCCGATTTTACATTGACCCATGCTTATCCTTTTAACGACGGAACAGCCAACGATACTGTCGGCACTGCTCATGGCCAAATTATGGGTGGTTCAGTAGGAAATGGAGTTTATACCTCTTCCAGGCAGGGAGATTATATTGAACTTCCTGCCGGGGAAATTACCATTAACACTTATCCTTCAATTACTTTAGAAGCTTATGTAACAACTAATGCAAATAATCCTGCGTATAGCATGTTAAGCTATTTCGGTAGTACTTCCGGCTCGTTTGGGACAAACTATTTTTTTACCGCATTGGAAAACGGAGGAAATAGCTGTGCAGCCATTTCGTGTGGAAATTTAACCGATCCGTGGAATGCTGAAAACAGGGTGAACGCGTCAACACTTAACGATGGTATGTTCTATCATCTGGTTAGTACATTAACAAATGAAGCTATCTCCTGGTATATAAATGGTGCATTTGCCGGAAGTAAAAATTTGTCAGGCAATAATTCAATTCAGTTTCTTGATAATGCGATAGCCTATTTGTGTAAAAGCGGATATGCGAACGATGGTACCTGGATTGGCTCAATCGATGAGTTTAATATTTATTCAGGAGTAATGGATGACCAAACAATTTCGCTCAGAGCCGGTAATATTCCAACATCTTTGTCTGAGCTTGATGCAGCAGATCAAGCTAATGTTGACATTTTCCCAAATCCTGTAAATAATGCCTTAAATATAATCTATTCTTATCAAGATATTGATGCTACTGTGGAGCTTACCGTATTTCGTCTTGACGGAACTGTGGTTCTCATCAAAGAAAATAACTCGTCATTGCAAACCGGCCTAAATGTCGCTGACTTAGACTCCGGCATGTACATTTTACAATTACGAGACGGAAAAAAAATTGTAAGGAAGAAGTTTGTTATCAAACATTAAGGAAAAAGTAAGAGCATAGAACTGAGAACAAAAATTATTTAATATGGACAGGAAAGATTTTCTAAAAAAGTCATGCAGTCTCGGAATTTGTTCATGTATCGTTCCGGGAATTTTACCTGTTGATACATTCGCCGGAAATGAAAATAGCGAATCATCCTGGAAAGAAGGATTTGTAAAACATCGGTTTTCCAAACTAATTGATCTCATGGATGAAAACCTGACTGAAGAAACCCGAAACAAGATCCTGGAAAATCTTGGAAGAGAGTGTTCGAACAGGAGTGGGATTGATAAGTTCAAAAACGATCTTCAAGGATTCTTTCAGCATTTAAAGACAACTTTGAACGAAACTGCTACTTACGATAAAGAAAGAGGAGTAATTCGAGTTGAAACCGCTGAAAGACCGTGTTTTTGTCCAATGTTTGATAGTCAAAATATTTCTGAATCTATTTGCCAGTGTTCTGTTGGCTGGCAATCGCAATCTTATGAGACAATATTAGGACAAGCTGTTGAAGCCAAATGTCTTGAGTCTGTAATTAGAGGTAGCTCGAAGTGTGTTTTTGAGATACGTTTATTCGCGGAGTAAACAATCAATCGCCATAAAAATCTATTTCAAGAAATGGTTCTGCCGTTAGACTTCATTTAGGAAAGGTTAATCCAAACATTCATCCATGTTAATTCATCTTCTGACGACCTGAAATTTAATATTCCACATTCTGTTCTTATAAACTACACCAAAAAATAAAGGTAATAATTGACTTTTATTTTGACTTTTGTGTCATGTTAAAGATTTGATTTTAAGGGCGATATGTGCAGTGGTGAATTTCAGACCTTATTTGACGGATTACAGATTCCCATGATGAAAGGTTGAAATTACATTCGTATCGTAGAAACTAAAATTTAATCAAAACTAAAATGCTTATGAGACATCTGCATGGCCTAATCAGGCAAAAATGGAGGCAGGAACAAATTCGTCAGACTGCTATTATCACGAGAACTAATAATTAAATCTAGTATTATAAAACTAAACAAGATTATGGAAAAAAATCAATGTGTTCATGGATTAAGTCCATGTGTGCGACAAACGTTTAAAGTTGTGAAGTTGACAATGTTATTGGTGTTATTATCCTGTTTTGGAGTATTTGCATCAGAGTATAGCAATGAGGGACTTCAGCAAAAAGTTATCTCAGGAACCGTTACTGATAACACAGAGGAACCTTTACCGGGTGTAACAGTTGTGGTAAAAGGCACTACAAACGGAACTGTTACTGATATAGATGGTAATTATTCGATTTCGGTAGACTCTGAAACTGATGTAATAATATTCTCATTTGTTGGGATGAAATCACAAGAGTTTGAGGTAGGGGCGCAAGCTACTATTAATGTAACCTTACTTGCAGATGCTATTGGATTGGAAGAAGTTGTTGCTGTTGGATATGGAACGCAAAAGAAAGCTACGCTAACAGGTTCTGTTATTAATGTTGATGGAGAAGATCTGAAAAACGTTGCTACAACCAATGTTAGTCAATCAATCGCTGGAAAGTTGCCCGGAGTAGTTGCCATTTCCAATGGAGGTGAGCCCGGTTACGATGGAGTGTCTATTCTGATTCGTGGTGTAAATACATTTGGTAATACTGCTCCCTTAATTGTGGTGGACGGAGTTCCGGGACGTTCTTTAGATCGAATAGATCCAAGTACAATTGAAACCATGTCGGTATTAAAAGATGCTTCTGCAGCTATTTATGGTGCTCAGGCAGCAAATGGTGTAATTTTAATTACCACAAAAAGGGGAAAAACAGGAAAACCTACTGTTGATTTTTCTTATAACTACGGTATGACTCGTCCAACTATGATGCCGGAAATGACTGATGCTGCGGAATACGCAACCTTGTTGAACGAGATCGATTTATATGCAGGAAGAGATCCAAGATATGCACAAGACGAGATCCAAAAATTCAGAGATGGATCTGATCCGTGGAGGTACCCTAACAGTGATTATATCGAAGAAACACTCAAGCCCTGGTCTGATCAAACCTATGGTAATGTATCAGTTAAAGGGGGAACAGAGAAAGTAAATTACTATGTAAGTCTTTCCAATAAAACACAAGATGCTTTTTACCGGAACAGTGCAACATCGTATAAGCAGTATGATCTTAGATCGAACTTTGATGTAAAAATTAACAAGTATATCAATTTTGTGATGAATACTTCCGGCAGGTTGGAGGATAGAAACTATCCACAACGTGGAGCGCCTGAAATTTTCAATAAGTTGATGCGATCTAAACCAATAATTCCTGCATATTGGCCCAATGGTCTTCCCGGACCAGGTATGGAAGGTGGAGACAATCCTGTAGTTTTAGTAACAAACGAGACAGGCTACTCTAAAGATAAATGGTACGTATTAAATTCTGACTTCCAGCTGAATATGGAGGTGCCGTGGGTTAAAGGATTATCTGTCGACTTAAGTGCATCGCTTGATAAGTCAATCAATTTTCAAAAGAACTGGGCTACTCCGTGGACGGTGTATTCGTGGGATAATGTAAGTGTTGACGAAAATGGTGAACCTTTATTAATCGGATCGAGTCAGGGAATTGATGATCCAAGACTTTCACAATCTGCAAAAGACTACCAGAATATTCTTACCCGAGCTCTGGCTAATTATCAAACCACCATTGCCAATGCTCATACCATAAAGTTAATGGCAGGTGCAGAAAAAATAGTTGGTAAAGGCGATGACTTTTGGGCATACAGAAGATATTATATCTCTACTGCAGTTGACCAACTTTTTGCAGGTGGACTGGAAGACATAAACAATACTGGTTCTGCTTACAAAGAAACACGTTTAAATTATTTTGGAAGAGCTAATTATTCGTTTAAAGACAAGTATTTGGCAGAGTTTGTTTGGAGATATCAGGCATCTTATATCTTCGAAGAATCAAGTCGTTACGGATTCTTCCCGGGTGTTTCATTAGGTTATGTTATTTCGGAAGAAAATTTCTGGAAAGAAAATATTCCTTTTATCAGTTTTGCGAAATTCAGAGGTTCATGGGGACAGACAGGTAACGACAGGATTAATCCTTATCAGTACTTATCTTCCTATTCTTTTGGTGGTTTATCATTTGTTACAGATGGAGGATCGCAGTCGAATAAAGTGCTTTATGAAGGTGTAGTTCCTAACACAAATGTGACTTGGGAATCTGCTACACAAATCGATTATGGTGTGGATCTGCACTTCTTTGATGGAAAGCTAGCGCTTACCGCAGATTATTTTGACAACAAAAGAAAAAACATTCTGGCGCGTAGAAATGCCTCTGTGCCAGCTTCTACAGGATTAAGTTTACCTGATGAAAACATTGGAGAATTCCAGAATAAAGGATTCGATTTTAATGTACAATACTCCAACAATTCATCTGCATTTACATATAGTGTTGGGGTAAACGGTGTTTATGCCAAAAATAAAGTTCTTTTCTGGGATGAGCCACCCGGTGCGCCTGAATATCAACAATCTACAGGAAGACCTCTAGGTGCTTCACTTTATTATAATGCTATTGGTATTTTCCAGGATGAGGCTGAAATTGCAGCGTATCCACATTTGGCTGGTGCCCGGCCTGGAGATATCATTTTCGAAGATTATAACGAAGATGGAGTGCTTGATGGACAGGACAGGGTTATGTACGACAAAAGCCGGACTCCCGTATTTACCGGTGGTTTAAATATAAACATGGGATATCATGGTTTTGACTTAAACGTTTTGTTCCAGGGTGCAATGGGCGGCGTTTTTTATCAAGGTACTGAATCAGGCGATTTTGGAAATTACCTGCAAAGTTTCTACGATAACAGATGGACCGAATTGAATCCAAGCACTGAAAATCCACGCACATATAACCGAACAGGTGAATATTGGGTTAACCAGGCAAATACCTATTGGTTGCACAAAACGGATTATGTTCGTTTGAAAAATATTGAGTTAGGTTATTCTTTGCCTCAATCGATAACGGACAAACTAAAAGTTGAAAAGTTCAGAGTATATGTAAGTAGCTTCAATTTGTTGACTTATAGCCCTGATATGAAGGATTATGATCCTGAGAGTGTTCAGACTGGGTATGCTGGATATAGTTATCCATTAAACAAAGCAGTCAATTTTGGATTGAGTGTAACCTTTTAAAATTAAGTATCATGAATCGAATAAAAAATTTATATATACTACTATTTATCCTGTTGCTTACGGGGTGTAACGATGATTTTTTGGAAGTAGCTCCACTAGACCGATTTTCGGATGCGGCAGTTTGGGAGGATCCGGCGTTAATCACATCTTTTGTCGACAATATTTACATGGGACAGCATCATGCTTTTCAAACAGAAATGCTTTCTTCATTAGCCGATGAATCAATGGATGTATGGTGGTGGGAAACCCAGCCAATACTTAAAAGTGAGATTAATCCAAGTTATCTTGGGGTTTTAAGTCCTTGGCATTGGACTGGTGATTTCTACAATCTGAGTTGGCAAGCCCTTTATAAAAACATTCGGGCTTGTAACTTATTCTTCGAGAATATTGAAGCATCAGGGTTGGAAGGAGATGACATTGATAAATTAAAAGGTGAAGTGTATTTCCTTCGTGGCTATTTTTACACCTGGTTAATGAGCTTTTACGGCGGTGTTATAATAATTGATAAGGCTTATGCGCCTACTGATGAATTCCTGGTTCCAAGAAATACATTCGAAGAAACTGTAGATTATATCGTCGAAAATTGCAATGCTGCAGCCGAATTGTTACCCGTTTCAGGAGACAAAGCCAGAGCGACAAAAGGGGCCGCCTTAACATTAAAATCAAAAGTACTTCTTTATGCTGCAAGTGATTTGTTTAATTCCAACGCATCATGGACCAATGGATACTCAAATCCTGAATTGGTGAGTTATGTTGGTGGTGATCGTTCTTCAAAATGGCAGGCAGCAAAAGATGCGGCTAAAGCAGTAATCGATCTTGGTGCATACAGTTTATACGGAGGAACAAGTCCCGGTTCTGCTGAGGAAGCAACTCAAAACTATATTAATATCTTCCTGAACTATGGAAACGAAGAAGACATCTTCCTAAGTTTCTTCGATCATGCAAATAACAGTGGTGCGTGGGACAATCCAAACGTAGGTCTTTTCAACGGACCAAACGGCTGGGAAAATTGGGGTGGAAATACTCCAATCGGACAGCTTGTAGATGATTATGAAATGGCAGATGGAACTAAGTTTGACTGGAACAATTCTGAAGAAGCTGCAGCACCTTATGAAAATCGCGATCCAAGATTTTACGCCAATGTTTTATACGATGGAGCATATTGGAAACCACGACCTGCTTCTACCGGTTCAAATGATCCGGAAGGAAAAGTTCAAACAGGATCATACATACAGGCCGACGGTTCTTCTATTCCGGGACTGGACACTCGCCAGGGACCAGTACAAGACTGGAATGGAACATTCACAGGGTATTACAACCGAAAATTTATCGATCCTGCAATTGACCATACACCAACTAATATGCAAAAATATCCATGGCGTCAGATGAGGTATGCCGAAGTAATATTAAACTATGTGGAGGCATGCATTGAATTAGGTGATGAAACTGAAGCAAAGGAATATTTAAACATGATACGTTCGAGAGCGGGTATGCCTGATGTTCCGGCAAGCGAAACCGGTGATGAGTTGATGGAACGCTACAGAAATGAACGACGCATTGAATTGTGTTACGAGCAACATCGCTATTTCGACATTAGGAGATGGATGATTGCACCTGAAGTAATCACATCAGCTCAGGGAGTTAAGATCGAGTATCCTTATGGTAGTGAAACACCTACCTATACGCTACTTGATGATGTTCAGGAACGTGGATGGAACGATAATAAATCGTATTTCCTTCCAATATTATTGGATGAGCTGAATAGAAATGATCAATTGATCCAGAATCCAGGGTACTAATAGATAGGGATGGCAAGCCTCCCCGGATCTCTTTTAAAAGAGAGTTTTGAGGGAGCTTGCTTCTTATACTTTCATTGCAATAATGAATTATCATTGAAAATACTTAATGAGCTGAAAATGAATAAACTTAAGACAGTTGGTATATTGATGAATTTGATACTTTTTGCAGGTGTTTTAAAAGCACAACCTGAAAAATTCGATAATATATTATACGGTGTTGCATATTACCAGGAGTATATGCCTTCAGATCGACTGGATGAAGATGTTGAAATGATGAAAGAAGCTGGCATCTCTGTTGTTCGTTTGGGCGAATCGACCTGGAGTCTGTTTGAACCTCGCGACGGCGAATTTGAATTTGCCTGGATGGATCGGATAGTAGATAAAATGTACGATGCAGGAATAAAAGTGATATTCGGTACGCCTACTTATTCAATTCCTGCCTGGTTATGGCACAAACATCCTGAAGTGCTGTTGGATTTTGAAAGAGGAGGAGAGGCCTACTACGGAATCCGGCAAAACATGAACATTACTAATCCTACCTATCTGTTTTACAGCGAGCGGATTATTCGCAAGTTGATGGAGCATTATGCACAACATCCCGGAATTATAGGTTTTCAGGTTGATAACGAGACAACAGACCGCGGTGTTAATAACTATGATTTTCAGGTTGGTTTTGTAAACTATCTGAAAAAGAAATTTAAAACCCCTGAAAATTTGAATAAAGTATGGGGTTTGAATTATTGGGGAATGACGATTGATGGTTGGGAAGAATTAGCTCCAAGAGACGGGATAACCAACACCGGTTACAAATTAGAATGGGATCGATACAGGCGAAAAGCAGTTGCTGACTTTTTAACATGGCAATCGTCAATTGTGCGGGAATACAAACGCGATGACCAGTTTGTTACACAATGTTTTATGACTTTTGTGGAGGATGTTGACCAGGTCGCAAGTGCTGAATTGATGGATGTGATGGGAGTGAATATTTATCACGACCAGCAGGATAACCTAACCGGTCAGGAGATTGCTTTCGGTGGCGACTACTTTCGTTCTGTTAAAAACAGGAACTACCTGATTACTGAAACCAATGCCCAGACTATGGGGTGGAATTCGCGGATTCAACAACCTCCGTATCCCGGGCAATTACGACAAAATGTTTACGCTCATTTAGGATCAGGAGCCAATATGGTTGAGTACTGGCATTGGCACTCCATACATTACGGACAGGAGATTTACTGGAAAGGAATATTGTCGCATGACTTGCAACCCAATCGTGCTTATGGTGAAATGTCGAAAACTGCACACGAGTTGCAGAGGATCGGGAAAAAACTGGTTAATCTGAAAAAGGAGAATAAAGTAGCCATTTTGTTTAGTCACGATTCAAATTCAGCATTGAATTTTATGCCTTTTAATCAAGGTGGAAGTCCATGGGGCCCGGATCACAATAACTTCTACAGAAGTACATTGGTTAACCAATTCCATAAAGTTCTGTATGAAAATAATATTGGAGTAGATTTTATTTTACCTAAAAATCCTGAATTTGAGAAATATGACTTAGTAATTATTCCGGCTTTATATGTCGCAAGTGACGAACTGTTGGAACAGATTAACGACTACGTAAAAAATGGTGGTCATGTTATCATGCAATTCAAGAGTGGTTTCAGCGACGAGAACTCGATGGTGCGACCAATGCTTGCACCCGGCCCACTGCGCGAAGCCTGTGGATTTTACTACCAGGAATTTACCAACTTTAATAATCTGGCATTAAAAGACGATCCTTTTAATGTTGGAGAAGAAAACAATAAGGTGAATACCTGGGCTGAATATTTGATCTGTGAGAGTGCCACTCCTCTGGCTTTTTACGATCATGAATATTTTGGAAAGTATCCGGCAATAACCATTAATAATTACGGAAAAGGAAGCGTGCTTTATGAAGGTTGTATGGTTTCTGATGCGATTCAGAAGAAACTTATCCTAAAAGAAATTGAAGAGTTGAATATTAAAACGCCGGACCAGGAGCTCCAATGGCCATTAATAACAAAATCCGGTTCAAACGATGAAGGTAATACAATTCGCTATTATTACAATTATTCATCTGATCCTAAAGAATTTAACTATGCTTATTCTGGAGGTACTGAGCTAATAACCGGTGCAAAGGTTAGTGAGAAACAAAAGCTACAATTGGAACCTTGGGGAGTATTGATTATCGAAGAACCTAATAATTGATTTGGAAAGTAAGTGGATGCTCTTCGGGGCACCACTATTGCCAACTCATCAAATAAAAGATTTAAAATATTGATTACTAATTTTTAAAAGAATTAAAATGAAACAATTTAATAAATACAATTATAAGGTATTAGCGCTGACATTTATTGTGTCATTATTTGTTTTCGCTTGTACAGAGGATGACCTGATTGATCCTACAGGAGATTTTACCTATGAAGTTAGTGCTGAGAATCCTTTGTTGGTTGCATTTGAGGCAACAGCAACAGATGGCATTACCCTGGCTTGGGATTTTGGAGATGGCGGTGCGTCAATCGCAATGCGTCCCGAGCATACCTATTCAGCAGGTGGAACTTATACCGTAACAATGACCATATTTGGGGAAGAAGGATCTTCTCCGGCAGAGGTGAGTAAATCTGTTACAGTAGTCGAAAATCCAACCGCATCATTTAGTTATGAAGTAAATGAGAAGGAAGTTTCGTTTACCAGTACAACTACTGCTACTGTTTCCTTGTCATGGGATTTTGGAGATGGTGGAACCTCAACCGAAGCGAATCCTACGTATACGTATGCTGATTATGGTGATTATACAGTAACCTTGACAGCAAATGGCGCAGCGGGTTCAACACCTGCTGTTGTAGAAAAAACCGTTTCTGTAACAGAAGAAGTGAAAGTTTTCGAACCTGTAACAGTTGAAAATGCAGATTTTGCATTACCGGGAAGTGGAAAACAACAAAATTGGTCTGCAGTACCGGGATGGGCAAGTGATTCAGGAGCAAGCGATTCAGGTGTTGAAGCCGGCGGCTGGTGGGATACTGTGTCTGATAATTATAGAGGCTATATGAAGAGTAGCGATCCTTCGGTATATAACCTTACGGATCATACAATTGCTGAAGGTGAAGAAATCTTGTTGAATGTTGATGCATTTGATATTTGGAACGGTCCGAAATTTACAGCTACACTGTATTATAACTCCGGCGATGGTGTTAGGAATGTAATCGCTACTCAAACCTTTAATCTCGTTGCTTCTCAATGGAATGCCATTGAATTGTCGGCAACAGCAACTGCTGAGTCAGTTGGTGCAAAATTAGGAATCGAAATTTCAACCCAGTCTGGTGATGGTGGAGATGGTTGGACAGGATTTGACGATGTACAATTATTTGTGAAATAGGCTTACAGATTTAATCAGAAAATGTGCAGGCTAATTAGCCTGCATATTTTCACTTTTATTGTCTGCCAAATATTTCAGCAAAAAAATCTCAACTGAAATTAAACCAACAAGAAACCGAGATTCACAAAATGAAACAAATTTTATCTAACAGATTGAGACAAGTAATACTCATACTGACTTTTGTTATTGTTAATGGGGTAACAGTCATTGCTCAATCTGTAACCTGGATAAGTAGCACAGAAAACAACACCTGGAATCAGTCGGCCGTCAAACTTGAAAAGAAAGTATCAACTTCACCTGATTTGGTAGTAAAAGGTAATACAGAGATTATAACTTTTAAAGCCTGGGGAACTTGTTTTAATGAACGAGGATGGGATGCTTTGAATATGCTTCCCGACAAAGAGCAGGAAGTTATTTTAAATGATCTGTTTTCTCCTGAAGGAGATTTACGTTTTACTATGGGGCGATTTTCTATGAACGCCAACGACTATGCCCGCGACTGGTACAGTTGTGATGAGGTAAGCGGCGATTTCGAGCTTAAATATTTTAATGTCGACCGGGACAAAACAACATTAATTCCATTCATAAAGGCAGCGCAGCAGTATAATCCGGAGCTAACATTCTGGATTTCGCCCTGGTCGCCACCTTCATGGATGAAAATTAACCAGTATTACTCGGTTGTGAGTAATGCCGATTTTAATGAGCTGAATCCCAAACAGGATTACCTGCTTTTCGAAGATAGTGAAAAGTCATACGACGGTTTATTTCCCGGCAAACTGGCTGTAAACGATTATTTCATCCAGGATCCGCGATATCTCCAAACGTATGCAAACTATTTCTGCAAGTTTATTGATGCCTATGCAGAAGAAGGAATTCCGGTAACACAAGTGATGTTTCAAAATGAAGCCTGGAGTTATACTCCGTATCCGGGGTGTGCCTGGACGCCTGAGGGAATTATCCGTTTTAATGCAGAATATCTTGCACCAATACTGAAAGAACAACACCCGGATGTTGATCTGTATTTGGGAACAATTAATACCAATCATTTTGAGATTATTGATGAGGTTCTTTCCGATTCAAGAATGCAGCAATCGATTAAAGGTCTTGGTTTTCAGTGGGAGGGCGGACAGATTCTGCCTCGTCTTCGAGAGAAATATCCAAATTATAAATATGTACAAACTGAAAGCGAATGTGGTTGGGGCTCGTTCGATTGGGGAGCAGCAGAACATACTTTCAACCTAATCAACCACTACCTGGGAAATGGTTGCGAAGAATATACTTTTTGGAATGCCATTCTGGCTGATGATGGAGTAAGTGGATGGGGATGGAAGCAAAATGCCTTGATCCGTGTGGATTCAAAAGAAAAGACAGCAACCTTTACTCCTGAATATTTTGCGGTAAAACATTATACACAATTCCTGACTCCCGGAAGTAAGGTTCTGGCTTTCAAAAATGGAAAAGAGGATAAACTACCTGTTTTGGTTGCCAAGAATACGGAAGGGAACTATGTTGTTTTTGCAGGAAATTTAAGTGACGAATCGAAGGAGGTTTGTGTGGAGCTTGAAGAACGTTTCTTAAATGTAATTCTCGGTCCACATTCCTTAAACACATTTCAAACGAAGTCGAATTAACGAGGAACTAAAGACAAAAAAACAAAAGAATAAAGTTTTATGAAAACGACTAAACTTTTATATACAATACTGCTGATTATTGGATTTGGAAATCTCCAAATTCATGCACAAACTGCCGGGGCTGCCGACAATTTGCTTGCACAACCGGTTTCCGATCGAAATGTAGTATTTGATGTTACTGCTCCGGGAATATCAAAAACCATTGAATTTGGACCCGATCTGGCCTGGTCTAACGAGCAAAACTTTCGTCGCGCCATTCTTTTTATGGGGCACGACCAAATTGATATTGTACGTGCATCTTTTCAGCCTACCTATCCATTGGTTAACGATACTGCGCTTACAGAAGAACAGCTTAAAGATCTTGAATGGCGTCTTTATTTAATTAATACATATGTTGGGTCCAACACAAATCTGGCGCTAAACAGCGATCATCCGTGGGTAGATGATTGGTATGTGGAGCAACCAGGTCGTTGGGAGCAGTTGATTCAAACAACGGCTCAGGCCTTTATGGATGCCGGACATAACATTGTTACAGTCGGTGCCTTTAACGAGCCCGATTATGGTTGGGGACAAGGTTCTGAACAGGATATGTACAACATTACCGATTCGATGAATAATAATCCGTTTTTTGATAATATACGATTATCCGGAGGAAACACATTGAATTGTGATGAGGCACTTGGATGGTATAATTATTTGGTTCCTGCAGGTGTAGATGAAGGCAACACGCATCAACTGGCAGGAAGTTTTGATGGATTTGCCAACTTTTTTCAGACCGTTAGAGCAAATGGACACCATGCAACTGCCGATGAGATGCACAACGTTGTGGAAGGATTGGTTGGCTATGAATACGGTATGCAAACCGGCATTTGGTGGGGTGCTGCTGAACTGGCCAGGGGAGAAATGGTGAAAGCCTTTGACGGGGACAGGATTGGTTATGCCGAGCATCGGAATAACTGGACGGCCGCTGCAGTGTATCGTACTCCTGAAGGCAAAATACAGGCCTTTGGTGGTACTTCTGAACGTCAGGCAAAAACGACAACTTTTAGTTATATTTCTAAAGACAGGGCTGTGTACTTTGATGGTATTGGACCTCAACGTGTATTTGCCCTTGAAATGCCTGGAGGTACGGGGTACGGATCAGGACAAACAAATGCCGAGCGTGTAATTAATATCACTTGGGGAGATGACGTTCAACCCGAAATTAACGGAACGTATAAGTTGGTTAATCGACAAAGCGGACAGGTTTTGGAAGTTGCCGGTGATTACAACGAAGCCGGTATTTACGAGGCAGATGACTCAGGGGCGAATACACAGCAATGGGAGGTTTCTCCGGTTGATTCACGCGTAGGAGGTGATTTTAGTTATTATCGAATTAAGCCCGTTTCCAGTAGTAGCAGACGGCTGGATTTATATGGCTATTCATTAGAACCTGGTGGTAAAATCAGTATTTGGGATAATGGACCGTATGGTAACCAACAATGGTACCTCGACTATGCAGAAGACGGATGGTTTTACATTAGAAGCAGAGAGAGCTCGTATTGTGCTGAAATTGATGGATCAGGAAATCTGGTGCAGGGAGAAAAAACAGATGCGGCAAATCAACAGTGGCGTTTTTTAGCTGTTGATGCTCCTGTTGAATTTGATGCACCCAGTGAACCCCAAAGTCTGACTGCTAACGCAAATGCTGTCTCTATAAAACTGGAGTGGACTGCCAGTCAGGAACCGGATGTGGCAGGTTATGATATTCTCCGCGCTAAATCTGCAGGTGGAGAATTCAATACCATTGCCCGGAATGTTGTAGCTACGTCGTTTGTTGATAATACAACAGAGGGCGGAATTCAATACTTTTATAAAGTAAGGGCTATGGACAAAGCGCTTAACCGTTCGGAATATACGGCAGAAGTGTCGGCTACAGCTACCGCAGAAAATGACATGGTTGAACATTTTACTTTTGACAACCAGGATATTACCGATAATACAATTAACTTAAATCATGGTGTGGCTAACGGAGGCACCTTTGTTGAAGGCAAAGTTGGTGCAGGAGCTTTATCTTTTAACGGATCAAGCGATTTTGTTCAACTTCCGGAAAATATAGCTAACCATGATGCTATTTCGATTGCATGCTGGGTGAACTGGGCTGGTTTTGCTGTAGGTCAGCACCTTTTTAGTTTTAGCTCAGGAGACGATGAATATATCTATTTGTCTCCATCAATTGGTGGGCAAACGGAATTCGGAGTTAAAAGTAATGGGATGGAATATACCCTGAACGCCGCCGCACTACCTGCAAATAAATGGGCACACCTTGTTGTAACATTGGGTGAAAATGGCGCATATATTTATCTGGATGGACAATTGCTTGCTGAATCTGTAACAATGGTTATTAAACCATCAGATCTCGACCTTGTAATGAATTATATTGGTATCAATATCTCAACAAAGAAAATATTTGAAGGTGTAATAGATGATTACCGAATATACAATTATCAATTGTCGGGAACAGAAGTTGCTGAACTTTACGATGATTTGTCAACTGCAGTATATGATACCCACATGGAGGAAGGTGATATAAAAGTTTGGCCGGTACCGGCAAACGATATTTTACACATCAATTATTTAGAATATTCCAAGCAAGACTATTCTTCTTTACAGTTGTACAATATGAATGGTGCGGTAATAATGGATGTAGATATGAAATCAAAAAGTTTGAAAGAACTTGATGTATCAAGCATCCCAACCGGCATTTATATGTTGAGAATGGTTACAAGTGAAGGATCACTTGCAAAAAAGATAGTAATAAAACATTAGTAGTTAGTTTGGTTAGACAGGTAAATGAAGATGGGTTCGTTATTTTAACGAACTCATCTTCTGTAAGTTTTTGCGCTAACTGTCGAATTTGTTCTTACAATTTGACGATTCTGCAACAGGTCCAAGCAGTTCTGTAGATTAAATTTGTAACAATAAAAATCCGTAAATAAATACTAAAGACAAATGAATAAACCGAAGCCAAAATTACTAGCTGTAATACTTAACTGTTTCTTGTTTTTTACCGGGCTGTTTTCCATCGTTGGGTGTCAAAACAAAACTCCGCAAACCGATTCCTATTTATTTGCTTATTTCACAGGCAACGGGCCGGGCGAAGAGGCTATTCGTTATGCGGTAAGTACCGATGGATATAACTATCGTGCGCTGAATAATAATCAACCGGTGTTGGATTCCAAAAATATCAGTACATCAGGTGGTGTGCGAGACCCACATATTTTGCGTGGTGCCGACGGCAAAACCTTTTACATGGTAGCCACTGATTTGTTTGTGCCCGAACAAGGGTGGAATAATTTTGCCATGATACTGATGAAATCTACAGATCTGATTAACTGGAAAACAACGGTAATCAATATTCCTGAGACTTATCCGGATGAGTTTGGTGATGTGGACCGGGTTTGGGCTCCGCAAACCATTTACGATAAAGCGACAGGAAAATACATGGTTTACTGGTCGATGAAAGACAGTGGTGCACATCCTGATATAATTTATTATGCTTATGCCAATAAGGATTTTACGGGACTGGAGGATGCTCCTAAACAGTTGTTATACAATCCAGACTATAATGCCTGTATCGATGGAGATATCGTAGAAAAAGATGGCAGGTTTTATTTATTTCATAAAGCAGAAAGTGGCGCTCCCGGAATAAAACTGGCCATTTCAGAAAAACTAAACGGAGGATATACTTATCCCAATTTTGATCGTGTAGATAAAGAAACTGAACGAGTAGAAGGATCTGGCGTTTTCAAGCTGAATAATTCTGACGAATATATACTGATGTACGACGTTTACACTAGCGGCCGCTATCAGTTTACAAAAAGCACCGACTTGCAGCATTTTGAGGTGATCGATGAAGCGGTGTCGATGAATTTTCATCCGCGCCACGGTACAGTGATGCCGATTACCCAAAAAGAGTTTCAACGATTAGTTGATAAATGGGGTATGTCGGAAGATTTGGAATAAGTTCTGTAAATTGTAACATGATTCAGATATAAAAACGTGAGATTTTTTAGTGATAAAATAGAAAAAATGAAACGAATTATAGTATTCACACTACTGTTTGGATGGGCTTTTGCAGGCTCGCTGTTTGCTCAGACAGGATTTGGGAAATCAGAGCGAACAAATAATGATTGGAGATTTAGTTTAAATGACGTTGAAAACGGGCAAAATATTCAGTTAGATGACAGTCGTTGGGAAACCGTTGATCTACCTCACGACTGGAGTGTAAAAGGTCAGTTAAGTCCGACGTTGGCCAGTGCAACTGGTTATCTGCCGGGAGGTATTGCTTGGTATCGTAAGCACCTGGAAATTCCGGCAGATAAAAAGGATGAAAAAGTGTATCTGTACTTTGAAGGGGTGTATAATCGCAGCGAAGTTTTTGTTAATGGAGTTTCGCTTGGGAAACGTCCAAACGGATACATTTCGTTTATGTACGATGCCACACCCTACATCAAATTTAATGAGGTAAACGTGATTGCCGTTCGTGTTGATCACAGCCAGTCGGCTGATTCGCGCTGGTACACCGGATCGGGTATTTATCGCGATGTTTGGGTGGTTTATGCCAATCCTGTTCACATTGAAAAGTGGGGCGTTTATGCTTATCCCGAACAACTTAAAAATGGTTACCAGCTTCAGGTTGAAGTGAACATTGAAAATGGTTCTCCAGGATCATCAGAACTTACCGTTAAAAACGAATTGTATGACGCAAATAATGAACAGGTTGCGAAATCAACAAATAAGTTAACTGTAGATTCGAAACAGTCGGGAAAGATCGAAACGGCCATGAAAGTGACAAAACCGGAGCTTTGGTCGCTTGACAGTCCTAATTTATATACGCTGAGAACTTCGGTATATAGTGGAGATAATTTAATTGATGAAACTACAACCACCACCGGTTTCCGTCATTTTACATTCGATCCAAATAACGGATTCGCGCTAAATGGCGAGTCGATGAAAGTAAAAGGCGTTTGTTTGCATCACGATGCAGGCGTGCTGGGATCGGCAGTTCCCCGCGAAGTTTGGAAGAGACGACTCCTGACTTTGAAAGAAATTGGCGTGAATGCCATTCGTACCAGTCATAATCCGCAAGCTTCAGATTTGTACGATTTGTGCGATGAGTTGGGATTGCTGGTATTAAATGAAGCCTTTGATGAATGGGAATTCCCCAAACGCAAATGGCTACAAGGCTGGAATGTTGGTACGCCCGGCTTCGAAGGATCGTATGATTTCTTTGAAGAATGGGGCGAGAAAGATTTGGGTGACATGGTTAAACGCGATCGCAACCATCCATCCATATTTGCCTGGAGCATTGGTAACGAAGTGGATTATCCGAATGATCCGTATTCGCACCCGGTGCTGGACGGCGGGGCAGAAACAGGTTTCACACAGCCGATCTTTGGCGGGTATAAAAAAGATGCGCCTGATGCAGAACGTTTGGGAGCTATTGCCGAACGATTGGTTAAAGTGGTGAAACAGTACGATCAGTCGCGTCCAAAAACGGCTGGTTTGGCCGGTGTGGCAATGTCGAATCAAACCGGCTATCCATTTGCATTGGATATTACAGGTTACAACTATACCGAAAGTTTGTACGATCATGATCATGAAAAATATCCGAATCGGGTACTTTTTGGAAGTGAAAACCGTCATGATATGGCAGCCTGGAAAGCCGTAACATCACGCGACTTTGTTTTCGGTCAGTTTCTGTGGACAGGGATTGATTACCTGGGAGAGTCTGGTCGCTGGCCATCTCGCGGCTTTTATTCCGGTCTGCTCAATTTTGGTGGATCTATAAAACCGCGTGGTTACTTCCGTCAGTCGTTGTGGTCGGACAAACCAATGGCTTATCTGGGAACTTATCCTGTATCAGAAAGAAACAGGGACTGGGGACCTTCGATGGATGCCTGGCCAATCTGGAATTACGAGGATGGGCAGTCTATTCGTGTAGTGTGCTATACCAATGTTACCCAAGCGGAATTACACCTTAACGGCAAAGTCGTAGGAGAGAAGAAACCTTATGACGAAGAAACAGGAATCATCTTCTGGGATATTCCATACCAGGATGGTAAACTGGAAGTGATCGGAATAGATGAAAACGGCAACACGGTTAGTAAAAATGCCATCCAATCCTCAGGTCGTCCGAATGAAATAAAAGTTATTTCAGATGAAACAGCGATAGAAAAGGGAAAAGTTGCTCAAATCGTAATTCAGGTGGTTGACGAAGATGGAATTCCTGTGATATTGTCTGATGATGAAGTGACGTGCGAGATTCTTGGGGATGCAAAATTACTTGGTCTGGAGGCGAGCAACAATTCAGATATGTCGGATTATACCGACAACAAACAACGTGTATTTCACGGACGAATGATCGCTTATATCCGTGCAGGAGAACAAGAGGGAAAAGTTAATTTGAAATTCTCAGCGAAATGGTTAAAACCGGCTGAAACAAGTTTTGAAATCAAATAGGAAATATAACAATGAAAAAAGTAGTTCAGATTTGTATGTTGATTGGAACTATACTTTGGTTTGCTAATGTGCAGGCTCAAGATGAGCAGATTTTTGAATTCCAGGCTACAGGAAATCCAGTAATCACACATAAATACACCGCCGATCCGGCAGCATTTATATATGATGATGTTTTTTATGTATATGCAGGACAGGATACCGGGGATGGTAAATGGTATAATATGCCCAACTGGTTGGTTTTTTCAACGGAAGACTTTAAGAATTGGAAAGAATATCCGGTTCCTCTGAAAACAAGCGATTTTAAATGGGCGAAAGATCACAGCTCGTGGGCCGCGCAGGTAATTGAGCGGAACGGCAAATTTTACTGGTATGTTTCAACCGAACATCAAACCGGAGGAAAGGCTATTGGAGTTGCAGTGGCGGATAGTCCAACCGGACCATTTGTTGATGCTCGCGGATCAGCGCTGGTAACAAATGACATGACCACCGATTGCACAGATATTTCTTGGGATGATATTGACCCAACCGTATGGATTGACGACGACGGACAAGCGTACCTGATGTGGGGAAATACCTGCTGCTATTATGCCAAATTAAAAGAGAATATGATTGAACTGGAAGGTGAAATCAAAACGATTGACCTGCCACATTTTACAGAAGCACCGTGGATTCATAAAAAAGGAGATTGGTACTACCTTTCTTATGCTGCGTGGTTTCCGGAGAAAACCTGTTATGCCATGAGTAAAAGCATTGAAGGACCATGGGAGTACAAAGGCATTCTCAATGAGGTGGCCGGCAACAGCAATACAAACCATCAGTCCATTGTGGAATTCAAAGGCAACTGGTATTTTGTATATCACAACGGTTCTATTCCGACAGCAGGTGGTAGTTATCTTCGTTCTGTGTGTATCGATCGCCTGTATTACAATTCTGATGGAACTATAAAAAGAATACAAATGACTTCTGAAGGAGTGAGTTCTGCAGTAAAGTAACTAGACAATTAAATTAAAAACGATAAGGAAACCTTAGTGTTCGCAGGCAAAAAATCTAATTATTTTAGGTGTATAACTATCGTTAAGATTGGAGAAATATTTATATTATATTGATATTGAATTGAAAATAAAAAAGCAACAGTCTGAATATTAGATTGTTGCTTTTTTTATGTGTGCCCAGTAAAGGACGATTTTGTATTTTCTTGTGCGCTTAAAATCAGCTTTTTACAGAGGTCGAAAATTTTTGTTCTCGGTAAAGTCTCTCTAATGCTTCAATAATTTTATTTACTGTATCAAATATACAAAAACTGACTAAGAATTAATTTATTAATACTCTACAGTTCGAGCCGATTTCAATTATTGTTTTTATGCATGTGATTTTAAAAGGTTAATTTTATTATCACCGTTTAGTTTACAATGGGTGAATTATCCTTAGAATTATGAAAATTGGCTAGATTTAAAAGAAAACCAGAATGATCTATATTTGGTTCAATTAATTAAGAGGATAATTTTGTTCGAATCTCCCATTTATAGGCAGCGAGATTATATATTTATATTAAAATATGACGTCATGAAAAACAGAAGTGGCATACATAAAGTACCATTAAGAGGTTAGTTCGCAATCGTGGCAAGTTTATTATTGGCCCATAATTACAGTTATAGATTCAGATTATTTTTAATGATAATTTTTGATTGTTAAATTGGATTCTTATAAAGCAATAAGCTTTGTTTATTGGTTTAAGTTGCTTCAGGCAGTTTTAAATAGGGATTTGTTTACTAATCGTGAACGCTATTACTGCTTAATTCGGTTTACACAATGTACCTCTGTCAACGATTGTGTAAACGAAACATATAATTTTTACCTTTTTGAGATAAATTAATTTGCTTCATTCTGTGTTAATTCGGTAATACTTTACAACTTCAGTCACGGTTCTTTACGGTTGATAGACATTTCGTCAGATAGGTTATAAAGTCATATTTAAGGATGTGAGCGTTCCAGGACGTTTAGTTCTGCTTTTCCTGTAAAAGGAAATTGGATTGATAGCAAGACGAGATAGTAAAAATTCATCTTTTCTGTGATCAATATTTTCAATACTTTTTCAAAATCCGACTAAAGATATTACATTGGTCTCAGTTTTCTAATTGAACCTGACGATGAGACTATCGGATAATTCTGTTTTTGAAAAAATTCGTAATGGGGATGATGTAGCCTTTAGTCAGTTATTTGACGAGACTTACACATCGCTTTGTTTTTTTGTAAACAAGTATCTTTCCGATATGGATAAATCAAGGTCACTTGTCCAAGAGTTTTTTGTCGACCTATGGATCAATCATTCCAACTTAAATATACCGCACACACCAAAGTCTTATCTTTTCAACTCTGTAAAGAACAAAACAATTGATTATTTAAGAAAAGAAAATAGGAATGGGAAACCGGGTAAATTGAAAGAAATTTATGAAACAACTCCTTTTCGTGATTTGGTTGAAGAGGCCGAATTAAATGATAGGATTAATAAATCAATTCAGGAATTGCCCGAAAAATGCCGTAATATCTTCATCCTTTGTCGGTTTGAAGGTTTAAAGTATGGCGAGATTGCAGCAAAACTGGATATATCCATAAAAACGGTCGAAATGCAAATGGGAATTGCATTAAAAAAACTTCGAAGTAAATTGTCGGAATATCAAATGTTTAACCTCCTGGTCTTCGTGTTTTCAAAAAAAAAGTAATTTGTTTTACAGGGTAAAACCATTAAATTTCGTCTCATGAGTAATTAAACCAAAAGACGAAGTGAATAATAAGCTATATAATCAAGACAGCCTTTTTGCCAAATATCTTTCCGGGAACATGTCATCTGATGAACAAGATGAATTTATGTTATGGCTGAAATCATCTTCAGAAAACACAAGCTCTTTTCAGAAATACAAGAAGGTTTGGGAACAAAGCAGTAGCTACATTTCTTCTGAAGACATCATTAAGGATAAGCTAAATGTGCTTAGCAAAGTTCAGGCAAAAAGCACCTTGCAGATGGCCCGTTCGCATCGTCAACTGCTACTTTATAAAATTGCTGCAATACTTGCCATACCAATCACATTTGCATTGAGTTGGTATTTTACAGGAGGTAATCAAGCCAATAATCAGGCCGTTTCTGAAATGCTCTGCGAAGTTACGGCACCAAAGGGGCATGTTGCAAAATGTGTTTTGCCTGATGGTTCAGAAGTGTGGGTAAACACCGGGTCAACGGTAGCGTACAATGTCGAATCGTTTAATGATAAAAGTCGTGAGGTTGAATTATCGGGGGAAGCTTATTTTGAGGTCGCTAAGAATACAGAAAAACCGTTTACTGTAAAAACACCGGTTGCCAATATTCTGGTAACGGGAACTTCGTTCAATATAAAAGCGTACCCCGATAGCGATTTATTTGAAACAATACTGGCAGAGGGTAGCATCGATATGGAATTAAATAATACTACTCAGCAAAAGATTAGTTTGGTACCGGGAGAAAGGGCAGTTTATAAGGCGGGGGCAAAAAGTATTTCGATAGAACAGGTTGAACCGGAATATTTCACATCGTGGAGGACCGGAGATCTTTTGTTTAAGGACGCTACATTGAATGATTTAGTAGTTGAATTAGAAAGGGTATACGACATTAAGTTTCATATAGAAGATAAACAGTTGGGAGAGTTTCGTTTTAGGGGAATGTTTAGTTACAACAACAACCTGATTGAAGCACTTGAAAAAATTAAAAGAACAGCTCAGATTGATTATCGGATTGAAAACAAGGAAGTATGGCTTACTAAAAGCAAGTAAAATTGCTAACTAAATAAACGAATAAAAACTAAAAACCTAAATTATGATGGAAAAGATCCGCTTCGGTTAGCTTCTTTCAAACGGGTATGCTCTGAAATGAAAAGAGGGATATGTTGGTAGCACTCCCTCTCTACAAAATTTCATTAACTCGTTAAAGCTAAATCAATTTATTAACTAAAAACATTCAAATTTATGAAAAAAAAATCAGAAGCATTGGGAATGTTATATCCCTATGCGAAAAAAATGATGTTAATTATGAGGTTAACCATTTTTCTTGTTTTAGTGTCAGTATTGGCCAGTACGGCCAGCGTTTATTCGCAAACGACAAAACTTACTGTTAAAATGAATAACGGCAGAATAGCTGATGTTTTTGATGCTATTGAACAACAAAGTGATTTCTACTTCTTCTATAACCGCGATCGTTTTGACGACAGTCAGATCGTATCCATTGAAGTTGAAGGTAAAACTGTTGAAGCGATTCTTGATGAATTGTTTGAAGGTAAATCTGTTACCTACGAAATTGTAAATAAAGACATATTAATAAAAACTGCATCCGAAATGGATAATAAGTTCGGAGCAATGCAACAAAAATCGGTAAGTGGAAATATTTCTGACACATCGGGTCAACCCTTGCCGGGCGTAACAGTTGTAGTAAAAGGAACCACAATAGGAACCATAAGCGATTTTGATGGGAAATACATTTTAGCCGGAATTCCCGATGGAGCAACACTGCAATATTCGTTTGTAGGAATGAGAACTCAGGAAATTGAAGTAGGCGACCAGAGCACAATTGACATTACAATGGAAGAAGAAACCATTGGATTGGAAGAGGTGGTTGCCATTGGATACGGAGTAACAAAACGCAAGAATTTTACCGGCTCAGTGGCTAAAGTTGATATCGACAATTCACCGATAATGAACAAAGGTACTACTGATGCTTTCTCGTTGCTGGATGGTTTAACTACCGGTATAAACTTCTCAAAGTCAGGAGAAGCCGGAGAGGAAACGTCGCTTTTGGTACGCGGTCAGAAATCAATTAATGAAGGAAGTACAGCTCCACTTTTAGTTGTAGATGGCATTATTTTCTCGGGAAGCATGAACGACATTGCTCCTTCCACTATCGAAAATATACAGGTGTTAAAAGATGCTACTTCTCTGGCAGCATACGGATCGAAGGCGGCTAATGGCGTTATCATGATTACCCGTAAAAAAGGAAGATTGGGTAAACCGGTCATTTCTGTAAGCACTTCAACAGGAATTTCAAACCCGAATTACCGGCCTGATATGAGAGATGCACAGGAATATATTGATCTTATGAATGCGCGTACCGGGGCAACAACCTGGGTATCGCCATTGGAACAAGAAAACATTGATGCAAATACACCAACCGATTATTACGATCTGATTACGCGTACCGGAGTGCAGCAAAACTATGCGATAAATGTTTCAGGTGCAGGACAAGCCATGGATTATTTCGTAGGAGCTTCGTATTTGGACAACAAAAACTTTATTGTTGGGAACCAGTATAAAAGGGCCACTTTTACGGCAAGGGTTAATACAAAGATTAATGATTACCTTTCAGTAAGTGCTAATTTCGATCAATCCTATAACAACAATGATGGAATAGTGCCCAATTATGGTGCTGCCGTAACACTTTCGCCTTGGACAGAACCATATTTGCCCGATGGAAGATGGAGACTGTATGTTGATGGCCGCGAAGAAACAACACAGAACCCCTTGTGGGATACTAACGTGGGTACGGATGATGAAAATCGCAGAAATGCAACCATAATTGGAGGTGCAATTGATTTTAAAATTCCGGGAATTGAAGGTTTAAGTTACAAAATAACCGGTTCGTATACCACGAATACCACCTTACTTCGTGAATTTACCTACGAAACAAATTTTGTAAATCTGTCACTCGGAGAAGCTGGTTACACGCCCGAGGCACAATCTGCTTATCTCGACAGAGCCAATGGATCAATCGCTGAAAACAAAACGTCTTCCTGGGTAATTGATAATATTCTTACCTACACCAATCAGTTTGATGACCATTTTATCAATGCGACATTAGTATATACTCGCGATTCGCGAAAAATGGATTCTTTCGGAATGACTGGTACTGATTTTACTGGTATTGGTAACACCAATTTAGGATTTTACGGACTGTCGAATGCAGTAACGCAGCAGATTCAAACCATTGGTTACGAGCTGCATAATGATGTTGGTTATCTGGCTCGTGCAAGTTATTCGTTCAAAGATACCTATCATCTTAACGCATCTTTCCGTCGCGATGGTAGTTCGGTTTTTGGAACCGATAAAAAATGGGGTAATTTCCCGGCTATTGGTGCCGCCTGGACCATGTCGAATGAATCGTTTCTAAAATCAAGTAAGCTCATCAATAATTTAAAATTGAAAGCTTCGTGGGGTAGAAACGGAAACCAAACCTTACAACCTTATGGAACGCTTTCTACTATGAATGTTGGTAGAGGTGGCGGAATTGCTTATTGGTTCGATAACCAGGTTGAATGGGGGCAAAGTCTGGCAACGCTGGGTAACTCCGAACTGGCATGGGAAACCACTACATCTTTTAACATTGGTACCGAAATAGATATGTTGAATCGTATTCATATCGAAGTTGATGGTTATAAGTCAGCTACAACCGACCAAATATTCAGCAGGACAATACCTGTTATGGGGGCTGGTATTACAGAACAGATGGCTACGATGGGTAAAGTTGAAAACTGGGGTATTGAAGCCATTATAAACACCGTAAATGTACAGTCTGGTGACTTTCGATGGACTTCCGGTTTAACATTCTCGTTGAATCGAAACAAATTGGTAGAACTATACGGAGGTGATGAAGAAGATGACATTAATGCCGGTTTTTTTATCGGCGAATCTTTATCGGCAATTTATGGGTATGAATGGTCTGGTGTTGTTCAGGCAAACGATGTTGATTATATAAACGCAAACAGTGCACACCCTGGAGATGGGATGTTTGCAAACGTTGATGGTAGTGAAGATGGCGTAATAACTGTGAACGATAGAAAAATTCTGGGTTTCGGTAAGGAAAGTTTCAGAATGAGTTTACAGAATACTTTATCATGGAAAAACTTCCAATTGTACGCCTTGTTTAATGGAATATTTAGTGGAGGCAAATACGGTTATGCCGAAAATAACATGGCTTACCTGTCAACCGATGGTTACCAGTATCATAATATGTTAGATCATCCTTGGTGGACTGAAGAAAATCCAAGTGAAATTTATCCTTCAGTTAACTGGAGCGATCAAAAGTTTACTGCATTGCAGAAATATACTTTTATCAGACTTCAAGAGTTGAATTTGTCATATACGTTTGAAAACGAATTACTTAATAAGATCAAATTTTCGAGTTTGAAAGTTTTTGTATCGGGTTCAAATCTATTCTTTATTGCTCCTGACTGGGAATACAGCGATCCTGAAATCAGAGATTTTGATGCAGCGCAATTACCAAGAACATTTACGCTGGGTATTAATTTAACACTCTAAACTTATCTGAACAATGAAAAATCTGAAGTACATAATATTAGGCTTTATAGCCATATCATCCTTTCTGTCATCTTGTGAAAGTGATGAAGATTTTCTAACAGAAGATCCAAAAACAATTTATACACCTGAAACAGCTTTTGAAAAAAGTAGTCAGGTTGATGCTCAGTTGATTACTGCGTACCGGAAAGCTTTTAATCTGTATGGTGGTTTTAATATGTTCTGGACCGGGTTAACTACCCAGCAATTGTTACACGGACAGGGAGCAGATGTTTTTGATATTGTTCATACAGGTGTTGGTCTGCCTACCGCTAATGCTTATTCAAATTATGCAACCTGGTCACCCGACAACGGGATGTTCAACAATCTTTGGGTGGATATGTATCAGCTTATCAGTTATTCAAACATGGCATTATTGGGTGCTGATATGGTTGAGTGGACAACTGAAGACGATAAAAATTATGCAGTAGCTCAGGCCCGGTTTTTTCGCGGGTATGGATATTTACGCTTAGCGGAATGTTTTGGAGGAGTACCAATTGTAGACAATATTAGTGAAACGCTAAAGTTGGATTACGTGCGCGATTCGCGCGAAGCAGTTTATAAATTTGCCATTGCCGATTTAGAGGCTGCCGAAGCACTACTTCCCATGTATCCTGAACAGGACGGACGTTTGGCACAAGGGGTGGCAAATCATTTTCTTGCCGAAGCTTATATCGCACTGGGCGTTGAGATAAACGATGCTGGTAGTTACGATAAAGCTATTGCAGCAGCAACAAAAACAATAGATGCTCATCCACTTATGACTGTGCGTTTTGGTACGCGAGCAAACTCTGCCGACCTGTCAACGAAAAATGGAGTTCCGGCTTACAGGGAAGATGGTAACGTATTCTTTGATTTGTTTCAGGTTGGAAACTACGATTTCAGTGCCGGAAATACAGAAGCAGTTTGGACGTTACAGGCAGCAACGTTTGAAGAAGCCCAGGCAAATGGGCTTATCGGTGGCTGGCCCTTTGCAAATCCATACTATTCTTTAACTGCATTTGTTGGTCCGGTTTTCAGGAACATGACATGGCGCGAAGATTTATTGGAAGATGGAGCAGCAAATTGTCCGTTTGGCGGAAATGTTGATCAAAGCATGTTTCCAGGAGGAAGCACCAGTGCATATTTAGGTGGCTTTTCAACAGGAGGAACAGCTGAAACTGATTACGCGGCGAAGAAAGTTTGGGCAGGCGAGTATGCAGAGGATATGCGTAATGATCCGGTAAATCTAATGCGGGAATTTTTATGCCTTGATCAGGATCATAGCTTGTATTTGCAACCGGTAACAGAAGATATGATCTCTATACCGATGATGATGACTCCTATGCGTTCAAAAATAAAAATGGACGATTGGGGATGGCATCCTTCTGAAATCCCAATGCATATATCGCAGTACGGTAGAGACTGGTATGCAGTTCGCTCTGCCGAAACATTATTGCTACGTGCAGAAGCATATTACCGAAAAGGTAATTCCGATTTAGCTGCTGCTGATATAAATGAAATACGTAACCGTGCTGAGGCAACAAAGCTTATTTCAGCAGGAGAAGTAGATATATACACTATCCTGGATGAACGTGCACGTGAATTGTGCTACGAAGAACATCGTTTCCCAACATTGCTACGTATGGGTAGTAGCGTGTCAGGAACAAACGAAGTATTGGTTAATCAGCTTACAAATCATTCACGGTTTATGGGTGATGTACCATACTACACTGGTTCCATTAATTTTACGCTATTTCCAATTCCTCAAACTGTAATTAATGCAAATACAGAAGGTGGATTGGAACAAAATCCGGGTTGGCAATAAAATGAAATAATTAGAGGACAGTATGCATCTTGTATACTGTCCCTTTCAACTATTAATTTTTACAGGAACTTAACCTGAATTTAAAATCACGAGGGTACGATATGTATCACCCCTGAATGTTTCAATATGTTTGGATCGATAAATAATCTGAAAATCAACACCTCATGCTTAAAAAAGTACTAACCGTATTTGTGCTAATAACATTTTTTCTACTCGTTCATTGTACACAAGAAACAGGCCAGCAAAATAATGTCGTTAATCTAAAAGAAGGTTTTATAAATCCACCAGATGAAGCAAAACCTCGTGTTTGGTGGCATTGGATGAACGGAAATGTTACAAAAGAAGGTATTCGCGCTGATCTGGAATGGATGAACCGCGTGGGAATTGGCGGGTTTCAAAATTTCGACGCCGGATTAAACAGCCCTCAGGTGGTAGAAAACAGGCTGGTGTATATGACGCCTGATTGGAAAGACCATTTCCTTTTTACCACAAAACTGGCCGATTCATTAGGATTGGAAATGGCCATCGCAGGTTCGCCGGGATGGAGTGAGAGTGGGGGCCCCTGGGTAAAACCCGAAGAGGCCATGAAAAAATATGTGTGGAGCGAAATTCGTGTTGAAGGCGGAAAAGCATTTAATGGAAAATTACCTCAGTCTCCGGTTGTTTCAGGACCATTCCAGAATATTGGTTTGGCACCAAATCCAATGGGAGGACACGGTGGCGAAGATGTGCCGAATTATTACGAAGATGTGAAAGTATTTGCCTATCGAATACCGGATGCTGATAAATCGTTAAAGGAATTGAATCCTAAAATTACATCGAGTGGTGGAAATTTTACGCTTGAATTGCTAAGCGATGGCGACCTGGTAAAAACCGCAAAATTACCGGAAGCACAAATAGCGTGGATCCAATACGAATTTTCGGAACCGGTGAATATGCAAGCCATTACCATTGTTGGCGGCGGAGGTGGAGGAATGTTTATGTCGGCCGGATCAAAACGATTTCTGGAAGCATCTGCGGATGGAAAAAAATTTGAAAAAATTATAGATCTTCCGTTTGGTGCCGTTGATGAATCAACTCTTTCATTCGCACCAACTTCATCAAAATATTTCAGAGTAGTTTGGGAAAAACAACCCGTTCGCACCGATCCTGCAATAGCAGGGTTGGGATTTGGCAGACAACCACGTTCCAACGGCACCGATGTTGCGGAATTTGTGCTTCACACAGTAAGCCGCGTGAATCGTTTCGAGGATAAAGCTGCTTTTTCGGGAGCTACTGATCTTTACAAAGTTTGGACGCCGGAGGTTGCACCTGAAACAGTGGTGGATAAAAGTAAGGTTATTGATCTTACTGCACAGATGCAGAAAAATGGAACCCTTAACTGGACTCCTGAAAATGGCGAATGGATGATAGTTCGTTTGGGCTATTCATTAACCGGTCATCAGAATGGACCTGCCTCGCCTGAAGCTACGGGACTTGAAGTGGATAAATTGAGTGCCAAACACGTAAACGCTTACTTTACAAATTACCTCGATCAGTATAAAGATGCTACAGGAGGTATGATGGGAGAACACGGTTTGCAGTATGTGATAACTGACAGTTGGGAGGCTGGAACACAAAACTGGACCGATGAAATGATCTCCGAGTTCAAAAACAGAAGAGGATATGATATGCTTCCGTGGATGCCCGTTTTAACCGGTCATATTGTGGAAAGCGCCGAAGCCAGCGACCGTTTTTTGTGGGATTTCAGAAAAACACTGGCTGACCTGGTCGTAGAAAACCATTACGACCTGCTTACAACGCTATTAAAAGAACGTAATATGGGACGCTACTCAGAATCGCATGAGGCGCGTCGTGCCTTTATTGGCGATGGAATGGAAGTAAAGAAAACGGCTGATGTACCTATGGGTGCCGGCTGGACACCGGGAGGATTTGGCGGAAACGAAGGTGGATTTGCGTCAGTTTATCAGGCAGATATTCGTGAATCTGCTTCAGTGGCTCACCTGTACGGACAAAGATATGTGGCTGCCGAATCGTTAACTGCTATGGGATCTGATTGGGCATGGTCGCCAGAGTTGCTTAAACCAATTGCCGATCATTTGATGGCGTGTGGTTTGAACCGTTTTGTAATTCACACTTCGGTACATCAGCCATTAATGAATAAAGTGCCGGGTATGAGCCTTGGACCGTTTGGTCAGTGGTTTACCCGCAACGAAACCTGGGCCGAGCAGGCCACAGCATGGACATCGTATTTAGCCCGCAGTTGCTTTATGTTGCAGCAGGGAAAATACGTTGCTGACATTGTCTGGTATTACGGCGAAGACAATAACATTACAACGCTATTCAGCAGAATGCGCGGCGGAGATTTGCCTGCTGTTCCCGAAGGATTCAGTTACGATTTTATCAATGCCGACGCCGTTGAAAATTGGATTTCAGTAGAAAACGGTAAGTACTTTACACCAACAGGAATGAGCTTCCGGGTTTTGGTACTCGATCCCAATAGTAGATACATGACACTTGCCGTATTAAAGAAAATAAGAACAATGGTAGAAGCCGGCGGTGTAGTTACGGGAGCAAAACCGATTATGACACCAAGTTTAAGCGATGATCCTGCTGAATTCAATGCCATCGTTAACGAACTTTGGGCGAATGAAAATGGTGTAAACAAAGTTGGAAGCGGCAAAGTTTACTCTGGATTTGAGCTAAAGGATGTAATGACTCAGCAAAAGATTACACCGGATATGGTTTACACAAAACCAAAAGCCGACAGTAAACTTTTCTTCCTGCATCGTCAGGTAGATGGTACCGATATTTATTGGGTAAACAACCGCAGCGATGAGTCAACTGAGCTGGATGTAACTTTTCGCGTAACAGGGAAAACGGCTGAGGTTTGGTATCCTGAAACGGGAAAAAGCGAAGCTGCTTCTTTTGCAATTTCAGAAGATCACACTACCGTTCCTTTGTACTTGGAACCCAACGATGCCGTTTTTGTAGTGTTTGGTGAAAAAACAAATAAAAAATCTTTTAACATTCCTAAGGCAATAGAACGCAAACTTGTTCAAGTTACTGGTCCCTGGACAGTAGAATTCCAATCCGAACGTGGAGCTCCTGAACAAGCCATTTTTGAAACACTTACCCCATGGAATGAAAACACAGATAAGAGGATTAAATATTTTTCCGGAACAGCAAGCTATAAAAAGACGATTGAAGCATCTGAAAGCTGGCTGGATGATGGAGGAGAAGTGTGGATTGATTTAGGCGCGGCACAAAACATGGCAGAAGTTAAGGTGAATGGAAAATCGATGGGAATCGTATGGAAAAAGCCCTTCAAAGTGAATATCACAGAAGGATTTACTGCCGGAGAAAATGAATTGGAAATTGAGGTGACCAATCTTTGGGTGAATCGCCTTATAGGTGATCAGCAGCCAGACGTTGAGGAGAAAATAACGTTTGTGTCTAATCCGTTTTACAAGGCCGACTCACCACTGAAACCATCGGGATTGATGGGGCCGGTAAGCATATTAAGTAGGACTTATTAGTTAGTAGTAAGTTATAGGTTATACGTTTTAGTTAGAAATATTCCGGCAGGCAATGTCTGCCGGGATATTGTTCTTCAATCCGGCGTAAACATTAGTTCTGGCAATAAAGTATTGTCGCTGAATGAAATAAAAAATACAAAATTGAATTAACGATTATTAATTTCAAGATAATGAGAATATTAACAATTCTATGTTTGTTTATGGTAGTTATAAGTGTTTCTACTTATGCGCAAGGAGGTTCAAATGGCCTACTCATGCCCAAATTCATAAAACCTGCTGATATTAGCACCAGTATAGTATTAACGGATCTTTCAAAAGAGCGGCATTTTTTCAGAGAACTTCCTGCCGACAGTGAAATGAGTCTTTTAAAGGATGTTGTTTTTCACGAATCGAAAAGTATCGACGGTGATCCGATGTCGCTTAAGATGGATGTAATTACCTATAAAGATGACAAGATTCGCCCATGTGTGGTATATGTTATCGGGGGTGGCTTTTCTTTTGCTGCAAAAGAGCGAAATCTTTACGATCGTTACGAAATTGCAAAAGCTGGATATGTTGTGGCCAGTGTGCAGTACCATGTAATTAGTACGGGTATTTACAGCGATGCTGTTAAGGACGTAAAAGCTGCAATTCGTTACATGCGCGCCAATGCAAAAGAATATGGAATTGATCCTGAAAATATTGCTGTTTGGGGAGAATCAGCAGGTGGCTATTTAACCGCAATGGTTGGCACAACCAATGGAGTTAAAGATTTCGAAGAAGGGGAAAACCTGGATCAGAGTAGTGATGTAAAAGCTGCTATTGATGTTTATGGTTTATCTGATCTTACAAAAATTGGAGCCGACTATGACGAAGAAGCAGCAAATGCTCACTTTACTGTTATATCTCCCGACGGGCAGTTTGTTCACGGTAAAAACAGCGGGTTAACAAGTCTCGACAAGCCGGAAGTTGTTGCCAAAGCAAATCCAATAAATTACGTGGATAAGAATGATCCGCCGTTTTTACTTTTCCATGGGACGCAGGATATGGCCGTTTCTCCAAGTCAGACATTATTGTTGCATAATGCCTTGCGTGAGCATAGTGTTCCTTCAACACGTTACGTACTTGACGGAGCAGGGCATGCTACAGCTGAATTTTCTGATCCACAGGTAATTAATATTATCGTGGATTTCTTAAATGAACATCTGAAACAATAGCATTTGAAATTCTGAATAATGTTTTAAAATGGGTAAGGTAAATTCCGCTTGAGAATAAACTTATTTTAGTATAAATAGTCAAAAACTAAATTTCAAAAACCAGTAAAACATATACTTATGAAAAATTTAGTAGGAATAATAGTTGTAATTTTTATTTCCCAAATCACTTTGTTGGCACAGCCAACCTACCAAATAGAAGGAGAAGAAGTTTTTGGAAACGAAGATGTCGTCTTTCATAAAATTGATGAGCATACCTGGGTAGGCACCGGGAAAGCCATGTCGAACGAAAGTTTGTACCTGGTTGAAGGGAAAGATAAGTCTTTACTGATTGATGCCGGCACAAATATCAAAGATTTGGATATAATTATTGCTTCTATTTCAGAGAAGCCGGTGACATTAGTTGCCACTCACGTTCATCCCGACCATACCGGGCCATCTATCGACGTTTTCCCTGAATTGTACATCAATCCTGCCGATACAGTTGGAATTCCTCAATTTATGCCCAATTACAAGGGCGAAGTTAAATTCCTGAAAGACGGTGAGATCTTCGACCTTGGAAGCAGAAAGATCGAAGTGGTTTTCACACCCGGTCATACTCCCGGATCGACAACTTTCATCGATAAAGCTGCCAAATACGGTTTCAGCGGCGACTCGTTCGGGTCGGGTAATTTATTGCTGACAACCAACTTCTCTACGCTGCAAAATACTTGCGAGAAAATGAGCAAAGTAATGGCTGATAACGGTATCGCAGAACTTTATCCCGGTCACTTTTTCGGAGGAAATAAAGAAACCAAAAAGCGGGTCGACGATCTTGAAAAAATAAGTAAAGAAGCGTTGTCAGGAGAATTAGAAGGAGATGAGAATCCACAGGGATTTATGGGGCTTAACCTTTTAATTAATCGCGATGGGGTTCGTGTAAATTACAGCGCGCATGCATTAAAATAAGTAGATGCCAATAGTATAAAATCAAAAACAAGAATAAAATGAAGAAGCTAATAACATTTATACTCATACTTTCAGCATTTGTAAGCTCAGCACAAATGTTTGGGCCACCACGAAATAACGAATGGGACGCAAGCTGGATTTGCGTGCCTGAAGCCGGAGCAACCGACGCAGGTCTTTACCTGTTCCGTAAAACAATAAATTTTGATGCTGTTCCCGCTAAATTCGAAATGCGCGTAACAGCTGATAACCGTTATAAATTATACATCAATGAACAACTGGTTTCAATGGGACCTGCATTGGGCGATTTGAAACACTGGAACTACGAAACAGTTGATATAGCCCCATACCTGAACCAAGGCGAAAATATTATTGCTGCTGAAGTTTGGAACGAAGGTGATTTAAAGCCTGTCTCTCAGTTTTCGTGGAAAACCGGATTTTTATTCCAGGGAACCGATGAGGCAACGAAAGTGCTGAATACCAACGATTCATGGAAGTGCATTGAAGATAAAAGCTATACGCCTATTCGTCAGCAGGTTCGTGGTTATTATGCCGCTGGTGCCGGAGAGAAAATTGACATGAATTATGCAATTAAAGGTTGGAATGTGTTGGATTTTGATGACAGCAGCTGGAAATCGGCTAAAGCAGTTTTCGAACGTTCAACAAGAGGAATGGGATTTAATACTGCCGGAGGATGGACTTTGACTCCTTCAATTATTCCTCAAATGGAAATGACTTATCAGCGTTTGGTGGCGACCCGAAAAGCCGAAGGTGTTTCTGTTCCTGAAAACTTTCCTGTCGAAAAAGTAGCTTTTGAAGTGCCTGCAAATACAACTGCTAAAATTCTGCTCGACCAGGAAGTGTACACAAATGCTTATCCAACCCTTATTTTTAGCGGTGGCGATAAAAGTACAATTGTAATCACTTATTCTGAAGGTTTGTACGATGCAGAAGGTGCAAAAAACAATCGTAACGAGATAGAAGGAAAAACAATTTCCGGACGCATGGATACCATTATTTCTAATGGTTCACAAAATCAAACTTTCACTACGTTGAACTGGAGAACCTATCGTTTTCTTGAAATAAAGATTGAGACAAAAGATAGTCCGCTTACCATTGATGATTTCTATGGAACATTTACCGGATATCCGTTTGAAATGAATGCCAAAATAAATGCTAATGACGCCGAACTGGACAAGATTCTTGAAATTGGCTGGCGTACTGCCCGTTCGTGTGCAGTAGAAACTTATATGGATTGTCCTTATTACGAACGCTTGCAGTATATTGGCGATGCACGGATTCAGCTTTTTGTTTCGTATTTTAATAGTGGTGATGATCGTCTGGCAAAAAATGCTTTGAACTTAATGGATAATTCCAGACAAGTAGATGGTTATACGCTAAGCCGTTATCCTGACACACAAAACCAGGTAATTGCCACTTATTCCATGTGGTACGTTTGTATGCTTCATGACTATCTGATGTATGGTAGTGATCCTGATTTCCTGAAAGACCATTTACTTGGATCCCGACAAATCTTAAACTATTTCATCAGTTTTGTCGATGATGATGGTTCCTTGAAAAATCTTCCCGGATGGAACTTTACCGACTGGGCAAGCAACTGGCGAATGGGAACGGCCCCGGCTGCGGAAGATGGGAGTACAGCACTTTTAGATCTTCAATTGCTTTTGGCTTTACAAGCCGGGATCGAGTTGGAAAAAGCCGAAGGAAGTGCTGAATATGCAGAAATGTATGAAAGTATTGCGAACAAATTGTCGGAAACCATTAAAAGCAAATACTGGGATGCTTCACGTAATTTGTTTGCCGACACTCCGGAAAAGAAAGATTACTCGCAACACACCAATTCTATGGTTATTTTAGCCGGACTTACTACTCCTGAGCAGAATACTAAAATTGCGAAGCAGATGTTGGAAGAGGAGTCGCTTACTCAGGCCACAATCTATTTTAAATATTATCTGCATTTGGCTTTGGCCAAAGCCGGAATGGGAGACGACTATTTGAAATGGTTAGATATCTGGCGAAAAAACATCGAACTTGGTCTAACAACCTGGGGCGAAACCTCAGAAGTGGTAACAACCCGTTCAGATTGTCATGCATGGGGGGCAAGCCCAAATATTGAAGCTTATCGCATTATCCTTGGAATCGAGAGTGCTGCTCCGTATTTCAATAAAGTAAAAATTGAGCCAAATATTGGTGCGATTGAAACTATTAGTGGAGAAATGCCTCACCCTGCAGGTAAAATTGCTGTTGCTTACGTTAATTCAGCAAATGGTTTAAAAGCTGAAATCAGTTTGCCGGAAGGAATTACCGGAACATTTGTTTGGGAAAGTAAAAGTCACGAATTGAATAGCGGAAAGAATAATCTTGATTTGTAGATTTATAAGTTGAATAGATATATTTAAGTTGAAAATTATCAGGTCATTTAGGGGAATACTCACTCTGGATGACCCTTTTTCAATTTTCGTTAGATATGATCAGCCGGAAGAAATATGTTGATTTTAAGGTTCTGTGTTGGAACGGTTATTAAGTTAATGGTATTTCAAGAAAACATTGATTTTATAGAAGTGGTAAACAGTTGTTGTGGCGAACAATATTGACCAAATTTAATATAGATATGGATAAGTTTATAAAACATACCATCGAGAATGGTATTTCACGACGTAACTTTTTATCGTGTGCTGCTGTTGCTTCTTGTGCAGCCGGTTTGATTGGGTTTGCCGGCTGTAGGCCCGACAGTCCAAGTCAGGATGCATTTCAGGAAGGGGTAGCTTACGGAAAAAGTGCAGATGACGCAGCAAAACTTTCCTTTCTTCCAAAACCGGAAGAAATACCGGATAGCGAGATAACTAAAACAGAATCATTTGATGTGGTAATTGTTGGTGCAGGTGCTTCGGGAGTTCCTGCAGCTTTGTCGGCACTCGAAAACGGTGCTTCAGTTGCAGTTCTTCAAAAGGAAAATATAGCTATTTCACAGGGGAATTCCGGTGCAGGAATTGATCTCAGTACAAGTGATAAAGCCGGTGTCGAGGCACTGGTCTCAAGACTGATGGGGGACAATGCTCATCGTTGTAATCCGAAATTGCTCCGCGAGTGGGCTTATAATTCAGGAGAGTCAGTTTCATGGGTGATCGACCGTGCCCAAAAAGCAGGCGCTAAAGTGATTAACCAGGGGAATTTACAGCAGGTAAATATCCTAAAAATGAATGGTTATAAGCTGGGTTTTCATACCGCATATTTTGGATCAAAACCCTATACCAATGGTGATGGAATGCGCGCTTTGGCTGCTTATGCCGAGAAACTAGGCGTAAAGTTTTTTTACAGCACACCTGCAGTTCAGCTGGTTCAAAAAGATAGCGGTGAAATTACCGGTGTTATTGGGAAAAAGCAGGACGGCACGTACATCAAATTTCTGGCCCAAAAAGGAGTGATCCTTGCTACCGGCGATTACCAGAACAACAAAGCGATGTGCGATTATTTTGTTCCTGATGCCAAGAATTTTGGCCGCAAACAATCGCGCAAAACCGGCGACGGATTCATATTGGGATACTGGGCTGGTGGTGTTATCGAACCAATCGGTCACACAAAAATGCTGCACGATTTCGATGCCGGGCCGGCAACCATGTGCGATATGCCATTTCTAACTGTCGATCATTCGGGGAAAAGGTTTGTAAACGAGAGCGTAGAAATGTCGTTACTGTGTAATTATTTGCGCGGACCGGAGAAAACCGGTCAGTATTCGCAGATATTCGATGCCAATTATATGACACAGGCCAAAAACTGGCCGGGCGTTTTGGTGTCGCCAGAAGATATGAAAAATTATATGCCTGATGAGGATGTTCCGCATCGTCATGGCGTGTATGAAGCCTTTATAAATACCCATAAAGCCGATACACTTGAGGAGCTTGCGGTTAAAATAGAAGCCGATCCGGAAACCTTGAAAGCGACAGTGAAAAGGTACAATGAACTGGTAGCGTCGAAACAAGATTCTGATTTCGGGAAAGCTGCCGAGTTCCTGAAACCTATTGATACACCTCCGTTTTATGGTATTCACCGAACATTGCGACTGTCAGCAGTTTGTTCAGGATTGCTTGTTGACGAGAATCATCAGTGTTTGAATGCCGAAGGAGATAAAATTAAAGGCTTGTATGCCATCGGTAATCTAGGTGGTGGTTTTTATGGCGGAGTGGATTATCCGCTAACAGTATATGGTTTGTCGCTGGGGCGCTGCTATACTTTCGGCTACCTTGCCGGACGTCATGTTGCTAATTTGCAACCTTCAGCTTAAAGCATTTTTACTACTTACAAACTTTAAAACAGATAAAATGAACGATAAAACCAAGTCAGCCGGAAATAGATCGAAGCTTAGGATGCCGAGAATACTGATTCTTGCTGCTGTTATAGTTGTAGTGTTGTCGGGGTTGGTAACCGGCGGGGTGCACTGGCACGATCAGCCGGGCTTTTGCACCAACTGCCATATTCCAATGAACGCATATGTAGATAATTACTACGGTGGAGATACAACGCTGATGATAACGCGTCATGCTATGGCTGATACCGTATCGCTCCGATGTCTTGATTGTCACAGCCAAACATTAAATGAGCAGCTTACGGAAGGAGCGCACTGGCTGACCGGGAATTATACCTTTCCGCTGGAAAAGCGCCAAATCGGAACCCGCAGTTTTTGTATGACAGCTGGATGCCATGTGGAAGAAGATATTATTAAAGCCACAACTAATACGCAGGAAATGTCGTTTGCTTTTAGCCAGCACGATCCGCGCCATGGAAAGCAGGAGTGTTACACCTGCCACTCGATGCACGGGCAGTCGGTTTATTCCTGTAACCAGTGTCATCATTTTGACTTGCCGGAAGGCTGGATTTCGCCGCAGCCAAATGGGGTGATTGCAAGAATAAAATAGGTAAGAGAAAGAGCTGTTATATTTAATTCAAAAAGTCTGTATCATGAGAAATATATTTTCACCACAAATATTGGTTACAAATAAATGGTTTAGCGTAGTTGTAAATTACGCAATTGCATTGTTTTTAATGCTCTTGGCTACCAATTGTACAAAAAAGGAAACAACAAATGAACAGTTGAAACCTCGTACCATAGTTACGTGTGATCCGGAATTGGATGACAACAATTCGATGATACGTTTTCTTCTTCATGCTACCGATTTTCAGATTGACGGTTTAGTATATACCAGCAGCCGTTTTCATTGGAAAGGAGATGGAAAAGGAACTACTCAATTTATAGTGGGGAGTGAATATGATCAACTTGGATTGGGGCCTCAAACATCCTGGAGATGGTCTCCTGACGAACGATTTATTAACGATATTTTAGATGCTTATGAAGCGTGTTACACCAACCTCAAAGTTCATGATCCGGAATATCCTTCTCCAGAGTATTTGAAGTCGGTAACCGTTTATGGTAACTGTAGTTTTGAGGGTGATTATTCTGAAGATACAGATGGCTCTAATCTCATCAAAAAAAATATCCTTGATGACAAACCAGGTCCGCTTTTTATTCAGGCGTGGGGAGGTTCATCTACCATTGCAGCTGCACTGCGGTCTATTGAAGATGACTACAATAACACTCCTGAATGGGATACTATTTACAAGAAGGTGTGTGACAAGGTTGTGCTTTGCCTGTCAGGAGATCAAGACAATGCATATAACAACTACATTGCTATTAACTGGCCTGATGCTTATGTAGAAAATACGCGTGGAGGTATGGGACGCTATGACAATAGCTCTTTCGATTGCCTTACTTCGCCGGAATGGACGGCTGAAAATCTGCGATTAGGACCAATTGGTTCGTTGGTTAGATGCTGGGGCGATGGCAGACAGATGGTTCCTGGCGATGTTTTGGATGTGATTGGCCCGTACAAAGGAGAATCGGTTTTGGAGCTCGCAGAAATGGGATACATTATGTGGCGAAATCCTGATCCTATAGGTACACTGTATGGCGATGGCGACAGTGGTTGCTTTTTTAACCTCATTGGTAATGGACTCCGTGCATGGCAGGATCCAAGATGGGGAGGTTGGAACGGTAGATGGAATCCAAAGTCAGGAGCTCCGCGTTCGGGACATCCCACTTATTTGGGTACCGACATTATAATGATGCACAACCGGGTGGTGGAAGCTGCCAAAAAAGGTGAAGTATTTGATATATTCGCTATTTTTGGTTTGGCTGGAACGGGCGGTACAGAAGAAGACCATACATTTCCAAATATGTTTCCCGAAAGAAATCTTTCAGAAACAGCTCGAATGAAGTGGTCGGTAACTCCAAATTATGAAGACGCAAACCACTATCCGGAAATAACAGGTCCTTTAAATATCAGTGCAAAGCCAGGAGAAAAGATTGAGTTAAATGCAACAGCTATCGATCCGGATGGTGATCAATTGGAAATAAAATGGTGGTATTTTCCTGTTGGAACTTATGAACGCGATGCACTTGCAGTGGATAATCCGTTTGTTGCCCAAACTACATTCACTGTTCCTGAAAATGCCAAACCTGACGAAACCATTCATTTTGTGCTTCAGGCTATTGACAACGGCAGTCCGGTACTTACCAAATACCTGCGAACTGTAATTACAGTTTTGTAATCAAATAGTGATTGATATGCTATTTCGGACTATCGTTATCTTAAAGGTTTGTATTGAAAGTTCTTAAAAGTCACCTTCCCATCGCCAATCGAGCAAAGCCCAATCCGCAAACTCAAAAAGCCACTCAAAACATTGTGGTTCAATCCGGTTGTTTCAAACGAATTTTCCGTTTTAATCCAGTCTTTACCATCCAGACTGTAATACATATCAACGGTATTGTCAACGCTTTTTAGGCGTAAAAACACGTGGCGGTTGATTACATTTTGTTCGGTGGCAAACTGCCATCCCCTGAGGTTGGATAGAATGTTAACATCGTCAGCCAAAATACCGGAAGAAGCTTGCTGGTTATAGAACATTACCATTCCTCCAATCGCGTCGCCTTCAATTTCCACTTCAACATCGGCAGTATAAGCGTGATCGGCTGGTATAGTCAGCATTGGCGAGCAATCAGCAATTCCGTGTCCTTTGCCGTTGATAACAATGCTGTTGTCTTTTATTTCAAAGCGGCCTTCCTCAAAACCACCAAAGAATTTCCATTGCGGATCTAATTCGTCTCCTGAAAAATCGTCGCTTAATTTCATGGGTTGCTGAGCTACATTTGCTTTTCCGGGAAGTGTCATCGGTTTAGCAATATCAATGTCATCCGGTATTTTGTACCAGCCGTCTTCCGTCCATTCAACGGGAGTAAGCATGGTTTGGCGGCCCATGTTGTAAAAGCCATTTTCATAGCCATGAAAAATCATAAACCAGTTGCCGTCCACATCGTCGAAAACAGTACCGTGCGCTACCGACCACCACTTATCTTTATTCGACTGTGCTCTTAAAATCGGATTGTAAGGCGAGTTTTCCCATGGGCCAAGTGGCGATTTCGAGCGGGCAGAAATTACCATGTGCCCGGTTGCCGGTCCGGCAGTTCCGCCTTCAGCAACAGTTAAATAGTAATATTCACCGCGTTTGAAAAGTTTTGGGCCTTCCATGCAAAAACATTCGATCGACCACTCGCGAGGGATTTCCCAACCGTCGTAACTGTGTACCGGATCGCCTGCAACAGTCAGTCCGTCGTCAGTTAAAGGAACATAACTTCCGCTGCTGAAATACAAATAACGATTGCCTTTTTCATCAACTACATGTCCTGGATCGATCATACTTATGTCGATTAAAACCGGTTCTGTCCACGGTCCTTCGATATTCTCGGAAGTAATAACGTAGTTTTTGTTGTCGGCCGGAAAATAGATGTAGTATTTATCGCCGTATTTTGTGAGTTCCGGCGCCCAAACTGAACCTACATTAGTATGCAGCGCATTAGCAACCGGTGCCCAGTTTATTAAATCCGTTGAATGCCAGATTAAAAGACCGGGGTAATAATAGAACGACGAATGAACGAGGTAATAGTCTTCTCCATTGCGTAAAATGCTGGGGTCGGGGTAGTCTCCTGCAAACAGCGGATTCGTAAACTGGTTTGTATTATTTTGAACTGAATTATCTTGCGCTGCAGCTAAAAAATATAAGCTAAAAAACAGCATTCCGAGAAGTACTTTTTTGTGACCCATCAATCGTAATTTCTTTAATTTCTATTGTCAACAAATCTAATTCAGATTGTATAATCCCGGAAATATAAGGGTGATCAAAATGTTTATAATAGGTGTTCAATTTGTTTCAACAGTAGCTATTGAAATGAAATTCCGGTTATTTCTTTACAGACAGCCAGAAACTTCTCCTGAATTTCAATTTCTGTTGCCTGATGACTACAATGCATTTCCTCTTTATGATGCAGGTAGCGGCCACTAATTTTGGACTCTTCATCGTTAGCTACGGCTAGCCAAACTTGAGTGGCAAAGCCTTTATCCAGATCGTCGGGAGCCCCACTGCCGCCCATTTTAGTAGGCACCCATCCCGGATCAACGGCATTTGAAATTACTTCGGGCCATTTTCGGGCAACGGCAAATGCCAATATCAAATCGTGCAATTTGGAATCTGAATAACTTGGGATAATTCCGTGTTCAAGAATTGCACTCAAACGATCTACACGGGCATCGCCCTGCTGGTGCATACTGGAGCTAAGATAAATCATTCTTTCGGGTCGACTTATCATTGCTGTCAATATGTAAGGATGGAAAATCCGCTTAAACTGACCACCCTTCTACGATTTAAGTTGACCACCTGCGCCGGAGTAAATTGACCACCCCCGATTTTCCCAAAACGAAAAGAACATCTTCAGTGTTATTTTGAATCAAATTTAACAAAAATAATTACTCTTCTTTTTTACGTTTTCTTCTCATTGATTCACCTCTTAGTTCTATCCTGTTGGATTGATGGATTAACCGGTCGAGTATAGCATCGGCAATGGTTTTTTCTCCGATAACAGAATACCAGCCAGCAATAGGTATTTGTGAGGTTACAATCAAAGAACCTATATTTTGCCTGTCTTCAATAATCTCAAGCAAAGCAAGCCGGTTGGGGTTATCAAGCGGTTGCAGCCCAAAATCGTCGATAATAACCAGGTGCTGGCGCTCTATCTTAGCCAGTTCTTTCAGGTAAGAACCATCGGCTTTTGCCATTTTTAGTTTCGCAAACATTTTATTGGCATTAAAATACATCACCCTGTACCCCTCGATACAAGCCTGGTAGCCCAAAGCTGTTGCCAGGTAGCTTTTCCCTACACCGGTGCTTCCTGTAATCAGTATATTTTCACATTTTTCGATATAATCGCATTCGGCCAGGCGTAGAATACTGTTCCGGTCAATGTTCCTCATTTCATCGTAAATAATGTTTTCGATTGATGCTTTGTAATGGAACCGGGCGTTTTTAATCCCCCTTTCAATCTTGCGGTTTTGGCGGTCGTCCCATTCGGCATCAACCAGCATCGATACAAACTGATCTAAAGTGTAATCGTTTGTTTTGCCTGTTTCAATAGCAGTACGAAAAGCTCCATGCATTCCATAGAGCTTTATCTGCTTCATTTTCGTTAAAGTAGTTTCATTCATATTAACCTGTTTTTAGTTGTAGTAATGTTTTCCCCTGATGTTTTGATGCTCGGGAAGTATTTGCTCATTTTGCTCTTCTTCAATTGAATCCAGGCCGTTTTCGAGTATTCGCTGGTTTATCCGGTAATTTGATATATCGTATTCGAGTGCACGCTTACAGGCATTGATAAGCCGCTGTTTTCCTACTTTCTTTACAAAGGAAAGTACGCCCATACAGCTTTTGTAAGCCTGTTCGGGATGTTGTTTTTGTTCCAGTATCCTGCAAATCAGTTCTTCAACACTTGGGTCGATGGAAGTTGCCCAGTCGATAAAACGTTGTGGTGTCCAGTCGGTAACAAACTGGTGGGTGCTTGCCAGGTGCTGTTTTTCAGTTGTGTAGTGATAAGGCTTCAGGTTTCTTCGGTGAGATGCAATCCGGTTGTATTTGTAATAGATCTCAACACTGCTGCTTGTAAACAACAGCTTTACTTTTTTACGGATATACTGAAACGGGACACTGTAGTAAAGTTTGTCTTTGCCCAAAAGCACATGCCCGTTCATCATTACTGTTGCAAAAGATTGTTGTTTTATCTCGAAACGGGTAACGGGAAGGGATGATAGTTTTTCCTGCTCATCTTCTTTAAACGACTGGTAACGCGAGTATGGCCGCCCGGTGAGTTTCTTGTTGTTGTGCTGCTTTAACAATTCCCATACACGGCTGTTCATGCTTTTAATGCTGGTAAACTCTTCTTGTTTTATAACGGGGTAAATACGTTGATAAAGTATTTTAACAGCTCCTTCGGCCAATGATTTATCGCGGGGTTTATAGGCCCTTGCCGGAAGTATGGTCGTTTCATAATGTTCGGCAAAATCCAGCAGTGTTTCGTTTATGGTGGGCTCGTAACGACTGCTTTTGGTTTCTGCCGAACGCAGGTTGTCGGGTACTATGGCGGCAGGAACTCCCCGGAAGTAGTGCAGCGCATTTTCTATTGATGCGATAAAATCTTCTTTTTTCTGACTTGGCGATACCTCGGCGTAGGTATATTGGTTGGCTCCGAGTATGGCCACAAAAAATTGTAGTTCTTGCACTTCTCCTGTTTCGGGGTCAACGATTTCCAATGTCTTGCCGGCATAGTCCACAAACATCTTGTCGCCTGCCTTGTGTGTCATGTGCATTACCGGGTTAACCTTTTTACCCCAGCGTTTGTAATACTCGCAAAACTGCGAGCTTTTATACCCATCGGGATGTTTGGCAATGTACTGTTGCCACATTGTAAGCTTGGTTACCCCAACCTTTTTCAACTCACGTTCCATGTGCGGAAAGAACGCATACAGGTCCTTTAGTTTTGGTGACAACTCGGGTTCTTTATTGCTGATAAACAGTGTTTCCAGTTCAACATCGCCTTTCTGCTTTATAGCCTCGGGTGACAGGTTTAGCATTTGGTACAACGCAATGTATTTTTTTACCGTATTGCGAGACAACGAAAGGTAGTTGCTGATAAATAACTTGCTTTTTCCCTGGCAGTGCAGTTGGATTACTTTTCTTACTTTACTCATGTTTATTAGTTTATTTGCCATATCTCGTGCATTTATTTACACACGAAATTAGGCCTTCAAAAACATGAAAAAGTCTCTACGTTTCAGGTGGTCACTTTGCCCCGGAGAGGGGTGGTCACTTTAAATCAGAATCAGGTGGTCAGTTTGCTCCGGAAACGGTGGTCACTTTAGCCCGGAATCAGGTGGTCAGTTTGGCCGGTTTTTCCAGATATGAGAAGGGATCACAAAAAAACTGTTTGGTTTGAGCTCGTACTCTTCGTTTTCAATTGAAATGGTTCCCATTCCGTCGATGCAATAGAGTAATATGCATTCATTTATTCCCTTAATTCTTTCTCTGCAATGGTGTTTTGCATAAGGGTAAAATCCTATAGCAGTAATATAAAGTTCACTTATTATCGGATTATCTTGTATGTTGTTTAATTGTTTATGAGATAATACAACACTTCTGTCTCCCGTAAAACTGTCAGATATTTCAAGGATCTGGGCTAGCGAGTTTTCCCCCATTTGTTCAAGGTTTTATTAAATTACAGTCATATAAAATAAACGTATTTTGGAAGTGTAATTTAGCCTGTCATGGTCGTGAAGAATGAGTAAATTGATAATTGCAGGTTTCGATTGTGGCTTCCAATTGTTATAAAAAGAGACTTTTATCGCTGCACAGATCTTTTATTAAGTGGTCACAAATAACTGATCAGTTATTTATGACCACCCTTTTAAGTTTATTCTGTTAAAATCGATTCATTTAAAGACTTAGCAACAATTGCTCCTATATGAGTTTGATCGATGTTTAATACTTCCTCAATCGCTTGTTGCGCTTTAAATTTATTTCCTATTCCAAGATTGCCTAATGCTAGAAGATATTGGCACAATTGGTAATTTCGAACATCTAAATCATCTTCCCAGATTAAAAGATCGGGAAGGGAGACTGCAAAATAGTCTATTTGGATCTTATCATTCTGATGTATAGTTCCAAAATCGATTAATTGGCTAAATTTTTTCTCGGCTTCGACTTGTTTATCTAGCCTTTGGAGAGCTAATCCCTGATAAAAGATAGTATCAGGTTGCTGATCATTATAGAACATCGCTGCAGAAACCTGTTCGAGTCCTTTGGCTGCTTCTTCAAAAAATTGCTGTGCTTCCACGTCTTTTCCCATTTCTTGATGAGCAACACCAAGCCAATATAATGTTTCATTTTCCTGGGTACCAAAAAGTTTTCCTTCTCCAAGGTTTTCGGGGTAGGTTCTTGAATTAATAAGCAGTTCTATCGCCTTGATAAAGTCTTTATTCTGGATTGCCTGCTTGGCAAGCTCAGTTAAACTTAAAATGTACTGACGAGTAACCTTGCCTTCTCCACCTTCCCATGGATGAAATTGGCGTGCCATAATTAGTTCGTATGCAACTTGGTATTCTCCGGCTGTATTATATAGTGAAGCAAGTTCAAGGTAGAGATCATCACGTTGCTTACATAGATCGCGGTTTGCTTCCAATTTCTTCAATCGCATTTGTGGATCATGGTTTAATCGTTTATATAATTGATCAAGTTCCATTAAAATGCGTGCATCCGATGAATCCAATTCAAAAGCTCTTTCCAATGTCTTCAGAGCTTTGTCGGCATCATTTAGTTTGTTGAAATACGCAAGCGCAAGGTTGCGTTGTGTTGTTGGGAAATTAGGATTGATTTTTATCGAAGCCTCCCAGCAGCTAATTGCTTCGCTATAATTTTTGAAAGCGTACCAGAAATTGCCAAGGTAATAGAGTGCTTTGTAGTCTTCAGGTTGTATTTCAATTGCTTTCTCCAAAGCAACAACGGCTTCCGGTTGATTTGGAAAACAGTAATCAGGATTTTGTTGAACAGCAATTTTTAGTGTTGCTTTTGCTTCATCTGTATTTCCTAGTTCCGATTGAAACCAAGCCAGGTAATAATAGGCAAGTGGATAGATATCGCCTGTTTGTTCCTTAATTCCCAATTCAATGAATTGAATTGCTTCTTCGTACAAACCTGCATAAGCATAATCTAATGCAAATTCAATATAGTTGTGAATATTTGCACGAATCAGCTTTTTCATTTCCGTTAAAGCTTTCTCGTCATTATTGATTAAATACTTTTCGAAGAAAAGACTGTAGTTGAAACCATCAAGTTTTAATGAATCTTCAATCAACGCCGAAGCCTCTTTGGCTTTTCCTAAATGACGAAGAATACTCACTTTCAGTTGACGCGCTTTGTGGTTGTGCCAGTTGCGAATGAGTGAGCGATCGATTACTTCCAGTGCATCGTCCCATTTTTTATTCAACGCTTCAATTCTGCTAATCTGGAAATAGCCACTGTCCATCCAGGCAGCATTCCACACCGATTTGTAGAAAGCATTATAGGCTTCCTGTGTTTTTCCCAGGTAACGTTGTGCAATTCCTAGATTGAAGAAATGTTCACCCTCAATTGGATTCGGATTTCGATCAGTTAAAGTTTCTATAGCAGTTTGAAAATACTGTTCTGCTTTAGCAAACTGGCCACGACGTAAATACCATAATCCAAGAGCATTATTACAACGACTGTCACGTGCATCTCGTTTCAATGCTTCCTCGTAATAAGGACGAGGATCATAAGTAGCGTGACGGTATTGTTCCAAATGCAAGCCTGTAAGATACAGCTGCTCGTTGCTGTCGATTTCTTTAGGTAATTTCGCTGCTTTAGCTGCTTCAGGAATATCGCGTTCTTCACCCGGTTTCGCTGACCAATCAACCAGTGATATACCCTCAGCAGTTTTTATTGAGATTTCTAAATCTTCTTCCTTAACACCAGCTGGCAGTTCTATTGATTTCTCGTACGAAGTTCCTGGATGAAAATCGAAAGTGTCATCTACTATCACCTTGTCGGCAGCAGTTAGTAATACTTTCCCTGCAGGATAGGGGGCTGTAGTGTATACTTTAATGATTGAGCTTCCATTTTCAGTCTCAAGATTGAGCAAAGCCTCTTTTGTCGCATTTTTCACCACCCCCAGTTCTCTGTAAGGCATAAAGTATTGACTGAATGCTTTTTCTTCACCTGGCATTAACCATGAAAAGTCGGGCTGATTGTCGGTATATACTCCACACATCAATTCAATATATGGTCCATCTTCATCAGTCAGGTTACGGTCCCATGCTTGTCCGAAATCACCATGTCCCCAAGTCCATTGTTTCTTTCCTGGAGAAACATGATGATTTGCGATGTGCAGTAATCCCCCTTTTGAGTCGTTCTCATATCCGCCCACAAAATTATAGTCGGAGTTGATGGCCATATATGAAGTTGGAACCGGTATGTTTTTGTAACGAGAAATATCAGTTCCCGGAGAGTAATCTACCTTGTAATAGGTTCCTTTTGCAATAGGAAATTCAGAAACATCGCGCTTACCGTGATCGAATACTGCATTTACATCTGGTGGAAATACCGATTGATAATCATCGTTTACTTTAACAGCGGGATTCGCCCACCATAGGAAAGTTTGCGGATGATTCGTACGGTTGTATAGTTTTACTTTGATTTCCAGATAGGCTTTATCGGGATGTAGCGTGAAACCTGCCATTCCTCGTGTACGAAACATTCTTTCCAGTTCGTTACACCAAACCGTTACACTACCATCGTCGTTGTGTTCTATTTTGCTATCGGTAGGGTCGTAAGTTGATGGACGGTGATGTTGAGGCCAGTTAAATTCAATTCCCCCAGAAATCCAAGGACCGGTTAAACCAACCAGCGCCGGTTTAATTACCTGGTTATAATATACAAAATGACGCTTTTTCATTTTGTCGTAAGCCATTTGCACACGTCCGCCTAATTGGGGTAGAATCATGATTTTTAGATACTCATTCTCCAGGAATACTGCATCCCAAACTACATCCTTCTTTTCATCCTCGATTTTCTCGATTACAGGATGAGGATATACAGCACCACTGCTTCCTTGATATACACGCTTTTCCAGGAATATTGGACTTTTTTCAGGTTTCCCTAATCCATAAGTAGGTATTGTAACTTGTTCATACCATGCTTTTACTTCATATGTGATTTCCTTGCTCATAAATTTACCATTTGATGATTGCAAATCTATTGCTATTTGACAATAGAATTAATGGAAATATTTTTGTATTTGATGGACAATCTTATTATTTTTGTCTGCCATGAGTGAAGAGACTGTAATTCGGAAAAAGGATGGGTTTGAAGGACAGAGAGCCATCGTGTTGCCAAAGAATGTTAAAGAGTTATGTTCGTTCTCTCCACCGATAAACTCATTGTATATTACAGATATTGGCTATTATCCAAATGCACAATTTCATTTCCGTACGCGATCAAGAGGAGTGCCGCAGAATATAATAATTTACTGTGTTGAAGGTATTGGCCATATTGAATTACCAATTGGTAGATTCGAGGTAACACCAAACACATATGTGGTAATTCCGTCTGAAATGGCACACAAGTATTGGGCTGATGAAAATAAACCATGGTCTATCTACTGGATTCATTTCAGAGGGACATTGGCAGCTTATTATGCATCCATTCTTTCAAAACAATCGAAAAGTTTTGTCAATTATGTTAGTTTTCAGGATGAACGAATTAAGATATTTGACGAACTCTATTCAACGATAGAAGATGGTTACACCTTAGAGGGCTTAACTTATAATACAGTTAAATTAGGTTATTTCCTGATTTCCTTCTGTTATCCTGACCGATTTTCTTCTTCTACTCATGTGCAAGATGAAGATGATGTGGATTTGGCAATAAAGTACATGCAGCAAAACATAAACAGGATGTTGAAGTTGAGTGAAGTTTCATCATCAGTTTGTCTATCTCCTGCACAATTTTCTAGCAAGTTTAAAGCAAAAACTGGTTACTCTCCAATGATTTATTTTAATCATCTTAAGATGCAACGGGCATGCCAGTTGCTGCAGTTTACCGAAATGAGAATCAGTGAAATAGCGTTTGAGTTCGGGATTGAAGATCCTTATTATTTCTCTCGATTATTCACAAAGATTATGGGAGTGTCGCCAACAGAATATAGACATAAAGCTAATCGATAATTACTCTTTCAAGCAAGATAATTGTCCATCAAAATCAATTTTTTCTCCATTCCTAATTCCTATAAAAAGATCGATTTTTGTAATGTAGAATGACTCAGGTCTAATTCTGTTATAAAATTGACGGAAACTTGGGTTTTTACACGACTGTAGGGAGTACAGTTGTATATATATAACAGAGTTGAAATGACAGTGTACCACCAGTAACTGGCTTAATACGAAATGTTATAGATATTATTCTAAGAACAATAATTGTAATTCTAACCAATAAATAACTAGGTAAATGAGAAAGCAAATTTTTAATGGACTAAAGCTTTGGAATAGCTATATGGATTTTTCCTTCAAGCAAACTATTTTAGTTGTCTTGATAATTTTATCCTCTGCGATTCCTTCGTTTTCACAGGATTCTTCTATCCGAGTTTCGGGCGTAATTAAAGATGCAACATCGGGGGAACTCCTGGTTGGAGCTGCCGTGGTAGAAAAGGGGACAATGAACGGTACAACTTCAAATATTGATGGGGTATATGAAATTGAGGTTGCTAACTCTTCATCTGTATTAGTATTTACATTTTTAGGCTACTTACAACAGGAAGTGGCTGTTGGTCAAGAAAATGTAATAGATGTTAGTCTGAAACAAGACTTGGAAGCAATTGATGAAGTTGTTGTTGTGGGATATGGAACAACATTGAAAAGAAATGTTACAACATCAGTAGCAAAAGTTGATCCCAAAAAATTGCCAACTGCTGCGGCGTCAGGTGTTGGCGATTTGTTATTCGGAAAGGCTGCCGGTGTACAAGTAAGGCAGTACAGTGCTCAGCCGGGCGGACAGGTTGATTTATCAATTCGGGGAAGAGGTACTCCCTTGTTAGTTGTTGATGGTGTTGTTGTACCATCGAATAATCTGGAGTCAGGATCTGCTATCGGCGAAACTAATTCAATTGCTCGTGGTAATTTGGCTGGATTAAATCCAAATGACATCGAGTCAATTGAGATTCTAAAAGATGCGAGTGCCGCAATTTATGGTGTTAATGCTGGTAATGGTGTGATTTTGATAACAACGAAAAAAGGTACAGAAGGAACGCTCAATATTAATTATAACGGTAATACTTCCTACCTGAAAAACTATCCTTATTTGAAGCCATTGAATGGTCCTGAGTTTATGCAGTATTTTAACCAGTTTGAGCAGGATAAATATTTGGCAGAAAATGGAATGCAGCCTTTCGGAAGCGCGGTTCCTGATTATACACCCAAATATTCTCAATCAGAAATAAGCAATGCCGGGAACACTGACTGGGTGGGCCAGATATTACAAACAGGAAGTGTTCAGAATCATAACGTTAATATTAGTGGTGGTAGCCAAAAGGTGTCTTATTATGTGTCTGGTGGATTTTTCGATCAGGTTGGAACGATCGTAAATTCCGGTATGAAGAAATATAGTGGTTCATTCGATCTCACCTTTAGGCCAAGTAAATACTTTACAATTAATGCCAGCGTAAATGGGAATCGATCAAATTATAAAAACTCTGTTGCCGGTTGGCAATCAGGAGGAGCTGGAGGAAATGCATACACTGCATTGCAAGCCGCTTTAGCTTATCCTACCTATTTACCTATTAGAGATGAAGCAGGAGATTATACCCAGTGGGGAATAATCGGTAATCCAGTGTCAATGCTTGATATTAAGGATCAATCGTCAAATAGTACGCTTTTTGCAAAAACTTCGCTTGAGATAAACTTTATTCCAGATGTATTGACAGGTAAGGTTCTTTACGGAAATAGTTATGATGAATCGTTGAGAGAATATTATATTCCTTCTGACGTTAACTGGTTCGATGATTACAGATCAAGGGGATCAATCCAGCAATCAAATCGTCAATCTCAAACCATTGAGTCATATTTAACATTCAAGCATAACTTTAGTGATATCGTAACGATGGACTTAGTTGTTGGTTTCGGTGAATACCTTTATGACGGATATAGTTTTACCAACCAGTTTTACGATATAAATGATCTTTTTGGAACAGATAAAATTGACGGTGCAACAACCAATGGTTTCTCGTATAGGTACGAAAGCAAACAACGATCGTATTTTTCAAGAGGTACTTTTGATATTTATGATAAATACCTGGTAACAGCCTCATTCAGATATGATGGTGTGGATCAATTTTATCCAGGTGAAAAATATGCGGCATTCCCGAGTGTTTCTTTAGGTTGGAAGATTTCTAACGAATCGTTTATGAAGGATCAAACCACATTCGATTTGCTTAAGCTTAGAGCTAGCTACGGAACAACTGGTCAGAATTTACCCAGTGGAGTTGCTTATGGATTGTTTTCAAGCGGGGGTGACTTAGTGCCATTTAATGATGGACAAACGATATATATACCATACCTACTGGTATCTGTTGATGCTCCACTCCTGACTTGGCAAAAAACAATAATGAAAAACGTTGGGGTTGATTTTGAATTATTCAATAGCAGAGTTTCGGGTAGTATTGAATGGTTCCAGGATGATGTAACTGATTATTTGCGTCAGGTTCCATCCAACCAGTTGTCTATGGTGCCAACAATGCCTGTAAATGGAGGACACACCCGACGCAAAGGTTTTGATGCAGCAGTTGAAGGAGATGTATTAAGGAATAACAATTTCTTATGGAACATGTCGGTAAACCTGTCTCATTATTCACATCGCTGGGTTGAGAGATTTGAAACAGACTTAAAAACCTGGTATCTAAACGAAGATGATCCGGTATCGGCAATGTATGCGTTTGAGACTGATGGTATTTTACAAATCGATCAGGAGGTTCCGGCTTGGCAGCCTGCAACTGCGCAGCTTCCAGGTTCTCCATTATTTGTTGACCGTAATGGTGATGGAGAGTTGGATTCAGAGGATGTGAAAGTTTATGATCAGGTGCCGGATTTGGTATTCGGATTTAATAATACCTTTAAGTATAAGAATTTCGATTTAGCCGTATATTTATATGGTCAGTTCGGAGCATATAAGCAGAACTACAGCTTAAACTGGGCAATTGCAAGAGATTTTGTTGCAGGAAGTACTGGGGGAGCACAAAATGCAACCACAGATATAAAAGATGCGTGGAGCACTGCTAATCCTGATGGAACTTTGCCCGGTTCAACATACAACGATTATACTTTAGGAAATATTGGAAATACTGTTGGATGGGGATCAGATCACACCATTTCAAAGGCCAATTTTATACGTGTAAGAAATATTACACTTGGATATAATATCAATTCTCCAAAACTTCAGAAGTATTTCAAAAATGCGCGGATATATGTAGATGTTCAGAATGCATTTATTATTACGAAATACAAAGGTGCAGATCCGGAAATCGAAACTCCGGCTGTTAAAGGTGCAGCTGCTCCTTACCCAATGGCTCGTACATATTCTCTCGGTTTAAACGTTAACTTTTAATATTGAAATAAGATGAAAAGAATAATTAAATATATTTCAGTTTTAGCCATCATTATTTTCTTCAGTGGATGTGAAGAAGGATTGGATCCTGTTTTCTACGGTTCCCTGAATCCGACTATCTTTCCTTCAACTGAAGGTGAATTCGAAGCATATACGATGGAAGCATATATCCCTTTCACTTTTAGATGGGGATATGGACAAAATGGCAATTGGTATTACACCTTTTTTAGTCCTGAAGAAGGCGTTGTGCCGCTTTACGATTTTCCGACGGATTTAATATCTGTATTTACTGCGTGGGGCGACGGTGCAACTTTTTGGGAGTCAAAAAGTAGAGGAAACTTTATTCCTTTGATAGCTCAGGATCCTGGTCATTCACATTTTGAGAAAACAAGGTTTGTTACCCGTATTACCAAAACAATTGCAGACTTGGAATCCACAGATGTTATTACAGATGAAAACTTCCGGAAGCAGCTAATAAGTGAAGCCAAGGTTGCTCGTGGTTGGACTATGTTATTTCTTTTGCAATTATATGGTCCTGTTCCGGTAATCATAGATGCTGAACAAGTAGGAAACGCTGAAGCAGAAGGAGATTTAACACGACCCGGAAGGGAGCAATTTGTTAGTTGGATCGTTTCAGATTTGGAGTATGCAGTCGAAAATATCGCTAAAGTAGCCCCTGATTATGGTCGATTTAATAAAGGACTAGCTCAAACACTTTTAATGCGTCTCTACATGAACGAGAAGGATTTTGTAAAAGCAGAGGCGGTTGGACGAGAAATAACAACAATGGGCTATAGTCTGGTTGATGATTATGCCAGTTTATTTAGAGAAGCAACAGAACGAAATTCTGAAACCATTTTTGCAATCTCTTGTGATCCGGCATCGCAGGGAAGAGGTACTGACGGGAACTTTAATTCATTTGTGTGGAATATTTATCCTGATAGTAGAAGTTGGGGACATGTATATGCTGCTTCATGGAAATTCTATGATTCATTTGATCCAGATGATGCTAGAAGAGAATTATTGTTTGGTACATATACATCTGCAGATGGTACTGTGTACGATCGCACAAATATGATTGGTGCGGTAATCGAGAAGTTTCCACCTGAAGGACCAGGTCCATATCAAGGTAATGATTTTCCTGTTGCACGTTATTCAGATGTTCTGTTAATGTTGGCTGAAGCAATAAATGAAAATAGTGGGCCAACTCAGGAAGCAATTGATTTGGTTGATATGGTAAGAGAACGAGCAGATCTTGATGGTTTATCAAGCGCTGATACAGGATCAAAAGAAGCATTGAATGATGCAATTTTACGTGAACGAGGTTGGGAATTATATTTTGAAGGCCATCGACTACCAGACTTAATAAGACATGGAAAATGGCCATCTGCTGTGGATGGTATTCCTGGGAAAAATCCTGGTCCATCTTATTATCCTCTTCCGCAATATGCTGTTCTTGAGGGGCTTGTTCAGAATGATGGGTATTAATAAATTTCCATACGATTTAAGTAATAGTTAAAAGAATGCAGTAGAATAGTGTTGTTCTGCTGCATTTCTTTCTATTAATTGAATGGAACAAACAAATTATTTGATAAAACACTGGAGATAATAGAGAAAGGTGGAACATAGTTGGTTGATTGTCATATAAAGATGTTCAGTCAACCAACTTTTCTAAGTAAGGCATGGTGCAAATGTATACTCATATCTATTAGCAGACTATCATATTGAATTTTCCATATTAATGCATAAGTAGTCTTTTTTCACAAAAACAAATATTACAGAAGAAAATCGACACACCATTATTATTCCTAATGAAAATATTGAGCCTATGAAATATTTTGGATTATTGCTGTTCGTTTTTGTTATTTATTCCTGTAGTACAAAGATCGAACGAAAAATTGATTTATCGGGAGAATGGAATTTTGCCATTGACTCTCTTGATGTTGGAGAAACGGAAGAATGGTTTTTAGAAGATTTTGATGAAAAGGTTGTATTACCTGGATCAATGGTCGAAAATGGCAAGGGATTAGATATTGCATTAGATACTAAATGGACAGGTGGTGTGCAGGATCCCGAATGGTATAAAGATCCCAATTACGCTCCATATTTTAATCCTGACAGTGTTCGTTTTCCATTCTGGCTGCAACCTGAAAAAAAATACACAGGAGCCGCATGGTATAATAAAACTGTACTTGTGCCGGAAGCATGGAAAAATAAATCAATCTGGCTTAATTTGGAACGTCCTCATTGGGAATCTACAGTGTGGGTGAACGGGCAATATGCAGGTATGGCTAACAGTTTAGCTACAGCGCACAAGTTCGATATTTCTTCATTGGTTAAACCAGGTGAAAATATTGTCTCAATTCGTATTGATAATCGGACAAAAAATATTGATGTTGGAGAAAATTCACATAGCATTTCGGATCACACACAATCAAATTGGAATGGTATTGTAGGAGATATTTCATTACAGTGTTTAGACCCCATTAATTTTAAAGACATTAAAATCTATCCTGACAGAACGTCAAATTCATTACGAATAGTAGCAAGTATTGATAACAGGTTTTCATCAAAATCTGACATTGTCATTAATACTGGAGTTGGGCTTAAGAATTTGGATGATAAAACAGATAATAAGCAATTTAAATTCTCAATAATTCCCGGAGAGAATGAGGTAAGTATGGAACTGTCATTTGACAAGGAAGTATTGCCATGGGATGAATTTAATCCCAATGTATATCAACTTTCCATTGATATGTCATACAATGGAGGTAAAGATGAACGTTCTGTTGACTTTGGTTTTCGTGATGTGAGCACTGATAGCAGTGGTCTTTTGATAAACGGACGTCCTCTTTTCTTAAGGGGTACACTTGAATGTGCAATTTTTCCTTTAACAGGTTACCCTCCAACGTCACAAGATGGCTGGATGAAAGTTTTTACTGCAGTTAAAAAATATGGTCTAAACCATGTTCGCTTTCATTCCTGGTGTCCTCCAGAAGCCGCTTTTGAAGTTGCCGATAAAATGGGCGTTTACCTGCAAGTTGAATGTTCATCTTGGGCTAATCAAAGTACCGAAATTGGCAGTGGTTTACCTGTTGACGATTATATTTACGAGGAAAGTAATCGCATTGTTAACGCATACGGAAATCATCCTTCTTTCATTATGATGGCCTACGGAAATGAGCCTGGTGGACCAAATCATGTTGAGTATTTGAGAACTTTTGTAAACTATTGGAAAGATAAAGATGATCGTCGGTTATACACCACAGCTTCTGGTTGGCCGCTTATTGACGAGAATGATTACCACGTAACACATAATGGAGTAAGAATCCAGGGATGGGGTGAAGAATTAAACAGTGTCATTAATAGTAAGCCTCCAAGTACCGATTATGACTGGACTAATGGGATCAGTGGACTGAAAAGTCCAATGGTTAGTCATGAAATTGGTCAATGGTGTGTGTATCCAAATTTTGATGAAATAAAAAAGTACACCGGTGTTTTAAAACCAAAGAACTTTGAAATATTTCAAGAGAGCTTGACAGCTCATCACATGGATCACCTGGCAGATAGTTTTCTGCTAGCTTCCGGTAAATTACAGGCACTCTGTTATAAGGCCGATATAGAGGCTGCTTTACGAACGCCAATATTTGGAGGATTTCAATTGCTTGACCTGCATGATTTTCCTGGTCAGGGAACTGCTTTGGTAGGAGTTCTTGATCCTTTTTGGGAAGAAAAGGGATACATTACAGCAGAGGAGTACACACATTTTTGTAACTCAACAGTTCCCTTGGTGCGATTGGCAAAGAGAGTTTTCAATGAAGGTGAAATATTAGAGGCGGATGTAGAAGTAGCACATTTTGGAGAGAAGCCGATGGAGGCAATTACCCCAAAATGGAAAATATCGGACGCTGAAAAAGTTGTTGCTGAAGGAGAACTCGTTCAAACGACTATTCCGTTGGGTAATGCAACAAAACTTGGGAAAATTATTTATCAAATTGAAAAGGAGAATAAGCCGAGAAAATTAACTCTCGAAGTTGCTCTTGGTGAGTATACAAACTCCTGGGATATTTGGGTGTACCCTGTTTACAACGAGACGAAAAGCACAGAGGTTAAGGTCGTGGAAGAACTTGATAATTCCACACTTCAATTCCTCAAAGATGGTGGTAAAGTCCTACTCAGCTTAGGAAAAGGAAAAGTTGCTCCTGAAATGGGAGGTAATATTGGAGTTGGTTTTTCAAGTATTTTTTGGAATACTGCGTGGACTGGTGGGCAAAAGCCACATACCCTTGGAATATTGTGTAATCCAGAACATCCAGCATTGCAACTTTTTCCAACTGAATATCACTCGAATTGGCAGTGGTGGGATGCGATGAGTCATACCGATGCGATTCAACTGGACTCATTCAATATGGATCTTAAACCGATTGTTCGGATTATAGATGATTGGGTGACTAATAGACGTTTAGCACTTCTTTTTGAAGCCAAAGTTGGTAAAGGTAAAATCCTAGTAAGTGGTGCTGATTTAGTTAATGGGCTTGAATCAAGGCCAGAAGCAGTTCAGCTTAAACATAGTCTGCTAACATACATGAATGGTAGTGAATTTCAACCAACGGCGGAGATTAAGTCTGATGAGCTACTGACATTGTTGAAGAAACAGTAATGTATGTTGGGGAAATAGGATAATAAATAATAGATGATGAGAAAGTTATTGGTCATTATAGTAGTTGGGGTTTTTGCAACGCTTGGTTCAAGCGCACAGAGCACCTTTAAGGTAAAACCAACGATTTCAATCCTGGGAGACTCATATTCCACATTCCGGGGTTATATCCCGGAGGAGTATGCAACGTGGTATTCCTCTTCAAGTCTAGACCGGACAGATGTAATCGATGTGAAGCAAACCTGGTGGTGGAAAACTATTAAGGATGGAGGCTTTAAGCTTGGAGTGAACGACTCTTACAGTGGCGCAACCATTTCTTACTATGGATATAATGATGAGGACTATACAGATCGATCATTTATAACACGACTTCCCAGGCTTGGAAATCCCGACATCATACTGATTTTCGGCGCTACCAACGACAGTTGGACTGGTGGCCGTATTGGGGAGTATCAATACAGCGATTTCAAACGTTCCGATCTTTTCACCTATCGCCCAGCTCTTGCAAAGCTCTTGCAATCAGCGCAGGAGAGATATCCAAACGTAAAACTGTATTTTATCATCAACACCGAGTTGCTTAATGAAATAACAGAGTCTACCAAGGTCATATGTAACCACTATGGAGTGGAGTATATTGAGCTGCAGGACATAGAGAAGCTTAACGGTCACCCTAACATCAAGGGTATGACGGCTATATCTAAGCAGGTGCTAAAGGTGTTGGAGAAGAAATAGTAATACGTATTAAAGCACATTAGATTTTGAAACAATAAAACTTAAAACCATGAATAAACTTTTATTTCTATTGACACTTTGTATGATGACTGCTTCTGCAATGGCGCAGCAAGAGTACAAACTAACAGTTCCCGCCAAAGAGAAAACCATCTATACAGACCACTTTAATTTAGGAGGTTCAAATCCGGCTGGTCATACCATCGGCTTCAACAGCTTTTACATGACAGTTGATGGGAAACCTTACATTCCAATCATGGGAGAGATACACTTTTCCCGATTACCACATGAATATTGGGAAGAGGCAATCTTGAAAATGAAGTCGGGAGGAATCAATGTTATTTCCACGTATGTATTTTGGAGTATACATGAAGAGAAAGAAGGCGTTTTTGATTGGTCAGGTGACCGGGACTTAAGGCACTTTCTTGAATTATGCAAGAAACACAATTTGAATGTGCTGGTTCGAATCGGGCCATTCTGTCATGGTGAAATAAGAAATGGAGGAATACCTGACTGGATTTATGGTCGACCTTTCGAGGTCCGCTCAAATGATGAAGGATACCTTTTTTATGCAAAACGTTTATACCACAATATTGCTGAACAGCTAAAAGGATTGTACTACAAAGATGGAGGCACAATAATCGGCATTCAACTTGAAAATGAACTGCAACATTCGGCAGCTCCATGGGCAATAAGCTATCCGGGACAGGAAAAAGAAATGACTGTTGCCAATTATGATGCAGACATTACAAAAATTGGAGTTAGTGTTCAGGATAAAAGAACAGCTTATGCACAACTGGGGAGTGAGCACCTGGCCACACTAAAGAAAATGGCTATAGAAGAAGGAATGATTGCACCACTTTATACGGTTACCGGCTGGGGGATGGCTGCAATTTTAGAAAATGAAACGATTCCTGTAGGTGCTGCATATCCTTACCCATTTTGGGCAGATCCATCAAAATCCAACTTTTTTTTATTTAAAGATGTCCAGTTAAACCCGGATTATGGACCTGTTCGTTATGATGGTGAGAAATATCCAGCATATTGCGCAGAAATGGGTGTAGGAGCACAAATTATATACGAACGACGTCCAGGTGTTTTACCTGAGGCTGCCGAGGCACTTATGGTTCGAACTTTAGGATCTGGTGCAAATGGTATTGGTTATTATATGTACCATGGAGGACTTACTCCACAAACAAACGATGGAATTTTCTTTAGTGACGAACCAATGGGGATCCCCAAAATTTCTTACGACTACCAGGCACCACTTGGGGAGTATGGTAAAACTTTTGATTCCTATTACCTGCTGCGTTTAATTCATTTGTTTACAGAGAATTTTGGAGATAAATTAGCGCCAATGGGTTTGATTTTACCAGATACAAACAGTGAAATAAAGCCTGACGATAAAGAAACTTTGAGGTATTCAGTACGATCGAATGGGGATGCGGGATTTGTTTTCATGAATAATTTTCAGGATCATGATGAACGTCTGGACCAAAGCGTACAAGGATTATCTATTCAATTGGCTGATGAATTAATTCAGTTCCCTGCCTTTGTATTAAAAAAGGATGAAAGTGTCATTCTTCCTTTTAATATGGATGTCAACTTTGCCAAATTAAACTATGCAACAGTACAACCATTGGCTATTGAGAAGATTGCCGGTATAAAGCACTATTTCTTTTTCGCAATAGATGGCTTTACTCCAGAATATGTTTTTGAGAAATCTACAGTGAAGAAAATATCCGGAAAGAAAAGCGAAAAGCAGGGTAAAATCCATGTGACGCCGACTGTAGGATTCTCGGGGTCTTTCTCGCTAACAGATTCAAATGGTGAGGAAATTGTAATTACAACCTTGACAAGACAACAGGCTTTAGGTTTTAATCAGCTTAATAATACAATATGCATTACCGATGCTGTTCTGATGGATTATGATGAAAACATTCAGTTGCAATCAAGGTCTAACACATTCTCAGTTACAATACCTTCAGATATAAAACCTGATTTTACAGAATATAGCGAGACAAGCAAGAAGGAGGGCCAGTTTACTACTTATACTGTTGTGGTTCCTTCGGTAAATATTCCATGTGACTATATTAAAGTGAATGACCAGCGCTACACATTCAAGATGGATAAAAAGGAATTCACGGAAAATCTGAGTGATATAATCCTTGATATTGACTACACGGGTGACGTGGCGTTCGCTTTCATTGATGGAAAAATGATAAACGACCATTTTTACTATGGTAAAAACTGGCAGATTGGATTAAAATCATACGCTGATGACTTAAGTGCCAAGGGGATGTATTTCTATTTCAAACCAATGAAGAGTGATGCTTCATTTTTGGTTGACCTTGACAAGGATAAAATCCCTGATTTTTCTAATGGCCCGGTTTGTAATGTAAGAAGTATGAAGTTGATACCGGAGTATAAAATTGATTTTACTCTTAAATAGTCTGTAATCAAAAGTTTTGCTATGAAAGTTAGAATATTGTTATTGTTGCTGACGCTCGGATTTGGAATCAATTCAACGGCCAAAGAATTGGTTTATATCGATAAATCTGGCGTAATCCGTTGGGAGAAAGATAAAAGCGAAGTTGCCTTATTTGGTGCGAACTACTGTCTGCCCTCTGCTTGTGATTATAGGGCTGCAAAATATGTGACCAATGATCTAAAGAAGGTAGTGGATGTTGATATGGAGCATTTTGCACGAATGGGTTGGGATGCATTGAGGCTCGGCTTTTGGGGAGATTTTGAAAATAGTGATTCGGCTGGCAATTTAGTTGAGAACGATCATCTGAATATGATGGATTATGTGATATCAAAAGCAAAGGAAAGAGGCATTTATATGCTGCTTAGTCCAATTATCACCTACAGTTCGCAGTGGCCGGATGCCATGCAAGACACAACAAGTGCCAGAGGATTTTCGACTTATTTTCAGAAATCGGAATTAGGAACAAATCCTGACGCTATCGCTGCGCAACAGAATTACCTAAAACAATTATTGAATCACGTTAATCCATACACAGGAATCGCTTTAAAAGATGAGCCCAATATTCTCTTTGTTGAAATGATTAATGAACCATGGCATCATAGTGATGATTTGGATGGTTCAGTCAGGTATATTAATGCATTAGTGGATGCCGTAAGAAGTACTGGATGTAAAAAACTTGTATTTCACAATTACAGTCAGGATTTTAACATGGCAGAATCAATGGAGAAATCAAATATACAGGGTGTAAGTTTTGCATGGTACCCCAGTGGATTAAATGCCGGACAAACACTGCATGGAAACTATTTACCGGTTGTTGACCACTATTCTGACGAGATGCATCGACCGGAGATATCAAAGCTTGCTAAGATAGTTTATGAGTTTGATAGTCCTGACTTACTAACGGGTTACATGTATCCGGCAATGGCACGGGCTTATCGGGAAGTTGGAGCCCAGTTGGCAACTATGTTTTCTTATGATATGATTGCAACTGCTCCATACAACTTAGGTTGGCAAACACATTGCCTCAATATGGTTTATACTCCTCAAAAAGCTATCAGTGCCATTATCGCAGCAGAAGTAATGAAGAAGGTACCTATGTATAAAAATTTTGGGAACTATCCGGACAATACTTCTTTTGGACCATTTAGAGTGAATTATAAGGATGATTTGGGTGAGATGAATACCGAAGACGAGTTTATGTATACAAATTCGACTTCAACTGTTCCTCAGAATACTGCTACTTTGAAAAAAATCGTAGGTTATGGTTCATCCCAGGTGGTTAATTATGAGGGCAAAGGAATTTATTTTCTCGATAAGGTTAAAGACGGTTTTTGGAGACTGGAAGTTTATCCTGACGCAGTTGAAATAAATGATCCGTTTAACATGCCAAGTCCCGATAAAGTTGTGTTTAGGACCCTTCACAAAAACTGGCCAATGGTCGTTAGTCTTCCCGATCTTGGGGAGATGTTCTCAGTGACACCGTTAAATCCTGATAACGAATATGAGACGAATGCCAGTGACGGAAAGTTTGGGATTCAACCGGGAGTATACATTCTGACTAATGATAAAAACTTCGAGAAAGAGTCTTTACCTGAAAAAATTGGCTTTATCGGTATGGATGAATATTATGAACCGATAGACCAAACTATGTCCGATCAGGTTGTGCATAATAACCAATCAAGTTATTATGCCGGTAACCCGATTACAATTTCTGCAAATGTATATGGTAATCATGAGCCAAATAGTGTCACTTTATTTGTGAAAGAAGGAGGGAAAACCTATTTCATCCCAATTCCTATGAAAAGAGAGTCTGGCTATTTGTACAAGGGCGAAATTCCCGCAAGTATTTCAAATGAAGGTTGGATATATTATTGCATTGTGGTGAAACACGGTGATACTACTATTAATTATCCATCGGGCAGTAGCAAGAGTCCATCCGATTGGGATTTTAACGATGAAGGTACGTGGAAGTCGGTTGTTGTAAAAGAAAAAACACCTCTTCGTTTAATCAATCCCATTGAAGATGCAAGTAAACTTGCGTTTACCAGGATCGGGGATGGCATTCGTTATGGCATTTATAATCTGATTCCGTCCTCTAAAACAGGGGAATCTGCATTTCACCTTGAAATGCCACTGAGTTATGACCAAAATCTTGAAGATTATACTATTTCCATTCCATTAAAGGAAAAAATAGAATCACGAAAAGAGGATATCGCTTCTTCAACCAAATTGGTTCTGGAGGCGCGAGGAGTAAATCAGAAGCAACAAGCATACATCACTTTGGTGGAAAATGATGGAACAAGTTGGTCTAAGAAAATTCTGTTAAATCCTGAGTGGGAAACTATTGAGATTCCACTGAATGAGCTGGAGCTTGCTAAAGGAGCTATGCTGCCGCTTGGTTATCCAGGTAGATGGAAATATTGGTTTGAACCTGCGTCAGGTAGAGGATATGTCGGCGACCAAGTAAAAATGGAGGATGTTGAATGGATTCAGTTATCCATACGTCAGTCAGAAAAGGAGGTAGAAAATGCAAATTCAAACTCATGGATTGACATTTCATCGGCGTTAATTACATTCTGATTTTGCGATTATCATAAGCATCTTACATCGATACATACAACTCCAGAATTATTAGTTTGGGAAATTACTCGGTTTGTCCAGACTTCCCTTTCATATGGTCTATATGATGCTGAAAAGTGGATCAATAAAAGCATCGTTGATGAGGATGTCCATTTAATATCCGAGCAAATAATTTAAAAAAATACAACTCAAATAAGGATAAATATGAGCAAAGGAAAAATATTAGTAACCGGAGGAACAGGATATATTGGGTCACACACCACCGTTGAATTAATAGAACAAGGATACGAGGTTGTTATAATTGATAATTTATCGAACTCGCAGGAATTTGTTATTGACAGAATTGAGCAAATTACTGGTGTTCGTCCAAAATTCTACAAACTTGATTTATTAGATGCGGAATCTCTTGATCAATGTTTTGCCGAAAACACCGATTTAAAAGGAATCATTCATTTTGCAGCGGCTAAAGCAGTTGGTGAATCAGTTAAGAAACCGTTGTATTATTATCGAAACAACCTTCAAACCATGATTAATGTGCTTGAAGCAATGATAAAATACAACCTGGAGAACTTTGTGTTTTCTTCGTCTTGTACCGTGTATGGGCAGCCGGATGAATTGCCTGTTACCGAAAATGCTCCGGTAAAAACTGCAGAATCTCCATATGGATACACCAAACAGGTGAATGAGAATATTTTAAAAGATACCATTGCATCGGGTGCTAAGTTGAAAGGAATTGCACTGCGTTATTTTAATCCGATTGGTGCACATCATTCAGGTTTAATAGGAGAATTACCCATTGGTGTTCCGGCAAACCTAATGCCTTTTATTACTCAAACAGCTTACGGTATACGGGAACAATTAAGTGTTTTCGGCGATGATTACAGTACTCCTGATGGATCTTGTATTCGTGATTATATTCACGTGGTAGATTTGGCTAAAGCACACATTGTTGCCATTGAGCGCATGATTGACGGCAAGAATAAAGAAGCTTATGAGATATTCAATATTGGTACCGGAAATGGGTTCTCCGTTTTTGAGGTCATCAAATCATTCGAAAAATCAACCGGGATTAAACTTCATTACAAAGTTGTACCACGTCGTGCAGGTGATATTGAACAAATTTGGGCCGATACTACCATTGGAAATAATGAATTAGGTTGGAAAGCCGAAAAATCAATTGATGAAATGACTCTTTCGGCCTGGAAATGGGAACAGAACTACAGAAAAAGTATACAGTGATCGGATTTCTAAAAATAGACGGACATGCCTTCCGTGAAATTATAATATTTACTTACTAGCGATATTGATAAGATTATCCAACAAATTATAGAATTTGTCCATTCATTATTAGCGTATGATAAATAGTTTTACCATTAATAAAATATTATCTCAATCAGAAGGAATAAACATGAACCTGCTAAGAGTCCTAGTTATACCCATATTGCTTTTATGCTCCTGTGAAAAAAAGGAAGAGATTCCAGAGATTACACCTGAAGAAACAGGTTTGATCAAAAATAGTAGCTACGAAAAAGTTGAAGCTTCCTCTGATTTTTTATCCTGGAATAATGATTTTGATATCGATGCAATTAGTGTCGAAACTCCGGGGTACATGAGTGATAATGCATTAAGGCATGAAAAGCCGACAGCTTATAAGGTTTATACAAATCAGAAAATTACCGATTTACAAAACGGATTTTACAAGCTGACAGCATGGATTAAAAATAGTGGAGGACAAAATTCTTGTTATATGATGGCTGAAAACGGTTTGACAAATAGAATGACAAGCCTCCCCGTTACTCAAAACAAATGGAAGCAAGTAATCATACGAGGAATTGAGGTAAAGAATAACGAATTGACAATCGGTCTTTTTTCAGATGCTCAGGAAAACAATTGGTGTTTGATTGATAATTGGGAACTGATAAAAGATGATAAAGAATACGAGTTTCTAAAAGGCGGAGATTTATCAGAATTAAGTTACATTGAACAAATGGGAGGTAAGTTCTTCGAAAATGGAGTGGAGAAAGATTGTTTTGAGATTTTGAAAAACAATGGAATGAATCTGGCACGATTACGACTTTATAATGATCCGGGTAATCCTGATTTTGAGCCATCAAATCGTTTGCCGGAAGGAATTCAGAACCCTTCTGACATTCTATCACTCGCTGCTCGGGCTAAAGCCGCGAACATGCAAATATTGCTTACTTTTCACTACAGCGATTATTGGACGAATGGAATATCGCAAACCAAACCTCATGAGTGGAAAGACCTTTCTTACGAAGAGTTGAAACAAGCTGTTTATGATTTTACTTTCGACTTAATGACTCAAATGAAAGAGCAGGGAACTACACCTGAGTTTGTGTCTTTGGGAAATGAAACTGCCGGAGGGATTTTATTCCCGGATGGTGAGTCCTCAAATTTTTCCAAATTGTCGGAGCTCTTTAATCAGGGATATGATGCCGTTAAAGCCGTATCACCTGAAACAAAAGTTATAATTCATCTCGATGATGCCGGCAATGCTGACAAATACGATTGGTATTTTGGTTCTCTGGATACATATGGCGCCAAGTATGATATTATCGGAGCATCATATTATCCCTTCTGGACTAAAAAAACAGTAGACGAAATAGCAGAATGGGCAGATTATCAATCAAAGAAATTAGACAAGGATATTTTAATTATGGAGACAGGCTATAATTGGAACCCAACACTGCCGGGAGGATGGGAAGGTCAATTAAAAGATAATGGGCCATATGATAATATTTATCCAAGTTCTCGCGAAGGACAAAAGAACTTTTTATTCGAATGTTTTAATGGCATAAAAGGAATGGCAAACGGGAGAGTCCTGGGAGATATTTATTGGGATCCGGTTATGATAAGTGTTCCTGGAGTTGGTTGGGAACTAGGAGGTCCAAATGTAGTATCTAATACAACTTTGTTTGATTTTAATGGCAGTAGTTTGCCCGCACTGAAAGCTTTTAAGTATAATAACTAAAAAATAAAATAATTAGAAATGGCTACAATTATTACCGAAACGAACCGAAACGATATAGATACATCCAAACATCGTTTTAATAATACCTATATAATTGGTATATCTTTTATTTCTGCGTTGGGAGGGTATCTCTTTGGATTTGATTTTGCTGTTATTGCAGGCGCATTGCCTTTTCTGCAGCAACAATTTATGCTTGATGCATACTGGGAAGGTTTTGCCACAGGCAGTTTGGCTCTAGGTGCGATTATTGGTTGTCTAGCTGCCGGAAAGGTTTCCGATAAATGGGGAAGGAAGCCTGGCTTATTGATTGCAGCAGCTGTTTTTGCAATCTCTTCTTTAGCAATGGCTTTCTCTCCTTCCAGAGATATTTTTATCATATCCAGATTTTGTGCGGGTATTGGTGTGGGAATGGCTTCAATGCTATCACCAATGTATATAGCTGAAATTTCTCCGGCACATTTAAGGGGAAGAATGGTAGCATTAAATCAACTAACAATTGTTATTGGTATTTTAATTACAAACCTTATTAACTACACTTTACGAAACGGAGGAGAAGATGCATGGCGGTGGATGTTTGGATTAGGATTTGTTCCATCCGGACTTTTCTTTTTAGGAGCGCTTTGGTTGCCTGAAAGCCCCAGATGGCTGATGAAAATGGGTAGAAGTGTTGATGCAAAAGCAATATTGAGAAAAGTAGGTGATGATGGTTTCGCTTCTTCAACCATACAGAATATTGAAAAGACGCTAAGTGGTGAAACAACTAAAACTACTTTTAGAGATGTGTTTAGCAGAGCAGTATTACCTGCAGTTCTTATTGGAATTGGTCTTGCTGTTTTCCAGCAATTGTGCGGAATAAATACAGTATTTAATTATGCCCCACGAATTTTCGCAAGCATTGGAGCTTCACTCGACGACCAATTACTCCAAACAGTTTTTATCGGTATCGTGAATCTGGTATTTACAATTTTGGCAATGACATTAGTTGACAGGGTTGGACGAAAACCGTTAATGTTGTTTGGCGCAGGAGGTCTCGCAATAGTATATGTTGCCGTGGTTCAGTTATTAGGAATGCAGTCAAATCATGTTTCGTGGTTACTTTTTGCAGCCATAGGTGTATATGGTTTATCACTGGCTCCAGTTACCTGGGTATTAATTGCTGAGATCTTTCCGAATCGAGTAAGAGGCGAAGCAACCTCTATTGCCATAACCGGACTTTGGGCAGGGTATTTTATTTTAGTTTTTACTTTCCCTATGTTGTTTGAAAAATATCAGGATAAGTCATTTTATATCTATGCTGCGATCTGCGTAATTGGTTTCTTTTTTGTTCTTTTTAAGATTAAAGAAACGAAAGGTAAGACTTTGGAAGAGTTGGAAGGTATATATACTAAGAGTTAGGATAAATATCCAAAATCAATTTGTCCATTTTTAAATAAAAAAAATAACGATGCAAAAACTATTTTTCTTTTATCTATTAATCTGTTCGCTTTCAACGGCTGCTCAGAAACCTGTTGAAGGCATTTGGATTTTTAAAGTTGGGCAAGCATCGATTGATGTGACCAACCAAGTAGCTACCGAACTGCACACGAATGTAAAACTTGCTAAAACTACAAGGAATTTGTTTCTTGGCGATGAGGGAGCGATTTTTGAACTCGAACGCAATACGGATGGGGATATGAACCGACCATTTCGAGCACCTTATTGCGCAGATACCAGAGTATTCTACATTAATAAATACGTAGTCGCTAATGTCATTACATTACGGAATGTGTATCTGACATTCAGAGATGGCATCCTGATTCAATTATTCAGCGATCAGCCAGAAGGCTTCCTTCCGCCGTTCATCAGCGTGCATGGAAATGGGACTCCTTCAAGTAAAGTTGACTCAACAACGTGCAGCTACGAAGGAAAAACAGAAACAGTGTTGAATGTCAAATACATTGATCAATGGGATAGCGGAGAAATAAAGGCAGCAAGTGTTCACGAGTATTATTATGATACGGATTGTCAAAAGAGAGAGGAATCTTTCTTTGAGGTTTATGCGGTAAAGGAGCTAACAGAAGCCATTATCTGCGAAAACCAGATGAGGGCGAAGTTTTCTCCATCAAAGCAGGATGCGGAAAAGAGAAGGTTAAAAGATTTAGATTTTTGACCTCAATTTAAATGACAGCAATCAATTTTTAATGGATAAGAGAATTTATCAATTAAAGAATAAGCATGGGCTTGTTGTTGAATTTCTGTCACATGGTGCGAGAATTTTCTCTGTCAAAGTACCAGATAAAAATGACTTAGTTGATATTTTAATTGGCTATGACACCCCTGAGGAAGCAATTAAGGGAGATGTATATTTCGGCGCGATATGCGGACGGGTAGCCAATCGTATTGCAAAAGGGAAATTTACATTAGATGGCGTTGAGTACCAACTCGTACAAAACGATGGTGAAAATGCTTTGCATGGAGGCCCAAATGGATTCCAGACCCGGTATTGGGATGTGAGTAAAATTGATGACAATACTTACAAATTAAACTTAACAAGCCCTGAAGGAGAAGAAAATTATCCCGGAGAACTGAAGGTTGAAGTGATTTACTCATTAAATAACAAGAATGAGTTTTGTATCGATATTGCTGCAAAAACAAACAAGTCCACAATAGTAAACTTAACGTGTCATCCTTATTTTAACTTAAAAGGTGCAGGGAAAGGTGATGTTTTGGATCACTTTCTTCAAATTAATGCTTATAAAATAACCCCTTTGAATGAAACCTCAATTCCAACAGGAGAAATCCTAAAGGTTGGAGGCACAAAGATGGACTTTCGAAATCAGAGATTATTAAGTGATGTAGTGAAAAAAGTCGATCATCAAATAAATCAGATTGGAGGGCTTAACCACAACTGGGCACTTACAAAGGATGATATGAACAATAAACCCGCTTTAAAGCTAACCGAACCAATATCTGGACGATCGGTTGAGTTATATACAACACAACCAGGCGTACAGGTTTACACTGCAATGCACTTTGATGGGTCGGAGAAAGGTAAAAAGGGAATACCGATAGAGGCTTTTGGAGGCATTGCATTAGAAGCACAAAATTATCCGGATGCTATAAACCATGAAAATTTTCCTAGCCCTATTCTAAAACCTGGCGAGTTATATTGTCATAAAATTGTTTACAAATTTGGATTTTAAATGAGTATTACGAGCATGAAATTAAAAGTCTTGAATAAAGTATTACTGTCCTTCATAATTTTGGAATCTTTTTGCACATATGGACAGAGTTCAGATTCGTTAAAGGCATATGAGAAAGATTATTATGCTCAAAAAGCAGAATCCCACATTTTTGTGAACGAGAATAATGAAAAACTTCCGTATCGGTTATTTTTGCCTGAAAATTACAACCAAAACATAAAATATCCTTTAATACTTTCATTTCATGGTGCAGGTGAAAGAGGCGATGATAACTTAAAACAATTGGAACCCTGGGTGGCTGCATGGATAGATGGAAAAGTCCAGAAAGAAAACCCATGTATTATAATAATGCCACAATGCCCACAGGATATGCAGTGGGTTAATGTACCATGGTCTAAAGGCTCTTATTCAATTTCAGAGGTTCCTGCGACCCAACCAATGAAACTTGTTAAGGAACTTTTCGACCAAGTATTGGGTGAATACGCAATTGATAAAAACCGTATTTATGTAATGGGTGTTTCTATGGGAGGATATGCGACTTGGAATTTTGTGTTGAATTATCCCGATATTCCTGCTGCAGCTATTCCCGTTTGTGGTGCTGGCGATCCTTCTTTGGCTTATAAAATAGCATCAATACCAATATGGGCGTTTCATGGAGACCGGGACGAGGTAGTGCCGCTATCAGGAACCACAGATATGATTGATAAATTAAAACAAATGGGTAATAATCAAATACGGTTGACCATATTCGAAAATGTTGGACATGAAGCTTATGATATGGCTTGGAAAAATTCGGAACTTGTTAGCTGGGTTTTCAAACAAAATAAATTAAAACGCTAGCTAAGAAGTAGGTTTTAGAGTGGTTGTATCCTCGACCTCGGTGAATATGGGAGCTGATATTTAAGTGTATCAGCACATTTTGATACTTTTGAATAGGATAATACAGAAACTATTAATTTAAAACTTAGTAAACTATAATGACAAAAGCTGATTTAGTAAATGAGATTCACCACCAAACAGGTATTGATAAAGTAACCGTGATGAAAACAGTTGAAGCACTTATGCAAACTGTTAGCAGCTCACTCATTGATGGTGAAAATGTTTATTTAAGAGGATTTGGCACCTTTGAAATCAAACATAGAGCTGAGAAAGTAGCCAGAAATATTTCTAAAAATACAAGTGTTATTGTGCCAGCTCATAATATTCCATTTTTTAAGCCATCAAAGGAATTTGTGCTAAAGTAGATCCATACCAATTGAATCGGGGGCTTACATTTGTCACTCCATGCATTGACTATCGGGTAATTCATTTTATTAGTGTCATAATTTGGGTTGCCAGAGGGATGGATTTCGCCTTGGTCTAAAGGATTGATTGCAAGTGCAAATCATTGGTTTATGAAGAATATTCTATTAAGAAGAATTAAGAAGGAATATATGGAGAGTATGCTCCGGTATTTCTTACAAGCTAATTTTGGATCAAGAATCTTTTCTGTTTTATCAGCTTTTGGAGAATCAGCTTTATGGTTGATCCCAACGATAATTTGAATATTGAAAAAAATCCAATATTTTTAGTTCTAAATAGTCAAATCAATAAGCAGATTTGATATCGAAATAATTTAATCAAACCAAGGTGGATAATTATATATCAATAATTGGATTTGTGCAAGCTCTGTTTGGAATAGTATTATTTCTGACCAAACGTCCAAGGCATTTGAGTTTTGTATTTTTAACCGTGTGGATGGTTGTTATAGCTATTTTTCAAGGTTCTTATTTACTTCCGTTTGAAGTGGTTGATTATTTTAAACCCGGTATCTTCCCAATAATGTTTTTAACCGGCCCTATACTTTATTTTTATGTCTGTTCTCTCACTGTCGAGAACTTTAAATTAAAACCCATCCATCTTTTGCATTTAGCCCCGTATTTGTTGATATCAGCACATCGGTCTACAATTAGCGTTGTAGCTATTGGAAGTACCCCCAATTTAACAGAAAATCCTTATTATCTGTATAACAAAATTTATTATTCCTTTTTGATATTCTCTGTCTTTACCTACTGGTTTTTGGGGTTAAAACTTATAATTTCACACCGAAAGAATATTCCCTTATATTTTTCAAATTACTCGGGTAAAAATACACTCAATTGGCTCATTTTTGTGCTAACGTTATTTTTGCTTTTATTCATTGCTAGTTTTTTTACGACTTATATCGAGCTTTTAGAACTTAGGGTATTTAAATGGACAACTTTATCATTCAACTTAACTGTGTTCACCTTCATTATGATTTATTTTGGAATAAATCAGTTGGTTATTTATAACAAAGAGAAGAATTGGTCGATACTAGCAAATTCTGTGGAAATGCAAAATCAAAATGAAATTGTCAAGGAAGATATGGTATTAGCCAGTGAGAATTATAAGGAATTAAATGATACGGTGATTACTTATCTGAAAAACAGTAAACCATACCTTAATCCGGAATATAACTTGCAGATGATGGTTGACGACCTGGATATTTCACGACACAAACTATCACAGGTTATTAACAGTGGGCAGAAAAAGAACTTTTATAAACTAATAAATGAATTTAGGGTAGAAGAAGTGAAGGAAAAATTGCTGGATCCTAAATATGAACACTACTCCATTTTAGGAATAGCAATGGAATGTGGATTTAATTCAAAAGCGTCGTTTAATCGTATTTTTAAGGAAGAAACAAACTTAACCCCGACCGCTTATAAAAAACATATAAGCACGTAAAAGTCCCATAAAATAACCAAGTCTCAATAAGTAAATAAGTCTCAGTGCATCTATTGAGACGATTCTAATTTGTATATCAATTAGTTTTAGAGACAATTGAAGTTGATTATTTATCAGTAATCAAACATTAAATTAATAACTAAACTAAAACTATTTGATAGATGAAAAATCTTGCTACTGCTGTATCAATATTCTATTACCTATTGATCAGATCATCTAAGTTACCCATCATTATATTTCTGTCTGTAATTCTCTTTACATCCTGTAAAGACCAGGAAAGTTATGAGCAGCCTGAACTAGGTATAAAAACCTTACAGCTATTACAGACTGATGGTTACGAGTTTAAAGATTTAAACAAAAACGATAAACTTGACAAATATGAAGATTGGCGATTAACAACTGATGAACGTGTTGCCGATTTGCTTGGACAAATGACACTGGAGGAGAAAGCCGGTTTTATGCTTATTAGCACCATAAATATGGGTGGAGCTTCGGGTGGCGGTTTTGGTGGAAATACTAACGTTACAAGTGATCTGTCGGAAGAAGACAACATTAATGAGACCAACTTTTTTACACGTCAGCCACTTCCCGTTCCCACTTTAAGTGTTTCGGGAACTACAAAAGGAATTCTGGAAAGAAATCTCCGGCATTTTATTTTACGTGCTAATACTAATGCATCTACAATTGCTGAATGGGCAAATAATGTTCAGGCAGTTGCTGAATCATCGCGCTTGGGAATACCGGTTCTGATTACGTCAAATCCACGAAATCATATTACAATTGATAACTCGCCAGGACTAAGCTTGGGACAAACCGGTTTTTCGAAATGGCCGGGAGAATTGGGTTTGGCGGCAATGCGCGATTTTGATCTTACACGCGAATTTGCCGAAATAGCAGCAAAGGAGTGGGTAGCTGTAGGAATACGCAAAGGTTATATGTACATGGCCGATTTGGCAACAGAACCACGATGGGGACGAACAGAAGGTACGTTTGGTGAAGATGCTGATCTGACGGCAAATATGATTCGCGAAGTTGTACTGGGATTTCAGGGCGAGAAGCTAGGGCCAAAATCAGTGGCGCTCACCACAAAACATTTCCCTGGTGGCGGACCTCAGAAAGACGGTCAGGATGCACATTTCGATTGGGGAAAAGATCAGGAATATCCGGGTAATATGTTGGATTATCATTTGAAACCTTTTAAAGCAGCTATTGAAGCCGGTACATCTGCAATAATGCCGTATTATGCTGTTCCTGTGAATACTGAATACGATGAAGTAGGTTTTGCTTTTAATAAAAGAATAATTACCGATCTGTTACGGGGAGAACTCGGTTTCCAGGGGATCATAAATTCTGACACGGGTCCAATCTTTATGATGCCATGGGGTGTTGAAAATCTTTCCATTTCTGAACGCTATCAAAAAGCTATTGATGCTGGTGTTGACTTATTCTCCGGGGTAGCAGATCCAACCTTTCTTTTAGAAACAGTTAAGGAAGGTCTGGTTTCTGAAGAGCGTATCAATGAATCAGTAGCCCGTTTATTAAAGGAAAAATTTGAACTGGGGATTTTTGAAAATCCATATGTCGATGTGGAGCTTGCCGGTCAGGTTGTTGGAAACACCGACTTTCAGAAAAGAGCAGATCTGGCGCTACGAAAATCCATCGTGTTGCTTCGAAATGATGATAAGATATTACCTCTCAAACCGAAAACAAAAGTGTATTTCGAAAAATATATGGTTTCGCGTGGTAGTGATAATACGCATATTGTAATTGTCCCGGAATCAAATAGCTGGGATGTGGAATTTGTAGATGCCCCGGAAAAAGCCGATCTGGTGGTGCTGTGGTTAATTCCCGGATCGGGTGGACTGTTTGGATCAGCAGGTGCTGAAATCCATAACGAACTGTCAAAGAATAATATCGACATTGACTATGTCAATCGGATTAAAACTCAACACCCAACGGTAGTTGTAATTAATTTCAGTAATCCATGGGTAATCAGCGAAATTGACAATGGAAATTTGAACACGGTTTTGGCCACTTTTGGTACAACTACCGACGCGGTTCTCGATGTAATTTCCGGGCAGTTTAATCCAATCGGTAAAATGCCATTTTCTATTCCGGCTTCCAATGAAGCAGTATTAAACAATCTACCCGATGTGCCTGGTTCAGGAGAAGCAGAAGGATACGCTGTATTTGATTTTAATGACGGGATAAGTTATTAATTGAATGATTCTCTTGGGTAGTCTCATATTGAGATTAATTGTTTGTAAATCAATTATATAAATATTTAAAAGAATACTAAACCATGAACAAATTCAAATTTTTAAATTTTTTAGGCTTGTGTGTTGTTTTGTTACTATTAACGACAAACATCAATGCACGCGAAGTTATTTCCTTGAATAAAAGTTGGAGTTTTAACCCGGGGATTGAATTGCCCAGAGGACTAGGCTGGGGGTATGGACCGGCAACTTCAGACACGGTTAATCTTCCTCATACGTGGAACAGTTCCGACTTTATGTCGGAAGAAGGTTATCGCAGAGGTTACGGATCATACCGCAAAGACATGGATATTCCTGTTGATTATAAGGGGAAAAGATTGTTTTTGAAATTTGAAGGAGCGGGAACTGTTGCCAATGTATTTGTGAATGGAAACCATATGGGAGAACACAAAGGTGCTTACAATGCATTTACTTATGAAATTACTGATGTTGTACAATTCGGAGAGAATAACAGTATCAGTGTTATTTGCGATAACTCGCAACGATTTGATGTAGCTCCACAGGGCGGCGATTTTAATATGTATGGAGGTTTGTATCGGGATGTATGGCTGATTGTCGCAGACGATGATGCATGTATCTCTCCATTGTATTTCAGTTCTACCGGTGTACTAATCCATCAATTGTATGCATCTGATAAAAGGGCAGAATTACGTGCTGAAATACATCTTTCTACGAAGTCGGACTACGAAAATTGTGAAGTGGAGTTTTCTGTTTTGGATGCTGATAATAATATAATTTCAAAACAAACCGATGCTATTCTTGAAAATGACAGAGTAGTTATAAATATAGGAATTGATAGCCCGCATTTGTGGAATGGTGTAAAAGATCCGTATTTGTACAGATCAGTAACAGTTTTAAAGCGCAATGGAGAAGAAATTGACAGGGTAGAGGAGAATATTGGAATCAGGTATTTCTTTATTGATTCAGATAACGGATTCTTTTTAAATGGAGAGCATTTGAAATTAAATGGTGTCTGCCGTCATCAGGACTGGGCAGAAGTAGCATCGGCATTAACTAAAGAACATCACCTTGCTGATTTCGAAATTTTCGAAGAAATGGGGGTTAATGCCTTGCGTTTAGCACATTATCCACAGGCAAAATTCATGTTTCAGGAAGCAGACAGAAAAGGCTATATCGTGTGGGAAGAAATACCGTTTGTTGGCGGATATATCAATTCGGATGCGTTTGAAGGCAACTTGAAATTGCAACTTAAAGAAATGATCATTCAGAATTATAATCACCCTTCTATCTGTTTTTGGGGATTGTTTAATGAGATCAGAGGAGATTTTGATGCCATAACGGCAGAGTTAAACGACTTATCGCACAAATTGGATCCTTCCAGGTTAACAGTTGCTGCCAGTTATCAACCCGGTAGTTTTAATCACATTACCGATGCAATCGCATGGAATAAATACTTTGGTTGGTATTATGATAAAATTGAAGACTTCGGACCGTTTTACGATAATTTTCATGCCGAATTTCCATATGCAAAAGTCGGCTTAAGCGAATACGGAGCCGGTGGTAGTCTTAATCAGCACGTGTCGCAGTTTATCCCTGAAGATAATCCACGGCCTTCTGCCCGAGGTCCATGGCATCCGGAAGAGAAACAAACAGCCAATCACATAGGACATATAAAAATGATATCTGAACGTGATTTTATTTGGGGCTCATTCCTTTGGAACATGTTTAATTTTGGTTCTAACTTTAGAAATGAAGGTGATACTCCGCACGAAAATGATAAAGGCTTGGTTTCAATGGATCGTAAAATCCGAAAAGATGCCTTTTATCTCTACAAGGCAAACTGGAACAAGAACGAGAAAACTGTTCATCTGTGTTCTAAACGATTTACTGAGCGCGAAGAAGACATTACAGATATTATTGTTTTTACCACTGCTACCACAGCTCGTCTTTACATTAACGGCAAACAAATTGGCAAAGCCAATGCCGACGATTATGCTACCGTTGTTTGGAAGGACGTAAAGCTTAGTAAAGGTAAAAATCTGGTAGAAATAAAAACTGAAGATGGAGACGATTCAGTGGAGTGGACAGTGGAATAGAAATGACTAGTTCATACCAATATTGAAGTAAAAATTTGATTATAAAATTTAAACATATATGAGTGCCTATGGATAAACGATGCTAATACACAACAAGAGGGAATCACCACAATACCCTCTTGTTTTGAACTTACAGCACTACATTAATAGTGAGTGTAATACGTTAAACGAAATAATCATTTAAAGCTAAACAAACTTATGAAAAATTCTTTTAGAAAGTTGATTTGCATATTATGTAAATCAAAGTCTCCTAACGTAATGATAATGATGAGTACACTGTTGTTCCTTTTTATGAGCAGTACTACTCATGTAATGGCTTCTGATACTCCTTTGTTTGGAAGTTTAACGGAAGTACAAGATCAACAAACAACAGTCAGAGGTAAGGTGGTCGGAGAGGAGGGACAACCAATACCTGGCGTTACTGTTACTGTAAAAGGCAATTCTACATTAGGTATAATAACAGATGTTGATGGAAACTACCAATTAGATAACGTACCTGGTGATGGAACACTTGTTTTTTCATTTGTTGGAATGAAAACGCAAGAAATTCCTGTCAACAAACGGAATGTTATTGATGTGACCCTGGTACAGGAAACAATTGGACTTGAAGAAGTGGTTGCAGTAGGATATGGAGTACAAAAAAAGTCAAATCTTACGGGATCAATTTCATCTGTAAATGTTTCGGATATAGACAATAGGACAGTTGCCGATATGAATCAGGCAATTCAGGGTAAAGCTTCTGGTGTTCAGCTTGTTTCAACCTCGGCCGCTCCAGGAGCCGAATCAAGTATTCGAATTCGTGGTTTCTCATCCAATACAACGTCGAATCCATTATATGTGGTTGATGGATTGCGCGTTAACAGTATTTCTAACATTGATCCGAACGTGATCGAATCAATAGAAATATTAAAGGATGCAGCATCTGCAGCAATCTACGGTGCTGAAGCCGGAAATGGAGTAATCCTTGTTACAACCAAAAAGGGAAACATAGGTCAGGGAAAAATTACCTACAAAATGCAATATGTAATTCAGTCTTATCTGCAAAAAGCAGAAGTCATGAATGCACACCAATAGATGGATTATATGGTGAACAGTAATGCGATCGATCAGTCGAAATTTAGCTCGTGGGACGGCACTGAAACAGATTGGTACGATGTGCTTTTTGAACCTTCACCAATGCAACAGCACAGCATTAGTTTCCAGAATGGTACGAATAGAGGCTCCATATATGCTTCGCTAAATTATATGAAAAATGATGGTATTGTTAGAGGTGACGAGGATATTTATAAACGTATTTCGGGAACGCTAAACGTTGAATATGATATTAAAGACTGGTTGACTTTATCGTCAAGTAACATTGTTACTTACAATAACCGAAATCAGGTGGCAGAGAACTCTCCTTATGTTTCAGCAATTCGGCCTGTACTTTCTCTTGATCCGTTGACGCCAAATATTTATAGTGCGAATAACTTACCCAGTCATATGCAAGGACTTGTTGACAATGGATATAAGTTAGTGCAAGATGATAATGGAGATTATTTTTCAATATCTGATTACCTGGCCGGCGCTGACGATATAAATCCGAATATTCTTTTGTACAGTGGTTCAACAAAAAGCTGGGATCATTTTATTCAGGGAAATACGGCTTTGAATTTAACCCCGATTAAAGATTTGGTTATTACCTCAAGATTAGGATATCGACTAGAGTCAAGAAATTCATCGGCGTATCAGTCTGCTTATTATGCAACAGCCACACGAAATCAAGACAGTCCATCCATTGAATCAACAGTTCAAAGTATCCAATATTATCAGTTGGAAAATTTCCTGAATTATACAAAAAGCATAGATGATCATAACCTGGTATTAATGGCAGGTTCATCCTATTCTTCCAGAACATCGAACTTTGTAACTGCGGGAGGTATGGGATTACAATTTGATGATGAACTTTTTGCCTATCCAAATTACCTGTCAACTGATGCCAATAGCTTAATCCACGAAGGAGATGAAATCCTAAATAAAAAATTATCCTTCTACGGACGTTTGTCTTATGATTATGGCAATAAATATATGCTTCAGGCCAGTATGCGTGCCGATGCTGCAGATTTGTCAATTCTCCCGGAAGCTAAACGCTGGGGTTACTTTCCCGCATTATCATTAGGCTGGACCGTTTCAAACGAAGATTGGTTTATTCAAGATAGTAAGACAATATCCAGCCTTAAATTACGTGCAAGTTGGGGACAGAATGGATCTACTGCCGGACTAAGTAATTTTGCTTATTCAAAAGTTATAATGAATGACGGGGCCTACTCGTTTGATGCAAACAATCCTGCATATATCTCCGGGTCTGTACCTTCTTCTACTGGTAACTCAAACCTAAAATGGGAAACATCGGAGCAGACTGACTTTGGTATCGACTTGCGCCTTTTTGATAACCGACTTACTTTTAATACTGATTATTATATCAAAAAAACCAAGGATTTGATTGTTTCAGGAACAACTCCTACTTTAACAATTGGTAATACTGTATCTCCGGTAAATGCTGGTAATGTTGAAAACAAAGGATTTGAATTTGGCTTAGGATGGAGAGATCAGCTTGGTGATTTTAAATACGATATCTCAGCGAATCTGGCTACTTTGAAAAATGAGGTAACCTATTTGGATCCCAGTATAGACCGAATTGCAGGATTCAACTATAATCGTTCAACAGTTACTGCTTTTGAAAAAGGTTTTCCGGTTTGGTATTTCATTGGATACCAGGTCGATCATATAGATCCGGCAACAGGAAATCCATTGTATGTAGCTGAAGATGGTTCTTTAACAGAAGCTCCTTCTTCTGCCGATCTTACTATGATCGGTTCAGGAATACCTGATATTACTTATGGACTTACAATAAATCTTTCGTATAAGAATTTTGACCTGACGGTATTCGGACAGGGAACTCAAGGGAACGAGATATTTTCAGGATTAACAAAAACCGACCGACCACAAACCAACCGTTTGGCAACCTATTATACGAATGCCTGGACCAGTCAGAATACCAATGCACAGTATGCACGCATGGATTATCAGGAAAGCTATTACTGGCAAAGTAGTGCCGTTGTTTTTGATGGATCTTACTTTAAAATCAAACAAATACAACTGGGGTATAATTTGCCGGACAGTTGGTTAGAAAAGATTAAACTATCCGACGTAAGATTATACACTTCACTGGATAATTTCTTCCTGTTTACAAAATATCCGGGTTTGGATCCTGAAACTTCAAGTGACTCTACTATGGGATTAGGAGTTGATATTGGCTCCTATCCCAGCGCAAAAACTGCAGTATTTGGACTTAACGTAACATTCTAATTCAAAATTTACGAAGATGAAATCTAAATTAATTATTATAGTAAGTATAGTATTGATAATCATGGGATTTTATTCCTGTGAAGATCAGCTTGATATAGAACAGCATGGTGTTCGGGACGTATCCAATTTTTATAAAACGGATGAACAATGTTTGGAAGGATTGGCCGCAATTTACTACCAGATTGAAACCTCCTGGAGAAATAATGACTTTTTTATTACTGCATCGCTTGCTGACGATGCTTATCCAGGTGGTGGCGCTCGTGGGAACGACGTGAATCTGGAAGAAATGAACGAGTTTAGACACAACGCCAATAATGGTCGTGTGAGTGAATTATTCGTGTTGTATTATACAACCATCTATCGATGCAAAATGTTGATCAGCCGTACAGATATTGAAAACGGCAGTTCTACCCAAAAAAGATGTGTTGCTGAAGCACAAGTCATTAGGGCTTTTACCTATCTACGGTTAGTCTCGTTTTTTGGCGAGGTTCCACTAATTGCAGAAGAACTTTCCGGAGATTTTGCCCGCCCTTCAGCTTCATTGTCAGAGATATATAGTCAAATTGAACTGGATTTAAACAATGCAATTGCATCCGGAGCTTTGTTGGAAAAAGAAAATGCAAGCTCACAACTCGTTAATGTTAGTAAACAACTAGCCCAGGCTGTTTTAGGAAAAGCGTATGTTTACGAGAGTACGTTCACTAACGTTGATAAATGGACGGAAGCAAGACAAGCGCTTAACGCAGTTATTTCTTCTGGAAAATATGAATTGTTTGAAGGAGACTATCTGGATATTTTCCATTACGGTGGACGATTTTCCACCGAAAGTATGTTTGAGACCAACCGTTTATTTGATTCTCAAAATCTTGCAATGGACAGGTCGCTCACAAGATTGGGATGGAGAAAAGACAGATTCAAACCTGATCAGTTAGAAGTAACACAAAGTACAGGACTTACATTTTGTGCTAACGAATCTTATGGGTTTATGAATCCAACCCGAGAGTTATATAAAGCTTTTGAAGAAATGGAAGGGGAAGACGGTTATCGCTTAAACCAGGTAATGATTTCTTACAAACAATTGAACGAAATGCCTTTGCAGATTGGCGATGGTAATTATGTATATGGAAATGCCGGATATTTTCCTCTTAAGTTTATGACTCAGGCATCAGAGCGGGTAGCCAGAAACACTTATGCTACAAATTACATGTTATTTAGGTATGCAGAGGTTTTATTATTGGCGGCTGAGGCAGAATTGCCTGAACATGGCGGTAGTCAGGCAAAAGTTGATGAGTATGTGAACATGATTAAAGCGCGGGCCGGTATTGCTAATCAACCTGGAAATTATACACTTGAGGATATTCAGAAAGAAAAACGTCTTGAGTTATGTTTCGAATGTACCCGTTATCCTGATCTTGTTCGCTGGGGAATTGCTGCACAAGTTCTTGCAGATAAAGGGAAGCAGGTTCCCTTGTTGTATGGGCTATATGACGGTAGCGACAATTCAAATCAGAAATTTACAGATACTGATGGTTACAATATTAGTTGGTATGAAACCAGTGGCACAGGATTTCAGACAAAGCATGAATTTTTGCCAATACCACAAGAAGAACTCAATGTAAATAAGCAAATATCGCAACACGAGGGGTGGTAATGATTAATTGGCATTAATAAACCAGTAAAAGAGAAAACCAGGGAAAATTCGTTGGCTTTCTCTTTTATTCTAACCTCTGTTTCTATCAGATTGTTTACTAATCAATGCACCGATGGTTAATTTTAAAGGGAACTTGCCCGTTGTCATCCTTGAAGTCCGGGGCAATACCACCCGTCCGATAACTCGTTTTGTGCATTGTGTGATAACCGTTACATAATGATCAATATAGCAGGTGTTTGAATTTCTTGTCGTTAATTCCCAACCATTTGTTTGGGATGTGTTACTGTAAGTACACGTTTTACAACTCCATATAGATAGTGAGTTAGTTAGTTTAGTTTAATCGATCCGAGACAAAGCTCGGATCGATTCTTTGTTAAATATAAGTTGTATTTTTATACCCCAATATTGATATATACGATGACTCTAAATTCGATAAGAATCACTTTTGCAGAGATCAGTAACCTGAAAGAAATCATTACGCTTTTTGTTGAAACCATAAACACAGTTTGTGCAAAAGATTATTCGCCCGAACAAAGAGCAGTATGGACCGAAGGGGCACAACACCCTGAACGTTTGGAAAAAAAACTGGAAACACAATATTTTCTGGTTGCACGTATAGAAGAAAAGCTAGCTGGTTTTGCTTCGCTCGAAAACAACTATATCGATTACCTCTTTGTACACAAAGATTTCCAGGGGCTCGGAATTGCCAAACAATTGTATGCCGCATTATTGCGAAAGGCCATCGAAACGAATGTGGAAACCCTTACAACTAATGTAAGCCTTACCACTCGTCCCTTTTTCGAAACGATGGGCTTCGAGGTCATCCGCAAACAGGATAATCCCACCCGAGGAGTGAATCTTACCAATTTCATGATGGAAAAACGTTTAGAAAAGGAACCCGAAATCGAACCTTTCCGATAAATTTATGGAACAACTAATCAACTATATAGAAGAATTTGTTAAACTCGATGATGACGCTAAAGCCGCTTTGCACGCGCTGACAGAAATGGAGTATTTTGTTAAAAGCGAATACATCCTCGAGCCGGATCGTCGTTGCAATAAAATTTGGTTTCTGAAACGAGGTATGGTTCGAAAATTCTACCTCAATGACGGCCGGGAAAAAACCGTATGGATTCATACTGAAAATCAAACTTTCACATCTCTGGAGAGCTATGCGCAAAATACTCCTTCCAAAGAATATCTGCAAACCTGTGAAGATTCTGAACTCATTAGCATTACAAAAGATAATAGTGAAAAGCTGGCCAAATTTCCAAAGATTGTTGCCTTTGTAAATGCAATGATGGCTAGGGAATTTGCCAACATCGATAAACATACCAAAGCCCTTAATCAACGCGATGCAAAAGGAAAATATGAATATTTGAGAGAAATTGCTCCTGAACTCCTTAAAAGGGCAAAACTCGGCCATATCGCTTCAATTATCGGTGTCTCCAGGGAAACTGTCAGCAGGATTAGGAAAGCATAATTTTGTGATTTACATCAAAAGAAAACCTCCTTTTCCTCTTCAACTTTGCCACAGAAAATTTTTAAGAAATGGCAAAGAAATCAATTTACAAAACAGAAAAAGGAAAACAACTTATTCAAAACAATTATTCCCAATTACTTTCAGATTGGGTTCAACCTTTTAAACAACAGTTTATAAAAACTCAGCTTGGCGATACCTTTGTGTTAGAAAGTGGAAAAGTTGATGCCCCGGCGATTATTTTATTGCATGGCTCCGGTTCAAATTCGGCAATGTGGATGGTCGATGCTAAAATATTATCCGAGTTCTATCATGTATTTGCTGTTGATATCGTTGGCGAATGCGGTAAAAGTGCTGAAACACGCCTTCCGTTCAAAAACAACAGCTATTCTGACTGGCTGCTTGAAGTTATTAATCATTTAAATATTTCATCAACAGCTATTATCAGCAATTCATTGGGTGGATGGATTGCCCTTGATTTTGCAATCAAATTTCCCGAAAGAATGAACAAACTGGTTCTGATTGCAACAGCGGGCATTACGAATATCCGCTTAAAAACGGTTTTTTGGATTATCATCACATCACTATCCGGTCAGAAAGGATTCGATAAACTCAACCAGATAGTTTATGGCGAATTAGAAATTGACCAACAGAGTCTGGCATTTGCAAATCTTGTAAGACAACATTATGTGCCCAGAACCGATGCATTACCAAGATTTTCGAATGAGCAACTACAACAAATCAAGTGTCCGGTTTTATTCATTGGTGGCGAAAACGATTGTTTTTATGTTTCAGAAAAAACGGCTAAACGACTTGAACAGAATATTGAAAACGCTAAAACTCTGGTTCTTAAAAATTCGGGACATGTTGTCGTCAATCAAATAAATACAATCATTCCATTTTTAAAAAATTAAATACATGATATGGAAAACCTTAAGACAATTGTAATGGGAACCACTGCAAGACTTTCTTTTGTCTGTGCAGGTAAAGTTTACTATCATCTCGAAACTGAAAAACACCTTTCCAGTTGGAAATAAACAGCATGGACGACGAACTCAAATCCACTTATTTGGAAAAAGAATATAAAGCAATTACTCTAATGCGCAGGATTCGAAAAGGAATCGAAAATGCCAACAATACCTTTATTCAACTTAAATAGCTTTTAATGAAATTTAAATTTTCGGGAGAATTACAAGCGCTTATTAATAAAGCACAGTCAGGACAAATAGAGGATGTTGACTATATTATGAGTCAATTAACTACTGAATCAAGTCTTGCAATGACACGGTATGTTGATTTTGCATTAAGTTTGGTGGAACCCGACTCTAAAGGATTTGAGCGCATACGGTATTATTTGTTCAACGGAACCTTAATACAACGAAATTATGCAAGCTTGTATTTGAATCGACTTGGAATTTGGAAGCCGGTAAAAGATGCCTTCGAACAAGGTTTAATTGATGAAATTCAGGCATATTCGCGTTAAATTTATACGAAATCGGGATAGAAGTATTTGATAAAACTGAAACATAGTGTCTTAAGCATTAAGACATATGTGCAGAATTTACACACAATTAGCTTTCAATTAACATTGCAAGTCAACAAAATGTTGTATTTTTGCAGTGCATGAATATACAATTTAATTCTACATCTACCCGACAATTGATGTCGGTATAACAGACAGGTAACCAAGAATATACCCGCTGCGGATTATTCATACCTGTCATTCTATTCTGTTTGATGTTAAAGCAAGATCCTATTATGGTGTACACTTTAATATCTCAGTGATTATTTCCATTTTTTTGATAATAACCTTTGATGAAACGCCTTTGTGTTTTCCATCAAAACAACTGCATTAAACGATGATGTGGTTTTAAATTGTTGAAAATGTATCAACTGATTAGCAAAATAGATTCTACCAAAAAACAGAATTACAAAATCATAGAGCGATTAAACGGAATTGCCTCACCTGAAATCTATACAAAAAATCAATACCTGCTTGATTTCGGACAGCGCTGTCATAAAATATGGTATTTAAAATCGGGTATGGTTCGGCGCTATTATATACATGAAGGCAAGGAAATTACCTTGTGGTTGTACTCAGAAAATGAGATTTTCACAGAATTTCAAAGTTTCTCGCGCCGTATGACTTCTGGAGTTTATATTCAAGCTTGCGAGGATACTGAAGTAGTAAGCATTTCTCGATCTGAATATCTAAGTCTCGGACAAAATCCTGAAATGTGGTTATTCTGTATTTTGATGATTGAAAATGTGTTTCTCGACATTGACCAGCATCTGCGTAATCTTCAAACAAAAGATGCAAGAGGAAAATTCGAATACTTACTAGAACAAGCTCCCGAAATAATCAAACGTGCCAAGTTGGGGCATATTGCTTCAATGCTGGGAATATCGCAGGAAACTTTAAGCCGGATACGCAGAGGTTGAACATAAATTCAGTATTTTTGACTATGACTGTTTCGATCGAGAATTTCAGGAGCTTTATTGAGCGCTACGTAACGTTAACACAAGCGGAGTGGGAAACAATTTGTTGCGACTTTAGGTTGAAGTTATTTAAGAAAGACGATTTGATAGTTGAACAAGGAAAGATTTGCCGCCATTTCTATTTTTTTGAAGAAGGCATAATCCGCGTTTTCTATAATATTGATGGCAATGATATAACCAAATCATTTGCCATTCCTCCGTATTGTTTTACCTCGAAGATCAGTTTCAGAAACCAGGTTCCATCGGAAGAAAGTATTCAGGCGCTTGAGAATACAGTGGTTTGGGAAATCACTTACGGGCAATACAGAAAATTGGAGGAAATAGAGACGTGGAATCGTTTTATGCATAAGCTCATTAATGAGATTCAGGAGTTTACTGAAAAACGTATGCTGGAATCTAAAATATACACAGCCGAGCAAAATTACGAGTTTTTACTTAATCGATATCCGGCGCAACTGATGCAAAAAATTCCATTAAAACATCTTGCATCATTTTTAGGAGTAGCATCTCAATCTTTAAGCCGAATTAGAAATAAGTTGCATAATAGCAGAAGTTAACATAGGTGAATTTGCTTTTGCAAACAAAGCGGGAACTTTGTAGCCGAAAAGAAAATCAAAATGGCAAGTTTAAAAAGTAAAATCCTGATTGCTATCATGCTAAAGCGCCACTGGTTTAAGGGCCGGAGGAAAAAGCCCAAGATGGGAAATTCGGTGGAAGCAGTACTGGCTTTTCGTGCTGAATGTGAAAAAGGTGCAGAGCGTTTTGGCAAAATTCCGGATGGCATTGAAGTAAAGCCCGGGATAATTAATATGATCATTTCGGAATGGTTGATACCGGAAAATGCAATGCCCGATAAACTGCTTTTTTATGTGCATGGCGGTGGTTATGTTTCGGGCTCGTGCAAAGATCACCGAAGCATTGTTTCGAAAGTGTCCAAAGCTACACGATTAAAATGTTTGCTCTTCGAATATGGATTAGCTCCTGAAAATCCTTTCCCTGCTGCATTGAATGACACGATAACGACATATCAGGAAATATTGAAAAAAGGATATTCCCCCGAAAACATCATCATGATGGGAGAATCGGCCGGTGGCGGACTTTGTCTGGCAAGTCTTCTGGCGATTCGCGACCGCAATATCCCGTTGCCAAAAGCAGCGGTAGTAATCTCGCCCTGGACCGACCTGAGTTGTTCAGGGGAATCGTATAGTACAAAAAACAAAGTGTCACTGGCGCCGCTGAATAGTTGGACAGTCTTCAGTGGTTTATATGTTGCTGGAAGCAATGTCACTGATCCTTACATTTCGCCTTTATTTGGAGATTTGAAAGGATTGCCACCACTTTTTATCAATGCAGGAAATGCCGACGAACTGTTTGACGAAGCTCATGCTTTTTACGAAAAAGCCAAACGGACCGGGGTTGATGTAACATTCCGCGAAGGCGAAAATATGATCCATTGTTATCCGCTACTGGCTCCGCTTTTCCCGGAGGCCACGGAAGCTATGACTGAAGTTACTGCATTTATCAAACTTCACCTCGAACTGTGATTTTTTGATTTAAGTCAAAAATATTCCAGAAGGCTTTTCTGTCCTTTGCATCAATTAAGATAAAAGCAAATAATGCCTCAATGACAACTGAAAACATTACTATCAAAGAAACAGGAAACAAAGATCTACACACCATTTACGAAGTAGAGAAACTCGCTTTTGGTTACGAAAAAGAAGCCCGATTAACCGAAGCACTTTTAAACGATCCAACAGCCAGGCCGCTATTATCTCTTTTGGCGTTCCATAACGAAAAAGCCGTTGGGCACATTCTTTTTACAAGAGTTTATATGAATGAAATGTCGGAAGATCAACCCTTAATTCACATCCTGGCGCCGCTGGCTGTTATTCCTGAATACCAGAAACAGGGAATTGGTGGAATGCTGATAAAAGCAGGGCTGGAAAAACTCAAGCAAGCAGGATCGGCTTTGGTCTTTGTACTCGGTCATATAGGATATTACTGCAGACATGGTTTTATTCCAGATGCCGGGAAACTGGGCTACCAGGCTCCTTACCCAATTCCGGAAGAATTTGCCAACGCCTGGATGGTGCAGTCACTAGATCCGGAAGATTTTACAGTAAAAAAGGGAACGGTTGTATGCGCTAATGAACTGAACAAACCCGAACACTGGAAAGAATGACAAGCAGAGAACTATATACGGAATTAACTGAGGCCTATTCTCAGGAAAACCTGAACAGGATCACCGGGAAACTGATTCTTCTGTATAAAAAAAAGAATTATGCAACCATTCGGGCCATCGCAAATAAGATTTCGAAGTACGTTGACATAAACGAAGAAAAGGATGCCAAATGTTTCTCGAAACTTGTGGTGCTTTATCATCCCGATAAAGGGCATGCAATTCGCGAAGAGATTCAGCAATTGTACGAGCAAAACAACCTGGAACGCCTGCAAAAATTTGCCCACATCCACCTTGTTCAGGACATCGAAAACCTGGTAGTTAAGGTTGTTGACGAAAGTATTGATTACCGACCCGAATATGTTTGGGACACCGAAATCGATGATGGGTACTACACAGACTCGGAAGTTGATGAAGACGCCTACTTCGATAATCAGGATGAAGTTGAGATCGAGCGTTCATTTTTCAACCTAATAAAAATCAGGGAATACGGAAGAACAAACATCGAACTTCCGACCTATTATCTAGAAGATTTTGAGGAGTTTGAACTGGCCGAATCGGGTCTTGAATCGCTTGATGGCGTAGAATATTGTACCCATGTCAAAATTCTGGATGTTTCCAACAATGAGTTGACCGACATCAGTAATTTATGGGATTTGCACGACTTGGAGGAACTATATCTCGCCAATAATCAAATTGGATACATCGATGCGCTGAGTAATCTTTCAAAACTCCGGATAGTTGATCTGTCGGGGAATGGAATCGATGACATCAGTCCACTTTTCGATTTGGAAAATCTTGAATATGTGAATTTGGTTGGAAATCGGATCCCCAAGAATCAGCTGACAAATCTGGAGAAGAAAGGTTGTGTTGTCGTTAATTGATATAAATAATAAAATAGTATAATATGAAGCAAAAATTAAAAAAATATTTAGGATGGGGGTTAATTGTTATAGGGTTAATATTCCTTGCAAATACGCTAATAGCCCAATCGAATTATCCCAAAATGGTCGCATCGAAAGATGGTACACAAATATCGTATGAAGTTTACGGTACAGGTGAACCGACACTTGTATTTGTACATGGTTGGAGTTGCGATGCAAGATACTGGCAGAAACAAGTAGCTGAGTTTTCCCGAAACAATCGAATTATTTTGATAGACCTTGCGGGACATGGCCACTCGGGAATGACCCGTGAAAAATATACCATGAAGGCATTTGGAGAAGATGTGCAAGCGGTGGTTGAAGCAACCAAAAGCGAAAATGTAATACTTATCGGCCACTCATCGGGAGGGCCTGTTATTGCAGATGCAGCACGGTTAATGCCACACAGGGTAAAAGGGCTTATTGGGATAGATACCTGGGAAAACATTGAATATCCATTAAGTAGCGAAGAATTGAATGGTATGATGGCTCCATTTCATGAAAACTTTCAATCCGGAACGAGACAATTTGTTCAACAAATGCTTCTCCCTGCTAAAGACACCCTGCTAAATAATTGGATTATTGCAGATATGTCAGCAGCACCTCAAAGAATAGCACTTAGCTCCATGGAAGAAGTATTGATGCAAAGTGTTACCGGTGAGGCTGCCGAAATATTCGAAGATATCCATTTGCCTGTTATTGTAGTAAAAGGAGATTTATGGCCAGTCGATTACGAGGCGAACCGAAGACACATGAAATCTTACGAGGTTATTGAAATAGAAAATGCAGACCATTTTCTTATGCTGAATCGACCAGATGAATTTAACCAGGCTTTAAAACAGGCTATTGAGACACTTAACTATTAAAAATACAAATCACAAATTAATAATACCAGGTAATCATGAGTAATGAAAACACTTCAATTCACGAATTCGATTTGAATGTAATTCACGAATATTTTCTTAATACAAAAAGGCAAGGACCGGGAAACCCTAAAATAACGCGTAAAGCACTGAGCTTTATCGATAGCCTTAATGAGAATTCAAAAGTGGCAGATGTTGGTTGTGGTACAGGTGGCCAAACAATGGTTTTAGCTGAAGATATTATTGGTGAAATTATCGGAATCGATTTGCATTCGGGTTTTATAGATCAATTCAAGCAAAATGCACAAACATTATCTATCCACAACAGGGTAAAAGGCGTTGTTGGCAATATGGAAGATCTTCCATTTCAGGAAGAAGAATTAGACTTGATTTGGTCGGAAGGTTCTATTTATAATATTGGATTTGAGCGCGGATTAACCGAATGGCGGAAGTTTTTGAAACAGGGTGCCTATATTGCAATAACAGAAAACACATGGTTTACTGATGAGCGTCCTACCGAAATTCAGGAATTTTGGCAAAAAGCATATCCCGAAATAGATACTATTTCAAACAAGATTAATCAAATGCAAAAGGCAGGGTATCTTCCTATAGCCACATTTATAGTTCCCGATAGTTGTTGGACAGATTATTATGCTGCCATGAAAGAAATGCAAAGTTCTTTTCTTAAAAAGTATAAAGGCAATAAATCAGCAGAACAATTTATAGAATATCAACGGTATGAAGCAGCGTTGTACGACAAGTACAAAGCCTATTATGGATATGTGTTTTACATTGGGAAAAAGATATAAAACGGGAAAGGATGAAAAGGATAATTCTCCTAATCACGTTTGTTATAGGATGTTAAGTGCAATCATATTCGCAATCATCGTCTCTGAATTCGGTTTTAAAAGGTGGGATAAAGTAACCTTTTTTACCAAGCCTTTTTCCCGACCTTAATGGTTTAATTAGGCAGGTATTGTAAAAAAGTTTATAGGATAGTAAGTCAATAAACCATTAGTTAACACTGCATTTTTGAATTCATAAAGTTTTTAATATTAAATATTTCAAGAAGACCTCAATCATGAAAACAGTTTTCATTTTATTATTAATGTTTCTAATTACATTACAGCTTAACGGACAAAATATTACAGGGGAATGGTATGGTTTGCTTGCCCCTCAAGGTGAAGCGCTTCGGATAACGCTTGATGTAGAGCAAACAAAAAGAAGTTATAAAACTACTTTATACAGTATTGACCAAACATCAGAAGGTTTTGAGATGAAAAGGACCAAATTAAAAGATTCAACCTATACAACTAAAGCATTTCTTGGTTTATTTGGTTATAGCGGAATTTTAAGCGAAGACTCTATAAAAGGTACTTTTAAACAATTTGGAATGGAATTTCCTTTAGTATTTACAAGGAATGAAATTGAGAAACCTGTTTTTAAGCGTGCTCAGGAACCTGTACTTCCATTGCCCTATTACACTGAAGACATTAAGTTCGCCAATAATAGCGACAGAGACACATTAGCTGGAACATTGAGCTTACCTGATAAGGAAGGCAAATATCCGGTAGTAATTTTAATTTCGGGTAGCGGCCCTCAAAATCGCGATGAAGAGCTTGCCAGGCATAAGCCTTTTCTTGTACTTTCCGATTATTTAACCCGAAAAGGTATTGCTGTCTTGCGTTACGATGACAGGGGCTTCGGAGAATCAACAGGTTGTCATGAATGCGCAACAACAGCCGATTTTGCCAGTGATGTAAAGGCGGCCATCGAATATTTAAAAAGCAGGAACGAAATTGATATTGATAATATTGGTCTTATTGGACATAGCGAAGGTGGAATGATAGCTCCAATGGTAGCTTCAGAGAACAGTGATGTCGGTTTTATTGTAACATTGGCAGCTCCGGGAGTTTCTCTTAAAGAAATTATATTAAAGCAAAATGAATTAATTTCAAGAGCTGAAGGAGAATCGGAAGAAAAAATAGCAATGGACAGAAGCATCACAGAGAAAGCCCTGAATATGATTGCCGCCGCTGAAGATGTTGATGTGCTCGAAAAACAATTATCAAAATACCTTAAAAAGGAAGCAAGAAAAAATAAGGAGCTTATAAAAAAGGAATCCGACGTAAAAGAATATGTCAACTCTTATTTATTGGAGTATGCCAATATTTGGATGATTTATGCCTTAAATTATAATGCTGCAAAATATTTTGAAAAGGTACAATGTCCATCATTAATCTTAAATGGTGCAAAGGACTTACAGGTTGATTCCGAAGATAACTTACCCGTGATAGAAAAAGCATTTCAGGATAGTGGAAACAAAGAGGTGAAAATTATAGAATATCCAAATCTTAACCATTTATTTCAGGAATGCAACACGGGTAGTCCCAGCGAATATTCCTCTATTGAGGAAACAATATCTCCAACGGTACTCGATGATATAAAAACGTGGATAAAAAGCATAATGGATTAAATTTAGTCTATAAGCTATTGCAAGAGTTTGCCGGTGAAATCTGATAAACAAACAACCGGATTTTACTCAGTGCTATTACAATTATTCTTCATGTAAAATTTCCGTATTAAACTAAATAGGTATGGCTTATTTTGTATTTCAGAAACAGAAGGTATTCTATAAAATAATAGGAAAAGGAGAACCCTTACTGTTGTTACATGGCAATACCATGTCATCAAAAATGTTTAGTACTGTAACTAGAAAATATGCCAAAAACTTTAAGGTAATTCTTGTCGATTTCCCAGGGCACGGAAAGTCGGAAAGAATGGAAAAGTTTGAATCCGATTTTTGGTATTATAACTCAGAGGTGACTTATGCGCTTATTCAAACCTTAAAGCTGGATAAGGTTTCAGTTGTAGGAACAAGTGGTGGTGCATTAGTATCTCTTAATTTAGGTTTGGAACATCAGGAATGTACAAAGTATATAATAGCCGATAGTTTTGAAGGCGAATTCCCGTTAAAATCGTATGTTAAAACTATTGAGCAAGATAGGGAAACGGATAAAAGAAATTATTGGCAAAACTGATATGGTGGTACTGCCATGGCACTGATTGGAAAAAAGTTGTTGATTCAGATACTGAAGTGAATATGGAATTTTATAAAACAGGCAAATCGTTTTTTCATAAATCTATTTCAGAGCTCAGGGTGCCAACTTTAATAACAGGAAGTAGGAAAGATGAATATTGCGATCATCTGGATAAAATTTATGGTGATTTAACCAAAAGGAATGAAATGTTAGAAGTGTATTTATTTGAGCAGGGAGGCCATCCGGCAATGATTACTAATACAAATGCCTTCTTAGAAATTATTAAACAGAAAATCTTTCAGTTTTAACATCTTGGCTATTGGAATAAAAGAGTAGGATATGGGATATTATATTGATCTAGAAAAAATATGCTTAAATAAATACAAAGAAATGCTGAGATCAGTTGATTTACTTCCTGGCAGAATGATCATAAAGGAGAATTTGGATTTAAATTTTGAGGTATTAAAGCGCGAAGGAATAAAGAATGTTGATGAAATACTAAAGGCTTTAAAAAATAAGAAAAGTATAAACGATTTCGCACTAAATAGCGGATTAGAAGAAGGATATCTAACAGTTTTAGTGCGAGAAATTAAAAGCTACCAGCCAAAGCCAAATAAACTAAAAGACTTTCCTGGGATTTCTGAAAATGATCTAATGAAATTGGAAGAAATCCAGATAAAAAATACAGTTCAATTATTTGATAGAGCAACCACTAAGCATAAGAGAAATGATCTATGCCAACAAACCGGAATTGATAAAAACGACCTTTTAAAAATTACGAAATTAACCGATCTTGCAAGAATAAGGTGGGTAAATCACACTTTTGCTTTTGTTTTGTTTGAAGCTGGTTACGATACTGTTGAAAAGGTTGCAAATGGTGATTCAGAAAAGCTTTATCAGGATATAAAACAGTTGAATGAAGAGAGGAATCTCTACAATGCACATATTGGATTACACGATATAAAACTTTGTGTTGAGGCAGCGAACGATGTCTCATTAGAAATCGATTATGAGTGATTGAAGTGATAAAATATAAATAATCTATCTCGTAAGTAATTATTTAACTGAAATAGAAAACAATGATACGTACCAATAAAATACTGTTGTGTTTAAGCCTTATTTCTATGTTGGCTTGCAATACAGAAAGTAAAATTTATAAGCGTGTAGGTGGCGGGCATTTGTATTTAGTATCGGGTAATAAGGAATTGTTCTGGTTTTCAGGAATCCATGGAGTAGATCCTTTAAATCCAATGTTTTATGATATATGTGTAGAATTTGCAAAGTTTGCCCCGGATGTAGTTTTGGTTGAAGGAAACGCAATTGCTCCAAATGACAGCTTGGATGCAATTAGACACGGAGAGAGTTCGTTCGTGGCCTATCTGTCACAAACAAATCATATTCAGATACAAAGTACGGAGCCTACTGATTCCAGCATATTTCGATATTTATTGAATTCATGTACGAAAGATGAGATATTGGCTATGTATTTAATCAGGCAAATGGTGCAATGGCAACGCCCAAATGCGAACATTAATTTTGAAGTAAATGCTGTAGATTTTGTTAATGGGATTAATAAAACATTGAAGTATTCAGTATCATCAATAAAGCTTTCGCAGCTCTCTGATCTTTTAGAACCTTATACGAATATTGAAGATTTAAATAACAATAACTGGACTGATTTTGATGCTAAAAAGTACCTGTATTTTTCAAAAAACAGGATTAATGAAATATATGAACACGTTTCAGCTTATAGGAATATCTATTTGATTCAACTATTAAAAGAGACGCTTGAATCCAACAATAGAGTATTTGTAATGATGGGATTTGATCATGCAAAAGAGCTTGATAAAGAGTTGCAAAAGTTATTTGATGATTTGTCAATCAGAAGTGAATAGTACCATAGAAAGCCATGAGGAAAAGGAAAATGCACCCTTAATGGCATAAAGAATGCTATTTTAATACGAAATAGAGTCCGTGTATTGAATTTAAGATGAATAAAAATTATAGACCTTTGGATACTGGCTGTGTTAATGATTACCATTAAAAAGAAAAATAAATCGGAATGGGGATAATATATTATATTGTTGATGTTTTTACATTGTCAAAATATGGTGGAAATCAATTGGCTGTTTTTATTGATTATGAAAATGAAGTTTCAGAAGAACTAATGCTTCAAATTGCAAAAGAGTTAAAATTTTCAGAGATAACTTTTGTCAAGAAAAATTATGGGGATAAGGAATTTGATGTTAGAATTTTTACTCCAGAATATGAAGTTCCTTTTGCCGGCCATCCTACTTTAGGAACAGCCTATATAATCTCTAAATATTTATTACCGGAACCTAAAAAAAGTATATTATTAAAGCTAAAGCATACAGATATCAGAGTTGATTTATCCTCTGTTGATAATCTGGATTTCTGTGATTTTATAATGGAGCAAGCTCAACCCCAATTTATTAAGAAATATACGCACGAAGATATTGCAGTAGGGTTAGGAATTGATATGAAAGCTATAGATTTAAAAATGCCTATAGAAGAGATAAGTACAGGTATTCCTTATATAATTATTCCACTTATTAGTTTAAAAGAAATGAATGGAATTAAGCTAAACCCAGATAAAGTAATTGAGTTTTTAATAAAAAACAAGTGCTATAAAACTAATAGTTGGTCAGGATTATCCACCTCATTATATTTTATTACAGAAGATACTTACGAGAAATTTAACAACTACAATGGACGTATGTTCTGTATTGAAAATGGAAATATAATTGAAGATTCCGCAACAGGAAGTGCCAATGGCTGCTTTTTAGCTTATCTTCTAAAAAACAATTCAAATTGTATTTCTGCTATTGTTGAACAAGGTTTTCAAATGAATCGCAAATCTTACATCAAATTACAAGGCAAATTGCACAACGGTAAATTTTCCTTAAAAGTAGGTGGAAATGTTGTTGAATTAAGTAAGGGTACCTGGAACATTTATCCTGTCGAAAGCTAAAGTAAACAACATTATTGTGCATAGCAATATATTTAGTGAAAAATACAATTAAAGGTTCGTAAAACGAAGAAACGCGTTATGGTAATTTTGTCGGAAGGAATCAGTTACTCTAAAATACAATTAACTACGTGGAGAAAAATTGCCCTTGTACAGACCAATAAAAGAAACAAAATCTTATACTGATAAATTGATTTAAAATGAAAAAAGTATTGTTACTGTTAGCCGACGGGTTTGAGACATTTGAGGCAAGTGTGTTTATTGATGTGATTGGCTGGAATCTTGTATATGGTGATAACTCGACTGAATTATTTACGTGTGGATTAAAAAAGGAAATTAAGAGTTCCTTTAACCAACGTTTTATTGTTGATTACTTGATTGATGAGATTGACGTTGATTCGTTTGATGCATTAGCAATTCCTGAGGATTTGAAATTTATGGATTTTACAAAGACGCATATGACACTATATTCTTAGATTTGATCAGAGCTTTTAACTCAAAAAATAAAATAATTGTGTCTATTTGTGTTGGAGCTTTACCAGTTGGAAAGAGTGGAATCTTAAAGGATAAAAAAGGGACAGTTTACAATAGTCCAATACGAAGAGAGGAATTAAAAGGATTTGGTGTTAATGTGATCCATCAGCCAATTGTGGTGGATGATAATATCATAACATCATGGAATCCGTCAACAGCTATAAATGTTGCATTATTATTGCTCGAGAAATTGACAACCAGAATCAATGCGGACAAAATTCGCCAATTAATGGGGTTTGATAATAAATGAATTTTATATGCTCATGAGACTACAAAAATGTATTTGTTTAGTATTCAGGATTTGAGACCTAAATTATTTAGACCTTTAATAAGTTTATTATAATTCTTCGGATAACCAGTTTTCGATATCTTGCCACATAGTCTCAGTTACATTATGGCCAACATTGTATCGATTTAATTTTATGTCCGGACATTTTGTTCCATGTTCTAATTTAAGTTTGTCGTAAAAATCAACAACCCGGTTTGGATTGAAATGGGTGTCGTTCATTCCGATTAAGGCAAAAATCTTTCTGTCATAAAATCGTTCAAAACGGTTGGCTGGACTATTCTTCAAAGCATAAGCTTCTAAATTTTTTCGTGTCTCGGCTGAATCTAAAAATCTTGCATCTTCAGGAATATCATCCCAATACGGAGAACTGATTATTGGAATAGCAAATGAAATCCGGGGATCTCGAACAAGGCTTGAATAAGTTATAAAACCGCCCATTGATATACCCATCATACCGATTTTGGAAGTATCAATTAAGCTGTTTGCAGAAAAATAGTCGATAAGCGTTGAAATATCCTGTGCATTTTCATCGATTGCCTTTCGAAGCTTTACTATATCAATCATTCCATCGTTTGTAAGTATTTTTTCAGCTATGGTTATACCTTTCCTTTCACCGTGATACCTGTTGTCTAAAGCAAGCACATAATATCCCATTTCAGCGAAATTCTCTATCCTGTCAGACCATTGCTCCTTGTTCCCATTAAATCCGTGGCTTAAGATCAATAGCCCTTTTTTGTGGTTGTCGTCAATGTAGCAAACCTGTACCGGAATCTCATCTATTTTATAATTGTTTGAAACTGTTTTTTTGTGTTTAGAGCAGTTGGTAAACGAAGAGCCAACGGCTGCTATCAACATAAGTATTAAACCTGATTGTAGTCCCATAATTGCAAAGTATTATTCATTGTTTTGTATTGACAAAGAAAAGTACCTGCGATTACTTTTTCATTTACAATTGTTGATAAATTGCTTTCGTGCCCTGCTAAGTTGTGTTGGAGTGATTCCCAAAAAGTTTGCAATGTAATAATGGGGAATACGATTAATCAGGTTAGGGTATTCTTGTAAGAATAGTTTATACCTTTCCAATGAGTTCAAATTCAGAAGCGCTACTAAGCGTGATTGTAATTGAGCATTTAATTTTTGAAAAGAGGAAGTTATAACCTCTGTTATTTCCTTGTCCTTATTCACATACGACATTATCGTTGAATAATCAGCCTTATAAATTTCGCAGTTGGTTAGTGCTTGAATCGAAATTACAGCATTCATATTTGGAACAAAACTGCCAATAACCATATCGTCTTCTCCGTAAAAATGAGTTGTTATTTCATTTCCATCAGCATCGATTACAAAACCCCGTAAAACACCTTTCTTTAATCGACCGATTTGTTTACATGAAGCCGCATATTTTAGAAAGAATTCTCCTTTCTTTATTATCTCAGTATTGTGTAACGATTCAATTAACATTATTCTTTTTCAATAGGCGTATTAAAAATTATGCAAATATTAGAATTAATCCATTTACTAAAGTCAAAAAAAATATGGCTTTTTCAGTAATTTGGTTCATATTTAATATTTTCAGGTATCAATCAAATAATACAATGTATCTAATAGGCTCCTGCTTTTTCTTTTTGCCGACTTCATTAAACTGATGCCAAAAGCATGTATAGGCAAAGGAGGCTTCATTCTTGTCAAATGGACCTTGTACTCTTTCTTTAGGAAAACATCAAAGGCTTCAAGAAATTTGTAATCAACTTTCTCGACAGGATAATCCGTTCTCTTGCTAAATTTCTTGACGAATTCACCCAGACGTTTTCTAGACGACTTATAATGTTTATAGGTTTCATGAGAATAGCTTTTCCCCAGTTTCTCGTGCATATTCTTCAAGTAGTAGTCAAATACTTTTAGAATACCTTCGCTGTCATCGATGTTTCGTATCCTATTTTTAATGGTAATTACATCGAAATCTTCTCCTGAAGATTTAAGTAAATTGTAATGATCCTGAATCTCATTTTGAATCTTACTCAATCTGTTATTCAGGATTTGGGCTCTTTCATTTCTTCCACTGAAATGTTGTCCAGATTCATCCCATTTATCAGGATGACAATAAATACCCGTAGAAAGCTCAACGCGTTTGGAATCTAGAGTAAATCTTACATAAACAGGAATTTCTCCATTAATTTTCTGTCTCGCTTTTTTCACAATAAAGTTAATAGTCAATCTCATCTTTTTTCATTTTAAGGTTAAAGAAAAAATTGGTCTCGATTGTAGCTTAAAAATACCCTTTTAGGGGCTCGTTTTCAAGATCAAATCGAGTCAATTCATGTCAATTTAAATGTTGAAATAGAGATACTTATGAGAATTGCCGAGACTAGTTTGTTGTAAAAAAGTAGTGGTCTCGGTAAAGTCTCGTTTAGAATGACTTTTTTTGTGCTTTTTTGATACTTATAGAAAACAAAAAAGCACTTAAAATATTGATTTTAAGTGCTTTTGATTTTATTTGGATTTCTCCTGGTGCCCAGTAAAGGACTCGAACCTTCACATTCATAAGAATACTAGTCCCTGAAACTAGCGCGTCTACCAATTCCGCCAACTGGGCAAATCTGTTAAGAACATTCCAAAATCTGTGGTGTTTACTCCGTTTCGATTTTGGACGTGCAAATATATAAAAAATCCGCCTTCTTGTTTCTTTAAAAAGGCGGATTTAGCTGAAAACAATTATTTCTTACAACATTTTTATTTCGTCTTCTGATGTAATTTTTTCGCAGTATTTACATTTTAATGCAATCGGGTTTGTATTAATTACTCTGAACGAGGTAGTTATCTTTTCGTGGTTGGTAATACACTTCGGATTAAAGCATTTTACAATTCCCGTAATTTTCTGTGGAATCTCAACAATTTTCTTTTCGGCCACTTCGTAATCTCTAATGATATTGAGTTTGGCGTGTGGTGCGATTAAAGCAATTTTGTTGATCTCATCGTTTTCAAAAAACTTATCCGAAACTTTAATAATGGCTTTTGCCCCCAGCTTTCCACTTTCTAGGTTGGTTCCGAAAGTAATTTGGTTTTCAATTGTATCGAGACCCAAAATTGCTATTACCTCAAATAAACTTTTTGCCGGAATATGGTCGATCACTGTTCCATCTTTAATGGCACTAACTTTTAATTTTAACTTCTTTTTTGCGTCATTTTTTTCCATGGCGGTATTATTTAAGGTTCATTACATGTGAGATAATCGCTTCGCGGGTGAACACCCCGTTAAGTGCCTGTTCGAAATAGTAAGCTTTTTCGCTGCTGTCAACATCGGTGGCAATTTCGTTAACGCGTGGCAGCGGATGCAACACCCGAACATTTGGTTTGGTATTTTCCAGCATCGCTTTATTTAAAATGTAAACATCTTTCACTTTTTCGTATTCTATCGGGTCAGAAAAACGTTCCTTCTGAACGCGGGTCATGTAAATAATATCGGCTTCCGAAATAATATCGGTAAACTCTTCGTGTTCAAAATAACGAATGCCTCTTTCTTCCAAATGGTGTTTATAACCGCGTGGCATTTGCAAACTTTCGGGTGCAATGAAGTTAAAAATCGGATTCTCGAATTCAGACATGGCCTGTAGCAGCGAATGTACTGTTCTTCCAAACTTAAGGTCACCAACCATAAACAGGTTTAGGTTATCAAGCGTGCCCTGCGTTTTTAAAATGGAATACATGTCGAGCAGCGTTTGTGTTGGGTGCTGGTTGGCACCGTCGCCGGCGTTGATAATTGGCACACTCGAAACTTCGGCAGCATAACGCGCTGCGCCTTCAAGCGGGTGACGCATAACAATAAGGTCGGCATAGTTGCTCACCATTTTAATAGTGTCGTGCAGTGTTTCTCCTTTTGTTGCACTCGAGCTGTCAGGATCGGCAAAACCAACAATTCGTCCCCCCAAACGATTAATGGCTGTTTCGAAACTTAAGCGTGTGCGTGTTGATGGCTCAAAAAAAAGGGAGGCAACAACTTTCCCTTTCAATAGTTCCTGGTTCGGATTTGCTTCAAAATCCGCAGCCAGTTCCATAATTCTCAGATATTCTTCTTTCGAGAAATCTGTGATCGAAATTAAATCCTTCTTCATTGCCTTAAATATTGAATTTGATAATGTGGTTGACTGAAAAAAAGAAGACCAACATTTCGGAAAAGAAAATGTTGGTCTTCGTTAATTGCTAAAAAAGTAGAACCTTTTTTATAGATAAAAACGATTGCTTTTAAAAATCGTCTGATGCAGCGATGGGAAAAAGAAACCTTCTCAAAGCGTTTGTTAGTGCCTCGCTCAAGAAAATTAAAGTGGAATATCACGCGTAGCATCATGGTTCAAAAATACAGTGTTAGTTAACGTTTGTCAAAATTAGTGTGGCGTACTTATCAGCATTTTATTAACACATAAAAATGCTAATCCAGCCTTTTTATTTCTATTCCATATATTTCGTTAAACGATTGGAAAGCTCTTTCATGCTCCGATTTCCGGGTTTTAAATATCAGCCGGCAGCTTTCCTGAAAATCAGTACTTACAATATCGTAATTATCTTGTTTTAGCTTATTCATAACGGTGTTCAGCATGTCGTATTCAAATTTTAGTTCATACTGAATTTCAATAAGTTTCGAAATTATTTCGGCATTGTTCAGCGCTTCAACCGTAGCCTCCCGGTAGGCATTAATAAGCCCGCTAACGCCAAGCAGTGTTCCTCCAAAATAACGAACCACTACCACCAGAATATTGGTTACTTCGTAGCTTTGCAATTGCCCTAAAATAGGTTTCCCGGCTGTTGATGAAGGTTCGCCGTCGTCGTTGGCGCGCGTACGAATTTCTTCGGTGCCCAGTCGCCATGCATAACAGTGATGGCGCGCACTGTGGTGTTCTTTTTTTAATGAAGCAATAAGCTCTTTTACTTCTTCTTCATCTTTTAAGGGGTAGGCATATGAATAAAATTTGCTGCCTTTGTCTTTAAAGTAGCCGGTACTCGGTGTTTCTATGGTTTTATACTGATCGTCCATTACAACATGAAATATAAACTGATGAGTGCCAATACAACACCTGCAAAGTTAATTTTATTCAGCCGTTCTTTAAAAAGTAAGGTGCCTAAAATGGCTGTAAATGCCACAATTGCCATGTTATTGAGGGCAAAAACAAGCGAACTTTCCAATCCCGATTTATTCAGTGCTTTTATAATAAAATAAAGGGATCCAAAATTCACAATACCCAAAAGTGTCCCGAAGAGTAGTGTTGCCGGATTTAGTTTTAGCCGGTAAGTTTTTGTGAATATCGAAACGAGTACTCCACATAAAAAGGCAACCATAAAAACCAGGATGGTGTATAACGATGTTTCGCTTTCCGATATTTTTACGGCCTGAACATATTTTACAATCGAGTCGATCAAACCACTTCCTAAAAAGATGGACAGAGGCAAAACAATATAAACCAGGTTTGTTTTGGTGAGTTCCTTTTTATAAACCGTTAATCCAACGGCAATTATCGCAGTTACTATTCCAATTGCTTTTAATGTTGAAAGCTGTTCGTTAAAATAGATGAGAGAGAATGTTACCGGAAAAACCAGCGATAACTTATTGGCCAGTGTGGTTACAGTAATTCCTGCTTTCTGGGCGCTGTGCCCAATTAAGTAAAACATGGCAATAAAAAGGATTCCGAGTAGTATGGCAAAAGGCATCCAGTGGGGTAGTGTGGCCGGGGTATTGGCCTCAGCAAATGGTTGAAACAAAAGAATGCCCAGTAAACTGGCAGCCAAATAGTTTATCGTGATCAGCGATTGAAGTTTACAATTGTAATTTTTTGCAACTCTGAAAATCACATAAATCATTGATGATGAAAGGATGCACAGGATCAGATAAATCATATGGGCAAAAAAAAGGCAGGCTTAAAAGCCTGCCGGTATTACATTTTTAATTTCTTTTCTATGTCTTCAACAAACTGTCGGAAATTCTTATCCGTATCCTTCAGGTTGTTTACAGTTTTGCAAGCGTGGAGAACCGTAGCGTGGTCTTTACTTCCAATTTGTGCCCCGATACTTGCCAGCGAGTATTTCGTTAAACTTTTCGAGAAATACATGGCTATTTGCCGTGCCTGAACAATTTCGCGTTTCCTGGTTTTGGTTTGCAGTGCATCAACCGGCATGCTGAAATAATCACAAACTACTTTCGAAATATACTCGATAGAAAGTTCACGTTTTGAGTTTTTAACCAGTTTGTTGATCAACTTGGCTGCTAACTCAAGTGTAATTTCGCGCTTGTTCAACATCGACTGTGCCAGCAATGAAACCAATGCACCTTCCAGCTCGCGAACATTATTGGTTACATGCGATGCAATATATTCCAATACTTCATCCGAAAGAGTAATGCCGTCTTTATAAATTTTACGACGCAGAATTTCCATACGAGTTTCAAAGTCGGGTGTTTGCAAATCAGCAGTCAGTCCCCACTTAAAACGCGACAAGAGTCTCTGTTCCATTCCTTTCAGCTCAATAGGCGGCTTATCTGATGTTAAAATCAGCTGCTTACCCATTTGGTGCAAGTGGTTGAAAATGTGGAAGAATGTTTCCTGTGTTTTTTCTTTTCCTGCAAATTCATGCACATCGTCAAGAATCAACACATCAACCATTTGGTAGAAATGTAAAAAGTCGTTTCTGTTATTATTACGCGTTGCCTCGGTAAATTGCGTTTGAAATTTATTTGCGTTTACATACAAAACCACTTTGTCGGGGAAATTTTCTTTTACCTGGATACCAATAGCCTGCGACAAGTGAGTTTTCCCCAAACCTGAGTTACCGTAAATCATTAAGGGATTAAAAGCTGTTCCTCCCGGATTTTGTGCAACGGCAAAACCTGCACTGCGAGCCAGTCGGTTACAATCACCTTCAACAAAATTTTCGAAAGTATTGTCCGGTTTTAATTGCGGGTCGATCTGTAATTTCTGGATCCCCGGAATTATAAATGGATTTTTTATTGTTGCTTTTTCCTCCGCTTTTAATGGCACAGTAAGTGGTTTATTTTGAATTTTGTTGTTGTTATTCGTAGGATAACTAACAGTATACGGTTCATTACTGTTTTTATTGCTTAAAACAACGTTATATTCAAGTTTCGCTCCGGTGCCCAAAACCATACGAAGTGTCTTGCGAAGAATGTCGATAAACTGTTCTTCAAGATACTCGTAGAAAAAGGCACTTGGTACCTGAATTGTTAATACTTTATTCTCCAATTTAACCGGCTCGATTGGTTCAAACCAAGTCTTAAAACTGCTGCTAGGAACGTTATCTTTAATAACGTTAAGGCATTTCTCCCATGCAGATCTGTATTCGTTGTTCATTTACAATTGCTGGATAATGAGGTTCTACAAAAAAATTTCCCTAGTGGTATTCCGAGAACAAAAGTTGCGAAAAAAAAGTTAAAAAAAAAATCATAATTCTATTGGAAAAATAACATTTGTCATAGTTGGTTATAAGTCAGGCATTTAAAATTTTAAATTTCTGAAATATTTATAAAGTGCTATAAATCAGCGAATTATTTTTAAGTGATTGAACGATAACTATATAGCTGGTAGGGTCTGGTGGGGTTGGTTTTTTGACATATCCAGCTATCAACATTTGTCGGTTAATTACTGTATTTGCTTAAGAGCCTTTTGTAGCTTGATAAGGCGGCCATTTTTAAAGGCAACGATACTCGATTCCGGAAATTGAAAACGTAAATTATGATAGATTTCTTCTATCTCGCTGTACTTACTTGTTGCACCCGTTAAATAGTTATAAACATTGCCTGTTGTGTATTCTTCCACATCATCAATTTCTTCAAAAACTTCGGCATCGGTACCCAATTGTGTTTTGGTTGAAAGCAGGTGAACTTTAAAGACAATATCTTTTGAAGCAGCATCGTCTTTGGTATTAATATACACTTCCTTACCAAAATCGAATGCTGAAACCTGAAGGTAACGTTTAGGATTTTGCTGAATATCGCCAATCAGAAAACCCATATTTTCCGAAAGTGTATTAATCGACTGGTATAATTCATCGTCGTTAAGTAACAAGCCGGCAGAATTATCGTCACTGTTCAGTTTTTCAAGTATATTTTCTATTTCGGCCGATGCATTGGCCAGATTATTTAAAACAGGTGTAACCGAAACGTTGGCCAGCGTATCCGAAAAACGATTCAGGTTTTGAATGGTTGCTTCAAATTCGGCTGCATTATTTTTAAAGGTGGCGGTTAGTTCTTCAATATTCGAAACAATATTTTTTACATTCCCTTTTTCCGAGGCCATTATTTCCTGGAGATCGGCAGTTGTGGCTTCAATATTTTCAACGGTTTGATTTATTCGTGCAAAACTGGTTGTGAGGTTTTCGCGTGCATCTTCGTTAAAAATAATGGTAAGCACGGTAATGGCTGAATCAACAGTGCTGAGCAATTCCTCTGCTTTGTTTTTTAGCGGAAGTACCTGCATGCTCACCTGGTCTTTTAGTCCGGCTTCAATTGAGCCGGGAATGGTATCGTTCGGTTCATACATCTCGCTTTCTCCACTGTATAAAATTTCTACCGAACGTGTTCCCATTATATCGCTGCTAATAATACGGGCGGTAGAATTTACCGGGATTTTGAATGATGAATTAACCGCAAGTGTTACAAGCAGCCGCCCGCTGTTATCGGGAGCAAATTTTAAATCGGCAACCTGACCGATCTTAAATCCGTTGATTGTTACATCGTTGGATTTTACCAGCCCGTCAATTCGGTTATAATACACATGGTAATAGTCGTTTTGTTTAAATATGTCTTTCCCTTTCAGATAGCTTAAACCCCAGATAAGTACGGCAAATGAAAAGACGATTAAAATTCCAAGTTTTGTGTATTTTGCATTCTTCATGGCGGAAAAATAAGATTTTAATGTAAAAGTAGCCAATTCCAAAGGGATTAATCAATGCTCCGACACCTTTTTTAAAGAAATTAACTTATTATTTTTGAAAGCAACCACAAAGGCGTTGGGGTATTTTGGGCTTATTCTTCGTTGCTCCACCCCGGCTTCTTCAATTGATTTAAACCGGCCTGAAAAGTAGCGGTTGAGGTTTTGCCCTTCCAACAGAAAGATATTTTGTTCGCCCTTAAAATTGGCCGGTGTGGTTTCCAGTTTTTTTGTTAAGGCCATTATTTGTACCGAATAAAATACTTCATCTGCCGTTTGCTTAGGTGCCTTATTCCCGGCTTGTGCCAGCGGTAATTCAGATGGAGCTGAGCTGTTATTTTCCGATATATTGTTTCCCGGGCTGGCTTCATTTTCGGTTACGAGGTGAAAACTGCTGCGTTGTTCAATATCTGATTTGTATTCGCGAAAAGCCCTGAAAATGGCATAAGCCAGTCGTGTTCTTCCGGCTTCGCTGGTAAGGTATTGTCGCTCGCCGTTATGGCTTATAAAACCAGTTTCGATTAAAACACTGGGCATGGTTGTTTCGCGTAAAACCAGAAACCCGGCCATTTTTACGCTGCGATCGATCCGTTTGGCATAATCGCGAAATTCGTTCTGAATACTCGATGCCAGCATTACACTTTGTCCTTGGAACTCTTCCTGCATGGTTTCAAACATGATATACGATTCGGGCAAATTCGGATCAAAACCTTCGTAGGTGGTGTTGTAATCGTCTTCCAAAAGAATTACTGCATTTTCCTTTTTGGCTACTTCCAGGTTATCGTCGTTTCGGTGAAGCCCCAGAACAAAAGTTTCTGTTCCCTGCACACTTCGGGCGCCAACAGCATTTACATGGATTGATATAAAAAGATCGGCTTCGTTTTTATTGGCAATTTCGGCCCGTTTATATAATGGTATAAAAACATCGGTGGTGCGCGTGTAAACCACTTTTACATCGGGGTAGTTTTCTTTTATTGTTGTTCCGAGTTTTAAGGCAATATCGAGCACAATGTTTTTTTCGACGGCGTTGCCAAATGATGCGCCAAGGTCGCGGCCGCCATGTCCCGGGTCGATAACCACAACAGAAATGCCTTCTTTTTGGTTTTCAGCCGAAAATTGGTTTGCGGCAAAACATTGTACGGCAAAACAAATGCAACAAATGAACAGAAGTAACTTTAAACCTTGTTGTGTCATATAAATATCTGATCAGTATTCGTATATCTAAACACATAAGAGCGGAGTATTAGTATTTGTTCGATACCATTTTATTTATTTGCTTTGCCCCGCTTACAGCTTATAAACGTAAAAATAGAAATATTAGCATTATTTTACATTTTATAGCACTTTAGTATAAGCCATATTTATATTTTTGTGCAGCCAAGTAGATTTTGAAACGCAGAAAACATTTTGTATAAAATAATCATCACATATTTATTCCTGGTAGCTCCATTTTTGATTTTAGCTCAGGAACCAACCATTAGTGTGGCTCCACAGCAACAGGTTCCCGATTCTATCTTATCTGAGTATATCAGCGCACATGATACCATTTTGGTTGATACTACCGGTATTGATACAATGGGAATGGTAAAGGAAGAAAAGCCGGTTATTGATGCGCCCATTGATTATGCTGCCGCCGATTCGATGATTGTTTCGCTCGACGGCCAAAAGGTGTATTTATACAACCAGGCAAAAGTTACTTACCAAAATATTGAACTGGAGGCGTATTATATTGAGCTGGATTTAGAAACCAAGGAAATTTATGCTGAAGGAGTTCTGGATTCGGTGGGAGAGATGACCCAAAAACCGTTGTTCCGGCAAGGTTCTGAAGAGTACGAGTCGGAAACGATGCGTTATAACTTCGAAACGGAAAAGGCTTTTATTACCAAAGTTGTTTCGGCACAGGGCGAAGGTTTTATTCATAGCGACCGTACCAAAAAGATTGGCGAAGAAGTGTTTATTACCAAGGATGCCAAATATACGACCTGCGATGCCGATCATCCGCACTTTTATTTACACCTGACAAAAGCAAAGGTTATATCGAACGAAAAGATAATTACCGGACCGGCCTACATGGTTTTAGAGGATTTCCCGTTATATTTTCCTATTATTCCGTTTGGATATTTCCCCAATTCGCCAACCTACTCGTCGGGAATTTTAATTCCGAAGTACGGTGAGGAGCGAAACCGTGGATTCTTTCTGCGCGACGGAGGGTATTACTGGGCCGCAAGCGAATATTTCGATTTAGCTGTTCAGGGCGATATTTATTCGCGTGGTTCGTGGGGTACACGTATAAAAACGAATTATAAAAAACGGTATAAGTTTGGTGGTAATTTCGGTTTCGAATATGCCAAAAACAAATACGGCGAACAAGGTTTGGATAATTACTCGGTAGGCACACAATATAAAATTTTGTGGTCGCACTCGCAGGATTCAAAAGCCAATCCTAACCAAACATTCTCGGCCAGTGTGAACGTTTCGTCGAGCGGCTACGATAAGCAGAATGCGTACAATATGAATGATTACCTGACGACCACAAAATCGTCGAGTATTTCATATTCACGAAAATTTGAGAATACACCCTTTAATTTGTCGATGAACCTGCGTCATTCGCAAAACACCAAGGACAGCACCATGTCGTTGTCGTTGCCCGAAATGACCTTTAACATGGCAAAAATCTATCCGCTCAGGAAAAAGAACCGAAGCGGATCGGTGAAGTTCTACGAAAAATTTGGTATTAACTATACCGCCAACTTTAGAAACTCGATTAATGCCAAAGAAAGCGAAATACTGAGCAGTTCGTTTGCTACCGACTGGAAAAACGGTATTCGCCACAACTTGCCCATTGCGTTCCCGAGTTTTAATTTGTTTAATTACATAAATTTCAGCCCAGGCATTAGTTACAACGAAAAATGGTACTTCAAAAAATACAACTATAACTACGAAGAAGGGGGCGAGTACACCGGAAATCCTTCAACTATTCCCGACAATGTTAGGATTGATACGATTACCGGTTTAAACCGTGTATACGATTACGCATATAGTATTAGTGCTTCGGCCAACATTTATGGTATGTACATCCCTCGAAATCCGAACTCTAAAATTAAGGGTATTCGCCACAAAATGTCGCCAACGGTATCGTTTAGTTACCGCCCCGATTTTGGTAAGGAACATTACGGTTACTGGCAGGAAGTGCAAGTTGATGAAGACGGAAATACCCGCTACTTCGATACCAACTTAGGTGGTATTTACGGTGGTTCGCCCGGAATGGGAGAATCGGGATCGATTAATTTCGCGCTGAACAACAACCTGGAAATGAAAAAGCTGGATACGCGCGATTCCACCAAAACCGATGAAGAGCAGAAATACAAGAAGGTGAAAATAATTGACAACCTGAGTATTTCTTCATCGTATGACCTGATTCGTGACTCATTAAATTTGGCTCCGTTTTCTATTCGGGCACGTACTACTGTGGCAGGTGTTAGTATTAATATGGGAACCACGGTCGACCCGTATATGGTGGATGAGAACTACCGTCGTATTCATAAATATGCCTGGAACGAACGCAGTGGTATTGGCAAACTGGGACGTGTAACCCGGGCCAACCTTTCGTTCGGAATGAATTTTAACTCGAAAGACAAGAAAAAGGGTGAAAACAACGAAGGCAACAATGAGGATGAAACTCCCGGGCCTCCGGAAGACGTGATTCCACCTATTTTTGATGACTATCTTGATTTTAGCATGCCCTGGGATTTTGGTTTCGACTACAGTTTAAACTATACCGGAGCAACCAGTGCCAGTAATCCGAATGGGCGGGTTACCCAAACTTTAGGTTTACGCGGAAATATTAGTATTACCAATAAATGGCAAATGAGTGCCATGACCAACTTCGATATTCAGGAAGGGGAGTTTGCATTAACCTCGTTCCGCCTGAACCGCGATCTGCACTGCTGGAACATGTCGTTTAACTTTGTGCCTTTTGGCTACCGTAAAAGTTACAGCTTTACCATTAGTGCATCTTCGTCGATGCTGCAGGATTTGAAAATCCAGAAACAGCAAAGTCACTACGATAACTTTAATTTCTAAGCGATAATTACACTGCAAAAACGTTTGTTTCTGTAGTTAGAGGGCAGCGTTTTTACGCAAAAACGTATCCTTCCGCATATGGAAGGCAGTGTTTTTACCAAAAAATGACCCCTTCCAAGTGCGGAAGGCAGTGTTTTGATAAAAAAATGACCCCCTCTAAGTGCGGAAGGATACATTTTTGCAAGAAAATGCCCTCCTTTAACTGCGGAAGGCAATGTTTTTACAAAAAAATAAGGCCCTTTAAGTGCGGAAGGATACATTTTTAGATAAAAATGACCCCTTCCGCATTTAACAATAATCGAAAATATGCATTTGTTTTTTTTCCATTAATAAGTTTTGTTGCTTGATCGCCGGGCTTGAAAGTTGGGGCATCTTTTGGTATCTTCACACCAAAATATTAAACAGATGAAACGTATTATAGCTACAGAAAAAGCACCAGCGGCAATTGGGCCATACAGCCAGGCGGTTGAAGTTAACGGAACACTTTATATTTCAGGACAGGTACCACTCGACCCGGCAACCATGAAAGTTGTTGAAGGCGGAATTACTGAGCAAACCGAGCAGGTAATGAAAAACATTGGTGAGATATTAACCGAGGCCGGTTATTCGTTTTCCGACGTAGTAAAATCGACATGCCTGTTAAGCGACATGGCCAATTTTAAAGCCATGAACGAAGTTTACGGAAAATATTACAGCGAGACACCACCGGCAAGAGCAGCCTTTGCCGTAAAAGAACTGCCGCTGGGGGTAATGGTCGAAATTGAAACGATAGCCGTAAAATAAGTTGATAGGATGAATAAATCACTTCGCCTCGAAATACTGGAGGAGAAAGACTTAGGTCTGATTAAAGACATTTATAATTATTACATCGCTAATTCAACAGCTACTTTTCATACCGGCTCGGTAAGCGAGGCCGACTTAAAGAGCATTTTACCCATTGGTGATAGCCGTTTCAGGTCGTTCCTGATTTACTTTGATAACGAAGTGGCCGGGTATTGTTACCTGGGGCGCTATAAACCCCGCGCTGCCTACGACCGCACTGCCGAAGTAACCATTTATCTTAAGCCGGAATATTTTGGAAAAGGGATTGGCCGCGAAGTGCTGTTGCAAATGGAACAAAAAGCACTGGAAGTTGGGATAGTTGTTCTAATGGGAATTATTACCGCCGAAAACGAAGCCAGCGTAAAACTGTTCGAGCGAATGGGTTACGAAAAATGCGGGCATTTTAAACAGGTAGGAGAGAAGTTCGGGCGCATACTCGATGTTGTAGCCTATCAGAAGTTGCTTGTTTGATAATCCACGAATTTATCGATTTGCACCAGTTGAATAAAAGGATGTCATCTTTCTGAAAAGATGACATCCTTTTTTCTTTGAAGCCCCTGACGAATGTTTTCAATATGGCGTTTCAAACTACATTTTATCGCCTCAAACCCAATTGTTGACGGTAAATAGCCGATTCCCTTTTAACTTTACTTTAAATCAGTTCGTCCTGTTTTTTCAACATAGGATTTCACCACAAATTCCGTTATTTTTGATCTGCTTAAAAAATTAGAAATCAATAATTAATAATTACTTGAGCCGGTAAGCCGGTTAAAGTTTTGTTCCGGAAGATTGTTTTCAATTTCCGGCTAAAAAATAAACAGACATGAGTATTAGCGCATTACAAAAAGAAAGGGCTAAATATCAGCCAAAACTTCCTAAATCGTTAAAAGGCAATGTAAAATTGGTTGAGGGTGCAAAAACCGAATCGGTTGCCGACCAAAAAGAAATTGCTGAATTATTTCCGAATACTTACGGAATGCCGTTGGTTACTTTCGAAGCAGCCGATGCCGCAGCCGAAAGACAGCCGGTTAACGTTGGTGTAATCCTTTCAGGAGGTCAGGCTCCGGGCGGACACAATGTAATCTCAGGTATTTTCGATGGAATTAAAAACATCCATCCTGATAGCAAATTGTATGGTTTCTTAGGTGGACCCGGCGGATTGGTTGACCACAAATACATGGAACTTACTGCTGATATTATCGACGCGTACCGTAACACAGGTGGTTTCGATATTATCGGTTCGGGCCGTACAAAACTGGAAGAAGAAGCACAATTCGATAAAGGTCTTGAAATTGCAAAAGATCTTGGTTTGAATGCGCTTGTAATTATTGGTGGCGACGACTCAAACACAAACGCTTGTGTATTGGCCGAGTACTACGCTAAAATCGATTCTGGTGTTCAGGTAATCGGTTGTCCGAAAACAATTGATGGTGACCTTAAAAACGAAATGATTGAGACTTCGTTTGGTTTCGACACTGCAACAAAAGTATATTCAGAGTTGATTGGTAACATCCAGCGCGATGCCAACTCAGCAAAAAAATATTGGCACTTTATTAAATTGATGGGACGTTCGGCGTCGCACATCGGTTTAGAGTGTGCTTTAAAAACTCAGCCAAACATTACTTTAATTTCGGAAGAAGTTGCTGAGAAAAAACAAACTTTAGGCGAGGTTGTAGATTATATGGCCGGTATTGTTGCCAATCGCGCAGCCGACGGAAACAACTTTGGTGTTGCCCTTATTCCTGAAGGTTTGATCGAATTCATTCCTGAAATGAAAGTTCTGATCTCGGAATTGAACGACCTGCTTGCTGAAGGAACTGAAAGCGAGAAAGAATTTAAAATGCTGAAGAAAAGTCACCGTAACGAATGGGTGGCCGGTCATCTTTCAGAAACTTCTTCAAGTGTATTCAGCTCATTGCCATCAGGCATTGCTACTCAGTTAACTTTAGATCGCGATCCACACGGAAACGTTCAGGTATCGTTAATCGAAACTGAGAAGCTGCTGGGTGAAATGGTAAAAACACGTTTGGATGAAATGAAAGAAGCCGGTGATTTTGTTGGAAAATTCGGAACACAATACCACTTCTTTGGTTATGAAGGACGTTGTGCAGCTCCATCAAACTTCGATGCTGACTACTGCTACTCATTGGGTTACACTGCTTCTGTTCTTATTTCAGAAGGAAAAACCGGTTACATGGCATCGGTACGTAACACAACTGCTCCTGCTGATGAGTGGATTGCAGGTGGTGTACCTGTAACTATGATGATGAATATGGAAAAACGTCACGGACATATGAAACCGGTAATTCAAAAAGCACTGGTTGAATTGGAAGGCGCTCCATACAAATATTTCGTTTCAAAACGTGGTGAGTGGGCAACAGGAACCGAATTCGTTTATCCTGGTCCTATTCAGTATTTCGGCCCAACTGAAGTTTGCGACCAAACAACAGAAACATTAAAATTAGAGCAGGCCTAATCAGCTGCTTTATCAATCGATATTTTAAAAGCCTCCCTGAGTTGATCGGGGAGGTTTTTTTATTTCCCCCTCATTCGTCAACAAAAGGGTTGTAGAACGGTTCTTAATAAAAGTTAAAATATTGTACGATATTTAGCGATATTAAATTTTAGAATAGTGATCTTAATTACTTTCGCTTAGTATTTAAATATGTAAAATCGCCACGAAAACAATTATCCCGGATAAGTGAACACATTTATTAGGGAAAAGAAAACATAGTCAGTTGATTCTCATTATATTAGTTGTTCGGTAGAACAAACGTATGATAAATGAGACAATTGCTTATTTATTATGGAAAACAAGATCAGATTAACAATACTCTTTTTACTATTCGTATTTATTTCTCACGCCTCGGATGAAGCCACCGAAATATCGGGAAATGTATACGATAAGGGTACCAATGAGCCAATTCCCTTTGTAAACGTCTGGGTGAAAGGAACTACACGCGGAACCATTACCGATATGGACGGACATTTTCTTTTGTCGGCAAAAACCGGCGACGACATCAGTTTCTCATCGGTAGGTTATCAAAAACAGGAGCTAAAAGTAACGGCTCAACTGGAAATGCCGCTTAAAATTTATTTAGCCCCCGATGTTCAGCAAATTAGCGAGATTAAGGTAAGGCCCGAAGAATCGCGTGCCAAAGTTCTGTATCGTAAAATTATGGAGCATAAAAAGGAGAACCGCGATAAAGTTGAAAACTATAACGATTACAAGGCTTTTGAGCGAACTTCGGTTTATATGGCCATCGATAGCACATCGAAAGTGAACCGTATTATTCCGAACATGAACGAGGTGACCATGAAGCTGGATGATCAGGATATTCGGTTTTCGCCCATATACATGGCCGAGCTGGCAACATTAACGAGCAACAGAAAAGACAGTGTTGTTTACGCAAAAAAGGATGGAATTTTCCCAAAACTCAATCAAACCATTGAAAGTTTGATTCTGCTAAATGTGGTGATCGACCTTGATTTTTACAAAGACCAGATCAATATTCTGGGACGTGGTATTGTTTCTCCGTTAAGTAACTCAGCACGTTTGCACTACGATCTTTACTTAAACGACAGTACGCTTATTGATAGCGTTTGGCATTATAACTTCTCGTTTACACCGAAAAATAAGTACAATCCGTTATTTACCGGACGCTTTACTGTTGAGGGCAAAAACTTTGCACTTACCAGCATCTACGCTTACGTGCAGGAAGAGGCCAATATTAACTTTGTAAACGGCTACCGGTCAAACGTACAATACACGAAAGACGAAAACGGAACATGGTTTTACGATAACCAGCAGATTAGTCTGAATTTGTCGTTAACGCTGAATAAGGATACGGTGTCGAGGTATGGTTCGCAACGAATTGATCAGATTTCGAACGGAAACTGGATGGTGAATAAAATTACACAGTATTCCACTTCTGCTCATCTGAATGAAATACGTGGGTACAACTGGCGTTCGCAACCCGAGTTTGCAACCAGCCTGATGTCGGACGGAACATACGAGCGTGTTGACAAATTAAAGGAAAACCAGGTGGTAAAAGGTATTGATGCTGTGGGCGGAATGGTGCTTACCAGCTATATCGATCTGGGGAAAATTGAGCTGGGGCCTGTATTCGATATCTACAGCACCAACGCCATTGAGGGGCAGCGCTTTTCAATGCCTTTCCGCACCGGCGAAAAAATGTGGGAGCGCTTTACTGTTGGTGGCTTTTTAGGATATGGTACCCGAAACAAGGAATTGAAATATGGAATGAACTTTGGCTGGCAATTAACCCAGGACGATAAGTTTATTTTACGTGGTAACTATTCTGATGACTACAACCTGGTTTCGCAGGATAAATACCTGAGGTTTATTAAGAAAAACCCGAATACCCGTGGTAACGGTAACTTTATTGCTGCCATTACTTCGCGCGAGGAGAATCCCTATTTACAACAGGAGAAGAAAACAAGTCTGAGTTTAGAATATAATACCGATAATGTTATTCTTGAGGGAGGCGCTTATTTTTCATCCAATTATAGTACTCCTTCAATTCATTACGTAAATAACGGGGTAGATTACAAGCATTATTCGGCTTATGGAGCACTGTTCAATGCACGTTTGGCGTTTGGTCAGTACTACGACCAGTATTACTTTATGCGCGTGTATTATATCGACCAAACTCCGGTTATTAACTTAAGCTGGGACATTGGTCAGGCCTATGTACCGGGAGATAACACACCTGATTTTGGAATGTATTCGCATTTTCATGGTTCCGTAGTTGGAAAAGTAAACTGGGGACCTACATTTATGCGCTACATGGTTAACGGTGGTTATTTATTTGGCGATGCTCCTTACGATTTATTGGATATGCCTGTTGGATCGCAATCACTTGGTTTTGCAAAATACCGTTTTAACCTGCTGTATCAGGCATCGTTTGCGCACAATGTATATACCAACGTTCACCTCGACTGGGTTGGCGGCGGAATAATCTTTAACAAATTACCGTTAATTAAACGTTTGAAACTGCGTGAAATGGTATCGTTAAAAGCGCACTATGGCGACCGTACCAGCTCGTACAAACCAATATTCGATCTTCCTGAAGCATTCTCGCAGGATTTAACGGCTCCATATGCTGAGATAGGACTCGGAATAACAAATATTTTTAAAGTACTGCGTGTGGAGTATATCCATCAGTTGGGTGGTACTTATATGAACAGAAGTTTTACCGACAACAGCGGAATACGTTTCAGGGCTGAAATGAGTTTCTAAGTGACGGAAATTTTTATTTCGGATCATTTGCCCTTTTCCAGCGCTCGCGAGCCAGTTTTTGCAGGTCGGCTACTTTGTCTGATTCGTCAATGATTTCCATACCAAAGAGCGTTTCGATAACATCTTCCATGGTTACCAGGCCTACAATAGTTCCAAACTCGTCGGCTACCATTGTCATGTGTTGTTTTTCCAGAATAAGTTTATCGAGCAAACCGGCTACCGAAAGGCTGTCTTCAACGAAAAATATCTTTCTGCGAATTTCTATTGCCTGCCGGCTGTGTTTGTCATTGGCAATATTTTCCAGAATAGTATCTTTCAAAATAAACCCGGTGATTTGGTCAGTGTTTTCGCCGTATACAGGTATACGCGAGAACTGGAATGGATTGTAGGCCGAAAAAATTTCTCCCAGCGTTTGATTTTCATTCAGGGTGAACACCACACTGCGAGGCGTCATAATATCTTTTACCCGCATGTTCTCTAAACGTAACAGGTTCTGGATAATCGATTTTTCCTCTTTGTCGATGGCACCACTTCTTAACCCGGCATCAGCCATTGCCGCAACATCGGCCCGGTTCAATACGCTTTTTTCACCATCTCTTTTTATCAGATGTGTTACCCACTTACTTAACCAAACAAAAGGAGCCAGTACGATCATCAATCCTTTTAGCGACCGTACAGTAAAGGGTGTTAGATTTTTCCAGTAAGTAGCACCAATGGTTTTGGGTATAATTTCAGAAAGAATAAGTATAGCGAGTGTCATCAATCCTGCAATGAGCGACTCGTAGGTAACCTCAAAAACATAGAGGTTGATTTTTGCTGTTCCGAAAAGTTTTCCGGCTTGTACACCCACTCCGATAGCACCAACGGTGTGTGCGATGGTGTTTAGCGTTAAAATGGCCGATAACGGGCGGTCGATGTCGTCTTTTAAATAACTTAAACGTTTACCCAACCGTGGTTTTTCCATTTGCATGCGGCTAACATACGATGGTGTTATACTTAGCAAAACAGCTTCCCAAACGGAACACAGAAACGAGAAAAGTATTGAAACGATAAAGAAAAAGATTAGTATCGCCATATAAGGTATTACAATGTTTTATACGAAAATAGGAAAATAATCGGGAATTAGATTGTCGGGTTCGTAAACCGTTTATTCGAATAATATGAGTTTTGACACGTGAGGAATTTGCTTATTTTGTTATTCTTGCAAAACAACTAAATTGAATTTTATGAATCAACGAATCCTGTCTATAGATATAATGCGTGGTTTAACGCTTTTTCTCATGCTTTTTGTTAACGATTTGTACATGCCCGGAGTTCCCGCATGGCTGGGGCATACAACAGCCGATTTCGACGGAATGGGGCTTGCCGACTGGGTTTTTCCCGGCTTTCTTTTTATGGTGGGTATGGCAGTGCCTTTTGCCGTACAAAGCAGAATTAAAAAGGGGCACACCAACCTGACAATATTTTATCACATATTGGTTCGAACACTCAGCCTGCTAGTTATTGGTGTGTTAATGGTTAACGTTTCCCGTTTAGATCCGGAATTAACGGGCTTACCTAAAAATCTTTGGGCAATTCTGGTTTATGTATCTATATTTTTGGTGTGGAACAATTACAAGAATTTACAGTCATGGTTGGTATACCTGCTAAAAGGAATTGGAATCGCCGGCCTGGTTATTCTGGCAGCAATGTTTAAATCGGGCAGCGCGGAAGCAGTAACCTGGCTTCATACCAGCTGGTGGGGGATACTAGGATTAATCGGCTGGGGATATTTGGCCGCTTCGTTGGTTTATCTGTTAGTAAAAGACAATTTGTTACAAATTGCCGTTTTTTGGGCCTTATTTTTTGTGTTGAATATTTTATCGCAAATGAATCTGCTGAACTTCTTAAATCCCATAAAACCGGTTTTTGGAGTGCTGCTTAGTGGAAACACCCCGTCGATAGTTTTGGCCGGATTGTTCTTTAGTGTATTAATCCGTCGAATTGGTTTTACCGATTATAAAAAGTTAATCAGAACAAGTTTAATCATTGGTGTTGTTTTACTCATCATCGGGTTTGTTTTGCGTCAATGGTTTATCATTTCAAAAATACAAGGGACGCCAAGTTGGGCAATGCTTTGTAATGGAATAAGCGTGCTGGTATTTGTTGTTCTTTATATCGTTATCGATTTATTTAAGCTCACAAAATGGACCGTTTTATTTAAGCCTGCCGGACAAAATTCATTAACAACATATCTAGCCCCCGATATTTTGTATTATTCGATGTGGTTAAGCGGGGTGCCGATTCTTGTTTACAAGCAGTCGGAATATGCCGGAGTTGTAATTCTCGGATCGATTTTATGGGCACTGGCAATGATCGGATTTGCTGCTCTATTGGCCAGAATCGGAATTAGGCTGCGCCTTTGATTTTCGTGTTTAGAAAAGAGGGTGAATTTCCGTCTGCACTTAATGTGTGGGTTTGTTCGCGATTTTTGGGCATAAAAAAAGTCCGGTTAAAAACCGAACTTTTCATCAAAGCAATATAATAACTATACTAGTTTTACATTTACTGCGTTCAGACCTTTTTTACCTTCTTCAAGGTCAAAAGTTACTTCGTCATTTTCTTGAATTTCATCTTTACATCCACTTACATGAACGAAATACTCTTTTGTTGATTCTGCATCTTTAATAAAACCAAATCCTTTGGTATCGTTAAAGAATTTTACTGTTCCTTTATTCATTTTATTCTTAAAAAAATTATGGGCGCAAGCTACGATAATTTTTTGAAAATAAATAACATAAATCTCTGGTATTAACTTTTTAGTAGTATTCTTCACTATTTCTCCCCAAAATATACCAATAATCAGTCCTGTGGTACCCTAATTTTCTAAAACAGAAAGTTCAAAGACTAAAAATGTTGTTCCAATGCTGATCTCCACCACGAGAAATAAGTGCTTTCAAGCTCGTGTTGAGAAGGAAACGGATAAAACTTGTAATGCTCCTTTTCGCCAATAAAAAATCCATCTTCAATGGTTCGGTAGGGAAGTTCGCTTTGTCGTACCCGCAAAACTGTTTTGGTTAGCCTTTCGTCTGATTGGTGAAGTTTGATCAAACATTCCCTCAGGTGTGCCGGATTTCGATAAGGCAAATTCTTTATCGGAAGTAAAGGATCATTTGCCAGGTCGTTTAACTGAAGCTCTACAAAAAATAATTTTGGGACAGAAACCGGTTTTGTGGTGTCGGTTAAAAACTTAATGAATTCAGGCGGACTGAGTTTACTGGCCACCATTGTAGAAAATGGATTGTATTGCTGGTACAGGTGGATGTCCTTTTTCTCCGATGGTTGGTATTCGCGGTCGGAAATTTCGAGTACTTTGCCATCATCGGTAACCAGGTAAAGTTTCAAAAGTGCTTCCAGCGGGATCGTCTCAAAAACACGATAAATAGAAAGATATACCGATCGTTTGGGTTCCCCGTTTTCGTAAGGGATGAGCTTCTTATTCACATAATCCTCCGGTAATTCTGTTTTGTCCGGATCTATCTCAAAAAACACCGATTGCGAGCGCAGGTTTTTCTTCGTGCCAACAGCCATATAATTACCAAATTCGTGAGGACGTAAATGTGAAACGATCAACGATTCGGGAGTGGCTACAAGGTAGTAATGTTTTTCCATGACGATATTTTTTAAATTTTAACGACAGGAAATCATGCAATAAAAGAACAATGGTTTTCTGAACGTATTTTTCGTTTTTATGTACGTATTTTAGGGGGTAGGGTTTTCCGAATTTTAAAAACGATAATTGCGAAATCAGCGTATAAAAAGGGCAACCTAAGATAAACCAAACGACTATGCACTAAGATGTTTGATAATATTACCGCATTATGTTCTAATAAAGGAATGAAAGATTATCTTTAATAACTGATAAAACTCAAAATCGCTGTTATGAAAGGATGGATTTACTGTTTGTTTGCAGCACTGTTACTTCTGGGTGCTTGTAATTCGGAATCTAAAAAAGACACTGCGGAAACTACCAATGAAGAGAGCAGCGGTTTGGAAATCGTTAAACGGCCATATCGTAACTCCGAACAGATTGAGTACGAAATATCGGTTGTAAAAGGAACAGCGATAAAACACGGCATCCAGAAGCGCTACTACCTCCACGGAAGTTTATATTCGACCATACCTTACATTGCCGGAAAAAAGCAAGGCGTAGCTTACACCTATTACCAGGCATCGTTGGACAGCGAACCACAGATTTGGAAAGAGCAACCTTACGAAGAAGATGAGCTACATGGCACTTGTAAGCGTTATCACCGCAACGGAACATTGCAGGCCGAATACGAGTATAAAAACGGATTACGCGCTGTTGGTTTAAAAGAATACACCGAATCGGGGAAGGAGATCGAAGAGCCCAAATTAATACTTACAAAACACCGCGTTGCCACAGGCGTCTTAATTCAGGCCCAATTAAGCGACGATTATGATAATGTTGATTATTACATTGGCGATCTGCTTGAAGGTAAATATATGCCTAAAAAGATGAAAGCCCTGCAGACAAGAAACGATGTTGGTGAAACTGTCGTATCGCAAACAAGCGGAACCATTACAATAACCGCCGAATATTCTACCCGTTACCAGAACAGGGGAGTGGTGTCAAAATCAATTAACCTATAGAAGATTTCAAACAACGGCTGCTTCACCTTAGGAAATAAGTGCTTGAAGCCGGGAAATAACTATTTCAAGTCAGGAAATAACCACTTTAAGTTGAGAAACGTGTACTTCATTTAATGAAATGACCACTTCAACTCAAGAAATGAGTGCTTCAACCGAAGAAATGACAGCTTTAAGTCGAGAAATATGTGCTTCGACTGAAGAAATGGCAGGTTTAACTTGAGAAATAACCGCTTCGGATTAAGAAATGCTTGAATTTGAGAAACACCCCAACTTCCCACAAACTACCCCCGTTTGTAAGAAGGGGCAGAAGAAAGTGAAAGTATTTCTGCGAAAATCTGCGTGAAACCGAAGTAGGGACAGGGCATTAAAAAAGCCACTTCCCAAAAGAGAAGTGGCTTTGAAATATCGTTACTGGATTCTCGATGCTGGATAGTGGATGCTTGATACTGGATTCTAGATTCTTGATACTCGTATCTCGCAACTCGGTCCTATAAACTTTTCTTACGATCCAAAGTCGTCGAACAGTACGTTTTCGTCCGGAACGCCTAAATCGTAAAGCATTTTCTGAACGGCGTCGTTCATCATTGGTGGTCCACACATGTAGAAATCGATTTCTTCCGGTTCTTCATGCTGACTCAGGTAGTTGTCGTGAATTACCTGGTGTACGAATCCAATTTTATATTCAATTCCCAGTTTATCGGCTTCCGGATCTTGACGGTCGAGCGCCAAATGGAATTCAAAGTTAGGGAAGTTTTTCTCGATATCTCTGAACTGATCGTAGTAGAAAACTTCTTTCCACGAACGAGCTCCGTACCAGAAAGTAACTTTCTTTTCCGATTCTTTAATGGTGTGGAACAGGTGGAATAAGTGCGAGCGCATTGGCGCCATACCTGCACCACCTCCAACGAACATCATTTCGCTGTCGTTGTCTTTCAGGAAGAATTCTCCGTAAGGACCGGATACAGTTACTTTATCACCTGGTTTCAGGTTAAAAATGTATGATGAACAGATACCCGGATTTACTTTCTTAAAGCCATTGCTTACACGATCGAATGGTGGAGTTGCAATACGAATGTTCAACATTACAATGTTACCTTCGGCAGGGTGGTTAGCCATTGAGTATGCACGGAATGTTGGTTCCGGGTTTTTCATAACCAGGTCGAACATGCCGAATTTTTCCCACTCTTCGCGGTATTCTTCTTCAATATCCATGTCCTTAAAGTTTACGTCAACTTTAGGTACATCGATCTGGATATATCCACCCGATTTGAAATCAAGGTTTTCGCCTTCAGGTAATCTAACCACAAATTCTTTGATGAAAGTAGCCACGTTGTGGTTCGATACCACTTCGCATTCCCATTTTTTCACACCAAGAATTTCCTGATGCATATGGATTTTCATGTCTTCCTTAACTTTTACCTGGCAACCAAGTCTCCAATGGTCATTTTGTTCCTTACGTGTGAAGAAACCGGTTTCTGTTGGCAGGATTGAACCACCACCTTCAGTAACCTGGCAACGGCACATTCCACAGGTACCACCTCCTCCACATGCCGAAGGAAGCAGCACTTTATTATTTCCCAAAGCACTCAAAAGTGTACTTCCGGGTTCAGTTTCCATTTCCAGGTAACCATCGTTAATATCAATCTTAACAGTTCCCGATGGTGTAAGTTTCTTTTTGGCGAACAAAAGTATGGCCACCAACAGAATAATTACGCCCAGGAAAACAGCTACACTGGTTATAATTACGGTTGTTTGTGCTGACAATAATATCATCTTGCTAATTGTTTTTTAATTTCTACAATTTAATTCCGCCAAATCCCATAAATGCCAGTCCCATAAGTCCGGTTACAATAAATGTAATACCAAGTCCGCGTAACGGGGCGGGAATTTGTGAATATTCGATCTTTTCTCTGATAGCAGCAATACCTACGATTGCCAGCAACCAGCCAACGCCCGAACCTAAACCGTAAACGGTAGCTTCGCCAACGTTAATAAAGGCTTTTTGCTGAAGGAATAACGATCCTCCAAGAATAGCACAGTTTACTGCAATAAGCGGAAGGAAAATACCCAGCTGGTTGTACAACACAGGAGCAAATTTTTCCACAATCATTTCAACCAACTGAACCATTGATGCAATGATTGCAATAAACATGATAAAACGTAAGAAACTAAGGTCTACATTGGCAAAACCTTCGCCTAACCAACTTAAGGCACCTTCGTTTAATACAAATTTCTCTAACAGGTAGTTAACCGGAACAGTAATGCCTAACACAAAAACTACAGCAATTCCTAGACCGGCAGCAGTACTTACTTTTTTCGAAACAGCCAAATAAGAGCACATTCCGAAGAAGTACGCAAATACCATGTTCTCAATAAAAATTGACTTAACAAATATATTAATCAGATTTTCCATTTGAATTTTGTTTTTGCGTTACAATTAATCTTCGATTAGTTTGGTATTACGGCTACGCTGTACCCAGATAATTACACCAACAACAATAAGTGCCATTGGAGAAAGTACCATCAATCCGTTGTTTTCGTAAAAACCGCCATTCACAATGTACCAGCTATCCGGGATTATTTTATAACCCAGCAGCGAGCCTGATCCTAATATTTCGCGGAAGAAACCAACTACGATAAGAATAAAACCGTAACCGGCTGCGTTTCCAATTCCATCAAGGAATGATTGCCATGGGCGGTTACCCAGAGCAAATGCCTCAAGGCGGCCCATCAGAATACAGTTGGTAATAATCAATCCAACAAACACCGAAAGTTGCTTGCTTACATCGTACACATAAGCACGAAGTACCTGGTCAACCAAAATAACCAGTGCAGCAATAACTACAAGTTGTACAATAATTCGGATACGGTTTGGAATTGTATTTCGTAACATCGAAACAATAACGTTTGCCAGGGCAAGAACAGCCATAACAGAGATCGTCATTACAATTGCCGGTTTAAGCTGAGCAGTAACCGCAAGTGCCGAGCAAATTCCTAATACCTGTACGGTAATCGGGTTACTGTCGTTTAACGGATCCGACAGTAATTTTAAATTTTTCTTTGAAAATAATGGTTCGCTCATCTTTCTTAATTTTTGTTCTTGTTTAAGAATGCTTCATAGCCTGCGAAATCGTCTAACAACATTTTCTCAAGGCCTTTACTGGTAATTGTACCACCCGAAATGGCATCAACTTTATGTGCTTCAGGAGCAACCTGTCCGGCTTTTGCAACCGTAACAGATACCATTTTTCCTGCTTCATCAAAAATTTGTTTGCCTTTAAATTGTACTTCAAAACCGGTGGTCGAAATTTCAGCACCCAGTCCCGGAGTTTCTCCTTCGTGATCGAAGTTAGCTCCGAAAATAGTGTTCATATCGTCGCTAACCGATACATATCCCCAGATTGGTCCCCAAAGACCGGCTCCGTATACAGGAAGTACGTATTTCGTTCCTTCATCGGTTTTACACACAAATACCGGAAGTACCATTTCTTCGAAACTTTTGGCACGTTCCTTTTTCAGGTCGGTAGTGAAAGCGTTTCCGTCAACTTTTTCACCTTTAGTATTCACAAGGTATTCATCAACAACTTTATCAGCATAAATCGCTTCTGCAGTTTCTGCTGTACTTTCAATATTTACCGATGCAAGAATATTTTGTTTTTTCTCTATCTCAACGTTCTTTTTCTGCGCAGGCTTTAATGCCAATGAAACCGAAGCAAGAACGGCAGCCACAACAATTACCATAATGGCTGCATATAAAAATGTGTAAGTATTACTATTTCTGTCCATCTTTTCTTCGTTTTTAATTATGCAGAAACTTTAGCTCGTTTTGTTCTTCTTTTAACATGACCAGCCACAACGTAGTGGTCGATGAGCGGAGCAAATGTGTTCATCAGCAATATTGCCAACATCATACCTTCAGGGAAGGCCGGGTTAACAACACGGAAAATGATGGCCAAAATACCGATAAGGAATCCGTAGATCCACTTTCCTTTTTCGGTTTGCGACGCTGAAACAGGGTCGGTTGCCATAAAAATTGCACCAAACATAAAACCACCTAAAATTAAGTGATGCCAGAAAGGCATAGAAAAGTAAGTTGCAACTTCAGGCGATAAACCTGCACTGCCCGAGAATGCGTTAAGGATAAGACCCATAACTGCACCACCTGCAATGGTTGAAACCATGATTTTCCAGCTTCCGATTCCGGTAATGATCAACAATACAGCTCCGATAAGAATTGCAAGTGTTGATGTTTCACCTATAGAACCAGGGATAAAACCAAAGAATGCATCGGCTACACTGTAGTTTAAGTGACCTGCAGCTGCATTTGCCATTGGAGTTGCTCCAGAGAAGCCATCGATTACTTTATCGGTATCTTTTAATGCGATCCAAACCGACTCGCCCGACATTTGTGCCGGATAGGCGAAGAATAGGAAAGCACGTGCTACAAGCGCCGGGTTCCAGATGTTCATTCCGGTTCCGCCAAATACCTCTTTACCAAGAACCACTGCAAAAGCTGTTGCTACTGCAATCATCCAAAGTGGAGTACCTACCGGCATAATAAGTGGAATAAGCATACCCGATACCAGGAATCCTTCCTGAATTTCGTGTCCGCGCAATTGAGCGAAAACGAATTCGATACCTAAACCTACTGCATACGATACGATAACGATTGGAAGTACTTTAATTAAACCAAACAGGAAGATTTCGAAAAATCCTGTTGAGGCCAATTCGCCAATGGCTTTAAAGTGTTGCACTCCTACGTTGTACATTCCGAACAACAAAGCCGGAACCACCGATAAAACAACAATCGACATGGTACGTTTCAAATCGATGTAATCGTGAATGTGCGTACCCGTTTTCGACGTGGTTTTTGGCGTGTATAAAAATGTGAAGAATCCGTCGTGTACCGATTGGAGCCAATGGTATTTGCCTCCCTTCTGAACCAGCGGTTCTGTCCTTTCAAAAAAGTTTTTTATAAATTTCATCTCTAAAAGACTAATTAGTTACTTGTAATGATTAACCAAGCTCTTTGATCATGGTATTAATACCTTCGCGCAAAATTTTCTGAACCTCGATTTTTGAAGTACAGGCATATTCACACAAGGCGAAGTCTTCTTCTATCACTTCATAAATACCAAAGTTTTCCATTTTGTCGATATCGTTTACCAGGATAGCTTTAAGCAGGTATACCGGAAGAATATCCATAGGAACCAGTTTTTCGTATTGGTTCGACAAAACAAATGCGCGTTCGCCACCATGAATATTTGCATTCATTGTGTACTCTTTTTTCGGGAACAATTTTCCGAAATAAGCTTTGGTTGCGCTGAACTTGTTAAAACCGGGATCGGCCCAGCCTAAAAATTCATACTCATCTCCTTCAGGAATTACACTGATTTGCGAGTCGTAAAAACCAAGGTAACTTTTTGCAGAAACTTTGGTTCCGGTAAGTACGTTACCGCTGATAATACGCTGATTGTGGTCGGCATCAACCAATTTGCCTTCAACTAAGGTTGCAATTGGTGCACCTACAGTTGTTTGGTAATATTTTGGCGTCTGAACTTCTGATCCGGTTAAAGCAACAGTTTTTGTAAAATCAACATTACCTGTTTCAAACAGGCGACCAATGAACAATACATCCTGTACACTGATGGTCCAAACCACTTCGCCTTTGTTTATCGGAGATGTATTGGCAATTTGAATACCAACGTTACCCGCAGGGTGTGGTCCCTCAAACGTATTAACTACAACATTTTTTAGCGATGTAAAAGCCGAATCCTTTGAAACTCCAAGGTTTACTTTTCCTTCGGTAAGCTGAGCCAATGCGTTAACACCGGTTTGGAAGGTATCCAGTTGGCCATCAAGAACAAAATTGTAATCGGGTGCCAATGGAGCCGTGTCGAATGTTGAAATGTAAATGGCTTTTGGTTTCTCCTCCGGATTGGCGATAATACCGTACGGACGTTTTTTGATAAACGGCCATATACCACTTTTCAAAATTTGTTCCTTCACCTCTTCCGCCGATAAGGTTGTTGGATCAGCTTTTTTAAATTCGGCTGAACCAATTTTCTCGTCGGTTGCAATAACTACCTCCAAAATTTTTCGACGCTCACCACGGTTAATCGATACTACTTTTCCTCCAAGAGGAGCTGTAAATAAGATTTCAGGATGATATTTGTCGTAGAACAAAGCATCGCCGGCTTTAACCTCGGCATCAACTTTTACACTAAGTTTTGGAGTAAGTCCCGGAAAATCGGTGGGTTTCAGAGCTACTGTTGCCGGAACCGGCAATTTGTCAAGTGCCTTTTCTGCACTTCCTTTTAGCTTTATATTAAGCCCTTTCCTTAACTTAACTACTTCTGACATATCTAATTAAGAATGTATTATTTTTAAGTGGGCAAAAGTATTAATTTAATTGGCTTTTCGCAACGCTTTATAGCAAAAGTTCAACGGTTTCAAATATGAAGATATGTGGATATCGTAATAGTATTTGTAAGTGGCAGGTATTGAGTGAAATAAAAAATCATTTTCAGCGTTATTTATCTTCAGATTAAATTAACATTTTGTTATCTATTTTCACGATTTAACTATAAAAAGCAAGCACATTTAAACGAAATTTGTGTTTTCGGTTTTGATATGAAATACGAATTACAGAATTTTACGTTTTATGTAGGTAAACACTACTTTGTGCAATGCTATAACCGAACATTGTAGCTGTTAAATAGAATGGGTGATTGCGGAAAAAAGTAACAGGAAATACGATACCAACAATAACAAATCAATTTGCAAATGAGAACCGTTTTTTTTACCACCATATTTTTTCTGATTTTTAGTGCCGGGGTAATGGGGCAGGACGAGAATTTTTACTACGAAAATGCCATTAACCGCGAGAATATAAAAACAGTGCAGGCCTATCGGAACGGTTTCGAACTCTCGAACCCGATAATGGGTTTGAACGAAAACATGACACTGGTTTTTAAATTCGATGATCTTTCGGAAGGGGTTAAAGATTACTATTACACCGTGGTACATTGCGATGCCGACTGGAACGAGAGTTTTATTTCGCAGGACGAATACATCGATGGTTTTATTGAAAATCCGGTTGATGATTATGCATTGTCGTTTAACACCACTTTTAGCTACGTAAATTACCGTATTGAATTACCTAACGATCAGATGCGTTTTAAACTCTCGGGAAATTATGTTTTAGTGGTTTACGAAGATCAGGATAAGGAAAAGGTGGTTTTAACGAAACGTTTTAATATATACGAAAATGCTGTTCGTATTGAAGGAACAGTTAGACGCGCCACTGCCGATGCTTTTGAAGGTAGCAACCACGAAGTAGATTTCAAAATATATCACCCCAATTTGGCTATCTTAAATCCGAGGGAAGAGGTGAAGGTGGTAATTATGCAGAATAACCGCTGGGATAATGCCATTCGTGATTTGAAGCCGTTATACATTCGCGACGGGGTTTTGGATTACGATTATACCCGCGAAAATGTATTTCCGGCAGGAAACGAGTTTCGGTATTTCGACAACCGAACCAACCGGATGAATGGCGAGAATGTAATTGCTACTGATTTTCACCGGCCTTATTTTCATAAAACGGTTAAAATTGATGAAGTGCGTGCCAATAAACCGTTTTTTTCGTACGAAGAAATGAATGGGATGTACGCCATTGAAAGCCAGGATCAGGAGGTGCGCGATTATGATTCGGAATGTGATTATACCTTTGTACATTTTACATTACCATTGGAAGCGCCGTTGCTTGGCGGATCGGTAAACGTTTTTGGCGCTCTAAGTAACTGGAATGCCAACAAAAGCAACGAAATGACCTATAATTTCGAACGCGGAGAATATGAACTAACGTTGTTACTCAAACAGGGATATTATAATTATATCTACGTTTATGTGCCGCAGGGGGCAAAAGTGGCCGATCATACCAATATTGAAGGGAGCTTTTGGGAAACCAATAACGATTATCAGATTCTGGTATATTACCGCGATTTAGCCAGTCGTTACGACAGGTTAGTCGGATACCGACAATTAAACTCGGTTATAAACAGGTACTAACTGGTTTATATTGTTTTGTTGTTTGAAATAGTTTGAAATGTTTGACACTGCAAATTGAAAACTGCAACTGAGAACTGTTTACTACGACTACCAAATGGACTTTAACTCACGATTCTCATATAGCCGCGGCCTTCGTTAAAAGGAAGTGTAAACCAGAAGTTACTGCCCTTATTCACTTTTGATTCAAATTCAAGTTCTCCGCCCAACAGCGTAACGTAATGTTGGGCAATTGGCAATCCAATTCCCGATCCTGAAGTTGTCTGGTTTATTTTGTTCTGCACACGGTAAAAACGGCTGAAGATGTGTTCGTAATCTTCCTCGGGAATACCGATTCCTGTATCGGCTACATAGAATCTCACAAAATCATTGCGTACCATTTCGAAACCAAAGGTAACCTGGCCGCTTAAGGTGTATTTTACAGCGTTGTCAACCAAAATCGTCATCACTTCTTTAAGCAACTGAGGATCGGTTGAAAAACCAAATTCAGGAGTTGCGACATCAGTTTTTAAGCTGATACGAATATCCTTGCTGTCGGGAAGATCGGCAAAATACGCATTGTAAATATCGCGAAGAAGTGGATTTATTTTGCTGAAAGTGGCGTGTACAGGAATGTTCTCGGTTTCAATTTTTGCAAGGTGCACCGTATTGTCGATCATATTTAGTAACTGCTGACCGTTTTGAGTGATGGCTTCGGTGAGTTCCAGTCGTTCCAATCCATCGAGCGAATCGTCGGCCAACATCCGCGTAAAGTTGGAGATAATGTTCATTGGTGTGCGAATCTCGTGCGACAGATTGGCGAGGAATGCCGATTTTAACCGATCGGATTCTTCCGCTTTTACTAGGGCTTTTTCCAAACCGAATTCCGCAGTTTTTCGTTTGGTAATATCACGCGCCACCGAAATTACAGAATTGGCATTTAATTTGGCCAGGCGCATTTCGAACATAAATGTTCCGTTAGGGGTATTTAACGAGTATTCAATACTTTCAATGGTGTCGTTATTAATACAGTGCTGAATACATGAATAAATTTTATGCGCCATTTTATCGGGGAAACCGGCATTAAAAATAGAGCTGCCAATAATATTCGAGTCATCTATTTTAAACAGGTCGCTTTCTTTAATTACAAAGTCCTCGTAAATACCTTCCTTATCTATTACAAAGAAAATATCAGGAATTGCTTCAAGCAGTACTTTGTAGCGCCGTTTGTTGGCTTCAAGGTCAGCAATCTGCTTTTTGGTTTTAGTGATGTCATCAAAAACCAGGTAATATGAATTATATGAGGGATTTAATACCCGAATGTTGTACCATTTGTCGAGATTTTCGGCATAAAACTCCGTAAAATTCTTTTTATTAAAAAGGACGGTTTTGTTCACGTCAAACCGGCCTTTGAAAATAAGGTCGAATACGTATTCAGCTTCCTGTTCCTGTACTTCGTATAAATTGCGTTTAAAAGCGGCTTCAAAAGCATTGTTTATTTTCTCAACCACCAGGTTGGTAATGTTTCCGTCTTCGTCACGTACAGCACGCAGTCGCGAAATAAGAAACGATGCGTTTTGTAAAACCCGGTTAATTGCTTCGTTTTTCGAGTCGATTTCCTCCGTAAGAACTTCGATGTTTGTGATCAGCTTTTTGCGGAGGTAAAAGGTTACCAGGAAAAAGGCCGTGAATATTAAAATCGGGTTGCTGGCAAAAGGATCGAAATAACTAAAGGCATCAGTTAAATGTCCGGCTTTTAACAGCTGGAAACAAATGAGTGCCAGCGATACAAAAAAGTAAACGATAACCCGAACTTCCATCATCGAGAAGTAGTACAGAAAAACCAGACCGGCCATTAGCCACCATACCGATAGGTGCACGGTTTCAATTAATGGTACATGTTCTGTTAAATCGGAGATGTAATAAGCGTAAATAAATACGGGTAACGAAAAAATAACATTGGTGGCGCAATTCTTTTTTGCATTAAAAGTGCAAACTATAGCTAAAATTGAAACCGAAAGTAGCAGCAGATAACCCACAAGATCGCTTTTTGGGGTAGAAAGTGTCAATTCTCTAACGGATAGGAATAGTGACAACACGCCTACAACTCCCCAAAACAATAGAAGCTGAAAAAGCTGCCTTTTTTCATGATCAGTTTTAGCAGCCCAAAATCTTTCTGCTAATATTTTATATATTCTTTTTAACAATAATGTAAAAATATTAAAAAACAGGTACGTCCCGCCAAAACAAACGATTTTTCGGGGAAATATTGTCAAAATGGGAATCTGAAAACCTGATTTTTGTTTTGTTTTCGATGTTGTTCCTTCTAAATGTTTGGCTATAAGAAGGTTGATTTATTCGGTATTTTCCGATTATGATTTTTGTTATGCTTTGAGAGAATGCGATTTTTTAGTTTTGCATAAACAGATCAGAAGAATTACAAACGACAAATATTATAGAATTATGCCAAAAGGAATTTACAACGTTCCGGTTGCTAAAAACGAACCGGTTTTAAGTTATGCTCCGGGATCTCCGGAAAGAGCAGAGCTGCAGGCTAAATTGCAGGAATTGCGCTCGGAAGAACTCGATCAGCCAATGATTATTGGTGGAAAAGAAGTTTTTACCGACAGAAAAGTAAGGATGTTTCCACCTCACGAAATTGCGCATACTTTAGGATATTATAACCAGGGCGATGCCAGCCACGTTGAAATGGCTATTGATGCTGCTTTGGCAGCCAGAGAAGAATGGGCAAACTTGTCGTGGCAACACCGCGCTTCAATTTTCCTGAAAGCAGCCGATCTTTTGGCAGGTCCGTATCGTGCAAAAATCAATGCAGCATCGATGTTGGGGCAATCAAAAAATGCTTTCCAGGCAGAAATTGATGCGGCTTGTGAGTTTGCCGACTTTTTACGTTTTGGCGTTCAGGTGATGACTGAGATTTACAAAATCCAGCCTGAGTCGGCAAAAGGTATCTGGAACTATAATGAATACCGTCCGTTGGAAGGTTTTATTTATGCATTAACACCGTTCAACTTTACATCAATTGCCGGAAACCTTCCTGCAGCACCTGCCATGATGGGTAACGTTGCTGTTTGGAAACCATCAAAAACTGCTGTTTATTCAGCAGGTGTAATTATGGAGATCTTTAAAGAAGCCGGTCTGCCTGATGGCGTTATCAACCTGGTTTATGCATCGGGTCCTGTTGCTGCCGATACTGTGCTAACTCATCCTGATTTTGCAGGAATTCACTTCACCGGTTCAACAGCTGTATTTCAAAGCATCTGGAAAGCTATTGGAGAGAACATCTACAAATACAAATCATACCCACGTATCGTTGGTGAGACTGGCGGTAAAGACTTTATTTTTGCTGATCCAACAGCTAAAAAACGCGAACTGGCGATTGCTATGTTACGTGGTGCTTTCGAATATCAGGGACAGAAATGTTCTGCGGCTTCAAGGTGTTATGTTCCTGCAAGTATCTGGCCTGAGGTAAAAGAGATTTTAGGTGCTGAACTGGCTACCGTAAAAATGGGACCGGTAGAAGATTTCACCAACTTTGTAAATGCCGTTATCGATGAATCGTCGTTTGATAAACTGAAAGGTTTTATCGATCGTGCAAAAGAAGACGAAGATGCAGAAGTTATCTTTGGCGGAAACTGCGATAAATCAGTTGGTTATTTTGTTGAGCCAACTGTTATTCTGGCTAAAAAGCCAGATTACATTACCATGAAAGAAGAGTTGTTTGGTCCGGTTCTTACTGTTTACGTTTACGAAGACGAAGACATGGATGCAACGCTTGATTTGGTTGATACAACTTCGATTTATGCACTTACAGGAGCTGTATGGTCGCAAAGCCGCTACAATATCGAGAAGATTGCCAAACGCCTGGAAAACTGCGCCGGTAACTTCTATATTAACGACAAGCCAACAGGAGCTGTTGTAGGCCAGCAGCCATTTGGTGGCGCTCGTGGTTCGGGCACCGACGATAAAGCAGGTTCTATCTTTAACATGCTTCGCTGGACTGCAATCCGCACAATCAAAGAAAACTTTGTACCACCGGTAGATTACACTTATCCGAATTTTCAGCCGGATAATGAATAGATATTAATACCTGATGTTTGAAACTCAGGTTATTAAGGTTAAACTGTTGAAAAAGGGGAATCGGAATTGTTCGATTCCTCTTTTTTTTGGTCGCGAAAGATTCTACTTTTGTATCAACATATAGAGGAACATGAACAAGGAAATATTTAAATCCGGAATTTTTAAAGGCATCGGTAATAAGTTTGTTATCGCCTTTGTTTTTTTTGCAGTCTGGATAATATTTTTTGATGAGAACAGCATTGTTTCTCATGTGAAAAGCAAGCGCCAGCTAAACGAATTGAAGCAACAAAAAGAATATTACCAGGAACGTATTGCCTCAGACAGACAAAAACTTCAGGACCTGAATAAAGGAAAAGAAGAACTGGAAAAATTTGCCCGCGAACAATACCAGATGTCAAAACCCGACGAAGATGTTTTTATTATTGTTGAAGAAGAATAGCGCACTTTTGGTAAACAATAATTCCCTCTATTCAGAACATTCTGTTAATAAATTCGTTACAAAGTAGTGTAAGATAAACAGCTATTTGATAGCCAATATAAATTTCTTATATTGCTTTTAGAATGAATGACAATCTTGACATATTCAGAATTAAATCGAACAACATTGCACCACAAAAGGGGCGGATTTTGATTGCTGAACCATTTTTGGCCGGTAATTATTTCAACCGTTCTGTGGTATTTTTAGTTGCATATAGCCAGAAAGGAGCTGTTGGGTTTATTCTGAATAAAAAGGTTGATTTCCCTGTTCAGGATGCTTTCCCTGATTTTCCTGATTTTAACGCCGATGTTTACTTAGGCGGTCCGGTTTCTATCGATACGGTTTACTTTATTCACAAACTAGGCGATAAACTTCCGGGTAGTATTCATGTAATGGGTGACCTATATTGGGGCGGCGATTTTGAGGTATTAAAAAGGGACATTCGCAGCGGAAAGATAAATTCTTCTGATATACGGTTTTTCCTTGGCTACTCAGGCTGGGATGGTGGACAGCTAGAAGATGAATTAAAAGAAGATTCGTGGCTGGTAACCGATGTCGAGCAAAACGAAGTGATGAAAGATTTGAGTGAATCTTCGTGGTTCGATTTTGTAAAAAAAGCAGGTAATCGTTATGCCGTTTGGGAGAATTTCCCTGAGAACCCGGCACTTAATTAGGCTTTTTTATTTCTGCTTTTCCGTTTTAATTTCTAAAAATTTATTTAGAGCAGCATAAATCCTGTCGGTGTGTTGATGCACGTATCTGCGGTTTTCAAATCCCAAAACCCATTGTATTCCTTTCGTTTCTGAAGCAAAGAATATTTCATCCATCTGCAGCAGGTGTTTGGGTTCCAAATCATCGGCTTCTACCACTTTAATATTTAGTTCGTTTGCCAGTTGCATAATTTCCGGGCGAATTACATCGCAGTAACAACCCGTTTTAACCGATGGTGTAAAAAGGACATTCTCCTTTATCATAAAAAGGTTTGCAGCAATGCCTTCGCAAACTATATCCTTTTCATTTAGAATTATTGTTGCCGGACTTGTTCTCTCCTTCATTTCTGCACAAACTTGTTTCCATAATGTTGCCTTTCCAAATCGTGAATTGCTGTTTTGCGAATGACTTAACAGTTTAGAGCTTGAAATACCGATGAGCAATCCTTGCGCATTTATCTGGAAATCGAAATCATTAAAAGCCTTACAGGTAACCAGGTAATCAATTTTTTCTTCAGTTATAAAAAACTGAAAAGTAATCAGTCCTGTCCTGAAAAATCGGTTTTTATTGAGCATACGTTTTAGCAGCCTGAATAATTCGCGGCGGTTTTGAAAAAGGACTGGTAGGTCGTGTCCGAGCGATTTTAATTCTATTTTCAGGATATCCAGATTTTCGTCAAGCATTGGAATTCCGCCAAAACCAAACCAAATGCGGTGTTTGTACACATCGGGCGTATTTAACAGAAAAGGTGTAAGGTTGGTTTCTGCTTCTTTTAAAATCTGATTATTTACAAGCAGGTAGGCCATAAATTACAGGAACGAAAACAGATTGTCGATAAAGCGGCTGAATAATTCAGGCTTTAGTAAAATCGGGAAAATAAAACCAAATACAGCTCCCAAAAAGTGGGCATCGTGTGCCACGTTGTCCGATTGTCGTTTACTCATTTGGTAGGAGTAAAAAAGGTAACCGGCGGCAAACAGAATTCCGGGAATGGGAATCACTGCAAATAAATACAAAGGCTCCCAGGGCTGAAAAAATATAGTTGCAAACAACACCGCAGAAACAGCACCCGAAGCGCCAACTGCATTGTAATAATAGTTGTTTTTATGCTTTATCAGGCTCCAGATATTGGAGGCCAAAATACCTCCGAAGTACAACAGAAGAAAATATGCCGTGGCTTTAGTTCCAAAATAGTAGTCAAAATAAACAACAGTATTTCGTCCAAAAAAATAAAGAACCAGCATATTTACGCCCAGGTGCGACCAGTTGGCATGCACAAAGGCATGGCTCACCAAACGGTAGTATTCATTGCGGTGGATAATTTGCGCCGCGTTAAATTGTAGCTTTGCCGATAACTCGCGGTTTTGAAAGGCAATATATGAGATTACGGTTGTTACGCCGATGATGAACCATACTATCATTTAGTGTAAAATTTTATAGATCATTTCTTTCTGCAAGTCTCCGGTTTCAACCATTGTTGATACGTTAAAACCTTTACTTTTCATATCGTATTCGCGTAAAATACCCATAATTTCGTACAGCTTGGTAGGGGAGTAACGTTTGGCTGCCGACACATATTCTTTTACAAAAAAAGGATGAACCCGAAGTTCGGCGGCAACATTTCGTTCCGATTTGTCTTTTAGGAAATGATAGGTAAACAGTTTTGAAAAATAAAAATACAATCCGGCCACGGTTTTTTGAATTGGATTTAGTGTTGGATTAGCACCAAAATAATTGATGATCCGGTTGGCTTTTAGCACATTCTTTTCTCCCAAAGCATTCTGAAGCTCAAGAATGTTAAACTCTTTGCTTAGCCCGATATTTTTTTCAATATGCTCGGGAGTGATTTTGGTGGTGTCTTTTACGGCAATTACCAGCTTGTTTAATTCATTGGCAATTTTGCTTAAATCCGTTCCCAAATATGAGGTAAGTAATAACGCGGCCTGCGGCGTGATGGTGTAATTATGGGTTCTCAAAAAGCCATCAATCCAGCCCGGAATTTTGTTCTCGTACAATTTCTTTGAGGTAAAAAGTACACCGTTCTTTTTTATGGCTTTGGCCAGTTTTGTTCTCGAATCAAGGGTTTTGTATTTGTAAGCCAATACCAAAATGGTTGAAGCCAATGGTTTTTCAGCATACGATGTAAGCGTTTCTATTTTGCTCAGGCTTTGCGCTTCTTTCACAATAATAACCTGCTTACTCGCCATCATCGGGAAACGCAACGATGCTTCTACTATGGTAACCGGATCCGAATCTTTTCCATAAAATATGGTTTGGTTAAATCCTCTTTCAGCATCGGTAAGCACATTGTCTTCAATATAATCCGATAGTTCATCGATAAAATATGCCTCTTCACCCTGAAGCAAATAAATGGGGTGGTAGATGCCTTTTTTCAGGTTGTGCAGTATGTCGCTAAACTCCATCTTAAAATCGTAAGTGTTTTACAGAAAGTCCGTGGTTTTTAATCTCCAGCAAGGCATCGATTCCGGCCTGAATATGCCTTTCCACATACGATGAAGAAACATACTGATCGCTTTTGTCGGTTTTAACGCCGGTGGAAATCATGGGCTGATCGGAAACCAGTAACAAAACTCCGGTTGGTATTTGGTTGGCAAAACCAACGGTAAACAGGGTTGCTGTTTCCATGTCGATGGCCATTGCCCTTGTTTTTTTGAGGTATTTTTTAAACCGGTTGTCGAACTCCCAAACCCGACGGTTGGTGGTTAATACCACGCCCGTCCAGTAATCCTGCTCCGAATTTCGGAGAATATGCGAAACCGCACGTTGCAGGTTAAATGCAGGTAATGCCGGAACTTCCGGCGGCAAATAGTCCGTCGATGTCCCGTCGCCACGGATGGCGGCAATTGGGAGGATAAAATCACCCAGCTGATTTTTCTTTTTTAATCCACCACATTTTCCAAGAAACAAAACAGCTTTTGGATGTATTGCACTTAGCAAATCCATTACTGTTGCTGCGTTAGGGCTTCCCATTCCAAAGTTGATCATGGTAATGCCTTCGGCAGTTGCACTGGGCATGTTTTTGTCAGTCCCTTCAACCGGAACCTCAAACTTGCGTGCAAATCGTTCAACGTAATCCTGAAAATTAGTGAGCAAAATATACTGGCCAATTTCGTCTAGTTTTTTGCCGGTATATCGCGGTAGCCAGTTGTCAACAATTTCTTTTTTCGTCTTCATAAGCTGAATTATTCTACCTTTGAACAAATAGGAATACCTTTGGTTTTAAGGCGAACACAAATGTACATTTTTAGAGCTCGCCAGCCAAGTTCATTTAATAAGTTATTGAGAAGATTATGTACAAACTGAATTTGCCGGAATATGATTTCCGAACAAAAACAGAAAACGAAAAAACCTGGATATTTGATACGATACGGAAAAAATTTGTGGTGCTGACGCCGGAAGAATGGGTGCGCCAGAATTTTATTCAATATTTGATACAGGAACGGAATTATCCGCAGAATTTAATGGCTGTGGAAAAGCAAATCAAAGTTAACCAGCTACAACGCCGTTTCGATTTGTTGATTTATCAGCGAAACGGAAATCCACACTTGATTGCCGAGTTTAAGGCACCAAATGTAAAAATTACACAGAACGCTTTTGATCAGGTGGTGCGCTACAACATGGCTTTACGTGTTGAGCGGGTAGTGGTGTCGAACGGAATGCAGCACTTTGCCTGTGAGATCGACTACGAAAAGAACAGCTATTCTTTTTTGAAAGAGATACCAGTATTTTGAATTAATCTTGCACCGTTCTTTAGAGCGGTGTTAAGTAACAAAGTTGGGAACAATGATTTTTTAGGATTTTAGTAAATTTCAAATTACCAAAATCCTAAAAAATCAGATTAAAGTAGAATATTCTAGGTCACCGCCTTGAAAGACGGTGCAAAAAAAAGTATTGGTCGTGATTGATTTCTTGGATAGACTTGAACTTTAACCCAAAAACTTCTGATAAAACAGCTCATCTTTCCAGCCGGAGAAAGTTTTAATCCAGTCTTTTTTTATGCCACTGCGCGTAAATCCTGCTTTTTCGAATAACTGTATGCTTCCCCAATTATCGGAAGTGATGTTGGCATACAATTGTCTTAATCCCAAGAATTCGAAAGCATAGTTGGATAAGGCATGGAGTGCATCGCCGGCGTAACCCTTTTTACGGTCATCGCTATTGTGAATAAGAATACCAACTCCGGCCCGCATGTGAAAGGGTTCAAAATCAAATAAATCAATGGCTCCGACAGGCTTGTTTTCAGTCGTCTCTATAACCAGACGAAGCTGTTTGGTTTCGTAAATATCTTTTGCCGATTCCAACAGGTATTGGGCAAGAATATGTTTCGAGAACGGCGTTTTTGTGTTGCTAACTTCCCAAATTTCAGTGTTATTCTCCCATTGGTACAACAGGTCAATGTCCTCCGGTTCAAGGGGGCGGAGTATTATTTTTCCAAAGCTTAGCTTCTCTTTCATTTTCGTTGTTTTTAATGATTAACGGTCAAGATTTCTCCAGCCTTTCAACAAAATTTCAATGTCCGAAAGTACTTTGTAATCTTTTGCATACAACCGGTTTAACTGCACCGATTTTTCTTTATTTAATTGTAACCCGGAAAACCTGTCGGCCGGATGAAGGATTCCATCTTTCATCGCTGGAAGTTTATTCTCATCGGCAGCGCCCGGTATGTATCCAATCCAGGATTTCTTCCCAAAAATTACGCTGAAAAGATTTTTATAAAAATATCCTTTATTGCTTGCGAACCAGATAAGAATCGGGCTTAGGCATAAAATCAACAGCGCAACAAACAGATCAAACAACCTTTTTTTACGCTTATTGCCCGATTTTGAAATCGCATTGAGGTTAACCACATAAAGGTCGCCTGCAGTATTAATGGAATTACTTCCGATAATACTCGCACTTTCGGGAGGCGCAATTTTGTAATCAATATCCAAACGGCTAAGGTCGAGCATTGCTTTAATGATCTCGGCCGAGCTGATGTTTTCAGCACAAAAAACAATCTCATCTATACGGTTTATACGAATAATCTCTTCCAACTGGCTTAACTCACCCATATAATTTGTGCCTTTATCGCTACTGTCGAGCGCAATAAAACCTGCCATTTGCGATCGAATCCGGGTTTCTTCAATAATCTGCTGAACGCGGCGTGCTTCTTTCGAATGGCCTACAATAGCAATTTTACGTGTGCGCTGCGAGTTCAGTCGGAAATCACTCAGTTTAAGCGAGTTCCCCAGCAAACGGTAGGCGATTAGAACGATTCCCGACCAGGCAGTGCCCAACAAAATTAAGGCGCGCGAAAAGCGGTACTGTTCATCTACCAGCGAATAGGCCAATAAAAGTGAAATTAGCCCCCAGAGTATTCCACGGCCCACTTTGTAAATGCTAACGGGCTTATTGTAACCTCCCGAAAACCGAATGCCCAATAAATAAAAGAAGCAGTAAACCGGTACCACAATTTGTAAAAATTCGGGCGGATAATAATCCGGTTGATTAAAGCGGAATTGTTCCCAGCTTGGAATGATTAGCCAGAATCCGACAAAAATCAGCAATGCATCAATAAGCGGTATATACAGTTTTTGCAGAACGCGTTTTGACGCAGAAAGCAAAGCCCTGAAATAAATAGCCATATGAATGAGAAAAGCAAAAACACCTGCTTTACTTCCCGAAAAATGTTTACGCGCAAAAATGATCATGGCATTGTAAAATACCTTCACGTAATTCAGCGAACCCTTTTTTGTGCTTTCTCCTTTGTAATGGATTATTGTTGTTTCGGGGTAGTAATAATTTTTATATCCTCCTTTTTGAATGCGGTACGAAAGGTCGATATCTTCGCCATACATAAAAAAGGATTCATCCAGCAATCCAATTTTATCGAGTGCCGACTTACGAAGCAACATAAAAGCACCTGCCAGCACATCAATTTCATGAACTTCATCCTTGTCCAAAAATGAGAGATGATATTTGCCGAATTTACGTGACTTTGGGAAAAGCCTTGAAAGACCGAACATTTTATAAAAGGCCACCCAGGGAGTTGGTAATCCCCGTTTTGATTCAGGCAGAAAAACGCCTTTGCCATCAATCATTTTTACACCCAGACCGCCCGCATCGGGGTGTGCATCCATGAATGAAAGTACCTTTTCAAAAGTGTCTTCCTCTACAACGGTATCAGGGTTCAGCAACAAAACATATTTCCCGTTTGCCTGCCGAATGGCCTGGTTATTGGCTTTTGAAAAACCTACGTTTTCAGTGTTTTGGATGAAATTAATCTTGTGAAACTTTTCAGTAATCAACTGTGCTGAGCCGTCAACCGAGTTATTATCAACAACAAAAACTTCGCTCTGTACATTCTGCAAAGCCTTCTCCACCGAGTGGAGGCATTGTTCCAGAAAATGTTTTACGTTGTAGTTGACAATGACAATTGAAATATCCATCTTTTTGCACTGGCGTTTTCAAATAGACTGGCCGCTTATAACGTTGCAGCCATGGAAATCTACTTTTATCGTTGATTACTAATCACTCTCAAATGTAAGATTTCCTTTTCATAACAGAAAGAAACCGGCTTTCTGATGCGTAATTTATTTTCCCAGCGAACTTTCGAATGGTACGCGGTTCATTAACGAGCGGCCAAGTGTAATCTCGTCGGTATATTCCAGTTCGTCGCCAATGGAAACACCTCGCGCCAGTGTAGAGATTTTTACTTCTTTACCCTTTAACTTCCGGTAGATGTAAAAGTTGGTGGTATCGCCTTCCATGGTGGTTGAAAGTGCCAGTATGATTTCGATAACTTTGCCTGAATCTACCCGTTCAATAAGCGAATCGATTTCCAGTTCGGCCGGGCCAATTCCATCCATCGGCGAAATAATACCTCCCAACACATGGTAAAGTCCGTTAAACTGGTGTGTATTTTCCACCGACATTACATCGCGGATGTTTTCCACCACGCAAATTATACTTTCGTTGCGCGATGGATTGGAGCAAATCTGGCAAGTGTCGTTATCCGAAATGTTATGGCAAACTTTGCAGTGTTTTATTTCATTTCGTAGTTGTATGAGGCTGTTGCCGAACGAATTAACATCTTCTTTGTCTTGCCGCAGAAGGTGCAAAACCAACCGTAATGCACTTTTTCGGCCAATGCCGGGCAATTTCGAAAACTCGTTTACAGCGGCCTCCAACAGTCGCGATGGATATTTGTCGATGTTCATAAGAGCAAAAATAGTGTTGAATTTTAAAATATGATACGAGATTGCAATTTTTCACACGGAGAAGTTTTTTCGTTTGTTTTCATAGCTGAAATTGTTGCTCCGAAACCTAAATTATGTGTATCTTATTGTCATTAATTTAAAACCACAAGCTATGAAAATCTCATTTTTACTTGTTGTATTTATTTTTTTCTCCGTATCTGGTTTTGCACAGGTACAAGATACCACCACTGTTGATCAACAGAACGAAACAAGTTTACCCAAACCCCAGCTCGACAAAAGCCGAATTTATTACGGCGGATATGTAACTATGAATTTTAGCAAAAATTACAGTGTTATTGGTGCTCAGCCCCTCGTGGCTTATAAACTTACACCAAAGTTGTCGGTTGGAACACAGGTATCGTACGAGTATGTTAGTTATGGTGGTGATGCCGAAGATCAGAACGGATCGAATTACGGAGCCAGTATTTTTAGTCGATATCGAGTTACACCACGTCTATATACTCACACTGAATTCGAATTGATGAGTTATAAGTTTTATTTTCCTGAGGATCGAAAACTAGTGCCCATGTTTTACGTTGGAGGTGGTTACAGCCAACCAATCTCTCCTAATGTATGGTTAAACGCACAAGTGTTGTTTGATGTGTTAAACCATAAAAACTCACCGTACAAAGATTGGGAACCCTATTTCAGTTTGGGAATTGGAGTAGGATTTTAATGTGGATAAAAAAGATAGTGATCAAAATAAAATGCCGGAATTCAGCTGATTCCGGCATTCTTTATTTTAAAGCGAGAAATTTAATCTTCAAGGGTACTGCTGGCCTGCGCGTCAATAACAGCAATGGCAGTCATATTGATGATCTCTCGTACAGTACTGTCGCGTTGTAAAATATGGATGGGTTTATTCATGCCCATCAAAATGGGACCGATCGCCTCGTAAGGCCCCAATGCCTGTAAAATTTTGTAGGTTATATTTCCTGAGCTCAGGTTGGGAAAAATAAGCGTATTAGCATCCTGGTCGCCCAGTTTATTAAACGGATAACGCGAATACCTCAACTTTCCGTTCAACGCGTAATTGGCCTGCATTTCACCATCAACGATCAGATCCGGATATTGTTCTTGTAAATACTGAACAGCCTCTTTTACCCGAACAGGGCTACCTTCTCCTTTATAGGCTCCAAAGTTGGAGTATGACAGGAGCGCAATGCGTGGCTCGATATTAAATTTACGAACTTCGGCTGCGGTTAGTAATGTGGTGTCGGCGAGTGTTTGTGCCGAAGGATTCATATTTACTGTTGTATCGGCCAGGAATAAGGGGCCGCTTTTAGTTAACAGCATATACATTCCTGCAATGTGGTTAAAATCCTTCTTTACTCCAATCACCTGCAGAGTAGGGCGAATGGTTGAAGAATATTTTCTGGAAAATCCAGAAATAAAAGCATCTGCTTCACCTGTTTCCACCATCATCGATCCATAATAGTCGCGGTTATACATTTTTTCTACCGCCTCATTATAGGTCATCCCTTTACGTTTTCGTTTTTCGTAGAGGATTTTTGCAAAGTGATGGCGTTTTTCGTCGCTTACCGATTCATAAAGGTCGATGATTGGAACATTGTCAATATCGAGTTGGTTTTCTTTTATCAGCTCCTGAATTTTCTCTTTGTTGCCCAACAGAATTGGTTTTGCTATTCCCTCGCGAATTACAAATTGAACCGCTTTAAGGATGCGGAAACTGTTGGCTTCGGCAAATACAATCCGTTTTGGATCTTGTTTTGCCTTAGTGCGAATGCCCATTATCAAACGGTTGTCTATTCCCAAACGTTCGGTTAATTCCCGCTCGTAGGCTGTCCAGCTTTTTATAGGCTTACGGGCCACTCCGGTTTCCATGGCAGCATGTGCCACAGCTGAAGAAACTGTGGTTATCAAACGTGGATCAAGCGGTTTTGGAATAATGTAGTCTTTGCCAAACACAATGTTTTTCATGTTATAGGCTTTGGCCACCATTTCAGGCACATATTCTTTAGCCAGTTTTGCCAATGCTTTTGCGGCCGCAATTTTCATTTCTTCGTTAATGGTGGTCGCCCGCACATCCAATGCTCCCCTGAAAATAAAAGGGAACCCCAGGACGTTGTTGATCTGGTTGGGGTAATCGCTGCGCCCGGTAGCCATAATAATGTCTTTTCTTGCAGCAGTAGCGTCTTCGTAAGAGATTTCCGGATCGGGGTTGGCCATGGCAAAAACGATTGGGTCTTTAGCCATCGATTTGATCATTTTTTTACTGACCACGTCGGCAACCGAAAGTCCGAGAAATACATCGGCATCTTTCATGGCCTCTTCCAGCGTATTTATTTTTCGGTTGGTAACAAATTGTTGTTTGATCTCATTCAGGTCGGTACGTTCGCGGTTAATCACTCCCTTGCTGTCTACCATTACAATATTTTCGGGTTCAACACCCATGCTGATATACAATTTAGCGCATGATACGGCCGCAGCTCCGGCACCGCTAACAACCACCTGAATATCTTCAATAAGCTTTTTATTCAGCTCCAAAGCATTGAGAAGTGCCGCAGCAGAAATTATCGCTGTTCCATGCTGGTCGTCGTGAAAAACAGGAATATTGAGTTGTTTCCGCAATGTTTCTTCAATTTTGAAACATTCGGGAGCTTTTATGTCTTCCAGGTTAATACCTCCAAACGTTGGAGCTATCGCTTTAACCACTTCAATAAGTTTGTCGGGATCTTTTTCGTCCACTTCAATGTCGAAAACATCCACGTCGGCAAAAATCTTAAACAACAAACCTTTTCCCTCCATGACCGGCTTTCCGGCTTCGGGCCCGATATCTCCCAAGCCTAAAACAGCAGTACCGTTCGAAATCACGGCAACGAGGTTACCTTTTGCGGTGTATTTATAAGCGTTATCCTTGTCTTTCTCAATTTCGAGACAAGGTTGGGCAACCCCTGGTGTGTAAGCCAGCGAAAGATCGTATTGTGTGTTGTGCGGTTTGGTTGGTATTACTTCTATTTTCCCGGGGCGATGTTTCTTGTGGTAGTTGAGGGCATCAATTCTACGAATTTTAGGCATGGCAGTCAATTTTTATGGTTTATTCTAAATTTACATAAAAAGCACTGCCTATAAAATGTTATTAATCAGAAATAAAAGTGTTATGCAACAAATGAAAAAGGGTAGTTAGGGGGGGAGTTTGACAAATTAATGAGGAGGAAAATAAGAATGAGGAGAGGAGGACTGAGGAAAGATTGAATGAGGTTGAAGCTGTTGAATTATTGTTTACAACGAAGACTTTTGAACTCCAGAGTTCCCCATCAATTTAGAACAGAGTGTTTTCAAATTGGCTCAATAGAATAACCGATAAGAAAAACAATAACTCACGTTACTGATCATCATATCAATCAGAATATCGAATTCTGGTCCTTACGAAGAATAAGCTTTTTTAGTCCTTTTTGTACGTAGTATATAAGATGGAATCATTGAGAAGCCAAGGCCAACAAGGAAAATAATAACAAACTGCAGATTTACATTTAGCTGCCAGTAGTTGAGGCCAAGTGCAATTGCAATTAACACAAGGTTACCTGCCAAAATGGTTGATGTTACTTTTAAGTGCGAATGAAGCAAGGACAACAAACGATGATGGATATGGTTTTTATCCGGAGAAAAGGGTGAGCGACGTTGGGCTATCCGTATGGTCATTACTCTTAGTGTATCAATAAGAGGAACAATAATGATTGCAAATGAAACAGCCGGTGCTCCAACTATGCGGTAAGGCTCCGGTGCGGTCAGATTCAGTTCGTTAAAAGAAACAACCATTATTGAAATTAGAAATCCGATTATCAGCGAACCGGTATCTCCCATAAACAGCTTGTTGGAATTGCCAAACACATTGTAAATAAAGAAAGCTGAAAGCGTGCCAACCAGCGCAAATGCCATAATGGCTAAAGGATAGTTACCGGTTAAATAAAACCAGCTGCCAAATACCAATGAAGCCAACGTGCCTATACCGGACGCCAGCCCATCAACACCATCAATTAGATTAAATGCGTTTATAATAACGATCATTGCAAACAGTGATATTGATATTCCAGTTATATGGCCAATTTTGTGTTCCCCAAGTACACCATGCAAATTTGTGAAGTGAATGTTGGCAAAGGAGATGAGCAAAATGACCGCAACTATTTGAATAATTAATTTTTTTCGGGCTGAGATAATAATCAGGTCATCTTTTAAACCGGTAAAAAACATTATTATTACTCCTGCAAGAATGTATTTAAATTCCGTAAACTCTAATCCGTCAGTTGCAAAGATGGCACTTAATGTAAAAGCAATAAAAATAGCAACACCTCCAAGTGGAGGAACAACTTTTGTGTGAACTTTTCTTTCTTCAAAAGGTTCAAATAATCGCTTAGATATAGCGATACGAATGATTGGTGGTACTGCTATTAAAACTAGCAAAAAACCAAGTATAAGTGCAGATAGGATTAGGATTATTTCCATAACGAAATACTATGATGTTTTTTGTGTTTTCCAGGTCTGTTAATTATGAATTGGTACGTGTTCTTAATTAGTTAGATCGTTTTAACGAGGTTAAAATTAAAGAAATTTAATTAAAATAAGAATATTTGCTCAGAAAAAGATCAAAATCTAATCAAAATGTTGTGATAAACATCTTTATTCATAAACTTTTAGAGGGTAGATTGTTAGCATATTTTATTAACGACAGGGGGCTGAAAATTTTATTTAGTGAAGTGATATTTGAATGAAAACATTGCACCTAACCGTGTAGTGGTAACTCCATTATCGTAAAGACTTCCATGGTCGGTAGCAACAGATGCTGAAATACTCAACTTTTTGGTGGGTGGTTGCCAGGAAACCTGCCCCAGGGCTGATACTTGTTTTCGGGATGGTTCGATCGTTGTGCCTCCTTGGCCATTGTGCCGGCCAAAATTATTGGAATAGGTGAGCAGTGCCTTCCAGTGTAAGGTTTCAGAAAATAACCCATCCGAGCCAAGGTGGAACCCTGCAAAACGTGTACTTTCAAATCCTCTGCTGGTGCCATCTGCAATAACTACCGGACCAAACAGCGGACTTACCATTGCCATTTTATCATAGGTGGCACCTGAAAGGTAAAGCCCATGGTTAAAATAATCATCAATTCCCCGACCACGACCGTTTTCGTCAGGAGCTTCGCCGATAAGATAAGCTCCACTTTGGTTTTTGGTATGGAAATATTCGAGCACAATATTTTTTAAGTGAGCCTGCTTTTTGTTAAAATCAAGGTGAATACCAATCAGGTTATCCGGGTAATTAACGAATTCCATTCCGGAGTGATCCTCATAAGGATGGCTGATATATAGTGTTGCATTCAGTTTATCCCACGTTTTCTTAAATTCCATCTGATAAACCCCATAACTGTTTCCCATCGCATTAAGTTGTTCTTCTTCAATAACCTTATTGCCACCAGCACTGGCTGTTAAATATTCGAAGTATGCTTCCCAGCCCGGAAATTCACCGTAGACAGGATGGGTGCCCCACCACATGACAAAATGTTCAATGCCAACTGTTACCTGTATCGATTTTGGTTGACCAAAGCGAAAGTATAAGGCTCCCCGGTGTAAATGAGTATCTTTTACAAACCGATCGTCGTTGAGTATGCCCTCTTCATAAAAGCCATTAATAAAAAACCATTCTGTCATTACCGGAACAAAGCGGTTAAAACCAGCTCTTATTTTTGGGTGAGGACGTGCATTACGCGATGCTGCCAGGTTCCCGTTAGTGGTTGACAGTCCGGCATAAACTTCATCCTCGGGGAAAGCGCCAACTTGCAGTTGAAGAAACTTCCAGCTCATGCTTCCAAAAAGCTGGGTGAAACGGATGTCGTTTTCGTCGGCCAGTAGCAGATCCAGATCAAGTCCGACTTTATATTTAAAATCAGAAGCCCCAATTTGTTGCTCATGAAAGGCATTTAAACTGAAGTTTTGTATTGCACTGCTGTTTTTATCGAATTGTCCGAGCTGGTTGGCCCATAGCCAAAACGGCAGCTGGCCTTTTGTGCCTGCCAAAGTGTTTGACTCCAGACTAATTGATTGGGCAAATAAGCCGGGTAAAGGAGCGATACACAGAAACAAGAGGAGTGTAACTATTTTTTGGGTTTGTTTTTGCATTAGATTTTAAACGATGGTATTGTGGGTTTATTTTATTCGGTAATTAACATTTTTGTCAATGGTCTTAATTTATATCACATCCTTCTACCATTTCGTTTTTTATTTTCGAGTATGTAGTTGGAATTAAGGTAGAACGTATTGGTTTTGGGAAATTAATCAATGTTATTTGTACCGTTTGAAACGATAAATTCCTTCCAGAGAACTATACAAGTACCTGCGAACAAACCTATTAGTGTGAGGCTGATAATTGTGAACATTGTTTTGGGCTTACTTTTCTGTTGGGGCACTTTTGCCGGTTCAATTACGGTAAATACCGGTGTTTTATCCTGTACGAGTATTTGTGCCTGTTCTCGCTTCTGCGCCAGACTTTTATAGAGGTTTGAGGCCAAAGTGCTTTCAGTAACCAGCCTGTCACGGCGCGATTTTGCTGATGCCAGAATTACGTTAACATTACTGTCATCGTAATCGGCTAAAGCTTCCTGTTTTTCAAAATACCGGGCTTTGGCTTCCTGATACCGGGCCTCGATAAACGCAAGGTCTTTTTTCTCCTTGCTGGTGTGATAATCAATAATGTATTGTTTTAAACTGGCGATTACTTTTTCGGTTAATAACGCTGAAACGTACGGATCCTGTTGTTCCACACTTACTTTAATAATTTTACTGTCGCCACCTGTAATTCCACCTTCCGATTTAATAATGTTTACTGTTATGGTATTGGCCAGTCCCTTGATCAAATCCAGGTCGCCCTGAGAAAGATTTAAAGGTTCTCCTTCGTTTTTTTGAGGGATCATTCGTTTCTCGCCCTTTGATTTTAGCAAGCTCAGGGCATAACCCGGCCATCCGGCAATAGACGGTTTGGTATGTTCCTGCAGGTATTCGCCAACCGACACTGTCAGATCTTCTTTGGGTAAATACACGTTTTCCTGTAAAATATCGATAAGGAAAGTTGTACTCTTTACCACTTCCGGATATAAGTCAGGGGTTAAAGCAGTGTTGTTACTTCCACTCATATCCAGGCCCATTAAACCTCCTACGTCAAATCCTGCAAGGTTTCCCAGTTGTCCCATTAACCCATTTGCCGGGCTGTTAGAGTTGGATTCAGCTAACAAACTAACTTCAGTTTTATATACCTTCGGAGTAAATACCACAAAAAATACACCTACCAAAAAGGCAATAGCGGCTGATTTGATAAGTATTCCGCGGTTTTGTTTTAGCCTGATAAGCAAATCTTTTATCTCGAGGTAATCTTTTTTATTTATGATAGCTGTATTCTTGCTCATTTCTGATTAGATGAAAATTTACAGTGAACTTGTAACATCAATAATTTCTTTGATTATTATGGGTACTTACGGTTATTACATGCCATTGATCAGGGCAACAACAATAAGAGACAGCGAGGCGGCTAACGAAATGGCACCTGTCTGAGAAAGTTTTCTTCGTTCGCCTTTACTTGGAACAATTATTTCTGCTCCTGCCTGTAATTCGGGGTACTTACGACCAAATAACGTTTTGTCAGTCTTTCTTACTGAGCCATTTGCGTAAACCACATAAATGTGGCCTGGTTTTGATCTTTTTGTTAAACCTCCGGCATTCGCCAGGTATTGTTTCACCTTAAGCGATTCGTCGAAAGGAACTACATTGGGATTGTAAACCGAGCCACTAACTTTAATGGTTTGTAACGATTTTAATATGCGTATTGAATCTCCTTCCTGCAGAAGTAAATCGCTTTTTCCACCCGGATTGGAGAGAATACTTGAGAGGTCAACTGCAATGATATCAAATTCGTTTCGGATGATATTAATATTGTTCGATGATTCTTTTTCCATTGTAATGTTGTCAATAGCTTTGTCCGTCAGGGTTTTGTTCGGGGTTCTTTTCCGAATTAAGCTGGCACCGTTAATATAAGCCTCTGTGGTAATACCGCCCGACCTTTTTATTAAATCGGAGATTCGTTCCGTACGGGAAGTTATAGAGTATTTCCCGGGGAAGTTAACTTCGCCGTTAATACTAACCAGCATTTGCGGAATATAGGCAGGAGATTTGCGAATAAACACCTGATCGAAAGGTTTTAATACAAAATTGGATGCTTCGTCACTTAGCGCCAGGGATTTATCGATTGGGAATTTAATTACATCAGCAAGTTTTACCGAAGTAACTGTTGAGGTGTCGTTTTGCACCCGTCTGGCAATCTCAATATTTGCTGTAGAAGCCGTTTCCAATAAACCTCCGGCCTGAATAATAAAATCTTCAACTGTTGTATTTTCGGAGTAGGGATAAATTCCAGGTAGTTTTACTTCGCCTTCAATTTGTATCGTGCGTGTTTCGCGCAAATCGTGGATCGAAGGGATATGAACAGAGTCTTCACGTTGCAGGGTAAAATCGAGATTGGAAGCCAATAAATTATTCAAATCAACGGCAATATGCTCCCTCGTGAGATCGTCTTGTAAACGGAAAACAGAGATGCGGTCTTTAAATACATCTTCGCGTAAACCTTCGGCTTTGTCTATTAATTCTTTTATTGTGGTTCCTTCGTTGATGGCATAAGTGCCCGGGCGAAATACCGCTCCCGAAATAAATACCCGGTTTTCAAATCGATTTAAAACCGCATCAATTTGCACTTCGTCACCATTCTCCAGGCGAATGGCATCTAAATAATCCGTGGCAATGTCTAATATGCGCTTTTCTTTGCCTGTTTTTCGCAGGATCTTAACCCTTTCAGTGTATGCATTTCCGGTAAATCCTCCTGCAAAATCAATTAATTCTTCCAACGATTCGTCGGGTTTGATATCGAAGGCCATGGGGCGTTTCACTTCTCCGTTTATCCTTACACGGTTTTCATAAGGAGGGATGAAAATGATATCCTGATCCTGCAAACGGATGTTATTGGATTGTTTGGCATTTATTAAGTATTCGTAAAAGTCGATGTTTGCAACAATTTTATTGTCACGTATTATCTGTACATCCCGGATTGAACCATTTTCCGCAGGACCTCCGGCTATGTACATGGCGTTAAAAGCCGTTGCCATTGCCGAAATATTGTAAGTTCCGGGTAAAACGACTTCGCCCACAATATTTATCTGGATACTCCGTACAGCACCGAGTGTGACTTTCATTGAGGTTTTCCCATCCTTTAGTCCGGAGTAAATCTGGCCTAAAATTGTTTCCAGTTTTTTCCCGGCATCTTCTGTGGTCATTCCACTTAAAAATACGGGACCAATATTCGAAATAATTATACTTCCATCGTTTGAAACCACTTCCTGGTAACTGTGTTGCGATGCGCCCCAAACGTCGATGTTCACCAGGTCGCCTGGGCCAATTAAATAATCGCGCGGCGTTAAAACATTAAAGCTGGGTTCGAAGGTAAGGTCGGTATTTTTAAACAGGGAAAAACCAAAATTATCGCTTGATTGCGTTTTTGTGGCGTAGGAAAGTCGTTCTTCCAGGCTTTCAGGATACTCCACCGTTGGGCGGGTGTTTATTTTTACACCCTTGCTGCCATCCTCCATTAACTTGTTATCGTACAGACGTTCAGCGCGTTCTTTAAATTTCTCAATTTCGCTCTCATTCATTCCCCTCGACCGGGCTAAAGATTCGATTTGGTCGGGTGTCAGGCCCGACTCAATCGCACGTTGCATGATAACCCGCATTTGGGCATCCGAAATCTGGCTCGATTTTATATCTGAGACATTTTGCTCCATCGGGTTCAGGTTCTGGGCCAGTAGTTTCCCCGGCATTAGAAACAGGAATAGTAGAATGAAGCAGGAATATTTAACGATATTGAATCTCATAGATATAGCTTATGTTTTAGGTATTAAATAATGTACAGTATGTGTAAATATTGAGCAATAAAAGTAATAAAATCTTATTTCAATAAAGTCATCCAGTGCAGTTCTTCATAAGAATTCGAAATTTAGCTGCGCTTTCTAAATTTTGATTGTAGCTTTTTGGCAAAAATAAAAAGCGCGTAAAATACTTTTAAAAAGGTAAGCAGAACGATATTTGTATTGGCGTGGTATTGATTAAAAACGATTCTGCTATTGAATAGATGACGGATTTGCGCCAGCTGATTCATTTCTTTGCTGATAACAGCGGAATGCTCGTGATAAAATTTTAGCTGCAGTGCGAGGTAATTCTTAAGCCCGGCTTTTTTTACTTTTAGCCCCAATATACGTTCCTCTTCATACAAAAAAGTACGTTCGTCGAAATAGTTTAATTGGGCAAAAGTTTCCAGCTTGCCCATGAAAAAAGAGCCGGTAAGGCAATCTACAGGCATTAGTTCCTGTTGCAAAGGGAGGTCGTAATAAACGGCCTCGTTGGCTTTTGCCCTGTTAAATCCAACTACAGTACTGATATCATAAGTTAATCCCGGAATTTTCCAGGCAGCGTTACGGGCAGGTTGGCCATCCATATGCATGAGTGGTGAAATAAAAGCAATGTCGTTACATTGCTTGTAGTAGTTAACGAGTTGTTGTAATAGCTTCGGATTATCGATTGAAATATCGTTGTTGCTTATCACAACAAAGGTGTTTTCCTGTATTTTTTTCTGAAGGTATTTTAAGCCAAAATTATTTCCGTAAGCATAGCCACCATTGTATTCCGATTGTATGATTTCTACTTGTTCTTCATCTTGTAGATGTTGAACCAGAGCATTGTAAGAATTGTCGGTTGAACAGTTGTCGACTACCAAAATGGAAAGCTGAATACCCTGTTGTTGTTTTAATTGCCGGATGTAGCCAACAGTGGCTTTCCACGAATTATAATTCAGAATTAGTATAACTACACGAGGCGTTTCCATTTTTGTTCTATAGCGTGTCTTTTTTTATTTCGTTTTGTTCGGTAATACTTATTAGAACCCGGTTGATAGTCACCCTTCGACTACGCTCAGGGTGACTGTCAGACTGAGCGTTGTCGAAGTCTGATTTTATAGCCTAAACGACTCTATCTTAATTTTGTTTTTCGTCGCACAAATCGCGCAACGAGAAGCAAAAGTATGGTAAGCCGAAAGGCTATTTTATAAAACAGCGAATTTGTGTTGGTATGGGCGTCCAGTGGCGTTTTGTTCTTGTCATGCCTTCTGTATTTCACCAGTTTGGCGGGGCAGAATATCGGGTTAGTATAAAGTTCCGCATTTAGCCCGATCCATAAATCGTGCATGGCAATTTTTTTCGGGAAGGGGAGGACAATCGGCAATAAATCCTTATGAAAAGCCAAACAACAACCCATGTAGGAATTTTTTGTGAGGTTTTTTAAAAAGCCCTTTCGCGAGTTATAGATTTCGAATATTGATGAAGCAATTCCTTTTCCTTCCCGGTTTATTATCACTCCATCCGAAATTACAAGTTTACTTTTTGCCAATTCATTTACCAGAATTTCTACTTTGTCGGGCATCCAAATATCGTCCTGATCGGCTAAAAAAATATAGTCGCCTTTAGCTTGTTTTAATGCAAATTCGAGGTTAAATATTGGGTTGGCAAAACGCTGCTTTTCAAATAGTCTTATTTTGGGATTGTTATACGACCTGATAATTTCAACCGTTTGGTCGGTTGACGAATCATCAGAAATAATAATCTCATCAATAGCCCGGCTCTGGTTAAGAATCGAATCGAGCTGTTGCTTTATGTAGCGTCCGCCGTTATATGTTGGTATACAGACCGAAATAACCATTTTGTCAGAGGAGTTTAGCTAGCGATATGCGCAGTTTGTAATAGAAAAGTTTAAGGAGTGAATATTTGTTCGACAAACATTTCATCATCTGCCAGCTTTCCTTATTTCTTTTTATAGTGAGCGAAAAACTGGCCATACGCGATAACAGGTAAGTGTTTTTAATCGCCTCAGCACCTACTTTATTTTTTTTGTGTTGCCGGTATAGTAAGCCCGGCTTTTTAAGGTAATCAATTACTCCTGATTCGGCGACTTTTAATACAATCCACCAGTCGTGCATTCGGGCCTGTTCAGGGAAGGGCAGAACCAGAGGTTTCACCTTCTTATTCATGATAAAAGTGCAGCCCGGAGCCGGATTATTAATCAATAACCTGTAACAATTGTATACATTGTCAGGATTCACCTTTGAATAGTTCCAGAACGATGAACTGATTGTATTTAATTGTTCATCCACTACTTCCAGATCGCTAAAAACCAATGCCGCTTTATGGGGGTTATTCTGCTCCAGTTGCTGAATACAAGCTAACGATTCTTCTATTTTATGGGGTAACCATACATCATCCTGATCGCAAAACATGATATATTCAGCAGAACTGTATTCCATCAGTTTTTCAAAACTTCGCATTGGCCCCAGGTTTTTTATCTTCTCATCAACGATGATTATTTTTTTCGGATGGGTTTCCTTAAAATGCTTTAACATTGAAAGAGTCTCGTCCGTAGAACCATCATCTCTGACAATTAATCGCCAATCAGTAAATGTTTGGCTTTGCAAAGATTTAAGAAGATCCGGGAGATAAGATCGACCATTAAAAGTTGATAATAAGATATCGACCAAGGTTGTTCTATTTTATATTTACTACAATAACTTCTTTTTTAAATAAGAAGCTCCACGCGATTCAACAACTTTATAGGTAAAGAAACTATAAAGAATTATCAATGTAACCGAAATTATGAATATTAAAATCAGATGAAAGTTTGTTTTGCTTAAGCCTAAAAAAGTAACAATTCCTTCAGGAACCAAAATCAAAATGATAAAATGATTTAAGTAGATGGAATAGGATATATCGCCCAGAAACTTCAGGGGTTTTGATTCAAGCAACTTACTTAGAACACCATCTGTTTTTAGAAAAGTTAATACTGAAAATCCAAAATACAGGGGAATTATTGCATAGCTAACTATATTTTTACTTAGACCTGTTACGTTAAATGATATAAATAGTAGGAACAAGAATAGTATTGGCAGAATAAACTCAAGTGAGTTGTTTATTTTGAATTTTTTTAATGAAAACAACCACACAAAGTACCCGATATTAAATGAAATAAAACCTCTCAGAAAACTTAAATCGCCTTTAATTTCGAATAACCAACCATTTATAATCAGGAAAACTGCACTGAGTATTATTATAGTCATTAAAAAAGGTCTGGTATATTTTTTTGGGATGAATACCATTGAAAAACCAAAGATAATATATGAAATCATTTCGGCTGAAATTGACCAGGAAGGAGGATTCATTCCAAAAGTATTTCCAAGAATAGGAGTGGAATTGGTAAAAGCTATGGTATCCAAATATTTTTTAAACAGTGCATAGAATGGTTCGACAGTTGAAATATACGTTGGTAAGAAATAATTGAAAAAAAGATCGGTCAGAAAAAAAGCCGTTGTTGAGAAAAGAAGGAGAGGATAGAGCCGGATAAAACGTTTTTTGATATAAGTAATAAATTCCCCTATTGTTTTTATAGTGTTGTAATTATAAGAAATTACAAAGCCGGATAATACAAAAAAGAAATCGACAGCGAGATAAGACTCACGAATGAAAAAGTTGTTGTATAGGTATGATGGCAGAAAATCTTCTTTATAGTGAAAAAGAATAATCATCAAACAGAAGATGCCTCGTAATCCATCTAACTTTGTAATTCTCATGTATTACTAATGTTTGCTAAAACTGTTTTAAATCTATTTAACTCCATTTACAACAATCCTGTTTTCGCTATTCGTTACCATAAATGACCTGGAAAAGACATAAACCAGTACCATCATACCCGTAGAACTGAATAAAAAAGGATTTGTACCGGCGATAAAAAGATAGGCTATATAGGCAACTGAAACCGAACTAAAATTTTTATCCCTTATATCTTTTATGATTGGGAGTATTAAAATCAAAATAAATATGAAAGTGATCGGCAGCCCCCATACTCTGATAGTCTCCAGATAGGTAAGTTCCGTTACTGTTGTAAGCTTATTGAATCCTGACGAATAAAAAGCTCCTCCAAAACCTTGCCCAAAAAATAATTGTAAGCCATTTTCTGAAAAATACTCCAAATAGGATTCGAAATGTCCAAGTTTTACGGAGTTGGATATTTCGCTCTTATCAAAAAGTATGGTAAGAATAGTTGAAACCTCGTATATAAATACCAGAGAAAGTACTATCGTCAATAAAATAAAAGCAGGCTTTGATTTTTTAAAAGTCCATAAACATACATAGAACAGGATAATAAAAAGAAGCGATACCAGGTTTGCTCTTGTACCTGAAAGGAATAATGTCACAGTTATGGCAATTAATATAAAATAGTGTATAAAACGGGCCTTACTGGTTTTATCCATCAATATGCGTTGAAGGAAATAAGCCAGAGGAAATACGAGCAAAGGAGATGTTCTGAAGTAGATCATTAGCATCGTGATTGGTCCATATTTTCTTAAACCAAAAACTGCAATGTTTTTATCGATTACCAAATATTTGGTAAGAACCAGATACATCGAAGGTTGTAAAATAAAAAAACAATATATACCCAGCGTAATTACTATTATTAATAGTGTTGATCGATTTATAACTTTAGTTAAATCAAAACCTGTATCATATATTATAAATATCAACAGGAAAAAGAAAAATGAATTAAAATATACAATAGCTTGTAGGTCTGTATTTTGTAAGAAGTTATTAATGAGCCCCATTGACAAAGCATAAAAAGGCATAAAAAACGAAACAAACAGTATGATATAGATAAGCCGCCTTGGAGGTAGTTCTAAACGCTCAAAAAGTTTCCCTGAACCCCAAATTAAAATTACCAGTCCAAATAATACGTATTTTAAATGCAAAACCCGATTATTCGGATCAATGATTGCATCCACAAACAACAATACTATCAATAGATTTAGTAATGTTGAATAATACTTTTTGTAATTATGAATTAGAGAATGAATCAATTTAGTAACTTGAAAATTGCACGAATAGGTCGAAGCAAAAGTACGCCCAGTTTGTACTCGCGTGACTGAGTAATTAGTTCATATTCAAAAGATTCCTGGGGATCCAGTAAATGTTGAGAATAAATGTCCTGGTGATTCAAATAAATTTGATGCCTCAGTTTACGCAAATGTTCTCTACGTGAGAGTACGGAAGCATTTCTTGAACTTCTTTTAATCCGATAAAAAAAGCCGGTGTCATTTAAGGTATGTACAGCACCTCCGTTTTTTAGCAACGTTATCCAAAAATCCCAGTCCTCAAAACCTTCTCTCATATTTGGGTTGTATCCCTTTGTTTGGTCAAAATCTGACCTTCGGAAAATGGCTGAAACCACTATAAAGTTTCTTGCCAGCAGCTTCTCCAAGGAATAGGTTTCAACAGGTAAAATACTTTTTTTTGCCCCAAAAAGTGTGACTTTGCAATTTACCACTTTAATTTCATCGTTCTTTTCCAGAATTTCAACGGCTTTCTGAATAAAATCGGCACCAATTTTATCGTCTGCGTCCAAAGGTAAAATGTACTTACCTGTCGATTTTTTAATTCCCAGGTTACGGGCAGCGGAAACGCCTTGGTTTTTTGTTTCCAGTACTTTTATCCGGGTGTGCGAAATCCCGCGTACTGTTTTGTTGGTTTGCGAGTCCGTACTTCCATCGTTTACTACAACAATCTCGTAATTATCATAGCTTTGTGAATGAACACTTGCGAGACACTCAGTCAGATATTTACCTTGATTGTAACAAGGAACGATAATTGAAATTAACGGGGAGATCTGCATTGGCGAATTGGTATAATGTTGGTCGTTTTTTTAGTTTGCTAATAAGCTAGTCTTATGGTTTAATTATAGTATCAGAATCGGTAGGATACACCAAATTGCGTATGCAGGTTAAAGGTGTTGTTGGGGTGTGTCCAGTAATCGGCCTGTACTTCGGCCCAAGTGGGCTCGTACAACCATTGGTAGTTTCTGCTGCTAACCAGCTTTATTTTTCCATATACCAAAAAGTTTTTATAATCCCAGTTGGCAAAAACCGAAGTGCTTAAATCCACCCAGTTGGCCCGGAAATCTTTAATGGATTCGTACCAAAAATTATTATTGTGCACATAACGTTCGAATTCAATACCTACTTGTTTAATTTCTCTGTTCCAACTAATTTCAAGAGTTTGGGTGTTGCTCCCGGGGTCAATTCCTGCACCCACTAATTGTCCTTTATGGGTATAACCATGTTTAACCTGATGATGGTAATACCAGGCGTTAGCTAAAGGATTTGTATAGTCACGGTTTCTATTCAATGTTGTCTGACTTAAAGCCATTTGGGTAATTTCTCCCCGTACCTGGAAATAACGATCTCCTTTAAAGCCCAGTAATTTATGTGCTCCAAGAATATAAGCGGAAGTATGCGTTGGTTCCATCAAAAAATCACGCATGTCCCAGGAATGGTCTTCGCGGCCATATTCAAAATAAATTTCGGCATTCGATTCAGGGAAAAGCCATCTGGCAAAAAGCGAAATAAGTTGATCCTGTCGCTGACTGTCTACCTCTTCATTGGAACCGCCAGAACTTTTGGAAAGCAAACTAAGTACCGGCAGATAATCAGAAAATCCTGAGCCCATATCTTCCGAGTAGATTTGAAAACTTCGTGTAAAGCCCAAAAACAAACCGGGCACCCAGCGGGGTTGGTAGCTTAAAACCATAGCATTTAAATAGCGCCAGTCATCCGGCAATCCTTCGGTATATCCCGATTCTTCAAGTTTTCCTGCAATAAGCTGTCCTTCGAAAGAACCAATCGGTGTTTTTACGGGGCGCACCGTATTTAAGGTCAGGTGTAAAAAACCGGTTGCCGAGTTGGTCATGAGCAGGGAGTTTTTATAACCCGGTCCCCACCATAGGTTTTCGTTCGACAGCCCAATGGAGATGGGCTTATACGTTAAACGCACGCTACTTTGACCTAACAGAAACTTTGTGTAATGAAAACCACCGATACGTTCCGGTAAATCAATTGTTCCTTTTGAGTTGGGAAATTGCAGATTCAAAGAGGTTGTATAGCCGGAGGGGAAACCATCGTATAATTTATTGTGGGCATACACCAATTCCGGATTAAAGTTTATACTCAGCAGGCTGTATTTAAAATAGAATCCCAGGTCGGCGCGCATTTGTGCTCCCCGGGCCGGAATCATCGAACCATCGTTAATGCCCTCCGGATGATGGCTGTTGTACTGGTTCAGTATACTCACGGGAAGCAGGGTGAATTTCCCCCTTCCTTTGTGAAAGGTAAAGGTGCTGTTAAAATTGGTTAGACTGGAATTTTCCAATGTATTTTCAGGATCGAAAATATTATCAGTATCCAGTGCTTCTGAAAACAAAGGCCGGGAGGTGAAAGATAAGGTCGGATCCACATTGCCCAGCAACTGTTGACGACGGTAATAATCGTTCAGGTTTTGTTTATTTAGGGATAAGGACTGCGCCCAACTACTCTCCGCGCCAATAAAGAATAGTAGGGAGAAGAAAAGTAGGTGTTTATATTTTGTGTACATGATATGAGATACTTGATGTTTGATACTGGATACTGGATTCTGGATACTTGATGCTGGATACTTGATGCTTGATGCTGGATACAAACTCGTAACTCGTAGCTAGCGGCTCGGAGCTTGAAACGCTTTTTACTTTATCCTTTTGCCTTGATTCTGGATACTGGATTCTTGGTACTAAAGAATTGTAAAACTGATAAATTGTAGTTCTTAACTTTGTATCTTATTCACTGTGAAACTCTTTGATTTCTCGGAGTAACTCTGTGGTGAAATCCTTTAGATCTTTTTTGCCTTTGTACAGGATCCAAACTCGTAACTCGTGGCTAGTGACTAGTGGCTCGTAGCTTGCAAGGCTTTTGCTCAGATACTAGAAACGATACATAATTCCCAACTTACTATGGAAATTAAACACATCTTCGCCACGACTGTTATCCCAGTATTCGTTCCAGTTAAAGTCATACTCCCATTGATAGTTTTTGGCACCTACAAATTTTAAATTCAGCGAAAACAAGAGGTTCTTGTAATCCCAACTTCCGTTTAATCCGGCTGCCAGGTCGACCCAGTGCATTCGTATATCCTTTATGATTTCATTGTGAAAATCTTCGTTGTGGGCATACCGTTCCAGCTGAAGTCCAATCCCTTTTAAACCTTTGTTCCAGCCCACATTTAAACTCAGTAAGTTACTACCCGGTCCGATTCCTGCACCTAGCAGTTGCCCCTGGTGGGTATAACCCTGCCGGACGCCAACGCCGGTGTACCAGGTTTTGCTGCCCTGTTGGTAAACTCCCTGAGGACCTCTTGATACTGAGGTTGGATTTTTCGCCAAATGAGTGATTTCCATACCCACCTGAATCACCTGGTCCTCCGAAGGGAGGTCAATTAGTTTTCTGAACCCGTAATTAAAGGCCCTTGAATGTTCCATCTCCACAATAAAATCTCTTCCGTCCCAATGATTATCGGCCAGGCCATATTCCGCATATATTTCAACATGAGCTTTGGGCCAGACATAACGCATAAAAAACGAGTAGTAGGCGTCTCTTTTCTGGTAGTTACTCAATTCGCCCTCTTCGGTATCTCCCGCTTGTTTCTCTATCCCTTTTTGACTGAAAGGACTAAAAACGGGCAAATAGGCATTGAAGGAGTCGTCCATATCGATCTTATACATCTGGAAACTACGGATTAAGCCCAGGTGAAGGCCTTCTACCCACTTGGGGCTGTAATTCAGGATCATGCCGTTAAAATATCGGTCGTCTTGCCGTTTGGGCGAATAAAAGCCAATGCCGTTATGGTCTTTTGCCTCGGTATTGGGAGGCGGGTATCCCGAAGCCTTTAGATTCCCAATTATAATTTGTCCTTCAAAGGAACCCACAGGTGTCTGAATCGGACGTGTGGTATTTAAAGTATAATGACGAAAACCGGGCGCCGTATTGGTCATTAACAAGCTATTGCGTCTGCCGGGGCCCCACCAGAGGTTTTCATTGGAAAGGCCCAGAGAAATGGATTTGTAATTAAGTCGTACACTGCTTTGTCCCCAGTTGAATTGGTTGTAGGCATCTTCGCCAAAACGCTCCGGCTGGTCGATATAGTTTAAGGTATTAAAATAATATTGGGCCCATCTTAAAGTAGCCAGCTCCGGGTTTTCCCGGGTTAACGGAAAACCATCATAATCCGGATTCGAAGCATAGACATATTCAGGTTGTATTTTAATGGAAAGAGAAGGAAGATCATCGCTAAAAGCAACATTAAACCAGAGGCCACCGCTCACGAAGGTCTGATAACCTTTGGCAGGAATCATAATCCCATCGTTCCAGTCTTCAGGATGGTGCGAATTGTATTGATTGGTCCAAACCAAAGGAAGAAGCTTTAGCGAGAGATCTGAAGGCAAACGTTTACCCAAAAGCTCATTAACATCCCGGTCAAAAAAACTTCCTGTGTTTTCAATTGGCCGGTGTGGATCATCTACTCCAAAAGCTTCGGTAGGAAATAGGGGATAGGAGACAAAAGAATAATCCGGCTCGATATTACCCAAAAGTTGTTCTCTTCGGTAATAATCTTCCAGCTGATCAAAGTTGCTTGAGAGCGCTTGCGCACCAACTTGTTCGGTAACAACAAGCAATAAAGCTACTATTAGATAATATTTCCAGGTCATATTCTGTTTTTCTTGTTTTTGATGGGAGTTGTTTCTATTCTAAAATCATCGCCCTTACAGACGATGCTTTAACATGCCGGGGTTGTGCCCCTATGTTTTTACCAACCTTTCGTCCCTTCCGGGACTTTTTTTCTGAAAGTCCAATACCAATTTGTAGCAAAATGTGGTTCAAAATTTATTGACTCACCCCGCTGGCGCGGATTTGTAATCCGTGCCATTGCTAAATGTAATTCTATTTTACAACAATGATATCTAACAAACCATCTTCGCCTGCGTAATCACTAGCGCTACTATATACATAATCCTCAGCATTAAAGACTAATCCTGCTTCAACCGGATTTTGATGTATATATGCTATTTTCTGATCTATTACAGTGTTGCTCCATAGCTCAATTGGTTTGTTATCAGATCTCCAGAAACGGAAGCCTTCGGATGTTTCAAATTGTTCAAGTAACCACTCTTTTCTACTTTCCTGTAAATTCTCAACAATAGCACTCTTAATGGCTTTGCTGGTATATTTCTTATAATCCCGTAAAATATCGGATAAGCTAGCAACTTCTTTTGTTCTTATTACTAGATGTAAATGATTGGTCATTATACACCAGGCAAATATTTCAAGACCTTTATATTTCTGGCAATATTTCAGGTTCTCCACAAGAATATTTTTGTATTCATTGCGTGTAAAAACATCTACCCATCCTTCTACAGCAAAAGAGACAAAATAAATCCCATCGGGATTGTGAAACTTGTATTTCCTACTCATTGTTTTGTTCTTTAGCCTTATTGGCTAAGGCACGAATAGCAAATCCGCGCCAGCAATGTTTTATAAGAAATTGTCTGTCCTTACACTACTGTACCCTACCTTTTCTCTTGCTTAAAACAGCCGGTATCCAGCCTTTTGTTTTTGCAAAGACAAAAGCTTCATCGATTAAAGGATTTTTAAATATCCAGCCCTGAATACTAAAATACACCAGTGCTGACAGCGGAACAGCAATTAGAAGGCAGATAATCTCATTCTCAGAAACCGTACGCACCCCATAGGCAATGGGAATAAAAAGTAAACATGACAGAAAAGCTTTCGACAGCATTCCCCAAACCAGTTTAAATTTTATGAATTTATACGCAAAATAGCCGGCGATTCCGGTTACTATAATTTCGCTTGAGACGGTAGCCACAGCTGCTCCTTTATCCTTAAAGCTGCCAATGAGCAAAAGGTTAAGTACAATACTCACAACCATACCTGCAAGCGTTGCCCAGAGGTATTTTCGTTCGTAACCGGCCGGTATTAACAGTTGAAAACCAAAAATATGGGCAATCCCTATTATCAATGCCAAAGGTGCACTAATTTTCATGGTAAGTACTGCATTGGCAAATTCCAACCCTGAAATAGAAATAATAAACTCATTGGCAAAAAGAAAAAGCCCAAAACTAACAGGTACACCCAGTAAGCAGGTAAAAGCAAAGGATTGGTTAATCAATTTATTTACCTGAATTTTGTCGCCGCTTTCAAGGCTTTGAGTAATACGCGGTATTAATACCGTACCCAGGGCTATAAGCACCGGAATGGTAATTTTATTGATCTTTACGGCTGCTGTATAAAGTCCCACTGCCGTGTCGTCGGCCAGAAAACCCAGCAGCAAGGTGTCGATGACCGAATAGATGCTAATGGATACTGAAGTGCCCAGCAAGGTTAACAATGCCGGAATATGACGTTTGAGTTCCAGTGTTTTGAAATGAAAGGAGATGATATTTTTGATTCCCCATAAATTCCATAAGTGATTGGCTAAAATTGAAAATATTACCACGGCAAAATAGACCAGCAAATCTTCCTTTGTTTTTACAAATACAAACAACGCTACTAAAGAAAGTGCTTTTATGCTAATGGAGCGCATGGATAAAAAGCGAAATTGCTCCATGCCATTGTAATACCAGTCGAGGTTAGAGAAGGCACTGATAACAATTAATCCACCCAGCAGGTAGAGTTGCAGATCATCGTGAAACCAGGGAACTAAAAACAGAATTCCCAGGTATACCAAAAGCAAAAGAAGGGAACTAAGAACGTTTAGAAACAGCAGCTCGGAAACCGTTTTGCCTATTTGTGTTTCATCGTGGCGGATTTTTGCAATTTCACGTACGCCGTAAATGGGTATTCCAATGGCTGCCAGTAAAACAAAATACTGGGCAAATACCAGGATAAACTGAATCTTACCAAAAGCCTCCGGACCCAATACCCGCGAAGCATAGGAAAAGCTGATAAAGGGAAACAATAAGTTGCTCAACAGGAGCAAACTATTGTGAAATAAATTCCTTTTTATGGATGCTGTTTTTTTCAAAACTTGGTAATGGTCGGTAAAAAGTGCTTACTGTATTTGTTTTGCTATTTTAAATACATTTGCCGGTCATGTGGCAAAAACCACGGGAAGGGATTCACGTGGCAGCATGGTTTCTAAGCCTTATTGGCTAAGGCACGGATTACAAATCCGCGCCAGCGAAGACTCTTATTACTAGATGTAAATGATTGGTCATTATACCCAGGCAAATATTTCAAGACCTTTATATTTCTGGCAATATTTCAGGTTCTCTACAAGAATATTTTTGTATTCATTGCGTGTAAAAACATCTACCCAGCCTTCTACAGCAAAAGATACAAAATAAATCCCATCGGGATTGTGAAACTTGTACTTCCTACTCATTGTTTTGTTTTTTAGCCTTATTGGCTAAGGCACGGATTACAAATCCGCGCCAGCGAAGGGCAGTAACGAAAGGATTCGAGCGGTAGCGGTGACTCTTCTAATCAGATCAGGAAACCTTTTTTTTCTTTTTGGAAGGTTTTAAGGCTTCTAATTTTGATTTTAGTTTGAGTTTATAATCCAGCTCCTGTAGTATTCGTTTGTTGGTTTTCCATCTGTGAGGATCATAAAACCATCCCCATTTATTAAAATAGCGAATGGTATTCACCATATGAATCATCATCATTCGGGCACTCTTGTAGGAGTGGCGGTGATGATAATGGGTGATCTCAACTTTTGGGTAGTAAATGGTCTCATAATGTTCATGAATTCTCCGGGAGAGATCAAAGTCTTCGGCATATAGGAAAAAACGTTCATCGAACAGCCCTACCTTTTTTAAGGCTTCCGTTCTGAAAAACATAAAACATCCCGAAAGGCAAGGGGCTTCAATGGTTGTATTGTACCCGTTAAAAGCCAACTGGTATCTTTTTCGTTTCTCCTTTAATATGTTCTCGGGTAAAAAAAGCCGGATAATCAGGTTCGACGGTGTTGGTAAAAGTTTGGCAAGGTATTGTACTTCTCCTCTAAGGTTTAATACCTTCGGCAGAAGCAAGCCGGTCTTCGGATGTTTTTTAAAGTATGAGATTATTTTTGGAATAACTCCCGGAGCGAAAAAAATGTCGGTATTTAGGGCCAGATGATATTCTGACCTATCCAAAATCTTCCGGATGGCTATATTGTGTGCTGCTCCATACCCCAGGTTCTTCCCCACAAAAATGTATTCAATTTTATTGTTTCGAATAACATTTTTTAATCGGTCATCAGGCGAATTATCCACAATAATAATTTTGGAAAAGATGTCTTCCTGCAATAAGGAATAACATACTTTTTCTAATTCTGCCATTGATGTTTTATATAGTACAATACTGGCTGTAATCATCATCTTCAGTTTTGTTTCGCGTTCACAATGCGTTCCTCTCTTTAATGGCCTCCACCTTTTAACACCACCAGCATTCCTTTTGCAATTACCCCCAGATCGGTAAACAAAAGTTTTAAAGCTGAATAGTGCAGATAACGGTGTATATATTCGTATTCGTAAACAGGATTTCCAAATTCCGGTGTTCCTTTACGAATGTGTCCATAACCCAACAAACCACCCCTGACTAATTTTCGGGTTACATTCCCTTGTGCCAGATCTCTTTCGTAATGGTGAACTGCCAGGGGGCGGGGCCCCACAAACGACATATCGCCTTTTAGAATAAGAAAGAACTGTGGCAGCTCATCAATATAAAATTTTTTTACAAACCGACCTAAAAATGTGCGGGCTTCCGGCATCCATTCATTCTGATAGGCATGCCAGTCGCCTTTGGCCTGCAGTTCTTTATCGATATATTTTTCTTTTATCAGCCGGATTTTCCACTTCTTAAACTTTTTTCCACGGCTCACCCCATAGTAGTAAAAAAACAGCGGCCCTTTGTTTTCTTTAACCACTAAACCTTCTATCCAGTTGGTCACTACTAAAAGCAAGAATACGGGCAAAGACAGTAAGACGAAAAAAGAAGCCAACAATTTATCAAAACATAATTTTGGGAAAGGAACTTTTAAGGGCTCCTTTAGCTCAAATATTTCCCTGTATCGTTTTTTTATCTCTTCAGTTGGCGGTTGATAGGGAAAAGCTCCTTTTGGTTCGGTTATCGTATTCATGTTTTGTCTATTGCTTTTTGTTATGCCGCATTTTTATAGGCATGTCGGCCAAACACCGTTTGCCATATAATTTTCAGATCCCAGGCGAATCTCCAGTTTTCAATGTATTCCATATCGGCTTTTACCCGGTTTTCCATGGCAGATAACTTTTTTGTCTCTCCTCGTAAGCCTTTTACCTGGGCCCAACCTGTTATTCCCGGTTTTACATAGTGCCTAACCAGGTAGTTATCGATAAGTGACGAATATTCTTCGGTATGTTTTAACATATGCGGGCGTGGCCCTACAACCGACATCTGCCCTGATAATACATTCAAAAACTGTGGCAATTCGTCGATATTGGTACGGCGCATTAAGCGGCCTAATTTAGTGATTCGGTCGTCGTTGGCTGTTGCCTGTTTGTCGTTGGCCTCGTTGTTTACCTTCATGCTTCTGAATTTTAAACACCTAAAGGTTTTATTATTGATTCCTGTGCGCTCCTGAACAAAAAAAACAGGCCCTTTGGAATCGAGTTTAATAAGGAGGGCAATTATGGGAAATAACCAGGAGAAAAGAAAGATACAAAGCGTTAATGAAAACACCAGGTCGAAAATTCTTTTCTGTACCCTTAAACCTACGCTGTCGAGCGGAATTTCCTGAGGGTTTATAACCACCATATTTCCTATCGATTCGGTGTTAAAACGATTCCGGAACCAAAGTTGGTTGGTAGGGATAAAATTTAAACGCACTCCTTTGCGGTTGCATATTTTTAGCACTTCCTTACCCTTTTTTTCAGCGTTTCCTCCGTTAAAAAACGAGATGGTATAGTATATAATATTGATATCGTGTTTGTCGATCAGTTCTTCCAGATCGTCGGGATGCCCCAGGTATTCTTCTTCAATATTTTCTTTTGAGCTTATAAAACCTGAAAAGCTGTACCCTAAACCGGGATTGCTGGTAATAATTTGTTGCAGCAACAAGCCGGTATCGTTATGGCCTATTATAGCGGCATGTAAGGTATTTAAACGTTTTCCGCGTTTAAATTTTAAATAGCGGTATATCAGCCAGTAGGCTACAATTTTTAGGAAATAAAACAAAAGGGCATATTTCCAAAAGAATAACTGGGAAAGATGTAATGGAACAAACAGGAGGTTGAAACTTGCAGCCACTATTATAAAAACCACTTGACGTTTGCTTATTCGCCATATCCGGTTTGCAAAGCTATCGCGTAAAAACAGGTTTCTTTTGGTAAATGCCAGGTAGCTGATTACCCAGGCCAGGTTACCATGTAATATATAGGTGCTCATCAGCCGGATATTACGCAGCGAGATATCTAAATCGATCCAGGCTACGAACACCAAAGACAGGTTCAGCAAAAACAAATCAAAGGCCAGGTAAGTATAAAGAAGCTCGGTTTCGCGGGATTTCATAGTTCAATTATCAAGTCTGTCTGTTTGTTTCAATCAACTTCATAGCCAACGAAAATAGAAAAAAATATTTGGGCTGCTGTTGATTTTAATCAAGTTTTACTTTGTGAATTTATGTCCGGTGTTTTGTTGCTGATTCTAACTGATTACAGGATTAACAGTTAGTGGTATTTTACGGGATGTCTTACTGTTAAAAAAACTGAAAACTCTTTTTGCCTTATTGGCTAAAGCACGGATTGCAAATCCGCGCCAGCGGTGGGAACTTTTATCCACGAATCGCACGGATTACACCGATTAGAATTTTTAATCTCGTAGAGGTTTAATATTTGTGGCCTCCAGACGCTCGCTAGCTCAGTCGGGACAGGCCGGGTTTTAAACCGGGGTAAATTAGAAGCATTTAAACGCGGCGCAATCAGTTGGTTGATCTGGTTTATTGGCCCCCTTTGTCTGACCACCCACATTCCTTACGCTGACATTTCCCCCATAGGGGGAAGAATAAGGAATATTTTATTTAATCGCGGCAATGTTGTATTGCGTTTATTGTTTATCAAATTGTCGTTACAAACGACCGATTGTAAACCCCTCGTTGCAAACGAGGGGGAGAGGATGTTAACCTCTCAGGTAATGTTCGTACATTAATTTTATACCTTCCTTCAGTTCAATATTGTGTTTCCAACCGAGACGATGTAACTTCGATGGATCGGTTAGTTTTCGCATGGTACCATCGGGTTTTGTTGTGTCAAAATTAATGGTTCCCTGAAAACCAATCTCCTTTTGAATAACTTCGGAAAGCTGTCTGATTGATATTTCCTTACCTGTTCCAATATTGATATGGGTATTGACCACCGCTCCTTCACATTCGGCTTTTACATCCTCAAAGTTCCTGTTCTCCATTAGAAACACGCAGGCATCTGCCATATCTTCCGACCACAGGAATTCGCGCATTGGTTTACCGGTTCCCCAGAGTTGGAGCGAGACTGTGAGATCGTGAGACTGTGAGATTGTGGGATTTTGAGATGGTGAGATTTCAGTATCTGTTTGTTCTGTCTTAATCCCGTATTTGGCCAGGATTCCAAGAATATCCTTCTCATCGGCTTTACCGTTAACTCCTTCTACCGGGCGACGATTCAGGTCTTCACGGATAGCATCCCAGTTGTTATCTTCCATGCATTTCGATAAATGGATTTTTCGAACCATGGCCGGCAAAACGTGCGATGTTTCCAGGTTGAAATTATCATTTGGCCCGTACAGGTTGGTCGGCATTACCGAGATAAAATTGGTCCCGTACTGCAGGTTATAGGATTCGCACATTTTTAAACCAGCGATCTTGGCAATGGCATAAGGTTCATTGGTATACTCCAGTGTGTCGGTTAACAGACAATTCTCCGGCATGGGTTGGGGGGCCTGTTTTGGATAGATACAGGTGGATCCCAGAAACAACAGTTTTTTTACACCATGCACATACGATTGGTGAATGACATTATTTTGTATTTGCAGGTTTTCGTAGATGAATTGCCCGCGATAAGTGTTGTTGGCAATAATTCCACCAACTTTTGCTGCGGCCAGAACCACGTATTCGGGTTTTTCCTGTTCAAAAAAATTGGCCACAGCCTGCTGGTTCATCAAATCCAGTTCTTCGAGGCTTCGGCCAATAAGATTTGTGTAGCCTTTGTTTTGAAAGTTTTTCCAAATGGCTGAGCCAACGAGGCCTTTGTGTCCGGCTATGTATATTTTTGCGTCTTTATTCATCATTATATTTTTTGGTCCACTGATTTCACGAATTACACTAGTTTTTTACTGAGAGAGTTGAGTACTGAGCACTGAGACTTTGGGAATTTGAGCACTGAGCGCTGAGATTTTGGGACTGTGGGCACTGAGACTGTGAGACTGTGGGCACTGAGACTTTGAGCACTGAGCACTGAGACTGTGAGAATTTATTTAAAGCGTCTCTCACTCTCTCACTCTCTCTCCGTCTCATAGTCTCATCTTCTCAAGGTCTCGTCCTCTCATCGTCTTTCTTACAGTCCTGTTTCTTTTCTCCTGATTTTTATTTTCATACTTCCTTTAGGTTGCTGGTCGGCTACCAAAATCATGTAGCCACCACCACCGGCTCCGGCTAGTTTCCATGCCAGGGCCTGATCTTTGTAGCTATCGATTACTTTTTCAATCTCCGGATTTAGCATGGCCGGGAACATCGTTGTTTGTGCTTCGAATGATTGTTTAAAGTACCGGGCAAACTCTGTTAAGTTTTTGTCGAGGATTGCTTTCCATGCACCATCAGCAGCATTGGACAAAGCTTTTACATTTTCTTCTGAAATGTAAGTTTCTTTCAGCAGGTCGGTGCCTGCAGGACGCGGCCAAAGTAACACCATAAACAGGTGTTCTTCCAGCCAGTCGAGTATGTCTTCATCATGTACCGACTCAAACTGTTTAGGCCAATACGCGTTGTCGTAATAATGACGTACCAGTCCGGGCATACAGATCCCGATAGCATCCTGTGCTCCAGATATCAGCGTTGAGCCTGGCGTGTTTTCAAATTTAAAAAGTATTTCTGCCAACTTTTGTGGTTTCTCCAGTGGCAGATAGTAGGGCCAGATCTTCTTGGCAGCATTACGTGTTGAAGTGCTCATGCCGCAACGTTCGTTGTATTCGATAACCGGCTCCAGCGATAAGGTAATTGCCCAACCCGGATGGTATTTCGACACATAAGGCTGATCGATCCATGTGCCTGCCAGGTCGATACGGTAGGGCAGGGTACAGTTATCCCCGGTGCGGATTGAGGTTGTTGATCGCGCAGGCAATCCGGCATCAGGAATGCGCTCCAACACCTTCAGTTCTATGCCCAGCGAATCGCACAATTCCTTTTTTGTGGGTGAATAACCATCTTCATTTACGACAAAGTAGTCGGGCTTGAGTTCTATCAATTCATTTTCAAAATCCATAATACCGCTGCCACTGTTCACAAATGCTTCGGTAACATATTTAACGGATTTTACCATATACAAACGTTCCTGCTCGCTGTTAATGGTGTGTCGTCCTTTCAGGTCGGCTACTGTTTTATCCGAGCCAAGTCCCACATACACATCACCGTACGCTGAAGCCTCTTTAAAAAAGGCCACATGGCCACTGTGCAACATATCGTAACAGCCGGAGACGAAGACTTTTTTATTATTATTCATTCTTTCTTAATGCGGTTTGTTTAATACTGTGCTAAGTGTTTTATCCACGAATTGCACGAATGACGCTAATTTATTTTTAAAGATAATTCACGAATTAGAACACCAATCTTTTGTATTGAAGACTAAAGCTTCCAGACTTGATCAATTATTCTAACTGAAAGCCAGTAGCTTTCTTCCTTGTCTATCAAAGATGTTTTTTTCAGTAATATATTGATTCGTCCATTAAACTTTAGGAAATTCGATCTATCTCATCTGCAAATTTCCTCTTTCGTGAAATCTGTGTAATCCGTGGACAATGCGGTTTGTTTAATGCAGAGTTTAATTGTTTTATCCACCAATTGCACGAATGACACTAATTCTTTCTATTACACCAATTAGAGAACCAGTCTTTTGTATTGAAGACTTGAGCTTCCAAAGTTGATCAATAGTCCTAACTGAAACCCAGTAGCTTTTAAATAATTTAGTACCTGAGCTGAATGATCTCCATTTAGTTTATTTAGTGCTTTTAATTCGATGATAATGGAATTATAACATATAAAATCAGCGATATATTCTTTGTTTAGCCTGACCCCTTTGTAATGAATATTAAGTTTTTCTTCCTTGTTGAAAAGAATACACTGTTTTGAAAACTCAATGGCCAGTGCTTCCTGATAAACAGCTTCCAAAAATCCACAGCCCAAAGTTTTATGAACTTCCATACAGGCCCCAATTATTTTGTAGCTTTCTTCCTTATATAAAAGTGGTGGGTTTTCCAGTAAATCCATATCGACAGTGAGTTATGTGATTCACTAATTTCACAAATTACACGAAAATAGTTTCATTAGATTAAGATTAATAAAGTAATCTTTAACTGTATTGAATAGCTACAGCATTGCAGTCGTTGCATAGATTCTTCCGTAAATCGTCAACTTTCTAATTATTAAAATATAATCTTATAAATTGATTTACCTCTTAACACATTAGTGAAATTCGCGAAATTCGTGGATACAAGAAACTACTCGAAGTAGTTCAGTGTTTGATATCCGCCTTCCTTCAGGTAGCAGTCCTTTTGCATTAATTTGATATCGGATTGCATCATATCTTTCACCAGACCATTCAGGTCATACTCCGGCTTCCAGCCAAGAACGGTTTGTGATTTGGTTGGATCACCGATCAGCAGATCAACTTCGGTGGGGCGGAAGTATTGCGGATCCACTTCAACGATCTCTGCTTTCGAAGCTATTTTCTCCTTGATAGCAGATAAATATTTCTCTCCGACTTTTTCGCAGAAGATTCTTTCATCCACCGCTGTGATTACCCCTTTTTCATTCACTCCTTCGCCACCGAAAACGATTTCCAGACCCACTTCTGCTCCGGCCATTTTTATAAAGTCGCGAATGGTGGTGGTGATACCTGTGGCAATTACATAATCATCCGGCTGGTCCTGCTGAAGGATGAGGTACATGGCTTTGATGTAGTCTTTGGCATGTCCCCAGTCGCGTTTACTCGACAGGTTACCCATATATACTTTCTCCTGCAAACCCAGGGCAATACGGCTCATGGCACGTGTTACCTTACGGGTAACAAAAGTTTCACCACGTTGCGGACTTTCGTGATTAAACAGTATACCATTGCTGGCATGCATGTTATAGGCCTCGCGATAGTTTACCGTTATCCAGTACGCATACATTTTTGCTACGGCATAGGGTGAGCGCGGATAGAACGGTGTTTTTTCGCTCTGAGGTACTTCCTGTACCAGACCATACAATTCAGAAGTAGATGCCTGGTAAATACGAGATTTCTCCGTAAGTCCAAGCAGACGAACAGCTTCCAGAATACGCAATGTGCCAATTCCATCGGCGTTGGCTACATACTCAGGAGTATCAAAACTCACTTTTACATGGCTCATCGCTGCCAGGTTATAGATCTCATCGGGTTGTACCTCCTGAATGATCTTGGTGAGGTTCATACTGTCGGTGAGGTCGCCATAGTGTAAAATAAGGTTGCGGTTCTCCACATGCGGATCCTGGTAGAGGTGATCAATACGGTCGGTGTTAAACAGTGATGTACGGCGTTTGATACCGTGAACAATATATCCTTTTTTTAAGAGGTACTCTGCTAAATAACCTCCGTCTTGTCCGGTGATACCTGTTATCAGGGCTACTTTTTGTGTCATGATTGTATTTTCAGTTTGTTATATTTTATTTTTTGTTTCTCGGGGTTGTTAAGGTGTAAATGCTTTTGTTTTGTCCACCAATTGCACGGATTACACGAATTAGCATGGTAGTGGACACTGTAACATGGGACTGCGAGCACTTAGACTGTGAGCACCGGGACTTTGGGCACTGAGACTATGAGCACTGGGACTTTGGGCGTTGAGATTTGAAGGATTGAACACTGAGACTTTGTGACCGTGGTCAAGTTTCTCACAATCTCGCTCTCTCACCGTCTCACCGTCTCCTCTTCTCACGCTCTCACCGTCTCATTTTTCTCATCGTCATATCATCTAACCCTCTCATGTTTTCCGCTATGTCGTCCCTACGGTACTTAATTTCATGGTGTATTCTGTTTTTACCAATATTTCTTTCCTGCCGGGACTTTTTATCCACTAATTGCATGGATTACACGAATAAGATTGAAATTGTTTGTTCATGATTTTAACACCTAGAGGCTGAAAAATGCTTAAAAATTGTTGGTATAAAAGAAACCTTATTGTCTAAGGAAAACCTTAGTAGCCAATTGGTAAAATAAGATTAAAACCTTATTAATCTTATTTATTCACTCTGTCGGTACTGTTTTGTTGCGGTCATCTGTTTTTGCGCTGTTTCGTTGTTTCGGTAACTTGTATTTGCTACCCCTGACCCCTAAAGGGGGACTTTTCAACGTGATTTGCAAAGGGCTCTTGATCTGACACAATTTGAAATTGACTTTTATTGGGTAAACCTTCAAGGTTTTTTGGAAACGCTTGAAGGTTATTATAACAAAAGAAAACCTTATTTTCTACGAATAACCTTAGTAGCTATATGGTAAAAATAAGATTAAAACCTTATTAAGCTTATTTATTGTCGCTCCGATAGTACAATTTCACGGCATTCAGTTTTTACGCTGTATTTTCTTAACGACAAACTACAAATGATGTAGAGGAACATTTTTACCAGTGCGAAATACATTTCCAGTAGTGCGAAGCCATCTATTGGTTGCGCGGAAGCCTCTTTGTATGACGCGCTGTCAGTTATGTGTTGTGCGGAGCCTTCTTTACCTGACGCGGAGTCAGATTGAGGTGACGCGGAGTCAGTTTTGTATGACGCGCTGTCAGCTTTCAGTCGTGCGAAACACATTTTATGTAGCGCGAAGTTATCTTTTAGTGCCCCAAGGTTGATTAAAAGCTCCCGGAGGTCATTTATCCCAGACGAATTGTGGTTTTGATGGTACACCTAGTGGCTTTAACCATTAGAATACTGAATTTTTACCTTGTTATACTTTACCAATCGTATTAGTTGAATTAATGAGTATAAGTGGTTTTTATTTGCTTGTAAAATTTATTACTTATTGATTTTGATTCGAGTCAAATGGTTGATTAATAGATAAAAATGATTGAATTAACTGTTTAAATATTTTGTTAATAGCGTGTGTCACTGTAAATTGTATAAAAATCAATTAACAGCCTTTACTTACACAATGACTAAATGTTTTTAAAAACCCGACAATACAATCGCTAAACGAGTTTATTTCCCTTACGATTCCCTCTGGTTTTAATGCATTCCATTGTTAATGCCGGCTAATGTTTAACTTTTAAATTTTCTATTATGACTTTAAATCAGATCAACAAGATCAGAATGTTTGGAGCAACAAACGTAGTGTTAACCAGCAACTCTTCCTTGTATGCCTCGTCGGAAGTACTTCTCCTGAAGCAGCAAAAGCTTGCGGCGAACCTGGCTGAGCTGGAAAGCTATCGTCAGGTACAGGAACAGAACACCTCGGGTTTAACACTCAGTAAAGAAAACCTTCGTGAGGATGTGGAGAACCTGATTTTACGTATTTCAGTTTCGCTGGTAGCCCATGCCACGGCTACCGATGATATTAATTTAAAACAAATGGCCAGGTATACGCCATCGAAACTGGCAAAAATTTCGGATGTGGTATTGTGTGATATTGCCGCGAACATGATTCGTATGGCAACACCTGTTTTGGCCGGACTCGAAGTTTATTTTGTTACGCAAGCGGAGCTGGATACTTTGCAGCAAAAAACGGCTGATTTTAAAATTTCCATTCCGCAAAACCGTGTAGCTACCAGCAGCCGAAAAGCATCAACGGCGACTATCGACCGCCTGATACGGGAAACAAACAATATTCTCAGGGATGAAATTGATCCATTAATTCAACCTTTCCAGTTTATTCAGCCCGATTTTTACCGGCAGTACAAAAACGCGCGTATCATTATTGATTACACCGGCCGAGGCCCAAGAACCGAAGCCGCAGAACCGGTTGATGCTCCTGAGCAGCCAACAGAACGCTAATTAGAGAGGTCCTTCGGGGCCTTTTTTTTTGATACTTTGGAACTCAATAGCAAAAATTGCTTCAAAATATACAGACTCACCCTGATTGTGCCTTCGACACAATCGTCCCTCTCTATCAATAGAGAGGGAGTGAGGGAGAGTTGACTGACAACTGTTTTGCTTTCATCACTTTAGCTGACCACCAGAAATCAAAAATGTTTTATCCTCCAATTTCACGGATTACACCAATTGGATGGTAATGGTTTGTTCTAACTACTTATAAACGTTTTCTCCCGAAAATGAGGCATAGTCAAAATGACTGATGTCTTTTAACAATGGATGTTGTGTATCTTTTTCTGATAACTGAATGGCTGCTTCCGGTATCTGCCAGTTTATACCGATGGCAGGATCGTTCCAAAGAATTCCTCCGTCATATTCCGGTGCGTAAAAAACGTAGATGACTAATGGTTTCTAATAACATATACATCATGTATTTTTACTTAATGTAAATATCTGAAGACAAGGGGCGATTAAAAGAGTTGTAATTATATCTCTGCCATTACCGTTCCCGGACCACCATTCCCATTTTCTACTCGTATTGGAGCAACTAATACTTTATTGATCTTATCTTTTATATTCATTAATGACATATCTTCGATTATCCATATACCGTCCCTGTCTGCCTCCGGTTTCAAGAGAACCTGATGAGCTTTTTTCCCCTCGGCTTTAAACAGGGGAGAGGTTAGTGAGATAAAATCAAATCCAATGCACCTTAAGCTTTTAAATTTTTCTCTCCAGAGGTGGCACAGATCTGAGGCAATTCCAGGATACTTCATCCAATAGTCGTCATTTGCTCTTTTGTTTTCAAATCCGGTTCTTATTAATAACAGGTCTATGTTCTCGTTTATAGTATTCCAATCGTAGGAGTCTTTATCAATTAATATACCTTCGTTACAATGGATATCAATTAATTGGACCTTGTTAAAAAGAAATGAGTTCGCATCATAGTCTTGCATTTGTTTCCCATTATTATAAAAGTGATAGGGAAGATCGATGTGCGTTCCGAAATGATTGTTTGAAAATGACCATGAAGATGTATTGGCTGTATCTCCCTTGTTTATTGAGGTATTGGGTGAAATTTCGAATTTATCCCTATTCCCATATGAGGGAGTTTTGTCAGAAAGAATGTGTGAGAGGAATATATACTCCATGAATATTAAGAATTAACAGGAACTTTTACGACTACTTTTTTTATAAACTCCGGATTTTCAACACAAAGTTGTGGTGCATGGGCATCATTTGGGAAAAACAAAGCGAAAATATCCTTACCTGTATCAATAAAGGTATTTTCTCCAGGTCCCTGAAAAAATGTTCGGTCATTTTCACTGTCATACTCAATAGTTGGATTTAATTTTGGAGATAGAGGAGTCCACTGAATACGTTCTCTGCCTCTTAAACAGTATTGAATATCAATAAACTTTTTGTGTGCTTCCCATCCGTATTGAAAAGTTTCTCCTGTTTCATATTCCATAACATGTGCTATTAAACCTGGAACAATCTCGTATGAACCAACCGGAGTATTTTCATTTAAAGTTTTTATAAAATCGAAACTCTCTTTAAAATATGTGTTTATTTTAAAATATATGAAGCAACTTTTAAGTGTATCTGTAATCATGTTTTATCTTTTTTTGAAAATGTATTTTCCTTTATAAGGTCCAAACGGAATATGGGTTTGAATGGCAACCTGCATGAATTCAGCAAGCATTTCCACATCCACCGAGAATAAACTCATTTTTTTTACGAATTCATCGATGTTTTTAAGGGATGGGATTTCTTCGATACATTTATTAAAACTAGTATACAATTGATCGGGAAAAACCATTCTCATATATAATCTTTCTTTATCTTCTTCTGTATACTGAAATAATGAACAATAGTCGATACGCTGAAATGATTCTAATTTACCCCCGACTCCTGCATTAATAACTTTGATACCGAGATTAGCAAAAAATTTCCGTCCAATATCAAATTGTTCCAACATTTCATGTACTGTCGGATTATGATAGCGACGTCCTTTTCCAAAATATCTCGGGTCGAAATGATTGGGATCATCATCTTTTACTGCTTTCCATTCTCTGGAATTACTTTTTTGTACTTTTTGTTCACCAAACGTCATGTCAACTCCCAGAAGATATATTTCCGCGAATCCTAAATAGGCAGCAATTTGCATTCCCGCATTCACAACTGTTTTATTTATTCCACACCTAGGTAAATCGGTTCTAAACTCTGGAATATCTGTATTTAGGTAAAAAACATTATTATGAGTTCCAATTCTCTTTCTAAAATTTACATTAGATGGGTGAAGATCCGGAAAAAAAGCATAGGTAACTTTAGGTAGTATTTCTTTTTTTACTTCTGAATACATGTCTTTTATTAACAGGTCATCAGTCATTACATAAAAGTTAGGTGTCCAATTTAATCTTTCTAACATCAGATTAACCCTGTTAAAACACATTGTATACTCATCTTTTAAATAATGAAGTTGAGTTTTATTCAAACTCGGGCCATTACCCAGAATAAAAATTCGTTTCCCTTTATATTTATTTTTAAGCTTATCCCATTCTCCAAAATCTTTTTTTAGATAAAGGCGTTTCAACTTAACCAATGAAAAATTATATAAGCGTTTTATAAACACAAATAATCCATCATTCTTTAGAATATTACTGGCCTTAAGAATAAAGCTATTCATATTATTCTATGATTTTCTTCATTTGTAATTCGGCATTCTTACCCATAAAGAGGAAATCAGTACTAAATGCAATAAAATTATATCCTTCTTCGATTTTCTCTTTTAATTTCATGCTGTCCGGATCAATAACATGAAATCCCATACTTTTTTTATTTTTCTGACAAGCAGCTTTGAATTTTTCAAGTGCTGTTTTAACGTCTGCTCGTTCATATTCTCCAGGATATCCCATTGATCCGGATAAGTCATATGGTCCAATTATCACACCGTCAATGCCCGGAGTTTGGATAATTTCCTCAATGTTGTGGATTCCATCAATGTGCTCAATCTGTGCAATCAGAACAGAGTTTTTATCTACCCATTCTTTATATTCATTAAATGCATATCCATATTGTTGAGCTCTGTTCAAGCCCACACCGCGTTTCCCAACTGGCGGGTATTTGGCAAATTCAACAGCTTTTCTTGCATCATCTGCATTTGAGACCATTGGCACAATAACACCATTTGCTCCGGCATCTAAAACTCTTTTTATGATAACTTCTTCATTTTTACTTACACGGACCAGAGCAGCCATATCATAAGATTGTATTGATGCTATCAGGTTTTGTGTGATGGTCAAATCCAGAGTTGTATGCTCCAAATCAATTGTTAACCAATCAAAACCTGCATGTGATAAAATTTCTATTACCGAGGTGTGCCCAATAGTAATCCAGCTTCCAATTGTTAACTCATTTTTTGAAAGTTTTTCTTTCAATGGATGGTATTTCATAAAGATTCAGTTAAATGAAAAAAATTGATGTATGTAAGGAAAATTAGAGTTTAATTTCTCCGGAATGAAATTTCGATAACAAGAATTCTGCCCAGTGAAAGTCTGTCATGGTATCTATATCTGCAGCTTCTAAACCACTGATTGGATACATCATGGGATTTGCGCCCAATCTGTTTTTAATCGAATGGTTTGTCTCTTTGGAGAAGATATAGAAACAAGAGTTTTCTTCATAAATGGGTTCTAGATCCTGCGTTCGGATCAAATGTTTCGGGTCGTGATTAATACCTTTTCCGTTTTTCCAGTAAAACCGGGTCTGAACAGGTGTTACCGAAAATAGAGCATCATGCTGATTTTGATTAAAAAAGTCTTCAATGGCTTTATCAATTGTTTCTGGTTGTACCATTGGGTTTGTGCTATGAGTCTGAATAAAGAATTGGTTTTCAGTCTGCTCAATATCATATTCAATTAGTGGCTGAATACTCACCATATCTCCAAGAAGAAAATCAGGCCTTTCCAAAATTTTCACCTTTTTGAAGATCGAAACACTATCAGCAATTTCTTTGGAGTCAGTATTAACCAGAATTTCCGTTACGTATTTGGATGCAGTTAAACTTTCAAGAATCCAATGGCAAGCAGGTTTTCCATTTAACAGACGAATATTTTTATTGGAAACTCTCTCGCTATGACCCTTCATTGGTACAAGAGCCGTTATTTTAGGTATTTTCATTTATAATTGTTTAATAAAGCTCCGCTTTTATTGCTTTAAAAAATGTTTAGATAGAGTCGGAACTTGTTGGGTTTAAATGGACACTTTTACAGTAATTTTTTTTATTATCTCAGGTTGTCCGACATAATGCTGAGGACCATGCCCATCTTCAGGAAACATGATTGCAAAAATCCCGTTGCCAATTATTACTTCTGTTCCAAACTCGTAAGGATCTTTATAAAAAGTGCGGTCTTTAACAGGATCATATGGAATATTAATATTCATCCCTTTTATTGGCGACCATTTTATACGTTCATATCCTTTTATTGAATATTGTATGTCAATTACATGATTATGGGCTTCATAGCCTCTCTCAAAATTCTCAACAGTACTGTATTCCGTAACGATAGCTTTCACATTATCGTTTATTGTATAAGTTCCAACTTCAATATCTTGTTTTGCTTCTTGTATAAATTTTAAACCTGCATAAATATCTTCTGAAATATGCTTGTAGGTATCTATATGATCTATTTGTCCAAGTATCATTAGGTATTATTTTAGTTCTTTTTCGAAATATTCAGCGATCCATGATTTGAAGACATCATCGGCATCCATGACATTTTTAAAAATATTTCCGTAACCTTTGTTCAAAATGAGGCCTAACTTAGTACCCACATTCTTTTTATCTTTACTTAGGGCTTTTAAGAATTGCTCCTGATTTAAATCTTTTATAGAATATTCTTTATTAATCGGATCGATTACAGCTTTTATTTCATCCCTTATTTCATGCGAAATGAAACCCATTTTTACGGAAATATAATTTGACATATCCATTCCGAAGCTAACAGCTATACCATGCGGCACCTTGTAACTGGTAAGAGATTCAATGGCATGACCAAAAGAGTGTCCATAATTAAATACCTGTCTTATATTTTGATCGAACTCATCAACTTCAATATATCCTTTTTTAATCTCTAAACTTCTGTTTATTAGCTGAGCCAGAGCATCTTTATCTGTTAAGGCATGCAGATACAACGAACGATACAGTTTAAAATCTTCTTCGCTTGATACAATAAAGTAGTGTAACATCTCGCCTAATCCGGATTTTAACTCTGCATCGGTCAAGGTAGTTAAAAATTGAGGATTAATAAAGATGTTGTTTGGAGGGTAAAAACCTCCAACCTGATTTTTATATTCGCCAAAATTAATTGAGGTTTTACTTCCTATACAACTATCGCACTGTGCAAGTAGGGTAGTAGGAAAAAATAACCAGTCCACTCCCCGGTACATAATAGAAGCCATAAAGGCAGTAACATCCTGTGTTATTCCTCCTCCAAGGGCAACTAACCGGTGGTTTTTTCGGAAACCATTTTTTATCAGGTAGTTTATGATTGGTTCCACTCCCTGGTAGCTTTTTTGCTTTTCATTTGCATCAATACCATAAAACTGATAGTTGTTCAGAATATCTTTCAGCTCTTCTGAATACAATTCTCTTATTTTATTATCGATAATTATAAAATCGCCATCTCTTAAATTTTCTTTCAGTACTTTTTGAGTATTCTCAATAAATTGTACCTCATAATCATGTATTATTGATTTTACTTTAAAATTATACATCTGTATATCCTCCATCAATTACTAAATTTTGTCCCGAAATGTATGAATTCAGGTCACTAACTAAAAATAGAACACCATTCGCCATTTCTTCCGGCTGTGCCATTCGATTTTGAGGAATCAAATTGGAAATTCGTTCCAAATCTTCTTTGGTATTTGTGGTATAGGTCAGCTCGGTTAAAGTAAAGCCGGGACTTACCGCATTAACCAATACATTGTGTTTGGCCCATTCAACCGACATGGTCTTGGTTAATCCCAACAATCCCATTTTTGTTGAAGCATAAACAGAACGACCTGGTCGGGTTACAACGCTCCAAATAGAAGCGATGTTAACGATTCTTCCATAATTGTTTTTGGTCATTTTTTGGGCTGCGGCCTGACTCAGTCGAAATGGTCCTTCTAAATTAATCTTTTGAAGTTTTTGGTAATCCATAATATTGGTTTCCAGTACTTCGGAAATAATATTTATCCCTGCATTATTTACAAGAATATCAATTTTATCCATGCCAGAAATAAAAGCACAAAATTGATCAACGGATGAGGTTGAACTTAAATCAAGTTGTATATATGAAAGGTTTGGATTTGTTGATTCCTCATTAAGGTGTGTTATTTCTTTTAGTTTGGTACCGGTACAAATAACTTTTGCGCCTGCTTCAAGCAATTTATCGGCAATAGATTTGCCAATGCCCCTGGTTCCTCCTGTTACAATTGCAGTTTTTCCGGTTAGATCTATTTGTACTGCCATAGTATTTAATTTGCAGGGATTGCCAAAAACTCTTCATCTTTTGCGAGATAGTTTACAATCAAATGATCTAATATCATATGAATATCTTCGATGGGACCATAATCTTTATCCTTATTGGGAACAAATAAGGATATATCTGATAATTCCTTTAACTTACCTCCTTTAAATCCCACAAATGCGATCGTTTTTCCTCCAAGTTCCTTTGCATATTCAGTTGCTTTTACAACGTTAGTGGAATTACCGCTTGCTGAAATAGATAATAATACGTCACCTTTTTTAAAGACTCCTTTCATTTGTTCTACAAAAATATCATCAAACGAATTATCATTACCAATGGCAGTCATTAACGGAATATTATCGGTGAGTGCTTCTACCTTTGGGCGAAAATCTGTAAAGTACCGAACAAAGAACCTGAAGTCGGCTTGCATATGAGAAGCAGTAGCAGCACTACCGCCATTCCCGGCGATATAAACAGTGTTGCCATTCTTAAACGCATCGACCATTGTTGTGACGACCTCATTTAATTCATCAATATCGATTAGGTTCAATAATTCGATTACGCTAGCTTTATAATCAGTCAAATGTTGTAACAGTATTTCTTTTCTTTTCATCATTGTATTATTAAGATTATTATTAAAAATCTGCCTGAGCATAACATTTATCAATGATGCGCATCAGTTTTTGCGCATCTGTAGAGTTACCTATTCCAACAGCGGTATCGTTTTCAATGGCATCAATAAAATGTTTCATTTCATATTTCCAGCTGTTGTTGCCTTTGTATGTAATACGTTCTTCATCTTCCCAGGTAGCTGCCGGAGCAGCTGTACGGCTTTTGGCAATCGATAAAACTTCTTCACCGTAAGACATGGACGATGTAATCAATCCATTTAGAACCATATATCCTTTTTCAAGAAAGATTTCAAGAGAGAACAGGTGACGCCACTGCGTCATTGTTGAGTGTAAAGATGCAGCCATCCCGTTGGCAGTATTTTTTAAAATTACAAAAGCGTTATCTTCTGTATCCATTTGCCAATATAAGTTAGAAACTTCAGCCATTACCTTGTCAAAATCTCCTCCAAGGTACAGGAAAAGGTCGAGCATGTGAATGCCCTGGTCAAGCAGTATACCTCCACCGGCTAATTCCTTTTTTGAGCGCCATTCTTTATAATAATCCGCAGTTACACTTTTCCCATATCGCCCACGCATCCAAATTACCTTTCCATAGGTTTCACTGTCAATCAGCTCTTTCATTTGTATGATACTGTCGTGGTGTCGGTGGTTAAAACCATACATTAGTTTTTTCCCTCCGCTCAACTGTTCAGCAGCCCGGATTTCCTTTATATCTTTTTCAGTAAATGCCGGTGGTTTTTCGCAGAATACGTGTTTGCCTGCATTTAATGCCGCTACCGCTAATGGTTTATTAAGATAATTTGGTGTACATATGATTACAATATCAATTTCAGGGTGATTGATTATTTCATCGTGAGAAAGGTTTGGAACGCCAGCCGTTTGTGCTACTTCTCCTGGTTCGGAGATAGCGATTAGTTCGCAGTTCCCAACTTCCAGGAGTGCTTCATGGCGTATTTGGCCCATTTTGCCATAACCTATAATTCCAACTTTGTGCATGGTTTATTTTTTTAAAACATCAATTAAATTCTGACAGGCATCAATTTCCATCTGTAACTTCCCTTCACTGGCATAAGATCCAAGATGTGGAGTTAAAATTATATTTTCCAATTCACATAACTTACCATCATATGGTTCTTTTGAGAATACATCCACAGCTGCAGAGGATAATTTTCCTGAAGTTAATGCGTTGTATAAGGCTTCCTCATCAACAACTCCTCCTCTGGCAATGTTTACCAGAAAGGATCCATCCTTCATTAAATCGAATTCTTTTTTACTTATTACCGGAGTTTTATCTGCATTGCCGGGAATATGTAAGGTAACAATATCAGCACTTTTCAATACCTCTTCAAATGAGGCCAGTTCAACTCCATTTTCTTTAGCCCAAACTTCATCAGGATATAAATCGAAACCAATAACCGGATTTTTAAGGCCCCGAAATAACTCCGTAACCATTCGGCCAATACGTCCCAAACCAATAACTCCAATCTTCTTATCCAAGATTAGATTGCCGATTTGTTTCTTCCATTGTTTTTGTTTTAAGGCAGCATCGGCTTGTGGAATTTTGCGTAACATCGATAGGGTCATTGCCAGCGTTAATTCTGCAACACCCCGTGTAGGTCCGTCCGGTGTATTCACGACTACAATCCCTTTTTTCTTGGCATAATCAAGATCAACACTATCCATGCCAACACCAACACGGCTGATGCATTTTAGGTCAGGAAGTGCATCCATTACTGTAGGGGTTAATGGCTCAACTCCGGCAACGATTCCAATACATTCTTTTGCCAATTCAATGACTTCGGCTTCGGTAAGTTTACGACCGTATGGATTGTTAATTACTTCATAGCCCGCGTCTTTTAGCATTTCAAAGGGTTGTGGGCCTACTTGCCCCATTGAAGATGGAGAGGTTAGTACTTTATTCATTGTTTGATAATATTTTTATTTAAGTAAATAAGATGCTTTAATAACATGGTAAGACGCCATAAGGGCGTTTTACTGTGTTTCTTATGAAATCTAGATTCAATTTTAATATTATATCTGGATTGTATTTTATTTAGGGAGGATCTATAATTTTTAAGTTCCATTTTATGATTAAAACTTGAATGTTCCGTTTTATTGAAAATTACCAAGTTTGTTTTGACAGATAGTTTGAAATTAGACTCGTGGGCTCTTAGAGTAAAATCAAGATCTCCATAATACTGCGGAAAATTTTTATTATCCCAATAGCCAATTTCTTCAATTACTTTAGAGGGAATAATGGTTCCCATACCCGTTAAACAATTTGTTTTATTCGGGTATACATCTTTGGTTAAGTGCCTAACATATCCAAAATACTTATTATAGAATGCACCACAAAACCAATTTTTATTAGTTGTTTTATCTTTTACAAGAGATCCAATTAGTTCATTCTTTTCCGCCTGATTAAGGTAATGTATCAAAGTTGAAAAATAATCTGAGGATGGTTCAACATCATCATTCCACAATATGATATAATCAGCATTTAATTTATTAATTGCGTATTTAGCTCCTATGTTTATAGCACCAGACCACCATAGACTCCCATCTCCTTTCAAAATAATTACATCTGGATAATTGAATTTTACCCAATTCTCTGTTCCGTCAGTTGAACCGTCATCAACTAAAATTATCGAATAATCTATATCTTTATTTGGTTCAATTGCTTTTACTAAGTGTTTTAAACCTTCTTTTGTAATTTCAATTCTATTATGAACGGGAATTAGTATGCAAATATTCATATGTTCATGATCTTTTAATTAGTGCAGGGATATACGAATGAGTTAAAGAACTATACTTTGTACCTTTTGATTCACCAAATCTTAATAGTTGTTCAAAATATTTACAATGTTCTTTGTAATGTCCAGAGTATGAGCGATCTCTGAAGAAGGAGGGGTGTGTATTGTACACCGAATCCATTAAAGATGTTAATTGCACCTTTTCGTTATGTTTCCAAAAATAATTCTCTTTTTTCCCTCTTCCATCTGCTCCAATTATATAAACTTTTGAAGATATTGCACTAGCCAATGGTATCATTATAAATGTAATAATACTGCCTGATGGTTTAACTGCTAAGTTCGTTTCATCAGGGATATTTATGCATTGATTAAATGATAGTCCAATAATTCTATTTTTTAACCTAGGGTAATGTGTCAGCATTAGGGGAACTGTAGCTTGGGGGACGGCTATATAACAATTGTACTTTTGTACAGTTGATAAAACTAAATGCCGAAATTCACTGGCATATAGATTTGAGCTAAAATGAAATGCTGGATCTGCAAAAGTTATAATATCTGGTCCTCCTATATGATCTAAAAATTCTGTATCCTTTATTATTGTGTTACAGACAATTTTTATGCTGTTTTTGTTCAGGTTAATTTCTTTGTATCTAGAAAAAGAAGGGCCTGTGACGAAAATGTAAGATTCATTTTTATCATGGTGTACCTGTTTAAATTTATTGAAGTTAGCTTTTGAAATTTCCTTATATTCTTGTTTTGTAGTTTTATCTAATAAATTGTAATAGGAAAATTTCATATGATTGGATTCAGCTAAAGAGTAATATAATGGATCAATCATTTCAATTTTATGGAAATTCTTTGATAAAAGAAGCTTAATAATAGCCTTATATTTATATATCAATATGTTTGTTGAGATTTTCAAAAGGTTATTTAAATCATCTAGTGGTACTATTTCAATATTCGATGATTTGAAGTTTATATAATTCTCTTGGTAAGGCAAATTACATGGATCAGATTCATCGAACAATAAATCACTTGATATATAAATTTTGAATTTGGGATCATTTGCATACATCCATGATAGTCGATTATAGACATCAATAAGTTCATTCATGTCAGTAATTTTTGGATATACAACTAGTTTTGGGGATTCTTTATTCGATTTGATAAAAAATAAATATCTATTAATTTGTTTGTATAAATTAACCAATCTATTTAACAAACCACGAAACGCGATAATAATTACGTTTCTTTTTCCATAAACTATTCGATTAATTTTTTTCATGTTTTGAGAATATATATTACTAGATAATTTTCAGTATTAAGTATACTAAGAGGATAATAAACGGGAAAAGATTAGCTCTAATTTCGAATTTGATGAGAGAAGTAGAAATATTTTTTGATGTAAAATATAATGAGTAAGGAACATAAAATGCTGAATAAGCAATTATCATTCCGATAGGAAAGCTATAAACATCAAATGTATTCAATAAAAAAATACTTGTTAGTAAATATATAGTTCCTGAGATTAAATCACTTATATGTGATTTGACATCGTGAGTGGTCATGTAGAATTGAGAGTGCATGCCTCCAATTCGGTGAAGAAAGTTTCCTAAAACCAGCAATGCCCATAAATCACTCTGTGGAAAATTAATTTCGCCAGGTAAATATTGGAAAATGAAAGGTCCTATAATAGCCAAGCAAATGGTTAAGACTACAAAAAATATACTTCCATAAAACATATTTTTTTGAGCAACATTCTCCCATTCTTTGAATTTGCCACTCGAAATAAGGTAATTTAATTTTGGAATCTTACTATAGAAGGGGGCTTGACTAAATGATCGAATTACATTAATAAATTTTAATGCTAGCAAATATTCTGCTAAATCAGCAGAATTAGACATTTTAGAATATATTATACCGGTTAAATTTGTAACCCCAAAGGATGCAAAAGTTGATACTCCACTTTTCCATGCAGGTTCCCAAATATCAAGAAATATCCTTTTTTCGAACCTATAATTGTTTAATTTCATCAGAGGTATATCATTATTATTGGCCTTCCTTCTTAATATGAATAAATTGGGAATAAACCATACTTGGTTAGCAAATACCAACCATCCAAGGTCCAATCTGAGAAGTGCTGCAATTGTTGTAGATATTAATGATAAGAATGAGGTTATACCTTCAATTTTTTTTACGTCAGCAACTTTATTTAATCCAAGTAAGTAGTTAGAGTAGATTCTGCTATAAAAATTTATTATTGTAAAGGCTATAATAAAGATCCATCCAATCCATGCACTTCTAACATTCTCTACATTTGTAATGTTTGATTTTATGACTACAGATAAAATAAGATAAACTACAAGAATTATAATACACAAAAATAGATATGTGGTATTCATAACACCAATGATATTTTTCATTAATGAAAAATTTGGTTGCAATGGTGTTAAGTTATTACTTGCTGTATTAGCAGATTTTATATTAATTATCTTTTTTAAACTTGTACTACCAGAGTATGCGTAACCAATTACTCTTATAAATGTATTGTAGAATCCAAAATCTGCTAAAAGTTGCATTGATATAAATAATGAAAATAAATACCATAATGCAATTTCATTTGTGGAATAATTATCTAACAATATGGGGAGCGTAATAACGAAACTTAGAGGTTTAGATATTAAACTAAACCACGTCATTATAGTAGGAGAGTTAAGTACTTTTTTTATTGTACTCATACGTATATTTTGCTAAGAAAACTAAATTTGTTATAAAAAATATTTCGGAAAAATATCCACTCAATAATATTGTTTCATTTGCACCTACCAAAAACAAAAAGAATATAGTTGCCACGGAAAATCTTGAAATTCGATCAATCGGAATCTTGTTTCTTACAATTATATTGAACATTGTGACAGAATAAATTATCAATAATATTAGTCCCCGGTCATGATAAAGTTGAAAAACGGTATTATGAAAATGGTTGTGTTGAAAATCACCTTGTCTTATGATGATAGGAGGGTCGAAATAGAAAAGATTCTTGAAATTGAATCTTTCAAAAAACTCAATTGATTTACTCCAAAAAATAATTCTTGGATTTTTAGAAATATCTACAAGGTCATTATTCCTGCCCATGATTGCCACGAATAAATCCGATTGGAATAAGCTATTAAAATAAGTGAAAACTGAAGCAGCCACAAATGGGAATAGAAGTGAAATAAAAAAGATTGAACTCCTTAAAATTTTACGATTCAGAATTTTTATGGAAAAAAAAAGAATGGTGAAAATTAACATTATAATTGGACCTCTTTTATTAAGCATGAAAAGAGCACCAAAAACTAAAAGTATAAAAATTGTTTTTATGATGCCAGAGGATTTATTTGATGAAAATGTATGGTATAACAAAAAAAGACTTAAAAATATTGGTAAATCAAGATTTGTAATTTGAAATCCAATCTCGTCTCTACTTAATCCACCAACATCTATCGTGAGTCCATTTTTTAAATAACCCAAAATAAAGATGATGATAATGATATAAGTACCTCGTATAAAATAATGATAATAATTATTAATGTTTTCTATGGTGCAACTAAGAATTATTAAAAAGAAATTCAACATGAAAAAATATCTTAGAATTGCACTTTTGCCCATTCCTGCGTTAAAAATATATATAGTTGATATTATTATATAATAAAGAAATATGAGATATGTTTGTATATTGCCCTTTGGAGAAATTGTGAAAATTGTTAGAAATGACAAGGCAACATATACAACTATGATAATAATTGGTTGTAAATGCCAGGTTGAGTACAACAGTAATGGTAGTAAGAATAAATATATTTTATGAAAAACACTAGCTGACAATTTCATTATGAAAAATTGTTTAAAATAGAATTTTACTCAACAGATTCAACCTTCTCAAAGTCAGTATTTTTTCATTAGACTAAATCTTCCTCACTATTCCATTTCTTTTTAAAAGTTGCTAAAAGCTCCTTTCCAAAGATCCATCCAATACAAAAAAATACTCCTAGAAATACAAATACAATGAGTATCGCAAATCCACTTGTATTGTCTTCCAAAGGAACAGTAACCGGTTTTAATACCGAAAATACGGGGGTATCTTCTTTCACTTGTATACGTGCTTGTTCCAATTGTTGAGCTAAGCCTGAATATACATCAAATGCCAGCTGGTAATCGCTTTGCAGTCTTTCTTCCTGGGTACGGGCCAAGGCAGAAGTAACATTTTTGTTTTTATCGCGGAATTCAGCCAGAGCAGCCTGGGCTTTTTCAAATTCCTTTTTATTGTCGTTATAACGTTCTTCAATAAAATTCAATTGTGCTGACGCTTTCTCGATTTTAAAAGTGGTAATGTACTGTTGCAACATCTCCAGTGCTTTTTGCGTTATCTGAGCAGCAAGATTGGGATCAGTTGTACTAGCCGACAGGGTGAGGAAACCATCTTTATCGTTAACTTCGAGTTTGACTTTCTCACTGAGCATTTCCCTAATTTCGTCCTGTTCTTCTGTGAGGGTGAAGTACTTGCTGGTTGTAGTATTTTGGGATATCTCCTCATCTCCTTTAATGGCCTTAATAATTACCCCTGGTAGTTCGATAGTGTATTTTTTCAGTCCCTCAAGAAATCCGGTTTTTTTTACTTTGGTGTAGTAGGTGTAGATACTCAACGAGTCTTGTTGTTGGGGAAAACGAAAGGAGGTATTCATGAGTTCAAGCTGAAAGGGCACGCTATTTAGAATTTGGGGGTAGACCATTGGAGAGAGTTGAGTACTTCCTGTCATATCATTAAGGTTAAAACCTGCCATGGCAGCCAGAGAGGATAAACCTCCCAATTTGATAGAACTATCATTGATTTGGGGAACCACAATGGTAGAGGCGGTGTATTCTTTTGGGCTTAACAGAGCTGTCGCTACTCCCAGAACCATAAAAACGATTACTGTTTTTAATATGAATTTTCGTCCTTCCCATAAGGCCTTTGTCAGAGCGATTAAATCTATCTCGTCATCATTAATCATATTGATATTGTTTATGTCTTCTGTCATTTGATTTATGTTTGTTATTGCTCTATTATTGAATCATGAAACTATTACTTTCAATTTTAAAGCTTACCATGCCCTTGCTACAGCCGCTATCGCTACTGCCATGGAAGACATCGTTGAGGCGATGGCCAGCCAAAGTCCCTGTTGACGTTCTTTTTCCGGTTTTTCGGGAACCACTACTTTACTGCCCGGTGTAACTTTAGGGTAATGTCTAAATATAAATCCTTTGGTAACAGCTGTTTCGCCATTGGGGTATTGTACATAGGTTTTTCTCTTATTGGCCTGGGCCTGAAATCCTCCGGTGCGGTTGACATAGTATTTTGCATTTCGCCCTGGTTCAAAGGTAATGGAAAAAGGATTTTGTACACTTCCGATAATTTTAACGGTTTGCATAAATTCCGGAATATTGAGGCGGTCGCTGTTTTTTAATAAGAGGTCTTTGTCATTCCCCGTATTGCTAAGAATATTTTGAAGATTTATTGCCACCCGTTCGGAGCCCAGTTCATCGGAAAAACGTTCGAGCGTAGCCCCCTGAAGGTAGGCTTTCGGGGTATATCCGCCGGCCATTTGCACCAAATCGGAAATACGCATTTGTTTGTTGGTAATGGCATAAGCTCCGGCATAGGCCACTTCTCCAGAAACAAAGACGGTCTCGTTTTTACGGAAATTGGGAGCCGTCCGAACCGATATCTGGTCCCAGGGGCGTAATTTCATTTCGGCATCGTTTTTTCCCAGTTGTAATCCGCGAGAGATATTGGCAATGATCACATGTCCGATGGTATCGGAAAGAACAGAGGCATCGCTGTAACTTAAGCGGCGCGCAATTTCAATAAACGTACTGTCGGCGCCCTCGGTAAGGCCACCTGCCAGAAAGATGGCATCTCCCAGCGTCATGTTTTCCGACCAGTTAAAGGGGCCGGGTTCAATCACTTCGCCGTTAACGGTTATATAAGGTTGTTCTTTTAAATCGAAATGTGTTTTGATGAGTACTTCATCATCGGCTTGCAAGAGTATATTCTGTTTTCCACTGCTAATCTCTTCCACATCAAAAGCGATGGCCGAAGTAGTGCGGTCGCTGTTGTAGCGGGTTATCAATCCTCTGCCTTTAAATGCTTCGGGCAGTAGCTTGTCGGCTTTTTCGATTAACTGTGCGAGTGTAAGTCCTTCGGTCCACTCGTACTCTCCCGGATGATAAACGGCACCTTCTATACTTACCCTGTTTTCGAAGCGGTCGGTTATCAGGGCATTCTGAATCGTATCGCCTTTTACCAAAGGGGTGGTGCTTAATTGTTCGTAAGGAACATCAATAATCTGTTGTCCCTTTTGTGATTGCCGAACAATTTGTGTGTTGCCTAAATAAGCACCGGCGTTAAATCCCCCGGCAAAACTAACCGCGTCGTTTAACATTTCGCCTTCTTTTATTTCAAAAATGCCGTTACGTTTAAATTCGCCGTTTACGACCACCTGTTTTTCTACCGGCGGAACAAATATAATGTCGCCGTCTTTTAGTGTAATATTGTCGCTTGGGTCGGCCTTTACCAGTAAGTTATAGATGTCGATGACTTTCTCGATTTTGTTGTCGCGAATGACTTTTATATTTCGGAACGAACCAATTTCGTTGGGACCACCCGAAAGGTACAAACCATTAAAAACAGTTGCTGTTACTGGTAAGGTATACGTACCCGGAGTTACTACTTCGCCCAGCAGGTTTACACGAATTGAGCGTAATTGTCCCATATCTAACTGGGCAAAGGTGCCGGGATTGTCGCCCGCCATATCGGCATAAATTGCCGTGAGGTTTTTTACAATTTTCTGTTCAGCCTCGTCAAATGACATACCTGCAACATAAACCGGTCCCAGGTCGGGGATAACAACCTGTCCGTTGTTGTTTACCCGTAGCTGATAGTTGTTTTGCGAGTTGCCCCATACCTGAATGAGCAGCTGATCGCCAATGCCAATTTCGTAATTTTTTGGAGTTTGTATATTTACAATAGGTTCAAAAGTCAGGTTCTCGTTGTTAAATAAATAGGCTCCAAAGACTTCCAGATCCTTCTTAAATTCAACTTTCCTTTGCGAAAGATAAGAGTCCTCTTTTTCCTCCGGTAGTATTTCCGGCTCTTCATAGAGATTGAACATGTCTTGTTGCGAGGTATCCTGCTCACTTAAACGTTGTCGCATTTCCATGATCTGCTGCTCGGTAGCTCCCCGCTGACGAGCCAGTTGTATCGCTTGTTCTTGTGATAAACCGGCATCCTGCATAGCCTTTTTGGCTCTGTCGATCTCAGATTGTGGCAATGATTTAACATCAACATTCTTTACATCCTGCGTCTGCTTCTGTGCCTGTGCAGTCATCAGCAGTGCAGTGCAAAAGAATACGGTGAACATTGTTTTTAGTAAGTGTTTCATATTTGTGTTGCGTTAATCTATAAGGTTCATTATTTTTTTCGTTTTTTAAGAAGAACAAAGCTAGAATATTTTTTAGTTAAGTAGAATAACTTGCTTATTAGTTCGAAGCCCGAAGTCGGGAGTCGGAAGAAAATATTCGTTGATTTTTTTGTCAGAAGTTAGAACCCTGCTAATGAAATTTTGAATTTAGAATGATGATTAACGAATCAGGATTGCAGAAGTGTGTATGACATGAAATTCTCCGTACTTTATGTCCCATCGCTAATCAAAAATCGTTAATCGAAATTCATCATTCATTGATTTAAAACTTATCTATTTCCAATCGATAGTGTTTTACTTCGGTCTCCGGTCTTCTCTCCTCTATACTCTCGACCAGATGTGTAAGGCATTTTGTTTTTTCAGGTAATCGGTTTTTTCCTTGTCAGAAAGAACAAGGTAGCGTATTTTTTTATTGACCAGCTTTTCGGCTTTCGACACCAGTGCCACCACAAAGCGGGTATCGATGTCGTCGCCCACCAGTAGCAGGTCGATAATACCTGATTCTTTGCCAATGGCCAGATCGCCAACAAGATAGGCCTCGTTAAGGTCACCTACGTTTTTCAGGATCTTATCGATAACCGTGTCCAGACCTACTGTTTTTTGTAAAATGCTGTTGATCTCACTGTAAAGCGGGTGATTATCGTTGGCCCGGAAATATTTTCGGTTACCGTTGAAATTCGATACCAGCAGATCAGCTTGCTCCAGCCTGTTCAGTTCCAGACGTATTGCATTTGAAGATTCACCAAACTCCTGTTCAAGGTTTCTGAGGTAGCTGGTAGTCTCCTTATTCAGAAAAAACTTGAGTAAAAGTTTTAGCCGGGTTTTGTTTGTGATTAAAGATTCTATCATTTGGCTAATAGTGAGTTATGTGAAGTTTTTGTAGTTGGAAAGAAGTGGTGGATATGCTGATTCGGGCACTGCTTCGCCTCCTCAGTTACATGTGCTGTATGAGTAGAAAATTAATATTAGTTGAGTAGCAAAACTACTCAATTTGTTTAATTTATTGTATAGTTCCCGGGAAAAAATACAAAAAAGTTATTTGTTGATTCAGCCCGGAAAGTGAGCAATATGATTTTATTTGGCTAATTATTTGACAGTGTGTTAGTTCTGTTCTTTGTTTTAAGTTGTTGTAAACCGGTAAATTGTGTTTTTTTATAACCGGAACATTGGTGCTTCATTATTGAATTCCGGTGAGCGCATTCTCCAAAGGCTTCGCCTTAGGGGAAGCAAACATAACAATAAAAAATTATGATGTAAAATATCCAATATCAAATCAGCTTTGAATTGAAGTGTTTTTGGTTTTTCTGCATTGAGTATTGATTATTTCTATTCGCTTTTTAAAAACTTGTATTCGAGTATATTGGGTAATCGATTATTAAGAGACTTGATACTTTATATCAATGTTTTTTTACCTTGTGAGTGGAAACCTGACCTACGGCTAGCAGGTGTTGGCAGACAAAAGGGTAAAGCAACTAATCAAAACTTAAATACCTTACCCCTCATCCGCCAACCAACGGAAGCTCCCCTCATCAGGGGAGCCGGTTACAATCTGCTTTTCTGCTATACATCAGCGCTGTTTTCCCTTTTTAAGGGAAAATGTCGACAGACAAAAGGGTGAAGTTTTATTATTTAAAATGTAGAATATCCAATCCTGAATAACCAATATCCAATCAGCTTTGAATTGATTTGTTTTGCCTTGTTCTGCATTCGATATTTGTTATTGAATATTGCTCATTTTTTAAACTGCATATCCTTTCCCGTAGGCATACTGGTAGGAGTAACTATAACCATAATTTAAACGGTTTAATTTGATGTCGTTTATAATTAAAGCAGGGTTGTTCATTGTGCCTTGTGAAGCAATATCGTTAATGTATTTCAGCTGGTTTTTTTTACTTACACCGTAGCGTAATATAAAAAGGTTCAGGTCGCTGTGCCGGCTGGTGATCAATCCGTCGGTTACACGTGATACCGGAGCATTGTCAATAATGATATAGTCGTATTGTTCCTTTAACTCTTCCAGCAGCTTTGAAAAAGCCGGACGTTCGATCAATTCGGCAGGATTGGGAGGAATAGGGCCGGAAGCGATGACTGACAGGTTTTCGATGTCTGTTTGTTGAATAACCTCATTGCTGCCGTACTGGCCGACCAAATAATTACTTAATCCCTTTAAGTTTGAAAGATTGAAGATCTTGTGTAACCGGGGTTTACGCATATCCGCGCCAATAAGTATGGTTTTTTTATCGTTCATGGCCATGATGCTGGCCAGGTTGGTTGCGTTAAAGGATTTTCCTTCGGAAGGTTGAACCGAATGCAGTCCGATAACTTTTTGTGTACCTTTTATTAATTTGAACTGAAGATTGGTGCGAATGGTTCGGTACGATTCGGTTATGGGTGCCTGTGGATGATGGACAACTACCAGTTCTGATTTTTCTGTACTGTGAAAGACATTACCCAGAATACTGATTGGTGTTAGCTTTTCGATATCTTCCTGCAGGTGAATACTGTTGTCGAAAAAGTCGAAAACAAGTATAAGTGCTCCCGGAAGTAACAGTCCAAGAAAAGCGCCTATAAACAGTAAGATTAGCGGGCTTTTGTTCAGTGGTACAAGGCGTTCAAACTGAGCAGGATCGATGATCTGTATATCAACTACAGCAGCAGCCAGTGAAATTTCAAGTTCGGCACGGCGTTGTAACAGGAAGGTGTAAATTTCGTTGGTAAGTTCGTATTGCCGCTGGATATTAATCAGTTGTTGCTCCTGCTCGGGCATATTGTTCAACTGTTTGTTGATGCGGTTGTAGCGGAGGTTTAGTGTGTTTACTGATAGCTGGGTGTTGTCTATAAGGTTAACCAGCATTTCGCGCACCTGGTGGTTTACCTGTTCGATCTCCTGGTTTAGCAGAATAAGCGAGGGGTTATTTTCGCGTGCGCTAAAAGCCAGTACTTTGCGGCGGCTGTATAGTTCGCTGAGTTTAAGAACCAGGGCATTGAGGGTAGCATCAGTAATACCCACCACTGAAGGTGTTACCAATTGATCGGCACTTTGAATGTTGCCGAGGTAGCGCTGAAGATTTTTAAAATAATCAAGCTGCATCTGCATCTGCGACTTTTCCTGCTCAATTTCTTTGAGCTGCTCCATTATAAGGCTTCCCTGGCTGCTGAGATCGATGATCTGGTTTTTCGAACGGAACTCGGTAAAGGTGCTTTCTGCGGCACTCAGATCGCTGGAGATACCCGATAGCTGGGAATCGATAAAGTCGAGCGAACGTTTCTGGGTTTGTGTTTGCAGATCGAGTTTGAGCTCAAGGTATACGCGTACCAGTTCGTTCAGGTAGTGAATATCCCGCAGGGGTTCTGTGCTTTCTACCGACAGTTTGATCACTTCGCTTTCCTTGCTGTAGTCGGTATTCACCTTTTTTTGGTAGGCTGTAGTGAGTTTGCTTTTATCAATAAAAGAAAAACGGTAGCTCTCGCCAAGCAGTTCCCCGGAGTCTTCTTTTGACGTAAGTGTAAAACTAAAGTACTCGTTCCTAAAAGGCTGAGCATAGTATGCCGTTTCTTCGAATTTTATTTCCTGGGGCTGACCATCAAGGTCGATTTCACCATCAGCTTCGATCTTGTATTCGGTTTCCGAGAGCGGGGTGATATAAATGGGGATACCTGCCGGATTTAATGCTTCCCCGGATTTGGTGAGGATAAAAGGCTCGTCGAGATAAATGCCACTCCAAATAATCAGGTTCTTTTTTTGCCAGCTGGTTTGCCAGTTGAGGTTGTCCACCGCCTGGTGGTTCAGGGTATAGGAACGAAGGAATTCCACTTCGTTTTGCAGACTGGCTTTACCGCTGCTACCCATCATTCCTTCCATAAACAAATTTTCCAGGTCGAAACCTTTGCTTTCATCCGTAACCAGCAAACTGGTGTTTACCTGGTATTTATCAGGTGTGTATTTAACAAATAACCAGGCTCCGGTCGCCCCCAGGAAAAGCCCCAGAGTTAGCCAGTACCATCTGCGCAGCAGTAGGAAAAGCAGTCGTTTGAGGTCGATTTCATCATTTTGCTCAATTGTGTTGTACTGCTGGTTTAAGTTGTTCGCTGTCATTGTGTGAAAATTATCTTTTTTGTTTTTTGTGAGCCTGTTCTTCGGGTATTACTTCTGTATTTTTTGTGGACATGAGCTTGTATTGGCAAGGATGCATTAAAAAATGATCTGCTTTTATTCTCTGCTGTGGACCGGAAGCTGCCTGGAGACTTTTCTCTTATCTCCTGAAGCTTTCTGCAGATTGCATTTTTCATTTCAAGCTCAGAAAATGATACCGCAAATATTGTTTGGGACACGGTTTTACGAGCGATCAGTTGGTTAACGAATTAACCCGATCTGATGTCCTGATTGCCGGATGGTTTGCTTTTCCATTTTTGTTGCATTTTTAGTTTCCTTTAATTCAGTAGCCCAAATACCGCTAACAATAAACTCGCCGACGAAATGATCATGGAAAAAACCTGTGCGTTGAGCTGGAAGTTCTTATGTACATCGGGTTCTACAAAAATGTAATCGTTGGGGTGGAGGTAAAATCCTTTTTGCAGCCAGGCATCCGATGCGGCGAGGTCGAGGATCATGGCTTTTTGCCCGTCGGGCTGTGGTCGGATGACCATTACATTGGTGATTTTGGCATAGTCGGTATTACCGTTTGCCATGGCCAGTGCTTCAAGCACGGTAAAGTTATTGTTGTAATTGTAATATACGCCGGGGCTTTTTACCTCACCTATAATAGTAACCTTGTAATTCAGTAGTTTTACTTTAACAATGGCTTCTTTAAGGTATTTGTCGGCATATTTTTGTACAATGTTTTCAACGTCTGAATTAGGGTAGCCGGCTACGGGTATATCGCCCATTATGGGAAGTTTGAGGTTGCCGCTTTCATCAACTTCGTAGCCATAAAGGTAGGCACCGGATGGAGTAGTATAGCGTTGAAATGAATTACCGGAGTAGCTTTCCATATTTGATTCCGGATTAAAAAGTGCATTTACCTCGGCATTCATCGATTTGATGCTTACGTATAAGATATCGCCCGGCTTGACGATGTATTCCGTAATGGTGTCGGCCAATGATTTAATTACCTGATTGTTTTGAACGTCTTTCATATAAATCAGTTCTTTGCTGCTATGGCAGGAGAACAGTGAAAGCGAAGCAGCTACCATTAGTAGAGACAGCAGGCGATGTATTTTTCTTAAATTCATTCTTAGTTTGTATTGTTTACTTAGTTATGTCTTTTTGCCGGGGGAGGAAACTCCGGAATTGCTGAAACCGGAGATTGTAAATCAATTTGTCTGAGTGTGGTTTAGACGATGATTCTCAAATGGTAAAGGAAACGATCTTATCTGATCCCTCTTTGCAAAACCTCTATCTTTTTCCTCCAGCTTTTCATCTTTGATTGTTCAATGTCTATTCTTTCTTCGGGGTGTAGGTTATAGTAGATATCTGTCCATTCGGGCATGCCGCCAAAGTTTCGGTCGTCGATATAGAGGTCGGCGAGTATTTTCCGACTGATCTTATCATTCATTTTTTCCTCCGGGTAATTTTTATTTACGGCGTAAAATTCCAGGCCTTTTTCACGGCAGAATTCAACTGCTTCATCCAGTTCTATCTCTGATCGGTAGGTCCATAGAATTAGTTTGTGCCCTTTTTCCTGTAAGGCGCGCAGGGTTTCGATGGCGAAAGGAAGTTCATTTCCGATTTTTGGATATTGGTGTTCTACAATGGTGCCATCGAAATCAACGGCAATAGTTAGTGGACGCATGTAATATTGGTTTTTTATGAGTTTTTCAGGTATTGGTCTTTTCCCTCTTTTTTATGTCCGGGTAGCGGATCTTCCGGTTGATCATTATTTCAGCTTTCGAATTAGGTATTCCAGCAATGAGGGCTATCAAGGTGTTCATCTTCTGCTAAGGCTGATAAAGACGGATTTTTTACCGGCTGCCAAATCTTCGCCAAACAGGATACATATCTACCCCGTTTTTGGTGGTCATTAAAGATTCTAGCGTAAGGGGTTTTAATAATAAAATGGAAACGTGTGTTTAGAAAATTTGTGGGTGTGTTACGGAAAAAGGTATTGCTTCGCCTCCTCAGTTACATGTACCGTACGAGCCAGAGGTTGAAATTAGTGAGTAACAAAACTACTCAATTTATTATATATCTTGTAAAATGTCTGAAAAAGCTCCATTAAAAATCTATTTGTTAAAAAATGCTTAATTAAAGAGCATTTGGTTGTTAATTAGTTAATTGTCTGACCGTGTGGGGTTTTGTCTTTTGTGCCAGGCTTTTGTCAATTAAACCTATGTTGTTAGCTTCCCGGAGCTGATATTACCGGAACTTTGTATTTACCTTTACGGAGATTCGAATTTCGTTTGAGTAACGAAATATTTTCAATTAGAATACGATGCTTATGTGATTTGGGTATTAGATCACCGTTTCCGGCACGGCACTCAGGTAGGAGGCCGGAATTTCAACCAGAAAAGAAGTGTTGATTTGTTCGATACGCAACGCAAATTTATTTTTGCCCCTGCACTCTATAAGCTCTCCGCTTAATCCAATCATTGGCCCTTCAATCACTTCAACTATTTTCCCGGGTTCGAAGTTTTCCATGGTAACGTTCACCTCAAAATCAAACTGTCGAAGCATGGTTTGAAGTGTTTCTATCTCTCTCTGGCTTACAATAGCTGCTTTTCGTTCGAAGGTGATATAGCTTACTACATTGGTCAGCTGCAATACTTTATCGTATTCTTTACGGGTGATATTTACAAAACAATAGCCCGGAATCAAGGGGGTTTCTACCCATTTTTTGCGGTCTTTCCACTGGCGGAGTCTTTTTTGCAGGGGAAGGAAGCACTCAATATTATTTAGATTAAGTTCTTGTACTACCTTCTTTTCCGCCCGCGATCTGGTGTAAATAACATGCCATTGTTTTTGAGTTTGTAAAGATGTCATTAGTCTGTTGCGTAATACGAATTTGTGCGTGACAAAAATATAAATTACTGCGAAAAAAAGAAGGGAGTTGATGGTAAAAGTTTCAGGAAACAAGGCAAAAGGTAAAAGTAAAAAGGCAAAAGTGTTTCAAGCTCCGAGCCGCTAGCTCAGAGTTGTGAGTTTGTATCCCGCAACAAGTATTCAGAATGTATCCAGTACAAAGCCAAAAATATAAAGTATTTTACCACAGAGTTACACCGAGAAATCACAGAGTTTCATAACGAATGAGATAGAAAGTTAAGAACTACAATTTTACAATTTATCTGTTTTACAACGCTATTGTATCAAGCATCCAGAATCAAGGCAAAAAGGATAAAGTAAAAAGGCAAAAGAGAGGCAAGCTACTGTAGTATCCAGCATCCAGTATCCAGCATCCAGTATCCAGCATCCAGTATCCAGCATCCAGTATCCAGTATCCAGCATCCAGCATCCAGCAACCCGTCACTTCCTAAAACGTATACACCAGTGCCAGTCCTTTTTGACTGCCTGTTTTAAACGGAAAAATTTCTAGGTTTTTCAGGTGTTCGCGATCCCATTTGTATTGGTGGGTGAGATAAATAAGTTCAGTGGAGATCATTCCTACTCCGGCACCTACCAGAACATCGGAAGCCCAGTGGCTGCCTTTGGAAATACGCATGATTCCCACAGTGGTGGCACAGGCATAGGCACCTACACTGTACCATGGATTGAGCTCACCGTATTCGCGGTGCATCCACTGAGCTGCTGCAAAAACAATGGCTGTATGTCCCGAAGGCATAGATTCCGATTCGCCCGTTGGGCGTTCTACATCCAAAATACTTTTCAGGCTTTTTGTAATAATAGTGGTCAATACCATACTTTTTCCCAGGATGGCGGTTTGGTTTCCAATATTGTTTTTTCCTTTTATTCCAAAAGCGTTTAAGGAATATACGGCTGCAATTGGGGCAAAACGCAGGTAATCATCCATGTTGCCCGTGTAGTTAAAATGTTCCTCGCGCCAATCGTTAATGTCATATTTCCAATCAGAAAAATGCAGGATCGTTCCACCGGCTATCAGAATCGTTGGTGCGATAAAAGGTTTGAATCCTCGCTGTTTATCGGTATAACGAAAATCGATGCGGTGAATGGAATCGTTGTGGAAAGCGTAGTTTGAAATTGTCTCCGTAGTCAGCAGTGAAATCCGTTCCGGAATTTTCTTGTCGGACGACATCCCATGCGTTGAAAGCAATAACAAGACTGCTGTCAGAATTGTTGTTATAAGTGTTGAATGATTTTGCACGTGGCAAAAATAGGAAAAGGAATGAAAGGAAGAAAAGGATTAAGGATTAGTGATGATGGATTAATGAGTTCTGAGATGGTTAGAGATTGAAATAAAGATTGTTGGAGATTGGATTGTTGAGTGAGTGAGTGAGTGAGTGAGTGAGTGAGTGAGTGAGTGAGTGAGTGAGTGAGTGAGGATTGTTGATTTGAAAAGGAGATTGCGCTGAGATTTTGAGATTGATTAAGATTGAAAAAAGATTGATGGAGATTGGACTTGTGAGTGAGTGAATGGGGAATTGGTAATTTGAAAAGGAGATTGAGCGCTGAGCACTGTGGTTATGAGATTGGTGGAGATTGGTGGAGATTGAAAAAAGATTGGATTGGATTGGTGAGTGAGTGAGTGAGTGAGTGAGTGAGTGAGTGAATTGGGAGTGGAGAGAAGAGCTTTGAGCACTGAGATGGTGAGAAATGGAAAAAAGATTGATTTAGATTGAAAAAAGAACTAGTAGCTATAGGCTCACTACTTGCAGCTGAAAAATTCTTTCCTCTCTGCGTAACTCTGAGACTTCTCTGTGCAACTCTGTGGTAAAATATTTTAAAACTGAATGAGATTTGATACTTCTTGCTCGCAGCTTCTGGCTAGTAACTCGCGGCTCGCAGCTCGAAGCTAACAAATAAAAAAACACTACCTCCAAAAACTGAAGATAATGCTTTAAAATCTATGGTGTTTTGCTTAAGCCAGTGTGGCAACCATAACAGCTTTTATGGTGTGCATGCGGTTCTCGGCTTCATCGAATACCAGCGATGCTTTGCTTTCAAAAACTTCTTCAGTAACTTCCATGGCTTCCAGCCCAAATTTCTGGTAGATCTGCTCGCCAACTTTTGTGTGGCGGTTATGAAAAGCCGGTAAACAATGCAGGAATTTGACATCGGGGTTACCGGTGAGTTCCATAACCTTTTTGTTTACCTGGTAGGGGAGCAACAATTTGATACGCTCCTGCCATACTTCGTCGGGCTCACCCATCGACACCCAAACGTCGGTATACAGGAAATCGCAGTCTTTTACAGCTGTAGCTACATCTTCGGTAATCATTATCTTTCCACCGGTTTGTGTGGCTATTTTGCGGCACTCAGCCTGCAATTCTTCAGCAGGTTGACAGGCTATGGGGGCAGCGGCTCTGAAATCTATTCCCAGTTTGGCAGCACCTACCATCAGTGAATTACCCATATTGTTTCGTGCATCGCCCAGGTAGCAGAATTTTACTTTCGAAAGTGGTTTGTTGCTGTGTTCTCTCATGGTCAGAAAATCGGCCAGAATTTGAGTCGGATGAAATTCGTTGGTAAGTCCGTTCCAAACCGGAACGCCTGCATAAGTGCCCAGTTCTTCCACAATATCCTGCCCAAAACCACGGTATTCAATTCCGTCGTACATTCGTCCCAACACCCGTGCAGTGTCTTTCATGGTTTCTTTCTGGCCAATCTGTGAGCCGGAAGGTCCCAGATAGGTAACTCGTGCTCCCTGATCGTAAGCCGCCACTTCAAATGCACATCGTGTGCGGGTAGAGGCTTTTTCAAAAATCAGTGCAATATTTCTACCTGAAAGCTGCGGTTTCTCCGTGCCTTCGTATTTTTGCTTTTTTAAATTTGCTGCAAGAACAAGCAGTTGGTTTATTTCTTCGGGAGTAAAATCGAGTAACTTAAGGAAGTTTCTGTTTTTTAAATTATTGATCATTGTATTTTAGTTTTTTATATGGTTGCTGTTGATTGTAATTCGTCACCTATTTTTTTACCACAGAGTTGCACAGAGAAGAAAAGTCTCAGAGTTTCACGGAGAACAAGGCGAAAGGAAAAAGTGTAAAGTCAAAAGTTTTAATACACAATTTATCAGATTTTCAATTTAACAATCGCTTTTCAATCTTCAATTCAATCTCGATCAATCTTTTCTTCATCTTTATATTCCATTGTAATTTTCGAACCGTAGCTTTTGTCTGCCAGTTTTGTGGCTTCGGTGATGATACTTTTACTGCCGCCATTTTTTATAAAATCAAGGCAGGCTTTAATTTTAGGCTCCATTGTTCCTTCAGCAAATGTACCATTTTCGAGATGTTTTAGGGTGTCGGAATAATTTAAAAATTCCAGTTTTTGCTGCGTTTCCTCGCCAAAGTCTTTATAAATAAAAGGTACATCGGTGAGGATATATAATTCATCGGCATCAATGTTGGTGGCGAGCATTCCTGAAGCTCTGTCTTTATCGATTACAGCATCCAATGTGCGCACATCGTTGTTCTCGTCGAAATAAACCGGTATGCCTCCGCCGCCGGCAGCAATAACAATATTGCCGTTTTCGAGCAATTGCCGGATGATGTCTTTATTTAAAATGTCTATGGGCATGGGCGAGGGGACAACCCGTCGGTAGCCGTCTTTGCTTTTTGATGTAAACTTAAATTCCCATCCTTTTTGTTGGGCCAGTTTGTCTGCTTCCGTTTTGCTGTATACTTTCCCGATTCGTTTCGATGGATTTTGAAAAGCCGGATCGTTGGCATCGATCTCCACCAGAGTAACCATTGAAATTACATTTTTTTCAATGCCGTATTTGTTGAGCACATTGCGCATCATCCGCTCAATCATAAAACCAATACCACCCTGCGAGTCGGCTACGCAAATATTAAGAGGCATTGGTGCAATACCATACAATTGTTCACCGGCGGCATTACGCATTAAAATGTTCCCTACCTGCGGCCCGTTACCATGTGTAAGTACCAGTTCGTAACCATCGCGGAGCAGAGGTACCAGGTTTTCAAGTGTGTCGGTTACATTTTTTTCCTGCTGAACGATGGTTCCTTCTTCGTTACCGCGCAGAATGGCGTTTCCGCCCAAAGCAACAACAGCTCGTTTTTTCATTGTCAGAATTAGTTAGTGCCCTGAAAAAAAGATCAGGCGCCTAACAAACATAGAAAAACAAAGCATAAAAAGAAATGTGTTAGCGCTTGGTTTTGTGTTGGTTGTGCTATTTTAAAACAGCTTTTTCCGATTGATTTATTAATTCGGAAAACAGGTGAAACACTTTCTTACGAATTGCAAGAAAAATAGTGAAATTTGTTAACACTTTTTTCTGGGAATGATTGCAGGAATTAGCAAGCAGGCATAACCTCTACCTGAGTTTTTTTAGTTAAATTTGCGGGCAATTTAACCCACATTATTCTGTTTAATGAAGAATGATGTTCCTGTTTGGCGGTTAAAGTCGATTTTGTTGAATGATTTTTGGGAACTCAAAAATTGAAATGAAACTTAATCGTTATATTGGAAACTTGTTGTGAATAAAAATTCGGATTAAAAATAACTCCATGGCATTTAGAGCGAAGAAAAAGCCAGCAAAATCGAAAAATAAACGTACCACAAAAAAGCGTACACCCCTGGTTAATAGAGAAAAACTGTATTTTCTTTTTGGGTTGTTCGTTTTGCTAATGGCAGCATATCTGCTTATTTCCTTTGTGTCGTTTTTGTTTTACGGTGCAGCCGATCAAAGTATTATGGATTCGGGCTGGCGCGAATTCCTTTTTAACACTGAGGTGAACGCCCAGAATAAAGGAATGAAACTGGGTGCTTATCTGTCGGAAGTTATTATGAACCGCGGATTCGGACTCGCGTCGTTTGGTCTAGTTTACCTAATGGCAATTAGCGGCGCGCGGATTTTAGGCCGGAAAACAGGAAACTTTCTGAAAAGTGTTTGGTACAGTGTTATCTGCATTATTTGGTTTTCGGTGGCGCTGGGTTTGTTTTTTAATAAAACCGATGCCGGATCGGCCATCTATTGGGGCGGCCATTACGGTTTTGTACTCAGCAACTGGCTTCGCTCGTTGATCGGAATTGTGGGGCTTGTGTTCCTGTTATTCATTTCCGGGCTGGCGATTATCGTTGTTCGTTTCGACGGAGCTTTTAACATGCTGAAAGGGTTATTAAAACGAAATGCAAAAGAGGCGGAGTTTGACGAAACGGAGCAAGAGGATGTAGATGAAGTTACTACCGATGTTCCGGAAGTTGATGGAGAAGAGTCGATAACAAAAATAATTGAAGATGACGATGATGTGGTGAAAGCCATTTTTGAGTCGGATGATGAAGATGATCTTTCCCTGAAAGAGCCGGAGGTTGAAATTGACGACCAAATGGAAGTGGAAGAACCGGAAGAGGAAAGAGGGGATGACATTGAGGTGATTCCGATAAAAAAAGAGGATGACCTGAGTTTAACGGTTGCGCCAAAATTGGAGGAAGAAGAGTTGGATGGACCACTGCCGGAGGAGTTGGAAGACTATGATCCAACACTGGATCTGGCAAGTTTTAAGTTTCCGACACTGGAATTACTGGAAGATCATAAATTTGGTAATGCCGAAGTTAAAAATGAAGAGCTGGTAGCCAACAAGAATAAAATTGTTGAAACGCTGCGTCATTATAAAATCGAGATCACAAAAATACGGGCTACAATCGGTCCAACAATTACACTTTATGAAATTGTACCGGCACCGGGCGTACGAATCTCGAAGATTAAAAACCTGGAAGACGACATTGCCTTGAGTTTAGCGGCGCTGGGTATTCGTATTATTGCTCCAATTCCGGGGCGCGGAACCATTGGTATTGAGGTGCCAAATCAAAATCCTGAAACGGTTTCTATGCACTCTATTATTCGCTCGAAACGGTTCCAGGAAAGCAAAGCCGAATTACCGGTGGCTTTGGGTAAAACCATTTCGAACGAGACCTTTATGTTCGACCTGGTAAAAATGCCGCACATTCTTGTTGCAGGGGCTACCGGACAAGGTAAATCGGTGGGTATAAACGTGATCATCACTTCGTTGTTGTACAAAAAACACCCGTCGCAACTTAAGTTTGTTTTTATCGACCCGAAAAAAGTGGAACTGAATATTTATTCGGCACTGGAAAAGCATTACCTGGCAAAATTGCCCGATTCTGAAGAGCCGGTGATCACCGATATTCAGAAAGTAAAAAATACGCTGAATTCGATCAACGTGGAAATGGATGCACGTTACGATTTGCTAAAAATAGCACAGGCACGTAATATTAAGGAGTATAACAGGAAATTTATATCGCGCAGACTGAATCCTGAAAAAGGACACCGTTTTATGCCCTACATTGTGGTGATTATCGATGAGTTTGCCGACCTGATTATGACTGCCGGAAAAGAGATTGAATTGCCGATTGCAAGGATCGCGCAGCTGGCAAGGGCTGTTGGTATTCACATGATTATTGCCACACAACGTCCGTCGACCAATATTATTACCGGTGTGATCAAGGCGAATTTCCCGGCGCGTATTGCGTTTAAGGTGGCATCGATGATTGACTCTCGTACCATTCTTGATTCGCCGGGTGCAAACCAGCTTATCGGGCGTGGTGATATGCTTATTTCGCAGGGAAGTGAAATGACGCGTGTGCAGTGTGCTTTTGTTGATACACCTGAAGTAGAAAATATTGTTGGATTTATTGGGGATCAACGTGGATATCCAACGGCATTTTTGTTGCCAGAGTATGCTTCAGACGAGGAACCCGGACCGGGACAAGTGGATCTGCGGAACCGCGATGAGTTATTTGACGATGCGGCGCGCGTAGTGGTGATGAACCAAATGGGATCAACATCGATGATCCAGCGAAAATTCTCGATTGGGTATAACCGTGCGGGGCGATTAATGGATCAATTGGAAGCTGCAGGTATAGTTGGCCCAAGCGATGGAAGTAAAGCGCGACAGGTTTTGTTGCAGGATGAATACAGTTTGGAACAGTTATTGAATGGTTTGTAGAATTAATTTTTGAGGGTGATACGGGACCGAGATTTACACATTGGGGAGAAAAGATCGTAGCGTTTTCATTTTCTGACACAGGAATAGTACAATAGTAAAATGATGAAACGAGCATAAATACAAGTCTTTTTAACACACAGGATAATGATTATGCGAGTTACATGAATTACCGAAAAAAGGAAACAATTATAAACGAATGAAAAGGATAGTATTGATGGTTGCACTTATGATGGTTGCAACTTTAGGATGGTCGCAGAGTGATGCAAAGGCCAAAAAAATTCTGGATGAGGTAAGTGCCAAAACCAAAGAAATAAAATCGATGTCGGCCAGTTTTGTTTTTTCCCTTGTGAATGAAGAGATAGAGGTTAACGATAAGTTTAATGGTAACATAAAAGTTAAAGGTAAGAAATATTGTGTGCAGCTACCTGACATGGGAGTTGAAGTATTTTCAAATGGCGAAACAATCTGGAATTATATGAAAGACGGTAACCAGGTAACCATTTCGAACATTGATGATGAAAGCAGTGAGTTAATGGATCCTTCGTCGTTATTCAGTATTTACGAGCGTGGTTTTCGTTCTGAGTTTGTAGAGGAAAAGACAGAAGGTGGTAAAACGCTTTATCATATCAATCTTTTCCCTGATTCGGATACTTACGATGTAACGATGATTGAGGTGGCTATCGATAAGGCTGAAATGATGATTCACTCGGCAACCTTGCATAGCACCGATGGAAACCTGTATGGAATTCTGGTAAAAGAAATGGATACGAATACCGGTTTTGATGATTCGGAATTTGTTTTTAATGCCGCTAACCACGCTGATGTAGAAGTTATCGATTTCCGATAAGCAGTTTTTTCAAAACGAAAAAGCCTTGTTTTTGTAAAGAAGCAAGGCTTTTTTTATGGTCAAATACTGAATGACAAATATCGAATTTACAATGAAGAATATTTAATGAAGTTTTATACTTAATTTCAAACATTTGGTATCAAGCTACTAGCCGCTAGGTGCGAGTTACGAGTTTGTATGTAACCAGTATCCAGTACAAAGGCAAAAAATATAAAAGATTTTACCACAGAGTTACTCCGAGCAATCACAGAGTTTCACTGAGAACTTCTCAGAAAGTTATGAACTGCAATTTTACAATTTATCAGTTTAGCAATTCTAAAATCCAGCATCCAGTATTCAGTATCCAGTATCCAGGTAAAAAGTAAAAGGCAAAAGTGTTTCAAGCTCCGAGCCGCTAGCTATGAGTTACGAATTTTTAACCAGTATCCAGTATCCAGCATCCAGAATCAAGGTAAAAGATTAAAGTAAAAGGCAAAAGTGCTTCAAGCTCCGAGACGCTAGCTGCGAGTTACGAGTTGGTATCAAGCATCAAACATCGAGTATCAAGTATCAAGTATCCGGTGTTCAGTATCCAGCCTCCAGCCTCCAGTATTCCAATTTCCGATAAGCCGTCTATTGCAAAAAGAAAAGCCTTGTTTCAGTGAAGAAGCAAGGCTTTTTTTATGAAGTAAAATCGTTGTTAACTTAATTCTTTTGGTTTCATGAATAACCTGTCGGCAGTTGATATTTCGATGAACGATGCACCTGCATCTTCGCCAAAACGACCACCTACATAAATCACAAGATCGTCCATGTTAATTGTTCCCTGGTTAACCAACTCTTGAACAGCGGCTTTCTGAATCTTCATTTTGTTCTTTTTCGTTTCCAGGTACGACGGGTGAACACCAAATGAAAGCGCCAGTTGGCGCATTACACGATGTGAGTGACATTTTACAAAAACCGGGTAAAACGGACGGTACGACGAAAGGTAACGAGCTGTTTTTCCTGTTGTGGTCGATGTAATAATCGCATCGGGTTTTAATTCGCGTGCGGCACGAATAGCTGATTGGGCCAGGTAGGCTGGAATATCTGCTTTAAGCGGAACAGCTAACTCGCGGCGATCGCGGTCAGGTTCTACCTCCTGAGCAATTTTATCCATCGCTTTAACAGCTTCTACAGGATATTTTCCGTAAGCCGTTTCGCCACTTAACATTATTGCATCGGTTCCCATGTAAATAGCACTTGCTACGTCGCTTACTTCGGCGCGTGTCGGTCTTGGGTGCTCAATCATGGTGTGCAGCATTTGTGTGGCAATAATAACCGGTTTCTGGAACAATATTGCACGACGAACCAGGTTACGTTGAATAGATGGGATCTTTGATTCAGGAAGTTCAATGCCCAAATCGCCACGCGCTACCATAATACCATAAGCGTATTCCAATATCTCGTCGATATTGTCAACACCCTCCATGTTCTCAATTTTAGCAATAATTTTAATCGGGCTGTTGTGTTCATCCAGAATTTTCTGAACGTCATTAACATCTTCTTTATGGCGTACAAATGAGTGCGCAATAAAATCAAGATTGTTTTCTGCGGCAAAGCGAATAAACTCTACATCGCGTTCAGTTAACGATGGTAGTTTAATTTCTACGCCCGGTACGTTAATACTTTTGCGTTTCTTAATAACTCCTGAGTTGCAAACTCTACACAATAAATATTGAATGTGTTTTTCAACTACTTCAAATTCAGTTTCGCCGTCATCCACAAGGATTTTGTTTCCCACGTTCAGGTCATTAACAAAACCTTTGTAGTTCACGCAAATGTTTTTCACATCATCCAATACTCCGGTAGAGTATGACAATGTTACCAGTTCTCCTTCCTTAACTTCTGTGTCCGAAAGAGTTTGACATGTTCTTATTTCAGGGCCTTTCGTGTCAACAAGAATTGCAATTTTATCTGAAACCGCTCGAATATTGTCAACCATAACTTTCCCGCTTTCGGGAGTAATATGGGCGGTGTTAATACGGGCTACGTTAAGTCCCGCATCATAAAGTGACTGAATAAAATCAACGTCACATCTTAAATCGGAAATTGTCGCAACAATTTTGGTCTGTCTCATTACTTCTAAATTTTAAGCGCGCAAAAGTATAATAAAACCCGATTTAACGGTTAAATTAAATTTAATCATTGATTAATTTAATAGAGAGTATATATTACGAGTCAATTTACGAAACTTTGTATTGCCAATCGATATGATTCAAGGCCAAATCCCATAATACACCCTTTACATACCGGGCCAATAATTGATTTATGTCTGAAATCTTCGCGTGTAAGTGTGTTTGAAATATGCACCTCAACAACAGGTGTTTGTATTCCTGCAATGGCATCGCGAATGGCCACCGAGGTATGTGTATAGGCACCGGCATTAATGATTATTCCATCGTAACTAAAACCATGCTCGTGTAACGAATTTATGAGTTCTCCCTCCACGTTCGACTGAAAATAAGTAAGGTCAATTTCGGCGAAATCCTGTTTCAATTGTTCATAATAACTTTTAAAACTTTCCGTTCCATAAATCGACTTTTCCCTTACCCCAAGTAGGTTTAAGTTAGGTCCGTTGATAATCAAGAGCTTCATTTTTTCGATTTTAATTTATTTTATAGTAACTTTATTCAAAATGCAACGTAATATTTTTTTGTTATAATAGTTTGTCGGTAGATAAACATACGTGGCACAATATAAACAGACATAAAAGTAACCTTAATTTGCAATATTATGAAATGGGAGGAATGTAAAAAAGGATATGAAAATTACTTAAAGTTGGAGAAATCATTATCGCAGAACTCGATAGCTGCATATATTAATGATATTAATAAGCTTGAGAATTTTTTCGAAAAAAGTTTTAAAGGGGTAAATCCTGAAAAGGTAATACTGAGTCAGTTAAAAAGTTTTGTTGAATGGTTAAATGATAAAGGTGTAAGTCCTAGAACTCAGGCACGAACCATCTCCGGTATCAAATCTTTCTATAAATACCTGTTAATTGAAGAGAAGATCACCAGTGATCCGACCGCTTTGCTCGAGTCTCCAAAAATTGGCAGGAAACTTCCCGATATATTATCAATGGAAGAAATAGATACGTTAATCAATGCAATCGATTTGAAAAAATCAGAAGGACAACGAAACAAAGCCATGTTGGAAACCTTGTACAGTTGTGGATTACGTGTTTCGGAGCTTGTCAACCTGAAAATGACCAACCTGTTTTTTGAGCAGGGATTTATAAAAATTGAAGGAAAAGCCGGCAAAGAGCGTTTGGTACCGGTTAGTGGAAGGGCAATTGAAGAGATTAATAAATACCTGGCCCATTACAGAAAAAATTTACGGGTGAATAAGGACAGCGAGAACATTCTGTTCCTAAACCGCCGAGGAAGAAAATTAAGCAGGGTAATGATTTTTACCATTATTAAAAATCTGGCCACTAAGGTTAATTTAGATAAGAAAATAAGTCCGCATACATTCCGACACTCGTTTGCCACACACCTGATAAATGGTGGAGCTGACTTACGCGCCGTTCAGGAAATGTTAGGGCACGAATCGATATTAACCACCGAAATTTATACGCATTTGGATAAGGATTACCTGAAGTCGACAATTCATCAGTTCCATCCAAGATCATAACAGACATAAGACAATAATAAAAGAGCGTTACATCTTTAGTTGTAGCGCTTTTTTTATGTCTAAATTAAGACAAAAACATCTTCTTAATCGCAAAAATTCTATTGTTAAGCTAATGTTTAATCGGTATTAAAAAAGGGGCAAATGGGGAAGATCAACCCTGCCGATTGGAAAATTATGATATTTTTGTGTCCCGATTTAAGTAGACGAAAAATTGTATTATTAAGTTAATTATTAGGTAGTTATGGCAAATTTAGATTTAAGCAAGTACGGAATTGTTGACGTACAGGAAATTATCCACAACCCTTCATACGAGAAACTTTATGAAGAAGAAATGAATCCTGCTTTAGAGGGATTCGAAAAAGGTCAGTTAACAGAGCTTGACGCTGTTAACGTAATGACAGGTGTATTTACAGGTCGTTCGCCTAAAGATAAATACATTGTTAAAGATGCAACCACTGAAAACACAATGTGGTGGACATCTCCAGAATCTCCAAACGATAACAAACCTATTACTCAAGAGGTTTGGAATGACCTTAAAGCGACTACAACAAGCCAGCTTTCAGGTAAAAAATTATTTGTGGTTGACACTTTCTGTGGTGCAAACGAAGATACTCGTTTGAAAGTTCGTTTCATCATGGAAGTTGCATGGCAAGCTCACTTTGTGACTAACATGTTCCTTCGTCCAACTGCTGAAGAACTGGAAACTTATGGCGAGCCTGATTTCGTTGTAATGAACGGTTCTAAATCTTCTAATGCTAAATACAAAGAGCACGGATTGAACTCAGAAGTGTACACTGTATTTAACCTGACTGAAAAAATGCAGGTAATTGGTGGTACATGGTATGGTGGTGAAATGAAAAAAGGTATGTTCGCAATGATGAACTACTACCTGCCACTTCGCGGTATTGCTTCAATGCACTGTTCGGCTAACGTTGGAGAAGCCGGTGACGTTGCTATCTTCTTCGGTCTTTCTGGTACTGGTAAAACAACACTTTCAACTGATGCATCACGTAAATTGATTGGTGATGACGAGCACGGTTGGGATGACGAAGGTGTATTCAACTTCGAAGGTGGATGTTATGCAAAAACTATCGACCTTGATAAAGATGCTGAACCAGAAATTTTCGGTGCTATCAAACGTAACGCTCTTTTGGAGAACGTAACTGTTGATGCTGATGGTAAAATTGATTTCACTGATGGTTCTGTAACTCAGAACACTCGTGTATCTTACCCAATTGACCACATCGAGAACATCGCTGTACCATCAAAAGCCGGTCACGCGAAGAAAGTAATTTTCCTTTCAGCGGATGCATTTGGCGTACTGCCTCCGGTTTCTAAATTAACTCCGGAACAAACTCAATATCACTTCTTATCAGGATTTACTGCAAAATTAGCAGGTACTGAGCGTGGTGTAACAGCTCCTCAGCCTACATTCTCTGCATGTTTCGGTGCTGCATTCTTAACATTGCACCCAACAAAATATGCTGCCGAGTTAGTGAAAAAAATGGAAGAGCACGGAGCTGAAGCTTATTTGGTAAACACTGGATGGAACGGTACCGGAAAACGTATCTCTATTAAAGATACTCGTGGTATCATCAACGCTATCCTTGATGGATCAATCGAGAAAGCTGAAACTAAAACTATCCCGGTATTTAACCTGGAAGTACCTACTGCATTGCCAGGAGTTGATACAGGTATTCTTGATCCACGCGACACTTACGCTGACGTTAAAGAGTGGGAAGATAAAGCTCAGGATTTGGGTAGCCGCTTTGTTAAAAACTTCGTTAAATACACTGATAACGAAGAAGGTAAAGCATTGGTTGCTGCTGGTCCTCAAGTTGACTAATTCAGATCAATCTTTATATACTCAAAACCTTCTGTCTTCGGGCAGAAGGTTTTTTTGTGTCCTAAAATGGCTCCATTATCGCGTGCGACAGGCAGTGTTTTCTCAACAAAATGTGTCCTTTCGCATGCTACAGATGGTATTTTTTCCATAAAATGGCCCTTATCGCATGCTACAGATGGCATTCTGCTGAAAAAATGGCCCCTTTCGCGTGCGATAGACCGTGTTTTTTCGAAAAAGTGGGGCCTATCGCATGCGATAACCTGTGTTTTCTATAAAAAGTGGCCCCTTTCGCATGCGATAGGCAATGATTTCTCAAAAAAATGCCCCCTTACGCATGCGATAGGTAGTGTTTGCCAAAAAAAATGGTGCTTATCGCACGTGGTTATCTTATGCATTTATAAATTACAGAGTAGACGTGCGTTTGAGCTCATCAATAATTTTCGATGTAGTTGCCGCAATATTATAAAATAAACGAAGTTGTTGCTGTTTTAATCCGGCCTCGGTATCCCTAATTTGCTGTTGTAATGTCATTAAGAGTTTCGACAGGTCGGATGAAAACTTTTCCTCCTGGATGGTGCTTTCTTTTCCGGCCTCACTCATTTTTTTATCGATTTGCCGGAACAGCGATTCAATATCATTATAGTTTACCATATTGGCTTCGCGATGTGCCCCCAGTGCCGAAAGGTGCGATAACAGTGCATGATTTAAATAGGTGATGGTTAAGGCATTTTCCATAATGCGCTGTTTGCTTTTGGGTTCCTGCCGCATACTGTTCCATGCCTGTGCCAGTTCGTTATCGGCCAGGTGCGCTTCTCTTCGGGCAATGCGGTACTTTAAATCGTCGTTACTTGCTTCTTTATACTCTTTTGCAATAGCCTGAAAATAGTTCCTGTTCTTTTCCAGTGCCGTGGAAATAAGCCCCGAAATGCGCCGATATTGCCAGCCCGGCCACAAAAAACGAATGGTAAGAAACGACAAAGTTGCACCAAGCAGTGTATCAACAAGGCGCGGAATCATGATATTTATGCCTCCGTCGTTCGAAATAATGTTAAAAGCACTCAGCACAAAGGTGGTTACAAATATTACCGCTACCGAATATTTTTTTCGCAGCCAGTAGAAAAAGGCCATTGCCGAGCCCATCATTAGCAGAACCTGTGCTGCTGTGGTGGTGAAAATCTGTAACAATGCAGCGCCAATAATTATACCTGTTGCAGTTCCGAGTAAACGCTCGAAAAGGCGCCGACGCGTGTCGCTGTAAGTAATCTGGCTAACAAACAAACTGGTTAGCATTACCCACTGGCCTTTGTCGAGATCGAGATAAATCTGAAGAATGTAACCCAATGCAAAGGTTAGGCTGAGACGCAATGCATAACGCATCCGTGGATGACGGAGAGTAAGCTGCTCTTTCAGGCGTTGAAAAGGTGTTCTTTCATCGTGCCGTAAACGGGGGATAGAGGTGCCTTCTTCCAGGTTATCGAGGTATTTTAACGAAACATGCGACCGATGCAAATTGTGATGTAGCAGGATCAGGTTCTGGGCATCTTCCACAGGCATTGTTTGCAGTTTGTCGTCGATGGCTTTTGAAATCCACTCTAACGCCGGCGGATGAATATAAGAAGTTCCGGTTAGCATATTTTCAGCCACCATGCGCGAGGCATAGGCCAGTTGACGAAGCATTTCGCCAAAACCTTCCAAAATTTCGATTTGTTCGTTGCTGTTTCCCAGTTTGTCGTGGCGCTGGTGCGTTGATGCGGCACGCTCATGCAAACTTTGCAACAACATAAAACGCTGGAGATAACGGTTCAACGGTTCCGTGTTTTTCATCTCCCGGGCATAATTGTTTAATACGTTCTTTATGCCTTCAAGTGCATTTACCACATTTACGTTTAGCAAAGCCAGGTCTTTGTTTATGTCTTCCTGGTCTTCTTTATGGCTGGGGAAAAGCAGCGCTTTTTTCTCCAGATAGTTGCCAAGCGCCCGGAAACCGCTGGCCATTTGCTGGTCGAGTAAACGCCACGGATTTCGAAAGATCAAAATCAAAGTAAGTATGCCGTGAAAAAGTGCTCCGGTTGGTAATAAAATCGCCTGCCAGTACCACGCCGGACTGATTTCAACACCAAGCATGGCATAAATGCCCACCAATATGGAGCCGAATGTTATGGCACGATAACGTTCGCCAATGCCGCCAATTAAAATGAAAATGATGGTGGAAAGTATAAAACCGGCCCCAAGTAGCCAGGTGTAGTTGTTTAAAAGCCCAACCGAAAAACTGGAAATAAAAAAGCTGAGGATGGTTGTCGACAAGGATTTTACACGCCCTTTGGGGTGGTCGTCGGTTTCCGACAAAGCACCGGCCAATGCTCCCAAAGCCAGCGTTACTCCGAAATACGGCAGGCCGGCAATGATAAAAGGTATTGCCAAAACACCCATCGAAATGGTTGCACGTAAAGCAAACAAACGGTAGGGATGTAGCAGAAATACATCGCGAAAAAATTTTATGTTTGTTCGCAAATGGCCTTTTTCACGGTTCTTCATGGCTAATGTGTAAAAGTGTTTTTACAAAGCTAATGAATGCGAATAGAATTTAATTACTAAACCGTTCAGCTCTTAACAATAATATCTTGTAAGGTAGCTTTTATTGTTGGGTATTTGAATTTAAAACCGGCTTTCTGCAACTTATCAGACGATACTTCCGGCGACTGCGTAAGTAACGAAGCTGCCTCGCCAAACATCAATTTCAACATAAAAGCAGGGACGGTAAAAAACGCAGGGCGGTTTACCTGCCGGGCAAAGCTGCGGGTAAATTCTTTATTCGAAATCGTTTCGGGCGCGGTTAAATTGAAGGTATTACTCGTATCAATTGTTTCTGTTGCCCAAATAAATGCATTAACCACATCTTGTTCGTGAATAAAAGGGAAAGGCTGTTTGCCCGATCCGATCTTGCCACCAAGTCCGAGTTTAAAAGGTAAAAGCATGTTTTGTATTGTTTTTGCCTCTTTGCCAAAAACAATTCCGAGCCGAAATACAACAGTTTGCACATTCTTGGGTAAAGCAGTTAGTTCGTGTTCCCAGTCTTTAACTACCTGCCCAACAAAACCATCATCAAAATTTTTACTTTCTTCGGTGTGCGAATGTCCTGATTTGTATAGGCCAATGGCAGATGCTGATACCACTTTTTTCGGACGTTCACTTTCGGGTAGTTCACTAATCGCTTTTACCAGGTTATGGGTGGTTTTTACCCGGCTGTTGTACATGATTTCTTTATTTTTCTTTGTCCAGCGCTGTAAAATGGGAGCCCCGGCAAGGTTAATTACAACATCGGTATTTTGGATCTCTTCCTGCAGGTTAGCTGATGAACTATAGAGTAAGTCCCGGTTTATGCCAGATACAGTATGCCCTTTTTTTACCAATTCTGATGAAATTAGCTGACCAATATATCCGTTACTCCCCGTGAGTTTTATTTTCATCTTATAACGATTTATTAGGTTAACAAAAACTTTAGCTTTTAGTTCCTTAAAATTTGTTAATCGCGCTTGCTAATTGTTACTTTTACCAGATCAAAAATGGCAAAGCACAGACAGCATATTTTCGTAAGGTTGCACAGGTGGCGGTTAAAGCACCTGGGCGAGCGGGGTTTTTTAACCGTGCTGAGTATTGTTATTGGTGTTTTGGCCGGTATTGCCGCCGTAATTATTAAAAATACGGTGCGTTTTACGGAAGAGATGGTGCATCGTCTTGTTTCGAACGAATTTCAAAATTACATTTATTTTGCTTTGCCGGTTGTTGGTATTTTTCTTGCGATTTTGGTTATTAAATATATTGTTCGTTCAGAAGTCAGACACGGAATACCCAATGTGCTGCATAGTATCTCAAAACGAAAAGGAAAAATCTCAAAGCATAATTTATTTTCATCGGTTGTAACGGCTTCGTTAACCGTTGGTTTTGGAGGATCGGTAGGGCTGGAGGGCCCAACGGTTGCCACCGGAACGGCCTGGGGATCGTGGATTGCCAATATTTTTCGGCTCAACTATAAGAATACGATATTGATGCTTGCCTGTGCCTGCGCCGGAGCTATGGCAGCTATTTTTAAAGCGCCCATTGCAGCCATTGTTTTTGCTGTTGAAGTAATAATGATCGACCTCACTGTATTTTCACTGGTACCTCTTTTACTGGCATCATCAACGGCAGTGGTAACCTCGTATTTGTTTCTCGGGCAGGATGTGCTTTACCCTTTTAATGTAGTTGATGCTTTTGAATTGAGTGACGTACCTTACTACATTGCTTTGGGAATTGTAACCGGTTTTGTGTCGGTTTATTTTACCAAAATGTACTTGTTCATAGCTGATATTTTTGAGAAATTTAAAAGTAGCAGAATCCGGTTAGTAATTGGTGGAGCAAGTCTGGGGGCACTCATCTTTCTTTTTCCGGCACTTTACGGCGAAGGTTATGAATCGATAAACGAATGTTTGGCAGGCGATTTAAACTATCTTTTCGATAATAGTTTATTCTATTCGTTACGCGAAGAAATGTGGGCTGCCATGCTTCTTATTGTAGCTGTTATTTTGCTAAAAATTGTAGCTACGTCGCTAACGTTTGGAGCCGGTGGTGTTGGGGGGATTTTTGCGCCAACGCTTTTTATGGGGGTAAATACCGGAATGCTTTTTTCCCTGGTTGTAAGCCGGCTGGGCGTGCGCGAGCTAAATTCGAATAACTTTGCACTAATAGGAATGGCCGGATTAATTGCAGGCGTTTTACATGCGCCGCTTACCGGAATATTCCTCATTGCTGATATTTCAGGAGGGTACAAGTTATTTGTGCCACTTATGGTCACGGCTACATTTGCATATCTTGTTGTTAGGGCATTTACGCCTAACTCGGTTTATCATATTCAGTTGGCACGACGCAAAGAATTGTTAACCCACGATAAGGATGCAAATGTGTTGCAGATGATGCAGGTAAAAAAACTAATCGAAACTGACTTTGAAGTATTGTCGCCCGATGCAACTTTGCGCGACCTTACAGAGGCCATTACAAGGGCACACCGCGATTTGTTTCCGATTGTTAATGAGGACGGGACAATGGTGGGTATGGTAAAAATGGACGATGTAAGAACGATGATCTTTAAATATGAACTATACGACACTGTGAAAATTAACGAGTTGATGTATATGCCTGAATTTTCTATCGACCCGAATGACAGCATGGAGATTGTTACTGCTAAATTCGAGTCATCGGGGCGTTATAACCTGGCGGTGATAGAAAATGGTAAATACATCGGATTTATTTCGCGGGCACGTGTGTTTACCCGCTATCGAAAACAGATAATTGATGTTTCTCATGTTTAGATTATTTCGAATTAACAAGATGTTGCTGAATAAGTCACTTAACCGGCTTGTTGCCTGGCGAATTGCAAAAATTCCGGAAAAGAACTTTTTGTATTTGCTTAGTCTGATTGTAGGACTGTTAAGCGGACTGGCCGCCCTGTTGTTAAAAAACCTGATCCACTTTGTTGCTGAAGAGTTAACAGAGGTAATTTCTGTTGAAGGATTTAATTACCTCTATCTATTATATCCATTCATCGGGATAATGCTAACGGTGTTGTTTGTTCGGTATATAATTCGCGATGATATTGGGCATGGAGTATCTAAAATTCTCTATTCAATTTCGAAGAAGAGCAGTAAGCTAAAGCCTTCAAAAACTTATTCGTCGATGATTGCCAGTTCGTTAACCATTGGTTTTGGTGGATCGGTAGGATCGGAGGCCCCAATTGTTCTAACGGGTGCTTCAATCGGGTCGAACCTGGCACGTGTTTTTAAGCTTCGGTATAAATATATTACGCTTATGGTTGGTTGCGGAGCAGCCGGCGCAATTGCGGGTATTTTTAATGCGCCAATGGCAGGTATTGTTTTTACTCTAGAAGTGTTGATGCTCGATTTAACCATGGCCTTTTTAATTCCTTTACTGATTTCTGCAGTGTCGGCCACGGTAATCTCGTACTTTTTTATGGGCGAAGGCGTAATGCTTCACTTTGACCAGATAGCACCATTTCATATTAATATGATATGGATTTACATACTCGTGGGAATTTTTACCGGCCTGTTGGGAATTTATTTTACCCGCGGAACCATGTTTCTTGAAAAACATTTTGCCGCCATAAACAACTGGTTTGTTCGCGTGCTGATCGGAGCTGTTACGCTGGGTATTCTAATCTTTATTTTCCCTCCGCTTTGGGGCGAAGGTTATACCAGCATTAACTCGGTTTTTAATAACCAGGGGGCTGATTTATTAAATAATTCCATGTTCTTTCAGTGGAAAGATAATCCATACATCGTCTTATTGGTACTGGCCGGAATACTCATTTTTAAGGTGTTTGCAATGTCGGCTACAACCGGCTCGGGCGGTAACGGAGGTATTTTTGCTCCAACATTGTTTACAGGTGCTATTGCCGGCTATTTTTTGGTGTTTTTGCTCAATACTTTTTTCGATCTTGGAGTACCCGAAAATAACTTTGCATTGGCAGGGATGGCCGGAATGATGGCTGCTGTAATGCATGCTCCGCTTACAGGAATATTCTTAACCGCCGAAATAACCGGAGGTTATGGTTTGTTTATTCCCTTGCTGATTACTTCAACAGTGGCGTATGTAACCATAATGCGTTTTGAGCCGCATTCTATTTATACCAAACATCTGGCACAAACCGGCGATTTAATTACGCACCATAAAGACAAAGCGATTCTACGCTCGATGGAGGTAAAAAAGCTGATTGAGAACGACTTTGAAATTATTTCTCCCGATGCAAGTTTGCGCGATCTGGTAAAAGCAATTTCAAAATCGAACCGGAACCTTTTCCCGATTGTAGATGAAGATGGTTATCTGAAAGGTATGGTAAAACTCTCGAAGGTGAAGCACCTTATTTTTGAGCACGAACTGTACGATCAGGTGATGGTTAAAGACCTGATGTTTATGCCTGAATTCTATATTTCGTCGAAAGACAATATGGAAACAGTGGCCAAAAAATTTGAAACATCAAACCGATACAATCTTGCTGTTATCGATGATGGTAAATACCTTGGCTTTATTTCGCGTGCAGTGGTTTTTTCCAACTACAGAAAAACGCTGGAGTATTTCTCGCACGAATAAAGCTTTTTATTTAGATACATTAAATGTTTAAAATAGGCGGAGCGCTGAGTTTTGGAATTTATTTTCTTTACTTTTGAAAATAATTTAAAAAGTATTGAGTTATGATTTCCCGACGTTCCTTTTTAGCGAAAAGTTCGTTAATGTTTGCCGGTGCCGGTGTTGCCACAAAAGCATTTTCAAATTCGGTTTTTCAGTCAGTAAATAAATATCCCGTTGTAATCTCAACATGGAATCATGGTATGCCTGCCAATGAGGCTGCCTGGGAGATTTTGTCAAAAGGAGGACACTCGCTTGACGCAGTGGAAGCGGGAGTGCGCGTTCCCGAAGGCGATCCGAATGTAATTACCGTAGGAAAAGGCGGAATTCCGGATGCCAGCGGGAAAGTTACCCTCGACGCCTGTATTATGGACGAGAAAGGGCGTGCAGGAAGTGTAACCTATTTGCAGCACATTGTTCATCCGGTTTCCGTAGCTCGCCTTGTAATGGAAAAAACGCCACATGTGATGCTGAGCGGAAAAGGAGCATTGGAATTTGCACTGGATAATGGTTTTGAAAAAGAAAAACTTCTAACCAAAGCCCGTAAAAAAGAGTGGAAGAAGTGGAAGAAAGAAAATAAGGAATTCAGTAACAAGATCAATATCGAGAATGTTACTGAAGATAACCACGATACCATTGGAATGCTGGCACTCGATGAAGATGGACGTATTTCAGGTGCTTGTACCACCAGCGGAATGGGATATAAAATGCCCGGCAGGGTAGGCGACTCGCCGATTATTGGTGCCGGGTTGTTTGTTGATGGCGAAGTTGGAGGAGCAACAGCTACAGGATCGGGCGAACTGGTAATGAAAACGCTGGGTTCGTTTTTGGTGGTTGAGTTAATGCGTAGCGGCATGACGCCCGACAGGTCTTGCGAAGAGGCCGTTCGACGTATCGCCAAAAAGATTCCCGATTATCAAAATCATCAAATCGGTTATATCGCATTGAATACAAAAGGCGAGTACGGATCGTTTTGTATCCAACCCGGTTTTAACTATGCTGTAAAAACGGCTGAGCAAACCGAACTTATTGAGGCTGAAGCCTGGTTGAAGACATTATAAACTACTCAATAAAAAGTCGAAGGGCATACATTTAAAAGCTTTAGTATCTCATAATCCATAAAAAAAGGTGTTCAAAAATCGAACACCTTCTTTTAAATATCTTTCGGAAAGCTTACCAACGGTCGCCACCGCCGCCACCACGACGATCGTAACCACCGCCACCGCCTCTGCGGTCGCCACCACCGCCGCCACCGCGACGATCGTATCCACCACCGCCACCGCCTCTGCGGTCGCCACCACCGCCGCCACGGCTGTAACCACCACCGCCACCGCGGTTGTAGCCACCACCGCCGCCACCGCGATTAAAATCACGACGTGGACGCTCTTGTGGAGGATTTGCTTCTTTAACTACGATTTGTTTTCCTTCAATTTCAGCATCATTAAGAGCAGCAATAGCTGCGTTAGCTTCTTCTTCGTTTGGCATTTCAACAAAACCAAAACATTTTGAGTTTCCCGTTTCTCTGTCAAATACAACTTTGGCAGACGCTACTTCTCCGTGTGCAGAGAACAGCTCATTTAAGTAGTCACCTGTAATCGATGAGTCTAACTTTGCAACAAATAGATTCATAAAAATAGAAAAATATAAATGTATAAATGTAAAAATTGGCGGCATTATACCGCGTTATTCTTAAAAAATTATTGTTAAGTATAAAGAACGCGTCAGACGTTAAAACGGAAAATCACAAACACAGGTGAAGTGCGAATTAAAATCTTATATCAAAGTAACGGACTAATTATTAGATTTTCACAAAAAAGTCATTGTTTTTTTATTAAAAACTCAAAAAAAAATTCAAAAAGCAAAGCCTCTCCGAAGAAAGGCCTTGGTAAGGTGAGATTTTAATTAATTTCTTCCGATTTTCGGAAGATTTTTTTTCGTTACTTCTATTAGCTAAAATAGCAAATTTGTTAGAATTCGTAATGAGGAGCAATAATTTTTTTATTTCGTAATATGTTAATTACTGCATCAACGATCTGATCGTCTTCCATTGAGGCATAATTAAAAATCACATCAAAATCCTCATTTTCGGCTTTCCTGCCAATAATCTTTTCAATAAAGGCATCTCTCTTTTTATCCGCCAGCGTAATGTACTCTGCAGCCTCCATACGGGACATGTCTCTAATTTGCATTATGCGGTTAATTCGCCAGTCGGCAGGAGCTTCAAGCCTGATGTTCAGTTTGTTTGGTATATCTTTTAAAATGGCTCCCGACGAACGCCCGACAATAATAGTACGTCCGTGGTAGGCCAGTCGGCAAATAATCCCTTTTAAGGCCGCAATGAGTCTGTCGTCTGAAATGTCGTAAATCGTTTCATCCGAAAAGGCGCGGCCAACTTCCTTTAGAAACAATATCGACTCTTCCGCATCTTCAAAATCTCCCGACTTCAGTTCTTCAATCATTTCGTTTACAACATTTAAAAACACGGCTTTATCAACATATTTCCACTCCACATCGGTTTTGGTTTCCGACATGTAACTGTAACCGGTAAGGATTTTCGATAGTTTAATAGCGATACGTTTTGCCGAGCATCCGGCTTGTCGCGAAATCGTAAGAAAAGGTCCGGGGTAGTCACCTGATTCGAGGTTAATACATTTCGATTCCATTAGATAACTATTCAGAAAATTTTTCATATGATTAGGATTGTTTGTTTCCAGCAGTATCATATTTAACTCGCACCTTAAATACTCTTTGGGAAAAAATAAATGCTGGTGCCCGTTTCATAACCGGAATGTTAGTTTAGTTTATCAGACCAATTTACAATCAAATTTTGTGGAATAGAAGCGTTTGTGTTATACAATACCTTGTTTGGCGAATGTTATTCAGCAACTTTTGTGTGGGAAACTTATTTCTGTATTTTTATTGACTAGAATTTTGCGAGTATTCATTTCATACAACTTCGAGCATGAAAAATCAGGTTACAGTGGCGTTGGCTTCGTTTGGTATGTCGGGAAAAGTATTTCACGGACCTTTGTTGAAGGTAAATCATAATTTCAGAGTAAAATTGGTGCTCGAACGTTCTAAAACTTTATCGAAAGAGTTGTTTCCCGATGCGACGATTGTAAAAACCTACGACGACATTTTAACCGATAACGAGGTTGAGCTGGTAGTTGTAAACACCCCGGATAAGTATCACTATCCGATGGTAAAGCAGGCGCTGGAAGCCGGAAAACATGTGGTTGTAGAAAAACCGGCCACATTGCGGAGTGCAGAATTACAAGCGCTGATTGAACTGGCAAAAGCAAAAGGTTTGGTTTTTACTGTTTTCCAGAATCGCCGGTGGGATGGTGATTTTAGAACGGTACAAAAAGTTATTAAGGAAGCACGGTTTGGCCGGCTGGTGGAATTTGAATCGCATTACGACCGTTACCGCACCGAAATTACTCCCGGTACCTGGAAAGAAGAAGGCGATGAATATTGTGGCGTTTTGTATAACCTGGGGTCGCATATGGTTGATCAGGCTTATGTGCTATTTGGAAAGCCGCAAACGGTTACCGCACATTTGAAAACAGTGCGAACGGGAGGGGAAGTGGCCGATTATTACGATATTCGAATGGATTATGAAGGTTTTTCGGCCTTGTTAAAATGCTCGTACCTGGTTATGGATCCCGGACCGAGATATACTATGAACGGCGAGTACGGCACCTTTAAAAAGTGGGGAATTGATGGGCAGGAAGAGCTGTTAAAGGCCGGTAATTTGCCCAAAGGCGACGACTGGGGAAAAGAAGAAACCGATTGGTGGGGAACACTGGTTTACACCGAAAACGACGAGTATGTGGAAGAACTGGTTGAAACCATGCCGGGTGATTACCGCATTTTTTACGATAAATTGTATAAAGCTATGAGAAACGACAAAACCTTACCGGTTGATCCGGCTGAAGCTCTGGAAGTATTAAAAATTTTAGAGGCCTGCCTGTTAAGCAATAAACAGCGGAAAACGGTTTTGCTTTAGAAGCCTTTCGGAAGTGCGGAAGAAACAGGTACTTCAACTCAAAAAATAACCACTCGAAATCAAAAAATATATGCTTCAATTCAAAAAATAAGCACTTTAACTCAAAAAATGACTCCTCCGAATCGGGAAATACCCGTTACAAGTTGGAAAAAGATTTAGCAGAGCCGAGCGCTTTTTCAAACGAATCTTCCATATCGATGTAATCAATAACTTTTGGGCTGAGGCGTTTCTGCAAGTCGGTTTTTAGCTGCGAAGAAACCCCCGACAAAATAACTTTTACCCCGTTGTTTTGAAGGATTTTAAGTGAACTCTGCAGGTTTTTCATTCCCGTTTCGTCGATGAAAGAAACATGGCGCATACGCAGAATCAGCGTGTTGCAACTTTCCCCGATTTCCTGAATAACTTCGGAATAACGACGTGCCGATGCAAAAAACAACGGTCCACTGATTTCGTAAACCGAAACACCTTTTGGCAGCTGCGAATAGTCTTCAATTAAATCGGTGTCAACAATGTTATTTATTCGTTTTTCGCTAATGTCCGACATCCGTTTCATAAAAAGGATAGCCGACAACACCACACCAACCTCAATGGCCACAGTTAAGTCAACCAATACCGTTAAAATGAATGTTGTAAGTAGTACAATTATATCGAAAACTGAGCCCTTTAGAATAGACGCAAACGAGCGCCATTCGCTCATGTTATAAGCAACAATTATTAGAATTCCGGCGAGGCACGACATCGGAATCAATTTCGCCCACTTGCCCAAAAACAGCATAATCAGCAACAAGGTAACGGCATGTGCAATACCTGCAATAGGCGTGCGTCCGCCGTTTTTTACGTTGGTTGCCGTACGTGCAATAGCTCCGGTTGCCGGAATACCGCCAAAAAACGGGGTAACCACGTTGGCAATTCCCTGGGCAATTAATTCGGTGTTCGAGCGGTGTTTTCCACTTATCATACCATCGGCAACCACGGCCGAAAGCAACGATTCAATACCACCCAGCAATGCAATGGTAAGCGCCGGTTCGAGGTAATTTTGCAGATCGTTCAAACGAATTTGCGGAATGGTAAAATGAATGGTATTACTGATCTCTCCAAAATAGGTTTCGATAGTTGCAACAGGTAGTTTAAAAAGCTGAACAACCAGTGTTACAAGGATAATGGCCAAAAACGATCCCGGTATTTTTTTTACAAATTTTCCGCTGATGAGCGTAATGCCAATTGTTGCCAGTGTTACCAGTAGAGCTGTAATATTTACACTGCCCAGGTTTGTGATATAAACGTGCCATTTTTCGATAAATCCCGAAGGAAGATTTGTAATAGTTAAACCGAGCGCATCTTTTATTTGCGTAGAGAATATTACTAATGCGATACCGCTTGTAAATCCAACGATAAGCGGGTGGGGAATAAATTTTAGCAAAGTCCCCAGTTTTAGTAAGCCAAAAAGAATAAGGATAATACCGGCCAAAACGGTAGAAATGATGAGTCCGTTTACACCGTATTGTTGAACAATTCCGTAAACAATTACAATAAATGCTCCGGTAGGACCGCCAATCTGCACACGGCTGCCACCTAAAAACGAAATAAAAAAACCGGCAACTACAGCAGTTATCAGTCCTTTTTCGGGCGATACACCGGAAGCAACAGCAAAAGCAATGGCCAGCGGAAGGGCAACAATACCAACAACAACTCCGGCAAGTACATCCGATGTAATTTGTTTTTTACTGATGCCATTTTTTAAAATCGTAAATAGTTTGGGCTTAAATACTGTATTCATGATACTGATGAAATTTCGCGCAAAATTACATGGATTACCGCCTCATTGTTCTGTACTTAAGTCGGAAAATTAATCAGATCTGTTATTTTCAGTAAATCAAGGCCTTACGAAGTGCATATTTTTTAACATTGGCTTGCCTGAACCCCGATTTATGAAGAAAACTGCTTTTAGTACAGTTTCTTTAATTGGGTTTCCATTCGCGAAATGTAATTATCAACCTGATCTTTTGTTTCGAAGCCAACCAACATCAGGTCCACACAACCCAATCCCAAAACAAAACGTAATGAGTTATCTATTTTTTGGCTGTCGTCGCGTAATTGACCGTTGCCAACGAGTTTCATTCCAATAATGCCTTTCCCTGATTGGTGCAATTGCTGAATAACCTCTACCACTTCCTGCGGATCGGGTTTGTCCATCGCAATTCCGTAAGGATTGATACGTGCATGCAAAACATCAACCCACGAGCTTTTTACTGCATCTTTCATGGCATCAAGCGAGTGCACCGAAACGCCGTGAGCTTTTATAATTCCTTTCGCTTTCAGGTTCGAAAGAATTTCCATTTGGGGTTTTAAGGTTTCTGTCCAGTCCTCGTCAACCATACAATGAATTTGCACCAAATCGATGTAATCGGTATTCAGTTCTTTACGGAATCTCTCCACCACAATATTGGCATCGGGGCGTTCTTGTTCCGGAATGCCACCCGGGCGTGTCCATATTTTTGTGGTGAGCGTTAGTTCTTCACGGTTCATTTTCGTCATTGCTTCGGCAAAAAGCCCGTGTGTGCCATAGGTATCAGCCAAATCAAAATACCGGATGCCTTTGTCGTATGCGTGATGCAACAGATCGAGACTGGCATTTTTATCCTGCTTGGTAAGGAAACTAGTGCGGTTGGTAGCGTGTACTCCGGTTCCCATTCCCAACAGCGTGGTTTTTATCCCCGAATTCCCCAACTCCACCAACTGAAATGGATCGTGACTCCGCGCCGGAATATTACCGGCATATAGTGGATTCGAAAATAAAACATGTGCAGTACCTGCGCTAAGCGCTCCGATAAATTTTCGTCGATTCATTTGAAAGTTGGTCATAAGGATATTTTTTAGTCATTTTAATTAAAAACAGTAAGCGGATGAATTTGTTGAATGCAAATGTTTTAACCAGTTGTTTGTCTGTTTCGATTATTGTTTTGGCCGGTAATGTCGTTTTAACCAACTAGCCAAACCATCAAGCCCGGGGAAAAGTACCCGTTCGGTAATATTCGCCTGGTCGAGTTTGTCGCGTACTTCCCATTTTAATTCAGCCGGAATAACAATGCGCCGGTACAGTTCGGGATGTTTAACCAGCCACTCGTCCAGAATCGAAGTGGCGCTTGTCATTACCGAAAACAGTGCAAACTGGTTTACAATCCGGTCGTCGATCGATGGCGGTTCAAAAAACAAAGCATGGCCTCTGCCAATGGTTTCATCCAGTTTCTGAATTGTCGGGAAAACAGATTCCAGCATTTCCACGGTAAAAGCATTGCATTTTTCAAGTGTAAGCAATTCTTTTAACGGTTCAGGAATAAGCCGGTTTACCTGAACAAAATCTACTTTCCAAATCACGCCATCCAAATCATATTTTTCGGTGTTCGATGTGGCAAAGTGCATGGCAATATAGGGAGAGTAAGTCCAGTCGAGCAAACGTGTGGCTAAGCCATGGTGCTGAGCAAGTACCAGTGCCCGCAGTGGTGTGTTTGCCAGAGAAAAATCATCGATACGGGCATATTTACGGAAATTACGCAGCATATGGTATTCCAGCTCCGGACGTTCTCCGCAGTTTCGAACAAAGCTGTTCTCCAGTTTATAATGGCAGTCGGAGAGGCCGCGAAATGCAAAGTCGGACCTAAACCGTCCAAGATCCGGTTTCCACGACTGGTGGTAAACTTCCTGTGTTAATTCCTCCCAGCTGTTAACCCGAATATCGTTTGATGTGATCTCGCAATTCATAAATCAATAGTTCCGAATTTAGAGTTACCTAATGTACAAAAAACAAAACAGGAAACCATTAAATGATTTCCTGTTTAATTCTTTGTTGTTTATTTCGAAGAGGAGGGTGTTATTCCATACTTTCTTTGGGGGGTGTTTTTTCTTTATCCGGGGCGTCTTTTTGGGCTTCGGCTTCAAAATTTGCATTTTCTTCGGTTTCAGCAGCTTTTACCTTGTGGGTAATAATTTTCTCCACCGGGTTCGATTTTTTTACCAGGTCGATTTTGTTGCTGATCTTCAATCCGAGAATGTAAAAAATTGAGGAGATGAGGATAAGAGCTTTCATGGTGTTTTCTGTTTTAATTCGAACACCAAATTATGTAAACGTCAGTAAATACCGAAATTATATCTGTGAATGAGCTGAATTACTCTGCCAACGGCATTTTAAACTCTGCGAAAGGACTCACTCGATCGATTCCCGGTTTGTGCCGAACGTGAAAAATTTCGTGGTAACTGTACAATCTTTAAAGATTTAGTCTTGCCAGGTAGTCGTGATGCGTACCTTTTTCCAGCAAAGTACAGTTATAACCCACTTCGTTGGCAACAAGTTGCAGGGTGTTGAAATCGATAAAAAGCCAGTCGAACTGCGCCTCTTCTTTCCTGAAACTCACTTTGTACTGCATTTCGCCATAGTAGTTGTTGTTGGCAATATCAATCCACTGCGATCCGTCTTCTTCTTCAAAAAGGTATTTTATATCCGACGAGTCGATTAAAATCTGGCCCCCTTCCAACAGAAGGCTTTTTAAATGAGAAAGTAATTTTTTTAAACCTGCGATGGTCCCGCCAATGCCCGAACCGTTCATCAGCAACAAAATGGTGTTGTATTGTTCTTCGCTGTATTCAAAAATATCGGCATGAACCACTTTTACAATTCCCTGTTTGCGCATCACTTCAACCGAAGCTTCCGATTTTTCAAGCGCAGTAACACTATAGCCTTTTTTCTGCAGAATGAGTGAATGACAGCCTGCTGCAGCACCAATATCCAAAATGCGGCCTTTACAATTTTTCAGGGCAACTTTTTCGATTTTGTGCAGTTCTTTTTCGCTGCGGAAAAAATACGATGGGGCAATGGTTTCGCCTTCAGTATAATTCGAATCTACCTGAATTTGAGGCGCTTTTCCCCGTTCAAAATATTCTTTAATGGCCAGGCCAATCGGATCGTTCATTTTTAAATATAAATAGTGAATATGAGTGCAGTTGTGTATTTATCTTCGGCAAATATATACGACTTTTCTTTAAGTTAATCCATACCTCCCGACAAATAAATCTGAATAAAAGTTAAGTGTTACTGCTGAAATAGAAATAAAAGGAATGAAGTGCTTAAATATTAATAGTTCCTACCAGGTAAGTTACTGCTTTGCCGCCTATCTCAACGCGATCGCCCAATTGTTTGCAATGCAGCACTCCGCCTCGTTTCGATATTTGTTTTGCCAGCAGGTTTTGTTTATCCAGTCGAGCCGACCAGTATGGTATAAGCATGGTGTGCGCCGACCCGGTGACGGGGTCTTCATTAATGCCCACCGATGGGGCAAAAAAGCGCGATACAAAATCGTATTTCTCCGATTTGGCCGTGCAGATTATTCCCCGCGAGGTGGCTTCCAGCATTTTTGTGAAATCGGGCTCGAGGTTGGCAATGTCGTTTTCATTTTTAAATACCAGCATCAGGTCTTCGCGTCCTTTAAAACATTCCTGCGGATGGATGCCAAACGCCGTTTTTAACCCGGTGGGAATATATTTGGCCTCCACTTCTGATGCCGGAAAGTTCAGTACCAGCAAATCGCCTTCTTTTTTCACGCTGAGTTTACCGCTTCTCGACTTAAAACAGATGCTATCGGCAGTATAATTTAAATGCTGAAACAGAACATGCGAAGTCGCCAGTGTAGCATGACCACAAAGATCGACCTCGGCTTCAGGAGTAAACCATCGGATATGGTAACAGTCGTCTTTTATAATAAAAAATGCTGTTTCCGAGAGGTTGTTTTCCATGGCCAATTTTTGCATGATATCATCCGGAAGCCACTCATCATTCAGCGGAATAACGGCTGCAGGATTTCCTTCAAAAATCTTCTCGGCGAAGGCATCCCCCTGGTATACTGTTAGGTTCATAGAGTAACTAATTAATTTGCAAGGCAAAGTTAACCGATTGGCTACAATAGTTCATATCAAACACGTTGTACGCCAAAGTTTTAATGTTGCTTAAACATTACATTATGTAATGAAATGAATATGTTGCTGTGTTTTAGAATTTTACCGTAAGTTTCAAGTTGAACTTTCTTGAAGTAAGATAATTCGGAACCGCATACTGGTCGCCATAAATACTCGATACCCAAAAATAGGAGATGGTATTGTTGATATCCAGCAGGTTAAATACCTCGAGGCTTAACGATAAATCGGTAATATGCCTGAAAAACGGGCTGCTGGAGCGGTTTGCCCTGCTTATAAATACTTTTGAAAATCCAAGGTCGATGCGGCGGTAAGGCGGCATACGAAAAACATCCTGGTAGCGCTCGCCATTTGGAGGCCCGGTGGGCAGGCGGGCCCCGTAAAAACCCGACAATTGCATTTTGTATGTTGGATTTCCGGGTAAATAATCCTGGAAAAACAAACTAAAATTCATCCACTGATCGGTAGGGCGTGGAATCATTCCATGTCCGTCGCCTTTAATATCTTCTTCGGTTTGCAGGAACGACAAACTGGCCCATGATTGCAGTCCGCTCACAAACTCACCATTAATTTTAAAATCAACTCCTGTGGCATAACCGGTTGCTTCTTCTTCGGCCAGGTAACGTATACGAACATTATCTATCTGATAAGGAATCAGGCGGTTCATGTGTTTGTAGTAGGCCTCGGAAGTAAAACGAAACGGGCGATCCCAGGCGGTAAACAACAGATCGGTTCCACCAAGGACCTGAAACGAACGTTGTGCTTTTGAGTTGTAATTTATATAGCCGTCGCTTTGTTTCAGCTCCTTAAAAAAGGGCGACTGATGATACCAGCCCGCCGATAAACGGAACGACATTTTTTTCTCCCATTCGGGGAAGTAGCTTAATGTGGCTCGCGGACTCACCAGTAATTCATTGTTAAAATCCCAGTAATTGAATCGCACTCCGCCAGTTAAATACAAATCGCCATTTTCGGTGGGTACGCTCCAGCTGTCCTGAATATATCCGGTTACCCTGTTAGAGCTGATTTTGTTTTTGGCATTAAGCGTATAAAACAATTTTACTTGCTGATCTGAATAAGGGATGGAATAACCGGCAGAATCGCGGTAGATCCACTCGTTTAACTCGTCGTTTATTTTTTCGTGCTGAAATTTAATTCCCCAGTTTATCAGGTGCTTCTCCGAGTTATAGGCTCCTTTGTGCGAAAAACTGTAAACGGTTGCATCCAGACTGTTTCGGGCATGATTGAGAAATGTACCTACTCCCAAATTCAGCGTGCTGTCGCCAAACTCATCCGAGCCCATATTTCGCTCCAGCTGGTTTAAATAGTATTGCCCCTGAATATCGTAAGTCTCTTTTTCTTTGGCGTGGTAAGCCGATGCAATAAACTTCAGGTTTAGGTTGGCATTGGGATGATAGTTAGCAGTTACAGCTCCTAAATAGGTTTGAAAATCATCCTGTTCCTGTCCGTCAAAATATATTTTGGTGTTAAATGGGTTTTGCCACGTACCAAAACTTGTCTCGCGGGTTTGCGGAATAAAATTGTATTGGTTTTGCGCTACGTTACCCAAAAACGAGAGATCGAACTTCTCGTTAAACTGATAAGTTATATAGGTTTGAAAATCAAGAAAACGTGGGTCGTATTCGCCCTGCTCATCCAAACTCCCCAATATGTAGCGGTTGGTTTTGTATCGAATTCCTGAAATATGCGAGAGCTTTCCCTTTAGCGCTACGTCTTCAAAATGCGCCGAAGCACCGAGCATACTAACTGATGCCGATCCGCTAAAATCGCTTGGTCTGCGGTATTTTATATCAAGTACCGACGACATTTTATCGCCATATTTGGCATTAAAACCACCCGCCGAAAAATCGACGGTAGAAACCATGTCGCTGTTTATAAAGCTCAAACCTTCCTGTTGCCCCGAGCGAATCAGGAACGGACGGTAAACCTCCACATCGTTTACATACACCAGGTTTTCGTCGAAATTACCACCGCGAACCGTGTATTGTGAGCTTAACTCGTTATTTGATGAAACACCGGGCAATGTTTTTAGTCCGGCTTCAATACCTCCCGAAGCACTAGAAATGGAGTTGATGATTTTTGGATCGAGACTAACAATACTTCCTCCGTTGCGTCGCTGTTCCTTAACGATTATCTCTGCCAGTTCCAGGTTGGCTTCCGGCATGGTAATCTGTTTGATAATCGTTTCTTCACGATTGGCATAAACTGAATCCTGAAAAGTTTGATAGCCCAGCGATGAAAAAATTATCGTGAGCTGTTTGCGCGCCGGAATACGAAGCAGAAATTCGCCATCGGCATTTGTTGTGGTTCCAAGGGTTGGATATTCTTTTAATACCACATTTACCATATCTATCGGAACACCGTCCTGATCAGTGATAACTCCTTTTAACGTTGCATTATTACTTTGTGCAACAGCAACTAGTTGGGTTAGCAGTAATAAAAATAGAGTGGTTAAGTTTTTCATCATTAACACAAAGCTATGCAAAGGTGTTTTATAATCAACATTTTATTGTTCAATAAATTGTGCTGCCGGTATAATTTATTTTCAATGCAGAGCTGTTTATTTTGTTATTCCCGGCCAGTCATCTGTTCTGAAAGGATTGGCCGGCAGAAGTTCCAGGTTATACAGGTTTAAATCATCAGGATTGTCGGCCCAGCCAAAACGCACTGCCACCGGATCGGTAACCGCGTACGAATAAACAACCACCGTGTTTTTATTGATAACCTCTGCTTTGGCCCAGTAGAACTGACGATCGGCACCCGCAATTGAAAATGCATTTACATAGCCGTATTTGTCTTTTACGGCCAGTCCCGAGCCAGTATTTGAAAAAGTTATGTAGGCTTTCCCGTCTTTAAATTTCACCGATTCGAAAGTTGGGCCGGTGTATACAATATCTTTTCCGTAAGCCACTTTAAAAGCATTTAAAGCCAGTCGCTTGCCAACATCCTGTTTGTTGCGCGGATGAATATCATCAGCTTCACCAATATCAATAGCCGATGCCATACCGGTATTGGGCAGCTCCAGCGTTTTGGTTTGTGCTTCGCGTAACTCTGCCCACTCGCTATCCGTTGGATTTTGTACCGGTTTCATATAATTGGCCAACTGCACAAACAGAAATGGGAAATCTCCCTGGTTCCAATGCGTACGCCAATCGTTTATGAGATTCGGAAATACGCGCTGATATTGTTTGGCACGGGTGGCATTTGATTCGCCCTGGTACCAGATAACACCTTTAATCCCGAATGGTACAATTGGATTGATCATTCCGTTGAATAAAAGGGTAGGATACGAGTTCGGGCCAAGATTTATATCTTGCACCACTGCTTTTGAAATTTTGAATTTCCAGTCGCCCGAGATATCGATTTTTTCCTGCCCGATAGCCACGTACTGATCTTCGGGAGTGCCCCATATTCCGCCACCGCCGCCGGTGTCGTTAACACGAACAACGATCATATTTTTTCCAGGGTTCAAATATTTTTTGTCGATGGTGTAAACGCGTTCCTTATTGTACTGATTTTCGGTTTTCCCAATCTCAATACCATTTAAAAAAGTAATATCAGAGTCGTCTATTTTCCCCAAGTGCAGATTCATATTCGTTTGGGTCTGGTCTTCTGTCAGGTCAAGTTCTTTTCGGTACCAGGCTACTCCGTCAATATCAATATAACCTTGTTCTTCCCATAATCCGGGAGCTATGATTTTACTCCAGTCGGTATCGTTTAACTCCGGATCAGACCAAACGGGTTTTCCGTCTTGCATTCCTTTGTCTTCGGTTGGAATTTCGCCACCGAGTATTTTTCTTATCTCAGCTTCCTTGTTCTTTTTGTATTCCTCCAGATTCATTTGTTGCAGCTCAATCATCGGTTCTCTGAAATCAGGATCGTTTTGAATGGTTTGTGCGCTGGTCCATGTTTCGGCAACGGTGCCGCCCCACGAAGTGTGAATAAGTCCGATCGGAACATCAAGATCTTCCTTCAAAGCCTTGCCAAAGAAATAGCCAACTGCAGAAAAGTTATGGGCCGTTTGGGGGGTGCATTCCATCCATTCGCCACTTTCAATATCCTCTTCAGGAAATTGTGCCACCCGACGTGGTACCGTAAACAAACGAATATTGGGATGATCGGCAGCATCTACTTCTTCATCGGCATTTTTTACCTGTGCCAGCGGCCATTCCATGTTCGATTGCCCCGAACACACCCAAACCTCGCCAATCATTACATTTTTTAGCGAAATGGTGTTTTTGCCTTTTATCATCAAGGTATAAGGACCTCCATATTCTTGTGTCGGCAGTTTGGCCATCCATTTGCCATCCGAATCAGTAGTGGCCTTAGCATTCGCCAGGAGAATGGTCACGGTGGTTTTTTCACCTGTACCAAAATCTACTTTTGTTTTTTGCGCAAGAAGTGAAACAGATATTTCTTCTCCTTCGGTTGCCCAGCCCCATACCGGAATTTCAATTCCTTGCTGAAGCACCATATTCGAACTAAATATTTTTGGAAGTTGTACTTCTGCTTTTACAGTAAAAACAAGGGCAAAAAGTAAAACATATAAAAAGTGGATTTTCGTTTTCATCTGAATATATTTTCGTTTTCTCAAAACTAATGAATTGAATGAAATATACAGCCAATTCAAAAGGCTTTAAACGTAAACTATAGATAAAACGGAAGGCGGGGGCTATAGTTTTCCCGATTTTTTGAAATATTCTGAAATGGCTTCTACATAGTTTTCGTAGGCCGTAATTCCTTTTGGGGTGATACTTAAAGTGGTGAGGGGATAGTTTTTGCGGAACGACTTTTTAACCTTTATGTATCCACCTTCCTTAAGTTTTGCGATCTGAAAACTCAGGTTACCTTTTGTGGTTTCTATGTTTTCGAGCAAATACGAAAATTCGGCCGACTTTGCATTAAGCAAAATAGTCATAATAGCCAGCCGTACCTGCGAATGAAGAAGTGGATCGAGGTTTTTAAACATGGGCCGGCTTTTTACTTTTCAGATACATTAAAACGCCCGGGATTACAAAACAGATAAAGTTGGCTATTGCCCGAATCAGAAACTGGTCGGCCAGTTCAACCCGGGCACACATTATTGCCGCAATCCACATAACTGCACCGCTGATTGATAATAAATTGTATCGATAAATTCCACCTGTAACAAAAAGTGCGAATCCAATCAGTACCATTTGAAGAGGGTGGAGCAGTGCAAAATCAACTTCCTGCAAGAAGCTTTTGGTAACGATCACGTTCAGGTTATGGGCAATGATAATTCCAATCCAAACAAAACGCGTTGAAATAGCAGTGTAAGTGCGGAGTTTGGGTTTGCGAAAAAATAGATAATAGATGGTAAAACCGATTAATAATACGGCTCCTACAATATTTAAAATATTGATGATATTACGTTCCCAATAAACCACAAGGTGAGAAGATTTGTAATAGTGCAGGAAGAATCCAATGGTAAATGATGCCCCCCACAAGATGAGCAGAATTCCATCCTGGTATAACGAATGTTTTGAAGTGGCAATAGCCGTTTTGAGTGTTTTCAACATTTCGTTGTCACTCATTTCCTGGTTTGATGTAGTTGAGCTCATGATACTTATTTTGTTTATAAAATTAAACAAGTTTGTAATACAAACCAAATGTTGCTGCAAAAAAATGCCAGTCAGATTAAGTATTCTGAAATCAATAGTTGTTGCGTGTGCATATAATGATCATTGGATTCAAATACATCGAATGTTTCGGGTTAAATTTTTCAGGTTTCGCTTTAAAATAAAATAGAAACAAACGAATAGTTTTATCTTTGAAGGAAAATTAATTTAACCGATTATACAATGGCAGATTTTAAATATCAAAAACCATTTCCAATTTTAAAAGACGATACCGAATATCGTTGTATTACAAAAGATTATGTGTCGACCATTGAAGTTGATGGCCGCGAGATTTTAAAAGTTGACCCCAAAGGTTTGGAAGAACTGGCAAAAGAAGCGTTTACCGACGTTTCGTTTTACCTGCGTGCCTCGCACCTTGAAAAACTGGCCAAAATACTCGAAGACCCGGAAGCAACCGACAACGACAGGTTTGTAGCACACACCATGTTAATGAACCAGGCTGTTTCGGCCGAGGGCGAACTGCCAACTTGCCAGGATACAGGAACAGCAATTGTTATTGGTAAAAAAGGAGAAGATGTATACACTGGCGCCAACGATGCCGAAGCCTTGTCGAAAGGTATTTTCGCTACCTATGCCGAAAAGAACTTACGCTATTCGCAGGTGGTGCCTTTTACCATGACCAAAGAAAAGAACACCGGAACAAACTTGCCTGCACAAATTGATTTGTATGCCGAGCAAGGAAATAAATACGAATTTTTATTTGTTACAAAAGGTGGAGGTTCAGGTAACAAAACCTACCTCTATCAGCAAACCAAATCGTTGCTGACCGAAGAAAACCTTACCAAATTTGTTCAGGAAAAAATTATGGATCTGGGTACTTCTGCCTGTCCTCCGTATCACCTGGCGCTGGTAATTGGCGGTACTTCTGCCGAAGCTACATTGGCGACGGTGAAAAAAGCATCAGCAGGTTATTTAGATCATTTACCAACCGAAGGTAATGAAGGTGGTCAGGCTTTCCGCGATTTGGAGTGGGAAGAAAAAGTAACCAAAATTTGCCAGGAAAGTGGAGTGGGTGCTCAGTTTGGCGGAAAATATTTTGTGCACGATGTACGTGTTATCCGCTTGCCACGCCATGCAGCTTCGTGCCCGGTAGGTTTGGGTGTTAGCTGTAGTGCCGACCGTAACATCAAAGCAAAAATTACCAAAGACGGTATTTTCCTTGAGCAACTGGAGAAAAATCCGGCTCGTTTCTTACCGGCAAAAGCACCGGCGATGAGTCCGGCTGTCGATATCGACCTGGATCAGGGAATGGATAAAGTATTGGCCGAATTAACAAAATACCCAACAAAAACGCGTTTGAACCTGAGCGGTACTTTAATTGTAGCCCGCGATATTGCTCACGCGCAGATTAAACAAATGCTCGACGAAGGCAAACCAATGCCCGAGTATTTTAAAAACCACCCGGTATATTATGCAGGCCCTGCAAAAACACCAAAAGGAATGGCTTCAGGTAGTTTCGGGCCAACAACGGCAGGCCGTATGGACCCGTATGTTGACGAGTTCCAAAGCCACGGCGGATCGATGATTATGCTGGCAAAAGGAAACCGCTCTCAAGCCGTTACCGACGCCTGTAAAAAACATGGAGGTTTCTACCTCGGTTCGATTGGCGGACCGGCTGCTATTCTGGCCAAAAACAGTATTAAATCTGTTGAGGTGGTCGATTTTGAAGACCTTGGCATGGAGGCTGTTCGTAAGATCAAAGTGGAGAATTTCCCTGCATTCATTATTGTTGACGATAAAGGAAACGATTTCTTTAAAGAATTGTAAGAATAATTTGATTAGATATAATAGAAACCTTCGGAGTTTATCCGGAGGTTTTTTTATGCTGTGGATGAGGCATTTTTAAAAGAAAACGGAAAGTAGTCAGCATCCACTCTCCGTTATCAATTTATAAATCTATGCGAAAGATTTGGCCTCAAATATAAATTATAATTATTTTACTTTAAAAAATACGGAATTGTAATCGGACTGTTGTAGAGCATATTATAAAAGAGTATTAGGTACTTTTTATAAAGTTTGTTTACAGGCGAGATGTATGTAAGGTTTAGGAAATCAGAGTTAAAGGCGGGAAATTTAATTACCTTTTTTAGATCAAAACAGGTAGTTACTTTTGCATATAGAGTGTAAAATTAATTCATTATAAATAGTGATTACAAATACGAATTATTGATGGCAGAATGATTTTGTTCAATGTCATGAAAACTTTAGCTTTGGCATACTTAAAAAAGCACGAATGAAAAAAGATATTACAATTGGTTGGATTGGCACCGGAGTGATGGGAATATCCATGCTGGGTCACTTAAATAAAGCCGGATATGAGTGTACCACTTATACCCGAACAAAAAGTAAGGCAGATGCTTTGCTGGCAAACGGTGTAAAATGGGCCGATAGCCCGGCAGAAGTTGCAGCAGTTTCCGATGTTATTTTTACCATTGTGGGATTTCCGAAAGACGTGCGCGAAGTGTACTTTGGCGAAAACGGGATTCTGGCAAAAGCGAAACCGGGTGCTGTTTTAGTTGATATGACAACCACAGAGCCGAGTTTAGCCGTTGAAATTTATGAGGCAGCCAAAGCTAAAGGTATTCAGTCGGTTGATGCACCGGTTTCCGGAGGTGATGTTGGTGCAAAAAATGGAACATTGTCGATAATGGCCGGTGGCGATAAAGAAGCTTTTGATAAGGTTTATCCGTTGTTCGAAACTATGGGAAAACAGATCGTTTACCAGGGAGAAGCCGGATCGGGGCAACATACCAAAATGTGTAACCAAATTACCATTGCCGGAACAATGATAGGTGTTTGCGAAGCTTTGTTGTATGGACATAAAGCCGGTCTTGATTTGCCAACCATGCTTTCATCAATTAGTGGCGGAGCGGCAGGTTGCTGGACACTCGATAACCTGGCGCCACGTATTGTAAACCGTAATTTCGATCCCGGATTTTTTGTGGAGCATTTTATAAAAGACATGGGTATTGCTCTGAAAGAAGCCGAAGCAATGGGCTTGTCGTTACCGGGACTGGCACTGGTAAAACAACTTTACCTGGCTGTTCAGGCGCAGGGCCACGGAAAACTCGGAACACATGCACTAACCCTTGCTTTGGAAAAGTTATCGGGTTTGTAATATTCGTTCCATTTTCTTGTATCCCGGGCGGAATTATATTTTACAAGGCACTATTTTCTGTTGTAAATGTGACATTTTGTTGAAACAATTTGTTCACATCATATTATTGTTAATCGACTTTTCGTCCGAAATCTTATATTCGCGCTGCATTATAGATATCGAGTAATCGTAACAACGCAGAAGCAACTAATTTATTTATCCAAATTACAATATGAAGAATAATATCGTTGGAATACTTTTTACAACTCTGGTAATTCTGAGTTTAAACGCGTGTAAATCTAGTCCTGATTTGAACGAGGGGACACCTGGTGTTGATTGGAATTTATATGAAGCACCAAAGGTAACACTTCAAATTGAAGCGGAAGGGCATGAAGGAATCGCGAAGTATTTAGAGTTGGTGGAAAAACAAGGATATGATGGTATAGAAGATTGGGTACAATATTGTTGCCTTGAAATTGCAAAAGAGCTTTATTACACACCGGAAGAGGCAAATAAACACGGACTGAAAGAGATTACTTATAAACTGAACGATGGAGGAGCACTTTCTTATAAAGGTGGCAGTGTACCGCACATCGAAATTGGTTTCGATTTAAACTACCTGGTTAATTTTATCGATAAGCATGGTATGGATGTGGCTCGTGATGAAATATATGGAGTTTTGTGTCACGAAATAACACATGGTTTGCAAAATGAACCCAAAAATGCCGGTGGCTACAACGGAGGTACTGAATGTTTTGGTTTTATCGAAGGTACTGCCGATTTGAGCCGTTTAAATACAGGTGGCTTTAATCCTGAACGTTTTCCGAAACAGGGAGGAACTTTCCGCGATGGCTATAATACAACCGCATTTTTTTATTTGTGGATCTATAAAAATCTGAGCAATAACTTTCTAAAAGATATTAATCGTACTGCGGAGGAATATGAAACCTGGACGCTATCGGCGGTTACCGAAGAGTTGTATGGCATGTCTGCTGATGTGCTCTGGAAGCTTTATCAGAACGAAGTGGCCGCTTATCCCTGGGATAATGCAGAAGACCTAAAAGCGTGGTTTAACCCGTCAGCCTTTAGTATTTTACAGAACGAAACCGTTACTTTTTCACCATTAATCAAGGATGGAATTAACTATAACTGGACTTTCGAGGGAGGAATACCTGCAACAAGCACTGAAAAGTCGCCGGTAGTTTCGTATGCGAATTCGGGTGATTATACCATATCGCTTATCGTAGAACAAAACGGAAAAAAAGATACATGTTCATTAACGAAGCTGGTTAAGGTTATTGATCCATATGCAACGATGGATATTACCGATTTAGCCGGCAAAGTTACTTGTCAGTACAACGATTCGCCATCCGGCGAAGGGCTGAAAAACAGTATTGATAATAACCCGGGCACAAAATTCCTGACTTTTAATTCCTCAGCCTGGATACAGTTCGAGATGGAGGATGTTTATCAACTGGAAAAGTACACCATAACATCTGCTAATGATGCGCCTATGCGCGACCCAAAAGACTGGGTACTTAAAGGCTCGAACGATGGAGTAGAGTTTATTGCTATCGATACACGTGTTGATGAGAATTTTTCCGATCGCGGACAAACACTGGAATTTCTTTTGGAAAATTCACCTGCCTATAAAATTTACAGGTTTGATCTCACTCATAAGGGAATAGATCGTTTTGGCAGAGCTGTTTTACAATTGGCAGAAATTGAACTTATCGGTAAAAAACAAGCAGACGATGAGCTGGTTGCTGCTAAACTCTGATAATTTCAATTTACCTTATTGTTTTTTGGGAGTTAACATATCGTATGACAAAATATGTTTTTCCATAACATTCCCAAATTCATCAATTAATCTAAACGTCACTTGAGGTTTATTTTCCAGTGTATTAAAAGTAAACTCACCAAAAGCTTTTAATCCTTCACCATGATACCCGAATAATTGATTTGAAGTGTCGTTAGCCATTGCCGGAGGTCCGGGTACTCCTCCGAGCGAAGCTGCTTCAAATTCATAAAACTTAAAACCTGATGTTCCTGGTATTGTAAAACCACGGGCACCGTGACGATCGCCACTAATCAGTAAAACGCCGGGTATATTTTCTTCTTCTATCAGGTTGAATATCTCTTCCCGAGCCAAAGTATCCCATGTTCCCCATGAATCTTTTCCATTTGTAATATAATCGCTCCACATCGTTCCACTGGAAATAATCTTAAAAGGCGCGGTGGAATTTTTCAAAATACTTTTTAACCATTTTTGCTGTTCCGACCCCAAATATGAGCCATATTCACCCCTTTCTTCAATTTTACGGCACGACCTTGTATCAAGCATTATTATTTCTACCTGACCTATTCGGGTAGTAAAGTAAATTCCTTCTGCGTCATTTTGGGGATTGTTCCAATTTTGTCGCCATAATGTCCGGAGTTTTTCTCTTTCCTCTTCTGTAAAGTTTTCAGGAATACCACTAAGGTCGTTATTGAGGTAATCATGATCATCCCAGCTCGTATAGAGAGCAACATTAGCAGCGAGTTTTTTCCACGATCGAGAAACATCACGGAGTAAATAATCAGAACTGTGCATATTAAAATTGTTTTCTCTATCATCAACTGCAATATCACCTAAAAGCAACATTGCATTTGTTTTTCTTTTTAATATGGTGTTGATAAGGTTGGGATTATGAAGACCTATTTTATGAAAACATGAACCAAAAGTTAGTCTTAACGGAGTATTTTCATCCGTTTTGGGTGCTGTTTGAAATGCTCCTTCGGCTATTTTGATATCTTGTGATAGTACTACATATTTATAATTCGTTGAAGGAGACAAATCATTTATAACGATTCGCTGTGCTCTGCCTGCAGCAACAGGTTTTAATGTATAACTATTTTCTTCATTGCTATTCAAGGCAATTACTTTTATGTGGATTGGCAATTCGTTTGATGGTCGAAACCAAATACTTATCCCATTCTCTTTTACATCACCCAGCATAGGGCCACCCATTAATCTTATATTATTTTTTGTCGCAGCCTCAACAATTTGTATGTCAGTAAAATCTACCTTGTTTTTCTCAAATACAGCTCTGGCATCAAGATAAAATGAGGTTATATTTGATGGTAAAGTCTCATAACTATTGAGCAGCATAGTATCTATTTCAAAACTTCCAATATGAGCTTCTTTTAAGGTAACATTATAACGAGGCGAAACCTTATCAGTGTTTTGACAAAAACAATTATTACTGAAATAAATCATCGTAATAAATACGAATAGATACTTTGGTTCAATGAATCTCATTGGCTGTGTTATTTTCTATCTCTCAAAGTTAAATTTTTATATGCAGGATGCCTCAAAATGAAGTACAACGGTTTGTACATTATTTTTTTGTCCATTTAATTATTTTATCCCAGAAGTACTCATTTACTAAGGCTACCAGTAAGAAAAGAAAACCGACTTTTAGCATTATTAATTTTATTTCTTTGCTTAAAAAACCATCACTGAATGCCAATTCTCCAAAAATGAATATGAATGCGGTTAAGTAAAAGTATTTATTTAAAGAGTTTCTTTTTCCCTTTTTAGATGCCTCAAGCCATTGTTTTAAATAGTCATTTTCATTGTCCCATTCACAAAGTTTCTCAAATATTTCGATTGATGTTTTATATTCTTTATTATTATAATGCGCACGTCCTTTGCTAGTTAGTGTACTCCAATAAGTATCAAAATCAGAAAATGGCACATTAAATTTATCAATGTTATTTTCTATTAACGATATGTTTTATCAGCATATTGAATTGTCTTTGTATACCGCCCCAAATTCTCCAGACCAATAATATATTTTGTGAGAATAAGTATGTGTTCATTGAATTCTTCAAAGTCTATGAAATTCGATTTATTGTCTAAAATCATCTGATTCTTTTCATAGAATTTTACTATTTCAAAGTGATTTTCTACATCAATCTCATAGAACTCATCATATATTTTTTCAATGCCTTTCACTTATCTTTCTTGCTTGATTCAACGGATTAGTCATAAAATGGAACGCTTTTAGGAACTCGAATTTTTAAAATTGAGTCGGAAAATGTAATTAAAAAGAAATTCATTGTATCGATTTCGATAAAAGCTTCTTTCCCATTATTTACAATAATTCCGACATTATTAATCGTTTCCATGTCGTTAAGTTTTATTGATTTTGCAACACCAGTAGAAGACTCTGTATTTATAATTTCAGAAATTTCTTTTTTCCCATTGATTTTAACCTCAACGGTGTCTTGATTAAAATAACTTTCAAAAATTAAATACAAATTTCCGTCGCGTAAATATTCCTTGTCTAAATATTTTCGATTAAAGGTTTTATCCTTTTTGTAATGATTATATAAAATTTGAATATCGTATTTATTTTCATGCTTAACGGATTCAACTTTGCTTTGACATCCAGCAAAAAACAATACTATTAGTATTTTACTTATTTGCTTCATTTTAAATTGGTGCTAACGGTCACACGAGTTATGCGAAGTTTTTATTCGATTGTCAAATTCCTCGATTTTGGATATTTGACTGAATATTTTAAATCAAATTCCTTTTGCTCCATTGGTTTTAACGTAAACTCCCACTTAACTTCTCCACTTTCTTTATTTAGCTTACCGCCTGAAACATCTTGAATGTTTACTTCAATTTCTTCAAGTTTTGATACCGGAGCCTGGTCAAGTACAACCATATTAATTTCTTGACTTTTATTGTTTTTAATGGTTGTTTTCCATGATTTTGATTCTTCTTTCTTTGAGCCAATAAATTGTCTGGTTTCAAAATCTTTTTCTTTTTCCCGGTTAACAATTACATTTTTGTCTTTACCCAATGAAAGTTGCAAAGTGTCAGACGCGAACCGAACATCCAAAAGTGACTTCCCAACAAATGTTTCCTCGAAAAAAATATTGGCTTCACCTTCCAATAAATTATATTTTTCCCAGTCAGTGATATTTGCAATTAAGTAAGCTTCTTTTTCAATTTTTGGTACAGTATAATATTGGAAGAATGCAGGTACCTGATACACTACCATGTCAACCGAATAGTTTTTATTGTCTGAATTAACAGTATATGGAGTGGAAATCTCAAAATTTATGGAAGTTTGATTTTCGGTTTTTTCAAAAGGAATTGCAATACTTTCTGCGTCTCTGCTTTTAGTTTTATTTACTGAAACACCAGCAACCCTTCCTTGAAGTTGTGTTGATACTTCAGCATCTCCCTGAACTCCATAACCAACTACCACAACTTCTTCCAATCCCGCTACATCCTCAATCATTTTTACATTAATCACCGAGCTGGTAATTGGCAATGTTTGACTTTCGCAACCTACAAACGAAAAGTTTAGATAATCCGCATTATTCGGAAGGGTAATTGAATAATTTCCGTTCATATCTGTTACAGTTCCAATTGTTGTTTTTGGTACCATTACCGTTACCCCAATTAATGGTTGATTTTCTTCATCCACAACTTGACCGCCAACGGAGTTTATTGATTTATTGTATACCGGCGGCAAACTATAATAGTCGAGAAAATAAGCTTTAAGTTCCGGAGCAACTCCCGAAGAATTTGGATTTGAAGAAGAAAAGCTAAGTTTTACATTTTTCCAATCAACTTTAGTGTCTTGTCTTAAATTTGCTTTATAAATAATTTCTACGGGGTCATTTATCGTTTTTGCACGAATATCATATGTCGGATACCATCCTGCATTGTCAACAATGTATGATAATTCGAAAGAAGGATTTGTTTTTATCTTACCTTGAACTTTTACTAAAATTTCACCCGATGCAAATTCTTTCTTGCTTGTTAATGTATATAATTGGCTTTGAAGTTCGTTCTTTTGTTTTCTTAAATTTTCTAGAGTATTACTTCTTTCTATTTCTTTGAGTTTTAATGCAGTTAGTTTTGAACTGTAAAACTCAGACGCTTCTTTAAGTGTCGAAATATTTAGTTCATTGTTTTTCCCCCCGATAATCCGGTTGTCATTTAAAAAGGTCAATTCTTCTTTTAAAATTGAAAGGTAGGTCTCTTCTAATTTTATTTGACCCTTTAGGTCATCAAGCTTTTCTTCAATTTTTTTTACTTCTTCCGATTTTTCAAGTTTATCAATAAAGTTTTGCTGATGATTTACTGCCAAAACTGTCACATCTCCTTTTGCTTTAACCTGAACACTTTTTGCATCGATGAAAGGGGATAGGTTTATAAATTTTAAAATTGTGATTCCAGAGTTGAGTTCAACAGTTTTTTGTCTTGTAACTTGTGCTTTGTCAATAAAGACCGTTACTTCATTAACTTCTGTTTTGATTTCTTTTTCTACAATCTCTTGAGCAAGTAGGTTGCTGAAGATTAGGCTGAATAGTAAAATAGTTATTGCTTTCATAATATAATTTTTCTCATAGGATGCAAAACTTTCATTAATTCCATAAATGTCTTTATTAAAATTATGCTAGGGGTAAATTGTATGAGTAATGGCAGATTGCGGGCTTCTTTCCTGTCAAACCGCTATGCAGTTGAAGCGGGTTACAACCGTTGATTTTACTACTGTCTCGGCTATTATTTTTATACATTGTTGTGGCCTGGTTTTTATTCAATATAAATCGAAGTCAACTTTTCGCTTTCAAACATGCTTGATGGAGAAATAACAATTTCATCCTTTGGAATATTTTCTCCATATCTTTCTTTAAGTTTCTGTATTACAGTCTTATCTTTCAAATTAAATTCGCTTAATCTTTGTAGTTTCCCGATTTCAATGTTTGCTGCATTTTTATAAATTTTCCATACCAATTCAGAACAGTAAATTCTATCATCTGACCACTCGAAATACAAATCATAATTCTTTCCTCTATACTTTTCTCCCTCGGTTTTCATTTTATTTTTAATGTCAGTAGTCAGGATTTTATCTGAGTTTTTAAGTCGTTTAATTACAAAATGTCTTTTTTCTCCACGGTCAATCCATTCCTCTAATGATGTCAACTTAACTGGCTGGACAGCTTCGTAAACAAAACAATTTCCTTCAATTTTATAAATAATTCCGAGATGACTATATTTTGAATTTGTAGCTATTTGAATAGCTTTACTCTGGCTTGATTTTGATGTTTGAAAAATAATATCTCCATCTTCAACATAATCATATAAATCAGTTACATCAATGTGTCTTGCTTCATCGGCCATTAAAGGTTCAATGAACTTAACTATCACGACAAATACTAATCCAAGTATCGCAATTGCTATTATTATTGAATTTCGTATCGTTTTATTCATAGGTACTTCGTTTTCTTAAACTTAGCCACTACAAGTTTATATCTACATGAAAACCGTACAATAATTCCATATACAGGAAATTATACCAGGTTTAGGTATACAATATTGAATCTTGTAAGGGTTATTTACTGTTGTTATTTCAGGGCGCGTATTCAACGGCTATGGTTTTTATTCGGAGCTTAAAGTTAGCATAATAAAAAAATAAAACAACAGTGCTTTAATTTCCGAATTTATGCTCGCGAGTGGTTTATTTCGTCTTTGGTTGGTATGCCTTACTGTGGGCGGGTTTCCGAAAAGTCTTTTGTAATTAAAAATATCTAACTGCCTGATTGCAAGAGCTCCCCGGAGCTCTATTTGTAACTTTCGCAGGACTGCGAAAGCTTCACCGACTACTATTTAGTCCTTTCGTACCGCTACAAAAGCTCCACCGAGTTCTCAAAAGTCCTTTCGTAATGCTGCAAAAGCTTCTCAGAGTCCTATTTACTGCTTTCGCAGGCGTACGCTGCCACCAAATAGTTCTACTTACTGCTTTCGTACTGCTACAAAAGTTCCACCGAGTTCTCAAAAGTCCTTTCGTAGTGCTGCGAAAGCTTCCCAGAGTCCTATTTACTGCTTTCGCAGGCGTACGCTGTCACCAAATAGTTCTATTTACTGCTTTCGTACTGCTACGGAAGCTCCACCGAGTTCTCAAAAGTCCTTTCGTAGTGCTGCGAAAGCTTCCCGGAGTTCTATTTACTGCTTTCGCAGGCGTACGCTGCCACCAAATAGTTCTATTTACTGCTTTCGTACTACTACAAAAGCTCCACTGTGTACTCAAAAGTCCTTTCGTAGTGCTGCGAAAGCTTCCCGGAGTTCTATTTACTGCTTTCGTAGAAGTACGCAGGGTAATGTTCAATATACTCGTTACCATGCTATTTTAAAATATCCGGGTAATGTGTTGCAGGTATTTGCTTTTTCACTCTACTCATTACTCACTGCTCAAGCCACGATAAACGACAACAATACAACCATGTATTGCAGAACCGGGGCCTCTTTCAGAATTCTTTATTTATTCCTGAACATTTACGATAAGTCTTTGTTGTAAAGGGTGTTAGTAAAATATCTAAAAAACTGTATATCTTACTGTTTAAGCTTCGTAACATGGTTTAAAATCTATAAATAAATGGCAGTATTTAATCTAAACATCAACGGAAAACAGCATGAGGTGGATGTTGATCCGTCCACACCTATGCTTTGGGTACTCAGAGATCATCTGGATTTAGTAGGAACAAAATTCGGCTGTGGAATTGCACAGTGCGGGGCGTGCACCATTTTGGTTAACGGGCTTGCAACGCGTTCGTGTATCACTTTTGTCGACTCGGTGGGCGACAAGGAAATCACTACAATCGAAGGACTTTCGGAAAACGGGGATCACCCGCTTCAAAAAGCCTGGATCGAAGAAGATGTGCCGCAATGCGGTTACTGCCAAAGCGGACAAATTATGAACGCTGCAGGATTATTAAATGCGAATCCATCGCCCAGCGACGAAGAAATTGAGATGGCCATGCATGGTAATATTTGCCGGTGCGGAACCTACACACGGATTAAAAAGGCCATTAAAGCAGCCGCTAATTCTTAATCTGCACCGCACAGGTACTACGCTTTTCGCATTCACTAACATTAAAATCATTTCACATGACAACGGTTAAAACAAAACTCGATAGACGTTCTTTTATACGAAGTTCGGCATTGGCCGGTGGCGGATTACTGCTGACTTTTAGTTGGTTGGCTCCGGCTTGCACCACCGATTCGCCGAAACAACTAACCATGCCCGATGAATGGTATGAGTTAAACGGTTTTTTGAAAATAGGGAATAACGGAGCGGTTACCATTATGTCGCCCAACCCCGAAATTGGCCAGAATGTAAAAACATCGATGCCGATGATTGTGGCCGACGAGCTGGATATTGACTGGAAGTTTGTAATGGTAGAACAGGCGCCGCTGAACACCGATATTTTCACCCGGCAGTTGGCAGGAGGTAGCCAGTCTATCCGGCAGGGGTGGAACGGACTCCGAATGGCAGGTGCAACCGCCCGCAGGATGTTACGCGAGGCCGCTGCGCACGAATGGAAGGTTCCGGTTGATGAAATTACTACCGAAGCCGGAGTTTTGTATCATACGGGCAGCGGAAAAGAAGCCGGTTATGGAGAAATGGCCTCTGCCGCAGCTGAACTGACCGTTCCTGAAGAGGTAGAGTTGAAAGACATAAAGGATTTTACCATTATAGGTACCTCAAGGAAGAATGTGGATGGCCCAAAAATAGTTACCGGAAAACCTTTGTTTGGCCTGGATTATAAAGCCGAAGGAATGGTAATTGCCATGATCGAGCATCCGCCGGCTTTTGGTATGAAACTAAAATCGTTTGATGCCACCGAGGCTAAAGCCATGCCCGGGATAATTGATGTTTTTGCTATAAAAACGTATAACGACGACTACGAATGGCAGTGGTCTGATGTGACATCTTTTACCGAATTAGTGGCTGTAGTTGGTAAATCAACCTGGGAGGTAATGAATGCCAAGCTCATGCTAAACGTGGAGTGGGAACCTATCGCGGATGACAATGCGCAGGGTGTTCCTGTAGGTAAGGAAAACACTACCGATCATTACAAAAAAATGGAGGAAGCAGCTGCCAACTCAAGTAGGGAACGGCGCCGCGACGGAAATCCTGAAGAAGCGTTTAAAAATGCTGCCAAAGTAATTGAACGAACTTATACTGCACCATTTCAGGCGCACAACCCAATGGAACCCATGAACTTTTTTGCCGACGTAAAAGATGATTTTGCACAATTGGCAGGCCCAACTCAAACGCCGGAGTTTATGGAGAATACGGTTGCCGCCCGTTTGGGTTTGCCATTGGAAAAAGTGGATGTGCAAATGACCCGTATGGGAGGTGGTTTCGGTCGACGACTGTATGGCCACTTTATGGTGGAAGCAGCTGTTATTTCGCAAAAGGTGAAAGCACCTGTAAAGTTGATCTACTCGCGCGAAGACGATATGTCGTACGGAATTTATCGTCCGGCGTATCATGCCCTATACCGTGCAGCGCTGGATGCCGATAATAACCTGATTGGGTTCCATGTTCGAATGGGAGGTATCCCTGACAGTCCGTTGCATGCCAACCGTTTTCCGGCAGGAAGTGTTGATAATTACCTTGCCGAAAGTTTTTCAGTTGATACAAATATAAGCACCGGTGCCTTCCGTGCTCCCGGCTCCAATTTTAATGCTGTCGCCGAACAGTCGTTCCTCGATGAGGTGGCCGAAGCTGCAGGTAAAGATCCGATTCAGTTTCGCCTCGATTTGCTGAAACGCGCACAGGAAAATCCGGTGGGTAGCAACAACGATTATGATGCGGCCCGTTATGCCGGCGTTTTGGAACAGGTTCGCGAAAAATCGGGCTGGGATACCAACTCCGAAGGTAAAAGCCGCGGTGTTGCCGCTTATTTTTGTCACAATTCGTATGTGGCAAACGTGGTGGATATCGCTAACAAGGATGGAGAGCCGGTAATTGAAAAAGTATATGCTTCAGTTGATTGTGGAATTGTGGTAAATCCCGATGCTGCGGTCAACATGACGGAAGGAAGTATTGTGGATGGAATAGGCCACGCCATGTACAGCGGTTTGACCTTTAGTGAAGGCCAGCCGGAACAAAACAATTTCGATATGTATCGGTTGATCAGGCATGGCGAAGCACCCAAAGAAATAGAAGTACATTTTGTAGAAAACAATATCGACCCGACCGGATTGGGCGAACCACCTTATCCTCCGGTGATGGGAGCGCTGGCCAACGCCTTATACAAAGCCAACGGAGAGCGCTATTACCATCAGCCATTTGTGAAAAACAGTATTGGATAGTTGGGAGAAGATATAAAGTTTAGAACGCAGATGACGCGGATTTTAATGATAATCACAGATTACTCAGCGAAAATCCGCAGAATCAGTGTCATCTGCGTTCCACCTATACTCAAAATGATTCAATCGTTTTCCGAATATTTCATTTAGTAGCTTTTGAGTTTTGAGGTTTGTTTCTAATCTTTACAGATAAATCAGAGAATATCTGCTAAATCAGCGTTATCAGCGTTCCATCTATACTCAAAATGATTCAATCGTTTTTCCGAATATTTCATTTAGTAGCTTTTGTGTTTTGAGGTTTGTTTTTAAACTTTACAGATATAACAGTGAATATCTGCTAAATCAGCGTTATCTGCGTTCCACCTATACTCAAAATGATTGAATCGTTTTCCGAATATTTCATTTAGTAGCTTTTGTGTTTTGAGGTTTGTTTTTAAACTTTACAGATAAATCAGTGAATATCTGCTAAATCAGTGTCATCTGCGTTCCATTTATACTCAAAATGATTCAATCGTTTTCCGAATATTTCATTTAGTAGCTTTTGTGTTTTGAGGTTTGTTTTTAAACTTTACAGATAAAACAGAGAATATCTGTTAAATCAGCGTTATCTGCGTTCCACCTATACTCAAAATGATTCAATCGTTTTCCGAATATTTCATTTAGTAGCTTTTGTGTTTTGAGGTTTGTTTTTAAACTTTACAGATAAATCAGTGAATATCTGCTAAATCAGCGTTATCAGCGTTCCATCTATACTCAAAATGATTCAATCGTTTTCCGAATATTTCATTTAGTAGCTTTTGTGTTTTGAGGTTTGTTTCTAAACTTTACAGATAAAACAGAGAATATCTGTTAAATCAGCGTTATCAGCGTTCCATCTATACTCAAAATGATTCAATCGTTTTCCGAATATTTCTTTTAGTAGCTTTTATGTTTTTAGGTTTGTTTGATAAAATGAACAGATAAATCAGTGAATATCTGCTAAATCAGCGTTATTAGCGTTCCATCTTCACTCAAAACCGAAACAAATTAAACCGGTTATCGCGGATATTAAACACCAATAGTTTTCCGCTGATCACTTCACCGTAACCGGTTATTATTTTTATGATTTCATTAGCCTGCAGCGTTCCGGTTATTCCGGGCAAAACACCTAAAAGGCCAATGTCGTATTCCTTGTAAATTCCGTCTTTTGGGGTTGTTGGAAACAGATTGGTATAAACAGGTCCGTTCTGATAATTGAACACACTTACTTGCCCCTCGTAATTTAGCACCGAAGCAAAAGCCAGTGGCTTGTTTAAGCTTGCCGATTTTAAACCGATCAGCAGCCGGGTTTTATAATTATCGGTGCAGTCGGCAATCACATCGTATTGTTGAAAAAGCTCTTCGGCGTTGGATTCATCCAGTTTTGTATCATATGACTGAACCTCAATTTCCGGGTACAAGGCCTTTATCTTTCGGGCAGCGATCTCCACCTTCTTTTGTCCCACTTCTGCCGAGGTATAAAGTATTTGTCGTTGCAGGTTCGAGGTACTCACCACATCATCGTCAACAATGCCGATGTTGCCAATTCCGGCAGCTGCCAGGTACACCAGTAACGGACTTCCCAATCCGCCGGCACCAATTACCAGTACACGCGCATTTTTCAGTTTTAGCTGGCCGGTAAGGCCAATTTCCGATAAAGAAAAATGACGAGTAAATCGTGTCCGGTCTTCGTTATTCAGCTCTTTCATAATGGTGATGATGTTGGTGATGATGGTGATCGTCGCCTACACAATCGCAATTCTGGCCCCATTCGCTGGTACCGTCAGCAAAAAACTCGTGCTTCCAAATGGGCACTTCATTTTTCACGCGGTCGATGATGTAACGGTTGGCATCATAAGCTTCTTTTCGATGGCCTGAGCCGGTGATCACCACAACCGCACAGCCGCTGATCTCAACACGCCCAACACGATGAACGCAGGCTGCCTGGTTAAGATTAAAGCGCGATTTTGCTTCTTCCAAAATTTCGCTAATCATTTTATTGGCCATGGGCGCGTAGGCTTCGTATTCCAAATGTGTTACTGCCCGGCCTTTATTGTTATCACGAACTTCGCCGCTAAACAGCACTACCGCACCACTATGCGGATGCCTGAAGTCATCAAACAGTTCGCTGTAATTAATCGCTGTATTTTGAATGTGCTTCATATCTATTGATTTATCCTCCGCTTGAGGGAGGAATTAAAAACAATGTGGTTTGGTCATTTATCGTTTCATCGAGTGGTACAAATTTTTCGTTCACCGCAATCCGGCAGCTGGTCAGTACCTCTTTTGCTTCCGGGTTTAATTCACCCAGTTTTTCCAATAAGTTGGCATAACTTTCTTCCGGTGCCACTTCAACGCTGGTTTCGTCGCCAAAGAACTTCTTCAGTCCCGCAAAACATACAATCTTTCTATTCATTTTAGCCTCCTATATTTCTCATTGATAATTCGCTGCCGTGGAATTTCACTGCTTGTTTAAGCATCAGTAATCCTTTCAGTTTCTCAGCAAGTAGCTGTTCGTTATCGATATACGGCATCAGTTTTTCGCCGTGGGCATTGCTCAGACAGCCAAAAAAGTAGCCGTTGCTATCCAAGCGTAAACGGTTACAGTCGTGACAAAATGGTGTCGATTCATTGGCGATAATCCCAAAAACTCCACCGTTTGAAGTACGCCAGTAATGTGCTGTTGATGCATGCTCGCGCCTCATTTCTTCAATTTCGTATTTTTCCTGAATCGTTGAAAGAATCTCTTTCTCAGGAAAGAAAAGTCCGTTCTCCGAATGGTATAAATGCCCCATTTTCATCAATTCCAGGTAGCGGATCTTTACCCCAAGTTCGGTGGCATAATCAAGTAGCGGAACAATCTGCGAATCGTTTTTTCCCCGCATAATAACAGCATTCAGTTTTATATTTAATCCTGCTTTAGCAGCTGCTTCAATACCCTGGAAAACCCGCGAAGTATCCGATCGGCGTATAATCTTCCCAAAAGTTTTGTTATCGATGGCATCCACTGAAATGTTGATTGAATTTACTCCCGCATTCACCAGTTTTTCGGCATTTTCTTTTAGGAAAAACGCATTGGTGGTTAGCCGGATATCGTTAATGCCGAGCTTTTTAATGTTTTCAATAAGTGGGTAAAGATTGGAATAAAGCAAAGGTTCGCCGCCGGTTAACCGAACGCTTTTAAGGTCCGTTAAGCGGTGTACTGCCTGAATCAACTGTGTAAATTCTTCCACTGAAATAGGTTGATCAGCGCCGTTTTGATCGGGTTGAAGGTTTGCATTTTCATCAAACTCATTGTCAACACAATAAACGCATGAAAAATTACACGAGTTCAGGAGACTTATCCTTAGCTTTTCAAATCTTCTGCCCAGTTTATCTTCAATTTTCAACATGTCTATTTAACTTGAAAATCGCTGATTTGTTCAGTTAATTCAGACTAATAGGTATTTTGATTGTGACAATTTTTAGTTAGTCGGAAATTATCCATCGAAGATTGGTATTTTATTGAACAGTAGTAATCATTTTCTTGTTATAATCTTGGTTTATAAATATTTGATGTATTTTTATTTAGGTGAATTGAAATTTGCCGAACGAAACTAACCTTTAACGATATTGATATGACGCACGAACTGAAACTACTGTTTGATACGTTAAAATCGTGGCAACTACTTGATAAAAAAGCCGTATTTGTTTCTGTGGTCGACCTTGAAGGTTCATCATACCGCAGGCCCGGTGTTCGAATGCTGATCAGTGAGGATGGTGAGTATGTCGGAGCAGTTAGCGGCGGTTGTGTGGAAAGCGAAATTGAACGACAGGCACAAAGTGTTTTCCGTACCAATAAGCCAAAAATTATTACTTACGATGGCCGGTACCGGATTGGTTGCGAGGGTATTATTCATGTTTTGATTGAACCCGCTTTTCTTTCGGAAGAACTTACAAAAGCTTTTGAAAATCAACTGGAAAGCAGAAAACCTTTCCGTATGGATTCGTTTTTTTATACCGAAGTTGGAGAGTATAATAATGTCGGTTCGGTGCTTCAAATTAATGGTGTCAACTACTCGTTGAATTCCAAATTTGAAAAAAATGAAACTGCAAACCAAAAGTGTTTCTCACAAACTTTCGAACCTTTGTTCCAGCTTTTTATTTTCGGCGCCGAGCATGATGCCGTTCAACTCAGTCAGGCCGCAAAATTACTGGGGTGGGAGGTGACGGTTGTTGCTTCGCCGGAGGAATCGAAATCATGCGATTATTTTCCGGGAGCAGCAGCGTTGATCACTCCTTCGTTTGATGCTATCGATACTTCTGCCATCGATGAACAAACAGCGGTGGTTTTAATGACACACAGTTTTAATAAGGATGTTCAGTATTTAATGGCTTTAAAAGATATCAACCCGGCTTATATTGGTTTGCTGGGCTCAGTAAACCGCCGGGAACGTATTATTTCGATGTTATTGGAGCAGGTTCCTGATCTTTCGTTTGAGTTTATTGAACAGATCCACGGACCGGCCGGAATAAACATTGGCGCTGAAAACGCTGCTGAGATTTCGATCTCTGTTTTGGCTGAAATATTAAGCGTGGTACGTAAGCAAAAACCCGTGGCTTTGCGCGAAAAAATGGGTGCAATTCATGAATAATATTCCAATAGTATTGTTGGCAGCAGGTGCTTCATTAAGAATGGGGCAGTCAAAACCACTATTGCGCTGGGGTGGACAAAGCTTAATTGAACACCAGTTAAACACGTTATTGAGCACAGGCAATCCGGTAGTTGTGGTTTTAGGCAATCAGGCTGAAAATATTATTCCAATTCTACATGATCTGCCTGTTAAATTCACCATAAACGAAAACTGGGAACAAGGAATGGGAACTTCCATTGCTGCCGGAGTTAAATTTGTTGATCAATTATTTCCTGATTGTAAAGCCGTACTGATAACTTTGATTGACCAGCCCTTGATTACAACTGATCATTTAAATACGCTACTTGCTGATTTCGAACCGGGTGACCAGCAAATTATCGTTTCGCAAGCCGAATTGGGATGGCAGGGCGTTCCGGTAATATTCGACCGGTTTTACTTTAAGGAACTCTCAGAATTAAGCGGGAAACAAGGTGCTAAAACGATCTTCAGGAATTATATACATCAGGTAAAAGCTATTGCGTGCGGAGATATTTTAGAAGACATGGATACGCCGGCGCAGTATATAAAACTCAGGAATGATCAGTAGCTAAAAGACTCAGATCTTGATAATTGCCCTGTTAGTCGTTTGCCAGGTTTACAATATGGCAGGCAACCACTCCGGCGGTCTCTGTTCGCAGGCGGGCATTTCCCAATGATATGGCTTCAAATCCATTTTCCAAAGCAAGTTCCACTTCCTCGGGACTAAAGTCACCTTCAGGACCAATCAGTATAAGCACTTCTTCACCCGGTTTTACCACATTTTTTAGATGAGGTTTTTCGCCCTCATTACAATGAGCGATGAATTTTTTTGTTTCAGTAGCTTGAGTCAGAAGGTCGGAAAGTTTTGTTAGCTCATTTAGTTTTGGCAGGTAAGCTTTCACCGATTGTTTCATGGCCGAAACCAGGATTTTCTCCAAACGTTCGGGTTTTATCACTTTACGTTCCGAATGTTCCGTGAGTAGAGGAGTTACCTCATCTATCCCAATTTCGGTGCATTTCTCCAAAAACCACTCTGTGCGGTCGATGTTTTTGGTCGGTGCAATGGCAATGTGTAAATGAAAATCCTTTTTGCCAAATTCAGTTTGCGATTCAATAATGCTGAGCTGGCATTTTTTCGGATTGGCATCGGTGATTCTTGCTCTGTAGAATCCTCCTTTTCCATCTACCAGCTCAATCTCGTCGCCTTCTTTTAAGCGAAGAACACGAACGGCATGTTTCGATTCGGTTTCATCTAAAATAACTTCGGCACCTGAAATAGTCGGGACATAAAATAATTGCATGGATTCAAAACTTTTTCAAGTGCCAAAGTTAGTAAAAATGTTATTCTGATTTTTTCGAAATAACGAAGTGGTTAAAAACCGGAATGGTGAATTTACGATTCCGGTTCTTCACTAAACTTAAATGTTTTATACAAAAATCCCATTGCCGGGAAAATGATCAACACACCGACGATCAAAGCAATTAACAGGAATAGCTGTACTTGTTCAGGTGCTTTAGCTGCCTGAATGGTAATATCGTGACCACTTTTTGTTTTTACCAGCACCGGAAACTGAATGGCAAACCATCCGGTAACGATCAGTGTAGTTTGAAGCCCGGCAGTTAATCGTAGCCAGTTGCCCTTGTTTTTATTCAGGAAATACCAGAACGCCGGAAGTGCCAGCGTGGCGATAACAATACAGGCTACGCTTATGGGCGAGTTGATAAAGTCTTTTAGCAGTGGATGACCGGCAACTTTGGCTGTTGCAAAAACTATTGCTCCCATTACCACCAGCGAGATCAACAGGCGTTTGGTCATACGGGTAAAGTAGATGATGTAGTCTTTGTCCTCAATTTCGCTAACGGTAAAAATACCAGCCAGAAAGGCGAATAACAATACCATAAATAAGCCCATACTTACCGAAAACCAGTTTAACCACGGGTGGATGTATACCTGGTAAAAACCAAGTTGATAATCCATCGTTATTTCGCCTAAGATCAGTCCTCCAACGGTTACTCCTAAAAAGAAGGTGGTGAAAACACTGGAATAGCGAAATATGGCCGAATAAATAGCTTTCGGACGTTCTTCGTCGATATCGTAATGGCGGAAGGTAAACGCTGATCCACGGGCAATAATACCAAGCAGCACCAGCAGTACAGGAATGTGCAATGCCGTAAGAACGGTGGAATAGACCGATGGGAATCCAACAAACAGGATTACCACCACCAAAATGAGCCACACGTGATTGGCTTCCCAAACCGGAGCAATGGCTCGCGACACAATTTTTGATGCTTTACCTCTCGATAAAAGTTCGAGAATACCTCCGCCAAAATCGGCGCCGCCAAGCAATACATAAAGCATTAAACAAATAACAAGTATAATGAGATTAGCTTCAGCCATTTTTCAGATATTTTGATTGTAATAGTTGTATTTGCCGGCTCAACAGCCAGGTAACTACAAAAGTTAATATGACATAAACCGCAGTAATAGTGTAAAAAGTGTACTGGATGCCCGGCATCGGCGTTAATGAATCTTTTGTTTTCATAATGCCATAAATGATCCACGGCTGGCGACCAACTTCGGTAACTACCCAGCCGGCTTCCACTGCAATAAACCCAAGCGGGGTAGCGATGGCCAGCAAACGCAGCCACCATTTCTTTTCAAACCAGTGTTTCCATTTGTAGGTTCCGGCAAAAAACAGGGCGGCAATCAGCATTAAAAACATTCCTATCCCAACCATTAACTGGAAAGAATAGTGGGTTATCGGTACCGGTGGCCATTCTTCTTCCGGAAATTCTTCCAGACCTTTTACTTCAGCATTAAAATCGCCGTGCGCAAGAAAACTCAGGAATCCGGGTAGTTTAATCGCGTATTTTACTTCGCGGTTTTCAACGTCAGGAATTCCGCCGATAATTAGCGATGCTTTTTCTTCTGTTTTAAAATGCGACTCGAAAGCAGCCAGTTTTGCCGGTTGCAGTTTGGCAACGTTCTTGGCGGCGAGGTCACCACTTATGGGTTGAAGAACGGCAGCGACTGATGCAAATGCCAGTGCTATTGTTATGGCTTTGGCATGAATCTCCAGCTTGTTTTTCATGTATAGAACAGCATGTACTCCGGCCACGGCAAATCCTGTTGCCGAAAAGGCTGCAATGGTCATGTGATGCGCCTGCGAGAACCATGCTTTGTTAAACATCGCCTTCACCGGATCGATATTAAAAGCTTGTCCGTCAATCCAGTCGAAACCCGAAGGAGAATTCATCCAGGCATTGGCCGAAACCACAAAAATTCCTGAAAGCACACCTGATATCCCCACAACCATTCCGGTGTAGAGGTGAACCCATTTGTTCAGTCGTTTCCAGCCATAAAGAAACAATCCTAGAGCAATAGCTTCCACAAAGAAAGCAGTTCCTTCCCACGAAAAGGGCATCCCGAAAATGGGGCCGGCGTGTTGCATAAATGTGGGCCATAACATACCTAACTCAAAAGATAATACGGTACCGGAAACGGCACCCACGGCAAAAAATATTGCCACACCTTTTGCCCATGCTTTTGCCAGGTCGAGATAAACCGGATTTTTTGTTCGCAGCCATTTCCACTCGGCAACAAACATAAACCACGGCATTACCATTCCTATGCAGGCAAATACGATGTGAAATCCTAACGAAACGGCCATTTGCATTCTTGCGGCCAAAAATTCATCCATGTTTTATTCTATTTTCTGTTTACATTGTATGCCATTCCTAACAACAATTTCCTCTTGTAGTTTGAGTTTTTTTGTCGATTTCTCCATTCTACATAAGCAATTCGATCCAATATCCTGATTAATTGGAATATAGAATAGGAAAATTTCGTATCAGTAGTGCTAATTTAGAAAATATAATTAAGTAATAACAGGAAGTTTCAATGATTTAAGTAAACTAAAGTTTAAAAAAAATGAAAATAAAAACTGCTATTTAAACATACGTGGAACCAAATGAAAAGCCAGTTTCCCACTTCGCGCTTCCACTTCTTCCCAGCTTTCAACATCGAAATTTATTCCAACGGTTGATGAGGTTGGCATGTCGCTGTAAAATTCTTCGAGCAAATTGCACACGTAGTAATAAAAGCCCGGATTATGCCCGAAGAAGAATACCGTATTGGAACTCGGTGTTAGTTTATGTATCAGCTCCAAAAATTCGTCGGTGCTAAGCCCGTCGTATATATCTTCAACAGTAATAATGTCCTGGCGTTTGAAGTCGAGGTTTTCGGCAAATATCATGGCCGTTTTAAACGCTCGTTTGGCTGGACTTGAAATAATGGTATCCGGAATTACTCCTTGTTTTTTCAGATCCTGACTTATCAGTTTGGCGTCGTTTTTACCACGTTCACGCAGGTCGCGCGTAAAATCATCTTCGTACCCGTAAGGTACAGCTTTGCCATGTCGTACGATTACTACTTGTTTCATATATATAAATTAAAGACCGATGCTAAACCTGAGTGGAGCAGCGGTCTGGTTAGCCATTTTTAAACCGGTTCGTAAAGGTCAATGCTAACTTCTGCCAATTCTACAATTTTAGGAACAGTACCGGTAAAATGCGGGGTATTGTTGTGAAAATCGATAGCTGCCTGGTCTTTCCATTTTTCAATCAGGCAATAGGTTGACGGATCGTCCACTTTTTTATGCAAAACATACTCAATGTTTCCGTCCTCGGCGCGAGATGCTTCTCCCAATTCTTCAATGAGTTTCAAAAATGTTGATTCCTGTCCTTTGTGTACTATGAATTTGGCTACAATTGTAATCATCGTGTTAATTTTAGAATGTGAATCTTCCCCGCCAAAACGGAATTATAAAAAGTTAAATCCGGTTTTTATTAAGCTGTAGAAGTTGTCTAAAACAAATTTAACTTAATTTGTGGCATTAAGACAAATTTTAATGAGACGAATTGGACTGTTATCGGACACTCACGGATTTATTCACGAGCGTATTTTTACTTTTTTCGATAAGGTGGATGAGATTTGGCATGCCGGAGATTTTGGAAATATAGAAACGGCAGATCGATTGGCTGAATTTAAACCTTTACGTGGTGTTTACGGAAATATCGACGGACAGGATGTTCGTGTGGTTCACCCGATGCACCAGCGTTTTAAATGCGAGGATGTGGATGTTTGGATAACGCATATCGGCGGTTATCCGGGGCGCTACGAGCGCTATGTAAAACCGGATATTTATACCAATTCGCCCGATCTTTTTATTAGCGGGCATTCACATATTTTAAAAGTGATCTATGATAAAAAGCTAAACTTTTTGCATATGAATCCCGGAGCTGCCGGATACAAAGGCTTTCATAAAGTTTGTACCGCTCTGCGTTTTGTAATCGACGGAAAAGAAATTCGTGATCTTGAAATATGGGAGTTACCTCGCCACGAAGCGGTACCGAAATTATAAACCTTTAAAATCGAATAACTCGTTCCAGAGGCGGTTAAATTCGTTGTAGTATTGTTCTACAATTTCAAATTTTGTGGTAGCCACCATGTTCTCCTGGTTGTGTTTGGTGGCAGTGTAAGTCCAGTTAAAACTGCCGGTTATTGCAATTTTATTATCGATAATGCCAAATTTGTTGTGCATGTGGTAGTGCGAATGATCGATTTTTACAGGAATTCCGGCTTCGGCTAGTTTGGCAATTTCAGATCCGTTATCTTCCATTTTCTCATCGTCGGTAATGATCCGCACTTTTACTCCACGTTTATGGCAGGAAACTATTCTACGCGCCAGTTCGTTATCAGTAATTGTAAAAATGCACAGGTCAACGGTTTGTGAGGCGTGATCGAGCAGGGTTTTAATCTCATTTTTAATGTCGTTCCCCGGGCTGAAAAATACTTTGTTAAAGTGAAAAGCATGTTCATTAATTAGGTTAAGGCTGGTTTCCAACCACGAAATTACCTGGTTATGACCGGATAATTCCAGCTCTTTTCCCTTTTCAATAAGCAGCTTTTTTAGTGCCTCCCTGTCTTTACGGTTGAGCCTTTTTAACCTGCCGGTAATTGATTTTGGTACTTCGTTCTCATGCAACGAATCGCAGCGTTTCACAAAGTAATTAAAAAGGTCTTGCATGGTTTGTTTTATAAGATTGATAGTAGATTGAATGAGATTGAGCAGATTGATTAAAGAACAAAGACGAATCAGTCAATCTTTAATCAATCTGTTTTCAATCTTCATCAATCTTCTTTAATAAACGAATGGGCTACCCAGTTATTTTTCTCCATAAAACCGGCATCTTTCATTCCCAGGCTTTCAGCCTTTGTTCTAATATCTTTGATGTCTTCGGTGTAAAAACCACTCATAATCAACGTTCCGCCATCGTTCAATACATTGAAGTATGCTTCCATGTCGTTTAGCAATACATTTTTATGAATGTTGGCAAAAATCAAATCAAACTTCTCGTTTCCAAGCAGACCGGCGTCTCCCAGTTTTGCATTGATATTGGTGATATTATTTAAGGCTGCATTTTCGCGAGTTCCTTCGTACGACCATTTGTCGATGTCGATAGCCGTAATTTGCCTGGCACCTTTCATCGAGGCCAAAATGCCAAGGATTCCCGTACCGCAGCCCATATCCAAAATGGTTTTTCCGGTGAGGTCGTTCTGCAAAATCAATGCGATTATTGACGCTGTGGTTTCATGGTTTCCGGTACCAAAAGCCATGTTGGGCTCAATTACTATTTCGTATTTTGCCTCCGGATATTCCGTATGGAAAGGTGCCCGGATCAGGCATTCGCCGCCAATCATCAGTGGTTTGAAATAGTTCTTTTCCCACTCTTTATTCCAGTTCTGATCGGCGATAAACTCCGATTGAATTTCAAAAGAAAAATCGCCGGAGAAATCTTCCAGAACTTCATTCAAACTTTCTTCGGAGTATGAAGTTGCGGGAATAAATGCGTCGAATCCGGTTTCGGTTTCCACAAAACTATCAAAACCGATTTCGGCCAGCTGAGCATTTAAAACATCGCGTACCCACTCTTGAAAAGGGGTGATTTGTATACTTATTTTTTGGTAATCCATTTGTTTGGTATTTGCGGCGAAGGTATAAAAAAACATCCACTGATGTTTACTCTTGGAAGTTTGCTTGTTCTTTAATCAATGAATTTATTGGGAAAGATATTTACGGCGATAAAACCAAATATTCCGGTAAGTCCAATAAGCATGAGGTCAATAATTTCGGTTCTGATATTTTTCTTTCGCTGCCGGATGATGAAGTATTGCGCAATAATTAGCACCAGACTTAAAATAAGCCACCAATACGATTTGCTCATTTTTAGAAAGAAATTCACATAGCTCGAATTGTCATCAGTCATTTTTAATTCGGCGGGGAACAGCAACTGTGCAATTTTTCCTTCAGGGCGCGTGTCATAAGTTGGGCGGGTTTCAGCATATTCGTCAACCTTGTTATGGTCGCGGTCTACAACCTGCGTTCTTATAAATCCGTTGCCAATTGTTATAACATTAAAATTAAAATAATCGCCGTAGATTCGAATTTCGTATTTATCAGGATTGATATCATCAACCTCAAATTTTTCCAACATATAATCGTATGGAGTCAATACATACAGCTCATTATTTTCGGTAAATAAATAGGCGTAATAAAGTTTGTCGCTAAAATCAACACACTGGATGGTTTTGAATTTCATACCATTTGGAAGTTCAACCTGGCGAACAAAAGGTTCTCCCTTAACCATTTTTATATGAAAAAGCTGATTGGCAGAATCGATTACCAGATAACCTTCGTCGCACGATTTTCGGGTGGTAGGAATACCGTTTATCGATGTTGCCGGGAACTTAAAACCCCGGTTATATAAAACGGCCGAAAACATCCGGCTTTTGTCTTCGAGAATTCTGTTTGTTTGTGCATCGATAAATTCCATGCGCCAGGTAATGCGAAAAAAGTCGTTGGGCATTTCCAGATTTGCACGGCCCGATTGCGATTCGAATAAAGGATAGAGTTTGGGTTTCGGCGCATGAATTTCATCTGGCGTTATCCTAAAGTTTGATCGAAATATACCGGCGTGTTGGATATTAATTTTTTCTCCATTTATCGAATCGGGCATCGTTCCATCCATAACCAATTGCCGCGTGTGCATTAGTGGCAATTTCTTTTCGTAGGCTTCACGTGTTAGTTTTGTTCCTTCGCGGTTCGTCCATTTATCGTCGGCATCCGGTCGAAGGATGATAAAGTCATGATCGATACAGCTGTATTGTATCAATGGATTTCTGCCTGGTTTTTCAAAAGCCATCCGGTAAAATTGAGGCAGCACAACCGACAACCCAACAACGGCGGTAAGAACTAAGATATATCTGCTGATTTTTACCATATTACATTTCTCCTTTTCTAAACCGGTATCCCGAAAACAACAAGGCAACTGACAACAGAACCGTAAATACACCTAACAGCGGAAGGGCAGGAGAGTAGGCTCTCGCAGCGGCTGTTTGAAGGTAGAGAGGCACAAAAGTGGCAGTTACCAAAAGGTATAAAAAACGGTATTTCCATACCGGCTCCATAACGATTAATGCAGTCAGGAAATAAACTACAAAACCGCATAAAAACCAGGGAGCAATTGAAATTAAGGCCGATTGAACAATCTCTGCAGGAAAATACACAAGGCTCAATCCTGTAAACAGCAGAAGCTGAGCTGCAGCGATGGCGAACAGGCAAAATGCTCCGAACAACATCATCACCATCAGCGCTTTGTTTTCATTAACCGGCAAATGAAAAGTGAGCTTTATTCTTTTGTTTACAGTTTCGGGAAAATACTGGGCTAAGGCAATGGCCAATGCTCCAATAAGCGGAACAAATTTGAACAAACTGTATTCGTAAAACCGGTATTGATTGAAAAGAATACTATACCAATAATAAGCCTCCTGACTGAATTCAAAATCGTGCTGGCCTTTTAGAAATATATTTCCAACAACCAAAATACCAAGTGCTGCGTAAATAATTGCAAACCACCTGATTTTTAGCCATTCTTTGTATATAATCGATTTCCACATTTTGCTAATATTTTCCGGTTAGTCCAATAAATGCATCTTCCAAACCCATCTCCACCTGCCGAAAGTTTTTGTGTGCAACTCCTTTGTTTTTCAGAAAGTTCAGAACCTTTTCCTCTGACTCGTAGGTATACAATTCCAGCTTGTTGTTCACTTTTTCGCAGTTGACTACAAACTCCTCGTTCGAAATATCGATGTCCGGATTTTCAAGCTCCAAGTGAAACTGTTTAAACTCCTGCATAAACGATTTTACACTACGCTGGGCCAGTACGCGGTTAAAATCCATGATCAGCAAATCGTCGATCAGGCGTTCCATATCCTGAATAATGTGTGACGTGGTGAAAATGGTTTTCTTCTTTTCTTTGGCATATTCGCGCAGGTAATCGATAAAAAGGCGGCGATAGCCGGGATCGAGTCCCATCGAAAAATCATCGAGAATAAGCAGATCGGGATCTTGCGCCAGAATAAGCCCCAGTGCCACCTGCGAACGTTGCCCGCACGACATGTTGGAGATTTTTTGTTTAGGTGAAACCTGTAACTTTGACATCAGATGCCAATAAGGTTCATTATCCCATTTAGGGTAGAACTTCGAGTAAAATTTTTCGATTTGATGAATATTCATAAAAGTATACTGAATGTGCCCTTCGATAAGAAAACCAATTCGCGCCTTGTTTTGCGGAGATAAGTTTTGCGAGTTCTCACCATAAATCAGGCACTCTCCGTCTTGCGGTTGCAGAAAACCATTCAATATATTAATAGTAGTGGTTTTGCCCGTACCATTTTTGCCCAAAAGCCCGAGTATACTTCCTTCCTTTACGTTAAAACTCAGGTTTTCGAAAACCAGCTTTTTGCCGTAGTAATGGGTTAGGTTTTTACATTCAATTGCGTAATTACTCATAAGCTTAAAAGTTAACTCCGAATTGCAAATCAACAAAACTACGATTTGGATTTCCGGGCATTTGCGAGAACTGCTTCTTGTAGCCGGTATCCAAATACAATTGCATGTTTTTACTGTAAAGCTTTATGTTTTTCCCTACACTAACAGAAAGTCCCGCTTCAGCCATGCCATTATTGAAATAATTGAAATCGGTTTCAACAAAATCCGTATTTACGCTTTGTTGCAATATTTCGTCTTCAACCAGTTGAAAACTACTGTTAAAACCATTTTGGTATGCACCGTTAATTTCGATTACAATGTTGGCAAACGAAGCCAGTATCTCTTTTTTTACAGCTGCATTCAGCATATAATAATTCAGCTTCTGTTTATTCTTTTCGGGTACAAAAAAGTATTTCGTTTCGCTTGTGTAAATATTTCCCCCAAAGCTTGTTCCCCAGTTAAAATGGTTGTTGTCAACCAGTTTTAAATAGTCGTAGGTTAAACCTACAGTATTTTCTTTATGCCAGTACAATACGTATTTTGTAATGGTTTCCCATTGAAAATTCTCCTGAACAACTTTAGGCTCTATAACAGGTTCGTGTCCGTAAATATGCTTATCATTAAAAGTGAACTTTAAACGATTAATTGATTGTTTATTCGGATTGATTAGAAATACCGAATTAACATCGGTTTGGAACTTCTCCAATAGCACTACTTGCAGGGGAACACTTTCTCCTCGTTTTATATCTGTTTCTTTTTGAAAGAAACCAATCTCTGTCATATTCTGCAGTTTCTTACCTGTGAAACCGAATTGCAAACTTCCGCCAAAAGTTGTTGATTGATGTATTCTGGGATCACGTTCGAATGTGGATGAAAATGTACCCAATCCTTTGAAATTATAGTACGTGTATGCTGAATCGGTTACCAGTTCAATATTGATGTCTTCAGTGGCTGTTTCAATTTTCAAATTTAATCCGAGATTAAATCGATTGAAAGTATACACCAAGCCGGGTTTGAATTTAAAATTGGTTTCTTTATTCACCGGGCGCGGATCTTTCCGCCGGGTACCAACGCCGGTCTGGTAATTCATTTCAGAACCAAAATTAAGGGCGTTACTGATATGCCAGGCGGCTTTTGCATTCATTTCAAAATATTCTTTCCGGTATTTTCCTCCAATATCATCGCCAATGGTGTATGGATTATCGTTGTAGGGGTGCATTACATCAGTCCACAGAATATCTTTTTCAAGGTGTTTGTAATAACTAAAATCGCCATAAAACTTCCAGTGCTGAAAAGTTGTGTAGCCGTTGGTATAAAAGCCATACTGAAGGTTTTCATCAGCTTCCTGAAAACGGTGGAAATTACCTTTGTCTTTTCGGTAAAAAAGTGATGCTTTTCCAAGTCGTTGCGTGATATCAATAAATTGCAATCCGGCAGCATTTTCAGAGGATGACCATGGACTTTTGAGCAATAACATCGATTCGGAAGAAAGCGAAGATTGCAATGAATCGGTTTCATTGGCAATTGCTTGTCCGAAATAGGTAGTGGCTGTCCAAACCACAATAAAAAGTGCTATGTACTTTACTTTGCTCATTTATTCTGTTGCAATTACGCCCGGTGCCGGAATTTGGTTGGTTCGAAAATCGTTTGAGGAATTATTGGTGTCCATGTAGATGGTACGCCCGTTAACAACTTCTTGTACTTTTCGGCGGATAGAAACACCTGAATGTCCGGCATTGTGCTGAACGAAGCCCGCATCAATAATTCCGGGAAGGCGTTTATAGGCACCACGATCATCCAATCGTAAATTGTCTACACCATCGATTACCCATTCTGTTGGAACCATAAAACAGTTGAATCTCCCCGTTGGATTCATCATAAAATTATCAGGATTTGTAAACATTGCTTCCAGATCGTCAGATGGTAATCGGAAAATTATAACTGGCTGTCCGCGGCTATCCATAATCATTGCATTTCCAATTGTCAGTCTCTGCATTAAAATATTAGGAACCTCTGGAATATCAACGTATTTGCCATCATCAACTACCATTTCCCAATCTGCAATAGAAAGATCAATTGAGTTCGGATTCCCGTTGGGATCATCGCGGTGGTTTAGACCGGATAGAGCTATGACAATAGATTCTCCCGGTTGAACCGGATGTTGTTCTCCTGAACCTGGAACAATAGCCACAAAACTCCACAAAGGAATACGGGGCAACAGGTTCCCGTTTTCATCTACCCAGGGAGTTGGTTTATAGGTTGTGGTATTTATTACAACTCCGAAACATAAACCATCAGAATATAATATTTGATCTGTATTGTTATAGATTTCTACGAACTGGTCGGCAGTGTAATTCTTTCCTTCGGGAGTTAAACTTCCTGAAGTATAAAGCTCTTTTATAACAAAACCTTCATTTTTAATTGAGTATTCGGTATTCAGGGAAATTGAAATATTGTCTTCAGTTATTATTTCGTTGGCTGTATTGCCAAAAAATATAAGGTCTCTCTCGTTTGGGAAACCTGAAATGTCGATAACATGTTCTTCTACAAATGAAATTGAAATATCGTAGTTACCGCCACGTACATTAAAAACTGCCTGTCCGTTGTCGTTTGTTTGCGCTTTGTATTCCCTTCCGGTTTGCTGGTTTTTCAGGATTATAATTTGATTGGCAATGGGACCTCCGTTATCAATTATTGCCGGATAATAGGCTGAAACTTCACACAGATAGGTTGAAGGCTCATCATAAATTTCGCATGCGGTTAAAACCAGCATGATCAGATATATCAGTTTTTTCATCTTTAAATATTCATTTTTATTGCAGCCCCAAAATAAGGCTCGTTATTCTACGTATATAATTTCCCTCGCGCTCGTTTAACTCCCAAGGACGAATGTTCAGGAAGTTATTGGCATAAAACGATAGTTGAAAGCGTTGTGCTATTTCTTTTGATATTCTAATGTTACATAGCAGAAGTGACGGCAGTGTTAACTTTTCAAAACGGTATTGCTGGTTTAAATCAATAGCTTGTTGGTGCAAAGTGTTTTCAAAATCGCTGATGGAGTATTCATGTTCAACGTCATCGTAAGTTCGGTAAGCAGTTGGAAGGTAATAATAGAAATTACCTTCGTTGTGCGAACTAAACAGCCCGGGCTGGTCAAGATATTCGCGAAGTTCTTGCAGTGTATAGAATTTATATTCGTCGTATGTTTTTCGCCGGTCTTTTTCGTACCAAATCATTTGTGTTGTTAAGGTTACCAGCATTTTAATCTCAGGTATATGAGTAATGATGCTTAGGTTGGTATTCAGCCTTTCTTTTACAGTACCGTATCCCAAACGGTTTGGAAATTTGACCAGCAACTCTTGTTGTTTACTGGAATTTCCTTCATATACAGTATAAGGAACTTCTTTCCAGTAAGGAGCATTGGTTGAGTGTGATTCGGTTTGCAGCCATGCTCCGTTAAATACAAACGAAGTGCGCAAAGCCTTAATCTTGCCAAAATCGACAGTATATTCAACTCCTCTTTTTATCCTGGTTTGCGCATTTCTGTACGTGTCGTAGTTTTGCCATTTTGCATCCATCTCGTACGGAACAGCAACAGTTTCTCCTGTCGCCTGATCGGAATAAAAAATGCCTTCTCCTTCAGTAAAATACGGATGAACATCTGCCGGTGGTTGTTCATAGTCACGATACGGCATTAAATAATAATTCCTGTCGAGGATATAGCCGCCACTATATTTTTCATAAAAGGCCGTAATTCTCGACGTCGTACTTCCCAGTTGGAAATCAATGCCGGTTTCGTATTTTCGCCCACGAGAAGCTTTTAAATTGTAGTTTCTTGTGTCTTCAAATAGTTGCGTGGTGGCCACAACCAAATCAGGATAGTAATCGAAGTTTTTGATGTCGTTATATACAATATCAGGATATAGATGGGTGAGGGTTGGAGCTTTTGTAGTCCTTCCGTATCCCAATCTGAAATTGAGTTGGCTAAAAAAATGATCCCTGTTTCGATCAATAATATGGTAGCCGATATTTAGTCGCGGATCAAAGGTGAGACTTCCGTCACTTGAGAAAAGACCATTTGGCTGAATATTATCCATACGAATACCGACCATAACATTCAAATGCGTTGCACCTAAATCAATGTCCATTTTATCTTCGGCAAAAACTGAAAATTGATTTAACGAGGGAATATCGGTAAACGGGCGCGGACGCAGGCTTGTTCCTGCAGGAGGATTGTTTACATCAAAGGTGCGGCCATTACCGTTGTTGCCCGTTGTTCTCCATTCGGTTCCCAGAATAATATTGCCAGTGGTTTTTTCGGTTTTATGCGAAAAACCGGCTTTAAGTTTGGCATACAAATCAAATGGTTGCCCATCATACGTAACTTCTGAATAGTAGGTTGAATCTCCGTAAAGTGCTTGGTGTTCTCCATCGATTAACGACGAAATAATAACGTTAGGACCAAAACTGCTTGCCTCCAGTGTTTTCTCAAAACCTTTTTGCCGGGTTTGGTTATAGCCTGCATCAAACGATAAACTTTTCAGAAAGGAATTATTAAACGACCATAATGCCGATAGTTTGGATTGAAATCTTCGGTCTTTGGCATAATGCTCTTCCTCGGCTTTCATATCCGGATCCCATTTTTTACCATCCAGTGTTTCGTTGTAGTTTACTTGTAGTTCAAGGTTTAATGGATTTTGGTTTCGAAAGAACGTATTCGAATATTTTGTTGAGGCTATAAATCGCTCATACTCGTCGGTGTTTTTGTGAATGAACTGGTAAGATTTGGCATATCCGGCGTTGATATTAATTACTCCACGATCATTCCGCAACAGGTAGCCTTTCCCTATATCAAACTGTTTGGTGTGCGGATCGGCCTGTGCTTTTACAGTGTAGGGCGAACCTCCGGTTTTGGTTTTTATATGAACAGCGCCTGATGTGAGGTTACCATATTCAACCGAAGGGATACCAATATCAACAGTTATCGATTCGATGTTGTCAACCGAAAGTTGTCTTAAATCGGTGCCGCTTCCGGCTACAGATGCAAATCCACCTGTTTGTATACTTTGTTGCATATTCCCATCATTCGAAAGAGGAATGCCATCGATTATAATTGCAGTTCCGAGTGCACTGTTTACATCAGTACCAACTTCCCGGATGCTTATTTTTTTAGGATCTGATAGGTCAGGGTTTTCCGAAAGATTGCCGGGAATTAACTGCAGAACTTCTTTTAAACTTGTAGCCTGAATATGATCGATTGCTTCCTGGTTAATGGTAGCGGCCGACGTTGTTGATGAACTCCTTTCGGCTGTTACGATCACTTCTTGCAAACCAAGCGATTGTTGATTTAGCGAAATGTTAAGATCAACATCATCTGAGATGTGTAAGTTTTGAATAAGTTTCTGATAACCAATATAGGTAACTGCAAGTTGGATTGTTCCTATAGGTACATTTTTTATAGTAAATTCTCCCTTCTCGTTTGTTGTAGTCCCAAGCCCCAAATGAGGCAGTGCCACGTTGGCATAAACGATGGGATTATTTGTTTCAGCATCAAGAACTATTCCTTTCACCGTTATTTTATCCTGGGCCGTTAGAGTGAAAATACAGGCAAACAGTAAAAGAATAGTTGCGTAGATATAGTTTTGCAGTTTCTTCATGATTGGAATGGTCGCAACAAAAAATGTGGCTATGAAGTTTTTCCCGGAACCACACCAAATTGTTGCCGTTTTATCTCAATATAACTTTATTCACGTATGGTTTGCCTTTTACTACTGAATGTACAATGTAAACTCCAGGTGTAAACTCATTGTTGTTTAGTTTAAAAATGCGGTTGTTGGGCATCGATTTTTTTACCAGCGTGCCATTGATACTGTAAACGGAACAGGCCTCGATATCATACTCTGAAGATGTTAGCTTAACAGCATAAGAGTCATAAGCAACCTTTAGTTCTGCTTTTGTATAAAGTTGAGGTATTGCTGTTTTCAGGTCAAAATTGTTTGTTTTGTTTGAAATGGCGTAACTCCTGGCAAGTGCATAAAGTCTGTTGTTATAAACTCCACCAATTTCATATATCATTTCGCCCGGATCGCAATCTAACCAGTTTGCTCCACCATCGTTTGTAAATATCGATCCACTTACACCCATAATGATATAGGAGTTATTATCGAACTTATAAAAATCGAAAGCTCCTTTTAGGTTTCCTATTGTTTTAAAGGTGGCACCGTTGTCGCTTGTCATAAAACAGCTATCGCGAGTGGTAACCACAAAGAACTCATTGGCATTGCCCAGTTCAATGGCATTAATAAACATTTCATCATCTTCGTTACTATCCAGGTTAGGATAAAGATCGGTGAATACCGGGGCGGGATCAAGGGATTTTTGTCCGGCATCTTCCGAGAAGAGCAGAACCTCTTCTCCTGCAATATATACCGAGTCTCCTCTTGATTGAATATCCTGTACATTTTTGTATCCCAAATCATCAGTTATCGGAATCCAGTTTTTCCCGGCATCAATTGATTTGAAAACTCTTGAATGTTCCACCATATTACCTTTAGAATAGTCATTCCACAGTACCCAAAGTAAAACAGTTTCATCGCCAATATAATGAACAACAGAAGTGTTTACTCCGTTGCACGAATCATGATATGGATTGGCCGAAGGATCTGTCTCATTTGCATCGCCCAGTTTTGCAATGTCAACCGAATTATAAGTTTGCCAGTTGTCGTTGGTATAAAATAATCCGCCCGACCAATATACATCTTCCTTGCCCGAGCTTGAAGAATAATCCATTAACTTATGGCGGTTAATACAAGCATAAGCTTCATCTCCAACTCCACTTAATCCGTAGAAATCAATATTTTGGTATACCTCTTCGAGTGCAGGAACTTCTGGTAGTTGTTTTGAATCCCAGGTTACCCCTCCATCAGTTGAACGGTAAAAATTCTGTTCCTTTCCAACGATAGTTAAGGTATCGCCCTCGAAAACGGTTTTGTAAAGTTTGTCATCACCTAAATTCTGTGTTACAAAATTTAAGTCGCCGTTGAGTAAATCCTGAACGGCACCTTTGTATATCGCACTCTCAGCTAATAGTATTAACGAATCATTGGCAACTCCACCTATTTCCCATTGCACTTGAGGAAACGTATGCTTGCCCCATGAGAGACCATAGTTCGTTGATACGTAAAAGTCTTTTGAATTTGTAACAACGATGGTAGAATCGTTTACTTTATAAATATCAGATGCCCCAACAATACCCTTAAAAGCGTAATAAGAATTTCCCAAATCCGTTGTAACAAAAACACTGTCTGCTGTAGTAGTGATAAATACCTCTGTTTCACTTACATTCTCGATATCATAAATATACACAGAGCCACTACCGGGGAATTCGGAAAAAATATCGACAACAGTATCTGCCGAAACTGTTGTTTTGAGAAGAATATTGCTACCTCCAATAAAACCATTTTCGCCATTAAAAGCAATACAACTTACTGAGCTTCCACCAAGGTCGCCACTTATATTTTGCCAGCTATAACCTCCATCGATGGTTTTAAAAACAGCAGAGTGAGACTCTTTTCCTCCGGGTATATATTCATACCAACGCGCGGCACAATAAGCCGTAGTATCATTTACGGTTTCAACTGCCTGAAAATCCATTCCAAAACACAGGTCGGCCATCGGATTAAGTGCGGGATCATTTAAGGTGTCAAAAATGGGTTCTAATGTTACCCAGGTTTGAGCGTTATCAGTTGTTTTAAAGATAACACCGTTTGTATAAACGTCCTGGGCGGCATCATATAATTTTTCTCTTGCGGTAATAATATAGCCAACAGAATTTTTAATACTGATATCCATTAAATCGTAGCTGGGTTTTACCAGGTTAATTGTGTTCCAGGTTTCGCCACCGTCGTTCGATGTAAGAAAAGTATTGTTGAATCCGGCAATGGTGGCATGGTCACCATTTATCGTCATTTTTTGTAGGGTGTTTCCAAGGCTAAGTGTGTCTTTTTCCCAATCGAAAACTGGGTTTTGTGCACTACTGTAACCAGCAATGAGGGACAGGATAATAAAAAGGGTAAAAATTCTCATATACACATTCCTTGTTTTTTCATCTCGTTTTTGCCGAAAGTAGTAGAAATGATTGTTCATTCTACCTTATCAAATTTCATACAAATTTAGGGTACACTTTTAATACCCCTAAAATGCAATAAATTTATTTTCAATTATTCTGAAAGGTTGAAGATACAAGAAATCTGTTATTTCTTAATAGCATTTTATGTAGTTTGGACTAAATCTATTGTTTTTTTATGTTTCGTAGCAGACGAACAGTGTGTTATGTATTGGAAAAGAATGAAAATCGGGTTTTACAGGTTTAATAATGATTTTGTAGTGTTTTCAATTTCAGAGTAGAATCAATCCGGCTTATAAATCTCCATTTTTTTAAGTGCCTCAACTGCTTCGTCAAATGTTAGGTAAAGGTCGCCTTCTTTTTCGTCCCAAACCTGGCCTTTGTTTATTCCTTTCAGGTTGCGATCTGGCCCTTCGTAAAGAATTACCGTTTCAAGGGCTTTCATTTTTACCGAGTTCTCATCAATTTGTACTACTTTGGCTTTAACAGGTTTTCCGGTTATCGGTTTTCTTTCTTTTGTAATTTGAATTACCAATCCGTAGCAAACTTTTCCTTCTTTTACCCAATCCGGAATTTTTACCCGTAAGGCATTGCTCATTTCAACTTTTTTCTCCTCGTAGGTGTATGAGGCTATCTCTTCCGACTTATTAGAAGAATTACAACTGATAATGCATAATGAGGTGAACAAAATGACTAATAATACCAGTTTTTTCATACAATAAAATTGTTTTCTTTTAGCGGTTTAGTATGTAATTCGCACGCGTTTTTATAACCCTCTTGCGTGTGCTGTTTACATGCTCGTTTCATGTAATAAAAAGTTTGACATAAACGAATAAACCTGTGCCCTTTTTGAATAACAACGCGACCCTAGCAGATGTTTCGAAAGAACGGGGATAAATGTAGTAATTATCTATATAAAATAGCTAACTAACAGCTTATTGTTAGCTAAAAAGCCATTTTCTGACTGTGCAGAAAATGGCTTTAAAATATTTTGCAATATGATTGTTTTCTAGAAACCGTTGATGATTCCGATGAAGTCTTCAGCTTTTAACGAAGCACCACCAATCAAACCTCCGTCAACATCTTTGTTGGCGAATAATTCGTTTGCGTTACTTGCTTTACAGCTACCACCGTAAAGGATTGAAGTTTCTTCAGCAACTTCTTCACCAAATTTAGCAGCAATAGCAGCGCGAATGTTAGCGTGCATATCCTGTGCCTGGTCTGAGCTTGCTGTTACACCAGTTCCGATTGCCCAGATTGGTTCGTAAGCAATAACGATTTTTTTGAAATCTTCGGCTGACAGTTGGAAAACTGTTTCTTCCAATTGATTAACAACATATTCGTTGTGTGTACCGGCTTCGCGAATATCCAAAGCTTCACCACAGCAGTAAATCGGAGTTAATCCGTTCTCTAATGCAAGTGCAACTTTTTTGTTCAGGATCTCGCTGGTTTCACCGTAGTATTCACGACGCTCAGAGTGACCTAAAATTACGTACTCAGCACCTGTTGATTTTACCATCTCAGCAGAAACTTCACCAGTGAAAGCTCCTTTAGCTTCGGCAGCACAGTTTTGTGCAGCAACGCCAATTCTGTCGGTATTTACCGATTCAACTACTTTTGTAATGTGTGTAAATGGTGTTCCCAATACAACAACAACATCGTCAGCACCTTCGCTTGCTACAATCGCGTCAACAGCTTTTGCCAACTCAACACCTTCTTGTAAGGTTGTGTTACATTTCCAGTTTCCTGCAACTATCTTTTGTCTCATATTATTGAATTTTAGTTTATTAGATTTTCAAAATCGACCACAAATTTAACCGAAATTATTGATTCGCGGGGTATTGAATATAATGCTTAAATATTATTAACTATTTGTTTATTTAAAATTGGAGGAATGAGAAGCTGGATACTGGATGCTAGATACTGGATTCTGGATTCTTGATGCTGGATTCTTGAACCTCGGCATTGTTAAATTGTAAAACTGATAAATTGTAATTCTCCGCAGTCTGCTGTTTATTTTCTCTGCGAAACTCCGTGATTTCTCCGCGTAACTCTGCGGTAAAAACAACTGATAACTGCGACTGATAACTGCGACTGTTAACTTCTAACTCGCAGCTCGCAGCTAGTAACTCGCAACTCTCTACTCAAATTCAGCCTCAACCGCTTCCGGTAATGGAATGTCGTTGTAATGCCATTTATCCAGAATGGTTCCGTCTTTCATTACGATCAATCCCGGGTTCGAGCGAATCATCGTTTTTAAGGTAATTTCGTCGCAATTAAAGAACTCGTAAGGCGCGTCGTTTTGCTCGGCAAATTCCATTGCTTCTTCCTGTAGAGTAGAGGTGAGGCAAACAAACGAATATCCTTTATCCATGGCCCAATGCGCTAATGTGTTAATCTCTTCCTGCGACTTAGTACTGGTTTTATGCAGGTCGTAAGCTACGAGCATAAACACATAGTTCTCATCGTAAATAAAGAAGTCTTTTATGTCATCTCCTTCGGGCGATTCGATTGTGAAATCATGAATTGGCGGTTCGTAACCTTCCTGCACCAAATTCGATTCCATGTCGTGGTATTCCCAGTTGGTGGTGTCCTGCCAGGGATAATTTTCTTCGGTGAATTCTTTCACTTCACCGTTATTTTTGTTCTTGTAATAAAATATATTCTCGTAGATTTCCTGTGGTGCATCATCGGGAATGCTCATGGCTTCCGGAATATTGGTGCCCACTTTGTACGGTCTGAAATCGAAAACCGGCAAGTGGTTGTATGAGTGGTAAACAATGCCGAAGTACACGATAAAAACACCGATACTAAGTATGCCCGGAACTATACTTTTTACTTTCTCAGCATACCATTTTCGATTCACCACAACAATAATTGCCAGTGTAATAAATACAAGGTTTTTATAAAATGTTTCCCAGTTTGAAATCACCAGTGCATCGCCAAAACAACCGCAGTCGGTAACCGGATTCTTTAGTGCAATCCAAAGTGTTAAAGGTGTAAAAAAGGCCATAAATAATAAACCCAGCCACGAAAACAAACGCATTCGCCAGTTAAATAAAAAAGCCACCCCAATGGCAAACTCGGCAAATGCCAGCAAAACTCCCAGCGGAAAGGCTGCCCAAAGCAACCAGTCGAGCCCCATGGCATTAAAGTAGTCGGTAAATTTATAGGCCGATCCCCACGGATCGACTCCTTTTACAAATCCGGAGAAAATAAAAACAATACCAAAAAGAATTCGTGCGAGTTGCTTAACAATATTCATAGGCGAGTTTATTCTTTGTTTTCAAATTCAATTTTAATCATGGCAAACACAGAGTAATTGATCATGTCCATATAATTGGCATCAATTCCTTCCGATATAAGTGTTTTCCCTTGATTATCTTCTATTTGTTTTGTGCGTTGTATTTTCATTAAAATCAGATCGGTGTACGAACTGATGCGCATATTTCGCCAGGCCTCGCCATAATCGTGGTTTTTATCCATCATAAGCGTTTTGGCCTCGTTAAAATATTTGTCGTAAAGCTCCTGAATTTTTTCATGGGGTACTTCCTGGTCAGATGTTCCTAATTCCAGCTGAATTAAGCCCATAATACAGTAATTAATAATACCAATGAATTCAGGTTTTACGCCTTCGTCAACTTTTGTAACACCTTTTTCTTCAATGCTTCGTATGCGCTGTGCTTTAATGTAAATCTGGTCGGTAAGAGAGGTAGGACGCAATATTCGCCATGCTGTTCCGTAATCGGTCATTTTCTTCGAAAATATATTACGGCATATTGAAATTACCTGGTCGTATTGCTGGTTTGTTCTGTCCATTATTATGTGTCTTTTTTTCTTCTTCTTGAGCCAATTGTGCTCAATTCGTTAAGTTCTGTATATTTTTGTATGCTAAAATTGCCGGATAAAAGTATGAAAAAATGGCAAATTTGGCCTGTTTTATTCTACATTTGTAGTTAACGACAATTAATAGATAGTTAATGATTTGTTAAACAAAAAAGCCCAGTTCTTATGTTGATTACGCAGTCTGCGGGTAAGTTCCTTAAACGAAACAGTACATTACATCTTGGCGAAAAAGAAGTTGATTTATCCATTCCGGTGGTTGCCGGAATTATAAATATTACGCCCGATTCGTTTTTCGATGGTGGAAAAATGGAAGACGAAACCACCATGTTAAAGGCCGTTGAGCAAATGGTTGCCGATGGCGCCGGAATTATTGATGTGGGAGCGGTTTCCACACGTCCGGGATCAAAAACGGTTTCAACAAAAGAAGAACTGGCGCGTCTGTTACCGGCAGTAAAGGCAATCCATAAGGCTTTTCCCGATGTGGCGCTTTCGGTTGATACTTTTCGCTCGTGGGTAGCAGTTCGTGTAATCGATGAGGTGGGGCCAATCATCATTAACGATATTTCGGGAGGATCGCTCGATAGCAATATGTTTGAAACCGTTGGGAAATTGCAGGTTCCATACATTCTGTCGCATATAAAAGGAACGCCGTTAAATATGCAGGAAGATCCGCAGTACGACGACCTGATCCGGGAAGTGGCACAGTATTTTGCCGAGCGCGTAAAAAAGCTCAATAAACTGGGTGTAAAAGAAGTGATTCTCGATCCCGGTTTTGGATTTGGAAAAACACTCGACCATAATTACGAGTTATTAAATAAACTCGATGCATTTAAAGTGTACCAGCTTCCGGTGATGGTGGGATTAAGCCGTAAATCGATGATCTGGAAAGCATTGGATGCCCAGCCCGAAACAGCACTTAACGGCACTTCGGTGGCCAACACCCTGGCATTAATGGGCGGGGCCGACATTTTGCGTGTACACGACGTAAAAGAAGCGGTTGAGGCCGTAAAAATATTTTGTGAAATTAAAGCAACAATCATTTGATGCTGGCATTTATAACCATACGATTTCTTGATATTCTCGATATTCTGCTGGTGGCTTTTTTGCTTTACCAGCTTTACCGCCTGATAAAAGGAACGGTAGCTTTTAATATTGTTATCGGGCTGTTTTCGCTGTACCTGGTTTGGCTTACGGTGAAAGCGCTGAACATGGAGCTGCTGGGATCGATAATGGGTTATTTTATTGGTGTGGGTGCTATTGCGCTTATTATCGTTTTTCACCCCGAAATTAGAAAATTCCTGCTGTTTATCGGTACCAATTATAATGTGAATAAGATATTGATGCTCGACAAGTTGTTTGGACAGGGGAAACCAAAGAGCATTAATCAGCAGCAGATTGACAGTATTGTTGACGCCTGCCAGTCGATGGGGAAAACAAAAACCGGTGCGCTGATTGTTATTGCGGATGAAAACGAATTAAACGACCAGATCAATACCGGAGAAAGGATCAATGCAAAAATATCGTCGGCGCTTATACGCACTATATTTTTCAAAAACTCGCCGCTGCACGACGGAGCTATAATTATTAAAGGAAACCGTATTGTTGCTGCAGGATGTATTCTTCCGCTAACACAAAAGGAACTGGATAAAGCGCTGGGGCTTCGCCACCGTGCAGCTGTTGGCATGACAGAAAATACCGATGCACTGTGTATTGTCGTTTCGGAAGAACGAGGATCAATTTCTGTTGCACAAAAAGGTGAAATTAAACGCCGCTTGTCAAAAGAAACGCTGGTGCAAATTCTGGAAGAAAATATCATTGAGGATGATGAGTCTGCCGGTCATAAAAAGTAGTTTCAGAGAACAGACGCATCACTCCTGATTCTTATAAGCATTATTTTTTTTGAACCTCTGCTATCGTTCAATCGTTCAGCATGGTGTTTATTTGTTATTTCAATAGTTTATTGTTTTGAAAAGAAAGTATGAACCGTATTTGTAATCTATTCAATATAAAATACCCCGTAATTCAAGGGGGAATGGTTTGGTGTTCGGGATGGAAACTGGCCTCGGCAGTGAGTAACAGCGGAGGACTGGGACTGATTGGCGCCGGATCGATGCACCCCGAAACGCTGGAGGAGCATATCATAAAAATGAAGGCGGCAACCGACAAACCTTTTGGAGTGAATGTGCCTTTGATGTACCCCGAAACCGAACGTGTAATGGATATTATTGCCGCACACGAAGTGCCGGTGGTTTTTACATCGGCCGGAAGTCCTAAAAAGTGGACCGGCTGGTTAAAAGACAAAGGAATTACAGTGGCCCATGTGGTGTCGAGCTCGTTTTTTGCCGGTAAATGCGAGGCAGCCGGTGTTGACGCTATTGTTGCCGAAGGTTTCGAAGCCGGTGGCCACAACGGACGCGAAGAAACCACTACGATGACATTGATTCCATCGGTGCGAAAAGCTACCAGTTTACCCTTGTTGGCAGCCGGAGGAATCGGATCGGGAGAAGCGATGTTGGCTGCAATGGTTTTAGGGGCTGATGGTGTTCAAATAGGATCGGCATTTGCCGTGTCGGAAGAATCGTCGGCACACCCCGAATTTAAACGATTGGTAACCGAACTCGGCGAAGGCGGTACAAAACTGGCCCTAAAAAAACTGGCACCGGTACGGTTGGTAAAGAACAGCTTTTTTAACCGGGTTGATGAAGCCGAAAAAGCCGGACAAACAGCTGAGGCTATGGCCGAATTACTTGGTCGTGGCCGCGCAAAAAAGGGAATGTTTGAAGGCGACCTGAACGAAGGTGAACTGGAAATTGGACAGGTTTCTGCTCAGCTAAATCAGATCAGACCAGTCGCAGAAATCATGAAGGATATTATTGCTTCCTATGAAGCTGCCCAAAAAGCTGCGGGGCAGGGACGATTTGAGTTTTAGATTGAAGAAGATTGAGCACTGAGATTTGAGACTGTGAGACGATGAGCACTGAGACGGTGAGATTGAAGCAGATTGAAGCAGATTGTTAAATTGTAAAACTGTTAAATTGCAATCTGCGACTGCCAACTGCGACTGCGACTTTCATTCTCTGTGAAACTCCATGACTTCTCTGCGCAACTCTGTGGTAAAATCCAATTGTAAAATTGCAATCTGCGACTGCCAACTGCGACTGCGACTTTTTCCCTTGTTGAAACTCCGAGAATTCTCTGCGCAACTCTGTGGTAGAAAATAAAAGATAACCAATATGCTGTTGTATACCTGCGAAAGCTTCTCGTTGGTGAGCAAGGTACTTTCGTAGCTCTACGCTAGCACTAAAATGATGAAAAAAGTGATGTCGTAGGCATACGACGGCTTCAAAATGGTGGGAAAAGTGCTTTCGTATTGCTACACTAGCTCCAAAATGGTGAATAAAGTCTTGTCGTATGACTACGCTAGCACTAAAATGATGAAAAAAGTGATGTCGTACGCCTACGAAAGCTTCAAAATGGTGGGAAAAGTGCTTTCGTATTGGTACGCAAGCTCCAAAACGGTGAATAAAGTCTTGTCGTATGACTACGCTGGCACCAAAACGGTGAAAAAAGTGATGTCGTAGGCATACGACGGTTTCAAAATGGAGAAAAAAATGCTTTCGTATTCCTACGCCGGTCCCAAAAAGGTGAATAAAGTCTTGTCGTATGACTACGCTAGATCCAAAACGGTGAAAAAAGTGATGTCGTAGGCATACGACGGCTTCAAAATGGAGAAAAAAATGCTTTCGTATTCCTACGCCGGTCCCAAAATGGTCAAAAAAATGCTGTCGTCGGCCTGCGACGGCTTCAAAATGGTGGATGGGGAGCCTTTAAAATCAGTTAGTAATATTTTTTTTGTTGCTGGTGAAAGCTATTAACTGCTTTTATTCATTCATAAAATCTACCTGCTGCCATTCGAAATCGATCGGATCGTTTTGTTGCGGTACTCCCGGAGTACTTCGTCCGTCAACGATGTATTTCGTCAACAGCGACTTTAGTTCATCAGCCTTTCCCGGATTTGTTAGGTAGAGATTGTTGGTTTCGCCCGGATCGGTTTCCAGGTTATACAACTGGTATTTCGGAAGTGTATCAATAACTTCCTTATTTCCCGGACGCGGATAACTCCAGCCGCCCGAGCCCGGGCACAAATTCAATTTCCACGGACCTTTACGAATGGCAAAACTTCCGTTAACAGAATGGTGTACGGTTGCCTCACGAATGGGCTGGTTGTGAGTGGATTCGCCTATCAGTGGTAACAAACTGAAACTGTCTTCTCCTTCGTTGTCTGCCAGTTGGTAGCCAATAATTTCGGCGCATGTTGCCATCAGGTCGGTGGTGCAGATGGTATGGTCTGACGATGATCCCGGAGTAATTTTCCCCGGCCATTTTACGATAAACGGAACACGGTGGCCTCCCTCAAAAATGTCGGCTTTGTGTCCCCGGAATATGTAACTGGGATAGTGGCCTTTTGCGGTCATCTCCTCAATTTTTGCAGCCGGAGCACAACCATTATCGCTGGTAAAAATCACAATGGTATTTTCTTCAATTCCTGCTTCTTTTATTATTTGTTGCAGCTGTCCAACATAGTCATCAACCATCATCACAAAATCGGCATAGGGATTTAAACCACTTTTATCCTGCCATTCCTCGGTTGGTAAAATGGGTGTGTGAGGTGAGGGCAGCGCCAGGTACAAAAAGAACGGTTTCTCCTGCTTCGATATTTGTTTTATGTACGAAAACGATTTACGGAAAAAATTAGGCGTCACATCTTCGTGAACAAAATCGGCCGATGTAGGCCCTTCGCGCCACCACGAGTATTTGCCCGTATTTACAGTCACCGAATCGGGAACTTGTGTGGGCATGCCGTTCTCTACATAAACATAGGGAGCCATATCCAGTGAGGCGCTGTGCCCGTACGAATAGTCAAAACCCAATTCATTCGGACCATTTTTCACCGGTTTCGAAAAATCAACATTATCGAAATCATCCGGATCCCAGCCTTCTCCACCGTTACCTGCTTCATCTTTTATGGCCCAGTCCCAGCCCAGGTGCCATTTTCCGATAAATGCCGTTGTATAGTTGTTTTCCTGTAGCATTTTAGCCACAGTCTTCCTGCTCTGCGGAATAAGTGCTTTTGATTTGCCGGTAAGCACACCCGATTTTAATGTGCTTCGCCAATTGTAACGGCCTGTTAAAATGCCATAGCGGGTGGGAGTGCAAACAGCCGAAGTGGTGTGTGCATCGGTAAAACGTATGCCATCAGTAGCCAGTTTGTCGATATTCGGAGTGTGTATTTTCCCTTGCTCGTTAAAAGCCGATACATCGCCGTAGCCCATGTCGTCGGCTAAAATATAAATGATGTTCGGATGTTTTTGCTCGTTGGTTTTTGTTGAACATGCACTTAAAAAAAGTACTGCGACAAGATAAATTGGTAGGAATAAGTTCTTCATTGGTTTAGTTTAATTTCAGTTGTTAGTGTTGACACAAAGATAAAAGGTTCGTGAAATAAATTCCTGATCGGACCATTTTTTGAATGTTTTTTAGAAAGTATTGGGAAGCGTAAAACCAACCCTTGATTCAGATTCCCCTTAAATGCCGAATGTCAGATTCACAAAGTGTTGCAAAAATAATTTCAGGAATTATGACGATTGTTCTTTAATTTTTAAAGGCATTCTGTGCCGAAACCCTTTCACTTAGCGCATAATTCGTATATTTGGTCTGCTTAAAAGAAATTAATGAAACGGATAGCAATTCAAGGAATAGCCGGCTCTTTTCACGAAGATGCGGCCCGACGATATTTTGATGAAGATATTGAGGTGGTTGAGTGTAAGACATTTACTACCGTATGCGAGATGATTGATAACGACCAGGTGGATTATGCCGTGATGGCCATTGAAAACTCCATTGCCGGTAGTTTGTTGAATAATTACCAGTTGATTCGCGATTATCACTTGCGCATTATTGGCGAGATTTATATTCATATTCAAATGAATTTACTGGTGAATGAAGGAGTGAAACCGGAGGATATTACAGATATCCACTCGCACCCCATTGCGTTGCGCCAGTGTATGGAATACATCGAGCACAATTATCCGAACGCCCAGTTGCACGAAAAGCTGGATACGGCGGCATCGTCGAAACTGGTTGCCGATAAAAAACTAAAAGATGCGGCATCGATAGCAAACCTGCGCTCGGCCGAGTTGTATGGATTGAGTGTGCTGGATACCGGAATTGAAACCAACAAGAAAAATTACACCCGCTTTTGGGTTTTGTCGAAACATGGCAACCCAACCGAGGGAAGCAATAAAGCATCGGTTTGTTTTGAAGTTGGACATTTTTACGGATCGTTGGCTGCGGTGTTAAATACCTTTGCCAAGAATGAGATTAACCTCACCAAAATTCAGTCGGTACCAAAAATCGGTAAACCCAATGAATATATGTTCCACGTTGATATTGAGTGGGAAAAACCTGAAAATTACGATCACGCCATTCACCAGGTGCTGAAATGTGCATCGAGCCTGTCGATTTTAGGCGAATATCAAAAAGGAAACCTGCATAATGAATAAAACTAAAACAATACGATATGAGTAAAATAGCAATTTTTTACGGTCCTGAAGGTGGATCGGTAAACCGCGTGGCAGATAAAATAAAAGAACTAATTGGCGAAGATAAAGTGGAGATGGTAGCAGTTAAAAATGCTTCGGCTGCCGACCTGGAGAAATATGATAAGATAATTTTTGGTCTTTCAACTGTTGGAAAAGACACCTGGGATTCGAGTTTTTCAAACAACGACTGGGGAAAATTTTTACCTGAAATTTCAAAAGTGGATTACAGCGATAAAACAGTAGCTATTTTTGGTTTGGGCGATCATGTAACCTACTCGCATGCTTTTGTTGATCATATTGGTTTGCTGGGTAAAGAGCTGATGAAAAACGATGCTGTTTTAGTTGGACCGGTTGATACCGAAGGTTACGAGTTCGAAGAATCTGACGCAGTGGTTGATGGTAAATTTATTGGTTTACCGCTTGACGAAGATTTTGAACCTGAGATGACTGACGAACGTGTAGCAGCCTGGGTGGAGCAAATTAAACCTGACTTCGGATTCTAAACACCTTGATTACAGAGACTGAGGACTGTGAGTTATTGAGACTGAAAACTGCGACTGAGACTGTTAGTCTCTGTGCAACTCCGTGACTTCTCTGCGATGCTCTGTGGTATAGACTGAACGCTGAACTCGAAACCTTGAATTTTAAAGCATGAACAATTCACCTCTCGACAAAAAACTTGTTGAAGATAAGATAGCGCAATTGCGCATTCCCGATATTGGCAAAGCATCCATTCGCGAAATTGTTGCGTTGGTAAACCTTGTTGAAGAAGCCAGCGATTTTAAATACATCCGAATGGAAATGGGTGTGCCCGGTTTACCGCCTGCAAAAGTTGGTGTTGAAGCCGAAAAGGATGCACTCGACCGCGGTGTTTCGGCTATTTATCCAATGGTTGACGGAATAAAACCACTGAAGGAAGAATCATCGAAATTCATTAAAAACTTTCTGAATGTTGATGTGGCACCTGCGGGTTGTATTCCAACTACCGGATCGATGCAGGGAACCTACGCCGCTTTTATGGCGGCCGGTAATTGCGATAAAAATAAAGATACCGTTTTGTTTATCGACCCGGGATTTCCGGTGCAGAAACAACAAATGATGGTGCTGGGCCAGAAATACGAAACTTTCGATGTATTTAATTACCGCGGCGACAAACTGAAGGAAAAACTGGAATCGTTTCTTGCAAAAGGAAATATCAATTCAATTGTTTATTCCAATCCAAACAACCCGGCCTGGATCTGCTTTAACGATGAGGAGCTTCAGATAATTGGTGAACTGGCCAATAAATACGATGTGATTGTAATGGAAGACCTGGCGTATTTTGGTATGGATTTCCGAACCGATTTCTCGAAGCCGGGTGAAGCGCCATTTCCTCCGTCGGTTGCTCATTACACCGATAATTATGTGCTGTTTGTCAGCAGCTCAAAAATATTTTCCTATGCCGGTCAGCGTATCGGCATAATGGCTATTTCTGATAAATTGTTTAGCCGCGATTATCCCGATTTGCAGGAGCGTTTTAAAGGAACAACCTTTGGTGCTACTATAACTTTGCGTTTGCTGTATTCGCTTTCGTCGGGTACAAGTCATTCGGCACAGTGGGCACTGACAGCCATGTTTAAAGCTGCAAACGCTGGCGAGTTCAATTTTGTGGAGGGCGTAAAAGCCTATGGCGAACGTGCCAAAGAAATGAAACGCCTTTTCCTTGAAAACGGCTTTAAAGTAGTTTACGAAAACGATTTGGGCGTACCCATTGCCGATGGTTTCTATTTCACTATTGGCTATCCGGGAATGACAGGAAACGAGTTGGTTGCCAACTTGCTTTTCTATGGAATTAGTGCCATAGCACTTGATAATACCGGTAGTGATGAAGAAGGCATTCGGGCTTGTGTATCGTTTGTGCTGCCGCATCAGTTTGGCGACCTCGAAGAGCGCCTGAAATTGTTTAACGAGAATTTTTCAAAATAAACTTTTTGCATTTTTAATGCGAGTAGCGAGAGAGAAATCTGTTTAGAAATAGATTTCTCTCCGTTTCTTCCCGAAATTGCAGAAGAAGATTAGAGCGAAATGGATAGACAAAAGATAATATCGCGATTTGAGCATACCCTGAGCCTGATTGATACTTTCGATTTGCATAACGAACCGGTGGTGCTCAAAAAGGGCGAATTATTTATTGACTACGGCGAAAAGAACAAAAAGCTGGGGATTTTGCTTGATGGTTTACTTTATGCTTCTTATCTGTCCGACAGCGGTACTGAATGGGTGTCGCGTTTTTTCTTCCCTCCCAATAACTTTATTGTTAGCAATCACCGCGGATTTGTGCTGGGTAAAGATTCAACCGAAGCCATTCGTGCTTACGAAGACTCGCGTTTGATTTTTATTGAGAAGGATGAGTTTAAAACTTTACTCGATGAGAATCACAAGTTTGAGCGTACGGTGCGTATTCTTGCCGAAGAAAGTTATATTCAGGCAATGGACCGTATTCACTCGTTCCAGTCGCTGAACGCGGAGCAGCGCATCCGTAAGTTTTTTGTGGAATACCCTGAGCTTGCTCAAAAGTTACAACGTCAGCACATTGCTTCATATCTTGGTATTCACCGAAACATTTTAACCCGAATTCTTTATAAATTGTAGGTTTATTTTTTGCCTGTTGTTGTGTTCATAACCGGAAAAGGTTTGGTGGCTTCGCCGGTGTACAACGTAACGTGTGGGAACGGGATCTCGATTCCTTCGGCATCAAAACGGGCTTTTATCTCCTGGAAAATAGAATTTTTTACTTTCAGGTAGTTTTGTTTCTCGAACCAGATTCCCAACAGAATATCAATTCCGCTTGCTCCAAAATCTTTGAAAACGATTAATGGCTCCGGCTCGTCTAAACTCAGTGGATTTGCTTTTGCAACTTCTTCCAGCAAGGTTTTTACTTTCGCCAGATCTTCTTTGTAGGCTACACTTACGTTAAAATCCAGGCGCCTGATAGGGAAACGTGTAACATTTATCAGCTCGGTTGAAATAATGGTCTGATTTGGAATTCGCAACAGCTGGTTATCAAAAGTTCGTATTTTAATGGATAGCAAATCGATGCTAAATACTGCACCAGCTTTATCGCCAACTTTAATCACATCACCAATCTCGAATGACTTTTCTCCTACCAGGAAAAATCCGCTTACAATATTACCAATACTGGTTTGCGAGGCCACACCAATTACCAGCCCGATAACACCCGCAGCACCAAAAAATGGAGCAAGGTTTATTTTCAACTGGGCAATAATAATGAATGTAAGCAACAGAAATCCGGAGTAGTACACCAGGCGCTGGATGATCATTTTTCGCTGCTGCGACAGGGACTTAGGCAGCAGTTTTTTTACAATGAATGCCAGCGCATAAATAATTGCAACACCAACCACCAGGATGATCAGTGCCCACATTAATCTTTCCAGATTCTCAGCATTAAAATATTTCGAAAAGTCAAATTCCATTATTCTGAACGATAAATGTTTTTAATAAAATGAAAGTTAATCTTAAGCATACTTTTGCCTTCGGGGTTTCTTGGTTTGGCAACAATATCGTGGTTCTCGCCATGATAAGCTTTTGAGAAACCATAGTTTACTGAGCTCAGATAATCTTTTCCTTTGTATTCCAGTTTCACCTGACTGGTAACCAAATGATTGCTGTGTTTCACCAAATGCATCTGATCAACACGAATAATCAATCGTTCGAGTTCGAGAGCTGCATTGTCGTTGTTATAAATGGTTATGGGGCAAATGGCAAATTGCTCATCAGCTTCAATTGTTTTAAAATCCAGATAGTGCTCCGATTCAAGAGCAAAGGCAACTTCGCCGTTTACCGGTTCGCCAAACCAGGTGTTCGATATTTGTTGCAAGGGAAACTCTGCAAGCAGGGTTTCATCCTGCTTTTTACTGGCGTACACCTGAAGGATGAGCGGGATTTTAACAAAAAAAGTTAAGCGTTGTTTGGGCGAAATTATTATTCGGCTGCTCTTAAAAACCATCGGTTTTTCGGGCAGGGCAGGAGCCAGTATCAGTTTATTTGATTTTCCTGAGTGGTAATAAGTTCCGTCAATAATTTCACTGGTGGCAATTTCCTGTCCATCGTATGTATCGTCAAAAGCTTTTAGGTACCAGCCTTCGTCGTTGCGTTTAATTCCCAGCGTGAACGTGCTGTGGTGGATTAATTCACTTTCACCAGGATTCAGTTGCTTTCTACCGTATATTGATACTTTAGCCATAGTAAGAATTTGATAACTAAAATTATCATTTTTTTAGTCCGAAAAATCATATCTTGAAAAAAATCCGGCATTGCCGGATTGATTTCTATAGATTTTATTTTGTATTAATATAACCTGTGAAAATATCTTTTGTTTGAGATTGCTGAACGAATTAATCGGAATGATTCGAATTATACAATTCTTCTGCCAAAAGGGGTAAGTGCCAGCGAGGCCATTTTGAAATGTTGTTTCGCCCACGGAATACCGATAATCGTAATTCCCAAAAGTAAGCCAAAAAGTACGTGAGTTAGCATAATCCAAATTCCCCCAATTAATAACCAAATAATATTCATGATGGTTGACAGACAGCCCGGGGCATAATCCATGTATTCAATTTTTTGACCGAAAGGCCAGAGTGCGAGTATGCCGAGTTTAAACGACTGAATACCAAACGGGATTCCAACGATTGTTATACAAAGTGCGATGCCGGCTAGCATGTATTCCAAAAAGATGGCAAAACCACCGAATAGTAACCAAATTAAGTTTCCTAAAATTTTCATCTGTTTATAATTATTAATTCATTTTTAAAAAGAAATACAAAGCCAGTAATAGAAATACAAATAAAGCGAGTAAAAGTATCACAATCTTTGGCATTGCATTTTGTTCAGCTATTGTTTGTCTGTCAATTTTCTGATTTATTTTGGCCAGTTCTTTCTTCTTAAAACTCTCGCCAAGTGCCACCCCAATCGATATTCCAATTCCTGCGCCCAGCGCAATACCAAGTCCTATATTATCCAACGCAACCCCCAGTGCAATTCCGGGCCCCATTCCAATAGCGTAACCAATGGCAATTCCCCGGCCCATTGCTTTCGAAGCCAACTGATTATTCGCGCTGTACATTCCTGCTTTATTTTGTTTGATCAGGATAATTACCAACACCGATAATAGTAAAATGCCAATGGCCAGTCCAGCAAAGAGTAGAGTTGCGTTCATCGTTTTCTTTTATATGTGTATCAAACCAAAACGAAATTACTTATTTCATCGGTTTTTCTACCGCGTGAAAAAGGTAAAACGCCGATAATTACAGATGAGTGTTAAATATTCAGCATCGAACAAGTGGTATTTTTTCTACAGTTGCTAAATACTTTTTAATTTTAAGCTTTTGAATAGAAATCAGAATTATGATTGAACAGAAAGAAATAACACTTCCTGCATTCCGACGCGGATACCATTTAATTACCCGATTAATTGAAGAGCAATTACCGGACCTGCCCGAGAAAGGTTTGCTGCATATACTGGTTAAACATACATCGGCCGGTATTACGTTGAACGAAAACGCCGACCCGACTGTGCGCACCGATTTTGAGAATTTTATCAATAAAATGATCCCCGAGAACGATCCGGTTTACGTGCATACCTACGAGGGAGCTGATGATATATCATTTACACAATATTTTAATACATATTGCACATTGATGAACAAACAACTCAAAAATCAGTTAATCAGTTAATTATACTTACAATAATATTTCTACTGCCACCATGATTTCTGAATTCGTATAAGTAAATTCCTTGCCAAGTACCCAAATTCAAACGGTGATTAGTGATAGGAATGGTTAGTTCTACACCAAATAGAGAACTCTTTACGTTCGCAGGAAAATCGTAGCTAATCTATTTTAATACATAGTGATTTTGGTTCAACTTAATTTATAGGTTGAACCTTATTGTATGGAAGACTATATAAATTAAGAAAGAACATTGTTTGGGAGAGATTTTAATTTAAATATTATACCAGTCGAGATAACTATACGTTTCTGTTTTAAAATGTTTGTTATCTGCTTTGCTACTTGCCTCAACTTTGACAGACAGTCCATCCTCAGAGAATGTTAAATAATATAATATTCCATTCTTTTCAAAATTAACAGTATTCTCATGTGTACTGTAAATGGAAGACTGTCCTACAACTCCATTTTTTTTCAGCGATTTAGCCGTGGAAACCGCATCGCCTGTTACTAATTGAGAATGGACTTTATTTTGCTCAGGTCTAAAATAGAAATACGATGTTGACTTTGTATTCAAGTTCATCTCACAACCATGTCTAACATAATACATTTTGCGTTGCCATAATGTAGGTTTTTTGTACTCGTGATGTATTAAATCTCCATCATCATCGGTTGTATAATACCCTACCTCCTTGAGGTCATTCTGCTTAAAATAGATACCGTCATTCAGAATTTTCATACTTTTTCAGGACAATTTATATCTCTGCATGCTAATATAATTAATATTGGATTTACTAAGAGGATTTTGCAATCTAAAATGGATAAGTTAATGGAATTTCAACGACTTCATAGGCTCAAAAAGTTTCACAGCTTGATTGATAATGCAAGTTTTAGCAAATATGTTTTTCATTCCAAAATACCTGAGTAAAGTTATTTTCGGATTTCCTATTTCATCGAAATAAAGATTTCCTGAAAGTTTCTTTCGCATTCTTCAAGATAATACAGTATAAAATGTTTAATTCCCATTACTTTTGCTGTATCAAATTCATCACGGTTTATTTTAATATCTAACACAAAGACGTTTGAGTCCTTCTCTCGGTTCGACCAAATCAATTCTTTTATTTCGCCATATAGAGCATCGTCTCCAATACTAAATTCGCACGAAAGAAATTTATTTTTAAATCTTCTCTCAAAATCTTTTTTTAAGTGTTCAAATCCATATTCAAATTCCATACAATATGTTTTTTATAAAATTATCAAAATAGACCAACAGTAATGGTTCACATTGGATTTTGTTTCAAAAAGTTGTTCAAGGTGCACCTTTTAGAAAAACATTTAAAAATTTGGAAGCCATCAAATTGGCACTAACTAAGAACAGTTAGAACAATCTTCCTACTACCCCCATGATTGCGAAATTCACATAAGTATATCCCCTGCCAAGTACCCAAATTCAAACGGTGATTAGTGATAGGAATAGTTAGTTCTACACCAAATAGAGAACTCTTTACGTGCGCAGGAAAATCATCAGCACCTTCAAGTACATGAGTGTACACTGGATGGTTCTCTGGTATGAGTTTATTGATGAAGTTTTCAAAATCATACCGTACTGAAGGGTCGGCATTTTCATTTAAAGTTAATCCAGCCGATGTATGTTTTAATAGCAAATGAACTAATCCATTTTTGGGTAAGTCTGGTAGTTTTTGTTCGATTACGTGAGTTATTAAATGAAAACCACGAGAATAGCTATTTAATCTTATTTCTGATTGTGTTATCATATATAGTTGAATTATTGTTCTGTTGAATGTACCAAATATTTTGTAACAATTTAAAAGAGAAAGCGTATAAACACCATCACAAAATTGAAAAGTAATAAAATGAAATAAATAAAAATTCACATAAAAGTATATGTCAATGGCAGGTTATACACCTGTCATTGTTGGTTTAAAAAGGGAACACTTTTTTTAATTAAAAAATGTATCTGATACGTTCGAAAGGTGTTGAGTTTAAAGTTTGTTGCATCCTATGTGTAAACCATGAATCAAGTGGTTTAACGAAATCTTCTGAATGCTAAGAATAACAAGGGGTTCAATGTGGTTTTGATGGTGTGACTACTCAAACCAATGAGTAGTTTTATAATCGATAAATTTAAAAATATGAATAATGTAACAAAACTAATATTTGTTGATTGCTTGGAGATAACATTCACTGGTGTTATTTCAAGTGATGGTAATTATACCCTGAATAGAAAGCAACAAATATCTAATGACTGTTTCATTATTTACCGTAAAGGCAATAGGTATTATAAATTTATAGCTGATGTTTATATGAGCGGAATTAGTATTGGCGAAATACGGTTCATTCCACGCCATTCATACAAAAACAATCATCCAATATATTTCAAATTTAATAACCAGATATTATACCAATCTAACTTTACAAATTACATTGATAAGCTGTGTAAAATATTCAATATTAAATACCAATATATAAGCCTGTTAGATATAGCTGTGGATTGCATTTCCCATACGTTGATAGATTTTACTAATAATTATTTAATCCAAACACGAAGACGCAAAAAGTACTCTGTTAGACACAAGGGTAAAGTCCAAAGAAAGAGTATTAGTACCGATATTGACGGAATGATTAAATGGGGAAATATCAGGTCTAATAAATACATTAAAATTTACAACAAAACCAATGAGTTACAGCAGTGTAAGACAGATAAAAGTTATATAAATCAGTGTTGGCAAGATAATGGGTTGAATTATACAGGCGAAACTGTTGAACGGTTTGAACTTACTTTAAAGCAGACACACGCTAAAAATATTATTTATAATAGATTGTGTGATAGTAACTACCTTGCATCAATCCTTGCAACCCATTGTAAGAATTATTTTGAATTCGAAAAAACAATCTCAAATCATGATAAAAAATGGAAAAGGAATGTAACACCAATTCGATTTGATGAATTTAGTACAGAACTATTAACGAAAACCAAACCATTAGTAGTTCAAGCCACCAGAAACGAAAGGATTACTTTAAAGAATTTATATTTCAATATGGCTCAGGCACTTTATATTGATTTATATATGCCAGAGGAATTTGATGAAAAGTTTAATCCAGAGATAATTAGTAATTATAAAAAATGGAATGAGACCATAAACGACCATCTATTCCTGCATCCAACTTTGATTCAATACTATAAAGAGAAACAAAAATACTGGGCAAAAGAGTTTATTCAGAAAAATGAAATTGTGAATGGGACGATACAGTTTGATGATTTTGTTGGCGAATTGGAAAGATTAAATCTTTCACAGAATTACGCTACACATGTAAAAAGCCAAAATGAAATCAAAAAACAAATCACATCAAGTTACAGAAAAACAAACAAGCAATTAATAAAGTTGGATGCACTTAGAATCGAGGTAAAAAAAACGGGGAATTAAAATTCGATTTATATACACATTAATATGCTTTTAAACGTACTATAACTCTTAATTAAGATTGTGTTTGGAGCATTAAATGTGCTGAAAATCCTTCAGGTATCGGTGATTTATACATCTTTTGCTCTCAAATGACAAAAATGTACCTGATACACGTGCATTTTTAATTGAATTTATATTCTGTGAAACCGTATTTTATAAATCTTCAATAATAACATTATTGAAGATTATTTCACAACTATCACATATTTAGATGGTTATGTGGCGACATGTGATAATATATTAAATTTATTCTTCATTAATGAGCCATCCTTGTATTAATGAAGATATATTACTAAATTTACTGTATGAATAAAGCAAGCGATTACATAGAATTTGATAAGGTAAATTACAAAGCTAATTTATTGTTGAAAGACCCTAAGAAGTGTGTTCTTGGTTTTTATTTGATATTTAGTATTAATACTGGATTGCGGATTTCTGATACATTAAGAGTTAAGCATGGTGATATAACAAGCAATAACACACTGATTGTTGAGGAAAAAAAGACTAAGAAAAAAAGAACCATTACACTTAACAATAATGTGATTAATGCATATGCAAAGTTGAAGTTGATGCTTACTGAAAATGGAATAAAGTTTAACGAGCAAGATTTCATCTTTGTTAGTCAAAAGGGTACTGTATATCGTACACAATCTATCAATGAAGTGTTAAAGCAAATATTTAATACAAAAGAGTTGCAGGTTTCATCGCACTCTTTACGCAAAGCCTTTGGAAGAAGAATTTATGAAAACAATAACGAAAGTGAAAATGCTTTGGTGTTGCTATCTGATATATTCGGGCATTCAAGTATTGCAATAACCAGACGTTATATTGGTATTCGGCAGAAGACCATTGAAAATGCTTATTTAACATTATAAGGGATAACCTATCTATTAATCCATTTTAAAAATCAATTTTTAATTGCGACATTGCATTCATGATTGTGCGTGAAACGCACGATCATGAAATACCTTTAAAAACAACCAAAAACATGGACGGTAAAAGCCTTACTCCACAGGAGATAAAGTTACAACAACTAAAAGAAATATTGCCAGAAGCATTTAGTGAAGGGAAAATTGACATTGAAAAACTAAAAGCAACATTGGGTGATGATATTAACTTCTCAAACGAACGTTATGTACTGAATTGGGCAGGTAAAAGCGAAGCATTTAAAGTTTTGCAAGCACCTTCGGCAAAAACACTAATACCTGCTAAAGATGAATCCATAAACTTCAGTGAAACGCAAAATCTGTTCATAGAAGGTGAAAATTTGGAAGTACTTAAAGTTTTACAAAAATCTTATTTCGGGAAGGTGAAAATGATATACATCGACCCACCATATAATACAGGAAGCGATTCGTTTATTTATCCTGACAAGTTTTCTGAAACAAAAGCTGATTATGAAAAACGTGTTGGTGATAAGGATGAAGAAGGCTATATGACCAAAGATGGCATGTTTAAGAAGAATAGCAAGGAAAACGGGCAGTATCATAGCAATTGGTTGAATATGATGTATCCTCGTTTGTTTATGGCTAAAAATCTGCTTAAAACTGATGGGGTCATATTTGTTTCGATTGATGATAATGAAGTTCATAATTTACGCTTGTTGTTAAATGAAGTATTTGGAGAAGAAAATTGGATTGGAACGATAGTTTGGAAAAATGCAACAGATAATAATCCCACCAATATTGCAGTCGAACACGAATATGTTCATGTTTTTGCAAAGGACAAAAATTCGATAGAAAGTGTATGGAAAAGTAATGTTTCTGTTATCAAAGATTTGCTTGTAGAGGTAGGTCAAAATCTTATCAATCAATTTAAAGATTTAGAACAATTACAATATGAGTATGCCAAATGGTATAAGCAAAATAAGAAATTTCTTGTTCCCTTGGATAGATATAAGTATATCGATTTTGGTGGTATCTATACGGGAAGTCAGAGTGTTCATAACCCAGGGAAGGAAGGATATAGGTATGATGTTGTTCATCCTGTAACTAAAAAACCTACAAAACAACCATTAATGGGGTATCGATTTCCTGAAGAAACTATGCTGGAATTGTTGGAGCAAAAGAAGGTGATTTTTGGAAAGGATGAAAATAAAATTATTGAATTAAAAGTTTATGCAAAGGATTATCAGGAAAAGCTATCTGGTGTTATAGAATTGGACGGAAGGTTAGGTTCTTATGATATGAAATCTCTGTTTCCTGACAAAAAAAGATTATTTAACAATACTAAACCAATTCAGTTTTTGAATCAATTTTTCCCATTTCTTTTAAATGAAAATGATATTGTATTAGATTTCTTCTCGGGTTCTGCCTCAACAGCACATGCTGTTTATCAATTAAATAGTGAGGACGGTAAAAATCGGAAGTTTATATGCATTCAATTACCAGAGAAATGTGATATAAAAAGTGAAGCATATAAAAGCGGTTATGCAACAATTGCAGACGTTGCAAAGGAAAGAATTCGAAGGGCATCATATAAAATCCAAGACGGTCTAAGCAAGGAGAAGAAAAAGAAAAATTCAGAATTGAATTTTAATGAAAAAGAATTTGAAGTAAAACAGGATTTAGGTTTTAAAGTATTGAAATTAGCTGAAAGTAACTTTAAGCAATGGCAGCAAATTAAAGGAAATGATGCTGATGCGTTGGCCGAACAAATGAAGTTGTTTGTTGACCCTGTTTCAGAAAAAGCTACTACTGAAAACATGGTCTATGAGTTATTATTAAAGAGTGGAAAAGACATTAATTGTCGAATTGATAATAGTGATGATTTCTACTGTGTAAATGATACTGAATTAGTGTTAATGCTTGAAAAAGCTACTCAAGAAATTGTAAGTAGTATTTTGAAGATTAAGCCACAAAAGGTAATTGCATTAGACCGTTTGTTTAAAGGAAACGACCAATTAAAAACAAATACAGTATTGCAAATGAAGGATGCAGATATTGAATTTAAAACAATTTAGTTATGTCAAAAGAAACTATTGTTGAAGGTATAATAATTGGTGGTGTTGGTGGTGCAATTGCTGGTCTGATAATATGGCTTGCAGATTTGATAAAAAAAGGTATCATGAATAAATGTCATACCATTAAAGTGAAAAAGTGGCTTAAAAATAATACAACGCCAAATCAGGCAAAAGAATGGCGTTCAACAAGGGCGATTGCGAGCCATAATGATTTAACTGAAGATAGGGTTCGGTTTGTTTGTAGTAATTCTTCGAATATCCAGCTAAACACAAAGGAAGGTAATGAATCTAAGGAACTTTGGAAATTAAGGTAATTATGAAATTAACGTTTGATTCAAATCTTCAATACCAAGCAGAAGCTATAAAATCGGTAACTTCATTGTTTGAAGGTCAACCATTAGAAGATTCAATAGCTGAATTTGATTTTACTAAGGATGTTGGAGTACTTAATCTTATTAATGGTGTTGGCAATAAGATGGTACTTTCACAAGACCAAGTTCTTAAAAATCTTCAATCGGTGCAGTCTGAAAATGAAATTCCACAGTCCAAAAAATTAGATGGAATGCATTTTTCTGTAGAGATGGAAACTGGTACAGGTAAAACCTATGTGTATTTGCGTACCATTTACGAGTTGTTTAAGCAATACGGATTTAAGAAATATGTGATTGTTGTACCATCTGTGGCAATACGTGAAGGCGTTCTAAAAAACCTTCAAATTACACATGAACACTTTCAAAATCTGTACGATAATATTCCAATCAATTTTCAGGTTTACAATAGTGCTAATCCATCATCGCTAAGGGGATTTGCTTCGGGGAATAACATCGAGGTACTGGTGATTAATATTGATTCATTTGCTAAAGATGAAAACATAATTAATAAGCCAAATGATAAATTGAATGGTCAAAATCCGATTGAATTTATACAGTCAACAAATCCAATTGTTATTGTGGATGAACCCCAAAACATGGAGACAGAAAAGCGTTCGGCTGCAATTGATAACCTAAAACCATTATGCACCTTACGGTATTCGGCAACCCACCGAAATCATTACAATTTAGTGTATAGTCTTAATCCTGTAAAAGCATATGATTTAGGTTTGGTAAAGCAGATTGAAGTAGATTCAATATTGGAAGAAAATTCGTTTAATGATGCATTCGTGGCATTAGAATCTGTTACAGCAACTAAAACCAAAGTTACAGCTAAAGTATCGATTAACGTTAACGAAGACAATGGTGTTAAAAAGAAGGCTATTACAGTAAAAGTAGGTGATGACCTTTATAAGAAATCTAAAGAACGTGAAATTTATGCTGATGGCTACATCGTTGAAGAAATAGATGCAGCTAATAATTGTATTGCATTATCCAATGGTAATATGCTTTACAAAGGGGAGATTCAAGGTGGTTTAACTGATGAGGTGATGAAGTTTCAAATAAGAAAAACCATTGAAGAACACCTGAAAAAGGAAAAGCGTTTGAGTGGCAAAGGAATCAAGGTGTTATCATTGTTCTTTATTGATAAGGTAGCTAACTACAGGCAGTATGATACGACAGGGAATGCAATACAGGGAAAATTTGCTGAATGGTTTGAAGAAATATATCAAGAGTACGTAAGCAAACCAGCATTTAAAGAATTAAATAAATTTCCAGTAGATAAAATCCATAATGGTTACTTCTCCCAAGACAAAAAAGGAAAAGTGAAAGATACATCGGGGGAAACAAAAGCTGATGATGATACATACAGCTTAATAATGAAAGACAAGGAAAAACTACTTGATATAACCAATCCTTTGAGGTTCATATTCTCACATTCTGCTTTACGAGAAGGATGGGATAACCCTAATGTATTTCAAATATGCACTTTAAACGAAACCAAATCTGACATGAAGAAACGTCAGGAAATTGGACGAGGTTTGCGTTTAGCTGTTAATCAAGATGGTAAACGTATTTACGACCAAAACATAAATCGGTTAACAGTGGTTGCGAATGAATCGTATGATGATTTTGCCAAAACATTACAAAAAGAAATTGAAGAAGATTGTGGTGTTGAGTTTAAAGGACGTATCAAAAATAAACGTGAACGTACCGAAATAAAATATCGTAAAGGATTTGAGGCAGACCCAAGATTTCTTGAGATATGGGAAAAAATAAAGAAGAAAACCACTTACAGGGTTGATTACGACACGAAGGATTTAGTTATTTCTGCTGGTAATGCAGTTAAAGAATTACCAGAAATAAAAGCACCATCCATACGCTCTACAAAAGTTTCAGTAACGATGACAGACGAAGGTGTGGGGACGAATTATGCAGGTGATAAAGTTGAATCATATGATGGTTACGCATGGAAAATACCAGATGTATTAGGTTATATCCAAAGTAGAACAGAGCTAACACGTTCGACAATATTAGAGATATTAGAAAAATCTGGAAGAATAGGTGACATATTGATTAATCCACAACTATTCCTTGACTTAGCTTCACAGGCAATTAGACGTACTTTATATCACTTAATGATAGATGGGATAAAATACCATAACATTGGTGGAATAGATTACGAAATGGCTTTATTTGAGGCGCAAGAACTTGAAATTTATTTAAATGATTACACGTTTAAAGTATCAGATAATTCTAAAACCATTTATGATGAATTAATCCCATTGGATTCTGGTGTTGAAAACAAGTTTGCTAAGGATTGTGAAACAAGCGACCAAATAAAGTTTTATTTCAAATTACCTAATTGGTTTAAAATACCTACGCCAATTGGAAATTATAATCCTGATTGGGCAGTCGTGTTTGAAGATGATATGAAAGTGTATTTTGTTGCTGAAACTAAAGATACAGGAACGCCAGAAGTCGATTTATCAAAATTGAAAGTTGATGAACAGTTAAAAATTAAATGTGGGAAAGCACACTTCAATGAGTTTGAAGATTTGGATTACAAGGTGGTGAATAAAGTTGGGCAATTGATAAGTTAAATGAATATTTCAGTTAACTATTGCAAGCAAAAAATGATCCGGGGGTGAAACCCGCGGTTCATTTTGTTGTGGATAGCAATTATTTTAACAGCCGCAGTATTCTTTTATAAGAATTCTATCAACCTGATTTTTAATATAACCTGCATCAATCAAAATCCAAGTAGATTGATGCTCCATATCCAGAAATAGTTCCAGTTTTTTAACGTGGTTGGTAGATATTTCTTTTAAGAGCACGTTTACTTTTTCATTGTCGTGGTACACATCTGTTAGCTTTACATGATGAACATTCATTTTTTCGTTTTCAGACCAGACCAATAGATAGGAACATCCCGTTACAACTATATGCTGATCTGCAAGTACCGCTGGTGAGTTAATAAGAAATGAATCATTGCCAATGGCTATGTACTGATTGTTTAAACCAAGTAATGTCTGGTCGTAGTATGGAAATCGGTCTTGTAATTTGCTCATGATTGCTGTTTTACGATTTAATTAATTTACGAATCACGGGAAACTAATTCCTGAATATCATTCCATTCAATCAGCAGAAATTGAAACGATTTATCGTTAGTGTCAATTGTAAATGTGTCCGATTGACCAGTGAAAACATCTTCCAGATAAAGCTGAATGTTATTGTTCTCTACAACAAGGTCGTTCAACTTAACCAGACCAAATGAGTTTGGTGAAACAAACAGAAATTTTCCACCGAAATCCGATTGTATTTTAGTGTCTTCACGGTGTAGGAATATTTTTAAGTGGTTAAACTCTTGCGGATTAATCGTCATGTTGGTTATTAGTTCTCCTATTGTATTCATAGTGTGCCTTTTTTCATATAAATACGGATTAGAGTTACAAAACTTGTCATAATCGCTGTTTTATCCGTTAAAAATAATGTACGAACCACGGTACCCCCCCGTGGTTACCCCCACGGGATACCCCCATTATATTAACGAGGTGCAGCGTATGTAAATCTTTTATACGTTTCGTTTTTGCTAAATCGAAGGTCTGTGTTTTTACTATAAATGCTTAAATCAATTTTTTATTTTGAAAATTGAAACTCGTTTCGGAAAAAAGAAGGTCTTAAAAAAAATATAAAAAATTGATAATCTGGAAGAAAGGGGTTCAACCTTCTTATGGGAAAGTGAATTTTTATTTAGAAAAATTTAGGTCAGGGTGTAAAATGGAAGGTCTTATTTGGCTTTGTTTCTTACAAATCTTTTTTCAATTTTAAAATCTACTTCTTGCCACAAGATATTATTGCCCCATGCAGAAATAAATTCGTTATTGTAGCCGTTATGTCCGTCATCATAAAAATCAGTGCAAATTTCTATCAATTGGGGAATCTTTTTGAAATGTACCCGATATAACAATGGTACTTTTGGGTTCATATGGAAATATATCATAACGATTTTTGTATGATTTGGTATTTCATCAATTATTTCAACTTCTTTAATATGCCTTTGTACAATTTTTTGCTTTTCTTTTAAATCTTCAATTGCATAAACACCATTTTCGTATTTACGGTATTCAGTCCACAAATCACGTTTTTCAGTATTAATATCGTTAATTCTATTCTCCAACTGTGTGTTTAAATTGGTAGTAGCAACGATAGCATTAGTAGCTTCTTTTACTTCTGCATCTACATTTTTAACGTTAGCTAAGTATTTTTCTTCAGAAATACCGCCATTAAAGTACATGGTATTATTTCGTTCTTTCTTAGCTTCAGATTTTTCTATGGTCAATCTAAGATTATCTATCTTTTGTTTATTAACATTTATCTGCTCGACTAAATTTTTAATCGCATCCTTAGAATTGTTCATAACAAAGTATGTTTCTTCAATTACACTCGCTTCAAATAGAATTGTATCTAAAACATTAATATTAATACTTGCTGATTCTCGACAAGCTAATGTTGGATTAATTTTTTGTTCTCTACCAAATCGATTGTAACACAAATATTGAATTGACGATTTCATTGCCAAATATTTTGCACCACAATGGTTACACTTTATTAAACCTTTACCAAAGTAGATTTCATTGCTTTTATCCAACTTCTTGTTATTCTTCTTTTTTAGCTCTTTAACCCTATTAAACTGTTCCACAGATATAATTTGTGGATAAACTCTGTTCATTCCATACTTGTTACTTAAACCTGTGTATGCCTCACATTTTAATGTTTCATTTACAAATGATATTGAATTGTGTAAACCTCTCTCTACAATTTCCTTATTCAGCTTCCAAACACTAATTCCTGCTTCATACCTGTTAAATACATATCGTATTAATTCAGCTTCATCATCTTTTATCTGGTAATAACCATTATCATCAACGGTGTAACCATATTTAATAAAACCACCACTATACTTACCTGTTTTAGCATTTCGTATTTTTGAACGATGAAAACGTGCTTTTTTTGTTCGCATCTCACTTTCTGTCATTTGTAGGAATAACGAGAATGTTATGTCGCCAATTTCGTAAGGAGCAGTAATGGAATCATTAAACAGTTGTATTTCAGGGTGTGTGCAGTAGAATTGTATTTTGTTTTTGAAGAAAAAGTCTTTTAATAAGTGACCTTCGGTTTGATTCCGAGCTAACCTTGACAATTCCCATACAAAGACCGCATTTATTGATTTATCTTCTGCGATTGACTTTTTTAATTTTATTATACCTTGTCTTTCGTCAATTGTTAATTTTATGGCAGATTCTTCGTGTTCTACGATTATTAAATCTTGTTCACTGTATTGCTTATCAATAGCAGTTTTGATTAAATCGTTTTTTTGTTCCTCATATTCCTGTGTGTCCGATGAAACACGGACTAATAGAATTGCTTTCATACACAATATCAATTAATTGAACCAATACAAATATATGTATTAATTTCCAACTAATATGATATGCCTGCGCACCTTAAATCGTCGGTTATTGGTGCCGAAGTAACCATACCCATTACTCGCCATCGCTTAAATTTGGGCACCTGGCAGGGAATATATTTTGGCGAATTCCGTGATTACGGAGGTGCACGACGATTGGTATTAACGATATATAGCTAAAAGCAGAAAAACCGGGAACTCCCCGGTTTTTCTGCTTCATTTTATGTGCTGTATTAATTTGTTTCTTTTACATCCCAGCCATAATCGATGTATTCCCAGCTAAAGTTTTCTCCTTTAACATCAATCTTTAAAAATCCTTCTTCCATGCCAAATCGTTGGCCTTGCCACCACTGCGAAGAAACAGCTCCCCCGGTAATGTAATGAATCCCATTGTATTCAATATCTTCGAGGAAATGCAAATGGCCCTGTAAAACCAGTTTTGTATTGTGTTGTTCGAGTATCTCCCTAACCTGGTTCGCATTGGTAACAATCGAGCCCTCCGACATCCCCTCTGTAGGGTCTTGCATAATCTGCGATCCTATACTTAACAACGGAATATGTATGCTTACGGCTATTGGTTTGTCTCCTGCTGTTTTCAGATCATTTTTTAGCCACTCCAGTTGTTCTTCGTCAACATGTCCGTAGTAATGTCTGTCGTTTGTAAATCCAATTCCGTCAAGAACCACAAAATGCCAGTTTTTATAATCGAACGAGTAATATCGTTTGGCCAGTCGGTTTTGGTAAAGCTGTTTGCCGTATTCTTCATGCGACGGAGAAACGCCGCTATTTTCGTAAAGTCCGAAAACTTCATGATTTCCCATGGTGTTATAAACCGGAGCTTTCACTTTTGCTACCGTATTTTCGTATAGCTTGTAAAGGCTGTCGCTGACCTCATATGTCTGCCCAAGCGCATCCATTATGTTGTCGCCTCCGGTTAACACAAAATCCGGATTCAGACTGTTTATCGTATCAATAGCCTGGCTAAAACCTTCTGTTGCATTTCGTTCTGGCGTGATATGAATATCAGTCATAAATACAAAAGAAAAGTTATCTGTTTCTGAATGCGCTTGCTGGTTGGAATTTTGCGTGCAACTAAAAAACAGAAATAGGCTTAATGATAAATAGATAAGTCGTTTCATTTTGTTTTTTTTTTAAATTATTCTGTGAATTTAGCAGAATTAGCGAAAAAAAAAGTTGATTATAATTTAAATAATCTTTAACTGCTAATTGGTTGCTACCTAGAACTTGTATGAAAACAGGCCGCTTTTCGTCATCAATCAGGAATTATCGTAATTTATAATATCACAATCGAACTCCTGTTATACAGAAAGCATATGAGAATGATTTTTTATCGAAAAATGTCACAGATTTTTATCATTTTTGTTCGTAATTTGTGAAACTAAATTTAATACTGATGAAAATTTCCGTTGACAACTATTCCGAGGAAGAATTACAGGAAGAGGGAGTTTTTGAATGGCCGGTTCGTAAACTCGATGAAGAAAAAATGGATTGGTACTACGATGAAACAGAGTTGTGTTATATTGTCGAGGGTGAAGCGGTAATAACAACTGAGTTTGAGATTATAACAGTGCGAGCAGGTGATTTTGTAACCTTTCCGAAAGGTCTCGAGTGTGTTTGGGATGTAGAGTCCGAAATAGAAATGCACTATTCCTGCGAATAATCATATTTGCTTTTTAAATAATTTACAAAGTTTGCAGCCGAACTAACTATTGAATTAAATCTCATGCGAAAGATTTTATTTTTGGGGATGGCAATCATCTTGTCACTTGGTGCAAACACTCAGGAAATAAGTAAAGAAACGCAGAAACGAATGCAGTGGTTTGGCGACTCGAAGCTGGGCATTTTTATTCACTGGGGAATTTATTCGGTAAACGGCATTGATGAAAGCTGGTCGTTTTTTAACGACTACATATCGTACGACGATTATATGAAGCAGCTTTCAGGATTTACGGCCGATAACTATGGTCCTGAGCAATGGGCTGAACTGATTGCCCAAAGTGGAGCAAAATACGCTGTTCTTACCACAAAACATCACGATGGTGTGGCGTTGTGGGATACCCACTGTAACGGTTTAAATGTGGTGGACAAAACACCAGCCGGAAGAGATTTGGTAGCTCCTTTTGTAAAAGCACTTCGTAAAAACGATCTAAAAGTTGGTTTGTATTATTCGTTGCTCGACTGGTCGCACCCTGATTATCCAAATAAAACACGAAAAATAAAACGTTACGAAAATGACTCGCTTCGCTGGGCGAATTTTGTGGACTTTAACTTTTGCCAGTTGGAAGAATTGTCGAAACAATTTAAGCCCGATTTGTATTGGTTTGACGGCGACTGGGAGCAATCAGCAGAAAAGTGGAAAGCAAAGGAGTTAAGCGAAGCATTACGTGGCTGGAATAAAGATGTGATTCTAAACAGCCGGATTCAGGGCTATGGCGATTATGCCACTCCGGAGCAGGGATTACCTGTTACAAGGCCCGATGCACCGTATTGGGAGCTGTGTATGACGATGAATGACAGCTGGGGGTATCAGCACAACGATCACAATTATAAGACACCCAACCAGGTTATTCGTATTTTGGTGGATTGTATCAACAAAGGAGGAAATTTACTGCTTGATATTGGTCCGAAAGCAGATGGCTCAATTCCTGAAGAACAGGTTAAGATTTTAAAAGAACTGGGCCGCTGGACCAACAAACATGCTGAAGCCATTTACGGAACGCAGGCCGGAATTCCGTATGAACATTATTACGGACCAACTGCACTGAACAAAACCGGAGATATTCTTTATTTATTTGTGCCACACAAACCAAACGGTTCGCTGGTGCTGAAAGGAATAAAAAATAAGATTAACCGGATTTGGGTTGTTGGCAACGGAACCAAGTTGAACTGGGATGTGAAAATGAAACAATACTGGAGCGCTGTTCCGGGAATTGTATACATTGATGTTCCCGAAAAAGTGCTTGATGAGCAGGTTACGGTAATTGCCGTTCTACTCGACGGAAAAGTTGACCTTTACCGCGAGCAGGGCCAAGTGATTGAGAGCAACTAAAAATACTTTAACTAATCGTAAGTATATCACCGTTTTTTACCACGCTATATTTTTTCAAACTGGCAGGTGCCGGTCCATCAATAACCGCTCCGGCAGTTGTGTAACGCGAATTATGACAAGGGCATTGTACTTCAGTAGCATCATGATTATAGGCCACTGTACATCCCTGGTGTGTACATATTTTTGAAAGTGCCAGGTAGGTGCTTTCTCCTGTTCGGAAGATCATGATATTACCTGCGTAAACATAACCGCCAATGGTTCCCAAATCTGAGTAGGTTGAACTGGTGAGATCGATCGTTAAATCATTACCAGGCTCATTCGGATCGTTCGGCACGTAATCGTCATCGCTACTAGAGCAGGCACTTAAAATTACAGGAGCAGTTAATAGAATGCTGCCACCGTAAGCAAACTTTTTGATGAATTCTTTTCTTTCCATGATCAATTTATTGGATGTTTGAAAGTATAAACACCAAAATGTATTTTATTGTTCGGATTGAGTAAAAAATGGAGTTTATTTTAACTCACATACTTTTTCAAGCTCACCGGTGTGCAAATACCACAAAAAACCACTAACCTTTGAGAAACCGGTGCTCTGCAAAACCTTTGCATACTCTTTCACCTGGTACAGGTACTTGTCTTGTCGTTCGCCGGTTTTGTAATCAACAACAATTGCTTCGTCGCCCGAGAACATTATGCGGTCGGGTCGCAGCAGTTTGTCGGAAGTAAGCAGGTCGCGTTCGTTCAGTACTTCGTAACTGCCGTCAAACCACTTTTCAACCTCCGGTAGCAGCAGGTTGTTTTGTATGCTTGTTTGAATTTCATCAAACTCTGTTTTCGACACTTTTCCATCGTGCAGCGCCTGTAAACAAGCAGCATTGGCATCGTCGGCCAACACAATTTCAGATAAAATATCGTGAATGATTTTCCCAGTGTTTTTTACTGAATGTTGCTGTTCGTTCTCAATTAAAAAATCTTCGCCATTCAATCGCAAACTAATTTTATCCGAAATGTCGTTAAAGTTGTATTTTTTGATTAGAATGGCTTTCTGCTCGTCATCCTCCTGCGGCTGTTTAGCAATTCTTCCAAATTCAAAACGATCTTGTTCTTCGTTAAAACAATCGGCAAATTCATCCTGCTTACTTTGGTTCGCCAGCGCTTTGTGCAATAAATAATGAATTGGTTTGCCCGAGCCTGAATTATTTTTGCTCTCTTTTGGCATGGGGCAATTGGCGATCAGCACCGATGCGGCACGCGTAAAGGCCACATAAACCAAATTAAGCGTGTCGATGTAGTAATTCATTTTTTCCTCGAAATACATGGGCGCAAATTCCGATGTTTCCATGTGTTTACCGGCCTGGATCGGTAGTAACGGAAATTTGTTAAACGGTTCTGATTGTGGTTTGCACCAAAGCAAAGGTGCCGTTGTACCACTCCAGCTGGTTTTCCAGTCGAGGTAGGGGAGCAGAACTGCTTTAAACTCCAGCCCTTTTGATTTGTGAACGGTCATCAATCGAATGGAACTTACTTCTTCGTTTACATTTACTGATGTGTTGCTGCCTTTTTCGTTCCACCAGTACAACAGGTTCGACAAATCGTTTGATAAGGATATTTTTAATTCGCCCGCTTTATCTATCAGTGTTTGCAGAAATGGCAATTCCGATTCAAAATTGAACAAGCCAAAAAGCGAACAAATATGCGTGATTGTTTCATCCAATGATGTTAGCAAAACCTTTCGTTTTACCTGTTCGAGTTTACCGGCTAATTCCGCACTGAATTCTTCGTCAAAACCGGGTTGAAGGTGCCAGTCGCTGTAATCGTTAAAATCAAGCAAACTTTGCCCATTGTTTGAATGAACCGGAATACCCATGGTTTTCAAACCGGGTTTTAGCCAGCTTTGCCACAAGAGTAACAAGGTAGCCTGTGTGATTTTATTTTCCGGATCGATCAACAGCTCGATGGTACTTATCACAACCAAAACTGCTTTGGAGGCATGTAAAAACAACGATTCGTTTGACAGTACCGAAAGGTTATACTTTTTATTCTCATCGAGTTTTGCAGCCGCTAAAAAGGCTTCGATAATTGGGCCGCCCTCTTTGTTTTTACGGATTAAAATGGCAATGTCTTTGGCTTTGATTCCCTGATCCTGCAGGTATTTTACCTGCTCAACCAATTGTTCGGTAGCCGTTTCTTCAAAGTCGTCTTCCGGAAGGAAATTGATTTGTGTGAAACCTGTTGCTTCATCATTCGATTTTCCGGCTTCCTGTTGGTACGACGAATAAATATGATCGAACTTTTGAATGTAAGCCTCCCGGTTTTCAAGCGAACCGATCAGGTAATCTTCAAAAGCTGTTTTTAGTTCTCCAAAAATGGCATTGTTAAAAGCGATGATGTTTTTATCGCTTCGCCAGTTTTTTTCAAGGGTGAAATCCTGTTTTTGTTGCGGCGAAAACTGGGCATCCAATTGCTCGGCCAAAATACTCCAGTCGCTGTTACGCCAGCGGTAAATCGATTGTTTTACGTCGCCCACAATAAGGTTGGCATTTCCTTCGGCCAGCGAGTTTTCAAGCAGCGGCCTAAAGTTCTGCCACTGCAGGCCCGAGGTGTCCTGAAACTCATCGAGCATAAAATATTTATAGTAGTTACCAATTTTTTCGTACACAAAAGGCGAATCGCTCTGACCGATAATTTTGCTCAGCAAAAGGTTGGAGTCAGAAAGTTGCAAGGCACCTTTTTCCTGTTGAATTTTTTGAATTTCTACTTTTAGATCGGTTAAAATTCCGAGCATGCGAAGCTGACTAAGAGCGGCAAGAGCGGTGTTGTATCGTGTCCAGTTTGTATCGTAATATTGTACAATATCAATTAACATTGGCTGCAGACGGGTTTCGGCAGCTGACAGAATTTCATCGCGACGTTTGCTGCTTTTCGAACTCCATTTTTCAATATCTTCAGCACAATTGCGCACTGTTTGTGTGAAGTTGGGAAGAAGGCCATTGGCGAGCTTAACAAAAAAGCTGCCGATACTTCTGCTTGCACCGCCTGAAAAATCTGCCGGTCCAAGATTTAGTCCTTCCATGGCAGCCACTGCATTTTCACCTTTTGACTTTAGCGTGCTTTCAAAATGTCTTTTTATCTGGCGCAGTTCTTTGCCAAAATCATTCAGGTTTTCGCGGTTATAAACCGATTCTCCTTCATCAGGAAAAAACACCTGGAACGATTCTTTAAAAAGCTCTTTGCCCAGATTTTGTATATCGTCGTCGATGCGCTGGCTACGGTTGGCTTCAATCTTTTCTTTACTATAGTCGCGCAACCATTTTAACAGGTCTTTATCGTCATTTATTCGGGCCAGCAAACGGTCTGAAGCTTCCTGCAAAAGCAGGTCGTTGTCGAGTTCCACCGTAAAATTTGGCGATATACCCAACTCGCGGTTAAAGGATTTGATTACTTTCTGCGTAAACGAATCGATGGTGTTTATTGAAAAACGATTGTAGTCGTGCAGAATATTTTTGAGCACTTCTTTAGCCCTTTGACGGATAAATTGTTCGGTGTAATTATTGTCTTTTTGAAGTGGTTCGATGTAGGGAGAATCTTTCTCAATGGCCAGCAAATGCAGTTGCTCAAGGATCCTGCTTTTCATTTCGTTGGTGGCCTTGTTGGTAAAAGTTACTGCCAGAATGTGTTTGTAGTTGTACGGATTGCTCAGGATGATTTTCAGGTATTCAACCACCAGTTGAAAGGTTTTTCCCGATCCGGCAGAAGCTTTGTAAACTGTAAGCATGTATGTGATCTGAGTTTAAAGTTCAGTTTTTAAAGATAAGATTTTGAGTGGAGGACGCAAGGCTAAAATCCCGGTGGTCCAATTCGGTTTTGCTGAATGCTGATGCTGGTTTCGATTTTGAATTTCTTTGAAACCTTATATTGCATAAACATGGTAGAACCGTAGGCATCAAAATAGCTCGAATTCTGATTGGGAAGTGGCGCCGAATTAATGAAGTTCGCCCCGTAGCTGTATCCGCCAATAACAAATTTGTCGCCCAATTCGAATGCCGCAGAACTTAGCATTTCTGCGTTGTAATAGTAGGGGGAAACAATATCAGATCCGTGAAACGATAAACCGGTATAATTTAATTGTGGAAATGCTGCCAGTGCCAGGGTGTAGCGACTTTGGTAAAACCGGTTCATATCAAAAGCCGGAAGTTGCAATTCCTCCATCAGGTAACTGCCATCAATCCCGCCATTAATCAGGTTGTAGTATTCAATCTGGCGTTGCAGCAGAACTTCGCTCGAATCAACTTCGCCAAAATCCATTTGCAAACCTTGCTGGGCAACAGCCTGCAGGCCAAAGAACAATAGAAATCCTATTAAAACTGATCGCATAGCTTTCATAATATAGTGCTATGCAAAAGTACCATTTATTACGAGGGGATTCAAAAATGTGAGCTTAAAAACTGTTAACGCATTATCAGTTCGTGGCGCTGTTTTATCTCGTCGTACAGTCCGTCGCTGATTTTGTACAACGGCAAACGAAGGATATTTTCGATGGTTCCCTGAATATTCATAAGCGCTTTAATTCCTCCGGGATTACCTTCGCGGAACAGCAGCTGGAACATCTCAATTAGTTCGAAATGAATTTTTCTTGCTCCATCAAAGTCATTGTTCATAGCAAGGTGCATAATTTTGCTGATTTTCTCGGGATAAGCGTTTGCTGCCACCGAAATTACACCTTGTCCGCCAATGGCAGCAATGGTAATGGCAAGCAGGTCGTCGCCCGAAATAACGGTAAAATCATCGGGTGTATATTTTCCGATCTTAGTCATTTGCGAGTGCTCGCCCGACGCTTCTTTTATGGCCACAATTTTATCCGATGCTTCCGCCAAACGTCCTACAGTGGTTGCTTCCAGATTTATACCAGTACGCGACGGTACATTGTAAAGAATAACCGGAACCGGACTGGCTTTGGCAATTTCAAGATAATGGCGGTACATTCCTTCCTGCGAAGGTTTGTTGTAGTATGGAGTAACAACTAAAATTCCGTCGATTCCTTCAAAATTAAAGTTATCGATCTGGTTACACATGGTACGGGTGTCGTTTCCGCCCATTCCAACAACAACGGGCAAACCATTGGCTTTTTCCTTCACCAGTTCAACCACCTGTGCTTTTTCATCGTTGCTCAGTGTGGCAGTTTCTGCGGTGGTACCAAGAGCTACCAAATAGTCCATACCACCTTTTACCTGGTTATCGATTATGGTTTCAAGTGCTTTGTAATCAACCTGATCGTTTGTTGTGAATGGAGTTATTAAGGCTACCCCCGCGCCTGTAAAATATCGACTCATGAATCTGTACTGTTGTTTAGCTGCGCAAGATAGAAAATTTGTTGTTTGGCCAGAAACATTGCATCCTTATTTTGGTCAATCTTAATATTCAGATCGAAGTAGGAATCATCGGCTTCAGAACTGCCAATTTTGAATTTAGCATGTGATAACGCTGTTATATAATCGACAGCATAATTTTTTTCGGCAGCCAAACACAGCAGAAGATCGAGTTCCATTTCGATAAAGTCACCCACTTTTTCGGGTTTCGGAATTCCCCACCAGTTCAGGTCGTTTACAGTTAAGGAATTGGCTTCGGCGGCTGGGTTCGAGTCGCTGTCGAATATGCAGTAATCACGAAAAATAGCACCATGCCGGTTAAAATAATCGCGGAGGTATTGCACCGCCGGTTTTTCCGATGGTTGCCAAATCACACCTACTTTCGAATGTAAAGCAAGATTAGGAATCACCGGAGTGCGTTTCTGTGCAGCCACCAGCTTCCGGAGTTTTCGATAGGCATATTTTTCTTTCAATCCCATAATGCAGTGTCTTATTTTCTATTCTTCTTTTTTGGATTACAGGTTTTGCAAAAGTCACCCAGTTTATCCAGCTCTTCCAGCGACCACTTCATCCACTTATCAATTTCCGAATCAAGCGTACCGTTAAATGTATCGCTTTCCACCCGCGAAAGCAGTTTTGCATGCTCGGCATATGCCTGTAGGTGCAGTTCCGAGGGGCCTTTAGTTAGCATCGTTTTGCGTTCTTCGAAAAACTTTTTGCGGATATTTCGCGCCTGAATTTCATAAAGGTTAAAAATCAGTTGCTCGTAACGTAATAAACGGGCTGTTGCTTCCTCCGTCCCGTCGTCAATGTACGAAGCGTCTTTTTGAAAGTGGCACGATACACTTTCATTCATGTTACGGTTCATTACCAGGTTCAGACCGCCTGTTTCGTATTCCACAGAAAAACTTCCTGAGGCTGTTTGCATTTGTCCGCTGTTGGGCGCTTTGGCCTGAAAATCGCTTTTTTGAAGTTGATAGTCGGCCGACCACTCAATAATGTTCTGAGCGCTGACAGCGACTGATAAGAGGAGTGTTATCGATAAAAGAAGAATTGTTTTTGTCATATTAAAAGCGGCGTATTTAGCTGTAATTGTAATTTTTGCGTCATAAAAAAAGATAAACTATTCAATCATTTTCAGGAAATCTTCCTCGCTGATCATTGGGATACCCAGCTTTTCCACCTTCTGGAGTTTGCTTGGCCCAACATTACTTCCGGCGAGCATATAACTTGTTTTTTTCGAGATGGAGCCCACATTTTTTCCGCCGTTTTGCTCAATTAGTTTTTTAAGCTCGTCGCGCGAGTGTTGCTCGAAAGTACCCGAAATAACGATACTCAAACCTTCAAGTTTGTTGGTTTGTCCCTCCAGCTGGTCTTCGCTGATTGCAAACTGAAGTCCGTATTCTTTCAAATGTTGGATAAACTGCAGGTGTTCTTCGTTCGAAAACCATTCCACTACACTTTCGGCAATGCGGTCGCCAATTTCATCAATTTCAACCAGCTGTTCCTTTGTTTGCTGCTGAATATTTTCAATGGTATGCAGCTTTTTTACCAGCGTTTTGGCCACTGTCTCTCCAACAAAACGAATTCCCAGCGCAAATAGTACCCGCTCGAACGGAACTTGTTTTGATGCTTCCAAACCATCAAGAATTCGTTGGGCCGATTTATCCGCCATTCGTTCCAGGTTTAGCAGTTGCTCCTTTTGTAGTTGGTACAGTTGAGTGATGTTTTTAGCCAGACCTTCGTTGTAAAGCAACTCAATGGTTTCCTGACCGATGCCATCAATATCCATTGCTTTCCGGCTGACAAAGTGCTCCATTTTACCTTTTATTTGTGGCGGACAGGCATCTTCATTCGGACAATAATGGGCGGCTTCACCTTCTTTTCGTATCAGCTTTGTGCCGCACTCGGGGCACGATTCAATAAACTGCACCGGCTGAAACATCGGATGTCGTTTGGCCGGATCAACACCTGTGATTTTTGGGATGATTTCGCCTCCTTTTTCCACAAATACCGTGTCGTCGATATGCAAATCCAGGTTGCTGATAATATCGGCATTATGCAGTGACGCCCGTTTTACAATGGTTCCGGCAATAAGCACCGGCTCGAGATTGGCCACCGGTGTAACTGCTCCTGTGCGGCCCACCTGGTACGAAACCGATTTTAGAATGGTGGCAACACTTTCTGCTTTAAACTTATACGCGATGGCCCAACGCGGCGATTTGGCCGTAAAACCGAGGTTGTTTTGCAGTTTGCGCGAATTCACTTTAATTACAATTCCGTCGGTAGCAACCGGCAGGTTAAAACGTTCGGTATCCCACTTTTCTATGAAGGAGAAAACTTCATCAATATTTTTGCAAAGTTGAGTATGTTCCGAAATTTTAAATCCCCATTCGCGTGCTTTTTGCAGGCTTTCGTAGTGGCCGTCTTCCGGCAAATTTTCGCCAAGCACATAATACAGGTAGGCATCCAGTTTTCGTGATGCTACAATCGAGGAGTTTTTCATTTTTAATGTTCCGGCAGCTGTATTTCTGGGATTGGCCAGCAAAGGTTCGCCGGCTTTTCCCAATTCCGCATTCAGGTTGTTGAAAACATCGAAAGGCATTACAATTTCACCACGAATCTCAAAACTTTCAGGAAAATCATTTCCGCGTAATTTTAGCGGCACCGATTGAATGGTGCGTACATTGGTTGTTACATCGTCGCCTTTTACGCCGTCGCCACGGGTTACGGCACGCACCAATTCGCCATTTTCGTAGGTCAGACTAATGGATGAGCCGTCGAATTTCAACTCGCACACATACTCATAATCATTGGTGCCTATAATTTTCTGAATGCGGTTATCGAAATCCTTTAGCTCGTCCTGCGAGTAGGCATTCGATAACGACAACATTGTGTACTTGTGTGTAACCTGCTTAAAGTCGGAACTTAAATCGCTTCCCACGCGCTGTGTTGGCGAATTCGGATCATTAATATTGTATTGTTTTTCAAGGCGTTCCAGCTCTTTTAATTTCATGTCAAAATCAAAATCGCTAATTGATGGTTGCGCTAAAACGTAGTATTTATAGTTATGTTCGGCCAGTTCGGCCTGCAAATCTTTAATTCGTTGTAAATCCTGTTCGCTGCTCATTCGTACACTAATTGTAAATGTTTCAAGATGATTTTTCAAAGATAATTTGTTGGACGAAACAAGCATAAAATTTTACATGCCAAATTTCGATTAATCCCTAAATCCTGTAAAGGGGACTTGGTCATACTCTCCTTTAGAGGTTGAGGGTAAAACAATCCAGCGATTAAACAATTTTAGGTAGAAATTCTTTATGTAGTAAAAGGAAATACAATTATGGCATTTACACTTGAAATAGGAAAAAAGGCAATCGGTTTTGATCTTCCGGCAACCGACGGGAACAGCTATTCATTGGAAAGTTTTAAAGATTCGAAATATCTGGTGGTGTTTTTTACCTGCAATCACTGCCCTTATGTAATAAACAGCGACGAAGTAACCCGAAAAACAGCTGAACGGTTTAAACCGCTGGGTGTTGAGTTTGTCGGAATTAACGCGAACAGCAAAAATACCTACGAAGAGGATGATTTTGACCACATGGTAGCGCGCATGAAGGAACACCAGTTTCCGTGGAAGTATTTGTATGATGAATCGCAGGAAGTGGCATTGGCTTACGGTGCACTGCGAACACCTCATTTTTATGTATTTAACGAAAAGCGCGAGCTTGTTTATACCGGAAGGGGAGTTGACAGTCCGCGCGATGCCTCAAAAATTACGGTAAACGATTTGGCGAATGCTTTGGAAGAACTGACCAGTGGAAAAACGATTTCTGTTCCGGTTACCAACCCGATTGGTTGCAATGTAAAATGGGATGGCAAAGAAAAACACTGGATGCCCGCTGATGCCTGTGATTTGGTATGGTGAGAAGAGTTCCAAGTTACTAGCTGCGAGTTACAAGTTTTCAGTCGTTGATTTCAGTCACAGTTTTTAAACTATTTTACCGCAGAGTTGCACAGAGAAGATATGGAGTTTCACAGAGAGGAAAAAGTTGCAGTCGCAGTTTTCATTCTCAGTTCTCTCTATCTCACGTTCTCACAATCTCCTTGTCTCAGTGCTCAATCTTCTTCAATCTCCATCAATCTAAAAATCAATCTTTCTTAAAAGCTTGTTAATAACTCCCTTTTTCATCCCACATCATTCCTTGTATATTTGCAGCACTTATGATTGTTTGTATTGCAGAGAAACCAAGTGTTGCCAAAGAAATTGCCCAGGTGATTGGGGCAGGTTCGCGAAGAGATGGTTATTACGAAGGAAATGGTTACCAGGTAACCTGGACCTTTGGCCATTTTTGTACCTTGTGGCCGCCCGAGGACTACGATGCGAAGTGGAAACGCTGGGATCTGCAGACACTACCCATGTTGCCGAAACGCTTCGAAACCAAAGTGATGACAGGCGATGGCGGAGTAACCAAACAATTTAATACCATTAAAAGCTTATTGGATAAAGCCGAACAGGTGATTAACTGTGGTGATGCCGGCCAGGAAGGAGAACTTATTCAGCGCTGGGTGATGAAAGAGGCTGGTTACAAAGGCGAAGTGAAACGTTTGTGGATTTCATCGTTGACGAACGAAGCCATTAAAACCGGATTTCAGAAGCTGGTACCGGCCGAAAAATTTGATAACCTGTATTACGCCGGAAGCTCACGGGCTATTGGCGACTGGTTGCTGGGAATGAACGCCACACGTTTATACACCATGAAATACGGTGGTTACAAGCAGGTTTTGTCTATCGGGCGGGTGCAAACGCCAACACTTGCGATGCTGGTAACGCGCCATTACGAAATCGAGAATTTTAAACCGGAACCATACTGGGAGTTGCAAACTACCTATCGCGATACGGTTTTTAGCAATACCGAAGGAAAGTTTTTCAAAAAAGAAGACGGTGAAAAACTGCTGAATCAGGTGTTGGGTAAGGACCTTTACATTACCGACGTTGAAAAGAAAGACGGACAGGAATATGCGCCAAAACTTTTCGACCTCACCAGTTTACAGGTTCATTGTAACACCCGTTTTGGATTAACTGCAGATGAAACGCTGAAAACCGTGCAACGTTTGTACGAAATGAAAGTGGTTACCTATCCGCGTGTTGATACTACTTTTTTGCCCAACGATCAGTACCCAAAAATTCCCGGAATTTTAAAGGGACTAAAAAGTTATAGCGAGCTGGCGCAGCCCCTGCTGGCAAAGAAAATCCGAAAATCGACAAAAGTTTTTAACGATAAAAAGGTTACCGATCACCATGCCATTATTCCTACAGGGGAAGAGAAATTGCTGGGCGGTAACGAGAAAAAGGTTTACGATGCCATAGCACGACGTTTTTTAGCCGCGTTTTACCCCGATTGTAAAGTGGCCAAAACGCAGGTGAAGGCAGAAGTTGATACGGTGCAATTTGTAGCCACCGGAAAACTAATTCTGCAACCCGGATGGCGTGTGGTTTTTCAGGATGAAAATTCGAAGAGCGGCGACGGCGATACCATTTTACCCGCATTTGAAAAAGGAGAACACGGTCCGCACGAACCGTCGTTTACTGAAAAGGAAACCAAACCGCCGCGTTATTATACCGAAGCAACGTTACTGCGAGCCATGGAAACGGCCGGTAAAAATGTGGATGACGATGAACTGCGCGACCTGATGAAAGCCAACGGTATTGGTCGTCCATCTACACGTGCAGCAATTATCGAGACTTTATTCCGGCGTAAATATATCGAGCGACAGAAGAAGCAGATCCACCCAACCAAAATGGGAATTCAGTTGATTGATACCATTCAGAATGAATTGCTGAAATCGGCCGAACTAACCGGCCAATGGGAGAAGCGACTGCGTGAAATTGAGCAGGGTGAATACAGTGCCTCGAAGTTTATTTACGATATGAAACGTATGGTTTACGATCTGGTAGTTGAAGTGATGCGCGATCGTAGCTCGGTAAAACTGGCCGCACCGGAACCGGAAAAAAAGGAGAAAGGTAAAAGGCAAAAGGCAAAAGGGAAAAAGGACGTTAACGGTGGTAACGATGAAATGATCTGCCCGAAGTGCTCGGAAGGAAAAGTGCTGAAAGGCAAAAATGCTTATGGTTGTAACCGTTGGAAAGAAGGTTGTGATTTCAGGCTGCCATTTGTTTTTATGGAGAAAAAGCTCACCGACAAACAGGTTGAGCGTTTGCTGAAAAAAGGAGCCACCACTAAACTCAAAGGTTTTAAAATGGGGGATAAAAAGGTGGACGGTATATTGCAGCTCACGTCGGATTGTAATGTGGAGTTTGTGGATAAATCTTCGTCAGAAAAGAAAGCCGTCGATTCAACGCCCAAATGCCCAAAGTGTGGCGGAACAATACTAAAAGGGAAAACGGCCTACGGTTGCAGCAACTGGAAAGAAGGCTGCGATTTTAAATTCACCTTCGATGCCATTCGCGAAAAAGCTGCCGGACGCAAACTAACAAAGGAGTTGGTGCTGGAGATTTTGCAGAGTTAAATTACAGGTTTTCTTCTTTCAATAGTTGCTCAAAATATGCAATCGTTTTTATTAAACCTTCGCGAAGCGGAATGGTAGGTTCCCAGCCATCCAGTTTTTCTTTAGCCAACGTAATATCCGGTTGACGTTGTGTCGGGTCGTCTTGTGGTAATGGTAAATGAACGATTTTTGATTTGGATCCGGTAATATCAAGAATCTCGTTGGCCAGCTCGAGCATGGTAAATTCGCCCGGATTACCAATGTTTACCGGCCCGATAAAATCATCATCGGTTTTCATCATTCGAATCATTCCCTCAATCAAATCGCTTACATACTGAAAGCTGCGGGTTTGTTGTCCGTCGCCAAAAATGGTAATGTCTTTACCTTTCAGCGCTTGTACTATAAAGTTCGAAACAACGCGTCCGTCATCCGGCTCCATTTTAGGGCCATAGGTATTAAAAATACGTATGATCTTGATCAAAACGTCGTTCTGTACATGGTAATTCACAAACAACGATTCGGCACAACGTTTCCCTTCATCGTAACACGAGCGGACTCCGATGGGATTAACGTGTCCCCAATATTCTTCGTTTTGAGGATGAACATCGGGAACTCCATAAACTTCGCTGGTTGATGCCTGCAGAATTTTGGCTTTTATACGTTTGGCCAAACCAAGCATATTTACAGCACCCATCACCGAAGTTTTGATAGTTTTTATGGGATTGTACTGATACTGAACTGGTGACGCCGGACAAGCCAGGTTGTATATTTCGTCCACTTCGATGTAAAAAGGCTGTGTAATATCGTGCCGTACCAGCTCGAAGTATGGATTGTCAAGCAAGTGAATGATCTTTTGCTTTTTGCCGGTAAAATAGTTATCGAGGCAAATTACCTCATTGCCATCGTTTAACAGCCTTTCGCAAAGGTGAGATCCAACAAATCCTGCTCCTCCGGTTACCAAAATTCGTTTCATATCGTTTATTTTGTTTTTCTACCGATCGCAAAATATTCAAACCCAAGTTCTGCCAGTTCTTCGGGATCGTAAATGTTTCGCCCGTCGAAAATGATTTTACTCTTCAACAGCTTCTCCATAACGCGGAAATTCGGCAGCCTGAATTCTGACCACTCGGTAACTAAAATCAATGCATCGGCATCAATTAATGCATCGTATTCATCTTTTGCGTAAGAGATTTTATCACCCAGAATTCGTTCTGCTTCGTGCATGGCAACCGGGTCGTAACCAGCAACTGTAGCTCCGGCTTCCAGTAATTTCTCTATAATTACCAAAGATGGAGCTTCGCGCATATCATCGGTTTTGGGTTTAAACGACAGTCCCCACAGGGCAAATTTTTTGCCTTTCAGATCACCATCAAAACGTTTGTAAAGCTTGTTGAATAGTACTTCTTTTTGACGATAATTTACTTTCTCAACGGCTTTTAACACATCAAGCGAATACTTAAACTCATCGGCAGTGCGTATTAAAGCCTGCACGTCTTTTGGAAAACACGAACCACCGTAACCGGTTCCAGGGTAGATGAATTTGTTCCCGATACGAGGATCAGAACCAATTCCACGACGTACATTGTCAACATCGGCGCCAACAAGCTCGCAAAGGTTGGCAATGTCGTTTATAAAACTGATTTTTGTTGCCAGCATCGAGTTGGCCGCGTATTTCGTCATTTCCGACGAGGTGATATCCATAAATAAAATCGGATGTCCGTTCAGTACAAAAGGTTTGTACAAACGCTGCATCACTTTTTGTGCCCGTTTCGATTCGGTACCGATCACAATGCGGTCGGGTTTCAGAAAATCGTTAACCGCACTTCCTTCTTTCAGAAATTCAGGGTTTGAAGCCACATCAAACGGTATTTTTTCGCCTCGTTTTTCCAGCTCTTCCAAAATGGCCTGTTTAACTTTTACTGAGGTGCCAACAGGAACCGTACTTTTTGTAACCACAACCAGGTAGTGATCCATGTTTTTACCAATCTCACGAGCCACACCCAAAACATATTTCAGGTCGGCACTACCATCTTCATCCGGCGGTGTACCAACGGCAATAAAAACTGCGTCGGCATCTTTTATACTGGCACCCAGGTCGGTGGTAAATTCGAGGCGGCCTTTCTCAACATTTTTTTTGTAAATGTCTTCCAAACCCGGCTCGTAAATGGGGATTATTCCGTTATTTAGTTTCTCAATTTTTGTCTCGTCGATGTCAACACAGGCAACATTAACACCGGTTTCTGCAATACATGTTCCCGAAACCAATCCTACATAACCTGTTCCTACTACCGAAATTTTCATAGCTGATTTATCTTTTTTGAAATGGATCTATTTAAGCGTGTAAACAATAATGAGTTTGTCATTATCGGGCATAATTTATCCGTTACAACTGTTTTAATAATACGGAATAAAGATAATTGATTTCCTTAGAAACAATCAATGATTATAATTAGAATCCGCTTCTCCGGCCGTTTTTAGTGTATGAATTTTTACAGAACGGCGATTAGTAAAGCTACGGTGAGTCTCTTGATTTCAAAATCAAAAACGCAAAAGAGATGGTATTGAACTTTTGACAATAATTAATGTTGTTTTAGTAACTTTACTAAAAATCAACTGGCTTTGTGAAATTCTTTATTTCAGTCATATTAGTCTGTTCTATTTTTTTGTTTCAGTTTTCTGAACTATTGGTTTTGGCATCGTTTAAAATCAACCAGGATTATATTGCAAAAAACCTTTGTATTGAAAAGGATGTGGAAGGATCAACTTGCCAGGGATGTTGCCAGTTGAAAAAGAAAATGCATGAGCAGGAAGAGCAGAAAAGGGAACTACCACCACAACAGACTGAAAAGCAGAATATTGATTTTTGTATTCAAGCCACGGAATTGAATGATGGCTTATACCCAAATAGTGAAAACCTGAGAATCAAAAATTCATCAAATTATTCATTTCTAAAGGCTTTGAAGGTCTTTCATCCTCCAAAATATTGCTGTTAAAATACCGCCCCAAACGATAATTTAAATAGTAATACCGATTATTAAAAACATTAAGCCATTGATTCGTCTACTCCCAATGAATTTGTTTTTATATATCGGCATTATACCAATTTGAAAATAATGGAAGAAGAGCCAAATCATTTTCAGAATTGGTATAACAAATCATTTTGGAATGAGAAAGATCTTTTATAATTCCGGAATCAGAATGTTGTATTTGCTGGTATTTATGTTGCTGGTACATATTTCTTATTCGCAGGAAAAAACAATACAAATTATTGATTCTAAAACGAAAACCGGAATTCCTGATGTTCACTATCAATACAACGAAATGAGGGGATTCTCGGATAAGGAGGGCAATATCGTTTTGCAAATAACAGCAGAGGCAGAGTTGTTTCTGTCGCATTTGCAATATGGGAAAGTTGCATTTAGTTCGGAAGAAGTTGAAACGTTATCATACGACAGAGTTATCGCCTTGGTGCAATCATCTACCTATTTGCCCGCGGTGGTGGTTTTAGTGCATCCAACGGCCGGCGATAAACGAAAAATGGAATTCACCGTGCAAAACAAACTGGCACACGATGCCGGTAATTTGCTGGAATCGGTGGCATCAATATCTACTATTCGTAAAAGTGGTGCATATGGATTTGATCCGGTGCTTCGTGGTTTTAAATACGACCAGATTAACCTGGTTTTGGATGGAAGCCAAACGGCATCGGCAGCTTGTCCAAACCGAATGGATCCGGCTGCGAGCCAAATTCCTATAAATATGATTGCCGAAGCAGAAATATTAAAAGGCCCGCACAGTTTGCGTTATGGAAATGCCTTTGGCGGAACCATAAACTTTAAAAGCACTTCGCCCGATTTTAAGGAAAAAGCAACACCTGTTGGTCGTGTGGGAACAAGTTACGAGAGCAACGGAAACATTTTTAGAACCGAAGGAGTGGCCGGAGTTTCCGGCTCAAAAGTAGATTTCCGTATGTTTGGTGCTTATTCCACCGGCGATGATTATACCGATGGCGATGGAGTGGATATTGCGGCGCGTTTTAACCGGCTGAACTGGGGAGGAAAACTTGGGGTAAAACTCAGCCAAACCCAAAATATTGGTGTGCTGGTTTCAAACAATATTGCCAAAGATGTTGATTTTCCGGCCTTACCAATGGATTTACGCGAAGACAATACCTGGCTGGTTAACGCCAGTCATTCGGCAGTTTTTTATGATAAAGCACTTAGCTCCTGGAATACCAGTGTGTATGGTACGGTGGTCGATCACCTGATGGATAACTACGATAAAATTAACGATCCACGAATGGTGGATGCAATAACAAAGGCCGAAACCAGAAATTACGGCGGACGAACAGAATTGCGTTTCGATTTTAATAAAAGCTACCTGTATGCCGGTACCGATTATCGTTTTGAGTCGGCCGATGGATATCGCGAGCGCACAATGCTAATGGGGCCAATGGCCGGCAAAGTGCTGAGAGATAACGTGTGGCAGGATGCCGAAATAAATCGCACCGGATTATTTGGTGAATGGCACATTGCGCAGCCGGGATTTCAGTTTGTTGTTTCGGGACGTCTCGATATAAATTCGTCAAAAGCCAATAATCCCGATCCGCGTTTTGTGGAAATATATTCCGATCTGGAATCGTCGCAGGTGCATCCGTCAATTAGTGCAGGCGGAACACGTTTGTTCAATGAAAATATCTCGCTGGGATTGTGGGTAGGAATGGCCACGCGCAGCCCGGGTATTGCCGAGCGTTATATAAATCAGTTTCCGATTGGGCTCGATCCGTATGAAATGCTGGGAAACCCTGATCTTGATCCGGAGATTAACAACCAGCTTGACCTAGTTTTTCGCTATCAAACCGAAAAAACGAATATTAATATAAACGTATTTACCTCTGTTTTGCGCGATTATATTTCGTCTGAAATTCGCGAAGATCTGCAGCCTGCGTTGAGTACTTCGCCGGGTGTTCGTCAGTTTATAAATATCAAAAAAGCATTGATGACCGGTTTTGAAGCCAACTGGATTCAGCAATATAGTTCGTTCCTGAGCCACGATTTGGGATTGGTTTATACGCACGGCCAAAATCAGGAGCTGGATGAACCGTTGCCCGAAATTCCACCGATGGAGTTTCATTATCACTTGATGGGGAATTTTGCAGATGGTAAACTAAAGCCGGAACTGATGTTCAGGCATGCCATGAAACAGGATCGGATTGCAACATCGTACGGCGAAACAGAAACACCGGCTTTTAATGTAGTTGATGCAAAAGTTTCGTGGTTGATGAATAAGTTTTTTACAGCCACCGGTGGTGTGCAGAATCTTTTTGATGAAGCGTATTACGAACATCTGGCGCGATCGGTTCGTGGAGCAAATGCCCGACCCATTTATTCGCCCGGAAGGAGCTTTTATGTAACGCTCACTATTAGTTTCTTATAGCATATAAATGTGTTTTTGTTGAAAAGTGGTTGTCTTTTTCAGGCAATCACTTTTTTTAAAAATCTGATTGCAGAAATTTGGAGACGCCGCAATTGCCAAAAACTTTAGTTACTTTTCCTGTGTTTTAATTCAAAAATTACCGTACACATGAACCGATTCATTCTCATTCTTCTCGTTTTAGCTTTCTCAACAAGTGCATATGCACAAATGAATAATCAGATTAAAGAGGAAGCAAAAAAACAAACCGTTTATGCGCTGGAACTTTGCAAATACTTGCATGAAAATCCGGAGCTATCTTTTCAGGAGTTTGAAACTTCGGCACGAATGGCAAAGGAATTAAAAGCGCTGGGTTTTGAAGTAACTGAAAAGTTTGCAGGAAACAGTGTGGTGGGTATTTATAAAAATGGCAACGGCCCAACGGTTTTTTTGCGTACCGATATGGATGCCTTGCCCGTGGAAGAAAACACAGGTCTGCCTTTTGCCAGCAAGAAGATGGGGGACCTTGTCGGAAATCAGGTTGCGGTAATGCACGCTTGCGGGCATGATATACATATGTCGACCTGGACCGGAACATTGCGGACTTTAGTTGCCTTAAAAGAGCAGTGGAAAGGTACATTAATGGTAATTGCGCAACAGGCAGAAGAATACAGTGGCGGGGCAGGACAGGCGATTGATGCCGGACTGTTTACGAAGTTCCCAACACCGGATTATGCACTGGCTTACCATATTAACCCTGAGTTGGAAATCGGGCAGATTGGCCTGCGTGGCGGACCCGTATTTGCAGGAGTAAAAACCGTTGAAATCACCGTTTATGGAAAAGGCGGGCACGGCGCTTATCCGCAAAAATGTATCGATCCGATTGTGATTTCATCGCGAATAGTAAACGATCTGCAAACCATTGTAAGCCGCGAATTAAGTCCAACAGAACCTGCTGTTGTAACTGTTGGATCAATTCATGGAGGAACACGCCCAAATATTATTCCCGACGAGGTGAAAATGCAACTCACGCTGCGTTATTTTTCCGACGAAACAATTGAAAAAGTGATTGCTGCAATAAAACGAATTAGCGAAAATGCAGCCAGGGCAGCAGGTGTTCCGGAAGATAAGCTGCCATTTGTGGATGTTTTTGCGGTTGAAACTCCACCGGTTTTAAACGATAATGAATTGAGTGCAAAAGTGAGCGGGTTTGCTGCAGACATTATTGGCCGGCAAAATATTATTGAAACACAACCCGAAATGGTAGGCGAGGATTTTGGTAAATATGGCCGCACCGAAGAAGATATTCCGATTTGTTTGATATGGTTGGGAAGCACAAGTCCTGAAGAAATGCAGCGTTTAAAAGCAGCAGGAAAAGCACCTTTTCCGTTGCATTCGCCACAGCTAAATCCAGACTATGAAAACACCATCGAAACCGGGATTGCAGTTATGGCCGGAAACGTTATTGGGCTGATGAATAAATAAAAAGCCCTTCCAAAGAAAGAAGAGCTTTTCTGAAAGAATTAATTATTTAAAATTATTCCTCGGGGAAATAACTAACATCGTAGTCAATTAATCCCGTGCGGGTTTCTATTTTTTCAATAACCTGTTTAACATCTTTCCATAGTTCTTCGCCTTCCTGCCCAAAAATTTCCCAGTGTTTCTCAATGTCGCTAAAGTGTTCGGCGGCATTACTTCCGGTTTCATCAATAAAGTAAACCACATTCATTTCAGGGGCAAAAGCAGGATACAGTGTCAGGAAATCATCTTTAAAACCATTTGTTTCTCTCATTTCTTTATAGCGCTTCACTAGTTCTTCAAATTCCTTTTCTTTACCAAATTTGATGTAGAACTTCTCATAAAAGCGAAATTTTTTACCATTGGCAGGTATATTTCGTTCTGCAGAGCGAATTGACAATTCCGGCTGATATTCGAGAATAAATGCGCCAATTGAGTTAAATGCGTCATCAAATAGCATTTGTAATTCCTTCGATTTTTCAGTGTGTTCCTTCCATAATCTCTCCGACATCGCCTCGATTTTATCGATATCGGCATAGTTTGTAAATGGAACTGAGTACCATAAATAGCCTTCGTTGGTGTACTGTGTAATACTGGCAAAAGGATAGTTTTGCTCTTTCAGAAAGGCATTTTGACTCGCGATTGCATGTATCAGTTTCTCTTGCTGAATAGGGTTTACCTGAGCTTCCCAAACCATATATTTGGTTTTTGATGGATTTTCCTGGGCGCTCAACGAGAAGTTAGTTAGTGTAAAAATTAAGAGGACTAATAGTCCGGTGTAAATTGTTTTCATGCTGTGGATGTTAATTAGTACGTGGTTAAATACATGATTCAAGGTAGTGATTCCTGTTATAAAACACAAATTAGTCTTAATATTAAAGTTTGTTAAAGTTTTTGATCTACAGAGAAATAGGAAGTGAGCGCAAAAAAAAAGTTCCGCCTCAAGCAGAAGCGGAACTTTTGTAAATAGTGCAACTATTTCTATTTTTTTATGGCAGGAGTGGGGAATGGCGGAGGTGTTACTTCTTTTACTCCTTGTTCATCAATTCTTTTTAATACTTCCTTTATTGCACGTTCTAACTGAGGATCATTACCAGCCTCAAGTGATTTTGTGTCTTGCTGCACCTCAATATCAGGCGCTACTCCTTTATTTTCTGCAATCCACTCGTTGTTTATCGGGTCGAAAACGGCGTTGTCGGGAGCGGTAAGAGCGCCACCATCAACCAGGCTGTAATGTACCGATGATTTTACAAGACCTCCCCAGGTTGTTGATCCAATTAGCAGGCCTGCATTTTGCTGACGGAAAACCCACGGAAAGAAATCGCCGCCGGAACCGCCTTTTTCGTTTATCAACAATACTTTTGGACCAAGAATTCCGGCCGGCAAACGAAATGGTTTACCGTTTGGCACTTCGTTGGTTAGTGCTGCGCGTAGTTTTCGTGTCATCAGGTCGACCATATAATCGTCTAATAAACCGCCACCGTTAAAACGCTCGTCAATTACAGCACCCAATTTATCTTGTTGTGCAAAAAAGTAACGGTTAAACGAAATAAATCCTGGCGTACTGGTGTTTGGTACCCAAATGTAAGCCAGTTTTCCATCGGATAATTCATCAACTTTTCGTCGGTTATCTTCTACCCACGCTCGTTGGCGTAATGCATTTTCGTTGCGAATTGGTTTTACTGTTATGGTCCAGGCACTTTCAAAATCGGGCTTGTCATTAATATGCAAAACGGTTTGCACACCCACACTCCCATCTAAAAACTTAAAAGGATTATCGCTTGCAGTCAATTCTTTACCATTTACGCCAACAATAAAATTACCTTCAGCAACTTTTAACCCTGGTTCTTCCAGGGGGCTGGATAATTCGGGGTTCCAGCTTTCGGTACTATAAATTCTGTCGATTTTCCATGCTCCTTTTTCAGGTACTAAATCAGCACCCAGCAATCCTACCGAATTACTTTCTGTTTCAGGATAGTCGCCGCCCATTACAAAACTATGTCCAACCGAAAGTTCCCCGTTCATTTGATCTAGAATATAGGTGAGATCGGCACGGTGTTTAACAAATGAAATAAGTGGTGCATAACGTTCGTGCACAACATTCCAGTCTCTTCCGTGAAGATTCGGATCGTAGAAGTAATCCCGTTCGTAACGCCAGGCTTCTTCAAAAATCTGGCCCCATTCTTTCGAACGGTCGAGTTTGGTTTTTAAGCTGACTTTTAATGATTTTCCATCTTTGCCCGAAGCGCCGCTGGTTGGCATTATTTTCCATGACGAGCCAAATTGTGCCAACATTTTTTTGCCATCGTTTGATACCGTTATATTTCGGGCACCACTCTCAAATTCTTTAGCTTCGCGATCTTCAAGCGTAAATTTCTGAATGGTGTAGCCCGGCTGATTTGGAACCGATTCTGCAATAAAAACATTTCCTTCGGTACCGGTTACCACCTGGCGGTAACTTCTGTTGGGCATAGGCAACGGAATGGTTCGTTCGGCAATTGTTTCAAAATCAATGCTAATCGATTCTTCTTTTTCTTCCGTTTTTTCCTCCTCCTTTTTATCTTCTTTCTTTTCCGTTTCTTTTACTTCTTCTTCATCGCTTTTTAATTTGAATGGCGAATCTTCGTCTTTCTGAAGATTTACGGCATATACACTGTATTTTGCATTTGCTGTCATCGAGCTGGTGTTCGCCCAGCCAGAACCTAGTGCCAAATCAGTACTTGCCAGAAAGTAGAAATGCTTTTTGTCTTTGTCCCAGGCAGGAGAAAAGGCGTCGGCAAACGTGTTGGTTACTTTGTGTATTGTTTTGTCGGTAAGCGACCAAATGGTAATCTGCCTGAAATTATTGGATGCAGCTTTGGCATAAGCCAGCCATTTTGAATCGGGCGACCAGGTGAGGCCCATATCTCCACGTTCCATATTGTTGCCACCAACATCAATGGTTTCAATTGTTTCATCTTCAACGTTTACAACTCGTATTCGAACATCATCGTCGGTAAAAGCAATGTATTTACCATCGGCCGACCATGTGGGTTCCCAACCCAGTTTTGATTCGCCAATTGATATACTTTTTGGTTCTTCCAGCCCGTTTTGATTGGCTATAAGCAAAGCGTAACCTTCGCCATTTTTATCTGAAAACCAGGCCAGCTGATCACCTTTTGGCGACCAAATTGGGGCACGGTCTGCCACATCCGACGTTTGTGTGATATTACGTGTATCGCCGTTTTCTTCGGGTACGGTAAATATTTCGCCACGTGCTTCAAAAATGGCACGTTTCCCGGTTGGAGATAACGATGCTGAACGTGCAGAAGAACTTACATCTTCCCATTTTGTTTCGGCCCACGGAAAATCACCAACCACATTTATGGTGAGTTTTTTAATCTCTTTTGTCTTCAGGTTAAAGAGGTGTAAATAACCTTCGCGTTCAAAAACAAGCTGGTCGTTTTTGCCGGCCAGCCATTTTACATCGGCTCCTTCAAAAGAAGTTAATTGTTCTAACTCCTTTGTTTCTGGCGAGTACGACCAAATATTAGCCACAAAATCGCGGTCGGAAAGAAAGTAGATTTTATCGCCCAGCCAAAGCGGTTGAATATCGGTGGTTTTTTCGTTGGGAATAAATTCTTCCGAAAAATCTTTCAGATTCAGTATTACAAGTGGTTTATTTTGTCCTCCACGATAGTCGCGCCACTCTAAATCCCATCGCGATACGCGGTCGATTACAATTTTTTTTGCGTGAGGAGAAAAAGATCCATCGTTTCCGAATTGTTTGGTAAGCAAACTTGCCGGACCGCCATCTTTTGAAATAGTCCACAAACGCCCGAATGAACTTGGAGCCGTTTCGCGTAGAGAGGTAAACAGAATATTTTTCCCATCAGGAGACCACCCGCAAACGGTTGCTCCACTGGGGTGCCAGGTTATTCGTTTTGGGGTTCCACCTTCAACAGGCACGGTATATACCGACGTAACACCGGAGCGGTTAGAATTAAATGCTATGGTTTTTCCGTCAGGAGAAAAACAGGGTTCGCTCTCCACGGCACCGGTACTTGTGAGCCGCGAGGTGCCATTGCTTGTTAAATTGTAGATCCAAATGTCGGCCCCGTATGTAAAAGCAACCTGGTTGTCGCTAATAGCTGGTTGTCGCAGTAATCTGGTTTCCTGCGAAAACGACACAAAGCCCAAAGCAAGAAACATCATTAAAAGTGCTAATTTTTGCATAAATAATAATTTATTGTTTGAATGTATTGACGCTAAAATCTCTTTAAGGATACATAATTAAAACAAAGTTTGTTCACAACACCTCATAGGTAAACAAAGTGCCGGTCAAATTACAAACTCAATCAATATCAAATATCGCGGGTACTCTGTGCATCGTTGATTTTTGCGATGTGTTTTTCAATATTAGGTAATTCTGGAGTAGGTATTTTGCTTCTTATTTTATAGGAATTTTGCTTGCTGAAATAGAATTATGAGCGAATTTGATTCGTATTGATCAATACGCCGAATACTTGCCCCGGTGCTGATACCGTCGGCAAAAACAACCTGTATTTTCGAGCCATCGGCAACAACGTGTGCTGCAGTCATAATATATATCTGTTTTTCTCCCGTTATTTTTCGGTCAGAAATTCAATTTCTGAACTCTTTTTAGCTTAAAGTGTTAACAGATGTTAAAATATAAAGCGTGATTTTAGATTGTGTTTCGTATCACTTAACGATAAATTTTTATGCTTTACCTTTGAATTTTGAATTAGACTGGTTTTAAATACTGCGGTTGAGTCATATAATTTTTAATTTTAACTGACCGTAAAAATAAATTATGATTTTTAATTCTTCATTTGAAAATATCTATTTGGTTTTACCCTTAATTGGCTTTGTAATAGGACTTTTTGGTACTATGCTTGGAGGAGGCGGAGGCTTTTTCTTTTTGCCGGTGCTTACCTTAATTATTGGAGTGCCGGTGCATACAGCTGTTGCAACATCGCTCGCAGCAACCTTACCCATTGGTTTGGTGGGCTCGTGGGGGCACTACCGAAAAGGGAATATCGATACCAATACCGGCACCTTGTTTGGCATTGCCGGAATTGTTGGAGCTTTACTGGGAGCACGTATAACAAATTTGATTTCGGAGCCGCAATTGAAGCTACTGTTTGGAGTTTATTCCATTTTGATAGCAATAAATATGCTGGTTACCGGTATCCGAAAATACAGAGAGGCCGGAGACGAAGAAAATAATACAAAGCTTAAAGCTGTTCGTATTGGGAAAGGCTCATTTTTTGGTTTAACAGCCGGATTGATAGCGGGAACATTTGGAACCAGCGGAACAGCGCCGATTATTGCCGGATTGTTTTCGATGCGATTACCTGTTAAATTAGTGGTTGGCACATCGTTACTGGTGGTTTTGGTTAATACCGTTTTTGCGGTTGGTGCCCACTTTTTAATAGGCAGTATCGACTTAACACTTATTGCTTTTCTTACATCGGGTTCGGTAATTGGTGCTTTTTTGGGGCCACGTCTGTTCTCGAAAGCGAAGATCGGAAAATCAGAAAAGAAAGTGAAGTACGTTTATGCAGCAGTAGTTGCAGCAATCGGTATTTTAATGATAGTAAACAGATAACATGATTTTAACGATATACATATTCATTCTGTCGTATTTCCTGTTGGGTGCAGTTGGATTCTTTTTCATTAACCGGAAAAAGGAAAAAGCAGTGGCCCGAAAAAGCTGGACAAAATTCATTAGCTATTTTATAATTATCCACATTCTGTTTTTTAGCATCACAATAAATCCGGTATTCTTCCAGGTTTTGGTTGGAATAATATGGCTGGCAGGTGCTTTCGAACTTTTTCTGCTGTTTAAACGTGCAGGATTCGAACATTCAGGTTTTGTATTCATCTCGCTGATCATCTATTCCGTTTTGGGGGCAGGATTGTGGTTGTTTGGGGCTATGGATAATAAACTGGTGCTTTTTGCATTTCTGATCTTATCGATATTTGATGCGTTTAGCCAGATTTCGGGACAGTTATGGGGAAAAACAAAAATTGCACCTGAAATCAGTCCCAATAAAACCATTGGAGGAACGGTTGGTGGTGCTTTGTTTGCATTTGCAAGCGGCTTTTTTCTACACGGATTATACAACAATAAATGGTATGTGGTTGCCGGGCTTACTCTCGGAATAATTGTGTTTGCCTTTTTAGGCGACATTGCTGCTTCGTTGTACAAAAGAAAATTCAGAGTAAAAGATTACAGCAATTTGATACCGGGGCACGGAGGATTTCTCGACCGGTTTGATAGTTTAATTGCCGGAGGTGCCTGGGTAACATTTTTTTTTCTAATGATTGGTTCTTAACTTGAGCATTTCAGGAGAGGATAATAACAGTTCGATCAATAAATGGAGTTGAGAAACTAATTTGGCGATAACTTTGTTTATTGAAAACGGAGCGGGAATTAAAGAGGAGATACCAGAGACTAAAATATTTTTATGGGAAACACTATTACGCTGTCAGTAGTATATTTTATTGCAATAATATTATTACTGGCTTTTAACGAACTTAACTACAGACGACTAAAAGTAAAAGGCGAGTTTACACGCAAGTTCGCGCATTTTACTGCTACTATTGCCGTGGTACCATTTCCATACATCTTTACAAGCCATTGGTATGTGTTTGTACTGGCTTTAATATTTTTTGCAGCTTTGTTTATAACACAGTACAGCAAGCAACTGAATTCCATTCACGATATCGACCGGAAATCGATAGGAAGTTACTTGTTGCCGGCATCAATTTACCTTACATTTTTACTATCGGATTTGCTCGACAGTAAATTCATTTTCATCCTGCCAATGCTGATTTTAGGAATCAGCGACCCCATGGCAGCGATTGTAGGAATCAGCTTTAAAACAAACAATCATAAAATAAAGATATTTGGCATCGATACCGGAAAGTCAATTTTCGGATCGGGTGCATTTTTACTTACCAGCTTTGTTATCAGCTTGCTGGCCCTTTATTTTAATAGAGGTGTTTTCGATTTGAAAACTTTTTATATCGGGCTGGCAGTAGCGGTAGTCAGCACCTTGGCAGAATTACTGAGTTGGCGTGGGTCCGACAATTTAACCATCCCTCTTGGGGCAGCAGTTACACTTTTACTTTTAATGTAAATATGTAAAATGTAGAGCCGATGCTGGTATTTCTGCCAAAAAAGGAGTAATTTGTATATAGTAAAACAGAAACTGGAGAAAACTGAAATAGCTAAGTGGGGACTTTTTAAGGTCACTGAATCAAATATTACGTCATGAAGAAAATTGTTATAAACGGAGCAAACGGTTATGTTGCTTCAAATTTTATAAACGAGTTATTGTTAGAGAACTACAAGGTAGTTGCGCTCGTACGCAGTAATAAAAAGTTTACTGCCGAAGAGCGGGTAAAAGCTGCATTAAAGGAGATGAAAGGTGGGGAGGATGTTGATTTTACAAATCTTGAAGTTCACGATTATTCGTTATTTGAAGCGGATTTTGCACTGCAGGAAAGTGAGCTGAAAACCATTTTCGGGGGAAATGTAGATTACTTTCATTTTGCGGCAAGTTTAAAATTTGATATAAAATCGAAAGAAGAGATATTTGGAACAAATCTACAGGGAGTAACCAATTCGGTTAATACTTTTCAGAAATATTCGGCAAAAGAATCGCGTTTCTATTTTGTGAGTACGGCCTACTCTTGCGGCCGTATTTACGAGCCGTTTAAAGAAAAATTCTACGATAATGCTGAGATTGATGCATTTCGTAATTACTACGAGCAATCGAAACGTTATGCCGAAAATGTAATTAAAGATTACATCGACAATAAAGGATTAAACGCTTGTATTTTACGTCTATCTCAGGTGGTTGGAAACAATAAAACAGGCGTAACAAAAACCGATTATGGTATTTTCGATTTCTCAAAACGGGTACAGAACCTGGCAAAAAAATATCCTGAAAGTGTGATTCGCTTAAAAGTTGATCCGGATTCAACTCAAAATCTTATTCCAATTGATACTGCAGTAACTTACCTGATGAGTGCGGTAAAAGCCGAGCAGGTGCCGGTTATTCTGAATTTAATAGCCAAAAGCTCGGTGAAAAATGCCGACATTTTGGGAAGTATCAGCAGCTTAATGCCGATTAGCCTTGTTCCCGACATGACTTTGGAAAAGGAGCAAATGAATTCGCTCGAGCGGATTATGGCAATCGGAATGTCGTTTACGGGTGCCTACATCGATACCAATATTGCTTTCGATACTACCAATCTCGATTCGATTGTTGAAGAAGAAGTGAGTGCGGTAACGGCCGAATCGATACATCGTATGCTTAGCTATTTCCTGAACAGTGGTACCGATCAGCAGGTAACCGAAATAAAAGCTGCCGTATAAATCATTGGATTTTTACCAACTAAATTTTAGGTTTACACCAATTAAGTTTAATCGAGGATTATGAAGAAAATTTTTGTACGTGGCGAGAATATTGTAAATCTGCCAAATGCGATCAGTTTATACCGCTTGTTAGCGTTTCCTGTAATTTTTTATGCCGCTCTTGTTGGTAACGAATCGTTGTTTGTATGGTTGCTTTGTATAAGTTTGGTAAGCGATGTTGCAGATGGAAACCTGGCACGATACCTCAAACAGCAGACACATTTTGGAGCAGCGCTCGATAACCTGGCCGATATTTGTACGTATGCAATGGCCATTTTAGGTCTGTTTGTATTTAAATGGGCCGACATTGAACCGCACAGTTGGTTCTTATTCCTGTTTTTGGGATTATTTGTAGTCAGTTACATTATATCGTTTGCACGCTTCGGTAAAATACCGGGTTTACACTTGTATTCTGCTGTTTCGGCCGGATATGTACAGAGTATATTCTTTTTCGTGTTGTTTGTATTCGGGTTCTACACATGGTTTTTCTACCTCGCAGTAGGTTGGGGAGTTATAGCCTACACCGAAAAGATATTTGTGCTCTTTAAACTCGACGATATAAAGATCGGGGTAAAGGGACTCTACTGGTTAATGAAAGCTCAAAAAGAAGCTAAATAATTATAAGCCACATTCTTCGGATGTGGCTTTTTTGTTGCCCAAAGTATTTGATTTTAACAGGTGTAAAGTCGTACCTTTGATTAAATCAAAATACACCTGACTCTTGAAATCAGCTACATTTATACTTCTTTTTCTCCTGCTTTTTAGCTTTGGTAATTCAAAAGCTCAGGGAAAATTAAAGGATGCCTGGAATGAACGCAATGCACGAAAAGAGGCTGTTATAAAAGCTGGCGAACCATGGATGTCGCCAATGTTTGCTCCTGCGTATACTGCCGATGCCGGCTTGTTGATTTCCGGAGGAATGCTTTACTCTTTTCGGGCAAACGAAAACGATAGCATTTCGCAACGTTCATCACTTCCGGCCACCATATTTTACAGTACCAAAGGCAATTTTGGAATTCAGGCGCATCTGAAAACGTTTTGGATGGAGGATAAATTTCGAATAAATGCCAGCCTTGTTATTCGCGATAAAGACAACAATTACTACGGAAAAGGATTTAATCAGATCGATGCCACTCAACAGTCGGATACAACCACTTTGTATCACGAAACCAATTCATCTTTCGACGTCGACTTTATTTACAAATTAAGACCATCGGTTTATATCGGTGCCAGTTTACGGCCGGCATACGTTGTTACAAAAGACTTTGCTCAGCCGGTTGAAAACGATCCTTACCGGTCGCAGTTCGGAGATGTTTACTTTCTGAACGGAATTGGAGCCCTGTTTGCCTACGATACCCGCGACATTGTTGTTAATGCGTGGAAAGGTGTTTATTTCCATTTATCAGCTATGTTTTACGATAATATATGGGGAAGCAAGTACGATTACCAGGAATATACGCTGGATATGCGGCACTATAAAACCTTAACGCGGCCGGGCAATGTGTTGGCGTTTCGGTTTTTTACCAGAAGCACTTATGGCGATGTGCCCATAACCGAACTATCTGATTTCTCGGGAGGAAAAAACCTGCGTGGCTATTTAATGGGCCATTACCGCGATAATACCACTGCTTTTATGCTTGGCGAGTGGCGCTACACTTTTCAAAGGGCAAATGGTGGCTTAAGTAAAAGCGGAATGGTAATTTGGCTTGGTGCAGGAAGTATTGCACCTGATGTAGTAAGTTTATCAAAATGGGTACCGAATGGCGGCGTTGGTTACCGGCTTGAATTGCAGCCACGAATGAATGTATGTGTTGATTTTGGCGTAGGGCGCGATTCTCAAGGCGTATACTTCAATTTTGTGGAAGCATTTTAATCATAAATTGTAATTTCTCCTTGCTCGTTATCTATCTTAAATTCTTATCTTTAATCAACATTGAATACCGAATTGAAGTACAACCAGTTCGATGCAGAAACACATTAAACACATTTTATTATTTCTGAGTCTGGTGGGATTGGTATTTGTTGCAAATGCGCAAAAGCATGATACCATTCGCATTCGTTTCGATCAGTTGTTAATGCTGAAAGACACCATTTATTATGGTGTTAATGATTCGGTGGTGGTTCTTGAAGCGGATACTGAGTACGACATTATCAAAAATTTCCTGGTGCGAAAACCTTCGTATTACGAAAAACATCCCGAGAAAATAGAATCGGTTACCCGTCTGAATAGTCGTTACGGGGGTTTGTTGATGGGCTCGATAAGAAGCAGGGAAGAACAGCTGCCTAAGGATTTCAACCCGTCCGACCAGTATTTTTCATTCTATAAAAACCGGGTAATTAAAAACATTACGATTGAACGGGTAGCGGTGCTCGACGGTAATCTTTTTGATACGACCAACGTTGACCTCTCCGGATTTGGCCGTTTTCTGAATAAAACATACAGTCCGACGCGCGAACGTGTGATTCGTAAAAACCTTCATTTTAAGGAAAACGAACGGGTGAATGCCCGTATTTTTTCGGATAACGAGCGCCTGTTTCGTGAGCTTTCGTACATCGAAGATGCTTTTATTAAAATTTCACCGGTAGGGAATTCAAGCGATTCGGTAAATGTAACCGTTATGGTTAAAGACCGGTATCCGATTGGTGTTAGTGGCGATGTAAACAATTACAATGCTTTTGAGGTGGAACCTTACTCGCGAAATTTTGCCGGGTTAGGACACAGCATAGGGATAATTGGCGAGTTTGATGCCGACACGGAAGAGAAGTTCGGTTATGGTGCTTCGTATGGCATAAATAATATGTGGGGTACTTTTTTCGACAGCGAAATCCGTTACCAAAATGGTGTTGACCGCGAGAATTTCAGGATACAATTTGAGAAGCCTTTTTTAACTACACTTACCAAAAACGGGGGCGAGATAATTTACGATCAATTGCGCGAAAAAGTGTCGGAGCACCCATATGTAAGCGATTCGCTGGAGAATGATAACAGCAGGTATAAACTGTCGTATTTCGATTTGTGGCTGGGACATTCGTTCTTCTTTTACAGCGATATTACCCGACCATTTTTGAATGTTGCAGCGCGTTACGTTTCATATAAATATGAAAATCAACCTCTGGTGGATGAAACTACCAACTACGAGTTTCATAACCGGCAGTTGTATTTGGCGGGTTTGTCGTTGCAGCAGGTATCGTACATAAAAACCAGTCGCCTGTTGCAATACGGGACGGTTGAAGATGTACCAATTGGCTACAATTTAAATATAACGGCGGGGTGGGAGAAAACCAGTTTTTACGAGCGTCCGTACTCGGGGATGCGTGGCAATTATTCGCTATATTTTAACAATGCCGGTATTTTTACGGCATATACCGAGGCCGGTGGTTATATAAACGACTCGAAGCTGGAAGACGGTTTGGCCGGACTGCGTTTCGATTATTTAAGTCCGCTGGGGAAACTGGGAAATTACGAAGTCAGGAATATCTTCGAACTGAAGTTAAGCACTGTTCGCAATCCTCGGTATTTTATTCCATACTACTCAACCCGTACTTTTGCAAACGAATACTTAACCGGCTATAAAAACTATTCAAACCTGTCGGTCTATTACCGGCCGGTATTTTATTCGAATTACCAGATTTGGGGGTTTCGATTTTCGTTTAATCCGTACGTAAATGTTGGGTGGTTGTTAAAATCGAATGCAGCAACAAGCGAAGTCGATCGTTATTCAGAAATAGGCATTTGGGCCAGCACAAAAAACGAGAGTTTGATTTTTCCGGCTATGCACCTGCAATTCGGGTATTTCCCAAATCGGTTGGAACAGGAACCGCGTTTTGTGTTTACCGTAGTTTTCAAAGACATTAAAGTGTTTAAGGATTTTACTTCGTTGAAACCGGAGGTTGTTCATCCGGCGCAACTGTTTAACCAAAAAGATTAAAAATTGGCTTAAACAAAAGTTTAAAGCAAAAAACAATTCTGAGGCTTAAACTTTTGTTTAAACGCTGGCGGAGCTCCGGTGAACCTTTAAACGTTTGTTTAACCGCTTCCGGTCTTCCTTTTGGCGCTTAAACTTAAGTTTAAACGGCGTCGGGCGTTCCTTTTAAGGCTTAAACGTTTGTTTAAACCTTGTCGGGTGTTCCTTTTGGGCTTTAAACTTTAGTTTAAACGTTCAGCGGCAAGTTCCTTGGCTTTAAACTTTAGTTTAAGACTAAGAACCGGTAAAAAAGTAGGACTACTTATGAGTCGATTGTTGTTGCAGAACTATTTCTTGAAGGAATAGTCGTAAATTAAGTATCATAAAAACGAACAGGAGTGAAAGAGTTTGCCATAAATCATGAGGCACTTCAACGTATGTCCATTTTTCGGTTCTATGAGGAATTGAATGAATTTCTGCCTGTTCATCAGCGTAAAAAAGCGTTTGAATATGCTTTTACAGGTACGCCATCGGTGAAGAACAGCATTGAAGCCATTGGTATACCGCACACCGAAGTGGATTTAATTTTGATTGACGGTGTTTCTGTGGATTTTGAGGCTTTGCTTAAAGGCGGCGAGCAGGTTTCTGTCTACCCGGTTTTTGAGTCGCTGGATATTTCTCCACTGGTTCGCTTACGCCCCTTACCTTTGCGTGAAACACGGTTTGTTGTAGATGTTAACCTGGGGAAACTGGCTTATAAGTTACGTTTGTTGGGATTCGACACACTTTTTCGCAATAACCTGGAAGATGATGAGATTGTGCAAATATCGGTGGCTGAAAAGCGCATTATTTTAACCCGCGATAAAGGCGTTTTGAAACATACTGCAGCAACACACGGTTACTGGGTGCGGAATAGCGACCCGCAAAAACAACTTCGCGAGGTGGTGGAACGCTTGCAACTTCAAAACAGTTTTCGGCCATTTTCGCGCTGTTCCATTTGCAATGGAAGTTTAACAGCTGTTGATTCCACAGAGGTAAAAGGCAAAGTTCCTGATGATACATTTTCAATGTGTAACGAATTCTGGAAGTGTACCGGATGCGGACAGATTTACTGGGAAGGAACACACTACCGCAAGATTCTGAAGTGGATTGAAGGATTAAAGTAGCTTTCTTAATTACTTTCGCCTTTTGCGTCTCCAGTAAATATACAGAATAACGATTATAACCGGCAGCACAATATAAACGATAATATTTGTCAGGGTCAATTCCAAAGGCTCGGGAGTGCCCGTAGGAATTCCACTGGGAGCCTGTGCCATTGCCACTGCTGTAACAAAAAGTAAAAATGTGAATATGCCTGCTTTTTTTATCATGCGCTGTAAAGTTTATTATTCTTACTACTAAAGCAAGTAAGTATGGTGGTTTGTTCAAGAGTATTCAACTAATTCTGAATTTGAGACCGGGATTTTATAACACAAAAAAAACCGCCCTTCAAACGAAAGACGGTTTTCATATTTAGCGTAAAGTATGCTTACTTCTTGTAGATTTTTTTGTATCCGTAGATAGCGCTTGCACCCAATTCTTCTTCAATGCGAAGCAGTTGGTTGTATTTAGCCATACGGTCTGAACGGCTCATAGAACCTGTTTTAATCTGACCAGAGTTGGTAGCCACTGCAATGTCGGCAATTGTTGAATCTTCAGTTTCACCCGAGCGGTGAGAAGTTACTGAAGTGTAACCGGCACGGTGTGCCATTTCAATTGCGTCTAACGTTTCAGTTAATGTACCAATTTGGTTTACTTTAATAAGGATTGAGTTAGCAGCTCCCAACTCGATACCTTTTTTCAGGTATTCAACGTTGGTTACGAATAGGTCGTCGCCAACCAACTGGCATTTGTCGCCAATTGCAGCGTTCAGTTTTACCCATCCATCCCAGTCGCCTTCGTCCATACCATCTTCGATTGAATCGATCGGATATTTTTCAATCAATACAGCTAAATAAGCAGCTTGCTCTTCCGAAGTGCGTTTTACACCGTTTGGCTCGAAAATGCTGTAATCGTAAACACCACCTTTGTAAAACTCTGATGAAGCACAATCCATGGCAATAGAAACATCGCCACCGTCTTCAGCACGACCAGCTTTGTAACCGGCATCTTTAATGGCAGTAAGAATTGATTCGATAGCTTCTTCAGTTCCACCTAAAGCCGGTGCAAAACCACCTTCGTCGCCAACAGCAGTTGAAAGGTTTTTAGCCGCCAATACTTTTTTAAGTGCGTGGAAAACTTCAGCCCCCATACGCAAACCTTCGCGGAAAGTAGGCGCACCAATTGGGCGGATCATAAATTCCTGGAAAGCGATAGTTGCATCAGAGTGAGAACCACCGTTAATAATGTTCATCATCGGAACAGGCAATGTTTTTGCGTTAGTTCCGCCAATGTATTTGTATAATGGAAGCTCAGAGTACTCAGCAGCTGCTTTTGCAACCGCCAACGAAACACCTAACATAGCGTTTGCACCCAGGTTAGATTTTGTTTTAGTACCGTCGAGTTCCAATAGTTTGCTATCGATAGCTACCTGGTCGGTAGCATCCATACCAATAATTTCTTTTGCAATAACGTCGTTAACGTTTGCTACAGCTTTTAAACAGCCTTTTCCTAAGTAACGGCTTTTGTCGCCATCACGTAATTCAAGTGCTTCGTTTTCGCCGGTTGACGCTCCTGACGGAACAGCCGCACGGCCGAATGCACCACTTTCGAGTGTTACATCAACTTCAACAGTTGGGTTACCACGAGAATCGATAATCTCTCTTGCTTTTACGTCGCTAATTAACATTGTAAGTAGTTTTTATTTATTTAACTTTTCAAGATTGCTAGTGCAATTACAGGATTGTAAACGCTGAGGCGCTTAAATTGTTTCACGAAATTACGAAGATTGATAAATAGTTTGCTCCTTTTTAATGTGAATTTAAGATCATTAAATTGGTTTACAAGATCATGTGTTAAGTGGGCGAGGGGAGCTGAGTGGTTTGAGACCAGTTTCTCACAGGAATTACTATTCTCCTGTGGTATAAATTATAGCACGAATCCGGAGGTGTGTTATTAACTAAATTTCGTTATTTTCTTTCAGAATATCATAAACAAGAGCAGTGGCATCGCCAACAACTTTCCTGCAAATAATTTTGTGGTGTTTCCGGTCTTGTACCTCAGCTTCGGTAGCGTGTTTAATTAATAGCTGGCGGCAATTTGTAGTTCCGTGAATATCTTCCACCAGGTTATTTAATTCGCGAACTTTTTTGTAGCTGTTCAGTTTGGTGTCCATGTCTTTCGGTTCTTCGTTACCGAACGCCAGGCCAATAACCATGAAACCGCCGGTTACAGCTCCACAGGTTTCGCGCAAACGCCCCATTCCTCCTCCAAATGTGGAAGAAATACGCTTAGCCATGGTTTTATCAAGCTTAAAATGATCGGCAAAAGCAAGCAATACCGACTGTGAGCAGGCATAACCTTCATCAAAATGTTTTAGTGCCTCTGCAATGACATATTCTTTTGTAGTATTCTTAGTCGCGCACATATGATTAATAAAGAAAGGCACAAAGCTATGGATTTCTCCTAAACTTTGTGCCTTAAACTATATCTTTCTCACAACAAACTGTTGCGAATGTTGTAAGTCTTAAGCTTGCGAAATTGCAACAGCAACAGCAACAGAAGCACCAACCATAGGGTTGTTACCCATTCCAATCAATCCCATCATCTCAACGTGAGCCGGAACTGAAGAAGAACCTGCAAATTGAGCGTCAGAGTGCATACGTCCCATAGTGTCAGTCATACCGTAAGAAGCAGGACCGGCAGCCATGTTGTCTGGGTGTAAAGTACGACCAGTACCACCACCAGATGCAACAGAGAAGTATTTTTTACCTTGCTCGATACATTCTTTTTTGTATGTACCTGCAACAGGGTGTTGGAAACGAGTTGGGTTAGTTGAGTTACCTGTAATAGAAACGTCAACACCTTCGCTGTGAAGAATGGCAACACCTTCGCGTACATCGTTGGCACCGTAGCAGTTTACTTTTGCGCGATCACCTTCTGAGTAAGCTTTACGTTGTACTTCTTCCAATTCGCCTGTAGCATAATCAAAATCAGTTTGAACGTATGTAAAACCATTGATACGTGCGATAACTTTTGCAGCGTCTTTTCCTAATCCGTTAAGGATTACACGTAAAGGCTCTTTACGAACACGGTTAGCCGATTTAGCAATACCAATTGCACCTTCAGCAGCAGCGAAAGATTCGTGTCCTGCCAGGAAAGCGAAACATTTTGTTTCTTCTTTCAAAAGCATAGCAGCCAAATTACCGTGACCTAAACCTACTTTACGATCATCGGCAACCGATCCCGGAATACAGAATGACTGTAAACCTTCACCTAAGGTAGAGGCGATATCTGCAGCAGCAGTTTGTCCACGTTTAATGGCAACTGCAGCACCTACAATGTATGACCACATTGCGTTTTCGAACGCGATAGGCTGAATGCCTTTTACGATTTCGTAAACGTCAACACCTTTTTCATCACATATTTTTTTGGCCTCTTCGATAGAAGAAATGCCGTTCGCGTTTAAGAATGCATCAATTTGCTTGATTCTTCTGTCGTAACTTTCAAATAATGGCATAATAATTTTCTCCTATTCTTTACGTGGGTCAATAACTTTAACTGCATCATCGATACGGCCATATTTACCGGAAGCTTTTTGAATTGCTTCGTTAGCGTCCATACCTGTTTTGATCATATCCATCATACGACCGAGGTTTACAAATTCGTAACCGATAATTTCGCTGTCAGCGTCCAAACCGATTTTTGTAATGTATCCTTCAGCCATTTCAAGGTAACGAGGACCTTTAGCTGTAGTTCCGTACAAAGTACCGGTTACACCACGAAGACCTTTTCCTAAATCTTCAAGACCGGCGCCAATTGGAAGACCACCTTCAGAGAAAGCACTTTGTGTACGACCGTATACAATTTGTAAGAAAAGTTCGCGCATTGCAGTGTTGATTGCATCGCAAACAAGGTCGGTATTTAATGCTTCAAGGATTGTTTTTCCGGGAAGAATTTCAGAAGCCATTGCTGCTGAGTGTGTCATACCGGTACAACCGATAGTTTCAACCAATGCTTCTTCAATAATACCATCTTTAACATTCAGGGTCAGTTTACATGCACCTTGCTGTGGAGCACACCAACCTACGCCGTGGGTTAAACCCGAAATGTCTGAAACTTGTTTGGCTTTTACCCATTTTCCTTCTTCCGGAATTGGAGCCGGGCCATGATTTGCACCTTGTGCAACACAAATCATACCTTCAACTTCGTGTGTAAAACTCATATTAATATATATTTTCGGTTTTTTGCTGAAACAGTTAAAAAGAGCTCCTTATTTCGAGCTTTTTGGTCTGTCTTTACTGCGGCGTGAAAATATTAAATAATTGTTCTACAGTACCCCCTTAAAATGCTTATTGGAAACTACATTTTGTTTATTAACGTTTAGTTAAAGTATTGACAGTAAAGGATTAAAAGGTCTTGAATTGCTTATTGTTGTTTGAGCTTCTTATAGTTAACTACAAAAGTTGAAATTCGGAAATTGAACAAACTTTCTGTTTCCGGCGAGTAAAATGAGGAAGGGGGTGATAGCGGCTGATCAATGATATTCTTCGCGGTATTTTAGCCCTTTTTCGTAACGAACCACATCCAGCTCCTGGAAAGTTACCAGCCCACCGCGTTGGCTATTGTCCAGTATTTTGTTTAGCTTTTCAATAAACTGGTCGATCTTATCAATGTTGTCAATAATTTCAATGGTAACGGGCAAATCGCTCGACAAGGCAAAAATTTTCATGGTATGTATACTGTGGCTGGCACCAAACGACATTATACCTTTATAAACGGTGGCGCCGGCCAAACCGGCATTTCGTGCTTCAAACACAATTTCTTCAAACAACACCCGGCCATTTATTTTATCCGATTCTCCAATGTAGATCTTCAGGATTCCTGTTTTTTCTGTTGTTTTCATAGCGTTGTTAATTTTAGGTTTTCACTACAAGGTTTTACAGAAAACAGAGCTAATTAGTTTCAAATTGAATGGATTTATGGCACTCAGGATCTTTAAGTTGTTATTCTTTCAAATTACAATTATAATGGCTGAACAATTGTCTGGAAGTGAATGTTTTAAAATAATACCATAAGGTATTTTAATAGGACTATTTTCTCACCAAAAACTACAAGATGAAAAAGATTTTAATTACAGGTTGCAGTTCGGGTTTCGGTTATTTAGCGGCTAAATATTTGGCTGAAAAAGGACATCATGTTATTGCCACAATGCGTAACGTTGATAGTAAAAACTTGAAACCGGCAGCTGAGCTTAAGGAATTTGCCAAAACAAATAATTACAAAATGGAGGTGCTCGAAATGGATGTTACCTCGGATGAAAGTGTTAAGGCGGCAGCTGCAAAACTGCCAACTATCGATGTTTTAATCAATAATGCCGGTTTAGGTTATGGCGGTGCAATGGAAGCCTTTTCTCCTGATGCTGTACTGGCCCAACTTGATTTAAACATTGTTGGGAATATTCGCGTGGCTCAGGCGGTTCTGCCGGGTATGCGTGCGCAAAAGTCAGGACTTATCATTCAGCTGAGTTCCGTGGCCGGGCGTGGTGCATTTCCCGCATTTGGCGTTTATAATGCCAGTAAATGGGGCGTAGAAGGGTTGAGCGAAGCCATGCGTTATGAATTGGCGCCCTTTGGAATTGATGTTGCCATTGTAGAACCCGGGCCTTTTGAAACGAAATTTTTTGGAAACCTTGTTCAGGCCGAAAACGAAGAAGTGGCTCAGGCTTATCAGCATGTAAAAGAGTTTGCTGATGGTTTTGCACAGAATGTAATGAATTTATTTGCCGATGAGAATGCGCCAACAGATCCAATGATTATTGTTCGGATTTTTGAAGATCTGATTAATGCGGAACCAGGAACAAGACCGTTACGAACCATTGGAGGCCTCGATTTTGGACTGCAAAAATTAAATGATGTGGTTGATCCAATCAGAAAAGAATTGCTTGAAGGAATGGGGATTGCCGAACTGGATGGGGTAAAAAAGTAATCGTATAGAAAATTAATAAGGAACAGATCCGGGTTACATTGTTGTGATCCGGATTTTACTTTTTAATGAATTACTGCCCGTACCAAAATCATTCCCAGGTAAACCGCCAGCAATCCAAAAAACAAACTTCCGCCCACGTTCAGGAAAAATTGTCCGTAGGTTTGTTCTTTTAACATCGTGAGGTTATTGTAGGCAAACGATGAAAAAGTGGTAAATCCACCGCAAAATCCTACGGCCAAAAACATACGCCACTCGGCGTTCAGCAGGTTGCCTTTTTGCGCCAGGGCGAACACAATTCCAATAATAAAACTTCCGGCCATGTTGGCAATAAATGTTCCCCATGGAAAAGTGGTACTCATCCCTTTCTCAACAAAAATCTGAACAAGGTAACGTAAAACACTTCCGATAAAACCTCCGGTGCCAACCAGTAATATTGTTCGCAGCATGTTTTTGTTTTTTTGATATTAATTGATTGAATTTGTCATACAAATTAATTTCGATTTGTACAGCCAAGCCAAACAATCTGTTATTTTTAAGCTTTCAAAAATAGTAAAAAATGCAGGTACGATATTTTTCTCTACTTTTTCTTCTGATTTTTAGCGGGCAGATCCTCGCTCAGAACAGTTTTAAATCAGCAATTGAAACACTTCTTCAGCAAGAAGATTACAAAAATGCTTCGGTTGGAATTAATGTGGTCGACCTCAATTCGGACGAAAGGGTTTATAGCCTGAATTCTGAAAAATTGTTGGTTCCCGCTTCAACCATGAAGATGATCACTTCGGGAACTGCTTTGGAAATTTTAGGTGCTGATTACCGTTTTAAAACAAAAATATCGTACACCGGAAAAATCGATAAAAATGGCGTTTTAGATGGCGATTTAGTATTGATTGGCGGGGCAGATCCGGCTTTGGGATCGGAATATTTTCAGGATCATTATTTTGAGTTTCTGAAAAACTGGGCCAAACAGGTAAAAGCTTCGGGCATAAAAAAAGTAAAAGGCAATTTAATTCTCGACGGTGGAATTTACGACACCGAACGAATTCCTGACAGCTGGGTATGGGGCGATATTGGCAATTATTACGGCGCCGGACCCAATGCTTTTACTGTATTTGATAATATGTACCGAATAACATTTTCATCGCCAAAAAAGGAAGGAAAACTAACAAAGGTGATTCAAACCTATCCGAAGATTGATGGTCTGCAAATCGATAACGAAGTACTTTCGGCTGATAATAACAGCGATAACGCTTATGTTTTTGGCGGCCCTTTTGATAAGCATCGAATAATTCGTGGTACCATTCCACGGAACCGTAAAGCTTTCACAATTAAAGCATCTGTCCCTGCTCCTGAAGAGATTTTGGCTGCCGCATTCTTACAAAATCTTTTAGCTGAAGGTGTTTTTGTGGATGGCGAAACACGCTTTGGGAAAAATGTGAGCGATAAAACAACGTTGATTTATACCCAGGAATCGCCAACATTGGCAGAAATTGCAGAGGTCCTGAACTATGAAAGTGTAAACCTGTTTGCCGAGCATTTTTTGAAACAGATTGCTATTGAGAGAAACGGACTAGCAAACCGAACAGCCGCCATTGATCTTGTAAAAACCTATTGGGAAGAGCAGGGACTAAGTATGGAAAACATTTTTATGGAAGACGGCAGCGGACTGTCGCACTTTAATGCGGTGTCTCCCGTATTCTTTACCCGTTTTTTAACACAAATGGCAGCAAACGATGCTTTTGTTGAGTCGTTACCTGTTGCGGGCAAGGGAACTTTTAAACGTTTCGATACCGAAAAACTTCCCGGGAAAACTTTGCAGGCAAAAAGCGGCTCAATGACTCGTGTACGTTGTTATTCGGGCTACCTTACGACCGATAAGGGACACAAACTGGTATTCTCGTTTATGTTTAACCATTTTGGTGGTTCGCACAGTGCATTGATCAAGGAAATTGAACAACTTTTTATCCTGCTAAAGGAAAACTATTAGCATAATACCTTTCTTAATAATCATCTCTTTCTGGAATATGGATTTTGTAAGTGTCTGATTAGTAATATTTAAGGATCGGTTACTTATTTAGAATTAGTTTAAGTGTTGACTTATAACTCTTATTGTCGTAACTTGTAATCACCATTAAATGATTGAAGCTCCTAAAAGTTTCAATAAAATACAGAAGATAATAACCACAGCCCTTTTCGTATAGGATTTCCTTTTTTAAGGACGCAAATAACTATGTTTTACTTGTAAGTGGACATAAACTGAAAAGGTGATTATGGTTTACGAAACTCTTCAAATTCTCAAAGAACAACTGGACAATTATCTGGACGATGCCGGATTGGGAAAAATTGTCGTTCTGGAAAATCTGGCGCTGTTGGATTCCGGAAGCGATAAGGCCAAGAACCTTGAAGGCAAGGTGATTATCTCTTTGCTGAGTGTTCAGGAAGAATCAACGCTAAAAAATCTTCCTACAAGTCATGTGGTTAATAATAAAGCCGAATATTATAATCCGGCCGTAAATATTAACCTCTTTTTTATGGTTAGTGCCAATTGCGATATGTATTCCAATTCATTGATCAGCATTACAAAAACACTGGAGTATTTCCAGGGGAAAAAAGTGTTTACCGCTCAAAATACAGCGTATAATCGCTCGAACGTATCGATGCAGGAACTCGACGATTTTAAGTTCGTTGTAGATCTTTATACCCCGGGTTTCGAGGTGTGGAATCACATATGGGGAACTCACGGTGGACGCCAGTTACCCTCAGTAATCTATAAAGTACAACTGCTACAGGTAGACCGACGCAAGAAACAAGCAAGCACAGAACTAATAACAAAAGTAAAAGGAACCCTAAAGGATATTAATTAATGAGCTTTTCATCCATATATAAGCCTTTATTCGGTGTAAATATTTTACACAAATACTTCCTGAATAAAGGAACTGAAGATTATTTCAGTATGTCTGATGTTGGAAAAGAAAAACAGTTGGCCGGCTATCCACTTTCCGACCTCTTTTCTATCGTTCCTTCAGCAACTACCAGTCAAAAACTTCGCGGTCATAAACTAATCCTCAAAAACACCAACCGGGGTTTTATGGTCTGGACAAAAGTATCAGAGAGCGATTCTAACAGTCCCTTCATTCCATTAAACGACTCTCTGCACTTCACTTTTCTGCTGAAAACTTTAAACAGCACATTCAATCACTTTACACAAGTCGGGCTGTCAAATGCCGGTCAATTGTTTTTCTTTTCCAATAATCGTTTGTCGACTGAAGATCCGGGTTTTCCTTTAATTAAAAAATCGAATAGCAATGCTGAAATCGATGACACTTACCGATTAAATTCAGAAAGTATCAAAAATGAACTGGAGCAACTAACGCGTAACGAACAAAACAACCTTATTGGTATTATCCGAATTGGAATGATGGGCGAAAACGGCTCGTATCATGTCATTAAACCAAACGGTACCTTGCATAACGATCCGCGCGAATTCAACATTGTTTTTGCCAACCGGAAAACAACCTGGCGCTATTTTTTTAACACCAACCAGCAAACGCATAACAGCGACGATGTTAAAAAGGAAAACGGAAATGCCCGCCAGCTGGTAACAAAAACAGAACATCCGCTTACCGCAAAAGGCTTTATCAGCATAAAATTGGGAGACCAGGAATTGCCTAATCCCGATGTGCAGCAAATAAATGCAAACAGCACATTCACAAAAATATACTCAGAAATATACATGTAACACATTAAATCAAAACAGTTATGGCAACAACTTACAAAACACCGGGCGTTTACATCGAGGAAATTTCCAAATTGCCTCCATCGGTAGCGCAAGTTGAAACAGCTATCCCTGCTTTTATTGGTTATACTGAAAAAGCGACCAATAAAATAAAAGGCGATCTTAAAGGTGTTCCCACAAGGATTACCTCGATGCTGGAATACGAAACATATTTTGGCGCTGCAAAACCTGAAACTTCCATTGGAATTACGATTAACGATACCCTTCTGAATGGTGTAACAAAACGCGATTTGGTGGTAACACAGCCCGCATCAAGGGAACCTTTCCTGATGTATTATTCATTGCAACTTTATTTTGCAAACGGCGGCGGGCCTTGTTACATTGTTTCAGTTGGCCGCTACGGAACCGATTTGGATGACACAGATACTCAGGTAACATCAATAAACAATTCGGATGATTTTAACGACGGATTGGCCGAGGTGGGCAAAGTGGATGAGGTTACTTTGCTTGTTTTTCCTGATGCAACCGCACTGTCAACTCCATCAGAATTTTATAGTCTGTACAACGATGCTTTGGCGCAATGCAACAAACTTCAGGATCGGTTTACAATTATCGATACGCTGAGTTACGATGCAGCCAGCCCGACCGATTCGAACATTGCGGATTTACGAAAGTTTATCAGCGCCGATAAAGCTTACCTGAAATACGGTGCGGCTTATTATCCGTTTCTGAAAACAATTATGAATTATCAGTTTGACGCAAAGAAGATTATCGTTTCGCATTATTCGTACGATGCAACAGCCTATGAAACTATCGATGCCAATGTAACTGCTATTGAAAGTCCTGCATCTGGATTGCCGGCAACTGTGGCCGATTTGGTGGATCTGACAACCACGCCCGGAGATATTTCAGGAGCAGTGAGCGATGTACTGTTGCAAATGTACAGTGCCAGCGGCTTCGATCTGGGGGGAACATTTTCGAGCGACAGTACCAAAAAGACGGCGTTCCTCAATGCAGTGGAAGCATTGCTCGGATCACTCGGCGAGCTCAATGATTTTAAAACAAAACTGAACACCGAAGCCAAAGCGGCTTCAGATACCATCTCTGATGAGGATCAGACAATTGCCGACGGAATTGATGCGGCTTTGGCTACGTTTAACGCCGATTTTGAAGGTGCAGGAAAAATCGATGAGGTATACAGTAACCTGCAGGAGTTATTTGTAAAAATGCAAAACGCTGATACCTCTACAAAAATCAAAAACCTCTTGGATGTAAACGCTGTAAACTTCGATGCTGAGCTGAAAAAGCTTGAAGATTATACGCCACTGAATACACAAACTGGCATTACATCAAACTTCGATGCTTTTGCAAATGTGCTTACAAACATGAACGATTTGATTACCGAGATCAGAAAAGTAGAAGGTAAAGACAAGAATAACGGTGCCATGAACGGACGGAGTTTGAATGCCGTTCAACAGGTAGACGATGCCACGTACAATAAAATACTTACCGAGATTGGAAACCTTCCGCTCGAATTACCGCCAAGTGCTGCCATGGCCGGCGTTTATGCCCGCGTTGATGGCGAACGTGGTGTTTGGAAAGCACCTGCAAATGTGAGCCTGAATTATGTTTCGGGATTAACAGTTAAAGTCACCAACGATATCCAGGACGATCTGAATGTGCATACACAAGGAGGGAAATCCATTAATGCGATTCGTGCTTTCACCGGCAAAGGAATACTCGTTTGGGGAGCACGAACACTGGCGGGTAACGACAACGAATGGCGCTACATTTCTGTCCGTCGTTTCTTTAATATGGTGGAAGAGTCGGTACAAAAAGCAACCGGTGTTTTCGTTTTCGAACCCAACGATGCTAATACCTGGGTAAAAGTAAAAGCCATGATCGACAATTACCTGATTAACCAGTGGAAAGCTGGTGCATTGGCAGGTACAACTCCCGAGCAGGCTTTTTATGTGAAAGTTGGTTTAGGAGAAACAATGACAGCGCAAGACATTCTCAACGGTTATATGATCATTGAGATCGGTATGGCAGCGGTTCGTCCTGCCGAATTCATTGTACTGCAATTCTCACACAAAATGCAGGAGGTTTAAATCAATAAAACTTTAAAAGAATAAATTATGGCAACTACATATCCATTACCAAAGTTTCATTTTAAAGTGAGCTTTGGCGACACAGAGTTTAACTGTACCGAAGTTTCAGGCCTCGACTTCGAACGCGAAGTGATTGAGTACCGCGCCGGTGCCGATGCCGAATACCACAAAGGCAAACAACCCGGTTTATCGAAATACAGCAACATTACATTAAAACGCGGAACCTTCGCCGGCAAAGGACGCGAGTTCTACGAGAAATGGGTGAAAACCGTTTATTTCCAAGAAGAAGGTGAGAAATATCGCGGTGATCTGGTAATTAGTTTATTGAATGAAAGCCATGAACCGGTGGTAAGTTGGAAGGCAATCAATGCCTACATCACCAAAATTCAGGCAACCGATTTTAAAGCCGATGGAAACGAAATTGCGATTGAAACCGCCGAGTTTGTACATGAAAAACTCACAATGATAGAATGAGCGAATTCCATCCACCCATAGGATTTCATTTCAGCGTTGAGTTTCCGGATATCTCTTCCAGTAGCGGCGATCAGCGTTTTCAGTCAGTTTCAGGACTAACTGTTGACGTGGACACTGAAGAAATTGGCGAAGGAGGAGAAAACCGGTTTAAACACAAAGTTCCGGTTCGGACCAAATACCCAAACCTGGTTTTGAAACGCGGACTGCTGGTGGATTCGGAGGTGATAAAATGGTGTCGCAATGCGGTTGAAAACTTCAGCTTTAAGCCCACCAACCTTATCGTGAAACTGCTGAATGAAAAACATGAGCCGCTGATGAGCTGGAATGTCGTTCATGCCTATCCGGTAAAATGGAGCATGAGCGATTTTAATGCCGAAGAAAGCAAACTGGCCATCGAAACACTGGAATTGACTTATAACTATTTCAACGTAATATAATTATTATGCCAATAGAAATTAAGGAATTACACATCAAGATCAATGTTTCCGGCGATTCGGGACAACCACGAAGCGGTGGTAGTAATGAGGAAAGCTCAAAAGAGAAGATCATAGAAGCCTGTGTGGAACAGGTGATGGAAATATTATCGAAAAAAGAGGAACGCTGATATGTCGGGAGAACTTACAAAACTGCAGATAAAAGCATACCGCGACGAACAGTTCAATAACGAGGTTGCCAATGGCGAATTTCAAACTTTATTGAACCCGGAGAAGTATGTTTTTAAGTACAAGGTGGAACAAAACAACCAGCAGGCCTCTGGTACAAGTTCTTCTTCGCCGCGCTATAACCGCACACCGCCAGAAAATCTGGAACTGGAGTTTATTTTCGACCGAACGGGAGTTTTGGTGAATTACGGTAATCCTGCAACCGCGAATGATAATGAGCTATCGGCGGATAAAGGAAATGGCATTAAGGAAGATATCGATCAGTTTAAACGGGTGGTTTTTGATTACAACGGCGACGAGCACCGACCCAATTACCTGGTTATTTTGTGGGGAACACTTTTGTTTAAAGGTGTTTTAACCGAAGTTGATATTACGTTTAAACTGTTTAAAGCCGACGGTACGCCGCTGCGTGCAACGGCCAACGCAAAATTTAAAGGTTTTGTTGAGGATACGTTGCGGGTGGCTACCGAGAACAATAATTCGCCCGATCTTACCCACATTCGGGAAGTGAAAGAAGGTGATACCTTGCCTTTGATGACCCACCGGATTTACGGCGACACGAAATATTACCTCGAAGTGGCAAAAGCAAACCGCATAACAAATTTTAGAAAACTAAAGGTTGGGCAGAAAATATTCTTTCCGCCAATCGATAAAGTCTCATAAATATGCCTGAAACGCGAGTCATACCAACTGTACGGTCAGCCGATCTGGTAACCTTTAAAATTCTGGTTGAAGGGGAAGAATTATCCTCTGTTAACCAGGTTTTAAGCATCACGGTGCAAAAGGAGATCAACCGGATTCCCTGGGCAAAAATCATATTGCTTGACGGCGATCCTGCGGCACAGGATTTTGTGCTGAGCAACGAAAGTTTCTTTGTTCCAGGAAAGGAAATTGAGATAAAAAGTGGTTATCATTCCGAGGAAGAAACCATTTTTAAAGGGATTGTAATCCGGCATAATTTGAAGATCCGCTCCGACAAAGCACAGCTGGAAATTGAATGCAAAGACAAGGCCGTTAAAATGAGCATTGGCCGTAAAAGCAAATATTTCTACGACAGTAAAGACAGCGATATTCTGGAAGAAATAATCGGTACACATGGTTTGGAATCTGACGTTGAAGAAACGGGTGTAACGTATCCTGAAATGGTTCAGTATCGGGTAAGCGACTGGGATTTTTGCGTGACTCGTGCCCAGGCAAACGGTAAAGTTTGTGTGATCGACGATGGTAAGTTTTCGGTGCTGGCTCCCGATTATTCGCAGGAAGAAAAAATGACACTCGTTTACGGCGCTACTATTCTTGATTTTGATGCGGAGATGGATGCAAGAAATCAGTTTGCCAATGTAACCAGTTTTGGTTGGGATGTGGCGAATCAGGAGATCGTGGAGAAGGAAGCCAATAATGCCGACGTAGAATTAAACGGAAATATTTCGCCCAATGAACTGGCTTCAGTAATTGAACTGGATAAACTGGAATTACGCGATGGGAGTGCCAGTAGCGATGCCGGATTACAGGAGTGGGCCAATGCCAAAAAGTTGTTTAATCAACTGTCGAAAACACGCGGGCGGGTGCGTTTTCAAGGCGTTCCCGATGTGAAGCCAAATACAACAGTTGTATTATCGGGCGTAGGCGATCGATTTAATGGCAAAGTGTATGTTTCGGCTGTTCGTCATCAAATTACCGAAGGCAACTGGACCATTGATACCCAATTCGGAATCAATCCAAAATGGTTTTCCGAAACAGTTGATATCAATGAAATGCCGGCGGCCGGATTGCATGGTGCCGTAAGTGGTTTGCATGTGGCAAAGGTCACGCAAATTCACGACGACCCAAACGGCGAGTATCGCGTGATGGTGCGTATGCCCATTATCAACAACGACGAACAAGGCGTTTGGGCACGTGTGGCAACACTCGATGCAGGCGACAATCGCGGATCGTTTTTCCGCCCCGAACCGGATGATGAGGTGATCGTTGGCTTTCTGAATGACGATCCAAACGATCCGGTGGTTCTGGGCATGTTGCACAGTAGCGCATTGCCTTCGCCACTTGAACCCGAAGAATCCAACAACGAAAAGGGATTTGTAACCCGCAGCGAGTTAAAATTTTTGTTTAACGACGAGAAAAAGTCGGTACTTCTTGAAACGCCCGGCGGCAAAATCATTACGGTTGATGATGATGCAGGAACCATAAAAATCGAAGACGAATCAGGAAATGTAAGCACTTTCGATTCCAATGGGATTACCCTCGAGAGTAGCGGTGATATTTCGATAAAAGCTACGGGCGATGTAAACATCGAAGGAATGAATGTTGGCATTACCGCCAATGCTGAATTTAAAGCCGAAGGCAGTGCCGGATCTGAACTGGCATCTCCGGCGATAACAAAAGTTACAGGATCATTAGTACAAATAAATTGATATGCCACCAGCAGCAAGAATAAATGATATGCACACCTGCCCGATGGTAAATCCGGGCGGGGCACCACATGTTGGAGGGCCGGTTTTACCTCCGGGAAGCCCAACGGTTTTAATTGAAGGATTACCCGCAGCCCGTGTAGGCGATATGGCCACCTGTTCCGGTCCGCCCGATACGATTATTATGGGATCGGGAACCGTATTAATTGGCGGAATGCCGGCCGCCCGTGTAGGCGATCTTACTGCACATGGCGGATCAATAATAATGGGAAGTTCAACAGTAATAATTGGAGGCTAACATGCAGAAATACAACTCATTTTTAGGACGCGGATGGAGTTTTCCGCCTGAATTCAAAAAGGGGACAAAAAGTGTGAAACTTCTGGAAAACGAGGAGGACATTAAAAGCAGTCTGGAGATATTATTGTCGACCCGTCTGGGCGAACGTATTATGGTTCCCGATTACGGATGTAACCTTGATGAACTGCTTTTTAAACCTTTGAATCTTACGCTGAAAACCTATGTGATCGACCTGATAAAAAGGGCCATTCTGTATCATGAACCGCGGATTGACGTGAATAAAATCGCCATCGATCCAATCAATGAACTGGAGGGCGAACTGCTGATCAATATTGATTATACCATCCGGTCGACCAACTCGCGAAAAAATATGGTATTCCCATTCTATAAAACCGAAGGCAGCGAAACATAAACGAAACTTAAATGGCAAATTGCGGAAAAGACATATTACTTCCACGTGAGGGAACGGAACAACAATCGAGGTTTATTGAAGCGCTCAATCCCGCATGGGTGAAACTGAACGATTTTGGCCTGGATGAGTGGATGAAGTTTGCCTGGGATTTTGCGCTTCATGTTAAGTATTTCGATACCAAAAACGATCAGGTTCCGGCCGATAACTGGCAAGACTTTTTTATCGCAAAAGATGAACTGACAGATTTTCTGAAAGAGCTTGAAACCGGCTCGGAAATCACACCGCATCTGGCTTTGTTTGTCACTTTTATAAAACTGCTCGATACTACTAAAAATCATTTTAACCGTTTAACAAAGCGGCACCTCGATTTCTATTACCAAAGGGTATTAAAACTTGAAAAACAAGCGGCAACACCCGATACCGTTCATGTTTTATTTGAACTGGCAAAAAACGCTGAATCGGAAATAATAACTGAATCAACGACGTTGGATGCAGGGAAAGACTCGGGAGGTAAAAAACTCATATACAAAACAGAGGAAGAGCTTGTAGCCAATCAGGCCAAAGTGGCGGCGCTAAAAAGTGTTTACAACGATCACGAATACCGAAAAATAATAGCTGCCGAAGTTGCCAATTCCTACGACGGTGCAGGCGCAGATTTCCCGGATAAAAATGTAAAATGGTGGCCTTTTGCCTACTACGAATTGCCCCCCGAAGGCGATGAACCCGATTTACGCGAGTTTCCTGAATTACCGAATGCCAAAATTGGTTTTGCGGTTTCGGGCGAAATTCTGGAGTTGCAGGAAGGTGAGCGCTATGTGCAATTGACACTCGATTTCGAAACAGCACTTTCAAAATCCTATTCGTCTGATGATTTAAAAGCCAACCTTGAAATTCTATTTACGGGCGAAAAAGGCTGGCTAGAATCCGCAGAAATCATCGGAACATTTGACAACAACGCTATCGGAGCTAATTTTTCATCGGGCTCCGATGCCACTGACTTGAGTTTGCTTCATATTCTTTTCCAGATTCCAAAAGACGAAAAAGCCGTTGTGGCTTACGATAAAAAAATACATGCCGAAAATTTCAAAACTGAATTCCCGGTTTGCCGTGTGCTTATAAACACGGGCGATGAAACTGGACACGAACTCTACCGCGATTTGGTGGATAAAAAACTTAACGGACTCTCAATCGATGTGGCAGCAATTGGCGTTGAAAGCCTGAATCTTTACAACGATATTGGTGCAATTAATGCCTCAAAACCCTTTTATCTCTTTGGTACACAGCCCGTAAAAAAGTCGAAATTCTATGTGGATTATGCCGAGTTGTACAAAAAGAAATGGAACAAGCTGAACATTAATGTGGAGTGGAAAAATACGCCGGACGACTTTTTAAGTTGGTACGCCGCATATCGAAAGCCATTTCTTACACAGTTAAGTGTATTGGATTATTCGGATTTGATATTTAGCAAAGAATACAAATTAAGTTTGGAAGATTTACCCACGATAAAGGCAAGGAAGATTGAATTGCCGGGCAGAACTAATGCTGAAACGAAAATTGAGAAGTATAAATTTGACGATCGTATTATTGATGATTTAAGTGATTTTAATGCAAAAGTAGAAATCAGTAAACAAGAGGATTGGGAAACGGTTGGAGGTTTGAAAAATCTGGCACTGTTTGACAAACAAACGCGTGATGATGAAATTTTCTACACCCTTGATTTTAGTGTCTCAAATCCTGTTTCGTCTTCCGAAAAAAATGGTCCGGTGCGTTTGTCGCTAAACCGTACTTTTCTACATGAGATGTACCCGCGTTTATATGCTGTCGCGATGAGCAATGAAGACAAAAATGTACTGATTCCGAACGAACCCTACACGCCGTTTGTCGAAAAACTAACGCTGGACTACTTTGCTTCTGCACAACTTAAACCGGAAGAGAGCAGTTACGAGTTTAAAGATTTTGAGTTGTACCACGAGCATCCTTTTGGTCAGGCTGAAGAGGATATTGAGCAAAAAATTGCCAATAAGATTTTACCTGCAAACGAAGCAAAAACACAGCATGCTGTACCCACCTATTGTAATGGCGGTGAACTCTATGTCGGGCTTGAAAACGCGCAGCCACAGCAAAATGTGTCTCTGCTGATACAGGTGCTTGAAGGCAGTGAAAACCCGGAAGCAGAATCCTTTGTAGGCAAACAAAAAGTGGAGTGGTGGATGTTGTGTCGCAACGAATGGAAACGGCTGGAGCGTTCTTCCATAATCTCCAACCAAACTGATAATCTGTTAAAATCGGGCATTTTTAAGTTCAAAATTCCAAAAGAAGCCACAACCAACAATACTTTGCTTCCTGGCGGACTAATGTGGTTAAAAGCGCGGATGCACAAAAAATACAATGCGGTTTCAAAAGTTATAGGAATTCATGCTCAAGCAGTAGAAGCCAAATTTGACAACAACGATAACAAGCTGGATCATTTGTCTGATGGATTGACTTCCAATACCATTTCGAAAATGGTAGTGAGGCCGCCAAAAATTAAGTCGCTTTCGCAACCTTACAATTCATTTGGAGGCCAGCCAACAGAAAGTGATTCAGCTTTTTATCGTCGTGTTAGTGAACGCTTACGGCATAAAAACCGGGCCATTACCTTGTGGGATTACGAGCATTTGGTGCTTCAGGAATTTCCTGAAATACATAAAGTGAAGTGCCTGAATCATACCTCAACGAAAGTTGAAAAAGGTAAAAGAAAAACAAGCTATCTGGCACCCGGGAATGTGGTGCTGGTGGTCATTCCCGATATTATAAACAGAAATGTTTTTGATATATACAAGCCCCGGGTTAGCAAGGCAACATTAAATCGTATTGAAAATTACCTCAGGGAACTTAACGCTCCTCAGGTTAATACAAAAGTTATCAATCCGGAATACGAGGAAGTACGTGTTAATCTGAAAGTACAATTTCACGAGGGATACGACGAGGTTTATTACAAATCAGTACTAAACGAAGATCTTACGCGACTGCTTTCACCCTGGGCTTTCGATAGCATAGCACTTATTCAGTTTGGTATTTCGTTGCACAAAAGCACTGTTATCGATTATGTCGAAAAACTAAAATATGTGGACTTTGTCAGCGATTTAAAACTGTTTCAAACCAATGCCGCAACAGGCAACGAAACAGAAGTGAAAATAGCGAGTCCAAACAGTCCGGAAGCCATTTTGGTGTCATCAAAACGACACAATATTGGCGACGCTGAAAACTATTGTTCAAATATTAAAATCGAACCTGCAGAACCATGTCAGAGTTAAACGAACATATTACCATTCCGAAAAGTGTGGCAACAGGCGATGACCTGGATTATGCTTTCCTGCGCCAAAAAGGACAGGAATACATCGAAAAGCTCGCCGGAAATATCTGGACAGACTACAACGAACACGATCCCGGAATCACGATCCTGGAAATGCTGAGTTATGCCATTACCGATTTGGGGGCACGCATTTCAATGCCGCTCGAAAACATTTTAACACCTTCAGGCCCGGGCTCGCTTAACGATCAGTTTTTTGATGCCCAACAGATTTTGCCTTCAAAACCGGTAACCGAAGCCGACTACCGGAAGTTATTTATTGATATTGACGGGGTAAAAAACTGCTGGTTGAAGAAATATGAAAAAACCGTACATGTAGATTGTAAGAACGATTTACTAAGCTACGATCCAAAAGATTTTGAGGCCCTTGATAAAGAGGAACAAAAGCAGTTCATAATAAACGGATTGTACAAAATTATTGTGGATTATGACGAACGCGTTCTTAAAGAAGCGGATGATGAGGAAGCCAAAATTGAGGAAATTGATCAGAAAATAATTACTACATACCATGCCAATCGTAACCTTTGCGAAGATCTGGTAAAAGTAGAAAAGGTGGAAACGCACCCAATTCAGGTGTGCGCCAGTATTGAACTCAACCCCGAGATGGACGAGGAAAAAGTTCATGCGCAGGTTTTACGCGCCATTGATGTGTATTTTTCACCAAAGCTCTGGTTTTATTCCTTGCAGCAACTATTCGACAAAGGGTATTCGAGCGACCAGATTTTTGAAGGACCGCTTCTGAGTCATGGTTTTATCGATCCTGAAGAGTTGGAAAATGCCCGCTTGCGAAAAGAAATTCGCTTATCTGACATCGTGCAGCTGATCATGAAAATTGACGGGGTAAAACTCATCAAAGACATTTCGATAAACGATTGCAATAACCCGGAGGAAGAAAAGGATGTTTGGCTGGTTTGTGTGGATGAGGGCAAGAAACCTGTTCGCTGTCACCTTAGTGCATTCAGCTATTATAAAGGCGTTCTGCCGGTAAATGTAAACAGCAAAAAAGTAAAAGAATACATTGCTGAACTGGAAGCCGAAGAAGACGACCGGCAGGAATTTTCAGCACTCGATAAAGCTATTTCCGTGCCCGAAGGCGAGTATTTGGGAACCGGTGAAACAACAACTATTCAGAATGATTTTCCGGAGACTTATGGAATCGGGCAGGTCGGGTTAAATTCAAGAGCATCGGTAACACGCAAAGCGCAGGCTAAACAGTTAAAAGCTTACCTTTTGTTTTTCGATCAGATTTTTGCCACTTACTTTTCACATTTGGATAAGGTAAAAGAAGTGCTATCGGTGGACAACAGTTTGAGCAGCACTTATTTTACGCAGGCGGTAAAAGACATTAAAGGTTTTTCCGATTTGGTAGAAGACTACCCAAAATCAAATGACGAGCTCCTGACTAAAAAATTGTTGGCGGATCTCGATGATAATATTGCCCGCAAAAATCAATTGCTCGATCATTTACTGGCGCGCTTTGCCGAAAACTTCAGTCAGTATTCTTTTTTAATGAAACAACTGTACGGAGCTTATTCCGGACAAGCGGTGATTGATGCCAAACAGAAATTTCTTTCGGAATATGGAGAGATCGTAAAGGTGCAAAACGGTGTAAAAGAACTTAAAAATAAAGGGATCAGTAACTGGCGGGGCAGCGCAGTCAATTATTTAAATCAGAAATCCGCTCAACTTTGGAATACCAATAATGTAGCTGGTGCGCAAAAACGAATAGCCCGCCTGTGTGGTGTTCAGGATTTTAGCCGGCGCGATTTGTCCGGTTCGTTTGCCGAGATTTATGAATTGCAAGATGCCGATGAAAGAACAGTTTATCGCTGGCGGATAAGGAACGATGAAAACGAAGCAGTGCTTTCGGCAACCGTAAACTACAAAACGCCGGGGGCCGCCCGCGAAGAAATGTACCAGTCGATTGTAAAAGTGGTGGAGACCGATCCAGAGATCATTAATAAAGGTTTTGAGAAAACGATTAATGACGAGGCTGAAGTTGGCAATTTTGAAATACAAAAAGCAGAGAGCGGCAAGTATTCGTTTGATGTAATCAACCTGAATGCCGATCCCGGCAGCACCGACCGTATTATTGCCCGGCAATTTCTTTATTACGATACACAGGAAGAACTGAAACAGGCGATCCTGGATTTGATCCTTTTCCTACGCAATGATTTTAAAGAAGAGGGAATGTACATTGTTGAGCACATTCTGCTGCGCCCCGATATAACTGCCGAAGAGGGATTAAAAGAGCAGTTTATGTCGGTATGTACCGATAATTGCGAAAGCTGCGAGCCCATCGATCCGTATTCGTATCGTGTAACGGTGATTTTACCCGGCTGGACGTACCGATTTGGAAACATGGATTTCAGGAACTTTATGGAAGACCTGATACGCCGGGAATTGCCGGCTCATGTTTTGGCGCGAGTTTGCTGGATTGGCGAACCCAAAGGCTGGGTTGATGACGACAAAAACGACATGGTTCAGTTTGAAAAAGCATACAAAGATTTTCTGCTCACGAAAACAAAATCGGGGCAGAAACAAGTGGAAACAAAACTGAAAAAGCTGATAGAAGCACTCGAACAACTGAATTCGATTTACCCCGAAGGCCGGTTGATCGATTGCGATGATGAAGAAGATTCGTTGAAAGGCCGGATTATTCTGGGCCGAACAAATATTGGAAACCTTTAATTACAGAAGTGATGGCATCGAAATTAACAGAAATCACAACCAAGTATCATACTTTTGTCGAAAACCAGGTATTGACTGAAAAACAGTTGAATGAGTTTATTACTTACTTCGACGATCAGGACCGTTTAACGCGTGTTTTCCTGAACGGGGTTGGACTTGTTTGCGGATTTAAGGTCAGCAGAAGCGGAACCAAAATTTCTATTTCGCAAGGTGTTGGTGTAACTACCGACGGCGATTTAATTCAATTACAGAAAGCAGTTAAAAAGTCGCCTTTAAAGAAATTAGCGACAGGCTCGCTGACGTTTTCCATGTACAAAAAATTTAAGGATGATGCCGCTTCCTATTCACGTTTCCGAAAACTTACGGGAGGTGATGAAATGGCTTTCGAAGTGCTTGATCTGTTTGAACTTCATCCTGAAGACACCGAAGTTGAAGATGTAACACCGTTGAGTGAATTGCCTGATTTGAATAATATGGTGGTTTTGCTTTACCTGGAATCGTTTGCCGATGATGGCGACCTGTGCACGGCCATTGATTGCGATAACCAGGGAGTTGCCCAGATCAATCGCCTTCGGGTGTTGCTGGTTTCGAAGTCCGATGCCGAATTTATTGCTTCCAACGATGTAATTTATACCAATCACGACCGATTTGAACAGTATTTCAACCTGCCTGAACCGGCGGTAAAACGTGTGGTGCTTAATAGAATCAATACCTCGAAATACGAAGAGTTGAAACGGGCTTATTACGATGCGATAAAAGGCAGCACACTAAGTAAAAACAATACGGTTACGCAACTCGGACAAGGCATAAGTCTGATCGTCAAAAACTTTGGCAAATTGTTACAGTTAAGTATTTCCAAAACTTCGCTGAATTCGGCGCTTTCAAAACTAAATAGCTATTATGCCTTTAGTCCGTATGGCGTGCCTTTTGATATTCAGTACCGTTACGATCTGCTCAAAGATTTAGTGGATACTTACGATGAATTAAAAGATTTGCTGCTTCAGCTCAAACAGCTTTGCCTACCCGATATCACAGCTTTCCCAAAACACCTGATGCTGGGTTTGTTGTCGGAAGTTAACAGTGAACCCAAAGATTTGCGTCACGATTTTTACCCTTCGTCTGCATCCGGCTGCGATTGTAAAGAGATAAAAAAAGCCAAAAGTCTTTTGCTGAAATTATTTGAGTTGATTAATAATTATAACATCAAATCGGGAGAGATCAGGATCACTCCTTCGAATAAATTGCCTGAATTGAGCCAGCGAAGTATTCCATTTTATTACAAGCTCGATACCAACTTTTTAAAGGCCTGGAATTATTCGAAAACAAAATTGTTTAAACACAATTACAACCTTGGTTACCGGATAGAAAATCTGGCTTCGGGACCGCAAGTGCAGGATCCGCTCAACTACAACTTGGACAACTCCGATTTTTACCGGATAGAAGGTCATCAGGGAAAAGATTACCGTGATGTACTGGAAGAGCTGGACGATCAGAAAAAAAAATATGGCTTGTCGTTCGACGTAAAAGCTTTGTCAGTTAATCTCAGAACGGATAATCTCGATATCGACGATTACGAGTGCGAATTTGAGGATTTGAAAGTTATGCTGAAAGCCTGGACAAAAGAGCAGGATTGTATTCTTGCCGAAGTGGCAAGTTTCTTTTCTGCTTTTAGTACCAAGATACCGGGGGCAAATATTCGCGAATCCGAACTCGATCTGAAAAAGGCGACTGCTGTCAATGCCAATTTCGATGTTAATTATACTGCCGCAATGGCTTATCAACCTGTTTATTATAAATCGTCGGTAGGAACTGCAACAAAAGCATTGTACGAGGAAGTCGTAAAAGGAAAGGCAGTGGAAGATAATATCACGACCGTTGCAGATACCATTGGCGTAGAAATGATTAAGGCGATAGAAGAGACCAAAGGAGGATCGGTAAACGATATTATTGCCAACGCCAGCAAAAAACTGGAGGCGAAGGTAAATACCGAAGAATGGAATGCCGAGCCCGAATTAAAAGAATTTGTGGTGAATAAATCGGTTGAACTGATGGCACACACTTACGTGTTAACGCAGCGAATGCCGTTAGCTGTTAACCTCGTTGATGTAAGCCGGGTGAATGATTATAGATTGTCGTTATCGCAGTTGTGCAGCCTGGTAAAAAAACTTAAAGCGAAATATCAGTCAACGAAACTTTCGGTTGGGTTGCAGTCGTTTACAGGTTTGCTGATTAACCAGTTGTCGACAGTTTGTTGTTCGGGCAAAAAACTGGAAGTTTTACTGGACGAGGTAAATGCGCGAAAGGAACAGATCCTTTTACGTTTGCAGCTTTCGAAATTTATTGAGAAACATCCGGGACTGGAGCATAAATCCGGAGTTGAGCCGGGTGGAACGCTGGTGCTGGTATATAAAAACAGCGAAACTACGCGCGATGTAAGTAATGTACTTTCCGATGCCGTGCTTTCCGGACCAAAGGTTTCTGCTGATAATTTTAATATTTCAAAGGCGATGATCTCAGATAGGATTATGAACCTGGAGAATTTGTCATTATCGGAGCGGTCAACCGTGTTAAAAAGTGCCACGGAACTGATAAAATACGAAGATTATACTTCGCGATTAAGAGAAATTAATATTCTCGACCGGCTGATTCCAACTTCTCAAATTGCCGATAACACAGTGGTAGCCGATTTTGCATTGCCCTACATGTGTTGCTCTGATTGTGCACCGATCAATTACATCATTTCAAAACCACCGGCAACTTTACGGCTTTCCCGCAACACGTATTGCCTGCTAGCGGATACCGATCCGATTCTATTTGAAGTTTCGCCAACCGACGGTAAAATTGGAATGAATCCTCAGGTTGCAGGAGTGAGCATTGAGAACGGCAAAATTACCATCGTTACTAATAATTTCCCTGAAGAAATGTTGGGTCAGGCGATTAAATTTACAGTCGATAACCAGGTAACTGATGCTGTACTGACGGTGTACCGGGGAATCCAGGTAGATTTTGGCGTGCCTGCCGAACCAACTACCGAGGCTACCCATCGGTTTGTTCCTACCGGCGATTTGGAAGGAACAGGCTTTTTCTGGGAGTTTGGAGATGGAGCAACTGCTACTGAACAAAATCCTTCACACACCTATAAATTGCCGGTTAACGACGAGAACAAAGTTACGGTGCGCTTAACGGCCACTGCAGCTAACGGCATTTGCAAAACAACAGTTGAGCACGATATTGTTTTTGAAGAAATACAGCCGGAGATCAGTCTTGATCCCGATACATTCTGTGCCAGCGATAAAACGGAATATCCGTTTAAAGTGACACCCGAAGGCTCCAAAGTAGAGATTTCAGGTGATGGCGTAATTCCGAATAATACCGGAGGATTTAGTTTTGTTCCGGCGGCAGCAAAACCCGGAACGATTACCTTCTTGTTAAACGGAGATAACTCAGGATTGTCGGTAACTGTTCACGCAGCACCGGTAGCGGCTTGTTCGCCTAAACAAGTCGAAAATCAAAATCTGCTGGTTATAACCAACGAATCTAAAAACGCTTCAACTTTTGAATGGACGATAAATGGTTCGTTGCGGACTACGTCGAATCTCGATCCATTAACGATTACTATTAAACCGAATGATCCTTCGGAATGGAAGATAACCCTGGTTGCAAGAGGTGCAGATGTGTGTCCTGTATCGCGCATGAGCACAACGGTAACAACAAAGTACATTGAGGAAACGCCGGTAAATACCTGTGTTGAAGAAACAAAAGCTGCAATACTGGGCGATGCGAAGATATTATCAACTATTAAACCGGATCCTGACGGAATTTTGGCTGATATACTTAAGCGAACTCGCATTGTTTATGGCGGTTCCGGCGATTTCAATAAAGGTGTTCTCAACCAAATCGACGAGTTCTTAAATGGTGAAGCCAACGCCGAACTGGAGGTTATGTTCCCGAAACTGTTGAATGATACATCAGGAATGGTAATGGAGCTGGCAAATAATCAGGAATTGCAGAAACAGGCATTGACCTTGCTCGAATTGCAATTGCGACTCTTCTACAACATCCTGGGGTGTCAGGACAATGAAGTGATCAAAAAGTTTGGCGACCTCATCGACAGCATACTCAATCAAATACTGAATATGCTGAAAAGGCTGCAGGGTATGCGAATCATCTTCAGTGACACCATGAAAAAGTTCGTTGAGGTTTACGCCAAAAAGGTGGCCGATATGCTATTTCTGGGCGAACACATGAAATTGATCATCGAAAATAAATTCATCTGATTTTGAATGCCGACCGACATATCATTGACAAGGTTTTTCTCGATATCGATGCGATTAACGAGAAAGAAGCTTACTGGTTAAAAGATCATATCAGTTTGTTTCTGAACGACCAGATTTTTCCGGGTCTCGAACAACTTTTTACTTATATGGATACCGGTGACATTATATCACGTTTTGAAAGGATCGATCTGGAAATCTCGCTTGATAACTGGAATAGTCCCGATGCCCTGCGATTGGAAATCGAAAACCAACTTAAAGAAAAACTAGCAATCGCGGCCATTGAAAAACGTTATCCGGTAAATGGTGAGAAACATCGATCAAACCGTATTTCAGAATACCATCAGGTCAATAAAATATCAGGTGAGCAGAATCAACAAAGTATATTTTTATTCTTTCTCAAAAATGGTCATTTGCCTTGGTTCGGCCATAAATCTGATATCGATAAGCTGTTCTCAGAAAAGGAGTGGTTGAAAAGTGTACAATCGGAACGTTTTTCGACAGAACTAAAAAAGTTGCTGAAATCGGATGAAATGGCCTTGAATAGGTTTGTTTTACAATTACCGGTTCAAAATGTATTTCAGTTCATTAACTCACTTGAAACAGTTGATCTGTTTGATATTCGCAAAAGAAACACTTTTGTTGAAAGCCTGAATTATGCGCTCCGAAATCAGTTCCTTTCCATTCTGCTTAAGAGAGTTTTACAACAGCCTGAAATAAATTGGAAACCTGATCTGCTGAATTTTTACGCAGCTTACTTAACGGATAATTACTCCAAAAAATCAATACACGAACAAATTCAACAGCTTAAAAATATTTCTCTACACACAAGTTTAGTGCTTTCGCAACAAGATTGCGATGAGGTTTTGGTTCTGTTAAAAGAGCATGAACAGAATCAGTTCTTTAAAAAGGGAGTAACAAATCAGAAAAGGGGAAACATTGAAGATAGCCCAACCATTATTTCACATAGGGATAGCTATAATGAGGAAAAAGAACCGCTGTTTTTTGAGAAAGAGGCTGGCGATATTGCCGTTCAAAATGCAGGGCAGGTTCTTTTTCACCCCTTTTTGAAACTATTTTTTCAGCAATTTGATTGGCTTGATGAAGATGGGAGAATCAAAGATGATTATCGATTTCAGGCTGTGCAGGCACTGCATTATTGCGCCACCGGAAATGAACAGTTTTTTGAAGGCGACCTGGTGCTGGAAAAATTTCTGTGTGGAGTACCACTGCAAAAAACAGTCCCGGCCACCAGTTTTCTCAATGAGAGCATAAAAAAAGAGGGCGATAACATGCTCCGTGAACTCATCAAAAACTGGCCGGCCTTAAAAAATACTTCGTCCGGTGGCTTGCGGGACATGTTTATAAAACGAAGTGGAAAGCTGATACAAAACGACCGGAATTTTAAACTGATTGTAGAACGAAAAACACAGGACATCCTGTTGGAGAAATTACAATGGAACATTTCCATAATTAAACTGCCGTGGAAGAAGGAATTAATATTTGTAGAATGGTAAGCCTATGAAAGCAAATGCAGTAAAACAAGATGCAGTAAAGAGTAGCGGGAACCGTGCTCCCTTTTTTTCGAATGCAAAGGCTGATTCGTTTTTTGCGTCGTCGGATTTAAACACTGAAATGTCGGTTCAAATGCAGTCTGAAGAAGAAGAACCCGTTCAAACTCAACGAAATGGAAATGTTCAGTTTCAGGAAGAAGAGGAAGTCGTTCAGTCCCAATCCGAGGAGGAGGAAGAAGCGGTTCAACCAAAGATGCAAAGTGCAAAACCCGGCCATCAAATACAACAAACTGCGCGTTCAGGATTTATGGGAAGTCCGGTAACTTATCCATTTTTCCATCAAATTCAATCGTCCTTTGGAAAACATGATATATCAGGCATACAATCTTACCGAGACTCTAATGCCGGGAATGCAAACCGAAAAATGGGTTCTCTGGCTTACGCTGCAGGAAACAAAGTTGCATTTCGTAATTCACCAACACTGCATACCGCTGCTCACGAAGCGGCGCATGTAGTGCAGCAGCGAAAAGGGGTAAACCTAAAATCGGGTATTGGCAAACCCGGTGATTCGTATGAACAGCATGCCGATGCGGTAGCCGATAGAGTGGTGCAGGGAAAAAGTGCGGAATCGATTTTATCAACTATTCCGGGAGGTGCCAACGCCAGTTCGGGATCTGTTCAGTTTGCTGTTGAAAGTGGGAGTGATTGGCTGGGAGAATTCTGGGACGCCTATGTTTATCCCGGACATCAGCCCGGTACAGACCAGGGTGGGCGAGATGTTGGACGACAAGTGAGGTCGTTTCAGCGGCTGAGCAATCGTTCGACACATGAAGAAGGGGGGCAAACGATAATAGATGTAAATGACCGTGGGCTAACAGGCGGTCAAAGGCTGGATGATACCGAGCAAATTGCCGGACCTGCCGCGAGCGGTCCGCGACAATGGACTATCGATTTAACCACACATGAATTGTTTGATCCACAACCGGCATTAGCCGATGTGATTCAAAATGCTATTGGAGATTGTTATTTGCTGGCTACCCTGCAGAGTATGGCCTCCCGAGGCGGAGGGCGCACACAGCTGGTAAACGCTGTTAGTGAATCAGGGAATGGTTTTAATGTCGAATTTTATCGAATAAAAATAGTTGGCAACAAAGCACTCGTTGATCCAAACTCTAGAATTCGTGTTTCGTTAAGCCGAAATCATAACCCGAATGGAGTTGAATTACGGGAAAAAACTGGAACAATGACTCAGGCACAGGCGCGTGAGTTGGTGCAGAATAGCAGTTATGGATCGCAAGTTCAGGCAGGAGATTCTTTTGATGTGAACTGGACGAAACGAATTGTTTGGCCATGGGCCATTGAACGTGCCTATGCAGCGGTGGCAGGTGGTTTTAATCGTATTGAAGGAGGTTTTTCGGCATTGCCAATAATGGCATTAACCGGCGAAATTCCTTTCCAGGTTTTCGACTTAACCTCATATAGCCTGGCTCAGCTTGCTAATGTTTTAACCATTTTGAATAATGCGACTGACAATGATACCATTGTAACATCGTGGACCTATGACACCCTGAATACGATTTATAACACAAGTTTTGTTGTTGATTCTGCTGAAAGAAGAAGAGGTATTCGTTTGATCGGAAACGATGGAGTAACTACAGCGTGGATTCCCTGGAGAGAGATTGTAAATTACATTTCCGATTTTGTAATTCTGGATCCATTTGGCCCGCTTAACGGAAGGCCTGTTCTAACAACAAAAGCAGACCACCCGAATTGGATTCAGGCAATTATTAATGCATCGGCCACGCCGGGAGCAATTATAAGTGGAACATTGTCGACAATCTGTCTGGGGCAGGGATTATTACTGGCTCCGGCTCATATTTATTCTATCACATCGTTGTCGGCAGCCGGCGCACAAACTTCAAATCCGTGGTCAATTCTGCATCCGGGATTGGTTTCTCCGGCGCAATTGCGGAAAGCTTTCGGTAGGCTAACATTTAAACCATAACAGTTAATTGTGCTACAATAATGATAAAAGCTGTTTTAGATTATCTGGACAAAGTTGTTCGACTTCGGTTTGATGATGAAATAAAAGGAAATAAGTCTGTAATTCCTGAGTTTGTCCCTGTCGGTCATGCTAACAATTCTTTAAAACATTTTATTCACGAAAATGAATTAAGTGTAGCAGAAACAATTGTTTTTTTTATAGCATTGGTTCCGCACCTTTCGCCCGAATTCTTCAATATTATCATAGCTGAATATCTTCCAAATGGTGGCGATTTCCCCGAGTTTGGTGGTGTTAAGGGAAAGAACCACCGCGGAATATTGCCAACCGGCGAAACCGTTTTGTACATTCTTGCCGGGCGAGACATTGAGAAACGTATGGAAGCAGCAAAACTGTTTGAAGAGGAACATTTGTTTTTCCAAAAAAATGTGTTGAATATCGAGCCGGTTCCTACAGGCGAACCCAAAATGAGTGGCCGCCTTGTTCTCGATGATGAATATGTTGATCTGTTTACTTCAGGAAAAGTATCGAAGCCCAAATTAAGCAGCGATTTCCCGGCGCAACGGATCACCACTAAGCAGGAATGGAATGATTTGGTATTAAAAGAAAAGACATTGGAAGAAATTAAAGAATTGGAAACCTGGTTAAATTATAACGAGCAGTTGATGGATGAATGGGGCATGCGCGATAAAATTAAACCGGGATTTCGGGTTCTGTTTTATGGCCCGTCGGGAACCGGAAAAACGATGACCACTTGTTTGCTGGGAAAATATACCGGAAGGGATGTATATCGGGTTGATTTGTCGATGGTAATTTCGAAATACATTGGTGAGACGGAGAAAAATCTGTCGGGATTATTTAACAAGGCAGAACACAAAAACTGGATATTGTTTTTTGATGAGGCCGACTCGCTATTTGGTAAACGCACCAACGTGCGCGATGCACACGATAAATACGCCAACCAGGAAGTTTCGTACCTCTTGCAGCGTATTGAAGCCCACAACGGATTGGTGATTTTGGCATCGAACATGAAAGGAAATATCGATAGCGCTTTTACCCGCCGTTTTAATGCTTTTGTTGAGTTTGATCCTCCTACGGTTGCTGAACGTTTGAAACTTTGGCAATTATACATGCCCCAAAAAAACAAAGTGCATAAAGACATTGATTTAAAGGAGCTGGCTAAAAATTACGAGTTAACAGGTGCCAACATCGTTAATTGTATTCATTATGCCGGATTGCTATCCATACAAAAAGGAGATTCTCTGTTGAATAAGGAAACTCTAATGGCCGGAATCCGCAAAGAGTACAAAAAAGAGGGAAGAATTTTGCAGCAATAATCTCATTTGATGACTTTTCTGTTCGCTGGATTCCGGAAGAATTGCATTGAGACAATAAAAATTCACGGAATCCTTTGGCATAACAATCGCAATTTCCCAATTTTAAGCAGTATTGATTCAATTCACAGTTATCGACAATGAAAAAATTCATCTTGTGCCTTTTATTTTTTGCTTTCCTGTTTAATGTGTCGGCCCAGTTTGATGCCAACTACGACGAAAGTAAAGTTCCCGAATTTAAGTTACCCGATCCGCTAAAAACGTTTAATGGGCAGAAGATTCGAAATTCTAAAAAGTGGGAGAGTAAACGACGCCCGGAACTGCTGAATTTTTTCACCGAAAATATGTTTGGCGAAGTGCCCGGTGAGCTGGAAATTGCATCCGTTGATATTTTGGAAGAAAGCAATAATGCCCTGAATGGTAAAGCGGTACGAAAACAAGTTGACCTGGTATTTAAAAACCGAGGCAAAACACTTGATTTTACCATCTTAATATATCTGCCAAAAACCGAAGAGCGGGTACCATTATTTGTGGGCTATAATTTTTACGGAAATCATACCATAACCGAGGACGTAGAAGTTATCATTTCTGAAGCCTGGGCAAACAACAATCCTTCGTTCGGGATAATAAACAACCAGTTAACCGAACAGTCGAGAGGGGTGAGAACCAACCGGTGGTGCGTTGATAAGATAATTGAGGCAGGATTTGGTCTGGCTGTAATTTATTACGGTGAAGTAGATCCCGACAAAGATGATTTTTCGGATGGTATTCATCCTTTATTGTATATCGACGATCAGCAGCAACCGGCTGCCAACGAATGGGGAGCGATAGCAGCATGGTCGTGGGGATTAAGCCGAGCGATGGATTATTTTGAACAGGATGAGGCTATCGACGAATCAAGGGTAGTTGTGTTTGGCCATTCGCGATTGGGAAAAACTGCCTTATGGGCCGGTGCAACCGACGAGCGTTTTGCCGGTGTCATTTCAAATGAATCAGGATGTGGCGGCGCCGCGTTATCGAAACGACGCTTTGGCGAAACATTGTGGCGAATCAATAATCGTTTTCCGCACTGGTTTTGTAAAAACTTCAGAAATTACAGTAAAAACGAGGAGGCCTTGCCGGTTGATCAGCACGAACTGATTGCTTTGATTGCTCCGCGTCCGGTTTATATTGCAAGTGCTGAAGAGGATCGGTGGTCGGATCCAAAAGGTGAATTTCTTGGCGCCTTGTACGCTACTCCGGTGTATGAGCTTTACGGAAAAAAAGGAATAGAACAAACAGAAATGCCGGCAGTTAATCAGCCCATACAAAACACGGTTGCCTATCACATCAGAACAGGTGAGCATGATGTGACTGAATACGATTGGGAACAGTATTTGAAATGGGCATCTGAATTTGTAAAATAGCATCCGACATCGGGACATAAAAAGTAAAAATATCATCATGAGAAATGCGATTGTTTTTTTAGTCTTGTTGTTTCTTATTTCATCGTGTAATACAGGAACTGACGATACCATTCAACTGTTTAACGGGAAAGATTTAAGCGGTTGGTATGCTGATGTTCCCGAAGCTGATAATAATCCTGAAATTGATCCTTCGTTTGTGGTACGCGACTCGTTATTGGTGAGTATGGGCGAACCGAGAGGCCATTTAATTACCGATTCGGTTTATCAGAACTACCGGCTGGAGGTGGAATATCGCTTTGCCGGAGAGCCGGGGAACTGCGGCGTTTTGGTTCATGCTTCAACACCGCGGGCTTTGTATGATATGTTTCCTAAATCTTTGGAGGTACAAATGCAGCATGGCGATGCCGGCGATTTTTGGTGTATTGTTGAAGATATTGAAGTGCCGAATATGGTTGTTAGACGCGGACCAAAAGATGAGTGGGGGATTACTGAAGGTAAAAAACGAAGAATACCGAACCTGACAGACGATTCGGAAAAACCTTTGGGCGAATGGAACAATATGGTAATTGAATGTTTCGCGGATACAATTAAAGTTTGGGTGAATAATGATTTGGTAAATTATGGATTCAAATGCACTGCCCGTAAAGGAAAAATTGCCGTTCAGGCAGAAGGTGCCGTGGTTGAGTTTCGGAAACTGGATTTGACCCAAATAAATCAAATTTCTTCAATTGAATAAAAAAAGGGCTGCATCAATTTGATACAGCCCTTGCAATTATATTCGATTTATTGGATTACATATCCACTTCAACCTTTGCAATTTCACCGGTACGGTATTCGCCGGCAACCAGTTTTTTACGGGTTTCTTTAAAGGCTTTCAATGTAATTTCTACATCCTCTAAAGAATGCATTGCAGTCGGTATCAAACGCAGAAGGATCTCACCTTTTGGAATTACCGGGTAAACTACCATTGAGCAGAAAATTCCATAATTCTCGCGAAGATCGTAAATCATTTGAGTTGCTTCTTCCTCGCCACCTTTCATATAAACCGGAGTAACCTGCGTATTGGTTTTTCCAAGATCGAAACCGGCTTCTTTTAATCCGCTTTGCAGCGCATTAACAATTGTCCATAGTTTTTCGCGCAACTCAGGCATTGTACGAATCATGTCCAAACGTTTCAAAGCACCGATTGTCATTGCCATTGGCAACGATTTCGCAAAAGTTTGCGAACGCATGTTGTAACGTAAAATGTAGCAGATATCAGTTTCGCAGGCAATAAAACCACCAATTCCGGCCATTGCTTTTGCAAAAGTTCCGAAGTAAATATCAATTCCATCCTGTACGCCAAAATGCTCACCCGAACCGGCACCTGTTGGTCCCATTGTTCCAAAACCGTGTGCATCGTCAACAAACAAACGGAAATCGAATTCTTTTTTCAGTGCAACAATCTCATCAAGTTTACCAACCTGACCGGTCATACCAAAAACACCTTCAGTAATTAATAAAATACCACCACCTGTTTCGGCAGCGCGTTTTGTGGCGAAACCTAACATTTTGCGACATTTCTCCATATCGTTGTGTTGGAACACAAAACTTTTTCCACCTTTTGCTTTATGAAGGAAAACGCCGTCCATAATACAAGCGTGCGATTCCGAGTCGTAAACAATTACATCGTTACGGCTGGCAAGCACATCGATTGCAGAAACCATTCCCTGGTAACCGAAGTTCAACAAGAATGCATCAGGTTTGCTAACAAAAGCAGCCAATTCACGCTCCAGTTGTTCGTGTTTAACTGTTTGTCCCGACATCATTCTGGCGCCCATTGGGTAAGCCATACCGTACTGTGCTGCAGCTTCAGCATCAGCTTTTCTAACCTCCGGGTGGTTGCCCAATCCCAGGTAGTTGTTCAAACTCCATGTCAATACTTCTTTGCCACGGAAATTCATTCTGGCTGAAATCTCGCCTTCCAGTTTTGGAAACGCAAAATACCCGTGAATTTGGTCCATCCACTTGCCAATATCACCTTTATTATTTCTGAATTTATCAAATATATCCACGATGATTTGTTTTTAAGTTTAAATTATAAGGATGCAAATGTAATCTTTTTTAAAATCTCAGCAAATGTGTTAAATAATACTAACACATCAACTTAACGTAATGAATTTGCCTTATTTTCACAGACCATAATTCGAGGTATTATAGCTATGCATTTGTTAATGAGTGAAATAACATATTTGGTAAAAGCTGTAAATTCCTTAAATTTTGAGGGTTAATTCGTTTCAATTAATTAAAAAAAGTATATTTTTGCGCCATGTTTATGAAAATGAGATTTTTGGGGATCGGACTACTAGCAATTTTATTGATCACAGCTTCGTGCGGAGACTATAACAAGATTGTAAAAAGTACCGATTACGAGTTTAAATACAAAAAAGCTGTTGAGTATTACGAAGACGGCGAATATGTTCGTTCAGCAACGCTGTTTAGAGAATTGGTGAACATTTACCGCGGCACCTCGCGAGCCGACAAAATTTATTATTACTATGCTAAAAGTATGATCGGTCAGAAAGACTATTTAATGGCGGGTCATTATTTTAAGTCGTTGGTAAAAGAGTTTCCAACAAGCGAATATATTGAAGAGGCGCAATTTATGATTGGCTACTGCTCTTATTTATTGTCACCGAAAGCAAGGCTCGATCAGCAGGTAACTCAAGAGGCTATTGATGCCTTACAACTATACATTAACTTGTATCCGTTTAGCGACCGTGTTGAAGAAGCTAACCGCTTAATCGACGAATTGGTAGATAAATTGGTATATAAATCGTATTTAAGTGCTAAATTGTACTACGATTTTGAACAATACAAAGCCGCAGTAATTGCCTTGGGTAATAGTCTTGATAAATATCCTGAAAGTAAATACCGGGAAGATTTGAAATTTATGTTGTTAAAATCAAAGTATTTGCTGGCTGAAAAAAGTATTGCTGACAAACAAAACGAACGATATACAAATGCGCTCGACGAATATTTTTCATTTATCGATGAATATCCCGACAGTGAGCACAAAAAAGAGGTAGAGAAATTTTACGAAAAAGCCTCTGAGATATTGAATTATAAAGAAGAAAAAGATTTAAACATTAATTAGAATATGGATTACAAGAAAACAAAAGCCGCTCCGTCAACTATTTCCCGCGACCTTGAAGTTTTAACTCTGGAAACCGGAAATATTTACGAAACCGTAATGATTCTTGCTAAAAGAGCAAATCAGATTTCGTCGGAATTAAAAGAAGAGCTTAACCAGAAATTACAGGAATTTGCTTCGTATACCGACAATCTGGAGGAAATCTTTGAAAACAGAGAACAAATCGAGATTTCTAAATTTTACGAGCGTTTGCCAAAGCCAACTCTTATTGCGTTTGAAGAATTAAAAGAAGGTGAAATTTATCACCGTAATCCAACGCGCGAGAACAAAAAACGTATCTAATTTTTTGATGCCCTTACATGAGGCTCAAAGGAAAAAATATCATACTAGGAATAACAGGAAGTATTGCAGCTTATAAGGCAGCAATGCTTCTTCGGCTTTTTATAAAGGAGGGTGCCGAAGTGCAGGTGGTAATAACACCTGCCGGAAAAGAATTTATTACACCCGTAACTTTATCAGCATTGTCGGACAAACCTGTTATTAGCGAGTTTTTTGGTGCAAACGATGGTACGTGGAATAGCCATGTTGACCTCGGATTGTGGGCCGATGTAATGGTTATTGCCCCGGCAACCGCATCTACCATGGGAAAAATGGCCAACGGTATTGCCGATAATATGTTGATAACAACATATCTTTCGGCTAAATGCCCGGTTATGGTAGCACCAGCAATGGACCTCGATATGTTTGCACATCCTTCAACACAACGAAATATTTCCATTCTGAAAGAGTATGGAAATAGTATTGTTGAACCCGGCGAAGGAGAATTAGCCAGCGGTTTAACCGGCAAGGGCCGTATGGAAGAACCTGAAAAAATACTCGAAGCAGTTATTCAACAGCTTGGAGTAAAAAAAAAACTTCTGAATAAATCCTACCTGGTAACTGCCGGTCCTACTTTCGAAAAAATCGATCCCGTTCGTTTTATTGGTAACTACTCTTCAGGTAAAATGGGTTATGCCATTGCCGAAGAACTGGCCGAACAGGGTGCCGAAGTAACTTTGGTATCCGGTCCTGTTTCTGTTTCTACCCAAAAGGCCGGTGTAACCGTAGTTCCGGTTGAATCGGCGGAAGAAATGTACTTGGCATCGGTTGAGCATTTTAAAAGTGTTGATGGGGCAATAATGTGCGCCGCCGTGGCCGATTTTACTCCCGCAAAAAAGGAGGATGAAAAAACAAAACGCGGCAAAGAAAACTGGCATATTGAGTTGCAACCAACAAAAGATATTGCTGCTGAATTAGGAAAATTGAAAACCGACAAGCAGCTTTTAGTGGGATTTGCCCTGGAAACCAACAACGAACTGGCTAATGCTGAGGGTAAATTGTTGAAAAAGAACCTCGACTTTATTGTGCTGAATTCATTAAAAGACAAGGGAGCCGGATTTGGTGTTGATACCAATAAAATAACGATCATCGAAAAAGGCAATAAACAAACCGATTTTGAGTTAAAAGATAAAGCTGAGGTAGCAAAAGATATCGTAGCAAAAATTATAGAACTGAATAATTAGCATATGATAAAGCAAATCGTAACAGCACTTTTATTTCTGTTTATTTTCGTGGGAAATGTTGAAGCTCAGGAACTTCGTTGCAACGTAACTGTTTCGGCACGAGGTATTCAGGGGGCCAACCAAAACCTGTTCCGAACCATGCAGTCGGATCTGTATGATTTTATGAACAACCGCAAATGGACCGATCATGTGTACAGTTACGATGAAAAAATCAGATGCAATATTCTAATCCGTCTCGACGAGCAAATTTCTGCCGACGAGTTTAAAGGATCTATCCAGGTGCAGCTAACACGCCCGATTTTTAATACCAGTTATACGTCAACTGTGCTTAATATTAAGGACAATGATTTTCATTGTAAGTATGTTGAGTTTCAGCCGCTGGAATTTAACGAAACGTCGAACCGCGATAACCTGACCAACATTATGGCGTTTTATGCCTATGTGATTCTGGGTTTTGATTACGATACTTTTTCGGAAGAAGGTGGAACAGAATATTTTCAGAAAGCACAGGCTATTGTAAATAATTCGCAGAATGCACGCGAACGTGGATGGAAGGCTTTCGAGAGTGAAAGGAATCGCTACTGGTTAATCGAGAATGTATTAAATAAATCATACTCATCGTTCCGCACCTGCATGTACAACTATCATCGTAATGGCCTCGATTTAATGTCGGAAAAGGTAGAGGAAGGTCGTGCAAATATTGCCGATGCTCTACGCGATATTCAGAAGGTATTTCGACGTCGACCATCTACATATATTCTTCAGATGTTTTTTGATGCTAAAGCCGATGAATTGGTCAACATTTTTTCAAAATCATTCCCGGATGAACGAAATCGTGTTATGGCTATTTTGAATGAGGTTGATCCTTCAAACGGCAACAAGTACGAGAAGATTGCCGAAAACGAAGGCTTTTAGCAAAAGATATCCCCATTTTTTCCAGAAAGTAATTACGTGTCCTCATTTTGGCTATTTTAGCCAAAGAAATTATTAATGAAGATCTATTGTCATTATGCTATCCAGATTATCCATTTCGAATTACGCACTCATCAATAAATTGCAGGTTAATTTCCATGCCAATTTAAACACCATGACGGGTGAAACCGGTGCCGGTAAGTCGATTATTCTGGGGGCTTTAAGCTTAATTCTGGGTAATCGTGCCGATCTTTCGGTACTGAAAGAGAAGGATAAAAAGTGCATTGTTGAAGGGCAGTTTGAAGTGAGTAACTATCCTTTAAAACGCTTTTTTGAAACCAACGATTTGGATTACGATACTTCCACGATTTTACGTCGCGAAATTACGCCGTCAGGGAAATCGAGAGCTTTTATAAATGATACTCCGGTTAACCTGAAAGTAATGCGAGAACTGGGATTGCAGTTAATCGATATTCACTCGCAACACCAAAACCTGGAGCTCAGCAACCAGAAGTTTCAGTTGAATCTGGTTGATTCGGTTGCTGGTGCCAGTGATGCCTTAACAAAGTACAAGGCACAGTTCTCAGCATACAAAAGCACAAAAAAGGAGCTTCAGCAACTGCAGGAAAATGCGGAGCAGGCGCAGGCCGATCTGGATTATTATCAGTTTCAGTTTACACAGCTGGAAGAAGCCAGGTTGGAAGAAACGGAACAGGAAGACCTGGAAGCAGAACTGGAGCAGTTAAACCACGCCGAAGAAATTAAAACAGCACTTACTGAAACGGTGGCTTTATTAGATAACGAAACATTTTCGGTGTTACAGGGCGTAAAAGACGGCCATCGTACGTTGAAAAAAGTTACGGGCTACCTGAAAGATGCCGAAAGTTTTGCAGAGCGTTTGGAAAGTGCCGCAATTGAGTTGAGCGATATTCACCAGGAACTGGAAATGCTGGCTGAGCGAGTGGAATTTAATCCGTCTCGTATTGAAGAGGTGAACGACCGGTTGAATTTACTGTATTCGCTGCAGCAAAAACATCATGTGGCTACCGTAGCCGAATTAATTGTTTTGCGCAATGAGTTTGACCAGAAAATAAATAAAGCAGTAGGTTACGATGATGAAATCGAAACCCTGAAAAATAAACTGGAAGACCAGAAAGCCGAACTGGAAAAGTTGGCTGAAAGTTTAAGTAATACGCGGCAAAAGGCTTTTAAAAAGATCGAAGGTTCGGTAGTTGGCGATTTGAACCAGCTGGGAATGACGAAAGCCAAACTACAGGTGGTACATAATTACCTAGAAGATTTTCAGCCGGATGGCAAAGATGAGATTGCAATCCTGTTTAGCGCCAACCCTGATTCGGAACCTGATGAAATATCTAAGATTGCATCGGGTGGTGAGATGTCACGATTGATGCTGGCCATTAAAAATCTGCTTCGCAACTCGAAAGCATTGCCAACAATTGTATTTGATGAAATTGACACCGGCGTTTCAGGCGAGATTGCATTAAAAATGGGTGCCATAATCAAATCATTCTCGGCCAATACGCAGATTATAAATATTACGCACCTGCCACAAATTGCTGCTAAAGGCGATACACATTTCAGGGTGTATAAATTCGAAGAAAAGGGAAAAACTTTTACTTCTATAAAAGCATTGGATGCCACCGAACGCGTGGAAGAGCTGGCAAAAATGGTGGGTGGCGAAAACCTTACGGAAACAACAATTAAAGCAGCAGAAGAACTGTTGCGCATTTGACAAATTCACTCATGGCAGAAATAGGAAAATTTAATACCCTGGAAATTCTCCGGGAAACAGACAACGGTGTATACCTCGATGGTGGAGAACACGGCGAGATTTTAATGCCGCGAAAATATGTTGAGGAGGAAATGAAAGAACGGGGAACTGCTGAGGTTTTTGTTTATACCGACTCGGAAGACCGTTTGGTTGCCACCACCGAAAAACCTTTGGCAACGGTGGGCGAGTTTGCCCGTTTAACGGTTAAAGCCACCGCCAAATATGGCGCTTTTCTCGACTGGGGACTTGCTAAAGATCTGCTGGTTCCGTTTAGCGAACAGCGCAGTAAAATGCAGGAAGGAGGCAGCTATTGGGTATACGTTTATCTCGATTTGTTGACGAATCGTGTTGTGGCTTCGGCAAAGCTGCATAAGTTTCTGGATAATACGCCGCCGGAATATACCAACGGGCAGGAAGTTAGCCTGATTATTCTGGAAGAAACAGATTTGGGTTATAAAGCCATTGTTAACCTGGAGCATACCGGAATGCTCTATAAAAACCAGGTGTTTCGAAAGCTGGAAATAGGCAGCCAAACAAAAGGCTACATTGCTAAAGTACGAAGCGATGAAAAGATCGATTTAATACTGGAAGAGCCGGGATACGAAAAAGTTGATTCCATATCGGAAAAGATTTTGGCGGAACTGGAGGCCAGTGGTGGCTTTATGGCCGTATCGGATAAATCATCACCCGAAATAATTAAAGCGATGTTTGGTATCAGCAAGAAAAATTTTAAGAAAGCAATTGGCGGATTGTATAAAAAGCGACTGATTACTTTCGTTTCTGACGGGATTAAAATGTTAAAAAGCTAAATTCCTTTTTTAAAACATAGGTTTGAATTTGGAACTTTACAACTAAAAGTTCTAAATTTAAAACAACAATATTTTCATGTTGTGATTTTTGGTTAAATATGGAGGGAGACAGTGGTTTCCCTCTTTTCTTTTAACAAGCTTCCATTTACATTATCTCAGGCCACGTAAGTTTCGATTCTCAGGGAAAACGAAGACGGGTCATGCAATTGTTGGCCAACAATTGTATGAAAATCGGAATGGTGCATTAATAATGCGGTGTTAATTTTAGGAAAAGGTATATTTTGCTAAAATATACAAACGAATATTTAATGAAAAGTTACATATTCCTAAAATGTCAACTACTATATTTAATGAAAAGTTACATTATCCTAAAATGTCAACTACTATATTTAATGAAAAGTTTCATTTTCCTAAAATATCGACTGTCATATTTAATGAAACATCCCCTTTTCCTAAAATGTTGAAACTGATATTTAATCAAAATGTACATTTTTCTAAAAAGTTGAAATTGATATTTAATGAAAATGTACTTTTTCCTAAAAAGTACAACGCTTATACAGGCAAAAAGTAAAATGCTGGTTGTGTATAAGCGATACCCGGGCACTACCGGCCAAATTGTTTCTCCAGAAGTTTCATATCGGCTTGCCGGGTACTCAGCAGCCTGATGTATTCCATACAATTTTCTGCATGAAGTTCATTCTTGGGGCCGAAAATATGATACGATTTTACCACCCAGGCCAAAGCTGCCTCAAGATCTCCTCCCATTTCACAAGCCAAACCAAGATTATACATACATTTTGCAACAATTTTCTTGTTCTTGTTATAAAGCTGTTTGCGCCACAATTCGGCCACATCCAACCACTGGGCATTCTGAATAAGCTCATCGGCTTGCTGCAGTTCCACATGCCCCGAGGAGTAGTACATTCGTTGTACCTGCACCCAATGAGGGACAATTGTTAGCGCAAAATTTTCAGCTGATATTTCGGCTGCATTGTATATGGCATCGGTTCGCGGAGGTAAAACGTCATCCGCGTTCTTAATGCCCGGGGAGTACTCCATCCACTTCACCGTGTCGAGTTTCGAATAGGCCAACAAATATTTCATGTCAATAAGGTCATAAAAGCTCCATTGTGTCCAGTTGATCGCCTGTTCGCTGCCAATTTCAAGCTCACGATGGTAGTAGCGTCCATCGCTGGCTCCAAAATAATCGAGCGAAAGTAAGAGGTCGGTACCGGTGTTATTCCGAATATTTTCGAGTTGATCAGGTCTATATAACCCGAATTGCGGATGTATAATCAGCGTATCGCTTTTCGGACGAACCGACGATGTATTGGCCTGCAGAAAATAGCCCGAATTCAATACATTAATCTGTTCAGCCGTCATTGATACACGGGTGGCCGAATCTTCGCGAAAATAAGGTGTATAATCAATTGTGTCAACAATTCGGATGGTTGAATAATTACGCTCGTTTAAGGTAATTACGGTATCGAAAAATGCCTGGTTGTTAAGCTCCGAAATAAAGTTTTCGAAATAAACATGCGAGGCAATACTATCCGAGTTTTCGTTTTCTGTTTTTTGCGTCCCAAATTCTTCGTACTGGTTTAAGTACTCGTTTGGCGAGCAATTAACGTTATTGTACTGGATCGCAATATTTTTGAATTTCGGCGCGATAGTCATTGTTGAAGGTTCAACAATTTCAATATCAATGGTTTTTGTATTGTACAGCGTATTACAACTTGCTAAAACAAAAAGTGTTAAAACGCCCAACAAAAAAACAGCACGGTTCTTCATTTGCTATTGGTTTAAACGCAAGATATCTTTTTTTCTTTTAGCAAGTAACTGCCGGTATTGAAAAATCATTTTCAGTTCTTCCTTGCTGTTGTAGGCGGTGGCAATTTGGAAGGCTGCATTTAACCATTTTTCGGCCATTTCAAAATCGTCTTTCATCTCGTAACCCAGTGCCAGATTGTATCGTGCGTTAATGGCCATTTTACCGTTACTGTCGTCGGCATAACGTTTCCAAAGCATAATGGCATTGTCCCAATCGCCTTTTTGTACGTATTCGTCGGCCATGGCAAAGTCGGGTAATGGCGGAACAGAATACATCCTGTTCACATTTTCCCACGAGGCAAAAAAGCGTTTTGAATAATTTTCGCCAACCATTTGCGAAGCAATCTTCAGCGCAGTGATACGCGGTGGCAACTTGGCTTTCCGATTATAATTCCCGTTTGCATCGTAACCGTTCCAGAAAATGGTATCGATCATTGTTTTGCGCTCAATCAGTCGCTGTTCGAAAGGACTGTATACGGCCCAGACAGCGGCGGTTATCACTTCGTTTGATTTTGTTGGCATTTCGGCCGTTGTTGAATATTCGGAGTAAAAACTGGAATAGGTCTCCAGCGAAATTACCAGGTCGGTATTGGTTTTCCGGGCGAGTTGCTGAACCATCTCCATATTTAATGCCGGAAGTTTGTCGCCCGTATGTGGTTCGAAAAGTTCGGGAATTATTCTTATTTCTTTAAACGTATTTTTTTCTTTTAATTTCCCTGCCAGTTCGCTCATGCACATATTTACCAAAATACTGTCGAGGTTTTTCGGATCGTTCCTGGCTTTTTTCAGGCGGAAATCGTCTTGATAATAGTGAACCAGCGTGTCATTGCTGTATTTGAAATTCCTGTAAACAATAGCTACATTTTCTGCATTTGCCGGATAAGCAATTTCTCCGGGTGTATAAATTTCTATGGGGTAATCTTTATAAACGGTGCACGATACCGTGCTTAGTAGTAGTAAAGTCCATGAGATTAATCGGTTCATTTCAAGTTGTTTTTCGGTTGTTTTTTCTTGCTTTTAAGCAATTCGAGGTACTGATAAGTGATGGGGTGGTAGGCTGTATTATACGATTCGAGTGCATATTGTATCGCACAGTCGATATCTCCCTGTATTTCGCAAGCGGTGGCGAGATTAAATAATGCTTTGCTTTTTTCGCTTTTCGATCCCGATTCGGCGGCAATTTTTTGCCATGCTTCAATGGCTGTTGCCCAATCTCCGCTATCGGTAAGTATGGCTGTTTCTTTTAATGTTGTACTTCCTTTATCAAATATTATCCGGTATTCACTCTGCCAGCCGGTACTTATTGTTTCCGAAAAATCAAGTGCCACGGCAATTCCGGCTTCAGTAAGGGCTTGTTTTACGGGTGTAAAATCCTCGAACAGATTTCTTATGCTCAGTGCATAATTTTCCCAAAGCAGGGTGTCCTGAAATACTTCGCGTGCCAGAATTTTCTCCTGTTGCGGATCGTAAATACGAAACAGGGCGTCGTAAACAACAACCATTTTTGCACCAACGGCCGTTCTGAAAAATCCTTCATTCGGATCGAAAACTGATTCTTCAGAGAGTTCGGTTGCCACATGTGTATTAAACAGATCCATTGATAGAACAGCATCGGTTTGATACAGGTCGCAAAGTTCCTTCGCCTCCTGCCAGCTCATTGAACTGGCAAAGAATGCATTTTTTTCGGCGTTCAGGAAACGGTCTTCGGGAATTACATAATCAAACCTGCCGGATTCGAAAAGTAATTCGCCCAAGGCTTTTAGCGAAGTGTCAACTGCCGTGAGGTCGTATATGGTCGTATCGAGTTTAAAATCCTTTTGATAAAATAATTTTTGCAGCGAATCGGCGGGCAGATCGTTGTATCTAACATCAACAGTGCGGTTAACCAAAAGCAGGCTCTGTATATCCTGCGAAATCTCGTTTTTTGGTTTTTGCGGAAACTCAACCATAATCCGCTTTGTTGGGCTACAAGCATACGACAAAAGAACAAGGCTAACAAGTAGTATGTAATTTGTTTGTTTGAAAATGCTCATCGTAAAATGAATGTTGTTTAGTAAATTCCCCAGTACTTTCTCAAAAACCATTCCGTACTTAACAGCACAAGTAAAACAACAAATAACCAACGAAGGTTTATGAGTTGATTTACCATCTCCTGAAAGTATGTTGTTGCTTTTAATTTACTGGTTTGTTGCAGCTCGTTAACCAAATTGCTGGCTTGCGATGACGGGTAGAATTTTCCACCGCTTAAGTTGGCCATTTGGTATAACAGGGTGTGGTTGGCTTGCGTAATAATATTCTCAACATTAACCGGAACCACTGTAAAACTGCCTGTTTCGGTAAAGGTTTCGTTACCAATACTTACTTCGGCAGTAAACGTATAATCGCCCAGTGGCAAATGCCCCGCGTTGAGGTAATAATTTTTATCCTGCACATCGAAAGTCAGGTTGTATTCCTCGTTGTTTTCGTTTTGCAATTTAATGGTTACCTCTTCCGAACCAATTCGCTCAAAAGCATCGTTATATACTTCGGCTGTTAAAACCACGTCATTTACTTCGGTGTAAACCGGGGTGAATTCAACAATAAAGTTATCCTCGTTTTCGCGCAAAGCAAGGTATTGTACCATCTGATTGATCAACTCGTTAAAATGGGTATGTTCCTGGTTTTGGTAATAATCGAACAGCCGCCAGCGCCAAATTCCTTCGCCGAAAATATAACCTCGTTTCCGGCCTTCCAGTTTTCCGGTGGCGATTAGTGGTTTTCCGGTTGTAATACCTTTAAGTTTTTGATACAACAGTGGCGAGAATTCCGGATTCAACTCGTAATTGGCAAACGGAACCTGTACCGGAGGAAATTGTGGAATAATTTCAATTAGTTCTTCCGACAAATTAAACGTTGCATAATTCGAATTAAAAACCGGTTGCGCTTCTTCTCCGCTTCCGGCCAGTGGTTCAACGCTTGCTCCCGGGCTTAAAATATTCAGCTGCGGTAAAAATGTTTGGTTTCCCACGATAAAAAGGATCGGCAAACGGTTGTTATCTGCTTTTTCCATGACTTCGGCCATCGACTTCCCGGTACTTGGCAGCTGGTTTAAAATAAGCAGGTTGTAATCGCTCAGATCATTGGGATAAGGTTCGTCGGTAAATACCGAAACCTCGTATGTTTTTTGCTGATCGAGTGTATTTTTTATGGCACCAACATCGGGGTGTGAGCCATTGGAAATGATCAGTATCTTTTGTTTGTTCTCCAGCACGTTGATCACAAAACCGGCGCTGTTGTTTTTGGTATTTCGCTCGTTGGCTGCAACCTGAATCTGCAATGTGTAATGTTTTAATCCTGCAGAACCTGCCTCCAAAACAAATTCTTTTGTATCGAAATAGTTATCATTCGATGGGGTGATCATCACGCTTTGTAACTCTTCATCATCCTGCAAAAGCGAAAGTTTAAGCGGCGTGTTTTTTAGTTTCGAAAATAGCAGATCCACCTCAACCGGAAATTTATTTCCCGAAAATGCCGTGCGGTTAACGCGAATGTTTTGAACACGGGCATCGGCAATTACGGTGGTATCGCCAAGTCCGATGGTGTAAATCGGGAAGCTCACCTGTTCGAGCATGTTGAGCGGATTTTTTCCCTGGTTATAAATACCGTCTCCGGCAACGATCAGCGCTCCGATGTTTTGGTTAAAATGATTATTGGTTATCGTGGCAATTAATTCACTGTAGTTCGATCCTTTTTCGGAAAAATTTAAATCGTTACCGTTTTGGGTTTCTTCGCCAAAAGTGTAGCTCACCAGCTCAAAATCGGCTTCCAATTGCCGTTCTATCTGCGCTTTTTCATCGCTAATTGTTTGGGCCAGTTGTAAGGAGTCGGCATGCGATACAACCGATCCCGAATTATCCCACGCAGCAATGATTACAGGATTTTGAGTAATCTTCTTCATGTTTCGGATAAAAGGCGATAAAAGCAAAAAGGCAATAAGAAAGAAAGCCAGAAACCTTAGTGCTATTAACAGGCTGCGCTGAAATTTCGAAAGTTCTTTAAGTGCTTTATTTTTGTAGTAAAGTAAAACTGCAACACCTACCGATGCAACGGTGATGGAGAGCAACAGTATAAACCAGTATTTTATGCCAAATGAGATCAAATTGTTTGTTTTTTACGAAGTGGTAAATATACACATCTCCTTTTTTTATATCGCGTTTTATGGTTATTATTGCTATCCATTTGTCAACTCTGTTGAAGTGTGTACAAAACATAAAACCAAAAATATTCCTCGATGTTTTCAAAACCAAAAATAAATTTCGTGTTTATGAAGAATTTCGTATTTGCTACGCTTGTAATTCTTGTGGCGGCTTGTGGGCCAAAATTCGATAAAGAAATAACGCTTGATGATATTCGTGAGAATATCGACTACCTGGCTTCCGATTCGTTAAAAGGACGAAAATCGGGCGAACAGGGCGATTTGTTGGCAGCACAATACATTGCCGGCAAATTTGAGGCTGCAGGTTTGGAGTTGTTGTTTGATAACGGTTTTCAGGAATTTAATTTGGTGACATCAGCAGAAATTGCCGAAGGAAATCAGTTACAGGTTAACGATACGGAATACGAAGTTGAAACCGACTTTTTGCCTTATGCTTTTTCTGCGAACACAACAGTAGCGGCCGAAGTTGTTTTTACCGGTTTTGGTATTGAAGTAAACCGCGATTCGTTAAAATGGAACGATTTTGATGGCGCAGATGTAACTGGAAAATGGATGTTGGTGCTTCAGGGCGATCCGGATTTGGATAATCCAAACAGTCCTTACCTCGAATTTTCGAGCGAACGTGCAAAAGCATTAAAAGCATCGGATAAAGGCGCTGCGGGGATAATTTTTGTGGCCGGCACAAAATTTAGTGAAGCGGATGAATTGTCGTCATTGTTTTTTGATAAAAACAGCAGCCGTTTTTCTATTCCTGTTATCCAGGTAACGCGAAAGGTGGCCAATGAGATGTTAAAAGGAACAGAGCAGACGATAGAAAAACTGGAAGCTGAAATACTGGAGCAAAATGCCGGTTTAAACCTGGAGGTTCCGGTAACGGTTAGTGCTGCTGTAAATGTTGGGTTGAAGGAAACAACTACAAGAAATGTGGTTGCAATGTTACCCGGCAACGACGAAAACTTAAAGGATGAATATGTAGTTGTAGGTGCCCATTTCGATCATTTGGGTATGGGTGGACCCGGTTCCGGATCGCGTGCAATTGATACTGTTGCGGTGCACAACGGTGCGGATGACAATGCCTCGGGAGTTTCTGCAGTTATTCAGCTGGCAGAGAAATTGGCAGGAGATAAAAGCAACAAACGCAGTGTGCTATTTGTGGCCTTTGGTGCCGAAGAAATGGGATTGCTGGGCTCGAAAGAGTTCACAATGAAATCTCCGGTTGAAACCGACAAAATGGTTGCTATGTTCAATTTTGATATGATTGGCCGCTTAAAAGATGATAATAGCGTGAGTATCGGCGGAACAAAAACCGCTGAAGAAACTGAAGACTTGTTAAATGATCTGAATCCGGATTTTACCCTGGCATTTACAGGCGAAGGAATCGGTCCATCGGATCATGCTTCGTTTTACCTGCAGAATATCCCTGTAATTTATATTTCTACCGGTGCACACCCCGATTATCACACCCCGCAGGATGATGCCGAACTGATCAACTTTGAAGGCGCACAAAAAGTAATGAGCTATTCGGCTGCCTTGCTTGATGATGTGGTTAACCGTGCTGAGAAATTAACGTTTCAGGAAGCCGGAAGTAAATTTCAGCGCAGCAGGGGAGGACGATTTAAAGTTACGCTGGGCGTGATGCCTGATTTTGCAGGTGCGGAAAAACGTGGAATGCGCGTTGATGCCGTTTCAAAAGGTAAACCGGCGTATGCTGCCGGAATGAAAAAGGGAGACATTATTATCGCAATCGACGGTAAAAAGGTGGGTAATATTTACGAGTACATGGATCGTCTGCAAAATTTAGAAGCCGGTGCAACCATCTCTGTTGATATTTTACGAGACGAAAAACCTACTGTTTTAATTGTACAGTTGTAGTAATTAAACCCAACCCCGAAGTTTGTAGTAAGTAAGTGCAACCATTTCGCGGGCAATCAGAATCTCATATTTTAAGTGGTTCCACATTTGGTAGCGCATATTAATGTTATGGCCAACATCGGGAATCAGGATGGAGTTGCCACCCAGTTCGTCGTCGGTAAACGAAAAATCAGCTTCGGCAGCATTTTCAAAAGCAGGTAGGGCGTTCACTTTTTCAAAGCCAACTTTTTTGAACGCCAAAACCGCACGACGCATATGCTCGGGAGAAGTAACCAATAAAATTGGATCCTGCATTTTTATTATTCCCTGGCACTTCAATGCCTGCGAGCGTGTGTTTGTTCCCTCAGCTTCAAATGCTATGCGTTCAGCAGAAATACCTCTCAATTCGAGTTCCGATTTCATTAACTGAGGCGTGCTTAAACTGTCGCTTAGCGTGCCGGGCATGGCAACAACCACTCTTGTTTTGGGAAAAGATTTTGCCGCTTTTTCGGTGTACCAGCTGCGCATCAGGTTACTTTGGCTGGGCATACCTCCGCCTCCCAGCAAAATAATAGTCATAGGTTCCCATTTTAGTTCCGATTTGCTTGTTCCCAGCCAGTGGTAAGCCCGGTAAGGTTGTTCGGTAAAAGAAAATACGAGGCAAACAACAAAGAAAATACCAATCAGTACCAAGAATTTTCGTAGTAATCTCAAAAAAAGGATACTTTTGAATTTTGTTTTAAACATAGCTCACGTTTAAGACCATAAATGTAAGTTTAATTTAAAAATCAGATCATTGAAGACTACAGAAAAAAACGAAATAGTCCAACTCTTTGAGAGTCATTTTAACGAAAAAGTTGAACGTTTTGAGTTGCTGCCTCCGTCGGGATCATACCGCCAGTATTGCCGTTTGGGCAACGAACACCGAACCGTAATTGGCGCTATCAATAACGATGTAAAAGAGAATACGGCTTTTCTTTCGTTCAGTAATCATTTTTATAATAAAGGTATAAAAGTGCCGAAAGTGTACGCTGTTAGTTCCGATTTGAAAAAGTATTTGCTGGAGGATCTGGGCAACACCACACTTTTTGAATTTCTTACTAAAACTCGCGAAGAGGAAGGATTTTCGGAAAATATAATTTCAGTATACAAAAAGGTGCTCCAGGCGCTTCCTAAAATCCAGATCATTGCCGGAAAAGAAATGGATTATTCGGTGTGTTATCCGCGCGAAGCATTCGATAAACAGTCGATGATGTGGGATTTGAATTATTTCAAATACTATTTCTTGAAGTTGGCAAAAATACATTTTGACGAGCAGGCACTTGAAGATGATTTTCAGCTGTTTAGTAATTACCTGTTGAGTGCGAGTTCCAATTATTTTCTATACCGCGATTTCCAGTCGCGAAACGTAATGCTAAAAGATGATGATGTGTATTTCATCGACTATCAGGGTGGGCGTTTAGGCGCATTGCAATACGATTTGGCATCGTTACTATATGATGGAAAAGCCGATATCCCGGAAAGTGTACGCGCTCAGCTTTACGACTTTTACATTTCGGAACTGAAGAAGTACATGAAAGTTGATGAAGAGAAGTTCTCAGCTTACTTTAAAGGTTTTGTTCTCATTCGTATTATGCAGGCGATGGGCGCCTACGGATTCCGTGGCTTTTACGAGAAAAAGGAACATTTCCTGAAAAGTATTCCTTACGCGCTAAAAAACCTGGAAGTATTACTTGCCGATTTAAGATTACCGGTTGATTTACCTGAACTAACCAGCGTATTAAAGCAGCTTACTCATTCCGAGGTTTTAAAGGAAATTGGACAGAAAAAATCGAACCTTACCGTACGAATTACCAGTTTTTCATATAAAAAAGGCTACCCAGAAGATCCTTCGGGTAATGGTGGCGGCCATGTATTTGATTGCCGTGCTATAAATAACCCCGGTCGTTACGAGGAGTACAAAAAGTTAAGTGGAAAGGACATGTCGGTGCAGGAATTCCTGGAGCAAAAATCAGAGATCAGGCTTTTTATCGATGCCGTAAAAGTGCTGGTCGATCAATCGGTGAAAGTTTATCTTGAACGTGGATTTACGCATCTTTCGCTTGGTTTTGGTTGTACCGGCGGACAGCACCGGTCGGTATATTCGGCCGAGAAAATTGGAGAGTATTTGCAAAACAATTATCCTGTGAATGTTGTTGTAGTACATCGTGAACAGGAAAATTGGAGATGAGTAAAAAGGCATGTAAAAAAAAGGATTTTCAGGATAAAGAAGATCCAAAATACAGTTGCAAAAAATGTGGAGCCAAAGTAAAGAAGGAAGACAAGGTTTGTAAACCGAAGAAAATTTCAATCCAGAAGGTGGAATAACCGGCTACATTAATATTGCACATTTCTTACAGAAAATTCTAACAGTAGTGATATAAAGGTAAAAACACTAGCTCTGTTTTTGGTAATTAAGTTTTCTGTATTTATTTTCGCACAAATTTTCAAAACAGACTTATTCATGGGAAGAGCATTTGAATACCGGAGGGCAGCGAAGGAGAAACGCTGGGATAAAATGTCGAGAGTTTTTCCAAAACTTTCGAAGAAAATAACCATTGCAGCTAAAGAAGGTGGCCCTGAAGCGGATTTGAATCCTGCACTACGCACCGCTATCATGAACGCGAAGGCACAAAACATGCCTAAGGCGAATATTGAAGCAGCGATTAAACGTGCATCGGGAAAAGATGCAGCGGCATATATTGAAACCACCTACGAAGGAAAAGGCCCGCATGGCGTATTGGTTTTTGTTGAAGCAGCAACCGATAATACAACCCGTACAGTGGCTAATGTTAAAAGTTATTTTAACAAGGCAGGTGGAGGCCAGGTGCCTAATGGTTCGCTGGAATTTATGTTTTCACGAAAAGCTGTTTTCGAGTTTGATATGCCGGAAGGAATGGAGATGGAAGATATTGAACTAGAGCTGATTGATGCCGGTTTGGATGAAATTGAAGAGAACGAAGGAACATATTACGCTTATGGCGAATACACCAGCTTTAGCGACATGGCGCATAAATTTGAAGAGCTGGAAATTAACGTTAAAAAAGCAGAACTTCAGCGTATCCCTACTACTCCGGTAGAGTTTACCGAAGAACAAATGGAAGAAATTGAGAAGATGTTGGATAAAATGGAAGAGGACGAAGACGTTCAGGCTGTTTACACCAACATTGCATAATAAACTACAAGTATCATTTCAGGCGGTACTGAATCCAATTCAGCGTTTGAAATGATACTTACAGTTTTAAAAACCCATTTAACCCTCAAAATTCCCACGATTATCTAATAAATTGTATGCATTTGCTTTGTTTCACCTATTTTCGGGGAAAACAAAGATTTATGCTACCTGTTCAGGATTACATCAACCATTTTAAAGAAATGTGGGAGCGGAGCCCCGATTCTTTTCCGCATTTTCATAAAACGTATTCATCAGAAGAAAAATTTGCGCACGAACATAATTTCGACGGTTTTCAAAATAAGTTAAAAGAGCTGCAAAATGTTCGGAAAGTACAACAGGTGAAGAGTGATCCCGCAAAGTCGTTTTTTCCCATGTTCAGGTCGTTTCTGGAGACTGTTTTTGATTTTGATCCCGGTCACCTCGAAATTATCCTCTCGGAAGATTTCAAAGATGTTTCAAAAGATTTTTTCTATCGGGCACGTGCATTCGGTCCAGAACTAGATCCGGAAGATATATACCAGGGAATGCGAAATGTGTGGATAATGAATGGCCTGCAGCTGATGATTGAAAAACCGGTGAAAATTACACCATCGGTCTTCGCATATTCCATGATCTATCCCTACAGCGATAATTTACTGGACAATCCTGAAATAAGTAACGAACAAAAACAAATCTTCTCAACGCGTTTCGATCGTCGTTTACACGGCATCCTGGAGATTCCTTTGAATCACACGGAAAAACAGCTGTTCCACTTAATAAGTATGTTTGAAGGAGAGTTTCCACGCCACAAATTCCCAAGGGTGTATGAAAGTTTATATGCCATTCAGCAGGGGCAAACCAATAGTTTGAAAATGATAACCCAGAACGGAATCTCTGATGATGAGATCTGCAACATTTGTTTTGAAAAAGGCGGGGCATCGGTTTTAGCCGATGGTTACCTTGTGGCCGGAGATATGACCGGAGAACAGGAACAAGCGCTTTTTGGCTACGGAATTTATTTGCAGCTGCTCGACGATATTCAGGATGTAAAAGAGGATTCGTTAGCATCTACCAAAACCATTTTCTCTTGTTTGCCTGAAAAAGATTTGGGCCGGTTTGTAAATAAAACCATTCATTTTGGGCGCATGGCACTGGAAGAAATGCGCTGTTTTAATGGCGTAAAAAGCGACGATTTTTTAGGTTTGATGAACCGGAGCATTGAAATGATGGTTGTTGAATCGGTAGGGTTAAATGAAACATGGTATAGTAGCGAGTATTTAGAAGAGATAGAAAAAATATCGCCCTTGCATTTCTCTTATTTGCGAAAGAAGCGTACACAAAGCAAGTCGCAACGCTTTGCACTGTTTCAAAAATATTTCGATATGCCAAAATCGAAGCAAATGGCAGTGTAAATTCTACCTTCAGGCTTTCTGAATCTTTATTTAGTTTGTACATTTAGCCTTCAATCTAAATCGAGAATTCATGAGTAAAATATACAATTGGGCAGTATTAGGATGTGGTAAAATTGCCAATAAGTTTGTTAACGACCTAAAATTGTTGCCAAATGCGAAACTGTATGCAGCCGCATCGCGCGACTTAAACCGTGCGCAGGATTTTGCCAACGAACTGGGATTTGAAAAGGCTTATGGCAGTTATACGGAAATGGTTAAAGACCCAAACGTTGATGTAGTTTATATTGCAACGCCACACTCGCACCATTTTGAGCATACGATGTTGTGTCTTGAGCATAAAAAGGCAGTACTTTGTGAGAAGGCTTTTGCTATGAATCAGCACGAAGTGGCGCAAATGATACAATGTGCAAAGGAAAACAACACTTTCCTTATGGAAGCTTTCTGGACCATGTTTCAGCCAAGTTTTCAAAAAGCGCTTGAGATTATCTATTCCGGAGAATTGGGGAAATTGAAAATGGTGCGGTCGGATTTTGCTTTTAATGCCGAGTTCAATGAGGAAAAGCGCCTGTACAATGTTAAATTGGGGGGCGGCTCACTTTTGGATATTGGTATTTACCCGGTATTTGCGGCGCTGTCAACACTTGGCGTTCCTGACCTCATAAAAACTTCTGCCGATTTTAGTTCCACCGGAAGCGAGGAAAGCATCCAAATGATATTTAAATACAAAGGTGGAGAGATGGCCAGTTTGTCCTCAAGTTTTGCGGTGCATTCGCCGGTACAATCCGAATTTAGTTGCGAGAAGGGTTATGTTATTTTGCATCCGCGCTGGTTTACTCCAACCGATTTAACGGTTTGGAAAGGCGACGAAGAGCGAAAGTTAATTCCAAATGAAACGAAAGAAGGAGCGGGATACCAATACGAAGCCAAACACGTTATGGAGTGTTTAGATGCCGGGTTGATAGAAAGCCCGAAGATGACCTGGAAAATGAGTGAGGATTTAATACAAACGCTTGACAGGATCCGTATCGATGCAGGAATTTTCTTTCCGGACCATGATGAGAAATTATTTTTCTAAAGTCTGTAGTTTGGGAATTTGCTAATCTTTTGTTTCTGCATAATTTTTAGTTGTCTACTTATCCTGTCAGCGATTAGAAGATTCTGTATAATGAATTTTGCACCATTGTTGGCAAATTGTAAACTGCTCTTTGCAATTGAAAATCAGTAGGATTTATATGTTAACTTTTAGTGAATATTCATATAACAGCAATAAAGAAAAAATTCTCTAATTTGAGTTATTCGTATTTTTAAAGTGAACTAAATGGCAAAAACTACAAAAGTGATCGCAGTGAGGAAAAATACAAAACAAGTTCCGGAACCAACTTTAAGAAGGTTGCCGGGCTATTTATTTTTTCTTGAAAAAGTTCGTGAAAAGGGTGTAATGAATATTTCAGCACCATCAATTGGAAAGGAACTAAAATGCGATCCTACACAAGTGGTAAAAGATTTGGCATTTACCGGTGTTAAAGGAAAACCCAGGGTGGGGTACAATACTTATGAGCTGTGCCATGCACTGGAAGAATTTTTGGGATTCAATCATGTAAACGAAGCTTTTTTGGTTGGCGCCGGTAATTTAGGTTCTGCATTAATGGCTTATCAGGAGCATCAAACGCTGGGTTTGAAAGTAATAGCAGCATTTGATGTAGATGAAAAGAAGATCGGGCAACACATTGGAAATACTCCGGTTTTGGAATATAACAAGCTGTTTCATCTGTCGAACCGGTTGGATGTTGAGATTGCCATATTGACTACACCCAATGATGTGGCACAAGAAGTAGCTGAAGACCTGGTGAACTGTGGTGTAAAGGCGATCTGGAATTTTACCCATGAAATACTTGATTTGCCGGATGATGTAATTATTCAGAATACATCGATGAGTTCATTTGCCGCTGTTTTGTTGCAACGGTTGAACGATTCAAAGAAATAACTCAAAATAACAAAAACATGAAAAAGGTTAATTTATTCTTTAGATGTGCGGCTGATAAAATAAAGAAAAAATTCTTTAAAGCGGAGAAGGATGACATTAGTCATGCATGTGTTGAGCTGCAAAATCTGGAAGCAGAAAGCAAACTAACCGCAGATGAGAAGGAGCGGGAAGAATATGCTCAGAATTATAATATAACAACCCGCTGGCAAACGGTATAATTACTTTCAACCTTCTACTTCAATTTTAAGCTGTATTGTTTATTTTTTAGTTTAGCGGTTGTAAATCGCTACCCGGAATTTAAACTTGAGAATTACTCAAACACGCGCGTGTAAGGTCAGTTACGTATTAGTTTAATTGTTACATTTGTTTTTCTATATCAACTAAATTTAATACGATGAACAAATCAACGCTTTCTATTCTGTTATTACTATTGTTGACGTTTACGCTAACGGCGCAAGATGTAAAACGCCCCGATCCTCAGCCGGCACCTGAAACAAATGAATCTTTTAAGCTCGGGATGGCCGGATATACTTTTGTACGTTTCGATTTACAAACCACGCTGGAAACCATGAAACGGTGTGATGTACATTACCTTTGTATAAAAGATTTCCATTTACCTGTTAACAGTACTGCTGAAGAAATAGAGGCATTTCATAAAAAGTGTGCCGAGTATGGTGTTACCGGTTATGCGGTTGGACCGCTTTATATGAAAAGTAAAGAGGATATTGATAAATATTTCGATTATGCAAAACGAGTTGGAGTTAACACGATTGTAGGTGTGCCCGATTACGAACTGCTTCCATATGTAAATGAAAAAGTAGCTGAAACAGGTTTATTTTTTGCCATTCACTTACATGGCCCGGATATCGCAGTATATCCGGATGCTGAAGATGTTTGGGAACATACAAAAGATCTTGATCCGCGAATTGGCATGTGTCTCGATATTGGCCACGATACCAGAAATGGGAAAGATCCGGTTGCCGATTTGAAAAAATACAAATCGAGGGTTTTTGATATTCATTTAAAAGATGTTACAGGTCCCAGCAAAGAAGGTTATTCGGTTGAAGTTGGAAGAGGAATAATTGATTTTCCGGCTTTTGTAAATATGCTTCGCGAAGTGAATTATACCGGAACCGTAAGTTTGGAACACGAACGAAATATGGATGATCCGTTTATGGGAATTGCCGAATCAATAGGTTATTTCAGGGCAATGGTCGCAGCAACAAAATAGATTTAAGACAGTATACAGAAAAGAGTTTTCCATGATTGGGAAACTCTTTTTTTATGTGCATATCCCGGATAATGTTCAACATAAATAAATTAGTATTCTCTTTGATTTCGGGCTTATATCGTTGCTAATTTTATATTTTTGCTGCAAATGAAGATAGGAGAGTTATACAGAAGAAATGTTTATGGAGTAATCGGTACGCTGGTATTTCATATTCTGTTATTTTCTGCGTTTTTACTGGCCGATGTAGATATGAAAGGCAATGTAAAAGAAGAGGAAATCTTAATTGAATTTCCGGCAGAAATGCTGGAACCCGAAATTAATGAACCCGAAACGGTGGAGGAAGAAAGTACAGATCAACCCAATATCGAACAAACTACCAATACTCGAACAAATGTTGCTTCGAATCAATCTGCTACAGAAAACACCACCACTTCAACCGACGAGTTTTTTGACGATGACTATTTAAAGGAAGTGGAAGCTGCCCAGCAACTTGTATCCAATGTAAATAAAAATCTTGCTAAGGAAATAGTTGATTTGAGTGATATAGAAATGCCGGTTGAAACTACTGAAGGCATGGATCGCGACTCGATAAAGAACGTAATATATGTCGGTGAAAGTAATATCGTTTACTACCTGGAAAATCGTTACCACATAAGTTTGCCCGTGCCGGTGTATCTGAGTCAGGGCGGAGGAACTGTTATCGTGGATATTGCTGTTAACCGGCAGGGCAGGGTTGTTGAAGCAGAACCTCGCGACGATAGTTCTATCCGCGATAAGCAACTTTTTGCCTATGCCAAAGAAGCTGCAAGCCGTACTGTTTTTAACAGCGACAACTCAGCGCCCACCCGCCAAAAAGGAACAATCCAATACACATTCGTAGCACAGTAAATAAAATGTTAATTGTTGAAAGGTTTAACACCATTTAACATCTTTTTCTTGTCGGATTTACAATATGCCTTTATCTTTGTGGTACGTTTATTTTCATAAGTTTAGGTTTAGTTAGGTTAGTTAGTTTAATGAGAAAAGGATGGGTTGTTGAACCTGTCCTTTTTGTTTTTATAGACCCTCCCCAACATTAAATCCAAAAGTTTTCTTCTTTTTTTAATTAAATTTTTATCTTTATCAAATCTTGTAACGGCTTGTTAATAAGCGAAATTACACGTTTGCCAACAAGGCGGTTATTAAGTTGTGTATAGAATAAATTTAAATAGAGGGTTACCTTTTGACCAATAATCGAATAATATATTAGAAGATGATAAATTATACGGATGCGCAAATCCTGAAAGGAATCTTAAGGCACGATAATTTAATTTTGCAGTACATATACAAACAGTACTACTATAAAGTAAATTATTTCATTAAGAAAAACCAAGGAAGTGAGGACGATGCCAGTGATGTTTTTCAGGAAGCTATTATCGTAATTTACAGGAAATTAAAAGAAAACGATTTAATTTTCGAAAAGAGTTCTTTTCAAGGATATTTATTCTCAGTGTGTCGTTTTTTGTGGTTAAAGCAATTAGAGAAACGACGGATTGAGAAAGAAAAGCTGAACGATTCATTGCCGTTCCAGGAAGACGTTTACGATGACAACCTGGTAGAATTGGTCGATAAAAACCAGAAATACGGATTGTATCAAAAGCATTTCAAAACCTTGAGTACAGATTGTCAGAAGCTATTACAGATGTTTTTTGAAAAGGTCCCGCTAAAAGAAATTGCGAGAATTATGGGCTACAAAACTGAAAAATACGCTAAAACAAGAAAGTATAAATGTAAAGAACTGTTGATAAAGCGCATTAAGCAAGATACAGAATTTAAAAAGATACTTGAAGATGACACCTAAAGCAGAATTATTTGGACGCATTGAAGATTACTGTTTAGATCTTTTAAACAAACAAGAGAGAGAAGAATTTGAAAAAGAGTTAGAATTAAACCAGGAATTAAGAGATGAAGTTGAACTTCACAAAAATATCCAGTCAGCCGTTTTGGAAATGGATATTCTTGATCTTAAAGGGAAACTCGAAAAAATTCAAACAAACAGTACAAAAAATGGCAGGTTAAATGGCTCTTTCGAGCTGTTGGACAACTTCAGCGAATTTGAAGAAGCCACTGCAGAGTTAACACCCGAAGAACTTATTGAAAGTTTCGAATCGCTCCCAAAAGTTCATGTGTATCAGCATGAACGAACCAGCAACGAAAACATTCACCATTATTACAAAGAGCAAAACGGTTCTGAGCAAGTCGTTATTGAAGATGACCTGAACGGTTTTGATATGGAAGGTCTGGAAGGCCTGGAAGAAGCTGTTTTGGAAACAGATATCCTGAACTTGCGCGAAACATTGCAGCAAGTGGCAAAATCGGTTGAACCGCAGTATTCAGTTGAAGATATCGACTCATATCTTGAGGGAGAAATGGGTGACGATATTTTGGCCGAATTTGAAGTTGAGTTGAACCAAAATGAACTGTTACAATCAGAAGTTAGTTTGCATAAAGAGCTTGAAATGGCTGTTGCAGAAACCGATGTAATGGATCTGAGAAGTGAATTGAGAAATATCATGGAGTCTGAAACATCGTGGAACGTTAGTGAACAGGCCATTGAAGACTTTATTGATGGAGTACTGGAGGAAAGTTTATTAGAAGAATTCAGTGCCGAATTAAAAGAAAATACCGATCTGATGGCGGAAGTGGCACTTCGCGAGAATATAAACTCTGCCGTCTCAGAGATGGATATCATGGGCTTACGCCAGAAACTAAAAGACGCAAGAGAAGAATCCGAGAAGAAAGAGGTGAAATCGATTATAATGCCTCGTATAGAGATTGGTACCACAAAATTCTGGCGCAGCAGCGTAGCCGTTGTTTTGGTATTGGTAGGTTTACTTGGTGCAATGCAAATGAATACCAATACAATGGACAATTCGTACGACAAGTACTTTGAGTCGACAACCTGGGCATCTGAACGTTCGGTTGACAGCGATGTGAGTGTAATACATCAGGCTCAAATGTATTTTCAGCAGAATGAGTACCAAAAGACTATTGATTTGCTGAATAATGTAACAGTTAAAGCTGATGAGCAATTTGTTCCGCAGTTTTATAAAGGTTTGAGTTATCAGAATTTGAATAAATATCCGAAAGCGGTAACTGAGTATACTAAAGTTATTGATCACGGAAATAATATGTTCATAGAGGAAGCCGAGTGGTATAAAGCACTTTGTTACCTGAAAATGAATAAAAGAGCAGAGGCTAAGAAAGAATTGCTGGCAGTTATTGATCGTAAGGGTCATTACCAAAAAGATGCCAAGGCAATCCTAAGAAAGCTCAAGTACTCTTTCAAATAATCGAAGAATCGTCCAATAGATTAATTCGAAAACATATACACATTCAATTAAGCCTGTCGGTTACGACGGGCTTTTTTTATGCGAATTCCCTGGTCGATTGAAAAAGCGATGATCAAAAGAATAAGAATTGCAAAAAAGTAAAGATCATAACTGGTATATACCGGAGAATTATCTCCAATACATTTAAAGCTCATCCAATAATGCGGGTGAGCAAGTCTTGAATTCGATTCTTCAAGGTATTTCAGTTTAGCAAGCCGAAGCGCTTCATCTTTTGTTTTTCCTGCTTTTAAGTATTTATAAAAGGAGGTCATAATTTTTGTGCCTGCAGCATCTTCAACTTCCCAAAGCGACATTATTACCGATGGACATCCGGCATATAAAAAACCTCTTGCCAAACTCATCAGTCCTTCTCCTTTTTGAAGTTTCCCAACTCCTGTGTTACATGCACTTAGAACCGTCATGCTGGCATTTAATTCGAGATTGTAGATATCTGCGGTATTTAGCCAGCCATCATTATCCAAAGTCGTTGTATCTGTATTTTGACTAAATGCCAGACGGGAATACGCCGGTAACGAATCGTTTATGTACGCGTGCATTGCCAGGTGAAGAATATCAAAATTGCCACTCTCTTCTCTGAAATTTTGCTCGGTTGCATCTTTGCTTCTAAAAATAGTAGTACTAACTGATTTAGCTATATCATCAACTTCTTTTTGTACGCCCGGTAGTGGTGCAAGTTTATAGCTTGTTCCCGTCATTTTGAATTCTTCCGAATTGTATTCTGGAGCAAATGCCAGAGTGTGGTTTCGCAGCTTGGGTTTCGCAGCTTTGTTTTTAAGGAAAATATTTACCGAATTAGCGTAGTTAATATTTACATCTTTTACCAGATAGTTCAATTCGTTAAAACGGATGGTTTCACTTGTGTCGGGCAGCGTTTTTAATAGTCCGTCGAATGCAATGTAATTTAGTTTTCCGTCAGGTATTATTGTCAGGTGTTTTTCAGTAATGTCTTGCTCGTAAGGGGCAAGCAGCATGTTGTATAAACGGTGCGAAGAAACGCAGTATTGTTTTGCATCTTCGTTGTGTGTAAACATGTAGTCGGTAGATGAAATAAACCGAAAGGTTTCTTCCAAAGCCTGTATTTCTCCGTTGTCGAGCGTTTTTTTGTGAAATTCAATATTGTCGTTGGTAATAAAAAACGTATACAACGAAGTTAATGTATCGGCATCACTACTATTTTTAATGTTTTCCGTTGATGGTTCAGCTAAAAAATACTCAACAATTGCTTCCTTTCGGTCAATCCTATCTTGTATTTCATTTAAACTAAGCGACGAGTTGGAATATTTTAATTGGTAGTAGTCGGGGTAACTTTCTTCCATAAACCGATTCAGCTCATCTCTTTGCCGCGATGCATTAAAAATCTTATCATTAAATTCGTCCAATAACGAACTATCTGGTTCATCGTAGCTTAATTCCTCGTATTGTAATTCGGAATAGTTGGCAATAGTATTATTTAATTTACGCTCCAGTTCCAGCAGGCTGTCAGGGATTAAACTATTTTCCTGCGCTAGTTCATTGGCAATTTTATCGAATAACGCACTACTTTTTAGTTGCTCTGAATTATTAAAAGCAATATCAAGGAATTCCTGATTTCCCGAATAACTATAGGCAAGATAGGCTGTCTCAATAATTTTACTTATAGTCTGATATTGCAGGTTCGACAGCTGAATTTTACTTTCATCGTTTGAAATTTCTTTTCGCGCCTGTTGAATAAGGTTACTCGTATTGTTATAGCAGCTTAGTGCATAATCAAGGTTTTCGCTGTAATCGATGCCTTTATTTTCATTATCAAGCAGGGCTATTTCAAGATATACATCACCAATTGCTTTTATCAGGTCAAGGCAATCCATTAGCGAACGTGTTTGTCGGATTTTAATATCGGAACTTTCAGGATCAATTTGGCTTACTTCCAATGCAGCTAGTCCTTTTTTGTAGGAATCAATTGATTTGAGTAGGTTTTGCCTTTTTTCCCTTTTAAACCGGTTTATTTCCTGGGTCTTTATTGTACGGTTTCTGTAAATATTTCCTTCATATTCATAATAATTGGAGAGTACTGGGCCAAAATCTTTTTGGAAATACTCTAAAATATTATAAGCTTCTGATAAATTTTCTACTGCTTTTTCAAAATTATTTATACCTGAAAGAAATTCTGCGTAACTCATGTATGCGTAGGCGAGGTCTATACCTTTACCATAATAATCTTCTGACAATGAAATGGCATGTTTAAAATGATAATCTGCTTTTTCGATTTCATTAAGGTTATAGTAACTACCTCCCATAACGTTATCAAAATATATTTGATTGGATGTATCAGCCGAAGCATAGCATTTTTCTGCAATGTCAATAACGGATTGGTAGTTTTTGCTAACAAATTCAACCTCCGCAATGGAATAATATGCATTTGTAATATCATAAATATCAATAGGATCTTGATTTTGGTATACGTTTAAAGCTTGACTAAAATAGGTTATGGCATTTTTATAATCCAATTTGGCTCGATATACATTGCCAAGATTTAAATATATGCTTCCCAATAGACCTTGCGGAGGGTCTGAACGCAAATAATAATTTGTTTCAGCAAGCTCATAACTTCTAAGTGCCATATCGTTTTCACCTAAATTTTTGTAGGTAATACCTAACATCATATATGGCTGAGTTAAAAAATAATCTTTTTCTCCGTAAATTTTTTTTCGTTCATGCAGAAACAGTTTAAAAGCCTCTAAAGCTTCAGTGTATTTACCTTCGTTGCCCAATCTGGCCCCATTTTGTCCTAACTTGTTGGTTAGTAGTCTTAACGAGTCTGTGTTGACTTCTTGACTAAGTAAAAAATTAGGTAAGAATAGTAGGTAAAAAACAAAGATTATCCGCTTGAAAATTGTCATCTGATGTTGTGAATTATTCCACCAAAATAGAACTTTTTTCAATTTTTTTCAAAAAAGGGGGGTTACCTTTTTCTACTTATCAGAATATATTAGTGAATGTGTGTTTAAAAGTTTAACGAATTAATTTATTATACGATGAAAAGAGTACAGTTTGAATCAACAGAAAATACTTTCGAAGTTTTTGGTTTTGAAGTAATCAACGAAAAAGCAATGAGCGAAGTTCGTGGTGGTGGAACTCCAAATTCAAGAGATAAAGACATTTATGATTTTGATGAATAATCATTAAAAAAAGTATTTACTGTTAAGATTATAAGATATGAAAGTTATAGCAAATTTTTTCACAGAGAGCAATAGTGATTTTGAAGTATTATCTAATGACGCGATGAACGAGGTTCGCGGCGGAGGAACACCAAAATCAAGAGATAAAGATATTTACGATTTCGAAGAAGAATAAGCCTAAAAAATTTAAACAATGAAAGCTATAACTATGATATCACAATACAATTCAGACAATTTTGATTTTGAAGTTCTATCTCAAGAAGAACTAAATGAAGTTAGAGGTGGAGGAACACCAAATTCAAGAGATAAAGATATTTATGATTTTGAAGAAGAATAGCCTATATACAGAACCAATTGAGTTGTTAGTACAGGGGTTAAAACAAGGACGGTTTTAACCCTTTTTTTATGTCCTTATTTTTCCTTTCCCTCAAATAGCCTGTAATTATTATACTTACATTTTAAAGCCCCGTTAAATAAATCGATTCGTTGCGACGGTTTTAGCCCAACAAATTTTAAGCTATCTATCGAAGAGCTTAAGATCCAGGCACTGTTTCCTGCATACTGGTGTTTTAAACGCTCTCCAATCATTGAATAAAGACCATCCAGATCATTTTCCTTTAGCCTCTCTCCGTAAGGTGGATTTGTTACGATGGTTGCGTTATTCAATTCAATATCCAGATTTTTAAAATCGGTACAGGCAAATTGTATTTTATTAAATACTAAAGCACGTCGTGCATTGGTTTGTGCATTTAACAAATTACTTCCCGAAATATCCGATGCATAGATTTTATGCCTGAACTCTCGTTTTTCAACCGGTTCTGTAACTTTTTCCCAAAGCAAAGGATCAAAATCATTCCAGAGCTGAAAGGCAAATTCTTTTCGGAATTTGGCAGCAGGAATATTCTGGGCAATCATAGCCGCTTCAATGGGGATAGTGCCCGAACCACACATTGGATCCATAAAATCCGAATTTCCAAGCCAGCCTGTGAGATAGATCATACCGGCAGCAAGTACTTCGTTTAAAGGTGCGTCTCCCTGTTTTACACGATATCCTCTTTTGTGTAACGATTCACCCGAGCTGTCAATCGACAAAGTACAGTTATCCTGAAAAATATGAACATTTATAATAATATCCGGATTATCGGTGTCAACACTTGGGCGTTTCCCGAAATTCTCACGAAAATAATCGGCTATGGCATCTTTCACTTTAAGCGATGCAAACATCGAGTTTCTAAAATCTCGTGAGTCTATGACAACACTGTTAATCACAAAATTCTGATCGACATTAAAATAGTTTTGCCATTTTATTCTTTTACATTTTAAGTAAAACTGATCGACAGTTTTAAAATTAAAATGTTCAATCTCTTTTAAAATACGTAAAGCTGTACGAAGGTTATAGTTTGACTTATAGATGATTTCAAGGTCACCGTCATAAAATACAGCACGTTTTCCGCGTCGTACGTTTTTACCACCAATACGCTTCACTTCTTTGGCCAAAACATCTTCCAAACCGGAAAAGGTTTTAGCGATCAATTTATACTCTTTCAATGATTTGATTTTTTGTTTCTTAAATACCTGCTCCGTCCATAAACGGAATATCTCTCGGGCGTTTTTGCACCACACGAGAATTGGCGGGAAGATCGTTGGTTACCCAAACATTACCTCCAATAACGGAGTTTTCGCCAATTGTTACGCGGCCAAGAATAGTTGCACCTGCATAAATAACTACGTTGTTTTCCAAAATCGGGTGGCGTGGAATTCCTTTAATTGGGTTGCCATTATCATCAAGAGGAAAACTTTTTGCCCCTAAGGTAACGCCCTGGTATATTTTTACATTGTCGCCAATAATACATGTCGATCCAATAACAACTCCAGTACCGTGGTCGATTGTAAAACTTTCGCCAATTTGAGCACGCGGATGGATATCTATTCCGGTTTCGCTGTGCGCCATTTCGGTAATAAAACGCGGGATAAGAGGAACATCCAGTTCCAGAAGTTTGTGGGCAATACGGTAATTTGTAATAGCCCGGATTCCCGGATAACTAAAAATAACTTCGCCAAAGTTTTTTGCTGCCGGATCATTCAAAAATGTAGCCTCAACATCAGCACCTAATCTGCGCCTGATCTCCGGCAGAAACTCTATAAAAGCAACCGCTTTTTCCTGGGCTCCTGTTCTGTGTTTTTCAACTCTTTGTTCCGATTCGTCGGTACACTCAAAACACAGTCCGGCCAAAATCTCACGGGTAAGCATTTCAAGCAACTCATCAACATAAACTCCCATATAATGTGGAGTTATGGTGGTTTTTAAAGTAGTTGTTCCAAAATAGCCGGGGAAAAGAATCTCGCGAACCAGATTAATAATTCGTTTCAATTGTTTATTTGATGGCAATGGATCTCCCATCATATGTTTATGACAAACTAATTTGTATGATTCAGGGTTACTCAGTTTGCTTACTGTATCTAAAATTTTTTGGTCTACGGTATTATTTGTCATATCGTTGATTTATATTACAAAACTAATTACATTCATTTAAGAATTGTAACATATAACATATAAAAGAAGTTTCTTGTTGAAGGTTTTAATCTAAACTTGAGATGACTTGAATTGCAGCTTTTTTTCGCTCTTCGTAATTCCCTTTTATTAAATGATAGGAGAATCGGTAATTTTTTATTTCCTCTATGTAAGTTTTCTGAAGTTTTTCGCGATTAGTTCCACCATTCTCACGAACATTATCAGGGACCCAGGGCAAATCAGTATCACAAACCAAAAAAGTGTCAATACGAGTTTCTTTGATTGTTTCTTCAATCCATGCAGGAACTTTCCCGAAAACAACATCCAGCCAGATTTTTGTAATGAGAAGCCAGGTATCTAAAATAATCAGAGGTGGTTGCTGCAAAACCATTTCGTTGTATTGTTCAACTTGCTTTTGTGCTATCAGAATAACATCGTTATAAGTGTACGAACGATGTAGTTGTTCTACGTAATTTCTTGCGAATTCGGGTACGAACGGTACCTTATAATGCGTTGCCAAGGCTTTGGCAAGTGTACTTTTTCCGGTTGATTCGGCTCCGGTAATGGCAATTATTTTAGTTGTTTGTTTCAATACTTTTCAGATCTTTTTTCCACTCAATATAGCCCAATAAAGCCATAACGGTGTAAACGATAAATAAAATTACGGTTGCCCATAAACCTTTGTATACATACAAACCTGCGCTAAATGCATCGATAAATATCCATAGCAGCCAGTGTTCTATGTATTTTCTTGCAAGCATCCATGTGGCAACAATGCTGAGTGCTGTTGTTACTGAATCCATGTGCGGAACGTCGGAATTGGTATAATTCCTCAGGATAAAAAGGATCAGGGCATAAAGAGCAATTGAAACCACTGCCAGTTTTAGCCACAATATTTTTCGGGTGGTTTTTACGGCAACTTTCTTTTCGTTTTGTTTTTTTCCGGTAATCCAGAAATACCAGCCATAAATACTAATTACCACATAATAGACCTGAAGCCCCATGTCGGCATATAACCGGGTATTGAAAAATACAAGCACATAAAGTGCCGAGGTTAATAAACCTGTTGGCCACGTTAAGATGTGTTGTTTAATGGATAAGAAAATGTAGGCTAAACCAAGAATGGCTCCCAGTATTTCAATATAATTACCTAAGAGCCATTCCGAAACTATATCAGTCATAAAATTAATCAGTTGTAACTAAAAGCGCTGCATATTTGTCTTGATTATCAAAAACTTCAAGAGCTTTTAAAATGGCATCGTCATTTTCGTTTAAAACTTTGTACATGTCGTTACGTGAGTACACGTCTCGGGCTATCAAAGCTTTAAGTTCCCGTTTAAGGTCATCTTTTAGTATTGACAAACTTTCTTCGTCTTTTTCAATACCTTCTTCAATACCTTTGGCAACTACCTGCTCAATATTCTCATCCGAAATCTCAAATTTCTCATTGAATTTTTCAAATTTCGGATATTGTTTCGCGATGTCTTCACGGTGAAGATCAACATAATCCAAAACAAAATTATAGGTAACCTGCTTTCTTCTTAGTTTATTGATGTAGGCATAATGCGAAGAGGTGTCCATGGGAACAAAAATATCAGGCATTACACCGCCACCACCATAAACATCGCGGCCGCTAACCAGTGTTTTGTGTTTTAACTCATCATCAAAATGAATGCTGTCGGCACTAAACATCTCCCCATTACTAATTCTGTTGGAGTAATCTTTACGGTATTCGCTAATGCCTTCCTCATAAGGTTTTTGAATACATCTGCCACTTGGCGTGTAATAGTGTGCCGTTGTCAAACGAATCATCGACCCATCATTCAGGAAGAATGGTTTTTGGACTAACCCTTTTCCAAACGAGCGACGGCCAATTATTACTCCACGGTCCCAATCCTGAACGGCACCCGAAACAATTTCACTTGCAGAGGCTGAACCTTCGTTTACCAAAACAACCACTTTCCCGTCTTCAAAGGAACCTTTTGCTGTTGCTTTATAGTCTCTTTTCGGATCGTTGGTGCCATCGGTGTAAACAATCAACTGGTCATCAGTTAAAAATTGGTCGGCTAACTCAATGGCCGATTTTAGATAACCGCCACCATTGTTTCGTAAATCGAGAACCAGGTTTTGTATTCCTTCCTTTTTTAAATCCGACATGGCCTCTAAAAACTCATCGGTTGTTGTTGCCGAAAATTTATTTAGCTTGATATAACCAGTAGATTCATCTAACATGTACGATGCATCCAGACTGAAAATTGGAATTTTATCTCTTTCAATTGTAAAATCCAGGGGATCGGTTTCACCTTTTCTTGCAACTGTTAAATCGACTTTACTTCCTTTTTCGCCCCGTAACAAATCAAAAACATCCGAATTTTTTAAACCAATTCCGGCTATGTTTTCACCGTCAACCTCAATAATCCGGTCACCGGCACGTAACCCAACTTTTTCAGAAGGACCTTCGGCAATTATCGTAGTCACCAGCAAGGTATCTTTATAAATATTGAATGAAATGCCGATCCCCTCAAAGTTTCCTTTAAGCGGTTCGTTCATTTTATCCACTTCCTCCTTTGAAATATATGTAGAGTGCGGATCAAGCTCCTCAAGCAAATGCACAATCGCTTTTTCTGTTAAGTCGCTAATATCCGATGAGTCTACATAGTAACCATCAACTAAACGCAGTAAACGGGCAAATTTTACCTGATTTTCCTGCACATCGTTTTGTGCCTGCGTAGCAACTGGTTCAATCAGGAAGAATGCTAAAAAGATACCTAACCCAATTGTTTTAATATGTTGAATTTTTGTTACAGCCATAATTCTCATTTTTGATTAATAACGAAACAATCACGCAATAAGTCTGCCAAATTTGATTTCGTTACATTCTGCAACAACTATTCCCACTCAATTGTTGCAGGTGGCTTCGAACTAATATCGTAAACTACCCGGTTAATTCCACGAACTTTATTTATGATTTCGTTCGACATTTTTGCCATAAAATCGTAGGGAAGGTGTACCCAGTCGGCTGTCATTCCATCGGTTGAAGTAACCGCACGTAATGCAACAGTGTTTTCATAGGTACGTTCGTCGCCCATAACGCCTACCGATTGAACGGGAAGCAACATTACGCCAGCCTGCCAAACTTCGTCGTACAACCCCCAGCTTTTTAGGCCGTTAATAAAAATGGCATCAGCTTCCTGTAGCATACTAACTTTTTCAGGAGTTACATCGCCAAGAATACGAATTCCCAATCCTGGTCCCGGGAATGGGTGACGGCCCAGCAATTCTTTTTTAATGTTTAAAGCAGCACCTACTCGACGCACTTCATCTTTAAATAAAAGCTTAAGCGGCTCAACCACTTTTAACTTCATTTTTTCAGGAAGTCCGCCAACATTGTGGTGTGATTTGATAGTTGCAGAAGGTCCGTTTACCGATACCGATTCAATTACATCGGGATAAATTGTTCCTTGCGCCAACCATTTTACATCTTGTATTTTGTGCGCTTCTTCATCAAAAACTTCGATAAAGTTGCGACCGATAATTTTTCGTTTTTGTTCCGGATCAGTAACTCCGGCCAAATCGTCCCAGAATTTTTTGCGGGCATCAACACCAATTACATTTAGTCCCATGTCTTCGTACGAATGCAAAACATCCTCAAATTCGTTTTTGCGAAGCAGACCGTTGTCAACAAAAATGCAGGTAAGATTTTTTCCAATGGCTTTATGTAATAATACGCCGGCAACCGATGAATCAACACCACCTGAAAGACCAAGCACAACTTTGTCGTTACCCAGTTGATCCTTTAATTCCTGAACCGTTGTTTCAACAAACGAATCCGGAGTCCAGTTTTGTTCGCATCCACAAATTGTGGTAACAAAATTCTGCAGCAACTGCTTTCCTTCTGTGGTGTGGTAAACCTCGGGGTGGAACTGTATTGCCCAGGTTTTTTCGTCATCAACTTTGTAAGCTGCAAAGTTTACATCTTCGGTTGATGCAATTACCTTATAATTTTTCGGAAGTTTTACGATGGTATCACCATGCGACATCCAAACCTGCGAGTGCAGACTGATGTTTTCAAACAGAATACTATCGTGATCGATAAATCCCAGATTTGCTCTTCCGTATTCGCGTGTATTCGAAGGAGCCACTTCTCCACCATAAAAATGAGCCATATACTGTGCTCCGTAACAAACACCCAATACCGGAAGTTTGCCTTTAATTTCTGATAGATCAGGACGTGGTGCATCTTCGTCGCGAACCGAAAAAGGACTACCCGAAAGTATCACTCCTTTTACACTTTCATCAATTTCCGGAAAGTGGTTGAACGGATGAATTTCGCAATAAACATTTAGTTCGCGGACCTTACGTCCAATCAATTGTGTGTATTGAGAACCAAAATCAAGGATTAAAATCTTTTCCTGCATGAAAAATTTCTTTTGTTAATGAAAGCACAAAAGTACTAATAACGTGTCAAAATCTTTTCAAATGTGAATGAAATTAAGGTTCGTGTTAATATTAGGATTGTGTTTACCCCAAAATATTAAAATTAATTCCGAAACTATGCGTTAAGATTTAAGTGTTCTTTCAGAATTACTAAATTTGAGCGAATTTTTAAATCCACTTTTAATGAGAAGTCTTTTGCTGCTATGCATGGCATTTTTACTGTTGTTACCAAGCGAACAGGTTTTCGGGCAGAATTTTGCTGATAATGAGGTTGTTGTTGTTCAAGGCAAAAAGTTCGTTATGCACCAGGTGCGCACAGGCGAAACAATTTACTCGTTGAGCAAGAAGTTTGGCGTAACTCAAGCTGCACTTGAGGAAAACAATCCGGGAATTGATAAAGGACTAACAATAGGGCAGATGTTGAAAATTCCTTATGTTGAAGGCATTATAATGCCGAATTCAACAACAGACCAAAAGGGAGACCCCTCAGGATTTACTAAATACAAAATCGAATCGAAAAAAGAAACGGCTTATTCCGTTGCCAAAAAGTTTGGAATAACCGTGGAGGAACTTTATGCTTACAACCCAACTGTTAGGAAATTTAAAAAGCGGACAGAACTGAATATTCCATACTGGGAAAAAGAGATATCTTCGGAAGCCGGTGATTTAGCTAATAAAACCGGAACGGGGGAACAGACAATATTACATCAGGTGGTTTCAGGAGAAACTTTGTATTCGCTTGCCCGGAAATATGGAACAACCGAGCAGGAGATTCTCGCTTTAAATCCCGAAGCAAGGCAGCTAAAAACAGGAATGACCCTGAAAATAAAAACCGGCGCATCGGAGGGGGATGTAAATAAGCCTCAGCCAATTGAATTTGCAGGTAACCGAAATTACATTGAACACATTATTGAATCGGGTGAAACCATGTGGGGATTAACGCGCAAATACAATGTTTCGGAAGAGGAACTTAAAGTGATTAACCCGATTTTGAATACGGGATTTCCGGCAGGAGCAGTAATTAAAATTCCGGTTGCTGAAGCCAGCGAACCAATGGCTAAACCGGTAAACGATGAAGCTTTTGATCAGCATTTGGTGGAAAAGGGCGAGACTTTATACGGTTTATCGAAAAAATACAATGTAAGTATTCCCGATATTATAAAATATAACCCGATACTCGATCGTCGAAATCTGGCTTACGGCGAAATCATTTTAATTCCTAAAAAGCCTGAGGAAGTTTTTGCCCAGCCGGAAAGTGACAATATTGTATTTGAAGACATTGATTCGGCGAATATGCTGGAAGATTTTTATGCGGTAGAAATGCCGGTAGAAATTCCCGAGTCGTGTGTGCCTGATTTTTCAGGTTCGTTTTCGGGGAAAACATACAACGTAGCCCTGTTTTTGCCATTTTATTACGAAGCAAATGATACGCTGAACCGTGAAGATCTGGTAATTGATTCAACAGCACTTTTTACAAGTGAGGAAACAGAAATTGCTCAGGATACAACCATTGAACTGGAAGAGCGTAAGGAATTGTTTAAACAGTTTTACGGCGGAAGTGAAAACTTCGTGCAGTTTTATGAAGGTGTACTTTTAGCTGTCGATTCCTTGCAGAATATTGGTTTTAATGTAAAACTCAATGTTTTTGATACACAGCGAAACAAAGATTCGATTCGCCAGTATTTTATGGCTAACGATTTTTTCATGACGGATTTAATCATCGGACCAATTTTCCCCAGGGTGCAGCAGGAAATTGCAGCATACGCAGCGAAGAATAGGATTCCGATAGTTTCCCCATTGGCTTCGCAGACTTCGATTACACAATCGAATTCCAATTACTTCCAGGTAAATCCGTCGCGCGATTACCTGACTCGTCAAACGGCAGAAATGGTGGCTGAAGAGCATTTCAACAGTAACTTTATAATTGTAAAAACCTCGGATTATTCGGGTACTCCTGAAGGAGAATTGGTCGAACTTTTGCGCGAAAAATTCTTCAATTCAGGGATGTTAAGCAGTAGCGAGGGCGTTAGCTTTACGATCTACGATTTCGAAAACGAAGGAAGCTTCGGGTTACGTCGAATTATGTCGAAAACCAAAGAAAATGTGGTTTACATTCCTTCGGAAAACGAGGGTGAGTTAAGTGTGGCCATTTCCAATTTAAACAACCTTTCTGACGAGTATTCGATTACGCTGATTGGGTCAAGTCGTTATCCGAATTATTCGAGCATTCAGTTGGAGCAGTTTCATAATCTGAAACTGAAATACATCGCACCATATTATACCGATTATACGAATCAGCAAACCATTAATTTCGTTGAGAAATATAAGAGCAACTTCGGAACGGAACCTGATAATTTTGGTTTTCAGGGTTATGATGTAACAATGTATTTTTTAACCGCATTAATAACTTACGGTAACGATTTTGCCGGCTGTCTGCCTTACATGCATACATTCCAGATGCAGGGGAATTATCATTTCGGGCAACTTACGCAGTTCGGTGGTTATATGAACGAAGGGGTTTCTGTAATTTCGTATACCCGCGATTACGAAGTTAAACGTAAACGTGTGAAAGGGCAGCCACGTTTGATTATGGCCTCAGAATATTAATAAGTTGGTGGCATTTCTCATAAACTGATACCTGAAAATATTTTATCTTAACCGATCAATAAATTAAACTGAAATGGAAGATTTAACTGTTGGAACAAGGGTTGAACATCCGCGGTACGGAGAAGGAATAATTAGTAAAGACAACCTTACTGCTTACGAAATATTTTTTGAACGAGGCGGTAAAATAGAAATCACAAAACGTAATACCGACCTTACCGTTTTGAAAGCAAATGAAACTGCTCCAAAATCAGGACTATCAATCAGAGAAATTGAAAAGGTTTTGAGCTATGTTTTGGATAAACATGCCGCGCTGAACGAAGTAGTTCCCTTAGGCGAAAAATGGGAAGGTGGAACCCTATTGTTACAACCTGCCAATCCTGAGCTTAAGCCAAAAGAAATTCCTATTGAAATATTCTTTCACAAAATTGTAATGTTGCGCGACAGGCTGCGTGTTTTGGAGCAAAATATCAACAGCAGCAAATCTCTTACCGACGAAGAAAAAGTAAATATCCAGCAATATATAACGCGTGCCTATGGTTCGCTAACAACTTTTAATGTATTGTTTGGCGAAAAGGAGCATTATTTTGTCGGAGCAAAAACTAAATAATTATGAAACGAACATGAATTTAATTCTTCAAATCGCAAACAGAAAGAATTAAAATTTATCGGGAGTTACATCGAATACAAATGAACTAAACAATTTTAATGAAATGAAAAAAATCAACCTAATCCTACTATTTTCATTACTAACCGTGATTGTTATTGCACAAAATAAAACATTAAAAGTGTGGCCAAATGGCGCACCAAACGACAACGGGATGACCGAGCCCGAAGAGAAATACGACGGAGTGCGTGTACGAAAAGTGTCGGTAGCAGAAATGTATGTTTTCTCTCCGGAAGACGAAATTAATACCGGCGCTGCCGTGGTAATTTGTCCGGGCGGTGGTTATTGGGTTGAAGCAATGGACCACGAGGGATACGACATTGCACGTTTTCTGCAGACCAAAGGAATTACCGGAATCGTTTTAAAATACCGCCTGCCTTACGGAAACCACGAAGTTCCGTCGAGCGATGCTCGGCAAGCCATTCGAATTGTGCGCGCCAATGCAAATGAGTGGGGCATCAATCCCGAAAAGATTGGCATTGCAGGTTCTTCCGCGGGTGGTCACCTGGCGTCAACTGCCGGAACCGTTTTCGATTATGGAAATAAAGAAAGTTCAGATAAGGTTGAACAGCAAAGTTGTCGGCCCGATTTTATGTTGTTGTTGTATCCCGTAATTACCATGGATGAAGAATTTACTCATTTGGGATCTCGCGGAAACCTAATCGGCAAAGGACATGATAAAGAGTTGATCCGGAAATATTCGAACGAGTTAAATGTAAGTGCTGAAACGCCTCCAACATTTCTGGTTTTGGCCGACGACGATAAAGGTGTGGTGCCAAAAAATTCGATCAGTTTTTATTCAAAACTGAAAGAATTTGACGTACCTGCAGAAATGCATATTTTTCAAAAAGGAGGTCACGGCTTTGGTATTCGCAAAAACGGAATTCCGGCTGATAACTGGCCAAATTTATTTGTCGACTGGCTGAAAGCAAGAGAAATAATAGAATGATGAATGATGAATGTAGAATGACGATTAACGATTTACGAAGGAAAGATCTTAAATCATAAATCGTTAATCATCATTCGCAAATCGAATTAAATGAATACCCATCCTTTAAAAGTTTTAGAATATTGTCCGAAATGTGGTTCGGCGGAGTTTAACAAATCAGGCGAGCGTTCATTAAAATGTGCTGGCTGTGGGTTTCATTTCTTCATAAACTCTGCGGCTGCTGTGGCTGCTTTAGTTACCGATGATAAAGGAAAATTAATGTTGGTAACACGAGGTGTTGAACCTAATTACGGTAAACTCGATCTGCCAGGCGGATTTATCGACCCAATGGAATCGGCAGAAGATGCTGTAAAACGCGAACTAAAAGAGGAGCTGGGTTTAAAAGTAAAAGCGTTAAAATACCTGGGCTCAGCGCCAAACGAATATGTTTTTTCGGCGTACAGCGTATTTACGCTCGATATGGCATTTCAGGTTACAGCCGATTCGGTTGAGGAACTGAAACCGATGGACGATATTCTCGATTATAAGTTTTACGCTGAAGAAGATTTGAATTATGATGATATTCCTGCCCCCTCAATAAAGAAATTTGTAAAAGACTATTTTCAAGGCGCAAAGGCATAAACAATGAAGACAGAAATAAAACAACGACTGGCGGCCTTACGCGCCGAAATGAAAAAGCATGATGTTGATGCGTGGTACATTTCAGGTACCGATCCGCATTCGAGCGAATATTTACCCAAACGATGGGAGACACGCGAGTACATTTCGGGATTTACAGGCTCGTATGGTTTGGTAGCAGTAACGCTTGACAAAGCAGCTTTATGGACCGATTCACGTTATTTCTTACAGGCTAAGGAAGAGTTGGAAGGTACCGGCATTGAAATGCAGAAGTTGCGCGTTACGGATGCTGTATCGCCCGACAGCTGGCTGAGCCTTAATTTGCCAGCCGGGAGCAAAGTGGGGCTCGATGCGCAATCGTTGACAGTTGACGCTTTCAGGAGTTTGCAAAAAGGCTTTTTGAAAAAAGATATCGAACTGGTGGAAACACCCGATTTATTGGAAGGCATTTGGGAAGACCGTCCAGCTGTTCCAAACGATAAAGTTTTTGAGTTGGACGTAAAATATGCCGGAGTTGCACGATCTGAAAAACAACAAAAAATTGCTGCTGAGTTAGCGAAATTTGGCGCAGATTTTCATATCGTTTCAATGTTAGACGAACTGGCATGGTTATATAACTTGCGTGGTTCGGATGTGCCTTACAATCCGGTTTTTACTGCTTTTGCCGTTATTGGCGAGAATGAAAGTGTTCTTTTTGTCGATCCTGCCAAAATCGATTCAGAGCTGAAATCGAAACTTGAAGCCGATGGTGTTGAGGTGAAAGATTATACTACTTTTTACAACTACCTATCCGAAATTAATGGGAAGACGATTTATATCGATCCGTCAACTTTAAATTTTGCAGCTTACAGTGCCTTGTCAGGTAAAAACGAGCTTGTTGAAGGGACTTCGCTGGTGGCCATTCAAAAAGCCATAAAAAATGAAACAGAGCTGGAAGGTTTCAGAAGCGCTATGAAAAAAGATGGCGTGGCATTGGTAGAGTGTTTGCACTGGCTAAAACAGACAATTGGAAAAGAAACGATAACAGATTACGAATTCGGGAAAAAGCTGGCCGAATTCAGAGCTAAACAAGAGGATTTTAAAGGCGAAAGTTTTCCACCTATCGTTGGATACAAAAGCCGTGGAGCACTTGTTCACCTTCATATTGGAGCCGAAGATGCTTTGCCGTTGGAAGCCGATGGGGTAGTGCTTTTTGATTCCGGTGGTCAGTACATCGATGGAACTACCGATATTACCCGCACAGTTGCTTTAGGAGCAGTTTCTGATCAGTTTAAAACTGATTTTACACTTACCCTGAAAGGAATGATTGGCTTGACACAAGCCAAATTCCCTTACGGAGTAAAGGGTTGTCACCTCGATATTCTGGCGCGACAGGCATTATGGGAAAACGGAATGAATTACGACCACGGTACCGGACATGGTGTTGGTCATTTTCTGAATGTACACGAAGGGCCAATGTCAATCCGCCTTGAATACAACGAAAACCTGATGCTGCCCGGTCAGGTGTTATCGAATGAACCGGCGTTTTACCGCGAAGGGCAATACGGACTTCGAACCGAAAATATGATGGTTTGTGTAGAACGTGAAACCACAGAATTCGGGCGTTTCCTTGGTTTTGATACGCTTACACTTTGCCCTATCGACACTTCGTTGATAAAATTTGATTTGCTGAGCGATAAGGAACGCAAATGGCTAAACGGTTACCATCAGTGGGTAAACGCTGAGTTAAAGCCACTGATGGAGGATAAGTATCACAAATTTCTGGATGAATTAACAGCCGAAATTTAGTTCAGTGAGACTCTCATTACCGGAGAGAAACGAACTGTAATGAGATAGTCGAACTAATCCCGATAGCAGGGGCGTATCGGGATAAATGAGTTAATCCTCCGATGCTTGATCAATTTTAAGAATTCCCTTTTTAATACCTTGGTAGCTTGTCAGGAGGTAGTTCATTTTGCTACCGGTAAGGTAAAACAGAAGGTACTGCCTTCATTTTCCTTACTGGTAACCGATATTTCGCCGCCGTTTTTTTCCACGAATTCTTTACAAAGAAGAAGCCCCAGGCCTGTTCCGCTTTCTTTCGACGTACCGGCGCGCTGCGTTTTACTATTCAGATTGAACAGCTCATTCTTTGTTTTTTCATTCATACCAATACCATTGTCGGTAATACAGAATTCATGAAATTCTTTTTGAGTACAACAGGTTATCTCGATATTTCCCTGAATATTAGTAAACTTAATGGCATTTGAAATAAGGTTACGGAAAACCGTTGAAATCATGTTTTTGTCGGCATGACAAAGAACTTCATTAGCTACTTTATTTGTAATGGAGATCTGTTTTGTATCGGCATGTTGTTTTAAAACCTCAACATTTACACTAACCAACTTCTCGGGGTTAAAAACTTCAGGATTAATTTTTAAACATCCGATCTGCGAACGCGACCATTCCAAAAGGTTTTGCAACAATGCATAGGTATTTTTCGAAGTATCGTGAATATCCTGAACAAACTCGCGCTTGTTTTCATCTTCAAATACCTCCCAGTTTTCGAGCATAGCATCTGTTAAACCCAATAGTGCATTAAACGGGCTTTTCAAATCGTGAGCTATGATAGAGAAGAACTTATCTTTGGCGGCATTGGCCTCTCTTAATTCTTCGGTTCGCTGGGCAACCTGCTCCTCTAACGAAGCATTCAGCTCCAACAGTTCTTTGTTTTGCTTACGAATTTTAATCTCCTGAAGAAAGCTTTTTACCGCTTCTTTTACGGTTAATACCAGGTCATCTTTATCCCAGGGTTTTGCAATGTAGCGATAAAGTTGTGCATTGTTTATTGCATTGCTAATTCCTTCGATACTGGCCTGACCGGTTAACAGTATTTTTAACGACTCGGGCGAAAGTTTGTGTATTTCCTTCAATAATTCGTCGCCCTTCATTCCCGGCATAATATAGTCGGATATAATTACCGGAATTTGCTGGCCTTCGTCCAGTAGTTCTTTAAAAAATTCCAGTGCATCCTCGCCGCTGTCTGATGTTTCAATATTGTATTCTTCACCAAAAGTTGACTGAAGTTGTTCCTGTATTGCCTCAAGGATTATCTCTTCATCGTCAACACAAATGATTGTTTGTTTTTTCATCTACCCCTTATTTTCAATTTTAGACAAACCTGTTTTTATTACTCTTTCTAAATCTTCAGATGACCATGGTTTTGAAATATAAGCATGCAATTCGGCATTTTTAATTGCATTGTTAATGGCCACTTCATCAGCTTGTCCGGTTAACATTACTTTTATTATTCTGGGGAATTTCTTGTGGACCTCTATTAAAAATTCGTCGCCTTTTTTACCTGGCATTAGCCAGTCGGAAACAATTACAAGTACGTCAATTTCTTCCTTCGTCAGTTCTTCAATTACTTCCAGCCCTTCCTCTGCATTTTCTGCCGATTCATACAGATATTCATCTCCGAAAATGTTTTTTATCTGCTCGCCTAAACTGTCGAGAATTATGCTTTCATCATCAACACAAACTATTGCCTTCTTTTTCATAACTGAATTAGTTAACAGGTAATGTAATGGTAAAGGTCGTTCCTTCTCCAACTTTGCTTTCGAACTCTAAATTACCCTGGTGTTTTTCAATAATCTTTAAAACAAGCTCAAGTCCAATTCCGGTACCTTCTCCTGCTTTTTTAGTGGTGAAAAATGGTTCAAAAATCTTTTCGTGAATCTCTTCAGGAATTCCACAGCCCGTGTCGGCAATGGATACCTGAATACGTTCCTGCAGGTTTCTAATGGTAATGGTAAGTTGTCCTGTGTTATCCATTGCCTGGATGGCGTTGGATATCAGATTGGTCCACACCTGAACCAGTTCGTCGGGATAACAGTTAATCAACGGAATATTGTCGTCGTAGTTCTGCACCACCTCAATACCTTGTTTTATGCGATTATGATGCAAGGTTAGCACCATGTCGATATTCTCTTTCAGGTTGCTCAGTTCTTTTGCCATTCCCTGATCTTTATGCGTAAAACGTTTCAGGGCATATACAACTTTCGACGCCTTTTCGACAGCCATCTTTATGTTCTCCGAATTTTTTCTGACCGAATAGATATTGTGAAGCGATTTTAGAATAAATACGGGATCTTCAATCTGTAATATCGGAATAACCTGGTCTGCGTCTTCATAAAGGTTCAGGTAGATCAAGTGATCGGTAATGGTGTATGTGTCTTCAAAACCGGCGTTATCAAGCTTTTCTTTAACCAGTTTTTTATAATAGCGTTTTTCTTTCGAAATGAGTGGTGGTTTGTCGCGGCGGATCATTTTCAAAAGGGTAAGAAATGCCAATAATTGTTGCTCCGATATTTGTGTAAACAAAGTATATATGTTCGCCAAAATATCGTCCAAAGAACGCGAAATATTATCGATTGAGGCATTTATCGCTCCAATAGGCGTGTTTATTTCATGTGCCACACCTGCAATCAGATTTCCGAGCGCGCGCATTTTTTCCGACTGTACCAATTGCGACTGGGTTTGTTTCAAATCGGCAATGGTCGCCTCCAGTTCCTCGGTTTGTTGTTTAAGTTTTTCGTTTTGTTCTTTAATGGTTTTTTCGCGCTCAATACGCCTTGTAATATCGTGGGCAACGCCTTCAATCGAAATAAGCTCACCCTTTTCATTGTATAAGGGCGATTCGGTAATTTCAATTACTTTAATCGAGCCACTTTTTGTGAACAATTCAAATTGAAATGTTTTTTGCTTTTCACCAGTGGCACTTTTTTTTAGTACTTCAATGGTTTTTTTATTTAATTCGCTGTCGGTCATGTGTTTTACAAGACCAAGTTTTGCCTCTTCAACTTCGTAACCCAAAATGGTTTTAACCGATGGGCTAATATAAAGGTAATCACCATTTATGTTATGTGAATAAAAGAAATATTCGTTTCCCAGGCTTTCAATAAGCTGCTTGTATTTCATAGTCCCCCTCTTGTTTAGTCCAGCATCTTTAAATTGTCGAATGTCCCCTCCCGACAGTTTAAAACAATAATTTCGTATGGTAACGATAATTATTTATGGGCAACAAAATAAAAACAATTGTAAGAAGATTGAATATAGATTAGCAATTTCAGATCAAATTATAAAGAATTTAAAATCTGCTAAACTTTAAGATATGTTGATACGGATGTGTTTCCTGATTTACGTCCGATAAACAAAAAAAGGCCGTTTACAAAATAGCTAAGAATAATAACACCGTTTCCCAGGCTTTGATTATCAAATAAGGTTAACAGTTTGCCTGCCAAAGCGGTAACTCCTCCAAAAACAATAGCCCAAATTACGTTTTTGTTGTTCACTTTAAATCCCAGCAATCCGCATAAAACAGGAACTACAAAAGCACCTGAGAAAAAGCTGAGAGCCAGAAGTAAAGCCTGAATTACCGAGGTGATGTACAATGCAATAAGTAAACTAAGAATCCCAATTACAACAACCAGCCAGCGGGTGAGAGGAAGCGCCTGTTTTTTCTCAAGGTTTCCGCTGAATAATTCGCTTAAAATCATACTTGATGTGAGCAATGTAGTATCGGCCGATGACATTACCGCAGACAGCAATGCAGCAATAAACAAACCATAGGCCCAGTTCGGAAGCAGGTGGCCGGCAAATGCCATAATTCCTTCGTTTTCTTTTCCTGAATAAACACCTAAATAGGTGAGGGCTAATGAAACAGGGATTAATATTGATGCCACTATTATTATACTTCTTCGTGCTGTTTTTTCACTTTCGGCACAAAACAGGCGCGAGTAAATATCAGGCCCCACAACAAATGTTACCGAATAAGTCATTAACAGAACGATCAGATCAACAAGCGAAAATTTGGAATTAAACAACGCTGAAAATTTTAGAGGTTCCACCTGCGTATGTTCCGGTGACTGAATAGCAAAAAACAGTAGAGCCACCAAGCCGCTGATAATTAAAACGGCTTGCAAAGTATCTGTTTTCAGAATGCTTAACTGGCCGCCCAATAAGGTGTAGGCAATAAAAACCAGTCCGGATAAAATGGCCGCGTTCTGATACGAAATAAAGCCAAGCCCCTGCAATATTTGAGCTGCTGCAATTATTTGAGCTGCTACAATTCCTAACCACGCCAACGGAATGATAATTGTTGAAAATCGTTCGGCTTTACGGCCAAAGAACTTTCCCAACAATTCAGGGAGAGTATAATTTCCGTAACGGCTTACATATTTTGAAATTGGTGCCAGAAGAAACAAGCCAATTGCTGCCGAGAACAAAAACCACAATGCTGCCCAACCTCTGGTTTGGCTTAATTCAATGGTTCCCATTAATGCCGATCCGCCAAGAATTGTGGCGAGTAAACTACCTGATACAGGCAGTAACCCGGCCTTCTTTCCGGCCACATAATAATCTGATGGATTTTTGATCCGAAAGGCCGAATAAACGCCAATCCCAACTATAAAAACAAAATAAATAAGTATGGTTATTTCTGTTTGCATAATTCGCAGACAAATATCGCAATTAATGTTTCAATATTGTATTTTTGCTTGTCAATAAAATAAAATAGGAAAGCGTATTCATTTTATTGATCCCGAAAATAAGTTATAGCATTTAATGCTACAAAAAACTTAACGGGGTTGAAGTGTTAATTAGGTTTCAATTAGTTTTGATTTATAACGCAATAAATGGATTTGAATATCAGAAAATCACAGCCTGGTGATTTTAATTTCCTTGAAAAGCTGGAAAACGAATCTTTTCCGCAGTTTCAAAAAAGTTCTCGCAAAAGTATCAAACACAGCCTGGATAGCGCGTTTCAGGATGTTTTAATTGTAGAGTTGAAAGAAGGCAAAAAAGTAACTCCCGCCGGGGCACTCACTTTGTTTAAGTATAAACATGCATTACGAATTTATTCGATTGCAGTGGTGGGAGAATACCGAAATTTCGGTTTAGGTACTTTCATGTTGAATTATGTGAAGAACCTGGCAATCGAAAATCATTTTCAAAAAATATTGATCGAGGTTCAGTCGAAAAACAACGAGCTGATTGAGTGGTATAAAAAAAAGGGATTTAAGGAGTCGCATACCATTGCTGATTATTACGCGAGTGGGGAAGATGCTGTAAAAATGGAATTGAGTTTGGAAGCGGAAGAGGTTCGGAAAAAGACCACAAATATTATCGTAATCAACCAACCGCACAAATGGACTTTTACCGATGTAAACGCTAAAGTTATTTCGGTAAAAGAATACATTAGCAACCCGGTTTACCAGAACAGTGCCGACATACGTGTTTTTAATCTCTGCAGTTCTTACAAATACCAGAGTTACGGTTATTATGTGTCGTTGCTGGCAGCGGCTCGCGGGCACCGTGTAATTCCCAGTTCGGTTACACTGCGCGATTTTAAAATGCTGAAGGTAATCCATTCCACATCGTACGATATTGATGAATTGATAAACAAAGCGCTGCAAAAAGTAAAAGACGATAAATTTCAGTTGAAAATCTATTTTGGACAGACAGCCACAAAAGGGTTTAACGCAATTGCCAACCGGCTTTACCTGCTGTTTGAAACGCCGCTTTTCGAGATTGAATTTGTAAAACAGGAGAAATGGATCATTAAGGGAATAAAAGTTCTAACTCTAAATAAATTACCCGAAAGTGAAATTGAGGTTATTTACGAGTTTGCACGTAAATATTTTAGCAAAAGGCGTTTTAATAAAACCACGCTTATCAATTATAAATACGACATTGCCATTTTGGTTGACCCTGAAGAAGAAACGCCACCATCGTGCAAACGGGCGCTTCAAAAGTTTAAATCGGCGGCCAACCGTAAAGGTTTGTATGCCGAGTTTATAACCAAAAACGATTTTGATAGAATAAACGAATTCGATGCACTTTTTATCCGCGAAACCACAAATGTAAACGACCATACCTATGAATTTTCACGTATGGCCTACGCCGAAGGGTTGGTGGTTATTGACGATCCGTGGTCGATACTTCGTTGCTCCAATAAAATATTTCAGAACGAGATTTTCAGAAAACACAAAATACTAACTCCGCAAACGGTTGTTTTCACCAAAAACATTTTTGAAAAGAAAGACCTTGACGATATGAATTTTCCGCTCGTGCTAAAACAACCCGACAGTGCATTTTCGTTGGGAATAACAAAAGTGGAAAATAAGGAAGAAGCTTTTGATGCCATTAACCAGCTGTTCAAAAAATCGGATATGATCGTATGCCAGGAGTTTCTTTATTCTGAATTCGACTGGAGAATCGGGATACTTGATAACCGGCCGCTTTTTGCCTGCAAATATTACATGTCGAAAGGGCACTGGCAAATTTACAACTGGACCGGAGAAGCTGAAGAGTATTCGGGCGATTCGGAAACAGTAAACATCGAAGATGTGCCTGAAGAAGTGGTAAAAACAGCTTTAAAAGCAGCAGCTTTAATTGGCGACGGATTGTATGGTGTTGACCTGAAGCTGGTAAACGATAAGGTTTATGTGGTTGAAGTGAATGATAATCCGAACATCGATGTGGATATTGAGGATTACATTTTAAAAGATAAATTGTATGATCAGGTTATCGAATCGATTTATAACCGGATTGAAATTTCGAAAAATATTCAGAAGATAAATTTCAGAAATAAGTAAAACGCCTGATTGGGGTTATAAGATTGATCATAATAGAATGAACTTTCATTTTGAAAGCTGGTTGTTTAAATGTAATTTCAAAACTTCCTGAAAAAAATATTAAGAATATCAACTAATTACCAAAAGCATGAAGAAGTTAATTTATTTGAGTTTTATTTGGGGATTATTTTTAGTGGCATGTACTTCGAAAGAGAAGATAGAGCCACCTGTTGCAAAAAAGATAATGAAAGAACTTACGATACATGGTCATACGCGCGTTGATAATTATTACTGGATGAACGAGCGCGAAAATCCTGAAGTGATCGCACATTTGGAGGCAGAAAATGCCTACAAAGATGCTGTGATGAAACATACCGAACCGCTTCAGGAAAAGTTGTTTGAGGAGATTAAATCGAAAATTAAGCCGGAAAATAAGTCGGTTCCGTACAAAAAGAATGGGTACTACTATTACTACAAACAACTACCCGGTAAAGAATACGATGTAAATTGCCGGAAAAAGGGAAGTCTCGATGCCGAAGAAGAAGTTATGCTCGACGAAAATGTGTTGGCAGAAGGTCAGGATTTCTTTATGCTTGGCGGCCTGTCGGTAAGCCCCGATAACAAACTAATAGCATATGGTGTTGATACCGTTAGCCGCAGAAAATACACCATTCATTTTAAAAACCTGGAAACCGGCGAAATACTGGAAGATGCCATTCCTTTAACCACAGGAAGTGCAGTTTGGGCCAACGACAATAAAACGGTGTATTATACTTTGAAAGACGATGTTACGCTGCGCTCAGAAAAAATTATGAAGCACGTAGTGGGAACACCGGTTGAAGATGATGTTGAAGTGTTTTATGAAGACGATGAAACATTCTCAGTGTTTATCTTTAAAACCAAGTCGCAAGAATATCTGATCATTGGAAGTGAAAGTACACTGACTTCAGAATATCGGTTTCTGGATGCCAATAATCCGGAGGGTGAATTTAAGATCATTCAGCCCCGTGTAAGAGGATTGGAATATTCGGTTGATCATTTTGGTAACGACTTTTATATTCGTACCAACCTTGATGCATTAAACTTCCGTTTAATGAAAACTCCGGTAACAGCTACCGAGAAAGAAAACTGGACGGAAGTGATTCCACATCGCAGCGATGTTTTCTTCGATAATTTTGAAATTTTAAAAGATTACCTGGTTGTTACCGAACGTATAGAGGGTATAAATCAACTTCGCGTTATTTCGTGGAATGGTGGTGAATATTACATCGATTTTGATGAAGAGGTATATACGGTTAATCCGAATGTAAACCTCGATTTTGATACCGAAGTTTTCCGTTTTAGCTATACCTCGCTAACTACGCCTAATTCAATTTTTGATTACAATCTGAAAACAAAGGAACGCATCTTATTGAAACAGGATGAAGTGTTGGGTGGTTTTAACAAAGACGATTACGAAACCAAGCGTATTTATGCAACTGCCAGCGACGGAACAAAAATTCCTATATCGATCGTTTACAAAAAAGGAATGGAAAAGAATGGCGATAATCCTACTTTGTTGTACGGTTATGGTTCATACGGAATTACTTACAATCCAGGCTTTTCGTTAGCTCGTTTGCCTTTGCTCGATCGTGGTTTTGTGTATGCAATTGCACACATTCGCGGAAGCCAGATCAATGGTCGCCAGTGGTACGAAGACGGTAAACTCTTGAAAAAGATGAACACATTTACCGATTTTAACGACTGTGCGCAATTCCTGATCGACGACGGATACACCAACTCAGAAAAATTATTTGCGATGGGCGGAAGTGCCGGCGGACTTTTAATGGGCGCCTGCATCAATCTTCGCCCCGACTTGTATAAAGGAGTAATCGCAGCCGTACCTTTTGTTGATGTGGTAACTACAATGCTCGACGAGAGTATTCCGCTTACCACGAGCGAATTTGACGAATGGGGAAATCCAAAAATCGAAAAGTATTATCATTACATGCTTTCCTATTCGCCATACGATAATGTGGAAGCGAAAGATTACCCGGCATTGCTGGTTACAACCGGACTGCACGATTCGCAGGTACAGTATTGGGAGCCCGCCAAGTGGGTAGCCAAATTGCGCGAGTTAAAAACCGACGATAATCCGCTACTCTTCCATATTAATATGGAATACGGCCATGGAGGGGCATCCGGCCGCTTCGAGTGGATAAAAGAAACGGCATTGGAATATGCATTTATTTTCGACCAGTTAGGAATAGAATAGAGAAGCACTAAATAATCGGCCCCGGCATTAGTTTGCCGGGGCTTTTTTATTCCTTCAAATTTATTTTTGAATTCTACCATTATTTCCTTGCAAAATCCAAAATTTGATTAATTTTGTTGGTGCCGTGTTCGTACACGGTCGAAAATAAACCAATTAAAACGTAAATCTAATACAGTGAAAAACTTTATTTCAATCTTATTTCTTACTATCTCTTTAAGTTTAGTAACAAATGTAAATGCCCAGGATGGCTGGGTAAACCTTTTTAATGGTGAAAACCTTGATGGGTGGATACAACGTAATGGTGAAGCAAAATACGACGTGGTTGATGGGGTAATTGTTGGAACAACGGTTGCCGGAACACCAAATTCCTTTTTGTGTACCGAAAAAAATTACAGCGATTTTGTTTTTGAAGTTGAATTGCTGGTTGAGCCTAATATGAATTCGGGTATTCAGTTCAGAAGCTTAAGTGTGCCCGAATACAACAACGGACGCGTACATGGCTACCAGTGCGAGGTTGACCCGTCGGAAAGAGCCTGGAGCGGCGGTATCTACGATGAAGCAAGACGCGGCTGGCTGTACCCGCTCGACCTTAATCCCGAAGCGCGAAAAGCCTTGAAAATGGGGCAGTGGAATAAGTACCGCATCGAATGTATCGGAAACTCAATTCGTACATGGTTAAATGATATTCCGGTTGCTCATGTATTCGACGATATGACCGCTGAAGGTTTTATTGCTCTTCAGGTACATGGAATTGGCAACAACAAGGAAAAAGAAGGTGAGCAAATTAAATGGCGCAATATCCGCATAAAAACTGATAACTTGGAACCGGCAATCTATACCGACATTCATGTTGAAAATTTAGTGGCTAACGATTTGAGCGAACTGGAAAGAAAACAAGGTTTTAGGTTGCTTTTTGATGGTGAGTCAACCAACAATTGGAAAAGTGCAAAAACAGGTGAATTCCCGGAGAAAGGCTGGCAGGTAAAAGATGGAATTTTATCGGTATTGTCAAGTCAAAATGATCCTGGTAAAAGAGGTGGCGATATTATTACAAAAGAGGAGTTTGGGCCATTTGAGTTCAAGTTTGATTTTATGTACACCGAAGGAGCAAACAGTGGTGTTAAATACGGAATTGGCAACAACGGCCCGGGTATCGGTTTGGAATATCAGATTCTGGACGATGAAAAGCATCCTGATGCCAAACAAGGAGTTGTAGGTAACCGCACCATGTCATCGTTGTACGATCTCATTCCATCAAGCAAAGAAAGACGTTTTTCAAATGGACCTAACGAATGGAATCGTGGTCGGATTGTGGTTTTCCCAGACGGAAAAGTGCAACATTGGTTAAACGGAAGAAAAGTTGTGGAATACACGCGTGGCAGTAATATTTATAAAGCGCTTGTGGCACGCAGTAAATATGCCGGGTTTGAAGGTTTTGGAATGGCTGAAAAGGGGCCTGTTTTATTGCAGGATCACAACGATACTGTTCACTTTAGAAGTTTAAAAATAAGAAATTTATAACCAATGACTAACAGAAGAGATTTTTTAAAAAAGGTGTCGGCAGGTGCAGCCGGTGTTGCAGTTGGCGGAACTGCCATGGGTATGTCGGCAAAGAGTTACAGTAAAATTTTAGGTGCCAACGACAAGCTAAATGTCGCCATTATGGGGCTGGGCCGCCGTTTGGGTGCTTACTACGAGCCAATTGCTGAAAAGGAAAGCAACGTTGAGCTAAAATACCTGTGCGATGTAATGGAGCATCAGCGTAATCGTGCTGCCGAGAGGTTTGCAAAACACATTGATTACAAACCTAAACTTGAGAACGATTTCCGAAAAATTCTCGATGACAAGGATGTGGATTGTATTATCAATGCCACTCCCGACCACTGGCATACTCCGGGTTCGGTAATGGCTATGCAGGCCGGAAAACATGTTTATGTGGAGAAACCATGCAGCCATAACATGGCCGAAAATGAGATGATCGTTAAAGCCGCCGAGAAATACAACAAGGTTGTTCAAATGGGTAATCAGCAACGTTCGTCGGAGCATACCATCGAGATTATAAAAGAAATTCATAACGGAATTATTGGTGTGCCTTATCGGGCAGTGGCCTTTTATATCAACAACAGAGGTGAGGTGCCTGTGCAGAAAAAAGCTGCAGTACCTGCCGGCCTTGACTGGGAAATCTGGCAGGGACCTGCAATTCACCGCGACTATACCGAAGAAACATGGGATTACAACTGGCACTGGTACGGTTGGAATTACGGAACCGGAGAAACCGGAAACAATGCAACTCACGAGCTGGATGTAGCGCGTTGGGCACTGCAGGTAGGTTTACCAAACAATGTGCATGTTGAAGCCGGTAAACGTCATTTCTTCGAGGATGGCTGGGAAATGTACGATACCATGGATGCAACTTTCCTTTTCGGAGGAGACAAAGTAATTAAATGGGACGGCCGTAGCCGCTCCGGTCAGGATACGTATGGTTTGGGAGGCCGCGGAACAATTATTTACGGTAGCGAAGGAACTGTTTTTGTCGACCGTGGAAAATATATTGTGTACGATCGTAACGGAAAAGTTGTAAAAGACAGCGTAACAGGTTCGCAGGAAGCCGGTACCGCACTTGGTGGTGGTGGCGATACGTCAACCGCTCACGTTCAAAACTGGTTTAGCGCAATTCGTGGTGTGGGCAAACTGAATTCACACATTATGGAAGGCGCAATTAGCCAGACAATGGTGCATTACTCAAATGTTGCATACCGAATCGGACACGGTTTTGATATTTGCGATAAAACCGGAATTATGTACGACCGCGACGCCATGAAATTGTGGGGCAGAGAGTACGATAAAAATTGGGAGCCAAAACTATAGAAATACAACAATATTGAAAAGGCGGGGATTTCCCTGCCTTTTTTTGTTTCCGTTTTTTTAAAAAGAAGGAGTATAAATTAACCATGGGTTTGTATTTGTAGGCGCGAAGGCCTGTAAATATCACTTACTTTTTTAATTTAGTGCTCTACTGGAACCATAAAACTAAGAGAATGACGGAACCTACTATTTTTAGTGATACTTTTCTGGCCTTTGGCAGTCATTGCGACGTAGTGCTGCCAAACCTTGAGGCCGGTACCGCAAAAAACATATTTCAACAGATTAAAGCCGATATTGAACAGCTGGAAAGTACGATCAGCCGTTTCAGTTTATTGTCTGATATCCATGAGCTCAATCAAACCGGAAAAGACGTTTGGATAGAAGTTCCTGCCGAGTTGTGGGAAATTCTGACTATTGCAGACGATTTTAACCAAATGAGTCAGGGCGCTTTCGATGTAACGATGTTTCCGGTGCAATCGCTTTGGGTTGAAAAGGAAAATGTTGAAAAAAACGAACTGGAGGAGGCACGACAAAATTGTGGTTTTGATAAAATAGAACTCGACCTTGATAACAAACGACTTCGTTTTAAAGAGGATGGTGTTGAGTTGGATTTTGGTGCCATTGAAAAAGGATTTGCACTTGATTTGGTTAAACCTCTGTTACTCGATCTGGGTGTTAAAAATGCCATAATCAGTTTTGAGGAAGATGTGGTGTTGGCACTCGGAAACCATCCGGCCGGAACAGACTGGCCTTTGGGAATCCGGAATCAGCAGCAGCCAAACGAATTTGCACATGTTTTTGAGGTATCGGGGCAAAGCGTTTATACAACCGGAACCGTTTACATTCGCGACGATGGCGAAGGAATGAAAACCCGAAAGATCATCAGTCCGGCCACCGGTCTTCCTGTTAAAGGCAAACGAACTGTTTCGGTAAAAGCCGATTCCGCAACCATGGGGGCCTTTATTGCCAATATTTGGCTCATCCTGCCGGAGAACGATAAAGCCATCATCTCTAACCAACTGAGTAATGTTGAAATTCTGGAAGTTGAATATACCCACGATGATGTAAAAACAAAGACAACGATAATAGAAAAGGAGGATCTTTCATGAAAAGATCTTTTGTAATATCGCTACTCCTGGTTCTGCTAACCAACGGATTGGTTTGGGGACAATTAACCATGAAAAAGCAGCAGGATGGAATTAAAATCGTTGATGGTTCTTCAAACGTTTTGTTTTACCGGATGCATCCGCTGAACAAAGATGGCGCTTACGAGCGTTGCAACTATATTCACCCGCTTTGGGGACTTAACGGCAAGGTGCTTACCGAAGATTTTCCTGCCGATCATTTACATCATCGCGGCGTTTTCTGGGCCTGGCACCAGGTTTGGATTGGCGATGAACGTATTGGCGATCCGTGGGAAATAAAGGATTTTGACCAGGAAGTTACGGAGATCGAATTTGTGAAAGAACCCGATGAAACGGTGTGGCTAAAAAGTGAGGTGCTTTGGTCGTCCGACAAGTGGAAAAAGAATGGCAAACCAAAGCCCTATATTCAGGAGAACGTTTCCATTCACATACACAAAAGCGCGCTAAAATACCGAAGAATTGATTTTGAAATCAGCCTGCTGGCACTGGAAGAGAATTTAAGACTTGGAGGCTCCGAAGATGAAAAAGGTTACGGTGGTTTTTCTGTTAGAATGATTTTACCCGACGATGTTCAGTTCTCTGGAAAAAATGGCAATATAAAACCTATGGAAACTGCAGTTGAGTCGCACGGATTTGTTAACATATCAGGATCGCTGGGAAAAGGAAATTCACAGGCCGGTATTGTAATCCTTGATAATAAGGAAAATCCCGGTTATCCGCAGAATCTGATCTTACGAGAAAAGAACAGCATGCAAAATATCGCCTGGCCGGGCTCTGAAACGGTTGCGTTGTCAACTACCGAACCTTTGATTTTAAAATATTCGCTTATTGTTTATTCCGGCAAAATGAATGCAAAAAGAATTTCAAAAGTGATTAATGAATAAAACGATTGTAAAAACAGAATACATAAGATTTTAATACAATGACTGATCGAAGAAATTTTATAAAACAATCGGCTATCGCCACAGCAGCAGTTGGTGTTGCACCGGGGCTTTTAAACGCTTGTGCATCACCTGCCGAGCAGGTTAATGTGGCGCTCATCGGTTGTCGTTCGATGGGATTTAACAACCTCCGTAGTTTTTTGCGCAAGGAAAATAATGTAGCCTGTGTGGCGCTTTGCGATGTTGACAGTAGAGTATTGGAGGATAAAGCTGCCGAAGTTGAAAAAATGACGGGAAAACGGCCACTCACTTACGCCGATTTCAGAGATGTGCTGGACAACAAAGATGTACATGCGGTAATTATAGGTACACCCGACCACTGGCACGCTTTAATGATGATGATGGCGCTGGATGCGGGAAAACACGTGTACGTGGAAAAACCAATGGGGCATAGCATTGAAGAGTGTAATGCAATGGTGGCTGCCCAGGCAAAACACCCTGAACTTTATTGCCAGGTAGGCATGTGGCAACGCAGCTCAAAACATTGGTTTGAAGCGTCTGAGATTGTAAAGTCAGGAATGCTGGGTGAAGTTCACCTGGTAAAAGCCTGGATTTATAAAGGTTACGATACGGCGTATCCGGTAATGGAAGATTCTGCAGCACCGGATTATGTCGATTATGATATGTGGCTGGGACCAGCTCCAAAACGTCCGTTTAATATGAATCGTTTTCATTATAATTTCCGTTGGTGGTGGGATTATGCAGGTGGTGCAATGACTGATTGGGGCGTTCACCTGCTCGATTTTGCATTGTACGCCATGGATGCCGGTATGCCCGAGTCGATTTCTCCGGGTGGCGGTATTTTTTACCACCAGCCGGGAGCCATTGAAACACCCGACATTCAGCAGGCCATTTATCAATACCCAAAGCATACCATGATTTGGGAATGTGGTTTAAATCCGGGAATCGGACCGTACCAAAAAGCACACGGTATTGCTTTTGTCGGGCAAAAAGGAACTTTGGTGGTTACACGAAGCGGTTACGAAATATTACCCGATCACAGCCTGGAATTAAAAGGTCCTTTCTTTGAAGCTAAGGCCCAGAAAAATTACGGCGATGGTTTGGATGAGCACGTGCAAAACCTGCTGTCGTGTATCCGAAAAGGCGGCACCTTAAATGCTCCGGTTGAAGTTGGCGCAAAAACGGCTATCGTTTCCGAGATGGGAAACATGGCTTATCGCGTGGGGCAGCGTATTCACTGGAATAATGATACGCAGTTGTTTAACGAGGCAGCAGCCAACGATCTGATGAAGTTGAATTACAATAAAAACTGGCAATTACCAAAAGTTTAGTGGGGATACAATTGATACGATTTCTGATTATATATTTAATTAAAGCGGGAGGCCAATTTGGGCTTCCCGTTTTTTGTTATCTGCCAATTCCTGATAAATATTCTTATTTTAGAGAACTTAAGACCTTTGGACTGAAAATCCAGAAGTAAAAAAGCGAATTAATTTCGCAGGAAAACCTACAGAGATCCAAAGCTTGCACAAGATGGACATGATTCAACTTTGTGTCTTTGTGTTCTTAGTGGTAATAAGTTTTGTAGTAAGCAAACTAACAGCAATAAGTTGTATGGGATCAACCATTAATCAGGAAATGAAGAAGATTGTAATCGCACCCGACAAGTTTAAAGGATCGTTAACCGGAATTGAATTTTGCGATGCCGTTGAACGTGGCATAAAAAAGCACATCGAAAATGTGACGATAGTAAAACTGCCGCTTGCCGATGGAGGAGACGGAACAGTTGATGCCCTGAAATTTTATACCGGTGGGAAGTTGATTTCTGCAGAGGTGCACGATCCCTTACTACGCCCCATAAAAGCCAATTATTTGTATGCCGAAAAAGAAAAGCTGGCTTTTATTGAAATGGCCGAAGCGTCAGGAATTCGCTTACTGGAAAACGATGAGATGAATCCGCTGGAAACCTCAACATACGGAACCGGTGAATTGATACTGGATGCCGTAAAACGTGGTGCCCAACATATTCTTTTAGGAATTGGCGGCAGCTCAACCAACGATGCCGGAATGGGAATGGCCAGTGCGCTCGGGTTTCGTTTTTTTGATGCCAAAGACATTCTGCTGGAGGGGAAAGGAAAGGATTTAAACCAGCTGGCGCGCATCGATACTTCGATGGTAAACGCGGAGTTGCGAAATATAAAATTTGAAGTGGCCTGCGATGTGGATAATCCCTTATATGGGCCAAATGGTGCCGCACATATTTACGCGCCGCAAAAAGGAGCATCGAAGCGGGTAGTGGAAGAGCTGGATGCCGGTCTGAGAAATTTTAATAAAAAAGTAGAAACACAATTTGGTAAAATCCTGCAAAACATTGCCGGGGCTGGTGCTGCCGGTGGACTGGGAGCAGGTTGTGTGTTGTTTCTGAATGCCGAATTAAAATCGGGAACCGAGCTCATAAAAGCAATTGCTGATTTTGATGAGCAGGTAAAAGATGCCGAGTGGATTGTTACCGGCGAAGGCAAATTTGATGAACAGACATTTTCGGGGAAAGTAATTAAAGGCGTTCTCGATTCAAGAACCAACCAGCAACTGGCTGTTTTTTGCGGCTTAAGTGAGTTAAACGAACAACAAATAAAAGCGCATAAAATCGATTATCTGGCTGAAATGATGGAGCAAGCTGCCGATGTTGAAGATTCAATAAAAAATGCGGGTGAATACCTGGAAATAGCCGCAGCTCAATTTGCAGCAAGAATTAAATCAACTAAATAATTTTCGGAGTATTGTTGTTGTCCTGAATTGTGCCGAAGGTTAACTTTAGTAAAAATAACAATTGTATAAGTAATGGCAGATTATAAAACCTGCCACTACTTATACAAAGTCTGGTGTAGTTTAGCTATTTCTTAATTTCTCATCTTTTATAAAATCCCTCAGATTTTCTACATCCTTTAAATACTTTTTCTTTGCATCGGGCATTAGCTCAATTTTGTCGCAAATATCAGTAGCTTCATTATAATTCCCTGTCATTATATACGCTTCAATAATGTTGATCAATAAGGCTTGTTCGACCTCGCTGTTTATCCGGGCTTTTTTATCCGATTGATCTGCGCCTTTTAATTCCTCACTCCATTCTGCTATCGACTCTTTCAGTTGGTTAACTGATTCCTGACTATCGGTGAGTAGCCCTTCGTAGGAACGCTGAGCTTTTCTTAAGGTTAACAGGTGTGTATCATAAGAATATTTTTTGCCGTCACCTTTGTAAAGCTCGGTATAGCGCTTTACATTCGAGTAACCAAACTTGTAATTGATTAGCTCATTCACTTCCGTAGCCAAACTCTCCAGATAAGCACTTAGTTGCGAATTAAAATAAGCTGGCCAGGTATTTTCAACATATTTATCCCATTCCGAATCTTTAATTCCTTGCGGAGCCAGAATTTCATGTTCGTAATTCGACTTTTTTATGACTTCAGTAAACAGAACGTTTCCATCAGAAGTGATAAGCGATACTTCAACAGGCTGCTGAACCTTAACTTTACGTAACTTATAGTTCTCTCCGTTCTTCTCTTTGGGGGCATCAATAGGTGCGCTGCAGGCAATTTCTTTATAGGTTACTTTTATTAAAACCGCATCGTCATTTCCTTTATCATACCCATCTAACGCGATTTTCGACTCTAAAATGCTAAGCTCAGGAATAGCTAATGTTTCAGGCTTTTTAACATGACGTTTTTCCGGTTTTTTACCTTCTCCAATCAATGCACGTTCTGCCAATACTTTTCCCAGCGATTTGTTGTTGTAGGTTTCCATCTCTGCCTGGTACTCTTCTTCTGCCTTGGCCAACTCCATTTCATATTCGGCCAGCTTATCTTGTTCGTGTTGTATCCATAAAATATCAACCTCAACGTTATATTTTTTTATTGAAGCATCCAATTTCTCAATGGGGTTACGCAAATAGGTATAACTGATCTTTTCCTTATCTACGTTTTGAGCCTGTAGGGTTAACAGTGAAACAAAGGTTAAAATGGTTAGTAACAATGGTTTTTTCATGATGTAAAAATTTATTCGCTATAATTAATTATTAATGGTTCATTTTTGTACCGCCGGCGCAGATAACCCATACCCCGGACACAGGACTGCAAGCTCATTTCAATTCAATCGAATTGCACACCAATTGCAAATCGGCACGAGCAGAGTTAGGCGTATAATATTCAAAATTGTAAATGCTTTTTATTGTGGCTATTTCGTGGCGCGTCATCACGAATACCGGTTTTAGGGTGTTAAAACTAAACATATTTTTTATGTTTCAGGTAACAAACACAGGAAATCAATTCATCATAAATTATATGATTAAAATAACCGGTAATTTGTTTCTCCGGAAAACCGGAAGGCAAAAATCGGCTTTGGTTTATACCTCCGAAAAACCGGAGACCAAAAACAAGCTCTAGTTTTTGTTTCCGAAAAACCGGAGATAAAAATTAGTTTCCAATTCAGATTTCCGAAAAACCGGAGGGCAATAAAAGGCGCTGATTTATACTTCCGAAAAATCGGAGATGAAAAACAAGCTCCAGTTTTTATTTCCGAAAAACCGGAGCCAAAAATTAGCTTCCAATTCAGAACTCCGAAAAACCGGAGAACAGAAACAAAAAGGTTTTTCGCCGTTCTAGCAGATTTAAAGCGGTGGAAACTTTAGCGAATCCTTCTGGATAAATTTATGTTAGCTATTGACTTTTTGAACAAATGACCTTAACTTGTATTTCTAATTTTAATCACCAATAAAATATTTAATCATGAAAAAAATTATTTTCTCCTATTTCACACTTGCAGCTTTAACTGCGTTGGTTCAAAAAATTGTAGCTCTTTTAACTGCAAAACTCCCTGAAAATGCAATGGTTATTTCACTGCTTAACCGTATTCAGCCACAGATTGAAACAGCTCTTCAGGCTATTGGAAGCTCCAGAAAAACTCCGCTTACCCAAACTGTTACAGCAGCCGATTTACGAAGGGATAATACATTTCGTTCGTTGCGCGACACAATTAAAGCAGGGTTGCGCCGACAAAACGAAGCGTATCGTAGTGCCTGCGAAGCACTTTGGCCCGAATTTGAAAAAAACAACCTGGAGCTGTATTATCTCGCTCGTGATAAACAAACTGCGGCTACTGAGAGTTTGCTGGCCGACCTGCGCAAACCTGAAAACGCCCCGCACCTGGCAACTACTCATACTGCTGATTGGGTTACCGAGCTGTATAACGATAACCAGGCATATGTAACGGCATCGGCACAACGCAGTGCTGAACGCTCGAGCGACGATACCCTACGCGACGCCGAGGCTTTTAAAGCGCTGAAAACAACGCTCGAACTATTGCAAAATATTCTGAATACAATGCAGGCCATGCAAGACCCACGTGGTATCGACGAGGTAGTGGCCGAAGTGTCGCAATACATTGCCGAAGCCAATGCAGCTGCGAAACAAAGCCAGAGTAATAACAGTGCCGACGAAAATAACGACGACACGGAATAAATAAAACTATAATGCCTGTGGGCAGATATTTGTGAGGTTTTCAGGCCTGCCCTTTTTGGGGTGGGCCGGTTTTTTAACGCACCTCGTTAAGTGCTTCAACCCGTACAACCGGAAGTTTAAAATAGAACAGCGAGCCTCCGCCTTTTTCGCCGCTACTTTCAACACCTACTTTACCACCCAGCTTTTCGATAATACGTTTTACAATCGATAGCCCAAGTCCGTAGCCGCCGGCTTTATCGGGTTGCAAACGCGTATGTTTCCGGAATACGTTTATGTGCTGATCTTTCGGAATACCATCGCCATTGTCTTTCACCCAATATTTCACCATCCCGTTTCCGCTAAGCTCGCAACCCACTTTAATTTGTGGCGGAACGCCACCGTATTTCATGGCATTCGATAACAGGTTTATCCAAATTTCCTCAATCCACGGTGCGTAGGCCTGCGCATTTATCCAGCCGTTTTCTACTTCAATTGTAGCCTTGTAATCGCTAACAATATCTGTAATTTGCGCCATAGCCGCCGCATAAACCTGCTGCATTTCAATCGGTGCGATTTCAACATCTTCGTGCCCTGCAGTGGCCATTTTAAGCAGCTCGTTGGTTACGCTTATGGTTTTCGACGACGATTCTTTTATTACCGCCGAAAATTCCTTAATCGTATCCATATCACCCTCTTCAATCGCTTCCAGAATAATGTCGCTTGATGAATAGATCACGCCTAACGAATTTTTCAGATCGTGAGCAAGCGTATGGGCATAGGCATCCAGGTCGTCGATCAGTTTCTCGTTACGTTTGTTTTGTTCCTTTAGCAGGTCGTTCTTTTTGGTAAGCTGATTTTTTGTTCGGCGTATCGACGAAACATCGCTTAAAACCATCAGTTTTCCGCTAAGTTTTCCCAGCTGGTCGTAAAGTGTTGAAACCCTGATCTGGTAATAGTCGGTTTGTTTGTTGTTTTGAAGTTCAAAGTCGGTAAAACTGTCGTCGGCCGACTGAAGCAACTCAATAATATTCGGAAATTTCTCAAGTGTATCAAAAACGTTGGAATGAATGGTCGTTGTTGCATCGAGGCTAAACGTATTTATCAGGGCCGGATTCGCTTCCTCTATTACCCCATTTGTATTTATTACCAAAACACCTTCATTCATGGTGTCAAGCAGTTTCTGTCGGGCAAGCGGAATCAGCTCAAATATTTTGTATCGGAATATGCCAAACACAATGATCAGACCGGTTAAAACAAACGAAACGGTAGTCCAGTCAAATCCCGGAACCGGATTGATGTTAAAAATGTACATCAGGTTAGCCATTACCGGAATAAGCGAGGCAATGATTAATAAGCGAATTTGTTTTTTGTAAAAACTGGTAAAAGTCGAAATCGAACTAATCAGGTTAAAAATCCCCCATGCGATTAGCGTAAAAGTATAGATGTCGAAAATCCAAAACCAAATACCATGTTGGTAATGCAGTATGTTGGTGCTGCTGTTTAGAGTGTAATTTTTCCATATCAGTCCGTGTTTTTCGTTGGTAAATACCAGAAACAGCGTAATTATCGGAACAATCAGCGTGAAAAGAATATTACGTTTATTTACCAAACGAAATTTCTGACTAAAAGCGGTGGTAAAAAAGAAGTACGAAACCGGGATAAATGCGATGCCTAAATAGGACATTTGCGAGTAGAAAACTTTTTCTTCCAACAGGGGAGTACCAAACTCCAGTGCGTAACTAAAAGCCCAGATAGCAACAAAAACTTCCAGTAAAATAAGGAAGCGCACCTCAGTGGCTTTTCTGAATTTCCATAAAAGGATACATGTTCCGATTGCAGTAAAGGCGGTTATTAGTTGAATACTGCTGATACTCGGTATAAAGTCAATCATAGGTAGCGTCTGTTGCTTGTAGTACAAATTTATAAAATTCTATAAATTGTGCAGGTATTTTGGTTCTTTATGCAAACAGGATTGCCCATGAAAAGTTCATAAAAATCCATCGGTCAAAATGTAATTAATCATTGTTTTATTTCTGCGGTTTTATTCTCTTTAGCGCTTTAAAATTTTTTAAGAATGATAAAGAAGAGTTTTTTGCTTGTAATACTTGGTTTAAGTCTGTTTCAACTTTCGGCGAAAGAAGGAATGTGGATTCCTATTCTGCTGGAAAAATACAACCTGGCAGAAATGCAGGAAATGGGTTTTAAATTAACTGCCAACGATATTTACGATGTAAACCACTCGAGCATGAAAGATGCCGTAGTAATTTTTGGCGGCGGATGTACCGGAGAACTGATATCGGATGAAGGCTTGCTGATTACCAACCATCACTGCGGATACCGCCAGATTCAGTCGCACAGTACGGTGGAACACGATTACCTTACCAACGGTTTTTGGGCCATGAGCCGCGACGAAGAACTGCCCAACGAACGATTAACGGTAAGTTTTCTTGAGTATATGGAAGATGTAACGGACAAAGTTCTGGCCGGAACCGAAAACCTGGAAGGCGAAGCAGCAGACAAAAAGATAAATGAAAATACCGATCGTATTATTAAAGAAGCCCGCAACGACGGGAAATTTACCGCGTCGGTAAAGCCGCTTTTTTATGGCAACCAGTATTTCCTTTACGTGTACAAAGTTTATAAAGATGTGCGTTTGGTAGGTGCACCACCATCGGCCATTGGCAAGTTTGGTGGCGATACCGACAACTGGACGTGGCCGCGCCATACCGGCGACTTTTCGTTGTTCCGTATTTATGCCGATGAAAACAACGAACCGGCAGAGTACTCGCCCGATAATGTGCCGTTTAAACCCAAAAAATCGTTCCCGGTTTCGATGAAAGGTATCCAGCCCGGCGATTTTACAATGGTTTTTGGTAACCCCGGAACCACCATGCAATACTGGCCACACCAGGCGGTTGATGTAACCATGAACCAACGCGATCCGGACCGCATAATGTTGCGCGACATAAAGCTTGATATTATTGGCGGCGATATGGAATCGGATCCGAAAATTCGTATTCAGTACGCGGCAAAATATCAGTCGATAAGCAATTCGTGGAAAAAATGGCAGGGCGAAATTAAAGGTTTAAAACGCCTCGATGCCGTAAATAAAAAGCTGGCTTACGAAGAAGAATTCAAAAAATGGGCACAGCACAACAACACCTGGGATAACACATACGAACCGGTTTTTAATGCATTTGAAGAGCTGTACACCGACTATGCAACCTACATAAAAGCATACGATTACTACCGCGAAATCGTAATGAGCGGAGTAGAGGTGTTTAAGCAGGCGCGCACCGTCAATTCTATCATTAATAATATTGAGAACGACCAGGGTGAAAGAGCCGAAAGTATTCGTTCGGCTATGCTTAACGGGCTTCCCGGATTTTATAAGGATTTTAACCAGCCAACCGACGAAGATTTGTTTGCGGCACTTATGCCCGAGCTGATTAATGGCCTCGACGCCTCGTTTTTACCTGCCGAAGTGGTGGAAACAATTAAGCAGAACGACCGGGAGAAACTAATTAAAAAAGTTTATCAGAAATCGATATTAACCGATCGCGAAAAGCTGGAAGACCTGCTGAAAAACGGATCGGAAAAACAATTGTTGAAATTGCGCAAGGATCCGTTGATTGCGATGTACAATCAACTGAACTTTATTTACGAAAAGGATATCATTCCCGAGGTGCGGAAGATCAGCAAATCAATCGACGACAACATGAAAGTGTACATGGCCGGATTGATGGAAATGAAAAAGGGACAGGCCTTTTATCCGGATGCCAACCTTACCTTGCGTGTTGCCTACGGACAAGTGGAAGGTTACGAGCCAAAAGACGGCGTGAAATACAAATACTATACAACGCTGACCGGGATAATGGAAAAAGACAATCCGGAGATTTACGACTACGATGTACCGGATCGTTTAAAAGAGCTTTATCAGACAAAAGACTTTGGCCAGTATGAAGTAAACGGCGATGTGCCGGTTTGTTTTACAGCCTCAAATCATACCACCGGTGGTAACTCGGGCAGCCCTGTTGTAAATGGTAATGGCGAGTTGATCGGAGTGAACTTCGATCGTTGCTGGGAAGGAACCATGAGCGACATCATGTACGACCCGGAGCGCTGCCGTAATATTTCAATCGACATTCGGTATGCTCTTTTTATTATCGATAAGTTCGCCGGAGCGGGTTATTTACTGGATGAAATGGAGATTGTGAAATAAATAAATAGTCGTTTTGGATTAGACTCTAACACCAATTTTTAATCTTTTTTGAAGGCAATATCATCCGTTTTAGCCTCCTGACTTTTAAAAAATGGAATATTTTTGTGTTCGACCTGTGTGTACATCGATGGTAAATTTTTATTCAATCGGGAAGGGATAAAAATTACCGGGATGTTTGAAGGGGACTTTCAACAAAGAAGCCGAAACCAGCTAACTTTTACATTGCTAAGAGTGGGGTTTATATGATAAAACTGATTAAGAAAAAATATTGGGCTAAAATTCTCCTTCTGTTTTGTACAATCATTATTTCTGTGGTTTCGTTTGCCGAAAACATCGACCTGATATTTGCAGATCCGATTCCGGATAAAGAATTTAAGAGCAAAAACAGTACATGTATTGTGCAGGATGATAATGGTTTTATCTGGATTGGAACCAACGACGGATTGTATTGCCTTAAAGGAAACAATTTAACCAGCTATTTATCGGGAGGAACTGATAGTACCAGTTTATACGATAACCGTATTCAGAAACTGTTTATCGATCAGTCAGGTTTGCTTTGGGTGATATCAATGAGGGGAGTCTGTACTTACAATCCGTACCTGGATAACTTTAACCGAATTCTGAATGGATTTGAATTGGAGGATGATGAGTTTCATCAAATTTCGGTTATAAACCAGGATCAAAAGAACACGATTTATATAGCAGTAGAAAGATCAATTTACAGTATCGATCAGCAGCAAAATACACACAAAATTATATACCACAACCCTGAACTCAGGATTACAGACTTTCTTTTCGACGAAAACAATAACATCTGGATTGCTTCAGAAAACCGGGGTTTGATTTATTTTAACACCACGGATGGGACAAGTAAAAGTTTTGTTGCCGAAAAAACAGATAGCAGAAGTATAAGTAACAACAGTATTCACGATATTTCTTACGATCGAACTTCGAAACTGTGGATAGCGACCTATGAAGGCGGTATTAATGTTTTAAACACCAAAACCCTTGAAATAAAGCGTTATGGAACAGATAATACCTATTCTGATTATGTGTTGTCGGCCTATATCGACAATCAAAAAAATGTTTGGGTTTGCGATTTAGGTGGATTGCGAAAGTATGATAAAACATCCGATACTTTTGTGAGAATAGAAAGCCTTAATAGTTCAGGAGAACTGATTGAAGAATTTCCTTCTCAGATACTTCAGGACAAACAGGGAAATTACTGGACGGTAAATGCGCTCAGCGGTGTAGGACTAAGATATCCGGCGAAGGGGATAAGCGTTTATGATGAAAACCGGGCGAATTTCTGGCATACGATCAATAATAATATTTCTGTGATCGCTTTCGATGCGAATAACATGTGCTGGATTGGAAATGGAAATGATGGTGTTGATGTTTTTGATTTTAAGAATAAACAGCACAGGGTTTATCATTCCAACCTGAATTATGCCAACAGCCTGGGGCTGGGAGCCGTTCTGTGTTTATACAACGACAGTAAAAACAGAATGTGGGTGGGTACCAACCTCGGAGGCCTGCAGTGCTGCGACCCGGAGAACGACAATTTTATCACTTATATGAACGATCCGTCTGATTCATTGTCAATTTCGAATAACGACATCAGGGGACTACAGGAAGATGCCGATGGTAATTTCTGGGTGATAACGCATGGAAAGGGAATTGATTATTTTAATTATAAGGAGCAAAAATTCTATAATTACAACGTTAGAAAAAACGGACTGTCGAGTGACTGGCCATTCCAGCTTTTGCTTGATTCGGATGAAAATCTGTGGGTAGCAACACCCAGTGGAATTAGTGTTTTGAAAAAAGGGGCACAGAAATTTACAGTCTATTATTATGAAGCGGAAAATTCCAATACAATTCCCAACGATTACATCAATTGTTTGTTCGAAGATTCAAAAAAGCGTATCTGGATTGGTACATTCTCGGGATTGTGCAAATACAACCCGGAAGCTGACGATTTTTATCTGATCGATCCCGGGTTTCCGGTTCAGAATATTTGTTCTGTAGAAGAAGACAGAAAAGGAAATTTATGGGTGGGTTCAGTTACCGGAGTAACTGGTTTTAATCCTGATACCGAAAAATTAATCACCAACCTTGATGAAGCGGACGGACTTCCTCCCGGTAGATTTAAACCGGGGTGTAGTGCCAAAAATGCAGATAATGTGCTGTTTTTTGGAGGAGATGAAGGAATCGCCGCTTTTGATCCGGAGAAACTGATACTAAATACAGAGGTGCCCGATGTATATATCAGTGGAATTTTCCTTCAGCATAAGAAAGTGGACAAGTTTGGAGAAAATGAAATGCTGGAAAAGAGCCCCTTGTTCATCGATGAAATAAATCTGAAACACAACCAAAACACCATTGGTTTTGAATTTTCATCGACCAACTACGTGGATAACGTAAAAAATAAATTTAAGTACAAACTTGAGGGTCTTGAAGATGATTGGATTGAAACCAATCATCCTGATGTAACATACAATTACCTGCCACATGGAAATTATGTGTTTAGGGTTATAGCGGAAAATAACGACGGTGTATGGAATAACGAGGGAGCATCGGTGAAAGTGGAAATTCAACCGCCATGGTGGTTTTCCTGGTGGTTTATTTCAGGCGTAATTATATTTCTTGTTTTTCTGGTGATTGTAATTTTCAGGTATCGAGTGGCTATGCTTAAGGCTGAAAAACACAAACTGGAAGAATTAGTGCAAAACAGAACCAAGGTACTAAACGATAAAAACCGTTTGCTTGAGCTTCAGAAAGAGAAACTCCACGAAAAAAACACCTTACTAAATCAGCAAAAACAGCAAATTGAAACACAGGCAAATAAAATTGCTGAAGTGGCAGCAAACCTCTCTCAATTAAATACTGAGCTAACCACGGCGAATGCTACAAAAGACAAACTTTTCTCCATAATTGCCCATGATCTTATAAACCCGTTTAATGCAATTTTAGGTTTCTCGGATGTGTTAAAAGAAGGGCACCAAAGCATGGATGAGGAAAACAGAATGGAGATAATAAAGCATATACACGAATCGTCGCACAATGCTTTTGATTTGCTGAAAAGTTTGCTGCACTGGGCCAGAAGCCAGGACAAAAAAATTGAATTTAAACCGGAGCGTTTAAACATAGCCGAAATCTTTTCAAATGTTATGGTTGAAGTTTCGTCAACGGCATTGAAAAAACAAATAAAAGTTGAAAATAAGCTTGAGAATCAGGAGCTGGCAATATACTTCGACAGGAACATGATTATGCTTATTTTGCGAAACCTGTTGATGAATGCCATAAAATTTAGCAATAAAGAAAGCAGTATAATTATAAATGCGGTTCAAACAGCGAAGAATACAGTACAGTTCTCGGTAAAAGATTTTGGTGTTGGAATGCAGCCCGACTATGCAGCCGCAATTTTTAGTGATGACATGAATATAAACGTTGCAGAAGGCACAAACGGCGAGATAGGGGTTGGGCTCGGACTTTCTTTATGTAAAGATTTTATAACCAACTATAACGGCGACATTTGGGTTGAAAGCGCACCCGGAAAAGGAAGTACCTTCTTTTTTACAATTAAGGGGGAACAGTAAAATCAAGTCTGCGAATTCCTTGTGTAAGTTAATTGCCAAAAATGTATATAATGGAAAGTTGCTGCTGTTGATCAAGTGTATCCCAGTCAACAAAATGCATCGACACGTTGAATTTTCCTTTTATCTTTTCGTGATTGATAAAATACCAGATTAGGTCGGTACGCGAATAGTTTTTTGCCCGGTAATACGGATCGCCATAAGCAAATTTATGTCCGGCACCCAAACTCATCACCGATTTTACTCCAAGGTTTTTATAACGCATATTGGCTTCGGCAAAAAAGCTGGTGGCTGTTTCGTAACCATCGGTAACATTTCGCTCGCGATATTGCGATGTAAGCATTCCCATTTTTAAATCTCCCTGAACAGCAATGGTTTCAGGAGTGCGGATTCCTGCCTGAAGGGCAAATCCCATATAATCTTCAATATGTAATGGCGGATCGTTGTGCAGTGTGTGGGCATTGTGAAACATCAACAGGTAATTCTGTAAAAACAGGTTTTTAAAAAAGATCTCGCCAGAAAATCCGGCCATAAACTGCTCGCGTTGAGTTTCGGTTTGGCGGCCAACCCAGTCAACAAAACCATTCTGATGGCCCCAGTCCCAGCTAATTTTTCCATACAGACCTTCGATATTGGGTTGATAATATTGTAAAGTATCCGTTAGCATGGCCAGCGGAAAATCAATTTTATCGCGGCGCGGAAAGGCTCCAAATGCAAACAATTTGTTTTGATCTTTAAACTGGTAATACAAAGTCAGTTTTGTTTTTTGCGCATCCAAATCGCTGCCAAATTCCAGCAAGTGGCTTAATCCTCCGCGCAACTGATGGTTGTCGATATCAACACCTACCTCAAAGGCACCGCGGCTTCCCATTATGGTTTGCGGGTAGGCATAAGGCGGCGAAAACTCGCGGTTATCGCCAATGCCTTCAAATAATAGCTGGTATTTAAATTCCTGAGCGTGGGCTAAAAACCCCATAAATATCAGTAGTAAGAGTAGCGTTTTTTTCATTCTGAAATGTTTGTTTGCGAAAGTAATAAAAGCTTCGTCAATTGATAAATTGAAAAACGGTTAAATTGTTAAACTGTTCGCTGAAGAACTGTAATCTGAGACTGGAAACTGCGACTGCTAACTAAGCTCAGTCACACAAAATATAGTTGTCTTTGCGTGGATTGATAACCATTACCGGAAGTTTACCTGCCGCTTTGATCACCTTTCTTTCGGGCAATCCAATCAGCAAGTCAAGCGGGGTAATATTCGAGCTTCCCAAAATTACCAGCAAGTTACAATCGGAAGCAAGGGCCAGCTCAAGTGCTTCAAAAACATTGCGTAAACTCGATCTGCTTCCTCTAAAACGTTTATGTACGATCTTGAATTTTTCGTACAATTTACGCGTCAGTTCTGTATTCTTTAATACATTTTGTTTGGCTTCCCGGGTTTTGTCGTTTGCCGAAATGGTAACAATTTGGGCAGCATTAAACCGGCCAAAATACGAGCACCACAGCGAACTGTCGCTTATTTCTTTGCGCAGGTCAATGGGTTGTAGCAGGTGGTTGTAATCTATAATTTTCGACTCGGGGTGAACAAACAAAAATGGAATTGAAGTCTCTGCAAGCGCGGTTGAATAGTCTTTAAAATTCAGCGAATTTACTACCACGATTATCGCTTCATAATCTTCAGCAAGCAGATCGGGTAGCTGCGTTTGACTCTCGGATAACAAAAGTGTTGAAACTTTCTGTTTCGCTACTTCCTGTTTTACAATGGCTGCATAATTCTGCAATTTTTGCTTAAACTCATCGTGCTGCTTTTTTTGTTTGGGGCGGTAGTTATAGAGTAAACAAAGCTCTTTTTTGAAAATAGAAGCCAGTTTTAATCCATGAACGATCAGGCCCTGATCCGAATCTTTCAGCTCGGTAAACACAACTATTTTCTGCTCTTTGCTAACGGTCATTCTTGTTTTTCACGTAAAAATAAGGTTTTAAGCCATGCTTTTATTTGATGTTGAAAAAAATCAGGAAAGGTTAACATGTATTTACCTACTTTTATGCTGCTAAAGCGCGAACTATGATTAACGAAAAACTGCTCCGCCCCAACAGTATTGTGGTGGTTGGTGCATCAAACAATATTGCAAAACCCGGTGGAAAGATTATTAAAAACCTGCTGGATAACCATTTTGCAGGCGATCTTTTTGCTATCAATCCCAACGAATCAAAAATTCAGGGAATTCCGGCTTTTCCCGATGTGGCGGATCTACCGGAGGTTGATTTGGCTATTTTGGCCATTCCCGCCAAATATTGTTTGCAAACCATTACCGACCTGGCGGAGCAAAACAACACCAAAGCATTTATCATCATTTCGGCGGGTTTTGGCGAAACCAGTGAAGCGGGTAAAGAACTCGAACAGCAAATTGTAAAGGTTGTTGAGGAGCACGATGCTTGTTTGATAGGGCCAAACTGTATTGGCGTGATGACGCCCTGGCATGCCAGCGTATTCACTACGCCTATTCCGGAGCTGACTTCCGAAGGTTGCGATTTTATTTCCGGATCGGGAGCCACAGCTGTTTTTATCATGGAATCGGGAATCCCGAAAGGTTTGCGTTTTGCCAGTGTTTTTTCTGTCGGGAATAGCGCACAAACCGGCGTTGAAGATGTTTTAGCCTACCTCGATGAACACTATGTAGATGGAGAAAGTCCGCGCGTTAAATTGCTCTATATCGAAAATATAAACGATCCCGATAAGTTGTTGTATCATGCTACTTCGCTTATTAAAAAAGGATGCAAAATAGCAGCGATTAAGGCCGGAAGTTCATCGGCCGGAAGCCGTGCAGCATCATCGCATACCGGTGCACTTACGAGTTCGGATGCCGCAGTGGAGGCCTTGTTCCGCAAAGCCGGAATTGTGCGTTGTTATGGTCGTGAGGAATTAACAACCGTTGCCAGTGTGTTTATGTGCAAAGAGTTGCAGGGCGAGAAACTGGCGATTATAACACATGCCGGTGGACCCGGTGTTATGCTTACCGATGCCTTGGAAGACGGTGGATTAAAAATTCCGGAGATAGCTGATTCGGAAGCAAAAACTGCTTTGCTGCAAAAATTGTTTCCCGGATCATCGGTGGAAAATCCCATCGATTTTCTGGCAACAGGAACCGCAGAACAGCTGGGACATATTATCGATGCCTGCGAGAATGATTTTGATGTTGACGGAATGGCGGTGATTTTCGGAAGCCCCGGATTATTTCCGATTGGCGATGTTTACGATGTGCTTTCCGAAAAAATGAAGGTTTGCAAAAAACCAATTTACCCGATTCTTCCATCGATTATAAACGTAAAAGACGATGTTGCACACTTTTTATCGCGCGGCAATGTAAATTTTCCCGACGAAGTGTTGCTGGGACGAGCGCTAACAAAGGTTATGAATACGCCACAGCCTGTTGCGGAAAGAGAAGATCCGCAGGGTATTGATCCGGAGGCAGTTAAGGCCGTAATTGCCGGGACGAAAAATGGCTACCAGCCACCGGAAGTAATTCATAAACTGTTTGATTTGGCAGGCATTCCACGGGTGAAAGAAATGGTGGCTAAATCGGAGTCGGAAGCAGTGCTGGCCGGCATGAACATCGGTTTTCCGGTGGTAATGAAAGTAGTTGGGCCGGTGCATAAAACCGAAGTTGGCGGCGTAATCCTGAATGTTCGGAATGTTACCCAGGTTCGCAAAGAGTTTCATCACCTGTTTCAGATTGAAGGAACCGAAGGAGTTTTGATCGCCCAGATGGCAGCAGGAACCGAACTGTTTTTGGGAGCTACCTACGAAGAAACTTTCGGGCACGTTGTTTTGTGCGGAATGGGCGGTATTTATGTGGAAGTGATGAAAGATGTTGCATCGGGCCTGGCGCCGCTTACACACAGCGAAGCACGTTCGATGGTTACCAGTCTGAAATCATACAAAATACTAAAGGGATTTCGCAAACAGGCAGGTGTGAATATCGATAAGTATGTTGATATTATTGTGCGCCTGTCGTGGCTACTGCGTTTTGCCACCGAGATAAAAGAGATCGACATTAATCCACTGCTGGGTAACGAACAGGAAATTATGGCAGTTGATGCCCGTATCCGGATAGAATATTAGTTTTTAGCCACTAAAAAACAAAGTCACGAAAAACAGGTTTTGCAAAATCGTAGTGTTCTTCGTGACTTCGTGGTTTATAATGTAAGTTTAAATACGTCTATAGCTCACCGGGAGGAATAGCCGCCGGAACTACGTTTTTAACCGGAGGCAGACTTTTCAGATAGGCAAAAATAGCCGAGACATCTTCGTCTTTTATGTCCCTGAAATTCTCTATCGGCATTGGTGGTAAAAGCTTTCTTGTTCCGTCAAGGCCTTTAAATTTCCCCTCTTTCATCGCTTTTTTAAACTGTTCTTCCGTCCATGTACCAATACCTGTTGCATCGGGTGTAAGGTTGGCGGCAAACGACATCCCCCATGGGCCTGCGCTACCGGTTAAGTCGGGATAAAAAGTGGCAAATCCCTGCCCGGTCATTTCTGATTGTAAATCAAGTATTGGGCGGTCTCCGGGGTAGCCCGATAATAGCAGCTCGGGAATCAGCTCCGGCCCGTTGGCACCCATTTGTTTGGGCGAGTGGCAATCGTTACAACCCATAATTGTTACCAGATACTCGCCGCGAACCACCAACTCTTCGCCCGATAATTCGGCGGGGTGAGCTTCAGCTGCCGCCGGTTTCGATCCGTTGGTGCACGAAAAATTAACAAGGGCCAGGCACATGGCTCCAAAAATCAGCAAGACAAAGTTGTTTTTTTTCATAGTTCTTACTTTAAATTATATTTCATAAATAACTTCCCATTCCACTAAAGCAAGCTGATTTTGGATGTTTTTTTGGTTTAAAAAATGTGTAGTGGGATAATGGAAATCAATTTACACCTTATTAAGATTAATTCAAAATAAAATGTTAAAAAGGATTTACTGGAATGTGGGTAGTCCATCCTTGAAATTGATCAGATATTTCTAATTTGGCGTATTGAAAATACAAGTGTATGCATAAACATGTGGCCTTAATCGGCGATGATCTGGCGATGGATTCGACCTTTATAAAACAGCTTCTGAAAGGGGAGTGTTCGGAGCATTTCCCTCAACTGGCAGGAAAAAGGGGAGTGTTGTTTTCAAATACAACGCTGGCGAAATTTATCGAGGAAGAATTCAGGCATGATAATTTTGAACTGACTAAAAGTTATGGCCGCAGCATACGTACCTTGTCAAGCGGAGAGCAAAAAAAGGCGTTGCTTGAATATCTTATGGATAAACAGCCCGGTTTTATTATTCTGGATAATCCTTTTGATGCGCTGGATGTAGCTTCAGTAAAGCACTTAAAAGCACGACTGGAGAATATTGGGGGCCAGATGACCGTAATACAGGTGTTTAAACGGAAATCGGATCTGTTGCCGTTTATTAAACATGCCATGCGAGTTGATAATGGAGAAGTAGTTTTCGACGATGGAATAAAACAATACCTTGAAAAATATGAGCCGGAAGCGGAGATGCATTTTTCAATCGAAATTCCGGGGCCTGTACACGAGCAAAAATTGAGCTACAACGAGTTGATAAAACTCAGCGATGTTTCGGTTAAATACCGGGAACGACAAATACTAAATAAGATCAACTGGACGATTAAAGCCGGTGAGTTCTGGCAATTAAAGGGGCCGAACGGATCGGGGAAAACCACCATTTTAACCATGATAAATGGGGATAATCCAAAAGCTTTCGGGCAGAACATTGAATTGTTTGGCCGCCGCAAAGGAACGGGTGAAAGTGTTTGGGAGATAAAAAAGAAAATCGGGTATTTTACGCCATCGATGATGGAACTGTTTAAACGCCGTCATACCGCCGAGCAAATGGTGATTTCCGGTTTTCACGATTCCATTGGATTGTATCATCGGCCAAGCGAAATACAAAAGCATGTTGCTAACGAATGGTTAAAGGTGCTGGGACTGGCCGATAAAGGTAACTTGGCTTTTGTCGATCTTTCACAGGTACATCGTCGTATGGTGCTGATTGCCCGTGCCATGATTAAACATCCGCCGCTGCTGATTCTCGATGAGCCATCAACCGGACTCGACGATAAAAGTGCGGCACTGCTGTCGGCACTCATCAATAAAATAGCAGCAGAAAGTCAAACCGCAATTCTTTATGTGTCGCACCGTACGGAGCCTGATTTAAAACCCAAGTTTGTTTTTGAACTGAAACCCACAGAAAATGGTTCGGTGGGAGAGGTGGTGATGTAAAGCAGGTGCTTAATTCTTATGGAATTTTTTTCATTTTACTCTTCATGGAGGAATTGTGAATCTAACTTTTTACCGCTTTAACCGAATACACCAAGGGGAACTTATTTTCAAGCCCTTTAATTTTATATTTTCCTTTTTCAACCTCAACTAAATTTTCGAGGCAATTGTAGGGCGAGTAGTTGTATTCTTTGAAGTCGGTAAGCGTAAGGCCGGCTTTCATCATCGAATCGATAACGGTGCTTAAACCATGATTCCAGCAAACCGATTTTCCCTTAATTGGCGCATCATTATCAGTGTATGTGCCTTCCAGTTCTTCTACAATCGCGTCTGATTCCATATAGTCAAACTCCACCCGCTTAAAATCGTAGCTGAACATCCATACGATGGGATGAAATTCAACAAACACCAGTTGCCCGCCGGGTTTTAGGAAATGTTCGATAATTGCAGCCTACTTTTTCATGTCGGGGAGCCAGCCAATAACACCGTACGAGGTATATACGATATCAAATTTTTCATCAAGCACTTCGGGCAATTTGTACACATCGCTTTGAATGAACTGAGCGTTGGTTCCGACCTGTTCGTTCAGCTGCCGGGCTTTTTCAATGGCTTTTTCCGAAAAATCAACTCCTGTTGCCATTGCGCCGTGCCTCGCCAGCGAAATAGTATCTTGCCCAAAATGACATTGCAGGTGAAGGATCTTTTTACCCTCTATGTTTCCCAACAGCTCAAGTTCAATGGGATTTAATGAATCTTTTCCTTTTATAAATGCTTCAACATCGTAAAAATCCGATTTATAATGAATATCCGTTTTTTCGTTCCAAAGTTTTTTGTTGATATTGATATAATCCATTCGATTGCGGTTGTGCGTTTATAATCAGCCTCAGCGGAAGCTTTTCATTTAATTGCTAATATAGAATTTTATTTTTTTCGCTTTTCTTTCTTTTTCCGAAATACCATCCACCACAGGAAGAATCCGCTAATAATTACCAGCATAAGGCAAATCCCCGCTAGTGGAACGAATAAGATATAGAAACTACCCACCAGGTGCTCGAAAATTCGGCCGGTGTGTATTTCCAATGCCACATTCCACAACGACATGGACGAAGCTTTACGTACTTCATCTGGCATGGCTGCAAACGGCTGCGGCTCGTTTTGTGCATTGAGTACGATGGCACCTCTGCTGTAGTCGAACCACCAGCTTTTGTTTCCCGATTGTACAAACCCGGCAACGGTGTTGGCGCCGATGGGGCGAACCATTCCTTGAGGGGTTTGGTATGGCTTCCCGGTAAACAGGTCGGCAATCATTCCGTTTTTCGTATTCCAAACAAACATACCGCTAAACGATCCAACCATCAGGTAGTTATCGCCCATTGATTCCAGTACATTACAACCCATAACACTTACCGGAGGCTGAACCGGGGCAGGGATGAGTTTGTCGCTAAGTTTCTCATCAGCAAAGAAAAAACCATCAACGGTAGAGAATATATAACGTCGGTTGGCAGCATCCCAGTGGATACGGCGCAGTTTATCGAACCACGGATTCGGACTGTCGAGATGCGTGCCCGGAATAATACCTACCTGTTTATTGGCAATTGGAATTAATAAAGGTGGTCGCAGGTGCATCCCCGAAAACGTATTAATGAGCAGGAACAGCGCAAAAACATAACCCACTACGTTATGCCAGTTCAGGTTAAGCTTTTTAAACCTTACCAGTTTCTCAACGGATCCCGTTTCATCTTCAGAAATCTTCAGATTTCGGTTACCCACTAGAGAGGGAAGGGGGTGATCAACTTTTCCAAATTGAACCCCGATTTTTTTCTTCCTTCGTTTTATCCATTTCGGAAAGAAAAAATGCAGCAGCCCGGTAACCGAAAGCAGAATGGTTACCAGCCCCAGCAGGTCGACAAATAGTTTTCCGGCCAGTCCGAACAACTCTCCGCTGTGTAATTCCCAAAAGGTATTGAATAAGCCGGTTTTACGTTTGTAGTTTACAGGCTCGGGTAATTGTATCATTTCGAAATTTTGCCCGTCGGTACTTTCCAGCAAATAATGCCGTGTAAGTACCAGTAAGGTATTGTCTTTTATTTCCAGGTCGGCAATACGTTCTTTATCCACCGGTAGTTCCAGTTTTTGCCAGAAGCCGTCTGTTTTGCTTCGTTTGTATAAACCCAGGTGTGTTCCGGCAAAAAGTTCCTCCTTAAACTGAATGACGGAATAGATCTTCCGGTTGTCCATTCCTTTCGGAAATCCCTGGTTAAAATCTTCAAACTTTTGAAGATCATCATCTGTCTTCCAAACACCGATATTTCCGTACAGCAAATTGGCACCTTCCAATTGAATGGAACCACGAACCGCTGCCAGGTTCCAGTTTTTGTAGTGGTAATTTTTGGGCAGCAGGTTTCTGGAAACATCAACACCGGAAAACAGTTGCCGGTGGTTCATCACAATTCCTGACGCGGCAAAAAGAATAGCGATAAAGGCAATTATTATTGCCGGCCATTTATGTAGTTTTTTAAAGGTCTTTATCCAATTTTTTCGGGCCATACGGTAGTTCTTTGTTGCGCAAATATGTTTAACATTTGCAACTCGTGTTGTAACAATTGGTACAAAATGGAAAACATACCGCTTGCAACATAAAGTCATCAACGATTCCTAATTTGTATTCATTATAAAGACAAAACATGACATTCCTAATTGTATAAAAACCTCAAAGTAATACTTTTGTTGGCTTCGAAAATTAAACCAAAATGCAAAAAAATCTATTCTTAGGAGTTGAAGCCATCGGCCAGGGAGCCATTGATGGCGGAATTTCAGGGGTTTATGCCTATCCCGGAACTCCTTCAACCGAAATAACCGAGTTTATTCAGGCGAATGAGCTTGCTCTTCAAAAAGGTATTCGCAGCAAATGGTCAGCCAACGAAAAAACAGCTTACGAAGCCGCTTTAGGAATGTCGTACGCCGGAAAACGTAGCATGGTTTGTATGAAACATGTGGGGCTTAACGTGGCTGCCGATGCATTTATCAACTCAGCAATCACAGGTATTAACGGCGGTTTGATTGTTACGGTTGCCGACGATCCTTCGATGCACTCGTCGCAAAACGAGCAGGACTCGCGTTTCTATGGTAAGTTTGCTATGATTCCGATTCTGGAGCCAAGTAACCAGCAGGAAGCTTACGATATGGTTCGCGAAGGATTTGAGTTGTCAGAAAAACTGGAAGTTCCGGTGATGGTGCGTATAACCACTCGTTTGGCACACTCGCGTGCCGGAGTGATTCGCAGTGAAGTACTGCCCGAAAAAGAGGTGGTTTTACCAGCTGATCCAAGTCAGTTTGTTTTGCTGCCGGCCATTGCCCGCAGAAGATACAAGGGGCTGCTTGAAAAACAGGAACTGTTTGAGAAGACGGCAAAAAAATCGAAATACAACGAATACATAAAAGGCGAAGACAAAAGCTTTGGAATTATTGCCTGCGGCATTGCATACAATTACCTGAAGGAAAATTATCCGAAAGACGACTGCCTGTATACCGTACTGAAACTTTCGCAATACCCGGTTCCTCAAAAATATTTGGATAAAATGGCCAAACATTGCGAAGAGGTACTGGTGCTGGAAGAAGGTTATCCGGTTGTTGAAGAGCACATAAAGGCTGCATTTAAAAAGGATATTCAGGTTTCGGGGCGATTAAGTGGTGCTTTGCCACGCGACGGCGAACTGAATGCCGACCTGGTAGCCAAAGCACTGGGAAAAGAAACACAGCTTGGTGCCGATGTTCCGGAACTGGTAGTGAACCGTCCACCGGCATTGTGCCAGGGATGCGGCCACCAGGACATGTACAAAGCCCTGAACCAGGCGCTTGATAAATATACCAAAGGACGCGTTTTCTCCGATATCGGTTGTTATACACTGGGTGCTTTACCGCCGTATAAAAGTATATACTCGTGTGTTGACATGGGCGCTTCGGTAACCATGGCAAAAGGTGCTGCCGATGCAGGTTTGATTCCTTCCGTAGCTGTTATTGGCGACTCAACTTTTACGCACTCGGGAATAACAGGTTTGCTTGATGCCGTTAACGATGAAGCAAATATCGTGGTTGTTATTTCTGATAACGAATCGGTATCGATGACCGGTGGACAGGAGTCATCAGCACTTGGAAAAATTGAAAGCATTTGTACCGGAGTTGGCGTTGACCCAAATCATATTCGCGTATTAACTCCACTGAAAAAATACCACGATATGATGGTGCAGACTTTTGAAGAAGAGATTGCTTACGACGGTGTGTCGGTAATTGTTTTTCGCCGCGAGTGTATTCAGGCAGCGGCAAAACGTTTGCGCAAGGAAAAGAAAATGAAAGATAACCCCAATAAATAAGTAAAAATGAAGACAGATATTATATTAGCCGGAGTTGGCGGACAGGGAATTCTTTCCATTGCATCGATAATTGGCGATGCAGCCATTAACGAGAATTTGTTTTTAAAACAGGCCGAAACTCACGGAATGAGCCAGCGTGGCGGGGCAGTGCAATCTCATCTGCGTATTTCCGACTGCGAAATTGCTGCCGACCTGATTCCCCTGGGTAAAGCCGATTTGATTTTGTCGGTGGAGCCTATGGAAGCTTTGCGCTACCTGCCGTTTCTTTCGCCCGAAGGGTATGTGGTAACCAATACCACACCTTTTATCAATATCCCGAATTACCCGGATGTGGAAGCTGTTTTGGCAGAAATAGAAAAACAACCACGTTTTGTGGCTATCGATGCAGATAAAATTGCGGCAGAAATTGGCAACAAACGTGCATCGAATGTGGTGATGTTGGGGGCTGCTACTCCTTTTCTGAATATTGAACCGGAAAAAATAGAAGCCGGAATTGCACATATTTTCAGTAGAAAAGGCGAGGCCGTGGTAGAAATGAACCGGAAAGCTTTTAAGGCCGGTTTGGATTTTGCAATGGCAAACAAATAGAAAATTAATAACCATCTATAATAAACCCATTCCGGACAAGTGTTCGCGAACGGGTTTTTTTATGTGTAGTTTGAAATCAAAATAAATAAGCACTTTTGAGATTCAAATTGTAAATACAACCTTGGGCAGGCCTGTAAAATTGCTAATTTTGAGGCTCGTGATTAAGACAGCAACATATTATTTCTTATTAGAGTACTTCTGTTCTTACCCGAAGGGCTAATTCGCTTTCTTCGGGTGTGCAATCATTGTTCAATCAACAAAAACAACTAATCATTTTCGCAATGAAAAAATATTTATCATTAACCGCTATTCTGTGTCTGATTTCCATTTCTATAATGGCACAGGACGACAACAAAGTCACTGCAAAAAAATCATCGATCGAACTTTACGGTTTTATCCGAAGCGAGTATTATTACGATTCCTACAAAGGACTTAACGCTGCCCAGGACAATTTTTACCTTTTCCCGCTTTACAAAGGAGAGGATGCTGAAGGGAACGATCTCAATCATCAGGGGATTCATGGTTTTACCGCCATGGCAACCCGTTTTGGTTTTAACATTACCGGACCTGAAATTTTAGGAGCCAAATCATCTGCAAATTTCGAAACCGATTTTGCGGGAATTGTAAGCGAGTATCCCGAAGTGTTGCGTTTGCGAAAAGCATATGTAAAACTCGATTGGGAAAAATCATCGTTACTGATCGGGCAAACCTGGCATCCCTTATGGAATGGCAGCGGTGCCTTTTATCCGCAGGTAGGAGGTTTAAATACCGGTAGCCCTTATAACCCATTTAACCGCTCACCACAAATCGATTTCGATTATAAACTTGGGACTAAAACAACGCTGTCGTTAACAGCGCTGTATGAGCAGCAGTATACCACTCCGGGATTTTACGATGTGCCAAATACCAACTGCAAGAACCTTGCAAAACGTAATGCCGGAATCCCTGAGTTGGTGGCCGGTTTGTACTACAACGACAATGGAATTAGCCTCGGAATTGCTGGCCAGTTTAATGCTATAAAACCTATTGACGTAACTGAAGGTACAGACGGTAAATTTCAGAGCGATGAGCTGAACACCAGTTATGCCGTAATGAGTTATGGGGGTTACAAAAAAGATAAATGGTTCTTCTTGGTAAAAGAACTGGTTGGACAGAATTTGTCGAACATGCTGATGATTGGCGGTTACGGTGTAAAATCGTACGACGACAGAACCGGAGGAATGACCTACACCAACTATACCACATCAACTACTTTGGTGAATGTGGTTTACGGTATACAAAAGCAGCTGGGCCTGTTTGCCGGCTTATCAACTAATTTTGGTACAAAAGATGCCCTGTATAATTTCGATGGAGCAGCAAAAACTAAAGGTTTGATGCCAACCATGAAACAGGCATGGCGCATAGCACCGTATTACGCATATAACTTTAAAAACCTTCGGTTTGTAGCAGAATATGAAATTGATTCAGCTGATTACGGAACCGGAACTTTCGATTTTTCCGACGGACTTTTCGAAGATACGGTAAACGCCATCAACCACCGTATTCTGTTAATGCTGACCTATAATTTTTAAAGGATTACACAAAAATTCTGGCAGAAGGAGTTTGAAACCCCGGGGAAGAAAGATCGACGGAAGACACGGAATAAAATAACGGTACGGGTTTTGAGCGAATTGAAAATATGATTTCCGTTGGTGAATGTTTACCCAATAAACTTTAATTTTACGGAAACCATGTTGAATAAACTAAAAAACTACAATTATGGCATTTGAAATATCTGTTTTTCTCGAGAACAAAATAACCCATTTCGAGGCGATTACCGCGCTGTTGAAAAAAAAGGGAATCAACATTCGAACGCTTACTTTAAATAATATGGCGCACGGATGGGGCGTATTAAGTTTGCTTGTCGACCATCCTGATGAAGCCTATAAAATTCTTACCGACCACGGAAATTCTGTGGCTATGAAAGAGGTGATTGCGCTTGAAATGAAAGATGAAGCGGGTGGTTTGGACGAGATTCTGGTGAAGATCGCACGTGCCGGAATTCACATCGAAAGTGCTTATACGCGACTTATTGGCGAAAATAATATGGCGGTTCTTCTACTTGAAGTTCCCGATGTTTTGGAGGCCATTCGTCGTCTGGAAATCAACCATGTTAAAATTCTTGACGACAAAGTGGTTTACGGAAAATAGCAACTACCGAAATGCCCGGTTGTAGACCAATAAACAACATGTAAAACCAAAGAAGCAGTTAGAAATTATAAATTCCTAACAGTTACTAAGATCAACTAAATTTTATGATTTGGAATGAAAAGATAGAATGCGCCTCTCGCGATGAGATGGCCGCAGTTCAAAGCGAACGTCTAAAACAAACCGTTCAGCGTATTTACCACAATATACCCAGCTACCGCGCCAAAATGCAGGAAATTGGAATGCTGCCCGGCGATGTGCGTTCGGTAGAAGATTTAAAAAAACTGCCGTTTACCAATAAAACCGACCTGCGAGATAATTACCCTTTCGGAATGTTTACCGTGCCCATGAGCGAAATTGTGCGTGTGCACGCCAGCTCGGGAACTACCGGAAAACCAACCGTTGTCGGTTACACCCGAAACGATCTGAGTATGTGGGCCGAAGTGGTTACCCGCTCGTTGTGTATGTCGGGTGTAACACGTAACGACATTGTGCAGGTGGCATACGGTTATGGTCTGTTTACTGGCGGTTTAGGATTACACTATGGTACTGAAAACCTTGGAGCAACCGTAATTCCTATTTCGGGTGGAAATACCCAAAAGCAAATTCAGCTGATGCAGGATTTTGGCTCGTCGGTAATTGCCTGTACACCATCGTATGCTTTGTTTTTGGCCGAAGTGATGCAGGAAATGGGTATCGATCCGGAAGAGCTGAAGCTACGTGTTGGTATTTTTGGTGCCGAGCCATGGAGCGAAAGCATGCGCAAGGAGATTGAAGCCAAATTAAAATTGAAAGCCATCGATATTTATGGATTGAGTGAAGTGATTGGCCCCGGAGTTTCGTGCGAGTGTGAGCACCAGGTGGGCATGCACGTAAACGAAGATCATTTTATTCCTGAAATTCTCGATACGGAAACATTGCAGCCCGTTGCACCTGGCGAAGTGGGAGAGTTGGTATTTTCAACCATCACCAAGGAGGGAATTCCTATATTGCGCTATCGTACGCGCGATCTTACCCGCTTGATTTACGACAAATGCGAGTGCGGACGTACATTGGTGCGTATGGAAAAATGTAAAGGCCGCTCGGATGATATGTTGATTATTCGCGGAGTTAATGTATTCCCGTCGCAAATTGAAAGTGTATTGCTCGAAATGAGCGAAACTGAACCACACTACCTGCTAATTGTGGAGCGCGAAGGTACGCTCGATGTGCTGAAATTGATGGTGGAAGTGCAGGAGCAATTCTTCTCGGATGAAGTACGCGAACTGGAAAAACTGAAAAAGAAAATTACGCATAATATTCAAAGTACGCTTGGGATTTCAGTAGATGTGAAACTGGTGGAACCAAAAACCATTGAGCGTACTGCAGGAAAAGCAAAACGTGTAATCGATAACCGTAAAATCTAAAGTCATGATCATCAAACAAGTATCTGTTTTTTTAGAGAATAAGTCAGGACGATTAAACGAAGTGACAAAAATACTGGCCGATGCCGAAATAAATCTGTCGGCGTTTACCATTGCCGATACTTCTGATTTCGGGATTCTACGCATGATCGTTTCCCATCCGGATAAAGCATGCGCGGTATTAAAAGAAAATGAGTTTTCGGTAAAAACCACTGATGTTGTTTTGGCCAAAACACCAAATAAACCGGGCAGTTTAAGCAAGTTGCTGGATATTCTGCAAAAAGAAGAGGTGTTTATCGAATACATGTATGCCTTTTCGATGAAAGATGAAGGGGCTGTAACCGTAATTCGCCCAACACGAGTTGAGCGTTGTGTGGAAATGTTGCAAAAACATAAAACCGAATTGTTGAGAGCTGATGAATTGTATCAGCTGTAGCTAATTTATCATTAAATTCGAAAGCGGATTTTTGGGGAAGTCACTTATTGGTTACCACCCGGAAATCCGCTTTTATTTTTTATATAAGCCAATGCTCACAGGCATTTCAATTTGATCCTTTAACAACTATTGCTCTTCCAGTTAATTTAATCGATCCATCCGACTCATAATTGATTCGCTGTTGGATGGTTTGCTTTAATTCATCTTGTAACTTTTTACTGAGTGACATTAAGAAACCCGGTGCGGGGCCTTGTCCGCTAAAAAAAGGATTCCAATAATCCTCGAAGTTCATAAAAACTGTTTCAATATCAAGGAAAGTGGATTCAACCTCTTTTAAACCAGCTCTTTTAAATTCTCTTGATAAATTTGCTGTATTACAAATGGTGAAACGCAGTCCCTCATCATAATCTCGTGATTTTGGATCAACCTTACAGGCTGCATCCCAGAAATACCGTAATAAATCCATTCTGTCAGAATAATCCCAAACGTAGGCTGCAACCACTCTGTTTGATTTTGCAACTCTTCTCATTTCAGCTAATGCACGATCAGGATTTGGAAAGAAATTAAATGCAAGTCCTGATACAACTGCATCGAAATTATCATTTGAAAAGGGCAATTTTTCAACATTTCCGACCTTACAGTCACACTTCCCTGATAGTCTTTTTTTTACTTCTTCAATATATCCTTCAGAAGCATCAACACAAGCTGTTTTATGAGGGGCGCAGTTTTGTTCAATTGCATTACTCAGGGCTCCGGTTCCGCAACCAACGTCGAGCCAATTCATATTGTTTGGCATATTCAACCAATTTAAAAATTCCGGGGCCATCAATGAACTCCATCGGCCCATAAAATATTCGTAAGAATCCCCATCATTCCATTTGTCTCTAATGCCTCCCATTATTTAAATTCTTTTATCAGGTTTTGTTTAAACCATTAATTAATACCGCCATTCGTAATTTCTGTTTTAAGCACTTAAAAATTTGTTTGTTATAATGAGAACAGATTTGGTGCTGATTAGTTCCCCTATGGACGGACAGAACATCTAATTTGCATTTTATTTCTATCCGGATTACGTAATTCTCATTTGCTAATTTAAAATTCATTGCAACTGAACGAAATCATTATCGTAAATTAGAAAATCAAAAACGATAAAAAATGGAAGTACTTGGAATTGATTTTGGCGGATCGGGAATTAAAGGAGCAATTGTTGATACAAAAACCGGAGAACTGGTTACAGAACGACATCGTATTGAAACCCCGCAACCGGCAACTCCTGATGCTGTGGCGGAGGTAATGGCAGAGCTTACTGAACATTTTAACTGGAAAGGTAAAGTTGGCGTTGGTGTACCTGCCGTAGTAAAAAACGGTGTGATGTTAAGCGCTGCAAACATCGATAACAGTTGGATCGGGCAGGAAATTAACAAACAATTATCCGAGAAGACAGGCTGCGAAGTAGAGTGTGTAAACGATGCCGATGCTGCCGGAATTGCCGAGATCCATTTTGGTGCCGGAGCCAAGACAAAAGGCATGGTGTTTTTACTTACTGTAGGAACCGGAATCGGGACCGTTATTTTTATCGATAAACACCTGGTGCCGAACCTGGAGCTGGGCCACCTCGAATTTAAAGGCAAAACCATTGAACGATACTCGGCTGATTCGGTTCGCAAAAGAAAAGACTTGTCGTGGGAAGAGTGGGGTAAACGTTTTAACAATGCGCTGGATTATTACGACAGGATGTTTAATCCCAACCTGTTTATTGTTGGCGGCGGTGTAAGTAAAAAAATGGACAAGTTTGAAGAATACATTAATGTTGATACTCCTGTTGTACCTGCTGAAATGGAAAACAACGCCGGAATTATCGGCGCTGCTTTAAATATGGTTTATAAGTAAGTTTTGGATCCTTTTGTTCTTCTTTATTTGTTGTGTTGGTGCTTCACAATTTTTACTACCCGTCGGTATACAATTTCCATTATACTCCAATGTAGTCCTTGAAAATCGGTGGTATTTACAAATTGAACAACAACCGTGTCAATGTCTTTGTGGTATTTGGCAATGCTCATATATCCCGGCATTAAGCCCGTATGTTCGTAAACGTAAATGGAGGAATAGATTTCCTGCTCGCCATTGTTAAAAACCGTACCGTTGTTTAATGCCCGCAGAAAAATACCAACATCTTCCGCACTGGCAACCATCGAGGTTAGTTTGGTTCCATAGTCTCCGGCTTTAATATCTTCTTCTATTCCAACGTAATATCCACTCATCACATCATCGATGTTTTCCTGGTTAACTGAGCCAAAAGTGTTTTTCAGGCCAAGCGGATCCAGAATTTCTTTTTTTATCGTCTGGAATACTTCTTTTCCGGTCACTTTTTCAATCAACATGGAAATCAACAAATAGTTGGTGTTCGAGTACCGATACTTGGCATCGGGGGCAAAATCGGCCGGTAAATCAAGCACACGTTCAAGTGCTTCCTGGCTGCTTGATGGTGGTTCTGCCCAAAAGTTTGGCGTATCGGTTAAATTGGGAATTCCACTTCGGTGCTGCACCATCATTCTCAGTGTAATTTGGTCGGCATTTTCAATTCTTCCCACCAATTCCGGAAAGTAATCGGCCAGCGTTTTATCCAGCGATAAACGCCCGTCGCTAACCAGTTTGGTTATGGCAACCGCGTCGTATAATTTGCTGATACTGGCTATTTTGAATAATGAATGTGGATCGGCCGGAATTTTGTTTTCCCGGTTTTTGTACCCGGCAGCATAAAACGCAGGTTCTTTCCCGGCTTCGTCAACATATACGATTATTCCGTCGAAACCGTATTTTATGCTTTTATCGAGTTGTTCCTGAACGGTATCAGGCAGTGGAGTGAGCATGATTCTGAGCAGTAACCATGGCACAAAAAATAGTGATATGGCGGTTCCGGTTAATAACATTATTCGTATTATTAATATTGTGTGTTTCTTTTTCATCTTAGCAATTTATTCAGTTTGAAGTATCTTATACGGCTTCCTGTAACAGTTTCTTTTCTGCTTTGTTGACTTTTGGTTTTAATCCAAACAATGGTCGTAAAAATCCAATTCTTCTTATCATAAATTCATAAATACCATAGCAAGTAACAAAAGTAAATGCGCATACTGCAACAAATTTAGCCATTGGCGGCAGTTGCGTGGGCAAAATTAGCAGTGAACCTGCATATAACGCAAACATATGAATTATGTACACAGGATAAGCAGCCTGGCTTAAATAACTGAGTGCTGCGCTTGGTTTGTTGAGGTATTGGTAACCCAGTCCGAAAATGCCAAATATCCAGCAGTTTGATTCGATGGCCATGAGATAAGCCGGCGAATTGGTTTCGAATAGCTGCACGCGGACGACGTATAAAACCACAGCTAAGCCAAGGTAGAGCCATTTCCATTTCGATATGGTTTGCCAAAATTGCTGTCCGCTGTATACAAACAGAAAACCAAAAAAGAAGGCCAGCAAACCAAGAAAAAAGCCATGCCATGTTTCTGCGTAAACAGAAAATATTTGAGGTTTTACAAGCAGCGTTTCAGCAATAAAAAATGCTGATAACACTAAAGGTCCAAATGGATTTTTCATTAAAGCAGACAGTGCTTTTCTGAATTTACCTTCCTTGTTTTTCATCAGGTAAAAAAACAACGGAGTTAATACCAACACATAAACAAAGATGTTTCCGAGGAACCACAAATGTCCCATGTGCGGGTAATAACCTAAAGGCAAATTGTAGAACTTCTGAAAAATGATAAAATGGAGAGGCGCAATGGCCAGTGCTCCAAAAATCAATGGAATAAGAATCCGGAGGGTACGTTCGGTTAGTAACTGTGCATAGTTGCGTTTTTGCATGGCAAAATACAAACCCATTCCCGATACGTAGAACAAGAGTGGAATTCGCCAAACGTTAAGTAAGGTCATCGGGTTCCACAAAGTTTCAAGGCTTTCGGTGCTTTTTATAAAGCCCACAAACATGGCCCACGGTTGAAATACAATGGCAATGTGGTAGATCAGTAATAACCCGATTGCCAACACGCGTAACCAATCAATATCGTATCTTCTTTCTGTTTTCATTTTCATTTAACTTTAAACTGATTACTGCAACATCATGGCAACTACAGGGCGGTTTTTTTCCACTTCCTCTAAATCGATGGTTATGCCGAGTGGCCCTAATTGTTGCTGCATCATTTGGTAAATGGGTTTCATATCGGCAAACGGAGCCAAAACAGATTCGCGGGCAGTTGCGCCGTAATTGTTTTTTAAGGTTTTGTCGGCTTTTGCATCAATAAGCATTTGCACAATTTCGAGGTGGCAGAAAAAGGCGGCAGAATGCAGGGCAGTCGATCCGTCGTTGTTTTTCAGGTTCAGATCGGCACCGGCGTCAATCAATGCTCTAGTAATTTCTTTTCTGCCAAACGACACCGCCGAAATTAATGGTGTTGAACCACTCATCTGGTCTTTTAAATTAATATCGCTTCCAGCTTCAATGTGTTGTTTTATGGCTTCGATGTTGTTCGACATTATTGCCTCTTGCATGCCGATTTTGGGCTTCTCAACTGTCGATTTTGCTTTTGTGCTGTTTCCTGTATTATTACTTCCTGAATTAGCGCACGACGTTAATACTAAAAGTAAAATGAACGAAAAACTTACTACCGTTTTTACTGAATTTCTTTTTAATGTTTTCATAATTCTAAATTTTAATGTTTTTGTTTTTGAAAATTGTTTTTACAAAGATGAGCCAATCGCAAACGCCTGATTTAAACCATATGCAGCGATAAGTGTTAAGTTTGAATCGGGTATGAAAACTATGATGCAATAATGCCACATTTGAAGCAAGCGGGCTTTTTTACGTCTGCATTTTCATAAATTTATCTACTTTCGGGGTCAATTAAATTCAGCATGTCGGACACATCAATTTTTGGAGCAGATTTTATCGAAAAAGCAGAAGCGATCATTCTTGAGAATATCGCGAATGAGCAATTTGGCGTTTCCGAACTGGCCGATCTCATGAATATGAGCCGTTCCAGTTTGCTTCGAAAAATAAAAACACATACACAGCTTTCGGCTAGTCAGTTTATTCGTCAGGTTCGTGTAACAAAAGGCCTGGAACTGCTAAAACATACCTCACTAACGGTAGCCGAAATTTCGTTCCAGGTTGGTTTTGGAAACACCTCGTATTTCATTAAATGCTTTCGCGAACAATACGGGTATTCTCCCGGCGAAGTGCGGAAAGGAGTTGTACGGGAAGAGAACGATGATGTTCAGGAAAGTGGTTTCAAAAAATACAAATGGTATGGAATTGGGGCGATGGTTATCGTCGTAATTGTTGTATCGGTTTTACTTCTCAGCAAAAAAAACGAGACTCCGGTTGAATTGGAGAAATCGATTGCAGTACTGCCTTTTGTAAACGAAAGCAACGATTCGCTGAACCTGTACTTTGTTAACGGGCTCATGGAATCGACATTAAACAATCTGCAGAAAATTGGCGATTTGCGTGTTGTTAGCCGGACTTCGGTAGCAAAGTATCGCGATACCGATAAAGCTATTCCGGAAATTGCAGAAGAATTGAATGTGAATTACCTGGTGGAGGGAAGTGGCCAACGTTTTGGGAACCAGGTTTTGCTGAATATTCAGTTGATTGAAGCGGCCACCGACCGGCCAATTTGGAGCGAACAATACAGCCGTGAAGTGGACGATGTATTTGCGCTTCAGAATGAAGTGGCGCGAAAAATCGCCGGAGCCATTGAAGCTGTTGTAACGCCTGCCGAACTAAAACAAATTGAGAAAATACCGACAGAAAATTTAGAGGCCTACGACTATTATTTGCAGGCACTTAACTTGTATTATAACCGAACGCAGGAGAATTTGGAGAAGGCGATTTCTTTGTTTGAGAAAGCAATAGACGAGGACGGTGAGTTTGCGCTGGCTTATGCCAATGTGGCTATTTCGTATTACTTTCTCGATGTGAACCAAAAGGAAAAACAATACACTGAGGAAATCAACAATTTTGCTGATAAAGCGCTGCTTTACGACTCACGTTCCGCTGAAAGCCTTATTGCCAAGGCACTTTATTATATGCAAATGGAGGAGTATCAGTTGGCACTGCCGCACCTTGAAAAGGCGCTTGAATACAACCCCAACTCGTCGGCGGTGGTGCAGATGCTGGCCGATTTGTATGCCCGTGTAATTCCGAACACCGCGAAATACCTCGAGTATGCGCTAAAAGGTATTCAGCTTGATATTGCAGCGAACGATTCTATTGGCAAAAGTTTCATCTATTTGCACCTGAGTAATGCGCTTATTCAGAATGGTTTTGTTGATGAGGCGGCTACATATATCGAAAAATCGCTGGATTTCAATCCTGAGAATTATTATGCACCGCTGGTGAAAACTTATATTTTGTACGCTAAAGACGGCGATGCAGAGCGGACCAAAAAATTAATGCTTAAGGAGTGGCGCAAGGATACTACCCGGCTGGATCTTATGCAGGAAGTGGCAAAAGTTTATTTTTACCAGGAACACTATGACAGTGCCTTTTATTATTTCGAGAAGTTTGTTGATGCCCGCGACCAATACGGACTGAATATTTATCCGCAGGAGGATATTAAAATTGCCTGGGTATATAAAAAGATGGGTTTGCAGGAACAGGCATCTAAGTATCTTGATAATTATAAGACCTATTGCGATAACGATGAATCGATTTATAAAAGTGCGAGTATGGCGGTAATGTATGAATATGAGGGGAAATACGAGGAGGCGATCGAACAGCTTAAAATCTTTGCAACACAGGATAATTACCAGTACTGGATTTTAGTTTTCCAGGATATAGATCCGATTTTGAAACCCATTGAAAACAATCCGGAATACCGAAAAACACTTCAAAAGATAAAAGATCGGTTTTGGAAAAATCATGAGACGATAGAGAAAGTTTTGGTGGATAAGGGACTGATATAAGAAGTTAGTAAAACCTTGGTCTAACTCCTGCCTTTTTCCGCAAGTTCTTCAATTGAAATCAGTTCCCAATAAAAAACGACCACATTGAGCGGCCGTTTTTATTCGATTTATTCTTTTAGTTTTATTGTAAAACCTTTACTTATCAATATTGCAAGCACACAATTTTTCCGTCGAGTAATGAAACCAGCACGCGTTGGTTATCAATTGGAAGAATGTGGTTTACCAGCGCATTAGATAGTTTGTATTTCCAGGCTACCTGATGTGTTGTTTTGTTAATGGCGCATACAATTCCTTCTGTTGTAGGCACAAAAACCAGGTTTCCGGCCTCAGTAATCGGCGAGGGGGCAATTTCATATCCCAGCTCTGCGTTGCATTCCCATGCCAGCTTTTGTTCGTTGGCTGAAGTGTAAAAAGCATCAACATTTCCTTCGGTCATATTTTTAATGTAAGCCAGTTGACCGTCGTTCGAAATGCCGATTGATTCGCGGCAGGAGTATTCTTTCGAATGCCAGATTTCTTGTCCTGTATTGGCATCGAGAGCGGTCATGTACCGATCGGGTGCTACAATAAATATTTTACCGTTGGCAGCTACCGGCCAAACGGCCGCCGGCGATAACATACGGTTACTGTATTTTTCGCGTTTCCACTCCAGTTTCCCTGTTTTGGCATTGAGGGCATAAAACGTATTTCCCCACGAGCCAAAATAAACGTTGCCCTGGTATACCAATGGTTTGCTTTCCACAAAATTATTCACTTGGTTGAAGGCCCAGTTTAGCTTACCCGATTTTAGATCGATTGCCCGAAATATCCCTTCAGACGATCCGATGTAGACCGAATTTTTGTGAATTACCGGTGAGGCCACAATCGATTTTCCGGTAGCGAAACTCCATTCTTTTTTACCGGTTTTCAAATCAAGACAGTAGATATTGTTATCGGTTGATGCACAAACCACTTTGTCTTTTGCAATGGCGGGTGTGGAATAGATTTTCCCGTTTGTTTGAAATTGCCAAAGGTATTCACCCGTGTTTTCATCCAATGCAACAATGGCGCCGGCAGCATTTCCGTATACGGTAATTCCTTTTTCGCTGGCTAATCCTGTTCCAATATCGCTAACATCCTGCAACTCCCAAACCGTGCTTATTTCAGGATAATCCAGGTTGCCCGAATAATCGGGGCGTGGGTAGTCGTTTTCTTTTTCACTAAACTGATGATTTACCAGTGGTATCCTGCACCATACTTTATGTGTTTTGAGTCCCGGAGTGCGTTCGGCGTAGAACATCGTATCTTGTTTGATAGTAACAATATTGTATCCTCCAATTTCGTCTTTTGCTCTCAGGTTCGATCGGCTCATTACACCCGGAATTCCTTCAAAATCGAACAATTTGTTGGCGTGTCCGTGTCCCAGTAAATCCGCCTGAATATTGCGTGTTTTTAGCCGGTCGATGATTTTGTACCAGTTCGACAGTGAATTGTCGAGCGGGTAGTGGTTAACAAAAATAATGGGTTGCTCAGGATCTTTCATGTTTTGCAAAACCGAATCGAGATAAACGATTTGTTCGTGAGGTACCAGTCCGGGTGCCATTCGCATGTTTGGCCCGCTGGCCGTTCCGATAAACAGGTAACCACCGGCTTCGAACGAAAATTCCTCGCAGCCGAAAATGCGAACAAAACTGTTATTGCCGCTTTCCGACCATTTTGAATCGTGATTTCCTGGAACAACATACCACGGTTTATTGAATTTTGACAGGATTGATTTTGCTTCGTTGAGTTCTTCGTCGGAACCAAATTCGGTTACGTCGCCTGATAAAATAACAAAGTTGATATCTTCCTGACTGTTAATGTCGTTCACTGTTCGTATAAGATCTTCTGCTCCCGTACTTCCGCCAACATGGGTGTCGGTAATATGGGCGAAGCACAGTTGCTGCGCCTGCACTAAGGGCACCAACAAAAGAAATAAGCTTGCCAGTATGAGTGTTTTCTTCATCATAAAATTGTTTTCAGTCGTTTAATATAACAAGTATTTTTTACGCATTTCCTTAAAATTGTCGAGATCTGCTTGCCACGACTCGCGAATTTCTTCTTCGCTCAGTCCTGCAATAATTTGCTTTCGTAACTGGTCGGTTCCTGCCAGCTTATCAAAAAACGGCGTGAAAAAATTCTCTTTGTCATCCGATTTATTGTAAAAATCGATTAGGTATTTTATTTCAAGCTGTTTTATGTTTTGAAGCTCAGATATTGGAGTTTCCGACAAATCGTAGCCGTAACAGGTTTCGCCTTCAAACTTGGGATGCAATGCTAATACCGGTATCGATTTAGGTATGTACGAAAAGTCTTTTGGTGTGTAATAGGGCGCTCCGAATACCTGAAAAGGAGTATCAGTTCCCCGGCCTTCGTTTACATCGGCACCTTCGAACAAACAAATGGAAGGGTACAGGTAAACCGATTTCATATCGGCCAGGTTAGGCGAGGGAAGTACCGGAAGCTGGTATTTGGTTTCGTGGGTGTAATTTTCCATTTTAACCACTTCCAAATCACATTGAATACCGTCTTTTAGCCAGCCTTCGCTGTTCACCATTTTAGCATATTCGCCAACCGTCATTCCGTGGATAACCGGAATTGGGTATAAGCCTATTCCGCTTTCAAACCCCGGCTTTAACACCGGTCCATCAACATAATATCCAAGTGGATTCGGACGATCGAGAACGATAACTTTTATACCATTTTCGGCCGACGCTTCCATTACCCTGGTCATTGTATTGATATAAGTAAAGAACCGAACACCAACATCTTGCATATCAAAGATCATTACGTCGATACCTTCGAGCATTTCCGGCGTTGGTTTGCGGTACTTGCCATACAACGAGTACACCGGAATTCCTGTTTCAGGATCAGTTGTTCCATCAACATGCTCTCCGCGTTCAACATTGCCTTTGTAGCCGTGCTCAGGCGCATAAATACCTTTTATGGCAACCCCCTTGTTAAATAGATAATCGATAAGATGGACAGAGTCAATAACAGAGGTTTGATTGACAACCAAGCCAACGTTTTTGTTCTCGAGCAGCGGTAGATACGAATCTGTGAGCTCGGCACCAACAACTACTTCTTGTGGCGAAGTTTGAGTTGTAGTTCCGCATCCGGTAAAAAGAATGTACGCCAGAAGAATTATACCTGATATTACATGCTGTTTCATTTCTGATAATTTTATTGATTAAAAAAAGAGGCTGCTATAAGATAAAGCAGCCTCTTTGTGTATTAATTCCAGGCTTATATTTCTAGTTCCATCCTGGTGTTTGACTTAATGTGTAGCCTTTGTCAGTGTATTCACTGATTTGTGCATTTCCTACAGGAGCAAGATATACACGATCAGTAAATTCGTCGCGTTCGGCAATACTTTCAGGAACAAAATAACCCACCATTTCAGCGGCGTTTGTACCATCGTAGGTAACAATTGTCCCATTTTCGTTTTCTACTCTTAAAACGCCTTCTTTTTCAGCAATCAGCCATTCAGGGAATTCTGCCTGGAAATCAATCCATAAACCACGCATGATATCCGGATTTTCAGAAGCCCTCATGTAGTCGATTTTATTCCAGCGTTTGATGTCGAGCAGGCGAGAGTGCTCGTATACAAATTCCATACGGCGTTCGCGTCTGATCTCCCAGATTAGTGCAGGAACATCTGCATCACGGGCAGGATCATCTGGCAATGCACTTAGCAATAGAGGCGCTGTTTGTGTAACACCTTTTTCAATCGCTACGTCATCCAATGGGCGTTCGCGAATAGCATTAATAGAAGCATCGATATCGGCCTGTGTAACTGCTGCACCACCTATAGTTGCCAGTTCTGCTTTTGCTTCAATCCAGTTTAAAACAACCTCTGCCAAACGCATTACCGGAGCATCGTTGGTATTGGTGTTTGAACCGTACATTGGAGGATAACCTGAACCATAGTAAGTTGGGCCAACCCTGTCGATAAATTTATCGGCATACAATAAGGTGGCTGATTCTTTCTTTGGAGTATCCCAGAAAGTGGCTTCAAAACGTGGGTCGCGGGTGGCAACCATGTTTTGAATATCCAGTTTGTCGGCATTTTCAACCGACGAAAGCAGGTAAGGTTTTGCATCGGTGCAAATAAATGCTTTTGCCAATGCAAGGTTTGCTGCAGTACCTTGTCCTTCAGTTATATTGGAATACGAAGCAACAGTATGTGTTACACCCAATGCAGCATCGTAGTGGCGGTACATAATAACTTCGGCATTTCCGGCCAGATCCTGAGATCCGAAAAGCGAGCGGAAATCACTGGTAAAAGAGTATTTACCCGATTCCATTACGATAGCCGCTGCATCAACAGCCATTTGCAAATATTTGCTTGCTTTTTCCGTGTTATTCAGGTGGTATTTTTGCCAGGTTCCTTCGAACAACATAAAGCGCGAAATAAATCCGGCAGCGGTGTAGCGATTAAGATATAGCGCATCGCCATCCGACAATTTCATGTTTGCCAAAACATATTCAAAGTCTTCGTAAACTTTATCCATCACCTCGGTACGGTCATCGCGGTCTTTGTATAAAACATCCAGTTCAGTGTCTGCAACAACGCTTCCATAATAAGGAACATCGCCAAATACACTTACAAGACGGCTGTACTCGTAACCTCTGAAAAAACGGGCAACTGCAGTCCAGTGATTGTATGCTTCTTCGGTAAGAATTCCGGCATCCATATTTTCAATTCTGTCCAAAAACAGATTCGATTTTCTTACCCACGAAAAGTTCCAGCTTGGTCCGGCATAAGTTGTCATCATGCTGGGAGTTGAGCTTGTACTCGCTCTTGACGATGGAGCCTGTGTTTCAAAACCTCCCTGCTTTCCGCGGGAAGTAAAATCATCAGAGAAATAGTAACTGCGAAGTGGGGTGTACGACGAACTCCATGATGAGTTATAACCAACAAAGTAATTTTCGTAAAAACCGTTGGCAAACAAACGAAGGTTGTTTTCCGACGACCAGTAGGTCTCGTCATTCATTTCGGTAAGCGACGGTCTGTCAAGAAAATCATCGCAACTGGTAAATGCCAGTAAGACCAGTGTTATTAATATTAAACTATATTTTTTCATGATTGTGTCGATTTTAGAAATTTAACTGAAGACCAATTGATGCACTTTTAAAGGTTGGTGTTCCAATACCTGTACGACTTAAGTTGTAGTTACTGCTGTTCCACATGGAGTAACCGGCAATTTCTTCCGGATCGATTGGCAGGTCGCGCAAATTATCGAAAGTGAAGAAGTTTTCGAGCGATACATAAACACGCAGGCTGCTCAGGCTGGCTTTTTCAACAAGTTGAGCCGGCAATGTATAACCAAAAGTGATGTTTTTAATTCTTAGGTACGACATATCGAGCAAATAGCGTGATTGTCTTACCATGTTTAGTGTAGTATTACTGTTGGCCATGTTGTAAGGGCGGGGGTAGAAGGCATCAGTGCGGTCTTCTCTCCAGAAATCAGTCGCCATTGCTTCCGGCATTGCACCGTCTGAGGCGTTAAATCCGGGAATAGCGAAGAATCCGTTACCCCAAACATCGCGTTTGCCAACACCTTGAAGAAATACAGAGAAGTCGAAACCTTTATAGTCGGTATTGATTCTGAAACTGTATTCGTAGCGAGGTGTACTGTTACCGATTTTTTTCAAATCACCATGGTCATCCAAAAGACGGCTTCCATCGTTGATAACTCCATCGCCATTCAGGTCTTTGAATTTCACATCGCCGGGGCCAAACATAAAGTTACCCGATTGCAGATAGCCTTGTGTTGGTGCATTTTCGTCAGCAAGCTGATAAACATTTCTGTTATCAGATGATGTTACTGTTACCAATTCGCCATTTTCGTATACAAAGTCGTCAGCCTGATACAAACGGTCTGTCTCATAACCCCAGATCTCGCCGTAAGTTTTTCCTACGTACCAGCTGTCAACAACTTGAGTCGATCCGTATTTGGTAATTTTTGTTTTTGCATCGGCTACTGTTGCCACTACGTTTAATCCTACACCATTGCGGAAACGGTGATTGTAGTCTAACTGCAATTCAAATCCGTTGGTGCGCAATGACCCAAAGTTGCCTTTTGGTGCCGATGTTCCGTAAGTAGTTGGAAGTCCTTCCTGAGGAACGATCATATTTTCGGTATCGCGTTGGTACCAGTCGAACGAAACTCCCAGTTTGTTATCGATAAAACGTGCATCGAAACCTAAGTCAAGGGTTGTAATATCTTGCCAGGTAATGGCAGCTGCTACCGAGGCAGGAGTTCCAAAATCATAAAGTTTTGAACCGCCAATAATCCAGTTGTTGTATCCGCCCGACATGGTTGGAATATACAATGAATTGTTAACAGTTTGGTCGCCAATTGTACCCCACGATCCGCGCAATTTTAACGAGCTAAGCACCGGCTGCAAATTTTTCATCCACTCTTCTTCGCTAACACGCCATCCGGCAGAGAACGATGGGAACCAACGCCACTGAAGGTCCGTAGGGAATTTAGAAGTACCATCGTAACGCAGGTTGGCTTCCAAAAGGTATTTGTCTTTCAGGCTATAGTTGATACGGCCAAAAAATCCAAGTTGCGACTCCCAGGCTTCGCTTCCGCCGGCAGTTTGAGTACCGGTAGCCAAGTCGAATTGAGGGTTGTTATAATCGATCAGTTCCGTTTTTTGCGACCAGTTTGAAGCAACGTCATAAGCTACCCTGTTCATACCGGCCATAAAATTAAACTTATGTATTTCGTCTAAAGTAAGATCGTAAGTGGTATTCAGGTTAATTGTTGACCACTTTTTGTTCTGAGAAAAACGATAAACACGGTCGGGGTTGGCACCAACTCCGGTGTATGTCAGCAGGTTCAGTTCGTAAGCCTCCATCGCACCATCGGCAGTTGAAGCTACTTGTTCGCCGGCGTTATTTACATAAATGCGGCTGCCGCTTTCATCGTATTTTGGCAATGCAGAACTCCAGCTGTTACGTGCAGTGTAACGTGTTCCAGGGTTTTTGTTAATATACTCCTGGTTGGCATATGTATAATCGAAGTTAATATTCCAGTCATCAACCGGAGTAATAACAAAACCACCGTTCATGCTGGTGTAGTTGGTTTCCTGAAATGCAGTGTTAGCTTGCGCAACTTCCGAAACGGGGCTCCTGATCGGGTCTCCCTCTTCAGTTGTTAACGGATAAATCGGGCTCCAGCGGTAAAGATATAACCATGGGTCGGCAGTAGTAGATGCTGTTGCAAAAGGATATCTTTTTACACGTTTCGAGAAAATCGATCCTCCGTGAACTTTCAACCAGCTGTTAACTTCAGTTCCAACTTTTATCGAACCGTTGTAACGTTTAAAATCATCTTCTTTGGCAGTTTTCATCATACCATTTTGGTCGAGGTAACCAAAGCCAATGTTAAAGTCGGTTTTACCGGTTTTTCCGTTAACCGAAAGGTTATGTTGCTGGCTTGGTGTCCATTCTTCGATCATATACTCATAAGGATCATAAGTACGCAAACCCAATTTATATCCGTTGGCATCAACATACCAGTCGCGTCCGTAAAGCATTGGATCGTTTGGTTTTACAACATCGCCCCATTGTTCTTCCCACTGTGCTGCTCTTTCGTAGCTGTCGCGGGTAACTTTCCAAAAAGCACCGGTAGCTGTTGCACCAACTCTTTCGGCTGCCAAAATTGAATACTCCAACGCTTCAACTCCACCCATTTCAATTTTTTTCGAAATGTTCTGAAACGAAAGGTTTGCAGAGTAAGAGATATTTACGCTTTCGGTTGAGGCTCCTTTTTTTGTGGTGATAAGGATTACACCAAAAGCACCTTTTGCTCCGTAAATCGATGCTGAAGCAGCATCTTTCAGAACAGAAATAGAAGCAATGTCGTCGGGATTAACCAGCTGGATAGAAGGTATCTCAACGTTGTCGAGCAAGATCAGAGGAGCGGTACCTCCTTCAAACGATGCCAGCTGACCACGAATTTTCAAAATGGGGTCGGAGCCAACTTCTCCACTTGGAACAACTACGTTCAAACCCGGAGTAAGACCTTGTAAACCACGACCTACATCGGGTATTGGTCTTGCTTCCAGTTCTTTGGTGTTAACCGATGCAACGGCACCTGTTAAGTTGGTTTTTTTCTGGATTCCATAGCCCACCACAACAACTTCGTCCAGTTCTTCCGACGAAGGTTTTAGCGAGAAATTGTAGGTAGATGCATCACCTACTACAACCTCCTGTGGTTCCATACCAATAAAACTAACCTTTATGGTGGCGTTAGCACTGACGGTAATTTGGTACTGCCCGTCAATATTAGTAACAACACCATTGGTGGTTCCTTTTTCAAGGACCGAGACACCAGGTAGTGGTTCATTTGTCGACTCTTCCCGTATTACACCGGAAATCTGACGTTTCTGCGCAAAAACCATAATGCCCATGCACAGAAAAAGAATAAATAATAAGCCTTTCTTCATGATAGATAAGGATTTTGAATTTAAATTAAATTAATGTTTGTTCTCATAATGTTCACATTCATTGCGTATAACTCAAGATTTAGTAAATCAATACATTAGTGTGTTGTATGATTAATTAATAGCGTTAGTTTATATTGGGTCACTACCTTTTCATTTCATCATAAAATACCTGTAAAATGTTGGTTCTAACATTCAGTTTTCCAAGCATATTTCCTTCGCGGGTTGGGTATACGCGATTGCAAAGGAAGATGTAAACCAGGTTATAAGTAGGATCGGCCCAAACAAATGTTCCGGTAAATCCGGAATGCCCGAAACTTTCGGGGCTCGCTCCCGGACACGGATAACTTTGCTCCGGGCTAAGTTCATCGTTGTTGAGAAGAGGTTTGTCAAAGCCCAATCCCCGGCGATTGTTATTTTCCGGAAACTGAACACGTGTAAATTCTTTCATGGTTGTCGGACTCAAATATTGTTCACCGCCGTAGGTACCCATTTGCATGTACATTTGAATTAGTTTTGCCAAATCGTTGGCATTGGCAAAAAGCCCGGCATTACCTGCTACACCACCAAAAACAGCAGCAGCTTCATCGTGTACTGTGCCCTGGATTTGTTGATTTCGGTAGTACGAATCGTATTCTGTTGGAACAATGCGGCTTTTTGGAAATTTATTTAATGGATTGTAGGTAATGTTGTACGCTCCTAGCGATTGGTAATAATTGGCATCTAAAAAATCGGTGTAAGCTTGTCCCGACAGGTCTTCTGTGATTTGCGGAATCAGGAGAAATGAGAGCCCACTGTAAACATATTTACCCGGAGGATTCAACTTCGATTTCCGGATATCCTTGTAGATATTTTTCTTGAAATCGTTTTTTAGAAACAGGTTCGGAGCAACTTCCAGCTGATAATCGTCTGTTTTTTGAACGGAATACCAACGGTTTTTTAGCTGCCCGTCTTTCGCTGTTTCCGACCAGTAATTAAGGTAGGGAATCAATCCGGCCTGATGTGCCAGAATTTCACGCCAGCCCATATCTTCTTTATCCGACGAGTGAAACAAACGTTTTTTCCAGTCGGGCCAGTAATCTGAAAATTTATCGTTGATATTGATTTTTCCTTCGTCGCTAAGTTTGAGTACGGCAGCCAGTGCACCCGTTACTTTGGTTACCGAAGCCAGGTCGTACAAGTCGTTTTCCGAAACCGGAATTCGTTCGTCGTAGGTGTGATAACCATAGGTTTTTCGGAATACTATTTTACCATCTTTTGCCGCCAGAACGCTGCAGCCCGGTGTTGCCCGTTTTGCAATGGCATCGTTAACAAGTGAATCTATACGGTGATTCAAACGTGTGCTGTTCATTCCAACTTCTTCAGGAATGGTGTATTTCATACGAACAGCCTTGTCGATGTTTAGTCCGTCGCCAATTTTATAGTAGTTGCCAAGCGTAACTGGAAGTTTACCTGATGCACCGATACCACCAAAAATTTGCTGAGCAGCTAATTCCTGCACCAGCGAGTCTTTTTGATAAGCCATGATCAGGCCGGCCGGAGGAGTGAAATCACGCACTTCGGTTAAGGCGTAAGGACTGGAAAAGAATACAACGATAGATTTTTTGTTATTAGACAGATAGTGCAGTAAATTTTCCGTTTCGTTGCTTAAACCATAAGGCCGTTTAGGCCTTGCCTTTTGCAGGCTGCCCACCTGCATCGACCGTCTGGTTTTGCTTTCGTACAAATGCAGGCCTGCAATTACCAGGTTATAATCCTTAAGTTTTGCTTTTACTGCATTTAACTCCTCTTCTGTGAATTGTTCGGGAAGGAAAAAGTTATCCGTTTTTGTGTATTTCGATAGCATCGATTGGAACGGAGTTTCTGCTGTTTCTCCAACAGTCAGGCAGGCGATTTTTAAGGTGTCGAGGCCTTTTAGCGGAATGATATCGTTTTGGTTTTCCAGAAATGTTAAGGAGGCCTCAATCAGTTTTCTTTTTACCAGTTCAGCCTGAGGGGTGTTTAATTCCTCCATGAGATTAACACGCGAAACCGGAGCTAGCTTGTTTAAACCTGCATCGTATTTTGCAGCCAATACTTTCCGGCATTTAAAATCAATTTCTTCTTGTGTTAGCAAACCGGATTCAATTGCTTTTTTGATTCCGGCAATGGTTAGTTCTACATCTTTCGGAAATTCAATAACATCATTACCGGCTTTGAGCGCCAGCGCTTCAATTTCGCCAGGAGCGCCAAAACTTTTAGCACCGGCCATGTTCATGGCATCGGTAACTACGAGCCCCTGGTAATTCCATTCGTCGCGAAGAATTCCGTTTAGAATTTTTGTCGACAGGCTGGATGGAATTTCTTTTGTACTATCAATTTTAGGAACATTCAAATGGGCACTCATCACTCCGGCAACACCGTTTTGAGTGAGTTCTTTGAACGGATACAGTTCAACCGAATCCAGTCGTTCGCGCGAATATGGAACCAGCGGAAGAGTAAGGTGCGAGTCAGTTTGTGTATCTCCATGTCCGGGGAAATGTTTGGCAATGGCCAGGATATTATTTTCCTGTAAGCCTTGCATATAAGCGATACCACAGGCTGCAACTTGTTTGGGTGATTCGCCAAACGAACGCATCCCGATAATTGGATTTAGTGGCTGGGTATTTATATCGACAACGGGGCCAAGGCTAACCTGAACGCCCAAACGTTTCATCTGTTTGGCCATTTCGGTGGTGGCCTGTTTTATCAATTCCGGATTGTGCGAGGCACCCATCATCATATTGTACGGAAAAGGCATAACACCGGGAAGTCGCATTCCGGCTCCCCACTCAGCGTCCATGGCTACAAAGAGCGGCGTTTGAGCCGAAGCCTGATAAAAATTGGTAAGTTCAGCTTGTTTAATCGGATCGCCGGTAAAAAAAATCACACCTCCGAGATTGTATTCTTTAATCAGCTCAGCTACTTTTAGCTGACCGGCTATGTTTTTATCAGCTGCGGTGTTTACCCATATTAACTGAGCTATGCGCTGCTCGGCCGATAAAGATTGAAATACAGAATCTACCCAATGTTTTTTGTCGGTTTCAGTGAGCTGTGTTTGTGCCATAGCTGTTCCCCGGATCGCAAAAAGTATAAGTAGTAGTAAGACAGTTTGTTTTATGTTCCAGATCATTTCTGTATGCTGTTAAAAAATAGAATTTGTGACGGTTTAAACTTTTATGAATATTTTCTTTTGGTAGAGGATTCGGGCAATCAGCCAGAAAAAGGCAACATGCGTGAGTGCAAACAGTAGCGAGCCGTTTAGCGGTCCTGCCAGTGGTTCAAATACCTGATGATAAAGCCAGCTGTATCCGTTGGTTATTTGTTCCTCGCTATTCGTGAATTTAATTACCCTTGTTAAGGTCTTGGCCCATAAGCCCGAAAGAGCAAAAATGAACAGTGGATTCATTCCGAAAACCACAAAAAAGGATGTCCATTTTTTGTAGGATTTTATGTCGATGATCCAAATGAGTGTTGCCAGTACAATCGAAGCCCAGCCTGCAGTATACAACACGTAGGAGCTTGTCCAAAGTGGTTTGTTGATAGGGAAAACCAGTCCCCAAACTAATCCTGTAGCAATACCTGCCAGCCCGCCAAGAAGAAGCCAACGGGGGATTTTTGTCTCTTCAGTTTTATGGATCAGAGCACCCGCCATATAACCCAGTAATGCTGTAACAATTGCCGGGATGGTGCTTAACAGGCCTTCAGGATCGAACGGAATCCCAAAACCATGATACATATGGTTTTCTCCAAGAATTGTACGGTCGAAAGGTAGCGTTGCATTGCCTTCCAAACTAAAAGGAGCCTCGTGCCCAAAGTAGAACAGGATACCCCAATACAGTAAAAGTATGGTTCCGGAAATATAGGGCAACCACGATTTTTTAGCAGAGAGTACTATTAATGATGTAATTCCGTAAACAATTGCTATGCGCTGAAGAACACCGAGAATGCGCAGTTTTGAGAAATCTTTGGCCCATTGCGGAAATGAATTGAGAAACAAACCGATGGCAAAAATTAAAATTGTTCGTTTCGCCAGACGTTTAAACGATTCCTGATTTAAAGTATTTCCATATTTTGAAAATGAAAAGTACATAGAAACTCCAACAATAAACAGGAAAAAAGGAAAGACAAGGTCGGTTGGTGAACACCCGTTCCATGCCGAGTGTTTTAGTGGTTGATAGATGTATGACCAACTTCCGGGATTGTTAACCGTGATCATTGCCACTATGGTTAAACCGCGCAGAACATCAAGAGCCAGATACCGTTTTGTTGTTTTCATTAATCGTTTTTCAGGTAATCAGGTTTGTCAATTTTCTTCTGTTTTTCAAAAGAAGGTCCTCAAATATAAAGTATTTTTGTAATATGTATGACAAAAATGCAAAAAAATACAATATTCTAATTTTTTACAAATAGCTGTAATTAATATTTAATGGTGTCAAAATGTTGTTAAATTGTGAAAATGTAGGTCGAAAAGGCTGTTTAGAGGGGAATGAGGAGTGGTGGTTTTTTGATTTTTATCCCGGATTATACTATTTATTATGAGGTATAATATAATATGTAATACAAATACAGGTGCTTTGCTTCAGCATATAGTCTAACGGCTTTGATTTTCAGTACATATTGGCCTTGATTTGGTTTTGATCTTCTGGTACTGATTAAAAAATGCACTTTTGAGGAAACGAATCGCAAAAGAAAATGGCTGCAAGATAAATCCTGCAGCCATTTTCTTGATATGGTAATCTTATTACTCGGCTCTAAAATCGAACCACAATTTAATCGGGTAACTATCGTCGCCACGGCGTTCGAAGAACATTCCTTTTTTAGCATTTGGCCCTAATCTGTCGATTTGGAAGAACTTGGTTCCAATGGCCGGAATCTCATATAAGAACGAAATATCGCCCTCCGGGAATGTCGGGAAAGTACCACCTGCCACGTGCTTCGGTTTTGCAGGTTTAAACAGCTGGAAATACAGGTTTGGTGTTTCCGAGATAATAGTTATCGGGCTTTCGGTTGTTTCCAGTGTTGCCCAGAACAAATTGCCGTGGTAGCCTTTAAATTCGGGATAAACCAAATTCTCAAAACTTTCGCCTGTGATGGTATTGTTGTACTCTTTTTCCCAAACACCAATTTCGCTACCTTTTAAACGGTTTTTCCATACGCGGTAAGGCCCGCGTCCCATCCACTTTACTCCCGTACATTTGGTTTCTGGATAATTAAATGAGATACCCACATAATCAACATCAAAAACTCCGTCACGAAGAGGATTGGCAACCAATTTTAATAAACCACTTTTTTCAAGTGTCCAGGTTATTTTGCGCGGATAGGTTTTAGTGGTAATTTCAAACTGGAAAGTCCCATCGTCGTTCATTTTCCATTCCGTTCCGGTAACTTCGTGCTCAACACCTGTTGCAACTGGCCCGCCAGTAAACGATACGTTTCCTTTGCCGTTTTTAACTGATAATAATGTTCCGTCGGCTTTGTTGAATTCAATGGCCACATCGGCTACCGAAGCGGTTACCGCCTCTTCGGTTTCCTGAATTGAAATATCTGAACCTCCGGTGTTAAGTTCGGCCAGTAATTCTTTTGCTTTGTCTGTCGGCTGAATAACCGGCCAGCTCCAGGTGTAAAGTTCTTCACCATGCGGACCGATAGCTGTAAAACGGAACAAATCTGCATTTTCAAGTGCGTTATTCAGCTCTATTTCTACCTGGGCAGTTTCGCCCGGTTTGGCAGCAGGGCTTTTAACGGTTCCCGAACTAACCTGTTTTTCATCCTCAGGATGGAGACCTGTTTTTACTGCTTCCCATTTAAACGAACACTGATTGAGGTTGGTGTAAATATATTTGTTCGACAAAAACAAGCGGCCGTTCCAGCTTTTAACAATGGCTACCGGTTCCACCTGCACCGGCGACCAGATTTCTTTAATGGTGTAAAAGCTGGCTTCTTTTTCGCGGTGAGGTCCCAAAATTCCATCAGGAGCGTGGTTTCCATCGCCATCAAAAACGGTATCCGGTTTGTCGGTGCGCAAAACCGCTTCATCAACAAAAACCCATAAAAATCCTCCGGCATGAAGTGGCGAAGTCTGGTAGTTTCTCCAAAAATCTTCCAATCCGGCACCATGACCACCGTCGTATAATCCGTGCAAGAATTCGGTTGGCATAAACGGATCGTTACCATAGGTGTATCGTCCAATGGCGTATTCAAATTCAGGGTAGTGGTGTGTGTCAACACCGTTGCGTAATAACCATGGGTAAATTATCGGGCGACGCTGAATATCGTATTCATAGAACGTTTTTTCGTTTCTGAAATCCCACCCCCCTTCATTTCCATGGTCGAGAATCACGACGCTCGCGTGGTTTTCATCCTTCAGAATGGTTTCTTTAATCAGTTTTGGGCCAACAATAGTGTCGTAACCTTGCTGCCACCCGGTAACTTCGTCGAGCACAAAAAGCCCCAGTGAATCGCAAAGATCGAGGAAACGTTTGTCTGGAGGGTAGTGCGAACTACGAACGGCATTCATGTTCATTTCCTTCATAAGTTCGATGTCCATGATATGATTCCTTTCGCTCAATGAGCGGCCTGTTTCGGGCCAGAATGAGTGACGGTTTACCCCTTTAAATAACACTTTTTCACCGTTTACATAAAAGCCGTCGTGTTTGCGCAATTCAACGGTTCTGAATCCGATCCGCTCGGTAACTTCATGCAAAACATCGCTGCCTTTTTTTAGCGATATTTTCATGTTGTACAAGGTTGGCCATTCCGGATTCCACGCTTTAATAGTTGAAAATTTACCCGATACCCAGACTTCTTTATTACCTTTTTCTATTTCTGCCTGAACGGGCGAACCGATTTCATTTCCTTTTAGATCGAATAATTCAACCGTGACTGATAAATCTGATTTTGATTCATTCAGGTCGATCAGCACATTAAACGAACCGTCGGCTTTTGGATCGATAGCTGTACGGCTCATGTGTACCTCAGGAAGCACCTCGAGGAAAACCGGACGGAAAATTCCACCGAAAATCCAGAAGTCGGCCTGGCGCTCGGCACGGTTTACCGATTCGTTGGCAGAATGTTTGGCAACGTCAACCTCCAGCAGGTTGTTTTGCCCATATTTTAGCAATTTACTGATATCGTATTTAAAGCGGTAAAAACTTCCCTGGTGCATTTCACCAGCCGAGTTACCATTAATTTTCACTTTGGTGTCGGTCATCGAGCCATCAAAAACAATATTGATGGTTTTGCCTTTCCAGCTTCGCGGCACTTCAAATTCGTGTTTGTAAAGGCCGTGCTCTTTTCCCAGTTTACTATTTTCATTGGACCAGTCGTGGCCATAATTATAAGTTCCAAATCCCTGAAGCTCCCAGTTTGAAGGTACAGGTATTTTTGTCCAGGTATCGCTGTTTCTTCCTTCGGTGCAGAAAAAATCCCAATCAACTGTATTATCGGCATCGGTTCCCGACAGATAAACGATTTCGGTAGTTTGGGCAAATCCTTGTAAAGTGAGAAATAATGAGATTGTAAATAGTAAGAGTAATTGTTTCATTTTGATGTTTTATTGCCTGTTAGTGAAAAATATTAATTCAGCGGTAACTCCTTGTTAAGGAAGTTGAACCGGATGTTTCCAGAATCGATTGAATAATATGTAGAACAAAAATATAAAATTCTGGCAGGTGCGTTGTGGACGATTTTCATTTTTGGGTGGACAAAACTATAAGAAATTGTTTCACCACAAACGTGAAAAAGATCATTTGGAAGAAAAAAGAACAATATTATCCATTTTTATAAATCAAATGTGTAAAAGTTAAAAACGGCTGGCTCCTAAATAACTAGTTTTGTCATGTGATGGAATAATGATACTTGTAACACGATACCGGACAACTATGATTTTATTGATAAAGACCGACAAGCTTTCGTGAAAGGTAACCGAATATACAATGTTCACGAGAGAAATGGTAACCTGTCAGCATAAACAACGCGAGGGTTATGTGTTACTTTGACTAAAGATATAATCGATAAAAGAATGTTATAGTTGGTATATCAGACTATTGTATTTGATTGGTGTTTAATCAATGAAACCGATGAGCTTGAGCTGTACAAACCAAGGCCTTTTTAGTGTAAAACAGGGATATCCGACTGAAAGGTTTTTTAGCGGTAAGCAAAGGTTTTTGTTTTTTTGAAATTATCTTTTTTCATAACATTGCTGTGCTTACAATAATTTCCGATGGTAATAATGAGAATAAAAAGTTACATACTATTAATCCTGTTTTGCATGCTGATTGCAGGTTTATCTATTGCTCAAAACAAGAATAATGTTCATTTTTATAGCCTCAACGAAAAATTCGGAATTTCCTTGCGTGAAACCAATTCGGTGTGTGGCGACGATAATGGCTTTATCTGGGTGTCGTCGAAAATGGGGATTATACGATATACTCAGGATGATATCAGAATTTACCAGCTTCCGTATGAAAGCACAAATGTGATAACTGCCGAATTAACCTACAGCCAAAATGTACTCTATGTTTTTACTAATGCCGGACAGATATTCATATACAATTCTATTAAAGACCGTTTTGAATTGCTTATCAATTTGTCGCGGGTTCTTCGAAATCCCTATTTAGGTGTTTCGGGAATGCTTGTCGATCACGAAAAACGTTTATGGATCTCGTCAACCACCGGCTTGTATTATTTCAGCAAAGAAAATGGGCTTAAGGCAACCACTGCGGTAAACAACGTTTTGGCAATGACATGGTACGATACCGAAAACATTATTTATGCTGAAAACAATGAGTTGAAACTGTTCAATATTCATGAGTCGGTTTACAAACCATTTTATAAATTTCCGGCTGGTGAGGAGTATGCTGTGTCCTCTTTTTTACACGATGAATCGCAGGATGTTTGGTGGATAGGAACTATGGGAAGCGGGCTTTTTGTGTTTGATGGTAAAGCGGAACAAAAACTGACGACTATTGAGGATATACCCAACCAGCCAATATTGGCAATCGAGAATTTTACAGCATCATCGGTGTTAATTGGTATCGACGGGCAAGGTGTTTGGGAGTTGGATAAAAGCAGCCATGATGTTCTTGCTGTAATGAAAGAGGACGTTGACAACATGGGGTCGTTAAAAGGTAATGGTGTTTATGATATATACCGCGACAAGAATAACCGTGTATGGGTATGTACCTACAGTGGGGGAGTATCGTACTTAGATATGGCAAACCCAATTGTAACCCAAATCAACCATATTGCAAATAATAATAACTCGCTTGTAAATAACGATGTTAACGCCGTGTTGGAAGACAGTAACGGAAATTTCTGGTTTGCAACCAATAACGGAATCAGTTTCAGAAATAACGCTACGGGACAATGGAAATCCTTTTATCACGATAACGAAAAGCAAGCACAGGTATTTTTAACCTTAAAAGAGGATAGCCGGGGGCGTATTTGGGCCGGTTCGTATTCATCGGGCGTTTATTTGCTCGATAACAAAACTGGTGCAGAATTAAAACACCTGAGTCTCGAATCAACCGACGGGCAGTTTGGGAATAATTTTGTTTTTGAAATAATTGACGATCAAAATGGCAAATTCTGGATTGGTGGCGTTCGTGGAGATTTAATCTGTTATGATATTAAAACTGACACTTACAAGTCGTATTGGAATATGACTGTGGGTAAGTTGCTGAATTATACGGAGAACAAATTGTTAATTGGGAATACCAACGGATTGGTTGAATTTGATATAAATTCAGGGCGAACCGAAACCATTGTAGAAGGGTATATTGTAAACGATATTTATCTGAAAGATAATGTGGCCTGGCTTTGTACAGTAGGGAGTGGTTTAATTCGTTACGATTTTATTACCCGCAAGCAGGAGAATTTTACCGTGGATGATGGTTTGCCATCAAACTTTGTTTCGAGTATTAAGTACATGGATGGTTATTACTGGATTGGCACCGAACAGGGACTTTGCCGTTTAAAACAAAGCGACCGGTCGATTTTAACCTTTAACGCTTTGCCTGCGATAAGTAATGTATCGTACAACCTGAGGGCCATTCAAGTGCTTGATGGCGAAAGATTAATGATGGGAACCAATAACGGTGCATTAATTTTCGATCCGAACGAAATTAAACCAGTTCTGAATAACGGTAGTATATTCCTGCAGGAACTTACTGTTTCGGGGCGTTCAATTCACGAACTCGAATCTCCATCGCTCACAAAACCTTTAAATGATCTTGAAAGACTGTCGTTAAAATATGCTCAGAATACTATTAGTCTGGAAATGCTGCCAATTGGGGTAACATCTCCGGGAGCCCGTTTCTCGTGGAAAATGGAAGGCCTTGATGCCGAATGGACAAAACCTGCCAACAATAAAATTCTATCCTACTCAAATATTCCGAGTGGAGATTATACGTTGAGGATAAGAATGTATGACAGTTCGAATACTCAACTTCTTGCCGAGCGCGATATAAAACTTCATGTAATTCCACCATACTGGGCCACCTGGTGGTTCCGGATACTGATAATTTTATTCGTTTTTAGCCTTGTTGTGTTTATTATGGTATACTACATCGAGAATCTTAAAAAAGTACATTCCGAGGAGAAAATTCGCTTTTTTGCCAATACTGCGCACGATATCCGTACCTCGTTAACACTTATAAAAGGACCGGTTGAAGAATTGAACAAAGAGCCTGTGCTAACTTCAAAAGGGCACCATTATTTACATTTGGCTACCGAACAAACACAAAAGCTGTTAAATGTGGTAACCCAGCTGATGGATTTTCAGAAATCAGACATTGGAAAAGAACGTATTTCGTTGCAAATGGTTGATGTGGTGAAGGCCATTAAAAACCGGGTTGTGATGTTTGAGTCGTATGGTAACAGTAAAAATATTGAGATTCATTTTATCTCAAATTTATCGAGGTTTCATACGGCTATCGACGAAACTCTGATCGATAAAGTTGTTGATAACCTTATTTCAAACGCCATAAAATATTCGAATCCCGATAGCGATGTAAATATAAGTTTACATTGTACGGAACACCGATGGGTTTTGGAGGTGCAGGATTTTGGAATAGGAATAAGCAAAAAAGCACAACGCCAGCTTTTTAAAGAGTACTACCGGGCCGAAAATGTAGTGAACTCCAAAATTGTTGGATCCGGAATTGGCTTACTGCTGGTGAAAAATTATGTGAATCTGCACGGCGGAAAAATAAATTGTATTAGTCAGTTGAACGAAGGATCATTGTTTCAGGTGGTTATTCCAACCAAAAAGCTCGATGAAGCGCCTGTTGAAAGGGCAAGCATTCAGCACAAAGATCTGCAACAGCCGGTAACAAAACAAGAGTTTAGTCCGGTGGTGCCAAATGAAGATGAAGAGCCGGAAGCATCAAAAATGAAAGTGCTTATTGTTGAGGATAACGAATACCTGAGAGAGTTTTTGAAAACGGCAATGGAGCCGCAGTTTCAGGTATACCTTGCAAAAAACGGGGTTCAGGCCTGGGAACTGATTGAAAAGCAAACGCCCGACCTTGTTGTGTCGGATATTATGATGCCGGAAATGGACGGTTATGAGTTGTGTCGGAAAATTAAATCGACATACGAAACATCGCATCTGCCGGTAATTTTGTTAACGGCACTGGCCGGAAAAGCCGAACAATTAAAAGGATTGGGATTAGGCGCTGATGATTACCTGACCAAACCATTCGATGTGTCTATTCTGCAGCAGCGAATTCGCTCGTTAGTTAATAACCGAAAGATCATCAGAGAGAAAGCGATGAAGATGATCAATGGCGGCGATGATTTGACAATTGTTGAGAACGAACTCAACGATAAGTTTCTGAAACGGATGGTAGAAGTTATTCACGAAAATATGGCCAATGCGCAGTTCTCTAAAAAAGACTTTGCTTCGGCTATGCACGTTAGCCCTTCGCTACTGTACAAAAAAGTAAAATCGTTAACCGATCAGTCGCCTACCGATTTTATCAAAATGGTTCGTTTAAATCATTCGCTCGACTTGTTGCGTACAAAGCAGTATAATATTACAGAGGTAAGCGAGCTTTGTGGTTTTGCCAGTGTGGGGTATTTCAGCACCGTCTTCAGGAAACATTTTGGCAAATCGCCCACGCAAATGATCGGGTAAAGATTTTGTACGTGTTTTTACGAAAGTTTTTCTTTTCAAATTTGTATTGCCCTGAATTGGGTATTCTTCTTTTGACGATTGGTATAACTCAACCTGTTTTTGCAATCTCGTTGGTTTTCCAATAAAGTCTGCAATTACCGCGTAGCATAACAAAGCTTTTATTGTTTTACTGCCGGTGTTGCCAAAGTCCCCCAAAATAAAACAGTTTATTTATAAGGTTTTGTTCGTGAGAAACAGAACCTGAATTGCTGAAAACCGTTTTCAGGCTGAGCTTTTTGTTTTCCGGAATTTTTTATTGAATATATCTGAATTGTAACATTTGGTACAAAATTCATGTATGATTCAAAAGATATTTACGGCATAAAAGTTCGATCAACCAATTGCTATGTTAAAACAACTACTTCCGCCTAAAAAATGGCAACTTCCTGTAATTTTCGTATTAAGCATATTTGCAGGTCTGGTTTTGTTTCTGCTTTATGTTTCTAAAGCACATTCATATCTCAGCGACCGACCTGAGACCTGCACCAACTGCCATATTATGGCACCGCAATACGCCACCTGGACACACAGTTCTCATCGTGAGGTTGCCCATTGCAACGACTGCCATGTTCCGCATAATAATGTGTTCAATAAATATTATTTTAAAGCAAAAGATGGTTTGCGCCACGCTACAATTTTCACCTTACGAAAAGAGCCTCAGGTAATCTATATTCATGAAGAAGGTGCTGAAGTAGTACAAAATAATTGTATACGTTGTCATCAGAAACTACTGGAAAATCCCAAATTAGTTGGGAATGTAGAAGCACATAAAGCACATCGCGAAGACCGACGATGTGTTGAGTGTCATCGCGAAGTACCTCACGGTCGTGTAAATAGTATTTCGAGTGTGCCCAATGCGCGCGTACCACTTCCCGAGAGTCCTGTTCCGAACTGGATAAAACAATACATAAAAAATAATTAAAACAGAATCATGAGTGCAAAACAAAAACTAACCGAGAAACGCCCGTGGTTGGCGTGGATATTTTTTCTAACAACTGTTGTTGTGGTTTTCTTTCTTGGTCTTTTGGCTTCATCAATTGTTGAAAGAAGAGCGGAAGCTGCGTACGTTAATGTTCCAAAAGCAGAAATTGGCAAGTTCGAGCCACGAAACGAAGTGTGGGGGCAAAATTATCCCCGCGAGTTTCAATCGTATTACGGAACGGCTGATACCAGCTACCGGAGTAAATATAACGGCAATGCAATGATCGACATGCTGGAGGTAGACCCGAGGCTGGTTGTTTTGTGGGCCGGTTATGGCTTCTCGAAGGATTATAATCAAGGGCGAGGTCATTATTATTCAATAACTGATATTCAAAATACATTGCGCACCGGAGCGCCAAAGACTCCAAAAGAAGGACCGATGCCGGCAACCTGTATGACGTGTAAAAGCCCCGATGTACCGCGGCTGATGAACGATAAGGGGGTGGCTGCGTTTTACACCGGAGCCTGGGCCGAATTAGGTGCAGAGGTGGTAAATCCGATCGGTTGTGCCGATTGTCATGATAATGAAACGATGAACCTCACCATTACACGTCCTGCTTTGGTAGAAGCTTTTGAACGAATGGGTAAAGATGTTACAAAAGCCAGTCACCAGGAAATGCGCAGTTTGGTTTGTGCTCAATGTCATGTGGAATACTATTTTGATAAGAAAAAAGTAGAAGGCGCACAGTATCTTACTTTTCCATGGGATAACGGTTTTAGTGTTGAAGCCATGGAAGAATATTACGATAATTTGGAATTCAGCGACTGGACACATGCATTGAGCAAGGCACCAATGTTAAAAGCACAACATCCGGGCTATGAAATACATTCAACCGGAATACACGCTCAACGCGGAGTATCGTGTGCCGATTGCCACATGCCTTATAAGAGCGAGGGAGGTCAGAAATTTACCGACCATCATATGCAGTCGCCACTGAACAATATTGCCAACTCATGCCAGGTTTGTCATCGCGAGGAGGCAGGAACTTTGTTGGCGAATGTTTATGAACGCCAGGATAAAATTATCGAAAACCGCGATAAGTTGGAGGAGTTGTTGGTTCGTGCTCATGTTGAGGCTAAAAAAGCCTGGGATCTTGGAGCCGACGAAACTCAAATGGAAGATATCCTGATGGGAATACGTCATGCGCAGTGGCGCTGGGATTACGCTGCAGCCAGCCATGGAGGATCGTTCCATTCGCCTGTAGAAGTGGGACGTGTAATTTCAACCGGTATTACCATTGCCCAGGAAACAAGAATTGAGTTGGCGCGCTTACTGGCCGATCTTGGATTTAACAAGGCTATTCCATATCCTGATATTTCAAACAAGGTAAAAGCGCAGGAGTTTATCGGTCTGGATATGGAAAAACTGAACGAAGAGAAACAGGATTTCCTGAAAACCATCGTGCCAAAATGGATGGAGGAAGCCGAAGAACGCGAGAAAACTTACGATGCTGTTGTAAAGCTACAGGAATAATAAAAGCTAAACCTGAAGATTATGAAGAATTCCGGAATTACCATTTTGGTTCTAGTGATTATGTGTGTTTCTTTTGCTGCTAAAGCTCAGTTTTCACTAACGGGAGAATACAGACCACGAACCGAATTAAGCCGTGGTTACAAGTCGCTGGCAGTTGAAGATCAAAAAGCATCGTTGATCACCTCGCAACGTACACGGCTAAATGCCATGTTTAAAAACGAATACATTATTACCAGCCTGGTAGTACAAGATGTTAGGCAATGGGGGAGTCAGCCGCAATTGGTGGGTAACGAAGATTTTGCGCTTTCGGTACACGAGGCATGGGCCGAGGTGTTATTTTCGCCTCAGTTCTCGTTAAAAGCCGGACGGCAGGAAGTGGTTTACGACGACCATCGTATTTTTGGAAACGTGGGATGGGCACAACAGGCACGCTCGCACGACATGGCCATTTTTAAATACGAAGACGATATTAAACTACATTTTGGTGTTGCGCATAACGAAAACAACGATATTACCAATAACATTTACAACGGGCCCGATGCCTACAAAGATCTTCAGTTCATATGGTTTAATAAAAGGTGGGAGAATAGTGCACTGAGTTTGATGCTTTTGAATAATGGTGTCCCGTATATGCAGGCAGATGAACAGAAAAACCGATACAGTCAAACCATTGGTGGAAGATATACCACACTTGTTGAAGAGGTGAAGCTGGCCGGTAATCTTTATTTCCAAACCGGGAAACACGTTTCGGGCGCTAAGATCAGTGCGTTGAACGTATTGTTTGAAGCGGCATATAAAAACTTTGTTGCAGGATATGAACGTCTTTCAGGAGCCGATTACAACGAAACGGAGAAATATAAATCGTTTACGCCACTTTATGGCACCAACCATAAATTCAATGGTTTTATGGATTATTTTTATGTTGGCAGTCACATCGGTTCGGTGGGATTAAACGATATTTATTTGAAATACAAGTACACGAAAGATCAATTTGTGTTTGATGCGCATCTGCATTATTTTGGGTCGGCAGCGGAAGTTGCTCCCGACGCATCCAACTATTTGGGTACCGAACTTGATCTTTCCGCTAAATGGATTGTAAATCCGTTCACCTCAATTACGCTTGGATACTCAACGATGTTTGCTGGCGATTCGATGGAAATTCTGAAAGGCGGCGATAGTTCTGTTGGGCAGCACTGGGCTTACCTGATGTTGTCCGTTACCCCATCGTTTATAAAATAACTTAGCGAGAATAGAAGCACATTTGTTTTTATTCTTTAATGTGATAAAGTACAATAAAGCACTAACATGTTAAATGTAAGTGCTTTATTGTTTTTTTGATCTTGCTATTTGAAAAAGTGGAGCTGGCGGGAGTCGAACCCGCGTCCAAACGAGGAAGCTACAAGCTTTCTACATGTTTATCTCTGACTTAATTTTCGAATAGCAGCCGGATCAAAGCCACCAACTACTACCTTATCTCTTTTAATTTCGCAAAAACGCCAGAGCTTCGTTTATGCTAGCTTCGATTTATTTGCACCGCCGGTTCGGACCGCTTCAAAGCATTAGCATCCGGGCGATGTCTTGTTCCAAAACCTTGTTTCGGAATTAAGTGTAATCTAAATTGTTAGATTACGCAGCAAGAGCGTAATTATTTTCGCCAATTATGGTTTTGATCATTATTTTTAACGGGTCAACAACCAAAACCCGACATGCTTACCTGTCTCTTCTACCCGCTGTCAAAACCAGTCAGCCCCAGTAGAAATAGTATTACCTTATAATACAGAACGTTGGATTGATGTTTGTTTGTGTTGGCTAACCAACCGGCAACAAAATGTGAGGTTTGTTGCATAAACAACTTTATCAAATCCGGTGCAAATATATTGATTCTGCTTAAATTCTACTAGTTTATATTTTTTACGATCACTCTGAAATAATGTTTGTAAGGCCCGGATAGAGATTAAACGCCTCGTAATTAGTAGTTTGAAATTTATTATTGATCCTTACAATTATCTTATAATGTTTCAAACCGTAATTTGGTCAAATGCCGTTTTTAATCTGTTCAATCCTTCCTGTAAAACATCACGCGGACAGGCAATGTTTAGGCGCATAAAACCTTCTCCGGCTGCGCCATAAACCGTTCCTTCGTTGAGCCAAACCTTTCCTTTTTCTATCAGCAATTCGGTTAGCTTCTCCGACTTAATGTTTAAAACCGAAGTGTCGATCCAAACCAGGTAAGTAGCTTCAAGTGGTAAAATCGGGAATTGGGGGAGGTTCTCTGCAAAGAAACCTTTTACCAACAGGTAATTGTCCCACAAGTATGCTCGTAAATCATCCAGCCATTTTTCCGAATCTTCGTGTGTGTAAGCGGCAATCAATCCTTCAACTGCAAACGGACTCACATCGCAAACTTCGTTAATGTTGATCGCTTTATCGATCTTTTTGCGGATCTCAGCGTCGTAGGTTAAAATATTGGCAATCTGTAATCCCGCCAGGTTAAAGGTTTTACTTGGAGCAACGCAGGTTACCGAGTTCTTTAAAAACTGTTGGCCCAGCGATGCGAAGGGAATATGAGTATATCCCGGGTGCACCAAATCGCAATGGATTTCATCAGAAACTACGATTACATTATTTCGGAAACAAATTTCACCAACTTTCTCCAGTTCATCCTTGGTCCAAACACGGCCTGCCGGATTATGTGGGTTGCATAAAAGCATCACTTTGGCTTTCGGATCAGCTGCCTTTTTCTCCAGATCGTTGAAATCGATGGTGTATTTGCCGTCTTTGTATATCAAATCGTTTGAAAAACTTTCGCATTTGTTATTTCGAATCGACGAGAAAAAACAATTGTAAACCGGCTCCTGTACAATTACTTTATCACCGGGTTCGGTAAGAGCCAGAATGGTAGCCGAAATGGCAGGAACCACACCAATTGTGTAGATCATCCATTCTTTTTCGATTGTAAAATTGTGCCGGCGTTTAAACCAGCTGATAACCGCATTGTAATAGGCATCGGGTACTTTGGTGTATCCAAAAATGCCGTGCTGAACACGATTCGTAAGTGCATCGATTATTGGTTGTGCAGTTTTAAAATCCATATCGGCCACCCACAGCGGAATAATATCGTCGCTGGTTTTTGAATCCCATTTGTATGAATTGGTGCCTCTGCGTACTATTTTTTCGTCGAAATTGTGTTGCATAATTAAATGTTTACTTCGCTTTTTACTTTGAATTTACATCCTCAAATAATCCTTTGCAAGTTTTAGTGGTTGGATTTTCCGGTAAGTTAAACTTCTCCATATCCATTCCAATGGTCCAAAACGGAAATATTTCAGCCATAAATTGCTCAGGATGATTTGGAGACCAAATATAATTACCGCAGCAATAGTCCAGGCCAGCGGGCCAAATTGCTGAGCCAGACCAAAACCAACTCCATAAAACAGAATTATTCCGATTATACTCTGAAATACATAATTGCTGAAAGCTGTTTTACCGACAGCCAGCACCGGGTTCAGAATTGTCTGAATCCACTTCTTTTCGAACAGCAACGCCAATGCCGTCATGTACACCAAAGCCAAAGGAAACACCACAAGCGAATCAGCAACGGTATAATACAAACCTTCGATTTGATGCTGATAATAGGCGGTGTCATTTTTCAGAACACCTTCGAGCCAGTAATTGAGTGGAACAAAAACAATCAATCCAACAATGGTTGCACTGAATACCACTTTTTTGTACTTCATTATTTTAGAGTACAAATTTATTCGGCCAATATAAAAACCAATTAACATGGCACCCAGTACTTTAGGAATGCGGCTAACGGCAAATAAATAGGCAAAACGGTAAGGCGCATCAGCCAGTGTAATTTTAATGTTTGACATGATGGCCGTACTTTCACTTAAAACACCTGTTCTGCTGGTATCCTGATCAATCCAGCCAAAGTGTTGGTACACTTTTTCTCCAAGGCTGTATAAATAGTCGGAAGGGTAGTTTACCCACTGCAGATTCATCTTCAGAAAATAAAGCAAAACGGGAGACAGAAGCAGGAGAATACCCGTGATTAACAGGGTTCTGTTGGAATAATTCCGGAGTGCTACCAATACAAAACCAACCAATCCGTAAAGAAATACAATGTCGCCTTCCCATATAAAAAACATATGCAATCCGCCCAGAAGCATCATAAACCAGAGTCGTCGGCGAAGGAAGGCGGCAGTAGAGGCATCGTCTTTTTTCGAGCGGTTGATCTGAAGTGCTATCCCCCAGCCAAAAAGGATACTGAAGATGGTATAAAATTTACTTTCGATAAAAACGCCTTGCAGCAGGTGAACTGCACGATCGATTTCCCCGAAAGTAAACCACCCGCTCACTTGTGGTGAATAAAGCGAGAACCACCTTAAATTGGCGATTAGAATGCCGAAGATCGCGATTCCTCTCAGCAAGTCCATGTAATCAATACGTTCGCGCGAAGAAAGCGGGGTAGGAATGTTACTCATAGTTATTTTCTGACTAACCTTAGCTTGTTAAGCTGCACCAGTGTTACACTTGCAAGAATAAGAACCAGACCGCCAATTTGTATGCCGGTAACCAGTTCGTTTCCCAGCGATACGCCGAGTATTATCGCAATAACCGGATTTACATAGGCGTGAGTAGCCACCTCGGCGGCCGGACGAACTTTTAACAACCAGATATATGCGGTGTAGGCGAATATGGAACCAAAAATAATGAGGTAAACAACAGCTGCCCATGATGAGATTGAAATCTCTTTGGCTTCTATCGTTTTCATTTCTCCAAGCGATGTCGAGAAAATCCAAAACATAAGGGAAGCAAATATCATTTGCCAGGCGGCTCCTGCAAATGCATCGGTGCTGGTTTCGCGCATCGAAAAGTATTTGGTGTAAAGCGTACCCAAAGCCCACGATATACACCCGAATATAAGGATGTAGATTCCTATGTTATGAATGTCGGCGATATTTTCGTTCAGATATTGTTCCAGGTATAAAAGTAAAACGCCAAGAAAACCAAGTACGATACCACCGATGGTAAACGGATTTTTAAAGTTCTTTTTCCACATGGGGAAATCGAGCAGCAGTATCCAGATAGTAGTGGAGGACGCGATAATGGCAACCAGGCTGCTGGTTACATAACTTTGCGCCAGCATAATCACCGCCATATCGATAAACAGCAGAACAAGTCCGCTAACTGCCGATTTTTTTACCAGGCTTTTCTCAAATATATTCACCCCCTTGTAATAGCGCCATGCCAGCAGAAGAACTCCGGCAATCGAAAAGCGTACTGCACCAAGCAGGAAAGGAGGGAAGTCGTTTAATGCATAACCGATGAAGTAGTAAGTTGAACCCCAAACCACATAAATAAGAAAATAGGCAAAAATGATTTGTATTGATTTCTTGTCGATTTTGTTTAGCATAGTCCTTTAACGTTTACTTCGCTTTGAACTTTGATTTCGCAGCCCCCGGGACATTTACAGTGTTCGTCGAAGATGATTTCGCCAATGCTGTGTGCTATAATTTCGCCGGTGGAAGGATTTTTTACACTGACAACCGGACTTGAAATTTCGGCTTTTAAGGTGCTGTATTCAAATGCCAGATCGGCATCCGCTTTCATCTTACAGTTTTCAAGCACCAGATTCTGGGCATAACACAAAGGCTGCGTACCACCAATTACACAGTTAACCAATCGCAGGTTTTTCGAATGCCAGCCCAGGTATTCACCGTCAATTACCGAATCGTAAACCGTTACATTCTCGGTATTCCAGAAAGCGTCTTTCGAGTTAAGGTGCGAGTTTCGGATTTCAACATTTTTGGCGTACTGAAAACCATAGTTTCCCTGAAGTGTAAGGTTATCAACTTTTATATTCTCGCTGTTTTTAAAGATGTAATCGCCATTGGTCACTTTTACGTCTTCAAATTCAATGTTACGGCACCACCAGGTACATTCCTGTGCATCGGTAAGTTCTACGTTTTTCAGGTACAATCCGTCAATTTCGCGAAACATTTTTGGGGCTTCTACGCGGGTATTTACCATTCGCAGGTCTTTGCAGTACCAAATAGCTGCCCGGCCTCCGGGGGTAAACAAACAGTCCTCAATAATACTGTTTGTATTGTGCCAAAACGGGTATTTTCCGCTAAAAGTACAAGCGGTAGCTATTATGTTGCTTGCTTCTTTAAGGGCCGATTCTCCTATACCGATTTCAACTTTTTTAATGTGTAAACCTTTTGCTGCAAATAAGGGGCGTTCTCCTTCAAAAAATCTGTTTTCTAATAGTTTCATGTTGAATTATGTTCTTAATAACAATATAAGACGCTAATATCTTAATTAGGTTTAAAAATACATCAGTTTTTCTGTCCTTTTTTAAGAAATAGTAGATGAGAAGTTGGATTTGATAATAAATGACAACAGCAGGGTTTGCGTTATTTTGCATAAGCAGTAAATTGATGACTAATCGATTAGCGTTGCATAACAATGGCTTGCCTGTAGGGTTTATATCCCTGTTGTAAGGTTTTAACGCGTCCGGCGTGTAGGCTAAGGCCCTTTTGTAGCCATACGAAAGCACCAAATAGCCCTCAAAAGTATCATTGTAGCCGTACGAAAGTAGTTTTGAGAACACGGAGAGGCTTTCGCAGCTCTACGAAAGCAGTAAATAGAACTATTTAATGGCAGCGTACGCCTGCGAAAGCACTAAATAGGACTCTGGGAAGCTTTCGTAGCCCTACGAAAGGACTTTTGAGAACTCGGTGGAGCTCTTGTAGCGGCACGAAAGCAGTAATTAGTAGTCGGTGAAACTTTCGCAGTCCTACGAAAGTTTCAAATAGAGCTCCGGGGAGCTCTTGTAATCAGTTGGTTAGGCGTTTTCCCGATAATCTGCTTACGGAAACCAACGTGGAATAAGGCTTTGGCCTTAATGGATATTTTGTTTGCTTTCAATTTGTCACTCCTGTATTGTTTTTGTTAAACAGAATGCTAACTTTAAAACAAAAAATCATCCCGTTGAATACGCGCCCTGAAATAACAAAAGAAGATAACACTTACAAGATTCAATATTGTATGCCTAAACCTGGTATAATTTCCTGCAGATGGAAGTATTGTACGGTTTTCGTGTTCTTATTAACTAGTATGAAAAGTTTTAAAAAATCATAAAAACCCTCTTAATGACTCTGATCTGTAAAATCATAAAATATGAACATATCCAGCAATTTATGGTGGGTAGAGTTGAAAAATATGAACAGATAAGTAAGTTAGGGCAACAAATTAAAACAGACCGTCACAAGACCGAAATGGAATGAAAAAACTTGAAATCAAAAAGACCATAATTACAGAATTGGAAATATATTCTTCCATTGCTGCAATTACTATGCTCTTTTTTAAACTTAAAAAACCTGATTTTTTTATCGTAATTCCATTTGCTGTAATTTGTTATGTTGGCTATTCAATAATTAAAAGATTACAAAACAGACAACCAGGCATTATCATTGACAAATATGGAATTCATCTAAAATTCGAGAATAAATCTTTTCCATGGAAATCCATTGATGATGTGGAAGTCGAAGATATAAATGGAGAGAAAATTTATTTTAAAATAAAAACAAAAAACTCTGACTTCCAGATAGACCTTTCACACTTTGATACCACATCGCATAAAATTAAAAAAGCTATTGTTTTTTTCAGTAATGGAAAAATTAAAGGAAGAGAAACTAAATTTTTCAATAGTATTGATGACCTTGTTAATGATAAAAAGAACTTGGAAATGGTCATTGACTTATTCAAAAAACATAAAAGAAAAGTTCTTTGGGTAGGAGTATTAATCTTTTTTGGTGGAATAGCTTTGGCAATTTACCTTCAGGCTAGTTACCCGTTCCCATTTTCATTTGCCATCGGGTGGACAACAATTTTAATAATTCTTTTTCTTTACTATAAAAGGACAGAATTAAAACTAAGGAATTCGGAAATAATTAGAGGACTAACAGACAGGCAGTTCAATGAAATTGCAATAAAATTTGAAATAAGAAATAACGCAGACAAGAAAAATAAAACGTTTGCAATGATCTTTATGGTTGTTGTTACAATAGGAATATTTGTTGTTTCCTATTTAGTGACAAGTTAAAAAATTCGTTGCATAACGCAGTACATATTGCAGGGCGGGGTTCGGTGGTACGCCAACTGCGGATTGGCTTTAGGCCGATTTCCGCTTCGCTTCAATTCTCGTTTCGCAGATACGTGTCCGCCAGCTGGCGGACTGAGACGCTCTCCGAAATCCGCCCCGACAACATGTACCACCCGTTGTGTGTAAGCTTAAAAGCGATATGAAATATATAATCAAATCAATATTTATAATTCTTCTTTTACAAGGTTGCTCAACTGACTCTGACAGAATTGAACGCAATCATGAATTATTGAATATTATACTGAAGGACAGATTAACACTTGAATCCAAAACATTTATTATAAAAGAAACGAATGATACAATATCAATTGGCAAAATTATCCTGATTGCAAATTCTTACAATAATTTAGAATTTGATACTCTGAATAATAGATTTGGGGTGTTTACTTATCTTACAGTACCTTTAAATCATCCGTTTTATAAAGATTCTGAAGAGTATATTTTTAACCAAATTCAGCATTTACCCGCGACAAATTGGGATACTTCACACATTCAAATGGATATCGATATTGAAAATCCTCAATTAGAACAAGCAGATAAGAATACAGATGAAATAATGTTTTGGATTGCAACTCACCAAACTAAGAATTATCTGGTTATTAGTGAGCCAATCGAAAATAAGTCTGGAGATGTAACTGTGTCTGCAAAGTTATTTATGGGAAAATATAATATTGACAAAAGTTACATCATGACTAAAGAAAATAATCAATGGACAATTACTGAAAGTGGAACTGCTATTTCAAAGAATATTAGTAAAATTTATGATGACAGAACAGAAGTTGCTGAAATAATGGTTGGATATTATGATATCTAAAGAAACAAAATTTAAAAGCCAACACACAACACGTGGAATAAGGCATGGCTGGGTTTGTGCGCCCCGAAGCTTCGGGGCGACAAGTCGAATCTCGTCCCAACCTCAGTTTCGGTCGGACTTGTCAGACTCTCGTCTTATCCCCATGACCTCATAGCATCACCGTTGGGCACAATTTAAACCAAGAGATAATTCAAAAAATCATTCAATGCAAAGTATCACATTCATAAGTACAGTCCATAAGCAAATTGGGAAATGCAGTGCCGATGAATTGTGCGAAATCTTAGAAAAAATAACTCCAGAAGTCGTTTTTCTTGAAGCTCTTGAAGATACTTATTCGAAATATCAGCAACATACATTTTCGAATTATGGAGTATTTCATGAAAAACTGGAAATAAGAGCTCTTCAGAAATACAGTAGAATACACCAGTTTGAATATGTTCCTGTGCTTGGAAAAGGACTTCCCAATTCGTTTGAGGAAAAGTCCAACCTTGTTTGTCAAAATATTCATTTTCAAAAAATGATAGACAATTTTAATTCCCAGGCTCGTATGCAAGGATTTGATTTTCTAAATAGCGAAGTGAGTATAAAATTAAATGAAGAAATGCGTATATACGAAAATAGTATTTTAATGGATAACGAATTAATTCAAACATTTAATAATGATATAGATAAATATGAAAACTCGATGCTAAGTAATATTTATTCGTTTTGCATGAATACTAAATTTAGTAATGCCGTATTTATGTGTGGCGTTGCTCACAGACAATCTATTATAGATAAAATTGAAACTTACAAAAGCAAAACAAACTTAGATTTTAACTGGGAAATTTATGGACACTAAAATATTAAATAAAAACTACCCCCGCTCGCGCCGATCCGTCAGCCTACGGACGGTGTGCAATTCGGTAGAATTGAAATTAACAACTTTCAGCCGTTGGCTGAGGTGCGGATTGCAAATCCTCGCCAGCGGAGGGTGCACGATTCCATCGCGTTCCTTTCCAATATTCATAAATTATGCCCGACAAATTCAGAAATAAATACCGCATTTCGTCGGCCCGTTTACAAAATTGGGATTATGGTCGTAATGCGGCCTATTTTGTTACCATTTGCACCAAAAACCGGGAACATTATTTTGGGGATATTATGGATGGGGAAATGCAATTATCGGCAATTGGGGAAATTGCTGAAACCGAATGGTTAAAAACATTTGATTTGCGCCGCGATATGAATTTAACCATGGGGGAATACATTATTATGCCGAATCATTTTCATGCCATTATTATAATTGGTAAAAATCAATATAATACCGATGATGATGACGGCGGCAATGGAAACGGCGCGGATGGCACCGTAGAGACGCAATGCATTGCGTCTCTACCAACAACGCCACCGCCGGCCAACCAATTTGGCCCGCAACGTAAAAATTTGGCATCAATAATACGTGGTTTTAAAATTGGGGTAACAACACGTGCCCGAAAAACAAATCCTGAATTTACCTGGCAATCGCGGTATCACGATCAGATTATCCGAAACAACGAATCGTTTGAACGCATTTGCAATTATATCATTTCAAATCCTGAAAATTGGGAGGAAGATCGCGATAAAACCGATTACCAGACATAATGAAATAGTGCCCTCCCTTCAATAGCAACGATTTATAATCTGCGTCTGGATTGTTATTGTTACTATTTCCGTTAATTTTATACTGTTTATTAAACTTTCTAAATCAGCTAAAAAACTAAACCAAAATGCTAAAATTGAATCAGTCAAGAATCAGCCGGATCGTTTTATTATTTACGTTATTGTTGAGTATGCAAGTTCGTGCTCAGCAAAACCGGCCAAACATTTTGTGGATCACCAGCGAAGATAACAGTCCGTATTTAGGGTGTTACGGCGATGCCTTTGCAACTACGCCAACCCTCGATAAACTGGCATCGGAAGGATTCCGTTATACCCATGCTTATGCCAACTGTCCGGTTTGTGCACCTGCACGAAATACTATCATTACTGGTGTTTATGCCGCATCGAACGGAAACGAGCCAATGAGAAGCACCTATCCGAAATCGGAGTCGGTTATTCCTTATCCCGAGCTGTTACGAAAAGCCGGTTATTACTGCACCAACAATGTAAAAACCGATTATAATTTTGCAGGCGATTACAACAGCATATGGGACGAGTGCAGCCGAAAGGCACATTGGAAAAACTGTCCTGAAGGCAAACCATTCTTTGCCATATTCAATTTAACAACAACGCACGAAAGCCAGATCTTTCCTTTTATTCCTGATGATGAATTAAGGCACAAACCGAAAGATGTGGTTTTGCCACCGCATCATCCCGACACGAAAGAGATGCGACATGACTGGGCGCAGTATTACGACAAAGTGGAGGATATGGACGCGCAGGTTGGCGACCTGTTAAAAGAGCTGGAAGAAAGCGGACTGGCCGATAATACCATCGTATTCTATTATTCCGATCATGGCGGAGTGCTGGCGCGCAGCAAACGTTATATTTTCGAAACCGGAACATGGGTGCCGTTTATTATTCGTATTCCTGAAAAGTATAAAAACTATTTTCCTGCTGAAAAACCAGGCGATGCAGTTGATCGCAATATCAGTTTTGTGGATCTTGCTCCAACTTTGCTAAGTATAATTGGTGCCGAAAAACCGGGTTACATGCAAGGCAACGCTTTTCTGGGCAATGCAGTTGAACCCGAGCCTGAATATGTTCATATGACCCGCAGCCGGATGGATGAACGTATTGATATGAGCCGGGCTGTGCGAGACAAAAAGTACCGTTACATTCGTAATTATATGCCTTTCAGGATTTACCTGCAGCATCTGGCTTATTTGTTTAATGCCCGTTCTGCCCAATCGTGGAAAGATTATTACCTGGCCGGAAAGTGTAACGATTTGCAAAGTATGGCATTTCAAACCAAACCTGTTGAAGAGCTTTACGATACGGAGAACGATCCGAACGAATTGTATAATCTGGCCAATGATCCGGTTTACAAAGTCGTACTGGAACGTATGCGAAAAGAGAATGTTCGTTGGATGAAGGAGATCAGGGATGTGGCGTTGATACCAGAAACAGAATACACGAAAAGGGCAGGAGATGGATCGATGTATGATTACATGCGGTCTTCAGCTTGTCCGTTTGATGAATTATTGGCAGCTGCAGAACTGGCAACTCAGCCGGGTAACGAATCGATTCCAGACTACATTGAATTGCTTAAACATGAGGATTCAGCAATACGTTACTGGGGGGCTACCGGCTTATTGATTCATATTGATAATGCGGAACCGGCATTGCCGGCATTAAAAGCTGCGGCCGGTGAAGATGCAGCTGCTACAGCAGTTTTAATCGGTGAATCATTGTATCACATGGGAGAAAAAGAACTGGCAGAAAAGATCTACTTGCGAATTCTTAACGATGAAAATAGTACGATGATGGAGCGTACCTGGGTGTTGAACAGTGTTGAAGCTGTTGATTTTGAGAGTCCGGCCATTGATAAATGGATTACGGATTTTTACACGAACAGAAATGAGGAATCACAAGGAAATAAAATGTACGAAAATTACCTTTTGCGATGTGTAGAATGGGCTGTACAAAACGGGAAGTAATTAGATAAATTTGTGAAAGGATCTAATTTAAAATTGGTGTTAAAAAAGTTGACTGAAGTGAAAAAAAAGCATACAATTTTTATTAAAACAATAGAAGAATTCGCTTGTTTAAAGTCGTGAAATCATAGTTTTGTGTATAAAATTAAGTAATGAGATATTTTTTATTGATTCTGTTGTTTAGTGGTTTGTTGTTTTTCTCGTTTTTGGGAGGAACAAGTGTTTTTCAGCGGGCAGAAGCACGAAATGCCGAATGTGCGCGCGAAATGATGCAAAATAAGGAATGGATTGTTCCAACTTTCAACGGAGAACTTCGGACGGATAAACCTGCAATGGAATATTACGGAATGATTGCCGGGTATTATTTATTAGGTATAAACGAAGCTGGTGCCCGGTTTTTCTCGGCTTTGTGCGGTTTATTGGTTGTACTGGCAACTTTCTGGATTGCACGACGCCACTGGAGCGAGAAAGCTGCATGGTGGTCGGCTTTAACCATGCTGGCTTCACTGCATCTCATAATCCAGTTCCGGCTGGCCACACCCGATCCATATCTCATTCTTTGTCATACGCTTTCCATATACTTTTTTTATGAAGGCTGGCATTCGCGTAAATGGAAGTGGTTTGCTTTGATGTATATTTTCCTGGGATTAGGGATTTTTGCAAAAGGACCGGTTGGCTTAATGTTGCCGGGACTAACAGTTTTGCTTTTTATGCTGGTTACAAAAACATTTACCTGGAAACGCATCCTGGAACTAAAACCATGGTGGGGTATTCTGTTGGTTGCGGCCGTGGCCTTGCCCTGGTACTATGCAGTGCATGTAAAAACTGGTGGAGAATGGACACGAATATTCTTTTTCGAGCATAATTTAAATCGGTTTGATTCCGGCATAAGTGGGCATCACGGACCGTTTATAATGCCTTTTATTTTCGTACTGGCAGGTTTGCTCCCATTTACTGTATTTGCGATTCGTGCGTTTAAAGAAACCTGGCAGCAACGAAAAAACAATCCGTTGATGGTGATGGCCGCTTTATCAACACTAGTTGTTGTTGGTTTTTATGCTGTATCGCAAACCAAGTTGATAAATTATACTTCGCCGGCTTATCCTTTTTTGAGTTTGATGATTGGGAATACTATTGCAGTACTCAGTAATCATCCGGAATCGCATCGCAAAACGAGGATTGAAACTTATATAATGGTGTTTTTGGCCATAATAATACCAATTGCAGTATTCTTTTTCATGAAATATTCTGAGTTGCAAAATGTCCGTTGGATTGCCTGGTTTATGATAATGCTACCTATCGGAGCAGTTGCGGCCTTGGCTTTAAGAAAAAAATCTTCAGAGTATGGATTGCTTGCTATTGCCGCTGCTTTTATGGTAACGACATTTATTGTTTTTTGGAAGCCTTTTCAGGTTCTGGATGATCAGTCACCGGTTCAAAAATATGGGAAAATTGTAAGTGCTCATAAGGAAGTGGTTGCCTACAAAGATTTCCACCATGCGTTTGCTTTTTATTCACCAAATAGAATTCCTGTTTTTCAAAATGAGCAGGATTTAAGAAACTACCTGGCCAAACACGAAGATGTATTGGTATTGAGTAGGAACCGTGATTTGAGTTACATGGATGAAGTTCCGGAATTAGAGTGCATTGGTATAGGCCGGGACTTATTTAGCCGAAAGTCTACAGGGGTTTATCTGAAGCACTAAACTTATTTAACATTCAGGTTCTTTTAAGAAGTTCATACATTGATTGTTAGCAATCAATAAAATAATAACGGAATGAAGATTGCTTAACGGTGGGTATTTTTATTTGCTGTTGAATATCAGCATGTTATTTTGTAACTTGTTGATTAAATCAAAAATGAACAACTATAAAAAAGTTATTAATCACCGGATTATTTTTTATGTTGCTGGTATTTGCCGGCAATGCTCAACGAACTTACTCTGTAAAAAATCTGCAACAGGTTTCGGAAGAGGAACTTAATCTGTATTATCAAAAAGCGATTAACCTGGAACGAAGAGGGGAATTTTTGGCTATAACAGGGGGCGCGGCAGGATTAATAGGGATTTTGGGCGGAGCAGCACTAAACGACGATTGTTCGTCGGGCGGAACAAGTGTATTGTGCGTAACAGTGGCTACTTTGATGACAGTGGGAGTAGCAGCCACCATAATCGGATTTACGATGTACATGACCGGAATATCACGTATCGACAGAATACGAAAAGTCCAGTTCGCCGATTCCTTTCAGTTGGAGTTAATTCCGGGAGGATTCTATTGTTCGCATCCTCAAAACTACACATCCGGAATAACGCTCCGAATTAGCTTTTAAAGAAAGGAGATTTTCATTCGTTGAAAGTCAGAGATTAGTTATTTATAATATCGTTAAACTGATCGATCGGTAATATTCGTGGTTGATAATCAATTCCTCTTTTATTCAGATCGTGAACAAAAGCCCGAAGGTGATTCTCCGATCCGCTAAGCAGGTTCTCATAAACCTGTATAATGTTTTCAACACTGCTTGCCTTAACAAGAATAGCAATGTCTTCAATGTCCGTTTCTTCAATAAGCGCTCCTACAACCAGCGCTGAATCCAGGTTAATAGCTCCTAATATCATCAGCTCTTCGAAAAGGGTAGCCAGTGATTGATCTTCAAATTCTCCGATTTCGTCGATAAACGGATCGTCCAGATCGTAGTATTCTAATAAATTCAAAATAGCATTGGTATGAGTCTGTTCGCTTTGCGAGATATTATTGAAAACCTGGTGCTCATACTTCGAGTATAATTCGAGGTAAGCATCGCGCGCAAGCTTTTCTTCTTCCCGCATAAAAATTAGTCCAAGACTGTCTGTTTCAGTTAAAGGAGCAATCTGTAACAGCGAACTGTTTTTTAACGACTCTTCTTCAGTATTATCGGAAACCGTAAGATCTTCATCTTTTTGACTATCAGTACAAGTTGAAAGCATGAGAACGATAGCCAGGATGGCAATTTTAAATAACAATTGTTGTGTTTTCATGACATGTATTTTTTGTTATTATCGATTTTATCGTCTGCAGCCATTATCGATTTGACGGCTGCCGGTAATCTTTTTTATTCGTTTAAATATTAATCCAATTCATAGCTCGTTATAATTTTAGTAGGCATATTCGTGCCGTTCGCAGGTTTGTTTTTAGTTTTATAAAATACACACCTGTTGATAGAAATGAAATATCGAAATAGGAGCTTGTTGCAGCCTGCTTATTCATTAGCATCTCACCGGTAGCCCCAAAGAGTAATAGCTCCTCAATAAATTCGTTTTGATTTAATTGTACTGTAAATCCTTTATTTGTGGGGTTTGGATAGATCAGAATTTCGTCGGCATCCTCATGTTCCGGAACTGCATTTAAATTTTCTACGGTAACCAGCATCGTATCTGATGAATAACAAGAGCTTTCATTGAAAACTTTTACCCAAATCGGATGAATGCCCAAACCCAGTTCGCTGGCAAGAAGTGTAAGATTAGTCTCTGTTGTACCATCGCACCAAAGAATTGAACAATCAAGGTTCGGAATTTGAAATGATATTGAATCTTCTATTCCCAAAATCCGATCAGGACCAAGATCAACTTCTGTTATTTCGTAAACTACAACCTGAATTTCAATGTCTCCAATACAGCCGTTTTCTGTAAGAGTATAAATTAGAGAATACGTTCCCGGCCCTGCGACCAAGGGATCAAAATAAAGCCCTGAAACACCAGCGCCTGAAAGTATTCCACCATCCGGAAATGCTTCAATTAAAACAGCTTGCTGGTCTTCACAGAACGAGAGATTATCATTTAAAATTTGAGGATGAATTACAGAATCCACAATTACCTGGAATTCGGTTTCTCCAGTACAGGCGTTTTCTGTTACTGTGTAAGTTAAAGTGTGCGTTCCCTGTCCTGCAACTGACGGATCAAAATAAAGTCCAGAAATGCCTGCTCCTGAAAGTATTCCACCTTCGGGAATAGCTTCAATTAAAACAGCTTGCTGATCTTCACAGAACGAAAGGTTGTCATTTAAAATTTGAGGATGAATTACAGAATCTACAATTACCTGGAATTCTGTTTCTCCAGTACATTCGTTTTCTGTTACTGTGTAAGTTAAAGTGTGCGTTCCCTGTCCTGCAACTGACGGATCAAAGTAAAGACCTGAAACGCCCGCACCTGAAAGTATTCCGCCTTCGGGAACAGCCTCGATTAAAACGGGCTGCTGGTCTTCACAAAACGAAAGGTTGTCATTCAAAATTTGAGGATGAATTACAGAATCTACAATTACCTGGAATTCTGTTTCTCCAGTACATTCGTTTTCTGTTACCGCGTAAGTTAAAGTGTGCGTTCCGGGGCCGGCAATTGACGGATCAAAATAAAGTCCTGAAACGCCAGCTCCGGAAAGGATTCCGCCTTCGGGAAATGTTTCAATTAAAACGGGCTGCTGATCTTCACAAAACGAGAAGTTGTCATTTAAAATTTGAGGATGAATTACAGAATCTACAATTACCTGGAATTCTGTTTCTCCAGTACATGCGTTTTCTGTTACGGTGTAAGTTAAAGTGTGCGTTCCCTGTCCTGCAACTGACGGATCAAAATATAGACCTGAAACGCCAGCACCGGAAAGGATTCCGCCTTCGGGAAATGTTTCAATTAAAACGGGCTGCTGATCTTCACAAAACGAGAAGTTGTCATTTAAAATT
>NZ_JAAAGB010000002.1 GCF_010586825.1 Draconibacterium mangrovi | reverse complement strand
GCCCTGCTGATGCAACTCCTGCTACAAATACTTTGGCTTACCTTACCGCTAACGGCTTAACAATTACCGATGCATGTGGTACGGATAATCTTGTTGTTACCAGCTCTGATGCTGAACCAACCGGCGAATGCCCCTGGACAATCATCAGAACTTATACTGTTACCGATGCTTGCGGAAACGAAACTACTGCTCAGCAAACCATTACTGTTGACGATACTCAGGCTCCAATTATTGACAACATTAACCTAACCAACATTAACGTAGAATGCGGAATCGATCCGGCAAACAAATTGAGTGATTGGTTAGCAAACCACGCAGGAGCGACTGCAACTGATAATTGTGGAGATGTAACCTGGAGCCACAACTATGGCGAAAATGAAAATGTACAATGCGATGGTGGAGCAATAACCGTTACTTTCACCGCGACAGATGCCTGTGGAAACATCAGTACCACTTCTGCAAGCTATTCTATCCAGGATAACACAGCTCCAACTTTCAATGAAACATTACCAACAGCTGAAATTACTGCTGAGTGTGATGACGTTGCTGAGGCTGTTGTGCTGACTGCTTCTGACAATTGCGATACCGAGGTACCGGTTGTATTTACTGAGACCAGAACTGACGGTGATTGTGCAAACAGTTATACTTTAACACGTACCTGGACTGCTACTGACGACTGTGGTAATGAAACTTCATTTACACAAACGGTAGCTGTTTCTGACAACACAGCTCCAACTTTCAACGAAACAGTACCAACAGCTGAAATTACTGCTGAGTGTGATGACGTTGCTGAGGCTGTAATGTTGACTGCTTCTGATAATTGCGATACCGATGTTCCGGTTGTATTTACTGAGACCAGAACTGACGGTGACTGTGCAAACAGCTATACTTTGACTCGTACCTGGACTGCTACTGACGACTGTGGTAATGAAACTTCATTTACTCAAACAGTAACTGTTTCGGACAACACAGCTCCAACTTTCAACGAAACATTACCAACAGCTGAAATTACTGCTGAGTGTGATGACGTTGCTGAGGCTGTAATGTTGACTGCTTCTGATAATTGCGATACCGAGGTTCCGGTTGTATTTACTGAGACCAGAACTGACGGTGACTGTGCAAACAGCTATACTTTGACTCGTACCTGGACTGCTACTGACGACTGTGGTAATGAAACTTCATTTACTCAAACAGTAACTGTTTCGGACAACACAGCTCCAACTTTCAACGAAACATTACCAACAGCTGAAATTACTGCTGAGTGTGATGACGTTGCTGAGGCTGTAATGTTGACTGCTTCTGATAATTGCGATACCGAGGTTCCGGTTGTATTTACTGAGACCAGAACTGACGGTGACTGTGCAAACAGCTATACTTTGACTCGTACCTGGACTGCTACTGACGACTGTGGTAATGAAACTTCATTTACTCAAACAGTAACTGTTTCGGACAATACAGCTCCAACTTTCAACGAAACATTACCAACAGCTGAAATTACTGCTGAGTGTGATGCCGTTGTTGAGGCTGTTGTGCTGACTACTTCTGACAATTGCGATTCGGATGTTCCGGTTGTATTTACTGAAACAAGAACTGACGGTGACTGTGCAAACAACTTTACGTTAACTCGCACATGGACTGCTACTGACGACTGTGGTAATGAAACTTCATTTACGCAGACAGTAACTATTTCTGACAACACAGCTCCAACTTTCAACGAAACATTACCAACAGTAGAAATTACTGCCGAGTGTGATGCCGTTGTTGAGGCTGACGTGCTGACTGCTGCTGACAATTGCGATTCGGATGTTCCGGTTGTATTTACTGAAACAAGAACCGACGGTGACTGTGCAAACAGCTATACATTAACTCGTACCTGGACAGCTACTGACGACTGTGGTAATGAAACTTCATTTACACAAACTGTGGTTGTTTCTGACAACACAGCTCCAACTTTCAACGAAACATTACCACTAGCTGAAATTACTGCTGAGTGTGATGCCGTTGTTGAGGCTGTTGTACTGACTGCTTCTGATAATTGCGATTCGGATGTTCCGGTTGTATTTACTGAAACAAGAACTGACGGTGACTGTGCAAACAGCTATACATTAACTCGTACATGGACTGCTACTGACGACTGTGGTAATGAAACTTCATTTACACAGACAGTAACTGTGTCGGATAACACAGTTCCAACTTTCAACGAAACATTACCAACAGCTGAAATTACTGCTGAGTGTGATGCTGTTGTTGAGGCTGTTGTGCTGACTGCTTCTGACAATTGCGATACCGAGGTTCCGGTTGTATTTACTGAGACCAGAACTGATGGTGACTGTGCAAACAGCTATACTTTGACTCGTACATGGACAGCTACTGACGACTGTGGTAATGAAACTTCATTTACACAGACAGTAACTGTGTCGGATAACACAGTTCCAACTTTCAACGAAACATTACCAACAGCTGAAATTACTGCTGAGTGTGATGCGGTTGCTGAAGCTGTTATGCTGACTGCTTCTGATAATTGCGATTCGGATGTTCCGGTTGTATTTACTGAAACAAGAACTGACGGTGACTGTGCAAACAGCTATACATTAACTCGTACCTGGACTGCTACTGACGACTGTGGGAATGAAACTTCATTTACTCAAACAGTAACTGTTTCGGACAATACAGCTCCAACTTTCAACGAAACATTACCAACAGCTGAAATTACTGCTGAGTGTGATGGCGTTGAGGAAGCTGTAATGTTGACTGCTTCTGACAATTGTGATACCGAGGTTCCGGTTGTATTTACTGAGACCAGAACTGACGGTGACTGTGCAAACAGCTATACATTAACTCGTACATGGACTGCTACTGACGACTGTGGTAATGAAACTTCATTTACACAGACAGTAATTGTTTCTGACAACACAGCTCCGGCTTTCAACGAAACATTACCAACAGTAGAAATTACTGCTGAGTGTGATGCAATTGTTGAGGCTGTAGTGCTGACTGCTTCTGATAATTGCGATTCGGATGTTCCGGTTGTATTTACTGAAACCAGAACTAACGGTGACTGTGCAAACAGTTATACATTAACTCGCACCTGGACTGCTACTGATGACTGTGATAATGAGACTTCATTTACACAGACAGTAACTGTTTCGGATAACACAGCTCCTGAAGTTACCTGCAACGACATTACTGTCCAGTTAGATGCAAATGGTGTTGCAACCATAACTGTTGATGATATCAACGCCGGTACAACTGATGCTTGTAGTGGTATCGACACGATGTTTATCAGTCAGGAGACATTCTTCTGTGGCAGCGTTGGTGAAAACGAAGTTACATTAACTGCAATCGATGAATGCGGAAACGTTTCAACATGCACCGCTAAAGTTACTGTAGAAGAAGGTGAAGCTGATTGTGGTTTCGAACCGTTCAGAGCCAATGCTGATATTCTTACTTTAATTTTCTGCCCGGGTGGAACGGTTACAGGAGATATTGACCTATTTGCCAACGACCAAGGAGTTACCCGTGAAAATGTAAGCTTTAATATTCTTACCGATCTGCCGGACGGCGTGAGTGTTACAGATGGTGATTTACTTTATGTGAATGAAGAAGCTAACGAAGCTATAATTACATTCACTTACTCAGTATGCCACACGGTTAATACTGAAAACTGCGACACTGCTGAAGTAACTATTCACGTTCTTCTTGATAGCGATTGCGACGGCGTACCTGATAACGATGATATTGACGATGACGACGATGGTATTCTTGATATTATTGAGGAAGAAAATGCACTTGATCAAACATCATTGGATTCAGATGGCGATGGTATTGTAGACCGTTTGGACATTGATTCTGACAATGACGGTATCGTTGATAACATCGAGTGGCAATCAACAATTGCAGAAGATGGAGAATATGACTATATCCTTCCTTCGGGAACAGATTCAAATGGCGATGGATGGGATGATGCCTACGATCCTGCAAACAATGGTATTACTTACGAACCTTGGGATATGGACTTAGATGGTACACCAGACTATCTGGATACCAATACTGATAACGAAGGAGAAGACGACAATATTGAAGGTTGGGATGAATTCCCGAATGACTCTATTGCAGATGTAAGCTTCATTGGCAGCGATGCCGACCGGGATGGTCTGGATGACGCATACGATACTTACAATGCCATTACCGAAGGATGGTCGCGCGGATTAAATGCTATCGGTTCCGATGCATATCTGCAGGATACAGATGAGGACGGAGTACGCGACTGGAGGGATGCGGTTGATGACCGACCAGTACCTGAACAGTTTGCATGTGGAGAACCGGTTATTCCAAATGGTTTCTCTCCTAACCAGGATGGTTACAATGATTATTTCAAAATAATGATTTACTGTACAGGCGATCAGGGTGGCGATGAAGAAAGAGTACTCGGAGACGATTTCACTGATGCCAGAATAGAAATCTTTAACAGATGGGGTAACCTGGTTTATGAGCAGGAACGTTATGGAAATGAAGACTACTGGGGAGATGTTGATGCATGGTGGGACGGCAGATCGATGCACGATATGCAAGTAGGTAACGATCAGTTGCCAACAGCAACCTACTACTACATCCTGTACTTTAACGATGGAAGTAAAGAACCTATTACTGGATTCGTATTCCTAAATAATTAATTGATTAATTAATGAATGTCCAATCTGAAAAAATTTAAAATGATGAAAGCAAAATTAAATATAATCAAAGGTTTAGGGATTCTGGCAATAGTAGTAGCAGCATTTACCTCAAATGCCCAACAGGATCCGATGTTTACGCAATACATGTTCAATACACAAACCATAAACCCGGCTTATGCCGGTACATGGGAATCGGTAGGCTTTATGGCTCTTGGACGTCATCAGTGGACCGGTTGGGACGGAGCACCCACGACTTATACATTTTCGATACAGGCTCCACTAAAAAATGAACGTGTTGCGCTGGGTTTAAATGTACTTAACGATAAAACCGGATTGGAAAAACGTTTTTATGTTTTTGCCGATTACTCATACCTGGTTCCTGTTAGCGAAAAAACAAACTTGAGGTTGGGACTAAAAGGTGGTTTTACCAACTACTCGAACAATTTAGCAGAGTATACCATTTTAGATCCGGGCGATCCTAATTTTGCTGGTGAAATAAAAAATGCATTCAAACCAAACTTTGGTGTAGGTGCCTTTTTATACAGCAAAAGAGCTTATGTAGGTCTTTCAGTTCCGAAATTAGTGAGCACTACCTTTGAGAATGATATGGAAAGCTTTTCAGTTGAAGGAGAATTACGCCACTATTTCCTGATTGCAGGTGCCGTCTTTGATATGGGTGAGAATGTAAAATTCAAACCGACCATGTTTACCAAGGCATCGTTTACATCTGAAACAGGTACTCCGCTTCAGTTCGACCTAACAGGAAACTTCCTTATTAAGGAGAAATTCTGGCTCGGAGCCATGTATCGTACAGGATCTTCTTACGGTTTTATTGCCCAATGGATATTTGACCAAAAATTACGTGTTGGATATGCTATTGATTTTGCTACCAGCAATATGAAACATTACAGCAATGGAACCCACGAAGTAATGATCTCCTACGAACTAAGATTTAAGAAAGAAGAAGTTGTATCGCCAAGATACTTCTAGAAAAAATATTTTGATGTTGTGTTTAGAACCCGAGTCGCAGCTTACCTTGTTGTGGCTTGGGTTTTGTTTTTAAATGCTCTTCCACCAAACCATCAATAACAGGCAAACAACGACCACAGGATGTTCCGGCGCGTGTTAACGATTGAATCTGAGCAGTAGAATCGGCTCCTTTTACCAGCAGTTTTTTAATCTCTGCTTCATCAACAAAATTACACATACATACCAGCCTGTTCGCCATTATTTTTCAGAATCGATTAAGGTAATAACAATATTTCGGGGATTTCGGGGTCCGTCGAATTCACATAAAAAAATATTTTGCCAGGTAGATAAGCCCATTTTCCCATTCACGATCGGGATCGTTTCACTCGGTCCTACCAAACCTGCTTTCAGGTGAGAATCACCATTATTATCCTGCGCATCATGCTCCCAAACACCAGCGGGTATCAGTTTTTTCATCAGGCTAACCACATCATTCTGTACCGAATCGTCCCAGTTTTCCTGAATCATAATTCCAGCCGTTGCTCCCTGCACATAAACGTTTACCAAACCACTTTTAATACCTGCCATCTTCACTACGTCCTCCACATCAGAAGTAATGTCAACCAGTATATTATGTTGCAGTGTTGATACCGTTATGATTTTCTGCATCAGGCAATAAACTTATTTTCTACAAATACCTTTACTTTTCTATAGATTTCAATAACCGTATCGTTTTTAGGCATCGAGTTATAGATTTTCTCCAGGTAACGTTTTTCCATCATCAACTCGAACGATGGTCTGTAGTTTAAATCGTACACCCACGAAAGCTGCATAACTTTAATATCAAGTTCATTGGTAATGCTTTCTTTTGCCACCGGGGCGCCTTTCAATATTTGTTTCGAGACATCTTTTGATACCGTTCCTCCTTTTGGCATTTCCCAGGTTAAAGTATGATTTGGCGTTGCCTTCGGATTGGAATAATAATCGGTTATAACACGAAGGATATCCAACTTATCGGCATCGCGGATAAGTTTGGCAAAAAGCCGTTCTTTATCCGTCATGTCCTTTGTAAGCCCCAACTTATTGTGTTGCCCGATTGCCAGGAATATCAATTCCACCTGGCCGTCATCCAAATCATTAAAAAAGTCGCCTTGTTGTAAAACTTCAATTCCCAATTCGGCATGATCAACCGATTTGGCATCATTAAAAGTGTTGTATTCCTTCAGCTGCCTAAACCTTCCAATATCGTGGAATAATCCAATTAAATAGGCTAATTGAGCTTCCGTTCCGTTAAGCTCCATATTTTTGGCCAATAATATAGCAAGATCAGCAACACGCAGTGAATGATTTTTCTTTATCTCGAAATTTGTAAGTTGATCTTCGCTAAGCCCTGTAAATGAGTCAACGTAATCGTTAAACTTCTTTATGGCCAGTACTGTTTTCTCCTCCATAGTCATAGCTTTATGCCGACAAATGTAGCGATATAAAAAAATGTGCGATGATTGAAGAGGGCGATTTTATCAACATTTATTGGTAAGCTAACTTGCAATTGCACGATGCAAATTCGGGAATTTTGTTACTTTTGCAGCCGATACCGGTCCCATAGTTCAATGGATAGAATACAAGATTCCGGTTCTTGCGATCTGAGTTCGAATCTCGGTGGGATCACACGATATAAAAAAGTCGTAGCTATTATTTAAAAGGTTACGACTTTTTTCGTTTTTATCTAAACGAGATTTTAGCTCACTGCTTTGTCAATAAAAAGTCGCTCCTGTTTTTCTCCACCTGACATTCCGTGTCATGTACTCTCCCCCTTTGCCGTACTAACTTTGCCTGCGAAACAATTTTTTAAACGAGATAAACATGAAAACAACTATTGAAAAATATCTGGCCGCTGGTGCAATTCTTATGGTAGCTTCATTTTTCACACTTGTAACGATGCTGCTTATACATTCATAATTCAGCAATTCCCAAATTGGGCCAAACTCCAATTGCATCTACTTCAACCTGCTCCCCATTGATTTCAATTACCTGAAGATCCGGGTAATAGTTGTATTTAATGGGTATTCTAGTTCATTTGCAATTCAGAGGAAATTTAAAATTGGAAGTCTACAGAGTGCGTTTGTCTTTGTAAGGTAAGAGTAGAGATTATATTCAGAACTTTTTTCTTTGGCTTTAACCTGTAAAAAAAAAGACCCCGGCTATATTACCCGGAGTCCAGATTGTTTATGCTGTTTTGTGTTTCAACCGTTTCCTGAATGTTGAACTTTTTTCAATCGAAGAGTCAATGGCTATCAGCAAAGAACAGATCTTTGCTGCGGCCATCTTCCTCCCCCTGAGAATCAGAACTCTTTTCCGATTTCGTTATCGAGAGCCCTGTGTATTCTGTTCGCTTTAAAAACTTTCGCAAGCAAAAATACAGCAGACCGGCAAAACCGGATATGACACTCAATGTCAGGTTGATATAAGTCATATTTTCACTATCTTTAATTCATGACACACGATATGAAAAAGTACTTTTCCTTAAGTGAGTTACTGGTAGATTACCGCAAACACCGCAAGCTAACTCAAATTGATTTTGCAGCCATGCTCGATGTGGATGTACGGACTGTAATCCGTTGGGAAAAAAACGAGAGCCTGATAAAAGCTGATAAGGAAAGAATTTTGATCGAAAACATGGGAATTCCACACCAGGTAGTTCGTAACCTGAATACCGAACAACCCATTCCTGTATATTTTGACTTTAAACGCTGGTTGTACTCGCTAACACTGTTGTCGAGCGTGGTAAAAAGTGCCAAAGAATTCAAGACTGATGAAGAGCTGCATACGACACGAATTGAAACTCTGGCCGATGATAAGGATTTTGATTTTATTACTTACATCCAACGAAACCAGAAAAACTGTAATCCGCTTAGTCGCGATGTGATTAAAACCGCAGCACGCTTACTACCTGATTTAAACTTCGTTATTCGCGACCAATCGGGTTATCACGGCGGGCATGTTTCGATATTGCCACTGAAATACGAAGTTTATAAGCAGATAAGGGATCAAAAAATGCTGGAAAATCAGATAACCACAAACGATCTGTCGCGCCACTACGACGAAGAAAATCCGGTATTTTACTTTTATTCGATCTATTCTAATTCGCTTGACAACACTTATTACCTTATCAATAAGATGTTATTCTACTTTAAAAAAAGGGAAGAATTGAAGAATTATATTTTGGCAGGTGTTACGTTTCAAAACCTGAAAGTAGGCCATTTTCAACAGATGGGATTCCAGGTGATTTGGGAAAAGAACGTAGATGGACATCCCGATCATGTTGCCACCTTCCTGTCAGGTAATTTTAATCGTTTTTTCTCCAACGAAACAGAGTTCTTTTAGCCATTCGAAGTGATCCGTTCCAGTATATAAATTGATCATTCAAGAACGGCATTTCCTACGAAATAAAGTGCTATTTTCTAAATTAACTAATCAAAACCGGGCCGAAATCGCCAATTATATATCATAAATATCTAACTGGTAAAGCAACATATATAATACGATGAAAATTTCATAAAAATCGTTACTATTTAATAAACTATCCAACAATACATTAACTTTTCATTCATCAAAATTAACCTCCAAAATTTGCATATACCAAAGCTTACGCCTACATTTGAATTATACAAAACGAGTTCATTGAGAGAGAAAAAATATTTTCCGCATTGATCTATAAATTGGTAAACTCAACAGAAAAAATTGAACCGAGTAAGCTCTTTATGGTTGTAAAAGCAGGCCTTGTAGTCCGTCAGCTGACGGATGAGTCTTCGGACCGGTGGAAGTTTGATCAACCGGGCACTCAAATCCTGTTATACAGGGGTTTTCACAATGGATTAGTGCGGAATTTTTTTGTCCTTACGCGAACCTTCTCACAAACACCAGCAATACCATTAATACACTAATAAACACCGAAGTACGGGCGATAAAATCGCCATGTTCTACATAGAAAGTTAGTGCTTCGTTTTTGTTAACCGATCCGGCAATTGCGGCTTCCTGCCACCAGTTTGTTGCTTGTAAAACATCACCACGCTGGTTGATAAAACACGAGGTTCCTGTATTTGCCGACCGTGCTATGCTGCGTCGCGTTTCAACTGCCCGCAATTGCGAAAACAACAGGTGCTGTTTATAGCCGCGTGAATTTTTCCACCAGCCATCATTGGTGATCACAAAAATAACATCGGCTCCTTTTTTAACGTTATCGGTTACATAATCGCCAAAAACCGATTCGAAACAAATTACCGGAGCTATTACCGCTTTTTCGGCTACCAGGTTTGAAGTTTCATTTTGGCTACCAAGCGATCCGGAAGCACCACCCAAATCGATATAATTGTTTTTCAGAAAGGAGAAATACTTTTGAAAAGGCACCTTCTCAACTCCGGCAACCAATTTCGATTTATGGTAAATCTGGACCTCACCGGCTTTGTTAAAAAGCATTGCCGTGTTGAAGCGGTCGTATGTTACGCCGTTGTTTTGCTGTGCGGTGTAAGTGATATCTTCTTCGTTGTCGTACACTTTGTAGGACGAGACCCCGAACATCATTTCCGTGTTTTCGTACTGTTGAAGAAAACTTTGCAGATGATTTAAAAATGTGTTTGAATCAAGGGTTGCTTCATTCCATAGCTTTTGATGTTCAAACAAGGTTTCCGGGCCAACAATAAAGTCGGTACAATCGTTGGTTACTTCGGCCGCCAAACGCAGGAAATCATCCAGTTTTTGAGTTTCTGCTTCCATATCGAACTTTTCGTTATACGGATCGACGTTGGGCTGGACTATTACAATGTTTATTGGATTTTCGTTCTCCTGGTATGAGGAATACATCCGAAAAGAAATGGTTGACGGAACGATCAACAAAACCAGTAATACAGTTGAACTGGTAATCGTTTTTTTCAGTGGACATTTTAGCTGAATATTCCTCAAAAGCTGAAACAGAAAGAGATTCAACAACAGTATCCATAACGACCCGCCAAAAGTTCCCGTAAATTCATACCACTGAATGATTTTTACAGTATTGGCCAAAACACTTCCCAATTGCAGGCAAGGCCATTCAATGTCCCATTTAAACTGCAGGTATTCGAGTGATATTATAAATACTACCAGCGAAATATAACCCAGCGGCGACGATAATTTTCTTCGAATAGAATGAGCCGCCCACCAAACCAACGACATCAAAAAAGCATTGAAAATCATGGCAGATCCCACTCCTGCCAACGAAACTTTTGTCATCCACCACGAGGCCAAAACATTCCAAATCAGCGCAGCAAGAAACACATGCCCCCACAACGACACGGGCGGAAAACCTTCTTTATATTTGAAAAAGAAATTCTCGAGGTAAAGCAGCGGAATAAACGCAACAAAAAGCACCCACCCCGGAAATCCGAGCCAGGGCAAACTTAACAATGCACCACCACTAACAGAAAGTAATAGCCTGTGAAATCGGTTCATAGGCAAATGAATTTTTATAGCAGATCGGAATAAACAGCTTTTTTATTCCCTTTTGATTTTTCGAAAACAAAATCAACCTTTCCAACCACAAGACCACCCCACCAGGCTTGATTTACAATTACAGGTTGTCCGAGTTTATTCTTTTCTTCCAATGGTTTTTCAAGGTACGAGTGTGTGTGTCCGCCAATAATCAAATCGGTGTACGATGTTTCCGCAGCAAGATTCATGTCGCTTACCTTGTTGTCGCGGTAGCGTAATCCTAAATGCGAAAGACAAATTACCAAATCACACTTCTTGTCATTTTTCAGGAAACTTTCCATTTTCTGTACAACAACCAGCGGATCGTTATAAACTGTTTCTCCGTAATTCTTCTTTCCAACAAGATTTTCCAATTCGATGCCTACACCGTAAATTCCGATTTTTACTCCGTCGCGCTTAAAAATTTTATACTCCGGGAAACTTCCTGATAAAATGGTATCAGAGAAATCGTAATTCGAAGAAATGATCGGGAATTTGGCATTTGGCAGCGGATCTTTTATACCCTGTAAACCGTTATCAAATTCGTGGTTTCCAATTGTACCAGCATCGTAACCGACCTCACTCATCACCTTTAACATCAACTCGCCTTTAAAGTAGTTAAAATAGGGCGTTCCCTGGAACATATCGCCAGCGTCGAGCAACAAGGTATTTGGATTTTTTTGACGCTCAACAGTCGCCAATTTTGCAATTCGTGCTAAACCACCTTTGTTGGCATATCGTTCGTTGGTGCCGGTAAACGGCTCAATGTGGCAGTGAATATCGTTAGTATGTAATATCGATATAGTGGTAAAATCTTCGTGAGCAAATAATTCGTATGGTACCGCTCCTAAAGTAATTCCGGCTGTTCCGGCGGCAACGTTTCTTATAAATCTTCTTCTGTTCATCATTTTATCCTCCCATCCAGCTTCGGGTTAACATGCTGATTTTTACCAGCCAATTCTTCCAGATAATCGATTATCACATCACGTATTTTTTCTCCACTGTTTATAAGCTGCTCATTTTCGGCTAACATTTCAAGTCCATCGCCACCGGCTGCCACATAATCATTTGTTACCAACCAGTAGTTTTCATTAAAGTCCAGTTTCTCTCCTCCTACTTTCACATCAGTGGCTTTATCGTTGGCAATTACCATTTGTGCTCCTCCAACACTCCCTCCTCCATGAACGGCAATATAATTCATAAAAGCCTGCATTTTTTCGCCTTTCAGTTCTAAAAATACCAATTCATTCTCGAAGGGCATTAACTCAAAAATATTTCCAACGGTAATTTCCCCCTTCGGAAGTGTTGACCGTATGCCGCCGTAGTTAAAAAATGACACGGCAGGCGTAAGATTCAGTTGATGATCGTTGGCCACAATGGCACCTTGTTCGAGTAATAAGTCGGCCAAAAAGTTTGTCAGCAAACTTTCAGGCTTGTCTTTAACCAATTCATTTTCAGAGATGGCAAGTACCCGGTTCATATCTTTTTCGAGTATGTTTTTATATGGAGAATAAAGCTTTACAATAGCACTATCCATTGTTCCAACTTCTTCTGAGACAGAAACATTCTCGATTTCATAACTTTTTTGAACAAACTGTGTTTTACACGAAAAAGTGAATAACAGGCAAGTTATTAACAACAGATAGCTGATAGTTTGTCGCATAAATAAATTATAATTTTTTCCGTTAATTCTATTTTAGCATTAAATGTTGTGCAAAGGAAACAAAATAGTAGTGAACATGTTCGGGTTAAACTTACATATTAAATCAGTTACCATAATAATTTTGGTATTATTTTTAGCAATATTTCTGCTTCCCTTAAACAGCTTTTCGCAAACCAAGGAAGTTGTTGCACTAAAAGGCGATGGAATTTACCGTTTGCTAACCAGACACGGCTTATCATCAGCCGAGTATATGGATGACTTTATTACTTTAAACAAAACCAATCTGGGGAAAAATAACACCTTGCTTGCCGGTGTAAAATACAAACTTCCTGATACAGCAAAACTGCCGACAACGCCTGCATCAGGTTCCACACCATCAAAAGGAACTGGAAAAATGGTGCATTACGATATTTTTGGCAGCGAATATGCCGATATTGAGATCTTAAGTAACAATTTAAAAGGAGCAGTGTATTACCTGGTTGGTGGCCATGGAGGCCCTGATCCTGGTGCCGTAGGAAAATATAATGGGAATCTGGTATGTGAAGATGAATATGCTTATGATGTTACTTTGCGACTGGCTCGCCGTCTTATAGAAGAAGGCGCAACAGTTTATATGATTACCCGCGATAAAAACGACGGAATTCGAGATGCAGTTACTCTGAAAGCTGACAAGGATGAAGTTTGTTATCCCAATCTCACTATCCCTCTAAATCATACCCGTCGATTGCGTCAACGCACTGACGCGGTGAATAGTCTGTATAAAAAGCACAAGGGAGCTTTTCAGCGTATGATTGCGGTGCATGTGGATTCAAGGTCCAAAGGCGAGAATATCGATATCTTTTTCTATCACGACAAACGCAGTGAAACCGGTGAAAAAGCATGTAAAATTCTTCGCGACACCATTGAAAAAAAATACCACGAAGTTCAGCCTAATCGCGGTTACACAGGTACAGTATCAACCCGACCTTTATACGTGGTTAAAAATACCTGGCCTACTGCTGTTTTTATTGAACTGGGGAATATGAACCATGAGCGCGATGTAAAACGTCTGGTTATACCCGACAACCGCCAGGCTGTGGCTAACTGGTTAGCCCTGGGATTGATAAAAGATTTTTCTACAAATAAATAAAATGTTAATCGCGAGTGACCGAACCTGGCTGATGGGGCTGAGTCACTAATCACTTAACCTGAATCCCCTTCTTCTGATCTCCGTAGATTCCCAAATATTTTTAAATTTATAGCAGCAAACTAATCAACAATGAAAAACCTAATTTTTGCTGTTACTGCAGTGCTGTTTTTATTTGTCTCCTGCAACGAGACTCCACAAGAAAATAAAAAGCCCAATATCCTGTTCATTTTTGCCGACGACCAAACTTACGAAGGCATTTCAGCCCTGGGCAATCCCGAAGTGATTTCTCCCAACCTGGATAAACTGGCCCATTCGGGTGTAACCTTTACCCATGCCTATAATATGGGTGGCTGGAACGGAGCCATTTGTGTGGCCAGTCGATGTATGCTGAATACCGGACGATTTATATGGCGCGCCAAAGAGTCGGAAAAAAATTACCCCGAAATGAAAGCCAATAATCAGTTCTGGAGTCTTTTAATGCAGAATGCGGGTTACGACACTTATATGACCGGAAAATGGCACGTAAAAATGGCAGCCGACAGTATTTTTCAGCATGTGCGTCATGTGCGCCCCGGTATGCCTCCATCGGTACCCGAAGCTTACAACAGGCCTCAAATGCCGGAAGATACTACCTGGTTACCCTGGCACAAAAAATATGGCGGATATTGGAGCGGAGGGAAACACTGGAGCGAAGTAGTGGCCGACAATGCCATCGATTACCTGAACATGGCCAAACAAAGCGAAAATCCGTTTTTTATGTACTTGGCTTTTAATGCACCGCACGATCCGCGCCAGTCGCCAAAACGATTTGTGGATATGTACCCCCTGGAGAATATTTCTGTGCCAGAAAATTACCTGGAGCTGTACCCTTACAAAGACAGTATCGGTTGTGGCCCCGACCTGCGCGATGAGCGATTGGCACCTTTTCCCCGCACCGAATATTCCATCAAGGTTCATCGCCAGGAGTACTATGCAATTATTACCCACATGGATGAACAGATTGGCCGTATTATCACTCACCTAAAGGAAACCGGGCTGGACAAAAACACCTACATACTTTTTAGTGCCGACCATGGACTTTCAGTAGGGCACCACGGCCTGGTTGGGAAACAAAATATGTACGACCACAGCATGCGTGTTCCGTTAATTGTTGTGGGGCCGGATATTCCTGAAAACGAAAAACGCGACATGCAGGTCTATCTCCAGGATTTAATGGCTACCTCGCTTGATTTGGCCGGTGTTTACAAACCAGGGTACGTGGAGTTTAACAGTTTAATTCCGTTGATCGATAAAAGTGCCAATCAAAGTTCATATCCGGAAATATACGGTGCCTATACAGAATTGCAGCGTATGGTTCGCAGCGATGATTACAAACTAATTGTTTACCCGAATGCAAAAAAAATACTGCTTTTTGAACTGAACAACGATCCGCTGGAAATGAATGACCGGGCTGAGAATGCCGCCTTTAAAACAGTTAAGGACGAACTTATAGTAAAACTTAAAAAACAGATGGAAATGATGGATGATCCGCTGGATTTGCATCCTTATTTTCCGGAATTATTTTAGAAATACCAATATTAATTATTTGGTGACTCCTTGTTTCAACGTATCGTCATTGGCAGAATGCATTTCTAAACATGCTTTGGAAAAGCAGGAACCTTGCCTTTTTCAAACTCTCGGGCAACTTGGTTGTTAAACTCATGTGAAGCAAGATCAAAAAATAATTCTTTTTGACGGGATTTGTAAGCTCTGTAATTCCGCCGTCGATTTCATTATAGAGAAAGCGCAGGAGAACGATTTTAAGCTTCTGGCACTACAATCGGAAGAAGGGCAACAAATTTTAAAGGAGTTTGATTTGCCGCTTGAAATTAACACCGTAGTGCTTATTCAAAAAAATCAGCTATTTTCTGAATCGGATGCAGTACTTGAAATCTGTAAACACCTAAAAGCTCCGTGGAATTGGCTAACTGCGTTTAACCTACTACCTAAAAGCTGGCGCGATAGTTTGTATCGTTTTGTAGCTAATAATCGCTACAAATGGTTTGGAAAAAGAACCAGTTGCCGTACTTTTTAATGCATAAACCCCTTCCCTGCATTTAATATTACCCTGCGAGTATATAAAAAGTAGTGCGAGCTATAAATATTCACGTGCGAGGTAACTTTAATACAGTGCGAGGTACAAATATAAATGAGCGAGTAATAATTATTGCCATGCGAGTATAGCTCGCACCTGTTTATTAGTAGCTCGCATGTGTTTTTTTATTGCTCGCATGCCATTATTAATACCTCGCACGCCTTTAATAATTACTCGCAAGGCATTTTTACCAGCTCGCAGCCCTATTTTTATAGCAGGAGTATCTGAAAATAGAAAGGGATTGAGAACAGTGTTTTGGGGAGTTAAGCAAAATGTTTTTAGAAATCAAAATCACCGTTTTCAAAATCGCGGTATAGTTTCGATAAAACGCCCAACCATTTGCTAATACGTTTTATGGCTTCCAGGGTATCAATCGAAATATCTTTTTGTTGCATTTTAAGCAGCAGAAAACCATATACAGCGGTAATTCCCAAGTCGACATCATTTTTCGCTTCCGGATTTTTCTCTTTCAACTCCGACACCAGCGCCGCAACAGTTTTGTAGGTTTGCACGTACATACCGTCTTTCGAGGTTTCCATCAGCTTTAGATGAAAATCGTTAACATCCGAAACCAGGTTAGTAAGAAATTGGAAATGCCCTTTCTCCCTGATCTGCTCTTTATCCATCATCAGCACCAAATTGGCATACCAATCGGTAATGGCAGCTTTGGTTTTATCATCAGCTTTATAATTGGCTACCAAACGCTCCTCGATAAGCTCCATGTCCAGTTTAAAAGCCCTGATCATGTCTTCAATTTGATACAAATACAAGATGTATTCGGCAATATTCTCTTTTCGTTTTTGTTTTGCTACAAGCATAATTTTGTTTTTTGTTTCGAGCTGCGAGCCGCGAGTTACGAGTATCCAGTATCCAGTATCCAGAATCCAGTATCCAGAATCAGTCCTTCAATCCTTCAATCTCTTACCACTCAAAAAAGTCATCCAAATCGCGGCGGTCTTTTTTGGTTGGTCGCCCGGTGCCTTTTTCGCGAACACTCCAGCGCATGTTTTTTTGTATCTCGAGCAATTCTATTTCCTCGGGTGGCGTAACATCCTCGGCAAAATCAGTAACCAGTTTGGCTCCCATTCTTTTTCCGGTAAGCGCCAACACTTTAAAACTTTTGGTAATTGGCGATTTCCGCACTTTTATTACCTCGCCAACATGCACTTCGCGCGAGGCTTTTATCACTGAATCACCAATTGTTACATGGCCTTTTTTACAGGCTTCGGTAGCCTGACTGCGGGTTTTAAAAATCCGCACGGCCCACAACCATTTATCTATGCGAACTCCTTCAGCCATCTATTTTTTGTTATGGAAATTCATTGTGCGCTCGACACCAAGTGTTCCAAAGCTTTTTATTATTTCAATGGAATCGTCGATTTTAAACGGCAATTCCTTTTGCTCTTCTTTCGACCACTCGCCTAACACGTAGTTTACCTGGTGGCCTTTATGGAAATCGTCGCCAATACCAAAACGTAAACGAGCATAATCGTTTCGTCCCAGCACCTGATTAATGTTTTCGAGCCCATTGTGTCCGCCGGCTCCGCCTTTTGCACGTACTCTGAGCGTGCCAAAGGGCAATGCCAGGTCGTCAACCAGCACAAGCATGTTTTTTATATCTATCTTTTCTTGTTGTAACCAGTAATTTACTGCCCGTCCACTCAGATTCATGTAGGTGGTTGGCTTTAGCAAAATAAACGTTCGGCCTTTGAACTTATATTCAGCCACAAAACCGTAACGCTTATCGCTAAAACTAATATTGGACGCCTCAGCGAGTGCGTCCAATATTTGAAAGCCAATATTATGGCGAGTATTTTTATATTCTGGTCCTATATTACCGAGTCCGGCAATTAAGTATTTCATCTGTTTTTAGTTTTATTTCAGATGATTCGCCTTGCTTAAGCAAGACTCATTTCACTTGAATATAATTTATTCTTCTGAAGATTCCGGTGTTTCAGCTTCTTCAGCTGCCACTTCTTCTTCTTCTTCCTCATCGTCGTCAACCATGGCACCGGCAGCAGATCTTGCAGCCCTTGTAATACCAACACCAACGATAACATTCGATTTAGGATCTAACAGCTCGATTCCTGGAATATTCAGGTCTGCCACTTTAATACTTTGGCCGATATCAAGTTTTGTTACATCAATATTAATGGTATCAGGCAATTTCTCAGCCAAAGCTCTTACGCTCAAACGACGAAGTGTACTGTTTAATTTACCACCTTTTCTTAAACCTTTAGCAAAACCTTCAATTTTTACAGGAATGTTGATTTTTACTGGTTTATCATCTTTGATTTCAAGGAAATCAACGTGAAGCACTAATTCCTCAACCGGGTGCCACTGAATGTCTTGCATAATTGATTTATACACAGTACCATCAATGTCAAGGTCGATAAGGTATACGCTTGGTGTATAAACTAATTGTCTTAACTCGGCAAAAGAAACTGCGAAGTGAATTGGCTGCTCGCCACCATACAATACTGCAGGAGCTTTCTCTTCTGCGCGAAGTTTTTTTGCGTCTTTCTTTCCAAGAGAACTTCTTAATTCTCCTTTAATTACTACTGATTTCATTTTAAATAATTTACGTTAATAAATATGGTACTCAGTCCTCCCTTCCTTTTGGTTGGGCAAACAGCATGCACATCATTAATGCGTCTGCTTATGGAAAAAGCGGTGCAAAAATAGAAATTATTTATAATATAACGAACTTATTGACTGATTTTTATAAACTCTGCGAATGGCTTCACCAAAAGCCTCGGCAGTTGTGATATATTTAATTTTATCACAGCCTGTTTTTGGTTTAATCGAATCGGTAAAATATACTTCTTCCAACTCCGATTTTTCAATTCTTTCCAGGGCCGGTCCCGACAATACTCCGTGTGCTGCAAAAGCGCGAACGCTTCTGGCACCTTTTTTCTTCATCAGGTTGGCAGCTTTGGTAATTGTTCCTGCAGTGTCAATCATGTCGTCAACAATAATTACATCTTTGTTTTCAACATCACCAATAACGGTCATGTTACCCACCTCGTTAGGACGTGCACGTGTTTTGTGACAAATAACGATACCGGTGTTTAACATTTTTGCATAGGTATTGGCACGCTTTGTACCACCCACATCCGGCGACGCGATAACAACATTATCCAGTCCCATTTTTTCGATAAACGGAACAAAAAGCGTTGATGCGTATAAATGATCTACCGGTACATCAAAAAATCCCTGAATCTGGTCGGCATGCAAATCCATAGTAATCAGCCTGTCGATTCCGGAAACGGTAAGCAGGTCGGCAACCAGTTTTGCTCCGATAGAAACCCTTGGTTTGTCTTTACGGTCCTGACGCGCATAACCAAAATATGGTATAACTGCAATTACTTTGTAGGCGCTTGCACGTTTTGCGGCATCAACCATTAACAACAGCTCCAACAGGTTATCGGCAGTTGGTGGTGTTGACTGCACGATAAAAATATGCGAGCCACGAATCGTCTCTTCGTAACAGGGTTCAAATTCGCCGTCGGCAAAAACCGGGCACGACGAATGTCCCAGATCAACGTCCAGACTATCGCAAATTTTTTCAGTTAAATGCCGGGTTGCACGTCCGGTAAAAATTTTCAGTGGGTGAGTTTTCATCTCCATTTATTTAATGATTTTTTGTTTCAACAAATTGTGTTGGAGTAGATATGGCGAGTTGGTTAAACCACATTTCAGAAGTAAAATTCAGCATTACTTTACGTTTCGCCATCTTGATTTCTTTAATAGTAAAGATTTTGCAAAGTTAACAACTTTACGTGTTTCTTAAATAATTGTTAGCTCATATAGTTTGTTCACTTCTACGAAAATCTAGTGGGCTTTATTCAGCTCGTCTATCATCCGTAGAATTTCGTCTTTTCCAACTCCCTTTTCGGCCGAAGAAATAAAATACCCGGGCATTGTTTCCCAAATTTGAAACATCTTTTCTTCGTAAGCTTTTAAGTTGTTTTCCAGCTCCTTAGGTTTCAGTTTATCCGTTTTGGTAAAAACTATATTGAAAGGAATTTCACTAATGCCCAGCCACTCCATAAATTCAAGATCAACTTTTTGCGCCTCATGGCGCGAGTCGATCAACACGAACAGACAATACAAATTTTCACGTTTCAGGATATAATTTTTGAGCATTTTCTCCCATTTCAACCGCTCGGCTTTCGGCACTTGCGCATAGCCATAGCCGGGCAAATCAACCAGGTACCATTCTTTGTTGATAAGGAAATGATTGATCAGGCGCGTTTTCCCGGGTTTACCCGAAATTTTTGCCAACGATCTTTTATTCGTAAGCATATTTATCAGCGATGACTTGCCCACATTCGACCGACCTATAAAAGCATACTCCGGCCGATCGGGTGCCGGACATTTATCGACTGCAGTATTGCTCATCACAAACTGAGCTTCTTTTATCTCCATAAAAGGTGCATTTTTAGAATGATTTCTTAAGGTAAGAAATATTCTGCTATTTGATATAAACCTCGAGGATTTTTACTGATTCGCTTTTGGGTTTCAGTTGCACCGACTCAAGGCTGGCCGGCAAAAGAACGGTCTCTCCCATCGATACTGTTTCTGATCCTTCTTCCGTAACGATTTCAAAATCGCCTTCCATAGTCATGTAAATAACAAACGAATCGAGCTGGTTGTAATCTTTATCCTGCTCTTTATTAAATTCGATAATATTTGTGGTGAAATACGGGCAGCTTACAATTTCTACCGCTTTGTTCTTCTCGGTTTTGTAATCTGTTTTATACTGGCTCGAATACGAAAAATCGATGGCATCCAATGCCAGATCAGTATGTAATTCGCGCTCGTTTCCTTTGTCGTCTTTACGGTTGTAATCGAAAATACGGTAAGTAACATCCGATGTTTGCTGAATTTCGGCCACCAAACAGCCTTTGCCAATAGCATGAACACGACCTGCAGGGATAAAGAAAACATCGCCAACCTTCGCCTCATCGTAATGCAGCAAATCGGTTAATTTACCGGCATTAAAATATTCAAGGTATTTTTCGCGATCAACTACCTGGTTAAATCCGGAGTTGATAAGTGCTCCTTTTTCGGCTCCTGCCACATACCACATTTCAGTTTTTCCGAAGGCATTGTGTCTTTCTTTCGACAGCTTATCATCGGGGTGAACCTGGATAGACAGATCGTCCTGCGCATCGATAAATTTAATGAGCAGCGGAAATTCGTTTCCAAACTTTTCATAAACCTTGTCGCCTACCAAATCTCCCATGTATATTTCAATCAACTCATTCAGGTCGTTGCCGGCCAAAAAGCCATTGCTTACCACCGAAATGTTTCCGTCAACACCCGAGAGCTCCCAGCTTTCGCCACAGTTGGGCATGTCGCCAAAATCTTTATTCAGGATGGTTTTCATTCGGTTTCCACCCCAGATTTTTTCATGAAATATCGGGTTGAATTTTATGGGATACAGATTACTCATAATTCGTACGGATTATCTTTTAAATACTAAAATTTAAATTAAAAGTTGAAGTCAACAGCAGCGCGTGCCTCTGTGGTTTCCACAACGCGTTTTACCACTTTTAAATGCTCGGGATGCACACGGTATACATCCAGATCTTCAACACTTTCGAAATGCGAAATCAAGGCCAAATCGTAACTTTTCGAGTCTAACTCGTAATTTTCGCCAACTTCAATATGCTTCAATTCGGCAATTTTATCTTTTAAACCCAATAGCATTGCTTTTAGTTCCGCAATTACTTCCGTTTTTTCTTCGGCCGGATAATCCTTCAATTTAAAAAGAACGACGTGATTAATCATTGCTGTCTATTTTTTGTAACTTGTACTTTTATGGCTGCGAAAATAGTGTTTTCTTAGCGTTTAATTTTAATCTTCAATTATCATTTAACAAATAAATTGGACAATATGCTGGTAATTGGCATTGCAGGCGGCACCGGTTCGGGAAAAACCACGGTTGTAAAAAAAATTAGCGAGAAGTTCTGCGATAACGAAGTAGCAATACTTTCGCACGACTCGTATTACTACGACAACAGCGATCTTTCGCTGGAAGAACGCCGGCAGAAAAACTTCGACCACCCCGATTCCATTGAGTTCGATTTAATGATTGACCATGTAAAAAAACTAAAACAAGGGTTATCTATTGAAGAGCCGGTGTATTCATTTATCAGCTGCACCCGACAAGAAGAAACAAATATTGTTGAGCCCAAGCAAGTGTTGATAATTGAAGGAATTTTGTGTCTTACAAATGCTGAGTTGCGAGACTTAATGGATATAAAAGTATATGTTGACTGCGACTCGGATGTTCGGCTGGCACGCGTAATACAACGCGATATACAAGAGCGCGGCAGAGACGTGGAACAGGTGCTTAAACGCTACAAAAAAACGGTTCGCCCAAGTCATATTCAGTTTATAGAACCAACAAAACGTTATGCCGATATTATTGTACCACAGGGAGGCAAGAACAAAATTGCCATCCAGATTTTAACCAACCACATACTGCAAACTTTAAACAAAAGCTGATGCTTAAAAACTTAAACATCGAAGAAATTCTTTTTCTCGACATCGAGACTGTTCCGCTGGCACCGGAATATACCGTGCTAAACGAAAAATGGCAACAACTTTGGGAGCGCAAAATGCAGTTCCAGATTAACGATGGCAAACTACCGCACGAGTTATACGAGCGTGCCGGAATTTATGCCGAGTTTGGTAAAATTGCCTGTATTTCGGCCGGTTACGTTGTTCAGAAAAAAGGTGAACCTTATTTTCGTGTGAAATCGTTTTATGATGAGGACGAGAAAAAGCTGATCCAGAATTTCTTTAATGCGCTGGATAGTTTTGCACGCGCCGGTAAACGCCGACTTTGTGCGCACAACGGCCAGGAATTCGATTTCCCCTACATTTCAAGAAGAGCTTTGGTAAATAATTTAACGCTTCCGAAAGTGCTGGACATTGCCGGTGCTAAACCCTGGGAAGTAAAAGATATTTTGATCGACACGCTACAACTCTGGAAATTTGGCGACTATAAACATTACACCTCTTTATCGCTGCTGTGCGAGCTTTTTAATATTCCTACACCAAAAGACGACATCGACGGTAGTCAGGTTGCTAAAGTTTACTGGGAAGAAAAAGATATTGACCGCATTGTAAAATACTGCGAAAAAGACACCATGGCCGTTGCCAACCTGCTGCTAAAATACAAAGGCGATATGATTATTCCTTTTGAGAATTTGGAGAGTGTTTAGGAATGAGTAACTGAGGGATTGAAGGGATTGAAGGGATTGAAGGGATACTGGATGCTGGATAGTCAACGATACTTGATTTCACACACTCGTAGCTAGTGGCTCGCAGTTGAATACTTGATCTTGGATTCTCGATTCTCAATGCAACTCCGTGATTTCTCTGCGAATCTCTGTGGTTTACTTCTCTGAATAAAAGATTGACAAACTGATAAATTGTTGAATTGAAAGTGTACAGTGTGCTGGATGCTTGATCTTGGATTTCGGATACTTGATGATACTCGTAGCTCGCGTCTCGCAGCTGGATTCTCGATTCTCTGTGTAACTCCGTGACTTCTTTGCGAATCTCTGTGGTTTACCTTCCTGAATATAAGATAGACAAACTGACAAATTGTTTGGATACTGGATCCTGGATGATACTAGCAGCTAGCGGCTCGCAGCTGGATACTTGTAACTGCTCTTCTCAACTTTTGCTCCCGACGCTACGGCCGGGATTTCGCTACGCTCAACTTTCTACTTTTTACTTTTGCCTTGAGCCTGCTAAAACTTCATTGCCCTGTCGATATCGCGTTTTGCATCTTTGCTTTTTAATGTTTCGCGCTTATCGTATGTTTTTTTACCACGGGCCAGTGCAATTTCCAGTTTTGCCAGGCCCCGGTCGTTAACAAACAGCTTTGTTGGAACAATGGTAAGTCCCGATTCTTTTACCTTTTTATCGAGCTTTTCAATTTCCTTTTTATTCAGCAATAACTTTCTGTCGCGTTTGGCAATATGATTATTGACGGTACCCAGCTCGTATTCGGCAATATGCAGATTAATCACATACATTTCGCCCCGGATAAGCGTACAGTAGGCATCGGTGAGATTAACTTTCCCGTTGCGGATAGATTTAATCTCGGTTCCAACCAACTTAAGTCCGGCCACAAAACGCTCGATAAGCTCATAATTAAACGAGGCTTTACGGTTCTTTATGCTAATATTTTGTTGTGGCTTATGTGACATATTTCCGGTGATTAAATTAAAAAATCAGTAGCACTTTCGACAAGAAAACACTTAAAAAACTAAATATAAAGAAGTTAACCACAATTGTGATTATTATGTAGCTCTGTTCCTTATTTTCAGGGAAAGTTAGCAACTCTTTTGCTCCAATCCAAAACAGGTAAAAGCTGTAAATTCCAAAAATATCAACCACGTATAAAAACGGGAACAGACCGGTAATTACCGAAACCAAAAGCATCGGTGTCATGGAATAAACAACCAGCTTACGTGCCAGGTCAATATTCTTTTCTCCTCCAAAAGTCTTCATCAGCTCTTTGGTAAAAAACACACTGATAAAGTATTGCAAAACGAAAAGTAAAATTTCGCGCGCTGCCTTTAACAAGGGGAACTGAATAAAAAAGTCGGTGCGTTTAAAAAACTCGCCAATAAAAACCGCGACTGCCCCAGCCAATGCTATTGGCAACAGGTAAGTTAGCCAAAGTTGTTTACTGTCGGCCGTTTCTTTTTGCTCCACCCAAAATCCATTCGGATTTACAAGGATCAGCTTAACGTCACTTATCAATTTTGAAAATGAAAACTCCATTTATCACAATTTTGCGGCAAAAATACACTTTTTTAAAGAACAGACTATTTATGCGGCCTCGGATCACTTTTTCGTCGCGTTAAATTAGCTTAAACGCACAATATCGCCGTCAGCCAAACCTGTCTATTTCTTCTTCCCTTGCTTACGTTCCTGAATCAAGGCCTGTAAAGCAAACATCTCGTCGCGCAAACGGGCTGCTTCAATAAAATCAAGATCCTTAGCTGATGCCTGCATTTGCTTTTTGGTTTTCTCAACCGCTTTTTCCAGCCCTTCAACACTCATATACTGCACCACAGGGTCGGCAGCAATATCGGGCTGTCCCATTCCGCCTTCGTATTCCTGAGTTTTGTCGCTCCGGTATTGGTAACCAATAATTTCGCGGGTTGGTTTTACAATTGCTTTTGGAACAATATTGTTTTCTTCGTTGTACTTCAACTGTTTTTCGCGGCGGTAATTGGTCGAGTCGATAGTCTTTTGCATGGAAGCAGTAATCTTGTCGGCATACATAATTACCATGCCGTTCAGGTTACGCGCTGCACGTCCTGCGGTCTGTGTCAGCGATCTTTCGGAGCGTAAAAAGCCTTCCTTATCCGCATCCAAAATGGCAACCAACGACACTTCCGGCAAGTCCAGTCCTTCCCGCAGCAGGTTAATTCCCACCAGCACATCAAACTCTCCTTTTCGCAGTTGCTCCATTATTTCAATGCGCTCCATGGTATCCACATCGGAGTGAATATAGCGGGTTTTAACGCCCATATTCACCAGGTATTTCGAAAGTTCCTCGGCCATCCTTTTGGTAAGGGTGGTAACCAGCACACGCTCGTTTTTATCGATACGAAGATGAATTTCGTGCAGCAAATCATCAATCTGATTGGTGCTTGGCCGCACATCGATTATCGGATCCAGCAAACCTGTTGGACGAATGATCTGCTCAACCACAACACCTTCGCATTTGGCCAGCTCATAGTCGGCAGGCGTAGCACTTACATACACCACCTGATTGACCAGCTGCTCAAATTCTTCAAATTTCAGCGGGCGGTTATCAATGGCAGCGGGCAAACGAAATCCGTATTCCACAAGGTTTGTTTTCCGTGAATTATCGCCGCCATACATGGCGCGTATTTGCGGAATGGTAACGTGGCTTTCGTCAATTACCACCAGAAAATCATTGGGGAAATAATCCATCAAACAGAAAGGTCTGGTTCCTGGTGCACGCCCGTCGAAATAACGCGAATAGTTTTCCACTCCCGGGCAATACCCCAATTCACGCATCATTTCCATGTCGTATTCGGTACGCTCTAAAATACGTTTTGCTTCCAATGGCTTTCCTATTTCTTTAAAAAACTCGACCTGCTTTACCAAATCATCCTGAATTTGATGAATGGCCGATTTCATGCGGTCTTTTGTGGTAACAAAAATATTGGCCGGATAAATTACAATCTCATCCAGCGTTTCGATTGTAAGCCCGTCTTCAGGATCAAAACTTGCCAGTTCTTCAATTTCATCGCCCCAAAAAGTTATGCGGTAAGCCACATCGGCATATGCCGGAAAAATATCAACGGTATCGCCTTTAACCCTGAAATTTCCCCGTTTAAATTCCACTTCGCTCCGGCTGTACAACGCTTCAACAAAATTGTACAACAAGGCATTTCGCGAAACTTCGTCGCCAACTTTTACCTTTGTTACATTGGCATGAAAATCCTCAGGGTTTCCAATTCCGTACAAACACGAAACCGACGAAACCACCACAACATCGCGTCTTCCCGATAGCAAAGCAGAAGTTGCACTCAATCGTAATTTTTCAATGTCCTCATTAATCGAAAGATCCTTTTCAATATAAGTATCAGTGGTTGGCAAATATGCTTCGGGTTGGTAATAGTCGTAATACGAAACAAAATACTCCACGGCGTTATTTGGGAAAAACTGCTTCATCTCGCTGTATAACTGAGCGGCCAGCGTTTTATTATGGCTCAGCAACAAAGTGGGGCGCTGCACCTCTTTAATAACGTTAGCCATTGTAAAGGTCTTTCCCGAGCCGGTTACCCCAAGCAGGGTTTGAAAACGCTCTCCGTTCTCTATCCCTTCAACAAGTTGTTTTATTGCCTCGGGCTGATCTCCGGTAGGTTTATAATCTGATACTACGTTAAAATCCATTCGACTTTTTAAGTATTATTCCCTCCAAATTTAGTCGTAAAAAAACGACCTGCATATTCTTTCTCCCGATTTTTTGTACACAATTAATCCGGCTGAAGGTTAAATACTTCAGATTAATCCCGATATGTTATGCTTTAAAAACATCGTAATAATCGGTTACCAGTGTGGCCATCATTCCGGCGGCATGCGCGGCTTTCATTCCCGGCTCTCCGTCCTCAAAAACCTGGCAGTCTTCGGGTTTTACGCCCATCTGTTCGGCACATCGTAAGAAAGTCTCAGGGTGCGGTTTTGGGTTTTGTACATCGTTGGCAGAAACCAGTATTTCAATATAATCTTTTAAGCCAATAATCTCAAGCGTCTTCCAGGAGAGACGGGTATAACCTCCGGTTCCAACTGCAATTGGCAACTTTCCGTGGTATTGTTTCACCAGGTCAATTACCGGATCAATTGGTTTAACTTTGTGCATCATACGCTCGTATTCTGCCTCCTTTTCATTCCCCACTTCCTCAGGATCGAGCGAAGAACCATAAACCTCGTTAATTTTAACAATGGTTTCCACCACCGGAACACCTGCCAGTGCCAAAAACATTTTTGCTGAATAATCAATACCATACTTTTTAAGGATCTTCTGGTAAGCAACAAAATGCACAGGCATGGTATCGGCCAGTGTGCCGTCTAAATCGAATATTAAACCTTTGGCTTTCGGATCTATTTCTAATTTTTGCATTGTTTTCCAATTATTTCAGGCGAAAATAAGGTTTTACAACTTGTAAGTACGAAAGGCTTTTTACATTTAAGAAAATTTTTAACCTTTGTTTCCGGTAATTTAATAATCAATGACAGAAGTATTTCTTTACACCTTTCCCCAGTGGATCGTTTTCGCCGCCCTGTTTGGCATAATTTACGGTTGGGTTGAAAACAAAAAAGCGTTCCGTTTAGTTGGCCTTGCAGCGTTTATCGCTTTGGGCTTGTTTTCTGTATATGTTTTTCTGGGCGACTACCTTGCACCTGGACAGTTTTTAACTCCCGAAGAGATAATGCACGAAGAATTAAACGACGAAATTATTAATGAAGCACCCATTGAAGCACAGCTTTTGCCGGCATACCTCAGTTTTATTGGTTCGGCAGTATTGGCACTGGTAGCTTTGTTACTCGACTGGCTGAATAAAAAACAATATCGTTTATTCACGGTACTTGCCGGTTTGGTGGCTTTACTTGGCTTTTTTATCGTAGTTGGAGCCGTGCGGTCGGTTTAGATTGAAGCTACTTTTTCGGCATATCCCAAACATTCCTCAAGCCTGTACTTTCAATATGTTAGCTATTTATCAAAAATGAATTTGACTTGTTAAAAAAACTTCGCTTTTCATTAAGGGTTTTCCTATCTTGCACCAAAATTATAACAGACAAATATTATTGATTATGAATCCACAGGCTGCTGAACTTAACAGCGTAATTCAAGCAAAAAGCACACCCGTTTTTGAACTGCTTTCTGAAAGAGGCAAGAATATTTTCTTCCCTAAAAAAGGAATTCTGGGACAAACAGCTGAAGCTAAAGGAACAAAGATTAATGCAACCATTGGAGCCGCAATTGAGGACGACGGAACACCTATGCGACTGGAAGCTGTGGCTTCAAAGATCAATATGGATCCATCGCTGGTATTTCCTTATGCTCCAAGTTTTGGTCGTCCTGATATCAGGGCAAAATGGAAGAGCATGATCTACGAGAAAAACCCGTCACTCGATGGAGTTGAACTGAGTTTGCCGGTAGTTACCAATGCACTTACGCATGGTATCAGCATGGCAGGTTATATGTTTGCCGATGCTCAGGATGAAATTATTGTTCCTGACCTTTTCTGGGGCAACTATAATCTAACCCTTACCAATGCTTACGGTTGTTCGCTGGGCAAATTCAACCTTTTTAAAGATGGAGGTTTTGACCTTGAATCTTTTGAGGCCAAATTGAACGAAGGCGGAATCGGTAAAAAAATCGTTATTCTGAATTTCCCGAATAACCCATCAGGTTATACACCAACTGTTGAAGAGCAGGATGCCATTGTGGACATCATAGAAAAAGCTGCTGAAGCGGGCAACAAAATCGTTACCATTACCGACGATGCTTACTTCGGTCTGGTTTACGAAGAAGGAATTGCTACCGAAAGTATTTTCTCGCCATTGAGCCAGTTACACGAAAATGTGTTGGCTGTAAAAGTTGATGGCGCTACAAAAGAAGATTACGTTTGGGGTTTCCGTGTTGGATTTATCACTTACGGAATTAAAGGTGGCGACGCTGAATTATACGGTGCGCTGGAAGCAAAAACTGCAGGTGCCATTCGTGGAAACATTTCGAATGCAGCCAATATCTCACAATCGTTACTGCTTTCAGCTTTCGAGAGTGAAGATTATGCACAGCAAAAAGAAGCAAAATACCACATCATGCAAAAACGTTACGATGCGGTAAAAGAAGCTTTAACCGACGAAAAATACAAGGAGTGTTTTGAAGCTATTCCTTACAACTCGGGCTACTTTATGTGTGTTCAGTTGGCAGAAGGTTTGGTTGGAGAAGAAGTTCGCCAGTTGCTGATAAAAAAATACGGAATTGGCTTAATTGCCCTTGGTAACGTATTACGTGTTGCCTTCTCGGCAGTAGCCGCTTCTGACGTAAAAGAAATGTTCGACGGTATTTACAACGCTTGTAAAGACTGCAAGAAATAACAACTGTGATTAGTCACAGCCCGGAAAAGCCGCTTCATTTTTTTGATGCGGCTTTTTTATTGACATTTCGAACAAAGTGAGAAATCTTTTCCATCAAGAATGCGACAGATTTCTCAGTCGTTCCTCCTTCGAAATGACAATTTAAAGCTGAGACGCCAACTCTTCAAACGTCATCATTTCAACTCCCAGTTTTTCCCACGCCTCAAATGGTAAAGGAATGTTCGGCAATTCTTTTATCGCGTCCTTTAAAACGATAACACGCTTCACCCTTTTCGACAGGCCAACAACTGCATCGTTTACACAAACATTGGTGGTTACACCATAAACCACAACGGTTTCAGGTGACAGAATTTGAAGAATATTATCGGTATAAGGATTTCCGGCAAACACATCAAAAGCATCTTTTCGGATAACTGTATTTCGTGCTGATCTAACCGCATCAAAAGCATCATAGTCTTTATCCCAGTCAAACTCCACTGCATTTTCAGGTTGCGTTTCGGCAACGTATTCCGCTCCCGGAGTGTTGGCCATACAATGCCGTGGGAAGGTATTTACAAAGTCCGGGGCATCAGAAAGTTCATCCGATTCCGGATAATGGTAATCAGCCGTGTTTACCACCCGTATATTTTTCTGCTTTGCAAAATCAGTGATTCTTTGCCACATTGGTTTTATTTTTTCAGCCCCTTCTACATATAATTTGCCATCGGGTTCTACAAAATCTACCTGTGTGTCAACATTCCAAAATATAAGTTTCTCGTTTTCCATTTTGCTGCTATTTAAATGCTGAGAGCAATTTCATACTCAATTTTGCTGTTTTGGTCATCTAAAATTATTGGTTTTTCTTGTCTTCTAAAATTACAGGAGCAAAAAATAAATTACTATTTTCATACTTTCTGTAATTTCACTTGTTAATACTATACTCACAGAGTAATACTTAAATTCAAACACAGTTCAAATGCGAACTACAAAAAAGAAAATATGAAAAAATTTGTTTTATCGATGCTGGCATTTTTAGTAATTGCCCCAATTTTTGTGTCAGCACAAGACATGCTACAACAGAAGGCTCCGGTTGATCCTGCTATCAGAACAGGGAAACTTGAAAATGGAATGACCTATTTTATTCGTCATAACGAAGAGCCGAAAGAACGGGTAAGTTTTTATATGATACAAAATGTTGGTGCCCTGCTTGAAAACGACAACCAAAACGGTCTGGCGCACTTTCTCGAACACATGGCCTTTAACGGCACCGAGCACTATCCGGGAAAAGGTTTTCTGGATTATCTCGAAAAAAACGGTGTGGCTTTTGGTCGTAATATTAACGCATACACCGCTTTTAACGAAACGGTATACAACCTGAGCGATGTACCTGCTACCCGCGAAGGACTTATTGATTCGTGCCTTTTGGTACTTAATGACTGGTCGAATTACCTGTTGCTAACCGAAGAAGAAATTGATTTGGAACGCGGTGTTATTTCCGAAGAGTGGAGAACACGACGTAATGCAAGTTTTAGAATGCGCAGCCAGTGGTTTCCGGTGGTTTTTGAAGGTTCGAAATGGGCCGAACGCGATGTAATTGGCGACCTCGACATTATTAAAAATTTCGAGCCCGAAACTTTACGCAGTTTTTACCACGACTGGTACCGTACCGATTTGCAGGCGATTGCCATTGTTGGCGATATCGACGTTGACCAGGTTGAAGCAAAAGTTAAAGAGCTGTTCTCGAAAATACCGGCTGTTGAAAATCCACAACCACGCCCGCAATTTGAAATTCCGGAGCACGACGAAACAAAGTTTGTTTTGGCAACCGACGAAGAAGCTACAAACTCAAGTATTTCAATCTATATAAAACACAAAGCCACTCCGCGCGAAGACAAAAACATTGGTTACCTGCGCGAAGATTATATTGTCACTCTTCTGAATCAAATGAGCGGCGAACGAATTTCGGAGCTGCTTCAAAAAGGAAATCCTCCTTTTATTTCCGGAGGTGTTCAGGTTGGAGGTTTTGTGAGAGGCTACGATGCAGCATTTATTTCGGCCACAGCCAACCCCAATAAAGAAGATGAAGGACTGAAAGCGATTTACACCGAAGCGCAACGTATCGTTCGCCATGGATTTACCGAGGGCGAACTGAACCGTGCCAAAGTAAACCTGCTTACCTCTATGGAAAGTGCCTACAAACAACGCGACAAAATCAGTAACGATCAATATGTAAGCGGCATTCAAAACTACTTTCTGGAAGGCGAACCGCTTACCGACGCCGAATTCGACTGGCAATTTGGTCAGGCAATTCTGGAAACCATCACGCTGGCCGATGTAAATAAAATGGCTACTGATATGTTCGTTGACAAAAACCGTGTAATCGTAATTACGGGGCCAAACAGCGACGTAAAACACCTTACACAGAACGAAGCTTTTGCGATTTTGGCCGAGGTTGAAAATTCGACTATCGATCCGTATGAAGATACAGCTGAAGCCGCATCGTTGGTTGAAGGCGAATTACCGGGTGCTGAAGTTGTTTCAACAAAAAAGCTGGAAGACCTTGACGCTGTAGAATGGAAACTGAGCAATAATGCCACCGTGGTGTTTAAACATGCCGACTACGAAAAAGATGAAGTATCACTGCGTGCTTACAGTCCGGGAGGAAACTCATTGCTGGGGACCGACGATCTTCAGGCTGCCACAATGCTTCCTCAGTTCATCGGATCGTTTGGTGTTGGCGATTTCGACGCCATTGCTCTTCGCAAAGTATTAACCGGAAAAACCGCTTCTGTGGCAACCAGTCTGGGCGATCTTACCGAAGGATTTAATGGCGGCAGTACTCCAAAGGATTTTGAAACAATGATGCAGTTGCTTTACCTGCAATTCAATAATCCTCGTTTTGATGAAGAAGCTTACGAAGCGTTAAAAAGCCGCTACGTTGCCTATTTGCAAAACATGGCCAATAATCCGCAGAAGATTATGAGCGATTCGATGTCGTTAATCGCAACCGGTTATAACGAGCGTACAAAACTGATGTCGGCAACAATGTTTGACGAGATCACTTTCGCTCAAATGGAAGAGCTGTACCAGGACCGTTTTAAAGACGTCGGCGACTTTACGTTCTTTATCGTTGGAAACATCGACGAAGAAGTGGCAAAGGAAATGGCCGTTAAATACATTGGGTCGTTAAAAGATCTTCCGGGCGAAGAAAAGTGGGTTGACCACAAAGTTAGAATGCCGGATGGCATCACCGAGAAGAAAATTGAAGTACCCTTACAAACTGAAAAAGGAACGGTTTATATTCTTATCCGTAAAGAGTTAGGCTATTCACCCGTAAGCAATGTTGAACTGGACGTTTTAAAGGCTATCCTGCAATTGCGTTACACCGAAGAAGTACGTGAAAAAGAAGGCGGAACTTATGGTGTTGGTGTTGGTTCATCATCGAATCAATACCCGTACGAGCGGAAAACTTTGCAAATCAGTTTTGATACTGATCCTGAAAAAGCTGATCATCTGAAATCGATCATCTTCCGCGAAATAGAAAAGATCGTTGCTGAAGGCCCTACTCAGGAAGACTTGGACAAGGTTATTCTGAACCTGAAAAAAGAGCGTGCACAAGCCAAAGAGCATAATGGCTACTGGATGAATGCGCTTTATAACAAATACTACCATGGATTTAATCCTGATGCTGAAGAAAACTTCGATGCAATTCTGGATGGATTAACAACAGCACAAATTCAGAAATTTGCTAAAACATTTTACTCCGATGCTGATGTTGTAGATGTAGTATTTCTACCAAAAAAGGCAGAATAAATAAGTCATTTCAACGATATAAGAAAGTCCATGGTTTTTGAATCATGGACTTTTTTTTGTGAATTACTACTCTGATTAAAAGTTTACAGCAAAAACCATTTCCGGCTTAAAAGTTTGTTTAAATGCCGCCCGGCAAGATTTCACGCCTTAAACTTTAGTCTAAACCTTGCGCAGCAAGTTTTTAGCCTTTAAACTTACTTTTAAACGCTGGCCGGAAAGTTTTTGAAGCGTAAACTTTTGTATAAACGCCGGCCTGGAAGAATTTGGCTCGTAAACTTTAGTTTAATGCTTGCCCGGCTGGTTTTTTCTTTAAATTTTAAGGGCTAAAGCCCTGGTGTAGTAGCATTATGCTTAACCCCGGCATTAATGCCGGGGTTAGTCAACCGCCAAAAGCTCAGGGCTTTAGCCCTTAACGAATAAGATTTTCCCTGCCTACAAGGCGCAAAAAACATTCATGATTCCCAGGAATAACAAACAGTGATGTAAGTAATGTAAACTTTCGGTTAACTCTCCCTCATTCCCTCTCTTCAAGAAGAGAGGGACGATTGTGTCGAAGGCACAATCAGGGTGAGTCAATGGATTTTCAACCAGATATTGCTATTGGCTTTTAAGAGACTTTCAGAAAAAAAAGCCGGAAACTTTCGTTCCCGGCTTTAGTGCAGTTTTTACTTTTAACTATTTGAAAGTAACCGATATTATTCGATCACAAACTCAAATTCTTCATCGGTTGGAGGAGTGCACATTTCGTCGTTGCAACTCATCCATTGGATATAACCGGCAACTTTAGCAGGCTTTTCAGTAACCCACACTTTGTGCGAAAGAACAGCCTTGTCTTTAAAATAAGTTACCTCCATATCAAAGATTTTGTCGTGCATGGTATGCGACGGTGTAACTTCAACGGCCTTTCCAAACTCTTTGCAGTTCTCCAGTGTCTCGAAATTAAACGAGGTTTTTACCGGGCCGCCATCTTCCATGTTCACCCCGTATAGTTTAAAACCCATATCGATTTTTGCCGTAGCAACAATCTCATATTGATTACCACCTTTTAACGGTTTAATTTCAACGTCCCATTTCACAGGTACAATCATTTGCGCCTGAGCAAAGGCTGCAATGGCAATAAATCCCAGTGCGAAAATTAGCTTCTTCATCTGTTTTATTTTTTGAATTTTGTTAATCCTTCGTTTAGCCACTCAATAAAATCATCCGGATCCGGATCATAACTATACCCCTCTCCTATCTGATTTTCATGTTCGTCCAATACAACATAGTATGGCTGTGTATTTCTGTTAAATCTCGATATCTGAAAATCGGTCCATTTATTGCCTACCGACCTCACTTTTCGTCCGGTTGTTTCCGAAACATATTGTTCCTCTTCCGGTAATTTTGTTTTCAAATCAACATACAGCGAAACAACCACATAATCTTCCAGGAATAGGTTCTTCACTTCCTGTTTTACCCAAACGTTGTCCTCCATTTTCCGACAGTTGGTACAACCTTTTCCGGTAAAGTCGATCAACAACGGTTTTCCGGTTTCGCGGGCATGCGCCAGCGCTTTATCGTAATCGTCGAATAGCGGAATTCCGTGCGGGCCAATGTGCATTCCCGATGCCATTGTTCCCGATGAATGTCCGGTAGCAATTGATCCGGCAGGCTGCGTACGTCCTACACCCAGTGGCGATTCAGCATAATCAACCGGTGGCGGGAAACCACTGATAAGTTTCACCGGTGCCCCCCACAATCCGGGGATCATATAAATTACAAAAGCAAATACCATGGTTCCCAACACAAAGCGCGATACCGGCAAATGTGTAGTTGGCGAATCGTGCGGCAGTTTGATTTTTCCCCATAAGTACAATGCCAGTCCTAAGAAAATGGCAATCCAGATGGCGATGTAAACTTCACGCTCCAGAATGTGCAGGTCAAGAACCATATCGGCAATTGACAGGAATTTGAATGCAAAAGCGAACTCAAGGAAACCCAACACTACTTTTACCGAATTTAACCAGCCACCTGATTTTGGCAGCGAGTTCAACCACCCCGGGAAAGCGGCAAACAAGGCAAACGGAATTGCCAGTGCCAGCGAGAATCCTAACATTCCAACCACCGGTGCCATACCACCGCTTCGTGCAGCTTCAACAATCAGTGCCCCTACAATCGGTCCGGTGCATGAAAATGAAACCAGTGCCAAAGCAAAGGCCATAAAGAATATGCCCAGTAAACCACCTTTGTCTGCTTTTTTATCCACTGCATTTACCCAGCTGCTGGGCAATACAATTTCGAAAGCTCCCATAAACGAGAAGGCAAAAACAAAAAGCAACAGGGCAAAAAACAGGTTAAACCACGGGTTGGTAGAAAGACTGTTCAAACTCTCGGCACCAAACACGGCAGTTACCACTGTTCCGAGAATTACATAAATAAGTATGATTGATATTCCGTACCAAATTCCGTTGCGGATTCCCTTGGCTTTGGTTTTACTTTGTTTGGTAAAAAAGCTTACCGTCATCGGTATCATCGGAAAAACACAGGGCGTTAGCAAAGCGGCAAAACCGCCTAAAAATGCCAGGAAGAAAATACTCCAGTAGTTTCTGTTACTGCTGTCGTCTGTTGTTGAAGTGTCGGCTACTTGTTCTGTGCCTCCCTCCAATGCGAACGAAAATTCTGCTTCCATTGGCGGTGTGCAGGTTTCGTCATCGCAACTCATAAACTCCACATAACCGGCAACGGTACCCGCTCCCGATACTTTTACCTTTTGCGAAAAGGTTACTTCCTCTTCAAACCAACGCAGATCCATCTGAAATGAATTGTCAAATTCTTCGATAACCTCTTTATTCGGTGATGGCTCGCCTACTAGTTCTGCATTCTCAACATTCTCGAAATAAAAGCTGGTTTTTATCGGACCGCCCTCCGGCAGATCGGTTGAGTACATGTGCCAGCCTTTTTCTATCGTGGCGGTGAAAAGTAACTCAAACTCATTGTCTGAAATTTTGTTTTGAGAAAAACTCCATTTAACCGGCTCAACAATTTGTGAATAGCCCAGTAAAGCTGTCGTAAGTAAAAAGACCGTAAACAGTATGCGTTTCATTCTTTTTGTAGTTTTATAAATAAACTTTGATATTCCTTCTAAATTGTGTTCTGTACTTTGATCGCTCATCACACCCATGGTGTTTTAACGAATAGCACAAATTTATGATAGAAAACAACAAAACGCCTTATGCTGTTTAACAAAAGAAGTATAGACTGGGTTTGAAATAGGGTCTAGACCCCCTGATCCCGGTTTTTTACAGAGTTGTGAAAGTCTACGGCATCTTTACGTGTCGACACGCCCAACTGCCTGTAGATATTATTGATGTGCGTTTTCACAGTACTCAATTCAACAAAAAGTTCCTGTGCAATTTCTTTATTGGTCTTTCCATCGGCTAAAAGCCCCAATATCTCCTGTTGCTTTAGGGTTAAGGCTTCATAAAGCGGTTTCTGATTGTTGGCCGGGTCGTTTTCCCGGTTTCTCATTTTCTTTAATTGCCGGTCCACTGCAATCAAAACGATTATAAGAATCAGAATAATTACCGCTTCAATTAGCATTAACCAGTCTTTCCATTTGGGTTGCACACCCGGCATTTCGCAAACAAACTCACGAAAGCCGATCAATTCATCCAACAACTCGGAATACGCTTCGGTGTATGGTGTTACCGGAAGTTCATCTTCCAGCCGTTTTTGAAAGTTAAAATAGAAATCGCTGTTTCGCAAAAAATCGGTCTCTTTATCTTCGATGTGATACAGCGCATAAAGCCCAACATAAGGATTAGTAGCATCAGCAACTACCGAATGGATAAAGGTTTCCAACTCCTGCGACAGGAAGGTACTTTGTGCTTTTGGCAACTGACCACTCAACTCGCTGCTTTGCTCCTGAAACTTTTCGTCAAAATCAAAAATGGCCTTTGTGTCATCGCTCCCATTTAAGGCTGTTACTTCCAGCGAATTATTCCGGGTTGTGGCATTCAGCACAATTTCCGATTGCCGGTTTAGCAGCAAATGAAAATAGTTTTTGTTTTGGGTTGAACTAAACTCTACCGAGGCATTATCGCCCTGCACCAGATACAGGCGGTAAAAACGTTCGTCGTCGGGCACCGACTGCGTATTGATCTCAAAACTGCCATCGGGATTTATAAAAGTTTCGGCAATAATAAAATCGGGCGAGGCTACAAAAATATCATTAGGTGTATTTAGCAAAGCCAGAAAAACCTTGGGCTGCCACTGCTCGGTTAAATCGATCGTACCTTTTATTTCGAGTGCACCCGAGGAACTTGCAATAAAAAGAAAAAGAATAATATAGACCAGTTTTTTTAACGCCATCGAATTACTTTGCTTACTGCGAAAATAAAAAAAGCCGCTCAATAATGAACGGCTTTCCTTTTATAAAATAATTTCTTCTTCATTCTCATCAAAAAAATGATATTCCAGATAGGAATATGAATTTACAGCTTCAACGCTTACCCATTTCAGGTACTTGAAAAACCACTTATTTTGGCGGCTTTTCCAGCCTTTTGTAAGATAAGCAGCTGTATAAGGATGAACTTTCAGATTCAGTTTCTTCTTGTTCAATTCCTTTAGCGCGTAGTTTACTTTACCGTCGATATCGTCGGCAAATAACACAGTAGGCACAACTTTTCCACTTCCTTTACAAGTTGGACAGCTCTCGGCAGTCTCAACTTTTTCTTCCGGACGAACTCTTTGCCTCGTAATTTGCATCAGGCAAAACTTACTTAGTGGAAGAATGTTGTGCTTGGTCCGGTCGTCGGCCATAACCTCCTTCATGTGATCGTTCACTTTCTGGCGATTGGCCGCGACATGCATGTCGATGAAATCAATTACAATGATTCCTCCCATGTCTCGCAACCGTAATTGTCTTGCTATTTCGTCGCAGGCAGCCAGGTTTACTTCCAGGGCATTTTTTTCCTGGTCGTTGCCGGCTCTTGCGCGATTCCCGCTGTTTACATCAATAACATGAAACGCTTCGGTGTGTTCTACGATTAAATAGGCACCATCTTTAAATGATACGGTTTTTCCGAACGAGGCTTTAATTTGTTTATCGATGCCGTAGTGTTCGAAAATTGGCTGACGTCCTTTGTAGTATTTAACTATCTTCTTCTTGTCGGCCTGAATGCTACCTATGTAATCGGCAATTTCTGTCGCTACCGATTGGTCGTTTACAATAATGCTGTTGAAGTCGGGATGATAAATATCGCGCAGCAGAGCTGTTGTTCGGTCAATCTCGCCAATTATCAGCGATGGTGCCTGTGCTCTGCCTAACTTTTGAAAGGTGGTTTCCCACTTTTCTACCAAACGTCGAAGCTCTTTGTCGAGTTCAGCTACTTTTTTACCTTCTGCTACAGTGCGGATTATTACTCCATATTTGCGGGGCTTAATACTCTGGATCAGTTTTTTCAACCTGTTTTTTTCTTCGGTTGACCTGATTTTTTGCGACACTGATATTTTGTCGCTAAATGGCATTAAAACTAAATTCCTCCCTGCAATGGAGATTTCGGATGTTAACCGCGGGCCTTTTGTATTAATTGGTTCTTTTGCTACCTGAACCAAAATTTTCTGACCAACTTTTAGCAACTCGTTTACTTTACCTTCTTTATTAATGTCGGGTTCGGAATGAATCCTTGAGATTGAAGAAATTTTGTTTTTTCGTGATGAGGCAATTCGCAGGAACTTATTCAGCGTGGCGAATTGTGGCCCCATGTCGAGGTAATGTAAAAAAGCATCTTTACTGTAGCCTACATCGATAAAAGCAGCATTTAAACTGGGCATAATTTTTTTTACTTTGCCGAGGTATATATCTCCGACAGCGAATTTTGCCCCGCTTCTTTCTCTGGATAGTTCTGCAAGCTTCTTCTTTTCCTGTAAGGCAATAACAATTTCGGATGGAGTTACATCAATTATTAAATCGCTACTCACAACCTTTTAATCATCTAATTCTTTTGGTTAATACTAACGTTATAACAGACTAAACCTAAAGCATTATAATGCTTTAGGTTTAATCTTTAACTATAAGAAATTAGTTTACTAAAATCTTATTTTTTCTTTTTGTGCCTGTTTTTACGCAATCTTTTTTTGCGCTTATGAGTGGCCATCTTGTGTCTCTTTCTTTTTTTACCGCTTGGCATAACTCTATTGTTTTACTTGATTCTTAACTTCTGATACAAATGTTTTCGCTGGTTTAAACGAAGGAATATTGTGTGCAGGAATGATAATGGTTGTGTTTTTAGAAATATTACGGGCAGTTTTCTCTGCTCTTTTCTTAACAACAAAACTACCAAAACCTCTTAAATAAACATTTTTGCCATCAACCAGTGAATCTTTTACAGTTTCCATAAAAGCTTCCACTGTTTTCTGAACAGTTACCTTTTCAATTCCCGTTTCTTTCGAAATTTCATTTACAATATCTGCCTTAGTCATCTCTTAAAATATTTAATTTTCAATATATTAATCGTTTTTATTAGAGGATGCAAAAATAAAAAATATTATAAAACCGGAAAGCATTTCAAATAAATTATTTTTGTTTTTCTGTAAGATTTTTAACCAGTTAGCATAGAATGGACAATTTTCATACCAACATTTACAATTGGTACAATATAAATAAGCGTGATTTACCGTGGCGAAAAGACCGTAATCCGTACAAGATTTGGCTCTCGGAAATCATACTTCAGCAAACACGCGTTGAACAGGGCAGAAACTATTTTTACCGTTTTGTGGAGAACTATCCTACGGTAAATGATTTGGCCAATGCCCACGAAGACGAGGTGCTAAAACTCTGGCAGGGACTAGGTTACTATTCGCGTGCCCGCAACCTGCATGCTTCGGCAAAAATTATTGCATCGCAATACAACGGAACTTTCCCCAACAATTATAAAAGCATTTTAGCCTTAAAAGGAGTCGGACCATACACCGCTGCGGCAATTTCATCCATTGCATTCAACCTGCCCTACCCTGCGGTTGATGGTAATATATACAGGGTACTGTCGCGATATTATGGAATTGTTACTCCGATTGACTCATCGGCAGGCAAAAAAGAGTTTCAACAGTTGGCCGAAGAGCTGATTCAGGGACAGGATCCCGGCATGCACAACCAGGCGCTGATGGAATTTGGCGCTTTGCAATGTGTTCCTAAATCGCCAAAATGCGAAAACTGCCCGCTTGTTGATTCCTGTTTTGCGTTTAAAAAAGGCTTAGTTAGCCAACTTCCGGTAAAAGAAAAGAAGACCAAACAACGTCACCGCTATTTTTACTATTATTTATATGATCTGGGCGATTCAATTTTACTGGATAAAAGATCGGGCAACGATATCTGGCAAAACCTGTATCAATTACCGCTGATCGAGCACGAAAAAGCACTTTCTGATTCGGAATTACTAAAAGCAGATCACCCGGTAAAATTGTCGCAGGTTAATATTAAAACTATAAGTGGGCAAAAAAAGCATGTTTTGAGCCACCAGATTATTCATGCAAAATTGATATATCTTGAAGTTCAGGCCAATTTTAATAATCCGTTGCCTCTAATTCGGGTAAATAAAAAAGATATTTCTAAATTTGCTGTATCCCGACTGGTTGAACAGTTTTTACATGAGGCCGGATTGGGATTATAATTAAAAAACCGGTTTATAATTGCAGCGTAGTAACAACCTGAAAATGTTAACCATATAAATTTTAGATTATGTCAGTAAATAAAGTAATTCTTATCGGAAACGTTGGTAAAGATCCTGAAGTACGTCACCTTGATTCGGGTGTTGCAGTAGCTAATTTTCCATTGGCAACATCAGAAAGTTATAACTCGAAAAGCGGTGAGCGTGTTACCACAACCGAGTGGCACAATATTGTATTGTGGAGAGGATTAGCCGAAGTGGCTGAAAAATATGTTACCAAAGGCCGCCAATTGTATATCGAGGGACGAATAAGAACCCGCTCGTACGACGACAAAGACGGTAACAAACGTTACGTGACTGAAATTTATGGCGACCAGATGACTATGCTTGGCAACCGCGCTGATAACATGGGTTCGCCAGAACATGGCGGAGCAATGCAGAACTCCGGTGCCGCATCCACTCCTCAGGTATCGCAACCCGACATTGAAGAACCGGAGGGAGACGAGGATCTTCCATTCTAACCAAAACATTTAAATTTGGAAACAGAACCGCTTTTAAGCTTAGCCGCTATCGGCTCCTGGCAAATTCAACTACACCCTATCAGTCCCGGAATAATAGTTTCAATTATTATCGTATTGTTTTTACTATTGACTTCGGCACTGATAAGTGGATCCGAGGTGGCTTACTTTTCATTGTCGGCCAGCGAAAAACATAAGCTGAGGCACAAAGGCAAAAACAACGAGCGAGTATTGCACAACCTCGAAAGCCCGGAAAAACTTCTGGCTACCATACTGGTAACCAACAACTTTGTAAACATTGGCATTGTAATATTAACAGCCTTTATTTCAAACGAATTAGTATCGTTTGTGAATGCACCAACATTGCAGTTCATCTTCCAGGTGGTACTTATTACCTTTTTCCTCTTGCTTTTTGGCGAGATCTTTCCGAAAGTTTATGCAACGCATTTTGCTTTGCGCTTTGCCCTGTTTATGGCATTGCCACTACAAACACTCGAAAAGTTATTCCGCCCGATAAATGCGATTTTGATCCACTCAACCGGATTTGTTAACCGCCGCCTGCTAAAACACAAAAAGAATATCTCGATGGATGATATTTCGCAGGCGCTTGAGTTGACATCCGACCATGAACTCTCGGACGAAAAAGATATACTGGAGGGAATTGTAAAATTCGGCAACAAAAGCGTGGAAGAAATTATGACTCCGCGTGTTGATGTGGTTTCCATCGATATTAAAGCGAATTTTGAGGAGGTTCTTGAGATTATAAACGATTCGGGCTACTCGCGAATTCCGGTTTACATCGATTCGTTCGACGAAATCAGCGGTCTGTTATACATTAAAGACATACTTCAGCACAGCCATAAAAACAAAACGTTTAAATGGCAGACTTTGATCCGGCCACCGTTTTATGTGCCCGACACCAAAAAGATCAGTTCGCTTTTGGAAGAATTTCAGAAAACCAAAGTACACATTGCCATTGTAGTTGATGAGTACGGAGGAACTTCCGGCATCGTTTCGCTGGAAGATATTCTGGAGGAAATTGTTGGCGATATTACCGATGAGTTTGATGATGAAGAAAGTTTCTTTACCCAACTATCGGAAAACTCTTACTTGTTCGACGCTAAGATTTTACTTGGTGATTTTTACCGGGCTGTAAATTGCGACGATACCATTTTTAACGAAGTAAAAGGTGATGCTGATACGCTCGCCGGCCTTATTCTTGAAATAAAAGGTGAGATACCTTCGTTAAAAGAACAGGTAAAATGCAAAACATTCACATTTACTATCGAAGAGGTTGATAACCGCCGGATTAAACAAATCAAGGTAGTTATTAATAAGTAGTAAATGTGACTAAATTTTTGGGAAATGAGATTCGCATATACACTATTATTATTGTTGTTTTTAGTGGGTTGTAAAGAAGATTACACACCCAAACCGCGAGGTTACTACCGCATCGATTTTCCTGAAAAAAGCTACACGGCACTCAATCGTTCATTTCCGTACGATTTTGAAATACCGGAATATGCAAGGATAGAAAAAGACTCCAGAAACCGCAACGAACCTTACTGGATAAATGTGGCAGTGCCCGAAAATAAAGTGGAAATACACATTTCGTATTACGACCTGAACAGCCAAGAAGACGACTACAAACTTTTGGCTGAGTTAATGGAAGAGACGCGCACGCTGGCTTACAAACATTCGATAAAAGCCGACGCGATTGACGAGCGTTTATTTATGAATCCTGCTAAAAAAGTTTACGGAACCATTTATTCCATTGAAGGAAATGCTGCGTCGCCCATGCAGTTTTTTTTAACCGACAGCGCCCGGCACTTTTTACGCGGCGCATTCTACATTCGCGAAGTTCCCGACATTGATTCGCTGAATCCGGTAATCAACTTTATCGAACCCGACGTGATTCATATGATTGAAACCACAAGCTGGAAATAATGCCGCTAATTGAAAAAATAGCCAACCAAAACGGCACAATCGGTGTATGGGAGCTGAAAGAAACAGTTGCTGATTTATTAAAATCATGTATATTAAATTCCGATGATACTGCGCGTTTGGCAACTTATAAAGCCGAAAAGCGCAGAAAAGAATTTCTTGCTACACGTCAGCTTCTTCAGAATCTGATACCCGAAAATACCCCAATTATTTACCGCGATGAATTTGGCAAACCCTCATTAATAAATTCCGATTTAAACATTAGCATCACACACTCTGCTGACCTGGCGGCAATTATTTTATCCGAAAAAAATATTGGAATCGACATTGAGCAATTGCATCGAAATATCGATAAAGTAGTTACCCGTTTCGCGAGCCCCGCTGAAATAGAATTTATTGAAAGTAGCAAGGATCCGCAATTCGTAAAAATATTGTTTTGGGCAGCAAAAGAAGCTATTTTTAAATGCTGTGGAATACAGGGAGTTCAGTTTAACGAGCAAATTGCAATTACTCCGTTCGATTACAATACACAATCTAATTTTTCCGGAGCTTTAGAGCATCCTGATAAGGAAGTTGGTTACGATATATTTTTTCGCATTATCAAAAACAATATTCTGGTTTATTGCGTTCAACACTAAAATTTAACCATGAAGAAAGTAGAAGATCAAATTCTCATCATATTCGGGGCATCGGGCGACCTCACCAAACGTAAATTAATACCTGCACTATTCGAACTTTACAAACAAAACCTATTACCTAAAAAGTTTGCTGTGCTGGGTGCTTCCCGTTCAACACTTTCTGACGATGAATTCAGAAGCCGGGCTGATGAATTTATTCCCAACGATGAAAAACGCGAAGAATTTAAAAAGCTATTGTTTTATCAAGCTGTTCAGAATAACGAAGCTGACGATTTTATCCCGTTAAAAGAGCGACTCGATGAAATTTCCGGCTCGCTGGAGATTGAGCAGAATTATGTGTTCTATTTATCAACTCCCCCATCGTTGTACCCGGTAATTCCGAAAATGCTTTGCCAGAATGGTCTTTCAAAATCGGAGAATAATTTTAGGCGACTGATAGTTGAAAAACCATTTGGAACAGATTTAAAATCGGCAAAAACGCTAAACAAACAGCTACTAAATTATTTCGAAGAAGAACAGATCTACCGTATCGATCATTACCTGGGCAAAGAAACCGTACAAAACATGTTGGTAACCCGCTTTTCGAACGGAATTTTTGAGCCGCTTTGGAACCGCCGCTATATCGAACGGGTAGAAATTACATCTGCCGAAAGTTTAGGAGTGGAAGGCCGTGGCGGATATTATGAAAGCTCCGGAGCTTTGCGCGATATGTTGCAGAATCACCTGTTACAGGTAGCGGGTTTTGTGGCCATGGAACCTCCGGTTGTTGTAGAAGCCGACGCCATCAGAAATGAAACGCTAAAAGTTTTTCAGTCGTTACGACCGATTAAAGAAAATGAAGTGTCGCGTTACGTTATTCGCGGCCAATATACCGCCTCAACCATTGGAGGCAAAAAAGTTGCCGGTTACCGCGAGGAGACCGGCGTGGACAAGCTTTCACGCACCGAAACATTTGTGGCTCTTAAATTCTTTATCGACAACTGGCGTTGGGCAGGTGTGCCATTTTATATTCGCACCGGGAAAAAACTACCAACCCGAGTAACTGAAATTGTTATCCACTTCCGTAAAGTACCTCATCATTTGTTTGGCAATGCCACTTCCGACAGTAACAACCAGCTGATCATCCGAATTCAGCCCGACGAAGGAATTCTGCTGAAATTTGGCATGAAAACACCTGGAGCCGGATTTAAAGTGCAAACGGTAAACATGGATTTCCATTACTCTGACCTGGCCGACAAAAAAGTTCCGGCAGCCTACGAACGCCTTCTGCTGGATTGTATGCAAGGCGACGCAACTCTTTATTCGCGGGGCGATGCCGTAGAAGCTGCCTGGGAGTTTGTGCAGCCGATAATTAACGCCTGGGAAACCAATCCTGAAATTCCAATTTATGGTTATCCGGCCGGAAGTTGGGGACCGGAAGAATCCGCCAACCTGATTGTTAACGGAGATTGGCGCTACCCTTGCAAGAATTTACATAACGACGGCTTGTATTGTGAACTTTAATCTGCATATTGCATTGTATTATCTAACAGCATAAACTATCTGAAATGGAAACCTTTACTGAAGTAAAAATCTATTCGAAACCGAAAGATGTTTACAAAGCCATCGCGAAAGCAATGATCAAGATGGTACAAAATTCGAATCAGGAAGTCTTTGATATAGCACTGTCTGGTGGAAATTCTCCAAAAGGACTTTTTAAAAAGATAAGTAAAAAATACGCCGACCGAATTCCTTGGGAACGCATTCATTTGTGGTGGGGCGACGAGCGCTGTGTGCCTCCAACCGACGAGCAAAGCAACTACAAAATGACGGTTGATTACCTGCTTTCAAATATTTCTATTCCCGAAAAAAATATCCACCGTATTAAAGGCGAGGAAGATCCGGAACAGGAAGCACTGCGCTACTCGCAAGAGATGGAGGAAAGCCTTAATTCACGTGGTAAAGATCCGGTTTTCGACCTGATCATTCTGGGGCTTGGCGACGACGGACACACGGCTTCAATTTTTCCCGATCAGTTGGAACTTTTTGAAGACGAACAAAGCTGCGCAGTTGCCGTTCATCCGCTTTCCGGGCAAAAACGTATTACCATTACCGGAAATGTGCTGAATAATGCCAACCAGATATTTTTCCTGGTAACAGGATCGAATAAAGCATTGCGGGTTGCAGAAATTATGAATGATAACGATGCTGCCCAATTGTTACCGGCCTATTACATTTCGCCAACCAACGGTACATTAACCTGGTTTTTAGACGAAGAGGCAGCGGCTCAAATTCAATAAAAAATGCCTGATGCTGTCATTTCGACGACGAAGGAGGAGAAATCTGTTACAATGAACCATATATCTTTTGATTCAAAAACTCCCAGCTCGGATTAAAGTTTTTTACCAAATTATTTTTCTTTTCTCTCCTCCATTTCTTTATTTCTTTCTCCCGCTCAATGGCATATTCAATATTTTGGAAATGCTCATAAAAAACAAGGTAATTACAATTATACTTTTTTGAGAAACCGGGAATTAATCCATTTTCATGTTCGAATACCCGCCTTTGGAGATCATTCGTAACGCCTATATATAAAACCGTTATATTTTTGTTTGTAACAATGTATACGAAATAATTGTGGTCTTTCATAGGTTTCAGATTTCTCAGTCGTTCCTCCTTCGAAATGACAGCTAGCGGGTTGGGCTTAATCCCAAAAACCCCTCTCCAAAACGAATGGTTTCGGCAATTACTTCTTCCACACTGCCCGATGTCAGTTCGCACGCAATAACGTGATCACCAGCTTCAGGAAAGGCTTTTTTCACCTTCTGATTGGGTAAAGTTCCCAGTTCATCAAACATATCGAGCATTGCATCAACACTTACTGTTTGGTCCTGATTCTCACCGTCTTTATAGTAGTATCCCAGAAACACAGGAACTGTTACACGGCCAAACGTTTCTTTTGTCATAGTGGCATCAAGTAGTTGTTGCAAATAAACCAGCGCCTCCACACGGTATGTACAGTTCCAGTATTTACAATCTTCCGACTCCGGATCATCGTCAGAAACACGGTACTTCCCACCAATTACCTTTCGCCCGATTTGCAGGCCCCAGGGTTTTGACAATAAAACCATCGAGCCGTTTTTCACTTTGATATTAGGCGAATACATGATCAGTCCGTCAACATACTCCGGGAAATCTGCCGCCAGTTTTAGTCCCAGCGTTCCTCCTGTTGACGTGCTCATGATGATCACTTTTCGCCCCAGACTGCGGGCAACCATTAATGCTTCTTTTGCCGAAGCGTATAATCCATCGGGAGTCATATCAATTAAAGGATCTTCGGTAACCAATCCATGATCGTGCAAACGCGGAATGTATAAGTTGTAGCCAAAATGCTGCGCAAAACGCTCGTGTGCGGGGTGCCCTTCGAACCACGATGCCGAGAAACCGTGCAGATACAGCACACAATAATCAGTGCGCTCTTTTAACGAATCGTTTGCCCAGATAATGCGGCTTTCGTTATCGGGTTTTATGGAAAAAGATGCTTCTTTTCGTTGCACAAAGGTCTCGATGTTTGAAATACTTGCCGATAGCGATGGCAGGTCTTTATTCAACTCAGGTTTGGGAGGTTTTGGCCCCAGAAGGTAGCCAATTATCGCCAAAAGAATCACTATCAGTAAAAAGCGTTTTATTCGTTTCATATATAAAAGATTATAAGTCCTCCCGATTCGACAAAGCTCACCGGGATGCATCGACGGCGTTCACCAGTCTAGCAGCAGACCGAACCGGGAAGTATTCGTTCCGGGCGGTCTGTGTTGTTACTAATTAGCTGGAAAGATACGAGAGTTAGAGGAAATAATATAATTCGACAAACAGTTTTTCTACAAAGTTTATTAAAATTCAATCACCAGCTGAACACCAATTTCACCCTCCTGTTCGTGCAAAAAGTTAGAGAGCGTCAATCCCAATAAACGGATTCCTTTTATAAATCCACCCTCCGATTTCATTAGTTTCAGGCTTTCGGTAATAAATCGTTCTTTGGTGTTGATGTAGGGCTCAAGGGTTTTACTTCGGGTGTGTTGCTCAAAATCGGCATATTTAAACTTTAAAGTTACCGTTTTGGCTTTTACCCCCGATCGGTCGGCCCGCTCCCAAACTTTTTCTGCAATTACCAATAATTCTTTCTTTAGTTCGTCCTCTAAAAACAAATCCTGCAGGAAAGTATTTTCTGCGCCTACCGATTTCCGTTCGCGCGATGGCTGCACCTCGCGGTTGTCGATACCCCGGCAAATATCGTAGTAGTAACTTCCTGCTTTGCCAAACATTCGGGTAAGCTCAAGCCTGTCGATCATTTTCAGATCACGGCCATACCACACACCAATATCATTTAACTTTTTGGCGGTTACTTTTCCTATTCCAAAAAACTTCCGGATCTCCAGCTGGTCGATAAAATCCTGCGCCTTATCGGGAGTTACCACAAACATTCCGTTGGGTTTATTGACATCGGAAGCCACCTTAGCCAAAAATTTGTTGTACGAAACTCCGGCCGATGCGGTTAGTCCCGTTTCTTCGAAAATGCGTTGACGAATTTCTTTGGCAATCAAGGTGGCAGAAGGCAAACCTTTTTTGGCGTAGGTAACATCAAGATAAGCCTCATCGAGCGACAGCGGCTCAACCAAATCGGTATACTCCAGAAAAATGCTTCGTATTTGCGCCGAAATTTCTTTGTAACGCTCAAAACGATGTTTTACAAAAATCAGGTTCGGACATTTTCGTTTTGCCACTTTCGACGACATAGCCGAACGCACACCGTATTTTCGGGCTTCGTAACTGGCCGCGGCAACAACTCCCCGGTCGCTGGTGCCTCCAACAGCAATAGGCTTTCCGCGCAACTCGGGATGATCCAACTGCTCTACCGACGCAAAAAATGCATCCATATCAACATGTATAATTTTACGGTTTTTCACTGTCGGCATTTTGTATTTCCTGATACGATGCGAAAATAACGAAGTCGCGGAATAATATGAATCTTTAATAACTTAATCGTTGTTCGGCGAAATAGCGGCTCTAATTATTTCTTAATATATTAGCAAAAATTTTGTACCGGAAAGAATGGAAACAAGAGATATTTTAATCAAAATTCGCAAAATCGTGCGCTCGGTAGATATCGAGTCAAAAAAAATTCAGAAAGAACACGGCGTAAGTATTCCACAGGTTCTTTGTTTGAACTTTCTCCACGAATCAGAAAATTATCAAACAACGCAGGGCGAGCTACGAAAATTTCTGAACCTGAATCCGAGTACAGTAAGCGGTATTATTAACCGCCTTGAAAAGAAAGGCTACCTGGCCCGTCTTCCCAAATCGGGTGATAAACGTGTGGTGAATATTGCACTTACCTCGTCGGGCGACGATCTGTTGAGTAGAATGCCATCGTTGTTGCACGAACAGTTATCGGAAAAACTGTTGCAGCTTAGCGAAGAGGAATTCGAAGTTGTTGAAGCCGGCCTGAATACGCTGGTAAAAATTCTTGATATCGAAAAAGTTGAAGCTTCGCCATTAATCACTTCGGAGTCTGATTTGGGCGAACAAATTTAAATCGGGCCAACTTTGCTTACGTTTTTTACAACTAAAATGAAACAATAAGAGCTTCACCTCAAACAATAAACACTTGAACTAAAGCAACAAGCACTTCAACTAAAACAACGACCGCCGTGGCTAAAGCAACAAGCACTTTAACTAAAGCAATGTCAGATTTAACTGAAACAATGTCAGTTTCAACTAAAGCAATAAGCATTTGAACTAAAGCAATAAGCACTTGAAGCCGAACAATACCTGCTCCAACTCAAACCATTAATGAATCGCGTCCAGAATCTGCTCATCCTCGGTGGTCTGCCCTTTCGAGAAGTTTATAGCCGTTTCGATTAAGGCCAAATGCGAATACGCTTGTGGAAAATTTCCGAGCAAACGTTTGGTTTTAAAATCGATATCCTCGCTAAAAAGCCCCACATGGTTGCTGTACGTTAGTAGTTTATCGAATATCTTCTTCGCTCTTTTTCGCTGCCCAATGGCATACAACGAATTGATAAGCCAAAAGGTACAAATAGTAAACGACGAACTTGGCAAACCAAAATCATCCTCGTTTTTATAGCGATACATTAATCCATCTTCGCAAAGCTCCCTTTCGGTGGCCAAAACCGTTTTTACAAAGCGTTTATCTTTTCCATCGATAAAACCGTACGATTGCATCAGCAGCGTGGCAGCGTCAAGGTCTTTCGATCCGTACGACTGTGTAAATGCGCCAACTTCTTCGTTCCAGGCATTGGTAAAAATATCTTCTTTTATGGTATCGGCCAGTGGTTGCCATTCCGCCACATATCTTTCTTTGTGAATAAATCGGGCAATTTTAACTGCCCTGTCGATTGCTACCCAACAAAGCACTTTCGAGAAGGTAAAGTGGCGGTCATCGGTTCTGATCTCCCAAATTCCCTTATCCGGTTTTGTCCAGTTACTGGCTACCGTTTTTACGATGCTACGCACGATTGTCCAGAGCGCCTCACTGTCTTCAAGCGAAATCTTAAACTCGGTAAACTGCTGAAAAATCACATCCATCAGAATTCCGTAAATGTCATTCTGTTTTTGAATGTAAGCCGCATTCCCGATACGAACCGGGTACGAATTTTTATAACCGCTTAAATGATCCAAAGTCTCCTCTTCGAGCACTTTCTCGCGATTTATGCCGTACATGATCTGTATCTTTTCATCCTTATCGGGAATAATATCGATAATAAATTTCATAAAACGCTTCACGGTATTCAGGTGCCCCAGACTCGACATTACCTTTATTACCATCGACGCATCGCGGATCCAGCAAAAACGATAATCCCAGTTTCGCTCCTCGCCAATTGTTTCGGGCAACGAAGTTGTGACAGCCGCCAAAACAGCTCCCGATTTATCGTAACTCAGCAACTTCAGAACAAGCGCACTTCTAACAATTTCGTTGTTGTATTTTTTAAACGACGTTAGTTTGTTGGCCCATTCCAGCCAATACACTTTTGTTTTCTGAAGTTTCAGGTATTGCCGTTCCAGTGTTTGATTCAGCAGTTTCTGATCGTAAGAAATAAGGATAAACGCATTATCGCTTAAGGTAATTTCGTTTTCCTGCAAAATATCTTCTTTGTTGAGGTCGGTATACAGGTACAACGAGTCGTAATCGCCTTCGGTGGTGAAACACTTAATGTACTCCTCCTCGGCAACCGTTTTTGTATTAAATCGGGCATATTCCACTTTCGGATTGTATCGGACCCTAAATTTAGGTTCTCCCCATTTGTACTTTATATACCGAATAATATCCGGAGGGGTAAAATGACCGAATTCGCTTGTTTTGTAACGAGGCATAAAATCAACAACTTCAAAACACGAATCTTCATTCTGAAAAAATGTAGAAACAATATTTGTTGTTCTTATGTATGTTTGTTTAATCTCATAACTATCGTCTACCAGGAACTCCATGCTCCCCCCTTTTTTTTCGTCGAGTATTTTTGCAAACACCGACGACGAATTAAAATCGGGCAAACAACACCAGTCAATCGATCCCTTGTCGGAAATTAATGCAGCACTTTTGCAATTTCCGATTATCGAGTAGTTCAAATTATCCATGGACGCAACCTAATGATTTTTGAATTAGTATTACCAGAAAGCTTATAAACGAAGCTATTTTTAACTATGATTTTACAAGCTCATTCAAAAAACTTCGTACCTCCTTGTAGTTGTTTACGAAGTATTTTGCGGCCGAATTTTCGGTACCTACTTTAATGGTGTGGGCCTCTTCGGGTAACTCTTTAAACAAGAATTCATCGGTCCAGTCGTCGCCCATTGCCAACACAAAATCAGCAGGATTAGCATGTAAAAAGTCGGTTGCAGCCGTTCCCTTATTTATTCCCGAAACTTTTACCTCAACAACCTTTTTCCCTTCCAGTATTTCCAAATCCTGGTTAAAGATCAGGTTTGAAATATCGTGCACCAATTCAAGCGCACGCAACACGCCTAACTCGATATCTGCTTTGCGGTAGTGCCAAACCAGCGAATAGGTTTTCTCTTCGATTAAACTTCCCGGCGTACGATCGACATACGATTCAAGCACCGGCAAAATACTCTCTTTCCACTCGGTATGAACAGGTTTACGTTCTACCCAACCTTTACCCTTTTCTTTTAACCAGGCTCCGTGTTCGGCAATTAAGTTGTATTTTCTTTTTCCAAACCAGCGGTCAAAGGTCTCTCTGTCGCGCCCGCTTACCAATGTCAGCGTTGTATTCTTTTCAGCTGCCAGTTTATCGAGCAACTTGTACAAGTCCTCATCGGGTTTAGCCGCTTGCGGATTCGCAAAAAAACGTTGCAAAGTTCCATCGTAATCCAGGAACAAAACTTTCGACTGCTTATCATTGTAATCCGCAAAGATCTTATTCTTTAACTGGGCTGTAATTTTTCGTGCATGATGCTCCGAGCGTTTTTCAATCGTTTTATTTAATGCTTTCATAAACTCCGAAGCCCACTTATGAATATCGTAACGTTTTATACGCTGTTGCATGGCTGTTATGGCTTTCTCCATTTCCTTGTCGGGTTTCGTAAGCGCCCTGTAAATTGCATCGGCCGTATCGGGGATATTATTCGGATTTACCGAAATAGCTTCTCCAAGCTCTTTCGATGCACCAGCCATTTCACTAAGAATAAGAACACCTTTTTTGTTGACTTTTGACGCAATATACTCTTTGGCCACCAGATTCATTCCGTCTCTGAGCGGTGTTAGTAAAGCCACATCGGCCGAGCTGTATAACTCAATCAGGTTATTGAACGGAACCGAGCGATAGAAATAAATTACCGGGTTCCAGTTCAGCGTTCCAAATTCACCGTTAATATTCCCCACCAACACATCAATCTCGTTTTTCAGATTTTGGTACTGCTCCACATCCGTTCGCGATGGAACGGTAAGCATAATCAACGAAACTCTTTCGCGGTAATCCGGATGTTTCATTAAAAACTCGCGAAAAGCATTTAAACGCTGCGGAATACCTTTGGTGTAATCCAAACGGTCGATAGACAGAATTAATTTACGGTTTGGCATACTTAACAGGAACCGGTCAATATCCTGGTGTTCTTTCGATCGGTCCTGAATAGGTTTGCTTTGTATTTCCAGCGCATGCGATTCAAACTTCTCGTAATCAATACCCATCGGAAATACATCGATCATCACCTGACGGTTTTCCAGTTTTATCTGGTTAAAATCAACATCGTGTCCTAACAAACGCTTCACCGAACTAATAAAGTGTCGGGCATAATCGTAGGTATGAAATCCAATCAGATCGGCTCCCAGCAGTCCATTTACAATTTGCTCGCGCCATGGAAGTATACGTATTAACTCGTATGATGGAAACGGTATATGCAAAAAGAATCCGATGGTTAAATCGGGGCGTCTTTCGCGAAGGATGTTGGGCAAAAGCAACAATTGATAATCGTGTACCCAAACCACGTCGCCTTCTTCTGCATTTTCGATAATGGTATCGGCAAACATTTCGTTCACTTTGCAATACGACTCCCAATACGATTCGTTAAACTCGGTAAACTCGGCAAAGTAGTGAAACAAGGGCCAAAGCGTTGCATTGCTAAACCCGTCGTAATAATTAGTAATTAGCTCTTCGTTTAAAAATACAGGCAGGCACTGCTCGGTTTCCAACAAACCGATAACTTCCTTTTCTTCGTTTTTTGTTTCGGGCATAAGGCCCGGCCAGCCTATCCAAACGCTGTTGCTGTCTTTGTGATATGATTTTAAACCTGTTGCTAAACCACCGGCACTGGGAGTTATGGTCATTCCGTCTGCGCTTCTGTTTATCATCACAGGTAACCTGTTTGAGGCAATTATTAATCTACTCATATTGTATTATTTCTATAGAAATTATTTCTAATTTACAAATATATTATTATCTGCAGAAACTTGCATTCCACTTATATAAATTCATTATTAACAATGAATTTAAAAGCTACATGAATTTGCATGCCGGCTTTTTTTTGTATTTTTGTTCGCATAGAAACTATTTTCAGATATGAATATAACTTCTTTAACAAAAAAGCAGGTAGCAAAGTCAATTGTTCCCCAGTTGGAAGAACAGGCATACGAGCTGTCGTTACAAACCGGGTTACTAAAAAACTATATTCCTTCTTCTCCTATTACAACGCAAACGGAGGTTAATGGTTTTATTCCTGACATTATAGCCACCGAAAAAAACGGAGAAACCAATATTTACGAAATTCAGTTAACCAATAATATTGATACAGAAAGATGGAAGTTTTTCGCGCATTTCACAAAAGAAAGACACGGAAAACTTCACATCATCGTACCCGAGCCCAACTTAAGTGCAGCAGAGAAAGTAATCGCTGAGAACGACATCCGCAACATTAGGCTGATGTATGTTCCGAATTAACTCAACTCGCTGATAGTACTCGATTTATATCTTTAGTTCATAACATACTCAAAAATAACTTTGAGTAAAAAAATATGTATGATTTATAATAACAGACAGCAGACAATTGCACACAAAATTGAAACAGAAGCGCAACTTTCGAAATGGAAAGACTGGAGGTGGCAGCTACGGCACTCCATAACAACACTGGAAAAGTTTGAAGAACTATTAGGCGTTAAATTTGATGAGGATGAACGGGAAAATCTAAAAGAAACATTCGACAAATTCCCCTTGTCTGTTACGCCATATTACCTTTCATTAATTAACAAGAAAGATTTCAAAAACGATCCGGTTTTTAAACAGTCGTTTGGCCAGGTTGAAGAACTTATTACTTTAAAATCAGAGCTGGAAGACCCGCTATCGGAAGACAGCGACAGCCCGGTTGAAGGAATAACCCATCGTTATCCCGACCGCGTGTTATTTCATGTAAGTAATATTTGCTCGATGTATTGCCGCCACTGCACCCGCAAACGCAAAGTGGGCGATATCGACTATGTGCCGTCAAAAGAACAATTGCAAAAGGGGCTCGATTATATTGCCAACACCCCGCATGTACGCGATGTTCTGTTATCGGGTGGCGACCCGTTTATGTTGCCTGATGATAAAATTGACTGGCTTTTGTCGGAAATAACAAAAATACCACATGTTGAGATCGTAAGAATTGGTACACGAATGCCGGTGGTACTTCCTTACCGGATCACCGATAAGCTGGTTTCAATTTTAAAGAAATACCAGCCACTTTGGATTAATACGCACTTTAATCATCCGAAAGAAATTACGGCTTCATCAAAAGAAGCATTGGCAAAACTGGCCGACGGCGGATTTCCGTTGGGTAACCAATCGGTTCTGTTGGCCGATGTAAACGACTGCCCTCGGATTATGAAATCGCTGCTCCACAAGTTGGTAGAAAACCGGGTACGCCCCTATTACCTTTATCAGTGCGATCTTTCTGAAGGACTTTCACATTTCAGAACACCAATTGGTAAGGGTATTGAAATTATGGAAAGCCTTATTGGGCACACCAGTGGTTTTGCCCGCCCAACCTATGTGGTTGATGCCCCCGGCGGAGGAGGTAAAATTCCGGTAATGCCAAATTATATTATTTCATGGTCGACCAACAAAGTAGTGTTGCGCAATTACGAAGGAGTAATAACAACCTATAAAGAACCCGACTCATACGAAGCAAAATTGTGCGACCGAAACTGTGAAAATTGTAACCTCGACTTAAAAATTGAAGAGGGAGCAGAAGAAGACGCAATTGGAATTGAAAAATTATTATCGGATACCGACGATGCCATTTCGTTGATACCCGAAGACAACGAAAGAATGATAAGGAGGGAAGAAGATGCAGGATAAAATTGAAAAATTAGGCAACGGAAGCATAATTCAACACGGGCAGTTAAACGATCGTGTCTACCTGATGAAATTGGGTAGCACGGATTGTCCGTCGGAAATTGTTGAAGAAATAAATACGCTTGCAAGAGAAAACAAGTACAGTAAAATAGTTTGTAAAATACCGGTGCACGCCGCCCCGGTATTTCTATCCAACGGTTTTTTATCCGAGGCACAAATACCGGCGTTTTACAACGACAATGAAGCTGCGTTTTTTGTTTCGAAGTTTCTGAATTCCGACCGGCTTTTAGATATTGAAACAGAAAAACTGAACAACCTTAGCCAGATGCTGAAGGTGCAGGATTCGATTACGCCCAACGGTACCGACTATTCGAATGTAACTATTCGCAAGCTGGAAAAAGAAGACTATGAGCAAATAACCGACATATATCGCGAAGTTTTTGTAACTTATCCGTTTCCGATCTATAATCCGGGTTATGTGCTTAAAACATTTCAGGATGGAACACAATATTTCGGAGCTGAATCGAATGGAAAACTGGTAGCTCTGGCATCGGCCGAGATTGACAAAGAAGGCAAAAATGCCGAAATGACCGACTTTGCCACCCTACCCGACCAGCGCGGTAAAAACCTGTCGGTGCTGTTATTAAACGCACTCGAAAAATCGATGAAAGAAGAGGGAATTACAACCTTGTATACGATGGCCCGGCTAAATTCGATAGGAATGACAAAAACCTTCCTGAAGATGGATTATTGTTATTCGGGAACTTTAATAAAGAATACAAACATTGCCGGAAAAATTGAAAGTTTAAACATTTTATATAAACATATCTGATATGAACCTGGGATACCGATGTCATTTTGCAAAAACCTGCCCTCTTTATAAAGGAGAGGAGAAATCAAAGGATATGCCTTTGCTACTTTTTAGAAACGTGTTTTGTAACCGAGGAATGAAAGGCTGGAAAAACTGTAGCAGATTCAACGAATTGACGGAAAAGGAACATCAGAACCAAAAATGAGCGAAAAAATATATGAGTAAAGAAACAATTGACATTCAGAAAATCAGTAATCAATTTGAAAAAGACATTTTAATATTATTAAACGAAAAAGAAAAATACGTTTATGGCGACATCATCAAAGACCTTAAACTGTCTGCCAGAAGAGGCCAGGAGTTAATTTCTTCCTTACTTAATAAAGGTCTTGTAAAACGTATTGATCAATCGTCGTACCTCAAACTTAATGTTGACATTAAATAATGGGTTGGATTGATCTCTCTATTTTTTGCGTATACCTGTTGGCGATGCTTGGTCAGAATCTGAACTTTTGATATTATGAATAAAATATATCAACTTCATCCGTATAAAACCCGGTGACACGCAGAAAATACTGGTCAAGACTTGTTAGATCACTACCAAAAGGCGCTCGCTTTAGGTTCAGGAAGATTCTCAAAAGATGAAATTAAAAGCTACAAACAATTTTTAACCATGGAGATGAGATTCATTTTAAGGACTTTAGAAAAAGTAAATCTGGTCTGAAGCAAATAATTGAGGCAGAGCACTTCATTCTTCTGATTTTTGATTACCTAACTTTAGCGTTCTTTAACACTTTGTTCAGCGTAGTCTTAAATCCTCTTATAAGATATTTATCGGTAGTTGGTCTTTACGCATCGAGCTGGTAATTTCTTGGCGTACACCCAACAGCTTCACGAAAGTATCTGCCAAAAAATGATGGAGATGTAAAATTAAGTTGCTCGCTGATTTGCAGAACTGTATATTGCTGTGTGCGCAATAATGCTTTTGCCTCAAGAATTACTAACTCTTTAATCCAGTCTGATGGCTGTCGGTTACTTACATCTTTAATTACCTTCGAAAGATATTTTGGAGATATAAATAATTTTTCAGCATAAAATGCTGTGCTACGTTCAACCCTGTAATGCTGAATTATTTCATTTAAGAAAGCATCAAAGATTACCTTTTGCCGGCTTGGTTTACTATGGGGTATATTCATTGCATGCTGATCTTTACAATCTTCCCAATAAACCGTTAACACCTGAAGATAGGCATCTGCAAGGTCTAATTTAGATTTGAAATTTTCATCCGATAATTTACAGTACATTGTTCTAAATACATCAATAAATTCCGTCATTCTTTCCGGAGAGATTTCAGTGATTGGATTATTAAACATGAGATGTTGAGATTCGATAATATACTGAATATCTAGTGCGGTTTGGTAAGATTTATTAGAAAAAAAAATGCTTGCTGATCTAAAATTGTTAGATATGTAATAAAGTTTTCCAACAGAACCAGGCATAATACCAAAAATGCAATTTTTCTTTACGGTTATTTCCTTTAAATTTATTTGTAATCGCATTTCTCCTGCTATACAAAACAATACCATTCCAAAATTAGTCTTAATGGGAATATCTTGTATAAGCTTGCCTTTCTTAAATTTGAATTCGCTTGAGATACCAAAATCAAATTCCCTATCTAAATTATCAACCAGCAGCAATTTATCTTCAACTTTTATTGTATTGGCCGCTTGAGTATCTATAAAAAAATCAAACTCATTAATTTCTTCTGCAATTCTCATATCGAAAAATATTACATAAAATCAACTAAAATAGGCTATTTATTATCAATATTTGAATAAGATGAGAAAAATAGTACAGAATTAAGGTAAAACAAGTTAATAATTTATTACTCGTTCTTCCCTCCTTTGTAACCAGAAAACTTTAAACAACCACATATGAAAAAGAATTGGATTTTAGTCGCAGCAACTTGCCTTATTATTGCTTGTTCCGGAGGTGAGGAAAAAAGCGAATCCTTTACTAAGAATGTAAAAGTTACAATAGCGAAAAAAGTTGAAGATGTTTCTACATTGAGTTTCTCTGGCGTAGTACAAGGGGCGCACGAAATTAGTGTTGGATTTAAAACTGCAGGACAGATTCAGAAAATTTACGCAAAGCAAGGTGATTACGTAAAGAAAGGCCAACTATTAGCGCAGCTTGATTCAGCAGATTATAAGCTCGGATTAAATGCTTACGAAATACAATATGCACAGGTTAAAGATGAGGTAGCTCGATTAAAGAAAATGTTTATGGCCAAAACAATCTCTGAGAATGATTATGAAAAAGCTAAGGCCGGGTTAGAGCAACTTGAAGTTCAATTAAAAACTTATCAGAATAAAGTGAACTATACAACATTATATGCCCCAACCTCAGGCTACATACAATCGGTTAATAATGATCCGTCAGAAATGATTGATGCAGGTTCTCCCCTTTTCAGTTTGCTGGATAATTCAAAATATGAGGTAGTGGTTGACATACCGGTTAAACAATATGTTGACAGAGAACTTTTCAAAAACTATTATATAAGCTCTCAGTATCTCGGAAGTACAGAATTGCCTCTAAACCTTATTTCAATTAGTCCTAAAGCCGATGGGAATCAACTTTATCAAATGCGGTTTATTATTGATGGCAGAAACAATAAAATTACAGCAGGTATGAATGTTGAGTTACATATTGAGAAAGAAAATATCGCTCACGTTGGCAAGTATACTATAACACCACATGCTGTTTTTACAAAGGATGAAAAAACATACGTTTGGATTTATTCAAATGGTAAGGTAAACAGTAAAGAAGTAAAAGTTGATGGTATTGACGAGAAAGGGAATTTGTACATATCCGGAGTTAGTGATAATGTACAAATAGTGCGTGCCGGGGTTAATGCGTTGCATGAAAATGAAACAGTGAACGTACTTAGCGATGCCAGTAAAACTAATATTGGAGGACTGTTATAATGAAAGTTACAGAGTTTTTTCTTAAACGTCCTACTCTGTTTTGGTCGTTCTTAGGGATACTTCTGGTTGCCGGAGTAGTATCGTTCAAAGCGATGCCAAAACTGGAAGACCCTGCCGTTGCAGTTAAACAGGCAATGGTAGTTGTTCCCTATCCTGGAGCAAATGCGCATGAGGTAGAGTTAAAGGTAGTTCAGGTAATGGAAGACAAACTTCGCACATTACCAAACATATATAAAATACGTTCGGAGTGTCATGCCGGTATGGCAATGATTTCGATTGAATTTGACCTAACCGTTCCTATTGTAAAAATAGAACAGTATTTCGACCAACTTCGCCGTAAAGTAAATGATGTAAAGATATATCTCCCACAAGACTGTGGTGAACCTGTTGTTATCGACGACATGATGGATGTATATGGTATCTTTTATTCTATTTCTGGTGATGGATACGATTATCATGAGCTAAACAAATATGCAGAACTTATACAACGCGAACTCCTTACTGTTAAAGGAGTAAAACGTATAAACCTTGTTGGTAATCGTAGTGAAGCAATCAACATAACACTTTCTAAAGAAAAGATTGCACGTAACGGAATGGTTCCTAATCAAATAATGATGTCGTTGCAGTCTGCAACATCGACTGTTGGCGGAGGAAAATATCAATCAGGAACCGACAACTTGCAGGTACGCGTTGATGCTGAAGTTAAGACAATTGAAGATCTGCAAAATCTGCTTTTAAAAACTACTGATGGCAAACAAATACGATTAGGCGACTTTGCTGCTATTGAACGAACTTATTCAGAACCTCAAACACAAGGTTTTTTTGTTAATGGTAAACCATCCATTGCCATTATGGTAGCTATGGAGAATGATGTTGTAGTGCCCGATGTTGGGAAAGCGGTTGATGCTAAACTTGCTGACGTAATAAATAATCTACCTGCAGGAATTACAACCGATAAAGTATTTTTTCAGCCCGACAAGGTAGATCAGGCAATTAGTTCATTTATGTGGAACCTGGTAATGTCGGTTGTGGTTGTAATTATCGTTTTAATCTTTGCTATGGGCTTTCGAAGTGGTATGATTATCGGGACAGGTCTTGTACTAACCATTGCAGCATCTTTACCTATCCTTTTAACCTTGGGAACAACATTACAACGCATATCTCTGGGTGCATTCATCATTGCTATGGGTATGTTGGTAGACAATGCTATTGTGATCATGGATGGTATTATTGTTGACAGGAAAAAAGGATACGGGCCAAAAAAATATCTACACAACATTGGTAAAAACAACGCTCTCCCTCTTCTAGGAGCTACAATTATTGCTGTTTCAACATTCATCAGTGTCTTTCTTGCCAATGGTTCGGCCGCCGAATATTCAAGCGATTTATTTCTTGTTCTGTGTGTCAGTTTACTAATCAGTTGGGTGCTTGCTCTGGTACAAGTTCCATTTTTTGCAAAAGTCTTTTATCCCGCTCGGTTGACAAAAAAGGATAAAGCCAAAATCAAAGACGGAGACCTGATGAATGGCAAAATTCATCAAATAGTACGCCAGCTGATGACGATATTCATAAATTATAAAAAAACAACTATTGCTTTGGCTTTTATTGTTTTGATGATAAGCTTATATGGGATGACCTATGTAAAGAACTTGTTCTTCCCCGATTTTGACTACAAACAATTTATTGTTGAATATCACATGCCTTCACAGACGGATCCGGATAAAGTGCGGGACGACTTATTAGAAATGTCAAAATTACTATTAGAAAATCCTGCTATTGAGAAAGTATCTGCCAGCCAGGGAGGCGCTCCCGGTATGTATTGTTTGGTTCGTCCAATGACCAATGGAGGTGAAAGCTATGGTGAATTAATCGTGGACTGTCCGGATTATGAAACCGTATGCGAACAAATCCCATTTGTACGTAAACAGTTACGTGAGCAATACCCCGATGCATACATTCGTATTCGCAAATATAATTTCTCAATAGCTACTTCACACACGGTAGAAGTGGAGTTTGCGGGGCCAGATCCGGCAATTCTTCGCGATTTAAGTCGCCAGGCAGAAGATATTATGCGTGCGTGCCCGTTAGTAGATCCTTATTCAGTATCGAACAACTGGGAACCCCAGGAAAAAACACTTTTAGCAGTATATAACCAACAAGACGCTTTGCGCGCTGGTATTAGCAGAGGAGACATTGGAAATGCATTGCAGGCTGCCAATGAAGGTATGACAGTTGGAGTTATTAATGATGCGGACCAGATGGTATTGGTAAATCTAAGAGTACGAAACGAAGATGGTTCCCGTATTGAAAATATACGCGACATCCCTGTTTGGACCATGATGAATGTGAGTATTTCCGAGGATGACTTAGCCGGAATAATGACTGGAGGTAAATCTGTTTCAGAGTTGAAAGATCGTATGTTTAGAGCAACTCCCCTAAGTAACGTAACTAATGATGTAGCTTTGCAATGGGATGACAATCTTGTTCGTCGTGTAAACGGGCAACGAATAATTGAAGCAGAATGCGATCCTAACTATGATTTATGGGAAGCAACTCCTGCTAAGGTTCTGGCTAATATTCAGGATGAAATAAATGCTATAGAACTCCCGCATGGGTATTCCATGCACTGGACTGGTGAAATTGAAATGCAAAAAGACGCTTCGGCCAGTACACTAGAATGGATGCCCTTAACACTTGCAATTATCCTGATAGTATTACTTATTCTATTCAATAGTTGGCGACAGGTTATTCTAATTCTCATTATTATTCCTTTCGTTTTTGTAGGAATAACTCCAACATTGCTGCTTTCCAAATCACCATTTACATTTATGGCAATTATTGGTATGATGGGGCTCATGGGAATGATGGTTAAAAATGCGATCGTCCTTGTAAATGAAATTAACCGTTTGCAGGTGGAAGAAAAAGTGCACCCATATTATGCTGTTATCAATGCAACAATATCACGTGTTACACCAGTACTGATGGCGTCGCTAACAACAATCGTAGGTATGGTACCGTTGCTCGGCGATCCCATGTATAGCTCTATGGCTCTAACAATTATGGGGGGATTAGCTGTTGGAACAGTAATCACCTTATTGTTACTGCCTTTATTATACACTGCATTCTACAGAATTAGAAAACCGATAAATTAAACGAAATGATCAAGAATATTTTAATTATATGCTCAATGATATTAGTATCAATAGGATGCTATGCCCAGCAAACAATTTCCCTCTCACTTGAGCAATGCAAAAAAATGGCTCTGCAACAAAGTGAAGATATGAAGATTGCAGGTAATGCTTCTATTCAGGCTCAATACGACAAAGACATTGCATTTAGTAATTACCTTCCTAATATTGAGGGATCTGCAATGGGGATTTACATGGCTCCCGATATTGATTTAGGAAGCTCAAGTCTGGTTATTAAGGGCATGTATACTGCAGGATTCACTGTACAACAACCCATTTATGCTGGTAGTAAAATAAGGACTGCGAATAAACTTGCCGAAATTGGATTAAAAAGCAATGCCGAACAGGAACGTATTACAAAAGCAGAAGTAATTGCTGATGCAGAAAATAGTTATTGGAGTTTTATTGCAGTGCTTAATAAAATTAAACTGGTTAAAGCCTACGAATCGCAACTTGATACTTTACAACAACAAATGAAAGTATCACAGGAATCCGGAATGATTACTGAAAATGATTATTTGCAAGTGGCAGCAAAACTTAGTGAAATCAAATATCAGATGTTAAAGGTAAAGAATGGTGCGAACCTACTAAGGTTGTCATTATGCTATGTTACCGGACTCTCTCCTGAAACTGAAATCATACCAACAGATACGATTATAGATATAAATGGCATACATAGTTCAGATCTTGATTTATCAAATCGTCCTGAAATAAAGCTTTTAAACATTGGTGTTGAAGCCGGTGAACATCAAATTAAAATGGCAAAAGCAGATAACCTGCCGCAATTGGGTGTGGCTGCAGGTTATACCTGGTATGGAAATATAAAAACAGAAGGAATTACAGAGTATGAAGGAGAACAAGTTCCGTATTCAGAAAAAATAAACGGTGCAATATTTAATGCGATAGCATCCCTATCTGTTCCTATTTTTCACTGGGGTGAAGGACAAAAACATGTACAAAAGGCACAAATTGATTTAGAGAATGCAAAATATCAGAAGGAAAAAAACACACGTTTAATGACTTTGGAAGCCACAAATGCATTAAACAGTCTGAATGAAAGTATTGCCTTGATTGATGCTGCGGAATTTGCCATGAAACAAGCAAATGAAAATTTACGGGTAATGAAAAGTAAGTATGAGGTCCAATTGGCACCGTTATCAGATTTACTTGCTGCTCAGGCTCAATGGCAAGAATCGAATAGTAACGTTATTGAAGCCAAAACACAATATAAAATCTACGAAATTAACTACTTAAAAGCAGTTGGAAGATTAGATTAGTTACAATGACTGATAAGGATTAGTACTGAAAGAATATTTCGTTCATTATTTACTGTTTAACGACAAAACCAGGAGATCATGTTATAATAAACAAATGGGGAATAATAATCTGATTGAAACACCAAACAATTAGTATATTCTTTCGACTGTTCGAATATCACAAATGATTCAATTATTTATTAATAGCTACTTATGAAAGAATAATAAAAATTAGAAGAAAATAACTAATTGATTTTAAGCGAAGCTAGCCGTCAATTTTCAATACTTACAATGTGTATTTATCCTACCAAAGTCAAGATTGTCCTCCCCTTTAGTTTTCCTTGCAGCATTAAGTCAATTTTATCCTGAACATCCTCAAGCTTAATTTCATTGCAAGTATCGTTTAAAAGCTCCGGTTTCCAGTCGTTAGCAAGTTTCTCCCATACTTTGGTCCGATAATTCATTGGATAGTTTTGAGAATCAATTCCAATAAGTGCAATGCCTCGAAGAATGAACGGGAACACTGTTAAATCAAGTTTTGGAGAGGCCACATTACCACAGCAGGTTGCTACCCCAATTGGGGCCAAAGATTTTATGATATTTTCAAGAATAACACCTCCAACAGTATCTATTGCCCCAACGAACAATGGTTTCAATAATGGTTTTTTATCTAATTCTTCAAATTCGTTGCGCAATATTATTTCTTGTGCGCCAAGGTTTAGGAGATAACTGCGTTCCTTTTCTTTTCCGGTAATAGCAACTACATGATAACCTAATTTACTCAGTATTGAAACGCTTAATGCACCTACACCTCCCGTAGCTCCTGAAACAACGATTTTACCATCTTCAGGTTTAATCAACTCAGTAAGTCGCAAAACAGACATTCCTGCAGTTAACCCGGCAGTCCCATATGTCATCGCTTCTTTCATGGTCATTTTTTCAGGCAGTTTTACTGCCCATTCAGATGGAACTTGAATATACTCAGCAAATCCACCATCGGTATTCATTCCTAAATCGTAACTGGTAACAATGACCTTTTCTCCCACTTTTAACGATTCGCAGTTAGATTTTTCGATTATTCCTGCGGCATCAATCCCCGGAGTATGAGGATAGCTTCTTGTTACTCCCTTATTGCCTATAGCCGACAATGCATCTTTATAATTTAATGAACTGAAGTGCACTTTTACCAGGATTTCATTCTTCTTCAAGGCGCCAAATTCCATATCTTGAATCGAACCAATATAATTACCCTCTTTCTCTTCAACACGAAAAGCCTTAAATGTGGAAGTATTCTGTACCATATTTTGTTTTTTATTTTACCTATTTTTGTACAAATCTCGGTATAAATATTTTGCTTATCAACACCTTACAAAAAGGTAGCATACGAACATTTATTACTGTTTTTACTATTTTCAAGGCTTAGAGGGGGAGAGAAAAATGAAAAAAAGTTATTGTCCGATTGATACATTCATTAATACAGTTAAAGGAAAGCGAAAAGGCACAATCATTCTACACCTTTATCAAGGGGATAAGAGGTATAGTGAGTTAGTTAAACTATTGGATGATATTAGCGAACGCATGCTAACAAAACAACTTAAAGAATTGGAATCAGACGGATTAATCACCCGGACAGTATTCCCTGAAGTTCCGCCAAGGGTTGAATATAGTTTGACAGAGCTTGGCAAAGAAATTCACCCTATCCTTAAAGGAATGTACAAGGGTGGAATCCTTTTCGAAAAAGTCATTGATGTCAAACCTACAACAATCAGGTAAGACCTAAGAAATCAATAACCAAATCATTCTCAACAATCAACACAAAAAAATCCTAATGACAACTTTTCCAGTAATCGCTTCTATCCTGTCAGAAGAGGAACTCGGCGATTTTATAAAAATAAGATACCGATTAAGTGAGAATTTTGAATGTAAATTATTCAGAACAGGATTAAATCATACTTATATCATTTCAAATCCTACTAAGAAGTATGTTGTCAGAGTATACTGCCATAATTGGAGAACTAAAATCGAAATTCAAGAAGAACTAAATCTTCTGAGATTACTTCAAGAAAATAACCTTTCAGTTTCATTTCCAATTTCCGATAAAAATTTCAATTACATTCAAGAAATAAATGCGCCCGAAGGAACTCGTTATGCCGTATTATTTGCATTTGCAGAAGGTGAAAAAATGCGGTTTATGAGCAATGATACGTGTTTTGCAATTGGTTCTCTAGTGAGTGAAATTCATAGTATAACGAAAAACAAATCAATTAACAGAACAAATTACAATTCGGAACAGCTTTTAATTAACTCATATAAGCAATTAACCCAATTTTTTTCCGAGGAATTGCCCGAAATGAAATATCTAAAAGAAATAGGAAATGAGATTTCTAAAACGTTTCAAAAAATTAATCAATCTGATTTTCAAAAAGGAATAGTCCATCTTGATATTTGGTATGACAATTTTAGCGTTAAAGATGAGAGCGAAATTACCATATTTGACTTTGACAATTGCGGCAATGGATTATTGATTTTAGATGTTGGTTATTTCTGCAAACAATTATTTTTCATCGAATCTGAGAAAAAAATATACGAATCAAAAGTTCAAAGCTTTCTTACAGGCTACCAGCAAAGAAGTCAACTTACAGATGAAGAGATAAGTCTAATTCCGGAAGCAGGTGCTTCTATTTTCATCTTTTATCTCGGTGTACAAGCTCAAAGGTTTGACTGGTCAAATATATTCCTGACTGAAAACTATTTAAAGATGTTTGTTGGTAGAATAAAATCCTGGATCGATTATTACAAGCTAAACAGGGATTAACACTATTATAAAAACACTAATAGTATGGGATTAATTCATGCCTTCCTAAATTTCCGTTACCTATCTTCTATTTAACTGCCGAAATACTTGTAAATACGCTCCAATCACAATGTTCTTTGCCTAATTCCATAGCTTGCTCCATTTTTGAAATAATAATAGGTGCATAGTTTAATGAACCTGAGGTAACATTTGATGCCTGAAGCATAAGCTTTACATCTTTCAAGCCTCCTGAAAGTTCGAAGCCAACATTGTCTTCGTAGGATTTATCCATAATTCTTTTTGCATAAAATTTAAGAATTGGATTGGAATAGCTGGATTCAAAGATTTGTTTGTAAAAGGCTCTGCCAATTCCAGTTGCATCGCCCATGGCGTACAATTGGCCCATTAACTCCATATTAGAAACCGCAAAATAGTTTACTGAAAGTTTTGCATAATTTGCCAGCCATGGTTCTTTACCAATGATTAGCGTTGCAGCCGAATACGCTGAAGTTATAGCTCTGCACTGATCAATGAGCGACTCATCACCGGCCATCAAAGTCAATAGTTCTCCTGCCTCTGCTGCATCTGGTCGTCCAACTACTGCGCCCATAACAAAATGGCTTCCATGTTTACGGTGTATCTCTTCCAGTTTTTTCGACATTTCAGGTGAAATGGTTGTAGCACAAAGATGAATGCCTCCTTTTGTTAAACCAGCTAATATTCCATCTTCAGCGGTCACAATATTCAGCACTGAAGCATCATCCATAAGTGATGTAACTACGATATTTGCAAAGCTGGCAGCTTCTGCCGGAGTTTTGGCTAATGTAGCACCTTTATCCAAAAATGGCTTTGCTTTCGCGCTTGTGCGATTATACACAACCAAATCAAATCCCGCTTTTTGAATGTTAGTTGCAATACCTTTACCCATTTTACCGAGCCCAATCATGGCTATTCTTTGCGGGTTTTTGTTTTCTGCTTTTTTGTCACTGGCTTTCATCGCTTTTATCAGCAAACCAAACCATTGCGCAACTGATAAATCACCAATCATTTCTACATCTCCTCTATCCATTGCCCGGAATAATGCCTGAGGATCGCTACTGGTCATGGTGTTAAAAGCAATTTGGGCATCTTTCCAAACCATCTGCACATCGGCATCTCCGGTTTTTTCAATTTTTGTAAATATGTGGCCTTTCGTAAAGCTAAAAAGTCGCCCGGTGCTACGATCGGCGGTTCGAATTAATATTGAGCCGGTTTTGGTGCTTAATCGACGCTTAAAAAGTTCATTCTTTTTATTCGCCATTCTCATTTTCAACGATAATCCAAATAATAATAATGTAAGTTTCATGTTTCTGTTGTTTAAAATTTATGCAACAAAGGTCAGAAATCAACAATGGCCGGACGATAACAATTGTTAATTAATCTCCTTTCATTCTATTTTAGAGAAAGTATTGGTGTACCATCTAAATGATTAAATTAGTTGTTCAACCGGGAATTTGTCCCGTTGCCTAAAAAAAAGATTCAGGCATCTATCGAGTTATTTAATTTTGTAGTTAATTTTCAATGATTTAAAACAATATATATGTTGCTTGAATTGAATAAAATAAAAAAGGCAAAATCAAACATTCCAGTTCGACAAATAAGCCTTGTTAATGTTGGGCTAACAGTAGTTGTTACACTGTTTGCGTTAACATTCTCATTGATAATGAAACATGATTCAGATAGTCTTCAACAGTCAATTACTATTTCATTATTAAGTATAATAATAACATTGCTGACTTCTTTTACAAATCTTGGATTAGCTATTCTAACGGAAAATTTATATCAAAATACTTCAAAATATAAATTAGCCTTTGTTTTAATTAGTAATACGATTAATACGATTATCGCGATTATAATAGTTTTTATTTATTGTATAGTTCGGGATGTAACCTTTACAATAGGGACAAGCTTCTTCATCATAGTAGATATTGTAATTCTTAATACCTTAGTATTAATGATGCAAAATTTTGTTTTGGTCAATTATGCAAAAACTAAAGCCGAAATTGAAAACTCAAGATTAAAGGTTGCGAATGTTGAGGCTTCCAACCAATTGTTGAGACAACAGATACATCCTCATTTATTATTTAATGCGCTTAGTATACTGTTGTCATTAATAATGACGGATACAAAGGCCGCAGAAAAGTATTTAATTAATCTATCTGATTTTCTTCGAAGATCCATATCGAATCAGAACAAAAAAATAGTTAAAATAGAGGATGAATTAAAATTTTGTAATGAATATGTAGAGTTACAAAAAGTAAGATTTGGCGATGCACTTTCTTATTCGGTAGATATACCGGAAGAAATTCAGGAAGACAAATCGATACTTGCTTTTTCTATTCAGCCATTAGTTGAAAATGCGATAAAACACAACGAACTCACATCCGAAAATCCACTGGTTATTAGCATTAAAGAAAAGGATGGATGGATTAAAGTCAGTAACCGCAAACAAATCAAACGATTCAAGGAAGTCTCAACAGAAACAGGCTTGGCTAATTTATCTGAACGATACCGTTTATTAGCGAATGAAGATATTATTATCGAAGAAAATGATCTGGAATTTTCAGTAATTCTAAAAATCATCGAGAATGAAAATAATTATAATAGAAGATGAAAAGATTTCGGCCAATTATTTGGCGGCACTTATTAAAGAATCAGAACCGAATGCAGAGATAGTTTCCACTATTTCCTCGGTGAAGACAGGAATAGAATATTTTCAAGATAATCCTGCTCCGGATTTAATCTTTAGCGATATTCAGTTAGGAGATGGATTAAGCTTTGAGATATTTAGAGAGGTTAATGTTTTAACTCCGATAATATTCTGTACGGCGTATGATGATTATGCCATAAATGCCTTTGAAACAAATAGTATCGCGTATATTGTCAAACCGTTTACATTGGGTTCGATTAAAGATGCTTTTAAGAAGTATAAAGATTTACAAAAGATGCTCTTGCCCAATGATGCACAGTACAGAGCAATTATGGGCATTCTGCAAAAGAACGAGAATCAGGTTTCATCTTCAATTCTGGTTTATATTAAAGACAAAATAAAGCCGGTAAAACTGGACGACATCGCTATGTTCTACATTGAGAATGGCATTACCTACCTGACAACATTCGACAATCAAAATTATACAACGAACAAAACACTTGAAGTTCTGGAACAAACTATCGGGACAAACTTTTTTAGGGTAAATCGCCAATTTATCATTAATCGTAAATCAATAATTGAAGCTGCCCAATATTTTGGAAGAAGAATCTCATTGCACCTGAAAGTACCGTATAAAGAAAAGATTATCGTGAGTAAAGGAAATGTAGCCAAGTTTCTTAACTGGCTGGAATACTCGGAATAAATCATTGCAAATATTACTCTTTAATTGAAATAGAAATAGAATTGAGGATGTCCCGTAAATATTCGGACATCCTTTTTTTATTCTTTTTTCTTATCTACACTAATTCATTCATTTCACATAGTGCCCATTCATCCCGCAATTTGCCCCGTTGACTATATTTTTCATTAAAACCCTCCTCATTACCAGCTAGTTTAGTGGTGTAATTAAAGAATGTATTTATGAGATTTTTCAAATTCTTGGTTGTTGTTTGCTTGTCAGTTATAGGGCAATATGCACATGGTCAGTCAACCACATTAATCGTAACTGTTCCGAATATCAATCCGTTAAAAGGTGAAATACAAGTAAGTGTATATGATAATGACGAATCGTTTTTAAAAGAAAATGAAGAGTACAAAATTTATCGGTTTAAAGTTGAAGAGGCCAAAGGAAGAGTTGTTATTAATGATTTACCTGAAATAGAATATGCTCTCATAATTTATCACGACGAAAACGACAATAAAAAAATGGACAAGTCGATAATCGGTATGCCAAAAGAAGGGTATGGATTTTCAAAAAACGTTAAACCAGGTTTGTCGCGTCCCGATTTTAAAGATTGTAGCATTCTTTTGAATAAAGATGTCGAAACAGAAATAAAGCTCATGTATTAAAAGAGCTTGTTGCAAGGCTCTTAATTAAGTGTATGACTGACAGATTTAAAAGCATTAATAAAATCACAAACTAAAAAATTTAATAGTATGGAAGGTTTAAAAGATAAAGTAATAGTGTTCGCCGGTGCAGGCGAAATCGCTGATGGAGTTGCTAAATTTTTAGGTGCCGGAGGCGCTAAAATTGTTGTTGGTGACATTATAAAGGCAAACGCTGAACGATGCGTTGCTTCAATAAAAGAAGCAGGAGGAGATGGAATCGCAACCAAAACTGATATTTCAAGTCAGGAAGACGTGAAGGCACTAATCGATTTGGCGATTAGTGAGTATGGTAAAATTAATGGCTTGTTTAATGTTGCAGCCAATATTAATCCGGCGGAAGTGATGAAAGACACAAACCCAGTTGATATTGACTTAGCGGATTGGCAGCGCAACATTGATATTAATCTTACCGGGTTTATGCTTACCTCAAAATATGCTATTCCCCACATTCTGGAAGCCGGTGGAGGATCAATAGTAAATACTGTTTCAGATGCATTATATGCAGGTATGCCCGATAAGGTGACATATGCGGTTACAAAAGCAGGAATCGGAGCAATGACAAGAAATGTAGCAAGCCGATTCGGTAAGCAAGGTATCCGCTGTAATGCAGTTTCGCCAGGTTTGGTTATGACAGAAAGTGGTCTTCAAAATTCGGAGCAAATTGTGGGTATGGTATTGCAAATGATTCCGGCACCACGCGTTGGAAAACCTGAAGATATGGGATCCATTGTAGCCTTCCTGCTTTCAGATCTATCAGAATGGATTACAGGGCAGTCAATCTGTGTTGATGGTGGTGCTGTAATGAGAACTTAATAAGTACTACGAAGTATCAACACATAATAGACAGAAACGAGGGTGTCCAGGAATAGTTGGGCATCCTCTTCTTTTATAGAAAATTGATTTCAAAATCTATTATCAAATTCTCTTATGGCAACCGATACAAGCGACTTCTATTTAGCGTTTAAAGAAAGAAGTAAAGGCTATCTCCTATTCCTTGCACTTATTCTGTTTACACATGTTTTATGCGCGCAAACAACAGCCGAAGACTCAAAAAAGGGATTAAATACAAAAAACAGTATAGATACGACATCCCAAGTTCCGCTAACAAAATTTCCGTTGGCTACGACTGATTTCCTTTATTATCCAAAGTCAAACTTTAAAACCAAATCGGAAAATGGAAGAATTGGCATGAACGAATATAACTTTACGTTACAGTATGCCATTCCTTTAAAAGAACGGAAATTATATTTTTATAATAAGATTGATCTTTCTGTATTCAGTTATAATGTTTTTCTGGAATCTACAGATTTGGAATTTCAGGAGACATATCGTTCTTTAGACTTCACTGTTGGGTTGATAAAAGTATTGCCTAAAAATTGGAGATTGGCATTAAATTTTTCTCCGACATTGGCATCAGATTTTAAAGACAAATTAAGTTCAGACGACTTTATATATCAGTTTTCAGCTTTAGCTGTAAAAAGGGCAAAAGATAACTTTCAATATGGGATGGGAATAGCCTATACCAGTAGGTTTGGAAAACTAACTTTACTCCCCTTGATAAACCTGACATACAGAAAAAATAAATGGCTGACATCATTCTTGCTACCAACCTACATGTCGCAGTTTTACTGTTTTAACGAAAGCTCCAGAATCGGTCTGTCGGCAAATGTTAATGGAGATTACTACAACGTTCGTTTTGATGCAATTCCTACTACAATAGATTTAAACAAATCCTCCTATTCAAGAATAACGATTGGCCCCGAATACCAGTTTAAACTCTTTGGAGACTTATATTTGGATACCGGAATCGGAATATCCGTAAGAAATATTTTGGCGATTCAGAACGAAGATTTAAAAGAAGAACTAAGCCTGGATGTGGATAGTAAATACTTTTTCCGTATGGGATTAAAAATATTAAAATAAGGATGCATTCACCGCTTATAAAGTGAGTGCATGGCGCCAGCTATAATTAAATATTTCTACTTTCTGTTTCTGATCCGACTAAGTGAGATTGCTGTAATTCCCAGAAAAGAAGCAATGTAATGCTGTGGAACCCGTTTAATGATTTCGGGTTGGTTCTGAATTAAATCTTTATACCTTTCTTCCGGACTATCCTTGATTCTTGAAAGGAAAAGTTGACCGTAGTTTCGTAGCCGTTGAAAAATTAAATTTTGAAACTCAAGCTGTAATTTTGGATAGGTTTGTATAAGTTCGTCGAAATCATCTTTCCTAATTGAAATCAAAGTAGATGGTTCAATGCTTTCAATGGTAAAAAGACTTGTGTTGTTGCTCATGAAACTATCAATGGAAGCAACCGCTTGTCCTTCAAAAAAGAATTGGAAGGTTATATCTTTTCCATCTTTATTAAACCACTCTCGCAAGCATCCTTTTTTTATGAGGTAAATATGCTTCGAAATTTCCCCTTCCTGTAACAAGATTTTTTTTGAGGTAATTTCTCTTTCAACAAATACCTTCTGAAAGCGCAACCAACTCTTCTCGTCTTCCTTTATTGTATTTATCAATTCATCGATCATTACTACAAACCTACAACATTAAATGACCACGAACCTGTTTTTTTCAATTCAACGTTTTAATATTTATTCTGAAACAATTTTTAGTTCTTCATCAGTTAAATTTTGAGAATGAGCTTTTAATATTATTTCACCAGCTGTAGCAAAAGGACGAATAACAACCTGCGCTTTTCCCTGATAGGTTTTTAAGACTGTGCTGTTAAAACTCTCCATGTCATTGGGACTTGCATTGCCCGAAGCAATAATTTCACCATTTCCTGATATAGATAATTCAATTGTTACATCATTAGTTGGAACAAGTTGTCCTGATTCATCCATCACTTCAACCTTTACGAATACTACTTCTTTACGATCAGCTTTCAATTTACTCTGCTCTGCAGTAAGCCTAATGGTCTTTGGTTCTTTAGCAGTTTTTAATATTTTGCTTTCAACCTCTACCCCGTTCTCGTAACAAGTGGCTTTTAATTCTCCGGGTTGATATGGCACCTCAAATGTGGCGATGTATTTATCTGCTTCAGTTAATTCCTTTTCAGCAAACCATTTACCTTTCAATTCCAGCTTAACCTGAGAAGCCCTTGTAAACACTCTTACATGAAGTACTTTGCCTTCACTTCCCGGCCAGTTCCAATGAGGAAATTCCATTGGCCACGACCACGCTCCGGCTGTTTCTATCATTCCTTCAGGGATTGGCTCGTGTACATTTATTTCAAGATTACTATTTCCCCAGATTACATCGCGATAAAGCATTTGAGGAGTTTTCTCCCCGGATATATCAATGTCTCCGCAATTGGCAAGAAAATAGGGCCAGTTAGATGGACGCATCGCCTGAAGATCAAATATATTTACACCTTCCGGCAGTTTAAATCCGGAGAAATTCCCTGAAAATCCCACTCCCTGACTTTCCGGAACATAATTCGGTTTTCCGATAGATACCTCGCCCAGGTAGTCCCAGGCTGTCCATATAAAATCACCTATAACATAAGGGTGCTTTTCTACAGTTTTCCAATAATCATATGCCGATGTAGCGTAGGACTCTGACATATAAATTATTCGCTCCGGGAATTTCTGATGATCGTATTCTACTTCATCGATCATATAATTATAACCACAAACATCAAGCAGATCAAACATTGGAGTTGTTGACTCCCACCCTTTGGGATAGAAAAATCCTGTTACTCCCATGGTCACCGCGCGCGTATCATCCAACTCTCTGACACGTTTTGCCAGTTGAGTACCAATTCGTAAACGAGTTGAATCCTCCGGCTCAAAAATTTCATTTCCAATACTCCACATGATAATGCTCGGGTGATTCCGATCGTGCATCATCCAGTTTGTTACGTCTTTTTGCCAGTAATCTTTAAAAAACTGCGAGTAATCCTGTGGGTTTTTATAGTTCTCCCAAATATCTGTAAATTCACTAATAACCAGCATTCCATGTTTGTCGCAAGCCTTATAAAAAGCGTCGGAAAATGGATTATGAGCACAGCGAATTGCATTGAAACCATTGGCTTTTAATACCTCAACTTTTCTCTCTTCTGCTCTTTCAAATGCAGCTGCACCAAGCAATCCGTTATCATGGTGGATGCATGCACCTTTTAGTAAAACTGATTCTCCGTTTAGAAGAAATCCTTTATCGGCAGAGAACTCCAAATTACGGATTCCAAAAGTTTGATCATATATGTCTTTTACCTCATCCCCTACTTTAACGACCACTTCTGCGGTATAAAGATTAGGCGAATCAAGCGACCACAAAACAGGACTTTCTACATTGATCTGGTTTTTAGAAACTTCTTCTGATTTTGATGGGATTATAATTGATCCGGTCGTAGTACCGACTATATTACCGTCCGAATTTTTGATATTTATTATTATCTCAGCATTTATTTCTGTTTCATTGTCGTTCTGAACCGTAATTTCAGCCTCGACAACTGCTTCGTTGTGATTGATTTCCGGCGTAGTAATTTTTGTTCCCCACACCCCAACATGAACAGGATCAGTGACCTGTAAATACACGTTTCGGTAAATTCCAGAACCGCTATACCAGCGCGAATTTCGGCCAATATTTTCAACCTTTACTGCAACTACATTCGATTCTTCTGCCGTGTTCAAAAACGGTGTAATATTGATCCAGAAAGGAGTATAGCCATTTTTATGAATACCGGCTTTATGGCCATTCACCCAAACTTCCGATTCCATGTAAACACCTTCAAACTTTAATATAACGGTTTTCCCTTCATCCTTTTTATCGATCGAAAAAGTTTTTCGGTACCATCCGGTTCCTCCCAAAAAATGTCCGGTTGAATTTCCGTTCCCAGGAGACTTTTTTGAGAAAGGACCAATCTGGTCAGCAGCATCTTCTCCATCGATGTCCATCAAACTAAAATCATGAGGAAGATCAACCTCCAACCAGGCAGAATCGTTAAATACCAATTGTTCCGCTCCGCCAATGGAATCACGTATAAACTTCCATCCGTTATTAAATAACTGCTCACGCTCGTTGTCCATATTATCGGATTTTGAATTACATCCCCAACTTATCGATAGGAAAAAGATTAAAGCATAAAATCCTGCTCGGTAATGATAGATCATATTGTACAATTTTAAAGGTTTGTAGTTTCCTGGTTTAGATTTTTGAGAAGTGAAAACAGCTGATTATACATGCACAGAATAAGGTTCTAAATTTTGTTGAATGACAGGAATAATATACTGTATGCGGGAATCTGAATTTCACTGGCTTTTATTTTTTCCCCTTTGATTGTGGGCAAACTTTCGTCTGAAGTTAATTTCAGTACTTCACCATTGAGTTTTACCGATTTAGTTTGAAGATTTTCGCCATTAGCAGTAAGCAGGTATTGTTCGGCATTTGAAGGAATTACCACCGTCTTTTCTGAAGCGCCTGGGTTTACAATTAAAACAGCGAATCCGTCTTTTTGCCCTTTTAGATTGTGGGCAAAAACATCAATTCCATCGTCATTTAATCCTGCATCGTACACTTTTTCCCCCATCAATTTATTCCAAAGCAGAGCAGCCCAGTAATTTGGTCGTGGTTCGTGCGTATCTTGTTCAAGTAACGCATATTCACTGGCACAAAGGGTGTTGTGCATAACTACTTTTACATCCTTTTTTGCCAATCGCCCAAGTTGTTCCAAATAACGGAAACAATCTACATAAGTAGCTGCCCAGGGATTTCCTCCGCACGCAGTCTCTGCCGTTTCTGTTAACCAAATTGGTGCACCCGGCACATATTTATTACGTGCATTTTCATAATACTCCAACCCGAGTTCTGTTTTGCTTAGCCAATCGCTGTCCAAAGCAGACTCCGGTGTACGGTTACCCATACAGCGTTTCGAGACCCAACCATAATAGTGATAAGTAAATATTTCGAACTCAGGTTTTGGATGTGCTGTAAAAATACTGTCGGTTGATAACGACTGCCCAGAAATTATACCGCCTTCACCCGTTGAGCCCGGGCCAAGAATTTTCATTTCAGGGATAGCCACATCAACGTAACTTTTAAAAGCTTCGAAATCCTTTGCATAAGTATTTCCATCATATCCCTCTGGAGCACCACCATGTCCGGCATGAGAAGGTTCGTTAAACATTTCGGCAGCAGCAATTTCTCCGCCAATCGTTTTAGTATAATTTATTAATGGCTCAATCTGTGCTGGCGTCCAGTTTCCATCCTCGTCGCGCATTCCATTGCTAATGGCAAAAGAAGTTACGAGTTTCGAATCGGTTGCTTTACAAAAATCAATAACACCTTTCCATTCTGCCCTGGTTAAAACATTTTCATATCCTTCGGGCGCAGCTTTAAGTTTCGATTCGTCGTTATCCTGAAAATACGTGGTGTTTGCCCACGTTCCACTTACCCTCACATACATTGGTCCCAACGCAGAAGCAAGTGTGCGAAGTTTATTATCGTAGAGATTTACAGGCGGGATTGATCGTTTCAAAGCTGCAAAACCACCGCTTTTTACCTTTGCTGTATCAACCAGGTCATAAGGAATCCAAAAATCGCCTCCCACAACTTCACACATTTCGATATTTATTGACTGGTACCTTTCGTCAACCTCGCCAATAAAATTCATTTTTTTGAGATTGATTTCCAATTCGTCTCCTTTTGGGATAGTACCAGTAAAACTGCTTGAAAGAAGGAATACAAATCCTAATAATGCTGTTAATTTCAGGTTCATTTTGTAGTTTTATTTTAAACCTTTTGAATTTCGGGAACAGAAATGAAATATCCTAACAATTAATGTTGTGTAAGGCTCTTTTTCATCATCTTCCCGATAAAGTTAGTTGCAAATTTTGGAGCTAAACGATAAAGCTTATCCAAAAACCAGGCGTCTTTCCCAACAGTAGCTCTGAATTTGTTTTTCTCCATTGCTCTGATGATAATCTGAGCTGCTTTTGAAGGAGAAAGTGCCATATTATTCTTATCGTTGTTATCAACTTTTGGTCCACCTAATCCCGAATTTTGTGTAATGTTCGTCATAATTGCGCCGGGATGAACTACTGTCACGTTTACTGCTGTATTTTTTAATTCTGCATAAAGCCCTTCAGTTAATATTTTTACGGCTGCTTTCGAAGCACCATAAATGGTTTGTGTTGGAAAAGGAATAAACCCTCCCATACTGGAAACATTTACAATATGTGCTTCGGGACGCGTTAATAGATGCGGAAGTATGGTTTTGGTTAAATAGTATGTTCCCCAGAAATTGACGTTCATTACCCTTTCAGTGGTTTTATCATCCAGATCGTTTACCGCTGCAAATGGCTGAATTATTCCGGCATTGTTAATGAGTCCATCAATTGACTTAAGCCGCACAAGCATTTCTTTAACTGTTTCTTCAACGGCAGATTTATCTGTAATATCTAACACAAATGTGCTAGCATTAATGCCATAATCCCCCGCAATTCGAACCGTTTCTTCCAACGAGTCTTTATTAATATCGATGGCAGCTACTTTAGCACCCTTCTTCAACAATGCGATTACCAACTCTCGCCCCATTCCGCTACCACCACCGGTAACCACTATTGTTTTGTATTGTAAATTCATTTTCTAAATTTTTTAGTTTTCGGTATTTGCTGATGAACTGAACTCAAACCAATCCAGATCACATATCTCGTTATCTTTCCCTTTAAATGTTATCCAAACCGCATGAACTCCTTTTACTCCTTTGATTTTGGAAGTAACAGTTTCCCATTCAGCTTCTTCATTCCCCTGAAATGTTAATGTCCCAATGGTGGTACCCCACGGTTGATCGAGTTTGAGACTAATTGTTCCTCCATTTTTGAGCGGTTTAATTCTCACTTTGATTTCTTCTGCCCCATCTTTAAAATCAACGTATTTATAGGCTACATTATCGCCATCCTGAATCGCACCTAATTTTTCATTTGTAGGTTCAAATTGCTGGATTCTTACATTTCCAAATAACTGGCAGGCACGTTCAGCATCAATTTTTTCAAAGGCATTCAATGGCGGACCTGCGCCCTGCGATGTCATTTCAACCTCATCAATAGAACCGTCTTCGTTAAAATAAATGGGTTCGACGCAAGCTTTCCGCATCATGCGACTGTTATGCGTCGACCGATGATAAAACACGTACCATTGTCCGTTAAATTCAACAATAGATCCATGATTGTTCCAGGTTGCCGGATCACACTGATCATTATCAATAATTACTCCGCCATATTTAAACGGCCCCATTGGTGAAGTGCTGATAGAATACCCAATACAAGTTGGGCGGTTATTACGGCTCATATCTGAATATATCAGGTAATAAATACTATTGCGTTTAACCATGTAACTTCCTTCATGAAAGAAATGCTCCTTTTCGGTAATCACATCAGTTACAATGGTCGAAGTATCTATTTCTGTCATATTGGGCTTTAATTTGGCAATTTTGGTCTGGAACTGCCCCCACAAATAATAGGCTTGCCCATCATCATCAATAAACACTGCAGGATCAATTTCTTCTATTCCTGCTAAGTTCATTTTTCTACCGTTCATGAATGGCCCTAATGGAGAGCTGCTTGTAGCGACACCTTCTGCGGCCTTTCGGTCTGGTTGGCAATAATACAAGTAATATGTACCATCCTTATACTGACAATCCGGAGCGTAGAGTTCTTTATCCGAATAAGGAACCTGGTCATTTTCGCCGGTTGAAGAAAAAACATTTTCAGTTATCTCCCAGCTCTTCAAATCGGCTGTTGAAAGTACATGATGTTTAAACGAACAGTAATATTCCGTGCTTTCATCCAATGAACCATAAACATACAATTTTCCATCGTTCCAGACATGTGCTGATGGATCGGCAATATACATACCGGCCGGAACAATTGGATTTTGACCAACAGCCTCGTGTACAAAAAATAGAAAAAGTGAGAAAATCAGGCAGTACTTCATCATTCCAGAATAATTTTTACTCCATCAGGTTCTGTATATTTTGTTTGCACTGAACCATCCGGCATTTTTTTATGCTCGACAGACAAAATGCCCATCGGCGTTGGATAAGTTCCTTTAACCCATTCAAGGTCGCCAAGATGTGGACTGATCTTTATCGTTTTGCATCCCGTTTCCACCACATTTATACCAAGCACATACTGTGTTAACCAGGCTGTAGGTCCTGATGCCCATCCATGGCAAAAACTATGTCGGTAACCTTCATAACAGTAACCGCCATAAGTTGCATGTACATTTACTTTTCCTTCAGGTACCAACTCGTCAATCCGGGCTGCGTTTTCCATCCAACTGATGTCAAAATCTTCCCAAAAAGTAGTAGCTCCCAAGTCGAGCATCGCTCCCCAATATTCCCTGATATTGTCAATCGCGCCCTGATAATCGCCAGCCATAGCACGTGCAATCAGCATATAATAACCATAGAATGTTGACATTTTATGAACGCCATCTTTAGCAAGCACTTCAGAGTTTGCTTTTTCCGGTGAAACTAATCCCGACATGGCCAACAAAGCTGCAGCTTGTTTCGATCCCGCCATATCAGGTATATGTTTTTTTAATTTCTCTATTGACTGGAGACACATCTCCCTGGTCTCCGGGATGTCGAGCAAGCTACAAAGTTCTGCACCTGCCTCAAAGCTCATTACCATCATTGATTGCAGCCCCGCATGAATAGCTGCTTCGTTTTCACTGGATGGCCAGTCTAAAAAGCGCATTCCATCCAACGTTTCTTTTCCATCCTCGTCAATGTATTTTGCAAGTTGGTTAAGTATTCCTACGAGATATTCTTCTTGCTTGGCAAGGTATTCAAAGTCTCTTTGTGATTTATACCATTCTTGTTGCAGAAGTATCCACCACATTGAGTATGAACTAATATCATTCATCCAATTAGGCAATGGATACTGATCACGGGCAAAATCAAGACTCTTAGGTACCACATCATTGTATCCAAATACAGAATTAATTGTCATCATTTCAGGATGCATATCACCGGCCCAAACCAGACGGTCTCTTTTTATTCCGTCCAGAAGATATTCATTCATATTAAGATGGACGGTATATGCGCCGGTCATCCAAATATTATTCAGTTCTTCATCATTACATATGAATGATCCTAAATAAGGAATGTCGCGATACCTGAAACTGGCACTAATTTCTTTGATTAAGATTTTGGCATTTGGTCCCACTAAATCGATGCGTACAAAACGGAACCCGGATTCACCAACTTCCAAGCGGCCCATAGTTGGTAATGTCACTTCAAAATCACGCATGGCATGGTCGTTGGTAGCCCCATTCTCTCCTACATCACACATTGTTTCTGCTACCGATTCACCAAAACGAATACGCACTTTCCCGGCAGGACTCAGATTCCCACGGGTTGTTACAATTTCAATACCACCCTGAATTTCTCTACCAAAATCGAGTATAATTCCATGCTGAGTTTCCTCATCATTTTGAATCGTAAAAAAGTTTCCAAAGCTTAAATCAGCTTGTCCGGTACTTGGTTTTAGCAACGATTCTGCATTCCGGATATTATTTCCAGTGGTATCAGAACTCCAAACAATTCGTTCAGGTGTAAGATTTTTACGAATTAAGCTTGACGATCGGACTTTACCCGGATCCTGATTCTTAAACACCGGAGGGAGTTGCGCCATTCCTGAAAAACTCAACACCAACAGTAGACTTAAAATTATACTTTGTTTCTTCATCTGTTCAATTCTATATTATTCAATAAATCCCTGAAATTCCATCCAATCCAAAAACAGCTCAGGCCAAATGTCTGACTGTTTATCTTGCTTTATAACTGAAAAGCCGTGTCCACCGGAGTAAAAACTATGCATCTCGATTGATTTGCCAGCTTTCTTCCATTTTTCATACAATCCGGGATTGCCACTCGCAATTTGATCATCGGCAGCCCATGCCAGAAACATGGGAGGAGCATCAACAGGAACCTCATCTCCAAGCATTGCTCCACAGTACGCATAAATAGGGACAACAAAATCAGGCCTACTTTCTTGGGTATAAATGTGGGCAACAGAACCAACGAGTGTTCCTCCGGCTGAGTATCCCACAATACCAATCCTTGCAGGATTAAGTCCATACTCCGATGCGTGATTCCGTACATATTTTATTGCTTCAAGTCCATCTGCAGCAGCAAGACCAACAAATTTAGAGAAGAGGGAATCTCGCTCTGATGGCTCCGCCTGATCTAATTCAAGGTATGGAAAAGGCATCAATCTGTATTTCAAAATAAAAGCTGTGATACCGTTCTCTACACACCATTTTGCAGTAGCTGTTCCTTCCTGTTGATAGGCCAGTCCCTGAAAACCACCACCCGGGCAGATTATAAGTGCCGTTCCCCTATTGTTTTCCTCTTTGGGTTGAATAACAGTCAAGGTGGGCATTGAGACATTACGAATGGTAACAATCTCATCGTTTTCATCCAGCCTAACTCTTTCTTTCAATGTTAATAGCTCATTGCCCTGAGGTGTCTCACCATTATACAGAGGTATTACTTTTTGTCCATAACTGCAATAGGTAATTAGCAATAGAAAAAGTAGTGTAACTATATTCCTCATATTAGGTTTGATTTAAATTTTATTCAAAGTTCGGAGTAGTATACCGCCCTCTACTCTGTTAGTATGTCTTCTTTAAAGTGCCGGCTTAAGTCCTTCCCATTTTACTGTCCATGAACCATCATCAGGAAATCCCGGAGCATGTTTATCAGGAGCACCGTCCCATCCTGCAGACATCATTGCAACGGCATACAACAATCCTCCATTCCCGGGCAAATAAGGACACGGGCCACCGGTACATACACCTCGTTCGTCATAATAATTCTTAGTCCCTGCATCTTTCAACAAAGCATCTATGGCCAGATTCGGTTCCCCTAAACGTGCCGCTGCCATTGCTGTCCATGGAAAATCCCACCCCCAGCATCGTTCCCATTGCCAGGCATCCCAAACTTTAAGGAGTGTACGATGAGCTATTTCCGGATCTACATTACTTTGATTGGGAAGCATTCCCAAAACTCCTATCGGATCAGGGTGTTCCCAGGCTCTTGTTGTATAGGTATCTTTCCATTCTGCTGAGTGTACATAAACGCCACTATCCACAGGCAAAGAAGCCATGTTATTAATAATTTCGTCCCAATGCGGAACGCGTTCCAAATCCATTCGTTCACGCCACACCTGTGCCTGATTCAATCCCCAGGTCCAGTAGGCCAAATCAAATACAGCATCCTTTGTAATTCCCTGTTCACTTGGCGGCATTACCGGATCTAAATGATAAATTCCGCTTTCATCTTTTACCGGATAATCAGCCATATGTGTGGCAGTTCCATCAATTATATCCGCCCATTTTTCAAGTGTTTTTTGCGTTGGATGTAAACGATAATCCAACTCTGCAAAAAAGATTGGGTGAGGTTGCTTCCATAACAAAACCTGATTTCCTAACCACGGAGCCGTACGGCCACCGGGACTTGCTGATTTCTGCCATTTAAGTCCTTCGTAATCCAACTGCTCTGCAAGTGCACGTGCAGAGGGAGTAAATCGTTTATAGATTGTTAGAGCACTATCTGCCAATTCCCAACGATCCCATAAAGCAAAATGTGCAGTATGCCACCAAATCATCTCCATGTGGAATTGTCCCTTCCATGGACCAATTCCCATAAGTCCTCCTTCGGCAGAAGGAAAACTTCCGGCCGACTGTACCGCAGTTTGATATTGTGACAATACAATTCTTCGTTCAAGTTCTTTCCATCTTGGATCGGTACTTTCTGAAAGATCGATAGCTCCTCCACTTTGCCAAAATTCCGGCCAGTGTTGTTTACAAGCGTTTGACGTTTGCACAAAATCAGGAACCTGTTCCTTGTCTGATGATTTTGAATAGGCACATGTAAACTCAAGCGAGTTCACCCCTTCTGTTGCAAGTTGCCATGCATGCGGATTATTCCCGGAAATAGGTTTTAACTCAGCTCCCTTACTCCATATCACAGATGTAAAGTAGGTTACCGAATCAACTTCTCGACGAAAATCAGCACGTTGATCATTACCATCTAGAAGAATTGTTTTATGCTTATCGATTTGCTCAAAATCGCCAACCCATGGTTTGTAACGTTCTAAATTAGGATATGGAAAATCGATGGCAACAACAAGTTCGCCAGTTTCTAAAAGTGGTGATTCAATTTGTACAGAAACCATATCTGAATTAGGATTGACACAAGTGGCCACATGAACCGGCTGACCATTTATAGTAAATGATGAACTTAATATCCCGTTCCACAGATCAAGTGATCGTGACAAACCTTCTACGTCATCCGGAGTCAGTTCCACTCCGTTTGCGAAAGCAAAACTAATTCTGCCGAGGTTGAAAATATGAGGATTATCAAACATGTACTGACGAATATTATCCTTGTCTTCTGGAAAAATATCCGGTCCGGCATTACGCCCTTGCTGAAAGGTACCGGTTGCCGGAATCTGTTCCGATGTTACCCCATCAGGAAGAGGAAATGAATGCCAGCCCCAATGCGACATGGTATTTCCTCCAAAAGTCTGAAGGCCCGTTCCATCAGCATTAAAGCAAAACTCTCCATTACCAAGCGGAATCTGTCCTGTCAGATCATTCCACTCAATATTGTGCCGGGTAACCAGGGCATAACGGTCTATTGGATTTTGTCCGGTATCCCTTTTACATTGAATGCTTATAAGAGCTACAATGCATAAGATAGTAATCGTAAGAATTTTATGCCTCATATTTTCAATTTTTCCTGCTTACTCGAATTTCAACTTATTGAAATGCCTTTCATCAGTTATGTTGTACTCGCTACTGATAGCAAATGTTTTAGTTTGTTTCTACGGGTTCCAGAACAATAAGCTGCAAAGTATTAGGTTCAAAATGCAATGCCGATTGAAAAACAGCATCTGCTTTCACTGTTTTTTCTTCTACTAGTTGAAGATTACAATTCTCCAGGTCGGCATGATAGTTACTGTGTTCAGCATCAATTTTGTAAAGTTTTACCGTCACATTTTTTCCGTTTAATCCGGCAGGTAAATTATCCACCTTTAAAGTGGCATCATATCCTTCGGTATTTCTACTCTGAAAATTCCAAAGCATAATTGAAATACCCGACTCGTCTTTTGTGGCAAGTGAATACAATCCTTTTCCTTCTTCTATTTCTGTACTTACATTAGAAGCAATCTTACCATCTTTCATTTTCGACATCATGATCATCATGTTTCCATACGGAGTGAATTTATTTGTTTGCACAAAAGGTTGAGCATATTCATCGCGTGTAACCAACTGATCTTTTCTTCCTTCCATACGGTGACGCATTACCCAGTTAAAAGGATAGGTATTATCAGCTGTAGTCAGGTACCAATAAAACAACGAAGCCATACCTGCAGCCTGTCGTAAATGATCATTTTTCATGGTAACAAAATCATCAAACGCAGGTCCCGGGTAAATCCCCATTTCAGTAATAAATACAGGAATATCAGTGCTTATTCCTCTACTTGCAAGTTCGCTGTTAAGCTGTGTACGCTGATCTTTTACCAACGACGGATTGTCTTTAAATAAGATATATTCATTTTCAGGTTTTTTATAGTAACCATGGTATGATATAAAATCAAGTCGCTTATCAGGTGAAGCATCCGCAACGTAGGCATCCAGGAATGGTCGTAACCATACCATCGAAAATTGCGATACTGAAGGGCCTCCAACCAACAACGGAATTTCAGGATTTAATACGGCATTAACCTTATTTACTGCCCGATAATAAATCTTGTAATAATTGTAGTAATTGTCTGGTGTTACTCCTTCATTAGCATAATCAGGTTCATTGGTTGCTTCAATGTATTTAATTTTCGGGAAGTTTGTTTTTAGCTCTTTCAGAATTTTTGAAAGACGCTCAACCTTTACATCATCATTAACATCCCATCCTCTTACAACTCCCAGATGGCTGCAATTAACCAATACATAATCTGAGATTTTACTGGCATCTGCTAAATAATCAGAAATAGTACTAAGATCTACCTCATCAGTACTTTCATCATAATAGCTGTTTCCAATGAACCAAACACGATAAACTTTACCATGCAAACCGCTCTCGTTGAAAAATTCAATATCAGCATCTCTCTGATCGACAAATTCCATGCTGCTTTCGAAATTATTATAGCGCTCAACATGCAAAAAATCACCCAGCGTTTCTGCACAATCCACATTTATTTCAGCTTCTGCCACGCTGGTTGAAATCATAGGTCCTACAGGCTTACTTATGTCAATTCCCTGTTGTTTCAGGTATTGCTTAACTTCATCCGAGATTGCAGGTGCATTCTGCTTCTTTTCCTGTGCTCTGGTATAACTTGAAAGAGTTAATATTGATAATAGAAGTATTAATATTTTTAGATTTCTCATTTTTTAAAGTTTTTCAGATTATTTCGTCATTTCGTTAATTGCCACTTTTTGGGCCAGTGCTTTGCTCACCTTCTCAATCAGAATATCATCTTTTAAATTGAACTGTTGTGAAAGTTTTATGTCCTCGCACGATGCCCCGATTTTCACAGTATATTCACCTGCATCTGCTATCCATGAGGATTTATCAGAATAGAATGAGGCCAGTTTTTCTGCATCGATTTTAAAAGATATTGTTTGTGATTCGCCAGGTTGTAATAATTTAGTTTTTGCAAAACCCTTCAATTCTTCAGATGGCTTATCCAGTTTCTTTTCAGGGGCCGTAATGTATAATTGCACAACTTCTTTTCCGGCAACATCTCCTGTATTGGTTATTTGAATACTCGCTTCAATTTGATTTTTGAAAGTTTTAGAACTTAGTTTTAAGTTACTGTAACTAAATCCAGAATAACTTAACCCATAGCCAAAAGGATAAGACGTTTCAACATTAAACGAATTGAAATAACGATACCCCACATATATACCTTCTTCGTAAACAACCTGCTCCGGTTTTTCGGCTGGTGTTCCCGGGAAGTTTTTTGCTGAAGAAACATCTTCGTATTTAACCGGGAATGACATTGGCAGTTTGCCAGATGGATTAATATTACCTGTTATTACATCAGCCACTGCATCTCCGGCTTCCTGACCGGGTTGCCAGGCAATCAATATGGCATCTGGTATACTTTTCCAGCTGGCTGTTTCAATCACACCACCAATATTTAGTACAACTACCACTTTTTTACCCATGGCATGAAAAGCATTAGTAATGTTTTTTATATTGTTCCTTTCTGTTTCAGTCAGGTTAATATCATCTTCTATTTTTCTATCTGCTGTTTCACCTGAATTTCTGCGAATTGTAATAACAGCAATATCTGCTTTTTCAGAAATTTCTTTTGCCAAATCCTCATTCACAGGCATCTCCACAGCTCTTTTTATGTAGCCCCTGATAGCCCGCATCATATTTTGTTTGGGCGTATTTTCTTTGATGTAATCAGTATAAACCTGTTTCGATGTTTCTTCGATTGATTGTCCTCCACTGATCAGTCCATCAATTATATTTACAGTTGGACCGGCATGCATTACGAATCCACTTCCCGATCCTCCGACATTGGTAACATACGATCCGTTTCCAAATAAGGCGATCTTTTGATTTTTATCTTTAATTGGAAGTGCCTTCTTTTCATTCTTCAGCAAAACCATACCTTCTGCTCCAGCCTTTCTTGCTATTTCAGCATTATTCTCCAGATCAGGTTTGCCGGAATATTCATATCCTTTGAATTTTGGTGACCTCATGGTGTTTTTCAAAATCCATGCAATATTTTTATCCAGTACTTCTTCGCTCAATTTTCCACTTTTAACAGCTTGAATTATTACCGTATCCTGATATGGCCCAGGCATGATCAGGCTCAATCCTGCTTTCATTTGTTCTACCGGATCTTTACCGGTATCCCAATCCGACATGATGATTCCTTCGTATCCCCAATCATTTCTGGCAATGGTCGTTAGTAAATCATAATTCCCTGTTGCTGTGGCACCATTCACCGAGTTATATGAAGCCATCAGTGTCCATGGATCAGATTCTTTAAGAGCAATCTTGAAGCCTTTCAGGTAAATTTCACGAAGGGCACGTTCACTAATTATCGCATCAACAGCTATCCGGTTAGTTTCCTGATTATTGGCAACAAAGTGCTTTACCGAAGTTCCCACACCTTGCGATTGGATTCCGTTAACAACAGCAGCGCCCATTTTACCCGAGAGCAACGGATCTTCAGAGTAATACTCAAAATTTCGGCCCCCAAGCGGATTCCGATGAATGTTCATACCAGGTGCCAGCAATAAATCAAGTCCATATTCTGAAACCTCATTACCCATGCATTTTCCAACCTCATACACAAGGTCGACATCCCATGTTGAAGACAGATTAGTTGCAATAGGATATGCAGTTGTTCGAGAACCAAAACTCGGTCCGGCTGGCCCATCAACCATTTCAATTGTTGTTACACCAAGGCGTGGAATTTCCAGGGTTCTACCTACCGCTCCCGAAACATGAACCTTTGTTTGATCGGCTAAACTTCCCGGAATAGGTTGATTTGGAATTTGAAACCCCATATTGTTTTCTTTCTCTCCCATCTTCAAGCCGGTGCCTACAACAAGTGCTGCTTTCTCTTCAAGCGTCATGGCAGCTATTACTTCCTCGATTGATGCTTTTCCTAACTGAGGGAGGTTTGATGTATTTTGTCCGTACACATTTTCAAAAGATAGCAGATTACCTGAAATCAGGAATACACTGACTATTATTAATTTAATTTGTTTCATTACTCTTGAATTGGTTAAACAGCTTTCTGATCATGTTTAAGATTACGTCACAAAATCAGGAGAATTTGAGCTGCCGACTGAATTAATTTCTTTTTCATATTAATGCAAGATTTGAAGAAGGGAGGAAAAGCTTCCTCCCTTTCATTCTGTAAATGTCTATTTCTCTAAAGTGCGTTTCCCTTCCACATCGAACATATTCAGATAGCGACCATCCAAATTATCACTATCCTTTTTCTTCAATGTCATATAAAGATCGTAACCAGCTGCTTTGAAATAAATTGTAATCTCATTTTCAGCTTCTTCCAATTTGCTGATTTTTACAGCATCCATACCTTCATTTTTGACTGTACCTGCTAATTTACCATCAACACGCTCAAGTTGCATGTCCATTTTTGCATCTCCCGCAGGAGTACCTTTAATTACAACTTTCCAGTTGCCAACAAAATAATCGGCATCATCCTGTCCATAGGATAGATTAAAGGATAACAATAAAATAAGGCTCGTGATTATTACTAATATTTTTTTCATTGTCTTTAATTTTTTTTGATACTAAACTTATTCTTAGTTGTGGCAACGCATGCTGCTTACATCAAAGCCATCGCGAAGTATTCCTGTTGTGATTCCAGAAGTAGCAGTTATAGCAGCTATTTCTTTCGTCCAAACAAAGCTAAACTCTCCGTTTACCGGGCTTCCTCCTGCATATTCGGTATAAGTTGCATCGAGTAATGAAATAGTACCAGCATCACTTGGACATTCGAGAACTACTGTTGCTCCGATAGGAATTTTAGCGCATTCTTCAAGCGATACTGAAAAAATGGTATAACCTCCACCTTCATTTATTGAATACTCAAGTTCAGTATTCATGTCGATGAAGAATAAAGATGATACATCAAATCCATCGCGAATAACTCCTGTAGTGATTCCACTTTCTGCTGTAGTGGCAGCAATCGCATTTGTCCAGCTAAAACTGAATTTACCATTAACCGGGCTTCCTCCTGCATATTCAGCGTATGTGGCATCAAGAAGCGAAATAGATCCATTGTCGCTCGGACATGAGAAATTAAGTGTTGCTCCTACAGGTATTTTCTCACATTCTTCAGCCGTAACAGAGAAAATTGTATAACCTCCTCCTTCAGTAATTGTATACTCAAGACTGGTTTTCGAAAACATGGCGTACGCTCCCGTAACCTCGAATCCATCTCGTAGGATACCTGTAGTGATTCCTGATCCCGCTGTTATATTTGCAATTTCCTGGGTCCATACGAAGCTAAACATTCCATTCACTGGTATGCCTCCTGCATATTCTGTGTAGGTTGCATCAAGGAATGATATTGATCCTGCATCGCCACATTCAAAGACAACGGTTGATCCAATAGGAATCTGGTCGCAATCTTCGTCCGGAACGCTGAGAATGGTATATCCACCACCAGTAGTTACCGTATAATTTAAATCGACTGTAGTGATACTTGTTGTTGGGAAACCTTCCTGATCAACATTTAAGAATCGCATTACATCATCATTTATGATAATCAAACGGCTAGTTCTCACAAGAGTACTATCGTTTTGTACAAAAGACACCTTTAAGGAATCTCCGCCATCAACTATTTCATAAGACAACCAATCAGTTCCGGTCTCATCAACAGTTACAGTATATTCATCATTTGCAGAAACGCCTATTGTAAAGCTTCCTTCCGTATATGGAACAGTTACATCACCTTGCTCTAATTCAAGGGTAGCCTTAATAATTACTTCATCGTCTTCACTACATGATGTGAAAACACAGGCTGATGAAAAGATTATTAAAACAGCTAATATTATTTTAAGTTCTTTCATTACGTTCATTTTGATTTGTTAAAACTTTATACTCTAATTGTTTAACATCTGTCCTAATCTACCATCCATTATTTTGGATCAGGTTTGGATTAAGAAGGGTTTCAGAATATGGGTAAGGGAATAATTCATCCCGTCCTGTTTGGAAACCTGATGCTCCGGCAAAAGCTTCTTCAACAACGTCGTATTCGGTTGAAGATTGAACATACCCATAGAAGGTATAGCTTGTAACACCGCGATTCGCTAGTAATGTTGGTGCGTCTCCCCAACGAATAAGATCAAGATAGCGTTCTCCTTCAAAAGCAAGTTCCGCTCTCTTTTCATCCTTAACATCCTGAAGGTCGAAAGCTCCTAACTCACTAAGGCCGGCTCGAACACGAACTTTATTTAATGCGACCAGTCCCTCCGAAACTTTTGTTCCTGATTGAACACATGCCTCTGAATAGAGTAAAAGTACTTCTGCATATCTCATTCCCGGCCAATTGGTGTAGGTATAAGGTAATCCGGCTTCTCTTGAATCAGGAACTACTTCATCGGCCCAGGCAAGAACTTTGCTTCTAAAATACCCTTGACAGTTAATCATAGATGCATCCGTTTTCCAGAATTTAGATACTGCCTCTTCTGTATCAGTGGCTAAACCAAGATCAACAAATCTTTGTAGTATATCTTCGTAATCCCAAATGGTTCCATAGTAACGGGGTTTTCCTTTCTCTCCCCGGTCAACCATAAAGTCATAGAAGTCCTTATTTAGGTCTGCTCCGCTTACTCCCTGCTCTGTTATACCTCCCGGAACAGTAACATTTGCAGTATTCCAGGTAAATCTCATAAACCTGAAGTCTCCTTCATTCATATAAGTGCTCGCAGTAGAATTGTCGTCCACATTCCACTCCCACATATATTCATCACAAAAATCTGCAGGCATGTGATACAATTCAGTAAAATCATCAATCAGGTCATATTTACCTGAGTTTATAACTTTCTCAAGGCTTGCTATGGCACTGGTATAATCTCCTCTTAGTAACTGTGCTTTACCTAACAAGGCATAAGCAGAATGCAAGGTTACCCGTCCACCAATTTCCTGTTGACCACCTAATCCTGATTTTTCAGGAAGCCTTGCAATTGCCTCTTGTAAACTTGTCTCTACATAATTCCAAAGTTCTTCAGTGGTTCCGTTTGTTGGTGTTAATTCTTCTGTTGCCAGAACGTGATCAACAAGTGGAGGATTACCCCATAACCTAATTAGATTTGTGTATGCATAAGCCCTCCAAAAATACGCTTCACCAATAATCTGTTCTTTTACTTCTGAAGTAGGTTCAAGCTTTTCAATTATCAGGTTACAGAGATAATTGATATTGTAGAAATTTGTGAAATATTGATTGCCTCTATGATTTGAAGAGGTAACGTTAATATTGGAATAAAGACCTCCTGTTGCTGGTGAATCATCAGACAGAGAGTTTAGTAAGTTCACCCAGAAATATCCGGTTACATTGTACACTTCTGCATAAACAAATGCGATAAGCGATTCTGCATCAGCGTCTGTTGCATTTGCATAATAACTGTCTAAGTTAGCGACACTCTGCTGTTCAATATCTAAAAGATCCTCGTTACACATGGTAAATAAAAACCCGGTAACCAGTAGTGCTATTATTATTTTGAATTTTCTCATTGTTGTAATACCTTAAAATTAGAATGATACATTAAGACCAAATAATACTTGTTTCATTGCAGGATAGCGCACCCTGTCAACTCCCATTCCTCCACCTTGAGACATACCGTTCGAACTTCTTGGTTCATCTCCTTTTGAGAGCCCTGACATTACTTCAGGATCATTACCAGGATACTTCGTAAACGTGAAGAAATTATCCAGTGAGACATAAGCTCTTAATGAAGACATTTTTATTTTGGAAATCATACGTGTTGGAAATGTATATCCCAACTGTATTTGTTTTATCTTAAAATATGATGAATCAAATACAAAATCATCAGATGATCCGTAATAATATAAGCTGGTAGTATTGTTCCATATACTTGGTGACGGATGTACTCCGTCAATATTATCCATTGACCAATGATCGTTGGTGATAGCTGTTGGTAAATTACCTTTGGGTTGATCTAACCTGGCAATAGCCCAAAACAGTTCTGATCCTTCAACACCGGAGCCAAATACTTTTAAATCAAAGTTTTTATAATCTGCTGTCAAAGTAATTCCATAGGTATAATCAGGAATACTGGAACCCACATAATCTTTTCCATCATCTGTGCCAAGTTCCTCGCTTGTTTTATAAACTGGTTGACCAGTCAAATAATCGATGTGGTCTATAATGTTGGTTCTTAGATACCATATTGGGTAACCAACTTCAAAATAGGTAGCCTCAGTAAAGAATCCACCACCACCTGGGTAACGACCTTCTTCATACGGGCTTTCTAAAACTTCATTATGAAGTGTGGAGATATTTGCTTGTATTCCATAGCTAAAATCACCAATTCTATCTTTCCATTCCAGATCAAATTCCAATCCTGAGTTTTCAATTTTACCAAGGTTTACCCACTGGCTTGAAGTTCCTGAAACTGCAGGTGCAGTCATCTCAGTAAGCAGGTTTGTCGTTCTTTTATTGTAATAATCGAATGAAAAAGACAACCGGTCATTAAAGAATCGAACATCTGCTCCAATATCGAACTGTTCCGATTCTTCCCATGTTAAATCTTCATTAGGAAGCACATCTGAAGGAGCAGATCCTGCAATAAGCGAATTATTAAAATTATAATAATCACTTGCCAATGTCACATATGTTGTGTACCTGTAATTACTCAACGAGTTAACGTTACCATTTATACCCCAAGATCCTCGAATTTTGAAATAGGAAAAAATATCCTGATTCATCTCCTGCATAAAATTTTCATTCGACACAACCCATCCGGTTGACACTGAAGGAAAATATCCCCATCGGTTAGATTTTGAAAGCCTTGAAGCATCATAGGCATCAGCACGGAAATTCGCCTGAACCATATATTTGTCGGCATAACTCCAGCCAAGTCGTCCAAAGTATGAGATATTGCTGGTTTTATCAGAACTTCCACCAATACCATCGTTTGCATCGGTAAACGAACTGTTCAAATTATGAAAATTCGGTAGTGTACTAATTAACTCATCGGTGCTTGCCGACATGTATTCCATTAGGTTCTGCGTATACTGCATACCGGCCATCGCAGTAAATTCGCTATTACCTCTTGTAAAGCTGTAATTCGCAAAGTTCTCCCACTGATAATAAATTGATTGATACATACTTTCAGAGAGCGCCGGATTGACAAGATATTTAGTCGCACTCCACCAATAAGGCTCCCTGTATGTTTTATTATGAGTAGATCCAATACCATACCCCAACCTTGAAGTAAAAGAGAAATTTTCGAAAGGTGTTAGTTCTGCGTAAAGTGTACCACCAATCGAAGAATTACGTCTCAAATTATCGGAATTATGTATCATCCCCAGCGGATTCTGTGGTTCGATAATAAAACGGGAAATACCGTAAAGTTGATTCTGATCATTTCGAAGTACGTTGTAACCTTCAGCTTCTGCTTGAAGTAAGTTGTAACCGTTTTCTGTTGGTGCGTCCGCATCATTTCCATAAAACGTTGGTACTGTAGGATCGAAAAAATAAGCACTACCGATAACACTATTTACAGAGTTATAGGCATTTTGAGATATTGATGTAGTAGTGCTGTGGTCAATCGAATTAGTTGTTCCAACCTTTAACCAGTCACTAATTTCGTAGGAAGCGTTTAGCTGACCAATATAACGTTTATTGACATCCTTGTTGCCAACAACCATTCCGTCGTTTTTACTGTATTTTACCGACGCAAAAAATAATCCTCGGTCGTTACCTCCCTCAAATCCTAAAATGTGGCTTTGAGTTTCTCCGTTTTCAAATACTTCTTCCTGCCAATCTGTGTTAGCACTTTGAAAAGCACCGTCAGCAACACCGGCATCCGACCAAAACTGTTTGAACTCCTGGGCATCCATCATATCAACCTTATTAGTCATCGATTGAACACCATACTGTGTATTGTAGAAAACCCGACTCTTTCCTTTTTGACCTTTTTTCGTAGTTATAAGAACAACTCCGTTCCCTGCTTCGGTACCATAAATTGCACCCGATGCAGCATCTTTTAAAATTTCAATAGATGCTATATTTTCAGGATCGAGGAAATCAATATTATCAACTTTTAACCCATCAACAATAAAAAGTGGGTCCGATAAACCATTACTGGAATATCCCCTAATTCGGAAACTTGTACTTGATCCCGGAGCGCCACTCAGAGCCATAATTTGAACACCGGCAACTTTACCTTGTATTGCACGTCCAACATCTCCTGTTGAGCGATTCTCTAACGCTTCGGCTTTTACCGAAGCAATTGCTCCTGTTACATTACTTTTCTTTTGGGTACCATATCCAATAGCAACAACTTCCTCAATACCTACCGTTTCCTGTTCTAAAACTATATTGATTACACTCTGGTCTTCAACTAATATTTCCTTTGATGTCATTCCAACGAATGAAAATTGCAATGTAGCACCTGCGGGAATATCATCTAATGAATATTCGCCGTTGAAATTAGTTACCGTTCCGTTTGCCGTGCCTTTAATTATAACCGTAACTCCCGGGAGCGGTTCCCCTGACTGGTCAGTGACGCTTCCAGAGATTGATCTTTGTTGTTGTAAAACCGTCCCTGCATTCGTCTCTGATTTTGCGTTTGTTAGAATAATTAGCCGGTCGTTCACCTGGTGAGTAACATCAGTTCCTTCGAATAAATCATCTAAGATGTTATCGATGGATAAATCTTCGACATTTACATTTACTTTCCGCTCCAGATCCACAAGTTTCTGGTTAACCAAAAAATAAAATTCACTGTTGTTTTCAATTTCGTCCAGTACATCAATTACCCTAACATTGTCCATTTTTAAGGTAAGTTTTGACTGTTGTGAGTATCCTGTTCCCGCCCAAACCTGGGAGAGAAAGAGGAAAAGAAAAAAAGCACTTAATCGCATAATTTTCCAAGTTTTAGTTCTGAGACACACGTATATGGCGTCTCGAATCCATTTTTTTTTCATAAGTTTGAAACATTAAGTAGTTTAATAATTATTGGACTAATTCACGCTGCTTGATAGTTAGGAGAGTGCTGGTAACACTCTCCTTTTTCTATTTAAAAGATTCTTCTCTTTTATGGTCTAAACTGATTATTATTTTCTTCTTATTATAAGTTCCATCGTTTGTAGTTTCGCGTTTTTCTTCCCTGTATTTTATTGGTGCAGTTAACGCCATTAGTTTTAATACTTCATCCAACGATTCGTCGATAAATGTTGCACGAAAGGCATAACTTAACAGTTCCGAATCTTCAACTTCAATTTCAACGTTGTACCACCTTGCCAGTCGCTGGATCACCAGTTCCATACTTTCATTTCGAAATACCAGTTTACCTTCCGTCCACGATACAAATTGTGAAGCTTCAACATTGTCTTTGTTATGTTGCCCTGTTTCAGTATTCAAAACCAGTTTTTGGTCGGGTTGAAGTGTTTCCAGCTTGTCGCCCTGATTGGAATATACCTCCACAGACCCCTCTTGAAGAACAACCTCTTCCCTATTTTCACTTTCGTAGGCAATTACGTTAAACTGAGTACCTAATACTTTTGTAGATAAATTCGAAGTTTTAACAACAAATGGGTGAGCCTTATCATGAGCAACTTCAAAATAAGCCTCGCCACTTAGTTTCACGTTCCTGTTCTTAGCAAATAATACCGGGTATTCCAGTGTTGACCCACTATTTAGAAAACCGGTAGTTCCATCAGGAAGTATAAATTTAGTACGCACACCCATCGGACACTGAATTTCAGCAAGTGCACTTTCTACTGGTTTATTGGATTGATAATAAAATACCACCAAAAAAGTAAGAATAAGCGGGATAATTAATATCGCTGCTATACGCTGGAAAGTACCGATAAAACCGGTAAAGATTTCACGTCTTTTTTCTAGATTTATTTGATGATGAATTTTATCTAAAACATGGTTGACATTCCCTTCAGGAAGTGGTTCATTGTTATAATCAAACCAATGATTTTGGAGCATATCAACTATCTCCTCACGCTTTTCAGGTTTTTCAAAAATCGATTTTATAGCTAAAAAATCTTTTCTTGAATACTTCCCTTTAAAGTAACGTTTCAGTATTTCCGGATTGAAATCCATAAAATTTGATGTTCGTTTTATTGTTCTATTAAAGATATAGGGTAGAAATGAAATATTCCCCTAGTGAAAAATAAAGAAAAATGACAAAGTCGAAGAAAAAGACTATATATCAAGGCTTTACAAAAAGCAAAAAAAACAGCATCGCTGAAATATCTTCCTCGCCCAGTCCTTTTTTTATGTTTTTGAGTGCTTCAGTTAAGTGGTTCTCAACGGTTTTTGGAGAAACTCCCAATTGTTTTGCAATTTCTTTTACCGGGATTCCCTCTTTTTTTCGTTTGATAAGAACTACTCTTTGTTGGGAAGGTAACTTTCCAATAAGAGTTTCCACTTTTTCCAAAAGGATTTGGTAATTCAAGCGTTCGTTGGTGTCGTCTGTAAAACTGACAGTTTCATCAATAATTTGATGTTGGTATGCCTTACGTCGGTTTATTTGCTCAAAGAGTTCGAGTATGTAATGGTAAGCAATTTTAAAAAGATATGCTTTAAAAGATAAGTCCGATTTTAGCTGTTTTCGATTTCTCCAAACCCGGAGAAAAACCTCTTGAACTACACCTTCAGCATCTTCTTTTGATTTCAGATAACCATAGGCAAAATGATACAATCGTTTCCCGTAGTTACTAAAAAGTCTATCAAATGCCTCTACATCACCCTTCTGAAGCTTTTTGACTAGTTCAATATCCAGTGTAGTATCGTTTATTGGTTTTGACATTTCTTCCAACGTGAAGATAGAAAACAATTTTTTATATCAGGATTCTAATCCTGAAAAATGTTAAACAGTATCTAAACCGGTATTTGAGCATTTACTACTTTATAATCGATAAACTTAAGCGGTAAATTAGTCCTAATTACTAATCTTCTAATATTTCAAAGAACCTTCTCCAGACAAGTGATTTCTTGTCTCAACTACTTATTATTTAATATCCTATCGGTTTTATTGTAAATTTTCGCAAATAGGCATGCGGATACACGCGGTAAGAATTTAAAACCGGTTGCGAGGTATCACCTACGCCGGTAGTTTTATAATCCAGATTAATCGTAATTCCGTCTGCCTTTTTCAATTGAAATACATAGAGCGCCCTTGTGATGTTTTCAGTTGTAAACACATGAACATTAAAATTGAAATGCTGATCCATGGAAAACATAAGACCTTTTCCTTTTCCATTCGTCATTTTTAAATAACGATTGTCCATTCTCAAGCCATAATCCTGCGGGACCAAATAAGGCTCGTACATTTCATCTACAGTTGAATTGTATATACCAAGTCGGTAGCCACTTTTACGATCAGGGTAATTTTCCTGAGGACCTCTGCCATACCATTCCACCTGGTCATATTCATTATCCATCATCAAACTAATTCCAATTCGTGGCAGCAACTGGGGCATTTGACCTTGTGGCATCACCTCGTGGTTAACCTCAACAATGCCATCGCCATAAATCCTGTACTCATAGATACTTTCAAAACCGCTTATCGCTCCGGCTGCCCCTCCTTCTATAAGAAAATTAAGACTTGAAACATCATTATCCTGCCTGGTGAGCGCAACTTCGCGTACATAAATATATACCATACCTTCTGCCTCATCAGCTCTTACTTCAAGTGGAACAAACTTCAGCTCATCTATTCCCTGAGAATATAAATCTGTAGCCATGGTAGTTCCATATTCTTGTTTCCAATAGGCCTGGCTGAAACTTCTGCCTGCCCACCTGTCATTTTGATTGTTGACCGGAGCCCGCCAAACATTTAGTTTTACAGGAGCTTGAAGCATCTCGTCTCCATTTATCAACATGGATTTTAGTTCTCCTGCTGTTTTGTCAAAGGTATATGAAAATCCTTCGCCGGAAACGATATGTGATTCCCCTGTGGTTGACAGTGTTGCCACCTTTTCTGTTGGAGCTTTTGGAGGTTCCGGCAGGTTCCACCTTGATAATTCAAATTGGTCCCATGATACTTCATGTCCTTTATCTGCCCATATCTCGTCATCTACTAAGGATGAACTTATATTGAGCCTGTATTCATTACCGGCAATAATCTCAGGTTTTGTGTAAGGTATAACCTGCTTCATTCGTTGACCGGGTTTTATATCTAAGTTTAATTTACCTTCCTGAAGTACTTTATTATCTTCGGTAAGTGTCCAGGTTGTTTCCCAATAAGAAGCATTTGTAAAATTGCTTCGGTTCCAAACTTCAACAACTCCTTTTTCCCCGTTCAATAATTTAAATGAAATTGGCTGCGCCGATTTTTTCATCTGCCATATCTCCGGCTGTGGGGTGCGATCTGCCCATATACTGCCATAGGTTCGGGCACCCATACCATTGCTGTAATATGTTCCTCCGTTTGTTGTTCCCTCAAAATCTAACCATAAAATGGCATCGGATGGCCTCATATCGCTACCTGGTGCCACAGCTTTAGCAAATAACTTTACATTATCAATCTTCGAATCAGAGGTATAGTCTTTCGTATCCTGCGTTTGAGATTCGGCGTTTCTCCCGATGTTTACAGGGTACGGTAAATTTTTAATTTCCCCGCTCACTTTCATACTTGCGGCTTCTGCCCCATCTATAAAAATCTTCATTTGGGTTCCATCATAGGAGGCAACAATGTTATGCCAATTTCCTTCCCAATTTCCGGGAAGTGCTGCACTTAATACCTGTTTCTCGTTTGTAAAAATGTAAAAGTCCAGGGTATTTTTTCCGTTTTGTACCACTCCAAACTGGTTGCTCCCTTTTGTTAAGAAATTACCGGAACTACGATTTAACAACCGGGGATAAACATCCATCATAATGGTCAACTGATCTCCCGAAATTTCTAAATTCTCAGTTCTGTATATTTCAACCCATTCATCATGCCCGTTCAGATCCAGACATTTTCCGTTTATTCCTTCTACCAGTTTTGAATTACCCATTGCGTAGCTTGGTGTTTCAAACGGTGATTTATCAGATAGAATACGAACCGAGTCGGTTAAACCATTACCAACAAAATCCCATATTGCACCACCCATAATTCTCGGATGCCTGTAAATAAACCGCCAGTACTCATCAAGTGCTCCGCCACCATTACCGGTTACGGAAAGATATTCGTCCATAAATGATGGCCTGCTATCAGTCGTATCAAGTCCAAGATTGACTTCTTCCTGTAGTGGTGAAGGATAACGTGGCCCAATTATATCTTCGGCAGGGTGAACCATATCGTTTCCTCCGTACATCCAGTATCGTGTAGGATCGAGTCTTTTACCTTCCTTTACGACCTCCGTTATATTCTCTCCCTCTCCGGCTTCGTTGCCGGCACTCCAAAACAGAATACTTGGATGGTTTCGATCACGAAGTACCGCTTTTCTGGTTCGATCCCTGTACATTTCAGTATACTCTGGCAATTCTGACATATATTGAGTGGCGTGACATTCATTACCCACCTCATCAACTATAAAAAGACCGTATTCATCGGCCAGCTCCAGGTACCTGTTGACCGGAGGATAGTGGGAAATACGAACCAGGTTAAAATTGAATTGCTTCAACAATTCCATGTCCTTACAGATAGTAGCTTCATCCACAACATGCCCCATTTCCGGATGCTGCATGTGTGTATTTGTACCGTTCAGTTTCACCGGCACACCGTTTAGGTAAAAAACGTTCCCAATGATTTCTGTTTTCTGGAAACCAATTCTGGTCTGTATTTGATCAACTACATTGCCCTCGCTGTTGAGTAACTCCATTCTCAAATCATAGAGATTTGGAGTTTCTGAAGTCCACTTTTCCGGTTGTTTAATTAATTCTGAAAGACTAATGGTTTGTTTACCCTTTTTTATATCGAATTTTGGACTTTCAATGGTGGAAATCTCCCGACCGTTTCTCTCCAGAATTGCGTTCAATTTATGACCCGTTAAATTCCTTCCATAGTTTTTCACATCAATATTGAGAGAGAGTTTCGAGTCAGTATAACTTTCATCAAAATCCGTGATTACCTGCCAATCAAAAAGACGAACCAGTGGCGAAGAATACACCCAAACATCGTCAAAAATACCGGCTAGACGCCAATAATCCTGTCCTTCGAGGTAGTATCCGTCAGAGAACTTCAACACTAAAACCGCGATCGTGTTTTTACCAGGTTTCAAATAAGATGTGATATTGTATTCCGAAGGCTCTTGTGCTCCTTCGTTATATCCAACTTCTTGACCGTTCACCCATACAAAAGAAGCTGATGCAACTTTTTCAAAATGCAAAAAGACTTGCTGATCCTGCCAATCAGATGGCAACTCAAATGTTTTTCTGTATGCTCCGGTTGGATTGTATTCATCCGGTACTTCCGGAGGTATTACTGCAAATTCGCCTGCTGATTTTTTTCCCTCTTCTGTTCTTGCGTATTGATAGGTCAAACTGATATTTCGGAACATCCGGTCTCCATAACCTTTCATTTCCCAGTTGGATGGAACATCAATTTGATCCCATCCTGAATCATTAAAATCTGTTTTAAAGAAATCAGTTGGGATTCCTTCAGTCACATCACTGTAAAAGAATTTCCAACTACCATTTAGTAAAATATTCTGCTCCGGAATATGAAATGCTCTGCCTTCTTCCTGACCCTGTTCAAATACCTCAGTATTCTCGATGTAATAGGATAGGTTATTTAAAAAATCTCCCTTTTGAGCCCATACTGAAGTTACACAAAACGTGCAGGCTAAAAGAATCAATATTTTATTCATCTTCAACATTCTTAAAATCATTCTATTTGGAAAAATTAAATTCATCGGGATTTAAGACTTTATCGGTAATTCTGATACTATAAATTGCTCCTTTAAACCAGGAAATTTTGTTCTGACGAACGCCAATGGAAGTTTTTCCTTTTTTAATGGGAGCAAAATCGACATCGCCTTCCAGTTCCTTTTGGCCATTAACAAACGTGGCCTGTCCTCCATCTTTAACGGTAAAGGCAATATGGTACCACTCATCTAAAGGATGAATCAATTCCGGAGACATTAACACCACCCATTTTTTTCTAGATTCGAACATGCCATCCAAATACCAGGTATCAGCATTCGATCGCATCTCCATCAGTAAACGATCCTTTTTCACAGAGCCGGTATGAAAGTAGCGCTGTTCGTGACTGCCACCACTGTCAAATCGAATAATCATTTCAATGGTAATTTCCGTTAGATCTTTTAACGGCATTTCATCAATAAAAATAGCGTCGTCTTTACCGTCAAACTGAACCGCACTTCCATACGGAGAATCAATTTCCATCGGATTACCAACAACCGTTACATTTTCATTAGCTTCAATTAAATCAGAGATGATATAAACCACCTCTGATTTTTTGATCTGTGCTAAGCTTTGTATGGATGTGAAAAATATTAATAGGCCTGTTAACATTGCTATGTGACAAATCGAATTTTTACTCATCTGAACTTTGTATTGTTTTTACACTTTCAAATCGTCCTGTTATGGTGCTTGTATAAGCCCTTCCCACTTAACAACCCAGGAACCATCATCCGGGAATCCGGGTGCATTTCTATCCGGTGCTCCTTCCCAGCCTGCAGCCATTACTGCAACTGCGTATAACAAAGCACCATTTGTAGGTAAGTAGTCACCACCAAGACCACGGTTTATACCAGCTTTATCAAAACCGGTTCCAAGTCCCCCGAGTATCGCTTCAACAGCACCTTTTGGGTCTCCCATTTTGGCAGAGCCTACTGCACTCATTCCTGATCCCCAGCCAACACCACCGGAGATACTTTCAACTCCATGACGAGATGCTGCTCTCAGTTCATTCATTTTAGCCTGTGTACGTTTCGCTGTTTCGAGAGTGACTGCTTCGGAAGGTGGCATCAATCCTAGGATTCCTGTCAACCACAATGGTCGACCATTAGCTCCAACATAAATGCCGTCTTCAATTTTAAACGTTGCCAGTTTATCTAATACTTTGTCCCAGTCTTTATTTCGCTCCAGTCCCATTCGTTCACGCCATATTTGACCTTGCTCAATTCCCCAGTGCCAAAAGGCCAAAACTTGTGGATTATCCATGTTGGCTCCCCATTCTCCACGTCCCTGATTAAGGACAATATGATAGATTCCGGTTTCTTCGTCAAGAGTTAAAAAGTCGACCATATATTCTACTGTCCCTGATACTACTTCAGCCCACTTATCAAGTGTTTCAGTCGTAGGGTGTATCTTGTAGTCCAGTTCTGCAAAATGAAGCGGTTGAGGCTGCTTCCATAATAAGGATTGATTGCCTTCCCATGGTGCACTGCGCCCTGATGGACTAGCCGATTTAGGCCATTCTAATCCTTTAAATCCGAATTGTTGTGCTCGTTTACGTGCAGTAGGGATAAAACGTTGATAAGATTTTACCGCTTCGTCAGTTAATTCCCAACGATTCCAAAATCCATAATGAGCCTGGTGAAACCAGATTATTTCATAATGAAATTGTCCACGCCAGGGATCTATATTCCTAAGTCCGCTTTCAGATGCCGGCCAACTACCAGCTGTCTGCACAGCGGTTACCCATTGCGAAAGAACAATACGACGCTCCAATTCATACCACCTCGGATCGGTACTTTCAGAAAGATCAATAGCACCGCCATTCATCCAGAAGTTTTCCCAATATTCTGCGTTTGCCTTTTTTGTCGAATCAAAATCTGGCACTTCATTACCAATAGGCGTAGCTGAATAAGTGGTACTAAATTCTACAGTTGAAACACCATTACCTTCAAGATACCAAACTTTACCACCTTCATAAGTTGAAGGAGTTACCTTGGCACCTTCCGTATAATTCAACGCAACGTAATAGGTAAAATCATCTACTTGCCTTTTAAAGTCGGCTCTGACTTTACTGGTTTGTGTTAAGGTGGTTAAATTATTCTCGTTCCGTTTAAAATCACCTACCCAGTCTGTTTCATTATTTAATGTTGGATAAGGAAAATCAAGTGCCACCTTGATTACTCCCCTGGCAAGTAAATCAGACTCTACTTTTACCGAAACCTGATCCGTCTCCGGATTAACATAGGTAGTGACTATCACCTGAAACCCACTGCCTGCTGCCTCAGACGGATTCACCCAATCACCTTTGGTTACCCAATCACCGCTTACCACAAATCTGGAGCTATGCGTTCCAGTCCACAAATCAAGATTCCGGCTGCCATTGCTTGTAATATCTTCTACAGTCAGTTCCGAACCATCACCTCTTACGAACCGTAATCGCCCAAGATTCATAATATGGGGATTATCATACATCCAATTTCTGATTGATTCTTTTCCTGCGGGAACAGTATCTGCACCGATATAGCGCTCTCCATTTTTCACATTAATGAATGATCCTGTTTCAGGGACCTCATCAGGAGTTACACCCTCCGGAAGTGGAAATGAGTGCCATCCCCAGTGCGACATTGTATTACCTCCAAAGGTTTGAAGTCCCGTTCCGTCAACATTAAAACAAAACTCGCCGTTACCCATTGGAATCTGTCCTCGCTCTTCCCATCCCCACCGAATATTGTGACGGGTTACCAATTCATGTCTGTTAATTGGAGTAGATGAATTTCCCTCATTATTGCTCTGAGCAAAACTCACAGACACTATGAAGAGAGAGAAAATTAATAGTTGAAATCGTTTTATAGTCATAATTAGTTTTTCTATTTGTTGATATAATTTTTTTGAAATGCGGGATTATTAGAAGCCGGTAGCTGTTAACCAATCGTGGAGTCTTTCAATCCAGGTATCCACCGGTAATCCCTTTTTATCCATTCCAAATCCATGTCCCCCCTTGGAATAAATATGGAGTTCTGCTGATTTACCGGCAGTGAGCCATGCCTTGAATAAATCAGGGCTACCTGCAGCGATACGATCGTCAGCCGCACACAATATGAATATAGGCGGTGCATTTTCAGGAACATCTTTTCCCCTCAACCATCCACCATAAATTGGTGCGGCAAAGTCAGGCATATATTCCGGATCACTGTTGAGAATCACATGTGTAGTAACTCCTGCTCCGGCCGAGAATCCCATTATCCCCACTTTTTCAGCATTGACATTGTATTCACCGGCATGTTCTTTTACGTATTGAACCGCTTTTAAACCATCTTCCCCTCCATAGTTACGAGGGTTTACTACCGGTTTATCTTCTGAAGAACTTTCCTTTGTCATAGCTTTTATTCGCTTTCCAAAGTTGTTCCAAAAGTCATCAAACTCTTCGGGATCTTCCGGAGTCTTATTTAATCGATATTTTAGGACAAATGCTGTAATCCCTTTATTAGCGAGCCATTCTGCAACAGCAGTTCCTTCACTTTCATACGAAAGCCAGACATTGCCCCCACCGGGACAAATTACCACTGCCGTACCTGTAGCTATTGATTCTTCCGGCATATATACCTCAAGTGTTGGATCAACAACATTACGAATCATTTTTGTTTCTGTGCCGGGATTGGCAAATTCCACTTCAGCATAGTTCCAATCCTCTGAGCCGGGAGCTTTCCCCTCGTAAAGGCGCACAATTTTCTGTGCATTTACGCTTCCGAATAGAAAAGTCAGAAGGGAGATTATTAAGAGTGTTTTTTTCATTTATGGTTTCTTTTATGGTTTGAATTTCTTGTTGATAGTTTACATTTAATACTTCAATTACAATAATGAACCAGACGGCATTTTAAGTAGCATTTTACGAATATCCTTATCCGGGTCATTCACAACTTCACTCTTGTCTGCGTCAAAAATCATTGTCGCTCTGTCTTCAACATCATACGAAGTCCAGGGTAGATTCTTGGTGCTTGGATTGCCATTATGGGCAAAAGCTGCCCATGCAGCACTTAACTGACGTGATAGTTGTTCCGTTTCCGGGAATAGCGTTAGTCGCATGATTAATGGAAGATCGCAGGTATGAAATGCCCTTAGTTTTCCATCTTCAAGAGGAGTATTGTATTGGCAATAATACATAAATACTTCTGCCTTACCTCTTGCTAATTGCATTTCGGCTTGTTTTACCGCATTGAAGCGGGCTCCACGATCGGTTGAAATGCGGAAATACAAATCACTGGGACTATTTTCCGGGTGGTTCTTTTTGTATAGTTTTAATAGATCATCTAATCTGTTTTCCGGGATCTTTGCTTTCAATAACGCACTTCGCAATCCTGCTTCGTCAAGATTGAAAAGAGCTTCATTACTTAATGCAAAAAGCGAAGATTCATCTTTATCGTTCCCAATCAACAATGGAATATCAGCAGAAATCTCAGGAGAATCAGGATACCACGGATCCCTTGGCAAAGAATGACTATCTACAACAGGTCCAAGTCTGAGTCTACTCTGAGTGCTTATTTTAAATAATTCCTCTGCAGGGATTTTCTGCAAATCAGCAACGTTGTCCACTCCTAGTTTTGACATCAGTTCTCTGGCTGACTTTGTAGCAGTTTCAACATCGGTGGCTTTCCCAACAAAACTTCCACTTTGAATAGCTGCTTTATGAAATAATCCTTTTGCAGCAGGCATCGCCAATAGCGTAGAAATCTTTGCACCACCACCTGATTCACCAAAGATCATTACATTATCAGGATCACCTCCAAAGTTTTCGATATTGTCACGAATCCATTCCAGGGCTGCAACCAAATCCATTTGTCCGGGATTACCAACTTCATATTTTTTATCGATACCTCCAAAAAAAGTGTATCCAAATACATTCAAACGGTGGTTAATACCTACCAGAACCACATCCTGTTCCCTAACATGCCGGTCGGAAAAAACAGCGAGCAATCCACCACCATCCTGAAACCCGCCACCATGAATATAAACCATTACCGGGCGTTTACCTTTTAAACCCGGTGTGAGAACGTTAAGATTCAGACAATCTTCTCCACTGGGTTGTTGGCTAAGTTCAAACCGATCGGTACGACCTCCAGAAAAATAAGGGCCTAGTCGGTCAGTCTCAAAAATGCTGCGCCCTCCCTGAATGCAACGAGGCCCATTGGCGGTGCAATCTTTTACACCGGTCCAGCTTTGTGGTTTCTTCGGTGGTGAAAACCTTGCTTCTCCGGCGGTTGAATCACCATAAGGAACACCTCGAAAAATCTTGACACCATCAAAGTCATATCCTTTCACTTTTCCGTAAATGGTTTCAGTTTCAACATCATATAATGGCAAGCTCATAATTCCGTTTCCGGCCAACATTACTGCCGGGATTCCGGTAAGTGTTGTAATTAGAAAAGATCTTCTATTTATTGGTTTCATAGTTTTTATTTAAGCATTTGAGTTTCTTATTTCATTTGCCAGGTTCCGGGCTTCGCGGTCAGGATCGTTCTTTACTTCGCAGGTATCGTTCCATATCATTACCGCTCCATCGGTAGTATTATATTTTGGCCAGTTCGGGATTCCCTGATGATTCGGATCACCAGTTCTTGCAAAGTTGGTAAGCGCCAGACTCATTTTCTCAGCCAATCTGCGTGGTCTGGCACCACCGCCCGTAATGGTATCCATCAAGTCCGTATTGTTGAACCAAAATGCAATATCAGTATTATGGTAAGCTCTTGGCCTTCCGTCATAAAGTGGTGTTGCCCAATCAAACCAGTAGTTGTAGACAGCTCCACCGTTGGCAGTTTGTCTTTCAGCCTGTGTTAACATACGATCGCGACCACCCAGTAATGACCAGATAGCAACGGGTTTTTTCTCTGGAAATACTTTAGCGTAAGCATCCACCAGCTCTCCAATTCTGTCGTTACCAAAAGGTATACCTCCGTCAAATATTCCTCCTCGTTTTGAATTACGTAATTTCTCTTTCAGCTCATCAAAAGTGATGTCCTCCAAAGAAGGATCATTGCCACTATGAGATTGTTCTCCAGTGCAACCACCAATAATCATAGGAATACCTGCTGATATAGCTGGTGCTGACGGATCAAACGGATGTTGAGGAATGTGCAAATTATCCAAACATGGCGCAAATCTTCCAAATCCTCTTCCAAGTCCTGAATCCAGACTTATTTTATAAAGGTCTCTCCACGGGATTTCCTGAATCTTATCAATATTTGAAGGACTGATTCCCGCTGCTTTAAGAAGAGCACTTGCCGATTCGGCCTGAGATTCGTAGGATGCAACATTTAAAGCAGCACCGCTTATTGTCATGGCTTTATGGAAAAGTCCCTTGGCTTCAGGCATAGCCATTAGAATACTTACTTTAGCTCCACCACCAGACTGGCCGAAGATGGTTACATTTCCCGGATCACCTCCGAAATTTGAAATGTTTTGGTTTACCCATTTCAGAGATGCAACACAATCCTGCATTCCGGCAGTAGCGGAATCTTTATATTTTTCACCCCCAATAGCACCGAGGTTTAAGAACCCAAACATATTGAGGCGGTGATTGATTGTTACAACAACTACATCTCCAATATTACTCAGGTTCTCCCCATTATAGGCATCAAGTTCGTGTGAAGAGCCTCCGGCAAAACCTCCACCGTGGAACCAAACTAGTACCGGGCGCTTTGTATTATCATTTATTTCAGGGGTCCACACATTAACAGACAAACAATCTTCGCCAAATCGTTTATGCCCCCAGTTGTAGGTAAAACTATTATCAAAATGGTCAAAACTTGGTTCGAGCGGATAGCCTAATCCAGCCTCAGCAGGAGCAGCATTTCCCCAATATAAAGCATTTCGAACACCGGTCCATGGCTCCGGCTCTTTAGGAGCCATAAATCTATTTTTTCCTGTTGTTGAATCTCCGTAAGGTATTCCTTTATAGGTGTAAATTCCATTTCTACGGTATCCTCTTACTTTCCCGTATTTTGTTTCAACGATAGCACCGTTTTCTGACACTTCAACTGTTTGTTCGGGGTAGGATTCATTTTTGAAGGATGTATTTGAGCAGGAAGATGAAGTCATTCCTCCAAATCCGAGCGTGGCAGACCCTAAGCCTATGGTTTTTAAAAAGTTTCTTCTGTTATTATGCATTGATTTAGGTTATAAAATTTTATTTATGTTAGTAGGATTCTGGTTTTTCTTAGAATATTTGAAAAGAGAAAATAACCGATCTACACAATGATAAGTTAATCTCGTAATACCGAGTTTAATGTTCTTTTACAGGAACCAGATAGTCAAGAATTAAATTTTAAACTCACCCCTTCTAAACAAAAAGCTATGAGTCATAATTCTTAACTTAAAATGATAGTTTGCGATTGATCATAAAATATCATTGATTATAAAAATCGTAAACTGTTAGAAAGGAAGATACCTTCTTTCGAAGGTACCTTCCTAACACTAACCAAACTAAACTTGCTATTGGGTATAGCCGTCATTTTGTGGAAATCCTTTCATCAAATCCAATTGAGATTGAGGAATAGGATAGTTGACCATATAATCTTCCATTTGAACTCCATGAACGTTTCCTGAATTTGAACCTCCCTGGAAATAAAGATTTACTCTCTCTACTAACACTCCTAGTCTTTTAAGTACGTACCAACGTGAAGCTTCAAGAGCCATCTCACGTGCATGTTCTTCGAGATAGCTATCCAAATCTATTGTTGTATAATCATGGTTATTGTCTCCAAAAGCTCTTCTTCTAACCATGTTGATATACTCTAAAGCGGTTGCATCCGTGTTACTTCCCGATAAATGCCAGTGAGCTTCAGCACCAAAAAGCAGGGTTTCTGCAAATCGATAATGAACAAAATTTTGGTAACTCTGGTCTGAGCTAGCCGGTTTGTCTGGATCATGAAACTTTTTCAGACTAAAATGGTACCTTCTAAAATTATCTTCAATAGAGGATTCCGGTAGAGGTTGACCAAAATTGGGTGAATTTGGATTATTCACAATATAATTTTGTTCATAATAATAAGTAGTATATCGCTTATCATTTTCCCGATCGTATAAAGACTGGCAATAGTCATTAGGGAAAGCCCATCCAAATGCCAATCCTCCATACTGAACTTCCGGGATCATTTCTCCACTCGATAATTCGTAAATACGACAGTTGAACATACTTGCCAACGCGGAAGGTCCACCACCGGCAAGTTCATTTCCACCACCTAAGGCGCGACTTGTCTGATAGGTATAAAGTGACTCAGCATGGTTCTTGTCTCCCGTAAATACTTCATCCACTTCTACAAGATGATAAACACCACTTTCAACAACAGCATCAAACTGATTAACTGCCTCTTGCCAATCTTCCTGCCACAAAGCACTAATTCCTCTTAAATGCCTTGCAACGCCTTGTCCGTATCTCCCGGGCTCAACCACCCAATCAAGTTTTGATATAGCAAAATCAAGATCACTATCTACTAATGCCCAAATATCAGCTGGGTCTGCAGGTGTATAATCAATTTCATCAATGTTCTCAATTGTTGTAGGTTCAGGTTTAAAGAGGATATTATTATAAGTTGTATACAATTGCATGTAAACCTCAGCCCGAATTGCTCTGGCTTGAGCCAATAATATATCTTTCCTGGTCTGATCCATTTCTATATCTGGTGCGTAAGCAATTATCGCATTGCTTCTATCAATAATATAATACAATCGCCCCCAATTTTGCATAGGCCAATTAGCATTATATCTATTCGGATTATAGCATTGATCCAGGTTTACTCGTCCGATTCCTAAGTCGGTGGCAATCCGGAAAAATACACTAGAAAATATAGAATTTGTACCTTCGTCGTAATTTAATTCCCGCATTTTATTGTACAATCCGGTAACACCGGCTTCAAGGCCGGCTTCAGAGCTATAAATGTAATCAGCATCTATCGCATCAATTGGTGTCTCATCCAGCTGATCAGAGCATGAGAAGATAAGGAATATACTTAATAGGGTATATATTTTAAAAATTACTTTCATTTTACTAAAATTTTAATTTTCAACTAATTAAAACCCAATTTGAAGTCCACCGATTACCGAAACAGTTTCCGGGTAGGAACGTGCATCGTTTTCCGGGCTATAGGCTTCAAAATCGGTTATTGTAAATAGGTTCTGGCCAGTGCAATACACTCTTACTTTAGATAAGCCCAACCTACTGATAACTGCATCGGGTAACGAATATCCGATTGTCACATTTTGGAGTCTGATAAATGACGCATCCTGCAAACCAGCAGTAACATTACCCTGATCCATAAATCTTCTTCCAGTCGCTTCTAACGGCCTTGGACGAGTTCCGTCGGTATGTTCAGGAGTCCAATAATCCTGTTTAATACCATTTAAAATACCTCTTGGATTACCACCTGTCCAGTAATCAACCAGGAAAGTATTAAACTTTGTTACTCCTTGAACAGTATAGAAACTAGCTGAAAAATCAAGTCCTTTGTATGTCATATCCAGGTTAAATGTACCATACCAGTCTGGTGTCTGGTCAGTGATCACTCGATCATCCGGATTCAACACACCATCGTTGGGATCCCTGTCCCAAACTTGAATATCTCCAGGTTCAGCATCCGGTGTATTTGATGCAGCTACTTCCTCGGCAGTGCTAAAAATACCTACCATCTTATAGTCGTAGTAAACATCTATTGGTTGACCTATAAACCAACGGTTGGCAATATCATCATCCTCAATTCCGTCTCCATCATTGTCTTCGCCATACAGACTTATTATCTTGTTTCTGTTCAAATTAAACATCGCTCCAAGACTTAATGTAAAGTCTGAATTTCTAATTACGTCTCCGTTTAGAGCAAACTCAAGCCCTTTATTTTCTATCTCTCCAAGGTTTACAATTTTGCGCGAATATCCGGTTACCTGCTCGATTGCTCTGTTCACCAATAGATCTTTTGTCCTGGTCCTATAATATTCTATGGTTCCAGTTACTCGATTTTTTAGCAAGCCATAATCAAGTGCAATATTGAGCGAAGTAGTTGTTTCCCATTTTAGATCGGGATTTGGTAGAGTTCCTCCAGGTAAAAGTCCGGCAGTTTTGGAACCACCGAAAATATAATCGTAAGGAAGAACTGTATTTAAACTTTGATAAGGCTGAATACCTTCATTACCAACACTTCCGTAACTACCGCGTAATTTCAGGACGCTAATGGTTTCGCTGTCAATTAAAAAATCTTCGTTGTTTATATTCCATCCGGCTGCAACTGCAGGAAAGTATCCCCATTTATTATTGTCTCCAAAAACACTGGATCCATCAGCCCTCATGGATGCTGACAAATAGTATTTTCCACCATAATTGTATTGAGCTCGAAATACATAGGACAGTAAGTTTCTTTCCGTAGCAAAAATACTTGGTTGATTTACACCGGCTGCGAGGTAATAAATGCCGATCGCATCACTTGGGATGTTGGTTGCTTCGTTTAGAAATCGAGAATATGTTGATTTCAAATAACTCTGAACAAATGTAAGATCCAGCGCATGCGCACCATCACCTAAATTTGGTTTATAAGTTAAAATATTCTCCAGTTGCCAATTGGCATTGTCAATATAATCAACCGATCCCAATCCCACTCCACCTGCTAATGTGCCTGATAGTGATTTTGATGAGTTATACAGGTAATTTTTTCGATTTAATCCATTTCTACTCGCATTCAACCTATACTTGAATCCATTAAATGGAGTTACGTCCAGAAAAACATTCATAATAGTCCGGCTTTCCTTCGTATCATTTGTAATTTCCTGTAGATCAAGCAATGGATTCCAGCTATCTTGAACGTCGCTCGGATGAAGTTTTAAAGAGCCATCCTCATTATAAACTTGTCCTAATGGTGATGTTGTAATTGTTCTCACCAGCATAGCAGCAGCAGGTTCATTTGTTGCGTGGCTAGTTCCAGGGTTTTCCTTTTGAGAAATTTGCCAGGAAGAATTAACACCCACTTTTAACCAGTCCGTTAATGTTTGATCAACATTCAAACGAACAGTTCCACGATCATAATCGGTTCCTTTAATAATTCCTTCCTGACTAAAATAGTCGATACTTGTAAAAACCTTTGTTTTTTCGGTTCCTCCGGTTATGCTGACATTATGATTTGTGATAGGTGCAAGTTGCAACACTTTATCCTCCCAATCAATATAATCACCACTTGAAATAGTCGCTAGCTCATCAGCTGTAAACACCTGATCATCTGGCAAGAAATCTCCGTCAGGTCCTCCATTAGCGCGAAATGCCTCTCTTTTATAGGCGATAAATTCATCTCCACTATAAGCTTCAAAATGTTTCTGAACAGTTTGCAAACCAAAATACCCCGAATAGCTAACCTGAGTTTCTCCCGACTTTCCTCTTTTTGTAGTAATTAAAATCACTCCGTTTGACGCTCTGGCTCCATAGATAGCCTGGGCAGCAGCATCTTTAAGTATCTCCATATTTGAAACATCATTTGGATTTACCTCATTGATGTTTGTTACCTGTACTCCATCAACTATTACGAGAGGATCGTTACCTCCATTTATTGATCTTTTCCCTCTAATCAAAATTGAAGAACTACTTCCAGGACTGGCATCGGCAGTTGTAATTTGAACACCAGTAGCCTTACCACGAAGCATTTCACCTAAATCCGAGCTGGCAACTTTTACCACATCATCCACTGCAACAGATACGACCGAGCTAACCACGTCACTTTTCTTCTGGGTACCATATCCTACAGCAACAACCTCTTCTAGTCCAATATTACTAAGTGCTAAAGTTGTATTAACCGTACTTTGTCCATTTACAGGCAGCTCAATGGTTTCCATTCCCACAAAGGAGAACTGAAGTATAGCATCATCACTCGGAACTTCAAGAGTATAATTTCCATCCATATCGGTTGTTGTACCAATGGTCGTACCCTTTACAACCACAGTCACTCCGGGTAGTGTTTCTCCGTTTGAATCAGTTACCGTACCCTTCACCGACTTTTGCGGCTTCAGTTCGGAAGGTTTTACTTCTATTTCAGGAACTTTTGTATTTTCATCTTCTAAGATTACTATCTGTCTGTCATAAATTTTATAAGAATTGTTCGTTCCTTTCAGTACCTGATCAAGGATACTTTCTACTGTTTGGTCAACAACCTGAACATTCACTTTTCTGTTGACATCAACAGTGTTCTCATCATACAGTAAAATAAATTCACTGCTTTTCTCAATTTCAAGAAACACTTGTTTCACACTAACTTCCGAAAGATCAAGATTAAATTTGGTCTGTTGCGAGTAGGAATCGTTCGCTGCCGAAACAGCAAACACTGAAAGCAACAGGATAGTTAGTAATTTCATCTTTAATAGAATTTTGGCCATACTTCCTCTAGGGAAGTAAAGCGCTGTTCGCTTTTTTTTCATAATTTTGAAACGTTTAGATTAAATACTTTATTTAATTTAGTTTGAAAACCGGAGAGCCTGCCCGCTAACCGGTTTTCTCTTTTTATTTCATAGGAATCTCCTCCATTTTATTCGTAATAAACACTTTACTCCCATCAATTCGGTAGTCCATTTTTGCTACATCTGACAGAGCTTTTAATACATCATCCAATGAATCTTTTAAATCAAGTTTTCCGGTAATTTTCCTATTTGTGTTGAAATCTTCCGGAACAACAAGTTTTACGTTGTAATAGCGTTCTAATTTGGTCAGAACATTATCCAGATTTTGTTGTGAAAACTCAAACCAACCTTCTGTCCAGGCAAGGTAAACATCTGCATTAGGTTCCTCAGCTACTACAATGTCGTTTTCTTCTTTATTGAATGTTGCCTTTTGATACGGTTTTAACTCAACATTGTTTTTACTAATACCAAATGCTGTCTTTTTTCCTACAACTACACTTCCTTCTACAAGAATGGTTTCAATGTGCTCATCGTTGGGATAAGCAGAAACATCAAAATAGGTTCCCAGTACTTTTACCCCTATATCGTTGGCATTCACAATAAATGGTTGCGACTCATTTTTTGTGACCTTAAAACAAGCTTCACCTTCCAGGTATACTTCTCTTGTACTTTTTGTAAATTTTGTTGGGAATGCCAGTCGACTTCCGGCATTTAGCCAAACTTTTGTTCCATCTGCAAGCAACAACTCAGAGCTTTTTCCATAGGGAACAATTACTTCGTTCATTTTAGTGTCGTCGGCGTCCATTTCCTCATTTTCCGACAGATCAATCACACTTTCATCGTTGATAGTAATTTTCTCTTTGTCATCGATAGAAATAGTTGACTTATCATTCTCAAGATCAATCTCTTCACCATCGGATAGAACCAAACGAGCATTCTCGGTACTATTAGGTATATCCGAGGATGCAAATTGATACTCCAAATTCCGGTTATTTAAATAGGAATATCCAAAAATTCCCAATGAGATAACTATTAATACTGATGCTGCAATAGTAATTGTTCGACGAAGATGAATTGTACGGGCTCTATTCTTGTATGATCTATTAAATCGATCAATGTTATGCCACATTAACAACACCTCTTCTTCGTCAAGAATGTCGTATCTATCTTTTAGTAAAAGAACAATTTCTTTGGCTGTGTTAACCTTGCTCTGTAACTCGGAGTAATCATGTAGGAAAGTATTCCACTCCTCATTTTGATGGCCTTTTAAAATCCAAGCGACAAATTGTTTGTCTTCGAGAAAATCTTCCAGACCATATTTTAAGTATTTTTTATCCATCTTTCAGTTTGATCATTATTGGTTAGGAATTATCTCCTTTCTGGAAAAGCGAAATTCCTTCTTCGTCACAAAGACATTAATTGCCTCTGTCTATTATAGAAAGATGTGGATGAAAATTTTGTGGACAGTATTCGCTAACTTTTTTTTGGAAAAAGTATTTCCTTAGCGCAGAACGACAGGAAAAACACAATACTACTTTTACCTTCAACTGCCTTACGAAGAGACTTTAAAGCTCTGAATACTTGCTTTCTCGCTGAATCATATTTTAGGGAAGTAATTTCACAGATTTGATCATACGAAAATTCACATATATAGCGGTAGTACAGGATTTCACGCTGTTTTGGCGCTAACTCGTTAAATCCGGCTTGCAAAAGTTGTTCTCTTTCCGTTAACTCCTCTTTATCGATTAACTCCTTCTCAACCGAATAGACGATTTCAGCCTGAAAATACTCTTCATCCGTGGTACCAGAAAACACTTTACTTTTACGAATACTTGTTGCCAGTTTTCGACGAAAGGATGCGATAAGATAGAAACCTATATTATTTGTACCGTGAAGATTTTTCCGTGTTCGGATAAGATCAAAAAAAAGATCCTGGATGGTATCTTTTATCAATTCATCGTCATTTGAAAACTTTTTACCATAACGATAAAGTCCCTGAACATGCTGATAATAAATATGAGAAAGCGCATAGTCTTCCCCATTAAGGAAGTCTTCCCATAATTCTTTATCTGCGTTTATATTCATAAGTACTGGACAAATATATATAAATTGAAAGGAGAATTTGAAATTTATTTCAGTACCATAATGGATCTAGCCATACACAACTCCTCTAACGAAAACAAAGTTATATTAGTTTTTCAACAATAGAAAGTTGCCATAAGCTTGTATATAAAATATTTCGGGGCAATTTATAGGGTCAAATCTTCTCCTTTTTCCTTACTTATGTTTTCGAAATAGATTCAAAAACAGCCTAGCTTTATCATATGATCGCGGCTTGATAAATATCACAACAAACTAAAATTTTTAGAAAAATCGGACGCCAGTCGGACATTTCTACAACAAAAAAACCGTAACCAACTGTTATAACGTCGATTACGGTTTTATATCGGTGAACCTGAAGGGACTCGAACCCCTAACCTCCTGATCCGTAGTCAGGTGCTCTATCCAATTAAGCTACAGGTCCAGAACGCGTTTGCTTTAAAAGCGGTGCAAATATAGCGCTTATTTGTATAAATACAAATCTGCACAGAAATTTTATTGAAATTAATTACAATTCATTTTTGCCTGCTTTTCTGCTGAGGTATTCAACCGCCTAACAGCAAAATAATTACGAGTATTTTTCCATTTTATCTTCAATGGCCACATTTTTTTCAAAATTTACCTGAAGTTTCATATTGGTGATCATTCGTTGTGTTCCTGCTTCGCCGCAGGCCTCATGAATACGCTCCAGCAAATCCGGAAATTCATGAAATCCACATTCAACTACAGTTTCAAACGGGCACACCTGGTAGCGGTATCCCGATTTTTGGATGGTTTCAATTGCTTTGTCGACCAATTCGTATTTTATTTTTCCGTCGGCTTCTGGCAATACCTGAATAGCCACATTTATCTTATTCGTTTTCCAACTCATCGTTATTCTTATTTTCCTTATGATGTATTAATTGTATAATCTCGCTACGCGACAAAATCTTAACATTGGTAATTACCATATCTTCGCGTAAAAAGCCACCGTACTGATTGCACTCGTTAATTACATTCTGAAATGTATCTCTGATTTCGGCAGTAATCGGCAACATCACCAAAGCCGATGAAAAACCTTCCATAAAGTCCATCGATTCAAACACACCTTCCTGCTTGTTGAGCTCGAATATTAACTCATCTTTAAGAAGCTTTTGTTGCGTTTCTGTTAACATTTCGTTCTCATTAACCGAAAGAAACACCACAAAATAGCGCAGTTTTTTGCCTTTTCCACCCAGTCCGGTCGATATAAACACCTGTTGCTCATCAAGTAAGGAGCTATGCATTAGCATTCTGCTTTCCTGTAAAGCCAGCGTTCCCCATTGTTTCAGGTCGCCTTCAGCCTCTTCAACAAACTTCTCAAGCGTACGGTACGCTTTCACGTCATCGTACACCGCAATGGCTGTCAGTATTTCCTTTTTACGTTCTTCGTCAACTTCTTTGTCAAAAAGTTCCTCTCTCGCCTCAAAACATTCTTCCGATATGTCCCTGTCCTTCAGTAGTCGGGCAAATTCAAAGTATTTCATCTGAATACCAACATCTATCTGTTCCTCCAGAATACTAAAGTTTTCGGGCAGATCGTCCAATGCTTTCTGAATATTATTATAAAATTTATCTTCCTCCATTTAACCTCCTTCGTTCGAACAAAAATAGTCACTTGTTGTAACTATGTAAAGAACAAATATATTTTATTTTTTATCATCGGAATTTAAATATATTTGTAGGCTTATTTTTATTTAATTTAAATACAGAAAGCAGGGGGAGAGTGAAATTAAGCGAAGCAAGAAATAATGAGCCGGTGATAATCACCAAAGTTTTAGGTCATGGTTCGTTCCGGAAGAGGATTACTGAAATGGGATTTATCCGTGGCAACGAAGTTCGGGCCATAAAAGATTCTCCATTTAGAGGGCCCAGCGAATACAAAATTCTGAACTATAATATTACGCTGCGGAAATCGGAAGCCGATCAGATTGAGGTTATTCCGGCCTCCGAGTTCAAAAAAACATCAACCGACACTTACGAGGGTACTATCGACCGAAATATCGACCTAATCGACCACTCAGCGCGTACAAAAACAATCAATATCGCATTGGTAGGTAATCCCAACTGCGGAAAAACCACGCTGTTTAATTTTATCTCCGGATCGAAAGAAAAAGTTGGAAACTACAGCGGTGTTACGGTTGACGTTCATAAAGCCACTTTTAAAAGCGGCGATTATACATTCAACTTTTACGACCTGCCCGGCACTTACAGTTTAACGGCCTATTCAAAAGAAGAAATATTTGTAAGGAAGTTTATTTACGAACAAACTCCTGATATTGTAATAAACGTACTGGATTCAACCAACCTGGAACGAAGTCTGTTTCTTACCACACAATTAATCGACATGGATTTAAGGGTTATTATGGCCCTGAATATGTTCGACGAGCTGGAAAAGAACAAGCTTAAACTGAATAAGGAAGAGTTATCGAAACTGGTTGGAATTCCGCTCATCCCTACGGTTAGCTCGAAAGGGCTCGGATTGGATAACTTAATTGAAAAAGTTATCGAAGTTTTTGAGGGCCGCGATAATTTTTCGCGCCATATTCATATCAATTATGGAAAAGAGCTTGAAAAGTCAATCCGCACCATTCGTCAGAAAATTAAAGAAGACAAACCGATCACCGATAAGATTTCGTCGCGTTTTCTGGCTATTAAACTGCTCGAAAAAGACAACCAGGTAATCGAACTGCTCTCGAAATACTCTAATTTCGAGGATATACAGGAAGTTACCCTAAAAGAAATAAAGAAGATAGAACTGCTTGAAAACGACGATAGCGAAACGGTTATTGCCAATGCCAAATACAGTTTTATTGCAGGTGCTTTACGTGAAACGTACAGCAACAAACGTAAGGAAAAGAAAACCCAATCGGAAAAGATCGACAGTGTGTTAACCAACCGCTACCTCGGATTTCCAATATTTACGGCACTCCTGTTTTTTATCTTTTGGACTACATTTAAATTGGGGGCTTACCCGATGGACTGGATTGATGCGGGAGTTGTGGCATTGGGTAATTTTGTGGGCAACATAATCCCCGAGGGCATGCTGAACGACCTGCTGGTTGACGGAATTATTGGTGGCGCCGGAAGTGTGCTGGTGTTTTTGCCTAATATTCTTATCCTTTTCTTTTTTATATCGCTGCTTGAAGGCTCAGGATACATGGCTCGCGCTGCCTTTATTATGGACAATATAATGCACCGCTTTGGTCTGCACGGCCGTTCGTTCATTCCAATGATAATGGGATTTGGATGTAATGTTCCGGCTATTCTGTCCACACGTTCCATGCGAAGTCGGGGCGACCGGATTCTTACCATGCTCATCATTCCGTTTATGTCGTGCAGTGCGCGGCTACCGGTTTATATACTTATTATTTCTGCCTTTTTCCAGAAATACGAAGCCTGGATTTTAATTGGAATTTATGCGGTTGGAATTCTTTTTGCTTTTATTACAGCGCAGGTTCTCAATAAAACAGTTTTTAAGAATAAAGAAACACCTTTTGTGATGGAGCTCCCCACCTACCGTCTGCCAACTTTTAGGAATGTGGTGTACCATATGTGGGACAAAACGCAACATTACCTAAAGAAGATCGGGACGATTATTTTGTTGGGTGTTATTATCATCTGGGCACTGGAATATTTCCCGCGAAAAACGGAGAATACTTCCGATTTTGAAGCACAAATTGAGCAGATAACAAACTCGGAAATCCCCGAAATACAAAAAGACGAACGTATTGCAGAGGTGAACCATGCCATGGAGTCGGACCGTTTGATCAACTCTTATCTTGGACGAACTGGCAAACTCATTCTACCGATAATGAGTCCGCTTGGTTTCGACTGGAAAATGAGTATTGCTGTGGTGGCCGGTTTGCCGGCAAAAGAAATTGTAGTAAGTACCATGGGTGTGCTTTACCAATCGCAGGATGGCGAAACAACCATAAACCTGCAGCAAAAATTACAAAACGAAGTTCATCAATTAGGTAAGCATAAAGGTCAGGCCGTATTTACCACACCTGCTGCACTGGCATTTATTATTTTTATTCTGCTTTATTTCCCGTGTATTGGTGTTGTGGCGAGTATTAAAAACGAATCGGGCTCGTGGAAATGGGCAGCATTTTCGGTATTTTACACCACTGCATTGGCCTGGGTAGCCGCGTTTGTAACTTATAATATAGGCATGTTATTGATATAAAATGATCCAGGAAATTCTGACATACCTTATTGTTGCTGCTGCCATTTTTTGGGCAGGGCTAAAAGTGTACCGTCGTTTTTTTAAACCGGCTAAAAAAACCAAAACAACCGATTTTAAAAAGGATAAAATAACCATGGTACACAACTGCTCCGACTGCGCTGCAGGCGACTGTGCTTTGCGGGATTTACCAAGAAAGGTTATTGAAAAGAATATTGAAGAGTGCCACGACAACGTCGTCCCTTCATCACAATGATTTTAATCCTGAAATAATTTCTTTTGGATTCCCGGCACTAAAAACAAAACTTCCGGCAACAAGCACATCAGCTCCCTTATCGAGCAACTTTTTACCCGTTTCGTAGTTTACTCCACCATCAATTTCAATCTTACAATCAGTATCTGTGCTATCAATCAATTCACGTAACTGAGCCACCTTCCTGTAAGTGTTTTCAATGAATTCCTGGCCACCAAAACCCGGATTTACCGACATAAGCAACACCATATCCAAATCGCCGATAATATCCTCTAAAACGGCTACAGGAGTATGCGGATTTAAACACACGCTTGCCTTAGCTCCAAACGATTTTATTAACTGAACGGTACGGTGTAAATGGCGGCATGCCTCGTAATGTACTGTAATAATTGATGCGCCGGCTTCAACAAAAGGCTCGATGAATTTATCCGGATCAACAATCATCAAATGCACATCGAGCGGTTTTTTGGCAATTTTCTTTACATGTTCTATTACGGGAATTCCAAATGATATATTTGGAACAAACACCCCGTCCATCACATCAAAATGAATATAATCAGCTTCACTTTGATTGATCATTTCGATATCTTCTCCGAGATTGTTAAAGTCAGCTGACAGAATGGAGGGTGCTACCAAAGCTCTCATAAGTTTCGTTTATTTACCCAGGTATGATTTTAGTAACCTGTTTCGGTATTGGTTTTTTAGTTTTTTTATTGCTTTTTCTTTTATCTGACGAACACGCTCACGTGTTAATCCAAAAACATCTCCGATTTCTTCCAGCGTATGCGGCTGATATCCTTTTAACCCAAAGTAATAACGTAAAATTTCCGCTTCCCGTTCCCCGAGTGTTGACAAAGATCGTTCTATTTCTTTACGAAGTGAATTATCCATCAGCTCTCCGTCAGGATCTGGTGAATCTTCATTTAGCATCACATCATACAAATTATTCGCTTCCTCTTCACGCAGAGGGGCATCCATTGATACGTGAGTACTGGAAAAATTCATAGAATCCTCAACCAGATCCGGTTTTGATTCCATTAATTCAGCAACCTCATCAACGGTGGGTTCGCGCTGGAATTCCTGCTCCAACTTGTTAAAAGCTTTGTTGATTTTGTTGATCGAACCAATTTTGTTTAAAGGCAAACGAACAATTCTCGACTGCTCAGCTAAGGCCTGAAGTATCGATTGGCGAATCCACCAAACAGCATACGAAATAAATTTAAATCCGCGTGTTTCATCAAAACGCTCCGCAGCTTTTATCAATCCTAAATTTCCTTCATTAATCAGGTCAGGCAGACTGAGCCCCTGGTTTTGGTATTGTTTCGAAACAGAAACAACAAACCTGAGATTTGCTTTAATCAGCGTTTCCAAAGCTTGGCGGTCACCTTTTTTTATTCGTTTGGCCAACTCCACTTCTTTCTCCGCAGACAACAACTCCACCTTTCCAATTTCGTGCAGGTACTTGTCCAGCGAGAGGGTGTCGCGGTTAGTAACCTGCTTCGTGATTTTTAGTTGTCTCATATATTGTTCTTGTTAACATTAATTCTCTTTGAAAATGATAATCTATATAATATATATTACACTTTGGGGATAAAAGTAACACTCAAAACTGAATAAATTTACCATTAAATTTATCATCTCCAACTAAAACACAAAAATCAGTCAACTGTTCAATAACATTTTTTCTTTAAATTGGACGATCCAGAAGATAACGTTTAAAATCAGCATACGCTTTGGTCATTTGTTCACTTTTCTTTTCGCCCTTCATAAAGGCAGCAAGCTTTTCAGGCAATTCTACCTTACCTTTTCCAACAACCTTCTCTACCGTCTCTGTAAACTTTGCCGGATGTGCCGTTTCTAAAAAAACGCCAATCTCATTTTCCGACAAATATTCGTTTAACGACTGATATCCACATGCTCCATGCGGGTCGCATAAATAGTCGCATTCGTTGTAAACCTTCAAAATCACTTCTCTGATTTCTTCATCAGTATAGCGGTAACCTTTAATTTTTCCGGCAACTACCGCATGTTCGTTTTTGTACAAATCAAGAATACGCGCAAAATTACTCGGCGCACCAACATCCATTGCATTGGCAATGGTCTCAACCGACGGACGTGGTCTGTACTCCCCACTGTTGAGGTATTCGAAAACCACATCGTTTTCGTTATTGGCAGCAATAAACTGTTTTATCGGCAATCCCATTTCTGCTGCAATCAACCCTGCGGTCAGGTTTCCAAAGTTTCCGCTGGGCACTGAAACAACCAATTTGTTATCATCAAGTTTACCAGCTTCTTTCAGGCGTGCATACGCATTAAAATAATAAAATGCTTGCGGAAGAAAACGCGCAACATTTATGGAGTTAGCCGATGTTAACACCAGTTTCTTATTCAGCTCTTCATCAAGAAAGGCCTTTTTTACCAAATGCTGACAATCGTCGAAAGTACCTTCGATCTCCAATGCTGTAATATTTTGCCCCAGTGTTGTAAACTGCGACTCCTGAATATCGCTTACTTTTCCTTTTGGATAAAGTACGTAAACATGAATACCATCAACACCCAGAAAACCGTTTGCTACAGCACTTCCGGTATCGCCAGATGTGGCCACCAAAACGTTTACCAGCTTCTCTTGTTTACCCAAAAAATGATTTAGTAAACGCGCCATAAAACGCGCTCCCACATCTTTAAATGCCAGCGTTGGGCCGTGAAACAATTCCAGGGAATATATAGAATCGGTAACTTTTACAACCGGACAATCAAATTGCAGGGTATCAAAAACGATCTCCTTTAATTTTGTCTCTTCAATATCTTCGCCAAAGAATTTCTTTGCCACTTCAAAAGCAATTTCCTGAAACGACAGGTTTTGAATTTCATCAAAAAAAGCAGGCTCGAATTTTTCAATTTGCTCGGGCATAAACAATCCGTTATCGGCCGCCAATCCCTTTACAACTGCTTCTTTTAAAGAAACATCAGGGGTATTTTTATTTGTACTATAGTATTTCATTACTCCAACAAAAATAGAATTTTGAGATGAAGGCAAGACTCCCCCTACCTCAAAAACATGACATATATCAGAAATTTAACACCTTTTGATCCCCACAAATGGATATTTACTTCAAAAATGCACGAATAAATTCATCACCTTCCAAAGTTCCAAAAACACCGTTGCGCGTATCGAACTCATCGTAAACCTCCACCGCATCCGCTTCAGCACCCGGTTTGTAAATGGTAAACGGCACGGCATCGCGGGTATGTGTTTTTAGTGCGCATGGTGTTGGATGATCGGGCAAAATAGCAATTGCCACTTCTTCGTCCATTTTTGCCGTTTCTTCCAGAATGTATTTTACTACGCGCTGATCGAGGTATTCAATGGTTTTTGTTTTCAGTTCAACATCGCCTTCGTGGCCGGCTTCATCACTCGCTTCGATGTGCAAATACACAAAATCGTTTTCCTTCAGCGCTTCAATTGCAGCCTGTGCTTTTCCTTCGTAGTTGGTGTCGTACAAACCGGTTGCGCCTTCCACATGAATCACTTTCATTCCGGCGTATACACCAATTCCGTGGATCAGATCGACCGCAGAAATAACTGCCGAATTCTCGATTCCAAACATTTCTTTTAACGTTGGCATGGCCGGTTTATAACCAGGTGACCATGGCCAAACAGAGTTACCCGGATCTTTTCCTGCCGCTTTGCGCTTTAGGTTCACCGGATGATCTTTCAAAAGTTCCTGTGATTTTAAAATCAGGTCAGTAACCAAATCGACAGTTTCTTGTGCTTCGTCTTTTTTTGCTTTTGGCAAACAATCGGCAAATGGTGTTCCCGGCACATCGTGTGGCGGAGTACAGGCAAAGTCTTTTACTCCACCTTTTATCACCAGTAAGTGACGATAGGAAACACCTGGATAGAATTTTATTTTGTCGGTTCCGAGTTTTTCATCCAAAAATCGGATCAACTCTTCTGCTTCTTCATTTGAAATATGTCCGGCCGAGTGGTTTTTAATTTTCTCCTCTTCCACACAAATCAGGTTGCAGCGCATACCCAAATCTCCGGGTTGTAATTCAACGCCCATACTGGCCGCTTCCAGTACTCCCCTGCCTTCAAAAACCTTTTCAACATCGTAGCCTAATACGGCCATATTCGCAATTTCGCTACCCGGATGCATACTTTCGGGCACAGTTTTTAATAAGCCCGACTGGCCGTTTTTTGCCAGCCAATCGATATGTGGTTTATTTGCCATTTGCAGCGGAGTTTTTCCGCCATAGGCTGCGAGTGGCTCATCAGACATGCCATCGCCAAGAATTATAATGTGTTTCATGATGTTCAGACAATAAAGAGAAGACCAGTATCCGGTGACAGCAGTTGGCAACCAGTCTTCTAAGTTTTTTTACTTTTTTATATGAATGTTTTTAGCAGCAACTTTGTTCTAAATATTCGACACTTTTATTAAATCGGCAAATACCCCGGCGGCCGTTACCGAAGCTCCTGCACCGTATCCTTTAATCAGCATCGGGAATTCATGGTAGCGTTCAGTTGTGTACATTACCAGGTTATTGCTTCCTTCCAGGTCGTAAAAAGGATGCTTAGAATCTACTTCCTGCAATCCGGCTTCGGCCTTACCATTCTCGAACTTAGCCACAAAGCGCCATTTTTTATTTTCAGCTTCCAGTCGTTGACGTTCAGTTTCAAATTTGGCATCCAACTTTGAAACACCGGCCCAAAACTCGTCGAGCGTACCGGCGAAAAGTTCTTCAGGTACAAAACGGTTGATCAAAATTTCATCCATTTCAATACGATAACCCGATTCGCGGGCAAGAATCAGAATTTTACGGGCCACGTCAACACCACTTAAATCAACACGAGGATCGGGCTCTGAATAACCTTCTTCCTTGGCCATTTGAATGGTTTTACTCAATGGAATATCAGCCGAAATAGTATTGAAAATATAGTTGAGCGTGCCGGAAAGAACTGCTTCAATCCGCAACACTTTATCGCCCGAATTTACCAAATCGTTCAACGTATTGATAATTGGCAAACCGGCGCCAACGTTTGTTTCAAAAAGAAATTTAATCCCTTTCTTTTTGGCAATCTTTTTCAGTTCGGCATAATTATCGTACTCCGATGAAGCGGCTACTTTATTCGCTGTAACAATGGAAACGTTCGAACTCAAAATTTCCTTGTAAAGATCGGCAACTGCGTCGTTTGCCGTACAATCCACAAACACAGAATTGTAAATATTCATTTCTTTGATCTCGTCAACAAAACCTTGCAACGACGATGTTTTCTCCGAAGCATCCAACTGCTCTTTAAAGGAATCAATTTCGATTCCATCGCGGTTAAAGAGCATTTTTTTAGAGTTGGCAATTCCGGCTAACTTCAATCGCAGGTGGTTTTCCTTTAACAGGCGTTGCTGTTGTTGCTTTATCTGCTTAAGCAGGTTTCCTCCAACAGTACCGATCCCCATCAGGAAAATATTCAGCTCCACATTCTCCGACAGGAAGAACGATTCGTGCACCACATTTAAGGTTTTTCGCAGGTCTTCGTTTTTAACTACCCACGAAATATTCAGCTCCGACGCTCCCTGCGCGATCGCAATAATGTTCACGCCACTTTTTCCCATTGTTGAGAAAAGTTTTCCGGCAATACCGGTAGTGTGTTTCATATTCTCGCCAACAATCGCTACAACCGAAACACTTCTTTCGAGATCAATTTTATTCACCTGTCCGGCGGAGATCTCCTTTTCAAATTCTTCTCGAATTGCAGCTTCAGCCACATCCAGTGCTTTTTCTTCAATAGCCACACTGATGGAATTTTCTGAAGATGCCTGCGAAATCAGAATCACGTTTACATTTACTTTTGCAAGCGCAGTAAATAATCGCATTGAAATACCGGTAACACCCACCATTCCGATGCCCTGCAAAGTAACCAGCGTAATTCCCGAAATGGAAGAAATACCTTTAATCGGGCGGTCGAAACCATTCTTTACACCTTTTACAATTTTGGTTCCCGGGTTTTCAGGTTCGAAAGTATTTTTTATCTGGATAGGAATTCCTTTTTGGTAAACCGGCAAAATCGTTGGCGGATAAATTACTTTGGCGCCAAAATGCGAAAGCTCCATGGCTTCCGAGTAGGTGATCTCAGGAATAGTGTATGCTTTGCGGATCACGCGCGGATCGGCAGTCATAAAACCATTTACATCGGTCCAGATTTCCAGAATTTCAACATCCAGCGCTGCAGCAAGAATAGCTGCAGTAAAATCGGATCCACCACGCCCCAACGTAGTAAATTCACCTTTGGCATTTTTCGATATAAAACCGGGAACAACGGCCGCTCCTTTAAAACCGGCAAAAGTCTCCTTGATCCTATTGTTTGTAACGCCAAAATCAACAGCCGCTTTACCAAAATTGCTGTCGGTTTGAATAAACTCCGACGAATCTTTTCTGGGGCAACCAATAAATTCGGCAACAATATGCGACGAAATTCGCTCACCCAAACCGGCAATACGATCTAGTGTTTTCAAAGTTAATTCGCCCACCAAAGTTATACCGGTGAGCAATTTCTCCAGCTCATCGAGCAATAAATCAACATACTCTTTTACTGATCCTGATCCGTTAAAAAGTTCACTTAATGTTTCGTCGTGTCTTTGTCTGATTTCCGTAAGTTCCGTATGAAAGTCGCCTGTACCAGAGGCAGCATTGTGTGCTGCCGTTAGAATTTTATCGGTTATGCCACCAAGGGCCGAAACTACCACAACAACGTCGTCGTTCTGGTTTAGTACAATGTCTTTTACACGTTTAATGTTCGCGGCGGAACCTACGGATGTTCCACCAAACTTTAACACTTTCATACGATTTTTTTTAACTATTTATATTTGTAAAAACTACTTCATCTTTAAGCCTGCCTTATAAAAAAACCGGATGAATCGACAGAATCAATTCACCCGGTATATTCTGTCTATATCAGTATAATCTATTCTGTGGTGGTGGTTCCGGTAATGGCTTCTACAATCTTCGTCTCTAACTCCTGAGCAAGCTCGGGATTATCGATAACCAACTGACGCACTGTTTCACGCCCCTGACCCAATTTTGTTTCGCCGTAGCTAAACCACGATCCGCTTTTTTTAATAATATTGTACTGCACACCCAAATCGATGATCTCGCCCGATTTAGAAATTCCTTCGCCATACATAATATCAAATTCAGCTTTGCGGAATGGCGGTGCCACTTTGTTTTTCACCACTTTCACACGAACGTGGTTACCATTCACTTCTTCGCCATCTTTAATTTGTCCGATACGACGAATATCCAAACGCACTGACGCATAAAATTTAAGGGCATTACCACCGGTAGTGGTTTCCGGGTTACCGAACATTACACCGATTTTCTCACGCAACTGGTTAATAAAAATACAGCAGGTTTTTGTTTTGTTGATGTTGGCTGTAAGTTTACGCAATGCCTGCGACATCAAACGTGCCTGAAGCCCCATTTTTGAGTCTCCCATTTCGCCTTCAAGTTCGGCTTTTGGTGTTAATGCAGCAACCGAGTCGATTACAACAATATCCAACGCTCCCGAACGGATCAGGTTATCGGTAATTTCCAAAGCCTGCTCACCGTTATCGGGTTGCGAAATTAGAAGTTCATCAATATCAACACCCAGTTTACGGGCGTAGTAGGGATCAAAAGCATGCTCGGCATCAACAATTGCAGCAATTCCTCCGGCTTTTTGAGCTTCGGCAATCGCATGAATAGCCAGGGTTGTTTTACCCGACGATTCAGGACCATAAATCTCAATTACACGGCCTTTCGGGAATCCGCCTACGCCTAATGCTACGTCAAGCGCAATCGATCCTGACGAAATAGCGGGAACATCTTCGTCGGCGCGATCGCCCATGCGCATAATAGAACCTTTACCGTAGCTCTTTTCAATTTTATCCATTGTAAGCTGAAGCGCTTTCAGCTTTTCCTTGTTCATTTGAGCTCTCTCCTCTTTTGTCATGTTCAGAATAGGTTATAGATTTAAAGTTTCAATAATCTGATTCGTGTGATCTTTTGTATTTACTTTTTCAAAAATTTCGGCGATTACGCCCCCTTCGTCAATAACAAAGGTTTTTCGTAAAACGCCCATGTATTCTTTGCCATAATTCTTTTTTAAGCCCCAGGCGCCATAAGCCTCCAGAATTTCTTTTTCAGTATCGGCAATCAGGTTGAATTTAAACCCAAATTTGTCGATAAATTTCTGATGCGATTTTTCACTGTCGGGGCTCACTCCCACTACATCAAAACCTTTTTCCAGCCATGCGTCGTAATTGTCGTTCAAATTACACGATTCGGCTGTACAACCGGGAGTGTTGTCTTTCGGGTAGAAATAAAGGATCAGTTTTTTTCCGGCAAAATCTTTAAGAGCGATTTTCTCGCCATTTTGATTTTTACCTTCAAAATCCGGTGCCTTATCTCCAACTTTTAAATTTGCCATGTCTAACGAATTATTCAATTTTACAAATATAGTTTAATAAATGATAAATCTCAGCTCAATTCTGTATCTTAGCTGCTACTTCAGTATAATTTAATCTCTGAAAAAAATTGATTTTTTGTAGCTTTACAAACATAAAACAGAACTGATTTTCATATGATTTTTAGAAAGGTTTTAGCACTACTAACAATATTCGCTATTTTTTTGTTTGCGTCTAACAGCGTTTTTGGAGGCGATCAGGAAAATCCCTTATCGCAGGCTATTCGTTTATACGAAGATGGCAATTTTAGCGATGCCGAGGTAATCCTGAAAAAGTTGCTGAATGAGAAACCAGACCACCTGATGGTTAATTACTATTATGGGGCCTGCCGAACTGAAAACGGGCATTACGGAACCAACGAAATCATTTACCTGCTGAACGGAAGTTTGGGTGAAGCGCCTCTAAAAACCGATTACTATATTGGTGTTCAGTACCACGCCAAAAACCGTTTCGACGAGGCCTTAAAGTACTATACATTATTCAAGAATAAAACCGACGATGCAACGGCACAGGAAGTTGGACTTGCAGAAAAAATGCAGCTTTGCAGCGAGAAAATAAATCCGTTTGAGCAACGAAATGAAGCACAGGAAGTTGCTGAAACTGCAGCGGGCGATGTAATGCCGGCAGCTGTGCCCCGCACAACTGAACCCAAGCCATTTATTCCGGTTATTGGCGAAACAGTGATCGCCTCCGAAATACTGGATTCAACAGAAGTTATTACCGCAAACGATTCGGTTTTGATAGACTCAGTAATTACCGACTCAATTATTGCAGAGCCGGAAATCATCGAAGAACCGGCTGAAGATTTACCGGAACCGATAAATTTTGTAGTGAATGCCGAGATTACTTATCCCGACACTACGTTTTTCAAAACAAAAAAAGGTTTAAAATTATATACCGAAGGAACTGCCAAACAAGAAGAGCTGGAGCGAATGATAAGCAATACAGATAAACTGCGAAAACAATACGGTGCCACAACCTCGTACACCGAGCGGCAAACACTCGGCAAACAAATTCTTGATAACGAAACAAGTATTTTTCAGCTACGTGCAACTGCGGAAGAATTGCTGTTAAAATCGCAACAAGAAGAAAATTCGTTCTGGCAGGACGCTTCTTTAGAAGAAATACAGACATTCCGCAAACAGGCCGATGAGTATTTAGCGGCTTACAAATCTCAGTTAGTCCCGAAAAAACCGGATTCAATTATACTGGTGGAGCCATCAGTTGCACCGATAACAAGAACAACAAGTAGCAAAACCGAAGAAATAACAGAAGACGAACTGATATATAAAATTCAGTTGGGTGCATACAGCCGTGGATTGCCGCCCTACGTAAAACGATTATTTGACAAGTTATCCTATATTCGTAAAATTGAGAATTACACCGACGAAAAAGGAATTGTAGTTTATACTACCGGAAACCTTACCAACTACGACGATGCAGTAAAAATGCAGGAACAAGTGCGTAGAGAAGGTGTAGAAGATGCCTACATTGTACCATATTTTAATGGAAAAAGAATAACTTTGAGTGAAGCTAAAGAAATTGCAAACGACAAATGACGCAGAAAGAGACAAAAAAGATCCCAAAAGGGGATTTCAGTGAAGGAGTTGTTGAAGAAAATTTCCTGACTTTGCATAACGACGATGTGCATACATTCGATTATGTTATCGATGCTTTGATTGACATTTGCAACCATGAATATGAGCAGGCAACACAATGCACAATGCTGGTTCATTACAAAGGCAAATGCGATGTAAAAAAAGGAGCATTCGATGCACTAAAGCCACTGAAAGATGCTTTGATCGAACGCGAATTAAACGCAACTATTGACTAAAACATATGAGCATTCTTGCTATTATTCTATTAATTCTTCTCGGCCTGCTGTTACTTCTGATTGAGTTTGCAGTGATCCCGGGAGTTACCATCGCCGGAATTGGCGGGTTTCTTCTTTTAGGAGGAGCAGTGTACGTGGCTTTTGCCGAATACGGCACACTGACCGGGTTTATAACACTAGCCGCAGTTCTTATTCTTGCCCCAGCAATGATTTACTACTTTTTTAAATCGCGGGCAGGGAAAAAAATGATTCTGGAAAAGAACATTGTTGGAAAAGTTGACCTTATAAACAGGGAAAAAATTATTGTGGGCGAAACCGGTAAATCGATTGGAAGATTAGCACCAATGGGAAAAGTAAAAGTAAATGGCGAAATTGTGGAAGCCCAATCAACCGGTGCTTTCATCGATCACAATACCGAAATCAGAGTTTTGAAAATTGAATCCAATAAAATTATAGTTGAACCTTTAAATAAATAAAACATGATAGTAGAAGCAGTAGGCGCCTGGGGATTAATAATCGGGGCAATCGTATTACTTTTTATAATCCTTTATTTTATCCCCATAGGATTATGGTTTTCAGCGTTGGTATCTGGAGTACGAATTTCACTCCTGCAGTTATTCTTAATGCGTTTCCGTAAAGTACCTCCGGGAGTTATCGTTCGTGCAATGATCGAAGGAACAAAAGCCGATGTTGAATTGAGTCGCGATGCTTTGGAAGCACATTACCTGGCCGGAGGTCACGTAGCAAGGGTTGTTCATGCATTGGTATCTGCCGCAAAGGCAAACATCGAACTGCCTTTTAATATGGCAACCGCCATTGACCTTGCGGGTCGCGATGTTTTTGAGGCCGTACAAATGTCGGTAAATCCGAAAGTAATTAATACTCCTCCCGTAACTGCTGTTTCAAAAGACGGTATTCAGCTAATTGCAAAAGCAAGGGTAACCGTTCGGGCAAACATTAAACAATTGGTTGGAGGAGCCGGAGAAGAAACAGTACTCGCTCGTGTGGGTGAAGGAATTGTTTCGTCAATCGGATCATCACATTCACATAAAGCTGTTTTAGAAAATCCTGATTTTATTTCGCGCGTAGTGCTTGAAAAAGGGTTGGATGCAGGAACAGCATTTGAAATATTATCGATTGATATTGCCGACATCGATATAGGTAAAAACATTGGAGCAGTGCTTCAAATGGACCAGGCTGAGGCCGATAAGAACATTGCGCAGGCTAAAGCAGAAGAACGCCGAGCCATGGCAATTGCGCTGGAGCAAGAAAATAAAGCTACAGCACAGGAAATGAGAGCTAAGGTTATTGAAGCTGAAGTTCAGGTACCATTGGCCATTTCGGAGGCCTTCCGTAGCGGAAACCTTGGAATTATGGATTACATGAAATACAAAAACATAATGGCCGACACTACAATGCGTGAGTCGATTGCTGATGAAGATAAAAGCAAACCAGACGATCAATAAAACATATTAACGATAAAATAGTAAAGCCCGTTACAACTTGTAGCGGGCTTTTTTCTGAAATTCAAGCGAAAATTAATGGCAAAGTATGCTTCAAAAGTTATTGACTCACCCTGATTGCACATTCGACACAATCGTCCCTCTATTCGCGAAGAGAGGGAATGAGGGAGAGTCTGTTAATATTGTTTCACGTTCATTCTTGTTGAGAACTGCCGGGAATTATGGTGTTTTCAATATTTATGTTTCTAAAATTTTTTCCAAAGCTTAAGACTTTGTTAAAATATCTGTAATTTTATACGATTTTAGATCCACTTTGATGCCAGAACATGTTTTTCAGCATATATTTGCAGCATAAGTTTTAGTTCATAAGTTTAGGTTTGATTAGTTTTATTGGTTTAGTTAGTGGAAAGGATGAGTGTTGACTCATCCTTTTTTTATGGCTTATTTCTGAAACTGTCTCTTCCACCCCACTATTTTCCATCTATAAATTCACCCGATAGATTTTCTTTAAGTTCGCATAGATTTAAAATATGTTATAAAACACATTTTTTAACATTCGGGTAACCTCCGGTTCACATACGCACCTTATCTTTGCAGTATAAGTTTTAGTTCATAAGTTTAGGTTTGATTAGTTTTATTGGTTTAGTTAGTGAAAAGGATGGGTGTTGACCCGTCCTTTTTTATTTTATACCAACCAGACTCCAATAGCACCTAGTAGTCACCCGCTCTTTACATTTCATCTATCCGCAAACTGACTTTCATATTTAGCCACTTTTCCATAGAACATATTTAAATCAGTTTACATTCCTATAGAATTATATTTTGAAAAAATATCTGTTTCAGAAATTGCAGAAAGAGGATCGTGTGTTAAGTAAATTCATAATATTTTGGATACTTCATTAGTTGAAAATTAAAAATTGGGATATTTTCCACGTACTTAATACGTACTTAACATCTGAATTAACTCAGACACTCTACCAAAAGCCTGAATTCATAGGTCTTACCCCAGGCCACAACCATTATAAAATACTGATTTTGTAACACTTAAAGAGTATGAACAAATAATTCCAATCAATTTGATTGATGATCCATAAAGTTAAAATATGTTATCGTGTGGCATTTTAACATTGCATTAACCTCCCTTCGCCTTATTCGCCGTACATTTGTAGTACAAGTTTAGTTCATAAGTTTAGGTTTGATTAGTTTTATTGGTTTAGTTAGTGAAAAGGATGGGTGCTGACCCGTCCTTTTTTTATGACCTCAAACGAAATCAAACATATCTTTTTGCCGCCTTTCACGTATTTAAAATTACATTTTAATATCTCATTGCAACATCTGAACGATAGATGACATTTATCGCACATAAATAATAACAATACGATATTCGACAACTTAACATTAGATTAACTTTTGTTTCGAAGAAAGACCTTACATTTGTACTATAAGTTTTAGTTCATAAGTTTAGGTTTGATTAGTTTTATTGGTTTAGTTAGTGAAAAGGATGGGTGTTGACCCGTCCTTTTTTATTTTAACCCAAACAGTAGATTTAACAAGCCATTCAACACCGACCAACAATCTCCCAATAGATCTTCCTTAAGTGGTAATAGATTAAAAATATGTTATAAAACACATTTTTTAACATTAGGATAACCTCCAATTCATATTTACACCTTACATTTGTCATACAAGTTTAGTTCATAAGTTTAGGTTTGATTAGTTTTATTGGTTTAGTTAGTGAAAAGGATGGGTGTTGACCCGTCCTTTTTTTGTTTATACCCACCAAAGCACAATAATTCCAATAAACACAAGCGTTACTGCTAAGTTGATTAAACAAGCCTTGTAAACATCCTTTGAATATACCGGCCTTGGATTTTCGCCAATAAAAGGCTTTTCAACCAGTTTTCCGTGATAACGGTTTGGCCCCCCGAAACGACAATTCAGTATACCGGCCAGGGCAGCCTCCGGATATCCTGCATTTGGACTTGAATGCTTCCTGCCGTATTTAACGATGAATTTAATGGCCCGGAAGTTAAAACTAACTGTAGCCATTAAAATCGCAGTAAGTCGTGCGGGAATAAAATTCAACACATCGTCGAGCTTTGCGGCAAAAAAACCAAAATCTTTGTGTCGTTCGCTTTTATAGCCTATCATCGAATCGAGGGTATTGGCCATTTTATAGGCCAGCATTGCAGGCACTCCGCCGATGAAATAAAAAAACAGGGGAGCAATTACCCCATCGCTGAGGTTTTCGGCCAGTGTCTCCAAAACTGCTGTTCTTATCTGGTTTTCGTTTAACGTTGCTGTTTCGCGGCCAACAATCATCGACAATTGCTGCCAGCCGGCTTCCAATCCTTCCTTTTCCAGTTTTATTACTACACGCAATGCTTCCTGAATAAGCGAGCGGTTGGCTAAACCATAGAAAACAAAAATGGCAGAAACAAGAAAGTACAGGTTTTGATAGGCGGATAAAACCGATAGCCCCAGTTCAAAAACAAAGTAAGTGGCAAGAATGAGGCAAGAAGCCAGAAACGCACCTTTTAGCTTTTTGTTTTTGCCCCGGTTCAACTTTGCTTCACCAAAAGAAATTGTATTGCCAAACAAACGAATGGGGTGTGGCAGAAAATGAGGATCGCCAATCAGACAATCAAGAGCAAAACCCGCCAGCAGCGGAATAATTATAGTAAGATGTTCATTCAATTTCCATCGATTTATAAATGTACGCCATATCAACATTTTCTCTGATCAGCTGCGCCAGTTTGTCGTATTGCGTATCTTTAAATTGTTGAAAATCCATTTGGGTTGCCAGCTGTTTCCCCGACTCTTTTAATATTCGGTTAACCACGCTGATATTATCAAAAATACCATGAATATAAGTTCCCCAGGTTCGTTCATTCAGGTAATAACCATCCTTCTTTTGGCCGTTTACCATACAAGCCGGGCTTTCGTGTTTTGCAATTGTTTCACCCATATGAATTTCGTAGCCCTTTCCTAACTCGCCGTTTTGAAAAGTAAACGAACACTGTTCTGTTACCTTTTCTTCGGTGAGAATCGTTTCAACCGGTAAAATTCCAAGACCCGGAACTTTTTCAATCTGCCCTTCCACATGATGCGGATCAGCAATCCACTCGCCCATCATCTGAAAACCGCCACAAATACCGTAAACAGCTTTTCCCTGATCGTGTGCCTTTTTCACCGCCGTTGCCATTCCCTGCTTTTGCAGAAACAACATATCAGAAATGGTATTTTTTGAGCCGGGTAATAACACGATATCAGCCTCATCGATATCTTCGGGCGATGCGGCATAAAACAGGTTAACTTCGGGTAGTTGTTCCAGAAAATTAAAATCGGTGAAGTTTGACATGTGCCGCAGCAAAACCACGGCAATATTTGTTTTTCCTTCAACCGCCTTAAACTGTTTTTTATCTACAACCACCGAGTCCTCATCATCGATATAAATATCGCGGAAATGCGGAATGATACCTACTACCGGTACACCACAAAGTTCCTCAAGCTTTTTTGCACCATCTTCAAACAACGAAATATCGCCCCTGAATTTATTGATGATGATGCCTTTCACCAGTTTACGTTCCTGCTCCGGCAATAGCAACATCGTTCCGTAAACACTTCCAAACACGCCGCCTTTATCAATATCAGCAATCAGATAAGTGGCTGCATTTTTCTCCACAGCCACACGCATATTCGTAATGTCTTTTTTCCACAAGTTTACCTCGGAGATACTTCCGGCCCCCTCAACAACAATCGGATTAAATTCGTTCTCCAATCTTGAAAAAGCTTTCATTGCTTCATTGAACAGAAAGTCACGGTCGGTTTCGTTAAAATATGCTTTTGCCGATTTGTTTGCCCAGGGTTTACCATTCAGCACAATTTGCGAATCCATATAACCGGTTGGTTTCAATAACACCGGATTCATCTCAACACGGCAGTCAATACCACATGCTTCGGCCTGAACAGCCTGGGCACGACCGATTTCCAAACCATCGGGTGTAGGGAAACTATTCAGCGACATGTTTTGAGCTTTAAACGGCGCCGGACTTAAACCATCCTGTTTAAAAATGCGGCAAAATCCGGCGTTAATAACACTCTTTCCCACATCGGAGCCCGTGCCCACAAACATTATCGGGCGGTATGTTTTTGTTTTACTCATGTTTATCTATTTCGAATACGGTAACACTGGCATACGCCGGTTTAAAATTTTCAAAGAGTTGTGAAATGGGTACATTTTCAATCACACTTTTTAATATGCGAATTACTCCGGCATGAGCAACAATGGCAATATTACCGGCGTTTAATTTTTTTATTTCGTTGACACAAGCTGAAACACGCGCCACCATTTTGGGGTAAGATTCGCCGTTTTTCGTTGGCAAGGTTTGATAATTGTCCATCCAGGTTTTTCCTTCAGGTTGCGCATATATTTCGTCCCAGTACAACATTTCCCAGTCTCCAAAATTCAATTCTTTCAAACGCGGGTCAAAATGAATCTTTTTATTTGGGAAAAGACTTTCGGCCAATTTCCGGCAACGTAAGAGCGGGCTCGAAAACACGGCATCAAAACTCTCCTGCTTAATTTCCTGTAGCAAACGTTTTTGTTCATCATAAAATGATTCAGCAACATCAACATCGGTTTGCCCGTAACAAATGCCGGACTTTACATTTACGCTGCTATGTCGTATCGCATAAATCTTCATCCCATATTTTGATAAGCGAGAATACACAAATAAAAAAACACTTCGCAGAGTTGCTGCAAGGCCCCCAACACATCGCCGGTGTAGCCGCCCAATTTGCGCGTGATATAATTCCTGAAGAAAAAGGTAACGATGAGCAAAATTGCAACTATCAAAACCGTTTCGTGCCAATTGAGAAACAGCAAAGACAATCCGCCTGTAACCAACGCAAATAACAATGAAAATAAAGAATCGGCTTTCCCGACAGGTTTGGTTTTACTTGTTGCATCCAACCGCGCATAGACAGAAGAATAAATGAGCAACACCGGGAAGACACGACTCAATGCATGACCGGCAATTAAAATAAAAGGAATCCTGATCGTATCGACATGCGACAAAGCCAGAAATTTTATCGCCAGCACCGACAATAGTCCTACCGTTCCGTAGGTGCCTATCCGGCTGTCTTTCATTATTTCCAGAATACGTTCGGGCGTGTAACCGCCACCAAAACCATCGCAGAAATCGGCGAAACCATCTTCATGAAATGCTCCGGTCAACAATATGGTGGCCACCATGCTAAGTGCGACTGCCAGCGTAACAGGCAGCACAGCGCCAAAAGCAAAATAAACCACTGCCCCAACTCCTCCAACAATCCATCCGATTACCGGAAAGTAGCGCGTTGATTTGTTCAACATCTTCTCCGACCATCCTTCGATTCGCCCAACCGGAATTCGGGTGTAAAACATCAGGGCCGTGAGGAATATTTTTATCTCATTTCTCATGTGTCGCTTATTTCTGCCAAAATCATTCGGATTGATTTGCCATCAACCTTAGTTGTTTCATTTCCAACCTTGGTTGTTTTTTATTCTTCCTTAGTCGATCATCTTCCAACCTTGGTTGATACTCTTTCAACTTAGGTTGTTTTATTTCCTACTTAGGCTGATTGACTATCAACTATGGTTTTTTCATTTCCGAAATTGGTTGATTGCTGTTCAACCATAGTGGATTAACAATCAGCCTGTGTAACAAAGTTATATCATCACTTGATGGATCCAACAAAACATTGCTTTTTATAAAGCAGGCGTTTAATCCTTATTACTCACACCGGCGTCTTCCATACTGCTCATCTCATTAAGGAAATTTACAGCCGAACGCACCAGCGGCATTGCAACGGCAACTCCGGTTCCTTCGCCCAGTCGCATTCCCAACTGCAGCAGCGGTTTTGCCCCAAGGTACTCCAACATCAGCTTATGTCCTTTTTCGTCGGAACCATGGCAAAATACACAATTATCTTTTACGGCAGGTTCCATTTGTATTGCCGTAAGCACAGCAGCCGTAGCAATAAAACCATCGATCAGGATAAGCATATTTTGTTTTTTCGCCTCGAGGTAAGCTCCCGTCATGGCAGCAATTTCGAGACCTCCAAAAGTGGCCAGAGTTTCTTCGATTGAACCCGGATTGTATTTCGCGGCAATTTCTTTTAGGATTCTGGTTTTGCGATCTACCTGCTCATCTTTCAAACCAGAGCCACGACCGGTACAATCTTCCATGGAAAGGCCGGTAAATTTATGCATCAATAACGACGAAGGCGAGGTATTTCCAATTCCCATCTCCCCACACCCAATAGTATTACACCCTAAGGCCGCTTCTTCGCGAACTGCTTTTGCTCCTGCTTCCATTGCGGCGCGGCATTCTTCCGCGGTCATGGCAGGTTCTTTTCTCATATTACGGCTTCCGTTGGCAATTTTTGCATTAATCACCGGAAGTTCTGCCGGAAAAGCGTAATCAACGCCCACATCGTAAACTTTCAGTTCCAGCTCGTTCTGACGGCAAAAAACGTTGATGGACGCACCTCCGGCGCAGAAGTTCATTACCATTTGCCAGGTAACATCTTTTGGATAAGGGCTGATGCCTTCGTCGGCCAGACCATGATCGGCAGCAAAAATCAGGTGAGCCGGTTTTTCTATTTTGGGAGACAGAGTGTTTTGAACCATGCCTATTTGCAGGGCCAGTTCTTCAAGCAAACCAAGCGATCCGATCGGCTTGGTTTTGTTATCGATTTTGTGTTGAAGTTGATCTTTTAATGTCATTGTTTTTGGTTTTTTATTTTATTGCTCGCGGATATGCGCAGATATAATTTTTGAACACGAAGATTCGAAGAATATTTCCTCGCAAAAGCGCCACGACGCAGAGGATTCTGAAATCTCAATTCGTTAATCATCATTCGAAATTCCTTTGATTTGAACAGGTATTCCCGAAACCATCAGAAATACGTCGTTTGCCGATTTGGCAATGTACTGGTTCATCCAACCTTGCAGATCGGCAAACTTGCGGGCGATTTCATTTTCGGGATGAACACCCATTCCCAACTCATTGCTTACCACAAAAAGCGTCATATCCTGATTGATAAATTTATCCCACTCTCGTTTGGCTACTTCCAGACTGACATCTACATCGTTGTTTTTCTGATAAAAAATATTCGTTAGCCAAAGCGTAATACAATCAAGCATAACTGTTTTCCCGCTCAGGTTGTGTTTACTGATTTCCAGCTCTTCCTCGATGGTTTGCCACTGTTCGCCACGATCGGATTGATGGCGTTTTACCCGCTTATGAAAATCTTCGTCCCAGATACGGGCAGTTGCCAGATAAACCGGTGCTTCGGAACTCTCCTCTGCACGTTTTTGTGCAAAACTGCTTTTACCCGAACGCTGACCGCCTGTTATAAATGTAATTTGTGCCATTCTTTAAAATTGAATTTCAAAAGTTACAAAAAATCAAACCCCCGGTACACGACCAGGGGTAAGAATCATTATCATGTGCTTTGAGTGCCGCACTTAGGGAAGAAACTGCTATAATTATTCCTATAGCTATTTGTCTTCTTTCGAACTGCAAACATCTTGTTTATATATCCAGGTTATTATATCGCCGTTTTTAAGGGGCTGGTCGGTGGCAATCTTTTTGGCAGGCTCACCATTAATTTTGTAGTACCAAACACTTTGGTTCGGCACACCTTTTACACCATCAATTTCATCGACAAAAACATATTGCCCCACGGGGTGTGTTTTTACTTCCGCAACAAACTGGAGGGCTTCCAAAGCCGAAAGCCCTTCTTTCCAATTTGTCTCGATTTTCAGTTTTGGATGTTTCAAGGATCCAAAATCTATTTCAACAGTAACCTTTTCTCCGTTGCCGGCAAAAGCCGATAATCCGATAAAACAGGCCAACAGCAGAATAAGGCAAAATATTTTTTGTTTGTTCATTACTTATTCAATATCAAGTAACATGAATGGCGCAATACCTGTTTCAAACTCGTTCAGCTCAGTTCCGTCTGGCGAGTATGTTATTACTGAACCATTTGAAGTTACATTGTCAGAGAAGAAACAAAACAGTTTATTATCGTAGTATCCCAAACCATTCAGGCCATTCACTCCATCGATGAATTTTTCAGCCTCGAAACTTTTTGATGCTACATCGAAAACAGACACTCCTCCAGGCATTCCGTAGCCGCCGGTTGTTACTATATATAATTTTGTGAAGTCATCATTAAACTCAAAAACATCAACGTAGTTCATGCTGCTTACTCCTTCCAAATCATAATTGGCTTCAAATTCATCGGTAGAAGTATTGATATAACCGATTCCTGTTTGAGTGGTCTCATCGCCGTATGCTACTCCCAGATTGATGTACAGGTTATCCTGATCATCCTTTTCAAAATACGAAGGGATGTTGCCTTCAGGAAGATCGATGTATGAAACTTCATCGGTATCTAAGTCGATTACTGCAACTTTATTCGTATAATTTAATGCAGCATACAACTTGTTTCCGGCAATAGCCAATCCTTCAGGTCCGTAATGCACAGGAATAGTTTTCACTACTTCGCCGGCAGTTAAATCCACTTTGGCAATGTACGAGAGAGTAGGATCGGAATACACCGCTCCTCCCCAACAAGAAACGTACATGTAATCGCCCAACGCCTGACAATTACGGGGAGCCACAATCTGATCAGTGATTCCATTTTCTGTCTGCTCAAATGTTTTTGCATCAACCCAAAAAACCTGATCGGCAGTATTTCCCATCATATAAATTTTGCCGTTGTAGTTATAGGCAAACTGAATATTTGAAGTGATATCCAATCCATTTACCGAATTGTAATAGCTATTAACCACCTCATCAGTATATTTATTGTAAGCTGTAATGGTCGATTTATCTCCCGACCAGCTACCGGCGTTAACAATGTAGGCCAGTGATGCGTCAACATTCACCTGGTGAGTGATCGTATTACTCAACTCTCCATTCACCGCAATCAACGTAACATCATAAATACCCGGCTCGGTGTATATATGAAATGGGTTGGCTTCTGCTGAAGTTGCATTGTCACCAAAGCTCCACTCATAACTTGCTGCCTCTGATGAAGTGTTAGTAAAGAACACAGTATCTCCCGCCTGAATATTCTCCTCGGGAGCATAAGTAAAGCCGGCTGTAACACTTGCCGAATCATTGTCGTCGCATGCAGTAAAGGCAAAGGCCAACACCGCCAAAAACGTCAAAATTTTAAATTGTTTTTTCATTTTGTAGTTTGTTTTTTATTTGAATTTATATGTGATGCTCAATCGGTAGGCGATGCCGGGCATGGCATAGCCCCAACTTGCCTGGTAATCGGTATCCAGCAGGTTGTTTATCATTCCATTTATTCGAATTTGATTCTGTCCGTCGATTTTCCAATTGTATCCAACAGCCACATTCATCAGAAAAAAAGCATCCAGAACATTTTTTTCTTCCTCATCAGTAAATTGCTCGTCGGTGTAACTTCCGTCAACTGTGAAATCGAATTTGTTATAAGCTACCGTTGTGAAAAAATTACCGGCGTGAAGCGGAACATATTCCAACTGACGGTTAAGCGCGTTCGTGTTATTTTGCGACTTTTTACGCTCTGCAGAAGTATAGGTATAATTCAGCCCCGAATTTGCTTTTAATCCCAAAATGGTATAATTCCAATCCGTCATAAACTCCAAACCTTTGCTTTGCACATTTTGCACATTCGCGGCATACCAATATGCTCCTCCGTTTTTCCAGAGAATCCAGTCGTCCACATTCATCAGGAAAGCATTCAGTTTTACATTTCCTGACATGTCTCCAACGCAGTAGCTCCATTTTGTGCCGAATTCGTAACTCATTCCTTCTTCAGGATTCAGATCGGGATTTCCGCCGGGCACCCAGAAGCGGTCGTTAAAAGTTGGAACACGATAACTGCGTGCAATATTTCCGGTAAACCGAAGCACATACTTTTCTTTTGAAAGCGCCAGGTAATTCAATCCGAACGACGGCGTAAAAGGCACGTCGAAATCGGTAACATAACCATAGCGTAAATTTAGAGTTGCGGTTAAACGGTTAAAAAAACGATGATAGTACGAAGCATACAAGTCTACCCGATCCTCGTGTTTCAAAGATTCGGAATAAGCATAAACCGTTGGATAAATACGGGTAACTTTTGCTCCGGCTTTATAACTGGCATTGGGCGAAAAATCGTGTTCGACAAAAGCCTCGCCAATTATGCGTTGGGTTGAAATGGTATCAGAAGTATTTTCGTTGCTAACGGCATTATCATATACATACCCGCCGTTAATTTCGAATTTGAAGGGATTTTTGCGGTTTTTATAACCTGTCCAGATACGCACATGATCATTGTTATACTCTTCGCGCAAATCCGGATTACTCAGGTTGGTTTGCATGTTTTGCTGAACCAGATGCCAGTCTTTCTCCAGCCAAATATTAAAGATGAAGAACTCGTCCTTGTCGAACTTATAATTCAGTTCCTGCAGTAATCCCATATTCTCGATATTGGCATTGTGCTGCGTATCTTCTATTTCAAAAATGTCGTTTTCGAAATCACGGTAATTGGGATTCGTGAATTTAAAATCATTTGTTTTCGAATAATAATATGCACGTGTAACCGCTTCAAACCTTCCGTTTCCCCAAAACAGTTTTGTTCCGTAAAGCTGCTCACCAAATGAACCGTTTGCAATGCGGGCTTCGGCCTTAAAACCGTTGGTCCAGTTGTTTTGCAGGCCCAAATGAATGGCTCCGCCAATACTCCCTGATCCGTTTACAGAACTGGCACTACCAAACTGCACCCCAATTTCATCGAAAAGATAGATGGGTACATTATTAACATTGGAGTGGCCCAGCGTAAGCGAATTAATATTTATTCCGCCAAAATTAAAACTGGTATGATCGGGCGCCGATCCGCGAATACGAATAGTGGCCAAACCACCTGCATTGGTCTTAAAGGCGATGGGTAAACTGCGCGAAAGTAATTGCTCCAGGTTTCCATCCTGCGACAACAAAAACTGAGTCGCATTAATACGTTCGATTTTAGCTCCCGACTGGTATTTCTGAAGCTTTCCATAACTCACTACTTCTTCAACCTGAACGGTGTCGAACACGGTAAAAGGCTGCTGCGCCACTGCACTTTGAGCCAGCGCCCACAATACGATTCCAAAAACTACAAACCTCCTCATTATCAAAATTTAAGGAGCTTTGGATAAATCAATGAAAAATACGGATATATTTCTCAAGCTTTTATCCCGAAGCTTAATTATTTACTATTGAATTTATGGCAGGTCTTCTGGCTCATCCCGGTTATTGATGCCTTCCCTCCCGATTCCCTCGGAAAGTGGCTTATGATTCAATAACACGATCCGTCAAACGACGGATAGGACTTACAGCTGCGGGTACAGCTCCGGTTTTTCACCGGATTCCCTTTTCATCTTATTTCTGAAACAGAAATTTTAAGAACCTAAATTCACCGACAAAGATAGTCACATTTTTTAACAACAATGATTTTATTGAAAAAGATACACAGGAAATTGACTCCTATTATTAACAACATTCTTAATTCACTAATATAAAAAGCCTTAAGCTACTACAACAAAACTTAATGGTGAATTAAGAATGAATTGGCATACACCTGCTGAAAATCTAATAATGAATTCTTTCAATGGGGAAATTGACCTACAGATAGTGATACTCTCACTGGAAGTGAGGGCATCACTCAGTCTTCGATTTAACTTTTTTCGATCACTTCCTCCGATACCAGAAATACCACAGGTTTATTTGAAATAGGATTGGTGCGCACCACTACAACGGTTTCGTAAACCGCTTCAATATCTGCATAATTAAGCACTTCTGACGGTAGGCCTTTTTTACGAATATGGCCTTCCTGCATCATAATCAGCGAATCGCAATATTCTCCGGCCAGGTTCAGGTCGTGAATAATCATCAGAACGGTTAATCCCAGTTCGCGACTTAAACGACGAATCAAATTCAGGGTTTGTACCTGGTGCGTAATATCCAAATGCGAAGTTGGTTCGTCGAGCAAAAGCAGATCGGGCTCCTGTGTTAAAGCACGAGCGATTCCGGCCAGTTGCTGCTCACCACCGCTCAAGGCATTCATGTATTTGCCCTTTAGCTTTTCAACGCCTGTTAGTTTCATGTATTTCTCGGCAATGGCAAAATCCTCTTTCGTCTCGAAAAACTGGAATTGTTTGTGATATGGAATCCGCCCCATCAAAACATATTCCTCCACTGTCATGCTGCCAATCTCAATATTCTGCGTAACAATGGCAATATTTTGAGCACGCTGCTTCAGATTCATTTTTCGGGTATCCAATCCCTTCAACTCCATTCTTCCTTTTAACGGAGGAAGCTCTCCTGAAATTCCACGAAACAAGGTTGTTTTTCCAGAACCGTTTGGGCCGATAATCCCCACAAAATCGCCTTTTGCCACATTAAAACTCACATCCTTCAGTAAAAACTTACCGGGATAACCGCAGGAAAAATTAGTGATCTGAAAGAACTGTTCCATGCTAGTTCAGTTTAAAATGTGATTTTGAGCGACTCAGTACAATTATAAAAACCAAACCACCAACAAAACCGGTTATTACACCAATTGGTAATTCGTTTGGCGAAATAATAGTTCGGGCAATGGTATCGGATAGAATCAGGAAGATAGCACCTCCCAAAAACGATCCGGCCAAAAGTACACGGTAATCGTTACCAATAATCAACCGGATTAAGTGCGGAATAACCAAACCTACAAAGCCGATAACTCCGGCCACCGACACGGCAATTCCGGTAAGTAGCGAAGCCACAAAAAAGAGCAATTTAATGGCTACTCCGGTGTTAATTCCCAGGTGTCGTGCTTTTACTTCTCCCAGACGAAGCGCATTTAGCGTTTGTGCAAAAAAGTACGAAATAACCAGCCCCGCCAGCGATGAATAGAAGGCAATGGCGATCAACGAATTGTTTGATTCATCCAACGAGCCCATCACCCAGAAAACAATATTATGAAGGTTTTCGGTGGTGGAAATCGACATCAGAAACATCATGGCCGACGAGGATACAAAACTTACCATCACACCAATCAGCAACATACTGTTTATGCTTAAACCTCCACGTTTTATACTTAACAGATACACGACAATGAGCGTGACAAGCGCTCCCAGAAAACCAAATGCCGGAAGCGAAAAGAAGCTCAATGTATTCAATCCGAAAACAATGGCGATGGCCACCCCTAATGCAGCACCGCCGGAAATTCCGAGCGTATAGGGCTCAACCAGTGGATTGCGGTAAATGCCCTGAAGCACGACTCCCGAAAGGCTTAAAGCACCTCCAACTCCGATGGCCATCAATATTCGGGGAACACGAATTTTTGATAAAACAGTATATTCGATGCTGGCTTTATCCGATAATATTTGTGGCAGTTGCGAGAGCGACACTTTTATTTCTCCGGCCGATAATGAAAACAAAACAGACACCAACAACAACACTAATAGTGCGGCTAAAAAAAGTATCCATTTTAAATATTTGCTGTTCATTGGTCTCTAAATATTGGATTTACTCGCTTATAAAACGGTAAACATCTTTCAGTGCACTTGCAAAATTTGCCGGCGTTGGGCTACACGATGTTTCGGAAGAGATCAGAAAAACCTTGTTGTTTTTCACGGCTTCCATTCCTTCATAACTGCTCCACACTTTTTGTTCCTCCTTACCAAAACCTCCCATTTCGGCAATAATTATCACATCCGGATTTTTTAGCAAAACACTTTCACGCGTTAAGGTTCCATGGGTTAATCCGGAGGCAATATTCGTTGCATTACATAAGCGAATAAAATCATTCATAAAGGTATTATCCAACACCGAAAACACCGGATTGGCACCTATTTGAAAAAATATTTTTGATGTAGGCAGTTGCTTTGATTTTGCCTGAATTTCTGCAACTGTTTTTCGGGCTTTTGTAACCACCTCTGTCGATTGATCTTCGCAACCAATCAAGTCGGCTATTTGCTGTGTTTGTTCACAAATTTCATCAAAGGAAACCGGCGTTTCCAGCACCTCAACACGTAATCCAAGTTTTACGAGGGTAGCAATATCTTGTGGTTTGGTTAATTTCATGGTCAGCACCAGGTCGGGTTTCAACGCAAAAATTTTCTCCACATTTACATCAACTGTTGAGCCAATTTCTTCAACACCATCATTTAAGGCCAGCATGCAATAACTCGTACAACCAACCAATTTATCTTTTCCACCAACCAGATAAATATTTTCGGTAATCGACGGTGCCAGCGAAATTACGCGATTAACATCCTGTGCAAACACCGAAAAACCGGCAAGCAGCAATACTACGAGTATTTTAATCTTCATCCGTTTAAAATTAACAGGAAATCAGGTGCAGAAATCAATAGATTGATTCCCGAAACTTTGTTCCCGAAGTTCGTTCATCTAAATTGTTGGCAGGTCTTCTGACTTATCCCCATTGATCATTGCCTTCCCGTCATTGGCTGAACCGACAGTGGCGTGAGTAATGATCAGTTTCAGGATTTACAGCTGCGGGTACAGTTCCGGATTTCCACCGGATTCCCTTTTCATCGTGTTTATAGTGCTATAAACCATCGAACCAAACTCGCGGACAAATATAAGCAGAATCTTTTCTGTCGGAAAGTTTTCTGATTTCTTTTGTGTTTTTATAGGAGAAGAATTGCGGTGTACAGGGGATTAACAACTCTCAATGCGAGGATTATAATTTCATCAGTTCCATGTCGAAACCGGGTTTTTCACCCGCCACCAACTGGCTGATAATTTTTCCTGTTATCGGGCCAAGACTAACTCCCATCATGGCATGACCGGTTGCCACAAGCAGATTGTTGTACTTGTTGGTTCGACCAATAACAGGAATTCCGGTTGGTGTAACCGGTCGTAACCCTTCCCATATATCCAGCTTCTTGGCATCCAGCTTTTCCATATTGGGCAAAGCTTTTTGTGTACGGTTGATAATTGCCTGAACCCGGTTATATGAAATATCTCCGATAGTTCCGTTAAATTCCATTCCGCTGCCCAAGCGCACTGTATTATTAAATGGTGTAAGCGCCACTTTGGCTTCTGTTAAGATAAGTGGAGTTTGTAATTTCAGCTTGTCCTTTGCCAAGTCGAAACTGTAACCTTTTCCTGCAATCACAGGAACTTTCACGCCTGCAGATGCCGCAATTTTTGGGGAATAAGATCCTGCTGCCAGCACAAATTCATCGGCTTTCAGCTTCCCAGAACTGGTCTCTACAGCTATAATTTTACCTTTTTCAAGCTGAAAACCACTTACAAAAGTATCGTACCGAAATGCCACACCGCTCTGTTTTAAGTAACTTTTCAGCCAGCGCAAATATCCTTCCGGCGATACATTCCCATCGCTTTTATATAACACTGCTCCGGCTACCCGCAAATCAACATCAGGCTCTATTGTTTTCAACTGCTGTTGGTCGAGGAGCTGCGTTTTGATCCCCAGATCTTTGGCAATTCCAGCCAAAGCAAGTTCCTCTTCCAATCCTTTTTCGGTGGTTGCTGCCATTAATAGCCCTTTGTTCGTGAAACCGCTTTCATTGTTATTCACTGTATTCAACTCCTCATACAACTTTCTGCTTTCGTCATTCAGTTTGTACAATGTAGGTATAGCGCGGGCAACAGCTTTTTTATTGGCAGCTTTTATAAACTTCAAAAACCACGGGAGTGAGGAAATATTTTTACCCGGCGGAAGATAAACGGGACTTGTTCTGTCGAGCATCATTTTCAGGCCGGAGCGTAACATTTCGGGCGATGCCAGCGGCACAAAATGACTGGGCACCAACAATCCGCAGTTTCCGTACGAACAACCTTCTTCACTGCTTTCGCTGGCTGCTTCAATAACTTCCACCCCGAAGCCGGCCTGATTCAGATAATAAGCACAATGCAATCCGATAACTCCCGCACCAATAACAATAATTTTCTTGCTCATCTTCTGCTAAAGTTTTCCTACCACCCTAAATCCGTGGGCATAAGGATCGTCCTCGTCGTCGATAATAATGTGATTGTAACCGGTAACTTTTGCCCAGCCTTCAATTCCCGGAACAATGGCATCGAAATCGCCCACTTTTTGTTGCTGCTCAACGGTACCAATAAACTGGCTGCCAATAACACTCTCGTGCAAAAATGTAGAACCCAATTGAAGTTTTCCGTTGGAAAACCACTGGGCCATTCGGGCCGAAGTTCCGGTACCACACGGGCAACGATCAATCGCTTTTTCGCCGTAAAAAACAGCATTACGCGCATCGGCTTCTTCGCTTTTGGTATTTCCGGTCCAAAGTACATGGCTCAATCCACATATTTTTTCGTTTTGCGGATGTACAAAACTATATTTTTCATTCAGGTCTTTCCTAACCGCCCCACTGAAAGTGATCAACTCGTCTGTAGTAAAATTGTGTAATCCGGAAAAATTCGGCTGCTCATCAACAATGGCATAAAAATTACCACCGTACGCCACATCAACAGTCAATTCGCCCAAATGCGGACTTTCAACCGTCAGGTTTCGTGCATATAAAAACGAAGGAACATTGATGATCTTCACCGATGTAACTTTGCCTTTTTCATTCTGTTTGTAATGTGCCAGAACCAATCCTGCCGGCGTCTCCAAACGAACGGTTCCCGGTGTATGGGGCACAATTAAACCTTCTTCAACGGCAATGGTAACTGTGCCAATGGTTCCGTGCCCGCACATGGGCAAACAACCACTTGTTTCGATGAAAAGAATTCCGGCATCGTTGTGCGGATTTTCCGGAGGAAAAATAAAACTCCCCGACATTTGCTCGTGGCCACGGGGTTCGAACATTAAACCTGTGCGAATCCAGTCGTATTCCTCAAGGAAATGCTCGCGTTTCTCAAAAATACTTTTCCCCCTTAAGCGGGGAACTCCACCGGCCACTACCCGCACCGGATTGCCGCAGGTATGTCCATCGATACAAAAAAATGATCTTCTTGTCATTATCAGCTATTAAATAACCATATCAATATTATTTAACCGCGGCGTTAGTCCACGTGTCGTTCACTACTCTCCAAATATTCATTGGGTTACTGTTTTGCAACTCGGCCGGTAATAAACTGTCAGGGAAATCCTGGTAAGCCACCGGACGCACAAAACGTTTTATAGCGCTCACTCCAACCGATGTAAAACGCGAATCACTTGCTGCAGGGAAAGGTCCGCCATGCTGCATTGCAGCACATACTTCAACACCCGTTGGCACACCATTTAACAACAGTCGGCCACATTTTTCGAGCAAAGCATCTAAAATTTCCTGGTTGTTGGGCAACTCACTTTCTGTTGCATGAACAGTAGCCGTTAACTGACCTTTTAAGCCGTTTACCACATCCAAAAGTTCGGCCTTGCTTTCGCAAACTACAAGCAAACTAAAAGGGCCAAAAACCTCTTCGTGCAAATGCGGATTCTTTATAAAATCAGCACCAGCAACTGTAGCAAGAGCAGGAGGAACATTTCCTGTTTCTTCTTCGCCTATTCCTGTTCCAAGCAACTTTACTTCCGTGTGCGAGAACATTTTGTCTTTGTTCAGTTCGTAATTTCGAAGTACCGACGTGCTGAACATTTGAGCACCTTTTGTTGCCGCAACCTCTTTTGCCAGCTCTTCTACAAACGCTTCGTATCCCTCTGTTTTTGTTGTGATCAGCAATCCCGGATTGGTACAAAACTGACCTGCTCCAAGATTTACCGAAGCAACCAATTTTGAAGCGATTCTTGCATGGTCCTTAACCAGCGCTTCCTCCATCACTACCACCGGATTTATACTTCCCATTTCTGCAAAAACAGGAATCGGTTCTTCACGATCAGCAGTCAGTTTAACCAGGGCCATTCCTCCTTGATATGAGCCGGTGAATCCGACAGCTTTTGTAACCGGATGTTTCACCAGCCACTGACCCGATTCGTAACTTGCATCATCGATAAAGCCGAAAGTACCGGCAGGCAATTCGCATTTTTCTGCAGCTTTGTTAATTGCAGCTGCCACTAATGCTCCTGTTTTTGGATGAGCCGGATGACCTTTTACAACTACCGGATTTCCTCCGGCCAAAGCTGAAGCAGTATCACCACCGGCAACAGAAAATGCCAACGGGAAATTACCTGCGCCAAAAACCACAACCGGACCAAGCGGTACCAGTTTTTTTCTGATATCAGGTTTTGGCAGTGGCTCGCGTTCAGGATCACCAACATCAATTGTAGCTTCGCACCACGAACCTTCATCGATCAGATCGGCAAATTTATTCAGCTGCCCAACGGTACGACCACGTTCTCCGCGCACACGAGCTTCCGGCAAATTGGATTCAGCCATAACAGTTTCCACCAATTCGTCGCCTATATTCATGATCTCCTCACCGATCTTCCGCAAAAAAGCAGCGCGCTTTTCAGCAGAAACTTTCTTATATACGTTGAACGCTTCTGAAGCCTTCAACATTATCTCATTAATCTGGTCTTTCAATTCTGCCATACTTTAAAATTTTGGACGGTTTGCCAAGGCGTGTTCAATGGTAGCAATGATCGATTCGCGTTCTGTTCCTTTTATCATTTTTCGGGGAGCGCGTACATATTCAGTTCCAATACCGGTGTACACTTCGCAAAGTTTGATGTACTGTACCAGTTTCGCGTGGATATCCATTTCGAAAAGCGGCATAAACCAACGGTACAATTCCAATGCTTCATCAATTTTTCCGGCTTTGGCCAACTCGTACAATACCACTGTTTCTTTAGGGAAAGCACAAACTAAACCGGCCACCAAACCGTCGCCACCCAACAGCAACGACTCTAAACAAAGAGTATCAACACCACCAAGAATTTTAAAACGGTCGCCTAAAGCATTCTTTAATCTTGTAATGTTTGTAAGGTCGCGGGTAGATTCTTTTACTGCCTCTATATTCGGTGTATCTTTTAGTTTCTCGAACATCGGCACTGTAATCTCAATTTTGTAATCAACCGGGTTGTTGTACAACAAAATTGGTAATGTAGTAGCTTCAGCAACAGTTTTGAAATACTCTACAGTTTCATCGGCATCGGCTTTATATAAAAGCGGTGGAAGCAACATCAAGCCATCGGCACCATTTGATTCAGCCTGTTTAGCTGCCTCAACAGCATTTACTGTGCTCGACTCGGCAATGTTCATAATTACCGGTACCTGTTCGCGATAAGGCTGAAGTGATTTTACTAGCTCAACTTTTTCATCGTTGCTTAAAGTGCTCGATTCGCCCAATGAACCACCGATAATAATTCCCGACACTCCTGATTCGATCTGGAATTCAATGTTCTTGATAAATGCCGGAATATCCAGTTCTCCGTTTTCCTTAAATTTTGTTGTTACTGCGGGATAAACCCCTGTCCATGTTGGTCTCATATCTTCTTATTTATTTGATGACTATTTACAAAGGCAAATTTAAAGGAGTTAAACACCTTTTTATTTTCTTATTTTATCCATTTTTTGAACTATTTTAACCTTTTGGAGTTTTATGGTAAATTATTATGGTAATTGAGAACAATTTTTCAGAGAAGGACATTTCACAGATCGATAAAAAATGAAGGCAGTACGTTTTGTAATTCCAAAGACAGGAGGAAACTCTTTCCGGCTCCAAATTGATGATGGGGCGCGGTTTTATGATACGATCCATTATCATCCTGAGCACCAGATAACTTACATTGTAAAAGGTGAAGGCACCAGTTTTATTGGAAATCATGTGGAACGATTTCAGCCGGGCGACGTGTTTTTTATTGGTAAAAATGTACCTCATGTAACCAAATGCGATGAATCGTATTACCACCCCGAAAGCGACCTGGAAGTGTTAAGTATTTCCTTGTTTTTTAAAGATGAGACTTTTGGTAACCGGTTTTTTGAAATCCCGGAAATGGCACACATAAAACACCTGCTGGATAAAGCATCGATGGGAATTAAAATTGATGGGCCGGATAAAAACGAATTGATTGAATGGATAAATCAGTGCCCCGATGCCGATGGTTTTAAACGCTTTCAACTGCTGATGAGCATTCTGAATACTTTTGCGCACTCCGAAGATTTGCGCACACTTTCTTCGGTAAGTTACCGCTCGCCAACCCGCGAATCAGACAACGAACGCATTAATGTGATCTTTAACTTTCTATCAAAAAACTTCCGCAACGAAGTGAATCTGGGGCAACTTGCCGATGTGGCAAATATGACCCCCAACTCGTTTTGCCGTTATTTTAAACAACGTACAGGCAAAGCTTATTCTGAATTTCTGAATGATATGCGGATAGAATATGCAGGGAAATTAATAGCCGGAAGTAACGAAAGTTTTGGGAATATTGCCATTGAATGTGGCTACAACAGCATTTCGTATTTTAACCGGCAGTTTAAGCGAATTAACGGCGTGTCACCATTACAATACCGTAAAAAGTTTAATAGCGGCCCTGTGTAATATTTTCAGGATACTCAATATCCACCAAAAACAATCCCTGTGCCGGAGCGGATGCACCGGCAGAACCACGATCCTGTTTTTCAATAATCGCACAAAACTGATCGATACTCAGTTTGCCTTGTCCTACTTCCAGCAGAGTTCCTACAATGGCGCGTACCATATTGCGTAAAAACCGATCGGCTTTTATTGTAAATTGTAATCGCTCGCCGCGTTGCGTCCACCCGGCCTGCATTATTTTGCAGTTGTTGGTCTTAACATCAGTGTGCAGTCGACTGAAGCTGGTAAAATCGGTGTAGTTAAATAATTTTTGGGCTGCCTGGTTCATTTTGTCCACATCAAGTGGTTTCAGGTATTTATGGCTTATTTCGGTTACAAACGGATCTTTTTCTGTAGAAATAAAATAATGATACGTTCGCGATGCAGCACTAAACCGGGCGTGTGCCTCCGAATCAACCGGCCAGACTTTTTGCACGGCAATATCCGATGGTAAAAAGCTGTTGAGTTTATAAACGATATCCAGATTTTTGGGAATACCATTTTCCGAATCAAAATGCAGGATAAAAAACGAAGCATGTACGCCGGTATCCGTACGTCCGGCTCCAACTACATCTATTTTTTCACGCAGGATTTTTGATAGTGCATCCTCCATCACCTCCTGAACAGAAACGGCATTGGGCTGGATTTGCCAACCATGATAATTAGTTCCTTTATAACTTAGTTGTAAAAAATAGCGTTGTGGCATTGTTCTCGTTTATCAGGGCGTAAAATTACAGAAAAAGTTGAAAGCACAGTTCAATCATACTATCAGCAAAAAAATAGCCGCCTCTCTTATTCAAAGAGGCGGCCCCAGTTAACCCCAAACACGCGACTTCAGAACGAAGCCTAAAAGTTTTTGAAAGTATTCATTAACTTTTCCAATCCTATCCCTTGAGTTTCTAATGCAATTTGAGCTGTTTTAAATGTAGGTTTTAATCCTCCAAAAAGTATGGGTTGTAACTACTTATACTTTTCAATTTATGGAGTTAAAACTTTTCATTGTTTGTTTTAATTTGGCGGCCCTTAAAATGGGGCGGTCAGGTTTATTTAATAAAATTAAAGCAATAATTCATTAAAAGCAAGAGCGATAAAGATGTTGTTTAACAATAAAGCAGATAAACTGAAATTTTGACATTTTCCAAAATACTGGCTTTCAATACCATTCGGAACACAGTCCAAACCAACTGACAACCAGACAGCTAGTCCTGAAATATTTTCAGAAATTCCGGCATGGTATACCTTTTGATTTTTTCTTTTCGAAAAGTTCAATGAATTGTTTAACCATTAAAGTTAAAGGAGGATAAAGTCATGAAATTAGCAAGAAGAAACGAACCGTATTTTCCATCAGTCTTTGACAGGTTTTTCAACAATGAATTGATGGATTGGAATCACTCGAATTTTTCGAGCACAAACACGTCGTTACCGGCAGTTAACGTAAAAGAAACCGACGATGATTTTGTTATCGAAGTTGCAGCTCCGGGAATGAGCAAAAACGATTTTAACGTGAACTTTAAAAATAACGTGCTCACCATTTCTTCGGAAAAGAAAAACGAAAAAGAAGAAAAGAATGAGAACTATACTCGTAAAGAATTCAGTTACCAATCGTTTCAGCGTTCGTTCACTGTCGCCGATAATGCAGTAGTTGGCGAAAAGATTTCAGCCAAGTACGATAACGGAATATTGCATATTGTACTGCCAAAACGCGATGAAGTAAAACCACAGCCTGAGAGGCAAATTAAGATTGCTTAATGATTGATCAACACGTCGCTCACAGTTCTGGGCGACGTTTTTTTTATTGCTGGTTCCGGAAACCCAACTTCACATGTCCTATTCCTTTTTCAAAATCCAACGAATTGCGGCATCCATTGTACTAAATGGCCGGGATTCATACCCCCGGTCCTGAAGACGAATTAACATGGGATACACGATATCTTCGGGATTTTCTGTAATTATTGCGATTCTTTTATTTTCAAAAACACCGGGGTGTTGCCAGTAAAATGCAGGAATTTCATTGTGCCTGCCCGGTTCAATATCGAAATGAGCCTCTCGGTAATCAAGAATAAATCCGATGGTTTCTTCCGGAAACAAGTTATTTGAGATAGCTTCCAGCCAGGAGTTTTTCACATCTTCAACGGTTATTAATCCGAAATAGGACTTAAATACGATACAATCTTTGTATTCATATTTAAATTTCTCTACATCCATAGTAGTATAAAGTTGGTTTGCGTCGGGTATAAAGCTATAAAATAAGACAGATCAAAGTGATAAAGCAGTTTATTTTTGTCAGCAAGCAACAGTTAATTAACAATAAATTGCATCCTTGAGAAGGTAAAACATTCAATTTGTCACTAGTTTGTGGATTTAAGTCAGTTTTTAAGCTCTATGCTTTATTCGTCCCTGCACTCAAATATTCTCCCTTTTGCTTTTTTAACCGAATCTTGAAGTAAATCCGGTAAATATCATCGTTATCGTAATAATCAACCCAATCAATATTCTCCTTTCCATACTGGTTGGTGAGTTCATATCCAAAAGTAATCCTACCCCACGAAATTTCTGTTCCCAGGCGGATGTCAGTTTTTAATCCTGCCCGATGCAAACGAAAATCTCCTGCTCCTGTCAAATCAACTGAAAACAATCTTTTTGAAAGCGGAAACCTAAAAAGATGTAAGTTCAGATCATTTTCAAAGAATATCCAGTTACCCGCAAACTCGTCACATAAATTTACGCCTAATTCGCTAACTAAAGTATGCGGGGTATAACCCGATTTTGGAAAAAGATTCAAATAATAAATCACTGCAGGGTTAAAATACAGGAAATGAGTCAACACATCACGTCCTTCAATAATTTGGCCATGTTGTTTTCCAAAACTATCAATGATTTTATGAATTCCACCGGCACCATCTTTTCCGCCTTGGATCCACAAAGCCAATCCGGGAATCGGTTTTTTCTTATTTAAAATACCGGGACCTCCCGACAATTGAATAGCCAGGTTATTGGTAAGAAACTTTACCCAGGAAAATTCGGCAGTACTAATCTCAGTAAACGATTCGCCTCGGTAGTACCGGCCATTTTCATCAAAACGCTGACTATATTGTCGTTTTGTATAAAGATCAGTTCTGATTCCAAAAGAAAGTAAGCGCTGTTTCTCTGTTTTTTGATTAAAAAAGGCTTTTACTAAAAATGATGAAGTAAATGCCACATCGTTTGACTTGCCGGAGAAAAGCAAATCAATATCATTTATATGCTGAACAAGTATGTGACTCTTTTCGAAATAAGATTCATTTCCATTTAAACTGCTCTGCGAAAAACAGGTGTTGGCGAACAGGAGAATAACGATTATAAAAACGATTGATTTCAACACAATTCTTTCAATTCATGAATTAACATTAGGACAAATTCACCGCTTATAATATCACACGGTTAATATATGAACACAATTTGTAATATGTACACCACAACAGATTATCCGACAACTTGTTTAATTATTTTTAACACTGATTTCAAAAAAGACGATCGCCTTTGTTATCCATCGTCGCAAAAAATAAATGCGAAGATTGCAATCCTATGCGTAACAAATCCATGGCATCAAAATTACCTTAAATCGGGCATAATTTCTTAATGAATTCCTAATAAGCTGTTATTCTTTGTTAACATCATAATTTCTTTCGCGTTTACTTAATTTTTTTTAACAAAAGAATAGGGAAATAAATACCATAATGCTTTAAATTCGTGCCTTCGAAAAAAATATAGCAAATAAATTTATAAAAGATATGAATCAAGCAGTTGATATCAAAGAATTGAACGAGAGAATACAGAGAGAGAGTTCGTTTGTGGATATGATTTCCATGGAGATGAACAAGGTGATTGTAGGACAAAAACACCTGGTTGAAAGTTTACTTATTGGCTTACTTTCCAATGGCCACATTCTTTTGGAAGGTGTACCGGGATTGGCAAAAACACTTGCAATTAAATCCTTGTCGCAAACCATCAGCGCTAAATTTTCGCGTATTCAGTTTACACCCGACCTGCTGCCTGCCGACGTTTTGGGAACAATGATCTACAGCCAAAAGAGAGAAGAGTTCAGCATTAAAAAAGGACCGATCTTTGCGAACTTTGTGTTGGCTGACGAGATCAACCGTGCGCCGGCAAAAGTACAATCGGCACTGCTCGAAGCTATGCAGGAACGCCAGATTACTATTGGCGACGAAACCTTTAAACTAGAGGAACCATTCCTGGTAATGGCGACACAGAACCCGATTGAGCAGGAAGGTACGTACCCGCTGCCTGAAGCGCAGGTCGACCGTTTTATGCTAAAAGTGGTGATCAACTACCCGAAAAAAGAGGAGGAGCGCCAGATCATCAATCAAAACCTTTTGGCACAATTTCCTGAAACATCAACAATTCTGAAACCGGAAGACATTATCAAAGCCCGCAACGTCGTGAAAGATGTTTACATGGACGAAAAAATTCAGAAATACATTGTTGACATTGTATTTGCAACACGCGAGCCCAACGAATATAAACTGGAAAAATACAACGATATGATCGCTTACGGAGCATCGCCAAGGGCAGGAATTAGCCTGGCACAAGCTGCAAAAGCTTTTGCCTTTATTAAGCGCCGCGGTTATGTAATTCCTGAAGATGTGCGCGCCATTTGTCCGGATGTTTTGCGTCACCGTATTGGCCTGAGCTACGAAGCCGAGGCGAACAACATTACACAGGAAGAAATTATTACCGACATATTAAACCAGGTAGAAGTACCATAGTCGAGTCGCAGTTAACAGTGGCAGTTTACAGCTGTTCAAACACAACTTTGAGCGCTGAACGTTAAACTTTGAACTCTAATTATGGAGACAACTGATTTATTAAAAAAAGTACGGAAGATTGAAATTAAAACACGTGGTTTGTCGCGCAATATTTTTGCCGGCGAGTACCACAGTGCTTTTAAAGGGCGCGGTATGGCCTTCTCTGAGGTCCGCGAATACCAGTTTGGCGACGACATTCGCAACATCGACTGGAACGTTACCGCCCGCTACGGTCATCCCTACATAAAAGTATTTGAAGAGGAACGCGAACTCACCGTGATGCTAATGATTGATGTGAGTGGTTCGCGCGAATTTGGTTCGTTTGAAAAGCTAAAGAAAAATGTAATCACAGAACTGTCTGCTGTGCTTTCGTTTTCGGCCATTCAAAACAACGACAAAATCGGGGTGCTCTTCTTTTCGGACAAGATCGAGAAATTTATTCCGCCGAAAAAAGGGAAAAGCCACATTCTGCGCATTATTCGCGAACTGATCGATTTTCACCCGGAAAGTAACGGAACCGACATTACCGAAGCTGTTCGCTACATGACCAACGCCATAAAAAAGCGCTGCACTGCTTTTATTATTTCCGACTTTATGGACGATAACAAAGACCTGGAAATGGCTCTTTCTATCGCCAACAACAAGCACGACATGGTGGCGCTGAACATATACGACAAGCGCGAAACAGAACTGCCCTCTATTGGAATGATAAAACTGAAAGACGCTGAGAAAGGCAACTATGTTTGGGTTGACAGCAGCTCGCGTAAAACGCGTAAACTTTATGCCGACTGGTGGATAAAACACATGGGAAGGCTGGATGTGATGTTCAAAAAAAGTGGTGTTGATTATGTATCGATAAACACCAGTGAAGACTATGTAAAATCATTAATGACCTTGTTTAAAAAACGGGCATTAAAATAGAGAAGCATGCAATTGAAACTAAAAATATTATTTCTGTTTACAGCAATTTTGATTGCAGGAACTACGCAGGCACAGCGCATTAAAGCTACTGCCAGCCTCGATTCTGCAAATATTTTGATTGGCGACCAGGTAAAACTATTCCTAGAGATAGATCATCCGAAAGATGTAAACGTACAGTTTCCGACGGTTCCGGATACGATCAACAGCCTGATTGAAGTGATCAGCCGTTCGGGTGTCGACACTTTTGAATTAGACGATGAGAAGCTGATGAAACAAATTCAGGCCTACACCATTACCAGTTTCGACAGCGGAAGTTACCGAATTCCGCCCTACTGGTTTAAAATCGATGTGGACGGAACAATCGACTCCATTCCCAGCAACGGTGTTACGCTGAATGTTTACACCATGGAGATTGACACCACGAAAGGACCGACAGACATAAAAATGCCATACGATGCACCGCTTACTTTAAAAGAAGTTACGCCTTACATTTTGGGAGTAATTCTTATCGGAGCGATTATCTTCTTCCTGTTATATTCAATTAAGCGGAAGAAAAACAACAAACCGATATTTGCGCGTCCGGCAAAACCAAAAGAACCGGCGCATATTATTGCGTTAAGAGAACTTGACCGTATCAAAACGGAAAAAGTGTGGCAAAAAGGCAAAACAAAACAATACTACAGCGAGCTTACCGACACACTGCGCGAGTACATTGAAGATCGTTTTGGAATCCGGGCCATGGAGCAAACCAGCGACGAAACTGTTGAAAGTTTCCGCCTACAAAAAGGACTGGTTAGCGATAAAAACTTTGCGAATCTTACGCAACTGCTGCAAACGGCCGACCTGGTAAAATTTGCCAAGTATCAGCCGCTGCCCGACGACGATAACCTGTCGCTGGTAAATGCCTATTTCTTTGTGAATGACACGAAGAAAGAGGAGCAGAAAAAGGCGGAAGAGAAAGCCGATGATGATGAAAATGTTGAAGAAGTTGAGATAAAATAAAAAGAGATGGCTGAAGGATTGACATTTAAAAACCCTGAGCTGTTCCACATTCTATGGGTAATGATTCCCACGGTGGCGTGGTATGTGTTCAGGCAGAAAAAAAATACCGCAAGCATCCAGGTTTCATCCACCGCTTCGGTAATAAAAGCCCCAAAAACCATCAGGCATTATTTACGCCACCTGGTGTTTGTATGCCTGCTTATCGCCATCAGTTTTTTTGTGGTGGTGCTGGCTCGTCCGCAATCATCCAGAAACTGGGAAAAAAGTGAAACAGAAGGTATTGATATTGTAATTGCGCTCGATATTTCAAGCTCGATGCTGGCACAGGATTTTCAGCCCGACCGTTTGGAAGCTGCAAAAAATGTGGCCATGGAATTTATTTCGGGACGTGAATACGATCGGATGGGCCTGGTAGTTTTTGCCGGCGAAGCATTTACGCAATGTCCGTTAACAACCGACCGTGCCGTGTTACTCAACCTGTTTAAAGATATTGAAAGTGGCATGATAGAAGATGGAACCGCCATCGGAAACGGACTGGCAACATCTGTTGCTCGATTGAAAGACAGCGAAGCCATCAGCCGCGTGGTAATTTTGCTTACCGACGGGGAAAACAACCGTGGAGAAGTGGCTCCGGTAACTGCTGCTGAAATTGCCAAAACCTTTGGTATTCGGGTTTACACGGTTGGTGTGGGAAGTATCGGAACAGCACCCTACCCTGTGCGGACACAGTTTGGTGTTCAGTTGCAAGACATGCCGGTAAAAATCGACGAAGAAACACTGCAGGAAATATCTTCGCTTACTGATGGACAATATTTCAGAGCAACCAGTAATACCAAGCTGGAAGAGATTTATAAAGAAATTGACGCATTGGAAAAATCGAAAATTGAAGTGCGCGAATTCAGCCGCAAGTCGGAAGAATTTATGCCATTTGCTTTGCTTGGGGCACTGTTTTTGATTGCAAGTTTGTTTATGCGTTTAACCATATTTAGAAGTATCCCATAAAAGATAGAAGGATGGAAATGTTTAGGTTTGGAAATATCGAATATTTATGGGGATTGCTAATAATTCCAATGTTGGCAGTGTTTTTTGTGTGGTCGCGAATTTCACGCCGCCGCGCATTAAGAAAGTTTGGACAGCAGGAAATTCTGGCCCAACTGATGCCTTACAGCTCAGGCAACCGCCCTGTTGTTAAGTTTATCATACTGATGCTGGCACTGGCATTTTTTATTGTTGGAATCGCCCGCCCGCAGTTCGGGTCGAAATTAAAAACCGAAAAACGCGAAGGTGTTGAGTTGATGATCGCGCTTGACGTGTCGAACAGTATGATGGCCGAAGACATTCAGCCCAACCGTTTGGAACGTGCAAAAAGAGCAATTTCAAGGCTGGTAGACCGTTTAAAAGACGACAAAATCGGACTGATCGTTTTTGCCGGCGATGCTTACACACAGCTGCCAATTACCACCGATTACAATTCAGCAAAACTGTTTTTGAATTCGGTGAATACACAAATCGTTCCGAAACAGGGAACGGCCATTGGAGCCGCCATCGATTTGGCACGAAAATCGTTTACGCCAAACGGCGAAGCCAACAAAGCGATCATAATTATAACCGATGGAGAAAACCATGAAGACGATGCACTGGCATCAGCCAAAGCCGCGTTGGATGAAGGTGCAATTGTGCACACCATTGGAATGGGACTGCCGTCAGGATCGCCAATTCCGGTGTTGCGTAACGGCCAAACCGATTATTTGAAAGACCGTGACGGAAATGTAGTGGTAACAAAATTGAATGAACAAATGCTGGAGCAAATTGCTGCTGCTGGCGGAGGAATTTATGTACGCGCCAATAATGCACAGGTAGGATTAAATGCTTTGTTCGACGAAATAAACAAAATGGAAAAACAGGAAATGGAATCACGCACTTTTTCGGAGTACGATGACCAGTTCCAGTATTTCTTTGCAGTGGGATTGTTTTTGCTGTTGCTTGAATTTGTAATTCTTGAACGCAAAAACAAGTATTTGAAACGCATAAAATTGTTTGGATAAAGATTGAAGCATGAAGCATGTAGTTGGAAGACTTCAAGTGACGAATGACAATTGACTAATGACTAGAATGATGAGACGAATATATTTCATACTATTTCTGCTAACGATTTCGGGGATTGCTTTCGGGCAAAACGAACGGAAATTTGTACGCAACGGGAACAAGTTGTTTATGGAGGCCGTGCGCGACACCATGAAAGTTGACACCATAAAATACAGTAATGCCGAAACCGAATACCGCAAGGCGCTGGAAAAACGCCCAGAAGATTTGAAGTGGAATTACAACCTGGCAGATGCCTTGTACAAACAACAAAAATTCGAAGATGCCGAGGGTAAATTCTCTGAGCTGGCCGAAAAAATGGAAGAGCCGGGTGAGCGCGCCCGTGTTAACCACAACCTCGGAAATACGCAGCTGATGCAGGAGAAACTGGATGAAAGCATTGAATCGTATAAAAAGGCGCTGCGTGAAAATCCGGATGATCTGGAAACAAAATACAACCTGGCCTATGCGCAAATGCTGAAAAAGAAAAAAGAGCAGCAGGATCAACAAAATAAAGATCAGAACAAGGATCAGGATAAAGACCAAAATAAGGACCAGAACAAAGATCAAAACCAGGATAAAAACGATCAGAATAAGGACAAGCAGGATCAAAACAAAGATCAGAACAAGGATCAGCAGGACCAGAATAAAGATCAGAATCAGCAAAATCAGGATCAGAACAAAGACCAAAATAAAGACCAGCAGCAACAGCAACAACCTCAGCAAAATAAAATTTCGAAACAGGATGCTGAGCAATTGTTGCAGGCCTTGCAAAACGACGAACGCGACATTCAGGATAAGGTGAAAAAAGCGAAAGCTGCCAAAGCCAAACGTACGCGATCGGAGAAAGAATGGTAAGAAAACGATGTAGGATAAAGGATTAATTCTTAAGGATTAGTGATTAATTGATTTCAGACTAAAGCAATTGAACAAAAACAATAATTTTGTAGGCTTTGATACAATGATGAAGAAACTGGTAATATATATTTTTCTTTTCTGCGCGGCAATTGCAGCCCGGGCCGAACAAACCCGTTTTACCATGTCGGCACCAAGCGCCGTTGAAATGGGACAACAATTCAGGCTGAGTTTCCAGGTTAACGACAGGGGAACAAATTTGCAGCTTCCTCCGGGACTAAGCGACAATTTCCAGATTTTAATGGGGCCAAGCACCAGTCAGTCAACAAGCATTCAAACCATTAACGGAAAAACGACTTCGGAGGTCACGTTTTCCTACACCTATATTTTGAGGGCCAAAGCGGAGGGAACTTTCGAAATCCGCCCGGGATCGATAGAGGTAAACGGAAAGGTTTTTGAATCCAATAAGCTGTCTATCCAGGTGGTAAAAGCACAGTCACAGCCAAGCCAGCAACAGGCAACTCCGGGGCAAACACCCGAAGGAGCTACTCAGAATATTGATCTCGACAAAGACAACCTTTTTGTTCGTGTTGATTTAAGCAAACGAAATGTTTATCGTGGCGAGCAAATAATTGCCACCGTAAAATTGTATGTCAATCCGAATGTTCCGGTGCATGGTTTTGATGAAGTAAACCTGCCGACTTACGAAGGTTTTTACACCCAGGACATCGATATTCCGCAGCAGATAAATTTCACCCGAGAGGTGTATAACGATAAAATTTACCAGGTTGGAACGCTGAAAAAAACGATCCTTTTCCCGCAGCAAAACGGACGATTGACAATCGAGCCATTCAGCATGGCTTTGTTGATCCGCCAGCGGGTAAAAGCACGTAGTTTCTTCGATGACTTTTTCGACAATTACCGAACCGTGAAAGCACGCGTTACCAGCGATGCCGTTTCGGTAAATGTAAAAGACCTGCCAACCGAGCCGGCCAATTTTATGGGCGGTGTGGGTAACTTTAATGTTTCGTCGGAAATCAGCAGTACCGATGTAACTACCAACGATGCAGTTACGCTTACGATGAAAATATCGGGTAACGGAAATATCCGTCTGGTACGTTCTCCTGAACTGGAGCTGCCAAGCGATTTTGAAGTTTATGATCCGCGAGCAACCGACAATGTACAGGCCAACGACAACGGCGTTTCGGGAAATAAAACCATTGAGTACCTGTTCCAGCCACGTTTTGAGGGCGACTATGAAATTCCGCCGATCAAGTTTGCGTACTTCAACCCGGCCACAGGAAAATATGTAACCAAATCAACCGAGGCTTACACACTGCACGTTGAAAAAGGAACTGAAGAGCAATCGACTACGGTTATCAGCTCACGACGTAAAGAAGACCTGCAGTTGATCGGACAGGATATTCGCTTCATCAAATCGGGCAAACCGATGTTGCAGGTAAAAGGACATACTTTTTACGGAAGCACTATCTTTTATTTGATTTACCTGATTACTGCCGTGCTGTTTGTGGTGCTGTATTTCGTGTACCGTAAAAAGGCCCGCGAAAACGCCAACATTGCACTGGTACGTAATAAAAAAGCCAACCGTGTGGCTGTAAAACGTTTGAAAGCGGCTGCCGGTTATATGAAACACAACAACAACGAAGCGTTCCACGATGCCATTTTAAAAGCGTTCTGGGGCTATTTAAGCGACAAACTGGGAATCCCGGTTGCCGACCTTAACCGTGAAACAGCAGTGGCAAAGCTGCAGGACCGCAATGTTGCCGATGAAGTAATTAAAGACTTTGAAGAAGTTGTTGACCAGTGCGAGTTTGCACGTTATGCTCCGGTTGGAGGATCGGAAGCACGCCATGATTTGTATAAGAAGGCTGAGACCACAATGAGCCGTTTTGAAAAACAAATTAAACGCTAGAACAATGAAAAGGATACTAATATTCATACTACTTATAGCTCCGTATTTTGCTTTCGCACAGGAAACAAATGAGCAACTTTGGGAGAAAGCCAACGCTTATTACACCACCGAAGAATACCAGCAGGCCGTTTCGGCTTACGAGCAGATTTTAGCTACCGGCGAAGAGTCGGCAAAAGTATATTTCAACCTGGGAAATGCCTATTTTAAAACCGGCGACATTAACAACGCCATTTTAAATTACGAGCGCGCCAAAGTGCTGGCACCACACGACGAAGACATTGCATTTAACCTGCAGGTGGCCAACCAGTATGTGGTTACCCAAATCGAGGAATTGCCAAAACCGTTTTTCCTGCGCTGGAAAAACTCGGTAATTAATAAATACCCCGCCGACACCTGGGCATACATCAGCATTGTTTCGTTTGTATTGTTCCTTTTGTTGCTCGGTGCCTTTTTCTTTAGTAAAACAGTGGCCGTAAAACGCCTTTCGTTTTGGTTTGGCATCGTAGCCGTTCTTTTGTCGGTTTTTGCAGTTTCGCATGCAGCACAACAGAAAGCAAGGATCAATAACCGGAATACCGCCATTGTTTTTTGTCCGCGTGTTACGGTTAAAAGTTCGCCCAGTGAAAGCGGGACCGACCTGTTCCTCATCTACGAAGGATTAAAGCTGGAAATTACCGATCAGCTCGACAGCTGGACAGAAATAAAACTGGCCGACGGCAACCAGGGATGGCTACCCGATTCTTGCATTGTAAGAATCTAACAATTCGCTCTACTTCCTGTCCCCCACTACTTTAACCTACCTGTAAATAAACAAATCAGTAGTATTCTGCGTTGTTTAGTTACAAATAATACGCATTACTTTATTTTGTAAAAGTCCCTGATTTATCAGACTGTTGAGATTTTAGTGCATTGCGATTTTGTTAGTAACTTGAATGTATATGAAATTGTACAACGCCTGTTCAATAAAGATCTCGAAAGTTGTAACATCCAGTTACAGCACGTCTTTCTCGTATGCTACCAGTTTATTGCAAAAACAGCATCGCGATGCTATTTACAGCATTTATGGTTTTGTTCGTTTGGCCGATGAAATCGTTGATACTTTTCACGAAAACGACAAGGCCTACCTACTCAATAAATTCGAAGAAGATTTTAAAGATGCCATGAAACGAGGGATTAGTCTTAATCCGGTTCTTCAGGCGTTTCAGGACACCGTAAAAAAATACAAGATCTCGCTGGCTCATGTCGAAGCTTTTCTTACCAGCATGAGATACGATCTGGAAAAAAAAGAATACAAAACAAAACTGGAGGCCAACCAATACATCTACGGCTCGGCCGATGTGGTTGGTTTGATGTGTTTGAAAGTATTTTGCGACGGTGATCAGGAAAAATTCGACGAGTTGGTAACACCTGCCATGAAACTCGGCTCTGCTTTTCAGAAAGTAAATTTTTTGCGCGACCTGCGTGAAGACACTGAAACGTTGGGCCGGACTTATTTTGCGGAATTATGCAGTAAAGAATTTTGCGACGAAGAAAAGAAACGCATTGTAAAAGATATAGAAGCCGATTTTGAAACCGCCTACGAAGGCATTAAAAAGCTACCCGGAAAATCAAAACTCGCCGTTCTACTGGCTTATTATTATTACCGTTTACTGCTAAATAAGTTACGTGAAACTCCTGCCTCTGTAATTATGCAAAACAGGGTACGAATTCCGAATTACAAAAAAATGTTGATCATGGTTAAAGCAAAAACACTCTATAATCTCGGACTTGTATGACGAACAACCACAAAATAGAAAAAGTGATTCTGGTCGACGAAAACGACAAAGTACTTGGTGAGATGGAAAAAATGGAGGCGCACCTGAAAGGGTTGCTTCACCGAGCCATTTCTGTGTTTATCGTCAACTCGAAAGGCGAATGGCTTATACATCAGCGGGCTTTCAACAAATACCACTCCAACGGGCTGTGGACCAACACCTGTTGCAGTCATCCCTACCCTGAAGAGACCAGTTTTGATGCTGCTAACCGCCGCTTAATGCAAGAAATGGGCATGACAGCTCCGTTGCAGGAGATATTTGCGTTTATCTACAAAGAAGAACTGGACAACCAGCTTACCGAACACGAACTCGATCGTGTTTTTATTGGTTTTTGCGATGAAAAGCCGGAGCCGAATGCCGATGAAGTTTCCAATTGGAAATACATCAACTTCGAAGAATTAAAAAAGGATGTAAAGAACAATCCGGAGAACTATACCGTTTGGTTTAAAAAGATATACGAACGCGTTGAGGAACATTTAAAAGTAGAAACGTGAATATACTAATTGCCATAGCAGCCTTTTGTTTTATGGAGTTCGTAGCCTGGTCGAACCATAAATTTGTTATGCATGGCTTTTTATGGAAATGGCACCGCGATCATCATGTAAACGACCACAAAAAAAATGCATCGCAAACCGAGTTGTACAAACCAGGTTTTGAAAAGAACGACTATTTTTTCCTCGTATACGCCATTCCGGCAATTGTTGTCCTCATCGTTGGTTTTTTCTTTCAAATCTCAGCTTTAATTGCACTGGGCATTGGTATTAGTTTGTACGGGCTCACCTATTTTGCCATTCACGACGTAATGATCCACCAACGGCTCAACATTCCCTTTTTATCCAACACAAAAAACAAATACCTCAGGGCCGTGCGAGAGGCACACCTGGCACACCATCGCGGAAAGAACATTCGCGATTTCGACAACTATGGATTACTGATCTTTCAATTTCGTTTTTTAAAGAAATAAATGTCATTGTACTTTATACTACTTACGGCTTCCGGCGCAGTGCCTTTGCTGCTCAGTTTCGATAAACGGCTGCAGTTTTACAAACAGTGGAAATTTGTTTTTCCTTCCATTCTGCTGGTGGCTTTAGTGTATATCATTTTCGATGTAAATTTTACCAACCGGGGCATTTGGGGCTTTAACCCGGAATATCTTTCCGGCATTTATTTGTTCTCTCTCCCATTAGAGGAAATCCTGTTTTTTGTAGTTATTCCCTATGCCAGTATTTTCCTTCACGAATCCGTCCGCGAATATTTTCCAAAGCTGGAAATACCAAAGTCAATAAATAGGGCATTGATAATAGCACTAATTGTTTTGTGCGTATTGATAGCTGTTTTTAACACCGATAAAAGCTACACATTTTACATTTCGCTGAAACTGGCGGTTGTTTTGCTGCTGGCTTTACTTTTAAACAGCAGAATTCCCCGTTCGTTTTTTATCACTTTCGGTGTCATCCTTGTTCCGTTCCTCATCGTAAACGGTATTTTAACCGGTTCGTATATCAACGGAGAAGTGGTGTGGTACAACAACAGTGAAAACCTGGGAATACGGATTTTCACCATTCCCGTTGAAGATTTTGCCTATGCTTTCAGCATGATTTTATACAACATGTTGCTAATTGAACAGTTAAAGAAATTCGCTAAAAAATGATTGGCACAAAAAACATAGCAAATTCATTACAGGCAAATTACCGGTACTTTGTTCTCTTTCTCCTCATTTTTTATGCTGCTGGACTTGCAGGCTTTTCCATTCCCGCTTCCCGCTCGCTTTTTGTGCATTTAACGCCGTTTGCTTTGTTATTGAGCTCTTTTATTGTGGCCTTATTTCACGGCAAGTTTTCACAAAAAGCAATACTGGTTCTCGTTTTTATTTTTACCGCCAGCTTTATTGTTGAACTAATTGGTGTAAACACCGGAGCTATTTTTGGCAGCTACACCTACGGGCACGGGTTGGGTATAAAATTGTTTAACACGCCGCTAATTATTGGATTGAACTGGCTTTTGCTTGTTTATGTCTCCAATTCAGTGATGGAGAAAACAAACTGGCATGCAGCAATAAAAGTTTTTGGGGCAGCCTTTTTACTGCTGGCCTACGATGTTTTATTGGAACAGGTAGCACCACAATTGTCTATGTGGACTTTTTACCAATCTCCGGTTCCCCTGCAAAACTATGTGGCCTGGTTTGTTTTGGCCCTGCTTTTTTCACTGGCAATCAGCGTACTAAAAATAGATACAAAAAACCGGATAGCGCCGGTGGTTTTTGGCATTCAGACTTTATTTTTTGCCCTGTTACTTTTAACTTTAAACTAAAACTTTGATCATAAAAGCAAAACATAATTTTCTCCTCGATCCATTTTTCAGGCATTATGTAATCCGGAAAATGAAACATCACTTTCAGTCGTTTACCATCAATGGCGCGATACAGGACAAAGGTTTGCCCATTCTGTTGATCTGCAACCACGTGAGTTGGTGGGACGGCATTTGGACTTTATACATTAACCAACAACTCTTTAAACGGAAATACCATTTTATGATGTTGGAAGAGGAGCTTCGAAAAAACTGGTTTTTCCGGTATACCGGCGGGTTCTCCATCAAAAAACGGTCGAAGTCGATTATTGAAACCTTTGATTACACCGCCGAATTATTGTCGGATGCAAAGAATCTGGTTTTGCTGTTTCCTCAGGGAAACATAAAAAGCATTTACCAGAACAAATTTGTTTTCGAGAAGGGAATTGAGAAGATTTTGCAGCGAACAAAAAATGAAATCCAGATCGTTTTTCAAGCTAACCTCATCGATTATTTTGCTGATGCGAAACCTAATGCTTTTTTCAACCTGCAACACTACACCGGAGCATGGAATATTGACGAAATAGAAAAGGCCTACAACGCTTTTTATAACAATTGCCTGGAAACGCAGGCTAAAAAAGAAATTTAAAGATGATAATTGCAGCATGGATCATATTCATTTTTACGGCGATTCAACTTTGGGTTGTATTGCTGAATGCAATTTTCAGGCAACCACTTCCCCCTTGCCCAAACGATTTTAACCCGCTTGTTTCCATTCTTATTCCGGCACGTAACGAAGAACAAAACATCGGCAGTTTACTTCAGGATCTTCAACAGCAGAAATGGCAAAATTTTGAGGTCTTGGTCTTTAACGATCAGTCGACCGATAAAACTTCAGAAATTGTTGAATCGTACGCAAAAACAGATCAACGTTTTCAGCTTTTCAATTCCGACGGACTTCCCGAAGGTTGGCTGGGGAAAAACTATGGTTGTTACCAACTGGCCCAAAAAGCAAAAGGAAATTACTTGTTATTTCTGGATGCTGATGTACAAATTTCGGGAGCAATAATCGCCGGAACAATCGCCAAACTTAAAAAACATCAACTTGGTTTGCTCTCTATTTTCCCCAAACAAAACATGCACAGCTGGGGTGAATATTTGACGGTTCCGAATATGAATTTTATTCTGCTCAGTTTATTGCCACTGGTTTTTGTCAGGCTTCTGCCCTTTTCATCAATGGCAGCTGCAAACGGGCAATTTATGCTCTTCGATGCCAAAACATACCGTGACAAACAACCACATCACACCTTTCGGGACAATAAAGTGGAAGACATATCCATTGCCCAATATTTCAAGCAAAATGGAATCCAAATCGCATGTTTATCGGGAAACGCTTCAATTTCCTGCCGCATGTACAATTCGTTCAGCGACGCTGTAAACGGCTTCTCGAAAAACGTAATTATGTTTTTTGGGAACTCAGGAATATTGGCCGTACTCTTTTGGCTGATCACCACCTTAGGATTTATTCCAGTTCTTATCGCATTGCCCAAAGTATTCGTGTCCTCCTATTTATTAATGCTTGTATCCATTCACATTTTAATAAGTGTTATCAGCCATCAAAACCCTTTAAAAAACCTGCTGCTCGCCATTCCTCAACAAGTGGTGCTGGGTATTTTCATTATAAAAGCATTTCTCAATAAATCAAAAAAAGCCTACCAATGGAAAGGAAGAACGATATCATAATTTCACTGTTTTTGGTCTTTTTCCTTTCCGTAAGTGCTTTTGCTTCGAACAAGGAAAAAATCTATCAGGCCTACATTAGCAACCGGATGGACAAGTGGAAAACCATAATCGACAGCCTGGAGCAAAACAAAACAGAAAATGCCGGCTATCTCTGTGAACTGGTCAACTACCAATACGGTTACATAGGTTATTGTTTAGCTGAAGACGATGATAAGAAAGCCAAATACTATCTTGATCTGGCTGAGGAAAACCTCGAGACTCTGGAGGAAAAGAACTTTAATCCGGCACTGATCAATGCCTACAAAGCGGCTTTCTGGGGATTTAAAATTGGAATTCAGCCCATAAAAGCGCCAATTTACGGAAGAAGAAGCATTAAACATGCCGACCTGTCGCTGGAACAAAACAATGAACTGCCCTTTGCCCACGTGCAATATGGCAACGCTTATTTTTATATGCCGGCAGTTTTTGGCGGATCGAAGCAAGTGGCCATCGAGCACTTTTTGCTGGCTATTGAACAGATGGAAAAGAAACCCGAAGAACTGGAGAACGACTGGAATTACCTGAGTTTACTGAGTTTAACCGGGCAATCGTACGAAGAATTGAACGAATTGAAGAAAGCGCAGGTTATATACGAGAAAGCGTTAAAATTTGAACCCGATTTTAAATGGATTAAAGACGAACTTTATCCTGACTTAAAAACAAAACTGACAGAAGAATGAAGAAAAAGGTTTTGATAGTAGGTGCCGGAATCGGCGGACTGGCCACGGCAATTCGGTTGGTAAAAAACGGTTACGAAGTTGAGATGCTGGAAAAAAACGAACAAGCCGGTGGCAGACTGAACCAGATAAAAAAAGATGGTTTTACCTTCGATACCGGTCCAAGTTTTTTCAGCATGTCGTACGAGTTTGAGGAGTTTGCCAAGGATTGTGGCATTCAACTTCCGTTCGAATATGTGGAACTGGATCCGCTGTACACGGTAAATTTCCGAGGCGACGATAAAACCTATTTCCTATACAAAAACATTGATAAACTTGCTGAACAGTTTGCCGATATCGAACCCGACTTTAAAGAAAAGTTTGAACGTTACATGAATAAAGCCGGTGCGCTATTTCACGACACCGTTGATATTGTGATCAAACAAAACTTCGATTCACTGGCGGGTTATGTTTGGGCTTTAATGCGCGTAAACCCGGTACATATTCCGGTATTGTTCAAAAGCTTCTGGAACCACGTTACCAACTATTTTTCATCATCCCAGGCGCAACAGATTATTTCGCTGGTGGCCTTTTTCCTGGGGCGTACGCCTTTCGATACCATGGGAATTTATAGTCTGCTTTCGTACACCGAATTTAAACACGACGGCTACTACAACGTAAAAGGCGGGATGTATAAAATTGTTGAAGGTTTTCTAGATATCCTGAACAAGGAAAACGTAAAAATCCATTACAACACCGAGATAAAGGGATTTACCGAAGACAACGGAGTTTTAATAGCACTGACCGACCAAAACGGCAAATCGTGGTCGGCCGACAGTTACCTCATCAATTCGGATGCTGCCTGGTTCAGAGGGAATATTTTTATACGGCCCGCTTATGCTCCTGCCAAACTCGATAAAATGAGTTGGACAATGGGCTACCTTACTTTCTATATCGGGCTGAAATGTAAATTGCCACAGGTAAATCATCACAACTACTACCTGGGAACGAATTATAAAGACTATGCCGAGAATGTGATGAAAAACCCGGGGACTTTACAAAAACCCTATTATTATGTAAATGTCTTGTCGAAACACAATAACGATTGTGCGCCCGAAGGTTGCGAAAGTCTGTTTTTTGTCTGCCCGGTGCCCAATCTCTACCACAAACAAGACTGGTCGGATAAAGACCAGATCGTTGACAGTATTATTGAAGATTTCTCGGATAGAATAGGAAAAAACATAAAAGAAGAAATCGTTTCAAGAACCATTTACACCCCGCAAGTGTGGCAAAACCGCTTTAATTTGCACCGTGGAGCCGGACTCGGATTATCGCATAATATGAACCAGATTGGCATTATGCGCCCACGCAATATCGATGAGAAATATAAAAACGTTTTTTATGTGGGTGCATCAACCGTTCCCGGAGCCGGAATACCAATGGCTATAATCAGCTCTAAGCTAGCTTTTAAGCGCATTCAGCAACATGTTTCATAACATAACACAATCTGCGTTGTACCTGTTAAATAAATCCTTCGACTAATACACTGAATATCACACAGTAATAAATCCCCCGTTACGTTAGTTCGGCACATTGATATATATCAAATCTCCCCGGTCCTGTTATGTGATTAAAATTACAAATAGAAAACTTATATTATGGTTTATTTATATTCGGCATTTATTGATATCAGTGAACTGCGATAATAAATTTCTATAGGAAATCAGTCAACTTTTCACGATATTTATTGTTAGTAAAAGCGAAAATTAATACGCCGACAATATTCAAAAAAACTAAATTTCTTATGTTTGATTTAGACCTAGTAAAAAAAGTGTATTCAGAACTCCCCGAAAAGGTGAAACAAGCCAAAGGCATTCTGAATAAGCCAATGACGTACGCAGAAAAAATTCTTTATTCTCACCTGTTTGCAGCGCAGGAATTAGCTGCCTTTAAACGCGGAGCAGATTATGTTGATTTTGCTCCCGACCGTGTAGCCATGCAGGACGCTACTGCACAGATGGCATTGCTTCAATTTATTAACTCAGGAAAAAAGCGAACAGCCGTTCCGTCAACCGTGCATTGCGACCACTTAATTCAGGCGCAGGTAGAAGGAAAAACCGACCTCTCCGTTTCAAAAACCGCTAACAAGGAAGTTTTTGATTTCCTGGAGTCTGTTTCCAATAAATACGGAATAGGTTTCTGGAAACCGGGAGCCGGCATTATTCACCAGGTGGTTTTGGAAAATTATGCATTCCCGGGAGGGATGATGATCGGAACCGACTCGCACACCGTTAACGCGGGAGGACTGGGAATGGTTGCCATTGGAGTTGGTGGTGCCGACGCTGTTGATGTAATGGCAGGAATGGCCTGGGAGTTGAAGATGCCAAAAATGATCGGTGTAAAACTCACCGGAAAATTGAGTGGCTGGGCGGCTCCAAAAGATGTAATTCTGAAGGTGGCCGGAATTCTTACCGTAAAAGGTGGTACGGGAGCCATTATCGAATATTTTGGCGAAGGTGCCAAATCGCTTTCAGCAACCGGTAAAGGAACCATTTGTAACATGGGTGCCGAAGTGGGTGCTACCACAAGTATTTTTGCTTACGACGAAAGTATGGAGCGTTATTTACGCGCCACAGGTCGTGCAGAAGTGGCTGATCTGGCCAATGGGGTAAAAGAACACCTTGATGCCGATGCCGAAGTTTATGCCAATCCTGAACAATATTACGATGAGTTGATCGAGATCAACCTTTCCGAACTGGAGCCACACGTAAACGGGCCATTTACCCCAGACCGTGCCACTCCTATATCGCAAATGAAAGAAACAGCCGAAGCCAACGGTTGGCCAATGGAAGTTTCTGTAGGATTGATTGGTAGCTGTACCAACTCATCATACGAAGATATTTCGCGTGCTGCGTCGATTGCCAAACAAGCCGAAGAAAAAGGTTTGGTTACCCAGGCAGAATTCACCATTACGCCGGGATCGGAGCAAGTGCGTTACACCATCGAACGCGATGGATTTATCGATACCTTCGAGAAAATTGGAGGAAAAGTATTTGCTAATGCCTGCGGACCATGTATCGGTCAGTGGGCGCGCCCCGGAGCGGAAAAAGGAGAGAAAAACACGATTGTACACTCGTTCAACCGTAACTTCTCGAAACGTGCCGACGGCAACCCGAATACCCACGCTTTTGTAACATCGCCCGAGCTGGTAACTGCGCTGGCCATTGCCGGTCGTTTGGATTTTAATCCGGCTACCGATACCCTGACCAACAAAAACGGCGAAGAAGTAAAACTCGACCTGCCAACAGGCGAAGAACTTCCGAGCAAAGGTTTTGATGTAAAAGATCCGGGATTCCAGGCACCTGCCGCAGACGGTTCAAACGTTGTGATAAATGTTGCCGACGACTCGAATCGTTTGCAGCTTTTATCGCCTTTCGAAAAATGGGACGGACAGAACATAACCGGTGCCAAACTGCTAATTAAAGCCGAAGGAAAATGTACCACCGACCACATTTCAATGGCCGGACCGTGGTTACGTTTCCGTGGTCACCTAGATAATATTTCAAATAACATGCTGATTGGGGCCGTTAACGCGTTTAATGGCGAAACTAACAAAGTGAAAAACCAGCTTACCGGCGAATACGATGCAGTTCCTGCCGTTCAGCGCCAGTACAAAGCCGAGGGAATTCCAACGGTTGTGGTTGGCGATCATAACTACGGTGAAGGATCGTCGCGCGAGCATGCCGCCATGGAACCTCGTCATTTGGGTGTAAAAGCCGTTATCGTTAAATCGTTTGCACGTATCCACGAAACCAACCTGAAAAAACAGGGAATGTTAGGATTGACCTTCGCGAACGAAAACGATTACGACCTGGTACAGGAAGACGATGTATTCAACTTTGTTGACCTGGTAGATTTTGCACCGGACAAAGCACTTACTGTTGAGCTCGTTCACGCTGATGGTTCAAAAGATGCCATTAAACTGAACCACACTTACAATGCGCAACAGATTGAATGGTTTAAAGCCGGATCAGCATTAAATCTGATCAAACAACAAAACGCATAAGAAATCTCGCAAAGCCGCGAAGGCGCTAAGAATTAAACTTGGCGTCTCTGCGCCTTTACGAGCTATCTTCATTTTATTATAACCAGTAAATTAATTAATTAGGACCATGCAAAAAATCAAAGTACAAAATCCGGTTGTCGAGCTCGACGGTGATGAAATGACCCGGGTAATTTGGGATTTCATCAAACAAAAACTCATTCTTCCCTATCTTGATATCGATTTGAAATATTACGATTTGGGAATGGAAAGCCGCGATGCCACCGACGACCAAATTACAATAGACGCAGCCCACGCCATACAGAAATATGGTGTTGGTGTAAAATGTGCCACAATCACTCCCGACGAAGTTCGTGTGGAAGAATTCGGCCTGAAAAAAATGTGGAAGTCGCCAAATGGTACTATCCGTAACATTTTGGGTGGAACGGTTTTCCGCGAGCCAATCATGATTTCGAACATTCCGCGTTTGGTACCGGGTTGGAAAATGCCAATTTGCATCGGTCGTCACGCTTTTGGTGATCAGTACCGTGCTACCGATTTCCTTACCAAAGGAAAAGGTAAGTTAACCATCACTTTTACACCTGAAGACGGCAGCGAACCTGTTTCGCACGAAGTTTTCGATTTCCAAGGCAACGGACTGGCAATGGCTATGTACAACACCGACGAGTCGATTATCGGGTTTGCTCATTCGTGTATGAATCAAGCGCTTGACAAAGGATGGCCTTTGTACATGTCGACTAAAAATACTATCTTAAAAGCCTACGACGGTCGGTTTAAAGACCTTTTCCAGATGGTTTACGAAAACGATTACCGCGAAAAATTCGAAGCCAAAGGAATTTGGTACGAACACCGTTTGATCGACGATATGGTAGCCGCAGCCCTGAAGTGGGAAGGCGGATTTGTTTGGGCTTGTAAAAACTACGATGGCGATGTACAAAGCGATACCGTAGCACAAGGTTTTGGTTCGCTGGGATTAATGACATCAACACTGGTTACTCCCGACGGGAAGACCATGGAAGCCGAAGCAGCTCACGGAACGGTAACACGCCACTTCCGTCAGCACCAGCAGGGAAAACCAACATCAACGAATCCGATTGCATCAATTTTTGCATGGACACGAGGTTTGGCATTCCGCGGAAAACTGGATGACAACCAGGATTTGATCAATTTTTCGCATGCATTGGAACAGGTTTGTATTGAAACCGTAGAATCAGGTAAAATGACCAAAGACCTGGCCTTGATCATTCACGGTAAAGAACTTCAGGAAGTGCATTATTTAACAACAGAGCAGTTTCTGGAAGCGTTGGACGAAAACTTACAAGCCAAGTTAAATTAACTGTCATTTCGAACGCAGAGAGAAATCTGTTTCAATAACGCTTTGAAGCTACAGATTTCTCAGTCGTTACCTCCTTCGAAATGACAATGAAAGAAAAAATATGACAGAAAAAACCAAAATAATTAACGGGAAGTTGGTAGTGCCGGATTATCCGACCATTCCTTATATCGAGGGCGACGGAATCGGAAAGGATATCAGCCTGCCTTCGCAACGTGTAATCGATGCTGCTGTGGCTAAAGCCTACGGCGACACCAAAAAGATTACATGGAAAGAAGTGCTGGCCGGCGAAAAAGCCTACCACGAAACCGGAAGTTACCTGCCCGACGAAACCATCGAAGCGTTTAAAGAATACCTCATCGGTATAAAAGGCCCGCTGCAAACACCCGTTGGTGGCGGAATACGTTCGTTGAACGTGGCCTTGCGCCAAACGCTCGATTTGTACGTTTGCGTGCGCCCGGTGCGATGGTTTAAAGGTGTGCCCTCGCCTATTCGTTACCCGTCGATGGTGGACATGCACATTTTCCGCGAAAACACCGAAGACATTTATGCCGGTATCGAATACATGATGGGTGAAGAAGAAACCAAAAAGTTTCGCGATTTCCTGATCAACGAAATGGGCGTCGATAAGATTCGTTTCCCCGAGTCGTCGTCGTTTGGTGTAAAGCCCATTTCAAAAGACGGATCGGAGCGTTTAACACGTGCGGCTATTGAATATGCCATCGATCGCCAGTTGCCATCGGTTACCATCGTTCATAAAGGAAACATTATGAAATTTACCGAGGGAGCCTTTAAAAACTGGAGCTACGATTTGGCAGAAACTGAATTTGCCGAACAGACTTTTACCTGGCGACAATATGAAACCCTGAAAAAGGACAAAGGCGAACTGGATGCCAAAAAAGCACTCGACGAAGCCCGAAAAGCCGGAAAAGTGATCGTTAAAGATTGTATTACCGATGCCTTTTTACAAGAGTCGTTGTTGCACCCGTGGGACCACTCGGTAATTGCTACCATGAACCTGAACGGCGATTACGTGTCGGATCAGCTGGCAGCAATGGTGGGTGGAATTGGAATTTCGCCGGGAGCAAATATCAACTACCAAAGTGGGTATGCCATTTTTGAAGCTACTCACGGTACGGCACCAAATATTGCCGGAACCGGTAAAGCCAACCCGGGATCACTGATCCTGTCGGCTGTTATGATGTTGGAATATATGGGATGGAACGATGCAGCTGAGCACGTTTACGATGCAATGGAACACGTATTTGCAAAACGTAAAGTAACCAGCGATCTGCATGCGCAAATGGAAGGAGCAACACTGCTAACAACTTCTGAATTTGCCGATGCCATAATCCGAAATATGCATTAATTAAATAAATCAATACCAATAACAGATGGAATACATTAAGTACAGATTTTACCAGAAAGCGAATAAGTGCGCTAAGGAGTTCCAAAGACTCAAAAGTGAACATGCCGATGTGGTACTCGGACAAGTAACCCTCGGGCAAGTATTAACCGGAATGAAAGGTATCCCTTTGCTGGTTACCGACACTTCAAAACTCGATCCCGAAGAGGGAATCCGTTTTAAAGGTTATTCAATTCCTGAATTGCGCGAGAAACTGCCAAAAATAAATCCCGATGGTGAGCCAATCCCTGAAGGACTGCTTTACCTGATGCTTATCGGCGAGATCCCGTCGCAGGAAGATGCACTGAACCTGTCGAGAGACCTGGCAACACGTGCACACGTACCTCAGCATACTTTCGACGTAATTGATGCAATGCCAAAAACATCGAAGCCAATGACACAGTTCAGCGCTGCGATCCTTTCAATGGCAACCGAGTCGTCTTTCCAGAAAGCATACCGTGCTGGTGTAAATAAAAAATATTTCTGGGATGCCACTTACGAAGACGTAATGAACCTGATTGCACGTTTACCACGTATTGCAGCTTATATCTACCGTCGCCAGTTCTTTAACAGCGACCACATTGAACCAAATCCACGTTTAGACTGGGCAGGTAACCTGGCGCATATGATGGGGCACGATTCGGAAGAAGTTCGCCGTTTGTTCCGTTTGTACATGATCATTCACGCCGACCACGAAGGTGGAAACGTATCGGCACACACCGCACACCTGGTAGGTACTGCACTAAGTAATCCATACTACTGCTACGCTGCTGCAATGACCGGTTTGGCCGGACCATTACACGGACTGGCAAACCAGGATGTTATTTTCTGGATATTTGAAATGATCGAGGAACTGGATACCGATACACCTACCGACGAGCAGGTGGCCGAATACTGTAAACATACACTGGAGAGCGGCCGCGTAATTCCGGGATACGGACACGCTGTATTGCGTAAAACCGACCCACGTTTTACCGCACAACAGGAATTTGCCAACAAGTACATTAAAGACGACAAAATGGTGAACCTGGCAAACCAGTTGTACCGCGTTGTTCCTCCAATTTTGGGTTCGGTTGGAAAAATTAAAAATCCATGGCCTAACGTTGATGCTTACAGTGGTTCGTTGCTGTATCACTACGGAATTAAGGAATACACCTTCTACACCGTAATGTTTGGTGTATCGCGTGCATTGGGAGTACTGGCATCGTTGGTTAACGACCGTATTTACGGTATGCCGATCGAGCGCCCAACTTCGCACCCGCTTAGCTGGTTTAAAGAACAAGCTGAAGGAAAAGGATCAGATTGCTAATCATTGCAACGATATAATAAAAAAGCCGGTTTTGCCGGCTTTTTTTTATGAAGTCAAATGAAAATCAGTAGCAAAATCTGCTTCAGAATTTATTGACTCACCCTGATTGTCCGCCAGCTGGCGGACAATCGTCCCTTCCGTCAGCTGACGGATAAGGGAGAGTTAGCTGAAAGATTGCTTTACTTGCATATTCGCGACTACTAAGCTGCTGGTGCGTCCCGAAGCTTCGGGATGTAATCCGTACCTCAGCCAGAGACTGAAAGTTTGTTCTTTTCAATTCTACCGAATTGCACACCGATTACAAATCGGCGCGAGCGGGCGTTTTTATAGTTTCTTCTACAAAGTTCTGTCAGCAACTATTTTATTATTCTACTGCACGGGTGGCATCGTCCCAGTTATCAGTTCTGAACGATGAAGCCGGCAAAAGATTGGCATCATAAAGTGTTCCAACAATCCAGTTACGCCAGGCATATCTCACGGCAACAGGGTTTGCTACTTTGTTGCTTTTTACCAAAAGGTTTTTGCGGTTGATAATTTCCGCTTCAGCCGGATAAAACACTTTATCTTCTCCGGCAATTTCAAAGCCTTCCAGCTTTTCGTAAGCAAAAAGTCCGGATTCTGCGTTTTTAAATTTCAAAATCAAACCACCGTCTTTTGCTTCCTGGCTTTCAAAAATCGGAGCAGCATAATCCACGCTTTCAAACCCGTAAGTCTGGTTTAGCGCATTGTAAAGCAAACGATCCGCCACCTCTTTCTTTTTCGGAGGATGAATACAATAATCGTCGCCAATATCCATAGTAATGGCAATGCCCGAATTCGGAATCAGATCGAGGCACTGCAACTGCGTTTCGCGTATAAAAGCTGAATTATTCGCATGCTGAAACACTTCGTTGTCGCCATACATATACGGCGCAATTTGTGCGTAGTAAAACGGGAAATCGCCAATTCCCCAGCGCGTGCGCCAATCTTTTACCATGGCCGGAAAAAGCGTCTTATAGTTCTCCGGTTCGCCACGGTTCGATTCTCCCTGGTACCACAATGCACCTTTAATGGTGTAAGGAATCAACGGGTTGATCATCGAATTAAACAAGGCAGTAGGAATCTGATTGGTTCCCTTTGTAATATCCACATCGTCAAGGTTTACTTCCTGGTATTTGCTTATCTCCTCTTTGCTTATCCAGGCCTGAACAGAACTACCGCCCCACGAGGTGTGTATCATTCCTACCGGAACATCCAGAATTTCCTGAAGCTGCTGCCCAAAGAAATAGGCCACAGCACTAAAACCTGCTACGTTTGCGGGACTTGCCTCCTGCCATGCGCTGTATTTTTCCACATCCTGCAAAGGCGTTTTCGAGCCAATACGGTCTACGGTAAATAAACGTAGATTGGGGTTGGCCGACTTTGCGATGGCATTTACCGAACCAAATGTAGGTTGCCCGTCATAGCCCTTTACAGGCTGCTGCATGTTCGATTGTCCCGAGCACAACCACACTTCGCCAAACAGGACATTTTCCAAAGTAATATCCGAGGTTTTACTTTTTATTTTTATCGTTTGAGGTGCTTTGCTGTCGGTTGTTTTTACCTCCAAACGCCAGTCGCCATTGTTATCGGCTTCAAGGTTTATGGCTTTGTCTAACCACGAGGCTTCAATGGTAATTTTTTCGTTGGCATCGGCCCAGCCCCAAAGTTCAACGGTGGTGTTACGTTGCAAAACCATATTCGACGACACTATTGCCGGAAGTTTTACCTCGGCATACATCGAGGGCAAAAACAGCAGGCTACTTAGTGTTAACAGGAAAATGAATTTTAATTTTTTCATTGTTTTATCGGTTATTCAATTAATAATATTAGTTCTATGTTTTTCAAACGGTCGTCTTCAGCTTGGCTCCTTGGAAGATTATATTTAATGTTACTATTGAGCTGTTCTTGCAACCAGGGCACTGATTATCAATCGGCACCTGCAGTAACAAATGTAACATATAAAAATAAATCATATGTATCGCTTATCCTTTCAGTATTATAGTTTACCGGCTTTTTTTTATGAAGTCAAATGAAAATCAGTAGCAAAATCTGTTTCAGAATTTATTGACTCACGCTGATTGTGCCTTCCGTCAGCTGACGGAGAAGCAATCTCACCCATCCCCTTTTATTCCCTCCCTGTGTTACGATCGGCTTACTCGCTGATGCAAAACGAACAATTGTCCTTATTTCATGTTCTCTGTTATACTAGTCCGGTATTGACTGAAACGGATGCAGCAATATCTTTCCGAAGCGGATAGTTCATCCCAACTAACAAGGAGAAACAATTATGAAAGTTTTAAAAGATGACATTGAAGTCAAAATGGAGATTCCTGGCGCGATAATTCGTCAGCAAACCGATTTTGGCGATGCAACCGGTTTAGGTAAAATCAGCGGCGAGTATTTTAGTCTCTCAGCGGGTGTCGATACTACCCCGCTTTTTATGGGGCTCGAAGGAAATATGTGCCAGTGCCCGCACTGGGGCTACGTAATTAGCGGTGTGCTTACCACCACCGATGCCGAAGGTGTCGAGGAATCGGTGAAGGCCAAAGACCTTTTCTACTGGCCATCAGGGCATAATGTAAAGGTGAACGAAGATGCCGAAATTGTTATGTTTAGCCCTCAGCACGAGCATACCCATGTAATTAATCACATGATTGAGAAAGTAAAAGGCTAAACCGTATTTGCAACAAGATAAATTAAAGAAAGCCGGTTTTGCCGGCTTTTTTGTTTTATGGTGTTTGATTTGCTGCTGCTAAATTGCTGGTGCGGATTTGTAATCCGTACCTCAGCCAGCGGCTGAAAGTTTGTTCTTTTCAATTCTTTCGAATTGCACACCGATTGGAAATCGGCGCGAGCGGGGGGAAGAGGGCATTTTTGCGTAAAAGTGGTGCCTTCTGCATGCGGAAGGATGTGTTTTTGTTTACAAATGCGGCCTTCCAACTGCGGAAACATACATTTTTGCAAAGCAATTCTGCAGTTTTCAGTTACCACAGGCAGGCAAAAACTCGAAGAATGGGCATATGTAAAAAACGTTTGAAACAAAAGTGTTGTTTTTGGTTCCGAGAAGTTACGAAAAATAATGTTATGGTTCAATAGGTTAATCTGTTAAGTGACTGAGGGAATTAGTGATTGGGTTATTGAGGGAATGATCGAATAGTAATTGCCTGCCGCTTTAACTGCAGTCTCGGGACGGAGGATTAGATTGCTTCTCCCGATTCGTTTCACTCACCGGTATCGCAATGACTTGTTTATTATTGGTACATGGCAGCGGATTACGTACGGTCGGTATAGCGTTTATATCTCGATGTAATACGGGTTTCAACCCATCCATCTATAGTGTATAGCTTCCGCAGGGTAACAAACGTTATAATATCATTTTCATCCATATCGATTGATTCGAAACTGATTAATGCGCTTGACTCATCGATGGTTGGTTCACCCAGTACGATGATGGAGTTATTATCTTCGAATTCACACCAGCACGGCATAATCTTCATGGCATACATTATCGAGTATGATTCGTGATAACGGGTCGAATCGAAAACCTCTCCCCTGGGCAACGAAATGTGCGCCACCGGCCACATTTCATCGAATAGGTGTTTACCGGGTTCCGTCATTCGATCTTCTGCGATGATTTTTATTTCTAAACGGGCTCTCTGTATTTCCGGGTTTTCAACGGGTAGATCTGTGGAATAAATTCCATCCATATTCAGGTCGACAGCATCGTCGGAATAAGACGACAGCAGTTCATATTTTCCGTTATACTGCAACTTTAACTCTTCGTAGTTATCATGCCAATCGGATTTGTTACAACTAATGAGAGCCAGTAGTGAAATAATGATCCATGTAAATCTTTTCATTGTGTAGTGTTTTGAGCTTTTAATCGGGTTTAAAGTAAGTTGTATATTGTTGTGATTATTTCAGGGCGAAAATTGAACAGTTTAAATTATAGTGGTTTAAATGTAGCTATCTTATGCTTAAAAAGCAAAACCAAATCCGGCGGATTTGTATGTTTGTAGTCAAGGATTTCAACAGGAGGTACGACTCCGGCGGGAGTCGAATAAATCGCCATCCACATTGGCTATAAACATTTGATGCCGCCGGCATCATTTTTTAAAAGAAGATTGCGTGCAAGCCATTGACGTTTGAATTTCCCTACCCCTTTGTCTGTCGACATTTCCCCTCGCGAGGGGAAACAGCTGCAATGTTCGGTCGGTGGTTTTGATGTAACGTTAAGAAGATTGCTTCTCCCGATTCGTTTCACTCACCGGTATCGCAATGACTTGTTTATTATTGGTAGAAGGCAGCGAACAGTAGTGAATCGTGCCGTGATGAATTAATTCATTGTCCGCTGCCCTATCTTACTACAACATATCGTCATTGCGAGCGAGGAACGAGAGAAGCAATCTCTCCAAAATTGCGGCACAAGCCACTGACATATGAATCTCCCTACCCCTTTGTCTGTCGACATTTCCCCTCGCGAGGGGAAACAGCTGCAATGTTCGGTCGGTGGTTTTGATGTAACGTTAAGAAGATTGCTTCTCCCACAATTGCGGTGCAAGCCACCAACAAGCCGGAACAACTTCCCGGTTGCACCGCTTTCTTCGCTACGCTCCTTTGCCATTCATCGAAAAATCTCCCCTGTTTATCCAAAATATTCTTTCATTTCCAGACACTTACCTACCTTTGTTTCAGCCAAAACAAAAAACAAAAGAAATAATGGAAACTACACACACAACACACCTTAACAGAGTTACCGGCCATGGCCGCGAAAATATTCCCAACCTGTTTTTTAAGCTGATGAGTTTTACCATGAAACTCAGGGATGTATTTGCCCGACAATCGGAGCGAAACTTTAGCCGCCTACCGATAAAAGAGGGACAAATTGTGGTTGACTATGGCTGTGGGCCGGCACGATACATAAAAAATGCCTCGGAGAAAGTTGGCCCCGGCGGAAAGGTTTTTGCCGTCGATATTCATCCCATCGCCATCAGCAACGTAAACCGCAAAATTGAAAAACACCGGCTGAGTAATGTAGAAGCCATTCAGGCCAACGCTTATTCGTGTGCCCTGCCCAACCGCATTGCCGATGTGGTTTACGCCCTCGATATGTTTCATATGATCGAACAACCAACCGAGCTGATCCGCGAACTGGCACGTATCGTACTGTTTAACGGTATTATTGTTATTGAAGACGGGCATCAGCCTCGTGAGCTTACCCTAAAAAAGATTAAAGAATCGGGGCTTTTGTGCATTTGCAGCGAAAACAAACACCACGTGGTTTGCCAGCTAAAAGAGACCAAATGTTTACCACCGGCCTAACCAGGAGATTTGTAAACCGAAATAAAAGCCCCTCCTAATTTTCTGCCTCACTACCCTGCTAAATTTGTAAAGCCATCCGCTGTAAAAATATTTATCGACAGAAACGCCCGATCTTCTTGGCAGGCAGCAATTGTTTTTGCTATCTTTAAGGCATATCAATTAAACCGTAATTTCAATAAATTTATCATGAGAAAAAGTATTTTTTACAGTTTCGCCGTGATGGCAGCTTTGTTGATTGCCAATCCTGCGTTTTCGAAAAAAGCAAACAAACTGACCTCGCAAGAGAAAAAAGAAGGCTGGGTTTTGCTGTTTAACGGCAAAGATTTTGACGGCTGGCGTCAATACAACGGAACAGCCATGCCTGCTAACTGGGAGATAGAAGACGGCGCTATGAAAGTGTTTACCGGAGAAGGTAAAGAGCCGGGACAGGGAGCCAATGGCGATATTATTTTCCAGAAAGAGAAGTACAAGGATTTTGAATTCTCGATTGACTGGAAAGCCGGTAAAATGGCCAACTCCGGAATTTTTTATTATGTACGTGAGTTGCCCGGAAAACCGATTTATTATGCCGCTCCTGAAATTCAGGTGCTCGACAATAAAGACGCTACCGACAATAAAATAGACAGCCACCTGGCCGGTTCGTTGTACGATATGATTGCGGCCGATCCTGAAACCGTTAATCCGGCAGGCGAATGGAACACCTGCGTAATAAAAGTTAAAGACGGGCAAGTTACCGTATCGATGAATGGTACTGAAGTTGTTTCGTACAGCCACTGGACCGATGAATGGGACCAACTGGTGGAAAACAGCAAATTCAAAAGCTTTGAAGGTTTCCAGGAAGGTATTGCAAAAGATGGTTTTATCGGTTTGCAGGACCATGGTTATACCGTATGGTTCCAAAACGTTAAAATCAGAGAATTATAAGAGTGATTCTGAAGATCGTTGTAAAAAGATACTCTTAAAAAAAGAACAAAATAAATCCCGGCTTGAAAACAAGCCGGGATTTTTTATGAAGTACATACCAGAAATCGATTACAAAGGATCAGTTTAAAAATCCGTTGGAGTAAAATTTAAGAGCAGTAGAGGAATTGTTATTTTTCCTGCCGGAGGCCTTCATTTTTGTCTTGCCACAAAAACGAAGCAAAAAAGTCGAGGCTGCTTTTGGTCCTTCCCCTACATTTTTGTAAAACCTAAATTCGGACGGGTGATCTCCTCGATTCCTCGGAGCTTCCCGCTCTCATTAAGGTTTTACTTCAACTCCGGGCAACCACCAAAAGAGGCCGTCCACTAAATGCAACGTTAGCGACATCGGAGCCTGGCCTCGTCCGGTGAGCCGGAAAACAAGCGGTGACGGCGTTAAAAAATTACTGATGTTTGAGGAGGTACGACGAGTTTCAGGAATTTTAGTCGGCATCGCGTAGCTTTTCCGAGGGAAGCGGGCGCAGCCTTGGGTTTTGTGTTTACTATTTGGGCTAAGCCAAATAGTAAAATCGGTCTGATAAGACATAAGCATCTTTCTTCTGATTCGTAGCCTATTTTAATCTTAAAACTTTTTGAATAAGATATTTTTTCTCCACCGGGGATTTCACATGATTCATTTTAAATCTTCCTCACGAATTCCTCTAAATCTTTTCGGGTACGTTGTGCTTTTTCTCTCGAGCGGTATGGCTCATCCAGCGCATCGGCTTCGCCCAAATATCCCAGGGCACCCATACACACCGGAGTATGATTCTCATCGAGTTTTAAAAGTTCTTTAACCTGATCGCTGCCAAAACCGGCCATCAGGTGACCGTAAATATCTTTGCTGGTTGCCTGAAGCAACAACTGCGCATTGGCCATACCCACATCGTGCATCGCCCATTTATTGGGCTTACCAGTATCCGAAAACGTATCAACTTTTATGGCTACAAATAAAACGGCCGCATGTTTTGTCCAGGGTTTGTTACCTGTTGCCAGGCAATCCCAAAGGTCATCGAACCCCGGCGTGCCGCGCATGGCATATACATATTGCCAGGGCTGCTCATTCATAGCACTGGCCGCCCAAGATGCTGCTGTAAAAATTTCATTCACATCCTCTTCGGCAATGGGTTCGGGCGAAAAGGCCCGCGGACTCCATCTTTTCTCCAATAAAGGATGAATCTTATACTTCGTCATAACTTCCATATTACTTAATCTTTAGTTCATCTGCATGGGCAGGTCCATCAGCAAGATCCGGGCATCTGATGAAGCGGTAATATCAACCGATTCCACGTCCCAAATTCCTATTGCATCACGTTTCGACAAATCGGTACCTGAAACGTTCACCTCTCCCTCTATAACCATTATATAAATTCCGTTTCCGGCTTTTTTAATCGTGTACGAATCTGTTTTTCCGGCCTCGTAATTACCCAGGAAAAACCATGCATCCTGGTGAATCCACACACCCTGATCGTCGGGGTTAGGCGATAGCACCTGGTACAATTTGTTCTTTTCGGCCACATCGCGAATCGATATCTGGTCGTAACGCGGTTGTACATTTTGTTTGTTGGGAAACAACCAAATCTGGAAAAGCTTTAATGTTTTATCCGGATGATGGTTGAACTCGCTGTGGTAAACACCTGTTCCGGCACTCATCACCTGTACATCGCCCTCGCGGATAACAGCCTGGTTGCCCATGTTGTCTTTATGTTCCAGATCGCCTTCCAGCGGAATGGTAATAATTTCCATGTTATCGTGCGGATGTGTTCCAAAACCTTGTCCGCCTGCAATGGCATCGTCGTTTAACACACGTAGAACCCCGAAATTCATTCGCTCGCGATCGAAATAATTCGCGAAACTAAAACTGTGTCTTGCCTCTAACCAGCCGTGGTTGGCATATCCTCTCGAATCTGATTTATATACTATTGTTTTCATTGCTTTCTCTTTTTAATCATTCATTTGTTTGGGAATCCGCATCTGTAAACCTTTTGTCCTTGCAAACCATCCACCAACCCACGGCGAGGAACAGTCCCGCTTTGGGCATCCGGGGGTCAATCAAATTTTTTTCGATACTTTCTTTAAAAGAAAAGCCGGTGCCCGGTTATGCACTAATAGCATTTTCAGACACCGGCCAAGGTTCTCTCCATCACAAACTCCTCACTAACTCCCTTCTTCCGAACCTTACTTGTTTTGTTGTTTTCGTATGGCGTATTATCTTACTTGCTCGAAGTTGTTCCTTCTGAAGCTGTAGCTTTCAATTCAAATTTAATCTCGAATTCATCTTTGATCATGTTATCACCCAAATCGCTGAAGAATTTTCCTGAACCGTATTTAATATCCCATTTTGTACGGTCGATAGTGGCTGTACCTGTTGCGGTTAACACATCGCCGTCGACTTTTACTTCTGCAGGGAACGATACTTCATTTGTAATTCCTTTAATGGTAAGGTCTCCAACAACTTTGTCGTTGTTGTATGAAGTAATTTTAAAGTTGGCCACCGGGTGCTTTTCTGCTGAGAAGAAATCGTCTGATTTCAGGTGACCTACCAATTTGTCTTTCCACTCTCCCTGAAGGTCGGTCACTTCAATTGAAGTTACATCCATATTCAGGTTGGCACCTGTTACCTCTTTACCTTCAACAAAAACTTCTCCTCCGGCCAGGTTCAGATATCCGGTATGCTCACCTGTAACTTTTTTTCCGGTCCAATAAACTTTGCTGGCTTTTGTGTCAACGTTGTAAGTTGTTTTATCGCCATTTCCATTCGATGCAAAACTTGCTGTTGTTATCGCTATTGCAAGTACTAATAATGTAGTTAATTTTTTCATTTTCAATTTTGTTTAATGTTTACTAATAAATTTCTACTGCAAACATACGGGGGATTTGACACGAAAAAAATAAACTAGTTTAATAAAACACCTATCAGTCTTTTTTCCTTGCTCTTTTAGCAATAATTTTACTTAAAAACACGGGAGTAACTCCCAGATAAGACGAAATATGGTATTGTGGAAGGCGCTGAACAAGATCGGGATCATTATTTAAAAGCTCCTCGTAATTCTCTTCGGCAGTTTTTGAGAGGATGGCCACAAAACGTTTTTGCAGAAAGATATATGAGCGTCTGATATTAGTACTTAATTCGGTGTATTTGCTCATAATGGAAGCAAAAGCAGATTCTGATATTGAAAACACGGTGGTTTTCTCTACGGCCTCTAAATAATACGATGTGGTTGCAGGAGTACTTAAATCGCCCAGCCACTGCCGTTCTTTACCAAAAAGCAGGTTAAACTCTTTCCCGCTTTGGTCGATAATGTACATGCGAAGCAATCCTTTTTCGATATAATAATGACGTGTATTTTCGTCGCCGGCATTAAAAATCCGTTGTTTCTTGTTAAACGTTTCTTTTCTGAAAACCGACACGATCTCCTCCTTTTCGGTATCAGTCAATTCGCGATTACCAATTTTTTCGAAATAAGAATATAGTAAAGAAAAGTCCTCCATGTGGCTATAGCTTCTAGCACAAATTTAGCAATCAAAAACGATGTGCCATGCCTGAAGCTACTTTTTTGCTGCCTCGGTGTAAATTGCCTTTAATAAACTGGCATCGTCTTTACTATCGCTGCTGAGTTGCCAGAACATAATTCCACCCAAATCATTTTCTTTGGCGTATTGTGTTTTTAGTTTTACAGAAACGGTATCGTCGTAGGTCACAAAAATGCTATCAGTTGGATTATAAAGGAACGGCGCTTTGGCCACCGAATCCCAGTGTTTATAGTAACCATCGGCCTCAGTAAAATCAGTTAAGAGAACGGAATACGATGTTCCTCCGCTGATGGGGCCGGTATTGGGTTGGTATAAACCATTGTTTTCGGGTGAAATACCTTTCCAGCCGCGGCCGTAAAATGCGGCACCAATTACTATCTGTTTCGGATCGACACCTTTCTCCACACAAAAACGGATAATTTCTTCGGCCGACTGTGGCTCCCATAATTCTTCGCCTTCAGCCATTTCCACATTTTGCAATGTCATTGCCAAACCAAGCGGAGTTTCGGCAATATCTGCCAGTGAACGGTGCCCCAGGGCTGTGTGGTGTGTAGCGAACTTTGTTGCTCCACCGGCCTGATCGTAGGTCATTATGTTCATGTAATCAACGTATTTCATTACCTCCAGCAATTCCACATTTTTATAGTATCGCTTCCACCCTGCCGAAGCAAAAGTTAGTGTTTGCGGGCGATCGAGTTGATCCAGTGCTTCACGCAAACCTTTCATCAAAAGAGTAAAGTTTTCTTGGTCCTCGGGGCGTGCTTTTGTGCCACCTGCCGGAATTCCCGGATATTCCCAGTCGATATCTACCCCATCCAACTGGTAGTTCTCAATAAAATCGATGGTGCTGGCTATAAACTTTGTCCGGCTTTCTTCGGTGAAAACTGCATCGGAAAAACCATCGGCTGTCCAGCCGCCACAAGCTATCATCACTTTTAAGTGCGGGTACCTTTCCTTTTGTGCCACCAGCTGTTTCATAATTGAGTCGGCATTTTCATTTCGAAACTGCATCTTTCCATCAATAACTTTACTAAAGCTAAAAATGATATGCGTTAACTGATCCAGCGGCAACTGATCGGGCATGTAGCCCTCGCGTGGAACGTAATAGGCCATTACGTTTACTGCTGATGCTGTTTGGTCATTCGCCTCTTTTTGTACACCACAGGAAACAAAAAATACACAGGCCAATAAAAATGTAATTAACTTGTTCATGATAACTGCGCTTTCGTTATTATAGGCTAAAGATATGTTTATATTTGCACTTTGTAAAATATTTAAAAACCACAATACCAAAATGAATAATCTAAAAAAGATAGCCCTCCAGTTATTCGCCCTTTTGTTTTGCGCACAAACTATTATGGCACAAACTCCGGCTGATTGGGTGAATCCTTTTATCGGAACAACCAACTACGGAACAACCAATCCCGGGGCTGTAGTTCCTCGCGGAATGGTATCGGTGGTGCCTTTTAATGTTAGTGGCAATTCGCCATTAAACAAACACGACAAGGACAATGGCTGGTGGTCAACACCCTATTCGTGGGACAATAAATATTTTACAGGCTACTCGCACGTAAACCTGAGTGGTGTTGGCTGCCCCGAGTTGGGTGTAATTCTTTTGATGCCAACAACGGGCGATGTTAACGGCGATCACGGCGAATACGGATCGGAAATGAGCAAGCAGGTGGCCCACCCGGGGTATTATTCTACTTACCTGAATAAATACGCTATCAATACTGAAGTTTCGGCAACGGAACGAACAGGAATCAGCCGTTTTACCTTTCCGGCCGGGCAATCGAATATTCTGATTGACCTTGGCAACGGCTTAACCAACGAAAGCGGCGCATCATTAAAAATTGTAAACAACCGTGAAATTGAAGGCTGGCGAATGACCGGTACTTTTTGTTACAACGATGGCACCGAACGCCCGGTATATTTTGTAGCCCGTTTTAGCCAGCCGGCCGAAGAATTTGGTGTTTGGAAGAAAATGCCAAAAATGGGGCCCGAAGCAGCGTGGTCGGCAACAAGTGATAAAATAAAATACTACAAAAATTTCAAGGCCGAAATGGCCGGCGACAGCATTGGCAGCTGGTTTACCTTTAACACCAAAGCCAACGAAGAGATTCTGGTAGAAGTGGGTATTTCGTACGTAAGTATTGAAAATGCGCGGCTGAATTTGAACTACGAATCGAAAGATTTTGACTTTGAGGCCACCCGAAAACAAGCGGAAGAAAAGTGGAACGAAGCATTGTCAACCATCACCGTAAAAGGCGGAACCGATGATCAGAAAACGGTTTTCTACACCGGTTTGTACCACATTCAAATTCATCCAAATATTTTAAGCGATGTAAACGGACAGTACCCCGCCATGGAGTCGTTCGAGATAAAAACGCACCCCAACGGCGAGCGCTACACCGTATTCTCGTTGTGGGATACTTATCGAAATCTACATCCGTTTATGAGCCTTGCATTTCCGCAACAACAACTGAATGCGGTTCAATCGATGATAGAAATGTACGACGAAAGTGGCTGGCTGCCGCGCTGGGAGCTAAACAGCACCGAAACACACGTTATGGAAGGCGACCCTGCCCTACCGGTTATTGTCGACACCTGGTTTCGTGGCATCCGCGATTTTGATATCGAGAAGGCTTACGAAGCCATGTACAAATCGGCAACTACTCCCGGCGCTGAAAACAAAATCCGCCCGGATATCGACCATTATATTTCGCATGGTTATGTGCCGCTAATGTCGCAGTACGATAACTCTGTGTCGCATGCACTGGAGTATTACATTGCCGACTGGAACCTGGCACAACTGGCAAAAGAACTGGGTAAAGATGACGATTACGAGCGTTTTCTGCAACAATCGAGAGGCTACAAGAACTATTACGATAAGGAGTTTGGAATTATCCGTCCGAAACTGGAGAACGGTGAATTTATGCCTGATTTTAATCCGCGCCAGGGAGAGAATTTTGAGCCAAGTCCGGGATTCCACGAAGGAAATGCCTACCAGTATACCTTCTGTGCACACCACGATATGGATGGAATGATAACCTTGAACGGGGGCAAAAAGGAATTTGTAAAGAAACTGCAGGCTATTTTTGATGACGGTCATTTTGATATGGCCAACGAACCCGATATTCATTACCCCTGGCTTTTTAACTACATAAAAGGTGAAGAGTGGCGCGCCCAAAAAGAATTGAACCGTTTAATGGCCACTTACTTTAAAAATGCACCTGACGGGCTGCCGGGCAACGACGACACGGGTACCATGTCGACCTGGATTGTTTATGCAATGATGGGGATCTACCCCGTTTTGCCGGGCGATATGAATTATGCCATCGCCTTACCTGTTTTTGATGAAGTGAAGATTCAGCTGGATCAGAACTTCTACCCCGGATCGGAACTTATCATCAAAAAATCGGGCTCGGGCGATAAAATAAAAAGCATTTTATTGAACGATAAAAAGCAAAAGTACTTCTTTATCGATCACGCCGATTTGGTTAAAGGTGGAGTTTTGGAGATTAAGCAGTAATATTCGCTGGTGTTTTAAAGGAGACTAAAAAGCATAATAAGAACTATTCTATTTCTCACGTGCCTACTGTAGTCTTGTTTATTTGCATGGAGTTTAGCAACGAATACAATTTTATTAACCTGGTATTGTGTACCACAATAATTCTATATAGCTTTATAAGCTAAACAACAACCCTTTACCCATATAACAGCATGGTAGTGGGTAGGTATACAGAGACCATGAATGATTCGCTAATCACCAAAATAAAATCGTTTTACCGTTACCTGTTTATTCCAGTTCTGCTAACGTTATTCTCCATCGTTTTCTTTTTGGTATACCGCAATATTAAACTTACCACAATTAACGAATTCAATAACGAGCAATTGATTCTGGCCCAGACAGCCTCGATGGGAATTACCTCGTTTTTTACGGATTCGGAAGCCGATTTAAAATTCCTGGCAAGCCTTCAAGATGTGATTCAAGTAACAGATGGTAGTAAAGAAATATTACAAGGTTACTATCATGCACACGACTCTATTTTGACGGCTATCACCCGGATCGACTCTTCGGGCAGAATACTATCGACCTACCCTGAAAATCTATCTGTAATAGGAAATGATATCTCGTATCAGGCCCATGTAAAACAGGTGATGGAAACGCACCAACCCGTTATCAGCGATGTATTTATGTCGGTGCAGGGCTATTTGAGCATAGCTTATCATGTTCCGGTGTTTAACGGGTCTGCTTTTGTGGGCAGTCTTGCTATGCTTATTCCAATGGATGAATTAGGAAGACAGTACCTGGGTAACATAAAAACGCGGGGAACCGGGCAAACATGGCTGCTTAGCGAAAACGGAACCGAGATTTATTGTTCGATTGAAGAACACACCGGACGAACTTTTATTGATAACAACCAACACCAGGACCTTGCCGAGCAACTAATGACAAATATAACACGCGACAGCAGTGGTGCTATTAAAAGTTATCATAGTGCTGATACCAGCTACGGAGAGGCTGTTATTGAAGAACAATATGTTACTTTTTACCGCACTCCGTTGGGAAATACTTACTGGACCATTCTTATTTCATCGCGTGAAGCAGATATTTTTAATGCACTAACCCGTTTCCGTAATCACTCTTTTATCGCCTTTTCTCTATTACTGCTGGCCCTGGCATTCTACTTTTATTCGCTGGTAAAAGTCAGAAATGTTTTGAAAGTAGAAGCCAAACGACGGGAAGCTGAAAAGACATTGCAAAAAAGCGAGGAGAAATTCAGGAAGTTATTCGAAGATCATTCGGCAATCAAATTGTTGATCGACCCCGAAACATCGCGAATCGTTGATGCCAACAAATCGGCGACCCGGTTTTATGGATGGAGTAGAGAGGAACTTCAGAATATGACCATTAATGAGATCAATACGCTCTCGGAAGAAAATATCAAAAAAGAATTTACAAATCTGAAAGAAAAAGGAAGTATCCGTTTTGAGTTCAGGCACCGTTTAAAAAACAACGAAATACGCGATGTTGAAGTTTTCAGTAGCCGGGTTGAGATCGATAATAAAATCGTTTTCCACTCGGTTATACACGATATTACACAACGAAAAAAAGCGGCCCGGGCACTAATTGTGGCAAAAGAACAGGCAGAAGAAAGCAACCGCCTGAAAACCGCATTTTTGCAGAATATGAGCCACGAGATACGCACACCCATGAACGCTATTATTGGGTTTTCGTCGTTACTGCCACACTCGTACAACAACCAAGAGCAGCTGATTCAATACTCCGATATTATTAACCAAAGCTCGAACAACCTGTTGGGTATTATCGACGATATACTTGAAATTGCCAAAATAGAATCGGGGCAATTACCGCTATTTAATGAATCGTTTTGTTTAAACGAGCTGTTTACCGAACTAAAAACCTTTTTTAAAGAATACCAGCGCCAGATTAACAAATCGCACGTGCAGTTCGATTTTAAACCCTGTTCGTGCCAACTCGATACTATTATAACCGACAAAGGCAAACTGCGACAAATACTAATAAACCTGATCAGTAATGCCTTTAAATTTACCCACGAAGGAACAATTGAAGGAGGCTGCACTGTAGCAGATAAAAATATAATACAGTTTTATATACGCGATACAGGAATTGGTATTCCTGCTGATAAACAACAGTCCATTTTCGAACGGTTTACCCAGCTACACACCGATAAAAAGAAACAATACGGTGGCACCGGTTTGGGGCTGTCGATTGTAAAAGGTTTGTTAGATCTGATGGGAGGAACAATAACATTGGAGTCGGTAAAGGAAGACCGCCCGAATGGACAAAGTGGGGGAACCACCTTTTATTTTAGTATTCCTTACCATAAAACCGAAGCTAAACCCAAAGAAGTAAATACAACAGTTAACGGAAAAGAATACCGGTTTAACGACGAAACCGTTTTACTGGTGGAAGATAACTTTGCCAACACACGCCTGATAGAAAAAATGCTTGCCGATACCGGTCTCAAACTGCTGTGTACCGAATACGGGGAAGAAGCCGTTGATATGGCCTGCTCAAAGTTGCCCACGCTGGTACTTATGGACATCGGGCTACCCGACATAAGTGGCTACGAAGCTACCCGAAGAATAAAATCGGCGGCTCCCGGAATTAAAATCATTGCACAAACGGCTTATGTTTCCGACGATGATAAAGTAAAAGCCTTTGAAGCCGGCTGCGATGATTTTGTTGGTAAACCACTTACCCGCGAACAGTTGCTTACCGTAATTAACAAACATTTGAATTCGACCAGAGATTTGCTCACCAAATAACATTCTGCATCGATTTTACCCTTCAACTTCAATTTCCGGGAATGTAGTATTCACCTGTAATTTCATTTTTAGACTGCGTTGTTTTGCCGGCTGCCCGGTTGGATACCAGTTTCTATCGGTGCCGGAAATAACAACCAGACCGTTATCATCGCCCAGTACAACAAAATCTTCGCGTTTTGGCCCCTTGCCAAAATAAAACAGGCCGTGGTTATTTATTAACTGTTCGCCCAGTTCCAGTGGCTTTTCGGCTACAATTCCAACCTCGCTTATCGACAAAATGGAATTACTGTTAAACGGCTTATCTGACGCGTTCTCCAAATCGCCACGCGCAATAAATTCAAGAATATTTTTGTTGTTGTCAAGAAAGTAAATGGATTCAGCATTCCAGGTCGTAAAATCGGTAATGTACTCACCTTCGCTATTTTTTTAACAGGTCGAGCTTGGATGCTATCCAATGTAAAGCCTCTTTAATTTTATTGGAGGGAATATTAAACGCAAAATGATAAGCGCCCGACTCCCCTGCTTTCTCGGTAAAACGCAAAACAGAATGCCCAATTTCATAACATAGCGAATCGGATGAAACATCGCAAGCGTTCAATTCCAATACATCGTTGTAAAAGCGCTCTGTTTGTTTGAGATTGTTTGTTGGCAGTTCAAGTTTTAGGATTTTCATTTGTATTTATTGCTGTTATCATTTTTATAACAGTTGAAATTGAAAATGTTTATGCAAAGCTTGTTCAAAATTTTAGCTTTCAGGTGTTCGGCTTAGCCACCGATACAATCGCGCGGCGGCGGGGGCACTAGTCACTGGTCACTGGTCGTTTGATTTGACTGTCATTTCAAATGAGGAACGAGAGAGGAATCTATCTCCTTCTCATTATTCAAAAAGTTTAAGATAACAAACCTGGATCAGCGATCGAACTGTAAAGTATTGACGGAACTTGCCCCGACAACCGCCGGGATGACAGTATATTTCGCATAATAAAAAATCAGGGATGAACGGTTGTTCATCCCTGATTTTTATATTGGTTAGTCGTTCGAATTTTATAGCTAAACTAAAATGGTCTTACAATATTCCACACACTTAACAATCTCTTTCTGTGCATCTGATCCTTCCGGAATAGGATATTCCAATTCAATATCGGCATATATATTCCAATTCTTTTCTTTTATTAATCCAAGAATATCCGCCAGCGGCGTTTCTCCTTCGCCCCAAACTTTATTGGTATTTGCAGGCTCGGTGTTTTTACCGGTTTTATCTTTAATGTGGATACTGTAAATTCTGTCGTGTAATTTTTCAATTATTTCGTTGGGGTGCTTACCTGTAGCACCAAAATAGTGCCCCACATCAAAGTTCAGTTTATTGGCCGGAGAATGTGCCAAAAAGGTTTCAAAGTCAAAACCGGGCTGCCCGGGTTGCGAATGGTTATGATAGGCCGCAATCATTCCATGTTTTTCGGCAAATTTTCCGAGTTTACGGCACGCTTCATCACCAATTTCGTTGGTAACCGCTCCGGCACCCAATATTTTAGCGGCTTTAAATGCATAATCAATTTCATCATCGCTCCAGTTGGCAGGTGCAAACTTTACCGTATGAACATGTATGCCCGCGTCATCGAATAACTTCTTCAGCTCTTCGTATTTTTTAATATCAAGGGTGGTTCTCCACTCTTTTTGTGTTTGTGAGGCTTCTTCTATGGCTATTCGGTACACATTACGTTCTTCTTCACTTGCATCGTTTCCGGGCCGGCTCGGTGTTGCCGGTACTCCGGCCCATTCTTCTGCCGTATTTCCCATGAGTTCAAGTGAGGTAATATTTGCAGCTTTACAATAGGCTATAATGTCTTCTACCGAGCTGGGCATACTGCGCCAGCTATAAGTAATTGCGCCAATGGGGACACCTCCAAAGGTAGAACCTGAATCGTTGGGAGCACAACTAAACGACAGCGGTGCAAACGCCAAAGTAGTTGCACCGACAGCAGTTGTTCGAATAAAGTTTCTTCTGGAAAATTGATCTTTCTTAATCATGGTTTATTAGATTAGTTGATTCTTGCTGCTTTAAATTTAATTGAATTAATTTAATCGCTTAGGAGGAATATAAAATAATTTTACATCGATCTTTCTAACCTCAGCCACCACTATATAAACGGTTCTCGCATCTCCAGCTATCATGCCTTCCTCATACATGGTTTACCTCCTCTTTTGCTTTCTTAAGCCTCACGTTGCAGAGTTCAGGAACCAGGTGTGCTGATGCCCAACTTTGAAAGCAGAACCGGGCTTTAGCCCTTAAGCCTTGCTGCAGGCGGTATTTAGATAGCCTCTTGCTTAAGCTGACCTTGTAACTCCCTGATTTTAGGCTTCCTGCAGCCGTGTAATTGCTCAGCAAACTTATTGGCTGCCTTGTTGCAGCGCTGCAGCAAGCAAAAAAACTTATTTGCAGGCCTGTTGCACAGCTGCGGCAAGCAAAAAAACTTGTTGGCTCGCCTCCTACACGGCTGCACAGCCAAAAAAATTTGTTGGCGACCATGTTGCACAGCTGCAGCAGGCGAAAAAATGTTGTGGAAAGCGTGTAGCACGGCTGCAGGAAGCAAAAAACTTATTTGCTGGCCTCTTGCACGGCTGCAACAGCCAAAAAAATTTGTTGGCGACCATGTTGCAAGCTGCAACAGGCGAAAAAATGTTGTGGAAAGCTTGTAGCACGGCTGCAGGAAGCAAATAAATATTGTAACTCGTATGTTGCACGGCTGCGGCAAGCAAGAAATTTTAGTGGCCACTTTGTCTAAACGCGGAAAGCCCGGCCACAAGATTAAGAGTCGTTAGACATGGGGCTTTAGCCATTGGAACATAAAAAAAGGATGTCATCTGTTTATGTTGCAAATCATACAGATGACATCCTAAAAATGAAAAAGCCGATCCGTCAGTTGACGGATCGGCTTTTCAATATGGTAAAGAAAATTATTAGTCTTCTTTTTTCTCTTCATCAGCTGACTCGTCAGCTTTAGGCTCTTCGGTTGTTTCTTCAGCTTTTGCTTCAGGAGCCGGAGCTTCTTCAGTTTTAACTTCTTCAACAACTTCAGCCTCTGCAACTGGCGCAGTAGCATCAGCTTTTTTAGCACCGGCACGACGTGAACGACGTTTTTTAGGTGCAGCAGCTTCTTCTTTTGCAGCCAACATAGCTTCGTTGAAGTCAACCAACTCGATGATACACATATCAGCGTTGTCGCCTAAACGGCTACCGGTTTTCAGAATACGAGTGTATCCTCCCGGACGGTCAGCAACTTTTACAGCTACTTCGCGGAACAATTCCGATACAGCATCTTTGTCTTGCAAGTAGCTAAAAACTACCCTGCGCGAGTGTGTAGTATCTTCTTTTGCCTTAGTAATCAGTGGCTCAACGTACATACGCAATGCTTTCGCTTTTGCAACAGTAGTTGAAATTCTCTTATGCGCGATAAGTGAACTTGCCATGTTTGCCAACATCGCTTTACGATGTGGTGCTTTACGGCCTAAGTGATTAAATTTCTTATTATGTCTCATTGCCTTTTACTCCTTATCAAGTTTATACTTGGAAATATCCATTCCAAAATTCAGTCCCATGTTATCTAAAAGGTCATCCAATTCGGTTAACGATTTTTTACCAAAGTTTCTGAATTTCAGCAGGTCGTTTCTGTTGTAGGTAACCAGGTCTCCTAATGTATCTACATCCGCAGCTTTCAAACAATTCAAAGCACGAACTGACAGATCCATATCAACCAGTTTAGTTTTCAACAACTGACGCATGTGCAGTACTTCTTCGTCAAACTCTTCGTTTGCAAATTTCTCATCCGTATCAAGAGTGATCTTTTCGTCTGAGAACAGCATGAAGTGATAGATAAGAATTTTAGCTGCTTCTTTTAATGCATCTTTTGGGTGAACAGAACCATCGGTAGCAATATCCAGAACTAATTTTTCGTAGTCTGTTTTTTGCTCAACACGATAGTTTTCAACGGCAAATTTTACCTTTTTAATTGGTGTGTAGATCGAGTCGATCGGAATTACACCAAATTCTTCTTCAACCGGCTTGTTTTCAACAGCAGGAACGTAACCACGGCCTTTGCTGATGTTCAACTCCATTTGAATTTTTACATCCGATTCCATTCTGCAAATTACCAACTCAGGATTCAGTACTCTGAAACCGGTCATAAATTTGTTAATGTCGCCGGCAGTAAATTCTTCCTGTCCGCTGATTGAAATAGATACTTTTTCGCTGTCAAAATCTTCCACCTCGTTTTTGAAACGAACTTGCTTCAGATTAAGGATAATATCAGTTACATCTTCAATAACTCCTTTAATCGTAGAAAACTCATGGTCAACACCTTCAATTTTAACGGTTGTAATTGCATAGCCTTCCAACGACGATAACAGAATACGACGAAGTGCATTACCAATTGTAATACCGTATCCCGGTTCCAGGGGACGAAACTCGAATTGTCCGAACTTGTCATCGGATTCTAACATTATTACCTTGTCAGGCTTTTGGAATGCTAATATTGCCATAATATTCTAAGTAATTTTATTATTTTGAATACAACTCTACGATTAGTTGCTCTTTGATGTTTTCTGGAATCTCTTCACGTTCCGGACGATTCAGGAATTTTCCGGTCATTTGTGCACCGTCCCATTCTAACCATTCGTACTGTGAGCTTCTGCGTGAATGCAATGAGCCAGTAATTTCTTCCAGCGATTTTGATTTCTCGCGAACGCCGATAACGTCGCCAGATTTAACCGTGTACGATGGAATATTTACTAATTTTCCGTTAACAGTAATATGTTTGTGTGATACAAACTGACGTGCCGCAGCACGAGTTTTAGCAATACCCAAACGGAATACTACGTTGTCGAGACGAGACTCTAACAACTGAAGCAAAACTTCACCGGTAACACCTTTAGCAGCTTGCGCTTTTTTGAAAAGTGTGCGGAATTGTCTTTCTAATACACCGTAAGTATATTTTGCCTTTTGTTTCTCTTTTAACTGCTGCCCGTATTCCGATACTTTTCTTCTTTTCGAAGCTAAACCGTGCATCCCCGGAGGGTAGTTTTTGTGTTCGAAAACTTTATCCGGTCCGAAGATAGGCTCTCCGAATTTACGAGCGATTTTAGATTTTGGTCCTCTATATCTTGCCATTTCCTTTTCGTTTTAAAATTAAACTCTACGTCTTTTAGGAGGCCTGCAACCGTTGTGCGGAAGCGGTGTTACATCAATAATTTCAGTAACCTGGATACCGATAGTAGCCAAAGCTCTGATTGCTGATTCACGACCGTTACCAGGTCCTTTAACATATACCTTAACTTTACGTAGTCCAAGGTCATAAGCAGTTTTAGCACACTCTTCTGAAGCTACCTGAGCTGCATAAGGAGTATTCTTTTTCGAACCACGGAATCCTTTTTTCCCAGCTGACGACCAAGAGATAACCTCTCCGTTCATGTTTGTCAGCGTAACAATAATATTGTTGAAAGACGAGTGGATATGAGCCATACCATTGGCTTCAACAACCACTGTTCTCTTTCTACTTGATCCTGTTTTTTTTGCCATAACTCAAATTCCTTATTTAGTGGCCATTTTTTTGTTAGCAACAGTTTTACGTTTTCCTTTACGGGTACGTGCGTTGTTTTTTGTGCTCTGTCCGCGAACCGGTAAACCGATACGGTGACGGATACCACGGTAACAACCAATATCCATTAAACGCTTAATGTTCATCTGAACTTCTGATCTTAGCTCACCTTCCACTTTGAAGTTATCGCCGATAACTCCACGAACAGCTGCTAAATCATCATCAGTCCAATCCTGTACTTTCAGGTTTTTGTCTACACCTGCTTCTTCCAGGATAGTGATGGCTCTGCTGCGGCCAATACCATAAATATAAGTAAGAGCAATCTCACCTCTTTTATTACTTGGAATATCAACACCTGTAATACGTGCCATAAAATTCTTTTTTTTAAGATTAATTACCCTTGACGTTGTTTAAACTTAGGGTTCTTCTTATTAATCACATACAAACGTCCTTTCCTGCGTATAATTTTGCAGTCTTCGCTACGTTTTTTAACTGAAACACGAGTTTTCATCTTAATTATTTTTTTAATTTTTTGTATCGATGTCCGACGTTTGTCGGGACTCGTTTCATATACAATCTTTAGTTTTTGTACCTAAACGTAATTCTACCTTTAGTTAAATCGTAAGGAGACATTTCGACTTTAACCTTATCCCCTGGCAAAATTTTAATATAATGCATTCTCATTTTCCCGGAAATGTGTCCTGTTATAACGTGACCGTTTTCCAGTTCAACCCTAAACATTGCGTTTGATAATGCTTCTATAATTGTTCCATCTTGTTCTATGGAAGGTTGTTTTGCCATAAAATTCTCTTTTAATTTTTTTTGAATAAGTTTATACTAAATATCTCTTTTTACAATTTGTCTTACATTCCTCCGAGTCCCGGACGACCTTTAATTCGGCCTGATTGCATCAAACCGTCGTAATGGCGCATCAACAGGTGACTTTCAATCTGCTGTAAGGTATCTAACACTACACCAACAAGAATTAGCAGCGATGTACCACCGTAGAACAGGGCAAACGACTGGCTGATTCCAATCATCATGGCAAAGGCCGGCATAATAGTTACCAATCCTAAGAAAATAGAACCGGGTAATGTTATACGCGACATAACGGTATCAAGAAATTCAACAGTTTTCTTTCCTGGTTTAACACCCGGAATAAAACCACCGTTTTTCTTCATATCCTCTGCCATTTGGGTTGGGTTAATAGTAATAGCGGTGTAAAAATACGTAAAAGCTACCACTAATAAAAATTGTGTTAAATTATACCATAAACCTGTGATGTTTGATAAGGCAGCCGCCACACCACGCAGATTTTCAGAATTAGCAACACCAACAATTGTAATAGGCACCATCATAATTGCCTGAGCAAAAATGATAGGCATTACACCTGCAGCATTAACTTTCAAAGGGATGTACTGACGTACTCCGCCATATTGCTTGTTACCAACAATTCGTTTCGCGTACTGTACCGGAATCCTACGGGTTCCCTGTACTAAGGCAATTGATGCCATAAATACGATAAACAGGATAACAAACTCTACCAGGAACATTACTAAACCTCCACCATTGATTCGCGATCCAAATTCCTGAACCACGGCCATTGGTAAACGGGCAATAATACCAATCATAATGATCAAAGAGATACCATTACCAATACCTTTATCGGTAATTCGCTCTCCTAACCATAACACAAACATCGATCCGGCTGTTAAAATCACAATGGAAGGGGCGTTAAACCATATTCCTGTCATTGCGAAAGCCGAACCGGGTAATTGCATGTGTAGATTAGTAAGATATGCCGATGCCTGCGGAATCAGAATTAACACGGTTAAATAACGTGTAATCTGATTTATTTTCCTTCTTCCTGACTCTCCCTCTTTCTGCAACCTCTGGAAATAGGGAACTGCGATACCCATTAACTGGATAACAATTGAGGCAGAAATATACGGCATGATTCCTAAAGCAAAGACAGAAGCCTGTGCAAACGCACCACCCGAAAACATGTTAATCAATCCCAGCAATCCGTCAGAAGTTTGACTTTGCAGGTTTTGTAACTGAGCCGGATCAATTCCCGGAAGCGAAACAAACGAGCCTAACCTGTAAATTAACAGGAAAAACAGTGTTGTTCCAATTCTGAACCTTAGATCTTCAATCTTATAAATATTCTTTAGGGTCTCAATAAATCGTTTCATTCCGGTTTAAGCTATTTCGGTTGTTCCTTCTAATTTTTCTATTGCTTCCTTCGCGCTTTTTGAAAATGCAGCGGCTTTAACTTCTAATTTTTTAGTTAAAGTACCTCCGCCAAGAATTTTGATCTTGTCGTTTTTCGACGCGATACCTGCGTTAATCAAGGATTCTTTGTCAATTACGGTCAGGTTCTTTTTAGTTGCAAGGTTCTCAAGTACATCAAGGTTGATTGCTTTGTATTCAACACGGTTGATGTTTTTAAATCCCATTTTTGGAACTACACGTTGCAAAGGCATTTGACCACCTTCGAAACCAATTTTTCTTGAGTAACCTGAACGCGACTTTTGACCTTTATGACCACGAGTTGATGTACCGCCACGGCCAGAGCCCTGACCACGACCAATTCGTTTACCAGTTTTAGTCGATCCTTCTGCAGGTTGTAAGTTACTTAAATTCATCTTATTAAATATTTTTATATTCCATTGAATAAGATGGAACGGGTCTCGAGTGCTCGAGACCCGTTTCATAATTTCAATAGTTTGAAATATTACTTAACTTCTTCTATACTCAGTAAATGTCTCAGTTTGTTAGCCATGCCAACAATTTGAGGAGTAGCTTCGTGAACAACAGTTTGGTTCAATTTTTTCAAACCTAACGACTCGAGCGTTGCTTTTTGTCGTTTTGTTGAACCGATACCACTTTTTACTTGTGTTATTTTTAATTTAGCCATAACTGTGTTATCCTTTAAAAACTTTTTCCATTGAAACACCTCTGTGTTCAGCTACTGTATAAGCATCCCTTAACTCGGTCAAAGCATTCATTGTTGCTTTTACCAGGTTGTGTGGGTTTGATGATCCTTTTGACTTAGCCAAAACGTCGTGAATACCGGCACTTTCCAGTACTGCACGCATCGCACCACCAGCCTTCAGACCGGTACCCGACGAAGCAGGTTTTAACAGGACGTTTGCACCGCCGAATTTAGCGGTTTGTTCGTGAGGTATAGTTCCGTTAATTACCGGAATTTTTACCAGGTTCTTTTTAGCTGCGTCAACGCCTTTAGAAATTGCTGTTGTTACTTCGCTTGCTTTACCAAGTCCCCAGCCTACAATTCCTTTTTCGTCGCCCACAATAACAATGGCAGAGAAACTGAACGTACGTCCACCTTTTGTTACTTTGGTTACACGATTAATGGCTACCAACCTGTCTTTTAATTCCAGGTCGCTTGTTTTTACTTTATTACTTACTTTCGCCATAATATTAGAATTTAAGGCCACCTTCACGGGCAGCGTCAGCTAATTGTTTTACTCTTCCGTGGTATAAGTTACCACCTCTGTCGAATACAACTTCAGTAATTCCGGCTGCCAGGGCTTTTTCTGCCACTGCTTTACCAACCAACGCAGCTTTTTCAGTTTTTGTACCGCTTGTTTCAGTAATACCTTTATCTGATGATGAAACTGCCAACAAAGTTGCTCCTTGTACATCGTCAATAACCTGAACGTAGATTTGCTTGTTACTTCTGTAAACGCTTAATCGTGGACGTTCTGCTGTGCCGGAAACAACTGTGCGTATGCGACTTTTTATTCTTGCTCGCTTTTGAACTTTTGTTAATGCCATAATAATTAATCTTTTTAAAAATTACTTACCGGCGGCTTTACCAGCTTTACGCCTCAATACTTCGCCTGCAAACTTAATACCTTTTCCTTTGTAAGGTTCAGGTTTACGGAAGGATCTGATTTTGGCAGCTACTTGTCCGATTAATTGTTTGTCGTGACTTTTAAGAGTCACCGATGGCGTACTGCGTTTATCAGATAATGCCTCTACTTTAACTTCTGCTGGAAGTTGCAGGTAAGTATGGTGAGCAAAACCTAATACAAGGTCAAGTACGTTATCTGGCAGAACTTCTGCACGATAACCTACACCAACTAACTCTAATTTAATTTCGTATCCTTTTGATACGCCTTCCACCATGTTATTGATCAAAGAGCGGTACAGTCCGTGCATTGACTTTTCGCGTTTTGATTCGCCGTTTCTTTTTACTTCGATAGTTGCATCTTCGATGGCAACCTCGATAAGCGGATCAACTTGCTGAGTCAATTCACCCAGAGGACCTTTTACGCTAACAACATTGTCGTTAACTTTTACTTCTACTCCTGCTGGTATTGAAATGGGTAATTTTCCTATTCTTGACATGACTGTTCCTCCCTATTAATACACGTAACATAAAACTTCTCCACCTACGTTAAGCTCACGAGCTTCTTTATCGGTAATTACACCTTTAGAGGTAGAGATTATTGCTATGCCTAAACCATTTAGTACACGTGGGATACTGGTTGTGTCGCAGTACTGACGTAAACCTGGTTTACTAATGCGTTCTAACGCTTTTATTGCAGATACTTTTGTTTCTGGATTGTATTTCAACGCAATTTTAATGTTACCCTGAACGCCAACACCTTCTTCAAATTTGTAGTTTAAGATGTAACCTTTTTCTTTCAAAAGTTTAGTCATCTCTTTTTTAATATTTGAAGCAGGAATGTCAACTACACGGTTTTTCGCCATAATTGCATTTCTTACCCTTGTCAGATAATCTGCTATTGGATCTGTTACTTTACTCATTTTTCAAGTTTCTTTTAACGATTACCAACTTGCCTTTTTAACTCCTGGAATCAGGCCATTTGAAGCCATTTCCCTAAAATCAATCCTGCTGATACCGAATTGGCGCATATACCCTTTCGGACGGCCGCTAAGTTTGCAACGATTGTGCAAACGTACTTTTGCCGAGTTTTTAGGTAGTTTTTGCAAACCTTCCCAATCGCCTTCAGCTTTCAATCTGGCACGTTTTTCGGCGTATTTCTCAACTAGTTTTGCACGTTTCACTTCGCGTGCTTTCATTGATTCTTTAGCCATTACTAGTTCTTTTTAACGTTTTTAAATGGTAAACCTAATTCTTTCAACAAAGCAAAACCTTCTTCGTCGGTTTTTGCAGAAGTGACAAAGGTAATATTCATTCCGTTGATCTTACTTACTTTATCAAGTACGATCTCCGGGAAAATAATTTGTTCCGGAACGCCAAGTGTGTAGTTTCCACGGCCGTCCATTTTGCTTTCGATACCTTTAAAGTCGCGAATACGTGGCAGTGCCACAGCAATTAAACGATCCAAGAATTCATACATTTGGTCGCGACGTAATGTTACACGCACGCCAATTGGCATTTTCTTTCTCAATTTGAAATTAGAGATATCCTTTTTTGACAAAGTTTGTACGGCTTTCTGGCCGGCGATCATTGTCATTTCGGTTTGAGCTACGTCGATCAGTTTTTTGTCGGCGATTGCTGCTCCAACACCCTGGTTAAGGATGATCTTTTCTAATTTCGGAACCTGCATTACAGAAGAGTAATCATACTCTTTCTTTAAAGCAGGGATTATTTCTTCCTGATATTTCTTCTTAAGAGTTGGTACGTAAGCCATTACTTAATCTCCTCTCCTGTTTTTTTCGAAATACGAACTAATTTACCATCGTCATTCAATTTCTTTCCGACACGTGTAGCTTCACCTGTTTTAGGATCAACCAACATAAGGTTAGAAATATGCACCGGTGCTTCTCGTTCAATGATACCACCCTGTGGCGCTTCCGCGTTAGGTTTGGTATGCTTTTTCATCATGTTAACACCTTCAACTATTGCTCTGTCGGTTTTTCTGATCACCTCCAGTACACGACCTTTTTGGCCTTTACTGTTACCAGCGATCACAACCACAGTGTCACCTTTTTTTATGTGTAACTTTTTCTGCATTTTGAGCTTTTTTCTTTTTACAATACTTCTGGAGCGAGTGAGATAATTTTCATATTCTTCTCGCGTAATTCACGTGCTACAGGACCGAAAATACGTGTTCCACGCATTTCACCAGCGTTGTTAAGAAGTACTACAGCGTTATCGTCGAAACGAATATAAGAACCATCCTGACGACGGTTTTCTTTCTTCGTACGTACAACAATTGCGCGTGATACAGTACCTTTTTTCATCTCGCCTCCGGCAAGTGCACTTTTTACAGTAACCACAACAGTGTCGCCCAATGTAGCATAACGTTTGCGTGTTCCGCCTAATACACGGATCACTAAAACTTCTTTTGCTCCACTGTTATCGGCTACCGAACATCTTGATTCTTGTTGTACCATGATTACTTAGCTCTTTCTATTATTTCAACTACTCTCCAACATTTGGTTTTACTTAAAGGACGAGTTTCCATAATCCTTACTGTATCGCCAACGTTGCAATCATTTTTCTCATCGTGGACATGGAATTTGGTAGTTTTGTTAACGAACTTACCATAGATTGGGTGCTTTTCTTTGCGTTTCTCGGCAACCACAATCGATTTATCCATTTTATCACTAACAACGACCCCGATTCTCTCTTTTCTGAGATTTCTTTCTTTATTTTCCATCGTTGAATTACTTCTGATTTTCGTTTAATTCTCTTTCGCGAAGAATTGTATTCAAACGTGCGATCGTTGCTTTAGTTTCCCTTAATCTGGTAGGATTTTCAAGCGGCGATACAGCATGATTCAATCTTAGGCGAACAAGATTTTCTTTTTCAATTTGCAGACGCTCAACGATTTCGTTGTTCGTCATTTCTTTGATTTCACTTACTTTCATGATTCACCTAATTTTATTCTTCAACATAATCACGTCTAACCATAAATTTTGTTTTTACCGGTAGTTTCTGAGCGGCAAGTCTTAAAGCTTCTTTTGCTGTTTCCAATGAAACGCCTTCGGCTTCAATAATAATACGACCCGGAGCTATCGGAGCAACAAATCCTTCAGGAGCACCTTTACCTTTACCCATCCTTACTTCGGCTGGCTTTTTGGTAATAGGTTTATCGGGGAATACGCGTATCCAAATTTGTCCTCGACGTTGCATATAACGTGTTACCGCAACCCTGGCAGCTTCAATCTGCCTACCGGTAAGCCACGATTCTTCCAACGACTTTATTCCAAATGAACCGAATGCTAATTGGTTTCCGCGTTGAGCGTTACCTTTCATTCGACCCTTCTGTACTCTTCTAAATTTTACTTTTCTTGGCTGTAACATCCTTTTTTTAGATTGTGAGTGTTAAACCACTATTTTCTACGACGGTTACGGTTTGCACCACCACCTCTGTTTCCACCCGGACGTCCGGACTTTTGTCCAACGTTAGGCGAAAGGTCGCGATTTCCGTATACCATACCTTTACAAATCCAAACTTTAATTCCAATAAGTCCGGTTTTTGTTAATGCTTCTGCCAATGCGTAATCAATATCTGCACGCAAAGTATGAAGCGGAGTACGGCCGTCTTTATACATTTCAGAACGAGCCATCTCTGCTCCGTTTAACCTACCTGAAACCAATACTTTGATTCCTTCGGCTCCCATTCTCATGGTTGAAGCAATGGCCATTTTAACCGCCCTACGGTAAGCAATCTTACCCTCTAGCTGACGTGCAATGTTATTTGCAACGATCTTAGCATCAAGTTCAGGACGTTTGATCTCGAAAATGTTGATTTGAACCTCTTTTTTGGTAATCTTTTTTAATTCTTCTTTCAGTTTGTCAACTTCCTGACCGCCTTTACCAATAATAATACCAGGGCGAGAAGTATGAACGGTGATGGTGATCAGCTTCAAGGTACGTTCAATAACGATTCTTGAAATGCTGGCTTTGGCCAAACGAGCATTCAGGTATTTCCTGATCTTTTGGTCTTCAACCAGTTTGTCGCCGTAATTATCACCACCGAACCAGTTTGAATCCCATCCTTTGATGAATCCCAAACGATTTGCTATCGGATTTACTTTTTGTCCCATGAATATTAATTAAGGTTTTCTTCAACAACACTTTCTTTACTATCTACGTAAATAGTCACGTGGTTCGAGCGTTTTCTGATACGGTGTGCACGACCCTGAGGAGCCGGGCGCAAACGTTTCAAAATACGACCTGAATCAACCATGATTTGTGATACGTAAAGTTCACTTTCTTCTAAACGAACTCCTTCGTTTTTCGCCTGCCAATTGGCAATGGCTGAAAGCAGAAGTTTCTCTACCCTGCGTGATGCTTCTTTTGAAGAAAACTTCAATACATCTAAGGCTTTATTAACCTCCATTCCGCGGATCAAATCGGCTACAAGCCTCATTTTCCTTGGAGATGTAGGGCAGTTGCGTAAAACAGCAAAATATTGTTGTTTTTTCTCTTCTTTTCTTTTCTCAGCTGCTAGTCTTTTTCTGGCACCCATTGTACTTACTTTTTAAATATTAATGCCTATCTTTTCTTATTACCAGCATGCCCCCTGAATGTACGGGTTGGAGCAAATTCGCCCAAACGGTGTCCCACCATGTTTTCGGTGACATATACCGGGATGAATTTGTTTCCATTATGTACCGCAATAGTGTGTCCTACAAAATCAGGAGAAATTACTGATGCTCTGGCCCAGGTTTTCACAACCGATTTTTTGTTCGATTCATTCATAGCTAAAACTTTACGTTCTAACTTGAAATCGATAAATGGGCCTTTTTTTAATGAACGACTCATAATTTATTCCTCTTTACTATTTTTTCCTACGTTCTACAATATACTTGTTGGAAGCTTTTTTCTTCGAACGGGTTTTATAACCTTTCGCAAGCAAACCTTTACGTGATCTCGGGTGTCCTCCTGAGTTTCGGCCTTCACCACCACCCATTGGGTGATCGACAGGGTTCATTACAACACCACGAACACGAGGTCTTCTTCCTAACCAACGAGAGCGACCGGCTTTACCCGATTTCTCGATGTTATGTTCTGTATTTCCAACCGTACCTACTGTAGCCCTGCAGGACGTAAGTACCATACGAGATTCGCCTGATGGCAATTTTAAAATTGCATATTTGCCATCACGTGAGGTCAATTGTGCATAAGCACCTGCACTACGTGCCATCACTCCACCCTGTCCTGGGTGAAGTTCAATGTTGTGAACCAAAGTACCAAGAGGCATTTCAGCCAGAGGAAGACAATTACCGATTTCAGGATCTGCTCCAGTACCGCTCATTACAGTTTGGCCAACTTGCAACCCGTTAGGCGCAATCATGTAACGTTTTTCGCCATCTTCGTATTTCAGAAGGGCGATACGAGCTGTACGGTTTGGATCGTACTGAATTGAATCGACAACAGCTGCAACACCGTCTTTATCGCGCATAAAGTCGATAATACGGTATTTGCGTTTATGTCCCCCACCTATATACCTCATTGTCATGCGTCCCTGGTTATTACGACCACCGGACTTTTTAATGGGCTCCAACAATGATTTTTCAGGTGTAGATGCAGTAATGGTATCAAAAGCGCCAATTACTTTGTGCCTTTGACCCGGAGTTACTGGTTTCAGTTTTCTTACTGCCATAATACTTATTAATTATATACTATTATATATTACTATAAAAGTCAATACTATCTCCTTCAACCAAAGTAACAATAGCCTTTTTATAGGCTGCTGTTTTACCGGTAATAATACCACCTTTGGTATATCTCGATTTTACTTTACCACCATAAACCATGGTGTTAACGTTCTCAACCGAAACGTTATAAAGATCTTCAACCGCTTTTTTAATCTCAGGTTTACTTGCATTGCGAGCTACCACAAAACCGTAACGGTTAAAACGTTCCGACTGGTCGGTCATTTTTTCTGTAACTAATGGTTTTACTAAAATTTCCATCTTTTTTTATCCGTTAAAGTTTAAATGCTTCTTCAATTTTCGCAACAGATCCCTCACAAAGCACAATGGCCTTTGCGTTCAAGATCTGATAAGTATTTAACTCTGAAGCAATTACAACCGATACGTCTTGCAAATTTCGCGACGACAAATATATGTTATTATTTTCAGTTGGTAAAACGAAAAGTGCCTTTTTTTCAGCAATTTGCAGATTGTTCTGTATTGCTATCATCTCTTTTGTTTTTGGAGCTTCAAAATTGAAGTCTTCAACAACAACGATACTCTTTTCGCTTGCTTTGTAAGTTAAAGCTGATTTACGGGCCAATTGCTTCACTTTTTTGTTCAGCTTGAAACCATAGTTACGCGGACGTGGGCCAAAAATAGTACCACCACCACGGAAGACTGGCGACTTGATGCTACCTGCACGAGCTGTACCTGTACCTTTTTGTCTTTTAATCTTCTTGGTGCTACCTGCAATCTCACCACGTTCTTTACTTTTGCTTGTACCCTGGCGTTGGTTCGCCAAATATTGCTTTACATCCAAATAAATGGCGTGGTCGCTGGGCTCAATACCGAAAATCTGGTCGTTTAAAGTGACTTTCTTTCCGGTTTCTTTTCCTTCTATATTCAGTACACTTAGTTCCATTGTTTTCTAATAATTAAGTATGAACCTTTGGCTCCAGGTACTGAACCTTTTACCACTAATACATTCTTCTCAGGAATAATTTTAACTACTTCGAGGTTTTCGATAGTAACTGTTTTTCCACCGTCTCTACCAGCCATACGCATACCTTTAAATACGCGTGAAGGCCATGAAGATGCACCGATAGAACCAGGTGCTCTCAGCCTGTTGTGCTGACCGTGTGTAGCATCGTTAACACCACGAAAATTGTGACGTTTTACTACACCCTGAAAACCTTTACCTTTTGAAACTCCAACTATATCAACGTAATCTTTTTCAGCGAAAATGTTTACATCAATTTCTTGTCCGAGCTCAAACTCTTCCTGATAGGTGTTATGAAACTCTACTACTTTGCGCTTTGGTGAAACACCAGCCTTTTTAAAGTGGCCAACTTCAGCTTTAGTGGCGTGCTTGTCTTTTTTCTCGCCATAAGCTAACTGAAGCGCTTCGTAGCCGTCGGTCTCTGCCGTTTTCACTTGTGTAACTACACAAGGTCCGGCCTCAATCACAGTGCATGGGATGTTTTTCCCCTCAACACTGAATACGGATGTCATTCCGATTTTTTTTCCAATAATACCAGCCATTTTTTTCGACTACTTTAAATTATCAAACTTTAATTTCTACTTCAACGCCACTTGGAAGCTCCAGCTTCATTAGTGCGTCGATTGTTTTAGCGGTTGAGCTGTAAATGTCGATCAAACGTTTGTAAGATGACAACTGAAATTGCTCCCTCGATTTTTTATTTACGAAGGTTGAACGTAAAACTGTAAAAACTCTGCGGTGAGTAGGAAGTGGAATAGGACCACTTACTACAGCACCAGTAGTTTTTACTGTTTTAACGATTTTCTCAGCCGACTTGTCTACCAAGTTGTGATCGTACGATTTAAGCTTAATCCTGATCTTTTGACTCATAAGAGAAAATTGTTATAAATTATTTTAATAAATCAACTTTTCCATTACAATCTGCCAATACTTTCTCAGCAAGGCTACGTGGAACTTCTGCATAATGGCTAAATTCCATTGATGAAGTAGCACGACCCGAAGAAAGTGTACGCAATACTGTTACGTAACCAAATTGTTCTGACAGTGGAACTTTAGCTTCGATTACTTTTGCGTTACCCTTGCTATCCATGCTTGCAACTTCGCCACGACGACGGTTAAGGTCGGCAATAATATCACCCATGTACTCCTCAGGAGTTACAACCTCAACTTTCATAATTGGCTCAAGAAGCGCTGGTTTCGCTTTTGATGTAGCACTTTTAAATGCCTGACGAGCACAAATCTCGAACGATAACTGGTCTGAATCCACAGGGTGGAACGAACCGTCGATCAATGTTACTTTCAAGCTGTCGACAGGGAAACCTGCCAAAGGACCATTCGACAATGCATCTTTGAAACCTTTTTCAACAGAAGGAATAAATTCGCGTGGAATACGACCACCTTTTACAGCGTCGATAAATTCCAATCCAACTTTTCCGTCTTCTGCAGGTTCAACTTTAACAATAATATCGGCGAATTTACCACGACCACCGGTCTGCTTCTTGAATACTTCACGAAGTTCAACTTCCTGAGTAATCGCTTCTTTGTAGGCAACCTGAGGAGCTCCCTGGTTACATTCTACTTTGAATTCGCGTTTCAAACGGTCAACCAGAATTTCGAGGTGCAACTCACCCATACCACGGATTACAGTCTGACCTGAATCTTCGTCGGTATTAACAACGAATGTAGGATCTTCCTCGGCTAGTTTTGCCAATCCGTTTCCAAGTTTGTCAACGTCTTTTTGCGACTTAGGCTCAATAGCAATTCCAATTACCGGCTCAGGGAAGTCCATGCTTTCCAGCTCAATTTGGTTTTTAAGATCGCCAAGTGTATCACCTGTACGGATATCTTTAAAACCTACTGCAGCACAAATATCTCCTGCTTCGATAGAATCTTTTGGGTTTTGCTTGTTAGAGTGCATCTGGTATAAACGCGAGATACGCTCTTTTTTACCTGTACGCGAGTTGTATACAGAGTCACCGGCATTTAATGTACCTGAATACACACGAATAAATGCCAAACGACCAACGAATGGGTCGGTAGCAATTTTAAATGCTAATGCAGCCAAAGGCTCATCGGCATCAGGTTGACGTGTAACATCCTGGTCAGTTCCCGGTCTTTTACCCTTAACTTCACCTTTATCAAGAGGCGAAGGTAAAAACTCACAAACAGCATCCAGCAAACGCTGAACACCTTTATTTTTAAATGCTGATCCACACATCATTGGAATGATTACTCCTTCCAAAGTTGCTTTACGGATAACAGCCAACATCTCTTCTTTCGTAATTGAATCAGGATCTTCGAAGTAACGCTCTAAAATTGCGTCATCTACTTCCGCGATTGCTTCAACTAAGTTTTCTTTCCACTCTTCAGCTTGCTCAACTAAATCAGCAGGAATTTCGTCAAGAACATACTTGGTTCCCATTGCTGCATCGTCTTCCCAACGGATAGCTTTCATTTCTACAAGGTCGATTACCCCTTCGAAACTTTCTTCAGATCCAATAGGGATTTGCATTGGCACAGGGTTGGCACCTAATTTTTCTTTAATCTCGTTGTAAACGTTAAAGAAATCGGCTCCCTGACGGTCCATTTTATTTACGAATGCGATACGTGGAACACCGTACTTTTCAGCCTGACGCCATACAGTTTCAGACTGAGCTTCCACACCACCAACGGCGCAGAACAAAGCTACAGTTCCGTCCAAAATTCTCAGTGAACGCTCAACCTCAACAGTGAAGTCAACGTGTCCCGGAGTATCAATAATGTTGATTTTATGCTCAATATCGTTGTGCTTCCAGAATGTAGTAGTTGCAGCAGAAGTAATAGTAATACCTCTTTCCTGCTCTTGCTCCATCCAGTCCATGGTAGCAGCACCATCGTGCACCTCACCAATACGGTGAGTCAAACCTGTATAATACAGAATTCGCTCTGTTACCGTGGTTTTTCCGGCGTCGATGTGCGCCATAATACCAATGTTCCTGGTATATTTCAGATCTTGTTTAGCCATTTTTTAACCTATTTTCTATTACCAATTTTACTAAACTATTCTAGAATCTGAAGTGTGCGAATGCACGGTTAGCTTCGGCCATTCTGTGTGTATCTTCTTTTCTCTTGTATGCTCCACCTTCTTCATTGAAAGCAGCAACGATCTCTGCAGATAATTTATCGGCCATAGATCTTCCCGAACGTTTACGGGCAAACAAAATCATGTTTTTGATACTGATAGCGGTTTTTCTTTCCGGACGAACTTCCATTGGAACCTGGAAAGTAGCACCACCTACACGGCGGCTCTTAACCTCAACATTCGGAGTAATGTTCTCCAATGCTTTTTTCCAAACATCAAGAGGAGACAACTCTGTCTCTTTTACTCTTTTTTCTACCATGTCCATAGCCTCGTAAAATACCGAGTAGGCTGTTGATTTTTTACCATCAACCATAAGGTCATTTACGAATCTTGTTACTAAAGTGTCGTTGAATTTTGGATCCGGCAAAAGGATCCTCTTCTTTGGTTTCGACTTTCTCATTTTAAAACTTTTTAGTGTTATTCAAATCGGCTGCCCTAAGGCGGTCTTCAGTTCATCTCCGGAAGACATTAGAGAGAATTCCTTACTCAACCAAACCACTGCAAATAACGTAGTTAATTACTCTTTTTTACTTTCTTATTTTTTCGGTCTTTTCGCACCATATTTCGAACGACGTTGTAAACGTCCTTCAACACCCGCAGTATCCAGAGCACCGCGAATTAAGTGATAACGTACACCCGGAAGGTCTTTTACCCTACCTCCACGTACAAGCACAATTGAGTGCTCCTGAAGGTTGTGGCCCTCACCAGGAATGTAAGCATTCACCTCTTTACCATTTGTTAACCTAACCCTTGCAACTTTACGCATTGCCGAGTTTGGTTTCTTTGGCGTAGTGGTATAAACACGAACACATACTCCACGACGTTGTGGGCATGAATCTAAAGCCGGAGATTTACTTTTCTCAACTTTAGTTTGTCTTCCTTTTCTAACTAACTGTTGAATAGTTGGCATAACTACCTGTTTTTTATATAGTTAATAATCATTATCCAAAATGGACTGCAAAATTATGCAAAAATCCTTAATTATCAATCGTTTCGAGACGAAAAAGCGCACTTTCCCCCTAAAAACGGCTCGCAAAAGTACAAATTATTATTAAAGAACAATAGATTTCTACCTTTTTTTTGAAATAATTAAGATTGAAATGGATTGAGAGAGAGAAGATTGAAGAAGGAAGCCGGAAGCATCAGACAGCATTGAAAACGACAGAAGAAATAGGCAAAACAACCGACAACCGAATACTGAAACCGCTTATTGCTTTATTCTTTCTTTCCACAGCGATTTTAATGGATTAAAAATTCGCTGGATCAAACGCAGATCCTCGGTAATAATTTCGGCCTGCCCCATTAACTGACTTTGCATTTGCAGCTTGTTATCGTAATTAGTAACCAAACCATTAGGGAAAGTGATCTCTACCATATAAAAACTATCTTCGGGCACCAGCGAAACACTTTTCACTTTACCACGCACCAAACCATATTCCATGTAAGGATAATTGTCGAATTTCACATTCACATCGAGCCCTTCTTTAACTTTTCCCGATCCACGAACAGGCAATTCTACTTTCCCGACTACCTCGCCTACATCTTCGGGCACAATGGTTAATACACGGTCGCCCTCGGTAATATTCTGATTTTCGGCATAAAACTTATTAAACGTTACTACACCATCAATTGGCGATCGCAACACATAAGTAAGGAACCAATTGCTTGCCTGGCTTTTCAAATTATTAAAAGCCTCAATGAGGGCCGATTCGTATTGAATTTTAAAATCGCGATATTCTTTTTCGTTTTCAATAATTTTCTGATCCAGTTCGCTGATACCGATTTGTCGCTCTGCCAGAGTTGAACGTATACCGTCGAGTTCCGATTTTTTACTCAACATTTCCGATTCAGCCTGCTCCAGAACAGTCGACGAAACCACCTCGCCAGCCAGTAGTTTTTTCTGGCGTTCGTAATTGCGTTGTTTAATCTGATATTCTTTATCAATGGCCACTTTTTGCTCCCAAAGGCGATCATATAAAATCCGGGCGTTTTTCAACTGCTCCTTATACGACTCCTCTTTTAATATATAATAGTTGCGTTGGTAAAACTCATTCAGCTCCTCGTAGCGGGTTAAAAACTGCGAATAATACTCCTGAACAGCACCCAACTGCAGACTTTTATTAAAACGCTGCGAAACAGAAAAATTGAGCGTATCAAAAGCGGGCTGAACAGTACTTATCGTCTGCTCCAACTCAAGCACATCGGTATAATCTGCCGGATTTTCAATTAAAGCGATTGTTTGCCCTGCTATTACATGATCCTTATCGTCAACAAATAGTTTATCGATTTTACCTGTTGCACGGGCAACCAGTGTAGCCGGCGGATTTTCGGTAGTAACCACAATATTCGAGCGCAGAATATCAGGGTAATAAAATATAAAGCTAAAAATAATGATGAGCGAAAAGATGGCAACAAACACAAGAATCCCGTATCGCACAATGCGCGATGGAACTCCGCCAAGTATCTCCTGTACTTCGCCGGAACGTAACTCTATTTTTTTGTCATCAGCCATTGGTCACTTGTCATTAGCCATTAATTCCCCAACTCCAATTGATTTTTTACCAGTTGATAATATTTTCCTTGTTTTGTAATCAGCTCTTCGTGCGTGCCGCGCTCAACAATTTCACCTGTTTCGAGTACTACAATCTGATCTGCATTTTTTACCGTACTTAAACGGTGTGCCACAACAACCACTGTTTTACCGGCCGAGAACTTGTCCATGTTTTCCATGATCATTTTCTCGTTGTTGGCATCAAGCGCATTAGTGGCTTCATCAAAAAACAGGTACTCCGGCGATTTATAAATAGCCCGAGCGATCAATATTCGCTGTTTTTGCCCCTGGCTCAGGCCAACGCCTTCCTGTCCTATTTTTGTATTGTAACTCAAAGGTAAAGCTTCAATGTACTCCTGAATGTTAGCCATTTTAACTGCATTCAGCAAACGCTCCTGATCAATGAGTTCGTCATTCACCACAATATTTTTTGCAATGCTGTCGGAAAATATAAAACCATCCTGCATTACCACGCCACAGTTGTCGCGCCACATTTGCGGCGAATAATTGGACAGGCGAGTTCCTCCAATTTTAATATCACCTGCAATCGGCGGGTAAAAACCAAGCAACAATTTTATTAATGTGGTTTTTCCACTACCGCTGGTTCCAACAATTGCAGTAGTTTTCTTTTCCGGAATCTCGAGATTGATATTATTTAACACCTTTGGCGAACGTGGCCCTTCATACTGAAAAACCAAATCGTTAACCGATATCCCCTTATTTTCAGGCAGATTTCTCACATACGACTTACCGGCTTCACTCTCATCCTTTTTCTCATGTATCTCTGCGAGGCGCTCCAAACTGATCTTGGCATCCTGTGCTGTGTGCATAAAATTAATCAATTGGCGCAAAGGTGTATTTAGCTGCCCTATTATGTATTGTATTGCCAGCATCATACCAAGGGTTAATTCGCCATTCACCACCGCCGTAGCAGAAATAATTATAATAAGAATGTTTTTTGTTTCATTAATAAATACCGAACCCGCATCCTGGTACTGCTGCAGCGAAAGACTTTTCACACTCACTTTAAAAAGCCCGGCCTGAACACGCTCCCACTCCCAGCGCTTTTGCTTTTCGTAGTTGTTCAGTTTTATCTCCTGCATTCCATTAATGATCTGGATAAGCTTACTCTGATTTTCCGAAAGTTTACTAAACCGCTTAAAATCGAGCTCGCGCCGCCGTTTCATAAAAACATAGATCCAGACAAAATACAAGGCCGAACCGACAATAAAAATGAAAAATATAGTCCAACTGTAAATGGCCAGCACAATAGCAAAAACCACCAAACTAAAAACCGAGAACAACACCCCGATTGACTGGGCCGTTAAAAAGCGCTCAATCCGGTCATGATCTTCAATTCGTTGTAAAATATCACCGATCATTTTCGAATCGAAAAAGCCCAGCGGCAATTTCATCAGCTTGATCAAAAAATCGGATATAATAGAAATATTAATACGTGTACTGATGTGCAAAAGAATCCACGAGCGAATAAATTCGACCGACATACGGCTGATGAACAAAACCAGTTGAGCGATAAGCACCAGGTAGATAAAACCGATATCCTGGTTATTGATACCAATATCAACTACACTCTGCGTTAAAAATGGCAATACCAGCTGAATACAGCTTCCCAAAAAGAACCCTAGAATTAACTGAATTACCAGTTTTTTGTATGGTTTTAGGTAATTAAATACAAACTGAAATCCGGTACGCTTAACTTGGTCGTCTTCACTCTGGTAAAAATCGGGTGTAGGTTGTAAAAGCAGGCAGATTCCTTTTTCTTCGCCCCCGGAAACGGTTGATATCCATTTTTCGCAAAACTCCTTCTCCGAATATTCAACCCGTCCAAAAGCCGGATCCGCCACGCAAACTTTCCCTTTCTTAAACTGATGAACAACAACAAAATGTTCCTGTCCCCAATGCACGATACAAGGTAATGGTGCCTCTTTCTTTAACTGCTCAAAAGTAATTTTTACTCCCATCGAGCGCATACCTATGGCTTCAGCAGCATCGCTGATTCCCAGCAACGACACACCTTCGCGGGTGATATAGGAGTTTTCGCGAAGAAATTCGGTGGTGTAATGCTTCCCGTAATATTTAGCCACCATACGTAAACACGTAGGGCCGCAATCCATTGCATCAAATTGTTGATAAAACGGGAACTTTGACATAACTTACTTTTGTTGCGGAAAGATAGAAAAAATTCTCAATGCTCCCGCCAGTATTGACGATTTGATACTAACAGAGTTATCAGCATACAAAATCCTGGAGCATCGATTTTTGTTTTTATCCTTTGCTATAAAGTTGATAATATGAATTAACTATATTTGTTAGCGCTAAACATAATTAGTTTCAGAATGCACCTCAAAATTCGAATTTCTTTATTCATGCTTTTTTGCCTGCCTGTATTTGCACTGGCCCAACAGCCAAAATACGACATTAAGGTTGTTAGCTGTATTGAATCGCTGGTTCCGAGCGGCCTGGGAAGATCGCGAATGATTTCGCTGGTTGTGGAAGTAAATTACCAGGATTTTACCTCGCAACAAACGGCAGCAAAAAACGACAAAAACAAAAGTAAACGAAGTGAAATACGCATTAAGGAATATGAAGAAACCAAGTTACTGAACTTCTACAACGAAGGAGGAATCCGGTTCCAGAACATTGCCTCGAATGATGCGTTGATAACATCGAAAATTAACGAAATGCTGTCCAACGGATGGGAGCTGTTTGATGTAAAAACCGGTGTTGAAAGCAAAATGGCCAATGCCAGTGTGAAAAAAGAAATCTTCAAGGCACTGATTAATGACGATAGCGAAAGTGCGAATGATCCGAACGGATTATTTCTTACACGATATTATTTCAGAAAAGAAATTAAAGAATAAGGATTCGTCATTCAGAACAAGTTATAAATCACAAAAACAAATACAAAATGAAACAAGCACTCATGTTCATCCTTTTGGCGATATTTTTATCGCCGGCAGCTAACGGACAGGAAACTCCGCAATACGAGGTAAAAATAATTACCACTATCGAATCGATCATTCCAAGTGGCGTTGGCCGTTCGCGTTTAATTTCTACCGATCACGAAGTGGATTACAAAGAATTTACCACACGACAAACAGCCGAAAACGGAGACAGAAACAAAAGCGACCGCGAAGAAATTCGTATTAAGGATTACGACGAAACAAAGCTGCTCAACTTTTTTAATGTTGGAGGTATCCGTTTTCAGAACATTGCTTCGAACGATGCATTGTTAACCTCTAAAATTAACGATATGATGAGCCAGGGATGGGAACTGGCTTTTGTAAATACCGGTGTTGAAAGTTACGGCGGTGCTGATGACACCAATGGTATTTTTATTACACGTTATATCTTTAAACGCCAGAAAACAGAAGAAACGCCTTCGCTTCAGGATACAATCCCGGAATAAAACAATACAAAAAAACACAATAGAATTACTGTATAAAAAGTTGATTCTATTGTGTTTTTTTGTGATCTCACATAACTCTACAACTCCCCGGGATCATAACAGAATAAAGATCAGATAAATTAAAGCTGGCAAAAAACCAAGCAACGATATTGGCCGTGCCGAATTCTGAAATCGTTCTTTCTCGCTTAAATAATAATATAGTGCAACCGGCAGCACTGCAATTACCATACTTATTCCAAAAAAATCGAAAAATGCCACCTTTTCAGTTAGAAAACGAAATTGGTGCGCTCCTTCCCTAAAATAAAAAATGGCAGCAGAAATAACGGCTGAAACAAGAATAATTACCACCGGATAAATACGGCAACAAAGTTTATTTTTTTGCATAGCGCAAGATAATTATAAAGTTTTTGAACGGTACAACTTAAAGGCCATATTCTAACTCAGTTCGAACAAATGACGACATAAGATTGAAAAGTTATTATATTGCAAATTGAAAATAAGCATTCATGAAGATTCTGATTATAGAAGACGAAATAGCTTTATCCGACGCCATTTTTCAGTACCTGACCGATGAAGGTTATGTGTGCGAAACTGCCTACGATTACAACACGGCGGCCGAACATATTGAAATTCATTTTTACGATTGCATTTTGGTAGATATTAATTTGCCGGGCGGCAGCGGGCTCGACCTTATCCGGCAGGTAAAAAAGGACAATAAAAAAATGGGGATCATTATTATTTCGGCACGCGATTCGGTGGAAAACAGAATTGAAGGACTCGAAATTGGTGCTGATAATTACCTCACAAAACCTTTTCATCTGGCCGAATTAAATGCGCACTTAAAATCGATTAACCGGCGAATAAATTTCGATGGCGACAATCATATTCTGGTCAACGAAATAAAGATTCTTCCTGATTCGCACCAGGTTTTTGTAAACGACGACGAGTTGCAACTCACCAAAAAAGAGTACGAACTGCTTCAGTTTTTTGTGGCCAACAAAAACAAGGTAATTACCAAAACAGGTTTGGCACAACACCTCTGGGGCGACTATATGGACATTGCCGATTCGTACGATTTTATATACGGCCATATTAAAAACCTGCGCAAAAAGCTCATAAAAAAAGGATGTGCCGATTATATTAAAACTATTTACGGCGTTGGTTATAAATTTGATTTAACCCAGGAATAAAAGGCAAAGCCAGAAAGAAAAATAATGAAACTACTTACCAAAATAAGTCTCAATTTCCTCTCCATTTCCCTTTTCATTTTTCTGGTAGGGCTAATTGCTTTTTATTTTTTACTCCGACAGCAAGTAAACCAAAACATTAATGTTGAGCTGCAAAAACGGCAAACCAGTATTCTGAACGAATTGAAATCCGCACACTCGGCTGCTACCACACCGACCGATTTTGAAAAAAAGGTTGAAATAACTCCGATTCCTGCTAACCAAACTCCGGTTGAAGGTTATTCCGATACGCTAATTGTGAACAATGAAACAGGCGCTTACACCGCTTACCGTCAACTGCAGTTTGTTTCGGAGATTGGCGGGCAAAAATACCTGGTACGAATCTTTAAATCGCACGCCGAAACCGACAACCTGATGGTCCGCATTATTTTATCAATGACTCTGTTGGTAGTTGCCCTTATTGTAGGACTTTTGGTGCTAAACCGGCATATTTCGCAAAAAACACTAAAATCGTTTTACGACACCATCAACAAAATAAAAAAATACGACCTGAACACCCACGAAGATTTTCAGTTGAAAGAAAGCGACATCAAGGAATTCAACGAGCTAAACAAGGTTTTAACTTCGATGACCGAGCGCATAAAAGAAGACTATTATAACCTGAAGGAATATACTGAAAATGCCTCTCACGAACTGCAGACTCCCATTGCCGTAATTATTTCAAAAATGGAGCTTTTGCTGCAGTCGGATTGTATGCAGGAGAAAGAACTAAAAACAATTAGTGACGCGTACGAAGCTTCCAACAAACTTTCGCGCCTGACCAATACCTTGCTGTTGCTTTCTAAAATTGGAAACCGTCAATTTCCGGAAGTCAAAAAAATCGATTTAACTCAAATTATCAACACCCAACTTTCGTTCCTTGAAGATGTTATCGAAAGCAAAAAGATTTCGGTGGTAAGCCCCGGCAAAGCATATTTTGTTGAAATGAATCCGTACCTGGCCGACATTCTTATTTCCAACCTGTTAAAAAATGCCATACGCCACAATCATAAAAACGGTTCTATTTCAATATCCACAACGGAAACGCAACTAACGATTGCCAACAGCGGTGAAAAAATCGAGGGAAACGCCGACGATATTTTCAAACGATTTTACAAATCATCATCCTCCGACAGTTCAGTTGGATTGGGGCTTGCCATCGTTCAGAAAATATGCGAAGTTTCGGGTTTTAAGGCCCTTTATTCCTATGAGAATAATTTGCACAATTTTAGCATTATTTTCAACCCGGAAACAAAGAATTTTGAAGACTGAATCTCAAAATAACAACACCGCTTAATCTCCTGTTTTTCTGACACATTAACACAACACTTACAAGCCTTTGTTCAATACCCCTCCAAATCTTGTTTTTTCTACAGATTTTCTACAGATTGTTTTAATAGTATTGTTTCAAAATCAAGACTTAATCAATTCATTCATGATAGGATTACTTGGATTAAACCACAAAACTGCTCCTATAAAAGTTCGCGAAAAATTTGTTTTTTGCGAAGAAGATGTGAAGCGTTTTGTGCCGCAATTAATCGACGCAGGTATAAACGGTGCAATCGTTGTTTCGACATGCAACCGTACCGAAATATATTTTGACTACCCGGAAAAAGACATTTTTGATTGTACATCAACATTGGCAAAAATGCTTTTTGACTGGAGGAAAGCGGATAAAAGTGTGGGAGCACATTTTTACCACAAATTTCAGGACGAAGCTTCGCAACATTTATTCCGTGTAGCATCGGGCCTCAACTCAATGGCGCTGGGCGAATATCAGATTGTTGGCCAGTTGAAAGATGCTTTTGCCATTGCCGACAAATATGAGCTGCACACTCCAACTCTAATTCGCCTGTTTAACAAGGCTTTTGAGGCCGGTAAAAAAGTTAGAACAGAAACTGCACTCTCAAAAGGAGCCGTTTCAATTAGTTACGCTGCCGTTGAACTGGCTAACAAAAAACTGCACAATCTTAGTTCGCATCCAACATTGTTGCTTGGAGCTGGTCAAACAGGTGAACTCACACTGCAAAATCTGCTGAAAAAAGGATGCAGCAAGTTCACCATTATTAACCGTACCGCAGAAAAAGCGCAGGAACTGGCAAAACGCTACAAAGGAGTGGCCAGAGAATTTTCGGAACTGCAAAATGAACTGGTTCACAACGACATTGTAGTTACATCAACCGCATCGAAAAAGCCACTTATTACAAAAGAAATGGTGGAACAGGTAATGATTGAAAGACAATATAAACCAATGTTTTTTGTCGATCTTTCAGTACCGCATAACGTTGCACCGAACGTAGCAGAAATAGAAAATGTTTTTGTTAACGATATCGATGATTTAAATGCCGTTGTCGATAAAACATTTGATATTCGTAAGGGTGAAATTGAAAAAGCAGAAGCTATCATTGCCGAGTTTGTTACCGATTTTAGCGACTGGCAACACACCCGTAACCTTACTCCGACTTTCCAAAGCATCAGCGATAATTTCAAGAAAATAAATGAAGCCGAACTCGAAGGTTTTATCAAACGACAGTCGAAAGACAACACCGATGAAGCTTCGATGTACGCCGACCATATTACCAATAAATTTATTCGCCTGATGATTAAAAACGTTAAATCGATCACCGATAACGGGCGTAAAAAAGAATACATCGAACTCGTTAACGATCTGTTCAAGCTCGCTCCATGAAACATATAATTCGCATTGGTACACGAGGCAGTAAACTTGCCTTATATCAAGCTTATAGGGTAAAAGATGAACTGAAACCAAAATTCCCTGAAAAGCAATTTGAGATTGTTGTTATAAAAACAAAAGGCGACAAAATTCTGGATGTCCCGTTGTCAAAAATCGGCGATAAAGGCCTTTTTACCAAAGAGCTGGAAGTAGCCATGTTCAACAACGAAATCGACATGGCCGTGCACAGTTTAAAAGACCTTCCCACTATTTTTCCTGAAGGAACAAAACTGGGAGCCGTACTGGAAAGAGGAACCGTTAACGACGCACTGGTCAGCAAAGATCATTTAAAACTTTCGGAACTGACTTCGGAGCATATAATCGCAACTTCAAGTTTACGCCGCAAAGCACAATTGCTTCGTTTGAATCCCGATTTTAATATCGTTGAAATCAGAGGAAACGTAAACACGCGCATCCGCAAAATGAATGAAGGTTACTGCGATGCCATGATCATGGCAGGAGCCGGATTACAACGTTTAGAAATGGATGATGCGATCACCGAAATTCTTGACCCGGAAACAATGATTCCGGCGTGTGGTCAAGGTGCAATCGCAATCGAAATAAAAGATAACGATCCGGAGATTGAAGCAATTATTGCGCAGATCAATCACAAGGAAACGATGATTACAAGTTCGGCAGAACGTGTGTTTCTGAATTCTTTGGAAGGCGGTTGCCAAATTCCGGTGGGAAGCACCTGCAAAGTTGAAGGTGATCAGGTAAAGATAACCGGTTTTATTGCCAGCATCGACGGAAGTAAATTTTTGAAAGAAACGGCAACCGGACCGGTTGAAGATGCCAATGAATTGGCAAGAAACCTGGCCAATAAATTATTTAACGCCGGCGGAAAAGAAATTCTGGATGCAATCCGCACGGAGAATTTACCTGTTACAAAAACGGAACTTCCGCTAAATGACAAGGTGATCATTTCAACTCGTCCGGCTGATATTCACGATGATCTTCCTGAGCTGCTTACAAAAGCAGGCGCATCGGTTGTTTCGCTGCCAATGATTCAAATTGAACAGACACAACTGACTGCAGCAGAAGAACAATCTTTACAAAATCTCGATCAGTTTCAGTGGATTATTTTCACCAGCAAAAATGGCGTTGTTAGTTTCTTCAAACAACTTATCGAAACCTTAGGCAATACCACTTTGCCCAACGATTTAAAGATTGCCGTGATTGGCAAAAACACAGCAGCAGAACTGGATTATTACGGTTATGCGCCGTATTTTACGGCAAGTGAGAATTCATCTGACGGCCTGCTAAAGGAATTAGCAGAGAAGCACAATCTGCAAAACCAAAATATTTTACTGGCCCTCGGAAAGCTGGCCGGTGATAAACTGGAGACCGAATTGTCAAAAACAAATACAGTTACCCGTATCAATACATATCAAACGGTAAAACCATCGGGTGCTGATTCGAAAATACTGGATACGATTTCGAATGACAATTACGATCTGATCGTATTTACAAGTCCGTCAACGTTTAACAATTTCTGCCACTTTTATGGCACTGAAAATATTTCATGTGTGAAAATGGCCAGCATTGGTGAAACAACCTCGGAAGCTATCCGACAAGGTGGTGCCGAACCATTGGTTACCGCAGAAAATTCAAATGCTGAAGGACTGTACAAAGCAATAATCGACTATTATCAAACCAAATAAAACTACACTATATGATGTTTCCTGAAACAAGATTAAGAAGATTAAGATACAATTCGGTTTTACGCGACATGGTAACCGAAACAAAACTATCGGTTGACGATTTGGTGATGCCACTTTTTGTTTGTGCCGGAACCAACGTTCGCAACCCGATCAGCTCAATGCCGGGCAATTTCCAATTATCAGTTGAAAACCTGGTTGAGGAATGTAAGGAGGTTGCGGCATCAGGCGTGAAAGCGGTTCTTTTGTTTGGCATTCCTGCCGAAAAAGACGAAGACGGAACAGTTGCCTGTCAGCACAACGGTATTGTACAGCAAGCCATTCGTGCCATAAAAGCTGAACTTCCGAATTTGTATGTCATTGCCGACGTGTGTAATTGCGAATACACCACTCACGGACATTGCGGAACCATAATTGATGGCGATGTGGATAACGATACCACACTTGAAACATTGGCCGCACAATCAGTTTCATTGGCAGAAGCCGGTGCAGATATGATTGCTCCGAGCGATATGATGGACGGACGCGTTGGACGTATCCGCGAAGCATTGGATGACAACAAATTCGAGAAAATTCCGATCATGGCTTATTCGGCTAAATATGCATCGGGTTTTTACGGGCCATTCCGTGAAGCTGCGGAAAGTGCACCAAAATTTGGCAACCGTGCCACTTATCAAATGAATCCGGCCAATTCAGACGAAGCCATGCGCGAGGTAGAACTCGACATTGCCGAAGGTGCCGACATTGTTATGGTAAAACCGGCGCTTTCATTTCTCGATATTATTTACCGTGTAAAAACCGAATTCAAAATGCCAACGGCTGCCTATAATGTTAGTGGCGAATTCTCGATGTTAAAAGCAGCTGAAGAGAAAGATTGGATCGACGGGCCGCGTGTGATGATGGAAATTCTTACCTCGATAAAAAGAGCCGGCGCCGATATTATTATTACGTATTCAGCTGTTGAGGCAGCGAAAATTTTGAATGGAATAAAAGGATAGAACATGCAGTTTTCAAAAAGTATAGAAGCATTTCAGCAAGCTCAGCAAAGTATTCCGGGAGGCGTAAATTCTCCGGTTAGGGCTTTTAAAAGTGTTAATCTAAATCCGGTTTTTATCGACTGTGCCAATGGATCAACAGTTGTTGATCTGGACGGAAACCAATACACTGATTTTGTATCGTCGTGGGGGCCACTGATTTTTGGTCATGCACACCCTGAAATTGTTTCAGCCATTAATGAAGCCGCACAAAAAGGAACCAGTTACGGTGCTCCTACCTTGTACGAAACAGAAATGGCAGAGCTAATCGTTGAGATGGTGCCATCGATAGAAAAAGTGCGTATGGTGAACTCGGGAACTGAAGCCACAATGAGCGCCATTCGTTTGGCACGTGGTTACACAGGCCGCGAGAAAATTGTAAAGTTTGTGGGTAATTACCACGGTCACGGAGACAGTTTTCTGATCAAAGCCGGCTCAGGAGCTATCACTCTGGGATTACCTGATAGTCCGGGCGTAACTGCCGGAAATGCAAAAGATACCTTGCTGGCCAATTATAACGATCTGGCTTCAGTAGAACAACTATTCGCTGAAGACGGAGAAAATATTGCTGCAATTATTGTTGAACCGGTTGCCGGAAACATGGGTGTTGTTCTTCCTGAAAAAGGATTTTTGGAGGGACTGCGCGAAATTGCCACTAAAAATGGCGCACTGCTTATTTTTGACGAGGTGATCACCGGTTTCCGTTTGGCAAAAGGAGGTGCACAGGAATACTTTAACGTAATGCCCGATATTACCACTCTGGGAAAAATCATTGGCGGAGGTTTGCCGGTTGGCGCTTACGGTGGTAAAAAAGAAATTATGGATCAACTGGCGCCAAACGGTCCAATATACCAGGCAGGAACTTTGTCGGGAAATCCATTGGCGATGGCAGCCGGAAGCACCATGTTGAAACTGATCCTGAACACTGCCGACTTCTACCCGGAATTGGAGCGGAAAGCTAAAAAGCTGGAAGAAGGAATTCGCAACAACCTGAAAGAAACAGGTATCAAAGCAGTGTTGAACCGTGTTGGATCGATGATGACCTTGTTCTTCACTAACGAAGAAAAAGTGAGCTCATATGAGGAAGCAATGAGTGCAGATACTGCACGTTATGCAGAATATTTCAAAATGTCATTGGAGAGCGGTATGTACATTGCGCCGTCGCAGTTTGAATGTTTGTTTGTTTCGTACGCACACACCGATAAAGATATCGACAACATCATCAACGCCAATTTAAACGCCTTAAAACAATTAGCTTAGGAAGAGAGATTGAAAGAAGATCGATTAAAGATTGATTGTAGATTGATGCGGATTAACTCAATCTCGTCAATCCATTCAATCATTTCAATCAGAAACCAGTTGGATATATTTTGCAGATAGTTACACAAATTTTGTTGATAAGAAAGAAATACCAAAATAGATGGAAAAAGGAATATTTATAAAAACACTTGAAGGGCAAAAAACGGAACGGCCACCGGTGTGGTTTATGCGTCAGGCGGGAAGAGTTTTGCCGTCGTACCTTGAAATGCGGAAACAGTATAGCTTTAAAGAACTGATGCGCGATCCGGAACTGGCAGCCAAAGTTACGCTGCTCCCGGTTTACGATTTGGGCGTTGACGCAGCTATTCTTTTTTCCGATATTCTTGTAATTCCCGAGGCGATGGGAATGGAATTGACATTTACCGATTCAGGGCCACGTTTTGCCACGGCTTTAAAAGACCTTGACGATCCGATGTCACTTATCAATCCGGACGCCACAAAACTGGAATACATTTATGATGTTATCGACAAAATACAGGAAACCAAACCGGCGGATTTCCCGCTGATTGGTTTTTGCGGTGCGCCATTTACAACGCTTTGTTACATGGTGCAGGGATTGGGAACAAACCACACTTTCCCGGATGCGGTTTCGCTGTTGTATAAAGACAAAAAGCTGGCAAAACAACTGTTAGCTGCCATTACCGATTTGTCGATTGAGTACGCATTAAACCAGGTAAAACATGGCATTGCTGCTTTTCAGATTTTTGAAACGCACGCAGGACTTATCCCTGCAGATTTATATATGGAATTGATTATGCCGTTTGTACGAAAAATATCGGCAGCAGTAATGGAAACTGGTACGCCAACCATTTTCTTACCAAAAGGTTTGGGAACCGGTTTAAAACAGTTGCAACCCGGCGATGCCGACTTTATCAGTGTCGACTGGCAGGTACCAATTAAAGAAGCACGCGAAATGATCCCGGCAGACATGGGAATTCAGGGAAATTTAGATCCACGTATTCTGTTTGCCAACCAGGAAGTGATTGAAACAAAATTGCAGGAATACCTTTCGTTTGGAGCAAAAGAAGACAAATGGATTTTTAACGTAGGTCATGGATTTGTTCCCGGCATTCCGGTTGAAAATGCTAAATTCGTTGTCGACTGGATCAAAAGTGCAAACTGGAACGGTTGATTTGAGAATGAAGATTAACGATTTTCGATTGGCGAAGGATAAGAAAACTCCGCTAATGAAAACCGGAAACTGGATACAAAACAAAGAGTCTGCGAAATTAAAACTGAGACTGCAAACTGAGACTGAATACTGAAAATTATGAATCTGAGCGCAATAATCACATCCGACGTAGTAAAAATAATACACGACATTGTTAGTGTATCATTTTTACTTTTGGCGGTTACGTTGATTTACCGCTCGGTTCGTGGAATAAAAAACCACCTGCCCTACGCCAAAACCGACAAGTATGTTGCCATTGCTTTTATTGTGGCCTTGTATCTGCAACTTATTTTAGGGCTGATAATGTTTACGAATCTGGGATCAGGTTTCGATTTTCAGTACATCCCCGACGAAAGCAATAATATGGTTGCCAAAAGATTGTGGCCCGTAGAACACATTGTTCTTATGTTGTTCGCTCTTTTTATTGCCAACCTCGGGTTAATATCTTCATTCCTGACCAGGCAGAGTCGTAGCCGGTTTATAAAAATCCTCGTTTACTATTCTGTTTCAGTTGTGCTAATTGCTATTTCGTTGTTATCGATTTACGCTTAACAGTAGCTTATCAATTTGCCATTTGCCAAACTATCTTTTGAAACCCATAAAAGTTTAAATCTCCTGCCGGAGGCCTTCATTTTTGCCTTAATGCAAAAACGAAGCAAAAAAATCAAGGCTGCTTTTGATCTTTATCCTCCGTTTCATAAAACCTAAATTCGGACGGGTGATCTCCTCAATTCTTCGGAGCTTCCCGCTCTCATTAAGGTTTCATTTCACCTCCTGACAAAGACCAAAAGAGGCCGTTCCACTAATGAAACGCCTTTTTAAAATTCAATATATTTCTACAAATAATAGGTGGCGCTGCAATTCTAGTTCTCCCTAAACCTACAGAGTAATGAAACTGGTGCGGGCTCGTCAAAAATCCGTCAGTCGGGCTAACCTACAACATTGAAAAAACGCAAAGGTTATTTTTTGACAAGATTTTTGGTTCCTTTTCATCGACTGGAAAAGGAACTGCCCGTCTGGCATGAAGACAAAAGAAACGAAAATAATCTGGCCACGAAGTTTTTTGAGTACTGCAAAACAGCAACGAACATTAAATTGCTATATCAACATTCCATTCGTAAATAAATCAAAGCCGGCGTTTTTACAGGTGTTTCGCTATTCAAAGAAACCATCTCCTGCAATGTCCCTTTAAACTTTTGTGCATCCCACCGGCCGGAACGTGAAACGATTGTAGTCTGAATACATTCGCGGTGAAAGACATCCAGCGCCTCGTAAATTTCCTCCAGTACTTTCGTGCCCATGTAAATCACAGCGGTCCCGCGGTTTTCCAGAATACTTACCAACTGTTTTACGCTGAGCAATTTCCCAGCCACATCGCGTCCTGAAAGCAGGTGCAGCGAGTTGCTTCCCCGCCGGTCGGTTAACGGAATACCAAATTCCGCCGATGCCGCATTAAACGCCGAAATACCCGGCACCACTTCAAAAGGGATATTTTTTTCCTGCAGATACGAGGTTTCTTCCGCTCCCCGGCTAAAAATCATCGGATCTCCCGATTTCACACGCACCACCACTTTCCCCTGTTTTGCGTGCTTTTCAATTTTGTGGTGGATGGAGTTTTGCCGCTCCGTTACATCAACGCCATCGCCGGCACGTTTACCCACAAAAATAAGTTCTGCATTCTCCGGGAAAAGCGCCCGAACATCGCGCGAAATCAAGGCATCGTATAAAATCACATCTGCCTCTTTAATACAATTGTGCGCTTTCACAGTGAGTAAATCTGCCGGTCCGGGGCCCGCTCCTACAATATAAACTTTTCCCAACTGTTCCATATCTAAATTCTGTAGGCCCACTCTTCCACTTCTTTTAAGTAGTCCATCGGACTTTGATATACAAACTTATAATCCAACGCCTCAATAAGTTTATCGCTGTTAATCACCTTGTAACTTCCTTTGTCTTTTGAAAACACCGGAATTGGCAGATCACTGATTTTTGCAGCTTTTGCATAAAACTCATTTCGTCCGGGATGCTCAGGGCTCGATGCATTGAACACCTCGCCCCAAATATCTTTTTCAATAATTTGAGTGATGATATTTATGCAATCGTCGCGGTGAATCAAATTTACAGGTGCATCAAAAACCGGTGTATTTTTGCCTTGTACAAAACGTGCCGGATTGCGGTCGTATCCGATCAAACCGCCAAAACGAATTACAGTAGTTTGAAATGCCGGATTATTCAGCAACAGTTTTTCCGCTTTTAACAAAGCTCGCCCACTGGCTTTTTCCGGCGTTCCCTCATCACCTTCTTTTACTTCTGCATTTTTCGATTCGTACACCGACGTTGAAGAAATAAAAAGAACTTTTTTAATGTTCAACTCCTCAACTTTGGCAATCACCTGCTCAATTTTTTTTGGGTATGAGTCCTCCACACAATCTGTTCGCGTTGGCGGAATGCTGATAATAAGCACATCGGTATTGAAAAAACTATTGTAATCCACCGTCAGCGATTGCGCTTTGGCTTTCACATAAAATGCACTAATTCCACTCACCTCAAGCCGGTTGTAACTTTGCGTTGACGCCACCGAACCTTTAACTTTCCAGCCTTTTCGGAGCAATGATCTTCCCAACGCTGTTCCAAGCCATCCACAACCTAATATCGATACTGTTGTTCTCATGTTTGTTTGCTTTTTAAGTTTTGATTTCTACCTGTTACTAATGGAATTAGTGCTTAAAATACTTGCCTTCTTTAATTTCCTCCACATAATTATTGCGGATAACAAAGTCGCCAAAATGCTCTCCATCCTCACGGTTTGCTGCAAAATCAGCAATAATCGGACGTAGCTCGTTCAGTATCCCTTCCTCGTTGATGGTTTGTTTGTAGAGCGTATTCAAACGCGATCCGTTAAAACTTCCACCAAGGTATAAATTGTAGTAACCCGGCGATTTACCGATCAGGCCAATTTCGGCCAGATAAGGACGCCCGCAACCATTGGGGCAGCCGGTCATACGAATTACAATCTCTTCTTTGCCCAGCTCGTGTTCATTCAGTATTGTTTCAATTTTCGATACCAAATCAGGCAGATAACGTTCGGCTTCAGCAAATGCCAGCGGGCATGTTGGCAAAGCAACACAGGCAATTGAATTTTTTCGCAAGCCGGAAATATCTTCAGGAGACACGCCATAAGTTTTTAGTAAGGCATCCACCTGGTTTTTCACTTTTGTGCTCATTCCCGAAATGATCAGGTTCTGATTTCCGGTTAAGATAATATCACCGTCGATCACTTTTGATATCTCACGAAGAGCGGTTTTCAGTTTGTATTCTCCCCGGTCAAGCACGCGGCCGCCTTCTACAAAATAAGTGAGATGCCACTTTTTGTCGCTGCCTTTTATCCAGCCAAAATCATCTCCGTTTCGGTCTAAAACATATTCGCGTTCCGGCTCCAGTTCATACCCCAGGTACTTTGTCAGTTCTGCAACGAACTCCTCTACACCCATTCGGTCGATGGTGTATTTTAAACGGGCCTGTTTCCGGTCTTTTCGATTACCGTTATCACGCTGTACCAGCACCACTTTCTCTGCAACATCAATAATTTGACCTGGGGTACAAAAACCAATTACAGTTCCGGTTCTCGGATAAGTTTCGGGTTTCCCGAAAGTAGTTCCCAAACCACCGCCAACAGCAACATTATACCCAACAATTTTGTCGTTTTCAACAATGGCAATAAAACCCAAATCCTGCGAAAAAACATCACAATCATTATGTGGTGGAATTACAATCCCGATTTTAAATTTTCGCGGCAGGTAACGGTTTCCGTACAAGGGTTCCACTTCCTCTTTACTGTCGGCCACAAGTTTTTTATCCAGCCAGATTTCGTGGTAAGCACCTGTTTTGGGCAAAAGATGCTCGCTGATATTTTTAGCTGTCTCAATCACTTCAGCATGAAACGATGACTGCGCCGGATTGGCATGGCTCATTACGTTACGGTTTACATCGCCACACGCAGCTATGGTGTCCATCAAATGGTCGTTCATTTCTTTAATGGTGGCCTTCAGATTGCGCTTCAGTACACCGTGCAACTGAAATGTTTGCCTTGTTGTCAATTTCAATGTACCATTGGCATATTTTTCCGACAACTCATCCATTGCCAGCCATTGCCCTGGCGTAAATCTTCCGCCGGGCATACGCAACCGTATCAAAAATGAAAAGGCAGGTTCCAGTTTTTGCCGTTTTCGCTCTTTGTCAATATCGCGATCCCACTGCTGATAAATACCATGGAATTTCGAGATTTGCGTATCTCCATCCGATATGGCCCCGGTAATCGGATCGGCCAGACTTTCGGTTAAGGTTCCCCGTAAATAGTTACTATCGTATTTGAGCTTTTCAACTTCTGAAAGCTCCTGCCAGTTAATATTTTCACTCATAATTTTTGGGTTATAGTTTCAGGAGCAACTACATGAAGGTAGTTGCAGTCGCTCCTGCTATTTTTATTTATCCCGATGAACTTTATTCTCGGGATTAGGTCGACTAATAACTTTTAATGCGTTACACTTTTAGAAGTTGAGTCTCACTAATAAACATCGGTTTGGAAACGCTTTTCACGTTTCAAATTTTTCACATATTTTTCGGCTTGTTCCTCACTGATTCCACCCTGAGTTTGAATGATATCAAGCAAAGCCTTGTTTACATCTTTGGCCATGTATTTCATATCGCCACACAAATACAAGTGGGCACCGTTTTCCAGCCAGTCGAACACTTCCTTTTGCTGCTCTTTTAGCTTATGCTGCACATAAACTTTTTCTTCCTGGTCGCGACTAAAAGCCACATCTATTTTGGTTAGTATTTCATTCTTTAATAGCTTTTGCCACTCGGTTTGGTACAGGAAATCGGAGCTAAAACGACGGTCGCCAAAAAACAACCACGACTCTCCTTTAATGCCCATACTCTCGCGATGCTGCATAAAAGCGCGATACGGTGCTACACCGGTTCCGGCGCCAACCATGATAATTTTTGATCCGTTGGCCGGCAATTTAAACGATGGATTTTTGTCGATGTAAATCGGTATTTGCTCATCAATTTCAATGCTATCGGCAAGGTGAGACGAACATGCTCCATTGCGTTTGCGGTTTTTACGCTCGTAACGCACAACCGAAACGGTAACGTGAACTTCCTCTCCCACACTTTCCATGCTTGATGAAATAGAATACAAGCGTGGCGGAATAGGACGTAAAACCTCAACCAGTTTGCGCGCGTTCCACTCGAAAGGGTAATCTTCCAGCAGGTCGAGCACATCGTGGCCATACAAATATTCATCCAGTGCCTCATCGTCGGCAAGCAATTTGGCCAGTTCGGCATTCTTTGTTTTCTCCTGGTATTTGTTCAGCAAATCAAAAGTCAATATTGTAATTTCAAGGTGATGCGACAAAGCCTCCTTTATGCTCATCTCGTCTTCACCAACATCAACTTTCTGTTCCGGATCGAATCCCGTAAAAGCCAGAATATCTTCTACCAAAGCTTCAGGGTTTTTGGTGAAAATCCCCAACGAATCGCCCGGTTCGTATTCCAGACCTGATCCTTCAAGCGAAAGTTCAACATGGTACACTTCCTTGTCGGAATCGCTTCCGGTAATCCGAACTTTCTCTAATACCGTGGCCATATATGGATTTGACTTTGAGAACTCCTCTCCAATACCGCCTGCTGTTGCTGTTGATCCACCTGCTGCGGCAGGTTCCGGAGTTTCAGTAGCCGACAGGTTAAGCAGAAAGTTGTTCATCCACATTTCTGATGGTTGCTCGTAATCCACATCGCATTTTACGGCTGGCGTAATTCGGTAACCACCCAGGTTTTTTAATGCCACATCAATTTCTTCGCCGGTTTTACAAAAATGTTTGTAGGTTTTATCACCCAATGCCAGCACCGAATAGTTTACTCCCTCGAGTTGAGGCGCGCGCGGCCCGGTGACGTATTTGTAAAAATCTTCGGCCATATCCGGCGGATCGCCTTCGCCATGGGTACTAACAACTATCGCTACATTGTCTTCCTCGTGCAGCTTTTTATAATTGTAATCGTACAAACTCAAAACCTGGACATTAATTCCTTTAAACGAAGCTTTCTCTCCTAATTTTTCGGCCAGTCCCTGCGAGTGTCCGGTTTCGGTACCATATAAAATGGTAAGATTAATCGAACTTTGTGGTGCCGGAGCAGCTGCACTTACAGTTGTTCCTGCTGCAGCTGGCACTTCAACTCCTCCAAGGGCTGCCAATCGCCCCTCAAAATAACCATTTAACCAAACAGTCTGCTCTTTATTCAAGCCTTCAACCAACTGGCTTAAAGCACTTAACTGTGCATCATTTAATGGATTTGCTTTTAAACTCATTTTTGATTTTTAATTAAGAGATTGAATTGAACGTATCCAACTCAATCTTCAAGTTGCAACTTATCTTTTATTAAATTTCTTATTCTAATCGATTCATAAACATTCTCGCCATTCGAGCTCACCGCCACCGAAATATTTCCATGTCGGTAGATAGCAGGAGAAACAAACTGACAGCGAGATGGTTTATCATGAATATTAACTAATACCTTTTCTTCGCGACAGTCTTTTTCAATTTGCCGGTCGAGCTCTTCGTTGTTCGAGCAGGAATAAAGCATTAAATAGTCTTTTAAATATTTTTTATGATACGGCGCTTCAATGTATTTCACCCCGCTGTTTTTAATTTCATCGCATACATCAATGGCCAGTATCTCAACTTCAGCGTTGTGGCGCTGCAAGATCTTTAGCTTGCTGTAAGCACTTTTTCCGCCACCAACTATCAGTATTTTCTGGTTGGCAATATCAATTGCAATTGGTAAAAAATTCTTGTCATCCATACTGTTTATATTTCGTATTCAATTGGTGTATGTTTAACCCTTCCGAAGCTGATTTTGTTCCAGGCGCGCTCATGAAAAAAGTATAAAGTCATTTTGGTAAAAAGCTCGACACCACCAATGGTAACCGCAAAATTTATATCGCCCACCACAAACCACGAGATCAGAATGGTATCGATGGTACCGATGGTGCGCCACGAAATCGTTTTTACGATACTCCTTCGTTTCCTCTCAACTGTATTTCCATTTTCTTTTGCCATACGCCATATCACTATTTAAACTATCATTCTGTCATCTGAATTATTCTAAAAAAAAAGCCCTTCTGCAAATACAGAAGAGCCTTTCAAATCGAGTAATATTTTCAATCTATGGTCAGTTCCTCTGCACAACAATAACATCACAACACATACACATCATACATGTCATTTTCATCATTGCTATTTTAGAGAAAGTATTAACCATTGCGCTTTAAAATTATTTCTATGTGACTTATATCACACTGTGCAAATGTAAATGAAAATTCCAGACAAAAAAGAATTTTTATCACTTATTTTTATTTGTTCTAAATTAATTAACAAACCAAAAGGGCGCTGAAAGGGGCTTAAACAGGACATATGTTTTTTAATTGATATAATTGTTATGCTATTCTGATAATTCGCTACACCCCCTTATTTATAATGATTTCAGACTATAACAATTATTAACAAAAGTACTTAAAAAGCTGTTTTGATGCGCATTAACACCATTACTATACAGGGGCCGGATTATATATTTTTTCCACCTGATTTCTACCTCTTGATTGTTAATAAATTATTACTATTTTTGATGACCTCGCTTCAAAATGATGAAGAAAACGAGAATAAATAAATCAATAAAACTTATATACTATGAAAGTTTACAAAACCGATGAAGTTCGGAACATTGCTCTAATTGGTAATGCCGGCAGTGGGAAAACCACCCTTGCAGAAGCTATGCTGTTCGAGGGTGGAATTATAAAACGTAAAGGTGATGTTGGTTCAAAAAATACCGTATCCGACTACAACCCGATAGAGCAGGATTATGGCAATTCTGTTTTCTCAACCCTGATGCACACCGAATACAACGGAAAAAAAATAAATATAATGGACACCCCGGGGATGGACGATCTGTGCGGAGGTGTTGTTTCGTCGTTAAGTGTTACGGCACTAGGTTTACTAACGGTTAACGCATCAAACGGCATTGAAGCCGGTACCGAGGCCGCAGCCCGCCATGCCGATAACGCACACACGCCACTTGTTGTGGTTTTTAATCAGCTCGATCACGAAAACTCGAATTACGATAGCACACTTGATCAGTGCAAAACTACTTTTGGTAATAAAACTACCATAGTACAATACCCTGTTGATGCAGGAACAGGCTTTTCGTCTATTATCGATGTACTTAAAATGAAGATGTACACCTACAAAGACGATAGCGGTAAACCTGAAATTTCCGACATTCCTGAATCGGAAATGGAGAAAGCAGAAGAACTGCACAACGAACTGGTTGAAAAAGCTGCCGAAAACGAAGAAGCTTTAATGGAGCTGTATTTCGAAAAAGGAACACTTACCGAAGACGAAATGCGCAAAGGTATTAAGCTGGGAATGCTCGACCTTACCCTGTTTCCTGTATTCTGTACCTGTGCAAAGAAAAGCATTGGTGTTGGCCGCTTAATGGAGTTTATTACCAATATTGCTCCGACACCCAAGGAAAAGAAAATGGGTAAAATTGTTGCCGGAAAAGAGGTAACAATGGATGCTTCGCAACCGCCAAGCCTTTTTGTTTTTAAAACTGCTGTTGAGCCTCACGTTGGTGAGATCACCTATTTCAAAGTAATGTCGGGAATTGTTAAAGAAGGTTTAGACCTCATCAACTCAAAAACCGGAAACAAAGAACGCTTATCGCAGGTGTTTGTACCTGATGGTAAAAGCCGCGAGAAAGTTGAAGAGCTTCACGCAGGCGACCTTGGTTGTACCGTTAAACTGAAAGAAACACGATTCAACCAAACACTGTCAGCCAAAGAAATTGGAACTGCATTTGCTCCGATTGTATTTCCTACGCCGCGCCACACTGTAGCAGCTAAGGCTGTTAACGATTCCGACGACGAGAAAGTAGGCGAAATCCTAAGTAAGATCAAATACGAAGATCCAACTTACGTAATTGAGTACTCGAAAGAATTAAAACAACAATTGATACACGGACAGGGCGAATACCACCTCAACGTATTAAAATGGTATTTCGACCAGGTTCACAAAGTAGAAGTGGAATACCTGAAGCCAAAAATTCCGTATCGCGAAACCATTACCAAACCTGCTCAGGCCGATTACCGCCACAAAAAACAATCGGGTGGTGCCGGACAGTTTGGCGAGGTACACATGATTATTGAACCTTACGAAGAAGGTGCTGCTCCTAAAACCATGTTTAAATTTGGCGATAAGGAGCAGAAAATTTCGGTTCGTGCGGTTGAAGAGCACAAATTGGACTGGGGCGGTAAACTGGTATTTGTGAACAGTATTGTTGGCGGATCGATCGACGCCCGCTTTCTACCGGCTATTCTGAAAGGAATTATGGAGAAAATCGAGGAAGGTCCGCTTACCGGTTCGTATGCCCGCGATATTATCGTTTATGTTTACGACGGAAAAATGCACCCGGTTGACTCGAACGAAATTTCGTTTAAACTGGCCGGACGTAATGCCTTTAGCATGGCCTTTAAAAGTGCAGGTCCTAAAATTCTTGAGCCAATTTTAAATCTTGAAGTTTGGGTACCGTCAGACCGCATGGGCGATGCAATGAGCGACCTGCAGGGACGTCGTGCCATGATTATGGGTATGGGCTCGGAAAAAGGCATGGAGAAAATTACAGCTAAAGTACCGCAAAAAGAAATGTTCAAATACACCACTTCGCTAAGTTCGATTACCGGCGGTAGAGGCGTGTTTAAAATGAATTTCGACGGATACGAAAAAGTTCCTACAGACGTGCAGGAAGAACTGCTGAAAGCTTACGAAGCCGAGCAGGAAGAAGAATAGACCATTTTCTAATCCATTTTACTATAACTAATGAATCCCGGTCCGTCTGCTGACGGATCGGGGTTTTGTTTTTATGTCCGACCGAATCAAATTCCCTTACCGCAGCCACGCAACGTGCTCTCACAACTTTTTTTTCGAATATTGCATTGCCACTACAGGCCTTCCAAAACTCTTTCTTATATGCCGCAGCCGTGCGGCGAGGTCGCCATAAAAGTTTCTTGCCTCTTACAGCCGCGCAGCAGGCTTCCTTCATTCTTTTTTGTACGTTACAGCCCTGCAACAGGTGAGCAACAACATTTTTTCCTAATTACAATACTGCGACATACCTTCCACAATATTTTTTCGCATGCTGCAACATTGCGACATGCCTTCCACAACCTTTTTTCGTATATCGCAGCCGTGCGACAAGGTCGCCAGAAAAATTTCTTGCTTATTGCAGCCGTGCAACGCACGAGCCACAACATTTCTTTGCTTGCCGCAGCGCTGTTACAAGCAAGCTACAACTTTTGCTGAGCAATTACACGAATGCATGAAGCCTAAAATCAGCGAGTTACAAAGACTGCAAAATTGCCTGACATTCAAAAAGCCGCTTATAGCAGGGCACAGGGCTAAACCAATAAAAAAAAGGACCCGATTCGTTTTTGCACCAACCTATACGGATCAAATCCTAATGAACTAAACTTATGTTGTTTTATTTATTTAATGCTAACTTTAAACTTCCGATAAAAACCAAAACGCATTGAATATGCGCCCTATTAAAATACATACGCAAAAAGCACAGCTACAAGATCAAATTAACGCGACACCACACCCCCTACAAGACTATCAAACTTCGGAGATTATAAGGAGCAAGCAATGAAAAAACGGATATTCATAATCACCCTAATCCTCATTCCTTTTATGACTAAAGGACAGGAGGCAGAATGGCTATCAAACAAAGATTCGATTTTTACATCAACATCTTCACAACATTTCAATCTATACACTTTCAAAGGACATCTTGGCACTAAAACAAGATTAGATTTACTGAAGAAAAGAGAAATAGCATACCACGAGATTTCCGATTTTTTTGAGATAGAAACAAGTTTATCATTCAATATTTTTCTTTTTAAGAATGAGCAAATAAAGTATTATCTTACCGGGCACAAAGGTTTTGGATGGGGATTTGATAATAATATTGTTGAGGTATTTAATGATTTAGTGCAGATGGATCCATATCACGAATTGTCGCATGTTATGGGATACACACTTAATCAACCTCCGGCGTTGATTGATGAAGGCACAGCAGTATACCTATCCCAGCAATTTGGAGACAAAGCTTTTTCAAGATTAATTGGCTACCCAACAAAAAGTACAAATGAAATTCTTTTAATGCTTAGCAAAAAGGACGGATTAAAAAGTATCTCAACTCTTCTTTCATATGATGAATTTGGCAATTCGAACAATGCTACTTTAGACTACTGCCAAGCAGCATCTTTTGTTGAATTTCTAACCAGGGAGTTTGGCAAACAGAAATTCCTGGAATTATTTAAATCGTTATCAAACACAAAAAGTACTGAAGCTGAAATGATATTTGAAAGAATTTATCACCTGGAGATGAATCAAATCGAAAATAAATGGAGAAAACAAATAAGGGCTAACAATTAAAACCTACCTCAACCTTACACCAACAAAAAAGTCCTGCACCGAAAACAGTGCAGGACTTTTTTTATTATATATTTTGTATTCTCTGTTAGTAATCAATTACGATTTTATCGAGCCCTTCTTTAGCTCCAGGCGGGTTTGATGCAATTCCATATTCATTTTGGTGTAACGCTCCAGTGCATTCTTTTTATGCGTTTCGTATTCCTCTTTTAACTCATCGTAATCTTTTTTGGTGCGGCGCGTAACTGTAAGACTTCGTTTGTATAAAAGGAAAACAAAACCGGCCAGAACCAAAACTCCGGCAATAAGCAAATACATGGTTACCGAATAAGCGCTCTTATCTATTTTCATACCTAAAAACACGATTGAGTTCTGCAACTTCAAACTCTCGTCGAGTTGCTCCTGCAGTGTATTCATTTGTGCATCTTTCGAGCTTATTTGGCTGTTTAGGTCTCTTATCTGCGCATTTTTCTGCTCCGAACTTTTCTCCAGCACACCAATGGTATCGGTAAGTGCTTCGTAGAGATCATCCAACTGATCCTCTTTCAAAAAATAAGATCCATTCCAGAAATTAAGGTTTTCTTTAAATTTTGCGTATTGGCTCGACAGGGTCTGCTCCTGTTTCCAGGCATTTACATCCTTTTTTGCGAAAGTATTAAACACAACAAAAACCAATACAACTACAGCAAATATCCTTTTCATATAACAACAATTTTCGATTTAATGGCCGGGCCTTTCACCATTGGCCGAATATCTGTAATAAACTCAATAACTATTCAACGTAACGCAGAATCCGTACACTTGTTATTTCAACTGTAAAGATAAATACAGCTTGTACATTTACAATATATACACCCTGTGAATATACGCACAATATAATAAAGGTTTGCCTGAGGGAGCAAATATAAGGAATAGAAATAAACTAATGCGAATTTGAAGTTCAAAATTTCACCGGATTAGAATTACCGGACAAAACGAAATACACTAGCTGACAACACAAGGATTTTGCTTGGGTGGGGCTATTTATGGGCATTTGGTTTGGTAATTTTTAGCGAATGCTATAACTTGCAGGAAACCAAAAAACTACTGCCATGCAAATCAGCTACAGCCTACCACTTTCTGCAGGTTGGGACCGCATGAAAAAAGCCTTGTTCCAACCGTTCGACATTAACAAATGGATAAAAGTAGGATTTACAGCCTGGCTGGCCGGGCTAACCGATTGTGGAGGTGGCAGCGGATCGGGAAACAGCACCGGGAACAATGCAAACTGGGACGAATTTTTCAGCTTTCCGCAAACGGCCTGGGATTGGCTGCTCGACAACCCGATTTGGGCCAACCTTATTCTTGTAGGTTTGGTTATTCTGTTTATTATAATTTCGATGATTATTTGGGTGAGTTCGCGTGGAAAATTTATGTTTCTCGATAATGTAGCACACGATAAAGCCGAAATCAGTAAACCCTGGCACGAATTCCGAAAACAGGGAAACTCGCTTTTTATTTTTGAGTTCTTCTGGGGCTGGTTCGCTTTTGCAGTGTTTGTTTTAATTGCCGCCTACTGTTTTGTTACCGGTAAAGATTTATACCTTACACATGCTCCCAAGGCGGTTATTTTCGCCGGAGTTACACAAATGATACTGCTGTTTATCGGCTACCTGATTGTGTTTGGATACATATCGCTGTTTCTGAAAGACTTTGTGGTGCCTATTATGTACAAACACCGTGTTGGCGTATTAAAAGGCTGGGGAAAATTCCTTATGCTGTTTGGTAAAAAGGCGTTACCGTTTATCCTTTACGGGCTGTTTATTTTTGTACTGGGAATTGCAATTGGTATCGCTGTTATTTTCTTTGCTCTGATGACCTGTTGCATTGGCTTGTTGCTTATTGCCATCCCTTATATTGGAGCCGTAATTTTATTGCCGGTAAGTTATACGTTCAGGGCGTTTAGTATAGAGTTTCTGGCGCAGTTTGGCGACGAATACAATGTATTTCCACGGTTAGCTGAACTAGCTGACGATACTATTGAAACTACAGAATAATTTGAAACATGTACTTAATTTTCTGAATTTTAACCTCTCCCCTTTCTCTCCATTCCATGAAGATAATGGACGGGTATAATAAATCTAATTTGAAATTTTAGTCCCTAATCCTTATCTCGGAACAGGTGCACAAATCCGTGCTTTTTGCGTTTTTCGCCATCGCGGCCACGGCCCACAACGTCGTAAAAATACACTCCCGGACTGGCGTAACGGCCTCCCATAATACGGCCATCCCAAACGGTTTCAATGTAGGTATCATCAAAACCACGTACATCGCCACTTTTCCAGTAATGTACACGTTTGCCCCAACGGTTGAAAATACTGATCTCGATACTTTGCATCGACCAGAACTGAACCACAAACTCATCGTTGACTCCGTCGCCGTTTGGCGTAAATACATTCGGTACGGCAATAAACGAAGTGTCTACCACAATATAATCTTCCATATAAGCAGTATCGGCACAAGTCTGCGTGTCGGAAAGGTGTTTTGAAACCAGCTTCACCATGTATGTTCCCGAGTTTTCGTAGGTATAAACAGGTGCATCGTCGTAAGCTACAAAATCGATACTGTCAACCGGAGCTCCGGTTCCGTCCGAATCCGCTTTTATAGCATTTAAATCGCGGTAGAAATACCATTCGTAATAACCCGGTGTTCCATTTTCAGAGTTATTCGAGAAAGTAACCTCAAGCGGCGCTTCGCCTTCCATCGGGCTAGCAGTAAAACTGGCTTTGGTAACAATCGACTCGTACAAAACAACAGCCTGCGCATCACAGTCGAATTTATCGTAAACACGCATAGTGTAGTTTGTATTTTCTGTTGGCGGATCATAAACCGTTAAGTTGATTATCGATGCAATGCGGTCGCCATTTTCCAGCCATTCCACCTGCACATCTTTATTCACAGAAAGTGGCGCGTTGCTGCTTAAATCGTAATACGTCAGCACGGCCGACTTCATTTCTGCATTCATTACAAAATGTTCGCAGTCTGAAAGAGCAAGCTCTCCAGCGGCATACATCCAGTTATTAAAAACCCACGCACGGTCGATTTCAGTAGTTGTTCCCTGTGTAATGGTTATCCGGTAACAACCATCGGCCAAACCAGTTATTTGCGACGAAGCAGCGTCGGTAGTTTCCTGGTATTCTTCATTAAACGCTCCGCTTGTTTCATTGTACTTTTCCCACAACCAGGTTTTTGTTCCTGCCAGTGCAGTACTGGCGGTTAAAGCACCAACAACAGCTGCAGAGTCGTTACTACAGAAAATAAAAATATCGTCGGTTTCCGGAAATACCGGGTATTGTGTTACATCTGTGGCGTCAGCTCCTGGCGAAGATATTTGTGCCTGAAGAGCGTAAAAAGAAAATACCAGAATGGTTACAATAAAAAGACTTCGCTTCATAAATTATTGCTCTTTAAGATACAATATTAACGTATAAATTTCATTTAATTGCGTGTTCTACCAATTGTTTTTCAACGTAAAGCTTAAGCGAAATGGTGAAATTATCCCGAAATTTTTTCGGGAGTTAATGTCGATGGTTAATCAAAGAGACTTTGGAAATAGTTGAACCAAAGTCTTTATTTGATTTCCAATCGGTGTTACAAGCAAAAATAGTGAACCTGCGCCGAAATACAGAAGCCTTCAATAATTTGTTAATAAAACACCGGCAATAAGGAAAAGATTCCACCCGACATCATTAATTTTGCAAGCAGAACAACCTGCCGCGTCGGTTGTTGTTTTACTACGATTGAATGCTGAATGTTTACCGAAAATCGCCCACACACGGAAATCGGCTAACAAACATTTAATTCGGTCAGTATTTTATATTTGCAAGCAGAAAAAAGAAATCTATAGTGTTCGATTATCTTCAAAATTTAAATGAGGCCCAACGAGAGGCTGTTCTTCGTACCGAAGGACCTGCACTGGTTATTGCAGGAGCCGGATCGGGGAAAACGCGTGTTTTAACGTACCGTATTGCCAATTTGCTGAAACAGGGCGCCAAGCCGTCAAGCATTTTATCGCTGACTTTTACCAATAAGGCAGCCCGCGAAATGAAAGAACGTATTTCAAGTGTAGTAGGCGAAAACACCGCCCGCTACCTTTGGATGGGTACTTTTCACAGTATTTTTGCACGTATTTTACGTTTTGAACACGAAACAATCGGCTACCCGGCAAACTTTACGATATACGACAGTGCCGACAGTAAAAGTTTGATAAAAACAATCATCAAAAGTTTTCAGCTCGACGATAAAATATACAAGCCGGGAGTGGTTGCCAGCCGTATTTCGATGGCAAAAAACAACCTGATTACGCCCAATGCGTATGAAAACTCAGCCGAAATACGCAGCGCTGATAAAAGCATGCGTTTGCCACAAATTGCCCAGATCTATAAAGAATATGCCAAACGCTGTTTACTTTCGGGAGCCATGGATTTCGACGATCTGCTGTTGAAAACAAACGTGTTGTTTCGCGATCATCCCGAGGTGCTGAAAAAATACCAGGAGCGCTTTGGTTACGTGATGGTTGACGAGTACCAGGATACCAACTACTCGCAATACCTGATTGTGAAAAAACTGGCTGCCGGGCATAAAAACATTTGTGTGGTGGGCGACGATGCTCAAAGTATCTACTCGTTTCGTGGTGCACGTATCGAAAATATTCTGAATTTTAAATCGGACTACCCCGAGCATAAAGTGTTTAAGCTGGAGCAAAATTACCGCTCAACACAAACCATTGTAAACGCTGCCAACAGCATAATTGCCAAAAACAAACGGCAAATTCCGAAAAAGGTGTTTTCTGAAAACGCCACCGGAAAACCCATCAAATTGATTTCGGCGCTAACCGACAACGAAGAAGGATTTTTGGTAGCACAGGAAATTGCCCAATCGCAATTGCGTGATCACTACAAATACGAAGACTTCGCGATTTTGTATCGTACGAATATGCAGTCGAGGATCTTTGAGGAATCGTTGCGCAAAAGAAATATTCCGTACAAAATTTATGGCGGCTTAAGTTTCTACCAACGCAAGGAAATTAAAGACCTCATCTCCTATTTCCGAATGACGATAAATCCTGCCGACAACGAAGCGTTAAAACGTATCATCAATTATCCTGCTCGCGGAATTGGGGCCACTACCCTCGCGAAACTGGAGGCTGCGGCAATTAATAACGAAACTTCGATTTGGAAGATTATTAGCGATTTACCTACCGTTAATCACGGCAATTTAAATAAAGGAACTGCTGGTAAAATTCTACACTTTGTGGGTTTAATTCAGAGGTTTATGCAACTGTCGCAAGACAGCGATGCTTTTGATACGGCCAAAACCATTGCCGAACAAACCGGTATCCTGAAAGAATTATACATCGACAAGTCACCCGAAGGATTGAGCCGCCACGAAAACATCCAGGAATTGTTGAACGGTATCCAGGAATTTAGCATAAACGCCAAAGAAACCGGTGAGCCCGAAAAACTGGAAAATTACCTTGAAGATGTGGCACTTCTTACCGACCAGGACAACGAAAAGGAAGAAGACCGCGATAAAGTGACTCTGATGACCGTGCACTCATCGAAAGGACTGGAGTTTAAAAATGTGTTTGTTGTAGGGATGGAAGAGAACCTTTTCCCTTCGAACCAAAATGGCGACAATAAACCGGAAACGCTGGAAGAAGAACGCCGCCTGTTTTACGTGGCCCTAACCCGCGCCGAAGAAAACGCCTGGTTCTCGTATGCCAACCAGCGCTACCGTTGGGGAAATCTTGATTTTTGTACGCCAAGTCGGTTTCTCGAAGAAATTGATGAGCAGTTTCTCGATACTTCGGCAATCGCTGCACACTCCTCTCCTACACGCCGGGCACAGAATAACGACGACATTCAGCCCGAACGTTATCACCAAAATTCTGTTCGCCGGCAGGCACCTGGAGCATTTAAAACACCTGAGTCGCAAAACATTTTCAATAAAAAACTCGTTTCGTTAAAGGAAAGTAGCAGAATGCAAAATACTTTTCAGGGCGATGCACCGGAAAAAATACAAACCGGGATGGTGGTAGAACACCAACGTTTTGGAGAAGGAAAAGTAATTAATATTGAAGGTGTCGCACCAAATATAAAAGCTACAGTATTTTTTAAATCGGGTACACAGAAACAGTTGCTGCTAAAATTCGCCAAGCTTAAAATTAAAGAATAAGCGGATTAGTGAGACGAACCGCGAGTATCGAGCATTCAGTATCCGGAATCGAATAAAAACGAACTAAAAAATAAAACTTCGGGATTTATCGGGAAATGATTAGTTTTGTAACATCATTTCGCAAATAAATCCAATTTACTTGAAAGTTAGATTTTTAGCATTAAACATTTACAGATGGATTATAATACCAAGAGAAAAAAAATGGCCCTTCCTGAATATGGAAGAAATATACAAAACATGGTTGATTACCTGATGACCATCGAAGATCGCGAAAAACGAAACAGATCGGCACAAACGGTTATCGATGTAATGGGCAACCTTTTCCCTCATTTACGCGATGTTCAGGAATTCAGACACAAACTCTGGGATCACCTGGCCATTATGTCTGATTTTCAACTTGACATTGATTATCCTTACGAACCGCCAACGCCGGAATCATTAAAAGAACGCCCCAATACGGTACCTTATACCAAACACCGCATAAAGCACAAACACTACGGCCGCACCATGGAGCTTTTGATCCAGGAAGCCGATAACTTTGAAGGTGAAGAGCGTGACATCATTATCGAACAACTGGCCAACCACATGAAAAAATCGTACCTCGCGTGGAATAAAGATGCAGTTGAGGACCACATGATTTTTAGTGATCTGGAAGAAATGTCGCATGGAAAATTAAAAGTACCTGAGGGAACTCAACTGGCCGACTCCAAAACACTGGTTAGTGCTCCAAAGAAGAAAAAAGTAAAAAAGAAAAAATAGGTAATACGCTATAATATCACACCCCATGTCGACTTTCAAAATTGAAGGTGGTTTTAAGTTAAAAGGAGACCTTGAGCCGCAAGGAGCAAAAAACGAGGCGCTTCAAATAATATGTGCCACCTTGTTAACTGCCGAACAAACGATCATCGAGAATATTCCTGAAATTCGGGATGTGCTGAAATTAATCGAGATTCTGAAAGGATTAGGGGTTCAGGTAACGCGCCTCGCTAAAGGCAAATATAGTTTCGACGCCTCCAAAGTCGATATCAATTTTCTGAAAACTGAGGAATACGCCCAACAAGCCGCGGTACTGCGTGGTTCGATAATGATTATCGGCCCGCTGTTGGCCCGCTTCGGACAAGGTTTTATTCCGCAACCGGGTGGTGATAAAATTGGCCGCCGCAGAGTTGATACTCACTTTATTGGTTTACAAAAGCTGGGTGCCCGTTTTGATTTCGACCGTGAAAACAAATGGTACTCCGTTTCGACCGAAAAACTTACCGGAGCTTATATGTTGCTCGACGAAGCTTCGGTTACCGGAACAGCAAATATTGTAATGGCTGCCGTTTTAGCCGAGGGAACCACAACAATTTACAACGCAGCCTGCGAACCTTATCTGCAGCAACTTTGCAAAATGCTGGTTTCCATGGGTGCCAAAATTGAAGGAATTGGCTCCAATCTGCTTTCCATCCAAGGTGTTTCATCGTTAAAAGGATGCACACACCGCATTCTTCCCGATATGATTGAAGTGGGTAGTTTTATTGGCCTCGCTGCCATGACAGCTTCCGAAATCAACATCAAAAATGTGGGTATTGAGCACCTGGGGATTATCCCCGAATCATTTCGCCGATTGGGAATTAACGTTGAACAAAAAGGCGACGACCTGCTGATTAAAGACACCGAACATTACGAAATAGATTCGTACATCGATGGATCGATAATGACCATTTCGGACGCACCGTGGCCGGGACTCACTCCCGACTTACTTAGTGTTTTCCTGGTAGTGGCCACACAAGCCAAAGGAAGTGTGCTTATTCATCAGAAAATGTTTGAAAGCCGTTTATTCTTTGTGGATAAACTTATTGATATGGGAGCGCAAATTATTCTTTGCGATCCGCACCGCGCCACTGTAATTGGCCTCGACCGAAAAAATACTTTGCGTGCCACCAAAATGGTATCGCCCGATATTCGTGCAGGTATTGCTCTGTTAATCGCTGCCATGTCGGCAAAAGGAACGAGCGCTATCGATAACATCGAACAGATAGACCGCGGTTACGAAAACATAGACGGCCGATTAAATGCCATTGGCGCTCACATTTCAAGAATGTAAACGCGATGTTAAAACTTTATCTAGAGCTTTGTGTTACTACTTAAAATTCTATATTTGAACTTTTTAGAAATAACAATACGCAAAAGATGAAAAGATTTATTTTACTGGCAGCGATCATTTTTATGGGCACAACTTTTATTAATGCCCAGGAACTTGGTTTAAACATTGGCAATAAAGCACCCGAATTGATTGGCAAAGGGCCAAATGGTGAAACCATAAAATTATCCGACTTAAAAGGCAAAGTTGTGTTGATTGATTTTTGGGCAGCATGGTGTGGTCCGTGTCGCCGCGAAAATCCAACTGTTGTTGCCAACTACCAAAAATACAAAGACGCTAAATTTACCGTTGGCAAAGGATTTACCGTTTTTGGCGTGTCGCTCGACGATTCACCCGAAAGATGGAAAGCAGCAATTGAACAAGACGGTCTGGAATGGCCAAATCATATTTGCGATTTCCAAAAATGGAACTCAAAATACCGTATGATTTACCAGGTTCGCGGAATTCCCGATAACTACTTAATTGATGAAAACGGGGTAATTATTGCCAAAAAGCTTCGTGGCCCGTCACTCGACGCTGCTCTGCACAAAATTCTAAGAGAAGAGCTGTAGACACTACTTTAAAAATAGTATAAATCGTTCAAATTGGCACTCGGAATCAGACTCGGGTGCCAATTTGTCGTTTATATTTGCATGGCAAAATTTTTGCTATGTCAGCGTAGCATAAAAAAGGCTTACAGTTAATTATTTATACTGAAAATTTAGGTAAAATGGCAGAAGAAAAAGTAAACAAGGAAACAGAAGAAGAAAAAGATATCGCAGCTCAGGTTGAAGATGCTGCTGCCGAAAAGGAAGAAAAAGCAGACGATAAAAAAGACAAGAAGAAAAAATCGAAAAAAGATAAAAACGAAGAACAGTTGGAAGAATTGGGGCAAAAACTTCAGGAACTTCAGGACAAACACCTTCGTTTGCAGGCTGAGTTTGACAACTTTAGAAGAAGAACGATGAAAGAAAAAGCCGACCTGATTAAAACGGGTGGCGAATCGGTTATCGTTAATATTCTTCCAGTTATCGACGATTTTGAGCGTGCGCTTGATTCGATGAAACACCTTGAGGACGAGGATGCGGGCAAACACGGAACAGCCCTGATATACAAGAAATTTCAGGAGTTCCTGAAACAAAACAACGTGAAGGAAATTGAAGCTCAACACGCTGATTTTGATGTTGACCTTCACGAAGCCATTACAAAAATTCCGGCGCCCAGTGAGGAATTAAAAGGCAAAGTAGTTGATGTAATTCAAAAAGGTTATTGCTTAAACGAAAAGGTAATCCGGTTTGCCAAAGTTGTAATCGGAGAATAATAATTCAGAGGAGGAAGAATGGCAAAAAGAGATTATTACGAAGTATTAGGAGTTGGCAAAAGTGCTTCTGCTGAGGAGATAAAGAAAGCTTATCGAAAAAAGGCAATCCAATATCACCCGGATAAAAACCCGGATAACAAGGAAGCTGAAGAGAAGTTTAAAGAAGCAGCTGAATCCTACGAAGTACTTAGCAATCCGGAGAAAAAACAACGTTACGATCAATTCGGTCATGCCGGAATGAGCGGCGCTGCCGGCGGTGGCGGATTTAGCGGAGGCGGTTTCTCTGACATTGAAGATATCTTCTCGGCTTTTGGCGACATTTTTGGCGGACATTTTGGCGGATTCGGTGGTTTTAGCGGCGGCGGTGGTCGCAGCAGAGGTGGCCGCAGAGTGAGTCGTGGCTCCGATTTGCGCGTTAAAGTAAAGCTGAACCTCCAGGAAATTGTTAACGGCGTTGAGAAAAAGATAAAAGTAAAAAAATACGTTGCCTGCCAGCATTGTAGCGGAACCGGAGCTAAAAATGGTTCGTCGTACTCTACTTGCGGAACTTGTGGTGGTGCCGGCCAGGTAACACGTGTTCAAAATACTTTGCTCGGACAAATGCAAACCACTTCGGCTTGTCCAACTTGTCAGGGCGAAGGAAAAATGATTACCGACAAATGTAATCACTGTGCCGGCGAAGGAGTTGTTCGCGAAGAGGACGTAATCAACATCAAAATTCCGGCAGGTGTTGGCGAAGGAATGCAGCTTAATGTTTCGGGTAAGGGAAACACCGGACGACGTGGCGGCATAAACGGCGATTTGTTAGTGGTTATTACCGAAGCCGACGACGAGGAATTGGTTCGCGATGGAAATAACCTGATCTACAACCTGTTCTTGTCGTTCCCGGAAATTACACTGGGTACCACATCCGAAATTCCAACGGTTGAAGGCAAAGTGAAAGTAAAAATTGAGCCCGGTACGCAACCCGAAAAAATACTTCGCCTGCGCGGAAAAGGGATTCCCGATGTAAACGGTTACGGACGCGGCGATTTATTGGTTCGTGTGCATGTTTGGATTCCGAAGAAACTGAGCAACGAAGAGAAACGTGCGCTGGAGAAACTTCAGGATTCGCCCGGGTTTCAGGACGGACCTTCAGCACAGGAAAAATCATTCTTTCAGAAAATGAAAGACATGTTTGAATAATATCAATTGTATTTCAAAGTGAGCGATAGTGAAACTTTGAGATTATAATGATTAATGCCGATAGAAAATTAAAGAGCCTTGGGGCGTTTGCGAACCAAAAGATAAGTTTAATTTCTAATTGGTATAAAAGAATTTGATGACAACACAACGAAAAAAGATTCCATATTTATTTGGAGTCTTTTTTTGTTTCCGGATACCTGGTTCAAATTCAATAAAAGCAGATCTCATTCCTTTCCCGAAGAACAAACCGAAGTTCATTTCTGAATTTCGGAAATTTCCGGCGGTCTGTTTTAAATTTATTTCTACCCGCCGGGAAGCCCCGAAAGATTGTTTTCAACTTATTTCTGCTCGTCGGGAAGTCCCGAAAGCTTGTCCGAAGTTTATTTCTGCTCGTCGGGAAGCCCCGAAAGCTAGTCCAGAGTTTATTTCTGCTCGTCGGGAAGCCCCGAAGCTTGTTTAATTCTCCTGATAAGACAAATACCATTATTCAAAATGTAAAATCTATATTTCACCCAAAAGCTGTCTCCACCAGAAATTTCGTATGATCCATATAACCATTTCAATTAGAAAAATTTACATAGACAGCGTATTTCGTTGATTTTTTTTGCAGAAATGCGGCACAACATTAAATTTGCTGAAATTGAACTGCTAACATGGAAGACTTTTATACAAGATACAATTTTCTGGAACCCGAATTACAGGAAGAAATCCTACAGGTTGCTGTAAGAAAAAAGTTTACTCAACACGAAACATTAATTCGCGAAGGTCAGTTTATTTCCAGCTTTCCGATGGTGCTGAAAGGCCTGATACGGGTTTCGCGCACCAGCGAGGCCGGCAACGAATTGCTGCTTTATTACCTGCAGGCCGACGAAGTTTGTGCCATGTCGTTAACCTGCTGTATGGCCCGCCAAATTAGCGAAGTAAATGCCATTGCCGAAGTGGATACCGAGGTGCTGATGATTCCGGTTGAAATGCTGGATGCCTGGACAAGCAAATATCCCTTGTGGAAACAATATGTGATGCAAACCTTTCAGAACAGGTTTCGCGAACTAATCAATACACTTGATGCTGTTGCCTTTTTAAAACTCGATGAACGTTTAGTCAAATTTTTTATCGACCGACATAAAAAATCGGGTGTTCATACCTATTCCGGCACACATCAGGATCTGGCTCTTCAACTTAATTCATCGCGCGAAGTGATCTCGCGCCTGCTAAAAAAGCTGGAAAAAAACGGAAAAGTTTCACTTTCACGAAATTTTATTGATTTTTCCGGGCTTTTGTGACTTACATTACATACCCATTTGTATTCTATTATTTTATTTGCAAGTATAAAATCTAAAGACATAATAGTTCATAACTATTGTTTCATAATTTTTTGGGTTATAAAATCGGTTAGTAGTTGAAGGTTGATGAGCCAGGCTGGAGAGTCTGGCTTTTTTTTGTCCGCAACTTAAAAACCTTCCGGTAATTCTAACGATTTAAAAATCCATATCTCTATCCATTTTTTATATCAATTCTTGATAAAATATTGTTCTGATGTATCTTAAATTTCTTAGTCTTTCAGGCTTCGATCATTAATGTTAATTTCATATTGATAATTAATCCCCGCGATCGCTTATAATTTATAGATATAATGCTGATATTTGTCATTAAAACATATGCTACCCAATATTTTGCATTTTTGGATAGTGTTATCAGCTACAGAGAATATCAATTAAAAAGCAAGCTACATGTTTAAAATTCAAACTCTGAATAAGATTGACCCCGATGGTCTGAAACTATTCCCACTTGACAACTATGAGATTGCAAGCGAGCTTCCAAATCCGGATGCTATTGTTTTGCGCAGTTTTAAAATGCATGATATTGAAATTCCTTCGTCGGTAAAAGCTGTTGCAAGAGCTGGCGCAGGTGTGAATAATATTCCAATCGAGAAATGCACCGAGAAAGGTATCGTAGTTTTTAATACGCCGGGAGCTAATGCCAACGGAGTAAAAGAGGCTGTAATTGCCGGAATGCTTATGGCATCGCGCGATTATATTGGCGCTGCTAACTGGGCAAAAACATTAATCGGACAGGGCGATGCTGTTCCGTCGTTAGTAGAACAAGGTAAAAAGAACTTTGCAGGGGAAGAAATTAAAGGTAAAACACTGGCCGTAATTGGTTTGGGAGCTATTGGTGTTTTGGCAGCAAATGCCGCATCGGCACTGCGTATGAACGTAATTGGTTACGATCCATACATGTCGGTAAAACACGCACTGAAACTGAGCCGCGAAGTAAAAGTGGTTGAAGGTATACAGGTGTTGTTGCAACAAGCCGATTTTATTACCATCAACATACCGTTATTACCTGATACAAAAGGCTACATTAACAAAGACAAATTTGCCATGATGAAAGATGGCGTTAAAATTCTGAACTTTGCACGTGGAGGTCTGGTCGATCACGCCGATTTAAAAGTGGCTATCGAGTCGGGTAAAGTAGCCAAATACATTACCGATTTCCCTGATGAAGAATGCCTGAAACTGGAGAACGTAATTTCGATTCCTCACCTGGGTGCTTCAACAAAAGAATCGGAAACCAACTGCGCCATTATGGCCGTTGAACAAATGCGCGACTACCTGGAGAACGGTAACATTAAAAACTCGGTGAATTTCCCTGCTGCCGAACTGGAGCGCAACGGTGGAAGCCGTATTCTAATTGCAAACCGCAATGTTCCGAATATGGTAAGCCAGATTTCAACTGTTTTGGCTGCCGAAGGATTGAACATCGATAATATGCTGAACAAAAAACGCGACGATATTGCTTATAACATTATCGATGTTGACGCTGAGAAAATTAACGACAGCGTAAAAGAAAAACTGTTAGCTATCGATGGCATCTTTATGGTTCGTTTGATTAATTCATAACGCGTAACAGTTTAAAGAAATATTTCACAAAAAGGAGAATCAGGTTTATATCTGGTTCTCCTTTTTTTTATGCCTGCAACTGCATCGAGCTCATTGCTAAATTATTATTAATAACAAGCAAACCCGCTTTCCAAGTCCCTCTTTTTTACTATTTTTGGCGTTCCTGTCCTGCCTAAAGTAAATTGAAAAAAAGTACAAAAAAATGAGTAAAAGTATTGAAGTTAAAGCAGCTGATAATGTTCGCATTCTGGCTGCCGCAATGGTTGAAAAAGCAAATTCGGGCCACCCAGGCGGAGCTATGGGCGGAGCAGATTTTGTAAACATCCTTTATTCTGAATTCCTTAATTACGATCCATCGGACATGACATGGGCAAACCGCGACCGTTTTTTCCTCGATCCGGGCCATATGTCTCCAATGCTTTACGGAATTTTATCATTGGCAGGTTTTTACAGCATGGAAGATGTTGCCAATTTCCGTCAGTGGGGAAGCGTAACTCCGGGACACCCCGAAGTTGACGTTGAGCGTGGTGTAGAAAATACATCAGGTCCACTCGGACAAGGCCATGTTATGGCAGTTGGTGCAGCCATTGCCGAGCGCTTTTTAGTAGCTCGTTTTGGCGAGTGGATGGCGCACAAAACATATACTTTCATCTCTGATGGTGGTATTCAGGAAGAGATTTCGCAGGGTGCGGGTAGAATTGCCGGTCACCTGGGATTGAGCAACCTGATCATGTTCTACGATTCAAACGACATTCAGCTGTCGACAGAAACCGACGAGGTGACTACTGAAGACACTGAAATGAAATATAAAGCCTGGGGCTGGAACGTTTTAACTATTGTTGGTAACGATCCTGATGCCATTCGCAAAGCATTAAAAGATGCACAGGCAGAAACTGAAAAACCAACCCTTATTATTGGTAAAACAATTATGGGTAAAGGTGCCATTACCGAAGATGGTACAAACTTCGAGCGTCAGTGTTCAACTCACGGTCAGCCATTATCGGGTGCCGGTGCTTCATTTGCAAAAACAATCGAGAATTTGGGTGGAGATCCTGAAAATCCATTCGTAATTTTCGATGATGTAAAAGAATACTACGAAAAACGTAAAGCAGCATTGATTGAAGCTGCAGCAGCAAAAAAGGCTGAACAAGCAAAATGGGAAGCTGCAAATCCTGAATTGGCAGCAAAACTAAAAGCTTTCTTCTCAAACGAAGTTCCGGAAATCGATTACAGCAAAATTGAACAAAAAGCAGGTATCGCAACACGTGGTGCTTCTGCAACTGTTCTTTCAGTATTTGCCAAGGAGGTTGAAAACATGATCGTGTCGTCTGCTGACCTTTCAAACTCGGATAAAACCGACGGTTTCCTAAAATATACAACATCGTTTAAAAAAGGCGATTTTAGCGGTAAATTCCTGCAGGCAGGTGTTTGCGAGCTTACAATGGCCGTAATTATGAACGGTATGGCATTGCACGGTGGAGTGATTCCGGCAAGTGGTACTTTCTTCGTATTCAGCGATTACCAAAAACCGGCGGCGCGTCTTGCTGCACTGCAAGAGCTACCGGTTAAATACATATGGACACACGATGCATTCCGTGTGGGAGAAGATGGTCCTACTCACCAACCTGTTGAGCAGGAAGCGCAGATTCGCTTGTTGGAAAAATTGCAAAACCACAGCCACAAAAACTCAATGTTGGTATTGCGTCCGGCCGATGGTAACGAAACTACTGTTGCATGGAAAATGGCAATGGAAAATACCGATACTCCAACAGCGCTTATTTTATCGCGCCAGGGAATTAAAGATGTTACTACTTACGAAACAGCACAGGGAGCTACAAAAGGTGCGTACATCCTTCAGGATTGCGAAGGTACACCTGATGTAATTCTGCTTGCAAGCGGATCGGAAGTAAGTACCTTGGTTGCCGGTGCCGAGTTATTGGCCAAAGACGGTGTTAAAAGCCGTATCGTTTCTGTTCCTTCTGAAGGTTTGTTCCGCACACAAAGTGCCGAATACCAGAAAGAAGTTCTTCCTGCGGGCGTTGTTAAATTTGGTTTAACAGCCGGATTGCCTGTAACACTTGAAGGTTTGGTTGGAATGGACGGAAAAGTATTTGGTCTTGCATCATTTGGATTCTCTGCTCCGGCCGGAGTATTGGATGTAAAACTGGGTTATACTGGCGAAAATGTATACAACCAGGTAAAAGAATTATTGGCATAAGAACAATAACCTTATAAATCAAAAGGTGCATCTTTACGATGCACCTTTTTTTGTATCCTCATGATTTTTTATATAAGAAAGTGTTCCTCAATTTTACTATATTAGCACATTAAGGTGAATGGAATTATGCTCATTTCAAGTGTAACCATAGAAAATAAGGGATGACAAATCAGGCCGATCAAAAAATTGCACACCTCCAAACCATAATCACCGCCATACGAAAAATTCAGCATTTAATCATTTCCGGTAAAGATTCGGAAACCATATTGGAAAAAACCTGTGAAATTTTAGTTGATACTCGTGGATATTATTTTGCGTGGATCACCCTTTTTGATGAGAAGAGAAATACAAAATTCTTTACGGGAGCAGGCGCTATTTCCGTTATCAACAATATCAGGAACCAGGCTACATCAAAGGGCTTTCCCGATCACCTTTGGCAAACACTTTCTAATACACCGGAAACCGTACATTCCGGGTTACCCGGCGAGTTACTGATAGACCTTGACACTACGGGATGGACACCATTTCTTGCACAAATAAAAGATGAAAAACAAACATTAGGTGTTTTATGCGTAGCTATCCCTGCAGAGGATAGCAAACAGCCGGTTGAAGAAATTGGATTGGATGATCTGGCACAAGGTCTGGCTTTTGCATTAACAAAATTCAAACAGCACAACGAATTAAAAGCCAACGAACTCCGCTATAAAAATTTGGTAGATTCCTTAAACGACGGTGTTCTTATCATTCAGGACGAGATAACCAAGTTTGTTAACCAGTCGCTTTGCAGGCTAACCGGCTACACAGAGAAAGAAATACTCGAAAACCCATTTATTACAATGGTTGCCCCCACAGAGCGCGAACTGGTAATAAAATTGTATACTGATTTTATTACCGGAAAATCATCGCAAACACATTATGATTCGGCAGCTGTAACAAAATCGGGCGAAACATTCTCTGTTGAAGTCACGATTAGCCATACGGTTTATGATAATAAGCCGGCAATTATGGTGATCCTCCATGATAATTCCGAGTTAAAAAAATCACTGGAGCAAATAAAGGAAAGTGAAGAATATTTTCGTTTCCTTTCGGATTCGGCATTTGAAGGAATAATTATACACGATAACGGTGTTATTCTTGACGTCAATGATACACTGCTTAACATTACAGGCTACTCGCGCGAAGAAATAATTGGCAAAAACCTACTTGCACAGTTTATTGACTTAAAAGACCATGATAAAATATACAGTAGGATAAATAGCGAAGTCGTAAAACCTTATGTTCTTAAGGCCTTTAAAAAAGATGGTACCTATAGACATGTTGAAATTGAGGCACGCGAAATTCAATACAAAGGCAAAAAAGTGCGAATTGCTGCTGTACGCGATATTTCAGAACGTTATCAGCTACAGGAAGAAATAAAAGAAGGCCACGAAAAGTTAAACCGCATTCTCGACAACCTTCCAGGGGTGGCCTATAACTGCCAAAATAATGCAGACTGGACCTTGAATTTTGTAAGCCGGGGAAGTTCTCAACTTTTTGGCTACAGCCCCGAAGAGCTAACAGCAGAACAAACGGTAACATACGAAAGCCTCATCCATCCCGATGACAAAGAACGCATAAGAAATACGATTCAGGAAGCCATAGATAAAGACGAATCGTTTGAGGTGGAATACCGTATTTACACCAAACAAAACCAATTAAAATGGGTTTGGGAACGCGGAAAAGCAATCAACGAACATAACAACTTTCATCTTGAAGGTTTTATTAGTGACATCACCACGCGTAAAAAGCTCGAAATAGCCAACGAACTATTTTCAAAGGCTATTGAAGCGAGCCCGGTTAGCATTCTTATTACAGATAAACATGGGCGAATCGAATACGTAAATCCTTTTTTTGAAAACTTAACCGGCTATAAAAATGCGGAGATAGTTGGAAAAAATCCACGTCTCCTGAATTCAGAATACCATTCGGAAGAATTCTTCAAACACCTTTGGCAAACCATTAATTCAGGTAAAATATGGCATGGAGAAATCCGCAACAAGAAAAACAACGGAGAGCTGTATTGGGTACAAGCCGTTATTTCTCCTATTTTTAACAACCAGGGAGAAATTACCCAGTTTATAGCTGTTCGCGAAGATATTACCGAAAAGAAACAAACCTTAAAAGAACTGCAACGCGCCAAAGAAAAAGCAGAACAGAACGAAGCTCGTTTTAAAGCTCTGCACAATGCTTCGTTCGGAGGAATAGCCATACACGACAAAGGACAAATTTTGGATTGTAACCACGGATTATCAATAATTACCTGCTATTCGCACGAAGAGCTGATAGGTATGGACGGGCTGCTTTTAATTGCAGAAGATCAACGCGACCTGGTAAAGAAACATATTCAGGAACAATATACAAAACCTTATGAATCCGTTGGACTCCGTAAAAACGGGCAAACTTACCCACTTCGCATTCAGGGTAAAATGATTCCCTACAACAATAAAATAGTTCGTGTTGTAGAATTCAGAGATATTACCGAACAAAAAGAAATTGAAAAAGAACTGGTACGGGCCAAAGAAAATGCCGAACAAAGCGATAAGTTAAAATCCTCTTTCCTGGCCAATATGAGTCACGAAATCAGAACACCGATGAATGGTATTTTAGGATTTACAGAATTGCTGAGAGATAATGAATTATCTCTTCAACAACGCACAGAATTTATCGATGTAATTCAAAACAGTGGAGAAAGAATGCTTACTACCATCAACGACATTATCGATATTTCTAAAATTGAGTCGGGAATGGTTATTGCACACATGCAGGACATTAACCTACCGGCATTGATAAAAGAACTGTACATTTTCTTTGAGCAGCCGATGAAACAGAAAGGCATTACTTTTAAAGTTAACGAAAACAATGGTAATCCGGTAATGCTGTTACACACCGATCCCGACAAACTCAATTCAATTCTTACCAACCTGATTAGGAATGCATACAAGTTCACAGCATCTGGTACTGTTGAGTTTGGCTATACCACCACCAACAGCCACATAAACTTTTTTGTAAAAGATACCGGCGTTGGAATACCACAGAAAAGACAAGAAGCCATTTTCGAACGTTTTGTGCAGGCCGACATTGCGGACTCACGGGTTTTCGAAGGTTCGGGGCTGGGCCTTTCCATTACAAAATCGTACACCGAAATGTTAAACGGAACAATAAACCTTGAATCGGAAGTTGGCAAAGGAACTACCGTTTATGTTTCGCTGCCTCTGCAGGCCACAATCAATTCGCAACAAACTACAACTTCTGATTTGCAGGTGATTGTCAAAGATTTACTGGAGAATAAATTAAAAATATTGATTGCTGAAGATGATACTATATCGATAGAATTGCTAAAACTTTTGGTTCGTGATCTTGCGTCGGAAATACTGGTTGCCAATAACGGAAAAAAAGCAGTTGAGATGGCCCGAAATACCCCTGACCTTAACCTGATTTTGATGGATATTAAAATGCCGGTAATTGATGGGTATACAGCAACAAAAATGATAAGAGAGTTCAACACATCAGTGAAGATAATCGCTCAATCGGCATTTGCACAAACAGAGGACATAGAAAAGGCACGGGCCGCCGGTTGCGATGATTTTGTTTCAAAACCAATTAACAGGAAACTATTGATTGAAACAATCAACGCACTGTTTCTGAACGATTTTTAAGTTGGGAAACAACATACTAAAAAGGCGCATCCAAAACCGGATACGCCTTTTCAATATTGTCTTTTAACACTTTATTTTACAAGTGCCAACGATTGTTTTGCAATCTCCAACTCTTCGTTGGTAGGAATAATAAGAACTTTAACTTTTGCGCCGTCCACGTTAATTTCGTGAACATCACCTTTGCGGTTCTTATCTTTTTCTTCGTCCCAGGTAATTCCAAGGTAATCCATATCCTCGCAAACCATCTCGCGAACCGTAGTTTTGTTTTCCCCTACCCCGGCTGTAAATACAATGGCATCAACACCATTCATTGCGGCGGTATAGCTTCCAATATATTGCTTAATCCGGTAGGCATACATTTCCAATGCCAAAATTGCAACCGGGTTGCCTTCTCTCTGACATTTTTCAATATCACGCATATCGGTAAGTTCGGTTAACCCTTTCATTCCACTTTCTTTGTTTAAAAGATCTGAAATCTCTTCAACCGAAAAGCCTTTTTGTTGCGCCAGGTAGAAAATAATTGCAGGGTCGATGTCTCCCGATCGGGTTCCCATGATAAGTCCGCTTAACGGTCCCATTCCCATGGTGGTATCAATACAGGCACCACCTTTAACAGCTGCCATTGAAGCGCCGTTACCAATGTGAATGGTAATAATCTTAGCATCAGGATTTCCTAAATACTCAATTGCTTTTTCTGAAACAAATTTGTGCGAAGTTCCGTGGAAACCATATTTACGGATACGCAATTCGCGGTAAAATTTCTCCGGAATAGCATAACGATAGGCTTTTTCCGGAATACTTTGATGAAAAGCAGTATCAAATACACCAACCTGTGTTGCATTTGGAAATACTTTTTCAGCCACTTCCACGCCAATCAGGTTAGCCGGATTGTGTAGTGGAGCCAATGGGAACAATTCTTTTACTTTGGCCTTTACCTCATCGGTAATCTCAACCGTTTTGGTAAAAGTTTCGCCACCATGTACCAAACGGTGACCAACAGCCTGAATTTCTGACGGATCGCTGATAACACCAACTTTTTCGTCAGTAAGCAATTCAGCAACTCGCTTTAAACCAACTCCATGATCGGGAATCGGGAATTCTTCAACGGTCTTTTCTTCCGAACCGTTAAGGAATGTTTTGTGTTTGATCAGTCCCATCTCCAGACCGATCCGTTCTACAATACCACTCGACAAAGGCATCTCGGTGTTCATATCAATCAACTGATACTTAATTGACGAGCTACCTGCATTAATTACTAAAATATTCATTTTAAATTATATCAATTAAAGTTTTTTGGTAACAGTACAACCATTCTCGCGACAGTTAACCTGTTATCGTAAAAAGTATGAATTTACTTTTAAAACCCTTCCTGAGCCTGAATAGCTGTAATTACAACGGTATTAAAAATATCGTCGACAGTACAACCACGGCTAAGGTCGTTAACCGGTTTATTCAATCCCTGTAACATAGGGCCAATCGCCAGTGCTCCGGTTTCGCGCTGGATGGCTTTGTATGTATTGTTTCCGGTGTTCAAATCGGGGAAAATAAGCACGTTGGCCTGCCCTGCCACTTGCGAATCAGGCATTTTGCTTTTCCCTACACTCGGATCAACTGCAGCATCGTATTGAATAGGTCCTTCAATTTTCAGATCAGGACGTGCAGCAATAGCGATCTCAGTAGCACTGCGAACTTTATCAACCTCAACACCTGAACCTGATGTACCCGACGAATACGACAACAATGCCACTTTTGGATCGATACCGAAAGCAATTGCCGAATCGGCCGAGGTAACTGCAATCTCAGCCAGCTGCTCGGCAGTTGGACTTACGTTTACAGCGCAATCGCCCATTACCGAAACATGGTCGTCGAGACACATAAAGAAAACAGACGATACGGTTTTAACGCCCGGCTTGGTTTTTACAAACTGTAGTGCCGGAATAATGGTGTGTGCTGTAGTATGTGCGGCACCTGAAACCATACCGTCGGCATGCCCTTTGTAAACCATCATTGTTCCGAAATACGAAACGTCGGCCATGGCATCGCGTGCCATATCTTCAGGTATATTTTTGTGTTTACGCAGTTCGTGGTAAGTTTTCCAGTAGTCTTCGTAATACTCCGATTCTACCGGATCGATGATTTTAATATTACCATTGATTTTTACACCGATCTCGGTAGCTTTGGTAATAATTTCATCGCGTCTTCCCAAAAGAGTAATATCAACCACCCCTTGATCAACCAAACTTGAAGCAGCCTGCAAAATACGAGGGTCGGTACCTTCGGGTAAAACAATATGTTGTTTTTTCGATTTGGCTTTTGCCACCAGGTTATACTGAAACATATGCGGTGTTACCACATCGGTTTTGAAACTTCTGAATTTGTCGATCAGGAAGTCGGTGTCGACATATTTTTCGAAGGTAGAAATGCTTAAATCGATTTTACGTGGTAATCCCGGGTGCAATTTTGGTTTTACATCCGATATTTTTTTGGCTGCAGTAAACGTTACATCGTCAACCAAAATAATAGGAACAATATTTGGTAAACCTTCAATCAGCCTTACAATTTGGGGTTCGAGAGCAATACCTCCGGTAACCACAATACCGGCAATGCCCGGATAATTTGCCGACGCATTGGCCTGAAGCGCCGCCAGAATAATATCAGAGCGGTCGCCCGGTGTAATAATAAGGCTGTTCTCCTCTACCCTGTCGAGATAATTGCGTAACTGCATTGCTCCAACATCGTAACGGTCGGCTTGTTTGCACAACAGGTTTTCGCCAAATAGTACAGTACCACCCAATTCGTCGTTAATTTCTTTTATGGTAGGGCTGCCCAGTTTTTTAATTTCCGGAATGATCTCAATAGAAGTTTCGGCAGGTACTACCTTGCTCAGCTCTTCGCGCATCATGTCGCAATTTCCGGGTTCAACACGGTTCATAACAACCGACTGTACCACTACATCTCTTTCGGCAAATGATTTAATAGCCAGGTCGATATTCGCAATGGCACTACCCATGTTTCTATCTTTTGCCGAGCTAACCAAAATGGTCGGAATCGAAAGGTTTTTGGCAAACTCAATATTCAGATCCAACTCAAAAGTAACACCCTTATTGTCGAAATCAGAACCTTCAACCACAACCACATCAAACTTCTCTTTTAGCTGCTTGTAACGATCAATAATCTGATCGATCAAACGTGCCTCCTGCCCCATATTTTTGTATTTCACTACCTGCGACATGGTAAAGCCGTATGCGTCTTTATACTCCATATCGAGGTTAAAATACGATATCATGGTTTCGATATGATTATCGTGAACTCCCTTTGGATAATCGTTAATGATTGGCCGGAAATATCCGACCTTGGTTACTTTTGAAAGTAACACTTTTAAAACACCCAGCGTAACAAGCGATCTTCCTGTGTTGCTTTCGGTGTTTGTGATATAAATTCCAGTTTTCATTCAAAAATTTTAAAAACTCTGTATATTAAATATTTTCTTGTATAACGAACACCATTGGGTTATTTGATGAATCGTTCAGGTTGCGTTGAATAGTTGGCAAAAGTATAAAAGAAATTTTCTTGTTCTTAAGCAATAGTCTTAATTAACTGTTAACAGCGCAAAATTTCACATTTCGTTGAAATTAACACCTGACAATCATCATATTGACAAAAATTGAGATTTGGATAATTTTCGAACAAAATCGGCCATCACAGAATGAATGTTTCCTAAACATCAGCGAAATGATTATTTTTCAGTCATGAAACTGATCTCCACTATTCTCTTTTCCGGTATTCTGTTTTTGAACAGTTATGCCCAAAAAGTAGAAAGCAAAACTACAACCGAAAAAAATGCATTTATTGAAAAACACAATCAACAACTAGCCATAAAACTATCGCTTACCAACAACACCGAATTTTTTCAGATTTACCAGCAAAACCAACGCTACACCATAAAACCAAACACCTCGATAAAAACCAACCTGATTTTAAGTTACCGGGCTTTGTTGTTTGGAATAGGATACAGCCCCAGATTTATTCCAGGAAACGACGATGAGCAGCAAAAAGGCAGGTCTAAAATATTCTGGACAGGAACAAATGTAAATCTTCGTCACTGGACACAACACCTGGAATACACCAAAATAAAAGGCTTCTATTTTCACAGCAGCTCGAACCTTTTGCAAAGCGGAAGCAAGGATGCCAACTACACAAAATTGCCCGATTTAAATTATACCCGGATTTCGGGTTACACCGCATATAAAATTAATCCGAATTTCTCGTTTTCAGCTATCGAAACACAAACCGAAAGACAGCTAAAAAGTGCAGGAAGCCTTGTTCCGACCCTTGTTTACAGGTATTATATTATTGATGATAAATCGGAACTGGCACCCAATAGCAGCTCGCAAAAGAGTAATAATCTTTCATTGAGCCTTCAATTAGGCTACTTTTATACCTGGGTGGTAAACAAAAGCCTTTTTGTATCGGCAGGTGCTGCAACGGGTGGAGGTTTAATTCACACAAACCTTGAAACCCGCTTTTATACAACCCGCTACGAGACAAAAACTAATTATGCCGTTTTTAGGGCAAAAACGATGCTTGCCGCCGGTTACAATTCCAACCGTTTTTTTGCCGGAATACAAATAACCGGCAACCTTGAAGCATACAATCAACAAAAAACAACTGTTACTTTAAACGAGAATTTTCAGTTTCAACTTTATGCCGGTTATCGTTTTGATGCACCAAAATTCCTGAGTAGCATTTTTAATTACTGCTAAATACTTTTCAGTAAGAACCGGGTACTAAAACTCGTAATAAACTCCGGTATAAATACCAATCCTGTACGGACGATAATTAACATCGGGGTTCGAGTTTATCGAAGAAAGGTAATAATTCAGACGAGGCTCAAGCGCAAACGAGAAGTGTTTTCCCAATGCATAATTAACTCCCACCCCAAGTGTTCCCGAAAAATTAAGCGTTGAAATATCGGCAGTACTTCCAATGTTTTGCACACCGTAACTATTATCGAGATAGGCATTGTTTCCAATTACAAATCCGGCATTAATTCCACCAAGCAGTTCTACACCAACTTTTTTGTCGAGCACGCTATAACGTACATACAGCGGCACTTCCACAAATTCGAACACCTGCGAGAACTCACCATCAGAGTACAATCGTTGTGCTGTAACATCGTTTGAGTTTTCAAGGTTTGCCGAAATATTGGCTCCCTGTGGTGTACTTTTCATTTCAATAACACCGGCTGTGCTGTTCATGGCAATTCCCCCCTCACTCCTTCCGGTTTGCACCAGATTTGAAAAGCCCGTATTCAATCCATCGTATGCTGCATCGGGTGCTGCGCCATAAAACATGTCTTTGTCTGATGCAAACAGGTTAAATGAATTATCAGCTTTTTGGCCGTCCTTCGCATAATAGATTCCACTCTCAACACGCAGGCGTTTACCGGTTTTGTACTGCACCGAAATACCTCCGCCAATATTACTTCCGCCATTATCGCTTTCGTAGGTCATATTTTGGGCATACGAATCGTTGTGGCTTGCCGAGTGCGACGAATATCCCGGAGAAACCTGGGCTCCGATAATCCATCCGTTCTCCTGCTGTTTTTGTTCGTTTAAGTTTCGCAGATTGGCCGCAATCAGCATTTCATCAGCAGTAAAACGTTCTTCAATTTTCGTTTCATTATTCTTTTCCGCTAACAACACGTAGGATTGTTGTGTAGTGAATATTGCCTCAATACGTTCTAACAAGCTGCAGTCTTCCTCAGAACGTGTCGAAAATACCTGATCGGTTTCAGACTTATTTTGTTCAGCAGCAAGTTCAACTTCTGCCAGCATTTTAGTTTCTGATATTGTATTGTTTGCATTTGTCTCGGTACTATTTATTTCCTGAGCTCCGGCCAGTTGGTCAACTTCTATTTCAATGCTATTATCTTTTGGCGAAACGGCAGGTTCCTGCGTTTTTTCGGGTGCCGTTTGTTGCTGAGCCATTGTTGGCTCTTCAACAACGCTTTTTCCACTAAAGTACCACCCGGCAATAAAGGCCAGCACAACAACTGCCGCTGCCGAAATCCACCCGGCATAAGCCATACGGCGCTTTTTCCGCTGCCCGTCGAGTTGCGACTGAATACTATCCCAAACATGCGACGGTGGCGCAGCCGAAAAACCATCGAGCTTTTCTCGGATCGAATCGTCAATATTTAGTTTTTTACTCATCCGGCTGTATAATTACTTGTTTTCTCAATATCTCCATAAAGTTCTTTTACCCGGCGTTTCAAAATGTCTCTGGCGCGTGCCAGGTTCGATTTTGATGTGCCCACGGTAATTTTCATCTCTTCACTAATTTCCTGGTGGTTCATTCCTTCAATTACAAAAAGGTTAAAAACCATTCGGTAACGAGGTGGTAGTTGTTGTATTTCTGCAATTAATTCTTTTGCTGAAATACCGGCCAGAATATCATCCGAAACATTTTGCCCCTCGTAAATACTCACATCCTCAACCGGATGCATAACATGCTGTTTCCTGAATTTCTCTAACGAAACATTTACCATTATCCTCCTTATCCACCCTTCCAAAGAACCTTCGTGCCTAAAGCGGCCAATATTTTGGAATACCTTTATAAACCCGTCCTGCAGGTTATCTTCGGCTTCGGTATTATCTTTGGCATAGCGCAAACAAACCCCAAACATTTTTGGCGCAAATAGTTGGTATAATTGTTCCTGTGCACGTTTTTTCCCCGAAGCACAACCGTTTATTATTTTTCTCAGGTCTTCCAAAATCGTTCGCAAATAACGCCTAAAAGTACTGATAAAAACGAATTGGTTTTCATCTTTCTTTTTGGCATCTGCTTTTACAGTCAGTTCTCTCAAGCTAAAATCATTGGATAGATGTGTGGTTTATAAAAAAGGTTGCGTTGGGGTGAAAATTCTTTGGCTCAATTGAGAAATTCTTCAAAATAGCTTTAACAGCTGTATCAACGAAAACAGATTTTCAAAAAGCTTCCCGACACGCGTCGACAAGAAAACGTCATTTAACATTTGTTACGCAACCTTAACTTGCCTAAACACATCTATAATGTAAATTTGTTAAACCTTTATTATGAAAACTTCATTACAGAAAAAGACACGGATGCCATTCTTTTTATGGGAACTGTTAAAAATCCTGAAAGTGAGGAATAGAGCGAAATAAACGCAAATGACCTGCGTTGTACATAAAATTATAAAAAGCCATGAAACAATTAGTCGCAATACTTTCTGTATTTCTTATTGTATTTACCAGTTGTCAGGACGATGAACTGATGTCGTTTGACGCAAAAGGTACCGTAATTGATTATGCCGGTGCCGGCGACTGTGGTTTTATCATCGAGTTGGATAATGGCAATAAAGTTCAGCCCTTGTACTATCCCGATGATTTTACTTTTTCGCAGGGGCAGCGCGTGCTAATTACTTATACCGAGCTCGATAATGTTTACATAAGCTGCGAACAGGGAGTGCCTTGCGAGGTAATCTACGTCGAAGAATTGTCGTGCTCGCCTTATGTTGATCTTTATTTTGAAAATTACGACAGCCTGGCCCGCGATCCCGTTCATTTGCACGAAGCTTACATGGACGGCGACTGCCTTTATTTTAAACTATCGTACAGCGGAGGTTGCCAGGATCATACCATCGATTTGGCACGCATGCATCCGTGGACAGCCAGCAGCTCAACGGTTCCTACTTTTGAGATCAGGCACAATGCCAACGGCGATCTGTGCGAAGCCTGGTTTACCCGCGAGTTCCGTTTCGACATGTCGGATTTAAAAGCCGAAGGGAAAACCGAATTTGTACTTACCGCCAAACTTATCGGCGACGAAGTGTACAACAAAATATTTCAGCTAGATTAGGTATTCCACTAATTTTGCTGCTTAGTTAGTTCTCCAAAGGGTTGGTTGTTAAACCAGCCCTTTATTTTTTATGTTTTGTTCGTAAAACAACAATCCTGATGGTTCAGATTAATATTTTGGCCGCAAAACGTTCATCCTGATCATCCGTTTTCCTGTTTTATTTGTAAAATGTCAATCTCAACGATTTTTTTTCGTGTTTTGTCTGCAAAACAACAATCCTGATGGTTCAGATTAATATTTTGGCTACAAAACGTTCATCCTAATCATCCGTTTTCCTGTTTTATTTGTAAAATGTCAATCTCAACGATTTTTTTTTGTGTTTTGTCTGCAAAACAACAATCCTGATGGTTCAGATTAATATTTTGGCTACAAAATATTCATTCTGACCATCTGATTTCCTGCTTTATTTGTAAAACAGTCAAATAGAGGGCTAATTTCAATTCAAAAAAAGCGGGGAACAAAAATTGCCCCCTGCTTTTGCGTTATATTGTTCTTGGTTTAAAAAATGCTGTATGAAATACCGGCCGACAAGCTAAGTGTGGTTTTTGCATAAGTTTCATCATAGCTTCCAATACCTGGATGTGTAAACTTTACGGTATCATCTTGGTAGAAAGTATTTGAAACGCCTGCATCAAAAGTTAGTTTATCGGTAATGTTCCACATAATTCCGCCGCCCAAGGTATGCGATGAGTTGCTGTAACTAAAATCGCTTTGGTACTGAGGTGTTACACCATTTTTCGAGCGCAAACCACCAACACTAAATGCAAAATTATCGGCTACATTAAACTGCAAACCCAGCGCCAGCTCGGTGTAGTTACCTTTAATATCGCGGTGTACCTTCTGTCCTAAAGTAGAATAACGAATATTGTTACCGTAATTAACATCTCTATCGAAATACATATTGAATGAAAGTTGTGCTTCCAGCCAACCCAAACCACGATAACCTACACCCCCTGCCAAAATTGCGGGAATATCATTCGATGATTCAGCTCCGTCAGGAAATAAGCCCATATCGTCAACGTCGGTTTCGTTTTCCAAGGTCAACTTGGTTTCAAACTCGTATTTTACGGCAAATGTCCAGTCATCGGTTGGCGAAATGTTAAAACCAATAATCGGGGTAAAACCCATTCCTTTTTGTTTGGTTTTTACTTCTTTATCACCCAGTTGCGAAGCTGTTCCGGTAAGAGTTTGCGCAGTACCGCTTAATGTTTGTGCGGTTGACGCAAAAGCCGGTGCTGCTTGTACATATGCACCGTTTATCTGGTTCAGGTTCATAGCCGAAATTTGTTCCAGCGAAAGTCCCATTAATTGCAAACCGGCCTCAATTTGTCCCTGCTGTACAGGATCCATTTGTCCTGCACCTACCAATTGAGCTAATGTATAATTACCTGCAACAGGAAGTATTGGCGCTAATGCTTCCGGCACATTTGCCAAAGCGTTTAAATTTGCTGCCATTGTGCTTACCTGTGTAGATGCTCCGTTTAACCAGGCAGCCGCATTCACTCCATTTAGCTGAATATTACGGATTGCTCCTTCGTATTTGTTTGTTGACGGTACTATACGCAAACCTCCATAAAACGAGAATTTATCATGAGGCGCATAAGATGCCCCTACCTGAATTCCCCAAAATGTTGAAGAAGCCTCCAAAGCCATTTCCAGATCGTAACTGTTTACTGCCAGTGCAGGGTCGACCTGTCCCAGCGCGGCCAATTGACCTGGAATCAGTGAAAAAGGTACTTCAAGTGTTGGAATACCCGATGGAAACTCGGCTGTTCCACCACCACCTACCGGACCAATTCCTAATGAAAAGGCCCAGTTATTTTTTTTGTAAACAGCATAAACATCAGGAAAAACAGGAATTGTAGTTTCTCCTTCGTAATGTCCTGAATTTAATGTAGGAAACTGAGTATCGATATCGCGGGTCTGAAAAATTGTTTGGCTGTAAAAAGCAAAATACCAGCCATCTTCCATTTTCACCAGTCCTGCGGGGTTATAGAAAACAGCATCAATTTCTAAAGCTGCATTTCGCGACAACATACGAATGTATTGCGCACTTTGGTTGTAGTTAGTTAATAAACCTCCTGCAAAAGCAAGCTGAAGCAGCATAGAAAATGCCACTAGCAATGTCAGTTTTTTCATTTATTTCAAGTTTTTATTAAAGAATTTTTCCCTTTATTTAACAATAGTATTCCGAGAAATTTACGGTTACTGTAGTTGATGCCTGAGCGGCAAATTTAAAACTAATTCTTAAATACAAAAACTTCACGATTGATTTTCAGCTTTTTATGGTTTTTTAGAACAATTTCGTCATTTATTCGATACTTATTGTACAAAAAACCCGAAGTTAAATACCTCGGGCTCTTTATTTTATAGTTTTTCTATTTTTTAAATATGTATCACCTCGTCGTAAGCAGCAGCTGCGGCTTCCATCACTGCCTCGCTCATTGTTGGGTGCGGATGAATGGTTTTAATCAACTCGTGTCCGGTGATCTCAAGCTTCTTGGCAACTACCATTTCGGCAATCATTTCGGTAACATTTCCACCGATCATATGTGCACCAAGTAACTCTCCGTACTTTGCATCGAAAATCAATTTAACAAAACCATCTTTTTGTCCGGCAGCACTTGCTTTTCCACTGGCCGAGTAAGGGAATTTACCCACTTTAATTTCGTAACCCGCTTCTTTAGCTTTTGCCTCGGTTAACCCAACAGAAGAAACCTCAGGACTGGTGTATGTACATCCAGGAATATTTCCGTAATCGATCGGTTCAGGATTCAGTCCGGCAATTTTTTCAACACAGGTAATACCTTCGGCCGAAGCAACGTGAGCCAATGCCGGTCCGGCAACAATATCGCCAATGGCGTATACCCCATCAACGTTGGTTTTGTAGTATTCGTTAACTTTAACACGGCCATTGTCGGTTTCAACGCCCAGTTCTTCCAAACCAATATTTTCGGTATTTGGAGCAATACCAACTGCCGAAAGAACAATGTCTGCTTCAATCACTTCTTCGCCTTTTTTGGTTTTAATGGTTACTTTGCACTTATCGCCCGAAGTATCCACGCTCTCAACCGACGAACCGGTCATCACTTTCATTTTCGATTTTTTGAAATTGCGTTCCAGCTGTTTGGCAACTTCCTCATCTTCGTTCGGCACCAAAGTTGGCATAAACTCAACCAGCGTTACTTTGGTTCCGATGGTGTGGTAGAAATAGGCAAACTCGCTTCCAATGGCACCCGATCCAACAACAACCATACTTTCCGGTTGTTTGTCAAGCGTAAGTGCTTTGCGGTATCCGATAATTTTTTCACCGTCCTGTGGCAGATTTGGCAATTCGCGAGAACGTGCACCTGTTGCCAGAATAATGTGTTTAGCGGTGTACGACGATTTTTTGCCTTTGTCGTCGGTAACTTCAACGGTATTTTTTCCGGCTAATTTTCCCCAGCCAAAAATCGATTCTACTTTATTTTTCTTAAACAAGAACTGAATTCCCTTGCTCATTCCGTCGGCAACATCGCGGCTACGCTTTACCATTGCACCAAAATCGGGTTTCACTTCTCCTTCAATGGCTACACCATAATCGGCAGCGTGGATAGCATACTCAAAAGCCTGTGCACTTTTTAGCAACGACTTTGTAGGGATACATCCCCAGTTTAAACAAATTCCGCCCAGGTTTTCTTTTTCAACCACGGCAACTTTTAATCCGAGTTGCGACGCACGAATTGCTGCTACGTATCCTCCTGGTCCGCTACCTATCACTATTACATCGTAATTCATTGTATTTTGAAATTTATTGATATTTGATTTATGTAAGTAACACCTTACCTACAGAAAGGTTCTAACAAATTTACTTCTTTTAAGATGGATTTGAAAGTGTTAACTACATGAAACTTCTCATAAAACAAAGCAGGCAAAAGGATAGAATAAATCCATTTTTTGCCTGCTTTATTATCGCTGCTAACTATTTAAGATATTAACAGCTCCGTTTATTTTAATTTTGAATACGTATTCAATAACTCGGTGGCTGCAACAAACGAACTCATCTGATCGGTAAGCACATAATTTTCGAGCATTTTCAATTTCGTTTTAATCTCGGGATGATCGTAGAAGTTTCGTTTCAATTGCTCTTCAATGGTTTCGTACATCCAGTATGTAGCTTGTTCGTTTCGTTTTTGGTAAAAATATCCGTTATCAACCGTTTGTTTCCGGTATTTTTCAATCTGCTCCCAAATGGTTTCAATGCCGGTTTTCTTGTAGGCAGAACACGTAACTACGTTGGCTGCCCACCCCGAATCTTTGGCCGGAAAAAGATGAATGGCATTTCGATATTGTACTTTTGCCATTTCTGCTTTTTCAATGTTGCTGCCATCAGCTTTGTTAATGGTAACCAGGTCGGCCATTTCCATAATTCCACGTTTTATTCCCTGCAGTTCGTCGCCCGCTCCGGCCAACATTAGCAACAAAAAGAAATCGGTCATGGAATGAACAGCGGTTTCGCTTTGCCCTACCCCAACGGTTTCAATAAAAATATTGTTGTAGCCGGCCGCTTCGCATAAAATAATGGTTTCGCGGGTTTTTCGGGCAACACCTCCCAGCGATCCTGCCGATGGACTGGGACGAATGTAAGCATTCCTATCGCTGGCCAATTCTTCCATGCGCGTTTTGTCGCCCAAAATACTTCCTTTGGTTCGCTCGCTGCTCGGATCGATAGCCAACACAGCCAGTTTTTCGCCTTTGTTGGTTAGATATTTTCCGAGTGCTTCAATAAAGGTACTTTTCCCAACACCCGGCACTCCGGTTATTCCAATCCGAACCGAATTACCACTGTGTGGCAAACACTTTTGTATAATTTGCTGCGCCAGTTGCTGATGTGCTGATTTTGAGCTCTCGACCAAAGTTACAGCTTTACTAAGCAGTGTGATATCGCCTTTCAAAATGCCGTCAACATATTCGTCAACCGACAGTAATTTTCTATTCTTTTTCAAAAAACGCTGAACCGAATCGTTGTTAACCATATCCGGTTTTTCGACTCCTGCATTAACTATCAACCCTTTGTACTGCGGGTCGTTTTCTATATGGTGATTATCCTTTTCTGACATCCGAATAAAATTTATCGTTCAAAAGTACAGCAAAAAAGAAGGTGCTGCAAGTTTCGCCTGCAACACCTTCTGAAATATTGACTTTAAATAAACTTAGCCTGCATTAGGAACAACAACCTGGCTTGAAATGCGCAATGTTGATGTTGGTGTTTTTGGATCATTGGTAATAACCGTGATCGATTTACTCTGACGGCCACGTTTTCCGCGTGAATCGAAAGTAACTTTAATAGGCGCTGTTTCACCTGCTGCAATTACACTTTTCGAAGGAGCAACAGCAGTACATCCGCAAGATGAACGAACTCTTCTGATGATCAAATCAGTTTTACCAGTATTGGTTAAAGAAAAAGTATGTTCCTTTTTATCGCCCTGGTTCATATCACCAAAATCGAATGATGTTTCCTTGAAATCAGCCACAGGAGCTTTTGCCAGTTCTTCAGCTGTAAGGTGCGAGAAATCTTCTTCGATTGTAGCACTTACTCCCACTGAATTTTTATAGTCGTTGCTTCCGTTTAACGACAAGTAAATTCGGTGCGATGCAAATCCATAAGTGTCAGCAGCATCCGAATCGTAAGTAACAATCAATTTACCTCTTCCGTTTGCCGGAATAGTTTCCGGTTCAACTTTAGCATTAAGGTGCGTTGGTACGGTACGGAAACCAACTTCAACCGGTTTATCAGTATCGTTTACCAATTCCAATTCTTCACTTACTTTTTCGCCTTTTGTAATTTTTGCGAACGACAGGTAGTTTGATTTTACTCTAAGATCTCCAATTTTTCTTGGATATTGCTCTGCCAGTGTTTTTTCGCGCGGTTCAACTTTTCCGTTTATTCTTAAAATAACTGTAGGATTCTCGGCATTTGAGCTAACAGTTACCGACTTGTTAAACGAACCCGGACGGTTTTTAGGATCATAACTCACATCAATACTTCCGCTTTCGCCCGGAGCAACCGGTTGACGCGTCCATTTTGGAGTTGTACAACCACACGAAGCGCGAACATTTGATAGCACCAGTGGTGCGTTTCCTTTGTTTGTAAATTTGAAAGTTGTTGTTTGCACACCGTCTGATTCTTTAAACGAACCAAAATCATGCGCTTGATTGTCAAAAACAATTTTTGCTTGTCCCTGGCCCATTGCTGTATTAACAGCAATCACCAGTGCGAAAACTGCTAATATTTGTAGAATGCTTTTCATAATTTATTAATTAAATTTGTTCTTTCTCGAAATCTATAAAGCAAATGTATTGATGCTTGACTAGTTTCGCTGTTAATGAATTCAATTATTTGTTAATGAGTTGTTAACTAGGGCAGGCAAACAAAAAAATATATAGTTTAGCTTTTGAATAAAAATCCATGCAAGGGAAAGCACTTAAATACATTATAATGCTGGCAACTGTGTCGATAGTTGGCGTTTTTTTAGTGCAGTTTGCTTTGATACGCAGTTCCTATAATCTTTCAGAAACACAATTTCAGGAAAGTGCGAGTGTGGCTTTAAAGGAAGTTGCCTGGCAGGTAATGCTCGCCACCGGAACTACTGAAAACTTCGATAGCATTACGCCTGTTGAAGTTATTTCGAACAACACCTACCTCGTAAATGTTGGTGTAGCAATCGACAAAGACCTACTAAAACAGAACCTTACCACCCAGCTTAAAAGGCACGATATTTATTTCGATTACGAATTTTCGATATACAGCCCCATTCAGGAGCAAATGGACGAGACCACGCTGGTCCATATCGACGAAAACGAGGAGCCATCGGATTTTGACTTCCCGCTAAACGAGGAATACTCCAATTATTTCGGCATTCATTTCCCCGACCGGTCACCCTACTTTTTAAACCAACTTTCCATCTGGTATTTTTTAACCGCGCTGTTAATGCTGGTCATCTTTTTCTTTGGTTACACGCTTTGGGTTATCATCCGCCAAAGGCAATTATCCGAAATACAGAAAAACTTCATTAACAACCTCACCCACGAATTAAAAACACCCATTTCGTCGATTGCACTGGCAGCAAACGTTATTAACGATGAAAAAATCTTAAAATCGCCCAAGCGGTTGTTTGATTACACACACATAATACAGGAACAAACAACACGGCTATCGAAGAATGTTGAAAAAGTGCTTAACTTAGCTTCGATCGAGAAAAGCCGAATCCTGCTTAACCTGGAAAAGGTAAATCTCACCGAGTTCTTACAAGAAGCCAGTGATCATTTTCGGGAATCGAAAGCCGGACAAAATGCAAAAGTAAAAATCAAGACCAAAATTAGCGATTGTCCCATTTTGGCCGATCGTTTCCACTTTGCCAACCTGGTATCGAATATTCTTGAAAATGCAGCAAAATACTGCGACAAAACGCCTGTAATTGAGATTGAACTTCTGCAAAAACAGAAAAGTTACGAGCTGAATTTTATCGACAACGGAATAGGAATTCCGCGCGAACACCGGAAACGGATTTTTAAAAAGTTTTACCGAATTCCGACAGGAAATGTACACAATGTAAAAGGTTTTGGTCTCGGTCTCGACTACGTGTACAAAATTGTAAAAACGCATAATTGGAAAATAAAAGTAAACGATAACCCAAAAGGGGGAAGCATTTTTAGCCTAACCATTCCAACGTAAAATATGAGCAACAATTCATTTAAAATATTATTGGTTGAAGACGACGAAGCGCTTCGTTTTATAGTAAAAGATAATTTAATGGAGCACGGCTACGATGTAGAAGTAGCGGCCGACGGCGAAATTGCACTCCAGCTTTTCGGGCATAACAATTTCGATCTGATTGTGCTCGACGTGATGCTTCCGAAAATAGATGGTTTCCAGGTAGCCGAAACCATACGAAAAAACAACGACCAGATACCTATTATCTTCTTAACGGCCCGCAGCATGACCGAAGACAAAATTACCGGGCTTACTATTGGCGGCGACGATTACATACCCAAACCGTTTAGTATGGAAGAGCTGCTTTTAAAAATCAAGATATTTTTGAAGCGTAGCCAGTCGCAGCCTATTGATAGTGAATCGTCCGTTTTAAAAATCGGGCAGTTCGATTTTCACTTCGATGACCTCTCGCTTACATTAAACGGCGACACCCGCAACCTTACACTTAAAGAGGCTGAACTGATCCGTTATTTTGCCAGGAATGCTAACAAAGTGCTTAGCAGAAATGAGATCCTGGAAAACGTTTGGGGCTCCGACGATTATTTTCTGGGGCGCAGCCTCGATGTTTTTATTTCGCGCCTGAGGAAATATTTTAACGCCGATGCTTCGGTAAAAATCATCAACCTGCACGGAATCGGATTCCGTTTCTCAGTAAAAAAAGGATAAACGGTACTATTGCAACCGGGCTGTACAAGGCACCAGGTATGCATTTAAAAGCTTTCAGCACATATTTATTGAACGAGAACATGGTCCGTTGAAAAAAATGCTTTTCTTTGCGCGGATAAAACACTGATTCATAGAAATAAACATACAAAGTGTATTTTTCCTGAAAAAAGTGTTTAAGTTTTTGGAAGAATTAAAAAAAGCACTATTTTTGCAGTCCGAAAATTCTGAATAGAAACAAGTAAAACTTTATAGAAATGAAACGTACATTTCAACCATCGAATAGAAAAAGAAAGAACAAGCACGGCTTCAGAGAAAGAATGTCGACTGCAAACGGCCGTAAAGTATTAAAAGCCCGTAGAGCAAAAGGTAGAAAAAAACTTAGCGTCTCAGACGAGCCAAGACATAAGAGATAATTTATTTTATCTTGTTACATTTTGCGGGAAGGTAAAGAATTCAGTTCTTTACCTTTTCGTGTTTATACATGTTTGTAAAACGGCTTCTCTAAAACAAATCCTCCAAAATCATTTTATTCAATATTTGAAATTTGTTTATCGCCGAAATCCTTTCATCATACTTTTTTTGACTTATTTTTGTTCTCTTATATAAGTACTGTACAAAAAAATGAGTTTAGGAAAATTTATCACCAGCCGTGCTTTTGTAAAGCACCTGTTAATTGCCATTGGGCTTGTGGCGCTTCTCCTTTTTATAACCCTAAAAGGATTACAATTATACACCAAACATGGTGTTTCCTATCCGGTTCCGGCGTTAACAGGCCTGAGTTTGGATGAAGCTACTGCCAGCGCCGAAGCAAATATGCTGCGTGTGGAAGTAATCGATTCGCTTTACAACAAAAATTTTGAGCCGGGTACAGTTGTCGATCAATTGCCACTGGCCAACTCGCATGTAAAAGAAAACCGTGTGATTCGTATAACCATAAACTCAAACGAGCCCGAAAAAGTTGTTCTGCCGCGTTTAACCGACATTTCTTTCCGGCAGGCACAGGCACTAATTGAAAACGCCGGATTACAAATAGGTAATATTTCATATCAGCCATCGGAATACAACGACCTGGTACTAAAATCGCTGCAAAATTCGGTTGAAATCTTTGAAGGTGACAAGATTATTAAAGGCTCTGATGTTGATTTGGTTGTTGGTCGCAGCCAGGGAAATATGCAAACTACACTGCCAAATCTCACCGGGTTTAACATTGAAGAAGCGCAGTCGACCATTACCGACGCCATGCTGAATATGGGCGCCGTTATTTACGATGAAACAGCCAAAACTGCCGAAGACTCGGCCAGTGCAAGAATATGGAAACAACAACCAAATCCTCAATTTACAAAACACGTAAATCTGGGTTCGTCGGTTGACATATGGTTAACCACCGACACAACAATTATTAACCAGGCTTACGAAAGAAATTTTTAACAATGGAAGATTACAATCAGGAAAACGAAGAACTGGAAGAGAACGAGCTATACGAACATTACCGTTTATCTGTCGATCCGGGGCAATCTCCCTTGCGTATCGATAAGTTTCTTTCGAACAGAATCGACAACGCCTCGCGAAGCCGCATTCAGGCTGCTGCCGACGCCGGAAATATCCTTGTGAACGGAATCCCGGTAAAACCCAATTACAAAATTAAACCCAACGAGGAAATATTGATCGTAATGGATTTTCCGCGGCGTGAGCTAAAGATCATCCCCGAAGATATTCCGCTTGATGTTGTTTACGAAGACGATCAGCTGATTGTAATAAATAAACCACCGGGCCTTGTGGTACATCCCGGACATGGAAACTATACCGGAACACTGGTGAATGCATTGGCCTGGTATTTCCGCGACCTTCCTTTGTTTAACAGCGAAGATCCGCGACCGGGACTGGTTCACCGTATCGACAAGGATACATCGGGACTACTAGTGGTTGCCAAAACCGAATTGGCGAAAAATAAACTGGCGTTGCAGTTTTTCGAGAAAACAACCGAGCGCCGTTATCTCGCATTGGTTTGGGGAAGTGTAAAAGATGACGAAGGCACCATAACCGGTCACATCGGGCGCAGCCTGAAAAACAGGCAGGTTTTTACCGTATTTCCTGAAGGCGATTACGGAAAACATGCCGTTACGCATTATAAAGTTTTACGCCGCATTGGTTATGTTACGCTGGTTGAATGCCGCCTCGAAACAGGACGCACACACCAGATAAGGGTGCACATGAAACACATTAACCACACGCTGTTTAACGACAGTAATTATGGTGGCGACCAGATTTTGTGCGGTACTACTTTCAGCAAATACCGACAGTTTGTACTAAACTGTTTTAAAGTGCTGCCCCGCCAGGCGCTGCACGCCAAAACACTCGGATTTATTCATCCAACAACAGGAGAAAAGATGTTATTCAATTCGGAACTGCCTGAAGACATGGCTACCGCAATTGATAAATGGGAAAATTATATAGCAAACAGAAATGAGTAAGAACAACAAACCCAACATAGCCGTAATTGCCGGAGGCGATTCGTCGGAATTTGTGGTGTCCGTAAAAAGCGGAGCAAACGTTTTAAAAGCTGTAGATAGCGAAAAATTCACTCCATGGTTAGTTCAAATACAGGGACTAAACTGGGAAGTTTTTCAGAACGAAGAGAAAATTGCCGATGTCGACAAATCAGATTTTAGTTTTACCGTAAACAACGAAAAGATAAAATTCGATTTTGCCTATATCACCATTCACGGAACACCGGGCGAAGACGGGATTTTACAAGCTTATTTCGAATTGTTGAATGTTCCCTACTCCAGCTGCAACGTCCATGCGTCGTCGCTTACTTTTAACAAGTGGTTTTGTAACAACTACCTGCGTTCGCACGGCATAAAAATGGCGATCTCGAAAAAGTTCAAAAAAGGCGAAGTAATCGATGCTGAAGCAATTGTTGCAGACCTGGGCTTACCAATTTTTGTAAAACCAAATGCCGGAGGTTCAAGCTTTGGAATTACCAAAGTTAAAGAAACCGGCGAGGTAAAAGCAGCCATTGAAAAGGCATGGAAAGAAAGCGACGAAGCACTGGTGGAACAATTTATCGACGGACACGAGTTTACCTGTGGCGCCGTTCGCCTGAAGGGTGAAAAAGTGGTTTTCCCGATTACCGAAGTTATTCCGCAAAATGAGTTTTTCGATTTCGAGGCAAAATACACTCCCGGAGCAACACAGGAAATTACGCCTGCAAGGTTACCCGAGCCGCTTTTCAAAAAGTGCCAGGACCTGACTTCGAAAATATACGACTTGTGCGAATGCTCAGGAATCGTTCGGATCGACTTCATTTTGCAGGGCGACGAATTCTATTTCCTTGAGGTGAATACTACGCCCGGAATGACTGCTACCAGCTTTATTCCGCAACAAATAAGGGCAATGGGAAGCACGTTAAAATCAATTATTTCGCAAATTATCGAGGAAAAACTGGCCAAATAATCAATTAACAATTGTGAACTTCGCCTGTTTGCAACTGTTTAAAACAGAGCCAGCAATCCTTTGTAACAGGCAACGTAAATTTCTATTTTTGAATCCGGGTTATAATTATCCGGGAGAATATTGAATGCAGAAAAATCAAAATGGCACAACGAAAAAGACCAAATCAACAACAGAATACAATAGAACAAATCAACGCCCAATACGGACAACTTCCGCCTCAGGCAGTTGATGTTGAAGAAGCTGTGCTTGGAGCGTTAATGCTTGAGCGCGACGCGTATGTTACGGTTGCTGACACGATTGATTCGAACAGTTTTTACAAAGAGGAACACCGAAAAATATTCGAGGCGATTAAAACCCTTTCAGGTAAGGAAAAGCCTGTCGACCTGCTGATGGTAACTCAGGAATTGAAAGACCGTAACCAGCTTGACGAAGTTGGCGGACCGGGTTACATCACCCAGCTGACTCGCCGTGTTGCTTCCGCTGCCCACATCGAATTTCACGCGCGTATTATTGCCCAAAAATTTATGCAGCGCGAGTTGATTCGTGTTTCTTCCGAAATTCAGACAAAAGCATACGACGATACCATCGATGTTGACGACCTGATCGATTTTTCAGAGTCGGCATTATTTCAGGTATCCGAAGGAAATATTAAGAAAGAGACCGTACCGATTAAACCCATCCTGAACCAGGCAGTGTTGCAAATTGAGGCTGCACGTAGCAAACCCGACGGATTAAGTGGTGTGCCATCAGGATTTACTGCGGTAGACCGGATTACTTCGGGTTGGGAACGCTCGGCATTGATAATTATAGCTGCACGTCCTGCGATGGGAAAAACGGCCTTTGTATTATCCATGGCCCGAAATATGGCCGTTGATCACCGACAAGGGGTGGCTATTTTCTCGCTCGAGATGTCGTCGTTGCAGTTGGTTAACCGTTTAATATCGGCAGAGTCGGAATTGGGTGGTGAAAAAATCAAGACAGGGAAACTGGAAGATTACGAATGGGCGCAGCTAAACCAGCGAATTAAAACGCTTGATGAAGCCCCTATTTTTATCGACGATACACCTGCCCTTTCGATTTTTGAATTCAGGGCAAAGTGCCGCCGCTTGAAAATGCAGCACGATGTTGACATTATCATTGTCGACTACCTGCAGTTGATGACAGCCGGAACTGACTCGCGCGGAAGTCGTGAACAGGAAGTAAGTATGATCTCACGATCGTTAAAGGCAATTGCCAAGGAGTTGGACGTACCGATTATTGCCTTGTCGCAGTTGAGCCGTGCCGTTGAATCGCGCGAAGGCAAACGCCCGCAGCTGTCCGACCTTCGTGAGTCGGGAGCGATTGAGCAGGATGCCGATATTGTGTGTTTTATTCACCGCCCTGAGTACTTTGGTATTACCGAAGACGAATCGGGTAATTCGCTGCTGGGAATTGCTGAGCTGATCATTGCAAAACACCGTAACGGTGCCACTGCCGACGTTCCGCTGCGTTTCCAGAAAGAAATGGCTCGCTTCTCCGATCTTGATCCGCAGTTCGACTCGCGGGATTTCTCACAAGAAGTTCAAACTTTTGGCTCATCGATGAACCTGGATGACGATAATCTGGCTGCAGGAATGTCGTCAAACAGTGGATTCGACAGTCACCACTCGTCAACCAGCGATGCACCGTTTTAGAAAGGATTAAGGACGGAGGCAGAATGATGAATATAGATTGTTGTTTAACGATTGCAGATTTTTCTGCCAAACAATAATCTTGTAAAGACAGAGTTCTTAAATCAAAAATCGTTAATCATCATTCGCAAATCAAGTTGAATGTCGAATGTAGAATATCGATTAACGATTCTAGATTTGAGATAAAAAAATACATGCAAAATATGAAACCACTTCTGAAATCGGAGTTCGTTAATCATCATTCGAAATTCAAGATGAACCAATTGCCTGTTTTGCTGTACTAATACAAAAAACAACATGCGCACACTCATAAAAATATTCCTTTTGCCGGCACTGCTCTTCATGGCATTAAATGCCGGAGCCGTTTCGCTGCTCATTCCCATGGATGACATGCAAAAGGACCACCTGAAATCGTACGGTATTGCCTACTGGGTGTTGGAACAGGACATTGAGGTAAAATGGCTGCTCAACTACCGCGGAGGCAGTTTTTTAATGCAGCACTACCCCGAGATTGAAAATGAGTGTGTGATTCGTGGCGTTAGTTTCGAGGTGATCAGCGATGCACAGGCTTCAGGAATTTTAAACGAAATTGCCCAGCCCGATATGAATCAGGATGCCGTGGCAATGAATAAAGCACCCAAAATTGCGGTGTATTCGCCACCCAACAAACAACCGTGGGACGATGCCGTGACCATGGTTTTAACCTACGCTGAAATTAACTACGATATTATTTACGACGAAGAAATACTAAACGGCAACCTAAAAGATTACGACTGGTTGCACCTGCACCACGAAGATTTTACGGGGCAATTTGGTAAATTCTGGCGCTCGTATCAACATATGCCGTGGTACCAGGAAGAAGTGAGCATTAACAAACAGCTGGCTCAAAAACTGGGTTTTATGAAAGTGTCGGAAATGAAATCGTTTGTTACACGCGAAATACAGAAATACGTGCAGAACGGCGGTTTCCTGTTTGCCATGTGTGCCGCTACCGATACTTATGATATTTCGCTGGCAGCAGTGGGTGTTGATATTTGTGAAAACATGTTTGATGGCGACCCGATGGCAGCCAACGTTGATGAGAAACTCGATTTCCACAACACCTTTGCATTCGAAAATTTTAAGCTGGAGAAAAGCCCGTATGTGTACGAGTTTTCGAATATTGATGCTACCGACCACCGCCATGTTGCCCGCGAAAACGATTACTTTACCCTGTTTGATTTTTCGGCCAAGTGGGACCCGATACCCACCATGCTTTGCCAAAACCACCGCAACCTGATTAAAGGTTTTATGGGGCAAACAACAGCGTATCGCAAAGAGGTGTTAAAATCGAATGTGCTGGTATTGGGCGAGAACAAACCGGCCAACGAAGCACGATATATTCATGGCGAGCAAGGCAAAGGATTCTGGACATTCTACGGCGGTCACGATCCTGAAGATTACCGCCACCTGATTGGCGATCCGCCAACCGACCTGAGCCTGCATCCCAACTCTCCGGGTTACCGGCTGATTTTAAATAATGTATTGTTTCCGGCGGCTAAAAAGAAGAAACGGAAAACTTAACGGTCACCAACTCAAGTAACCCGCAACAGTGGCAATCCTGATTTGGCTTATCAAACCAAGACGCCTCTCGCCTTCCGTATAACTATTTGTTGCAGGGCGTTTTGTTTCCTTATATTTTCCATTTAGGCGTAACATCAATTCTTTTCCCATCATCGGTTGTATGTTCTTCCAACGAATTTTCTTTGGCCTGGATGCAAATATAAATCATCTCTTCATAGGAGGTATTGCACAGACTTCTCACACCTGCCGGGGCAACTCTTATCACGCTGCCTTCTTCTATCGGAAAACAATCATCATCAACCTGGTAATAACCTGATCCTTTGAGAATAATATAAACTTCTTCGTCCTTGTAATGGATATGAAAATACCCCAATTCTGATTTTGGCGGAATGGTAGTAAAAGATATTTCCGTTCCGGTAGCTTTTACCGGAGCTTTCACAAACACCTTCCCTTTAACCTCTGCACCGGTTTTCGGATGAATGAGCGAATAGGATTTAATATCGTTTAAACTTCCAACATTTACTGCTGTGTAATTCTTGTTTTCCGAAATCTTTTCTGTCTTTTTCATACTATTAAAATTGTTTGTTTTCAAAGGTATAGTATATAACTCCCGATGAATTTTAAGTATGCTCCTGGATATATTTTAGCATATTAAAATTCATGTTCGTTTCAAATTTTATAGCTTTTCTCAAATTTACAATACCAATCGATAATATGGAAGTGTAATATCCGGAATAAATCCCAACTTTTGAGCAAGTTTATAAGATGCAATATTTGTTAATTTACACGCCCACACAGGTTCGTATTTATTGGTTAAGCAATAATCGATCAATGCTGAACAGGCATGTTGCGCAAATCCTTTCCCTCTGAATTCCGGAAAAGTCTCCATTCCCAATTCCAGTTCCTTGTCGAAAATAAATGCCGAATAAGCTGTTGTTGCCAACTTCTCCTTATAATATAAACTAAAACCGACGCCATTTTTGCAGAAATCGTCGGCATTGTTCCAAAAACGAGCGGGAACAACACTACCTTTCATTTCTCTGAAACTGTTTTTATCGGTTCTTATAATGGAGTAGTTATTCTTAATCGCATTCCTTTTGAAAACTAGATATTTTTCAAGGTTGAATTTAAAGTTTACCCGGGTATTTAGCTCCACAAATTCGTCAGGAGTATCGCCGGAGTCTGGCGCGCTAATCAGTTTCCCCTCGAACAGTGTTTTTAAAGTATCGTCCCAATCGTTTGGAAAGGCCTGCATCCATTCGTGCGTCTTTCTTTCCTTGTTACAATTTAAACAGTAATTAAGAAAGAGCCTGTTAAAAGTCTCGTTTTTTGTATCGCCAAACAACAGGCTCATCCCATAAGGGTGGATAACATAAAAGGTATTGGGATTCTCTTTGTTGTCGACGAAAACCTTTCCCCTCACCTTCTTTTCAATCACCGAGCGAGCAAAAAGATGGTTTATTTTCACTTCTTTCAACGGTGCCTCAAGAAGCGAATATTTGTCTGGCTCTAATTCTATCATAATGTTGTTATCTGAATGTTTGTTTTTGCAGTTAATAATGTATTACATCTGTATCTCTGGTACCGAATACTTATATACAACTGATTTGGGCGTATATCTGTAGTTTTTGTGTAGATTTTATTTCAGAGCACGGATTCAACGTCTGTGGTTTTTACTGCACTAAAAATAAACATAATAACTATAAATGATATTTCTTGTACCGTTTTTTATTTCGACGACACCCATCCATAACTTACTGTGCGGGTGCTCCTTGAGTTCATCGCGATAGTGTTTTCTTTCTCCTTAATCATCTTTTCTTTAATGCCCGCAATAAAATCACATATCGCTTTCATAAAGAACAGAATCGCAGGGTATTTCACCAATTACTGCGATTGTTTTTTAAGCCAGAATTGAATCCCGTCAACGAACGCATACCGAAAGTGTTTATTTTTCACAAATCCTGCCATGTTCCAAATGGCACATTTGTCTGCTTTTGGCGTTCCAAATGGCCCACATGTTCCAAATGGCCCGTTTTTATTCATTTGACAATTATCTCCCCAAAACAAAAAATACAAACCATAATAATCTGTTTGTCTGTTATTTACGATTGTCTTCTCCAGTAAATAAATCAGCTTCTCTATTTTTTGGCATTCCAATTGGCTAAGGGCCGCGTCGTCTTAAACCAGATGGCTTTAATGTTTAATTTAAATCTAAAACTTATGAACGCGTTATTGGCTTTTTTACCAATTGTAGTAACAATCGTATTGATGGCGGGATTTAACTGGGGAGCAAAAAAGGCGCTTCCATTGTCCTGGGGCCTGGCTGTTTTAATAGCATTGGTCTATTGGAAGATCGATATTCTGAGTGTTACCGCATATTCTTTTTTCGGTGTCTTAAAAGCAATGGACATTCTGATCATCATATTCGGAGCCATTCTGATTCTGAATACATTAAAAATATCGGGTGCCATGGCATCCATTAACAACGGATTCCAGGGGATCACCCGCGATCGTCGTATTCAGGCGATCATCATCGGTTATATGTTCGGTGCATTTATCGAGGGAGCTGCCGGTTTTGGTACTCCTGCGGCTTTGGCAGGGCCACTGCTGGTCGGACTGGGTTTCCCTCCGCTGGCTGCGGCAATCGTAGCGCTGATATTTAACAGTGTCCCTGTTCCGTTTGGTGCAGTTGGAACACCCATTTTTGGCGCAATGAGCACGCTTGAAACCAATTTGCAACAGGTTGGAGCCGATCCGACGGTGTTTCAAATGATGCTGACCAAATGGGTGGCATTGCCCAATGTAGTGGCAGGTACGCTGCTTCCTTTGCTGGGTTTAATGATTATGACCCGAATTTTCGGTAAGGAGAAATCGATTAAACCTGCTTTGCAGGCTGCTCCGTTTGCTTTATTTGCCGGCCTGGCATTTATGGTTCCTTACGCGTTGATTGCTGTGGTGTTCGGTCCCGAACTGCCCAGCTTGGTGGGATCGTTTATTGGTTTGGGAATTATTATTGTGGCTGCTAAAAAAGGGTTTCTTGTTCCTAAAAAAACATGGGACTTTCCGCACGAATCGAAGTGGGCAAAAAGCTGGTTTTCGAATACCGATACCGGAACTGTTGGCGAAGCAAAAATGTCGCTGTTAAGAGCGTGGTCACCTTATTTGCTCATCGCGGTTATCCTGGTTGTGACGCGTATTCCGCAATTTGGATTAAAAGGAATTTTGGCAGCACAAACCATACAAATCAATAATTTATTCGGAATCGATAAACTTGATTATGCGTTAAAATGGGCCTACTTACCGGGCACGCTGCCCTTTATTGTGGTGGCACTGTTTACCCACGTTTTTCATAAAATGAAGATGAAAGAGGTAAAGGCAGCCTGGAAAATGACTTTCAAACAAATAAAAGGAGCTGCAATAGCTTTATTCAGCGGGGTTGCTTTGGTGCAGATCATGCTAAACTCGGGAACAAACGGGGCAGGTTTGGAAAGTATGCTTACCGAAATGGCGCGTACAACCGCATCTATCTCAGGACATGCTTACCCTATTTTTGCACCGCTAATCGCCATATTGGGCGCCTTTATGTCGGGTTCAGCAACGGTTTCAAATATCCTGTTTGCTTCGTTCCAGTTCGAAACAGCAACTTTGTTGGGCATACCGCAAATTCTGATTCTGGCCATGCAGGGAATTGGAGCAGGAGTTGGAAATATGATTTGTGTGAACAACGTGGTGGCCGTGTCGGCTACGGTTGGTTGCATTGGGTCGGAAGGAAGGATCATTCGCACTAATTCGGTGCCCTCGTTTGCCTATTACCTGATCATTCTGCTGATTCTCGGATCCGTTCTGTTTATGGGGCTAAATCCATTACCACTTTAAAATTTAAACAAAGAAATTATGCTTAGCGGAGAATATAAATCACTCTACGATTCGTTATTGTCGGTGATCGATGAGAGCCGAATGTTTCACGATCCGATGCACACGCTGGCATTTGGAACCGATGCGAGTTTTTATCGCCTGATTCCAAAGCTGGTGATCAAGGCCAGGGACGAAAACGAAGTGTCAACAATATTGCAGGAAGCCCAAAAACGAAAACTACCGGTTACTTTCAGGGCTGGCGGAACCAGTCTTTCAGGTCAGGCCATCACCGATTCGATACTGGTGATTGCCGGCGCTCACTGGCAAAAGCACGAAGTACTGGCGAACGGCCTGAGTATTCGTCTGCAACCCGGAATTATCGGTGCACGAGCTAATGCTATTTTAGCAAAATACGGACGTAAAATCGGTCCTGATCCGGCGTCGATAAATGCGGCTCAGATTGGCGGAATTGCTGCCAACAACGCCAGCGGAATGTGTTGCGGTACTTCCGAAAACTCTTACAAAACGGTTGAAAGCATGAAAATTGTTTTCCACGACGGAATGTTGCTCGACACCGGTGATGAAAAAAGTAAAGAAGCTTTCAGGGAAACGCATGCAGGACTATTGGCTAACCTCACCGAGCTGGTGGAATCGGTAAATGCCAACGAGCCTTTGGCGCAGCGTATACGCGACAAGTTCAAAATGAAAAATACAACGGGTTACAGCCTGAATGCGCTGGTCGATTTTACCGATCCGTTTGATGTGATCGAGCACATTATGATCGGCTCGGAAGGTACTTTGGGTTTTATTGCCGAGATCACCTACAAAACGGTAATCGAACACAAATTCAAAGCCAGTTCACTGATGGTTTTCCCCGATATTGAAAAAGCATGCAACGCGGTTTCGTTATTAAAAAGTGCCCCGGTGGCTGCAGTTGAACTGATCGACCGTGCAGGTCTTCGTTCGGTTGAAGATCAGGACGGAGTGCCGGCCTACCTGAAAGATTTGTCGGAAGGGGCCAGTGCCATTCTGGTGGAAACCCGCGCATCAGAGCCAACAGTTCTGGCTGAACAGATCGATGAGATTTTAGAAACGATAAGCGATATTCCTGCCGAAATTCCGGTATCATTTACCGATGTGCCGTCTGAATTTATGGCTTTGTGGAAAATCAGAAAAGGTTTATTCCCGTCGGTAGGTGCCATGCGAGAAACCGGCACAACCGTAATTATCGAAGACGTGACTTTCCCGGTGCCAAAACTGGCACAGGCCACGCTCGATTTGCAGGCTCTTTTTGTAACATACGGTTATGATGAAGCGGTGATTTTTGGTCATGCGCTGGAAGGAAACCTGCACTTTGTGTTTACACAGGATTTTGCCAGTGAAGAAGAAGTAACCCGCTATCAGAATTTTATGGACGACCTGGTAAAACTGGTAGTTGATAAATACGACGGCGCTTTAAAGGCGGAACACGGAACGGGCAGGAACATGGCCCCTTATGTTGAGCACGAATGGGGAAAGGAAGCCTACGATCTGATGAAAAAGATCAAGCAGATTTTTGATCCTCATTATCTGCTTAATCCGGGAGTTATCCTGAACGATGATTCGCAATCGCATCTGAAAAATCTGAAACCGCTTCCGGCTGCATCAGAAAAGGTGGACAAATGTATTGAGTGTGGTTTTTGCGAACCCTCGTGCGTGGCCAACGAACTTACCTTGTCGCCGCGCCAGCGTGTGGCGGTTTACCGCGAGATTTCACGTTTGCGGGTAAGCGGCGAGAAAGTTCATGAATTGGCGGCCCTCGAAAATTCGTACAATTATTCGGGCGACGAAACCTGTGCTACCGATGGGCTTTGTGCCTTAAGTTGCCCTGTGAAAATTGATACCGGAAAACTGATCAAGGAAATTCGTTATCAAAAACATACACCAAAGCAAAACAAAGTGGCCGACTGGCTGGCCGATCATATGGCCTTAACCACCAAAGTTATGCGTGGTTCGCTGTCGGTCGTAAATCTTGCACATTCGCTACTGGGAACCGGTTTTATGAATGCTGCCTCAAACGGTATTCATAAAATTTCGGGCAAAAAAGTGCCGCTTTGGAACGAATACATGCCATCGGGTGCGAAAAAAATCGTGCCCGGTAAGGTCGATTCAGCAAATCTTAAAAAGGTGGTTTACTTCCCGTCATGTATCAACCGGTCGATGGGAAAATCAAAAGATCAAAAAGGAGAAGAACAGCTGACTGCGGTTATGGAACGCCTGATAAAAAAGGCCGGATACGAAATTATCTATCCCGAAAAACTGAATAGTCTTTGTTGTGGAATGTCCTATTCCAGCAAAGGATTTAAAGAGCAGGGCTTGAGAAAATCAAATGAACTGGAAGAAGCGTTGAAAAGTGCCAGCCTATACGGCAAATATCCGGTTTTATGCGATATGAGCCCGTGCCTGTTTACCATGAAAGAAAATATGAAAGACCGCTTAAAATTGTACGAACCGGTAGATTTCATTTGGGAATATTTAAAAGATGAATTAAGTTTTACTCCGGTGGCTGATCCCGTTTCTGTTTTTGCGGTTTGCAGTATGAAAAAAATGGGTATGGACGCCCGTTTGGTCGATCTGGCGAAGTTATGTGCTGAAAAAGTAGTTCAGCCCGAAACCAACTGTTGTGGTTTTGCCGGCGACAGGGGTTTTTCGTATCCCGAATTAAACGAACATGGTCTTCGGAATTTAAAGATTCAGCTGCCTGATGAAGTAAAACAAGGATACTCCACTTCAAGAACCTGTGAGATTGGTTTGTCGAAAAACAGCGGAATTTCCCACAAATCGATTGTGTATCTGGTCGATCAGGTTACCGAACCGGCACCCAAAAAAGAATCGGTTAAAAAGGAAACCAAACCTGTTGCTAAAGAGAAAACCAAAACTGCAATGGCAACAGCCGTGATGATTTTACTGCTGTCGCTAACATCTTTGGTGAATGCACAGGACAAGATAAAGGTGGAAGTAGGCGGATTTGTATCTACCGAGGCGGTTTTCGACAGTCGGCAGGTGGTTTCGGCCCGCGACGGCGATGTAGTTTTATATCCGGCACCCATTGTTTACGATGATAATGGAGTTGATATTAACGCAAAAGGTAACTTTAACTTTTTTGCTTTGCACAGCCGTCTGCGTGCAAAATCTTCAGGCTCCAAATTGTGGGGCGGAGATTTAAGCAGTCTTATTGAATTCGATTTTGTTGGAAATGCAAACGATAAAATCGGTACGGTACGTCTGCGTCACGCCATGGCCAAACTCGACTATGAAAAAACAAGCATTATGATTGGCCAGTACTGGAGCCCGATGTTTGTTTTGTCGTGCTACCCCGAGGTTTCGTCATGGGGAGCAGCAGCGCCAATTTCAACGCTGGCACGAAATCCGCAAATCAGAGTGACGCGCAAGTTTTCTGACAAATTTGTAGGATCGTTAACGGCTTTATCGCAGCTGGATTACAAATCGCTCGGGCCGCAAGGACTCAGCTCTGTTTATATTCGCCAGTCGTCGATTCCTGAATTTGATGTGCACCTGGAATACGGTGCGCCGGGCAAAAGCCTGATTGGTTTAGTAGCCGGAACCAAAAGCCTTGTTCCGCGCTTTGTAAACAGCGACGGCAATTATGTGGATGAATCACTCAGAACCTATCATGCTATTGCATATACCGTTCTAAAAAGCAAATCAATGACTTTTAAACTTCAGGGTATTTATGCACAAAACGGCACCGATCTAACCATGCTGGGAGGTTATGGGGTTAGCGAAATCAATACAGAAGCAAACAGTTTTAAATATACACCGGTGAATACTTTTTCGTGGTGGACAGAAGTAATGACGCGCTTTTCGAAGGTGAATTTTGGCCTTTTCGCAGGTATGGCGAACAATTTGGGTAGCAGCGACCCAATTGCCGATGGCGGAGAGGTTTATGCCCGGGGCACTAACATTGATTATGTTGCGCGTATATCGCCAAGAGTAATAATGGGAAACCAGGCAATTAAAGTGATGTTGGAATTAAACCAAACTTATGCAGGATACTGCACAGCCGATTCCGGTTTGAATGTAACGGATGTGGAGAAAGTGGGAAATACCCGCTTGCAATTACACGTGAAATATTCATTCTAGAATTCCGGCAGAGGTATTGAGTTGAGGAGGGAGGGGAGACTACTTGTAGTTTCCCCTGTTTTCGTTATGGAGCATAGTTGGCATCTCCAACTCCTTCTGATTTATTTCATTATGGTTGAAAGAAAAACTTATATTTAATTGTTTATCTTAAAAGAAAATTAGGGACAGGAATAGGCTTATGAAAAATTCACAAATAAAGAAGTTGTTCTTCGGTTGTTTACTGCTTCCCCTATTTTTGATTTTTACGGTATCGGTATTTGCTTACGAACAGCCGTCGCATAAAATCTTGGTGCTGCATTCGTATCACCAGGGGCTGGATTGGTCGGATAATGTGTCGCGCGGAATACAGGAAATTATGTCGGCACACGATGAAGAAGTCGAACTTTTTTATGAATACCTCGATACAAAAAGATACACCGATTCGCTTTATTTTTCTCGAATTGAACGTTTTTACCGCGAACGTCTGCAACAAAATCAATTTGATCTGATTATAACTGTTGACGATGATGCGTTGAAATTCTTACTCGATAACCGCGAGGAAATTTACAAGAACATTCCCGTTGTTTTTTGTGGAATTAACCAGCAAATCGATGAGCGCGTTATCAACGATGGAATGATTACCGGGATAACCGAACGCCCCGATTTTAAGGCAACCATCGATATCATGGAAAAACTGCATCCCGGATCGGGGCTCATTTATGTGGTGAACGATTTGTACACCACCACAGCCAAAATTAACCGGATGATGCTGGATGCGCTACCCGAAAATTACCGAAACAAACTTCATTTTATCGACAATGTAAGCTTTGATGAACTGGCTGAAGAAGTGGCCCGTATAAATTCGCCCGACCTGATCCTGATGCTCACTTTCAACAAGGATAAAAACCAGGAATTTATATCGTACAAAGAAGAATCGAGGCTGGTGGCTGAAAATGCAAAAGTTCCGGTTTATTCCAGCTGGGAGTTCTTTTTAAACCGCGGTATCGTTGGCGGAAAGCTAATTCGTGGTATTGACCATGGGAAAGAAGCGGCATTAATGGGATTACGCATTTTGCATGGCGAGAAAACATCGGAAATTCCCATAAAAGAAGATTTGCAGGGGCTTTACATGTTTGATCAGAATCTGCTGAAAAAGTATAACATCGATAAAAATAAACTTCCTGCCGAGGCCTGGATCATCAACAAACCGATGAATTTTTATTCCCTCAACAAAACAACCATCGTAGTGGTGCTTTTGGTGATGGTAGTGGCTTTTGTTATCATTCTGGTTTTAAGCCGGTCGGTTCAGCGCCGTAAAAAGGCCGAGAAGTTGTTGCTCTTAAAACAGGAGCATTTAACGCTGGCATTTAAACAACAGCGGCTAATGGCCGAAATTGTTACCTACCTGAATTCCACCAACGATTTCACACAGGTGATCGATAAGGTTTTGAATGCAATTACGGGGTCAACTCATGTGGGAAAAGTAGGCTTGTACAGCTTTACCGAAGACGATAAGATTGGCCAGATAATCGGTTCAATGACCTCGGAAAAAGGAGAAGGTATTGAAGAAATGGACAGTAGCCGAACCGAGGCCATGCAAAATATCATCACACGGATTCTTAAAAATGAAACTATTGTAAGCCCCGATCTTTCGGAGCTAAGCGAAGGCGAAAGGCAATTTTTTGAAAATCGGGGTATCCGTTCGGTGATGCTGATTCCGATAAAAGTGGTGGATAAAATAAACGGGATGGCCGGTTTTGCTTTCCAGGAGCCTCATGTTTGGGAAAAGGACGAACAACGCCTGCTTTTAACACTGGTGCGGGTAATTGCCAACGCCTGGGAGCGGAACTTCCAGATGAACCAGTTTTTGAGCATGGAAAAACAACATGCCGAGGCGGTGCGTGTTATGGAGCGTACTTCGCGTCTGGCCTCCATTGGGGTAATAACCGGGGGAATTACACACGAAATTAACCAGCCGCTAAACGCCATAAAAATTACGACCGATACCGTGTTGCGGAGAATGAGGCGCGAAGGAACCGAGACCGGAAGTTATATTGTTCGCAAGCTGGAAGCCATTTCGAAAGGTACCGAACGCATCGATGAAATTGTAAGCCACATGCGCAATTACTGGGTAAATCCTGTTCCCGATTCGGATGAACTTCAGATGGTTGATTTAAACACAATTGTAAAAAATGCGCTCGATTTGCTGCGGAGGCAAATTCGGAATCACGGCATTGTGGCTACCCAGAAACTGGCTGCCGGCGAGTTGTATTTAAAAGGAAATAAAATTCAGATTGAACAGGTGGTTATCAACCTGGTGGTGAATTCCATTCATGCCCTCGATGAGGTGGAACGCGAGAAAAAGGAAATAAACGTTCGTACCGTTAAAAAGGAAAAGCAGATTGAACTGATTTTGGAAGACAATGGTGCCGGGATTGAAAGTTCGATCGGCGAGCAGTTGTTCGATCCTTTTTATTCAACCAAAAAAAGCAAAGGCGGAACGGGACTGGGACTGGCCATTGTAAAAACATTTGTTACAAAAATGAATGGCGACATTCGTTACGAGAACCGGGAAGGAGATGGTGTTCGGTTTGTGATAACATTTACTAAAGACACTGAAAATGAAAGTACTGGTAGTTGAAGATGACCAATTAAGCAGGGAAGCAATTGTTGAATTTCTGGTGGAAGACCTGAAGCTGGATGTTACCGATGCCGAAGACGGAACGGCGGCCCTGGAAATTCTGCAAAAAGATAAATTCGAATTGATTATTTCGGATATAAAAATGCCCGGAATAAGTGGTTTGGAATTGCTGAAACGCGTAAAACAGGATTACCCCGGAATCGCGGTTATCCTTATGACCGGTTTTTCGGAAATAACCCATTCGATTGAAGCACTGCGACTGGGCGCGGCCGATTACCTTTTAAAGCCTGTAAATATCGATGAACTGGCGATGACCGTTTCCAAGATTCAGGAGCGCTACCAACTGATCAATGAAAACAAAGACCTGAAAGAATCGGTACAAAAGATGGGCAAGGAAGTAAATGCATCTACGCAACGGATTCGGGCCTTGCAAAACACCATTCGCGACATTCAGGAATCGGGCAAAATGGCGGTGTTCTCCAAACACATGAAACAGGTGGTAGACCTGTCGCTGAAATTTCATAAAAGCAGGGATATCCCGGTGCTGATACAGGGCGAAACCGGTACCGGCAAGGAAATGGTGGCCCGGCTAATCCATTTCGGGGAAGGACTCGAAAGTCCGGGGCCTTTTATCCCGGTTAACTGTGCGGCCATTTCGGAGCAACTTTTTGAAAGTGAATTGTTTGGGTACGAGCCGGGAGCTTTTACCGGGGCACGCGCCGGCGGATATATCGGAAAAATGGAGCAGGCACAGGGTGGCACCTTATTTTTAGACGAGATTGGCGAACTGCCTTTGGAAATGCAGGCCAAACTTTTACGGGTGTTGCAGCAGCGCGAACTTTACCGCGTGGGAGGCAGTCAGCTGATAAAACTGGATGTGCGTTTTGTTTTTGCCACCAACCGAAAGTTAAAAGCCCTGATCGACCAGAATAAATTTCGCTCGGATCTGTTCTACCGCATCGAAACGGGAAATATTCTGCTAAAACCACTCAGGGAAAAGACAGAGGAGATTCTACCGCTGGCACAGTATTTTCTCGAAATGTACTCGCAACGACGCAACCGTGCCTTTAAATTTATTTCGAAACCGGCCGCTTCTATCCTGGAAAAACACGAATGGCCGGGCAATGTTCGCGAACTGCAAAATGCCATTGAACGCGTGGTGTTGTTGTTCGACGACGAGCAGCTTCAACCCTGGCATCTGGCGCATTTGTTTGTTGAGAATACAGCCAGTGTGCCCGAAAAAGTGGAAGGAATTCCTCTCCGTCCGGGTGAAGTAGTGCTCCCCGAAGAGGGTTTTTCAATTGAGGAACTGGAGGTGGAAATTGTGGCCAAAGCCATTAAACGTTTCGATGGCGCCAAAACCGCAGTTGCCGAATATCTGGGAATCAGCCGGTCGGCATTGCGCAGCCGTTTGCGAAAGCTGGAAGATCGCAGGAAGTAGGCTTTGAACCGGATTTTACTTAAAACCCCGCCAATTATTTTCATAACAATCAAGATTGCTATTGTAACAAAAGGCTTCAGCGTTGAATACTGGAAAAAGCGGTTTGAAAAAACATAGTATGCTTTACATTAAATTGGGCTTCTGATTTTATCTTAATTTTATATCTTTAAACGAAACAATAAACAATAAAAAATGAAAAGATCAGCATTAACACTTTTACTTGTAATCATAGGTATAGCTTTCTCGCAGGCCCAATACCTGAATTACGAGATTATTGAAAAAATGGATTATCTGAGAACCAACCAGATGACCACCAATAAACAAAGTAACACAATTGCTCAATATAAAATAGAAGGTTCGCCCTACCTTGATGACACTTTTGTGAACGGCACAATTTATACCACCGCCAAAACCCAGGTTCCTGACGTACCGCTTCGCTACAACATTTATAACGACAACCTTGAATTTAAAACAAATGATGGCACTATTTTGGAACTGGCCCACCCCGAAACAGTTGAGCGGGCTAAAATGGGCGAAATAGAAATGATATTTACCGATTACTTAACTTCCACAAAGAATAACAAAAAAGGATTTTTTAAAGTGTTGGCAGAAGGTAATCTTAACCTACTGGCCAAACCTGATATTTTTTACCAGGAAGCCAAAGAAGAGGCCGCCTACAAAGAAGCACAACCGCCTATGTTTATTCCCAAACCCGACGAATACTACCTGCAAAAGACAGGATTGCCGGCTATTAAAATACGCAATAGTAAAGATATAGATGCGCTTATTAACGCGCACAAAAAAGAGATTGACACTTTTATTAAGAAAAACAAAGTTAAATTTAAAAGCGCCGAAGACCTAACACAACTTGTTGATTATTATAACTCGTTGTAAACAACTTATCGGCCTTAAAGCTATTGAGCAGGTAACTTGAAGTCACCTGCTGAATGGCTTCTTTATTTCAGAGTCCCGGACTGTATTAGTGACGAAAATACAGCCCGGGACTTTTATTTGCTGCAAACTATTGCAAGGATGATATTATTAATAATTCCAAACCGGATCCTTTACTTAAAGGATATTGGTTACGTGCTAAAACCCAGAATTGTTCCTGCTCCATATCAACGGCATAAAAGCTGTAATGAATCAAAAGTATAATCAACTGGTCCTTCCCCTAAACAAATTCAGCAGGTGACTTAAAGTCACCTGCTGAATGTTTGTAAGCCAAAAAAAAAGAGCCGCGGCAAATTGCCGCAGCTCTCTATATTTTAATCAATTATTATCGATTATCTGTGATCTATTGAACACCTGTACGAGTATCCCACCACATTTGTTTTCCCCAGAAATCATCTACTACTTCAGCAGCAAAAGATCCAGAGTTAGCACCGTTCAATGTAAGCTCATTGTTCGGATAAGGGTAACGGAAAGGAGGTGAAGTATGACCTGTGTAGCTTGATCCCGGAGCAACATAGTGTGTTGTTGGAACACCAGTTCTTCGGTACAACGACCAGGCTTCCATACCTTGCTTAAACAAGGCAATCCACTCTTGCCAGTAAATTTGCTCCAAAGTTCCATCGAAAGCAGCATCGCCTGCTAAATAAGTGGCAATATCAGCAGTGGCTACACCGTTCTCTTCACATGAAGCAGTCACTGCTGCTTCATAAGCATCTTCAGCACTCATTCCAACACTATAACCTTTTTGTGCAGCTTCAGCAATGTGAAACATTACCTCAGCATAACGCATGTATGGAGAGAATCCTGCAGCATCGTCTCTGTAAATCGCACCAATACGCGAAATAGTTGGTAAAGCAGGTTGTGAAACACCTCCGATTGTAAAACCGCGGTACTCACCATCATCGGTTGCAGGTTTTGCAATAATCGACAATCTTGGATCATTAAGATCTTTCAATGCATCGATTAAAATATCAGAAACTCCATGGTCATCACGACCTTTACCATCTTCAAACCAAGGCTCTTCGTATGGAGTACTTCCAGGATACCAAAAGAAAGCATTATCGTCGTTGCTTTCCATAATTGGGTTAGCCGAAAGATTTCCCATAATGGTTTCCACTGTTGATTTTCCAACAGGTGAAACATCTGAAATACGCATTGCCAAACGCAAACGTAACGAGTTACAGAATTTTTGCCATTTATCAAGATCACCATCAAAAAGCACATCTCCATCGCCCAAATTATCAATCGATCCTGAGTTTAACAATGTGTTGGCTTCTTCAAGCGAAGCTAACAACGCAGGATAGATTTCTTCCTGAGTGTCGTATGATGGTAACAATACACCATTGCCCAATTGAAGTGCATCGAAATAAGGCACATCTCTCCAGGTGTCAGTCATTATCTGGAAGATCATTGCTTCCAGAATTTTAGCTACTGCCAACATATTGTCGGCACCGTCAGCTTCTGCTTTTTTACGGATTTCGTAAAGGTTATTTAACTGAATGTAACCATAATACCATTTGTTTTCAACTACTCCAGGACGGAAAACATAACGTGCTTCATCAATATATTGAATCTTTGCAATGTGACCTCCGTAAGTAGAAGGTTCGTTCAGATTGTTCCAAGAATCATAAAAGGTATCGGTATGGTATCGCAGCACAAAGGCAAGTACGTTTGTCGCCGGTGCATCTTTCGCGCGGTCCGGATCGGTGTTAATCTCCTCGAAATCGTCGGTACATCCCACTACAAGGAAGGCCATGAGAAAACTAACTGCAAGTAATTTTCCTATTATATTTTTCATATCTATCATTTTTATTTTATCAATTGAATTTAGAACATCGCTCGAATACTTCCCTTTTCCGAAAAGGTTACGTATTATAACATGTGTTCTCATCTCTTGTTATGGTTTTAGAATTTCAAATTCAATTTAGCACCAAAACTTCTTGAAGAAGGCAAAGACGTTGACTCAAGACCAACACCTCCGTTACCTGAACCTGTTATATTTTCAGGATCGATTTTTGCCTTGTTTGAATCGTGCACCCATAAAATTGCAAGGTTGTTTCCAACCAATGAAATTGAACCTCCTTTAATAAAGTTACTGTTACCAAACAATCCTTTAGGGAAAGTGTAAGTAAGATGTGCTTCACGCAATTTTCCATAAGAACCATCGTATACCGAAAGCTCGCGGTTACTATAGAACGACTTGAAGAAACTTTGAGCAGAAGTTGTAAGATCGTTAGGCGTACCATCTTCTTTCACAAATGTTTCATCAGTCATGTAGTTTTCACCAAGAATAATTCCGTTTTCACGAACATCGCCTTCAGCCGTAAAAACAAGCTGACCACCATAAGCACCAAACATATTCGATACACTAAAGATATCGCCACCTTTACGTACTTCGATTAAGAAACCGGCACTCCAGTTTTTGTAAGAGAATTCGTTACTGATACCGCCCATCCAATCAGGGTTAACAGCTCCGAGTTTTTTAGGTCCTTCCACCTTTGGTCTTCCGTTTGAACCAACAACAATAGCTCCATTGTCGTCGCGTACCATACCGTTTCCGTAAATAACACCCCACTCATCGCCAGGACGTGCTTCAACGGTAGTTCCCCACTGGCTACCAATCTGGTATGATTCAAGCTCCTGACCTGTATTAGGGTCAGTATAAAGCTCAATAATTTCTGACTTATCTCTTGCCCAGTTCAGTGTAACATCCCAGTTCAAACCATTTCTGTCTTTAAGAATACTTCCGGTCAACTGTATTTCAAAACCTTTGTTGTTAATCTCACCGGCGTTTACCAATGTTGCGTTATAACCGGTAGCTTTTGATATTGAAACACTCATAATCTGGTCGGTTGTTGTTTTATCGTAATACGCTAAATCAACACCTAAACGGTTGTCAAAAAAGTTAGCTTCAATACCTACTTCAGTTGTTTGGATATTTTCCGGTTTTAAATTCAGTGGAGGATAGGTAGTTGCTTGAGAATACTGAGTTACACCGTAAATAGTACTTGAACTTGCACTGAAATAAGGATCGGTATTATAAGCCCCTGTTGCAGCACCAACTTCAGACCAACCACCACGCAGTTTCAGGTAAGAGATAGTGTTTGATTCGATATCGAAAGCCTCAAGAGGCAACCAGCTCATACTAACAGCAGGGTAAAAGAAAGGATCTTCAATAGTCGAACTCCAGTCGTTACGTACACTTAGATCCAAATAAATCCAGTTAGCATATCCAAATGAAGCAGAACCATATACACTGTTGGTACGAATCCACGAGTGATCCATCTCAGTAGTAGGACTACCACTAACGTTTGAAATGGTGAATAAATCAGGAACTGTTAACTGGCTAGCACCAAGAGTTGAGCTCTCGTACTGCATATCACGGTAGTTAGCACCTGCCATTGCACTCAGGTCAAAATCACCAAAATGTTTCTGATAAGTTGCAATAATGTCTGCATTTATTTCCGAACGGCTGATTTTGTATTCATAGAAGCTACCACCGTGGAATTCAGCGTTAGATGCATTCAAGATTGTTTCGTTCGAGCCTGATGTAGTAACACGCTTCATTCGCTGGCTGTAGTAGTCCATACCTAAACGACCTTCAACGGTTAAACCGGTAACTGGTTTAACAAAAATAGATGCTTTACCAAATACCCTGTCTTTTTGCAATTCGTTGGTGTTGTTATACAAACTCCAGTAAGGGTTATTATGGTAGTTACTGTTCCAGTTGTATGGGAAACCATTGTCCATTCTGGTTTGCCAGTTATTTTTCAGATCAATCAGATCAACCTGACGACCGAACCACTGACCAATTGATTGTAATGGGTTACTTGCGTTATACTCTGTTTGCACGAGGTTATCACTCTCAGTACGTGCATAGTTTATAGTAGTGTTAAATTCTACGTATTTATTCAAAGTTACTTTTGAATTAACACCGGCATTGTAACGATTTAAACCAGTATTTGGTAATGTACCAGCCTGGTCCATATAACCTAATGAAAAACGGGTACTTGAATTGTCACCTACCGAAGTAATTCCGATATTATGATTTGTTGTATGTCCAACAACGTATAAATCTTTAATGTTATCAGGACGTGAGACCCAAGGAGTAGCAGTTCTGTTACCACTTCCGTCAACAGGGCTGTTGTACTGTGGAATATTTAAACCAATATCCAAACGAGGTCCCCAACTTTCGTCAACACCATCGTTTACACCATTACCAAGACCATCGAAATATGTAAAACCTACACCCGGATCGTAACCACCGGTTGCAAATTCCTGATACGACATTTCTGGAGCATAGTACTCGTTCCAGAATTCACTACCCTGATAACCTTGTCCGTATTTATTCTGGAACTCCTGGATACGAGAAACCTGGTCGAAGTTATAGTTACCATCATAAGTTACAGAAACACCCTTTGCAGAACCTTTACCAGATTTTGTTGTAATAAGGATAACACCGTGTCCTGCACGCATACCATAAAGTGCCGCAGCAGCACCCCCCTTAAGTACCGAGATATTCTCGATATCCTGTGGGTTAATGTCGTTCAAACCACTACCAAAGTCAACGTCGCCGGCAGTATGGTTCGAGTTTGATATAGGAATACCATCCACTACAATAAGTGGTTGGTTGTCTCCGAACGAGCTGTTACCACGAATAACAATACGTGAAGAAGCTCCAACCTGACCACCGGTTTGGTTAATCTGTACACCGGCCACTTTACCTGAAAGTGAATTCATCACGTTAGGCGATGCGGCTTTTGTTAAAGCGTCGCTTTGTACACTTTGCGCACTATAACCCAGTGATTTTTTCTCTCTGGAAATACCAAGAGCTGTTACAACAACCTCGTCAACACCGATAGTCTGTGGCTGTAATGCAACATCAACAGTAGAACCTGTGATCGCCACTTCTTCAGTTTTCATTCCAACAAAACTGAATACCAATGATTGTGCATCTTGAGGCACCTTCAAAGTATATTCACCATCAATATTGGTGACTGTTCCCAATGTAGTACCTAGTACCGCAACCGAAACCCCGGGGATTGGCATTTCATCCTCAGCAGAAGTAACCGTACCGGTTATAGTCTTCGTTTGAGCGAAAGCTACCAAATTACCCATGAAAAGGAGAATCGATAAAAAAATCGCAATTTTTTTCATAGAAATAATTTTAAGTTATTAATTAAAGCGCTATAAAAATTGATTTTAGCATTTTTATTCATATTCGAGAAAAACCGGGAGGATTTAAAATTCTACGAAGGGTAATTGTGAGTAAATGTAGAGTGAGTACCTCCCGGTCATATTTTTTCACCATTTTTAATATTGTTTCACTTCTTGTAACTCCTGTCTTTAAAAAGCAATTTTTCCTATTCCCTTCCATTCAGAAAAATTTATATAAGATTAAAAAGTAAATTCTCTTTTCTTGTTTATTTAGTCTCTTTGTCTACCTGAGAAACCTTCCTAATTGTTAAATTATTTAACAATTAGCCAATTTTACAGACCTACTCATCAACATTATTAATCTCGACTCGCGAGTAATGTCAATGTAGAACACCAATCGGCAACTAACTATTGAACCGATTTAAATGGAATCTGAAATTTTGATTTAAGATCAAATGAATGATACCCCCCTTCATAGAAACATTTTTAAGTAATAATTAAACAGCATTTAATTTTGTAATTTCTGAAAAGATTCCCCCAAATCCTTATACTCAGCATTACCACTCACAATACAGAACTCTTAATTCTTATTTGATAATTACAAATATTAAAAGAAGATTTGATTTTTTAAAGAAAGTGTAAGTTTATTTTCAAATTAACTATCAAATAGATAATAACCGAATTGTAAAATAACAAACAATGCAATTAGAAACAAACCACCAATAGTCTGTTTTACTGATATTTACAAAATATCAAATCTAACTTATGATCCTTTTTTCAAATACATGATTTTTGTCATATACCCAAGAAACAAAAGAAAAGCCGGTAAAAAAACTTACCGGCTGCTCTTTAATTAATAACCTAAAGTCCCTCAACAGGGTCAATAAGTATCTTAAATATTATTTATCCCACCAAATGCGGGTTTCCATAACATCTTCACCCTGACGAGCAACAGCTGCTTTTACATTTTCTTCGTTCAGATCGTACTCGTTTTGCGTATATGCACGTCTTCTTGGAATAGCTTTCCCTTCAACTGCTCCTGGAGCAGGAGTTAATACAGGATAGTCTAATCTTCTCCACTCGCTCCATGCTTCCTGACCGTCCATATAAAGACTTACCCATTTTTGCTCAGCAATTGACTTTATGTAATTGCTGGCATCATAAGCTGCTTCAGGTTGAGCAAGGTACGCTGCAATATCAGTAGCATCCACTCCCCAGAATTCCATACTGGCAGTAATAGCATCTTCAAATACAGCAGCAGCGTCGTCGCTAATCCAACCTCTGGCAGCGGCCTCAGCTTTAATGAATAATATTTCAGAATATGTAAGAAGAATACCAGGACTATCAGCCGAACGAACAGCAATACCCGGAAATGAAATTTCGGCATTGGTTATACTACCTGCATCTTCGTTAGTTAAACCGAAAGGCATACCTACAATGTCTCCGGCGTCGTTAGGATCAGCATAAAATGGCAAGCGAGGATCGTTAAGACTTTCCATATAATTTACCAACGGCTCGCTAATAGCGTAGTCGGTTCTGGTTAAAAAGTGATCGTAATATGGATTCCAGTTTGCAGCATCTGCCAGGTAAGAATACAGAGCGTTATCATCGTTACTTTCAAAAGCACCCGACAAAGCTGAAGTTACGACACTTTTGGCAGTTGCCTCATCCACCTCCGTCATACGAATTCCAACACGTGCTTTCAGAGCATTTGCGAACTTTTTCCAGGCAGCCATATCGCCATCAAAAATAATGTCACCTTCCATACCCGGAGCGTTTACATCAATCTGCGCTGCAGCTTCAGTTAATTCGGTAACAAAATCGGCATAAATAGCTTCCTGTGTATCGTATGCTGGCGTAAAAGCTTCTTGTCCCATCAGGGCTTCACTGTATGGAATCTCTCCCCATATATCAGTGATCAGTTGAAATGTATAAACTTTCAGAATTCGGGCAATGGCAATTTGATTAACATTGGCTCCGGAAGAAGCTGCATCGTCTTTTGTAGCTTCATCAGTATTCAGATCAATGATTTGCTGCAAGTTAGCCAAAGAGCCGGTATAAAAACCGTTAAAACTGGCTTCATCTGTTTCGTAACGTGAAGTATTGGTATACTGTGTTTCCGAAAACAACTGAGCGTAAATTAAACCTGTTGTATTGAAGCGCTCACTAAGAATTCGTCGTTGAGCATAAGTCATCAGGTACGATGTAGGAACATCGGTTACATTGTTAGGATCGGTATTCGTTTCCTCAAAATCTTTTGTACACCCCGCAAACAGACTCGCAAAAAGCAGGGCAAATACTGATATCTTCAAATATGTCTTCATAATATCTTCTTATTAGAGTGTTAAAATTTAACATTTACGCTGAATCCCATTGTTCTTGTACTTGGGTGCTGACCATTTTCAAATCCCTGGATATTACCTGAACCATATGCACTCTCAGGATCAACATTAGGAATATTTTTATGAAGGATAGCAAGGTTTCGACCAACCAACGAGAATGAAGCGCCATTTATAAAGCTATTTGCAAATAATTTGTTTGGTAAAGCATAAGTAAGTTTTACTTCTCGAAGCTTAATAAAGCTGGCATCGTATAAATAACGCTCTCTTCTGGTTGCAAATTGTTTCCAGTAATTTACAGCACTAATACGGGTATCATTAGGGGTCCCGTCTGCTTTCACACCCTCAGCAAGATATCCACCACCGTTATCGATAGCATCCCTTACCGGGTTTCCAAGTTCGTTGTTTCCAACCGTTTCTGCAAATAATCCCGAGTAGTTTCCGTAGCGGTTAGAAACGGAATACAACAAACCACCTTTCTGGAAGTCAACCAAAGCACTCAAAGAAAGTCCTTTGTAAGCAAATGAGTTGGTTACACCACCGGTCCAATCAGGCAAATAAGAACCAAAAGTAATATTGGTTGCTCTTTCGTAATAACCATCCTCGGTAACAACTTTATTACCATTGTCGTCGTACACGAAACCATCCGTTACGAAAGTACCGTAAGTTTCACCTACTTTGGCATTGATAGATGGCCCCCAGCTTCCTAATGAATAGTTAGTAAGACCTTCTGCCAATTCAACAACTTTGTTGGTGTTTTTAGCCCAGTTAAATACAACATCCCAGCTAAATTTTTGATCAATTGGTCTGGCACGCAACATAACTTCCCAACCTTTGTTGGTCATCAAACCTGCGTTAACAACTGTTGAGCTATATCCCGAAGTACTTGCCACATCAAGGTCAAGAATCTGGTCTTTTGATGCGATATCATAGTAAGTAACATCTAATCCTAAGCGGTTTTCAAAAAAACCCAATTCAATACCAAATTCTTTTGTAGTAATGGTTTCAGGTTTAAGACTGGCATTTTTCAGTTTATCAGGAACAGCATATGCAGGATAGCTTCCGTAGTTATTCGCCGAAGAATAAGTTACTGCCAACTGGTAAGGATCTGTATCGTTACCTACCTGCGACCAGCTTGCCCTAACTTTTCCTAAAGAAAGGAACGAATCGTCTTCGATTAACTCTGAAAACAGGAAAGTACCGGTTATAGCTGGATACAGGTATGAGTTGTCACCGTCGGGCAATGTTGAAGACCAGTCGTTACGTAATGACACATCAACGAAAGCTAAACTTTTGTATCCGAAGCTTGCACTACCATATACTGAGTTTACAACTTTTTTTGATTTGTAATCAGTAATAGAAGGTCTGTCGATTGATGCAGTAACATTAAAGAAGTTAGGCACACTTAAACCACCATTGGTACTTGAACTGTTGTTATAATATTTACGAACACGTTTGTTAGCACCAAAGTTAGCATCGATCGAAAAGTCTGAACCAATATTCTTTGTGTAAGTTGCCAAAAATTCGAAGTTATTATCTTCCATCTGACGAACCTCTTCCTGGTACCAATCCTGAGGGATAGACCCTGAAGCAATTCTTGACTCACGCCTGTCATTATAAAAATCAGTACGAGCCCATCCCTGAACAGTTAAGCCGGAAAGAATGTCGTATTTCAATGATACATTACCATATACACGGTCCCTCTGAAGATTTGCAGGACTCTCGTTCAATACCCAGTATGGGTTTTCCCAATATAACGGACGAAGATTGGTTGGAGAGCTGATGTTCCAGGTACGGTCCATACCATCTGCTGTTTTATAATTGGCCAAATTATCCATATCAAGCTGACGTTGGAACCACTGGTTAAAACTAGTTACAACATTACCCTGAACATCTGAATAACCTTGTGAAGGGATACCATCGTTCTTAGTTTTCACATAGTTCATACTTGCTGAAGCAGTAAATTTATCAGTAAGTTTTGTGCTACCATTAAACGCAATTGTATTTCTGTTTAATTCAGAAACAGGCAGTGTACCTGTTTGCTTGAAATTAGTAAAAGACAAACGGAATAAAGTATTATCGCCACCACCCTCAAGTGCGACATTATTATTTGTTGTAATACCTGTTTCGTAAAAATCCTTGATATTATCAGGATGCGCAATAAAAGGAGTCATTTTTCCATAGTTCGGATCATCAGGATACCAGCTGTACCACTGACGTACCAGAGAACCATCCATTTTGGGCCCCCAACTTTCATCAGCGGCGTAGTTTACAACGGGCTCTCCCTCGTAAGTATCAAAAGTTTGCTTATAACCACCACCATATTCATCCTGGTACTCAGGCAAAACTGCAACGGTAGTTACATTTAGACCAGAGGTAATGGAAACACCAATACCTTTACGTTTTGTACCTTTTTTTGTGGTAATAAGAATTACACCGTTCGCAGCACGCGAACCATAAAGTGCAGCTGCGTTAGCACCTTTAAGCACGGTCATTGATTCAATATCCTCTGGGTTGATATCTGCTGCGGTGTTACCCCAGTCGGTACCTCCTCCACCAACCTGGGTGTTAGTAGAGTTAAAGTTTGAGTTGTCGATAGGCGTACCATCTATGATAAATAATGGTTGGTTGTTACCCGAAATTGAGTTTACGCCACGAATAACAATACGTGATGAACTACCTACAGTACCGCTTGAACCGGTTACCTGAACACCAGCAACTTTACCTGCTAACGAGTTAACAATGTTGGCATCTTTAACAGCTCCAACTTCATCACCGGTTAGCTGTTGAGCTGAATAACCAAGAGATTTTTTCTCGCGGGAAATACCTAATGCAGTAACTACTACTTCGTCGATACCCACAAGGTCGGGCTCCATTACAATTGTATAGTCCGATCCTTCACCCAATTCAACGGTTTGTGTTTTCATCCCCACAAAACTGGCTACCAAAGCCTTGCCATCTTGCGGAACTTTCAAATTAAAAACTCCGTCAATGTCAGTTACGGTACCAAGGGTTGTCCCTGCTACAGAAACAGAAACTCCCGGAATTGGCAGGTTATCCTCGCTGGATGTAACCGTACCGGTAACGATCTTGGTCTGAGCATTTACCACCGTCACTCCCAGCAAAACCAGAAATGACATAATAAGCGCGATTTTTTTCATAAAAAACAATTTTAGATTAATATTAAAAACTAGATTTGAAACTCGTCGGATATAACTTCAACGCCCCATACACTAAGGATTTTACCATCTAGCACATGCACATTTGATATAATTTTTCTTTCGTTAAGTCTGTTGGATATTACACTCCCTGATAAAAACATTTTAAGCATTAATTAAACAGCATTTTGATTTTTTCGTCTTTGAAAATGAAAATCAAATTCCCCCAAATTTGTTCCTGTAAAATTTTACTTCAACAGCAAACTTTCATTTTCAATTCTCAATTTGAGCGACTCAAATATTCATATTTTATCTCACATGGACAACAATATGATGTATTACATATTACTATTATTTCTTTTTGCTATTTTCTGGCAGGTGTTTTTGACAATTAAGTGAACGACAACAAAACTCAAATCATTCATTTTTAACTTCTTGTAAAAATTACATATATGCATTATTACATATTAAATAAATGTTAACAGAAATTAACAATTAACATCTAAATGATTGCACAATCGCAATCACAATTACAATTTGATACATACAAAAGCTATCACCCACCAAGATGACAGTAAAACACCAGGAAAATGAATAAAAAAAATGAAGCGGATGGAGTTACTTTTTCGACGAGCCAAAAGTAATGGCCATTAAACGATCTAATAAAAAAAAACCGGGAGAATATCTATATTTCTACGAAGGGTAATCGTGAGTAAAGTGAGTAAGTTATATCTCCCGGCTATATTTTTGAGTTTTTTTTTTTAAAATTCATTACTTGCACTATTCCGAAGCAGGAAATAGCCCCAATAATGAACTTTCAGAGATAGTCATTCAATAATTGTGGATCCATTCAAATACTAATTTTCAGGCTTCCTTTAAATATATTACAAGTTATATAATATTCGAAACACAGAAATAATACCAGCGGGTTAAGAATCACTCGCTGGTATTATATTTTGTATAATGCTTTAAAAACTATCTACTGCTCAGTTTATTTTTCCGAACCATCTCGAACGATTCTTCACTAATTGACTTTAGCGATTTAGACAAGACAGCTGATTTTAATCCTTCAGGATCCAATGTAAGTGTGGCAGTAAAAATTGGATCAGTAGAATAACCATTCTCATATGTCCATGCTCCCCAATCGGTATCAAAGTTATTCATTTCATATTCGATTATCAGGCTCGGATAACCTCCACAGTTATCCCAACTTCCTGAGCCCCGAATTGTGTACGGATCCTGCTCTTCACCATCATAAACAGTAGTTATGTAATATTGCTCCTCAATTTCAACAGTACCATCTTCATTCACTATCAATTCCACAGTTCCACCATCTATAATTTCTTCTCCCCAGAAATTTGTCATCCAATCAACACCTAATCCGGTAATCATTAATTTGCCTCCGTCTACAGCCGTCACAACCTGCGAAAGTCCTTCTGTATAACCATCGGTTACAGCATCTGTTCCCTGCCATGAGCCAACCAGATCAGCCTCGCCATTCGTTAAAGGACAGTACTTTTGAACCGTAACATCAATACTTGCAGGATCGGAGGTTATACCCCCCATGGTCGTTTCTGAAACAGTTATAGTCGCTATCCCATCTGCAGGAAAGTCGGCAAATCGGACAGTTGCAACACGGGTATCTTCGCTAACACTTTCGATTACTGCGTCTTCCACGCTCCAATTCCAGGTCGATCCACCACGGTAATATCCTATCGTAAAGTCGGCCGTAAATGTCTGAATTGCAATAGACGGACCATCTACACCTCCTAACACCTCAGGAATAATTGCATCGTAATCGTATGCATCCTGCGCTGCTTCCATTGGTGGAGTTTCACATGAATTGAACATGCTCACCACCGCTATTAGTAAGATAAATAATATGCTTTTTTTCATGATAAACTTGTTTTATTATTTCCATCCACCGTTACTGTAATCCTCTCCTGCAACACCTGTTCCGGCACCAAATGTATAGTAATCCATTTGCATTACTTCAAGCTGCGACCCCGGTATTGGGAAGTGCAAAAGTGTACCTGATTGTAACAAATCAGATTTTCGCATTTCGAAAAACTGAATCCCCATACCAGAAAGCATTAACTCAACCATTCTTTCGTAATGAATGGCTTCCTGAATCTGAGCGGCATCAGCAGGAAGTTCCGGCAGTCCACCACGTGTTACACGAGCCGATGCATTCATAATATCAGCAGCCTCTTGCACACTTCCTGTTCTTAATGCAGCCTCGGCCAATAAATAGTCGTTCTCAGCTTTATAGAAAACAGGCATTGGTTCGGTCCATGTTTCAAGATACTTGTCTAAACGCGAATAGCGGTATGACGAGAAGTGGTAATAACCACGCTCTGCCCTAAACGGACATGAACTTAAGTATTCGAAATCCGACTCCAACCTTGCGTCGTCGGAACTTGCCAATCCATTATTAGGCAAATCGGTGAACAACCCACTTGACGGGAATACGGCCGGCATATCGGGATCCATCAAATTAATAACGTACATATCAATTTGTCCCCAACCACCATAAATACTGTAAGTTTGATAAGTCGAATACCAGACAATATCGTCAGCTAACGGAGCAAAATCTTTTTCAATACCTTTACTTGCATAGCTATACACTTTATTCCAATCGGTAGAATTATCTTCTGATTTGTTACGAGCTGAATACACAAGGAAACGAGCGGCAAATGAATTTGCTAATTGTGCGAATTCCGATGCAGTCCATGCTTCGCCAGGTAACCACTCTGCAGGAATGGTAAATGAACTTGAGTTACAAATACTAATACACGCATCCAGACTATTTATTGCAGCTGCAATTACATCCTGGTATGGGGAGGTCGGAACTTCTACCGATAAATCAGTTTCATGCGTAATTATAAATGCCTGGTCATAAAGCAACCCAAGATACCCCAAAGTAATTCCCTGAATAAAGTAAGCCATAGCATTAGTAACTTCAGTACTACCGTCGTCCATTGTAACTCCATTCGTAATGGTTTGTGCCAACACATCGTTTGATTGCGACAAAATAGAATACAAAGTATTGTAGTAATCTTCAGTAATAACTGCGTTTGAATACGACGGTTTGTTATCGAACTCTAAACGTGGCTCATTACCAAAATCGCGCATTCCGGCATTACCCCACGAACAGGTACCTGCATCTGCAGCAGTCCACAAAGCTAGCCCGGGTCCATCATATTCCTGATTTATCTGAAACCAACGATTTAACAATCCGCCGGTAACACCTTTAATATCATTAGGATTTGAAAAAGCTGTATCAAAATCAGGATCATTTAGGTTTTCAACTTCTAAATCCTCACATGCTGTTATGGCAACCACCACAAGCAGCATCATAAATATATATCTTAAACTTTTCATTTTTAATTCATTTTAATGTTTAAAATTTCAATTCAAGAGAAGCAGAGTATGACCTAAAGTTTGGATACCCCATAAAGTCGTAAGCATAAATTTGCGTTCCGTTAGTAGTACCAACTTCTGGATCGAAACCGGTATAATTTGTAAAAGTCAACAAATTTCGACCTATTAACGAAAGTTTTGCTCCTTTCAGGAATCCCTTTGAAATGCCCGACAGTGCACCACCCGGCATATTGTATGAAAGTGACAATTCGCGCAATTTTACGTAAGTACCGTCCTCAATCCAGAAGTCGTTAAAGTCATTAACATCATAAAATGCTTTATAATAATCCAGAGCTTTCTTTTCATTTTCAGGTTTTCCGGCCTGGTCCATCATTCCATGACGATCGTCGCGGGTAAGCCACTGTGCTGTTTTGTTGTAAATGTCGCCACCCTGTTTCCAGTCGAACAACATATAAAGCGTTAAACCTTTGTATGAAAAAGTTGAAGAGAAACCCATTTTAAAATCAGGGTTTGAATCACCAATTTTTACGAATCCCATTTTTCCTTCTTCATCCAATTGTTTTATTGGTGCTTCGTAAATTGTTCCTTCAGTTCCTTTCTCAATTACATATCCATCGCTGTTAACAGTATAGTCGTCCATTGTCCCTCCCATAAATCCAATTTGCTGAGAAAGCTCATCCATTGAATTAAGGAAGTGCGCTCCGTACATTACACCAAACGTTTCGCCTTCGCGAATGTAGAACGCTTTATTAGCCTCTTGCCCTTCAGGACCGGTTTGATATGGAGGAATACTCAGTTCGGTAATTTTCGTACGAGTACGATCGAAAATAATATTTGCCTCCCAGCGGAAATCACCCGACTTAACAATTTTTGCATTTAACGAAGCCTCAATTGTTTTGGCTTCCAATGTACCGGCATTCACCCATTGCGTTCTCCAACCATTGGCAAACGATGCCTGAGGAGCCTCAAGAAACTGATCCGTTGTTTCTCCGGTTGCATAAATTGCACTAAAGCTAAAGCGGTTCAAGAAGTCAATATCCATACCCACTTCCAGCTCACTGGTATGCGATGGTTTTAAATCTTTGTTTCCTTTAAAATTCTTCGAAGCGATACCATTGCTAACCGACATCACCTCGTACTGAGCAGCAAATCCCGGGCGCTGACCTGCAGTACCATAGGCTGCTCTCAGTTTCATTTCCTGAATACCGTCAATCCGGAAGTCTTCAGAAATCCTCCATGCTCCAGACAAACGGAAGTAAGGCTGCCATCTTTCGTTTTCTCCAAATAACGACGAACCATCGTAACGGTACATACCGTCAAAGATGTATTTATCCTTATAGTCTAAATACAAAATTCCAAAAATGTTATTTGCTACAATTTGTCTCTGATAAGAAGTGGAAGAAATATTTCCTTTTATCGCATCGAAACTAGGTACCTCTTTTACTCCAAAATCATTACCTGTTGAAGAAAAACTTTGGAATTCTTCGTTCTCATACAAATAGCTTGCTTTCGCACGAACATTTATATCGCCGATTCTCTTTGAATAAAATAAGTTTGCCTGAGCTCTTTCAGAAAATAATTTTGATGCGTATTTGTAGTACTGACCTTCAGAATAAATTGGATCACCACTACTTGTTGTATACGTGTCGTAAGGAGCAAAATAAGTATTCATACTTGATGTATTTTCGAACGAATACTCTGCTTTAAATCTTAAATCGGTAGTAATGTCGTAATTCAAAGCATAACTACCTAAGAAACGATCTCTCTCCTCAGTATCTTCTTGTTTCCACAAGTTGTACAACGGGTTTGTTGTAGTTGCCTGCCAAGGATCGGGCACAAACGAATATGGCTGTCCGTCAGGATTTGGTGCCATTAAATCAACATCAGGAGAAGTCAACAATAAGTTAAAAAATACTCCACCGTTATATTTACTGTCACCTCCTGGATAATTCTGTTCTGCTCTAACAAATAAATTACTGGTAGAAACAGAAATTTTGTCGGATAAGCGGTGGTCGATATTTACCCTGTAGCTATTTCTGGAATAACCATCAGTATCGAACAGGATACCACCATGCTTATAGTTCTCGAACGAAGCCAGGAAGTTTGTTTTTCCTGTATTATTCTGAATACTAATATAGTTGGTATAGAATTCACTTCCCGAATACATCTCTTCCTGATGATCGCGGTACAATCCATACGGGTTATCCATATAATGGTCTGCCGCCAAAATAGGAGCTCCGCTAATTTCGCTACTGTAACCTCCCTGATAATCGGCAGGATAAGTAACGCCGGCATACTTGGTATAATTTGATATACTTTGCCAATCATCAGCAAGAACAAAAGCATGCGATTGAGAAAGGTCGTAGCTGTTTGCAATACGGTTTATACCATACTCATTACGAAAAGTAACAACACTCTCACCACTGGCCAGGCCTTTACCACGTTTTGTTGTAACAACTACAACACCGTTACCTGCCTGCGAGCCGTACAGTGCCGATGCCGAAGCACCTTTTACCACCTCAATCGACTCCACATCATCAACGTTAATATCGGCAAGTGTACCTTCCATCTGTACTCCATCTACAATAATTAATGGATCCTGGCTACCCGAGATCTGGGTGGCACCACGAACCAAAATTGTTGATCCGGAACCTGGTTCACCAGTTGAACTGGTAACCGTTACACCAGCCATTTTACCTTGCAACGCAGAGGCAGCAGAGGCAGCAGGAACTTCTTTAAGTTCACTTTCGCCAACCTTTCCAACAGAAACTGATAGTTTTTTTCGAGGTGTTTCGGACGAAACCCCTGATACAATAACCTCATCAATACCGAACACATCCGGCTCAAGGGTTACATTAAAAGTTGCTTGGTTTCCAATCGGCACCTTAACAGTTCGCATACCAATAAAAGAAACAATCAAGTTCTTTGAATCAGAAGGAATTTTCAATGTAAAATTACCGTCAATGTCGGTAATTGTTCCCAATGTTGTTCCCTCAACCGAAATTGATGCGCCAGGAACCGAAGAACCATCTTCAGAACTAGTAACTACTCCGGAAATGTCTTTGGTTTGCGCAAATAGCAATTGCCCTCCTGTAAAAAGCACAACTGCAATCAACAGCATGATTTTTTTCATAGAAATAGTATTAAATTAACAATTAAACAGCGGTACAAAGGTTGAGACCTCCTCCATTGCAGGATTAATCTCCAAAAAAATCTTCTCCAAATTAACAATATGAATGTTATTCCCTTCGCCTTAATAGGTGTTAACATATGTTAACAGTATGCAAATTGCTAATTTTTCCCAAACAATCCAAACATATTGCATGGATCCGTCCGTAAATAAAGCAATTTATTTAACAAAAATACATTTATACCAATTCCTGATATATCTCATTTTATATTGACAAATAAAGCAAATACAGGCTTTTCACTACCAACCATCCTATTTAAAAGTCGTCATACTAATAAATCTTTTGCTTAGAATAATTTTCTCTTTTCGAGCTATTTTAGAATGATTTTAAGTAAAATTGGAAGTTTATATTTCGATACTTATGTTCGTTTTTAAAGCAAATCTGCAATTTCACCAAGACTGATAACCTTTTTAACAATATGTTTCGTCTCAGTTTTTAAGGGTTGCTTATCGCCAACATAAACCACATCAATACCAAAATTTAATGCCCCCAGAATATCAACATCCCAGTCGTCGCCAATCATGATGCTTTTCGACTTTTTTGCATTCGATGATTTTATGGCATACTCAAAAATTTCCCGTCCCGGTTTTGGAACTTTGATGTCTTCAGAGATAAAAACTTTGTCGAAGTACGAAACCAGGCCAGTGTGTTGCAACTTTTTGTGTTGTACCTCCCTGAATCCGTTTGTGATAATGAATAATTTATATTTTTTACTTTTAAGATAGTCTAATAAAGGTATTGCGCCACCAAGTAAAGCAGACTGTAGCGACATTTCGTGCAAATAAACTGCGTTCATTTCTTCCGGATCGATACCATCAATCTCCAAAGAATCGAATGTTTTCTGAAAGCGCAGACGAATTAATTCGCTCTTGTAAACTTCTTTTTTCCGATAAGCAATCCAGAGCTCAGTATTGTTTTTTGAATACTCTTCGTAAAAGGTATCGAAAGTCAGTTCAAACCGATCGAGATTATACTTATGATAGGTAATACGCAAGGCCTCGCGTCCATTTGTTTTAAAATCCCAAAGCGTATTATCTAAATCGAAAAATATGTGTGTGTAATTTTTCTTCACCTCAAATCGGTTAAAAGTTATAAGGCAAATGTATTACTCCGAAAAGGCATTTCCTACAAACGAGTTAATATTAATGCTTTGAAGATTTGAATTTAATTCACTGTTCATTTGCCGGATGATAAAATTGGCGAGATAAGCATTTCCTCTTTGATTAAAGTGCAAACCGTCGAGCGAGTAAACTCCGTTTAACCTCAAGGTGCCTTCAACCGGAAGCCCATCGAAATAAATTATCTCATCGTTTAATGGTTCACCCCAGGCATCCTTTTTTCCTGTTTCCGCAACGGCATGAATTTCGTCGTGAAAAGGAACCAACACCATTCTTTCCGAGTGCCTATTTACCACTTCGCGTATAATGTCATTAAAAGTGTCAGTGGTGTTCTCAATCAGCTTAATACTTTCTTCAGACAAATACCAATCTTCGCTAAGCGGAACAATAGTACCCAGCCCCTCATCAGTGCTATCTTCTGTGAGCAAATAAAATACATATTCATTTTCTGTTACCTGGCGATATTTTTCCAACGGCGTGCCATCTGAGTAGAAAGCCGAACTTAGCGAATTATCTTCTACAACAAATTTCTGCGGAGCAAGATTCGAACCGTTTTCCACAAAATCAACAAAAGGCCGCTGGTTCTCGGGAGAAGCATTTCGATTGTGCTCTGCCACGGCTAAATTAAATGCAGCGTAACGTGCAGAAGCAGCAGCCATTTCTTTGTTATCAAGAAAGATGGAATTGTACGGACGGTGATAAAAATACGGGAAATTACTTATCGAAATTAAATCACCAACAACAATCTTTGCATCACTATTCGAAATTATCGACTGAATTAATTGTTGAAAATTGGTTTTGAACACATTCTCTTCTGTTAATTCGCCGGATTGTGTTGCACCATTAATCGCATAGTTCAATACATCGTTCATTCCAATCCATAAGAAAACCAGTGATGGTGATTTTTCACCAATTTGTTCAATAAGATTTGTATTATTTTCGGCATAAACCCTCGACAAAAACTGATTCGAAGTAAAATCAGCATCACTTAAATCTTTTACCGCCAAAAGTGGAACGGTTAAATCATTAAGAACGGTTTTATCGCCGCTGTATGCTTTTATTTCCTCACCGGGTTTTAAAACAAATTGTGGATTTTCGCTGGTTTGGTTTTCAAAACGATAAAACCATTTTCCATACAAATTATTGATTTGCGATACATAAACATTGTAGCCGGTTTCTGAATTAATACCGGCCTGATTGAACGGAACAGTATCGATAAGGTTGATTTGCCTGCTTAGCATTTTACCAACCGAATTAACTTGCCCGTTATCGTATAATGCACCATCCATAAAACCGCCTAAAAATCCGTCACCGATTACCAAAATGTTTTGTGGATTTATATCTCCCAAATCTTCAGTCCTGGGAATTGTTTCTTCAGGAAATTCATAAGAACAACCCGTCCAGATCAGACAGATAAGAAATACCAGATATGTTCTTCGATTCTTCATAAAATACTAAAAACATCATCAATTACATACGACACATAAAACATTACCCCCACGTTTGCTCCACCAAACGAATAGGCAAATTTATTATTGAGTAGGTTAGATGCTCCAAACTTTAGCAGCGACTTTGGTGAATCCATATTTACCGAGAACTGAATATCGAGCGTACTTACCGGTTCAATCCATCCATCACCAAATGTACTCTCCCAGTAATAGCGGTTTTGATAGCGCCAGGTAACTTTAAAACCCACATTCCTAAAACCCGGATTATTTTCCATCTGGTCCATTTTACGGTTTTGCACCGAAAGGTTCGATTTGAATCCAGGCGTATTAAATCCCGGTGCCACCGGATCGTACTGTTCGGTACTGATATTGGTCCATGTCATATTCCCTGAGAAAATTGCTCCCATCGGTGCCAGCCATTTATAGCCCAACGAAACTCCCTGCACGTTAATCTTACTTCGCGAGTTGACATTTAAGTAAAAAACATCATTTTGAGCAGAGTTGTTAAGCTGAGTGGCAGCAGTAAACATATCCACCTGCAGGCTTGTTTTAGGCTTCACCACTTTCGATATTCCGACGAAATTTTTATACAATGAATTGTAATAAACGGCATCAAGGAATAACGTATTCGCAATTTTGGTTTTATACCCCAACTCGAAAGTAAAAACCCGCTCGGGCTCAAAACCGTCAATATCATCATCCGAAACAATTCCACCTTCCAGAATATCGAGATTTTTCAGAACCGCCTGATTGTAACCATACTGATTCTCGTTAGAAACCATATCGACTGAAACGGCTTCAGAAAATTCATTAACCGTACTCAGATAAATACTATTTTCGGGAATATCGTATGAATCCCGAATTTGGCTCAATCCGCCCAAATATCTGGCAGTACCCAGATCCTTATTAATAAACTGCTCTTTTACTCCAGGATTGCGAAAACCGGTGAGCACAGAAAACCGCACATTGTTGGTTTCGTTTATATTGAACAAGGTTGAAAAGCGTGGCGAAAAATGCCCATTAAAGTTTTCGCTTTTATCATACCTAACCGACGTTTTTAAGTTAAATCTTTCATCATCGGAACTTTTTTGTACTTCGGCAAATCCGCCATATTCGTATAATGTAATATTATTCCCCAGCGTATCGGGGAAAATCGAACCTTTTGAGTTAAGATCGTAAAAACGGTAATTTGCCCCAAAAGAAAAATCGGCAAAACGAATATATTTTTTTAAGTCGAAATTAAGATCGGCGTGATACAAAGCTGAAGAGTTGTAAATACCCGCGCCATTTCTGAAATCATTACTTGAAATTATTTCATTTTTGGCCTTATCAAACTCCGGTGATCCCGGCGTAAGGCGGCCACGGTCGGCATATTCGCGCGCTTCGAGATGATTCGCCGACTGAACCCCTAAAAAGCGGTACGATCCTTTGTAGGCATTGTAATAATCGTGAAACCAATCTTCATCGCTTTTTGATAATTCGTTGAGATGGACAGCTAGAAATTTGGCATCGTAAGAGTTACCGGCATCTTGAAATGACGAGTAACCACGAACTAAAAAATGCGCCCCACTGAGTTCTGCTTTTCCCTGATAAATTTTAAAATCGGATAAGGATGTTCGGTTATCGCCGGTATAAACCGTTGATGCCTGACCAAAATTACCGTGCAATATAGCTCTTATATCGGGAGTAATTTTATAATGGAGCGAACCACTCATTTTCAGATTCTCCAGTTTGTTGTCAACCAAATACTGGTCGAGATAGCCGGTGCGCGAAACAATCTTATTTCCTTGATTTCTTTCCAATGGTAATTCAGCCGTAACTTCGTCGCCGTATTTGTTAATAGCATCGTGCCCCGGATCGTGTTCCCATTTTATATTTCCCGGACGAATATTAGTGGTGTCATTGGCATACCAATCGGTTCCTTTTGAATAAGAAGCATTGATTTTAAAGGCAAACCGCTCGCCCAAGGCTTTGGCAATTCGCATACCAACCTCAATTTGTGGTTTACCCGAAAACTGAAACGCATAATCGTTGCCGGGAACAATATCGCTAATTCCGGGCTTTACCAACAAACTCATCCCCTGGTATTCAAAAGGATCTTTACCATTCATTATTAAAATGCCGTTCAGGGCATTTCCTCCATACCTTACTTCCGACGGACCGGGAATAAATTCGATAGACTCAACGTCGAGCTCACTCAATCCGGCAATGTTTCCAATCGGAAAGTTCATACCCGGTGCCATATTATCCATCCCGTCAACCACCTGAACAAACCGTGTATTTTCGGTAGAATTAAATCCACGGGCATTAACGGTCATAAAATTCATACTTTGCATTACCACATCAACACCTTTCAAATTGCTAAGTGCCTGGTAAAAATTGGCTGAAGCTGTTTCGCGTAAGGTAAGTGCATCCATCTTTTCCATGGAAATTATCTGCCTGAAATTACGCTGTTCCACTTCAATTTCATAACCTCTCACTGTAACTTCTTCGCCTAAAATCGATTCTTCAGAAAGATAAAAGTCAAGGATTTTATGATTTCGTGTGAGTTGTATTTCCTGAGTTCTATACCCAACCATCGACACTCTCAAGGTGCAAGGAAATTCAGCTTCCGATCGTAAATAAAAAAGTCCTTTACTGTCGGTTGGTGCTCCAACTGTAGAATTCTTGATTACAACATTGGCTCCGGGAAGCGGAGAGTTGGAATTTTTATCGTAAACCTGTCCTTTCAAATCTAAATAAATCCTGATACCGGCCTGAACAAGAGCTCCATTGTCAGTCTCCTGAATAACCTCAACATGTTCCTCTTTGGCTATTATTTTCTTAAGTTCAAAATCGATCCCTTTATTATTCTTTTCAACAATGTATTGAAAGGGATGGTAGCCATCAATTGAAAACTTGATTGTACACGGCAAAGTAATATTGTTATCAAGTAAGTAGAAAAAGCCGCTGTTATCTGTATCAGTTTTTATTGATGTGTTTAAAACACTGATTTCAACATTACTAAGTACTCCTCCAGATCTGTCATCATACACCCTTCCTGATATATCAAGCTGAGCAAAAGCCGAGCTTCCATATCCGAAAATGAACCATAAAACGCAAAAGCAGAATATGTAATTTTTCATAGAATGACAGCACAGTAACCGTTTGGAAAAGCTAAAGGTATAACTATTTTTTTGTTAACAAACCGCGTTTGTCAATTTTGTTTTCCTTCAACAACGATCACTATTTCGCCTTTTGGAGTATGTTCCGAATAGTATGCTTGTAGCTCATTTACAGTTCCCCGCTTCACTTCTTCGAACATTTTACTAAGCTCGCGGCAAACGCAGGCTTTTCTTTCGGGGCCAAAAAATTCGGCAAACTGTCCCAGCGCTTTTACCAAACGATAGGGCGATTCGTAAAGAACAATGGTTCGCGATTCTTCGGCAAGAATCTTCAAACGGGTCTGACGGCCTTTTTTCTGAGGTAAAAATCCTTCGAAAATAAATTTATCGGTTGGCAAACCCGAAACCGCCAATGCCGGAATTAATGCCGTTGCTCCGGGTAAACATTCCACTTTCACGTTTTTTTCCACACAAGCCCGTACCAACAGAAACCCCGGATCGGAAATGGCAGGTGTTCCGGCATCCGAAATTAAAGCCACCGTATTTCCCTGCTCAATTTTTGAAACGATTGCCCCCGTGGTTTTGTGCTCGTTAAACTTATGATGTGCAACCAGCTTCTTATCTATCTCAAGGTATTTTAAAAGTTTTGACGACACGCGTGTATCTTCCGCCAAAATAATATCGGCCGCTTTTAAAACTTCAACTGCCCGCAGCGTGATATCCTGCAGATTTCCAATGGGCGTTGGAACGAGTATTAATTTTGCTTCGTTATCCATTTGGGAACCGGCGCTTTACAAGGTTTACAAATTTTAGGCTGGTTTCGTTCTTTTTCCACTTAAAGTTCTCCTGCAAATAAGAAACCGCTTCCTGAATGTTGCCTAATTTATCGAGATCGACAACCGTTTTTGCAAAGCTGTCGGCACTGCCGTCAAACAACTCGCGGATGTATTGATAGCGGTCGTTTATTCCAATAGCAGCCTGAATACTTTTTACAGGGCTGTTCGATATTTTATATTCCAGCTTTTTATCACCATTGCCGCTAAGCAAATCGTTAACCGACTTTTCGGTAATAACACGATCGCCAATCCTGTTAGTTGTCATAACAGGCTCCGGTTCATTTTCCGGCTCCTTTATTTGCTGAGGCTCTATTCCGCTTACAGGCTCTTCTTTTGTTTCTTCTTCGGGAGTTTCTTCTTCTACTTCAGAAACACTATCCTCTTCTTCTTCTGCAACGACCGTTTCCTCTTCAACATCTGAATTTTCTTCGTCCGCTTCAAACACCACTTCAGGCAAATCAAATTCCTCTTTGTTCACAACCCTCTCCGGCTTGGTTTCTTCGCTCTTTAACTCCTGCTCAAAATCCGACAAAGCTGCCAAACTTTCCTTTTCTTCAGTAGAAAGAGTAGCTTGTGGCTCCACTGGACTTTTCGTCTCCACAGCCTCCGGTTCTGCATACACTTTTGTTGCTACAGGTGCTGACACCAGAACTCTTTGTGCGGGCACATCCTTTTCGCTCAACAGCTGAATGATATGTTTTGCACCACTAAAACGAGTGCGGATAAATTCCAATTCCAATTCATCGAATCCTTCTGTACCTTTTTCGGCAAACAATTCTTCTATCTCCGAAATATCTTTTAGCAGAAATTTAAATAACTTTTTATTGTCCATTCATCCAAGCTTTTAACGTGATGTTGGTAAATTAATCGAGCTTTACAGTGCCCAAACAAGCCTGTAAATTTTATTTTTGTAAAAGTAGTAAATAAAAATACCCTGTAAGAATAGTATTACCAAAAAGAGTGACGTTAAATGTTTATTGAAAGAGATATAAACAGCCATAAAAAAGTTGGCACCATTGAAGTTGTTGCCGGGTCGATGTTTTCGGGAAAGACCGAAGAATTGATAAGGCGGCTGAAACGTGCTAAAATTGCCAAACAAAAAGTGGAGATTTTCAAGCCGATGGTTGATGTTCGTTACTCGGAAACGGAGGTGGTTTCGCACGATGAAAATGCCATCCACTCAACTCCGGTTGAAAACTCGGCCAATATTTTATTGCTGGCCGGAGATGTTGATGTAATTGGAATTGATGAAGCACAGTTTTTCGACAAAGGCCTGATAAATGTGGTAAACCAGTTGGCCAATATGGGTATTCGCGTAATTGTGGCTGGTCTGGATATGGATTTTAAAGGCGAACCTTTTGGCCCGATTCCAGGACTGATGGCCGTTGCAGATTACATTACCAAAGTACATGCTATTTGCGTTCGGTGCGGGAGCATCGCACAATTCTCTCATCGCCTTTCGGAAAAAGAGCAAGTGGTTCTGCTGGGCGAAAAAGATATTTACGAACCACTTTGCCGACGCTGTTACAACAAAGCACATAAGGAATAATGATCAACCTGACGGCAAAACAAATAAACGCCGTAGTAAATGGTGAGTTTTTCGCTTCCTCATCATTTCAGGATTTTACTGTTTCAGAAATCATTACCAACAGCAGGACTTTCTTCGGCGGATCACACGTTACCTTTTTTGCCTTAACAGGCCCCGTTTTTAACGGACATAATTACATCGCCCAACTTCGTAAAAAAGGTGTGCAGCTATTTATCGTTTCCGACAAAAATTTTATTGATGACCATGCCAACTACATTTTGGTTGAGGACACCGGTTTTGCACTTCAGCAACTAGCCGCTTATAACCGAGAACAGTTTTCGAAGCTTGTTATTGGGATTACAGGCAGCAACGGAAAAACCATTATTAAAGAGTGGTTGTACGATCTCCTTTCTGCAGAGTTGAAGATTATACGAAGCCCGAAAAGCTACAACTCTCAGGTAGGTGTTCCCTTATCGGCATTGTTAATTGATGAGCAATACGATCTTGCCCTGTTAGAAGCAGGAATCTCGGAGCCCGGTGAAATGCAAAAACTTGCGCCAATCGTTCGGCCCGACATTGGAATACTGACCAACATTGGTGATGCTCACCAGGAAAATTTTCACTCGCTTGAGGAGAAACTGCTCGAGAAATTAAAACTTTTTACAGGCGCAAAAAAACTGGTATTTCGGTCAGATCGCTTCTACTCAAAAAACATCACAGAGTTTTGTTCGCAAAACAATATTGATCCCATAAACTGGTCGTTGAAAAACGACAATGCGGCTATTTTGTTTAAAAGCAAAATTAAATCGACTTGTACTGAAATTGAGGTAAGAATAAACAATAATTATTATTCATTTTCAATTCCATTCACTGATGATTCAGCACTTGAAAATGCCTGCCATTGTTTTGCTACGCTAATTGCTTTGAAGAAAGACCCAACAGATTTTCTAACGCAATTCAGTAAGCTGCAACCGGTGGCTATGCGCCTCGAAATTAAACAGGGAATAAACAATTGTTTGCTTATTAACGACTATTACAATTCGGATTTGAATTCGCTGAGTATTGCGCTGTCGGTGCTGAAACAACAAGCAGCCAAAAGCCATTTGTTTAAGCATGTAATTTTATCTGATATTCAGCAAACAGGTATTGAAACGACAGAACTTTATTCGAAGGTAAACCAGCTTTTACAGGAATGGGGAATTAACAAACTCACCGGAATCGGCAAAGACCTTTACCAACACCAGCATATTTTTCAATTGGAAAGTGAGTTTTATACCGATCGCAGTGAGTTTGAAAAACGCTTTGTGCGAAGCAACTATTCATCGTCGGCAATTTTATTAAAAGGTGCGCGGCAATTTGAACTGGAGAAAATATCAGCGCTACTTCAACAGAAAGCACATCAAACGGTGCTTGAAATAAACCTGAATGCGCTGGTGCATAATCTTAACACTTTCAGAAAATTATTGCGCCCGGAAACCAAAATAATGATAATGGTAAAAGCTTTCTCGTATGGTAGCGGCGATGTGGAAATTGCGCAACTTTTGCAGCACCAAAATGTAGATTACCTGGCAGTTGCTGTGGCCGACGAAGGTGTTCAACTGCGAAATGCAGGCATCATTACTCCAATTGTAGTGATGAATCCCGAACACGACAGTTTTCAGAATATTATTGATTTTAACCTGGAACCAAATATCTACAGCTTCCAATTATTACAAGAATTTGTAAAGGCTTTGGAAGAATTTGGTTTAAGCAACTTCCCCATTCACATAAAAATCGACACAGGCATGAACCGTCTTGGCCTGAAAACGGAAAAAGAAGTTGAAGAAGTACTTACATTTATTAAAACCAATAAGCATCTAAAAGTCAAGTCTGTTTTTTCACACCTTGCCGGAAGCGACGAACCGGAACTTGATGAATTTACCCAGGAACAGTTCACGCGATTTGCAGATTTATCGGCGCAGATTGAAAATGCCTTTGACTATAAAATCGACAAACACATTTTAAACTCGGCCGGTATTGAACGTTTTCCCGATCAGCAAATGAATATGGTGCGGCTGGGAATTGGGCTTTACGGCATTTCGCAAACCGGATTAGCGTTACAACAAATCAGCACCCTAAAAACCACAGTATCGCAGGTTAAAACCGTAAACACAAACGAAACTGTTGGGTACAACCGAAAAGGAAAAATTAAGCAACAAAGCCGGGTAGCCGTTGTTCCAATGGGTTATGCCGACGGAATAAACCGCCGACTGGGCAACGGTTTAGGCAGTGCTTTTGTTAACGGACAAGAAGCAAGAATAATCGGAAATATATGTATGGACATGCTGATGCTCGACGTTACCAACCTGGAAGTTAATCCGGGCGACAAGGTTGAAATTTTTGGGCCAAATATTTCCATTTCAAAGGTGGCCCAGCTACTTGAAACTATTCCATATGAGATTTTAACAGGCATTTCACAGCGCGTGAAACGGGTGTATTTACAGGAATAAAAAAATGCCACCTGATTTCTCAAGTGGCACTCGCAATATTTTTATAAAAACTGTTAACCTAATTTACTGATACGCTCCAGGCGGGTGGTATCCAAAATCCGAATCTTTCTGCCATCGATAGCAATTACTTTTTCGTTGGCAAAAGTTGATAATGTACGAATGGCATTTGATGTGGTCATATTAGAGAGGTTAGCAATATCCTCGCGCGATAAGAATGCTTTTAATGTTGTTCCGTCGTTTTCGAAACCATATTTATCTTTCAAAAGAATCAGCGATTCGGCCAAACGACCACGGATATGTTTTTGTGTTAAAGTTACAGTTCGGGCATTGGAGAAACCCAGTTCTTTCGAAAGTTTACTGATAATCTTAAATGAAAAATCAGGGTTTTTTAAGGCGCGTTCAAAAATGAAATCAGGATCGATGGTACAAACGAGCGACTCTTCAAGTGTTACCGCCGAACCGTTGTGTGTTTCCTCGGCAAGTAAAGCACGATAACCGATCAATCCAAGCGGTTTTGTCATACGAATAATCTGCTCTCTACCGCCCACTCCTTCTTTAAAAATCTTAACCTTTCCGTCAATCAAAACCAAAAATCCATTCGGCTTATCTCCTTCTTTGTAAATAAATTCATTCTTTTTGTACTGCGAAAGAGAAATATGGTGTTGCAAGTCGTCTTTATCTTCCTGCCCCAACAAATAAAAAATTGATTTCTGATTGTCAACCAGGTCTCGAAGTCCAATATCTGAATTTAACATATACCCGTCTGTATGTTTTACAGCATCAAAGCTAAAAAAAATTGTTAAAATTGATTCTTTTTTAACGTTTATTTTACCTCAAAACGGAATAATATCATCAACAATTGGGCTGAAAACGGTTGATAAAAAATTCACATGGCTAGTAACGGGCAACCAGCGGCATTTTTCGTCCGAAGCCAAAAGCTTTTGAACTTACTCTTAAAATCGGAGCTGCCTGAAAACGTTTATATTCATTCATGTTCACCATTCTTATCACTCTTCGAACCACTGCCTCGTCATAGCCCAAGGCAGCGATTTCTTTTGGTGATTTATTCAGTTCAATGTAGTTGAAAAGCATATCGTCCAGTTCTTCGTATTCAGGCAACGAATCGGTATCTTTCTGATCGGGGCGTAACTCTGCTGACGGAGGTTTAACAATGGTATTCTCCGGAATTATCTCACCATCCTTATTCATAAACCGCGACAGTTTAAACACATCCAGTTTGTAAACATCGCCAAGCACAGCCAGGCCGCCATTCATGTCGCCGTACAGTGTACCGTAACCAACAGCACATTCGCTTTTGTTTGTTGTGTTTAACAGAATATGGCCAAATTTATTCGAAATCGCCATCATATAAATTCCGCGCGCACGGGCCTGAATATTTTCTTCGGTAACATCGGGCGAGCGACCTTCGAAGATTGACGAGAGTGCCGACTCAAACTGATCGACTGCCGATTGAATATTCACTACATCGTAACGAATTCCGAGGTTTTCAGCCAGTTCGCGAGCATCATTCACACTGTGGTCCGACGAATATTTTGATGGCATTAACAACACGCGCACATTTTCGGCACCCAAAGCACGAACAGCTAGTACCACTGTTACTGCCGAGTCAATTCCGCCCGACAAACCCAGCGTAGCCTGCTTAAAGCCCATCTTTTTAAAATAGTCGCGAATGCCCAGTACCAGTGCATCGTGTATTTTTTCGATGTAATCAACTTTTGGTTGCAGCGCTTTTTCGCCCAGCGATTTAGTATCGAGCACGAGGCAATCTTCCTCAAAATATTTCAGCTCTTTTACAATCTCGCCGGTGGCATCGATGTACACCGATCCGCCATCAAAAACCAATTCGGTTTGTGCACCCACCTGGTTACAATACAAAATTGGGATGCCGTATTTTTTTGCTTTTGTTATCAATACATTCTTTCGCCAGCCTTCCTGGTTATACGAAAATGGTGATGCAGAAAGGTTGACCACAAAATCGGGTTTTAGCTTCGCCAGCTCCTCCATTGGCGATATTGAGTAAAGCTTGTCTTTGCCAAACTCGTTGGCCGTTGGTTGCTCGTCCCACAGGTCTTCACAAATGGTAACAGCAATCTTTTCGCCTTTGTATTCTACCAGGCTAAACTCACGGTTCGGCTCAAAGTGGCGGTACTCATCAAAAATATCGTAGGTAGGCAGCAGCGTTTTGTTGTGGCTGCTTTTAATTTCGCCATCGGCCAGAAACAGTGCCGAATTAAAAAGTGTTTTACCACGTTCGTGCTGGTTAATACGCGGTGCACCAACCAACGCTGCAATTCCGTGGCAGTGCTTTGCTATTTCGGCAACAGCATCATCGGCTTTTGCAATAAACTCCTTTTTCTCCAGCAAATCGTGCGGGTAATAACCGGTTACCGACAATTCGGAAAAAACAACCAGATCAACGTTCGCTTGTTTCAGGCGGTTGATCTCTGCAATAATCTTCGACGCATTTCCTTCAAAATCGCCGATGGTATAATTTAACTGTGCCAGTGCAACTTTCATTTTTCTATATTAGCCGGAAGACCGAAGTGCGAAATCCGAAGTTTGTTTAAATAGAATGACGATTGCAAATCTCCAATTTTTAGTTCAGTTTTGCAATAAATAAGAAGTGTAAGCGTAATGATTTAAATTTCTTGTAAAATGAAGTGGATAAAAGCAGTGGTTTTTATGGGCGTTATTGCCCTGATTTTCTTTTCATGTAAACGAAATCCCTTAAAAGTAAATATTTCTGATGTTGAGAAAGAGGTTGAAGTGGTGCGGTTTGGCGAGCAGCTTTTTAACCTTGAAGGAAAAGACACGCTGGAAACAATAACGGAACTGAGCAACGCTTACCCCGATTTTTTTAATTTGTACACTTATCGCGTTATTCAGGTGGGTGGAATTGGCGACGAAGATTTTGCAGCAATGATAAGCCTGTTTTTAAACGACTCGCTTATTCAGGACGTAAAACTAAAAACCGACTCGGTGTTCCCCAACCTCACAAAACTTGAGAAAGGCCTGACAAAAGCATTTAAGTATTACAGCTACCATTTCCCGGAGAAAGAACTGCCGACGATTTACACTTATATTTCGGGATTTAATCAATCGGTTGTTACGGCCGAAAATATTATCGGAATAAGCCTCGACAAATACCTGGGGCGTGATTGTAAGTTTTACGAGCAATTACAAACTACGCCTCAGTATAAAGTACAAAACATGCACAAAGACAAGATTTTGTCGGACGTGGCTTTTGCCTGGGCAATTACCGAGTTTGAGCACGAAGACCGCGCTACCAACCTGCTGGGCAAAATGGTTGAAAAGGGGAAACTGATGTACCTGGTTGACGCCATGTTGCCCGATATGGAAGACTCGCTGAAAATTGGCTACACCACACAACAACTGGAGTGGTGCCATATGAACGAACCGCAAATGTGGACTTACCTTATTGAGCACGAAATGTTGTACACCAGCAAACGTATGGATATTATCCGCTACATTAACCCGGCACCGTCAACCAGTGGTTTTCCGCTCGACTCGCCCGGAAGAACCGGCGTATGGATTGGCTGGCAGATTGTTCGGCAATACATGAAAAAACACCCTGAGGTAACCGTGCCCGAGTTGATGGCCAATTACGATTTTCAGCAGATTTTGAACGATTCGGGTTATAATCCGGAGTAAGAAAGTTAACAGTAGGCAGGGGCTGTCGGCAGGCATTGCAGAGCCGCTTTGGGCAATGGTATTTCTTGCTTCCCAAACTTTTGCGGCACAAGAACAAACACATTTATTCACTTCCCGAACTTTTGCGGCGGGGTAGCAAAGGTGTTTTCTGGCTTCACGAAGTTTTTCGACAAGTTAGCAAACGTGCTTTTGGGCTTCCCAAAGTTTTTAGTGGGGGTAGCAAATGCTTTTGCTTGTACCTCCAATTTATTAGGCGGGGTAGCCATGGCAACTGCCGAGCTGCACGGGTTTTTAATTAGGTAGAAAACAGTGTTACCGGAAGGCAGAGCTTTTGCTACTGGCTGGTAATTGCGTCGCCGGAGGGACGTCAATTTTCGTTACGGCAATAAACAGGTTGGCTAAGGGTATTCTGTTTTACCTGACATGAATTTTAAAACAATACACTGCAGTTAAACTTCATCGTTCAAGAAAAAAGCGATAAAAACAGCAAACAAAAAACATTCATATTCCCGGAATTACCAAAAGGAATGAAAGTAGTGCCAATTTTCAGTTAACTCTCCCTCATTCTCTCTACGGGTTGTTGAAGGCACAATCAGGGTGAGTCAATAGATTTTGAACCAGATATTGCTATTGGTTTTTAAGAGACTTTCAGAAAAAAGCCCGGCAGAAAAACTACCGGGCCTATCGTTATCAGCTTAAAAGCTTAATAATTCATTTCTTTAATTTTGATGTTGCGAAACCAAACATCGTCGCCGTGGTCTTGCAAAGCAATAACACCTTCTTTGGCAACGTTTGCCCAGTCAGGATTTAATCCCGGGAATTTCGATCCGGCTACCAGTTCTTTCCAGTCATCAGTCCACAGGTGGTACTCAACAACAGTTTCGCCATTTTGCTTATGCACTACAGTACCTTTGTAGCAAATAATTTCAACCGTATTCCATTCGCCGGCAGGTTTTGCATTTTGTGGTTTTGCAGGAATCAGGTCGTATAACGAACCGGCTTTGCGGTTACCATCTTTTCCTAACAATGCATCAGGGTGACGCTCATTGTCTAACACCTGCATTTCAGGAGCCGTTTTATAAATTGGCCATCCTTCGTGCTCTTTTCCTAAATAGAAAATACCTGAGTTACCACCTTCAGCAAGTTTCCATTCCAGTTTCAAATGAAAATTAGAATACTCTTTGGTAGTGATAATATCGCCACCATCACGCGATCCGGCTTCGCCCTGACCTGATTTTTTACAGTGTAAAGTTCCGTCAACAATTTGCCATCCTGTTGGAAAATGGTCTTTGTTGTTACCACGCCATCCTTCGCTGGTTTTGCCATCAAAAAGCAATACCCAACCTTCTTCTTTTTCTTTTTTTGTTAATTGGTTTAAACCGGCCGAACCTCCTGTTTTTGTACTCTTACACGAGATAGAAAACACAAAGGCAGTAGCCATTAAAAGTGAAAAAAACTTTCTCATTTCTATTACATTTAATTGGTTAAAGATTAAAATGCCATTTTTTCAAACGACGTGCGAATGTACAAAAATAGTTAGAACGTTATTTTTCCACGGCTAAAAAAGAAATCATGAAATACTGTATTTAACGGGCTTTTAACGTCGGTTTTATAAAGTTCTTTTGTAAATTCGGTAGATAATTATAAAATACAGGAAGAAGTTGTTTTAAGTTAATCAGGAATTTCGAGAGTGACATATTGATTTTCAGTGGCGAAGCTCCATTTTTCTCATCCGTCAACGGACGGACGTAAGAAAAATTAGCTGAAGCCAATGATATCAAGATGCCTGCCTGCGGTAGACAGTTTACTTGCAGTTTTTCAGATTAGCTTTAATCAACTTCAAATAAAATTAAATACTATGAGTACTTCAGCAAAGCCAAAAAGGATTGGTATTTTGACTGCAGGGGGCGATTGCCCGGGACTGAATGCAGCAATCAGAGGCGTTGGAAAAACAGCGATAGTTGAATACGGAATGGAGGTGCTGGGCTTTAATGCCGGCTACTCAGGTTTAATAAACGGCGATTACATCGAGTTGAAAGAATCGGCACTCTCGGGCATTCTTACGCTTGGCGGAACCATTCTTGGAACCTCGCGCGAAAAGCCCTACAAAGGGAATAAAAACGGAAAAGATGCAGAGGACAAACCACACAAAATAATGAAGAACTATAAAAAACTGGGCCTAGATGCTTTAGTTTGTATAGGTGGTAACGGAACCATGAAAACCGCAAGCCTTTTGGCACAGGAAGGGATGAATGTGGTTGGAATCCCGAAAACCATTGATAACGATGTTTGGGGTACCGATGTAACTTTCGGTTTCGATTCGGCAGTGCAAATTGCCACCGATGCCATCGACCGATTGCACACCACAGCTAACTCGCACCAGCGTGTAATGATCATTGAAATTATGGGACACCACGCCGGTTGGCTGGCATTGTATTCAGGACTGGCGGGTGGTGGCGACATTATTTTGCTTCCAGAACTGGAGTACAACATCCGCTCGGTTTGCAAAAAAATTGAAAGCCGTTTCGAGAGCAACAAACCGTACTCAATTGTTGTAGTTGCCGAAGGAATCGATCATCCGAAAGAAGTTTCAGCAGCAACACATATTGCACAGGCTATTCAAACCTACACCGGCATTGAAACACGCGAAACGGTTTTAGGTTACATTCAGCGCGGTGGCTCACCAACTCCAATGGACCGGATTTTGGCCACTCGCTACGGAGCTTTTGCAGCCCAATGTATTGCCAACGAAAATTTTGGAACCATGGTCGCTGTAAAAAATAACGATTTAACAACCGTACCGCTAGAGGAGGTTGGTGGCAAATTGAGATTGGTTGAACCGAATTTAGGACTAATTGAAAAAGCACGGAAAATGGGTGTCTCATTTGGCGACGAGTACATGTAGAAAGAATAAAAGATTATTGATTAAGGATAAATAGAAAGAAAGCCGGCTTGTAGAATCAAACCGGCTTTCTTTTTATTATAATCTTTTTATAATGGAAGATGCAATACTTTCTTTGTTTCGAAAAAAGGTTCTTCGAAATATTGCGACAAATCTTGTAGAAATATTCGTTTTCCGAAAGGTTTTACCTCTGCAGTAAGATCACCGCCTTTTAAATAAATTACTCCGTTGGGCAGCGCATTTTGTTGTTTCTTCGAGATGTTTGTTCTAATCCACTTTACAAAATCGGGCAAACGTGTAACAGCGCGACTCACTACAAAATCGTACTTTTCTTTTAATTCTTCAGCACGAACCTGATCGGCACGCACATTTTTTAATCCCAGCGATTGGGCAACTCCGTTTACCACTTTTATCTTCTTCCCAATCGAATCAACCAGGTGAAACTGCACCTCAGGAAAAAGAATGGCCAGCGGAATTCCGGGAAAACCACCACCCGTTCCCACATCCAATACTTTCGTTTTATCGTTGAAGCGAATAAACTTGGCGATACCTAACGAATGCAACACATGACGCTCGTAAAATTCAGAAAAATCTTTTCTGGAGATCACATTAATCTGTGCATTCCAATCGGCATACAACGGTTCCAATTGTTTAAACTGTTCAATTTGGGTTTCGGTTAAGTGAGGAAAATACTTTAGAATTAAATCCATACAAAAGTTAATCTTTTCGACCTATCTCGGTGCTTTCAATCATTTTAAACAGCATTTCGCGAGCTCTGAAAAGCTGTGCTTTAACTGTTCCGAGCGGCAAATCTAACTCTTTTGCTATTTCTTCGTACGAAAACTCTCTGAAATAACGAAGCTCGACCAGAATTTGATAACGCGGCTTTAACTTTCGCACTACACGCCGCAATAAAATGGCCTTTTGTTGACGGATCAGCTTTTCTTCCGGATCGGGATCTTTCGACCGAAGTTTTATGGTTTCGCTGTTATCATCCTGACCGTTGTTTTCTATGGGTACATGCACGCCTTTTTTCTTTCGTAAAAAATCGATGCAATTGTTCGATGCAATTTTAAACAACCAGGTGCTGAATGCGTAAGTTGGCGAGTATTGATGAAGACTTTTAAATGCCTTTCCGAATGCTTCAAGTGTCAGATCTTCGGCATCGCTGCGGTTATTCACCATTTTAAGCAGCATAAAATAAATAGCGTCTTTGTAGCGGTTTAACAATCGGGCAAAAGCTTTATCATCGCCGGCTAAGGCTGCTTTTACAAGCTCGTAGTCCTGCCGTGCTTTTTCCGATAGTATTACCTCCTGTTTTTCCATTTGTGATTTTGACTTTGCCGATTAAAGCTCCACCTGAAAAAAAGTTTATAAAAAGGCATTATAAAACTGAACACTAACGAAGTTATGAATAATTTACGTTCATTCAAACGTTTCTGCAATATTTTTATGATAACCATGAAAACCAGCAACTTAACTACCACTAAGATTGCAATAACAGGCCATAACCTGAATGTAACCAATAAAACAAGTACAACAAAAAGAGGATACAAGACCTGTGTTAACCTGTCGAGAAGCAAAACAAACTGTTTCCATTTGCTCAGATGTTTCTCAATACGAATGCTTTTTCGAACCAAATCTTTGAACTCTGAATGACCAACAGCAACCTGTTTGGTAAGAATGCTTTTGTCATTAAAACAGAGCTTAACATTCTTTTTCCGGATAAAACGGTTAATTACCAGTTCGAGGTTGGCATAAGGCTCCTGCACTCTGATACCAAAACCGCTCAGCTTAAAGTATTCGGCTTTTTTAAAAGCAACATTTTCTTCGTTATAAACAAAAGCTAATCCGTTAAGTGAATACGACGCACTCCTCACCTGCTGAAAGAAATTTTCGATGCGGTATAATTTATTAAACCGGTTTTTGTTTGCAGTAACAGTAGTGTAAGCCACTTTTACCAACACGGTATCGACCGTTTTTTTATCCATTTCATTCAACCAGTCCTGCGACGGATTTTGTGCACTTACCGGGTACATCATCACCCAATCCTTTTCGGCTGATTTTAATGCAATGTTTTGCGATAATTTTTCGGAATAACGTGTTTCCTGGCTCAGCGAAGAAAGTTTCATCCGCTGGTAGCGCTGCTTTAACAAGCCCAGTACCGACAAAGTATTGTCTTGCGAAAAATCGTCGACAACCACAACTTCCATTTCCGGATTTTCCAAACTGAGCAAGTGCGGCAAAGTTTCGTGGCAATTTTCTTCTTCATTTCGTACTACCACTAATACCGAAAGTGGTGCCTTTTCTGTTGCCTCCGGTTTTGCTTTCGTTTTAATAAGCACCCGCAGCGGAAAAAAAAGCAGATACAAAAGTCGTAAAAGCCACAATAAAGCTACTACCACAAACACCATCAACTGCGTCATTGTTAATGTATTAAAAGTATCTAAATACTCCAGGATCATAAAGAGAAGAAAATTCGGTATTAAAAACTAAGCAATAGTAGCAAAATTACCGGTACCAATTTGTTTTATCAGTTCGAAATTGTTTACAGTAATTAGTTTTTATTAACAGGCTCAGGCGGGTTTAAAACAAGTCAATTCGGGTGAAATAGCTATATTTGCCACGCAATTTTACACAAATGCAATTCGAACTACAGAAAACAGCAGATAACTCGCGTGCCCGTACCGGTGTAATTACCACCGACCACGGAACAATTGAAACGCCAATATTTATGCCGGTTGGAACAGCCGGATCGGTGAAAGGAATTCACACCCGCGATATAAAAGAGGATATTAATGCCCAGATCATTCTGGGGAATACCTACCATTTGTATTTACGCCCCGGAATTGATGTGATTGAAAAAGCAGGTGGGCTGCACAAATTCAATCGCTGGGACCGCCCTATTTTAACCGACAGCGGAGGTTTCCAGGTTTTTTCGCTGGGCGATATACGCAAACTCAGTGAAGAGGGTGCGCGTTTTCAGTCGCATATCGATGGATCGTACCATATGTTCACGCCTGAAAATGTGATGGATATTCAGCGCACTATTGGCGCCGATATTATTATGGCTTTTGATGAGTGCACTCCGGGCGATGCCGATTACAATTATGCAAAAAAATCGTTAGAATTGACGCAACGCTGGCTGGAACGTTGTTTTAAACAGTTTAACAGTACCGAACCAAAATATGGATATTCGCAAACGCTATTCCCTATTGTACAGGGAAATACATTTACCGACTTGCGAAAAGCTGCCGTTGCCAATGTAAAAACCTTTGATGCCGATGGTTATGCAATCGGAGGTTTGTCGGTTGGTGAAACCGAGCATGAAATGTACGAAATGACGGAAGTTTGCACTGCCGACCTTCCTGAAAACAAACCGCGCTATTTGATGGGCGTTGGAACACCTGTAAATATTCTGGAAGGTATTCACCGCGGAATTGACATGTTTGATTGTGTGATGCCCACCCGAAACGGCCGTAACGGAATGTTGTTTACCAGCGAAGGAATAATCAACATCCGCAATAAAAAATGGGAAAACAATCACTCTCCCATCGATGAAAACGGAACATCGTTTGTCGACCAGTATTCAAAATCTTATCTTCGTCACCTTATAATTTCAAACGAAATGTTGGGTGCGCAAATTGCAAGTCAGCACAACCTGGCATTTTACCTGTGGCTGGTAAACACAGCCCGCCAAAAAATACAAAGCGGCGATTTTGTGAGCTGGAAAAACGAAATGGTAATAAAACTAAAAGAAAGACTGTAGAAAAACATGAAGTGGTATAAAACAATAGATTTTTACATTTCGAAAAAGTTCCTGGGAACTTTCTTTTATGCCATTGGTCTGATTCTAAGTATAGCCATTGTTTTCGACATTTCTGAAAACCTCGACGAATTCCTTTCGAAAGACATTCCTATGAAGGATATTGTTTTTGATTATTACATGAACTTTATCCCTTATTTTGCCAACTTGTTCAGTCCTCTGTTTACATTTATTGCGGTAATTTACTTTACCTCGAAAATGACCTACAACACCGAGATTATTGCCATTTTAAGTAATGGTGTTTCCTATAGCCGGTTAATGCGGCCTTACCTGGTTTCGGCACTTGTAATTGCACTGTTTTCGTTTATGCTGGGCAACTACGTTATTCCGCCTGCCAATAAAACCATGAATGATTTCAGGCACAATTATATAAGAAGCAAATCGGTTGGTACCGAACGAAATATTCACCGCCAAATTGAACCCGGCACCTATATTTATATGCAAAGTTTTAATGCCAACAATGTAGGAATGCGTTTTACCTTAGAACGTTTTGAAGACTCGGAATTAGTTGAAAAACTTACCGCACAAAACATTCGATGGGACAAGGAAACCGGTAAGTGGGTAATTAATTCGTACTGGAAACGGAATATTTTTGAGGATCACGAAACCTTCGAAAAAGGCTACGTGATGGACACCACGCTAAATATGGTACCGGGCGATTTTCAACGCCTGAGCAACGAAATGGAAACCTATACAACACCGGCACTTCTAAAAGAAATTAAATTAATGAAGATGCGTGGTGTAAACACTATTGAATGGGAAATTGAAAAACATAAACGCATTGCGAATCCGTTTGCTGCGTTTATTTTAACACTTATTGGCGCCGGTCTTGCATCGCGTAAAGTAAAAGGAGGACTTGGACTGCACATTGGGTTGGGGCTGCTACTGGCGTTCTCCTACATCCTTTTTATGCAAATTTCAACCGTATTTGCCGTTAGTGGCACTGTACCAATCATTTTTGCTATCTGGCTGCCAAATCTGATATATGCCATACTCGCATTATTTGTTTATCGTTGGGCTGCCCGCTAGGAATTGAATCCTGGATACTGGATGCCCGATAGTATCCAAACGACTTCTGACATTTGGCAAATCCTGCAATTTTTCAAACATACAATACAATAATTCGAAGGGTTTGAACCTATGTTGGTTAATTTCCGTAGTACAGGAATACATAAGCCCATGGCTATTAAAAAAAATTATAATTTTGCCCACGCTAAATAAAAATAACACCGGTCAGCTACCGGGAAATTTATAACTAAAAAAATACTTTATGTCACTAAGAAGTAACGTACTCGATCTTCGTAAAAGAAAGAAAGAAGTACAAAAAGGTGGTGGAGATAAAGCCATTGAGAAACAGGTAAAAATGGGTAAGCTCACAGCCCGTGAACGAATCCTGGCCTTGTTAGATAAAAACTCATTTCACGAATACGACTTATTTGTAGAGCACGCCGCCAAAGATTTTGGCATGGAAGGTAAAACCTTACATGGAGACGGTGTTATTATCGGTACCGGTACGATATACGACAAACCGGTTTGTATTTTTGCCCAGGACTTTACCGTTGCCGGTGGTTCTCTGGGTTTGATGCACGCGCGTAAAATCACTAAAATTATGGACCATGCGTTGAAAATGCGTGTTCCGTTAATTGGTATTAACGACTCGGGTGGTGCGCGTATCCAGGAAGGTGTTAACTCACTGGCCGGTTACGGAGAGATTTTCTTCCGTAACACACTGGCTTCAGGTGTTATTCCACAAATCTCGGTAATTCTTGGCCCTTGCGCCGGTGGAGCGGTTTATTCGCCTGCACTTACCGACTTTGTTTTTGTGGTAGAAAACATTTCGAAAATGTTTATTACCGGACCATCAGTGGTTAAATCAGTTTTAGGCGAAGAAGTTTCGATGGAAGAACTGGGTGGTGCCAAAGTACACGCCGAAGTTACCGGAAATGCACATTTCTATGCCGAAACTGAAATGGAATGTTTCGATCAGATAAAAACGCTGATCAGCTTTATTCCACGTAGTAACCTGAAAAAAGCATTGGCACATAAACCTAAAGCTCCGTTAAAAGGAGTTAAGGTTGAAGATATTGTTCCTGCGGATCCAAGAATTCCTTACGATATGCGCGATGTTCTAAAAAGCATCACCGATGGTTCTGAATTCTTCGAAGTTATGGAGCGTTTTGCACCAAACATCATCGTTGGTTTTGGTCGTATGAATGGCGAAACTGTTGGTTTTGTTGCCAACCAGCCAATGGTACTTGCGGGAGTGCTTGATATTGACAGCTCGGACAAAGCGGCTCGTTTTATCCGTTACTGCGATGCTTTCAACATTCCTATTGTTACTATGGAAGACCTGCCGGGCTACCTGCCGGGAGTTGACCAGGAGCATGCCGGAGTAATTCGTCACGGTGCAAAAATTCTTTATGCATACAGCGAAGCTACAGTTCCAAAAATAACCGTTATTGTGCGTAAAGCCTATGGTGGTGGTTACATTGCCATGAACTCGCGTCACCTGCGTGCCGACTTTGTTTTTGCATGGCCAACTGCAGAAATTGCAGTTATGGGACCGGAAGGTGCTGCGAACATAGTATTCCGTAAAGAAATTGCTGAAGCCGAGAACCCGGAAGAAATGCGCCAGCAAAAAATCGAGGAGTACAAAGAGAAGTTTGCCAATCCTTATGTTGCTGCTGCACAAGGTTATATCGATGAGGTAATCGAGCCTAGCGAAACACGTTCACGCATATTACATGCCTTACAGGTTTCTGAAAACAAGAGTGCTTCTATGCCAGCTAAAAAACATGGAATTCCTCCGTTTTAAACCACTAAAAGAATTGCATTATGGCAGAAGAAAAAGAGCTTAAAAACCTTGTGATTCAAGGAGCTGTTTACAAAACAACTTTTACCAAAAGGTTCGAAAACAGGGTTAAATATGTAACTCCGGATCCGAATGAACTTTATTCATTTATTCCGGGAACGATCATCGATATTTTTATAAAAACAAAACAAAAGGTGAAAGAAGGAGAAACACTTCTACTGCTTGAGGCCATGAAAATGGAAAACCAGGTAAGAATGCCTTTTGATGGAGAGATTGTAAAAATTCACGTTAAAAAAGGCGAGGTTATTCCTAACCGCCATTTAATGATTGAAATTAAACCGACAAAATAACTCGAAACGAGTTTAGAAATACTAAAACCGCGCAATTTATTTGTGCGGTTTTTTTGTTTAGAATAATTAGATTTAGCCTCGAATAATTTATGGCTAAGAAACTAATTTTTATTCTGCTATTTCAGGTAACAATTCTGAATCTGGCAGCGCAGTATTCGAATCCTTGCAGGAAGTCAACAGAAGGAACTGATTTCTGGTTTGGATTTATGGAAAGCCGGAATTACCATAGTGGTCATTATTTGGAAATAACAGTTACCGCTCGCGAAGCAACCACATTCAACATTACAATAGGCAAAGACCAAATTCCCTTTAACGGGAGTTACTCAATCAATTCCAACAGCTCAGTTCAGGTTACCATTCCCTGGTCTATGGTAGAAGCAACCGGTTCGGAACAGATTCAAAACAAAGCAATTCATTTAGTTTCGGAAAAACCGGTTAACGTTTATGCACTAAACTGGGATGCCAATTCAGCTGATGTAGCCGTTATTTTCCCCACAGAATCACTAGGGTCTGAGTATTTTGCCATGTGCTATGAAGTTCGCATACACGAAAACAACAATGGAGGGTATGGAAATGGAAGAAACAGCCAGTTCCTGATGGTAGCAAGCGAAGATTCTACGCATGTGCTTATTATTCCATCAAAAGAAACCGATAAGAAAGTAGCAGCCGGAGATACAATCAACATCAACTTAAACAAAGGAGAAGTATACCAGATACAGTCAAAAAATGTTGATAACAGTTCAACATTCAACCAAGGCGATTTAACCGGTAGCTACATTGCGTCGGACAAGCCAATTGCCTTCTATTCCGGCTCTTTGGGCACCACTGTGCCTGCCACTTCGGGGACATCAGCCTGGGATCATCTGTATGAACAATTACCTCCCATTCATGCGTGGGGTCGTGAATTTTTAGCTGTTCCCTTAAAATCACGCGAACAGGACCGGTACAGAATTATGGCCGCTTATAATAATACTGTTGTAAATATAACCAACCGATCTCCGATTACCTTAAACCGGGGCGAGTACGCAGAAATCGTGCTTTATCATAACGAACCGTCACGTATTTATTCCGATCGTCCAATTCTAGTCGCGCAGTATAGCCAGTCACAATCAGTCGACCGGGATTTTACGGGAGGAAACGGAGATCCGTTTATGATCATATTAAGTTCCACAACACAATCGAAAAACGATGTAACCTTTGTTGCCTACGATTCCGATCAGATTCAAAAATACTACGTAAACATTGTAACCTTAACAAGCGAAATCGACAACATCCGGTTTAATGGTGCACCAATATCCGGTGAATTTCAACCTTTTCCCGAAGGCAATTATTCGTATGCACAAAAAGAAATATCTGATGGAACCTACCGAATTTATAACACAAATGAAGATCGTGGATTTCTGGCCTACGTTTATGGTTTCGGTGGCGTTGAATCCTATGGTTATGGTGTTGGTTTTAACCTCGATCTTGTTTTAGACCTGGGAGAAAGCGTTGACTTTAAAGGCGATACCCTTTTACTTTGTCATGGCGATGAAATTATGCTGGATGCCGGTCCTTATTTTGACACATACAGCTGGAACACAGGGGACTCTGCGCAAACACTTGTCGTAAACTCCGCAGGGAATTACAAAGTGAAAACCACCACTATCGACGGTTGCCAACTGGAAGATTCCATCTATGTTTATGTCAGTCAACCGTCAGCACAGTTGCCGATAGATTATGATGAAGGTTGTTTCCCTTACTCGATACAGCTTGATGGCAACGAAGGTTATCAAAAATACGTGTGGCAAGATTTAAATAACGATACCATTTCCACAGCTCAATCGATTACTGCCAACCAGACCGGTGAATACCGATTAACAGTATATGACAAATACAGTTGCAAGGCTCGCGACACAATGAATCTTGTTGTTTTTCCAACACCACAGTTAAATATTACTGGAACAGAATTAATTTGCGGAGCAAAACACAATCATCTTGATGTTTCCATAAGTGGTGTTGCTGAAGACTTATGGAATTATGCCGGAAGTTTTGAATGGAAATCAGACAAACCCGGAGTTAGTTTCACAAATCGCCAGCACAAAAGCGCTGATGTTGAAGTGCAGGATTGGGGAGTCTACTCTATCTTTTATGAACTTACAACTACTGATGGATGTATAAAATCGGACACCTTCGAAGTTGCCTTTCATCCCGTGCCAACATCCGAATTTAAATTTGTTGACAATCCTGAAGACAAGTGCAAAGGATATTCGCGCGAGGTAAAATACAATGGAAATGCCACTCAGGATGCAAACTTGTACTGGGATTACGGAGGGGCTAAAGTTATTGATTCTCTTGACTGGGATAATTTCATCGTTTCAATCGGGGCTTTCAACACCAACCCGTATCTTTCGCTCCACGTCGAAGAGAACGGATGCTGGAGCGATACTACATCCTCCCTCTTAGGAGCTAATCCCGATTTTACTTTTAAAACCGAGAAAGCCCGTGGTTGCGATTCGCTGACTGTTTATTTTAGCGGAGAATTAAAAGTAGAAGATGCACTTCTGTTTGAATGGGATTTTGGCGATAATTCGCCGATAAGTAACGATAAAGACGTTTCCCATTTTTATTCAAAAACCGGATTTTACGATGTAAGCCTATTAATCACAAATACATTGTCAGGCTGCCAGATTGGATTTGAAATTGACAGCATGATAAAGATATTTGCAACACCCGAAGCAAAAATTGAGGCTGATGTTTCTCTTTGTTATCCGGATTCGGCAAAGCTTATTTATGCAAACAATATTGATGCGTCAGTCTGTTACTGGGATTTTGAAGGTGCACACCAATCAGGCAGCGGAAACGACTCGATAACAATGATACTGGATGAACCTTTTGGTACTGCCAAACTGATTGTTGAAGAATACGGATGTTTAAGCCAGCCAAGTGAAGTTACCTTAAAACGAAAGCCTCATTTTGATTTTAAAACCGACGAGTTGGAAGGTTGCCAGCCATTCCATAACGAGGTTTTTGTTGAATCGCAGGATGATAACCTGGAGTTTTTCTGGGTTACCGACTCATTACCCTACCCGCAAGGCAATTCTGTTTACTATCTCTTTCCCGATTCGGGCAGAATGGATGTTTCTTTAATTGCCAATTCCCTGGAAACCGGTTGTACTGATAGTCTTTTAAAGGAAAACTGGATATGGGTTCATCCAAAACCGGTAGCAGATTTTGAGGTTGATTATCCGGTTGCACTGCTGGAACATGCCGATATATCTTTCACGAACCATTCTCTTTCAGCTGATTATTCAACCTGGGATTTTGGTGATTTGGTTACTTCATCTGATGAAAATCCTACCCATCAATATACAGAGCTTGGAGAATACCTTGCGCAATTAATTTCTGAATCGGATTTTGGATGTAAAGACACTTCCGAATTTTTGATAACGATTCTTCCGTTCTCGGTTCATACACCCAATGCATTCCGGCCCGACAGCGAGATTCCTGAAAACCGCACTTTTATGCCCGTTGGATTAGGTGCTGATGTCGACCGATTTAACTTACAGATATTTGACCGCTGGGGACAATTGATATTCGAATCCGACACACCGGATAACACCTGGGACGGAACAACGAAAAAAGGCGAACCTGCGCCAAAGGGAAACTATGTATGGATCTCACATTATTTCGATATTCAGGGGTATGAACACGATCAAAAAGGACAGGTTCTTCTCATCAGATAGATTTACATCTCACCAAATTCTTCCTCGTATTGATCATAAAATGGTAATGATTTTTGCTTTTTATGCTTCCTGAGCAAAATGGCGCATGAAACTTCGCTGGTTCCACCTGACGACCCCGCCAATCCCGACACGGTAACATCATAACTATAGGCAAGCTGTACACCCTTCCGAACAAATCCGACCACAAAAATTACAGCGTCATAGCGTATACCAAAATTCTGCCGAAACCACGTTCCAAAAGCAACTCCTTTTTTTGCTGCATAAATTCCATAATTTACCTGTTGAAAGTCCCCCTGACTTTGTAGAATAAGCTGAGGAGACACATCGAACTTTTTTCGCTGATGCCCATACAAATACACCGGCAACCGTGCTCCTAAATGAGCCGTAAATTTTCGTTCAAGCGGTATTCCATATTCTTCGTATTCTGAAAAAGTTTGGTTAGGCTCTGTTAAATGATGCGCGGCAAAACCACAGAAAACTTTTTCACTGTACACCAAAGCTCCAAAAGAATAATCGAAATAGGAATAATCAGGTTGGGTCAGATAATTTATTTCTCCTGAGGCTCCATGGTTACCATAATTTATATCCAGATTATCGGCAAAAATAAGATCGTTCACATTCAAGGAATTTCGAGTATATCCGAACTGTAATCCTCCATGCAGGGTGTACTTTTCACTAATTTGAATCCCTACCGAATACGCCGCAGTCATCGATAGGGCGCCTAAAGCACCGTTAGCCTGCACATCATTTAAAACATTTACACCAACCCCACCCCTGAGAATTTTTACAGGAAAATCAAGTGCCACACTGTAGGAATTATACGCATTTGTAAATCCGTGCCACTGGTTTCGGTATTGCATGGCAACACGTGGCACTCCCACAGTACCTGCAAATGCAGGATTTAAATAAACAGGATTAGCGTAAAACTGCGAAAAGGTAACATCCTGAGCACCTGACTGGTACCATGAGAATGCAAATACAGCTACTATAATACTATTTAATATTCTGGACAAAGACACTTATTTTTTGAAAGAAACAAATATAATGGAATATCATATCGAAGATACGGTACCTGAAAATACCCAACAAAAAAGGGCTGCCTTTCGGCAACCCTCAAAAATCCAAATAAAACTAATCGCGTTTCTATTTATCTACAAATTCCAAACTTTTTCGTTAATCATCCATTCCTCAAGGCTCAATTGTCCTTCTGTTTCTGCTGAAGCTGGTGCCACTTCCCAAGCTACTTTGTCAGTCATCCATGCTTCCAACTCCAAATTGGCTTCTGTGGTATTGGCTGCCCAATCGGTTGAAGTAGACCACACATCGCTGTTTGTCATCCAGTTTTCAAGGTTCAGCGACTCTTCCTGCGCTTCAACAAAATTCGTTACGTCTGAAGTGCTCCAAATCGCGTCGTTTGTCATCCAGCTTTCAAGACTCAATGCTGTTTCTGTAATGCTCTCATGGCTCGAGGCTTTTGTTACTTTCTCTGTTGCGTTAGCTGTTCCCACTGTAAAAATGACGGCTATTATAAGTGCAACTGTTTTTAAATTAAATCTAGTTTTCATGTTTTCTGTTTTCAATTGTTTTCTTACTAATTGTTTGTTTTCAAATGCCTTCGCAAAGGACTTTTTTGTTTTCTTGTTTTCAGTTAATATGACTATTAACGAGTACAAAGGTTACACCTCGTTTTGTTAAAAAGAATAAAAAAAATGTTAATGAGTTCTTAAGGTCGGTAAACGTCCGGGGCTATCGGTAAATAAAAATACCTTTAGGTAGGAATCTGTCCAGATTTGTCGGTAAATGGCGAAAGATACCAAACACCGCCGAGCCACTTCCCGACATGGAAGCGTACACCGCGCCTGCTTCGTAAAGATTTTCCTTTAGTTTTTCTATTTCGGGGAATTGCGGAAATACGCTTTTCTCGAAATCGTTTTTCACCACCGTTTTCCAATCTTCGATGGGAAGCTGGTCAATTTCCAGCAGGTTAAAATCGGGCTTTGTTGGAATGATATTTCGGTAGGCCTGTGGTGTACTTACCGAAATTGGAGGTTTAACGATTACAAGCTCGTAACCCGACAAATCGAGATTTACCGGTTTAAACTGATCGCCAATGCCGTGTGCAAAAGTGGGTTTGTTTTGAATGAAAAACGGACAATCGGCACCAATTCTTGCAGCATAATCCTCCAATTGGGTTGTTGTTAATCCCAAGGCAAAATAATCGTTCAGCATTTTTAAAGCAAAAGCAGCGTCAGCCGAACCACCACCAAGGCCAGCTCCAAACGGAATTACCTTGTGTAAGTGCATTTTTACCGGCGAAAGGTGAAAATCTCCGGCAAGCAAAGAATAAGCTTTAAAAACGAGGTTATTTTCCGGCGCAGCATCAATATCAATTCCTGATGAAGAAAAAGCTGTTTCTTCCGCTTCGATCACTTCCAAAGCATCCGCTAATTTTACCGGGTAGAAAATGGTTTCCAGGTTGTGGTAACCGTCCGGTCGTTTCTCCACAACATTCAGCCCGATATTAATTTTAGCATTGGGAAATGTGATCATACAGCAAAAATAAAAAAGCCGCCTGAAAATTCAGACGGCTTTTAATATTTATCTAAAGATTTATTCTTTTAGTCGGCAAAAGCTTCGTATTCCTCCGGCGAACCGCAGGTACAAATCAGGTTACGATCGCCCCATGCATTATCAACACGGCCAACCGGCACCCAGTATTTGTTTTCGCGCACCCAATCCAGCGGATAAGCAGCTTTTTCTCGGCCATAAGCATGTGGCCATTCATCGGCGCAAACGCTTTGGGCGGTATGAGGTGCATTTTTAAGTACGTTATCCGCTTTGTCGGCAACACCGTTCTCCACTTCTTTAACCTCTTCGAAAATGGAGTTTAAGGCGCTGATAAAACGATCCAGCTCATCTTTCGATTCACTTTCTGTAGGCTCGATCATTAAAGTACCGTGAACCGGGAACGACAGCGTTGGCGCATGTAAACCATAATCCATTAAACGTTTTGCAATGTCTTCTTCAGTAATTCCGGCTGAAGCTTTTAGGTGGCGGCACTCCAAAATCAACTCGTGCGCTACGCGACCGTTTTCGCCGGTATATAAAATTCCGTAATTATCTTTTAATGCGGTAGCAATATAGTTTGCATTTAAAATGGCGATTTTTGTGGCTTCTGTCAGGCCTTCAGCGCCCATCATTTTAATGTAACCGTAGGTAATCGGCAATACCGAAGCACTTCCCCAAGGAGCTGCAGAAACCGCTGTAATTCCCACGTGACCATTATTCATAATCGGGTGCGATGGCAGGAACTCCACCAAATGGCTGGCAACACCAATCGGGCCAACACCCGGTCCACCGCCACCGTGCGGAATAGCAAATGTTTTATGCAAGTTCAGGTGGCACACATCGGCACCAATCAGTCGCGGATTAGTCAATCCAACCTGGGCGTTCATATTGGCACCGTCCATATAAACCTGGCCACCATTTTCGTGAATCACCTCGCACATTTCAATAATCGAGGCTTCGAAAACTCCGTGCGTTGACGGATAAGTTACCATAAACGCCGAAAGCCGGTCTTTATGCAGTTCAGCTTTAGCACGAAGGTCGTCCATGTCAACATTACCTTTTTCGTCGCATTTTACCACAACTACTTTTGTGCCCGCCATTACCGCACTTGCCGGGTTGGTTCCGTGTGCAGATGAAGGAATAATCACCACATCGCGCTGATCCTCTCCTCTGCTTTTGTGGTATTCCTGAATTACCATCAAACCGGCATATTCGCCTGCTGCACCTGAATTAGGTTGCAAACTCACATCGGCCATTCCGGTAATTTCCGCCAAATCACGGCGCAGTTCTTCCATCATTTCCTGGTAACCGCGTGCCTGGTTTTTCGGAACAAACGGATGCAAACCGTTAAATTCAATCCAGCTCAACGGCAACATTTCAGTAGCTGCATTCAGTTTCATCGTGCACGATCCCAACGAGATCATCGATTGAGTTAGCGAAATATCTTTTTTTGCCAGGCGTTTAATGTAACGAACCATTTCTGTTTCCGAACGGTATTTATTAAACACCTCTTCGGTCATAAATTTAGAAGTTCGTTTAAACGCGGCATCAATTTCAAATCCTTCAGGATATTCTTCCGCCACCTGCCATTTTTTGTTGGCAGCTTTGGCGAACACTTCAATGATCCAGCCAATATCCTGCGGGTTGGTTGTTTCGTCGATACTGATACCCACATCGCCATTATCGAAATAGCGGAAGTTCATTTCCAGCTCGTGCGATAACCATTCAATGTCTTCGCGCATTACATGTTTTGGCAATGCAAAACGTATAGTATCAAAAAAGTTTTTATTGATTTGGGTATAGCCCAGTTTTTCAATTTCAATGGCAAGAAATGCAGCGATATTGTGAATGCGCTCAGCAATTCCGATAATACCTTCAGGGCCATGATAAACACCAAAGAAACCGGCCATAATTGCCAGCAACGCCTGCGCTGTACAAATATTCGATGTTGCTTTTTCGCGTTTAATGTGCTGCTCGCGGGTTTGCAGTGCCATACGAAGCGCCCGGTTTCCGTGCATATCTTTGGTTACTCCGATAATACGTCCCGGCATATTTCTTTTAAACTCTTCGCGTGCTGCAAAAAATGCGGCATGTGGTCCGCCATAACCCATTGGTACACCAAAACGCTGCGAGTTACCAAATACAATATCAGCGCCCCACTCTCCCGGAGGAGTTAAAATTGCCAGCGACATCAAATCGGCAGCAACCGCCACTTTTATTTCTTTTTCGTGCGCTTTTTTAACCAGCTCAGCATAATCAGTTATTTCGCCATCCGAGTTCGGATATTGAACGATTACGCCAAAAACATTCTCATCAAAATTGAATTCGTCTTTAGGCTGGATTTTCAATTCAAATCCCAGCGGCAGTGCACGGGTTTTTAATACATCGTGCGTTTGCGGCCACATCTTTTCATCCACCAAAATGGTATTTACATCGTCTTTCACCATTTTCCGTGATCTCAGGTTGGCCATCATTACCATCGCTTCGGCAGCCGCAGTAGCCTCGTCGAGCAAAGATGCATTAGCAATGTCCATTCCGGTTAAACCACAAACCATAGTCTGGTAATTTAACAGTGCCTCCAGTCGTCCCTGCGAAATCTCGGCCTGATATGGTGTGTAAGAAGTATACCACACCGGATTCTCAAGCACATTACGCAAAACCACTGCCGGAGTAATGGTATCGTAATATCCCATTCCGATGTAAGTATTGAATACTTTATTTTTTGATGCCAACTCGAGAATACGGCGGAAGTATTTTCTTTCCGACAATCCTTCCTTCATTTTTAAAGGCTGTTGTAACCTGATGTTTGAAGGAACTGTTTGTTCCAGTAATTCCTCCATCGACGAAACACCAACAAATTCAAGCATTTCGGCAATTTCTATTCCTCGTGGGCCAATATGGCGGGTGACAAATCTATCCTGAGACATTCGAAATATTTATTTATAGTGAATTTTTCTGCAAGTATATAAACTGAACGGATTTTAAAACATGACTTTAAACAATTTTAAAGCGTTTAGTTTCAGGTTAAAAACGGATTATTCTCTTTTTCAAAGCCAAGTGTGGTTTCCGGGCCGTGGCCACAGTACACTTTTGTATCGTTTGGAAGTGGAAATAGTTTTTCTTTAATGTTGGTTATCAGGGTATCAAAATCGCCACCGGGCAGATCAGTTCGTCCGATGCTTCCATAAAATATTACATCTCCGGCAATTAACAGCTTGTCGTTTTTACTGTAAAAAACTACATGCCCCGGAGCGTGCCCCGGAACGTGAATAACCTCGAGACTTGCTTCACCAAACTTAATCGTCTGTCCCTCTTCAATAAATTCATCGATGGGTTTTACCGGCTGCATTTCGAAATTATACATTTTCCCCTGATCAACAGCCCGATCTACCCAAAAGGCATCATCGGCATGTGCCAAAAACGGAATTTTGTATTCATCGCGTATAAAATCAACACCCATAATATGGTCGAAATGGCAATGCGTATTAATTATTTTTACCGGTTTCAGCTCGTTTCTTTCAATGTAATATTTTACTTCATCCTGCTCTTCTCCGTAATAAAACCCGGGGTCGATAAGTACACATTCTTTTGTTTCTTCGTCGCTTAAAACCAGGCTATTCTGGCTCAGTGGGTTTACTACAAACTTTTTAACTTTTATCATTTATCAGAAATTTACGGTTCCTTTTAAGAGAGGAACAAAAACAAAGCCTCCATGTTTTTTCATTTTGAAATCATTTTCGCCGGTACGTACAATTTCGCACATATCCTGGTGTTTATCGCTACCAACCGGCACAACAAGTTTCCCTCCAATTTTCAGTTGCATTTTTAATTCGGGCGGCACCAATGGAGCTCCGGCAGTAACCAGAATTTTATCGAAAGGTGCAAAATCGGGCAATCCTTTATAACCGTCGCCAAAAAAGCAGGCCGGTTTATAACCAATCGACGGTAAGAACTTATGTGTTTTGGCGTACAACTCTTTTTGCCGTTCGATGGTGAAAACCTTTGCTCCCATTTCAACCAAAACGGCTGCCTGGTAACCCGATCCGGTTCCTACTTCCAGAATTTTTTCGCCCTTTTGCACATCAAGCAGCTGGGTTTGAAAACCTACTGTATAAGGTTGTGAAATGGTTTGTCCGGCGCCAATGGGAAATGCCTGATCTTTGTATGCAAAATTTATAAAACTACTGTCCATAAACAAATGGCGCGGCACATTGCCAATAGCTTCCAAAACCGAAGGATTTCGGATACCCTTTACTTTCAGACCTTCAACCAAACGCTTGCGCAGGCCTTTATGTCGCGATGTTTCGTTTATCATTTTTACGTTGCTATAGTCACAAAATTAATCGAATATACTTACCAACAACAGTTGCTACACATAATGAATATTAACATTTAACGTTGATAAATTAACACCAGCTCTAATAAAAGATGTTGGGCTGTATTCTATATTTGCATTTAAAACCATTTTAAATAGCTCATTATGCTGAATGTTGGATTAATCGGGAACACTAAAATTCTTGAGCCATTTGTACTGGAGATCAAGAAAAACGCCCAAATCAATATTATTGGGAAAGCATCTGTTGGATCGAGCGAAGAGTTGACCGGTTTTCATTATTCCATTCCGGAATTTAACCGCGTTGAATTAATTGAACGTGCCGATCTGATTATCATGGACAACTCAACACCCATGCCATTTAAGTTTATGCGTGATATTGTAAAAAAATCGAAACACATATTTTGCGTTGAATATCCCGATCTCACTATTGATGAGTGTACTGAGCTGAATAAGCTTATCAACGAGTCGCGATCAGTGGTACAGGTTACCAATCCATATTATTTTTCACCGGCCATTCAGTGGGCAAACAAAAACATTAAAACGCCGGCTTTTATCGATTATTCCAATTTCGAGTACAATGTAACCGAAAGGAAATCGCTGTACCCCATGTTGCTCATGCTATTGAATATTACGGGTATTTCTCCGAAAAAAATTGGCGCCGTTACTTTCCCGGGATATAACAACTCGAAATTCACCAACGTTCGGCTTGAATTTGGAGATGCTTCGGTGGTTAACCTAAATTTTGGGAAACTGGAATCGCTGAAGAATTTTAAAGTCAGAATTTATTCCGACAACCAGTTTGCTACATTCAATTTCAGCAAAGAAAAGTTTTTGTCCGATAATGAACCTATTGAATTTGACAACGATTGTATAGTTAATGAGCTGGATATTTTCATTCAGGCAATTGAAGGAAAGATCAAAAAAATATCGACACTGGATGATTATTTAATTGCCATGCACGTGGCCCAAAAGATCAACAAAAAGATCGCGCAGTTTTCTATTCATTAATAGCAACAAAAAACTACTTTTACAGCAACAATTTGCGCTACAGGCCGTTTGAATATTGACACGATAAACGACCTGACTTAATCACTTGTTAATGAATAAATCGCGGCAAACAGCCAAATATTTATTTTTCGATTTTTTTGCTGCAGCACTTGCCTGGGCTGCTTTTTTTGTGTACCGAAAAGAAATTATTGAACCCCAGTATTTTAACGGCTGGGATGTTCCGTTTGAACTCACGCCGCAGTTCTATTTAGGCTTGATCATCATCCCTGCTTTTTGGATTACCTTTTATTACATTGTTGGATTTTACAACAATATTTATCGCCGGTCGCGACTGCTTGAACTGGGGCAAACCTTCTTTACCTCGATAGTTGGAGTCGTGATCATTTTCTTTGCCTTTTTACTTGACGACTGGATTGGATCGTATAAAAACTACTACAACCTGGTGTTCACGCTGTTTGGCTTGCATTTTTCGCTCACCTATATTTTCCGCCTGATACTGACCACACAAACCATTCATAAAATACACCAGCGCAAAATTGGTTTTAACACGTTAATTATTGGAAGTAACGAGAAAGCGCTAAAGGTATATAACGAAATGTTGAACCAGTTTAGGCCGGCCGGAAATAAGTTTGTTGGTTTTATTGAATTGGATGAGAACAGCGACTCCGTTTTAGACGAGCAGTTGCCTATGCTTGGCCATATAAAAGACATTCTCACCATTCTTGATAAAGAGCAAATTGAAGAAGTTATTCTGGCACTGGAAACAAGCGAGCACGATAAACTGAGTGAAATACTTACGATTATAGAAAACAGGCAAATTACTATTTGGGGAATCCCCGATTTGTATGATTTGCTTTCGGGCATTACAAAAGCCAATACCATTTTTGGTAGTCCGCTGATAAAGATCAGCAACGGATTAATGCCCGGCTGGCAGGAAAATATGAAACGTTTGTTGGATGTTTTATTTTCAGTTATCGCACTCATTCTGTTTTTCCCGGTATTTATTGTGCTGGCGTTTATCATTAAAACAACATCAAAGGGGCCAATCATTTACAAACAAGAACGCATAGGCCGATATGGCAAACCATTCTATATTTACAAGTTGCGAAGTATGGTTGACGGAGCAGAAAATGGCTCGCCAGCCTTGTCGTCGGAAAACGATACACGGATAACGCCAATTGGTCGTTTTCTTCGGAAAACACATCTCGATGAAATTCCACAGTTTTTTAATGTAATAATGGGAACCATGTCGTTGGTAGGGCCACGTCCCGAGCGCGAATACTACATTAAACAAATAATTAAGCGGGCGCCGCATTACACCCATTTACATAAACTGCGTCCGGGAATAACTTCTTGGGGGCAGGTAAAATGTGGTTATGCATCGAATATTGATGAAATGCTGGAACGTTTAACCTACGACATGATGTACCTGAAAAACATTTCCTTATACATCGATTTTAAAATCCTGATTTACACCATTCTGGTTAGTATAAAAGGCAATGGAAAGTAAAACTTTTCCGTCGCAGTTACCAGTCGCAGTTTTCAGTATCCAGCCTCAAGAATCCAGTATTCTGTTAAGCATTTCTGCATTAGAACATTCTCGCATTCAAAATTCCGCATCTCGCTCAACCCGGGCAACTCGTAGCTTGTACTTTTTATACCATTTTTCTTTTCCCAGTTTTTGTGCCTGCAAATGTTGGGCATTGTTTTTCCAGTTTTGAATCGCTTCCAGGCTTTCCCAGTACGAAACGGTTATTCCCAACCCGTCACGAGCTGATTCTTCTCCTAAAAATCCGTGCTGTTGTTGAGCCAGCTCCAGCATTTGTTGCGCCATTTCTGCGTAACCTTCATCAATAGTGGTGCGCTCTGTGGTAAAAATCACTGCGTAGTATGGTGGTTTTGGTGTATTGGCAATCATTTTAACGGAAATGTTTTTATTGGCCTGTATTCGGGGCCGGTTTGTTTTAATATGCTCTGAAATAATATTATTTCTTTCACTTCAATTTTCTGGTATTCAGCCATGGGCATTTCATCTAACAGAGAGAAAAACCGGGCTCTGTTCTCAACCGATTTTATGCGGCCTAACGTTAAGTGGGGTCTGAAAGCTTTTTGCTCGCTATCGAAACCACAGACAGACACCTGCTCCTCGATTTCCGGCACCAATTGCAACAACTCCTCCGATTCGTTGAGTTTAATAAACAAAACACGCGGCTGGTTTTTGCTTTTAAAATAACCCGTTCCTTTAAGGGTGAGTTCAAATTTCGGTTTTTCAGAAAATAACTCCTCCAACCGATCGACCAATTCATACAGTTGCCCGCGTGTTGTGTTGCCGATAAAACGCAGGGTTAAATGAAAACTTTCAGTATCAACCCAGTTTATCCGGTCGCCGGAAAACCTGTTTTTAAAATGTTGCAGCAGTTTCAGTACTTCCTTGTTCGGAGTAAATTTTATGGCAATAAAAGTTCTGATGTGGTCTCGCATGCTACAAATATCCTAATTCAATTAATGTAACAATTTCTTCCAGCACCTGGTCTTCTTCATCAGGATCGTAACCGGCTTTTAAATCATTTCGGAAAAGTTTGGCAATTCCCTGCCAGAAAGTAGCGCTAAATCCTCCCCTGAAATCTTTTATCAGACTGTATGGCGTTCGCTCCGTTTCGCGATTGATAAGTTTCAGTAAAATCCGCCCATCCGAAATCGACCAAGTTTTCAGCTCATTTTTGTGTTTATCCAGCAGTTCTTTTTCTAACTGCTTCATCAATTTTCGCTGTTCTTTTTGCGTTTCCAAAGCATAGTATTCGGGCTCGTATTCGTTCAACAATTCGCGCGCCTCAACAGCCAGCGGATACACCTTTTTCACTTTTTGTATGTAACGTGTATAACGCCGGTATTCCCGATTGTTTCTAAACTCACGATCCGGAAAAACAGGTATCTCTTTTATGTTCTTAAAAATAATGGTATCGCCATCCTGAATATACCCCATATGTACCTCAGAAGAATCGGTTTCCTGCGCCCCGGTCAGCAATGCTCCCAACATTAAAAACAGTATAAAAACAAACCTCTTCATTAAAATATTTTTAACAACATAAAAGTAGAACGAAATATTCGTTAATCAATTACGGACCATGCAAAGTTTATATCTTTGGTTCCGAAAACAAAAGATTATACGCGATTATGCAAACATCGGTTCATTCAGAAATTGGCCAACTGGAAGGCGTAATTATCCACACTCCGGGTTCGGAAGTTGAAAACATGACTCCGGCAAATGCCGAGCGTGCGCTGTACAGCGACATTTTAAATTTGTCGATTGCCTCGACCGAATATGCCCAGTTTGAAGGTGTACTTAAAAAAGTATCGAAGGTTTACCAGGTGAAAGAGTTGCTGTCCGAAATTCTGGCGATTGAGACAGTTAGAAAAGAGCTGCTGAATGAAATCTGCATGACCGAATACATCGATTCGTGCCAGCAAATGCTTGATACCGATGCGAAGACACTGGCAACCATGTTGATTGAAGGAGTGGTGCTGGAGAAAAATAACCTGACCAACTACCTGAGCAACGAACGTTTTTTGCTACGGCCGTTGCACAACCTGTTTTTTACGCGCGACTCGGCAATGGCAATGAACGACAATATGCTTATTGGCAAAATGGCAAATCCGGTACGTGAACGTGAATCGCTGATTATGGAGGCCATTTACAAGTATCACCCCGCTATTGAAAGCCATGTTTTGAATCCGGCAAAACCGGAGGCAAACATTATGGTGGATCGAAAATCGATGGTAGAAGGTGGTGATGTGCAAATTGCCCGCGACGATATTTTTGTTATCGGTACCGGAGTTAGAACCAGCACGCAGGGAATTGATTTTATCATCGAAAACATTAAAAAGAACAAAAAAGAAAAACAACATATTATCGTTCAGGAACTACCAGAAACACCCGAGTCATTTATTCACCTCGACATGGTTTTCACTTTTCTGAACACCGATGAATGTATGGTTTATCCGCCAGTAATTTTCGGAATGAGCCGTTTTAAAACCATACACATTGAAATTGAAAAAGGCGAAGTTAGCAGGATTGAAGAAATGCCAAATCTGCCGAAAGCATTGAAAAAGCTGGGCATGGATTTAAAACCGATTTCGTGTGGCGGCAACAGCGACGAATGGATCCAGGAACGCGAACAATGGCACAGCGGTGCTAATTTTTTGGCTTTTGCTCCGGGAAAAATAATTGGTTACCAACGCAACGTTCATACCATTGAAGAGCTGAACAAAAACGGTTACGAAGTAGTTGCAGCCACCGACATTATAGCCGGAAAAACATCGGTTGACGATTACAAAAAATGTGTGATAACCATTGCCGGATCGGAACTGGCACGCGGTGGTGGCGGTGCACGTTGTATGTCGCAACCATTCAGACGAGCAGCAGTGAACTGGTAAAATGCTAATAAAGAAAATTCAGGTATTTTCTTTATTTCACCCCTCTGTCATCCGCCGGTTGACGTATGACATCTCCCCTCAGCGGGGAGAAGAAGTGGAACCCCATGGCAAAGCCTGGGGGAATTGTAAGATTGAAAAGAAAGGATTTATGCGCAAACTCAGAAATATAGAACTTGGCCGTTTAAGCGTTGATGAATACAAACAATCGACTAAATCACCCATTGTTGTGGTGCTTGATAATATAAGAAGCTGCAACAACATTGGTTCGGTGTTCCGCACCTCGGATGCTTTGCTGATTAATAAAATTTACCTGTGCGGAATTACAGCCACACCTCCCAATAACGAAATCAGAAAAACTGCGCTCGACGCCGAAAAATCTGTTGACTGGGAATATTTTGAACACACCGAAGAAGTGGTTAAAAAATTGAAGGAGGAAGGATTTAAAGTTTATGCCATTGAACAAGTGGAAAACAGTATTATGCTTCCCGATTATCAACCGGCCGATGATGAAAAAGTTGCCTTGGTTTTTGGCAACGAAGTAAAAGGAGTAAAACAAAGTGTGGTGAATCTTTGCGATGGCAGCATTGAAATTCCGCAATACGGCACCAAACATTCTTTCAATATTTCGGTAAGTGCCGGAATTGTATTGTGGGATATTTTTCAGAAAATTTCGAATTAAAAATCAAACCACTAAGGCACGAAGTACACAAAGAAGAATATTTGTAAACTTCGAGGTTAAACGTTCTTCGTGGTAAGTTTTTAGAATATTAGGCAAAAAATATTGATTGCCAGACCTGGAGTCATACCACCAATTTCCAATATCTCAAACATTTTCCTTATTTTTAAGGGAAACTAAAATATTCCCAAATGGCTGACTCACATAATATGCCTGAAGAATTTCTTCAATACATTTGGCAAAACAAACTTTTTACAACAAATCATATACAAACGGTTGAAGGCGACAGGCTGGAGATTTTCGACCAGGGACGAAAAAATACCGACTCCGGCCCCGATTTTTTTAATGCGAAGATCAAATTAAACGAAACGATCTGGGCCGGCAATATCGAAATCCATAAATCAGCTTCCGACTGGCAAAAACACGAACATACCAACGACAAAGCCTACGACAATGTTATTTTGCACGTGGTTGAAACGGCTGACACAACAGTCGCCAGAAGTAATGGGGAAACCATTCCAACATTGATTTTGAACTACCCGGAACAACTAAATCACAATTACCAAAAGCTTATAAACGCGCAAACCTGGATTGCCTGCGAAAACCAGTTTCATAAAGTTGACCCGATACTGCTACAACTGGGTTTTAACCGATTGATGATTGAACGGCTGGAAACAAAAACACAAGCCATTGTTGAGCTGCTGGAGCAAAATAATAACAACTGGGAAGAGACATTTTTTCAACTACTGGCACGCATGTTTGGATTTAAAGTAAATGCCGTTCCCTTTGAGTTGCTGGCAAAATCTCTCTCTATCCATACGCTGCTTAAACACAAAAACAGCCTCTTTCAATTGGAAGCCTTGTTGTTCGGAAATTCAGGATTACTAAACCAGCAATTGTTGGGCGACGAGTATTTTATCCGGCTTCGCGATGAATATTCTTTTCTGTACAAAAAGTACAAGCTAAAAGGAATTGAAGGCCATTTGTGGAAATTTATGCGTTTGCGGCCACCTAATTTCCCCACCATACGCATTTCGCAACTGGCAGCACTCATCTTTCAAACAGAAGGACTGTTTTCAAAAATCATGGAAATTGAATCTGCTGAAGAACTTAAACAATTGTTTAAGGTAAAAGCCTCTGAATACTGGGATACACATTACAACTTCAATAAATTATCGAAAAACACCCAACCAAAGGAACTGGGTGATACAGCGGCCCACATTCTGATTATCAATGTTATCGTTCCGTTTTTATTTGTGTACGGCGAGAAACAAAACAAACACCAGTTAAAAAACCGTGCACTCGGGTTTCTCGAAAACCTTCCGGCCGAAAACAATTCCATCATTTCAAAATGGGCAGATCTCGGTGTTAAGGCGCGCTCTGCTTTTGATTCGCAAGCTTTACTTCAACTAAAAAACTATTACTGCGAATCAAAAAAATGTTTAAATTGCCAATTAGGGGTGAAATTAGTTTCATCAGTATAAAATCAGGACGACTAACATGCTAACAAGTAGCCAACAGTATAATAAATTTCAAGCGGTTTCGAGCAAAACCGTTAAAATCGGGATAGGTCTGCTTCTCTCGATTTTAATTTTTGGCTCAGCAGGGTATTATTACATCGAGGGAATGAACCTGCTCGACAGTGTTTACATGACTGTGATTACCATTTCCACTGTTGGGTTTAAAGAGGTTGGTTCGCATCCTTTAACCCCCGATGGAAAAATATTTACTATTGGTTTAATTATTATGAGTCTGGGTAGTTTAGCGTATGTAGGCTCAAATATGGCACGTTTTGTTTTCGACGGAGAATTAGCTAACTATATAAAAACGTACAGGGTGGATAAAAAAATTGCAAAATTAAAAGACCACGTAATAATTGTGGGATATGGGCGAAATGGCGAACAGGCAGCCATGGAACTGGCCGAAAATGAGGTGGAGTTTGTTATTCTTGATAAACGCGACAATGTTATATCACGAATTCGGGAGAACGAAAACCTTTTGTATATAAAGGGCGATGCAACCCACGAAGAAACCCTGGAGCAAGCAGGAATTAACAGAGCGCGTGCGTTAATTGCCACTACTCCAAACGATGCCGATAACGTTTTTGTGGTGCTTACCGCCCGAAGCATGAATCCGGGACTTACCGTTATCAGCCGCGCTTCGGAACTGGAAAGCCAGATGAAACTGAAACGCGCCGGTGCCACCAATGTAATTATGCCTGAACGTATTGGAGGTCAGCGAATGGCAAAGCTGGTGCACCAACCCGATGTGGTTGAGTTTATCGAATATATTTTGTTGCAAAAATCGCAGGATGTAACGCTGGAAGAAGTACCATGTAAAAACCTGGCACAACGATTTGTAGGTAAATCAATTGCAGAACTTAAGGTTCGCGAAACAACAGGAGCCAACATTATTGGAATAAAAATTAGCGGCGCGCGTTACGTTTTTAATCCCGATCCGCAAATGATACTTTCGCGCAACGATCAGCTTTTTGTTTTGGGAAATCCGATCCAGATAAAACGCCTAAAAGAAGTAATGCAAAGCGAAGCTAAGTTAATAAAGTAATTATGCCCAAGTCTAAATACCTGTCTCTCTCTCTTATAGCACTGTTTAGTTTTATTTGTTTCCTAAAAGCTGAAGCTCAAATAGTACAATTCCGTGGCCCCAGCCGCGATGGTGTTTTCCCTGAAAAAGGCCTGTTAAAACAATGGCCCGAAAATGGCCCCGAAACATTGTGGGTTGCCGAAAACCTGGGAAAAAGTAATGCATCAACCATTGCCACAAAAAACAGAATTTACTCCACCGGAAATATCGATTCGCTGGAATATGTGAGCTGCCTCGATTTGCAGGGGAAAATTTTTTGGCAAAAGCCGTATGGCAAAGCATGGAAAAATTCTTTTCCCGAAGCACGTTGCACACCAACGCTGGAAGAGAACCGTTTGTACCTGCTATCAGGAATGGACCAAATGGCGTGCTTAGATGCGCAAACCGGTGAAACAATTTGGAAAGTTGATTTACATGAAAAATATCAAAGCGACTGGGATATGTTTGGAGTTTCCGAATCGCCACTTTTGGTAGATGACAAAATAATTGCATCGATTGGTGGCGAAACAGCCATGGTTGTGGCACTTGATAAAATGACCGGAGAACTGGTTTGGAGATCGGAACCGATGCATGCAAAACGTTCAAACATAACACCCGCGCTAATTGAGCACTGCGGTAAAAAATACATTATTACGGCCAACCAAACGCATGTTGTTAGCCTGAGTGCCGAATCCGGAGAAATTATGTGGAGTTTTCAGCATAATTACCTTAGCGAGAATGGAGATAATACAACCATTTTAACCAATGTTCCAACATACCACGATAGTTGTTTGTGGATTACAAGCGGTTGGGATGTGAAATCGTCGATGCTACAAATCGCTCCCGACGGGAAATCAGTTTCCGAAAAATTTGCCGATCAAACGTTTGATAATGCCAACCACGGAGTTGTGTTGATTGATGGTTTTCTTTACGGCTCGAACTTTACTGGCCGACAAAGCGGGAAATGGGTATGCATGAACTGGGACACCGGCGAAATTGTTTGGATTGCCGATTTTCACAATAAAGGACCTATTATTTCAGCAGAAAATATGTTATACCTGTACGACGAAAAACGGGGCAACATGGCACTTGTAAAAGCAAGCCCGAAAACGTTTGAACTGATTAGTGAATTCAAAATAAAATATGGCTCAGGCCCATATTGGTCAAGGCCGGCAATTTATAACGGAATGCTTTTGGTGAGGCACGGCGAAGTGCTGGTAGCATACGACATTCGGGAAAATATTTAACTTTACCCCCCGTTTTTTTATAATCCTGACAACAGCGAAATACAATTTTGTATTTTTATGTCTTTGTTTTATGAAAAAGATCAAATTTGAATACCGTATCACTTTACTCTACCTCCTTATCGGTGGACTTTGGATCATTTTCTCCGATCGGTTTCTACTATCGGTAACCAGTAACCAGGAAATTCTGACCAAATTTCAAACCTATAAAGGGTGGTTTTATGTAGCAGCTACCGCTGTTTTATTGTTTCTGCTTTTAAAATCGCACCTAAGAAAATTACGGAAGGCAGAAGAAGAGGCGAAAAAAAGCAACGCTTTAAAAACAGCTTTTCTACAAAATATTTCACACGAGATTAGAACCCCGATGAATAGTATCGTTGGCTTTTCTGATATTCTATACACCCAGGAGTTTAATGAGCAAGAAGTAAATCAGTACCTGGCCATCATTCGAAACAGCTCAAATCAATTGCTGTATATCGTTAATCAACTACTTGATATTTCAATGATTGAATCAGGAAATGTAAAAGTATTCAGCAACCCTTTTACCCTGAACAATATGATCGATGAAATAGATGCAGCTTTTAAACCCACTGTAAAGGATTCGATAAAATTTGTAGCGGAAAAAGGATTGAGTGATGAAAAAAGCCACATTGTTACTGATGCCGGAAAACTTCGGCAGGTAATTATGAATTTGCTTAACAATGCCAATAAATATACAGAAGCAGGCATCATAAAATTAAGCTATACGCTTGAGAATAATATGTTGAAGTTCGTTATCGAAGACTCTGGCATTGGCATTGCTCCCGAAAAACGGCAATACATCTTTAAACGTTTTCAAAAGGCACATAACGAACATAAAGAGTTTTACGATGGTGTTGGCCTTGGACTATCGATCTGTAAAGGCAACATCGATCTGCTAAAAGGAGATATTGACTTTACTTCTACCATTGGAAAAGGTTCCGTGTTCTATTTTCGTATTCCATACTCACCGGCTCCGCGGTAAATAAATCGGATCTCCCAAAGAAAATCTGTTAACATAGTTTAGTTTTTTTTCAGTAACCTTAAAACAAGTAATCCCGACCTTTGTGCTGAAAACTAAACAAAAATGAAGTCAATAACCATTCTGTTAGCCATTACCTGTTGTATTAATGCCTACGCTCAAGACTCCCCCTCCTTTATCATCGAAGGAAAAACGGTAAACAACGAAGGGCTTCCTATTGCCGATATTTATGTTGTTAACCCAAGAACGTTAGAAAAAGACATTACAAGAGCCAATGGTGTTTTTAAACTTTCTGTAAGTGCTCAGGACTCATTGATTTTCTCGCACATCTCCTATTTTCGGATATCGGTTAAGGTGTATAATTTGATGCAGAATCCCATCGTTAAAATGGAATCAGAAGACGTACAAATTCCTGAGGTAATAGTTAGTCCGGAGCAAAAAACCGACTCGGAACGCGCCCAGGAAAACCTCAATTTTTTAGGCGACTACAAACCGCTGAAATACAACAAAATGAAACCGGAGAGCGATCCAACCACAACGATAATGACTCAGCACAACCGGTTGATGCGAACCGAAGCCGCTTCGGTTAGTTTATTACCGATTTTGGGTATTCCGCTTAATGCTATTGACAATGCTGTACAAAAACGAAAAAGACGTAAAATGTACCAAACAGATTATTATTCTACCCGAAAAGTTGTTAAACCACCAATAGATAAAAATGAAGAAGAACCGGACGAAGAGAATTAACCTTCCGGCTCAGCATCGAATCGTTCAATAAAATCGGTCGACAGTACCCGGAACTCCGTTCTACGATTAATTCCACGGGCAATTTCCTGCTGTGCTTCGGGCAATTTCAGGATAAACTCTTCTGTCAGTTCATCGCCGCGTTTTAAGAAATCGTACTGATTAGCTAATTTTCGAGTTACTGTTTTTGGCCAGGTTTCGCCATAACCTTTCGCTACCAGACGATTCGGGTTTATTCCCTTTTCAATCAGGTAATCCACCACACTTTGTGCACGTTTTTGCGACAGGTCGAAGTTAAACTGCTCGCTGCCAACATAGTCGGTGTGCGCCATCAACTCAATGGTAATTGTTGGGTTAAAAACCAATATCTGAACCAGGGTATCGAGCGCCGTTTTCGAACTTTCGAGTAATTCCCAGCTGCCAAACTCGTAGTTAATATTATCAACTTTTATCGGCGCATCGGTTGGAGTGAGGTTCATGGTAAAACGAAAATCTTTACTGTCCTCCAGTCCAATGGTATTTACTGCTGCTTTATCGCGCAAAAATCCATCTTTAAACGCAGCAAAAACATATTCTGTTTCGGGCTTCAGTTTCATTTTAAACTTACCGCCGCGGGCACGAATTTTCAGGTTGGTACCGTCAGTTCCGATCACACGCATGGTTGATCCATCCAGATGCGATGCCGTTTCTTTATTAAAAACGTCAATTTCAATTTGGTAAACTTTCGGAGGAACTACAAATGAATAAATATCATCGCCACGCGATCCTTTCCTGTTCGAGGTGAACATTCCTTTGTTTTCGCCGCTTACAAATGCAATTCCAAAATCGTCGGAAGGCGAATTCATTGGCGATCCCATATTTTCTACCACCAATATTCCATCGTCGTTTTTGTAGGCATGAAAAAGATCGAAACCTCCCTGCCCGATGTGACCGTTCGAAGCAAAATAAAGATCTCCGTTATCGCGCACAAAAGGGAACATTTCATCGGCCGATGTATTTACGGTGGGGCCTAAATTTACCGGTCTTCCAAAAGATCCACCGTTAACCGTTGCCTTCCAAATGTCTTTTCCGCCCTGGCCACCGGCCATATCCGAAACAAAATAAATCTCTGTTCCATCGGGGCTAAGTGCGGGATGCGCAGCAATAATACTGTCGCCAACAATTTGCAGTTTTATTGGCCCCGACCACGAACCTCGCGACTGCGTAGTGGAATATAATTCGGCGCCCAAGGGCTGTGATTTATCGTAACGGCAACGTGTAAATATCATTTCCTCGCCGGTTGCACTTAAGGTAACAGCACCTTCTTCATCACCTGTGTTAATAATCATACTCTCATCCAGCAACCTTGGTTTTTCCCATTTCTGACGCTGAATTCCAAAAGTAGCCCGATAAATATCGGTGTATTTTTGCCCGGTAATCATACTCTCTTTTTTACCGGTAGATGCTTCTCTCGATGAAGTAAAATAGATCTCATTATCGCGGCCACCGACAAAAACCGGGGCAAAATCGCTCTCGCGAGAGTTTATTTCTTTTATCGGATTTATAATGTGACGTGTAGGATTGGCCACCCACTCCTGCGTTTTTTGCATGGATTCAACACCATCTAAGGCACGTTGGTCGCCCGGGATAGAATCAAGATAAGTGCGGTAGGTTTCGTAAGCCTCTTCGTATTTTTGCGTAATGCGTAACATGTCGGCATAATGCAATAATGCTTCCATGTCATCATATCCCAACCGAATGGCAAATTTGTAATTCTGGGCAGCATAATCATACAATCCAATTGCCCGGTAACATTCTGCCAACTGATAAGCGTATTCAATCCGTTTTTGGCGGTTCTTTTCATTTTTCCTGGCCTTACGGTATTTTTCAATGGCTTTGTAATATTCGCCAATATCCTGCGACAACGTAGCATCGCGCCCGTATCTGGCCGAGCCGCAACCGCTCAAAAATATGATTATAAAAACAAAAACAGCTAGTTTAACCTGCTTCATACCGATTCAATTTCGGGGAATAAAAGTAAAATTTTTTTACCGACTATTTCAAAAATAGTGTTTTGTCTTTTATCAAACGAATTATTAGTTGCTTAAGTATACGGCAACAAAAAAAGACTTCCCGAAAATCAGGAAGTCTTTTTTGTATTGTTGTAAACTTCTTTTTATCGAACAAAAAGCAGCTCGCGGTACTTTGGCAAAGGCCATTTTTCGTTGTCAACAATCAATTCAAGTCGGTCGATATGGTCGCGAATTTCATCCAGGTACGGACGCACTTCTTTGTCGTATTCTTTTGATCTGTCAACCACATCTTCAACCTTATTTGCTTTGGCACGGGCAGCAATCATTTCTTTACGTTTTGCTTTAATGGCAGAAATATGGCCTCCCACTTCCCTGATCAGGTCTAAGCGGCCTTCTGCCAGCGATAGAAATTCTTCTTCAGGAAACACTGCTTTCAGGCTTTTTACATTTTCGAGCAACATGGTTTGGTACTCTACTGCTGTTGGCACAATGTGGTTAATGGCAATATCGGCAAGAACACGCGATTCAATCTGCACCTTCATAATGAATTTCTCGTATTCAACCTCAACCCTTCCTTCAATTTCGGCCTCATTGAAAATACCGTTTCGTTTGAACAGGTCGATATTATCTTCACGCAGGTAAGCCGCCAGCGAATCGGGCACATTTCCGATATTGGTCAAACCTCTTTTTTCGGCTTCTTTTACCCACTCCTCACTGTAACCATCGCCGTTAAAACGAATCGGTTTTGTATCGATGATCAGCGTTTTCAATACCTGGAAGATCGCCTCATCTTTTTTCACCCCTTTTTCAATTAGGGTATCTACCTCAATCTTAAACTTTTTCAGCTGATCGGCAACTGCCGTGTTCAACACAATTAAAGCAGAAGCATTGTTAGCCATCGATCCTACAGCGCGGAACTCGAATCGGTTTCCGGTAAAGGCAAATGGCGAAGTGCGGTTTCGGTCGGTATTGTCGAGAATAATTTCAGGAATACGACCGATATTCAGTTTTAAAGCGGTTTTTTCATCCGGAGTCATTTTACGGTCAACCACCGCTTCTTCCATTAAATCGAGCATAGTCGAAACTTCTGAGCCCAGGAAGACAGAAATAATTGACGGAGGTGCTTCATTGGCTCCCAAGCGGTGCTGGTTCGATGCTGTTAATATACTGGCGCGGAGCAAATCCTGATTATCGTAAACCGCTTTTAATGTGTTAATTACAAACGTTAAAAACTGCAGGTTCGATTTTGGATTTTTACCCGGCGAATACAAATTCACTCCGGTATCAGTTGATAACGACCAGTTATTGTGTTTTCCCGATCCGTTAATTCCCGCAAATGGTTTTTCGTGGAATAGAATGCGGAATTTATGACGACGGGCAATTTTCTGCATAATGTCCATGCACAACTGGTTATGGTCGTTAGCCAGGTTGGCTTCTTCGTAAATCGGGGCCAGCTCAAACTGGTTTGGTGCCACCTCGTTATGGCGCGTTTTTACCGGAATTCCCAGTTTGTATGCCTCATTCTCAACATCCTGCATAAACTTATTTACACGCGTTGGAATTGATGAGAAATAGTGGTCATCCAACTGCTGATCTTTTGATGATGCGTGTCCCATCAGCGTACGTCCGGTTAACATCAGGTCGGGACGCGCCATAAACAAAGCCTCATCAATCAGGAAATATTCCTGTTCCCATCCCAGGTTTGCCTGAACACGGGTAACGTTTTTATCGAAATACTGGCACACGCTGGTAGCCGCTTTGTCGATTGTATTTAAAGCACGCAACAAAGGTGTTTTATAATCGAGCGCCTCGCCGGTATACGAAATAAAAATGGTAGGAATAGTAAGTGTGGTTTCGCTAATAAATGCCGGAGACGATGGATCCCAGGCCGTGTAACCACGAGCTTCGAAAGTCTGGCGTATTCCGCCACTCGGGAACGATGAAGCGTCAGGTTCCTGCTGTGCCAGCAATTTGCCCGAGAATGACTCGATCACCCCTCCATCGGCACCATGTACAATAAAGGCATCGTGCTTTTCGGCCGTACCATCTGTTAACGGATGAAACCAGTGCGTGTAGTGCGTTGCACCGTTTTCAATTGCCCAGGCTTTCATACCCTGAGCTACCTGGTCGGCCATTTTACGGTCAACCGTAGTTCCTCTTTCAACCGCATCGGTTACTGCTTTGTAGGCTTCGCGCGACAAATATTTTTTCATTTTCGACTGATCGAAGACCAACATGCCATAGTAGTCCGAAACCAGGTTTTCTTCGCGTTCGATTTCTACCGGCTTACGGTTAAGCACTTCATCAAGTGCCTTAAATCTAAATTGTGCCATGATTAATTTTATTTAAGTCTGTTTTTTGTCTGTCCTCAAAAATAATATTTTCCATCCTCAGTCCTGACATTTATCATGCTTAAACTTCATTTTTTAAGAAAATATTTACCCGAACCTAACACAGCGAGGGGTTATTCTGGAAATTTTCTACTTTTTTAGCAAAACGACATACTAAAACCACATCCTTAACAAACGAAAGTAATAATGACGATATTTGTTATTTCCTCAAACATCGTTTATTTTAAAATCAAATTTGATGCTAGCAATGGATAAGCAAGAGATACTGACCAGAATAAAGGAACGAAATTTCACTAAAATAAAGTTTGCTGTAGCGGATATTGACGGGATTTTGCGTGGCAAGTATATTCATAAAGATAAGTTTTTGAATGCCCTGGAAAACGGGTTGGGATTTTGTGATGTGATTTTTGGCTGGGACTGTGCCGACAAGTGTTACGAAAACAGCCAAATTACAGGCTGGCACACCGGTTACCCCGATGCCAAAGCCAGTATTGCCACCGAAACTTATCGCCAGATTCCGTGGGAAGACAACACTCCGTTTTTATTAGGCGATTTTAGCAACGACCCAAAATATGCCGATGCAGTTTGCTCGCGAAGTTTGTTAAAACGTGTTGCCGCCCAAAGCGAAGAAATGGGTTTTAAACCTATCTTTTCGCAAGAGTTTGAGTGGTTTAATTTTCTGGGCACGCCCAATGAAATTGCCGAAGCCGGTTATAAAGATTTGCACCCGATAACTCCGGGAATGTTTGGTTATTCAATTTTAAGAACTTCACTTAACCAGCCTTACTTTAACGACCTGTTCGAGTTGCTTCAGCAGTTTGACATTCCGCTTGAAGGCATGCACACCGAAACCGGCCCCGGCGTTGTGGAGGCCACTGTTATTCATGATGAGATTCTGGCTGCGGCCGACAAAGCCTTGCTGTTTAAATCGGCGGTAAAAGAAGTTGCCTATAAACACAATTTTGTGGCTACGTTTATGGCCAAATGGAATGAAAAACTTCCGGGTTGCGGCGGGCACATCCACCAAAGTTTGTGGGATCTGGACAAAAAGAAGAATTTGTTTTTGGATGCGAATTCGCATGATGGAATAAGTAAAACCATGCAACATTATATTGCCGGGCTGTTAAAATGTTTGCCTGAAATACTGCCACTATTTGCGCCTAACCCAAACAGTTATAAACGACTGAGCGGCGGCGACTGGGCTCCCCGCACACTTACCTGGGGAATCGACAACCGCACTTGTGCAGTTCGCGCCATTCCGGGAAGCGAGAAATCTACCCGCATTGAATTACGGGTTCCGGGATCGGACACCAACGCCTACCTGGCCCTTGGAGCCTCGCTGGCCGCCGGACTTTACGGCATAAAAAACAAACTACCACTGGAAATTGCTCCGACCAAAGGAAATGGTTACCTGGAAACCGGCAATGGTATGTTGCCCGATTCGCTGGAAAAAGCAACTAAAAAAATGGCCGAATCGGAAATTGCCAACGAATTGTTTGGCGAGGCATTTGTAAAACATTTCGCCCTTACCCGCGAATGGGAATCCCAACAAATCGACAGTAACGATCCGCAGTGGGAGCTAAAAAGGTATTTCGAAATAATTTAAAACAACGCGAAGGCTGCAAAGCAAAACCAACTAACTTTGAAAAAAAGAAGAAAGAGATGATGCAGAGACTGGATTATGGAGAGATAATCAAACTTGCCTGGAGAGAATTTGATGGAGAAAGACACGAGATAAAAGGTGTTTTTGATGTTAGCGCAAAAGTTTCTACCAATCATGTATACAAAATATCGTTTTACAAACGCGAACCTGTTTTTGCAAAAATTTCGGAATACGGAAATTTTGAAGACTTTAGGGAAGACCACATTATTATAAACAACCTGGCCAACAACCTCGAGTACCCTTATCAAATGTTTTTGGCACAATCGCTGGTAAAACGTAACGAGTTGTATATTTACCGCTACCACGAACGCGAGCGAAGTGCCTGGGTGGTATTCTACAATCCCATCCAAATACGTTATAAACTACCCCGCCGGCTGGAAGAAAAACACATAAAAAAACTGGGCCGCGAGCTGGCTCATTTCCATAAAGCGTGCACCAACGTTTCGAATCAGCTGCCACACTCCTCAAAAAGTGTAATTACTGATATTCAGAAATTAAAACGCTCGATCCAAAAAAGCGAAATACAAATGGACGAGTCGCACAAGGATTTGATTCTGCGACACGCCGATTATTTTTTGGGCAATGCCGACCGCGTAAATTATAACACTGAAATTGAAACCATACCTGTTTTGGTTGACTGGAACATTGGTAATTTTTCGATAACAGGCGACGGAAAGTTTTATTCGCGCTGGGATTACGACTGGTTCCGAATGTCGTCGCGCGTAATGGACTTTTACTTTTTTAGCCGCGTGGTTTCCGATGTTGGCGACCGTACCGTTTTCAGTTACCAGGTGGATACCTTAATGGAAGACCGCTTTATGCTGTTTCTGAAAGAATACCACAAGGTTTTTCCGCTTACACCTCCCGAAGTGCATTTAATTAAAGAAGTTTACCGCTTTTTTATTTTAAACTATGTTATTAAAGACGGGCCATACTTTTTCAGAAAATACTATTCAACCAAATTGATTAAGGAAGCCTATGAAACATATTTCCCTGCCATGGAAGCCAAATACCGGGTGGAGAAAATTTTGAGAACATTAAAACTCTGATGCTGTACTATTATGAGAACAAAAAGTTTTAGAAGTGTAGTGAAAAACTACCGGGCCGTATTTTTTGATGCTTTTGGTGTATTAAAAAATCATTCGGGCCTGATTGAGGGAGTAGGAAATACTTTCAAATATTTAGAATCAAAGGGAATTCCTTATTACGTATTAACTAACGACTCATCAAGAAGTCCGGAGGAACTATCGAACTGGTATCAGAAAAGAGGCCTGACCACTATTACCACCGATAAAATTTTATCATCGGGGATGCTGGCCATGGAGTTCTTTAAAACAAAACTGGCCAACGGAAAAGCAGTGGCTTACCTTGGAACAAAAGATTCGGCCCATTACCTGGAAACTGCGGGGCAAAAAACAGTCCCCATCAGCGATGTAGACCTGAACGACCTGGAACATATAAAATCGTTTGCTTTTCTCGACGACGAAGGATTCGACTGGAACAAGGATATTGATAAAACCATCAACCTGCTGCGCCACAAAAACATGACTGTTATTGTGGCAAATACCGACATTAATTACCCGGTAAATAAAAACGATATTTCGGTGGCCATTGGCGGGCTGGCCGACCTGGTTGAACAAATTTTAGGGAAGAAATTTATACGTTTCGGAAAACCCGATGCCCAAATGTTCCTACTGGCTTACGAACGTGCTATGCAGGATGTACCCAACATTCAAAGAAACGAGATTTTAATGGTTGGCGACACGCTTTTCACCGATATTATTGGCGGAAACAAATTCGGATTGGACACTGTACTCGTTTTATCGGGAAATACCCTGCCCGATAACGCGAATATTAAAATTATTAGTTCAGGAATTATTCCAACTTACGTTTGCGACTCGGCGGTTATTGATTTTTGATGTGCGACTGAATGCTGGATACCAGATGCTCGATTCTGGATACTCGATACTCGATAATTCTGATATTTGATCCTGAGGACTGAAAACTGAGACTGGATACTGGATATTTGATCCTGAGAACTGTGACTGTAAACTGAGACTGGATTATTGAAACTTGTAGCTTGTAACTGACAACTAAAAATACCTATTACGCATTTGCAGCCACCATTTTCAGTGCATGAATCAGCAGTTGGTCGTTATCCCTGCCTTTTGATGCAATCCGGATGTGCTTATCATCGAGCCCTATTTTGTTGGAGCAATCGCGTACGTACACGCCAAAATCCTGCAGCAATTTCATTTGCAAATCGTAAGCAGTCATTGCAAAATTTATTTTCAGCAGAATAAAATTACTGTTCGTGGGGTAAACGTCGTATCCCTCAATGCTACACAAAGCTTCATACAACTCCCGAACGTCGGAAATAACATGTTTGCGTGCCTTGTGGTATTCAATATCGGTATCTTTTAGTTGCGTTAAAAAGTACTCGGCCAGCGTGTTTATATTCCAAACGGGCAATGCATTTCTTATTTGCTTCAGGTAATATTCGTTAGCGGTGCAGCAATAGCCCAAACGCAAGCCCGGCACACCGCAATGTTTACTCATGCTGCGAACAATTACCAAATTCTGAAACTGCTCAACCACAGGCATGAGACTGGGGATTTCTTCGCCCGCAAAATCGATAAACGACTCATCAAGCAACACCAGTTTCAAGTGTTTCATACGGTTTAAAAACCCTGTTATTTTTTCAATCGAAAGCAACTGCCCGGTAGGATTTCCAGGATTGATAATCAAAGCAGATGATAGTTTTTCCTCCAACAACCAATCGGCATATTCTTCCAAATCCAACTGATAATGATTGTCGGCAGGTAACTGAAACAGTTTCACCTTTTCCAGGTTTTGTACCTTTTCGATGTATTCGCTAAAAGTTGGAACGGGAATTCCCATATCCTCAACAAAGTTGTTTTGAATAATCGTAATCAGTTCGGTGGCACCATTTCCTAAAACAAGGTATTCGGGTTTTATGTGCAAAACGGCCGCCAAATCCTGTTGTGCCAATTTTGGATTACTCGATGGGTATGCTTTAAGTACTTCTGGTAGTTTATCCTGAAGCCGACGTATTAATGCTTCTCCGGGGAAATAAGGGTTTTCAATGAAACAAAAATCCACCACATCGCCCAGCTGTTCTTCTCCAACAATATCAACCAACGATGGCGAATGCGAAGTCTCTTCAAATAAGTGACGTTTTATTTCAATTTGTTTCCTTATCATGGCCATTAACTATTAGTGTATTACTATTTGCGGCGACAAATTTGAGCAAAAAAAAACTGCCCTACAATAAGGACAGTTTCTTTTTTATTTTGCAAATATGTCTTAGATTTTTGCAGCATGAACAGTTTTAATAATTCTTGCTCCAATTTTATACGGATCACCATTTGATGCAGGACGACGGTCTTCCAAACGACCTTTCCAACCATCCTCAACAGTTCCAACAGGAATACGGATAGAAGCACCACGGTCAGAAACACCATAGCTGAAATCAGTGATGGCAGCAGTTTCGTGCTTACCAGTCAAACGCTGATCGTTGTATGCACCGTAAACATCAATATGCTCTTTAATGTTTTTACCGAACTCTTCGCAAATTGCATTAAATACTTTTTCGTCGCCACAAGTTCTCATTAAACCGTTAGAGAAGTTAGCGTGCATACCTGAACCATTCCAGTCAAGTTCTTTTCCAAGTGGTTTTGGATGCCACTCAACGTCAACACCATATTTTTCAGCAGTACGCTCCAAAAGGAAACGAGCCATCCAGATTTGGTCACCAGCATTGTGTGCACCTTTAGCAAAAATCTGGAATTCCCACTGTCCGGCAGCCACCTCAGCGTTGATACCTTCAACGTTCAAACCAGCTTCCAAACAAATATCAAAATGCTCTTCAACAATCTGACGACCGAAAGCTTTAGAACCACCTACACCACAATAGTAAGGTCCTTGTGGCAGAGGAAAACCTCCTGCAGGGAAACCCAAAGGCAAACGAGTTTGTGGATCGTAAAGGAAATACTCTTGCTCGTAACCGAACCAGAAATCTTCATCTTCTTCTTCGATATGAGCGCGACCATTGGTTTCGTGAGGAGTTCCATCAGGATTTAGAACTTCAGTTAAAACAAGGTATGCATTTTTACGGTCCGGATCAGGACAAATGAAAACAGGCTTCAAAAGAAGGTCAGAAGCACCACCACCGGCCTGGTTAGTTGATGATCCATCGAAAGACCATACCGGACAGTCTTCCAATTTACCGCTAAAATTATCTGCTACACGCGTTTTTGCTCTAAGCTGCTGAGTTGGGACACTTCCGTCCAACCAAATGTATTCCAATTTTGATTTCATGATGTAATAAATTTTATTTAAAAATAGATTTTTTCTAACTGTCTCCCACAAAAATATGCTTAAATGAAACTTGTTGAAGCATATTTATATCAAAATGTAATAAATTAATACAAAATTTACATTGAAAATAGATTTTTGTCAAACACCCCAAAAATAACTATACCCCCGCAAAATTTCTTCATTTTTAATAAAAAATGCTCTGAATATTCACACTCCCCTCTCAGATATTTACATTTTTTCGCCATGAAGCCCCCAAATCGGAACTCACCCCCATGTTTTATCATTTTTTATGGTTGCATATTGGAGATATTATTTAGGAAATGTAATTTTAATCGACCAAACATTACCAATTAACAGGATAAAACGAAAAAGACATTTGACAATTAAAAACAACACATGCACTATGAAAGTTGACAGACGTGATTTTATTAAAACAAGTGGTATGTTTGCAGCGGGAAGTATGGTTTTACCTCCCTTTGTGCAATCGTGCCAAAACGTACAAATTTCAGCAGACGTGAAAAGTTATTTAGATCATTTTGAAGTGACTACCGAAATGTTGCAAAAAGTTATTGCGACAGCTATGAGTAAAGGCGGCGACTATGCCGACTTATTTTTTGAACACAAAATTTCAAACAGCCTGGCGCTTGAAGACGGGAAAGTAAACCGCGCTTACTCAAACATCGATTTCGGAGTTGGTATTCGCGTGTTAAAAGGCGACCAAACCGGTTTTGCCTACTCCGAAAACATTGCGCTCGACGATATGCTGAATGCAGCAAAAATGGCCGCTAACATTGCCAACACAAGCGCCAGCTTTAATGCTGCCGACTACAACGAGAAACTGCCCGCCAATTTCTACAAAATTTCGAAAAAGTGGGAAGATGTTTCGGTGAAAGACAAAGTACCTTTTGTACAAAAGGTAAATGACAAAATATTTGATCTCGACGAAAAGGTGATTAAGGTAAATGCCGGAATGAGCGACGAAAGCAGCTACGTAATGTTTTACAACTCGGAAGGACGCTTAACCTACGATTACCGGCCAATGGTCAGCTTTTATGCGGTTTGTGTGATGCAGGAAGGTGAACAAATTGAGAATGCTTATGCGGCACGATCGGTTCGTCGCGGGTTTGAGTGGCTGACAGAAGATTTGGTTGACGAACTGGCCAACGAAGCCGTTGAAAAAACCAACCTGCTGTTTAAAGCCGGAAAACCTAAAGCCGGAGAAATGCCTGTAGTTCTTGGTGCCGGAGGTTCGGGAATTTTACTTCACGAAGCCATTGGCCATACTTTTGAGGCCGATTTCAACCGAAAAGGAACTTCTATTTTCAGCGACAAACTGAATAAAAAAGTTGCTGAAAGTTTCATTAATATTATCGACGATGGTACGCTGCCAAACGACCGCGGAGCCATTAACATAGACGACGAAGGAAACGACGTACAAAAAACTTACCTGGTAAAAGACGGTATCCTAAACAGCTACCTGCACGACCGGATCAGTGCGAAATATTATGGTGTTGAACCAACAGGTAACGGACGTCGCGAATCGTTCCGCCACATGCCAATTCCGCGTATGCGATCAACCTACATGGAAAATGGCCCGCACACCACCGAAGAAATTTTCGCAGCAGTTGATTACGGCGTTTACGTTGATAATTTCAGCAATGGCGAGGTTAAAATCGGTGCCGGCGACTTTACCTTCTTTGTAAAATCGGGGTACATTATCGAAAACGGAAAACTCACCACTCCTATCAAGGACATTAATATTGTTGGTAACGGCCCACAGGCTCTGGCCGACATTTCGATGGCTGCCAACGACTACAAAAACGACAGCGGCACATGGACCTGTGGAAAAGACGGACAATCGGTTCCGGTAACACTTGGCCTGCCAACTGTTTTAGTGAAAAAAATGACCGTTGGAGGAACAAATGCATAATCTCGTAGCTTAAAATTACATGGGGAAAACAATCAATCATCCCCCTAAATCACCCTTCGAAGGGGGAAGCACGACGAAGGAGTGCAGGGGATGAAAAAAAGTAAAATTGATGTTTGAATCTTAAACTTAAAAACCATGACAAAAGAAGAAAAATATACATTGGCAAAATGGGCTATGAATCATGCATTGGAGAATGGAGCCCAGGAGGTAAGCGTAAACATTTCGAACAACCAAAGTAGCAGCGTTGAAGTGCGCGAAGAAAAAATTGATAAACTGGAACAGGCGCTGCAAAGCAACTTGTCTATCCGTTTATTTGTCGACAATAAATACTCATCGCACTCCACCAGTCGCTTAAATAAAGAAGACCTGGCACGGTTTATCGAAGAAGCTATTGAAGGCACAAAATACCTTTCGGAAGATGAATTCAGAACACTGCCCAAGCCTGAATTGTATTACAAAGGCGACGGACCAGACCTGGGTTCGTTAGACAAAAATTTTGGCAGCGTTGACCCGGAAGAAAAAATACAGGTGGCTTTTGCCGCCGAAAAAGAAATCCTGGGAAGCAACGAGCGTATCATATCGGTATCAAGTAGTTATTACGACGGATTGAATGAGCGCGTAATGGTGAACAGCAATGGTTTCGAGGGCGATACCGCCAACTCGTACTTTGGAATATATACCAACGTTTCGGTAAAAGGTGATGGTGATGCCCGCCCTGAATTTGGCTGGGGAGAAACTTCAATAAAATACAACGAACTAAAAAAAGAAGGAACAGGAACCACCGCATTAAAACGAGCACTTGATAAAATCGGTGCGAAAAAGATTGAATCGGGAACCATGCCGATGATCGTTGAAAACCGTGTGGTAAGCCGTATTTTCAGCCCGCTGATGAATGCACTTGACGGATCAGCTATCCAGCAGAAAAATTCATTCCTTATCGATAAACTTGGCGAAAAAGTAGCTTCTGAGAAGTTAACGCTAACCGACGATCCGTTTATTATCGGAGGCCGTGGTTCACGCCTCTTCGACGGCGAAGGTATTGCCACCAAAAAACGTACAGTTTTTGAAAAAGGTGTTTTGAAAAGGTATTACATCGACACTTACTACGGTAAAAAACTGGAAATGGAACCCAACAGCGGATCTACCACCAACCTTGTTTTTGAAACCGGCGATAAAGACCTCGACGCATTAATTGCATCGGTTAAAAGGGGAATTTTTGTTACCGGGTTTAACGGTGGTAACAGCAACGGATCAACCGGTGATTTCTCGTATGGTATTGAAGGATTTTTGGTGGAGAACGGCGAGCTTGTTAAACCGGTTACTGAAATGAATATTACCGGGAACATGAAAAAGCTTTGGGCAAACATTGGCGAGATTGGTAACGATGTACGCGATGACTCGTCATGGCGCACACCATCGATTCTCTTCAACGATGTTGACTTTAGTGGATTGTAAAAAGAATAAAACATTCGATTCCCGGGAATCATCAACAGGAATGAAAGTTAAACAATATTCAACAAACTCTCCCTCGCTCCCTCTCTTCGCGAAGAGAGGGACGATTGTGCCTACGACACAATCAGGGTGAGTCAATAAATTTTTAAGCATATTTTGCTATTAATTTTCACTTGACTTTCAGAAAAGAAAAGAGCCGTTCTGTAAATTTCAGAACGGCTCTTTTCTTTTCTGCCCAATATTATAACTCGAATAAAACAGGGTCGCCTAAACCAATATTCTTTAATGCTGAAAGTTGCGTTTCAGCGTCTCCAACAACTACATAATACATGTGTTCCGGATCGAGTAATTTCTGAGCCAGTTCTTTGTGCTGCTCAGGCGTTAACGACTTGATAAACTCTTCCTCTTGTTTTACGTAATCGAAAGGTAAATCGTAAGCACTAATGTTGGTAAGCATCGAATGCAATGCTCCCAGCGTTTCGAATCCGCGGGCATTCGATTTTATCAGTGCATCTTTAGTAAACTGCAGATCGGTATCTGAAATTCCTTCGCGGTATTTTTCAATCTCGTCTTTAAAAATCTGAACCGATTCTTCAGTAGCCGTTGTGCGAACACTTGAACTTGCCTGGAAAGTTCCGTAGTTTTTACCTCCCGAGAAATAAGTTCTGGCACCATAAGTGTAGCCTTTCTCCTCGCGAAGGATAAGGTTTACAATTCCGTTGAAACAACCGCCCAACTTGTAATTCATTACAGTCGCCTTCTCAAAATCGTCGGAAGTGCGTGGAATGGCATTCTGACCAATATTAATAACCGATTGTTTTGCACCCGGAACATCAACAAAATAAATGGTTGACTTCTCCGGAAGTTTCAGCGCTGCAATTTCAGGAAACACAACATCGTGTTCTTCCCAGTTCGAGCTTAAACCTGCCAATCCGGCAACAACCCGTTCCTGGTCAATTTTTCCAACCACATGCATCCGGGCCACCGATGGCGAAATTGCTTTGTTGTAGAAATCTTTCAAATCATCCATGGTTATCGATTCCAGGCTTTCAACAGTTCCAGAAGTGGGCATTGCCAATATATTATCGTCGCCATAAACCAACTTATCAAACGCCACCATTGCCAAATAATTAGGATTGGCTTCGTTGCGTTTTACATTGTTTATCATGCGCGATTTTACCAGTTCAAACTGCTCCTCATCCCAACGCGGCTGCAATAAAATCTCTTCAACAAGTGCCAGTGTTTTTTCATAGTTTCGGGTGAGACTATTTACATAAACCGAAATATTTTCAGTACCGGCCCTAACACTGATGCTGGCACCAAGTAAATCGATTTCTTCTTCCAGTTCTTCGGGTGTTTTTGTTGCCGTACCTTCCATTAACATACTGGCCATAAAACTTGCCACCCCAGCTTTTTCTGTTGGAGCCAGAATATGACCGCCATCCATAACAATCGAATATTGAACCAAAGGCAATTCGTTTTGCTGGATACCATAAACTTTAATGCCGTTTGCTGTTTCATCTGTCCAAACCGCAGGCACCGAAATTTCAGGATCGGGTCCTTTTGCCGGTTCCACCGAGCGATCGAATTCAGTTGGTGTTTTTGCAATCTCTTCTTCTTCGTCAATTGCCGACTGATCAACCTGGGTAGCCTCTAACACATTCTCTTCAACAATTCCTGCATCAACCGAATTTTCGGCAATCAAATCAAGCTGCCCTTTAGGCACAAAGCTGGTTGCCAGGTAATTTTTTCCTTTTACATATTTGTCGTAAACCCGCTTGATATCCTCAATCGTTACGGCTTGAATTTTTGCAATGTCTTCCTCAATAAATCCCGGCGATCCTGCAAATTCGTTATACATAGCCAACTGAAACGACTTATTCAGTACCGAACTTACGCCGTTGTAGAATTGTGTTTCCAACCCGGCTTTGTGTTTTTCCAGATCTTTCTCGGTAATTCCTTCCTCTTCAAAAAGCTGAAATGCCTCGAACACTGCATTTTCAACTTCGGCAAGACTTGTGCTCGCATTGGCATTTACAGAAATAGTAAACTGCCCGGTCAGCTCCATTGAACGGCTAAAAACCGATGCCCGTGGTGCTAGTTTTTTGTCCTTAACGATAACCCGGTAGAAAGGCGATTTTTTGCCGCTTCCGAGTACTTGTGCCAAAAAACGTAGTGCGTAAGCATCTTCGTTGTACTGCTCAACAGTTGGCCAAATCATGGTTAACTGGGGCGTTCTGGCAAAATTATCTTCGTGGTACAGCTTTTTTGTTTCGGCCAGTGTTATATTCTGCGGCTCCATATCTTCCACTTTTTCGCCTCCCGCGATTTCACCAAAATACTTCTCGAGCATTGGTTTAACATCCTCTTCCTCAAAATCGCCAGCCAAAACAATTGTGGTATTGTTGGGCACATAAAATTTCGAGTGAAATGCTTTTACATCATCCACCGAGGCATTGAACAAGTCTTCCATTTCGCCAATTACGGTCCAGTTGTAAGGATGCCCTTCGGGATACAGATTTTTGGCAATTACCCACTGGTTAAAACCGTAAGGACGGTTGTCGTAGGATTGACGTTTTTCATTTTGAACAACATTTTGCTGGTTGGCAAATGCCGATTTAGTTACCGTATTCTCGAGGAAACCCATTCGGTCTGATTCCATCCAAAGCACCATTTCCAGCGCGTTTTTCGGAACAACCTCATAATAAATGGTCTGGTCGTTTCCAGTTCCGCCGTTTAATGTTCCTCCGGCCGACTGAATTTTTGTAAAGAATTCATCCTGACCAACATTTTCTGACTGTTGAAACATCATATGCTCGAACAAATGAGCAAAGCCGGTCTTTCCGGGGACTTCGCGGTTTGAACCAACGTGGTACATAATTGCAACGGCTACAATCGGATCTGATTTGTCCTGGTGTAAAATTACATCAAGACCGTTATCCAGCTGATACTGAACGTACGGAACCGAAAGTTTTTCATCGTCTTGTTTTGTGGTAGTGCACGAACCCAGAAACAGTAGGAATGCCAAACTGAGACTGAGGAGAAAACTTAGTTTTTTCATGATTAAAGGTGTATTGATTTGTTTACTACGAAGTTAGCATAAAATATAAATAATCAAAACATTGTTAAGTATCAATCTTTGGGGCTCAAACCTCCGGGTAACGACATAAAAAAACAGGAACCAAAACGGCTCCTGTTTTTCAATGCTACGAAAAATTACTCTATTAAACCATCGGATATTTTTTGAAAATATCTTCCGATTTCGTTAATATATCAACATATTGTGCCCGCTGGTATGCAAACGGGTCTTTCATATTTTTACGCGACAGTTTTCCTCTGAAATCATCAAGCGATTTGTATCCTTTATCGTCCATCCACTTATTGATATCCATAAGAATATCAGAAACCACTGATGGAGAATTACGGTAAATAGTACTTACCATCTGAACCACGTCGGCTCCGGCAAGCAGCATTTTAATTACATCGTTGGCATCATAAATACCACGGCTAATACAAACACTTCCCTCCACATTTCCATACAATAAGCCTGCATAACGCAAACCAATCATATGGTCTTTTGGGTTACTTAATTCCCATGGATAGAAATATTCTTCTTTTTCAATATCTATTTCGGGTTGGAAAAAGCGGTTAAACAGCACGTAGCCATCAGCGCCAGCCTCATCAACCTTTTTAATAAAATTCAATGGATTGGTGTAAAACAAACTCATTTTTACACTCACCGGAATTTTAACCACCTGTTTAATGGCTTTTACAATTTGCACCTGCTTGTCTTCAATCGATTCGCCGGTAACCTCGAAATACCCCGGTACTGCGTAAAGGTTTATTTCCAAACCTGCAACACCTGTTTTCTCCAGTTCCTGCGCATATTCTACCCAGGTTGGTTCGTAAATGGCGTTAAGGCTTGCAAATACAGGCACATCAACACTTTTAACCAGTTTCTCCAAATTGTATAAATGCTCTTTTGGTCCGGCATGTTCCAGGCCAGGAAAAAGATCGGTCATTTCTGCGTTACGGTTTTCATATTCGCTAAGCAGCTCGTCCATTTGCAGACTTTCGAGCTGAATTTGCTCCTCGAATAACGAACGGTATACAATCGCCCCAATTCCGGCTTCTTCGATTTGTTTAATTACATCGGGTTTCGATACTAAGTTGCTTGCTCCAAGTATGAGTGGATTTTTTAGCTCTACACCCATATAAGTTGTTGTTAGATTCGCCATGGTAGTATTTTTAATGATTAGAATTTACGTTTTTCTTAGTGTAACTGAATTTACAAATAATTTGTTCAATTACGAAGTTAAATTTTGTTTATGTGCGATAGAGACACTGAGATTTTGAGACTGTGAGAAAGTGAGATTCGAGATACCTAGAAGGTAAGAATTTCATTTTAACAACACAAAAAAAACCACCTGCCTGCCGACAAGTGGTTTTATATTTGATGTTTACAATTTTGCTTACAGCAAACTTAATGTTACAGTTAAACCGGCCATAACAACCGAAACCATAGTCATTAATTTAATCAGGATATTCAACGATGGTCCTGAAGTATCTTTGAAAGGATCGCCAACAGTGTCGCCAACAACACCGGCGTGGTGAGCCTCGCTACCTTTTCCACCGTAATTTCCTTTTTCAATGTATTTTTTAGCGTTATCCCAGGCACCACCTGCGTTATTCATAAATACAGCCAGCGTAAAACCGGCAGTTAAACCACCAGCCAACAGGCCAATAACACCGGCAACACCCATTGTAGCTCCAACAATAACAGGAACTATAATTGCTACTAATGAAGGCACCAACATTTCTTTTTGTGCTCCTTTAGTTGAAATTTCAACACATTTGGCATATTCAGGTGTAGCTGTTCCTTCAAGGATTCCCTTAATGTCGCGGAACTGACGGCGAACTTCATCAACCATTGCACCCGCTGCGCGACCAACAGCTTTCATTGTCATTGCACTAAACAAAAATGCCATCATTGAACCCAGGAAAAGACCACCTAAAAACAGGGGGTTAAAAAGAGTAACGTCGTAAGCAGCCGTAAAATCTTTTACAGAAGCAGTTGAAATCTTAATTGCTTGCATTCCGTCCTGTGCTGCCGGAGCAATATCATTATAAAAGATATATGATCCTTTGGTAACAAATCCTTCTCCGGCTGTTGCTATTTTTCCGAACCATAATCTAATTTCTTCCATATAAGCAGAAATAAGAGCCATTGCAGTTAATGCTGCAGAACCAATTGCAAATCCTTTACCGGTTGCTGCAGTTGTATTTCCCAGCATATCTAAAGCATCTGTTCTTTCACGCACTTCAGGTGGAAGTTCAGCCATTTCAGCGTTACCTCCTGCATTATCAGCAATAGGTCCGAATGCATCGGTAGCCAATGTAATACCCAGTGTAGACAACATACCTACAGCAGCAAAACCAATTCCGTAAACACCCATAGCAAAGTGTTCTGCACCACCTGCTGCCCAGAATGATCCCATAATACCAAGTACAATGGTTACAACCGGTATCCAGGTTGAGTACATACCAACAGCTAAACCGTCAATAATAGTAGTTGCAGGTCCTTGTTGCGCTTGTTCTGCAATGCCTTTTGTAGGTTTATATTCATCAGATGTAAAATATTCAGTAGCCTGCCCGATAATAACACCGGCAGCCAATCCAATAATAACAGCCCAGAAAACGCCCCAGGTTACCCAACCAAGGTAAGCCATTCCGGCCATTGCAAGAAGAATCAAAAATGAACTTCCTCCGGTACCAATTAACAGAGCATTTAATAAATTTTTCTGTGTAGCAGATTCTTTGGTACGAACCATGAAGATTCCCACTATGGAAAGAATAATTCCAATGGCAGCAACAAGCATAGGAGCTGTAACTGCTTTAACAGGATCGATACCTGTATCAGAAAGAACGATTGCAGGAAGAGCGGCACCAAGAGCAGCGGTTGCTAAAATAGAGCCAGCGTATGATTCGTAAAGGTCGGCTCCCATACCGGCAACGTCACCAACATTATCACCAACGTTATCGGCAATAGTTGCAGGGTTACGCGGATCGTCTTCCGGAATACCGGCTTCCACTTTTCCAACAAGGTCAGCACCCACATCAGCAGCTTTAGTATAAATACCTCCTCCAACACGAGCAAATAATGCTTGTGTAGAAGCACCCATACCAAACGTTAACATGGTAACTGTTATCTCAATTAATTTTACTCGTTGGCCTGCATCGTTGATTACACCATTAGTTACATAATCTGCACTTCCATGAACAAAATGAAGCCCTAAGAATTCAGCACCATTAGCCATATGCTCCGGTGTAAATACAACTTCACTTAGAAAAAAGTACCATGCTGCAATATCTAACAATGCAAATCCCACAACGATTAAGCCCATCACTGCGCCACTTCGGAAAGCAACCTGTAAACCTTTGTTCAACGACTGCGAAGCTCCGTGTGCTGTACGCGCTGAAGCAAATGTTGCAGTTTTCATTCCCAAAAATCCACAAAGGCCTGAGAAAAAACCACCAGTTAAAAATGCGATGGGCACAAATGGATTTTGAACGCCAAAATATGCCATAATTGTTAGTAGGATAAAGAGTATTACAAAAACAATTCCTACAACCTTGTACTGTCTTTTCAGATAAGCCATTGCACCTTCACGAACGTATTGTGCAATTTCTTTCATTCTGTCAGTACCTTCTGAATTCTTCATCATCGATTTGAAGAATATCCAGGCAAATACCAATGCCAATATCGAGGCAACTGGCACTATAAGAAATATACTGCTCATAAATTGATAATTTTTAATGTAGCTCTTGGCTACGGTTTAGTATTAAATTGAAATTTGTCTTTCCTTTTGGTTTCAAGTTCAGTTTTACAAAAAAAAATTTTTGCAATAGACAAAGATAAATTTCTGGACGAAATGAGGATTATTAGCTTATGTATTTGACAACAGGTTGAATATTTATTAACACTAGCATAAAAAGCCTATTACCACCACGACACTTCAGCTCCAAGACCGGACTCCAAAAGGATTTATGACGCACATCTTTTGCCTATTGAATTATTTTGCTACTTTTTATGGCTGTATGATTACTTTTTGAATTTACAAGTAAAAAAGCACTATTAACCGCAGCAAAAGCAATTTCCTGACTAAAACTGCAGGATATGCTTATATAAGTAACACCGAAATACACAGGACCAAGTGGCGTTTTGCCCCGTATATCAAGCGACGATCCAGGGATTAAAGACTATGGCGACAAACGTATCCAGGCCTATTGCTTCAGGATTTGCCTGACAAAAGTGCCTGAGAATTACGATCCTTCTGAGCAGCCTGAGAATTACGATCCTGCACAATACGAACTGCTGGTAAGGGTGTTAAACTATGGCTGGCGTGAGACATTTAATAAGTTCGACCCGATTCCGAACCACAAGTGCAGGAATGCTGGCTGGAATGTTATTGGAAGATGATACTCCAATTCATAAACTTCACTACGAGGAAATAAAAACTAAACTTGAAGCCGTTGGGCAAGTGCTGGAACATCAGGAGATGAAATAAAAATCCCCGCAACCAATGGCTGCAGGGACCTAAATAATACTTCTCAATTATGGTAGCTATAACGTTACGCCTGTTTTAAAAATGGCAATTTCTTTAAACCCGGTTTTTTCGTGGTTTAATTGTTTGCCGCTGGCTACTTCAATTATAAACTGAACAAAGTCTTCCAAAAGCTCGTCCATGGTTTTGCCTTCGAGCAAAGTGCCGGCATTAAAATCTATCCAGTTTTTCTTTTTGTTGAACAAATCGGAATTGGTAGAGATCTTCATGGTGGGCACAAAACTGCCAAACGGTGTTCCGCGCCCTGTGGTAAACAGTACCATCTGGCAGCCGCTAAATCCCAGTGCCGATGCAGCCACCAAATCATTTCCAGGTGCCGACAACAAATTCAAACCTTTTGTTTTTAAAGGCTCAGCATATTTCAACACGTCGACCACTGTTGCGGTACCACCTTTTTGGGTACATCCCAGCGACTTATCTTCGAGGGTTGAAATACCACCCTTTTTATTTCCCGGCGACGGATTTTCGTAAACCGGCAAATTGTGTTGCAGGTAATAATCTTTAAAATCGTTGATCAGGCTTACCGTTTTATCAAACACCTCTTCGTTTTGAGCACGCTCCATCAGCAAAGTTTCGGCACCAAACATTTCAGGTACTTCGGTAAGAATAGTTGTTCCACCCTGCGCCACCAGAAAATCAGAGAAAGCACCCACCAGCGGGTTGGCAGTAATTCCGGAAAAACCATCCGAGCCACCACATTTTAAACCGATATTCAGTTCCGATACCGGAACAGCCTCGCGTTTATCGGTGTGCATCACTTCGTAGATCTCTTTCAAGATCTCCAATCCGGTTTCCACCTCATCTTCCACATCCTGCGACGCTAAAAATCGTACACGGCTTTCGTCAAAATCGCCGATAAACTTTTTCAGGTGGTCGATCTGGTTGTTTTCACAACCCAACCCGAGCACAAAAACACCTCCGGCATTCGGGTGATTGATCACATCGGCCAATGCTTTTTGGGTGTTCACATGATCGTCGCCAAGCTGCGAGCAACCGTAGCTGTGTTTAAACACTTCTACCGCATCAATATCGGTCGGATTCACTTCCTGCTTAAACAGATCGATAATCTGCTGCGCCTGTCCGTTCACACAACCAACTGTTGGCACAATCCACAGCTCGTTACGGATTCCCACTTTGCCATTGCTACGTTTGTAGCCCTGAAAAGTAAGCTCACGCCTGGCAACCGTCAGTTCGTTCAATTTCTGATCGAAGGAATAATTAATGGTGCCCGAAAGATTTGTTTTCAGATTCTGAACATGTATGTGTTCTCCGGCTTCGATGGCTTGTGTAGCATGGCCAATCGGCGCACCATATTTAATAATATCCTCGTTTTCGGCAATTGCACTAATTGCAATTTTGTGCCCTTTCGGAATATCGTTTTTGATCTCCAACTCCTGTCCGTCAACAACCAATTTATCACTTGCTGAAAAATCTTTCAAGGCGATAACCACGTTGTCAACCGGGTTGATTTTAATGAAATCTGCCATGATATTTTTATGCTGTAACTGTTTCTTCTGTTTTGTTCATCTTATCAATGGTAATCTGCATCAGCGGATTGTCTTCGCTAAGCACCGCTTTTACCGCTTTTTTCATGCCCACCTGTGTAATCAGGAACAAGTAGTGACTAACGGTAATCGTGAGGTTTGGAATATCATTCAGGTTTTGTTTCCAAACTTTATCAAGGCTTAATACCTTTTCGCACAGGTTGTAAATCGAAATCGGACGGCCATCGCATTCAGCCCAGGCTTCTTTATAGAAATCAACGATCCACTCATCATCCTGAACATTGTACGCTTCTCCATTTGCTTCACCTTTAAAATACGCGATCATGGCAGCCAGCGAGAACACCAGCTTTTGTGGCAACATACCGTGTTTCTGCTCGAAGTTAATCAGCGATGGCAGGTTACGGGTTTCCCATTTCGACATGGCATTTAAGGCAATACTTTGCCACTGGTGACGAATAAACGGATTGGCAAAACGCTCCAGAATTTTGTTGGCAAATTTCTTCAGTTCCTTTTCTGTTCCATCCAGAACCGTCAACACCTCGTCGTAAACCAGTTCTTTCATAAAACTACCCACCTCAAGGTTTTCGTAGGCATCACGAACAGTTTCAATTCCGCTCAGGTACGACACCGCATAACTTCCGGTATGGCAACCGTTCAGCACCTGCACTTTTTGCTCGCGGAAACGTTTCATATCTTTTACGAACTTCACTTCCAAACCGGCTTTTTCAGCAGGAAACTCATCCTGCACCCACTCCGGCGCTTCAATCACCCACAGGTGGAAATATTCGCCCACAACAACCAGGTTATCTTCGTAACCCAGCTCCTCCTGAATTTCTTTTATCTCATCGCGTGGAAAGCCAGGAACAATACGGTCAACCAGCGTGCTGCAGAAACAACAAGCTTCGTTCACCCATCTGATAAAATCGTCGCCAAGGTTCCATTTCTCGGCATGTTGCAAAACGAATTTCTTAAGGATATCGCCGTTACGGTCGATCAGCTCGCAGGCAAAAAAGATCAGACCTTTTGATTTGTCGCCATCAAACTCTTTGTAGCGCATGTACAACATGGTGGCCACTTTTGCAGGAAACGATGCCTGAGGCACCATATCCAATGTGTCGCTTTCTTCCCAGCTGATACCGGCTTCGGTAGTATTCGAAAACACAAAACGAAGATCGGGATTCAGAATACTTGCTTTGTACGACTCAAATTCGTTGTATGGATTTATGCCTTTATTGATACAGTCAATCAGCGAAAATTCGGTTACTGGCGTCCCGTTTTTAATCCCTTTCAGGTAAACGTGGTAAAGCCCGTCCTGGTCGTTTAGCATGTCAACCATACCGTTTGGCAGCGGCTGAACCACATCAACACCGGCGTTAAAACCGATCTCTTTGTTCATTTTATCAACGATCCAGTCGGTAAAAGCACGTAAAAAATTTCCTTCACCAAATTGAAGAATGCGTGTTGGGTAACTATTTGTTTCAGTTGCGTTGGTGCGATTTAATTTCTTCATCATCAAAAAATCTATAACCTTATTTTACAGGTGTAATTAGTACTCTATTTATTGTTTTGAGCGGGCAAATATAAGTTTTAAATGTTTTCCGTTAACGTTAACGGGATGAAATATTTTTATTCATTTTTATACAAAAACACAAGACAAATAAACCGAAAGTGCCTGTTATCAGGGCATCTGAGAACTATTTTTAAGCACTAAAAAGTTTATGCGACTTGCTGTAGGGTTAAGTGAATGTTAATCGCGGTAAAACGACAAAAAAAAAGGAATGTGCACATGGCAACATCCCCTTTCTAATTATGTCAAACCTAACAAACATTTTCTTCCTCTTTCGAATCATCTTTACACACCCTCGTCTCCCTCTCTTTTGCAAAAAGAGGGACGACCAGCCGGATTTTCAAAGCACCTATCCAATTAATTTAAGCCAACCTGCTTCAACGCTTCTTCCCTCTTTGCGACAGCAGAGAGGGACAGATCGAAACCTGTTTCGATCAGGGTGAGTCCAGTCGCTGGATAAATTGCTTTATTTTATGCAGAACCCCAATAATATCAGAGTTAACCTCTTCGTTTTTTATTCTTAACATATGAAGACCAAGGTCGTGTAGTATATCTTCCCGATCCTGATCTCTTTGCTTTTGAAAGTAGTGAATCTTGCCATCAATCTCGATTATCAACTTTTTTTCATCACAATAAAAATCGGGGATAAAGTATTTTGGTTTATAGTTTATGCGGTCATAAATTATCGCATGTTGCCGTAAAAACTTTAATCCGAGGAACTTTCTGTTTCGGAGTTGCTGCCAAAGGATTCTTTCTTCTTCAGTCATTCTCTGACGCAGTTTCCTCGCTCTACTTATCGGAGTATGATCATCGCTCATTATATTCCTTTTTTACTCACCCTCGTCTCCCTCTCTTTTGCAAAAAGAGGGACGACCAGCCGGATTTTCAAAGCACCTATCCAATTAATTTAAGCCAACCAACTTCAACGTTCTTTCCCTCTTTGCGTCTTGTTTCGATCAGGGTGAGTCGGTTAATCCTCCGAATCATCTTTACTCCAGCGTTTGCGGACAGCGTCGTTATTGTCGGCAATAAGTTTAGCAATGGTAGCGGTAAATGCACCATAGGTTTCGGCCTGAAAACGCTGGGCCGATCGTAAAAATACCACCAGGTCGTTGTTAATCAGGGCAGCTACTTGTTTTTTCAAAGTAGAGGCATTTAGCTGGCTGTCTTCCTCGGCCAGCTCTTCGGCATATTGGGTTTGTGTGTCCTCGAAACCGGTTTGTGCAGCCTGCAGCGTGGCAACATTTTCGGCTACTCCCGGCAGCAGTGCAATGGCCGCCTGAACATTGGGAGCAGCCAGGTCGCCCAGCATCGATACCAGGTGCGACGACTCGGTTACATAACTTTCGTCGATTACGGAAAATCCATATTTATCAAATACGGCTTCTACTAACAGTGCTGCATTACGAATCGTTTCGTCGGGGTAATAGGTGTAACCTTTAATCAGGTACCCCACTGCCCGGTCGGCAGCATCACGGATATCATCCTTGTCGGCAAGTATACTTTGTGCTTTCGAGCGGTCGATGGCATCGCCAAGGGCATTGTTTTGCTCCGTTATAGCGGTAAACATCGGCATAAGCGTTCGGTCGGCGGTTAATGTCGATTGCACGAAAGCGTTAATAAGTAAACGTGTGGTTCCGTGAATTTCGGTTGTCCGGCTGTTAACAATAATTTTTTCGATCATGGTTTTAGATTTTACATTAGTAATTGTATTATTTGGGCTGCTTGCAAAGGGATTAATTAAAATGATTTTTTGAGTTACCCGGGCAATTAGCATTAGCAATTTACGGCAACAAGAACTAAATATCAAACCTTTACCCGGATGTTATTGAACATATGAAACAATTTTTGCCGCTTGCCGATAAGTTTTAAGCCCCCGGAATTAACTTTCTACCCTTAAACTAAAGTTTAAAGCCCAAAAGGAACACCCGACGAGGTTTAAACTAACGTTTAAGCCTTGAAAGGAACGCCCGACGCCTTTTAAACTTACGTTTAAGCTCCAAAAGGAAGACCGGAAGCCATTAAACAAACGTTTAAGCGCTCACCGGAGCTCCACCAGCGTTTATACAAAAGTTTAAGCCTCAGAATTGTTTTTTGCTTTAAACTTTTGTTTAAGCCACCAAACGGGTTTTTAAACTATTACCGAAAAAACAATTATATTTAATGCACTAAAAACCAAAAGCCGTTGAATACGCACTTAAATACAAGACTTTCGCAAGAAGTTGGGTTATACGCCCCGAGTGGTACGGCAACACACAAAAGTAAACGATGAAAAACATTCTTCTTATAATAGCCGGAGTTATGATTTATTCTTGTTCGCATAAGAAAGAATTAGATTATTGGATTAGAGAGTGTGATTCAACGGGGATAAAATGTAGATATATCGACAGACAAGGAGAAGTGAAAATTCCTTATGGAAGATATTACTACTGCTACACGGACACATTTAAAAATATTGCTTTCGTGAGTGGCGAGACAGGAATAATTGGAATAAACAGAAAAGAAGAAAAATTATTTAACGTTTACATCTTTGATAATGGACCTGATTATATTGTTGATGGAACGTTCAGAATAATCGAACAGAACAAAATGGGATTTGCAGACACTTTAGGCAATATAATAATTCCGACTATTTATGACTTTACATATCCTTTTGAAAAAGGCTTAGCATTGGTAAATATTGGTGGACACAGTGAAAGTATAGACCCATCTGACCCTCTTTGTGAATACCACACTTGGGCTGGAGGGAAATGGGGTATAATAAATAAAAAAGGTGATATTATAAAAGACATTGAATATGACCGTGAATGGCAAAAAGGAAAGGATATACTGACAAATGACTCAGAAATTCTTGAATTGGAGAATGGAATCTTAAAAAACAAAGAATAAAAACCTGCTACTAACACAGTACATATTCCGGGCGGGATTCGGTGGAGCGCCAAACCGTTAACAATCCAACAAAAATTCTACAGAAAATTCGTCAAAGAAAAACACAATACAAAACAACTACCCATTGAAACTTTTATACCACCTTTTTCCCGCTGTAATGGAAATAAGTTACAACTGATTCAACGGCAATCCGGATAGCTTCACCAATCGGATAATGTTTCTGGGCTTCTTTAAAATCGATAAACTGCAAGCGCTGATAATAAGCTGTAGCCTTGGGCCCCAATGGTTTTTTCAGCAAAATTCCATTCGCTTTTGCAACCAATACTGCCTGTTCCTCATTTATCGTTTTACATGCCGCAATAAGCCGTGTGCCGTGTTTGTCGGTGCGGTAATTATACGAAAACAAGCGGCATATTAACCCTCGTTGCTCGTAAAACATACAGCCTGCGCGCCTGTTTTCGGTTGACATATAATTTAAGATCGGGCAAATTTTCGGATCGTTTATCTGATCAATATTCGCAAGCACACTATCCGCCAAATTGTGCTTATGCAAATAATAGGCTAACGGATAAAACTCAAGAGCCGAAGCTGTAATATTTGAAGTGGTGCAGCATTTAATACAATTATCGACACAATGCAGCCCCGTTTTTTCCTGTAATTTCAGGATATCTTTTTCCAGTGTTTTGAATAATTTTTCAACAGCACGGACTTTGCGCACTATATTCATAAAATCAAAAAATTAGTACCCAAATATATACAGGAAAACAAATGATTATTCCGGGCCGCTAAAATATTTTTTGCGATACGAAAACCCATTCAACTCACAGCAATTAGTAGTCGAATGCATGCCTATATAGTTTGCTTCTAGCAATGAATTAAAACACGCCGGTCGCGCCCGTTCATTAAAATGGTAAGTGGTTTATCAAACTGCACATGTTTTATAAATTCGGTTTCGCGAAGCACCGGTTGTTGTTTCAAAGCCTCCATTTTTAGTTTGGTGTTTCGCGAATTATGCGGCACCGAAAAGTAGCCCACATTCATCGACGTTACGTTGTGGAAAAAGTGCGAGCCCAGCGAAGCATCGAGCGGAAAATCGGGCAAACCCATTTCAACAATTATTTTGGCTTTCGAGATGTTTGCCCACAACACCGGAATTCCGGTATACGGATCGCGCGAGCCCCAGCGCCCCGGCCCGATAAGAATATACGAGCGACCCTCTTTTTCGAACCAGTCGTTTAATTTACTGATCTCCTGCGCCATTTGTTTAGTCTTCATTTTGTCGAACTTATCCGGATCGACAAAAACCACATCGTAAATGTCTTTAATTTTGCCATTGCCCATTCCGTGCTCGGCATACATAAATACCTTGTCCTCATCCACCATCTCAATATCCACTTCCACCTCTTCCTCGATGCGGATAAGCGGTTTTATCTGCAATAAATAAAGCGTTGGTTTGCCGTTTTCTGCCGGCTCCAAATCCAGGGCATATTCAATTTCCACCGGCGACCCCATGGCTTCCTTAAACAGTTTTAGCAGCAACTGCAACACATCGGCAAGCGGCAGATGGTTGTACTTTAGTATATTGGCAAAATCGATCACTTTTGGTCCGGGCCCCTGAATTCCCGGTATCAGATCGTCATTCTCGATTATATAAGTGGACGCCGAATGCTCCAGCGTTCCGTCTTTTTCGGCTTCTTTTATGCGGTATTTTTTTATGGCAGCATCTTCGCCGTCGCTCGCCAAATCAAAATCAGGGTTCGACAAATCGATGGCATAAAACTGTTTCTGCGTATCGCGCAACAAATCTTTTAATGACGATGCATTCAGGCTGGGATATTTCGGACAGAAGCGGAATGCATTCTCGCCACCAACCACATACATTCCGAGCCCAACGGCAGCTACCGAAAAACCATCTTCGGGTTCCATGTAGGCAATGGGGTAATAATTATACGACTGCGCCACCCCCGAAAGCGTAGGATAATATTTATCGTTGTACTCGTGGCCAATCACTTCCTGAATGACCACCGCCATTTTTTCCTCTTCAATTTTGTAATTCACCGCATCAAAATACGCCTGTGCCGACTCGGTAAAAATGCTGGAGTAAACCAGCTTGATGGCCATTTCAAGGTGTTGGTAACGCACCTCCAAATCGGGATGATTATTCGGAATGAGGTAGGTGGCATAAACTCCCGAAAAAGGTTGCAGCAACGAATCTTCGAACAATCCCGACGAGCGCACTGCCAGCGGCCTTTTTATCTTTTTAAGGTATTCGATCAGCCTTTTCCTGATCTTATCGTCGAATTCCGATTCAAGGAAATGTTTTCGGATGGCGCTATAATCGTTAAACGAGTAAATATCGTCGTACAGGTTGTTGGTTTCAATAAACTTATCGAACTCCAGCGCACCAATTACCGATGTTGAAGGAATGCGGATATTCATTTCAGGGATCAGTTTCGCGAAGTCGATGTTCTCGATAAAATTGCAGATAAAAGCGATACCTCTTCCCTTTCCGCCCAGCGAACCTTTTGCCATACGCACGATAAAGCGGCTGGACGACACAAATTCGGAGTCGAAATTTACAATGGTACCCCGCAAGCGTTCGAAGCGCACTTTTTTAAAACTGTCGAGGCAAAACTGCCGCAGTTCTTCAGGCGAATCAAAATCCGACATTTGAATCGGCATCAGCAATTCAGCCAGATTAATTTCGCCACGCGCCATTAGCCAGGTGGAAAAAGAGTTTCGGCTTCCGTGGTATTGCAACGATTCTTCGGGAATATCTCTGAATTTCTCCTGAAACTCCACCAGGTTTTTTGCCTGCGCAATGGGCAAACCATCCATCCCTTTAAATACAAAGTTGCCGAATCCCAAGCGCCGGTACAGGAAATTGAAAATATCCATCGACAGGCTCTCCGAGTTTTTATTGATAAAATCGGCGCCCACTTCTTTTGCGCGTTGAGCATTGGAAATGTCGTGCGATTGCAAAAGCAAAGGAATTGGAAATTTCCGGGTTGATTGGGTGAACTTCAGCAGCTCGATACCGGCGTCTTCGTCTTCTTCGCCATCTTTTTCAAATTTCACATCAGAAATTACGCACAACATGTATCGCCGGTAGCTGTTTATATATTTCACCGCCTCCTCGTAGTTGTCAGCCAGAATTACTTTTGGCCGTGCGCGCATCCGTAAAATTTTATGCAGTTCATCAGACGCATCTTCATTCACCAAAACCTGCGTTTGGGTCATTACCGTGGTGTAAAGCATTGGCAGGTACCGCGAGTAGTACTGAATACTGTCTTCCACCAACAAAATTATCCGAACACTACCATTTTGGGTATCGCGCGCTACGTTGCTTTTATCCTCGATGTATTTGATCATGGCCATAAAAACATTCGAGTTGCCGTTCCACACAAAAATGCGGTCGATAAAATCGAGTTTTCGGCGCTCGGCCTTGAAGAAACGCAAATCGGCATTGTTATTCACCAACAACAAAAGAGGTACTTTTGGGCGCAAATCCCTAATGGCACGAGCGGTTTCAACCGGTGTGTGTTTATCCATTCCGGCCATTACAATTATCAGGTCGAAATCGCGGTGTTCCAGTATAAGCGTTGCCTCTTCCTGGGTGTGCACACTGGTAAAACGCGGTGCTGCATAGAGGTTCAACTGCAGGTATTCGCCAAAAATTTTATCGCTGAACTGCCCCTCGCGTACAATGGAATACGAGTCGTAAAGCGTGGCCACCAGCAGTACTTCTTTTACTTTGGTGGGCATTAGCTCCTGGAAAATATCGCGGTCGTTTTTGCGCTTTTTGTAAATGGTAGATAAAGATATGTTGTCGATGTCCATTGCTGATCGTATTTAGCTTTTGAAGTTAGGGAATTTTTAGTTTTTGAAGAATGACAGGCGCAAAAAACATGCATGACTCACGGAAATCACAAACAGAAATGCAAGGAGGAGAATATCGTTTCACGCAAAGAAAAGAAGAAGCGCAAAGTCCGCAAAGATTTATGCCTCCGGGAAAGTCAGTGATGCGTGCTTTGCGAAAACTTCGCGTACTCTGCGTGAACTTTCTCTCTTTTATCACTATGAGGTTTTCAAAAAAAAATCCCGATCCGTCAGCTGACGGACCGGGATAAGATATTTTTTAGTCATGCTGTAAGGATGTAATCTATTTGAAAGCTGACATCCTTTGACTTTATACGTTTAGTCTAATTTATGAATCACCAACCCTGAGCGTAATTTTGGTTCGAACCAGGTTGTTTTTGGCGGCATAATATTTCCGCTGTCGGCAATGTTTATTAATTGCTGCATCGAAACCGGGTACAGTGCAAAAGCAGCTTTCATTTCGCCCGAGTCAACACGGCGTTTCAGTTCTGCCAAACCACGAATACCTCCAACAAAATCGATACGTTTTGACGTACGCAGATCTTTAATATCCAAAATCGGATCGAGCACCTGGTTATAAAGGATCGTTACATCCAGAATTCCGATTGGATCTGAATCATCGTAAGTTCCTTCTTTTGCTGTTAGTTTATACCAGCTTCCGGCCAGGTACAAACTAAATTCGTGCAATGCCGATGGTTTAAAAATCTCAGTTCCCATGTTCTCCACATCGAAACCTTTCGACAGCTCAGCAAGGAAATCGATTTCCGACAAACCGTTCAAGTCGGTTACCACGCGGTTGTAATCGATAATCTGCAGTTGGTTATCAGGGAAATGTACAGCCATAAAATAGTTGTACTCCTCATCGCCTGTATGATTTGGATTCTGCGACGTTTTTTCGTCACCAATTCGCGCAGCAGCAGCAGTTCGGTGGTGACCATCGGCCACATAAGTAAACGGTACTTTCTCTTCAAAAAGTTGCTCGAGTTTGGCATTTGTTTCGGCATCGTCGATGGTCCAGAAATGGTGGCCAAAACCGTCTTCGGCAGTAAAATCGTAATCGGCAGCTTTGCTTTTTACAATGTTCTCAACAATGGCATCAATTTCAGCCACAGCTTTGTAGGCAAAAAATACCGGCTCGATGTTGGCATTCAAATAACGTGTTAAAACCATGCGATCTTCCTCTTTCTCCGGACGGGTAAGTTCGTGCTTTTTAATAATGCCGTTTTCGTAATCGGCACAGGCAGCAGCACCTACAATTCCGTATTGGGTAAGCCCATTCATGGTTTGTGCATAAATATAATATTTGGCCTCGGCATCGTCCTGCAGCCAACCTTTATCCTGAAAAGCTTTGAAGTTTTCAACGGCTTTGTTATACACCGTTTCCGAGTGAATATCGTCCACTCCCGGGCATTCAATTTCGGCTTTTGTAATTCGAAGCAACGATTTCTCTTTTCCTTCAGCCATTACAGCTGCTTCTTCCGAATTCATCACATCGTAAGGAAGACATGCCAGTTCTTCAACAATTTCTTTTTGAGGACGAAGTCCTTTGAATGGTTTTATTATCGCCATGTTAAATTTACAGTTTATATGTTATTGAGTAAATGAGTGAATGAGTTAGTTTCACCCAGTAGCCATACACAAATTTTGAGACAAAAGTAGTTATTTATTCAGTTTCCTATTTAAAAATTTCTTATATCCGGCTGCTAATTTCGATAATTCAGTAAGGGAAGTTCTTGCCTCGATATAACTTTGTTCATCAATGTAATTTCTTCTGAAAGCTATTGTTGAACAAGCTAAACATTCACGAATTGAGCCACGCACAATTCGCAAATATCTTAAAGACAAAGGAATACTCTCGCCATATCCTTCCGCAATATTTAGTGAAATTGAAGTAGCTGCCCGGTTCAACTGGCTTCCCAATTCAAACCTATCTTCTTTTGGAAACCGGATTATTAAATCGTAAACAAAATCTGTGAAATCGAGTGATTTTTTGTACAATTCCAACGATTCGAAATCGAAGAAACTGGAATGAGGATAATTTTTCATATTAATTGAATTTTAGGATGATCGTAAAAGTTACAAAAAACAACACACTTTTACCAACCAACTCCCTCTCCTCAATCACTCATTCACCAAATCCCTCAGTAACTCATTCACTATTTTACTCATTCACTATTTTACCTTATTCACCTGGTGTGTATTATCTCCATTTTCAAAGAAATCGACAATTTGCTGAGCCGCTGCCAGACCGGCATTTAAATTAGCCTCGGCAGTTTGTGCACCTGCTTTTTTAGGTGTAAAGAAAAATCTTCCGGGGAATTTCTCCACGAATTCCGCTTCACTATCGGGTGTAAGGTCCGACATGTATTTAATACCCGGTTTTTCTTCCATACACTTTACCAGATCGGGCTCGTTAATAACTTCTTTTCGGGCGGTGTTTACCAAAATGCTGCCATCTTTTAAGTGACACAATACTTCGGCACTAACCGATTTAATGTGCTCGCCACGTGCCGGAACATGAATGGAAACGATATCGCTCTTTTCATAGAGGTCTTCAAGCGATTTGGCAACTTTCAGCCCAATTGCGGCTGCAGCGCCTTTACTGTAGCGGGTATAAACAATTACTTTCATTCCCATGGCGCGTGCAATGCGGAAAACATTTCGGGCCACGTAACCAAATCCGTGCAGTCCGAGTGTGCGACCACGCATTTCGCCACCTGGTTTTCCGGAGTACATTTCGCGCAAACCCATTATGGCCAAACCAATAGCCAACTCGGCAACGGCATTTGCGTTTTGTCCGGGCGTATTCATTACCACAATGTTGTTGGCTGTAGCAGCATCAAGATCAACATTGTCGTAACCGGCACCTGCGCGTACTACGATTTTTAGTTTTTTACCGGCGTTTAGTACTTCCTCATCAAACTTATCGCTGCGGATTATCCCCGCGTCAACATCGGCAACAGCTTCCAACAGCTCTTGTTTTTCGGTGTACCTCTCGAGCAACTGAAGCTCGTAACCGGCTTTCTCAAAAATTTTACTGATTTTTTTTACAGCAACCGGTGCAAACGGTTTTTCTGTAGCTATTAAGACTTTTCTCATCACTCATAAAAATTTAGGTAGAAAAAATGCAGGACGTCTGCCCTGCATTTTCGATAGTTTTATAAATTGAATTACTTCATTTTTTCAAACTCCTGCATGGCATCTACCAATGCCTGAATACTTTCAACAGGCATTGCATTGTAAATTGAGGCTCTGAAACCACCAACCGACCGGTGTCCTTTTATTCCCAACATACCTTTTGCAGTTGCGAAATCCATAAACTCCTTCTCAAATTCAGCATACTCCGGAGTCATTATAAAAGTTACGTTCATTAACGAACGATCTTCTTCTGCCAAAACCGTACACTGGAACATTTTATTACGATCGATTTCATCGTAAAGAACTTTTGCTTTTTCAATGTTCTTTTGCTCCATCGCTTCTATTCCGCCGTTTTCTTTTAACCAAATTAAGGTTTGCAAACAAGCAAAAACAGGAAGTGTTGATGGTGTATTAAACATCGATTCAGCGTTAATATGGGTAGTATAATCCAACATTGTTGGAATTGGGCGCGCTACTTTTCCAAGTGCTGCATCTTTTACAATTACTAAAGTAGCTCCTGATGGTCCAAGGTTTTTCTGTGCACCTGCGTAGATTAAATCGTATTTCGATACATCGATCGGGCGGCTGAAAATATCTGAAGACATATCGGCTACCAAAGGCACATCAACATCAGGAGTAGGAATTTGTGTTCCGTAAATAGTGTTATTTGATGTATAATGGAAATAACTTACATCCGATGGTACTTCGTAACCTTTTGGAATGTAGTTGTAAACAGTGTCGGCCGATGAAGCAACTTCAACAACTTCTCCAAGAAATTTAGCTTCTTTAATGGCTTTTTTCGACCATGCACCTGTATTTAAATATGCTGCTTTTTTATCCAGTAAGTTGTATGGAGCCATTAAAAACTGTGTGCTGGCACCACCTTGCAAGAAAAGAACCGAATATCCTTCCGGCACTTTAAGTAATTCTTTTACCAAAGCAACTGCCTCGTCCATAACAGCAACAAACTCTTTACTACGGTGCGAAACTTCCATTACAGAAAGTCCGGTTCCGGCAAAGTTCATCACAGCCTCAGCAGTTTTTTCCTTGGTAAATTCCGGCAGAATTGAAGGTCCTGCGTAAAAATTGTGCTTCTTCATATAATACAACAATTAAGGTGAGTAATTAAATTTTTTACCTTTTAAACACCACTATAAAGTTCTTGAATAGTGATTGTTTAGCCGATGAGAAAAATCAAGTTTATTTTATTTTTATGAGTTTTAAAACACTGATTAACAACACAAAAACAGATGATTAATATCATTTCCACTGTCTCTCTGACGTTAACGTTGTCGGTATCAATCTGTTATTTCATACAAAAATATCTTATTCCAATCAACAAAACCCTATTTTGCTCAATAAATGATTTTTTCGGTGTAATATTTAAAAAGAATTTAAATAGACCTTCAGAATCGGGATTCGTTCAACGAACAAATTTCAGTGCAGTGCGCTTTTTGTAACTGGAGTTATACAAAAAAAAAGCCGCCCGTAAGATACAGGCGGCCAAGTTTAGTTCGATTTGTTTTATTATTTAGATAAAAGGAAATTTCACAATTTCTGCAGGAATTACCTTGTTGCGGATCTTCACAAAAATACCGGTACCAAAAGCCGAATATTCTTTGGCAACATATCCCATCCCAATTCCTTTATTTAAAACCGGCGACATGGTCCCCGAAGTAACTTCTCCAATTGTTTCTCCGTCTGAATTTACCAGTTCGTATCCATGGCGCGGAATCCCTCTTCCGGTAAGCACAAAACCGCGCAACCTGCGGGTAACACCTTCGTTTTTTTGCATGGTTAAAAATTCGCGGTCGATAAATTCGCGGCCGTTATTGAATTTTGTAATCCACCCCAAACCGGCTTCCAGCGGAGAGGTTGAATCGTCGATATCGTTTCCGTACAGGCAATATCCCATTTCCAAACGAAGCGTGTCGCGGGCCGCTAAACCAATTGGTTTGATACCTGCTTCGGCACCGGCCTCAAAAATGGCGTTCCAAATTTGTTCGGCCACATCGTTTCTGAAGTACAATTCGAAACCACCGGCTCCGGTGTAACCAGTTGCCGAAATGATCACCTCATCAACTCCGGCAAATTTATCGGTAACGAAGGTGTAAAATTTTATTTCTGAAAGATTTACATCGGTTAATTTCTGGAGTACCTCGGTTGCTTTCGGCCCCTGAATAGCCAACTGGCTAATTTCATCTGAAGCATTTTCCAGCTCAGCACCAATTTCTTCATTCTGTTGCACCACCCAGTTCCAGTCTTTTTCAATATTGGCAGCATTAACTACCAGCATGTATTTTTCGGGTTCGTAATAATAAACCAACAGGTCGTCGACAATTCCGCCTTTACCATTTGGGAAACAACTGTATTGAGCCTGTCCCTCGGTTAACATACGCGGATCGTTTGATGTAATTTTAGCTACCAGATCCAAGGCTTTCGGTCCTTTTACCCAAAATTCACCCATGTGCGAAACATCAAAAACACCAACGCCTTCACGAACAGTCATGTGTTCATCTTTGATACCACTATATTCTATAGGCATTTCATACCCGGCAAACTCAACCATTTTGGCGCCAAGTGTTTTGTGAATCGAATTAAATGCAGTTATTTTCATCTTATCAAAATTGTTTGTCTTTTAAGGAATAAGATGGAACTCGCATGATTTTAAGCAATCGCCTATGTGTGAATGTCTCTCTCATGCTCGTTTCATTATTATTTTTCAATTATTTACGGATTCAGCATGTTTCGCAAACCGTTTATCTATTGTGTAGAGTAATAATGAGCAAAACTATGTATTCAAAAACTTCACAAATATGAATTTTATCAGCTAGAGCGCAAAAAGCTTTCCCGATTATTTTGCTAAATTGCTGGCCGCAATCATAAAAAAATGGACAACATATTTCAACATATCGATCCATCGCAGATCGAATCACTTGCGGATGGAGACAAAGAGTTTATTAAAGAAATGGCAGAAATTTTTCTGGAACAGATTGATGAGTTCGTGACGAACATGAGTTCATTCCTGCAAGAAAAAAACTGGGAAAAACTGGCACGCGAGGCACACACGGCAAAATCTTCGGCAATGACATTTGGGATGGAGGGCACAGGAACTTTGCTAAAAAATATCCAATTGGAATGCGAGGCCGGAAACCTGAATGATGTTCCTAAGATGGTTGAAGATGCCATTGATCAGCTGGAAGCTTCTATTCCGGAGCTGAATCAGATGCTTAACTCATGATTTTAAAGAATGATCTACGATCTATCCCATTTATTAAATAATAACAGCCCGGTTTTCCCCGGCGATGTTGAACCGGAGTTTAAGCAAATATCTAACATTGAGAAAAACGGTTATCGAGAAACGCGGTTTCATATTCATTCGCATTTGGGCACGCATATCGATGCTCCGGCCCACATGCTTGAAAATGGAAAAACACTGGATGAACTGGATGTTTCCTGTTTTCACGGAAAGGCTTTAATAATTGAGGTGGAAACAGGCAGAAATTTTATCGAAAAGGATATTTTAACTCCATTTGAAAAAGACCTGGCAGATACAGCATTTGTTTTGTTTAAAACAGGATGGAGTAAGTTTTGGGGAGTCCAAAAGTACTTTGACGCATTTCCAACACTTTCTGCTCAAGCTCTCCAATTCTTATTACAATTCGAACTAAAAGGAGTTGGCTTTGATACCATATCAGCTGATCCGGTTAAAAGTACCGATTACAACAACCACTACGCTATTTTCAATAAAGGCATGATTATTATTGAAAATCTTATCTTCCCTGAAGATTTGGAAGCAACATCGGGAGAATTTTCGTGTTTCCCGCTACCGTATGAAAAAGCAGACGGCTCCCCTGTGAGAGCCGTCTTAAAAGTATAAATTTAGTATTCTTTAATTGCTGAAAACCAACGAATCATTTTCAAAATCGATTACAATGGGTTTCGACTTGTCGACCTTACCCGAAAGTATCCGTTTCGATAATTCATTCAGCACAAACCGTTGAAGCACACGTTTTACCGGACGAGCTCCAAAATGTGGATCGTATCCAACAGTCGACAACCACTCGTTTGCTTTTTCGCTTAACTCAATTTTCAGCTCACTTGCCGACAAACGTTTTACAATTTGCTCAAACTGCAGGCGAACGATTTCTTTAATCGCTTCTTTCGAGAGTGGTGTAAATACAATGGTTTCATCAATACGGTTCAGGAACTCCGGACGTATTGTTTTCCGCAACATTTCCAACAACTGGTTACGCGTTTTGTCCAGCACCTGGAATTCATTGCTATCATTCATGGTTTCGTAATTTTCCTGAATAATGTGCGATCCCAGGTTCGATGTCATGATAATAATTGTATTCTTAAAGTTTACAGTGCGGCCTTTATTATCGGTCAAACGTCCATCGTCCAGAACCTGAAGCAACACATTAAAAACATCGGGGTGCGCTTTCTCGATCTCGTCGAAAAGCACCACAGAATATGGTTTGTGCCGCACGGCCTCAGTCAACTGACCACCTTCGTCGTAACCCACATATCCCGGAGGCGAACCGATCAAACGGGTTACCGAGAATTTCTCCTGGTATTCCGACATGTCGATACGGGTGATCATATTCTCGTCGTTGAACAGGTATTCGGCCAGGGCTTTTGCCAGCTCTGTTTTTCCAACCCCCGTTGTTCCCAAAAATATGAAAGAACCAATTGGGCGTTTTTCGTCCTGTAATCCGGCACGGCTGCGGCGCACTGCATCCGAAATGGCACCAATAGCTTCGTTCTGTCCGATTACCCGGTTATGCAGCTCGTCTTCCATGTGCAGTAACTTTTCGCGTTCGCTCTGCAACATTTTCGAAACCGGAATACCGGTCCAGCGTGCCACCACTTCGGCAATATCTTCCGTATCAACTTCTTCTTTAATCAGGTTTTCACCTTTTTTCATTTTTTCCAGCTCGGCCTGCAGCTTTTCAATTTCGGCCTCAGCCTCTTTTACTTTACCGTAGCGCAACTCTGCCACCCGACCATAATCCCCGTCACGCTCGGCTTGTTCAGCTTCAAACTTATAAGTTTCAATCTCTTCTTTCTTTTTCTGAATGGCTTCAATTGCCGATTTCTCTGATTGCCATTTGGCACGCAAACGTGATTGTTCCTCTTTTAAATTCGAAATTTCTTCATGCAGCGAATTTAATTTACGGGTATCATTTTCACGTTTTATTGCTTCCCGTTCAATCTCCAGCTGTTTTACCCGGCGCTGAATTTCATCCAGTTCCTCGGGCACAGAATCAATTTCCAGACGAAGTTTTGCCGCAGCTTCATCCATTAAATCGATAGCTTTATCGGGCAAAAACCGGTCGGAAATATAACGCTGCGACAATTCAACCGATGCAATTATAGCATCATCTTTTATCTGAACCTTATGGTGGTTTTCATATTTCTCTTTAATACCACGCAAAATTGAAATGGCACTTAAAGTATCCGGCTCATCAACATGTACGATCTGGAAACGACGCTCCAAAGCTTTATCTTTTTCGAAATATTTCTGATACTCGGCCAGTGTTGTTGCACCAACAGCACGCAGCTCTCCACGTGCCAATGCAGGTTTTAAAATGTTGGCAGCATCCATTGCTCCTTCACCTTTTCCGGCACCTACCAGCGTGTGAATCTCGTCGATAAACAGAATTACCTCATCGTTCGATTGAACAACTTCGTTTACTACGGCTTTTAATCGCTCCTCGAACTCACCTTTGTATTTTGCCCCGGCAACCAAAGCCCCCATGTCCAGCGAAAATACCTGTTTCGATTTCAGGTTTTCGGGTACATCGCCACGCACAATACGGTGTGCCAGTCCTTCTGCAATTGCTGTTTTTCCGGTTCCCGGCTCACCCAGCAAAATCGGGTTGTTTTTTGTGCGGCGCGAAAGGATTTGCAGAATACGGCGAATCTCATCATCACGCCCAATAACCGGGTCGAGTTTGCCCGAGCGGGCACGCTCATTCAGGTTGATCGCAAAACGATTTAACGAATTGAACTTGTCTTCAGCAGTTTGGCTATCAACTTTCGATCCTTTCCGTAATTCTTCGATGGCCAGTTTCAGCTCTTTTTTTGCAATACCATTATCCTTCATCAAACGACTGGTATTGTCTTTTACTTCGAGCAGCGCCATTAAAATGTGCTCAACAGAAACATACTGGTCGCCCATTTCCTGTGCCAGGCCAAGTGCTTTTTGCAAGGCCTGATTTGCACCGGAAGAAAGGTACTGTTCAGCTCCGGAAACTTTTGGATACGATTGAATAATCTGATCGAGTGCCTGTATGAAAATAGGAACGTTAACATCCAGTTTTTTAAGTAAAAACCCGGTAACATTTTCGGCAGAATGAAGTACTCCGCGAAGAATATGACCGGTTTCAATTGCCTGTTGGTTGTTTCCCTGGGCAATTTGAAAAGCCTGTTGAATGGCTTCCTGCGATTTTATGGTGAAATTATTAAAATTCATGGCTTTATGTATTAAATTTCGAGAATACCAGAAACAACATTCAAGCCATAACCAACTGACAGACAGAATGTCGCAACAACACAAAAATATACAGAAACAATTTCAGAAAAGTGGAAATATGTATGAAAAAGTGGCAGTTTTAGGCATAAAAAAACAGAGACAATCAACATTATCTCTGTTTCCTAACCTAACCAAATCTATTTCTATGAAAAAAACACTTAAACTATTCAAATCTATGCTACAAAAATACGGCGCATTTTAGTTAACGCGTATCAACGGAAGTTAAAGAATGTTATAACAATGGAATTTGTAGTTATCTGAAGAAAAAACATTGAAAACTTCAAGCAGATTTTCATCAAAAGAATGGGCATAAAAAAACAGAGATGTTTTAAACTCATCTCTGTTTCCTAACCTAACCAAATCTATTCTCTATGAAAAAACACTTAAACTATTCAAATTCTATGCTACAAAAATACGGCGCATTTTAGTTAACGCGTATCAACGGAAGTTAAAGAATGTTAACACTTCGTTTTCAAGAAATAAACTTGCTGTTTTATGGTGTAAACAAAATGGTTTTTCATACGTTCGGAAAAACAAATGCAGAGACAGAACGAAAAAATCATTAGCACTAAAAACAGCATTTATACAAACAATATGCTATTAAAGCAAATCAGACATATACAAATAGAACAATGTTTAAATACATTACGATACATGCCTCTAAAACAGGCTTTAAAGCAGTTTAAAAACTTTCTAAAGTGGAAAAATAAAGTTACTTTAGCATTCCATTTCAATAATGAATCTAATTCTATTTTATTATAACTAAAATTTCAATTTTATGACAAAACATGTATATACTTTCGGAGCCGGACAGGCAGAAGGTAAAGCAGACATGAAAAACCTTCTAGGAGGTAAAGGTGCCAACCTTGCAGAGATGAACCTTATTGGAGTACCTGTACCTCCCGGATTTACAATTACAACAGAAGTTTGTACCATGTACAATGAAAAAGGTCAGCAAGCAACGTTCGACCTGATAAAGCCAGAAGTTGAAGCCGCAGTGGCACTGGTTGAGAAATTAACTGGAACAGAATTTGGAAGCAAAGAAAATCCATGCTTGATGTCGGTAAGATCGGGTGCACGTGCATCAATGCCCGGAATGATGGACACCGTTCTGAACCTGGGGATGAACGACGATGCCGTTGAAGGTATTGCTAAAAAATCGGGGAATTCCCGATTTGCCTGGGACTCATACCGTCGTTTTGTACAAATGTATGGCGATGTGGTAATGGAAATGAAACCTGCCAGCAAAGAAGAGCATGATCCTTTTGAAGAGATTATAGATCAGTTAAAAGAAGAAAAAGGTATTGCATTAGATACGCAATTCACTACTGAAGACTTACAGGAACTGGTTAAGCGTTTTAAAGCTGCCGTTAAAAAAGTTACCGGAAAAGATTTCCCAACCGATCCATGGGAGCAACTTTGGGGTTCTGTTGCAGCCGTATTTAACAGCTGGAACAACGACCGTGCAATTTTGTACCGTCGTTTGGAGCAAATCCCTGATGAGTGGGGAACGGCTGTAAACTGCCAGGCCATGGTATTCGGAAATATGGGATCGAATTCAGGTACAGGTGTTGCATTTACCCGCGACGCAGCTACAGGAGAAGACATCTTCAATGGCGAATATTTGATCGACGCACAAGGTGAAGACGTTGTTGCAGGTATTCGTACTCCACAGGAAATCACAATCGAAGGGTCAAAAAGATGGGCTGCTCTTCAGGGAGTTAGCGAAGAAGAGAGAGCCTCAAAATATCCTTCACTGGAAGAAGCGATGCCTGAAATGTACAGGCAGTTGAACGAAACTCAGCAAAAGCTTGAGGACCATTACAGCGATATGCAGGATCTTGAATTTACCATTCAGGAAGGTAAATTGTGGCTGCTGCAAACCCGTAACGGAAAACGTACAGGTGCGGCAATGGTAAATATTGCTGTTGATATGTTGGAAGAAGGTCGTATCGACGAAAAAACAGCTTTGAAAAGAATTGACGCTGCCAAACTGGATGAATTACTTCACCCTGTTTTCGACACCGAAGCAATGAAAACGGCAAATGTATTGGCAAAAGGATTGCCGGCATCGCCAGGTGCAGCAACCGGACAGGTTGTTTTCTTTGCCGACGAAGCCAGCAAATATCCTGAAGCAGTTTTGGTACGTGTTGAAACATCGCCGGAAGATTTGGAAGGTATGCACATTGCCAAAGGTATTTTAACTGCCCGCGGAGGTATGACATCGCACGCTGCAGTAGTAGCACGTGGTATGGGTAAATGTTGTGTATCGGGTGCAGGTAATGTAAAAATCAATTACAAAACCCGCATTATGACCATCGACGGAAAAGAATTTCAGGAAGGCGACTGGATCTCGTTAAACGGATCAACCGGTGAGGTTTATGATGGTAAAGTTGCGACTATGGATCCGGAATTGAGCGGTAACTTCGCAAAAATTATGGATCTGGCCGACAAATTCTCTCGTATGACAGTTCGTACCAATGCCGACTCTCCTGCCGACGCAAAAGTTGCACGCGACTTTGGAGCGCAGGGAATTGGTCTTTGCCGTACAGAGCACATGTTCTTCGAAGGAGAAAGAATTAAAGCTATGCGCGAAATGATTTTGGCTAAAACCGAGGTTGATCGTCGTAAAGCATTAGATAAATTATTACCCTACCAGCGTGAAGATTTCGAGGGAATTTTGGAAGCTATGGCAGGTTACGGAGTAACCATTCGCTTGCTTGATCCGCCATTGCACGAATTCGTTCCACACGAAGAAGCCAACCAAAAAGAGATGGCCGACGAAATGGGCATTTCTGTAGAAGAGGTAAAAGCACTGGTTGAAGATCTTCACGAATTCAACCCAATGTTGGGCCACCGTGGATGTCGTTTGGGAAATACTTATCCTGAAATTACTGAAATGCAGGCACGCGCCATTATAGAAGCTGCAGTTAACCTGAAGCAAAAAGGCGTTGATGCTCGTCCTGAGATTATGGTTCCGCTTATTGGTACGGTAAAAGAATTTAAATTACAGGCAGACATCATCAACGCAACTGCGGAAAAAGTATTTGCTGAAAAAGGTGCAAAATGTGATTATATGGTAGGAACAATGATTGAAATTCCACGTGCTGCAATGACCGCTGATTTAGTAGCTGAGCATGCCGAGTTCTTCTCGTTCGGAACAAACGACCTTACACAGATGACCTTTGGTTACTCGCGTGACGATGCAGGTAAATTCTTACCTATTTATATAGAAAAAGGTATTCTGAAGAACGATCCTTTCCAGGTACTCGACCAGGAAGGTGTTGGTCAAGTGGTAAAAATTGGTGTTGAGAAAGGCCGCAGCACAAAACCGAATTTAAAAGTTGGTATTTGTGGCGAGCATGGTGGCGAACCTTCGTCAGTGATGTTCTGCGACAGTGTTGGAATGGACTACGTAAGTTGTTCTCCATACCGTGTACCAATTGCACGAGTAGCTGCTGCACAAGCTAATTTAAAATAGAAATTATTTAAGCTAAATAATTAAGAGCTGCTCTTCGGAGTAGCTCTTTTTTTTGACCTAATAATAAAAACCAAGTAGAATTACCTGGTTAAAATCGAGTATTTCTACGCTATTTTTTTTGATTATTCTTACCGAACTTTGCCATAACAACTAAAGGATCCATCAATGGAAATGAAGCGTAAAATAAATTCACATTCGTTAGACACATTCACATCACAAACGCTGAACTGTATTTCCTCCCCTCTGTTTAGTTATTTTTTATCCTACAACTTTCAACACATTTTACTTCAACATACACTGTCCCATTTCCCTGAGTCACAGTGATAAAAAATAAGAAGATGGAATCCGAAAAGGAGCACAGGTTTTGTGCTCCTTTTATATTTTATAGAGATTGTTTTTTATGGCAAAGATTACAAGTCCTGCAACATTTTTGGTTTTGGTTTTTTCAAGCAAGTTGTATTTATGCCCTTCGATGGTGCGTGCGCTAAGGCCAAGTTTTTCACCAATTTCGGTGGCCGTTAGTTCTTCGCAAATCAGCTTCAACACCTCGCTTTCGCGCTTTGTAAGCTTCAGCAGAAATGCTGAATCTTTGGTCGTATTTTTCTTTAATCCCTGCAGAACTGCTCCCGACAAACTACCCGAGAAGTAGAAATCGTTTTTTAGTACTTTTTTAATGGCCAGCTCCAACTCGTCAGGCTCGGCATTTTTTAATAAGTAACCATTTACTCCTTCGTTAACCAGGTGAGCCACCAGTTGCGGAGCTTCTTCCATACTTAGTATTAAAATCCGAATATCAGGGTAATCTTTTCGTAAATGCCCGGTTACCTCAACACCATCCATTTCGGGCATATTAATATCAAGCAATACCAAGTCCGGTTTTTTGTCCAGTTCTGAAAGCAGTTCCAATAATTCTATTCCGTTACCGGCTTCGTATATATTCTCAACAATATCAAAATCGTCTAACAAGCCAACCATCCCTTTTCTAAAAAGTTTATGGTCGTCGATAACCACGATATCTACTTTTTGATCACTCATCAGCTTGCAGAACTATAATTGCGCGGGTTCCTTTTCCCGGCGATGATTTCATTTTAAATTTTGCATTTGCCATTTCCGACCGGCTTTCCAGGTTTCGTAAACCAAGTCCGGTTTGTATTTTTTCTTCCAGTAAAAATCCTTTTCCATCGTCGCCAACAACAACTGCAACAAGCTGTTTTTCAAATCGAATTTCTATTGAAATGCGCGATGCCTCGGCGTGTTTAATGGCATTATTAACCAGTTCTTGCACGATACGGAAAACGGCCAACTCCTGATTGCTTTCAAAACGAAATTGCTCTCCGCTTTTCCAACATTCGATAGCCAACTGGTCAGATTTATTCACCCACCCTGCCAACTCTTCAAGCGCAAAATACAATCCCAGCTTTTCCAACGACGGAGGCAACAACGACCGAGAAATGCGGCGTACCTGAAGAATTACATCGTCGAGATAGGTTTTGGTTTCGCTGGCAAGCTCTTTTGCTTTACCTTCTTCTGCCTTTTTTTCAATCCTCCCCACAGTCAGTTTTACCACCGAAAGCATAGCACCAACCTCATCGTGCAGATCGCGCGCTATACGCTTGCGTTCGTTCTCCTGCGACTGGATAGTGTTTTTAATTATTTCTTCCTGCTGATTTTGAACCACACGGTTTAATTCCAGTTGTTTCTGCAATAATCTTTTCTGATAGGCTATAAAAAAGAAAAAGATGCCACCAGCCAACAATAGCATGCCGATGGTACCAATTAAATAGACCAATAATATTTCCGAATTCCCGGCTCCCTCCACAATTCACATTTTAGTCATTGCTAAAATAGTTAACAAAATTGAACTTTCTGTAAAATCAAAATAATATTCGAACATTGTGCTAGCGGAGAATTTTATTTTCCCTGAAAATCATCTATTTCAACAGTTAGAAATTAACGGTCAGATTTCCAAAAACCAATAGCCACAAGGATATAAAATAAGGTATTTAACCCCACAAAATAGTAGTTTGTAATTTTGGCAAATTCTCTTGAATAATCGAGAATAAGGTTAAACAGGAGCGAATAAAACAGGTTGCCGGCATAATAGATAAGAACTGCAAGATTAAGAAATATGAGTGGTTCTTTCCATAAATTCAAGATCCTGGCTTCAGTCATTATTTTGTACAGAAATAACATTGAAAAGCCTACAATTAGTATCTTACCAATCGCGAGCGGAAGTGCCGGATACAGAAACACAGATTGCAAAAACATTGTATTAATTATACAATATACCTCAAACAAAACAATCAGGATGACCATTAATCGTTTATTGATAATATCTTTTAAAATATACGAATAAAAGAAACCAAGAAGCAGAAACTCCAGCATTAAATACAAATGTGATAAAGGAAGAGTGTTGGTTTCCCCGTCATAAGTAATCAGTCCATACCGGATAATTATCCTAGAAATAATCTCATTGACCGTTCCATAAATCACAAAATATAAGAACAAACGCAAGCTTTTATCAAGATGCTTGTACCGATAAATACCAATAAAGAAGGGTATCAGAATTGATACCCAGTTATACATTATAAAGCTCAAACCTTAATTGTTATGGATTATAGATACTTCGTTCGTCGCAAAATGGAGGACAAACCCCTGTATTATTGAATTCTTCCGGATCTTCCACGTCTCCTGCCGATTTTAGCAATTGATCGGAAGCAGCACTTACCATAACATCCATGGTCTTTTTAATTCCGAATTCAATTTTTATACTAGCATGATATTGCGTATTGAACAACTCGTGTAACTCGAATTTAGTAAGCAAATATGCATTTGGATAAATGTACTGACGATAGGCAGCTCCTTCGTGTTTTTCATCAATTTCGCCGGCCCGCCATTTACGGTATAAACGTATACTTTCTATTACCGCTTCGGTATTGTCCGAAAAATCTTCGTTTACCTTACTCAGTTTATATACTGGTGTTTCGTAGTCGGCATAAACATCGCCACTTCCCAAAAGAAAAGAGGACACTGCATAACCACAAAGCACATATTTATCGCCATCTTTTTCGGGCTCCAATCCAAGGTATACACGCACCCGGTTTTCATTCTCGCCAATCAACGATTTATAGGTTTCTTTCTGCAAAATGATTGGAGTCAATTTTAGATTGAAGGTTTTATCGGCTTCTTCTTTAAAGTTACTTTTCCAGTTTTTTGCTTTATTCGCTGGAAGTTGATCTCGTTTTAATTTGTTTGCCATATTTATTGTATTTGGACAATTAAAAATAGACAAAATGTTTGACATAAAAATAGGTTCAATAACATATTCTCAAAATGGGGCAATCAAAATCCGACTTTTAAAACACAAAAACTGCCCGCCAAATAAATGCTGACGGGCAGTGCTGTAAGAAACAGTATAAATTTAAGGTCTAGCCTGTTTCGACATCTTATCTCAAATTCCTGTTAATAAGGTTCGTAATAGTAATCATCAACATAGCCTTGGTTGTAGTAATCGTTGTTATAGGCGTAATACCTGTCGGGATAATGCACCAGGCTAAAACCTAATCCTGACGACTCAAAAAATAAATTTCCAACCCTAAAATACAGGTAGCCATTTATATGAACTTGTTCGTAGCCATATGGTAAACGTTCGAATGAAAATCCAAAAGGCAGATTTACCAACACATAACCAACTCCCCTGTAATAACGGAAGAAGTGTCCGTCGTAACAATAGTAGCGATTATGGTTGTGTACAAACACAGTTGGACGGTAAACAAACTTGCGAATTACGTGACCGTAGTGATTATTGTAATAATAATATTTGTGATAACGATAGGAGTAAGGATTGTATCCTCCGTAATAATCGCGCCAACTGTTGTGGTTCCAATGGTAGTGCTCCCAACGACGATCCCAGTGATTATTTTTATAGTAATTATAATTTGAATAATACTTCCTGTCGTTATGGTTGTAATCCATCGCTTTCGGCCGGTTTCTGCTACTCCACTGCTCGCTGCTTCCCCGATAACTTTTATTTGGAGTAAACCGCTTGTCATTTCTGTCTACATTGTAGTATCTCCGTGTATCAGAAACTGAATTTCGACTTGTTCCTCTACCGCTTGCAACTGCAGGACTGGACTCTTTTGAATTGGAATAAACCCGCGAGGGCTGTCTATTCGCATCTCTACCCCGGGGCTGATCGGTCCTTTGTGGTTGACTTGGACGATAAACACTTCCTGAAGAGCTGGAAGTACTTTTTTGCGATTTATAGTTGTTGCTTGAACTACTTTTACGCTGAACATCGGGTTTTGCCGACCTAGAATCATTGTACTTATTGTTGCTTGAACGAACATTTGCACTGCTTCGGCTGCTAGTTGTTTTACTTGACGACCGAACGCCTCTATCCGATGATGTCGGAGTTGATTGCTGATAAGTTTTTGAGGCACTTTTTGTTTTTACCTCGCTTCTGCTGCTCCTTTCAGGAGCTTCCCTTTTTTCGGTTCCTCGTTCTCCTCCCCTGCGCTGGGCCTGGGCCGGAACTGTTGTAATTGTAATTGCCGCCAGAGTAATTATCGTGGCAAACAATTTAAATGTTGTTGCTTTCATGACAATAGACTTTAAAATTCAACAATTTGTTTGCTATGCTCTGTTGGCGCCAAAATAAAAATCGATATCTGCCTTTGTAAATGCAAAGCGTGTGCCAAAAACTACACTGCCGCAAGTGACAAAACTTACAACTACTAGAGAACAGGCATTTATGCACTTTTTTTTCTAAGCAATTCTCTCTACTTTTGCGGCGATTTAATTAAAGTATGGCCCGGATATTAGCAATAGATTACGGAAAAAAACGAACAGGATTGGCAGTAACCGATCCGGGGCAGATTATTGCCACTCGTCTAACAACAGTTCCAACGCATACCATTTGGGATTTTTTGAAAGATTATTTCGAAAAAGAAGAGGTGGAAACGGTGGTTGTGGGATATCCCAAACAAATGAACAACCAGGCATCGGAGTCTGTTAGATTTATCAATCCGTTTTTGAAAAAGTTTCAAGTAAAATATCCGGAAATGAATTTGGAGATTTACGACGAACGTTTTACGTCGAAAATGGCCTTTCAAACCATGATTGACGGTGGACTAAAAAAACAAAAACGACAAGACAAGGCATTGGTTGATGCCATAAGCGCAACCATTATTTTACAGAATTATTTAGAACAGAAACGCAACTCATTACGATAAAGGCAATTAAAACATAGATTTCCAGGAGATTAAAAGAGTTGTTATCGATATAAAATATATAAAAATGAAATACCCGGTTACAGTATACGGAGACCCTTTATTACGAAAGAAAGCCCAAAGAATTGAAAAGGATCATCCAAACCTGGATGAGATAATTGAAAATATGTGGGAAACCATGTACTACTCAGATGGTGTTGGCTTGGCAGCACCGCAGGTTGGGTTGTCGATTCGTTTGTTTGTAATCGATGCCTCATCGGGTGCCGACGAAGAACCGGAGTTGGAAGGTTTTAAAAAGGTTTTTATCAACCCTGAGATTATTGAAACAAAAGGCGATGAATGGACAATGAACGAAGGTTGTTTGAGCTTGCCCGAAATAAGGGAAGATGTAAATCGCCCCGACGAGGTTACCATTAAATACCTCGATGAAAACTTTGATGAATACATTGAAACCTACAAAGGTTTTGCCGGACGTGTAATCCAGCACGAATATGATCATTTGGAGGGCATTTTATTTGTCGATTATTTATCGCCATTGCGCAAACGTTTATTAAAAAGTAAACTTGTTGCCATTTCAAAAGGGAAAGTTCGTCCGCACTACCGAATAAAAGTTCCAAAATAATGTAACCATTTTTCAAAACCTGCGTTTAAAGGCTAATCCTTCAAGCGTAGGTTTTGGAAAATACATTTAAAAATATACCCTTCTCTCGAATCATAGTCGCTTTTGCCACTGGCATTTTGGTTGCGTCAATATTTACTGGAATCAGCACACTTCTAATTTATTTGGCTATCGCCATTTACGGGTTCCTGATTCTCATTCACAAACGCTACAACTTTTATCTTGCTCCGCTTTTTGGAGGAATGACTTTTATTCTGCTCGTATTATTCGGAGCCATCACTTACCAACAATACAACCAGCCACCACCTCCCGAAACAAAAGGATTAATGGCAGCCACAGTGCTTGAAACACCCCAGGAAAAAACCAATTCTTACAAAAGCCTGCTTCTTTTACATTCTGTCAATACAAAAGATACATTATTTGGTACACGAGAAAAAGTGCTGGTTTATTTTGAAAAAACTGAAGACATCAATCAATTAAAGCCGGGAAGTCAGATTATTTTTGAGCAGTCGCCCGAACCGATTGAGAACCGCAGAAATCCGTACGAATTTGATTACAAAAACTACCTCAAAAAGAAACACATTTTCCGGCAGGTATATTTAAAAACCGGGAACTGGAGTTTAACCGGATACACCACCAACACTCCACGTTTATGGGCCGAAACAATTCGCGACAAACTGCTAAAAATATATCGCGACCAGGAAATAGGGGCACAAGAAACTGAAATTCTTTCAGCGCTTACGCTGGGCTATAAGCGCGAACTCGACCGCGAAACAAAAAGGATATTTTCTTCAGCTGGAGCTATGCATGTGCTCGCTGTTTCCGGATTACACGTTGGCATAATTTTCTTTGCCTTTTCATTCTGCTTTGGATTTCTGCAAAAAAGAAGAATTGGCAAATTTATTTACGTGGTGCTTTCTATCAGTTTTTTGTGGGGTTACGTTTTTATTACCGGTCTGTCGCCATCGGTATTGCGTGCTTGTACCATGTTTAGCCTGATTATCATTGCCGGCAATATCAACCGTCGGGCAAATATTTACAACACACTTGCAGCCTCAGCCTTTCTGCTTTTATTGGTAAATCCCAATAACCTCTTCGAGGTAGGATTTCAACTCTCGTATATGGCTGTTTTTGGAATTGTTTTTCTGCAACCCCGAATTGCCGGATTATGGCCGGTGAAAAACAAGGTGGGGCTATTTTTCTGGAATTTAATAAGCGTTTCAATTGCAGCCCAAATAGCCACATTCCCGCTTTCGTCCTATTATTTTAATCAATTCCCTACCTACTTTTTACTGAGCAACATCGTAGTAATTCCGGCTGCCATGCTTCTTATACCCCTCGGGCTCGGATTATTGGCCTTTTCAAAAATACCGCTGCTGGCTCCTTCAATCGCTTTCGTAGTAAAATGGATTATAAAAAGCGTATATTTTTTACTCTCCTCCATCGAATCATTTCCACATTCAACACCCGATGTTGTGCTTCACGTACCCGAACTGCTTTTTGTTTTGGTCATACTGTTTTCCATCTTCCTTTTTCTGAATTCGCACCTAGCTGTCTTTCTAAAGTCGGCACTTTCGTTTGCGGTGGTCCTTGCTGCATTTATTCTGTTTTCAGGTTACAAGCAAATCAACCGGCACGAAATTATTGTACTAAACTCACAAGAACAGGTAACTTGCTTTATTTATGCGAACAAAATGTATGTCATCTCACCAGACACAATTTCGGTTGACGATTACAATTATAGCTCTGTGCAAGATATAAAACGCCAGAAACGAATAAAGAATGTGATTTTCCTTACTTCCGATTCAACATTCAACGATGATTTGCTGTTTCTCGACAAAGGACTGGTTGTTTTCGAAGGAAAAAAAGTTCTAATGGAACAAAAAAGTAAGCCGGCAACAAACACTGTTTCGCCTGACATAATCATTAGTTCGAAAACTGCTTACACTACCGAAACTATTTCGGAAGATTGTTGTGTTATAAGGTACTATCCTGACCGAAAAAACTCCTCTTCCGAAACAAAACATCACATTCTTTCTGCACAAGGAGCATTTACAACCACCTGGTAACCGTACATTCCACATTAACCCCTGATTGTAATCTCATATTTGGTTGAGAAATATTTTGGTAAATTCCTGTAAATTACACGGTGCATTTTGTAATTTAGAATGTTAATTTAATGTTGGAAGCAGAAAATTATAAAGCGTTTTCGGTTGAGTTTAAAAACAGAATGCATTATTTTGCCTTATTAAATAATACAGACAGGTGAAACGAGCATGTAATCATAATGCTTACAGAATAGAAGCTAACAAGCGAGTTCCATCGAATACTTTTTAGAATTAACACTTATAATGAAATGAAAGTTGTTATAGCGGGTGCCGGCGAAGTAGGAACACATTTGGCGAGAATGTTAACCAATGAGAACCACGACATTACCTTACTGGATGATTCTCCTGAAAAACTGGCAAATATCAGTAGTGAAGTAGACCTGATGACAATTGCGGGTTCCGCTCATTCATTTCAGGATTTAAAAAGTACCGACCTGGCAAAATCCGATTTGTTTATTGCAGTTACTCCCTTTGAGGAACGGAACGTTTTAGCCTGTTCAATGGCGTCGTACCTTGGGGTTAGCCGTACAATTGCACGAATAAACAACTCCGAGTACCTTCAGGAAAGATACCGATCAAAGCTTAACAATCTGGGGATAAATGAATTGATTTACCCTGAAAGTCTGGCAGCAAAAGAAATTGTAGCCTCGGTAAAACAAACAGCTACACGTCAGTTAATCGAGTTTTCAGGCGGAAAACTGATTATGATGGGAATTAAAGTGCGCGAAAATGCACCGGTTCTGAATAAAACATTTGAAGAATTATCACAGGAGAATCAGCATTTATTGGTAGTGGCAATTAACCGCGACAATGAAACGATCATCCCGAATGGTAATGATTTTATCAAAAACGGAGACATCGTATTTTTTGTTACCACACCGGCCGAGCAAAACAACGTTTACGAATTAACCGGCAAAACACTTTTCGAGGTTAAAAACATCATGTTTTTGGGAGGTAGCCGAATTGCCCAAAAAGCAATTGAAAAACTGGGCGAAAACTACCGCATAAAAGTTATTGAAGGCGACCGAAAAAGATGCGAAAAAATAGCCGATAAGTACGAAAATGTGCTGGTAATTAACGGCGACGGGCGTAATCTGAATTTGTTACGCGAAGAAGGGATTGAAAAAATGGATGCTTTTGTGGCAACCACCGGAAATTCGGAAACCAATATATTAGGCTGTCACCTGGCAAAAACATTTGGCGTTCGCCGAACAGTGGCCGAGGTTGAGAACTTAGCCTACATGAACCTTGCAGACAATATGGATATCGGCAGTATTTTTAATAAAAAGCTGATTGCTGCGGGTTACATTTACCGTTTTACGCTTAATGCCGAAATCTCGAAAGTAAAATGTTTAACAGCCTCCGACGCCGAAGTTTTTGAGTTTATTGCCAAACCCGGAGCTAAAATCACACAAAAATCAATAAAAGATCTTGACTTCCCCGAAGAAGCAAAAATCGGAGGTGTGATTCGTGGCAACATGGGCTACATTGCCCACGGATATACCCAAATTCAGGAAGGCGACAAAGTAGTTGTATTCACCCTGCCTTCAGGAATTAAAAAGCTGGAGAAATTCTTTAAGTAAGCGCAAACTACCGGAACATGAATCTTAAAATCATTTTCAGAGTACTTGGTTTTTTATTGTTTGTAGAGGGAATTGCCATGGGCATCGCTCTTCTTGTTGCTCTGATTTATGGAGAATCCGACATTAGTGCGTTCTTAATTTCAGGCGGAATAAACCTGGCCATTGGCGGACTGATTGTTGCAACCACTTCGAAGGCCAAAAAAGATATTGGCAAACGCGAAGGATTCATCATCGTATCGATGGTGTGGATTGTGTTCTCCTTTTTTGGGAGTTTACCTTATGTTATAAGTGGCTCCATTCCGGGTTTTACCGATGCATTTTTCGAAACCATGTCGGGGTTTACCACAACCGGCTCATCAATTTTAAACGATATTGAGGCACTTCCTCATGGCATTTTATTCTGGCGAAGCATTACACAATGGCTTGGAGGAATGGGAATTATCGTTTTATCGCTGGCTATTTTGCCGGTATTCGGGATTGGTGGTATGCAGTTGTTTATGGCCGAAGTTCCGGGGCCAACACCCGATAAAATAAGTCCGCGAATTAAACAAACGGCAAAAACACTTTGGGTAATTTACCTCACATTTACGGTTGCCGAAACGCTTTTGTTGTGGGTTGGAGGAATGACCTTTTTCGACGCAATTTGTCATTCGTTTACCACCATGGCTACCGGAGGTTTTTCAACCAAACAGGCAAGTATTGCGCACTGGCCATCGCCATTTATTCAGTATGTAATTATTGTTTTTATGTTTTTGGCCGGTACAAATTTTACCCTCTCCTATTTCGCCATCAAAGGAAAATTTTCGGTGGCTTTTAAAGACGAAGAGTTTAAATACTACAGTTTCTTTACGCTAGGATTTACGGCCCTTATATTTATAGGCCTGTTAATTTCTGCCGAAATCGGCATTGAAAAAGCATTCCGCGATTCACTGTTTCAGGTTATTACAATAATCACAACCACAGGCTACGCCACTGCCGATTACCTCACCTGGCCACCGGTTTTAACAATGCTCATTTTTGTGCTTTTCTTTTTTGGTGGTTCTGCCGGGTCAACGGGTGGAGGTATAAAGATTATGCGTATTGTTGTGCTGCTTAAAAACGGCTATTACGAACTTAAACGTTTGGTACATCCCAATGCTATTATTCCTGTTCGGTTTAATAAACACTCGGTTGATGCAAAAATTGTTACCAACGTACTGGCATTTTTTATGATCTACTTTGTAATTTTTGCCATTAGCACCGTTATTTTCACACTGATTGAGCCGGATATGGAATCGTCGATGGGGGCTGTTGCCACCTGCCTGGGAAATATTGGTCCGGGCTTAGGATCTGTTGGGCCTGCAGAAAATTTCTACCACATTAAACCTATCGGGAAGTGGTTCTTATCATTTCTGATGTTGCTTGGCCGTCTGGAGCTGTTTACTGTTTTGGTGCTCTTCTCGCCATCGTTCTGGAAAGAATAATCGATTTAATATTCCAATTCACCTTTTCCCTGGCGCACCAAAGTTGGTTCGTCCGATGTGCAATCAATAATTGTTGATGGAATTAATTCGCCAAAACCACCGTCGATAACAATATCGGCCAGTTCTGCGAATTTTTCATGGATCAACTCCGGATCTGTGGTATATTCCAAAATTTCGTCGTCGTCGTGCACCGACGATGAAAGAATCGGATTTCCCAATTCATTTACGATCTCACGAATAATATTGTTATCGGGAATACGGATTCCTACCGTTTTCTTTTTCCCTTTAAAATACCTTGGAACATTATTATTGGCATTTAATATAAAGGTAAACGGACCTGGCAAATTTTTACGAATGAGCTTAAAAATATGACTGGGAATTGGTTTGGTGTAATCCGACAAATGGCTAAAGTCGCTACAGATAAACGAAAAATTATTCTTCTCTACCTCAATGCCTTTAATACGTGCTACTTTTTCAACTGCTTTTTGATTGGTAATGTCGCAACCAATTCCGTATACTGTGTCGGTTGGGTAAACAATAACCCCACCTCCACGTAAAACATCTACAACTTTGCGTATATCGCGGGGATTTGGATTTTCATTATATAAGCGAACCAACATAGTTTTTCCTATTTTTGGGCGATAAAATTAGTTTTTAAAGTTATAAAAGTTGCCTTTTTGCTGCTTTTTAGCTGAATACTAATTGTACAACATAGGATTTTTAGGAAATTCGAAGGCCATGCAACGAAAAATTATAAATACCGAAGACGGCTCAAAAACGTTGTTTATTCCTGAAATGGACGAACAGTACCACTCGGTAAACGGAGCACTAACCGAATCGGAATATGTGTATCTCAACAAAGGCTACCGGCACAATCAATCGGCGGAGCCGGTAGTTCTTGAAATTGGCTTTGGAACTGGATTAAATGCATTGTTAACAGCCATTGAAGCAGAAGATAAAAAACGTAAAACCACTTATATTTCCTTAGAAAAATACCCGATTGAACCGACCGAAATAGAGCAGCTCAACTATGGAAGCTTGATTTCTAAACACGCGGAAGAACTTTTTTCAAAGCTGCACGATTGTGAGTGGGACCGACAAACACAAATTTCACCGTATTTCGATTTGTTAAAACTAAAAACCGACCTCACTCAGTTTTCTTTTGAGGAGCTTCCAATGCTTGATGTAATCTATTTTGATGCATTTGGCCCCGACAAACAACCCGAGATGTGGAACGAGGAAATTTTCAGAAAGCTTTTTAGAATTAGTAATTCAAATGCAAACCTAGTTACCTATAGCGCTAAAGGTGAAATTCGCCGACGAATGGAACGATCGGGTTATAATTCGGAGCGACTTCCCGGTCCTCCGGGAAAAAGGCAAATGCTTCGGGCAACCCGACCTTAATGTAAAAATCGCGCAAGAACCTGCCCAAAACCGCAATCTAACACACTGCTTTACTGAGACTTACATTATTGTTTGCAAAATCATTCGACAAGCCGAATAATAAACACGAATGTTCGATTATTCCTGACTTAAACTTTTTTAACATTTTTTAATTTCACCAGTTTCGTTTCTGTATTGGTCACAATATTTTGTATAAAAACATCCCGAAAAAGGTTAAAAACCAACCTTTTGACATTTTGTTAAAAAATAACCGATCGCCGGAAAAACACCTTTTTGATAGATATTTTCAATTTTTTCTGCATTTGGATTCTTGGAATTTGTAAAAATTCCTGTAAAATTTGAACTTCATTCAACGTGAAATTTATGATTTATCAATTTCAAATTGTTTCACAAGAGGCCCAAAACTTCCGATTGGAAGTTGCTCTGGATGAGAAACATTCATTTTTCGATTTTCATAGTATTATACAGAAAAGTGTTGGTTTTGAGTCACACCAACTGGCATCTTTCTTCGTGTCCAATAAAAACTGGAGAAAGCTGGTTGAGATTTCAATGTTAGACTTAGGTATAAATGGTGCAGCATTTTACATCATGCAAAAAACAAAACTAGGTGACCTGCTGCAAGATAAAGGACAACAACTCATTTATACATTCGATTTTTTGAACGACAGGTCTTTTTTTATAGAACTAACTGGAATAATTATGGAAAAAAATCTTAATGAGCCATTAGTCGCTTTAAAACAAGGCGATTCCCCCGTTCAGGTTTTAGGAGAAGAAAAAATTGAACTTGAAACTGGTATAGGCCAGGAAGAAGAAGTTTATATGGATTTTGGAGAGCTTGATGATTACACTGAAATCTTTGGCGAAATGGACGATTTCTAATCACGAAAGACGACTGTTTAATCCATGTTTAAAAAAATTCCAAGGCTGTTCAATATTTTGAACAGTCTTTTTTTTGTCATTAATTTGCCAAAAATCATGCATTCATGCCAAAAACGATTGTTGTAATTACCGGCCCAACCGGAATTGGAAAAACCGAGGTGAGCATAAAAGTTGCCCAATATTTTAATGCTGAAATCGTTTCGGCCGACTCGAGGCAAATTTTCAGGGAACTCAACATCGGGACTGCAGTTCCGTCGGCAGAAGAACTGGCTGCCGTACCTCATCATTTTATACAAAGTCATTCGGTTGAAGAAAATTTCAACGCCAGCCGCTACGAAACTGAGGCGCTGGAACTGATCGACAAGCTTTTTCGGCAAAAGGATATTCTATTGCTGGTAGGTGGATCAATGTTATACATCGACGCTATTTGCAAGGGCATTGATATTATGCCCGATGCCGATCCTGAAGTTCGGGCAGCGTTAAAAAAGCAACTGGAAGAAGAAGGGTTGGAAGGCCTGCGTTTGCAGCTAAAAACACTTGATCCGGAATACTATAAAAAAGTGGATCTGAAAAATCCGAACCGAATTATCCATGCGCTGGAAATTAGCATCCAAACCGGAAAACCCTATTCATCATTTCGCTCCGACACACCAAAAGAGCGCCCTTTTCAAATAGTGAAAATTGCGCTGAACTGCGACCGGCAGTTGCTTCACAACCGTATTAATTTAAGGGTAGACAAAATGATGGAAGCCGGGCTGGAAAAAGAAGCCCGGAGTGTATACCACAAAAAACATTTAAACTCGCTAAATACAGTGGGCTACCAGGAAATGTTCGCCTATTTTAACGGAGAAATATCGCACGAGAAAGCCATTGAGCTGATCAAACGTAACTCGCGGCGCTATGCGCGCAAACAAATTACATGGTTTCGCCGCGATGAAGCTGTAAAATGGTTTGAACCAACCGATACCGCAGAAATAATCAAATGGATCAGCACACAAATCAAGTAACATGGGCCAATTTTTAATTCGGGTTTACGGGCTGGTTATCAACGAAAATAAAGAAGTATTACTTTCTGACGAATTTGTATTGAGCACAAAAATGACCAAGTTCCCGGGTGGCGGGCTGGAATTTGGAGAAGGCTTGATTGATGGCTTAAAAAGAGAGTTTTTTGAAGAATGCGAAGGACAGGAGATAGAGAACATCTGGCATTTTTACACCACCGATTTTTACCAAAAGGCATTGTTTTTCGACGATGCGCAATTAATCAGCATTTACTACCTCGCGGACCTGAAACATCCGATAAAATCTAAGATCTCAGAAAAGGCATTTGACTTTGAAATAGATGGCTGCAAAACACAGAGCTTTCGTTGGGAAAAAATAAAAGACATAAATGAAGATGATATTACTTTCCCAATTGATAAACTTGTTTTGAAGAAGTTAAAAGCAACTTTTAATGTTTAATACGCTTCTGTAAATCAAACATCTTTCTGCAAAAACTGTTTTCTGAGGAAACAGTAACAACCCGGCAACAGCATATCATCGGCAAAAAAGCAGAACAAAAGTCTTTCGAAAATGATAGCTAACAATAAAAATAAGGCCCTTTTTATCGACCGCGATGGAACGATTAACGTGGAAAAAAACTACGTGTTCCGCATTGAAGATTTTGAATTCATTCCGGGCATTTTCGAACTACTAAAAAGTTACCGGAATAAGGATTATCTGTTATTCGTAATCACCAATCAATCAGGTATTGCGCGACAATATTATACCGAAAACGATTTTCTTCGTTTAAACAATTGGATGATCCGGCAGTTTCAGAGACAAGGGGTAGAAATAACAAAAGTTTATCATTGTCCACATCATCCTGAAATAACAGGAAAATGCGAATGCAGACAACCCAAGCCGGGGATGATTTTACAAGCCATTCAGGAATTTAATATCGATCCTGTTAACTCTGTGTTGATAGGAGACAAAAAAAGAGATATTTTAGCAGGTGAAAAAGCAGGGATAGGAAAGAATTTATATATTCAAAACTTATTACAGACAGATTTAAATTAAGGATCAGACAAAGGCAAAGTGCAACATTTTACAAAAGCAGAAATAAGGCATATTGAAGACCGCTACCAGGATTTTTTGAAGGTCATTAAAGATAAGTTTGATGAAGGGCGGTTGGCACGTATCGAGAAAGCCTTTCGATTCTCGAATGCGGCGCACCATGGCATAAAACGTAAATCGGGCGAACCGTTTATTATTCATCCCATTGCTGTTGCGCGCATTGTTGCGGTAGATTTGGGATTGGGTGCCACATCGATTGTTGCGGCCCTTTTACACGATGTTGTTGAAGACACCGACTACCGTATGTCGGACATTGAAAATATGTTTGGAACACGCGTGTCGCGCATTGTTGACGGGTTGACCAAACTTTCGGGCGATTTTGATGCCAAACACGCGCTTACACTGAAAAAGATGTTAATGACCCTTTCGGATGATGTTAGGGTTATTTTGATAAAAATTGCCGATCGTTTGCACAATATGCGAACGCTTGATTCGATGCCGGCGCACAAAAAAATTAAGATTGCCGGCGAAACGCTTTTTCTTTATGTGCCACTGGCGCACCGCTTGGGCTTACATGCCATAAAAAGCGACCTGGAAGATTTAAGCTTTAAGCATAAACATCCGGAAGAATACGAACAGATTCAGTACCTGCTGCACAACCAGGAAGAAAAGCGGAACTACCTGGTGAACGAATTCATCAGGCCGATCATTGAAAAGCTGAAGGAAGAAGGAATTGATTGTAAGGTTGAACATCGGCTGAAAACCAGTTACTCCATCTGGCAAAAAATGCAGAAAAAGGCGGTGGCCTTTAACGAGGTATACGACATTCTGGCTATTCGCATCATTATCAACTCGAAAAAAGGAATATCTGAAAAAAGACAGTGTTTTGATGTCCTCTCGATAGTTACCGATATTTATAAACCAAAACCCGACCGTATTCGCGACTGGATTACCATGCCAAAAGCAAATGGTTACGAATCGTTGCATGTTACCGTGATGGGACCACAAGGGCATTGGGTTGAAATTCAGATACGTACCGACAGAATGGATGATGTTGCCGAACACGGTTTTGCGGCACATTATCGTTATAAAGACATCCGCAACTTCGAAAACGAATTGGATCCGTGGATTGAGAGGATACGCGAACTGTTGCAAAGTTCCGATTCTGATGCTTTTGAATTTCTTGATGATTTTAAACTCAACCTGTTCTCTTCAGAAATAAATGTTTTTACACCAAAAGGCGATATGTTTTCGTTGCCACTGGGATCGACAGTAATCGATTTTGCCTACGAAATTCACACAGAATTGGGCAACAAGTGTATTGGGGCAAAAATAAACACTAAGCTGGTTCCTATCAGCCACATACTTGAGAATGGCGACCAAATTGAAATTCTGACCTCTGAAAACCAGTCACCAAAACTGGAGTGGCTAAAGTTTTCGGCATCGCCAAAAGCAAGAGGTAAAATCAAAAATGTATTCCGGCTCGAAAAAAGCAAACATACCGACAAAGGCAAGGAAATTATCGAACAGCTTTTTAAAGACATAAATGCTCCCTTTACGTCGAATAACCTTAAAAAATTAACGGCGCACTTTAACCTGAACAACAAGGAACAGTTGTATTCCGAAGTTGGTATGGGATTTCTGGAGCTGGATGATGTGAAAGACATTATCGGCAAAAAGTCGGAAAGTAAGCTGGTAAAATACTGGAACATTACATTTGGATCGGGCAACAAAAACAAGGACGAAGAAGAAACGCCTGAGAACGAAAAGATCGACAAGAGAAAACCATTTCTTTTACGAGAAAACCAGGACAACATAAAATTCTCGCTCGCTAAATGCTGTAATCCAATTCCCGGCGAATCCGTTGTGGGCTACCTTACAACCGACGATCACGTTATTATTCATAAAGTGAAATGCCGCGAGTTGGAAAAATTTATTGCCAATCAGGGCGAAAAAATCATTCAGGCCGAATGGACAAAATTTAAGCGCCAGTCGTACCTTACACGCCTGCATTTGCAAGGGTTCGACCGACTGGGAATTGTAAACGAAGTAACAACGCTTATATCTAAGGGCCATAATATTAACATGCGTTCAGTAAAATTCGACACACACGATGGTATTTTTATGGGCGACCTGTTTTTATACATTCACAATACAAACGATTTAGAGAACTTAATCAACAAGCTAAGAACGATTAAAGGCATCGATAGTGTAAATCGTGTAGAAAACCTTGAGGATTAATTTATATTCATTCTAAAAGAATAAATTTTTTTTCTATTTTTGGCCTATTTAAAATTGGTTTAATTATGAATAACCAGAAGACCAGAGAAACTGTGCGCAACATGTTTACCGAGTACCTTGAAAAGAACGGTCACCGGAAAACACCCGAAAGATTTGCAATTCTTGACGAGATTTATTGTCGCGAGGGGCATTTCGATATTGAGTCGTTATATATTTCGATGAAGAACAATAACTACCGGGTAAGCCGTGCTACGTTATACAATACCATCGATTTATTGCTTGATTGCAAGTTGGTTGTAAAACACCAGTTCGGCAAAAACATCGCGCAGTTCGAAAAGGCATTTGCAACACTTCAGCACGATCACCTAATCGACACAACACATGGTACCGTTGTTGAATTTTACGATCCGCGTATTCGTGAGATTATTGAAGATGCCTGCATCAAAAACGATTTTAAATTGTCGCATCACACGCTTTATATCTACGGCGAAAGCACGAAAAAAGAATAAAGCTGTTAATTCTTAATAGATTATAAATTAAATGCAGGGTGCTGTTATTTTTATTGCAGAGCATAAAATATTTAGTACTTTTAACTGCTTAATTTGAAAGCCGTGAAAGGTTAATCTTGAACGATTAAGTTTTCGCGGTTTTGCATGTAAAATAAAAATCAAAACTCAAAATGAAGGTAGATGTATTGTTGGGCCTGCAATGGGGCGACGAGGGAAAAGGTAAAATTGTTGATGTATTTACTCCGGAATACGACGTTATAGCTCGTTTTCAGGGAGGGCCTAACGCCGGTCATACCCTTGAATTCAACAATATTAAACACGTTTTGCATACGATTCCTTCGGGCATTTTCCGCGAAAACAAAATCAATGTAATTGGTAACGGTGTTGTTATCGACCCAATCGTTTTCAAAAAAGAAATTGAGTCGTTGAGTAAAATCGGTGTCGATATCTCGAAAAACCTTTATATCTCGAAAAAGGCACACATGATTTTGCCAACACATAAGATTTTGGATGCTGCATCGGAGCAGAAAAAAGGCGACACAAAAATTGGTTCAACCTTAAAAGGCATCGGACCAACTTATAAAGATAAAATTGGTCGTGATGGTTTGCGTGTTGGCGATCTGGTTCACGGTTTTGAAGAAAAATACACCGCAAGGATCAACAACCACAAAGTAATGTTAAGCGAGTTCTTTAAGTACGACTACGAAAAGATGCTTAACGAATGTGAAAAAGAGTGGTTTGAAGGTGTTGAGGTGCTGAAATCGTTTAACCTGGTTGACACCGAGCACATGATTAACGATGCCCTAAAAGAAGGAAAATCGGTGTTGGCCGAAGGTGCACAGGGAACGTTACTTGACATTGATTTTGGTTCCTACCCATTTGTAACCAGCTCGAACACGATTTGTGCCGGTGCCTGCACCGGATTAGGACTTGCGCCACAAACCATTGGTAAAGTTTTCGGAATTTTTAAAGCATACTGTACCCGTGTTGGAATGGGCCCGTTTCCTACCGAGCTTTTCGATAAAACTGGCGAAAAACTGCGTACTGCAGGTAATGAATTCGGATCAACAACCGGGCGCCCGCGACGTTGTGGCTGGCTTGATTTGGTAGCGCTGAAATACACTTGCATGCTGAATGGCGTTACCGAACTGATTATGATGAAAGCCGATGTGCTGGATGATTTCGATACTATTAAAGTTTGTGTAGGTTACGAAATTGATGGCGAAGTTGTTGAGCACTTCCCATTTGAATTAGACGACCATGTAAAACCTGTTTACGTTGAACTACCCGGCTGGGAAACCGATCTTACCAAGATTAAAGACCAGAACGAATTCCCGGAAGAACTAAATAACTACATTAACTTTATTGAAGACGAAATGGGCATTCCTATTACGCTTGCATCGGTTGGTCCGAACAGGGAACAAACAATTATGCTCGAAAAAGAATAAACAAAGATATTTTGGATTGAAAACGCTGTTCATTTATTTGAGCAGCGTTTTTTGTTTTTCTACATCGCCCACATGTTTCGAAAAATATCAAACGTTTCAGCAACTTCTTGTTTAAATTAAGTATCAAAAGCAGACTAACTTACACTTCCGCTTTCCATTTCAGAACATAAACATTCGGTTAAATTCTTAAAAGATCATTCAAATAGTCATTATTCTTAATTATCTTTAAGCATCTCACAGGGGGCAAAATGGGATCAATATTTAAGGAAACATTAGGACTATATACCGACTTGTATGAGCTGACTATGGCTCAGGGGTACTTTTTTTGTCAAAAAAAAGAACAGCACACTTCCTTTGACTATTATTTCAGGACCAATCCGTACAAAGGTGGGTACACTGTTTTTGCAGGTTTGCAGGATTTTATCGATGCCCTGCAAGAATTCACATATTCAAAATCCGATCTGGAATTTCTAAAAGCAAATGGTTTTAAAGATGAGTTTCTGGATTATCTGCGTGATTTTGAATTCTCCGGCGATATTTACAGCGTAAAAGAAGGAGAGATTGTTTTTCCGAACGAACCGCTTCTGTCGGTTGAAGGAAACATTATTGAATGCCAGCTGGTGGAAAGTATTTTGCTGAATATTCTGAATTTCGAATCGCTGATTGCCACAAAGGCTTTCCGCATTAAACATATTTCGGGGCAAAAGTTATTTGCCGATTTTGGACTGCGCCGTGCTCAGGATTTTGGTGCCATTCATGCCAGCCGGGCCGCTTGTATAGGCGGTGCTTCATCAACATCGAACACTTTGGCCGGGAAAATATATGATATTCCTGTTAGCGGAACCATGGCGCACAGCTGGGTACAAAGTTTCGATTCGGAGCTGGAAGCTTTCAGAGCTTTTGCAGAAACCAATCCCGACAATACCATTTTGCTGGTTGACACTTACAACACTTTAAAATCGGGCGTGCCCAATGCCATTACCATTGGTCATGAAATGGCTGCAAGAGGCGAAAAACTAAAGGCCATTCGGTTGGATAGCGGAGACCTGGCTTACCTCAGTAAAAAAGCACGTAAACAACTGGATGATGCCGGATTACATGATGTTCAGATTCTGGCATCGAACCAACTGAACGAATACGTAATAAAAACTTTGCTGCTGGACCAGAATGCTGCCATCGACGGTTTTGGAATCGGAACCGAAATGATTACCGGCAAAAGCGACGCTGCCCTGGATGGCGTTTATAAATTGACCGAGATTGACGGAGAGCCAAAAATGAAATTCTCCGAAAATATCGAAAAGATTACCCTGCCCGGGAAAAAACAACTGGTAAGGTATTTTGACGAAGAAGGTATGTTCTACCGCGATGGAATTCTTTTACAAGACGAAAAAGCGGAAGAAGTGGATACGATCTATCACCGGATTTACCCCGAGAAAAACACCGAAGTTTCGAAATTAAAAGTCGAACTTCTTCGCGAAAAAGTGGTAGAACAGGGAAACATCTTACTTCAACACAAAAGTCCGCTTGCGATACACGAATACCTGAAAAGCCGGGCCGCTTTATTGCCCGACGAACATAAACGTTTTATCAGTCCACACTTGTATAAAGTTGGTATTTCGAATAAATTAATGACTACCCGCAACGCTCTGACACAAAAATTAAGAACGTTACACTAAGTTATTTTATGACAGAAATTACACGACCTACACTAATTATTGACAAAGAAGTTTGCCTGCAAAACATTGAACGGATGGTAAAAAAAGCGGAGAACTATAATCTTCGGTTAAGGCCACATTTCAAAACTCATCAGGCAGCAAAGGTCGGTGAGTGGTTTAAACGTTTCGGGATCAGCCAAATCACTGTTTCATCGGTGTTAATGGCTGAATATTTTGCATCAAACGGCTGGAGTGATATCACACTGGCGTTTCCCTTAAATATTCTGGAAATGAGCCGGATTAACCGTTTGGCAGACTCCATAAAACTAAATGTACTACTTGAAAACAGGGAGGCGGCAGAAGTGCTGGCCGGAAAAGCGAGCAACAAAATTGGCGTGTATTTAAAAATCGACACCGGTTACAACCGAACAGGTATTCCTGCGGGCAGAACGGGGCGTATCGATTCAATCCTTGATATTTTGCGCAAAAACAGCAAACTTACTTTTAAAGGATTTCTTACACACACCGGACATACGTATACGGCATTATCAACAAACGAAATATTCAGCAGTCATTTTGATGCCCTGCTTAAACTGAAGAAGCTAAAAAACAGGTATCATAAAGAATATCCGGGATTGGAACTGAGTATGGGCGACACACCATCGGCCAGCATTTGCGGAAATTTTGACGGGATAGATGAGCTTCGTCCGGGCAACTTTGTTTTTTACGACCTCATGCAGCACAACCTCGGCGTATGCGAAATAAGTGATATTGCGGTAAAAATGGTGTGCCCGGTTGTGGCCAAACATGTTTCGCGTAACGAAATTGTGATTTACGGTGGTGCTGTTCATTTCTCGAAGGATACGCTGCAAAATACGGATGGTAAACAATTATATGGCCGGGTAATTATCAATCAGGATGATGAAAAGATTCTGCTCGACACCAAAAATTACCTGTCGCGCCTTTCGCAGGAACACGGTGTAATAAAAGTTACACCTACCCATTTTAAACAGATAAACGTGGGCGATTTGGTGGAGATCATTCCCGTACATTCGTGCCTTACCGCAAATATGATGGGGCACATGATTACCACCGAAGGCGAGTTTATTGAAATGATGCCAAAATATTAGTAAAATGAAACGCGCATTTAGACTAGTACACCCAAGGGGAATATTAAGATATGTGCGAGTTCCATACTATACCGTTAAAAACAAACCATTTTAATAGTATGAAATTAAGTGAACTACCCAATATCGGTAAAACGCTGGAACAGAAATTAATGAACGCCGGTATTACAAGTCCTGAACAACTTAGCGAAACAGGTGCTGAAAATACTTTTTTAAAACTTGAGATCGAAGATGAATCGGCATGTTACAATATGCTTTGTGCGCTTGAGGGAGCTATTCAGGGAATTCGCTGGCATCAACTTTCAAAAGCAAGGAAGGATGAGTTGAAGGAATTTCTAAGGTTAAAAAGAATGTAATCCAACACACAACCCTTACTCATTAACCAATATCTCAAAAAAATGAAACCACGATTAAACATTGTAACAATCGGAGTAAAGAACCTGCAGTTTTCACGCGACTTTTACAAAGATGCATTGGGCTGGGAGCCTACAAAAGACAGCGACGACAACATTGTATTCTTCAATCATGGTGGAATTATATTAGGCCTCTACCCAATCGACAAGCTGGCCGAAGATGCTGAAATAATTCCTGCCAGAAGTGGTTTTTCAGGAGTTACATGTGCCATCAATCTAGAATCTAAAGAAGCCGTTAAGGAATTGTATAACACAGTAATTAAAAACGGAGGTAAACCGCTTGTTGAACCTCGGGATACATTTTGGGGTGGTTACGATGCTTATTTTTCTGATCCCGACGGGAATGCCTGGGAAATTGCATGGGCTCCGTTCTGGAACTTTGATGAACAGGGCAGCCTGATTATGGAGTAAAAAAATGCTACAACCGGAGAGGATAGTGATAGTATGACTTTGAGTCATACTATCACTATTGTTAATTATCGGAAAATCTATTTTTCAGGAATCGCTTCCAGTGTTGCCACCAAAAACTCCCAGAATTTTTTAACCGTTTCAATATTTACTTTTTCATCCGGCGAGTGCGGGAAACGAATGGTTGGTCCAAACGAGATCATATCCCAGTGCGGGTAGTTTTGTGCCAGAATACCACACTCCAAACCTGCGTGAATTCCCATAATTTTGGGTACCCTGCCCCATTTTTCGTTATACACGTTTTGCATGGTTTTTAAAATTGGCGATTCCATATTTGGTTTCCATCCCGGATAAGCACCCGATAAAGTTACCTCGGCGCCTGCCAGTTCAAAAACAGCTTTTAAACGTGTTCCCAGTTCATCTTTAGCCGAATCCACCGAGCTGCGCATCAAACAACCACCATTTATGGTTTTGCTTTCTGCGTCCGATTTCAAAATGGCCAGATTGGTAGAAGTTTCCACCAGCCCTTTCATGCTGTCGCTCATCCGGATAACACCATTTGGGCAGGCAACAACTGCTTTTGTTACGTTTTTCTGAGTAGCTGCATCGATCAACGTTTCCGGCATTTCGGTTTCTTCAACAGCAATATCAATATCAGGTTCGGTAGCAGCAAGTTCAGCTTTTACGTCATCGGCAATTTCATCAACCAAAGCGATAAAATCGGTCACTTTTGCTTCTTCAACTACAACTACACCAAAGGCTTCGCGCGGGATGGCATTTCTTAAGCTACCACCATCGACACTGGCCAAACGAACACCCAATTCTTCGGCAGCATTTATAATTCGGAAAAATGTTTTTATCGAATTTCCGCGGCCCAGAATAATATCCATTCCCGAGTGGCCACCTTTCAAACCGGTTACGCTTAATTGCAAAGCCACAAATCCAAGCGGAACTTCTTCTTCAGTATAATTGAAAGTAATATTTACATCCTCACCACCGGCGCAACCTACGTACAATTCACCTTCGTCTTCCGAGTCGGTATTGATAAGGATTTCGGCATCGAGCATACCGGCTTTTAATCCGTTTGCCCCATCCATTCCGGTTTCTTCGGTAGCGGTAAGCAACACTTCAATAGGCCCGTGCTGTAAGGTTTTCGAGGCCAAAACAGCCATTGCAGCCGCCGAGCCTATACCATTATCGGCACCCAGTGTTGTTCCGTTGGCAGTTACCCAGTCGCCATCAACAAAAGCCTCTATCGGATCGTTTTTAAAATCGTGAACTTTATCGCTGTTCTTTTGCGGAACCATATCGAGGTGCCCCTGCAGAACCACTGTTTTGCGGTTTTCCATACCCGGTGTTGCCGGCTTTTTTATAATTACGTTTCCGGCATCGTCTTTAATGGTTTCCAATCCCAGTTTTTCACCAAAACTTACTGCCCAATTCTGAATCTGCTCTTCGTGGTTTGAAGGACGTGGAATTTGGGTCATTTCAGAAAAGATCTCCCACACATTTTGTGGCTCGAGATTTTTAATTTCTACACTCATAATAATGCGTTTTTTACTTCAGGTTAAATACCTGCAATTTTATCGAACAAAGTAAGCAACAAATGAAAAAACATTTTGTGCATTTTCGGCTTAAAAGTTTTTAAAACAGTATAAAATTAGGCAGAAGAACAGAAAAGCTGATATGTTTCACGGAAATCTTTGAAGATAATTGATATTTTAGCGAGCTTTAGAAAATAAAAGATAAAGATATTATGAGTAGAGATGCAAATAAAGCCTTCTTTGGTCACCCAATCGGGCTTTCAACACTTTTTGCCAGTGAAATGTGGGAACGCTTTAGTTACTATGGAATGCGGGCCTTATTGGTTCTTTTCCTTACGGCAACTTTTGCTTCAGGCGGATTTGAAATGGCAGAACTCGATGCCTTTACCATTTATGGTATTTTCACCGGTTTAGTTTATGTAACCCCGATTTTGGGCGGAATGCTGGCCGACAAAGTGCTGGGGCAGCGAAAATCGATTTACATTGGAGGTTTAACCATGGCCGTCGGACAATTCCTGTTGGCCGGAAGTGCGTGGTTATACGGTTCTGATGCAAGTATCGAATTCCGTCAAACCATTTTTTACGCCGGATTGGGAATTCTGATTCTGGGAAATGGTTTCTTTAAACCCAACATTTCTACCATGGTGGGCGAATTGTACGACAATAACGACCCACGCAAAGACGGTGGTTTTACCATCTTCTACATGGGTATCAACCTGGGTGCATTTATCTCTCCTTTAATAACAGGTAAACTTGGTGAGCAGGTAGCCTGGCAATATGGTTTTCTGGCTGCAGGAATCGGAATGGTTTTAGGTACTGTTTGGTTCTTTGTTCGTAGCCACACACTTGGGCACATTGGAATGCCTCCAAAGGTAAAAGCTGAAAGAGTACGTCTGATTCTGAAAGACTGGTTCGGGATATTACTTTTCGCCGTTGGTATTGTTGCAGTAGTGTTTGCTGTAATCGTTGGCTGGGGTGCAATGCCTGAAACCGTTTCGAAAACAATCATTTACATTGTTGGAATTGGTGCTGTAATTGTACTTGCCACAAGTATTTTTAGAGGAACAAGCGGTAAAGCCGAATGGTCGCGAATAGGAGTTATTCTTGTTCTGGCCCTTTTTAACATCTTATTCTGGGGTGGTTTTGAGCAGGCAGGTACAACCTTTAACGTTTTTGCCCGCGATAATACACAACGAATGATCGGCAACTGGGAAATTCCGGCCAGCTGGTTTCAAAGTATTAACGCCATTTGGATTGTAACCTGTGCGCCGTTATTCAGCATTTTATGGTTAAAACTGGACAAACTAAAAATAAACCCTAATACGCCAATGAAATTTGCCTGGGGTTTAATTATGCTTTCGCTGGGATTTGTGATCATGGCAATTGCTTACAGCAGATCTACAGGAGGTGATACACTTCGTTTGGTTAGCCCTTTATGGTTGATCGTGGTATTCCTGTTCCATACATTTGGTGAACTTTGCCTCTCGCCAATTGGCCTTTCGATGGTAACCAAATTATCACCACCAAAACTGGTTTCTACCATGATGGGAATTTGGTTTGGTTCGATTGCGGCCGGTAACTTTGTGGCTTCGCAAATGAAAGCTATCTCAATAAAACTGGAGAGTGCTCTGGGAACTGAAATTCAGGTTTTCTGGTTAATCGCTATCCAGTCGGCTATTTTTGCGCTTATTGCAATTGCCCTTTCACCGGTATTGAAAAAGATGATGCACGGAATAAAATAGGAAATAAACTATTTGAGAAAATATTTAAAGTACCCGGCTTTTTTAAGTCGGGTATTTTTTTTGCCTAAAAATTGGTTAAGGGGTCTAAAAAAGAGATCACCCGTAAACTCAGGTGGATTAATATTTTAACTTTCTACAGATATGTGGCGCAGGGAGGTTCCGCTTTTCAATCAACTTTTATACTTGCGCCTTTTTATACTACATCATATATTTTCCTTGGGCGACGCAATAGCCATTTGGCAATTAGTTGCCCAAGGCTGAATTAAACAGCACTTTCAGCGCTGAAAGTTAAAACTTACGAAAAGCAAAGAGCGCTGAAAGTGCGATTTACTTTAGCCCGGGGCATACAATTCCGAATAGCATTCGGAAGAGTTTCGCCCCGGGTTAAAAGCAGGTGAACACCAAACGCGCAACCAAAAAGCTTTTTGAAACAGAATGATCATTTGCGTCTCAATTCTCAAGCGTCGATAGAATAATCCTCCACCAGAAATTCAATGTGATCCACAAAAAAAGCCCGGCTAAACCAGGCTTTCTATTCATATATTTTTTGCGATTCTATTTCAATTGAACGGATTTAATAGCTCCTGTTTCAGGGTGAAATTCGATGGAATAATCACCACCCAGTAATTCTTCAGGAACCGGAGCAATACTTCCAAACTGTGCAATGGTAGCACGCGCCGAAGCCAGGCTGTTCAGCTCGTAAATAACTTTTATATTCGCCACTCCCGGCATTCGGTAGTAAACACCATCGTAACCGGCATCGGGGTTATCCGAAACAGCCTCTGCCTGGTACTTTGCCAGTAAACCGGCTACCTGTTCAAACTCAACCATTACTGGTTTTCCTGAAAGATCGCTGGCAGGAACAACACCATTTTCATCCGAAATACGGAAAATCACCGCATTCTTTTCATTGGCTTCCGGCATATAATCAAAACTAAAGGTTTCAGTTTTATACGTGGTTCGGCCCACAAACAGTTTAATGTAATTCTGCTCGGTACGTTTTAGCTCTGCCAGACTCACCTCGTAGGCTTTCCCATCCGGGTACTCGCCATCGATACGAAGAGCTGCCAGATCGTATTGGTTCATTCGGCAATCGAGCACGCGCTGGGCCGCTTCGGCCGCTTTTTGGTCCATGCCTACAGCGGTTGGCCTGAAATTATTGGTAGAATCTCCGGGAATTAAAAATGGTGTATCCGAAAAATAATCAAAAGAAAAACCATCATCGAGATCCGGTTTCTGAAATGTTTTGTTTGATTGAACCTGCAACGGCATTGTGGCTGTTCCTGCAGAATTTATACCGGCAAGGCAACCGTTGGGCGCCAGACTAATGGTTGCAGCAATATCGCCCATTGCTTTGTAAACCTGCTGTGGATCGGGCTCCGAAAAAGTTTCGATTTTAACAGCCGACACCATCCATTTTACCGATGCTCTGTTACGGGCATCTTTAATACCCAATAACTGTTGGGCATAAGCAGCATATGGTCCTGGTTCAAATTTCTCACGAATGGCTTCAACGTGTACCTTAATTCCTGTACGTGGCAAAGCGTAAGCAATCCCCTCAACATAAGCGGGAGCGATTCCTTCGTCTTCTTTCTTTTTGCGCTGTCCAAAGGTTGGGATGACCAACATTACAGCAATTATCAATGCTAAATACCTCATTGTTCAAATTGTTTTTGGTAAAACCCAAAAGTATTAAAATTATTTTGTGTTATAAATTCATTTTTGGTTCTCGTTCCGCCAATCGTATTAAAATGTTTCATCGCGTGTTATATTTGCAAGCATGATACAATTTCCCGATCCGAACCAGGCCGACGACGATGGATTGCTGGCACAAGGTGGCGAGCTCACTCCCGAGTTTTTGCTGTCGGCATACTGTCAGGGTGTGTTCCCGTGGTTTTGCGAGGGCGAACCTATTTTGTGGTGGTCGCCCAATCCGCGAATGGTTTTGCTGCCCAAGGATTTTAAACTCAAGAAAAGTCTGCGGCAGGTGATCAATAAAGGGATATTTGAACTACGTATCGACACGGCTTTCCGCGAAGTAATTACTGCATGCAGTAAAACCAAACGCAGTCACGAAGATGAAACCTGGATTACCAACGACATTATCGACGGTTATGTACAACTGCATAAACTGGGATACGCCCACTCGTTCGAAACCTGGTTTGAAGGTGAGCTGGTTGGTGGATTGTACGGACTTTCATTGGGAAATTGTTTCTTTAGCGAATCGATGTTTTTTACCAAAACCGATGCCAGCAAATTTGCCTTTTACCACCTGGTCCAGTTTGCCTTGGAAAACAACTTTTACTTTATTGATGCACAACAACCAACCGACCACCTGGCCAGTTTGGGTGCCAAACCCATTCCGCGAAAAGATTTTTTGGAGATGCTTGAAAAAGCATTACAGCACGATACTTTGCAAGGAAATTGGACCGATAAAACGGAGTGCTGATGAATCAGATTTATTGGCTTGCCCTGAGTCCAGCAAAATCATCAAAGGGGTGACTTTTAAGAATTCTCGAATGTTCCTCATTTTCTTTTTTACTCCAGGTTGCATTAAGAGCTGAAAGAAGTTCTATCTATTTCTTAAATGCAATTCTTCTAAAATCTTTATTTTCTGTTCTATTATCCAGTTCGTAATTAATAGACATTGTTGCTGTTATACCTGAGTAAATCCAATACAAAAGTTCATCAACGTCTTCCGTTGTTTTTCTTTCGAATTCCGTCCCTCTCTCAATCCTTACATAGTGTAGTTTTCCATTGCTAGCAATTTCAATAAGTGGAGACTGTTCTCCATTTGAATAATTGTAGTATGGTAATAAATCGTCAGGTACGTTTATTTTCCAAGCCAATTCTTTTACTTTCTTCCTAATATGTCGATATCTGATTCTTGACATTAGAATGGTTTTTAAAATAAACACTAACAGCAACTCGTATTTCGACGGATGACAACCTGTCTTATTACAAATGGTATTGCACTGGTTTTTTTTTCCACATTAGGATCATTTTTAGTCTCTTCCATAAAACACTTCATTAACAACTTTATAGCCTAAAATGAAATAATGATCTGAGTTTTTTAACGAATAATCATCTAAATCAGCATGGGGATAATTAGGCCCGCAAAATTTCCGTACCATGTGTCCTCCTGAATTTACTTCCCATCCGGCAGTATAAAACAATAGAGGTATATTTTTCTCAAGCTTAAACTCTGTTTCTGCAAATTTTCGTAGAAAGTATGTGTCGTACTCAGGTCTGGGTAATATGCTTTTGCCGAACTGTACTCCACTGCTAAGTTTGAGCCTAAAACGAAGTCACTCTGTTTTGTCCGAACCGTCGGGTATCTCTGTAATGATTCTTAGATTTTTTACGTACTCATATCAAGCTCGATTATCCCTTATTTTCGATTGGTTTGTAGAAACTCCACCAATTATCGTGTCTTTTACAAGTTTTGTTTTTTCATATTCTTGAATATAGAACCTTAATGAGTAATCTTTGTCCTGAGGAATTGAAAGATTCCATTTATAAACGTTAATACCCAATTGTACCAGCGCATCCCTAAAATCATTCATGTTGAAGATTGTAAAGTTCTCATCAGAAACTGTGTAGCTGATTGTATAGTCCATATATTCGTTTTGGGCATTTGTAGAATTAGAATTACAAAAATAAGTACTAAGATAAGCGCTGATGTTGTTTTCATGGATTTAATTTTTCTGGTTTTAACTTGTTCATAACGGTTAACAAATGGTGTTGGGGCGGATTTCGGAGAATGTTCCTATCCAAAGGATACAGAAATGCAAAACGAGAATCCACAGTTGTCAGACCATTGCCCCCGACCACAATATATACCTTCTTGTGTATCGTTTTTTAAATTAATCACAACTAATGGAATCGTTTAAAAATTCTTTTTGTGTTTACATCAACTAATTGACGGTGATTAGGTGAAAACACAAATAACTTTGGTCTGTTTTGGCACTCTTTGTCCGTCTCGAATACATAATTCTCGAATTTTATGGAGTCATTGATGATTATATATTCTCCAATTAAGTCATGAATTACTTCACCTCCATTTGCAGATTCTTGGTATTTGAAGATTCCGTTAATCAGGCGTAACTCGACAAAACCATTTTCGTAGGTCGTATAATATTTCTTTCCAAATGAATTGTCATACGTTGAAGAAAGGCTTTTAACCCTATTTTTCCCGGGTTTCCGAATCAAATAAATAAGTTTCAAATTATTTCCAATTTCCTGCCTTGCATCTTTTGTTCCGAGCTTTTTAAAGTCGACGTAATAGGTGTCATCTACTGCGTACACATATTTAATTTTTCGACTGTAACTTTGTACTTGTTCATTTGGAAATATCTCAATTACTTTTCCTGAAATCTCACCGGTTTTTCCCATTAAGAATGTTTGAGTCTTAAACCCGGTCCAACCTGTATATGCCAATATCGAACCCAATAAAACTCCCAAACCTATAAGATTAATATTTCCTTTTTGCATCTGTCTTGTAACTGATTGTAATGATTAGTGCATAGTCTTTTTACTTCGATGGTGGTGGCGGAGGAGGAGGTGGTGGAGGAGGAGGAGGAGGTGGAGGAGGAGGTGGTGGAGGTGGAGGAGGAGGTGGTGGAGGAGGTGGTGGTGGTGGTGCTGCTGCTGCTGCTGCTGCAGAAGCTGGTGGTAATTTTTTGTCGGCTGATTGCTGACCATTTTCAAGAAAGGCAATCATTTCTGATGCTTTGTTTACCACTTTTAATATTGTTCCATTTTCATCTACAACTACATGGGTAGGAAATGCATTCAAGTATAATTTTTTAATAATAAACTCCTCCTGACTGGGAACTACCTTATAATTAAACTCTTTTTGTTGTAGGAACTTCTCTAACTCCGATTTAGAATCCAACGCCAAACTCAGGAAAATGATGTCATTTCTATCTTTGTGTTTTTCTACAAATTCATTTAGTTCCGGAAATTCAGCTACACAAGCTCCACAGTGGATAAACCAGGTTTTTAGAATTAAGGTTTTTCCTTTTGTGTTTTCTTTGGTATAGCTATTTCCTTCCAGGTCGGTAAAGTTAAACTCTGGAATTGACGTTCCTACCATTTCAAATAAACCATAGACTCTGGTTGATGCATCTTTTATTGTAATTCCAATTCCTTTGTCTGCAATAGAATCGAGCTGATAAAGTTTATACGATTCGGTTTTATCGTCCGATTTTATTCTTAGAGGAATATAATTGCCGGTAATTAATTCTTTCAAGAATTGTCTTTTGTCAATTGTATCCGACTGTTCGTTTAAACCTGTGAAATCTGATGATAAAGAAATGTTATAGGAATAGTAAGTCCACCATTTCATAAAATCAGAAGTAAGTTCACTGATATTGACTTTAGGTTCAAGAACTTGAACCTCTTCTTTTAATTGAGTTTTTTTTGAATTTTCAGTACAGGAAAAAACAAAGATTGAAAGCAGTAAAATCGTAATTAGTTGAAGTTTTTTCATCCGAATTAAATTATGTCCATAACATATTGATAAATATCGTTATAAAAAGTGTCTTTACATAATCTGTATGACATGTATTCTCGCATTGTAATATGTAAGTTGCACAAGCTCCTCCATTTCAATTTCTGCTTTTTGAAATTTCAACCTTTATAAAACCTGCACTCAACAATACTTGCCTTACAGCTTCAATATCCTTTTGCGTCGCATTTTTATCGGGCGAAATACTTGTATACAAACTACGATTACCTTTTCCAGAAAGAAAACTATCTGCCTCTCGTTTAAGCTTTTCCAGGTTAACCGGATCACTACCTGTCCATGTATATCCGAATATATAAGACGGTTCTCCTATTTTTGTACCCGGTTCAGTTTCCCGCACGGAATGGTATTGAACGCTGTAACCAACCTGATCAATGTTTGCTTTTCTTAAAATATTTAAAACGGTTTCAGATTGAAGATAAGTAACATCATTTTCAACTTCGAAAGCGACATTGGTTTCTTCTAACTGATTTCTAATTTCCCCAATTTTAGATTCAAACTGGTTTAAATTATATTCCTTTTCATCCATGTAAATTAGGCCATTTGCTTTAAGCAGTATTTTATGCTGCGCTATTGAAGGCGGTTTCGGCTCCAATTTAAAAACCGTTGTGCTTACTTTTGCAAACGGAATTTGATTCAGTTCGTTCAAAATGGCACGCGACCTTTCTTGCGGAACATTGCTAAACGACAAAACGGAAATAGTCTTTTTGTCGCCCATCGACTTTAATGCTTCTTCAACTTTCTGTTTAACGTTTTCAACAGTACAGGTTTTATTAAATGCTTGCAATTTATCAGATGTAATAATCACATCGTATTTATTAAACTTATTGAACGAATTTGAATCATTAGTTGCGCTCCCTTGTTTCACATATTCTGAGGACTGCTCAGAAGATGTAAACATTGCCAACAGTAAAGTTCCTTTTTTTACTTCTCCATTGCCCAACTCGAGTTTATAATTATAGTTGCCTACCGATAATTTACCGTTTTCGGAAGTACCATTCCACCATTCTTTTCCTTCCCCCCAGATATCTGTGTTCCCATAATTCTTTTTTTCAAACACTTTTTGTCCCTCGTTATTAACTATCACCAGCTTCGCATCCTGATATTGAGGATATATGCCCTTTATTTCAAAGAAGTCGTGAATGCCATCGCCGTCCGGAGAAAAACCTTCAGGAATTAACAACTCTGAGTTCTGATCCAACCTTGCTTTAAGTTTATCCATCTCCAAACCGGGTTTGTTCAACTCCTCAGGGAATACATGATGAATTTGCTCTACATGCATACTTTGTTTCCAAAGCATGTAATTTATCTTACTAATCTCTTTTGAACATATTTCCTGAGTTCGTGAACCATGCTCAAAAGTAGCGTTGACTCGATAATAATGATTCGTTTTTTCTTCTTTACTAATCGCCTCCAACTCCTTTTTCCACACCTTTAAATCGTGTTCAAATTCGTCCAGATTTTCGTAGGTTTTACTGCCGAAAGCGATCGTACCATCGTAGCGCACCAATAGTTCCATTGGTTTGGGCTCAGGCGATGGCTTCTCTTCAAAAGGCAACCAGGTACTTGTTCTCTGATTTTTTGGAGTCTCATACGAAAAGCGAATTGGCACGATCTCGTTTACCATCTTCTGTTTCTCTACATCCAGATTGAAATATTTCTTCCCGAACAATACGAATGCTTTTGCTTCCCGGGCTTCGAGGTAAGCCTCTCCTATTTGCCGCAAGGTAAAGTTTATCGCTTCTCTCGAAGATTCAATATCGTTGCGATACGAAATCCATCCTTCAGAAACTTTTACCTTGCCAATTCCAGGAATTTCCTTTTCAATACTTTCAGGAGATGCACTTCCTTCGGGATTGACTCCCTGTAAAAATCCGGAAGCCATTGTTTTGATACTTTCTTTCGAAGCATGTTCTCCCTGTACCAGGTATTCATCTTTAATATTCATAAGAATAACCAGAATATTGTTTTCTCTTGCCGACAATTTATTCCGATCCATTTCCGGATCAAAAATTCCATCGCCAATTTTATCGATGTTCCATTTTGCGAGCCACTGCTCCGCCTTATTTTCCGTGTAACGTACAGGAATAAAATCTGCTGATTTTGTAATCAAATCGGGTCGTGCAAATGCTTGTAAAAGCACAATTATTAAGGGCACAAAGAGAATCATCTTCACCATGCCCCATTTCTGACGTTTTGTTTTTGTCATCATTTTTAATCGTTTTACAATGGGTTTTTGAGTAAAATGGTGTGCCATGGCAAAACGTCTCTCGCCAACAGCCTTCTCCAATACCAGCAACTGGTATTTTTGTGCATCGATGCCTTTATTTAATACGGCCTCATCGGCCTGGTATTCATGTACTAATTTTAAATCGCGACGTAAAAGCCACATAAAAGGATTGAAAAAATGTAATGTTGTAAATAACTCGCAAAACAGTAAATCTACAGCATGTTTATGTCTTATGTGGGCATATTCGTGCGCCACTACAACTTCCTTGTTTTCATGAAAATCCTTCTCCGAAAGGACAACTTTATTCAGAAATGTAAAGGGTTGTACAAAGTCCTTCACAACTGCCAGAATTATTTTCCGAAAGCGGTGTTTCTCCGCCGTTTTTATAATTGCGAAAACGCGATAAATTCCAAGAAGAAGTCGAAATAACAAAAGTGAAATAATTGAAGTATAAATAATCGCCCAATAATTAACCGTTTCACTATGCGTTACAACCCGTGTATTAATAATCGCTGAATGATTCTCAGGTTGAGTTACAACAGGCGTGGAAACAATTTCCCCAACAAAATCGGCCGAAGCCATTTCAATTTCCTTATGAAAAAGCTGAATGGTCAAGAATGGAATGGTTGCCGAAACCACCATAATCGAAAGTAAAAGAAAGCGGGTTAAACGATGATTTTTATCGTTTCGAACGGTTACACGGAACAAACAATAAAGCAGAGCCAAACTAACCGACGATTTTATAAGGTAGGTTAAAAAGGGTGTCATTTTTACTTGTTTTTGCTGTTTTCAATCTCCGAAATCAACTTCCGTAAATCCTCAACAGAAAGGTTTTCTTCCTCTACCAAGGCCGAAACAACGCTTTTGTACGAATTATTAAAATACTTTTTTACCACGTTCCCCAACGACTGTTTGCTGTAATCTTCTTTTGACACTGCAGCAAAGTAGCGGTAGGTATTTCCAAACTTCTCGTGTGCTATAAATCCTTTGTCCTCCATTGCCCTAACCATGGTTGATAGCGTGTTATAGTGCAGTTGCTGATCGGAATATAACTCCTTCAGTTCTTTCACAAACATGGGACCTTTCTCCCAAAACAAACTAAGGATCTCTTCTTCTTTCGGCGTAAGTTTTTTCATGGTTCAAACTTTTAAATTTTAAGCGATAAGTAGTGGCTTAAACAGCTTACAAAACAAATATAACTATATTTTTTAGTTTCACAACTATCTTTTATAGTTTTCCAACTACTTGATATAGTTATTTGTCAAAAAAAATGCCAACTGCTTATAAAACAGATGGCATTTTATTTAAATCCCCCGTCCCGATATTATCGGGACACCACTTTAAGAAAGGGGGACGAGCTAGAAGCTAGCTTCTAGCAGCTCGTGACTTTTTACTCTTTCCACTCCGGTAAACGTCCCGGAGTCCATGGAGCATTCATCTCGTTAAGTTCGGCTTCCAGTGCCGGAACTTCTTTTTCTACAATATTTTTCAAAGCTTCCAGCACCGGTGGGAATTCTTCTGTCAGAATTTTGTAAGCCTGTTTTTCGGTGGTAGTAATTCCCGCTGTTGATCCCATGTGCGTGTAGGTAATGTTACTCAATCGGTTATTCAACGGCACTTGTGCAGGAGGAATTTCTTCCCCGCTTGCTTTAGCCGGCACACCATCCATTTTAAAATTCAGCTCTTCCAAAGCCACCCCAATTGCGCGGGCTTTATTCATTAATTCCTGACTAGCTCCCGGAGTAGCATAAATAGCTTGTTTTATCTTCTCTACTTTTGCTGTTGTTTCACTAATCATTCGGTTGGTTCCAACAACAGCCAGTGCCAGTTTATTCACTTTTTCGGCAAACTCAACATTCTCGTTGTAGTTTTCAGCCGGAAGTTCGGAATTGTTAAGGCGTTTGCAGGTAAAGGAAACCGGCTCAACCAATTCGGTCAGCTCGCCTTCGTGCCACAATTTCATGCCCACTTTGTATGTTCCCGGCATTACCATAATACCACGGCCGGCACTGGTTATCGGATCAAATTTATCGCGAATACGAACATTGGCAGTAGCGGCATAAGTCATGTTCCAGTTAACGCGGTTCACACCTTTCGATGGAGCTTTTGTGAACTGATCGATCACATTTCCAGCCTTATCGTAAATCGTAAATATCAGGTGCGTTTTTTCCTGCTGACCTTCCAGTTGCAATTCGCGCCAGGTAGGTTGCGGAATTGGCTTTCCTTCTTTAAACAACTCTTTCTCTTCGTCTTTACGCAATTGCTTTTGTGTTTTTGGTACTTCATTCAGGTAATACGAAAAAGTAGCACCGTATTCCGGATTTTTCGCTGTAAAATAAGTACTTCCCTGATTGCTTTTTCCGCTGGTTTGGACAAACATTAATGCATCTTTTATCGGGAAAATCTCAGCTTCTGTATTTTCAAGATCAGCTGAAATTTCGCGCAAAGGACTGTAATCATCAAGAATATAAAAACCACGGCCAAATGTTGCAGCAACAAGGTCGGTTTCGCGCTCCTGGATAGCAATGTCGAATACAGGAATAGTTGGTAGGCCTGATTTCATTTGTACCCAGTTTGTACCACCATCAACTGTAAAAAAGATGCCAAACTCAGTTCCAACGAACAACAATTCAGGACGAACAAAATCCTGCATAACAGTATGAACTGAACCATTTTCAGGAAGATTACCCGAAATGGAAGTCCACGTTTTTCCTTTGTCGGTACTCTTGCAAACGTAAGGTTTAAAGTCATCGCGTTTTAGATTATCGAAAGTGGCATAAACTACATTTACGTCAAAACGGTCGGCACAAATATCACTTACAATTGTCAGCTCCGGCACTCCCGGAAAACTTTTTAACTGTGTCCAGTTTTCGCCATCTTCAGTGACTGAAATAACACCATCATCGGTTCCCGCATACAACAGTCCTTCCTGCAATTTCGATTCTTCGAGCGCCACAATGGTTCCCCACTGCGAAGTTGATACATCGCGAACAACTGCCTCGGCAGGCCAGTATTTGCCCATAACCGGAATTGATGTGCGATCGATCTGTGCAGTAAGATCATCACTGATCACTTCCCAGGTATTACCACGGTCGTCGCTACGGAAAACCTTGTTGGCCGCCATGTACAAACGTGTATTCTTATGCGGGCTAATAAATAAAGGTGCGTTCCAGTTCCATTTGTAAGTCAGTTCTCCCTTGCGTTCAATAGGTTTAACATTTAGGCTCTCGCCACTCTTTTTATCAATACGATACACATTTCCGTACTGGTATTCTGAGTAAACGATATTTGGATTTCCGGGCTCGATGGCACCCCAGAAACCATCGCCACCAAGTGTTGGTTCCCACTCGTCATTTATCACACCACTGCGGCTGGTAGTTTGCGACGGACCACCCATTGAGTTGTTGTCTTGTGTTCCACCGTAAACATTGTAAAAAGGCTCAGCATCGTCGAGGTAAACGCGGTAAAACTGCGTAATCGGCAGGTTTTCTTTAAAATCGAAAGTTTTTCCGTCGTCCCAGGTTTCGTAAATACCACCATCGCCACCAATTATAAAGTGCTCGGTATCTGTTGGGTCAATCCAAATGGCATGATCATCTACGTGACGGCCACTTGTGCTTATGCTTGTCCAGTTTTTGCCTCCATCAACGGTTACTTTTGATACTGTTTCTGTTGAATATACTTTATCCACATTCTTTGGATCGCACACTATTTCGTTGTAATACTGACCACTTGAGTGATAATCACTCATTTTCTCCCAGCTTTCGCCTTTATCAGTCGAGCGGAAAAAACCACCTTTATCTTCAGCCGCTTCCACGATAAGGTAGACGTAATTCGGGTTAACCGGAGATACATCAATTCCCATTCCGCCAATATGAACCGAAGGCAATCCTGTCATGATCTTACGCCAGTTTTCGCCACCATCGGTACTTTTATATACAGCTGATTCAGGTCCGCCACCAATTTTTGTGAATGACGTTCTGCGGCGCTGCTCCGATGTTGCATACATAATATCAGGGTTACAAGGATCAATTACCACATTATTTATACCTGTATTTTCGCTAATCTCCAGCACTTTGTTCCAGGTTTCGCCGCCATCGGTACTTTTGTACAGGCCACGCTCCTCGCCCGGTCCCCAAGCCGAACCTTCAGCAGCAACAAAAACAACATCAGAATTGCGTGGATCGATAACGATTCCACCAATCTGACGGCTTTCTTTCAAACCCATGTTTTTGAAGGATTTACCGCCATCAAGCGATTTGTAAACGCCATCACCGTATCCCAATGCACGTTGGTGGCTGTTTTCGCCTGTTCCCACCCAAACTACATTTGAGTTATTGGGATCGAGCACCACAACACCTGTTGAATAAGAGCCATAATTATCGAAGATCGGACTCCAGGTAGTTCCGTTGTTAGTGGTTTTCCAAACGTTACCCGAAGCAACGGCCACGTAGTATTCTTTGTGATTGTTGGGATTTACAGCAAAATCAGCGATCCGGCCGCTTGCCCATGCCGGACCAATACTTCGCCATTTCAGGCCACTTACCAGCCCCGAATTAACAAAAGGCTTTTCTTCTTCCTTTTTCTCTTCTTCTTTCTTTTTTGAAAAGGCTACCGTTGAAACTAAAAATACGGCTGCCAATAACAGTGTGAGTTTTTTCATAGAATTATTTTAAATGAGTGAATTCATTGTATGATAAAATGGGACAAATATTATCCGCTTTTGGCTACTATCAACAAGATTAGGTTCAGTCTTATTTTGCGCTTAATATAAGAAATAATAAGCTTTTGAAAGAAGATTTATGTCACGAAGGAAAACTTCGGTATTTTAAAGATTAAGAGATCCGGTATGATCTAGCGAACAGCTCTGTTTTGATTATTCTTATCCAACACATTAGATATACTATTCGCTTCCTTAGTGATACTTTCGGGATAATCATTTATTTCCAGAATACGGATCGCATTTCTTGTTTTCAACTTGCCATCTTTTATCCGGTAGTCAAAATCCACCGTTTTATGGTTCACTTTTTCACTGAAATGAAACAATGCATATTCATCATGAAGCAGATCTGCCAATTCAATATCATGTGTTGAAACCAGCACAATATTACCAGCATCTGCCAAGGAAGAAAGCACTGCCTTTCCTGCCGAAATCCGCTCAATGGTATTGGTCCCCTTGAATATTTCGTCGAGTAAAAATAAGTTGGGAACATTCTCATTACCGGCTTCCAACATTGTTTTTATTGTTAGAACTTCTTCGAAATAATAGCTCTTATCATTCAGTAGATCATCGCTGATTCTGATAGCCGAAAACACCCTCATTCGTGGCATTTCAAAATCGGCTGCAAAACAAGTATTCAACGTTTGCCCGGTAATTACATTTGTGCCAACCGTTCGAATAAAAGTTGTTTTACCCGACATATTTGATCCGGTAAGTAAAACTGATTTCTGATCAATTTCAATATCATTTTCAACACAGTCAGACACCAGGGGATGATACAAATTTTTAGCCTGAAGTTTTTTTGCCTGCGTACTAATTTTAGGAATACAGTATTTGGGTGCGCCTTTCCGAAGCGATGCAACCGATAATAAAACGTCAATTTTTCCGACAAAGCTGAACATTTCATCCATTTCACGGCGCATGGAATCAAGCCTTTTTAATACGCCAAACAAAAAAAGCGGTTCAATAAGAAACAGTATTTTGAACAGTTCGATAAAACCTGCCACCAAAGCAGCGATATCATTATCCATTTTGGCTTCCAGCCGGAAGAACGACAGCCTTCTTTTTATGCCCGAAATGGCTTTGAGCGATTTCTCTAGCTCGCGATTTTGAGGGGCAAGCCGCTCATCTCTATAAAGCTCGGCTGCAACTTTTGTTAAGCGCAGTAGCTGTGGTATCGATCCTAGATATTGATACAGATTTCTTTTATTCCAGAAATGAATCACCATGTTTATGATGAAAATCCCGAACAGAAAAAATATGACTTGTTGAAATACTGGAATAAAAAGAACTGATACTAAACTCAGTACCGATAAAATTTTGGTTACGAAAAACCATTTGGGTGCTTTTTGGTGTTCCTCCTGGAAAAGTGTGCTAATGTAACAGGCATCATTACTTTTTAATTCCTCGAGTTGAAGTTGTACTGAAGTTCTGAACTCGAGATCATTCAGAAAACGATCAACCAATATTTCATCAAAAGTATTACCCGACTTTGGAATTGTTCGAAGGGTTTGATACAAGTACTGCTGCCCCACTTTTGAATGAGTGCGGTCGACAAACATGAAGAGCTCGTTAAAATCGAGGTCGTTGCATGTTTTATCAGAAAGCGTCTGAAAAGCGTTCGAATTATCTTTTGCCCGAAAATACCGTTCAATTAAATCAAAATGAAACGAGTCGTCTTTAACTTCTCCAAAAGTGTTTTGCAACTCTTCCCGTTTCTTCTTTTTTCGATTTAATATCACAGGTTTTCTATTTGAGGACTACATTGTTCTTTCGGATATATCTTCTCATAAACTTTAGAAATTCAGCACACCCTTCAGATTTTTATAACCAGTTTTGCTGACTTTTAATTTCGTTTTGTCGTGTAGAATAACGATGTACGATTCCTTCTCGTATTGCTGGATTTCCCCGATCTCGTCGACCTTTACTATGTAGCTGCGGTGAATACGCACAAAGTTTTTCGGATTCAAAGTATTCTCGAAATACTTCATGGTTTTTTGTTTCATCCAGCGGCCTTCGGTGGTGTAAATCATTACATAATCGTCCATCGATTCGATGTAACGTACCGCATCAACCGGGGCGATATGAATTTTATGACGATCCTTAACCACAATACGGTCGAGGTATTCATCTTTTGGGAAATTGCTTACTTTTTCTGCCACATCCGACTCTTTTCCTTCGGTTTGAATGCGCTCCAAAACTTTCTGAATGGCCTCATCCAATCGATCTTTTGAGTAAGGTTTTAGCAAATAATCGGCTGCGTTATAATCAAAGGCTTTTAACGCATACTGATCGTAAGCTGTTGCAAATATTATCTGCGGTTTGTGCTCGAGCAATTCCAATAGCTCAAAACCTGTAATCTTTGGCATTTGGATATCAAGAAAAACCAGGTCGGGTTTTAAGTCGTTGATTTGTTTTACGCCTTCAAAGCCGTTTTCACATTCTGCAATCAGTTCAATAGCTTCATTATCGGCCAGAAACGACTTCATCAGGTTACGAGCCAGCTCTTCATCTTCAACTATTATTGTGCGCAATTTTTCAGTCATGGTTTACAATTTTTGAGGAATGGTTAAAGTTACGGTAAATTCGTTTTGTTTGTCTTCAATTTTCAGCAAATGCGGGTTTCCGTAGATCACCTGCAGGCGGTCGCGGATATTACGCAATCCGATTCCCTCACCTTTTTTGCTTAATACATTTTTATCATAAGTATTGCTGATGGTTACCACCAGTTTATCATTATCGCAGCGGCAATGCGTAATTACATCTATGGTTTCGGTAGCTTCGTACACACCATATTTTATGGCATTTTCGTACAACGGTTGAAGTATCATATTCGGAATTACAGCCTTTAAACAATTCTCTTCAACTGCAAAAACCGGGTTCAGTTTTTTACCAAAACGTACTTTCTCAATTTTTAAATACAGCTTGTTATTATCTATTTCCTGCTGAACAGTTACTTTTTCGCTCTGGTCGTGTTTAAGCGAATAACGCATTAATTGCGAAAGGTTGATCACCATTTCCTGTGCTTTTGCCGGATCGGTCATTGTAAGCGACGAAATGCTGTTCAAACTGTTAAACAAAAAGTGCGGATTGATCTGCGATTTTAAGGCATGTAATTCGGCTTCTTTCACCAGCGCTTTTAGCTTGGTTTCGTTTTTGGTTTTTTCTTTAAATGCCAGGTAATAATTTACAGCATAGAAAAACACCACATTAAATGTATAAAGCAAATATCCGTTATAAAGCCCGGTGAACAGATAGTTATGATCTTCCTTTAACTGCCCCGGATTTATAAGTTTTGTAATTACCGTACCAATGTAAAGCCAAATTAAAACGATTATGGTGGCGGCAATAACATGGGCCAGAATTACACGGCCAACACTGTTATCTTCAAGGGTACTGAATTTTATGACATACCAGATGGCAATTCCTAAAAATCCGAAAAGGATAATGTAGGCAAAACGTTCGGTCATGGCGGTAATAAAATCACTTTCGCCAACCGAAACAACCACTAAAACCATTACCACTGCCAGTATCAACCAAAACGCAACATACGAAATGGCCAACCGTGGAGATTTTATAAAGGGATGCCTAAAATCCATGTTACAGGTATTTGATCTCTACGCCGCCAAAAGCCGCAAAACCTTTTATCACCAGCGTTTTCGACGGGTCGGGAACAATTTGATTCAACGAAGCACCGCGTTTATCGGTATAACCACCAAAAATAGCCGTTACTTCATTTTTTACCGTCCAGTCGGGTGGTACTTTAAAACCGCAGCCGCCAAATAACGCCAGCGTGTCGATAACAGCACCATTGGCCGAAAGTTTTGCCTGACGAAGATCGTACTCTGTTCCGCCAAAAACCGAAGTGGTTTTTCCGCCCATAAAGTTTTGCGAATTTACATACACCTCACGACCTCCGAAGATCACAAAATCATCGAAGTAGTCCTGCCCTTTTTGATCACCCGGATTAAAATTGGGTCCTTCAAAAGGGTTTCGTTTTCCGGAGTGCGTTACCAGAATTGCCACGCCAATACCGATAATTAATACCGGCCAGCCTATTCGTCGTAATTCATAAGGGATATGAGCCACTTCCGGAATCAAAAAGAAACCTCCGATTACAATTAAAACTGTTCCTGTGGTTTTATTCCCTCCGATTATGGAGAAGACCCCAATTCCGATAAGTAACATTTGCCACGAGATCAGAATATCGTTCCAAAATGAAGGAATAAGATCGAGGCGCTCGAAAATCCACAGTGCACCTACCACAATTAGAAATAAGCCCAAAAAGGCTCTTCTGTTTGTACTCTCCGGTTTATTATCCATGATAAAAGTTTTAACTGTCCTAAAATATTGATAATCCTCTAAACACTGTCCATTTTTTTAGCGGATTTACTTTCTTTCGCAACTACGGGCTAAAACAAACGCGCAATTAACCCAATTCCTACGGCAATTAAGATTACCGGGAACAAAAACACAATTGCCGCTCCTGATATGAAAATCAGTTTTGGCAATAAAAATATTCCTCCAATAATTAGCAGTATCAAACCGCCGGAACGTTTGCCGGCCATTAACACTGCACCGATAATGATCAAAATAACAGGCCATGAAAAAACAAAATGCCCTATTCCATGAAAAACGTTTCTTACAGGACTAAAAATGTCATGAAAGTTTAAAAACGGAAAATCAAAAAAGAAACCGGTTTGTTTTAGTATCCATACCAAACCAATACCGATTAAAACCAAAGCCAAGACTTCTTTTGAGTTTTCCTTTTTTTGCGTTCTTTCCTGTGGCACTTTTTCCATGATAGTGTTTTTTACATTTACGCATCAAAAGTAGAAATCGCAAGCCGGCCAAACAGTTTACATTCGGTTAACATAGGTTATGAATCGGTAAATGGGTATATGTTGGTATTAACGGGAAAGTAACTTTGCGGAGAATTTGCCAATGAAATCAGCATTCAGACATTCATTATTTCAGGGTAACAGCTATAAAACTGATGTTCCCCCCTAACCTTCCGCCAATTGGCGGAGAGGAACTGTCCCCCTTCGGGGGATTTAGGGGGCGAAAATTTTTTAATTAGATCTTCATAAAAAAAGGTTGTTTCCGATACGAAAACAACCTTTTTGTTTTTATTTCTTTTGTGCTTTTGCCCACGAATCACGCAACGGAACCGTTCGGTTAAACACCGGCAGTTCGGGTGTTGAATCCGGATCCATGTTAAAGTAGCCCATTCGTTCAAACTGAAAATGATCGAGCGGTTTAGCTGTTTTTACAAATGGCTCCAGGTAACAGTTATTCAGCACATTTAACGACTCAGGGTTCATAAACTCTTTAAAGTCTACATCCTTGTGTCCATCCGGCTCTTCGTCGGTAAACAAACGATCGTACAGGCGCACTTCTGATTTAACAGCATGTTTTGCCGATACCCAGTGTACCACACCTTTTACTTTTCTGCCATCGGAAGATTTTCCTCCTTTTGACTCGGGATCGTAAGTACAGTGCAGCTCAACGATTTTGCCGTTTTCGTCTTTAATAACTTCGTTACATTTTATCAGGTAACCGTAGCGTAAACGCACCTCGCGGTCGGGCCCCAAACGGAAGAACTTACGTGGAGGATCTTCCATAAAGTCGCTTTGTTCGATATAAACTTCGCGTGAAAATGGTACATCACGGCGTCCCATCGACTCATCTTCCGGGTTGTTCACGGCACTTAATATTTCTTCTTTATCCTCAGGATAATTGGTAATAACCACTTTTAGCGGATCAAGCACGCCCATTACGCGCTGTGCAATTTTATTCAGGTGATCGCGTACGCTGAATTCCAGCAACGACACATCGGTTGTTCCATCCACTTTTGTTACGCCAATTTTATCCGAAAAATTACGGATCGATTCAGGCGTGTAACCTCTTCGGCGTAAACCCGAAATAGTTGGCATCCTTGGATCGTCCCAACCTCTTACGTGATTGTCTTTCACCAACTCCAGTAATTTACGTTTGCTCATTACAGTGTACGTAAGGTTCAAACGCGAAAACTCAATCTGACGCGGACGGTAATCCGAATCTTTTAACTGATCAATAAACCAGTCGTACAACGGACGGTGCACCTCGAACTCCAACGTACAGATGGAATGTGTAATTCCTTCCCAGTAATCGCACTGACCGTGCGCAAAATCGTACATCGGATACACACACCAGTTATTTCCGGTGCGGTGATGTTCGGCTTTCATTATCCGGTAAATAATCGGATCTCGCATGTGCATGTTCGGCGATTCCATATCTATTTTTGCACGCAGCACTTTCTCTCCCTCGTTAAATTCGCCCATTGTCATTCGCTCAAATAAATCGAGGTTTGTTTGAACCGAACGATTTCTGAACGGACTTTCAGTTCCGGGTTTCTGCGGCGTTCCTTTTTGCTCGCTTATGGTTTCAGCATTTTGGTCGTCGACATAAGCTTTGCCTTCTTCAATCAATTTAACGGCAAAAGCATGTAATTTTGGGAAATTATCGGATGCGTAATACAAACGATCCTCCCAGTCGAAACCCAACCAACGCACATCTTCCATAATCGATTCAACATATTCTGTTTCCTCTTTTGATGGGTTGGTATCGTCGAAACGAAGGTTTGTTTTACCTCCGTATTTTTGCGCCAAACCGAAATTTAAACAGATCGATTTGGCGTGGCCAATGTGTAAATAACCATTGGGTTCGGGGGGAAAGCGTGTGTGTACACGATTATCATTTTTCCCTGCGGCCAAATCGGCGTCGATTTGTGCATGAATAAAGTTGGCCCTTTTGGGCGCTTCAGCATTAGTATTTGTATTTTTTTCTGCCATTTTCTTGATTTATCCCCTATTGAATAAGGCTACAAAATTAAAAAATGATTTGTGAGTACACTTAACACCTGTTCAAATTATTACTTTTGTTGCAATAATATTAATTAGGGATGGGAGTAATTGAAATAGAGGGAATGAAATTTTATGCCTATCACGGGCATTTTGCGGCCGAGCAAATTGTTGGCAACCACTTTGAAGTGTATTTGCGACTGGAAACAAACTGCGATGCTGCTGCCAAATCAGACAATCTCGACGACGCGCTCAACTACCAGGCGGTTTATGAAACCGTAAAAGAAGTGATGCAAATAAAATCAGCCTTGTTGGAAAATGTAAGCAAACGAATTTTAGATACCCTTTACGACAGGTTCCCGGCAATTGATAAAGCCCGCGTTAAAATCTCGAAAATGAATCCGCCAATGGGAGGCGAAATGGAACGGGTAAGCGTTACACTGGAGCGATAATTTATGGTCACTGTTTACAGAACGTCATCCTGAGCGAAGTCGAAGGATGGAAGGAATGAAGGACTGAGATTTGAAATGCTTTAATGCTTTAATGCTGAAATACTTTAATCGAAAAAACTCGCAGCTCGATACTTGTAGCTCGCGACTAATATAATCCCATGTTATTAAATATTTAATCCCCAGTCCAATACTGACATTTATCAAATTATTCGAACTTTTTTTTCGTATTTTCGAAAAAAATAATTCAACATTATACTCATGTTTTATAGTTCGACTAATTTAAACGAAGGAAAGTGCCGAAAATCTTGCACTACTGAAAAGAAGCGGGAGCTTCACGAGGGAAATAATCCAAAATCGACGGATATCGGTTGGCAGTTAGGTGCCAGCGACTTGCATGTAAATGCAAACTGGCAAGAACGCAGAAAATAACACGATTTTATTTTTTATGTTGCGAGAACTGCAAAATTTTATATTTTTGCAGTCCGAAAACGTACAAGGTTCCTTGGCCGAGTGGCTAGGCAGCGGTCTGCAAAACCGTGTACGGCGGTTCGACTCCGCCAGGAACCTCATCGCAGAAATATAACAAGCTAAAAAAGAGAATCTTAACGATTCTCTTTTTTCATTTTGGGCAACTATTGGGCAACCTAATTAATTCAAGGCACTTTATATTGATTTATAACTTGTAAATTTGAAATGATTTCTGACGCAGAAGAACACGATTTTATCAGCTGAGAAATTGAATTCTCAAATCTATCTATACAGACAATATAACTCGGCTTAACAAACTTGATGGTTTTTAATCATTTCTTTCAATCTCCAAAAAAATGTATAATTACAACCAGGGAAAGATATTAAATGCAATATCAAAGATTAGAGCTGTAGAGACAACAATTATAACGATGATCCAAATGTGTATTTTACTTGCTTTAAAAGAACTATGATCCCGAGTAATTAACCATATTGCTAAAACAAAGAGGACTAAGGAATAAGAAAATACCAAAGAAAAAGTTGAGGCCTGTTCTAACGAAGGTGTATTTTTAAAAATACTTATTTCTCCGGCAGCAAATAAGACAACAGCTGAAAAGATACCCAAGATCTCAACTTGTTTACGATCACTCGACATTACATCGTGCCTAATCTTTTCAATCGTTTTTCTTTCCCTATTCAGGCTTTTATAGATGGACAAATGACTTTTTATATCTTCTATATCCCTTTTAAGGTAATTACAATCATTTAATACCTTGTTATAATTAATTGGCAAAACAAAACTACTTGCAAGAAAGATATTTATCGGTTCATCCCTATAAGTAATCTGTTTTGTACTTGAGTCTTTATCCAAAATATATCTTTGAAAATCCACATCTTTACACCATTCAAACTTAACGAATAGCAATTTCAGTATTTCGTCAAAAACCGATATTCTTTTTTCAATCAATACTTCATCAAAATTTTCGGCATCCAAGAGTTGTTTCGTCGCTAAAGTATATTTTTTTAGAAATCTTGAATAGGGAAAATAATTGTGAACGTTTGTATCGTCTTGAATTGTTTTTATTCTATCCAACTCTCTTATAACATTATCCCAAGAATCATCGTTCTGTAATCCAAAGCTAAACCGATTATTCAACAAGAAATTTAGAGCCAGTTCTCTTGTTCGTTTCTCGTATCCCGTAAAATGGATTCCACTATTGTTAAACTGATCCTCATACTGAGCAACAAGGTTATCTATTTGAATATGATTTTTATTATTATCCTTATAATGACGAATCAAATAGTAAATATCGGCCAAAGAATAAGGTTTGTTTTCTTCCCTCTGGTTTTCTAAGGACTGAACTCTTTTCTCAGTTTCTTTCCTTGTTGTATTTCGAAAAAAGTTTTCTTCCCAAAAACCTTCATAATATTTAACTTCATATCGAAAATTATCTATTTCTCGATCTTGAAAGTCAAACGTGTAGAAATAACTCTTGGTATCCTCCCCTATTTTTTCAGAGATCTTTGATATAAGAAACCTGCACTTATCCATTAACAAGTCCTTATAATAAGTATCCGTATCCTTTTGCAGTGATACATAAGTCACGATTAGATCATTAAGAATATCAGTCTTTACAGATATTAAATGATCATATCCTGCAATCTCGCAATTCGCTTCAAAAAATTCCGCTTCATGGCGAATGCCGAAGTCATTATAATCTAACATTATTGCCTTCCCATAAAGCTGAAATCCACTCATGATGGACTTCTCTCCATTTATCACATTACTTCGCAGTACCTTACACAGATTCTTAAGATGTTGAATAGAATGATTTTGAAAAGGAAGAATAAAAGAATGCAAAAAATGATCTATATCCTCCTCTTCGGCTTCAGAGCTGTACACTCCATTGAGTATTCTATCAACAATCGGATCAATTTTACTCTTTATGATCTCTTCTGTTTCAGCAAGGTTTACGTACTCCCCTGATAATATAATAAGATTAAGCTGTTTGTAAATTTGCTTAACTGCATCCGTCATTGTATCGAAATATTGGGTCTTATCAGATACAAACTCGTCAAAGTCCCAACTTTCGGAAAAAACATCATTTAGCTTGGTTATTAGTGCATTAAGAGGCATATTCACGAGAAGAATGCGATAGAAGCAAATCTAAAGATTCGACCTCTATTAAATTATCTGGTATTTTAAAAGAATTCTTATGTAAATGCTTAGCAAAGCTATAAGATCTTTGCCAACTATCAAAAGTGTGACTTAAATTTACTAATTCAAAAGCAGATGCTCCAATCAAATCAAAATTTAGTTCTTTGAGTATCCTTATCGACTCCTTAATCTTATCCTCTGTCTCTGGAGAATTAAGTTCGTTTACGAACGGACTTTTGATTGACAATGAGTCCTTACCGAGTGTGTAATATTTCAGTTCGGATATTGAGTTATAAACATCACTCTCAACCGGGCCAAAAGGTAATGCATAAAAGTTGTTGAAAACTTCAAGTAGATTTGTACTTTCATCCTTTGCAGAGACTGTACATACGAAGAAGTGAATCTTAAACACTTTCAATCTACTAAGATTATTATTTTCGAAGGAACCAAAGGCTTCAATGTACCATTTTTCGAGCTGTTTGAGCAAAAATTCAAAAGCTGCTAATTTGTCTGAGTACGCCATTATTGATTGATTTGTCTTAAAGTTAGCGAAAATAGAATAAAATTAAAAGCAATATGCATTCTTTGATTAATTATTTTTGTTAGTAAATAGCTATTCTACTGATGGACCGTAGTTCCCTCAAAACTATATTAATCTTTAGATTGAATCCAAATTAACACGAGCTTAGATCATTAACACGTATTTTACTAATTTTATTGAACATTGAAACAAAAACTACACCTTGAATAACACCTCATCGACATTAGATATAATTACAATATTGATTGCTTCGATTGCTCTAATTACATCAATAGTTACTGTCATTAGACAGTTTTTCTATAAAAAGTTTTCATTTGACAGTTGTTTAATTTTTCATGAATCTACAGAAGGATCCTTTAGTCCCTTTAATTTTGAATATAGTGTAGCAAATACCGGCAATATAACGTTAGTCCTTCGAGAAATTATAATTGAACCAATAACTCCTCCAAAGCCTTCTGCCACCCCAAATATTGAAACCAACAACATACCGCTGATATTGAAACCGGAGCAGATGGAAATGGTAAAGTTTAATATTCCCAAAAAACTCCTTCCCAAAACCAAATCGAAAGAATTTATGCTTAAAGTTTCTTTTATAGTCATATCACCCAAAGGAGACATCTATAGCGTTCCTCATCATCTAAGTTTCACTGATAGCAAAGTACTTATGAATAATGGATTGAAACCATTCAGCTTAAATAAAAACAAACATGAAATGAAAATATGAGAACCATACAACTACAGGTTCAAACTAATTGCATGAAGATTAAACATTAATAGTTTCATAAAAAACCACAGATCCAACAAATTAAACAACTAATATAAAGCAATATGAAGTTTGTATCCCTCGACTTTGAAACAGCTAATGACGACATGTCCAGCGTTTGCCAAATTGGATTAGCCTATTTTGAAAATGGACAAGTAACACAAGAGTTCAAAACTTACATTAATCCTGAATCAGATTTTGGAGCCATGCAGGTAGGTGTCCACGGGATAACATCATACGATGTAATTGATGCTCCAACCATAAGAGAATTCTTTCCAAAATTCATTGATATGATCGATGGATTAATTGTTGTCCATTATACTCACTTTGAACGAACAGTAATAAAAAGAATTTGTGAGATTCTAAATTTACAAATGCCAGAAATCATATTTCTGGATGCTGCAACCGTGGTTCGTAGAACCTGGGAAAGTTTCAAATATCGAGGATATGGATTAGCAAATGTCGCAAATTCACTCAATATCTCTTTCAAACATCATGACGCATTGGAAGATGCAATCGCAGCAGGGAAGGTGCTTAATGTAGCGATAGAACAAAATAATTGGAACATCAACGAATGGATTGATAAACTAAAAAAACGAAACACTTCTTCTGGCACTTATACTCCCGTTAAAAAGTTCGCTCCGAATCCCGATGGAGAGTATTTCGGCGAATCAGTTTTAATTACTGGTGATTTAATTCATTGCACAAAATCTATCGCTCGAGAAAAAGCTGCGGAGTTAGGTTTTGACACACCCAGTAGCATATCAAAAAACATTACTCTTCTTGTATCTGCGAAACAAGATCCTAAAAAATTAAAAGGGCATGAACTCAGTAGCAAACACCGAACTGTCTTAAAGTATATTCAAGATGGTTACTCAATTAAAATTATCTCTGGAGACGATTTTCTTAAGCTTATTGGGCTCGATTGAATTATCAGCTGTCTAATCGTCAAATTATTAATTGAACAATCACTGAATCATAATACGATGACAAAGAATAAAAATCAGCCAAAGTTCGGAAAAGTATTAATTCTCTACACTAACACTATTAAAAATAGTTATAAAGAGATAAAAGATTATACAGTAGAAATGAATACATACTTTAGTTCGAAACAAAGAAATCTAACTAAATCTATAAACGAGTCTCCTGAAACGAGGGTAGCAAAAGAATCAACGTCTGATTTATTTGAACAATATGTTGAGTATTCTGAGAAATATAATGAAACATATCCCGAACTATTGATGCACTCAACTTTTATCGCCTCATTCTCAAAATTCGAACATTTATTCATTCTTCTTTGTAAAGTGACTGAAAGAGGAATTTTTTCCAAGGTAAAATTGAAGGACATCAATGGCAAAGGCATCCAGCAATGCAGAAATTACCTTTTAAAAGTTGTAGAACTCGATCTTGAAGATGTTGACAAGGATTGGCAAACTCTATTAGATTATCAGAAAATTAGGAACCTTATCGTTCATAACAATGCAACCTATATTCAGAATACAGACATACCTCTTGAAAAACAAGCGATGCATAACTACATCGTGAAAAATAAAAATCTTAGAATAAAATACGATGGAACTGATCTATTTCAAATCTCAGATTCTAAGTTCATTTTAGAGTTTTGTGACTGCGCGGAGAGATTTCTTATTAAAATACTAAATAAAGCAATTCTTACCTGGCAAAAGTAATATTTAACCACACTACCCGACACAAAACCGAAGTGCATTATCGAAAGATGTCACGTATCTTGATTCATGTCAATCAGATCCAACAATCAATACACGGAAGCACTCTATCATTAGAATGTTAAACAGGAGGAGTGTACAACATTATGAAAGCTGCAGCAAATGCTCCGAGGACAAGAACCGTGATAAAAACACTTATTAACGAATGTAGATTATTATTATCAACCGTTTCTTGAAGTTTATGAATTTCATCAGGTTCAAGTTCAGTTGCTTTTGCCCATTTCCTATTTAATTGCATCATGCGATAATCAATATACGCTAAGTATAATAAATTAAACACAGGCGGAATCAAAAACCAAAAAATAAAAAACTCCTCATTATTTAATGTAAATAACACCAATAAACCGGCGATAATAATGTTATTAAGCGTATAAAGCTTATCGTGTATTCTATCGAAATAATCACCAACCTTCTTAATCGATTCAAGCTCCATTTGCTCCATTTGTTTATAGAGATGTTCTGCCTTCTCACTTTCTTTATCGAGTTGAACTTGTCGAAATATTTCCGCAAACTTCTTTTGTTGTGCAGGATTAGCTAATTGCATTTTTATAAGTATTAATAAAATGGATGTGGATGTTTTAATACCTTGAGATTAATTAGGAAATAATTTCTGCCACACTTTCTTGACAACCGTGATTTTATCCCTTTTAATTCTGAGGTTATTTCTAATTTTCCTTTTGTGCGAATTAAAGATCTCCTGTAGTTCTTTTCTATCAACTTCAACTTTGATCATTTCATCAGTGACATAAGCAAACTTAATTGGTTTGGGGTATTTAAAGTTTCCTATACTTAGCCAATCATCAAGAAAATTATCTACAAACGTTTCTTCCGTTAACTTAGGAGAGTAACCGAAATTAGATAAATTTGAATAATACAAAACTACAGTTTTGTTAGACTCTCCTCCTTCAATGCCAATGTTTGTGTTTTCATCAAATCCAACTAAAGTTAATGTAATTCTAAACAAAGCATCTTTGGGATACTTTTTTGAGGCCCAAATCAAAGGAGCATAAATTTCTCTTAAATAGAGAAGTTTCCCGATAGAACTTATTGAACTTATTACAATACTACTACACTCCTTCAAATACTCCATAGAGGTTCTATTGACCATGTCTGTATAAATTAAACATGAAGCCGAATCTTTGTCGAAATTTACACCGAGTCTAAAATTCTTAAACTTTGAAATCTTTCCATCCGTAACAAATCTACTTAAGGGCTTTATAATCAAATCCTTATTACTAATATCAGTTGTAACAGGAACTGGAATTACTTGGGTGGAGTAACTCACTACTCTGTTTAAGACATTAATAACAAACGGAAATATATCTGAGGAAAAAACATGAAACTTTTGTTCATAGTAATCAAACCTCCTTCCGTATTGCTGAAGTGTATTCTTTAGAAAATACAATAGTGTTGCAACCTCAGTACTACTTTCATGAGTAATCAAATATCCTTTTTCGAGATCTCGTATTATTTTATTTAAATCCTCTTCTCCGAATTTATCATGTTCGTATACCGAAGGTGTATAATTACGAATTAACTTTAGACAATATTGTCTAACCTCAGAGTTGGATTTGTGAATCTGATCGATTCTTTGGGTTACATGATTTTCAATTAGCTTATTTCTTAATAACGGCCTTGCAATATACACTGCATAAAGCGCAACTCCCGGTCCCAGCAAACCCACTAAATAACTCCAAATCTTATCGAAAGAGAAATTGGACGTACTTACATTAGCTTCGGCAATATTATTTAAGCAAGCTTGTGATGAATTGCCTGCATAGGAATCATAAAAAATGATGAATGTAAGACCTATAAGAAGTAGTGTCAATTTTAAATAAAATGATTTTTTAGTGTTCATCCAGATTGGCAAAGTTTGGTATTATCGTATTCTAAAGATAGTTAGTTTTTTATAGTTAGCATAATGGAGATTTGAATTAAAAGAGAATCTACTAATAGCACCCAGGTTTCACCTACCCAAAACGGCAACAGCTCCCTTCCGAATGTCGCGAGTCCGGATCACATGGGAACTACCGACAACAATCTTTTCAATCTGACCACCTTTCGGCATCATACCGGCTACAACCATTTCTCGAACCAGTACCGGCACATCATCCTCATGAATGATCACATAAGTAGTTGTTAAACCATGCTTCTCGGATATAGAGTCGGTTTCTACCTGGATCGCTTTTAATATGTTAGTACCTCCGTGAAATATCATACTCTTTATTTATAACAATTCTACATAATTGCTCGTATAACCATTTGCTACAAGTACAAAGGGCTTGTTAGCAGTTTTTTCATAGAGATCCTAATTTAGTTAGGTGAGAAAGCATCCCTGCTGAACCAGGGGTGTTTCTTTTTAATAAGCACCTTCAAAGTTATAACAAAGCCCGATATTAATTACCAGGCTTCGCCATTACGTGACGTACTTATCTGTTGTGTAGGTTTTAGCGGCGTTTTATTATACGTGATTGACTAAGGTAGGTTAGACAAGGGCCAGAAAAAAAAGACCAGCTCAATAGCCGGTCTTTACTAATGTTAACCCCCAAACACACATTGGCCGAACGGCCAATAAACCAAAGTAACTAATTTTTATGTTTAGAATGAATTGAAATAGCTTATAGGAAATCCGATCAGCATAAATCAGAGTCAGCAATAAAAAAGGCCAGCCATACAGCCAGCCTCTCGTGATATTCCTCCTCACGTGGCCTCATCGGCCAAAATATTACGAATTGATTGATTTACTTATCGATCTTGTTTACATACTTCTCATCGGGATAGAAAGAATAAAATACGTCTTTCATACTAATTATAGACATCAACATATTTCCAGGCCCCCCAAGCAATAATCGTCCAATTTTTACACCACAGTAATACACATAATTACCAGTTTCTTTCCCCTCGTACTCTTCCAACTCAATAAGTTCTATATCTTTCGATATTGACTCTCGACCCAACAACACAGTCAGTAATTCATACAAAACGGAATTTTCTGTCTCCTTAAAAAGGGCGTAAATTTCGGCTTTTGTGACTTTCTTTTTACACAATACTTCTTTCAATTTAACCTCTCTTACAATCTTCGGAAGACTTTGTTTTGGTGGCTCCATCAATCCAATTCTAAAATTCTCAATAAATCTCGAAATAATTTCAATAATATGCAACAAACGATTAATTGAAAAGTATCAGAATTTAGGAGTGAACTTGATGATCGCATAGGAAAGATCCAGGCAGAAAATTAGTTCTCCGCTATTAAGTGGGAAGGTAGAACTTGTGGGGATTTTAGATAAGATCATTGCAATAAACCAGTTGCCTTCCCCTTTATAATCTAACGATATGGAAAATTTTATTGAAACGGTTGGAATTGATGTTAGTAAAGATAAAATCGATGCTGCGATTTATACTAACCAAAATACTATCTGTGTTTCTAACAATAGATTTGGCTTTAAAAGACTGATCGACTGGGTTATTTCAACAACCAAACTATCTCAGTTTCAAATCCTCTATGTATTAGAATACACCGGCTACTACTCAATCTCAATATGTCGTTTTTTTGATCAGAACGAGATAAACTATTCTATTGTACCTGGACTTGAAATTAAACGTTCTCTGGGCTTAGTCAGGGGTAAAGATGATAAAATTGACGCGAAAAGAATAGCTCTTTATGGATACCGCAGAATCAAAGAGCTTATTCCATCAAGATTACCATCTTTGGAAATCATAAAATTAAAAAAGCTTCTTTCATTACGGCACCTATTTGCAAAGCATCTCGCAGCCTATAGAAGTTCTAAAAAAGTCTGTGAAATTCTTATCGAGGAATTTAACCTGAATAATTTAACTCCTATTTATAAAAAGAGCATTGAATATACTGATGCAATTAAAACAAAGATTGATAAGGAGATGCTACTCATTATTACAAAAAACAAATATTTATTTAATCTTTTCAATTTGATCACCAGTATTAAAGGTATAGGTACTGTTACTGCCATCTATTTCATTGCCTTTACAGAAGCATTTAATGCTTTTGATAATCCAAGAAAATTTGCTTGTTACTGTGGGACCGCTCCGTTTCCAAGAAGATCGGGTTCCGCTTCTCAAAGTAAAGACCGTGTTAGTACCTTAGCAAATATTAGAATTAAAGCTCATCTTGGGAATTGTGTTGCTACTGCCATTCAGTATAACAAAGAACTTAAGGCATATTATGACAGGCGCTTAGCCGAAGGAAAACATCCATCAATTATAAAGAATAACATCAAAAATAAACTGATAGCAACGGTTTTCGCCGTTGTAAAAAGAGGGACTCCGTATATTGAGACTTACGGAATACCAGAATATTCTGCTCATAAGGATTCTGAACACAAAATAGAAGTACAAAAAATTGCCTGACTTTTGTCAGAGCTTCCATCTCTGGCATTACCAGGTTACCTTTCTCTATGAATATTTCCCAATATTAAATCATCGCCAATACCTCTGTTTTAATTGACTAAATATAAACAACGTAAATGCAATGAGCATTAACCAAAAGGATAGCTCCTTGGCTTTTTTCGATGCGATCATTTCCTTCTGCAGATCTTCAGGCATCTCAAATTCCGGCCAATTTACTTCACTTACCGCATCCAGCCACTTTTGGGTCCGATCCTTACTGATTTCAATACTCTCATCAATTAATTTTCGCTTTTCTTCAGACCATTCATTTGTTGTTATAACTCCAGTATTCTTTTTATAATCTATATCTATTGACTGTAATTCATAACTAAACTCATCTGTCGTTTCTTCATATCTTCGATCTCGATCAATACGATAATATTCATTCCAGCATGACTTTATTTCACCTTCATGAGCAACATCAAATTCAGATCGTAATCTTTCCTTTTCAGATTTGCTTCCTCTATACTGAGTATAGAATAACAAAAATAGCACTCCAAAAATTACTGACACACCCAAAAAAAACCTACTAATCAAAACCATATTTAGTATGTATATTTTAATAAGCCAACAAGACTAATGCTGTGGACAGACTACAAAAACACCACAATTATTTATAATAGAATATTTTCATGCAACCTGGGAAGACAGAAACGAATGTACTAAATAGAAGCAACAATAAAAAATGCCCCTCTAATTAGAGAAGCATTTCTTGGCAAAATATCGTTTTAAAAACCAATTGTAATTTAATTATCAGAATATCCCAATTTTCTGATTATGGCAGGATTATAAGCCATATCTGTTAGCGAAAAGTCAAAATTATTTTTCCAGTTTTGTTGAATAGTGAGTAACCGCTTTACAGTTTCAACAGTTTCAATAGAGTACTGATCATTGTCTCGATCCTTGAATAAATTACTTACGGCTAATACTATTTCCGACTTTAATAGAATTTTCGCTTCCCTTACAATCTCCTTGATCAAATCAAAATCAACCTTTTCCATCAACTGTTCTACATTCGTTCTATGATCCATAATAATGTTTTTGAAGTTAATAATTATTTATAAAGTAAACTTTCTATCACTGTCACAATATAAATATTTTATTTTACACAATATGCGTAATTTGTGTATTTTATTTTATAGAAATAGTATTTATTGTATAATAAACCTTATAATGCTATCTTTGTCATCAAGAAAACTTTATAACATGTGGTTAGAAAAGCTAAATACTGCTATCAAAGAAAAGGGCTATTCAATTGAACGGATAAAAAGAACAATTGAGGATCGAGGAGAAAAATTATCACGGCCTTCAATAAGTAATATATTAAATGGGAAACAAGTTCCCAATCTAAACACATTATTATTGATTGCAGATGCGATTGATATTGAAGTTGTCACTCTTTTTACCAATGAAGAAAACAAAAAACCTTCTGGATTTATCGAGTACGATAGCAAAATATATCGGATTCAGTCAAAATCTGACCTCGAAAATCTCATAACACTCGTGGAATGAGTTGACTCACATTAAAGAATCTAAATTCCTTCACAGATAATGACTAAGCAAATACCCCAAGTATTTAAAACCAACTCCAAATTGAGTCGCAGAGATGAGACTTCTGAAAAATTTAGCTTACTCCCATTTGTTGCTTACTGGTGAAATGTAAAATTTATGATTTGATTTTAGCACCAGACTGAGGCGTACATGAATGTTTCATAAGGTACTTATCTATTTCAACACGACGAAACCGAACATACTTACCACTTATTAGAACATACGGCAAAGTCCCTAACTGTGTTCCTTTAAACCTCAGCTTGTCTAACATACCAATTCCAAAACCAGTATAAACAGCAGCTTCGTTCTCATTCAACCAGGTTTTCTTTTCTATTTCTTTAATATCAAGCCAATCATGAACTATTCTATGTGCTTCACATTCCTTCTCGTGAATTTTCATTTCACTTTCAGAAGACAAAAAACCATTACAATGATCACAGTGGTATGTAATTACTTTTCTCATTTTTGACTTTACAATTAATTCACTCCCGGCAATCTCATTCGTTGTCCCTTGCGGATTGCTTTGAGAACGTCCAGTTTCGTTTTCCCACTTTCATCCGCCTTCTTTTCCACGACCCCTTGAATCGTTGCTTTCAATCGTTCTCTTATTTCTTCTTGGTCGGCCATTGCATAAATTTACAGATTAATTCCGTATTTACATACGCTGGCTATGACTATGTGATTTATATCTCGGATTTTCGGAAATTAAAGCACAGTGAATTCGCACTGGCTGGTGATAGGTCAGAACGGAAATTAATTGCCTAATTTAGTCTGTGCAGATTGTTGATTGTGTTCTGGTTGATCTTTTTCACTTTCTCAAAAAAACGCTGCATTTTCTGTGATAACCCTGATTTGTTCGTGGATGAAGGTTGTGAATTGTGCCTATTGTTTTTATCTGTTTTCATGTCCTCTCAAAATTACAAAAACCCATACAAAAAAGATCGGATTCCTGATAATTAAAGTTTCCTAATCTGTAAGTGTATTCTAAGTATATCTTGTAGAATTCCGAAATCTGTAAAAAAAAGTGATTCGGCCGTAGCCAAACCACTCAATTTATAAAAACTACGGAGCGTTCCCCAACGCTAAGGCGATTGTTATTCAAGATTAAATTAACCCTGCCGTCTTTAAGGCACCAGCCCCTTGCCCAACGCCCGAAGCAAGCTGGCCAATTGATTCAATACTATTAAAGAAATCACTCCATCCGGAACCTCGTTCGTTAATAGAATCGGCCTTAATTGCTCCGTAAGTTCCCATTTGGTTTTGTTGTAAACCCCGGAGTGCATTCACCTGGTTAATTTTATTAGCTTCTGATGCGGCAGCGATACTTCCGGCAGCGGCTCCTATACCTTCTGATGCGGCTTGTTGCGATGCTACAATAGCTTCGGCCGATGCGTTGGCTCCCATCATATTTGCAGCTCTGGTTTGATATTGCCTTGCATTTCGGGTAGCGCTTTTCATAACAGACTTTGCCGAGGCACTATCAAACGGATTCGATGCTTTTAATGTATCAATCTCATTCTGGGTGTTGCCCGACAAAGCTTTGAATTCTCCCGCCAGTCCTGATTTCTCTTTACGGCGTTTGTTCGAACCAAAAAGGTTAGGGTCAGCACTACCGTAAACACTTGCTATCACACTACCAATTAATCTGATAAATTTTAATTTTTTCATTGTAATAAAATTTTAATGTTCATACTATTTTGTGAGTAGTTCAGTCATTCGTTCTACATAATCCAGCTCCTCTTTAAGAGTTTCATAAGAGTAGTCGGAATGACTTAGTTCAACTTTTGATTGTTTTATTGAGTCTCGTAAACGGTCGGCCTGAGCTTTTTTGCCTTCGCCTTCCAGTTGGGTCGCTTTACTTTTGGCACCGGAATACGCATACTTCAACTGGTGTGCTGTTTCGGCCACTTTATAGTCGGGCTTGTTCTTCCGGGTTTTCGAGTAATAATTACTCATGCCTTTCAGTTCAGCATCGATCTTTGTTTTCGGAGTCGACAGTTCCTTTAGTTTTTCATCGGCTTTTCGTTCGTTAACCTTATCGTTCAGATCACCACGTTTAACGGTAGCTTTGAAAATCTTTTCGAGGTTACGGCCCGAGATTCCAAACATCTGCATAAAGTATTTGGTAGCGATCCACATTTGCTTCTTCGCTTTTTCCGGATCGTCGGTACGAGCTGCTTTATTGATTGCCTTAATGGTTTCAGACGGACCTTCCAGAATCGGGTTCATATCGTCAAACACATAAGAATCGGTTGCCGTATTTGCAAGAAGCTCCACAACATCTTTAACAAACGGAATTCCACCAACTACCGAAGTTGAAGTCTGGATGATCAGTTTTTTCATTAAATCCTCGTCCCAATCGTTACCCGATAGTAAACTTCCCATTAAGGCACCTACCACAACGTAAGAGACATTATTCAGTACTCCGTAGATAGTGAGTACCTTTGCGAGTTGTCCTTTCGTTATATCGCCTTTTTTGTAAGCATGAACACTTTCCACCATTTTACGCATGTATTGTGAAGGAGTATTTGAGAAAGCAAATACTGCCCTGGTTAGTGGTGTTTTTCTGTTCTGGAATTTACTCAACGTACTGGAGAACGGACTTTGTTGGCTTCGAAGTGTATCCAATAAGAATTTATCGACAGCCTCTTTTTCGTCCATTCCTGTACTAAGCAAGTAATCGAGGTAAGGTTTTCCACCAAACGAAATAGCAGCAATATCGCCGTAGCGTGTACCGATTGTTGCCAGTTCTTTTATTGCCTGGTGAATGCTTGTTATTTGTTTAACACCTTCGTTCGAGTTCAGTGCATGTTGAACGGCTTCGGAATAACCGGTTCCCAAACGTGTTTTCAGGTAAGGAATTTCCATCATTTCCTTCCATGTTTTTGCCGGGTTTGCCATGGCTTTTATAAAACCTGCAGTCCAGGTTCCTACCGGCATATTTTCGGAATAGTTAATTACAGATAGCAACTGTTTTACCGGAACGGAAGGAGTTAAACCAATGGAAGCAGCTACCCAATTGTTCAGCAACCAGTCAGCACCTTTTTCGGCCATGTTTAAGCTACTTGCTTTCGACTTTGGATATAAACCCTGTTCCTGCAGGTGTTCGGTTATTAAACGGTAAAAGTTATCTCCGTACTGCTCGGTGATGAGATCCTTAACGTTCGGATCTTTAAAGATGTTATTTAAACGAGTAACCGGAAGTGCCATGTTTGCATACCACTCAGCGTTTTTAATGTGTTTTGCAAACTTTTCGAAAGCATCCGTTATTTTCGGAGTACGACGGGTTGCACGTTCTTTGGTTGCCGATGGGTGAAGCGAATCGTTCAGCATTTGATTAAACGCATCGTTCTCGTTGTGGAATTCGGCAGTCGACGGCCAGTAGTTATCGCGTTTCGGAAGATCGCGGTTAAAGGTTCGGATAAACACATCGTTAATCTTCGAGTAATAACTATCAGCGGATTGTTGCATTGCTTTGGCAAAAATGATGTCGCCTTCGTCCAGGTTCTCCATTAATTTATCGATACGTTCTTTCCCGATCCTTCTTTGGAGGATTTCGTTTGGTCGCCCATCGTCCGGGTTGGTTACAATATCGCCGTAACTCAGGTACATATCGTCACGGATTTCCTCGTTTTGAATGGCGTTGTAAATATCGATGAGCATTAATTTCGACAGCGGAATATCAGATCCTTCGCCCCGGTCGCCTTCGCGTATCGGTTTCACGATGGAATATTCCTTTTTCTTCATGGAATTGATCTTATGCTGAAGGGCTTTTTTGTCTTTCAGCTTATAGCCGTTCATGGCTGTTTCCATTACTTTATCGAAAGCTTCCTGAGTGTTTACTTCTTTTTCAACCTGGTTAATGATGAGTGAAAACTTATCGCGTAATTTATAACCGCCCATCATGGTAAGAATGGTTTCCCAATTTCCCATCGTGTCAGCCAAAAATCCGTTTATACCGGCCATCCATCGTTCGAGGCGTTTGCGGTCTTGTATCGGTTGTCCGTCGAGGAATTGTTTTACAAAGTCGCGGTCCTCTTTGCGGTAAATAACCCGTTCAATATCTTCAGCGGTTTTTGAATCTTTGGCAGCATCGTAAATTTCCTGCAGGTCCTCGCGGATTGCCTGAATCAATTCTTTACTTGCTGCACGTCCGTTACGCCTTAGTTCGATCAGTTTCATGGTAGTAATATCGAGCAGCGATTTATTTTCTTTCTGATCGATTTCCTGCCACATCGCTTCCAGTGCTTTGTCGGCTTCGGCCTTTTGTTTAGCTGTTGATCGATTGTTGTTCTTAACAGCTCCAATGGCAATAGCTTCTTTGTGGATGCGTTTGAATTTTTCGAACTCCTTAACGGTTTCGTAGGTGAATTTACCTTCTTTGTTTTGTCCTTTCTGACGGAAGTTGGTCATCCACTTAATCAATCGCTCAACTGCCCGGATGTTTTTATTCGATTCGTTCTCTTTGGTAATTTCATCGATCTTATCAAAAGCTTTCTCGATAGTTCCCGGAGTTTGTGCATCGCGTATTTTGTTGATTACTGCAAACATATCGCGTTTACCCACCTCGTCGTAAGGCATGTTGCGCTGTGCATACTGGATAATTGCCGATTGAATAGCTTTTATCCGTTCTTTGGTATCTTTTTGTCCCAGACGTACACCTTCTTTGAATGCAGATATTTGTTTTCTGATTTCATCTCGTTCAAAGACAATAGCTTGCTTTTCGTCTTCCTTTAGTTCCTTCAGCCGTTTGGAGGCCAAAGCCTCATCTGCATTGATTTTGCCAATAAGAGAAACTGTCTCGGGGTGATAAGCATCCTGGTTAATGGATGTTGATGATTTCTTGGATTCGTCGTTTATTAATTTATTCCAGGCGTTTTCCGCCTCACGTTGTTCCTGATTCGCCTGGATACTTCCAGTTCGGTTTCCCCGGTTTCCTTCCCGATTGTTCGGAAGATTTTCAACATCCGGGCTTTCACTTTTTCTCGGTCTGTTTTCATCGTTTTGTAAAGGTACATCATTTGTTTCGAAGTCCTTAGCTTTCAAATTTAGAAGCTTTGGCAATTCTTTTAATTGCTTGTTTACCTCTTTCAACCGTTTTAACCTGGCGAATTTAGTAGAAGGCTTGTCCGGATTCTGCTTTTGCAGTTCCGTCAGTTCCTTTTTTAGTTCTTCAATATCAAACTGCAACATTTCTTTTGCAATCTGCTCGTCGTCCTTTATAAGCGTTTTAAAGCGTTCTTCCGGTGAAAGGCTATTCATATCGACTTCGTTTGTGCTTGGGCTCTCAACGTCTGCTTTTGGCTGTTCAGCAGGTTCTATTTTTGTTTCAGAACGAATAAGCTCGAAAGGTTCCTGATTTCTTGGGGAAATCTTGGGGTTCGGATCGCTAGTCGCTGGATCTTGAGACGAAATGCCCAATACTGGACCATTCCCTTCATTGTTGATTTCGGGACGAATGGGTTCCGTACTAATTGTCTCATTGTTCACTTTGGTCCATTGGAAAAATTTCCTTTCGCCTTTCTCATTTTTGGCAAAGACTGGTTTCTTATGGCCCAAATCTTCCGGGTTAAGGATGGTGTACTTTTGCCCTTCAATTTCGGCCGTTGTAATTGTGCCGTTCGGATTCACTGGTCCCGGTGTCCCGGTGGCTGGTTCCCCCGGTAATTGTTCCGTATTTGATTGTTGTTTGTTGGCGACAGCTTTCTTTGCTAAGCCAATAACAGAACCATGTACGGCCCCCATGGTCACACCTGCAGCAAATGCATCACCTACTCCTTCCGTTATGGAAATATCCGGGCGATAACCGGAATATTTGTCTACCATATTTTGCGAAATCTGCGTTCCCACTTCCTCAAACCCTTCGCCCAATGGTGCCAACCACGGATTTTTAGTGATCATGTCCGAAAACATGGTGGAGACAGACCGCTTAATTTGTTCTTTGGCCTCTTTCTTCCCGCTCTGTTTAATAATTTCCGACAACGACCGGCCAACAGCACCGGAACCAAGAAGCGTTTCAAATACTCCCTCCAAAGTTCCGTTCACTACACCAATAATACGCCGTTTATCGTAGTCCATTTCCGGGGCGTTTTCATCCAGCTCCTGAACTTTTGCAGCACCAAATACACCGGCACTTCCTAAAATTGTAGGGAGAGTAGAACCTCCGGTAATAATCATTGCAATTGAAGCCGGTAAACTTTCGGAAATGCTTCCAACAAGGTTTAAAGTTCCCTGCTGAAAATCTCCGTTTGTGTACGAGTCTACAATCCCTTGTTCCCGGTCAGGATTAATTTTGTCCACTTTCTGCTCAAAGGCTTTTGCATTTTGTTTATAGTAATCCGAAACTTGTTCCAGTGCTCCATCTTCAAAATCTTCTGATTTCGGAACCTTCATACCAACGGCACGAAAAGGAGCCCCGGCCAGATCATAAATAAGTCCGGGAACGTCGGCCATCCATGAACCAAGTTGGCTTCCTCCAACGTTCAGTTCGTTCCATGCAGTTTTACCAAGTTTGCCTAAAAAGGATTGATCTTCATTTGCTGGCATCTTTGGTGTACCGGCTACAAGTGGGGAATTGAGGTCAATGTTTTTGTCTTTTATTACTTTCGGAGATTGCTTAAGTACCTTCTCAATTCTTTGGGAAGCTGATTTATCAGATAATTCAAATTCCCGGTATGCACGCTCGCGGAAAGACTCTAACTCCGTTTCCGGGACTCCGGCTCTTGCAGCAACATCGTTAATTAACTGGTTATTGTCTCCGTTGTATGAATTAATATACTTATCGGCGGCCTCATCATTATACTCTTTGCCTTCGCGTTCAATGGCATACTTAAGGAACGATTTAATTCCTTTCGGTTCTTTGATCGTTATTGTGTCAGTACCTGGTAAATCTTTCATTGCTATTCATTAAAGTTTATTCGAAAAAGGCTTCAAGTTTCTTTGTAGAGTTTACTGCAGGTTGCTGGTGTTTTTTTACTATCTCAGAAAAGGTACTTTCCTTTTTCGTTCCATTCCAAAACGAATTGTATTCATCGCTTTTCGTATTATCATGATCTGAGTTTTTCAGGGTAGTTTTCAAACGTGATTGAAGGTTGCTTCTGTTTGTTTTAATCTGGTCCAGTTCTTTCTGTTTTTGGTCCAGTTCCTCTTTAACCTGCGTTTTTTCTCTTCTACTTGCTCCATCATACCGTTCCTGTATGAAGGCTAAATCCTTCTCTGTTATCGAAATTAATTCGTCGAGATTCGCTACCTCTTGTCTAACCGGAATATCCTGTACGTAACTCTCACGTCCTTCAATAGGCCGGGCGATTGTATTTCCATTTTTGTCTGTTGACAGTTGAAAAGCCTGGCTGATAATTTGCTTTGCCATATCCTCTTTTTCTGCCGGAGTATATCGTCTGTTACCAGGATCGGGAAATAATTCATCCGGGGCATCGGTCATCGAATAGAGCAAATCAGTATAAGGTGTTTTTCCAGATGAAAGCTGCCAGCTTCCATTATCAAGCTGCTGGGTATACACAGGATTTTGCGTAGTCTTCCCAGACTTAGTGTTGTAGTAACTATTGTCCTTACGGGCCGCAAGTTCGTTTTCTCCCAATACCGTTTTTCGATTCGATGAATTGATTTGAGCTTCCAGGAGCCGGTACTTTTCACGTTCTGTCGCGGTGAGTGTTTGGTCGTTTTTGCGTTCCAATATCCAGTTCAATATTTCATTGTTGCGACGCTGATCCCAAAGTTCTTTTGCTTTGCGATTTCGCTCAACGGTTGATTTATAGTTTTGGAATTGCTGGTCGCGTTGACGTTGATACTTCGTTCCAACCATTGCATTCGGATTGGCTGTGCGTCCCTGTAAACCTTCGCCAAATGCGTAGAGTGCATCGGCCCAACGCGCACGACGTTGTTTTCTTGCCGATTCTTGCAAGTCTTTATAATCGATGTCGGGAAGCGGCTCTTGCGGAGCTTCTCCAAATGCCTCAGAAAGGCCCTTGACGCTTGTGGCTAAATCCTCGGAATATATCTTGTCGGCTGAAATGCTTAGATCCTTTTTCGTTTTTGCGTTCAAAGGCTGTTTTAAAACGTTATTAAGATCAAGCCCCTGGCTTCGGGCTTCGGACGTTAGTTGTTCATAGTCCTTATGGTTACGCCGTATTTCTCGTCGGGAATCGGAGGTTGGTGTTCGTTCTGCCATCGCTTCAAGCTTCACCTCTGGCTTGCCGGAAGTTTTCACATTCGCTTCTTTACTCTTAATTGATTTTAATTCTTCTGGTTTCATCTCTGTATTTTTTATGGTTATTGCTATTGTAAAATGTTGTCTTCTATTTCTTCGGATAAAAAGGGACTGTAATTAATCACTTCACGCATCTCAGACGTATCAATGCCAATCCGTGTTAAGTTGTAATACACTGCCGACCAAAAAATCAAATCCGGAGGAAAGCTTCCATCTTCCATTTGCGATAGAATGTTGAAATAGAATTCTTGATGCAGCTCCTTTGGCAGTTTGTCGGTTCCCTTTTTTATCATTTCGAGATAAGAAAGGCTTTTTAGAATATCGGCTTCTTCTTCCGATGTTAAACTTCCTTCTTCAAACTGAAGCAGGAGCCATTCGTAAGCATCAGCGCGTAATACTGTATTCGTGTGGTATTTTTCAATTACTTCTTTCATTCTTTTATCCCGTTTAATAAATCTTCCAGATGACTTAAATCTTCAAATTGCACTTTCATTTTCGCATCCTGGTAAGCCCCAAAATGCTTCATAAACTGATCTGAAATTGCTCGTTTATCAATTAGCTTCACCTTCTTCAAGTAACCGATCTTTTCACGGTCTTTCCCTTTACCTTCAAACAGTTCTACGACTTCGAAACTTGCAATACAAGCTGCCTCTTCTTCTGTCATTTCTTCGAAGTTTTTCATTGTCCCGTCCTCTTTCATTATCGACTTCAGGTTAAACCGTAGCCAGCGGGCCATTTCTCGTAATACTTCATCCAGTATAACTTTATTGCGGTCCCTTATTTCCTCCTGAATTTCTTTTACCCTTAGTGCAACCTTAGTGTTCTCCATTAGTTTTGACGAATTAACCCAAATAGAATTATTAGACATTTTTGCGCAACTATAAGCCTTCCGATAGGCATCGGCGTAAGTCTTTCCTTCAGCAACTTCTTGTGCAAATAATTCTTGTTTGTGTGTCAATTCCATTTAATCCGCAGTTATTATTTTTTCTATTTCGTGTTGCAGTTCTTCGCTTTCATCCAAAAAGTCTTTTAATAGGCTGGTGTCAACACCCATCTGAGTAAGATTGAAATAAATCAGAGACAACGCCATCGGAAGCATTGGGCAATTCCCACTTTTGAGTTCAGTTAAGAGCCGATCACAGAAGTACTGCTGTCGGTCCTCAGGAATTGATAAAACCTGTTTCTTTATTCCTTGGAGTTTCTTTAATTCATACAAAATATGATCTTCTTCCTCCGGTGAGAAATACCCTCCATGTACCAAACGCTCGATTGTGCCTTGAAATAAATATGACATAGAGTCGTTATTCGGATCAATCTTATTTAATTCCATATCAGTCGGTATAATATTGATGATTCTACTTCTTTTCGTAATTCTTTACTGGTGTTGATGGTCACCATCATTTCGATTGTATCTATACCAATTTCTTTGAAGAAGTGACACATTGCGGACCACCCAAGCGGATGAACCGGATAAATGTCCTCTTTCATTTCTTTTAATATTGTTCGATAAATCTGCGTTCTTCCCGCTACGGGAATACCACGAATTGCTGGTTCAATCCAATCCAGTTCGACAAGCATTTCTGATACCGCTTTCGTTTGATCAGGAGTAAATCCTCCTTTGATCAAGCAAGAAATGGTATGGGAGTATAAATCAGATAAGAGCACATTTTTATTGCCTGTATGTAATTGCGTTAGTTTCATGCTAATTGTTTATCGAGTTCGTATTGTATAGTTAGTTTGCCGAAAGTCATAAACAGAGCATTGCGCCACACTTTTAATAGTTCTTTGTCGGCTTCAATAGCTTCAATGTCTTTTTGTTTTCCGCGAATTACAAAGGTTTTGTTCTCGAGTTTTGCCGGCCGAATAAGAAGGAATTTGTTGTAGTGGTCAGTGTTATTCTTCAGTATTCCGAACATTACTTTCCATTTTGTTAGCAATTGTTCCGGGCAATTTGCGCCTTCGGTAGTTTTGTTTTCCCAATTCTCAGCAACCGATTCTACTGATTCAATATCAAGACCGCGAGCATTTTTCCATCCTACTCCTTCGTAGTGGTTGAAGAAGGCGTTAGTAACGGCAATTGGATTATTAAAATTCTTGAAATAAAAAATTTCTAAAACTGAAAAAAATCTCTGTCTAAAAAGAGAATTCTTGTTGTTCTTATCTTTCTTTTCATTCTTGTTATTATCGGGTAGGGGTTGGTTCTGCATTGGTTCTGCATTGGTTCTTTCAATGGTTCTCCCAATAGTTCTTTCGTAATTCCTCGGAGTTTGGTAATAATCATATTTACAAATAGTTATAAGCACACCACCGAGTTCTTTCATTGTGGTTATTCGCCCGGTATCTCGTAAAAACTTCATAGCCTTCTTCGTGTGATTTTCGTTATACATTTCTTTTCTATAACCTACATACCAGGCCAAATCTTCACGGATTGATTTGTAATCCCGAAACAACTGTCCCCTACTAATGGTGTGTCCTGCATATTTATTATCTGCACTATTTGCTTCTCTAAGTAGGTAGTGCCATATTTCTCTAACATAAGGAGGAGCTTTTGAAATATCACTCTCCTTAATTTTTCGTGGTTGCAATATGTATCCACCTTCAATCATTAGAATAGATTTAGCTGTTTAAACTTTGATTTTCGGAGCCTATCAAATTCCGCTGGATTAGTAGAGAGCAAGTGTGCAGAATGCTTAGTGATCGGACATTTCACCTCATCGATCGATTCAACCAGTAAACCATCCTTTTGCCAGCTCCTTTTGTATCTGCATGCGGCTTCAACCGGTATTCCCATTGCTTCACAAATCGCTTTTTTGGTTGCGGTCACATGTTGAAGTGCAATAAAGAATAGCTTGTCTTCTCCAAATTCCAATTTTAACTGGAAGAAAGATTTACCAGTTCCACGCTCTACTTGTTCGCGTAGGGCATTTACGAAAGAATTACTATCGGCGATATTTTTTAAGGTATCAATTGACTTCATAACACCATTATTTTAAAGGCTGGATAGAAGCTTCTACCTCTGACCACTTCAGATATACTCGATTCCCTATTTGCCATCCTCTGACAATACCTCTCTTTCGCCAATTATGAAGCGTCGACTTATCGACATGCAGTCTCTTGGCAGCTTCATCTAATGGAACATATTCTTCGGGTTGCTTAGGCTGGAAATCACTTTTTAAAGCCTCAATCTCTGCTTTTATCTCTTGAAGCTTTTCATCCAGTTCTGGAGGTAGATGGATAAAAATTTCCCCTTTCATAGTTCTTCCTCCCTTTCTTTTGATTTCTTCACTACAGTACATGGAGGCTTCATGACCGATGGCCTGTCGTTAGGGAAGTGTGTAGTCAGACAGGCATTTACACTATCTACGATTAATGCCTTAAATTCTGATTTTGATACCGATAAAAGAATTGTTTCTTTGCTCATAATTAATGGTGTTTCAACTAATTCACGAGCAAGTAAAAGAATGTTATCTACCTGTAATTACCCTTGGTAAATAATGTGCTTTAAGAAATTAGACTTAGCAGTTTGGTATGATATTTTTTATAGGCGGAAGTTTCGATATTTCTCAAAGTCTTTCCATCAATGCCCATATTTAAGCCTGGAATAAGCTCATTTAGGATAGACACAAGTTCTCTGGAATTATCCTTTTGGGGTAAGTGCCCTCGTAGTTTTAAGACTTCAATCCAAGCAGTAATAGCTCCCTTGCTTCTTTCTCCAAGATTATATTGCCCTTCTTTATTAATTATTGGTGGTTGAACGTCTCTGAGGGCACTCAGATGCGGATTGATCAAATCTACAGATATATCAGTTTTATTGGGTTTCGTGCTTATCTTTGCAAACTTATTGGTCTGTTGTATCTCTTGGAGATACCTTTGTTTCTTTTTTTGGGCAAACTCAATATTTTCATAAGTACGTGAGCCAGTAATCCGTTTTAAATCATGCCCCCCTAAAAGATATTTTAGAATCGGCTTATCACTTACCAAATGTGGCGAAAATGGTTTTGAATTAGGAGTTACTGAATGGCAGGAGGTTTTCTGTACATATCCGATAATTTCATCCGCAAAATCCTTTGGCTCCGGATCTTCATTAGGATATTTTGCTTTGAATTTTTCGAACTCAATTTTTAAATTGTTTTTAAACACTGTAAAACTACAGTATGGCCATAGATAATCATCTTCGGCAGAATTATGAAACAACTCATTTATATCGTCTTTTACCTCCGTTAACTTTTCTTCTGGATAATAAAGATAATTACCTAATCCATCATTTCTAAATGAATTTAATTTTGCTATGAGTTTTTTTAAGAAATCGTCCCAATCTTTCATAAGAAAGTTTTACTATTTCATTTGATTATTTACAATCGGACGTAAATCAAAATTCACTGTGACATCAAGTGCGGCTGCTATCCGGGTTATAGTTGCCAGAGTAAGATTAAACTTTCCGTTTTCTATTTTTGATACTTGTCCCTTTTCTACACCTAAGCGGTCGGCCAATTGCGATTGAGTTAACTTGTTCTTTAAACGTAACTCTTTAAACTGTTGTGCAAGAGCAGTCTTTAATTCCTCATCGTGTGGTACTGTTTTCATAATCCTTAAAAGTATTAAAGGTTGCAATTAACTACAACCTTTTAAAATGAATGTTATAAACATGATGTCCACCAGTTAATTAACAATTAGAAGCTTCCAACGTGCCTTCATAACTACTAAGAGCAATAAGAGAATTTGTTCTTACATGGAGATATACTCAACCTCATCCTTAAACTTCATCCATCCTTCTTTTTGGATTGCCATTTTTAACGCAACAAATTTTTGTAAATCTTCAAGGAAATAGCGCTCCCAAACATCCTGTGCTGCATTATTCTGACTGTCAATTTCCTTTAGCTTCAAATAAAGCACCTCGCGCTTGTTCCGAATCTTATTTGAAGCCATTGCGTTTTGATCGGCCGTATATCCCTGTGCTCCTTCACCAAAAGCATAAAGCGCATCGGCCCACCTGGAACTTCTCTCTCGCCTGACAGAATCATAAATCTCATCAATTAAATATTGCGGTGGATCTGTTAATTCCGGACCGTCATACTCTTTCACGAATTCGGAAATATCCTTCTTTATTTCAGCCGGAGCTATCTTCAATACTGTTTCGATGATATTGTCTTTATACTGTTTCGACAGGTTCCCGGAAGTAATGCTTTTAAAATCTACATCGTAGTATATTGCTTCTCGCTGGATGATTATTTCGAGTTTCTCATTCTTCTTTGCTATCTTCTTTTGTGTACTGCAGGCAAATGTTGCAAAGATTAGAACAACGATTAAAATAAGTTTGGTAAAAGTTTTCATGATTAGTTGTTTGGTTAGCTATGTAATTAATTTGCTTTTCCTAATACTGTCATTTGAGGTTCTTTCTTTTTATTGGCAGCTTGTTTACTCCAATATTCAGCGACCTGCAGTGCACTATCCGAACTACTTTTGCCGATATAAGCTAAAAATTGTTGTTCTGTCGAATGTGCCGTTATGTCCTTAAGTAGAGAGGTAGGAATCTCACCATAAAAGTTTGATGCAAAAGAGCGCCTACAAATGTGTGAAGAAACTAATTCATGCTTCGGAAACATTCCAAACTGCTTCCGTGTTATTTTGGTTTCTTTATCCTTTACCATCTTCCCTCCGTAGGTTGCCTCATCGATACCGGCAATTTCGCAAACATCCTTAATGTGTTTATTGAATTTCTGATCTGCTATTTTCTTTGGAAACTTACCATTGTTCTTTTTTAAAATCGCTTTCACTTTTTCATGGACCGGTATCATTACTTGCTTTCCGGTTTTTTGTTGTTTAAGGCTAATCATTTCCATTCCCGATACTGTTGTAAGGTTCTTATGCGTTAGGTTCAACAAATCACTAACACGTTGTCCAATATAGCATCCAATTACCAACCAGTCTTTGGCATTATTCAATGCTTCACGTTCAAAGGTCTTATTTTCTATTTTATCAAGTTCTTCAAATGTTAGGTAAATAACATCCCGCTTAACGCTGTATCCCTTAACCGCATGAAAGTTCTTGTGGGTAAGCACTTCATTATTGCTGGCAAAACGGCAAACTGTTTTTAAATGCTTCACATACCGGCCAGATGTATTTGGATTCAGCTTATCCACTTCGAATAAGTATTTCTCAAAAGCTTCTACCCACTTCGGGGAAATATCCGCAACTTTAAACTTCTTCTTGGTATACGCCTGGTACTGTTCGATCTTAGTCTTTAATGATTTCTGTTTTTGGATGGTTGCTGCACTTGCACCAACCTTCCCATTATTAAGTTTCTTCCGTGGAAGGAAGTCTACATAAGCTTGAATTTGATAAACCAGACTGTCAACATCAACTTCCTCAACCTTCCCATGATGCTTATCAATCTGCTCCTGGAGCCACTCAACATTCACAGTTACTCCATCCTTTACAGCTTCGTTGTAGCTTTCGAATACCGAATCAGAGAGTTTTTTAAGCTTATCTCTCATCGCCTCCTGCTTATCCTCTATAGTTCTGGCAACTTTCGGAAAGCCTACTTTCTCGACAACAGAATACTTCTTCCCTGATTGTTTCGCCTTTTTATCAGAACTCCATTTATCAGGATCGATGACATAACCCGATTTACGTTTAATTACTGTTCCTCTTCCAACAGAAAGTCGTAAATAAATATTTGCTGGATTTCGTTCACTTCGTAGGTAATATGCGACGGTTGCCATTGATTAGATTTTTATCATTCAAACACTTCCCCAATTTAGGCATAAAATTGAATTTGGGCAACCATTGGGCAACCAAATTTAAATAACATTCAATTTTATTAAATTTCATTAAATATAGCAAACACCCCCACAAACGCCCCTTTCATTGATTTTCACACCCTTTTTAGAGGATTTAAAGGCGTTCTAAAACACTTCGAAATGGATAGTTTCGGGTTCGCCAGGAACCTCAACAAAAGAGAGCAATAACGGCTCTCTTTTTTATTTCAGATAATCAATTGTTTTAGCTTTAAAACCCTTAATCAAACCGCAAATGCGGAATCCTGTTTTGGTTCTTAGTATTACTGCACGCATTATCTCCATTCAATAACTTCTGTTCTTCCAAGGAGAATTACACCATTACCACTCCACCATTTTCTTTCTGATTAATTCTTAGTAAATTTGAAGGAAGAGCATTTTTGCCAAAAATGATTTCACGCGGAATTAGAAACAACACTAAATTCTGCAGAAAATCTAAATCATATTAAACCAACTGTAATGAATGCAAAAATCGAATTTACTTTAAACGGAAAAAATGTTTCGGTGGAACTGGAAGAGTCGAAAAAGCTGCTTTGGGTTTTGCGAACACATTTCAACTTAACAGGTACCAAATATGGTTGCGGCGAAGGGTATTGCGGCGCCTGCACCGTTCTAATCAACAACTCGGCAACCCGGTCGTGCGCCACCACTATTGGCGATGTAGCCGGCAAAAACGTTGTCACGATTGAGGGACTTGCGCAAGGCGAAAAGCTGCATCCGGTGCAGCAGGCATTTGCCGACCATGATGCACTGCAATGCGGCTACTGCACTCCGGGCATGATAATGAATGCTGTGGGATTACTAAACAACCAGCCAACACCGAGCAGGGAAGATATCATTTTGGGAATGGAAGACAACCTGTGTCGTTGTGGTGCACACAACCGTATTCTGGATGCGATTGAAGCCGCTGCAAACAAAATGCAAAACAGCAAATGATTTAGCTTCTATGTATTCACTCCTAAAAAATGACAACATGGATAAGGCAAAAAATATTCAGGATTATATAGAAGGACACACCCCGGCCAACACCATAAAACGCCGAAACTTTATTCAACTGCTAGGCGGAGGTATTTATGTTTTCTTTCATGCCGGAGCAGCGCTAAAACTGATGGCAGCTGAAGGCAATCAACGGCAGTTACCCGATGATTTTAATGCTTTTCTGCGTATTCATGAGAATGGAAAAGTATCGTGTTATACCGGAAAAATAGAGATGGGCCAGGGTGCAAATACCGGTCTGGCCATGATGCTGGCCGATGAGCTGGATGTAGCGTACAAAAAAGTTGAAATGGTAATGGGCGACACAGACCTCTGTCCGTGGGACATGGGAACTTTTGGCTCTCTCACAACCCGCATGTTCGGGCCGTCGATGTTGGCCGCTGCAGCAGAAGCGCGCCAGGTTTTATTGGAACTGGCTGCGGAAAAACTGGGTACAGAAGTGGACAAGCTCGAAGTTGCTGAAGGTGTGGTTTTTGATCGCGGTAACAGAGCGAAAAAGGTAACTTACGCGCAACTTGCTAATGGGCAACGCATTGAACGGGTTGCGAAAAAAGATGCTACCGTTAAAGATTATTCGAAATACAAAATAATGGGCAAGCCGAAATTCCGTGCCGACAGCATGGAAAAGGTTACCGGAAAAGCCAAATATTCAGGCGATTTGCGTTTGTCTGGAATGCTTTATGCCCGTTTATTACGTCCGCCATCACACGGTGCAAAATTAATTTCGGTGGATACATCGGAGGCTGAAAAAGTAGATGGAGTTCAAATTGTAAAAGATGGCGACCTTGTGGCTGCTTTGCATGAAGACCCGGAAATGGCAGAAAAAGCACGAGGCTTGTTCAAAGCCAAATTTGAGGAAGCGGACAAACCGGTTAATAATGACAACATTTTCGATTACCTAAAGGAACGTGCACCGGAAGGAAATGTAAATATAAACGAGGGTGACCTTTCAAAAGGAGAAGAACTGGCAACTTCGGTTTTTAATACCGAATTCCACGACGGATACGTTGCCCACTCGCCCATGGAACCTCACACTGCAATGGCATATTTCGATGGTGATAAAATGACCGTTTGGGCCGGAACACAAACACCGTTTCCAGCACAATCAAATATCGCCAGGATATTGGGAATGGAAGCAGAGAAAGTTCGCGTGAAACCTCCGTATCTGGGAGGTGGTTTTGGTGGGAAATCGGCCCACGGGCAAGCCGTTGAGGCAGCAAAACTGGCAAAACTAACCGGTAATCCGATTATGGTTGACTGGACACGGGAAGAAGAGTTTTTCTATGATACCTTCCGTCCGGCAGCAGTTTTAAAAGTAAACTCGGGAATCGACGACGAATGCAAAATTACCTTCTGGGATTACCACGTTTATTATGCCGGGGACCGCGGCTCGGAAACCCTGTACGATGTGCCACATCAGAAAAGAACGGTTTACGGACGTGGATGGACAGCCCCGGGAATACATCCTTTCGACACCGGAGCCTGGCGCGGACCGGGCAACAGCACCAACACCTTTGCACGCGAAACGCAGGTGGACATTATGGCTGCCAAAGCGGGAATGGATCCGGTTGAGTTCAGGTTAAAAAACCTTAAAGACCAACGAGCTATCGATGTGCTAAAGGCAGTGGCAGAAATGGCCGACTGGAAACCAGCGAAATCATCATCGGGCAGAGGATTTGGCGTAGCCATAGGTTCTGATGCCGGAACCTATGTTGCGCACATTGCCAAAGTTGATGTTAACAAAGAAACTGGTGAAGTGAAAGTTTTAAAGGTTTTGGTTGCTCAGGAAATGGGGTTTTGTGTAAATCCGCAGGGCGCAACCATTCAGATGGAAGGCTGTATAAACATGGGGTTGGGTTATTCGCTGAAAGAGGTTATTGAGTTTGAGGGCGGAAAAGTTATAACCAAAAATTTCGACACCTATGAAATTCCACGGTTCTCGTGGATACCGGAAATGGAAACTAAAATTTTGCAAAGAACCACGCCTCCGCAGGGAGGTGGAGAACCGGCAATTGTTTGTATGGGAGCCGTAATCGGAAATGCTATTTACGATCAGACGGGAGCCCGATTACTTGAAATGGCAATGACTCCTGACAAAGTACTTCAGGCTTTGAAAAATGTATAATCATTAAGTAGAAATAATCCTACGAATTACAATTTGTCACTTTTTAATAGAATCAACCACAAAACCTGGATTCCAGCGCGATTAAAACCTGGAATCCTTTTTTTTATCCGTATTGCTTGTTTTCGCATATTTGTAATCAGTAAGAATGTTGTCGTGATTCGGATGCGCTAATAAATCCGAAACGCTTGCAATTAAACAGATATGCTTTAAATGAAGATCGCTCGAATAATTTTATTCTCGCCACTTGCTTTCATCAGGCTTTTACTGGTGCTGTTTATGAGTGCTTATGTTACCATAATCGGGTGGTTTTGGCTAAAAACAAAAGGTTTTAGTCGGCGCATGCAACAGTGGGTGGCCGGCACCTGGGGGCGCACCATCCTTTTTATTTGCGGAATTAAAGTGGATAAAAACGAAATTCCCCAAGCTGGTAATTATATTCTAATGCCCAATCACCGGAGCTACATCGATATTTTTATTGTTGCCGCAATGACACCCGCAGCCATGGTTGGAAAAGCAGAAATAGCCACATGGCCTTTTGTGGCTTTGGGAGCACGTGTTACCAACTCGATTTTGGTTGACCGGAAAAATCAGAAAAGCCTTCTGCTGACGATGAAAAAAATAAAAGAATCGGTTGATGGCGGAATCCCGGTAATTCTTTTTCCTGAAGGAACAACTTACAAAGGACCGCTTACCAAAAAGTTTAAAAACGGTAGCTTCAAAATTGCGGCCGATGGGAACATTCCTGTTATCCCGATGGCAATTGATTTTAAAGATGTTGATGATGCCTGGGTTGACAAAGACACTTTTGTGGGGCATTTTTTCCGGCAGCTGGGGAAACCTCTTACTCACGTTACTATTCGTTATGGCGAACCTATTCTAGACAACGATCACAAACAGTTGCAGGAAAAGACCAAGGAGCAAATTGAATCGATGCTGAAATCTATTCAGTCGGCTTAACCTTCTTTCTTTGAAACCAGTAATACACCGGAATACCCGAAAGAGCTGTTAAAACAGCAATACTCGACTCAACTGGTCGCTCCAGGTACGCAAGAACTAAAATGGCCGTACTCACCAAAATAAAAAACAGCTGAACATACGGATACCCCGGCAAACGCAGCCTCTGATGTTCCGATCGTCGTAATTTTATATTACCGGCCACCGCTATAATCGGAAAGATTCCCAATGAAAACCCCATGTAGGTTAAAATCTGCTCGAAAGTACCCGAAAGAACCAACACAATAGCAATTCCTGCCTGCAACAAAATAGCATTAGAGGGCACTTTATGTTTCGGACTAATTCGGGCCACTGACTGAAAAAACAAACCATCGCTGGCCATCTTATAATAAACCCGCGGTCCCAGAATAATAAATGCACTTAACGACGAAAAAAGAGCAAACGAAATAAGTAATGAAACAATGGTTTCGGCAGTTGCACCAAACGCCATACCGGCGGCTAAACCTCCAATTTCAGGTTCGTTTCGCATTTGCGATGCCGGCACTGAATACACAAAAAACAGGTTCAGCAAAATATATAAAACGGTTACCGTTAAGGTTGAAATAAGTAAGGAACGAGGTATTACCTTTCCCGGCTCCCGAATTTCGGAACCGATGTAAGTTGCCGAGTTCCACCCGCTGTAGGCAAACATGATAAACATTAGCGAAAGACCAACTGCTTTCCAATTGTCGAACGAAAACTGAAAGGGCAAGGCCGGGTGTACATTTTGCATACTTCCATTGCCCAAAAGCAAACCGGCAATTATTAATCCTACTACCAAAAGTATTTTTAGTAAGGTGAGCCAGTTTTGCACCCTGGCGCCAAGCACTATCCCGCGCGAATGCACAAAACTAAAACCAACGATAACAAGAATGGCCATACAACGGCTAAAATCTTCCACGCTGAGGATTTCATTTAGCATCAGCCAGTTTTGCAACTGAGGAAACGCCCAGGTAAAATATTTTGCAAAGCCGATTGCCGAGGCAGCAATGGGTGCCGAAAAACCAACAATGAGCGATAGCCAGCCACTTAAAAAGCCCAGCATTGGCGAGTACAGTTTTGAAATAAATACATATTCGCCACCGGCTTCGGGAAAAGCAGCTCCCAATTCGCCAAACGAAATGGCTCCGCACAAGGCTACCAAACCGCCAATTCCCCACAAAATCAGCATAACAACAGGGTTCTGCAAAAATCCCATTAAATAGCCGGTTGTAGTAAAAATTCCGGCACCAACAATATTGGCAATAACGATATTTGTTACAGAAAATAAGCCAAGTCGGCGCTCCAATTTCTTTTGCAGATTATGCAAGATGAGTTCGTTTATTTTTTAAAACTTTTTGATATTCCGGAACGACTGGATCGGTCGATAGTTGTATCGTAAGTTTCCAGATTTTCAATATAGCGAAGAAACTCACCAATGCCATTCACCATTGTTGCAGTGTTGTGAGCAGTAAAACAACCTCCTTTTTTCAATTTTGGATCCATCGCAATAAAGTAGTTTTTGTACCAGTATTTATCCGCATCGCAGAAAACAAAGTCGTACACTCCTTCTAATGCCGGCACTAACTCGTGTGCATCGGCCAGTCTAACATCTATATATTTTGAAACACCGGCTTTACGGAAGTTTGCCTTGGCCTGTAAATATCGGGTTTTATCAATCTCAATCGTTGTTAGCTTTCCTCCGGTTTTGCTCATTGCCCACGCAATCCAAATGGCAGAGTGACCGGTTGACGTTCCAATTTCAACGGCCGAAGTGTAGCCATTTTCAACAATAATATCGTAAAGAATTTTCCCATCTGTTAAAGGAACATTCATATCGCGCCATTCGCTGGCGTTTTTCTCAAGAAAAGCTTTTACCTTTTTGTCGAGAGAATTTTCTGTTTCAGGATATTGACCACAAGCTGTAAATGCAGCCAGAACTCCCAATAAGCATAGCATAAATAGTCGGTACTTCATTATCGTAAATTGAAATCAGTATTGGCTTTAAAGCAAGCAAGATAATAAATTCTCCAAGAAAATATTAAAGTTTTAGGATTTCGGCGTGTTCTAAAATAGTTCTGTCAATCTAAAAATCTTATCATTTAAGCATAACATAATTTTCATGTATTCGATTACCAACGTATCAAATCATCTAAATTCATAGATAAAAGAATAAATTATTTTGTAATTGTTTTTTTTATGCTTGAGAAAACATATATTTGTAATGCATTTGGGATTCATCCCATATTGTGTGTTTGGGGGTTAACATTTAGGAAGGAGACTGTTGAGTCTCCTTCTTTCTTTTTATACTTTCTGTAAAAATCGCTATTCTTCAACCTTTTAGCATATCTCAAACGCCCTGCTAACCCAATTACATTCAGTGGCTTGTAAGAGGTCATTATGAAAATTGTTCTTTTTTTCTACATTTGTGCCGAATTAAAATAATTTAGAATGAAAACAGCTGAAATACATACTTCAAAAGGAGTAATGAAAGTTAAGTTTTACGAAGAAGATGCCCCGGGAACTGTTGCTAATTTTATTAAGCTTGCCGAATCGGGCTTTTATGACGGGCTAACTTTTCACCGTGTGATCCCTAACTTCGTTATCCAGGGAGGATGCCCTGACGGAACCGGAGCTGGTGGACCAGGCTATTCAATTGATTGCGAAACAAGCGGGAACAACCAATACCACGACAAAGGTGTTCTGTCGATGGCACACGCAGGGAGAAATACCGGTGGGTCTCAGTTTTTTATCTGTCACAACCGTGAAAACACGCAACATCTCGATCGTCATCACACTTGCTTCGGACGCGTTTTTGAAGGACTTGATGTAATCGACGACATCCGCCAGGGAGATGAAATTGAAAAAATAATTATCTCGGAAGAATAGTTTCACCAAAGATAAGATCAAGGGAGCCATTTACAGGCTCCCTTTTTTTATGCACAATTTGCTACTTATTGTATTTCCTTCTCAGGTTGTTTCGAATCATGCTTAATACGACATAAAAACACACCTTTCTTTTATCGTTTCTAAGCATTTCAAATTACAAGGTTCTGTTTTTATTCGTGTATCAGCACTATTCAAATAAATTAGATAAAGATGCACAAATACACACAAACCCCTCATTAACTAAATCTTACACAACATACCTTCACCGCATCACACCATTACTAGTCTTTAAAAACAATTGTAATTTAACCCTTCCTCATTATTCAACTATTTGACTCGAAAAGTTTAGTTATTAAAATTGCAAAATTTATTATTTAGCTATTGCAAATGTCGTTTCCATCCTATTTATTTGTTCGTGTAATGTAGAAGTAAACTCTAACTATAGCGAAGATTAAAACCAGTAATCTTTTGTCCTATTAAATTTTATTTTCACAAACTTAACTGGTATAAAAATGGCAAATAATAAACCGAAGGTAATTAAGGATTACAGCAAACTTGATAAGGATTTACAGGAGCAGATTAAGCTAATATATGCGGATGGTTTTGCTGACAACCTTATCCATTTTTTTGATAAAACCGGGCAGAAAATTACGGTTTTACCATTTGAAACGGAAGACAAGTATTACATGTTACGAATGACCGAAAACGAAGCCGTTGCTCTGGTTGATGAGGACGACGATTACGACGATGACGGATTCTTAAAAGACGAGGTTAAACAAGATTACGAAGATAAATATTCGGACCTCGACCACGTTGCGGATCAATTGGAAGATTAAAACATAAAAAAGCAGGTATGTATGTACAAACCTGCTTTCTTATTTTCGTATTGAACGTTTCGTCTGTTATGCTAATAAAACTTTAACTTTATCGGCAACATCTTTGCCGTCGGCCTGACCGGCGAGTTTCTTCGAAGCAATTCCCATTACTTTTCCCATGTCTTTCATGCTGCTTGCACCAACTTGCTCGATAACGGCTTTTACAGCTGCCGTTAACTCTTCGTCCGACATTTTTGCGGGCAGATAACTTTCAAATATAGCCACCTGTTTCATTTCCTGTTCGTACAGATCCTCACGTCCCTGCTCTTTGTAAATATTTGCCGAATCGGAACCTTGTTTTGCCAGTTTAGAGATAATTTTCAACGCATCATCATCGGCCAAAACGTCGCTGGCACCTTTTGCTGTTTGCGCCTCAAGCATTACTTTTTTAATGCCACGCAAAGCTTCCAGCTTTTCCTTTTCGCGGGCTTTCATGGCCGCTTTTATGTCTTCATTAATTTGATCAAATATTGCCATAACATTCAATTTTTTTATTAATCTACATTATCGTGAAGATAACTGTTTCTGTCTGAAATACGGTTGTCGCGGTTCACGGAATAACCTGAACGGTCGCGTTTGTATTTTGGGTCGTTAATGCGAATATTGCGGCGTTTAAATGCCGGTACATTTTCAAGCTCGTCTACATCGTCGTCACTGAGATTAGCGTAATCATTAACGTCAATTTCCTTTTCCGCACTGTTTCTTTCGCGCGACGTTATTGGGTACAACGATTCAAATTCATCGTCATCGTTAACGCTTTTGTTCTCCACACTAAATTCAAAAGTCGACTGGCTTCTGCTATCTTCGTTTTTATGCTCTGAGAAATGCACATTTTTTGTAACCGATACCGACTCTTTTTCAAGAGTGTGCGAAACCACTTTTCGCTGGCTTTGCTCCGATAGCTCAGAAATAATACTGGTTGGGAATCCGGTAGCAATAACTGTTACCGACAGTTTATCGCCCAGACTTTCATCGGTGCCATTTCCCCAGATCAAATCGGCATCAAAACCGGCCATGTTTTGCACATAATCGGTAATGCGGCCAACTTCATCCATGGTAACTTCCTTGGCTCCCGAATTGATATTTACCAGGATATTTCGTGCTCCGCGAATTTCATTATCATTCAACAATGGCGAGTTTAATGCTTTTCTCACAGCATCTTCTGCCCGGTTTTCTTCGTCGCTTACACCGGTTCCCATAACCGCCATTCCGCTTTTCCGCATTACAGTTTCAACATCGGCAAAGTCAACATTTATATATCCGGGTACGGTAATAATTTCGGCAATTCCTTTTGCGGCGGTAGACAAAACATTATCAGCTTTCGCAAAGGCCTCGGAAATTCCAAAATCGCCAAACATCTCGCGAATACGTTCATTATTGATCACCAGCAACGAATCGACATAAGTAGCCAATTCCTTAATACCCTCGTAGGCTTGTTTTATGCGTCTTTTTCCTTCGTTACGGAACGGAATGGTAACAATAGCCACAGTTAAGTATCCCTGCTCTTTACAGCACTGTGCAATTACAGGAGCAGCTCCGGTTCCGGTTCCTCCGCCCATCCCGGCAGTTACAAATACCATTTTGGTGTTTTCCGACAAGGTCTTTTTTACATCCTCGATGTTTTCAATAGCCGCCTGCCTGCCTACTTCCGGTTTATTACCGGCTCCTCGCCCTTCGGTTAATGAAGCCCCAAGCTGTACACGAGTTCGAATAGCACTTGCCTCCATAGCCTGCGCATCGGTGTTGCAGATAACAAAATCCACATCGCGAATTCCATGCTTAAACATATGGTTTACAGCATTTCCGCCACCGCCACCAACACCGATAACCTTAATCGCGGCACCAGGAGTTTTTTCCATTACAAAATCAGCCATATCTTCCATTTTCTTCACCCTGTTTTGTCGTTATTAATCAAGAGGTTGATCCTCATCACCATCATTAAAAATCTTGCTGCCAAAATTTTTATAAAACCAGTTATCGATGTTCGATTCAGTAACAGGCTCGTCTTTCTTTTTTTCGGCCTTTTCCCTGGTTTTGGTCTTTTCCTTTGACTTCCAGCCAAAACCTGTCGATTTGGATTTTGGCCTGGCTTTTGGTTTTGGTTGCGGAGGAACAAACATTATTATTTCTTCCTCTTCCTGCTCTGGCTCGTATGGTTTTTCTTCGTATAAATCCGAATAGATTGTTTCTGCTGTTTCATTCATCGGCTCTTGCCCGGCAACTGAATCTTCCAGGTCGTCGTCGAGATCAAAATTTTGAATCTCTTTTTCCGGTTGCAATTCTTTGTTAGGATTGGTATCAAAACCGGTGGCCAGAATGGTCACACTAATTTTGTCGCCAAGACGCTCGTCGTAGCCATTACCCCAAATAATATCAGCATCCTGACCAGCTTTTTCCTGTAGCGATTCAATAATTTCACCAATCTCTCCAATCCTAATCTCCTCACTTCCGGAGATAATATTCAGCAGTATATTTTTTGTTCCGTAAATATCGTTACTATCCAACAATGGCGATTCCAGAGCTGCATTCACGGCATCCATGGCACGGCCTTCGCCTGTGGCAAAACCGGTACCCATAATAAACACCTCGCTCTTTTGCATCACCGTTTCCACATCGGTATAGTCGATGTTTACATTTCCGTGAACGGTAATAATTTCGGCAACTCCTTTAACGGCAGTTGACACAATGTTGTCGGCCATTTTAAAGGCCTGGCTTGCGGGTAAATCGCCATAAATATGATGCAGCCTGTCGTTGCTGATCACCAGCATACTATCAACAAACTCGGCCATTTTATCTATACCTTCCTGTGCCTGTGCGCGGCGTTTGTTTCCTTCGGCCGGCGACGGAATGGTTACCACCGCAATGGTTAATATATCGAGTTCGCGGGCCAGACTTGCAATAACAGGAGCTGCTCCGGTTCCGGTTCCACCTCCCATTCCTGCCGCGATAAACAACATTTTAGTATTGTCACCCAGCACCTTTTTCAGGTCTTCGTAATTTTCGCGGGCGGCTTCGGCTCCTCTTTCGGGTTTATTTCCGGCGCCCCGCCCTTCTGTTAATGTGGTTCCAAGCTGTATTTTAATCGGCACAGGACTATTGTCCATGGCTTGCGAATCGGTATTACAAATGATATAATCAACACCTGTTATTCCCTCTTCGAACATGTGATTGACCGCATTGCAACCACCACCGCCAACTCCAATTACTTTAATAATTGATGATGCTGCCTTCGGAAATTGAAAATTTGCTAATTCTTCGGTCATATCTTTTTGTTTTAATTGAATTCAAGATCATCGTTGTCGTCGCCAAAAAAGTTGATCGCACTTTGCAAAGCTCCTTTAACATTGGTCATTAAACCACGTCCGTTCCGATGCACTTTTGGCTCGGGCAATGTTCTTTCTTCTCCAACATTTTGAGCTATCGAAAGTTTTAACGCTCCCAAAGCCGTTAGAAATGCCGGATTTTTTGCTTCTTCCCTACGATTTGCAGGAAGAATTACCGGGTGTGCTCTGCGTGCATCTAAACCGGTATGAAATTTTACCAGCGTAATAATGTGCCCCAGATTTGAGGTTCCTCCGGCCAGAACAATTCCGGTTCCCAAACGATCGGCAACACCCGATCTTTCGATCTCGGTAACTACACAATCTACAATCTCTTCCAATCGCGCCTGGATAATATACGCCAAACTACGAATGGTAATTTCTTTTGGTTCCCAGCCATTATTTTTGGCAATGGTTACGGTGTCCTCAGTTTTAATCTGGTCGCCCAAGGCTTGTCCGTAGCGTACTTTTAGCAACTCTGCTTTTTCAAGGAATGTAGAACAGCCCACTTTTAAATCGTTGGTAATAACTGCTCCGGCAAACGGAATTACAGCCGTGTGTACCAGTGCGTTTTCGTAGTAAATAGCCAGATTGGTAGTTCCGGCACCAATATCGAGTACCACACCACCCATTTCCTTTTCAGGTTTTGAAAGCGCGGCTTCTGCCAGTGCCAGCGACGAGTGGAAAACTTCGCCTAGTTCAACACCAACACTTTCCAAAACGCGGTTCAGAATCTGGTATTCCTGATCAGGCATAATCACCAGCTTGTAACGGGCTTCAATCTTTTTCCCTGTGGCTCCAACAGGTTTTAGTTCCTCCGTTTCATCGTCGATAATAAACGAAGTTGGAATAACTTTCAGAATACGGTAATCATTTTTGATCTTCAGGCTTTTCGCTTCATTGTACAACTCGTCAATATCGAGACTGGTTACCACGCCACCTTCGCCGGTAAAACGCGAAGCTTTGTAATCGATGGTTCGCATACGTTTTCCGGCGTACGCCACATCAACAACCGTGATTTCATCTTCGAGCTGTGCATCCAACTGTTCCAACACTGCAGTGATGGACTCCGTCGCATCTGCAAGATTAAAAATCATTCCTCTTTTTATGCCTTTTGACGGCACCTGGGCAGTACCCAGTATTTCCATTTTCCCCTCGGCTGTTGCCTGGCCTGCAAGCGCAACCATTTTTGAGGTTCCCATGTCGATAACAACTGAAAGATTTGTTCTTGAAGCCATAATTACCTTCTTTTTGCTATTACCTGATCTTTATATTTTAAACTGATCGTTTTGTATTTATTCCAATTATTCTTTGCCATAATCTGCTTGTAAAAAGCTTTCATATTCCGCAACTTCTCCTCGTAATTCTCCAGCGTACCAAACTCAATGGTATGATCGCCAACCAGGGGAATCAACAGCACGTCGCCATCTTTTTGCACATGAATCTGCTCAATTTGTGCATTCCAGAATTCGTCGCTCTCTATCGTTAAAACACATGGCAAAAGTGTTTCTTTTGCAAACTCTTCACTGATATCTCCGGTGGCAACGAGCACGTTTGCCGCATAATTTGTCGACACCGGAATTTTACCACCAAACTCATCGAGGTAATAATTTCCTTTATCAGAAAAAACGCGTATCACCGGTTTCCGGTGTTTCAGATTGATGGCCAGCACACCCCTAAAAGTAGCACTGTCGGTGCGGGTAACAACTTTATAAACCTCGGCTTTCAATATCGCTTCATGCTTTTCAACCGCCTGCTCAATTTGCACTGTATTTATACTGTCAAAATCCTTCCCTATTATATCTTTATCGATCGACTTCACCAGATTTATCAGTTCCGTGCGATTTACTTTTATAACTTCCTCCGGATTATAATTCACCTGAATATCGTTGCAATTGACGTGATTATACTTCAGTGAAGTAAATGACAATGTTACCAGTAGAAATACCAGCAACACCAACAAACCGCCTATTTTTGCAAACTTCTTTATCATTTTTCTTTACTTTCCAACAGTTCAATTATACTCTCCACCATTCGGTCTATATCGCCGGCACCCATTGTGAGTACAATTTCGTTCGGGTCCGATTTTAGTATTTTCAGTACCTCATCGCGTTCGGCCAGCGTCCGGTTCTCCAGCTTCATTTCTTTGTAGATGATAGCTGATGAAACGCCGGGAATTGGTTCTTCGCGAGCCGGGTAAAGCGGAATAAGAATAGCTTTGTCCAGCAAATCCAGACTTTGTGCAAACTCAGGCGCAAAATCTTTGGTGCGCGAAAACAGGTGAGGCTGAAAAATTCCGGTCACCTTCTTATCAGGAAACAAAGCTCTAACCGAAGTTATAAATGCCTCTAATTCCGCTGGGTGATGTGCATAATCATCGATGTAAATCCGATTCTCCGAACGGTAGCGAATATCAAAACGACGTGCCACGCCCTCGTAATCCTCAATACCTGCCTTTATAGCGTTCGCCGATGCACCGGCCAACCAGGCCAAAGCACTGGCTCCAACCGTATTTTCTACGTTTACCAGCCCCGGATAATTCATTTTACAGTTGGCAATAATTCCATCCGGAGTTTTTAAATCGAACGAATAAAAACCCGTTTCCGAATTCAGCTGCAGATTTAATGCTGCAAAATCCGTTTTACCTTTTAGCGAGTAGGAATAAACTTTTGCTTCGGTTTTCGAAGTATCCAAATCTACTCCTTCTTTTATCACCAAACTTCCATCGGGACGGATCTGCGAAATAAATTTCTCAAACGACTCAACGATCTTTTCCTTTTCGCCATAAATATCCAAATGGTCGGCATCAACCGAAGTTACCAGTGCCAATTGTGGTTTCAAGTGCAAAAACGAACGGTCGAACTCATCGGCTTCTGCGACAATCCATGGCGAATCGTTTTCAGGCAACACCAGATTACTTCTAAAATTCTTTGATATACCGCCCAAAAATGCGCCGCATCCTTGCTCCGTTTTACTCAGAATATTGGTAACAATGGTACTTGTTGTCGTCTTTCCGTGAGTACCGGAAACAGCAATTCCCTTTCGCTCGTTGCAGATCATGCCCAAAACTTTCGCCCGCTTAAATAAACCGATTGGCTGGCTTTTAAACCAATTCAGTTCTTTATGCTCGTCGGGCAAAGCCGGTGTGTAAACAGCAATGGTTTCTGCCGGATTCCATTTCGACGGAATATTTCTGATATCGTCATCAAAGTGCACATCGATTCCCTCTTTCTGAAGAGCGTCGGTCAGTGCCGTTGGTGTGCGATCGTATCCTGCCACATTGCGCCCTGAAAATTTAAAATAACGGGCCAGCGCACTCATCCCTATTCCTCCTATCCCAAGGAAATATACATTCTTTATTTTCTGAATGTTGTCCATTCTATTGTCTCACTAATTTTTCTACTTCATCAACTATTTGTTTGGTAGCATCAGGTTTGGCCAGCTCTTTACTTTTTGCTGCCAACGCATTGCAATGCGCTTCATCTTTCACCACCTCAAAAGCCAACGGGAATAATTTCTCGTTAATCTCATCATCGCGCACCATTAATGCGGCATCCTGCTCTACCAAAGCCATCGCATTTTTTGTTTGATGGTCTTCCGAAACATTTGGCGACGGCACCAAAATCGATGCTTTTCCAACCAAACACAACTCCGAAATGGTTCCTGCTCCTGCTCTCGAAATCACCAAATCCGCCACTTCGTAAGCCAGATCCATGCGTGTTATAAACTTGTGGATCTGCAGGTTTTTCGGTTTTGTCTCTTTTAGTTCTTCCTGAATTTTATCGTAATAATACGCCCCGGTTTGCCAGATCACCTGAACACCCGAAGCTTCAATTTCCTTAATATTTTTCAGCACAGCCTGGTTTACTGAACGTGCACCAAGACTACCGCCAACAATCAATATAATTTTATCTTCCTCGTTTACTTTAAAAAACTCAAAAGCTTCTTTTCTGTTTTGCTTTTCGGTCAAATTTTCGCGTACAGGATTTCCTGTAAAAATCAGTTTTTTGGCCGGAAAGAAGCGATCCATTTTATCGTAAGCCACACAAATGGAATTTACCTTTTTGCTCAAGAGTTTATTGGTAATTCCGGCATACGAATTCTGTTCCTGAATTAAACACGGCACCTTAGCTTTTGCAGCCGCCCTTAACAACGGACCGCTGGCATAACCACCAACTCCAATCGCTACTTCAGGTTTAAAATCGGCTACAATCTTTTTCGCCAGCTTCGAACTCTGGCGAAGCTTTTTAAAGAACGTAATCATTTTCATGCTGGGCTTCCGTGGAAATCCCATCACCGGCAAGCCAATAATTTCATAACCGGCGGCAGGCACTTTCTCCATTTCCATCCGGTCTTCGGCACCAACAAATAAAATGTCAGCGTCGGGATTGCGCTTTTTAATTTCGTTGGCAATGGCCAGCGCCGGGAAAATATGCCCCCCGGTACCACCTCCGCTAATTATGGCTTTATTTATCTTTTGTTTCATCTATCGCAATTTTTATATTCCCCGATCTTGGGTGAGATAAAAATTCATTTATGCTCCAATATTACTCACTTATTATTTCAGTCATTGACTGCATCATTCTCTATTTCGTAATCTTCATCAGGAGCTTTAATCATAATCGGTTGCTCCACTACTTCTTTGTCCTGCTGATTTTGGTGACTCACACTAAGAATTAAGCCAAAAGCCAGCGAAGTAAACAACAGCGATGTTCCTCCAAGACTAATCCATGGCAGTGGCTGCCCGGTTACAGGTAACGCACCACTTGAAACACCTATATTTATCATGGCCTGAAAGACCAGTACCAATGTTAGTCCAATTACCATAAATGCCGGAAACGTCCGGGTGGCCCGTCTTACAATCACGACTCCCCTGAAAAAGAAAATCAGGAAAAGCATAATTACCGCAATACCGCCCAACAAACCATATTCTTCAACGATTATGGCAAAAATAAAATCGTTGTACGCAGCGGCCATGTAATTACTTACATCAGAATGGCCGGGACCTTTTCCAATTATTCCGCCTGAATAAATGGCCAGCTTGGCATAGTCGGCCTGTGTAATTCCCTGCGATGCTTCCGGTGGCGGAGGATTTATAAAACGTTCGATCCGTCCTTTTATGGTATGCACACGGCCAATACTATCCGGCAAAAGATCGGCAGTAAAATAGATTGTTACTACCAAAGCGATCCCAATACCAACTAGTGAAAACAAATATTTTAATGGAATACGCCCACAAAACATCATCGTCATGATGGTTGCGAAAAGCAATGCCGAGGTTGAGAAATCGGATATAAAAATCAAACCACAAACAATAGCTGTATAAAATATTATCTTCTTAAATGCTTCCCACAAGTCGCCTTTTGTTTTTTGGCGTTTTCCTAAAATTTTGGCTGAGAATAAGACGAGTGAAATCTTAGCCATTTCGGCCGGCTGAAATGTTGCACCCCAAAAATTAAGTGTACGTCCGCTGGAAGAAACAAACGATGTTCCGCGCATGGCAATGGAAAAAAGTAAAAAGCCGATACTTGCCAGCAAAGCCCACCACGCCAGTTTCGAGTATAATTTTATGGGTAAAACATTTACCATTAATAAAATAACCCCAATTCCTGTACCCAGAAATACTACCTGACGAAAAAGGTATTTTAAGGTGTTTCCCTGAGCCACACGATAGGCCAGTGCACCCGTTGAACTGTACACGATAAGCAGCGACAACACCGATAACAGCATCAGCACCATCCAAAGCACGCGGTCGCCCTTAAATAATTTCAGAATGGAATGTTGCATTACAAATTCCTTACTTCTTTTTTAAATTGATTTCCTCTGTCTTCGTAATTCTCAAATAGATCGAAACTTGCGCACGCCGGCGATAAAAGCACAGTGTCGCCATTTCGGGCCAGGTAATAAGCAGCTTTCACTGCCTCTTCCATGCTTGATGCATCTACAATGTCGGCAACACAATCGCCAAAAGCTTCGTGCAGCTTGGCATTGTTTTTACCCAGACAAACAATGGCTTTTACTTTGTTCGTAACCAGCCCCTGCAACATGGTGTAATCATTGCCTTTGTCCACTCCGCCGGCAATCCAAATCACCGGTTTGTGTACACTTTCCAACGCATACCACGATGAATTTACGTTCGTCGCTTTCGAGTCGTTGATAAACTCGATGCCATGAACTTTAAGAAAGCGCTCCAAACGGTGTTCAACACCTGTAAAATCCGAAAGGCTTTCTCTTAATTGTTCATCCCTGATTTTGAATACCATGCTTGCAATGCCTGCGGCCATGCTGTTGTAGGTATTGTGTTTCCCCTGTAAAGATAAATCCAGTATCGACATGCTGAATTGATTTTGATTAAAGTTGATAATTATCCGATTGTCTCTCACACCTGCTCCAGGCCCGGCAGCCTCTCCCAACCCAAAAGGAAGTTGAACAGGTTTTATCTCTCTTTTTTGTATTTCTTTTTGAATCACTTCGTCGTCGGCACAATAAACGAAGTAGTCATCTGATGTTTGATTTTGAAGAATCCGGAATTTTGAATCGATGTAGTTCTGCATATCATAGCCATAACGATCTAAATGATCCGGTGTGATGTTCATCAACACTGTTACATCGGCTTTGAATTCGTACATTCCGTCGAGCTGAAAACTGCTTAACTCGATTACGTATACATCAAAATTCTCTTCGGCCACCTGCCACGCAAAGCTTTTACCAACGTTTCCTGCCAGGCCAACATTCAATCCTGCTTTTTGCAGAATATGGTAGGTTAGCAAAGTGGTAGTTGTTTTGCCGTTGCTTCCGGTAATACAAATGGTTTTAGCCGACGTAAAACGCCCGCCAAATTCAATTTCCGAAATCACCGGTGTGCCTTGCTCTTTTAGCTGCTTAACCAGCGGTGCTGTTTCCGGAATTCCCGGGCTTTTTACTACCAGTTCGGCTCCTAAAATTTTTCCTTCTGAATGATGGCCTTCTTCAAAACCGATCTTATAATTTGAAAGAACGTCTTTGTATTTTTCCTTGATTTTTCCAAGGTCGGACACAAATACATCGTATCCTTGTTTTTGTGCAAGAATGGCTGCTCCAACGCCGCTTTCGCCTCCTCCTAATATGGCTACCAATCCTTTCACTCTATCTCATTTTTAATGTTGCAATTGTTATCACTGCCAGAATAATTCCGACAATCCAAAAGCGTGTTACAATCTTTGGCTCGGGGAAACCTTTTTTCTGAAAATGGTGATGAATCGGGCTCATGAGGAACACCCTGCGTCCTTCGCCATATTTACGTTTCGTGTATTTAAACCAGAACACCTGAATAACCACCGACAGATTTTCGATCAGGAAAATTCCACACAAGAGCGGAATCAAAATTTCTTTGCGGATGATAACTGCAAAAACTGCCAGAATTCCACCCAGCGCTAAACTTCCGGTATCGCCCATAAAAACCTGTGCAGGAAAAGAGTTGTACCATAAAAATCCAACTGTTGCACCGATGAAAGCTGCAATAAAAACAGTCAACTCACCAATGTTCGGGATGTACATGATATTCAGGTAATCGGCATAAATTACGTTACCACTTACGTAGGCCAGAATTCCCAGCGTAGCTCCGCTAATGGCCGAAGTTCCTGTCGCCAGTCCGTCAATTCCATCGGTTAGGTTGGCAGCATTTGACACTGCTGTAATGATCAATATAATTGCAACGGCATAAACCAGCCATTTTAACCACGACGCAGCATCGCCTGCAAAAGCTACCAACCAGGCATAATCGAATTCATTCTTTTTAATAAACGGAATAGTCGTTTTAGTAGACTTCACATCTTCCATCACAAACTGCTCGGTGCTTTCTCCGGTAGCCGGATCAACAACTTGTTCAGAAAGGAAAGTGCCGTTTTCATCTGTTACGTGCTCACGAACTTTTACATCCTCGCTAATAAAAAGTGTGGCAGCAACGATAAGCCCCAAACTTACCTGCCCGAGAATCTTAAATCGTCCGGCCAGCCCTTCTTTATTCTTTTTAAATACTTTGATATAATCATCGACAAAACCGATCATCCCTAAAAACGCAGTGGTGATCAGCATTAACAGTATGTAAATATTATCGAGGCGGGCAAAAAGCAATGTTGGAATAATAATGGCCATAAGAATGATAATTCCGCCCATTGTTGGTGTTCCCTGTTTTTGCATTTGTCCTTCAAGTCCAAGGTCGCGTACCTCGTCGCCAATTTGCTTACGTTGCAAAACACGGATCAGCTTTTTCCCGAAAATCGTTGTAATAAACAACGAAAGAATAATTGCTGCTGCCGAGCGAAAGGTAATGCCCGGAAGCATTCCAATTCCCGGAATATCGTATCCTGCCAAAAGTTCGTATAGCCAATAAAACATATCTTGTTTTTAATTATTTAGTCCAAAACAGTTCCTTACTTCTTCTCTGTCGTCGAAATGATGTTTCACTCCATTTACTTCCTGGTAGTCTTCATGCCCTTTTCCCGCAATCAGAATAATATCGCCCGGTTGCGCCAGCATCACTGCTGTTTTAATGGCATCACGACGACTTACAATCGACACCACTTTATTTTTATATTGCGGCTCAACGCCGGCTTCCATATCTTTTATAATTGCCTCAGGATCTTCGCTTCGCGGGTTATCCGAAGTTAAAATCACCTTATCGCTGGCGGCCAGTGCTTCCTGTGCCATCTCGGGGCGTTTTGTTTTGTCGCGGTCGCCACCGGCACCAACCACTGTAATCACCTGCTCGTTTCTTGTTCTGATTTCAGCAATTGCCGCCAGCACATTTTTTAATGCGTCGGGCGTGTGTGCATAATCAACAATCGCGTATTTCCCGTCTTCGCTGCGGATGGTTTCGAAGCGGCCTTGCACCGATTGCAAATTGCTGATAATGGTCAACACCTCATTTTTATCCTGCTCCAGCTCTACAGCTGTTGCATAAACCGCCAGCAGGTTCGAGGCATTAAACAGGCCAACAAATCGTGTCCATATTTCCTGCCCGTCCATATTTAAAAGCATACCATCAAAATGACTTTCAATTACCTTGCAACGGTAATCGGCCATGGTACGGTTGGAATAAGTCAGTTTTCGGGCTTTTGTATTTTGCAGCATCACCAAACCATTTTTATCGTCGGCATTTACAAGCGCAAAAGCATCTTTGGTCAATCCGTCGAAAAAGGCTTTTTTAGCTTTTATGTATTCAGCAAAAGTTTTGTGATAATCGAGGTGATCGTGCGTGATATTGGTAAAAATACCACCTGCAAACTGAATTCCCGCAATACGCTGCTGATGAATGGCATGCGAACTCACTTCCATAAAACAATATTCACAACCCGCTTCCACCATTTCGGCCATCAACTGCTGAATTTTTAGCGAATCAGGAGTGGTATGCGAGGCAACTTCCTCTTTCTCGTTTATTTTGTATGAAATAGTTGAAAGCAGACCAACATTGTAGCCCTGCATTCTGAAAAGTTTGTGCAGCAAACTGGCAATACTGGTTTTACCGTTTGTTCCGGTAACGCCAACCACTTTCATTTTTGATGATGGAAAACCGTAAAAAGCTGCTGCAATTTCTCCCAAAACCTTATTGGAATCTTCAACCGGTACATAAGTGACTTCAGGTTTTGTTTCTTCAGGAAGATCTTCGCATACAATTGTTGTTGCGCCTTTCTCTATGGCAGTATCAATAAAACGATGCCCGTCAACAGATACGCCTTTTTGCGCCACAAACAAATTATCTTCGGTGATTTTCCTTGAATCGAACTGAATACCTGCAACTTCCTTATCGATGTTACCAATGCATTCAATAATCCCTATATGTTCCAACAACTTCTCTAGTTTCATCCTAACTTAATGAGAGATATACCGTTTGTCCCGGGCGGTACGAACTGCCGGGCTTTAACGATTGTTTGTTAACTTTTCCTATTCCGTTTATTTTCACTTTCAAGCCTGCATTCTCCAACAGGAAAATGGCGTTACTGGCGCCCATCCCAACAACATCGGGAACAGTATTCACCGGCATCACATTCTCTTCCAGCACAATGGTACTATCCTGTGTATTCAGCGAAACCATTCTTGAATCGGGTAATCCACGTACATTTTTCAGCTCCAGCTCTTCGGACAAACGAAGAATATCATCGCGTTGCCCGCTTTTTATCTGAGGAATGTCTTCTCCTTCACCATTATCGTCTTCAGGGGTGGCATTCATTATCTGGCTGGCATAAACTTTCTCCGAAATTTCTTTAAAAACAGGACCGGCAACTGCAGCTCCGTAAATCGAATTCCGTGGTTTTTTGAAGGTCACAATCAGCGAATACATTGGATTGTCAGCAGGAAAATACCCAACAAAGGATGCATAGTAAGCTCCATATTCGTAACCTTTACCATCCGAACGTGCCACACGCGCTGTTCCGGTTTTTCCGGCTACCTTAAACTGATCGCCCTGAACACCACGACCGGTTCCGTTCTGGCAAACACCTTCCAACATGGCCTGCGCTTTTGCAATGGTCTCTTTCGACACAATCATCGGATTCAGCAATTCAGGTTTAAATGTTTTTACCAGTGCTCCATTATTTCGAATTTCTTTTACCAAACGCGGTTTTACCATGGCGCCATCGTTGGCAACGGCGTTGTAGAAATTCAAAATTTGCAGTGGAGTGAGACGCAAATCGTAACCATACGACATACGACCTAAAGTGGTAGTCCCCCACCAATCAGCGTTTCCGGGGTACTTTATATAAGGTTGTCCTTCACCGGATAATTCCAATCCCAAAGGTTTTTGAATGCCAAATCCATAAATGCGGTCAACGTAATCTTTTGGATTGTTAGTATACTTCGACAATATCACTTTTGCAGTTCCGATATTCGACGACTGTTCCAAAATCTGCTTCACATTCACTCTTCCGCAAGCATGGTCGTCGGTAATATTTTCTTGTGCCCAGTAACCGTTTCCGGTATCGAACACATCGCTGGTATCCACTACACCATCTTCCAAGGCCACCATCAACGAAACCAGTTTGAATGTTGATCCCGGCTCGTAACATCCGCGATGCCCCAGAGCGTAATTATCTTTTTCGTAATAGCCTTCTGCTGTTTTACCGAGGTTGGCAATCGCTTTGATCTCCCCTGTTTTTACTTCCATTAAAACTGCGGTTGCCCATTCCGGATTCGATTTTAGCGCCTGTTTATACAATGCACTCTCCGCAATGTCCTGCATCTTTACATTAATGGTGGTAATAATATCCATCCCGTTTTGCGGCTCAATTTCAGTTCGGGTCACCCAACGTCCCGATAGGTTTTGTTTGTAACTGATACCGTTTTCACCACGCAGGTACATTTCATATGAACGTTCCAGTCCGTTGTAACCAACCGGAACCGGAGTTAAGGCATTCTCTTTATTCAGACTTCCAATGGTTCGCTGAGCCAACATACCCAGAGGATTCAGGCGTTTATTCTCCTGTTCAACGATAAGCCCGCCACCAAATCGCCCACGGCGCAGAATCGGAAATTTTTTAAATTCCTGCAGTTGATTGTAATCTATTTTTTCAGGAGTGAGCAAATAACCACGATTCCTGTTTTTGTAGGCAGAACGCAATCGTCTGGCATATTCGTTTTTTGAAGCATCTTTATAAAAAGCAGACAAATGCCAGGCTAAGGAATCCACCTCGTTGTCGAACACTTTTTTAACACCTTCGGCCGCTAAATCGATGCGGATTTTATACCCCGGAACCGATGTAGCCAAAACACTGCCATCGTCGGCACAAATCGTTCCCCGTACCGGCGGAATAATAACCGTATTATTTGTCAGGTTTTTCTCAATTTTCTGCCAGCGCTCATTTTTAATCTGCTGAACAGAAACAAGCTTAAAAACAACCACAACTCCGAACAACGTCAACACGAAGTATACAATTGCAATACGCGACAATATGGTTTTCCTGATCCCCACTCCTAATCTTCTTTTTCAACCGTTATTTTTTGCGGCGGGCGCATTGGTTCCTGCAAGCCAATTCCGGCCTCTTCAACTCGTTTTGCTACTTCCGACGGACGGCTGGCGTCCATCAATTTGGCAGAAAGCGTTACCGATTCCGAACGCAACTCTTCCAACTCCTCTTGCAACACTACAATCTCACGCAACGTACTTTCCGACCAGTTACGATTGGCAATCAATAACAAACCCAAAACCGCCAGAAATGCCACAAACGGCATCTGCCGCAAAGTGCGTTCATCGGTAAGGATGGTTCCTCCGATAAAGGATTTCATCCCCGTGCGTTTTCTTGTATTTTTATTTTGCTCTGCCATCGTTAAATTCGTTCTGCGATTCTCAGTTTTGCACTTCTCGATCGCGGATTGGCCTTCAATTCCTCTTCCCCGGCTATAATCACTTTTCGGTTTATTATTTTGAAAGGCGACTGTACATTTCCATAAAAGTCCTTCTCGATCTTTCCTTCGAAATTTCCCGACTTCATAAAATTCTTGCACAGGCGATCTTCCAAACTGTGATAAGTAAGAATCACCAGGCGGCCGCCGGGTTTTAGAATATCGAGCGAAGTAGCCAGAAATTCGCGCAAGGCTTCCATCTCTTCATTCACCTCAATGCGAAGTGCCTGAAAAACCTGCGCCAAATATTTGTTCTCGATTGCTTTTGGAGCGCACGATGATGCAATTTCTTTTAAGCGTGTTGTTGTTTTAATCGGAGCTTCGCTTCTGGCTTTTACAATTTGTGCAACCAGCTTCCGCGCGTTTTTAACTTCGCCGTACATCCGAAAAATCATCTGAAGTTTTTCTTCGTCGTACTCATTTACCACTTTTGCGGCATCAAGTCCGGCTTCACGATTCATACGCATGTCGAGCGGAGCATCGAAACGAAATGAAAAACCACGATCGGCTTCATCAAACTCATGCGACGAAACGCCCAAATCTGCAAAAACCGCATCCACCTGCTCCACATCGTGGTAACGCAGGAAATTACGGACGTAACGAAAATTATGACGAATAAAAAAAAGCCGGTCATCCTCTATGGCATTCCCGGCAGCGTCTTCATCCTGATCGAAAGCGAACAAACGACCACCACTGTCAAGTGCATTCAAAATCATTGCCGAATGACCGCCACCACCAAAAGTAGCATCGACAACACTGGCACCGGGATGCAGATTCATCCCCTCGATACTTTCGGCTGCCAGAACCGGTATGTGATAAATAGCAGACATCTTCCCTACAAATCAAATTCTCTCAACATGTCCAGATAAGCATCATCAGATATATCGTCGACTTCTGCCACGATTTCGTTGCTCAGGCTAATAGAGGCACCCATTCCAAGGAATGTCACCTTGCCCTCCAGGTTCGCGTACTTTAAATATTCATCAGGAATATTTATCCGACCGTTTGCGGCAAGGCTTACCGGAGCAAAATTCCGGAAATACTGACGCAAAGCTGCGAAATGCGCAGGATTGGTACTGGCGCGTACTTTCGCCTGAAACTTCTCCACTTTTTCCTGCCACACTTCCATCGGATGAATATCGAGGCATTTCCCCAGTCGGTTTTTCTCCAGAACAACCTGATCAGGAATATTTTCGCCCATCGCCTTCTTAAAAGCCGACGGAAGAACCACCCGCCCTTTGTCGTCGATGGTAGCCTGATATGTTCCTGCGAAAAATGCCATAAATCCCTAAAAGTCTTTTTATCAAGTGTAAAAATACAATTTTATTCCATTTTGTGCCATATTATTCCATTTCATTCCACACTACATTTTACACTTTCTGTTAATAACCTGACCATAAAATGTTTAAAACCTGTTCAATTCTGTTAAAAACCCAAACCCCACCATTGATTTACAGCTTCTTACAAACATCCAAACCCAACCAACACATCGTTAATAACTCGTATTTTGGCAATATTTATTTTATCAACGAAGATTACATCATGAAAACTTCAGGCTGTTAAAAACAAAAGAAGGGAAAGACTAATCAAAAGATCTGCATGGTGACATTTTTCAGATTAAGCAATTTTTAGTTAATTGCCGCCGCAAATAAACCAGAAATGACGACAGAGAATAGCATAAAAAGCTCCAAGCCAATTCGGATCAGGGAGGTATTTGCCGCCAAAAGCCCGGGGCTGGCAAAATACATCCCGGGATTTGTATACCGTTGGTTAAACAACATTCTGCATCTCGACGAAGTGAACGCGTTCCTTAAAAAGTACGGACACCTCGAGGGAATTGAATTTGTAGACAAAGTGGTTGAGGAATTTAATGTTCACGAATTCGTTCACAACCTGGAAAACATTCCTGAATCAGGGCGTTACATAATTGCCAGCAACCATCCGCTGGGCGGTTTTGATGGCATGTTGCTCATGAAAAACATAGACGCACGTTTGGGATCATTCAAGTTTTTATCCAACGATATTTTACTCAATATACCTCAGTTAAAACCGGTTTTTGTGCCGGTAAACAAACATGGCGGGCATGCGCGTGAGGCTGCAAAAAAGCTAGCGGAATGTTACAATTCAGAAGATCAGATTCTTATTTTCCCGTCTGGACTGGCATCGCGAAAAATTAAGAGACAGATCATGGATTTGGAGTGGAAAAAACATTTCATCAGCAAATCAATAAAACACAAAAGAGATATTATCCCTGTGTTTATCAGTGGCAGAAACTCAAACCGATTCTATCGAATAGCTAAATTCCGTAAGTTTTTCAAAATAAAATGGAACCTCGAAATGTTTTTTCTTCCCGACGAGACCATGAAACACAAAAACACCGATGTGCATCTTTATTTTGGGAAACCCATTCCTTATACTACTTTCGACCACACAAAAACGCACCAGGAATGGGCCGAATGGGTTAAACAAAAAGTTTATAAACTAAAAGAAAGTTCTGATTCAGTAAATTAAACAGCATTATCGAACTGCATTCTCATGATTTTTTTAATTTTGTATTCCAATTTTCAAAAGGAACGGGAACTCGAAACAAGTAAGGAGAATTAGCGTAATGTCAATGAGACACATATTTCCGCACTCTGTTTCGGGGGTTTGGGGACACAGACAGATAAAAAGATTCAAATGAAGGACATAATAGCACCTATAGCAAGAGAAGAAATTTACGCTGAGCTAACGCCTGAGAAATTACTTCGCAAAACCAACAAAGGTGGTAACGAAATATATATTGTAACAGCACACGACTCGCCTGCAATTATGCACGAGTTGGGTCGTTTACGCGAAATCACTTTCAGAGATGCAGGTGGCGGTACCGGTAAAGAAACCGACATCGATGCCTACGACACCGCAAAAAATCCTTACAAGCAGTTGATTGTTTGGGATCCGGACGCGAAAGAGATTTTAGGCGGTTACCGCTATGTGTTGTGCGCCGATGCGCCACGCGACGAAGACGGCAATATTAAACTGGCCACTTCGCGGGTTTTTCACTTTTCGAAAGAATTTGAAGAGAACTACCTGCCCTACACGCTGGAGCTGGGGCGCTCGTTTGTACAACCGGCCTACCAATCGAGCAAAGCCGGAGCCAAGGCTCTTTTTGCACTCGACAACCTTTGGGACGGATTGGGAGCACTTACCGTTGATCATCCGGAGATAAAATATTTCTTCGGAAAAATTACTATGTACGAGCACTTCCATAACGAAGCGCGTAACCTGATTCAGTATTTCTTTAAAAAATATTTCCGCGACAAGGAGAATCTTGTGTATCCCTTAAATCCTGTTGAATTCAACATCGACATGGATGCCATGAAGAAACTATTTGTTGGCCCGGAATACAAGGATGACTACAAAATACTGGTACAAAGCGTACGCACATTTGGAGAAAATATCCCTCCGCTGGTAAATGCCTACATGAACCTTTCACCATCGATGAAAACTTTTGGAACCATTAAAAACGAGGTGTTTGGAAATGTACTTGAGACCGGAATTATTTTGACGATTAAAGATATTTACGAGGTTAAAGTCGACCGCCACATTGAAACTTACATTAAAGGTAAGGAAGACGATGAATGGCCAACGGTTGAATAAATAGCTTACAAATAAAAATGGCCCGGTACTAAAAAGTATCGGGCCATTTTTTTATCTCTAAATCCAGAACTAGTAGGCTCTGGCGTCTTTTCCTTCAATGTAGTTGATGAACGATCCGTTAACCACACGGTTTCCTCCCGGAGTTGGGTAATTACCGGTAAAATACCAGTCGCCCAAATCGTTCGGACACGCCTTGTGCAGGTTTTCGATTGACTGATAAACAATCTCAACCTCTGCATTACAGTCTTCCGGTTTCAGCAATTCAGCAATTTTTGCAGAAACCTCTTCAGCTGTAAATGGCTGATAAATTTCGCGCACGTAGTTTACCATTTCTTCTTTTGGTAAATTCTCCTGCTCTTTACATTTTTTATAAACCTGCTGAATCAAAGATTCTTTACCATTGTCTTTCAACAATTCAATAGCCGCGTTAAAGGCAATAAATTTATCCAAACGCGCCATGTCGATTCCATAACAATCAGGGTAACGAATTTGTGGTGCCGACGACACAACAATGATCTTTTTCGGTTTCAGACGGTCGAGTATTTTAAGGATACTCTTTTTCAAGGTTGTACCACGTACAATCGAGTCGTCGATAATTACCAGCGTATCCTTGTCTTTCTGAATCACGCCATAGGTAACATCGTAAACGTGCGCCACCAAATCATCTCGACTGGCATCGTCGGCGATAAAGGTTCGCAGCTTCACGTCTTTAATGGCAATTTTTTCTACCCGTGGTTCAAACGATAAAATTCGTTTAATATCCTTGTCGGATAATGAACCGTTCTTCTTCTGAATCTGCTCGATCTTCCAATCTACCAAATGATTTCGAACGCCATCAACCAAACCATAAAAAGCGGTTTCTGCAGTGTTCGGAATGTACGAGAATACGGTATTTTCGTAATCGTAATCCACAGCTTCCAAAACAATCGGGGTAAGCAAACGTCCCAGCTGTTTTCTTTCCTGGTAAATCGCTTTATCGCTACCACGCGAGAAATAAATACGCTCGAACGAACACGACTTTCTTTTATGCGGCACACGGATCATTTCTCTCGAAATCTTTCCGTTCTTTTTAATGATCAGTCCTTCGCCGGGGCCAATTTCCTGCACATCGTCTTCCTGCAAATTCATTACTGTTTGAATTACAGGGCGCTCGGAAGCCACCACCACAATTTCATCGTCGGCATAATAATGTGCCGGGCGAATTCCCCACGGATCGCGAACCACAAAAGCATCGCCGTGACCAACCAAACCGGCCATGGCATAACCACCATCCCAGTCTTTCGAAGCACGCTCCAGAATATTCTGAATATCGAGGTTTTGCTCAATCAGCGGCGAAATCTCGTTATTATCGTAACCTTCGTTTTTATATTTTCTGAAAAGCAGTTGGTTTTCCTCATCAAGGAAATGCCCCACTTTTTCGAGCGCAGTTACCGTATCGGTATAAGCTTTTGGATGCTGCCCCAAATTAAGCAGTACATTAAAAAGCTCGTCGGTATTGGTAAGGTTAAAGTTACCTGCCAACACCAGGTTACGCGATTTCCAGTTGTTCTGGCGCATTACCGGATGCGTAAAATCGATGCTGTTTTTACCGAAGGTACCGTAGCGCAAGTGCCCCAGGTAAAGTGTTCCGGCAAACGGGAAATTGTTTTCGGCCCATTCCGGGTCGTTGATGTCGAAGTTGTTACGCTTGGCTTTTTTCAAAGGTTTATTCACCTTATCAAAAACATCTTTTATTGGATTTGGCTCAACCGAGCGGAACCGGCTTATGTACGGATTCCCCGGATCGAGTTCTGATTTTACACAGCAAATTCCGGCGCCGTCCTGTCCGCGGTTATGCTGTTTTTCCATTAAAAGGTACAACTTGTTCAGACCGTACTTCCAGGTACCATACTTTTTATGGTAGTAAGAAAGCGGTTTTAACAAACGAATTAAAGCAATGCCACACTCGTGTTTAATCTGGTCACTCATACTGATTTTGTTTCAACAATGGAAATTCGATTACATCAGGAACAATAAAAGCTGCAGGATAATCTTTTTGAACTTGCTTATACAACTTCAGAGCCTCATTTTTCGTTCTAAAATCGCCTACACGAACCCGAAAGTTTGGTGCAATAAATTTTATATGAACGGGAAAATCCGGGTAGTTTGTCAGAAATTCAGTTTTAAGGTTAAGGGCTTGTTCTTTCGCGTCCAAACTAGAACTAAAAAAGATCTCAACCCTGTATCCATCCATCCCCTCTCTTTTTTGGTTCTTTTCAATATGCCATTTTAGCATTTTGTCGAGCCGTGCGTCTCTATTCACATCCAGTCGGTCTATAATCGCAATGTTGCTTGTATCAACAACCATTTCTTCAGAAAGATCAACCTGGGCGAACGAGAAATTTGTGGCCAACAGACCAACTAAAACCAGCAAAAAAGTCCTCATTATTCCTTTTTTATTGAGTGCGCAAATATAGTTTAAAAACATATAAAACACGAACGGTTTTTATCCACATAACATTGCCTTAATCTATAAGTAATATGAGAGCCCGAAAACAATGCTATTTCCTGTTGATATTTTTTAAATTGCTTTTTCAGGATTTTAAAACTTAACCTAACTTTACCGCCACATTAATAGTAATGAAGTTATGGGAAATTTAGTGGAAGAGTTTGGCAGTTACCGGGCAAAAATGAATGAGAAAATTCTGGCTTCGGATAATAAAGTGATGAAGCGCATTTTTAGTCTCGATACGCTAACTTATAAAGAAGGTGCTCTGGGTGCCAACGTAAAAGAAATGCTGGGGCTGGCAACATCGCTGGTGCTGCGCTGCGACGACTGCGTAAAATATCACCTCGAAAAATGCCACGAGCTAAATGTTACCACCGACGAAGTTTTTGAAGTATTTAGTGTGGCCAATGTAGTAGGCGGAACCATTTGTATTCCGCACACGCGAAGAGCCGTTGAATACTGGGAAGAACTGAACAAATTAAAAAAAGATTAAACATTTTGGGATATAATTGTTATTATTAAAATCTAAAAGAGTTATACTATGAGTAAAATATTTGCGATTACATCCTCAGGCAAAACAGAAAAGTCATTTCTCGACCTTCGTTTTGGAAAGTGTGAATACATTGTGCTGTTTGACGTTGACAAAAACCAGTATTCAATTGAGGAAAATAAATTTATTGAAGAATCGCACAGCGGAATTAAATTAGTTGATTTTTTAAAAGAACAGGGAGTAACCACTATTGTAACCGGCGAAGTAGGGCCAATGGTTAGCGAACGTCTGGAAAAAGAAAAACTACAACTAGTGCTTTTAAACGAAGAGCGCATCCGTGTTGACGAAATTATGGACCGAATAGAAAGCTAATATAAACCGGGGTTTAAAAATGGCATCAATGCCAGCTGTACCGCCTGTTTGTAAAGGGCGGTCCGGTTAATTTTATTCCCCGTTAGCAGCCCCACTGCCCCGCTTTTTTGTTTCGAGTTTTCCTGTTTAAATAAAATATCGTTGGCCTCGCCCAACTCATAACCTTCGGCAATTAACGCTGCAACCTTAACGGGCAACTGAAAACTTGTTGTTCGTGCCTTGCCGGTTTTTTCTCCTGATGAGATGACGATCCAGGCAAAAGCTTCAACTTCCGAACAATTAACCGAAAGCCCACCTTCAATACCCACCCAATAGTCGGCATCACTAAATTTCTTTCGGGCATTCTCCACGCGGTTTAACGCGCCGTTTAATGTTTCCTCATCGCTTTTGGGCTGATCCGAAACACCCGACTCAACCGAAACACCCAGCACTTCAACTCCTTCAAAATAGGTACTAAATCCTGCATCGGTGGCATTTATCTTCACCGGATTTTTTGAGGCTACAACTATCTTCATAAATTAACTTTGGCGAAAATTAATGATTTCTGTGGAATTACTATTTTCGTTGATTTCAAACTTATAACATGATAATACGACAAGCAACTTTAAAAGACCACAAAACCTTAGTAGAATTTCAGCTGGCAATGGCACACGAAACAGAAGGCATCGAACTGCACGCACCAACCGTTGATTTGGGTGTTGAAGCCGTTTTAAACGACAGCAACAAAGGCCACTACTACGTAGCCGAAGTTAACGGGCAGGTAGTAAGCTCGCTGCTAACCACTTTTGAATGGAGCGACTGGCGCAACGGAACAATATTGTGGATACAATCGGTTTACGTGAGGCCCGAATTCAGAAGAAAAGGTGTTTACCGCAAAATGTATGCATTCATTAAAGATATGGTGATGAAAGCCGACAACCTGAACGGAATTCGTCTGTATGCCGACAAAACGAATGTAGCGGCACAAAAAACATACGAGAATCTGGGAATGAACCAGGACCACTATGTAACGTTTGAGTGGATGAAATAGTGATCAGATTTTATTGAAAAGCCCAAAAAACAATTAACGCATGAGCAGTTATATCTATAAACTTATTGCAGAGGGAGAGCATCAGCAGCAGGATTTTAAGTTTTGTATTAACGACTCGAAAAAAATAGCCAGATCGTTGGTGGCCTTTGCCAATACCGATGGAGGGCGTTTGCTTATTGGCGTAAAAGACAATGGCAAAATTGCCGGCATCAGCAGCGACGAAGAGTTTTATATGATTGAGGCGGCGGCAAAAATATACAGCAAACCTCAGATTGATTTTACCACACACCAATGGCAAATTGAGGGGAAAACCATTTTAGAGATCGGGATTGAAGCCAGCGATAAAAAACCACATTTTGCAAAAGACGAAAACGGAAAATGGCTGGCCTACATCAGGCAGAAAGACGAAAATATTCTGGCCCACAAAATACAGTTAGAGGTGTGGAGCAAAGAGAAAAGCCCTAAAGGCGTTTACTTTAGCTATTCCGACGACGAGCGTTTTCTGATCGACTATTTACGAAACAATGAATCCATCACTTTTTCAAAATTCATGCGAAAGGCACATTTATCGCGTAAAAAAGCAGAAGAAATACTGAGCAACTTTGTAATTATCGACATCATAAAAATGCATACCACGCAGGATGGAACCTATTTTACGCTGAATACCGAATTTGATAAAGAAGAAATTGAAAAGTTCAGTTGACTTTACAAAACTATTCACAGTTTTTTATTGTTAATTTAAGGTTCAATAATTGAAATACTATACATTTACAGCACTAAATAAAGAAAAGACATGTTACAGAAATTATTTTTTTCACTTGCCTTTTGTGCCCTTTCTTTCGGGACATTTGCGCAAGATGCATACCTGAATGCAGAATCAGAAGATACAGATAAAGTTTACCCGGGAAACGCTCCTTACGAGGTAAAAATGTATCCGCAAAAGTTTAAAGCTGAGAAACCAAAAAACATTATTTTCCTTATCGGCGACGGTATGGGAGTAAGCCAGGTTTTCGCAGGAATCACAGCTAACCAGGGGCACTTGTTTCTCGACAACTTCCGTCATATTGGTTTTTCAAAAACCCAGTCGGCCGACAATTACATTACCGATTCGGCAGCCGGCGGAACAGCCCTTGCATGTGGTGTAAGAACCTATAACGGAGCTATTGGCGTTGATACCGACACCGCTAAAGTAAAATCAATACTTGAGGAAGCCGAAGCTAAAGGTTTGGCCACAGGGCTGGTTTCAACATCGGCGATTACACATGCCACTCCGGCATCGTTTATTGCACATCAGCCCAGCCGGAATATGTACGAAGCCATTGCTGCAGATTTCCTGAACACCGATATCGATGTGTTTATTGGCGGTGGAAACGATCATTTTACAAAACGTAAAGACGGTCGTAACCTGGCAAATGAATTAAAGGAAAAAGGCTACACTGTTGAAAACGATATTGATAAAATAGCAAAAGTAAAAAGTGGAAAACTGGCCGGTTTAACCGCCGAAGTTCACAACGGAAGAACAACAGAGCGTGGCGACATGCTCCCGGTTGCAACAACTACCGCGCTTGATATCCTGGATAATAACGATAAAGGTTTCTTCCTGATGATTGAAGGTTCGCAAATCGACTGGGGCGGACACGCCAGCAGCACCGTTTACATTGTGGAAGATATGCTGGATTTTGACCAGACAATCGGCAAAGCGCTTGAGTTTGCAGCAAAAGACGGCGAAACACTGGTGCTGGTTACTGCCGACCACGAAACCGGCGGAATGGCACTAACAGGTGGCGACATGAGTACCGGAAGGGTGAAAGCCGACTACCCGACAACTGGCCATACAGCCGTTATGGTTCCGGTGTTTGCTTATGGCCCGGGAGCTGAAGAGTTTATGGGAATCATGAAAAATACCGACATTCACGACAAAATGAAAAAATTGCTTCTAAGCAAATAGGGAAAACCTTATAATTACAAAACCGGCATTGACCATTAGCGTTCAATGCCGGTTTTTTTTATGAAATATCAGCATTGTTTAGTATTTTGCCGCCTCAAAACTAATCGTATGAAAGAAGCACTGGAAGTTCTTGACAATGTAAGGCTTAATTTTTCTCCAACAGGTTTATTAGCTCTTAATATCACCATTGCATTTATAATGTTTGGCGTTGCTCTCGACATTAAAATCGAACATTTTAAACAACTTATAATGCGCCCCAAATCGGTTGTTGTTGGTGTTATTTCGCAATTTGTGCTTCTTCCGGCGGTAACTTTTTTGTTTGTGATATTGCTAAATCCTACGCCAACCGTAGCACTCGGAATGTTGTTAATTGCATCATGCCCGGGCGGTAATATCTCGAATTTTATGAGTGCCCTGGCAAAAGGCAACCTCGCACTATCGGTGAGTTTAACTGCCATTGCAACGATTTCGGCCACTTTTATGACCCCCATAAACTTTGCATTCTGGGGCGATCTGTTTATTCGCTTTTACAACAACCAGGGCGCCGGCGACTATCTTGTTCCCATAAAAATCGATTTCTTCCAAATGGTGCAAACCGTGGTAATATTGTTGGGTATTCCGGTTATTGCCGGATTGCTGATCGCACAATATTTTCCGGTGTTAACGCATCGAATTAAGAAACCCATTCGCAAAATCTCGATAGTCATTTTTATCGGGTTTGTAATCGCTTTGTTAAGCGCCAACTTCCAACATTTTATGAAGTTTATCCACCTGGTATTTCTTATTGTACTGGTGCATAACGGACTCGCACTTTTGGCAGGTTTCAGCATTAGCAGCATTTTCCGTTTACCAAGAATTGACAAACGAACGATTACAATAGAAACTGGTATCCAAAACTCGGGTTTGGCCCTGGTACTCATGTTTAATCCTAAAATATTCCCTCCCGAACTGGAGCTTGGTGGTATGACAATTATTGCAGCCTGGTGGGGTGTTTGGCATATTTTAAGCGGATTTGCCGTATCTTCGTTTATGGCACGTTTTAAATTAACCAAATAATTAGCTTTTGAGATATGAAACGACCATGGTTAAATTCCGAACACCGAGGTAGAAATATTAAAATCATGGACGTTCCCTGTCTGCCAAAAGGCAGGCATCTTATACCATAGAGAACAAACAATTTTAATAAGATGAAATACGAAAAGTGGTCATGGGGATACTGGCTTTTAAAGCAGTACATCCGTTTTGTCGACTGGACCATTCATAAAAAAATTATTTTAAATGGGACAGAAAACATCCCCCAAAATAAACCAATACTTATTGCACCCAACCATCAGAATGCATTGAGCGACCCGATGGCTATACTTCTGCACACCCGTTTTCAGCCGGTATGGCTGGCGCGTGCCGATATTTTTAAACCCGGTATTATAACGCTGGCATTACGTTTTCTGAAAATCATGCCCGTTTACCGCATGCGCGACGGGAAAGATCAGCTCGCTAAAAATGAAAAAACCTTTGCCGACTCGATAAAAGTACTGGAAAACAATGGTGCCCTGGCCCTTTTTCCAGAGGCGGCCCACTCGGCAAAACGACAAATGCTATCGCACAAAAAAGCTGTTCCGCGTATTGTTTTTCAGGCCGAAGAAAAAGCCGATAATAACCTCGACATCCACATTGTGCCAACCGGAATTTATTACAGCAGTTACTGGAAATTTAACCGCAGTGTGCTGGTTAATTTTGGTGAGCCGTTATTAGTGAATGATTTTTTGGAAGCCTATAATGAAAACCCCAGCGCTGCGACGCTGACTTTACGCGATGCGCTTGAAAAAGCGATTGAGCCACTTACATTAAACATTAAAAGCAAAGAAAATTACGATAATTTCGAGCTTATCCGGGCGATTTACGGAAAAGCTTTTGCCCAAAAAACAGGCCAACAAAATGGATTTGTTCAGCGCTTTAAAAGCGATCAGCAACTGGTAAAAAAGCTCGATGAGCTGGAAACCATCAACAAAGAAAAAACGGATGAAATTTGCAGCGCCGCAAAACGATTCGATACCCATGTGCGGAAATACGGTTTACGCCCCTGGCTGGTTGAAAACCCTGAAAACAACTTCCGGAAACTTGGCCTCAACAAACTGCTTTTACTGATCTGCTTGCCGGTTTTTGCTTTTGGTTTTCTATTCAACGCCATTCCGTTTATTGCCATCGATACCATTGTTCGAAAAAAAATAAAAGACTTTGCCTTTTGGAGTTCCTTTTCACTGGTTTTGGGTTTTACCCTCTTCCCTATTGTTTATCTACTCGAGCTCTGGGCAGTTTCGGGCTGGCTTCCTTTATGGTGGCACAAACTGTTGTTTCTTGCCTTGCTTCCATTTGCCGGCAAACTGGCTTTTCGATGGTACATTCATTTACTAAAAACAATTGGGCGGGGACGGCTTTTTATCCTGAAAACATTCAGGAAACAACAATGGCAAAACTTAAAAAATAAGCAGGAACAACTTTTTGATGAACTCAATAAACTCAGCTAAAAACTACTACCATGGCCGACAAACTTAAAGACACCCTGTTTCCGTTGGAGAAAGTACAACTTTTCGGTACCGTTTTAAAAGAAGTGTATCCGTCGTTTCAATCGGAAGAATTTGTTGCCGCTGTGTGTGACAAAGACTGGCCGGAGCGCGAGTTAAAAGAAAAAATGCGGCATACCACTTTGTGTCTTCACCAGTTTCTGCCCGATAATTTTGAAAAAGCAGTTGAAATTCTGGTGGCTATTGTACCAAAAGTTACCGGTTTCGAGGCCATTGTTTTACCCGACTATGTTGAGGTATACGGACAACAACACTGGGATATTGCCTTGCCGGCATTGGGCGAATTGACTATATGCGGAAGTTCGGAATTTGGTATCAGGCCGTTTTTAAATAAGGATTTGGAAGGCGCCATGAAATATATGCTTGCCTGGGCCGACAGCGACGATTTTCGGGTAAGGCGCTTTGCCAGCGAGGGATGTCGCCCCCGCCTGCCGTGGGCTGCAGGAGTTCCGGCTTTGAAAAAAGATCCATCGTTGATCCTGCCAATTCTGGAAAAGTTAAAAGACGATCCGGAAGAGTTTGTGCGAAAAAGTGTGGCCAATAATCTCAACGACATTTCGAAAGATCACCCGAAGCTGGTGCTGGAAATTTGCGAGCGTTGGCAGGGAAATTCAAAAAACACCGACTGGATTATAAAACATGCCTGCCGCACCCTGTTAAAACAAGGAAATAAAAGAGCAATGCTGCTGTTTGGCTTTGCCTATCCGGAGCTGATGAAAGTGGAAGATTTTCAACTTTCAAACACTTCGCCAGCCATTGGCGATGATATTTCGTTTCGTTTCAAACTCGCCCTCGATACCAAACAAAAGCAAAAAGTGCGTATCGAATACATCGTTCACTTTGTAAAAGCCAATGGCAAAACATCGCCAAAAGTGTTTCAGATAAAAGAAGTGGAAATGAAACCGGGCGTGCACACCATCAACAAAAAACACACCTTCAAAAATATGACCACGCGCAAACATTACCCCGGCGAGCATACTTTCGAAATTGTTATAAACGGAGATGTAAAAGCTTCGGCCAAACTTGAACTCAATTAAAATTTATTCATGGATATTAAAATTAGAAAAGCAACTGAAAACGATTTCCCGGCAATGTTCGGGCTGATTATGGAACTGGCAGAATACGAAAAAAGCCCTGAAAAGGTAAGCAACTCGCTGGAATTAATGTACGAGCAAAAAGAATACTTTAAATGTTATGTGGCCGAAACCGAAGAAAAGGAAATTATAGGCATGGCACTTTACTATTTCGCTTATTATACCTGGGTAGGAAAAACCTTGTACCTCGATGACCTGTATGTTAAAGAAGCTTATCGCGGCAACGGATTGGGCAGCCGTTTAATGGATAAAATGTTTGAAGTAGCCAAAGCCGAAAAGTGCAAACGTATGCGCTTACAGGTGCTGAACTGGAACCACCCGGCAATAAAACTTTATGAAAAAAGCGGTTTTACGGTGGACAAAACCTGGTACAATTGCGATATCGAGGACTTATAATCCAACACGGGTTCCCGGAAGGAACATACTAATTCTCCCCCCTCTTGCTTTACATAAACACATGGCATCATTCTTGTATTTCCCCTGCAAACATCAATATTTAAACCCATGAAAACAATTCAGAAAGCCATTGCCGGGGCCCTTTTGCTGGGGCTTACAGCCTGCTCAAGTTTTGAACAATTACCCGTTACAACAAATAAGACGGACAATAACGACTCGTACTATGTATCATACTTGTTTGAGTACGAAGGCTGCAAAGTGTATCGATTCTACGATCAGGGAGAATACGTGTATTTTACCAATTGCCGGGGCGACGTTACGAGCTTTACCAACGACTCGACACAAAACCGGATTGAAAACCATGTGCGGATTGTTGATGACGAGTAACCGGGACAGTGCGTTTTAAGCAGGAAAAAAGAACTCATTCGAACTTGCCCAAACGGGTAGGATTATACATTTTTTGTAATTTCATGCCACTTTCGTCGTACAACAGAACATATTAAATTGATGAATAAATGATACAAATACGAGAAGCCCAAGCGGAGGATGCAGGAATTATCCTGGAATGTATTAAAGGCCTCGCCGTTCATGTTGATCAGGTGGAGATGGTTACCGCCACCGAGCAGGATATACGCAACACCATTTTTGCCCCCGACACACACGTGAAGGTTTTTGTGGCCGAAAACGAAGACAAAAAAGTTTGTGGTTTTACACTTATTTTTAAATCGTTCTCAACGTTTAAAGCGGTTACCAATTACCACATCGAAGACCTGTTTGTATTTCCTGAGTACCGAAAACTGGGCATTGGCGCAATGCTGATGAAACACCTGAAAACCTTTGCAAAAAGTAAAGGAGCAAAAGTGATTGACTGGTATGTTAATAAGCGCAACCACAGCGCCATGGACTTTTACGACCGGATTGGCGCTAAAAAACTCGATTACAAATCGATTTATTATTTCGACGTTTAAAATCCACCAAAGGATGTTTTCTTTTTGGAAAGATGACATCCTTTGATACCCGCGGAGTAATAATTAATCGAATTCGCCGCCATTCAACCGATGAACACCTGCTCTAACCTGCAAAGCTGAAGCTTTTATATCCAAACGGGTACTTCTGATCGTCAAATAATATGCTTTTTACCTCTTACCAGATCTTTTTTACATATTTCTCAATGTTATTTACCTCGGCTTATATTCTCTTTACCCCTATTTCGATGTTATTAGCATCGCATTATATGCTTAAAACATCTCATTTCCTGCTTTTTACATATTCACTTATGTTTTTTACGTATATTTATAGGTGTAATCAATTAACTTAATACTTATGGAGAAGATTTCAGTACTTCCGAGCGTAAAAAGAGTAATGAAAAGCAGGAATGTTACAGGTGCCGACATTGCCCGTGCCTTTAATTTACACCCGACCTCGGTTAACGGCATGCTACACCGGCCTACCCTGCAGGTGCAAAAGCTGGCCGATCTGAGTAATTTACTGCACTACAACTTTTTTCGTGAGCTGGCCACCAAATTCCCCTATGCGGAACCTGATTGCGCCGATACCGAATTGGTAAACGAGAATGCAAGCCTGCTAAACCGGGTTAAAGAGCTGGAACTGGAAGTAAATATACTGCGGCAAACCATTCGCGACCTGGCGGGTAAGTAAAAACAGTATGTTATTGGTTATTTTTAATTTAATGGGAAAAAAATTATATTTAATACTGTATATTACTGCTGCCAAATACACATGCAAACCTCTCAATAAAAAATAGTGGCACACAAATCTTATCCATTTATAAAAACGAAACAGATGAATATCAAAAGTTTTCTCCTACTGTCTTTTCTGGCTATTACTTTTTTTTCGGGATTTGCGCAACAGCAATCTACGAAATTAGCTTTTACCATTTCGGTGGATGATAACCTCAAAGACAGCTTTAAATCCAGTGGAAGGTTACTAATTTATATTTCAGACACTGATAAGTCGGAGCCGAGATTCTCATCGGGTTATGATGGTAATGAATCTGTCTTCGGAAAGAATTTCGAGAACTGGGGCAAGAACAAATCCCGGAGAGTAAATGGCGATGGAGATTGGGCAAAAACCTCTGAATGGGATTTCAACTCGGTTCCTCACGGCGTATATTTTATACAGGCAGTTTGGGTTCAAAACAGGGATTCTGAATCGCGCAGCAACACTGCCGGCAATTTATATAGTACGCCTGTAAAAGTTGATACAAAAAACAAACAATTGGTTGAACTAAACTTTTCTGAAATCATTCCTGAAAAGAAATTAGAGGATAACGAGTTAGTTGAGTTTTTTGAAATGGAAAGTCCGGTTTTAACAAAATGGTGGAACAAATCAATGCATTTAAAGGCTTCGGTTTTACTTCCTTCGGGTTACAAAAGCCATCCAAACACAAAATATCCGGTACGGTATAATGTAGCCGGATATGGTGGTCGGTATACGCGAATCAATTCTTTAATTAAAAATGAGGAGTTTATGTCGTGGTGGACTTCGGAGGATGCGCCACAAATCATTACTGTTTTTCTTGATGGAGAGGGACCGTTTGGCGATTGTTATCAGCTCGATTCAGAAAACAACGGCCCTTACGGAGAGGCCTTAATTAACGAGTTAATTCCAGAAATTGAGAAACAATTCAGAATTGAAGGAACTGCCGAAAGCCGTTTTGTTGATGGTTGTTCTACCGGAGGTTGGGTATCGCTCGCCTTACAATTAATTTACCCCGAAACTTTTAACGGATGCTGGTCGTATAGCCCGGATCCGGTGTGTTTTGCTAAAATGCAACTGGTTAATGTTTACGAAAATGAAAATGCTTTTTATAACGACCGAGGGTACTTGCGACCAAGTATGCGGGATATTTATGGCGAACCTCAATTTTCGATAAAACAGGAAATGACTGCAGAGAATGTTCAGGGATATTCGAACACCTATGTGACATCGGGCGGTCAGTGGGGAGCATGGAATGCATTGTACAGCCCCAAAGGAGAAGACGGAATGCCCAAAACGATTTTTGATCCTGTTACCGGTGCAATTGATAAAGAAGTTGCCGAGCATTGGAAGAAATATGATTTATTGAAATACACCGCGTCGAACTGGCCAGAGCTTGGGCCAAAACTCGAAGGGAAAATTCATATCTGGATGGGTGATATGGATAATTTTTACCTCAATAATTCGATGCGGGATTTTGATCAATACCTGAAAAGTACTACAAACCCTAAATCTGACGCGCAAATTGAATTTACACCTATGAAAGGACATTGCTCGAATTATTCCCACAAACGAGTTTTAACAGAAATACAGCAAAAATTAAGTGAAATGGAATAAACGAGTACGGTTCTGACGGCAGAGAAACTTATTTGTCGTGTAAATGTCGTGCTGATGCAGTTGTAAATTATCGGAATCAATCAGACATTTGAAGTGCTAAATAAAACAAAATGGAAACCGGAAAACTCATTAAAGAATTACGGATTAAAAAGGGCATGACCCAGGAGGAGCTGGCCGAAAAAACAGAAGTGAGCACCCGAACGATTCAGCGCATCGAAAACGGGCAGGTAGATCCGCGGTCATATACCCTGCAAATGATTGCCAAGGCACTGGAAGTTGATTTTGGTTTATTTGCAGCCACCGATGCCGGGGAATGCGAGGAAAAAGAACACAGCAACAACATCTGGTTAGGATTTTTACATTTGAGTGGCATCCTTCCGCTGGTATTTCCAACCATGCTGATGTGGCGGGCCAGAAAGCATAAAACAATAGCCATGTCACATCACTACCGTTCGGTTATCAGCTTTCAACTCCTTATTTGTGGTGTTCTTACAGGTTGTCTGTGGGTTTACTGGAAAGCAAATGTTACTACTCCGCTCTTTGGTGTACTTCTGATTAACACCTTACTTTCAATAACAAATACCGTAAAAGTGCTGAACGGCGAACCCTATATTCCTTCGCCATTTAGAAAAAACGAAACCCCGGATTAATAGCCGGATAAATATTTACAGTCCACTCCTTCCCCTGTAATTGCAGTAATGCAGCCGCAAATACATTAACATTTCATTAAATACTTTCAGGTATTCTATATGAGCTAAATTTCCTATATTGTAAAAAGGAGATAACACCGATGTGTGATCAGAATGAGCCTTATCTATTATAATTCCCTCTCTATCGGCATTAACCATTGTAATTTCACCGTTTCGCATAAGGCTCACACTGAAAAACAATTGGTATAACTTAAAAACAGCGCTATGGAGGAGTTTCACATTAATATTCTGAATATTTCTGCAGTATTACTTGCGGCATATCTTGGAGGAGTTGCCATTCGTAAAATCGGTTATCCCGCCATTCTTGGCGAATTACTGATTGGGATTGTGCTTGGACCGGCCGTATTGGGCTGGCTTGAATATTCCGAGGCGGTTAAAGTGCTGGCCGAAATCGGTATTATTCTGCTGATGGTCTACATCGGGATGGAAATCGATTTTCGCGACCTGAAAAAAGCTTCGTGGGCGGGGTTACTGGCGGCCATCGGTGGATTTTTTGTACCCTTTGTATTGGGTTACTTTGCCATTGTATGGACGGGCGGAACACCAATTGCCGGATTGTTTGTTGCCATTGCCATTGGCGTAACTTCGCTGGCTACCAAAAGCCGAATCCTAATCGATTTGAAACTGTTGAATACGCGCATTGCCTATGTGTTAATGGCTGGTGCACTCATCTCCGATACGCTGGCACTGGTTATCTTTTCGGGCATTACCAACTTTGCCGAAACCAATGTGATAAACATCAGCGAACTGCTGCTGATTGGCGGTAAGATCCTGGTATTTTTTGGCCTTACTATTTCAATAGGCGTATTCCTTTTGCCGCACCTCGGAAAGTACATTACACGCTCAGGAATGAAAAACAGCACCGCCTATTTTACGCTTATTCTGATTGTAACTTTTGGTTATTGCGAGTTGGCAGAACTGGCGGGAATGCACAGCATTTTAGGAGCATTTATGGCCGGTTTGTTTATAAAGGACAACCTCTTCCCCAAAAAGATCTCGAAAGAACTGAACAAAGCTTTTTACGATGTCTCCATCGGGTTTATGGCGCCGATTTTCTTTGTTACCGCTGGTTTTTTCGTTGATGTTACCGTTTTTCAAACCGATCTGGGTTTGCTGATACTGGTTACCACTCTGGCGATAGTTGGTAAAATTGTGGGTACTGCTTTGTTCTACCTCCCCTCGCGAAATGGCTGGCGCGAAGGTATTACCATCGGGACAGGGATGAACGGACGTGGAGCCGTTGAAATTATTATTGCTGAAATCGGTCTGGGAATGGGCATCATCGATAAAACCATTTTTTCGATACTGGTATTTATGGCCATTTTTACCACCCTTACTGTACCTGTGCTTTTAAGCTGGACCACCAAATGGTTGCGCAAACGGGGCGAATTGGTTTATATGGACGAACGCCGTGGAATTGTATTCCTCGGAGTAAATCCACTAAGCCTTATTCTGGCTAAATATTTCAAAGATCAGACTCCGGTTACGCTTATTGATAATAACCGCGAACTGGCTGCCAGGGCAGAAAAAGCAGGTTTCAACAGTCTGTTTGGCAACGCACTGCACGAAGACATGTGGGAAGACTTACAAGCCGACAATGTGTTAACAGTTGTAGGAATGACAACAAATAACCGGGTAAATACACTGGCCGCAAAAATGGCAAAAGAAAAGTTCCTTGTTCCTGAAATTGCTGTAGCTCAATCTCCGTCAGAAGAGTTAAATGAAATCACAGAACTTGAGAATATAAACCTCTTATTTGCTTCGCCGGTTGGCCTTGATGCATGGATGCACAAAATGCAGCATGATGAAGCCGGTGAAAGCAGCATTCTTGTTGAAGAAGAAATGTCGTGCAAAGAATGGATTGCTGAAAATAAAATCGATCTGGAGAACACCTTACCGATTCTGATCGAAAATGAAAAAGGAAGCATCAGGTTATTTAGCTCAGCGGATAGTGTGCAGGCTGGCGATAAAGTGTTGGTTTTGAAGGCTGAGAAATGAAAATCGGCACAATTTCATTCAAATGAAACAAATATACCCGCGCTCCTGTCTCTCCCTTCTTCGAAGGGAAAGGCGATTGGCCTCCAAAATAAAATACGAACAAAAAGTTCCTGAGACGAAATTGCGATGAACCACAGGTCAATCGTCCTTCCTTGCTGGTAGGGAAGGATACGAGGATGGGTACGAATGCAACAGAAACTATTTTGCAATAAAAAAGAAGCCCGAAAGCTCCTTTATATTTTATGTTCTTATCAAAGTGAACTAGCTTAGTGATAGCCTCCCTTCAGTGAGACCATCACTGCCGGATATACTAATTCAATTGCGTATCGATAGCTTGTGCGGCGGTTTTTCCCGCACCCATGGCCAAAATTACTGTTGCTGCTCCGGTAACAACATCGCCACCGGCATACACACTTTCCATACTTGTTTTCATGGTTTGCTCGTCAACGATAATACCACCCCACGAATGCAAATCAAGCCCTTTAGTGCTTTGTGTAATCAACGGGTTTGGCGACTGCCCCACTGCAATTACAACCTTATTTACATCGAGCATAAAAGTCTCTCCTTCTATCGCAACCGGTCTTCTACGTCCTGATGCATCGGGCTCGCCCAATTCCATTTGCTGATTTTCGATCGCTCCTACCCAACCGTTACCATTGTCATGAATTTTTACAGGATTGGCAAGCAACTTAAACTGAATGCCTTCTTCTTTTGCATGTTCAATTTCTTCAGCTCGCGCAGGCAGTTCATCTTCTCCGCGTCGGTAAATGATATAAACCTCCCCGGCTCCTAAACGCAGGGCAGTTCGGCAGGCATCCATAGCTACGTTACCACCACCAACAACAGCAACTTTATCGCCTTTCTGCACCGGGCTTGGCGTTTCCCGTTTAAAAGATTCCATAAGGTTCACACGGGTGAGAAATTCGTTCGCCGAATAAACACCATTCAGGTTTTCACCATCGATATTCAGGAATCGTGGCAATCCTGCTCCGGTAGAAATAAATATGGCTTCAAAACCATCTTCCTTCAAATCTTCCACCGTTAACGATTTTCCTACGATTACGTTTTTCTCAATTTTAACGCCCATTTTTTTGATGGAGTCGATTTCTTCGCGTACGATTTGTTTGGGTAAGCGAAATTCCGGAATACCGTACATCAATACTCCGCCGGGCGTGTGAAGTGCTTCAAATACAACCACCTCGTGACCTTTTTTTGCCAACTCGCCGGCACATGCAATTCCTGCAGGACCGGCGCCAATTACAGCCACTTTCCTTCCTGAGTTGTACTGCGGAAGTTCTTCTTCAAAGTTATTTTCACGCGCATAATCGGCAATAAAACGTTCCAAACGACCGATCGCCACAGGTTCATCTTTTTTACCACGAACACAAATCGCTTCGCACTGGTTTTCCTGCGGGCACACGCGACCACAAACGGCCGGCAGACTATTATATGATTTTATGCTTTTGTAGGCTTCCTGAAAATCGCCTTCGGCAATATGACCGATAAACTCGGGGATTTGCACATTTACCGGGCAACCGCTTACACACGAAGGTCGTTTACACTGGATGCAACGTTTCGCTTCGTTTATGGCCTCTTCCACTGAATAACCCATTGCCACTTCGCCAAACGATTTACTTCGTTCAATCGGGTCAAGCTCCGGCATTGGCGTTCTAAGCGGCTGCATATTAAACTTGCCTTTCATTTGGGCAGCGATTGGCGCTACTTTCTTTGCTACGATCGTATTTTCAGCCGACAAACCGATTCGGCAATTATGACCGTTCTCCTGGTCTTTGTACATTCCCTGGCGGCTGGTAATTTCGTCGAAATCCACATCATAACCATTAAAATCGGGACCGTCAACACAGGCAAATTTTGTTTTTCCGTCAATGGAAACACGGCAACCTCCACACATTCCGGTACCATCCACCATCAAAGGATTTAGTGAAACCGAGATCGGAATATTAAATGGTTTTACCACGTTCACCACCGCCTTCATCATCGGAATAGGTCCAATAGCGATTATTTCATCGTACTGATTTCCTTCTTCCAGCAATTTCTGAACGATAGTGGTAACAAAACCTTTCGTTCCGAGGCTTCCATCATCGGTAGCTACAAATACGTTCTTCGCCTGTTTCGAGAATTCCTCCTGCAGAATTACAAATTCGGCACTTCGGCCTCCTAAAACAACGTCAATTTCTGCATTGTTTTCGGCATGCATTTTTATTTGAGGATACAAAGGAGCCGCACCAACACCTCCGCCGATTCCAAGAACTCTTTTCGGTTTATGATCGACACAAGGCAAACCCAACGGGCCGGCAACATCACTCAGATAATCCCCAACATTTTTTTGCTGAAGCAATTGCGTTGAGTGCCCCACAACCTGGTAAATCATTGTTACCGACTGCTCTTCGCGGTTAAAGTCGGCAATGGTTAGCGGGATGCGTTCGCCTCCTTCTTCCACAATAATGATAATGAATTGTCCGGGTTGGCATTTCCTGGCTACGTATGGCGCTTCCACAACGATCTCCTCAACGGCAGGATTCAGAATTCTTTTACGTAATATTTTATGCATAATTTTTATCAGTCAAGGTTGGCTGTCTGTTTTTTGATTTTCGTGCAAAATTAACCGGAAGTTCAATCACCAATACAATCTTTTGTTATTCTTCGTCAGATTTAACGGTTTCAACAAAAAAGGAGCCCGAGAAGGCTCCTTTAAATCAATTGTATGTGGTAGAAATTACTTCTTTTCTTTCAGATTCAGTTTCAAATTCAACTCGTCCAACTGAGCTTCGGCAACTGCCGATGGCGAATCGATCATTACGTCGCGGCCCGCATTGTTTTTCGGGAAAGCAATAACGTCGCGGATCGTATCCAAACCGGCAAATAACGATACCAAACGGTCGAAACCAAAAGCAATTCCGGCATGTGGCGGCGCACCGAATTTAAAGGCTTTCATGAGGAAGCCAAACTGTGCTTCGGCCTCTTCTTTTGTAAAGCCTAGCAGGCTGAACATTTTCGACTGCAGTTCCGAATCGAAAATACGAACCGAACCACCACCAATTTCAACACCATTAATTACAAGGTCGTAGGCATTGGCACGGACTTTACCCGGATCGGTATCCATTAGTTCAATATCCTCCGGTTTTGGAGAAGTGAACGGGTGGTGCATCGCGTAAAAACGTTTTGATTCTTCGTCCCACTCCAATAACGGGAAGTCGACAACCCACAAAGGTTTAAACACATTTTTGTCACGCAGACCAAGTTGTTTACCCATTTCAAGGCGCAACTCGCCAAGGGCATCCAACATGTGTTTTTTGTCGCCACTCATTACCAGGATCAGGTCGCCGGCTTCGGCTCCTGTTTTTTCTGCCCACGCCTTCAGGTCGTCTTGCGAGTAAAATTTATCTACCGACGATTTAAACGTACCGTCTTCGTTACATTTCACATAAACCAAACCTTTGGCACCAATTTGCGGGCGTTTTACCCAATTGGTCAATCCGTCGAGTTGTTTACGTGTGTATTCGGCACATCCTTTGGCACAAATAGCACCAATGTATTCAGCCGAGTCGAACACCACAAAATCCTTTCCTTTTACGGTTTCGGTAATATCGTTGATCAGCATTTCGAAACGGGTGTCGGGTTTGTCCGATCCGTATTTCTCCATGGCTTCAGAATAAGGCATCCATGGGAACTCATCCACTTCCACATTCAGCGTTTCTTTGAACATGTGGCGGGTTAATCCTTCAAACATTTCCAGCACGTCTTTCTGCTCAACGAACGACATTTCGCAGTCGATTTGTGTAAACTCCGGCTGACGGTCGGCACGCAGGTCTTCGTCTCGGAAACATTTTACGATCTGATAGTATCGGTCGAAACCGGCAATCATCAACAGCTGTTTAAAGGTTTGTGGCGATTGTGGCAGTGCATAAAACTGGCCTTCATTCATACGCGACGGCACAATAAAATCGCGCGCTCCTTCCGGAGTCGATTTAATTAATACCGGCGTTTCTGTTTCAATAAAATCTTTTGAGTTCAGGTAATTACGAACGGCATGTGCCATTTTCGAGCGTAACACCAGGTTTTCACGTACTGCATCGCGGCGTAAATCGAGGTAACGGTATTTCATCCGCAGGTCGTCGCCACCATCAGTATCATCCTGAATGGTAAACGGCGGAAGTTCTGCCGGGCTTAACACGTTAATTTCCGACAAAGCAATTTCCACTTCACCGGTTGGTATATTTTTGTTTTTGCTCTGACGCTCGCGAACTGTTCCTATTGCCTGGATCACAAATTCGCGTCCCAGCTCCACAATTGCAACTGCAACCGCTTTATCGGTATTCTCGTCAACCACCAGCTGCGTAATGCCGTAGCGGTCGCGTAAGTCAACAAAAGTCATGGCTCCCAGGTCGCGGACGCGTTGCACCCAACCGGCCAGAGTTACTTCATTTCCTGCATTCTCAATTCGAAGTTCGCCACAAGTATGTGTTCTGTACATGATATCTTTCTTTTATTTACGCCGCGAAAATAGTGATATTTTGGCAATTAAACCGGAAACATTTGGCAGCTTTTCGGGGAATTGTACAGCAGTTGCTCTAAAAACGAATATATTTAGCCCCGTCCTTTAGGGCGGGGACAAAAAAAGGAACATTCAAGAATTTTTAGGATTTTTGTATTCTGATTTAAAGTACAAAAATCCTAAAAATTCTATCTTCATCGCGAATTTAGAAACCCCGCCCTAAAGGACGGGGCTAAATAAAAAATTATGATTGAACCGTTTAACGACGAATATTTTATGAAAAAAGCCTTTGCAGAAGCTGTTCAGGCTTTTGACGAAGGCGAAATTCCGGTTGGAGCAGTGGTAGTGTCAAAAGGAAAGATAATTGCACGCGCCCACAACCTTACCGAAACCCTGAATGATGTAACAGCACACGCCGAGATGCAGGCCATTACTGCTGCTGCCAACTTATTGGGTGGAAAATACCTGAACGACTGTACCTTGTATGTTACGCTCGAACCCTGCGTAATGTGTGCCGGCGCATTGGGCTGGTCGCAAATTGGCAAAATCGTTTATGGCGCTTCCGATGAAAAACGTGGTTTTAAAAAATTTGCAGCCAAAGCACTTCATCCAAAAACAGAAATTGTTAGCGGCATTTTTGAAACCGAGTGCGCTGAATTGTTGCAGGAGTTTTTTCAGAAAAAACGGAAATAAAAGGCTCAGACCTTATCATCCACAACATCTATTTTACACAACCTCCCCGGCATAGCAATGTCATTAAGTTAAGAGCAGAATGACTGAAAGTCATATTTATTTCAGCCCAATGCGTTGCATTGGGGAATATGCAACAAACAAGAACAGCGCCCTGAAAGGGCAATTTAGCTGCCCTTTCAGGGCGACCAAAAACATCAATCCTTGTCCCCATGGCATTGCCTTGGGCTGAATTAACATAGGCTTACAGCCTTAACTTAATGACATTGCCGGGCATAGCCGGGTACTCCTCATGTCAGGAGGAGAAAATTCGAATCAAGCCTCGTTCTCATATTTTTGAGTTCCCCGAATAATTTTAAACGGCCATCTTTTTCATCACAATATTTTTGCTAAGTTTGACTTTCTAATATTTTTAAAAACAATTTTAAGCCTATTAGAATATTTTACTAAACCAAATAAACAAAATGGCTGAATTTAAGAGACTTATTTCGCTTGATGCCTTCCGCGGATTTACGATTGCCGCAATGATCATGGTAAACAATCCTGCCACCTGGGCACATATTTATCCGCCGCTGGAACACGCCAGCTGGAACGGCTTAACACCCACTGATCTGATATTTCCGTTTTTTATATTTATCGTTGGCGTGTCCATCGCATTGGCGTACACCAAACGACTGAACGCAGGTGTTGACAAAGGCCCGATGTACAGGAAAATCGTTTTTCGTTCCGTAAAAATATTTGCTGTTGGTATTTTGCTTTGGTTGTTCCCCAGTTTTAGTTTTGAAGATGTACGGATTGCCGGAGTACTGCAGCGCATTGCCATCGTATTTTTTGCCTGTGCCTTTTTATTCCTGAACTCGAAATGGAAAACTCAGGCCATTGTTGCCGGTGCTTTGCTTGTAATTTACTGGCTGGTAATGATGTTCATACCTACTCCGGGTTACGGCAAAGTAATGCTGGAACCCGGTGCCAATATTGCTGCCTGGGTCGACAGCAAATTCCTGCCCGGTTATCTATGGCAGAAAACCTGGGATCCGGAAGGGCTGCTAAGTACACTTCCGGCCATTGCCACCGGAATTACCGGAATGCTGGCAGGTCATTTAGTACTGAGCAAAATGACTGCGGAACGAAAAGTAATTTACCTTTTCGCCTTTTCGTTCTTTGCTTTTATTATCGGCTATTTCTGGAATTACATTTTCCCCATTAATAAAAACATCTGGACCAGTTCGTTTGTGTTGGTTACTTCGGGACTGGCAGGAATGGTTCTAGCTGTGAGCATCTTTTTTGTAGATATGCTTGGCCGTACACGTTTAACCAAACCGGGAATTATATTTGGATCGAATGCCATTGCCGTTTATGTACTGGCCGATGTGTGGCGTATGCCTTTTTATTCCTGGAAATTTGGTGGAAGCAGCTTAAACAACCACTGGATGAATTGGTTTGAAAATGCCGGTTGGAGTATGGAAATGGGCAGCTTTTTGTATGCCGCCCTGTTTATTGGCTTCAATTTTATTCCGGCCTGGATCCTTTATAAGAAGAAGATATTTATAAAACTATAAGATTTAGAACGCTGATGACACTGATAAAAATGATTTTCACAGCGTTTTATCAGCGATTATCTTCTCAATCAGCGTCACCGGCGTTCTAATCCGCTTCAATCGAAAACCCCACCTGTTTCAGGTCTTCCCAGAAACCGGGGTACGATTTGGAAACCACCATCGGATCATCAATTCGCATCGAAAAGCCCGCTAAAACCATTGGCGCAAAAGCCAGTGCCATTCGGTGATCGTGGTAGGTATTTATAATTGGATTTTCTTCCTGTTGTTCCTGGTCCAGCTTTCCATCCCAGGCCAGTTCTCCAAACTGAGGTTCGGCTATGGACGCACCAAATTTTGCCAACTCGTTTTGCAGCGCCGTAATCCGATCGGTTTCTTTGATCTTCAAAGTTTTTAAACCTGAAAAGTGAAACGGAATATTTTTAGCCACACACAAACACGCCATGGTTTGCGCCACATCGGGATTTTCAATAAAATCAAGTACCAGTTTCTCCGGCTGTCGGTTTTTGTGCTTTTCCAAGAGAACACCCTCTTCTTTTTGTGTTGAAGTAAGTCCAAACTGCTCAAACCAGGCGGCAATGTTGGCATCGCCCTGCAAACTATCGAGTAAAAGATTTTCCAGCAATAGCTCGCCATTGTCAACCAGGGCCATAATCTGGTACCAGTAGGAAGCACCCGACCAGTCGGCTTCGCAGGTAAAATCGAGGGCAAAATATTTTTGTTCCGGCACAAAAATCACGTTATCGTCCCAGCGGTACTGAATGCCAAATTTTGCCATCAATTCCAGCGTAAGTTTTATGTACGACCGCGATGTGATGTTGCCTTTTAGCTTTAAAGTCAGTCCGTTTTCAATGGTTGGAGCAATTAGCAAAAGCGCCGAAATATACTGGCTCGATACACTTCCATCCAACTCAATGGTTTGCCCTTTTAAATGCGAACCCAAAATCTTCAGCGGCGGACAGCCCTCATTGCCCAAGTACTCAATTTGCGCTCCCAGTTTATTTAGCGCATCTACTAAAATAGAAATGGGGCGTTGCTGCATGCGCTCCGATCCGGTTATCTCCCACTCGCCAACAATTTTTGCCAGAAAAGCGGTAAGAAAACGCATCGCGGTTCCGGCATGCCCGATATCGAATTTGTTACTGTTTGAAAACAATGCTGCCGTCAGAACTTTTGTATCGTCGCTGTCCGACAGGTTTCGAATCGGATACGGACTGTAACTCAAAGCATTAATAATGAGTGCCCGGTTGCTTATACTTTTTGAAGCCGGAAGATTAATTGCTCCCTTAATTTCTTTTATGTCGGTAGTTACCTGGTAAATCATTTCAAATGTAATAATGAGGTTAATTCCGTCTGTCAATTACAGACTTTTATAGAATTTAAGCGCTTCCAGAATCAGTTCTTTGCTGCAATTCTGGTTGATGGCAATTTCGCCAACTTTTGGTAGAAGTGTAAAATTAATCCGTCCCGATTCGTTCTTTTTGTCGTGTGTCATTAATTGATACAAAGCTTCAAAATCGGATTCTTCAATTTCGAATTTGCCGTAAATATCCAACATCCAATTGGTCAGCTCATCGCAATCGGCTTGCGGAAAGCCACACATTTTCACCGACAGAAAAAGTTCAGCGATCATGGCGTAAGCAACGGCATAACCATGCAAAACGGGCCGGTTTTGTTTCATGGCCAGACTTTCGAAAGCATGACCAACCGTGTGCCCGAAATTCAGTGCTTTACGGATATTATTTTCAGTTAAGTCGTTGGCTACGAAATATTCTTTCACGTTTACCGAGTGGCGAATAATTTCCTGCAACAGATCGTAATCAATAGTATCGAAATCAAAATCTTTCAGCTCTGCCAAATGCTCAGGACTGTGAATCAATCCGTGTTTGATCATTTCGGCAAACCCCGAAATAAAATTGTTACGATCAATGGTTTTCAAAAAATCGGTATTTATAAGAACGGCAACCGGTTCTTTAAATACGCCAATTTCGTTTTTTAAGCCGTTAAAATTAAACCCGGTTTTCCCACCCACCGAGGCATCAACCTGCGATAACAAAGTTGTTGGCACATTCAGAAAATCGATACCGCGTTTAAAAGTGCTGGCTGCAAAACCGGCAAGATCGGTAAGCATTCCTCCACCAATATTAATAAGCAAGGATTTGCGGTCGCCCTCGTTTTCCGATAAAAACTGCCAAATGGTTTCAACCGAACCAATTTTTTTATTGTGCTCACCGGCCGGAACAACAACTTTTTTAATGCTGTTTTCTGCCAAAAAATTATCCAGGTTGGCCACCCAAAGTTTATCAACGGTTTCTTCGGTTGCCAGAAACACTTTGCCCTTCGGATAGTTATTGATATAAGCCTGAAGTTCCTGTTCCAACTTTCGGCTGTAAATTATTTTAGAGTAAATTTTTGAATTTCCCATAAGTAGCTGCTAAATTGCGATAAAGTTACAATAAAAATGGCATTGCCTTTTTTTAAGGGTGCACGTGGCAATAGTTTTAGATATTTAATAACGAACGATGACAATAAAAAACACCGAAAAGGTTTCGAAGATCAAAAAAATATTCTTCCTGGTTTCCATACTAATTGCGTTGGGTATTCTGGCGCTGTTTTTACTCGACCATGTTCTGCTTGCACTGGCCGGGTTGGGAGTTTTCTCCATGTGGTACCTTTATTTTCATGTGGCCGATTATCAATACATCGAATATTCCGACGATGCAGACAAAATTATTCTTCGCTATTACAAAGTGATCAGTTTTACCGGAAAGGCCTATAATTCCATTGAATTTCCCAAGTATCGTTTAAGAAAGGCGCTTTTCGAAGATTCATTTTTTGGTAAATTATCCGATTTAACGCTTGTAATAAAAACCGATCGGGGAATAGCCGAGTACCCGACAGTTAGCCTGGCCGGCTTAACTGTCGACGACCGCAAACGTATTCAGGAATCGCTAAATTCAATCATAAAAAACTAAGCCTGAGCTCCCTGCACTTATGAACGAAGACCTTAAATACAAAGTGGCACTATCGATGCTTCCCAACATTGGAGGCATTCTTGCCCGCAACCTGGTAGCCTATATTGGCAGCGCTGAAGGTGTTTTTTCTCAATCGGCCAAAGCATTAACAAAAGTTCCAGGAATTGGAGAAGCTTATGCCCGCCAGATAAAGAAAAACAATGTGCTGCCACTGGCAGAAAAGGAACTGGAATACATTGATAAAAACGGAATAGACATCCATTTTTATACCGACGCCACTTATCCACGCAGGTTAAAAAGTTGTGTTGACGCACCACTTATTATTTACACCAAAGGGAACATGAATCTCGATACTGAGCGGGTAATCAGCATTGTGGGTACGCGTAACGCCACCGAATACGGTCGGACAATAGTAGAAAATCTGTGCCGCGAATTTGCCGAAAGAAAATACAATATTCTAATCGTAAGCGGCCTGGCCTATGGCATTGATGTACATGCTCACCGTTGTGCCCTGAACTACAATTTACCCACCGCTGGTGTTATTGCTCACGGCCTCGATACGCTTTACCCCGCTATACACAAACAAACGGCGCAAAAAATGCTGGAATGCGGTGGAATTGTCACTGATTTTCCGAGCAACACCAAAATAGACCCGGCGAATTTTATTAAACGTAACCGTATTATTGCCGGATTGGCCGATGCAACTATTGTGGTGGAATCGGCCCAAAAAGGGGGCTCGCTAATTACTGCCGATATTGCCTCATCGTATAACCGCGATGTTTTTGCTTTCCCGGGCCGCGCGGGCGACACTTACTCAAAAGGCTGTAACCTGCTGATCAGAAATAACGGAGCGACTTTAATTGAAGGCATCAACGACCTGGAATATTTTATGGGCTGGGAGAAAACCGATAAAGTTGAAGCCGTGCAGTCGAGTCTGTTTATCGATTTAAATCCTGACGAACAAAAGATAGTTGACCTGTTAAAAGAAAAAGGCGACCTGTTTATCGATCAGATTTCGGCCGAAATAAAACTGCCGGTAAGCCGTATTTCTGCTATGTTGCTTAACCTTGAATTTAAAAACCTGGTACTTGCGCTCCCCGGTAAAATGTACAAATTGAGGTAAGTCGGCTTTATTTTCTAATTTTGCACCCAAACAGAAAACGTTGTTTTCTAAATTTTATAGAATGAAGAAGACTTTTGAAGATTTAAAAGTTGCAAAATCGATATTAAAATCGCTCGACGATATTGGTTTTACTACGCCAACTCCCATACAGGAAAGAGCTATTCCGAAAATTAATTCGGGGGTGAATATTGTTGGTGTGGCCCAAACCGGAACCGGAAAAACGGCGGCTTACCTGCTTCCCTTGCTATCTCGTTTAAAAAAGCCGGAAGGAGTTGATCCGCGTGTAGTAATTCTTGTTCCAACACGCGAATTATCGATTCAGGTGGGTGAAGATATTGCAGAATTAACGGGTTACTCGGAGTTGCGCCATGCGGCGGTATTTGGAGGTATTGGCTGGACAAAACATGCTGCTTTACTGGAGCCGGGAATCGATATTCTGGTTGCCACGCCGGGCCGTATGTGGGATTTGTACCAGGCCGGTGCGCTGCGATTAAAAAAGGTAAAATACCTGGTAATCGACGAAGCCGACCGTATGCTCGACATGGGATTTATCCCTCAAATCAAACAACTTCAGGAAATTATTCCGTCGCGCAGGCAAAACCTGTTGTTTTCGGCTACCTTTTCGGAAAAGATTGAAACGCTTGCAGAAGAATTTCTCGATCACTACGATAAACTGGAAATAGCACCATCGGCCACTCCGGTTGGTTTGGTAACACAAACCTGCTATAAAGTTCCGAATTACAGAACAAAGCTAAACCTTATTAAGTACCTGCTTCAGGATGAAGAGAAATTTACGCGTGTGGTAATTTTTGTGAAAACAAAAGAACATGCCGAGGGTGTTTACAAAGTGGTTCAGCGAAAAGCGGAAGGCGAAAAACGGATTCTCCATTCGAACAAAGCGCAAAACTCGCGTATTAATTCCATCCAGGCATTTAAAAGTGGTGAAGTTCGGATATTAATTACTACCGATGTTTCGGCGCGTGGTATGGATGTAAGCCAGGTGAGCCACGTAATTAACTTTGATTTACCGAACGATTACGACGACTATATCCACCGTATTGGCCGAACTGCGCGTGCCGGAAATAAAGGAGATGCAATTACCTTAATCGATCCGGCGGCAGAGTGGCACTGGAAAAAGATTGAAAGTTTGATGCGCCAGGAAATTCAGCTGCTGGATTTGCCCGAAGGGATAGAAGTTGTCGAATCGGAGTTTAAAGAAAGCCAGGATATGCTGCGCGAGATCGACCGTCAGCGCAAAATCGACGATCCTACCTTCCAGGGCGCTTTTCATCAGAAAAAAAGGAAAGGCTCGTCAAAACGTTCGTTCGAAGATAAATTTTCGCGCACAAAAGAACGTCAGAAACGAAAGAAAAGAAAAAAATAACAGCATAAAATTGCCAACGATGATTTTCGTTGGCAATTTTTGCTTTGGGCGGTGGTTACAACGGTTGATTAGTGTTGTTGGGGCCAAAGTAAGGCCGACAAGTTCAATTCAATTCGATCTGATCGCACACCGATTGCATTCCGAAGTTTTCGGGAGAGGGAACGGGGGAAACTTGCGTACCACCGATCCCGGTCATATGCCGGTTTTTAAATTTTATCCATTTCAGTTTTTAAATCAGATTCGAAATTTTTATCATTCATACTCAAAAAATATAAAATGTAAATCCGTGTAAATCCTACGATATTAGAACTCAATTTCATCATATCTTTTGCATCACCAATTAATTGGGATTTATATTCATCGGTCGACAACTCATCTGCAGTTGGTCCTCCATGCACAAAACTTGAAAAATAGTTATAATATTCTAAAAAGCTTTTGATCCTTTCAGCCTTAATTATATTGTCATTTTTTAACGGTAAGTTTTGATCAAAGAATCTGCTAATTTTTCTGATATCAAATTGGTTTCCTTTTATAAAAATATTTTCCAGATCCTTTTGTTCTAATACTTTTTTTTCGGTGAGAATGTCAAGTATTTTTGAAAAGTAATAGCAATTCTACTGCTCATTGATATGTTATTGCTCTTTGAGTAATTCAGTCTTTTCAAAACCTCATGAATTAAATATTCTTCGCGGTATATTCTTGCAATTTCGTCTTTCTCTGTTATGCGGAATTGAATCCAAACATATGTTACTACAATAAAGTGTTCAATCTGACAACGAAGAAGAATAGCACACGGATAAAAGTTTGTTTGAAAGTTTGTTGCTTTTATTGATTCATCAATAGATTTACATTTATTATAAAAATTCAAAAGAATCTTTGATGTATTCTTATATTCTGAATTATCAAGAGCCTTTACTAAAATTTCTTTATTTATTTCAAAATATTCTTTAAGCATATTACTTTGTCTATGTGTGCTTTAAACTAGTGTATATCGGTAAATTGTAAGTTATCGTTGCGGATTGCGGGTGATTGCCATCCGCAGGACGATAGACAATCATGCGGGAATCCACGGCGACAACCGGCACCGAACGCCGCAATGCAATTTACAAAGTGTTAGCGGTAGTTTTTGACTTTTTATCAATCCAAACATTTATAAATATTCCAATCATTATAACGACGAACATAAAGCCTAACAATCCTTCAATCATTGTTATTATTTTAACCATATCAGATACTGGAAGGATGTTTGAAAACCCGATTGTTGTACCTATCATAAAGCTATAGAATATTGAATCCAATATACTCAAGCTTTCTCCAAATGCATTAATGTTTATAATTGAAAGAGTAAAATAAATGCAAGCAAAACCAATTATAATCAATAAACCGTTCACTAATAGATCATATAGTCTGATTTTGTGATCTGGTTTATCCATTAAGTTTAAACGTCCTTTTTTTGAATCAAAAATTGAAGCTGTATCAATTATGATTGAAAATGTTATTAGTGATGAAAATATGACTGAGAGATTTAAAGAACCATTTCTCGCAAGATTAAAGCAAATAGCATAAATAAATATCCACCAAATTTCATAAATCTGGATTGGTAATTTCCAAACTATCCTTATTCCGAACTTTATAATCAAAGCCATTCTCAAAATGAAAATTGGAAAATTAATGATTGTATGAAGCAACGAGAATAGTGATTTTGTCTTAGAAATAATGAATATTTTAGTCTCTTTCAATTCATCAACATCTATTGAGCCCAAATTATTACTAAGCCATTTCTCTGGATCTTTTCTGTCATAATTCTTTTTGTAGTCTTTTATTATCTTTCGAAATCGCGAGAAAGAAAGGATTACTGAAAAAATGATTAGTCCGAAATATGCTATCAGTATATAACTCATAATATTTTGGTTACGTGTCGAAATCTAAATTACCGCTAACGTATATGTATCGTTCATATTGATATCTATTATATCGTAATAATGATTGTCTTTATGCTGCCTAATGTGGCATGTAAAGCACTATTATCATATTCTTCTTACATTTTTACAGTTATTACAGGGCGTGTATTCACGAATTTCAGTTTTGGTGTTTTAAAACTAAACATATTTTTTATGTTTCTGGTGGTTAGGGGGTAAAACTAGTAACATAAACTTTCGGTGCTGTGTGGCGTAGGGGAAAATATGGTTGAGATGAAGCGCGACAGCTGTTGCCAACGAAAAACTGGATGAAACCTTTACCCTTTTGTCTGTTGACATTTTCCCTTAAAAAGGGAAAACAGCATTGATGTTACGCCGAAAGCAAACCGCAACAGATTTGATAAAATGCAGCAACTTTAAAACATTAACTGCCTGCCCTATGCTATACACCCCATGTTAAATGCAATTTTTAATGTTGCTTTCAATCTTCTCCAGAATCTCAGCCTTTTTAATTGGTTTTGCAATATAGTCGTTACAGCCTGATTGAAATGCTTTTTCTCTGTCGCCCGACAAAGCATAGGCTGTTTGGGCGATGATAATTACATCCTTGTTAAACTCGCGTATTCTTTTTGTGGTTTCATGGCCGCTTATTCCCGGCATTTTCATGTCCATTAAAATAATATCAAGATCGGCCTGATTTTTACATTCTTTAATGGCATTCTCGCCGTTATTGGCATGGGTAATTTTTTCAGCAATATCATATAACATGGTCTTAAGCAAAATGGCAGAAGTTCTGTCGTCTTCAACAATCAGTATCTTATATTTTCTGTTAAGCCCATTTTCGTTGTGTTCCTGCGTCGAATCCGGAGTACCATTTTTTACCACGTTCGAAACCGGTAAGGTAAAATAGAATTCAGTCCCCACTCCTTCTGTTGATTCCACCCATATTTTGCCATCAAGCATTTCAACATACGATTTTGCTATTGCCAGCCCCAGACCCGAGCCTTCAAAAGCTCTTTTGTCTTTAATGTCGGCCTGCTCAAAACGGCTAAAAATAGCTTTCTGCCGATTTAAGGGAATCCCTATTCCGGTGTCTTTAATACAAAATTCAATAAATCCGTTTTTTGTGATATGACTAACCGTTATACTTCCCTGCTCGGTAAATTTGATGGCATTTTTAATCAGGTTGGTAAGAATCGATTCAAATTTCGCCCTATCGGTGGTTACGAATATTTCGGCCCCGGGCGTTTTATTTTGATAATTTAGCGTTAATCCCTTTTTTTGAGCCTGAACCTGAAAAAAGGAGAGGATATCTTTTAATATTCCGCTTACACTAATTTCCGATTTTCTTACCTCCATAATACCGGCTTCAATTTTCGACATTTCTACAATATCGTTTACCGTATTCAGCATTCGCTCGCCACTTTGATGAATAATCTGAATATATTTTTCCTTTGTTTCATCATTCAAGTCAGGATTTAAAAGCAAACTTGTAAAGCCGAGAATACCATTCATTGGTGTTCTGATTTCGTGGCTCATATTGGCGAGAAATGCCGATTTCAGACGGTCACTTTCTTCGGCTTGTTCTTTGGCGGCTATAAGCTCATTTTGCGATTTTTTCATTTCACTTACATCAATGATAAAACCGTCATAACTTATAGTGTTTCCATTTTTATCTTTTATGGCTCGCGCAGTCATTAAAACCCAAATGGCACTACCGTCTTTTTTCCTGAATTTTATTTCAAGATTTTTAATTTTTGAACTTTTCGCTGTATCGTATTTATTGATTAATTTTTCTCTTTCATCACCGGAAAAGTAGAAATCAGATATATTCATTGCGAGTAACTCATCGGCATCATCATAACCCAGAATGTTTGCCAACTCCTCATTTGCAAGGATAAAGTCGCCATTTCTTCGGGTTTTGTAAAAACCAATCGGTGCAAAATCAATGATATTCTGGTATTTTCTTTCGGAGATTTTACGTTGTGTAATGTCTCTCAAAACCACAAGAAAAGCCGGTTCGCCCTCAAAAACAACCGATACGGCAGATACTTCAACATCAATATAATTCCCGTTTTTAAACCTGGCATCCGATTCGTATTTTAATGGCTGATTTTCGCCGTTTTGATTTTTAAGCGACAGGGAATAAAGTTTCTCTAACTCATTATGCTGTACAATTTCCGTAAACTTCACCCCAATTAGTTCCGATAAATTATAACCCGAAAACTCCAATAAACCCCGATTTGCATACTTAATTATCCCATTCTGTATTATAAAAATACTGTCGGTAGATAAATCAATCAATGCTTTTGTAATGTTTATATCGTTTTTCATCTTCCCTGTCAATAATTTAAATCCTGTACCAATCTTAAATCAGTGTCATAAAAGACCATGAGTTTAAAACTTTAATACCACAATTACAAGAATATAATTAATACTCGTGAACTTGCAGTTATTTTTTAATCGCATTTATGGCTTTGTATATAAAACTCATTCAAACTATTGTCTCGCAGCGTTATATACACGCGATAAAGGTAACCATACCGAATCAATTTCGGTTATTTTATCGTTTTCTGTTTGCAGGATTTAGTATTGTGTATCGCGCATTACATTTTCAACACACTAAAACGCTTCCAAATTTAATGTTTCAGGAAGTTATGCATTAAAACTAATATCATCAGTTGTTAGCGCCAGAATATAAAAACAAAAAAACACCACCTCAAAATCATCGTATCCCGATAAATTTAAAAGTGGTGTGACTTATCAAAATTACCCTTCTGATTGCACTAACATAACTACGGCAATTGCTAAGCCGGGTGCCGAAAATGTTTTTTCACCTCGCAAAACTGCTGGTTTAACTTTTTCTTTAGTGATTGACTTCTATTTTTGAAAAGCGTTTAAAGACGATTGCGGACCACAAGGCGATTTTTATTGCTAATATTCTTTTCCCGAAAACAAAACCGTAACTAAAACATTTAGTTTAAGCACAAAACTACCGGGTTACACAAAATGATATGCCGAAAATAATTTTTAGAAAAAATAAGCCTTATACAAATAATGCGGTATCCACCTCGTTAAAATGCGTGATTTGCCTGCAGGAATAACCATTATAATCGGCATTGGCCGAATTCACAATAATCACCGCTCCTGCCCTGGAACGAACTGCCGCCTCAAGCCCGGCATGCGAGTCTTCAAAAATCAATGTTTCATCCGCCTTTGTTCCTATGGCCGAAATGGCTTTATTAAACAGGTCGGGGTGTGGTTTTCCGCGCATTGTACCATCGTTGTAAATAATATGTTCGGGCCTGAAGTAGTTTAACAGGGGAAAATGTTGAATAAAAAAATCAACATTATTTTTTGCTGAAGCGGTTGCAATTGCCAGAGCCACTCCCGAATTTGCCAAAAAGCTGATTAGCTGCTCGGCACCGGGAGCCAGTTGCATACCATGCTCCAGACACATGCTGCGGTAAATCACTTCCTTTTCTTCGGTGAGCCGGTGTACTTCGGCATCGTTGAGTTCGCGTTTAAACAAATATTCAAAAGTATCTTTGGCATTAATACCGTGAATGTATTTTTTCTTTTCCTCCTCGTTCAGGGTAAAACCATACTTTTCAAGAAAACGATCCCACGAGTCTTCCTGCAAATGCGTATCCCAAAACAAAGTTCCGTTAAAATCGAAAACTACTCCTTTTACTTTCATTGATAGATTATTTAGGGCTTATATGTTTTTTTATAATTCTTCCTGAACTTTGAGAAATGCTTTCCCCAGCGTTTCGATAATATCGCCGGCCATTAATGAAAATTCCGATCGTTTTTTGATGGCTATGTCTCCGGCCAGTCCGTGCAGATAAACGCCCACCAGCGCTGCATCAAACGAAACCATTCCCTGAGCCAGCAATCCCAGAATTATTCCGGTAAGTACATCGCCGCTTCCGGCGGTTCCCATTCCCGAATTACCTGTTGAGTTCCAACAAAGTGTCCCATCGGGCGCCGCCACCGAAGTGTGCGCTCCTTTTAACACCACCACACAATTGTATTTTTTGGCAAAAGCCATTTGTTTCTGAATGGCATCGTACGAATCGGTGGTTTCACCAACCAAACGCTGAAACTCGCCCGGATGTGGTGTAAGCACCGAACCTTCGGGGATTTTCTCCAGCCAGGTTTTATTTTCGGCAAGAATATTCAGCGCATCGGCATCGATAACCATCGGTACCTTTGCCTGATCGAACAAGTCGCATAAGGCACGGCACGAATTTCGTTTCAGGCCCAGCCCCGGACCAACACCAATAGCCGCATAAGGCTCCAGGTTGGGAAAATCAGTAAACATCGAATCGTGCTGATCAATACTGGCCATTGCTTCAGGCACCGCAGTTTGAATGACCGGGAACCCCATGTGCGGAACGTGTGTGGTTAACAATCCTGCTCCGGCACGCAAACAGGCTTTTGATGCCAGCACAGCCGCTCCCATTTTGCCATAACTTCCGGCAATAAGCAGTGCGTGCCCAAATGTTCCTTTATGATCGAATTTTGTACGTAATGGCAAACGCGCTGCAATATCTTCCGCATCAACAAAGGAATATGGCGATGGTGTTTCGTTTATTCCACCGGGATGCAAACCAATCGGTAACACTTCCCACTGCCCCACAAACTGTTCGTTCTCGGGGAAAAGGAAACTTATTTTCGGGAACTGCAGAGTTAATGTAAAGTCGGCGCGGATAATATTCTCAAGGTTATTTTCGGCATTGTTTTCCCCCATTAATCCGCTGGGGATATCAACAGCCACTACTACATTCAGCAGCTGGTTAATGTATTGCACAAGTTGTGCCGGTAATCCTTCAAGCGGCCGCGACAAACCTGAGCCAAACAAACCGTCGATCAGCACATCGGTTTCGTCAACCTGCGGAAAATCGTTTTCCGTTCGTAGTTTTGCCAGTTTTACTTTGCCCTGCTCTTCCAAACGTTTGTAGTTGATAGCCGGCGATCCTTTTAAAGCTTTTCCAAAATCAAGCAGGTAAACTTCGCACTGGTAATCCAAATCGGCCAGCTGTCGCGCCATTGCCAAAGCATCGCCACCGTTATTTCCGGGGCCGGCAAAAAACAGTAACCTTTCTTCGGTTGAAAACTGTTGAACAATCCAGTTGGTCATTTGCAGCGAGGCGCGTTCCATCAAATCGATATCGGCAATAGGCTCATTTTCGATGGTAAACTTGTCGATTGCTGCTATTTGTTTAGTTGTAAATAATTTCATTTTTTTTGAGAAAGCTGGAAATTACAGGCCGCAAAAGAACCCTTTTTCGGCCTGCAACATTTGTTTTCTCTAAATTATAAAAAACAGGGGTGATTCTTTGAATTTGAACAGGAATTATGATCGTAACGATCCTTTTTTTTCGAAGTCCTTAATCCCACTCCCAACCTATGCTGGTTTTAAATACAAAATCGTTTTTAGCAACGTCGGCAACCAACGGATCGCTATCGAAGTTGTGCACATAGCTGAGTTTTACGTAAAAATCGAGCGGTAAATCATATTTTAGCGAGGTATCCATGTCGATACGCCACCTTCCCCAATCCGACAAACTCGGATATGTGGTTAGCTTAAACTGAAACGATAGGTCGCCCAAATCGTAGGCATTAAAATCAAACAGTCCCAGTCCTTCAAAACTTCCCTGCGAGGTAGGAGTATCACCACCGTATTTTTCCTGTGAGAATGCCAGTCCTAAACCCGACTGCATGTACATATGATTGGAACGGATAAGATACAATCCTAAACCCGCACGAAATGTAGAACGCAAATCAAGCATCTGTTCGCTGTTACTTAAAAATTCGGCACCACCCAGTATCATACCACTTCCCCAAATATCGCGAACCAGGGTTACTCCGCCATCGGTACGTTTTAGCGGATCAACATCATCCTGGGTTGTTCCCACATTATTTAACTGGGCGCTAATATTCCATTTTATGCCTCGGTAGCTCACTTTCGCCGCAGCCGAGGTTTGCCGCACATTATTGGCCTTACTGTATGACAATCCTGCATCAATTGAAATAATAATCCGGTCGATGAAACGTTGTTCCAACGAAGTAATTTCAACGATCTGATCAAGGCTCATTGAGACATTATCATCCAGCGTTTGAATGGTAACTTTTTTGGGTTCGTCGGGTAGCGAATTTAACCCGCCGTTGTACTTTTTCCCATCAACGGTATAAATAATCAGCAAGCGGGTACACACTATCCCTTCAACTTCATTCCAGTCTACCTGAAAATCGCTGTCAGCATAATCGGTGTCGTAAACCAGCACTCCGCGCTTCATCGATTTTATTTCGCCCACCAGTACATCTCCGTTCGAGGTGTATATTTTATCGTTTTGGGCAATTACCTGAATAAATGAGAAAATTAGTAGTAAAGAAATTATACATTTTTTGTTCAGCATGATTGAAAGATTTTAAAAAACATATAAAAATTACGGCATTTTGCGAATCAAAGCAAATATTTTTGTCATAAACTGTTTAACAACAAATTTTTCAGAATTGATAAAGTATTGAACCTGACCAATATCAAGTTGTTAAACCTGAAAAGATTTTTATATTTGCCATCTTACGAAAAACTGAGGGATAAAAAGGAGAGGTATGCAGGAAACAGGACAAGTTGAAGCACTTATTAAAAACGACGCAGTAGTATTAGGATTATTATTGGCATTACTGGCCGCTATTTTCTATACCAGTAATTCATCGAAACCCATTTTCAAGAAATTCTACAGCGTTATTCCTATGCTGCTGCTCTGCTATTTTTTACCCAGTTTGCTCACCACTTTTAATATTGTCGACGGCGAACACTCGCAGCTGTATTTTATGGCATCGCGCTACTTGTTGCCGGCTAGTTTGGTTCTACTTACACTAAGTATTAACCTTAAAGAAGTGTTTAAACTAGGGAGTAAAGCTCTGATTATGTTCCTTACCGGTACCGTTGGTGTGATTATAGGCGGGCCACTTGCGATATTATTGGCTTCCATCATTAATCCTGATCTTGTTGGAGGAGCAGGCCCCGATGCTGTTTGGCGCGGAATGACCACCATTGCCGGAAGCTGGATTGGTGGTGGTGCCAACCAGGCTGCCATGTACGAAATTTTTAAACCATCGGATCATTTGTACTCGATAATGATTACCGTTGATGTGCTGGTAGCCGAAGTATGGATGGCCATTTTGCTGATTGGTGTGGGAAAATCGAAGCAGATCGACAAACATTTTAGAGCCGACGCCAGCAGTGTTACCCAACTAAAAGATCACATGCATGAATTCAGTCAGCGGATAGCACGTATACCCAGCAGCACCGATATTATGGTTATTGCAGCCATCGGGCTTGGCGTTACCGGTTTTGCACATTTGGTTTCCGACTGGATCGCCCCTTACATCGAAGTTCATGCCCCGGCATTAAACAAGTTTAGCTTAACCTCAAAATTCTTCTGGTTAATTATCCTTTCAACCACTATTGGAATTGGGTTGTCGTTTACAAAACTCCGGAATTACGAAGGAGCCGGTGCATCAAAAATAGGTACGATCTTTATTTATATTCTGGTGGCAACCATTGGGATGAAAATGGATGTTGGCAAGATCTTCGATAACATTGGACTGTTTTTGGTTGGCGGAATCTGGATGGCTATTCACGTAATTCTGCTGTTAATTGTCGGGAAACTGATCCGTGCGCCCTATTTCTTCCTCGCGGTTGGTAGTAAAGCAAACATCGGAGGTGCGGCAAGTGCCCCGGTTGTGGCGGCTGCTTTTCATCCGTCGCTGGCACCGGTTGGTGTTTTACTGGCCGTTTTAGGTTATGCGTTAGGAACCTACGGAGCGTGGATGTGCGGACTGCTAATGCAAGTGGCGGTACATTAACCGTACTTTCTGATTCGCTTATCAGAACAGGTTAAAAATTTCGCGGAGGGCAACAACAACGACAATGGCTACTAAAATGGCCAGCGAAACAATCATGGCATTTCGCACAAAACGGTTTCGCTTTTCGAGTTCTATAACTTTCGAAATTTTCCCAATTTTATTATACACCTTTTTAAGGGCAATATCGTTGTCTTTTATAATGTAATCGTAGGCGCCGTATTTTATCGAATTTACAGCCACTTCCATATCTTCGTGCGAAGTGAGAAAAATAAACTCGGTACGTTCGCTGATTTTCTTTACTGCCTGCAAAACAGCAATTCCCGTAGTATCATTCAAATGATAATCCTCGATAACAATATCAGGACGCTCACCTTTGTTTACAGCCGCCAAACAATCCTCGGCATTATAAAACGATTTAACCCTTTTCATTCCTTGTCTCTGAAGAAATTCAACCACCAGTTTGTGGTATAGTTTGTTGTCTTCAACTACGAAAATCAGTAAATTCTTATTCACAACTGTTAGCTTTTTTGTGTATTTAACATTTAAATGTACGATTAATTATTCATTTTTAACGACTCCAATTCCCCCCCACCATTTACCGGAGTTCCATTCCACTGTTCCAAATTCTTTTGTACTTTAGCCCGAAATCAAAAAAAACGTTACGATGAAAAACTATATTTTTCTTTCCCTTATTTTCTTTTTAATTGGTGCTCAAACCCTTACTGCGCAAGAAACAGCGTATACCACCGACGAAAATATTCTGTACACATCTGACGCTTCGGAATATGCACAGGAACGTTGTAGACTAGATATTTATTACCCGGAAAATAAAACTGATTTTACCACTGTGGTTTGGTTTCATGGTGGCGGAATAACAGGCGGTAATAAATTTATTCCCGAGAAACTAAAAGAACAGGGAATTGCAGTGGTGGCTGTAAACTATCGTTTGTCGCCAAAAGTTAAATGCCCGGTTTATATCGAGGATGCCGCAGCGGCAGTAGCCTGGACCTTTAAAAACATTGAAAAATATGGCGGTAGTAAAGATAAGATAGTTGTTAGCGGACATTCGGCCGGTGGCTACCTTACCAGCATGGTTGGTTTAGACAAACATTACCTTGCCGCACACGATATTAATGCCGACGATATTGCGATGCTCATTCCTTTTAGCGGACACACAGTTACACACTTTACCATTCGCGATGAAAGAAGAATTCCGGGAACGCAAGCGATTGTTGATGAATATGCGCCACTCTATTTTGTTCGCCCCGATGCTCCTCCCACGATCTTTATTACCGGCGATCGCGAACAGGAAATGTTGGGCCGTTACGAAGAGAATGCCTACATGTGGCGTATGATGAAAGTCGCCGGCCATAAAAACTGCAAACTAATGGAACTCGACGGTTTTAACCACGGAGAAATGGCCTCGCCGGCACTGGAAGTTTTATTAAAAGAGATCAGAGTATTGGATAAACCTTAAGGGAACAAAGAATATGAAACGAAGCTGTTGGCTTATTCTCCTTTTGATTCTATTTTGCGGAATGAATCAGGCAGATGCGCAAAACCTAAATGGTTATTGGGTAGGGAAAGTGAATTTACCAACGTTGAAAATTACTACCTCGTTTCATATATCGGAAGATGAAAGTGGTAAACCGATCATCACTCTTTCTGTTCTTGAAGACGGTACAAAGGACCTGCCGTGCAAACTGATAAAGATTACAACCGACAGTATTATTATTTACACGCCCAAAATTGATCATACTTATTCCGGTGTCTTTCAAAACGATACTACCATAAAAGGCGAATGGAGTAAAAACGGAATTAACACACCGTTGACTCTTGTAAAAACCGATGAAGCTCCCATCCTAAAACGACCGCAAATTCCACAACCGCCATTCCCCTACCTCATTGAGGATGTGGAGTACGTGAATACTGAGTCGGGTTATAAACTGGCGGGCACGTTAACCTGTCCGGATACTACTTCTCCTTGCCCGGCAGTGGTGATGATAACAGGATCAAGTGCTCAGGATCGTGACGAAACCATATACGGGCACAAACTTTTTTGGGTGATTGCTGATTATTTTGCCCGTAATGGTATTGCAGTATTGCGTGTCGACGACCGTGGAGTTGACGGTTCCGAAGGGAATATCTCAACAGCAACGAGTAAAGATTTTGCCGGAGACGTACTTGCCGGTGTAGGATTACTTACAACAAGAAAAGAAATCGATTCAAAAAACATAGGTTTGATTGGGCACAGTGAAGGAGGTTTGATTGCTCCGATTGCAGCTACAAGTTCTGATGACATTGCCTTTTTTATTATGATGGCTGGTCCGGGAACAACCGGCGAACAAATTCTTAAAGAGCAAAATGTACTGGCACTGGAAGCAGCGGGGTTGCCGGAATTTCAGATAAAACAAAGCGCGATGATTAATCAGCGTATTTTTGAAATCATAAAAACGGAGCCCGACTCCGCAAAAACACTTGAGCAACTCCGGACAATTCTTTCGCAGGGATTTTATCCCGGCATGAACGACGAAATGAAAGCCGCAATTGATGCTAAAATTGCCGGTGTAAACAACAACTGGTTTCGCTATTTTTTAACCTACGATCCACAGCCGACACTCGAAAAAGTAACATGTCCGGTGTTGGCCATTAATGGTGCAAAAGACGTACAGGTGCCGGTATCGAATCTGGATTCAATAAAATCTGCCATAACGAGTGGTGGAAACATAAACGTTACCACCATTGCTTTTGAGAACCTGAATCATCTTTTCCAGAACTGCGACACCGGTTCGGCGGCTGAGTATTCGCAAATTGAGGAAACTATCGATCCTGAAGTTCTAAAAACGATGAAAGACTGGATAGTGGAGCAAACTAAAAAATGAAATGCAAGTAAACACCAAACGATTAGTATTACGCCCAATTAACGCAAACGATAAACATGCGATTTTAAAATATCGCTCGGATGCAGAGGCAAACAAATACCAGGGCTGGATTCCGAAAACGATCAACGATGTAGAAACCTTCTTCGGAAAGTTGTCTGCTGAATTTAATGTGCCGGACACCTGGTTTCAGCTGGCCGTAGTGGAAAAAAATAATAACGAACTTATTGGCGATATCGGCATTCATTTTATCGACGAGCAACAGGTTGAATTGGGTTACACCATTGCCAAACACAAGCAGGGTTTAGGATTTGCCACCGAAGCAGCCAAAGCTGTTATCGACCACCTGTTTGGCGAATTGAAAAAGCACCGGATTACTGCCTCGATCGATCCCGAAAATATTGCATCGGTTGCTTTGCTCGAAAAACTGGGTTTTAGAAAAGAAGCGCATTTCAGGGAAAGCCTGTTATTAAACGACAAGTGGGTTGATGATGTGATTTATGCGTTGTTGGCGAGGGAATGGAATATGAATAATTGATTTCCTTGAATCTATAGATAAGTTTGTTAAACAAAACTTGCCCGACCATATATAGTCAGGCAATTTTTTGCAGATAACTACTTCCTTAAACCTAAGGTGTATATATATCTACTAATTCCACCATTGTTCGGCCACCTCTGGGTTGCAACTCCATAACCAAACCTACTCCAGGTTTGTAAAATTTATGTTCACGTTCTCCCGGCTCTAGCGGAGTCCATTCCATAGTTTCCAAACATCCTTCAAAAGTTCCGTAATCAATCTCAACCGTTTTGTCCAGATTTATGACCATAGCCATGTCTTCGGCTTCATCTTCATAATACTCCTGTTGGTACTTCATTCCCATTCTAGGATTAGCAGGCATCAGCATTCCGGGTTGTGCATCATCTACTCCGGCCTCCCAGGAACCTTCGGTCCCCACCAATTCACCGTCTTCCCATTCTTCGCTATACTCTCCAAAATACCATACATTTCCTTCACTGTCTTCTGCAAACCAGTCGTCGGTTTTTTCAATCATCTGGCCGTCCAGATAGGCAATGTCGCGAACCACAGTGGTGGTAACTCCCATAATTTCTTTTGTTTCGCTTGTTACTTCAACAACGATTGTTTCAATTCCATCTTCTGTTTCTCCTCCATAAGTAAATACTTTACCGGTTTCAAAGGCAAGAAATTCGTTTGAAAAACCGTCAACAAATGCCCCTGCGCCGGGAAATTCAGGTAGAAAGGACATACTTTTTAGCGCATGCTCCAGATTTTCATCCATTATCTGGTTGTCTTCTCCTTCCATTTCACATCCAGTAAATGTGACTCCACAGATAAACATGCTGAGTGCAGCCACCCAAATGCCGCAAAAAATCTTCCACTTTTTTCTCATAACAATTACTTTTAGTTCATAAATATCTCACTTAATAATTTTGGATACCGGTGTATTGGATTCTGCTTTAAACAACTATACTGAAGATATACGTTGTGAACACCTTTTTGTTCCCCTGCGGACTAATGCATGTGGCTGTCGGTTTCCGGATATTAAAATAGCATGTATAACTTTAAATTATTTTACCTGCGGCCATTCGCCCCTCCCGAAACTTCGGATGTGATCGGTGTGCAATTCTGAAGGATTGAAGATGATTTAAATCTACAAGGCAAAATTCGCCGGGTAAATATCGCTTCGCTACAATTGGATTGACGATTTGAGTTACGCACTATTGCCACGCGGAGTGGAAAAAATCGATCGAATTTGTAGTATTTTCACAGTTTAGTTTGTCGCCGATAATGCTTCTCAAGCTCTTGTTTTAATATGTATATTGTTCCGGCACATACCACCGGTTGTTTTTTAAATCAACTCCGCCATTCATTTCTTCCTGAACGACTTTATCGATGATCCAGACTCCCTTAAGTGCCATATTTTCAAAAGAGTCTACTCCAATCTCCTCAAAACCGATCCTGGTTCGCTGAATATTAAAACGATTGGAGAACTTCCTGCCAAAAGCCTTTTCAACGCCCTCTTTGCCAACCATAAATCCGATTAAACCACCCCATGTTGCCGTAGGATTATCCGCATCCCAACCGCAGAGTGTTCCAATCTTTATCGTCTCCACCAAATCACCTTCGCCATAAAACAGGCTAACCAAACTTGTCGCAAAGTTTATTCCGGCAGCAAAACACGCATTACAATATAAATTCCGCGATGTCATATCATATCCATCGGCCTGATTAAGTTGATACCGTGTATAAACCGAATCCCGGGCCTGTTCCCACGGAATATCTTCGTTGTATTTTGATTTTACGTACTCATACATTGCGCGGGAATAAGACGTCTCCGGCAGACGGTCTTTCGCCTGTTCTGCCATCCAAAACAGTTGATCTTTCAATGGCAAAGTTTTATCAACTGCCGAGGCCAGCGAAAACATTGATACATAAAATTCCGAAATCCACTGGCTGTTTTCGCGTGCAGTATTCTGAATTGGCAACCGTGCCATTTTTAGCGCAATATCAGGCCTGCCTGGCGCAAACAAACCAAAAATCTCGGTGGTTAACTGCGCATCAATCATTTCAAATTCAGGATTATTTTTTGGATCTCCGGTTGCCGGCGGAACCAATCCTTCTTTCATTAAATCGAAAGCCTTTTGGTTAGACACCCACAAATAGTTTTCCTCTTCGTGCCTGATATGCTCCAGCCAGCCCTCGCGAATTTGCTCACCGGTTAAAACAGAAGTCTGATATTTTAATAAAAGTTCCTGGTAAATGTATTCGATATCCGTATCGTCGTCGGCTCCCCAAACACTATCAACATCAGCAAACACAAAATCAATTACCGGCGACAAATCACTTGGAATACCTTCTGCCCAAATACTTGGCTGATCGGGTTTGCCCCAGTCATTTCTGGTGTAAAAATCACCGGTTTTCAAATCACCGATGTTTCCTATTTTGTCCATTTCAGTAACTAAACCGGTCCAGTTGGCAATACAGGTAGCCAGCCAAAAGCCCTGAAGTTTTTTGTAATAATCTTCCCTGCTGATGGTTCTGTCTGTGTTTTTTGGAGTATAGTCCTCATACACAAGATTTGGATTTTGTGCAATCTCTGATGTTTTAGTGCAATTGGTGGTAAGTGCAAATACAATTAAGATTAGAACTGAATACTGGGCAAAGTCGTTTTTCATATTTTATAAATATTGTCCATCCTGGCGTTCTTGTGCAAGTTAATATTTTGACTATAATTTTTATAAAATCCGGCTTTTTAAGCAATTGAAGTAAACACTCAACCTGAATTTTCATCCGCTCTATCCATTTTGTTACTGATTCAAAATATTTGATGTTCGATTTTTGTATTTTGGAGCTTTCAAACGATTATGTCTACAAAAAAACGCATTCTTAATATCCTTTTCTGGTCGGTGGTATCGGCGGCTTTTATCGGGCCGGGTACAATTACTACCGCCGCCAAATCAGGTGCAGCTTTGGGAACTGATCTGCTTTGGGCTTTACTTTTTTCTACGCTTGCCTGTTTACTTTTGCAGGAAGCGGCAGCACGTTTAACCATCATCTCCGGGTTAAATCTGGGGCAGGCAATTGTACATCAGTTTGAAAAAAGCAAAGCCAAACTGCCCATTCTGATTTTAGTTTTAGGAGCAATTGTTGTTGGCGCCGCGGCATATGAAATGGGCAACCTGCTGGGAGCTGTTGCCGGATTCAGGCTAATCTTTGATCTACCTGCCTGGATGCTGGTTTTGATCATTGGCGGCGTGGCAGCCCTTATTCTGAATATACCGTCATTAAAAATAATCTCCACCATAATGGGATTTGTTGTGGTGTTGATGGGCATCGGTTTTCTAATCACTGCCTTTTTAATTCGCCCGGAATTAAATGCCCTGCTGAAAGGGACTTTTGTTCCGCGTTTCCCATCGACCAATGCAACAGGACTTTTGGTGTTAGGATTGATCGGAACAACCATTGTTCCTTACAATCTTTTTTTGGGCTCCGGTATTTCCAGCCAAAAGCAATCGGTAAAAGAAATGCGTTTCGGACTGGCAGTGGCCATTTTGCTGGGCGGCCTTTTTTCGATGGCCGTGTTGATTGTTGGAACCGCAGTTACTGCCGAATTTTCTTTTGAAAATCTATCGCTTGCATTGCAACAGAGAGTTGGTCCGGCCGGGAAATACCTGCTGGGATTTGGCTTGTTTGCCGCCGGTTTTACCTCATCGGTAACCGCTCCTCTGGCTGCAGCCGTCACATTAAAAAGCCTTTTCGGAAATAAATATCCTGAAAAATGGCAGGCAAATTCGTTGAATTTCAAACTGGGCTGGTTGGTGGTTTTGCTTACCGGAATTTGTTTTGCCGTTGTTAATGTAAAACCCATCCCGGCAATAATTCTGGCACAGGCATTAAATGGATTTCTGCTGCCATTTGTGAGCATCTTCCTGTTTATCGTAATCAACAACAAGGCAATAACCGGAACAAAAACAAATCCTACACTACTGAATGTACTTATGCTGATTGTAATTTTCGTAACACTGGTTCTCGGTTTGAACAGCGCCACAAAAGCATTTTACAGTGTATTCTTGCCAACGAATACTCCGGGAAATGGGGTGCTGTGGGGCATTGGTCTTGTGGCAATGATGATTTCAGTGTGGGTGTGGTTTAAAGGACAAAAGAAGTAACATGGCAAATAAATATTTTCAACTTTTTGTAGACACCGGTGGAACCTTCACCGATTGTATCGGCATTGATGAAACGGGACAGGAATACCGCCAGAAGGTTTTGAGCAGCAGCAGCCTGCGCAGTACCATTGAAAAAGTAATTTCAGTAAAACAATGTGTTATCGCAGATACATGGAACTTGCACCGCGACATTTTTAACGGCTTTTCATTTCGATTGCTACAACAAAATTCTGCAGAAAATAAGGTTGTTTCGTTTGATGTGCAGAAAAGAATACTTGAACTCGATGCTCCTTGTTTTACTCCTAAAATGGAAGGCAGTAACTTTGAACTCACTTCGCACGAGGAAGCTCCGGTTTTGGGGGTACGACTGATCACTCAAACGGGATTGAACGAAGCGTTTCCGGACTTGCACCTGAAACTTGGATCTACAAAAGGAACCAATGCTTTGTTGGAAAATAAGGGTGCCAAAACACTTTTTATTGTAACAAAAGGTTTTGCCGATCTGCTGGAAATTGGCAACCAGGCACGCCCCGATATTTTTGCGATGAACGTGGAAAAATCAAGGCAACTGACACATCAAATCATCGAGGTGGATGAACGTATCGACTCTAAGGGCAAAGTTTTAAAACCGCTCGATTTTGATGGACTCAAAAAAAGGCTAAACGGAATAGACCTTAACAAAATTGAATCGGTTGCTATCGCGCTGATGAACGCCTTTATCAATCCTGAGCACGAGCACCAGCTGGCACAACTTCTGAAGAATATAGGATTTCGTTTTGTTTCCCAATCAACAGAATTATCTCCGCTAATAAAGCTATTGAATCGTGCAGAAACAGCGGTTGTTAACGCCTACCTCTCTCCTATTATTCATAACTACGTGAACCGCATTGCCAAAAAAACGGGAAGGAATCTGTTCCAGATTATGACCAGTGCCGGAGGTTTGGTTTCTGCTGATAAATTCCATCCAAAAGACAGTCTTTTGAGTGGCCCGGCCGGAGGAGTGGTTGGTGCACGCGATATCGGAAGAAAAGAAGGTTACGATAAACTCATCACTTTTGATATGGGTGGCACCAGTACCGATGTTTCCCGTATCGATGGCGAGTTTGACTACCGCTACGAACTGCAGGTTGGTGATGCCCGAATAAACAGTCCTGCCATTGCCATTGAAACTGTTGCTGCAGGTGGAGGTTCCATTTGCGGTTTTGATGGCTACAAACTTTTTGTTGGCCCCGAAAGTGCCGGTGCCTATCCCGGACCAGCTTGTTATGGTGCCGGAGGACCGCTTACCATTACTGACGTAAACCTGCTGTTAAATCGTCTTAACGCCAGTCAATTCGGCATTCCTGTTTTCAGAAATGAAGCAGAGAAACGCCTCGAGGAGCTGCTTTATTCAATGCAAAAGAGCACCGGAAATAAAGCATCAACCGATACGGTTTTAAACGGATTTATTGCCATTGCCAATGAAATTATGGCCGGAGCCATTCGCAAAATTTCCATTACAAAAGGTTACGATCCGAAAAACTTTGTACTCGTTGCATTTGGTGGTGCAGGCGGATTGCACACTTGCGACATTGCTGAAATTCTTGGAATACAAAACATTCTTCTGCCAAAAGATGCCGGACTGTTAAGCGCTTACGGAATTGGCAACGCAAGTGTTGAACGTTTTGTTGAAAAACAAGTGCTGCAGGATTTAAACGAGGTTGATAATTTGCTTCCCGACTGGTTTAACGAAATTGAAACGGAGGCCACAAAAAAATTACAAAACGAAGGTTTCAACAAAGAAAAAATAAGTATACGCCAGCGAATGGTATTTATGCGTTTTGCAGGTCAGGATTCGAGTCTTGAAATTCATTTTTCCGACGTTGAAGAATTGATTACCGACTTCCATCAACAATACAAAAAGGTGTACGGGCACATCGTTAGCAACCGCACCATTGAGATTGAGGCGATTCGGGTGCTGGCTGCCGTGGAGAATACAGACAAAGAAACGATCACTACAACAAAAACAAGCTACCTGCCCGAACCGCTGAAAACGACCGACAATGGCACTCCGGTTTTTGTCCGTAACGAATTAAAAGCAGGAGCACAAATAAAAGGGCCTGCGCTTTTCCTCGACAGTTTCTCTACCACTTTCCTTAAAAGTGGTTGGTCATTGGAGTTGCAACATTCAGGAACGGCCATTTTAAAAAGCCAGACCGAAAACCAGCAAGCTGACACAATGCAAAACCGCGAAACCGAGCTGGAATTGTTCACCAATCGTTTTATGGCTATTGCTGAAAATATGGGGGCTTTACTGCAGCGCACCTCTTTGTCGGTTAACATTAAAGAACGCCTCGATTTTTCGTGTGCGCTGCTCGACAAAGACGGACGCCTTGTAGCTAATGCTCCGCACATACCTGTACATCTCGGTGGATTGGGTGTTTGTGTGCGTGAGCTGATTAAACATTTTGATTTTGAAGAGGGAGATACCATAGTTACCAATCATCCGAAATATGGCGGTTCTCACCTGCCCGACGTGACATTGGTTTCGCCCGTTTTTTATGGAGGAGAACGAGTAGGTTTTGTGGTAAACCGTGCACATCATTCCGAGATTGGTGGGATCAGCCCGGGATCAATGCCACCGAATGCAAAAAATCTGGAGGAAGAGGGCGTGTGTATTGCTCCTTTTTACCTGGTAAAAAATGGACAAACTGATTGGGACGGAATGCGAAAGATCTTGCTCAACAGCAAATTCCCTACCCGCTCGGTTGAAGAAAACCTGGCTGATTTGAATGCTGCACTGGCCGCCAATAAAAATGGTTCTGAAGCCTTGACCGACCTCATCGATAAACACGGAAAAGAAACCGTGCAAAATTACCTCGACTTATTGCGCGAACATGCCGCAAAAAAAATGAAAGCCACACTTCAAAAGTTTGAAAATGGTAATTATTCGGCTACAGAATACCTCGACGACGGATCAAAACTGAAGGTAAATATTCAGCTTCATAATGGGAATTGCAGCATCGATTTTACCGGCAGTGCGGCAGTACACAAAGGCAACATGAATGCCACCGAGGCAATCGTAAAAAGTGTAAGTATTTATGTGCTCCGGCTGTTGCTGAATGAAACCATACCATTGAATGACGGTCTTTTGGAACCTGTAGATTTTATATTGCCAACCGGATTATTAAACCCTGATTTTGATGATGACCCGGCAAAATGTCCTGCCGTGGTTGGTGGTAATGTGGAAATCAGTCAACGCCTAACCGACACGCTTTTGAAAGCTTTTGGCGTTGTGGCAGCCAGCCAGGGCACCATGAACAACACACTGTTTGGTAACAAGAATTTTGGCTACTACGAAACCATTTGTGGTGGTTGCGGTGCCGGAAATGGCTTTAACGGTGCCAGCGCTGTTCATCACCACATGACCAACACGCGCATTACCGACCCTGAAATAATGGAGCACCGCTATCCGGTTCGTTTGGAGGAATTCTGCATTCGAAAAAACTCGGGAGGAAGTGGCAAATGGCACGGTGGCGACGGCGTGAAACGTGTATTAAAATTTCTGGAGCCGGTAAATCTTTCCGTTCTCACCCAACGTCGAAAATCAGGGCCTTTTGGCTTAAATGGAGGAAAAGACGGAAACCCTGGATGCCAAAAAGTAATTCGTGCCAATGGCGAAGAGATCGTTCTTGATACCATCCAAAATATTAACATGGAGCAAGGCGACACTTTTATTATTGAAACTCCGGGAGGCGGTGGTTATGGGACCGAATAATATTTGAAGCAAACTACATTGCCCGAAAATAATTGCCAGTTTGTAGTTTCTGCTCATTCTGATATCTTTACCGCCCGATAAGGGAAATTTTTAAAACTATGGAGACACCGTTTCTGGCGTTGATTATTCTTTTTGTAATCACTCCTGTTGTTGTTATTTATCTTGAAGGCAAGTTTTCGATATTAAAGAAAATTGGTGCCGTACTGATTTGTTACGGGGTTGGTTTAATTATTGGCAACATGGGCGTACTGCCTCACGGGGCCGAAAAATACCAGAATATGCTTACGGATATTACCATTCCGTTGGCCTTGCCATTGATCCTTTTTTCGGTTGATGTACGTTCGTGGTTTAAAATGGCACGATCGGCATTTTTGGCGCTTATAACCGGATTGATCTCGGTGTTGTTGATTATAATTATCGGCTTTTTTATTTTCCGAAACGACATTGAAAACATCTGGCAGGTGGCCGGAATGCTGGTAGGTGTGTACACCGGTGGAACACCTAATATGGCCGCCATGAAAACAGCTTTGAATGTTTCGCAGGAGTTGTACATTATGACCCACACCTACGACCTTACGCTTGGTGCCATTTACCTGGTTTTTATTCTTTCGATCGGGCAGAAAGTATTTCTGTGGTTTTTGCCGCCTTTTAAACCGGTTAAAACAGAAGACACAGCCGTTGCAGAAATGAATATGGAAGAAGAGTTTGAATCGTACGACGGAATGTTGAGGAAAAAGACCTTACTGCCATTAATCGGTGCGTTTGGAATTTCAGTGGCCATTCTTGGATTGAGTTACGGTATCAGTCTGCTTTTGCCAAAAGAATACCAAACAGCTGTGGTTATTCTGCTTATCACCACCTTCGGAATTGGCTTTTCGTTTATACCCAAAATAAAAGCCATAAAGAAGACCTTTCAACTGGGTATGTACCTCATCCTAATTTTCTGTTTAACCGTTGCCTCCATGGCCGATATCAGCAAATTATCAAACATCTCCTTTTCGTTGTTTTACTACGTGGCGTTGGCTGTTTATGGGTCGCACATTATTCACATCGCACTGGCCCGTTTTTTTAAAATTGATGCCGATACGGTGATCATTTCAACCAGCGCGCTTATCTGCTCGCCACCATTTGTTCCCGTGGTTGCCGGCGCATTAAAAAACCGCCAGGTAATTTTAACCGGACTGGTTGTTGGAATTGCCGGTTATGCCGTTGGAAATTACTTAGGGGTTCTTATTGCTTATTTACTGAAATAACATTACCGTTTGCAGTCGCAGGATCAAGCATCCAGAAACCAGTATCAAGCATCCAGTATCAAGTATCAAGTATCCAGCATCCAGTGCTACAACTCCGTAAAGTTCTCCCAAATATCTTCCATCATTTCCAAAGAAACACTAAGTGCATTGCTGCGCCATTTTTCGGATGGAGGGTAAAACATTTCGTAATAACCGGCCAGTGCTTTTAAACTGTCCTTTTCTGATTTATAACCGTAATGTGCGCCCTGATTTTCGGAAATAGAAATGTGTGCCGATTTTACTGCACCGATTGTTGAACTTGTATTTAAAGTACCAAACTCCAACAACATAGGAATCGATGTTTTATCGGGCAGCAAGTCACCAATGTATTCTACGAACTGTCCAGATACTGTATAGAAATTATCCGAGTCGCCCCAATTGATTGGATAGCCTTTAAATACCTGCTCGGTCTTTGCTTTTAACTCCGGATCATCGATTGGATTCGGGAAAAGATGCAACTCTCCCCGCTCGCCAAAACCGGTATGCAGATCGAGGTTTAAGAGCGTGGAATAAGGTGCTGCAATGTCGCTTAATACTTCCGACATAATTGCCACTTGCTGCTCAAAATCGTGGCCACCGAAGTAAATTCCTTCCTGAAATTCGTACTGCCCCTGGGCAAAAGCCTGTAATAATGCCGGCATTCCTTTTCGGGCAATTTGATTAACAGCCGTTACCAGAAAAAATTTGTTGCTCAAGCTATTCATGTTCAACTTCCCTTTTGGCGTAAGCATATCATAAAGCGCCACAAAACCATCGTTTTGGGTTTCAAAAAGCGAAGAGTCGGTACTGTAATTCCGGTTCAGGTCAACATTATTTTCTGTAAAACGCCGCTGGTTTTTAAAGCCCCAGGCATTTAATCCGTGTACCAATAAAACTCCGGTATTTTTAAACATTTCAGGCTTAAAAAATTCGGCCATTAGTTGTTGCTGTACCGCACTGCCCACAAAACCTTCAATTCCGTGCGTGCCGGAACAAATAACAACCAGTTTTTCAGTGGTGTCGCTTGCCGGTATGTAGCAAAAATCAATCGTTAAACCCGTGTCGGTTTTGCTTTCTACCGACCGCGAAAATATCACCACACTATCAAACCGCGTTTTGATAGAATTGGCCTGCTCTCTGAACGCTGCCCGACAATCTTCCCACGAGTTTTGGTAATAGGCCAGTTTTGCTTTGTCAACCGTTACATCGGGATCGGTGGGCGAATAGGAATTAAAGCTCACATACGTGTACCCCAACACGAATACAACCAAAACAACGATGGTTATTCCGGCAACTTTTAGAAGTTTCTTCATACCAAAATTTTAGATTACAAACTTTACAAACCGGTCTTCAATCATTTGTTGCAACTGGCTAAGCAAAGCCTGTTCGTGCCTGTCAATGTAGCCATCTTCGGTGGCAATATTTATAATCTTGTCGTAATCGTCGCGCGTGATCTTATGATCGGCAATTGCTTTTTCAATCATTTCTCTTAAACGGATCGAACTTTCACTTACTTCTTCTTTCATATTTTATAATTGTTTATTTCTAACGGAACTCATCGCCAACATTCGGGACTCGTTTCATCAAATTCAGTTCCAGGTGAACATATTTACTAAAAATACAGATTCATCGTACAATTTACAAATACCCGGCATATATCTCTACTTTATTAATTTACAACAAAATAAATCTTTCCCCGTTCAAAAACCGAATTCTTAAAAACTATTAAATTCTTACTTTTTCTTCAATAAGCTCGTACAAATTGTACCTTTGCACGTTATTTATCACGGAAATGAATTTAAAAACAGACAAAGTTGGCATAATTGGGAGTGGTAGCTGGGCAACGGCTTTGGCGAAAATTCTTTTAGAAAACGTAAACGAAATTAACTGGTATTTTCGTAAACAATCAACCATCGAAACGTTTAAAAAGAACAAACACAATCCGCGTTATTTAGACGAAGTTGAATTTGATACTTCTAAAATTAATTTCTGCAACGATATAAACTGCATCGTTGCTCATTCCGATATTCTTATTATAGCCGTTCCTTCTGCATTCCTTCCTACCGTATTGTCCGATGTAAAAGATCTTTCGGGTAAATACATTTTATCGGGAGTTAAAGGAATTGTTACCGACGAAAACCTTTTGGTGGCTGAATATCTGCAAAAGTATTTTAACGTCGATCATGATATGATTGGGGTTTTGGCCGGTCCATGCCATGCCGAAGAAGTTGCGCGCGAAAAGCTGTCGTACCTTACCGTGGCCTGTACCACAGAAGAAAAGGCGATGAAATTTACTCAGCTTATTGAGTGCGATTATATTTACACTTCAGCATCGGATGATATTTGGGGAACCGAATATGCCGCTGTACTGAAAAACATTATTGCCATTGCCGCCGGTATTGCGCACGGGCAACGTTTTGGCGACAATTTTCATGCTGTGCTCGTTTCGCGGGCTATCCAGGAAATAAAACGTTTTGTTGACCAGGTGCATCCTATTAACCGCGATATAAAAGCGCCGGCTTATCTGGGCGACCTGATGGTTACCGCTTACTCGCAATTTAGTCGCAACCGTACTTTCGGATCAATGATTGGAAAAGGTTACTCGGTAAAAGCAGCACAATTGGAATTAAATATGGTTGCCGAAGGTTATTACGCTACAAAATCCATTCACCAAATTAACGAAAAGCACCAGGTAGATATGCCGATTTGCGAAGCGGTTTACCAAATTCTTTACGATAAAATTCCACCTCATAAAGTGTTTGGCGAATTAACACCAAAACTGTGTTAAAAGCCTAGACAAGTAAAGAAAGATCCACTCCGTATAACTTTTAGATACAGGTTGGATCTTTTTTTATCCCTAAAAAAATGCCACCCGTTAAACGAATGGCATTTCAGAAAATTATGGTGAGAATCTTCTTATCTCATTGCTTTCCAGGCGTTGATCAAACCATTGGTTGATGCATCGTGGCCTGTTACTTTTTCGTCGTTGTTTAGTTCCGGCAGAATGGCGTTGGCCAACTGTTTACCCAACTCAACTCCCCACTGATCGAAACTATAGATATTCCAGATAATTCCCTGAACAAAGATTTTGTGTTCGTACATGGCAATTAACGATCCTAAAACACGAGGCGTTAATTGTTTCACTAATATCGAGTTGGTTGGGATGTTACCCATGAATATTTTAAACGGCGTTAATTCTTTTATTTCCGCTTCCGATTTTCCGGCAGCTTTTAATTCGGCAACAACCTGTTCTTCGGTTTTACCCACCATCATTGCTTCAGTTTGTGCAAAGAAGTTGGCCAGTAATTTTGGATGATGATCGCCCACTTTGTTGTGGTTGATTGCCGATGCGATAAAGTCGCATGGAATTAGTTTTGTTCCCTGGTGAATCAATTGATAAAAAGCGTGCTGACCGTTTGTTCCGGGCTCTCCCCAGATAATAGGGCCGGTTTGGTAATCCACTTGTTCGCCGTTGCGATCAACATATTTACCGTTACTTTCCATGTTCCCTTGCTGGAAATAGGCAGAAAAACGGTGCATGTACTGGTCGTAAGGCAGAATGGCTTCACTTTCGGCGCCATAGAAATTGTTGTACCAAAGTCCGATCACTGCCAGAATTACCGGGATATTTTTATCGAAATCGGTTTCGCTGAAATGGTTGTCCATGGTATGAGCACCTTCCAGCAACTCAATATAGTTATCGTAACCAATGCCAAGCATAATGCTTAAACCAATGGCCGACCACAATGAGTAACGGCCACCTACCCAGTTCCAGAAACGGAACATATTTGCGGTATCAATACCAAAAGCCGAAACCGCTTCGGCATTTGTTGAAACGGCAACAAAGTGTTTGGCTACGTTCTCCAAATCTTTTGCCGATTCAAGGAACCAGTCTTTTGCCGTGTTGGCATTGGTCATGGTTTCCTGTGTGGTGAACGTTTTTGAAGCCACAATAAACATCGTCGTTTCCGGATCAACTTCTTTCAAAGTTTCGGCAATGTGCGTTCCATCAACATTCGATACAAAATACAGTTTCAAATGGTTTTTGTAAGGTTTTAACGCCTCGGTAACCATTAACGGACCAAGATCCGAACCGCCAATACCAATGTTTACAATATCTGTAATTGTTTTTCCGGTGTATCCTTTCCACTCACCCGAAATCACTTTTTCGGTAAAACCTTTCATTTGGTCAAGCACTGCATTTACCTCAGGCATTACATCTTCGCCGTCAACAACGATTGGTGTATTGCTGCGGTTGCGCAACGCTACGTGAAGTACTGCACGATCTTCGGTAGCATTAATTTTCTGCCCCGAGAACATTGCAGAAATTGCGTCTTTTAAACCACATTCTTCAGCTAACTCAATTAAAGCTGCTTTAACCTCATCGTTAACAATGTTTTTTGAGAAGTCGAGCAGGATATCTTCAAATTTCAGCGAGTACTTTTCAAACCGTTGCGCATCGGCAGCAAACAGGTCTTTCATATGAGTGCCTTCAAACTCGAAGTATATCTCTTCCAGTTTTTGCCAGGCTTTTGTTTCAATCGGATTGATTTTAGGTAACATATTTTTGTTTTAAGCAGGAAGACCGAAGCCTGGAGTTTTCTTCAAACCTGTTGCTGCAGCCGTCCGATAGTTAATAATCAAGTTTTAGCGATTGTTTCACTCTGGGTGAACCCATCACTATTATACGTTTACAAAGATAATTGATTCTGAAGATTGCAGATGAAACTTACAGGAAGGTTAATGTTGGGTTAAGAAAAAATATGAGTTCGCGTAATTTAATTCATTTTCGGCCGCCACATGGCAACAACAAGTGCTGCAGTGGCCAAAATAAATCCGATAAAAACCAAACCACAGCATAGCATATTGCTCCAGTGTGCGAACTTTGCATACGAACCGATGCCTGCCAAAATAAAAGCAGCTGCTAAAAAAGAAATTAATACTATTTTTCGGGTCTTCGACATTTTGCTGGTTATAACATTAAACGCAACAAAGCTATAAACACCGAATATTTATCCAAAGTTTTCATTATAAAGAATGCAGAATGTAATTGATTTGTAATAATTTTTACCATTTGAAGATTGGAATTTTACGATTTGATATACCGGTTTACTTTTTGTATTGATTTTCTATCTTTACCGCAACTTCTGGCAAGGAATTAAATTGTAATTATGAAACCAGAAGTACAACTCAATCTTATATATGAAAACAGCCACATTTAAGGGATACCTACTGGCCATTGTTGCCACAATTGCTTTCTCGAACGTTTATATATTTAGTAAGGCTGCGTTAAATGAAATTCACTTAACACAATTTGGTATTTACTGGTGTGGTTTTGGCATGCTGTTCAGTTTCCTTTTTGCACTAAAAGACAAAAAACTGGGTCAGCTAAAGGTTCTCGATAGAAGGCAACGCCGTATACTTTTGCTACTGGGCATTCTCGAAATACTCACAACCACTTCGTTTTTTATATCTATAAACATTATCCCCGATCCTTCCGTCACATCATTTATCGGCAATCTTTTCCCGGTAATGGTTACTTTAGGTGGTATTGTACTGCTGAAAGAAAAGTTTGGCTGGGTAGAAGTTATTGGTGCATCGCTGGCGCTAATCGGTACTTTTGTTATCAGTTATTCGGGTGGTACAAGTTTAAAAACGCTGTTTATTGCCGGCACCGGCGTGGTTGTAATTAACGCGCTATTTGCCACCACCGCTACATTAATTGTAAAAGTGCATGTAAAAAATATAAGCCCCGAGCTGTTTAACCTAAACCGCTATACCTGGCTTTTCGCATTTTCGCTTATTGCATTTTTGATCTACAGCCCGGAAGCCAGCATATCATCAAGGGCTCTTGCCAACGTATCCATTGGTTCTTTCCTTGAGTTCGTAGCCATTTTAACGGTGTATTATTCCTATCAATTTATCGATGCATCGCGCTCGGCAGTAGTGCAAACGCTAAAAGGTATTTTTGTTTTAACAGGTGCCTACCTTGTCTTTCATACCTTTCCGTTGTTGCACCAGTTTATTGGCGGAATGATAACGGTTATTGGTGTCCTGATAATGACACTGGCACAAGCCGGTATTTTAAAACCCAGACTCTCAAACTGAACTTTCAGTTAAAAAACTACTCATTTAGTTTATTTGAAGTTTATTTAACAAAATTTTATACTTATTTTTTGTTTCTTTCGTTGAATTTATGCCAAGGCACAATTTTTGTTAAATAAGAAAAAACAATTTCAAACAGAAACAAAAACTAAAACAATGAAACTAAATCCTCATAATTATACTTAAAAACAGCATGCCCTCATGCCTAATTCACCCGTTACCATTGAAAACTAAAAGCATACTAAAAATGAAGAAAAAAAACTGGCTGTTTGCTGCCATAGCAGTAATTCTACTGTTTGTGGTATTTATTGTATTATCAGGTTCGAAAAACGAAACCACTCAAATTACAACTACCGTAAAGAAAGGCCCTTTTGAAGTGCTAGTGTACTCAAGCGGGCAACTCGAATCGGAAAACTCCGATCATGTTTATATTCCCGAAGAAATGAAGGATCGCCAAACGCGTATTTCTAACTTAACAATTACTGATATTGTAGAAGAAGGGACTTATGTAGATTCGGGAGATTATGTGGCCACACTCGATCATCAGGCTGTTCAGGAACAGTTAAAAGATGCGCAGGATGAGATGGAAAAAATACTGTCGGAATACAACGACAGTAAGATCGACTCCAACCTGACGCTTAGCAACGAACGCGACCAGATTATTAACGCCACACTGGATGTGGAAGAACGAAAGATTGCGGTTGACGAATCGATTTATGAATCACCATCAGAGCAAAAAAAGGTGAAAATGGATTACGACAAAGCCTTGCGAAAACTGGAACAATCAAAACAGGCCTACGAATTAAAAACTCAACAGGAAATTAATAAGGTGAACCGCAAATTCATCACCTATAAACAGGTAAAAGAACGCGTTGATGCACTGGAAAGATTAATGGATAAGTTGATCATTTATTCGCCCAAAGCAGGTATTATTTCCTATCATCAATACGAGTGGGGAGGTACTGTTGAAACCGGATCGCGCGTGTCGCAATGGAGCCCGATTATTGCTACGTTCCCAAACATGCGTAACCTGGTTACCAAAACCTTTATAAACGAAATTGATATTGCGCTGATAAAACCCGGCCAGAAAGTAAAAATTGGAATTGATGCTTTCCCTGATAAAACGTTAGACGGAGAAGTAGCCACCGTAGCCAACATGGGGCAAGTGATGCCCAAAAGTGATGCAAAGGTTTTTGAGGTAAAAATTAAGGTCAACGGCTCCGACCCCGAGTTGAAACCAGCCATGACCACCAGTAACACGATCCAGGCCAGTTTTATTGAAGATGCCACCTTTATTCCAATCGAGGCTGTATTTTCAAACGATAGCTTATCCTATGTATATCTTTCTGATTCGCAAACCGCACAAATTATTGAGCCCGGCGAAGCCAACGAAAATTATGTGGTAATAAACCAGGGACTTGAAGAAGGCCAGGAAGTGCAGCTGCTGGAACCCGAAGATGCCAGCGATTACAAACTAACAGGTTTTGAAATTTATGCCGATATAAAACGTAAAGCAGCCGAAAAAGCTGCAGAGGAAGCAGCAAGAAAAAAGGAACGGGAAGAGGAAAAAACACCTGAATTGCCTCAGGGAATGGCCTTACCTGCTGGTGTTACTGTTATTTCAGCTAATTAACCACTCAAACCAAACAAGATGTTTATAAAAAGATATTTACACGATATTCTGATAGCGGTTGAAGCCATTATAGCCAACCGCCTGAAATCGATACTTACCGCTCTCGGTATCATCTTTGGTGTTGCTGCGGTAATTAGTATGATGGCCATTGGGAATGGTGCCGAGCAGGAAATTCTGGAACAGATAAAACTGGTTGGGGTAAACAACATTGTTATAACGCCAAGCACTTATTCATTATCCGACGGAGCAGGTGGCGACGGCAATGGCCAACCCACTGCTAAGAAATTCTCGAAAGGACTGACACTACTCGATGTTGAGGCCATCAAAAAAATTGTTCCAACTGTTGAACGTATTTCGCCGGTAATTTCCTTTAACTATTCGGCCCTGCTTAATGGTATCAGCAGACCTGTCGTACTCGAAGGAATTGATAATCATTACTTCGATTTGTTTAACATGCAACTGGCCGAAGGAAGTCGTTTTAACGCTACTCAGGCAGAAAAAGGACTACCCGTTTGTGTGGTTGGAAATAACATTAAAGAGCAATTTTTTCGTCAGCAGGATCCCATTGGGAAATACATAAAATGCGGACAGATTTGGTTAAAAATTATAGGAGTTGTTGAACGACGCGATTTTACCGCATCGGCATCCGACGAACTGGGCATCAGCAGTTCCGACAATAAAATTTTTATACCCGTACAAACCATGCTGTTGCGTTTTAAAAACCGTTCGCTAATCAGGGCCGACGAAGTTTTAAATGCCAATAAAAACGCAAATGGAAATGGTATGGTGGTTATATACGGCGGCCCGGAACAAAAAGAAGAGCCGATTGACACCGACGATAATCTTAACCAGCTCGACAAGATTGTTGTTCAGATAAAGGAAACGGAACAACTCAACAACTCGGCAACATTGATAAAACGTATGTTGCTCAGGCGCCACTCCGATTTGTACGATTTTGAAGTTACAATCCCCGAATTGCTGCTTAAACAGCAACAAAAAACAAAAAAGATATTCAACATCGTCTTAGGTGTAATTGCAGGTATTTCGCTGGTTGTTGGCGGAATTGGTATTATGAATATTATGTTGGCATCGGTATTGGAACGTATTCGCGAAATTGGTGTTCGTCAGGCATTGGGTGCCAAACAAAAAGACATTATCGCACAGTTTCTTTCCGAGTCAACATTAATCAGTTTAACCGGAGGAATTATCGGAATTATTCTGGGCGTTGTACTCTCGCAAATTATTACGGCCGTGTTCGATATTAAAACAATTGTTTCTGCCTTTAGCATTTTTATTGCTTTTGGCGTATCGGTTGGCGTCGGAATTATTTTTGGTTATCTGCCTGCCAAACGCGCGGCAGCCAACGATCCGGTAGTAAGTCTTCGTTCATAAAATAACCTGAAAACAAACAAAAAAATGAAACGAGCATATCACAATTTAAGACACGGTCAAATAGATAACAGCGAGTTACATGAGTTACCACTGAAAACAAACAATCTTAAACGAATGAAAAACATATTTCTATCATTTATATTTATTTTGGGCCTTACGGTATTTGCCGAAGCCCAGGACGAATTAGTGTTAACACTTCCCGAAGTAATTGATATTGCATCAGGACAATCAATTGATGCTTTCCGAAATAAAAACATGTATTTGGCCAGCTACTGGGAACACCGGTTTTATAAAGCCGAGCGCTTACCCAGTATTTCGTTAAGATCCAATCCGGCCGATTTTAACCGTTTTAGTAATCGGGAATACAACTTTGAAACCAACGAGGACGAATTCCGCCTGCGCGAATATTTTAACTCCGAAGTTTCAGTATCAGCTGTTCAAAACGTTTCACTAACCGGCGGACAGGTATTTTTACGCTCAGAGCTGGGAATGATTAAAAACCTTGGTGGCGACAAAAACACGTCATTTAATGCAACGCCTATCAGTGTTGGTTTTTCGCAGGAATTAAACGGGTATAACCGCCTGAAATGGCAAGCCAAAATTGAACCCTTGAAGTTTGAGAAAGCCAAAAAAGAATTTATCCAGGATATGGAAGATCTGCGTGTAACTTCCACCAACCGCTTTTTTGGGTTGATAAATGCCCAGATTCAGAAAAACATTGCGGAGATGAATTATGCCAACGCCGATACACTTTATAAAATCGGAAAAGGGCGTTTCCAGGTAGGAACCGTAACTCAGGATGAATTGCTTGAACTGGAACTCCGTTTGCTGAACAGCGAGCAGGCACTGAGTATTGCCCAGCTTGGCGAAAAAAGAGCACAGGCAAGATTGAACTCTTTCCTCGGACTTCCGAAAGAAACCATGATAAAATGTATTGTTCCCAGCGAAATTCCTGAGCTGAAAATTAATCCGGACCAGGCCATCGACGAGGCGATTAAAAACAACCCTGAGATTCTGAACCATCAACAGCAAAAGCTGCAGCAAGACGAGAATGTTGCCATTGCCAAATCAGAACGAGGGCTAAACACCACGCTTTACGCCATGTATGGATTAAACAAAAGTGCCGAAAATTTTGATGATGTTTATGCCGAGCCCGACAAAAGCCAGGTGTTTAGTCTGGGCCTAAACATCCCCATTGTTGACTGGGGACGCGGAAAAGGACGTTATTCAATGGCCAAGTCGAACCGCGAAGTGGCTCTGGCAACAATAAGGCAGGAACGTATTGATTTTGAGCAGGATATCTACCAAAGTGTGCTGGAATTTAATCTTCAGGCCGGACAGGTAAACACAGCAGCAAAAGCCGATACGGTTGCACAAATGGGATACAACGTTACCTTTCAGCGTTTTCTTATCGGGAAGATTGATGTAACACGACTAAATATTGCCAGCAACGATCAGGAAACTGCGCGTATGGCCTACCTAACGCGGTTACGCGATTACTGGTCGGCCTATTACCGACTGCGTAGTTTAACACTTTTTGATTTTGAAAAAAAGAAACCGCTTGAAGCCGATTACGACAAACTTTTAGAAAACTAGTTTATGGCCGTAAAAAGAAAACATATTATAATAACTGCGGCAGTAATTTGTGTTATTGCGCTCGCAGCTTTTGCCGGATCGCTTACCACAAGCAAGTCGGAGAAAATCTATGTGGTTGAAAAAGGCCCCTTTGAAGCGACGTTAACCTGCAAAGGAGAAATAAACGGTTTGGTGTCTACCCCAATCCCAATGCCCAAAATACTTGGCGATAGAGAACTAAGGATTTGGGAACTAAAAATTCTTGATTTGGCACAAGATGGAAAATACGTCAAAAAAGGCGATTTTATTATGCAGCTTGATGCCAGCCAGATCATGTCGGGAATGCGCCAGGAAAGACAAAATCTTGAAACGGCAGAAGCCGACCTGAAAAATGCCAGAATTGATAGCACGGTACGATTAACCGCTCTTAGGGAAGATATAAAAAATGCCAAACTCGATTTGGAATACAATAAAATCGATTTGGAGCAATCGATCTACGAATCGGCTGCCTACCAGCGCAAGGCCCAAATGACTTATAAAAAAGCGGAAAATACAATTGCCAAAAAGAAGCGCGATTACCAACTTGAACAAAATAAGTTAAAAATGGGCGTGGCCCGAACAGAAGAAAGGGTAAAACGCAGCCAGGAGAAAATAGAAAAATTTCAACAGGCTATGCAAGCGGCGCGTATTTTTGCTCCTGAAGATGGTATTGTAATTTTTGGCGAAAGTTGGGACGGATCGAAATACAGTAAAGATGGTGATATTTCAACCTGGTCGAACGGACCTCCAATTGCCACCTTGCCCGATATGTCGGAAGTAATTTCGGAAACCTATGTAAAAGAAATTGATATATCGAAGATAAAAGTGGGCGATAAAGTGAGAGTTTCGTTTGACGCCCTTGAAGGAGTGATAATCAGTGGTAAAATAAATTCGATTGCACGTGTTGGTGAAGACCATAAAGATTTCGACATGAAAGTTTTTAAGGTACTTATTCATCTCGATGAATCGAACGACGGGTTAAAGCCTGCCATGTCGAGCAACAATGAAATAATTCTTGCCCAAAAAGAGGAAGCATTGTTTGTTCCTTTAAAAGCTGTTATTAGCGAAAATGGTGAGGATTTTGTTTACCTGTCAAAACATGGAGAGACGGAAAAAACTCCGGTAACCACCGGTTTTGAGAATGAAGAATTTGTGCTGATAGAAAGCGGACTTCAGGAAGGCGACAAAGTAATTCTAAGCCCGGTACTGGAGGAAATTTAGAATACACTTAGTAATAAATAGTAAAAACGGGCTGAATTTTCAGTCCGTTTTTTTTGTATAAATTCGCGCCATGCAGAAATCGGTACATCCTAACATCTATTTATTTAATCCCACTTGCGAGTACGCGGTGGCGAATGGTAATGCCTCGTGGCATCCGAATAAAATTCTGCAAAAAATGGAAGCCGACCTGGCTACCCTCCCCCTCTATTTTGCGGCTGAAACCGATGTGGTAATTGTTCCGCAAATTCCTACAACCGTTTTTTTTGAGCACCTGCAAAAAATCGGAGTTACACCGCCTGTTTTTGCTACGGAAAAAGAGCTGAAAAATAATCCGCCGGAACAAGTTGGCAAACTCCAACCGTGGGGCTGGAGCCCGGCCGTACATAAACGTCTGGAAAGTTTTAAACCACGATGTACCGATGAATTTAAAACATCTCCAGTGTTTATGTGGAAAGCGGAATTCCGCGAACTTTACTCTAAGAAATTTGCCTTGCAGATTCTACGGCAACTCACACACAAGCATCCGTCGGCCAGTTTTATCGGGGAAAACGAAATTACCGAGATTTGTGAAACGCAGGACCAGATAGAAACGCTTTTGGCAAAGTGGGATAAACTTATGGTGAAAGCCCCATGGAGCAGTTCAGGACGCGGATTACAGCCAATTACCAAGCAACCGATACATGAAAAAGTTTGGGAGAAATTACTTGGCATTGTAAAAGAACAGGGATACGCAATTGTTGAAGCTTTCCAAAATAAAGAGCTCGATCTTGCTTTTCAGTTTGAATTAAAGGCCGGAGAAATTCATTATTTGGGAACCAGTAATTTTTCGGCCGATAAAAAAGGACAATACCTGGGAAACAGCCTCAACGGCTTACCGGATGACTTGGATCAGGATGTAAAAAACTTTGCTCTGGAAATGCCAGCACTGATCATTCCTGCGCTGAAAGAAGAGCTCGGAAAAAGCAAATTAGCCGAAAACTACGAGGGCTATTTTGGAGTCGACACTCTTATTTTCAAAGATAAAACCGGGGCACTTAAAATAAATCCGTGTTTGGAAATTAATGTGCGTCACAACATGGGATTGCTTTCGCTGTACCTCGAAAAATTTATTGCTCCAACAAAAAAAGGACGCTTCCGCATGTTTTTCAATCCGAAAATTCGCTTTGCAGATTTCTGCCAAGAAATGAGCCACGACCACCCGCTTGTTCTTGACGATCAAAAGATTGTTTCCGGATTTTTCCCGTTAACAGCCTATTCCAACGCCACAGGGTTTGGCGCCTATCTGCTCGTTTAATTCAGCTGACTTGATTTTAACTTCATTTTGTTTACCTTTAAATGAACGATTAAATCCGGGCTGCTATGGAAAATAAGGACGAAAAACATACGAAGAAAGGGAAAAAGCTCTCCAAAAAATTTTACGAAAACGAACTCAACAGATTGCAGGTTGAATTGGTACGTCTGCAGGAATGGATAAAGTTTAAAGGACTTAAAGTGGTAGTGATTTTTGAAGGGCGCGACGCTGCCGGAAAAGGTGGTACGATAAAACGCATTATTCAAACATTAAACCCGCGTATTTGCCGCGTTGTTGCGCTGGGAACTCCAACCGAACGCGAAAAAACACAATGGTATTTTCAGCGATATGCTCCTCATCTTCCGGCCGCCGGCGAAATGGTTTTGTTCGACCGTAGCTGGTACAACCGGGCCGGCGTTGAGAAAGTAATGGGCTTTTGTACCAACGAAGAATACTGGGAGTTTCTTCGCTCGTGCCCAAATTTCGAACGCATGCTAATCCGTTCGGGAATTATTCTGATAAAATACTGGTTCTCGGTAAGCCAGGATGAACAGGAAAAAAGATTCAGGGCGCGGTTAAACGAACCAACCAAACGATGGAAACTGAGCCCAATGGACATTCAGTCGATGGAAAAATTTGAAGAATATTCGAAAGCCAAAGATGAAATGTTTGCTTACACCGACACAAAGATAAGCCCGTGGTTAATGGTTGATGCCGACGATAAAAAACGAGCCAGGCTGAATTGTATCCATCACCTGTTATCGTCAATACCATACAAGGAGCTGGATCAACCGGAAATTGTACTTCCTGAACGACAGGAAAGAAAAGGTTATATACGCCCGCCGCTGGATGAAATGACATATGTACCGGAAGTTTATTGATATAAAAAAGGGAAGCGATTAGCTTCCCTTTCCATTTTCTTTTCCATTACTCTAGTTATCCCTTGTCCTGGTCATGTCGAACAGGTGCCTCGCCTGGTCTCCAAGAAATCCTGAGAATAACTTCTCCTCTCCATTTTCAATCACTAAACCTCTTTCTGCTAATTCGTAGTAGGCATAGGTCCAGGGCATTTTTTCTATTCCATCTTCGCCCTTAACCTCTACTTCTTCTTTTACGGCCAACGTTGCCGATTGCTGCAATTTACTTCCCTTTTCTCCTTCAAGTGCTTCTTTCATGGGTATCCCGGCATCGGCCAATCCCTTACAGGTTGTTTCCAGATCGGGCCATTCACTAACGTTCTGATAGTTTACAAAAGCTGTAAAATGATTTACCGCGTTACCATGCAAAAGAACCCAGGCTGCATATTGCGACACATCGTTTACTTTCAAAACATCGTCTTTACGCGGAACATTCCATGGCCTTCTGAAATATTGAGCTAAATCCTTTACCAGCATTTCTCCTGCCACCCTTGGCAACTCACCCTTCTTTTTTAAAGTTGCCAATAAACTGATACTCTCATCCGATAATAAATAAGGCGTTTCTTTTACTGTATTCTTTATAATTTGCTGTGCCCATTCAGGTAATTCTTCTACCTCCAGCTGGCTCACAAATAGTTTTGGGAACATCGGATCGGGATGTTCAAAATGAACAGCGTTCAGTTTTTTCTTCTTGAAATTATATTTTTCAACCGGAACATACTCCAGGCAGGAAATGATGTGTTTTATTGCTCTTATTCCTTCCGGCTGTTCTCCCGTGTGCGTGTTAAATGTTCGAAAGGCAATGTGATCGTTTACCACGCTACCTCCCTTCTCGTTAACCAAGCGCTGATATTCCCGGGCATACGAAACACGATCGAGATACATAACCCACAGTCGAGTGAGTAATGCTTTGGTAATTTCTTTTGCTGTAACTTTCATCCTGTAGCTTTTTTATATTAAACAAAAAATACAGGGCTTTTGTTACTAAAAAACAGATGTTTAAGAATATAGGATAATTGATAAAAAAACTATAGTACAGGCTAGTGCTGACTGGTATTTTTCATGAACTTAAGCACGTCTTCTTTTGTGAACGCGCTGGTTGCTCCCATTTTTGTAGTATTTAATGCTCCAACAGCATTCCCAAATTTAAGGGCTTCGTCAACCGGTTTACCATTCAGGTAATAATGTAAAAATCCGGCGGCAAATGCCATTCCCGATCCAACATTGTCAATTGCTTTTAAATCATACCCCGGTTCAAAAAATAAGCCGTCGGTGGTATGTAGCGCTAATACACCTGTGCTGCCACGTGTGATAATTACAATGTCGATCTTGAATATTTCAGACAACTTCCGGGCAAAATCTTCAACTTCGGTATATTCAATTTCCAGTTTGTCGGCCAAAAATTCGATTTCCTTTTCTTTTATGCGCACAACATTGGCGGCTTTCAGTAACCGTTTTACAACCTTTCTACTGAAAAAATGTTCGAACAGCTTGAGATCGAAAAAGTGCAGTGAATCGGGCGATTCTTTAATGAGCTCCCTTAATGTATTCTTCGAGATACCAAAACGTTGTGGCAGCAATCCGAACACCAAACAATCGGCTTTGCGAACCAATTTTAATGCTTCGGCTGAAAACTCGATATGATCGAAAGCAACATCATGAGCCACTTTATAAACCGCCTCATCGTTTTCGTTAAAACTTACCTCAACTGTTCCGGTTTTAAATACCGGATCGAGCTGAACATTTTTATCCGAAATACCAAGTTTAATAAGCGTATCAATGGCTTCCATTCCCAGTTCATCATCGCCAACGCGCGAAAGTAAATAGCCTTTTTCACCCAGTGAGTTACACCGAAAAACGAAATTAGAAGGCGTTCCTCCCAACACTTTACCATTAGGTAAAATGTCCCAAACAACCTCTCCAAATGCAACTATTTTTTTAGACATAATTTTACTTTCGAATGCAAATGTAAAAATTAATAAAACGCTATCAAATGTCTGTATGTGTCTCTTTTTCAAAATAAAAGCAAAAACAGATTAATCAATTGATAATGAACTGTTTTTAAAAGCAAAAAAAATGAAGCCAAAAAACAAATTTCACCCTAAAGCGTTTGTTTCTTTACTATGAACTATTTAGCACATCTCCATCTTTCGGGTGAATCGGAAAAAATGCTGGTTGGCAATTTTATTGGCGATTACATAAAAGGCAATAAATACCTGCAATACGAAGAAGAAATTGCCAGGGGCATTTTGCTACATCGACGAATCGACTCGTTTACCGATGCTCATCCTTTGCAACGGGAAGCCCGCTTGCTATTCCGCCCCGAATTTGGATTGTATTCGGGAATTGTGGTTGATTTTATTTACGATCATTTTCTGGCTAAAAACTGGAGCCAGTATTCCACCCTTCGCCTGCCGGTTTTTGCCAAACGGGTTCATGCCATTTTACTCAGCCACTTTAGTACGTTGCCCTTAAGAGTTCAGGGATTTCTGCCTTTCCTTATTCAAAACAAACGTTTGGTTTCGTATGCTTCGGTTGATGGGATTATACAGTCCTTAAAAATTATGGGAAAGCATTCGAGCCTGCCATCAAAATCAGATGAAGTTGAACGAATACTTCTGGAAAAGTACTCAGAACTGGAAATAAATTTCGCGGCCTTTTTTACTGATCTTCTCGAGTTTGTTTCAGAGGCGCAAGGAGTTGAAATAAAAAAGCCCGATTTTACAACCGGGCTCTAAATATCTTAATTATGCGAGTAATTCAAGGAATGCTTGTTCGTAAAAGAAATTCGACTCGCCAAAAGCCGGTTTTAGATCGTCAAGCCAAATGGCATCCGGATCATATTTGGCAAAAAACGGGTGACCTACCCACTTTGGATCGCGGCCTTGCAGAAAGTTCAACACAAATACTTTTTTGCCTGCAACTTCGCTAACACCAACAATCTGCACTTTTCCCGGGTTACACGACATGCTAGGCCCTTTAACCGTACGACATACACCACTAACCTGGTTATAGGCACTTCTGAAAATTTTCCAGGCGCGGTCGAGCGTTACCGCAAAATAATCCTGAGCACCTGTATTGCGCGCGATAAACATGTAATAAGGAATGATTCCCAGTTTAACCTGTTCTCTCCAGTTTTCGGCCCAAATTTCGCTATGGTCGTTTATATTATGCAGCAATGGCGATTGCGAACGAATCTGTACCCCGGCACTTATCAGCCGTTTTACGGCCTTCTTAACAGCTTCTGTTTTTAATTCTCCCGGGTGATTGAAATGAGCCATCAGGGCGATGTTGATTCCTCGTTTTTTCACTTTCTCGAACAGCCGGATTAAATCATCCGCATCATCGTCGGTTGTATAGCGGTACGGCCAGTAAGCCAACGATTTTGTTCCGATACGAATATTACGCAGGTGCGGAATATCGGCATCGAGCAAAGCATTAAAGTAGGCCTCGAAAAATTTGGTTTTCATTACCGCCGGATCGCCACCGGTAAACAATACGTCGCTAATGTGCGGGTTGGCTTTTATGTATTCTACCAATGTATCTGCCTCTTTCATTGCAAATTTAAAATCGTTTAGCGCAAACTGCGGCCAACGAAAACAAAATGTACAATACGCGTGGCAGGTTTGTCCCTGGGTAGGAAAAAACAACATGGTTTCGCGGTACTTATGCTGAATGCCGCTTAGTTTTTTTCCGTTAAAAACGGGTACGTTACTTTCTTGTCCGGCAGGGTTTGGATTAAGCTTTAGCCTGATTTTATTAACTTCTTCCTGAATAGTTTTTCGGGGAGCATTACTGGTAATTAATGAAGCCATTTTGTTAAAACTGGCTTTGTCAAGCATTTCTCGTTGCGGAAAATTGAGAATAAAAAACGGATCGCGTTCAAAATTATCCCAGTCGATCAACTCATCAACTACATAATTATCAGTTTTAAATGGCAAAACCGTTCCAACAACTTCTATTTCCAGTTTCTGTTCTTCCGAAAGAAACTCCATCTGCGGAATTTGCCTAAAGTTGTGAAGAGAATAAGGTTTATAAATCATCTCATTAAAATTTTTTAATGGGATCGCATGCAAGTCGATCTGCAAAAGTGAACGCACAAGTCTAAGTACTCGCTACCCGAATAAATCTGCGGTTCTTCCTCCCATAGGATATTAAAGAACTATGTTAATTTTTACTGTCTGTTTTTCCCTTTATTGATAAATTTCTGTAAAGAAATTCTTCCGATTTTTTTAAAGCCCCACAAAGGTATAAAAATGGGGGTAGTAAAAAAATGTTTTAAATAATCTTAAAATGCGCATTAAAAACTAGTCAGAAAGTTTCTCTAAACGACTGGCATCCAGCCTAATAAATATAAATAGCAAAATTGTAAACGACCACAGCGAAGAACCACCGTAACTAAAGAACGGAAGTGGTATGCCAATAACGGGCATCATTCCAATGGTCATTCCAATATTTACCATAAAATGGAAAAAGAGGATCGCTGCCACCGAATAACCGTAAATACGCGAAAATGTTGATCGTTGCCGCTCGGCAAGCCAGATAAGGCGCATAAAGAAGAACAGAAAAAGCAAAATTATGGTCAGGGTTCCTGCAAATCCCCACTCTTCGCCAACAGTACAAAATATAAAATCGGTACTCTGTTCAGGTACAAAATCAAACTTGGTTTGTGTGCCTTCAAGATAGCCTTTTCCCCACATTCCTCCCGAACCGATGGCAATTTTACTTTGGTTTACGTGATAGCCGGCACCCTGCGGATTTGACTCGATACCCAGCAGCTCGTTTATCCGCGCCTTATGGTGAGACTCCAAGAAATTCTCGAAACCATAATCAACTGAAATGGTGAAAAGGATGGAACCAATAAATACAATTGCAATCTTTGTATAATTCGAAAATTTATTCCGAACACTTTGATACAATACTATAAATGAGCCCACTACCGCTCCGGCAAGTATAAATTGCGCCAGCTCGTATGATGTATTGATCACAAAGTTTAAAAGAACAAAAAAGCCAATGGATAAGGCATAGATAATGGAAACATTTAAAAACTGCTTGAGCTTTGGATTAAAGATCAGGTACATTAATAAAGCCACACCAACTATAATTAACGCCAGGGTGAGATTGGCTAATACCAGGGCCAAAACAAAAAGAAGGGCAACCAGTGTTCCGAAGAAGAGCACCACTCCCGATAAACCTTCGCGATACAAAACCAAAACAAACGAAAAGTAAACCAATGCAGAACCGGTATCGTTTTGCAACAAAATTAAAACTACCGGCCCCAATATTATTGCGGCAACGGTTAGTAGCGATTTGGGAGTTTGTAATTTAAAACCATGGGTACTCATATATCGCGCCAATGCCAGCGCCGTTGCTGATTTAGTGAACTCGGATGGTTGAAATAATATTGGACCAATTTCATACCACGATCGTGCTCCGTTAATTTCTTTACCGATAAATGGAACCAACAGAAGTAATACTATGAATACGCCATAAATAATGTAAGAGAAAAATACATAAAAGTTAACCTCCAACAACATAATTATTAAGGCCAAAACAAAAGCGGCTCCGATCCACATCAGCTGTTTTCCGTATTGTTGTGTAATATCGAAAATGCTCTGATGCTCATCGCTGTATAAAGCGGCATAAATATTAAACCAGCCTAAAAACAGCATCAGTAAATACAGGCCAACGGTTAACCAATCAATATTTGCTAATATGTTATTTCTTCTTGGCATTAATCTGCTAATTCAGGATTGTGCGGATCTGTTAAAACAGCCTCCATCATTTGTTTTTCGTAAATAAGCCTGTTATCGGCAATGCTATCGTTCAGGTATTTCTCAATCAGTAAACTGGCAATAGGCGCTGCATAACTTGCTCCCCATTTACTGTGTTCCACATATACGCAAAGTGCAATTTTCGGATCGTCTGCAGGCGCAAAAGCCATGTACGCTCCATGATCGATTCCCTGGTTATTTTCAATGGTTCCCGTTTTTCCGCAGTAACTAATTCCGTGAACATTACGGTTTAAACGTGCAATTGTAACCTGTCGCATACCTTCAAAAACCGGTTCGAAATATTGGGCGTCAATTCCGGTTTCGTGTTTAACTGAAAAACTACTTTGTACCGTATCATTTTCAACCTCCTTAATAATGTGTGGCTGATAATAATACCCTCTGTTGGCCAGAATAGCTGCCAGATTTGCCATTTGCAGTGGAGTTGTTCCCAACTCACCCTGCCCGATTGCGAGCGAACGCACAGTGATTGCCTGCCACCAATCTCCCTTATGCACCCTATTGTAATATTCTACCGTTGGCCGCAGTCCCGGATTTTCGTTATAAAACTCGATACTTACTTTTTGCCCCAGGCCAAAACGTTTTACATACTCACTCCACACATGAAAACCTACGGCTGTGGTTGGATATTTATTGATTGTATTTCGAAAAGTATTCCACAAAAACGGGTTACACGATTCGCGCACTGCATCGATAACACTTGCCGGCGAAATATGATTATGTGTACACTTGATCGGACTTGATGCCGTACCATTACACACAATTCGTGTAGCATTATTGATCGCACCTTCCTGCAAGCCTATTAAAATATTGAAAGGCTTAAATGTAGACCCTGGCGGATAACGCGCCTGCAACGCCCGGTCGAACAAAGGCATTAAGGTATCGTTTTGCAGCTGGCTAAAGTTTTTTCCCCGAACCCTGCCTACAAGCAAACCCGGATCATAACTCGGGGCACTCAGCATGGCAAGAATTTCGCCTGTTTTTGGTTCAATCGCCACTACGGCTCCTTTTTTATTCTGAAAAAGTTCTTCTGCATAAAGCTGCAAATCAATATCGATTGTCGACATCAGGTTTTTGCCTATTTCTGCCGGTTTGTCTTCTGCACCGTTCAGATAGGAGCCCTGGTTGCGGTTATGCACATCAACCATTATCTTTTTGACCCCTTTAACGCCACGAAGCTGCTTCTCGTAAGTTCTTTCTACCCCGCTTTGCCCAATATAGTCGCCCGATTTATAGTAGTCGTCACGCTTAATGTCGGAGGCATTAACCTCGCCTACGTAACCTAAAACGTGGGCGGCTACTGGGTGTGAATATTCACGTAATGTTCTGGTTTGCGAGTGAAATCCTTTAAACTTATACAGCTGCTCCTGTAACAAAGCAAAATGCTCGGGCGATATCTGTTTGATTAACACCGATGGTTTGTAACTCGAATATTTTTTGGCTTTCGCAATTCCCTCATCCAGAACAGGCCGGGTAATGTCGAGTAAATCACAAAGCAAAAGCGTATCAAATTCACCCACTTCTCGCGGAGTAATCATCAGGTCGTAGGCGGTTGAATTGTATACCAGCAACTCACCGTTCCGGTCGTAAACCAGTCCACGTGCCGGATACTGAACAACTTCGCGCAAAACCTGGTTAGTAGCTGATTGTTTATAATCAGAATCCATTACCTGTAAGCGGAACAGATTGATAATATAGATCAATCCAACCACAACAAAAATGGCTGCAACAATATAACTTCGTTTCGACAAATTGTTCATCTAATACCTTGCCTGTAATAAGTTCTGACTATCAGCAACTAAAAGCTGCCATTCAAACTAAAAATTCAAGTTTAAGTACCTTCTTTTCGACTTCTGTTAATCGCGAAATACAATAAACTGGCTTAAAACTATAACAAAAATCGAAAACAAGGAACTTAAAACGATACGATATAAGGTTCCTAAAATATCAGTGAAGGTAAACACTTCGATAAAGAAAAGTGCCACATGATGCAGGAACACCATTATTGCCGTGTAATACAGAAACCAGCTCAAACCGTTTTGCGCCAATCCGGGGTAATCTGCCATATCCTCTTCACGGTTGGTAATTGCCCTGATAATTAGTGGACGAAGAAAAGCAATAAACACCGAAGCAAAAGCATGAACACCCAATGTATTGGAAAATATATCGATACTGAGGCCGATGAAAAATCCGCCAAAAAGAAGTACATACCGCGGTGCATTTACAGGAAGCAGCATAATAAACAGGATGTAGATATATGGATTTACAAACCCACTAACCTGCACCTGGTTTAAAAACAGTACTTGAGTAAGCACAAGCACCACAAACATTATTGCATATTTAATTAGTTCCCGCCCCATTTATTACTTTATTCTCCAGAGCATTCAGCTCCTCTTTTTTCACATTTTCGATGACATGCACATAACGTATCGATTTAAAATCGACAGCCAGCTTCACTTTTATATTGTAGTAATTTTCGCCCTGCGGTTGGTCAAACGATAAAATGGCACCTATCAGTAATCCTTCTGGGAAAATAGATGAATAGCCACTTGTTACCACCGTATCGCCCGCTGCCAGATTAACGTGAATTGGTATTTCCTGTAAATCGGCCTGACGGTAATTCTTACCATCCCACCGCAACGAACCATAATATCCCGATTTTTTGAGTTTAGCAGAGATGCTCCATCTCGGATTTAGCAATGATAAACCCGAAGCGTACGAGTTGGAAACACTTGTAACCACTCCAACCACTCCTTCGGGCGAAAGAATCCCCTGATCGGCTTTTATTCCGTCTTCAAGTCCTTTATCCAGTGTAATGTAATTCTGCTGCTTATTGGCCGAATTATTAATAATACGCGCTGCCCGGAACACAAAATTTGAATCGGGCAGTTCGTGCGTAGTTATTATCGAATCGTGAAGTGATATTTCTTCCAGTGTCCCTCCGTCCAGAACCGACCGAAGATAGGCATTTTCGTTAGCCAGCTCCTCATTTACGCGCGCAAGTTCGAAATACTGAAATACCGAACTTGTGGTATTGTAAAAACTGGCCGAAATAAAATTGGCCGAATTCAGAAAACGCGAGCGCTGAAAACTATTGTAGCTAAATACCATCACCAACGAAACCGCTTCTAATAGAAGAAACAGTAGAAACGCATAATTTCTTACCAGGAATCGAAGGAGACTGCGCATTTATATTTTTAACTTACTATTATCGGATAAGGAACGAGAAGTTTTCTACATTTTTCAGGGCAATACCTGTACCTCTTACAACCGCACGTAACGGATCTTCTGCAATGTGGAACGGAATACCAATTTTGTCGGTCAGTCGTTTATCAAGGCCTTTTAACAAGGCGCCACCGCCTGCCAGCCAAATTCCTTTTACCACAATATCGGCATACAATTCCGGAGGTGTTTGCTCCAAAGCACTCAACACCGCTGTTTCAATTTTCGAGATCGATTTTTCCAGGCAATGTGCAATTTCCTGGTACGAAACCGGTACCTCAATAGGAAGTGCAGTCATTTGATTTGGTCCCTGAACTACATAATCCGGTGGCGGTTCTTTTAACTGCGATAAGGCCGAACCAACATGAATTTTAATTTCCTCTGCTGTACGTTCACCAATTTTAATATTGTGCTGATGACGCATATATTCCATAATGTCGGCAGTAAGATCGTCGCCGGCAATACGGATTGATTTGTTGGTAACGATACCACCGAGCGAGATAACTGCAATCTCGGTAGTACCACCACCTATATCTACCACCATGTTTCCTTCAGGAGCTTCCACATCTAAACCGATACCAATTGCTGCGGCCAACGGTTCGTAAACCATGTAAACCTCGCGTCCGCCGGCATGTTCCGACGAGTCGCGTACCGCACGAATTTCAACTTCGGTACTTCCTGAAGGGATACAAATTACCATTTTTAAAGCCGGAGAAAACATCCTCGACTTCGGGTTAATCATTTTAATCATCCCCCTAATCATCTGCTCCGCAGCATTAAAGTCGGCAATTACACCATCGCGTAACGGCCTGATCGTCTTTAAATTTGCGTGCGTCTTCCCTTGCATTTGCCTGGCTTTTTCCCCAATGGCAACCATCTTCTCGGTTTTCAGATCGATGGCCACAATTGAAGGTTCGTCCACTACAATTTTATCATTGTGGATGATAATGGTATTGGCCGTTCCAAGGTCAATTGCTATCTCCTGCGTTAAAAATGAAAATAAACCCATAAATTAATTTGCTATGTATCTAGTGCTATAAAGATAATTTTATTTATTAATGTCTGAAATGTCTGCGGCCTGTAAATGCCATGGCAATGCCAAATTCGTTACAAGCTTCAATCACTTCTTCGTCGCGGATACTACCACCCGGCTCGATGATGTATTTTACACCGTATTCGTTGGCTGCCTCAATGCTGTCGCGGAACGGGAAGAAAGCGTCGGAAATCAATACCGATTTTTCGATATCCAATCCACCCTTCAGGTCGAAACGCGGCATGGTTAGGTAGCGCAAACTATCCAAACGGTTTGGCTGTCCCATTCCTGCTCCGGTTAACCAGAAAGCACCTTTTTCAGTTTCTGTAACTACCGCAATTGCATTACTTTTTAGGTGTTTACAAGCGATTGAACCGAATTTGGCCAGGTTCATTCTTGAAGCTTCAAATTCTTTTTTGGTTACTGTTTTGAATTCAGTATCCAAACCTTCATCTTCATCCTGAACCAGCATACCACCACTAATCGAACGGTATAATTTTTCTCCTGCAACCATCGGGCGAACCGGTGTTACCAAAACACGAAGGTTTTTCTTCTTAGCTAAAACCTCCAATGCTTCGTCGGTATATTCAGGAGCGATAATAATTTCGATGAATTTTTTACTGAACCACTCGGCTGCTTCTTTGGTAACGGTATCGGTAAAACAGATAATGCCACCATATGCGCTAACCGGGTCACCGGCCCAGGCCAGTTCCAACGATTCCATAATGTTATCGGTTACTGCCAACCCACAAGGGTTTAGGTGTTTGATAACCGAAACAGCTACTTTATTTTCGATGTGAGTTACCGAGTGATAGGCATCGCTGGCTGATTTCCAGGCTGCATCGGCATCCAGCATATTGTTGTATGATAATGCTTTTCCCTGAAGTACCTGTGCATTGGCAAGGCCTGCGCCTTCGGCAACGTTGTCGAATTTAAAGAATGTGGCGGCCTGGTGCGGATTTTCTCCGTAACGTAAAACATCGCCATTGTTCAGGCTAATGCGCTCTGTTCCGGCATCAACTCCTTCGTTGAAATAGCTAAAAATTGCAGCATCGTAATGCGACGAAACGCCAAATGCTTTTCCTGCAAACCATTTACGGTCGGCCAAACTGAATTCGCCATTGTTAGCTTCCAGTTTTTCAAGTAGTGGCTGATATTCGTTCTGCGAAGGAACGATCACCACATCTTTAAAGTTTTTGGCAGCGGCACGAATCAATGAAATTCCGCCTATATCAATTTTCTCAATAATATCTTGTTCTTCAGCTCCCGAAGCCACAGTATCTTCAAACGGATACAGATCAACAATTACAAGGTCAATCTCCGGGATTTCGTATTCTGTTAACTGGCTAACATCGCCCTGGTTGTCGCGACGTGATAATATTCCGCCAAATACTTTTGGGTGCAAAGTTTTTACCCGTCCACCCAAAATCGACGGGTAACCGGTTAAACTTTCAACAGCGGTAACTTCAACTCCCAACGACTCGATAAAACTTTTTGTACCACCGGTACTTAATATATTAACACCCAAGTCGTTTAGTTTCGTAACAATCTTATCTAAATTTTCTTTGTGAAAGACTGAAACCAGAGCAGTCTTAATTTTTTTATTATCAGCCATTTATTGGATTTTTCAAATTCGCTTGCAAAGATAAAAAAAACAGATAATTTACTATTATAAACAAAGTGCTAATTAAAATATTATTTGCACACCGAACTATTTCTAAATTCATTGTAATATTTTTCACGATCGGGCACTAATACAACAGATTGCCTTTTTCCGAATCTTGCTTCCTGTTCTTCTGTAAAATACGAAGAGCCTAAAAAGACTTTTTTTGAGAGATATCCGGAAGGCCGATAAACAAAATAGAAAACAAGTACTATTTTTACTTTAATTTAAAACCAAATCATGTTACTGCTTCGATTGATATACGAGTCTTTTTCATTTGCTGCAAATTCGCTTACGGCAAATAAGCTGCGTACCATACTTTCGTTGCTGGGTGTTACCATCGGTATTTTTGCGATTATTTCCGTTTTTACCGTTATCGATTCACTGGAAGGATTTATCCGCGACAGCCTGAATTCGTTGGGCAGCAACATGGTTTATGTGCAAAAAATGCCATGGACTCCTCCCGAAGGTGAAACTGAATATCCGTTTTGGAAATACCAGAATCGCCCGGTTCCTACTTTAGAAGAAACCGAAGAGGTGATACGCCGTGCACAAACGGTTGATAATGCCGCTTTTTTGTTCGGTTTTGGCCGTAAAGTGCAGTACGGCAGCACCACACTCGACAATGCTGTAATAATGGCTACCTCAGGAGGCCTGCTGGATGTGTGGAACCTGGAAATTGCGAAAGGGCGCTACTTTACCGATTCGGAAATGCGCAACGGTGCGCCGGCTGCGGTAATCGGACACGAAATTGCCGACCAGCTTTTTGATGGTCTGGATCCGGTTGGTAGAACCATAAAAATTCAGGGGCAGAAATTCAACATTATTGGTGTGTACACGCCAATGGGGCAAGATGCTTTTGGCACCAGCATGGACCGCTACATCCACATTAGTGTTGTAAAATCGTACTACATGATTGATGTACGTAACCGCGACCGCGGACAAACCATTTGTATTAAAGCAAAAGACAATATCGATACCGATCAATTTATGGCAGAGCTGGAAGGCATTATGCGCACCATTCGCCAGTTAAAACCGATGGAAGAGAACGACTTTGCATTAAACGAGGTAAGTATCGTTGCCAACCAGTTTGATCAGTTTTTTATTGTGTTTAATTTGGCCGGAGCCATTATTGGCGGATTTTCGATATTGGTTGGTGGTTTCGGAATTGCCAACATCATGTTTGTTTCGGTGAAAGAACGTACAAAAATAATCGGTATCCAGAAATCGCTGGGAGCCAAACGCTATTTCATCCTGCTGCAATTTATTTTCGAGGCAATTGTACTTTCGGTAATTGGCGGTATTATCGGGTTGCTTTTGATTTATGCAGGAACAATTATTGTAAATAAATCGACTGATTTCACGATCCTTTTAACCACAGGAAATATTATCAACGGCCTGATGATTTCATCCGTAATCGGTTTCCTCGCCGGATTTATGCCGGCACGCGCTGCCGCCAAACTTGATCCGGTAATTGCGATAAATTCGGTTTAAGCCTAACCACTATGCTTTGAAAATCTATCGCGTTCATTACGTGGGCACAATTTGCAAAAAACACTACGCCACAAAGGACACAAAGCCTATATTAGAAAACTGTTCTTCAACTTTGAGATTTCTTAAACTTGGTGACAATAAGATCAATAGAAAGAAACTACCGCTTTCTCTGAGAATAAGTATAAGTTAACCCGATTCCAAAATACGGTTCATTCTGAACACGGCCGAAACGGAAAGGTCTGTTGGCAATTTGCGAATTAAGCCGGTCGGTTACTTCCTTGAAGTTAATACTGTTTCCTCCTATAAAAATGCGCATTGCAAAATGCTCTGAAAATGCCGCAGTAGCGCCAAAATCAAAACCATAAAACGGTTGCGTTCGCTGATCCGCTTCGTTAATTATTGTCTCTTCGGGCGAAACAAGATCAAGCTGCCCCGTTAAACGCAACGAAGCTATACCACTAAAAAAAGTTGCGTAAAGTTGTATTTCAATTGCATCATCATCGTTGTACAAAATGGGCAAATAGCCTGTTATTTTACCATTTACAAAAGTACTTCTCCCCTCAAGCTTGTAATAATCAATATTATCTGCACGGAAATTGTCCTGGAGTATTTCAAAGTCAGAAAAGTTGTCGGCATGCTTAAAACCTCCGCCAACTCCAACACCAAAAAACTCGTGAATTCTCCATTCATGCCCAAGTTCTAGACCGTAAAAGGAAGGGGTTTCCTCCAGCAAGGCTGCTTTCAGATTTATATCGATATTTTTGGATGGATATGATTCTTGTGCAGAACTTAGTTTTATTACAAAAATAAGCGATACAACAAGTAGTAGAGGTTTTGAAAAATAACTCATGAGAAAATATTGGTAAATTTTTTGTTTGGCAAACCAACGACAAAAATTAAACCAAATTGAAAAACATACCCGAGATAGTCAGGTAGATCATCATTCCAAAAATATCGTTCATTGTAGTAATAAAGGGCCCGGTTGCCAAGGCAGGATCGATCTTGAAACGATTCAGAATTAGAGGAATTACAGTACCAAATAACGAAGCAAAAATTATTACAATAAATAAGGAAATAGAAACCGAGTAAGTAAGGTTCAAATTTCCGGAGACAAAGAAATTATAACAGAAAATAAGCACCGCAAAAATACTTGCCGTTAACACAGCAACAGAAACTTCCTTTGTAATTTTACGCAACGGGGTTTCAATATCTTTTACACCGCTGGCAATACTTTGCACTACAATCGACGATGACTGAACTCCAACATTACCCGCCGTTGCCGCAATCAGAGGAATAAAAAATGCCAGTTGTGTTACTTTCGTTAACGACTCTTCATGCGTACCTAAAACCACTGCACTTAAAATACCTCCGAGTAAACCAATCAGCAACCACGGAAGACGTGCGCGCAACACATGCCATACTTTATCGCCTGGCTCTACATCACCGGTGATACCCGAAACCATTTGGTAATCTTTTTCGGCTTCGTCACGTACAATGTCAATCACATCATCGAAGGTAATCCGTCCTTGCAAACGGCCAATTTCATCGACCACAGGCATAGCCACCAGGTCGTATTTATCCATCATCTCGGCCACCTCTTCCTGTCGGGTGTTGGTATATACTTTTTTTACGTCTGCTTCGTAAATTTTCGATACTTTGGTATTGGTATGATTTAAAATCAGCTTTTTTAACGATAATACGCCCTTTAATTTACCATCGTCGTCTGTCACATAAATGTAGAAGATCTCGTCTACCTCTTCTGCCTGGCGGCTGATTTCTTTCAGGCAGGTTGCCACGTTCCAGTTTTCGTTTACAGCAACCAGCTCTTTTGCCATTATACCACCGGCCGAATCTTCTTCGTAATCCAGCAAGTCGATAATATCACCAGCCTGCTCAATATCTTCGATCTCGTTCAGTACTTCTTTCTGAATATCTTCATCCAGATCCGCAACAATGTCGGCAGCATCATCCGAATCCATGAATTCGATGAAGCGAGTAGCGATCATTTCAGGCGGAATAACTCTCAAAAAGCGGCGGCGGTCGTCTTCATCAATCTCAATCAGAACATCGGAAGCTTTTTCTCCATCAAGCAATAAATAAATGAATTTTGCTTCATCGGTGTTCAGATCTTCCAAAACCTCAGCGATATCAGCAGGGTGAAGATCTTCCATTAATGCAGCAACTTCCTTCTTGTTCCCCTCCTCAATCAGCACTCTTAAGCGCTCAATGTATTCTCTGGTTGCTTCAAAACTCATGATTTACTGTTTTTCGATTTCTTCGATTTTACAAGTCAGATCAATAAACGCACCGACCGAAAGTTGTTCCGGACGTTTCATAGCATACTCTTCGGGTAATGCAGCGCAAATTTCCTTTAACGAGTTACGTAGCATTTTTCGGCGAAGGTTAAAAGCTGCCTTCACCACTTTTACAAACAATGCTTCGCTGCACGGAAGTTCTTTTAACTGGTTGCGTTTTAGCCGCACCACTGCCGATTTTACTTTTGGCGGTGGGTTAAACACGCCTTCTGAAACGGTAAACAAGTATTCGATATCGAAAAAAGCCTGCAGTAATACACTCAGGATTCCATAAACCTTCGATCCGTGGGGCGCAGCAATACGTTCGGCAACCTCTTTTTGTATCATTCCAACGGTTTCGGGAATGCGGTTGCGGTATTCCAACACGCGAAAAAAGATTTGCGATGAAATATTGTAAGGGAAATTACCGATAACACTGAAATTACCTGAAAAACGTTCGGCAACGTCGGCTTTCAGAAAATCTTCTCCCCAAATATGTTGAAGTGTCGGAAAATTTTGTTTGAGGTATTCTACTGATTCGGTATCGATCTCAACAACATGGACATTAAGTTCCGGACGTTGTAAAAGGTATTGAGTGAGTACTCCCATTCCGGGTCCGATTTCCAGTATATCCGGTACATCGGCTCCCAGGCTGTCAACAATTTTCCTCGCAATATTTTGGTCGGTTAAAAAATGCTGACCTAGATTTTTTTTGGGTCTTACATAACTCATTACACTCAGCCTCGTCCATTGTCAATTTTACTTAATATCTCTTTTTCGTTCGATTAATAAAACAAATTTATATTTTTGCCATCAAAGAAATGCTCGATACCTAACGGTATTTTTCGCGTCGTGAAAGTAGTAAAATTTAAGGGAAATAACAGGTGGCGCGGAAAAGAAAGCTTTAAAAAACCTAGATTTTGAAAAAAACAATCGTTAAGATTCTACAGTTTATCGGCTTCTTTGCACTGGGAGCTTTCATCTTTTGGCTTATTTACAAAGATCAGGATATTGAACGGATTAAAACCGTTTTAAAGAATGATGTAAACTACTGGTGGGTGGCACTTTCGCTGTTTCTTGGCTTGTTGAGCCACATCAGCCGCACACTTCGCTGGGGTTTAATGATCGAACCTATTGGACATAAACCACGCTTTATCAATACCTTTCTGGCTGTAATGGTAGGCTATTTAATGAACATGGCATTCCCACGTATGGGCGAAGTATCGCGCTGCGGTGTTTTGGCCCGCTACGAAAAAATATCGTTTACCAAATTAGTAGGTACTGTGGTTGCCGAGCGATTGATCGACCTGATATCGCTGCTGATTTTGCTGGCGCTTGTTATTCTTTCGCAGTTTGGAGAGATGCTTAACTTTATGAAAGCCAACCCGGGAATATCGGAGAAACTATATGCTGCCATCACGTCGCCTTATCTTATCATTGGCGTTGTTGTGCTGGCCGTTTTGATCTTCGTTTTCAGAAACGCATTTAAACATACTGCTTTTTTCAAAAAAATATTGGAAGTGATCCGCAACTTTAAAGAGGGTTTCATTTCAATCCGAAACATAGAGAAAAAAGGCTGGTTCTTTTTTCACTCGGCGTTTATCTGGGGCATGTATTACCTAATGCTTTACGCGGTATTCTTTGCGTTCGATTTTACCAGCGACCTGAATCCGATTGCAGGACTAACCACATTTGTACTTGCAAGTTTTGGAATGGTGGCCCCGGTGCAGGGTGGAATCGGGGCATGGCATTTTATGGCCAAAGAAGCCTTGTCGCTGTACGGCGTAGCCAACGAAAATGGAATTATCTTTGCTTTTGTGGCGCACACGTCAATGACTGCAATGATCATTCTCATTGGTATAATATCTATACTCATTCTTCCGTTTATTAACCGCCGAAGTGATGTTACCGAAGAAAAACCGGTTCAGGAAACCGTGAGTGCAATCTAGCCGCCGGATTTAAGCGGCCTGCACCCAATGCTTATCGGTATTATTTGTATTTTGGCACCTTTAAACGTCTAAGATTTTGAACACCGAACTCTTTATATCGCGCAGGCTTTTTTTCGACAAGGCTAACAAAAAGCAATTGTCGCAACGTATTATTCGTATTGCGTTAGCGGGTATTGCGCTGGGTTTAACGGTAATGATTGTTGCCGTGGCGGTAGTTACCGGTTTTAAAAAGGAGATCCGCAACAAAGTGATCGGCTTTGGTTCGCACATCCAGATTATAAATTACGACTCGAACAACTCGTACGAAACCAGCGCAGTTTCAGAAGATCAGCCATTTTTAGCCGATGTAAAAGCACTACCCGGTGTAAAACGCCTGCAGCCTTATGCCACCAAACCGGGAATGATAAAAACCGACGAGTACATTCAGGGAATTGTGTTTAAAGGTGTAGACGAAAACTACGACTGGCAGTTTTTTAGCAAACACCTCGTTGAGGGACAATTACCGGCCATTACCGATAGTGCACGCGTTAATGAAGTTTTGCTATCGGCGCAGGTGGCCAAACTGTTGCATCTGAAACTGAACGACCGAATTGTGGTATATTTTATTACCGGCGACGAGGTTATTCCGCGCATGCGGCAACTGGAGATTAGCGGTATTTACCGAACCGGTTTCGAAGAATTCGACCAGCTGTTTATTGTGGGCGACCTGAAACAAATTCAACGCCTTAACGACTGGCGCCCCGACCAGATTACCGGCTTTGAAGTAATTGCTACCGACTTTTTCGATATCGACAATATTGAGCAGGAAATCCGCAATATTATTATCAGCTATCGCGAAGAAAATTCGGAGATACTGCGCACCCAAAGTATTACGCGTGTTTACCCGCAAATTTTCGACTGGCTGTCGATACTCGATATGAACGTGTGGATCATCCTGATTTTGATGGTTATTGTGGCAGCGTTTAACATGGTGTCGGGGCTGCTGGTGCTGATACTCGAACGTGCTGGAATGATCGGCGTGCTAAAAGCCATGGGAAGCCCCAACTGGAGCATCCGCAAAGTGTTTGTGTACCTCTCGGTATTTTTAACCGGGCGCGGGCTCTTGTGGGGAAACATTATCGGCGTAGTTATCGTGTTGCTGCAAAAGTTTTTTCATATCATTCAGCTTAATCCCGAATCGTATTACGTTGATTATGTTCCGATGAATTTTTCGTTTTCGCATTTGCTGCTACTCAACCTCGGAACCATTGTTATTACTTCGCTGATACTGATAATTCCAAGCTGGTTTATCTCCAAAATTTCGCCTGATAAGGTGATTCGCTTCGACTAATTTTACTTCTGCGCGTAATCAATATCACTCCTTCTTTGTTATAAAAGGCCAAAGGAGAAAACAAGTATGACAGACAGAAAACAATTGGCCTTTTCGGTGCTCGATTTAGCACCGGTTGCCGAAGGCTCGACTCCCGCTGATGCTTTACGCAACAGCCTCGAACTGGCACAACACACTGAACAGCTGGGTTACAGTCGCTACTGGGTGGCCGAACATCACAACATCATAAGTGTAGCCAGCGCCGCCACATCGATTATAATTGGCTACATTGCCGGGGGAACAAAAACCATCCGCGTAGGATCAGGTGGAATTATGCTGCCCAATCATTCGCCGCTAATCGTTTCCGAGCAGTTTGGTACCCTGGCTGCGCTTTACCCTAACCGTATAGATCTGGGCTTAGGTCGTGCTCCCGGAACCGATCCGGTAACGGCTGCCGAACTGCGTTACGACCGGATGCGTGCTGCGCAGGATTTCCCGAACGAAGTGCGTAAGATTCAACAATACTTCTCCCCTGAAAACAGTAAGGCTGAAGTTCGTTCCGTTTTATCGGAAGGTGCCGACGTGTCTATTTATATCTTAGGATCGAGCACCGACAGTGCTTACCTTGCAGCCGAGCTGGGATTGCCTTATGCATTTGCCAGCCATTTTGCCCCGCAAATGCTTATGGCAGCGCTGAAAATTTACCACGAAAATTTTAAACCCTCTGCCCAATTGGATAAACCTTATGTAATTGTTGGCAGCCAGGTGGTTGCTGCCGAAACCGACGACGAAGCCGAGTACCTGGCCAGCACCATGCGACGCAGCTTTATGGGAATTATTACCGGCCGGCGTGAGTTGATGCAGCCACCAACGCATCATTTGGGTTACGAAAAATGGGGAATTATTAAAGACCGTATCGACCAGATGCTGGCCTGCTCGCTTATTGGCGGTAAAGAAAAAATTGAGCGTGAACTCCAAGAGCTTGTCGCAAACACAAAGGCTGACGAAATCATTGTTTCATCGCACATTTACGATCAGCAAAAGCGAGTGGATTCGTACCGGATTTTTTCGGAGGTGGCTAAAGATTTTGAGTATTGATTTTATGCTGCTATTCGTTTGCACAACAACAAACATTGTTTCTATGTTTGTCATACTCAAATGTACAGGTATTTTTTATTTTTGCGTCTTATGATCACCAGTCCTGATAAAATAGCAGCCGCTTTAAACGGAGACCTTCCGGGTTCGGTGTCGCATTATAAAATGCTGCCACCCGGGCGTGTGCTAAATCCTGCTCCTGAAGACCAGAGTAAGGTGAAGCCGAGCAGTGTGCTGTTGTTACTTTTTCGTGATGTGGATGATTTAAAGGTTTGCCTGATTAAGCGCCCCGCGTATATGAAACACCATGCCGGGCAAATTGCCTTGCCGGGCGGACGGATTGAGCCCAACGAAAGTGCAAGCGAAACTGCGTTGCGTGAAACTTACGAAGAGATTGGAATTCCACGAGATAAGATCAGGCTGTTGGGAACGCTCTCGTCGTTTTATGTTGAGGTGAGCCGTTTTCAGATCACACCATTTGTGGGATGGATGGATACCAATCCTGAATTTATACTTTGTCCTGATGAAGTGGAGAAAACCATTCTTTTCCCTATCGAAGCTTTTAAGCCCCCCTACTCCACCATCGAATTAAAAACCCTAACCGGATTAATGAAAGTGCCCTGCGTGAACTACGATGGCGAAATTATTTGGGGTGCTACCGCTATGATTCTCTCGGAGTTTTATGATTTGATTAATAAAAATTGAATGCATTCAATTTTTATACCTTATTGTCGCCCCTGATTTTAGGGGAGGTGTCAGCCTATGGTATGTGCGAGGATGACAGAGGGGTTTAAATTCACCAGACCTCTATTATCGCGAACTTCCTTCCTTTATTCAAAACCAGATTTAATCATACCACGCCCACGAAACGCCCAAACGGAAAGTAGCCCGCGGCATTGGGTAATGTGGCGTAGTCATGTAAGTTCCATTCAGGAAGTTTGTACCAATATTCATCCATTTAAAGAAAACGCGTGTACGTTTTAAACGCAGGTTGGCATAAATATCGATGTATGGATAATCGCCGTATTCCTGTTCGTTCTGCAAATAAAACAAACCAGTCGACGGCGCATAGGCATCGGCGTAAAATTTGGTATTGTATCGCACATCGGCACCAATTTGTGTAAACATCACCTTCGAAATAGTAAACTGGTAGTAAGTATTTACAAAAGCCGACCATTCGGGTAAATGCAGATAACGTTCTTCCGAAACTTTTTGCCATAACAAGCGCGTGCGAAAATGAAAACGCCGGTAGTTAAAATCCTTATCGGCATACACCGACATTACCAGTATTTCGTTTGACGTTTGATCTGGTATAGCTTCCTCGTTATTATACAGGAAATTATTTATGGCGGCGTAGTTGGCAGCCAATTCAAATTTGCGTTGCGGTACTCTGAATTTAGCTCCAAGCGAAATTCGTTGTTCGGCACCAAAATCATTGTCCCACTGAAAATGATTCGACCGAAATGTTTCCTGGAAATAGTCAGGCACGCGGTTCTCGAACGAACCTGTAAAAATCATTGCTGCTGCTGAATCACCCCAGAATTTAAATGGTTTGGTAATCATTCCGTTTAACTCCAGTTCTCCGGCATTTCGGCCGGCTAGGTTTATCTTTCCATCGAAATTCCATAGCCAGAAGCTTCCCATTTCCCTAAAAATACCTCCACCTACATACAGATTCGAATATTTAATATCGAAACGACGATGCGTTGAATCATTTACCTGAACTCCGGGAGTATTTCCGCGGTAAAGTTCGTAGCCCAGGAATGCTCTTTTCCCGAAAGTGTATTTTCTGTTCGGATTTTCGTACTGTTTCAGCTGAAATACATTACCAATTCTTCGATATTTTATTTCATCCGTTGTGTAATCATCGCCGAAATACGTATTCTCAAAGAAAACGTTTGAAGTGTCTTCTTCATCCACAAATTTCTGCGAGTACCTGTCGTGCTCGAAACTGTACATTATCCCAAGTATCGGTCGGAAAACATCGACACTGTCCACCGGATCAAAATCGTATTTCCCGATTCGGTATTCGGCAGTAGTATAATAGTTAATACTATTGAATTGACTCTTTGCTTCGCTCAGGTTTGTCGGCCAATATTCAGCTTCCTGCCCCGAGAATAGTATTGTATCGCTGGTTAACCCGCCGTTCTCGCTGTTTTTTAATGAGCTGGAGATAAAACCGCCGTAAACATTCCACTGGTCGCGGTTATAACTTGTATTTAGCGCTACAAAATTATTTTTGGCATCCTGAGCACTGTATTGCCCGTCTGATTTTTCCTGGTTGGTACGGAATGTCCAGTTCCAGAAAGGCGTAACATTCTGCGAGTGTACCACATCAAAACGCGTTTCGTTATTCCTCGATTTGTTTTCGCTTTGGCTGTAATCGAAACGGGTATAGGGTGTAGTTGTATTCATATACTTTATTTTCCCCGGCGTTAACAGGTAATCCTGCCTCGATTGAAGGAAAAAATAATTGGTTTGATTGCCACGGTGGAAAAAGTCGTTGGTCATTCCCGGGTTACCGTAGTTACCCGTATACGTTGCCGATATTGCATTTTTAAATACAGGATGATAGATATGGTTGTAATCGTGCAGTGTATCTAAAATTGTTGAATCTTTAAATGCACCATCACCTTTCAGGTACCACAGTTTTATTTTTGATGGAACCTCCTTAACAGCTGTTTTTTCATCCTGTTCCCTTTGGGTATTGATACCGCGCGGCTGCGCCATAACCAGTATGGGCAGTACCGTAAAAATTAGAACCGTGAGCAAAAAATACCGTGCTTTTAGCATACAGAAAATTTTAACACAAATCTAAAAAAAGCATTTAAGGCGCCGTTAAAAGTTAAATACTTTTTAGCTTAATTAACAACAATAAAAAAGCCCGTGCTCAGATGAACACGGGCTTTGGATAAAATTGGCAGCGACCTACTCTCCCACTTTACGCAGTACCATCGGCGCTGACGGGCTT
>NZ_JAAAGB010000027.1 GCF_010586825.1 Draconibacterium mangrovi | reverse complement strand
CGTTACCTGCAAGCTTGAAGAAATGAAAAACAACACTGACGCTTTTACCAGACTAAAAATTGAACAGCAAAGAATTTTAGACTTTGCTCTTTTGACTTGTCATGCGATGCCCAATCTTTCAAAGACTATAAAAGGGATAGAATGCAATATAAAAGACTACGGGCTAACTAAACCAACCTATTTTGAGCAAATTGAAGACCTTGCCCGATTAAAGGCACTATTAAAACATTCGGACGACAACCTAGCAAAATATATTCTATTTAGCTCTTGGAGTTTTTTTGAATTTTATTTCAAAGATGCTATGAGCGAGTTGCTTGATTTTTATGGAGGTAAGGAGAATTTTATAAATGGAATTAATCTACTTCATACTAAAAAGATTAATCAAAATAAATTGCATTTAGACAAAACGAAGAAATTAAGAGAGCCTCCCAAACCTGGAAAAAAAGATAAATACAAAAAAGCATTAAGTGAATTATCCTCTATTCCCAAATATACATTCACCAGCGAGTTTTTTTCTTTATGGGGGGCAAAATATTTCGTGGATTATGTCGCTTCAAAAAAATTTGTTAGTGCAGACATTCCCGTTCTCCTAAAAGAAATGTTTGGCATGGATATGTCCGACAAAATAAATGAGTACGGAGAACTTAAGGATATGGACCTAGTTCAGACATTTGATTCTATGAGAGATTACAGAAACAAAATTGGACATGGTGAAATAGTGACTGTTCCTTTGAATAAAGTTATGGCGTATAATAAATTTTTAAGGTTTTTTGCATTAAAAATTGACAACTTTTTGATAGAGAATTATTTTATTCTCAACAATATATAAAATGTTTAGACTGATGTAATGGTAGCATATCTCCGAGCCTATGTGACTGATTTTTCACAAAGGCATGGAGAAAGAAAGGTTCGAATCCTTGTCTGAACACAAAAGCCAGCAGGTAACATTTTGCAAATTGCATTGCGGGGTCAGTGCGGTGCGTTGTCTCTGCTCCTTTCTTGACCGTCTTCGTCCTGCGGACGCTGACGCTCTTCGAAATCCGCAACGACAACTTGCAAGTGACCGTTA
>NZ_JAAAGB010000026.1 GCF_010586825.1 Draconibacterium mangrovi | reverse complement strand
AAAAAAGCACCCAACCCGAAGGATGGATGCTTTTGTTAACCTTTAAAACAAAATTTATAATAATTATTACTATTTATTCATCTTCGGGTGTTGGAGGTTCTTCTTCCTCGCCACTGTCTTTACGGCCTTCGCGAATGGCAATTGTATTCTCTAAGGTTTTTATTTTCTGGTTCAGCTCGATAATGAAATTCTCAATTTCGGGAGTTTGCATATTCAAACTTACCAACGCATTTACCCGTTCAACCAGTAGTTCGTACAGCGGATCGATTTCAAGACGCACCACTTTGGCATTACCGCTTTTTTTGTTGGCCAGCACAGTATCGCGTTCGTCTTGTTTGGCTTTAAATGCTACATTCAGGTTGTTAAGGTGCGATACCCAGGTGCCAAGTCCGCAAGTGGCAACAAAGCCGGCATTTTCGCGCTGCGTTAAATCGCCACCTAAGTTGGTAAGGCCGGCTGTTTGTTCGTTATAGCTTACCCTTCGCACATCGCCATACAAATCGAACAAGCGTCTCAGGCTTTTGGCCGCTTCCACTTCTTCTGGTATAGTGCACAAAAGAGTAGCATTAATACGCATATCGATAGCGCGCCAAACATTATCTCTGTCCTGATCTAAGTTTTGTAGTTGTTCGGTTAATACTGTGCCCTGATCAACACGTAGTTCGTCGTCGAGCTTGGTTAAGGCAGCATCGAAGTCTGCAAATTCGGCCTCCGAGTGGATGGCGACTGGTGTTAGCGCTATGAGCAAACTTTTAAAGTCGCTCATAAACTGGAAGTATTCTCCGTTCGGAGTTTATACAAAAAAAGGTTTAAAATTTTTTTCATGATAATGTGGGTTACGAATTAGAAACTATGTTTTTAAAGGTTATTTAATTTTGTTTTTGTGAAAAGCGTTTGGCTGATCGAGCGATTTATTTTTTGTTCAATAAAATTAGAGCAAATGTTTACTAAAGTCAATGCTTCAGATTATGTTCCACAGCATTTTTGTCGGTGCTGCATTTAAACCACATGCAAATCATCACTGAATTTACCACTCTACACTATTGCGGTGTGCCAGAAAGATATTTAGCAGGCTTCTCGCAGTTGTGCGGCCCCGGTCTCACGAAAATTTTACCCCTGCTGCAAAACTGCATAGGGGGTCTAAACAAAATTTTTTGCCTGTTGCAATGCTGCGAGGTGGGTCTCA
>NZ_JAAAGB010000025.1 GCF_010586825.1 Draconibacterium mangrovi | reverse complement strand
CCTTTAGATTAGCAATATCTTTTATCATTACTAAATTGTATTGTTCATTTTAATGAAAGCAGAGGTGAACCCGATAGGCCGCCTAGGCTAATATGCCTAACTGCCGAATTAGTCCTCTGCCTTCTTTTTGAACAAGAACCATTTAGAATTTTAGGCTTTTTAGGCCTGGTAAAGGTTTTAGTTGTTCATTAAAAATTTAAAGGGTATGGAATTTACTTCATTTGCAGGAATCGACATTTCAAAGAAAGATTATGATGTTGCTTTGTTAAATCAACAGGGTGTTGTTATTGGAAGTCGAAAATTTACCAATAAACGCTCTGGATTCAATGTAATGATGAAATGGCTTAAAAGCATTTCCTTTGCTGGAAAGCCTCTCTTCTGCCTGGAACATTCTGGGATTTATTGTCTTGGGATTTGCATTTTTTTCGAAGAACTTGGTTTGAAGTACAGTCTGCAGCCAGGATTGCAAATAAAACGTTCAATGGGTATTCGACGCGGAAAAAACGACAAGGCGGATGCACTTATGATTGCAAAATATGCCTACCTGAACAGAAATGAGATTGAATTTTACCAGCTTCCCTCTAAAACGATTCTTCAATTAAAACAACTTGTATCATACCGAGAGAGGCTGGTAAAAACAAAAGTAGCATTGAAAAATGCTTCAAAAGAACTTAAGGCATATACTGACAGGGATCTTCATGAGTATGTCTGCGCTGACTCCAAAGAACATGTCGCACGCATTAACAAGAGCATTCTTGAAATTGACAAAACATTAAAACAATTAATTGCTTCAGATCCCACGCTGAACGACTTATTTAACCTTATCGTTTCAGTAAAAGGGGTTGGGCTTCAGATTGCAGTAAATATGATTATCGTGACACATGGCTTTACTAAATTTAAAAACTGGAGAAAGTTTTCATGCTATTGCGGACTTGCTCCTTTTGAGTTTAAATCAGGAACGTCCATCAGAGGAAAAACAAAAACAAGTTATTTAGGAAATAAAAAAATGAAAGCAATTATTGGAAATGGTATTGCATCGGCCATACAGCATGATCCAGAAATAACGAGTTACTATAACAGAAAAATTAGTGAGGGAAAACATAAAATGGTGGTAATGAATGCCATTAAAAACAAACTTATAGCTCGGGTTTTTGCAGTTGTTAAAAGAAAGACTCCATTTGTCCCTTTACACCAACATCTGTAATTTTTTATAATTCTGTTGTTTTTATCTTAGAATTCGGCAGGCA
>NZ_JAAAGB010000024.1 GCF_010586825.1 Draconibacterium mangrovi | reverse complement strand
TGTCTAGTCCTAAAATAGGTTTACACAATAAGTCAACTTATGTCAGGATTTAAGATTTACAATGAAAGCTTCAAGCAGCAGGTAGTTGCTGAAGTTTTAAACGGACAGATCAGCAAGGCAGAAGCTCGCCGTCGATATCATATTGCAGGGCATTGCACGGTTTTAAAATGGATTCGTAAATTTGAAGCACAGTCACTTCAAATCACGTCCATGAAGTCGGATTCGCTTACATCAAAAGAAGACCTGTTCAAGCGCATAAAAGAGCTTGAACGCCAGGTTGAAGATGAGAAGCTTCGCAGCGAAGCTTTAGCCTTGATGATTGATATTGCCGAGAAACAGCTGGATATTGAGATTCGAAAAAAGCCAGGTACCAAACAATCCAAGCGTTAAAATACCGCTATCCTGTTACCAGTCTGGACAGGATATGCCGAGTGTTTGGTATAAGCAGACAAGCCTATTATAAACATTTACAGGGCAAGGTGAAGATGGTTAATCAGAACTACATGGTGGTTCAACTGGTTGGTTCGGTTCGGCAGAAACATCCGCGTATGGGAACCCGAAAGATTTATCACCTGATTAAGCCGGATCTGGAAGAGCAGGGAATAAAAATCGGCCGGGATGCTCTGTTTTCACTATTAGCAGATGAAGGTCTTTTGATTAGAAAACGTAAACGGATGCACATCACAACCAATTCAAATCATTGGTTCCGTAAATATCCCAACCTGGTAAAGGGTTTTGAGCCAACGGCACCCAATCAATTATGGGTGAGCGATATTACTTACATTCGAACTGCGCAAGGCTTTCGATACCTGTTTCTGCTAACCGATGCCTATTCGAAACGGATATTGGGTTACAGGTTGGCAAAGAATATGGATAGTATCCACGCTGTCAACTCTCTTCAGGACGCTATTGAAAACAGTAGTCAACCATTAAACGGATTAATCCATCATTCAGACAGGGGACTCCAGTACTGTAGCCATTCCTATGTAAATACATTAAAGCAGCATCAAATAACAATTAGTATGACAGAAAGCGGTGATCCACTCGATAATGCTATTGCCGAGCGGGTTAACGGCATCCTAAAAGAAGAATATATCAATACAATAGTTGAAAAAACAGGAACAATAACAAAAGGGAGTTTGGATGATATTATCTGCAAATATAATAACCAAAGACCACATCTTAGCTGTGACATGTTTACTCCAACTCACGTACATCAAATCAAAGGCTTAACGATTAGAAAAAGATGGAAGAACTATTATAAAAAAGAAATAAATTTACAGTAATAACCTGTAAACTTTTTTTAGGACGAGTCA
>NZ_JAAAGB010000023.1 GCF_010586825.1 Draconibacterium mangrovi | reverse complement strand
ACATCAGCGTATCAGCCGAAACCGATTTATGCGATGCCGAGGTAACAGTACCGGCTCCGGTAATCGACAACTTCTGTGTGGAAAGTTTTACTGTTTCTTACCAGATAGATGGAGGCGCTTCTGTTTCGGTTACTCCACCGGCTGCAGTAGGAACAGTTACTACCCTGTTGCCATTAACCGAACGTTTTGAAGTAGGTCCACATACCGTAACCTGGACCATTGTTGATGCCTCGGGTAATGTATATACCTGCGATATTAACATTACTGTTACCGATGATCAGTTGCCAACTATAACTTGTCCTCCAAATGTGGAAGATGAAATTACCGATGGTGGTTGCGATATGATAAGCGATGCGATTGCCGAACCAGAATTCTACGATAACTGTCCTGATTCAACATTAAGTTACCAGTTGACTTTCGAGGATGGCACAACAAGTGCTATCATAACCGGTTCGGCAAGTGGATATAACTTCCCGGTAGGAAAAACCCAGGTACGTTATATTGTTACCGATGCCTCGGGTAACCAAGCCGAATGTAGCTTCCAGGTATGGATTAAAAACATAGCCGATCCGCAATTCACTGTTACCTGTCCTGATAATACAGCATCAAACATCAGCGTATCAGCCGAAACCGATTTATGCGATGCCGAGGTAACAGTACCGGCTCCGGTAATCGACAATTTCTGTGTGGAAAACTTTACAGTTTCTTACCAGATAGATGGAGGTGCCTCTGTTTCGGTTACTCCACCGGCTGCAGTAGGAACAGTTACGACCCTGTTGCCATTAACCGAACGTTTTGAAGTAGGTCCACATACCGTAACATGGACCATTGTTGATGCCTCGGGTAACGTTTATACCTGCGATATTAACATTACTGTAACCGATGATCAGTTGCCAACCATAACTTGTCCTCCAAATGTGGAAGATGAAATTACCGATGGTGGTTGCGATATGATAAGCGATGAAATTGCCGAGCCAGAATTCTACGATAACTGTCCTGATTCAACATTAAGTTACCAGTTAACTTTCGAGGATGGTACAACAAGTGCTATCATCGATGGTTCGGCAAGTGGATATAACTTCCCGGTAGGAAAAACCCAGGTACGTTATATTGTCACCGATGCCTCGGGTAACCAAGCCGAATGTAGCTTCCAGGTATGGATTAAAAACATAGCCGATCCGCAATTCACTGTTACCTGTCCTGATAATACAGCATCAAACATCAGCGTATCAGCCGAAACCGATTTATGTGATGCCGAGGTAACAGTGCCGGCTCCGGTAATCGACAACTTCTGTGTGGAAAGTTTTACAGTTTCTTACCAGATAGATGGAGGCGCTTCTGTTTCGGTTACTCCACCGGCTGCAGTAGGAACAGTTACTACCCTGTTGCCATTAACCGAACGTTTTGAAGTAGGTCCACATACCGTAACCTGGACCATTGTTGATGC
>NZ_JAAAGB010000022.1 GCF_010586825.1 Draconibacterium mangrovi | reverse complement strand
TGACTGGATGGACTTTTGGGAACTTCCGGTAGGTTTTGTTTCACTTTTTCTGCCTTTTTCGACGGCAGTATCGATAAAGTACTTCCGTGCGAGCCTCCTTTAAACACCAGATCTTTGCTGTAAATGATTTTCCCAGGATTCAATTTTCGTGTTTCGATCTGACCTGTACTTGCTGCAGGAATTCCTTCTGCCAGTTCCGATTTACCATAATTCTCGGGCAGTTCGGGTTGATTGTTTACACCGTCGTACCAACTGATGGTAAGCGCCGGCATGCCTTTCCGTTTCGGGAATTTAAAATCGAGGGTGGTAGACTGCGGGTAAAAAAGCGGATTGTGACCTTCTATTTTTACCGGATCAACCTCGTAAGGCAAACCCAGATCCAAAAATTCGTGAACGGTATCGATGATATGAGCACCCCAGTCGCCCAATGCTCCCATACCGAAATCGTACCAGCAACGCCATTGTCCGTTTATAAAATCTTTGTTGTAATCGTGGTGCTGTGCCGTGCCCAGCCAGGTATCCCAATCCAGGGTTTCAGGAATTGGTTCAGCTTTTGGGAATGAAGTCATGCCGGTGTCCCAGCCATGCCATCTGCGGGCACTGTTCATGTGTGCCACTACTTTGGTTACGTCTTTTATAATGCCGTTCTCTACCCAGGTTTTAAATTGGAAATAGTTGCCTTCCGAATGCCCCTGGTTACCCATTTGCGTTACTACTCCATACTTTTTGGCTGCCTTCATTAGTAATTCCGATTCCTGGAAAGTACGTGTCAGTGGTTTTTCGGTATAGACACCTTTACCCATCGACATAGCCAGGATGGTGATCGGGAAATGCGAAAAATCAGGTGTTCCAACCACAACCGCATCAAACGACTTCGCTGCCTTATCGAACATTACACGGAAATCCTGAAACTGTGTTGCGTTTGGATTGGCTTCGATGGAGGCCAGCGTATGTTTGGCTCCCATATCGGTATCGCACATGGCAACGTTATTTACCATTCCGGTATTCATAAACGATCTTAGAATTTGTCCTCCCCGGTTTCCGATTCCACAAAAAGCCAGGTTCACTTTATCGTTGGGCATTACACGGCCCGGTTTGCCAAATACAACATGGCTTGGAACAATAGTAACTGCCCCGATTCCGAGCATCGAATTGCGTATAAATTTTCTTCTGTTTGTTTGCATTTTTAGTCGATTTAAGATTAAAATTTTGTGCTATAGTTTAGTTTAAATTAATCCAGTTCTTTAATTTTTATATTTCTGAACTGCACCTTGTCGCCATGGTCCTGCAGAAGAATATGGCCTTCTTCAAAATTTCCGAAATTTTCCCATTGCTGGTATTTGCTGTAGTTTACCAGCGCCTGCCACTGCTGGGTATTGCGTTCGTATTCAACTACTTTTATTCCATTCAGATAATGCGTTACATGATTGCCTTTTACTTCAACCCGTGCGCGGTTCCAGCTGTTTATGCCGTTAAATCGTTTCTGCTGGAGATTTGGATCATAAAACTTTCCGTTGGCCGGAATCAGATCGTAAAG
>NZ_JAAAGB010000021.1:2500-5866 GCF_010586825.1 Draconibacterium mangrovi | reverse complement strand
TAAAAACCTTGATTACTTTTGCAGCCGCTTTGAGAGAAGCGATGTTCATAGAAACAATGGGAAATAGAACGGCAAAGGCAGGGCCGGTAGTTGGGAAGGAGATTTCGGTCTTTGGAACGACGAAACGGTTCGAAAAAAAGTTTAGAAAAAGTCAAAAAAGTATTTGGTGGATTTAAAAACTTGCTTACCTTTGCAGCCGCTTAGAAAACGAAGCGACGTTCAAGTGACAAGATGATGGGTAAAAGACGAGTGGTTGAAAGGCTGGTGGAACGGCACTGAAGATCGCGTCAAAGCCGCAGAGACATTAGAAATAAAGTTTCAAAAAAAAGCGAAAAAGTTTTGGAGGTTTTGAAAAAGTAATTACCTTTGTCGCCCCGTTAAAAGGGAAACGAGTTCTGGCTGAGAAGAGAGATTTGGAGAGAAGAAGAAGCCAGAGAAAAATATTAGAAAAGTAGATGACCGGCATTAAGAGGTAAGATTGAGGTGCTGGTTTTTTTACGCGAGTTCTTTAAAATTTTGAAGCACAAAAAAGCAAGGTTAATAATAAAACAACTTTGTTGATTTCTGAGAGAGACAAGTAAACCTGGAGCGAAAGATATTAAACTTTTTATATTTACAACGGAGAGTTTGATCCTGGCTCAGGATGAACGCTAGCGGGAGGCCTAACACATGCAAGTCGAGCGGGATTCACCTTCGGGTGATGAGAGCGGCGCACGGGTGCGTAACGCGTATGCAACCTTCCTTGTACAGAGGGATAGCCCATGGAAACGTGGATTAATATCTCATAGTATCACAATTTCGCATGTTATTGTGATTAAAGTTTCGGCGGTACAAGATGGGCATGCGTAAGATTAGCTAGTTGGTGAGGTAACTGCTCACCAAGGCAACGATCTTTAGGGGTTCTGAGAGGATTATCCCCCACACTGGTACTGAGACACGGACCAGACTCCTACGGGAGGCAGCAGTGAGGAATATTGGTCAATGGACGAAAGTCTGAACCAGCCATCCCGCGTGCAGGATGACGGCCCTATGGGTTGTAAACTGCTTTTGTTTGCCAAGAATGGTATCTACGTGTAGGTATTTGACGGTAGCAAATGAATAAGGACCGGCTAACTCCGTGCCAGCAGCCGCGGTAATACGGAGGGTCCAAGCGTTATCCGGATTTATTGGGTTTAAAGGGTGCGCAGGCGGAACTTTAAGTCAGTGGTGAAATCTTGCCGCTTAACGGTAAAATTGCCATTGATACTGAAGTTCTTGAATGTAGTTGAGGTAGGCGGAATGTGTTGTGTAGCGGTGAAATGCATAGATATGACACAGAACGCCAATTGCGAAGGCAGCTTACTAAGCTACGATTGACGCTGAGGCACGAAAGCGTGGGGAGCGAACAGGATTAGATACCCTGGTAGTCCACGCCGTAAACGATGATCACTCGCTGTTTGCGATACACTGTAAGCGGCTGAGCGAAAGCATTAAGTGATCCACCTGGGGAGTACGATCGCAAGGTTGAAACTCAAAGGAATTGACGGGGGCCCGCACAAGCGGAGGAACATGTGGTTTAATTCGATGATACGCGAGGAACCTTACCTGGGCTTAAATGTAGATTGCATAGATTGGAAACAGTCTTTCTCTTCGGAGCTATTTACAAGGTGCTGCATGGTTGTCGTCAGCTCGTGCCGTGAGGTGTCGGGTTAAGTCCCATAACGAGCGCAACCCCTATCGTTAGTTGCTAGCAGGTAATGCTGAGGACTCTAGCGAGACTGCCACCGTAAGGTGAGAGGAAGGTGGGGATGACGTCAAATCAGCACGGCCCTTATGTCCAGGGCTACACACGTGTTACAATGGTCGGTACAAAGGGCAGCTACCTGGTGACAGGATGCCAATCCCTAAAGCCGATCCCAGTTCGGATTGGAGTCTGCAACCCGACTCCATGAAGTTGGATTCGCTAGTAATCGCGCATCAGCCATGGCGCGGTGAATACGTTCCCGGGCCTTGTACACACCGCCCGTCAAACCATGGAAGCTGGGGGTACCTGAAGTATGTGACCGCAAGGAGCGTCCTAGGGTAAAACTGGTAACTGGGGTTAAGTCGTAACAAGGTAGCCGTACCGGAAGGTGTGGCTGGAACACCTCCTTTCTGGAGCACAGGTTTAATAAAGTTTCTGTGACGAGATTAACGAAAGTTGTCCTTGCTTTTTTTAAAATATTACACATGAGTTGCAAAGCGGGAGCTGCGCTAAAAGCCAAAGCTCAGAAAGCTTGGCGCTTAGAAAAACAGTCCCGTAGCTCAGCTGGTTAGAGTACTACACTGATAATGTAGGGGTCCCCAGTTCAAGTCTGGGCGGGACTACAAGTCCAGTCGACAGTAACAAGTCGCAGTAAACAGGAAACTGAAAACTGAGACTGAACACTGTAAACTGAAAGTTCGGGGGATTAGCTCAGTTGGCTAGAGCGCTAGATTTGCATTCTAGAGGTCAAGGGTTCGACTCCCTTATTCTCCACGGAGGCTGAAAAGTCGTAAAAAGACCACAAAACAGTGGCGCGTTCATAAGTAATAGTGAACAGAAGATAATGCTGGTGCACCAACGCGATAAGGTTCGATTCCTTAATTATCTACACAAGTTGAAACAGGCAACTGTTTCTGTGCTTTAAAGTTCTTTGGCATGTTGGGAAAAAATAATTTTGATAATTACATAGAGTAATTATCGAGAGTCAAATCAAATCACAAGATAGAGACGACAATTTTACAGAGATACAATTGAATCAATACGAGGATTCTCTAAAAAGAAAGTTACTAAGGGCGTACGGAGGATGCCTAGGCTCTCAGAGGCGAAGAAGGACGTGACAAGCTGCGATAAGCTTCGGGGATTAGCAAATATGAATCGATCCGAAGATTTCCGAATGGGGCAACCCACCCGCAAGGGTATCCGCAAGGAGGCTAACCCGGGGAACTGAAACATCTAAGTACCCGGAGGAAAAGAAAATAATAATGATTCCCATAGTAGTGGCGAGCGAACTGGGAACAGCCTAAACCAATATTGTTTCGGCAATGTTGGGGTTGTAGGGCTGCGACATGGAGAAGTATTTAAAACTGGAAAGGTTTTGGAAAAGCCTACCATAGACGGTGACAGTCCGGTACAGGTAATAAATAACATCCTAGCAGTACCCTGAGTAGGGCGGAACACGAGAAATTCTGTCTGAATCTGCCAGGACCATCTGGTAAGGCTAAATACTCCTGAGAGACCGATAGCGAACAAGTACCGTGAGGGAAAGGTGAAAAGCACCCCGAACAGGGGAGTGAAATAGTACCTGAAACCGTACGCTTACAAGCGGTTGGAGTCCGTCAACTGACGGATGACAGCGTGCCTTT
>NZ_JAAAGB010000020.1 GCF_010586825.1 Draconibacterium mangrovi | reverse complement strand
CCACATGCATCGGTAATTGTTAAGCCGTTAGCGGTAAGGTAAGCCAAAGTATTTGTAGCAGGAGTTGCATCAGCAGGGCTACATCCTTCGTCGTTGATTACAGTGAGGGTTCCTGTAATTGCAGGAGCCTGAGTATCATCAACAGTAATGGTTTGCTGAGCAGTAGTTTCATTTCCGCAAGCATCGGCAACTGTATAGGTTCTGATGATTGTCCAGGGGCATTCGCCGGTGGGTTCAGAATCAGAACTTGTTACAATAAGATTTTCATTACCACTCGCATCGGTAATTGTTAAGCCATTAGCGGTAAGGTAAGCCAAAGTATTTGTAGCAGGAGTTGCGTCAGCTGGACTACATCCTTCGTCGTTTATTGTGGTAAGGGTTCCTGTAATTTCTGGTGCCTCTCCATCCCCAGGTGTCACATCAAAAGTACCTTCGAAAAGGCAACCATTAGCATCAATTATTGTATAGGCTTGTCCATTTCCAGCAGTAACAACAAAAATTCCAGTGGTATTTGGAGTCCCGTCAACAGAATAAGTCAATGTGCCAGTACCTCCATCTCCATCAATGTCAATAGTAGCGAATCCTCCCGAGCAACTAATGGGGGTAGTTATTGAATAGCTTGCAGTAATAGCGTCTGGTTCACCGATAGTTAAGGTATCACCATCAGAATGTCCATCAGAATCTGTGGCCGTCCATGTGTAGCTACCAGCACCAACATTATCAAAAATGAATGTAGAAGTTGTGTTTACAGTTGAACCATTAAAAGTAACACTATAAGGACCTGTACCACCACTTACTAAAAATTCTACAGACGTTGTTTCTCCATTACAATTTATAGGATCAAAGCTGGGTACGACGATAAATGGTCCCTGTGCAATAATATCTTCAATTTGAGCATTACAAGCAGAATAATTTCCTTCAAGACATGTAGGCATATTGTCATCGGTGTTATCCCAGCCAACAATCATATTCTCAAGACCAACCAAACTGTTAATCTCTCCATTGATAACATAGTTAGGTATTGGTTGATATATACGATAAACATTCGTTTCTATATTTCCTGGAGCATGAGCCTGAATAAAGATGGTGGTATCTGAACCATCAGTCCTGTATTCTCTCAAGTCAAACTGGGCATATAGGTCATATTTATTCCCTGTTTTTACTACACTAATAAAAATATAAGCATCAGTTGAATCAATATAGTTGCCTATATTATCATCGGTAAATTCAATTCCTTCATAAGTGCCTATAAATGCTCCAACCACGTTTGCAGAATTTGCCGTACAATTTACAGTTGAATCAGCAGGTTCACAAACATTACTGGGAAGCAAATCGGGGTAGTCTTGTGCTTGCCCTTGAAAGACTCCGGAAAACAAAAACACCAACCCAAGTAGTAGGGTCCGTGTTAAAATTGATTTGGGTAGAATTTTTTTCATATCGATGTTGATTTAATAAGTTGCTTAATTCTTTTACATAAAGTCAGAAGCATCACAATACAAATGTTCATTAACACTCGTCTGATTTGCCTAATAAAACTGTTGATATGAAATTCGCGGAAAGATTAAATAACCCCTTATTTTTTACCTTCTTTAAATTTCAGAATCAATAAATTACTTATGCAAATTATGACTTAATATAATAAAAACCAAATTTTAATTTGTAGTTTGCTTCGTCCATTTTAATCTACAATAATGTTTAGTACGTTCGTGCTTTAATTAAACAATCAGTATGCCATTAGTCGTAAGTGATTCATTAATAGACATATGGGTGAAATTGGCATTCTGTTTTATCGTTTCATTCTGGGACACAACTCCCGTAATGGAAAAATAAATACAGAAAAGTATTTTAATAAAAATCGTAATTATGTTATTCTTTTTGTTGCGTATTTTAAGTATTTGACGACTTTTTATTTCAATCTGCAATAACTGCTGGCTATTTACTATATGCATGCTTATGAATAATGTCTCCCGATTTATGACTGTTGGGGTGGACTCAGGAGAGTCTACCACTATTGCCTGCCGGTAGTGAAGGTGAGCCAGGTAATAGAAATGTTCTTATTGGGATCAGTTTCCTCGCCAATTTTGTCGTGAGGAGTTCAAATCAATCTACACTTGATTCTTATATTGATAGCATCAAATGTTTGTCTTGAGATAAAACAGCTTTTTCAAATATTCATTATATATTTATCAAGTTTATAAAAATATTAAAATCTAAAACCAATGACTAACAGATTATTTGGGCTATTTGCATTGTTAATTTCTGTTTCATGCAGTAATGTAGCTCCTCCGGAACCCGTATTACCCGTGCCTTCTGAAAGACAATTGGACTGGAATGACATGGAATATTATGCGTTTGTTCATTTTAATATGAATACCTTTTCCGATATGGAATGGGGCTTTGGCGATGAAGATCCCGATACGTTTAATCCAACCGAATTGGATTGCCGCCAGTGGGCCCGGATTTGTAAGGAAGCCGGAATGAAAGGAATTATTCTTACAGCTAAACACCACGATGGATTTTGTTTGTGGCCTACGGCTACTACTGAGCATTCGGTTAAAAGTTCTTCGTGGAGAAATGGGGAAGGAGATGTGGTACAGGAATTAGCTGATGCCTGTAAAGAATACGGTTTAAAACTGGGGCTTTATCTGTCGCCATGGGATCGTAATAATCCGGAATACGGAAACGATAAATACATTGAGATTTTCAGAGCACAGTTGCGTGAGTTGATGACCAACTACGGCGATGTTTTTGAAGTTTGGTTTGATGGTGCAAACGGTGGAACCGGTTATTACGGTGGTGCCAATGAAGAACGGCGGGTGGATAAACTTACTTATTACGACTGGGAAAATACCTATAAGATTATTCGCGAGTTACAACCCAATGCCGTAATCTTCTCTGATGCAGGACCTGACGTAAGATGGGTCGGTAATGAAGATGGATATGCTTATCCAACCACCTGGTCCAACTTATTGCGCGATGAGATTTACGGAGGAATGCCTGAGTATTCGGAAAAATACAGTAAAGGCCAGGAAAACGGAACACATTGGGTACCGGCTGAGGTTGATGTGTCTATCCGTCCGGGTTGGTATTATCATAAATACGAAGATCACAAAGTGAAAACTTTGCCGCAGCTGCTCGATATATATTATAATAGTATAGGCAGAAACGGTTCGCTGCTCATTAATTTCCCGGTTGATACTCGTGGCTTGATTCATGAAAAGGATGAAGAACAAATTCTAAAACTGGCCGAAGCAGTAAAAGCTGATTTTGCCAACGATCTTGCCGCCGGAAAAATTGCAGAAGCCACAAACGTAAGGGGTAATTCAAAGAAGTATAAAGCCGCCAATGTTACCGATAATGATCCGGATACCTATTGGGCTACCGACGATGACGTTATTCAGGCATCATTAACCATTGATCTGGGCGAAGAAACAACCTTTAATCGTTTCCTTGTTCAGGAAGACATTCGTTTGGGGCAACGTGTAAAGGCTTTCTCAGTGGAGGCATTTATTAATAATAAGTGGGAGGAGATCGATTCTCAAACTACAATCGGTAGAAAACGTATTTTGCGACTGCCGGAAACTACAGCTTCGAAAGTTCGCTTTACCGTTAATGATTCAAAAGCCAGTCCCGTCATCACAAAAATCGGCATTTACCATGCGCCAAAAGTGATTGTTGAACCTAAAATTTCGAGAACGAAAGAGGGTATTGTTAATATCGAGGCTTTTGATAATGGACTTAATATCTATTATACTGTTGATGGAACGGAGCCTGATCTTAATTCATTAAAATACAATACGCCGTTTGAATTATCTCAGAAAGCAACTGTAAAAGCCATTGTTGTTGATCCGAATGAAAACACAATGAGCACAGTTTCGGTCGCTGAGTTTGATGTTCCTAAAACAAAATGGAAAGTAGTTGGGACATATAAAGATGCAGAAAAGGCAAACCTGATTTTCGATGGAAATGAAAATACGGCGTTTACAGTTGGAGAATCAGCGCCTGTCGATTTTATTTTCGACCTTGGGGAAAGTTTGACAATTTCCGGTTTTAAATACCTGCCCGATCAACAACGTTTCAATCCCGGTATCATATTTAATTACAAGTTGTATTTAAGTAACGATGGTAAAAGTTGGAAACAGCCGGTTGCAGAAGGTGAGTTTTCCAATATTCGAAACAGCCCGGTTTGGCAAACAAAAAGTTTTACTCCGGTTAATGCGCGGTACATAAAATTTACTGCTTTGTCTCCGGCCGAAGAGAATGGCAAAGTTGGAATTGCGGAATTCGATGTTATTACACAATAATATATAAGCTAAACCAAAATGTATGAAAAAAGCAATTTTATTGATTATGCTGATAGCGGTTGTGAACCAGTTGGCATTCTCGCAAAAGAAAATTTGGAATGAAACCCCGGAGCAAAAAGTCGAACGAATGAAGTGGTGGACCGATGCACGTTTCGGAATGTTTATTCACTGGGGGTTGTATGCGCAGGCAGCGCGTCACGAGTGGGTAAAAAAACGTGAACGAATTTCGGATGAAGATTACCAGAAATACTTCGAGATTTTTAATCCTGATCTTTTTGATCCGTCAGAATGGGCAAAAAAGGCCAAAGCTGCCGGAATGAAATATGCAGTTATTACTACCAAGCATCACGAAGGCTTTAACATGTTCGCATCAGATTACACCGATTATAATGTTATGAATACGCCTTATGGTAAGGATATAATAAAACAATGGGTGGATGCTTTTCGTGCCGAAGGCCTTGGAATCGGATTTTATTATTCCTTAATCGACTGGCATCATCCTGAATATACTATTGATCGGGTTCATCCGCAAAGTGCATCTTCAAAAGAAGAGTACGATGAGCTGAATAAAGATCGTGATATGAGTATTTATCGTGAATATTTGAAAAACCAGGTTCGCGAGATATTAACTAATTACGGACAGATCGATATTCTTTGGTTGGATTATTCTTTTCCCGGAGAGTTTGGAAAGGGACGAGACGATTGGGGATCGATAGATCTGATGAAAATGGTTCGTGAGTTACAGCCGGGTATTATTGTTAACGACCGTGCCGACCTGAAAGATTACCAGGGCGGATGGGATTTTACAACACCCGAACAGTTTAAAGTGGATAAATGGCCCGAAGAGGATGGAGTGCGAGTTCCATGGGAAACCTGCCAGACGTTTTCCGGCTCGTGGGGTTATTATCGCGACGAGCATACCTGGAAAGACAATAAACAGCTACTGGTTTTATTAATAGAGTCGGTAAGTAAAGGAGGTAACCTGTTATTAAATGTAGGGCCAACCGCCCGGGGTACTTTTGATGAGCGTGCGGATAAAGCGCTCGTTGAAATGGGAGAGTGGATGAAGTATAACAGCAGGTCGATATATAATTGTACGCAGGCGCCCGATGAATTTGAAGCGCCGGATAACACATTGTTAACATACAATCCGGAAACAAACAGGTTGTATGTGCACTTGTTGGACTACCCGTTGCAGAATTTCCTGATGCGCGGATATGGCGATAAAGTGAAATATGCCCAGTTCTTGCACGATGCTTCCGAGATTAAGATCGGCAAACCATATGGCCATTGGATAGAGCAAAAGCATGCCGAAAATGATATAAATCTGTTGCTTCCTGTGAATAAACCCAATGTTGAAATCCCAGTAATTGAGCTTTTCTTAAAATAACAGGAGTTTAGATAAAGCATATGAAGGCCCTGGAAGTTATTTTTCAGGGCTTTTTGTTTTAATTGAAACCATAAATTCATCGCAATTATTTAATACAAGAAGTGTAACCCTATTTGGTTCTTCTCGTAATAATCAATCCGTCTACTTTCTTTTGAAAATAGATTACATCTGGCTTTCAGTTGATTAGGAAAAACAACGAAAAAAAGATGTCTAAAAAGGGTGTAAAAGTTTGGAAGTATAAAAACCTTGATTACTTTTGCAGCCGCTTTGAGAGAAGCGATGTTCATAGAAACAATGGGAAATAGAACGGCAAAGGCAGGGCCGGTAGTTGGGAAGG
>NZ_JAAAGB010000001.1 GCF_010586825.1 Draconibacterium mangrovi | reverse complement strand
TCTGTATGCAGAAGGGGCCATTTTTGTTTAAAAGTATTGCCTTCTGCATGCGGAAGAGGGCATTTTTGTTTAAAAGCACTGCCTTCTGTATGCGGAAGGAGGGATATTTTTGCCAAAATGTGGCCTTCGAACTAGAGCTGCATGCGGTTTTACATAAATGAAGCCGGAAAGAATTACAAAATCATAAAATTTATTTCCCGAACTCAGCTTTTACTGTTAAGCCGGTATCCGAGCACAAATTCGTGAGTATTCAGTATTTTACTTTTCAGAAAATCATTAAAACTATAGCTATATCCAAGTCGGAATTTTTGTTTCAAGTCTACTCCCAACATGAGTGAGTGGAAATCCTCGAAATCAAAATTCTGATACCCGGCCCAGAATGTGTTTTTGTATTCTGCAAAAATTCCAGGCATAAACGTGTAGTCTTTATCGGAATAGTCGACCATAAGATTTGGGGTGAACGCAAAGTTCTGTGTATTAACAATTTTATAAGAAAAAACTCCGGTAAAAACCGCAGGAATATCAATCGACAAATTATCTTCACCGGAAATTTGTTCCTGGACAGTTACACTCAATCCTGCACTTAACCTTTCCGAATAAATAAAAACACCCATATTTCCATTAAACGTTTTGTAATGTTCATCCAGAGGATTTTCAAAAAAAGGATCATTGGGATCAAGAGAAACATATTCAGACAAGGCATTCTTGTAGAAAGTAGTACCGCCCGAAATTCCGAAACTTAAAATAGCAGCATCAAAAACATTGAAGTCATAGGCATAATTTACTTTCACCAGATTAGCTGTTTCGAGACTGAGCTTTGTATGGTAAAAATCGAGCCCTATGGTTCCGGCTTTTTGAGATATTTTATAATCGAACGAAGCAGCAAACAAATTATAGGATTCCTTCCCAAAGTCTCCAAAATCGTAGGCCAGGTGAGAAAAGGATCCATAAATCCAATCGGATGGAGTAGAAATTGCCGCCGGATTTTGGAATGATAGTCCCATCCAATAAGCTCCTTCCTGGGCGCTGCTTTTTTGCTGAAGAGAAAGAAAAATGATTAAAAAAATAAGAATTGTTTTGGGGAATAAACCAGTGTTTTGAGTATTCATTTTGGGTTAATATTAATTGTTTGAGGAGTAAATATATATTTTTTTGTTAAATGTTTATTCCGGTGAGGTTACAAAATCATTATGCCCGAAACCATTCGCCCGGTATCTACCCCTTCGCGCCGCGCGGAATAATACTTTTCGGCCTCAGTAAAGGAACACGCTCCAAACACCTCGATATTTTGTGCCTGCACCCCGCTTCTTAACAACAACTGCCGGTTGGCCTCCCAAAGGTTAAAATGAAATTTGCCCGTACCGTTTTTATGCAGGGTTGTTTCAGCATTTGGAATCGATTTTCGGGCAGCAGCCACCACTTCGTCACCCACTTCATATATTTCGGGACTTATTGACGGACCAATGGCAGCCACAATATTTTTTGCAGAAGCGCCATAATTCGTCATTTTGCTAATCGCCTTTTCAATTATTCCGCCAACGGTACCGCGCCACCCGGCATGAATGGCTGCAATAACTTTGGCCTCCGGATCGAACAACAACACCGGAACACAATCGGCCGTTTGCACACACAAACACAGTTCAGCCTGATTGGTAACCAGTGCATCGGTTTCTGAAATAACTGCATCGGGAACCTCCTGAATAGCGGCAACACAGCTGCTGTGCGTTTGATCGGGATAAACCATTTGATTCGTTTTCAAGTCCAGAACTTCTGCCAGTTTTGCCTTATTCTCGGGCATATTGCTATAGCGCACCCGCTCAATAGGCAAGGTACTTTTAGTGGTGGTAAAAGCACAAAGTTTATCGAAAGGCTGAAATATGTTGTAGCGGATCAAGTCCGGATTTCTATCCATTTTGCAATAAGCTGTTTAATCCTTGCTTATCGAGCAGGGTAACGGTTTTCTTTTCAATTTTTATCAGGTTTTCGCTCTGCATTTCTCCAAGTACACGCGCCAGCGATGGCCGCGTAACTCCAAACAATTCGGCCAGTTGCTGCTGGGTATTTTTTAGTTCAAACGAATGAAACCGGTCGCCCGCCTGTTGAAGCAAAAAATGCGCAACCTTTTCTTTTATGGTTTTAAAACTCAGAAAATGCAGTTTTTGCGAAAGAAACTGCGCACGGGTTGAAATGCTATTTAAATAGTTACGCAACAAACGTGTGTTTAACTGTAACAGTTTCAGGAATTCAACAACGGGAATAGCCAGCAACTCCGCCTTTTTATTGGCAGTAACCGTAACCGGAAATTTATTCTCTTTACCAAACAAAAAAGCAGCTGCCAAAGGGCGCGGCGCTTCAATGTCTTCAATCTTCACCGTTTTCCCCGAGTAATCGATCATCTCGCCCCGAACACTTCCGGAAAGCACAACAAACAAGTTGGTAACCTCCTCGCCTCCCTGCACAACAATCGCATCCTTTTCGAATTTACGTACCTGGTAATGAATTTTCGAGCACAACGTCCGGCACTCTTCTTCTGAAATGCCATTAAACAACGGACTTTTAACAAGAATTGAATAATCTATCATTTTGTAACAATTGATACATTTTGCCTAACACCGGCAACCTACTTTTGTTGCGTAAACTTAAAGAAAAGAATAAAAAAGATGATACGAGAGATAATAAAAATTGACGAGGATTTGTGTAACGGATGCGGCGTTTGTGTGCCCAACTGCCACGAAGGCGCGTTGCAAATTATTGACGGAAAAGCACGACTGATTAGTGAGTTAATGTGCGACGGACTGGGCGCCTGTATTGGCCATTGCCCGGAAGGAGCGATTACCATTGAAGAGCGTGAAGCCGATACTTACGACGAAATTACAACCATTTCGCAAATGGTAAAACAAGGAAAAGCCACCATGTTTGCGCATTTAAAACACTTGCAGGATCATAACGAAACCGGCTATTTGCAGCAGGCATTGGGTTTTATAAAAGCCAATCGCGAGGCCATGCCTTTCGAGATCAGCGAAGTGCACGAATTGCTTCACGGAGCAAAAGAAGAACAAGCTTCGGGTGGTGGTTGTGCCAGCGGCGGATGTCCGGGTTCGGCACCAATGGCTTTTGATGCAGGTGGTTTAAAAATGGCCGCTCCGGCAACAGAAATGCCATCGGAACTTACCCAATGGCCGGTGCAAATGCATTTGATTAATCCGGCAGCAAGTTATTTCCAGGGCGCCGACTTGTTGGTAGCTGCCGACTGTGCAGGTTTTGCATACGGCAATTTCCACAACGACTTTATCAAAGGTCGGAAAATGGTAATTGCCTGTCCAAAACTCGACCAGGGAAAGGATATCTACATTCAGAAACTGGTGAATTTAATTGACGAATCGAGAGTAAACACAATAACCGTAGTAATTATGGAAGTTCCATGTTGCGGAGGATTGTCGCAAATGGTAAAAATGGCCACCCAAATGGCATCGCGAAAGGTACCCGTTAAAGAAGTTGTGATAGGAATTAAGGGCGATATATTAAGTGATGAGTGGATGTAAACCACAAAAATTACCCAATTAAGTTGTGATAAAACCAGCCCCTTTTCACAAAAAAAATCAAAAGAATAATCTAAATAAAGAATAGTAGAAATGAGTATGTTTTGTTTTCAATGTCAGGAAGCAGCCAAAGGAACCGGCTGCACTATTGCAGGAGTATGTGGAAAAACCAGTGATGTAGCTAATTTACAAGATACTTTACTATACGTATTGAAAGGTATTTGCTGGTATAACGAGAAATTAAGAGCCGTTGGTGCCAACCCTGATAAAGTTGATAAATTTGTTTTCGATGGTTTGTTCAGCACCATCACCAATGCCAATTTTGATGCAGCGGTATTCACCAAACGAATCATAAAAGCACTTCAGTTAAGAAATGAATTGTACGTATTGAGTAAAGAAGCCGGCGTGGTTTTACCAGCAGAATTACCGGCCTTTGCCACATGGACAGGAAATACTACCGAAGAATTTGAAGCCAAAGCGGAAGAAGTTGGTGTATTGAGCACTGAAAACGAAGACATCCGTTCGTTGCGCGAGTTAATTATTTACGGCGTAAAAGGATTGGCAGCTTATGCCGAACACGCTTACAACCTGGGAAGTCAGAAAGATGAGATTTTTGCTTTTATGCAACGTGCCCTGGTAGCCACTACCGAAGATTTGAGTGTTGATGAATTGGTTGCTTTAACGTTGGAAACGGGGAAATTCGGTGTTGATGTAATGGCACTACTGGATGCTGCCAACACGGGTTCTTACGGAAATCCTGAGGCTACAAAAGTAAATATCGGGGTGCGTAATAATCCGGCAATTCTAATTTCAGGTCACGATATGAAAGACATGGAAGAATTGCTGAAACAGACCGAAGGAACGGGCGTTGATGTGTACACACACAGCGAAATGTTACCGGCTCACTACTATCCGGCTTTCAAAAAATACGAACACCTCGTGGGTAACTACGGAAATGCGTGGTGGAAACAAAATACTGAATTCGAAAGTTTTAACGGACCAATTCTGTTTACCACCAACTGTATCGTTCCGCCAAAAGCATCGGCAACTTATACCGACAGGATTTATACAACCGGTGCATCAGGCCTTAACGGAGCGATTCATATTCCGGATCGCAAGGATGGCAAAATGAAAGATTTCAGCGCCATTATCGAGCACGCTAAAAAATGTGCTGCACCGCAGGAAATTGAAACCGGAGAAATTGTTGGTGGATTTGCGCACGCACAGGTTTTTGCCCTGGCCGACAAAATTGTTGACGCCGTAAAATCGGGTGCTATCAAAAAATTCTTTGTAATGGCCGGCTGCGACGGACGTATGAAAAGCCGCGATTACTACACACAGTTTGCTGAGCAATTGCCACAAGACACTGTAATTCTTACTGCAGGTTGTGCAAAATACCGTTACAATAAATTACCTCTTGGCGATATCGGTGGCATTCCACGCGTTATCGATGCCGGACAATGTAACGACTCGTATTCGCTGGCGGTTATTGCTTTAAAACTGAAAGAGGTATTTGAGCTGAACGATATTAACGAACTACCAATTTCGTACAACATTGCCTGGTACGAACAAAAAGCAGTAATTGTGTTACTGGCGCTGTTACACCTGGGCGTTAAAAATATACACCTTGGGCCAACACTTCCGGCATTCCTTTCGCCAAATGTTGCCAATGTATTGGTTGAGAATTTCGGAATTGGCGGTATTACCGAGGTTGAACAAGATTTGGAATTATTTATGAGCGCAGTTTAGAAGTTGAGGAGAGAGACGAACCTTAAATTGAGGGACAGTTTGTTTTGAGGTTTTTACAATGGCATCTGCTAAGGCGGATGCCATTTTTATTTCCAAAACACCTTTTCGTTTAACGGCAAAGTAAACCAAAAAACAGAACCTTTTCCGAAGGAACTCTCCACCCAAATCTTACCGTTATGCCTTTCGATAAACTCTTTGCAAAGCATTAATCCCAGTCCGCTTCCTTGTTCGCCTTTGGTTCCCGGCGTGGTTTCCTGTTTCTCCGACTGAAATAGATTCTTCATTCTATCGGGCTCCATTCCAATACCTTCATCGCGAATCCCCAGTGTTATAAAACGATCATCCGAATTGCCATTTACAATATGAACCGAGCTGCTGGGATTGCTGAATTTTATCGCATTGGTAAGCAGGTTCCTAAAAATGAGCAAAAGCATATTGTTATCGGCAAACACATCTATTGATTTATCCTGAATATGGTTTTCAATCGCAACTCCCTTTTTCTTTGCTACTGCCTCAATCTCGAAAAGAGCCCGTGCAATAAAATCAGCAAGAACAATTGATTTTGGAGAAAACTCAATTACTCCCCGCTGCGACCTCGACCAGTTCATCAGATTCTCGAGCAAAGCAAAAGCACCGTCTCCGGCTGCCTTTAGGTTCTCAAGAATCTGCTCCATCATTTTCTTGTCGAATTTCTGGTAGCCCTCAATTAACACATCAGTGTACCCCAAAATTACATTAAACGGGTTTCGAAGGTCGTGGGCAATAACCGAAAATAATTTATCCTTGGTAGCATTTATTTCGGCAAGTTCGTTGGTTCGCCTGGCCACAGCCCATTCCAGTCTCTGTTTTTGCTGCTCGAGCGACCTGACACGCATGTGATTGACAAACCAGAAAATACAAACAAAAATTACGAACAGAGTTAAAATAAACCACCAACTTTTCCACCACGGAGGTACTATAATAATCCTGAGCGCAATCCCTTCTTCATTCCAAACTCCATCGCCATTGGCACCTTTCACCTTCAAAATATACATACCGGGATCGAGATTGGTATAGGTTGCCTGATGCCGTGTTCCGCAATAAATCCAATCTTTGTCGAAATACTCAAGCATGTAAGCATGTTGATTTTTGGCGGGGCTGGCATAATCCAAAACACTAAAATGAAAGGTTAAAACCGATCGTTTTTCAGGAATTTTAATCTCAGCAACTTCTGATATCACTCTTTCAAGCGGCGATCCGGGTTCGTTCGGATAAACTACTTTGTTAAAGATCTCCAGCTCTGTCAGTTTTACAACCGGCACATGTTTGTTCTTTTTCAGCTTCCCGGGATTTATTATGCTAAAGCCGTTGATACCTCCAAAATACAAATTGTTATCCGAATCGATCAACACGCTTCTCGGCCTGAATTCATTGCTCTGCAGGCCGTCATCGCTGTAATAACATTCAAATACATCCTGATTATCATTGTAGCGACACAATCCGTCAGAAGTTGAAAACCACAATAAGCCGTCGGCATCTTTTACAATACCATTCACTGTATTATTGGGCAAGCCGTCATTTACAGTGAAAGTGCGGACATCTCCGGTTTTCGGGTTAAAATGATATAAACCCGACAAGCATCCCACCCAAACCGAAGTAGGACTTTCAACAAAAATATCGTAGATATGAGCCGCACTCAGCGTTTCCATTTCTTTTGTAACCGAACAATTGGTAAATAAATTATTTTCAGGAAAGTACCGTACCAATCCCGAGTTCGTTCCTATAAAAAAGGACTCATCATCAGCCCTGCGAATTACGTTGACATAATTAGCCGGAAGATCGCTGTTTTCAGTATCAAACACTTCCCACTTGTTTTCTTTTGGGAAATACCGCACAACTCCCGAACTAAATGTAGCTATTAGCAAATCGGAGTGATTTCCCGGGCAAACGTGAAACAGGTTATCGTCAGGAATTGGAGAACTCTCTGTATCATACTTTGTAAACACCTCGCTTTTACCGTCATAACGTACCAATCCCGATCCCCAGGTTGCCAGCCAGCCGTTGCCATCCTCATCTTCAATTATCGACAACACATAATCGTTGGGTAAATCAGAATTTGACGAATTCAGATTGGCAAAAAAACCGGTATTTTTATTCATAAAATTCACTCCACCCCCATCGGTAGCCAAGGCAATGGTACTGTCGTTAAGCTCAAAAAAAGCATTTACCATATTGTTGGTATTGCTTAAATCTCCTCCTTTAAACTTACTGTACGAAACAATAGCCTCCCCATTTTCAGGAGCTATCTGTAGTCCGTTTGCATAAGTTCCAATCCATAAATTGTTACCGCTATCGATAAAAAGACATTCGCCCGAATAGGTTTTGGCAACCAGTGGATCGGATTTAGCAGACAAAAAATGTTTAAAATGTTGCCGGTTTTTGTCGAGGCAATAAATACCGTCGTTTTCGGCCCCTACCCAAATATTATTGTCCTTGTCGGTTACAAGGCTTAACAAACGGTTTTCTGAAATAGTACCCGGCTGGTTCGGATCGTGCCCAAAGTTTTTTAAACGCGCTTCACCCTTGTTATTCCTTACCACCATAAACAATCCCTGCGAAAAACTGGCCGCCCAAATGTTTCCCGAACGGTCTTCCATAATTTTACCGATTCTTGTTCCGGAGTAATTTTCATTGTTACCACCTTTTACTACCCTCTCAATTTCTTTTGTTTCGGTATTTAATACGGCAAGTCCGTTGGCCGAACCAAACCATAGCCGTCCGTCGGAGGCTAGAAACACGTCATCAATAACCGAAATGCCTAAATTATTTATATGCTCTACGGTATTTCTCTGCGGATCGAAACAAAAGATTCCGTTGGAACTGGCAATGTATACCGAACCATTTTTGTCCACTTGCAGGGCTCTTGCCTGAATGGGAAGATCGTGTAAACAGGATAATGAATCGTATTTAAAACTGTGCAACTTATCGCGTGTAGGATCATAAAAACTTAAGCCCGAATTCGATCCCACATACAAGCGGTTATTATTATCGATACACAGGGCCAGAATCAAATTATCGGGCAAGGCATTATTCTCAAGCTTGTTTTCATCTTGCCGGTAGGTTTTAAAATGGTAACCATCAAAACGATTAAGCCCCTTGCGGGTTCCAATCCACATAAAACTGTTTTGATCCTGAACGATACTTGTAACAGATGATGAGGATAAACCCTCTTCGGTTCCTAAATGATGTAGTGGAAGAAATTCGGGTTGTGCAACAACACGATTTATCTGAAAAGAAAAGATCAGAAGAATTCCAAGAATACCTATATGCCCTTGTTTTACTATCATTACACAACCTATAATACCCAGTTTAGAGCAATGCTTTTACTTCTACAAGGACGTATAAAATAATTGAAATGGAATTCACTGCCTATTATGCGTCAGGGGTTTCGAGAAATCAAACTTAAGAAATATATTTCTATCAACCATATGTTTTCCCTACTTATTTCGCACTTATACCCTATGATAGCGCACAAAAAATAGCAAAATGTCAGTTTTGGGGAATAATACTTTTCGGATTAAAGTGCTTACAAACAAAAATGAAAGTGAGGCCTGTCGACAGCATTTCATAAAAAAAGGACGGTGAATTCACCGTCCTTTCTATAATATATGGAATTACTTTCTTAAGCTTTTCCTGCCGAACCCAAAACGTTTTCGTTTTTGTGCTTGTACAACTCTTTTAATGAATCACGTGCAGGTCCTAAATATTTACGTGGGTCAAATTCACCCGGTTTTTCGTTCAACGTTTTGCGGATCGCTGCAGTCATAGCCAAACGACCATCAGAATCGATGTTAATTTTACATACTGCAGAAGAAGCCGCTTTACGCAATTGCTCTTCAGGAATACCTACAGCAGCTTTCAAATCGCCACCGTTTGCATTAATAATTTCTACCTGATCCATTGGAACAGAAGAAGAACCGTGAAGAACGATTGGGAAACCAGGAATACGTTTTTCAATTTCTTCCAGGATATCGAATTTTAATGGAGGAGGAACCAAAACGCCGTCTTCGTTTTTAGTACACTGCTCAGGAGTAAATTTGTGTGCTCCGTGAGAAGTACCAATTGAAATAGCCAGTGAATCAACACCAGTACGTTTTACAAAATCTTCAACCTCTTCTGGTCTTGTATAAGTTGACTCTTCAGCAACTACGTCGTCTTCAACACCTGCTAAAACACCCAGCTCACCTTCAACGGAAACACCGTGTGCGTGTGCGTATTCAACAACTTTTTTAGTTAATGCTACGTTTTCTTCGTATGAGTGGTGTGAACCATCAATCATTACTGAAGAGAAACCATTATCGATACAGTCTTTACACAATTCAAAAGTATCGCCATGATCCAGGTGAAGAACGACTGGAATTTCGCAACCCAGTTCTTTTACATACTCAACAGCACCACGCGCCATGTTACGCAACAAAGTAGCGTTAGCATAATTACGTGCACCTGATGATACCTGAAGAATTACCGGTGATTTTGTTTCAACACAAGCCTGAAGAATTGCCTGCATTTGCTCAAGGTTATTAAAGTTGTAGGCCGGAATAGCATATCCGCCTTCAACTGCTTTTGCGAACATTTCTTTCGTGTTCGTCAAGCCTAAGTCTTTGTAACTTACTGCCATTTTTATTCGAATTAATCTTTGGTTTTTAATTTTTTTGCGCCGTGAAAGTAAATAAAAATCAGAGAATGAAGAGGTTTAGATAAATCCCCGAATCGATATTTAACGTTAAATACAATAATGTTACAGCGTTAATTTTCAGATAATTTTGTCCGTTTTTTACGATCATTAACAAGGAAAAATTGGTTTACCTAAACTCAAATCGTAATTTTGTGTTCTTATTCTATTTGATTTAAAAGTAAAACGATTTAATTATGGGAAAAATATCCGAAAACGTTAAGCCGGGAGTTGTTACCGGTGCCGACGTACAATTTATTTTCGAAGAAGCCAAAGCTAATCAATTTGCCATGCCTGCAGTAAATGTTGTAGGTTCTTCTTCAGTTAATGCAATTATGGAAGTTGCCAAACAGGTAAACGCTCCTGTCATGATTCAATTCTCGAACGGTGGTGCGGTATTTAACGCCGGTAAAGGTTTAAAACTCGAAGGCCAGGAAGCAGCTGTTTTAGGTGCTGTTGCAGGTGCAAAACACATTCACACTTTAGCTGAAGCTTACGGTGTACGTGTTATCCTACACACCGACCACGCAGCCAAAAAATTATTGCCTTGGATTGACGGTTTGTTAGATGCCAGCGAAAAGCACTTCGCAGAAACCGGTAAACCACTTTTCAGCTCACACATGCTTGACCTTAGCGAAGAGCCATTGGAAGAGAACATCGAAATCAGCAAAAAATACCTGGAGCGTATGGCCAAAATGGGCATGACTCTGGAAATTGAATTGGGTATTACCGGTGGTGAAGAAGATGGTGTTGACAACAGCGATGTTGATGCATCGAAATTGTACACGCAACCCGAAGAAGTTTGCTACGCTTACGAAGAGTTGAGCAAAGTATCGCCAAACTTCACAATTGCGGCATCGTTTGGTAACGTGCACGGTGTGTACAAACCGGGTAACGTTAAACTGACTCCAAAAATTCTTGACAACTCACAAAAGTACATCCAGGAGAAATTGGGAACTAAAGAAAAGCCGGTGAACTTTGTATTCCACGGTGGATCAGGTTCTACACACGAAGAAATTCGCGAAGCTATTTCGTACGGTGTTGTTAAAATGAACATCGACACCGATACACAGTGGGCGTACTGGGATGGCGTTCGTGCTTTTGAAGCTGCTAACCACGATTACCTGCAAGGACAAATTGGTAACCCTGAAGGTGATGAAAAACCAAACAAAAAATTCTACGACCCACGTGTTTGGTTACGTAAAGCAGAAGAATCAATGATTGCCCGTTTGAAACAGGCTTTTGAAGATTTGAATGCTATCGACGTTCAGTAAGAACAAATTTCGATATAAAATAGTAAAAACCGTTTCTCGTTTGGGAAGCGGTTTTTTTATGAAGATCCCTTAATACTCTTCATTTTTTTACAATCCAACATAAAAGCTTTTTTCCCTTTTTAAGGGAAAATGTCGACAGTTGAGCTTGCGAAATCCCGTACTTTACGTCGGGGATAAAAAGGGTAAAGGAAATACCTTACCCCTCATCCGTCAGCTGACGGAAGCCCCTCAAAAGAGAGTCAGTTTCGGAAACTGTATTATGTAACAAGATTATTTTCTTATATTTCTGTTGGTGATTTCCAGAAATCATGAATGTTTCTTATAAAGTATATGTAACGGGGAGTTTTGAGAATAACGTATTTATTCCAGCAACTGGGTATAATGCTCGTAGCGACTAAAAATCTGTTTCACATAACTTACCGGTTCAATTCCGCGCACATAACCATATTTTACAAAAGGTTTATTGTAATTTTCGGGGTAACTGAGTTTTAACATCGACTCCTCGACGCACTCGTCCCAGCGATAACTGTCAACGCCTTCCTCTTCGGCCAGTGTGCGTGCATCAAGCACATGGCTGTAACCACAGTTATAGGCAGCCATCGTAAATTTTATACGTTGCACCGAATCAGGAATATCAATAAAACGGTCCCACAAAACTTTTAACACTTTGGTAGCTCCATCAAGGTTGTCCTCAGGGTCGGTTCTGTCTTCAACTCCGTAACGTTCGGCAGTTTGCGGCATCATTTGCATCAGCCCTTTGGCACCTGCCCACGATTCCGACACCGGATTAAACCTGGATTCCTGGTAAATCATCGATGCCATCAATCGCCAGTCCCAACCCATTGTATCTGCGTAAGTTTGTATCAAATCGTCGTATTCACTAATCCGGTTGTGATTTATACTGTAAAAAACACTGTTTTCGCGCTGCCTGTACGAACGTTCGTTTTTAAAGTACTTGTTATAAATAACGTAATAGGTCGCCCCGTCTTTCATCGAGTCGATCCAGCTGTTTAGCTCTGTTAGCAATTCATCAGAATTGGGACGGAGAGCCCAGGCCATACGTTGCGAAAAACTAACCGGTACACGAATATCAAGATTGGGATAATACGATGCATTAATGCTGGCAATATTATTATCGGCAAATGTGTACTTTATTTCACCGTTCGATACCATTTCAATAATTTTATCTGTCGACAAATCGCCGGGCAGTGTATCAACATAAATTTTACCGCCCATTTCGTCCATCAGGTTTTCAACCCTGTTTAAATACGACGAGTTGGCGCGCACAGAAACAGTATCGCCTATCAACTCAATGGCATCGTGAATTAAAGAACTTTGCACTGCACTCCATTTCATTTTTCGCCAGTTGTCGGGCTTTTTTTGCACCAAAACCTGGTGAGTGAGATACAAATAATCAGAAAACTGTACTAACTCCTTACGTTTTCCGGTGATTGTTAATCCGTGCGCAATAAGGTCTACTTTTCCGCTCATCAACATTTCATGCATGGTCTCAAAATCATTCGATACCTCAAGTTTGTATTCAACTCCAAGGTGCTCGGCGAAACGTTTTAACAGTTCATACTCGTAACCCATGGGTTGCCCCCGGTACAAAAAGTAACTGGTACTGCTATAAGTGGTAACAACATTCAATACGCCATCATCCAAAATTTCAGATAAATCACGATCAATAATTGGGCGATCTTCTTTCTTGTTGTCCTTTGGATTTTTATTCGAGGTGCATGCAGCCAACATAAAAAGCAAGACGATGCAAATAATACCAAAACAATGTTTTACCATATATTTTACGGTTTATAATCTCTGATCTTACTCCGGCAAGGTATAAAAAGAATTAGAAATATGAAATTTATCAGTTTTCACGCTCACATCATTTACATTTTAGTTACAGTTGCCACAAACTGCCACCTTACATAAAAGGATTCTTTAAAAATAAGCCCTCCAACTCATATTCTTTATTGTATATATTTGATTTAATTATATTTGCAGCTCGGTGCAAACCTATGAGAAATCGGAGTAAACATATTTTACTGAGTTTATTGTTCGCAATTGTTGTTGGCGGGTTACCTGTTTTTGGAAACGATACCATACAGATCGATTCGCTAAAAACCGCTGTTAAAACGGAAACCAATGCGGAGAATATCGTCGATATTTATATTGATTTGTCCGATTTATACGACTATATCAATCCGGATAGTTCTTTAGCGTATGCAAAAAAAGCACTGGAGCTTTCACAAAAAATAAATTACAAATACGGCGAAGGCACGGCACTTTTTCTTATCAGTTATGTGTACGACCAAACAGGCGACTGGCTTCCTGCCATTTCCAATCTCGAACAAGCCATTACCATATTTACCGAAACCAAAGATTCAACTTCATTACTTGCGAGCTACCTCAACCTGGGCGTGTTATATTCCTACGGAAAAGACCAGGTACAAGCACTTAACTATATAATTAAGGCAAAGAATATTTGCGAAGAGGCAAACAAAACTTACGGGCTTTCTGAAGCGTATGGTAATATTGCCACGTATTACGAAAATTTGAAAGAATACCGAAGCTGCCAACTCTATTACCAAAAAGCTCTTGATGTTGATATAAAAACCGAAAACATCCGAAACCAGTGCCTGAACCACATTTCGCTGAGTTATACAAACTTAAAACTAAATCAGCAGGAACAGGCCCTTCATCATTTGACTAAGGCATTGGAACTTTTGCCACAAATTAACGACAAACAGCGGGAGATTGAAGTTCTTATAGGCTTTATCACCTATTACCTTGAAACAGAAGACCTCCCGACAGCGGAAACCTATATTGAACGGGTTATTAATCTGAAAAACCAAAATAATCTGACCAAATACGAAGTTGAAATTAATTACTTGCAGGGTAAATATTACCTCAAAAAGAAAGCTTTCAATACAGCTATAAACTTTTACAGCAAAGCCATTTCGAAAAGCCTTGAATTGGAAAAACTTGACTACCTCCCCGATTATTATACCGAAGTTGGAGAAGCGTATGCCGGCCTGGGCCAATACGAAAAAGCTTACCAAATGAGTTCGAAGGCCAAAGAAGCATTCCAACTGTTACAGCCCGAAGAAATTATTGAAGCTTTGGGTAATTTCGAAGCCGACGAAACCAGTAAAGCCGAAAGAAATAAGATTCTGCTTGAACAGCAGCTGGTTTCGGCAAAAAACGAAAGCGATCAATTTAAATTTCGGGTAAAAGCTGCTTTTGCCATTGCTGCTTTACTAATTATTTTAGTTACACTCAGTTTCTTCCTCATCCTCCGAAAAAAACACACCGACGAGCTAAAAGCAAACTACAACACCATAAACCGTCAGAAATTATTGCTTGAAGAGAACCTTGTAAAACTTGCTGAAGACGAACAAAACCTTAAAAAACTAAATGCCACTAAAGACAAGTTCTTTTCGATTATTGCACACGATTTAAAAAATCCATTTAATGTTTTAATTGGCATTTCCGATTTGCTGCGCAATGAAAAGAAAGCCAATAACTCAGATGATTTTGATGTACTTATCAACGGAATGTACCAGGCAGCCACCAGCGGCTACGAGTTGCTCGAGAACCTGTTGGAATGGTCGCGTACACAAACCGGAACCATTAAATTCGAGCCACAGTCTTTCTTTATTCATAAAGTTTTTGAAATTAACAAAGACCTCAATCTTGAAGTGGCCAAAACTAAAGGTATAACCATCAACATCTCGGAAAAGAAAGCCATGGTTTATGCTGATTTTGATATGGTAAACTTTATTGTTCGCAACCTGCTAAACAACGCCATAAAATTCTCGAATAAAAACGGCAATATTGATCTGCTTGCCAAAAAGGATGGCGAAATGCTGATTGTTACGGTAAAAGACGATGGCATTGGAATGACTCCGGAAATGATTGAAAACCTGTTTAAAATTGAAAAATCTGTGCAACGCGAAGGAACTGCTCACGAAAAAGGAACAGGATTAGGCTTAATTCTTTGTCAGGAATTTGTTAAGATTAACGGCGGCAATATCTGGGTCGACAGTGAAATAAACCAGGGTAGCAACTTCCACTTCAGTCTTCCGCTTTCGTTGTCGTAATAGCTCTTTTCCTAACCAAATGTGTTGCAGGATAGGTTCTGCAATCATTTGAATTATCGTATTTCTTTGCATATTTGTACCATACCAGTACCTACCAGTGTAAAATTTGAATCTGAAGCAACAAATATTTTACTGAGAGCGTATGTATGTATTAATGAAAAGGCGTCTGTTGTATAAAGAACCTTATTTGAAATTCGGTTGCAATGCACCAACTTTATTACAAAAAGCAAGTTCTCTTTTGTAACGCCGGCGTATTTATCCATTAGAAAACAAACAGTTTTTATAATATGAAATCATTATTTTCTTTCATAACCATTTTAGTTCTTTTCTCGGCCTGTGTTGAAACAAGTAGCGAAACACGAAGTGTACAAACACTGCAAAAAGACTGGAAATTTATTAATCAGGAAGTTGCCGATGCGCAGCTGCCACAAACCGATGCAGCCAATTGGGAAACCGTTGAGGTTCCACACGATTGGGCTATTAAAGGACCTTTTGATAAAGAAATTGATGCACAGGAAGTTCGCGTTACTCAGGATATGGAAAAAGAGGCTCGCCTGCGTACCGGACGCACCGGCGCACTGCCACACATTGGCATTGGCTGGTACCGCAAAACATTCGAACTTCCGGATTTTGGTCCCGGTAAAAAAGCACTGCTTGTTTTCGACGGTGCCATGAGCAATGCAGAAGTATACATCAATGGGAAGAAAGTTGGTAACCGCCCATACGGCTATAGCTATTTTTATTTTGATATCAACGACTATGTAAATCCCGGCGAAGAAAACCTGTTGGCTGTACGTCTTGAAAATAAAGAATCATCATCGCGCTGGTATCCCGGTGCAGGAATCTACCGCAAAGTGCAGCTTATTGTAAAAAACGAGGTGAATTTTAAACAGTGGGGAACATTTATTACCACGCCATTTGTTTCGGAGAAAGAAGCACAAGTAAACCTGAAAGCCGAAGTTAACGGAAGCAACATTAAAGTGGTTACCGAAATAATTGATGCCGAAGGAAACGTAGTGGCAACAAACACCACGGACGAAGTTTTTGGCACAAAAACAGAACAAAACATTGCCATTCCGAACCCAAAACTATGGGATACAGAAACGCCCTATTTGTACACCGCAAATATGAAATTGTATGAAGGCAACACACTAAAAGACGAACAAAACATTCGTTTTGGAGTGCGAAGTGTGGTTTACGAACGTGGTAAAGGTTTGGTGCTAAATGGCAAAGTTACCAAGTTTAAAGGTGTTTGTTTGCACCACGATTTGGGGCCGCTTGGCGCCGCAGTTAACAAAGCAGCATTAAAACGCCAGCTCACTATTTTAAAAGATATGGGTTGTAATGCCATCCGTTCGTCGCACAACATGCCATCGATGGAACAACTGGAACTTTGCGACGAAATGGGATTCCTTTTCCTGGCTGAAAGTTTTGACGAATGGGCAAGGCCAAAAGTTGAAAATGGCTACAACCTTTATTTTAACGATTGGGCCGAAAAAGATGTGGTCAATCTGGTTCGGGCAACACGCAACCACCCGTGTATTGTTATGTGGAGCTCGGGCAACGAAGTTCCCGACCAGTGGGGCAACGAAGGTGTAAAACTGGCAAAATGGCTGCAGGATATTTTTCACCGGGAAGACCCAACACGCCCGGTTACCGTAGGAATGGACCAAGTGGGCAACACCCTGAAAAACGGATTTGGTGCTATTATGGATATTCCCGGTCTCAATTACCGTTTGCATTTATATGATGAAGCCTACGAGCGTTTTCCTCAAGGCTTTATTCTGGGCTCGGAAACCGCGTCAACAGTAAGTTCACGCGGAATTTACAAGTTTCCTGTAATAGAGGGAAAGATGATGAGATACGATAATTTCCAAAGTTCATCATACGATCTGGAAGCTTGTTCATGGTCGAACATTCCTGACGAAGATTTTTACTGGCAGGATGATTTTGACTGGGTAATTGGCGAATTTGTCTGGACCGGGTTTGATTACCTCGGCGAACCTACTCCATACAACGAGGCGTGGCCATCGCGCAGTTCGTACTTTGGCATTTGCGATTTGGCAGGTTTACCAAAAGACCGCTACTACCTGTACCGCAGCCGCTGGAACACGGAAGACGAAACCGTACACATTCTTCCGCACTGGAACTGGGAAGGCCGCGAAGGAGAAACAACACCTGTTTTTGTGTACACCAATTACAACAGTGCCGAATTGTTTGTAAATGGCAAAAGTCAGGGCATTCAGAAGAAAAGCAAGGAGACATTGCTAAACCGGAACCGCCTGATGTGGATGGATGTAAAATACGAACCGGGAACTGTAAAAGTGGTTGCTTTCGACGATGATGGAAATGCCGTTGCCGAACAGGAAATTCACACCGCCGGATCGCCTCATCACCTGCAATTATCAGCCGATCGTGATCAGATATCTGCCGATGGAAATGACCTCAGTTACATTACCGTTTCAGTGGTTGACAAAGACGGCAACCTTTGCCCAACTGCCACTAATCAATTGAATTTTAAAGTTAGCGGTGCCGGAAAATACAAAGCCGTTTGTAACGGCGATGCCACATCACTAGAGCTGTTCCACCTGCCAACAATGAAAGCTTTTAGCGGTAAACTGGTAGTAACCGTTCAATCGCTTGAGGAAGCCGGAGAAATGCAATTGGAAGTAAGTGGCGAAGGACTTGAAACTGCAACAATTTCGATTCAAACAAAACAGATTTAATACGACTAACTAATTATGAGCAAACTAATCTTACCAGCTATTCTAAGCTTGCTGCTGCTGGCATGCCAGCCTAAAACTAAAACAACAGATAGTCAGCCTGCGCGGCCAAATATTATTTACATCCTGGCCGATGATTTGGGTTATGGCGACCTGAGTTGCTACGGGCAAACGCATTTTTCAACACCCAATATCGATAAGCTGGCCGCAAATGGCATGCTGTTTACCCAGCATTATTCGGGTTCAACGGTTTGTGCTCCGTCGCGCTCGACGTTAATGACCGGGCAACACACCGGCCACACTCCCGTTAGAGGCAACAAAGAATGGCAGCCCGAAGGCCAGTATCCAATGGCGGCCAGTGCTGTCACCGTGGCCGAAGCGCTAAAAGAAGCAGGTTATTCAACTGGTGCTTTTGGCAAGTGGGGATTGGGTTATCCCGGCTCGGAAGGCGATCCGAACATGCAGGGATTTGACGAGTTTTATGGCTACAACTGCCAGCGAATGGGACATAACTACTACCCTTATCACTTATGGCACAACCAGGAAAAAATTGTTCTTGAAGGCAATTCCGGTAAAAAAACGGAATCGTACGGACCGGAACTCATGCATAAAGAAGCGCTTCGTTTTATCGAAAACAACAAAAACCAACCGTTTTTTATGTATTATCCGTCCATAATTCCACATGCCGAATTGTTTGCACCTGAAGAGTATATTGCCAAATACCGTGGCAAACTTGAGCCCGAAAAAGCTTACAAAGGAGTTGATGATGGCCCCAACTACAAACAGGGTGGCTACGGTTCGCAGCAGGAAACGCATGCAGCATTTGCTGCCATGGTGGATTACCTTGATATGCAAGTTGGCGAAATCGTTGCCAAATTGAAAGAACTGGGGATTTACGACAACACTTTGATCATTTTTACATCTGATAACGGACCACATTTGGAAGGTGGAGCCGACCCTGATTATTTCAACTCAAATGGACCATTAAAAGGTTACAAACGCGATTTATACGAAGGCGGAATTCGGGTACCAATGATTGCAATGTGGAACGGAAAAATTAAAGCCGCCAGCACATCCAACCATATTTCTGCATTTTGGGATGTATTTCCTACCATCGCTGAAATTACCGGTATTTCTGCTCCCGACTCCATTGACGGAGTTTCATTTTTACCTACACTACTTGGCGAAGAACAAACGGCTCAGCACGATTATTTGTATTGGGAATTCCATGAATTGAAAGGCCGGCAGGCAGTTCGTAAAGGCGATTGGAAACTGGTGCGCTACAACGTTTTCACACCCGAAAAAACAACTACCGAACTATACAACCTGGCTACCGATGTGGGTGAGGAGAACAATGTTGCTGCTGATCATCCTGAATTGGTTGAGGAAATGATAACGCTAATCGAAAAATCACATACTAAATCTGATCTTTTTAAATTCGGAAATGAAGAATAAACGGAACATTATGAGCAACAAAATCACATTTCTGCTTCTAATTACGATTACATTGTTATCGTGTGAGCCCAAAAAACAAGAGGTTTCAAAACCCAATGTTCTTTTTATTCTGGTTGACGATTATGGCTACACCGATTGCAGCGTAATGGGCAGCAAATACTACGAAACACCTAACATCGACCGTATTGCCAACGAAGGAATGCTGTTTACCGACGGCTATGCAGCTTGTCAGGTATGCAGCCCGTCGCGAGCCAGCATCTTAAGCGGAAAATTCCCCGCCCGACATGGTATTACCGACTGGATTGGAGCAAAAACAGGCGAAGATTGGAGCAATACAGGCCGGGCCACAAAACTGCTTCCTCCGGAGTATGTTCATCATCTTGAGCACAGCTACACCACATTGCCCGAAGCTATGAAAGAGGCTGGTTATAAAACTTTTTTTGCCGGGAAATGGCATTTGGGCGAAAAAGGATCGTGGCCCGAAGATCATGGTTTTGACATCAACAAAGGCGGTTGGGATGTTGGTAGTCCGAAGGGCGGTTATTACGCTCCATGGGAAAACCCAAATCTGCCCAGTGGCCCCGATGGCGAAAACCTTACCATGCGCCTGGCAAAAGAAACGGTTAACTTTATTCAAAACCATAAAGACTCTGCTTTTTTCGCTTACCTGTCGTTTTATGCGGTACACGGCCCCATTCAAACCACACAGGAAAAATGGGCCAAATACCGCGATAAAGCCGAAGCAATGGGAATTGCCGAAACCGGATTTGAAATGGGTCATTTTCTGCCCATCCGCCAACATCAGGATAACCCCATTTATGCCGGGCTGGTGGAAAGCACCGACGACGCAGTTGGATACATTCTTGATGCCCTGGACGAATTAGGCCTGGCAGAAAATACCATTATCTGCTTTACCGGCGATAATGGCGGAGTGGAGGCCGGCGATGCTTTTGCCACCTCGAATAAACCATTGCGTGGCGGAAAAGGATATCAATACGAAGGAGGAATTCGCGAACCATTCTTTATAAAAGTTCCGGAATTGGGGAACGGGCAAACATGCAACACTCCTGTTACCGGAACCGATTTCTACCCAACAATTCTGGAACTTTGCGGTGCCGATTTAAAACCGGAAGAACACAATGACGGGGTAAGTCTTGTTCCGCTTTTAAAAGGCGAGTCGCTTGCCGAACGCCCCTTGATCTGGCATTACCCGCATTACGGTAACCAGGGTGGCGAACCATCATCAATTATCCGTTTAGGCGATTGGAAGCTTATTCATTATTACGAAGACGGTCGGGAAGCTTTATATAATTTGAAAAACGATTTAAGCGAAACAAATGACCTGGCAGCTGAAAATCCGGAGAAAGTGGAACAATTGAGCCAACAACTTTTTGCAATGCTGGAAGAAATGGGAGCTCGTTACCCAACACAAGATCCAACGTGGACAGCAGAGCGCGAAAAAGCACATCTTCAAAATGTCATCAACAAAAGATGGCCGGCGCTTGAAAAAGAACGGCTTTGGATGCTCTCAGAGGATTTCGATCCGGGTAATAACTGGTGGGGAAGTAAAATCACGATTGACTAAGCAAAATATAGTCATATTTTATATCTTTTACGTCTTAATAAAACAGTACATTCTTTTAATGTCTTATAAACAACAGACAAAACAGCACATAATTTAAACCACATAACCAATGGAAAGAAGAAATTTTATTCGAAACACAGTAGCGGGCAGCCTGGCATTTAGCGGTATTTCCGGAATTGCAAGTGCAGCAACGCCAGATTCAAAAGTGTCAAATTCCGCTAAATTTAAGTTGAAATATGCTCCCGGGCTTGGAACCTTCCGCGAGCATGTTGGACAAGACCCGATTGAGAACCTGAAATTTATTGCCGACCAGGGTTTTACTGCATTTTTTGACAATGGCCTGATGTGGAAACCAGCCGAAATGCAGGAAAAAATTGGTAACGAAGCAGCACGGCTTGGTCTCGATATCGGCCCGTTTATCGTTTATGCCGACCATGGTGCAAAATACGCGGTTACCGACGATCCTGAAGTAACTAAAATGCTGGTAGATAAAACAAAAGAAGCACTTGATGTACAAAAAAGAACAGGTGCAACAACAGGACTGATAACATTCGGTATTTACGACGAAAAAATGGATTGGGATTATCAAACCATTAATGTAATCAATAATATGCGCGCTTGTTGTGATGTTGCCGGAACAACCGGACTGGAGATGGTTATGGAACCACTTAACCACCAGGTTGACCATCCAAAATTATTCCTCACAAAAATGGCTCAGGCTAAAATGATATGCGTAGCCGTTAATCATCCAAGCTGTAAAATTGTCGACGACCTGTACCATCAGCAAATTACCGAGGGGAACCTCATTATGAACATGGATATTTGCTGGGATTATATTGGTGCATTTCATTGTGGCGACAACCCCGGACGTAAAGAACCCGGAACCGGTGAAATTAACTTTGTCAATATCTTCAAACATATGCACGACAAAGGCTACAATGGTACAATTTGCGCCGAGCATGGTAAAAGTATTTCCGGAAAAGAAGGCGAAATAGCATTTATTGAAGCCTACCGGAAAGCTGATTCTTTTGAAGTTTAAGAGTTAAAAAAGTAGATAATTGAAAAAGGTGGTTTGTTAACAAACCACCTTTTTTCATTTATGTTTAATCTAAGAGGAGGGTAGGCAGTTTACGGCAACACTACCGAAGAACCGCCAAATATTTTGTATTGGTTAGTATGTCCTTCTCCTATCGTTTTGCAAAGATCGTTCGACATTCGATAAACGCAGCTTCAAATCGTAAAAATTAAGCTCCATATTGTAAAAAGCATATACCTATACCAATAATTTGTACTTTTATAGCACAACTTAATTCGCAAATGATTCAAACTATTGCTCTATTGTCTCCCGTTTACGTTACCTTATTTTGGGGCATAATATTTTTAGTTCAAAAAAAATCGGACAATGCCCCACGGTGGACACTTGGCCTGTTTTTAATTATTGCATGCTTTTTATATATCTCTCATGCCATATTTTTTTCGAGATTGTATCACCTTTATGCCTTTTTCGAAAGTATTTATTTATACACCGGACTGTCGCTCTACCCTCTTTTTTACACTTATATTTTAAAACTAACAACCCATAGCTTTAAAACACCCCGTCATTTATATCATTTTATACCCGGGGTTCTTTTTGGAGTAGTTTCGCTGGTAATAACCTTTATACTTTCGCCCGAACAACGTATATACTATGTAAAGGAAGTTCTCATCGAAACAAACCTGAAAGCAATAAATTTTAACACTTTACCCGGAATAAAAGGATACATCTTTCTGCTCAGCCGAATTGTTTTTATTCTTCAAACAATAGCTTATCTGATGCTGGTAATTCGACTCTCCAACCAACATAATAAAACCATTAACCACTATTTCTCGAATACCGAAGGCAAAAAAATGAACTGGGTACGTAACCTGAGTATCCTTGCTTTTGCCGTATCGGTTGCAGCTATAGCTTTTGCGCTTTTAGGAAGGAGTTATTTTATACATCATAACCTTTCGCTTCTTATTCCTTCAGTTTTTTTCACCACAATATTTTTTCTCATCGGTTACAAAGGAAATATGCAGCGCGAAATCTTTGAAATGTTATACGAACAAGAGGAAAACAATGCAGATGAGGAGATTCCGGAACCCCCTGAAGATGATTTAAAAACACGCCTTTTAAAACTATTCGAACACGACAAAATCTACCAGGTTAACGACCTGAGGATAAGCACGGTTTGCGAATCGCTGCTTACCAACCGCACCTACATTTCGAAATTGATAAACGACGAATTTGAAATGAATTTTAACGAGTTTGTAAACAAATACCGTGTTGCAGAGGCCAAACAGCTATTACTTTCACGCGAAAACAACAAGTTTACGATGGAGTATATTGCCCAGCAAGCCGGCTTTGGTTCCGTTGCTTCATTTTCGCGGGTGTTTAAAGAAATTGAAGGATTAACTCCGGGGAAATACCGCGAAAAAAATTCTTCAAAAATGACTTAAATCAGACCGGGATTACGTCACTCATATCGTAAGGCTTCGACCCCGACGATTCTGCCGGGATTTCGTCACTCATACCTGAGCGCCTCAACAGGATTTCGACTGGCTGCGCGATACGATTGAAAACTTACCGTAAACAAGGCAACCGCTAATGCCAGAACTCCGGCCACCACAAAAATCCACCAACTCAATGTGGTTTTATAGGCAAAATTCTCCAACCATTTATCCATGGCAAACCATGCCGCCGGACAGGCAATAACAAAGGCCAGCGCCACCCATTTAATGTAATCTTTATTAAGCAGTGTCAGAATTTCGGAAACGCGCGCGCCATTTACTTTTCGCACACCAATTTCTTTGGTACGGTTTTGTGTAATAATCAGTGCCAGGCCAAACAAGCCCATGGAGCAAATAAACAAGGCAATAAGCGTAAAAACCGATAACAAGCGAGCCTGTAGCAACTCGGCTTTGTACACGCGTTTATACATGGCATTAACGTGCTCGTACTGAAACGGATATTCGGGAAACAGATCATTCCACACCTTTCCCATATCGGCAAGCGCTTCATCTTTCATTCCGGGTTTAAACGACACCACAAAGTTTAAAAGCCATAATTTATCGCGTTTAAAAAGTACCAGCGGCTCTACCTGTTTTCGTAAACTCGACAAATGAAAGTCTTCAACCACACCGATAATTTTACCTTTAGGGATGGTAATTCCCGATCCCGGAGATGAAAAAATAAGTTTGAATTCTTTGCCAACAATCTCCTCCGGATTCGAATAATGCAGACGTCCCATCGCCGCTTTATTGATAATGTATTCACCCGAACCTTCATTGTCTTTGTTGTTTTCCGAAAAATTGGTGCCGGCCAAAAACTGCAGGTTGAATATCGATGCAAACGAATAATCGCAGGGGAAAACACCAATGCCATCAGAATTCTGCCCGGGATCTTCCGATTCGTAACCTTCCATTTCAAACGGAAACATATCGTTTGCTTCGCCACCCGGAGGTTCCATCATGGCAGAAACCGACTCGATACTATTGTATTGCAGCAATTCCTCTTTAAGCACGCCAAACTTTTGCTGAATGCTGGCGTGTACCGATTCAAAACAAATCACATTGTCTTGCTGAACGCCCATACTGTTTTTTAGCGCGTAGTTCGTTTGCCGCGAAATAACAATTACGGTAATGATTAAAGCAATGGAAAAAGCATATTGAAAGACAATCAGAACACGGCTGACACCATTTCGGTGAACCGCCACAGCAGATCCTCTGTTTCCGCCCAGGCGAATAGAAGAGAAAACCGATTTCAGAACCGGAAGCATTCCAAATACCAGCGTTAATAAACTAAATGCCAAAACCAACAAAATGATTGTGGTAGAATTCCCGGCCAGCAAATTCAGTTGATAAAAACGAATGATTCCGGCATTGACCGGCACCGACAGTAAAACGGTAAAAAACAAGGCGGCCGCAAGAATACAAATCCCCTCGAAAAAGAAATACTTAACCACCGCACTTTTTGAGGAGCCCAACAGCTTGTTTATAAACAGGTATTTTGCACTGAAACCGCTCATCCCAATATTCAGGTTGGCGTAATTACTAATTGAAATTAGCAGCAAAATAAAAGCGGCAATGGCCAGCACATAAACGTTTCTGATGTTACTGTTTTCTTCGATCTCGCGGAGTTTATGCGAGTTTAAATGAATATCGGAAATCTTTTGTAAATGCACTTCGGTATCCATTTCCTCCGGATTGGTCTCGTTATTGTTTTTCAGGTAATCGGATATTCCTGCCCTAACCTTTTCAAGCGTAGTATTTTCGTTTAAAACCAGGTAGGTCCAGGCCCAGCCGTAGGTAAACTGATCAGTGAGTGGTGTGGCCACAAAATCGGGATGAAAGTGACTGTTTGCCGGAAAATCTGCCATTACTCCTGCAATGGTAAAATCCTGATCCTCGCCGTAATATTGCCCGGCCGGTAAAGTAAGCACCTCTCCCACCGGGTTCTTTTCTCCAAATACTTTTTGGGCAAAACTTTGGGTGACCACCATCGATGCCGGATTTTCAAGCACCGATTGTTTATTGCCAATCAACATTTTTGCATCAAAAACATTAAAAAAAGTGCTGTCGCACTCAAAAGCCTGCGCCACTTTGTAGTACCGCTGATCGTATTTCATTAAACCACCACGCACCGGACGTAAACGGACGAATTCCTCCACCTCCGGAAGCGCATCACTCATTTCGTGAATGTACCCGGGATTGATGATGCGGGCAAAATGTTTCCCACTAAAAAAATCAGGATCCGTGGTTGTATAGCGGTAGATCTGAGCTGATTTCTGATGAAACGAATCGTAAGTCAACTCATTTTTCAGAAACAGTGCGATAAATATTATCCCGGTTAAGGCCAGACCAAGTCCGATTACTTTTACCAGGTTTAAAAACGGATGCTTTTGCAGGTTTCTTAATACAACTTTCAGTACCATTTATCCTTTATTAAGCTGTCATTTCGAGTGAAGCATGAACGAGAAATCTGTTACTTATCTGCTATGCAGCTACAGATTTCCCGCTGCGTTCTAAATGTCATTTTTGTGAAATTTGCTTTGCTATTCGTCTTCTTTCAAATAACCATCTTTTAAACGGACAATACGGTTTCCGTATTTTGCATTTTCTTCCGAGTGCGTCACCTGGATAATGGTCATTCCCTCATCGTTCAGTTTTTTCAGAAGTTCCATAATCATTTGTCCCTGCTCGCTGTGCAGGTTTCCGGTTGGCTCGTCGGCCAGTAAAAGTTTCGGGCTACCCACAATGGCTCGTGCAATAGCTACCAGTTGTTGCTGACCACCCGACAACTGACTTGGGAACAGATCCTTTTTGGCCACAATGTTAAAGCGGTCGAGCATTTCGGCAACCATAGCTTTGCGTTCTTTGCCTTTCACCCCGCGATACACCAACGGTGTTTCGATGTTTTCATACACATTCATTTCCTCAATCAGGTGAAAAGCCTGGAAAATAAAACCAATGTGACTACGATGGTACTGCACCTTTTGTTTTTCTTTTAACTGGTTGGCCGGCTGATCGAGGAACAAATATTCGCCTTTGTTGGGTTCGTCCAGAAAACCAACAATATTCAGTAAGGTTGATTTACCGGCGCCACTGGGCCCCATTATTGAAACAAATTCACCTTGATTAATATCAAGGTTTACTCCTTTTAATACAAAAGTTCGCTGAAACTTTGCGTCGTAGTATTTGTCGATGTTTTTTAGTTGTATCATAAAAATTGCTTATTAATTGTCTGAATCCTGATAATCAGGATTTAAAGATTTTCAGGATTAATGTTTTTTATACAGTCGTTTGGTTTGCAAGCTGGTAGAACCAAAATTCATGAGCAAACCAGTTTCTAAATCGTATGCTGTTAAGTAATTTAAACCTTGAGCGAGATGCACATCCTCAAGACTAATTATTGCTTTTAATTCAACCATAACTTTCTCTTCAATTATAAAATCTGCTCTACGCTTACCAACTTCGTACCCTTCGTAATAAATGGGCATTTCTTGTTCACGCTGATACGCGATTCCTGCATTGTCTAATTCAATGGCGAGGCATCTTTGATAAATTACCTCTTGGAATCCATTCCCCAGAGTGTTGTGCACCTTCATTGCGCAACCAATAATTTTGTATGTCAAATCATCATCTATCATCTCTTTTTCAAATCGTGTTTATCCTTAAATCCTGCACATCCTGATTCAGACATTACTCATACTTCAAACTTTCCACCGCACTCGAATGTGCTGTTTTTAGTGTTTGATAACTAACGGTTAACGATGCGATTGACACCAGCACCACAATGGGTAAAGCAAAAAACCACCAATTCATTTCTGTTCTGAATGCATAAGATTTCAGCCACTCATTCATTATAAAAAAGGCTAACGGAATACCTAAAATTGCCGAATACAATGTTAGATAGATAAACTCACTGGAAAGGTTATAAAACAAACTCGGTGTTGAGGCTCCCAAAGCTTTTCGGACGCCCATTTCCTTTTTGCGAATTAATCCGGCAAACAGCGCCAGTGCCCATAACCCCAAACAGGCGATAAAAATGGCCATCAGTGCAAACAAACCAAAAATGGTAGCGAATTTCCGATCAAGTGAATATTGCGCTTCATAAAACTGATCGGAAAAGAAATAATCAAAAGTTGATTCGGGGAAAAACTGATTCCAGATTTCGTTTACCTTACCCGAAGCAGAAGCAACATCAGCCCCCGATATTTTCAGGGATAAATATTTAGGTCGCAGCCACCCGATGCTGTTGTACATGATCATCATTATCGGGGTGTACGATTTATTCAGCGACTGCTGATGGTAATTTTCAACCACACCAATTACCTGGTAAGGTTCTGTTTCTCCTTCAATTAAAACCTTCTGATCAATGGCATCAGCGTTATTCGCAAAACCCAGCTGTTTCACCGTTTCTTCGTTCAGAATAACCTTTTTTATATCGTTGGTAAAAGTTTCGTCAAAACCTCTTCCTTCCAGAATATTCATTTCGTAAGTATCAATAAAATCGTAGTCAACTGTTTGCATTTCGTACAGGCGGTTTTGTTTGGCGGCATCTTCATACAAACGATTTGATGCAAAAAAGGCCACTTCCATTCCCGGCACTGCATTTGAAATCGCCACATTTTTTACATCAGGCAAATCTTTTAACTGGCGCTTGAAACTCATCACTTTCTCCATTAAATTAGGAGTTTGTGCAGGGAATTTCACCACCAAAGTTTTATCGATATTTATTCCCAGCGGCTGATTCTGCATATATTTTAGCTGCGCATAAACCACCAGAGTTCCGCAAATTAAAACCAGCGACGCCACAAACTGAAAAACCACCAATCCTTTTCGTACCATACCTGCCCGTTGCGAATTCAGGTATTTTCCTTTCAATATAACTGCAGGTTTTACATTCGAAAGCACAAGCGATGGATACAGCCCGGAAAGAACGATACCCGTTACAAGAAATAGTGTGATTAACACCCAAAAGCGCGGCATGTATAAAATTGAAAAACCAATGTTTTTGCCGATAAACGAGTTAAATGAGGGAATAAGAAGCAGGAACAGCCCAATTGAAACAGCCAGGGCAATAACATTTACCAGGGTTGATTCGATTAGAAACTGAATGATCAGTTGCTTTTTCTGTGCCCCCGACACCTTTCTCACACCTACCTCGCGTGCACGCTCCAACGACCGTGAGGTGGTAAGATTTATATAGTTGATCCAGGCGATAAGAAGAATTGCCAGTGCAATCAGAACCAGGGCTTTTACCGCTTTTTCGTTTCCTTTGGCTTCGCGTTCGTACTGCTTTTGCGGAGTCAGATGGATATCAGCCAACGGTTGTAGTTCAATGGCCCAGGTTTTATTTTTTAGTGCATCGGCTGTTTTGTATTTTTCCGACATAGCCGGAAAAGCTTTCTCAATGCTTGCGGGCGAAATACCGGGTTCCAGCTGAACATACGAATAGGTTTCGTGCAGGTACCAGAAGTTTTTAATCCAGTCGGGTTGTGTATCCCACGACACAAAATAATCGAAATTAAAATGGCTGTTAGCCGGAATATCTTCCAGCACGCCGCTTACTTCGCATTCATAAGCCTGGTTTAGCGTTCTGAACTTTAAAACTTTACCCAGCGGATTTTCATTCTTAAAAAACTTATGGGCTGCCAGTTGCGAGATCACAACTTTATTCGGACTGTTTAAGGCAGTTGACACATCTCCATCAATCAGTTTAAACGAGAAAATGGAAAAGAAAGAAGGTTCGGTAACAACAACCGAATTTTCGCGCGATTTCTCCTCTTCGTAACTCACCATTTGTTCGGTGCTGTTAATGGCAATTCGCACATAATCCTGAATACCGGGAATGTTTTCTTTCATGGCACTCGCGTAACCAAACGATGCTGTTGCCCAATCGTCGGTGAGCGTTTCGCCTTCGTAGAAATTACTTTCAACACGATATATACGATCTGCATTTTCATGCATCGAGTCGTAGCTGCGCTCAAAACTTACATAGTTAAAAATGAGCAGAGCCACCACCATACCAATTACCAAACCGGTGATATTTATAAAAGTGAAAAGCTTGTTTTTCAACAAGCTACGAAGTGCAACTTTCAGGTAATTTCTAAACATATTATTAATAAAATTTTTATTCGTATCTGAGTGCCTCAACCGGATTTAACAACGATGCTTTTAATGCCTGGTATCCACTCGACACTAAAGTTACAAAAACGGAAATTCCCAACACAAGCAGCAAATCAAAAACTGTAAACTGATATTTAAAATGCCCCGGTGTTACGTTCTTCAGGAAGTTGGCCAATGGATACACAATAATATTTGCCGCAACAACCAAAATAATAAACTGCCGGGTAATAAGCGGCAATATTTGTGCAGCTTGCGCACCCTGGACCTTTCGAATTCCAATTTCCTTTATACGTCGCTGCGAGGCAAAAACAACCAGCCCAAATAATCCCATTGCCGCAATTAACACCGCCATTATGGTAAAAAAAGCAAATGTGTTTTTGGCACTCGTCCAAATTTCCAGTGCCAGCCGGTAAGTTCCTACATCGTACCCATTCACTTCAAAAAGAATATTCGGGAATGCCTCGTTTAATACCGAGTTAATATGCTCAAGGCTACTTGTCATTGTATTTGGATTCACCTTAAAAGTGAGATCGTTATTACTTGCAAAACCTTCATTACGATACAACAGTACATACGGAATTATTGGATTATGTACATCTTCAATATTGAAATCTTTTATAACACCGATTACTGTAAAGTGTCCATCAATCATTTCAAGCCATTTCCCGATCGGGTTGTCCCAGCCAAATTGTTTTACCGCCGTTTCGTTTATCAAACACGTTTTGGTTTCGGCTGAATAGTCGGTAGAAAAGTTACGCCCATCCACCAATGTCATACTCATTGTATTCAGGTAATTTTCGTCAGCCTGGTTCCATCGTGCATAAGCATGATCGTCGGTCGGACCACCTTCGTAATGAACACGTGTTCCCCAATTTGAATGCAGTGGCGAATTAATCGAAATAGTCATGTTCTCGATTCCGGGATTTTCAAGTATCCGCTCCCGAACCTGCTGATATGAAACCGTGCTATTGACACTTGGTAATTTACAATGCAACAGGTTATCTTTTGTGTAGCCAAGATCTTTGTTTTTCAGAAATGTAACCTGCTTGTACATCCAGATACTTGAGGTTAAGAGCACCACAGAAAGTATAAACTGAAGATAGACCATGGCGGTTAATCCACGCACTTTCCCTTTGTTGAATGAACCTCTGCCTTTTAAAACATTTACAGGCTTTAAATGCGATATAAACAGGGCGGGATAGCTTCCTCCGATAAAACCTGTTACAACAACCGTTGCCAGAAGAAACAACACAAAAAGAGGATTTTGCAGCAACTGAAGTTCGATATTCCGGTTTACTACATTATTAAACAAGGGCAGTAAAAGATAAGCCAGGAACACTGCAAATGCCAGCGAGATAAGTGCAATTAACACCGCCTCGGTAAGAAACTGCACCCGTAGAATGTTTCGGTTGCTGCCCGACACTTTGCGAATACCAATTTCAACTGCGCGCATGGTAGAAAACGACGTGGTTAGATTCATAAAACTCACACAGGCCAGCAAAAGGGTTAAAATACCAATGAAAGAGAAAAAGTAAATAATAGAGCCCCGGTCGTCGCGTACACGTTCTTTCAGGTGTAAATTGCTTAAGGGTTGAAGAAAGCTGACCCGTTTCGATTCCTTATCGTAACGTCGTATCACATCCGCTATTTTCTCATTCACCGTACCGGCCAGAGCACCGGGTTTTAGCAACACAAAAATCTCGAACGAACTATTGTCCCAGTTATCATTGTATCTTTTTACCAGGTCGGTATTCGACCGAAAATACGTGGCTACAATCGACGATTGTTCAGGAATATCCTGCATAATTCCGGTAACACGGAGCTCCTGTTTTTTCTCATCAAAAATTATTTTCCCCATCGCATCCTGTCCGGGAAAATATCTTTCGGCCATCGATTCACTAAGTACGATAGAATTGGGATCGTCGAGCACATCTTCTTTATTTCCCCGAATTAATTTAAACGAGAAAAAACCGAAAATTTCAGATGGCGCAAGCAGTCCGGTTTGCTCCTTAAAAACACGCTCCTCATCGGGCGACAAATACTCGTTCCAAATTTCGTTGGTGGCAATGGCATTCTCAACTTCAGGGACATTATCGCGAATGAATTTTGCCATGGGAACAACGGATTGACCGGTTTCATCCATCCTGTCCGTCATTTTATACGATTGAACGCGATAAATTCGGTCGAAATTTTCGTTGAACTTATCGTAGTCCATTTCATACTGAACATAGCGGGCAACCAAAATAAAAGCAGCCAGCCCCACCGCAAGGCACAAAATCTGGATAGCAGAAAGTGTTTTCCGTCTTCTGATATTCCGCCAGGCTATTAAAATAAAATGTTTAATCATGGTCTTTGTTTTTCGTTTTCAGCTTACTATTTTTTCACCCCTAAATCCCCTAAAGGGGACTTTAAATCTGTATTTCCATTTTCTTTTTTAATAACTAACATCTCTCGCGCTTTTGCTGGTTCTCTCTCTTTAGGGAATCGGAGGGTGCAAAAGCCCAGTTACTACTCATATCTTAAGCTCTCATCCCGATACGCTTCGCTATCGAGGATTTCGTCACTCATATCTGAGTGACTCAACCGGATTACGCGTTGCAGCCCGCCAGCTATGCCAGGTTACGGTTATCAATGCAAAAACCAGTGCCAGCACTCCGGCCAGAGCAAAAATCCACCAACTCATGTTGGTTTTGTAGGCAAAATTTTCAAGCCACTTACTCATGGCATAAAAAGCGAGTGGAGTTGCAATAACAAATGCAATCAGCACCCATTTTACAAAACTCTGGTTAAGCAATCCCAATATTTCCGAAACCGTTGCACCGTTCACTTTCCGGATACCGATTTCTTTGGTTCGTTGCTGCGAAATAAACAAGGCCAAGGCGCTGATTCCAATAATACTGATGAGTATTCCGATGGTTGAGAATGCAAAAAGGATGCGACTTAAAATAGTTTCGGCTTTATATTGCTGAGCAATTTTTTCATCCATAAAAAAGTAATCGAGTTCCTGGTTCGGGTAGTATTCATCCCAGGTTCTTTTAATTACCTCCATTCCGGCATGCACATTGTTAATTTTTACATGGGTAAAACGTGCCCGGTTCCCTCCTTCATCCAACCAAAAAACAAAATCGCCAATACTTTCGTGGGCCGAACTGTAATTAAAATCTTCCGCAACACCAATGTAATTAATGCGAGTTTCTCCCGGTTGCAACGGCTGTGCATTTGAATAAGCCAGAAGATTTTCCATACCACCATGACGTTCCATCAATCGCTGGTACAAATGATTATTAATTACCATTCCCCGCACCGTATCGGCATCCGGTTTTATCCAGTTATGAATGAGCTTAATATTCATGGTTTTGAGGTAGTCGTAGTTGGCAAAAACAAATTCAGCTGTGCCTTCAATCCCCAATCCTTCGAGCCCAAAACCCTGTGCCGGATAACCGAAATGTTGTTGCGTAAAACCTACCGATTCTATTGCGCTTTGTTTTTTCAGCTCGCGGGCAAAAACAGACGGGTCTTTCGAAAAATCTTTAACTGTTATAACTACCACATTTTCTTTATCGAATCCGAGAGGTTTATTCAACACAAAACTGATCTGTTTATTTACCAAAAAAGTTCCCGAAATGAGGATAATCACAATTGTTATCTGCACCACAAGCAAGGATTTCAGCACATAACTGCCCGAAAAGTTGTTTCGCCCCGCCAGAATATCAATGGCCGAACTGCGCGCCAGTAAAAATGCTGCTACAAAAAAGGCAGTGAGCAACAAACAGGTAAACAAAACGCCAATGATGGTGAGATATACAACCGGCTCCGAGAAATCGATATCGAATTCAATCTCGAATAAACGGTTAATTACAGGCTTTAAACCTTCAATTGTTAACAACGAAATGCCAATTGCCAATGCACAAACCAAAATCACCTCCATCAGAACTTGCTGAACCAGCTGTGATTTTGTTGCTCCTATCGATTTTTTCAGGCCAAGTTCTTTTGATCGTTTAATTAATTTAGCGATGGAAAGATTGGTGAAATTCAACAACGAGATTGTCAGGATTACAAACGAAATAAGGATAAACAAACCAATATTTATCTTGCTTGAACTTTCGCGCAGCTCGAAACGGTAATCCGATTTTAAGTGAATATCGTCCATCGGGAATAAGGCAAAACCATATTCCTGCGGACCAGGTGTTGTCTTCAGGCTGCTGTTATCATAAAAGGCAGTTACTTTATCCGCTACAAGTTTTGGATCTGCATCTTTCTGAAGTTTGAAATAGTTGTAGGTCCACTGTATTTTTCGGTCGGGCAACGAAGCAAAACGGTCCTGTAAACCACCTTTTTGAGAGATCAGCAGTTCGTATCTGAAATGAGTTTTCGGATGGGTATTTTTTACCACTCCCCGAATCTCGTAATCGCCCAAATCTCTTGTATATTGCAGCGCTTCAATTGTTATGCTTTGACCTACGGGATTTAAATTTCCGTAATATTTCCGGGCAAAATCCTCCGTAATAAAAACGGTATTGGGTTTCGAAATCTCAGCTAAATTTCCCACCACCGGCTCCACTTCAAACAATTCCATAAACGCCTCATCAACGGACATAATGTTCCTTTGCGCAATAGAAGTTTCGCCCATTTTAATGCTACCTTCATCGCAATGCGTAAACTGTGTAGCCAGCTCTACTTCGGGAATTTCCTCAGACGCTGCATAAACAATTCCCATACTACGAGCCCACGCCGTATTTTCGAGCCCCCCTGGAACTGAAGTTACGCGGTAAATATTCTCGTGACCGGCAAAATGTTTATCAAAACTTTTTTCGTTTGATACGTGAATGAATAAAACCAGGAAAGACGAAATACCGATCACCAATCCAGAGATGTTGATCAGCGAAAAAGCCTTGTCTTTAAAAAGGCGGCGTATCGTAATTTTCAGGTTATACATTTACTGGTATTTTAGTAGTGGCATTTTGCCGGTTATTTTGTTTATCCTTTTAATAACCAACTCCGTGCCCGAATTACTAATGTCTGTTTTTTAGATACTTAACAAAAGTACGAATTTTATTGTGTAAATTTTTTTGACAAAAACTGTATAATTTCTTACCACTTTAAATTCCAACGATGAAGCCGAAATAGTTGTAGAAATCAGATCATTACTACCACAAGCTCCTTTTGGAATACATAAATTCGATTAATTTTATATCCTTAAATCAAACTCAGTAAAAATCTTTACGATGAAAACTTTAACCGCTACCATCCTTTTATTTTCTGTTATGATCTTGTCAGCACACGGGCAAGAGACAAGCTTTCAGGATTCGCAATGGAAAAACAAAAAAGTAGCTTTTCTTGGCGATTCGATGACTCAAAAATGGGAACGAGATAACACGCCACGCACCGTTTACTGGGAATATCTGACCAAGATGATGGGCATTGAACCGTATGTGTATGGAATTAGTGGACATCAATGGACAGGTATATACGGACAGGCACTGAAACTCAGAGAAGAACACGGAACAGATGTAGATGCTATCCTGATTTTTGCGGGAACTAACGATTACAACCACAATACTCCGATGGGGAGTTTTTACACCGAAACAGCCAAAGAGACTAATTTCAACGGGACAATGGTTACCCGAAAATACCGGACACTGAACGAAGACGACTTTACTTTTTGTGGCCGGATTAACAAAGTAATGGCCTTTTTAAAAACCAATTATCCCGATCAGCAGATTATTATTATGACACCGATTCACAGAGGTTTTTCAACGTTTAGTGAAACCAATGTTCAGCCTGAAGAAAGCTTTTCCAACGATCTTGGTTTTTACATCGATGATTATGTAGTTACCTTAAAACAAGCAGCTTCAGTTTGGGCTGTCCCACTTATCGACTTGTATTCCATGAGCGGACTTTACCCAATGGCAGATTCGAATGTAAAGTATTTTATGGACGACAAAACCGACCGTTTACATCCGAATTCTTTGGGAAATTACCGTGTGGCCAAAACAATCCAATATCAGTTAATAAGTCTTCCGGCAACGTTTGTTAAATAGCTACTAATCTTCATAACTAATGTTAACATTGCCTCCTGAAGCGTGTGCATAAACCGGAATTCCTCCCCCGTTCATTTTACCTTTTACGCGGTCTTTTTCCGAAGTACCATTAAAGTTATGAAGATCGATATTTACTTTGCCTGAGCGCAAATCAAGATCGAGGCCCAAATTTTCGCCGCCATGAATAACAGCAGAAACACCACCACCGCTTGATTGCAGATACAACTCATCGCTTAGATTGCGAATATTAACACGAACCGAACCACCGCTTGATTTGGCTGTTACCGAACTGGCTTCTCCGCTTACACTTACACCACCTCCGCTACTCGATGCATCTGCGGAACCATGGATATCCTCCAAGGTAACACCACCTCCGGAACTACGTGCATAAACACTTCCATGAGCTCCCTCAACGGAAACGCCACCACCACTCGAACTTAAGCGGATGTCCCCATCATGATTTATGGCTTGGACACCACCGCCCGATGAACTTGCTTTTGTTGTTCCACCGGTATTTTCCAGTTTTACTCCGCCGCCGCTGCTTGAGAAATCGTGTGTTCCTTTCACTCCCGAAATTTTCAGGCCACCGCCGCTTGACGATACATCGCACGACATTTCTTCGGGCACGATAATGGTGAGTGAAATGCCTACATTATTTCTCCAGAAATTCAACTGTCCCTTGCGTTTAACCACAGCAGTAATCATAGATCCGCTTTTTGAGAAATCGATAACGAAGTCATCTAAAACCTCATCCAGCGATTTGTCGTTTGGCGATAATACACTACCGTTTTTTCGAACATAGGCCTGGATAATAACTTTTGGCTGATCGTGTGTTTGCACGGTTACGCCACCTCCCGACGATGAAGCATTAAGCTGCCCCGGCTGGTTTAAATCGAAGGTTTTTATGATTGTTGGTTCGCCGTCCTTTGCAAATCCATTCCACGAGAATGCGACCATGAACATCACAATCAACGTATACAATTTGAAGTTCTTCAGAGTTTTCATAATGCGCTTGATTTAATTGTTTATCTGATTATTAGTTATAAGACGACAAACTTTTGGAATAGTTACTATTATTTTTCGTGGTACATCTAAATCACTTAAAAGGAACTTTTTGTGTACACCAATTTAGGACAAGACAATGATAACTCCCATAAACCCCTTAGTGTTTAGCATGTAAAAACACTATTCATTACTCAAAACTTCTACCCCGATGCTACAGTCGGGATTTTCGTGCTTCTCACAACTCGTAACGTAATGTTTCAACTGTATTTATAGCAGCTTTCTGTTTTAATGAATTCATTTTTTAAGGTGTACGCGCATGAGATAACTGTCAGCCGTCACATACAAAGCCGAGTAGTCGTCATTAAATGCGCAGTTTGCCGTCTCTTTCCCTGTTTCTATTTTTCCCAGTATTTTTCCGTCAGCAGAGAAAATAAAAATGCCGCCTGGCCCTGTAGCAAATACAGTTCCATTTCTGTGAACTTTCATTCCATCGGGAAGTCCATTATCCTCTAAAACCAGGTTTGTTGCATCAAAAAAAACTTTTGCGTTCTCAATACTTCCATCCTCTTTCACATCGTAAACCATCCAAATTGCCCTCTTCGGATCTGAATTGGCCAAATACAGTTTTGTTCCATCAGGCGAAAAAGCAATTCCATTTGGCCGGGTCAATGCTTTTGTGAGCAATTGAATTTCGCCCGATTTTGAAAGTTTGTAAACCCCCTGAAAATCCAGTTCTTTTGTGGGATCATCCACATTTTTTTCAAGCCCGTATGGAGGATCGGTAAAATACAATTCACCGGTTTTACTAAAAACGGCATCGTTAGGGCTATTTAGTTTCTTTGCCTGATAATTGTCAGCCAAGGTTTCAAATTTTGGCACCGGATCACTCAAGGGTGCTAACATTTTAGCAATCCTGCGATCGCCGTGCTGGCAGAGAACCAGACGCCCATCCGAAGCCAAAAGCAAGGCATTGGAACCAAGCTCTCCCCCTCTAGCTTGTTCCCCGGTATATCCCGATGGTTTAAGATACAACTGCAGTCCATCGGATTCACTCCATTCATAAATTGAATTGTCAGGAATATCTGAAAAAATAAGTTTGTTCTCAATACTCAGCCAAAGTGGTCCCTCTGACCATCCAAAGCCATCGGCCAGAATTTCGATGCCTGCAGAAACATCGATCAATTCGTCCATGCGTGGATCATCCACAATGATTTTTCCAGTGGTTTGATAATTTTGAGCGAAAGCCGGAAATGCCAAAAATAATGATAAAACGAGGTAACTAAATTGATGCATTTTGTTCTCTTTTGAGTTTGACTAATACCTATAAAGGTATGAATAACCTTCGAAATTTGTATTGTAACTTTCTTTAGCTCCTTTAGGGATTTGGGGTAAAATAAAACTATTCGTACCGTAAGGCATCAACAGGATTACGTGTTGCAGCCCGCCAACTCTGCCAGCTAACAGTTAGCAATGCAATTCCAAGAGCCAGTAAACCAGCCAGCGCAAATATCCACCAGCTGAGCGTGGTTTTGTAGGCGAAGTTTTCGAGCCATTTATTCATGGCGTAATACGCAACCGGTGTGGCAATTATAAAAGCCACTAAAATCCATTTCACAAAATCCTTATTCAGCATCGAAAGGATTTCGAACACCTTTGCGCCGTTTACTTTTCGGATGCCGATTTCCTTAATTCTTACCAGTGCTGCGAAATAGGATAAGCCTAAAAGTCCCAGAACTGAAATCAGTACCGATAAGAATGTCAGAATCCTAATGATGTTACTAAAACGTATTTCGGCATCGTAGGCCGATCGTATTTTTTCGTCCATAAATTCATATTCGAATACGGTGTTGGGCAAATATTTTGAAGCTGTTTCGCGTAATAAATTTACCGCCTCCGCAGGATTTCCGTTAAAACGAACGACAGAAAAAGCAATCTGATCGGGATTTAAAAAAGCAACAAAAGGTGTGATTTCCGACTGCATCGATTGATAATGGAAATCGTCCATAATTCCACAAATCCGGTATTCGCTTCCGCCCAGTTCAATCTTGTCGGAAAACGGGTTTTCGATATTTCGTTCATCAATAAAAGTCTGGTTAACCACACAATACCCGGCAGCCGATTCAGGGAAACCCGAACCTTCTTTAAATTTTAGCTCCAGTGTTTCGAAAATATCGCGATCAACATTTACGTAATCGATCACTTTAATTTCTTTATTTCCAAGGCTATCTGTGTTTACAAATCCGAAAATCGATCTCCGGCTTGAAAGCGGCGGAGCGCTGGTACCGGCCACTTTTACTATGGATGGATGACGTAATAATTCATCTTTAAACGCCTGATGAGACTTTACATCTTCCGGGGCCACTTTTATGCTGACTAAAGATTCCTTGTTAAATCCGAGCTCACTTTTTTGCATAAATCCCAATTGTTTTTGCACGATAACAGAACAGGAAATCAATGCAATAAAAGCCACCAACTGAAAGGTCAGTAACGAATTAAAAACCACTTTCCCGATTTTTCCTTTGCTGAATTTATTTTTTAAAATATCGAGTGGTTTTTGACTTCCGTTGATAACCTGGTTAATGAGAGCGGCCAAAAAGATGATGCTAAAAATGACTCCCAAGCCCGTAAAAATAACGACTGTAAGATCCAGATTCGAAGAAAACGATCCTTCGAAGAAGTTCTTGAAATAAGGCTTTGAAAGCGAGAACAATCCGATCGTGAGTATAAAAGACAAAACCGTGTAAATCACAATGGAAATAATGTTTTTTGCCAGAAAATCGGCTGGCCGCGCACCCGAAATTTTTTCGATACCAAGCGAACGCACTTGTTGCGTACTCTCAACCGTGGAAAGCAACACATAATTCACAATAGAAATTAGCAATATCAGAATGCCTAGTGCTGAAAATATGCGTACCCTTTTTTGAATATTTTTTCCCATATGAATTTCAGTGAGTGAAGTTGCAACAAGCGTTGGAGCATTTTCAAGTTTTGCCTGCTCAACGTATTCTTCCGTAAGTTTTGCTATAAAATCATCAGGATTAACGCCCTGTGCCAGCTGAATAAAACTTCGGCATTTAAAATCCCAGTCTGCCTCGTACCCGGGATTCCCCGACTCTTTCATAAATTGCGGTAAACCGGCGATCCAGTGAAAATTAACGTTCGAATTATCTGCCGGATTTTTTACTACACCCGTAATATTAAACTCATAAAGGTGATCTTCCAGACTAATATTTACGGTTTTCCCAACCGCATCAAGACCGCCAAAATGTTTGTTTGCCACATCCTCAGAAATAATAAGCGGATTGGAAAAAGTAAAGCTGTTCCGGGCATTTCCGGCAATAAAATCGAAGGCAAAAAAGCTAAAGAAGTCTTCGTTTACAAAAGCCATATTTGTTTTATCCGATTTTATAATCCGGGTTGGTTCCTTAATAAATATCGAATTTTCGCGGCTTTCGAACGAAACATTCTGAACAACCTCCGTGTAACGTTCATGCAAGGTTTTGGTTAACGGATAAGGCAAACTAAATGCAAAATAGTTATCGCCAAACTGATCGCGGGCATCCAGCATATATTTGTTGTTTGCATTCTCCTGAAAATGGTCGAAACTGGTTTCGTGCAACACATAATAACCCGTAACCATAAAAACCCATAAACCAATTACAAATCCTGAAGTTTTTAATAGCGTAACAAACTTGTTGCGCGTTAAATTCCGCCATCCGAGTTTAAAAAAGTATTGTAACATTTTTAGTATTTAATTTTTAGCAGAGCTTCCTCCAAATAAAGATACGAGAATTATATCCCTGTAAGTTTTCACTTCGAAATATCCAATAATCAGCACTAAAACCGGGAACAGATTAGACTGCTTTAGGAACCGGAACTTGCTGATATTGACAATTAAAATTATAAAGAAATGGTTTACCAAAACAATGCCTCAATCGCATCCATCTCATTTACTGCCTTTTAAGATTCTCACATAAGAAACAGGTGTAAATAAATTAGACAAAAGGTGTCAGATTTTTTGTCAATGTTTTGGGGATAGCTCGACATTAACCGTAAATATATTTCCGAAATCAATAAAGAAGGAGGTCATCTTTATTGAGCGTTACTATGTTAAAACCTGGAATCGTATTTATCTTCCGGCGAAAGAGTCGGGATAAGTGACAAAATACTTTTTATCACTGGTATTTACCGGAGTCCAGATATCTTTATCATTGTCGCATTCGTATTTTTCGCGCACCCAGGTGTCGAATTTCCGCTGCCCTTCGTAAAGTTCAATTACGCGGTAACCTTTCGGAATTCCACCATAAGTTTCTCTGCCGGTTGCCTGTCCATAAACCATACAAATTCCGCGCAATTCGCCAATGTAGTTGTTTACATGGTCGTGGCCTACAAACATTGCCATTACGTCTTCCGACTCAACAAAAGCATTGTACATACCTGAGTTAATATCGGGCGAACAAACCTTTTCATTCTTTACGCCAACCGTTGTTTCCATTCCCCAAACCTGGTCATACTCGGGCAAAGGAATATGAAAAAACGCCAGTGCTGAATAAGGCTTTCCGTTGTTTTCAGCAGTTAGTTTCCGGCTTTCTTCACGGTACCAATTCACCTGATCCCATTTTATCCAGTCGTAACTTCCAAGTCCCAGTTCTTTTTCTAATCCCGAATGCGAATCGAGACAATACAAAACAGCCTCCGTTTTTTCTGAAGAGTGAGCTTTCACCTTTAAAACGTAATTACCATTTCCTGAAATTTCTTCCGGCCCGTCTTCCGTTATACAGTACGGAAGATCGCAAATGGTTTTCATAATTTCTTTTCCAGTGAGTTCTTCTTCAATATCATGGTTTCCCAGTGTTACTGCCCACGGCACTTCTGCGTCAATAAAGATTGTTGTCAATTTCAACCAGGCTTTTTTTGTGTTTTTTGAACACACCACATCTCCGGTTAACACCACCAGGTCAGGATTTTCATCTTTCACCGCCGCTTTCATTAACAACAAAACACTATCCGAACGAAATGAATTGTATTGAAAATGGATATCGGTAAACTGAAGAATTTTGAACTTCCCCTCAGCATTAAATTTCAATTCAGGATTTGTATTGTTCTGTGCCTGAGTAATGCCAGAAACACTATACAGAATGGCGAGAAACAAAGCTATTTTTTTCATTTAGTTGGTAAATTTTATTTCGAAATATAGTGATAAATACGGCTTTGATTCACCACGGAAAAATCTTTAATAGATTTTTAATTGCGTTGGATATTTGTTAATCACAGCATAAGGCTTAAATCCCGATACGCTTCGCATTAAAGAGCTTCGACCCCGATACTTCGATCGGGATTTCGTCACTCATATCTGAGTGCCTCAACCGGATTTCGGGTAGCCGCCCGCCAACTCTGCCAACTAACAGTTAACAATGCAATTCCCAAAGCCATCACACCGGACAGGGCAAAAATCCACCAACTCAAGTTGGTTTTGTAGGCGAAGTTTTCGAGCCATTTATACATGGCAAACCAGGCAATTGGAGTGGCAATGACAAAGGCTATGACGACCCATTTTACGAGGTCTATGTTGAGCATCGATAATATTTCTGACACCTTTGCACCATTAACTTTTCGGATGCCGACTTCTTTAGTTCGCTGTTCGGCAACAAAAGCAGTAAAAGCAAGCAATCCCAAACATGCTATGGCTATGGCTATCACAGAAAAGATTGAAACGATCTTTCGGGTTTGCAGATCGGCAGCATACAAACGGCCAAAATCTTGATCAAAAAATACATAATCCAGTGGTTGCCCTTCTGCATATTTATTCCATGATTGCTCGATATTTTTCAGATTTTGTTGAAGATCTCCAGTTACGCGAACACTAAAGAATGCTCCTGCAGATCTTAATGCATCATCGTTATCAAACAGTACCAAAGGCCAGATTTCCTGATGTAACGAGCTGAGGTGAAAATCCTTTATGATCCCAATAATGGTAAAAGTAGTTGCCTTGGATTTTTGCTTTTTATATAGTTTTTTGCCAATCGGATCTTTTATATTTAAACCTTTTAAAGCCTCTTCACTCAATACAATCGATTTAGAATTTGAAGGATTCCCCTTCTCAAAAAAACGACCTTGCAAAAGCTCAATTTCATAGGCTTTTAAAAAATCCTCATCTATCCATAGCTGACTGAGTAACCTTGCTTCGCTTGGCAATTCATGAAAAAATGTACTATTATATTTGCTTCGCCCCGGAATATCAACGGAGTTACTAACTTCCAAAATGCCCGGTTGTTCAAGCATATCGCTTTTAAACGACAGCTTTCGAGTCCACAAGTAATGTGCATTTTTTATGATTACCAGGTTTTCTTTATTAAAACCCAATTCCTGTTTCTGGAGAAAATCGAGCTGTTTACTGATAAAGAAGGTACCTGAAAAAAGGACAATGGTTACAATCAACTGAAAAACCACTAATCCACTTCGAATATTTCCATGCGAGCCTTCTGATTTATGAATCCCGTTTATAACTTTTAAGGGATTAAACGATGCTAAAAAGAAAGCCGGATAACTTCCCGCAATTATTCCGACTACAATTCCAAAGAGAAGTAGTAAAGGAATAGTGTAAAGGTTACTGGCAAAACTAAATACAAGTTGTTTATCGACTAAATTATTAAAAGGCGGAAGCAATAATTTAATTAGAAATGTAGCAAGTGTCAATGCAATTAAAGTGACAAAAACTGATTCGAATAAAAACTGCAGAACCAGATTATTTCGGTTTGAACCGAGCGATTTTTTCAAACCGACTTCTTTGGCACGATTTACTGACCGGGCAGTGGACATATTCATGTAATTAATACAGGCTATGACCAATATAAAAACTGCAATTATAGAGAAGATGATCAGGTAACTTGTATTTACTGAAAGTTCTGGTCCTGCAATGACATCCCTATTGAAATGGATATCAGTTAAAGGTTGTGTATAATACCTGTATTGATTTCCCTTTGCCGCGAATTCTTCGAGTGATTCACCTCTGTCGTGCGCCATAAAAGGCCCGACATGTTTCTTCACCAAATCTTCCAACTTTGAATCTACCTCCTGATTGGAAGCACCTTCTTTTAAAAGTACATAAGTATAAAGTATATTATTGAGCCAATTTTGGTCATTGTTGTCTGGCCGGCTTTTTATTGATCCCAAAAAGTCAGGTCTTATATGTGAGTTTTCAGGAAAATCTTTAATCACTCCGGTAACTGTCCAATCGTAATTATATTTTCGTGAAAGCGTTTTCCCCAGAGGATTTTCATTTCCGAAATATCGCTTGGCTGTCGATTCGGTTAAAACCACCGTGTAAGGCTCAATTAAAGCTGTATTTGGATCGCCATAAATTAAAGATGTAGAAAAGATTTTGAAGAAATTGTCGTCGGCAAAACACCACTTTGTTTCATTAAACACTTTGTCTTTGTACTGCATTACCGGTTCCCAATACTGCGATATACGAACCACTTCTTCAACTTCCGGAATTTCATTCTGTATGGTATTTCTCAGTGGAGGACTTGAACCCGGCCATCTATTCATGTTGCCATCCCGAGCAGAAAACAAATTCACCCGGTAAATCCGATCCGAATTCTCATGAAATTTATCGTAACTTAATTCGAACTGAACATATAGCATAATCAGAATACATGCAGTTATTCCAATAGCCAATCCGATAAAATTTATAACAGAATAAAACTTATTTCTTATCAGATTACGGATGGTAGTTTTCAGGTAGTATTTTAGCATGGTAGTTATGAGCTTTATTTATTCATATCGAAGTGCCTCTACAGGATTCCGTGAAGCTGCCCGCCAACTTTGCCAACTAACAGTTAATAATGCGATTCCCAAAGCAAGCACTCCGGCAAGCGCAAAAATCCACCAGCTTAAGTTGGTCTTGTAGGCAAAGTTTTCGAGCCATTTATTCATGGCGTAGTATGCAATTGGAGTAGCTATTACAAAAGCGATAGCCACCCATTTTATAAAGTCTTTATTCAGCATGGAAAGGATTTCCGAGACTTTTGCCCCGTTTACTTTTCGGATGCCGATTTCTTTCACCCGGGCCAACGAAATCAGCCACGAAATAGAAAATAGATTGATAACACTTATAAAAATGGCAACAACAATAAACAACCTGAATATTTTAACGAGCTGAATTTCCTTATCAAATTGCCTGTTATAATAATCCTCAACAATTAAATATTCGAAAGGATAATTGGGAAATGTGCGGTTAAATTGCTCTTTAATAAATGGAATAACTGAAGCAAAATCGGAACTGGCAATTTTTACGGAGTAATTTCCCCATACCATATTTTCGGTCCAATCGATAAGCACGATTGGTTTATAACCTTCTTTTGCATCGCTAAAATCCATATTCCCGGTAACTCCAATTACCGAAACATCGAACTTTTGCATGCCACTTTCGTCTTCCATTTTAATTGTCCGTCCGATGGCCTCATCAGGATTCAGGAATCCAAGATATTCTGCACCGGCCCGATTGATAATACACAAATTATTTGCAGCAGAAGTACCGGTTCTCCTAAAATTAGTTCCGGCTATAAGAGGAATATTATAGTTCTTTATAAAATTGTCGTCGGCAACAATAAGTGCTGCCTGTCCTCCTTTTCCTGTTTGCATTTCAGTAAAAGTAAAATTGTATGCCGATAAATCTCCCGGTACCACGTTTGAGCTCGAGAACCCGATAACAGAACTATGTCTAAGCAACTCTTCCTCAAAAGCCTGCAGATTATTTATTCGTTGCGAAGTTTTTCGAAGATTTTTAGGAACTTTAAGAACCATCGTATTTCTCACATCGAATCCCTTTTCTTTGTCGACCAAAAAATTTACCTGTTTACTAACTCCTGCAATTCCGGCCATGACAACAATAACTATAACAAACTGAGCCACAACAATTACCTGTCTGAATGAAAGCCCTTTTGAAACAGGTTTATATCTTAGCTTGAGCAGTTCGAGACTGTTAAAACGGTTAATCATTAATGCAGGAATCATTCCCCCAACTAATATGCTGAATGAAATTATTGAAAATAAAGTAGCCAGAAAAAACGGATTGGAAAAAACCGGTCTTAGAAAAATTCCGAACTGGTTTTTTATAACAGGAATAAGCATCCATCCAATACTCAGCGAAATGGAAACGGCAAAAAAATGAATAATCAACGATTCGGAAATTAAAGCACCCAGGATTTCGGAACGTGTTGCCCCGTTTATTTTTTTGATTCCCGTTCTTTTTGCCGAGTTAATCAACTTCGAAAAAGCAAACTGGATATAATTAAATCCTGATGCGCAAAGAATCAATATTCCGATTATAAAAATAAGGGTTACATATTGTGCCCGCGAATTTGTCTCCAGTTCGTTTTTCAATTCCGAATGAAGATGAATTTCGTTCAATGGCTGGAGGTGGTAAATGTGCGTAACATTATTTGTTTCGAACTGTATCTTTTTAGTTTCGGCAACCAGTTTGTTAATTACTGTTTCAATCTGGCTTACATCTGTATTTTCATCCAATTTCAGGTAGGTATAAAATCCTGATTCACCCCACTGGGCTTTTGCCGGCGGCGGCAGGTGCATATCGTCATGATAAGAAAGTAAAACCTCGGCATTAAAATGTGCCTGTGCCGGAATATCCTTATAAACACCCTCAATGGTATATTCGAACGACGGGTATTTAAATAAAATCTGCCCGACAGGATTGGCATCTCCAAAATATTTTTTGGCGGTACTCTCCGAAATAATTGTCACGTACGGTCGGGTTAAAACTTCAGATTTATTGCCCTGCGTTAAAGCGATTGAAAACACGTCGAGAAAACCGGCTGACGCATGATAAATATGATTATTTGTAAAAATCTCGTCGCCAATTTTATATTGCGGATTATTTGTTCCGGTAAGGTAACCTGCGGCAACAACCTGGGGATATTTCTCTTTTATTGCAGCTGCCACACCACGCTCGCATTGTGGAATAGAAATACTCAATTCATTTCCGCTATACATATCGGTGGTTACTCTGTAAATTTGTTTGTTGCCGGGAAATACACGGTCAAATCCTTTTTCATAAAAAACATAGCCCGATACAAGAATAAACGTAACCAGACCAATGCATAGGGAAATGAGAAGAAAAGCCGAATTTCTTATTTCGCGGCTTAGGTTTCTGAATGCCATTTTAAGATGATAAAATTGTCTCATTCTTGATTTGGTTTTATTCGTTTATTTATACAGAATGCCCTTTCGGAATATTCTCAATTCCAATTATTCGTACCTCAAGGCCTCAACCGGATTTCGGGTAGCAGCCCGCCAGCTTTGCCAACTCACCGTTAACAATGCAATTCCCAAAGCCAGCAGACCAGACAATGCAAAAATCCACCAGCTCAAAGTGGTTTTATAGGCAAAGTTTTCGAGCCATTGATTCATGGCGTAGTAGGAAACAGGAGTGGCGATTACTAAAGCCACGATTACCCAAATCACAAAGTCTTTATTCAGCAACACCAGTATTTCCGAAACGGTCGCACCATTCACTTTGCGTACACCAATTTCTTTGGTCCGGTTTAAACTGATCAGGAAGATCTGACCCAAAACTCCCATACAAGTCAGTACAATTGCAATTATTGAAAAGAAAGTAATGGATTTGGCCAGTTTATCTTCTTTTTGGTACATAGCCTGAAACTGGTCGTCGTAGAAAGTAAATTCCATAGGGTCGTCTGGTAATATACTTTCCCAAACTTTCCTAAGTTCACTTATTTGTTGACCAACATTTCCGGGAATCAGTCGCAGTGAAAGTGTATTATACTCGCGGTCGGATTCGTAAATCAACGCAACCGGACTTAGTGCAGAATGTAACGATTCCACGTTAAAGTTATTCACTGTCCCCACTACATCGTAACCTCCTTCCCTGCCGTTTTTATATTTTTTGCCAATTGTATTTTCCCAACCATAACGTTTTACAGCAGCTTCATTCATTAAACAGGATTTTCCTTTATCGCCCGCCAAAAAATTTCGTCCTTCAAGTAGCTGAACTCCCATTGTTTTCAGGAAATTTTCAGTTACGTAAATACATTCTACCATAAATTCATCGCCTTCCACTCCGCTTCCCATGCTCATGTTAATGTGCCCGGGATAACCGTTACTCAAAGCACTGCTTGCCACGAAAGAAAGATCGCTGAACTCATTTCGCAATGCTGTCTGGTTTTTGCTTAGCCACGGAAGTTCTATCCTCAACAAATGTTCTTCATTAAAACCTAAATCATAGTGCTTAACGTATTGCAGCTGTTTAAATATAAGCATCACAACAGCAATCAGGGCAATGGAAACCGTTAACTGAAAGGTGAGCATAAGCTGTTTCCCAAATTGGCTACCGTTTCTTCTCCGTCCTCCCTGAAGAAAATCGGTAATATTAAACTGTGATAAAATATAGATAGGTGCTAAGCTGTTCAGAAAAATAATACCGGCTATCGTACCCAGAAAAACGGGCAGCAAATGTTGAAGGTTAACATCGGAAATATGAATTTCTCTTCCGAAAAACGTCCCGGTTGCCGGTAAAAGCAGCGACACCAACACTACTGAAATGGTTAGCGCAATAAAAATTCCTAAAGTAACTTCAATCAGCGAATCTACGAGCAAGTGTGGTTTTCCGGCACCATTGGTTTTGTTGATGCCAATTTCTTTCATTTTCGCGTACTGCATCGAAACCGTGTAATTCAGGTAATTAATGCTCGAAAGCAAAATAATAAGAATAGCAATTGCCATAAAAATGAACAGCATTTTTGAGTTGCCTTTGGTATGATCATCAGTCCAACCCAATTTTGTTGGAGAAAGATAAATATCGGATAAATTTTGCAGCGCCAGACTGTCGGTAGTGGTATTAAATTGCCCGATGGAAGCATTCATTTTTATGGAGAAATCATCAGGTTTAATATCGTCTTTTAACAAGAGAAAGTGTTCGCTAGGAAATATACAAACGCCGTCATTACAGGCTTGCGCCATCTGAAAATCTTCATTCTCGCTATTCAGAAGAACCTCGGCTTTAAAGCTCGAATTATCAGGCAGATCCTGCATAACCGCGGTGACCGTTGCCGTAAAGAATTCTTCTTTAATTGTTCTTCCCAGCGGGTTCTCATTCCCAAAAAGCTTCTTGGCCACCGACTCGGTAATTACTGCCGAATTCAATTGACTAAAAGGCTTTTCTTCCAATTTGGATATAACGGGTATTGAGAATACTTCGAAAAAATAATTATTGGTGGAAACTATGTACTCAACTCGTGTGTAACTTCGTGTTTCAGGGTCTTTAAGTGTAATCGGAAAATAAGAGAACCCGAGCGGACAGGCTTTTTCGACATCTGGGTAGTGTTCTGCAATTACAGCATTGATTTTGTAATCGAGTCCCGACTCATTCTTTTTAGCATCATAGAGGCGATAAATATTTTCATGCCGGGCAAAGTGTTTATCCACATTGTGTTCGGCGCTGTAAAACAAGGCTATTAAAATACAGGCCGTAAAACCAATGGCAAACCCTCCAATAATAAGCGATGAGTACAGCTTATTCTTCAACAAATTCCTAAATGCCAGTTTTATTTTAAATCGTAACATAGTTTTTGTTTTTTAATTTACACCAAGTTTCTTCACCCCTAAATCCCCTGAAGGGGACTTGTTTCATCTCCGATTGACTTGTTACTTATTTTAAAATTTTACATTTCATGTTCTTCACAAAATCTTGTTCAATACTCGCTCCCATAAGCCCCTTTAGGGGTTTGGGGTAAAACAAAACTTATTCATACCTCAGTGCTTCCACCGGATTCCTTGTAGCTGCCCGCCAACTTTGCCAACTAACGGTTAACAGCGCAATTCCCAATGCCATCAGCCCGGACAATGCAAAAATCCACCAGCTTAAGTTTGTTCGGTAAGCAAAATTTTCGAGCCATTTATTCATGGCAAACCAGGCAATTGGCGTGGCAATTACAAAAGCAATAGCAACCCATTTCACAAAGTCTTTATTCAGCATTGAAAGGATTTCCGAGACTTTGGCACCGTTTACTTTTCGCACGCCGATTTCTTTTGTACGTCGTTCCATTACAAATAGCGATAAACCGATTAATCCCAAAATAGCGATTGATATAGCCAGCACCATAAAACAGGTGAATATTGTTTTGGTGTATTTTTCCGATTGATATAATCGTTCAAACCGTTCGTCGATAAACTGATAGGAAAACGGAGAACCTGCCAAATCGTATTCTTCCCACGTAGTTTTTATAAAATCTATTGTGTTTGATAGATTCGTTGGTGTTACGCGTATTGAAATGCGATTGTAGCTCGAAGCATCCTTGTACAGAATGATCGGGAAAACAGCATTGTGCAAAGATTCGTAATTGAAGTTTTCCAACACGCCAACAATTCTGCCTTTTTCATCTCCGTACTCAACAAACTGCCCGATTGCTGCTTCGGGCGATTCCCAGCCAATTTTCTCCACAGCCGAACGGTTTACCAAATATTCCTTTTCTTCTTTTATCTGAGGGCTAATATTATTCCCCGCAATCAGTTTCATTTCATAGGTTGGAACAAAATGTTCGTCGCCCCGAATATTGGCTACACGAAAACCAAGCGGTTCCATTATTCCATTGTTGGAAGCTTTCATTTGGTTACTGTCGGCCAAACGTTGCGATGGAATTCTTTTTGAACCGGAAACATCAATAATATTCGGGTTTTTAGTTAACTGATTGCGGAGCACATCCAGCTTTTCAATATGATTGGGCGATGCACTCACGGTTATCACATTCTCCTGATTGAGTCCAAGATTTTTTGTCTGCAGGTAATTTAACTGTTTATTCACTGTCAGGAAAGACATAATCAGGGCAATTGAAACGAAAAACTGGAAAATAACCATCCCGTTTCGAAACGACATTTTACCTGGTGTGGAATTAAATTTTTTACTGGTAAGTAATATTTTGGCCGGATACACCCCTGATATCAATCCGATAAAAATGGAGAGTGTAAAAAATACAGCTATCAGCGCCAGGTTTTCGCCCACCGAAAATGTCAGGTTACTGTTAAAAAGATTGGCCAAATAAGGAATGGCCACACTTACGATTAGCAGTGCAACAATTAACGACACAATGCAGAACAAAACAGATTCGAGCATTAGTAACGACAAGATGCGTTTGGCTGTTGCACCAATAACTTTTTTAATATGAATTTCTTTAATTCGTTTGGTGTAAATGGCCGTGTTCAGGTTGATGTAGTTGATGCTTCCCAATAGCAGGATTAAAACAGCTATCGACAACAACACATAAATACTCGAGCGGCTTCCATACCAGTTGAAATGTATGTCAGCTAATTTTTCCATCCTTATTTTGGTCCAACTGGTTCCGTTCTCAAATTGTTTGTTTATGAATTCATCGAGGCGTGAATCCAATTGCCGAGGTGCATTCCTCATCAACACAAATGTTTCGTAATTATTGCTGCCCCAATCTTGTAATTCGCTCTCGCCAACTGCACTTGCATAGGTAGAAAACGAAATAATAATCTCAGGTCGGAAATGGTTGTTTTGCCCCCAGTCTTCGAAAACTCCGGTAACTTTTAAATTATAGCTATTGGCATTTTCATCGAAAAATTCCATTGTTTTACCAACGGCATACTCATTGTTAAAATACTTACTGGCAATAGTTGCAGAGACCACAGCTGTTAATGGTTCGTTTAGCAAATTGTTATCGGCAGAAATCCCCTCGAAAGAGAAAATATTCAGAATATCGGGTTCGGCAAAACAAACATCGGGTTCAGCTACCTTTTGATCGTTCAATCGGAATAGCATTCCGGAATGAGACACCCGTGCGATGTTTTCAATCTCCGAAAATTCGTCCTTCAGTAACGGAGCAACGGGTGGTGCCACATATGGCAAATGAAGATTTTCGGTTCCGTTATTATCGTAGAAGTACCGATGAACGCGGTAAATCTGGTCGGCATTTTTATGAAACCTGTCGTAACTCAGTTCATTTTTTATCCAAAGACCAATAAAAACAACACAAACAAATCCAATAACCAGCCCGGTAAAATTAATGGAGGTGTACAAAGGATTTCGTTTTATAAAACGGATAATAATTGTGCGCAATTTCTTCATCTTTCAAATTCTTTTATCTGTGTGTTTTAATACATTTTTTCTTGCCAGTAATCTCATATACAATGGTTCATTGCAAGCTTTGTTACTCATATCGGAGAGCTTCCACAGGATTTCGCGTTGCTGCACGCCAGCTTTGCCAGCTAACAGTTAAAAGCGCAATTCCCAAAGCCAGCACGCCGGAAAGGGCAAATATCCACCAACTCAAGTTGGTTTTGTAGGCAAAGTTTTCGAGCCACTTATTCATGGCGTAGTAGGCAACGGGTGTAGCAATCATAAAAGCAATAGCAACCCATTTTATAAAGTCTTTATTCAGCATTGAAAGGATCTCCGAAACTTTGGCTCCGTTTACTTTTCGGATGCCGATTTCCTTGGTACGGTTTTGAATGGTAAATGAAATCATCCCAAAAATTCCGAGAACAGACAAAAAAATGGCAATTCCTGACAATGTTGTAATAATTTTGGCAGTGTTGATTTCAGATTTGTAATTAGCACTAATCCTGTCATCCATAAACTGCATACTAAAAGGATATTCAGGAGCAATCTGATTCCATACGTTTTTTATGTTGGTAATAGCCTGTGAATAATCTCCTTTATTAAGTCTGACGATAATATTAGAGTACCCCCAATCGCGAATGAAATACATGATAGGCTTGGACGTTTCCCTCAATGTAAAATACTGCATATCATCAATAATCCCAATAATTTCAAGCTCGCCATCCGGGGTAAAAGCGTTGTTTATGCCAGCCAATTTTTGGCCAACCGGATTTTGCAGGCCGAACAATTTTACAGCCGATTGATTAATTATGATTTTATCTTTCTTGTCTGATTCTCTGTTTACATCAAAATTACGACCTTCTGTAAACCTTGCACCCACGGCTTTTAAAAAGTCGTGATCGATTACAATCTGGGCAATATTTTGGCTTTCACTTTTATCCTGCCCTGGCAATCTTCCGGGCGAATAATTATTGACGTAACCTGCAGGAGCATTTTGCGTTACTCCAATTGTGTTAACCAATGGTATTTTGGAAACCTCCGATTTAAACCGCACATACCGTTGTTGCATATTTTCACTATACGGGTTGGTTATAATAAGTACATTTTCTTTGTCGAAACCAATTTTGGCATTAAGCATAAGTTGCAACTGATTGTTGATTACAATACTTGCAACAATTAATACAGAAGCAATGCCTAACTGAAAAATGACAAACGAACCACGGATTCGTTGTTGCTGTTTTTTATTCTTCCGTTTTAAAATTCCTCCTTGGGTTTTAATGGCATCCGATGGGTTAAACGAATTAAAGAACAAAATAGGATAAACTGTAGAAAACAGAATGGTTGCCAGAAGCAGTATTGCAAGGAAAACAACCAAAGAAAAATTAAAAGAAATGGATTTGCCGACTAATGCATTAATATAAGGTAGGACAAACATTGTCAATACAATTGCCCCGAGCAGCGATACTGCCAGCAGGATGAATGTTTCCATTACCTGCTCAAGTGCTAGCTTAAAACGCGATGCCCCGTTAATTTTTCGGATCCCCGTTTCCTTTATTTTCTTTCGGTATGTAGCTGTAAGATTATTGATATAGTTGGTAATGGCTATTCCCAAAATCAAAAAAGCTATAACTATTAATCCGATAACAACTTTATAATCCCCTTTTATTGCATTATCCCAGCGCGTTCCCACCGATTGTAAATGAATGTCACCCAGCGGTTCGAGGTACATTTCAAATTTCCGGTCATTGTTAGCAATTTCATGGCCTGTGGCAAAAATGTCTGCTAATTGCTTTTCGATTCCACCGATATTACTGTTATCAGGAATCATAAAATAGTAGTTAAATGCAGTCATGTACCATTTCGTGAGCAAGTTGCTGTTCAATACCTTATAGCTTGAAACTGACACTAACATGTTCATTTTAAAATGCGATTGAGGCGGTAAATCTTTTACAATCCCGGTTATAGTAAAATCATGGTTGTCTAGGTGAATGAATTTGCCCTTCGCATTTTCATTACCGAAATATTTTTTGGCCATCGACTCGGTGACAATCATGTTTAAAGGAGCTTCCAGCGCATTATCCGGATTTCCTGCCAAAAACTGAAAGTCGAAAATTTTCAGGACATCAGGATCGCCGTACAAAATGTCTGTTTCAACGAACGGTTCGTTGTTGACAGAGATATACCTTTCGTCGGATCCAATCTGCAAACGAGCATAATTCCCGATTCCGCTTACCGGACCAAGGTTGTCGCTAAAAACTCCCGGGAAAGAACAGTTAACCGTTCCTGTACCGTCAGTAGATTTAACATTTAACCGGTAAATTTGCCCAAATTTGCTGTTGTACTTATCGAATGCAAACTCATCGGTTGCGTATAGATAGACCAAAACGGCACAGCAAAAGGCGATAATAAAACTAGCGATAGTAAAGGTTGTTGACAGTTTTCGTCTTAGTAAGTTCCTAAATAGTATTTTCAGTTTTGACATAGTTTTCCGGTTTCTATTTACATCTTCATCCAAATGTTCAAAATTGATTTACTCATACCTGAGTGCCTCAACAGGGTTCCTTGTGGCTGCTCGCCAACTTTGCCAACTAACCGTTAACAAGGCAATTCCCAAAGCCAGTAACCCTGCCAAAGCGAATATCCACCAGCTCAACGAAGTTTTGTAGGCGAAATTTTCGAGCCATTTATTCATGGCGTAGTAACCAAGTGGGCAAGCAATAATTGAGGCAATTAAAATCGATTTAATAAAACCACTATTTAGCAGCGTTATAATTTCGCCGATATTGGCTCCATTCACTTTTCGTATTCCAATTTCTTTTATTCTGTATTCTGACAATAAAATTGCCAATCCTAAAACTCCAATAACCGAAATGATGATTGATATAATACAAAATATAGAAATGAGTTGTGCTTGTTTCTCCTCAGCTTTGTACATGCTGTTTAGCTGTTCATCAAGGAAACGATAATTAAACGTACGTTTTTTCTCGAATTGGCTATAAACGTCATTAATATGCGCAATTGTATTAGAGACATTTTGCCCTGATATTTTTACATTGAGTTTATTGTGGCGTGTTTCAGTGAGCCAAAATGCCAGGGGTGTAACTTCTTCTCTTAACGATGCATATTTCATGTCTTTTACAACACCAATTAAAGTACCGCTAAAGCCAAATCCCGGAATCTGCTTCCCCAAATATTCGGTTTCCCAGCCAAAATCTTTTAGGGCAGTCTCATTCATTATGAAATTATTTTCGTCCGACTTAAGATTCTCTGAAAATGCCCTGCCATCTACAATCTCAAATCCCATAAAATTCATATAGCGCTCGTCAACCGGCCAGCACTTAAAACTTACACGCTTACCATCTATGTCGCGCCCCCAGCCCATTCCAACTCCACCGGGTACAAATTGAGAAAAAGCATAATCAGTAATATTACCATTCTTTACTAATTCACTTACAAACGCATCTTCGTGTTCTTGTATCGACTGAGGAATATCAACGACCACAATGTTTTCTTTATCAAAGCCCAGGTCGTAGTTTTTGAAAAAACGAACTTGCTTTTCAATAAACAACACACCAATAATCAGAAAAATTGAAATACCGAATTGCAGAACCGTTAAAACCTTTCCGGTGAAATTACGTTGCTGACCTTGCGGCACATTTCCGCTTAAAGCCCTTGCAGGGGCCATATTTCCATTCATTCGGGACGGTATCACCGCAATTAGAGCTCCTAAAAGAACGACCAATAACCAGCATAAGGCAAAAATCCAAACGTAATTTTTCAGATGAAATTCGTACGAAAAAATATCCGGCCAGAAATAAGTCACCACTGAACTCAGCACGATACTTCCGATAAACGCCAGGGTAATTATAAATGCCGACTCTGAAACGGATAAGAACAATAAATGCTTTTTCGTTTCTCCCAAAACCTGACGAACGTTGATTGCTTTACGTTGTTTTGGAGCATTGGCAATGGCAAAATTCAGGTAGTTAACAAAGGCCATAAATAGCAGTAATACAGCAACTACAACCAGCGAGCGGGTAAAAAGCAGGTTCCCACTACCCAATTGTTTATTAAAATGTTTTTCTTTTATTGGTAACAAACTAAAGGAAAAATCCTCAGTCGAATTTTCTTTCCAATCTTTTACGCCTTGCGATTCATTCATTTTCAATATCACCTCGGATACGGAAGCATTTTTGGGTAATTGGTAATAGTGATTAAAACTGTATTCCGACCAATTGGTTGCCCAGGAAGCGGTTGGGAAAGAGCAAAAAGCATCGTATTCGTGATACGAACTATTTTGTGGAAGATCAAAAAATACTCCTTCAATTATATAAGGCGTTTCAAAATTGGCATAGATGGTTTTTCCAACCGGATTTTCATTCCCGAATAACCTTTTAGCTCCTGTTTCAGAAAGAATAATACCATCATTTTGTGCCAAGGTATTCAGGTCTCCGAATTTCATTCGCAAATCGAACATCCGGGCAAAAGTGGAATCAACTGCCCTGGTTGCAAGATTCACGCTTGCTTCTCCACCCTTTTGCAAAGAATAAGTATTGGCTCCCCAGGCAAACGAACAAAGCGTAGACAATTCCGGAATGTTCTCCGCAAAATAATCGGCCATCGGATTTGGCAGAAAATAACTCGATTCATTTTCTCCGTTTTCATCCGAATTCATTTCAAGCATGTATACTTGCTTGTAATTATTATTGTATTGGTCGAAAGTAAATTCATTCCACAAATAAATCGACAACAATACAAATGCAGCAAACGAAACGGACAAGCCTATTAAATTAAAAAAGTTGGTTTGTTTTGCTTTTCGTATCGAACTCCAAATCGTTAAGAAATAATGCTTCATAAAATTTAATTGTAAGGGTGATTATATTTGGTTTTGTTTTAATTATTCATATCTGAGTGCCTCAACAGGATTTCGCGTAGCTGCTCGCCAGCTTTGCCAACTAACTGCCATAAACGCTATAAACAGAGCAAAAGCAGCGCTAACCAGAAAATATACAGGACTGATGGAAACGCGGTTTGCAAAATGTTGTAACCATTGATGCATGGTAAAATAGCTGCCTACAAAAGCGATAACAATAGCAATAAGCACCAGGACAAACGTTTCTTTAAGCAACTCGCGAACAACCTGTGTTTCGGTACTGCCAATCACTTTTCGGATTCCGATCTCTTTTCGTCGTCGGTTTACATTCAACACCGACAGCGCCATTAAACCAATAAAACTGATGATAATCGCCAGTCCGGCACCGGTAGTAACCAGTTTTATCATACGCTCTTCGTTGGTGTATTTATTGGCGTAAACATCGGTTAACTGAAACTTACTGATGATCAATTCCGGCGAATAACTTTTAATCACCTCATCAATTTGTGCCAGTTGCGCCGGTGTGGCTCCTGCTTTTGTTCGCACATACATATTGTTTACATTGCCTCGGTAATTGGTAAGAACTAGTGGCCCAATTGGTGCCCCCGGATGATCGATGTAGTAAAAATCTTTAGCAATGGCGATTACCGTTAAAGGTTCATCAAACATATCGAGCAGGCTGCCCACTTTTACATCGGATCCCAGCATTTTTGCCGCCGCTTCATTAAGAATTACTGCCTTTCTATCTGCTTCCGAATTATTAAAATAACGACCGTCGACCAATTCCATCTGCATGGTTTTTGCAAATCCGGGATGTACACGGTATTCATCAATACTTTTAAAATTTCCGGGAGCTCCGTACTTCTTTATTCCCTGTCCGCTTGAGCCTTGTCCCATTGCATGATCGGAAGACGCCACATCTTCAACAAATGCCAGTTGCGACAATTCATCAGCGATAGACGACGCGCTTCTTCGCACCTCGTTATTCAGGTTGGTAATACCGATTACGTTTTCGGGATTAAAACCAAGTGGCACTTCCTTTAAATAGTTCACCTGGGCAAAAACAATTACCAGCGCACTAATAAGAAAAACCGATATGGAAAACTGCGAAATAACGGCAATGCGCGATAAGGTGCTTTTTCGTTTGACTTTAGAGGTCTTTCCTTTTAGCGCATTTACCAGGTTTAACTTCGACAAATAATAACTTGGATAAGCACCTGAAACCAATATTAGAATGGCAAGAATTCCCAAAACCAGTAAAATGCCGGATAAGGAGAACATGTCCGACAGCTCAATCTGGCTTTTCATTAAACCGGCAAACGCAGGCTGAACAAGTGCTGTTAGTCCCAACGCCAGCACAAACGACAAAAGGCTGATCACCGATGTTTCGGTAAAGAACAAACGACTCAACGTGCTTTGCGTTGCGCCCAACGATTTTCTTGAAGCAATTTCGGCAATCCGCTTTTCGCCATGCAAAACATACAGATTTATGTAATTTACCATGGCAATAAGCAGCACCAAAAAGGCAATGCCGGCAATAATAAACACGTGCGTTAAATTGGCTTTTGGCGAAAGATCAAAATCAACAACGGTATGTAGATGTAAATCGGCCAGAAGTTCGGTCCCTGTTTCCACAGTTAGGTTGAATGGCTCACCCCACGGTTTCATAAGCTTGTTGTTTGCAGCGGCTATTTTTTCTCCAACTGAAGCCAAATCGGCATTTTCATCAATTCTGAAATAAGTGTAAAACTCCAGCCCTCCCCAGTTTTCAGGATGAACAGTCTGCATCGATAACAGCAAATCGAAATTAAAGTGCGTGTTATTGGGTAAATCATTTATCACTCCTGTTACCGTGGCCGGCTCTTCCGAAACATTCAAAACCTTGCCAACACAGTCTTCGGTATTAAATACCTTCAGTGCCGTTGACCGCGTAATAACCACGTTGTTTTCACCCACCAAAGCATCATCGGTGTTTCCCTGAATCAACTTTAGTCCGAACACATCAAAGAAATCTTTGTCGGCAAACAACATATGCACGTTTGGGAATTTTTGCTTCTCAAATTCTGCTGTAGTGTTCCAGCCATTATAAATCTGAGTGGCCGATCTTATTTCTGGAACCCGCGATGGAATTTCGGTGTAAGCTTTGCGCAAACAAATGGCGTAATTAGTGGTGTTTCCATTTTCGGCAACTGCATTGTAAAGACGAAGAACATTGTTTTTAGTTTGAAAATGCTGGTCGTAACTTAGCTCGTGTTTCAGGTAAACCGACAACAGCAATACTGCACTTAATCCGATGGCCAATCCGGGCAGGTTTACAAAAACCAGCAAGGGATTTCGCCGAAACATTCTGAATATAAATCGTAAATTTTTCATGGCTTTTCGATTTTGTCAGGGGCACGATGCAGAGAGCATAGCGCTAACAGCTCTCCCTGCTCATGGCTCTTTGCGTCCTGCTCTTTTTTATAGCAGAATCTCTCCCATTTCTTTTTTCACTTCTTCGGTAATGATCATACCGTCGAACAGGTTAACAACGCGGTGAGCAAATTCAGAGTCGTGTAGCGAGTGCGTTACCATTACAATAGTGGTTCCTTCTCTGTTGAGTTCGGTAAGCAGGTTCATTACTTCCAAACCGTTTTTCGAGTCGAGGTTACCGGTAGGCTCATCGGCAAGAATCAGCTTCGGATTGGCAACTACGGCACGCGCAATGGCCACACGCTGCTGTTGTCCACCCGAAAGTTGTTGCGGAAAGTGTTTGGCGCGGTGCGCAATTTTCATTCGCTCCAGTACTTTCTCTACCATTTCTTTGCGCTCACGGGCTTTCAGTTTGAGGTAGATTAGCGGAAGTTCCACATTTTCGTAAACGTTCAGTTCATCGATCAGGTTAAAGCTCTGAAACACAAAACCGATGTTTCCCTTGCGCAACATGGTGCGGTTGCGTTCTTTTAGTTGACCAACCTCGGCACCATCAAAATAATATTCACCGCCGGTAGGATTATCCAGTAACCCGATGATATTCATCAAGGTTGATTTTCCACAACCTGAAGGTCCCATGATGGCCACAAATTCACCTTTTTTTACATGTAAACTTACCTCATTCAATGCACTGGTTTCCACCTCTTCGGTGCGAAATACTTTCGTTAGATTTTCTGTCTTTATCATGATATTTTTGTTTTGTTGTATAATCAATTTGCGGGCGCAGAGAGCGTGGCGCATGGCGAAAAATAATGGCAATGCCCCAAATGCCTAGAACTATAAGATGCTTTTATATGTTACTGGCTTCTTTCGCTATGCCCTATGCGCTTATCGCTCTGCGCTAAGAATCTTCTTTCTGAAATTTGTTATTTTCCTACTTAGTTTATCCATGTCATCAAGCTTTTTATTGAGCTCATCTTCGGTAATAAATTTTCTACGATAAGTGACATAAGTAATATTAACTGTTTCAAAAACTGAACGTCGGGCAAACTTTAGAAAATTAGCAAAATCTTTGTCAGAAAAAGAACCGGCACCTTCAGCAATGTTATTAGAAATACTTAATGATGCTGCCCTTAATTGTTCGGCTGCTCGAAAATGTTTTGCCTGCTCCAGGATTTCTGCCAAATCGTAAAGCTCGTCATTTAAAACAATAGCTTCTTTCCAGATGTCTAAATCCATAAACCTAAAATGTGCCATGTCGAAATATTTAATGTTTCTTACTTACAACAGCTGAATGTTCTACGAATCGCTTAGCGCTTTCCTCCGAGCCCTTTGCACCTACTTAAACACAATCTTATCGTTATCCCCAAACAAATCGTAGCTGGAAGTAATCACTTTCTCGCCCGGTGTTAAACCTTCCAGCACTTCGTAATACTGTGGGTTTTGTTTCCCGATACGGATGCTGCGTTTTTCGGCTTCCGTTCCGTTATCGTTCAGCACATAAACCCACTGGCCGCCGGTACTTTGAAAGAAACCGCCTTTGGGAATCAGCACCGCTTTTTCAGGTTGTCCCAACTGTAATTTTGTATGATAAGTTTGCCCGGTGCGGATGTTATCCGGTTTTGCCCCTTCGAAGATCATGTCGATTTCAAATTGACCTTCGCGCACTTCAGGATATACCTTTTTAACAGTGAGGTTGTAGTTTTCACCACCACGATCGAACGACGAATTCAGGCCACGACGCACGCGGTCTATATAATGCTCGTCGATTAGTGCATTGATTTTAAAGTCGGTTAAAATATTCACCATACCTATTCGCTGTCCACGGGCGATTGACTCCCCGATCTCAGCATTTAATAAGCCCAACTGACCGTCGGCAGGAGCTTTTACATTCAGGTTATCTAAACGCAGGCGCGCCATTGCCAGGTTATCACGCATATTGTCCAGACTCTCGTCCATGTTTTTCTTTTGGTTGGCACGGAAAATCGAGTCCTGTTCAAATTTCAGGTAGGTCAACTCCTTTTCTTTAAGTGCCAGTTCGTAGTCCTCTTTGGCTTGTAAGTAGTCCTCGCGGGCAATCAGATCATCCTCAAACAAGGCCTCATATTGTTTGTATTTTCGCTCGGCCTGTGTTACCTGAAGATCGATCTGCAACTTGGCACGTTGGTTACCGATCTGCTGCTGCTCAATGGCAATTTGTGTATTCCTAAGTTCGTTGGAATGATAGGCCATATTCGACTCGCTGTTCATAATTGTGGTATTCAGATCGTTGTTTTTCAAACGAAGAATAACGTCACCTTTTTTCACCATCTCGCCTTCTTCAATAAAAATCTCTTCAACTTTTCCGCCTTCTTCCACATCGAGGAAAATGGTTGTAATAGGCTCCACCTGGCCAATTACGGTAATGTAATCGTTAAACTCGCCGTCGGTTACGGAGCTGATAGTCAGCTTGTCTTTCTCGGCACGAAATACCGAACCGCTGCTTCCTAACACCACTTTATACAACAGAAAGGCAAACGCCAATCCGCCAACAATCCAAATAATGTGCTTGGCTTTTAAGCCTTTCTTCTTTTCAATTTTTTTATCCATTCCCATATCTATGGTCTTTTACTTTTTTCAATTAATTTTCTGTCAACTGCTACTGATTACTGAGCACTTTCGTCCAATTCCCAAAACCGCTGTCCCCGGTAAAACTGCAATACTTTCATTTTTATCTCCCACTGCGTGCGCGAGCGTAAAACCTGACTCTGAGTATTTGCCAAGCGGTTTTTAGCTATGTAGTAATCGTTAATGTCAATCAGTCCCTGGTCGAATTTCTTTTCAGCAGCCTGAAAAGCCAGCTCATCAACCTCGGTGCGCTTTACATACTGACTGTGTTCTTTGTATAAAGCTTCCAATTCTGTAAGGTCATTCACCATATCGAAAAACATTTTTTGACGTTCATCGTCCAGGTTATTTTGGGCACGTTCCAGTTCCAGTTTTGCCTTTTTCACCTCCGAACGATTGCTCCACCGGCTAAAAACCGGAATACTTAATGAGGCTCCCAGATACTGGCTTTTGTTGTTTTTCCACTGATCGCTAAATGCCAGGGTGTTACCATCGGCATCGGTGTTGGTTTCGTAAAAACCGGTACCGATCGAGCCACTGGCGTAAATCGACGGATAAAGTGCCGAGCGACTTAAAGCAAGACCTTTTTCCGTAGCTTTCACGTTCGCATAAATCGACTGGTAATAGGGCGACCAACCGGTGTACTGTTCAAAAAGTTGTCGCGGTTGAGCCACTTGTTCGTTTATAACCACCGACGATTCATCTACCAGTTCCATTTCCTCAGCAGAAATAAGATTCATCAACTGCTTTAGTTTCAAAGTCGCTGTTTCCAGGGTGTTTTCAATCTGAATTTTGTTGAGTTCTTCGCGCTCCAGATTGGCGCGCATGTCCAGCAAGTCGGTCTTGGCTTTTAAACCGACTTCCACTTTTTTTTCTGTTGTTTTCAAACTTAGCTTTGAGGCTTCTACCTGCTCGTTGGCAATGTCGAGCATTCCTTTATAATAAACCACATCAAAAAAGGCCACCATCACGTTAAACGCCAAATCGTCGGTTGCATTTATCCGATTGTATTCCGAGGCCTGTTTTCTGAATTTCTGATATTTTATCAGGTTCTGAATACGAAATCCGTCAAAAACAGCGATGGTCGACCCCAAATCGAAGCTGCTGGAAAAAAACTCTGTATTGATATAATCGTTGGTATTCGGGTCCGCCGAACGACCGAAACTTAAACCTGCCCTGGTTGAAGCTTCAATACCCGGCAACATATTGCGTTTGGCCTGTTGCTCATTTTCCAGCGATAGTTTTTCAAGAATCTCGTATTCCTTTAAATTAATGTTGTTTTCAATGGCATAAGAAATACATTGGCTCAGGCTCCATTTTTGCTGGGCCTGAACCGTATTTCCTATAATCAAATAAAAAATTATAATGAGAACTATTCGTTTCTTTATCATCGTGTAAAAATTGTTTCTACTCCCCGTGCCATTATAATGCCACAAACCTTTCATGCTGATTTCGTGAACTTTACAAATCACCCTTTTCTGAAAACGTTAAAATTATTTACAGAAAATTGTAAAATATTTTTACAGTTGATTGGAATTGTTTTTGGCTTGGTCTAATTTTGATCCATCAGTTTTTACCCCTAAATCCCCGAAAGGGGACTTAAGGTGGTTGGTTTAAACAGAGCCTTTCCGATTCTCCCTTCAGGGAGTCAGAGGGTGGAAAGGCAATCAATATTGTACACTATGCCAAAAGGAAACATCTTAATAGTCGACGATAACAAAAGCATTATCAGCACCCTGGAAATTTTGCTGGGGCAGGAATTTGATGAAGTGAAAGGAATTACCAATCCTAACCTCATTCCCAATGAGCTGCGAACAGGCAACTACAATGTTGTCATTCTCGACATGAATTTTAAAGCCGGAATTAACACGGGAAACGAAGGTTTATATTGGCTCGAACAGATAAAAAAGAGTTATCCTGATATCTCGGTAGTGCTGATTACTGCCTACAGCGAAGTGGAACTGGCCGTAAAAGCACTGAAACAGGGAGCTACCGACTTTGTGCCAAAACCCTGGGACAACAGCAAACTGCTGGCAACGATTAAGGCGGCTGTCCAGCTTAATTTCTCGAAAACAGAAGTTGGCAAACTCAGGCAAAAAGAGGCCGGTTTAAAACAGGAACTCAACCGCGATCAGAAGTTTATTATTGGCTCGTCGCCACAACTTACGCAAGTGATGAACATGGTTCGAAAAGTGGCAAAAACCAATGCCAACATTCTGATTACCGGCGAAAACGGAACCGGAAAAGAACTGATTGCACGCGAAATACACCACCTTTCGCAACGCCGAAACGAAGTGATGGTGAGTGTTGACATGGGCGCCATTAGCGAAACACTTTTTGAAAGCGAACTTTTTGGCCATGTAAAAGGTGCTTTTACTGATGCCCGCGAAAACCGCGCCGGCAAATTCGAAACGGCTCACAAGGGAACGCTGTTTCTCGATGAAATCGGAAACCTTTCCTTTCATCTGCAGGCCAAATTACTTGCAGCTATTCAGAACCGTGAGTTTATGCGCTTAGGTTCTGATAAACACATCCCGGTTGATATCCGGCTGGTTTGTGCCACCAATAAAAAACTGGAGAATATGGTTGTTGAAGGTTTGTTTCGCGAAGATTTGTTGTATCGTATTAACACCATTCAAATAGAAGTTCCTCCGCTGCGCGAAAGAGGCGACGACATTATTGTTCTGGCCGATTTTTTCCTGAAGAAGTTTGCTTCGAAATACGAAAAACATGGATTAAAAATTAATCAGCCAGCCCAGGAAAAGCTGTTGAAAAACAACTGGCCCGGCAACATTCGCGAACTGCAACACACCATTGAAAAAGCAGTAATTCTGAGTGATTCGATGGTGCTAAAACCAGAAGACTTTTTCTTTAAACAAGTATTTGCATCCAAGTTTGAAGATGAACTACTAACCATTGAAGAGATGGAAAAACGTATGATCGTTTCAGCAATTGATAAAAATGCTGGAAATATGAGCCTGGCCGCCGATAAACTGGGAATTACACGCCAAACGCTGTACAATAAAATTAAAAAATACGGGCTATGATCAGTAAAAATCTTTACGTCAAAATTCTTGTCAGAGTCCTGCTTTTGCTGGCCGGTGCCCTGTTTTTAGGTTGGCTGATATTTGACCGGCAAGCGTACATTTTTGCCATCATTCCTACCCTGTTTATTTTGGGAGTTACTATTAACCTCATCTATTTTTTGAACCGAATCAATCGCCGCATATTTTACTTTTTCGATGCCATAAAAAACGAAGATTCAACACTTCGGTTCCCGAATAACGTCAACAACAAAATTATAAACGACCTGAACCAAAGCCTGCAAAAAGTAAACTCACAGATTCAGCAAATCTATCTCGATAACCAAAAGCAGGAACAATATTTTCAGGCCCTGCTGGAACACGCTGCCACCGGCATGTTCACCTTCAACAGAAAAGGATTTATTCTGCACTCGAATAAACTTGCCAAACAACTTTTTGAGGTGGATGTTCTTACCCACATCAACCAGTTGGAGCGAATTGATCCCAAACTTTTTCAGACGATAAAAGAAATACACCCCTCAGAACAAAGACTGATCACTTTACATTTAAAAAGCGGCATCTTTCAGTTGCTCATCAAGTCGAACTCATTTATTTCTGACAAAGATGAGTTGATGCTTATTTCGGTGCATGATATTAAGAATCAACTGGATGAAAAAGAACTCGAATCGTGGCGCAAACTGATACGCGTAATGATGCACGAGATCATGAACTCAATCACTCCGGTAACCTCTTTATCCGAAAGTCTGGCCGGATATTTTTACAAAAACGGGGCAATGGTATCTCCTGAAGACATTAATACAAAAACGATTGAGAACACCATTCGCGGGCTGGAAGTTATTCGCGAACAAGGTAAGGGACTGATCAATTTTGTTGATTCGTACCGGAAGATCACACGGCTTCCGGCTCCAGAAAAGAAAGTCTTTCAGGTAAGTAACCTCATCGACCATATCCGGATTTTATCATCTTCGTTCGAAAATGCCGAGCATGTTGAGTTATCGTGTGATGTTGTGCCTCCCGAACTGGAGTTACATGCCGATGAAAAGCAGATTTCGCAGGTGTTGATCAACCTCGTAAAAAATGCCTATCAGTCCAACGAGGGCAACAAGGATGCAAAAATCAAGATCATAGCAACGGTTAATGAAGCAGGACACCCTATCATTTCGGTTACCGATAATGGTCCGGGAATTTCGGATGAGCTGATGGATAAGATCTTTGTTCCGTTTTTTACCACCAAAGAAAATGGTTCGGGAATCGGACTCAGCATTTCCAGGCAGATCATGCAATTGCACAGTGGCAGCCTGAAAATGAGCTCGGTTCCTGATAAATATACTTCGGCGGTTCTTGTTTTTTAGGTAAAAAAGAGGTTGTCAGACCAACAACCTCTCTCAAACCAAACTATCTATTTTTAGAAAACTATATTTTTCAATTTGAATGCGAAACCACAAGCATTACCAGGTTGCCTTTCTGTTGCTTTGATTTACAGCAGCTCCCTTACCGTTAATAATACTTTTAACTTCACTTCCCTCGTTACCACCAAGCCAAATAGTAGTTACCTGATGAAAGTTTTGTTCCAAATTCTCTGGAGCTTCAATGGCACAATCAACAATAGCGGCACTATTAAAAAATACGTTGTAAATACCCAGTCCCCAGGCATGGTGATTTGTAACATGATCGGCTACTTTATAGGATGCATATCCATTTTTGCCGTCGTGTTGCCAGGCTTCAGGAGTTGGCACATAGTAAGGCATTTCGCACTGGTAAAAATAAACTGTTCCATTTTCGCCGTTCCATATCGTTTGATACTCCTGAAAATGTTCGTTAAACAAGCCATAAATCGTAACATCCTTGCCGTTAACAGTTAAACCATTAGCCGCCTTGTTAACATCCCAACCAACACCATTTCCGTGATCTGCGCGCCACAACCAAACATGATCAACCACAACATTGTTACTGTTTATTGTCACACAATTTTTTGTAGTGCCTGCATGGAAACCTCCTACACGAATGAAAAGATCATAAATAAAGGTGGGATTTTCGCTGTGATCCAAATCCGAGCCAGGCTCTCCGATCTGAATCAGTTGATCTGTTTTAGTCAAACCGGCATCCACCAGAATACTACTTAACGTTACATTATCAATATCGGCAATTTTTATCACCGGACTTTCTCCTTCAGGAATCAGCGATGGCATTCCCATTCCAATTATTATCGTGCCCGGATTTGTTACTTCAATGCTGTTTTTCAGCCAATAAATTCCGGGAGTAAAAAGAATATTTTTCCCATTAGCCAAAGCGGCATTGATACTTTCTGAATTATCAACTTCTGGATGAGCAATATAAAATTCTGAAATACTAATTTCTTTGTTGCTGCTCTCTTTCGCAGCGCCCCAACTAACACCCTTCGTCTCCTCTTTTAATGCAGGAACCTCAAGCCACAATTCGCCTGATTCATTCATCGTCCAAAACGGTTTTTCCCTTACAAATGGTGTATTATCTATTGAAAGATATGGTTTGTTTGGCCAGTCAGTTTTAGGCGCTCCAATAACGCCTAAAGAAACCATGTTCCACAGGCCTCCTTTACAACTTTCCCATTCGCTGTTTCGTGAAAACCACTGCTGCTGCCCCCCAAAAACTACCTGCCCATCAACTTTTGAATCGGCTAAAAATCCTCCGCTTGCAGCGCCATTATCGTGAAGTTGCAAATTACCTTTTATATGAACTCTGCGCATTGGAGCAGCTTGCGAAACTCCCCAAACGTTGGTCGAGTCGGTTGATGGATTTATCGCCAGGTTTTCAACTGCACGCCAAAAATTTATGAGTACACTACCATTATAGGTTGGTGGTGCAACTGCCGTTACTGAGCCATTAATCATTACATCATCGGGAGATTGACCCAACCCAATAACATGTGTATAATATCCAACTTTTACATCGAGCTCATATTCGCCGGGCTGAAATAAAAAGGCAAAGCGATTCTCGTTGAATTCACTCTCATTTGTTGTTTGAATGGCGTAGACTGAATCGATTAAATGCTGGATAGCTCCAATTTCCATTTCGGGTGAAAACAGGTATACATTTTCGCCCAGATCAGTATAATTATGGCTCTCCGTTTTGTCCGCCAAATTGCATTGACTCAAAAGAAGTAGAAGAAATAAACTCAGGTATATTTTATACATTTTAGTGTTCTTTTTCAGCTTTCGTCTATAGACGAAATCAACTTTCAGGAATTCAGGTTACAAGTTTGTAATGAAACTATATTTTCCGGATTTCAGAGAATAAACCGCTTTCCCATTTTCAAACTTAAGCAGTTCACAACCATTCGCCTCAATAACATCATTTTCCGATTTTGCAGGCAAATACAAGGTAGCCGAAGTGTTGGCCGGAACAGTTGCAGTGTAAGTTAACTGACCATCTTCTACTTCCCATTTGCTGTAAATTTTCCCGTACATTGAGTCATAGTAACCTTCTGCCCATTTCATTTCGCCACTTGGATCAGTTGTTGGTTGAAGAATAAACTTTTGGAATCCCGGCTCATCTCGTTGAATACCGAGCGAGTAAGCAATCATCCATTGGCCAACAGCACCAAACGAATAGTGGTTAAACGAGTTCATGCTATTATTCCCGCCAAAACCATTTTCAACGGTGTAACCATTCAGGCGCTCCCAAATTGTTGTTGCACCCTGATCGATAGAATACAACCACGATGGATACTGACTATTTTGTAACAGTTTATAAGCATGCTCGTTATAGCCGTAATCCGAAAGGGCTTTACTCACCCACGAAGTACCAATAAAACCGGTCATTAATGAATATTCCGGGCGTTTGATGCTTTCATCATCCAGATTCTTACATTCAATACTTTCGGCAAGTTGTTGCGCCATTTGCTGCTCCTTGTCTTTATCAAAAGCGTTAAGTGCCAAACCTACCGCATAAGAGGTTTGCGTGTCTGCCAGTTTGAACTCGGCTTTTTGACCACCTGGAGCACCAAAACCCCCACCACCAATTAAGCCAAGCGTTTTTCCTTCGTCGTTCACAAAGGTCTTATTGAAAAAGTCTTTTCGTTCCTGATACATGTTTTCGAAACGTTTGACATCCTGATCTTTTCCCAACAATTCTGCAGTATTTGTAATGATCCATAAGTCGTAAACATGATAAGCAGTAGCCAGAAATTGTGGCCCAAGCTGATTGTTCTGTGGCCCTAACCAGTCTCCCAACTGAACATCGTTACTCAATCCTGTTTTCGGATCAATCGACTTATCAAGATATTCAATATAAGCCACCATTGCATCGTAGTGCTCAGCCAGCAGCGCTTCATCGTTGTATTGCTGATAAACTTCCCATGGAACTGTTAGTCCTGCACTTCCCCAAAGCAGGCCTCCAAAACCTCCGCCAATTGGAGCAATATCGGTAAACTTACCACTTGCTTTTTGCACATCACGCATGGCAATCATGTGTCTGCGCAAAAACTGAGAAGTATTGGAAATATATGTTGCGGTTCGCGAGAAAACAGAGATATCGCCCGACCACCCCATGCGCTCATTACGTTGAGGACAGTCTGTTGGAAGCGTTAAAAAGTTATCGACATTCGACCAGGTAAGGTTCGACCACAGTTGATTTACTTTTGAATTTGAAGTTTTATAATCGGCAGTAAGATCAACCACCGAACTAATCGAAACACCCTGAACAGCTTCCAATGGCAGTGGTTCATCGATACCGGTAATTTCGATATACTGGTAACCGTGCGAAGTAAATTTTGGCTGGAAAACCTGTTCTCCGTCTTTCATGATATAAATATCCTGACTGATGGCTGCGCGGTAATTTTCGGTCATGATCATTCCTACATTATCACCGGATTCATCCAGATCAGGGTAAAGAATTTCTGCGAATCTTAAAATCATTGTATCGCCGGCAGTACCATTTTCAATAGCGATTTTTGGAACACCCACAAAGTTCTGCCCCATATTGTATACGTAAACACCCGGCCGCACTTCTTCCATGCTTTGTGCCGTTAATGTGGTGTATTGTCCCGCGTTGTTACCAATCTGACCGATCAGCTTCATTTCATCATAATTGAACTGGGTAACCTCGCCTGTAAAATCTCTTTCTTCTTCATCGAAAGTAGTTCCTTCAATTGGAACAACAGAAGCCGTTTTCCATTCGGAATTATCAAATCCGGCCTCAGACCATCCTTCAATTTTTTCCTCCTTCGCAGCATTATGTATCTCGCCAAGATCAAGACTACTGTATTGTATTGGTCCGTCGTTATAAAATTGCCAGTCTTTATCGTTACTTACAATCACATCTTTTGAACCATCATCGTAGGTAATTACCAGTTTTGCCAACAACGACTGACGGTCGCCAAAATGGTTCCATATGGCACCAAAACTCAAAAGTCCACTCCACCAACCTTCAGAAAGCATTGCTCCCATGGCATTTGCTCCTACCTGAAGTTGGTCAGTAACATCATAAATTTGATAGAAATGTGTTTTGTTGTATTGTGTTTGCCCGGGATTATAATAGTCGTTTCCTACCTTTTCTCCATTTATTTGCACCTCGTAAATACCGCGGGCAGTAACATACAAACGGGCCGCTTCAATTCCTTTTTTTGTATTGAATTCGGTGCGTAACATGGGGGCCGCATTTCGGCTCGGATCGGCAACAATAAAACTACCAGCCGCGCCTCCTTCAACAAAATACGCATCATTTTCCACCTTCACTTTACCCGCGAAAATTCCATTATAATTGCCCGAAAGATCTTCTTTAAAAAGTGTATTATTTGGTGTCCGGTCATTAAAAATCTCCAGATCGGAAAAAGTAGCTTTTTGTCCGGCCTCCATTGAGAAGCCCATATCACAAACCATTCCGAATGGAATATAATCGTGATTGTGTCCTATTGGATTCAGGATTATGGTTGCCCCACTGTTACCCTGCCCAAACTGTGGCATTCCACCACTTGGCTCATCTGTCTTTTTGCTTACAAAAAAGTCATCCTTTCCGTCAATGCTTACCGTAATTTTTCCGTAAGCACTGTTAAATGCGATATTATGAGGGGCATATTTATTCTTCGAATTGATTACAGAGGATTTTACCGTATATGTTTTAAACCGTTTATTTGCGTCATCGTTAGGTGCGTATCCGGCCCGATAAATATTCAATTTAGCCAATCCATTTGCCGACTTTTCAAGGTCTGAAATATCCAACTCGAGTTTAATATAACTTTCGTTGAGTTTGTTTTCGAGCTGGTAAATATTTTTGTATTTATCCATTAAACGAAGGTCGTTAGCACCATAAACAAAACCGGCTTTTGTGCTTCCTTCTTCAATTGCCACCTTATATTTCAATGCAAAAATCAACTGATAATCTGCAAAGAAAACAAGGTCGTCATCACCTCCGCCAATCCATTGGGCGCCGTCCCATGCTTCAATATTTGGGTTCATCATACCGGTTTCGAACCATGAACTTGCCGCGTGCATTTCACTGTTCTGATCCCAAACATTTACAGTCCAGTTATATCTTGTCTCGGCTTTCAAAGGTTTGCCTGCATATTCTATCGCCAAAGCTTTTGCATCGTCCACTTTACCCGAATCCCAAACAAGCTCGTCATCGGCACTCGTTACTTGTAACTGATAAGCAGTCTGATAAACTTCATATTGATCTTCGGGAGCTTCCATTTGCCATCCGAAGCGTGGAAGTTCTACATCAATTCCCAAGGGATTTGGCATATACTCAACGGTGAGTTTATCAATTGCCACCTTTTCTTTTGAACAGCCAAACATGGCAGCTAAAACCACTACCAGCAGGTATGCAGTTAAATGTTTTTGTAAGATTCGAGTTTTATTCATTTTCTGGTTTTTTATCTAACAACTAGTTTTTCTCTTTTTGAACCAAGACCAATTATATACGTGCCCGAAGACAAAAAGGACAGATTAATTACTCCATTTCCGGAGAGATTTTCAGTATAAACTTTTTGCCCTTTCGCATTGTAAATATGCATTGGAATATCGTTGGTGTTTTTCAGGTTATAATTCAGCAAACGATCAGCTCCCAGTGGATTGGGATAAATTTCGATCGATTGATTGTATTCAATCACCGATGTTTGAATGTCCTGTTTTCCCCACGAATATATTTCCCATCCGTCGATGGCATTACGGTTGGCATTTATCGGACTACTTCCCCCCTCCATTGACACAAAACCACCTTTCCCTAACAAAGCCATTTGGCCGTTTGAAAGATTTATCCAGTAAAACTTTTCCGTTTCGCCAATTTCATCTTTTGTACATGTCATTGAGGTGGTACCGTTGTTCGAACTCACATATTTTCCATTGTTTCCGAGCAATGCAATTTTGCCATCGCCGGCATCAACAATGGTAAAAACCTCAGTTTCGCCAACTGTAAAAGTATTGCAGGTCATTGGCGAAGCTCCATTCTCAGAACTGATGAAACTACCATTGTAGGCTTCAAACCACACGTTATCTCCAATTCCGATGTAAGAGGCGGTTTGCGTGAAGTTTACAATGGTGTCGATCAATTGATTATTTCTTATAAAATTGGGAGTGGTAAATTTATCCCACTTTGCTTTTATCTCTTCTTCGGTATCAAAATTCAAATCGGGTGCCGGGTTAAAGTTCCCGAGATATAATCCCCAGTTTCGTTCGCTGGTATTGTTTTTATAACACCAGTTCGACCACGATCCGCTGAAAGAATTAAGTCCTCGCATCCACTTGCTCCAAAGATCAAGATGCGTCCAGAAGTTATACTCTCCTGCCAGTACCGGCACATTCCAATGCATTTGGTGCCACGAAAGATCGGACAAAGCCCAGTTTATAAATCCGTTTTGAGAATCCCAGTTGTAGAAATCAGTATTGTAATAATGCGCTTGGTAAAGCATGTTTTCCCAACCTATAAGATCGGGTGAACTAATCATATCGAAATTATAAAATGCCTGAACCGAAATAATATGATCGGGATCGATCTCACGCACTGCCTGATAAATTTTATCGTACATGGTACTGGTTGAGAATGATGAATTGTTACTCACCGGTTCATTCATCAAATCGTAGGCACAAACAGCAGGTTCTCCTTTAAAATGCCAGGCTACGGCTTTCCACAAATCAACGGTCATTTGTTGGTATTCTACACTACTCCACAATTCGTTAGTTACCGCCTGCCCACTTGTAATATAGCCATCCAGTCCGCCGGGTGCGCCGTGCAAATCGAGCATCACATATATTTCTCTTTGAGAACATTCTTCAACCACCCAGTCGAGTTGGGTAAAGGCATTTTCTTTAATGGTACCGTCGTTGTTCATTACTTCCATCCAGTAAAACGGCACGCGCACCATGTTCATTCCCATCGCTTTTATACTGTCGAGATCCGCAGTAGTGATCCACAAATCCTGGTAGTAATCCCAAATCGAATCAGTTTTTGCCACGCCAAAACGGTCGTACATCGCGTTTCTTACCGAGAAATCGTCGTTCATCAAGAGGTACAATTCCGAAATGGTCCAGGTGTTAAGCGAGCTAGCCGCCAGCGTGATTTTCAAGAACTGCGCTTCAACAGCACCAATTTCAATATCAACAACCGTACTGGAAGAACCACTTCCCGAAGTAATTTCAGTCCAACTTGTTCCGTTTGTTGAAATCTCAATACGGTATTGCGATGGCGATTCATTTGCATTGTCGCCACCCAACAGGCTAATTTTATCGAAAACAACTTTCTCCTTAAGATCGAAAGTTAGCGACTGCTCAACCACCGAAGTTTGGTTGGTTACTGAATTCCATCGTGTAGTTTCATCTCCGTCGATAATATAATTCAGGTTGTCGCTGGAAACGTTGGCAGAAGCCGAAATTGTCCATTCCGAGCGGTCGATCAAACCATATCCCAATGGCCCGATCCAGTGTTCCATGCTTAGCCACGACCCGAAATTTGTTCCGCGCAAAGCAACAACATCGCCTTCGCCCGACTGATTGCGGATAACCGGCCCTGCAGCTTTTAGAAAATCGGAGGAAGTGAACTGAGCAAAACATGCCTGATTAAAAACCATTAACTGCCCAACTACTATGATAAAAATTCCTAGTATTAACTTCTTCATTTTATCCATTTTAAAAGATTACACGCTGCACAAAACTTACTGACAAACTACCGAAATTATCTGGTAAAATTTGGAGGGTATGATCCAAAAAAATAAAGTAAGCAACCATCGTATACTTTCATACTCCGGTTGCTTACGCTACTTTAGACTTACAAATTAATATCCCGGATTTTGTACCATATCCGGATTTAAACGTAATTCTCTTTCAGGAATCGGGAAGAGTAAACGATCACTTGTTACGTTATAAGCTTCGTTGATTGGCGCAACTCCTTCAGGATAATAATAAGCCTGTGGATTTGCTTTGATTTTTGCTCCCTGGGCATTCATCACCTCAACAGCAATTCCCCAACGTACTAAATCTAACCAGCGTTTATTCTCGAAAGCCAACTCAATTTGTCTTTCTTTCATAATCGCCTCTCTTAATTCCGACTGGCTGCTTATTGACAACTCACTCAATCCGGTTCTTGGATGTGCATGAACCATATTCAGGTAAGTCAACGCATCGCCGGTTTCTCCTTGTTCGTTTAATGCCTCTGCTAACATTAGCAGAACCTCAGAGTAACGATAAACCGGCCAGTCGTTATTTGTATTTGGTGCAATTTGCGCACCGTGTACATATTTTTTCACGTAAGGACGATCAACATAACCTTCGCCGGTGTAAAAACCGATTGAAGCGTCGAGACGTAAATCACCTTCTTCGTATTCTGCAATCAGGTCTGGTGTTGGAGTGTTCCAACCTGCATAGTTATTTGTACTTCCGCTGGGAAATCCAGGAATTACACCCGGATTGGTTAAAATCGGCAAGAAGTTATACGCCCAGTTACTTGCTGCTCCGGCTGTTGGATCATCGGTAAACTGAACTTCGAAAATCATCTCGGCATTGTTCTTATTATTTGGATCGAAGATTGCTGCATAATCCGATAACAATGAATAACCGGTAACATTTCTCAAAGCAGCTTCAGCATTTGCCCAATCTTCCAGAACAAGGTAAGCATTACCCAACAATGTATAGGCAGCACCATTAGCCACATATCCAGGAGCTTGAGCATCGCGGCCGGGTAACAACTCGGCAGCCAGTGTTGCATCAGCAATAATTTGATCTAAAACCTCTGCTTTTGGCGTTCTGTTTTTCAAGGTCTCCTCGTAGCTTGTTGCAGGCTCGGTCATTAACGGCACATCGCCGAAATACTGAACCAAATCGAAATGTGCAAAAGCTCTCAGAAACAAAGCTTGTCCTTTATAATTGTTTTTCGAAGCTTCGCTGATAGCAGCGTCGTCAATCTGGCTCAAAATCTGGTTAGCTCTTCCAATAATGATGTAGTCGTTATTGTATTTGTTCGATGTTGATCCGCCGTTCGAATCATCAATAAACAAATCAACAAATTCTCTGTCGGCGTAACCACGGTTTGATACGTTGTAGCTAAATGTGGTATTATCCGATCGCATTTCGCCCATAGTCCAGGCACCGTAACCCGCCAAACCGGTGTTATAAAGTGAGCGCACCGGCTGATACACGCCAATAATGGCTTGTGCATAATCTGATTCGGTCTTATAGAAATCCTCGGCCGAAACAACTGTTTCCGGCAGGTTCGTTAAAAAGTCATCGCTGCATGAAGTTGCACCAAGCAAGGCAGCAATTATCAAGTATATTAAATTATATTTTTTCATTGTTTTGATCATTTAGGATTATAAGTTCAAGTTAAGACCCAAGGTAAATGTTCGTGGTACCGGATAAGCGGTTTTATCGTTACCAGAGAATAAACCTCCGGCCGCTGACACCTCGGGGTTATTACCGGGATATTTGGTGAATACATAAGCTTGCTGAATACTTCCGTAAATACGTAAGCCTTTAATGATGCCTGTTCTACTAAAAGGAATCTGGTATCCCAAGGTGATATTCTTAATGGCAAAATAGCTCGCATCGTATAAGAATTTTGAACTCATCCAGTCGCGTTCGTAAGACGTTGTTCCTGAGATTACTTTACCGTAAATGCCATCACCCGGATCTTCCGGAGAACGCCATCTGCGATCTACTGCTTCAAGTACATTAAATGCCCCATCTAAGTTTGTAGAAAAGCGCTCGATATGGTTGAAAATTTTATGACCGTAAGCTCCCTGTCCAACAATTGAAAGATCGAAATTTTTATAATTAAAGGTGTTGGTAATACCGTAAGTTGCTTTTGGTGTTGAACTTCCAAGTACAAATTTATCACGATCGTCGTTATTTACCCAGTCGTCGCCGTCTTTATCGGCAAATTTTACTGTTCCTACCTGGGCACCGTCTCTGCCTACTTCATCAATCTCTTCCTGAGTATAGTATAAACCTTCCCATTTTAACGCATAAAGCTGTCCAAGTGGCTGACCGACTTCGGTGATTGTATTTTCGCCGTAGATTGCGGCATTTGAAGTACCTAACTTCACTGCCTTATTACGGTTAAATGAGATGTTAAAATCAGTACTCCATTTAAAATCACCGGTTAGATTTTTGGTATTTAAAGTAAATTCATGTCCCCAAAACTCCAACTCGCCAATGTTGGTTGTAAAATTAAAAAAGCCTGACGATATTGGAATATCAACCGTATACAACAGGTTGTCTGTAGTTCTGTGGAAATAATCGTAAATCAGGTAAATACGGTTATTAAAGAAACCCAAATCGAAACCAATATCAAATTCTGAGGTATTCTCCCAACCCAATTCGGTGTTGTTCAAACCAGCCAAACTTTTACCACTTACAAGAACATTATTCATCGGGCTGTTGGTAGCTACCATACTTGCGTACTGGGTGTAGTTACCAATATTATTGTTACCTGTAACACCATAGCTCGCCCTTAATTTAAGAAACGACATTTCTGGCACTACAGTCATAAATGCTTCTTCTGAAGCAATCCAACCCACAGATGCAGAAGGGAAATCTCCCCAACGATTATCCGAACCAAATTTCGATGAACCATCGCGGCGATAAGCCAGCGAAACGAGGTAACGTTGTTTATAGTTGTAGTTTACCCGACTGATAAGAGAAACCAATGACCAATCCTGAATATCGGTTGATCCTGTAATTGTTTTTGCAACATTTAAAGTTTGGATATTGTTATCAGGATAGCTTGAACCATAACTCACTCCACTTTCGCCATGGGCACTTTGTGATGAATAACCGGCCAAAACATCAAAGTTATGATCTTCGAAACTCTTTTTATAGGTCAGGATATTTTCCCATAACCACGAGTAACCAAACGAATTGGAATGCGAACCAGAAGTACGCGAGAAATCAGTTGCGCTTCCCGGATCAAAAATTCCACCGGCTGTTGAAGGTCGGAATGAATCAGCTACATTACTTCCAAGATCAACACCAACTGAAGATTTGTATTTTAAACCTTTTGCCAGCTCGAACTCGGCAAAAGCATTGGCCAAAACACCAATATTTTTAGCTGTATTTTTTACTACCTGTACCTGGTTGTACCAGTTTGGTCCCGCAATTGAGCCATAATCATTTCCCCATACTCCGGCATTAATTGGAATAGATCCGTCTTCGTTTTTATATGGTGCCAATGGAGAAGTTAACAATGCCCCCTGCAAAATACCTCCTGTTTCGTACCAAACACCATCACTCGAAGGTGTTTTATTGTGCGTAACATTATTCGACAGGTTTACACCAACTTTAATTCTGTCATTAAACTGATATTCAGAGTTCGCACGCAGTGAAAAGCGCTTAAATTTAGAGTTTAACAAAACACCTTCCTGGCTAAAGAATCCACCAACAACCGATGATTTGAATTTATCTTTACTGGCACTGTATTGTACAGAATAGTTTTGAATTAATGCTGTGCGGGTAATGGCATCTAACCAATCTGTTCCTTCTCCATATTGATCCGGATTCTGAAACATTTCTGGCACTCCCCAACCATTTTCTTCGTGAATTTCCTTTTTGAACCGGGCAAATTCTCTTGCATTCATCATATCGGGCAACAAATATTCTGGAATTTGCTGAAGTCCCTGGTAAACGCTTACATTTACTTTCGACTCGCCAAATTTTGCCTGTTTTGTCGTAATCATTACTACACCGTTGGCTGCTCTCGATCCGTAAAGTGCAGTAGAAGAGGCATCTTTCAAAACTGAAATACTTTCAATTTCGTCCGGGTTAATGTTCGAGATATCTCCGGTAATAGGGAATCCATCAACAACGTAGAGCGGATCGCTACCTGCAGAGATAGACGCCTGACCACGAATACGGATTGACATTCCCTGTCCCGGAATTCCTGATGTTTGATTAATCTGAACACCGGCCAGTTTACCCTGAAGTTTTTGTGAAAGTTGCGCTGTTGGGATGTCTGCAATTTCGTCGGTACTTAAATTCTGAACAGCACCGGTAATATTTCTTTTCGATTGTGAACCATAGCCAATGGCAATAACTTCATCAATACCAATGTTTTCTTCTGTCATCACAACATCAAAAACCGTTTTTTCGCCTACCTCAAGCTCAACGGTGCGCATCCCCACAAACGAAATCTGGAGAACGGTTCCTTGTTCAACACCCGAAAGCGAAAAGTTTCCGTCGATGTCGGTAACGGTTCCGTTTGTAGTTCCTTTTACAATTACTGTTACTCCGGGCAGAGGAAGTCCGGCTTCATCTTTCACCGATCCGCGTACACCATTTTGCTGAGCACCCGATTTTGCAGGTTCATCTTTTAGCTCAACCAATATCATATTGCTTTGCAGCTCCTTAAATGAATATGGCAACTCGGCGAAGGCTGATTTAAGAATGTCTCCAATCACTTCGTCTTTGGCATACAAAGTAACCCGCTGATTTATATCAACTTCATCATTACTGTAAAAGAAGCGGTATTCGCTGTTCTTTTCAATGTGTGTAAAAAGCTCAAGAAGAGTCGTGTTTTGTACATTAACATCCATTTTTGTGGTTTGAGACCACAAGCTGGCATTGGTTTGTAAGGTAAAAACCAGAACAAGAAACCACGTTAATTTCATAATTCGTACATAGTTTTTCACTTTGTGCCCATGGCAGGGCCAAAGAATTCGGTTTAAATTCATAAATTTGATTGTCTTAAAGTTAAACTTCGGTTTAATTTTTACTAAGGGGAGGTGCGGGAACACTTCCTCTTTTTTTTAAACCATTCCTATTCTCTCTCTTTTAGTTCTTAGTGTAAAAAGTTATTTCATTGTTGTTTATATTATATCCAACCTTATCCGAAATACTGAAATATGCCAATGCTTCCAGAATACTTTCTCTTTCCAGAATTCCTGTAAACCTTCTGGCTTTTACTTCATTGTCGCTAAATACGATATCAACATCAAACCAGCGCTCCAGCTTTAGTTCCAAATCGCCCAGCGATTCATTTCTGAACACCAATCTTCCTTCTTTCCATTCGGTTTCAGGATCAACATCTTTTAAATTATGAAGTGTCATTTTGTTGCTTTCCTTATCGAAAACAATTTTCTGATTTGGCTTCATTATTGCCTGCTGCGAAGCACTCTTGATCTGTACACTTCCTTCAACCAAAGTGGTTGATATGGTATTTTCTTCGGGATATGCTTTCAAATTGAATTCAGTGCCCAACACTTCCACCGTAATATCGCCGGCTTCAACCCGGAACGGAATTTCCTTGTTCTTTTCTACTTGAAAATAGGCTTCACCTTCAATTTCCACTTCGCGGTAATCCTGGTGAAAGTCGTTATTGAAGCGCAATTCGCTTCCAGAGTTCAGATAAACCAACGATCCATCGGGCAGTGTAACGGTTGACTTATCCCCCAAAGCACAAGTTATGGTTGTAAATGTTGGTTCGGTAAGGTTTTGTTGTTTGCCGAGGTAGTAAATAAATGGTAGCGAAAGTAGCAACACTGCAATGGCAGCGTATTTTAAAATCTCGCCAATCCGATAGCTTTTTTTCTGTTCTTGATGGATTTCATCCTTGAATTTAAGGATGGCTTTTTCGGTGTTATATTCGTTGTGATCTCCGGTTGCTAACCAGATTTCCTGCAAGTCAGAATACATTTCCCGATTTTCATCAGATTCATTTATCCAATGACGCACCGATGCTTTTTCTTTAGTGGTTGCCTCTCCACTAAAGAGACGAATAATCAGATTATGTATGTTTTCTTCCAACATAAATTTTGTGTTTCTATTGCCATGATGCATTGAGGACAAAAAACCCTGTATGGAAGATAAAATTTTTTGAAATATTTATTTCAAGAGCATAAAAAGAAGAAATGCAGGAAGATAATCCTGTAAGTTTTTCCGCAGTGAAATTACCGCTTTTGAGAGGTGCATTTCAACTGTTTTTACAGCCAATCCCATCTCTTCCGCTATTTCTTTGTTCTTTTTACCCTCAAATCTTTTTAGCCGAAAAGCTGTTTGTTGCTGAGGTGGCAAAAGATTAACAGCTTCTTCTATTCTTGAATTCAGTTCCTTTATCAACAGGCTATTTTCAGTAACCCTTTCCGCCACTTCTTTAAAGCCAATATTTTCATTATCGGTGCCCGAAAAATAATCTTCTAATTTTTCTTCCTTTTTCAGTTTCCGTAAATGATTGAGCGAATTATTCGCAACCGCCTGAAACAAGTATGATTTTATCGAGCCGGTTATTTCCAGTTTATTCCGGTTCTCCCAAATCTTAAAAAAGGTCTCGGAGACAATGTCCTCTGCAATATCTTTTCTCCCCACATACCTTCTGGAGTAAGCGCACAAACCAACATAATACTCTTTAAAAAGTGATATATAGGTTCCCTCGTCACCCGACTTCAGCTTCTTCAGTAGGTATTTCTGTCTGTCCTCCATAAGTTCTTTCAGCAAAATAAATATAAACTTATGAAATTCAAACTTTATCTTGCTACAAACACATAAAATAAAGAGAAAGCAATACAAATATACTAAGTGTCAATCCCACGCTTTAACAATGGATAGCCAATTGATAATATGTGATCGTAGATTCTACTTTCGGCTGATTAAACGGTCGACCGAAATTTTTCCACTACCCGTTAGCAGCAACACAACATAGCCTACCAGGTAAAGCAAAGCCATTTCTTTGCGGCCAAACGGATCGGCACCATGAACAATAAAAGCAGCTACGGCCATGGTTACGATTGAAGGAATTACGGCCAGGCGGGTTCCTAAACCAAGCACAATAAGAATGGAACAGAAAAACTCGGCAAACACAGCCAGTACCAGTGAGACTTCAGGCCCTAAACCAAGCGGATCGCCAAATTGCATTTCGCCCGATAACAGACGCTGCAGCTTTGGATAGCCGTGAGTAAGCATAAAACCTCCTGTTGCCAAACGCAACAGCAACAACGATAAATGAACACTGGTATTGTTTAATTTTGTTTGAAATAACTTCTTCATAACTTCTAAATTTTGTTTTACACCAAACAGCCATCTTTTAAAATTGTTGGCAGCAATTTTCGAAATTATAAATAAAAAGCCCGATAACCACATGGTTAACAGGCTTTTTAACTTGACATAAATCAACTTATTCTAATCGTTTTTCGAAAACCCAACATTCCTTTTATAGGCTCAACGATTAATACGAAAATCAATTACGGAATTTCATTCTTCGTTAGCAATCGTACTTCGATAAGCCGCATACTGGACTGATCCGAAGCCTGCACTTTAAATATCAGCTCTTGTTTTGCAAGCTCGCTGTCAGGTAACGGGATCACTTTTTCAAGAATCGTATCTTCATCTCCTCCATTCAGTTCTATCGTACCTGCAGATTTGTTATTCACAAGAATTTCAGCCGTACGCGGATATTGCGAGTCAAAATATTTCAGGTATAAAAAGCGACCTGTTTTATCCGGATTTTTCAGGTTGTAACTAAAAAACCGTCTTGTTTCACGGTAGTGATAATCATTTGCATATCCGGTTCTTGATCCTTCAAATTTTACGAAGTGATCTGATTCGGGCTGCTGCTCTCCGCATCCAACCTTGTCGACTGTAATTTCTTCAAGGGCAATTCGGGCTTGCTCTTCTTGCTCAACTTCGCGAATCATATCGCTCAGTTCTTCTTTGCTTGCCTGCGACCAGTAGATATTGTAGCGCGACTCGTGTATCCGGTAAAACGGCAACAACTCCAATCCGTCCTGGTATTGCTCCGGGTATAAACCCTTTAGTTGAAAGGCCAGCTGATTTCCGCTTTCTTTTTCCAGCATCGACGGCAAATTATCAGCAGAAGCCACAAGTACGGGTCGGTCTTTTAGCGGAATCATCTTGCCATGTGCAACGTGTCCCATGCGACTTGCATCGGCGTATAATCCTTTCAAATCTTCGGTGCCTGTTTTAGCTGCCAGCACAATAGGTCCGTAGTTAAAAGCATAGTTATTACTGCCGTCTTCCAACTGTTCTGTCGTAATTTTCATGGGTAAAACCAGCTCAACTTTATCGCCTTTTTCCCATTCCCGCTTAACCACCGCATAACCATTTTCCGACACCTGAAATTTTGCTTCTTTACCGTTCACCAATACGTTCAGAGCTCCGTTTTCAACCCACGACGGGTAACGCAGGTGCAATTCGAATTCGTTTTTTTCGTTTGGATTGATGGTCAGATAAACTTTATCATTATCAGGGAATTGGGTTTCCAGAACCACTTCTGTGCTTTTCTCTTCCCAGTTGAGCACCGATGGAATGAATAAGTTTACGTACAACGACTGATCGGTATGTGCATAAATCATCTCGCCATATTTTCCCGGGTTTTCGATACCGGAACCCACACAACACCAAAAGCTGGTTTCTGGCTGCGAATACACGCGGTAGTGGTTGGGGCGCATAGGCGTAAAATAAACCAGCCCGCCGTTGTCCGGATTAATCGATGCTAAAATATGATTGTAAAGTGTTTTTTCGTAATAGTCGATAAACTTGCTGTTGTTGCCAAAAGTAGGGTACAACATTTTGGTCAACTTCAGCATGTTATATGAATTGCAGGTTTCCGGACCTTCAACCGATGAAATCATTTCGGAGAAATCATCTTTTGGATGAAAGTGTTCGCGGACGCTGTTTCCGCCAATGGCTATGCTGCGCCCGTTTACCACCGTATTCCAAAAGAACAGTGATGCATCCGACCAGACAGAATCGCCACCCAACTCGGCAATTCGCTGATAACCGATAACTTTTGGTATTTGTGTATTGGCATGTTTTCCAGTCAACTCATCGTGATGTTCGATTAAAGGATCGAGAATTTCACGATGTGAGAATTTTTTAGCCAGCTCGAGGTATTTCTCGTCGCCGGTAATTTCGGCTACATCGGCAAAAGTTTCATTTAATCCGCCATGTTCGCTTTCGAGCATGGTTTGTATCTGCTCATCGTTTAAGTCGGATACCATATCCAGCATCCAGTCGGTCATGTCGATCAGCATGGTTTTGGCTGTTTCGTTTCCAGCATAAATCCATGTATCACGCAATCCCGCATAGGTTTTATGAATGTTATAAAGCGGTACCCATTTCCCATTCAGGCTGAAACCTCCGGCACGAATTTCGCCACTTTTTATCTCATCCCATGCCGTTTGTCCACCGGGAACACCACCAACATAACCGTTTCCGTTGGCATCCTGACAGCGTTTTAGTTCGGAGATCATATAGTCCAGTCTTTCCTTGATCTCTTTATCGCCGGTTGACGCGTACATTAATGCAAGTCCGGTTAGGTAGTGCCCGCCAATGTGTCCGTCGAGCCCGGTATTTTCCCAATTAGGATAACTTTCGGCTTTGGTTTCCAGCCCGGCTTCGCGCAAAAACGGAGCCAGTAAACGATCAGGATCAAGGGCCATCAAATAGGCGATATCTTGTTTCTGCGCGTTTTTAAATTCGCTATCGAGCAATTTTACATCGCTGAGCTCAAAATACTTTGCGGGTGTGTTATCTATTTCTTTTACACATGAATTCAGAGCAAAAAATAACAAAAGGAATAATGCTGTATACTTCATTTTAATAATAAATTACTGTTTTAGTTTTAACAAGATACTTTGGTGTGCCGAAAGGCTTTGATCGATGGATCCGGAGAAGGTTCCAAGGTCTTCTCCCGTCCACATATTTATTGCAGAACATTCACCTTCAATACCCAGTTCTGAAAGTTCTACACCTACATTTAAAGGTTCTTCCCCATCCGAGATATTGAAAAGTGCCAGGTAGATTTCTCCGGTATCTGGATTTTTTGATGTTATGGCTACCTTGCTTTCATCCTGGAAAAGTTGTTTTACATCGATGCTTTCACGGTGCATTTTCAGCACGTCTTCGTTGGTTAACAACGACAGGGTGAATTCATCGTTACTTGGCAGATCGCCGCCAAACATGAGTGGCGATTTAAAAATTGTAAATAATGACATTAACGAATATTGCTCATCCGAAGTCAAACGTGTCATACGATCTTCCCCACGTTCGCCTCGAATTGAAATACGTCCCAGCGGAATCATATCACAATCGGGCCAGGTACCGGGTGCAATGTGCGGATACCATTGTTCACAAACTTTAATCAGGTTATCGAAATGATGCCAGGTGTCCCAAACATCATCAACCATACGCCACATGTTGGCATGTTCTTTTACATGGTCGGCAGCGGTAATGGGGGTTGCACCGGGCGATGTACTTAAAACGATCGGGCGGCCACAATTATCGATGGCGTTTCGGATCAGTTCAATTTCTCCCTGGTGGTATGGACGCGACAAGTCGTCGATCTTGATAAAATCAACTCCCCAGCCTGCATACATATTCATAATTGAGTTGTAATACTCCTGCGCACCGGGTTGATCAGCAACAATGGTGTAATTATCCCGTAACCAGGGACACTGCAATTCAGTTGAATAAATCTGATCTGCAGTAATTCCATCGGTTCCCAGAATCGGTAATTTGTTTTCAACCGCCACTTTCGGAATACCGCGCATAATGTGAATACCAAATTTTAATCCTTTGCCGTGTACATATTCGGCCAGCTCTTTAAATCCTTTTCCATAGGCAGCCGAAGGGAAACGGTTTACGGCAGGTTGGTAACGTCCGTATTCGTCGATTACATAACGCGGATCGGTTTGGTTGTAACCACCGGCTTTGTCGTTCTCAACAAACCAACGGATATCAACCACAATGTATTCCCAACCATAATCTTTCATGTTCTCGGCCATGTAGTCGGCATTGGCTTTTACCTCGTGTTCCTCAACGGTTGGTCCGTAACAGTCCCAGCTGTTCCAACCCATTGGTGGCGTTTCAGCCCAGGTTTTGAACTCGCCTTTAGCAAACGGCTCCGCTTGTTTCTGATTATTACATGCAAAAAGTGCAAAAAGAATTGCGACAAATAGTAGTTTAAAGTTCTTCATATTTTTATTGAATTTATTTACAACACAAACGCTTAGCACATGGTAACAAAAGTAAAACAAACTCTTATTTTTCGAGAAGACATTTTTTAGTATTATGTGGACAAATCAGTAAAAAACTTGCACCTATTCGTTCTCGTGTAAATCTCAGTAAAAATTACAGCATCACTTTATAAATACAGGTATTTTTCTTATAAATAGAGGTATTATTATTCCCTCGATGGATTGATGACAATACTTCGGCTCTTACCTTTTGTTCTGAAACAAATGAAAACATGAGTTCGGCAAATCCCTCGGAGCAATAACACAAAATCGATGAGTCCACTCCTTTTTCCGGGTTTACCATTGGGCAAACACAAAAATCCTTGTTTTCGTTGGCCAGTAACACACCGGTACTTTTATCGTATTCAATCTTCCAGCCCCACTCTTTTTCCAAAAATGAAATGAATTTGTCGATATCACCTTTGTACGGTTTCAGCACTTTTTCCATCTCCAAATGCCGAAAATGCACATGGGCACAATTTTTCAAAATCTGTTGCGAAGCTTCGGTGTTATCTTCGATACTTTTTAAGAGGGTTGAAATCCACTCCTGCATCAGTAATTTCCCGGAATCGGGTTGTTCTTCTGCACGCCCGTCATTTACCAGAGCCAGAAAACCACAAAAACAGGAACCGGATATACACGCTTTTTTGATAAAATTTCGGCGGCTGTTGTTCTTTCCAGAATTTTCCATTTTAGTTAAAGCTTTAGTTTTTTAGGCTCAACTATTCTATTGGAAAAGAAAGCTGAACGCGGCTTTTCAAAATTAAAACATCCTCCTGCCTTTTCAGAATTATTAGCAAAGTATTATTTAGACAAATAGGTAAAAAACTTGTACTAATTTTAGACTACTGCACAAAAGCCACCAAACGTCTTCCATAGGATAGATATGATCGTATCATCACGAAAGCAATCTTACTCCAGCCGAAGTTCATAGGATATAAGAAAAATATTATCTTATGATTTTCTACTTTAATTTTATGGCACAGGACTACCATCTTATAGAAATACATGCTGGCAAGTATCAGATCGTTGTGTTCTGTAAGAAGAGTAGAATTTAATTTTGTACTTTGTACAATATGAATTAGATTCGCACATCAGCTTAATTTTTATAAATTAGTCTTATTGATCTAACAAAATTGTACAACCAACTAAAATTAATAATTACCATGAATAAGAATGAATTGTGCTCAACCACAGCATTAAAAAGTTTTGTTCTGCTACTCGCACTTTGCCTGAGCATGAACGTGTTTGCGCAAATTGCCTCAAATCCGTTTGCAAAAGCACCCGAGCCAAATGCAACAGTAACCTACAATAATCCAATTCTTCCGGGTTTCTATTCCGATCCGAGTGTTTGCCGTGTTGGCAACGACTATTACCTCATCACCAGTACTTTTGAATACTTTCCCGGAGTCCCCATTTTTCATAGTAAAGACCTTGTAAACTGGGAACAGATCGGTCATTGTATTCACCGTAAAGAACAAATTCCGAACGGACTGAATATATTCGCTGCAACGCTACGTCACCACGACGGAACGTTTTATATGATCACCACCAATATTACCGGCGGAGGAAACTTTTTTGTAAGCGCAACCAATCCTGCAGGTCCGTGGTCCGATCCAATTTGGGTGGATGTTCCGGGTATCGATCCGGATCTGTTTTGGGATGAAGATGGGAAGGCGTACATCATCAGTTCTCCTTTTATTTTGTATGAAGTAGACTTAAAAACCGGTGCACTTTCGGTAGGTAAAAAAGTTTGGAATGGCACGGGTGGCCGATATTCCGAAGGACCACACATTTACAAAAAAGACGGTTGGTACTACCTGATGGCCGCAGAAGGCGGAACCGAGGAAGCACACTCCGAAACTATTGCCCGCAGTAACAGCATTTGGGGGCCGTACACTGATAATCCGGCCAACCCAATTTTAACACAATGCAACGCTGCTGGTCAGGGTAAACCGATACAAGGAATTGGCCATGCCGATATTATCCAGGCGCACGACAATTCGTGGTGGATCGTTTTCCACGGCTATCGCAATATTTCGGATAAAACGCACCACATTTTAGGACGCGAAACCTGTTTGGCACCGGTAACCTGGCCCAAAAACGGCTGGCCTGTGGTAAACGGAAACGGAACTGTTGACATTGATATGACCTGCCCCACCCTACCATTAAAACCGGTTACCGAGCCTCCTGCTAAAATTGAGTTTGATAACGACAAGCTTGGTTTAGACTGGAACTATGTTCAGGCACCGGTAGAAAGTAACTTTTCACTTACCGAAAGAAAAGGTTACCTGCGCTTAAAAGGAGCTGCCGAGACAATCAGTACCAATAATTCATCAACCTTTGTGGGACGTCGTCTAAAACACCATTATTTTACGGCAACCACTCAACTTGAGTTTGATCCGAAAAATGAAAATGAGGAGGCAGGGTTGATCTTGCTAAACAACGGTTCGCACTTCGATATACTGGTTAGCAAAAAAGGAAACGACCGAATTCTGACCGTAAAATTGCAGTTTGGACAAACCATTTACACATCGAAAGAATACACGCTAAAACCGGGTCCGGTAAAACTGCGGGTTAGCGGCGATAAAACCACTTTTACCTTTTCGTTTGCACAGGGTAACGACGAATTTGTCCCCGTTGAAACCGCCGATGCGAAGTTTCTGGCAACCGAGACAGTTGGCTTCTTTACCGGTATTTTTGTTGGTTTGTATGCCACAAGAAATGGTAAAGTTTTAAAAGCAAACGCCGATTTCGACTGGATTGAATACCTGAAAAATTAATCGAAATATATTTACGAATTGAAAGGCTGCTCTGTTATAACAGGGCAGTCTTTCTTTATTAAACGGAACTGACAGGGCCAATATTGAATTCTCACCAAATCTATATTTTTATAACTTTACCGTTTTCTGTACTTATTACTAAACGAATATACCAGGCTGGCACTCCAAGTAAAATCATCACTGGCAATTTCGCTGTCAATCTTCTGATTCATCATAAAAGAAGCGGATACGGGAAAGTTCTTTAACGACAGTGAAAAACTTGAAGCTACATAAAATCCGTCAAGGCCATCCATTCTCAGGTAGTACACCTGTGGAGTTAGGCTGAAACGAAGATTCTCCGATAATTGAAGATTTGAAATACTGCTCTGTAAAGCAATGTATTGAGTATGTTGCGTTATATCATCTTCCACACCATGCGCATAAAGATAATAAGGTGCCACTGTTACCTTTTCAGATAAATTAAAAGTTGGCGAAAGTTCGCCGGCTAAGTACCGCCTGACTCTTATTATCTCCATTTCTGCCCCATCTTTTACTACATCGATCTCCTTGAACGAAAAAGCAGGATGAGCCCCTATCTTAAGCCGAAATTTTTCACTATTTACCAATTGATACCTCCACCAAAAAATAAATGACCAAGGTTTCCCTTCCATGGAAAATCGGAGTTGCGGATCAAAACTCAATTTTTCGCCGCCTATTGAAAAATTAAACATAAATGCCGGTTTCCCAAGGTTAAACGTAGGAATTAAAGAAATGCCATTATTAGTAGCCCATACCGAACCTGAAAAATGTTTATCAGAGGATTTATTTTCATTGTCTTGCGCACCTACAAACTGCACCGCAGCCATAAGTACTACAAAAATTAGTATTCGTTTCATTTGCTTAGTTTAAGTCAGTTAGTTTTAGAATTTATCAGCTAGTCAATACAAATCAGTGGCGAAAGATAGCCAAAAAATCAAAAACTTAGTGTTATACTGACACATTGCAAGTAAATATAAACAAATTACGATATTACTTGATCAGTATTCCTACCGGCGTTTTCAACATCTATAAAAATGAAGCAGGCAGGTGCTTAAAGCCTACTTCAAAGGAAATTTCACTAATTGATTTCTGATTTCGAAGATGTACTCTTTGACAACATCAATCATTTTAAGTACGATGCAATAATAAAAAATGAAGAATGAAAGCATTTAATTGTGAACAGTGCCTAACATAAATTATTTGTCCCTAATTTTAACGCCAGCTAAAAAATTTGAATAGATGAAAAGAACGTTTATACTTAAAGCAATCATCTTACTGATTGTTGTTTCCGGCTTTGTGTTAGAAACTGAAGCGGCCAAAGTTCAATACTTAACTACTCACAGCCAGTCGATGGATAAAGACATAGAAACTGTGGTAATTACTCCGGAAGGTTATTCTGAAACCAATTCCTATCCGGTTCTTTATCTGCTTCACGGTTATAGTGGCAATCAAAACGATTGGTTAAACAACGTACCTGAAATTAAAGATTATGCCGATTTGTATCAGTTTATTATCGTTTGTCCTGACGGTGCTTTCTCGAGCTGGTATTTCGATAGCCCGATTGATGAAGACATAAAATACGAAACCTATGTAGCACATGAACTGGTAAACCGGGTTGACGCCTCGTTTAGCACAATTGATTCGCGCGAAGGACGTGCGATTACCGGATTAAGTATGGGCGGACACGGTGCTTTGTATCTTGCTTTCAGAAACCAGGACGTTTATGGCGCGGCAGGAAGTTTGAGTGGCGGAGTTGATATTCGCCCGTTCCCCAACAACTGGGATCTTTCGAAAAGACTGGGCACTTATGCGGAAAACAAAGACAACTGGGAAGAAAACAGCGTCATCAATCTTGTTTACAAGCTAACGCCCGGATCGCTTGAAATATCAATTGATTGTGGCGTAGGCGACTTCTTTTACGGCGTTAACTGCGACTTGCACGAAAAGCTGCTTGAGCGAAATATTCCACACGATTTTACCACACGGCCCGGCGGACATACCTGGGATTATTGGAAAAACGCTATCGCTTTTCAAAGTGTATTTTTTCACCACTTTTTTGAAAAAGGGAAGAAAGATTAAAACGGATAAAAAATAGTATAAAAGCCTGATAATCTTTGCGAATATCAGGCTTTTGTTTTACTGTTAATAATTCTTTTTCCAACCATTTTTCAAACTCAAATTGCAATGTTGTAAGAAATATTCATTTTTGTATTCCTAAAATCCGGACAATGATGGAACACAATCCGAAATACGAACCACATTCATGCGCCAAATGTGGAAATTTGCATACCTGCACCGGCAACTATCACTGCTGGTGTGCACAAGTAGATATGCCCGAAAAAGTGCGCGATTATATCATGGCTTGTTTCGATGGTTGCCTGTGCCCCGACTGTATTGAGGAATTAAAAAAAACAATTGTTTAAGGATTCTATCTTCAAATAGTGTAAACCCTACAGTAGATTTATTCTAATCCCGCCATTAAATACAAAACCGTCGGAGGGAGCCCAAATATCAGGGAAAGTCGGAGAATTGTATGGAGGCAAAACCAACGGCTCATAATTGGTCTGAATTACATCGGTAAAATTCTCAAAATTGATAAATGCCGACAGGTTTTTAAAATGTCGCATCACCATAAATCCCATTACCCAAAAATCAGGTTTTGAGTTGTATTGTTCGTCAAACTGAGTTCCGGTGTAATACAACTCATACCCTATCGACCATTTTTCTTCCGTTTCGTACATCAAAACCGTTCCTAAATTATGTTTTGGCGTAAGTGGTTTCTGGTTGTTTATGTTATCGTATTGAAGCTTGGTGTTTATAAAAGCATAATTAAAATACAGCTTAAAATCGGCGTACGAGAACTTGGCATTAGTTTCAAATCCTGAGCTTAAAATGTTCCCGTCGGCATTCTCAAAAAAAGAAGTATTATCAATCTGATTCTCTCTTAAAACAAGTGCATCTTTGAGTTGTGTAATGTAGAAAAGTTGGTTGATAGAAAAGGTTACCGCATCGAAAAACACCGTTTTGTAATTCACATCAAAATTCCCTCCTATCGACCTTTCCGGATCCATTTGATCGCTTGATATCGGCTGAATATTGCGGAAATACAATTTCTCGGCATCTTCCGTAAAAATCGTTGGAAGTTTGTATCCCATCGCACCGCCAATTCGTGAGCTCAGTTTTTCTGTGGCTTTAAAAAGCAAGGCAATTCTCGGAAGTACAAAAGTTCCGTAATCGAAATTGTAGTCCGTTCTCAATCCGCCTTCAAGCGTAAACTTCGGACTAAAATCGGTAGTATTCTGCGCATAAACACCCAGCGTATTATGCGTATAATCCCTTTTTGCATCCGCATCAGTCCTCGTTTCTTTAAACTGCTCGAAATAATGATTTGCCCCAAATTGCCAGTCAGTATTTTCCTCTTTGTAAAGGCTGTAATTTACCTCTGAAAAGCCAGATAACTGTTTTCCGCCAAACTGATAATTAGGGATGTTCAATTCTCGTTTAAAATAACTCACACTGTTTTTTACAACGATACTTCGTACATCGTTTGAATTCTGAAATTTAAATTGAGTGGAATATCGTTCTGAAGTATTCTTCTCGGAAAATACATGTTGCTGATTTGCCTTGTCTTTAATGACTTCCATATCACCACCGGTTCGGTTATCAAAAGTAGAGGTGACTCCAAATAATAGTTCGGTGTTTTTATTGGGGTAGAAATAAAACTTTGGATTCAGATTATAGGTGGTCGATTTAGGCAGGTTTGAGAAACCATCATCATCCGGGTCGTAAGGAACCTGATGATTTGCCGAACCATAAATTGTAATTCCGGTTTTACTGAATTTTTGCGCATAGAAAAAATTAGCTGTCGATCCTAAAGCGCTGGTTTGATTAAACATGAGGCTGAGCTCCGGTTTTTCTTCGGGAGTAATTGAAACAAGATTCACCAGTCCGGCAATAGCACCACCGCCGTAAAGCGTTGAATTACTTCCCTTAATCAATTCTACCTGTTTTAAATCGAGGGGTGGAATTTGCATAATGGATAAACCTCCGGCAAATCCGGAATACAACGGAAATCCGTCCTTTAATATTTGGGTGTATCTGCCGTCCAAGCCTTGAATCCGGATATTCATATTTCCTGAACTCAGCGAAGTTTGTTGCATTTGCACTCCTGTGGTTTCGCTTAAAAGCATGCCGATATTACTTGAATTCATAGCAGCTTGTTCACCTAATTCTTCACCGGTAATAGCTTCAACACGTGTTGGAATATCTTCAATTGTCCGTGATGAACGGGTGGCGGCAACAATCACCTCTTCCAGCTCCTCACCCTCTTCCAGTTCCACAACGATACTTTTATTGTTGTCCTGCGGAAAATGAAGCGTTATTTTCGTTGTTTCATAGCCAATAAAAGACACAAGAAACACCGTTTTTCCATTAGGAATATTGCTGAACCTTGCCACTCCGTTTTCGTCTGAAACCGTTCCGGTTGTAGTTCCTTCAATGAGAATATTTGCTCCGGTTAAAAGCTCATCATTTTCATCTTTAATAGTAAAGATGATCGAATTCTGAGCTAAAGAATTAAAGGTAAATAGAATTGAAATGACTAAGAAAAGATTTTTCATACCTGTTGCTTAAAAAACTAATCCACAAAAATACATCGAAATGGATAGGACAATCCTCAATGCCGTGGATTTATTATTATGACCATAGAAATCAAGCTTCAGTTCAATTCCCAAACAATTTAGATTGTTAAAAAACCATACGCAAAAATCCACGATATAAGGTTTTTGTGATCCACAAAGTTGTTCGACTTTAACAAAATGTAAGCAAGTAAGCTAAGAATTACCATTTCATAACACAATTAACTGACATATTTCTTTTTGTTCGATTTGTTCGATTTTATAAATCTTTTTGATAACTTTTATTTAATATTTGAGCCTTTTTGATTTTTTCAATTCCTTTTCTCAAAAAACTACTCATCTGCGGCAATTGGCCAAAGCCGCACAAGACACTATCTTTCAGCCTCTTAAAAAATCACACTTACCTTACACATTGGATCACATTATTTTTTATATGGTTTTTGCCCATAATTATAAACGCGCTTTTACATGTTTATTTATGTCTTTTAAATACCTTCAAGGAGCACATGAGCTCCGATTCCACTTTTTGAACAGTTTCATTTAGTTTCTTTACAGACATAAAGATCCCGTATTCGTTTATCAAAAAAATGTAGAGAAATATGGAACATTCAAAATCTTCAAAAGCTACTAAAATTGACTTATTCAGTATTAAATCAATTCAAATGAAAACCTTCCATATTACCTGGTTTTCGTTTTTTCTCTGTTTTTTCGGATGGTTTGGAGTAGCCCCGCTAATGGCAGTAATCCGCGAAGAATTATTACTAAGTAAATCACAAATCGGAAACATTATTATCGCTTCGGTAATGATTACCATTTTTGCCCGCCTTCTAATCGGTTGGATATCGGATAAAATAGGTCCTCGAATTACCTATACCTGGTTACTAATTGTTGGATCTCTCCCCGTTATGTTGATCGGACTGAGCAACGATTATACGTCTTTTTTGATTTTCCGCCTGTTGATTGGAGTAATCGGAGCATCATTTGTAATCACACAGTATCATACATCTCTTATGTTTGCTCCAAACGTTGTAGGTACAGCTAACGCAACCACAGCTGGCTGGGGAAATCTGGGTGGCGGAGTAACCCAAATGGTAATGCCACTTATTTTTTCAGCTTTTGTGGCAATTGGATATACTAACGCCAGCTCCTGGCGATATGCCATGATTGTTCCCGGAATTTTGATGATAATAATGGGACTGGTTTATTACAAGTTTACCAAGGACACTCCCGAAGGAAATTTGAACGACCTTAAAAAAGCAGATCCTGATTTTGCCATAAAAAAGAAAGCCGAAAAGGGCCAGTTTGTGGAAACAATAAAAGACTTCCGTGTTTGGGGCTTGTTTATAATTTACGGGGCTTGTTTTGGTATTGAACTTACCATTAACAATATAGCCTCTCTTTATTACAAAGACTATTTCAGCCTTGATGTAAAAACCGCAGGATTAATCGCCGGGTTATTTGGTGTGATGAACATATTTGCCCGTTCCGTTGGCGGTATTCTTGGCGATAAATCAGGGATCAGATGGGGCTTAAAAGGACGTGTCTATTTTCTGTTTACAGCTTTGTTCCTTGAAGGAATTGCATTGATCATGTTTAGCAGAATGACCATTTTACCTGTTGCCATTGCGACTATGATCGTGTTTAGTCTATTTGTGCAAATGTCGGAAGGGGCAACCTTTTCAGTCGTTCCCTTTATCAATAAAAAAGCAATAGGAACCGTATCGGGGATTGTAGGTGCTGGCGGAAACGCCGGTGCTGTTGCCGCCGGATTCCTCTTTAAATTGGAAGGAGTCTCATATCCGCAGGCATTATTTATCATTGGAATCATCGTCAGTGTAGTTTCGCTTTTTGCTTTCCTTGTTCGCTTTAGCGAGGAAGCCGAAGCGGAAGCACGAAAAGAGCTTGGCGAGGTATACCAAGCCCGAAGCGTTCAGCCCAAACCGGTATTTATGTTCAGCTACGCAGAGAATAGCATAATAAAGCTAAATGCATGAGGACCGAAGAATTTAAATCAACATGTTCCTATTGTGGAGTTGGATGTGGGATAATTGTCTCAAAATCGGCTGACGGAAAGGTTGCCGTAAAAGGAGACAAGGACCATCCCGTCAACAAGGGAAAGCTGTGTTCAAAAGGATTAAACCTGCATTATGTGGTAAACAATCAAACGGACCGCTTAACCACTCCACAAGTCCGTTTGGCCAAAGGGTATCCCTTAAAAAATGTTGAATGGCCGGAAGCCATAGGGCGTGTTGCGAATGTATTCAAAAGCTTAATCGAAAAATTTGGCCCTGATTCTGTGGCGTTCTATGTATCCGGACAATGTCTGACTGAAGAATATTATGTGGCTTCAAAACTCGCAAAAGGTTTTTGGGGAACCAATAATATAGATACGAATTCACGCTTATGCATGAGTTCTGCAGTGGTAGGCTACAAAATGCAACTGGGAGAAGATGCTGTTCCTGCATCCTACGAAGACATTGACCTTGCCGATTGCTTTTTTATTACAGGTGCAAATCCGGCCTGGTGCCATCCAATTTTGTTTCGCAGGATAGAAGCGCGTAAAAAGGCCAGTCCTGAAGTTAAAATTGTTGTAGCCGACCCGCGTCGTACGCAAAGCTGCGAATTAGCAGATTTGCATTTACAATTAAAGCCGGGCACTGATGTGTTCCTGAACAATGCCATTGCCCGCTGCCTGCTTGAAGACGGTTATGCCGATTGGAATTTCATCCGCCAACATACCAATGGTATTGAAGAATTGCAAAAGCAAGTCGTTAAACAAAGCGTAAACGAAGCGGCTGAAATCTGTGGTGTTCCCGCTGCCGATATTCGTTTGGCAGCAAAATATATAGGAGAGTCGAAAGGATTTATATCCATGTGGGCCATGGGATTAAATCAAAGCGTTATCGGCGTAAACAAGAACCTTTCACTTATCAATCTCTCCCTCATCACCGGAAAAATAGGTAAACCCGGCTGCGGACCGTTTAGCCTTACCGGTCAACCCAATGCCATGGGCGGACGCGAAGTTGGTGGAATGTGTAACCTGCTTCCTGCCCACCGAAATTTAGATAATGAAGCCCACAGGGCTGAAGTGGCAGATTTTTGGAAGGTGAAAGAAATACCTGCCAAACCGGGTTACAGCGCAACTGAAATGATTGACGCTCTTGAAGACGGACGGTTAAAAGCGGTCTGGATTATTTGCACAAACCCTATGGTGAGTTTGCCTAATTTACACAAAGTGGAACAAGCGTTGAAAAAAGCCCGGTTTGTGGTCGTTCAGGACATTTCTAAAAAATCGGATACGCTACAATTTGCCGATGTGGTTTTTCCCGCCGCCGGATGGTTGGAAAAAGAAGGTACGATGACAAACTCCGAACGCAGAATTACGCATCTTAACCAAGTGGTAGAGGCTCCGGGAGAAGCACTCCCCGATTACGAAATTATATGCCGTGTTGCAAGAAAAATGGGCTATTCCGGGTTCAACTTTAAGAATGCCCGGGAAATATTCGACGAATATAAACTACTAACCCGCGGAACAAATCTCTCGATTGAAGAACTGACCTATGAGCATTTACGCACAACCAGTTCGGTTCAGTGGCCATTCAGAAATGGAAAAAGTACTTTGCGCCTTTTTGAGGATGGCAACTTCTATACTCCGTCTAAAAAAGCAAATATATTTGCCGTGGAGGGAACCAACCTCTCGGAACAACCAAATACAGAATATCCGTTTATTTTAACAACAGGGCGTATCCGCGATCAGTGGCACACCATGACACGAACCGGAAAAGTTAAACGCCTACAACAGCATATCGACAAACCATTTGTTGAAATCCATCCGGCTGATGCCAAAAATTTAAACATCGAAAATGATGACATTTTAACGATCAGCAACCGGAACGGAGAAGTAAAAGCACCCGCACAAGTTACTGACTCAATTCGCCGGGGAGTTGTGTTCCTGCCCATGCACTGGGGAAAAGTTCTCTCAGGAAACAAAGCGCGAACCAACAACTTAACCAATGATTTGGTAGACCCAAAATCAAAAGAACCCGACTTTAAATTTAGCACAGTTCGCATTGAAAAGAATTACAAACCAACAGAACAACTGCTTGTGGTTGGAGCAGGTGCTGCAGCCCTTCAATTTGTAAAGAGCTATCGGGAGAAAAACAAAACCGACAAAATATTGGTCATCTCAAAAGAAGATTATCCGTTCTACAACCGCGTTTTATTGCCTGATTATATTACAGGAAGTCTTAATTGGGAGGCCCTTCAGAAAACAAGCGAAGCAGAAATCAAAAAACTAAATATACAGGTTAAAACCGGGGTAAGCCTTAACTCCATTGACTCTGAAAATAAAACCATTGATTGTACCGATGGGAAGGACTACCATTATGACAAGCTAATTCTGGCCACCGGATCGAGCTCAAATGTTATGAACCCCGATTGGGCTGCATTACCCGCCACCTATACCATTCGCACACGGGAAGATGCCGACCAGTTCCGAAAAATGACAAAATCTAACCATCGTGTTCTGGTTGTTGGTGGCGGATTGTTAGGACTTGAAATGGTAGCTTCATTATTGGAAATGGATGTTCAGGTAACGCTGGTAAACCGCAATCCACGCTTAATGGAACGCCAGCTCGATAACGAATCAGCCACGTTGTTGAAAGAAATACTGAACGAAAAAGGCGTTGAAATTCTATTTAATGATGAACTAAGCCAGATAAGCAGCGATTGGGAAGATAAACATCGCGTTAGTTTTAAAAGCGGCAAACGCCTGGTTTTTGATTCTATTGTATTCGCAGTGGGTACAAAACCCAATATCAGCTTTGCCAAAGGAGTGGTTAATGTTCGCAGGGGAATAATTGTTAACGAGCACCTGAAAAGCAGTAACCCGGATATTTACGCCATTGGCGAAATTGCGGAGCTTAATGGTAACCTGTTTGGCATAACCGCAGCAGCCGAAGAACAAGCTGATATACTGGCCAAACACCTGCTTGGCAATCCAATTAGCGAATACTACGGAACTGTTCCAATGAACATCCTGAAATTTCCGGGAATCGACCTTTGTTCCATTGGTTTAACTTCTGTTCCTGCCGGAGCGGAAGGTTTCGAAGAGATAGTTTTTATTGATAAAGCCACCCGCTATTACAAAAAGTGCATTGTTAAAAACGATGTATTAATGGGCGCCATTTTAATGGGTGACAAAGCTGAATTTGCCGAATTCAAAAAACTAATAGTAGAGCAAAAAGAGCTGGCCGGACTTCGAAATACTCTGCTTCGAACCGGAAAACCAATGGAACCGGTGATTGGCAAGCTCCTCTGTTCCTGTAATAATGTTGGATCAGGCAACATTCAGAAAGCGATCAGAAACGGGGCTTCCCATGAAGATGCTGTTTGCGAAATCACCGGTGCCGGACTTGGCTGCGGCAGCTGCCGACCTGAAATTCAGAAATTATTAAAAGAAGAGTTGGAACCCGTAACCGGCAATTACAATGAAAAAGGCTAACAACAAATATCTCTATCGTGTGCTCAGCAAAGGAGGTCTGATATCTACCTCCATGTTTACTGAAGCATTGAAGCTGGCAGAAAATGAAGGCAATAAATACGTTATGCTTGGATCACGACAAGACATGCTTTTTTACCTTCCAAAGTATTCGTTGCCAAAAATTGAAACCACAGCAATTCCAATTCAAAGCCGAAACTCGGGAATCCAAAATGTGGTGTCATCATTCGTATGCGTTGATATTTTACCATCAACCAACTGGGTTTACTCGGGTATATTTATCAAAATTGCAGATCAGTTCACTTATAAGCACCGGCTGCGTGTAAACATCGTTGATCCGCAGCAAAACATGGTTCCGCTGTTTTACGGAGAGCTTAATTTTATTGCATCCGAAATCCCGAATTTCTGGCACCTGTACCTTAACATCGAAGAGATGCATCAACCGGAAGCATGGCCGGGCCTTATATTTACCGAAGACATTGCCTTGTTTGCCCAAACACTTGAGAAACTGATCCTTGAGGAGGGAATTCGTACGACCGAAGACTTGCATCAATCCGTGGCCATTTCCGATCTGCAAAAAAACACACTCGACAAAAATCCGAAACTCACGCTGCCAAAAGGCTCTTCGCCGTATTACGAAGGTTTGGTGAAAATGGAGAACAAAAATAAATACTGGGCAGGTTTTTACTGGCGTAACAACCAGTACCCCATTCAGTTTTTGAAAGACGTTTGCGAATTGTGCATGAAAACCAACATCGCCAAAATCAGTTTTACTCCCTGGAAAACATTCCTGATCAAGGATATAGAAACCAAAGACAAAATTTACTGGGATGATTTGATCGGCCGTTACGGAATTAACATGCGCCACTCCTCTTTTGAATTGAACTGGCATTTACCGCTGCTGGATAAAGAGGCTTTTAAACTTAAGCGATTTTTAGTAGCTGAGTTCGATAAATTCGACATCCGCACTTATGGTCTTTCATTCGCCATTCAAAATAAAAACAAGGGAAATTTCACATCAGTAGTGATCCGTAAAAACGGGCGCCTTCCTTTTTTGGGCCGCTTCGATTTTACCGCCAGCTACAGTATTGATCATGCTTACGATTTTAACCCAAACAGCAACTTTTACATGCAGTACGAGCGGGCATTAAGCAAACAGGATTTACCAAAAGCCCTTAACAAACTTAGCAAACAATATTATAATCAGCAGTTTGTAAAAAATTCGATGAATATTACCGGAGAGCAAAAACAGGCAAAAAGTCCCGGGCATAATGTTTACCAGTGCCCATTGTGCCAAACGGTTTACGACGAACGGTATGGTGATATTCTGGCCGAAATTGCTGCCGGCACAGCTTTCAACAAATTACCTGAAAACTATTGTTGCCAGGTATGCGAGTCTCCAAAATCAACTTTTAAAACAGTAGAAATTGCAGAAACAACAAGTGTATAGAATAACAAAATGTATCAAAACTGAAGATCAGATGAAGAATCGATTTTCAGGTAAATAATTAGGTAGCCAGTGCTAAATGAACAATTCGTTTTACGGATTCTGGCAAGTTTAATTTTAAAGCAATATCATGACCATGTGCAGACATCTTACGCCACGTTTTCTGAACAATCAGAACCAGTTGTTCATCGGTTTTTCCGGGCATAAAAGCAGCCATGTAATGTTCCAGGAAGACCAGACATACAATGTCTTCCAACTTCTGGGCATCAGCAAGTCGATTGATATTTTCCTTTTTCAGAATATTGGTCACTTCTGCAATAAAATCGGCGGAATATCCGGCTTCTTTCAATATATCGGCAGCTTTTTCAGCCTGGTATTCACCCAAAAAATTACGCCATTGGTAATAACCAACCCGGCCCTCGGGATAGGTGCTGCGGGCAATCTCCCAACGGTACAAATGCTGGCACCAGGCTGCCACAGACAAGGCTTCCGAAGCATCGGGATAAACTTCTTTCAGGCAATCCGACAGGCGCTGACAATACAACAACTCGGCCGGGGTTCCATCCAACTCAAGGTTTGGATCTTTTTGGTGTGCGGATTTCAGTGCCTCAATGGCCGAAGAATAAACAGAACTATACATACTTATCAGTTTTAAGTTGATAACAGCGGTAAAGCATAAAAGTTAATTGAATACAAAAAGAACAAATAAATAAAGTGCATCATGAAAAAAAGAATTGTTTTAATTGGAAACGGGATGACCGGCTACAAATTCTGCGAGAAATTTGTAGCGTCTTCATTGGTTCACGAGTATGAACTGCTTGTTTTTGGTGAAGAACCGCACCCTGCCTACGACCGTGTGCACCTTACTTCCTACTACACAGGAACAGTACCCGAAGAGCTTCTGCTGGCTCCTGCAGGTTGGTACGCAGAACACGGCATTGAACTACGCACACATGAGCGAATTACTTCGATTGACCGAAATTCAAAAACGATAATCTCCGAGAAAAACTTAAGTTATTCGTACGATATTCTCATACTCTCAACAGGCTCTTCAGCCTTTGTCCCACCAATTGAAGGTGTGGAAAAGAAGGGAGTTTTTGTATACCGGACATTCGATGATATTGATAAAATCAAAGCCTACATTCCCAATGCAAAAAAGGCTGCGGTAATTGGGGGCGGTTTGCTTGGGCTTGAAGCTGCCAAAGCCGTTTTGGATGACGGGCTTCCAACAAGTATCATTGAGTTTGCTCCTCGCCTGATGCCCCGGCAACTTGATCCGCAAGGCGCTGAAATACTAAAATCGAAACTTGAAGAATTTAACCTCGAAGTGATGCTGAACAAAAGCACCAAATGCATCATGGGCAACGGTTCGGTTCAAGGTCTGGAGTTTAACGATGGCAGCAAACTAGACACTGATTTACTGGTAATTTCAGCAGGCATCCGGCCACGCGATGAGCTGGCAAAACAGGCCGGTCTGGAAGTTCATCCCCGGGGAGGAATTGTTGTAAACAGCAAAATGGAAACTGCCGACCCGGGCATTTTTGCCATTGGCGAATGCGTGGTGGTCCACAATATGGTTTGGGGCCTGGTTGCCCCCTGTTACGAAATGGCTGAAGTGCTTGTGCAGAATCTGCAGGGCGATTCAAAAGAATTTCTCGGATTCGATCTGTCTTCAAAATTAAAATTGATTGGTACCGACGTGGCCAGTTTTGGCGATGCACTGGTTGAGGATAAGAACATAAAAACCATCGTGTATGAAAATAAAGCACGCGGTATTTACAAGCGACTTAACCTTACTGCCGATGGCAAATACCTGCTTGGAGGCATATTGGTTGGTGAAGCTGAAGAATACAACATGCTGAAGCAGGTGGTAAACAACAAAATGGTGCTGCCCGAAAATCCTGAAGATTTTATCCTGGGAGCCCGTGGAGGAGAAGGCGCTGCAGGCATTAGTGTTGGCGACCTGCCGGATGCTGCGAGTATTTGTTCATGCGAAAATATCAGCAAAGGGCAAATTATGCAGGCCATTGAACAAGACGGAGCCGAAGCTTTACCACTGATAAAAAAATGTACAAAAGCCGGAACAGGTTGTGGTGGATGTGTGCCTATGCTCGACGATTTGCTCACCCATTACATGAAATCGCAGGGCCGCGAAGTTCGTAAAACCATTTGCGAGCATTTTAATTACACCCGCCAGGAGCTGTATGATCTAATTAAAGTGAATGAAATAAAGACATTTAACGATTTGCTGGCGACTTACGGAAAAGGCTCAGGCTGCGAGCTTTGCAAACCGCTTACAGCTTCGCTGCTTGCCAGTATTTGGAACGATGTAATTGTAAAACACGATACGATTCAGGACACCAACGACCGCTTTTTAGCCAATATTCAACAACGAGGTGTTTATTCGGTAGTCCCGCGTATTCCGGGTGGGGAAATAACCCCTGATAAGCTGATCGTGATCGGACAGGTAGCAAAAAAATACGATTTGTACACCAAAATAACGGGAGGCCAGCGAATCGACCTGTTTGGAGCACGTGTTGATCAGTTACCAAACATTTGGGAAGAGCTTATTGATGCAGGTTTTGAAAGCGGACATGCCTACGGAAAAGCACTGCGAACGGTGAAAAGCTGCGTGGGATCAACCTGGTGTCGTTTTGGTATGGACGACTCGGTATCGTTTGCCATTGAAGTTGAAAACCGCTACAAAGGTTTGCGTTCTCCCCACAAATTAAAAGGCGGCGTTTCGGGCTGCGTTCGCGAATGTGCCGAAGCACGCGGAAAAGATTTCGGAATTATTGCGACCGATAAAGGATGGAACCTATTTGTTTGCGGAAATGGCGGAGCCAACCCGCGTCATGCAGACTTACTGGCCTCCGATTTGGATAAGGAAACTTGTGTCAGGTATCTCGACCGCTTCTTAATGTTTTACATCAAAACGGCCGGACCGCTTACACGTACCTCCAAATGGCTGTCGGAACTGGAAGGTGGCCTTGGCTACCTGAAAGATGTAATTGTAAAAGACTCGTTGGGTATTGGCGAAAAACTGGAGCAGGAAATGAAGGAGCTCATCTCCCATTACCAATGCGAGTGGACCACCGTTGTTCGCAATGAGGAAATGCGTAAAAAGTTCCGCCACTTTGTTAACTCCGATCAAATCGACGAAAATATCAAGTATGTACCAATGCGCGGCCAGAAAATGCCCGCCAAAGTTTAACAATTATGGAAACACAAACTATTACAGAGGTAAAAGAATGGATTAAAGCAGCAGCCGTTGAAGATTTCCCTGAAAACGGAGGCGCAGCTGTACTGATTAATGGAGAGCAAATTGCCGTTTTCAATTTTACAAACGAAGGTCGCTGGTACGCCACACAAAACCAGTGCCCGCACAAAGGCGAGATGGCAATATCCCGCGGCCTGACAGGCGATTCGGAAGGGCATCCGAAAGTAGCTTGTCCTTTTCATAAACGAACATTCTCGCTGGAAGATGGCAAATGCCTGACAGATGAACAATACCAGCTTAAAACATATCCGGTAAAAGTAGAAAACGGCTTCGTGTTTATCGGTATTGAATAGTAAATCAGAAAGGTAACTTTTATGAGCAAAAATCACCTGATATCAATAGTTGGAGCCGGCCCCGGAGATCCGGAGTTGCTGACAGTAAAAGCACACAAACGCCTGACGGAAGCTGATGTGGTTTTATACGATGCCCTGCACGGAAAGGAAATGCTAAAACTTGCCCGAAACGATGCAGAACTAATTTATGTCGGTAAATTCCAGGGTGATGGCCAGTGCCAGCACGAACGGCAGGATAACATTCACCATAAAATGGCTGAACTGGCTGTCCGCGGAAAAAAGGTGGTTCGTTTAAAAGCAGGCGACCCAATGGTATTTGGACGTGGTGCCGAAGAAATTCGTTTTTGCAAAACACATGGGCTAAACTACGAAGTGATACCAGGTATAACCGCCGGAGTTGCGGCATCGGGACTGATGGAAGTGCCAATAACCGAACGTCATAAAAGCCCGATGGCACTTTTTTATACCGGCCATCGCACCGATAATTCGCTTAGCAATATTGAAAGTGTGATTGAAGTATTAAAAGGCGATGGTACCGTAACCATTTATATGGGATTTAAAAACATTGGATTGCTCACTGCAAAAATTATGGAAGCCGGTATTGAACCCGAAATGCCGGTTCAGGTAATGAGCCAGGTTGGGCAAAAAGAACAAAGCATTTTAAGCAGTACAATTGCTTGTATTGTATCAGATATTGACAAAAACAAGCCCGTTTCGCCGGCCGTACTTTTTATCGGCAGGTATGCCACTCCCATCGCTGAAGAAATAAATTGTGGTTTAACACAATTGGAAATGAATTCCACCGCGGAATTAGTATCAATTTAAAGGAATAGCGCGTCATGATAAAACACCACATCGATTGTACAGATTGCAAAAACACCGACTGCCTCATCAAAAAACATTGCAACGACCCGGGCATTGAACCATATCTGGCTCGAAAAGTATCGATTCCCGCACGAAAAGGTCAGAGTGTTATCATTGAGGGAGCGCCTATTCATGGCCTTTATTTTATGTTCTCCGGCCGAATAAAAGTGTTAACCACTGGGATTAACGGACGCGAACAAATTCTGCGCTTTGCCCGAGAAGGCGAAATGCTTGGACAACGTGGTTTTAGCACACATCAATATTCGCCCATTGGCGCCACTGCCATGCAAGACAGCATAGTGTGCAACTTTCCGGTTGAAATGATGAAGGAGATGCTAATGAGCCTACCGAAACTGTCTTATGACTTTATTTCGTTTTATGCTGAAGAATTGCACCGTAGCGAAACCAAAGTCCGCATGTTTGCCCATATGACTGTTCGCGAGAAAGTGATTGATGCACTGCTTTATATCAACCGTAAATTCGGGCAACGAAAAAATTACATTTCGATGCAGTTGAGCAGGAAAGAAATAGCCGACTTTGCAGGAACAACTGAAGAACAGGTAATACGTTATCTTTCGGCCTTAAAAAAAGAGGAGCTCATCACGCTTTCAGGTAAAAGAATAGGAATTCCGGATATCAATATCCTGAAAAAGGAAATCGCCGAGCATCATTATTTTATACAAAGCTAACTTCACTATTCTCTGGCTATCTGCACCTTACAAAATCCAACCTGCTTTTTCGCAGTTTTTTTTATACCATCTCGTCTGTTAATACCTGCACAAAAGACTGTTCTAACAATCCATATCCCATATTTTTCATGTTTTGCAACACATACTTTTGGTGTATAGAATTACATAACCAAAAGAGGACAGAAAATGAAAAAACTATTTACCTTATTTCTAATTGTGTTTGCAGCCAGTGCCGGTTACGCACAATTCTCACTTGAAGGACAACTTCGTCCGCGCACCGAACTACGTAACGGTTTTAAAAAGCCGATACTCCCCGGACAGGAACCGGCTTTATTTACCGAACAACGTTCGCGTTTAATTGCCGGATTTAAAGCTGAAAAGTATGGATTCAAATTTTCCGTACAAGATGTTCGTATTTGGGGAGAAACCGGGCAGATTAATAAGTCAGACCAATTGCTGAGCACCCACGAAGCGTATGGCGAATTTTATGCCTCGAAAAACTCAACCTTTCGAATTGGCCGCCAGGAAGTGATTTACGATGGTCATCGCCTGTTCGGAAGCCTCGACTGGGCAGCGCAGGGCAGGTCTCTGGATGCCATTCGGTATTTATACAAAGATGAGAAGGGCAACCAATTCGATATGATGGCAAGCTGGAACCAAACCGGTTACGGCGACGGCGCACCTGAACCGGCAAAACTGGTAGGAAACTCCTATGTAATTACCAGCGGTGGCGGCACCAACACCCGAATATTTAACCTTGGCCTCCCGAAGGCTCAGGCAATGGCTTATTACAAAAAGACCTTCAAATCGGGGGATGTGGCTTTTATGTTGCTGGAAGATATTTATGATGTGGATGCCACTTCGGGCGAAAACTATGGGAACCTGACCATCGGATTCACACCAAACTTCAAAACAGAAAAACTGAAATTTGGCGGCCAGGTCTACTATACAGGCGGTACCAGCGGTAAAACAGAAACCAACGGGAGCTACGAAAAAACGGATTTGAGCGGCTACATGGCCAATGCCTATATTCAGTTTACAAACTTGTCCGGTACGCCACTGCTCGGAATCGATTACCTGAGTGGCGATGACGAAGAAACTACCGACAAAGTTGAAGGCTGGGCTCCGAAATACGGAACCAATCACAAATTTTATGGATTCATGGACTATTTCTATGTTGGCAATGGCCACGGCGGTGCTGATGCAAAAAGCGCCGGGCTGTTGGATATTTACCTGCAAACTACTTTCAAATTAGGCGAAAAAGGTAAGCTGTTGGGGCATTTGCACTACTTCTCAGCACCCGAAGCACGAACAAACGCAACAAGCGGCCAAAGTTACGATGGCTATTTGGGGACCGAGCTGGATCTGGTATTCAACTACGCGCTGACAAAAGGTGTGAGTTTGAGTGCCGGTTACTCCCAACTATTTGGCATCTCCGACACGATGAAACAATTAAAATTTAACGACCCTGCAACCGAAACCGGTGACATGCAGTGTTGGGGCTGGCTAATGATTGCTTTCACACCTAAGTTCCTGTAAAAACACCATTTCCATCCATTTTTATTCAAACAACTAAAATTAAAATATCATGTTACGATTCAAAAAATTACTAATGCCCGGAGTGGCGGCAATTCTGGCTATCATTCTGTATGCTTGCGGCGGCTCCGGCAACAAAACTGCTACCTCTTCAGAGGAAGTTTCAGGCTCATCATTATTAATTGAAAAACCACAGCTTACCTTCGGTTTTATTAAACTTACCGACATGGCCCCGCTGGCTATAGCCAAAGAACTGGGTTATTTTGAAGAAGAAGGTTTGTTTGTAACCATTGAAGCGCAATCAAACTGGAAAAATGTTCTGGACCGGGTTATCGATGGCGAACTGGACGGGTCGCACATGCTGGCAGGCCAACCCATCGCCGCAAATGCAGGTTTTGGCCGTCAGGCGCAGCTTGTAACGCCATTTTCAATGGATTTAAACGGAAATGGAATTACCGTATCCAATCCGATTTGGGATAAAATGAAAGCAAACGTCCCGAAGGATGCCGACGGAAAACCGATACATCCGATTAAAGCAGATGCACTAAAACCCGTAATTGAAGAATATAAAGCCAACGGTAACCCGTTTAAAATGGGAATGGTTTTTCCGGTATCTACACACAACTACGAAATCCGCTACTGGCTGGCGGCAGCCGGTATTAAGCCGGGAATGTACACAGCCGACAACATTCAGGGACAGGTTGATGCCGACGTTTTGTTATCGGTTACACCGCCACCGCAAATGCCGGCCACACTCGAAGCCGGTACTATATACGGCTATTGTGTGGGCGAACCCTGGAATCAACAGGCCGTTTTTAAGCAAATCGGTGTACCGGTAGTTACCAACTACGAAATCTGGAAAAACAACCCTGAAAAGGTGTTTGTGATGACCCAAAAATTCATCGATGAGAATCCGAATACAGCCATTGCGGTAACCAAAGCTTTAATTCGTGCCGGAAAATGGTTGGATGATCCGGCCAATCGGCCTAGCGCGGTAGGAATTCTGTCAAAATCTGACTATGTGGGCGCTGATTCCATTGTTATCGCCAATTCGATGACCGGCACTTTTGAATTTGAAAAAGGTGACAAACGGTCGTTACCCGATTTTAACGTTTTCTATCGTTATCACGCAACTTATCCGTTCTACTCTGATGCCGTATGGTTTCTCACTCAAATGCGTCGCTGGGGACAGATCCCCGAAGCAAAAACAGACGAATGGTACCTGGAAACAGCGAAAAAAGTTTACCGCCCCGACATCTGGAAAAAAGCGGCAACATTGCTTGTTGAAGAAGGGAAAATTCCCGCATCCGACATTCCTGAAACCGATGGTTTTAAGTCTGTAACAACCGACTTTATTGATGGCATTCAGTACGATGGGAAAAAGCCAAATGAGTACCTCACAAAATTTGACATTGGCAATAAAGACATCTAAAAACGGGTGAAAAAATTCAAGACCCGCTCTTTTAGTTGGTGAATATCAGAAAGGTACGGCTATCCGGATTAGCAGCTGTATCTTTCTACTCACCGGCTACTTACTTAGTTAATAATCAATTCTCAAAAATTTACCAATCTAAAAGATATCATCATGGGACAAACAATTTTAGCCTCATTCAGATGGCTCGGATTTGGATTTCTTGACCCCTTAGTAAAACTGTTTCAGGGAATCGAACCGAAAAAAAACGGAGCTCTTTTTCTAAAAAAAGCAATCATTCCAATCCTGTCAATCGCGATATTTCTGGGTGTTGCCAATTTCTTTTCAAGCTACCTGTACAATATCGAGCGCGAGCGAAAAATTGAAAAAACCCGCGAAACGCAAGGAGATGAAGCAGCATTGGCCATGCAGGAATGTATCGATTCGGGCGACATAAGTTGCAAACCCAATTCCCTGCCTTCGCCAGCCGATGTGTGGCGGGCAACACAAACCTTAATTGCCGACCACCGGATGATAAGTACCGATAAGGCGGAGTTTAAAACAAGAACTGCAGCTGTTAATGCACAGCGCCATGCGCAAGGCTTATCATCTATCCGTTATACGGGCCGTCCTTCGTTTGTCGATCAGATTTTTACCAGCCTCAAAACGGTTTTTGCCGGGTTTCTGTTGGCGGCGTTTCTCGCTATTCCTGCGGGCATCGTGCTTGGTTTAAGCGAAACCTTGCGCACTGCTTTAAATTGGATAATACAAATATTTAAACCCGTTTCGCCCGTGGTGTGGTTACTGTTGGTTTCAATGGTTGTAAAAACAATCCTGGCATCTGCCGATATGGACAAATCATTTGTCATTTCATTTATAAGCGTTGGTTTATGCAGCATGTGGGCAACTTTGGTGAATACTTCAGTTGGTGTTTCGTCGGTTGACAAAGACTACCTGAACGTATCCAAAGTACTTCGCCTCGGAGTTGTAAGCAATGTTTTCAAAGTTATTCTTCCTTCATCGGTTCCGCTGATTTTCACCGGATTACGCATCACCTTGTCGGTGGCATGGATGGTGCTTATTGCTATCGAACTTCTGGCACAAAGCCCGGGTTTGGGCTCGTTTGTTTGGGAAGAATTCCAGAACGGAGCAAACGATTCAAACGCAAAAATCATTGTGGCCATGTTTGTGATCGGGGGCATTGGTTTTGCGCTCGACAGGTTAATGATGCTGGTTCAGAAAGCGGTAAGCTACGAAAGCAAAGCGTAATTCTATTTTGAAAGAACGACAAAACATGACGCACAAAACCGATTAAAAATGAACACATTATGAGTGCATTTCTAGAATTACGCAATGTATCGAAAAGTTTCGGACAGGGCACCAATCGTGTCGAAGTCCTGAAAAATATCAATCTCACTGTTGAGGAAGGAGAATTTATTGCCATTGTGGGTTTCACCGGTAGCGGAAAAACCACACTTATTAACCTCATCGCCGGATTGATTACACCGGATGAAGGAGAGATTCTGCTAAAAGGCAAGCCCATTACCGGGCCGGGGCCGGATCGCGGAGTTATCTTTCAGAACTACTCCTTGCTACCCTGGTTAAGTGTATCGGGCAATGTTGATATGGCCGTAAAACAGGTATTCCCGAAAATGAGCAAAGCAGACAGAAAAAGCCATGTTGAACATTTTATAAAAATGGTTAACCTGCACCCGGCTTTGCACAAAAGGCCGTCAGAATTGTCCGGAGGAATGCGGCAACGTGTTTCCGTAGCACGGGCACTGGCAATGGATCCGGAAATTTTACTGATGGATGAACCACTGGGTGCCCTCGACGCCTTAACAAGGGGGTCGCTGCAAATGGAAATTGAGCGTATTTGGCGCGAATCAAGAAAAACCGTACTGCTTATAACCAACGATGTGGACGAAGGAATTTTACTTGCCGATCGGGTTATTCCGCTAAAACCCGGGCCGCGTGCCACACTTGGCCTCAATTTCCCGATAGGTTTTAAACGCCCGCGCGATAAAGCAACCATTAATGCCGATCCGAATTTTAAAAAAGAACGGAATGCTATTAACGCTTACCTGATGGAAATTGGCAAACATCGTGTGGTTGCCAATGATAAGAAATACGATCTGCCCATCCTGGATCCCATCATTCCGGGCGCAGAAAGACGTTTATTTAATCCAAGAACCAATTTGTAATGGAAGTATTAACTGAAGAAAAAATAATGCTGGAATGCCGCGATATAAAAAAGGCTTATCCAACACCAAAAGGCGATTTTGTTGTTTTAGAGAATTTCCAGTTACAGGCAAAAGAAAGCGAGTTCGTATCAATTATTGGCCATTCCGGTTGTGGTAAATCAACCTTGCTGACCATGATTGCCGGTTTAAACGATATTACAGCCGGAGCGATTACTGTTGCTAACTATCCCATTCAGGGAGCCGGCCCCGACCGGGCAGTGGTATTTCAATCGCCCAGCTTGTTCCCCTGGATGACTTCGTTGGAGAATGTGCTAATAGGTGTTAAACAGGTTTTTCCGCATGCGACAACCAACCAACGCCTGGAGATTTGCAAATATTACCTAAGCAAAGTTGGTTTGGCAGATTCTTTTTATAAAAAAGCCAAAGACTTGTCGCAGGGTATGAAACAGCGGGTTGGAATTGCCCGGGCATTTGCATTAAAGCCAAAAGTTTTATTACTTGATGAACCGTTTGGAATGCTCGATTCGATGACCCGGATTGAGCTACAGGATGTGCTGATTGATGTTTGGTCGAAAGAGAAGATTACAGCCATTATGGTAACTCACGATGTGGATGAAGCAATCTTTTTATCTGACCGGGTAATTATGATGACATCGGGTCCTTACGCAAAGGTTGGCGAGGTTGCACACATTAAACTTGAACGGCCTCGCAACCGAAAAACAGTGGTAGAACACCCTGACTTTTATAAATATCGTCAGCAACTGCTCACATTTTTAGATCATTAATAAACGACTATGCGCGAAAATAATTATGATTGTCAGACCTGCGAAAACGCGAACTGCCTTATAAAAAAGCACATTGCCAATGGTTCGATTCAAACATATCTGCAACAAAAGAATACATTTAACTGTAACCAGGGCCAACAGTTCATTTTGGAAGGAGCACCGGTTAACGGACTTTATTTTATTTACAGCGGGGCAGTAAAAGTTTACCGGCAAACTGCCAGTAAAGAATCGCAAATCATTCGTTTCTCGAAAAACGGGGAAATTGTTGGGCATCGTGGTTTTGGAACCGACTATGTGTACAACATCAGCGCATCGGCACTTAAGGACACCATACTTTGTAATTTTTCAAGCAGTGTATTGATTGAGATGTTACACAAGGCCCCGTCATTAATGTTTGACTTTATGCTTTTTTATGCCGACCAGCTGCAAAAAAGTGAAGCCAACAGCAAATTATTTATCCAAATGTCGGTAAGAGAGCGGGTAATTAACGGTTTGCTTTTTATCGAAAATAAGTTTGGACAAACCGATGGCTACATCAATATGACTTTGTCAAGACGCGACATAGCCGAATTTGCCGGAACATCAACCGATCAGGTTATTCGCGTAATATCTGCCCTGAAAAAGGAAGGTTTACTAATTGCAAAGGGCAAAAAACTGGGTATTCCGGATCTCAACAAATTTGCTGCACAATTGCAACAATCAAGCTATTTCCTTGAAGGGTAAACTTTGGCATTTACGATAGACTTTTACAATAGATAGATGATCCCAACAGATCATGATTTCAAATGAAAGATAAACTGCAAAAAAAAGAGTCCGATTTTAACGGACTCTTTTTTTATAACCAGGCGGGAATCGAACCGCCCCAGTATGCAAGTCGAAAGCTATCTTCCTTGCTTACAACTACCTCTTTTATGTACTTTATAAATGATATTGTAATAATTTTTTGTTCTGGTACAAACAAAGCCTTATCAAACAGATCGACCTACTTTAATGCCAAATGGAATTTACATTTTTAAATTTTGCTTCTGTCAAAGAAATGGGTTGCCCATCGGTAAAAACCTTTAGTTTGCTGAACGCTTGAGAATTAAAAAATATTTCGGTCATTACCAGATCACCGCCGTCTACAAAAATTTCGGCAGATGCGGCATCCACAAATATTTCAAGTTTTACGGTTGATCCGATTTTGTATGGAGCCACCGATATTCCGGAGAACTGATCAGAAAAGCTCATGTCTCCTGATTGTGTTCTATCAAACTGAAACTGCTCTGCCGATGCAGAATAACTTAGTGTGACATTTTCGCCCAATTCATTTTCAAGCAGAATACCAAATGATTCGGGAAGCGTTTCTCCCATTTCAAGCTCTAGCGACAAGTGACTCTGATTCAAAGTCAAACCTTGTATATCCAGCTCCTTAACTCCCGAAATTTTCAGCGCTTCATCAATATTCACTGTTACTGAATTAGCTGTGAGCAGCTCTGTTTCTTTTACCGGGCTCGACTTTAAAACGTATTGCTCATTCTTTTTAGTCAGCGAAAGCCTACGGGGTAAAGTCATTGCACTGCGCCATTCCTCAGTGGGCACAACCTGTGCATACGCCCAGTTACTCATCCAACCCAGGAAAATCCGACGACCGTCTTCTTTTGGCACATCCGACCAGGTGACACCGGCGTAATTGTCGCGGCCCCAATCTACCCAATTGGTATCTTTCGAGTCGGCAGTAAATTCATGTCCATCAAAATCGCCCAAAAAGTATTGGGTTCCCGAGCCACCATTTGGCCCACCGGGGTTGATATTCACGATCAACACCCATTTTGTTTCGTCGGTTCCTTCAACCTGCAGCGGGAATAAATCGGGGCACTCCCATACGCCATCGTGGGTTCCGGCATCAATTCCAAAATTACTTTCGTGTGTCCAGTTTTTCAAATCGTCAGAAGTATAAATCTGAACATGATCGTGAGCGGAAAGTACGAGGTTCCACTTTTGAATTTCTTCATTCCAAATCACATTCGGATCACGAAAATCGCGGTTCCCATCATTTGGAATCACCGGATTTCCCTCATATTTTGTCCAGCTTCGCCCTTTATCCAGACTGTAAGCAATGGCTTGCGATTCCACATCAACACCACCGGCCTTTGCAATTTCGGGATTGTGATAGGTGAAAATTGCTATTAACGGCGGATTTTCAGCGGAACCAAATCCAGAGGTATTGTTCCAGTCGACCACAGCGCTACCGGAGAAAATATACCCCAAACTGTCGGGATATAAAGCAATGGGCATGTGTTTCCAGTGCACCAAATCGGTGCTAATTGCATGTCCCCAATGCATGGGTCCCCAAACTGTACTATCAGGATAATATTGATAAAACAGGTGATATTCTCCTTCGTAATAGACCATTCCATTTGGGTCGTTCATCCATGCCGAATCCGGTGAAAAATGGAATTGTGGACGATACTTTTCGGTGTATGGTTTTGTCGTTTCTTCGACTTCTGTTGTTTTAGTTGGACCGGAAGAACAGGCCACCGCAAACAACAGTAAAATTGCAGCCAGAAAATTGAAATACTTATGGTTCATCTCTATTCGTTTTAATGGTTATTTATCTTTTTATTTGGATTAAAATTCAGTAATTGTACCTTTCAACAGGTTGACTGTTCCTGTCTCGCCAAATAAGCTCAGCTGCACGTTTTCTGCATTAAAAGAAAACTTTCGCGAAACGGAAATCAATCCGTTCATGGCAAATAATTCGGCCGAGTTACTGTCGATAATAAGCGTCATATCCATTTCTGGCTCGTTGGTTACATAAGGTGCATAGTAGAAACCATCCCAACTATCGGGGAAATCGCGCTGTATCGAGGGGTCAGCAATGTAAAAATATCTTCTTTCGGCCTGATAACCCAGGATCAGCTCCTGGCCTTCGTTTGTAGTAATTTTAACACCAAAAGATTCTGCCATACCCAAGTATAAACGACTATTGACATCGAATGTCAAGTCGATTCTGATTGGCAAATCCAGGTTCTTTTCGATTGATTTGCCATCGCTTAATTCAGTTTCGTTAATTGTTTCTGTTGCCGGTTTCTCAATGGCTTTTACAGGTTCTGACGTTAAATAGTAATCGTAAAATTTTTCTTTTAAAGTTAATTGGCGGGCTAGCGAGAATTCGGTTGAGGGATTAGTTGGAATATTGAATTTTTCGTAGATGGAATTATATAAGGTTCCTATTAAAACTGGCTTTTTGTTTACGATCCGGTAATCGGATAAAACAACAGCCTGATAAAGATCGCTTCCATGATCGATCCATTTGGGTTTATTGTGCGTGGCCTGGTAAACAAAGCCATCGAAACTGCCAACAAAGTACTGAACACCGCTGCCCTCGTTTGGCGAACCGCTATCGGCACTGATAAAAAGTACCCATTTCGTTTCGTTGGTTTCAGCCATTTCCATCGGGAAAAAATCAACGCTTGTCCATTGCCCCGATTTTAGCACAACATCATCGCCAAAACGGCTTAGGTACTCCCAGTTTTTCAAATCTGTGGATGAATAAAAACGCACTTCATATCCTGAAAGTGTTACCAGGATCCAAGTCTGTGTTTCATCGTTCCAAAATACTTTCAGGTCCTGAATGGATTCGTAAAAATCAGCGAGCGTAATCGTGTTTTCGTAGTCCGTATTCCAGGTCGAGCCATTGTCGTTGCTGTATGAGATGGTCAGTTCTCCATTGTTATCAGTTTCAGTTCCGAAAGCAATCAATGCAGAAGTTTCTGCACTATAATCTGTTGTTTGATTCCAATCTGAAACAATGGTTTTTATATTCTGATTTCCGGCTTTTTCCCTCTCAAAACTAATTGCTTTAGTGCTCCAGTTTACCAAGTCATTACTTTCAGCCTGTCCACACTTCTCTTCACCATCAACCGATTGATTGTAAAACAGGTGATACGTGTTGTCGGCATAAATTAATGCTATCGGATTATGAAGTATCGAATCTTCCGGGTTGAAATGCAGGGAAATAGCAGCTTTCTGTTCTTTATTTCCTGTGCACCCCCAGAAAACAAGCAAAATCAGCAATAAAATTGAAGCCAGACTTTTCATAGGTGAACTGTTTTAATTGGTAAAGTTAAAAAATCAGATCATGGCGGGAGAAGTCTCCCAACCATGATCTTTTTCTATGTATTAATAGCCAACATTTTGTTCGTACAAACCTTTTGTAAAGTCTATCTCACGCTGCGGAATCGGGAAATATTCGTCTCTTCCGGCAGTAAATTGAGCATCATTCAAAAAGTCTTTTCTTGTTTTCTCTTTTGCCAGGTAAGCATTCAAAGTTGGTTCTGCAATTCCCCAACGTACCAGGTCGAAAAAGCGAGGGCTCTCCAAAGCAAACTCCAAACGACGCTCCCACTTTAATGCTTTGCGTGCGTTATCCTGTGTCCATGCCAAATTCGATCCGTCGTATTCCGAGATCATATAATTTGATGGAGCAGTACCATCAGCAAAACGCGTTCTGCTGGTACTTTCAGAGGCACGTTTACGAACCTGGTTGATTAATGGACGGGCCATATCTTGCTGTCCCAGTTCGATGTATGCTTCAGCCTGCATTAACAGTACATCGGCATAACGAATGATATCGATGTTTTTTGATACGCCCATAAACGGACCTTGCTTTTTGTAGCAGGAACAATCGGCAGCCTGCTGCTCTTTCATACTTTGAAAGTAACCGTATACTCCCGGATCGCGCACCCAGCTGTTGCTGAAAATGTAGGATTCCTCGTTACGGTATTTGTACGGGTGACCGTCGATACCAATAGAGTGGTCGATACGCGGGTCAACAGGTACTCCATCAGGAGTAATATCGGCTGCACTTAGTTCAACATCGTTAAACGTGTCGAATTTTGGTAAACCATTCTCATCGGTTGCAAAAGCATTCACCATATTCTGACTTGGCTGATGGAAACCACAACATCCGTATTGAGGAGCTCCGTGTGGGTAGTTCAATCCATTCTCGAAGTTCAAACGTCCTGATGTTGTTCCGTCGCTAATCGAAAACTGAATCGCAAAAACCGATTCAGGACCATTATCGTAACCACCCGTAAAGTTTTCACCAAAATCAGCCTGCAAACTGTACTGCCCTGATGCAATAACCATTTCGCACAGGTTAACAACTTCCCGCAAACGGCTTTGGTTAATGTTTACAACCTGGTTGTTTTCATCTTGCTCGTAAGCCTGGTATAACCTCAGTTTTGCAAGATAAGCAGCAGCCGCATATTTATTGGCTCTACCAACCTGCGATTGAGATTCGGGAAGATTATTCATTGCAAATTCAAAGTCTTCAGAGATTTTGTTCCACAATTCATCGTTTGAATATTCGCGGTTCGACGTTTGAAGAATCTCTTCGTTGCTCAGCTTTTCATCGATATACGGAACATATTTGAACAACACTTTCAGCATAAAATGCGAATGCCCTCTAAGGAAACGTGCTTCAGCAATCCTTGTCTGGCGCAAAGCAAATTCTTCGTCGGTTAACTCATTTAAGGTGCGTAATGCCGAGTTGGCACGCGAAATAGCGCGGTAATAATTTTCCCAGGTGTAAGGTAAACCGGCCAACCAACTTTGGAATGGTTGAGTAAGGTTGTATTGCTCGTAAAAGTTGTAAGGCTCAACATCGGAAACACCACCGCCTCCTTTGTAAGCATCGTCAGAGCGCACACTACCATAAACCCACATACTTGCTATAGGGCCAATCATATCGTTGTTTCCAATTCCGGCGTAAGCCGCGGTAACCAAACCTTCAGCGCCTTCGGCCGTTGGGCTTCCGGCTGAAATGAACCCTTGCGGCTCAGTTTCCAGGTAATTATCGCACGAGACAGCCAACAGACTTATCAGTGCAACTATATATATTTTAATATTTTTCATTTTCATTATTCTTTAGTTTGTTTTGATTAGAATGAAACATTAACACCGGCAGAGAAAGTTCTTGGAATAGGGATGGTATTTACATCTGTACGTTCCGGATCGGGTCCCTGAAATTCGTTGCTTTGAATCCAAAACAGGTTTTCGGCCATCAGGTAAAAGCGAACCTTGTCCATGCCAACTTTATCCAATGTATTTTTTGGCAAGGAGTAACCAAGCTGGATGTTACGCAATTTGAAATAAGACGCATTTACGTTCAAATAGCTTGAAGTACGCGTTTCATTATTGCTATCCGACAATGTTAATGCAGGAACATCTGAATCCGGATTTTGGGTAGTCCAGGCTCTGAAAACACCAGGTCCTACGTTATCGCGACCACGAATAAAATCGTTATAGTAAGTATAAGGATCATAACCGGTTTTTCCGGCAACACCCGATCCGAAAACTGACAAATCGAAGTCCTTGTAATTCACATCAATTCTTAAACTGTACTCGAGTTTTGGAAGCAGTGTTCCAAGGAATTTCTGGTCGAGCGAGTTAATAACTCCATCATCATTCAAATCAGCCCAGCGAATACGCCCCGGAGCAGCACCAACCTGGCTGGCATGTGCATCAACTTCTCCCTGGTTTTTAAAAATACCGTCAGCTACGTAACCAAAAATCGAAAGCTCTGAATGGCCAAGAACCGTTTGCTCGGAGTTACCGGGATAAGCTGTTCTAACTTCTTCCGGCAGTTCAGTGATTTTATCGGCAAAGTGGCTGGCACTACCTGCGACCTCGTATGACAGGTCGCTGTTCACTTGTTTTCTGTAGCTCAACGCAAATTCCCAACCTGTATTTTTCTTGGTTGCACCGTTCAGGAACTGCAATTGTCCTTCACCTAAAGCCGAAGCTACCGGTGGCTGAATCAAAATATCGGTTGTTTTACGTGTATACCAATCGAATGCTCCTACCAGCTTACTATCGAAAAGTCCGAAATCGATACCCAGGTTCAATTCATCTGTAGTTTCCCATTTCAAGGCAGGGTTTCCGGCTTGCACCGATACAAAACCCGAAAGCAGGTTTCCTGAATCCTGACCATCTAAAGCATAAGCTGAACCAACATTCCAGTAGTCATCAAAAAAGTCGTTGTGGAAAATGCCATCTACCTGACTGGCCACTGCTCCGTAACGAGGTTCAAACAATCCGAGGCTGGCAAAATCACCAACATCCTGGTTACCAACGCGACCAACACCGGCGCGGAATTTCAGGTTTGAAAGTTTCTCCATTCCTGACATAAACTCCTCTTCACTCAAACGCCATCCGAAGGTAGCCGCAGGGAAGAAACCGTAACGGTTATCGGCACCGAATCGCGACGAACCATCACGACGCAGGGTAAACGACGCCAGAAAACGTTCGTTGTAGTTATAATCGATCTTACCGAACTGAGAGAATAAACGACTGCTTGTAGCTGTTCCAAAACTATTTCCGTTGCTGGTTCCGGCACTCAACACAAAAAACTCTTCAGTTTGCGAAGAAAAACCTTCCTTATATCCGGTGAAATCCTGAAAATTATCGCTTACAGCTTCGATACCTAAAAGGAATCCGAATTTACTTTTACCTATATCAAGCTTGTAATTGGCAGTGTTCGACCAGGTTACACTGGTGAAATCGCTGTTGTAAATTCTTAGGTTATTTACTGAACGTGCAATAAAACCATTACTAAAAGCGGGTTCAATATCTTTGTCTTTAACCATCGAGTAGTCGATTCCGAGGGTTGTGCGCAATACAAGATTTTTTACCGGCTGAATTTCAGCAAACACACTACCAAACAAATACCTGCGATTGGTATTATCCCACCGGTTGATATCCTGCATCATTACCGGGTTGTTACGGTCGGAATAACCTGATCCGAGAGGGCCACCATAATTTCCGTTTGAATCGTACAAGGGGATTGTTGGCGCTAAAGTAATTGCCAGTCCCGGAGTTGGAGCACTACCAAGGTCGGGAGTTTCCAGCGTTTCGTTCGACGATACAACCTGTGCATTGATTCCAAACTTCACCTTATCATCGAGCATGCTGGTTTGTCCGTTGATACGGGCCGTAATACGGTCGTAGTTGGTGAATTTCAGCATACCGGTATTTTTAATGTAACCAATATTCATCAGTACCGAAGACTTTTCAGTTCCTCCTGAAACAGTCAAGTCATTATTGATTACAAAACCGGTTTCGTAAGTTGCATCCTGCCAATCGGTATCGCCCGCAGGAACATTGGTATCTCCACCAACATAAGGCTGAACGCCTACACTATTCAGTACCGGATTATTATAATCACCATTCCAGTCGAAGTTGTAAATTTCGCCGTATCCGCTTGTTGGATCAACACCGTCGTTTACCGATGCCTGCCACAGGGCCCGGCCACGATCAAGCGCATTCAGCATATTGTATCGTTGCGATTTTTCGCTTTGAACCGAAAAGTTAGAGTTAAACTGAACATTCACTTCACCTTTTTTATCCGATCCGTTTTTGGTGGTAACAATTACAACACCGTTTGATGCACGTGCCCCGTAAATTGAAGAAGCCGAAGCATCTTTCAGCACCTGCACCGAAACAATTGAACCGGCACTTAGCCCCTGGAATACCTCTGGTCTTTTGGTTGGTACTCCATCGATAATATACAAAGGGTTGTTATCTCCCAGCGTGTTTACTCCACGAATAAGAATTCGGCTGCTGGTGGCACTTGGAGTACCGGTTTTTTCAATATAAAGACCAGGAACATGTCCCTGCAATGCCTGCATCGGGTTACCCGAACTTAAACTGATATTTTCAATTGCGTCCATCTCTACCACTTCAACCGCACCGGTTAAATCGGCTTTTCGCTGAACGCTATAACCAACGGCTACAACTTCTGCCAAACCAATGGTTTCTTCCTCCATAGCAACATTAATGGAGGTTCTGCCTGCTACTGCAATTTCCTGTGATTTCATTCCAATAAAAGAAATCTGCAGTACTGCATCGGCACCCGCTACCTCAATGGTGTAAACACCATCAATATCGGTAATGGTACCGTTCGTTGTTCCTTTTTCAACAATTGTTACACCTGGCAATGCCATGCCCGAGGCGTCTTTCACAGTACCCGAAACCGAAATTTCCTGGGCAAATGCGATTGTTGAAAACAAACTAAGCAGAATGAAAAACATTCCCTTAGTCGCATTTTTAAGTTTGATTCTTTTTACCATAATCAGATTAGTTTAATTAATTTGAATGTTATTTCTTTCGATAGTTGGTTGGTCAGTCGATAAGATCTTTTCAATCTCGACCATGTCGTATTTTGGTGTAGCACCGGCTTTTGATGCCACAAAAGCTCCGGTAGCACAGGCAAAAGCCAGCGCTTCGGCAGGTTTCTTTTTATTGAGGAGGGAAGCAATTAGCCCGGCAAGAAATGCGTCGCCGGCGCCAACGGTATCAACAGCATTTACTTTAAATCCGGGGTGTTCGAAGAATTTGCCATTACAATACAACATAGCACCGTTTTCGCCTTTGGTTACACACAACATTTTAATGTTGTAATGTTTTACAAACCATTCAATTAGGCTGTGTTCATCAGTGTCCGAGTGTTTGTGCCATGCTGCAAAAACATTTAGTTCGTCATCGTTTAATTTTACGATATCCGATTTCTCCAGAAGCTTTTCAACTACCTCCTGAGAATCATAAGGTTTGCGAAAATTTACATCGATCAGTTTCACTCCATCGTAATCCAGCAGGTTCATTAGCGTTTCACGTGTTAAAGGATTGCGCGAAGCCAGTGATCCGTAAATCAGCAGACCTGCCTGCCCGGCTTTTTTCATGAGCGAATCAGTTAGTTGAATATTATCCCAGGCTACGGGTTCACAAATTTCGTATGTAGCGTTGTTGTTTTCATCCAAATGCACCAGTACTTCACTGGTAGGCAAATTGTTATCGGTTTGAATGTATGCGGTAGACATACCTGAATCTTCGAGGAATTTTTTTAGCTCTGCTCCCGGTTCGTCGTTTCCCACGCTACTGGCAATAGTAGCATCCAAACCGATAGCACTCAGGTGAAGCGCCACGTTCATGGGTGCACCACCGGCTTTTGCGCCCGATGGCAAACGGTCCCAAAGCACCTCGCCAAAACACAATATTTCGTTGTTTTTAATTTCCATGTCTGTTTAGTATTATTTGATTCGTGATTTCATTTCCTGTTGAATTTCCTCCAGCGACTTGCCTTTGGTTTCGGGAAGAACTTTCCAGGCAAAGAAGAAATGCAACACCATCATTGCAGCGAAAAAGCCAAAGGAGATACCGCCACCAACGGTGTTATTCAATACCGGGAATCCCCAAATAAGAGCTGCGGCAAAAATCCAATGGGTAAAACTTCCCAGCGCCTGTCCCTGCGAGCGTACTTTGTTGGGGAAAATTTCGGAAATAACCACCCAAAGCACTGCCCCTTGAGAGAAAGCAAAAAAAGCAATGAAACCCATCAGGTAAATCATTACACCGTAGCCGCCAAAATCGGAGTAGTTATTGGTAAAAAACGACTTGGAAAGCAGACCAAGAAACACTACCATTCCTACTGATCCGGCCATAAGAAGTGTTCTTCGCCCGTATTTATCGATAAGAAAAAGTGCCACGAAAGTGAATACCAAATTTGTAGCACCAACCGAAATGGATTGTAACAGCGATGCATTGGTTCCAAAACCCGCCATTTCGAATACGCGTGGTGCATAAATCATTATGGCATTTATACCCGCCAGCTGGTTAAAGGCGGCAATTAAAAAGGCAATCATTATCGGGAACCGGTAAGCTTTTACAAACAACTTTCCGTGCCCCATAGCTTCCTCTTCACCTACCGATTGTTTTACAATACGTACTTCCTCCGTTGGATTTTCAGCCTTGATACGCTGAAATACAGCCAATGCCTCATCGGTATGTCCCTGGTTTACCAACCAACGCGGACTTTCAGGAACCAGGTTCAGCAATAAAAAGAAGGTTGCAGCAGGAATAGCTTCCACACCGATCATCCAGCGCCACGATCCACTTTCGAAAATATTTGCCAAAAGATAATTTACTGCAAACGCCAGAAAGATGGCAGTAACCACAAAAAACTGGTTTAACAAAACCAGCTGTCCGCGCTTTTTTGCCGGCGATATTTCGGCTATAAACATGGGTGTAACCACCGAAATACAACCTAAAAGAACTCCGGTTATAAAACGGCAGGCCAGCAACATTCCCCAGTTAATGGCAAATGCGCTACCCAAAGTTGATAAGGCAAAAAGACCGGATAATACGATTAACGATTTGCGGCGCCCGAATTTTTCAGCCGGTTTACCTATTATAACAGTACCAACTATGGTACCCATAATGGCAACAGCAACTGTAAAACCCAGCCAAAAACTATTTAAGTCGAATAAGGTTTCCAGTTGCGAAGTGGTACCCGACATCATAGCTATGTCGTAACCAAAAAGAAAGCCGCCAAGGGCTATTATAATGGCAACAGAAAATACATTTTGTGTCTTCATTTCGATTCAGAATTATTGGTTTAAAACTCTGAATCAAAGGTATGGGGGCAGCCTTTTTTCGGCTTTAAGAAATGTTACGAGATGTTAAAACCATGTAACATTATCAGCCTAAATATCAATACGTTTGCAATTATGTTACATCACTGTCAACTATGATACACTTTGAAAAAATAATGGTAAATTTCTTTCACGTTATCACGCGAATTGAGATATTGGTTCTTTGAAATTTATTACTTTCACAAAAGTATATTAATCAGACTAAACTATATGACGAAGAAACTATCGATCCTATTTCTATTCGTACTGTTATTCTCCTTCTTTAGTCTTTCGTCAAAAGAAAAATACAAAATTGGATTTTCGCAATGCACCACAGGCGATGACTGGCGCAAATCGATGCACCGCGAAATGATGATAGAACTGGCCTTTTTCCCCGATTTTGAACTGGTAATAAAAGACGCCAACGACAATAGCGACCAACAAATAAACGACATCAGGCAGTTATTGGAAGAAAAAATCGACCTGTTGATTGTTTCTCCCAACGAATCGGAACCAATAACACCAATTGTTGAAGAGGTATATAATAGCGGAATTCCCGTTATCGTTATCGACAGACAAATAGCCTCGGAGGCTTATACTGCGTATGTAGGTGCCAACAATTATTTAATTGGAAAAGAAGCCGGAGATTATGCGGTAAAATTATTAAACGGCAAAGGTAAAATCGTTGAAATTACCGGGCTGCAGGGGTCCTCGCCTGCCATTAACAGGCACAATGGTTTTATGGAAGTGATTTCGCAATATCCCGATATTGAACTGGTTGCATCGGAATCGGGTAAATGGAATTACAGCGACAGTAAAACTGTTATGCAAAATTTCCTTGACCAAAAACTGGACTTTGATCTGGTTTTTTCGCATAACGACCGAATTGCCAGAGCAGCCTACGAAGTAATTGCCGCCAATAATATCAGCGATAAATTTATCCTGGGTATCGACGGATTATTAGGAGATGACGGTGGAATAGAAGATGTGATCGATGGTAAAATTGATGCTACCTTTCTTTATCCTACAGGTGGAGCCGAGGCCATCCAACTGGCTGATAAAATTCTAAACAAACAGCCTTTTGAGCGTATCAACATTCTTGAAACCGTGGTTATTGATAACAACAATGCCAAGATATTAAAACTTCAATACGAGGCTGTTGACGACCTGCAGGGAAAAATTGAAAACCAAAAATCTGTTCTTGAAAACCAGATTGCCCGCTTTAAAAGTCAACGGAGCTTTTTAATCGTTGTACTGGTTTTACTGGCAGCTATTGTTATTTTGGTTATTCAAACCTTCAGAGCTTACCAAAACAAACGTGCGGCCAACGAAAAACTGGAGCATCAGAAACTAGAAATAGAAAAAAGAAACCGGGAAATAATAAAACAAAGAGACCAAATTCTTGAAGTTTCGGAAAAACTGGAAGAGGCTACACAAACCAAACTTCGCTTTTTTACTAATATGTCGCATGAGTTCAGAACGCCGCTTACGCTCATCATTGGTCCGCTAGAGGATATGATCGAATCAACAGATATTCCGGAGCGTTTTAAGAAGCAGGTTTCCATGATGCACCAGAATTCACTTCGCCTGCTGCACATGATTAATCAACTGATGGATTTCAGGAAAATAGAAAACAATAAAATGCAGTTGCAGGCCGCCAGTTACGACATTGTTGGTTTTCTGAAAGAAATTGTGATGCCCTTTTATGATCTGGCGGAGAAGAAGCATATCTCTCTTGTTTTTGAAGCTGAAAAAAACCATTTAAATGCCTGGTTCGACATGAATAAACTTGATAAAGTTATATTCAACCTGCTCTCAAATGCCATTAAATTCACACCCGTTAATGGCACTATACGAATCACGCTAAAAGTAATTAAGCCTTTAACACAGAAGATTTGGGATGAAGAAGTGGAAATTAAAATCTCCGACAACGGTAACGGAATTCCAACGGATCAGATAGAGCATATTTTTGATCGTTTTTTCCAGGCAGAAAGCTCACACGGCTTTATGGGAACAGGACTGGGGCTTTCGCTTTCGAAAGAATTTGTCGACCTGCACCACGGAGAGATCGAGGTTAAAAGCAACATTGGAGAAGGAACAACTTTTACTATTCATTTGCCACTTGGAAATACCCATCTTAGTGCATCCGAAAAAATTGAAACACCTGTAAACGATACGAAAAAGAAGCAGATTCAACGAAACAACGAAATTCATATCAATCCGGTTTTAAATACCGGAGAAAAGAATATTGAAATAAATTTTGAGGAAAAACCTACGCTTCTTTTGGTTGAGGATGAAAACGATGTTCGGGAATATATAAAAGACAGTTTGCAAGATCATTATCATATTCTGGAAGCAGAAAATGGAAAACTGGCACTGGAAATCATCCGTGATGATGAACCCGACCTTATTGTGAGCGATATCATGATGCCAGAAATGGATGGGTTGGAACTTACCCGCACCTTAAAAACAGATTTAAAAACCTGTCATATTCCAGTTATTCTGCTAACCGCAAAGGCTTCACAAGAGCAAAAATTTGAGGGACTGGAAGAAGGAGCCGACTCCTACATTCCAAAACCGTTTAACAGCCGTCACTTGCAAATCAGGGTGAAGAAATTGCTCGAACTCAGAAAGAAAATGCAGGAACGCTACAAAGGTCAGCTACTTATTGCAGAAGACGATAAAGATCTTTCGCGCCTCGATCGGAAATTTCTGAATAAAATCTCGCAAATAGTGGAAGAACACCGCGACAAGGAGGAGTTTTCGGTAGAAGAACTAAGTCAGATGTTAGGATTATCGCGCGTGCATGTTTACCGGAAAATAAAAAAACTTACAGGAATGTCAGTCAGCGAATTTGTACGCTCGGTAAAATTGAAACTCTCGTTAAACCTGATAAAAAACAGTGGAAAAACAATGGCTGAGATTGCCTACGAAGTTGGATTTTCATCGCCATCGTATTTCACAAAATGTTTTAAAGACCAGTTTGGGATGTCGCCTAGTGAGTACGCAAAAAAATAAACTAAATGATAAGAAGACCATATTTGGCACCACTGAAAACAAAAAAGCCTGATACTCGTTTCGAATATCAGGCTTTTGTTGTACCCGGGGCGGGAATCGAACCACATCCCAAATACACTTATAATCAATGTGTTATTTCAATGCGAATAGTGAGGTCTCGTTTTTGTCTCTCACTGGTTCATTTTCAATATTTTATAGCTTAGAGATACAAAATTCTGTGGTCTTATTCAAGCCATAGTGATCCCGATTCTTAACTCATCTTAGTATAAAAAACCAAACAACCAGATAGGCACTTTATTACCTGTTCCAACTTCAATATCATCAGATACAATCAGGTAATTATCTAAATGTTTCACCTGCGTTGTGGTTTTATTCTTCCCTCCTATCACCAAAGTATAACCGTCGAAAACAAAATCATCGGCTTTTGGTAAATATACTTGAAGTCCCGCATTATGTAACTGGTTAAATACAAACGTTTCACGAATATTTCCAATATCTGGTTTACTCTTTAACGCATATGCCAGGTTCGTATTTTCAAGATATATTTTGTCAGGTTTCTGTAAAGTTGAAACGCCTCTTCCTTCAGAGCTTAAAGTATTTAACAAATGTGCATCTGCAAGCTGGTAGATGTATTGATAAACACTGTCACGACTCAAATCCAGTTTTCTTGACAGCGCAGCGATGTTTGGTTTAAAGGGTACGGATTCAGCAATTACTGCCAGTAATTTTTTTACTTTATTGGCCGTGCCCGAATTATAAGCTGCAATATAGGCCAGATCGGTATCAACAATTGTATTTATTACTTGATTCAGTTTCAACAAATAGGAATCTTCTCCTTCCATAAAGATGGGTAGATAGCCCACCTCCGTATATTTTCTGAATGCCGGTAATGGCCTCAGCTTTTCACTTATTTTGCGACTAAGATTACGGTGATTTGTATAGATATCATTAATCGTTACCGGATCAAAATTGACTTTATACGAAAATTGCACCATATTTTATTACCATTTTTTAGACCAACGGGATACTAAACATGGGTTTTGGTCTTACCAAAACATAAACTTTCTATCCTTCCTCGAAAGGGTCTTTTTACAGAAATAAAGTTAGGCATCAGAACACTAAAATATGATAGTATTTGATGGGTTTAAAGACTTTGAAAGGTAATGATGGGAAACCTATTTGAATCCTCGTAAAAATATTGAACTGATCTGGAGACTCATTGAATACGGGAGCTTCTCTGATAGTTGGAACTGATCCCAGGCAACAATATGACCTCTTTCGGCCCAGCTGGTATTTTCTTTCAACGAAAAGAGAACACTTAAAAAATATTTCATTCCTGATTTCAGATCATAAGCAGTAGGTATTCTCACCTTCTTTTTCATTCCGGTTCTTTCTTGATCTCAAAAATTGTTGAATTCTCTCAATTGTTTTTTGCCCAAATATTTGAAGGCAAAACATCGGCCAAACGAGAAATAATAACAATAAATTGTATCGTAGTTTTTCCCATAATTTCAGTATTAAGCAATCATTCAATCTTCATTTGAAGACCGAGACAGTTCTTATTATTCGTTCGTTTACAAATTCAATTAATTACTTCGAACAGAGCTCATTGTTACACGTCCGGTTACAACTTTTCTCGATCTAAAAAAGAAAAAATAGCCTGTCAGAATGACCGTTACAATACATCCAATAAATGCGGATAAAGCGTAGGGTAACATCAAGCCTTCTGGTGCTACAAGTATGTATGTTGTTACCACTGCTGTCATAAAAATTGCAGGAATAAGCGCAATCCAGAAATTCTCGCCTCTAATTAGCATATAAACTGCTGCAGTCCATAATACAACTGTTGCCAGCGTTTGATTTGACCACCCGAAATACCGCCAAATAATATCGAAATTAATTGTAGTGAGAAGTATAGCCACAACAAAAATGGGAATTGTAATAACCAAACGTTGTGTCAGTTTACCTTGCTTAAAAGCGAATGTATCGGCAATGGTTAAACGAGCGCTTCTAAATGCCGTGTCACCCGATGTTATGGGTGCAGCAACCACTCCGATGATCGCTAGCAAACCACCGATTTTTCCCAGCATCGTATCACAAATTTGATTGACCACCCAAGCTGCATTATGCCCGGGCTGTGCCATTGTTTCACCCAACTCGCGCACACCTCCGAAGAAAGCCATGGCCGCAGCAGCCCAAATCAACGCAACTATACCTTCTGTGATCATAGCTCCGAAAAATATTTTTTTACCATCGGCTTCATTCGAAAGACACCGAGCCATTAGAGGCGATTGCGTAGAGTGAAATCCTGAAATTGCTCCACAAGCAATGGTAATAAATAACATTGGAAACACCGGAAACTTATCGGAATTCGAATGCATATTGGCAAAGGTTGCAGGCGTTAGATCGGGGATCGTATATTTCCCGAAAAGCAATACTGCAAAGATTCCTAACGCCATAACAAGTAAGGAACCGCCAAAGAACGGATAGATCTTACCAATTAGCTTATCAATAGGAATCATTGTAGCCAAAATGTAGTATAGAAATATGATGAAGATCCAATAAAACGAGCTCACACTTGACAGCCCGGCAAGAATTGTTGCTGGCCCTTTTACAAAAACAACACCGACCAAAATCAGCAAGACCAGAGCAAAAACCCGCATAAAGTTCTTTACTCCAATTCCCAAATATTTTCCAACAATTTCGGGGATACTCTCTCCTCCGTGCCGCACAGAAAGCATACCTGAGAAATAGTCGTGCACACCACCTGCAAATACAGACCCCAGCACAATCCAAATAAAAGCAACAGGCCCCCACATTGCCCCTGCAATTGCTCCAAAGATTGGCCCCAAGCCGGCAATATTCAAAAACTGAATCAGGAAAATTTTGCCTGTTTTTAAAGGCACGTAATCCACTCCATCATTTTTTTCGATTGCCGGAGTTGGTCGGGAAGGATCGCTTTTGAATTTGCGATCGACATAGCCACCATAAATAAAATATCCTGCTACAAGTACTGCTATGGAAATAATAAATGTAATCATCCTATATTTTTTATTTTGTTTCCATAACCTTTTGAGTTAATCGGCGCACATAGGCATCTTCTCCATTCAAAAAGTTATTCATTGTTGTTTTTATTTGTTCGTCTTTTAAAAAATCAGGTTGAAAAAGCTGATAAACGATGTTAAGTGCTGTCACCTGCAGTTTTCCCTCTTTTACAAACTGTATGAGTTCTCCGAATATTTCGTCAGAGACCGTTCCGTGTTCAATAAGTCTCCAGATCAGTTCAACATTGGTACTTGCTGAAAAGTAAGGCATTTCACTGACAAGACGCTTCTGTATCAATTCGTCATTCAGCATACTATTTTGGAAATAATCCAATGCCTTATCGGCCAGGATATCATCTTCCGACTTTATATACTCTATAAAATGGGGATAAAACTCTTCGTGATATTTTCGGTGCTTCTCAACTGTTTCAATTACCCAGATAATTTTGCCGGGTTGTTTTGATGAAAGCATCTTTCTCAAAAAATCGGCATTCGTTCGCTCGTCGAGTAAACGTAATACTTCCTGCTGAGTAGGACCGTAAACCGTATGCCAAAGCGTATGGCAAGTATAAACAGCATCTTTTACTATAACTTCTGATAAAGCGGGTTGAGTTGCCGCAGTGTAACCATCTAACTCATACGGATTCTCAATTGAGTCCGGAATAATTACTAAATCCTCCTGTTTCAAATCTTTCAAAATAGAAGAACGATCTGCCAGAATTTTATCCAACTTCTGATAATCCTTAGGCTCAAAAACAGTATGATCCGATTTTGTCAGCGGCTCATCAACGGGCACCTGATGCCCCAAATAATTCCCGGCACCATCCCAAAACAGCCAAACACGAATCATCTTGCATTTTCCCGATATACAAACATCTTTAAAAAAGTATCTGCCAAAATAAACAGGCATCCCTTCCTCGTTTTGCAACTCAATAATCTGTTGCTCAGAAAGTTCATCAACTGTATCGTTAAAGGCGTGAGACATACGCTCTCCCTCCCAGGACAGAAAGTTTTCTCTACTATTTAAATTGAAATAGGAAAGACAGAATAATCCCCCGGAAACGATCATAATCAAAATCCAAAACTGCTTTACCATATCCTGCCACTTAGATAAATTTATCTTTTTTTAAACCTGTTTATTATTTGGAGCCCAGTGTCCTGCCTACGTTATAATTTTGTGCATTTTCCTTATCGTATTTATCAACACATTTCCAACCATGTTGCTGCATCACAATCTTCCTCTGTTGAAAATTGATATTAAACTTGCTATATCGGAAGCAAGTATTCGTTTATAATTCAACCTCCACATCTTTCGGAGCAGTAAAGAGCTGTAAAACTCCGCTTGCATGGCGATAGAAGTGTCCGCGTAAATCTTTCGAATACTCGTTTAGAATTTGATTTCCGACACCGTTATAATCGCCACATTTGTATAATGCACGCCCCAGGATTACTTCACGTAACGCGTTATTTCGGGTCGATACATCGTTTTTAAAAGCAGGTGCAAGTTTTTTTGCTGTTTTTATATCCGGCATAACATGCCCCCTTACTCCCGGCATTTCAAGAATTTTGAAAAGTGGTTCGGCTCCTTTTTTATCGCCAATTGTTTCAAGAGCAATGGCAACTGCCCTGAAATGAGAGAAATGACTCTCCGGCGTCAGTTTTTCTGCCAGCCGCACAATGGCCGGTATAGCTTCTGTTTTTTGCGTCCTGCCAGCAGCAATTATTAAACTATCCAGGTAACTGATACTCTTTCCGAACTGCCCCATTCCTGTATAGTTCCAGCCTTCGTCCCATTCATCGTAAGTATCAATTGCTTTAATCAGGTCTTCCCATCCGGTTGGATCGCTAAGCATACCCAAAATACGCGCATAAACCAGTTTGTTTTCCTCGTTTTTAGTGAGATGATACTGGTCAATCAGTGCGGTTATACCCCGGTCTTTATCCCACAAAATCGTTTCCAACCCTTCCAGGTTGTCGACAACTGAGATTGCCGCCTGTTGTATCTTCTCATAAGGTGGTGGGTAGTTGTCTATGTCGGTAAGTACATGTTCCGGGAGACTTTCAATTTTTACAAGCTCTTTTTGAAGTGTTTTGATATCGATGTATCGAATATTTTGTTGATTCGATTTTGCCTGTGCTGCAGCCATTCCAACTGCGTATCCCTGGTTTTGCAAACAAGGCTGCATACGGATAACCGGCATAGCATCGCGATGAGCGCTGGCACCAAGCCCGGTAACGGCAATACCTTCCAGTCCTTTCGGGAGTAGCGCTCTGAATGGAACAAAAGCTAAAACATCTACTCCGCTGTGAGCCGGTGGTTTTAGCGAGAAGAACGGATCTTCTGTAAATCCGTGCGTATCGAAAGAGCTGAGGTGAGCTGAAATAATATCAGGATATGTGCGACCGTTGTATACATCCAGTACTCCAACAGTGAAATCGCCAACCATTCTTCGGCGTTCACGGGTTTGCGGTATTTTTCCAATATCGTACTGGTCTTTAAATTTATCTTTTGCAACCACAAAGGCACGCCATACATCCAGCATGTCTGAATCGTTGATAAATGTCCAGTCGGTATTGTTGTAAAAGTCATTCGGATTTTTGAATGGAAGTCCGGAGCCCTGAACGGCAATTGAATATCCATCGGTGTAATTATATTCAGAACCTGCTGCAATAGCAATATCGGCACTTCCTGTTGAATCAATTACGGTGTGAGCCAGTACAATTCCCCGGCCTTCGGGGGTTGCAACAACCACACCTTTAACTCTTCCGTTTTCAACATAGGCTCCCGAACCCAGCACTCCGAACCAAATTTCACCACCAGCATTTCGGATTTCCCGTCTGAAATATTCTGTTTTCCAGTCGAAAACCCACTCTGCCATCGATTTCTTTTTGCGCGGATTGTCAGCATCCATATTTTTCACACCCGCGTCAACGGTGTTGGTGTATCCTTTTCGGTAGCCGTGGTAGTATCTTCCAATCATACCAACCGTTCCCATTCCGCCCATCCCGTGCATGTAATCGAGCACTAGCGTTTTCGCTCCTTTTTTTGCTGCGCCAACACCGGCGGGAGCTCCGGCAGTGCCGGCACCCATCACAACTACATCATAGGTCCCCAAAACAGGCAGAGTCGTTTCTTCAGCGTTAATCTCACCAATATTGAGAGAAGGGCGCAAACCTTCCAAAATTTCACCTACATCGCCCGAAACAACTCCAGTGTTTTTATCGCCTTTAATTTTAACCGATTGTGGTTCTTCAAAGGTAGCAGAAACACTTGCAGCCTCCACACCTATTCGCTCTCCAATTCGAATAAGTTTCCCCGGTTTTAGCAGCGTTTCGGCAGCTGCGGCACTTAAATTGGCACTTCCGCTTAATACAAAAATATTTTCCAGTTTTCTGGGTTTGAAGACTTTCAGATTGATATTATCCGGATCAACGTCAGTATTATTCCATCGTTTTTGACCGACCAGTTTATCCGGAGGATTCTGGAAAATTATGTCAGACGATTCAACCTGATCCGAATCCCAGGTAAGGTCGCGGGCAACCTGCTCAGCTTCTGCAAACGATGCCCAACTTCCATCCTTCATATTAATTTGAATAGAGTATTCGATAGCATCGTATTGAATATCTGCATCTGAAAAACCAGTTCCCTGTGTATCTCCGGTGGAAGCGTATTTCAACTGTACTTTTTTATCCTGTATTTTTCCTTTTAGGCCCGGCGCTTCTTTTAAATGATTTCCAACTACTGTGAATTTAAAAGTTTGTTCGCCTGAAGGATAAACTCCAAACTGAGCTCCGGCCATGCGAGCAACCATTGCCCGTGGAGTAGTGTCGATAATTGTTTTGGCGATAATTGCTTGTCTTCCTGAGCGGTTTGAAATTACCACTCCGGCCGGTTGATTGTTTTTATCACTTAAAATGTCGGTTACGTAGCTGGAATATAGGAAATTAATGTCGTTGTCGATCAACGCATTGTCAAGTGTGCGCTTTACATGTAGTGGTGTGGGGAGGCCATTCCCGAAAATACTTTTTCCGAGTTCGGTATCATTAACGCCGTTGTCGTCTGTCCAAAAGCGAAAAGTTCCGCAAACATCTTCACCCAGATAGGTTTCCATGGCTACCAAAAAAACGTTAGCACCCGATTTTTTTGCTTCAACAGCTGCAGCTACTGCCGCCATTGAACCGCCAATTACCAACACATCAACGTTATAAGCTACTGGTATTTTTCTTGCCGATTGATAGCAAAATTTCTTATCCTCGATTAAGGTATTGCCAAAAGTAAATGCGCCGGGGGTAAATAATAATGCCGAACCAGCCGCAGTTGTTCTAATAAAGTTACGTCGTTTCATTGTTGGTTTTGGTTTGATTGATTTTTGCTTAAATATCAGTTTTTAGTTTTAATTTTTAAGAAAGTTGGTAGTGGATAACAGGTGTCTTTTATCAACTTAATGACGTTTTTTAGGTTGTTTATTATAAGCTCCGGCCGACCTTTACAATCAGCCGGAGTAATGTTTTTATTGTTCTGTTTGAGCTGAACTTAATACTTGTCCTTTTGAAAGCAAAAGTTTTTCCAGCTCCTCGTATTGTACATTTTGAACATCAATCTTCTCATCGATTGAGATACAAGCGGCAGTAGCGGCTGATTGCCCCAGAATCATAAATACCGGTTCCATACGGATAGACCCAAATGCAATATGGCTTGATGAAACTGCTACCGGAACCAACAAGTTGTTGCATTCTTCCTTTTTAGGAATTATAGACCCGTAGGAAATTTGATAAGGATGATGAGGATGAACTCCAATATCTCCTTCATTCTGTACGTAGCCTTCTTCCGTTACATAACGTTGAATATTGTGCGAGTCCATGGTGTAAGAGCCCATTCCAACAGGTTTAGGAACCTCTCTTTTTCCCAATACATCATTTTCAGTTGTAACATAGTCGCCAATCATTCTGCGGGCTTCGCGTATATAAAGTTGATGCGGCCAGTTACCGTTATCAGTAAACTCATCAGCAGCCAAGCCCCAGTTTTGCATTTCTTCACGAATTTCCTGTGGTACACCTTCATCATTTGCTACGAAATAAAGCAAGCCTTTTTGATAATCTTCATGTTCTTTAATGATTTCTTTTCTTCTTTCATAAGAAGCTTCCGGATAATCGTAATTCATCCCGAGATTGTCGCTGCTAAAAGGCCCATGGTTATTAGTATCTGTTTTTTTGTTCGGAATCATATCGAATTTATTGAACCAATCACGCCAACCGGCATCAAAAACACGTGCCAGCAATTCATAATCTTTCGGATCGTAGTTATCCGGCTTTGGGAAAGGCACCCTGTTATTAGGATGATTGCTCATACACATGCGAAAGCAATAGGCTTGTACCTTATTATCGCCGCTGCAATTTGTCCCAGGTTTTTCTGCTGATATTTTAGGTAACAGTCCGCTGGAAGGATCTCCCGGAATTACATAAGGATCAATGTTATTACTAAAATGGTGGCCATGATGGAAAACTCCTGCCTGAACGCCGTTCCATTCCTCGCCATAAACCGAGCAAGCTTCGCGCCCAACATGGTAACTCACTCCCGCCTCTGCCATTAAATCTCCTTCGTAAGTGGCATCTATGAAAATTTTGCCTTTGTAGGTTTTCCCTGAAAGGGTAGTAATGGCTGATATCTTTCCGTTTTCCATTTCTACACCGTTTTCCCGATCAAGCCATTCGTCGCGGTCAACACGGATGTTATTTTCAGTAACGAAATCTTCAAAAACCTGTTCGGCTACATGAGGCTCAAAAATCCACATGGTTCGGTTTTCACCGTCCATAGCAACAGTTTCCTGGCCTTTGTTCCCGTATTCCGAATGCTTCTCCCAAACCCAGGCAGCATCTTCGTTGTAATGTTGCCATACGCGGTGATAAAACTCGCGAGAAAGCCCTCCAATGGTTGATTTATTACCTGTATCAGTAAAACCAAGTCCTCCGGAAGAAAGTCCTCCGAGGTGAATATCGGGTGAGACAACAATAACGGATTTGCCCGACTGAACTACTTCCACCGCGGCGGTAACGGCTGCTGATGTACCTCCGTAAATGATAACATCTGCTGTGTTACTGCTTTCCGTTTTCTGTGCCTGTTGGCATCCTATAAAAACAAGGCAGAAGGTAAATATTGCGATAAATGATCTTAAGATTCTAATGTTTAACTTTATGTTCATGTCTATTCTTTTAGTTGGTAATTTCTTTTTGTAATAAAGCGAGTAGTATTTAGATACTTGATTCTTTTTATTTCAATACTTGCTTATCACTTAATAGTTTTTCCTTTAATTCCGAATAATTCAGGTTTTGTACACCTACTTCGCTGCCTATCGCCAAAACCGCAGCAGTAGCCGCCGATTGCCCTAAAACCATGAATACGGGCTCCATTCTTATCGATCCGAAAGCGATGTGTGTAGCGCTAAGGCAAACAGGCACCAATAAGTTTGTACATTCTTCCTTTTTCGGAACAATAGAACGATAGCTAATTGGGTAAGGGGCAGGCACAGAAGCTTCCACATTTCCTTCGTTTTGAACAAATCCATTGGCATCAACATAGCGTTGCACCTGGTGCGAATCCATTCCGTAAGCGGCAAGTCCAATCGGATCTTCCACCACTTCAAAACCTTCACAATTCTTCTGAGACATTACATATCCGCTTACCATTCGGCGGGCTTCTCGTATATAAAGCTGTTGCTGCCAGCCGTCTTCCCGTTCGTATTCATCTTTGCAGGTACCCCATTTAGAAACTTTATCTTTTACTTTCTGAGGAATGCGTGGATGATAGGCAAGTGTCCACATCAGGCCCTGCTGGTAGCTGCGGTGTCGCTCTACAATTTTTTCACGTTCAGCATATGAAGCCTCGGGATAATCGTAGTTCTGACCAATAAAATCAGTAGAAAATCCTTTCTGGTTGTTGGTATCTGTTTTCCGGTTTGGCATTGCCGAGTTAATCCATGGCACCAATGGATCGCCGTACTCGTACATTTCTTCCATTGCCCCCGGTGCAACTTCATAATTTCTAAAAAGAAGCTCATAGTCCAGTTCATTGTAATTTTCAGGTTTTGCAAACGGAATACGATTCTCAGGAGCATCGGTAAGTGTCATTCTGAAACAATAAGCCTGAATGCCTTTATCTCCGTCGCCATCTACTCCCGGACCACCTTCTGTAATAAAAGGTAGCAAACCGCTCTCCGGGTCACCTTTTACGATATACGGATCAACTCTGTCTATAAAGTTATGATGAACGCTGTTACGTGAAATTGTTTTCCGAAGTGTGATTCCAATATCGTTTGCCTGCACACCGTTTAAAGTTTCGCCATATTCTTTATTCGATTCACGGCCAATTACATAACTAACGTTGGCAGTAGCCAATAAATCTCCTTCATAGGTTGCGTCGATAAACATTTTTCCGGAGTATTTTTTACCGCTCTCCATCTCAATTGCCACAATTTGTGTCCCATCTTTTTCAACTCCATTTTTTCGGTTCAATCTTTCTTCGTAAACCAAATCAATGTTTTCAGCGGCTATCATTTGGTCGTATACTTTTAGCGCGGCAGACGGTTCAAATGTCCACATTGCATCTTCTCCTGCTTTTGTACGGGTTTGTCCACCATCTCGGTATTCTGCAGCGGTTTGCCACTTCCAGTTATCGGGATTTTCGTAGTAAGCTTTTATGTTTTGATAGAACTCTCTGGAAATTCCGCCAATTGCCTGTTTATTTCCGATGTCGGTTTGTCCAAGTCCTCCGGTTGTTAATCCGCCAATGCGGCGTGTAGGTTCGATCAATAAAACTGATTTCCCCATTCTCGAACTTTGGATTGCGGCTGATATTCCGGCAGAAGTGCCGCCGTAAATTACAATGTCATATTGAGGTTGACTTTGGAGGTGAGTTATAGAAAATAGGCAGAAAATAATAATCAATAGCTGTTTCATGTCTTTAAATTTAATTCGTTCTTATTTACTGTCGAGTATATTGGTAGCATGCCTAGCAAATAGTCCACGCATGTCATGTCTGTATGATTCAAGAATTTTTCTCCCAACATCGTTGTAGTCGCCACAATTATATAGTGCACGTGCCAGGATAATTTCGCGAAGAGCTTTTGTGCGTTTCGGCAACGGAAGCCTACTGTTTTTGCCTTTACCATCGTTCTCCAGATCGGTCATGGCATCGTCTAAATTCAGCATTGCATGGCCTTGCATTCCTTGCTTTGCCAGTAAGTCGGCCAGAGGTTTAGCCGCCGAAGGATCTGCGAGCTTCTCCAATGCAAGTGCAAGCGCACGGTGGTGCGAGAGAGTAACGTCGGAATCCAATTGTTCGGTAAGTTTCAACAATGCTGGTAAAGCCCGTTTGTCCAGGGTATTTCCAAGTGCCCAGATAATTCCGTCGGTCGGCGTGGGAAGGTGAGCATAATCTGCCATCGATCCCTGAAATATCTTTTCATCCCAGCCTTTAAAATTTTCAATTTCCGCTAATAAAGTCTCGATACCGTCCTTTTCGCCGCAAACTCCCAAAAGTCTGGCATACTGTAACTTTTCTTTTCCTTCCGACTCTTTATAAACTTTTTTTACTTCGCGTAATGCTTCTTCTTTATGCGTTAGAATTATTGCCAAAGGTTTGCCTGCTTCAGTCGGATTGGTTGCTTTTCCGTAGTCGGCAACTGCTTCTCTAACTGTTTTATTTGAAAGCGGAAATGAGTCGCCTAAATTGAGAACAGAATCGGGAAGATTACCTTTGGCAATCAATATTTTTTGAAGCTCTTTTATATCGATATCCCTTAACTCTTTACCTGAAGATATGGCCATTGACGCGGCTGCTCCGGCGGCATATCCCTGGTTAGCTAAGTCGAGTTGCATACGAACCATGGCGGAAGCATCGCGGTGCATACTAATTCCAAGTCCTGTAACAATAATTCCGTCCAGTTTTTTGGGGATCAAACTACGAAAGGGCGTATAGCAAGTTCCTCCCGGCGCAGGATGATTTTGTTTCCAGGATACCTTGTCGTGTGGCAAAAGAGCAAAATAGGGCGAACTGGGATAACCGTGCGAATCGTAATCACTTCCCGAAAAAACGATCACATCCGGAAAGGTGCGTTCCATTACCTGATCGAGGTAGTTTAGTTCGTATTCGCCTACAATCCGTCTACGCTCACGGCTTTGAATCAAAGAGCCAACATCGTAAATATTATCAGCGTTTTTAGTTTGCTGAACGCTAATTAAAGTTCGCCAAACATCCACAACATCTGTTTCATCAACCAGCAGGTAGTCAGTATTTACATAGTTCCCTGTTGGTTTTCTTGATGGTAAGCCGGTGCCTTGTAATGCGATTTTCCCATTTTCAATATCGCCATACATATAATCTGCACCTGCAGCAATAGCCACATCTGCATTGCCCGTACCATCAATTACTACATTGGCACGAATAACGCCTCTTCCTTCGGGCGTTGCTACAACAATTCCTTTTACATGGCCGTCTTCAACATATGCTCCACATCCTAGAACGCCTAACCAAATGTCACCGCCAACTTTTTTAATCTCGGAACGGTACCATTCCATTTTCGGTTCAATATTGGTTTTTGGGAACGGTACTTCTTTGGCAAAGCCTACATTACGACCATGCCATGGTTTTCCAATTAAACCCAGGGTGCCCACACCACCAAGACCTTCCTGGTATTCAACTACCAGAACTTTCATCCACATGCGGCCCGCAGAAATAGCAGCGGGAGCTCCTGAGGTTCCTCCTCCAACAACAACCACATCGTAATTCGCCAATACCGGCAAGCCTGTTTCTGGTTGTTTAATACTGTTTGGTGTATCATGTACAGGCCGGAAACCTGTAAGTATCTCTCCAATGTCTCCCTTAGAATTTGTAACAGAATTAATTTTAAAATGTATGTCTGAAGTCGGTTCTGTTGTTGCAGCTAATTCCGCTGATTTGTACCCTACCATTATTCCCGCTTCACATAAAGCTGCAGGCTTTAGAAGAGAAGCAGCAACTGTTCGGGGAACTCCTGCCATTCCTGAAAGCACAAACAGGTTTTCGACGTTTTTTGACTGAAAATAGTCTGAATCCAAATTAGGAAAGGAATTCCACTGATCTTGATTCTTCTTACAAATTATGGAGTAGGGAGGGACGAAGAAAAGAGATTCCGCAGCTCGCAGTTGTTCTTTGTCGTAGGTTTGCTGGCGTGCCAGTTGTTCTGCTTCTGCAAACGACGAGAAAGAAAGATCCTGCATTGGAATCGCTAACTTTTTCACCTCGTATTTTAGTGAATTATCATTTGCTCCGGGGAGAAGGATTGTACGTTCAAAGTTAATCGATTCGCCGTTCCATGGCTCCATTTGTGCCCCGGCCATTTGCGATATCCATCCATTATCGGTGGCATCGATGATTGTCTTTGCTGCAATAGCTTGACGTCCTGCGCGGTTACAGATAACAGCGCCGGCGAGTTTCTCATCTGTTGTCCATAAAAGATCAGAGATAAAAGAGCCGAATACAAATTCCACATTTGCATCCAACAAAGCTTTATTTAGCGTCGCTTTTACTTTTAACGGGGTGGTGATAAGGCTATCTCCAAAAATCTCTCGTTCCAGTTCGGTTTTAAGTTCACGTTCCGGTTGAACCTGTAAGCGTAAGGTTGCACATAAATCTTCTCCCAAATAAAGTTTTGGCGCTACTAAAAATACACTGGCCCCATTTTTTGAGGCTTCAACAGCTGCGGCAACTGCCGGAACGCTGCCCCCAACGATCAATACATCAACTGATTTTTCAAGCGGAATTTCTCTTTCCGATTGACGCACAAAATCTGATGATTCTTTTACTTTATTGCTTGCTTGTACGCTAGCGCACAGCAAAACCAACACAAGGATATTGATAACTTGCTTTATAAGCTGTTCCGAAAATCTATTTTTATTCTGGTTCATGTTTTAGTTGGTATAGGTATTTACTTGAAAATAAAAATGTTTAGTCGCCCTTTGTTGGTTTGGCAAATAAGAGCGTGTTTAAGCTGTGCTGTTATTATTTGTTAAGTATTGCTGAAAACCTTCTTAAGTTAAGAAAAAGAAAGAGTCCAAAATAATTTTTGGACTCTTTGCTGTATGTATATATAATCCAAAATCACTTAATAGACATAAATCTAGTACCCAGGATTTTGATCTTCCTGATTAATAGCAGGATTATTATTGATTTCATCTTCCGGAATAGGGAATAGCATTCTTTCATCCAGAATATTTTTACCTACGGCAGCGAAGGCTTCTTTTACTTTTCCTGTACGTTTTAAATCGTACCAGCGTCTGCGTTCTACCATAAACTCGTAGGCACGCTCCTGAAGAACAGTATCAACGAATTCGTCTTTGCTCATGCCAGAAGGATAATCAACCGGAGAAGCAACAGTAGGATCGTAACCGTACGCTCTTCTTTTTACCATATTTAAACGCTCAAGAGCAAGTGCAGAAGGTCCTCCTTCAGCCTGACAAGAAGCTTCGGCATAGAACAAGAAAGCTTCGGTGTAACGGTAAATCGGTACACTGTAAATGCTTAGACCATCTGCGTTGTTAATGAATTTTCTCATCAGTACAGGAACAGTTGAAGGCAGTGAAACCCAGTTTCCGTCTGCATCCTGATATTCGTAATAAAAGTTGAATTGCTTACGTAAATCATTGGTATCCCAACTGTCTCCAATAAATGAATTCATATCCGGTAACCAGGCGAAGTAACCGGTACTGCTGTTGTTATACGGATAAGCGCTTCCACGGTGCAAATAAGTTGGGATGGTTGATGTACTTGTTTCTGAGTGGTGAATAGACATGATATCCTCAGAGCTGGTTTCAGCTGCAAAAATCTTGTAGAAATCGTTAGGCTCAGTAACCCTTACCATTTCGTACATACCACTTTTAATTACATCGTCAGCTTTTTCTGCTGCCTCAGCCCATTGGCCTAATGTAAGGTATACATGAGATAATAGCATCTTTGCAGCCCATTTCCCTGCACGACCGGTTTCAGCTCCTACATCTTCCGAAAGATCTCTCTCTGCAACCAGCAGGTCATCAACAATTAGTTTATATACTTCACTTTCCGGCATTCTTGGAGATTCCAGTTCACTAAGGTCAGTACTTTCTTTTGTTTTAATAGGTACTGGTCCCCAGCCTCTAACCAATTCGAAATATGCCATTGCTCTTAAAAAGTGAGCTTCTGCCAAAATTCGCGATTTAGCTTCGTCGGTAATATCAACCATATCCACAACATTATCCAGTACTGCATTAGCACGGTTAACGGCACGATACAGCGTTAGCCAGTTGGTTTCACATCTGCCGATATTCTGTTGATTTAAAACCTGATCCATAATTGAAATCGGAGCCTGAGAACCTCTACCATTCAGATAATCACCATGTAATTCAATCATTAAGTAGTGGGTTATGCCATAAAAATCAGGTCCGGTGGCATCATATGCTCCATTTAAAGCTCCCTGTGCATCTATTTCGTTTTGGTAGAAATTAGCACGTGAAACAAAATCCTTTGGAACTTCGTCTAACATGTTTTCACAAGATGAAAACAGGATTGCGATTAAAATATATAATGTTATTCTTTTCATAATTTCGGAATTTTTAGAAATTAAGTTTTAAACCAATTGCATATGTTTTCGCATTAGGATATCCGCTTTGGTCGTGGCCCATATTCAATCGGCTGGCAATATTTTGACTATCTCCACCTTTGGTATTTACTTCAGGATCAAGTCCTGAATAATCTGTAAAAGTAAACAGGTTAGTTCCGGAAAGGTAAATCTGTGCAAAATCGAACCATGGAATACCCAATTTCTCGGTTGGGATTTTGTATCCTAAGCGTATCGATTTGACTCTTAAGTAGCTTCCATCTTCGATAAAGCGGTCAGAAACATCCATTTGAGTGCCTGCACTGATTTTAGGATATTTGGCATTTGGATCAGGGTTTTCTGCCGTCCAGTAATTGCCCATAATGTCTTTAAACTGGTTGTTTCCGCGTTGGAAAGAGTTAAGATGGGTTCCTAAAGTTGCATTAAAAATCTCATTTCCGTAAACTCCGTCCAGAATGATATTCAAGTCAAAATTTTTGTAAGAAAGAGATGAATTCACACCGTAGAAGAAATCAGGAAGCGGACTGCCTAAAATAACACGGTCGAGTGCATTTACTACCCCGTCGGGAGTTCCATCCGGGCCACTTAAATCTTTGTACACAATATATCCATCGTCGCCAATATGGTCTTCAACCAATCCGTAGAAACTTCCAATAGGTTCTCCTTCGCGGGCAATGTTGGTACTTGACCATGCAGCACCCTGTCCGGAAGCAAAAATATCACTGCCACCTGCAATTTCTACCACTTTATTTTTATTAGTTGAGAAATTAGCAGAAACGTTCCAAACGAGATCAGCAGTTCTAATAATTTCTGCATTTGCAGTGAATTCAAAACCCTGATTCTGAATCTCACCAATGTTTTGAAGGATAGAACCGAAACCAACTGAAGGAGGTAGCGGAACTGAAGCTAACAGATCGGTTGTGTTCTTCTTGTAATAGTCGGCTGTTAATCGCAACTTGTTGTTTAACAGACTTACATCAAAACCGATATCCATTTGTGACGTTGTTTCCCACTTCAGATCTGCATTTGAAATACCTGTTGGAACAAAACCCACTTCGTCGGCCTGGTTCGCAAATATGGTTTTAACAGTTCCTAAACGGTCTAACGACTGATAAGGACTTAAAGCTGTATTTCCTGTAATACCATAACTAGCTCTGAATTTTAAATCGCTCATGAATGTAACATCCTGCATGAATGACTCTTCAGAAACACGCCATGCTAAAGCTGCTGATGGAAATGTTGCCCATTTGTTATTAGCTCCGAACCGGGAAGATCCATCGGCACGAACACTAGCTGTGATTAAATATTTATTATTGAAAGAGTAATTAAAACGTGCTAACCACGATGCCAGCACCCATTCTGAATAGTACGAAGATGGCGGATCAACGATTTCTGCAGCGCCAAGATTGTAATTTTCAGTAGTATTATTCGCAAAACCGCTAACGCTGGCGTTTAAAGCCCTGCTCATGTATGTTTGGTAAGTGTATCCACCTGTTACCGTTATATCATGAAGGTCTGCAATTTCTTTTTTGTAAGTCAACACGTTCTCGTTCAGAAATGAGTTGTTGTACGATGTTCTTTGAGACGCACTTCCTCTGTCGTTGTCATAAATAATTGGATTGTAATAATCGCGCCATGCGTAAGAATATTCCAATCCGAGGAGCGTTCTGAAGGTCAAATCTTTTGTCAGTTTTACATCAAAACTTCCGTTACCAACAATGGTATTTGCTAATGTTGTAGTTTGACGGCTGGCAAAAATCATTGGGTTACGCATATCGGCTGAACCAAAATTGTAGAATCTTTCAATTTGAGTTGGCAGGCCTTCGTCGTCGTATACCGGCAAAGTTGGAGGGGCAGAAGCTGCCGCAGATAAAGTAGATGTTCCACGATAGCCGTTATCAACTGGAATACTGGTATTTGATCTTCTTGAAAGATTAAGATTAACGGCCATGGTTAGCCAGCTGTTTAATTCATGATCCAGATTCAAGCGAACTGATCCTCTTTTAACTCCTGAATTGATGATAATACCATCCTGATCGTAGTAGTTTCCGGATAATGAATAACGTGTTTTTTCTGAGCTTCCTGAGAAGGTAACCGTATGGTTTTGGATAGGAGCTGTTCTTAAAATTGCATCCTGCCAGTCTGTACCTTCTCCAAGGGTGGCGATCTCCTCATCAGAGAAGAATGGTTCAAGATTGCCGTTTCTCAGCCATTCATTGGAAACGATGGCATATTCCTGAGCGTTTAACAGGTCGTAACGTTTTGTATCGGTTTGAAAACCAATAAAACTATTCACCTCAATTTTACTTTTTTGACCTTGTTTTCCTCTTTTCGATGTAATTAATACAACACCATTGGCACCTCTTGCTCCGTAGATTGCCGTTGCAGATGCATCTTTTAAAATGTCGATAGATTCAATATCGGAAGGGTTGATAAAATTAATGCCCCCGGTTATAGGGAAACCATCAATAACATATAATGGTCCGTTATCACCAATCATTGAGTTTCCTCCACGGATTCGAACTTCAATCCTGGATCCGGGCTGACCAGAGTTTTGACTAACGCGAACACCTGATGCATTGGCTTTTAAAGCTTGCTCCATGTTGTATACCGGAACAGCTTCCAGATCTTCATTTTTAACAGATGATACAGCACCGGTTAAATCCGATTTTTTCATTGTTCCGTATCCGATTGCAACAACTTCATCCAGTCCAACAGTACCTTCTTGCATCGTAATGCTCAAATTTGACTGCCCACCAACAAGGACTTCCTGTGTTTCTAATCCCACAAATGAAAAAACCAGTGTTTCTTCCGGACCAACATTGGGCAAAATAAAGTTTCCATCGGTATCGGTAATGGTACCATTTGTAGTTCCCTTAATTAAAATTGTAACTCCAGGTAACGGGTTACCGTCCGTGTCAGCAACTTTCCCTGTAACAGTTTTTTGCTGAGCCTCTTCCGATGAAATTACCACAAGATTCTCTTCTACTATTTTAAAGATCATCCCTGATTCATCTTTAAAGACTTCTTCCATGATCTGGATAATGTCTTCGTTCTTTATTTTTACATCAATTCGTTTATCCACATCGATTAAGTCGCTTGGATATAGAAATTTATAATGACTCTGATTCTCAATCTCACTCAAAACCTGTTTAATTGAGTAATTCTTGTAGTTCAAGTCTAATTTCGTCTGCTGAGAGTAACTTTCTGCTGAAACATGTAAAACAGAAATAAGGATGATAAAACCTAATAGTTTCATTTTAAGTAAGGTTTGATTAATACCCTTTTCTTTCGAAAAAGATGTAAGTTTCTCAATTTTGTTCATAAATTTGTTTTGATTTTGTTTAACACTAATGTTACATTTTAAGCGTGTACATTTTGTTAGATTTTTCAAGGCCAGAGAATGTTGGTAGCATTTTTTGGCCTTTTTGTTTGTTACATAGGCATTATTGTTAAGTTATTTTTAGTTTTTTGAAATTATAATCGAATCATTTTCTATTTCATATGCAAAAGGAGTTGCAAAACTCATTGCTTCCAGTGCTCCTTCTATACTCACTTCGTCGAAAGTTCCGGTAAACAGAATTTTCTTCGTACTTTCATTTTTGAAAATGAAGTTTACTCCAAAGCGTCTTTCGAGCTGATTAACAATCATCTCAAATGATTCTTTCTCGAAAATCACTTTGTTGTCTTTCCACGAAACCGATTTTTCAACATTGGCATCTTTAGTTAAAACGGCAGTTTTAATTGACTTTAATGCTACCACGTTAAGGTTTTCATCCATTGGATCGGCAAGGCTGATCAAATCTTTTATACTGCTATTTTCTCCCTTGGTTAAGGTTATTTTTTCGTTTGGTTTTAATGTTATCAATTCAATTGCCTCGCTGTTTTCAAAGGCTGCCTTTTCAATAATCACAGTTCCTTCCAGTAAGGTGGTTTCTATTAGATTTTCATCCGGATAATTTTTAACGTTAAAAGTGGTTCCGGTAGCTTTCACATTAATTTCGCCTGCACGAACATAAAATGGTTTTTCCTTATTTGTTTTTACATCAAAATAAGCTTCGCCAATGAGTTTTACTTCACGTTCGCTATCGCTAAACTTACTTGGATAAATAAGTTTACTATCGGCATTCAGCCATACCTTTGTTCCATCGATAAGAACGAGTTGTGAACGAGATCCTTTAGGGGTACTAATTTCCTGATATGCCACTTCTTCGCTGTTCGAATTAAACAAACTTGTTTTTGGCGAAACAATAGCGAAAATAAGAGCTACCAAAATAAGTGCAGCAACAGAGGCTATGTTAAAGTATAGATAGCGTGATCTTATTTTCCTGGTTTTTTCGTCAACCAAAATTTGAGTGCGAAGGTGGCTATTGGAAAAATCCGGTTTGAATTTTTTGTGGTTGCCAACCATTTCAGAGGCATTGTATATTCCTTCCAACTCTTTAAAATGCTTTCTGTTGGAAGAGCTTTCGTCAAGCAACTTTTTTAACTCCTCTTTCTGAGAACTATCAAGTTGATTGTTTAAAAATCCAATTATGAGTTCGTCTAATTTTGTCATTTTTTTACTGGCTTACACTATTAAGACAAAAAAAATGTAAGCTGCAGTAAAAGAAAAGTCGAAAAAATTTACATTTTTTTTATGGGAATAGCTAAAAGTACTAGTATTGAGTCTTTTATCGATTCCTTTAGTTTTTGTAGTGCAATCGATATTTGTTTCTGAACGGTGTTTTTTGAAACTTCCAAGGTGTTGGCAATTTCTTCGTTCGATTTCCCTTCGTAACGACTCATTTTAAATATTTCCCGACATTTTTCGGGTAGCGAATCAATTGCATCTTCAATCTTGTTTTTTAGCTCTGTTGCTATATATATTGAATAGCCATTGTCTTGACTTATTGCCAGATAGTCGTACAGGTCGTCGAGCTGTACATTGTTTTTTCTTAATCTTGCCGATTTACTTTTTATATGGTTGATGCTGTTATTAATAACAGCTTTGTATAAATAGGAGTGAAGGGAACCAATAACTGTAAATTTTTCACGGTTTTCCCATAATTTTAGAAATGTAATCTGGACTACCTCCTCAGCCTGGTCTTTTTCGGCAACAATTTTTTGTGCATGATAGCACAATGGGATATAAAATTTTGTATACAGATGACGATAAGCGTGTTCATTGCCATTTTTTATGCCGCTAATCAATTCGTATTCATCCATACAGTTGGTTTAAAAATTTAGACGTTAGATTATGTTTAAATAAAAGGTCTGCTAATCGTTTCAAAAAGAGCTGATTGTATTTCTTTATTTAGGTTTTATTACAACAGTTTAATCGGTTTTAATGGCTTAATATAGAAATTTTGTATATAACTTCCGAAAAAATGAACGTTTTTGAAATTATTGATTCAAAATACACAACCTTTAAAACATTTTATTCCATGGCTTCATAATTCAAAGTGAAATATTATTTCAAGAATCGTGCTGAATAAATGCGACAGAACCAACATCCAAACAAATACAAACATTAAGCAAATATCTACCTCCCTATCATACACTAAAGTAACCTATATCTAAATCTCAAATTTGCTGGATCCATTTTCATAAAAAAATGCGATATTTCTAAATCAAAGCTTCAGAAGTATTCCTTTTGGGCCTACTCTGATCAATCTCTATTCTCAATTTAGAATACTTGGAGTTGCCCATAGTATGCCAGAGTAATATATCGATTAACCCGTTGTACGCTTTAACTCGCCAACGCATATTTGAAATTATTATTGGTTTACCTTTCTATAAATTAATGTATTGTTACAAAGTTACCGAAGTAACCTTTGTAAATATCCTGACAGAAAGCCCAATAAGAGTCTTGGCATGATTGCGTTTCAGCATAAACTGGTCGGCGAGTTGAGAAAACAATGTTTCTATCCTTTTTGTATACTTCTTGAAAACAGGTGGATACAAAGTGTAATCTTCTTGATTTGAGTGCATTGGAGTTTCCAGTTTTACATTGCAGGAAGAAAACAGGTCATGTGTGAGAGTTGGATAAATAACTTTTGTCGCCCAGCAATATACAGTTGTTTAAGCCAGAGTGTTTAACCTGAGATAAGTAATGAACATCATGAACGCTTGCTTTGCTTAAGTTCATACTGTGAAAGACACCACTTGCTGAGGTTAGTAAATGAAGCTTATGGCCGTAATACCAGGTTTTATTTACAGCAGAATATCCTTTATTGGGAGCCGTTTCAAAGTTTTCTTTGCAAACCTTGCTTCTTTGTTCACAGGCATGTTTGCTGACCGATATAAATACTGAATCGACAAGGAAACAGTCTTCTCGTTCATTGAGATAGCTGGCAATTGGCTTGTTCAACTCTTCAATAAAGGGGTACAAGCGCTTTCTCCTACGATTAAAGTTACTTCGGTCAATTAAGTTGAAAAAATCATCTGCATGTTCGGTTTTGATTTTTGCCCACAGGAAAGCTTCACTATCGATTCCAAGCGATTCGCCAGTAATAGCAAAAGCAATAATTTGACAGTCAGACATTTTGGGCAGGTTTCTATAAGAATAGAAATTGTCGAAAGAGTTGATCCGATTTTTAAAGACAGATTTAGTACTGAGGAAGAATCTGTCGTAATTTGATTTCTAGTTATGTATATCAGAAGTTTTTTGGCAAGAGGTTATACTTTTAAGATATTGAATATCATATTCATGCATAACTTTTTTATCTTTGAATATAAATGTTTTTAACTGCAGGCAATAATGGAACTCTGCATCTTGATCCATTTTTTGTTCGGTCTATAATAATCCATTTATTACCATCGTTTCCGGTTGTTATGTTTTGACCTGAAACTTTACATATGGATTCGTTGCAATATTAACCATTGCCACTGCAATATTCAATACTTTCTTCATGTGCTTATGATAACACCAGGCAGTATTTACACAGTTGTTGTATTTGGTTTTTAGGTATACATCAAAATCGTTAATAAACTTATAACCTATGTTGCTAAGGTTCCACTCCTTCTTCCCATAAACGTCAGATAAAAAGTTTAAAAGACGTGTTTTAGAGGTTTTATAGTGTTTTAATGTAGTTGCTGAAAAACCTTTGCCAATATTGGATTCTATTGTGTTCATGTAAACACCAAACATTTCAACTATTCCATGCTCTTCTTCTATGCCGCAAAGTTTGTTTTTAATATCAACTACATCAAACTTTTTGTTCCCGGCTTCAAACTGATTATAAATATTAAGAATATTAGATGCTACCTTATCCAATCGATTGTTTACTGTCTTCGCGCTATTTGTCGAGCCAGACATTCTTTCTTTGGCCAGATCCTATGAGTCTTGATCAACAAATAGCTTTGTCGATAATTCAACACGTTTTCCATTGAGCGTAAACCTGACATTAACGGGACAAGTTCTGTCTTCCCGCTACTTTTATTTTTTAAGTAAAAATGCAATTGTAATCCTCATAATCCATAAATTTTAACAATTTAGGTCTCGCTCACTGTCTAAAAATACATTATAAATGCCACTTTTGAAACAGTAAAACGAACCAAATCAAACCAATTAAAATGAAATGAATCAGCGAGTTACAGCGTTTAGCGAGACCCGTCGGATCTATTTAACCATAGGTCTCGATTTTGTCGCATTTTAAATGCTTTTAAAGCACTTTTTTTGATATTTATGCCAAACAAAAAGCGCTTAAATCAATGATCTAAGCGCTTTTAATGTTTTTTGGTGTTTCACCAAGTACCCGGGGCGGGAATCGAACCCGCACTCCGTTGCCAGAACTGGATTTTGAATCCAGCGCGTCTACCAATTCCGCCACCCGGGCAAACTTCCTTTGTGGAAAATTGGTGTGCAAAACTAATTATTTAACCCGAATCAGCAAAATATTAATTCAAAATTTGCCTTTTACGGTCGATGTATTTTACCACTTTTCCATATACAATTAATGAAATAGCTGATACAGAAGCAATTCCTACAAAATAAAACCAGATATAATGTGCATTTACCGAAGCGGCTTCCCACTCGGCATGTGTGTCAAACAGTAAGGGATCGGGGCAATATTTGGTAAGCAACCAGCCCGAAAGGCCAAAACCAAGGATAGATGACAAGAACGAGTGCAAATGGCTAAAGCCAAGATACAAACCCTCTTCGCCTTTTGGTGCCTGTAGCGAAAAATACTCCAGGTAACGTGGCGAAATAAACGTTTCGGCCAGACCCTGGAATACAATACCTACAATCATCATAAAAGCAACGGGATGAAGACCTAATATAGGATCGCTGCCCATTAAATGTCCTGAGGCCATACAAAGTGCAGAAACCGGCATAATAAACATTCCCACTTTCATTGAAAACAGCGATGTTTTATTGTGCATCATTTGTGTAACAAAACCAACTGTAAGGAAAACTACCAGCGGATTTACGTTGGCAAACCACGAAATGGCACTACCCTCGCCTGCCAGTCGCAATACATATTTTGGCATGGTAGCATACAATTGGTGTTGCACCATCCAAAAGCCGGTAATAATAAGAATCAGGATTATTAAACGTGCATTTGAAAGCACTTTAATCAATGCATCGAATATCTGTGAAAAGCTCTTCGGTTCTTCGTGTGAACGACTTGCTTTGTAAAATAGGGCCACCAATATTACAGCCAAAAGGGTGACTCCTCCGGCAAAGTAGTTTAGCGTAACCAGTCCTTCATTACCCATGGCATCGCGCAATGGTTTTACAATGGTTTTACCCGAAAAAGCACCGATGTTTACCATCATATAAAAAATGGAGTAGCCTTGTGCGCGGGTTTCTTTGGTCGTTTCGCGAGCTACGGTTCCGGTAATACACGATTTTATGAACGATCCGCCAATCATAATCACTATCATTATCGGAATGATAATCCATTTCAAATTACTTTCACGAAGCCCATTAAACTGGGTTGTTTTAGTATATTCAACCAGACCTGATGATTCGAGCATTGTTGGTAGTATACCCATCGAAAAGTAGCCAATAGAAAGTAATGTAAAAGCGATGAGCAAAGATTTTTTAAAGCCAATTTTATCGGCCACAGCTCCGGCAAATGTTGGTAAAAAGTAAAGTCCTGCCGAAAAAGATCCGGCCAGAATTGCAGCCTGAAAATCGTTAAATCCTAAAATTCGCGATAAATAAAGTGTGATAACGATAAACACACCATAATACGCAGCTCGCTCTAATAACTCCACTGCATTAGCCACCCAAAAAGCCTTGGGGAACTTCACTTTTACTTTCTTTTCCATTCTTGTTAAATGATAGTTAAGATCAGCAAAAATAGCAGCTTAATCGAAAGCACAAAATGATATAAATTTCTTAAACATAATTTCAATCTTTTGCAAAGTATTTCTTTTTCATACCTTCGCAAATACCGTTAGAACTAATTGTACATGAACTCATTCGAAGAAAACAATCTATTCGAAAATATTCAGCAGGGCGATGAAAAAGCTTTTGAAAAGCTGTTTAAACTGTATTACGGATACCTGTGCAACTTTGCCACTAAACTAATTAACGATGATGTGGCTGCCGAAGAAATCGTTCAGGATTTGTTTGTGAAGTTTTGGGAGCGCCGGGCCGATCTTAAAGTTGAAACGTCGCTAAAAAACTATCTTTTTCGTTCGGTAAAAAACCTTTGCCTGAATCACATTAAACATAGTAATATAAAATTATTGTATGCTCAAAAAATGATTGCCGAATCGGAAATAAACAGTTTTAACAATGATTATATTGAAGTTGACCTGGCTGCCGACATTGCCAAAAGCATTGAAGAACTGCCCGAAAAACGTCGCGAAATATTCAGGTTGAGCCGCGAAGAAGGATTAAAATACCGCGAAATTGCCGAAAAATTAAATATTTCAATCAAAACAGTTGAAGCACAAATAAGTTTGGCAATCAAATCATTACGAGATAAATTAAACAAATATAACACCTTCATCTTCTACTTTTTTGTTAGCAGGACAAAAAATATTTAGGGGTAAATTACTTGTGTATTGTCATTTAAACGAGATGGGAAAAATGGAGAACATAGAAAAATTTGATTGGGAACTGGTTACCAAATATTTGAGTAACGAAACCAGTTCGCAGGAAAATAATGAGGTGGAGACCTGGTTAAATCAATCTGATAAAAACCGGGCGGAGTTTGAGCAGTATAAAAACATGCTCAATAAAGTAGATTCCTACTACCAGGCAAAAAAATTCGATGACGAAACAGCCTGGAAATCTGTACATACACAAATAAGCCCTGCTAAAGTTCGATCTATTCAGCTACAAAAAACAAGAAAGGAGGTTATTGCACAATTTTACAAATATGCTGCAATAGTTGTTATCGCACTTTTATTGGGTTCAGTTGTATATTACCTTGGTTTCCACAATCCGGAAAAGGCTTATTACAGCGAAACGATCTCGGCCAAAGATCAGGTATTGAACGAATATGTTTTACCCGATGGTTCGGTGGTTACTTTAAACAACGATTCGAAACTGCTGTTTCCGAAAAAGTTTAAAGGCAACACCCGCGAAGTTACCATCATTGGCGAAGCATTTTTTGATGTTCAGCGTAATCCCGAAAAACCGTTTGTAATAAATGCCGGCAATGCACAGGTTAAAGTTTTAGGTACCTCTTTTAACGTTAGTGCATACCCGGACGCAGAAACTGTTGAGGTTATTGTTAAAACAGGTAAAGTTCAGGTAATCAGCAAAAACGATATTCCTGAAATGGAAAGCCGCGAGGTATTTTTGTCTCCCGGCGAAAAAGGAACGCTGCATGTATCAAACTGCGAACTGATGAAAACGGTGAACAGCGATCCGAATTTCCTGTCCTGGAAAACACACGACCTCATTTTTAACACTGTTCCGTTACACGAAGTGGTTGAATGTCTTGAAAAAGCTTACCACATTGATATCGACGTGATGGAACCGGAGCTAAACGACCTCTTATACGAAGGTCATTTTGATCAGAAACCGGTTGATTTCGTTTTAAATGTAATTCGGCTCACATTTGATCTGGATTTATCGGTTGAAGGCAAACATTACACTTTAATGAGCCGTACAAACAATCAGTAAAGCTTTAAAGTCATGAAACCAATAAAATGGAATAAAATAAAAATTATTGTCCTAATGGCCTTGCTGGCATTGTTAGTGGTACCTAACACCAGTTTTGCCCAGGATACAAAGAGCCAGGCGCTCGATCAAAACATCAGTATTTATGCTGAAGACGAGCCACTTTCGGATGTTATTGAAAAGATCTGTAAATACCTGGACATTGATTACTCGTACAACGCAGAAATGGTTGCGGATAAAAAAATCAGTTTAAACGTATCGAACAAGCCATTAAAATATGTGCTCGATAAACTGATGAAAGATTTCTACCTGCTTTTTGAAATTGAAGATAACCTGCTGGTAGTGCGCGATTACGTTCCTATCGATGAGAGTATGGAATACGAAAATACCACGCAACAATTTGCCAGTACCAATCGTGGTTTTCTTTTCGATAATCCGCGTGATAAACAAATCACCATAAAATTTAAATCGGCCAGTAACTTAATTATCATTCCGGTGAATATTAATGATTCGGATACGCTGAATTTTATTCTCGACACAGGCGTACGATATCCGATTATTACCGAGCTTCCGTTTATTAACAAACTGAATTTGAACTACATGATGCCGGTTAAGGTACAAGGACTTGGAGAAGGAGAATCGTTAACAGCTTATCGTTCGGGCAATAACGTTATGCATATCGACGGATTAACCGCGCGTAACCAGGAAGTACAAATGATTATCGATGAGAACTTCCAGATTTCGCACATGTTAGGTATTCCGGTTCACGGATTGATTGGCTTTAACCTGTTTAAAGATTACATTGTAAAAGTTGATTACCTGAATGAAAAACTGACATTGTACAAACCTGAATATTACAAGTACCGCGACCGCGACAAAGACATTATTATGCCCTTACATTTTGATGGAAACAAACCTTTTGTGCGCACCACAATTGTTACCGACGAAATGAAAGAAGTTCCGGTAAAACTATTGGTTGACACCGGTGCCAGCGATGCGCTTTGGTTATCAGAAAGTTCAGACGAACGTATTAATCTGCCGCAAAAACACATTGAAACATTTTTGGGCCGCGGTTTAAATGGCGACCTGTACGGAACAAAAGGACGTATTGATGCAATTTGGGTTGGGCCACTGCTGCTTACAAAACCAATTGTAGCCTTTCCGAACTCCAAAAATATCGATAGCCTGATATCCGTGAACGGCAGGAACGGAACCATTGGCGCAGAAATTTTAAGGCGCTTTTATGTTACAATCGACTATAGAAACAGCCGATTAACACTACGCCCAAATAATAAAATTAAGGAGGACTTTAATTACAATATGAGTGGAATGGAAGTTACCAATCCGATGCCCGGGTTACCCATTTTCACCATTGCCGATATCCGTGAAAATTCGCCCGCACACATTGCCGGGCTGCAGGAAAACGACCAGATTATTCGTATTAACAGCAGTAATCACCAGTCGTTGGAGTTAAATGATATTAACCTGCTGCTTCAAAGCCGTGAAGACAAAAAAATTAAACTCACTGTATTACGTAATGGAGAAGAGTTTAAAACTTCTTTTGAGCTGAAAAAGATGTTTTAATGAAACAAGTAAAACAACTGATCATATTTGTAACCATCCTGTTGCTATCTTTTACTACAAAAGGCCAACAACAGGATGGCTCTATTTTCGAGCGCCGCATAAGTATTTATCAAACCGATCAGTCGCTCGATTTTGTTTTGGAACAGATCAGTTGGCAGGCAAATGTATTTTTTTCCTACGATGCCACTATTTTCAATCCTGCGCAAAAAGTAAGTATTTCGGCCCAGGATAAGTCGCTATACACCGTTCTGAATACTTTGCTCGACACCACCCAATATCGTTTTAGCGAGTTGCAAAACCAGGTAATTATTACCCGAATATCAGACGATAAAACGCTGCCGGCAGTACAGGATTCAGTTCCGGTTAAGTATTTTTTTCTGTCGGGTAAGTTAATTGAAAGCCGAAAAGGGCGGCCCGTTGAGTTTGCATCGATATCTATTTTAGATAAACCAATTGGTACTATCAGTAATACCGATGGCGAGTTTTTGCTTAAAGTTCATCCGGCGTATATCGCCGATACCATTGTTATTTCGTGCATGGGGTACGAGCAAAAGTTGTTACCGGCCAACCAGTTGCTCGATGAAGATCTTTTTATTCTTGAACCGGCTTCAATAAAAATAAAGGAGATAAAAGTTACAGCAATCACACCCGAAAAATTGTTGAAGAATATGCGGGCCAATTATGAAAAGAATTATACGCCATCAAGCAAACTGATGACAGCCTTTTACCGCGAAACTGTTAAACAAGATAAAAATTATATAAGTGTTTCGGAAGCGGTGATGGAAGTGTTAAAAGCACCTTATATTGGCACCTCTCGCGGAGATTTGGTGCGTTTGTTAAAAGGGCGAAAAAGTCGAGAAGTTCAACCTTTTAAGTGGCTGAATTTCAAACTGATGGGAGGCCCCTTTACCATTACCGAACTGGATGCCGTAAAAACCGTTGAAACTTTTATTGATCCCGAATACGAGCGTGTGTATGAATATCAGATCAGCGATGTGATATTGTATGAAAACCAACCGGTTTATGTGGTAAAATTTCAAGCTCAATCCGGCGAATTTTACCCGCCTTTTGAAGGCGAAATGTATGTTCATCGTGAAACATTTGCCTTGGTGCATGCCAATTACCACTTAGATAAGGTGGGATTAAAAAAGGCCGAGGAGATTATGATTAAAAAGAAACCACGAAATGTGAAAGCGCGGCCAACCTACGTAAATTACCAGGTTAATTACCGGCAATACCAGGGAAAATGGCATTTGGCTTCGGCAAAAGCTTCGGTAAAATTTAAAGTCCGAAGCAAAAGAGACCGCATAAACTCCGAGTTTCACAGCGTCTCCGACCTGTTAATCACCAATATTCAACCCACTGATTTAAAGCGTTTCAATAAAGACGAACGTTTTACCCGCAACGACATTTTTGTGGAGGTTTTGGGTGCCTACGACGAAAAATTCTGGGAAAACTACAACATCATTAAACCGAACGAAAGCCTGCGAAATGCTTTTAAACAATCGCTGTTTAACTGATTTATTCCAATTTTAATGGCGAATGAGCGTTAATAATGGTATTATCTTACTATTCCAAGGTTTTTGCGTAATTTTGTGGCTTATAATCAGAAACAATGGAACAATACAGCACAAGACAGAATAAAATCTCAAGGCTCATTCAACGCGAGATGGCCGAAATCCTTTTAAAAGTAAACAAAGAACGTTTCCCGGGTAAATTGCTTAGCGTTACCGGAGTGCGCATTACAAAAGATCTATCCATTGCGCGCATTCACCTCAGTATTTTTCCCTCGGAATTTGCCAAGGAAATATTGGAAGAAATCAAACTTACGGGCAAACAATTGCGTGGCGAACTGGGCCGAAAAACTGGAAAAAGCCTGCGTGTTATTCCTGATCTGGAATTTTACATAGACGACAGCCTCGATTATATCGACAATATTGATAACCTGCTGAAAAAATAGTTTCCAAAACTTTTCGTTTTCAAACAAAACACCGGCGTTTGAACTTACCATTTTTCATAGCAAAACGATACTTGTTCTCGAAAAAGAAACAAAATATTATTAACATAATATCATGGATTTCGATGGCTGGAATTGTGGTAGGTACCATGGCAATTATCATCATTGTTTCGGTATTAAACGGGTTTACCGATCTGATTGGCGTGTTCTACAGCGACTTCGATCCTGATATTAAAATTTCGTCGGTTGAAGGGAAAATGTTTGATCCCAATACTATTGATATTGAACAAATTAAAGCCTTACCCGACGTAGTCTCGTATGCAGAAGTTGTTGAAGAAGTTGCTTTGTTGCGCTATGGAAAACGCCAGTTTGCGGCAACAATTAAAGGTGTTCCCGATAATTATCCGGATTATACGAATATCGATAAATTGCTGATTGAAGGCGAATATTACCTCAAAAAAGACGGAATAGATTACGCTGTTGTGGGCCGCGGAATTGCCAATAATCTTGGCGTTGGCGTTTCCTTTCTCGATCCGCTGCATGTTTATGTGCCCAAAAAAGGGAAACAGGTTTCACTAAATCCTTCACGGGCTTTTAACCACGACTACCTGTTTCCGTCGGCGGTGTTTGCTGTGCTCGAAGATGTGGATGCCAAATACATGCTGGTATCGAAAGCGTTTGCCACCCGGCTTTTTGAGAGTGAAAACAACATTTCTGCCATTGAATTGTCCGTTGCCGACGGAACCGATGTTGATGCTATTCAGGATAAACTGGAAGAAATTGTCGGCCCCGGGTTTCACGTGAAAAATAAAGAACAGCAACACGATTTGGTATTTAAAACCATGAAATCGGAAAAATGGGCGGTATATTTTATCCTTGTATTTATTTTGCTGCTGGCTTCGGGGAATATGATCGGCAATCTAACCATGCTTTATATCGATAAAAAAGAGGACATTTCTATTTTGGGAAGCATGGGCTTGCAGGAAGAACAAATAAACCGGATTTTTCTTTACGAAGGCTGGTTAATTTCGCTGGCAGGAGGAGTTTTAGGTACCATCCTGGGTGTTTTTGTGTGCTGGTTACAAAATGCTTTTGGCCTGATAAAATTGCCGGGTGCCGGTGGTTCATTTGTTATTTCGGCCTACCCGGTTCATATCATTTTTACCGACATCATTTTGGCATTTGCCGCGGTTTTAATTATTGGATTTATTGCCTCATGGTACCCCGTTAAATTCATGTCGAACAAACAGTTAGCTCCTTCAAATATCGCATGATTGAAGAATTTTCAAAACTGACTTTCCTTAGATTTTCAGCCATATTTTTGTTTTAACTTGCACCTGATAACATCTAACAAGTTATATGTAAATGAAACGAGCTTCTACAACTTTTTCTGATAAACCTTGTGATTATAGCGAGTTACATGAGTTGCCGAAAAATATAAATACTAACGAATGAAAGCAATTGTAAAAAGTAAACCTGAAAAAGGCATTTGGATGGAAGATGTTCCGATGCCTACTGTCAGACCCAACGATATTCTCCTGAAAGTACATAAATCAGCCATTTGCGGCACCGATTTACATATTTACAAATGGGACGAATGGGCGCAACAAACCATTAAAACGCCGGTAACTATTGGCCACGAATACATGGGAACCGTTGTTGAAGTGGGCTCGGAAGTTGACCGCGTAAAAGTGGGTGAACGTGTTACCGTTGAAGGTCATATTTCGTGTGGATTTTGCCGAAACTGCAGGCGCGGTCGTCAGCATATTTGCGACAATACCATTGGAATTGGAGTAAACCGCGATGGTGGTTTTGCTGAATATATTTCAGTTCCGGCGAAAAACGTGCTGCATGTTGATGACCGGATTTCGGATGAGATGATGGCGATTATGGATCCGCTGGGAAATGCCACACACACCGCTTTATCGTTTCCTTTACTGGGCGAGGATGTATTAATTACCGGCATTGGCGGGCCGATTGGAGCCATGGCAGCAGCAATTTGCAAATTTGCCGGAGCACGTAATATCATCGGCACCGATTTAAGTAAATACCGTCGCGATCTGGCCCGAAAAATGGGTGCCACGCGTGTTATCGATCCTACCAAAGAAAGCATTAAAGAAGCCATGCAAGTACATCATATGGTGAGTGGTTTCGATATTGGATTGGAATGCTCGGGTTCGCCGATTGCCTTTAACGACATGGTAAATCACATGTACAACGGCGGAAAGATCAGTTTGCTTGGTTTGCTGCCCGAACGTACTCAAATAAACTGGAGTAAACTCATTTTCAAAGGATTAACACTTAAAGGAATTTATGGCCGCGAAATGTACGAAACCTGGTACCACATGGAAATGATGCTTACCACCGGCCTCGATATCTCGCCTATTATTACCCACCGATTTAAAGCCGACGATTACCAGGAAGCCTTTGAAATTATGGAATCAGGCGACTGCGGAAAGATCATTTTGGATTGGGAATAAGAGAATGATGAATTTTGATTAACGAATTTTGATTTCAGATGTGAATGGTTCTATTAGCTCTTTACTTCTAAAATCTTAATTCGTTAATCATCATTCGATATTCATAAATAACCATACTAAACACATAATCTTCATTTCATTTGTTGTTCCACCATTGTTCCACGTGAAAAATCATCAGGTGTTTCGGGAAATTTCCTGATAAACATCAGAAAAACTACCTTTGCAGAAAATTAAAGAGCTTGAAAGAAGGATTAGTAATAAAATCGACCGGTAGCTGGTACACCGTGGAGGATGAAAACGGAAATACCTACGAATGCAAAATAAAGGGCAAATTTCGCATTAAAGGAATTCGAAACACAAACCCCGTTGCCGTGGGCGATCGTGTGGGATTTACGCTCCAAAACGTGTCTGCCGACGAAAATGTGGCACAAGTTGGTTTGATTACCAAAATCAACGAACGCAAAAATTACATTATTCGCCGATCTATCAATCTTTCGAAACAGGCACATATTATTGCTGCCAACATCGACCAGGCCGTTTTGGTAGTAACCATGCAATACCCGGTTACCACAACCACTTTTATCGATCGTTACCTGGCATCAGCCGAGGCGTACCGTATTCCGGTTATGATTGTTTTTAACAAAGCAGACCGCTATAACGAAGACGAAACGGAAGAGATGGACCTGTTGATGCAGATCTACCGCAATATCGGCTATAAATGCCTTAAAACGTCGGCTAAAGAAGGAACCGGTATCGAAGAGTTTAAAGAAGCTTTAAAAGACAAAACCAACGTAATTAACGGTCATAGCGGTGTTGGAAAATCTACACTCATTAATCTTATTCAGCCGGGTTTGAATCTGAGGACCATGGAGATTTCCGACTCACACAAAACCGGAAAACATACCACTACCTATTCTCAACTGTTTAAGCTGAATTTTGGCGGGTATATTATCGATACGCCGGGAATTAAAGCCTTTGGTGTTTTGGAAATGGAACCGTGGGAGATTTCGCATTATTTTGTTGAGATATTTAAATATTCGGAGCATTGCCAGTACAACAATTGCTCGCATACTCACGAACCCGGTTGTGCCGTTAAAGAAGCCGTGGAAAACTATCAGATCGCTCCTTCCCGTTTCAGAAGTTACCTGGGATTACTGGAACCGGATGATAAACACCGACCTGCATTTTAAGCAAAAAAGAAAGGCGCAAGTTGAATCAACCAGCGCCTTTCGCTAAAATATTTTTATCCTTATTCTAGTGATCCCTAAAATTCCATTTAGAATTGTCACTGTTAAAATCAAATTCAGCAAGCGTAGGTGTACTGTCACCTGATGATACCAACGCCAGCTTTTTATCTGAATTTGGAACTACCTTAGGCATTATTCTGTACGTACCGTCAATTAATTGCTCAATTCTCCACAATTGCTCGTCAGCGCCTGTAAATTCAGGTACTGCAATTACTTCAGCATCTGCTGTTGCTGCCAATGCACGTTCTGTTCCTTCAATAACGATTTTATAGTAAGGCCCACCCAAATATCCACCGGCTTCAGGTACTGCAGTTATCGTCCATCGTTGGTGCGGACGGAACATATAATCACCAATTCTTACACCTATGTCTCCTTTTGGCCAGGTGTCGATTACATCTTCTAAAGTTTGCGAAGGAATAGGTTCAACCGGTTTGTCTGCATCTTCCCAAAACCGGTGTGTTCCACGTGGCATACGCACAAAATCAACCACTAATTCCAAAGCATATCCTCTTCTTTCCGATTCAATTTCGTAAGTTCCTTCTTTAAACGGATCACCTGCAACCGGCCAGTCATTTTTCCAAAGTAACGGACGAATCCCAAGTACACTGCGGCCACTACGATCTAAATCAGCTTCAAAATGGCATGACATTTTTTGAACGCCTTCATCAATAGTTATTAATCCGAAATGGCCAGGACCGGTAACTCTTCCACCGGCAGCAATAACCATTTTTCCACCGCCTTTAAGCATTTCTCTTCCCATATTATCAACATACGGGCCGGTTACTTCTTTTGAACGGCCAACTACAATATTGTAAGTAGAGTTGGCACCATCGCAGCAGGTTCCGTGTGTACCCAGCAGATAATACCATCCGTTACGGTACATCATGGTTGTTGCCTCGCAATCGATGGCAATATCTATTGCCTCATTACCTTCAACACGTTTCCCAGTTTCAGGATCAAGCTCAATAAGACGAATAAAGCCAAAATAAGTTCCGTACGAACACCATAAGCGCCCTGTCGTAGGATCGAGCAACAATCCCGGATCAATGGCATCATTATCTTCCATTCCTTCCGATTTTACCACTTCAATAGGTTCTGAATATTCAAAATCAGGAGAATTTGGATCGAGTGTTTTGTTCCACATGGTTAGAATTCTTCCATTATGTCCGCCTCCCAGGCCACCACCGGTTGCGCCATAAACTACAATGTAACGGTCACCTATTTTCATTGCATCAGGAGCAGCACCACCACCGGGTCTTACTCCCCCGCCATTCCATACCCAACCATCTTCGGATATTAAACCACCTCTACCTGTTCCAAAAGTATAATACTTACCGTCGCATTCCATTATAGTTGAAGGGTCATGTATATATGGTTTGCCTACTTGTGCCATTACTGTTTCGCAGATTAACAGCGATAAAAGAGCTATTGAGCCCAATATTCTGATTTGTTTCATAATAATTCCAATTTCGATTCAATTTAGATTTAAAATAGTTTGACTAAACAATGTTATTCACAGGTAACTGTGATGTTTTTGATTGGCTCGCCTTTTTCATCCAGAAAACGAACACAAAAATCGCTCATTCCCGGCCCGTTAATTACAACGCCACGGACAATATTTTTCCCTTTCTTAAGTGTTAATCGGGAAGATACACAATCATCCATTACCATACGTCTGTCGCCAGAAAGCAGTAATGTTTCGTCCCCGTTTAACCACCACATCGATGCTGAGTTTGAACCCACTGCCATTCTCACATTTTCCATGTCCTCAGGCGCGTTAACAACGGTTACTGCCCAAAACACCACTCCGTAAATGGGTTTAGTTAATCCATAAGCGAAACGGAATAATTTAACGTTGAATAACTTACTGTCCAATGCATGCCAGGCCAGTTCAGTTTCCCCCACTTTTACTATGTCACCATCTTTAGGCAGAATAGTAAACTGGTTCGGGAAATAAAGCGTATCGAATGCTGCACGAAGATAGCTGTCGGTAAATACAGTATTACTACGGTTGGGTTTACTAATTGGTTCTAATAGTAACCAACGTTGAATAAAACCATCCTTATCCGGGGTACTTTCTTCAAGCGATACCGGAGTAAAATAAGCATCGATACTTCTTCCTGTAGTATCGGTTAAAGCAGGATCATCCATCTGACGTCCTGGTCTTCCTTGTTGGGCTTTTAATTCAGAACCAACCAGAATAAAAAGGCTAAGCGCCAATAAAAAAGTCTTTTGTCTTACGTTCATAATTACATCTTTTCAGAGTTTAAGATTTATTTTTTTTATTAATCAATATTGCGAATGGTCATAATTCCATTACTCCTCATTTTCAGGTATGGAAACCGTGTACTTTTTCTTCAAAATTAAGTCGATGTAGGTTTTGGGATTTTAGTTTTTGAATATTTGATTTCTATTTTTACACATATTTCATCATTTCAGGGAATAAAAAGACTCTATGACACTTCAAACTGAATAACTGACAATTGCCAATCGATCCATTTGTTATAATCCACCTCCGGAAACGGGTGAATGGCCACTAGTTCGATTATTTGATTATTTAGTATTAAATAGAACTGACTTTTTAGAAAAACATAAGTTTAATAGTCTTGATATAAAATTAAAGATTCGCTCTTATACCAATTGTGTCTTAATAAATCATAATGGAGAAAACTGTTTTCTGAATCTTGAGGGTAGTTATTTCAGTTATAAACAAAATTCGATTCTTTAAAGAATCTGTATCCGATCGGATCTTTTAATAGATAATATCTATTCTGCTGATTTTATAAATCCACCACCAATCAATCTGTCGTTATGATAAAATACTGCAGTTTGTCCGGGTGCAATCATGGCTTCAGGTTCTAATAATTCGACCTGTGCCACAGTATCGTTTAAAATATGCAAATTACAGGGGGTTTCCTGAAGCCTGTAACGCACCTTTACTATTAGTTTCAAATCGCTATCAACTATCTCTTTATCAAGTATATAATAATTCTCAAGAAGGAGTTTAGAGCGGTACAAATCGTCGTATTTTGCCAACACAATTTCGTTGTCATCTAGACGAAATTCGGCTACAAATAGCGGAAAATTAAGATTCAGTCCCAATCCGCGACGTTGTCCGATGGTATAATTGAAAATTCCCTTATGCTCACCCAAAATGTTCCCGAATTGGTCAACAAAATTTCCGGGTTGCGATTTTATGCCCCTCTTTTTTAGAAATTGACGGTAATCATTTCCCTCAATAAAACATATCCCCAGGCTGTCTTTTTTTTCCGACAAGGATAAAAATCCTTTTTCCCGGGCCAGATTCCTAATCTCGGTTTTTTTTAAGTTACCCAATGGAAAAATCAGTTTATCGATGATCTCGCGAGGCAATCCCCAAAGAAAAAAGGATTGATCTTTTTCCGGATCCTCACCCTGAAAGATATATTCCTGTCCATTATAGATTCCGGTTTTCACATAATGTCCGGTAGCGATTGAATCGCAATTCATTGCATTCGCGTATTTGTCCAGGTATTTAAATTTCAGCTTAGGGTTACAATATGCACACGGGAAAGGTGTGCGACCGTTTATATATTCGTCGATAAAGTAACGAATAACATATTCTTCAAACTCCTTTCGCAGATCTATGGTAATGTGTTGAATTTTTAAGCGATTAGCCAAATCAGTAGCATCTTTTAAAAAGTGATGATTTTGATCATCGGTACCACTAAAAAGAAATGTAACTCCAATAACAGTAAAACCCTGCTCTTGTAATAACATCGCCGAAACAGAACTGTCAATTCCTCCACTCATCCCCAGCAAAACACGCTTATTCATTTCAATATGATTGTAAATTTTTAACGGTATTCAATAAACTCACTTCTAAGTTTTGGTTTGATCAGCTGATAGGATCCGGTATTTTTATTCCTTTTCTTTCTGAAAATACTTGTGCACAACCCGAGCTTTAGCTTTTCCAATCGATGCTTCCAAAGCCTCAAGACTTTGTAGTTTTATCTGTTTAACTGACTTAAAATCCTTCAATAATTTCTCGGTAGTCTTCTCCCCTATTCCGTCTATATTTCCTAATTCAGATGTTATAAAAGCTTTCGAGCGTTTATCCCGATGAAATGTAATTCCAAAACGGTGTGCTTCGTCTCTTAGATGCTGAATTACTTTTAACGTTTCAGAATTTTTATTGATATAAAGAGGAACTGAATCTCCTGGAAAATAAATTTCTTCCAGCCGTTTTGCGATCCCGATTACCGTAATTTTGCCGCGTAGTTCCAGCTTGTCCATCGCTTTCATTGTAGCCGACAACTGGCCTTTTCCTCCATCAACAACAATCAAATTAGGTAATGGTTTGTTTTCTTCTTTTAAACGTTTGTAACGCCGGTAAACCACCTCCTCCATCGAGGCAAAATCGTTTGGCCCTTCAACGGTTTTTATATTAAAATGACGGTATTCCTTTTTTGCCGGTTTGGCATTTTTAAAGACTACACACGCTGCAACCGGATTTGTTCCTTGCAGGTTACTGTTATCAAAACACTCAATTCGTTCGGGCAATTCCTTTAATTGTAAATCCTTTTTAATCGTTGTTAGTATACGATCCGTTCGTATTTTAGGATTTTTCAGTACCGCTTGTTTGTCTTTTTCCAGACGGAAATACTTTGCATTACGCATCGAAAGGTCTAATAATTGTTTCTTCTCCCCTCTTTGCGGTACCTTAAAGGTGACATTTTCAATCACATTTTCCAGTTTAAAAGGCACAAGAATTTCGCGTGCGTTACTAAAAATCTTCTGCCGTATTTCAATAATTCCGGCTAAAAGAAGCTCTTCAGTATTCTCGTCCAGACCCTTTTTAATCTCTAAAGTAAAGGTCTGAATAATGGCTCCTTTTATAATTTTCAGGTAATTGATGAAGGCAAAATTTTCATCCTCCTCAATAGAATACACATCAACATCTGTAATAACCGGAGACACTACAGTGGAACGGCTCTGATAACGTTTTAACGAATCATACTTTTCTTTGATTGCAGCAGCTTCTTCGAAATTTAAATTCTCCGCCATTTCTGCCATCATGCCTTCCAAATGCTTGATAACGCCTGAAATATTTCCTTTCAAAATATCTGTAATATCAGCAATTCCCTGGTCGTATTTCTCTGCTGAAATGTGTCCTTCACATGGTCCTTTACAATTTCCAATATGGTACTCCAGACAAACTTTATACTTGCCTGAAGTAATATTTTCGGGTGATAAATTATAGTTACAAGTCCGTAACTTATATTCCGATTTAAACAAATCAAGCAAAGTCCTGACGGTATAAATAGAAGTGTACGGACCGAAATATTTTGAGCCATCGCGAACCAGATCCCTGGTCTTAAAAACCCGTGGAAAAGGCTCGTTTTTTATACATATCCATGGATAGCTTTTATCATCCTTTAATCGAATATTATAACGTGGCTGATACTTTTTAATCAGATTATTTTCCAACAACAAAGCATCTTGCTCACTCTCCACCACCATGTGCTTTATATCGGTAATATTGCGTACCAATAAAGCCGTTTTCCGGTGATCGTGATTCTTTGTAAAATACGAAGAAACCCGCTTTCGCAGGTTCTTTGCTTTTCCGATGTAGATTATCGTATTCGATTGATCGAAATACTGATAAATCCCGGGCTTATTCGGCAACACCGATATAAGCGTTTTTAAGTGATCAATATTTTTATTTACCGTCTTATATTTCAATTACTGATATTTTACTAATACCTGAGTTTCGTATTCTTTTAGTATCGCCTTATTAGGTGTATCAATAAATTCAAGATCGCAAATAAAGCTGAAATAAATATTCTCAACACCACACTTTTTTGCCAGATTTAATGCCGCGACAGCGGTTCCTCCGGTGGCCAACAAATCATCGTGAATCAAAACCACATCATTTTTTTCCAATGCGTCACTATGCATTTCTACACTATCCATTCCATATTCCAGTTCATAAGATTCACTCAAAACTGCACTTGGCAATTTTCCTTTCTTACGAATCGGAACAAAGCCGGCATCAAGACGATCAGCAATTGCACCACCAAAAACAAAACCGCGTGCTTCAAGACCAACAACTTTTGTAATTCCTTTCTCCTTAAAATTTTCCACGATTGTATTCGTAACAAATCTTAATGCCTCTTTATTTTTAAACAGCGTTGTTACATCTTTAAAGCTTATCCCCTCTTTTGGATAATCCGGAATCTCACGTATTTCTCTTTTTAAATCCATTTTCACATAATTGTTCCACGTGAAACATTAACGTCCTAAAAGTACCAGTAAAACGTTTATATCAGACGGTGAGACACCCGAGATACGTTTTGCCTGTCCTATTGTTTTTGGTTTAATTTTATCTAACTTTTGACGTGCTTCCGTAGAGATTGATTTTAACTCGTTATAATTAAATTTATTTTCAATATTTATATTCTCAAATTTATCCAACTTTTCAGCCAATTGTTTTTCGCGGTTAATATATCCTTCATATTTAATCACAATTTCGGCTCCTTCTATAATTTCTGTTTTTCTGGCTTCCGGAACTCGTTCGAGAAATGTTTTAAACGGGGTCATCACTTCAATCAAATCAAATATTGAAATCTGAGGGCGTAAAATAAGGTCAAATAATTTAACTCCTTGTTTTAATTCGGAGGTTCCTTTCTCCGTAAGTAACTGATTTACAAAGCGTGGCTTTACAGAAAAGTCCTTCACATAGTCGATAATTTCCTGAATTAAGCGTGTTTTTTCTTGCAGCAAATTGAGACGTTCTAGCGAAGCAAGGCCCAATTTATACGATTTTTCCGTTAAACGGATGTCAGCATTGTCTTGTCGCAGCAAAATTCGAAATTCAGCCCTACTCGTAAACATTCGATAAGGTTCGTCTACACCTTTTGTAACAAGATCGTCAATGAGAACTCCAATATAAGCTTCGTTTCTTTTTAAGACAAAAGTATTGTTATTTCCTGCCGATTTTAAATGGGCATTTATACCGGCCATGATTCCCTGGGCACCTGCTTCTTCATAACCGGTTGTACCATTAATCTGTCCGGCAAAAAATAAATTATTGATAATTTTGGTTTCCAGAGTATGATTCAATTGAGTTGGATCAAAATAATCGTATTCGATTGCATAACCCGGACGGAATATTTTTGCCTTTTCCAAACCTGCAATCTTATGTAAACCTTTTAACTGAACCTGCCACGGAAGAGACGATGAAAAACCATTCAGATAATACTCAATTGTATTCTCCCCTTCCGGCTCCAAAAACAACTGATGTTTTTCCTTTTCGGCAAAGGTTACCAATTTCGATTCTATACTCGGACAATAACGTGGACCGGTACTTTGAATAGTACCATCAAACATTGGCGAATCTTCAAATCCCTGCTGAAGTTCTTCATGTACTTCAGCACTTGTATGTGTGATCCAGCAAGAGCGCTGTTTTAACTTTGTCTCTGTACCAGGTAAATAAGAGAATTTATAATGTCCTTCATCGCCTTTTTGCTCAGTAAGTTTCGAAAAATCAATGGTTCTGCCATCGATTCGAACAGGTGTTCCGGTTTTCATTCTGCCGGTTTTAAAACCTGCTTCCAGTAACTGTTCCGAAATATTATACGAAGCCGCTTCTCCAATACGTCCTCCGGCGAGCTTTTCCTGCCCTATATGCATTAAACCGTTTAAAAAGGTACCATTTGTTAAAACAACAGTATTCGACTCAAATTCGATACCTATCTTCGTTTTAACGCCCGTTACCTTTTTATTATTGATTATCAATTGAATAACAGCATCCTGCCACAAATCGAGATTATCCGTGTTTTCCAGAATATTTCTCCATTCTTCAACAAAGCGAAAGCGATCGTTTTGAGCACGCGGACTCCACATTGCAGGTCCTTTCGATTTGTTAAGCATACGGAACTGGATAGTAGTTTTATCGGCTAGAATACCCGAGTAACCACCCAGAGCATCTATTTCACGCACGATCTGACCTTTTGCAATTCCGCCCATAGCAGGATTACACGACATCTGACCATATTTGGTCATGTCCATCGTAATCAGTAATGTTTTCGATCCAAGGTTTGCAGCTGCTGTTGCTGCTTCGCATCCGGCATGTCCTCCCCCAACAACAATCACATCATATTTCTCCATCATACCTTCAGTTCTTTAAAATCTATTTTTGCAAGATAAAACTCTTCCATTTTTGTCATTTCCTCTTGTTCCTCTTCCGTTTTATCTTTATATCCTACTAAATGCAGAACTCCGTGTAATACAACACGATACAACTCCTTTAATTGTGAAATTCCGTAATTTTCTGCATTTTCATTTACTCTGTCTATACTTATAAATAAATCGCCCGAAATTACATTTTTCTCTACGTAATCAAAAGTTATTATATCTGTATAATAATCATGATCAAGATATTGTTTATTCATATTGAGTAAAAACTCGTCGGAACAATACACAATTGTTAGTTCTCCAAGTTCATACTTTTCATTGATAACGAGGTTTTCAATCTGATTTTTTAGAAAATCTTCATGGAAAGATATCGGTTTGATATCTTCAAAATAAAAGTCTATTGAATTCATTTACAGATAATTTCAAAACTTAAGCTATTTCCCTTATCGTTAAATTCTACGTTTTGGGCAATGCTTTTTATAATGTGTAGTCCGCGTCCGGTTTCTTTTAACAGATTATCTTCATGTGTTGGATCCGGAACTTTTTCAACGTCAAATCCATCTCCTTCGTCGGTAACCCGCACCTGAATGAGGTGACTTTTACAATCAATATTTAGCTCTACAGTTTTTGTATGATCTTCTTTATTACCATGAACAATAGAATTTGTAGTAGCTTCAGAAATACATAAAAACACTGGATTAAAACATTTTTCAGGCATATTGTGAAAATTAAAAATAGCCTTTACAAATTCTTCAACCCTTCTAATTTCTGTACTTACTGATCTTATAACTAATATGTTGGGTGGATTATTCTTCACTCTGGTTTTGAATTTTGTTTAGATAATCTTTATATTTTTTATTGTAAAAATTATTTAATGTATTTGAATTACGGTTTAAATACTCCAGCGTAAAATTCTCTTTTTCTTTATACTCAAAAAACTTAACAGGGTTACTGTAGAACTCGTCCGCGCTTTCCGATTCGCGTTTATCCTCGAATTCACGCTCTGTTTCGGCCTTTTCAGCTTCTAACAATCGTGTGGTTATAAGGTTCTGACGTGCAATGGTTTCCGCATTAATCGATTTATTCATCAACTCCTTCCGGTTTTCCTCCAACATTTGATCAATTTTTTTCAATGTTTCCTGCGCCTGACTACCCACCTGACCGTTATTCATTAAATCGTGAAGCATCTGTTGCATCATTTCGTGTTGCATCAAACTTTGCCCCAATTGTTGGCTTAATCCCTGTGAATTACCGTTTTTCATTTGTTCAATCATCTTTTGTAACTGCTGTTTTATACTTTCCGATGATTCTTTTAAATTTTGCATTCCACTCCCCATTCCTCCGGGATTTTCGCATTGCTGATCGCCAGGCTGTGCATTTGCCATTTGTTTTTCTAACTGTTCCAGCGATTCGTTTAATAAAAGTGCCAGGTTATTTGTGGCGGTAATTACAAATTGCTGACTACTTCTGGCTTGCGGAAATAAGGCCTCTTCCAGCTCCTGACCCGATTTTTTAAGGTTTATCTCCATGTCTACCAACTCGTTGTTTATCATACTCGAAATTTGTGGTGTTCGTTTGGCCAGCGCGTATAACGAATCTCTAACAATTTTACTTTGATCTTCTATTCGTTTCTGTTCTTTATTCAGTTCTGTTAATCTCGGATCTTTAGCACCTATTTCGCTTAAACCGGTTAATATATCTTCCTGATTAAATGACAGCAACACCAAGTTATCCAATATTTGCCTAAGATTTTGAATGTTTTCCTGGTTTTGTTGCATACTATTCAAATCAAGCATTTGCTGCATGGCAAACGCTGCATTTTTCATTTGCTCTGAAGTTTTCTGAATACTTTGACTTGACTTGTTACGGCTTTTTTTCTCCAGATTTTCTTTACTCTCCTCTGTACTTTTCTGAAGCTCATCAAATTCCTCGTCAAAATCGTCAAAACCAATCGGTTTGTCCAATTCCTTATTCATCTCCAAAGCTTCATTTAAACGCCTTTCGAGGTCTTTTAGGTTTTCCTGATGTTCGCTTACCTTTTCGTTTATTTCTTCAAAATTTTTCTTTTCGCTTATCTCTTTAGCCATGTTTTCCTCTTCCATGGCCATTTCGTTCATTTCGTCTGTAATTTCCTGTAATTTTTGCTCTACCTTGAACTTCTTCAGCATCTCCAGGTTTCTGTCCAACTGTTTCTGCAGATCGTCCATGGTCACGTTCATATCGCGGGTAAGTTCATTCAGCTTTTTACTGTCGAATTCTTCAGCCAGTTTATTAAATTCGTCCATTAATTCTTGTAACTCATCGGTAAAAACTTCCTTAAGCAATTCTTCAATTTGCTTTTGCTTTTCGATGATCTCCTCTGAATTGTCATTAAATGAATTAAGGTAATTATTAAGATTTTTATTATCCTGCTTTATTTTATCGTATAGTTTTTCCAGCTGATTTTGCTTCTGAACAATGTCGTTTACCATCTGCGATTTTTCCCAGTCGGATATATTCGTATCCATATTCTTAATCTGCAGATTCTGTAAATTATTCTGAATTTCCTTTGATAATTGCTGGCTCTCGGCAATCATTTTCTCCAGGTTTTCGAATTGCTCTTGTTCGTTTGCCTCTAACTCTTCTTTATCAGGAAATACAAAAGTGTAACTATCAGATGTGGTGGTTTTATAACCGTTTATTATGTCGTTATCCGATACTGAAAAATAGTAAGAAATTGCTCCTTCCGTTTCAATGGCGTTAAAATCGTAACTGAAATAGAACTCCTGATCGGCCATATTTCTCGAGAATGGCAAAGAAATAGCAGTGTCTTCGATGGCAATATTGTAGTGAAACTTAAGCGACGAAAAACCATAATCATCACCAATAACTCCTTTAAAAAAGAAACGTGTTAAACGTGTTGAATCTTCAATACGCATGACTTCAATATCCGGGTAAATATCCGGTATCACGTCAATATTATACGACAACGCCAATTCTTCCTCAGTAACCTTATTGCGGATATAAACATTGTAATTACTTGATTTATAAACCCTTTTTTCTACCTCGAATAATCCTTCATTTTGCGTTGCGTTTGCCCGAATCGAATCATTAAACAACAATGCCAGCGAGTCAACATCTATTCCTGAAAACTCCCATTTCAAAATTGTTCCACATGGAACCTGCAAATCTCCGATGTTCTCAAGCAACTGCGATTCGTTTAATGTATAACTCGGCGGAATTACATTTACCGTAAAAGAATTAATACCCGGTTTAGGTAACAATTGAAGCGTATAACTCTCTGATTTATAATTTAAATCGGTAAAATAAAAGGAAACGGGATTGATTACTGAAGCCATCTCAAACTCGTAATTACCGGTTTCAGTTGTTTTCATCAGGTAATTATTTCCCTCAATATTTATATATACGATTTGTGGAATTTCATCGCCTTCCGCTATTACTTTTACCGTATACGAATCTCCCTTTTTTGCTTTCAGACTTTCGTTTGTTAATTGAAAAGAAAAAGGAGCAGGTTTAACAAACTCCTGGTTGTAATGAACTAAACGGTTTGTCGATTCGGTAAATATGCTTTTATTGAATAATAATATTCCAGAGGTAATTAAAACACTAAATATCAGATAAATAGAAATAACTTTAATATTCTTATACTCAATTGCTTCATTAAAATCGAACACTTTTAACTCATCAATTTTCTGATCGATACTGGCAATTAATAAATCCCTGGAATACTGATTGTCGTTCAAATCTGATAATTCGATGATATTCAATAATTTATCTTTAATCTCACCAAAATACTTTTGAATCAGTTTAGTTGAAGATTTCAGATCGATAGGTTTTAAAATATGCAGCAATCGAAAAAATGGAATAAGAATAAACTGTGTACTTAACAAACCGGTAAAAATCAGATAGCCGTAGAAAATAACCTTGCGTGTAAACGATGAAAGATAAATATAGTATTCAACTACAGAAAATACTGTATATAAGGTAATTAACAATACAAAAACCAAAGCCGCCCCTCTTATCAACGTGTACAAGCCATACTTAAACCTAAATGCGTTTAGTTTATTAACAAGTATGTTGAAATTATCAGTCATTCTGCTTAAAGTTCTTATTGTTCAAACGTTTATTTTTTACACCAATTGTTAATAAGTGTGTACAAACATGTCAAAAAAACAAAAGTAATCTTTTATACTAATTTTTGGTTTCTTCAATTTTTTCATCATATAATTTCGCTTTCCAAAAACCATCGTTAATCTTACATTTTTTTGATGCCTGTTTATTCACAGGAAATGCACCTGTTAAAAACGTTAGTTCTCTTTTCCTATTCACTATTAACAGTTGTTGAAAAGAAAAGTTATTTTATTACCAAAGAACAATTTAACCTGTAAAATAGTTGTTGAAAACAGGAGAACAAACATGTTTACAGTTTCTGCATAATTGGTAAAAAATAGTAATTAACAATTACCAACAGGATATAATTACTAGTATTAATTTTTAAATTTGTTTAATTATTAATTATAATAGAAGAAGATTGGACATACTACTTGTAGAAGACAACCTATTAAATCAAAAGGTGGTTATATTTAATTTGAAGAAATATAACTACAACGTTACTGCAGTTACCAACGGACCCGAGGCTATTGAGCAGGTAAAGCAGCACGCTTACGATCTGGTGTTAATGGATATTATGCTACCCGAAATGGATGGCTATGAAATTACCACGGCCATACGAGAATATGAAACAGCAAATGCCATTGAAACCCCTGTTCCTATTATCGCCATAACAGCTAACACACTCGACAACGACCGGGAGCGGTGTTTTAGCGTTGGAATGAATGAGTATTTATCAAAACCCTTCACAGCTGCCCAGCTTATTGAAAAAATACGCATCTTTATTCCCGAATAAGATTTGTGCTGATGGAAGATGAATTAGATATTAGAGGAAATTCATATACGGATACCGAAAGAGAGCTCGACAAACGTTTACGCCCCTTACAATTCGATGATTTTAGCGGACAAAAACAGATTGTTGAAAACCTAGAGATTTTTGTAAAGGCAGCTTTAATGCGTGGCGAAGCTTTGGATCATGTTTTATTGCATGGACCTCCGGGACTGGGAAAAACAACCCTGTCGAATATTATTGCCAACGAATTGGGAGTGGGTATTAAAATTACTTCCGGACCGGTATTGGATAAACCAGGCGATTTGGCCGGTTTATTAACCAACCTCGAAGAAAACGATGTGTTGTTCATCGATGAAATTCATCGCCTCTCCCCTATTGTTGAAGAATATTTGTATTCGGCTATGGAAGATTTCCGTATCGATATCATGATCGACAAAGGACCGAGTGCACGTTCGGTACAAATCGAACTGAATTCGTTTACGTTAATCGGCGCTACTACACGTTCGGGATTATTAACGTCGCCATTGCGGGCACGTTTTGGTATCAATTCTCACCTGGAGTATTATGACGGCGATATTTTAACGCAAATAGTAAAAAGGTCGGCTGGTATACTGAATGTAGAGATAAGCGAAGAGGCGGCTCATGAGATAGCTTTCCGGAGCCGTGGCACTCCGCGAATCGTAAATTCATTGCTGCGTCGTGTTCGCGACTTTGCCCAGGTAAAAGGTGATGGTACTATCGATATGGATATTACCCGTCATGCTTTGGCAGCTTTAAACATCGATAAATACGGCCTGGACGAAATGGACAACCGTATTTTAAAATCGATTATCGATAAATTTAAAGGCGGACCGGTGGGAATTACTACCATTGCAACTGCTGTTGGCGAAGATGCCGGAACCATTGAAGAAGTGTACGAACCCTTCCTTATTAAAGAAGGTTTTATTAAACGAACTCCACGCGGAAGAGAAGTTACCGATTTAGCCTATAAACATTTAGGACGCGTTCGGTACGGCGACTCCCCCAGCCTTTTTTAAGGTTGGAATGATGAATTTCGATTAACGATTTTAGATTTATGATCGGAAAAGAAGTAGACAGTTTCAGTTGATGGATACTTCTAAAATCTACATTCGTTAATCATCATTCGAAATTCTTTATTGTTCGATAAACTTTACTTCGAATAGCATTGGCCACAGTTTTCCGGTAACAAACATGCGGTCCGTTTTGGCATCGTATGCAATTCCGTTTAAAACATCAATTCGGTCGTTTGCCTGGTGATACATATCGATTAAACCTTCCATGTTTATTTCTTCCAAAACTTTACCGGTTTTGGCATCAATTTTAACAACGAAGTTGGTGGTATAAATATTGGCGTAAATTATTCCGTCGATGTATTCCAGCTCGTTCAAAACATTCATGTTTCCACGGTTATTAGCCACCTGCACAGTTTTGACTATTGAAAAATCATCAGGATTTAACCAGGTTAAAACATTGGATCCGTCGCTCATTATCAGGTTGGTACCGTCGTTTGTTAATCCCCACCCCTGTTCCGACTTGTAAGTAAAACTATCGATTACAGCAAAGGTTTCCAGGTCGTAAACAAAACCTTTTTGTGCGTGATAAGTAAGCTGGTAAATTTTACCATTTAAAATAGTAATTCCTTCTCCAAAATACTTGGCATCCATGTCGAAAGATTGAAGAGGTTTGCCGGTTTTAATATCGATTTTCATCAGTTTCGAATGGCCGGTTTCACCTGTTCCTTCATACAAATAACCATTGTAATATTCCAATCCCTGCGTGTACGAAGTTTTTAAATGCGGATATTTTTCAATCACCTGGTAAGTCAGTTGTTTGGGTGCTATATCCGAAATTACATTAATCGTTTTTGTGCGGCTGTTTTTTAAACCGTCGGTTTTTTCAGCATCTACTTTAAAACTGCTGTTTCCAACCTGATCCAGTTCTACATCGGTAATTTCAAAATCAAGGTCGGTGCTTTCTTTTAATAAGTCGCCTTCGTAATAAACTTTTACCGATTTTAATTCGCCGTCGCGCAGTTTGGTTTTAATCTCTAAAGTAACTTTATCGCCTGAAGTATATAGTTGTTTGGCCGGTTTAATACTTATGCTGCTTACCGGTTTTCGTGGGCGTTTATTCGATTTATTGGAGCACGAAAAAAAGCTCACAAGCAAACAAAATATCAGTACTATTGGGAAGAGGTTTCGCTTCATTACACTGTAATTTTTGATTTCAAAGATAAAACATATTGTAAAAGATTCTTTTGTAGAAAAGCATCAAAGCAAATGATTTTATCTTTGCCTAAAATTTCAACAATTGAATCCTTTTAAGAAATTAGCAAGCGATACAGCTATTTATGGGGTTAGCAGCATTGTGGGCCGCTTTTTAAACTGGTGGCTTGTCCCCTATTATTCGTTTATGTTTTTGCCCGGCGAATATGGTGTGGTAACCAACATGTACGCGTATGTGGCATTTTTACTGGTTTTACTCACCTACGGAATGGAAACCTCGTATTTCCGTTTTGCCTCAAAAAGCGACAATCCGGAAAAGGTGTATTCCACATCGATGGTATCTTTGTTTTTTACCACTTTTTCGTTTGTATTGCTGGCAGCAGCTTTCCGAAACGAAATAGCCGCCTGGATCCAGTATCCCGATCACCCGGAGTATATTTTGTGGTTTGCCATAATTTTGGGTGTCGATGCGTTTACAGCTATTCCTTTTGCACGGCTCCGTTTAAAGAATCGACCCATAAAATTTGCCTTTATTAAACTGGTAAATATTAGTTTTAACATTGGTTTTAACCTGTTCTTTATTTCCTTGTGCCCAAGGATCTTAGCCAATAATCCCGATTCAATAATTTCAACCGTTTATTCAGCGGATATCGGTGTGGGATATGTGTTTATTTCCAATTTACTGGCTTCACTGATTACCTTGGTCTTACTGCTTCCCGAAATCTTTAGAATCTCATTTCAGTTTGATAAGAAGCTGCTGAAACAAATGTTGAGTTATGGTTTCCCTATTCTGATTGTTGGATTAACCGGAATGGTGAATCAGAATATCGATAAAGTACTGATACCGTTTTTGGTACCAGAGAATCAGGATCCGATGTTTCAGCTCGGAATTTATGGTGCCAACTACAAACTGGCAGTGCTGATGAATATGTTTATTCAGGCGTTTCGTTATGCTTTCGAACCTTTCTTTTTTGCCCGTGAAGGATCAAAAGACGATCCAAAAATATATGCCGTTGTAATGAAATACTTTGTCATTTTCGGACTTATTATTTTTATAGGAATGGTATTGTTTATCGATGTAATAAAGGTTATTGTCGACTCGCAATATCACGAGGGATTAAAAGTGGTGCCCCTTGTGTTAATGGCCAATCTTTTTTATGGTATGTATTTTACGCTGTCGTTGTGGTATAAGCTAACCGACAAAACGCGCTACGGCGCTTATATGGCTTTAATTGGTGCCACAATCACGCTGGTTTTAAACCTTGCTCTGGTTCCCGTTATGGGTTATATGGGATCGGCAATTGCAGTGTTTGTCTGCTTTTTGGTGATGCTGCTTCTCTCATATTTTTTGGGGCAAAAACATTTTCCGGTGCCATACGATCTCAAACGAATTGGCAGTTATTTTTTGGCGGCAATGGTAATTGTGAGCATCGCTCAATTTACACTCGATTTACAGGTAATAATTAAATATTCCATCAACATAGTTTTATCACTGGCATTTATTGCACTTGTTTTTAAATGGGAAATAAATGAGCTTAAGCGATTTATTCCCTTTATAAATAAGTCATAATAATCCGAATATTAGGTTATTACTAAAGGTAAAATCTACTAATGTTATCCTCTCGTGCAACAAATATTAGGAATAAATGAAATAAATATCAAAAAGTATTAATTTTGTGCAAATGAAGAATTTAGAGGGAAAAGTAATAGCATTGGCAAGCGATCATGCCGGTTTTGCTAAAAAGCAGGTGATTATAAAATTTTTGAGCGATAACAATATTGCTTTCAAAGATTTTGGATGTTACACCGACGAAAGCGTAGACTACCCTATTTATGCCCATAAAATGGGTGAAGCGATTGAAAGTGGTGAATACGAAATTGGTATAACATTTTGCGGAAGTGGACAGGGAATTAGCATTGCCGCAAACAAGCATCAGGGAGTACGTTCGGCGGTTTGCTGGACAGAAGAAATTGCTGCACTGGCGCGTCAGCACAATAATGCAAATGTGTGTGCAGTGCCTGGTCGTTTTGTGAGTGATGAAGAAGCCATAGCTATTGTTTCAACTTTTCTGAACGAAGATTTTGAAGGCGGACGACACGCCAAGCGAGTAGATCAGATTCCTCTTGAGAAATAAATGACAGCGCAAAAAAATATATTTCTGAAGGATTCAAAAATTGCTTTCGATAAAAAACACCGGAAGACCTTAAATTTTAATATTTCGAAATACGATGAAGCCGTTGCTAAAGGCAAACTTCGTTACCGAAATATGGATTTGGCGAAACACCGTGCTTCTTATCTCAAAAAGAAAGTAGTTTCCAATCTTGCGCATTATCTCGAAACATTTGAAACAAATGCCAAAACCAACGGAATTGATGTGGTTTGGGCACGCGACAGCAAAGAAGCTGTTTCGGAAATCATAAAAATTCTGGATGAGAATGAGGCTAAGCTTTTGGTAAAAAGCAAGTCGATGATCTCGGAAGAAATAGAATTAAACGAAAATCTTGAAAAAACTGGTTTTGAACCGGTTGAAACCGACCTGGGCGAATTTATCGTTCAGGTAGCCGGCGAAAAGCCGTATCATATTTTAACACCGGCAATGCACAAATCGAAAGAAGATGTTGCCGAGCTTTTTCATAAAAAATTCGATACTCCCGAGGATTCTACGCCAACAGAATTAACCCTTTTTGTACGAAAAGTATTGCGCGAAAAATTCACTTCGGCCGAGGTGGGTGTTACAGGGGCTAATTTTCTGGTGGCCGATGTTGGAGGAGTGGCACTTACCGAAAACGAAGGAAACGGTTTTATGTCGGTTGCCTTCCCGAAAGTACATATTGTAATTGCAGGAATTGAAAAACTGATTCCGTCGATTGATGATTTACAGCTGATGTTTCCCTTGCTTTCGGCTTTGGGAACCGGACAACAGGTTACGGTATACAATTCGCTGATTACCGGCCCTAAACGCGCTGATGAAGCCAACGGACCGGAGAAAATGGTGGTGGTTCTGCTCGATAATAATCGTACAAAAATTGCTGTCGAACCCAAACATGTCGATGCACTGAAATGTATTCGCTGCGGTGCTTGTTTAAACGCCTGCCCCATTTATAAAAATGTGGGTGGATACACGTACAACACTACTTACAGCGGCCCGATAGGATCGGTAATAACGCCTTTTATGAAAGGCTTTGATAAATACAATCATTTGAGTTTTGCCTGCACGGTTTGCGGGGCTTGCACTGATGTTTGCCCGGTTAAAATTCCGCTGCACAATTTGTTGCTTTTAAACCGAAAAATAGCGGTTGACGAAAACCATGGAACTTTCGCTTGGAACAAGGGAATGAAAGCGTATGAATGGGCTTTTAAAAAGCGAAAAAACCTTGATCGGGTAAACGGGAAAGTGAAAAATGCACTGCTAAAAGCCAACAAAAATGTATTGGGAAAACAAAAGAAGTTTCCTGCTTTTGCAGAACAATCATACAGTAAAACAATCTTAAATTTAAAATAGATGTTATCGAATACATGCAAATATGCACTCAGAGCGTTGATTTATCTAGGTAAATTTTCGAAAGAAGACAAACGTGTTGGAATCAAAAAGATTTCGGAAGATTTGGGTTTATCGTCACCGTTTTTAGGAAAGATCCTGCAAAACCTGGTAAAACAAAAACTACTGGTTTCTACCAAAGGACCAAATGGAGGATTCTCGCTTTCGCGTGATGCGTCTGAAATTTCGTTGTGGGACATTGTAATAAAGGTTGATGGCGAAGAGTTTTTCACCAACTGCCTGATCAGTTTAGAGCCGTGTAAAACGCACGACCCGTCGAAACCACTTTGTCCGGTACACGCACAATACGAAAGGTTACGCCAGGACATTTCTAATTTTTACAAAACCACTTCGTTGGAAACGGTTGGAAAAGACATCGATAAATACGAAGATCTGGTAAAACTTTAGGTGCGGCAGAAATTCTAATCGCGGAAGATCAGAAAAAGCGTTCCAGCCACTTTTTATTTACAAAGAGGGCATAAAAAAAGGTGGCAAACGATAATCCGGCGGCATTGGCCCACAGGTCGTAAACATCGCTGTGGCGGCTTGGCGATATTTTTTGTTGAACGTATTCAAGTACAATGGCAGCAACAAGTGTCAATAATGGCGTCCAGAAATAAAAGTTCGGTGTGAACTGTTTTACCGGCCTGAAGCTTAGCATACAAAGGATAAAAAACATCCCGAAATGAACGATTTTGTCGAAATTCGGAATTTGTAAAAATGGTTTGCTTGGTAGTTGATTTGCCGGCATAAAAAGCAGGTAAAGCATTATTATAAACCAAATTGCAAGTCTCCAGTAGGGATCTATCTTCATGTTTAAAATTGTTTTATTAAAAATTTTTCAGGTCGTGTAATGGCGGGTATTTACATTCATATTCCTTTCTGTCGTCAGAAATGTTATTACTGCGATTTCTACAAAACAGTAAATACTTCGCTGCAGCACGATTTTATCGGCGCCCTGAAAAACGAGGCTAAAGTACGTAAAAACTACCTGAACAACGAAGCGGTTGATACCATATATTTTGGTGGCGGCACTCCATCGGTACTTACAGCACCGGAAATTGCTGAAATACTGGCTGTGTTGAACAAGGAATTTACAGTTAATTCGAATGCTGAAATTACCTTTGAAACCAATCCGGACGACTTGAGCAACGCTTACCTGAAAGACTTAAAACAAGAGGGAATTAATCGTTTAAGTATCGGAATTCAGGCTTTTCAAAACCGGCATTTGGAAAAAATGAACCGCCGGCACAACGCTGCTCAGGCTGTTGAAGCCATTGAAAATGCGGCAAAGAACGGTTTCTCGAATTTAAGTGCTGATCTCATTTATGGTCTTCCCGATTTAACGCCAGAAGAATGGGAAGAAAGCCTGAACCAAATGTTCAAACTCCCGGTAAAACATTTGTCGGCTTATCATTTAACTTATCACGAAGGAACCGCTTTTTACACCTGGCTGAAAAAAGGAACTTTAAAAGAGTTGAAAGAAGCTGAAAGTGTTGCTCAGTTTAACACATTGGTTGATCTGTCGATTGCCAATGGTTTTGAGCATTACGAGATTTCAAACCTGGCAAAAGACCAGCTTTACTCGCGCCACAACACAGCTTACTGGATGGGTAAAAAATACCTTGGTCTTGGACCGTCGGCACATTCGTTCGATGGTGTTTCACGCCGCTGGAACGACTCCAGTGTTGAGGCTTACATAAAAGCACAAACCAATAATCAAACGTATTTCGAGGAAGAAAAACTGAGCGAAAACGACCAGTATAATGAGTATATTTTAACCCGGATCCGCACCAAATGGGGAGTATCGGAAAAGGAATTGGAACAACGTTTTGGTCTCGAAAAGGCAAGCTATTTTTCCCGTCAGTTAGCCAAATACAAAGATACGGGTGTGCTGCAAATCAATAACGAAATCATTACACTAACCCGAAAAGGGCTTTTTGTTTCCGACGAGATTATGGCCGACCTCATGATTATATAATTGTTATACAATCAGTTGATTCGTTTGACTTCTATCATAAATCTTGTTAAACCTACTGAACGGACGCATTATTTATCTATCTTAGCGGTTCTTTTAAAAAAACAGATTGATGCAGGTTAAAATCGTTAATAAATCAAAGAATGAACTACCGGCCTACAGTACAGCATTTTCGGCCGGAATGGACTTACGCGCAAATCTTGATGAACCGGTTGTTTTAAAACCGCTTGAGCGGAAATTGGTACCGACAGGATTATTTATTGAATTGCCACAGGGTTACGAAGCCCAGGTACGTCCGCGTAGTGGTTTGGCTTTGAAAAAAGGAATTACGGTTTTAAATACTCCCGGAACAATTGACGCCGATTATCGTGGAGAAATTGGTGTTATTCTCATCAACCTGTCGCAGGAAGATTTTGTTATAGAGAATGGAGAACGCATTTGCCAAATGGTTATTGCCGCACACGAAACTGTGGAATGGGATTTGGTAGAAGTGCTGGAAGAAACAGAAAGAGGAGCAGGTGGTTTCGGCCACACAGGAAAACATTAACATGAAGAGAATTTTTATAAAGGGACTTGGTATTGCATCTTTTACGCTGAGTTTACTGTCATGTTCAGGACCAAAACAGGTTACCGAACAGCAAGTGGCACAAGCTGCAATAAATACACCCTCTACTGAATTAGTAGATCAAAAACAGATGGAGTTTGAGTACCTTTTTGTGGAGGCGCTAAAACAGAAAATGTTTGGCAACGCACAAAAAGCGATTCAATTATTGTCGAGCTGTTTAGAGATTGATCCAAACTCGTCGTCAGCCATGTACGAGTTGGCAAATATTCACGCCGCAAATAACGATTTTACCAGCGCTTCACTGCTGCTGGAAAAAGCCATCAGTATAAATCCTGATAACCCGTGGTACAAACTGTTGCTGGCACAAATCTATCAGCAAACACGAAAGTATTCAGAGGCAGCCGATCTGTATGCCGAGTTGGTGAAAATGGAGCCCGAAAACCTGGAATACATTTATATGAATGCTGCGCTGCTGGCCACTGCACAACGTTACGATGAAGCTATTGCCGCCTACGAACGTATGGAAAAGGAAACCGGCGTTAACGAGCAGATTTCAGTTGCAAAACAGCAGATTTATGTATCAACAGGACAGGTAGATAAAGCTTTTGAAGAGATTTATAAACTGATTGAAAACGATCCGAACGAAGCAAAATATTACGGTCTGCTGGCTGATTTGTATCAGAGCCAGGGCGATTCGGAAAATGCTTTGGCCAACTACAAAAAGATTCAGGAAATGGATCCTGAAAATGGTTTTGTACACTTTTCGCTGGCCAATTATTACCTCGAAAATGGCGATGCAGAAAAGTCGTTCGAAGAAACAAAAGCCGGTTTTGAAAGCGATGCAGTTGATATTCAAACAAAAATGCAGCTGTATATGATGCTAACGGCAAATCCGGCACAGTCGCATCTTAACGAACAACAACGTGGTGAATTGATTGGCATTTTACTCGAAAAACATCCCGATGAATCCTTGGTACACACCATTCACGCGGAATCGTTGCTGAAAGAAAATAAGCTGGCCGAAGGTCGCGAAGCCTTGTTAAAAGCCATTGAAATTGAACCCAACGATTATATGGTTTGGGAACGGATAATGTACATCGACAACGACCTGCAACAGTGGGATAAATTGTACGAACATACCGGAAAGATCATCGAATTATTCCCCAATCAACCGCAGGGTTATTTCTTTAAAGCAATTGCCTGTGTTCAGTTGGAAAAATATGATGAAACCATTGAACTAAGCGAAGAAGGAATGGATTATGTGGTTGAAAATCCACAACTGGAAGCCAACTTTTTAATGCTTAAAGGTGAGGCCGTTTACAAAAACGGAAACAGAACCGAAGCCTTCAAAATATTTGACAAAGCCGTTCAGATTGATCCGGATAATTACCTTACCCTGAACAATTATGCATATTATTTATCGGTTGACGGTATTGAGCTCGATAAAGCCGAACGTATGAGTGGCAGAGTGGTTGAGCGCTTTCCGGATAATGCAACTTACCTGGATACACATGCCTGGGTGCTGTTTAAAAAAGGCGAATACACGCTGGCTAAATTTTATATGGATTCGGCCATAAAAAACAGCCAGGATGAAAGTGATACTTTGCTGGAGCACTACGGCGACATTTTGTACAAAGTTGGCAAAGTTGACAAGGCTTTAGAGTATTGGATAAAAGCCAAAGAGATTGGTAGCGAGTCGGAAACTTTGGACCGCAAAATTGCAGAGAAAAAATACATTGAAGAGTAGTAGGCGATGAAGTTTTTTAGATATTTCAGGATTTCCCTGTTTATGGCGGCTGTTCTGCTTGCCGTTTCGTCCTGTAAAACACCGTCGGAATTAGCTGTTGTTGATGCACGTCCGATAAGCACCAATAAGTTGCTGAAACGTATTGAGCAAAACGCATTCGATTACGATTACCTTACCATAAAACGTATTAATTGTAACTTTTCAAGCAGCCAGTCGAAAGCGGCTTTTAAAATCAATCTGAAAGCAAAAAAGGACGATTGTATTCTGGTGTCGATTAGTAAACTGAATATTCCCGTTGGCCGCGTTTTACTGACACCCGACAGCGTGAAATATGTGAATTATATCGACCGCAATTATTTCATCGACGATTATTCCTACCTCAGTAGTTTTTTGAATATTGACCTTGATTTTGCCACCATACAGAGCATCATTTCTAACAATGCCTTCTCGTATCGAAATGATCCGCGCGACAAGGATTTTAAAACGTTCGATGCTTTAATTGAAGACAACCAGTATGTTTTGCAATCGGAAAAAACACGGAAGCTCAGCAAACTTGAAGAGAAAGAAAACAAAGCCGAGCGCCGTTTAAAACGACTTGATGATCAGGCTCTTATACTGCAAAAAATGTTTTTTAACCCTGGCAATTTTGCATTGAACCGCCTTTTGATCAGCGATAAAACAAACGACCGGAATATGAACCTGGTTTTCGACGATTATACCGAAGTGGAAAACAAAGACTATCCGGGAAGCATTGAAATGAACTTTCATTCGCCTGAAGAAGAAATAGAAATGAAAATAAGGATGAGTGGATTTTCAACCGAGAAGATCACTTCTTTCAGCATTAAAATTCCGGAAAAATACGAGGAGATTCGTGTAAACTAGAAACCTTTTTTCCTGCAGAATTATAACTTTCTGTGAAAATATTTTAAAGTTGAACTCAGGTTCAATCCGAAATCAATACATTCGTAAACATGATTTTACGAATAAAAATACTATTCGTCACGCTGGCAGTATCGCTGGTGAGTCTAACTGTGTTTGCACAATCCATCGAAGAGTTGCAAAAACAAAAGGCTGCTGCTGAAAAGGAAATCGAATACACCACCCGCTTGCTTAACGAAACGCAAAAAAACGAACGCTCGTCGTTAAGCAAGCTGCGACTCATCAATACAAAGATCAACTCCAGAAACACGCTTATCTCGAATATAAAGAACGAAATCGAAATTTATGAGCAATGTATAGCCAACAACGATTTGGCTGTGGAAATGCTTAAAAACGATGCTCAGCAATTAAAAAACGAATATGCAGAGATGATAAGGATGGCGTATAAAAATCTGAATTCGTATGACGAAGTGCTGTTTTTGCTGTCGGCCGAAAATGTAAACCAGGCGTATCGCCGATTACTGTATTTCAAACGGTATAAAACCTATCGCGAAAATCAGGCACAGATGATTGGTGCTTTGCAGGAAGTTTTGGATAAAAGTATACAAAAACTTGAGCAGCAAACCGTGGCAAAACAAACACTGATAGAACAGACTGAAAAAGAAATGTTGGCGCTGAACCAGGAAAAAGGTGCTCAAAGCAGTGAATTGCAAGAACTGCAAAAACAAAAGAACAGCCTGCAAAAAACCTTGCAACAACAACGGCGGGTAGAGCAGCAACTGGAGCGCGAAATTCAGGCTATAATTGAAGAGGAAGCAAGCAAAAACCGGGAAGCCGGCGGTTCAGGTTTTGCCTTAACACCCGAGCAAAAACTGATTGGCGATAACTTTGAGCAAAACAAAAGGCGCCTGCCCTGGCCATTGGAAAGAGGTGTAATTGTGGAGCATTTTGGTGTACACCAACACCCGGTTTTAACCAATGTACAGGTGCAAAACAACGGGATAAACATTGCCACCGATGTGGGAGCCGAAGTGCGTGCCGTTTTTAATGGCGAAGTAAGTCGCGTGTTTGGTATATCAGGTGGTAATACAGCCGTTATAATCCGCCACGGAACCTACCTGAGTGTTTATTCCAACCTTCGCGAGGTAGTGGTTAAAAAGGGCGATAAGGTATCTACAAAACAACCCATCGGCACGGTTTTTACCGATACAAAAGACGGGAACAAATCGATCCTGAAATTTCAGATATGGAAAGAAAGCACCAAACTTGATCCGGAGGACTGGATTGGCCGCTAGAATGGTGAATTTCGAATGATGATTAACGAATGAAGATTTAAGAAGTACGTTCTTACAAAGTTGATTGTTTGTTCAAACAGATCCATCTGAAATAGTTAATCTAAATTCATCATTCATCATTCAACTTTGCTTTTATCTCTTTAATGTTCTGCAGAATTTCCATCGTAACCGGGTTTTCGCTGGCTGCGTTGCGCATTTCCTCTTTTCGCAGTCCCAGCTTGGTGTCCAGCCGCCCGAGTATCAACGAAAATACCATAAACAAAACCATCATTACCGGGTAGGTGATCAACTTGTTTTCATCGAGAAAAGTACGGATCGTTTCGTCTTTAAAATCGTTTAAAAACATAAAGGCGATCATTACAAAACTAATGTAGCCAATGTACATCCGGGCACGGTCAACGTAAATTTTCCAACGGATAAATGTGCGTCTGTTTAGTTGAATACCAAAGAGTTTCATATTATTTGAGTTTTAATTTCATTTTATATTGTCTCAGAAAAGGAGTCATTCCAATAGCTTTCAGAAAATCCTGTGTTTGCCCCGATTGGTCGGCCACATTAATCACCATCGGCGTGTTTGATGCCAGCCCGGCAAAATGACAAAATAGCGTCGTTCCCAAACCTTTCCAACGATGCTCCGGATCGACAGCAAACTGAGCTATTTTTCCCGAATAAGGATTTCCGGTAAGGTAGGCGATTGGCTGGTTATCGCTGTAAATGCTCCAGGTTTTGTACTGCCCCGACTGTACAACCGTTTGTATGGTATTCTGCCAGGTGGGCTGCCAGTCCCAAAGGTGTTCGGAAGGAATAAATTCTCCGGTTGATTCTTCCCTGATCATAGAATCTTCCGGTTTTGAAACGCCCGGGTAACCCTTAAAACATTCCAGTTCCTGAAGTATGGTAAAACCCACTTTTTTATAGGATTTTATTGCGGCAGTATTTTTATCGATAACCTCTAAAACTACTTCGTTTACGCCACTTTTAACCAGTTTAGGAAGTATAAATTCGTACATCAGTACCGTTGCATTTTTACCCCTGAATTCAGGAATAACACCGGTTCCGGCATTATACGCCGTTTTTCCCGACGTAGTATCGCGTATAGCATGAAAGATAAAACCCACCGGTTTGCCTTCGCTAAAAATACCCACCGAGTGCTCAAGACGGATATTCTCAGAATCAAATTTGTCTTGTAAACTTTCGGGCGTCATTTCAATCTTTACCAGATAATCGGCAAATGCAGCATTAAACAATTTGCTGAGTTCTTGTATACTTTGGTTTTCTAGTGTCTGAAATTGCATTTTATAGTTTAGAACGGTTAGGAAGAGGTTTAAGTATTAAACAAAAAAACCGGCCATTAGCCGGTTTCTGAAAATATGTAGCGTGCTTATAAATTAGCCACCCGTGTTAGTGCAGGAGTATCTAAAAATTTAATTTTTCGTCCCTGCAATTCAATCAGTTTATCGCTCTTGAATTCTGATAATAAACGAATTACCGATTCAGTTGCGGTGCCAACCATATTGGCCAGCTCCTCTCGTGTTAACGAAATTTGAAGTGTATTTTGGTTATCCAGCTCAAAGTTTTCTTTCAAAAGTAAAAGAACTTCTGCTAGTCGTTCGCGAACTGTTTTTTGAGCAATATCGGTAATGTAATCGTTGGCTTCGCGCAACTCGCGACACACAATTTGTAACATGTGATGCGAAAACTGCCAGTTGTTTTGGATAAGGTACAACAAGGTTTGATAAGGAACATGACATAACGCGGCATCGTCGATTACCTTGGCAGTTGTACATGCCAGTTCCTGGCTCAGCAACGACCGATAGGCAATAATTTCACCCTTTTTGGCAAAGCGAATAATTTGTTCTTTGCCGTCGATTCCTGTTTTAAAGATTTTGATAATTCCCCTTGTAACACAGAAAAAACCGGTTAGCCGGCTGCCCTCACGATAAATGATGGTGCCTTTTTTATAAAGCGAACAAGTTTTTTCATAATTCAGCCGCGTAAATTCTTCTTCGGTTAACTTCTTAAAAAGTTGAAAACCACTCAAATTTGTTTCTTCGTCCGACGGCCTTTTAATTGCGCTTCTCATTTCCTGAACTGATTATACGTTTAATACTGGAATAACCTTTTTTTATTTTGGCTTAAAAATACAATTATCTGCATTATTCGAAAAACTATTTATATAGATAGTTAGATGTTGTATATTTGTGTACAAATTTAATGTAAAGTATTTTAAAATAAGGATGTTATGAAGCATGTAATAGATATGGCCTGGACCGACAAGCTGGCTTTTGAAACGGATATGGATGGACATAAGGTAGTTATCGACGCCACAGAAGAAGTGGGTGGCAGCGATTTAGGACCGCGTCCGAAGAAATTAATGTTAACTGCTCTGGCCGGATGTACGGGTATTGATGTGGTGATGATTTTGAAAAAAATGAAGGTTGAATTGGAAGCTTTTAATGTAATTGTTGAGGGTGAACTAACAGAAGATCATCCGAAATATTACAACAAAATGACCATCGTTTACCAGTTTAAAGGAAAGGATCTTCCGATGGATAAACTGGAAAAAGCGGTTAAACTTTCAGAGGAGAAATACTGTGGTGTTAGTGCCGTGTATCGTCAGGCAATGGAAATGAAAACAGAGATCAGGATAGTGGAATAAATTCTGGTTCGTGAAAATATATGAAAGCAATCTTTTTACAAGGTTGCTTTTTTTATAAATTTATAGGTCATTAAAGAATTCACTATGTTAAAATCGATTAATCCGGTAACAAACGAAATAGTAAAAACCTATCAAAAACACTCTAAAGAAGGCGTTGAAAAGATCATTAATTCAGTAGATAAAATATGGCATCACTGGCGAAGTACTTCCTTTCATCACCGGGGGCAGCTGATGCAAAATGCAGCCAGTATTTTACGCAGCAAAAAAGAAGAGCTGGCTTTGCTGATGGCACAGGAAATGGGGAAAGTAAAAAGCGAAGGAATTGCCGAAATTGAAAAGTGTGCCTGGGTTTGCGAGTATTATGCTGCCAATGCCGAATCATTTCTCGAAAACGAAACAATAGCCACACAGGCCAGAAAATCATACGTTTCGTACCAGCCAATTGGAACTATTTTAGCTGTTATGCCCTGGAATTTTCCGTTTTGGCAGGTGTTTCGTTTTGCTGCTCCAACGCTAATGGCGGGTAACACAGCCGTACTAAAACATGCCAGCAATTTGCCGGGCTGTTCCATGGCAATCGAAGAGATTTTCCGCGAGGCTGGTTTCCCTGAAAACGTATTTCGTTCGTTGTTAATTGGCAGCCCGATGGTTGAAAAAGTGATTAAACACAAAGCCATAAAAGGAGTGAGCCTTACCGGAAGTACACCTGCCGGCAAAAGTGTTGCTGCCCTGGCCGGAGCAGAATTGAAAAAATGTGTGCTGGAGCTGGGCGGCAGCGATCCGTACCTGATTTTAAAAGATGCCGACCTGGAAATGGCTGCCAAAAAATGTGCTGCAGGCCGCCTGCTAAATGCCGGACAAAGTTGTATCGGTGCCAAACGTTTTATCGTGGAAGAAGAGGTTTACGCGCATTTCCTCGAGCTTTTTACACATGAAATGAATGCTGCACACTTTGGCGATCCGTTCGATGAGGAAAGTACAATGGGGCCAATGGCACGCGAAGATCTGCGTGACGAGTTACATCAGCAGGTTGTTGATTCGGTAAATAAAGGCGCTGAAATAATTATTGGAGGCGAAATTCCGCATCGTAAAGGGGCTTTTTACCCGCCAACCATTCTTGAAAATGTGAAGCCGGGAATGCCGGCGTATGAAGAAGAACTGTTTGGTCCGGTGGCTTCGGTAATAAAAGTAAAAGACCAGGAAGAGGCCATTCGCGTGGCAAACGACACCGATTTTGGACTGGGAGCAGCCGTGTTTACCCAAAATCTTAAAAAGGGCGAACACATAGCCGAAATTGAACTGGAAGCTGGCGCTTGTTTTGTAAACGATTTTGTGAAATCGGATCCGCGTTTACCTTTTGGCGGAATAAAAACCAGTGGATTCGGACGCGAACTTTCGGTGCACGGTATCAAGGAATTTATGAATGTAAAAACTGTTTTTGTAAAATAAGCTTTTAAACCTAAACTTATGCTAAGAACCTTTTACGGTGGAGTATTCGCTCTGCTTCTTTTGGTTTCCTGCACTCAGAAGGAAACAATTATTAGTCGTGAAGAATCATTTGATAAGGACTGGAAATTTATCAGATCCGATGTTCAAGGTGGACAGAATGTGGCTCTTGATGATTCCGGTTGGAAAACACTTGACTTGCCGCACGATTACAGTATTGAAGACCTTCCTGAAAAACAAGGTGTAAAACAGATCGGACCATTTTCGGAAGAAAGTGCAGGAAAGGCTTCCACCGGTCACGTTGTAGGTGGAACGGCCTGGTATCGGAAACATTTTACACTCGCACCTGAAGATGAAGGCAAAACGATTAAGATTCTATTTGATGGCGTTTATATGAATGCCGATTTCTGGATCAATGGTAATCATCTTGGCAACCATCCGTATGGATACACTGCTTTTGCTTACGATTTAACGGAGTATTTAAATGCATCGGGCGATGATAATGTTTTGGCTGTTCAGGTGAAAAACGAAGGCAAAAACTCACGATGGTACAGTGGATCAGGAATTTACAGAAATGTAAGTTTGTTAAAACTGAATCCGGTTCATATTGATTTGTGGGGCGTTTATGTAACTACACCGGAAGTTTCTGAGGAAAAAGCTACTGTAAAAATTGAAACAAAAATTAAAGCTGCCGAATCAGTTGAACGACTGACATTAAAGGGGCAGTTGCTAAACCCTGATGGACAAATAGTGGCAAAATGGAATTCACCTGTTGATTTAAATCAGGCAACCGCTGTTTTACAAACTGAATTGGAATTTCCATCGTTGTGGTCTCCTGACAGTCCGGCTTTATATACAGCAAAAATGCAGCTATTTGATGGCAATATGGTCATCGACGAATATGATGAAAGGTTTGGAATCCGATCTATAGATTTTTCTCCGGGGAAAGGATTTTTGTTGAACGGCAAAAGCGTTTTACTAAAGGGTGGGTGTTTACACCATGACAACGGCCCGTTGGGATCGGCAGCATTTAAAGCTGCCGAATATCGACGAGTAAAAACCATGAAGGAAAATGGTTTTAATGCTATCCGTACTTCGCATAATCCACCTTCAAAACATTTCCTCGATGCCTGCGACGAGTTGGGAGTTTTAGTAATGGATGAATCATTTGATCACTGGCAACGCGGCAAAAACGATCAGGACTATCATCTTTATTTTGACGACTGGTGGGAGCGGGATCTGGAATCGATGATACTGCGCGACCGAAATCATCCGTCGATTGTAGTATGGAGTGTCGGTAACGAAATTAACGAGCGTGCCGATTCTTCAGGTTTGGAAATATTTAAATTTCTTCGCGAAAAAGTACTCACCATGGATAATACGCGTCCGGTAACACAGGCCATTTGTCATTTCTGGGATCATCCGGGATGGGACTGGGACCGCACAATCCCGGCTTTTGCGCAAATGGATATTCACAGCTATAATTACCAATGGAAAAACTATGAACCTGATCATGAAAAGCATCCTGAACGTATAATTGTGGGAACGGAATCTTTCCCTAAAGAAGCATTTGATAATTGGGATTTGGTTGAAAAACATCCGAATATAATTGGTGATTTTGTATGGACCGGAATGGATTACCTTGGTGAGAGCGGAATAGGACATAATAACCTCGATAATGAGAATGTTGGCTTCTTGCCTGACTGGCCATGGTATAATGCATATTGTGGCGATATAAGCATCCTTGGCTACAAGAAACCACAAATGTATTACCGCGATGTAGTTTGGCGCAACAGCGAGCTTGAAATGCTGGTTCATGAACCTGTTCCTGATGGCAGAACAGAAGTGGTTAGTATGTGGGGATGGCCCGAAGAATGGAAAAGCTGGAACTGGGAAGGAAACGAAGGAATACCGCTACAGGTAGCAGTTTATACACGTTGCGATCAGGTACGACTGGAACTAAACGGAGAGGTGATCGGAACAAAAGATGTGGCTCAGAAAAACAGCGGGGCTCAACAAATGGATATTCCTTCTGAATCGCGCCAAATAGAAGCATTAGCAGCTTATTTTGATGTGCCTTACCAGGCTGGAGAATTGGTTGCCATTGGAATAAAGGATGGAAAAGAAGTGGTTCGGCAATCTTTAAAAACAGCTGGAAAGCCGGCAGTACTAAAAGTAGTTGCCGAAAACGAAAGTGGAAAAGCATCGGGTAACGACCTGGCGTATTTTAATATTGAAGTTGTTGATGCCAATGGAAATTTAGTTCCAAATGCCGAACTTCCTGTTGAATTTACGATTGAAGGAAATGGTAGCCTGCAAGCTGTGGCTAACGGAAATCCATCGGATATGAAAAGCTTTCAGCAGCCTAGAGTGAATACGTTTCGCGGTAAATGTCAGTTAATCGTTCGTTCGGGAGAGGACGGTACAGAAATTAAGGTTACTGCTGCTTCAGAAGGCTTAGAAAGTGGTCATTCCACGGTTAAAGTTCAGTAATTCTAATTGTCTGTTTTCTTACGCCAGGGTTTTAATCCATAGATTTTCCGGCCAACAAACTGGCCAAGGAAAAAACTTCCGAAGAGAAAGGGAGCGAGGCTCCAGCTAAGTTGTATATCGAAAAACTTCCGGATTAGAATAATCAGCGGAACCGGTGCATGAATGGCAACAAACCACCAAAAGGATAGCTTACGAAAACCACCACGCAGGTATCCAAAAGGCAGGTTAACCACAAAAGTAGCCAGGCAGGTATAAAAAAGATGCCATTCGTAAGTTTGCATTGTTTCTGATTTTATAAAATGCTTTTGCGAACCAGGTATGCAAGCGTTTCCACCCAGCTTTTTTCTGTGTTTAAACTATCAACCAATTGTAATTTTTCTCCTCCTTTTTCCAGAAATTCTTCGCCGTATTCCACACCAAGTTCCAGTGTTGTTTCCAGGCAATCGGTAACAAACGAAGGTGCAGCAATCAGTATTTTCTTTTTGCCTTCTGCCAGCTTTTCTGCCAGCAGTTCATCGGTAAATGGCGTCAGCCAGTTTTTCGACAAGCGCGACTGAAAACCTACCGAATAATTTTCGGGCTGCAATTTTAATTTGGCAGCGAGCAAACGCGATGTTTCATAGACTGTAGCGCGGTAACACAAAGCACCGTGCTCCGGCATCGCGTTTTGGCAACTGCAATTTTCCACTTTAATTCCCGGATGGCACTTTTCCAAATGCCGGTTAGGTAAACCGTGGTACGAAAAAATTATGTGGTCGTAATCCTGTAAATTGTATTGTTGAATCCGCTCGGCAAAAGCATCAATAAATTTTGGATCGTGGTAAAATTGACCAATCTCAAAAACTTCTGCTTTTATTCCCAGCTTTTTTATCTCTTTTTGGGCTGCAACCAGCGACGTTTCTGTGGTTGACATGGCATGATGCGGAAACAGCGGCAGCAAAATCAGCTTTTCAAAACCTTTCTTTTTTATGTCTGCCAATGCTGCTTTGTAGCCGGGATTTCCGTAACGCATTCCCATAAAAACTTCGTAATCCTCACCCAGTTCTTCCTGAAGTTTTTGTTTTAACTCGTCAGAAATATAAATCAGCGGCGATCCTTTTTTGGTCCATAACTGCTGATATAATTTGGTTGAATTTTTCACCCTGAACGGAATGATTATCGCGTTTACCAAAAATTTCCGAAGCAGGTACGGAAGATCGATAACACGCTCATCATTCAAAAACTCAGTCAGGTATCTCCGAACCGCCGGAACGGTAGGCTCGTCGGGACTACCAACATTCATTAACAAAACAGCTGTTTTCTCCATCATTTATAGTCTTCTGCAAATTGGTTCACAATTGTTCTACCTTGTTTTATCCGGTCGGCCATTCCAATTCCATCGCGCATGTTTCCGGCAAGTGTGAGCCCTTTAAATTCGGTCTCCAGATCGGAAATGGCCTGTAGTTTTTCTTCGCTTTCGAAACTGTATTGCGGAATAGCATTTGGATAGCGGAAAATCTCCATCAGATCGGGCTCAAAACTTTCGAGGCCCATCATTTCCCGAACTTCACGCTCTGCAATTTCTTTTATTTTATCATCGGAGTACTCAAACATTTCGGGCCTTTTAATACCGCCCATAAACACCGATAACAAAGCTCCTTTTTCCGGTGCGCGGTTTTTTAGGAACGATCCCGGCAACAAAATACCCAGCACATCGCGTTTTTCGGCCGAAGGAACCAGTCCTCCAAACGATTTGATCGGGATGCCTTTCCAGTTGTTAAAACCAAGCACCACCTGGGTAACTTTTGCATAGCTCATCTTTTTAATCGGCTGAAGTTTCTCTTTTGGGAAAAATGGGAAAAGACCTGGCAAAGCATGCGATCCGGCTGCCGAAATAACATGGGTAAAACTTTCTCCATCCAGCGAATATTCAAAATCGCCTTCTTTTTTAACCTCCAGGTTTTTGCAGCCCAGCTTTATATTTTCCTCACCAATATTTTTAACCAACGCTTTTGTCAGGTTATCCAACCCGTTTTCAACCGAAAACACCTGGCGATTGGCTTTGCGTGGTGGTTCCTTTTTACGCGCTTTCTTTTGCTTGATACTTCCGCCGATAAAACTGCCGTAATTTTGCTCCAGCCAGTAAAGTTTGGGCAAGGCAAAACGGGTTACCAGTTTCTCCGGATCGCCGGCATAAACGCCCGACAGAAAGGGATCGATAGCATTCCGTAAAAAGCTTTTTCCCATTCGGCGGCGCACCATATCAGCAATTGTTTCATTCGGATCGGTGCCCGGTTTACGAAAGGGTTCACCCAGAATACGAAACTTGTCGTACCACGTAAAAAGGGGAGTGGTGATGGCTTTTAAACCGCCCATTTCCATTTCGTGCCACTTGCCGCCCATCCAAATCCAGCGTGCTTCGGCACTTTTATTGGCGTATTCCAAGGTACAATCATCGGCCAGATCTTCAAAAAGCTCAGCCGCCTCTTCCTGACTCATCGAGCCGGTATTTGGCCCCGATTCAAAAACAAAACCATTTCTTCGGTGGGTTTTAATAACTCCACCTGCTTGTTCATCTTTTTCAAAAATCTGTACCTTAAAACCAAATTTTTTAAGGTAATAAGCTGTTGTAAGTCCGGTTAGTCCTGCCCCAATTACGGCAATGTTTAGTTGGTTTTTTTGCATGGTTTTTATAGCGCTTTTGAGAATTTTAAGGTCGCATTCCGCATGTTCGGATCAAGGCTGGCAGCTATGTTTCGTACAAAAAACCGTCCTTGTTTACTCACATGCAGTTCGTCTTTCGAAAGCGATAAAAGCCCCTCTTCAACAAAACCGGCAAGGAACGATTCGTCGTAAACTATGCTTTGTTTAATTACTTCGGGAGATGTTTTTAGCATTTGTGCCGCTTCCTCCCACGAAATATAATAGTTGCACATCACTTCGTTGATGACGTGGCGAATGATCTTCTCCGTTTCATTCAGCTGATAACCTTTTTCAATGGTAAATTTCCCGGCGTTGATTTGGTCAACGTAAGTATTGGTATCCTTGGCATTTTGTGCGTAAGCATTTTCCAGCTGGCTGATTCCGGTGGCTCCAAAAGCGTAAACCTGTCCGGTAGTTTCACGGGTGCAATATCCCTGGAAATTACGGTGCAGCGTTTTATTTTTGAAGGCAATACTCAATTCGTCATCGGGGCGGGCAAAATGGTCGAGACCAATCGCATCGTAACCGTTTTCAGTCAGTAAACGATAACCAACCTCGAACATGGCCAGTTTTTTAGTTGCTGATGGTAATCCACGTGCATCCAGTATTTTTTGTGCTTTTTTTACCCAAGGCACGTGTGCATAGGAGAAGGTTACCAAACGATCAGGCGACAAACTAATAGCGCGTTCGATGGTTTTTGCAAACGATTCTTCATCCTGAAACGGAAGACCATAGATAAAATCGAAATTCACGCTGGTACCCTCGTGGCTGCGGATCATCGCCACCAAATCTTCCTCGGGAAGAATCGACGGATCGCGGTTTACATTGTCCAGCACCTGCTTGTTAAAATCCTGAATACCCAAACTAAAGCGGTTAAACTTCAGCGCTACCAGGCGGTCGATATAATCCTTATCCAACATCGCCGGATGGCACTCCATGGCAATTTCCGGTTTTGGAATAAACTCGAAAAGCTCATGAATTACATTCATAATGTCTTCCACCAACTCAATCGACAACGAGTTCGGGGTTCCGCCTCCCCAGTGCACCTGCGACACTTTACGGTCGTCGCTAAGCAGCTTTTTCACCATGCGGATCTCTTTTTTCAGCGCATCAACATAAACCTCCATTTTGTTTTTGTCGCGTGTTAGGTGCGTGTTACAGCCGCAGAAATAGCAGATCTTCGGACAAAACGGGATATGAATATAAATGGAAATATTCTGAGGATTCTCTGAATTGGATTGGTCCAACACTTTAACGTATTCTTCCGGAGTAAATTCCGGTGAAAAGAAGTTGGCCGGTGGATAACTTGTATATCGCGGTACCGGGGTGTTGTATTTTTCTATTAGCTTTTGTGATACTTTCATAATACTAATTTAAAGAGTCTTAATCGGTTTCTTGTTCATACTTCAGGTAAAAACTTTTTCTGAAGACAAATGGCAACAGGACAAGGATAAGTATTCCAAGCCCTATTTCTATGGCAAACAGCCCGCGGTAGGTAAGCGCATCGGCCACTTTTCCGCTCATTATGGCAATAACAAGGCTGCTGAGGTGTGTAATTACTATCTGAATGGTAAAATCGGTTCCTTCGCGCCCTTTCCGAACTACGTGCATGCTCATGGTATACACAAATACCGACGACATGGCGTAAGCTCCCCAAAGCAGGGCGACGCCCAAATAAACCAGCCACAAGGCATGATTGGTATAGGTTAGTCCGAAAAAGAAAGTGGCCACCAGCACATTAATTACCGGAAAGATCCACACCGCTTTGGTAATTCCCTTTTTACGGAGCAGAAATCCTGCAGGAATGGTCATGATTACACCGCAGGCCGTTCCGAATATTCCGGAGATGATTCCAATTTCTTTAATGTCGTAACCCAAATCAACGAAGTAGGGTTTTATCATGGTTAAAATCCCGATTATTCCTGAATAAAACAGGAAGAGCAACAAAAGATGAGCACCAATTTTTCTTTGCCTGAAAAAGTAGATAAACTCCAGTGGTGATACATTTTTTGTTGAACGATCGGGTTCGTTTTCGTTGCGTGCGTTGTACAGCGACACCGGAATGAGCGCAAACAACACAAACAAACCCAGTGAGCGCAACAACCACAACCAACCAAAATAATGGTAGATAATGAGTAAAACACCGCTGCCCATCATGGTTCCGATAAAACTACCGGCCGATTGCATGCTGTTTCCAAGGCTGCGTTCGTTTTTGTTCAGAATAAGAATGGCAAAAGCATCGGTGGCAATATCCTGTGTTGCCGATGCGGTAAATGCAATTACCATCAGAATAATAATGGTGGTAAAATCGGTTTGAAGGTTTAAATAACCAACCGACATGATGATGAGCGCATAAAAAGCCTCCGACATGATGATCCACCTGCGGTAGTGCCGTTTGTTTTTACTGGTTTTATCAACCATCGGAGCCCACAGCATTTTCAGAATCCATGGCAGTTTTATCAACTGGATATAACCGATGGATTCCAGCGAGTAGTTCTCCATTCGCATGATCACGGGGATCACCGTAGAGAAAAAACTCATCGGGATCGACTGCGCCAGGTAGAGGCTCAGCAGCGTATAATATTTTTTTATTTCGCTTTGTTTCATTTTAGAAGTTTACCTTCAAATTTACGCCCATTGTGGCCGGTTTTCCCGATTGAGCATACGAGTTTCCAACAGCCTGAAAATAAAACGAATTGTACTCAGCATCAAGGATATTTTTACCCCAGAAAGATAACTGAATATTTTTTGTATCGAAACTGATACGCGAATTCAGCAATCCGTAATAATCCTGGTAGGCAATATTCGTTTCTTTCCAATAATGTTTTCCAAAGCCATTATAAGTCAGGTGCAAGCGAATTTGTTCAAGCCAGCCTGAATTAACTGCAATTGTATAATTTCCGCCCATGTTAAACGAAAAGCGGGGAACATAAGGCAGGTAGTTTCCGTTGTAAATTTCGTTTTCGTTTTTTTCGTATTCCACAAATTTTGCATCGTTGTAACCAAAGGCCAGCCAGGTTTCAAGATTTTTCGCCGGTAGTGCTTTAATTTCAAACTCAACACCTTTACTTTCCGATTTTCCGGCGTTGGTTAGCATCGATCCGGTTCCGCTGGGCACGGTTTGGTAAATTTGCTGATTATCCCAGTCGATAAAAAACAGGGCGAGGTTAGCGTAAATGCGCTGTTTTAGCCACTTTGTTTTAATCCCGGCTTCGTAGTTCCACGATCGCTCAGGATCGAACGAACGGTCTTCCTCACGTTCAAAAGTTGAGTTAAAACCACCGGAGTTATAACCTTTAGCGATTGTTGCATAAGGAACTAAATATTCTGAAATGCTGTATTTTACAGCCAGTTTTGGAAGAATTTCAAAGAAATCCATGTCGCTTTCAAAAGCTTCCTCATTCTTGAGATTTCCGTTTAACGAACGATCGTAAACATAGTCGAGTGTTGCTTTTTCGTAATCGGCCCGAATTCCGGCAGTTAGCGAAAACTCTCCGAATTTGAGCGTTGACTGGTGGAAAAAGGCAAGGCCCGAATTGCTGTTGTCGTAATATTTGGTGTACGAATATTCGGTAAAAGGCATGTTGGCCAACTGATCTTCACCCATTTCAAGGTGCACTTCTTTATCAAGTCCCTGGTGAAAAGCAAACGCGCCAAACAGCCATTCGTACGTTTCGTTTTCATACGACTGGATATTTATCTCCTGCGAGAACATATCAATATCCTGGTCCTGCGTTACAAAATATAAATCGGTGGTGGTAAAATCCTGATCAATGCCCTGTTCGTCGTTTACCGATTGAAAGCTGCTTACAGCGCGGATTTGAAAGTTATCGGCAGCATAAGCAAGGTTTAAACCTGATGATAAAAGTTTACGGTCGTAACCACTTTCGCGGTTGTAATTTACGTCGCTGATTTCGTTGGTTTCGTCGTTATAAATAGCGTAAGGATAGCCACTTTGGCGGCTGTCTTCGTATTGCACATTTCCTGTTGCTTTAAACCGGTCTCCCGGGGTAAAAAGTAGTTTTAAACGCCCTGAATAGGAATCGAGTTCGTCAGCTTTTTTGTTGTTGTATTGATTGGTAAAAAAACCATCGTTATGGCGAAGCCCAAGGTTACCTAACACGGCAAATGATTTGCTGATAGGCTGATTGTGAGAAACCTGAGCATTTAGCTGGTTGTAATTACCGTAGTCGGTTGTAATTTCGGTAAAGCGCTCATCTCCCGGTTGGCGCGATATGATGTTAATCAGTCCGCCCATTGCATTTCTTCCGTACAAAGTTCCCTGGGGGCCACGTAAAACTTCAATTTGCTGAATATCAAAAAAATCGAAGTTAAAAGCAGCTTTTTCAAAGTACGGAATACCATCGACATACAAACCTACCGAAGGTGTATTTATGCGGTTTCCAACCCCGCGAATGTATACCGGCGAAGTAAGTTTCGATCCGTAATCGGGCATAAAAAAGTTGGGAACTATAGCTGATACGCCGGTCAGGTCTTCTACCCCGTTGTTTTCGATAAGCCGTTCGGGAACCATTGTTGCAGCTGCCGGAATATTAAAAATGTTCCGGTTATATTTTGGCGATTTTATTTCAATATCTTCTAACTGATAATGTTTGATGGAGTCGGTTTTTTCATCTTGCTGCGCATTTACTGTGCTGTTAACCAGCAATGCCATAAAGAGTAGGGCATAAATATTTTTCATGGATTTTCTTTAACAGAATAAATATGATTTGCTTGCAATAAGCAAAGGTTAATGGTATAAATAATAGGTTGAATATAATCAGGCCATTGCGGGAGGGGGACGACAAAATGAACCTTCAAAAAAACAATCCTGACAGGCGAATGGAGTGAAGTAGGTTCTCCATTTTTGTTTGATTATTAGGTTGTTATAGTTTTTGAAACCCGAGGAGTCGTAGTTTTCGGGCTGGAAAAAATGATACACACTAACTGACGAAGTTTTTGAATGATTTACATGGTATTCGATCTGGATCGATTTTTCGGCAATCTGTATTTTTCCTTCCTGAGCCTGCTCAACACCAAAAAGCAAAAACCAGGCATAACAGGCAATAAACACCAGGTAGGGGAAATGCGTTGTAAATATGCCGACTGTAAACATTCTTGCCTTTAAGTTTCTGTAAGTCGCGCAAATATAATAATATATAGTTGGAAAAGCCCTTCAGTTTTACTGTTTTAAAATATGCCGCAAAAGGCTACATTTGTGTCTAACCAAAAAATGAACTATGTATTTTTTTAAGGCATTAATCCTATTATTTGTAATGACATCGTGTACACAAAAAGAAAAAGCAGACCTGATTGTTTCAGGAGCTTCGGTTTATACTGTTGATGAGGAATTCACAGTTGCTGAGTCGTTTGCCGTTAAAAAAGGGAAAATTGTAGCTGTTGGTACTTCACAGGAAATCAGGGATAAATACGATTCGGATAATATTATTGATGCCGGGGGCAAGTTTATTTACCCCGGTTTTAACGATGCCCATTGTCATTTTAATGGTTATGCGGTAAACTTGCTGCAATATTCAGACTTACGCGGAACAAAAAGTCCGGAAGAAATTTACGAGCTTTTAAAAGAACATCACGATAAATTTGGTGGCGAATGGATTTTGGGGCGCAGCTGGGATCAGAACGATTGGGAAGACACCCGTTTTCCTGATAAAACAAAACTGGATGAGTTATTCCCCGACATTCCGGTTTACCTGGTTCGTGTTGACGGGCACGCCGGTTGGTGCAATTCAAAAGCGTTGGAACTGGCAGGTATTTCGGCAAATAGCAAAGTTCAGGGCGGGGAAGTGCTATTGAAAAATGGTGAACCTACCGGAGTTCTAATCGATAACGCCATGGGTTTTGTTGGAAAACTGATTCCCGAGATGACTGCTGATCAGCAGGAAAAGGGCTTGCTTGAAGCACAGAAAAACTGTTTTGCTGCGGGCCTTACATCGGTTACCGATTGCGGGCTGGATAAAGCAACCATTATACTGATGGATGAAATGCAGGAGGCCGGCAAATTAAAAATGCGGGTGAATGCCATGCTGAATCCTACGCAGGAGAACTTCGATTATTTTGTGAAAAAAGGAGAAGCTTACAAAACCGACCGTTTGCTGGTGAATACCATAAAAGTTTATGCCGATGGTGCCTTGGGCTCGAGAGGTGCACTGCTGATGGCAGATTATTCGGATGACGAAGGAAACAGCGGTCTGCAAATTGAAACGCAGGATTATTATGATATGATTTGCCAGCTGGCTTATGAAAATAATTTCGTGGTTGCCACACATGCCATTGGCGACGGTGGCAACCGTTTAATGCTGGATACATACGGCAGGTTTCTGAAAGGGAAAAACGACCGTCGCTGGCGAATCGAACATTCGCAAATTGTTAATCCTGATGATTTTAAAAAGTTTGCCGAGTTTTCAATTGTACCTTCCATTCAACCAACGCACTGCACCAGCGATATGCCGTGGGCAGAAGATCGTTTGGGGCCGGAACGTATAAAAGGTGCCTATGCCTACCAAACCTTGCTGAAACAATTGGGATGGGTGCCTGCCGGAACCGATTTCCCGGTTGAAAATATATATCCGTTGTATACCTTTTATTCGGCGGTATTCCGCACCGATCATGATGGTTGGCCAGAAGGTGGCTGGCAAAAAGATGAAGGACTTACACGCGAACAAACACTGCGTGCCATGACAAGCTGGACCGCCAAATCATCGTTCGAAGAAAATGAGAAAGGACAACTTGTTCCCGGAATGTGGGCCGACTTTGTAGTATTGGATACCGATTTGATGAAAGCAGATCCAAAAGAAGTACTAAACACCAAAATATTGAGTACCTGGAGTGCCGGGGAAAAAGTGTTTGAGTTGTAGAAATTAAAATATTCACTTAGGAAAAAGGGATAGGGGCCGATTGGCTTTTATCCCTTTTTTATTAAAAGTCTATTTTGAATTAGAGTTTTCTACCAGGCGACATTTTTTATAGAATTAGTCTGTCTGGGGTTGGAGCAAAACGGTCTTTCTACGCTTTTTGATAAAAGCCCCAAAGGGGCGACAAGCAATAACCCGGTGCGCCTGACAGCAGTCAGGAAGCGCCGGGAAAGAGAATGAGGTCGATTTCGTCCGGCGAAGAAAGTTGGATAGAGATTGTTCGTTATCCCGGACGAAATAAATCGATAGAAACTATAAACTGATTGTATAAACGCAAGCCCGAACTTTTATCTCCGGCTTCCATATTTCCTTCTTTTCTCTCCTTTTTTAACTGGGATTTCTATATCATTTCTTCCAAAAATTAAAATGCTTTTATTGACGTATAAGAAATCCTCATTTCTTTAAACTGCTAAATACTTTTATCGCACTATATTAAGAAAAAATTGAAGTGTATATTACAAATGGATAAGAATATATATTAATAAAAATAAAAGAATTATATTTGTAATAAATAAATGGTAATGATTTTAAAATCAGACTTAAAAATACTAATTGATTCACATAAAAATTCTTCTGAACTGATTAATTCCTATATAAACAGAGAGTTAGTTGATCAGATACTGAATGAAAAAAGTGAGTTAATTATTATAACGGGATTAAAACGGACCGGGAAAAAATCGGTGCTTTATCAGTTAAAAAATCACTACTCCAATGCTGCTTTTTACGTTAATTTCAGGCATCCCGGATTTTATGGTTTTGATCAGAACGATTTTTTTAAGCTCGATGAAATCATTGAATCAACTGAAAGCAAAATATTACTGCTCGACGGAATTACAATTATGGAGGGCTGGCAGGAATATATTCGCCAGAAACTGGATGAAGGTTTTCGGGTTATTTTCACCACTTCGAATGCAGGGGTACTAAATAATGAAAAGGGAAGGAGTTTGACAGGAAGGTATATCAGCAGAGTGATTGCGCCGCTGTCGTATGATGAATTCTGCGCCTACCATTCGCTGGAACGGGATGAAAGTTCGGTATTGGATTACATGGCAAAAGGCGGTTTTTTTGTGCCTGAAACCAACCGTGATGAATTTTTAGGTCAGTTGTTTGACGACATTGTTGTGCGCGAGATTGGATTAACCAACGGTATTCGCGATTTGAGGGCGTTTAAACGACTCAGTTTGCATTTATTGCGCCATGTTGGGGAAATGATAACCGCCAATCAGCTAAAGAATATATTAGGCATAAAAACCACAACTACGGTGGTTGACTATCTGAATTTTCTGGAGACCGGTTTTTTAATGTATTATGTTCCAAAATTCAGCTATTCGCTGCGCAAACAGCTGGTAAATCCGCGCAAAGTGTATGTGGCCGACACGGGTTTTGTAAGTACCGCAACTTTTAATATCGCCGAAAAATCGGATCAGCTGCTTGAAAACCTGGTGTTTCTGTACTTAAAATCGAAATTCACAGAACTCTTCTATTTCTCGGAAGACGGGTACTGCGACTTTATTGGCTTTGGAAAAGATCAGGCTAAAATTGCTGTGCAGGTGTGTGCAACGTTGGAGCAGGATAAACTGGAGCAGGAATTAAATGGTTTGTTGGAAGCTATGGATTTCTTTGGTTTCAAAGAGGGAACATTGGTTACTTTAAACCAAACAGACACTTTTATTCGCGACGATAAAACTGTTCATGTGGTGCCGTTTCACCAGTTTGCCACTCAAAAATAGCGTCTTACGGTTTTTGCGTAGTTGTTGTATTCTTCCCCGTAGTTTTCATGCATAAAACGCTCTTCTTTTAAAATAAAAAGGTGTATGGAGAGCAGCGTTAACAGACTGATCGCAATAAAAAACGGGGTGGGGAATACCAGCGAAATTCCAATAAATAAACAGTTAATAGCCAGGAAGAACGGATTACGCGACCAGCCGTAAATTCCGGAGGTTACCAGTTTGCCCAGATTGCCCTTGTTTAATCCAAAACGCAGCGATTGTTTTAGTGCTCGCAATGTTAGCAGCATTAACAGGTTACCCAATAAAATAAGTACGATTCCGCTAATAACGAGAATAATCTTTCCGGTAAGTAAAGGTTGCAAAGCTTCTGGGAGGAAGGAAAAATGAATCAATCCTGCTTTGTAGCCGAGTTCGTTTAAAAACACCATGAAAAAAGCGATAAGTAAAACCGTGCTAATTCCTTTTGAGGACTGCTTTTTTTCACCAGATAAACGCGTTCCTTTTCGTTGCAAAACGAAAGCCCGGATACCAATCTGTAAACAGAAAAGCAAAAAGCCGATCAGCGGTATTAAACGAATGATTTCCATGGATTAAATGTACACGAAGCAACTGTTAAAGCAAAAAAATCCCCGGCAAAAATTACCGGGGACATGAGTTATAGATGCTGTTTGATTTCTAAATATTGGGGAATGAAACGCCGATCATCAATGGATAAGCTTCTGGGCCTCTTCCATTTTTAAATAAAGATGTCATGCTGTAGTTGGCAAATACGCAGAAGTCGCCAAAACCAATACGTCCGGTAAGTTCGTATTTCCACTGGTTGATGTTGTAACCGCTTTTCGATTTTTCTTTGTCACCCTTATAATACTTGTATTTGGTGTGCGAACCCAGGTACAAGCTACCAATAACGCCACCTGCCAGGTACAGGCGCGAACTGCCCATACGAAGTGGGGTTTTAACCTCGAGCATTAGAGGTGCTGTGAGATAATTAACGTGTAACTTCGATTTTTTTATGCCGTGTCCATCGCCGTCGGGATAAAGCGGCACGGGCACAATCATTCCGTCGCCATTATATTTTGCGATGGTCACTGCATCGTTAAAAGTGTAGTCGTTAAAACTCAACCCAAGACCGGTTACCACGCCAAAGGTTTTGCGTTCGTTTTTAAATGCGAATTCGGCAAAATTCAGGTTCCATGTTAATGATTTTCCGGGATTCAGGTCAAGGAAATCACCGTCGTAATCAGCAAATTCAGGATTATCATTGTAGATGGAATAATCACTTCCGGTCATAATGTTAATTCCAACTTCAAGGCCTGCCCAGTGTGGGTTAAAGCGGCCCGACCATTTCTGGCGGTTCACATCTTTCTCGACTCTAACGTAAGTTCCGTTGTGGCCTTCGATAACTTTAAAGGTACGTCGGCCAACGCGAACATGCGTAGTGTCGCCCCAGTCGTCGGTAATTACTTCAACGCCGTCGCCAACAGCTACCTGCACTTTGTCGTTGTCTTCAATTACTGTTACTACGTTCTTTTTTAATACTTTAACCTCGGTGGTGTCATTTTGCGCGAATAGATTTGTGCTTAATACGCAACATAAAATCAAGATCAATAATTGTTTCATCTGTATAAAGTTTAAATGTTTCTGATGCTGTGACGGGCTACTTGTTTTAAAAGTTACAGGGAAATTACAAATTTATTTTCCGGGAAAAAATGTGGCTTCCTGAATCCGTAACTTATTTTCGTGGGAAATGGATAGAAAAAATGTGGGGTGGCTTCATTTTCATGGAAAAAGGAATGGAAAAATGGTTTTTAAAGCTTTTTTCACGAGAAATAGCGTGCCTAATTATTTTCCGAACCTTTTTGCGCGGGAAATTCGATGAGAAAATGAATTGTGGTTTCATTTTCACGGGAAATGGCATGAAAATTTATTCCAGCAACGTTTTTTCGCGGAAAATGAGCTGCTCAAGGGTTTTGTCAGTTTATTTTCACGGAAAACAGTCTCGTAAAATTAAATGCTTCATTTTCGCCGGAAATAGCGAGGAAGATAATTCGGCTTCTTTTCTGCAAAATAGCTATTCAGCAGCCTCATTTCTTCCGGGAATAGAAAAGGCCAGCAAACGCGATTCGTAGGTGTAATTTACCACTTTGCCGTTGTTGTTGGTTTCATACTCAAAACGGTCATCGGAAATACTTGCAATCAGGTCAAGACCGGCCTGAGAGATCTTGCGCAAATTGATTTTTTCTTTAATACGATCGGCCAAGAGTATTTCATCATCGTAAGTTTCGGCAGGGTAGATAAGATACATTGTAGCCAGCGATGCATGGGGCTGTTCAACAGCTATCGAGGCGTTGAGAGAATGCATTTCCTCAGGAACAACAATTGTCTCGCGCATGGCCAGTAATTCATCGGGCGCCGAAGTGCTGTTATTTTCCTCGATAATGTCTTCAATGACCGGCTTTTTCGGGCTGATCTGTTTTGCAGGAGCAGGAGCTTCGATTGGCGTATTTTCGACAACTGCAACTTGTTCGTTATTTTCAGGTATTATTTCCGGCGTTTCTTCACTCGTTTGCTGAGGAGCCTTTTCCACTTCGGCAATTTGCTGCGATGTGATTTCTTCAACCATACTGTTTCGGTTTACCAGGTTAAAAATAACCAGGCCAAGAATTAAAACAGCCGCCATACGACTTGTCCAGAGCAAAATCGTTTTGCCCGGTGCTTTTTTGTACAGCTTTTTCTTATTGGCAAAAACAATGCTTTCATCAGCCGTTAATATGGCTTTTTGAAAAGCTGCAGCCTGTTTTTCCTTTTCCGGATTACTGGCCAGATATGTTTCAAAATCCTGTTTTTCCTGTTCGCTTAAGTCGCCTTCAAGCAATGCAATCGCAGCGTTATCAAATCCTTCGCTATTATCAAAATTGCTTTTATAAAGCTCTGTTTTTTTATTGAATGTAACTTTTTCGGGCTCCAGCGAAATCGGTTCGTAAAGTTCCAGTTCTTGTTTCAGGTCGGGATTCGCTTTCAGAAACGCAATAAAGCTATCGATCATCCCTTCATCGAGGTCGCCCTCCAGGTAATCGATAAAATAAGCTTCGTAATTTGTTCTGTTAATCTCCTTCATGTTCCGCCCCTCTTTCTATGCTACAGCCTCGATGCTGCCAATATATTTCTTCAGAAACAACCTTGCCCGGTAAATGTATACTTTCACCTGCGATTCGCTTAAATTCGTCAGCTCGCCAATTTCCTGGTAGTTGTATCCCTCATAATCGCGTAACAACACTACCATTCGTTGTATTTCCGGTAGTTTGTTAACGGCCTCTTTCAGTATTTCGCTTAAGTCGGAATAGTTGCTTTCGTGTCCTTCTTCCGGCAAGCTCATATCCTCGGCAAATGCCGAACGCTTTTCCTTGCGTATGCGGTCGATCATTGTGTGGTAGGCAGTGGTAAAAAGGTACGATTTTACTTTCGTGCCATCCACGTTCTCGCGGTTCTTCCACAATTTCTCGTAGCTGTCCTGCACAATATCCTGCGCGGCATGCACATCTTTTATATTTTTCAGTACAAAGCGGTACAGACGATCTGAGTAATTGTCAACTGCAAGGTTATATTCGGTAATTGTCATTTGTTTCTGAACCTCGTTCGTAAAATACGACGGACAAGTTACGGGATAGTTACAGTAGAAATAAAAAAAGCTCCGAATTTTTTCGAAGCTTTTCATTTATAGAGTTTTTGTTTTACTCAATTATCTCCACCCAACCATGCGTGTCGGGCTCGTCGCCGTATTGAATAGCGCGAAGTTTGTTGTATAATTTTGTCGACCATTCGCCGGCTTCTTCCTGGTTGCCGTAATTAAACCACTTGTCGTTGTCGTTGTCGTAAATACCTTTAATTGGCGAAATTACGGCAGCAGTTCCGCAGGCTCCCACTTCGTCAAACTCGGCCAGTTCTTCGTACGGAACTTTGCGGCGCTCAACATTCAATCCCATTTCTTCGGCCAAAACGATAAGGCTTTTGTTAGTGATCGATGGAAGAATAGAAGCCGATTCCGGCGTAATGTAAGTATTGTTTTTTATGCCAAAGAAGTTAGCCGGTCCGCACTCGTCGATGTATTTTTTCTCTTTACTGTCGAGATAAAGCACAGCCGAAAAACCATTCTGTTTGGCTTTTTTGCCTTCGTACATACTGGCAGCATAGTTTCCTCCAACTTTATATTTTCCTGTTCCTTGCGGAGCAGCACGGTCGAATTCGCGGTAAATTACCAGGTTGGTCGGTTTAAATCCTTCAGGGAAATAAGGACCAACAGGCATTACGAATACCATAAACAGGTACTCTTCGGCCGGAGCAACACCAATTTGCGGTCCGGTACCAATTAACAACGGACGAATGTACAGCGCAGCACCCGATTCATAAGGCGGAACAAAGCGCTCATTCATTTTTACAGCCATTCGAACGGCTTCCTGAAATTTCTCAACCGGAAGTTTCTGCATCAGAATACCATCGGCAGAATTTTGCATACGTTTGGCATTTTCATCCATGCGGAAGACCCTGACCTTGCCATCTTTTCCTTTAAAGGCTTTTAGTCCTTCAAAAGCTTCCTGCCCATAATGCAATGCCGTTGCCGACATGTGAATATTAATGACGTTTGATGAGCTGATTTCAAGTTCTCCCCACTTGCCGTTGCGATAGTAGCAACGAACATTATAGTCGGTATCGCGGTATCCAAACCCAAGGTTTTTCCAATCGAGATTTTCCATTGTTTACGTTTTAAGTCTGCTTGTAATGTATTCTATATGCAACTTTTGTTGCATTAGCAAAGTAAGCGATTTTTCTTTAATGAAAGTAGGAAATTAATCATGAAACCCGTTTGTAGTAAATGTTTTATAACGTACAGGTAATTTCTGATATTTTTAATTGAATAAGATTTTGCTGTTTTTTCTTAAAATTTTATCCGGATGGACGGATTTTGATTTCAAAATAACAAAAGTGCAGTTTTACAGGCTTATTTCAGTTTATCATTGTTTTTATGCCGGTCGCCATCGCGATTCGTTTTCTTCTCCATGTTTTTCAGAAATGCCTCATTCAGATCAACACCGGTTTGATTGGCCAAACAAATCAACACCCAAAGTACATCGGCCATCTCATCTGCCAGGTTATATTCTTCATCCGATTTTTTAAACGACTGGTCGCCGTATTTCCGGGCCATAATGCGCGCCAGTTCTCCAACTTCTTCGGTAAGAATTGTCATATTCGTCAGTTCGCTGAAGTAGCGCACGCCAACGGTTTTAATCCATTCGTCAACCTGTTTTTGAGCTTCGGTTATTGTGAGTTCGTTTTTCATAGTGCTTTCATGTGGGATTAAAAATCCTTTTGTTTCGAGTCGATAATAATGGTTACCGGCCCATCGTTAATCAGCGCCACATCCATCATAGCACCGAATTTTCCGGTTCCTACTTTTTTGCCGAGAGCTGTTTCCATGGCGGCCACAAATTTTTCATACATCGGGATGGAAATATCGGGTTTGGCAGCCCGGATGTACGATGGGCGGTTGCCTTTTTTGGTGTTGGCCTGCAGCGTAAACTGGCTTACCACAATTATATCGCCGTCAACATCCATAACCGAGCGGTTCATCACACCGTTCTCATCGTCGAAAACCCGCAACTGTGTCGACTTTTTTACCAGGTAATCAATGTCTTCCTGTGTATCCTCGTTTTCTATTCCCACCAGAATCAATAAACCATTTTTTATGGCCGATATTTTTTCGCCTTCAACCGTTACCGAAGCTTCTTTTACTTTTTGAATGACAACACGCATTTGCTTTTCAATTTTTCGATGGCTAATTTATAAAAACAATAAACCTTTCTCAACTTTTATTCATTAGTTTTGTTGGGTTTTTTGACGGAAAAATTAAACAGAATCAATGAGAAAAGTCGGATTAATTTTGCTTTTATTTGGATTGCCAATATGCATACTTGCACAAAACGCTGCAGTTACCGGAAAAGTGGTAGATGCAGTTAGTAACGAGCCCTTACCTTTTGTAAATGTGCTGGTTTCGGGAACTTCAAACGGAACAGTAACAGACGAGACAGGTCATTTTGAGTTTAGAAACCTGACCCCGGGTTTTATTCGTATCGAAGCCAGTTTTGTTGGCTATAAAAAGGCCATTTCTTCGGAGGTAGAAGTAAATAATTCGAGCACTGCTTTTGTAGAAATATTGTTGCAAAAAGCGGTATCAGAACTGGATGAGGTTACAGTTACGGCTTCGCCATTCCGAAAAACCATTGAGAGCCCGGTTTCCTTGCGAAGTATTGGTATTGGCGAAATTGAAAAAAGTCCCGGTGCCAACCGCGATATTTCAAAGATCATTCAGTCGTTCCCCGGGGTGCAGTCAACGCCGGCTTTCCGAAACGATATTATTATCCGTGGTGGTGGCCCGTCGGAAAGTCGTTTTTACCTCGATGGTGTTGAGGTGCCGTTTATCAACCACTTTGCAACGCAAGGTGCTTCCGGAGGTCCCGTCGGTATTTTAAATGCCGATTTTATTCGCGAGGTCAATTATTACTCCGGCGCTTTCCCGGCCAACCGTGGAAATGCTTTAAGCGGTGTGATGGAATTTTACCAGATCGATGGGAACGAGGAGAAACTAAATTTTCATGGAACGCTTGGTGCATCGGAAATTGCAGCAACTTTGGATGGCCCCATTGGAGAAAAGACAAACTTTGTTGTTTCAATACGTCAGTCGTATCTGCAGTTTTTGTTTAGCGCGCTGGAATTGCCGTTTCTACCCACATTTACCGATATGCAGTTTAAAGTACGCACCCGTTTTGATAAAAAGAACGAGCTGACCCTGATTGGTTTGGGAGCCAATGATTTGTTTGAACTGAATGAAGATATTGAAGATCCCGACGACGAGCAAAAGTATATTCTCAGCGAAATTCCGGTGAACAAACAATGGTCGTACACGGTGGGTGCCGTATACAAACATTATCGCGATAACAGCTATCAGACGTTTGTTGCAAGTCGCAGTCATTTAGACAATAACGCCTACAAATACCTTGATAACGACGAGAGTTCGGATGAGAATAAAATTCTTGATTACGATTCGCAAGAAGCGGAAAATAAGTTTCGTTTTGAGAACACTTCGCGTATGGATGGTTTTAAACTGAATTTTGGTGCCAATCTCGATTTTGTGAGTTACAAAAACAGTTCGCAATTCCGCCGATTTTACGAGGGCCAGCCGGTTGATGTGAGTTACAACACCGATCTTAACCTCGTGAAATACGGACTGTTTGCACAGATCAGCAAGTCGGTTTTTAGCGAGCGTTTGGCACTTTCGCTGGGCGTGCGCGCTGATGCGAACAATTACTCGTCGAGCATGAAGAACTTGCTGGATCAGTTCTCGCCGCGATTTTCAGCATCGTACACTCTAACAGATCAGTGGAGCCTGAATTTTAACACCGGACGTTATTACCAATTGCCGGCTTATACAACGCTGGGCTACAAGCAGAACGATGTTTTGGTAAATAAAGCCAACAATCTGAAATACATTGCAGTGGATCATGTTATTGGAGGTTTGGAATTTCGTCCCCGACCAGCGGTGCAGTTATCGGCCGAGGCATTCTGGAAAGGTTATTCACAATATCCGTATTCGGTGAACGACCAGGTAAGTCTGGCGAATCTGGGAGCCGATTATGGCGTGGTTGGCGATGAAGAAGTGCTTTCAACATCGGAGGGAAGAGCTTACGGAGCAGAGTTTCAGGCGCGTATTAATTCAACCGACGGATTTAATTTTAACCTGTCGTACACTTTGGTGCGTAGTGAATTTAATGACGGAGAAGGTTCATATATTCCATCAAGCTGGGACGCGAAGCACCTGATTACACTCACCACCACAAAAGACCTGAAACGCAACTGGCGCGTAGGTGCACGCTGGCGTTTTGTGGGTGGTTTGCCTTATACGCCGTGGGATATAGAAAAATCATCGCTGGTGGAAGCCTGGAACCTGCAAGGCGGACCGTATTACGATTATACGCAGCTTAATGTCAAACGCTTTGACCCTTTTCATCAGCTTGATATTCGTGTAGATAAATCCTATTATTTCGAAAAACTCACCGCTAAATTTTACATCGATATTCAAAACCTTTACAATTTCCAGGCACAGGAAAACGATATTGTAGTTCGTGCCGAAGATGCCAACGGGAATTTCCTTACAACCGACAACGGAACGCGTTATGTGCTGAATGAAATTGAAAGCAAGTCGGGAACCGTTTTACCAACCATCGGAATTATTATTGAATTTTAATTCAGTGAGACGCTAATTTCAGAAACAAAGTGCCCTTAAATGATAAAGTAGAGCTGATCCCAATGATCTGCCGTTGGGATTTAATGGGGTTAACTTGCCTGTCGGTAGTCTGATAACCAGATCGCTGAGGTCAATTGCGAAGCATCATACTTGTGGATACCCGTCTACTCCGCGACAGGGTAGTTCATTCATACAACCTTTTTGAGTCTTGTAAAATAAATCAATCCGAATAGGTATAAGACAGTGTTTTGTGAATCCTTATACTGGGAGTTCATAACGATATTTTATACGTGTACTCCAAATTTATCAATAGAGTACCGGAAGTAAACAGAATAGAACAGAAAGAAGTAGATGTATTTTATTGCTTCCTTAAAAAGAGTTCTTAATTTTATGAAATAATACTGAATCAATATAAACTAAATAGATCATGATGAATCGAAAACTTCGTATGGGAATGGTTGGTGGAGGCACCGACGCGTTTATTGGTGCAATACACCGGTTGGCAGCTTTTATGGACAACCAAATTGAACTTGTTTGCGGTTGTTTTAGTGTAAACCCTGAAATATCAAAACAATCGGGAAAATTATACTATTTGCCAGAAAACAGAGTCTATGAAACCTATCAGGAAATGTTTGAAAAGGAAGCCAAACTTCCGGAAGGCGAACGAATGGATTTTGTTTCGATAGTAACACCCAATTTTGTGCATTTTGCACCGGCCATGATGGCGCTTGAACATGGTTTTAATGTGGTGCTTGATAAGCCGATAACTTTTACCTTGGATGAGGCATATCAACTAAAAGAACAAATCAACAAAACAGGTTTAACTTTTGCATTAACGCATACTTATTCGGGCTACCCGGCTGTAAAACAGGCAAAACATATGGTTGCCGAAGGACGTTTGGGAAAAATCAGAAAAGTATATGTTGAATATCCGCAGGGGTGGCTTTCATCAAAAGTGGAAGATGCAGGAAATGCCCAGGCAAGTTGGCGTACCGACCCAAAAAAATCTGGGAAAGCCGGTTGTATGGGAGATATTGGAACGCACGCACATCAGTTGGCCGAATATATTACAGGATTAAAAGTTACAGAGCTTTGTGCTGAAATTAATGTTTTTGTTCCTAATCGTTTATTGGACGATGACGGTGCTGCTTTGTTGCGTTTCGATAACGGAGCCAAAGGTGTTCTTATGGCCAGTCAGGTTGCAGCCGGCGAAGAAAACGCAGTTAAAATAAGGGTTTACGGCGAAAAAGGTGGCCTGGAATGGAACCAGCACGAACCCAATACTTTAATTTTAAAATGGATCGACCAACCGGTACAGATCTTAAGAACCGGAACCAGTTTGGATGCTCCGGCAGCCTTGCATAATACACGAACACCTGGCGGACATCCTGAAGGTTACCTGGAAGCTTTTGCCAATATCTACCGCAATTTTGCACTTACCGTTCGTGCAAAAGCCAACGGCGAAGAACCTACACCCGAAATGCTGGATTTCCCGGGCGTGGAAGACGGTATTCGCGGCATGCAGTTTATCGATACCGTAGTTAGTGCCGGATACAACGACGAGGTGAAATGGGTAAAATTTGGCGAAACAATCGATTAATTTTGAAGCGATTGAGCAGCTGATTTCAAGTCACCTGCTCAATTAAATAACATGAAAATCTGAACTTAAAACTACAACAATAATGGCAAGACCAGTAACACTTTTTACCGGACAATGGGCCGATTTGCCTATTGAAACCATGTGCCAGAAAGCAAAACAATTTGGCTACGATGGTTTGGAACTATGTACCTGGGGCGATCACATGGAAGTTGCAAAAGCCGATCAGGCGTACTGCGACAACAGAAGAGAATTACTCAATAAATACGACCTCGAATTGTATACGATCTCAACACATTTGGATGGCCAGTGTGTTTGCGATCCGATTGATAAACGGCACAAAAGTATAGCCAGCCCGCATGTTTGGGGAGATGGCGATTCGGAGGGCGTACGTCAGCGGGCAGCTGAAGAAATGGTAAAAACAGCCGAAGTAGCCAAGCGACTGGGAGTGGATACCGTGGCTGGATTTACCGGAAGCCCGATTTGGCACATGTTATATTCGTTTCCGCCGGTATCACCTGAAATGATTGAAGAAGGTTATGCCGATTTTGCACGGCGCTGGAAACCGATTCTTGATGAGTACCAAAGCCTTGGAGTAAAATTTGCGTTAGAAGCACATCCTACCGAAATTGCTTTTGATATTCACACTGCACACCTGGCACTAAAAGCATTGGATTATCATCCGGCATTTGGATTTAACTACGATCCCAGCCATTTTGGCTATCAGCATGTTGATTATGTGCGTTTTATCTACGAGTTTGCCGATCGTATTTTCCATGTTCATATGAAAGATGTTTACTGGAGCGATGTGCCAACCGGAGTGGGCGTTTTTGGTGGCCATATGGAATTTGGTGACAACCGTCGTTACTGGAATTTCCGCAGTTTGGGACGGGGTAAAATTGAGTTCGAAAACATTATCCGGGCGCTGAATGATATCGGTTATAACGGGCCGCTCTCCGTAGAATGGGAAGATAGCGGGATGAACCGTGAAGCCGGGGCGGCAGAAGCCTGTGAGTTTGTTAAAAAGATTGATTTTGCGCCATCGGATGTAGCATTTGACGATGCCATGCAAAAAGAATAAAAAGAAGACGTGTAAGGCCGGGAGCAAATTGTTTCCGGCTTTCTTTTTTTCGAACTATTACGTAGAACAAACAAGCCTATATTAAGCTAGTGTTTGAATAAAAGGAGAGTGAATTTATAATCCGGGCCAAAAAATCTGTTGTAAAATACATTAATAAGTGTGCGATGCATGCCAAAAAAACGGCATTAAAAATGGATAACTTAAAATTATTCTACAAATTTGGGGTCGGTTACGCGATGGAAGGTCTTCCTGAACGAATTACAAATGAATTAAGATTTATTTTCTAATACCAACTAAAAATAAAATGACTAATAGAAGAGACTTTATCAAAACATCGGCAATGGCAACAGCTGGCGTAGGGATTGCGTCAGGAATGCCTTTAGCGATGGAATCGTGCTCGGGAGCAAACGATAAACTGGTTTGTGCTTTGATTGGGGCAAAAGGAATGGGATTTAGTGATTTGCAAGCCTTTTTAAAGCAAAAAAATACCGAGTGTGGCGCCATTTGCGATGTTGATGAAAACGTTTTGAATCAGCGTATTGCAGACGTTGAAAAGATTCAGGGAACCAAACCAAAAGGATTCAAGGATTTCAGAAAATTACTGGAAGAACCCGGTATTGATGTGATCATTATTGGTACACCCGACCATTGGCACTGTTTGCCGTTTGTTTATGCGGCGCAGGAAGGAAAACACATTTACTGTGAAAAACCGCTTGCAAACTACATCGAAGAAATCAACATCATGGAACGTGCGTGGAAACGTTACGGAACAATTGCCCAGGTAGGGCAGTGGCAGCGAAGCGATAAGCACTGGAAAGAAGCGGTTGATTTTGTATACACCGGCGCGCTGGGTAAAATTCGTACCGTACGTTGCTGGTCGTACCAGGGATGGATGAAATCAATTCCGGTAATGCCCGACGGACCTGTTCCTGAAGGTGTTGATTACGATATGTGGTTAGGACCGGCAAAAGCACGTCCGTTTAACCCGAACCGTTTTCACTTTAATTTCCGCTGGTTCTGGGATTATGCCGGTGGATTAATGACCGACTGGGGAGTACACATCATCGATTACGGTTTATTTGGAATGAAAGCCAAAGCGCCTAAATCGGTCATGGCAATGGGTGGCAAATTCGCCTATCCTGAGGATGCTTGCGAAACTCCTGACAGCATGCAGGCTTTATACGAATTCGACGACTATACATTACTTTGGGATCATGGCCTGGGAATCGATGGTGGTTACTACGGCCGTAGCCACGGTGTAGGTTTTGTTGGTAACAACGGAACTTTGGTGGTTGACCGTAACGGATGGGAAGTTATTCCGGAAGGTGGAAGAAACCCCAAAATGGATCGCGTAGAATTGAAAAAAGGCGATGGACAGGGATTGAACAACCACATGGCTAACTTTATCGATTGTATTAAAGATGGCGATCAGAATACGAACTGTAATGTTGGGATTGCTGCCAATACCGCTCGTGTAGCCCATCTGGGTAACCTGGCTTTAAAAACCGGTCAGCGTCTTTACTGGGATGCCGATAACAGCAAATTTATTGGTAACGATGCAGCTAACGAACTATTGGTGCCAACCTACCGCGCACCATGGGAGTTACCTAAAGTATAAAAAGACAAATACCAGATATTTTGAAAAAGCAGGCTTATATCGGGTCTGCTTTTTTATGAATCCGATTTTCTATTTGCTTAATAAGGTGCCGTATCCTTATCTTTGAATAAAGATTGAAAGCATGAGTAACAGAAAACAAGTTGAGCTGATAAATTCGATTCCTAAAGCCGAATTGCATGTACACATAGAAGGCACTTTTGAACCGGAACTGATGTTTACCATTGCCGAAAGGAATGATATTCGGTTAAAATATAAATCAGTTGATGAGCTGCATGCGGCCTATCAATTCAATAACCTCCAGGAATTTTTGGATCTTTATTATGCAGGTGCGTATGTTTTGCTTTACGAGCGGGATTTCTACGATCTCACAAAAGCTTATCTGAAAAAGTGCTACGAAGATAAGGTGGTACATACCGAAATCTTTTTCGATCCGCAAACACATACACAGCGCGGCGTTCCGTTTGAAAATGTAATTAACGGCATTTTACAGGCCTGTATCGATGCCCGTAATGAATGGGGCATAACTTACCGCCTTATTCCAAATTTTTTGCGTCACCTGAGTGAGGAGGATGCCATCAAGACTTTTAAAGAATCGTTGCAGTTTGGTGAATTATTCACCGCTTATGGACTCGATTCAAGCGAAAAAGGTCATCCACCGGCCAAGTTTAAAAAGGTGTTTGAAATAGTGCGGTCCGAAGGATTTCTGACAGTGGCTCATGCCGGCGAAGAAGGACCTGCACAAAACGTTTGGGATGCAATAAATATGCTAAAGGTAGCGCGTATCGACCATGGTGTGCGTTCTATCGATGATCCCGAATTACTGGATGAACTGGCGCGTATTGAAATGCCGTTAACCGTTTGTCCGCTGTCGAACCTGAAGCTGAAAGTGGTGAATGATTTGGTTGATCACCCGCTAAAAAAGCTTCTGTATCATAACATTGTTGCTACCGTTAACTCCGACGATCCGGCGTATTTTGGCGGTTATATGAATGCCAATTTTCATGCTGTTGCCGAGGCGCTTAATCTTTCAAACGAAGATATCGTAAAACTCGCGGCCAATTCGTTTAAAGCCAGTTTCCTTGCAGATGAGGAGAAAAAAAATTGGCTGGATGAGATTGCGAAGCTGAGTAGCTAGTCAGTTCATCAGGCACCTGTTAAATTCGGATTTTGTTTTCAAATCAGTAATGAATGATTCCCCTGCGAGTACAAAAATGAAGAAGCGGTAAATAATATGCTTCTTCATTTTTTTTGCTGAATGTTAAGGATTCGTGAAGACAAAATTATTGCGTTACCCTCCAATTGGCATTCCAGTCAAAAGCTTTAATGGATTTTTCGCACGACAACGACTCATCGGCTTCTGCAACGTTGTAAATGCCCGTTTTGCCTTTTATTACAGCAATTTCCGCAGCTTTTGCGGCAGCTTCAACATGAACCGATGCAGGGGCTATCGGGGCATCAAAACCGGTTTTTGGCCCGTACAGTAAACCGTAGCGCAGCACTATTCCTTCCATTCCCGATTCAAGTACCTGACGCTCTAAATTACGGACACCTTCAGCTGTTTCGCCATAAACCGGGTGCGACAATGGCAGTAAAGGATCTTCTTCAAGATGCGGGATTGGGCCCTCATCATATACAAATGATATACTTTGTGCAATAATCCGTTTGCTACCTGCCGATAGTGCAGCTTCTACCAGGTTTTTTGTGCCATCGGTACGCAACCTTGCATTACGCACTAATGCAACTGGCATTTCATCGGCATTTAAGGCATACGGAAGATCGGTGAGCTGGTTTATTACAACATCCGGTTTTATTTCGATAAGAATATCTTTTAAGCGCCCGGCTTCATACACGTCTATTACAACGGGTTCAGCGCCCAATTCCTGAAGTAGAGTTATTTTGTCTTTTGAACGGGTTGTGCCATACACTTTCCATCCGTTTTCGATCAGTAGAGGTGTGAGTACCTGACCAATTGCGCCGGTAGCTCCTGCTAAAAATATAGTTTTCGACATACTTTTTTTCTTAAATTTTGTGAGTGAATTATTTTGCCTGCCAGTAACAACGCTTTGGCGATACAATGACATCTTCCTTTTTTAGCTGTGCCATTGCTTTGTCAACAACTTTCCGGTCAAGACCGGTTATATCAACAATTTTTCCCGCGTTTAACGGAGTGCCGCTTTTTTTCATAGCCTCCAAAACGATCTCTTTTGCTTCCATACTAATTTCATTAATTATTTACGCAGCAAAGATATTGGCAAGTTTTTTCAGAAAAATTAAACTGGCTTAAGAAATCGGGGAGTCTATCAAAACTAAATCGGAGAGTGACTTATTCTACTTTCAAAATTTAACAAGAGTGAAAGCTTTACCTTATTTCGTAATAGAATTGTCAGTATTTCTTTTTCGTAATTCACTCACATATTCGGGAGTTAGCCCAAGGTAAGAAGCGACCATGTATTGCGGAACACGTTGCATAAACTCAGGGAACGAGGTGCTGAAATGGAAGTAAAATTCTTCTTTCGTCATTTCGTACATGTACTTAGCACGAAGCTGCGATGCTGCAAGGTTTTTCTGCATAATTATTCTGAAATACCGCTCCAGCTGAGGCAGTTTTTCAAGCAAAATGTTATAAACACGGTTATCGATTGCTACAATTTTTGATGCCTCTATTGTTTGAATCGTATATTCAGAAGGTGTATTGTCCATAAAACTGAAAAGATCGGAAATCCACCAACCGTCAATGGCAAATTGTGTTATTTGTTCTGCTGATTTTGAGTTGATAAAAAACATCCGTAAGCAGCCCTTTTCAACAAAATACATCGACCTGCATATTTGGCCATTCGAAAGCAGGTCTTCCTTTTTTTGTACCGAGAATGATTTTATGTATTCATTTAGTATTTGTTCATCCTCATCACTGAAATCAACAAATCGTTTAATGTGCTCTTTTAGTGTTATTTGCATATGTTGCTGATTCTGATTTGAGAATATATTTTGCTATTTTTCTCGGTAAGCAATTGGCTATGTTAGAATGGGGTGCTCCTGTTAAGCCTTCTGATGATAATGCATTTAACAAGTCTATTACCGGTTATCAATCACCTCGGGATTCAAATCATGGTTTTGTATCCGAAACCAGGCCATTTCTTCGTATTTCGTTCCGGGTTTTCCGTAGTTTGAAAAGGGATCGATGCTGAGGCCTCCACGTGGCAAAAATTTTCCCCACACTTCAATGTACTTTGGATTCATCAGCGCGATCAAATCTTTCATTATCATATTGATACAATCCTCGTGAAAAGCACCGTGGTTGCGGAAACTAAACAGATAAAGCTTCAGGCTTTTGCTTTCTACCAGCTTTTCATCAGGAATATAGCTGAGGTAGATGGTAGCAAAATCGGGCTGTCCGGTAATGGGGCACAAACTGGTAAATTCGGGGCAGTTAAATTTTACCCAGTAGTCATTTTCAGGGTGTTTATTATCAAATGATTCCAGTACATCCGGACGATAGTTAAAATCGTAATTCGTTTCGTTTCCCAGGTGTTTTAATTCGCTCATTGTTCTGTCTAGTAATAAATGTTCTAAAAATCCTCAATTACTCATTCACTCAATTACGTATTCTCCTTCTTTTCCAAAAATTTTTCAAGCCCTTTATTCCGCAGCTCACAAGCCGGGCACTCCCCACATCCTTTTCCTTTAACGCCATTGTAGCAGGTAACGGTTTCGTTTTGTACCAGTTCAAAAACTCCAAGCTCATCAGCAAGTTGCCATATCTCGCTTTTGTTCTTCCACATCAGCGGTGTATGAATCTGATACGGATAATCCATCGACAGGTTCAGCGTTTCATTCAGCGACACGATAAAATCGTTGCGGCAATCGGGGTAACCGCTAAAATCGGCCTGCCCCACACCCGTAACCAAATGGTGTATATTATGCACCTTGGCAAAAATAGCGGCGTAGGTTAAAAACAACATATTCCGGCCTTCCACCAGCGTATTGGGTGGCGTGTCTTCCGGTTTATTGCGATCTACCTGCATGCTATGGTGCGTTAACGAATTCCGGCTGAGTTGCGAGATCAGATCCATCGGAAAAACCTGTAATGGCACACCGGCTGTTTCGGCGATTATTTTTGCCGATTCCAGCTCAACGGCATGGCGCTGACCGTAGTTAAATGCAATGGCATAAACCTCGTCGAATTTGCGTTTAGCCCAAAACAGGCAGGTGGTAGAATCCTGTCCGCCCGAAAAAACCACCAGCGCTTTTTTCTTATCTGTATTAGCTGTAGAATTCATTTTGCCTAAAGTGTATTAAAGCATTCTTGCAATGAAGCATTTCTGCATTCATAAATCAATCCCTCAGTCCCTCAGTTTATCAGTCCCTCAGTCCTTCAAACTTCAATTTGAATGGATTATACGAAACCTGGTAATCATAGGTATCAATACCTTCCACTTTTTTCACTTTGCCAACCACCCAAATGGTAAGCGGAAGAATGGCAATTTCGTACACCGTTTTAATAATCGCCTGTGTTACAATCATGGTAAGCAGCGCATTTACAGGAAATATTCCCGCAAATGCAATGGTAATAAAGATAGCTGAATCAGCACCTTCACCAACCAGCGTTGAAACAATGGCACGCAGCGAAAAGCCTTTTCCTTTGGTAAGTACCTTAAATTTACTCATAACATACGCATTCAGAAAGGAGCCCATCAGGTAGGCGAGCATACTGGCCGCTACAATGCGCGGGGTACTGCCCAAAACGGTTGCAAAGGCATCCTGGTTTTCCCAGAAAGGTGCGGCATTTACCGAAATTGCCAGTGTAAAGAACAGTACGGCGAGCACATTTACTCCAAATCCTGCCCAAATAATGAGGCGGGTTTTTTGGTAACCCCACACTTCAACCAGCACATCGTTAATAATATATGCCAATGGGAAGATCAATACTCCGGCCGGGGCTGACCACGGACCGATCATCATAATTTTTGAAGCAAGAATGTTGGAAATCAATAAGCAGGTGGCGAAAAGAATACCTGCAAGCATAAACAGAACGGATACTTTATTCTTCATTTCTCTTGTTTTTTACGTGGTTATCAAGAACACGTGGTTAATATGCCGCGAAGATATAAAATTTTCAATATCAGCAAACAAGGGTTTTTTATTTTGGGAATAATGAAGCTAAAACTGGATGGGGTAGAACCAGATCATTTACCCCTTTGGCTGTGGCCATTTCCCCTCGGAAGGGGAAACAGCTTTGTAAAGCCTAAGCGGATTATGTTGCAGGTCCGGCTCAGAGCATGCTCCCCTTGCAAGGGGAGCTCCCGTCGGCTGACGGGTAGGGGAAGAATGGCCGAAGTAATCCCCAAAAGAGAATAGTTACCCTATTCACGAACCAAACACTTTGTTTATTGTTTTGATATATATGATTAAACAAAAAATGAAAAGAAAAACAATAGTTCAACGTAGCTGGTCTGTTTCGCTAATTCTGCTTAGCTTTATAATAAGTGGTTTAATTACTGGCTGTTCAGGGCAAAAGCAAATGATAGATAATAGTGTAGTTAAGGAACTGGACCTCGAAAAGTACCTGGGAACATGGTACGAAATTGCCCGTTACGATCATCGCTTTGAGCGGGGAATGGTGGGCGTTACTGCTAATTATTCCATGCGCCCCGATGGCAAAATAAAAGTAGTAAACAGTGGTTACGAAAATACGCTTGATGGTAAATATTCCGAAGCGATAGGTAATGCCAAAATTCCGGATCCGAAAAATGAACCGGCCAAACTAAAGGTCTCCTTTTTCTGGATATTCTATGGCGATTATTATGTGCTGGAGCTGGATGAGGATTACCAGTGGGCTGTGATTGGCAGTAGTTCAGATAAATATTTGTGGATATTAAACCGTACTCCGCAAATGGCACCTGCAGTGTACAACGATTTGTTGAAGCGAATTGCCGATCGGGGATACGATACTTCAGCACTGATTAAGGTAAAACAAAAAGAAAATAGTTAACAATGGCATTCTATCAATTTAAACGCGAACAATTCATAAAAAGCAGCATCAGCGAGGTGTGGGATTTTATATCCAGGCCGCAAAATCTGAAACGTATTACACCGTCTTACATGGGTTTTGATATCCGCACACCCGATTTACCCAATGCAGCTTACGAAGGGATGATCATCGCCTACACGGTGCGGCCATTGTTGGGAATTTCTACCACCTGGGTAACCGAAATTACACATGTGGAACCGCAAAAATATTTTGTTGATGAGCAACGTGTTGGGCCGTATAAACTATGGCATCACGAACATCATATTGAGGCAGTTAAGGATGGTGTGTTAATGAAAGACATTGTGAGCTACAGTCCGCCGCTGGGTGTTCTTGGGCAGCTGGCCAATACACTGCTTATTCGCAAAAAACTGGAGGAGATATTCGATTACCGAACAAAGGCTTTTGAGGAGATCTTTCCTGAAAAGTTGAGATAGTCGTGAATTTCCCTCTCTATTTCATAAATTATTAAGCTACAGCGAAAAACCGTTTTTTCTCGTTTGAACAAAAAGAAAACCAAAATGTCTTAAAATATATTAAGAAGGTTCTCGTTTTGTAAATACACAACAGTCATAATAAAATTAAAATTTATGAAAACAGGAAAAAGATTAGTTTTTGCACTGGCCCTGATTACGGCCATTTTTGTATCCTGCAGCGATGATGGGGATATGATTAACGACGGCGAATCGTTATTTGGTGTACGTATTGAAGCACTGAATACAGAATTTAGTTTACCGGTTCAGACTTCAATGAAATCTGTAACAACAGACGCTGAATCTATTGCCTGGGATTCGGCACATCTTGTGGTTTCCAGCATTAAGTTCGAGGCGGAATTAAAAAGTGTGGTTACCGGCGAAGACTCGATTGAAATTGAATACAAATGGTACGGCCCCCAAATGGTTGACTTGCTAAACAACGAACTTACCATGGGTAACTTTGTGCTTCAGCCGGGGTATTACGACGAAATTGAACTAAAAGTAAGCGGATTACAGGAAAATGCCGGCGACGACCCCGTGTTCTACCTTGCAGGAACTTATACCAACGACACCGGAACGACGCCAATTGTAGTGATGGTGAATCACGATGTATATTTTAAAACCGAAAAAGAAAACGTGGAAGTCACCGAAGAGGAAATCGATTTTACCTCAATCATTCAGCTTTATTTGGATGAGCTGATGGCCGATGTAGATGTGGCCGATCTTGATAATGCAGAGTTGGTAGATGGTGTGTTGCTGATATCATCTGATCACAATACCGAAATTTATCAAACCATTATCGGTAACCTGGAGCACGATCATCGCACGCATTACAAACACAAACATCACGACGATGACGATGAGCATGATGGTTATGATGATGATCACGACGGTCATGACGATGATTAAGGAATACTTTATCAAATAAAAGAAAAACGCCTGAAGAAATTTCCGCTTCAGGCGCCTTTTTTTAGTTCTATTCTGTCCACCCCGGATCGTATTTCAATTTGAATTCGCGAATCAGGTTAAAACCAAAATACAGGTTTCCATCGCCCCAACTACCGGTACTGTTGGTATACACAGCCTGGTGAAACATCCTGTTGTTGTTCGATAAAACCAGTTGAAACAGGTGTCCTCCGGTGTCGAGGTCAACACCTAACGAAAGCGCATTGTCTCCCATAATATCTGAATTGAACGGAGCCAGGTATTCCAGGTTTGCAGATACTTTTTTGGAGATTCGAACCGAAGCTGCCGTTCCGAGTGTAAATACCGAAAGGTTTCCCCCAACATCATACAGATACCCGGTTTCTAAAAAGCCCGGCGAAAGATGCAAGGCAAATATGCCCATGGTTTTTGAGAGATGAAGTTGTGCATTCCACGATAATTTATCCGAAAAGTTGTCTGAAGCTTCAGGGAAATAATCGCGAATTGTAGGTACAGAACTTCCAACACTTAACACAGCCGAAAAAGGAAAATCGCTCTTTTGCTGAACCAACCGATATTTCGCAAAAGCGTCGTAAGTTTTTAACCAGGTGCTGCGCCCCACGCCAAGGTTAAAGTTATTGCCGAAACCGTACTCAAAACCCAGTCGCATTGAGGCATCATCAAGGCCAAATAATTCGTAAAGGCCGCCGCTGATGTCGCCAAAACGGTGTTGGATGAGCAGTCGTAATTCGCCATCGCCCGCCAGGTTGGCCGATTGACCATTTACAATACGCGTTCCCTGGAAAGCATTTTCAATCACATTCTCTTCTTCCTGTCCCGAAGCTGCACACGTTAGAATTACATGAAGCAGTAAAAACAAACTAATTCTTTTCATATTATTCGTTTAGCGTTTAATTAATTTTCTGATTTGCAATTCGTCGCCATCCTGTACGTGAACAAAGTACAATCCTTGAGGTAAGTCAGAAATATCAAGTTCAGTTCTGTTACCCCTATTTGTTTGGCGAACCGAGCGTGTTTTTCCACTGATATCGATCATCCGAACCTCTACGTTTGTAATAAATTCATGGAACTCGAGTGTTACTCTATCGCTTGCAGGATTTGGATACAGGATAAATGAACTAAGTTGCTGTTCACGAACACTGGTAACATTAAAAATGTCGGTGAAATTTGTATTATGACTGAAATTCAGAATGGTATCGCCAAGTACCTCATTGAGCTCCAAACGCCAGGCGTGATCGGTTGGAGGAGCGTCGTAACTGCCGCTACTGTTGTGGTCGGCATAAAAATCAATGGTATATGATTTGCCTGTTTCAATTCCGTATGTCACAATTTCAAATTCGGCTTCAACTGTAACTTCGGTTTTATATAACTCTGTGCCATCACTTTTATCGATTACCCAAAGATGAAGACTTTGACCCTCGTGAGGATTCATTCCCGAGAACTGCACCGTAAGTTTATTTTGCCACATAATGTCGGTAAAGCTCGTATTGTGGGCAAAGTTAAGCGTGGCATCGCCCGTTACATTGTTCAGTTCCATTTGCCAGGCGTGGTCGGTTGGCGGAGCATCATAAGCACCGTTTCCGTTGTGGTCGGCAAAGAAATTTACAAAGTACGAATGATCTGCCTCCAACCCTGAAACCTGTACCTGAAATTCAGCATTTACAGTTTCTGTGGTTCTGGCAACCTCTTTCCCTGAATCCTTTTCAACTACCGATAAGTAAAGCATTTGCCCAACATGTGGATTCATGCCCGAGAACTGAACGGTTAGCATATGTTTGCCGGTGTTGTTTGCCGATTGTACTACTATTGTACCACGCATTCCCTGTCCTGCATGCGGATCGCATTGGTAGTTGTAAGTTCCGGCAATGGTAAAAGTATGCGAAAAGGTCCATCCCGTTCCAACTGAGTTTCCAAACGATTCCGGATTGTCGGGATACGTGGATGTAGTGCCATTTACATTGTGCGAGCCCTCGGTGTTTTTCCATTCAACAACATCGCCAACATTTATAGTTAGTTCACTGGGAGTAAAAACATTGCTGGTAACCTGCACAACGTGAGTGGTTTGTGCGTTGCTCACTGCGGCCGAAATTAGCACAAGAATTACTAATAATCCGCTAAGTTTTCTGTGTAAAGTAAAATTTGTTTTCATAGGCCTCAATTTTAGATTTTAATGGAATAGAAGATGATTATATCTATAACCGGCAGAAAAAAAGAGGCAAATCTGTTGTTAATTGTCCTTATTTGTTTTTAACCCAAGTGGCAAATACATTGGACAAACACTAAAAATACTGGTCAGTAAAAAAACGATTGCAACCACCAGTAAAATGATTCCCAGCGTTCCACTTACAGTTCCTGTAAAATAGAGTACAGCAAGCACTGCGGCCACAATAATTCTTAAAACCCTGTCAACGATTCCCATGTTTTTCTTCATCTCTTATATTTTAATTTTGTTAACGATCTAATTGTCACTTTTATACATTGTTGTTGATACATCTGTTGTCCCTGAACCTTTCCTGCCATTGTAAACAAGTGAAAGGTATAAAGTGTTGAGAGTTATCATTTCTAGTTAACACTATTCTTGTTTTTCAAGCGTATCTTTCAACCATTTATTGGTCACACTTTTAGGCCGTATAATTGGTTGATTCAACCCCAGGGCAAGAACACTTTGGGCACAAAATCCAAGAACCCGGGAAAGGCCGAATAATACGGTATAAAAACTGTATTTTTTAATTCCGTAATGATAAAGCAGCGAACCGGAAATAGCATCTACGTTGGGATATGGATTGGCTACTTTTCCTCCTTTATAATCTTTTAAAATGTTGGGTACCACATAGTATAGTTTTTTTACGGTTTGCAGGTAAGCAGAATTGGGGCAGTACTTATTTCCAAATTCCATAAATGCTGAGAAGCGCGGATCTGTAATCCGAAGCACAGCATGTCCGTATCCCGGTATAACTCTTCCGTTTTCCAGTTCATTATTGATGTAGGCGGTAATATCGTCGGTTGTTGGCGAATCGCCCAATTGAGCGTGAATACCCTGAATAAACTGCAGACATACCTGGTTTGCCAGTCCGTGTAATGGTCCGGCCAGCCCGTTAAGCCCGGCTGATGCCGCGTAATAAATATTTGAAAGTGCAGAGTTCACTACCCTCGAGGTAAAGGCACTTACGTTTCCGCCCTCGTGGTCGCAGTGCAAAACCAGGTAGAGCCTTAACAGCTCCGAAAATGAACGCTCGGAATTTACTCCTAACATTTGAGCAAGGTTGTTGCTCCAGTCGAGCCTCGGGCTGTAATCTATAGGCTGCTTTTGCAATAAATGAATACGATAAATAGCAGCGGCAATTGTTGGTAGTTTTGATAAAAGATTCAACGAATCTTCAAGGGTATATTCCCAGTATTGCGCTTTGGTCATTTCCGGTGTGCCGTAGTTTTGTTTAAATACTGACCGACCTTCCATGGCCAGAATACACATGCTAAATAGGGTCATGGGGTGCATTTTTTTTGGCAAACTGCGAATAAACGACCACATAAACTTCGGAAGTTTCGATCTTGCATTGATTTCTTCCCGCAATTCCGCCATTTCATCGTCATCGGGAAATTTTCCGGCACAGAGCAAATAAAATATTTCTTCAGGAAGTCTGTCTTCAAATTCCGGAATTGAATATTCGCTGATAAACAATCCTTTGTAAGGATCAACAAAAGATGTATTACACACCAGTGAAGTCATTCCCCGCATGCCACCCAGCAACTGTTTTACTTTAATTTCTCCAATCGTAGTATCTGCATGGTTTTTCAGAATATCGGCAATTTCCCCGCCCAGAATTTCCTTTCGCTTGTTTACATTCTTTTTCAATAGTTCCATGGCTTACAATTTATCGACGAAAGTTTAGGCCACTTTATGAGCTGCCCAATCTTGCTGTCCGTTACATATTTATTTACTGCGATTTAAACGATATGGTTTCACATCCTGGCTTACTTGCAATCGTATACTCTTACATTAAAATCGGATGGAAATAGCAGCCTGCTTCAGAAGAAGAAACGCGTAGTAAAAAATTAAATAAAAAGGCCGGGGCTGTATAATCTTTTTTACAGCCCCGGCCTCTGTTCTTATCGTTTGGTTGTAGAAACCAATGCAACTTTTATTGCTCAAAATTCAAAGACCAATCGGGTTGGAACCAACCTGTTACCACTTCCATTTTGCGGAGGTGTGGTTGTATATTGCCCCATAACTCGCTTAGTTTTTCTGAATGATTTTCCTGAAGTGTTGATTCCAGTTTGCGCATCGACAGCGGGTTCTCTGCCCGGTCCATAACGATCCAGCATGGCGAGTCGTAACCCATAGAAACAGTATACAGATCCCAACCCCAGTTTTCGTCTATGTTCTTGCTAAATTCAATGTATTTTTTCACCGCTTCTGCCATTTCTTTATCATGGCCGGATTTTAAATAGAAAAAGGTCCATTCGCAATACTTGTTGTCTGTTGTTTGACCGGCATAGTCGGCGGTGTGGTACGACAGATCTTTATTCCAGTGAATAATCGTTTCGCGCGTTGTAGAAAGATCTCTGAATTTTTTGCTGGCATCGTAACCGCTATCTTTCATTTTAGCGGTTAATTCGCCAACTTTTGCAAACACCTGGTCCAAAGCAGCAAAATTCTCGAAAGGTACTACCCAGTAAAATGAACTGACATCGGTGCTGTAAGTATACACCGGGACATCAAATTCAAATTTTTTCCACAGTTCAATTGCCTCCTGTTGAGCTTTGTTAAACGATGGCAGATCGGCAGGTTGTACAAACTCTTCAAATACTATAAAGTTCTCGGGCATGGCAGGTGTTTCCTGTGCCTGTAGTGAAACAATTCCCATAAAAAGGAAGAGACAAATAATAATTCCTGTTGTTTTCATTTGGTTAATTTTTTTTGATTTACTCTTCTCTTTACGTAATCAGATCGAATTGGTTATCAAAGTGTTTTGCTGTCAGGTTCACCTCCTTCTAAAACATTTAAAGCCATTTCCATTAATCCTTCATCGTTAATCCTTCATCGTTAGTCCTTCATTCGTAGTTGTTTATCGAAATCATTTCGTAAAACGGATGATACGTGTAATTTTTGCAATGAATTATGGGAAACTTGTTTAATGAGGATTCCGTTAAAGCCAAAATGAAGTTAACAGACTAAAAACTACCACTGCCATGTCATCAACATCTCGCTTGTTTTACATCGATAACCTTCGCATTTTTCTAATCTGTTTGGTTGTATTGTTACATTTTAACATCACCTATGGAGCGCCGGGCGACTGGTACTACAATGAATCGGAAGCCGGTATGCCGGAAATGATACTTCAGGCCATGTTTAATATTACCAACCAGGCCTTTTTTATGGGCATGTTCTTTTTTATATCGGCCTATTTTACCGCCGCCTCCATAAAACGAAAAACAACGGGACGGTTTTTAAAAGACCGCCTGGTACGCCTGGGAATTCCTTTGGTGGTTTTTTATTTTTTCCTGAATCCGTTAACCAATTTTATTCGCGATTATTTTATCAACCACCATGCTATAACTTTTACTGATTATCTCACCAATCCGCGTGCCTGGGGGTTTGGTCCCTTGTGGTTTGTTGAAACCCTTTTTATATTCACCCTGCTTTACCTGCCATTCAGTAAGCTGAAATGGAACATTAAAATGAGTTTTCCCGGTACCGGAATGTTGGTGTTGGGAGCATTTATTGTTGGCTTAAGCCAGTATATTATCCGGCTGTGGCTACCGGTGGGATGGAGCATGCCTTATACCAATTTACAGTTCCCGTTTTTTGTGCAGTACATTGTTATGCTGGTTTTTGGGGTTATCGCCTACAACAACAACTGGCTCGAAGCCATTAGCTTTAAAAGTACCAAACGCTGGTTTATTTTTGCGCAGGTAATGATCTGGTTAGCGCTGCCTGTAGTGCTTTATGTTGGTGGAAAGGAAAAAGGTATTGAGGCTTTTGTGGGAGGTGCAACCTGGCAGAGTTTTGTCTGGGCCATTTGGGAACAACTGGTTTGTGTGGCCATGATCATCGGACTGTTTGGCCTGGCAAAAAGATATTTCAATAAACAAGGTATTTTGGCACAGCAACTTTCCGGCAGTGCATACGGCGTTTTTATTTTTCATGCACCCATAATTGTGGCATTAAGTGCCCTTTTTGTGGGTTGGCAAAACATCAATCAATTGCTTAAGTTAGTAGTGCTGGCACCGCTGGCCCTGGTGGTTTGTTTTGCACTGGCCTGGCTCATCCGACAAGTGCCGGGAGTGAAAAAAGTGGTGTAAATTCAAGTAATAAAACCAGAATCTTTAAGACGAATTAGCTTACTTTTTTAACGAATACAAACCATGCTGAAACGCCTACTTTACTTTGTACTGTTGGGTTTTATTGCCGGATGCAGTAATCCCGGCGGAGAACTTCTTTTTATCGAACCCAAAGAAACAGATGCGTTTCAATACCCTTATTTCCTGTTTATTCCGAAGGGGGTGTCAACGGATGAAAAGGCTTTTGTGTTAATAGAACCCAATAATTCGGGATTTGCCGACGATGATTTGCAAAATCATATTGAAAAGGCCAAACGGACCTCAACGAAAGACTTCTATCTGGGAAATTATGCAGCCCGAAAGCTCAACTGTCCGCTTCTGGTTCCGGTGTTTCCCCGCTCAAAAACAAACTGGAAGATTTATACGCATGCCCTCGACCGCGATGTGATGTTGCAGGAGGAACAGCCCTTAAAAAGAATTGATCTGCAACTTATCGAAATGTATAAACACGCACAAAACCTGCTAACCGATAAAGGTATTCCTTCGCACGATCAGTTTTTGCTATGCGGATTTTCTGCCTCAGCAACTTTTGCCAACCGTTTTACCCTGCTTCATCCCGACCGTGTTCGAGCAGTGGCCGCCGGAGGACTCAATGGCTTGTTAATGCTTCCTGAAAACAGCCTTGATGAGGAAATGCTAAACTATCCGATTGGCACCAACGACATGAAAGAATTAACCGGTAGTGCTTTTCAGAAAGAAACCTTTATAAAAACGCCACAGTTCTATTTTATGGGGCAGCTCGACGATAATGATGCCGTGCCCTATGACGATGCATTTTCGCAAGCGGAACGGGAACAGATCTTTAAACTGCTGGGCGAACAGATGCTGTCCGAACGATGGAAAACGTGTAGCAGGCTGTATAAGGATGCAGGTGTAAATGCCGACATCCGGCTTTACGAAAACATCGGGCATGAACACCCACAGGAAGTAAAAGACGATGTTGTGGCGTTTTTTAATGCGATTCTGAAGTAGGAAGTGAGTTTGGTGTAGATTGTTTCTTTGCCAAGCGCCAAACTGTACACCTTTTCGATATGATTTTAAGCATCAGATTGCCGCAATGACTAACTCGTTGGTGTATATGCAGCAGCGGACAGGATAGAATCGTGCAGGAATGAACATGTGCATTGTTCGCTACCTACTTATACTTGAATCCCTGTCATTGCGAGGAGGGACGACGAGCAATCTTCCTTAACAACCTATTAACCTCACATCCATGATCGCCAGCAACTTTTTTGTTATTTTTGAGAAAAACCATTTTAAAATCTCATCATGAAGAATCGACTACTTCTAGCCGTATTTACATTTATTTTAGTAAGCTGTTCGCAGCAAAAAGGAAACAACTGGCCGCAATACCTTGGCCCCGACAGAAATGCCACAATCACCGATGCAGGAATACTGCGCCAGTGGCCTGAGAATGGCCCGGATAAAGCCTGGGAGTTCCCGCTGGGACCCGGTTATGGCGGAGCTGCAGTATATAACAACGAGGTGTTTGTCCTCGACCGCATTAAAGGTGAAAGCGATGTGTTACGCTGCATCGATCTGGAAACAGGAACCGAAAAATGGAACTTTACCTACACAGCTGAGGGCGAATTGCCTTATCCGGGTTCGCGTGCAGTACCGGTGGTTGACGATAACTATGTGTGGAGTGTTGGTCCGCACGGACACTTTCATTGTATCGACAAAAAAACACAACAAGCCGTGTGGTCGCATAACCTGCTGGCCGATTATGGTGGCGAACTCGACAACTGGGGGTTTTCGGCATCACCAATTGTTACCGGCGATTTGGTAATTGTAGCTCCGCAAGGCGAAAAAGCCGGGGTGGTGGCTTACAATAAACTCAGTGGCGAGGTGGTTTGGGAAAGCCGACGTTTAACAGGCTACCGTTTTCATGTGTCGCCAATATTGGGCAACTATGGTGGTGTTGAGCAGGTAATCATGACCAGCTCGTGTGTAAAAGGCGATGGATTTACTACTGATGAGGTAGTGTCTTTCGAAGTACAAACCGGTAAAGAACTGTGGAGCTATAAAGGCTTCGATTCGTTTGCCTGTATTGCGCCTCCGGTAGCGGTTGACGATACCCATTTGCTGCTCACCTCGTGTGCTTACAAAGACGCGTACGATCCGGTAACTATAATGCTGGAAGTAAAAAAGGAGGACGAAACATTCAGCTTTAATGAGCTTTTCCGCACCGAAGAGGCCGGATGTAAAATGCATCCTCCGGTGGTGATCGGAGAGCATATTTACCTGAACAACAACCACCGTGTAAATGAAATGTCGTGTTTAAACTGGCAGGGCGAAAGCTGCTGGCCCGAGAAATCAGCACCGGGTTTCGAGTTGGGAGCCATCATCATGATCGACGGAATGATTATCAACCAAAACGGTAAAAACGGCGATCTGCACCTGATCGAGCCCTCACCCGAAGGCTACAAAGAAATGGGCAAAGCCTCGTTTTTTACCATGAAAGGTTCGCAAGCCTGGTCGCCAATGGCCTATGCCAACGGCAAACTTTTGGCCCGCGACAATGAGAAGCTGGTTTGTGTGCAGCTGAAGGATAGTTAGGCTTATAAAACTCAACGTAGGTTAGATTGCTTCTCCGTCGGCTGACGGATAGCAATGACGAATGTGTTAGGGATTAGTGGGCAACGGACAGGAGACAATTATGCGGGAATGAGTGAGGTCATTGTCCGCTGCCTTCTTTATATCAAAGTTTTGGCATTGCGAAGGATCCGCCTTTTGAAGGAGACTGAAGCAATCTTTCTTCCATCGCTGCCGCGCGAATCCTTTCGCGTGGTCTAACTTACCAGCTGAATATATATTTTCAGGTGTCGATACAATCGACGGTGAGTTAGCCCATCGTTGCAAACGAGTGGCAGAGTTAGACCGAATTAATCTCATTCCCATCTTCCCAATTTTTCACTACCTTAGTAAGGATAACAAATGGTTTACGGGCGTTGAATGAAGCCGATCGTCCGTAAATGAAATCCCTGCAAAATGGTAGTATTTATCGTAATTGTTTTTTTACAAATGAACACCATGGTATTGTACGATTTTACAAAAACCGCCACACTCGATGGCTGGTACTCCGTTAACGACGATGTAATGGGTGGGCGTTCTACCTGTTCTTTTGAAATTGACCCACAGGGCAACGCCGTTTTTCAAGGGCAGGTTTCGCTGGAAAACAATGGCGGATTTTCATCGGTGCACTACCGCTTTCCGGCTATTGAAACCACCGGCTATAACTTTCTTTCGTTGCGGATAAAAGGCGATGGAAAACGTTACCAGGTACGTATTAAAAACCGGGCTGACGACTACTACTCATACATTGCCTATTTTTCCACCAATGGCGACTGGCAGGATATCAAAGTACCATTAAGCGATATGTACCCTTCATTTCGGGGCCGCACCCTCGATATGCCCAATTTTACTGGAGGGAAAATTGAAGAATTCGCCCTGTTAATCGGCAATAAAAAGGAAGAGGCTTTTCGTTTAACCATCGATAAAATTGAGCTTTTAGAAGAGTAGAATGCCAGCGGCTGACAACCGAAACACGAATCCAACTATGCACCCAATAAAACAAATAAAAGCATTGTTTCACCCCGAGCGTTACCACGGCTGGGGGCGCAGCAAACGATATTTCGAAGGCTGGTACTATAAAATTTTGTCGGCGGGAGGGAAGGAGGCTTTTGCCTTTATCCCCGGTATTGCCATGGACGATCAGGGCAATCAGCATGCTTTTATACAGGTGCTCGATGGAAAGGCGCAAACAGCAGAATACCTTCAGTTTCCGGCCAAAGCCTTTACTGCCGATTCCGGTTCGTTCTCTGTTGGTGTCGACGGGAGTAAATTTACAGGCAACAGCATGCAACTGGCGCTCAACAACTATTCAGGAACGCTGCAGTTTAAAAACACGGTTCCCTGGCCCAATAAGTGGTATTCGCCTGGGATAATGGGGCCCTATACATTTGTGCCTTTTATGGAGTGCTACCACGGCATTGTCAGCATGGATCACGAGTTGGAGGGCATCTTAAACATCCAAGGGCGGTCGGTCGATTTTAGCGGCGGACGCGGTTATATCGAAAAAGACTGGGGCCATTCCTTTCCATCGGCGTATTTCTGGATGCAGTCGAACCACTTTGCCCAACCCGGAATTTCCTTTAAAGCTTCAGTGGCAAAAATTCCGTGGTTGCGAAGTTCCTTTGTGGGCTTTATTGCCGGTTTGTATGTAGACGGGAAGCTGTTTCAGTTTACCACCTATAACGGCACCAATCTGTTGCGCTCGCTGGCCGACAAAAAGCAGGTGGAATTGCTGATGGAAAACAAAAACTACCGCCTCGAAGTAGTGGCACTCCGTCATTTTGCTACCGAACTGGCTTCACCAATCGCCGGTTTTATGGATGGTCGCATCAGCGAAAGTATGACCGCTGAAATGGACATCACCCTGAGCGATAAAAAAAGCGGAAAAGTCATCTTTCACGATACCGGCCGTTATGCCGCCCTCGAAGTGGCCGGAAAGATCAGTGAAATTTTGGTGAAGGAAGCTCTCTGATATTACTCAACTGTCATTAGACTGCTTCTCCCGATTCGTTTTACTCATCGGGATCGTAATGACACCCATTTTGGAGTTGTTGGGCAGCGGACAGGAGACAATCGTGCGGGACAAGAGTGCTAGTTGTCCGCTACCGGTTGTGTATTAGAGTTATGTCATTGCGAGGGAGGAAGGACCGAAGCAAACTGATCAAAGCTCCTTACTACCCTCGTTTGTAACGAAGCAAGTCATATCTTTTCATTGCGAAGGATCCGTCAGCCGACGGAGACCGAAGCAATCTGAACTCCCCAGCCCTCCCCAAAAAACCGTAAATTAGCCAAAACATTCGCTGTTGTTTGATTAACAAAACGGGTTTTGCAACCTTTTTCAAAAAGATCGTCTACTTAGTATAGAATGAACAACAATGGAAAATAAAGATTACATCCACATCGAGACTGTCTGGAATGAGTATTACGATCAGCTATTGCGGTTTATACGCAAAAGAGTGACGGACAAGGCAACGGCAGAAGACCTGCTTCAGAATGTTTTTCTTAAAATGCTCACCAATATCGAGTCGTTAAAAGACAGTACAAAAATTAAAAGCTGGTTGTTTCAGATTACCCGGAATACGATCGTCGATCATTACCGGAAAGCACAAAAACAGGGAGACATCGCCTCGCTACCACCCGAAGAAAATGACGAGATAAGCGACGATGTTATGGACGAAGTAGAAAGCTGGGTGGCACCTTTTATCAACCGGTTGCCCGAAAAATACCGCGAAGCACTCATCTTATCCGAAATAAAGGGAATGTCGCAAAAAGAGCTGGCCCTTTATCTGGGAATTTCGTATTCTGCGGCAAAAACCAGGGTGCACAGGGGACGCCTGCTGCTTAAACAAAAACTCACTGAATGTTGTATTTTCTACACCGATAAATATGGCAATATCATGAATTACGAATCCAATCCGAACTATTGCAAGTCGTGCAATAATTAGTGCAGTTTCTATCCCTTCCCAAAAAATTCGGGACAAGCTGTTGCAAGCGAGGGGCAGAGGTATAATTAGTTTGCAACCTTTTTTTATTCTCCGTCTATTAAAACAATTACAATGAAAAAGAATCACGACGAGATCAGAGAGGCTGTACGCGAGAACTACAGCAGAGTAGTAGAAAATAATGCAAACAACTGCGGATGTGTTACCGAAGACGGAAACGTTTGTTGTGCACCCGAACCCGCCGAATCGTTTTACCACATATCGGCACAACTGGGCTACTCTGAAAGCGAGTTACAAAACATTCCCGAAGGTGCCAACCTGGGGCTTGGCTGCGGAAATCCACAGGCCATAGCTGCCATAAAAAAGGGCGAAACGGTTTTAGACCTGGGAAGTGGTGCCGGCTTCGATGTGTTTTTGGCGGCCAACCAGCTGGGAAATACCGGCCTCGCAATCGGCGTTGACATGACCCCGAAAATGATTTCCACAGCACGCGAAAATGCCCGTAAAGGCGGGTATAACAATGTGGAGTTCCGCCTGGGCGAGATCGAATACCTGCCGGTGGCCGACAACAGTGTTGATGTAGCTATTTCAAATTGTGTGATCAACCTTTCGCCCGAAAAACAAAAGGTTTTTAATGAGGTGTTCCGCGTGTTAAAACCGGGTGGGCGAATTGCCGTTTCCGATGTAATTGCTACCACCGTTTTACCCGAAAAGGTGCTGGAAGATATGTCCCTGTATTCCAGTTGTATCTCGGGAGCCTCTACCACCGACGAACTGGAGGCGATGCTTACCCGCGCCGGATTTACCGACATCAAGATCAGGCCCAAAGACGAAAGCCGTGAGTTTATCCGCGAATGGGCACCGGGCACTACCATTCACGATTATATCGTTTCGGCAGCTATTGAAGCCCGTAAGCCTTGAAGATTGCTTCTCCGTCAGCTGACGGATCGCAATGACTGCGGTGTTGGGGTGTATTGGGCAGCGGACAGGAGACATCCATGCCCGGATGAGGATAATTGTTGTCCGCTGCTCTTTCCAATACCAATGATTGTTATTGCGAGGGATCCGTCGGCTGACGGAGACTGAAGCAATCCCTTCAATACCAATGACCAGTGACTAGTGACTAGTGACTGCGGTTACAACTTCTCACCAACCGAAACCGTTTTAAAGGCCTGGCAGCCTTCGGTCCTTAGTTTTTCAATCGAGCTGTTAAACGAACCGGTCAGTGCATTTCCTCGTCTCCCACGGCAAAACGGACAGGCATGAAAATCGCCGTTGGCATCGATGTACAGGTAGCGGTTCCCGGCCCCCATACACCCCAATTTTCGCTGGTGATAGCCATAGAACACCACAATGGGGTAATCGTTGAACTGCGGATCGTTGTTCATCCGGATGACAAAATCACTGATCATGTCGATCCTGTCCTTTCCCAAATGAACGGATTTGTCTGAAAAACGCCCCACCTGACGGGCTTCCAGGATACGGATAAAATGTGCACCCATGTTTTTGGCCAGCTGAATGTATTTTTCAAGATTTTCTTTGCTCGTGAATTCGCGGGTGGCACACATCGAAAGACTCACCAGTATCCCGGCTTTCCGGCAGTTTTCAACGGCTTTTAGCACCCACTCAAAACTGCGGGCATTATTTCGGAACCGGTTGTGTTCGTTTTCATCCCAGTGATCGAGACTGATGTTTGCCCCCACCAGACCCGCTTTTTTAAGTGCCCTGGCTTTTTCTTCCGTCAACCCAAAACCCGAAGTCAGCAACCAGAAATCAATGCGCGAGGCAGCTTCCTCCAGTATTGATATCATATCGTTGAAGCGGGTAAGTGGCTCGCCACCGCTCAGCTGCACATGCCGTATGCCCTGCTCTTCTATCTTTTGCAAAATCTCTTTTAGCTGATCGAGCGAAAGGTGGTCCCTGCTGTCGATATTGTCCCAGTCGTAACAATGCGAACACTGCAGTTGGCAGCGGTTGGTAATTCCCCAGATAATGGTTTGCTGTGGAATCATTGCCGGATTCTCGCTTCCGGCCCCGCTTTTATTCCGGAAAAACTCCTGCTGCATTACCTTTTTCAGATTGGCCGATGGAAGTCCGGGGAAATCGGTCACCCAGTAGTAGAGCCTGCCCAATTTTACCAGCTTACGTATCCGCTGATCTCCATGCACTGAACTTCTGAGTTTTTTTAGCCGCTTTACTTCCCTCACCGCGGTAAGCGGATTACGGTTGACTTTCAGGATTTGCCAGAAGATAAAAACACGCAGCCGCTTCACCAGGAACCATACTCTCCGGCCATTGATGAGTTCCGGCATTCTTTCTTGCTTTTCTTTCACCTTGTAGGTTTTTATTGTTTAGGGAACAGGTCCTTGTTCTGAAGCTCCACCATTTGCTGCATGTATTCATTCACAAAAAGGTTGAAACGCCCGGGTTCCCTGAACGTTTGCAGGTATTCGATATCCGGAGTGCCCTCAGTATCGCGCAGGATATGGTACCAGCCTTTGCTGTGCAGAAAAACGGAACGCGATTCTTCCAGATTTGCGGGAAGATCGAAACTTAGCTCCGCATAGTTGCCCACTTCGGGCTGATTGTAATAGCGGTTATCGTCGGCCTGTATTTTCTTTTTAATGTCTTTCCCCGACTGATCGACGGCTGATGTTGCCGATACAACTGTGTAGTCCAGCTCGCGGTCGGCAGAATAATCGATCCCCACATAATCGATGTCCCAGAAAAAGTTTCCCGCTTCGAGTTTAATTTTTACCGGGTTGCTTTCTGTTCCGGTTAGCCCGAACGAAAGAATGTCTTCCTTAAAGGCCATCGGGCCGATCACGTTGTAATAATCCACCGTCTCCCATTCGCCGTTTCGCTCCACCGATAAGCTTAGCGGGATATTCTGGTCGGCCGACCATTGCCGTAGCTGCTCTTCGGGTGCCCTCTGCTGTTTTTTGTTCCATCGTTCGTATCGGTCGCCAAACTGATCGTAAAACTGGTTGATCATATAATCAAGCACAAACGAGTTCTTCGCCCTGATCATTACTTTCGCAGTTTTAGCATTCTCCGGTTTTGGAAATTCCAGGATCATTCCATCGGTGAGCGGTAATTCCTGGTTGCTGATGCGGCCGGTAAAAAACAAGCTGTCATTTTCGGCAATCAACGCAGAGAGATCAGTTCCATCGAAACCGGTGGCCGACACCGGCGATAAAAGCTGCTCAGCCGTATGATACTTCCCGTATTTATCCACCCAGATGTTTAAATCGGATGAATGATCAAAAACCCATAGCTCCATAAGATTGGTATGTTGAATTTCTTTTACCTCGTTGGCTATTTTTAACTGATAAGTGCTGTTTTGATTCCTGTAAACCGGCAGTTTCAAAAAGTCGTGCCTTTCGAGTTGAGGCTGAATGCTCCCGCTATAGATTTCTCCGGTGAGCGCATACTGTTCGCCATCCCAGGAATAAATAAACGGACACGACGATTTTGTGAGCGCGACTATAACTCCCAGCACAAGAAATGCTCCGGCTGTGGCACCCAGGCTTCCAAGTACCCACGATCCGGTTGTGGCAGCCTTGTCTTTTTCGTACACCTCTATTTTCTGAATCCGGTCTAAGGGAACGGCTACTTTTTCGGTGCCCTCATAGCGGTTTAAAACGGTGGTATAAATATGCACTTCGTTTAATACGGCACTTTCGTTAGGCTTTTTTGTGCGGTAGCGGTTGGCTTTGTCAGCGTTAACCGGTTTTTGAACAATAGGAACGTAGTCCTTGTAGGCATTTGCGTTAAGTGTGTCTGTTCTCAGATCGATTGCCTTGAGTACCCAGGCATCATCTCCGTAATGAAGGACTATCGTTTTTTGCTGACTGGCATAACTGTCGATATTATCGACCACTGAACCACTTGCTTTTTTAACCTTGAAATAGTTCATGCAGCCCGAAAACAGGTTCAGCATACACACGATCAATATCCAGGAAATAAGCTTGAATCCGGTCGACCAGCGGCGAAATTTTAGCTGATCGCTGCCGGCTTGATTCCGTACTTTTGGGTAAATCTGATCTTTCATATTTGAGCTATTAGAAATTGATGGCAAATTCGGTTTTAAACACTACATCGGCCGGAGGTTTATTATAAAGCGGAACATCCAGCTCGAATGTGATGTACAGTCTGTCGTGGATCTTGGCGCATACCGACCCGTTCAGAACGACGGTGCCTGAGGTCACTTTTTCGGAGCTAGTGGTATAATCATTATAGTAATAATTGTTATACGGCTCATATACTTCGGTATACAGGTATTCCATGTACTCGTACTGCCCGAAATTATAAGCGGCTCCTACACCGAGCCGAAAAAGGTCAGACTCCAGGAAATAGTAATTCAATCCGGAGTTTATCGTATAATCCACTGTTTCGTAATAATTGCCATACAGGTTACTGTTCGACAGCCTGAATAAAAAGTTATTCTTAAAACCAAGGTGTTTACCAATACGGCGCTCGTATAAAATTTCAAAGTCTCCGTAAAACACCGGCCACAGATTTATTCCGATCAGGTTTTTTCTCATTTTTACAGGCGGAGTTTCGCTTTCGGGGAGCATAATATTCGAAAAAAAACGCTCCATGCTGCCGTCTTCGTAGCGAACACTGTCCATTTCACTTCGCCTGATGTTAAGGAAAGGTGTGTTCGGATCGTCGGATAATTTATACGACCGGGTGTGGCCCGTCTTTGTTAAGTGGTAAGCTTTTATGGTAGTTCCGTCGGTTTTGTATATCACCGACTGGGCATAAATTTTCTGACTGGTTAAGGAAATGCTTAGCAACAGCACCAGAAAAAGCGGAAGGACGGGTTTGGCAATGTAACCCTTGTAATTTACCGGCATGTTACAATGTGGTTAGTTTACGACTCAGTTTTCTCTATTAAATTTAGTGCATTTTGCTTGAATTTAAAAGCAAACGACTGATTTTCAGTGCCCGGGGCATTTGTCTGAGAAAATAAACGGCCCGCCGGCATAGCTGAAAACCCCAACTGGCAACTTTGCCTTTTAGCTCAACAGCATTATGGCCGACTAAACAATCCAAAAACCCGCTCGTACAATAGGAGCCGCATTAAGCGCAAAAACACAAAACCCGGGATGCAGGTACGGAAATTTTTGATTTCACATGGCTTTTTTCGTTTCTTTATAAGGAAAATCAACTAAAACCAAATTATGCGTTTAAGCTTGCTCCTTTGTTTACTTCCCGCCGTATTACTGTTAGGCTCGTGCACTTCCAACGAAATTACTCAGTGGCGTGGCCCCGCCCGAAATGGTATTTACCCCGACAAAAACCTGTTAAACGAATGGCCGGCCGATGGTCCTGAACTTGAGCTTTCCATAGCCAATGTTGGCAAAGGTTTGTCGCAGCCGCTGGTTTACAACAACAAAATTTACATTACAGGCATAAAACACGATACTTTAGATGTGCTTTCGGTTTACGATTGGGAAGGGAGCTTACTTTGGGAAAAAGATTTTAGCCGGTCGTGGCCGCGTACCTATCCCGAGTCGCGCGGAACCCCAACAATTGAAGACAACCGCATTTACCTGATTGGTGGCGATGCGGCTTTGGTGTGTTTAAATGCCGGCAACGGTGAGCTGATCTGGAAACAAAATCCACACAGTAACTTTTCGGGGAAATACCAATACTGGGGAATAGTTGAATCGGTATTGCTAACCGACAATGCGGCCTTATATGTTACCGGGGGCGAAGAAACTACCGTTGTGGCTTACCATAAAAAAACGGGCGAACTCTTGTGGAAAAGCGAAAGCACCGGAGGGCCAAAATCATATGCCTCGTCGGCCCTGGTTGAGTGGGGAGGTTTACAAATAGCGCTTATACAAACTGCAAACGATATTATTGGCATCGATGTTAGTAATGGCGATGTGCTTTGGACCTACAACACCATACAATACCACACCGAAAAGGGAGACGGCGAAGCCGCCAATACACCACTGTTTTATAATGGCGAGCTGTTTATTACCTACGGAAACGAACAGCCGGGTATGCTTTTTACACTTGCCGACGATGCCCGAAGCATTAGCTTAAAATGGACAAACGATATACTGGATACCCACCACGGAGGACTGGTTTTGCTCGATGGTGTTATTTATGCCTCGAATATGATCGACAACACACGAGGCAACTGGGCTGCGGTTGACTGGCAAAGCGGCCAAACCCTGTGGGAAGAAAAATGGCATACCAAAGGTTCGGTAATTGCTGCCGATGGAATGTTGTATTTTTACGAAGAAAAACAAGGAAATATTGCCCTTGTACAGCCCGACAGAACCCGGCTAAAAGTGGTAAGTACTTTCCAAATGAAAGACGGGCAGGGGCCACACTGGGCACACCCCTCAATTTATAACAAGCATTTATTGGTGCGCCACGGGAATGTGCTAAATATTTACTCACTTAAAGGGGAGTAGTCAAATGACTGACGTACACAACAAAACAATGCGCTAACCGCCGGGTGTGGAGTGAGTTGGTGAATGAGGAAATCAGCTGCAAGTTACACGTCACAAGTTGCAAGACAACTACCAGTGTCTAACTCTCTTTTTCCTTTTGCTTTCAACCTTTGCCTTTTTTAAAAGGGTTGTTTCTTTCAATTTTATTGAACATATTTGTAATGCATCATGAATCCCGATTTTATCGGGATACCAACCGAGCAAGTAAAGCCACGGTGGTTTAGTATGCGGACAGTCTGTCAAAAACAATTACAATTCAGACATAAGCCGATTACACTTGATGCACAAGGTTTAATCATTTAAAAATTGTGCTTTATGAAACAACAACTTATTCTTCACATTCCTCATTCCTCATCGCAAATCCCTGATTACACCGGCTTTTTGTTTAGCAGTGAAGCTTTACAAGAAGAAATACTGAAACTCACCGACTGGTACACCGACGAGTTGTTTGTCAATAAACAGGATGAGGCCATTATAGCTCCATTCTCGCGGGTTTTTTGCGATGTGGAACGATTTACCGACGACTCCCTTGAGCCCATGGCCTTATACGGAATGGGAGTGCTGTATGAAAAAACGGATGCGGGAAATCCAATGCGACAGGTGAGTGCCGCTTTACGCAAAGAAGTAGTGGAAAAGTATTACATGGTACACCACCAACGATTAACGGAGGCTGTTGAAAAGGAGCTGGCCCGGCGCGGCGGTGCTTTGCTTATCGACTGCCATTCGTTTCCTGATATTCCGCTTAAACGCGACCTGCACCAAAGCACCCCGCGCCCCGATTTTAACCTGGGTACCGATCCTTTTCATACATCGCCCGAACTGGCAAGTTTTGCTGAGCGGTTTTTTGTTGAACGTGGATTTACCGTTGAAATTAACCGCCCCTATGCCGGAACGCTGGTGCCCATGCGCTGGTATAACAAAAACAACAGGGTACAATCGCTGATGCTGGAAGTAAACCGCCGCCTTTACCTGAAAACCGGAACCAATGAAAAAAGCAGCAACTTCAAACAGGTGCAAAGGCTGGTGCAGGAATTTTTGGAGGTGATGCGACAAACCCAATAATGGATGTTACTTATAGTCCGTTGACAGGAGATTTTTATTTACGTTGTTTTGTGATTTATGAAACACCGAATTATCATTGAGTATCTATACAGGGATGCAGCTAACTATAAACTTTATGAAGAAGCAGAATTTAGTAATCCCAAAAATTTATCGCTCAAAGAATTTGAAAAATGGTTCAGAAGTAAATTAATTGATGGTTTATATTTTGTCCCGCATGAATTTGGATTAACAAAGCCTCAGTTTCCTTTTTATAACGCGGATTTGGATCATGATTGGTGTGAATTTATTTTGTTGAAGGAAGAAAAGAAAGAATAGCGTATTATTTTATGTTCATTTCTATTAGTTTTATGGTTGATATTTTCAACATAAGCTAATGAACCGAGCATATTACTCAGATTCCATCACATCTTTTCTATGGAAGTCCTATACCCAGATATTGGGAGAGTTAGCAGATAATAATGAATTTGCTACTGAACAAGCCCAAAAAGATGCATGGAAATTTCAAATAGAATATTTACAAAATCTGTTAGTAGGGCATACTGGCTCAATTTATTTCGAGTATGCCATACCTAGGATGGGCAAGCGAATTGATGTTCTTCTGATTATTAAATCGATCATTTTTGTTGTTGAATTTAAAGTTGGAGAAAAGGAATATCCTGCATACGCCATCGATCAAGTATGGGATTATGCTTTGGACTTAAAAAACTTCCACGAAACTAGCCACGATAAAGTAATAGTTCCTGTTTTATTAGCGACTAAAGCCAAACAATCTGATTTCTTCTTAACAACATCGAAACAAGACGATAATCTTTTTGATCCGGTAAAATCAAATACTGAAAGTCTAAGTAGTATCATCGCTCATGCTTTGCAGTTTCTTGATGGACATACACAAATTAATACTGAGGAATGGGAAAATGGACGATATCAACCAACGCCAACAATTATTGAAGCTGCAACTTCGCTATACGCAAATCATTCAGTTGAAGATATTTCAAGGAGTGATGCCAGCGCAATTAATTTGAGTCAAACTTCGGATAAAGTCGCATCGATTATAAAAAAGTCTAGGGATAATTCAGAGAAGGCAATATGTTTTGTTACAGGTGTGCCAGGAGCGGGAAAAACGCTAGTGGGGCTTAATATTGCTACAACTCATTTTGATAAAGACAGCGAATTATATAGTGTATTTCTATCTGGTAATGGACCTTTAGTAAAAATATTACAGGAAGCCTTAGCTCGCGATAAAGTAAAAAGAGTAAAAGCAAAAGGAGAGAAGCTGACAAAGAAAGTTGCTAGCAGCGAAGTGCAAGCTTTCATTCAAAATGTACATCATTTCAGAGATGAAGGATTACGGGATAGCAATCCTCCAATTGAACACGTTACATTATTTGATGAAGCTCAACGCGCTTGGACTTTGGAGCAGACTACCAACTTTATGCGACAAAAGAAAGGCGTTCCCGATTTTAATAAGTCTGAACCTGAATTTCTTATTTCTTGTCTTGACCGACATCCCGACTGGGCGGTGGTGGTGTGTTTAGTTGGTGGCGGACAAGAAATAAATACAGGTGAAGCTGGTATCTCAGAATGGATAGAAGCACTCGAGCGATCTTTCCCTGATTGGAACATTTACATGTCAACCAAGTTGACGGATAGTGAGTATAATGCCGAACAAATTCTTCAACGAATTAAACATCGAGCTAACGTAATACATTCAGATTCGCTCCATCTTGCTGTTTCTATGCGATCGTTTCGAGCTGAGAATGTTTCGTTGTTGGTTAAGCAGGTTTTGGACTTGGACAAAACCGGAGCTCAATCGACTTTAACCGAATTAAACGAAAAGTATCCCATTGTATTAACACGAAACTTTAAAAGGGCGAAACAATGGTTACGTGATAAAGCACGTGGTTCAGAGCGATATGGAATTGTAGTTTCGTCTCAAGCGCAACGATTGAAACCTTATTGTATCGATGTAAAATCGCCGATTGATCCGGTACATTGGTTTTTAGATGAGAAAGACGATATCCGTTCATCATATTATCTGGAAGATGTGGCAACGGAGTTTCATGTTCAAGGTCTTGAACTCGATTGGGCATGTGTAGCATGGGATGGAGATTTCAGATTTACAGAAGAAGGATGGGATTTTAAATCATTTAAGGGAAGTAAATGGCAAAATATAAATAAAGCTGACCGAAAGCTGTATTTAAAAAATGCCTATCGAGTGCTTTTAACCCGCGCACGTCAAGGAATGGTGATCGTTGTGCCGGAAGGCGATGTGGAGGATCATACACGGCTTCCTGAATTTTATGATGAGACTTTTGAGTATCTGAAATCGATTGGTTTCAAAGAACTTATTTAAATAATATATTATCAAATCAATTATAATAAGATGGCAGATTTTTTAACTACAAATGGGACATCATATAGAATTGAAACCATAATCATGGATGCCAAAAAGGATTTGACATTAGTTTCTCCTTATTTGCAATTATCAAAAACATTTTACGAAAGACTAAAAGATGCTTCTAAAAGGAAGGTGAAGATTACTATCATTTATGGTAAAGATGACTTAAAACCAAATGAACGTAATTCTCTTGCAGAACTTGATAATGTAGAGTTATATTATTTCGAGAATTTGCATGCTAAATGTTATTTTAACGAAATGGAAATGGTAATCACATCCATGAATATGTATGAATTCTCAGAGAAGAACAATAGAGAAATGGGAGTACATATCACAAAGCTGAAGGATTCAGCTCTATACGATAAAGCATTAAATGAAGCATCCTCAATTATTCAGTCCTCGGAAATAATCCAATTGAATAAAACAAATCGGCAGCTAAAAAAGACTTCAACAAATCAAGCTTCACATTCTAATATAAAAGAAGACAATAAACCCAAACGGGGATATTGTATTAGATGTGAAACCAGGATTCCTTATGATATCGAGAAACCTTATTGTTGGGATTGTTTTGCTACATGGGCACAATTTGAGAATCCTGATTATGAAGAGAATGTTTGTCATAGCTGTGGCGAATTTGGAGATTCTACAATGGCAAAACCAGTCTGCTATGATTGTTATAAAAAGTATGAAAAATAAGAGCTTATTATAGTCTAGCATGGATGTAAAGTAATTAGGATGAAATCGATTCTCCAACATATCCTCACCCTAAACCAAGGCATTACTAAATACGGTAAAGCGCCCCATAAACCAATTCTTTTATTGGCGGTGATTGATTCGTTTGAAGCAGGAGATGTTTTCGAAAATTGGATTGAAATTACAGATACATTGGTTCAGCACTTTCTCGATAATTGGGATGCGTTGGTAAAAACACCTCATGTTGCCACTTTTGCGCTTCCATTTTTTCACCTGAAAAACGAAAAAGGTCAGTTTTGGAAACTGATAACTTATCCCGGCAGGGAAATTCCAACTACCAAGAGTAAATCGATAAAAAGTTATCGAGCATTAACCGAAACGGTATGCGCGGCAACACTTTCGGATGAATTATTTATTTCCCTGACTGATCCGATAAAACGCGAGGCGTTGAAAGCTGCAATACTTGACAGATATTTTGGCATTCATCAAGTAGCACAATACGCAAAACGAGAAGCCTATTCTACAAAAATTAAGCAGCAAATTCTTTATGATCCTGAACAAAACTATGCCCGAATAGTAAAACAAACCATTAATGAGCAACCGAAAGAAGTTCGCGATGAATTTGTAGCTGCCCGAAGTGCCGTTTTCCGTAAAGCGATTCTGGAGGTTTACGAAAATCAATGTGCAATAACAGGTTTAAAAGTTGCGGATGCCAAAAACCGTTCACTGGTTGATGCCTGTCATATTACACCCTTCGCCGAAAGTTATAACGATTCAATAAGAAATGGCTTAGCACTGTCTCCTACTTTTCACCGTGCTTTCGACCGTGGCCTGATTGCTATTTCTGACAACTACAAAGTTTTAGTACATCCCACGTTAAAAGATTACAGCCTTAAATGCGGCATCAGGCAATACGAAAAACAAGAACTTTTAGTACCTCAGGAGTCACGGTTTCACCCCTCAATAAAATGTTTACAACAGCACCGGCAGCGGTTTGGCTATTAATAGTTTTAAAGCATACACTTTAAGGGCACCCCATAAAAAAACCTTATCAAATAAATGATAAGGTTTTAAACTGATTAGAGCAGGTGGAAGCCAAGCCCTAAAAAGCAGGGGCAAAAGTATTCTTTTCTATCACAATTCGATTATACTTTGAAATAAAATTTTAATTCCCCGCTAAACTCACTCGTGCAGAGCTGCAATTCGTGTTTTGTTTGGCAAAAACAAGAAGGTTGATAGCATCAATTTCAACACCTCCGGTTTAGAAACGCTGTATCTGGTATTGTTTTGATCTTTTCTGTGCCTTAAAAATTTGCATTCAGCGTGTATTTCCTTTTTATTATCAACACCTATTTCTCAGGCAAATTGATTAAATTAGGGGGAAGAAAAATGGCGTTTATGCAACGAGCAAGTGAAATGTTTATACACAGAAGCTGATTAAAAGTAATGCGAGTTACCTACTATACTTTTGAAAACAAGCAATTTTAATAAGATGAAAGGAGCATGGTCTAAGAAACACAAAAGGGCATAAATAAATTATCATGCGAGTTCCACGGGTATCGACCATCAACTATTAAACAGAGATCACATATGTTTGAAGCACAAAATATTAACTAAATTACATTCAAGTGAAAAAACAAAAAGAGTTAAAGCTGAACCCCTTTCAACTAAATGTGTTGCTAAACGAGGAGGAGAAACAGGATTTTCAATTTTTGTTGGAGAATGGTGTGTATTGCAACAACTGCAAAGCTGTTTGCCCCAAAGGAGTGGTGGATTACACAGCAAGTCTCGACGATCTGAACGATATCCGCATTGAAGGGCATTGTGCTGCATGCGGGCATAAGGTGGTGCGCATAATGGAGCTGGGTGAGGATCGGTCTTTTTTTGAAAAAGTGATGGAGTTCCGCCAATCGATTCAGAATTAAGCGGGCGGTTCCCGGGTTCGGTACATCTGCCCCGAAAAGAATAAACGGTTACACTCCGTTTAATCTATCATTTCTTCCCAATCCCGCCAGGCATAAGCCTTTCAGCAACTTTTAAAACCGGGGGCACATTATCCTGTCTGTCAACAAAAAGCTCCGTCCTGTAAGTTTTTTCGCCGTCCTGTACCATTTTTACACTGTCCTGCAGGGTTTTTAGCGCCCCTGTTAAGTTTTTTGTCGTCCTGTTAGGTTTTTTATGAATCCTGTTAACTTTTTAGCCGTCCTGTTTAACAGGGAGGCCGCAAAGTGTAACAGGGAAGGGTAAAAACGAACAGGGCGCCCCATTTACTAACAGGACGCCCCAAACTGTAACAGGATGCTGTTACTCAGTTACTTCGTCATCATTCTTTTTGCGGTTTTGTTTCCGCCAGTAATCACTTGTGTACCCTTTTAAACGTTTCGGATCTTTGCGGAACACATATTTGCCGGCTTCACGAATTTCATCCACCAGCTCTTTCATGTGAATATAGGCCTTGTCGCGAACGATCTTCGATTCGTTTGGATCGGCTTTGTCGCCATTGGCTTCAGCCAGTAGGTCGGCCAAAGTATCGGCCAATGTTGCAGCCTTGTCCAGTTGGGGAAGTTCGAAACTAATGGCTGTCAGCGGCTCGGGATTTTCGCGGCCCAAAACAGCAATGTCGTTCAGATCCTGAATCATATCGGCATGGCCACTACCATCGGCAATGGCGCTTACACGACCTAAAAGCGCATCGTTTTTACGGTAGGCAAAACGCATGGAGGCCAGCAAATCGTATTTGAACTCGTAGGCCAGTGGTGCCTGTATGGCCCATTCTTCCTGGGCTTCCTGTTGCGACCTGAAATCTTTGTTCCAAATGGATTGTGCCTCGCGGCAGGCACCTGCACGAACGGGTAAATCTCCGATTTTGGTTCGGTCAATTCCTACCACGGCCAGTTCTTCGGCATCGTCTAAACTCCAGTGATACAGGTTTTCGGCTTCCTGCAACGCAACGTTAACAGGCATACCGGGATCTTTTACTTCCTCGTTGGGAATAGCCTCAATCTCGGCTAATTTGGCATTGTAGTCTTCAATGTTTGACATTTTTTTCTACTTTTAAAAAGTTAGTAATAATTGATTATTGACTTTGGCCATCTGCAGGCTTTTCGGTTCTCAGGCCGTTTGTGAAAGCCTTGCAGGTGGCCTTTTTCGTATGCACGCCGGGATTGTAAGGTGGCGTGTACATGCTATCCCTGTAGCATGTGCTCGTATCAGTGTTAAAATTTTTACGGTATTTTCAGAGGGTTCTGGGTTAACCGTGTTTTTTGGTTTTTAACGAGTATAAAATTATGGAAAATAGACTTGGAAGTCAATATGTTATGTAGCAGTTGCTATCACTTCCCTCTCGATGCTTCGATCGGGACAGGCTTTCCTCCTGTGAGGCTACCCTTTATACATATCTTTTTCTGATTTAAATTTCGTCCGGGAGTACCAATTAGCTTCGATCATTTTCTTTCGCCGGACGATTCAAATCACATCATCATGACCCAGGGCGACGTAATTCGTTGAATTACTTTGCCCTGGGCTCAAATATTACGCACTTTCAGCGCTTATTCTTTTAATCAAATAGAATATCGGGCTGAAAGTCCGTATTAATTCAGCCCCGGGCAAACTCCCGATTCATCGGGAAAGTGCCGCCCGGGGTTAATGGGAAGTAATAACAAAGGCGCAAATAGAAAAGTCAATTGAAAATGAAACCTAGCATGCGCCTCATTTAGAATTCCTTTTACCGAAATTATTAGTAAAATATTTGTGTATAAAGGGTAGCCTGTGAGGAGGAGAATTGAAAATCAGCGTAGCTAAATTTGGCCGGTAGCAATATTGAAAATGAGAATTTAATTGGTAGCACGAAAAATTCCCCTCCTGCCAGGATGGGGGTATCCGTCGACTGACGGATGGGGTGGTGATTGATATAATCACTTCTTCTACCCCTGGTTTGTAACGACGGGCAATAATGCAAGGCCACGAACTATATGTTATAGCGCAAATTAATCTTTTATGCATCGAACTGAAAGCCCGGTTTGTTTGATATATTCTTGTTTGTGAATGGATTGATAGGAATCGAATAAATAATAACCGTATGCATTTTCTCCATCAAGAGGTGTTGTAGTCCAGAACATTCCCAGGCTGTTAACAGGATATGAATATCCGGGGAAGGCACTCTGGGCTCCTCCCGGTAATGCGGTAAATCCACTGCTATTCGTCGCTAAATCGTTGAATGGAAGCCAATGCGCCGTTCCTGTTTCTTTCAGTTTATTGCCTGCGATATCACTGCCGCCTAAGTAGGTAATAAGGGTTTGCCATTCTTCATCGGTGGGAACGTGCCATCCTGCCGGGCATACATTACGGGAGTCGGTTACAGCAAACCAGTTATATAATTTGCCATAGGGAACCTCAAGGGCAGTAACATTTTCGTTGTAGCACCAGGCTCCGGATGTAGCATTCTGCCAATCGCTATTCTCAATTATATTGGGGATATTATCTCCGTTGGCATATTTTGTAGTCCTCAGATTTTCGACCAGCCAGGTTTGTGTTCCGATGGTAACTGACGAGTAAGGATTTCCATCCGGATCAAAAACCGTTGCTTCAGGCATAGTAACAACAAGTTCGTTACCATATCCGGTGCCGGCAATATTGGTTGCATAACTTCGGATATAGTAGGTAGTAGCCGGTAATAAGCCATAGGGATCGCTGGTAAAAGATGAATAATTGAGCTGGTCTTCGGTTTTGTTATCAGCAATGGTTGGCGAAGGATCAGTGCTCCAGCAAACACCTGCGTTTAGGATGAGGCCCTGTGACAAAATATCGCCCCCGGTTGATATTACGAAAGTTCCTGCATTGTTTATTTGTTTGGTAGTAAGTTGTGGGAATCCTATGGTTGTGAATTCATAATTGCTACTGTAAAAAACTTCCTCGTTCGCAACAGCATAAGCACGTGTATAATAGCTTGTACCGGGTAAAAGTCCGGTAATTGTGGTTTCAAAAATGCCGGTTCCGCTTCCTGCTTCGGTTTTACTGTCGGCGATGGTTGGATTTATGGTGGTGCTCCAGCACGCTCCTCTTGAAGTAACTGTTTGGTTAGACTCAATACGCCCTCTCATAAAAGCCTCGCTACCGGTAATATCACCAAAATCCACAATAACAGCTTCAGTAAAGGGGAGTGGTTCCAGTGTGATGGATAAAACATCTCCATATCCAATACCAGCGCCATTTATTGCATAAGCCCTAAGGTAATAAGTAGTTTCAGGAGCCAGGTTTAGGATTGTTGTAAAATCATCATTCCCAACGCCATCCATCGTGAAAATACCTTGCAGTGTGGGTGAGCTGTCGAAACCTATGCAGATACCTTTTTGAAAGATCTCTGTACCACCATCGCTGGTAATATTTCCTCCGCTTGTTACTGTTATTGCATCAATAAGTTCGATGGGCTGTGTGGTGAGTTCCGGAGGGAAAGGATTTTCAAAACAGGAATTCATAACTATTCCCTGGCAAACGATAACAAGTGTAAGAAAACACTTATTGAGTTTGCTTTTATAGCGAGTGAGCCGTGGATTCATTTCGTTAAGATTAAAATTTTATATGATAACCGATAGAAAATGCAACCGGCAAGGGATCCTTAATATCATATTCCATTGACTCAAGATCATCAACAGCATCTTTATAAGCCTGAGGTCGAAATGGAACCAGTAACTCAGCACTTAGGAATGATTTTTCCTTTAATTTGAATTCAACACCGACACCTGCCGAAAAGCCAAAATAAGTTGTTTTGGTTTCCATTACCACGGCGTCGACAATCAATACCACATTGTATCCGTACATAGCTGTGAGATATGGACTCAGTCTTTTTTGGGAGGGTACATGATACTGTACTCCGAGGTTATATCCCAGGGCATCCAGGTTGTATCCCAACGAGCCAAATACACCGAGTTGTTCGACTGGTCTATAGGTCAATCGCGTCCCAAATCCACCATAACTCAATCCCGCACCTGCCCCGATATCGCCATGATTTGAGGACTGTCCAAACAACAAGGGAGTACTCAGCAATATAACCATGGTGAAAATTGTAATGCTCTTTGGCAGAGTCGATCGCAACAATGTTGTTTTCATTGCTCAATGGTATTAATGTATAAGAAAGTTACTGCTTTTTACTGATATTTCAATCGGTTTTGTGCAGTTCGTTACTGACAAAACAAACGGCTTTTTGATGTCAATACGAGGGATCCGTCAGCCGACGGAGACCGAAGTAATCTCTCGTCTACCCCTCGTTGCAAACAAGGGGCAGGAAGAGCTACCGCGCCCCCGAAGTTGTAGGGCTTTCGCGTGGTCTGTTAATTATTACAGCATAAAAATACCCCGGGCGTAACCTTAAATCGCTCGCATCGTTATTTTAGAAGTAACAACAGATAATTCTGTCTTAAATTGAAATAGTATGGCAAAGTACCTGGTTTGTGGAAATTACATTGGCGAAGGAATGAGGGGATTAATGAAAGAGGGAGGCTCAAGCCGGCGTTCTGAGATTGAAAAATTAGTGGCTTCGCTGGGCGGCACCGTGGAGTGTGTGTATTACGCTTTTGGCGATTACGATATTTACGGCATATTCGATATGCCCGACAGTGCCGGTATGGCGGCCTTTTCGCTGCAGGCAGCATCGAGTGGACTGGTAACGGTAAGTAGTATTCCATTGCTTACACCCGAAGAAATTGATGAGGCAGCAAAACGAACAGGCGTATACCGCGCTCCGGGAGTGGATTGGTTGCCGTAAACAAAGATTGCTTCTCCCGGCAAATCGGGCTAATCATTTGCGTTGTACAACGTCGTTAAAAACGACAAAATATTTTCCCCTAGGTGCAAACGAGGGGCAGAGGGATAAGGTGGTAACACAACAATATACTTTCCCTCGTTGCCAACGAGAAGGAGAGGCCTATTGAGTATTATAGCATAGATTACCTCAGAACTAAACAAAAGGAGAACAGCAACATGGAAAAGACAAAAACGACGATTTCGCGCAGGCGCATTTACCGGATCAAATGCCAGGGATTTACCGGTTACAGTGATGAAGAGATTTCGCAATTAGCCTTTGCTAACCGTTTTCCGGTGATCATCTGTTTGATTATGCTTGGTGTGGGTGTGGCACTTGCAAATATTCCGCTGCTTTCAGCTTTGCTTGTGGTATCGGTACTGTCGATTGTATTGCCCTACCATGTTTTCGATTACGTATACAACCACTGGCTGAGGTTTAAAATGGGTAAGCCAAAGTTAGCCCCGCGCCCTAACCAGTTAAAATTTGCGTGTTTTCTGGCTGCCGCATGGACGGCCATTAATATTTACCTTTTTGCCTCCGGGCAAACGACCGCCGGATATATTTCAGGAGCAATTATGTTTTGTGTACCACTGCTGGTGGCCACCATTGATCTTTGCATCCCTTCGATGATCTATAACTTTTTGTTTCGGATTAAAATTCAGTAAGTTTTTCGTATGCCACCTAGTGACTGAACCCCTGCTGTCCTTGCTACCGCGCGAATCCATTTTCTGCTGCCCCGCGTTACCAGCGTGGGGTAGGATTTATACCGACAGGAATTGAATGGCCTCTTTTACCGTCATCTTTTCGCTGATGTTTGCCGCCTTTGCCAGCTGGTTGCAAACCGTTATAATGCCGTTGTCCAAAACGTCCTGTCCGTTGAAGATCTCTGCACTCATACAGTCGACCGTGCAGGCAGGGATTCCTGCCTCGCTCAGCGATTCGAGGCTTTTTATGCCTGCATTGTTTTTACCTATTCCGGCATCGTTAAAAAACACGGCTTTTACGTGGTATTTTTGTGCATAAGCACCTGCGCTCACTCCACCATGCGACCCACACACCACGATATCGCCTGCATTGCTTTTGTTTAAAAAAGTGATGCTGTCAGTTACGGTAACAGTTGTTCCGGCAATTGGTGTTTGTTTTTGTTTTTTGAGGTCTCCCTTAGTGCTTTTGTCCTGCACATTATTCTCTGCAGTGAATTCATCGTTCTTACTTTTTGTTTCGAATGAAAGCGCCTTTGCAATATGACTTATTTTGGCAACGGCCTCTTTCACCGAATCGCCGGCTTTTATTCCGGCAGCTTCTGCTTTTGGGCCGGTGTGACTTATAATTCCGCTTTCCCAGGTATCTTGTGAAATTCCAATCTCGGCGCTGTAATTATCCACAGCACAAGCCAGAATATTCGCTGCATCGTAATGGGTGATACCTCTTATTCCTGCCTGATTTTTGCCAACACCTGCATTGTTGAGAAAAGCAACTTTTACGCCGCAGTTTTTTATGTGTGCGGCCAAATCGCTACTGCCTCCGCAATGCGATCCACAAACAAGAATCGGGTGGATATTATCGGATTGTAAATCCCCTAAACTGTCGAGTAGTACTACACCTTCAGGCAATTCCATAACAGAACAATTTCAACTTAACAACGAATGGCTACACATTCCTCAGCAACAAGTTCTTCCCGGGCAATTTGGCTTCCCATCTCGTAGGCCTTTATGTTGCCTTCAACAAACTTTGCAGGAACGTTTTCCCGAACGATCTGAATCATTTCGTCGTGCGGATAGTTTCTCAACTCGGCATAGTAGCCCAACATCACCACATTCATCATTTTGTTGATATCGAAATCCAGGTTTTTATGCGCATTCGGTTCGATGATAAATTTCGTATTCTCCGATCTTTTTATGATTTCGGTTTTGCACTCAGGCAAATCTTTTTGCAGCCGGGCATTAACGCTGGTTGAAGTAAGCTCGTAGGTGCTGGTCAGTAGCACACCGTCTTCTTTTAGCGCATGCAAATGCCGCAGTGTTTCCGTTTGCTCAAAAGATATAACGTAATCAACATCTCCTGCTTTAATAAACGGCGACAACACTGGTTTGGCGGAATAACGGAAATGGCTCTCGACACCTCCACCACGCTGGCCCAAACCAATCACGTCTGAGATTTTCAAGTGGTATCCCCGTTTCAGATAAAACTTACTTAAAAGATTGCTAAAAAGGAGAATCCCTTGTCCTCCAACACCGGCAATGATGATATTCTTTCCTGAGTCTTGCATATCTAATTTTTTATTGCTTCAAATTGGCAGGCCGTAGAACACAATCCGCAACCTGTACAAATATCTTCGTTGATCACTATTTCTGTCGATCCGTTATTTCCTTTACTTTCAATGGCCAAACAACCAACACCCACACATTTGCGGCATTTTGTACACGCATCCTGATCGATGTAATACTGTTTTTCTTTTGGCAGTTTGAATTTTGTAACACAAGGTTTTTTCACAATCACCACCGAATTGGTTTTAGAATTTACCGCTTTCAGTATTGATGCTTCAAGATTTTCAGATTCATAGGCGTCAACAGTTACAACATCTTTTACACCGATAGCTTCGCATACTTTGGCAATATCCAGTTTGTTCTCCGGTTTGTAATTGAACCCAAATTCGCTGGATGCCACATTCTGTCCGCCGGTCATTGCCAGGCAGCTGTTGTCCACAATAATCACTGTCGATTGACTATTGTTGAATATCAGGTTCATCAGCCCGTTCACTCCGGTTGCCCAGAAGCCACCATCACCAATCATGGCCACAAAATTCTCGGTATTGTTTTTTGCCACGTTGTAACCGTGCGCCAAAGCAATACTCGATCCCATACATTTTTGCAGGGAATACGATTCCATATGCGGGAAACAACCAATAAGACCACAGGTAACATCGGCCGCCGCCTTTATTTTATGTTTCTTTAATACGCGCGAAATAAAAAGGTGCGAACAACCGGCACAACTCACCGGCAACCTAAAAGGTACGCCTTCCTGGGGTGTTCTCTTTGGTGCATCCGGCACCAGTTTTTCCTCGATAACATCGGGAGTAAAACGCATCATCTCCGGAAATTTTGGCCACAGTTCTTTCCCGATAACCGAAATGCCCAGATCCTTGATATTCTTCTCCATAATATCGTGGCCATCTTCAATCACATAAAGTTTGTCTACATGTTCGGCCAGTTGTTTTATCTGCTTTGCCGGTAGCGGCGTAACGAGCCCAAGTTTAAGCACAGAGGCTTCGGGCAAAACTTCTTTTACGTAATAGTAGGGAGTACCGGCAGTTATTATCCCGATCTTTTTGTCATTCAGCTCCAGCCTGTTTATTTCGAAATCGTTGCTGTCTTCAGCCAAACGGTTCATATGCGCAGGAAAATCGTTAAAGCACTTGGTCAGTTTTGGATGCTCCGAACCCTTTGCTTTGGTCATAATGGTAGTCATTATCACCTTACTGAAACTGATTGGATATTTATTTCTGTATTTTTCTTCGTAGGTATAATCCGGATCAATTTTTACGCCGCTGCTGGTTTTGCAAATTACAGAAGTGATTTTAAAGATCACCGGAGTGCTGTATTCTTCACTTATCTCGAAGGCCTTTATCATAAGGTCTTTGGCTTCCTGGCTATCGCTTGGCTCCAATACCGGAATGTTAAACATATTCCCGTAATGACGGCAATCGTTGTAATCGTCGCCAGCAATTCGGCCCACATCATCGCCAACCACCAATACTAATCCGCCATTGATTTGACTACCGGCAGCTCCGCCCAATGCATCAGCAGCCACGTGTAAACCTACGGTCTTCATTATTGCCATACTCCGGTAACCTGCAAATGAAGCACCAATGGCAACCTCCAAAGCTACTTTTTCATTCGTCGACCATTCGCAATAAATCTCCGGGTGTTTCAGATGTGTATAATCCATTACCTCTGTAGAAGGTGTTCCCGGGAATCCGGAAGCAATTTTTACACCTGCTTCAAAAGCACCTCTGGCAACTGCCTCGTTACCATTCATCATTTGCATTGTTGCAAGCTCAACTCCAATGTCCATAGTTCAATAGTGATTCCTCTCCGCAACGAGAATACGTTTATAGATTTTTAGTAAATGCGGGCAAAAATATATTAATTATAGATTTATTAAAACTTTTACTATCAAATTGATACAGATGATCTGTATTTTGCAATAAATGTTGCATGAGAGCAACCCTGCTAACGCGCCCCCGAAGTCTCGGGGCTTTCGTAGTGGTATACTGGCTGGATGTATTTACAAGGAATGAGTACAAAAACATTGTACCTGACACTTTACGTTATTGTCAGCAGGAGAAAATGGCGTGTTGAATGATGTTATTGTAGTAAAATAGTAAGCACGCGAACCCTTTCGCGTGGTTCTAACAGTTATTTTAGTTTCCCCCACAAACGCCCCGCTTTACAAAAGAGCTTTTTGGTGGCGTCTTCCATTCTTTTATCGGCTTTGCGGTAGGCTTCGCTTTGGTGAATTTTTTCGGCCGCTTCGTCTATTTTGGCTTCTGTTTTTTCAATCCAGTTTTGGTCTTTCTTTTGTTCGGGAGTGTTTTCCATTTCTGTAGGCTTCTTCTTTTCTTCCATGTTTTACGGCTTTCAGTGTTACCCTCAAATGTAAGGAATTAATGTGGCAAATGAAGTTTAATGTTCAGATTGCGTAACCAGAATGTTTTGAAAATCAAAGAGTCCGGGGTTGTATGAAATTATCAATATGATAAGAATATTTTCGTTTTGATAATTTAATCGATATCGCTTAAGTGCTTAAGCCCCTGTTAGAGTGAGCTTTATTTCTTCTGCCTGAGTTGGCATCATGCTTGTTTTTGCGATTACCATAAAAACATTTTGACGATCCATAGCATATAATTCTTTACAACAAAATGGATTAGAAAGAGGCGTACCCTGTATGCCTCTTTTTTGTTGGAAGTTGTGACCAGATGACGGAGACCGAAAAAATCTTGTTACGGCTGGGGCCTTACGTGGTTCAAGAGTAAATTGCTTCTTCTGATGCTTGAAGCAATCCGGGCTCATCGGTGGCAAAACTTATACCCAGATTCCTTTTTTGGGCGGATTACCGTATGAGTCAAAATCGTCGCCGTTTTCGCGTAACGCAGCTTTTAAGTCATCAACAGAAAACTCAAATCCGTCTTCAGCGGCCATTTTACAAAATTCCTCCATCGAGAAGCAGTTGTCGTACTTAACACGAAACTGACGGTCATCAGCACCTTTATCCAGAAACTCAAAAACTCTTTCCTTTGACATGGTTATTCAATTAATTGATTAATAAAATGAAATTATAACAATGGTTTTAATTGCTAATAATCGCTATAAATCCCAATATGATGTCAAAAAGTAATTGAAAAATTGTTTTGAGTTAACAATTTGATATTGTAGTCGGGGGTTCCTTACCTTCCTGTCAGTCGCAGAGGGACGAAATCCCAGTAGAAAAAAATTAATCAGAAAACAAAAGTGCCTTAGGTACGAAACAATTAATTGACATTTTGTAATTTTAAATACATAAAACACAAATGTTATGGCAAACACATACACCCAAATTCATGTTCAGGCCGTCTTTTCAGTTCAAAACCGATTGTGTGTTATTCGTCCCCAATGGGAAACCGATTTGTATCGATACATAACTGGTATTATCCAAAACAACGGACATAAATTGTTGGCCATAAACGGAATGTCCGATCACCTCCATATCTTTTTTGGATTGAGACCCAACCAGTCTCTTTCGTCACTGGTGCAGGATGTAAAAGCCAATTCTTCAAAATGGATCAATCAAAATAATTTTGTTTCGGGGAGATTTTCGTGGCAGGAAGGATTTGGTGCTTTTTCGTATAGTAGATCGCAAATTAGCCAGGTAGTTGATTATATCGAAAATCAGAAAGAACATCATAAAACAAAATCGTTTACCGAAGAATACATAAAGTTTCTAGAGGATTTTGATATTCCTTTTGATGAGCGGTATATTTTTAGGCCAGTATAACCCTGGTTTTGTTTCGTACCTACGGCACTTCTGCAGCAGATGTTTGCTGCTTTTACCGACTTTTCGTCCCTCCGGGACTGCCTTGAATGTGTATTATATTTTTAGCAATTTTCCGTCACTACAATGCTATTCTTGAGGAACAATATCAAGAATAGGATAAAATATAAAAGTCCCGGAGGGACGATATGCCGGTAGCATCGTAGATGTGAAATATCGGTAGTGCCGCAGGTACGAAACAATTCACAGACCCATAGGGACGGAATATAGGTATCATCCAGAATGTGTGAATGAGTTTAAATCAACTATAAACACCTAAAAGATCTTTGTATACGATCGTTTAAAATGGTAACCGTATACGGCATAGGTTATCGCCATTGGAAACATGTCGCGGCGGTGGATCAAACTCCAGAAAAACAGTTTCCAGTAGTATTTCCGGTCGCGGTCGAGAATACCAATAATAAAAACCGACCTGAAGAATGCTTTTAATTTGGTAGCATTCATTTTGTTTTTAGATTTTACCTTTGGCTCGAAGTCTTTCAGAAAATTTTTTACCCGCTCGTAAAATGCTTTGCCACTGTATATGCCCCGAATAACCTGGTTAAATCCATTCCGGAGCTTTTCGCTGTCCATTTTCGGTATAAAATTCATGGCATTGCTGGTATTATCGCCATCCCAGTCATCAAGAATCCGCCCTTCGGATTGTAGTCTTTTGTACAGCTGAGATTTGGTTGGTGCGTTCAGCAAACCAACCATTGCCGAAATGATTCCGCTTTCCTGGATAAACTGTATTTGTCGCTGGAAAATATTGGGTGTATCGCTGTCGAAACCAATAATAAAACCGCCCAATACTTCCATGCCGGCTTTTTGCACTTTTTTTACACTGTCGATGAGGTTTCGGTTTTTGTTTTGCACTTTGTTGCATTCGTTCAGCGACATTTCCTCGGGCGTTTCTATGCCAATAAAAACGCTCAGGAAACCGGCCTGTGTCATTAAGTTCATTAACTCTTCGTCGTCCGAAAGGTTTATCGATGCTTCGGTGGTGAAATGAAAAGGATAATTGTGTTGCTCCATCCAGGTAATAATGGCCGGAAGCAGTTGTGTTTTTATGCGCTTTTTATTCCCGATAAAATTGTCGTCAACAAAAAATACCGAACCCCGGAAGTTTTGATCGTAGAGATTTTGTAATTCGGTAATAATCTGTTGGGTAGGTTTTAGCCGGCATTGGTGACCCAGTAATGCTGTAATGTCGCAAAATTCACAATTAAACGGGCATCCGCGCGAAAACTGGATAGATTGTGATGTGTATTTATTCAGCTTAACCAGCGAATAATCGGGTACCGGCGAATCCTTCATGGTGGCAAACTGTTCGGTTTGGTACAGGTGTTTTGGGGTACCGTTTTCCAGATCTTTAAGGAAACGAGGCAAGGTAATTTCTGCTTCGTTTAATACCAGGTGGTTTACATTGCTGAACTTCTTATAATCGGCAGTAAACATTGGCCCGCCGGCAACAACCGGAATATTCAGGTGATTGCAACGTGCTATTACCGTTATTGCCGACAGAATCTGGGTGTTCATCGCACTGAGAAAAACATAATCGGCCCAGACCAGGTCTGATGAATGTAGTTTTTCAATATTCATGTCAACCAGTTTTGTTTCCCAATGTTTGGGTAACAACGAAGCCACAGTAATTAACCCCAGTGGCGGGTAGGCGGCTTTTTTGGAAACAAATTTCAGGGCATATTTAAAACTCCAAAATGTATCGGGGTATTCCGGGTATACCAGTAATATTTTCATCGTCGACTGTTTTTTTTTGATTGCGTAATTGTAAAGTTCGTAACGATGATCCGGAATAAAAAGTTAATGGGATTAGAGGCCGGGAATAGTGACCGATAAAGGAATTTAGGGAAAACTGTCGTTTATGAGGGGCGAACGGCAGTTTTCCCTAACCCGTGTCTTTTTAAGGAGTATGGTGGTGTTGAAAGGGCTATTTTTTGTTTGTTGTCTTATTTTTTACGTCTTAAAGATGGTGAACTTTTACACCGTTATCCGGCCACAAAATTCAGCCACGAGGTGTTCTCGTCGTAGCCATCAACCACTTTTTCTTCGTTTTTAAAGTTAAAGGCCGACATCAATTTGGTGATCTCCTGTTGCAGGAATGCCACACTACCATCGATCAGCTCTTTGTTAAATCCTTTCTCCGAGAGGTCTAAAACCTGGTTCAGCGAAATTACGCGGCCAATGATTTTGCCCATCTCAACAAGCTTGCGCTGTGGTATCTGAAGGTCAAGATTAAAATCAACCTGGTTTTTTACAAAATGCACTGCTTTATCGGTCAGGTCGTAACCTTTCAAAAACTGAAACAGGTTACGCTCTTTGGCGCGTTTCATCATTTTTACCAGCCCCTCCGAAATTTGTGCGTAAAGAATATCATTCGATCCTTCAAAGATCTGAAACGGACGGCTGTCGGCAGTTCCTCGTCCGGCAATATGATTGAGTTTATACGCCTTTGCACCCACCAGCTGAACCACCGATTGGGCAGCTTCCTGCATTATATCGGTAATCACACTTTTTACGGCGTTGGCTTCCATTCCCTGCGACGACAGGTCGACATCCAGCCCCGCTTTTTCGCTACTGTTGGCACACATGGCCGAGCAGATGGTATACGAAGCCTGCAGTTTCGATAAACGATGTTGCACGCGGTCGTAGTTAAACAGGCTTTTTCCGCCCACCATTCGTTCTTTGCAGTGTGTTAATGCCTCGTCGAGCATACGCTGAATAAAGCCCATGCCCATTCCGGGGAACTGCATACGGCTTCGGTGTAACAGGTCGAGCATCATTTTAACACCCGTTGTTTCGGGCACCAGTTTATGCGTTTGCGGCAGTTGCACATCAATACGGTTTCGTCCGTAGGGGATGGCATACAAACCCAGGTTCTCGAAAAACTCTTCCACCACAATATTTTGTCCGGGAGCGGTTACATCGCATAAAAAGAAGTCGATGTCGCGCTGCAGTTTCTCCGATTTTGACTGCTGACGTGCCGAAAGCAACCAAAAGTCGGCCCAACCGGTTAATCCTGCCCAGTGTTTTTTTCCTTTCAGGTGGTATTTCGACTCCGACTCAGTGTACGACGTTTGCATGTTTAAGGCATCGCTGCCATAATCCGGTTCGGTAATCATTAAACCGCCCATGGCTTTATCGTTTAAAAAGCGATTAAAAACGTTTGCTTTTACCTCATCTTGTCCAAATTTTCCAAAAGGCTGCAGAAACAAAGCCGAGTTAATTCCAAAGGTTAACGACAGTGCCAGCGACTCGTAGGATGCTGCTGCCAGCAGGCCTATGTTTTCTTTCATTACTCCACCGCGTCCGCCATATTGTGTTGGAATACCCACCGAAAGTGGATTTGCCGACATAATTTCGCGCATTACAAACGGTGGAAGTCCGCGTTTTAAACTCAGTTGATCGATATCGGCCCGTACATGAAAAACCTGTTTCATTTTTACTTTCAGGTTTTCTAAAAATTCTGAAAACGGGATAGATGAGGTTTGATTGTTATTGGAAACCGGTGTTGTCCCGGTTGTAGCTACTTGCATAAATTCAATTTATAATGATAGTGGCTTTTAGCGCCACGGATTTACTTAAACGAAATCGGCTCCATATTGTTCTGCCCAAAAACATTCTTTGCTGAATTAGGATCGAAATTTTTGAAAGTCGAACGAGTCCCAACAGTAAGCTCTATTGCGTATCTAAGTGTTTTTTCGTAACTTTTTGTTCCTGTTTTGCATGGACGAAAATGTTGACACTTTAGCACACAGGTACAAAAACGACATTCGTGTCATGCCCCGATTGTTTTGGTGATAAGAGCTGAAAACCTAAGGCTGGTTGCAGTAGCAAAACAATTTTCAAAAGCCGGAGATCCCTTTTCTATAATTATCCTGATCCATTTTAACCAAAATTCAATTCATGAAAAGACTGTATCTGAATCATTCTCTTTGGTGTTTGATCGGTTTTTTGAGATAAAAAAAAACAAAACAACTGGTTACCTGCTTGTTAGTACCTGGCATTTACTAAAATAAATTAGCATGAAAAATCGAATTCTGTTATTTGCTGCCGCTTTGCTATTTGCCTGCACTGCAAACCACGATCAGCTGCAGGGTACCTGGAAATTGGTTGAATATAAAAGTATTGTTGATGGTGAAATTGCCTGGACCATTCCCGGAAATGCTGAAGGGGAACAACTAAAAAGCTGGTCGGGCGAATATTTTATGTTTGTGGGTAAATTTATTTCCGACGGCACTACCACTCCTAATTATGGCAGCGGAACTTATACGCTTAATGGAAATCACTATACGGAACATATTACTTTTCATATTTCGGAGGATTATATGGGAACAGACGAACGATTGCTTTTGGAGTTTAAAGGCGATACGCTGATTCAGATTAACCCTGTAAATGTAGACTGGAGCTACGACAAAGACAATTATCGAATGGAGAAATATGTACGGGTGAAATAATTTTGAGAATATCCTGTTAATTCATCCGCAGCGTTCGTTGAGCACGATACATTACATAACAAACTTTTAATGACGATACTGCGGATTTAGAAGGCTTCGGGTGGCGTGGCGTCGCCCGGAGCCTTTGTTTTATACACACCGTTTTATTGGTGTTTTGGTTTGTGAAACTGTCTTTTATCCAGTGGTTTAAACAAAATTGCCTGCCTGTGGTTATAATTGAGACTTTCATGTCTTAAATAAGATTTGTCTTCTTCGAAAAGCAACCAACAATTGAAAAAACATGAAGATACTCAACAAACCATCCGGGTGGATTAAGATTACTCATCATCTTATTACCATTTTCCTTTTTGCTTGGCTTGTGCAATACCTCAAATATTTTTCCCGAAATGATAGAATAGCCCTGATAAATAATTTGAGTAGCAGTCAATAAATCAACGAATTTAACTTAGTGATTATGAATTCCGAAGAACTAAGAGCAATACAGGCGCCCCTGAAAGATAAATACAAAATCGAACCCGATTCGGCAGTTGTCACGCTTAAGGCGGAAGGTAAAATTGGAGAAGGAATTTCTTGTAAAGTTGAAACCGGAAGGGCACTTGTCGAAGCCGGACTTCATCCTGCTACGGGCGGTGACGGTTCACTGGCCTGTTCGGGCGATTTATTGCTGGAAGCCCTGGTTTCGTGTGCCGGTGTTACACTTCGTTCGGTAGCTACTGCCATTGGAATAGAACTCCGAAGCGGAACGGTAAAAGCCGAAGGCGACCTAGATTTTAAAGGTACACTCGCCGTTTCGAAAGAAGTGCCGGTAGGATTTCGAAACATCCGGTTAATGTTTGAGCTGGATTGCGATGCCGATGAGGAGAAAAAGAAAACCCTGCTAAAATTAACCGAACGATATTGTGTGGTTTTACAGACGATTACTTCTGCAACTCCTGTTGATTCTGAAATTATTACCTCCTAACAAATAAGTAAGCCTATGCTGCAATTAGTAAAAGATTTGACTTCCAACAGACGTTTGCCGGCTTTGGCAGATAGCGCCTTTCTACGCTACGTCACCTTTGCAGCTTTGTATTTCGCACAGGGTATTCCAAACGGGTTATTTATGTTCGCAATGCCGGCATGGATGGCAGCAAACGGAAAAACTCCGGCCGAAATAGGCAGTTTTATTGCCATAGTGGGTTTGCCATGGAGTTTTAAAATTATTGCAGCTCCCTTAATGGACCGCTTTACGTATTTGCCTATGGGCCGACGCAGGCCTTGGATTTTGTTTGGTCAGGCGGGATTGGTAGCCAGTTTTCTTTTATTGGCAGTTATAACTGATCCACTAAACCGTATGTCTGTTCTAATGATTGCCGGTTTTATGAGCAGTTTAGCCAGTATTTTCCAGGATATTTCCATCGATAGTCTGGCTATCGACATTTTGCCGGAAGATCAACAGGCCCGGGCCAATGGTTTAATGTGGGGTGCCAAAGCTGCAAGTATTTCAGCTACTGTTGCCGTTACCAGCTGGCTGTTTACCAATTATAGTTTTATGATTGCCATGAATTTATTTGGTATAGTCATTTCGGCAATCATGCTTTTTCCTTTGCTCTTAACAGAACGTCGCGGAGAAAAGCTTACTCCATGGACAGCCGGAAGTGCTTCTCCCGAAGCAAAAAAGATTCAACTCAACAGCTGGAGGCTTATTCTAAAAAGTTTGCTTAGGGCTTTTAGTTTGCCCGTGAGTCTGATCCTGGGAGTTGCCGTTTTTGTTTATCGGATAGCATCGGCTTATGTTACTACGCTTCTGCCGATTTTTGCCGTGCAGGAACTGGGCTGGAGCGATGCCCGCTATTCACATGTTTTTTCGATAACCGCTTTCGTTGGAGGTATTATGGGCATGTTTGTGGGTGGTGCAATGATCGACATCTTCGGAAAAATAAGGATGATCGTATTTTATGTGTTAGGGCTTATTACCTTGATGATGGTAATGTCGTTATTACCTCAATATTGGAGCAACGATACTTTTATAATAGGCTTTATTGGTGTTTTTGCCATTCTCGATACTTTTATAACAATTGCGATTTTGGCTGTGGCCATGCAACTGTGCTGGAAACGCGTTGCAGCCACCCAGTTTACGCTTTATATGGCAATTGCCAATCTGGGAATGTCGGCAGGTGCCTGGATAATGGGCGAAGCAAAAGTTTATTTAAACTGGCAACAGGTATTTGTGTTCTACCTGATTTTTATGGTGGTTGTATTGGCAATAATACCATTTGTCAGTTTTAAAAGACACAAAAATAAGATGGAGAAACTTGAAATCAAATACGGGTGATCTGACGTTACCAATGCAGAATTGCCATTAAAAATAAATGAATTGATTATGCTCCGATTCTTTTCAAAAATGCGCTACAAACTTGCTGCCGAAAACCGGGCCGCCAAATATATGCGTTACGCCATTGGCGAAATTCTATTAGTGGTAATCGGTATACTAATCGCATTACAGGTAAATAACTGGAACGAACAACGCAAAATTCAAAACGATATTGAAGAAACTAAGAAGTCGTTGGAACAAGAGTTGGAAAACAATATTTCTTCAACCAGTTATTTGCTAAATGTGGGCTATGAATTAAGCGATGTGTTGTATGAACTTGAAACCCAAAAGACACTCAGAGATCTAAAGTATGGATTTGGTTCTTTCTATGGCAAGTTTGGTATTTTCGACACCTATGTACATGATCTGCAGACCGAGAACTTAAATGCTTTAATTGCACTTGAAAAAAGGCTGTTGCCTAACGATAAATTCACTCTTTTTATTGCTAAAAATCTAAAAAAGAATATTGTACAGCGACAGGAGTGGGAGGCGAAAGCTACAGAGCTGAGTCTGCAAAGATTTAAAGAATTTTCGGATGAATTGCCCTGGTTTTATGATACAGATAGTATCGCAAATGAAAAAAGGGAGAACTATATACAGAACAATCAAATTTTCAGAAATAAGGTTATTCATTATTTAAACTTTCAGCTTAATGAAAATTTTTATGGTGCTTCAACCATCAGAAATATGTCTCTTGTGCTACTGTGGGATCTGCAGCATAAAGGGAAAAGCAATGTTGATTTTGGTAGCTTTCTTACCGACAGAGGATTAATTCCATTCAAGAGTTTTGATTGTGATTTAGTAAGCCAGGTCGAGCCTGATTTCATCGGTTTCAGGAATGTATTTATTGTTTATAATCCATCTTCCAAAGAAGTACTATTACACAAAATCAACAGAGAGAATAACGAGAATATAAGAACAAGGGTAAATCCTGAATCTCGCAGGATAATCTCTATAAATGACCAGGAATATATTCAAGTGGGGGATGATTGCGAAAGGGTGTATTATCCGGTAAGAAACGGATTTTTGTTATTGGATAAACAGGTGGATTAAAACGCAGTATATATCCTGCAGGATTGAACTGTTTGTTATCTATTCGCTGGTATTTAGATTGTTACTGAACATTTAAGCCGTTGTTAAAGTTATTAGTTGAAACTTAACTCAAGATCATGCTCCGTTTCTTCTCAAAAATGCGCTACAAACTGGCCGCCGAAAACAGGGCTGCAAAATACATGCGTTACGCTGTTGGTGAAATTTTGCTGGTGGTAATTGGGATTGTAATTGCCCTGCAGATTAACAACTGGAACGAGCAGCGAAAAATTCATATCTACGAACATAAAATAATAAGTGATTTAGTGATATCGCTTGATAACGATTTGGGGATCTACCACATGTTATTAGGTCGCCTTGATTCCATGGAATTCGGGGTTTCAAACCTTTATCGTTTAATGGGCAAAAATGAGAGTTCTGCAGATTCGCTTCAGAAATACCTGCCCTATCTTTCTATTGGAATAAGATTTGGTTATGATCCCGGTGTGTACGAGTCGTTAAAATCTGTAGGATTGGATAAGATTACAGATGGTTCTGTTTGCGCAGATCTGGCTCGGTTGTATGATTTCCTGTATCCGAGAATAAATGCGATGATTGATAATGAATATAGGCAACCAGGCAAAGAAGCAAAAATACTTTTAGATAAATTCTGGCTTAGCGGTGTTGAGGTGGGGCCAAATGGGGAAGCGTCGATTATTGGAAGGGTAGAAATTAAAGATCCCTTTCATAATCAAGACTTTCTTAATGGCCTAAAGTTGTACTCAAATACCTACAAAAATGCCCGGTACCGTATTGAGTTTATAATAAGCGAAACAGAGAAAGTGAAAGAATCGCTGGAAAATTATATCAGGAAACAGATGAAAACATAAACGAAATTTTATGCTACGATTCTTCTCAAAAATGTGCTACAAACTGGTTGCCGATAACAAACTGAGCAGAAGCGATGTTTGAAGAATCATCAGAGTTAATTCACACCATCGATATTTACTTAAAAACAAACAAGTAACTATTCATAACAAAATTTATAAAAGATCACCTCATGAAGAAATCTACATTGTTTTTTGTTTTCACTCTGCTTTTTGTGGCAGTTTGCTCAACGGCATTTTCGCAAAACAGCTTAAAAACTCCGCTGCAGATCAACGACATTTTCGATATGGAAATGGTTGCCGATGCGCAGATCTCGCCCGATGGTAGTAAAATTATCTACCAACGTGCCTTTATGGATATTATGACCGACAGGAAATATGCCAATCTCTGGATTGTGAATGCCGACGGAACTAACCCGCGCCCGCTAACACAAGGAAATCAGAACGATGTAAGTCCGCAGTGGTCGCACGACGGCACCAAAGTGGCTTTCCTCTCCAACCGGCAAGATGAGAAAATGAAACTCTATGTAATGTATCTCGATACCCGACAAATGGTGGCACTAACCAACACCAGCCAAACGCCGGGGCGGTTTCAGTGGTCGCCAGACGACAGTCAGCTGGCGTTTACCATGTTTGTACCTTCGAAAAAGAAATCGTTGCTAGAGCTGCCTTCAAAACCTGAGGGTGCCAAATGGGCCGAGCCGCCGGTGTATATCGACGAAATGTATTACAAAGCTGATGGCCGTGGTTTTCTGAAACCCGGAAATCGTCAGATCTTTACCATTGGAATGGATGGAGGAACTCCGCGCCAGTGGACAACTTCTGCACACGATCATAGTTCTCCGAGTTGGGCAGCTGATGGAAAAACAATGTATTTTACAGCCAATCTCCATGATGATCATGAACTGGTTCCTTATAATTCAGAAGTGTATAGCCTTAGTCTCGAAAGTGGTGAAATTGCTGCACTTACCACCCGTTTTGGACCTGATGATTTATCGGCTGTTTCTCCCGATGGGAAAAAAATTGCCTACACCGGTTTTGACGATCGTTTTCAGGGCTACCAGGTAGCAGCACTTTATGTGATGAACGCTGATGGTTCGGAACCAAAAATTCTGACCGCTGAACTCGATCGCGATGTTGAAAACGTAATTTGGAAAAATGATAGCAAAGGTCTGTATTTTCTGTATGGTGATGAGGGCGATAACAAGATTGCCTATGTAAGTCTTTCAGGAAAAGTTGAAACCCTTGTTGAAGGAGTTGGCGGACTTTCGCTGGGTCGTCCGTATAATGCCGGAGGTTTTAGTGTTTCGAATAACGGAAGTTTTGCGTATACGATTGGCGCAGTTGATCACCCGGCTGATCTGGGGGTTTTTGCAAACGGAAAATCGCAACGATTAACCAACCTGAACAACGACCTTTTTGCCTTCCGCGAAATTGGAAATGTGGAAGAGATTTGGTGGGAATCATCTTACGACGGGCAAAAAATTCAAGGCTGGATTGTTACTCCTCCAAACTTCGATCCGAATAAAAAATACCCAATGATTCTTGAGATTCATGGTGGCCCGTGGACGATGTACGGCAGTTCATTTACAGCCGAAATACAACTGTTTGCAGCTGCCGGTTATGTAGTGCTGTATTCCAATCCGCGCGGTAGTACCGGTTATGGCGAAGCCTTCGGAAATGCGATTCACCACAATTATCCGGGTAACGATTACGATGATTTGATGTCGGGAGTTGATGCCGTTATCGACCGCGGATACATTGATACCGACAACCTGTTTGTAACCGGAGGTAGCGGCGGTGGAGTGCTTACCGCCTGGATTGTGGGTAAAACCGATCGTTTTAAAGCTGCGGTTTCGGCCAAACCCGTTATCAATTGGGCAAGTGAAGCCTTGTATGCCGACCTGGCAATCTGGGCTACCAAATATGTTTTTGGTGATAAACCGTGGGAAATTCCTGAAGAATATTTCCGACGTTCGCCTTTGTCGTTGGTGGGTAATGTTAAAACGCCAACCATGGTACTTACGGGAGAAGCAGATCAACGAACGCCGATACCTGAATCAGAGCAATATTACATGGCCCTGAAACTTCAGGAGGTGGAAACTGCCATGGTTCGTATTCCGGGAGCCTCGCACGGCATAACCAGCAAACCAAGTGGTATGGCGTATAAAGTGGCTTCTATTTTAAGCTGGTTCGAACATTACCGAAACAAATAAAATATGCTTCGTTTCTTTTCAAAAATGCGTTACAAACTGGCTACCAAAAACAGGGCCGTAAAATATCTGCGTTATGCTGTTGGAGAAATATTGCTGGTTGTAATCGGGATTTTGATTGCGGTGCAGGTGAATAACTGGAACGAACAAAGAAAACAGGCTAAGGAACGAAAAGCACTGATTCAATCGCTGATATCAGATTTTACTGCTACCCGTTTACGCATCGAATCCATTCAATCAGAAATTGAACAAAGTATTCAAAGAACTTCCCGGTTTCTGTCTTTGTCGTACACAAATAATACAAACGTATCGGTTGACTCGCTTCAATATTACCTTTCGGGGGCTTTTGTAATGCCGCCTTTTGAGCCCATACTTACCTCATACAACCAGGCTGTTTCAACCGGTAAAATTGGCTTAATCCAGAACAAGAAATTTTTAGATGATATGTCTAAGTTTTTAATAACGTATTCCTGGCATAAACACACGGTTGATCTCAGTGGAGAGATATTCTATCTTGGATCGATATGGGAAATACGCAAGCAAATTGGCAACCTTGCTTCATTAGCGGGAGAGAGCCGGAGTTATAACGGAACGAGAAAAATTGTTTCTGAAGCCTATAAACTAAGCGATGAGGAGTACCGTGCTTTTATAAAAAAGCCGGAAGTTTTTGCTGCAATTGATAACATGCAAACCATCTATTACAACATTCTGGAAAATTCGGAAAGCATGGATAAGGAAGCAGAAATATTAATCGAAGAACTTGAACAAACAAAATAGTTAAATCAAATGATCCGATTCTTTTCAAAAATGCGCTACAAACTGGCAGCCGAAAACAGGGCTGCAAAATACCTGCGTTACGCGATTGGAGAAATATTGCTGGTTGTTATCGGGATTTTGATTGCAGTTCAGGTGAATAACTGGAACGAGCGACGAAAAGAAAGAATACAGGAACAACTGCTGATTCAATCGATTATTTCTGATCTGAAATCGGACACGCTCATGATAAACCAAAACTTAAGGATTCTGCAAGCAGATACAACGAAGGTTTTTGGATTTATTAAAAGAATGTCGGACAACAAAGTGACCATCGACACGCTTGTTCAGATTGCCCGTTTTGAATTTGATCCAAGAACTCATGTCAACGCAACTTTCAACGATAATACATTTAAAAGTTTATTGTCAACCGGAAGTTTAAAAATACTGGAAACATGGATTCAGGATGAGCTTCTGCAAATCAATGAGATGCACGATGCCAACATTTCGCGTACCCAGCTTAATTCGGGTGCCTATGTCAGTCAGATTACAGCTTTCGCAAGGAAGTATCCATTATCCGACTATGGAAATATTTCTCCTGTTTCGAAATTGGCTGATGCGATCTGGGCAGAGGCGGAATTTGAAGAACTGGGTGTTTACCTGAACGCCATGCTTGCTATCCGAAACGTTACGAATTTGTACGCGATTAATCAGCTGAAAGAAATTCTGGATAAAACGAATGAGTTTCTTGTCCGCATCAATAAATACAACAATTCACCAAATCCTTAAGTTATGTTCCGATTCTTCTCAAAAATGCGCTACAAACTAGCTGCCGAAAACCGGGTGGCCAAATACCTGCGATACGCCGTTGGTGAAATTTTGTTGGTGGTTATTGGGATTTTGATCGCACTGCAAATCAACAATTGGAATTCAAACCGTATTGATCGGTTAAAAGAGCGGGAATACCTCGAAAATTTTCTGGAAGAATTAAAACGGGACTCGTTGTTTCTGAATGTGTATTGGGAGAAGGATTACCCCGAAAAAGTTAAAGGATTGGAATTGGCACGGAAGTATGTGAAGTACGGTGTTGAAATTGATGATACAGTCGCTTTTTTTTCCTCCATTGGGAAAGGCGGGAAATTGAGCCGTGCCGCTGTTTTTGAAGAATCCAGTACCTATAAAGACATTATCAGCACCGGAAATTTAAAATTGATTCGTAACAAACACCTGCAGTTACAAATCATCGACTATTACACTTCCATAAGTACAACAATTACTTATATGGATAATCTGCGAGGTGAATATGCCACATTTGTAAATTCTTTGATCCCTTATAATCCGCAGGAACGTTATGAGCCCGATTGGAAAGATTACGAACGCGGGCTTCAAAAAATGAAGTCGGATGAGTTTTTAAGTCTCTCGAACCAGGAGCTGACTTATGCATACTCGCTTAACCGGCGAATGGATCGTGTGAATACCAGATTAATTCCGTTACTTGGTTTGATAGAAGCCGAACTCAGTACTAAAAAGTGATAAAGGAGAAAAACTTTTAATTGGTTACTCTTTTTTGTTCTTCTTCGGAAGCCGTACTTCGTTTTCAACTTACCTAAGCATCCAACCTTTTCAAAAAAATAAAGTATAAAGGAAGAGGACAGTAGTTTTATCTCGATAGTACTGTAAACCATTGAATTACAAATGCACTAAAAACAAAACGGATGCTACGGTTAAATCAACTTACAGAGCGCTTTGAGCTATTCCTGCAGCGTTTAACCGAAAACGAAACGATAAGCGACTGGGATAAACTGGGGAAAAAATACATGATGGTACAAGGCATATTTGCCTTTACCGGTTTAACGATAATGTTGATTGTTTCGTGGAGTATTTCGGCCAAACTTATCTTTGAATTCAGCCTGATTTACATTCTTATTGTTTGTGTGTCGACCACTATTTTCTATTACGCCCGGAAAATGGACATGGTAATTAAGTTGTTTAAAATACTGATGATCGTGATTTCGTCGGTGTATGTAGCCCGAATGGGTGGGCTGTTAACGTGCGGAGGTTTGTTTTTACTATCGATTCAGGCGGTAACCAGCTCGGTAATTTTGCGTAAACCGAAACTTATTTTGCCGGTTAGTATTGTGTTTGGAGTTGCCATGTTGAGCTTGTTAATATTTGATCCGTATTTTCCAAAAGAACAGGCACTAAATCCGCAACAAAACCTGCTTTTCTTTTTTGTAAGCCTGATCATTATAACCGGATACATCTTCTTTTTTAGTCTTTATGCAGTGAATTTGTTTACAAAAATGGAGGAGCGTGAGGCACAAAGGCAAAAGGAAATGAACGAGGCTAAAACCCGTTTGTACACCAATATTACGCACGAGTTTCGTACACCTTTAACTGTTATTCTGGGGTTGGCCGATTCGCTGCGCTCAGAAAAAGAAAAGAGTTTCCAGGCAAAAGCTGATACCATAATTAAAAATGGCAAAAGCCTGCTGCAGCTTGTCGATCAGTTGCTGGAACTGAGCAAAATGGAATCGGGGAACCTGTCGGTAAAAAAGATACACGCCAACATTGTTCCGTTTTTGCGCTATGTGTTTCAGTTGCAGGAGTATTATGCCGAAGAGAAGAAATTGAAAATGACATTTGAAGCGGATTCACAGCATTATGTGCTGGATTTTGACCCGGAAAAAATAACGGTTATCGTTTCTAATTTACTGGGTAATGCCATAAAATTTACTCCGGCGGGTGGATCGGTAAAAATGCATGTGCTGGTTGAAAACGGAATGTTGAATATTATTGTGAGTGACACCGGTATTGGAATTCCTTCAGAAAAGCAGGATAAGATATTTGATCGTTTTTATCAGGCTGATGACAAAAATACCCGAAAGGTTGGTGGTGCCGGGATTGGACTGGCACTTACCCGTGAGTTGGTTGCTTTGCTTAACGGTACTATCGAGGTAAATTCTGTACCCGGAAAAGTAACTGTGTTTAAAGTAAAATTGCCTGTAACAAGTGCTTTGCACATCAAAGAATTTCTGCTGCCCGAGCAGGAAACAGAATATAGAGAGTTGGCAGAAATGCATTCTGCAGAGAATAAACATGCAGGCAAGGAGCGTTTGCTTATTGTTGAAGATAACCCCGATGTTTTAGGTTATTTGCAAGCCTGTTACAGCGATTATTTTAGCATACAGTTGGCAAAAAACGGCAAGGAAGGTTACGAAAAGGCGGTGAATGAAATTCCGGATGTGGTGATCAGCGACGTAATGATGCCCGAAATGGATGGTTTTGAGCTCTGTAAAAGACTAAAAGAAGATATTCGCACCAGTCATATTCCAGTTGTTTTGCTGACGGCAAAAGCCGATATCCCTTCCCGTATTGAAGGATTGGAGCATGGTGCCGATGCTTATGTGGTTAAACCTTTTAATCAGCAGGAATTACTGGTGCGTCTGCAAAAACTGCTTGAGCTTCGTAAAAGCCTCTACCAACGATTTAGTAAAGGCAATGGCTTTGATTACAGCACCGATCCGTTGATGCAGCACGAAGACCGTTTTATGAAAAAGCTGCATTCGGCCATCAGTGAAAACCTCAACAACGAAGATTTTAACGTACCTGAACTTTGTGAAGAAATGGCCATGAGTAAATCGCAGCTGTACCGAAAGTTTAAGGCACTTACCAACCAGTCGGTGGCGCGTTATATACGGTCGTTACGCATGCAGAAAGCAAAACAGCTGTTAAGCACTTCATCGATGAATATTACCGAAATTGGCTACGAGGTGGGAATGAAAAGTTTAAGCACCTTCAGCCAGGTGTTTAAAGAGGAGTTTGGCGAAAGTCCGCGCGAATTTCTGCTGCACGAAAACGAAAAAAGCTATAACTAATAGCCGGGAAAATTCAGGAAGTATTTGGGAAAAACCGGAAAGCTTCTTGTGGCATTGTACAGTACATTGCAGATGAGTTTAATCCAAAAAATGTACTACAATGAAAACAAAAGTCTTAATCCTGATCTTACTTAGTTTATTCTTACTGCCGGCCTGCCAGGAAGAATATGAAGCGCCCGACACTGATGCTTTTTTACCTGAAAAAGCAGCAACAGCAGGAGAGGGAACTATCGTTACTGAAATGATGCATGTAAAAGCCCTGGAAGGTAATCTTTTGGGCGATCCGGCCGATCGAATGATTCGCGTGTACCTGCCTAAAAGTTACTATACCTGTCCGGAGAAACATTTTCCGGTAATTTACTTCCTGCATGGTACACCCGCCTGGGGTGGCATGTTGATGGAACCCGAACCATACGAGTTCTTTTATCTGTCGGCACAACTTCCGGCCCGTGTTGATTTCCCTGAAGAAGGATTTTTACCCTGGCTCAATAATTTGGTGGACAACGAGGGCATGAAAGAGGCCATTATTGTTATGCCTGATGCACAAACCAAATACGGTCCGAGTCTTTATGTGAATTCCACAGTTGAGGGAAATTACGAAGACTACATCGTAAATGAATTGGTTAGCTTTATTGATCAAAAGTATCGTACGATACCGCACTTTAACTGGCGCGCCATAAGCGGACATTGCGCCGGTGCAATAGGCTCTTTGAATATTGCCATGAAACACCCAAAAGTATTTCGTTATGTGGGAGCTTTGTCGCCTTCGCATTTTCCTGAACCGTTGATTTTATATATGGCTAATTTTTTGGCAGTAGAAGACGAGATGTGGGGAGTTGAGGGCCCGCTAGCGTATGATCCTTTTGCTCCTTTCACATTTGTAAACAATGGTGCTGTTATGTTGGCACAAGCTTGGTTGCCCAATCCTGATAATCCTCCATATTATTGCGATCTACCGTTTGAATTTGTTAACGGAGAGGCTGTTATCATTCCGGAGCTTATGCAAAAAATTAGTGAGCAAGGCCTGCTGTCAATGGTTCAAAAAAACCGTATTGGGCTGAAACAGTTGAAAGAAGTTTATTTTGATTGTGGAGTGAATGACAATTTTTACATTGAAGCTAACACCATGATGCATGAACAGCTTGATGCTATGCATATTAAACATCAGTTCGAGACGTATGATAATCCCGGAACACATATCAGCAATCTGTATGATAGACTTGGGAAAGCCTGGATATTGTTATCAAATGATTTCCCGGATCATGAATAATTGAGCTAAAAGATTGTTGTTGATGCAGAGCGATTATTTTTGGAACAAGCAGATTCACACATATTTATGAAGGTTTTGCAACTCCTTTGCCACCAATTCGTATAGTAGAACAGTTTAAATTGGAGTAAATCATGTTCGAAAAGAATCTGGCCCTTGTTTTTGGAGTAATGGCTTTGCTGTTTTTGGTGTCGAATTTTATTATTGTTTTGATAATTAAAGACTACTTGCAGCAACGAGGCGAAAAAGTCAATCCTGCAACTATGCATTTTCAAATTTTTTCGATGGCTAAAAAATACCGTGAATTCAATCAAAAAGAGATGGGAAAATCGGGTAAACACTATGGAACGTTTTGGATAAGCATCCTTTTATTTGCATTTTTTTTGGTTCTGGGAATATTAGTTGTGGCATAAAGCTGCTGATTGAATTCCGGTGAGCGCATTCACCGATGGCTTTGCCTCGGGGTAAGCGAACAAAACAATAAAAAAATCCTTAACGGAATCGGATTCCTCGTCAGCTCTGCTGCGAGGAGTTTCAATAAACTTCTGAAACTAAGCCTGCGGGAGAGTAACAACAACAGAGGTGCCTTTTCCCACTTCGCTTTCAATGTTTATTGTTCCCTTGTTTTTTTCAACAAAATCTTTTACAAGAACAAGCCCCAGTCCGTTACTTTTTTCATTTTCAGTTCCCTGTGAATGGCTCTTGGAGCTGATGTCAAACAGCTTATTCAACTTTTCGGCATTCATTCCCAGACCGGTATCGGTAATTTTTATGGTAACTTCATTTTGATCCGAGGCGAAAGTTTTAACATTGATTGACCCCCCGCGTGGAGTAAATTTTATGGCATTGCTAACAATGTTTCGGATAATGGTTTGAAGCATATTGGCATCAGACAATACTTTAAGTTGATTATTGGTATCAAGTGAAATGGCTATTTGTTTTAGTCTTGCCGAGGGTTGCAATTTTTCAACCGTATTTTGTATCACGCCTTTCAACTCAAGTTTCCCGGTGTTTACCTCCATTTTTTTCACCTGCGATTGCGCCCAAAGTAAAAGGTTGTCGAGCAGGTCGCTGATGTTTTCTGATGATGAAACAAGTAGTTTCAACAGCTTTTTCAGTTCCTCTTTTTCCAACGCATCAAATTCCTCATGAAGGTGGTCGAGAAAGGCTGTTTGCGTGTGAACCGGGCCCCGAAGGTCGTGGGCGATAATGGCAAAAAACTTGTCCTTTGCCTGGTTTGCTTCTTCCAGCTGATTATTTTTTTGGCGCATGCGCTGGTAAAAAAATAAAATTATGCCAGTAATAATTATGGCGAGTAAAACTGCTATAATCATCAAAATACCTGATGTGCGGTGTTGTCGCAGTTCGAGCCTGTTTATTTCGTTTTGTTGTTCTAAATCAGCAATCTGACTGTTTTTTGCATCAATTTCGTAAATGCCTTGTAGCTGTTCCATTTTAATATTCACTGCACCCAATAGCATTGAATCCTGAATGTTTATCAATTGCTGCTGGCAATCAATGGCTTTCTCGAGGTTGTTTAAATTCAGGTAGATTTCGCTAAGTTTTGTGTAAATATCAAGTTGTATGCGTTTTTGGTTATTGGTAATGGCCTGGTCGAGACCTTTCAAAATCATATCTAATCCTTCGCTGGTGCGCCCGGTGTTTAAATAGCACAATCCAAGGTATTGATAGATTGAGGGTTTACTAAGCTGATCACCTACGTCGGTTTTTCCTTCTAAAGCGTCTTTTAGATATTTTTCTGCTAGGGCATAATTTCCGGAGGCATATTCAATACGACCCAGGTTTTTGTAGGCATTCGATATACCATATTTCGAACCACTTGCCTTGTGGATTTCAAGTGTATATTCAATGTTTTTGCGGGCTTCATAAGTATTTCCAGCCTTTAAATTAAGGATTCCGATTTGCTCGTAACAGATTACAACTCCGCTATTATTTTGGTCGGCTTTTGCCAGTTCTCCGTAGGTTTGGAGTGACTGCTTGTAATAGTCCATTGCTTTTTCGTTTAGCTGAAGGTCAGCGTAAATCCGTCCGAGCAGGTAGGCAGCCCAGGCATAACCTTCAACATAATCGGCTTTTTCGTAATTCAACCGCGATTTAATAATGTATTCAATCGCACGATCGTATAAGCCGTTTACTCTGAAAACGGTACCCATCATTGAATAGGAGGCGCCAACTGCACGGTAGTTCTCTGCCTGGCGTCCCGCCTGAATTGACATGTTAAAGGATTGGAGAGCTTCTAAGTGATCTCCAAGGGTGTGCTGGTTAATTCCCAAACGTAATAAAATATCACTTTGATACCAGAGGTCATCTAATTGGTTGGCGAAAGTTAGTGCACTGTCAAAGTAGATTTGAGAAAGGTTGATGTTGCTGACTTCGTGGGCAATACGTCCTAAAATGAAAAAAGCTTGCATTTGAAGAGATTTATCTTTAAGCTGCTTTGCATCACTCAGTGCCGATTGTGCCACTGTCATTGCATCGTTATTTTGATTCTCGAAAAGAAGCATTGCCAATTCGAGCTGGGCGTTTATTTTTTTCTTTCCCTGTTTATTTTGTATTACCTGGCGCAAACTATCTGTATGTTCAGCAATAGCTGTAGAACCGTAACTTATGTTTTGCCCAATAAATAGCATCAAAAGAACCATTAATTGAGTTACTATTCGGTTTTCGATCATTAGAGTTCCGGTTTTAGCAGAGAAATTTATCAAAATCTTTAATCATTAATTGTCTGTTGCGTAAAAATACAATTTAACCAGATTTTCCAACAAAAAAATAGAAAACGTGTTTATATATAAATCTCAAAAAATAGCACGTCCGTCTAGAAAACAGCAGTAAACAAATCTCATGAGTGCCTTTAATAACTCTGACTGCTGTAATTTTACAATGATCTTTTTTTGATATGAAATTCTCCCAAAAGTTGCTAAGTCTCAGAAAGGAAGGGGGTAAAATGAATTTTATTTATTGCCGGAATTTAATTATAAAAACTCTGTTTAAGCGTGAAATACCAGCAGCGGTATTTCTGAATGGAATACCATTTTACGCGCTAAACTGGGGTTGAAAAGCCGCGATATCATACCTCGTTTATGCGTAGTGAGTGCCAGAATATCCACCGGGTCGTTTTTAATTGTTCTTTCAAGTGTTTCTAATACATTGTTCCCCATAATCAGCTTGCACTCAAACTCCTTGTTCTCATATTTCTTGTGCAAAATATCTTTCATTCCTTCCAGTCGGGCAATGTCCCAGCCATATTCGTCGGGAAGCCCAACGTGCGCACAAACAACTCTTACATCGTACGATTTTACAATGCTCATTAGTTTGTCGAGTGCAGTAAAATCCTTTTCATCGAAATTGGTAGCATATAACACTTCTTTAAAATCTTCAACTGGTTTCATATCCATATTTTCAGGAACAACTAACACCGGAACCGGGGCGTTGTACATTACATCGGCGGTTACACTGCCCACTGTGCCGGGCCACGATTTGTCGCCACCGCGGCCAATTACAATAAGACGTGTAGGTTGTTCACTGGCAAAGGCCAGAATGTCTTCTTCTGCATAACCGGGCTTAACTATATATTCCGGATCCACTTTTTCCCAGGTATCAGATCCGATACTTGTCACCAAAGGGGTCAGAAAATTTTTAAACTGTTGGTTGGCTTCTTCTTCAGCATCTTCGGTTTGTTTTAAAAGGGTGGTGTCGTACGGATAAATGTCGCCGTAAGGTATTGAAAAGCGCACCGGACTAATATACGAGTGCATAATTACCAGTTTCGCTTTCAGGTGTTCGGCAATGTTAAAAGCCATTTCTACAGCTTTCTCCGATACTGCTGAAAAGTCGATGGGGACAAGGATCTGGCCGGGTTTGCTGGCTTTTTTCTGTTTCGCCGCTTTTAATCCCAGCAGTAAATCAACTTCTTTAAAGGCTTCGTTCAGGTCGTTTTCCAATATTTTAACCCGAACGGTTGAGGTGGCTGCTCCTTCAATTAAATGTACGTCTTCAAGCTCACATTTAATTCCTTTTTCCTCTAAACGCATTTTCAAAATATGGGCGCGCGCCAGAGGTAATACTACGATTGTAACTAGTTTTTCACTCATGGCCAATTAATTTTAGTTTCTATATTATTTATATGGTTTTAAGGCCGATTAGTTTCAGAAATGGACTGAAATCTTGTACTGTCCTTATTTTTAAGAAATGGGTGAATACAATGATTGTGTATTGATTTAGAGAAGTGGCAAAAGAATAATAACTTTAGGGTTGCAAATGGGTTTGTTTAACAACGATTCAGAATGTATTTTTAGCAATAACCAATTAAATTTAATAGTATGACCTATGTTCCAAATGAATCGAGATACGATGAAATGCTCTACAACCGCTGCGGAAAATGGGGGCTGAAACTGCCTGCCGTTTCGTTGGGTTTGTGGCATAACTTTGGCGGAATTGATGTTTTTGAAAATGGCCGGGCCATGTTGCACCGGGCTTTTGATTTGGGCATTACACATTTCGATCTGGCCAATAATTATGGTCCGCCACCGGGATCGGCTGAAGAGAATTTTGGTAAAATTTTGAAGCAGGATTTTAGAGCTTACCGCGATGAGCTGATTATTTCGAGTAAAGCGGGTTATCTGATGTGGCCGGGGCCTTATGGCGAATGGGGAAGCCGCAAGTCGGTGCTGGCCAGTCTCGACCAGAGTTTAAAACGTATGGGATTGGAGTACGTGGATATTTTTTATTCGCACCGCCCTGACCCAAATACGCCACTTGAAGAAACCATGATGGCTCTTGACCGTGCTGTTCGCTCGGGAAAAGCCTTGCATGTGGGTATTTCAAATTATCCGGCTGATATGGCCAAAGAAGCGTCACGTATTTTGAAAGAACTTGGAACGCCGTGTTTGATACACCAACCTAAATATTCGATGTTTGTAAGGTGGGTGGAAGACGAGCTGCTGGATGTACTGGAAGAAGAAGGAATTGGTTGTATTCCGTTTTCGCCGCTTGCACAGGGATTACTTACCAATAAATATTTGAAAGGAATTCCGGAAGGATCGAGAGCAACCCGTGAAGTATTTCTGAAAAAAGAACATGTTGAAACGGCACACGATAAAATTGTGGCTTTAAATACCATTGCTCAGGAACGTGGCCAGTCGTTGGCGCAAATGGCACTGGCATGGGTACTGCGAGATAAAAGAATTACATCGGTACTGATTGGTGCCAGCTCGGTAAAACAAATTGATGACAATGTGGAAACTCTAAATAACCTTAGTTTTTCGGATGAGGAATTGGCAGCCATTGAAAAGGTATTAAAGTGATAGTTGAAGAGTATAAAGCATAAAAAAAGGCTCGCAATTGCGAGCCTTTTTTTCTATAATACCGTTGGTTTACATTCCAAATAACTTTTCCAATCCCCAGAAGAGACTGAAAATAATTGCCATTCCGGCAATAGCACCTGCGGCCAAAGTAAAAACAAAGTTCAATGGCAGCATTTTTTTCTCATTCTCAGTGTTCATCTTAATGACGATCTGATTCTGATTTGCTTTTGTTTCCATTCAAGATATATTTAATTGCCCAATCCTAAAAAATGTAAATAGTTTAATTGTTATTTTCTGTGTATTAGCAGATCGGGCTGTTTCTAATTTTATCTTCCCAGTCTAATAAAAGACTTAAAAGTATGGTACAAAGGTATGGCTTTTTTGTTAAACATGCCAAAAAGCATGTTTTCGACGAGCTGTTTGTTAAATTCGTGTTACGTGGGTGTTGCAGAATAGAATGGAATGATTCGTGAAAAAGTCGTTTGAAAATATGGGCAATATATAGCAAAAAGAGGAGCTTAAAAAAGCCCCTCTTCGTATCATCTTTTATGTATTTTCTTATTAAGTAGCCGATTCGAATTGTTTTAAGAATCGAACATCGTTTTCGAAGAAATGGCGGATATCTTTAATTCCGTAACGCAACATGGTAATACGTTCGATACCCATTCCAAAAGCGAAACCGGTATATTTTCGGCTGTCGATATTACACAGTTCCAATACGTTCGGATCAACCATTCCGCAGCCCAGAATTTCGAGCCAGCCGGTGTATTTACAAACGTTACAACCTTTGCCACCACAAATCGAGCAGCTAACATCCATTTCGGCACTTGGCTCGGTAAACGGGAAGTAGGAAGGACGCAGACGGATTTTTGTGTCTTCGCCAAACAACTCTTTGGCAAATTGCAACAAGGTTTGTTTCAGGTCGGCAAACGAAACATTCTCGTCAACATACAAACCTTCAATTTGATGGAATATACAGTGCGAACGTGCCGAAATAGCCTCGTTACGGAAAACACGTCCCGGGAAAATAGCACGAATAGGCGGTTCAGTGCGCTCCATTACACGGATTTGCACACTTGAAGTGTGCGTACGCAACAGTACATCCGGATCTTTTTCAATAAAGAAAGTATCCTGCATATCGCGGGCAGGGTGCTCCGGCGGAAAATTCAAAGCTGAAAACACATGCCAGTCGTCTTCAATCTCAGGGCCTTCGGCAACTGTAAATCCAAGGCGACCGAAAATACCGATAATCTCATTTTTTACCAGCGACAACGGGTGACGGGTTCCCAGTTTCATGGGCTCGCCCGGCATGGTTAAATCCTGTCCGGCCGATTCGCTGCCATTGTTCTCAAATCCTTCTTTTAGCGTGTTAATTTTTTCTAAAGCAAAAGTTTTAAGTGTGTTAATGGCCTGTCCAACCTCCTTTTTCTGTTCGGCAGGAACAGTTTTAAAGTCGTTGAATAATTGGCCGATCAATCCTTTTTTGCTGATGTATTTTATGCGCAGCTCTTCTACCTCTTCCTTGCTTGAAGCTACAATAGCGTCGATTTCTTCCTGTAATGCTTTGATTTTGTCTAACATCCTTGTTCGTTTAAACTGAGGTGCAAAGATAATGATTCAGTTTTAGTGGATAAGAACAGGGCACAATATTTTAGACTGATTTGCCGGGATTCAGGTTTTTAACTACTTTTGCGCCACATTTATGGTATGTACTTCAATGTATACCTGCCTGTTTGATATCCGGAAAACAGGAGTTGGGATTTGTTGAAATACAGAATTTATAAAAAAATGGTCCCGTAGTTCAACGGATAGAATAGCAGTTTCCTAAACTGTAGATATGGGTTCGATTCCCGTCGGGACTACAAAGGCCGCTGAGATTCAGTGGCCTTTTGTTGTTTTAAGTCAGCCATGCATAAACACCGGTTTGGTAGTTTTGGCAAGTGCCAACAGGTCTTTTGTCTCTTCTTCATCAATCGGCTTAAAATCCTGCATAAACTCCAGCGCTTTTAAAAACAGGGTGTATTCTCCCGGAGGAATAGCTGCCGTTACTTTTTTCGAAAGGGTATAACGAAGTGCCAGTTTCATTACATTTTCGTCGTCGATGGGTTTGTACCAGCAATTTTTAAAGATCAGGTCTTCATTTTCACCAAACGTGGTAAGTGCCATGGCTTTTAAAGCCAGAATCCCGATGCCTTGTTTTTGTGCTTCGGCATAAACCTGGGGGCCAAAGTCGCCGGCATTCCAGCAGGCAAAATTAATGGGGAAAAGTATCGAATCGAAATCAAAGTTTTTTAGTGCAAATAAAGCTGCCTTAACCGAGTGAGCCGAAAAACCAATATGTTTTATTTTACCATCTCTTTTGGCTTTTACCAAGGTTTTCAGCGCGCCGTTTTTGCCAAAAACAGTTTGTACTTCTTCATCAGTAGTTAGCTCGTGCAGCTGGTACAAGTCAAAATAATCGGTTTGCAATTTTCGCAGCGAATTTTCCAGATCATTTTGTGCTCCGGCAGCATCGCGTTGCCGGGTTTTGCAGGCCAGAAACGTATTTTTTCGGTAGGACTTTAACGCCGGCCCCAAACGATCTTCGGCGTTTCCGTATTTGGGTGCCACATCAAAATAATTTACACCAAAATCAAAAGCTTTGGCAACCAATTCGTTTGCAAATTCCTGTGGATTGTCGTTCAACATTATGCCCCCGAATCCAATAATAGAAAGTTTTTCGTTGGTTTTCCCTAATTTACGTTTGGGAATGGAATAATCGGCCGGAAAATCTTTGCCAAATTCTTTTATTGAAGAAATTAGTGTATTCATCATGCTGGTTTAAATTATTCGAATTGCTTTCAAAACTACAATTTTTCTGAAGGATATAAAAAGCCTGTCAATAGCAAACCTTCTGAGAATAGGCACATTAAATACCTGTAAAAGTAGATTTCGAAGCACAAAAACACTAAAAAAAGCTAAAAAAGCTAAAAAAGATTTCTCATTGTTTTGATAACTAAATACTTTTTTGTTCATTTGTATTGTCGTGCGTTCAGCACGATGTGTGTTTGGGGGTTAACATTAGTAAAAGGGCAGTTGTTGAACTGCCCTTTCTTCGTTTAAATACATCCTTTCTTCGTTAAAATCATTATTAATTTTTCTGTTATTTTTTAACAATAATATTGCAAACTATTTGGTTGTTAGATGTTTGGTGGAATAACATATGTGTTTTTGTACGTGTTTACACTTATTTATTGTACCTTGTAGATGTTAAACTTAATGTGCTGTATATAGACTTTAGCAAGCATTAAGAGAAACACATTCAAGATAGGCCGGTTATTGAACCGGCCTTTGTTTTAATAAAATACTAATAAACCTTTTGTTTGTTTTCAGGTTGTAGATAGAAATTTTAAACGGACAAAATGTGTCGATTATATCCTTTTCTAATCATATTGTTTATTGTTTCTGTTGCCTGTAATTCAAAAAAAGAACCAAAAACAGCACCCGATGTGGCTAAGGAAGAGTTATCCTGTTGTAATGTAAATTCCAAATCGCGGTTTTTGGTGCAGCCCGATTCGTCTGAGATAATTCCACAAACTTCCGGGACGGAGGGAATGGTTTTTATTAAAGGGGGTACCTTTGAAATGGGTGCCGACAATGATCAGGCCCGACCTGATGAATACCCGAAGCACGCGGTAGAAGTAAAAAGTTTTTGGATGGATGAGCATGAAGTAACCAACGCGCAATTCAAAAAATTTGTGGATGAGACCGGCTACATCACTGAAGCCGAAAAGGATATTGACTGGGAAGTGATGAAAACACAGGTCCCGCCGGGTACTGCCAGGCCTCCGGCAGAAATGTTAAAAGCAGGATCGATGGTTTTTACGCCGCCATTGCAGGCAGTTCCCCTAAACGATATTTCTCAGTGGTGGTCGTGGGTGGTAGGTGCCAACTGGAAACATCCTGAAGGGCCTGAAAGTACGATCTTTGGTCGCGAGAATCATCCGGTAGTTCACATTTGCTGGAATGATGCAGTTGCATACTGTAAATGGGCAGAAAAAAGATTACCAACCGAGGCCGAGTGGGAATTTGCTGCGCGCGGCGGACTGGAAAACAATATTTATCCGTGGGGAAACGAACACATTGAAGACGGCTCACCAAAAGCCAATTCATGGAACGGACACTTTCCGAACATCAATACCCAAAGAGACGGACATTTTGCTACAGCTCCTATAAAGTCGTATGCTCCAAATTCTTATGGTTTATACGATATGGCCGGCAATGTGTGGGAATGGACAGCCGATTGGTACGACCAGGACTACTACAAAAGTCTGCCAGCCGATAAAGTTACGGTCGACCCGAAAGGACCGGAGAAAAGTAATGACGCAAGAAATCCTTACGATAAACGGAAAACCATTCGGGGTGGATCATTTTTGTGTAACGACAGTTATTGCTCGAGCTACCGGGTGGCAGCCCGCATGCCCGGCGAAATTAATACAGGCATTAGCCATACGGGGTTCAGGTGTGTAAAGGACTAACAGTTCGGCAAACGAAACAAGTAGCTGAGACAAAGGTGCTATTTATCGGTTTTATAACTGAGCTACTGTCAATTCAACTCCCCAAAAGCAGCCAGTCATAATGATTGGACTAAAACAACCACTCTTTTTGCAGAAAATCAGAAAATATGCTGGTATGTTTCCATAATTATTCCGAACTTTTTATTCCAAATTTCTTCAACTTTAAAGCAATTCCATGAGGTTAAGCGAAGAAAATTAAATGTTGAATTACCTAAATTAAAAAAGAATGAGCAACAACTATTGGTCTTTTTTACTGTTTGTATTTCTTCTAACACGGTGTTCTGTTTCACCAGAGGAAACTTCAAAACCGCCGGCTCTGTCATTGTGGAATGATGGCCTTGTGAAAGAATCGATAACAAAATTTATATCGGAAGTTACCGACTCTAATTCTGCCAATTTTGTTGAAGTAAAAAACCGTATAGCCGTATTCGATAACGATGGTACTTTGTGGTGCGAAAAACCGATTTACATTCCTGTAGAGCTGGAGTTGGCCTATGTGAAAAGTGAGTATACGAATCGTCCGGAATGGGAAGAGGATAGGTTCTTTAGTGGATTGGCCGGCGATAATTTTGCTGTTTTAAACGATTACAGCACGGTTGACATTATCACCAAAATATTTAGTGCTCAGGCAGGTATGAAAGAGGAAGATTATAAAGACTTTTGTTACAAAACGCTTTCTGAAGTTAAACACCGAAAATATAACCGGCCATTAAAAGAGCTCACCTACTCGCCAATGGTTCAGTTGGTTCATTTCCTGCAGTCCAACGATTTTAAAGTATACATCGTAACCGGTGGAGAAATCACTTCGGTGCGTACTATTTCAGAAGAAATTTACAACATTCCCAAGGAGAATGTGGTGGGTAGCAGCGTTTTGCTGAAGTATGTATCGGATGAAAACGGAACATATTTGGTACGTACAGCACAGCTGAATTCAAATAACGATAAAGCCGTGAAGCCTACCAATATTGAACTACATATTGGCCGCAAACCTATTTTTGCCGCCGGAAACAGCGATGGTGACTACCAGATGTTGGAATACACGCTTTCGGGCAACGGACCGTCAATGGCTATTTTGGTACATCACGACGACGAGGTACGTGAATACAGTTACATGCACGGCACCGAAAATGCCGTTAAAGATGCCGCTGTAAAAGGCTGGCATGTGGTAAGTATGAAAGATGATTTTAAGGAGATTTTTGCCAACTGAGAACCTTTTGTATGCATCTGAACTAATTTCGGTTTAAGCTCTCTTTGTCTTTGTAGGCATTCTAATCATTTCGGAACGCTCCACAATCATTCTGGCCTTGTTGTGAATTTTTGCTCAAAAACCTCCGCTAAATAAAAGAAAGGATCAAAATATAGCACCAAAACAGCATATTTTGTATTAAATACCTCCAAAACATTTGGTGCAACCGGGAAAATTTTCCGAACTTACTATTCCGATGAAACACAAGTACACAACAATTACAAATATCAAATGAAACAAAAAGTTAAAGTAATCTCCGCAATTATTGTTTCGGCAATAGTGTTAATGGCTTGTAATTCAGTCATTACCTTTCCCCCGGTGTCGCAAACACCAACCAACAATCATAATCAGGGGCAGTTTGTTTGGCACGATCTGGCAACCTATGATCCGCTAAGCGCCAAAGATTTTTACGCCGATGTTTTTGGATGGGAATTTGAAACCGTTGGCGCCGGCGAAAACATGTATTATGTTATAAAAAATGATGGTGTAGCCATTGGCGGCCTGTTTAAATTAGCCGATGAATATGGCAAAGCAGCCGAGTGGATTGGCTCAATGTCGGTTCCGGATGTTGATGTTGCACTGCAATATAATCAGGCAGCAGGCGGTAAAACCATTTTCAAAAAAGCAGCTTTTAAAGGCCGTGGCGAAACCGCTTTGGTGCAAGATCCGCAAGGTGCATTCATAGCTTTTCTGAATTCGGAAAGCGGTGATCCAAATCCTCGACGAGCTGGAAATATCAGTATGAATTCGTGGCTTTGGAACGAGCTGTGGACGAACGATCTCGAGGGGTCAATAGAATTTTACAAAGGATTAACCGGAGCCGAATCACAAGAAGTTGAAGCGGCCAAAGTGCCGTATTATTTGTTTAACAACGATGGGAATACCTTCTCCGGAGCCATTGGAAATCCTGTTGAAGGCGCCCGAAGCGCGTGGATGCCATACATAAAAGTAAAAGATGTAAATACCACCGTAGAGAAAGCCAAAGCTGCCGGAGCTCATGTAATGATGGAACCTACTCCATCAATTCGTAAAGGAACCGTTGCCGTACTTATGGATCCAACGGGAGCACAGTTTACAATACAACAATGGATTTTAAGATAAGCGTCATGAAGAGAAAAATAAAATTAATAATCGTTTTAGTGATTTTGGCAGCCGGATTTACCTTGTCAGCTTGCTCAAACATGCGTTGGGGAGCCAATGCCGGTGTTGATGTTCGCTTTGGCCCGCATGGCCCGAAACTTGATCCTCACGTCAGTCTTGATATGTACAGTGGAGGCCGGTTATAAGAAACTGTTTAACGTTAAAACTCAAGAAATGAAAAATATATTAATAGTTGGAATTATTCTACTTTTTGCTGCTTGTAGTACGGGCGAAAAAGCAGCTATTTACTGGGTGAATAGTTATCGTGTTGACTGTGTTGGAGTGGGCCCTATGAAATGTATGTTGGTTCAAAAGGGTGAAACTCCTGAACCCGGCAAATGGACCAACTTCTATTCAAAGATTGAAGGTTTTGATTACGAACCCGGATTTATCTACAAATTGAAAGTAAAAGAGGAACAGCTGGAAAATGTTCCTGCCGATGCTTCATCGATTAAATATATTTTGGTAGAAGTACTGGAGAAAAAAGAAGATACCAAACTTGCTTTGGACGGAAGCTGGGAGGCACTTAAAATAAATGGATCGGTGATAAAATTACCACGGTCGCGTGGGGCCGGAGTATTACCCAATTTGCAGATTCATATTCGCGACATGCAAATTAGTGGTATTGATAACTGCAACAATTTTACCGGACAAATTACTGGAATTGGTGATAATACCATTGAGTTGGGTGCCATAGCCGGTACACAGAAAATGTGCCCTGACATGAGTATTTCAAAAGCGTTTAACGAAGCGCTGCTTGCTGCAAAAAAGTATGAGTTGAAAGAAAACAACTTGGTATTTACTGATGAAACAGGCAACGAGTTGTTGGAGTTTACCAAAGCTACCGAAGCAATAGTTTTGCTAAATGATATTTGGGTGGCCGAAATCGTTGACGGAGAAACAGTAGGCGATGCAAGTATAGCACCGCGGCTGGAAATAAACAGCACGGAAATGAAGGCGATGGGAAGCGATGGCTGCAATAATTTTACCGGGGCAATAACAACCTTAACCAATACCGAACTGGTGTTTGGCCCGCTGGCCGGCACCCGAAAAATGTGTCCCGACATGACCTTTGCCGATAAATTTAATAAAGCAATTCCTCTTGTTCGTAGTTATAAAATTGCGAATATGAAACTTACGCTGCTTGACGAAAAAGGCGAAGTTTTGCTGGTATTAAAAAAAGTGGATTAAAGAGTATGATTTCGTAAATTGTAGATCAGTAGTGAACAATGTATAACCAAAACAGATATTAAAATGGGAAAAAAAGTAGTATTTATAATTGCGATTATTATCGCTTTTGCCGTTCAATCGATGGCACAACCCGGCGACGACTGGATTAAGCTGGGCGAAAAAAATGTGGCTTTTAAAGCAGATAAAGACAAAGTTACCTTAACCGGAAAAGAACGTAATGTCTCTAAAATTAAGATTACCTGTGTTCAGGGAGCGGTAAAAATCAAAAAGATTCATGTAAAAATGTCGGATGGCGAGAAGAAAGAAATCGATCCGGCTGCCGGAGTGCTCAATAAGGGAATGTCGACCATGAATTTTGATTTGCCCGGAAAAGACAATAAACTAACCGACCTGGAATTGGAATACGATTCGATGGGAACCATTGTAACCAATAAGCGTGCAAAGGTGGAGATTTGGGGCAAAAAACGTAAGGACGATAAAAAGAAGGACTAGTATTATACTCTCAGGAATAATGAATTTCGGAGTGGATTAAATTAGTGCTAAAACCTTCGAAAAATTCTGTACCTGAATTGAGAATTTAAATGTTATTGACAACAAATATTAAAAATATGTATCGATTTGCTCGAGTATTATTTCTGGCTATGGTTACACTTTGTCCGTTTCTTGTTACCGGGCAGGATGAAGCTAAAAACGAAGCTGCGGAATTGGCAAAAAAGCTGTCAAATCCGATTGCCAGCCTTATCAGTCTTCCGCTACAAAATAACCTGGATGTGGGAATTGGCGAATTTAACGGATCCCGAAATACACTAAATATTCAGCCGGTAATTCCTGTGTCGCTTTCTGAAAATCTTAATCTGATAACGCGTGTTATTTTGCCGGTGTATACCCAATACGACATCAGTGGAGAAGGTACCAGCCAAAGTGGGATTGGTGATGCGGTGATTAGTGGTTTTATAAGTCCAAAAGTGTCGAAAATAACCTGGGGAGTGGGGCCTGTTTTTCTGCTTCCAACCGGAGGAGATGCTTTTTCTGCAGACAAATTTGGGATTGGGCCTACTGCTGTGGCACTCTATCAAACAAATGGAATGACGTTTGGAGGATTGGTAAACCAGATCTGGAGTCTGGATGAAAACAACACTGTGAGCAATATGTTCCTTCAGCCATTTTTTACCTATAACTGGAAATCAGGTGCTGGTATTGGCGCTAACCTGGAACTCACCCAAAACTGGAAAGCCGAAACTACCAATGTGTGGCTGAATCCTGTAGTTAGTGCAGTTACTTCCATGGGAAAACAGAAAGTGCAGTTTGCTATTGGTCCGAGATTTAATCTCGCTGCGCCCGACCATGCCAAATCGAAATTTGGTGTACGTTCTGTACTTGTATTTTTATTTCCAAAATAGAAAAATATTGAATTATGAAACGTAAATGGATAGTTGCAGCTCTTATTAGTCTGTTATTTTCAGCTTGTGTTCCAACAATGAAATACACCTGGACAAAAGAGAATTACACCGCAAAAAGTTTTGATAATATTTTGGTTTTGGCCATTTCTCAAAACCTGGAAGCCCGGACAGTTTTTGAAAACACCATTGTGAAAGCTTTGCAGGAAGAAGGATTTCAGGCAGAGAACAGTTTGAAGTTATTTCCGCCTGTTGTTAGTATCGACAAACTAAGTGAGGAGGGAATTGAGTCGAAGATCAAAGCATCCGATTACGACGCTGTAATTGTATCGAGCCTTGTGGATGTGCAATCGCAGGAAGTTTATGAGTACGACAGTTTCTATCGCCCCTATCCTTATTTTTTTCCACGGCACATTTATTACGGTTATGGTTATGTTTACCGCCCGGGTTATTACCGGCAGGAAACTTCTTTTGTAATTGAATCGCGTTTGTTCGATACGGCTGCAACAACAAAAGAAAATGCCATTATCTGGTCGGGACAATCCGAATTAATCGATCCTGTTTCGTACGAATCGGGAGCAAAAGATCATGCGTATTCAATGGTGAAAACTTTGTTAAAATCAGGAGTTTTAAAACAATAATCGTCAAACGAATTAAATTAATTTTTATTCGGGCTTAGCTACTCCGATCGGAACATTTACTTTTAAAAGCAAGGAGTGATGAAGACTTGATGAGCGGTTTTTGAACACATCGGTAAGTCCCTGGTAGTAGCGAACTCCAATGCTCCAGCCCGTACCGCGAAAAAGTTTGTACCCGGCACCAACGGCAACGCCGGCATTAAACCAGTTCAGCAAGTCTTTATTATAGTCTTTTATTCTGATGTCTTTGTTGTCTTCGTCCGACGAAAAGGCTACCCATCCTTTGTACAACCAACCCACTTGAGGGCCGGCTTCCACGTAAATGTGGTTATCGAATTTGTAGTTGGCCAAAACCGGCACCATAAAAGCATTCACCTTTTGGTTGTATCTGCCTTCCACATTGTATGTCTCTGCTTCCAGAAATTCAAGATCGGAAGCCGAAAGATTGCGCATTCCAAGGTTCGAAATGCCCTGAAATCCGGTGTGCAGAAACCAGTTGTCTTTCACTCTTATATCGAAATACATTCCAAGGTTAAAGGCACGGAGGTTTCCGGTGTTATCAAATCCGTTAACGTTCGTGAAGTCTAATCCTCCTTCAAGTCCAAACTCAATGTTAGGAGAGTTTAACTTGTCGCCCAGCAACAAAGAAATGATTATCTGTGCGCCTGATAGGTTAGCCAGCAGAAGAAATGTGCTTATGATCAGTGTTCTCTTCATTTATCAGTTTTACAAACGATTTGTCCTGAATTAAACAAGTGTATACAAGATAGGAATAAAACCAATGATGGGCAATGCCTTGTGAACAGTAAAAAGAACATTTGTTTAAGGGGTATGCGGGTAATTTTATTTGCGATTCAGGATTAAAAGTCCGAACTTTTGTATTGTGATTTTATCAAACATAATCAATTATAACTTCTCATGAGAAAAACCTTTGTTACAATGCTTTTCCTCTTTTCCGGATGGGCACTTTTTGCGCAGAGCATTGAAGTAACACCAATTTTCGGCTATTCAATTGCCGGGAAAGTACAAAATTACGGGCGTTACTTCGATGTAAAAAACGATGCACTTTACGGTGGTTTATTAAGTGTGCAGTTTGATGATATGATGTATGCCGAATTGAGTTACGAACGAAGCGATACAAAAGGCAGTGGTTTTCTGACAACGGTTGATATGGCCGTTGAGCACTACCAGGTTGGTATGCTTCGCGAATTCTCGGCCGGAACAGTGATACCGTTTGCCAAAGTAAGTTTTGGTACATCGCGTTATGTGCAAACGTCGGGTGGCGACGAGCGCACATGGCTTTTCTCCGGAGGAATCGGGGCAGGTGCCAAGGTATTTCTTTCCGACAGGGTTGGCCTGCGCTTGTTTACCAACCTGATGTTGCCACTTGAATTTGATGGCGCCGGGTTTTGGTGTGGAATCGGAACCGGAGGGAGTGGATGTTCCGGCGGAGTAAGTTTTAACGTACCTATTGTACATTGGGATTTAGGCGCCGGTTTAATTATTCGTTTACAAGACTAGAAACAAATTAATTTATACTATGAAGACTTTACGGTTTATTTGCCTTATTCTGGCTACGCTTACCGCTTTTACGGCAAACAGCAAAGAAAAGCTTGTTTGGCCACGCGAAATTGAGGCCTCAGGAAATGTAATTACGCTCTACCAGCCTCAACTCGAGTCGCTGAACGGAAACATGCTCGATGGCCGGATGGCTGTTTCGATTAATACGAAAGACGACGAAATGATTTTTGGTGCCTTGTGGTTTAGCGCAACGCTTTTAACCGATATGGAAAACCGGACAGCCGACCTGGTAAAACTGGAAATTCCAATGGTAAAATTCCCTGATGTGGAAGATGAATCAAAACTGGAAAAGCTTAAGGAATTGGTTATCGCAGATTTGGAAGCACTGGATGTGCAAATGTCGCTCGATCGTATTCTGGCCGACCTCGAAAATGAGGAAAACCTGGAATTGTTGAATGACCAACTCAACAACAATCCGCCCGAAATTTATTATCGCTCGTCGCCATCGGTGTTGGTGATTATCGATGGTGATCCGATTATGAAAACGGTGGAAAACTCAAGCCTGGAATATGTGCAGAATACACCTTTCCTGATTCTGAAACGGAAATCCGATTATTTTCTGAAAGGTGGAGATTATTGGTTTACGGCCACTGATGTGTTGAGCAAAAACTGGAAACAAACCAAGTCGGTTCCGAAAGAGGTGAAAAAGGTGGCCGACAAAATGATGGAAAAAGAGAAAGATCCGGAAGTTGAAGGAAGCGACGCCATTCCGGAGATCATTGTTAGTTCGGTGCCTGCCGAGCTCATCAGTTCCGATGGTAAACTGGAGTACGAAACCATAAAAGGTACATCGCTTTTGTACGTGAAAAATTCGGAGAATGATATCATAATGGACATCAATTCGCAGCATCATTTTGTGTTGCTGAATGGAAGGTGGTTTAGCTCAAAAACACTGGCTGACGGCGATTGGGCATTTGTAGAGCCGAATGATCTGCCCGAAGATTTTGCTAAAATTCCGGAAGATGAGTCGATTGCAACAGTAAGAGCCAGTGTGCCGGGAACACCCGAGGCAAAAGAGGCAAAATATGAACAGCAAATGCCGCAAACTGCAGTGGTCGACCGTAAAACAGCAACGGTTACTGTGGATTATGATGGTGATCCTAAATTTGAGAAAATTGAAGACTCAGAAGTGGAATATGCTATAAACACGGCAAGCACAGTATTGCGCATTAAAGGAAAATATTATTGTGTCGACGATGGAATCTGGTTCGAATCAACAAAAGCAAGTGGCCCGTGGATTGTTAGCGATTCGCGTCCTGTAGAGGTGGACGAAATTCCGCCAAGCGCCCCGGTTTACAACGTAAAATATGTGTATATCTACGATTCAACGCCCGATGTGGTTTATGTAGGTTACACACCAGGATATTGCCACTCGTATTGGTACAATGGCTGCGTTTTTTACGGAACCGGTTATTACTACCGCCCATGGTATGGCAGTTACTATTATCCGCGCCCCTGGACCTTTGGTTTTGGTGTACACTACAATCCGTACACAGGTTGGGGCTTTAATGTAGGATTCAGCTACGGATGGTTTCATATGAATTATTACGGTGGAGGTTATGGCTGGTGGGGGCCGGCAGGTTATCGTCATGGCTACCGCCATGGCTATCATCACGGGTATCATCATGGTTACCGCGATGGCTATTTGCGGGGTTACGCAGGTGGTTATGCCAACGGCCGGTACAACTCGCGAAACATTTATAACCGCAGAGACCGTGGAATAAGAAGTACACGCGATGTGCGAAATACAAATCTGCCTAACCGCAGAGACAATGTTTCGTCGCGCCCGTCATCGCGCCCGAACAACGTGTATACCGACCGCGATGGAAACATCATGCGTCGTGATAACAATGGCAACTGGCAGCAAGAGAATAAGCGGCCAAGCACACGTCCCGATCTGCCAAACAAATCGGGAAATACCAATGCAACGCGGCCAAGTACACGCCCCACGCAGCCAACGCAGCGCCCGTCGACCCGCCCAACTCAGCCAACGCAAAGGCCAGCAACAAGGCCAACGCAACCCACTCAGCGTCCATCGGCAAGGCCAACAACGCGGCCAAATACTTTGGAGCGTGATTTTAACAGCCGAAACAGGGGTACAACACGGTATAATAATTTTAGGAATACCCGACCGACAACTACTCCGCGAAGCCGCCCAATGCCAACACGAGGTGGCGGTATGAGACGATGAGGCATAAAAAGAGCAGATATCAAAAATATCTGCTCTTTTTCGTTTTGTCTCGACTCTATTAGCGCGAAACCACTTTCTTGTTAATCAGTTGTTTGGTTACAAGGTAGGCCAAAGCTTTTGCCTCGTCTTCAACCGATTTAATATTGGTAGATTTTGATTGAGCGCGGTAAATCAATTTTTCCGACTCAACATCGTACAGGTTACATTCAATAAAATAGGTAGCATTGTCGGTATAGTAGCCCGAGTTGTAAATAGTTCCGAGCGAGTAGGCATAATAATCGTGGTACATTCCGCTCATCCCGTAGGGTGTACCATAGTAACCGGTTCCGCCAACGGCAATATTCCGGTCGTTCACCCATCTTTTTTCATGCGTTATATCAAAAAGGGTAACAATCATCAGGGCATCAATCTTGTTTTCTTTCACTTTGGTTACCACCGATTTTCTAACAGCTTCCGAGTCTTTCAACAGCTCTTCGCCCTGGCTTATACGCGCTGCCAACGGAAATACATCAACGGTTGACATGCCGTTTAATCCTTTTTCTTTTAACTGATCAACTATGGCGTGTTCGGTAACATACCGGTTCGACGAATTGGGGAAAAGAACCGTAACACCAATATTGTCGTAGTGTTTTGGCGTACTGTCTTTGTCCGACCATGAATTGATGAGTTTGGTTGATGCGCAACTGGTAAGTAGAAAACCTACGGCGATTAGAAGATAACTTAATTGTTTCATTGTAACTAAATGTGTTGTTGTTATGTACAATATAACAAAATTTATCAAGAGTGGTTGTAATGATGAGTGAAGAGAAATGGTAAACAGCAGCTCTTATTTCAACAAAATAACTGAATGACATTATTTTTGCTTAATCACGGTGTTGTAAATCAGTGAATTAAATACCTTATATTTGAACTAAACAGACAGCAATGAAGCGTTTATTATTTAGTCTGGTTTTATTATTGCTCCTGAAATCTACTTATGCGCAGCAAACTGCCGACAGTGCACTTTTTTATCCGGTTGCTGATACGCTTTCCGATATTCGTTTTTTTGATAATGAAGAAGCACTAACCATTACCTTAAAATACGATATCTCATCATTTATCAGAACAAAGGCCAAAGGAGAGTATTTCCCGGCCGAGCTTATCATTCATCCAACCGACAGCACCTCGATTGTGAAAAATATAAGGCTGAAAGCACGTGGCAATTTTCGTCGGGGGCATTGTTTTTTTCCGCCGATTTACCTGAACTTTAAAACCGACCCCATTGAGCAAACCGAGTTAGCCGGAATTAAAAAAATAAAAATGGTAACTCATTGTTCTGCCTCAAAAGCCTACCGGGCTTATGTTTTGCGCGAGTTTCTGGCCTACAAAGTCTATACTATTTTAACCGAAAACAGCTTTCGGGTGAGGTTGTTGAATATTCATTATATCGATACCGGAAAGAAAGAACGCCACTATGAGCAAATTGGTTTTTTGATTGAGCCGATGGATTTGTTAACCAAACGACTGAGTGCGGTTGAAGTACGCCAGGAGATCATGCTGGGGAAGAACCTGTTACCCGAAGAAAGTACATTCGTGGCCCTGTTCGAGTATTTCCTGGGAAATACCGACTGGCGTTTTAACGGTGGGCATAACATGAAATACATCAAGTTGTCGGAGCTTTTAAAACCCTATCCCGTTCCGGTTCCCTATGATTTCGATCACGCAGGATTTGTGAATACCAGTTACGCAATGTCGCAGACATGGAGCAGTGCCAGGAAAGTTACCGATCGCGATTTCCTTGGCTACTGCCAGGAAAACGAGGACGTTTACCGGGAGGCAATCGATTTATTTAATGCTAAAAAGGATGAGATAATAAATACCATCGAAACTTTTGAGTACCTCGACGTTAAGGATAAGAAGCATATATTATCGTTCGTTAATGAGTTTTTCGTTTTGGCTGAACGACCTCAGGACCTGATTTGGAAGCTGAAAAATGAATGCAGAGATATTGATTTTTAAAACTTACAGAGAATGACAGAGCAACAACTTATGCATATTAGCGGAGAACCCTGGACTGAGTTTCTTATCCGGCTGGCAATAAATATTGTTTCCATTTTCTTTCTTATCAGGGTGGTATACTACCCCAAAAACAGCCGGATTAAATACCTTTTCACTTTTTTCCTCATGGGAATGATGATCTTCCTGATCGCATCAATCCTTGATCGGGTGAGTTTAGATATGGGATTTGCACTCGGGTTGTTCGCCATATTTGGCATTATTCGCTACCGCTCGCCTTCTATCGATTTGAAAGAAATGACCTACCTGTTCCTGGTTATTGGTGTTTCCATAATAAACGCCTTACTCGAATTTAATATGCAAACCCTTTTCGGGCTGATACTTGCCAACCTGTTGATAAACGTTTCGGCGCTGCTAATGGAATATTATAAACCCCGGGCTTATGCGCTAAAACGGGCTTTGGTTTTTACTCCGTCTGATTTTTCAGTGCTGAACGATAACCAGAGTTTACTGGAAGAGATCAGGCAAAATACGGGTATTGATGTGTTACGGGTTGAACTGGATAAAATTAATAAAACCAAAAACGAAGTAACTGTTTGGATCTACTTTCACGAAAATAACCCCGAAAGGGTTGTTGAAAACCCTGGTGAAGGTTTGCCGCCGGCCGAATCGCCCACAATTTGGGAGAGCAACGATACCAGCAGCTATTAAATCAGCGTAGTTGCAGAGGTTATTATTTTCGTGTGAATGATTAGTCTGTCAATTAAATAGGTTCTCATGTCATCCCCTGGTGGGGATATTTTCTCCACTTCGGGGAAGTTAGCAGAGGTGAAATTTTGTAACCGGTCTTCAATAAAAAAGGTCCGGGATAAAACCGAACCTTTCGTTTGTATTCAAACTCTAATAAGTCTATTTTAATCCAATTCCGAGGCCTAAGCTAAGAAACGACTGACTGGGGAATTCTCCCGATTGAAAGCCGTAATTGTATTTTAGTTTTGCGGAAAGCCAGGCTTTGTAGTTCATATCGTAAAGCATCCCGATTTCGGGCGCGAGGTTAAAAAGCCACTTGTCTTCAGTTAAGGTAAATACGCCAACATCGTTTCTGCTTTCGTTGTACGAAGTTCCTAAACCAAAACCAGCATATGGAATGTAATCGCCTTCTCCGCTGAAATATTTCTTTACATTCACCTGAAGCGGAACTATATTGGTGTAACGAAATTGTACAGCAGTAATGGTCAGGTCGTTATGAAAAAATGTTTCTTCCGGAATTTTTTCCCTGAACAAGTTCCAGGCAATGTTAAAACCCACCGATAGATCTTCATTTAAAAACCGTTCAACTTCAAAATCAACACCGCGCGGGCTAATCTTATTGCTGAAATCGGCTGTTCCTCCCATCGGAATCGAAGGCAGATAATGAACAAATATACTTGTTCCTTCCTGCGCTTTTAATGTAATGGTAACCAAAAGTATAATCGATAAAATGATATATTTCTTCATAATTGCCGGGTTTATTTTTGTAAGTATGGGCTTTGTTTAAATACCTGGTTAATCTCGTTTGTCAGGCGTTGCTGAAGAAATGTGTCCGATCCGGCCAGAATACCAATAGCAGCACCTTTCCACGGCATTGGAACTTTAAACGAACTGTCGTCGCCTTCCGGCATTTCTACGCCGTTCATATCCAACATGTCGATAAACAGTGTTCCAACCGTATATCCTTGCGAAGGATAAGTAGGATAGCTTGGCCAAACCGGGTATCCCGGATACCATGGATCGCCGTACCACGGATACCACCAATCCCAGGGGTACCAGTACCACCAATCCCACCAGTAGTAGTAATAAAAGCTTAAATCGGTTTCAAGTACCGAAAGCATTATCGATACATCGGCGTCTATCTCACCGTCGATGGGGCCGGTAACTTCTGTCCAGCCCATGTCAAGAAAATTTTGCCTTACCAAAGAAACAATAAGGTCGTTTTGCGAGTGGTCGACACTTGCCGATCCTGATTCTTCATCCTTAATGTATATGATGGAATCTTCCAGGTAAAAAGTCTGGAGTTGAGAAAAATCCTGCTCTTCATCGTATTGCGTAATGGCAACGTCCAATTCTTCAACGGTGGCATCGTATTCAGGATGACACGAAAAAAGAACAGCCGAAGCAAAGAGTAGAAGTGCAAAAATGGGGTAATTTCTATTCATAGTAACCAGTTTAAATTGTACCTATAATTATAGGTTTACATGTTAATCTTCTGCATTTTTAACATCTGTGGCTTCCAATTGTTCTTTAACACCATCTAGCCATAGCTGCAGGATTTGGTAGCCCAGCGCCAGAACTACTGCACCAATAAACAAACCGATCATTCCCATCAGTAACATGCCGCCAATTGCCCCAATTAAAATAACAAGCATAGGGATATTAAGTCCGCGGCCCAGCAACATGGGTTTAAGTACATTGTCGCTTAAGGCTCCCACAACTCCCCAAATGGTAAACAACACTGCGGGGGCCCCGCCAACTGCCGAAAACATGTAAATAATAAGCGGAATAATAATTAGAAATACCGGTATCTGCGCTACTGCAAAGAAAAATGTAACCAGCGTTAATAGTGCTGCCAGAGGTATTTTAAACACAAAAAATGCTGCAGAAATAATGGCTGTTTGTATAACTGCTGTTCCTAAAATACCGGTAACTACACTACTTACGGTTTTCCTTGAGTTATCTACAATCTCAGTACCTTTTTCTTCGCCCACCAAACGATTGAAAAGCTTGTAGATAAAAGGATAGCCCGAAGTTGCATTGGCCAAAAACAGGCCCGAAATAATAATCGACAGCATAAAAACCAGTATGCTTCCCATAAAACTTTTAAAGAAGTTTAGCACCTTGTGTCCTAACGCCTCTATCTGTGGTTTGAATTGTTCGGCTGCCTCCCGAACATCAACAGCAAACTGGTGCCACGAATTGTATATCGATTTCCCAACCAACGGCCATCCTGCAACATTTTCGGGTGGCTCGTTTACTGCCAGGTCGCCTGCTTTTAGGTGCCCCGACAGTTCTTTTACATTCTCGAACAAGTGATCGACAAATGTACCAGCGGGAATGAGCAATAGGGCTAAAAGGACAAGTGTAATTATTGTTGCCGACAATCCGGTTTTACCTTTTAGTAATTTCGATAAACGAAGGTGTAAAGGGTAAAATGCAATTGCGATGATCATTCCCCAGATTACAGGCACCAAAAATGGCTTAAAAATGAGGAAGCAGATTACTACTATTAAGAAAATTAGTGCAGTTTTTACGTAGGTCTCAATGTTCTCTTGTGCAAATGTGTTGGTTGCTTTTTTTATTGACATGATGTAGTTGTATTTAGTTATGTTACATGGTGATTGACTTTTTGCTGAAATAGTATGCTCTATTGTGTATTATCGTGATATCGTAATTAACTTTTGACTAAATTTACGGCATTAAATTAAATTTGTCAAGTGACATCGAAATTGAAAATATCAAATCTTCTGATAAGCTACCGGTGCTTGTTCGAGTGCTGGATCTTGTATGCTTAGAATTTCCCCCAACAGTTACCCCTGTTTCTTTATTGTTTAATTTAATTTTTTTGAAGTCATGTCTTTAGCAGATGAACTAACCATAAAGACACCCGAGCGCCCGGCTGGCGCTGAAGGTAATTTTTATACACCGCACCCTAATGCTATTGGTCCCGGTATGAACGAGCGTATTCAGCGTTTGCGTAAACTAAGTGTTGAAACACAGGAGTCGCTGTCGATTGAGCGCGCTTTGATCACCACAAAGTTTTACAAAGAAAACTATGGCAAGTACTCGGAGCCGATGATGCGTGCCCTTAACTTTCTTGAGATTTGTAAGCAAAAAACCATTTACATAGGCGACGATGAATTGATTGTTGCCGAACGTGGCCCGGTTCCGAAATCGGTGCCTACCTTTCCGGAATTAACCTGTCACAGCGTTGAGGATTTTCATGTGTTAAACACACGCGATCAGCAGCGTTACATTATTTCGCAGGAAGATATTGACACCTACGAACAGGAAGTAATTCCATACTGGGAAGGCCGAACCATGCGCGAGCGTATTTTTAGTCACGTACCAAACGAATGGAAACGTGCCTACGAAGCAGGTGTGTTTACCGAGTTTATGGAGCAGCGTGCTCCCGGTCATACCGCGCTTGACGGGGCGATCTACAAAAAGGGAATGCTCGATTATAAAAAGGAGATCAACGATCACATTAATCGTCTCGACTTTTTAAATGACCCGGAAGCTACCGAAAAGCTGGAGGAATTAAAAGCGATGGACGTATCGTGTGATGCTGCCATTGTTTTTGCTGAGCGCCATGCCGATCTGGCTGAGGCTTTGGCAAAAACCGAAAGCGATCCGAAACGTGTTGACGAGCTAGAGCGAATAGCAGAAGTGTGTCGCTGGGTGCCTGCCAACGCGCCACGAAATGTGTGGGAAGCTATTCAGATGTATTGGTTTGTGCACCTTGGGACGGTTACCGAACTAAACGGCTGGGATGCCATGAACCCGGGGCATTTCGACCAGCACCTTACTCCGTTCTACGAAAAAGAACTGGCCGAAGGAACACTGACACGCGATGAGGCCAAGGAACTGATCAGCTGTTTCTGGATAAAAGTAAATAACCACCCTGCGCCACCCAAAGTGGGTATTACAGCGCGCGAAAGTGGTACATTCAACGATTTTACCAACATCAACATTGGTGGTGTTAAACCGGATGGGACTGACGGAGTAAGCGAGGTTTCGTATATGATGCTGGAGGTTATTGAAGAGCTGCACATTTTGCAGCCGGGTAACTCGGTGCACATTGCCAAAGTTACACCCGATGCCTTTTTACAGGCCGCTGGTAAACTGATCCGCCAGGGACACGGTTACCCTTCGGTGTTTAACCCTGATATGTATATCCAGGAAATGGTGAACCAGGGGAAAACCCTGCAGGATGCACGCGAAGGAGGTTGCAGTGGTTGTATAGAGGTTGGAGCGTTTGGTAAAGAAGCCTATTTGCTGACAGGTTATCTGAACGTTCCAAAAGTGCTGGAGATAACACTAAATAATGGTATCGATCCTCTTACCGGAAAAGTAGCAGGTATTGAAACCGGCGATCCGCGTAGCTTTAAAAGTTTCGACGAGTTATACGAGGCATTTCTGAAGCAGTTGAACTTTGTGGTTGATCAAAAAATACGCGTAAGCAACTACATCGACCAGATGTTTGCCAAATATGCACCGGCACCGTTCCTTTCTGTGGTGATTGAAGACTGTATCTCGAAAGGAAAAGACTACTACAACGGTGGCCCGCGTTACAATACCAACTACATTCAGTGTACCGGTTTGGCGACGGTAACCGACAGTCTTTCGGTGCTAAAAAAGCATGTTTTCGAAGACAAGACTTTTCCGATGGAGACCCTTCTGGATGCTGTAGCCAAAAACTTCGAAGGCGAAGAAGTGTTGCGTCAGCGAATTCTGAACCGTACACCGTTCTTTGGTAACGACGACGAATATGCCGATACCATTGCCGTACAGGTGTACAACGACTTGCTGGCTGCCATTGAAGGCAAACCAAATACCAAAGGAGAAGTATTTCATTTAAATATGCTTTCAACCACCTGCCATGTGTATTTTGGACTGGTGCTGGGAGCTACACCAAACGGGCGTTTTGCAGGTAAGTCGATTTCCGATGGTACATCGCCATCGCACGGTTGCGATACACACGGACCAACAAACGTGATCCGTTCGCTTGGTAAACTCGACCAGTCAAAATCGGGAGGAACACTGCTGAACCTGCGTTTTGTGCCGAGTTTGCTAAAACGCGACAAAGACGTGGAGAAGCTGGGTCACTTGATCCGCAGTTATTTCTCGTTGGGAGGTCACCACATTCAGTTTAATATTGTTGATACGGCAACGCTTTTGGCGGCACAGGCTTGTCCTGAAGATTACAAAGACCTGCTGGTGCGTATGGCCGGTTACAGCGATTATTTCAACGATATGAATGCCGATCTGCAACAGGAAGTAATTGACCGTACACAGAATGAGGTGCTATAATGAAGCAAGTGAGGATAAAGTTATAAGTACCCCCCGTTTCCGCCGGGCTCCGTCAATTGACGGACCACCGGCTCCAACTGTCCCCCTGATTCAGGGGGACAGTGGAGGCCGCAAGCTCCGTTGACGGAGCGAGGCCGAAACGGGGGGTATACAACAATCATTTGGTAAACATTAATCAATGAATCAACCACTAATATTCGATATAAAACGTTACGCCATTAACGACGGGCCGGGTATCCGGATCACCATTTTTATGAAGGGATGCCCCTTGAGTTGTAAATGGTGTCATAATCCTGAAAGCCAGTCGCCCGATGTACAAAAGCTATATACCGAGTCGAAATGTATCGGGGCGCAGGAATGTATAAAAATGTGCCCGGAAGATGCGCTGACACTCACGCCAAAAGGAATTGTTACCGACTACCAGGCCTGTACCCTTTGTGGTATTTGTGCCGACGTATGCCCTACGAAAGCCATCGAAATGTCGGGGCGGCCCTACGAGGTGGAGGAGCTGATGCAGATTATTGAACGCGAACGCGTACACATCGAGCAATCGGGCGGTGGCGTTACTTTTTCGGGTGGTGAGCCCTTGATGCACGCAGACTTTCTGATGAAGATGCTGGATGCCTGTGGCGAGAATAATCTGCACCGAACCGTTGATACCTGCGGATTTGCCGACACCGACACTTTGCAGGAAGTAGCTAAAAGGACCGAACTTTTTCTGTTCGACCTGAAGTTGATGGATGAGGCCAAACATAAAAAATGGACAGGTGTAAGCAACAAGCTAATCCTGAAAAACCTTCAGCTGCTGGCCGAAAGTGGCGCGAACATCAATATTCGTGTGCCCTTTATCCGCAATGTAAATGCCGATCATAATTCGGTTACCGAGATGGCCGAATTTATTGCGGCATTGCCGGGTAAAAAGCCGGTGGTAAACTTATTGCCGTATCATAATATTGCAGCCAATAAATACAACAAGCTGGGATCGGAATACAAGGCCTTTAATATGGAAGAGCCCACCGAAGAGGAACAAAACAGGGCAATAGCTATATTCGAAAAATATGGTATTGAGGCGGAGATTGGTGGATAGAAAAATTCTTCAAATCTCTAACAGAATTGAAATAACACGCGCTTAGCGGTTTCAAACCGCTTAGCGCATAGAATAAAAGTAAAAGGGCATCCAAAACGGGTGCCCTTTTATCTTTTGATGTTTTAGTAGGAGTAGAGCAACCAACCATAAGAAACTGGTGTAGCCTTATCAGGCGGATTTTACTCTTTGGTTTAGCCCAAAGAGTAAACAGAAAACCCAAGGCTGCGCCCGCTTCCCTCGGAAAAGCTACGCGATGCCAACTAAAATTCCTGAAACTTGTCGTACCTCCTCAAACATCAGTAATTTTTTTACGCTGTCACCGCTTGTTTTCCGTCCGCCAGCTGGCGGACGAGGCCAGGCTCCGATGTTGCTGACGCTACATTAGTGAACGGCCTCTTTTGGTATTTGCCCAGAGTTGAAATGAAACCTTAATGAGAGCGGGAAGCTCCGAGTGAGCGAGGAGATCACCCGTCCGAATTTAGGTTTTATGAAAACGGAGGGTGAAGATCAAAAGTAGCCTTGGCTCGGAAATGCCTTCCTCGTGCTTCGTCTTTGCTTTAAGGCAAAGATGAAGGCCTCCGGCAGGAGAATAATGGTTGTAAAACGCACTTAAAACGGGTGCCCTTTTACTTTTATGTTAATACCCTCAACCTTTTCACATTAGCATATGTTAATTAAAAATACGAACTTTTTAACTGTTTTTATTGTGCATTTCTGAACTGATCTTCTTAACTTATACAACATCAAAATAAATATTCATTTAATAACACACAGATTAAGTGCATAAACATTAACAACTATGAAACACAATTTTAGAATTTTGAAGAGGAGCTTATTACTACTGCTCTTCTTCCCATTTGTAACGTTTGCTCAGGATAAGCCTAATATTTTAATCATTTTCCCTGATGATGTGGGCTGGAGCAATGTAAGTGCTTATGGAAACGGTGTTATGGGGTACACCACTCCCAACATCGACCGAATTGCCAATGAAGGTATCATGTTTACCGAACATTATGCTCAGCCGTCCTGTACTGCTGGTCGTGCGGCACTGATTACCGGGCAGTATCCCATTCGCAGTGGAATGACAACTGTTGGCCGCCCCGGTGGTGAGTTAGGATTGAAAAAAGAATCGCCTACACTGGCAGAAGTATTGAAGGAACAGGGTTATGCCACCGGACAATTTGGTAAAAACCACCTTGGCGACAGAAACTCGCATCTCCCAACTGTTCATGGATTCGACGAGTTTTTTGGAAATCTTTATCACCTGAATACCCAGGAAGAGTACCAGCAAAAGGATTATCCGCAAGATCCTGAATTCTTTAAAAAGTATGGAACCCGCGGTGTGTTGCATACCTGGGCAACCGACGTGGATGATCCAACGGTTGATCCAAGGTTTGGAAAGGTAGGCAAACAAAAAATTGAAGATACCGGTCAACTGTCGAAAGAAAGGATGGAAACCGTTGATGAGGAGTTTATGGCAGCTTCACTCGACTTTATGAAAAGAGCCAAAGAAGATGGAAAACCATTCTTTTGCTGGTTCAATCCGAGCAGAATGCACATGTTCACCCACTTGAAACCCGAGCATCGTTATTTGGCATTGCCATATACTACCGAGCACGATTTTTATGGAAGTGGTATGATGGAACACGATATGATGATTGGAGAGCTGCTTGACGAGCTGGAGAAAATGGGCGTACTGGAAAATACCATTGTTGTTTATTCAACCGATAATGGTCCTGAGCACAGCGCACGCGTACACGGGGGAACTACACCGTTCAGAGGCGAAAAAATGACAACCTACGAAGGCGGAGTGAGGGTTCCGATGATGGTGATGTGGAAAAACCATATTCCTGAAGGCAAAGTGTTAAGAGGTATTCAATCGCACATGGATATATTTACTACCCTGGCTGCTGCTGCCGGCGAGCCTGATGTTGCGGAAAAAATGGAAAAGGAGCGCCATCAGTATATCGATGGAGTGAATAACCTGGATTACTGGCTGGGTAAATCGGATGAAAGTAACCGGAATAATTTTATTTATTATCACGAGTCCGATATTCGGGCAATTCGAGTAAATCAGTGGAAGTTACATTTCCAGACCAGTGAGAATTATTATGCTCCTTACGTGAAACAGAAATTTCCGATTATTTACAACCTGCACTTCGATCCTTATGAAAGTTTCGATAACCTTACCGACCGATCGGACATTGTGCAACGGAAGCAGTTTCTTAATGAGCCGGTTCAGGAAATTCTGGGAGAACATATTCAATCGCTGGCTGAATATCCACCGGTACAAAAAGCTGCCACTCTGGATTTCTCTGAACTGATGAAACAATTGAGTGAAGGAAAGCAGTAGGGTAAATTCCCCGCTATCGCGCGAATCCTTTCGCGTGATAAACGATACAGCACTACTATAAAACCAAAATAAAAGGGCATCCAAAACGGATGCCCTCTTGTTTTTTATGAGAATATCCTGCAGGCTTTCTCATTAACATATGTTGAATAGCTGAAAAGATCTTTTTTACCGTTTTTATTGTGCATTTCTGAACTGATCTTCTTAACTTATACAATATCAACATAAAAATCATTTAACAACCCACACTGATTAAATGCGTAAACACCAAAGATTATGAAACAAATTGCATTTTTACTCCTACTTGCGTTAGTGGCATCATGCACGCAACCGCAGAAGCCAGCAGAAAGCGAAAACACCTTACCTTACCCTCCGCCCGAATTCAATGGGAAAATCGGAACTACTTTCGAAGATTCGGAAGAGGACTATCCGCAACCATTCAAAGCTCCCGAAGGTGCTCCCAACGTTATCGTTGTACTTTTAGACGATGTTGGTTTTGGTCAGCCCGAAGTGACCGGAGGTCCCATTCCTACGCCGGCCATGGATAAACTGGCGTCAAACGGGATAACCTACACACGATTTCACACCACGGGTATTTGCAGCCCCACACGAGCCGCACTACTTACGGGTAGAAACCATCACCAGTCTGGCTTTGGAACCATTTCCGAATTATCAACCGGATATCCCGGGTACAACAGTATTTGGGGGAAAGATGTAGCCAGTATTGCCGAAATCCTGAAACAAAATGGTTACAGCACAGCAGCCTGGGGAAAATGGCACAACACACCCGACTGGGAAACCAACCCTATTGGTCCTTTTGAGCAATGGCCCACCGGATTGGGCTTTGAATATTTCTATGGATTCCAGGGGGGAGAAACCAACCAGTATTATCCACAGTTATTTAAGAATACCACTCCTGTAGAACCAGAGATAACTCCGGAAGAAGGTTACCACTTAACGGAAGATCTTACAGAAGATGCCATTGCGTGGATGAGTCAGCAAAAGTCTATCAATCCCGACAAACCTTACTTCATGTACTTTGCAACCGGCGCTGCACATGCACCGCTTCACGCACCTAAAGAATGGATCGACAAATTTAAAGGACAGTTTGACGAGGGTTGGGATGCTATGCGCGAACACACCCTGGCACGTCAGAAAGAAATGGGCATTGTTCCCGAAAATACGGAACTTACCGCACGCCCTGATGCCATTCCGGCCTGGGAAACCTTAAGTGCCGACGAAAAGAAATTATATGCCCGGCAAATGGAAGTGTTTGCAGGTTTCCTGTCTCATACCGACTATTGGACCGGTAAACTAATTGAGTCGGCCAGAAGCCTGCCCGGAGGCGAAAACACAATGGTAATTTACGTTATCGGCGATAATGGTTCAAGTGCCGAAGGAACACTAACCGGTACCCTGAACAACATGATGACCCAAAACGGTTTTCCTGATAATGTGGAACGCCAGTTAACAGAAATGGAAGACCTGGGTGGCCCCGAACACGAGAACCACTTTGCAGTGCCATGGGCATGGGCAGGCTGTGCGCCATTCCAATGGATGAAACGTGTACCTTCGCATTTTGGCGGTACCCGAAACGGTTTAATTATTTCGTGGCCGGCATCCATTAAAGCAAAAGGCGAAAAAAGAACCCAGTTTCACCATGTAATTGATATTACGCCAACTATTTTAGAAGCAGCGCATATTGAAATGCCGACCAGCGTGAACGGTGTGGAGCAAACTCCTTTAGCCGGTGTTCCGATGAACTATTCGTTTGATAATGCCGCTGCCAATGACACGCGTACGGTGCAATATTTTGAAACCGGGGGCCATCGGGCGATTTACAAGGATGGCTGGGTAGCGGCTTCGTTTCACGGAATTCCCTGGGCACTCACAGGTTCGTACGGATTTAAAGACAACAAATGGGAGCTCTATAACATAGATGAAGATTTCTCGGAAGCAAACGACCTGGCAGAGCAATATCCTGAAAAGCTGGAAGAGTTAAAGGCAGCCTTTGATGAAGAGGCTAAAAAATACAACGTGTATCCGCTGGACGATCGTTTTGCCGAACGGGCGAGCAACCCGAACCGTCCTTCAGTAACCAAAGGGAAAACAGCGTTTTCGTACATGGCGGGTACTGAGCGGATTCCTGAAGGAAGTGCACCTCCGGCCTATGCCCGCACACATACTATCTCCGCTAAAATTAACTATTCAAAAGGAGATGAAGGCGTAATCATTGCCAACGGCGGTACATCTGCGGGATATTCGCTGTACATTAAAGAGAACAAGTTGATTTACTATTACAACTTCTTCCATATGAACCACTATCAGGTTGCATCGTCCTCTTTACCCGAAGGCGAACTGGATATTCAGATGAAGTACACACAGGAATCGACCGAATACGGTGGTGGCGGAAGTGCGCAACTGTATGTAAATGGACAAAAAGTTGGTGAGGGAGTCATTGATAAAGTAGTACCGGCAAGGTATTCAGCCACCGAAACCATGGACATTGGTAAAGATCTGGGCTCACCCGTTTCTACGGACTATAGAGCACCTTTTGCTTACACCGGAGAAATTGAGTATGTGAAGTTTAAACTGGATTAATAAGCTTACTCTGGTACTACTATAAAAGGGCATCCAAAACGGATGCCCTTTTTTATGATCGAAATGGATCGGATCCCTATCTCAAACACATTTGTTTGTGTACTTATCAGGTTAATGCCCCTGCCCAAAGCTTTAGCTACCATCAGATGTGTTATGGGTATAAGAAAAAACACGATTTACACCAACTTCAGTTACCTGGTGGCCTTAGAAAACGTGTTTGATACCCACTTCTGTTACCTGTTGGCGTAAAAAAACAGGTTTGAAAGCTTCCCCAGCTGCTGGGGAAGCGATAAAACACGTTTGAAATGGACTTCTGTTACCTGGGGAAGAAAAAAAACACGTTTGAAACCGACTTCTGTCACCTGAGGGTGCAAAAAAACGCGTTTGAAACCAACTTCTGTCACCTGAGGAAGCTTTAAAATCAGTTAGATACGGATTTTTGTTGATTGTGGAAGTTTCGAAAGTCTGCGTGGAGTCTGAGTTTGGGGTTAAAACCCATCGATGCCCATTTGCTTAACCCCAGGCTTAAGCCTGGGGTTAGTGAATTCCCGCCAGTAAATGGGCTTTAGCCCCCAGTGCTAAGTATTTATATACTGAGAGATAAACCATATGTGAGGATATAAACCAGTGTTGTTTTATTTTCTTATTATGCTAACTTTAAACTCCGAATAAAAACCATAGCCGTTGAATACATACCCTGAAATAACAGATAAAAAATTAGTAAGCATAATATGTGTTGTTATCATCCCGATATGGAGGTATAACAACCCCTTTTATCGCGCTATAAGCGATATAACAGCAATGATGATGCTCAGTAGTTATGGTGCAGTTTAAAATTAAGATACACACGAAAATTAAAGGATATGGAATTTGTTAAAATAGATAACAGAAATAGAGGAATAAGCAAGCAAGACAACAATCCCAACATTAATAGGAATCAAAAACATGACTTAGAGTTTATATTCAAGGAATTAAACAATGAAACGTTTGAAATAGGATGGGATTTGATAATCTCTCAAAACGGATGCAACGAACTTTCGTTTCAAACCACTGATATTTATGAAATAAACGACAGGGATAAAATGGCTACCGAAACCCAAATGATAGAATTATTCAATAATACCTTTCATGTTTCTGTTAAAAAATACAACGAAGAAAAAGCTAACTATCGCCTCGTTGAGAACGTCCTAACCGCACCCTCTCTTCTATTGCATCAACTTCTTCCTGAGTTAACTCGACTTCTACAGAACTTGCATGAATCCTCCACTCTCTAAGACCGTCCTTGTCTACCTTTTTTGTAACGGTCATCGGATATTCTTCTTTGATTATTTTCATAAAAACAAAGATACGCACTAAAAAAACAACCTTTAAAAAAGCACTGAAATGAAAGCCATAAAAGAAATCCCATTATTTAAAATTGCACTTGTCACAATAGCTATTATTGCCCTAATTATTTTTAACAATTTCTCTAAAAATGGAAGATATCAGGTTTTTGACAATAATGAGATAATGGATACAAGAACAGGATATATATACGACATAAGAGACCATGACTTGAAGTACCACTCATTCCCAGAGTAAACTGCTATTGAGTTATGAATAAAAATTAACCTTTAAAATTATAAATTATGACTACAAAAGATACAAACAGAGACGAAAGGTGGAACAGGTTTATTGAATCTATTGAGGTAAAATTTGATAAAATAGAAAATATATCCGACTTGGTTGGATACTCAACGATGATTCCAAATCAAATTCATCTAACAATAGACAATTCAATTAAAGAACCAATGCGCTCTGAGATTACAGAAATATTTATGTCAATCTTCAATGCGTGACGAAGCCCCGCTAGCGCGGATTTGTAATCCGTGCTCTGGTCAAACAGACCAGGAAAGTACAATTTACTGTGGTTTTAATATGGCTAATAACCGGCAAAGAGTTAATGGATAGTAGTATTAAATAGTATTGCCTTTGGCAATGGCACGGATTGCAAATCCGCGCCAGCGGTGGTGACGGGATGTAAAAGGTGTGTCTTCAGTAGAATTGAAAATTAACTAACTTTCAGCCGTTGGCTGAGGTACGGATTACAAATTAGCTTGAGGCTGATCTTCGTTTCCCCCGCTGGCGCGGATTTGTAATCGTGCTCAGGTCAAACAGACCAGGAAAGTACAATTTACTGTGATTTTAATAGGACTAATAACCAACAAAGAGTTAATGGATAGTAGTATTAAATAGTATTGCCCAATGCTGGCCCCAATGCTGGCGCGGATTTGTAATCCGTACCCTGGTCGATAAGACCAGAAATATATTTTTAATAATATAACCTTGTAGTAACTCATCGATAATAAAATAAGCATAACATGAGTAGAAAATACAAGTTTCATAATCCGGATGGTGTTTATTTTGTTTCTTTCGCTACGATGGCTTGGGTTGATGTTTTTACACGAAACGAATACAAAAATCTGCTTGTTGAGAATTTAAAATATTGCCAGGAACATAAAGGTTTGGAATTGTTCGCATGGTGTATAATGAGCAACCATTTGCATTTGGTAATACGGGCAAAAGAAGGTGCCGATTTGCCCGGTATTTTACGTGATTTTAAGAAGTATACCAGTAAGGCAATAAAAACGGCTATAGCAGAAAATATCCGGGAAAGTAGAAAAGAATGGTTGTTAAAACAGTTCGAAACACCGGAAGGTTTTCGTTTTTGGAGAACAGATAACAAACCGATAGAATTGTGGAGCAATAAAGTGATTGACCAAAAGATTGACTACATCCACCAAAACCCGGTAGAAGAAGGTTTGGTTTTTAAAGCCGAGGACTATGTTTATAGCAGTGCTATTGATTATGCCGGAGAAAATGGTTTACTGGATGTAATTATATTAAAATAGTATTGCTTTCAGCAATGGCACGGATTACAAATCCGCGCCAGCGGTGGGATTATAAATCCGCGCCAGCGGTGGTGCCGACGGACGGTGTGACTTCAGTAGTATTGAAAATTAACTAACTTTCAGCCGTTGGCTGAGGTACGGATTACACCTGCCTGCGGTAGGCAGGAATCCGCACCAGCGGTGGAACTTAACAACAAAGTCAAAAAAAAAAAGTATGGCAGACAATCATTTAGTATCAAAAAAACATCAGCCCAAAGGCCTTGAAATTCTTTATGAAGACCGTGATATTATTGTGGTTGATAAAATAAATGGATTGTTGTCGATGGGTACTGACAGAGATAAACACAACTCGGCCCATTTCTATTTGAATAACTATGTAACAAAGGGGAATCCAAGATCAAAAGAGCGGGTTTATATTGTACATCGACTCGATAGAGATACATCGGGGATACTTGTTTTTGCAAAGACCGAAAAGGCGAAAATGTTTTTACAGGAAAACTGGTCAGATTTCAAGAAAAAATATGTTGCTGTTGTGTCAGGGAATTTCAACGATAAAGAAGGAATAATTGAGTCTTATCTTACCGAAAATAAAATGTTCAAGGTGTATTCAACAAAAAACAAGGCCATCGGAAAGTTTGCAAAAACAGGATATCGGGTTATTAAAGAAACCGAAAAGTACAGCCTGTTGGAAATTGAACTTTTTACCGGGAGAAAGAACCAAATTCGTGTTCATTTCGCTGATATGGGGCATCCTGTTATAGGAGACAAGGTTTATGGTAATACTGACAAATCGGTAAAACGTTTGGCTTTGCATTCCTGCTCGCTCACAATAACTCATCCATATACACAAAAAGAAATGACCTTTGAGACTGGCATACCCCAATATTTTAACACATTGATGAATTTGAAAGGTAACAAAAGCCAAAAATGAAGTTTTCATCCACGAACCTGGCTACCGCCACCCGAAGTCTCGGGGCTTTCGTGTGGTGTTAAAAACAAATGAGAAGAAAATAAAACGATTGAAAGAATAACTTTATCTCCGCCAGCGCCTCCCGAAACTTCGGGACGCACCAGCGGTGGGTGGATTGCATCAGGACCGCAACGGCCTTACACCACCACCAACATTGTATGGCATATTAAATGACATTAATAACAAACGATAATGGAAAGAAGGAAATTCGTACAATTAACAGGCCTGGGATTGACTTTTTCAATGGTTCCCTCGCTATTCAACTCATGCGAAAGCGATAAGGTGCCGGCCTATTTAAAAAACTATGCCGGGTTGTATGCAACAAATCAACTGGAAGCTGCCAGGCAATGGTTTGTTGATGCAAAATTTGGTTTATTCTTACATTACGGACTTTACAGTTTGCCGGGTAGAGGAGAATGGGTGCAGTACAGAGAAAACATTCATGTAGGCGAATATGAAAAATTGAAGGAAAAATTTACCGCCGAAAAATTTGATGCCGATTTTATTGCCAACCTGGCCGTAGAAGCAGAAATGAAGTATGTGAACATTACCACTCGCCATCATGATAGTTTCTGCCTTTTTAATACAAAAACAACCGACTTTAATAGTGTTCAATCGGCTGCTAAACGCGATTTGGTTGAAGAGCTTGCCATTGCCTGCGAAAAAAGAGGATTAGGATTGTGCCTGTATTATTCTCACGGAAGAGATTGGCGTCATCCGCATGCTCCAAATAACGACAAGTGGGGAGGGAGTGCACGTCCGAAATACGATAGCGAAGAACCTTATTATGCATATGGTGAAGACCACGATTTGAATAAATATATCGACTATATGCACGAGCAACTGACCGAATTGCTTACTCAATACGGCCCCATTGCCAGTATATGGCTCGACGGATACGGAACGCCAGTAAGCGGTCCAATTGAAGAATTCAGAATTCCTGAAACTTATGAATTAATCAGGAAACTTCAACCTCAATCATTGATATCGGCAAAGTGGGGATATACCGGAACCGAAGATTATTACGCACCTGAATATCATTGGCTGGAAAATAATGCGGATAAAACCAACCAAATGGTACAATCAGGAAAGCCAATAGAAATTTGCACCAATATTGCCGGTTGGGGATATACGGAAAAATTGGATGGAACACATCGTGGTGCCGATTCGATTATTGAAAATCTAAAATATGCCGGTAAGTTTCATGCAAACCTGCTGTTGAATACCGCCCCGCTACCTGATGGATCGATTGACAAACAAGATATTCAATCCCTTAAGGAAATTGGGCAAGCAATTAGAAAAGATGGCTGGCCTGTTTAAATACATACTCCACGTTCGCGCCAATACGTCAGCCGACGGACGGTGTGTCTTCGGTAGAATTGAAATGATCTAACTGTCAGCCGCCGGCTGAAGTACGGATTAAAATTAGCTTGGAGCTGATCTTCGATTCGCACCAGTGGCGGACAGGAACGCTCTCCGAAACTCGCCACGCTTCATAGCCAAACCGATAACGGTAATTTTGAACAGAATGATGTCAAGTAATTGGAAACATATAAAAACGGTACCTGATGGGTTTAAGTTTAAAATAAAAAAGCTTAACGTTTGGGACTATGACTGGATTGCGACAAATCAGAGAGTAATTGTGAAAGACCCTCTTTATGGACAAGAATATTGTATGACTATATATGAAATACATCATAATGAAAAAGTTATTGAATTTGCAGCTGGAGAGTTTTCTAACTGTATGTGGGGTTTCTACCAAAAAGACAAGTAAGAAGGGATAAAATGGCAAAGAGAAATGTCCCACGCTACCGCGCGAATCCTTTCGCGTGGTGTTTGAAAATAACTACATCTAAACAAAAAGAATAACAATATGGAATACCACGGATCTTGTTTGTGCAAAGGAGTTCAATTTAAAGTTATTGGCGATTTCGAAAGTTTTTATCTCTGTCATTGCAGCTATTGCCGGAAAGATACCGGATCGGCGCATGCCGCCAATTTATTTTCAACAAAAGCTAAGCTTGAATGGATAAAACGAGAAACCGAAATCCGGGTTTTTCAGCTGCCCGAAACAAATCATGCAAAAGCTTTTTGTGCCACATGTGGTTCGGCATTGCCCAACTTACAAATGAACGGTAAACTTTTGGTGGTTCCGGCCGGATGTTTGGATAGTGAATTGGTAAAACGCCCCGATGCTCATCTGTTTATTTCCAGTAAAGCGGCGTGGGATGAGGCGCTGGAGGAAATAAAAAAGTTTGAGCGTTTGCCTGAACAGTAGAATATATTTTGTAGCACCTGAAATAATCCCTGAAGTGCAGATGAATCCAACTCTGGGAATTGAATAAATTGCCATTTCTGTGCAGTTGTTTTGCTATCAATGCTTTATATTTGATAGACAAAACTGTTAATCCATGAAGTTGAAAGAAATTCGAATACTTGTATTTCTGTTGATCTTGCCGGCACTTTTGTTTGCACAGGAAGATTTACTGACCGGTCAGAAAACCACGCCCTACGATCTGCTGTCAAGCTATTACAACCAGGATTTTAAGCCCTTTCAGAAAGGTAATTTTTATGTGGGACTGGCTTTTTCGGTAACCGATAAAAACCTTACCAATACCAATTACCTGATTCAACAGGTGGTTGAGGGCGACCGGCTCGACTACAATGTGTTGTTAAAAGGCGGTTATTACACCGGCGATTACGGAATGGCGATTATTAACTTCAATTATTTCCAGGACCGCTTTGGTGGTACCGTTTTTCAGGATCCCGACACCGTGCAGTCGAACACCCTAAAACGTGGATTTGCAGTTAGTCCGGGGTTTCGTTCGTCGGTGCCGTTAACACCAAACGAACGACTGAGTTTTTTCACCGAATTTGGGTTTACGCTGGGCGGCAACAGCTCGCTTACACGTGATATCAGGAATATCGACGAGATGAATAAAACACACAAAAAGGAGTTCATTTTTGGCGTGGGATTAAGCCCGGGAATAACCTTTTTTGCGATGGAAAATTTTGCTTTCGAAGTGCAGCTGAACAACGTGTTGGGCTACAAACTAAATGTTGCACGAAGCAGTGTTAACGAAGGCCCCGAATCAAAACAGGTGCGTCAGAATGTCGACTTTCGGATTAACCTGCTTTCGCTCGACCTTGGGCTGGCCTACTATTTTGGAGCCAAGAAAAACAGAAAGGGGGCAGGCAAATGAAAAGGTCAGTATACATAGCAGCAATTCTTTTGGTGTTGTTCTCCTGTGTTAAGGAAGATCATTTCGGACTGTCGCCCTACGGAAATATTAAAAAGTTACTGGTAAGCAACCAGGCCGGCAATGCCATAATCGACACCGATAAGCAAACCGTTACCATTGAAATTCCCGGAGGCGTTGAGCTTTCGTCGCTGGTAATCCAGGAAATGGAACTTTCGTCGTTTGCCACGGCCGATAAAACTGTTGGCGATGTTATCGACCTGAGCGGTGAGGCCACCATCAATGTAGTTGCCGAAGATGGCAGTGCGTATGTGTGGACGATCGAATCGTTTGTTGCATCGGCCACACCGCAACTGAATAACGCCGATTTGAATACCTGGTATAAAACCAGTTCGGGTTATTACGAGCCAGGCACCGATGCGGCTTCCACCATTTGGGGCACCGGAAACCAGGGCACCCAGATTTTGGGGAAAATTGCCACAACACCTTACGATTTGGGTAATGGAAATACTGCTGCTCTTATGGAGACCTATGATCTGGGGTTGGCCGGTGTTCCCTTAAAAACACCTATTGCCGCCGGATCGTTGTTTACCGGTTATTTTGATTCTGATAAACTGGATCCGACCGACCCCGAAGCTGCCGTGATATTTGGAACGCCGTTTACGGGGCGGCCTGATAAAATCCGTTTTACCTACTCTTATGTGCCGGGTGCTACTAATAAAGACCGCGAAGGAAATGTGCTGGATTACGACGATAACTGCGATGTTTATGTGTTTCTGGAAGTGCGTTTGGGCGGAGAAATACAACGTTTGGGAACCGCCTGGTTCCGCAGCGATGTAAACCAACCGGAAATGATCACCAAAGAAATGGATGTGGTTTATGGTCCGCTTGATAACTCGTACCCCGATTATATGAAACCGGATGACGGGAATTTTGTGTCGGGCGATTCCGCAACTTATATGTTGCCTACACACATCTCCTTTGTGGCTTCGTCGAGTTACGATGGCGCCAACTTTGCCGGAGCTGTTGGCAGCAAACTTATTATCGACGATGTGGAAATGGTTTATGATGAGGAATAAAAAAAGCTTCTACGCGTGCAGAAGCTTTAAATTGTTGAACTGAAGTGGATCTATTTGCTATCAATCTTTCTTTCCCCAGGTGAGCACAATAACCAGTCCCATAATTGCCAGTAATAAGGAATAGGCAATTACGTCAACTACCAATACCTTCAGGTTGTAGAGGGTGGTCATGGAGTACATCATCAGGTCCATGGTTAGCGCCATTAGCAAACCAGCCAGAGCACCTGTTTTTATGCCATCTCCAATTCCCGAAGCACCAGACCATTTAAGGATCAGCGTTAAAAGTAATCCCAAAATCAGGTTTGATAGGATCATGGCCCACCAAACCATTTCAGTGTCTAATCGGTTGGCACATGCGTTGGAATTGGCTTCCATAAAACCGGCCAGCAGGAATCCATAAACCAGCCATCCGAGAAAGAAAAAGGTGATTCCGCCAAAAAGAGTTCCCCTTAAAATTTTCATAATTATTTTTTTTAAAAGTTTAGTGGTGATAATTTATTCAAAAAGCTTCGATAAATCTTAACAGACGAGTCAATAGATTTATATTTAGGTTATTAGTGTCAACAACCAAAACAATTTTCGAATTTTACATTCAACTTTTTTACAATTACGGGCTGTTCGGCCCAAAAAATTATAATTTTAACGATCCTGAAAAATTTAATGATGAGAGTAACACTATTTTGCGTGCTGCTATGGGCAGCATTTACACTGAATGGATTTTCACAGCAGAGTGATAATGATTTACGTTTAAAAAGCTTTCACACCATCTCGAGCAACGAGTTAATGGAGTTTGCCACCGAACTAAGCACTGATAAATACGCGGGGCGTTTGTCGGGCTCCCCCGAGTATATGGAAGCTGCCAAATGGTGTGCATCGAAGTTCGAAGAGTGGGGCGTTAAGCCGGCAAATAACGGCAGTTACTTTCAGTATTTCCCGAACGAATATTCCGAAGTAAACTCGCTGGGATCGGTGGTTTATTTTAACGGAGATGAAAAAACCTACCTCGATTTTCCGGAAGACTATATCCCGGGCTCCAACTCGGCGAGTGGTACTGTTCAGGCCGAACTGGTTTATGTTGGGCACGGAATTACAGCTCCTGAACTGGATTACGACGACTATAAGAATGTTGATGTAAAAGGTAAAATTATCATTCTTGAAAGCGGAACGCTTTACACCAAAAACGATGAGACACTGGGCAAATGGACGCCTTACGCTTATCACCGGTATAAATTCAGGAATGCGGTAAAACACGGTGCTGCCGGAATGATCTATGCCAGTAAGCTGGCCAATCCGAACACGGTAAATCTCGAAGGTTTTGTTTATGCACACGTCGATGCAAAAGTTGTTGAGAAAATTATGGCGGATGCCGGGAAAGATTACCGGCAAATTCGCGAGCAGTTGAAAAATATGGAAACACCATCGTTTGAGCTGCCGGCAGAACAAAAAGTGTTTATCCGCGCCGAAACAAAATATTTCCCCGATGCACAGGCTTGCAACGTGGTTGCCATGATCGAAGGTTCCGATCCGGAACTGAAAGATGAGGTAATTATTATCGGCGGTCACCTCGACGGGCAGGGGCAAATGGGCGATGTAACGTTCTCCAGTGCACTCGATAATGCATCGGGTATCAGCGATATTTTGGGCGCGGCAAAAGCTTTGGCAACATCAGAAGTTAAGCCAAAACGTTCGGTACTTTTTATCCTTCTTGGTGGCGAAGAATGTGGTTTGTACGGTTCGAAATATTACTGTAAAAATCCGCTGTTCCCGGTGGAGAAAACCAAAATGATGATCAACCTGGATATGGTTGGAAACGGCACCGCTTTTTATGTGTCGGGAGGAAAAACGCACAGCCAGTTGTTTAGCCATTTTGAAAAAGCCAATACTGATTTTATCCACCGCGAAATGGGAGCATCAGCAGTTACGAAAAACTATGGTCGGCCACGTTCCGATGCATCGGTTTTTGAAGATGCCGGTATAAAAACATTTGGCCTGTGGACCCGCAACTCGGTGTATCCGGTGCATTACCATATGCCCGCCGACAAAACAAATGTGTTAACTCCCGAAATAATGGAAGATGCTGCAAAACTGCTTTATCTGGGCGTTTTGGGTGTGGCAAACGACACGAAACTCTAGCGGCGATAAAAGATCAGTTCAACTTTTTATCGATTTGTCTTGTTACTCTGCTAATACTACTTGTATGGCACCTATGAAATCGAAAAAAGAACACTTTAAGCAAACCCTGCTCGATCTGGCGAAACGAAAAGATCTCGTTCCGGGAATTTACAACTATTGCGATCGTTGGTGCGAACGTTGTACCATGACGCAGAAATGTTTGACCTATTTGCATGAACAGGAAAACAAAATTGGAGATGATTCGCTAAATCCCGACGAAGAGAACAAAAACTTTTGGGATCAGATACGCCTGGCCTGGGAAGTAACCATTGAAATGATTGAAGAGGATGCCGACAAAGAGGGGATTGACCTAAGCGATGTTGAAGATATTGAATTGCCCGAACACATAGAAACACCACTGGAAGTACAAGCGAGGAATTACGGAATCAACATCCATAAATGGATGAATAAAAACAAGGAGTTTTTCGCGACCAAAGCTGAAAAACTGGTGATGATCGACGACGATGAGTCGATGATAAAATATCGCGATGCAGCAGAGGTAATTCAGTGGTACAGTGCTTTTATCGGTGCCAAAGTTCACCGTGCTCATTTGGAGCTGGAACAGCGGCAAAACGATCCTGAGGATGAATACGGCTTGTACGCCGATAACCTGGGATCAGCAAAAATTGCTATTATTGGCATTAAACGATCAATGGATGCGCTGTCGGTATTTTACGCCGGTTTTAGTGAGCTGGAAGATGAAATCCTGCAGTTTTTACTCGAGCTGTCGCAAATAAAAAAACAAATGCTAAAAACATTTCCGGGCGTAATGGAATTCAAAAGACCGGGTTTTGACGATTAATTTCCAAACTTTACTTGTATCCTGCTCCTTCTGTATTATTTTCACATCAGAAAAATACAAATCATGCAATACGAAGGCAACATACGAAAAATGATCACCGAGCTTCATGCGCCGGTAAAATATACACTACCCATCGGCGACGAACAAATTGATATGAACGCGCTGATCGGGAAAGAAATCTCGATGCAATTCGACGGACAGATTAATTGTGTGTCGTGCGGCAAGAAAACAAAAACATCGTTTAGCCAGGGATTTTGTTATAACTGCCTTCAAACGGCTCCCGAAGCCAGCGAGTCGATCATTCGTCCCGAATTATCAAAGGCGCATTTGGGAATTGCACGCGATATGGAATGGGCCGAAAAACACGATCTGATCGACCATTTTGTATATCTGGCCGTGTCGAGCGCTTTAAAAGTTGGTGTTACCCGCGGTCATCAGATTCCTACCCGCTGGATCGACCAGGGAGCCAGTTATGCCATGAAAATAGCCAAAACACCCAACCGCCATATTGCCGGTGTTATAGAGGTATTTCTGAAAGATCATTTTACCGATAAAACCAACTGGCGGTCGATGTTGAAAAACGAAGTGCTGAAAGATTTTGATTTGGCAGCCGAAAAAGAACGTATTGCCAATTTATTACCACTTGAATTGCAGAAATACTTAGATCCTGAAAACGAGGTAACCGAAATAAATTATCCGGTTGAGCAGTTTCCTGACAAGATAAAAAGTATTGGTTTTGATAAACTACCGGAAGTTACCGGAACGCTGGCCGGCATAAAAGGGCAGTATTTAATCTTCGATGACAGCCGGGTTTTAAATATCCGGAAGCACAACGGTTATTTTTTGCGGGTGGCAATGTAGTTCATCAGCTCGATTAGCGATTCGCGAGCCTCGCAGTCAGGAAATTCTTTAAGGCCGGCAATTGCCCGGTCTTTAAATTCATTCATTTTTTGCTCGGCGTATTCAAGTCCGCCTTTTTCGGTTACCAGTTGAATCAGTTCTTCAACAACTGCCGAACTGTTATTTTTGCGTTTTATCAGCCTCAGAATACGTTTGCGTTCACTTCTGTCGGCTTCGTTTAACACATGAAGCAGCGGCAGGGTAATTTTCTTTTCCTTAATGTCGTTACCCGTTGGTTTACCCAAAAGGCCTTTCGACTGGTAATCGAAAATATCGTCTTTTATCTGGAAAGCAATTCCGGCATCCTGCCCAATGCTGTACATTTTCTCAATGATAACTTCATCATCAACTGCCGATGCAGCGCCAATAGCCATACTGGTTGCAATTAACGAAGCTGTTTTTTTGCGAATGATCTCGAAATACGTTTCATCATCGATGTCGAGTTTGCGGCTTTTTTTCATCTGCAGGATTTCTCCCTCGGCCATATCCTGAACCGCACGCGAAATAAGATGAAGGAAATTGTATTTTTTGCTTTCGAGTTGCAGCAGCAGTCCGCGGGCTAAAATATAATCGCCCACCAAAACGGCCAGTTTGTTTTTCCAAAGCGCTTTTACGGAAAACGATCCGCGGCGCTCGTACGACTCGTCAACCACATCGTCGTGTACCAGCGTGGCGGTGTGCAATAATTCCACCGAACAGGCCGCCAATTTCGAAGATTCATTGGTTCCGCCGTGCAATTTTGCCGATAAGAACACAAACATGGGGCGCAGTTGTTTGCCTTTGGTACGGTAAAGGAAGTTTAAAACGGTTGCCAGCAGAGGAATATCGCTCTGCAACGATTTCTTAAAATAAGGTTCAAAATCATGCAGTTCCTGTTCAATTGGGGCCTTTATTTTATTTATCGTGGTCATTCCTTTTTCCGCTTCACTTTTGATGAACGAACTTAGAATAATTTTAAATAAAAAACAGACATTTTATTTAAAAATTCTAAAAATTGCCGATTTTGTACAAATGTTAGATATCCGTGCGAAAAAAAGCAGTAAACAAGTCTCAAATATTTATATATTTGCATTTTTAAAGGTATAACCATGGTAGATATCAAGGAGATAAATGTAGAACGATTGGAGGTCGCTGCCAGTATGTTGAAGGCAATGGCACACCCGATGCGCATTGCTATTCTGAAGCATCTGGAAGGGGGAAAAAAACTAACAGTTACCGAGATTCACGAACTGCTAAAGATAGAGCAGTCAACTACATCGCATCACTTAGGCATTTTGCGCGACAAAGGTGTTTTGTGCTCAAAGCGTGAAGGGAAGAATACCTACTATTACCTGAGATACAATATTTTAAGCCAGATTGTTGACTGTCTGGAAACCTGCACCTGCGATTAAAAAAATGATTACGATAGGAAAAGCCGCTGATTAAGATCAAGCGGTTTTTTTATGCGAAAAATTAAAGGTTTTCTTATTTTGTAGTTCATTTTTATGAAACATTAGCCCGGGTATTTTAATCTAATTTTCAACTAATTTGAAAACCGACCAATTTATCAGGAAGTACGGAAGCATATTGTTATTTGTTGTTTGTATTGTAGCTTTTTGGCAGGTAGCCTTTCTTCAAAAAGGTATGAAATGGGATTTTGTGGATGCCTATTTGCCGGCTCGCTACTTTTTTTCTGAAGCGGTGTTAAACAATATTTTTCCTTTTTGGAATCCTTATCTATTGTATGGAGTACCGTTTTATGCCGATCTGGTTTCGGTTTTTAATCCGGAATTTTGGATTGTTGCCAATATGTTTGGTTATTCGAATATTACTCTTCAGTATGTTTTTTTAGCTTATGTATTTCTGGCCGGAGTTAATTTCAGGTATTTTCTGCAAAGGTTCAAAGTAGACGAATCGCTTGCACTTTCGCTGGCAATTGCTTTCATGCTTTCCGGTTTTACGGTGGGCAATGCTCAGCATATTGGTTTTATTGCCGGATACGCTTTGTTGCCCCTTGTTGTTGCCGCTTATGTGCTGTTTGCAAGGCAGCCTGAAACAAAAAGTTTGCTGCGTTTGGCCCTCGTATTTTTATTGATGGTTTTCGCTAGCTACCCGGGTATTACAATCATTATTTCCTATTTGTTACTGTGTCTGTTTTTTTTCTATTTGGTTTTATCCATCAAAAGAAAAGAGCGTGTTAAGCGTTTTCTTGTTTATCATCTGATTTTGGCAGGTATCGTAATTGTTGGAAGTTTCGTTTTGCTGCTGGCTTATTCGCAGGCACACCCCTATTTAAGCCGATATTCCGGTTTAACGCTCGAAGCTGTTTTGAGGCATCCGTTTTCTTTGCACTCATTCTGGTCGTTTCTGTTTCCATACAGTACAACAACGGATGTGGCTTTTTTTAACACCGATCCGTCCATGTCGAACGCATATTTCGGATTGTTCGGATTAACGTTGCTGGTTTATGCGTTAACCGGTAAGATCAAACAAAAAGTAGGTGTGATCTTTTTGTTGTTTGCAGTATTTTCTTTGTTAAACGCATTGGGCAGTCAGTTCTTTTTAAGGGAATTTCTGTACGATCATTTCCCATCTATGAACATGTTTAAGTATCCATCGATTTTCAGGGCACTTAGCATCTTTGGTTTTCTGGCTTATGCGGGTCTCAACTTGAAGTTTGATGATATTACATCCGCAAATAGAAAGAAGCTGCTTACAGTTAATGGTATGTTAGCGATTATTATTTTGTTCGTTGTTGTGCGATCGGCGGCACGGCTTGAAGCTTTTGTATTTTTCGACTTCGAATTGTCATTGATCGATCGTTTGCAAAAAACAACAATTAATGAGGCTTTTGTTTTGCAGGGCATTCTTCATTTATTGTTGTTGGGGTGCTTTGTTGTAGTGCTGGTTTTCAAACAAAAATATTTACCCGTAGCTATTGTATTTCTGTTTGTCTTCGATGGAATTCTTTCAACACAGTTGAATTTGCATTACACGGTTGTAGGCGATGTTGATCCTGTAAAATTCAAGACATATTTAGATTCAAAACCCAAAGGATTTCCTATTCCGGAGTTGCATCCGATTGGCGAAAATTCGGACAAAAATGCTTCTGGTACATTTTCCTGGAGAAACAACAATGTGTTTCCAAAACGACCTACATTTGACGGGTTGGTTTCGTTTAAAACTGATGGTTATTCCACGTTAAGCGATGATTTTCCGAAACTTTTGGATGTGATGAAAAAGCAGCCGCTTTTTTTCTTTTCCGATGATGTCCGGGTATACGAAGACACTGCTAACATTGGCCAGAAAACCGTTTTGGTAGAACCCTCTGACTTGCACATGATCAACGGAAAAACTCTTCAGCATCATCAGACAGATAGATTAGAAATAACGAGCTTCTCTCCCAATAAGGTTGTTTTGCAAACCGAAACACAAAGTGAGCAATTGTTGGTTTTTCAACAGAATTACTTTTCAGGATGGAAGGTGAAAATCGACGGAAAAGAGCAGAAAGTAGTTCGGGCAAACTATACTTTAATGGGCACGCTTATTCCGGCCGGAGAACATATTGTTCAGTTTAGATACAGTAACAGGCTTATAGTCGTGTTTTTTGTTGTCTCAATGCTGGTACTAATGGTACTGGCAAGTCTGCTTATTTATTTTCATTGGAAAGAACATTTAAAAAACAGGCAAATTATTCTGTGGTTGGCCTTTGGGTTTATGCTGCTTTTCGTTGTTTTTAGTGGGATAAACAGGTGGCGCTATCAAAAAAGTAAAAGCAAATTATTGCCTGAAATCACACAAGAATTCGAAGCGTTAAAAAATACCGATGTTACAACGTTTTTGAGTTATGCCTCAGGCACTCAGGTTGAGGTGCCAAATACAGGTCATCAATTTTTTCTGGACGAAAATATGAATGTGGCCACTTTTGGAAAGTTGCTGGCCGAAACGCATACGCCTCAATTTGCGCTGGCTTGGGTTAATGGAGCCATTAGCATAGAGGTGAAAGAGTTGTTTACTTCCTATTTCCCTGAGGTAGTGAAAGAGAGAATCTCAGGGAACTCGGGTTTTATTCTGGCCCGGGAAGGCGAAGATAAAATGTCTGAATTTGATGAAGATTTTGAGCAGGAAACAAAACGTGTTTGGGAAATAGACAGGAGCAGGATAAAAACCGACTCGATTACTGCGAATGGTTATTACACTTTTATGCCAAGCCAAAGATGGGGAGCAGTATTAAATATTAACATCGATGAGACTAATAGCGATCTGCAAAAAATTACGGTGTTGGGCGATATACGTTTCCCCGAAGTATTTTCGGAGGTAAACATGGTTATTACCATATCGCGGGGCAAAGAGCAAAAGGAATATTATACCCGGGAAATAAGTGATTTCACGTACGAAACTGGAGTGTGGTCGCGGTTCGCCGTTGTAAAAATGGTTGATTTTAACTTGCATTCAGGTGACGTAATTCATATTTACTTATGGAACAGGACAGAGGCCAGGTTTGATGTCGATAACCTGAAAGTGAAAATGTATAATGGTAATTAGAACCAATCTCCGGATGAGCCTGCAAAGTAGAGCCATTTTCTTATTTTTACCTAAAATTATTCGATTATGAAACTCGTTTTTGCAACAAACAACAAACATAAACTGGAAGAATTACAGGCTATCTTGGGCGATCATTTTACCCTGCTTAGCCTAAAAGATATTGAATGTTTCGACGAAATCCCTGAGGAACAGCCCACATTGGAAGGAAATGCCAGCCAAAAGGCCTATTACATCTACGACAAATTTGGCATGAATTGTTTTGCCGACGACACAGGTTTGGAAATTAAGGCCCTGAATGGTGAGCCAGGAGTTTTCTCGGCACGCTATGCGGGTGAAGACAAAGATTCGGAGGCGAATATGAATAAGGTGCTCGGAAAACTGGCTAAAATAAATGAGCGGGAAGCACGTTTTAGAACTGTAATTTCGCTGGTAATTGATGGCGAAGAAAAACAATTCGAAGGCATTGTAAACGGCGAGATTCTCAAAGAAAAACGTGGAGGTTCGGGATTTGGTTACGACCCCATTTTTAAGCCGGAAGGACTCAACCAGTCGTTTGCTGAAATGGGCCTCGACGATAAAAACAAGATCAGTCACCGGGGCAGAGCCGTACAAAAGCTGGTCGACTATTTAAAAAAGCTCGATTAAATGAAACGAAGACTTATACTTTCTGCATTTTTATTATTGACCTTTTTTCTTTCGCAAGCCCAGCGCCAACAGGGTTCGTGGCAAGACTATCTTTCGTATAATAAAGCCAGCAAAATTGCGGTTTCACCCGATAAGGTTTTCTGTGTTACCGAGGGCGGACTGTTTTATTACGATCTGGAAGACAATAGTGTAAATAAATTTGGTGGTGCCATTCAGTTGTCTGATTTTGGGGTAAGCACCATTGCTTACAGCGAACAGAACCAGGTACTGGTCATTGCTTATTCAAACAGTAACATCGATTTGCTTTACGAAAATGGCGAGGTGGTTAACCTGTCGGATATAAAGCGAAAAACTATCGCAGGGAACAAAGTCATCAACAACATTTCTTTCTCAGAAAATGTGGCCTATCTGGCCTGTGGTTTTGGAATTGTCGTGCTCGACCTGGATCGTCAGGAAGTAAAAGATACTTATTATATCGGCGACGGTGGTTCGTCGTTGGAGGTAAATGACATTGAAACGGATAACAACTCGATTTTTGCCACTACGAACCAGGGAATTTATCGGGCGGATAAAAATGAACCCAACCTGGCCAATTTTGCCAACTGGATTCATGTGGATGATATTCCGCATCCCGATGGTATTTTTAATCATTTGGTTTACCATGCCGGAAACGTAATTGCCAACTTCTCAGCCGGAGAGTGGTACCAAGACGAAATGTATATGCTGAATAACGGCTCATGGGAGCCTTATAATCCTGAAATACGCTTTGCTTTCGACCTGCAGAGTAACGGAAACTACCTGAGTATTGCCAGTCGCGATGTGGTTTTTATCATCGACAACAATCACACGCAAATAGGACGGATTGATAGCTACAGATTTAATGACCGAACAGTAGAAAGTATCGCTCCAAAAAGTGCGGGTGTGTCAGCCGATGGCTCGGTTTGGATTGCTGACAACAAAGAAGTGCTGGTACGCTATTACAGCGAAAATTTTGAGCAAACCTTACCTCCCGGGCCAATCAATAACGACATGTATTTTGTTGGGGCCTTTAATTCGGAGATATGGATGAGTGCGGGAAGTACCAATGGCTATGTAAGCCCGGTTTTTCAGCGTTTTGGCAGCGATGGCTGGACCTACTTTACCGATCAGACGCATCCCGAACTGCGAGGATTTCATAATATATTAGCTGTTGAAGTGGATCCCCGCGATCCGGATCATTTTTTTGTGGCCAGCTGGGGCGGTGGATTGCTGGAATACCGTAACGATGAGCTGGTAGAACGCTATTATAACCTGAACAGCCCGTTGGAAACCGCTTTACCCGAACAACCCAACGAGCCATTTACACGTGTTGGTGGTATGAGTTTCGACTCGGAAGGAAACCTGTGGATTACCAATGCCGAGTGCGCACATAACCTGCACAAATTAACGCCCTCAGGCGAGTGGGAATCGTTTGAGTTGCCCGAAATCGCCAACCGATACAATGTTTCTGATATTATTGTGAATGCAAACGATGATAAATGGATGCTTATTCCGGGTGGACACGATGCGTATGTTATCAATAAAACCGGCGACCAGAAAAAAAGGCTGTTGGTGGAGACCTATTTCAGCAATGGTACAGACAATATTATTACCCCGATGCATGATGTTTTCTCCATTGCCGAAGACCGGAACGGAGCCATTTGGATTGGTAGCGGGCAAGGGGTGGCAGTGTATAGCAGCCCATCGCGAATCTGGAATTCGGAGAACTTTTATGCCACACACCCGGGGCTTGATTTAAACGATGGTATTTACCATCCCTTGCTTGAAACCGAGACCGTTACAGCTATTGCGGTTGACGGTGCTAACCGGAAATGGCTGGGAACACAAAACTCTGGAGTCTTTTTGGTATCGGAAACAGGCGAGGCGGAAGTGTTGCATTTCACCACCGAAAACAGCCCGTTGCTTTCGAATAATATTCTGTCAATTGCCATCAATCAGAAAAATGGTGAGGTGTTTTTTGGAACCGACAAGGGACTGATCTCTTACCAGGGAGAAGCCACGGGAGGAGCAGATACGTACAGTAATGTTTACGTTTATCCAAATCCGGTGCGCGAAACCTACGACGGACCGGTTACAGTTGCCGGACTAATTGAAAATACTGATGTGAAAATTACCGACATCACCGGAAACCTGGTATACAAAACCACATCGTTTGGCGGACAGGCAGTTTGGGACGGAAAGAACCTGAATGGCAAGCGCGTAAAAACCGGCGTTTACCTGGTGTTTTGTAACGATGAGAATGGGGAAGAAACCCACATTACAAAAATACTTTTCATTCATTGATTGGGATTCAAAAGCAGCTTAACTGAGTTATGATTACGGCTACCGAAGGCATTGTTTTGCACACAATAAAATATGGCGAGAGCAGTGTTATTACCACTGTTTTTACCAAAGAATTTGGGCGGCAAAGCTACCTGATAAATGCTGCCCGAAGCCGGAAATCGAAAAATAAGGCCGGTTTGTTGCAGCCCCTGTTTATGGTTGAACTGGAGGCTTACCAGAAGCAATCGCGCGACCTGCAACGGATCAGGGCAATGAAAAGCCTGACTACCTACCAGGAAATTCCTTTTGACATTGTAAAATCAACGCAGGCCATTTTTCTGGCCGAAGTGCTTTATAAAACCATTCACGAACAGGAAAGTTACCCGGAACTGTTTGAGTTTATAAAAAACGCTTTGCTGTATCTTGATCTGATGGAGGAAGGCAAAACAAATTTTCATCTTTATTTTCTGTTTCATTTAACCGAGTATCTTGGTTTTATGCCCGACACCACACAAACCGGTTTTGAAGGCTGGCTCGATTTGCAAAAGGGTGCAGTGGTACCTTTTGAGCCTTCGCACCCGATGTTTGCCAATAAGGAAGCAACGGCGGTTTTGGTAAAACTGGCTTTGCTGAAAATTAACGAACTGGATAGCTTGAAATTAAAACGCACCATGCGCGATACGCTGCTTGCAAAGTTGGTAGATTATTACCGCCTGCATTTTGATACGTTGGGTGAGATAAAATCGCTAAAAGTGCTTCAGGAAGTTTTTTCCTGATCGTCTTTCACAATAACGACTTCATAAGTGTAAAGTTCGGCGGTTTTCCATCCGTCCCAACCAATTCCGGCTTTGTTTTTCGCGCATCTTCCCAGAAATTCTTCTTTGCTCCAGCCCGTTTTTTCGGCTACCTGTGGCAAAAATGTACCCGAATTTAAACCGCTTTTTATATAAATGCCGTGTTTCCCCAGTTCAAATTCATCAATCGATTTAATCTTTTTCAGTGGAGATAACACCGAAACTTCCAGTGTCATATTTTCCAGATCGGAAGGTTCAATCGGGTCGAAACGCTGGTCGTTTGTAGCGGAGACGGCAAAGCGTTTAATCATTTCGCGCAATGTTTTATTACCGGCAAATCCGCCAATGCACCCGCGTAATTCATTGTTGATATAAATGCTGATAAAAGCACCGGCTTTCTGATCAAGGATGCTGTCATCAGTCTTTTTAGGCTTCTGTTCTTTTACTTCCTCGCCTAAAAATCGGGCAATTGAATTTCGGGCCAGCTGCAGAATTTCCTGTTTTTCAGTGGGACTGATTTCAAAAACGGCTTTTTCGTAAACACCAATAGCCCAGTAGCCCACCACGCGGTCTTTTTCGCCGTAAAGCCGGCTGTCGCCCGAGTTTTTGTAGGCCAGTTGTTTGAACTCAAAATCCCTGTTTTTAGTGAGGTAAAGCAGCGTTAATACCGATGTCCAGCCACATAACGAGGTGGCAAGGTTGCCAATCTTTTTCTCCTTGTTCTTTTCAATAGCTTTTAACAGTTTTTTGGGTTTGTTTTTGCAAATGGCATCAGCCGTTAACTGGTCTGCCAACTTTGCATTTTCATAGCTCGGAAAATGCGAAAAGTCGGTGCTGATAACAAATAAATTGTCAGGTGTAAAGTAAGGCCTCAGTGCTTTTGCCAGCTTTTTGCAAATGCCGGCCGAGTGGGTTCCAAGTATAATTGGTACCAGAGTAAAATCATTTCCCAAACGATATTGCAAAAACGGTAACTGCACCTCCAAACTGTGTTCGTAAAAGTGCGATTCATCATTCTCGGTAAAAACCGACGATGAGGCAAGCAATTGTTTTCCGATCTTTTTATTCACTGTGATTTCGCCCAGCGGAGTTTCGTAATTTCCTTCGGTATAAACTGCGGCTCCGCCAAAAGTATAACGATGGCTCGATGCCAACACAAAAATATTCTGATAGCTTTTATTTGCCGGAATCTGTTTGAAAGCGGCCGCTGCAACTTCTCCGCTAAAAATATAGCCTGCATGCGGCGAAATAATGGCACGCAGCGGTTGCGAGGTTTTTACAGTAACGGCACTGTCAAAAAGTTCTTCCAGCTCATTTCGCAGAGTGTTGGAAGATGAAGGGTAAAATTGTCCGGCCACTGCGGGCTCGCGGTTTTTATTATTGAATCGCATAGCTTCCTTTCTGCTAAAAGGTAATAATTCTATTACGCAACACAATGAAATTGGTTTGCGGACCGGTTTGTGAAGAAACATTTAAATAGCGTTTGTTTTTGGGGGCAGCGAATTTATAGGTGGAACAGATAACGTAAATTTACGTGAATACTAAATCTGAATGGACATAAACAAGGTACATAACGTTATTGATGTGCTGGCCGAAGCCGGAAGAGCGATCATTGAAGTGTATGAGAGTAACAACTTTGATGAGCAGCGAAAATCGGATAATACGGCAGTTACCCGGGCCGACAAAGCTTCGAGTAAGATCATTAATGCAGGCCTTGCACAAATTTTTCCCGAAATTCCTGTTTTAGATGAAGAAACCAACTTCCCGGAGTACGAGATTCGTAAAACCTGGGAGAATTACTTTTTGGTCGATCCGCTGGATGGTACCAAGGAGTTTATTAAACGAAACGGCGAATTTTGCATCAACATCGGATTGATAAACAAAACAGTCCCGGTAAGCGGATGGATTTACGAACCGCTTAAAGAAAAAGGCTGGTATTGCGGTAAAGGCGGCGGGATTTATGAGTTCGACAGCAAAGGGAATTTCAAAGAAATGCAGAAGCCCGAGCCGTACAACGGAAAAATAAGGGTGGCCACCAGTCGCTCGTTTTTTAAACCCCGCGAAGCCGAGCTGATCGAAAAAATGAAAGGCACTTTTGAGCTGGAGATCCTGCATTGCGGCAGTTCCAAAAAGCAAATAGAGATCATAAAAGGAAACGCGGATATGTACCTTAAAGCCGGTCCGTGCTCCGAGTGGGATACTGCACCCGGCCAGTTGATGGTAGAAGAGTTTGGCGGCAGTGTTTTTCGTCAGGATACCTTTGAAACCATGGCCTATAACAAAGCCATTCTTAAAAATCCGCATTTTGTAATGCTTAACGAAAGGCTTAATACCCCGGATTTTGTTGCTTTTATGCAACAAATTATTCAAGAGTAGCTCGCCTGCTCAACTTTTCTTTTTAATAAATAAAACCTAACTTGTTCAGCGCGCGCGGGATATTTTCGTCGCATTAATCAAAAAACAAAAAAGATGAAACGTACATTTATTTTATTGACAGTGGTAGTAGCAGCAGCACTCCTTTTTGCCGGATGCGCAACACAATCGTTTGAAAATATTGGCGATCCTCCGGGATTTATAAAAGGCATTTTTCACGGTTTTATTTTGCTGTTCAGTTTTATTGCCAGTCTTTTTACCGATTACGAAATTTATGCTTTCCCCAATGCAGGAGGCTGGTATAACTTTGGTTATCTTATTGGTGTGATGATGTTCTTTGGCGGTGGTGGCGCCGGTGCCAAATGCAAAAAATAGACTCCCCGAAAATAAATTTTTTAGTTGCGAACAACATGCTGTGCAAAACTTGCGTTTGATTACAAAAACGGACGCAGGTGTAATGCGTATCTTCGTGGTGAGTTTTAAACAGGAAAACAGATTTAAAATTATTAGACAGATGAATAGGATAGTTGTTCTTTTAGCGATTCTTGCATTAACTGCATCTTCATGTAAGATATTCCAAAAATCGTCGGGTCAGGCCGAATCGGCTTATACTACCGACACTACAGCACCAACAAAAGTGTTTACCGTTCCGGGTAGCGAAACAACCACGCAGCCAACAGCTGTGACAAAACCCGAACCGGTGGCCGACGAAAAACCAATTGCAATACGTAAAGAGCAGGTTTCGTTTACCAGCGAAACAGATCAGACTGCTAATGCCGGAAACACTTACTTTGTGATTTTGGGGTCGTTTAGCCAGTTAGACAACGCAAAAAATTACCGTACAACACTTATCGATGAAGGTTTTACACCGATCATCCTGCACAGCGAAACCGGTTATTACCGTGTTTGTGTTAATTCGTACAAAAGCGAAAACGAAGCGCGTGGAAGAGTTGCCCAGGTACGTAATGCTTTCCCGAAATACTCGGATGTATGGCTTTTAATTAAAGAATAGAAAATATTTCAAATTGATTTGAAGACGCCGCTTTATGCGGCGTTTTTTGTTTTTGTATTTTATTAATCTTCATTTTAAGCGCGTTAAATATTTTTCTCGCAGATGACGCAAATTATCGCTGATTGTCTTTCACCGGAATGAATATTTTTCTGCGAATATCTGCGTAATCAGCGTGAAATAAGAGAATTTGGCGGATATCAGGAATGTTTAAAAATTCTTAAAATCAACAACAAAGGGCTTACGGGTGTTATAAATTCAGAATTTATTGGAAATCAGTATTACATTTGTAATCGTTGCAAAAAACGAATACCCATTCTAGAAAGAAAACATATATGTGTAAAGACGAAAAGCAGACGTTATTGGATCAACGCTACCTGAAGATGGCCGATATATGGGCGCAAAACTCCTACTGTAAACGCCGCCAGGTAGGTGCCTTAATTGTAAAAGATAAAATGATTATTTCTGACGGATACAACGGAACGCCGTCGGGATTCGAAAATAATTGCGAAGACGAAGACAACAAAACAAAACCATACGTATTACATGCCGAGGCCAATGCCATTACAAAGGTGGCTAAGTCGGGGAACAGTAGCGACGGTGCCACTTTGTACGTTACTTCATCGCCTTGTTTAGAGTGTTCGAAACTGATAATTCAGGCCGGAATTAAGCGAGTGGTTTTTACCGAGAGCTACCGCCTGGAGGATGGAATAAACCTGTTAAAACGTGCTGATATTGAAGTAACGCAGGTTGATATATAAAGGCAAAAGTTTCAAGAGAAAAGGCAAAAGTGAAATTTTGCCGGACTCTACCGGTTGTTTGCCGCCGTGTTATACATTAAAATTAGGCCGGGTTTTGTTATCAGCAATACCGGCCAATAAAGAAAGCCTATGAACAAGAAAACAACAATACTTTTACCTGTACTGATTGCCATTGCCGTAGCAGCAGGTATTCTAATCGGAAACCTTTTAAGCCGAAATGCTGCTACTCCGGCATTTCACGGAATGGGTTTTACGCAACCCAATAAAATCTCCACTATTCTCGATTTGGTTAACAGGGGATATGTAGATAGTGTAAATACCAATGAAATTGTTGAAAGTACGATTCCGGAGATACTAAAAAATCTCGATCCGCATACCAGTTACATTCCTGCCCGCGATATGAGCGAAGTGCAGGAGGAAATGAGTGGTAATTTTTCAGGTATCGGGGTACAGTTTTCTATTCAGGAAGATACGGTACGTGTAATTGAGGTAATTCCCGAAGGCCCGTCAAGCCGGGTGGGTGTTTTGCCCGGCGACCGCATTGTTACTGTCGACGACTCGTTGATTGCCGGTGTAAAAGTGCACAACAACACGGTGATGTCGCTGTTGCGTGGCGAAAAAAACTCGAAAGTTCGGGTGGGAATCGTACGCTCGGGTTACGCCGACGAATTGGAGTTTGAAATTACCCGTGGCGATATTCCGCTTTACAGCGTTGATGTGTCGTACATGATTGACGACCATACCGGTTTTATAAAAATTAGCCGTTTTTCGAATGCCACCTACCGCGAGTTTATGGAGGGAATGCTGAAGCTGAAAGAGGCAGGTGCCGAAAAAGTAATTATCGATTTAAGAAGCAACCCCGGTGGGGCACTGGTTGGCGTGTTGCAAATGGTTGACGAATTTCTGGAAAAAGGAGAACCAATTTTGTACACCGAAGGCCTGCATCAGCAACGAAAAACCTACAATGCTTCGGCAAAAGCAACTTTCTCCGACATTGGTGTTTATGTAATGATCGACGAGTTTTCGGCCTCGGCAAGCGAGATTTTTGCCGGCGCCATGCAGGATAACGACCGTGGATTTGTGATTGGGCGCCGTTCGTTCGGAAAAGGACTGGTACAGGAGCAAATTCCGTTGATGGACGGATCGGCATTGCGCTTAACAGTGGCGCGTTTTTACACACCCAGCGGACGCTGTATTCAAAGTTCGTACGAAGATGGCAACGACGAGTATTACGATCATATTTACGAGCGTTTTCACAATATGGAGCAGTTGGTAGCCGACAGCATTCATTTTGTTGATTCGTTGCGCTACGAAACCAAAGGCGGACGCGTGGTTTACGGCGGTGGCGGTATTATGCCCGACTTCTTTGTGCCGGTTGATACCACAGGAAATTCGGAGTATTTCAATCAGATTTACCGAAAAGGACTGATTTATTCGTTTGCTTATGCTTATGCCGATTCGCACCGCGAGGAACTTTCGAATTTCCCCTCAGCCGGCGAGCTCGAGAATTATATGGACCAACACAACGCCATGAACGAATTTATTGCCTATGCCGAGGAGAAGGGCGTGAAACGAAATGCTGAAGGTTTAAAGATATCGGGGAAGGTGATTAACACGCAAATGAAAGCTTATGTTGCCCGGAACATCATGGGCGAAGAAGGTTTTTACCCGATAATCAAACAAATTGATAAAACGCTGTTGCGCGCCATCGAGGTGTCGCAGCAAAACCTGATGGTGCAGAATGTGGTGGCTACCGATTCGGTGGTTTCGGTGTTGCAATAAGATAATTTATCCGCAGGTATAGAAAGATCCGGGCCGTATTATCTGAAAAGATAAACGACCCGGATTTTTTTTGAAAGGCTATTTTGAATTACGTCGCCCCGGGCTATAATAAAGCGCACTTTCAGCGCTCTTTTTATTATTTTAATCCGACAGCAAATATGTTATAGGGCTGAAAGTCCGTAGTAATTTAGCCCCGGGTAAACGCACCGCCGGATGGCGGAAGTGTCGCCCGGGGTTAATGTTAAGCATTAGAAAAGGCGCAAATGCAAAAGCATATTGAAAATGAAACGTGTCATGCGCCTCATATAGAGACCCCTTTTTAGAAAATTAAACGTAAAATATTTGCGTACAAAGGGTAGATATCCCGAAGGGATAAAACATGATTAAGCTCGTGTGAAAACCAGGAGCGGGTTTTTTAAGAATTCCAAGGTGGTGGAATGCAATAAGTTTTGGGATAGATCAGGTGCAAAGGCTACTAAGATTGTGGTTGAAGAATAAGGTTTTTGTTTACCACGTAAGAATCAACGGCCTTTTTGGTTCCGGAACTTGATTGCAATGCATAAAACCTGATCTGTAAAGAATAAACCTTAGTAGTAAGGTTTTAACATAGAAATCAAACCTTATTACCTTATTGGCAAAACCAAAACCACCTTTTTTAGCGTGAAATGGCAGTCGGGAGAGCTGATTTTCAAAAAATAATTGATGAAATAGTACTGAATGCTAAAAAGTCGGCATTGAAATTTAAAGAAAACGAACTGTTTCCTAAAAAGTACTAAGTTATATTCAATGAAACTGCGGTGTATCCTAAAAAGTATAGGTTAATATTTAATTAAACAGCACCGTATCCTAAAATCTAACAATATACATTTTATGAAATGGTGCTGTTTTCTAAAAACATTTAATTGAGATTTTAGCAAACAACTCAGTATTATTAAAAGTAATTGGAATAAATGTATTAACTTACAGAGGCATAATACCGATTAAATATCGAAATGAGCCTTTGGTTCGCTTACTCCCAAAGCCTCTTTCGTTTATTATCGGCATTAACTCCCGAATCAAGTTCGGGACAGGCTATTGCAATTTCACTGTTTCGTTTAAGGCTCACATTGAAATGCAATTGGTATAACAGTTTGTTTAAAGAGAATTAAGTAATGGCTATAAACAATCTTACACCGATTACTCCCGAATTGCTTTACGATGGTTTGGTTGAAAAACTTCCGGATAAAAAATCGAGAATGAAAGAATTTATCAGCGAAAACAAAAGCAGCGGAAATAGCTATATGGATTTATTTGCCCAAACGGTTCGTGTTTACGGAAAGCGCGACGTTGCAGACTATGGCGAACTGTTAGGTGTAAATTACAGGCATTTGGATGGTGCTGTACGATGGATGTCGGGGATGGGAGTGCACGCCTGGATGACTGAATACCTGCGCCTGGTAGCGTGCGATTTGGTAGAGCACACCGATTTTAGTTTTAAGGAAATTGGTAAGATTATGGGCTTTTCGCAAAGCAGCTTTTCGCAGTTTTTCAGGGCCTATCAGAAAATGCAGGCGTGGGAATACCGGAACCTTAAACGGCATGGGCGAAAAAGAAGGTATTTTCGGCGATGAAGGTTGGTCATTGGTCATTAGACATTAGTCATTGGTCATTAGTCATTGGTCACTAGTCAGTAGACATTAGTCAAAAGGAAGGTGATGAGAAATCAGTATCTGGTATTGAGTATTCAGTAATGAGTTTCCAGTATCGGGCATCCAGTATCCAGTAACCAGCATCCAGCATCCAGTTGAGCGAAGCGAAATCCCGACCGGAAGCGTCGGGGCATCCAGTATCCAGTAACAAATTTCTCGCTGTGTTCGAAATGACAGCATCTCGGCACTCGTATCTCGTAACTAATGTCTACCGAAACTATTTCGATATTTCCAACATCCGTTGAATCGGGATCTGAGCTTTTTCAATTACGTCTTGTGGAAGTGTAACCTCCGGCTGTTCGTGTTTTAAACAGATGTACAGCTTTTGCAGGCTGTTTAGCTTCATGTACTCGCAATCGTTGCAGGCGCATGTTGAATCGTTCGATGGTGCCGGAATAAATATCTTATCCGGACAAGCTTTGGTCATCTGGTGCAGAATACCGCTTTCGGTTGCTACAATAAATTTCCTGGCATCGCTGCTCTGTACGTAGTTCAGCAGGGCAGTAGTTGATCCAATATGTTTGGCCAGCAGTAATACCGGTTTTTCGCACTCGGGGTGGGCGATAAATTCGGCATCAGGATGTGCATCCATCAGGTCGATAATCTTTTCTACCGAATATTGCTCGTGAACCATACAGGCACCGTCCCACAACACCATGCTGCGGCCGGTTATGCTGTTAATGTAGTTTCCCAGGTTTTTATCCGGTGCAAAAATCAGCTTCTGATCTGCGGGGAAACTGTCGACAATTTTTTTGGCATTGGCCGATGTACAAACAATGTCGGACATGGTTTTTAACGCCGCCGTTGCATTTACGTAGGTAATTACCTTGTGGTCGGGATATTTGGCTTTGAATTCAGCAAATTTATCAGCCGGCGCCGACTCGGCCAGCGAACAGCTTGCTTTTAGGTCGGGAAGGATCACTTTTTTATCGGGATTGATGATCTTGGCTGTTTCGGCCATAAAATGCACCCCTACAAAAACAATCATTTCGGCATCGGTACTGGCTGCCGCCTGGGCCAGGCCAAGGCTGTCGCCAACGTAGTCAGCAATGTCCTGTAGCTCTCCCTCAACGTAAAAGTGGCTGAGTATTACAGCGTTCTTTTCCTTTTTCAGGCGTTTAATTTCTTCAACCAACTTAAGGCTCGGATCAATTGTCTCTTCAATATAACCCTTCTCGTCCAACATTTTATCTATATGAAGCTGTTCCATCTCTTAGTTTCTGAATAAACAGGGCGCAAAAATATAAATTCCTGTAAAAAAAACAGTGATATCGGTTAAATGTTTGGTTTTGAAGCATAAAAAAAGCCGCATTAAAGCGGCTTTCTTCATATTGAGTTGGACAAATATCGTCCTTTATTGAGCACTTACGTGGCTGAAATAGATACCATATCCAAGTTGATCTTGTCCGTTATAGCTAGTCCTTATACCAATTACCGATAGTGTATCTCCAACTACAATGCCTTTGTCGGCTAACAAACCTTTTCTGTCATCGCCGGTTGCTCCCCAACCCGGGTAGCAGCCATATACATAAACTTCAGTGGTGCCGTCATTCAGATAGAGATTGCCATACGGAGCATAATCAATGTCTGAAATTTGACCGGTTATCATATAGTATGTATTGGAATCTTCTGGTTTAGCCAGAAACTCAGCAATAGTAACTGGAGTTACGGGAATAACTTCTTCCAATACAGCACCACTTACTTGTGGAGATCCATTGTAAGCAGCACGTTTTCCAACAATGGTTATGATGTCACCTTCTTTCACATTTGCCTGGGCAAAATCCTGAATTTTATAAACATAGGTTTCACCTGAGAAATCGCGCAGATATAATTTACCTGATGTAGCATCGGAAATACTGGCAACAACACCTGATAAACGATATTGTATATTGCCAACTTCGGCAGCAAGGAATTCTGCGATAGATACCTCCAAAATGGCTCCTTTCTGGCTAAGCGATGTTTGTGATGTATAGTTTTTAGAACCATCAGTAGTGCGGAATGTAAGCGTAGTTTCACGATCTCCGGATTCATTGGCTTCGGCTTTAAATGTCACAACCGTATTGGTTCCTGCAGTTTGGATCGATGAAATGGATAACCACGACTCGGCATCCTCAGGAATTTCAACCGATACACCTTCTCCTTTACAAGTAAGGTAGGCTACAAATTCGCCGCCTTCAACCGGAAGCTCTGCATTTAGTACCGAATCAACTTTTACCAATGATTTATTGATGCCGATAACGGTTACATTTACCAATTCTACAGTTCCGTTGTAAGTTGTTTTTGGTCCCTGAACAGTGATTTCATCACCTACCTCAAGCCCCCAGCTTAAAAAGTTTTTCTCTCCACCTTTTGAATCAAGCGTACCATAAATATAGATAGAACCTGTTTCATCCTCCAGATACCAGTTACCATAAGTTGTATTAGTTATTGCTGTAACAACACCGGTTACCTGGTAGGTTTTACTGTCAGGTCCGTCAATAACCTCCTGACATGTGGCAGTTGAAATTGTTGCCAACCCCTGAATGATATTGATTCGCTGAGTTTCGCCTGCACATTGGATTAAAACTTCCCCGGTGCGACCATCAATAGCAGAAGTAGCCGAAAAGGTAAGCGTTGATTCACCGGCACTTCCAGAAGTTGAAGAGATCGTTACCCATGCAACACTATTCTCTACTGTCCAGTTATCTTTAGCCATTATGGTAATAGAGGTAGAACCACCATCTACAGGAATCGACACGTATGACGACGATACTTGAATCCCATCAAGCAAAGTCACTGTTTCTTCATCTTCACAACTCGTCATCAGGGCAAGTATGGCGATGAATATTGGAAATAAATATTTAAGTTTCATATTATTCTATACTTTAAATTAGTTGAAAATATATTTGATACCAATAGAAGCATTCCAACACTGACCCAACGTATAACTAGGTTTGAATGTTTCGGTATCGCCATGGATTGAAGCAGGTGTAGAGAATGTAGCCACACCGTCGGCATCAACACCTTCGTATTTTAGGATACGAGGATCGGAACCAATTTCCGGATTCAGGTATTTAGCTACACCCCAACTGTTGTTGAAGAAGTTCATCACGTTTTTAACATCAAAGCTAAGTTGCAGTTTGTGTTCGTTGTTACCTGTTTTAATCGAAAAATCATGTTTGTAGCTCAAGTCAACACGATGTACCCATGGAGAGTAAACGCTGTAAGCTTCTGCATAATCGCCTTGTTGATCTTTCAGATAATCATTGGCATGAACATAGTCCATAAAACGAGTTTGGTCGTCGGCTGAAACAAAGCGAAATTCGTTGTTTGCCACTTCGTCGTCGGTTGGAACATAAATTGCATCGTAGTTGTAACCGTCACCGTTCATATCGTTAACCGTCATAAAAGAGTAGTTTGCTCCACCGTGCCATCCTTCATAGATAAGGCTGTAGTGGTTACCACTCTTGTCGTGGGCAGTAAACGATGCCACCAAACGATCGGGTGTGGTATATTGCGAATTGTGCAATTTAATGTTGTTCGGACCTTCCACTGTAGGAACGTAAGTAAATGCCGATTCCGGGTTCGATCCCGGCATGCCGGTTACATCTTTAGCAACGGTGTGTGTATAGGCAGCCATCAGGCTAACCCATTCCGCCGGTTTAGCATTAACAGTGATATTGGCTGACCAGCCATAACCACGGCTTGTGTTATCCAAAACAAATGCTTTGGTTCCGGTACGGTAACCTGCCGGGTAAACCGGACGATTGTCAACTCCGTTGAAACGGGCAAAACCTCCTACATTTGGAATACTCCAGTCGGAAATAGAAACACCGTTGATCGTTTTGTTGTAGATTCCTTCTACTGTTGCCGACAATGGGAAAGATGTTGGGAATGCATAATCAACAGCAAATGATGTTTTCCAAACTTGTGGCATCTTAAAATCTGAAGCTATACCCGCAATTGCTGAAGGAACAGTACCGTCTTCAGGTGAAATTGTTGTAGGATAACCTAAACCTGCCAGTTTATCATGTAATGCTGCTATTGTTGCATTTCCTTCGGCATCGGTTACCAAACCACCTGCAAATTCATCCATTGTGAAGCCATTGTTCCCAGCATTCCGTGCATTGATTTGAGCCTGGTATTGAACCATACCACCATTGGTTGGCATGTTGGTAAAGAATACCAGTGGTAAATTACCCGAGAAAAGACCGGTACCACCACGAACCTTCAGGCTCTTGTCGCCGGAAGCATCCCATACAAAACCAACACGTGGAGAGAATATGATATTGGCATCAGGCCATTTTCCGGTATCAATACTACGACCTGAATAATCAAGCTCTTTAATTGCCTGGTTTGTAATCAAGTCATTATTGTTGAAGATAAGTGCGTCAATGCGAAGGCCGTACGACAGTTTAAATCTTTCGGTAACACTCCAGTCATCCTGGGCATACGCTCCAATTTTGTTACTTCTTACACGAGCTGCAGGATTCATTTCACCATCGTAGCCATAAGTTAAGTTTACAATCTCAGGAGTTGCTTCGTTTAAGAAGTCGTCAAGACTTGAGTAGCGATAATAACCTGTTCCGTTACGCATGTAGGCATTGTCAGCCATTTTATATTCGTAAGCAATACCGCCAACAATTTTGTGATTACCCATATAAAAGGTCATCTCATCTTTAATGTTCCATACATTGTTATGAACACCGTTGTTCCAGGTAAATAGTTCGTAGCCTAATGAAAGGTAGGCTTGGTCGTCTTTCAAAATGTCGATAAAAGGAAACGGTGCAGAATTTGTTCCGCGAACATCGTCAAGTTTTGAGAAGGTAGCCAGGAACTGGTTCGAGATGTTTTCCGATAAACGGCTGTTTAAGTCAAAAGAGAACGAATGGACAAGGTTGTCCATCGAATACATCGAGTTGGCATACGACATTGAAGCCTTCGACATCCTGGCCTCCGACATACGGGTACCTCCGTCCATAGAAGATGCGTTAGGCGATCTCCACGAAGAATTCTTTGTGTAGTTATAGCGTAAGGCTAAACGATGTTTGTCGGTGATGTTCCAGTCGATACGTGCGAGCAGTTTTTTGTTGCTCTGATCTGCAGGAAAACTGGTGAAAGATCCGGTTTCGTATCCATATTTATTTCTTACAAAATCAGAAACAGTCTGAAGATCGTCTTCTGTAGTACGGGAAATAAAATTGTCAGGATCAGCAACACCATCAGTTGAAGCTCTCCAGCGGTTAGCAATTGTGGGGGTTTCTTCCTTTTCAGCATTTACGAAGAAGAACAATTTGTTTTCAATGATTGGACCTCCTAAAGTGAATCCGTATAAGGTATTACGGTCTTTCTCGCGTGCTCCGGCAATTTCCACTCCATCAACAGCATTTCCGCGCATGTTTTCATTTCGGTGATAAGTGTATGCGCTTGCTTTAAAGGTATTTGTTCCCGATTTTGTAATCGCATTTACACCACCGCCAATAAAGTTGGTCTGGCGCACATCGTAGGGTGCAATTACAACCTGCAATTCTTCAATAGCTTCAATAGAGATTGGATTACCTCCACCAGGAAGGGCATCACTTAATCCAAAGTTATTGTTGAAATTGGCTCCATCCACTGTAAAGTTAGCCGTACGACCATCGGAGCCGACAAAGCTCATCCCATCGCCTCCATAGGGAGAAAGACGGGTAATGTCCATAATACTGCGGGTTACGGTTGGTAAATTATCAATCTGGTCGTTTGTGATATTGGTGACTGCTCCGGTTTTCTCGTTCGAGAATTTTGTGCGGGTTGCCGAAACAATAACTTCATCTAATGATAATGCTTCTTCTGTAAGTACAACATTCATTACATAGTTTTCACCTAAACTCAACGTAATATTGTTTTGTGTGAATGCACCATATCCTATAAACGTAATTCTTACAGAATAAGGTCCTCCTACACGCATACCGTTTAGGTTGAACCGGCCCTCCACGTTGGTTACGGTACCATAAGTCGTTCCTGAAGGGGTGTGTGTGGCAACCACTGTTGCGCCTATAACAGCTCCTTCAGCATCAGTAACACGTCCACTCATACTGGATGTGGTTACCTGTGCCTGAATAATAGTAGCAGAAAAGAGAATGAATGCTACTAATAAAAAACTGATTTTTTTAATCATAGATTTGGAATTTAAATAATTATTGAATGGATTGTATGTGTTTGTTTTTCTTATTGCTTAATGACAATGAATGGCTTAACTGAACATATTGTTTTGTGTATCCTAATGTGGTTCTCATTTTGTTTTTGTGTGCAGTTATTTATTGACTATAAAATCAATCCCTCCACCCTTGTTTCCTAAACATGCCGCAAAGGAAACTTTTCTTTCAGTTGTTTTTGTTAAATAGATGTTATCTTATTGTGTATAATGCCTTAACTTTTACCCCCACATCTAACAAGATAAAATTCCAATTAATGCTGAGTAAAAACAAACCAACACGAATTAAGTTGTTAAACAAATTGTTTGAGTTATTAACAATATTATTCACATTTTAACAGTCCCGCAGCGTTGTGTATTCGGCCAAATCGACACTTATTGTTAAATAATCCAATAGATTTTCATTTTATTGAAAAATTTCTGAAAAATATTAAATTCTGTAAGAAGCAGTAAATCAGCAATAAAGAAATAATTATTCAGGGGAATAATAAAAAATATGGTACTATGTGTTGCAAAGTACTAGATTAATGACATATATTTGTAATGCAAACAACGATGTAAAAAAAAGTACATTCTTAAAAAAAGTTCTTTACAAGTTGTAACAGAAACAAAAAACAATCGTCTTAATGACGGAAACAGAAAACAATTAGAAAGCAGAAACGAAGAGCGAACTTCGGAAAAAATCGCAAAGCCAAAAAACAAAACAGAAAACAAAAACTCAAAGTCATGAAAACAAAAAACAATGTTCAGAAAGCAGTTTTACGTTCAGCAGCAGTAGTAGTTAGCTTTGTTCTTATTAGTTTTACAGTAAGCGCACAAACATTTTGGAAACGTTTATTGGAGAATACAGGTTTTGGCGATATTGCCATAGCAATGGCAGCACCCGCTGAAATTGAAGATGTGGAAGGAATTCCTGCAGAGGCCGAGGCTAACTATTACTTTGTAAATGAAGTTGAGTCGGCCATGGAAGTTGAAGCATGGATGACCGACGATTCAAGATTTAACACCACTCAGTTTGTGTACAGCGAGGCAACCGAAACAAACCTTGAGCTGGAAGACTGGATGATGAACGAAACATTTTTTCAGCCGGTGGTAGAAAAGGAAGCAGCGCTGGAGCTGGAGGCCTGGATGGTTTCGGAAAATACCTGGGCTATTTAGTAGCAGGTACAGCCAATTAACAGTGATGAAAATAGAGGACTAACAGATAGAAAGGGACATAAAATGAAGATAGAAAACACAAAAGCACAAATGAGAAAGGGAGTACTGGAATACTGTATCCTGCTCGTTCTCGATGGAAAACCACTTTATGCCAGCGATATTATTCAATCGTTGAAAGAAGCAAAAATGATAGTGGTAGAAGGAACGCTGTATCCCTTGTTAACACGGCTGAAAAACGCCGGGTTGCTGGCTTACCGCTGGGAAGAATCCACACAAGGACCACCTCGTAAATATTACGAGCTTACCGAAACCGGCCGCAATTTTTTGGTCGAACTTGAGGAATCATGGAGCGAACTGGTTAGTGCAGTTCAAACAATTAGAGATAATAAAGCTTAGTCCATCCTAATAAATTCAAACAAAAAACAAGATGAAAAAGACATTCACAATAAATATAAGCGGCACAATATTTCACATTGAAGAGGATGCCTACGAGGTGCTGCAAAAATACCTTATCAATCTGAAAAATCATTTTGGAGTTGACGAGGAAGGAAGAGAGATTATTGCTGATATTGAGGCACGTATTGCTGAAATTTTCAGCTCGAAAAGTACAGACGAGAAAAAGGTGATTACCGTTGAGTGGGTAAATGAAATGGTTGAGGTAATGGGAACGCCCGAAGACTTTGCCGAGGAAGAAGGCGAAGAGGAAGATGTTTCTATTGCATCGGAAGCCAAGCGCAAACGCCGTTTATACCGCGATCCCGATCATCGGGTGCTGGGCGGAGTTTGCGGAGGTTTGGGAGCCTACTTTAATATGGATCCCGTAATCTTGCGTATCATTCTGGTAATTCTGTTTTTTGTAACATCGGGTGCTGCCGGACTGGCATACTTGATTTTATGGATTGCCGTGCCGAAAGCAGTTAGCACAGCACAGCGCCTTGAAATGCGCGGCCAGGAAGCTACCGTGAAAAACATCGAAAAGTCGATTAAAGAAGAGGTAAAAGAAGTAAAAGAAAGCTATAAGAAGTTTAAAGAATCGGATACTTACTCGAAAGGAAAAAAGTCGATGGAAGGAGCCGGCGACGTGGTTTATAATATTTTCAAGGTAATTCTGAAAGTATTTGTAATCGTGTTTGGTGTATTCCTTATCTTGTCCGGTTTCTTCGGAATTCTTGGCTTGGTGTCGTCGATGATTATTGGACATTCGTTTGTTGAAGGAATGCCACTGATTTGGGGACCCGAAATTCATGTCCCAAATATGTTGAATCATTTTATTGAGCCAGGTGCAGTTACCTGGGGATTGATATTGGTTGGACTGATTACAGGCCTCCCGTTATTGGCACTTGTTTATATCGGAACCAAACTGGTTTTCAGGTATAAATCGAACAATGCAATTGTTGCCTTGTCGATGGTAGGTGTTTGGTTGGTATCGCTTTTCGCCCTGCTAATTCTTTCGGTTGGGCAGTTTGGAAACTATAAACAAAGCTCATCGATAACAAAAAGCGAAACCATTTCGTGCGACTCTTGCCAGACTTTATATCTCCGCATGGCCGAAGATAAACTGGATGATTACGCTGAAATTGACTGGGATGTGGAAGGTTTTAAGGTAGCTGTTATTGATGGGGAAGAAGTAGTGGTTGGCTATCCGCAATTGGATGTTATCCGTTCGTCGGGCGATGATTTTGTGGTAACCGTTCGCTATTCATCACGAGGTAAAACACGCGACAATGCAAAACAGTGGTGCGAAGAAATGGTGTACACTTATGAAAGAACCGATTCAATCCTTTATTTCGATCCGTATTTCTTTATCGGCGACGAGGCAAAATGGAGAGGCCAGGAAGTGGATATAAAAGTAAAGGTGCCCGAAGGAAAAGCAGTATTTCTTGGAAACGACATGGATGAAATTATTCATGATATTGAAAATGTTTCGAATACATGGGATGGCGATATGGTTGGAAAATACTGGGAAATGAAACCGGAAGGATTGACCGAAAAAAATGATTAAATAAAAACACAAAGTCACGGAGACACGAAGTGTAAAGCGTAGATTTAGCTGTGTAACCTAGTGTCTTCCTGTTAAAAAAAGTAGCTATGAAAACAGTAACAACATTACTTTTTGCGCTTGGTCTTATGTTAGCCGGGTTGCTGGCGTCAGGACAAAGCAAGTCGGATAAAATGTATGACACCTTTGCCAATAAAGACGGCGTAACCAGCTTTTCGTTCTCGAAAGATATGATCGATGCCATTGATCTCGATTTAGGCGATGATGATGAGAAGAATGTTACCGGCGATTTGAGTCGGATTCGGTTTATGTCGTACAATCCTGAAAAAGGAAGTTTGAAAAATAGCGAGTTTACCCAAAAAGCAATTGCGCTTCTTCCTGCTAAATATCAGAAATACGAAGATGATGACGATGATTCAGATGCGGTGATCTATTTACTGGGAGGGAAAAAGCAATATTCCGAGTGTCATGTTTTTATCACCAGTGAAAACCCGGAAGGCAACAGTTTTATTGTGTCATTTTTTGGTGATTTTACTGTTAATGATATCAACAAACTTAAGTCGCAAGGGCAGGACATGTCGGAATAAGAAGTTAAAATTACATTTTATTTGAAGGTCGTTATAAGCAAAAGTGCTTATAACGACCTTTTATTTTGTGGTAAACTGTGTTAATTAATCATGGCTCAATGTTAAGTTTTGTCCCAAAATGAAACAAACCCCATCAGTCACGGGTTCTGGATTCACATGTTTTTGTTAATTCTTTACCTTTGGCGGCTTAAGTGTAACAAGTTGTAATTGTTATATTTGAAACGAGTGATTGCATGTTGGTAATTGTTGTTTTTAGATTTGTAAAAATACAAGCAAGAGGTTTTATGCAAAAAGGCCCAAAATGGTACTGTTGCATCTTCCCCGGAGAGCCAGCAAAACTGTTATTGTCATGTGCAGGCAGTAACAGAAAGAACAAAAGATAGAAAAGTAAGAGTAAAAGAATTGTGCGAACAGTATGCTGTAGGGACATATTGACTATTCCCCATGCTATCAATATGCGGATGATGGATCCAGGCCTTTCGGGTACTGGGAATCGGTCTGTCCTGATATTTTTCCTTATTATTTTGTTTTTTCTTCTTCAAAGTTTGGCAGCATCCGCGCAAACAAAAACTGTGATTGATGGAGATGTTATAGTTGGAACTAACCAGACAAGAGTAATTGCAGAAAATGATACCCTGATAATTAAAGGAACCCTGGAGTTGAAACAGGGAGCAATACTTACTATTGAAGCGAATGCCGTTTGTATTATCTATGGAGACTTAATTGTTAAGAATTCAGTGAATTTAAGTGTTGGGGCTCAGCTTATCGTGGGTGGTAATCTCGAAGCGCCCTCCGGTAGTGATAAAGTAGTCTTGGATGTTGACCCGGAAGCTGCATTTTATATATTAGGGACCGTTTCAGATAATAGTGGCGATTTTAGTTGCGACAACACTTCTAATTATGATCCACCTGGCGACAATACTTGTAATTATGGCGATATAATTTCGTTGGAAGACAATGAAAACGATAGTACAGGTATTTACGATTTGTTTGTATCGGGCGACGCTGAAAAGGGAGTAACGCCGGTGCATTCAGAGTTGTGCGCCGAAAGTTCGGTTGTTCTTTCTGCTATTTATACTACTGCAGATTCTTATCAGTGGTGCGATTCAAGCGGCGTTGCAATTAGTGGAGAAACAGGTGTCGATTTTGAAGTAGCTGAACCTGGCGAGTATTTCGTAAAAATTTATGATTCTTCATTCGATCAAAATCCAACCATTTCGTACAGAGCGAAGGTTGTTAGTACTTCTTTAGCTGTTGATATCGTGGCAAATAATAGCCCTGTTTGTTCCGGGTCAACTGCAGAGTTTATCCTGGCGGGTACTGAGGGGGCAACAGTAATTTATACGATTAACGGGGGCAGCAATCAATCAGTAGTTCTTCAAGATGGAGCAGTGATAGTTTCCGTATTAAATGCACAGACAGATCAAATAGTAAACGTCATTTCGGTTCAGAGTGGCTCGGTGAGTTGCGATATCAATCTTTCTTCAACAGTAACTGTAAATCCTTCGCCGAATACCGGTCAAATAATACCTGATTAAAACAACAAAAAGATAAAAACAAAAAGATGAAAAAGACATTAGCTTATTTAATTGCAACCATAGCGTTTATAGCTATAAGCGGAATGGTTATGGCGCAAGGAGGAGGAAATCCATTGGTCAATTCAACACATGGATACAAAGTAATTCCGGGGGATTCCGGAAACGATTTTTTGTGGGAAATAACTGGAGGTACCGAGGACGTGGATTATGTTGTAAACTCAGCGAATTTAACAGGTGATTCATTAAACATTACATGGTTGAGCACCACCGGGAATCCGTATAAGTTAACTTTTAAAGAGACTGATATTTCAACAGGTTGTGAAACATCTAAAGAGCTTACGCTGAATGTTGTGGCAAATACATTTGATGTTAGCATTTCCAATCCTGTTGCAACCTGCAACAGTGCAAACGATACAACGGATGCAAGTAATAATTTCTCTATAATCGATTTTAAAGTGAATATGACCACTGGCAGTAGTTCATGGAATCCAAATTGGGAAATTACTTTCAACGTAGCTTCAGGAAATGTTTCTTCAACGGTTGATAATGTATCGTCTGCTACAGGAACATTAAATGATAATGGTGGAGGGTCTTATACCTTAACTGATATTCCTTCCTCATCATTAAATAACGAAATCACCATATCAGTAAGGCTTGCAGGTGCTGCATTTACTGAATTAAGTGCCGATGTGAATATTACTGAAGCAAAAGAACTTGAATATAATACTCCGGATAAAGATAACGACGATTGGACTGCTACCGGAATCATTAATCCCATACCAAATACATCAGCAATTATAACCGATTAGAAATTACACATTACACAATAAAGTTTATTAGTATGAAAAAATTAATTTTTCTTTTAACGGCGGTGGTTATGACCGCTTTTAGTTCGGGGGTTTTCGCACAAAGTACCGGTGTTGAGCCGGCTCCCGGGGCAACTCACAATTATAACATTGCCCCCGGAGATGGCGGGAACACAATTTTGTGGACAGTGACAAAAGGAAATTTAACAACCTCTGCAGGTACAGAAGTTGTTATTGCAACTCCTTCTGCAGCCTCCACCAACATTACCTGGACAACAAGTATTGACACCACAGTAATGTATTATGTGCATGTGCTGGAAACCGATGGAGCAGGATGTTCGAACGAAAAGGTATTACCTGTTAATCCTGAGCCAAGCGATTTCTATCTTGAGATTGCTGCTGCAAATGCCACTCAATGCTACGATGGTGCAGTAGTTGTAAGTCTTGCTGATCCAACAACGATTAATTACGATCATGGTACTGCAACAATAAACTTTACAATAACGCCGAACAACCTATCGGCGTCTTACACCGGTTATACATTTGATTTGGCACTTGCAGTTCCGACAGGATTTGATTATACAACAACTCCACCAACATTCTCTGCAAATGCATCATGGGATGGTACCACTGTAACGGTAACAGATAACAGTCTGGTTACTGTAAGCTTTGCAGTTGACAATACAAACACTTACGATAATAGCTCTGCAGCTGATGCTCAAGATTTTACTGCAACGGCAAGTGTTTCAGGTGGTAAAGCTATTAACGGAGTTTCCGATAACGGAGACGGAACATATAGTGATGCTACCAATGTTGCCCGACCAAATACCAGTGGCATCGGCTACAATTAGAAATAGACCGAACATTCACTTCAGATTGAATAGTTGAGAACAAAGGCATTTTTCATACTGATAATAATCTTTCTGGCTGCCCTGTGCGGGGCAGCACAGGAGGATTATGTTGTTTTTGAAGGTGCCGAACAAAATTATTTTGTCGAAAATCATTCGGGAAGCGACTATTCCTGGAGAGTTTTGACAAATTTTAACCCAGACACCGAAGCAGAATCAAGCGACTACGCTCTAACTTCTTCAGCCAATAAAAATGAAATTCGTGTGCGTTGGAAAAGCGCCGGGCTCTACTATCTTGATGTTATTGAAACCGATATAACAGGTTGTACCAACCGCAAAGTTGTAATGGTAACTGTTTTGCCGGCAGCGCGGAGCGTGGCTTTTGCCAACCGTTTTAGTGCAATTTGTTTCACTCCCGATCCTGATGAGTCGAGGCTATTACAACTGCTCGATAATGAAGGTGCAGAGCTCGATCCATCAAAATTCCCGGTAGAGGTAAAAGTGGATATTAACGGATCGGAATTTAATTTTCAGATAAATAACGATAACAGGGGAATTACAGTTCCCGATAGTTTTATGCTGAAAGCGCCCGAGCACGATGTGCAGATTGAAATAACATTACTTGAAGCTACTGATGCAAACGGGCAGAAAATTAAACCACTTGGCGGAAACGATGTGCATCGGATAACTGTTTATGCGCAGCCTGAAATGGAATACACCAGTGCCGATGCTATGATTAAAGTCGGCGGTGAAGGCATATACGAAACTGCACTAACACGAGGAAATCCCGATGGTGCTGTTTACAGCTGGAAATTGGAGCCATCGGTTGGTACGAGTACCAATTTGCAGGCTTTAACCGGACCAACAGCCACTATTCTGTGGGACGGACCGGAAGGAATGTATACGCTTTACACCACGGTTACCGACGGAAACGGATGTGTGGCCGATACCATCAGCCAGGTAGTTGAAATTGAAAAAACACGTGGGCAACCTCTAGCCGTTTATGCCGGCCCCGATACTTTGATCGGAAACTGCCAGCCCTACTTATTTAACGCGGTTTATCCTACCGAAAACAGCTATACATACCAGTGGGAGCCAAGTGCAGGATTGAGCGATCCGTCAATTCCAAATCCAGTGTTTACACCGGGAGAAACAACAACCTACATTTTAACGGTTACAACTTCGCCTGATTCTACTTATTCCGATACGGTTACCATCAACGTTTCGGATTTAGTAGCTGAAGCAGGCGACGATTTTATGATCGAATACGAATCAACGGCAGTTTTAAACGGAACGGGAAGTGTTGGCGAGCAAATACAATTTGCATGGACAACTTCGAACGGAACCTTTGTTAGTGGACAAAACACCGCAACTCCTGAAATTGGTTCTGCAGGAACGTATTATTTGCAGGTTACCGATATTTTTGGCTGTACTGCTATGGACACGGTGGTGGTTAGCCGCTTTATTTCGGCGCCAATTGCCCGCGATGATTACGATACCACCGAATATCGAACGGCGGTAACGATCGATCTGCTAGTGAACGATGAAGATCCGCAGCAGGAGCTTGATCCTTTATCGTTACAAATTTTACAGGATCCCGCTAATGGTTTTGTCGATATCAACGGCGATGGTACGGTAACTTACACGCCAAATGATGGATTTTTGGGTGGCGATGTATTTCAGTACCGCATTTGTAACACCTACGAAAAATGCAATAATGCCAATGTTTTTGTGTATGTAACGGCGGCCGATTTCTTTATTCCCGAAGCATTTACTCCAAACGCCGATAACGTAAACGACTATTTTGAAATTATAGGAATTGAGTTGTTTGAGCAGAACTCGATTACGATAATAAACCGCTGGGGAAAAACAGTTTACAAAGCTCGTGGTTACGGCATTTCTACATCGCCACAATTTTGGAATGGTAAATCGAACCAGGGTGGCGACGACAGCGACCTGCCAAGCGGAACCTACTTTTATGTACTTGATTTAGGAAACGGAGAACAACCAATTGCCGGCTCGGTATATATTGACAGATAATGGGAAGACGAACAAAAATAGCAGCATTTTTAATTCTTACCCTTGTGGTTTTACTACAAGGAAAAGAGGCCAGTGCTCAGCAAGATCCCATGTACACGCAGTATATGGACAATTTGCAGGTGCTAAATCCGGGATATGCCGGTTCGCAGGGAATTGGAAATATTTTAATGGTAGCACGAAGCCAGTGGGTGGAGTTCGATGGCGCTCCGGCAACACGTTCGTTTACCTACAATACTTCGTATGAAGAGCAGAATATTGGTGTAGGTTTCTCGCTGATGTCCGACCAGATCGGGCCACTGAAACAAACCGGATTTTATGCCGATTACTCTTATTTTCTTCCGGTTTCGGAAAAATTTAAGTTGGGTTTAGGACTTAAAGGGGGGGTGAGTTTTTATCGTGCCAGCCTTGTTGCGCTTAAAACAGTTGATTCCGACCCGGTATTTAACCACGATATTTACGAGAACTTTCTGCCCAATGTTGGTGTGGGTTTGTTTTTGTATTCGGAAAATACCTATTTCGGCTTATCGGTTCCGAAGCTAATTGATAATATAATTATTAACGAAGACGTAAAAACCGATTACATTAATAAACAGCAGCGGCACATGTATTTTGTGGCCGGACACCGAATTGATTTTAGCGAAGATTTTCAGCTAAAAACAAACGGAATGATGCGATGGGTTAAAAGTGCTCCTCTTTCGGTTGATCTGACTGTGATGGGCGGTTTCCGCGATAAATTCTGGGTGGGAGCCATGTATCGTTTTGGTGATGCGTATGGTATGCTGGTTAAGTTTAATCCCTCGCCCAAAATGTCGATCGGTTATGCCTACGATATTACCGTTTCTGAGTTAAGCGCCTTTAGCAGCGGTACGCACGAAATCATGTTTAGCTATAATCTCGACCTCTTTGGCCGTGGCGGCCAGGCAACCGCTGAAAAGTAATCCCTGATGGCTCACCGCAGCCATAAAAATGTTTCACAAATCTATGTTTTCGCAGTTGAAAGCGGGCATTTTTGCAAAAAAGTGTATCCTATCGCATGCTACGGATAGTGTTTTTTCAAAAAAGTAGCCCCTATCGCATGCGAAAGGCAGTGTTTTTACGAAAAAGTGGCCCCTATCGCATGCTACAGATAGTGTTTTTGCGCCCGAATGCCCTCTATCGCATGCGAAAGGCAATGTTTCTTGAAGAAAATGGCCTCCGATAACTGCGAAAGGCAGTGTTTTTACAAAAAAATGCCCTCTATCGCACTTGGTGTTACCGGGACTGCAGCTGTAGTGGGAATAAAAAAAGCCGGGAGTTACCCCGGCCTCTGAACAGTATTTTAACTAAAAACTATTTTACCAAAACCTTTTGTGTGATGCTGTTTCCGTTTTGTACAACGCGGATTAAATAAACACCCGGTGTAAAATTCTGCACATCAATTTCAACCTTGTTTTTGCGTAAGTCGTTTGCCTGATATTGTAAAGTTCCGGCTATTGAATACAGCTGAACTGTAGAAATGGTTTGATCCGAAGCTATGGTCAGTTTACTTGATGCAGGATTAGGATAAACCTGCAAATCGCTACTCATCATTTTCGGTTCATCGATATCAGTAACGATACTCGGCTCTTCAAACTGTTGTGTTGAATACAGGCGGTATTCGCCCGGAGCAAACGTAAAGGTTTGATTTGTTGTTGCTATTTCAATCGAGTCGCCGCTGAAGAATTCGTAGTATTTTCCGGCAGAAGGGAAAGTAACGGCAATATTATTTTCGCTAACATCGAAATTTCCGAGGCCAACAACATGATTATTTCCCTTACTTAGTATATACCATTTGGTTGCTTCAGCCAGGCTGTAACTTGTATTATCTGGCAAAAACACATCGTATTGTTGCTTCAGCTCATTTAACCCGGCCATTACCTGGAACAAGTCTGTTCGGTCTTTCTCATCTAAATAGTCCCAGCGAACCGGTTTTTCGCTCAGCCGTCCGCCGTTCGAGTCAATAGAGTAATCGTAGCCAAGTTCGACAAATTGCCAAATCATTTTAGGGCCTGGAAGCGGAATAAAAAATACCGAGTTTAGTTCCATTCGGTCAAGGGCTGTGCCCAATTCTTTTGTTGAATAAGTTCCCTCGCTGTTACCATATTGGAGGTTTTTATACATCAGCCTTTCTTCGTCGTGGCTTTCCATATATGCAATTAGGTTGGGTTTCGACCAATCGCGCTCAGAATAAATTGCTCCTCTCAGATCCGATTGTCCATTCTGGTTGAATCCCATTGATGCTTCGTTGTAATTGTAATTCATATTGCCCCACAACAGGATATCGTATGCGGCAAGTTCTTTTTCTTCATAATTATCAGCCAGGTGTTCGAAAATAACGAATGCATCCGGTTTACGTTTCCATATTTCGTCGGCCATGCGTTTCAGGTTAGCTATACGCGCAGCATCGTATGCACTTCCCCAGTCGGTTGGGCCGTAAACAGTGTTTGAAAAACCTTTGGTAAAGTCGAAACGGAAACCGTCAACTTTGTACTCGTTCATCCAAAAACTGTTAACACTGTCAACCAGTTCGCGGGTATAAATACTTTCGTGATTAAAGTCGTAGCCCCATTGTGCATCGGGGTTTTGAAAATTGCTTTGCTGGTTATACCAGGGGTTGTTGGCTGCGGGGCGGTTATTGCTTGCATCCCAGTACATTTGCACCAACGGACTATGCCCGTAACTATGATTCAGTACCATGTCAATAACCACTGCTATTCCTCGTTTGTGGCATTCATCAATTAGTTTTTTCAGTTCGTTTTTGGGGCCGTAATATTTATCCGGAGCAAAGTAAAACGAAGGATTATACCCCCAGCTGCTGTTGCCTTCAAACTCGTTTACAGGCATTAGTTCTAATACATTTACACGTAAGTCTTCCAGGTAATCGAGCTTTTCAATAACTGCTGCATAAGTGTGTTGTTCGGTAAAATCGCGGATAAGCATTTCGTAGATGACTAATTTTTCTTTTTCCGGGGTAGTAAAATCGTTTACGGTCCACTGGTATTCTGCTTGTCCGGGTTGAAGCACTGAACTAATTCCTTCGGTTTTACCTGTGGGATAAGTTTTTAAGTTCGGATATGTTGCATTGTCAATGTATTGATCGTTCCACGGGTCGAGCACTTTTTCAGTATAAGGATCGGCTATTCTCAGGTTGCCATCAATTAAATACTGAAAAGCGTATTCTTTACCAGTTTCAAGATTTGGAATATCAAGCCAGAAATAGTCGCCGTCTTTTTTCATCTGGTAATCTTCAGAAAGTTGCCAGTTGTTGAAATCGCCGGTTACATATACAAATTCTTTCTCAGGTGCCCAGAGAACCAAGGCTGCTGATTGGCCGGATGTATAGTTAATTCCTTTTTTGTACTCAGTTGGTTTGGTCTGTGTGCTTACATCATCTTTAATATAAACCGGAACCGAGTCATATTCTGTTTCGGTAGCGGTAATAATTTTGGCTATAATCCAATGGTTACCTCCTGATGTGAAAGTTGTGTTTGTGGAAATTTCTTTTCCGGTGGTTTGCGAAAGTTGAGTATCGTTAAGCCACAAAGAAAGCTCGCCATCAACAGAAGCACTGGCCGAAATGGTGGTCTCCACGTTTTGTTTCAGTATTGAATGATCTGAAGGAGTTGAAACACTAACCCAAAGCCCTTCCGGGTAAATGTCGACGAAGAGGTCGTTGGTTTGTTTCGATCCGTCAGCAGAGCGGAATACAAAGGCCAGTTTAACTACTTTCTCGTTTGAGGGAACTGAATAGTAAGTATTAATATCGGGGGTAATTTCGAACTCATAAATTCCATTTCCTTTGTTGGTAAGCTTAGGCTGAGTGCTGTTGTCGCCCCATGAGCCAATTATATGTTGCCAGTCGGTTTTACCTTCAACAATTACACCCGCATGAGCGTAAAGATCGCCGGTAAAGCTTCCGAGGCGGCTATCCTGCGAGGAATCAAAAGTTACGATAACATTTTGAGAGGCCACCGGTTGTGTTGGCGTTGTAGTTATTTGCCCAAAAACCGGACTTAACAGCAACGAAAGATAAATGCCGAAAAGGAAACGAAAATGTGCCATCGTACAAGTTAAATATGAGGTAAAAAAGGGCTGCCCGATTGCGCGGACAACCCTTTCTGCTGAATTATAAATTTAGTTTTTAGTAAAAGTTAAAGTTTTTGTGGCCAGGCTAAATCTGATGGTGTAATTTCCGGCACCATCAGGAGTTGACATGTTCGGGTCTCCTCCTTCAAAATTTAACGTTCCGTACTTCAACTTAAATCCACTATCCCAATTGCCTGATTCTGCAAAAATCTTAAATGCATCGTCTGCGGCCAGGTCGGTGGTGAGAGTCCATTCTTTATTCGTATCGTCCCAGGTCATTTCAATACCCGCATTTATATTCCATCCGTTAGGAGAGCCCACCAAATACATTTTCCTTGTAGCTATTGGTTCTTTGGTGTAGGTCATGTTATAAGTATCAATGCTTAGCTTATAATAACCTTCTCCCGGAGTGGATATATTTGGGTCTCCACCTTCAAGAGATAATTCTCCCGGATTATTTACGGCATCAAACTCTTTGTAGCCAGAGTTCCAGTTTCCGGTTTCGTAGAAAAATTTATAACCTCCCGAAGCGTTCATGTCAACGTATGTTACCCATTTGCCTTCTCCTGCATAAACCATGTTAAATCCATTGTCGATTGACCAGCCGGCAGGAGTGGCATCTCCAACAAGAACCATTTCGGCATCTAAAACCGAGTATTTATAAGAATTTGCATCGTTGTCGTACCAAACAGCAACCCGGTATAATTTATAGTCAGAAGAGGTGTTTGTACTTGGGATATCCTTGTTTTCGCCTCCTAATAAACCACCTTTTGGATCTTCCGAGTCGTTAATTCGTCCCATTCCATTATCCCAGCTGCCTTTAACCGGGAAAAATTTGAAATTACCACTCTTTAACGGAACATATCCCATGTAAGCATTGTGCCCCGAGCGCCATTTAAGTTCAATTGCATTAGCGATATCCCAACCAACTTCGGTTGCATCGCCTACCAGGTAAATGGCAGCTTCTTCTACGGTATATGTACCTTTATTTAAATCCAGCGTTACAATGTAGGTTTTATCGCCACCATCGAAAGTTATGTTTCCATTTTTTCCTTTAGGTCCAATAATACCATCGGCACCATCTCCGCCCAGGTTACCCCAGTCGAGGTCTCCCCAGCTTGGCTGGCCAACAAATTTTAGCATTGCCCCGTCTTTTATCGTTGTTTCGATGGAGTAAATACCTTCTGCTTTTTCAGTCATTTGTGGCGAATTTTCCGGGTTCCATGCCGGTACATCCGCATTGTAATCGCCAACAAGGAATACTTCAGCGGGGTTGTTTGTGTAAGTTGCAGCGCCAATTGTATACGGTGCAATGGCAAGTTCGCTGTTTGCAAAGTCGACTTTTACCTCGTACCAACCCGATTCTCCTGTAAATTTGAAGTTGCCGTCTTCATCGCCGGCAGCAACAATATTTGAAGATATGCTCGCAAATTTTCCAAAGTTGTACAGGTAACCATCACTTTGTTTATCAGAAAAATGGAATGCTCCATCCTTTGTTAGCTGAAGATATTTAACAAATACATCTCCGTCTTTTACAGTAGCAAGCGAGTTGTCGAAACCAACCGATGTTGCTGTTCCGGTAATAAACAAGGCCTCAGGTACAGGTACATCAAGGTATGGTGTAACAATCATCGGGAAGGACGTGGTGTACAAGTCTGCCAGGTCCTCGTTAGACGCAGCTCTAATCCGCAATTCGATTTCTACTTCTTCAACAGGGGCAAAGCGTGTTAACAATTTGGCATTAAGATCGCCAATAGTAACCGCCATTTCAGTTGCTGATATCCTGTCAAATTCAATCGGATTTGCAAAATCACTACCTTTTGCATCTATTTGCAGGTAGTAGCGTACTCCCACATTGTCGGCATATAGTGGTGCTGACCATGAGAGATTTAAAATCGTCTCGTTTTCATTCTTTTTAAATAGCACAGTATCTATATCAGAGGGAGGTACTGTTGTCCACTCCGGCGGAGTACCCTCAACCACGGATGTTACCGGCGGTGTCATAAAATCCTCTTCACAAGCAAAGGTGAAAACCGCCAGGACAATTATTAGAAAATATTTTAGATTCTTCATTTTTAATCGATTTTACCTGTTTGATTAATAAAGTCAAGTGTAATAGTGCGTTCTCCTGCATTCACGCTTACTCTCTCCTGATCGCCGCCATCTTCACGGTATGCTATTTTACCATTAAAGAATAGGAATTCAGCATGCCACCAGTCGGGGCCGGAGATATACGGGTGAGTAACATGAAGCCTAAGTTCACCACCAGCAAGACTTTTTGTTAAAGTCATTGTCTTGTTTTCGGTGTTCTGCATAAACCTGTTTTCTTCAATAACAGTGCTGGTAGGCCACCCACCTACGTTATCGCCACAGATGTAAATATTGGCAGGTTCAATAAGCAGTTTATTGGTTGCCAGATTTATGCCAACAGTGTAATAGCCTGCAGTTCCCGGAACAGGTATATCTTCGCCCCGGTTGTCAACAGTACCTAACGTATATTCGCCGTTTACCGGGTCTCCAATTTTGCCGATTACGCCTTTGTAATTTACATCAGAACAAAGCTTAAATGTTCCGGAAGCTTCCATCCATACAATTGTCCACACATCTTCCTCGCTGTGAACCTTATTAAATTTCAGCTTATTGTTCTGCGCAATGCGACCAACACCATCACCAAAAAGGTAGAAGGAATTAGGGGCAAAAAGAATGTCTAAGTAAGGAGTGGTTGAAAAATTAACAGGAGAAGAATACAGCGTATCAACCCCTTCAAGTGAATAGGTAATAATTCTTGCCGATACGTTAGCTTCTTCATCAACAGGAAGTGCTAAGGTTTCAGTAAGAAACTCATTAAGTGCACCCACTGTAAAAGAGAATGCATTGTCGGATGCATTAGCATCAAAAGTAACCGGATTTGAAAAATCGCTTGCAGCCGAAAACTGCAATTTATGTGTAGCAACAATATTTACACCATACGAAGCCGGTGTATAGGATATATTAATTGTTTCGGCTTTTTGATCTTTCGAAATCTCCAGGGTGGTACCAAACCCTTCAATATTGGTTGCCGGTACATACTCTGAATCATTCAGCTGTATTATGTCATCCTCGCACGAGAAAACCAAAATGGCCAGGAACAGTGCGACTATGTATTTAAACTTTTTCATCTCATTCAAATTTTCAGTTTTAATAATTGATCTGTTTCAGATTTGGATTGGCATTTATATCCGAATTTGGAATCGGAAACAAATCATATTTGGCATCAACAGATGCACCTGCTGCAACAGCGCCTTTCCATGGCCAGATGTACGAGCCACCGCTTAATTTCCCAAAACGTCGCAAATCTGTACGACGGTGACATTCCCAGTAAAGTTCGCGTCCGCGTTCGTTCAGAATGAAGTCTAAATCAAGTTCGTTTTGGGTAATATCTCCCGAGTTATCACCATAGGCACGTTCTCTTATCTCGTTAATATAATCAACAGCAGTAGCCATATCGCCACCTGTTCCACCGCGCACAACAGCTTCAGCATACATTAGTAGCGCATCAGCATATCTGAACATCGGGAAATCGGTGTCGGGATGTGACAAGTTCGAACCAACATCACCATCAGAAGTAATGTTTTTAAACTTGCGTAATGCATAACCGTCTCTGAAATTAAAAATATCTCCAATTTCCAGGTTTTGTCCTTCTTCCCAGAATAGCGCGCGGCTGTCTGTTTCGCCGGTGATATCATCAAAAAGGTTTACGAACGATTTTGTGGTACGGTTTCCACCCCATCCTCCGTCAACTCCTGATTCAGCAGCAGGCATGTCGCCACCAATGGTGGAGTGAATAATGAAAGTCATTCCTCCCCAGGTTTGCGTATGTTCTCCCTCGCAAACAATCGGGAAAATAATTTCATTTGTACGCAGATAGTTATCGGCTAAAAACAGGTTTTGATAATCCGGTTCCAGGCTGTAGCCTGCGCCAATAATTTTGTTTGTATACGTTATACACTCGGTATATTTTTCTGTGCCAACGTAAATTTCGGCATTTAAATAAAGTTTCGATAATAACATCCAGGCAGCGGCTTTGTCGGCACGACCGTATTCGTTGGTGCCCGGGTCGGCCAATTCGTTTTCTATTGCGAGCAATTCCGATTCAATGTAATCGAAAAGCTGTTGTCCTGTAGCCTGTTCCGGGAAAAAGAAAGAACCTACCGGATGGGCATCGGTAACAAACGGGCCAGTGCCAAACATATCGAGCATGTGCCAGTAAGACAAAGCTCTGAGGAAACGCGCCTCGGTATTGTATGCTTTAAACTGATCCTGTTCGTTGGTTAGTTTAATAAGATTGTTACAATAGGCAATTTCCAAAGTAATTCGGTAATACATGGCGGTAACAAACTCGTTTGAAGGAGTCCAGTCCATATCGTGTAAATCACGAAGGTTACCGTCGTTCCAGGCACAAATTGCTTCATCGGTGGTCAATTCCTGGTGGTTCCACAACTGGCGCAGGTACGATGAAAAACCTCCGTCAATACTACTAATGTCGGGGTCTGCATCAACACCTTTTTGTCCGCCAACTACCAATGCTGCGTAACATTTGGCCAGCATTCCTTTATATGATTCGTCATTGTTCAGTTTATCGGCAGTAAGCAAATCTTCGTCGAGTGGTACTGTGTCTAAATCGTTGACACATGATACAAAAGTGAATGAGGCCATTACCAGCGCCATCACTATATATGTTATTCTATATTTTGTCTTCATTGTAATAAAAGTTTAACGGTTAAAAGGTAATGTTCATCCCAAACAGATAAACTCTCGGACGGGGATAAATGTCGTTGTCGATACCGTTATTTACTTCCGGATCTAATCCCGAGTAATTGGTAATTACAAATACATTCTGAACAGAACCGTAGAGCCTTGCGTTGAGGTTCAAACCAAATGAGTTCTTTAGAATATCACGAAGGTTATAACCTAAAGTCATATTATCAACCCGGAAAAATGAAGCATCTTCCAGGAAATAATCGGAATATTGCTGCGCTGTCGTAAACTTCGAGTTGTTAATCTCGGAGGGCAGGTTTGTCAGGTATTCATTCACGGTCATTTCCTGGTAGCGGGCACCAACTAACACGTTGTTGTATATTTGCCCGCCAATGGCTGCTCTTGCATTAAAGCCAAAGTCGAAATTTTTATAGGTAAGCATTGACGAAAATCCCATAAACACGTCAGGTTCAGGAGAGTCGGCGTAATATTTGTCGTCTACGTTAATTTCACCGTCATTATTTCTGTCAACATATACTCCTTCGATGGGTTTGCCGTTTGTGTCGTACACTTGTTGATATACGTAAAAAGTATTAAGTGCATGGCCTACAGAATGCTTTTGGATTTTATTTCCAACACCAACACCACTGATATCTCCAACGTCAACACCAGTGTAATTCGGATCGTCGTAATTGGTTAGCCTGGTAACTTTGTTTTTGTTGTGGGTTAGATTAAAGCTAACTTCCCATGTTAAATCGTTGGTTACCACTGGTAATGCATTTATTGCAAGCTCAATACCTGTGTTTTCAAGGTCGCCAACATTGGTTAGCAAGCGGTCGGTAAAATTAGTGCCTGCAGGAACCGGAATGGTGTTCAACAAGTTTTTGGTTATGCGCTTGTAAACGTCTATAGATCCTGTAATACGATTGTTGATGAACCCAAAATCAACAGCTGCGTTAAAAGTGGAGGTTTCTTCCCATTCAAGACTTGAGTCGAAACCATTTGGTCGGATCAGCGTGTAATATTGGTCACCCAGCATGTATTGCGTTCTTGAGTCGCTTAGCTGGTAAACCCCAAGGTAAGGATAATCGCCACTGTTTAGCTCTTGCTGGCCGGTAATACCATAACCTAATCGTAATTTCAGGTTACTGAAAGTGTTCAATTCTTTGATGAATGGTTCTTCAATCAATCTCCAGCCCAGTGCTGTTGAGGGATATAATCCCCAACGGTTATCTTTATGAAATCGGGATGAACCGTCATTTCTTAATGTAACAGTAAGTAAATATTTGTCTTTGTAAGAGTAATTAGCCCTTCCGAAAAACGAAACAAGGTAGTTCTCTGTTTCATCTTTTGAATCTTCTATTACAGTATTAAACCTGTCAACTTCGTAGGCAGATGCTGCAGACCAGAAATGCTGCCATTCGTACCCCGCCATTGCATCAACCCGGCTTTCAATTCCCGGAAGATCTTTCTTGTATGTCAGGTAAAAATCGAGTAATTCGTTTTTCCTTTCCTGTGTATAATCACGGGCAACACCAGAAGATGCTGTACGTACCCACGATGCATCCAGATCGGTATCAACAGAGCCATCACTATTCGATTTGTCTAAACCTACTTTTAAGGTAGCAGTAATATCCGGGAAGAAGTGTAATTTATAGTTTACCTGTGCGTCAATGATATAACGGTCAACATCCGAAATATCACTTTTTTGTTGCAATTGGGCTACAGGGTTCCGGGTTCCGTTAATGTTTCTTGAACCATCGGTTGTTAACCATGTAGTGTAACCACCATAAATACCTGTATTGTTGAATACCGGTTTTGTTGGATCAAAGCGCAGGGCACTTCCAATAGCACCTTTATCGGCAAAACTATTATCAATGTTCATGTACTTAATACCTGCATTAATTGAGAGATGGTTGTCAAAAAAGCTCGGGGTGATTTTTAATGTTCCGGTTTTGCGCTCCATCGACGAAGTTCTTAGAATACCAAATTGGTCAGTATATCCTATGGAGGCACGAACAGGAATACTTTTTACAGACCCCGAGATACCTAGATTATGCTCGTGGCCTATGGCTGTTTGGAAAATTTCATCTTGCCAGTTGGTGCTGGAATTGCCCAGCAACTCAGGATTTACGGCAGAACTAATAGCAGCTCTTTCATTTACCAAAGTCCTGAACTCGTCGGCGTTTAATACATCAATGTATTCTTTAATTTGGCTGATGTTAATTTTTGAATCGATCTCAATTTTAAGTTTCTGGTTTTTCAAACCTTGTTTGGTAGTTATCAAAATCACTCCGTTTGATGCACGCGAACCATAAATTGCTGCGGCCGATGCATCTTTTAATACGGTCATGGTTTCAATATCATTCGGATTAATAGAAGTAAGAACATTACTCATTCCGTTAATAGTGCGGTTATCAATCGGCATTCCGTCAATTACGACCAATGGATCGTTGCTCGCAGACATTGATGATCCTCCCCGAATACGGATTTTGGCAGCAGAACCTGGCGCACCTCCTTCGGTTTGTATATGTACCCCCGGTACCTTCCCCATTATCAAATCTTGTGGAGAACTACTTGAACCCTGGTTAAAATCAGAAGAAGAAACAGTTGCGACCGAACCGGTAGCATCGTCCTTTTTTATCTGTCCGTAACCAATTACTACAACCTCGTCGAGGTTTTCCATTGATTGTTCCAACTTAACATTTACCAGATTTGAAGCGGTAATAACTACTTCCTGCTGTGTGTAACCAATGTACGAAAGAACAATGGTTTGTCCCTGTTCAACATCGATACTGAAATTTCCGTCAAAATCGGTTATTGTTCCTTGTGTAGTTCCTTTAACTACAATGGTAACACCAGGTAAAGGCTCGCCGTTACCGGCGTCGCTAACAGTACCTGTAACTGTTTTTACCTGCGCATAACCAAGGCTAAAGCTCAGCATGGCAAACAAAAACAAGACTGATTTAAGGTTTTTACGAATAATCCTCATTTTACATGTTATTAGTTTATGAATCTTCCTGTTTGTTAAATTCTCTTTAACTCATTAAATAGGCAATAAATCAATTCGTTACAGAGACTTTGTGTTCAACAAAAACTAAAATTCAGAGGCGAATGTATAATAATTGTTAAGAAAAAATTACGTTTTTTAACACACCGGTTTATGCAAACGTTTGCGGTGACGTTTGCACCCAACATGTTATAAAACAGGTGGTTACTGGTTGGCTTATTTAGTAGTTCGAATTTATGTAAAGATTTGGGCTAAATTGCTACATTTGTATAAAGCCTTAAGCAAGGAACTGGAAAAATCAATAATCAACAATAGGGGAGTCAGAGGAATATGAAAAGCGGACTGGTAACAATAAAAGACTTGGCTCGTGAATTAAATATTTCAGCATCTACGGTATCGCGTGCGTTGAAGGACCACCCCGATATCAGCAAAGAAACAAAACGGGCGGTTCAGGAACTGGCCGAAAGGTTAAATTACCAGCCCAATGCTGTTGCACTTAGTTTGAAGCAACGGCGCAGTAATACCATTGGGGTTATCATTCCCGAAATTGTCCACTATTTTTTCTCATCAGTTATTAGCGGAATCGAAGATGTGGCTTACGATGCCGGTTTTAACGTAATTATTTGCCAGAGCAACGAGCGTTACGAGCGCGAAGTGGCAAACGCTAAAACATTGCTGGCGAGCCGTGTTGACGGTGTTTTGGTATCTATTTCAAAACATACCACCGACTATAAACATTTAGAAAATTTCCAGAATAACGAAGTACCCATTGTATTTTATGATCGCGTTGTGCCGAATATAGTTGCCGATCAGGTAATTATCGACGATTTTGATGCCGCTTACCTGGCAACCCGTCATTTAATAGATAGCGGAAGAACGCGGATTGCCCATTTGGGCGGGCCAATGGCTTTGCTGATTGGGCAAAACCGAAAAGATGGTTACTTAAAAGCGTTGAAAGAAGCCGGTATTCCGGCCGACGAAAACCTGATTGTGGAAGCCGACTCGTTTGAAAAAGCCCGGATGGCAATAATGAAGTTGATAAACCAAAAGATTAAGTTTGACGGCGTGTTTGCCACCAACGATCTTACCGCCATTGGAGCCATGCAAACCATTCAGAAAAAAGGCTACAAAATACCCGACGAGATTGCAATTGTTGGCTTTTCCGATGGCCGCTTTTCAGGAATTACCGACCCTACGCTTACTTCAGTCGATCAGCACGGTTACGAAATGGGAACACTGGCAACACAGATGCTGTTAAAACGCATCACCTCGGAAGACGATGAATATCCGGCTGAAACAAAAGTCTTGAATGCGGATCTGATTGTTCGGGGCTCTTCTATTATATAATATACCATTCAAATTTCATTGATTTTTGTAGTTAATGGCCGATTTCTGCAATTACACAAAAACATGTTGTAGAATATATTTTCACTTTCCGCAAACGTTTGAAATGATCATTTTTGGCTAAAAAGCCCTGTTTTTCAGGGTTTAGCATGGTGCACGGTTTGGAAATTACTTCGATTCTGACTTATATTTGTGCAGGCAATTTTTCAATTCACATACTTCGTGTTTAGCAGCAAAAGTTCTTTTGCTGTATTATCTTGTTTATACATACAGCTTTGCTACAAATTAAAACTACTATTATGCGCAAAAAACCTACGTTAAGTTTTTGGCAGATTTGGAATATGAGTTTTGGTTTTCTGGGTATCCAGTTTGGGTTTGCCCTGCAGAATGCCAATGTAAGCCGTATTTTCGAAACACTTGGGGCCAATGTTGAGGACATCCCGATTTTGTGGATTGCCGCACCGGTTACCGGGTTAATTGTTCAGCCAATAATCGGGCACATGAGCGATAAAACCTGGAACCGACTTGGACGAAGACGGCCTTACTTTTTGTTCGGAGCTATTTTCGCATCCCTTGCCCTTTTATTAATGCCAAACTCGCCCGCCCTATGGGTAGCCGCCGGTACACTTTGGATAATGGATGCTTCCATTAATGTTTCAATGGAGCCGTTTCGTGCTTTTGTTGGCGATATGCTGCCCAACGAGCAACGAACCCGGGGTTTTGCCATGCAAAGCTTTTTTATTGGTACCGGTGCTGTTGTGGGATCGGTGCTTCCTTACGCAATGACCAATTGGCTGAATATTCCCAATACCGCTCCCGAAGGAGTTATTCCTGCGTCGGTGCGCTGGTCGTTTTACATTGGGGGTGTTGTTTTCTTTCTGGCCATTCTGTGGACTATTTTTTCAACCAAAGAATACCCACCCGAAGAGCTGGAAGCCTTTGAAGAAAGTGAACGACAAACAACCAATAAAGATGAGGTGCTGAATGAAGCGGAAGTGGAAAGCAGCCGGTTCGCCAAAGTTGGAGGAATTATGGGGCTGCTGGGTTTGCTGATTGTAGTAGTTACACAACTAATGGACCTTGAAAAAGAGCTGTACATTCTTGGAGGTATTCTTTTCCTTTTCTTTTTACTGATGATGACGGCTGCTTTGCTAAAATCGCAAAAAAAGGATAAGAATGCCCTGGTGGAGATTTTCAGCGATTTATTACGCATGCCGCTTACCATGAAACAACTGGCGCTGGTGCAGTTTTTTACCTGGGTTGGATTGTTTGCTTTGTGGATTTATGCCACAGCAGGAATTACCAGCCATGTGTACGGAACTTCTGATACAACCACAAAATTGTACAACGACGGCGCCGACTGGGTAACCATTCTTTTTGGTGTTTATAACGGAGTTGCCGCGCTAATGGCATTTACTTTGCCTGTAATTGCAAAGTACACCAACCGAAAATTTACACACTTCATTAGTTTAATAGTTGGTGGTGTGAGCCTGGCCTCTATCTACCTTTTTAAAGATCCAAACTGGCTGATTGTGCCAATGATTGGAGTAGGTATTGCCTGGGCAAGTATACTATCTATGCCTTATGCCATACTTACCGGATCGCTGCCATCGAACAAAATGGGAATTTACATGGGAATTTTCAACTTCTTTATTGTAATACCGCAAATTCTGGCGGCAACCATTTTGGGATTCATGGTAAAAGATCTGTTTGGAGGAGAGTCGATTTTTGCACTTGTTTTTGGAGGAGTATCCATGGTGGTAGCTGCCGTGCTGGTACTTTTTGTAAAAGACGTTGCAACAGAAAATTAAAAAATTAAAAACACTGAGATGAAGAATTATATCATTCATCACGACTGGAAAATAGTTGAAGAGGGTTTTGTTCCCGAACATAACCGGATTTCCGAAAGTATCTTTAGTATAGGAAACGGAAAAATGGGCCAGCGCGCCAATTTCGAGGAGAAATATTCAGGCGACACGCTGAACGGAACATATGTTGCCGGTATTTATTACCCCGACAAAACCCGCGTGGGATGGTGGAAAAACGGCTATCCGGAGTATTTTGCCAAAATTATCAATTCAACCAACTGGATTGGAATAGGAGTTACCGTAAATGGTGAGGAACTCGATCTGGCAAAGGCAAAAGTACTTTCGTTTAAACGCGAGCTCGACATGCAACACGGTTTGTTAACGCGTTGTTTTGTTGCCGAGTTGCAAAACGGCAACCAGGTGGAGGTTTGTTCGCACCGCTTTGTAAGTATTGCAGCCACCGAAATTGGTGCTATCCGATACACGGTAAAAGCGCTGAACTTTGATGGCGAGATTAAAGTTACGCCATACCTCGATGGCGATGTGGTAAACGAAGACTCGAATTACGATGAGAAATTCTGGGTAGAAGTTGCCCGTGCTGTTGGCGGCCCGGAAGGCTATCTCACAGTTGAAACCTTAAAAACCGGTTTTCATGTAAGTACCGGGATGTGGTTTCAACTACTAAAAAACGGAAATAAAGTAGAAACAGATATTACGAACGGGGAAAGGGAGAAATATGTCGAGGCATCTCAAAGTGTCTCGGTAGAGAAGGGTGATGAAATAGTAGTTGAGAAATTCTCTTCTACTGTTTCTTCCCTTGATTATGAAAAGGAATCCCTTCCTGAAAAGGCAAAAGAAGCAGTGGATTTGGCTGTTGAAGCCGGTTTCGATGCCCTGTTCGAAAGTCATAAAAACCGCTGGCTGCAAAAATGGGCAACCAGCGATATAAAAATTGAAGGCGATATTGCGGCCCAGCAAGGAATTCGCTTTAATATTTTTCAGCTCAATCAAACCTACTCGGGCGAAGATGAGCGGTTGAATATTGGGCCAAAAGGATTTACAGGCGAAAAATATGGCGGTGTAACTTATTGGGATACGGAGGCTTATTGTTTGCCTTTTTACCTGAGTACAGCGCCTCAAAAAGTTTCGCGGAACCTGTTGGTTTACCGTCGCAAGCATCTGGAAAAAGCCATCGAGAATGCCGAAAAACTCGGCTTCAGAAACGGTGCTGCCTTATACCCAATGGTAACTATTAACGGTGAAGAATGCCACAACGAGTGGGAAATTACCTTTGAAGAGGTTCATCGGAACGGAGCTATTGCATACGCTATTTACGATTATATAAATTACACCGGCGATAAAGAATACCTTGCCCCGATGGGTTTTGAGGTGTTGCTGGGCATTAGTCGTTTTTGGAGCCAGCGTGTAAACTGGTCGGCCGACAAAGAAAAGTATGTAATGCTGGGCGTTACGGGGCCAAACGAATACGAGAACAACGTAAACAATAATTTCCACACCAGCTACCTGGCCGTGTGGACTTTAAAATATACGCTTGAAGCCATCGACTACCTGAAAAAGGAATTCCCCTTCCTGTTTGAGGAAATGGTGAAAAAATGGAAATTCAACGAGTTGAACGAAACTGCGCGCTGGAAGGATATTATTGATAAAATGTATTTCGCCAGGGATGAGAAGCGTGGTATTTATCTGCAACAGGATGGATTTTTGGATAAGGATTTGACTCCGGTGGCAGAACTTCCTGCTGAGGATTTACCCATTAACCAAAACTGGTCGTGGGACCGCATTTTGCGTGCGCCGTACATCAAGCAGGCCGATACTTTACAGAGTTTGTACCTGTTTCAGGAGAATTTCACAACAGAAGAGCTAAAACGACACTTCGATTTTTACGAGCCTTTAACGGTACATGAATCGTCGTTGTCTCCATGTGTTCACGCAATTTTAGCAGCGAAGATCGGCTACCAGGACAAAGCATACGAAATGTATTTGCGCACATCACGCCTCGATTTGGATGACTACAATAACGACACCGAAGACGGCCTGCACATTACCAGTATGGGTGGAACCTGGATGTCGTTTGTAATGGCATTTGGAGGAATGCGTGTGGTGAACAACAAACTTACATTTAATCCTTTTCTGCCCGAATCGTGGAAATCTTACGGATTCCGAATCGATTTTGGAGGTGCGCACCTCGAGGTAAAAATGAAACATGGGGAGTTTTTTATAATTAATCATTCCGCTGTTGTTGTGGCAGCAACGGTTTGGGGAACGGAACACATAATTGCCGGAAATTCGACCCTTGAAATTAAGAAGTAAAAAATAGATAATTTACCCTTTTGTCTGTCGACATTTTCCCTCGCGAGGGAAAACAGTTATAAAAAAGCCGGAGCTTTGATTGAGTCAAAAGCTGGTTTGATACTTGTTCCCCTTCTTAGGGGAACTCCCGACAGGGTAAGGGGTAAAGCAAATTTGAAACGAATAAAACACTATAAAATGAAAAAACTAATCACTTTGTTTATCATCCTGCTTACCCTGAATGTTGTTGGGCAGGAAGTTGCTCGGGTTGAACCGCCAAACTGGTGGGCCGGAATGAAAAACCCCGACTTACAATTATTAATATACGGTGAGAATATTTCAAAAACCGATGTGGTGCTCGATTACCCGGGGGTGACTTTGGAAGCGACCACTAAAGTGGAAAATCCAAACTACCTGTTTGTCGATCTGAAACTGGCAAAGGATGTAAAACCCGGCGACTTTGAAATTCAGTTTAAACAAGGCGATAAAGTTGTAGACAGCTACAACTACGAATTGTGGGATCGTGAAAAAGGATCCGCAAAACGCGAAGGTTTTAATTCATCGGATGTGATTTACCTGATCACCCCTGACCGTTTTGTAAATGGCGACACAAGCAATGACGAGATTGAAGGAATGAAAGAAGGTCTTGATCGTGATTATAATTATGGCCGCCACGGTGGCGATATTCGCGGGATTATCAATTCGCTGCATTACTTACAAGATATGGGATTTACAGCCGTTTGGTTAAATCCTGTGCTGGAAAACGATATGCCCGAATCGTCGTATCACGGTTATGCCTGTACCGATTTTTACCAGGTCGACAGAAGATATGGATCGAATGAAGAATATCAGGAACTAAACGAAGAACTGGATAAACGTGGCATGAAACTGATTATGGATTTGATTTTTAACCACTGCGGATCGGAACACTGGTGGATGCACGATATGCCAATGAAAGACTGGATTAACAATTATCCCGAAATGAAAATTACCAGCCACCGCCGCACGGTGAATGAAGATCCTCACGCTTCGGAAGCAGATAAAAAAGCAATGGTTGACGGTTGGTTTGTAAGTGCTATGCCCGACATGAACCAGAAAAATCCGTTCCTGGCAAAATACCTCATTCAAAACAGTATTTGGTGGGTTGAATATGTTGGCTTGGAAGGAATTCGCCAGGACACATGGCCTTATCCCGACAAGAATATGATGAGCGACTGGACAAAACAATTGTTGGAAGAATATCCGAATTTTAATGTGGTTGGAGAAGAGTGGACCACCAATCCGGCTATTGTTTCGTACTGGCAAAAAGGAAAATACAATCAGGATGGCTATAAGAATTATGCTCCAAGTATGATGGATTTCCCATTGCAGAGTGCAGCTGCTGAAGGATTACGCAACGAAGAAAGTTTTGACTTTGGCTTGATTCAGATTTATAATGCACTGGCCAACGATTTTTTATATCCAAATCCATACGATCTGACCATTTTCCCGGATAACCACGATATGTCTCGCTTTTACGTGCAGGTGGGTGAAGATGCAGATCTGCTGAAAATGGGTGTGGTGTTCTTTTTAACTACCCGGGGAATTCCGCAAATTTATTACGGTACCGAAATTCTAATGCGTCACGACGGAAGCGAACACGGCGATATTCGTGCAGATTATCCCGGGGGTTGGGAAGGCGATGAAGTAAATGCTTTTACCGGCGAAGGATTGAGCGATGCCGCAAAAGATATGCAGCAGTATGTTTCCAAAATCCAGAACTGGCGTAAAAATGCTGATGTAATTCACGATGGGAAATTGATGCATTTTGTTCCTGAGGATGGTACTTACACCTATTTCCGCTATAGTGACAACGAAGCCGTGATGGTCATTCTGAATAAAAACACCGAAGCAAAAACCATTAAAACAGATCGTTTTAGTGAAGTGATCGACGGTTATAAGTCGGGTAAAGAAATTATTTCCGGGAACACAATTTCCGATATTTCGGAAGTTACTGTTCCTGCAAAATCAGCTATAATAGTTGAATTGAATAAATAAGAAATTTGAACAATGAGAACGCAGATTGAACAGATTAGCTCTGATCATATCTGCGTTTCTCGATTAAATCCGTGTAATCTGAGTAGTACAATCATGAAACAACTAGCATCCATTCTTTTTATTCTGGCTCTTTTTGCCTGCCAACCGACACAGAAGCATAAGCCCGCACAACCCGATTCGCCAAAAGGCAAATATGTGGTTTACCAGGTGTTTACCCGTCTGTTTGGGAATACAAACACCACCAATAAACCGTGGGGAACCATTGAAGAAAATGGTGTGGGAAAGTTCAACGATTTTACGGATCGTGCGTTGGAAGAAATTAAGTCAATGGGGGTTACACATATTTGGTACACGGGTGTTCCGCACCATGATGTAATAACCGATTATACCGCCTATGGCATTTCAAACGACGATCCCGATGTGGTAAAAGGCCGCGCCGGTTCGCCTTATGCAGTGAAGGATTATTATAACGTAAATCCCGATCTGGCTATTGATCCGGCAAACCGATTGGCAGAATTTGAGGCCCTGATCGAACGAACTCACAAACACGGCATGAAAGTGATTATCGATATTGTTCCCAATCATGTTGCCCGGAATTACCAGTCAATTTCGAAACCCGAAGGAGTTTCCGATTTTGGTGAAAACGACGATACTTCGGTGGAATACAAACGCGACAACAACTTTTATTACATCCCCGGCGAAGCTTTTCAGGTGCCGGAATTTTTGAACGGTTACCAACCTTTGGGAGGCGATGATCACCCGCTTTCGGATGGAAAGTTTGATGAAAATCCGGCCAAGTGGACCGGTAATGGCGCACGCTTAGCGCAACCCGGATTTTATGACTGGTACGAAACGGTAAAAGTAAATTACGGTGTAAAACCTGATGGAACTTACGATTTTGATCTGCTTCCCGAAGATTATGACAGGGAAGATTATGAAGCTCATTTCGAATTCTGGCAGGATAAAGACGTGCCGGATTCGTGGAAGAAATTCAAAGAAATTGCCATCTACTGGTTAGATAAAGGCGTGGATGGTTTCCGTTACGATATGGCTGAAATGGTTCCGGTGGAATTCTGGAGTTATATGAACTCGGCACTGAAAATGAAAAATCCTGACGCTTTTCTACTAGCCGAAGTTTATAATCCTGCGCTTTACCGCGACTATATCCGCAAAGGGAAAATGGATTATTTGTACGATAAAGTGGAGTTGTACGATACCTTAAAACACATTATGCAAGGAAAAGGTAGTACTGATAATCTTCCGGCGATTTACGATGGTTTGGCTGATATCGAGCATCACATGTTACATTTTTTAGAAAACCACGACGAGCAACGGATTGCCAGTGCAGGATTTGCAGGAAGTGCCGAAAAAGGAAAACCGGCAATGGTGGTATCAACCTGTTTGAGCACTTCGCCAACCATGATCTATTTCGGTCAAAACGTTGGTGAACCCGGCGATGGAGATATGGGATTTGGCGATGAAACACGAACATCGATTTTTGATTACTGCGGTGTACCGGCACATCAACGTTGGATGAACGACGGAAAATTTGATGGAGGGCAGTCAACACCGGAAGAAAAAGAATTAAACGAATTTTATAAAACGCTCCTGAGTTTCTCCGCTCATTCCGCAGCTTTGATGGGCAAATACAAAGAAATTCACTCGTACAATCGGAAAAATACAGAAGGATACACCGACAAAGTATTTTCGTTTGTGCGTTGGAAAGGGGACGATCGTTTGATAGTGGTGACTAACTTCGAAGATAACCCACACAAATTTCAACTTCAATTGAATGAAGCAACCGTAAAGGCTTTACATTTAACTGACGGATTCTACAAACTAACTGATCAACTGGCCAACGAAAATGAATTTGTACTGGAAGTGAAAAATGGAAAGGGTAAGTTAGAACTGGAATTGTCAGGCCTTGAGTCGTACATTTTAAAAATGGATGTGCTTTCAGATATGTCAGAATAAAGTCGATTAGACAAGTTTCTGCGGTTATCCGCGCAATCCACGATATATTTTTGGTGTTCAAACAAAAAAAATTACAATTCGATAAACCTTTTTAGTAAACTGGTGTTTTACTCTTACAAATCTTTATCAAGAAGATTTACACGCCATAAATGATGGTTTGGTTTTTGGTTTAGTTTAGGTTTAGGTTGATTGAGAAAGGGCTGGTTATTGAACCGGCCTTTCGTTTTTTTAGCATCTTCTATTCGTTCTAAAAATCACACGATTAGCAATTTAAAAGTTACTTTATAGCCGACATTCTAAAGACTTCAACTTCATAAAAAGGTAAAGATCATATCAATAAGGTCAAATTGAGTTTTAGCTGATCCAGAGTCTTAGCGCAGTAAAGAATTTCTGCTTTTATAACAGCCAGCGAATTTTGATAATATGCTAAAAGGCATACGAATGTTGTTAATTCTTTGGAATAAAGTTAATAGTTTTAAGCTGCGTTAACGTTAACGGTGTTCATTTTCAAATTAAACCAACATAAACCAATAAAATGAAAGAATCAAGAAGATCATTTATTAAAAAAACTGCCGCTGCAAGCACGGTAGCCATTGTAGCGCCTACCATTGTTTCTGCAAAAGTATTTGGTGCAAACGACCGTATAAATGCCGCCGTTTTGGGGGTGAATGGAAGAGGAAAAAGTCACATTCAGGGTTTTATGGCGCAAGACAATGTTCAGGTTACGACGTTATGTGATCCGGACATGAATCTTTTAAAAGAACGTCAGATAGAATTCAAAGAAAAGTATGGAGACAATGTGGCTCTGGAACAAGACCTTCGCAGGGTGATGGACGACAAAGACATTGATGTGATTAGTATTGCCTCGCCAAACCATTGGCATGCATTGTCTGTAATTTGGGCCTGCCAAGCCGGAAAAGACTGTTATGTTGAAAAACCGGGTTCGCATAATATTTGGGAAGGCCGCAAAATGGTTGAAGCTGCCGAAAAATACGATCGTATTGTTCAGCACGGCGTACAATTACGCAGTTCGCCGGCCGTAAACGAAGCTATTCAGTTAATGCGCGATGGTTATATCGGACGTGTTTATATGGCGCGTGGTTTGGTTTTCCGTTGGAGAGGCGACATTGGCGACCAGGGATTTTCTGCTGTTCCCGATGGTTTAGACTACGACCTGTGGACAGGACCGGCACCTAAACGACCTTTCACCAAAAATCTGGTTCACTACAACTGGCATTGGCACTGGGATTATGGAAACGGCGATGTGGGTAACCAGGGAATTCACGAAACCGATTTATGTATGTGGGGACTGGATGTTGGTTTGCCTACAAAAATTACATCGATGGGGGGAAAATTCCTTTGGGACGATTGCAAAGAGGTACCTGAAGTGTTGACTTCAATTTATCATTATCCTGATGAAGGAAAGATCATTCAGTTTGAGGTACGCCCTTGGTGTACCAATACTGAAGAAGGAGCAACTGTTGGTAATATTTTCTACGGCGAAAAAGGAATTATTGTAGTGGATGGTTACGATAAATACAAATCGTATTTGGGACAGAACCGAGAACCCGGAAAATCAGGCGACGATGGTGGTATCGCAGCAACCGGAATGGACAGGGGAGCAGGTGGTACCGACAGACACTTTACTAATTTTATTGACGCTGTTCGTGCCCACGACAAAACCCTGTTAAATGCACCGGTTGAAACAGCACACCTCTCTTCCGGGTTGGCACATTTGGGTAACATTGCTTATCGTTTGGGTAAAGTGCTGACGTTTAATCCTCATGCCGAACAGTTTGTAAATGATCCGGAAGCAGATGAAATGCTTACGCGGAATTACAGGGAAGGTTATGTTGTTCCAAATATGGTGTAGCACTCTCCTTTCTATATTTAAATTAATCAATTGAACTTGAGCAAAATGCGATGTAATCCAACCGAGGTTACATCGCATTTCCAGCCATATAAATACCAAAACTATGAAATTTAAAACGCTACTGATAATGGCAATTACAGCTGGCTCCTTACTCCTGTTTAGTAATTGTAATTCGCAACAAATCATTGATATTAAGGTTGATGAGGCCGCAAAGAAGATCGACGTAAACATCGATGGAAAGTTGTTCACGTCATACATCTATCCTGACAATATTATGAAACCGGTGTTGTGGCCTGTAATGTCGCCTGCCGGAAATATGCTTACACGCAGTTTCCCTCTGATAAACAAGGAAGGCGATCGGACAGATCATCCGCACCATGTTGGAATATGGTTGAATTACGGCGATGTAAACGGGCTCGATTTCTGGAACAATTCAGAAGCCATTCCTGCTGATAAAAAGGGGGATTATGGTGTTATTTACCATCAATCAGTAAAAAAAGCCAAAGGTGGCAAAGGGAAAGCAGTTCTTGAAACTGAATCGGTTTGGAAATCTCCTGATAATACGGCCATGCTTTCCGACGATACAGAATTCACATTTACGGCAAAAGAAAACATTCGAATAATCGACCGCACAACCACTTTAAAAGCACTTATCGATGAGGTGAAATTTACCGACAATAAAGAAGGTATGTTTGCCATTCGTGTGGCTCGCGAACTGGAGTTACCAAGCGACAAACCAACCAAATTAATGGATTCTCACGGTGTAGTTACCGAAGTGAAAAACATGGACAACACCTATGTGAAAGGCAATTACCGAAGTGCAGAAGGTGTTGAAGGCGGAGATGTATGGGGCACCCGCGGTCGCTGGATGAAATTGTCGAGCGAAATTAAGGGCGAACCTGTTTCATTGGTTATTATCGATCATCCTAAAAATGTGGGATACCCTACCTATTGGCATGCGCGCGACTATGGTTTGTTTGCGGCCAATACGCTGGGACAGAAAATATTCTCGAATGGCGAAAAAGAATTGAACTTCAGCCTGAAAAAAGGCGACTCGGTTACGTTTAAATACCGGCTGGTGGTTGCTGCCGCCGATTTAAGTGATGATGAAATTAATAAGCTGGCAGATGAATATGCCGGAAAATAATGGGCATGCTAAAAAATTAAAGTAATGAATCAATCGCGAAGAAAATTTATACAGAATAGTTTTATTGCCGGCGCCGGACTGAGTTTGGTCGATCCAATGGCGGCTCAGGCCATGTTGCGCAAATCGAAAATGAAACTGGGTTTGGTAACCTACCAGTGGGGAAAAGACTGGGATTTACCAACCTTAATTGCGAATTGCGAAAAAACAGGTTTTATGGGTGTCGAACTTCGTACGGAACATGCCCACGGAGTAGAAACAGTGTTGAGCCAGAAAGAGCGGCTAGAAGTTAAAAAACGGTTTGCCGACAGTCCGGTAACTTGTGTTGGCTACGGGGCAAACTTCGATTATCACCACGTTGATCAGGACCTTGTAAAAAAGAATATTCAGGATACCATTGAATACCTGAAATTGTGTGCCGATATTGGTGCCACCGGTGTAAAAGTGAAACCAAACGGCATTCCAACCGAAGTACCAAGAGAAAAAACTATTTCGCAAATTGCAGCTGCTTTAAACGAGTGTGGTAAAGCTGCTAAAGATTTGGGGCAGGTAATTCGCGTTGAAGTGCATGGTAATGTTTCGCAGGAAATACCAAACATGAAAGCTATTTTTGATCAGGTGACTGAAAAAAGCGTAAAAATGTGCTGGAATTGTAACGAACAGGATTTACTTCCGCCGGGACTGGAAGCCAACTTTAATTCGGTGAAAAAATACTTTGGCCATACGGTGCACATTCGCGAACTCAATGTAGGCGACTACCCTTATCAGCAGCTCATGGATTTATTTGTGGGCATGAAATACGATGGATGGATATTGCTGGAAGCCCGCACTTCTCCGACGGATCGAATTTCTGCAATGAAAGAGCAACTGGATATTTTTAATAAAATGATTTCCTAGCATTTTTAAAATATTATCAGGATTTCTGCTAAGAATATTGTAACAAGAGGAAGGGTGTGCATGCTAATATGTACGCCTTTCTTTTTTTCTTGGATGGTGTTAATGTTTTGTTGCTAGTTATACCGGAAAACCACAGTGAGTTTACTTTAAACCAAGTTTCTTCCCCGATTTTAAAAGTTGTATCGATTCCGAAATCCGCTTTTCTTTTGTCTCGTCACGTTTAGCCATGTTAATCCAGGCGGTAAACTGGTTTTTGTGGTTTGTTGCCAGCGACTCGAAAAATACTTTAGCTTCAGGATTTTGGTTTAAAGCTGTTTTAAACTCATCAGATATTGTATGGCTAATCTTAAGATGAGAATAACCCTTTTTCCAATTTCCGTTTTGTTTGGCAGCTTCTACAAGTTTTAAACCCTGAGGTTTCATTTTTCCTTCTTTCAACAATTCGGCAACACGTTTTTTGTTTGATTCCGACCAAATACTTTTGGCATTTCGTGGCGTAAATCGCCGGGAATAACATTCATCGTCAATACGGTTTATCAAGCCGTCGATCCAGCCGTAGCACAGTGCAGTTTTTACCGAGTCGTCGTATGAAATGCACGGTTTCCCAGTGTGCTTTTTGTAGTAAAGCAGAAATAATTCCTTTTCCTTATCGTGGTTCTGCTCCAGCCACTTTTCCCAATCGCTATTGCTCCTGAAATACTTTTTTTGCATGGTTCGGTTTTTGGTGAATAGGCACAAGTTTAAAAAAACACCCGATGACCAAAAGTCAACGGGCGTCAAAATGGTTATTCTTGTTTTCTGTTCTTATTTAAACTCTACATGCATCATGTATTTAACAGGAACAGCTTTGCCGCGCTGTTTACCCGGTTTCCAGTCTTCCAGTTGGCTTGCAATGGCGTATGCTCCTTTTGCTGCAGCGTCGTTGTCTTGCTCAACAATTTTTATGTCGCTTACTTCGCCTTTAGCATTTACCGTAAACAACACTTTAGCTTTTCCTTTTATATTTTTAGCAGAAGCCAATTTGTTTTGCATCTTGTAAACAAAGTTGTTCAAGGCCTCTGATCCTCCCGGATAACTTGGCATATCTTCAACAATGTAAAACATTTCATCGTCAGATGGTGGCGGAGGAGGTGGCGGAGGAGGAGCCATCTTGTCATTGTTGTTCACAGCAAGTAGTTCAGTGGCAAGTCCAATTCCAATTATTTCATCCTCCATTTTGTAGTTGCGTTTGTACACCTCACCATCTTTCCCCGACAGAATTCCCATGTAATCGTCAACAATGGTTTTTTTACCCACAAAGGAAAGCACGATTGCTGTCTTTTCTGGGATTTCGAGTGTAAACCGGCCTTGCAAGTCGGTAACACATCCCGTTGTTCCACCTTTAACAACCACGGAGGTTCCGGGTAAAGGTTCGTCGTTTTCATCAACTACCAGACCTGAAATCTTCAATGTTTTAGTAACTGAAGTTGGCTGATTGGCTATTTCCGGTTCATTTAACTCCTGCATCCGGTAATCCGGTTCGGCAAAAGCGAATAACAACAGCGCAAGTGCGGGCAGTGCCCAGGTAAATCGTATCAGCCGGCGGGCCGATGTTTTCTTTTTCGTCATCATTTTTAATCGATTTGTGCTTAGGGCAAAATTCAGGTTATTGGTGATGCCAATAATTTGCATGCCCATCAGCTGGTTTACTAATAAAGCCTGGTAGCGGCCCACAGTGTGTCCCTGCGCAAGAACACCTTTGTCGGCCAGGTACTCATGGTTTTGTTTAATTGCTCGTTCAAACATCCAAATAAATGGGTTGAACCAAAAGATGACTGTTAACAGTTCTATAAAAAGCAGGTCGAACCAGTGATTCTCACGAATGTGCACTTTTTCATGAGCCAGAATTTCCGGCAGGTCGTCCTGTGTATGAAATTTCGGATTTATAAATACAACGTTGAAAAATGAGAAGGGGAGTCCGTATTTTTCGTTTTCCACCACGCGCATGCCGTTTAAAGATGTTACGCGGTATTTTATCATTAAATGAATAAGAACAAAAGTTTGGGTAAGCAAACGAAGCAGAAAAATTGCTGCTCCTGTGAGGTATATCAACAGAATTGCTTGTTGCCAGCCAAATATTGTGGTACTTTCTTCGGTTGCTTTAAAAACAGGAATATTTTTAAAGGTATCGGCAATGGTATGCGCGCCGGTTTTTGCACCTTCAGTTGCTTCGATAAAAACCTCGTAACGAACCGGTAGTAAAGGAAGCAGAATGGCCAAAAGCAATGATCCTATCAGAAACCAGCGGTTGGCTGCATGAAACGTTTCGTTGCGAAGAAACAACCAGTATACCAGGAAGAAAAGAACAATTCCTCCCGATGCGTTTAATAAATAGAACAGAGAAGTTTCCATGGCTAGTCGTTCTTTTCTTTGTTTAATTCGTTTTCTGTCATCTTTAGCATTTCTTCCAGCTCTTCAATTCCCAGGTTGTTCTCTTTGGCAAAAAAGGTGGCCATTTTCGGGAACGAGCCGTTGAAGTAGTTTTTCAGTAGAGATGAAAACTGGACTTTTGTGTAGTCGGTTTTACTAACTGCAGGCGAAAAAAGATTCGTATTTCCAATCTTTTTATGGGTAACAAATCCCTTTTTCTCCAGAACATTTAAAACGGTTGCCACAGTTGTGTAGGCTGGTTTATCATCGCCAAATTCGTCGACTACCTGTTTAACAACTCCCTCTTTTAAATTCCAGAGAATATGCATTACCTGTTCTTCCGCTTTTGTTAATGTTTTCATCCTTTAAATTGATTATATACTCGTACAAAGTTATTTTCTACTACAAACATAGTACTAAAAATTTAGAAACAAAACTATTTTAATAGAAAAACTACTATAGAAATAGTAATTAGAAAAAGAGCACAAAAAAACCGCCTGAAAAACAAGCGGTTGTATTGATTTTTTTTTTTTAGTCTTCAAAGATGAATTCTTCCGAAGCTATTGCAATTGTCTCTATCTGATAGAAGAAATTAGCATTGGTTGCACCGTCTTCAAATACCATTGCCTGAACTTCAATAGTATAGGTTTCGCCGGTTGTTAATGATGTTTCCCATGATCCTGTACTTTGGTTAGCAGTGAAACTATCCTCATCATCTGCCAGAATGTAGCTGTTAAAAACTATTTCATCGTCTTCATTTAAAATCTGAACAGCATAACCTTGCGCATCATCATTGTTGCTCCATTCAACGTAAACCGATTCGCTGCTGGTTGTTACACCAACTGAATCGATCGTAGGGATATCCACATCTGTAAAAATATGATTTTCAGTGGCTGTATATTCTACACCGTTGTTAAATACCAAAAAATCATAGTTTTCTGTTGCCGGAGCAGTTGTGGAAAAGTCTTCAGTTGAAGCGTCATAAGAATAGGTAAGTTTTTGCGCATCTGCCGGTGAAAGTGTAAGCGTTGAATCGCCGGGAAAGTCAACGCTGGCCGAATCCATTTTCATGTTGGCGTAGGCGTAATAGCTTAACGCAAATTTTTCTTCGCCATCGATTGTTCTTTTAAAGGTAACAACCTCACCTCCAAAGTTAAATGGTTCCGGATCATTATCGTTACATGCCCAAAACCCGGTTACAATAAACGCTAGTAAAACTAATTTGCCAATTTTCTGAATGTTAATCATTTGTCTTTGTTTTTAAAATTTAATTTGAGTTATTCTGATTTCTTTTATCTATTGGTAGATGCAATTGGGCTAACAATAGTTGCTTGGCAAATTGTTTTTTTTCGATTGTGATGAATTTCGGCGATGAGCTTACGAAAAGGCACAAAAAAAACCGCCTGAAATACAGACGGTTGATTTATTATTGCAAATTGTTTATTGCCATGTAACTTCTTGCTCGGTAACAGCAACTTCCTGAATGTTTTTAGCCGCATTTAAACTGGTGGCATCATCTTCATATCTAATTGTCAGGAATTCTATCGTATAAACATTACCTGGCTCCGGGGTTTCGTACCACGCGCCTGAAGCTGCGTTTGTACCAATATCTAAACGAACCATTTGTTCTGGTAAGGCTACGCTAAAGAAAGCGATGTCGCCACTTTGGTTAATCAATCTGATTTGATAACCTTCTGCAACGCTATTGGTTTCCCACTGTACGCTTAAAACGTTATTTACCATATCTGCCGAAGAAATGGGTGTAAAATCAATATCATCGAAATCAAGCAAGTCAGTAGATTCGTGGGTAATGTCCTCGTTTATCACTAAAAACTGGTAATTGCCCTGAACAGGGGCAGCGGTGCTGTATTCGGCCAATGCAGGCTCTTTTGCGTAAGTATTTAGATTTTCAGAAGCCGGATCCAGAGTAAAATTCGCAGCAGTGGGAGTTGTAACTTCTGCGTGGCTCATTGGCTGGTTACCCCAGGCTACATAAGCGTTGGCGTATTTTACTTCATCGTTAATGGTACGTTTAATTACATAAACATCGCCAATCACCTCGAAAGGCACGGAGTTGTCATCATCGCTACAGGCAAAAAAACCGGCAACAATTAAAAAGATCGTTAGTGTTTTTCCAATTTTCATCATTGTGTCCATATTTCTAATTTTAAAAGTTATGCTGAGTTCAATTATTTGTTTGATGTAGTTTTTATCGATTTGGTTGTCTTGAAATGCCAATATCGGGATTTTTTTTTAAACAACATCTACTAAATGCATCAATTTGAGTGTATTGAAAACGTTAAGCTTCCCAATAAATTGCATTTTATTTGAAGTGGCGATCAACTTTTTAGTTCATCAATAATCTCACGAAGTATGTAATCAGCCGTTTCTACATTCGGAACATTTGAAAAACTGAGTGTTAGTTTTCCATTTGTTTCTTTCATCCGGCCTTTCGATTTTCCTTTTTGTACGTACTGCACAATTTTAATAAAATCGCCCGATTGATAGAACGACGACTTCTGATCGGAAACAAAATAGCAGATCATTTTCTTGTTTTTCAGAATGATCCTTTCCATGCTCAAATCGATGGCTTTCCAACGCAGCGGCAGAATGTCGATCAGTTCGCGGCTTTCGCGCGGAAGTTCTCCAAAACGGTCTTGCAATCCTTTGGTAAAATTGTCCAGCGCTTCCTTGCTTTCAATATTATCCAGCTCGCGGTACAGCATCATGCGCTCCGAGTTTCCCGGAATATAATCGCTCGGGAAAAGCAGTTCCATGTCGGTGTCGATGGTACAGTCGTTTACGTATTTAATATTCAGGAAAGCCTGCGATTGCGCCTTGTCTTCTTCGGCAAACAAATCTTTAAACTCGTCGTGCTTTAACTCCTGAATGGCTTCGTTTAAAATGCGGTGGTAGGTTTCGAAACCAATGTCGGCAATAAAACCACTTTGTTCGGCGCCCAGCATATTTCCCGCACCACGAATATCGAGGTCTTGCATGGCAATGTTAAAACCGCTGCCCAGTTCCGAAAACTGCTCGATGGCCTGTAAACGCCTGCGCGCTTCGGCACTAACCGTTGAAAGTGGAGGTGCAATCAGGTAACAGAATGCTTTTTTGTTCGAGCGGCCAACACGGCCGCGCAACTGGTGAAGGTCGCTTAAGCCAAAATTCTGCGCGTGGTTAATTATTATCGTATTGGCATTCGGTATGTCAAGCCCCGATTCGATAATTGTTGTTGCAATCAGCACATCGAATTTGCCATTCATAAAATCGAGCATCACTTTTTCCAGCTTCGGCCCTTCCATTTGCCCGTGGCCAACCACTGTTTTTACACCCGGAACAATACGTTTTATCGTTTCTTCAACCTCATAAATATTCTGAACTCTGTTATGAATAAAGAAAACCTGCCCATTTCGATCTATTTCGTAAAGGATGGCTTCTTTTATCATCTGCTCGTTAAAACCGTGCACCTCGGTAACAATGGGGTAACGGTTGGGTGGCGGCGTTTGTATAATCGACAAGTCGCGGGCACCCATTAGCGAGAATTGCAAAGTACGTGGAATTGGCGTTGCTGTTAAAGTCAGGGTATCGACATTTACTTTAAACTGCTTCAGTTTTTCTTTTACCGAAACACCAAATTTCTGCTCTTCATCAATAATCAGCAATCCCAGGTCTTTAAACTTCACATCTTTGCTCACCAAACGGTGCGTACCAATTATTATGTCGGTTTTTCCGTCGGCAACATCTTTTAATGAAGCTTTTACCTGGGCGGTAGATTTCAGGCGGCTTACGTAATCAATTTTTACCGGGAAATCCTGCAAACGCTCGGTAAAGGTTTTAAAATGCTGAAATGCCAGGATGGTTGTTGGCACCAAAACGGCTACCTGTTTGCTGTCGGTAACGGCTTTAAAAGCCGCACGGATGGCAATTTCCGTTTTTCCAAAACCAACGTCACCACAAACCAGTCGGTCCATCGGCATGGTTTTTTCCATGTCCTCCTTCACGGCTGCAGTCGACTTTTCCTGGTCGGGTGTATCTTCGTAAATAAACGATGCTTCCAGCTCGGTTTGCAGGTACGAGTCGCGCGAAAAGGCATAACCTTTCTCAGCACGTCGTTGGGCATACAGGGCAATCAGTTCTTTGGCAATATCCTTCACCTTCGCCTTGGTGCGGTTTTTCATTTTTTGCCATGCACCGGTGCCCAGTTTGTTAATTTTGGGCTCGCTACCGTCTTTGCCTTTGTATTTCGAAATGCGGTGCAGCGAGTGAATACTCACCAGCAGCGAGTCGTTATCTTTATAAACCAAACGAATGGCTTCCTGCATTTTTCCGTTTACTTCGGTGCGCGCCAACCCTGCAAATTTCCCAATTCCGTGATCGATGTGAACCACATAATCACCCGGGTGCAGTTTATTCAGTTCTTTTAATGAAATTGCTTCGCGTTGCGCTTTTCGGTTTTTCAATTTAAAACGGTGGTAACGCTCAAAAATCTGGTGGTCGGTGTAAAAACAGGCTTTTAGTTCGTGATCGATAAAACCTTCGTGCAGTACAAAATTCACCGGATTGAAGCTGACTTTAACGCCCGTATCTTTAAAAATCGTTTGTAGTCGCTCTATCTGTTTTTCCTGGCTGGAGAGAATAAACAGCTCGTAACCGTTTTTTTGGTGATCCGTCAGATTCGATACCAGCAATTCAAAATTTTTGTTGAAAACCGGCTGGCTCGAAGTGGCAATTTCTATTTTTTCATTGGCAGAAAAAGCCAGGTCGTTACCAAAATCAAAAATAGTTTTTGCCTTTAATTGCTTTTCTAATTCGGCAGGAGTTAAAAGTAGATCAACAATATCTTCCTCTTCACGAGCAATAATTGTTTGGCGGTGCAGTTCTGCCATCCGGTCGACAAACGGGTTAGTATTATTACCAAACCACAGGCTTTCTTTTTGCTGAAACTCGATAAATGAAATCCGCTCGCCTTCAACCGAGCTGTTTTGAATATTCGGAACAATGGTAATGTGGCTTAAGCGCTCTTTCGACAGTTGGTTTTCGATATCGAAACTGCGGATAGAATCTACTTCATCTCCAAAGAAATCGAGGCGAAAAGGATCTTCGTGCGAAAACGAAAAGATATCGACAATACTTCCGCGCACCGAAAACTGTCCGGGTTCATACACAAAGTCTACCCGCTCGAAACCGTATTCGTACAAAAACTCGTTGATAAAGTCGATAGAGATTTTATCGCCGCTTTTTACCTGCAGCGTATTGTTTTCGAGGCTTTCGTTAGAGATCACTTTCTCGATGATCGCCTCGGGATACGAAATAACAAAGTAAGGCTTTTCAGCAGCTGAGAGCAGGTTCAAAACCTCGGTACGTTGCACAATGTTTTCCTGCTCCGGATTATCGTATTGCACCGATCGTTTGTACGACGAGGGCAAAAACAGCGTGTTTTCAGCTAATCCCAGGTTGTTCAGATCGTCGAAAAAATAGGCTGCTTCCTCTCTGTCGTTAAGCAATACAACACAATTTTTTTGAGTTTCCTGAAAGATGTTGGCCAGTAATACGGTTTTGGCAGACCCAATAAGCCCATGCAGGTGAATTTTTTCACCCGGGGGGGCAGCGGCTTTTTTTAGAACTTTGGCTATAGCGCTATGCCCCTCGAAATATTTTAGAAACGTGGTTGTTTCCAAACTATAAATTTTTGGCAAAGATAATTTTTAACACACAGACGAAAATAAAAAGGGAGCAAATTTGCTCCCTTTTTTATTCTAGTCAATTCTTTTTACCATTGAGATGATAAACAAGCTTTACCACCCCACTTGGTGTAATAACAGCCCGTTCATCCTTTAAGATCAGATCAACATCACCATCTCCATCGGTATCAGCACTCAGCGATATTTTTACGACGGCGAATGGCATTGCCAAATTAAGTAAAGGATCGTCCGAATCTAATTGAAAAGTTAGGATTCGCGTAAAATTGCCCGAAGGAGTAATTTTAATCATCTCTACACCTGATTCCAGCGTAAACGAAATCACATCGTTTCCGAAAGTAATGGTAACATCCGTGTTAATCGTTGGTTTTTGTGCAAATGTACTGTAAGAAGTTGCAAGAGACAAAACAAAAACCAGTGTAAATAGTGCACATAATTTTCTCATCTTCTATTAAGTTATGGGTTTGTAAATCAGTGCAATTTAAGAATTGTTTTTTATAAAATCTAAAATTTCGGCAGAGTCTTTTATTGCATCTACTTCTGTATTCTTATAAACAATTGTTCCTTTTTTGTCGATTATGAATGTCCAGCGTGATGCTGTAGCCCCTCGAACCAAGTCAAAACTATGGCCATCAATTTCGCGGGTAATCGTACCTCCATCGCGTAACGGAACTCCGAATTTTTTGGCAATCTCACCATTTTCATCCGATAATAAAGGGAAATTAAGGTCGTTGGCCTTTTTAAAAAGTTTTAGCCCCTCAACATTGTCGCCGCTAATTCCAACTACAACGGCGTTGGCTGCATCAATCTGCGTTTTCATGTCGCGGTAGGCACAGGCTTGTTTAGTACAACCACCGGTCATAGCTGCCGGATAAAAATAAACCACAATAAATTTGTCGCCCAAATAATCGTTTACATTCCATGTTGAGCCATCGTCGGCCACGGTAGAAAACGACGGTGCTTTGTCGCCAACATTTAATTCCTGCGAAAAACTGCCAATAGATATGCTTAGTAAAAGTGCTGCAATTACAACTAATTTCATGACTAAATATTTTAATGTATGTCATTAATACAGATTAGTTTAAAAAATGTTTCTGCTAAGTATAATTTTTTATGAACTATACTGTAAAACATCAAAAAGGCATTTGAAATTATTTAATTTTAAACGATGGGACATGCTTATTCATATCGTTGCGATCATTGTGGTTTTACCGAAAGGTTTAATCAGGGGCACGGATTTCTGGTTCACTCGCAGCCGGTTAGCAGCTACCTGAAACTACGCACCCGGATATTTCATTACAAAACGCACAATCTGCTCCGGAAGATGGCACAGGCCTCGGACAAGATGCATTTAAAAGCCGGTTTCCAGGTTTATAAATGCCCGCATTGTAAAACTTTGTATGATAAAATTGAGGTGACTGTTTTTGATGACGACGCAGTGGTGCATAAAAGCGAATTCCGGTGCCGCGATTGTAATTCACGACTAAAACTTACCAATATTCATCGGCTGAAAAAGGCAATTTGTCCGCGTTGCAGGCAGCGTACTTTTCATCGCGATTACGCACAGCACGAACTTTGGGATTAGATTTTTTCTTCACACTCGGCCTGATATTCGGCAAAAGTTTGGTTTGTTGGGTATTTTTTTGTGAGAATTTTAAAATGCTGCAGACCAACTTCGGGTTTGTCCTCAATTTTCTGGTACATACGAGCCAAAAAGAAATCGGCCACTGTATTTAAGATCACATTATCTTCGGAAGCAAATTTTTCCATTCGCTTTAGTTTCATTTCGCGGGCTTCCGATTTTTTGGCGTTGGCAAAAAAGTTAATGTTCTCGATGTATTGATACATGATCACATAACTTTCGAAAAGCTTTTGTTCGTCGCCCGAAAAAGGCGGGTCTTCCTTTTCTATAGCTGCAATCAGATCCCTGATATCCGATCGTGCCGAAAGCATGCCAAATATGTTGAATTTCTTCTTTTCGTAACGCAGCTGGTAAGAGCGAACAATAATCTGTAGCATCTTTTTCTCGTAAGTATCGGTTTCGGGCAGCAACGATGCGTCGATCAGTTCATCAAGCTGTTCCGAGTTTTCTTTTGAATAGGTGGTGCGGTATTTCCACCAGTGCAGATCGAGGTTCAGAAAAGTACGGTAGAATTCGCTCAGCTCGTCCTTCCCGATTGTGTAAGTTTTTTCAGCTTCGGTAAGGTTTTGTTGGTAGATTAAGGTGAAAATGCGGTTGGCAATGCTGTCGTTATTTGCATCATTTGCCCATGTCGACAGGCTAAAGCACACCAGAAAAATTGAAAAAAATACCCTTTGAATCATCTCAAAAATTTTGTGTAAAGTAAAAAGTTTCTTTGATCAAAACTTTCGGATGAAAGAGAAAATTGTGCAAAATGTTTGAAAACCTAATTCAACTGCTCATTACATTCATCCAGCAGCTCTTTAAACTTTATATTTTCGGGGAAGTTTTTGTGCAGCCATTGAAAGTATTCAACTGCATTTGTCGCATTGTTCTCGTATTTCAGCCATGTTTTTCCCAGGAAGTAGGCAACCAGGGTTTTTGTAATTCGGCTTTCCGATTGGTATAAGCGGGTCATGGTTGTTAATGCTGCGCTGCAGTTTTCTTTTTTGTCGGAAGCAAAAAACGGTTTCAGATAATTATCGAAATACTGAAATAGGGCGGAATACAACTGGTACATTTCCTGCTGCCCGGGCGGTAATGCTTCGTTGGGTTTCAGCGCGGTAAAAAGCGCCTTTGTTTCCTGCCGGGTTGAAATAGCTTTAATCAGTTTAAAACGTTTGAGTTCGTAACGCAACTGATACGACAAGGTAACCAGCCGAATCGCCTGTTGTGTGGATGATGCAGGAATGCCTGGAGAAAGTTGCTGCAAATCGTTTTCAAAAGCCGGGTAATCAGGCGTGTCGGTGCCGGTAACATTTTTCCAGTAACTCATGTCAACCGAAAGAACGGCGAAAAGAACAGAGTCGATATGGTTTTTGTTGGTGCGAAGCATTTCTTCTGCTTTGGAATAATGCTGGTTGTACATTTCGTTAAAAATGCGTTCAACAAGGCTATCCTGCGGGGAGGCAAAAACCTGACTGCCCAGAATAAGAAATAGTAGAATTACAATTTTTTGCATCTGTTAGTTGACTTTGTTTTCAAACAACATTCCGTAATGCGGAATACCATCTTCAAGGTACTCGTCGGTTACGATTTTAAATCCCAGGTCTTCGTAAAATTTACGCAGGTATTTTTGGGCGCTGATCTTTATTTTATCAGGCTTCCAGTTTTCCAGTATATAAGTTTTGGCTTCTTCCATCATCTGAATTCCCAGCCCTGATCCGCGCTCCGATTCTTTAACCACAACACGCCCGATGGAATAATCGTTAAAACGTGTACCCGGTTTTAGTAAACGCGAGTAGGCTACAATTTCCCCGTCTTTTTCCATGAACTGATGGATGGCATCCTTATCTAACCCATCCAAATCGTTGTAAACACAGTCCTGCTCAACCACAAAAATTTCGGCTCGAAGCTGCAGAATATTATAGAGTTCGGATGTTGTTAGTTGGGTGAAATGTTTGAATTTAAAAGTCATAGTAACAGCTTGGAGCAAGGCGCCAGGCGCAAAGCGATTTGTTGTGCAATGATAATAAATTTTGATTATTCATATGACCCCTAAATCCCCAAAGGTGACTTTTGGCCGGTGAATAGAATTGGCGGTCTGGAAATTATACCACAGCCTGATTCCTCTCCGCCAAATGGCGGAAGGTTAGGTGGGGTGTAGTAATTGAATGTTTTTATCAATAACCATTCTGACCCCTAAATCCCCAAAGGGGACTTTTGGGCGGTTACAAAAATTTACGCCCCGAGCTTTAATCCATCGGCTTTATTCCTTCCGCCGGCTGTCGGGGAGGTTGGGTGGGTTTAATTTGTCAACTTCATTTTTTATCTTGAGAACTACTTCTTCAATATCATTTTCAATCTCTTCATTCGTAAAACGTACAACTCTGTATCCAATTGCAGCAAGCCTTTTGGTTCGCTCGTTGTCTTCTGCTTTTTTGAACAAATGGATTTTTCCATCCACCTCAATGATCAGTTTTATGGAAAGTGCGACAAAATCAGGAATGTAAAAATCGATGATGTGTTGTCTTCTGAATTTTACGCCAAGTTGTTTATTTCGTAGATTTTTCCAAAGCATATTTTCCGCTTTGGTCATTTCATTTTTAAGTTTTTCCCTTTCGTCTTTATACTTTTTATAGAAATCAGAGTTGGCAGTCTGCCAGCGTGGTTTGTTGTTTGGGTTATCTGAATCCATAATCTGTTGCAGTTAAACAAACATACTAGCCAACATCGTAAAACCCAGTCCGCAAACCGCAATTATCGATTCCATAACCGTCCAGCTTTGCAGGGTTTGTTTTTCGTTCATGCCAAAATATTTACCAACCAGCCAAAATCCACTGTCGTTTACATGCGATAATAAGGTTGCTCCCGATGCAATAGATAGTACCACCAGTGCACGTTGCGGATCGTTTAACCCGAATTCGCTTAATATTGGTGCAATTATCCCCGCTGCGGTAATCATGGCAACAGTTGCTGAGCCTTGTGTTACCCGTACAATAGCTGCTAAAATCCAGGCCAGTAAAATAGGTGGAAGTGCGGAATTTGCCATCGATTCGGCCATCATTTTACCGATTCCCGAATCAACCAATATTTGCTTGAGTACGCCTCCTGCGCCGGTTATTAAAATAATAATACCCGCCGGACCAAGTGCCTTGGTGCTCAGATCGAGAATCTTTTGTTTTGACATTCCTCTTTTTACACACAAAACATAAATGGCAATTAAAGTGGCAATTATCAGCGCCGAAAACGGATGCCCGATAAACTCAACACCATCTGTCAGCATTGATTTTTCGATCACTCCTTTTTCAACAAGTAGCGAGGATAAGGTATTTAGTAAAATTAATACAAGTGGTATTGAAATAATTAGTGCTATAACGCGAAACGAAGGAAGGTTTTTGTCTTCTTTTTCTTCTTCGGAAGAATTTAAAAACTCGGCGGGAGGTAAAATGTGTATTTTCTTTGAAATGTATTTTCCCCAGAGAGGACCCGCGATTACCGCCGTTGGAAATCCGAGCAGAACACCAAAGAATATAACCCAACCCAACTGGGCATTTAATATATCAGCAACAGCAACCGGGCCAGGTGTTGGAGGAATAAAGCTATGAGTAACAGCAAGTCCAGCTAGAAGCGGGATGCCGTAATAAAGCAACGACTTTTGGGTGTCTTTCGACAAGGCATAAATAATAGGTACCAGGATGATAAATCCCACATCGAGAAAAACCGGAATGGCTACAATGAATCCGGTGATCACCATCGCCCATGATGCCTTTTCTTTTCCGAACTTTTTCACCAAAGAGTGGGCGAGCGAAATGGCACCTCCCGAACTTTCAAGCATTTGGCCGAAAATGGCGCCCAGGCCAACCACCGTAGCCACAAAACCCAGCGTGCTTCCCATACCGTCCTGAATGCTCTGAAGAATATCTTTCAGCGGCATTCCGGTGAGAATTCCAACATATATTGAAATGATAAGTAATGAAATAAATGCACTGATTTTTAAGTTGAGCACCATAAGAAGCAGTAGTGCAACTGCTGAGGTGACCAGGAAAAAGATAAAAAATGTTGACATCGTTTTTAGGTTTAGTTTGTGTAAATTCAGCTATCGCAGCCTTCCGTCCATATCATGTCGCCCTGTTTCGGGTTGTAGTGGAAATTTTACCGGCCGGTTGTCGCGAGTTGATCGATAAATTGCCGTAAACAGCTCAACTGTTTTTCTTCCTTCTTCTCCGCTTACCAGGGGATCGGTATTATTGTTTAGAGCCGCCAAAAAATCTTCAATTTGTTTTTCCATGTAATAAACCGTTGGATCGACGGATTGAAAAAAAGCAGCATCTTCTTTTTTCCATTTATCGAGGTATTGTTCTTCACCGGGAACAGTCCAGATGTCGTTTACAGGTGGTTCCAGTATCCCCGACATTCCGGCAATAAACATAGCCCCGCCGTCTGTTTGAACGCCCACCGAAGCACCATTGTCGCCATGCACATGTACTTTCCCGTAAATCCCGGGTTTGGTCGAATTACTAACGAGAATGTTGCCAATCCCGCCATTTTTGAATTTTATAATTGCCACCGCCGTGTCTTCCACTTCGATGTAAGGGTGATTCAGGTTTTTCGAAACGCCGTAAACCTCATCAATTTCGCCCATGTACCACAACAAAATATCCAGTTGATGCGGAGCCTGGTTGACCAAAACTCCACCGCCTTCCATTTTCCAGGTTCCCCGCCAGGCGTCTGAATCGTAATAGGCTTTATCGCGCCAGCCAAGCATGTTTACGGTTCCAAAAACAGGCTTTCCGATTTTACCATCGTCGATTGCGGTTTTTATTCTTTTAACAGGTTCGTACCATCGTCGCTGACTGATAACTCCAAGTTTAACACCATTCTTTTTACAGACACTTATAATTTCGTCAGAATCAGCAAGTGTTGATGCCAGCGGTTTCTCAACCAAAACATTCGCTCCGGCCTCAGCTGCTTGCAGGGTTGGTCCGAGGTGAAAAGGATGAGGAGTGCAAACGATGACCAGGTCAATTTTCTTATCGGAAACAAGTTTTGAAATATCGGTAAAGGCTTCGATGTTGTATTTGGAAGCGAAGCTTTTTGCCGTTTCCGGGTTTCGGCTCCAAACGCCTGATAACCGGGCATTGGGAATATTTTGGATGGCTTTGGCATGGAGATGAGCTACTTTTCCGCAACCCAGAATGGCTATGTTGAACAGATTTTTTTTCAAGATAAGTTGAGTTTTATGGTTTACTTTGATTTAGGTATTTTCGGAAAGGAATGAAGGATTTTATGGTACTAGAATAACTTTTTTCAAACCGGCTTCTTTGTTGTACAATCGCTTAAACCAATCGGCGCCCTCTGATAGAGGAGCAACAGCCGAGATCATTTCATCCACCTTGATTTTTCCGGCATCAATAAGTTGAAGCACTGTTTCATATTCTCCCCTGATGGCACAGCTTCCCAATATTTTTATTTCGCGGGTAACCACACTTTGAAGAGGGAAATTGATGTTGGCAGAAAGGTTTCCAACCAGCACCACTTTTCCTCCCTTTCTCACAATTTCGATGGCATTATTAACGGTCGGTTCAATACCAACAGCTTCGAAAACATGGTCGATTCCGCGTGAATTTGTTCGGGATAAAACCTCTTTTATCAGATTATCTTTGTTGTGATTCAGAATGACTTCAGCGCCAAATTTTTTTGCCATATCCAGTTTTGAACTTTCAACATCAATAGCAAAAAGTGGCGAGGCATTGGAAAGCGACAAAAGTTGAATAAGGAACAAACCGATCATTCCTGTACCGATGACTGCAGCACTTTCACCCAATTGTAATCCCGATTGCTTAATGGCATGAAGTGCAACGGCAGCTGGTTCAACCATGGCTGCCTGCTCAAACGAAACATTATCGGGCAGTCTGTACAAAATATGCTCCGGCACCGTTACATATTCGGCAAAAGCACCGTGTTTTTTGTATGTACCCGGCGACACGCCAAGCACTTGTCTGTTCTCGCTTAAATTGTAATGTCCGTTCAAAGTGTACCAATCATTTAAAGGATATATCGTTGAGTCGAAGGTTACCCTGTCGCCAATATTCCAGCCTGACACTTCGCTTCCCAGAGCTGTGATAACTCCCGAAGCTTCGTGCCCCATAATAATCGGTGGTTTTCTTCTTCCGGTGCTACCGTCCATTCCATGAACATCGGAGCCGCAAATTCCGCAGGCTTTTACTTTTACGAGTACTTCATTTGGGGCCGGAACGGGTTCGGCAACCTCTTTATAAACCAAATCATTGTAATTTTCGAGTACCAGTGCCTTCATACTTTTTTAATCTGATAGTTGGATTTAAATATAGATATATGAACGGACGTTAGCAAGTTAACAACAGAACTCTTTTTGCATTCTGATAAATACGGATGCATCTTAAATTTCGGGTAGGTCATTCCAACCTTGTTTCGGAATTTCTGTGATACAAAGCATCTTAATCCGTGAATTAACAGACATCATTAGGAATCGAGGTTGGATGGTTGAACTCATGTCCAAAAAAAGGGATTGAAATTTCTGTCTTTCTTCCGATTTATCTCCTTACTCACTTCCAAAATCTCATTATTCAAACGCTGTATTTAAACCCAAGATTAAATCATTTGTAGAAACATTTTAAATTAGCTATTTTAGATTGCCTTTTTTGCTGGTATATTTGCGTTCGTCTACATTTGTGGCGCTTTAAGCAAAATTCAGAATCAACCAAAAATAAATAATAGATTATGAGCAAATTTTTAACAGCCTCGATTGGAAGAAAATTTGTGATGAGTCTGTCGGGATTATTCCTGGTAGTGTTTATCGCAGTCCACTTGGGCCTCAACTTATTACTGATTTTTGACAACAGCGGTGATTTGTTTAATCAGGGAGCTCACTTTATGGCTACTAACCCCCTGATTAAGATTATGGAACCTATCCTCGGATTAGGTTTTATCATTCACATTGTTTGGTCATTCTTCCTCGAGTATCAAAACTGGAAAGCACGCCCGGTTAAGTATGCAAAAAAGAACATGAGCGGAGCAAGCTCGTGGGCATCTCGTAACATGCTGGTTTTAGGCGGTTTGGTTTTGGTATTCCTTATCATCCACATCATTAACTTCTTTGTTAAGATGAAGTTTACGGGTGATCCGCTTTTGGCCGAAGTAACCATCAACGGCGAGCACATGCACAATGCGTACGCTTTGGTTTCGTCTGCCTTTATTAACAGCGCTGCACTGGGTGTTTTCTACATTCTTGGTGGTGCTTTGCTGGGATTTCACCTGTCGCATGGTTTCTGGTCGGCTTTCCAAACCTTAGGTTTAAACAACAAACATTGGTTAAAGCGCTGGAAAGTTATTGGTACGATTTACGCAATTCTTATTGCAGTGGGTTACGCCGTTATTCCACTTTATTTCATGTTAGGATTGTATAAATAAAAAAGAGGAAAGAATTATGAGCATTTTAGATAGTAAGATACCTGAAGGGCCGTTGGCAGAGAAGTGGAGCAAACACAAAGCTGCCATTAAAGTAGTGAGCCCTGCTAACAAGCGTAAATTAGAAATTATTGTTGTAGGTACCGGTTTAGGTGGTGCCTCGGCAGCTGCTTCATTAGCAGAATTAGGATACAAAGTAAAAGCATTTTGTTACCAGGACAGCCCGCGTCGTGCGCACTCTATTGCTGCACAGGGTGGTATTAATGCTGCAAAAAACTATCAAAACGATAACGACTCGGTTTATCGTTTGTTCTACGATACAATTAAAGGTGGCGACTACCGTGCACGCGAAGCTAACGTTTATCGTTTGGCCGAAGTTTCGCCAAATATTATTGACCAGTGTGTTGCACAGGGTGTACCTTTTGGCCGCGAATACGGTGGTTTGTTAGATAACCGTTCGTTTGGAGGTGTGTTGGTAAGTCGTACGTTCTATGCACGTGGGCAAACCGGTCAGCAGTTATTAATTGGTGCTTACCAGGCCTTAAACCGCCAGATTTCGAAAGGTGCCGTTGAAATGTACAACCGCCACGAAATGTTGGATTTGGTTAAAATCGACGGAAAAGCTCGTGGTATTATTGCCCGCGACCTTGTTTCGGGCGAAATTAAACGTTTTGGTGCACATGCAGTAGTTGTAGCTACCGGTGGTTACGGAAACGTATTCTTCCTGTCGACTAATGCAATGGGAAGTAACGGATCGGCAGCTTGGCAGTGTTACAAACGTGGTGCTTTGATGTCGAACCCATGTTTTGTACAGATTCACCCTACTTGTATTCCTGTTCATGGCGATCAGCAATCGAAACTGACGTTGATGTCGGAATCGTTGCGTAACGATGGCCGTGTTTGGGTTCCAAAGAAAAAAGAAGATGCAGTAAAATTGCAGAAAGGTGAGCTTCACCCGAACGATATTGCTGATGAGGATCGTGATTTTTACCTGGAAAGAAGATATCCTTCGTACGGTAACCTTGTACCTCGCGACGTTGCATCGCGTGCTGCAAAAGAACGTTGCGATGCCGGATTTGGTGTAAACTCGGAAGGTAAAGCAGTTTTCCTTGATTTTAAATATGCCATCGATCGTTTGGGTAAAGGTGTTATTGAAGCACGTTACGGAAACCTTTTCCAGATGTACGAAAAGATTACCGATGTTGATCCTTACAAAGCGCCAATGATGATTTACCCGGCTATCCACTACTCAATGGGTGGTACCTGGGTTGATTACAACCTGATGACAACCGTTCCTGGTTTGTACTCTATTGGTGAAGCTAACTTCTCTGATCACGGTGCTAACCGCCTGGGTGCTTCGGCACTGATGCAAGGGTTGGCCGATGGGTATTTTGTGTTGCCATATACTATTGGTGATTACCTGGCTGATGAAATTATGACGCCAATGGCCGACACAAACGCTCCTGAGTTTGCTGAAGTTGAAAAAGACGTAAAAGATCGTATCGAGAAATTATACAACATTAAAGGTTCGAAACCGGTTGATTATTTCCACAAAAAACTCGGACAGGTAATGTGGGATTACGTTGGTATGGCCCGTAATGCTGAAGGCTTGCAAAAAGCGATCGATATGATTAAGGAAATTCGCGAAGAATTCTGGAAAGACGTTCGTATTCCTGGTGAATTGGATAACCTTAATCCTGAGTTGGAGAAAGCTGGTCGTGTTGCCGATTTCTTCGATATTGGTGAGTTGATGGCTCGCGATGCACTTGATAGAAACGAATCGTGTGGTGGACACTTCCGTGAAGAGTCGGCTACCGAAGAAGGTGAAGCAAAACGTAACGACGAAAAATTCACTTACGTATCGTGCTGGGAGTACAAAGGAGAGGGCGTTGAGCCGGATATGCATAAAGAAGATTTGGTATTTGAGAATGTGAAGCTTACGCAGCGTTCTTACAAATAATCGATCGAATAATTATAAATCATAAATCTGTAAGATTATGGCTGATAAGATTCTAAAAAAACTCAAAATAAAAGTTTGGCGTCAAAAGAATGCCAAATCAAAAGGTAAATTCGAAACATATACAATCGAAAATATCTCAACCGGGTCTTCTTTCCTTGAAATGATGGATATCCTGAATTTCCAGCTCATTGAAGAAGGAATTGACCCAATTGCTTTCGACCACGATTGCCGCGAAGGTATCTGCGGTACTTGTAGTCTTTACATCAATGGACGTCCGCACGGACCAGACACCGAGGTTACTACCTGCCAGTTGCACATGCGTAAGTTCAAAGATGGCGAAACCATTGTTATTGAGCCTTGGCGTGCGCGTGCTTTCCCGGTAATTAAAGACCTTGTGGTTGACCGTACTGCTTTCGAGAAAATTCTTCAGGCTGGTGGTTTCGTATCGGTAAATACCGGTGGTGTTCCTGATGCGAATACAATTCCTATTCCGAAAGATGACGCTGAAGAGTCAATGGATGCAGCAGCATGTATTGGTTGTGGTGCTTGTGTAGCAGCTTGTAAAAACTCGTCGGCTATGTTGTTTGTTTCGGCAAAAGTTTCGCACCTGGCAAAATTGCCACAAGGTAAAGTTGAAGCTGCAAGCCGTGCTAAGAACATGGTATCGAAAATGGATGAACTTGGTTTTGGTGGATGTACCAACACGCAGGCTTGCGAGGCCGAGTGTCCGAAAAGTATTTCGATTACAAACATTGCGCGTTTGAACCGCGAATACCTGAGAGCAAGAATTAGCGAATAAGAAAATTCAAGCTATAAAGTTGAAAAGCCTTCTCAGTTTCTGGGAAGGCTTTTTGTTTTTTGGGATTACTTGGTTCATCCGAGAAAACTTCAGTTTGCTTTTGTAGCTTTTGTCTTCATGCCAGACGGGCAGTTCCTTTTGCATTCGTTCAAAAGGAACTGCCGATTTATCGGGATTAAAAAATAACCTTTGCATTTTTTTAATGTAACCAGATAGCCCGACTGACGGATTTTTGACGAGCCCACACGAAGCTTTAAACAAACAGTTTTTTTTGCCGGCGTTTCATCTTTGGAACGGCCTCTATTAATCTTTGCCTGGAATTGAAATAAAACCTTAGAGAGAGCGGGAAGCTCCGAAGAATTGAGGAGATCACCCGTCCGAGCTTAGGTTTTATGAAAATGTAAGGTGAAGGTTAATAGTAGCCTTGATTTTTCTGCTTCGTCTTTGCATTAAGGCAAAGATGAAGGCCTCCGGCAGGAAAAAGTTAAGAGAAATTTCACTTTCATTGTTATTGTTGAGCTTCAATAAACGTTACTTATCATGTTTCTAACCCTGTTAACTTCGTGCGAATATAGAGACAGAAAGGTATTAAAATAAGGCCATTCGTTAAAAGCAGCCTCCTGTTTTTCATACTAATAAACAAGTAGATGTGCATAAGTGTAAGGGCGAACACATGAATTCTCCATGCACAATCCATAACTTCGCATAAACACAAAGGAACATTATGCCATACAGACGTTTACCCACAACGGATAAAGCCAGAATACGCGCACTTAACGCAGCGCTGGCAAAGGTGATTAAGAATGAACACAAACTGGCGTTCTCGAATCATTCGGTTGAAGAACTTCAGAATGTGAAAAACACTTTTGAGAATCACCTTAAACAATACGAATTAGACACACGCCTACAGTCGGAAAATATAAAAGCGTACAAAGAAGCTTTTGATCGCGCTAAAATGTATGTTTCGCATTTTATACAGGTGCTGCAGTTTGCATCAGAACGTGGCGAGATAAACGGCGGAATTAAGTATTACGGAAACCTGGCTTCTTTTGAAGGAAAGGTGCCGCCACTAAACACCGAAGAAGATATAATTGAATGGGGCAAAATAATGGTGGAAGGCGAACAAAAGCGTAAACAAAATGGTGGGAGTGCCATTTATAATCCATCAATTGCACTGGTAAAATTTAAGGTGGAAGAATTGCACGATGCTTCGGTATTTCAACAAACCTTAAAACGAAATACCTTGCGTTCGTTCGATAAAATGCAGAAACTGCGTAAGATTACCAACGACTTTATAAGCAAACTGTGGACAGAGATTGAAGAGAGTCTTGAGGTGGAATCACCAAAAGTAAAACGTCAATTGGCGCAGGAATACGGTATTGTTTATGTATTTCGCCGTAACGAAAAGAAAAAGCTTTCGGCAGAAGAAATGCAGACCGATCTCTTATTTGAATTTGCTTAGAGAAAATTATTGTATTGATATTTTAGATCCCGGCTTGGTGAAAACTGATCCGGGATTTTTTTATAAAGGAATTTCCTTCCCTGCATTGTGTCGTTTCAGCATCAGAAGAAAGACAAATGTTAGCGCAAGACTGATTCCGGCCATGTAATAACTGTCGCTGGTAGATCCGATTTCTTCATATTGTGGATTCATCATCCCGTTATTTATAAAGTACATGGCAATTACGGCAATAGCATTATTCAGGAAATGGGCAATAATGGGCAACCACATCGAGCCGCTCCAAACCAGCATATAACCAAACAGAGCACCAAGTAAAACCCGTGGTACAAAACCATAAAACTGCATGTGCAAAGCGCTGAATAGTATGGCTGAAATCCAGATTCCCCAATGGTGACTGCGCGTCATTTTGCTAAAAATGTTCTGTACTACTCCGCGGAACAAAAGCTCTTCGCCAACTGCAGGTAGCAGAGCAATCATAAACACATTGAAAGCAAGTCCGCCAATGGTTTTTACATTTAAAAAGGCTTCGGTAATATCAGCAGCATTTTCTTCTGCATTGCGCATCCATTCTTCCACACCCGATAACCAGTCGGGGAAACTCATGTTGCTGTTTAATTCCCCGATCAGGTTAATAAGCGGAGAGGCAAAAAACATCATTACAACAACCAGAATTATGCTTTGCGAATTGAATGATTTATTGAGATAAAGGTATTTGTTTGATTTGCCATGAAATAGGTAGCCCAAAATAAACGGAGGGACGATAAAAAAGCCGATTGCCTGTACAACCTGGATGAATTTATAGAGGTTAATAATATTTTGTGGCGTTTCGGAATTTATTGCCGGAAGGTGCAAAACAGTGTTGAATCCCCAGATTGGAATGGCCACAACAAGCGATAATACAAAGAAGATTAAAATGCTGGCCACCACAACAAATGCGGCAAAAAACAATTGCGAGAAGGGTTTCAGATCTCTGAATGCAGTAAATTCCATTTTTAAAAATGTTTCGGGCAAAGATAATTTTTATTGAGAAACCTGTAGTCACTAAAAATTGGGCTTATAATAGTTGGCTCAAGTTGAAATTTGATCTTAGTTTTTTGACCCCCTAAATCCCCCGAAGGGGGACAATTCCTCTCCGTCAGATGACGGAAGGTTAGGTGGGGTCTTGATATGCATCTAATATAGCTTTTGAAAACTTCAATTAAGATGAAACTACAATTCCCTGATCTTAATATTCCGGAACATGGTTAGTCCGCCATGATCCTGCAGTCCGATATGCCCCGATTTTGCCATCCCATAGTCCGGAACTTCAGCCCACTTGCTTGCAGCTTTATTTTGCAGCCATTGGTCGGTCCAGAGTTCATATTCCACTACTTTGGTGCCGTTTAGCCAGTGCTCAACGTGGGGGCCTTTAACAATTATTCGCGTTATGTTCCACTCGTCAACCGGTTTTACCTTTGCATTTTGAGGTGGATTCATACCGTAATTGGCGCCTGAATGCTGCCAGCCTTCCAGTTCGGTTGGCCACCCTTTGTCGTCAATCAACTGGTATTCCGGGCCCGATTCGTAAATGACGTCTGTAAGTCCTTCCTGAACGTGGTAAAAAACACCCGAGTTACTTTCAGGTGATACTTTCCACTCCAGGTACAATTCAAAATTGGTGTACTGTTTTTTTGTTATAATGTCGCCGCCATGATCCGCCCCAACGCCTGAATTGTGCAATTCGCCGTTAATTACCTTCCATCCGGTAACTGCGCCTCCGTTAAAGGTTTTCCAGTTATTGGTGGTTTTGCCATCGAACAGCAATTCCCAGCCGTCCTCAATTTCTTGTTTTGTTAAGGTGTTTTCGCTTTTCTCCGTTGAACATGACAGGAATATTAGTGCATAGCAAACGAGCAAAAGGGAACTATTTTTCATCTTTTGTTTTTTTGACTTAGGTTACAGGATGTAAATGTACAAAATCAGTGGCAATCAAAACGATAAGTGAATTGTTTTTGGTGATCGGCAGAAATTCCCTCAATTCAGTTAACTTTAAGGAAACAAAATAATAAAGCGTGGAACTCAACAAATCAATAATCGGGATGGTGCATGTAAGCGCCTTGCCTGGCACTCCGAAAAACCGCCTTTCCATACCGGAAATTATTAAAGCCGCTATCAGCGACGCACAAAAGCTCGAGCAAGGTGGGGTTGATGCAATAATGATCGAGAACATGCACGACCGGCCTTATCTGAACCGTAAAGTTGGGCCCGAAATTGTGGCTGCAATGACCGCCATCGCAACAAAACTGAGGCATGAGGTTTCACATCCTCTGGGAATACAGATTTTGGCCGGAGCCAACAAACAGGCGCTGGCTGTGGCCTATGCTGCAGGTTTCGATTTTATCCGGGCCGAAGGATTTGTATTTGGGCATTTGGCCGATGAGGGAATGATGAACAGCGATGCGGCCGAACTTCTGCGCTACCGGAAACAAATCGGTGCCGACGACATAAAAATCTGGACTGATATTAAAAAGAAACACTCATCGCATGCCATTTCAGCCGATGTTTCAATTTGTGATATGGCGAAAGCTGCCGGGTTCTTTTTAGCCGACGGTGTTATTGTTACCGGAAATGCAACGGGCGAAGAAGCCTCGATAAAGGATGTGCAAGCTGTAGTTGAGGCGGTTAGGCTTCCGGTGCTGATTGGCTCCGGAATCACAGAGAGTAATATTGCCGGTTTCTGGCCGTATGCCGATGCCTTTATTGTGGGATCATCATTTAAGTACGATGGCAACTGGCAAAATGAAGTGGAATTGGAAAGGGTTCAGTCGTTTATGAGCCGGGTGAATCATCTTCGAAACAATTATTGACATTCGTTTGATTAAATTGCTTAAAATCAGTCGTGTGTGTCTGTTCGGGGCAAGGAGGATGGTGTTGGGGCATGGTCTAAAACGTCTGAAATACAATAAGATGCTAAAAAATTTTAATTTTATTTAAGTGTTAAATATCAGAATATTCTTTTTGCTGGTTGATTAATAATTAATGTTAATGCCATACATTTGATTAACAAATTGATAGAACATCATTTCCAAACCAACTTCGTACTAAAACAAATTTTAAGATTGAAAACAAGAACGATTCAGGAGAGCGTGCCGGATCGGTGATTGAAAGAAGGCTGTTGAGTTAACATCAGGCGCCGGATGCCAATTCATAAAGCATTCTCTGAAAATCAAGGCCGGGAACTGTTCTGTTTCACAAAAAACTTTGAATTATGAGTATAAAAAAACAATATTTAAAAAGTAAACCTGAGTGTAAAGTATCTTTTAGAGTAGCAAAAGAAGAAGCTCCGGATGCAGATACAATTAAAATTGTGGGTGAATTTAACGGCTGGAACGAAAGTGTTGAGCCAATGAAAAAACTGAAAAGCGGTGATTTTACACAAACGCTGAATCTGGAAACCGGTAAAACCTACCAGTTTAAATATTTAATCGACAATTCGGTTTGGGAAAACGAAAGCGAAGCCGACAGTACTGCTCCCACCGGTATTGTTGAAGGCGAATTTAATTCGGTACTCGACCTGAATTAATAGCAATCAAGAAATTAAAAACAAAGGGATCTGTAGCCAGACGAAACGATCGTTATCGCAGAACTAAGAGTGTTGTTTTGTTACGCCCGATTTCCCAAAGGGATGCAAAGCGGCAAGGTTAGCGTCACTGCAGATTGACAAAATAATTAGTCCGGACTGTCTGATCCGGGTTTCCAAAAAGGTATTCCGCAAAGCCGCTTTATCTTTCCCGGTAAAGCGGCTTTTTCTGTTGTCTGGTTTTGTGAGAGAATTAGGATTCCCTGTAACCATTTCCCCCATCCTGTTACAAAATCCCTGAATCCTGTTTAACAGGACGCCCAAAAACTTAACAGGATGAGGCAAAAGGGTAACAGGACGCCCCAAAATCCAACAGGGAAGCCAAAAAGTTAACAGGAAGCAATAAAAATGATACAGGACGCCATAAAAACTAACAGGACGGCTCAGGATGTAACAGGACACTATTAGTCAGTTAATTACAGTGCTGTGCAAACAACCCTGTAATGCTTTGTGCTGCAATGTAAATTATTTGTAATAAGCTTATTAGTCCGTTTTAATTAAGGCCTGTTTCATCCTCGCCACCCATCAAAATTTTTCTATATTTGCATGTTTTTTAAAATCAGTGGATTATAAGGTATTCTTATGAGTAATAAATTTCAGGAATATAAGCAGTTAGATTTAGCACAGATAAACAAGGATGTGCTTACGCGTTGGGAGAATGATGATACCTTTCATAAAAGTATTTCAACCCGCGAAGGGCACGAAACATTTGTATTTTACGAAGGACCGCCATCGGCCAACGGAATGCCGGGTATTCACCACGTGATGGCGCGTGCCATAAAAGATATTTTTTGCCGCTACAAAACCATGAAAGGTTTCCGTGTGCACCGTAAAGCCGGGTGGGACACGCATGGTTTGCCAGTAGAACTGAGCGTTGAAAAAGCGCTGAACATTACAAAAGACGATATAGGTAAGAAAATTACCGTTGAAGAATACAGCAATGCCTGCCGCAAAGAGGTGATGAAATATACCCGCGAGTGGGAGGAACTGACCCGCAAAATGGGATACTGGGTGAATATGGACGATCCGTATATTACCTACGAAAACCAGTATATTGAGTCGGTTTGGTGGTTGCTGAAACAAATTTATAACAAAGGCTTGTTGTACAAAGGTTACACCATTCAGCCCTACTCGCCTGCAGCCGGAACTGGATTGAGCTCGCACGAGCTAAACCAGCCGGGATGTTACCGCGATGTAAAAGATACAACAGCTATTGCCCAGTTTAAAGCTTTAAGAAACGAAAGGTCGGAGTTCCTTTTCGAAGGAGTGGAAACCGATCTTTATTTCCTCGCCTGGACGACAACTCCATGGACATTACCATCGAACACGGCACTGTGCGTGGGGCCGAACATTAAATATGTAAAAGTTCGTTCGTTTAATCCGTACACCGGCGATCCTGTAACTTTGATTCTGGCGAAAGACCTTTTCCCGGTTTATTTCAGCTCGAAAAATGCAGAGTTGGCACTGGAAGATTACAAACCGGGCGATAAAAATATTCCTTACAAAGTAATGGCCGAGTATACCGGCGAGCAGTTAAAAGGTGTTCAGTACGAACAGCTGATCGACTGGGTGAAACCTGAAGGCAAAGCTTTTGAAATAATTACCGGCGACTTTGTAACTATTGAAGATGGTACCGGAATCGTACACATTGCTCCAACTTTTGGTGCCGATGACGACCGGGTAGCAAAACAACACGGAATTTCGCCGCTGATCGTAATTGATACCGAAGGAAAACGTCAGGCTTTGGTAGACCGGAAAGGACGTTTTTACCCCACTATAGATTTGGACCCGGAGTTTGTTGAAAAGTATGTAAATACCGAAACCTATCACGAGTTTGCCGGCCGTTCGGTGAAAAACGAATACGACGACAAACTGGAAGACGATGCTTCAACTGTTGATATCGATATTTCGGTAATGCTGAAACAGCAGAACAAGGCATTCAAAATTGAGAAGCATGTTCACAGTTATCCGCACTGCTGGAGAACTGACAAGCCGGTATTGTATTACCCGCTCGATTCGTGGTTTATAAAATCAACCGCGGTGAAAGACAAAATGGTGGAGCTGAACAACACCATTAACTGGAAACCAAAGTCGACCGGAACAGGACGTTTTGGAAACTGGCTTGAAAACCTGGTTGACTGGAACCTTAGCCGCTCGCGTTTCTGGGGAACACCGCTGCCAATCTGGAGAACAGAAGATGGCTCGGAAGAAATCTGTATCGGTTCGATGGAAGAACTGATGGCGGAGATCGATAAAGCGGTTGCTGCCGGATTTATGGCGGAAAATCCATTTGCCGAATTTAAAGTTGGCGATTACGATAAAACCAACTACGAAAAGATCGACCTGCATAAATCGCATGTCGATAATATCATTTTGGTTTCACCATCAGGACAGAAAATGGAGCGCGAATCCGACCTTATCGATGTTTGGTTTGATTCGGGTGCGATGCCATTTGCACAGCGCCATTATCCTTTCGAGTGGAAAGAGAATTTTAAAGATGTATTCCCGGCCGATTTTATTGCTGAGGGGGTTGACCAAACACGTGGATGGTTTTTTACATTGCATGCCATTGCAACAATGATCGATGAATCGGTAGCGTTCAAGAATATTATCTCAAACGGACTGGTATTGGACAAAAACGGCGTGAAAATGTCGAAACGTCTGGGTAATGCTGTCGATCCGTTTGAAACCATCGATAAATACGGTTCCGATCCGTTGCGTTGGTACATGATTACCAATGCGCAGCCGTGGGATAACCTGAAATTTGATATCGAAGGTGTTGAAGAAGTAAAACGTAAGTTCTTTGGAACACTTTATAATACCTACAATTTCTTTGCATTGTATGCCAATGTCGACGGCTTTAAATATGCAGAAGAAGAAATTCCTGTAGAAGAGCGTCCGGAGATCGATCGCTGGATTATTTCGTTGTTGAACTCGCTGATTAAAGAAGTGGGCGACAGCTACGAAAACTACGAGCCAACACGCGCCGGCCGTGCCATTTCGGAGTTTGTAAGTGAAAACCTGAGTAACTGGTTTGTGCGTTTAAGTCGTAAACGTTACTGGGGTGGCGAATATTCTACCGACAAAATTTCGGCTTATCAAACGCTTTATACTTGTTTGGAAGTTGTGGCTAAATTAATGTCGCCAATCGCGCCGTTTTACGCCGACTTGCTGTACAACGATTTAAATAAAGCTACAGGAAAAGCTGATGACCAGAGCGTGCACCTGGTTGATTTCCCTGCTTATGCCGAGGAGTTGATTGACAAAGATCTGGAAGAAAAGATGGGCATTGCGCAGAAAGCTTCTTCTATGATTTTGGCATTGCGCCGAAAAGAAAAACTGAAAGTACGCCAGCCGCTCGCTAAAATTATGGTGCCGGTATTAAATCCGCACTTTAAAGAGCAATTCGAAGCCGTTTCAAATATTATTCTGGCAGAAGTAAACGTTAAAGAAGTTGAGTTCTTAACCGACACTGCCGGTGTGATCAAAAAGAAGATCAAACCGAACTTTAAAGCACTCGGCCCGAAATACGGTAAAATGATGAAACAAATTGCCGGAGCTGTAAACCAGCTGGACCAGAATGCAATTTCGGAGTTTGAAAGTACCGGCGAATACGAGTTGACAGTGGCAGAGGAGAAGATCATGTTGTCGTTGGATGATGTTGAAATTCAAACCGAAGATATTCCGGGATGGACAGTAACCACCGAAGGACAAATGACTATCGCTTTGGATATCAATGTGTCGGAAGAGCTGAAACAAGAGGGAATTGCCCGTGAATTTATCAACAAAATACAGAACTTACGAAAGGATAATGATTTTGAGGTAACCGATCGGATTAAGTTGCGTATTGCAAAACACGAAGAGTATAATGTGGCGGTTGAAAACCACAAAGAATACATTTGTACACAAACTCTTGCCGATGTGCTCGAATTGGTTGATAGCACCAATTTGGCAGAGGCCGCCGAGGTGGAGATTGACAAAGAGGTAGTAGCTAAAATTAAGATCGAAAAGGTTAGCTAAATATTTGTTAACAAGGACTGCAAATAATGGACTTTTTTATTACTTTAGGGCCTTGTTGAAAAAAGAGAGGAACTTAAAACCCACGAATTATGGGAGACAAAAACAGATATTCTGATGAAGAGTTGATGGAATTCAAAAAAATCATTCTTGATAAGCTTGAAAAAGCGCAGGAAGATTATACAATGTACAAGAATTCAATCACTCAAAGCGATGGTAATGATATTTCTGATACCTCGCCAACGTTTAAAGTATTGGAAGAGGGCGCAGCTACACTTTCTAAAGAGGAAGCTGGAAAATTAGCTCAGCGTCAGTTAAAATTTATTCAGCACTTACAAGCTGCTCTTATTCGTATCGAAAATAAAACTTATGGCGTTTGCCGGGAAACCGGCAAGTTAATAGCTAAAGAAAGATTGCGTGCAGTTCCTCATGCAACACTTAGTATTGATGCGAAACAAGGAAAATAATAAGTAAAAGAAACGAGTTGGAATTGCTCTTCGAAAATACTGATTAGAATTTTCGAAGAGCAATTCTGTTATAAAGGGTTAGCATATGTCGCGTTCCGTAAAGTCACTGATAATTATATTCTCCATTCTAATTGTCGATCAGGTTCTGAAATTCTGGATTAAGACCAACCTGTCGATCGGTGATGAGATTGTAGTGTTTAAAGATTGGTTTATCCTTCATTTTGTCGAAAATAACGGTATGGCCTTTGGTTTTGAGTTTGCCGGCGAATACGGAAAGATATTTTTAAGTGTTTTTCGTATTGTAGCGGTAATGGCTATTGGTTGGTATCTGTTTAAACTGGCCAGACAAAAAGAAGTACCTTTTGGCTTTGTGGCTTGTATTGCGCTGATTTTTGCCGGTGCTATCGGAAATATTATCGACAGCCTATTCTACGGAATAATATTTAACCACAGCTACGGGCAGGTGGCAACATTATTTCCTGCTGAAGGTGGTTACTCCAGCTTCCTGCACGGAAGAGTGGTCGACATGTTCTATTTCCCGCTACTTGAAGGTCGTTACCCAGAGTGGATACCAAGAATTGGTGGAAATCCGTTTATCTTTTTCCGACCGGTTTTTAATGTTGCCGATTCGGCCATTACCGTAGGAATCTTTTCAATTTTACTTTTCTATCGCAAGTATTTTAACAAACTGGAAGAAAGCAAAAGCGATGGTGAAGAGGCGGAAGTAGAGCAAACTGCTTAGGCATTCAGAACCTCAGGTTAATTACGATTTACCTTTCTGCAGTGGGACTGGCTAACAGTCAGAAAATCACTCATTTTGTTATACCTTTGCAAAATCATACGATTTCAGAAATATTATGAAACGAGCTAATAACTACATGGAATTAATGGAAGTCATTAAACAACGAGTTACATATGATACCGCTGAAAATGGACAATTTTAATCATATGAATCAACTTTATATTTATAATACGCTGAGCAGAAAAAAGGAAGTGTTTAAGCCACTTGTTGAAGGTCGTGTTGGTTTGTACGTATGCGGGCCAACGGTTTACAGCAACTCGCACCTTGGGCACGCACGCCCGTTTATAACTTTTGATTTGTTGTATCGTTACCTTACTTTCCTCGGAAACAAAGTTCGTTACGTGCGCAATATTACCGATGTTGGTCACCTTGAGGACGAGGTGGAAGGCGTTGGTGAAGACCGCATTGCCAAAAAGGCGCGTCTTGAGCAGTTGGAGCCAATGGAGGTGGTTCAGAAATACATGAATACTTTCCATCGTAACATGGACGATCTGAACGTTACACCGCCGAGCATCGAGCCGCGTGCGTCGGGTCATATCATCGAGCAAATTCAGGTGATAGAAGGTATTCTGAAAAACGGATACGCTTACGAAGCAAACGGATCGGTTTATTTTGATGTAGAGAAATACAACAACGATTACAAATACGGAAAACTTTCCGGCCGTAATCTGGATGATATAAAAACCAACACCCGCAAATTAGACGGGCAGGATGAAAAGAAAAACTCCTTTGATTTTGCTTTGTGGAAGAAAGCGGCGCCTGAGCATATTATGCGCTGGCCTTCACGCTGGAGTGATGGTTTTCCGGGCTGGCACCTCGAGTGTTCAGCAATGAGTACAAAATATTTAGGCGAGCAGTTTGATATTCACGGTGGAGGAATGGATTTAACATTCCCGCATCACGAATGTGAGATTGCACAAAATACAGCTTGTCGCGGAACGGAATCAGTGCGTTACTGGATGCACAATAACATGATCACCATTAACGGGCAGAAAATGGCGCGTTCGCTGGGTAACTTTATCACCCTGGATGAGTTGTTTACCGGCTCGCACGAAATTCTGGTGCAGGCTTATTCGCCAATGACCATCCGCTTCTTTATTTTGCAGGCGCATTATCGCAGCACCATCGATTTCTCGAATGAAGCTTTACAAGCCTCTGAAAAAGGTTTGGAGCGTTTGATGTCTGCCTTAAAAACATTGGGCGAATTAGCTGCATCTGAAGCATCAACAGTTGATATTACATCCTTAAAAGAGAAATGTTTTGCGGCGCTAAGCGACGATTTGAACAGCCCGATTGCCATTGCTCACCTTTTTGATGGCGTTAAAATAATCAACTCGATAAAAGCCGGAACCGAGAAAATTTCAGCAGCTGATTTGGAGGATTTGAAAGCCTTTTACAACGCGGTGGTTTTTGATGTGCTCGGATTAAAAGAAGAAGGCGAAGCAGGCAGCAGTAGCAACGAAGTTTTGGGAGGAGCTGTTGAGTTACTCATTAACTTGAGAAAAGACGCTAAAGCCAATAAAGACTGGGGAACTGCCGATAAAATTCGTGATGAGTTAAATGCGATTGGCATTGAGTTGAAAGACACCAAAGACGGTGTTGAGTGGAGTGTAAAATAATTGTAGAATGGTGAGTTGATTAATGACTGATGAAGAAAAACAAAAGTCGTTAATCGAAATTCGCAAATCAAAATATAAAGCTATGTTTTCAGGAATTGTAGAAGAATACGGAACTGTAGTAGCCGTGGAGAAAGATCAGGAGAATGTACATTTTACCCTGACCTGTTCGTTTGCCGACGAGCTGAAAGTTGACCAGAGTTTATCGCACAACGGTGTGTGTTTAACCGTTGTTTGGGTAGATAAAGCCGAAAAGAAATACAAAGTTACTGCGATTAAAGAAACGCTTATTAAGTCGAATCTTGGCTTGCTCGAAGTAGGTTCGAAAGTGAACCTGGAACGCAGCATGATGATGAATGGCCGTTTGGATGGCCATATTGTTCAGGGGCACGTTGACCAAACAGCAGAGTGTGTAAAAATTGAAGAGGCCGATGGAAGCTGGTATTACACTTTCGAATACGAGTTCGACGTAGATAAAGCCAAACAAGGTTATATGACCGTTGAAAAAGGATCGGTAACAGTTAATGGTGTAAGCCTTACCGTAGTTAACTCAAAAGACAATTCTTTCCAGGTGGCTATCATCCCTTTTACGCAGGAAGTTACCAATTTCCACACATTTGAAGTCGGATCGGTTATCAATCTTGAGTTTGATATTATCGGGAAATACCTGAGTAAATTAAATTCGTACAGCAAATAGAAAAACCATTTAGTGTTTTTGAAAAGGTCCGTTATGCGGGCCTTTTTTTGTGAACATAAGTCTGGTCATCCTGTTCTTATTAGAAAAAATAACTAACTTTTCAGAATGATTCGAACAGCATTAATAACCGGAGCATCAAAACGTATCGGGCGATCGTTAACAGAACACTTGGCCGAAAAAGGATGGAATGTTGTGGTACATTATAATTCTTCGGCAAAAGAGGCCAATGAGCTGGTTGAAGAACTTAAGAAAAAATATCCTGATCAGGAATTCCGGGCAGAGCAAGCCAACCTTGCGGAAACAGATAAGGTAGTTGCATTGATACCCAAACTGGCTGCCCGAAACATTAAAGTTGATCTGTTGGTAAATAATGCTTCTGTATTCGATCGTGGCTACCTGAAAGGCACCTCAGTTGAGCTTTTTGATTCGCAGATGGATGTCAACCTAAAAGCTCCGTTTTTCCTTATCCGCGACTTCGCCAATTATTTCAAATCAGGCAACATCATTAATTTTGTTGACACACGAATAACATCAAATGTTTCCAATTTTGCGGCTTATTCCATTTCAAAAAAAGCACTTTGGGAGCTCACAAAGATGGCGGCTTTGGAATTTGCTCCCGATATTAGAGTTAATGCCATTGCACCGGGTGTTACCTTGCCTCCGGAAGACGAGGATGAAGATTACCTGGATAAGCTGGCACAGGGCATCCCGATGAAAAAACCGGGAGGAGTGGAACCGATTTTGAAAAGTTTGGATTATATTTTGGAAAATGATCACCTTACCGGGCAATTGCTGTTTGCCGATGGTGGCGAAAACCTTGGAAAAAACCTTTAAATATGGCTAAAATACGCGTAAAAGATCTGCTAATCAGAACCTACATCGGATTTAATCCTGATGAATTGGTGAATAAACAAGATGTGGTAATCAATCTTGAGATTGAAACTGATATTCCGGAATCAGCTTTGGAATCGGACGAACCCGAAGACATTTTCAACTATAAAGTAATCACCAAAAAAATAATTACTCTCGTTCAGGAGGGGCGTTTCAAATTGCTGGAAGTGCTCACCAAGCGTATTCTAGATACAATAATGGAAGACGAAAAAGTAAAGTGGGCCCGCGTTGAAGTGGATAAACCACATGCCTTGCGTTTTGCCGAATCGGTATCGATGGAAATGGAGGCCAGGCGATGAACACGGTAATTATCGGCATCGGCTCGAACATTAATGCAGATGAGAATATTGCCAAAATGCTTGAAATACTGGAACGAGAGGTGGCGGTACTTGAGGTTTCTTCTATGATTAAAACCAAACCAATTGGAATTGAAGACCAACCCGATTTTACCAACGGGGCAGTAAAAATCAGCACAGATTTAGACAAGTCGTCGCTGAAAAAGTTACTCAAACAAATTGAAGACCGGATGGGTCGCGACCGAACGGGGCCTAAATTCGGACCACGTTGTATCGATTTGGATATTGCGGTGTGGAACGGCGAGGTTGTGGATGAAGATTATTATACGCGCGACTTTTTGCGTAAAAGTGTGCAGGAGCTGGGTGGAGTAACAAAAGAGTAAGGTCAAACCACCAGTATGCTCCGGCAGTTTGACCTTCCGCTATTATTTTTTATTCTTTAGAAACAGTTCGTTTAAACCTGAAATTCCGCCAACTTCTTCAAGATCGGTAACCACAAAATCGGCACCGCTTTCGGCCAGTTCCTTCTCGTTGTCTTCGCGGGCGATACCAAGTGTTAAGCCAAATTGTCCTTTTGCTCCGGCCTGAACTCCCGAAACAGCATCTTCAACAACAATAGCTTTTGCCGGAGTCGATTTCAGCATATCGCAGGCTGCGGTAAAAATATCGGGTTCCGGTTTGCCGTGTAATCCCAACTCTGCCGAAACAACACCGTCAACACGGGCGCCAAACATCTTTAACATGTCAACAGCTTCCAAAACCGGTGCACAGTTTTTACTCGATGATGCAACACCCAGTTTTATACCCGCTTCTTTCAGGTCGTTTAGCATTTGTGCTGTCGATTTGTATACCTCAATGCCATCTCGTGCAATTACTTCGTTAAAAGCTTCGTTTTTTCGGTTCCCCAATCCACAAACTGTTTCTATACCGGGTGCGTCAGAAGGATCGCCAAATTCAATGCTGATATTTCGCGACTCCAGAAACGACGCTACACCTTTGTAACGTGGTTTCCCATCAACAAAAGCCAGGTAATCACTTTGTGTAAATTCTTTAAAAGTTTCCCCTGTTTCTTCAGCGTGTTTTTGCAGGTATTCGTCGAACATTTTCTTCCATGCTGCGGCGTGCGTGATGGCGGTTTTGGTTATCACACCGTCCATGTCGAAAATAACTGCTTCAAATGCTAAGTCTCCCATTTTCAATTTCTTTTTCTTATTTGCCGCAAAATTAGGCATTTATTACAGACAAGGATTTAAAATTGGTTAAAACTGATATTTATCGTGTTGCAAATCGGTTCAAGCGCATTAAATTTGTAGTGTAGAAAAATCACAAGGTCATGATTAAATTTTTAATGGCTATCTACCTCCACAACCGAAGTTTCCTGAATATCAAAAACAGGGACGCTTACGCGATTCTGTAATTCTTTGTTTACGTCATGCTGAACTTGTTTCAGCATCTTTAAGATGAGATTCCGAATCAAGTTCGGAATGACGTCCTATATCATTTCAGTATTATTTCGGATAGATTTTTCCTTGAGTATTAAAATGAAAATCTGTCCATCAAAAAAAGAATTATGGAATTACCATTTGCAGAATCATATAAAATTAAGATGGTGGAACCCATCTATAAAAGTACGCGTGAACAGCGTGAAGAGTGGATAAAAAAAGCGAATTACAACCTTTTTAATTTAAGAAGCGAGCAGGTTTTTATTGATTTGCTGACCGACAGCGGAACGGGCTCCATGAGCCAAAATCAGTGGGCTGCAATTATGACGGGCGATGAAAGTTACGCGGGATCATCGTCGTATTATCATTTAAAAGATGCAATAAAAAGTATCCTGGGTTTTGATTACTTTTTGCCAACTCACCAGGGGCGCGCTGCCGAAAATGTTTTGTTTTCGGTGCTGGTAAAAGAAGATGATGTGGTGCCTGGGAACAGTCATTTTGATACCACAAAAGGTCATATTGAATACCGGAAAGCATCGGCGGTTGATTGTACAATCGACGAGGCTTTTGATACTGAATCGTTGCATCCGTTTAAGGGTAATATCGATTTGGAGAAGCTGGAGGCCGTGTATTCAACACATTCGGCGGAGCAAATTCCGATGGTTATTGTAACGCTAACCTGCAACACTTCAGGTGGGCAGCCGGTATCTATGCAAAATCTGCGAGATGTGCATGCCTTGTCGAAAAAATACGGAATAAAAGTGGTGTTCGATTCTGCGCGTTTTGCCGAAAATGCCTGGTTTATTCAGCAACGCGAAGATGAATACCGCAACAGCACGATCAAAGAAATTGTGTCTGAAATGTTTTCGTACGCTGATGCTATGACCATGAGCAGTAAAAAAGACGGCATTGTAAATATTGGCGGATTTATTGCCATGAAAGACGAAGAACTGTTAAAACAGGCTTCGGTTTTTAATATCATGTTTGAAGGTTTTAACACCTATGGCGGAATGGCCGGACGAGATATGAATGCACTTGCCGTTGGTCTGGATGAGGTTACAACCGGATATTATTTGGAAAACCGGATTCAGCAGGTGGCCTATTTAGGAAACCGTTTAATCGAATGGGGAATTCCGGTGCAGAAACCTATTGGCGGTCATGCTGTTTTTGTTGATGCGAAGAAATTTTTGGGACATGTTCCGAAAGAAGAATATATCGCACAAACACTGGCAATTGAGTTGTATATTGAGGCAGGTGTTCGAGGCGTAGAAGTAGGAACATTGCTGGCAGACCGTGACCCAAAAACGCGCGAAAACCGCTATCCAAAACTGGAAATGCTGCGTTTGGCAATTCCGCGCCGTACTTACACCAATAATCACATGGATGTAGTTGCGGTAGCGTTAAAAAATATCTTCGATCGTCGTGAAGAGATTGATCACGGTTACCGCATTAAAAAGGAAGCGCCAATAATGCGCCACTTTTCTGTGGAATTGGAACATGCCGAAAAAGTGCGTAAGAAATAAGCCGGTTTATTATAATTGATCGGCGTAATGATGGGTGAATTCTTTAAAGCTTAAAGCATAGGATTCACCCATTGCTTTTTCATATTTTGAACGGAACGACTCGAAATTGAACTTCGCCAAATGCGAGTTATTTGCTTTTTGTAAGGCCCATATTTGCAGGTATAGCGCTTCTTCGTTCAGGTCGTCGTAATCCAAAATTCGCTGTGATACCTTTTCAACTTCTTTAGTTTTGTTCTCCTTTTTATAATCCGAAGCCAGTTTTAACAGGTTGTCAATTACCTGGTTCCCGGTAAATCCTCTCACTTCATCAAGCCATAACCAGTCCACTCCTTTTAAAAGCCGGCCTTTTTTTACCAGATGGAAAAACAACTGCAACTGTTGCCGCGACATTCCTTCCGGAATTTTACAAAGTTGAAAAGCCTCCACGTAGTCGCAAAAAAAGTCTTCCGAAAGATTTAAATGCAAATAACCATTCTGAGAGGTAATTTCAACCTTTTTGAAATGTGCCAGAATTTTGCGCAATTTGTTGAGTGTAACAGCGCGGTTGTTGGCCACTTTTTTGTCTTCAATTCCGTACCACAGCGTTTCGTTAACATCAGGAATAGGCGCTCCAATTCCATTCTTCATACTATGGATGAGTGTAAAAATGAACAGCTCGCGCACTTTGGGAGTGAATAGATCGGTAACATCTTCGTTTTTGTTATTAATTGCCTTGAATTCTCCAAAAAGCTGAATCTGATTTTTTGTTGGCGTTTCAGGTTTGTTGATTAATATCGAATGTTTTCGTGCATTCATTTTCCGTAGCAGAACAAAAATCAACACCAGGAAAACAAAAGCGATGGATCCCAGAATTGCAACAATTGTTTTGGTAGACAGTAGCGTGGCCGGGGCTTCTGTCGTTTGGTAAGTGATCTCTTCGTCGAGTGCCAGCCGGTTAATTTCTTCGTTACCCAGTGGGCGGTTCCAAATGTACAGGTTGTCGATATATCCTCTAAGACTGGCTCCGCCGGAAAGGGCACTCCCAATAAAAATATCATTGGTGCCTGAATAGGGTGGATGGCCGTCTGAACCACCAACATACTGACCGTTAACAAAAATCGCTTGTTGTCCTGTTTCCAAAATATAGCGCCAGGTGAGGTGGTACCATTTGTTGGTTTCCAGCAGTTCGTCCGACATAAAATCGTTGGCCCAAAGTCCGAAATACGGATGCCCCGAGCGCAATACCAGGTGAAGTCCTCTTCTGTATCCTGTTTCGTCATTTCCGAGAATTGCATTATCTCCGAATTCCAGAATGTCAATAAATTTTACAAAACAGCTAATTGTAAAACTACTGTTAGGCAGTCCATACAGCTCGGGATGACCAAGGTTAACGTTGGCATTTTCTGGCAAACGAAGTACGTTTCCACGGTCAATGTCCTGACTAAAGGTAAAGCCGTTTCCGTCAAAAGTACGTTCGAGGTTCACCACGTCCGCCAGTTCGTTCTCGAAATGAAAACTGGCCATTAAACCCCGGTTAAGATCTAGCGGAGTTGCCAGTATTGAATATTGTTCGGGTTTTAGCATTTCGGCAGTGATGGTAAGTTGCGAAGGTGTTAAACTAAAACCCGGAACAAACGGCGTTAATATCATTTCTTCGCCACCACGAATGGGAAAACTGAATTTCCCGCCGGTAATCAACGTTTCAGCATTTTTCCAGAAAACGCGATCAAAGTTTTTTCCAACTGTTCGTACCTGCCCTTTTACTGCTTCAAAAGAATTCAGTTGTTCAATGATAAATCCAAAATTGTAGATGCTTCTTTCAACAAAAAGGAAATTAGGTTTCTTACCGTATTTTGTCCAGCTTTCGAGTAAAAAGTTAATGTACTCAGGAAACAGGTTTCGGTTTACCTGTGATGTCGAGACACCGGTTGGTAAACGATCGAAATTACTGATTTTGAAAAGCTCTTTATTGATGTTCGATTCCCGTTTTAGGATAGCAGAGTTTGGTGTGATTTGACTGGCTCCAATCTCAAGCGCATAATTGGATGTTTTATGCAAAATCCGGCTTTCGTTTTCTATGTCTCCGTCAACAAAAAAAATCACTCTGCGGTTGGCCTGTACCAAATATTCTATCGATGGCCATCGTTCGCCCTGTGGTAAATAAAATATCTGATCGGATAGGCTACTCACATTAATTACTGAATCGAGCACATGAACATTCCCCGAAAAATTGATAAAAACAGGAATGACCTTTGATTCTTCCTCTTCCAGTAACAATTCTATTTTTTCCAGAATATCTGAAAATGGAACAACACTGTTTTGTAAACTGATTCCATTTTTATCTGAATTGACAGCCAGTTCTATTCCTGTCCAGTTGTTTACTTTTATAAAGTCGAAAAGTCGGTTGTTTTGGTATTCGGCTGGTGTTAACTGCCCTATCAAAAAGGAGTTGTCGGCAAAATCATTGGCTTTGCCAGGCAAACAAAAGGCAACTCCGGCATAAAGCAATAAGAATAGCTTCAATTTAATCCAATATGGCATCTTATATTTTCTTCTGGCTGGTATGATAATGTCCTTAATTTGATATTATTTTCAGCCCAAATATATTAAAATATGCGTAAAATTATATTTTTTAATTAAAAATTATATTTTACAAAATACTTTTTAATCAATATGTTACAAAATAAATTAAGATGAAATTAAGACGTCGCTAAGACACATTTAGCACAAATATTAAGAAGCAACTAATTGTGCGCGCGTATTATTGCCGTCCAAATTGACGACGAATGACTGATAAGACGATTAAACGCAAACACTACATGCTGTTTATTGCGGGAGGACTGAGTGTTATACTCTTTTTGCTGTTATTTAATAAGACAGTAGATTATACTTCAACAAACGATTTTTGTAATTCATGTCATGTTCACGAACATGCTGAAACAAGCTGGAAACTATCCGTTCATCATAATACCTCCAGTGGTGTTTCTATCAATTGTGTTGATTGTCATTTACCACCTGAAGATCAAACCACACGTTTTATAACCCGAAAAGCTTATCACGGATTTCATGATTTATACGCTTACCTGACTTTGGACCCGGAAGAGATTGATTGGGCAGCTAAACGATCGGTTGAATCTTCAAAACATTTTGTTTACGAAGATGGGTGTTTGAAATGTCATACTAATATGTTTCCATCAACACTGAATGAGCAGGGCTCCCTGCAACATATAAAATATATTCGCGATCCGGAGAATAACTCATGTATGCAGTGCCACCATGATGTTGGTCATTACCGCGGCGAAACTAACTTGCTGGCTGGATTGGAAGAAACGGTAGATCCGACAGAAATCTATACTGAGCCTGCAAAAGTAAACGCTTTTGAAACATTTGAGGAACAATTACCGGGAACAGCGGTATCGTTTAAAATGGTTGCCATTCCCGGTGGCCAGTTTAAAATGGGAAGCACGGCTGATGAACCTTACCGCGAAAGAGATGAAGGTCCGGTTCGCGATGTGGAAGTGAGTAATTTCTGGATGGCAGAAATTGAAGTTTCGTGGAATGAATACCTGGCCTTCTTTACCGCTACCGGCTCGCAGGGAAGAAAAGAAGCTGTAGAAATTGATGAAGAAACCGATGGCGTTTCAGGTGCAACACCGCCTTGGGGTGCACCTGACCAAGGATGGGGAAAAGGAACACGTCCGGCCATCACTATGAGTCATCATGCTGCCGAAACTTATTGTAGGTGGCTGACTCAGGAAACAGGTAGAAAATATCGTCTGCCAACAGAAGCAGAGTGGGAATACGCAGCACGTGGAGGAACACAGATGCCTTATTTCTTCGAGGGATCGCCTAAAGATTTTGAAGCCGATGGATTTATCAAAAGATTATTTGGCAGCAATAAAGAAGTGATCAACCAGTATGTTATATCGCAATTAAACAGTCCGAATAAAACTCAGCAGCCCGATGCCGTTGAGGCCAATCCTTTTGGGTTAAAAAATATGTTGGGTAATGTGGCTGAATTTTGCCTCGATTATTACGATCCGCAGGTATATGGTAAATACCCAAAAGGAGTAGTGAAAAATCCGAGAGGCCCACGAACAGGAATGGAACATGTGGTTCGTGGAGGTTCATTCCGCAACTCGCCAAAAGACTTGCGTGTGGCTGCCCGCGATTTCACCCAAACCGACGCCTGGTTAGTAACCGATCCACAAATTCCAAAAAGTATTTGGTGGTATTCTGATACCAAAAGTGTTGGTTTCAGAGTGGTTTGCGAGTTCAATGAAGAAATGTTTACAACAGAAAAAAATTAAAACAAAATATAATGAGTAAAGATCAACTATCACGCAGGAATTTTCTGGAGAAATCAGCATTAATCGGTGCTGCCGGAGTAATTGGTTTAAATGCACTGAGTTCTTGTAAAAAAACAACAAAAGAGGTTGATTATGAATTTCCCCCGTTACTTGATCAGGCTCCCGATGGTAAGGACCTGAAAGTAGGATTGGTAGGCTGTGGAAACAGGGGAACCGGCGCTGCATTGAACTTTTTGGCAGCAGGGCACGGTTTACATCTGGTAGCACTTGCCGATGTTTTTGAAGATAAGGTTTGGGATTGCCGCGATAAATTGTTAAAACAACGCGTTGAAGTGCCGGAAGCCAATTGTTTTTGGGGATTCGATGCTTATAAAAGTTTGCTGGATGTGGATTTGGATGTGGTAATTTTGGCTACACCTCCGCATTTTCGCCCAATGCATTTTGATGCTGCGGTGCAGGCAAAAAAACATGTATTTCTGGAAAAACCTGTTTGTGTTGATCCGGTTGGAGCGCGCCAGATAATGGCCACTTCTAAAAAAGCCGAGAGCATGGGTTTGTCGGTAATTACCGGAACACAACGTCGCCACAGCCGCGATTACCTGGAAACTTACCGCCAGGTGGCATCAGGAGCTATCGGCGATTTGGTGTCTGCCAAAGCCTATTGGTTGCAGTCGCACGTTTGGTTCCGTACCCGCGAAGAAGGTTGGAGCGATATGGAATACATGCTACGTAACTGGAACAGCTTCTGTTGGTTGGGTGGCGATCATATTCTGGATACGCACGTACACAACATCGATATTGTAAACTGGTTTATGGGAAAAACTCCCGAATCAGCTATCGGATTTGGCGGACGTCATCGTAGATTAACAGGTGACCAGTACGATTTCTTTAGCATTGATTTTGACTTTGGAAATGGTATTTCATCACACAGTTTTTCACGTCAGATTGATGGTTGTGCAAACCAACTTGGCGAGGTGATTATGGGAACCGAAGGTTACACCAACTGTAAAAACACGGTCTTCAACCACGATGGTTCGGTGAAATGGACTTACGAATATCCAAAAAATAAGGATGGCCGTTCTACCGGAGTTGTGGCGGTTTCTCCATACGTACAGGAGCATATTCACCTGGTAACTTCTATCCGTACAAACAAGCCGGTGGTAGAGGCATTCCGTACTGCTGAGTCTACATTAACAGCGGTTATGGGACGAACAGCTGCTTACACCGGGCAAAAAGTAACCTGGGAAGAAATGATGACTTCGAACGAAAAGCTGGGGCCGGATAAGTACGAAATGGGGTCGGTTGATATGGAATTCCCGGTACCGCTGCAAGGGACTCAACATAAAGCATAAAGCATACCATGAAACTATCCGTTGTTATACCATTATTTAACGAAAGCGACGTTTTATCGCTGCTGATAAACGAAGTGCACCATAACCTGATGACTTTGGGTGAAGCTTTCGAAGTGGTGTGTGTTGACGACGGAAGTGCCGACGATACGCTTCAACAGCTTCTTGAAATGAAATCGAGGAAGCCGGAGTTAAAAGTAATATCGTTATCACGGAATTTTGGATTGCAGGCCGCCATTGCTGCCGGTTTGGAATACACTAAAGGCGAGTATGTAGTAGTGATGGATGGTGATATGCAGGATCCGCCGGAGCTGATAAAAGAGCTTTTCGAAAAAGTAAGTGCCACCAAAGGCGATGTGGTTTCGGCTGTGCGTTCGGAGCGTGGCGAAAAGTTCAGCAAGCGCTTTTACATCAATGTATTTCATAAAATTTTCCGGAATATTTCGGAAGAACAGCAGCTGGAACAGGCGGGTAACTTTTGTATTATGAGCCGCCGGGCTGTTTCGGCCATATTAAAATTTACCGAGCAGAACCGTTATTTCCCGGGCATCCGCAATTTTATCGGTTTTCAGCACGATACAATTGTTTACGATCGTCCGGATAGAGCCGAAGGCATTGCTAAAATGACCAGTAAAAAATTGTTTGCTTTGGCTGCCGATGCCATTTATTCGTTCTCGAAGTGGCCCATAAAACTGTGTTTGTATTTGGGCTTGCTGGGCGTGGTAGTTTTTCTGCTGGCCATTGTTTATACCTTGATCTCAAAGTTGGCACATTTCGCACCAACCGGTTGGTCATCAACCTTTTTGGTCATCAGTTTTTTTGGCTCGGTGCAGCTTACTTTTTTGGGCCTTATTGGCGAATACATTTACCGCATTTACAAAGAGGTGCAAAAGCGCCCGGTTTACCTGGTAAAAGAGGTTTATGAATAAATTAACCGACATATTAACTGCACGCAATGTGTTTTGCATCAGCTTGTTTGTTGCTGCTGCGATCTTGCTGTCGTTAGCGCCAAAGGCGGCTGTTAATGTCGATGAAATGTTGCATTACCCGCACGCCAAACGGGTGGTAAACTGGTATTACACCGGTGGCGAAGATGCATCGTGCCTTGATACTCCTGTTGACAACCTGAAATATTACGGTCAGTCGGTTGATAACCTCACTGCACTGATCAACCGTGTATTCTCCATCGAAAATGAATTTCTGACTCGACATTTTACGGGAGCTGTATTTTTCTTCCTTCTACTGCTTTTTGCCGGTTTATTGGGAAAAGAAATAAGCAATTCATACTGGGTGGCAGCAACCGTAGTTTTATCGCTGATGCTCACGCCACGTTTGTTTGGTCAGGCATTTGGCAACTTAAAAGATGTTCCGTTTGCAGCCGGTTATATGGCAGGCATTTACTTCATAATAAAATACTTAAAACAATTTCCGAAAGTGAGCTGGAAAACCGTGACCGGTCTTGGACTGGCCATCGCTTTTACCTGTTCGGTGCGGATTGGCGGGTTAATTCTTTTTGCCTACCTCGGATTGGGAATTGTGGTTATCGTTCTTTCGAAGCCTTTTTTACTTAAATATATCGTTTCAACTAAATCTTGTTTTGTAAGGTTAATGGGCCAGTGGCTGGTAATAGTATTTGCAGGTTATTTCCTCGGACTATTATTCTGGCCCTATTCCTTGCAGGACGTTGTGCGCCATCCGTTCGAAAGTTTATCGGTAATGGAGCACTACAAAATCAGCATCAAACAGTTGTTCGAAGGCGAGGTAATCTGGAGTTCATCGCTGCCATGGCATTACCTGATAAAATGGATTTTAATAGCAACACCCGAGTTTATCTTGCTCGGGGCTCTATACTTCATAGCCTTTTTAACCTATAAGTTTTCTAAACCGTTAAGCGAACAACTCAGTATAGAGTTGTTCGTCTTTTTTACGCTGCTTTTCCCGGTGGTGTATGTAATTGTTATCGGATCGAACTTGTACAGCGGTATGCGGCAAATGTTATTTGTGGTTCCGGTGATGGTTATTTTGGCCGTTAGTGGAGTGTTTCAGTTCATAAAATCTGACATTAGCAAGAAGGTGAAAATTCCGGCTATCGCGCTGTTTTTTGTGTTGATGATTTTGCCTTTTCAACACCAGGCGAAAACTTTTCCGGCAGATTATATCTATTTCAACGCCATTTCAGGAGGAAATAAAACGGCTTGGAGTAATTACGAATACGACTATTATTTCCACGGGATGAAGGAAGCGACTGATTATTTGATCTCCGAAATTGGTGAAAAAGAAGCCACAGTAGCGATGAATTGCCAGTTGCCCAATTATTTCGAAAAGTTACCCAACATCGATTTTCAATACACACGTTACCTCGAACGCAGTTCGGTAGATTGGGATTATGCATTGTTTGGGGTTAATTATATTCATCCGTATTTGCTGAAGAATGACACCTGGCAATCGACGCGGATTGTAAAGACTTTCTACCACAAAGGCAATCCGCTGGTGGTACTTTTGGAAAGGCAATCGAAGGATGATTTTAAAGGAATCGACCTTTTGAAACACCGGAAATGGGACGAAGCCGAGGTATTATTAAATAAGGAACTGGAAACAGACCCCAATAATGTTTGGATGTTTGTAAATTTGGCGAATTTGAAACTGGCGCAACGCAAGTATGCTGAGCTTGACCAATTATTGGAAAAAGGCAGGACAATACATCCTTACTACGAACCGTTGTATCTGCTCGAGGCGCAAAAATTATTCGATCAGGGAAAGTTTGACGAAAGTTATGCGGTTTTGGAAGAGCTAATAGCAGTGAATCCGCGCTACAAAAATGCGGCACCACTATTGAAGAGAGTGAAAGAGAAATTAAATAAGTAATACAAATATTAAAATTTAGAGAAATGAAGAGAGTGATTGCAATGATCGGATTGTTTATTATGAGTTTACCAACCATGTTGCTAATGGCGCAAGACCAGGGAACATACATTGATAATTTGGGTGCTCAGGACAGTTCGTATTTGGAAGAAGTGCAGTTGGCTGGTGCAGAACAAGCTTCAGGATCGAATACTACTGTAATAATTATTGTTGTTGCAGTTGTAGTTATCGCGGCAGCTGTTTTCTTTTTTATGAAGAAAAAGAAAAAGTAATGTAGAGTGAGATCTGATTACAAAAAAACCGGCTTGATTCAAGCCGGTTTTTTTATGGTATAAAGTGGTGTCAATTATATCTTTTCGATTGCTGTCTTAATGCGTGCAATGCTTTCTTCTTTACCCAGCAGCTCGCAAATTACAAACAAGTCGGGGCCCATATTTCCGCCAACAAGCGCCAGTCGAAGCGGATTCATTATGGCTCCAAATCCCCATTCTTTTTCAGTCATAAAAGCCGAGAAAACTTCTTTTATGGCATCGGCTTTCCAGTTTTCAACCGTTTCAAAAACGTTTACTATTTCAGCTAACTGGCCGGATGTATTTTCTTTCCAGCGTTTTTTTACTGTTTTTTCGTCGTACTCGGTAGGAGCCACAAAAAAGTAACTGCTCTGATCCCACAATTCGGAAACAAATTCGCAGCGCTCTTTTATCTCGGCAACTACTGCATTTACTTTTTCATCCGATGCTTCTACTCCTTTTTCTTCAAGTACGGGTTTGAATAACTCTGAAAGTTCCTCAACCGATTTTTCCTGGAAATAATGTTTGTTGAACCACTTGGCTTTTTCCGGATCGAAACGTGATCCCGATTTCACTACGCGCTCTAAGCTGAAGATTTCTCCAAGCTCTTCCAACGAGAAGAATTCCTGCTCGGTTCCCGGATTCCAGCCCAATAATGCCAGCAGGTTAATGAACGCCTCAGGGAAATAGCCATCTTCGCGGTAACCACGAGAAACATCACCTGTTTTCGGATCAGTCCACAACAATGGAAATACGGGGAATCCCAGCTTGTCGCCATCGCGTTTGCTTAGTTTGCCTTTTCCGACAGGTTTTAAAATCAACGGAAGATGTGCAAATCGAGGTTTGGTAGCCTCCCAGCCCAATGCTTTGTATAACAAAACGTGCAGCGGCATCGATGGCAACCATTCTTCGCCACGAATAACGTGCGAAATCTCCATCAAATGATCGTCAACTACATTGGCAAGGTGGTAGGTTGGCATGCCATCCGATTTAAAAAGCACCTTGTCGTCGAGACTTTTTGTGGTGTTAAACGTTACATTGCCACGAATCAGATCGTCCTCTGAAACGTCGGTATCTGCAGGCATTTTAAAACGAATAACATAAGCTTTGCCTGCTGCTATTTTTTGTTGAACTTCTTCTTCCGATAATTTGAGCGAGTTGTTCAGCTTGTCGCGCGTGGCAATTCCGTACGAGAAAGTTTCCTTGTTGGCTTCCGCGGCTTGGCGTAAAGCATCAATTTCTTCAGGAGTATCAAAAGCATAATACGCCCAGCCACTTTCTACCAGCTGATCGGCATATTTTTTATACAACTCTTTCCGTTCACTCTGACGGTATGGCCCAAAATCGCCCCCAATTCCCGGACCTTCAATCGGCGTTAATCCGCACCAGTTCAAGCTTTCAATAATATAATCTTCGGCACCCGGAACAAAACGGGTTTGGTCGGTATCTTCAATTCGGAGTATAAATTCGCCACCGTGTTTCTTTGCAAACAGGTAATTAAATAAGGCTGTTCGAACACCGCCCATATGCAACGGCCCGGTTGGACTTGGGGCAAATCGTACCCGTACTTTTCTTTCGCTCATTGTTCTTTCTTTAATTTGGCGCAAAGATAGAAGAAAATAGTGATCAGTTAGCAGTGGCAGTTAGCAGTTTTATTGATGTAACTTTGAACGAATACTGCAAACTGAGACTGATAACTGTCAACTTGAAATTTCTGCCTTTTATCAATGTTTAATACTATTGCTTTCCATTACTTTGTGTACTGGTTTAACAAACAATTGAAATCATGTACGGAAAAATTAAGAACGACCTAAGAAACACGCTCGAAGAATTAAAAGAGCAGGGATTATATAAAAGCGAACGGATTATTACCACTTCGCAAAGCTCTGAAATTGCAGTGTCGACCGGAGAGACGGTACTGAATTTTTGTGCCAACAATTACCTGGGGCTGGCCAACAATTCGGAGGTGGTTAAAGCAGCGCAGGATATAATGAACGACTGGGGATTCGGACTTTCTTCAGTGCGTTTTATTTGCGGAACACAATCCATTCATAAACAGTTGGAAGAAAAAGTTTCTGAGTTTTTGGGAACTGAAGACACGATTTTATACTGTGCCTGTTTTGATGCCAACGGCGGCGTTTTTGAGCCACTTTTAGGTGCTGATTCGGCGATTATTTCGGATGAGTTAAACCATGCTTCGATTATCGACGGGGTGCGTTTGTGTAAAGCGCAACGTTTTCGTTACAAACACTCTGATATGGAAGAGCTGGAGCAGTGTTTAAAAGATGCATCGGGCGCGAAATACCGTTTAATAGTTACCGATGGTGTTTTCTCGATGGATGGAGATATTGCCAACTTACCCGACATTGTTAAGCTGGCCAAAAAATACGATGCATTAGTAATGGTCGACGATTCGCATGCAACTGGCTACATCGGAAAAACCGGACGTGGTACTGCCGAACATTACGATTTACTTGGCGAGATCGATATTATAACAACCACTTTCGGAAAGGCCATGGGTGGTGGTAACGGAGGTTGTACATCAGGTCGCCGTGAGATCATCGACATGTTGCGTCAACGTTCGCGTCCGTATTTGTTCTCGAATACCTTGGCACCGGCAACAGTTGGAGCAACTATGAAGGTTATCGAAATGCTTTCGGGTGGAGCTGATCTGCCAGCCAAAACAATGGCAAATGCCGATCGTTTCAGAACGAAAATGGAAGCTGCCGGTTTTGATTTGGTGAAAGGCGATACCGCTATTGTTCCGGTGATGGTTTACGATGAACCACTGGCCATAAAATTTGCCGATGAACTCTTAAAAGAAGGCGTTTATGTTATCGGATTCTGTTTCCCTGTAGTTCCTCGTGGAAAAGCAAGGATTCGGGTTCAGCTTTCGGCTGCTCACTCGTTCGAGGAAATCGACAGGGCTGTTGATGCTTTCACCAAGGTTGGAAAAGAATTGGGTATTATTTAAATAATGAAATTCAGCGGGTGAGTTAAATCTACGTTTTAAACTCACCCGCTGAATCCTTTAAAACTATTTTATCCCCCGAATGGACTGAGTAGAAATATCCTGTCCAATTTTATCAGAGGCTTTTTTGAATTGTGCAGCAGTAATAGCTTCTACAAAAATTACTATCGATCCTCCGGCCTTGTGAATTCCAAATTCAGCAATTGCGTTAAATGTATCTTCTCCATCTTGCTCTTCCCGATATATCGCTGAAAAATTCTGGCTTTTAATCTTTGAAAGATCTCTGAATTTTATGGCGAAAAAACCTTCAGTTCCCTGGTAATAGTAAGTTTTGTTTTTCGGGTTGTAAGTGGCTTTGGTCATGGTTTCGTGTTTGGGCTTTTCCTTTATGTATTTTCCGTCCTGTTGCGGGAAAACCAAAAGTAGTTTGTAGCTGCCTTCGTCGAGGTGTTTAAAGCTCACTTTCCCTTTTTCGCCGGTGGCCTGAAATGCGATCAGTTGCCCTCCTTTTTCAAGGTACACCTCGGTTTTTTCGGCCGGTTTGCCAACGAAAATAGACAGAATGCTATAAAAGAGTACAATAAATAAGTTCATATTGAGCTTAAAGGTCGGGAAATTGAAAGGGAATAAAAATGTGCGGGAGGATTTGTTTTAAACAGCGGGATGTCAACATTGGGTATAGCAAACCGAAATGTTTATTAACGAGGAGTCATGTTGAGCGTAGTCGAAACATCTCGTATGTTAAGATTCTTCGACTACGCTCAACATGACTATCGATTAAAAAGCATCATCCAAAGTACGAATGGTAAGTACTTCGTTTAGCTTTTCTTCCGAAATATCGGTTTTTAAGTGGATCGATACCTTATCGTTTGGCAGTAAATCAAAGTAATTGTCGGAGAAGAAACCTTCTTCGTCGCCAATTTCCAGGAACAGGTTTTTCGCCAGTTTGTCGGTTCTTAGCGCAATGTCAAAACCGTTATCGGCTTTTGTTATTGCATATTCAACCTGTGGTGCTTTAACGCTAAGGTTTTTAAATGGCAGGAAGTAGTAGTAGTTTTTCGAAAGAACATTACCATTTTCAACCAGTTCGGTGGTGAATACAACGTTTTTCAGATTTCTTCTGTATTGGTAACGCCACTCGTTTTTGTTTACATCGAAATAGTCGTCGCTCGAGTTGGCAGGAATATCAACCAGGTGAGCTTCTTCCCAAATCACTTTGCCATCAAAATCAACCATTTGCATACGAAGCTCGGCTTGAATTGGCTCCAGTCGGTCGTTAACAATACCCACTTTAAACTTAATTCCTTCTTCGTACGGGCTAACCAAAACCTGGCTAAATCCTTTTTTAACGTAGTATTGCAGTGCTTTCCATTTTTGATAGTAATCGGTTGAACTCCACGAAGCCACGGGCCAAACATCGTTGATCTGCCAGTACAAACTTCCCATACAAAACGGCATGGCACGACGGTGTCCTTCCAATCCGAATTTAATTCCATCAGCTTGCAGCACGTGGTTTACATACAGGAACGACTCAAAATCTTTTGGTTTTTTGTATTCCTGAAGCATGTAATATTCGATGGTTCCGTTACCAATCGATGAGCGCTGGTGCGACTCCATCACTTCCGAGTAGATATCGTAATCTTCAGGCTCGGCATATTTACGTACCGACGCCATTTCAGGGAAACTCTGGAATCCGTATTCGCTCATAAAACGCGCCAGGTGAGTGGCATAAGTGCTAAACGGTTCTTTGGCCCACCAAACGCCCCAGTAGTGTTCGTCGCCATTAACAAGATCGGCTTGTACGCCAAGACCAGATGACGGACTTGATCCCCAATAGCTGCGCGAAGGATCGAATTCATTCACCACGTCGGGCAAGGTTTTATGGAAAATATCAACATAAGCCTGCCAAACTTTTTCAGGAACGTCATCGCCCTGGTCGGCTGCAATTTTTTTCCATCCCCAGGTGTTCCAGGCAGTCAGAATTTCGTTGTTTCCACACCACAAGGCAATACTTGGGTGATTGCGCAGGCGTTTTACATTGTCGATAGCTTCGTGTTTAATGTTATCCAAAAACTCAGGATTATTTGGGAACATGGCGCAGGCAAACATAAAGTCCTGCCACACCAGAATTCCGTTTTCATCGCAGAGGTCATAGAAAATATCGTTTTCGTAAATGCCACCTCCCCAAACACGCAACATGTTGTTGTTTGCATTTTTGGCATTCATAACCACTTTGCGGTAATTTTCGTCGGTAACGCGTGGCAGGAACATATCGTTCGGAATGTAGTTGGCACCTTTCATAAATACCGGGTGCCCGTTCAATTTGAAATAGAACGAAGTACCGGCATCGTCTTTTTCGCGCACCAGTTCCAGCGTGCGAATTCCAATTCGGGTATCTTCAGTAACCGTACGGCCTTTTACATCCAGAACTCCTGAAAGATTGTATAAATGTGCTTCTCCCAAACCGTTGGTCCACCAAAGTTGAGGGTTGGCAATTTCAAAATCAACGGAATATTTATTTACTCCCGGAGTAAGACTAACTTCACTTGATGCAAGAGTTTGTCCATCGTTATTTATAGCAATGGTAGCTTTTGTTTTCTTAATAGCATCTAATTCGAAAACTGCACTAAATGTTGCCTTTTCATCCGAAACTTCGTGCTGAACGATTTGCAGATTTTCGATGGTTGCATTGTCCCAGGCTTTTAGGTAAACCGGTTTCCAGATACCGCTGGTTACCAAACGCGGGCCCCAGTCCCAACCAAAATGATAACCGGCTTTGCGGGTGTAAATGCTTACGCGTTTGTTGCCTTCCACCTCGCCGCGCTCTGCCTGATCGTTTTCTCCACCCGGATAAACAAATCCGTTGGCATCGTATTTTTTTAATCCTTCAACAATTGGCGAGCGAAAAACAATGTGTATTTCGTTGTCGCCTTCTTTTAACAGGTCTTTTACATCCACCTGCCACTCGCGAAACATGTTGTCGGCCGAAAGTACTTTTTCTCCGTTCACCGACACATCGGCATACGTGTCGAGTCCTTCAAAATCAAGAACCACTTTGTCGCGGTTCAAAAACGATTTGTCAACCGTGAAAGTGCTTTTGTATTCCCAGTCTACTTTGTCGATCCATTGCTGATCCAGTTCATTCAACCGATAAAAAGGATCTTCAATTTTTTCGTTGGCCAGTAAATCGGTGTGAACCGTTCCCGGAACTGTTGCGGGCAACCATTCATTTTCACCAACCTGGTTAAAGGTCCAGTTGGTGTTCAGTTCTTTTTGTATCATAAGGTCGGGGCCAGATTCATTAGTATCACAAGCTACCGAAAATAGCAGCGCAAAAATGGCCAGAAGCGGCCAGCGGTTAATCGCATTCATAGTATAAAAGTTTAATACTTTTCAAAATTGATAAAAACACAAGGAATAACCTAAATATAGCTCCTAAATATATTTAAATTTCTTGTTTTAAAGACTATTTGAGTCGAGGATAAAAAGAGATTGGAGGGGGCAATATTTTGACATTCAGCAATATTCTGAAATGAGTACTGATAATTGTTTAGCGGGTAAACTTTAAAAAATTGAAGTTGCAAAAACCGCGGGTTGCAGTTTATTCGTCTTTTCCGGTAGTAGAAATTTTTAGTGGGAAATACAACGGACAAAACCTAAAAAGCCCGGTGGCCAATGGAATAATGCCAATTAAGCCCCACCAGCTGTCGAAAATAACACCGATAATAGCAATTATCAATCCTGCAATTATTCGTATTAACCTGTCAATTGATCCTACGTTACCTTTCATTTTTTCCTGTTTTAAGTTTGTTATGGAACAGTTGGATGGGGTGTTATGTTCAAGGAGAAGAATTGGCAGACAAAGAAAGTCGGAGAATAAAAATTTGACCCATTCTTATTTTTTTCTACAATCAGTTTATAGTTGCTTTCGGTTTGTTTCGTCCGGGGCAGCGAACAATCTCTATTCAGCTTTCTTCGCCGGACGAGATTGACTTCATTTTCTTTCCCGGCGCTTACTGACTGTCGTCAGTCGCACCGGGTTATTGCTTTTCGCCCCTTTGGGGCTCTTAATTAAAAGCGCTGAAAGTGCGGTTTATTTTAGCCTGGGGCAAAGTAATTCTTTGAATTACGCCGCCCCGGGTAAAAGGTTGTCAGGTAAATCGTCCGGCGAAGAGAGCTGTTCAACGCTGATGGTTGTTCCGGACGAAAACAAAAACAGCTCCATTTAAAAGCAGTGAGGTAAGAAATAGCTGCTTTTAATCAAAATTGACTCACAAAAAAGCCCGGTCCGTAACGAACCAGGCTTTTGAAAAGTATTGTATCCTTCTTGTCAGTTCTTCCCATCGGGGAATTTAGAAGGGTTATTATTCGCCACGAACAGCAGCAACACCAGGAAGCGTTTTTCCTTCGAGGTATTCCAACAATGCGCCACCTGCAGTTGAGATGTACGAAACACCATCGGCAAATCCCAATTGATTAACCGCAGCAACCGAGTCGCCACCGCCAACAAGCGAGAATGCACCTTTTTTTGTTGCTTCAACAACAGCTTCTCCAACGGCTTTTGTTCCTGCTGCGAAAGCTTCCATTTCGAAAACACCAATTGGGCCATTCCAAAGAATTGTTCCCGATTTCTCGATTACTTTTTTAAAGCTTTCAATCGCTTCAGGACCGGCATCCAATCCCATCCAACCGTCGGGAATTTCGTTTGCCGGAATAGTTTTAACATTGGCATCGTTGCTAAACGCATCGGCTGCAACAACATCGCTGGCCATGTATAAATTCACTCCTTTTTCTTTCGCCAGCTTTTCAATGTTTAAGGCTGTTTCCAGAAAATCGTCTTCACAAATTGAGCTACCAACTTTACCTCCATGAGCTTTAATGAATGTGAACTTCATTCCACCACCCAAAATCAGGTTATCTACTTTATCCAACAGATTTTCGATAATTGTGATTTTCGATGAAACTTTTGCTCCACCCATAATTGCAGTAAGTGGACGTTGTGGAGCTTTTACCACTTTGTCTAAGCTTTCAACTTCGCTTTCGATCAAGTAACCAAACATTTTGTCGTTCGGGAAAAACTTAGCGATAACTGCAGTTGAAGCGTGTGCGCGGTGAGCGGTACCAAAAGCATCGTTTACCCAACAGTCGCCGTTTTCAGCTAATTTAGCAGCAAATTCTTCGTCGCCGGCAGTTTCTTCTTTGTAAAAACGCAGGTTTTCAAGAATAAGAACTTCTCCCGGTTTTACCGACTCCGCCATTGCTTTTACTTCGTCGCCAATACAATCAGGAGCGATTTTTACAGTAGCACCACCAAGCAGCTCGCTCAGGTGATTTACCAATGGTTTCAGCGAGAATTTTTCTTCCGGACCGTTTTTCGGGCGACCAAGGTGCGACATGATGATTGGCGAACCACCACCAACGATAATTTTTTTGATTGTAGGAAGCGCGGCACGCATACGTGTATCGTCGGTAATCTCGAATTTGTCGTTTAAAGGCACGTTGAAATCAACGCGGATAAGAGCTCTCTTTCCTTTAAAGTCATAGCTGCTAATAGTTTGCATGATATTATATTTTTAGTGTTTTTTGAAAAATCCAACCAAAGATAGAAATTAATAGCACGAAAAAACAGCGGAATTTTAAGGCCTTTCATAATTTAATGTTGCGGTAAGATTTCAAGGAGTGGAGGAGTGGTTGAATATTAGAATGTTGGAATAATGGAATGCGAAAATGCATAAATGCTTTAATGCATAAATGTGAGCATTAGAATTGTGATTGCAGAAGGGGGGAAAGTTTACAGTTTTCAGTCGCACCCAACAGTTTTGCAATTTGACAGTGGAACGATTTTGCAATTTAACACTTTAGCAGCAGACGTGTGAATGAGTTATTGAGTGAATGAGGAGGAAATGTAAAACATTGAATTACGAATGAAGATTAACGATTTTAGAATACAGAAGGGAGAAGAAAGTTTTCAGTCGCAGTTAACAGTTTTACAATTTAGCAATAGAACAGTTTAGCAGTTATATTGGCAGTGAGTTATGGAGTGAATGAGGAGGAAATGTAAAACGTTGAATTACGAATGAAGATTAACGATTTGCGATTTCAGAAGGGTAGGAAAGTTTGGAGTCTCCGTCTCAGTTAACAGTTTAGCAATGGAACAGTTTAGCAGTAGTACCCAGAACCTAATGATTTCTATGTGTCTACTGTGGTTCAAGTTTTCGTGTCATAGGGTCTTTGTGTTTAAAAGTTTCTCCAAAAGAAAAGCTAGCGGCTAGTAGCTAGCAACTCGTGGCTTTGCCTCTTGCATTTTGCCAACCGCCAACTTTTTCTTTAGGCATATTTCTCTATTCTTCCACCGCGAACAGGCAGAAAATACTATTTTTGGCTTATGTTTTTCAAAGACGTAGTAGGACAAGAGAATATAAAAAGCCGCTTGATCAGGTCGGTACAGGAGCAACGAATCAGTCATGCACAGTTATTTTCGGGCCCGTCGGGAACCGGCAAGCTGGCCATGGCTTTAGCTTATGCGCAGTATGTTTCGTGCAAAAACCGCAGCGAAACCGATTCGTGCGGCACCTGCCCGTCGTGCCACAAATACCAAAAGCTGGCGCACCCTGATTTGCATTTTGTATTCCCGATTTTCAACGCCAAACAGTTTAACAAACCGGTTAGCGACGATTTTCTTCCGCTGTGGCGCCAGAAGGTTTTGGCTAACCCGTATTTTGAACTCAGCGACTGGTTGAGCCACATCGACGCCGGAAATGCACAAGGGGAAATCTACGAACGCGAAAGCGAGTCGATCCTGCGAAAACTGAACCTCAAATCGTTTGAGTCGGAGTTTAAAGTGATGATTATCTGGTTACCCGAAAAGATGAACATCGCCTGCTCGAACAAACTCCTGAAAATGATTGAGGAGCCGCCCAGCAAAACACTTTTCATTTTGGTTACCGAAAACGAAGAAGGTGTAATTGGCACCATTCGCTCGCGGGCACAACTGGTAAAGTTTCCGTTTGTCGATAATCAATCGATAAAAAATGCTTTGCTGAAAATTGAGGGAGTTGATCCGGCAATTATTCCCGATGCGGTTCACCTGGCTTCGGGAAGTTACCTGAAAGCGCTCAGCTATTTATCACCATCGGATGATGAGCAGTTTTATTTCCAGAAATTTCAGGAAATGATGCGTTTTGCCTATGCCCGGCAGGTGAAAGAAATGATTGACTGGGCCGATGAAATGGCGAAGATTGGCCGCGACAAACAAAAAGCCTTTTTTGCAGCGTCGTTGCGTTTGGTGCGCGAGTATTTTGTGTCGAACATGAAACGCAGCGAAATTGTGTATATGAACCGCGCCGAAAAAGACTGGGGTAAAAAATTCGCACCGTTTATTAACGAGCGCAACATTGTGGCTTTTGCCGACGAATTTGAGCTGGCCATAAAACACATCTCCATGAACGGAAATCCGCGTATTGTTTTTATGGATACCGGTTTACGCATGGTACGGTTGATTAAACGGTAGTTATTCCGTCTTGTTATTTCCCTTTTTAGATTCATTTTAAAAACCAAACCATTAGCTATCAAATTGCTATTAATCATTACTTTTGTTGGTTAAATGATTATCTTGGCATTGCCGGATAAAACAGGCCTTTGAAGAATACTGGAGAGCCGGGGACTTAAGCCTAAAGAATGAAAGAAGTAAATACCACAGATAGAGGGATTTGTCAGACGAAAGTTGGAAACTGCGGAAAACTACAGGTTACCGACTGGCTTGGCGATGTGCAGCCTGCTTACAAAGGCGAAGACATTGTTGAGGTGCGTTTTAAAAATACCCGAAAAGACTACTATAAAAACGTAAATAACCTAAAACTTAAAGTTGGCGAACTGGTGGCCGTTGAAGGAAACCCGGGTCACGACATTGGCATTATTTCGTTGAAAGGGGAGCTGGTGTTTGAGCAAATGAAACGCCACAAAGTTACCCTGAACAACGGCGAATACCGCAAAGTATACCGCCACGCCAAACCGGTTGACATCGATAAGTGGAAAGAAGCTATTTCGCAGGAACACGAAACCATGATCAAGTCGCGGCAGATTGTTCAGGATTTGCGCCTCGATATGAAAATTGGCGATGTGGAATACCAGGGCGATAAAACCAAGGCCATATTCTATTACATTGCCGACGGACGTGTTGATTTTCGCCAGCTGATAAAAGTACTGGCCGAAACCTTCCGTATCCGCATCGAAATGAAACAGATAGGTGCACGCCAGGAAGCCGGCCGTATTGGCGGAATTGGTCCTTGCGGGCGAACGCTGTGCTGTTCAACATGGATGAGCAATTTTGTGTCGGTAACCACCAATGCAGCACGTCATCAGGAGATTTCGCTAAACCCGCAAAAACTGGCCGGGCAATGTGGTAAATTAAAGTGTTGCCTCAATTTCGAGGTGGATGCATACATTGATGCACAAAAAGATTTTCCGCCAAACCATATTCCGCTCGAAACGGAACACAAGACCTATTCTTTTTTAAAAGCCGATATTTTTGGCGGAATATACTGGTACGCACCACGCGGAGAAGGTCCTGGAACATTGGTGGGAGTTCCTGTAAAACGTGTTAAAGAGGTGTTGCGATTGAACCGTAACGGCAAAAAACCCGAGAAACTGGTAATTGAAAAATTCGATGCCGGAACGGAAAAAATCGATACGTTCCACAATGTGGTGGGACAGGAAGATCTGGATCGTTTCGACCGGGCAAAAAAAAGCAGCCGTTCGAAAAAACGAACCAGCCGTCGTAATCCTAACCGAGGCAGAAATCAAAATCAGCCCAGTGCGCAGGGACAGAACACCGATCGCAGGCAAGATAGCAGCCAGGGAACCGGACAAAACCGCAAACCGAATCAAAACCGAGGGGGCAATCAAAACCGGCGATCCAATCAAAATCATAGCCAAAACCGTGATTAGAGAAAACAACTTACGTTTTACGGCGTTTGATGTAGTGATCTTTCGAAAAAAAAATAGTTGAAGCAGAATGAATCGTTTTTTTCAGGTTATACTTTTTGCGGGGATTGTGGCGTTAATGGCAGCTTGCGATTCGAACAGTGTTTTCGATAAATACAAACCAATAAACAAAGGCGTTTGGGACAAAGATTCGCTGGTGGTTTTTAGTGTGCCGGTTACCGATACCCTTCAAAATCACAATCTTTATATTAATGTGCGCAACAATGTGGATTACCGCTACAGCAACCTGTGGCTGTTTGTTTCCATCGAGCAACCCGGTGGCGAAACTGTGAAAGATACCTTCGAAATGGTGCTGGCCGATCCATCGGGAAAATGGCTGGGCGAAGGTTTTGGCGGATTAAAAACCCGTGAGGCCATTTATCGGCGCAATGTGTTTTTCCCTCGCTCGGGCGATTACACCATACGATTGCAGCAGGGCATGCGCAACGACGAGCTAAAAGGAATTTCCGACGTGGGTGTGCGTGTGGAAAAGGTCAAATAGAAGATCAAGAAAAATTATAAATACCAATAGTTTATTTTTTAGAGGTGGGAAAAGGAAAGCTGAAGAAATTTAATGAAATGCAAGGCTTTGAACATGTTGTTCAGGCGCCGTTTCACAAGGTTGGGCACGATGATTTTCAATTAAAAGGGAAATGGTCGGCCGAATTTTTTAAAAACGATCAGCCCATAATTTTAGAGTTGGGTTGTGGCAAGGGGGAGTATACCGTTGAGCTGGCGGCAATGAATCCGAACATCAATTATATTGGTGTGGATATTAAAGGTGCGCGGCTGTGGAAAGGCGCAAAACAGGCCTTTCAGCGCGAAATGAATAATGTGGGATTTTTGCGTACCAACATTGAATTGATTCCGCAGTTTTTTGGCAAAGATGAGGTGGATGAAATTTGGCTCACTTTCCCCGATCCGCAAATGCGGAAAGCCCGGAAACGCCTTACCTCAACAACGTTCCTGAATAAATACCGGAATTTTCTGAAAGCCGGCGGTATCGTACATTTAAAAACCGACAGTAATTTTCAGTACAACTACACGCTTGAAATGGCGAAATTGAATCAATTTGAAATATTGGCCGAAACCGATAATTTGTACGAGTGGGAAGGTTTGACCGATGTGCTACGCATCCGTACGTTTTACGAAAAACAGTGGCTCGATCGCGGAATACCAAGTAAATACCTGGCCTTTATTCCTCACGACGGAGAATACACAGAGCCCGAGATAGATATTGAACGCGACGAGTACAGGAGCTTTGGGCGTAGTGCGAGAGACTTGTAAATAACCTGTCATTTCGAGCGTCGCGAGAAATCTGTTACAATAATTTTTTGAACTTACAGATTTCTCACTGCGTTCGAAATGACAAATAAATTTTGAGATGTCCGACTTTTTTAACCAGGTTTACGAAGTAGTAAAACAAATTCCGCAGGGACGAGTGACCTCGTATGGTGCCATTGCTGCTTGTCTGGGTTCGCCGGGAGCAGCGCGTATGGTGGGATGGGCAATGAATGCCAGTCACTCGCACCACGAATTTGTACCGGCGCACCGGGTGGTGAACCGCAACGGACTGCTAACTGGTAAACATCATTTTGATAATCCAAATGCCATGCAGGAACTGCTTGAAGCTGAAGGGCTGAAACTGGATGGCGACAAAATCCTGGATTTCAAGGAAAAATTCTGGGATCCGATGAAAGAATTGTAGTTGAACATTTTCTCATTCGCAAGAAAGCAATTCAAATCAATCAAAAGTTCAAATTGAAAATCAAAACATTTCCGTGTTTAAACTGTTCATCTAATTGCAATTATTAAATTTGCAGCTACAAATAATTTTTCAAAAAAGTGAAATAAGCATTTTAAAATGGCAGATATACCAAGAAAATTAATTGTCCCGAAAGATGTTACCGATGCCCTGCGCACCGTAAAATATCCGGGAAGCGACGAAGATGTGGTGCAACTGGAAATGCCACAGGAAATCCGCATTGCAGGACAGCGAATCAGTTTTTCGCTGGTTTTTCAGAAAAGCAACGACCCGAATATTGAAGCACTTGTACTGGCTTGCGAAGCGGCCATAAAAAAATATGTAGGCGAGCAGGTTGAAATCGAAGGCAACATTGCCGTGAAATTTATTCACGACATGGAACGCCCCATTTTGCCCAACGTTAAAAACATTGTGGCCATTGCATCGGGTAAAGGTGGTGTTGGAAAATCAACCGTTGCCGTAAATACTGCTGTTGCACTGGCAAAAAGTGGAGCAAAAGTTGGTTTGCTCGATGCCGATATTTTTGGCCCCTCAATACCAAAAATGTTTGGTGTTGAAGGCGAACGTCCGGCAGGTATAAAGATCGACGACAGAGAAATGATCAATCCGCTGGAAAAATACGGCGTAAAATTCCTTTCGGTAGGCTTCTTTGTTGATCCTGATAGTGCCATTATCTGGCGCGGGCCAATGGCATCGAATGCATTAAAACAACTTATTTCGGAAGGGAACTGGGGAGAACTGGATTATTTGCTGATCGACCTGCCTCCGGGAACAAGTGATATTCACCTTACTTTGGTACAAAGTGTTCCGGTTACCGGAGCCGTGATTGTAACTACTCCGCAGGATGTGGCTTTGGCCGACGTGGTGCGCGGAGCCAGCATGTTCCAAAGTAAATCGGTTGATGTGCCTGTATTAGGTTTGGTAGAAAACATGGCGTGGTTTACACCGGAAGAATTACCCGAAAACAAGTACTACATTTTTGGTAAAGAAGGTGGTATAAAACTGGCCGAAAAAATGGGCTTGCCGCTGTTGGGACAAATTCCAATTGTCCAGAGCATTCGCGAAGGTGGCGATGAAGGTATACCGGTAGCTGCCAACGGCGATACAATTACGGGGCAGGCTTTTGCAGATGTGGCGGATAAAGTGAAACACCGTGTTCATGTGCGCAATATACAAATGGCGCCAACTAAAAAGGTAAAAATTTCACGAAAATAAATTGAAAGAGCAGAGGTGCACAAGGCGTGCATCTCTACCTTTTTTCAGGGCCATAATCCCTTAAAAATGTATTATCCTCCCCATCCGGTAATTAATTCTGTTGAACATTCATTTTTTCTTATTTTTACAGCGTTTACAAAATGCAACAATTCAGGATGTACAGGCAATAATCTTGTGATTCCTGAGTTTATTCAATGAGTTAACAAAAAACTGCTTGAAGAAACGATTTTTACATACCATATTCCTGTTCTTATTGGTTTCGATTTTTGCCGGCTGTTCTACTGAAAAAAATACCCGTGCATCACGAACTTTCCATAATGTTACTTCGCGTTACAATGTTTATTTTAATGCCAACGAGGCAGTAAAAGAGGGTGTTGCAACGATTGAAGAGCGTATTGAGGACGACTTTACCCGAATTTTGCCCATCTACAAAGAAAGTGACCCATCGGCTACGCGACTGGTAAAATCGGATATGGATTATGCGGTTATAAAATGTTCGAAACTGGTTGAGATTCATTCCATTACCAAAAAGCCAAAACGTAAAAGAGGTGGTGGTTCGCGCAAATACCAGGAGTTTGCCAACCAGGACGAGTTTAACAATTGGATCGACGACAGTTACCTCTTAATGGGGAAAGCCTATTTCTATCAACATAATTTTTATGCGGCCATCGATAATTTTTCGTATGTGGTGCGTAAATACCCAGATGAAGAAACTGCTGATGAGGCGCAGGTTTGGCTGATTCGGGCCTATACCGAGCTGGAACGTTACATTGAAGCCAACGAAGTTATTCAGGCTATTCAGGCCTACGATGATTTTCCAAAAAGCCTGGAGCGCGATTTTGCCATTGCAACGGCTTTCTATTACAAAAAGCAGTTTGAATACGACAATGCCATTCGCCTGCTCGATATTGCCATCGACAAAACATTCTGGAAAAAGGATAAGGCGCGTTTGCAATATATTGTAGCGCAACTGTACCAGGAACTTGGGCAGAATGAGGCGGCAGCGGCAGCCTTTAAAAAGGTTACCAAAATGAATCCTGATTACACCATGGCGTTTAACGCGATGATAAATAGTGCAGGTGTATTCTCGGGTGAAGGAAATACGGAAGATTTGAAAAAGCAGTTGAATAAAATGCTGCGCGACAAAAAGAATGTCGATTTCCGCGATCAGATCTATTATGCCTTGGGTAACATTTTCTTCCGCGAAGGAAACCGCGATGTGGCCAAGGATAACTACAAACAATCGGTAGCTACAAGTTTTAAAAATCAATACCAGCGGGCCTTGTCGTCAATTACTTTGGCCGATATTTATTTCGAGGATTTTAATTATAGGGGTGCGCAGTCGTACTACGACAGTGCGATGATCATTATCGACGATACATATCCGAATTACGACAATGTGTCGGCACGTTACCGGAGTTTAACCAACCTGGTCGACAATATTCTGCTGGTTGAACGTGAAGACAGTCTGCAAAGAGTAGCTCAAATGTCGGATGTTGAGCGCGAAGCTTTGATTGCTAATTTAATGAAAGAAGAGCAGGAGCGCCAGCGAAATATGGAGAATCTGACCCTGCAGGATGCGCAAAGTCAGGGGTATTACCGCTCAAACCGTTACCGCATGGGAATGGGAAATACAGGTGGCGGAGGTTGGTATTTCTATAATCCGCAAACGGTGTCGTACGGGCGTGTAACTTTCCAGCAACAATGGGGGCGACGAACACTTGAAGACGATTGGCGACGATCGAACAAAAATACCGTTTCGGTAGCCGAAGGTGAGGAAATGACAGAGGCCGAACCCGAAGAACAGCGTGTGGAAGACCCGCTGAAAAAGGAATTCTATACGCAGGATTTGCCTTTAACCGACTCGATGATGACCGTGTCGCATGGGCGAATTCGCGATGCACTGTACAACGCCGGAAAAATATTTAAATCGGAATTTGAAGATTACGAACGTTCAGCCGAGGCTTTTGAAGAGCTGATAAAACGTTACCCAAACAATATTTACCTCTTGTCGGCTTATTTCGATTTGTACGATTTGTATGAGCTGATGGGTGATAAAGAAAAATCAAACTACTACCGTAACCTCATTATTTCGCAGTATCCGAAAAGTAAGTTCGCGCAGTTTCTGCAAAATCCAAATTTCTTTGTGGAGATGGCCGCCAAAACCGACAGCATGAACCGCTTATATCAGGAAACATTCCGGAATTACAAGCAGGGAAGGTACCAGGCCGTGCAGTCGCTTACCATGCAAATGAAAAGAATGGAGCCGGATACAGTGATCCTTCCGAAAATTGATTTTATGGAAATGGTTGCCGATGGTGTGTTAACCGATGTGCATAATTTTGAAGCCTTGTTAAAAGGCTACCTGGCTGAATATCCGGCAAAAGAACCATCTGAACTAGCCGGGGAAATACTTAAGCTTATTCAGGACAGTACCTTAACCGACTACCAGAAACTGGTGGAAATGGGGTACATCAGCGAAGAGATTCAAAACGAGGAACTGTTGCCCGAAAATTTCTTTGCCGACGATGAGTTTGGCGGAAAATTCAGTTACGACGAAGATCTGTTGCACTACTTTGTAATTGCCTATCCTCGCGACGAAGAAGACAATATCGATTTGAATCGCCTGAAGTTTGATATTGCCAATTACAACATCGACCACTACACAAAAATTGATTTCGATATTGAAACCGAATACCTCGACGATAAACTGGCTTTTGTGCTGGTGCGCTCGATGACCAACAAAGAAAATGCCCTGATCTATCACGGAGCGATCATCAGAAAAGCTTCAGTGTTTAAAGCCTTACACGGAATTGATTATATGAACTTTGTGATATCGTCGACCAACTACCGGGCGGTAATGCAGGAACGCTCAACAGCCGATTACATGAAGTTCTTTGTAAAAAATTACAGCCGCTTTATCCGTTCAAATTTCAGCGACGACGATTTGGATATCTCGCCTGAAGAGCTGATGGCGCGTGCCGCAGCCGAAGACAATGCGCTGAACGAACGTGGTACTTTTGTTACGGTAAATGCAGGTCCGGCCGGATTGTACGATACCAATGTTGATACCACACAGAATTTTGTGATTGCCGTAAAAGACAAAAACCTGTCGTTGCGACCATTAATGCGTGGATTTGCTGATTTTAACCGGGACCAATTCCGGGCATGGGGACTGGCATTGCAGGCAAAAGAAGTGGGCGATTATCGTTTACTGGTGGTTCACGGAATTCCGGCACTCAACGAATCGATGTCGTATTTCCGCAGGGCAATTACCACACGTAGTTTGTTCGAACCGCTGGGGCAATCCACTTACCGCAACTTCCTGATTACCGATGATAACCTGCAAGCTATGCTCGACGAGAATAAAGTGGAAGAGTACATCGTTTTCTTCCGCGATAATTATATTCAGCGCAGGGCTTCCGATTCGTCGTCGGATACCGAGAGCCAGGCTACAACGCCTACACAAACAACAACAACGCAAACTGCTGAGCCTACACCTGCCGTTCAGCCAGAAACGGTTTCGCTGGCCGATACGCCGTATAACCAGAACATTGCAGGGCCACACCGCATTGTGTTTGTAATTCCGGCAACAGGTGTATTTAAAGATGCGTTTATTAACGGTATTGCAGCGTATAACCAGTCGAATTTTGCCAACTCGGGTTTTGTCATCGAAGAACAGCAGCTTGATCAGGTGCGTCAGCTTATCATTGTAAAAGGTATGGAAGATGAGGCAACGGCACGCCAGTATTTTAGCGTGGTGGTGCGCAACCGCGATCTGTTCGATCCGCTTGGAACAGCTCAGTACCGTAATTTCCTGATTTCGGATGAGAACTTCGGTATTTTCCTTCGCGAGAAGAACATTACCGAATACATGGATTTCTACAAGCAGGTATACCTCAATAAATAGCACCATTTATTACTTCCCTTAGGGGTAAAGAACTCTTAAAGTTTGTTAAGCACATACTTTAACGGCACCCATTTTGTTCTTATCTTTAACTGATAGGAACGAACGAAACAGAAAACATAAAAAGAATGAATAAGCCAAGAATACTTTGGACAGACGACGAAATAGATCTCTTACGGGCGCACATTATATTTTTGCAGGAAAAAGGTTACGAAGTTGAAACAGCTAACAACGGCCTCGATGCGATTGAGAAAGTTGAAGCCGGTTATTTCGATATTATTTTCCTCGACGAGAATATGCCGGGCCTTACCGGTTTGGAAACACTTACAAAGATTAAAGACCTTGCCCCCAACGTGCCGGTGGTAATGATTACCAAAAGCGAGGAGGAAAATATAATGGATGAGGCAATTGGCGCTAAAATTGCCGATTACCTGATTAAGCCGGTCAATCCAAAACAGATATTGCTGACACTGAAAAAGAACATCGATCAGAAGCGGTTGGTTACCGAACAAACCACATCGAAATACCAGATGCAGTTTGCCCAGATCGGGATGAAACTGAACGACCGCCTGACTTTTGATGAGTGGAAAGATATTTACCGCCAGTTGGTGTACTGGGAACTGGAGCTGAGCGAGTCGGAAGATTCAGCCATGGACCAGGTGCTAACCATGCAGAAGGAGGAGGCCAACAAGGCGTTTTTCCGTTTTATAAAAGATAACTACCAGGATTGGTTTGATGCCGATTTTGAAGATCGGCCAATGCTGTCGCCCGATATTTTTAAACACCGTGTTTTTCCTAACCTTAACGACGGTAAAAAAACTTTTGTGCTGGTGGTCGACAATTTGCGCTACGACCAGTGGCGTGTTATTAGTCCCGAGATAAATACCTATTTCCGCACCGTATCGGAAGAGTTGTACTGTGGAATTTTGCCCACAGCAACCATGTATGCGCGTAATGCCATGTTTGCCGGCTTAATGCCTTCGGAAATTGAAAAGTTGTACCCGCAACTGTGGCTCGACGACGATAACGAAGGCTACAAAAACCGCAACGAGGAGGAGTTGTTACGTAAACAACTGCAGCGTTTTTCATGCAAAGATAGTCTGTATTTCGAAAAAGGATCGGGAGCTAAAAAAGAACGCTGGGTAAACGATAATCTCAACAATATTCTGAAAAACGATCTTTCGGTGATGGTGGTGAATTTTGTGGATATGATTTCGCATGCCCGCACCGAAATGGACATGATTCGCGAGTTGGCGAACAACGAAAAAGCTTATCGCTCGTTAACCTTAAGCTGGTTTAAAAACTCGTCGTTGCTGGAGTTGTTGAAGGCGCTGGCCGATGAGAATATTCGTGTGGTAATTACCACCGACCACGGTGCCATTCGTGTTGATAATCCGGTGAAAATTATTGGCGACCGCGAAACCAATACCAACCTGCGTTACAAGCTGGGTAAGAACTTGAATTTTAAATCGAAGAATGTATTTGAGATTCGCGACCCGCGGAGCATTTATCTGCCATCGCGAAATGTGAGTACCAGCTACGTTTTTGCGCAGGGAACCGACTTTTTTGCTTATCCGAATAATTACAATTATTACGCGAATTACTACAAAGACACGTTCCAGCACGGCGGTATTTCTATGGAGGAATTGATTATTCCGATAGTTACTCTGGATCCTAAAAAGTAGAATTGAAACACAAAGAATTTTACCGCAGAGACGCTAAGGCGTAAAGGTTTTGAAACACAATAGGCACATAGAACACAGTAGGTTGTTTAAACGTTTCAAGGTTTTGAAAACACTTTAAAGTTTTTATTGTTTGCTTACTGCTATTTGCCTATTGCCAATTTATACCTTTTTAAATTGTTCTGTTGTCAAATGGTAGAACTGCAAACTGCGACTGCAAACTTTTCTCAAACTTCTGAAATCAAAAATCGTTAATCATCATTCGCAAATCTTTGTGTTCAGTTTTTGCTTCGTTTCACCACAAAGTCTCCTTTTTCGGCACCAACCTTTTGGCCGATAACCGGGCATTTTATCATCAGCAGGTAAAACAGGCGCGGATCGTTTTCGTCCATTAAACCTTCAAAATTGCCCATACCTTTTGAAATGATGAGGTCGGCTGAGCGGTAGATATCCAAAAACTCTTTGCTTACCCGGTGCAGCAAGGTTGACGGCGTATTATCGCCATTGGTAATTAACGAAGCAACTTCATGCAAACCAACTTCACGGGCCTCTTTTAAAGTGGCATCGTTTAAAATGGGCTGGTCGCGAACGGCAAAAATCACATTCGGGTGATCAATCGTTTCCAGGAAAAGTTTGTCCATTACAATTTCGCCACAATTGTCGCCCAGGTACAATATGGTTTTAGCCTTTTTTATCTCCGTTCTTAAGGCTTTCGAATCGTCAACAGCAAAAGTGGTTTGGAATACCCGCTCAATGGTTTCATCCACATCAAAACGGTGTGTTGGTCCAAAGTCGATAATGTTTCCGGCAATGGCGTATCGCAGTGCCGTATCGAATTTATCGACGGAGGTTTCCACCTTTGTTTTAAATTCGTTGTAGCGACTCAACAATGCCTGGTTGCTTTCTTTTTTTTCAGTGCTATACGGATCTTTTACTTCCGATTCTTTCGCCAGTTCCCTTAAAATATTGCTGGTAATCTCGGGCGAAAAACTTTTGTCGAGGTCAATGCCGGCAATGGTTGAAATGGCCTGACTTACAATTTTATTTCGTTTTTCCTCTGCAATTTCGTACTTGTCCATACGTTTTTGCAGCGTTTTTACCTGGCAGATTAGGCATTCGTAGTTCATGCTAAAAAAGTTTGAAGCCGGAAGTCAGAAGTTCTGGTTCCGAGTTGGGAGTAAAAGTAACAGAAGTTTCTTAATTGAAGCGTATTGAGCTAATGTTTGAAAATATATTTATTATAGAGTTAATTTTTTATATTACTGCCCCTTCTTCATCTGCGCATAAAGTTTATTTGCAAAAATAAAATCTTCGAGTTTTTGGTTGTCCGATTTTAGAATATCTTCCTTGGTGCCTTCCCATTCTTTCTGTCCATGAGAAATAAACAGCACCGACTCGCCAATTTCTATCACCGAGTTCATATCGTGGGTGTTGATTATGGTGGTCATCTGAAATTCTTTGGTAAGCGTTTGAATGAGTTGATCGATAACCGTTGCAGTTTCGGGGTCGAGGCCCGAGTTGGGTTCGTCGCAAAACAGGTATTTCGGATTCAGTGCTATGGCACGTGCAATGGCTACACGTTTTTGCATACCACCACTAATTTCGCTGGGCGAAAGATTAAAAGCCTGTTTATCAATGTTTACATGGTCGAGGCAAAATTCAACACGTTTTTGTTTTTCCGCCGGACTCATTTTGGAAAACATATCCAATGGGAAACGAACGTTGCCTTCCACCGAGATACTATCAAACAAGGCACCACCCTGGAAAACCATTCCCACCTCACGGCGCAGAATTTTTCGTTCCTTTTGATTCATCTGGGTGAAATTGCGGTCGTTGTACCAAATCTCACCACTATCCACCTCAAAAAGACCCAGTGTTGATTTTAGCAAAACAGTTTTTCCCGAACCGCTTCGGCCAATGATCAGGTTGGTTTTTCCCTGTTCAAACACGGTTGAAATGTTATTCAGAACCGTATTGCCGTCGAATGTTTTTACAATGTTTTTAAGCGTAATCATGTCAATAGCAAGCGGGTTAAAATTAAATCGAAAAACAGGATAAGAATATTGGTGTTAACCACGGCTTTTGTACTGGCTTTACCCACTTCGAGGGCACCGCCCTGAACGTAGTAACCAAAATAGGCCGGCACCGAAGCCACCAGAAATCCAAAAAACAAAGATTTTATTAACGAGAAAGTAATGTAATAGGGGTAAAACAGCCACTGGATACCGGAAATATAATCAGGAATAGATATTACCCCTGCAATTGGCCCCGTAACCATACCGCCCAGCAAACCAAAAAATACACTGATGATATACAAAAACGGAAAGACAAATACCACTGCAATAATCTTTGGAAGAATAAGGTAGCTTGCCGAATTTACACCCATAATTTCAAGCGAATCGATTTGCTCGGTAACACGCATGGTGCCAATTTCGGATGTAATATTTGAGCCCACTTTCCCGGCCATAATAAGGGCCAGCATGGTGGACGAGAATTCGAGTAAAAGCGTATCGCGTGTACCCAAGCCAACCAGCTCAACAGGGTAAAGAGGGTTTGCCATACTGTAGGCGAACTGGATGGTCATAATTCCGCCAATAAAAACCGAAATGATAATTACGATACCCACCGAGTTTACGCCCAGGTTATCGATTTCGTGAAACAATTGCCTGATATACAGCTTGTGTTTCTCGGGTCGGGCAAAAACCCGTTTCAGCATCGAAAAATATCGACCAATATGAAAGAAAAACCCCATTGTTTATAGTTTCTTGCTAATGTAATCGGCTAAAATTACAACTTAATATGCGGAAACAAAATTTTTATGAATTTGAATCGGGCTGAGGCAACAATAACAAAATAATTCCGTATTTTCAAAGTTACAATCTCAGGGAAGATTGATAATACGAACAAAACACATTCAGATGGCTAACAATTTTTGTGTGATAATGGCTGGTGGAGTAGGAAGTCGATTTTGGCCACTTAGCCGTACAGCACGTCCAAAACAGTTTTTAGATATTTTAGGAACAGGAAAAACATTTATTCAACAGGCATACGAGCGGTTTCAGGAGATCGTACCCAGAGAAAACTACCTTGTTGTAACAAACGCATTATATAAAGATCTTGTAAAAACGCAGCTTCCCGAGCTTAAAGACGAGCAGATTTTGCTGGAACCCCTGCGACGCAATACCGCACCGTGTTTGGCTTATGCTGCCAATAAAATTGCCCTCACCGATCCTGACGCAAATATCATTATAACGCCGTCGGATCATTTTATACTGAAAGAGGAGGAGTTTAAAAAACAAATCCGGAACGGGTTGGAATTTGTTTCAGAAAAACCGGCTTTATTAACGCTGGGAATAAAACCCTGCCGTCCGGAAACCGGTTATGGTTATATACAGGTGAAACGGAAAAAGGAGTTTAAGGATCTTGACAACCTGTATAAAGTAAAAACCTTCACCGAAAAGCCCAACGAAGAAATGGCGAAGATTTTTATCGAAAGTGGAGAGTTTTACTGGAACTCGGGAATTTTTATTTCGTCGCTGTCAACCATGCTCGAGTCGCTGCAACAGCATTTAACCGAAGTTGCATTAAAATTTGAACATGGACGAAAGCTGTTGAATACCGCCAGTGAGGAGCCTTTTATCCGGAAAACATACTCCGAATGCCAGGCCATATCAATCGATTATGGCATTATGGAAAAAGCAAAAAATGTGTATGTGCTTACGGCTGATTTTGGATGGAGCGACCTGGGCACCTGGAGTTCGTTATACGAAAACAAGGAAAAAGATGTACAGGGTAATGTAATTCGGGCCGATAATGTGATGCTGTATGATACCGAAAACTGCATTGTAGATATTTCAAAAAATAAAATGGCCGTAATTCAGGGCCTCGATGGTTTTATAATTGCCGAACGAAACGATACCTTAATGATTTGCCGACGCGAAGATGAAGATCAGATAAAGAAATTTGTTACCGATGTTCGCATTCAGAAAGGCGATTCGCTGGTATAGAATTCTAAAATAATTGCACGCAGATAACGCAGATTTCAGGAGTAAGATATTTTTTCTCCTCGATAATTGCAATAAAAAACGGGTAGTCAAAAAGGCTACCCGTTTTCTGTAAAAAGCACCGGTTTATTCCGATACTTCTGCTTTTTTCGGCATATTGTCTTCCGGTAAATTACCGGTCCATTTTTTTATGGTGTAATTTATCCGTATGGTAATCATATACATCACCGGAGAAATTAATAAGGTTAAGAAAGTGGCAAAGGTAAGACCGAATATAACGGTCCACGACATTGGCCCCCAGAACGCTACACTTTCGCCACCAACCGATATTTGCGGATCGAAACGCGTATACAGCGTAAAGAAGTTAAAGTTTAAGCCAACCGCCAGCGGAAGCAAACCTAACACTGTTGTAATTGCTGTTAGTAATACAGGGCGTAAACGGGTTTTACCGGCTTCTACCAGTGCATCAATCTGTACTTGTTTTGGTAAGAAAGCTTTTTCGGAATAGCCCAGTTCGTCACGTTTGCGTTCCCGCGTCAGGTCGATGTAGTCGATCAGTACAATACCGTTGTTCACCACAATTCCTGCCAGCGAAATAATACCGATACCCGTCATAATTACTACAAACTCCATTTGGAATATTCCCAAACCAAGGAAAACACCAATAGTACTGAAGAGTACAGTTGCAATAATAATTGCCGGACGGATAAACGAGTTAAACTGTGTAACCATAATAATCATGATCATGGCCACTGCAATAATCAGCGCATAAAGCAGGAACTCCATACTTTCGGCCTGCTCCTGTTGCTCGCCTGAGAATTCGTAGGTGTAGCCCTCGGGCATTTCATAGTCTTCAAGCAACTGGACAATACGGCTGTTAATCTCGTTGGCGTTAAAGCCTTCCATAACTCCCGATGTAATGCTTATTACTCGTTTGTTGTCCACACGGCTAATCTTATCGTATGAAGTCTGATATTTAAATGATGCTACCGAAGAAATTGGGATTTTACTTCCGTTAACCGGAATTTTCTGGTTCATCAATGTAGATACATCGTTGCGGTATTTTTCATCCAATCGCACAAAAATATCGTACTCATCCTCACCGTCTTTGAACTGGCTGGCTTCGTATCCGTAAATCGAATTCCGGAAAGCCATTGCAATTTGTTGTGTCGACAGTTCGTACAAACGTGCCTGCTCGCGGTCAACCTGAATGAGCATTTCGGGTTGGTTGGTATTAATGTTCAATTGCAACTCATCAATCCCCGGAATGTTATCCTCTTCAATTATCCGCATAAAATCGTCGGTGATTTGGATTAACTGCTCAAACTCATCACCCGACACATCAATACTAACCGGGTCGCCTGTTGGTGGCCCTTGATCGTCTTTCTTTACAAAGATTTTAGCCCCAACAAACCCGTCGAGTTTTTTGGCAATATCCTGCATTACTATCGATGTGCTTATGCCATCGCGCAGTTTGTATTCAACAAACGAAACCGAAGTTAGCGACTTGTTCGGGCTTTGTTCATTACTGTCGAACATGCCGCCGCTCATTCCAACACCAACGTTGGTGGTAACCGATTTAACAATGTGGTTAACCGGCTTAATGGTTTCTTTTATAATCTTTTCCACTTCGCGCGAAACCTCGTCGGTTTTTTCAATTGAAGTTCCCAACGGCAATTCCATGGTTACGTAAACGGTTGTTGGGTCGGTACTTGGGAAAGTCACCATTTTTGGATTGCTACCAAAATAGAAGCCCACCGAAAAGATCAGTAGTAAAAATGTTGCACCAAAATAGATGTATGGCCACTTACCTGTTAATGCGTGTCTCAACTGTTTGGTGTACATGTGCTCGAGCCATACCAGGAATTTGGTTTGGAACCAGCGGGCTACCGGACGTAAAACGAACAGGTTGGCAACCATTATAAAGGCAACAGTTGCCAGCAGGTTTCCGAGTAAGAAAATTTTGGCCACGTAGAACACTACTGAAACTCCGGCAAAAATAGCTGCATTTCGCAACACTTTTTTCGCATTCATTTTCCGGTTAATGTCATCCACTTTCATAAAGGATGAAATAAATGCCGGACTAATAATCAGCGCCACAAACAGCGATGAGGCCAGTACTACAATTAAAGTGCGCGGTAATATTTTCATAAACTCGCCGATAATGCCTTCCCACGCCAATAGCGGGAAAAATGCGGCAAGTGTTGTTAATGTTGACGAAATGATGGGGAAGGCAATTTCGCTTACCCCTTGTTTGGTTGCTTTTTGCAGAGGATTTCCTTCGCTAAAAAGCCGGTAGACATTTTCAACCACTACAATGGCGTTATCTACCAACATACCCAGTGCGAGAATCAGCCCGTAAAGTACCATGGAGTTTAGTGTAATTCCGCTTTGCTGCAGAATAACAAACGACAGGAACATGGACAGAGGAATGGCCAAACCGGCAAAAAGTGCGTTGCGGAAGCCCAGGAACAGAAACAGTACAAAAGTTACCAGGATCATCCCCAAAATAATACTGTTCTCGAGGTTCGAAATGGTGTCCTCAATGTAGTGGGTCATGTCGTCGGTAATAATAATATCAAGATCTTTCGGAATCTGCCCGCGTGCTTTTAACTGGTCAATTCCGTTGAGCACATTCTGGGAAGCAGCAAGTATATTTTCGCCCGATTTTTTGGTAACCGACAAGGTAATTACCGGCTGGTCGTTTAGTCGGGCAATGGTTGCCTGCTCTTTGTAGTCGTCAACCACGTTGGCAATGTCGCGAATGTAAACAGGTTTGCCACCATTTATTTTAATAATGGTATTGGCAATCTGGTCGATGCTGGTGTAATTGGCATCGGTACGAATGGTTCGGCGGGTTTGGTCGGCAGTAAACTGACCGGCTCCCATGCTGATATTTTCCAACTGAATGGCAAAAGCCACATCTTCAAACGTTAGCCCAACAGCATCGAGTTTATACGGATCGACATTGATCTGGATCTCGCGCTCTTCGATTCCCCGAATATTGGCTTCCGAAATTTCCCGGTAGCCTTCAAATTCGTCCTGCAATATTTCGGCATACTTTTTCAGGTCGCGCATGTTGTATTCGCCCGAAACATTTACGTTCATTATCGGGAATTCCGAAAGGTCGAAATCGGTTACATACGGATCGCTGGGCAAATCGCCCGGTAATTCCGACTTAGCCTGGTCAACACGGTCTTTGGTATCCTGTAATGCCTGTTTTATGGTAACATTTGTGTTGAACTCGACAATAATAGTGCTTACATCCTGGTACGATGCCGACGTTACTTCTTTCACTCCTTTAAGCCCTTTCAGTTCTTTTTCGATAGGGCGTGTACACAGGTTTTCAATGTCAACCGGCGAGTTGCCGGGATACAATGTTTGAATAAAAATGTATGGAATAACAATCTCGGGCATAGCCTCGCGGGGCATTTGCTGGTACGAGAAGATTCCGAATAAAACCAGTATCGCCGTAAAAATATACACCGTGGTTTTATTCTTTAGCGCAAGAAACGTTGGTTGAAACTTGCGCGTTATTTCAGATTTATGTTTTTCAGTTTCTTTCTCCATTTTGAAGAATTTTTTTGATAGGTGTTTAATTGATCTTAACGGCTGTTCCGTTAACAACCTGGTTGTAGCCTTCAGAAATAACCTGTGTTCCGGCAGTTAGACCTTCTGTAATCTCGGTCATGTTGTTATTGCTAACACCCGGTGTTACGTATACTTTTTTAGCTACATTTTTACCTTCTTTATTTTCGATAATATACAGGTAGTGGCCTTTAAAATCTTCTTTTATATAAAGCGAAGGCACAACAATAGCCGAGTCGTTTACATAGTCGCGCATTGAAAGAATTGAAACCAGGTTTGGTTTTATCATGTTCGTTGGATTGTTGATATTGATACGAACGCGGAATGTGCGGTTATTCGGATCGATGGTATTGCCAATCTGGTTAATTTTTGCATCAACTGTTTCATCTAAGGCCGGGAAACGAATTTCAACATCGTCGCCCTTGTGTACTTTGGTAATGTAGGTTTCGGAAATATCACCGTAAATTTTAATGTTGCTGGTGTTAATTACCTTGGCAAACGGAGTTTGCGGGCTTCCAATATTACCTTTCTCCTGGTAAACAATATCGACTATCCCGTTTATTGGCGACTTAACATCGGCCATTTCAATCTGGGTATTCAGGCTGTTAATCCTTTTCTGCAGACTTTCTTTGCTGTTTTTAGCTTGCAGATATTCCATTTCGGATCCTATATTCTGGTCCCACAGGTTTTTCTGACGTTCGTAATTTGTTACGGCCAAATCCAATTGTACCTGCAACTCTTCAACCGAGCGTTCCAGAACATCGGTGTTAAGGCGGGCCAAAACCTGCCCTTTATTTACCTGTTGTCCTTCAGTTACCAGAACTTCTTTAATAATGCCTGCCGATTCGGGACTTACATCCACATCCTGTTCGGCTTCAACTTTTCCTGTCACTTCAATAAAGTGTTCAAAGTTTTGGTTTTCAAGGGTAGTGGCTTTAATGTTAACCAGTTCTTCTGTTTCGTTAGCAGAAAGTTCAGTTTCAAGTGTATGAATTTGTTGCTCGAGCGTGTGAACCTGCTGCTTTAATTCCTGCAATTGTTTTCGTTTCGCGGCTTCGTCGGTAACGTTTGTGTTTCCGCAAGCCGAAACTATAAGTGCGGTTGTTACTATGAATAAAATCTTTTTCATCTTATGTGTTTTTTTGTTTTTCGTTTATAATGCGCCGGCAGCTTTTTTCAGATTTAAATCGGCTTGCAGCAACGACAAAGTTGAAGTCACCAATTGTTGCGAAGTGGTTATGTACTGCGTTTCCTGCTGTGTGAGCTCGGCACTGCTAACCATTCCGTTATTAAATTTAATTTGTGTTTTATCTAAAATGCTTTTTGCCAGATTGCGGTTTTCGCGAGTGTTTAAAAACTGTTCGCGTGCTGTTTCCATATCAGCCGATGCTGTTAAATAATCTTTCTGAAGTGTGATCTCGGCGAAGCGCATGTCGTTTTCAGCTTTGTCGAGTTCGATGCGCGCCCGTTGTACTTTTGCGCGTTTATTGCCTGAATTGAAAATGGGAATAGTTGCCTGTACTCCAACCAGCGAAGACGGGAACCACTGTTCTTTAAACAGGTTGGCTTGGTTGCCGTACGATGTTCGTGAGTAACTGTAAAATGCATCAAGCTTTGGCAAATAAGCAACCTTTTCCAATCGGAATAATTTATCTGAAACTTCAAAATTCGACTGGGCCAAACGGTAATCGATGTGGTTGATCAGATCGAGATCGATAGTATTCAATTCCTGCACCAATGGTGAAACGAAAACATCCAGGTCATCAGTTAATTCAATCTCCTGGTTAAGATCGTATCCCATGGTATATTTCAAAACTGTTTTGGCAATTATTAATTCCCTTTCCGAGCGAAGTACTTCGTTTTCGGCATTTTTCTGCAATATCCTTAGCTGGTCAACATCTTGTTGTTCGCGAAAACCGTTTTCGTAATACACCTTGGTTTCTTCGTACAAACGGGTGCTGTTCTCTAAACTTTCAAGCATAACCTCGCGATAGCGTTGGCTAATTAGCACGGTGTAGTAGGCCTGGGCCACTGCGCTGCGAATGTCAATCTCTGTTTTTTCGTTGGCTTGTTTGGCCAGGTTTAAATACAGTTCGGCCGAACTCACTCCAACAATCCACGAACCATCGAAGATTTGTTGCGACACACTGAATCCGAAGTCGGCACTGTAGTCCTGTCCAAATTTTACAGGTATATAAGTGCCCGGATCTTCTCCAAAAAATTCTCCGGGAAGTAACGAAACCGGCAGGTTCAGAAATGCGTTGTAATTTGCTGTTCCTGATACTTGTGGTAATCCGGTTGTAATGGTTTCCCAAACCTGTTTTTGGGCAATTGTTACATCTTGTTTAGTGTTAAACAAAACATACGAGTTTTGCATGGCATATTGCGTGGCCTGGTCGAGCGAAAACCCGGTATTTTCTTCTTCCTGAGCTTTCAGCGACAGTCCCACAACTGACAAGAATAAAAACAAGATTAATTGTTTAATTTGTTTCTTCATACTGAACTTTGTTAAGCTGTTTTTTATAATATTTTATTCCTTTTTCGGTGCAAATAGCGTTCATGTGGTAGTCCATCATGCTATCAAAAAATGCGAGCGAGTTTACTTCGTACTCTTCAAAAATTCCATAATCCGGATTCATGGTGTACAACATTCGACCCACCTGAAGTTTGGCAATCAGATACGGATCAAGGTCGGTGCGATACAGGTCTTGCATCATTCCCAATTTCAGGTTATCGATGGTACTGGTAAAAATGCGCTCGCGTTTTACCTCGTTAATTTTTTTGTACAATTCGGGATAATACTTTTTCAGGTCCTTCTCAATGCCATTGTTATAGAACTTAACAATAAATGCCACATGCTTGCGAATGAGAAGAATACTGTCGATAGCATTATTGTCATCCAACTCCTTAAAAGTTTTTCCACTCTCATCAATAAAGAACTCGATCACCTGATTCACGAGGTCTTCCTTATCGGTAAAATATTGGTAAAGCGTTTTTTTCGAAATCCCGAATTCGGCAGCCACGGTGTCCATGGTAACCGCACGTATGCCTTTCTTAAAATAAAGATGGCCCACGTTTTCTATAATGTATTTCTTCTTTTCTTCCACGTGGCAAAAATATGCTTATTTTCTTTGGAAACTTTAGACGTGTAAAAAGTTTTTACACGTCAGTGTGTTTAAACTTCCCAATTCTATAGACTTTTGAATAATAAAATAGTTACACAAAACTATTTCATTTCGAAAAGTTTCCGCGGATTTAATCGGTAAGTGGCGAATATTTACCAATAAACGCCGATTATACTATTGTGGAAAGAGAAAGGTTTTGGCGATGATAAGATCCTGAGGCCAGGTAATTTTTATGTTTTCGCGGTTGCCATTAACAAGATGAATTTTATGTCCGGCGTTTTCTAGAACAGAAGCATCGTCTGTAAAATTTTCGTGCTGAGCCTTTTGGTAGGCTTCCTTTATGGTTTGTACATCAAAAGTTTGTGGTGTTTGTACCAAAAAGTATTTGTTTCGGTCAACCGATTTATTGCCGTGTTCATCCGAATACCGAATCGATTCCGCCGGAGGAACCACCGGTAAGGCGTTGCCCGATTTTTTGGCTTCCAAAAAACAGTGTTCAATGGTTTCCCGGGCAACAAGTGGCCGAACGCCATCGTGGATAAAAACAATGCCGTCGTCATTTATTTGTTCCAATCCGTTTTTTACTGACTGAAAACGATTTTCGCCGCCAAAAGCAAGTTTGTACGATGTTGCGAAAGCATGTTCTTTGCAAAGTTTCTTCCAGTGTTCAAGCTGTGTTTCGGGTAAAACCAGTACAAATTCAATGTCGGGATCAAAACGTAAAAAGGCTTCAAAAGTGTACATCAAAACGGGCTTCCCTTCAATTTCGAGAAACTGTTTCGGAACGGAAGCTCCCATTCGGTTTCCGCTGCCACCCGCAACAATTAAAGCAAACTTTTTTAGCATCAATTCTGTTTTTTGTTTACATTGAAAGCTAAAAATAGTGCAAAATATTCTACTATGGAGAAAGTTCTTGGATTTTTGAAGCAGCTGGAGGAAAACAACAATCGTGAGTGGTTTAACGACAACCGAAAATGGTACGATGAAAGCAAAGAAAAGCTACTTTTTCTTACCGATGTGCTGATTAATGAGATTGGTGAATTCGATCCGGCGGTGCGTGGATTACAACCCAAAGATTGTGTTTTTAGAATCTTCCGTGATGTTCGGTTTTCAAACGATAAACGCCCATACAAAACCAATTTTGGCAGTTTTATATGTAAAGGCGGCCGGAAAAGTATGAATCCGGGTTATTATTTTCATATTGAACCGGGTGCTTGTTTTATTGCCGGAGGAGTATATATGCCACCGGCACCGGTGCTAAAATCGATAAGGAATTATGTGGCTGACCATGCCGAGGAATTTCTGGAAATTACCAATGAACCCGAATTTAAAAAACAGTTTCCGGAAATGTATGACGATAAATTAAAGCTGGCTCCAAAGGGTTTTCCGAAAGATCATGAGCACATTGATTTGCTGAAATATAAATCGTATATCTATTCAAAACCGCTGGAAGATAAGGTAGTTACGAGTGATAGTTACATTAAAGAAGTGGTGCAGCTTTACGAACAGTTGTATCCGGTTAACGTGTTTTTATACGAAGCCCTGGCCTAATAATTATTTTTATTGTTTCTTAATAAAAGTTCGTAGGGTTACTTTTTACGGCTCTAAAGAATATTATAATATAAGACCCTTATTTTTTATCTTCCCGATTTCAATGAAATGCCCCGGTTGTTCTGACCGGGGTTCTTTTATTTATAACCATTCAATACAGAGGTGGTTAGCCGCATTTTTTGTTTTTCAGATTGGAAAGAATAATTACTTTTGCTGCCATTAAATATCAAATTCTTATAATTTAACGACTATGAAAAAAGTACTACTTGCAATGGCTTTTGTTGCATTTATGTTTTCTGTTAATGCCCAAAATGTACAGTTACACTACGATTTCGGCGAAGGCCGCAAAATGTTGACCTCAACAGTAGAAATGTTCCGTCCCGATGCTTACGGTTCGACATTCTTTTTCATCGACATGGATTATGGTGCTGATGGAACAGGAATCGACAATGGTATTTCGTTGGCTTACTGGGAAATTGCACGTGCTTTTAAATGGAACGAAACTCAAAAATTTATGCCACGTGTTGAATACAATGGCGGTACAATGAGTATTGGCGGTGGAGTTTGGATTCCTATTGAAAACTGCTGGTTAGCCGGTGTGGAACGTACCTGGGCTTCAGCTGATTTCTCGAAGATTTTGACCTTGCAGGCTAACTACAAGTACATCAAAGACAAAGAAGATGCAGCTTTTCAGTTAACAGCTGTATGGACAGTACAAATGGCTGAAGGTAAATTCACTTTTACCGGTTTTGCCGATTTCTGGAAAGAAGAAATGTTCTGGGGAACTGACTACCGTTTCTTAACTGAGCCTCAATTGTGGTACAACCCATGTAAAAACTTCTCGTTTGGTACTGAAATAGAACTTAGCAACAACTTCGTTGGTGACGAGTTTGCTGTGAAGCCAACGCTGGCAGTTAAATACACCTTCTAAAACCTGAATTATGATCGATAAATATTTTAATATCAGCGGCCGTGGTTCTTCTTTCAAAAAGGAGATCATTGGTGGGGCAACCACTTTTTTAACTATGGCCTACATCATTTTTGTAAACCCATCGATTTTGGGCGATGCAGGAATGGATAGAAATGCACTGATCACAGTTACGATTGTAGCCTCTCTTATTGGTACGCTTTTGGCCGGTGTTTGGGCTAAAGTACCTTATGCAATGGCCCCCGGAATGGGTTTGAATGCCTTTTTTACTTACACACTTGTTTTAGGAGCCGGTGTTGAGTGGCAAACTGCTCTTGGAGTGGTATTCATTTCAGGTGTAATATTCCTGGCGCTTACGGTTACCGGTATACGAACAAAAATTATTCATACTATTCCGCTTGCACTGCGTTTGGCAACCGGAGCTGGTATTGGATTGTTTATCTCGTTCATCGGTTTTAAAAACATGGGCTTGGTTGTTGCCAATCCTGCTACATTTGTTGGTTTAGGTAAGTTTACTCCAACATTGTTGATCGGTTTGGCCGGTTTACTTATAACTGCCATTCTGGAAGTGAAAAAAGTTCGTGGCGGAATTTTCTACGGAATTATTATCACAACAATTATTGCAATTGTGGCCGGAGAAGTACAGGCACCTGAATCATTTGTTTCTATGCCTCCAACGATGAGTCCACTTTTACTGAAACTGGATATACTTTCGGCTCTGAGCCTTGGATTGATCGGTGCGATTTTCTCGTTTATGTTTGTCGACCTTTTTGATTCGGTAGGAACAATTGTAGCCTGTTCGTACGAAGCGGGTTTTGTTGATAAAGATGGTAAAGTGGAGAATGTTGACCGTATTCTGGAAGCTGACGCGATTGCAACCGTTGCCGGTACGCTGTTAGGAACAAGTACAACAACTACTTACATCGAATCTGCTTCGGGTATTGCGAATGGTGCTAAAACAGGTTTTGCATCAGTTATTACAGCGGCCTTATTCTTTTTGGCGCTGTTCTTTGCTCCGCTAATCGGTATTGTGCCAAGCTACGCAACCGCACCTGCATTGGTAATTGTTGGAGTGTACATGTTCAAGAATATCAAACAAATTGATTTTGCAGATTTCTCAGAAGCTATTCCGGCCTTCCTGACTATTATTTTAATGCCTTTAACTTACAGTATTTCCATCGGTTTATCGTTTGGATTTATCTCGTATGTGGTATTGAAAGCTGTGGCAGGTAAGTACAAAGAGGTTTCGTGGCTGATGTGGGTTATTGCTGTATTGTCAGTAATAAACCTGTGGTTTGGAGTATAAATATCCCATCTAAAAAATAGTTAAAAGGATTGTCGTACGGCAATCCTTTTTTTGTACTTTTATTTTTCATTGAGTCATTAGCTCAGCCGGTTCAGTCCGTCAGCTGACGGATGACAGGGTAGGGGTCGTTAGTTCAGTTGGTTTAGAACGCATGCTTGACAGGCATGAGGTCGGCAGTTCGAATCTGCCACGACCCACAAAATTTCCAAACATGTATTATACTTACGTTTTATATTCTTCGAAGTATCATCAAATATACATTGGGTATTCAGCTGATCCTGAAAAGCGTTTGCTCTCTCATAACGATGAGAGGAATACGGGTTGGACTAAAAGGTATCAACCATGGCAGATTATTCATATAGAAAAATTTGAAACAAAGAGTGAGGCATTAAAGAGAGAGAAACAACTGAAATCATCCAGAGGGCGTGCTTTTATTCGTACACTTCTGCCGAGTTAGCTCAGCTGGTTTAGTCCGTCAGCTGACGGATGACAGGCATGAGGTCGGTCCGTCAGCTGACGGAAATCTGCCACGACCCACAAAATTTCCAAACATGTATTATACTTACGTTTTATATTCTTCGAAGTATCATAAAATATACATTGGTTATTCAAGTGATCCTGAAAAGCGTTTGCTCTCTCATAACGATGAGAGGAATACGGGTTGGACTAAAAGGTATCAACCATGGCAGATTATTCATATAGAAAAATTTGAAACAAAGAGTGAGGCATTAAAGAGAGAGAAACAACTGAAATCATCCAGAGGGCGTGCTTTTATTCGTACACTTCTGCCGAGTTAGCTCAGTTGGTTTAGTCCGTCAGCTGACGGATGACAGGGTAGGGATCACTGGTTCGAATCCAGTATGCCTCACACAAAAAAGGAAGCAATCATACCGATGCTTCCTTTTTCTTCATATATATTGTGTTATTCTGTTATGTGATTTGTGCTAAAATAAGCCATTTCCCGAACTATTTTTCCGTCATCGTTAAATGAATGAGAAAGCATTAAAGGCATCTCCACTTTTTTATCGTTTTCTTCATCGGTATATGAATAATTCCACCACGAATAAACTACATAGCCGTTATTCAGTTCGTAAAAAATACAATCGGGGTAGCCGACCTGCTCAAAGTGAATATCTTTTCTAGTGGCAAAATGGTCGGCTACATCTGCAGCTCTTTCTTCCAGGTTCATAGTTACATCATAACCTCCGGCCAAACTACTGAAAATGGCATCTTCAGTAAAGAATCCTTTTAAACTTTCTACATCTTCTGCGACATAGGTATTCAGCAATTTTCTTACCGTAGCAATGTGGGGATGGTTGATGTACACCTTCCCATTTTCGCGGGTAGTTTGCGCATTCCGTATGTCCTCGAAAACATTATTGTTATAGTATTGAATGAAAGTGGCAATTTTTCCATCATCGTCAAAAGCGTATAAACAGTGCATATGCAGATCCAGGTTTATGCCGGTTTTTTCGTTTGTTCCGGTGAGCAGCAGCCAGTCCTGAACCCACATTTTTCCGTCTTTATATTCTAACGCATCGGGATAGGTGCCGGGCAAGTCTTCAACATTAAAATTCACAAAGTTTTTGGTCCAGTAACTTGAGTTTTTACTAAAGTTTTCAGCCGAGGTTTTCCAGTCATTACCGTTTCGCACAATTACTACTGAGTCGGCAAAAAAGGTTTTCACTTTTTCGGTGTCGCCATTTTTAACAGCATCCCAAAAGCCTCTTGTTTTGTCTATGGTTTCGTGTTCATTAAACACGGTACCATTCTTTTTTTGAGCGATTGAAGTACTTGCAAGGAGGGTTAAGATTAGCAATACAGCAAAATTTTTCATAATGTAATCTTTAGTTAATTGTTTAGAAAAATTCTGGCTACAAATCACTTAACTTAATTGGTATGTATATACAATTTACGCAATACTTCATTAAAATGAAAATAAAAAAATTGTAAAGCGCAGAAATACAGCATGATAGCGTGTTTTGAGGAATGCTTGTCTAATATATGATTGAATTAACGTGTTGATATTGAGTGGTATAAAAGATAAAAGGATCAGGAAATAGTTTAATGAAAACTTACCCATTTTATTTTTAGTTTATGCATTTTATTGTGTTGTGCAGTTGAAAGTGAAATAGGAACAAACTCGTTTTCGATTTTTTGGTAAAACATTTTCTTTTATTTTAGCGAGGTATTAAATCAACTGAACGATGTTAAAGAAGTGTAGAAGAAATTTTATAAAAACCGCCGCTTTGGTGGGAGCAGGGTTACTATTTTTAACTCCCAAAAGTTATGCCTGGGAGAAAATGCAAAATGATAACACATTGAAAGGAAAGAAAGTACTTTATGTTTACGGTGGTTGGAAAGGTCACGAGCCCATAGAGTCGGTTGATGTATTTGTGCCATGGCTGAAAGCTGAAGGTGCAGAGGTTACGGTGTCGGACAACCTGGATAGTTACCTGGATGAAGAATTAATGGGGTCGGTTGATGTGATTATCCAAACCTGGACGATGGGAACCATTACAAACGAGCAGGAAAAAGGCCTTTTAAAAGCCATTAGAAACGGAGCCGGGTTTGCCGGTTGGCATGGCGGTATTGGCGATTCGTTCCGAAATAATACCGAATACCAGTTTATGGTTGGAGGGCAGTGGGTCGCGCATCCTGGTGGAGTAATCGATTATTCGGTGCGAATTACCGATAAGAACGATGCTGTAACAAAAGGGTTAAGTGATTTTCGTATGCATTCAGAACAGTACTACATGCATATCGATCCGAATGTAAAAGTGTTGGCAACAACGGAATTTACCTCTGAACATTCGTCGTGGATTGATGAGTGTGTAATACCGGTGGTATGGAAAAAATACTATAGTAACGGACGTATATTTTACAGTTCGCTGGGGCACGTTATGACTGATTTTGAAGTGCCGGAAGCACTGGAAATTATGAAACGCGGAATCCGTTGGGCTGCAGAAAGTAAATATGCTCCTAAAGAAAAGTGGGTGAGTCCGGTTTATAAATAAAAAAAAAACCGATGACTCGTGTAAATTGCATGCAGGAATGGAAGTTCCTGAGTTCTGATTACCGAATTTATTCTGACCCCCTATAATTGCCCGAAGGGTGATATTTCCTCCCCTTTGGCGAGGTCAGGAGGGGTTATTAAATTGCATCTTTTTGATTTTTTTTTCAAAAAAAAACCGCTCTTTCTTCAAAGAACGGTTTTTCGATATTTTTATAAAAACGAATTATCCGTTTAATGCTTCGGCACCACTTACAATTTCCAGAATTTCTCCCGTAATAGATGCCTGACGTGCTTTGTTGTATTCCAAAGTAAGCGATCCGATAAGATCAGTGGCATTATCAGTTGCCTGATGCATAGCCGTCATTCGGGCACCGTGTTCGGCAGCATTCGAATCAAGTAAAGCTTTGTAAAACTGAATCTTTAACGAACGCGGAATAAGCTCCTGTATTATATGCTCTTTCGATGGTTCGTAAATGAAATCGAAGTTGCCATTATCTTCACCTTCTTCCATTTCAACCGGAAGAAACTGTTCGGCAGCCTGAACCTGAATTGCAGCATTTTTAAACTGGTTGTATACTAGTTCAATACGGTCGTAATGTTTGTCGGCAAACGATTTCATACACTCTTCGGCAACTCTCGAAACGTTTTCAAAAGTAAGCGCGTCGAACAATTCATTTTCGTCGGCTACAACTTTGTACCCACGGTGTTTTAGCTGGCGTGCTCCCTGTTTTCCAATACACATAAAATCGAGGTTGCCCAATTGCAATTGTTTTGCATATTTTGTGTTGGCTACCTCAACCGCCTTCTTGGAGATATTGCTGTTAAAACCTCCGCACAAACCGCGGTTTGATGATACCAGAATCAGAAGCACTTTTTTAGGCTCGCGTGATTGTGTGTAAACCGAATCTTCAACGTTTTCGAGGCTGGCACTCAACGAAGTAAGAATTTCGTGCAGTTTTTCTGCATACGGTCTGATCTGAAGAATGGCATCCTGTGCTTTCTTTAACTTGGCAGCCGAAACCATTTTCATGGCACTGGTTACCTGTCGGGTGGTTTTTACCGATGCTATTCGGGTGCGTATTTCTTTTAATCCAGCCATTTTTTAGTGAATGTGTTATTGAGTAATTTAGTAAATGAGGAATCCTCAATCACTCAGTTACTCATTCGCTCAATTACTATTTATATTTCTCTGCCGTTTCAGCAGCTACTTTTCTAATTGTCTCCTCAATTTCGGGTGTCAGTTTACCGGCTTTTAATTCATCAAGAACCGGGCGGTGCGACATTTCCATTGTTTCCAGGAAGTCGGCTTCAAACTCTTTCACCTTATCGATTGGTACACTACGAAGCAACTCGTTGGTTCCACAATAAATAATAGCTGCCTGGTGCTCAACTTTTACAGGAGAATATTGTCCCTGTTTCAGGATTTCCACGTTTTTACGTCCCTTATCAAGTACACGCATCGTAGCGGCATCAAGGTCGGAACCGAATTTAGAAAACGCCTCCAGTTCGCGGAACTGTGCCTGGTCGAGTTTTAATGTACCCGAGATCTTTTTCATCGATTTGATCTGTGCACTACCACCAACACGCGATACCGAAATACCCACGTTAATCGCCGGACGAATACCTGAGTTAAACAGGTTCGACTCGAGGAAGATCTGTCCGTCGGTAATTGAAATTACGTTGGTTGGGATATAGGCAGAAACGTCGCCGGCCTGTGTTTCAATAATAGGAAGCGCGGTTAATGAACCACCACCTTTTACTTTATCTTTCAAACATTCCGGTAAGTCGTTCATGTTTTTTGCAATCTCATCCGATTCGATGATTTTTGCAGCACGTTCCAACAGGCGCGAGTGCAAATAGAAAACATCACCCGGATAAGCTTCACGGCCCGGTGGACGACGAAGCAACAGCGACACCTCACGATACGAAACAGCTTGTTTCGAAAGATCATCGTAAATAATTAACGCATGACGACCGGTATCGCGGAAATATTCGCCGATAGCAGCACCTGCATACGGAGCATAAAACTGCAATGCTGCCGGATCTGATGCAGTCGCCATAACAATTATCGAGTAGGCCATTGCACCTGCTTTTTCAAGCGTTGCTGCAATGTTTGCAACGGTAGATCCTTTCTGACCTACTGCCACATAAATACAGTATACCGGATTTCCCTGTTCGTAAAATTCGCGTTGGTTAATAATGGTATCGATGGCTACTGCTGTTTTTCCTGTCTGACGGTCGCCAATAATCAACTCACGCTGACCACGGCCGATCGGAATCATCGCATCAACCGCTTTTAATCCTGTTTGCAAAGGTTCTTTTACCGGCTGACGGAAAATTACACCCGGCGCTTTCCTTTCCAAAGGCATTTCGAAAAGTTCGCCGCTTATTGCACCTTTTCCGTCAATGGCTTCACCAATGGTATTTACCACACGGCCAAGCAAGCCTTCGCCAACATTAATCGAAGCAATTCGACGTGTACGTTTTACGGTATCGCCTTCTTTAATTTGTTCTGTAGGACCTAAAAGTACAGCACCAACATTGTCTTCTTCAAGGTTCAATACAATGCCTTTCATTCCGTTTTCGAATTCAATCATCTCATTCGATTCCACGTTCGAAAGTCCATAAATACGTGCAATGCCGTCGCCGACTTGCAGAACGGTACCAACTTCTTCCAGTTCGGCTACCGATTTAAATCCTTCGAGTTGTTGCTTTAGAATTTCAGATACTTCAGCAGGTTTTATATTAGCCATCTTTTATTATTTTTTGCTTGTCGCTATCGTTTATAATTCGGTTTCTAACAAGGTTTGTTTAACCTTGCGTAATTGGGTTGCCACGCTGGCATCATACTGTTTATCATCCATTCGCAATACCAAACCCCCCAGAATTTCGGGATTTACCTGAGCCGATAACTCAATAGTAGCATTTAGTTCTTTTCCCAACAGTTCTTCCACCTTTTTAAGTGTTGAAGCATTAACTTCAGAAGCTGTTGTAAGAACTGCCGATTTAATATTGAGGTCTTTACGTGTTAAGTCCAGAAAATTGCGGCAGATACCCGGAATGTATACTTCGCGTTTGTTTTGAACGATCAGCAATAAAAAGTTAAGACTGATCTCTTCAATTTTGCCTTCGAAAATACTTTTTAACAAGGCTGCCTTTTTTGATGATTTTACGATAGGGCTTTCCAGTAAAAGAATAAAATCTTCCGATGATTTGCAGACATCCATTACCAACTGGATATCGGCTTTTAGCTTATCGAGCAGTTTTTTCTCTTTGGCTGTTGAAAAGAAAGCTTTGGCGTATCGTACAGTTATTGCGCTCTGGTCCATACTTAATTCAGCTTGATGTCGTCGATTAATCCGTCAACCATTTTTTCCTGTTCGCCCTTGTTGCTTAATTCTTTACGAATCACTTTTTCAGCAATACTTACCGAAAGTTCGGCCACTTGCTTTTTAATTTCGCTAATGGCAGCTGTTTTTTCCGCTTCGATTTGCTGACGTGCCTGGGCAATGGTTTTTTGCGCTTCTTCAACTGCTTTATCCTTGGCTTCGGCAACAATTTTATCTTTTAACTCTTTGGCCTCTTTCAGAATCGCTTCTCTTTCGCGGCGTGCTTCAGCAATAACTTTTTCATTATCGGCTTTTAGCCCGGCTACTTCTTTCTTGGCCTCTTCGGCCGAGTTTAAAGCGGTTGCAATAGAATCTTCGCGCTCTTTTAAAGCGGTAAGAATTGGTTTCCATGCAAACTTCTTCAACACAAAAAGTACGACTCCAAAAATGATGAGCATCCAAAAAATGGTGCCCGGATTCGGCATTACTAATCCCATGATTTAAAATTTTAAAGTGGCAACGGCATCCCGGGCAATCCCCGGGATGGCTGCCAAAGTTTTTTGCTATACAAAAACGATTAGGATACAAACAATAACTGCGAAGAATGCCACACCTTCGATAAGTGCTGCAGACACAATCATGTTCGATCTGATGTCGCCGCTTGCCTCTGGTTGACGGGCAATAGCTTCCATGGCACTGGCACCGATTTTACCGATTCCCATACCAGCTCCAATTGCTGCTAAACCTGCACCAATTGCTGCTCCCATTTTACCAACCGACGCACCGGCGGCCGCTTGTAGCAATACTGTTAAAATAGCTGATAACATAGCTTTTAATTTTAAATATTAATGATGTTCTGAGGTCGCCATTCCGAAATAGAGTGCCGACAACAGAGTAAAAACATACGCTTGAATAAATGATACCAAAACATCGAGCAGCAAAATGAACACCGAGAACAGGATGGATATCGGACTTGCGCCTAATCCAACTGCCGGGCCAAACAGGCTGCCGAAGACAAAAATAAGGCTCACAAACACCATTACAATAAGGTGACCCGCCATCATGTTGGCAAAGAGTCGGACCATCAGAACAAATGGTTTTGTAATTACACCCGAAAGTTCAACGATAGGCATTAAGGGAATCGGGAATTTTAACCACCACGGAACATCCGGGTTATAAATTTCTTTCCAGTAATGTTTGTTACCGTTAATTGTTGTTACTGCAAAAGTGAATAAGGCCAGTACCATGGTAACCCCAATATTTCCTGTAACGTTGGCTCCAAATGGCGGAATTGGTATCAATCCCATGAAGTTGTTGATCAGGATAAAAAAGAAAAGGGTTAATAGAAATGGCATGAACTTTTCGTATTTGTGTTCGCCAATGGCAGGTTTTGCCACTTCGTCGCGAATAAAAAAGATAATCGGTTCCAAGGCATTTTGCACGCCTGTTGGCGCTTTTCCTTTGTTCTTTTTAGCCAAATTTGCTGTTGCAAAAACCAGCCACAATAAAATAACAACCGATGCCAAAATACCGGCAATTGTTTTTGTTATTGAAATATCGATGGGTGTTCCAATTTCGTGTCCTGCGGCATCCATCTCAACTACTTTGCCTTTAAATTCCTCGCTTTCCGCAATGCGGAAACCTTTGTAAGCACTGTGTCCGTGATGAAATTTCGACGACATAAAAACATGAAATGCTTGTCCGTCGTGTAATTCCGGTTGTTTGCTGTAAACAATTATCGGAAGCGGAATACTAATGTGTTTATCGCCAAACGATGTAATGTGCCAGTCGTATGAATCGGAAACGTGGTCGATCACAAATTCTCCGGCGTTAAATCCTTCTTCAGCGTGTGCATCTGAAGCATGTGCTTCGATTTCTTCTGAATGACTTTCTGTTGCGAGTATCTTTTCTTCCTCGTGCCCGTGTTGAGCCTGAAGCTGGCCATAACTTAATAACGAAAAGGCAAAGAATATAAAGACGGCTTTAGTAAGCTTAAGCATGGTTAATTCAGTTTTTCTTTGTTTTAACTTGTCTGTAAACATTATAAACAAACACTTCTCGATAAGAATTTTGTCAGGTTGTTAAAACGAAAATTCTGTTCTAAGGTTCACAAATTTATAAGATTTTTTGGTCCGTGAATGGAAATTGACATTTTTCATTTGATAATTAACAATGTTTAAAAACCTGTTTTTAGGAGAAGGGGGAAGAAGTGAAGGTTTATTTTTTAGCTGTCGATTTTGTAATTCTGGTAATCTCCGTAACTTCAAAAAAGGTGAAAATCAGGTATAACAACATTAAACAGATAACGAACGGGATGGCATTTTCGTTATCGATAGCAATGTAAACAACGGCTACCACCGAGTACAAAACAAGTTTAAAAAAGGTGATGAGCATATTGCTGCGTGTAAATTTCCCGATATCTTTTTTGGCCATTTTAAGCTGGTAAGCATAAATGCCCATTGTAGCCAAATAAAAGAAAAGCAACAAAAAGGGAAGTACCGGCAGGTAGTATTCGGGGAACGCCAGTGAAAATACCAACCAGCCAATTACGGCAATGGCTATAGTTATCGTGGTAAGTTTTACAATGAAAGCTTTCATTTACTATTTCGTTTTTTTCGATTTGTTATCCGGTTTCAGCAGGCTTTTTATACCATAAATAATGGATACAATTACACCCAATATAACCAGCGCAAGGGTAAAACCTTTAAACTCGTTATTCATCCATTGGTCGATTTTGTAGCCCAGAAGAGTAAATCCTCCGATAATGGCCATCATCTCGAAACCGAGGCTCGAGTATCGAATAAACGAATTAGTTTTTTTGGTTGTATAAGGTTTTTTCTTTTGCATCTTCTTTTGCAGGAGCACTTACTGCACTGGCTCCTCCCATCGCGCATGTGCCGGTAAAAGTTGCACCGGGTTCAACGGCCAGTTTCCCGGCAATAATATCACCTTCAATTTTTGCCGAGGCTTTCATATTCAAAAGCTCATCAACGGTAACTTTGCCTTTAATAAAACCGGCGATCTCAACGTTATTGCATTTTACCGTGCCCTCGATATTGCCTTTTGGACCAATAACAACTCTGCCTTTTGCTTCCAGGTTACCAACCAGTTGCCCATCAATGCGAATGTCGCTACTTGCCAAAATGTCGCCTTTAATGAGTGTTCCTTCACCTAGAATGTTAATCGCTTGATCGGGGGTTTCGCCAAACGTTCTTGTGTTTTGTTTTGCCATGGTTTATTACTTCTTAACTGTCCTTAATAATTGGGTGCCTGAATATACAACAAAATGAATCTTCAGCAAAAAAATGATTTAGAATCACAAAAACAGAACGGCAAAATTTTACTTCTATTGTACGCTCTTATTTCGGATCGTAAGCCCATTTTAAATAAGTGCTTCCCCAGGTAAATCCGGCACCAAAAGCAGCGAGAATAATGTTGTCGCCTTTTTTCAGTTGCTTTTCGTAATCCCACAAACAAAGCGGAATGGTAGCTGCTGTTGTATTCCCGTATTTACGTATATTGATCATTACCTGCTTTTTGCTTATTCCCATTCGGCGGGCAGTAGCTTCGATAATACGCATGTTGGCCTGGTGCGGAACAAGCCACGCAACATCTTCGGAACTGATGTTGTGTTTTTCCATAATTTCAACTGCCACGTCGGCCATACTCGATACGGCAGCTTTAAAAACAGCTTGTCCTTCCTGGTATAAATAGTGTTCTTTGTTTTTTACGGTTTCCTCCGAGGCCGGTTTTAACGATCCGCCGGCTTTAATGTGCAGGTGGTGGCGTCCCAAACCATCAACGCGGTTAATGTAGTCGATAACACCAACATCTTCGGTACTTGGTTCAACCAATACGGCAGCTGCACCATCGCCAAAAAGCGGGCAGGTAGTGCGATCCTCGTAATTAATAATTGACGACATTTTTTCGGCAGCAACTATTACTACTTTTTTATAGCGGCCCGATTCGATAAATTGTGTTGCAGTTGACAGAGAAAAAATAAATCCTGAGCATGCTGCATTTAAATCGAAACTCCAGGCGTTGTGAATATTTGTTTTGTGAGCAATAATATTGGCTGTTGCCGGAAGATTCATGTCGGGTGTAATTGTTGCACAAATCAACATATCAACTTCTTCGGGCGATGTGCCGGTTTTTTCCAGCAAATTCTCCACTGCCTTTGCTCCCATGTCACTGGTTGCTTTTCCTTCTTCCTTTAAAATCCTTCGCTCTTTGATCCCGATTCGTTGCATGATCCACTCGTCTGTAGTGTCAACCATCTTGCTGATTTCCTCGTTTGTTAACCGGTATTCCGGAAGATAGGCTCCAACTCCTGTAATTGCTGCCCTGATGTTAGCCATTGTTCAAATACTAATTTTTGTTTACTGAAAATAAAAGTTCTGGTCTTTTTTTACCGGGGTTAAATGTAGAGTGATTTACAGGAGACAGCAAAGAAATGCCAACAGATATGGTGTGGGAAGGTGAAAAAATGTTCTTTATGGCAGAACAATTTATAACATCGTTCGAAAAATCAGAAAATATGAAATGCGAGTGGGTGTTCACAAAAAATCCATCTTCGGAACTTGCCAAAGATGGATTTTTGTTAGTTAAATCCGGAGACTCCGGATGCTTATTTAACTATAATGCAATTTCTTTTTCAATTACTTGTTTTCCTCTGTAGTAACCACATTCAGGACATACTGTGTGGTATTTTACAGTTGTTCCACAGTTTGAGCAAGTCGCCAGAGTAGGGGCAACTGCTTTGTAATGGGTACGTCTTTTATCCCTTCTAGCTTTCGATGTTTTATGCTTTGGATGTGCCATTGTTATGTATTTTTAATTATTATTTTTTAAATTTTTTAATGCAGCCCAGCGCGGATCAATTTCTTCTTCTTCATCGTCGTCCGCTTCGAACTGTGTAATATTGTTTAATCTGTCAATCATTTCCTGGTTACAGCTGTTTTCTCCGCCTTCATCCGGATGAACATGCCGCAACGGAATACTCAGTGTAACGTATTCGTATATAATTTGAGCCAGGCTGATGGCGTGTTCTTCGGGTAAAACCCAAATAACATTGTCGCCTTCTTCAAACTCATCTTCTTCTCCAAATTTTACAAATAATTCGGTTTCTAAAGACACGTCCTGCTGGTAGCTGTCGAGACAGCGGTCGCATACAAGCTCTAACCATCCTTCGAGTGCAAAGCTTAATCTCAGAAATGCACTTCGTTTTTCAAGTTTAACTTTTACGCTAACTTCCCCGTTGTCAACCAGACTCTCCTCAAAATGCTCAAAGAACTTGTCGTTTACCTCAAATTGGTAATCGTGCAGGCCTTCTTTAAGACCTTTAAACTCAATATTATATTTGCTTTTCAAGCTCACGATTCCAAAAAAGTGGATGCAAAAGTATAAATTTTTTATTAACAGTTAAAGAAATCGTTGAATTATTTCAAAAATCTTTCCAAATCAAATTAGTTAAACCTGAGCCATTTGCATGAGTGCTAAGTTCGGTGATCAAACACTGTGGGGATGCTCATTTTGATTTTGCTTTATTTGTACAGAATAATTCCAAAAGTTGTTCCTTTTCCCATTTCCGACGATTTGATGAAAATTTTGCCGCTGTGGTATATTTCAATAATGCGTTTGGCCAACGATAGGCCTAATCCCCATCCACGTTTTTTGGTTGAGAACCCGGGATGGAAAATTGATTTCTGATGATTTTTAGAAATACCGCAACCAGTGTCGGTAAGGTCAATATTTACCTGCTTTTCTTTTTCTTTTACCTGAATTGTGATGGTACCGTGATTGCTCATTGCATCGATGGCATTTTTGCATAAATTTTCAATAACCCACGAGAACAGAGCTGCATTTAGCGGTGTTTCAATGTAGGCGTTGGTGTCGTAATTCAATTCGAATTTTACCTTATCCGACGAACGTCGTTTCAGGTATGAAACCGTCGAATTTAGTACTTCGATGAGGTTAACGCGCAGCAATTCCGGTTTTGATCCGATCTTGGAAAAACGTTCGGTAATGCGTTCCAGTCGCGAAGTATCCTGCTCCAGTTCTTTAATCAGATTTGGATCAACATCTTTCAATTTTAGCAGTTCAATCCATGCCATTAGCGACGAAATAGGAGTGCCCAGTTGGTGCGCTGTTTCTTTCGACATGCCCACCCATACCTGGTTTTGTTCGGCACGGTTGGTAGCCACAAATGCAAAATAGGCAACCAGAATAAATATCATTATTACCGCGAGCTGTATAACCGGATACAACTGTAGATTTCGCAGAATTGTTGATTCGCGGTAGTACAACATCAGTTTATAGTCGTCGCCTAGATCGATTGGGATTGGTGCCGCATAATCCTGCATTTTTTTTAGTTCGCGTTGCAGTACTTCTTCTTTTCGGTCTATGCGGTAGGCAATATTTCGGTCGGTATTAAAAGTTCCGTCAGGGTTTAATATCAGGATGGGAATAGTTGTGTTTTTCTCGCTAACCATACCCAAAAACTGAAGATAGCGTGTCTGAAGCTGAGCCATTTCAGGAGTGGTGATTTCGATGGTAGCATTATTGATTCCCTTTATCGCATCGGCCCAGATTTCAACCTTGTTACGTTCTTCATTGGCCATTTTTTTGGTTAGCCAGTTGGTGTACAGCATTGATGCTACTCCGATAAGAACAGCAAAGATGAGCAGTAAAATTTTCCCCCGTCGTCGTTTAAGATAAATGTCCAATGCAAATGGTTTTTAAGTACATTCTTCAGAACGACTTAAAGATAAAAATATTATACCGATAAGTGGAATGGCAGAATAAGAGAATAGTTGAATATTGGAATGAGCGAGTGTTGTTACGTTATATAGTTTTTGTTTTGCCAACTAATTCCCTTACGGTTTTAACAATACCTTGTGTATCGATGCCACATTCGTGGTAGAGTTCCTCGGGTGTTCCATGTTCGATAAACTTATCCGGAATTCCGAGTATCTTAATTTTGTTGGTGAAGCCGTTTTCGGCCATAAATTCGAGAATTGCACTACCAAAGCCACCTTGAATACTGCCGTCTTCGATGGTTACAACCTGATCGAAATTCTGCATGATTTCGGTAAGCATTTCAGTGTCGAGTGGTTTTACAAAACGCATATCGTAGTGTGCTACTGAAATATCGCTGTTGGCCAGGATTTTTACTGCACGTTGAGCAAAAATTCCGGACTTTCCAATCGACAACACGGCAATGTCGCTACCATCGTTTAACTTTCGGCCTTTCCCAATTTCAATTTTTTCAAATTCCTTTTGCCAGTCGGCAATTATACCGCAACCACGTGGGTAACGTATTGAAAATGGCTGGTTAATCTCTTCCAACTGCGCAGTGTACATCAGGTTGCGCAGTTCTATTTCGTCCATTGGTGCCGATACAATCATATTCGGGACCGAACGCATATAGGCAATATCAAAAACACCATGATGGGTAGGTCCGTCTTCTCCTACCAGTCCGCCACGGTCGAGACAGAAAATTACGGGTAATTTCTGGATGGCCACATCGTGTATCACCTGGTCGTAGGCACGCTGCATAAATGTAGAGTAGATATTGCAAAACGGAACCATGCCTTGAGCGGCAAGTCCGGCCGAAAAAGTTACGGCGTGTTGTTCGGCAATTCCCACATCAAATGCACGATCCGGCATTTGTTCTATCATTTTATTCATAGAGCAACCAGTGGGCATGGCAGGTGTTATTCCCACAATTTTATCGTTTTTCTCGGCCAGTTCAACCAAAGTATCTCCAAATACATTTTGGAATTTTGGTGCTTGGTCAACATTACAATCGCACTTGTAAATTTCGCCGGTTTCCTTATCGAAAATACCCGGCGCGTGCCATTTGGTTTGATGAATCTCAGCTTGTTTAAAACCTTTACCTTTTTGGGTGATTACATGCAAGAGTTTTGGTCCCGGAATTTCTTTCAGGTCGTTCAGTGCGTTGGTTAAATACCGCACATCGTGTCCGTCAATCGGGCCAAAATACCTGAAGTTGAATGCTTCGAAAAGATTGTTCTCTTTCAGGATCATGTTTTTCAGGGCATGCTGGTTTTTCTGGATAAACCGACGTGCTTTCTTTCCAAAACCATCGAGTTTTCCGAGACCTTCCCAAACATCGTGTTTCATCCGGTTGTAGGTGTCGGACTTTGAAATGTTAAGCAGGTATTTATTCAGTCCACCAACACTTGGGTCGATGGCCATATTGTTGTCGTTCAGAATAACCAGGATATCGGCATTTTCGCCACCTGCGTTGTTCAGCGCTTCAAAAGCCATTCCGCCGGTCATGGCACCATCGCCAATAACAGCAACTACTTTGCGCTCTTTTTCACCTTTAATTCTTGAGGCAATGGCCATTCCCAGCGCGGCAGAGATTGAAGTTGACGAATGTCCAACGCCAAAAGCATCGTATTCGCTTTCGCTACGTTTTGGGAATCCGCTAAGTCCTTTGTATTTCCGGTTGGTATCGAATTGATTTCTTCGGCCGGTAAGTATTTTGTGCCCGTAAGCCTGATGACCAACATCCCACACCAATTGATCGTAAGGCGTATTGTATACATAATGCAGAGCAACAGTGAGTTCTACTACGCCCAGGCTGGCTCCGAAGTGCCCCGGATTGGTTGAAACTACATCGATAATATAATCGCGCAACTCCTGACAAACGTCTTCGAGTTGGTCAACCGGTATATTTTTTAGATCGTCGGGATTGTTTATTGATTCAAGCAGCTTCCCCTTCGCGTCTTCCATTTTTCCAAAAATTACTGAAACAATAACAACTGTTCTGCTACAGTTTGTTCACTGCAAAAGAAATAAAATTACTTGTAAAAAAGTAGGAGATCTCAGATGTTATATAAATGAATTGATTTGAGCCAGCCCTTCGAGCGTTAGCATGGGCTCGCAGAATTTAATATTTTTGGTTAACGGAGCGATTACCGCACTAAGTCCTCCGGTAGCTACAACATTAAGCGATTCGCCTACTTCTTTTTCGGTACGTTCTATCATCGAATCTACCAATCCGGTGTAACCGAAAATTATCCCCGACTGAATAGCATGAATGGTGTTTTCGCCCAAAACCGAAGGCGGAGGCGCAATATGAATTTGTGGCAATTGTGCAGTTTTCCCGGCAAGAGCGCCAACGGCGGTTCGTAAACCGGGCGCAATGGCCACGCCTAAAATTGCTGAATTTTTACCAATAGTGGTGAAAGTTAAAGCAGTACCAAAATCGATTACCATGGTGTTGTTGCCATATTTTTGATAGGCAGCCGCGGCATTGGCAACCAGATCGGATCCAATTTCGTAAGGATTGAGAACTTTTATGGGTAAACGATCGTAAATCTCGGGATTAAGGTGGTTAATAACCGCATTGTCGAATAATCCCGATAACATTTCGCGAAAAGGATGAACAAGGGAAGGCACCACACTGCTTAGAATAATCCGTGATATTTCGGTGCGGCAGATCTTTCCTGCGGTTAACAGCGATCGGAAAATAACCTCATATTCGTCGGCCGTTTTCAGTTGATCGGTTTGAATGCGCCAGTGGTTTACCCATTCTTCATCTTTGTATATTCCAAAAACAATGTTTGTGTTTCCTATGTCGATTGCCAGTAACATAATTTGTGTATTAAATTTTCAAAAGTACCTTTTTCTGCTGTCAGATGCGAATGATTAGGTTTTTTTTGAGCAGTTCGGTCCAGTTGTTTTCTAAATAAATTAATGTTATTTTTAGTGCAACACTAACACTATTTCTAAAATTATGCAAGAGACAAAAAATCCTTTAATTTTTCTGATCGAAGACAGTACCGTGTACAAAGATCTTATTGTTGGATATTTGCAATCGAAAAATTTTTCGAATCTGAAAGTTTTTAAAAACGGAGAAGAATGTCTTAAGCACATCCATTTAAAACCTGATATTATAGTTTTAGATTATTCATCGGAAGGAACAAGCGGTTTGGAATTTATGCTTCAGGTGGAGCGCGAATACAGCCATATTGATTTTATCTTTCTGAGTGCGCAAAGTAAAGTGGATACTGCCGTGAAAATTATGAAGTTGGGTGCGGCCGACTACATCATTAAAAACGATAAGGCGCCGAAAAAACTGGTTGAATCCATTGAGCGACTTCAAGATACTACAAAACAGGAGAAAAAAAGGTTTAGTTTCAAACTGGGAGTAGTCGTTTTCTTTATTGTGTTGTTTCTTATTATAATGATAATCACTTTTCTATCGGTATTTTTTGATGTAGGAATGTGATGCGTGATGGTTTTGAAAACCTCCTCAATGACTATGCTACTGTTAAATTGTTCTATTGTTAAATTGCTAAATTGGCAACTGCGACTGGATTAAACACGAAGACTCAAAGACACGGAGAATTGAACCACAGTAGATTCATAGGACACAGTAGATGGATCGCCAAATAAGTTTCTGAAAAGTATGGCTAAATTATCCTATTGTCGAATTGTAGAACTGAAAACTTCGACTGAAAACTGTTTACTTTCCTCCTGGTTCTGAAATCTAAAATCGTTATTCATCATTCGAAATTCATCATTCAATTGCTCCTCATTCACTCAATAACTCATTCACGATATAGCAAAATTATCCTATTGTCGAATTGTAGAACTGAAAACTGCAACTGAAAACTTTCCTCACTTTTTTTATGTGTTATGTCAGCTCTACGGGATTGAGGTGATGAACATATTTCGAAAAATGTTACCTTACGCGCTTCATCTAAATTTATCGAAAAATGGCAGTTCTTTCAGTATTAAAAGGATACAGTAAAAGTTTCTGGACTTCAAACACCATCGAATTATTTGAGCGTTGGGCATGGTATGGTTTTTACCTGGCCTTTCCGCTGTTTTTGGTTGGTTCGACTGATACCGGGGCACTTGGCTTTTCGAATGCCGAAAAGGGAGCTATTATGGGAACCAGTTCAGCATTATTGTACTTTTTACCAGTGATTACCGGAGCCATTGCCGACAAAGTAGGATATAAACGAATTTTATTATTGGCCTTTAGCATTTATATCACCGGGTTTTTAATGATCAGTAGCTTTAACTCTTATTGGCCGGTTTATTTTGCTTTTATGTGGACCTGCATTGGTGGTGCATTCTTTAAACCAATTATTTCGGCTATGATCGCAAAAACTACCAATGAAAAAACTGCTTCAATTGGTTTTGGTATTTTTTATATGATGATCAATATTGGTGGATTTATAGGTCCTTTCATCGCCGGAGCTTTGCTAAAGTTAAGTTGGGCATGGGTATTTTACATGTCGGTAGCTGCCATTGGAGTAAATATATTGCTAACACTTTTCTTGTTTCGCGAGCCCGGAGTTGAAAAAGATGGTACATCGTTAATACAAAATATTGCACAGGCGTTTAAAAATATTTGGATCACACTTCAGAACTGGAAGTATGTGTTGTTCCTGGTGATCATGATCTTATTCTGGACCGCTTTTAACCAGTTGTATTATTCGTTTCCAATATTTGTAGACCAGTGGATTGATACCACTTCGGTTTATAACGGATTACATGCTGTATGGCCATGGCTGGCCGAAACAATTGGAGATAACGGAACAATCAGTGCCGTGTCGATGACCAGTATGGATTCCTTTTTTATTATTGTCTTTCAGCTAATGGTTTCAGCATTTGTTATGCGCTTCCGGCCGCTGGCTGCCATGATGGGGGGAATTCTTGTTCTTGCCGGTGGTATTGGGTTAATGTTTTCAACACAAAGTGGCTGGTTAATTTTGTTGGGTGTTTTAATTTTTGCTCTTGGCGAAATGGGAAGCTCTCCAAAGTTTACCGAATATGTGGGTAAAATTGCCCCGGCCGATCAAAAAGCTTTGTATATGGGAACGTCGTTTTTGCCAATAGCGGCAGCCCATAAACTGGCCGGTTGGCTTTCCGGTGACTTTTATGAAGGTATTGCCGATAAATATTTCCTGCTACAAAAAGAAGTTGTTGATCGTGGAATTCAGTTTCCGGGCGAATATTCAACCGAATTTACTAAAAACGACTTTTTTGCCCAGGCTGCGGAAAAAATGAACATGACACAAGTGGAACTGACCAATTATTTGTGGCAGAGTTATAATCCTTCAAATATTTGGATGGCTTTCTCGGGTATAGCGGTTTCGGCAGTTATTTTCTTGTGGTTGTATGATCGTTTTGTGATGGGAGGGAAGTAAGAAATTATCAGTAATCAGTCGCAGTTTTCAGTTTCTGGTGAAAATGGAATATTGGGGATTCAATATTGGATATTTTGATGCTGGATGCCAGATATTTGATTCTCGATACTCGTAACTTGAAAATTGATTATTCTACTTTGGAAATTTTTATTTAGTTGAACTTAATATCCAATAACCAATTCTCAATTTAGAATATTCAGCTTGTTTTTCATGGGAATTCAATATTGAGAATTCTACATTGAGGATTCTTTTAAAATAAACCGCCAGGGCTTGCTAATCCAGGGTTCGCCTGCATAGTCGATTCCAACACGTGGAGCGGTTATGAATTTGGGGTTTTCTCCCGTGTCTTCAACCCATATTCTTTCTGATGTGCCAAGATTTTCACCATAAAAACTTTTGTCGAGCTGTAGTGTGCGGCCCACTCTGCCCGGTCCTGAAATGCCTTCCACACCACGAATTAAAACGGCAGAAGAATCATCCGGCTCGCCGGTGACAAAATTCAACATCCAATACATTCCGTAAATCAGGTAAACATATACCAATCCACCTTCTTCAAACATTACTTTGGTTCGGGGCGTTAAGCCTTTGTTGGCGTGGCAGGCTTTGTCTTCGCCTCCGCTATAGGCTTCGGTTTCAGTGATCACGAACTTTTGTATGGTGCCATCTGCAAATCGTCGTACCAGTAATTTTCCGAGTAACTCGGGTGCCACCTGGGTTACATCGCGTAGGAAGAAAGAATTTGGTATTCGACTGGAATCTGTTCTCATATTTTATCGCTAACTGACCGGGAATATGCGAAATAAAAATCTAATGACTTATTCTGGCACTAAAATTATACTTTTATAGTTTATTAAAAACAAGCTAAGCGGAATGCAAACCATCCACATGACTGACATTTACGGGCAATACCTCACCATGAAGGCGGAGATTGACAATGCCATTCAGGAGGTAATTAAATCTACCCGGTTTATTAAAAGTGGGAAGGTGCTTGATTTTGAAGCGAAGTTGGCCGACTACCTGAATACCCAGGTAATAACGTGTGGAAATGGCACTGATGCACTTCGGCTGGCCTTTATGGCCCTGGATCTAAAACCGGGGGATGAGGTAATTACTACTCCTTTTTCGTTTGTTTCAACCGTTGAAGTTCTGGTGTTGATGGGGCTTAAACCCGTTTTTGTAGATGTGTGTCCGGATACTTTTAATCTGGAGGCAGCGCAAATTGAGAAGGCCATTGCGCCAAAAACAAAAGCGATTTTGCCGGTGCATCTTTTTGGGCAATGTGCCAATTTGGAAGCAATTCTGGATATTGCAAAAAAACATGATTTGTATGTAGTTGAAGATGCTTGCCAGGCATTTGGGACGGATTATCTGTTCTCTGACGGTGCGAAAAAGAAAGCCGGAACAATCGGGCATATCGGCTGTAATTCATTCTTCCCGTCAAAAAATCTGGGCGCATTTGGCGATGGTGGTGCTGTTTTTTCGAGCGATATAAAATTGGCCGACACAATTCGTTCTATTGCTAATCACGGAATGAAGGCTAAATATGAATACGAGCGTATTGGAATAAATTCAAGGCTCGATAGTATACAGGCAGCAATTCTTGAGGTGAAACTAAGGTACATCGATAAGCATATAGATGCCAGACAAACGGCTGCCCGGTTTTATGATGAGCATTTGAATAATTTGAACGGGCTGAAAATTCCTGCGCGAACTGACTATAGCACGCATACTTTTCATCAATATACCATTCAATCCGAGCGGCGCGACGAGTTAAAAACCTATCTGGAAAGCCATGGGATTCCTTCGATGGGATATTACCCAAAAGCATTGCACTTGCAGGAAGCCTATAAAAGTTTGGGGTATAAAGCCGGAGATTTTCCAATCGCTGAACGTATTACTCAAACGGTTTTGTCGCTGCCCATGCATACTGAGCTGGATATCGAACAGATGGAGTACATTGTTAATGCCATAAAAAGTTTCTCGCAAAGTAGTTAAGAAAAAGTACTATGAATAAAGAATATTACGCACACAAAACAGCCATTATTGACGAAGGAGCACAAATTGGTTCCGGAACAAAAATATGGCACTTCTCGCATGTTATGGATTCCGCACAGATGGGTAAGAACTGTATTCTTGGGCAGAATGTTTTTGTTGGTAACAAGGTAAAGCTGGGCAATAATGTAAAAGTGCAAAACAATGTTTCGGTATATGAAGGAGTAATTTGCGAAGACGATGTTTTTCTCGGCCCTTCAATGGTGTTTACCAATGTTATCAATCCTCGAAGTAGTGTTGAGCGGAAAGATGAATTCAAAACAACACTGGTAAAACGCGGGGCAACAATCGGAGCTAATGCCACCATAATTTGTGGAGTTACTTTGGGCAAATATTGTATGGTTGGCGCCGGTGCTGTTGTAACAAAAGATATCCCGCCTTTCGCTTTGGTTACAGGAGTGCCTGCCAGACAAACGGGGTGGGTAAGCCGCAGCGGAGAAATTTTGGGAGATGATCTGAGCTGTCCAATGAGCGGAGAAAAGTATTGTCTTGAAGACGGAGAATTGAAACTTATCGAAAATGAGTAATAAAGAAGCGATAATTCAGAAGATAAGCAACAAAACGCTTACAGTTGGAGTAATCGGTCTTGGCTATGTTGGCCTGCCGTTGGCGGTTTGTTTTGCTGCAAAGCAGGTACAGGTTTTAGGTTTCGATACCTCTTCTGAGAGGGTAAAAAAAATAAACTCCGGTAATAATTACATTGCCGATGTAAACGATGAGAAACTTGCTACTTTGGTGCAACAACACCAACTAAGTGCTACATCTGATTTTTCGCTTTTGAGCAAATGCGATGCTCTTTTTATTTGTGTTCCTACGCCGCTCGATAAGTTTAAAAAGCCTGATATGTCCTTTATTGAGCTTGTATGCGGGCAAATTGGGGCGAATTTACAGCCCGGAACATTTATTAGTTTGGAAAGCACAACTTACCCCACTACTACCGAGGAATTTGTTTTACCTATTCTCGAAAAAGAATCGAAGTTAAAGGAAGGAGAAGATTTTTGGTTGGCTTATTCGCCAGAGCGGGTTGATCCGGGAAACAAGGAATATTCAACGCAGAATACACCAAAAGTTTTGGGTGCCATAAGCAACGATGGGTTGGAGATCGGGAAAGCCATTTATTCGATTGCAGTTGAGGAGATTCATACGGTGAGTTCACCACGTATTGCCGAAATGGTAAAAATTTTGGAGAACACCTACCGCTTGGTTAATATAAGTTTGATCAACGAATTAGCGCTATTGGCCGGGAAAATGGATATTAACATTTGGGAGGTGATTGATGCTGCAGCGACAAAACCATTCGGGTTTCAGCCCTTTTATCCGGGGCCGGGAGTAGGTGGGCATTGCATTCCACTCGATCCGTTTTATCTGGAGCACATTGCCCGGAAATTTAATTTCGATTTGTCGATGATACATACAGCAGGGCACATCGATTTGCTTATGGCACACCGAATGACAGTTAAAATAACATCAGCACTCAACCGGCAGAAAAAAGCCATTAACGGCAGCAAAATTCTGTTTTTGGGTGTGGCTTACAAACCGGATATCAATGACGAGCGCGAATCGCCGGCATTAAAAATTATGGAGGAAGCAGAAAACAAAGGAGGAGAGGTGAGTTACCACGATCCTTATATTTCTGCGGTTACTTTAGGAAGTGGAAGTCGGTTTAAATCGCTTGAAATGGCTGAATCTGTTTTGGCAGCTGCCGACTGTGTGGTTATTACAACCAATCATAAATCATTCGATGCCGATTTTATTGAGAAGAATTCAAAATTGGTCGTCGATCTGCGAAATATGATGAAGGAGGCTTCGGATAAGGTTTATAAACTATAATAAAGTTAACCGCAGAGACGCAGAGTGCGGAGGTGAAGTTTACAAAAGAATGCCTTAGCACCTTCGCGTCTTAGCGGTAAAGTATTAATATGAAACGATTTGCACTAATAGGAGCGGCAGGATTTGTAGCCGAACGACATATAAAGGCCATTAAAGAAACCGAAAATGAACTGGTTTGTGCCATGGATACTTTTGATGTAATGGGGCGGATGGATAGCTATTTCCCCGAGGCCGAGTTTTTTACTTCGGAGAAAGAACTTGTGCAGTTTCTTCAGCAAGCAAAACCAAAAGGTAAGCCGGTAGATTACATTAGCATCTGCTCGCCCAACAATCTTCACATAAAACATATTGAGCTCGCCTTAAAGAACGGATGTGATGTGATTTGTGAAAAGCCACTGGTCATTGATTCAAAAGATTTGGAAAAAATTAAAGAATGCGAAGCTGAAAGCGGAAAGAAAGTCAACGCCATCTTGCAACTTCGTCATCATCCGGCCATCCTGAAATTGAAAAAGGATATCGAACAATCGGACAAAGACTTTTTTGATATTGATTTGAATTACATCACTTCGCGGGGCAAGTGGTATTTTAAAAGCTGGAAAGGAGATTTTGAAAAATCCGGGGGAATTGCTACAAACATTGGAATCCATTTTTTCGATATGCTTACCTGGATTTTTGGGAAGGTGCAGAAAAGTAACGTATCGGTTTATGAAGCTACCAAAGCATCAGGTGAACTTGTTCTTGAAAAAGCAAAAGTCAACTGGTTTTTAAGTCTGGATGCTAACGACCTGCCTGAAGTTGCAACAAAAGCCAGTAAACGGACTTATCGCTCTATAAAAGTAGATGGTAGAGAAATTGAATTCAGCAATGGTTTTACAGATTTGCATACGGTAACCTATCAGAAAATTCTTTCCGGGAATGGTTTTGGGGTTGAGGATGCACGCGAGAGTCTGGATTTAATTGCGCTTATACGAAGCATTAGGTAGTCACAGGTACATTAAACCAGATCTTTTGCACTCAATAAATAATATGCACAAGTGGAAAAATAGTTCCGAAGTACAGGAATGCCTGCAAGGATTTTATTTTGTTTTCGCGGCTGAAGTTTAAACTTAACTTCGTAGTTGGGATTTATAAAAAACAAAGTCCTGTCAAGTATTTCGAAATTATTTTCTTTTACAATGTTTTCAAACCTTTCAATGGAAATGCCTGTTTCCTTTATTTCTAATAGTTCGTTGATTCTTGATTCTGGTTCGCCAAATAGTTTCAAAACTCCTTTGTATAAGGGTATGGGCAACAGGTGAATATACGGCATTGTTGAAAGAATCCGATTCTGACAAATCTGCTGATGTCCTCCAAAGGGATTTTGCCAGGGCGGAAAACCAAAGAAAACGATGGTTTTGGCATGAAAGCAAGATTTGAAATAGGACATAAAATATTCCTGATTAGGGATGTGTTCAATTACGTCGCGAAGAATAATCAGATCAAATTTTCCCAAATCATTTCGATTGTAAATATTATCAGCAATAAGCGTTAGGTTTGACCGATTTTTATGTGTCGAATAAAATTCCTTTCCCTTATCGATTTTCCCTTTCGACAGGTCGATACCGGTTACCTTAAAGCCCATATCCACAAAGGGAAGAAGGTTGCCTCCCTCGCCACATCCTATTTCCAGAACGGTTGATTCGGCACCAATTTGGAGCCGTTTCTTAATATAGGGGACAACGTATTTCCGGGTGGTGTCGGCTTGTTCGTTAAAATACTGCCATTTATCTCTATGTCGTTTCTGCATGTTTTTTGGGTTTGAGTAACAGCCCTCCGTTATTTTTAATGTTTATTGCAAGGAAGGCGAGAGCCAGGATTATAAAAACGATTGAACTGGCAAACGATATTTTAGATCCTAAAAAGTAGGATTGAGGTTCGAACTTAAACTCAATGGTGTGCTCACCTGCCGGAACCGACATGGCCCTCAATACATAATTAACCCTGAAATAGGGAGCTTTTTCGCCATCAATATAGGCCTCCCATCCTTTGTCGTAATAAATTTCGGAGAATACGGTTAGTTGCTCGGAGCTGGAGTTAAAGGCATATTTCAGGTAATTCGGATCGCTAACCAGCAACTCAATGTTTCCGTTTTTTTGATAGGTTTTGCCCGAAACATATTGTTCAAATCGTTGGTCGATTACTGCTTTATCAGCAGGGTTGATTTCGCTTATTGCATCGATTTCGGCATCGGCGTTTTCAACCACCTCGTAGTTGTTAACAAACCAGGCGTTGCCCAATGGTTCCGGATCTATTACCGGTGCTCCGTTCGGGTTTATTATCAGGTATTTGGTGTTCAGAATTTTTAGTGCAGGAGTGCTGTTAAACAGCATGCTGACCTGATCGGGAGCCAGGCCATTGTTCAGCATTCTGCTCATACTCTGAATTTCGGGTGAAATATGGTAATCAATTAATTCCTGGTAACGTTTTAGTTTGGCAGCATGGTATCCGCCAATGGATTTGTGGAAGTACGAGGTTGATGCATCGGTAAACGGATTTACAGTAAGGTTCAGCACACGGTAGGAAAGCGCGTCATCCTGGTGAATCAACTCATCAGCTTTCGACAGCGTGTACGGATTATTCATTTGGCGTTTGGCCACAAAACTGTCGTTGTTCAGGTAGCGTTTGTTGGTGGGCCACATATCTGCCAGTATTAGAGCAACCCATAAGGCCAGTGCATATTCAGCTTTTAATTTCTTTTTCCAGAAAGCCCATAAAACACCGGCTGCCAGTGCTACAAAAATAAAGGTTCGGAAGGCATCTTTTTGTGCCACCATTTTCCGGTCGGCCTTCAGGGCATCCAATAGTTGCTCGGGCCATCCGGCTTGCAGGAGACGGGCATCGGAAGCGGCAGTAAAATCGCCTGCCAACCCCGGTATCACTGCCAAAACAAGGGCTAAACCACCGGCAATAGCAAAAGAGTACAGTAATGCTTTATTAAAAACCTGGTATGAAACTTCGCGTTTATAAACCTTCGAAATAGCCATCACCCCCATAAAAGCCATAGCAAATTGCTGAATAACAATAATGTTTTTCACATCGCGGAACTTGTTGTAAAGCGGGAAGTAATCGATCATCAGGTTCGAAAGCGAAGGAAAATATTTCCCCAGCGAAAGGGCAAATGAAACCACTACGGTTGCCACGATCCACCACTTGTCTTTCCCTTTTACTATGAATAAGCCAAAAACAAAGAGGAAGCATAAAACAGCACCAAAATAAAACGGTCCGCCGGCAATGGGTTGGCTGCCCCAATACAAAGGCAGGTTGTTGGCAATACGCAAAGCATTTTGTTTGTTTTGTCCGCGGGCCAGCAAATCATATACCTGAGAGTTTTCTCCCAAAGGCTCGGCCATGCTACCTCCCTTCAGACGGGGGATAAAAGCCGTTAATGCTTCACCCACATCGTAGCTGTAATCCAGGATATAATCGCGGTCTAATCCATCCGATTTTTTGTGCAAATCGCTGGTTAATTCCGATTTCCCACGGATAGTATCTTTGCTGTATTCATAGATAGGCCATAAAGTAGAAATATTCATTCCAATGGCTAACACAGCAGCGGCTGCCAATATTCCTGAGCTTTTCAGAAAGGGTATTATTGTTTTTTCGCGTACGGCATAAATAAAATATACGATGGCGATAATCAGTACCATTATGCCTGCATAGTAAGTCATTTGCAGGTGGTTGGCAGCAATCATCCACGACAGAGCCAGGGTGCTGATAAGTGCTCCGGCCAAACGTTTGTTTTTATAAGCCAGAATGATACCTGCAATTAATAACGATATATAAGTGATGGTAAGGCTTTTACTATTATGCCCGGCTTCGAATACCACAAAAAAGAAAGAGGTAAAACCATAAGCCAGAGCTCCGGCCAGGCTGAGCCAGGGATTTACACCGAGTAAAATTAACATCAAGTAAAACAAACTTAAAAAGAGCAGGTGATAACTCACCGGACGTGGAATTTTTAAAACTACATCGATTATCTTTTTGCTAAGGTTGCCTTTGTAAATGGTTGTAATTAAATAGGTAGGCATACCAGAGAACATTGTGCTGGTCCAGAATGTATTTTCTCCGGTTTCTTTTTTGAAATCAGCAATCTCTTTCGACATCCCTTTGTAATGGATAATGTCAGATTGTTGTACAACTTTACCTTCAAAAACTGGTGCGAAATATATTGCAGAAGTAATAAAAAGTAAAACTACCGGAAGAATGTAACTAACAATTTTTTTATTCATTGAGACGGGCATTTGATTGTAGAGCAAATATAAATAATGATTGGTGATATGCTATAATTCAATAATTAAATATGGAGGATATCTATCTCTTTGTTCTTTTGGGAGCCGCAAAAGTAGTTATAGATTCAACGATCTTGTCTGTGTGTTAATGCTTTCTATTATGCTTTAGATTATTTGAGTATAACAAGAGACCAATGTATTATTAAAAACAGATTAACTTGATGTCTTCAGTTAAAGACGATCTAAGTGCTGGTCAGATTAATTATTTTAGTTTTGTGATTACAATTTTAGAGGATGAAAGATTTTGACATGTCTCAGCCACTGGTTTCTGTTCTTATGTGTGTGTATTCTGAACCACTTGAGTGGATTCATCAATCTGTGTCATCAATTTTAAATCAGAGTTATTCAAAATTCGAGTTTATTTTAGTGAATGACGCCCCAAAGCGAACAGATTTAAAAAAGACTTTAGATAATTACAGTACCTGCGATGATCGCATTTGTTTAATTGAGAATAGTAAAAACTTTGGTTTAACTAGAAGTTTAAACACTGGACTTGAGAAATGCAGAGGGAAGTACATCGTCAGGATGGATGCCGATGATATTTCGGGATTAACAAGAGTTGAAGAACAAGTAAAATTTATGGAGCAAAACTCTGAAATTGGAGTATGTGGAACCTGGGCAAAATTATTCGGAGCAAGAAATGGTATCGAGAAAAGAGCTCTTAAAGATGAATCGTTGAAATTCAGTATGGTTTTGCAAAGTCCCTTTATTCATCCATCGGTAATAATCAGAAAGGCAGTGTTGGATACAAACAGAATCAGGTATAACGAAAATTACAGATTTGCTCAGGACTACGGTTTGTGGAGTGATTTAATGAAGGTAACAATTTTTGCTAATCTGCCATTGATATTATTGAATTATAGACTCTCGAATCAGCAAATTTCTAATAGAAATCAGGAACAAAAGAAGATAGCATATCAAATACGGCAAGATGTAATAAGGACACTTTATGGGGAGAATATTGAAAAGATAATTTATGGTGGAGAAAAGATTAATTTAAATACGATTAAAATGGTAAAAGAATCTTTGATGAGATATGACAAAAGAGATGCTCCTTTAATGAACGCTTTGTACTTGTCTTTACAGCATTATTCTTTTACTGTTTTTCTGGTATATCTAAGAAACTTGAAATACTTTAATCTTGAAGTTGCTATTAAAATAATTAAGAGAAATTTTATTCATGACAGCAAAAACAGAAGAATTTAAAAACAAAGGTCTCTGCCTTTTGTGTAATTCAAAACTTTCTGATAGAGGTTTTGAAGCGAAGGATTATTTAACCTCAGTAGAAGGTTCGTATCTGTATAAAGAATGTTCTTTCTGTAGAAGCTATATACAAACACCAGTTGTTAGCCAGGCGTTTTTAAATCATTGTTATAATTCACAGTCTCTAACATATAAGAAACCAATAGAAAAATCCAGGTCAGTTTTCGTGAAGGTTATTTCTCGTGTTGTCATGCTAATTGATCTGTTGTTTTTATCAAAGAAAAGAAAAAGAACTCTTTTTCTTGAGCCTTCCTTACCTCCGTGTAAAAAAGTGCTTGAGATAGGTTGTTCTTATGGAGAAAGATTGTCAAAACTGAAAGATAGAGGTTATGATGTTACCGGTATTGAATTGGCTGAAGAATCTGTTCAAAAGGCAAAAGAACTTTTTGGTTTGAACATTATAAATAGTGACATTGACTCATGCGATTTTAAGGAGAATCAATTTGATGTGATAATCATGAGAATGGTGTTGGAACATTTAAGAAACCCACAAACGATCATTCGTAAAATTTCTTCATGGCTTCGGGAAGGTGGGGAGTTGTTGATAAGTGTTCCAGCAGCTGAAGGAGCGGAATTTAAAGAAGATATGCGACATAGTTACCTCACTCAAGCTCCATATCACATATTTATTCCTACTATGGAAGGATTAAGGGAATTGTTCTCAGATAATTATAAGATTGTTGACTATCAATATCAGTTTGCAATCAACGATCTTGTTAAATCGGCACAATTTCAAAGAAGAGATAGAAGGACATTAAAGAACAGATTAATGGCAAAAAGTGAAGTTGTTGGGTATCTATATGGGCTAGTCAGGCACCTCATGGTTTTAGCTGGAAGGAAAGCGTCAAGGGTTAATATTCGTTTAATAAAATTATGAATAATTATAGACCTTTGGTATCAATTATGATACCTACATATAATCAGGAAAAGTATGTTGAACGGGCACTAAGAAGTGCTTTGAGTCAGAACTACGACAATCTTGAAATAGTTGTATCTGATGACTGTTCGAGTGATAATACGGAAAAGATTGTAAAGAAATATCTAAATAATGGGAATATACATTATTTCAGAAATGAGACGAATCTTGGTAGAGTTGAAAATTACCATAAAACATTGTATGAAAGAGCTAAAGGGGACTATGTCCTCAATCTGGATGGAGACGATGAATTAATAGACAATAATTTTATTTCCGATTCAATTGAACTATTACGAAAATTTAAATTTACTCCAAATCTTGTAGTCGCTTGTAAAAGAACCAATAAGGAAGAAACATTAAAGTACAATTTGCATCAAATAGAGGAAGAATTCCGATCAATAAGCGGAGTAGATTTTGTGTTGGGTTTGTTGTATAAATACAAATTTTCGCATTTAACTACTCTATATTTAAGAGAAAAGGCATTAGATATGAATTTTTATCGTTCCGGAATTATCTCTTCTGATATGGAATCTCTACTAAGATTAGCTTTAGGTGGCAACGTGCTTTTATATAATAGAGTGGTTGGGCAATGGAATTATGTGGGCAATAATGCAAGCCAAACTATAGATATTGATAAGAGTATTCAGAATTTAGAATGGATAACAAGTGTTGCAAAGAATCTAAAGGAGCATGTCTCTACCTTTGAACTATTGGTTTGGACTATAAAAATGAAATATTTTTATACGAACGGTATTTTTAATCAATTAAAGGTTAATAACACTCAGAAATTCCATATGTGGTCAACACTCTTTAAAAGTGGATTATTCTTTTTTCTTTTTGCTCATCAGGTAGTTTATCTGAAAAAAAAGGTATGGAACTTTCTTAGGTTGTGAATAAATCAAGTATAAGATCAGATATTATTAATTGTCAGTACTACTCTTTGATAATGGTGATATATTTCACTACATTGAATTTGGCAGTTCGTTTGTATTATATCGTGTATCATGCGTGAAATAAAAAAATCGTTTTGGGATTTTGTTGTACTAAGTGGAAGTACAGTGTTGGTAATTCCTTTGATGTTAGTTTCTGAGGTGATCCAGGCTCGTTACCTTGGAGTAACTAATTATGGTAAAGTAACCTTGTTTTACAGTGCTATATCGCTTTTGTTTTTGGTTTCGATTAGCTGGCTAAGAATGAGCTTGGTGAGGTTTGGGAAAGAGGAAATGATAAGCGAAGGACATTTGCGAAAATCAACATCCAGTTATTTTATTTTAGCATTTTTTAGTATGGCCATTGGCTTGGTTCCTTTTTATTTGTTTCGGGAATGGATTCTGAATTTCTTGGAGGTGAAGCATCCAAATGCATTATTAATTATCGTTGTCGGAGTTTGTATTCAAATCTTAAAAACGTACGTTCTTGAAACACTAAAAGCTATTCGTCTAATTAAACTTCAAACACTATTAGAACGATTAGGAATTAAACTCGTAATTGCATTTGCAGTACTATTCCCAGTTGTATTTGCTTTCGATTGGATTTCGGTTGAGTATCTTATTGGTGTTTTTCTGATAGCCGATTTGTCAATAGTTTTGGTGGGTTTATTTTTTGTAAAAAGAAAATATATAGTTCCGATACAAATTAACTGGCAGCAATTAAGGCTAATATTATTGTTTTCGATCCCACTGTTTTTTGGAGCTTGGTCAAGCTATGTTGTTAGTTACATCGATACCTATACAATTAACTATTATCTGACAATGGAAGATGTTGGGATTTATTCGGCTGCTTATAAGATATTTTTAACATTGAAAAATTTTGTTGGCGGGATTACGGCTATCAGCATACCTCTTATTATTGCATTAAAAACAGAGGGTAAACAAGAGATAATGAGCAAATACATAAAGCGAATTGTTCCTCAGGGAACTTTTTTTGCTTTCCTTCTTGTTACCATAATAATTGTTGGGGCCGATGCGATATTTGCGTTGGTGTATGGGAATGAATTCGCGCCATCTGTAGTTCCTTTTAAAATATTAAGCTCTACTCTCACATTTACGATGTTATCGAGTTTAATTACTGGTTTCTTTTTTGCGTTTGATATGACAAAGACCATCTCAATATTGGGCGTTTTTTGGGGAGTATTTAATGTTGTTGCTGACTTGATTTTGGTTCGCTACTTTAATATTATCGGACCTGCAATTGCTTCATTTTTTATTTTTTCTTTGGGGCCCGTTGTATTACTGATTATTATCTCTAGAAAATTTGAGATAAAACGTTACCTGTCATTGTTTTATGGTGGCCTAACGGTATTTGTTCTTGTTGTTAACCTTTTGCCGATTGATTATTGGATGAGAATGGTTCTAAGTATTGCTATAGTGGTTTTTGCAGTACTCTTTTCCAGGCAGTTTAATTTGTTCAGGAAGGACGATATTGAAATGTTTAATAATGTATCGTTACCTAATGCCGTAAGACGAATACTAGTTAAAATATTAAGTATAATGAGTATTCGATGAATGTCAATAGTTTGAAAAGTATCAATTAATTATTTCTAACAGCATTTTTATTCGGTTTTTTAATTCAAATTTATTTAAGATTTCATTCGAAATTTGAGTACGATTTAACCTAGAATTGCTTAATACATAATTCATACAGATTTCTGGGGCCCAATCTTTAAGAAGTAAGCCGTCGGTATTAATGGCTGTTGCTATTCCTCCAACTTCCATTCCCAAAGGAACACATCCATATAACATAGCCTCACAAAGCGCATTGGGTAAACCCTCGCTGCGTGAAAACTGAGCATAATACGATGCTTGCTTGTAAAAGTTTATAAGTTCGTGTTGTTCAACAGGAGGAAAAAGAAAGAGGTTTTTCGGTATCGGTTCGAATAAACTTTTTGCAGCTTCCTTAACGCCTACAACAATAAATTTGTATTCGGGTAATTTCTCGGCAAGTTCTTTAAAACGGTCAAGCCCCTTTACCATATATCGTTGGTAATTTTCCGTTATACTAACTGTAAGAACAATTTTTTCACGAGGAGCATCAAAGTCGAATCTTTCATTTAACTGAAATTGGTAACCGGTATGTATTGTTTTGCTTTTCGCTTTGGGGCAAATTTGTTTTAGTTTTTCTTCCAGTCCTTCAACAACGGGAAGGCATAAAGTTGCATAACGAAAAGAAAATAGTGTTAGTTTTTTACGCAAAGGGCGGCTTAGTGATCCGTAGTTTATTTCAGGGATATTTGCCACGTCATAACCTCCAATGACAACAAAAGATTTTTTCTTTAGAACTTTGGCAAATATCACTGGAAGAAAAGAATGAAAATCTCCAAACCAAACATAAACGATGTCAAAACGCCAAATATTGAATGCCAGATAAAAAAGTTGTTTTAGAAATTGAATCGAAACTTTTATTAATCCTTTCTGCGGTTTAAACTGGTATTTTGCAACTTCGTATTTAGAGGCAAGTATGTCATAATCTGTTTTTATGAAGGTGGACCAAGGCGAGTAAATAAACAGTATTTTTTGTTTTGCTTCTGCCATCAGTTAAATTTCGATGAGTTGTTTTACAATCCTTTCGCAAGCTTTCCCATCTCCATAAGGATTATGGGCTTCGGCCATTGAGTTGTAGTAGCTCTGTTCGTTAATTAGCCGGCGGGTTTCGGTAAGGATTTTATCCTTATTGGTACCAACCAGTTTTACGGTTCCGGCATTTACTGCCTCGGGGCGCTCAGTGGTATTGCGCATCACCAGTACCGGTTTCCCAAAACTTGGTGCTTCTTCCTGAATACCGCCGCTGTCGGTTAAAACAAAGTAACATTTCTCCAGCAAATAGATAAAGGGGAGATAGGAGAGTGGTTGTATCAAATGAATGTTATTGAATCCGTTTAACAATTCGTAAACAGGGCCTTTTACATTCGGATTTAAATGTACCGGGTATACAATGTTTACATCCGGGAATTCGCGGGCAATTTCCTGTAAGGATTCACAAATCTGAATAAAACCATCGCCAAAATTCTCGCGGCGGTGCCCGGTTACCAGAATAAACCTTGAGTTTACTACCGATTCTAAGTCGGTTTGGAACAGGTCGTTTAGCTCATTCGTAATTTTTTGTTCCAGTTCGGGCGATGTTTTTATCTTTTCGGTGGCCAGAAACAGGGCATCAATAACCGTATTGCCGGTAATAAATATGTTGGTTTTGTTTATGTTTTCACGTAGTAAATTTTCCTGCGCAAGTTGTGTAGGGGCAAAATGCCAGGTACTTAGGGCGCCGGTCATTTTACGGTTCATTTCTTCGGGCCAGGGCGAATATATATTGCCTGTACGAAGGCCAGCTTCGATATGCCCAACTGCAATTTGTTTGTAAAAGGCAGCAAGAGCAGCGGTGGATGAAGTAGTGGTATCACCATGGACTAATACCACATCAGGTTGGTAATCGTCGAGGACGTCACGCATTTTCAGTAGAACCCTGCTGGTTATTTCGTACAGATCCTGGTTGGGTTTCATGATATCGAGGTCGTAATCCGGATGAATGTCAAAAATTTCCAGCACCTGATCAAGCATCTCGCGGTGTTGGGCCGTCGCACATACTTTCGAGTCGATTATATCTTTATTTTTCTCCAGTTCTTTTACCAGCGGAGCCATTTTAATGGCTTCGGGGCGGGTTCCAAAAACGGATAATATTTTCTTCTTCATTTACCTATTTTCTTATCCCGCAGAAATCCAGTTCTCCGGTTTTTGGTTCTAATTCAAGAAATTCTTTGTGCGCTACCAGATAAACGATGATGTCCGCGTCTTCGTATGCATCAATGTAATCGGTCAAACCCGTTCCATTGTATTTATTAATATTAGGTTCCACCAGCAAATATTCTGCTTCTTCAAATTTTACCAATGCATCAGCTACTGTTTTGGCCGGGGATTCTCGCAGGTCGTCAATATTTGGTTTAAACGCGAGTCCCATTAATGCCACAATGGGCTGGCGTTTGTTTTCATTCTGAAATTGGAGTATGGTAGTCTTAATTTTTTCAATTACCCAAAGCGTTTTATAATTATTGATCTCCCGGGCTTTTCGGATAATGCGAGCTTCATCCGGGAAGTCGGAAGCAATAAACCAGGGATCGACTGCAATACAATGTCCACCCACACCGGTGCCGGGTTGTAATATATTTACACGAGGGTGTTTATTGGCCAGTTGAATCAATTCCCATACGTTGATGTCGGCCTTATCGCAAATGAGTGATAGTTCATTGGCAAACGCGATGCTTACATCACGAGAGGAGTTCTCGACCAGTTTACACATTTCTGCAGTGCGGGCATTGGTTTCATGTAATTCGGATTTTACAAATTTGCGGTAAAATGCACTGGCAGCTTTCGTTGATTCGGGATTGATTCCACCAATCACCCGGTCGTTATTTTCCAACTCGTAAATTACATTTCCCGGCAGCACCCGTTCGGGGCAATAGGCAATATTGATCTTATCCTTTAACTCCGGACGTTCCTGATAGATTAAGTTAGCCATTTTTTCGGTGGTGTATATTGGGCTTGTCGATTCGATAAGAAACAAGTTTCCTTCACGAAGGAAAGGTATGATCATGCGGGTTGCCGATTCCACATAACTAATATCTGGTTGATGATCTCCTTTAAATGGAGTTGGAACGGCAATTAAAAAAACATCAGCTTGGGTAACAGCTGTTGAAGCTTTTAGGAATTGATTTTCGATGACATATTTTACTAAACCGCCTAATTCCGGTTCAACGATATGGATTTTTCCCTTGTTTACAGTTTCAACCACTTCGGGATTGACATCAACACCCAATACATTGATCCCGTTTTTTGCCATTAAAGCGGCGGTTGGAAGCCCGATATAACCCAGGCCAAGCATTACGGCATTTTCAAAACAATATCTCATATGGTAAGTTTATAGGCCAAATTTAGATTTTTTGAAGATTAAAAAAGGTATAACAATCCCATTACTTGTTAAGTAACTTAACGAAATTGGCGGTTTGGTTTTTCCTGGAGTATTTTTCGTAGGATTTTGAATTTGTTTTTAACGTTCCTTTTTTAAAATGATTAAAATACAATTGCAAGGTACTTTTTATGCCTTCCACATCTTCGAAATTATTACAAATACCGGAATTTGTTTCGGAAATGATTTGTGCAGAGTCAGATTCTGTCGGACCAATTGCAAGTATTGGCCTGTTAAGAGCTATATATTCATACATTTTGCCAGGTATGATTCCCAAAGCATTTGGGGCATTATTGATGGGTAATAACAACACCTGAGATTTTTTTAATAAGACCACTCCTTTATTATGAGGAAGAAAGTCGATATTGGTTAGAAACTTATCTAAGCCTGCTTTTTTGATTGAATGAGTGATCGAATCATCGGTTTGTCCAATTAACTGTATGGAAAGGGATTCTTTAAGTTCAGGAATTTCAATCAGCATTTCATTTAATGCAATCCAAAGAGCGTCCGGGTTTCTGTCTTTATTGAAGGAGCCGAAATGAGATATAGAAAATTTATCATCGATATCAGGGTTTAGGTTTTCGAAATCAATATGATCAAACCCATTGTATACCAGGTCAATTTCCCGATTCCCAATATTGGCTAATTCTTCTTGCCAACGGGGAGTAACCGTAACCACATGATCTGCCTTTATCAGAACCTCCTTCTCCAGCCTTTTATGTTTCTTATCGGCCCAATTAGTTAACCTTAATTTGAAATAGAAATCAATGTTGGTCCAGGGATCCCTAAAATCGGCTATCCACTTAATGTTCGGAAATTTCTTTTTTAATCCCAAAGCTATTAAATGCATGCTATGTGGCGGTCCGGTTGAAACAATGGCATCAATATCGTTTTCTTTTAGATATTTTGACAAAAAACGGATTGAGGGTTTTATCCAAAATTTTCTTGGATCGGGAATTAAGAAGTTTCCCCTAATAAAAACAGATAGTTTACTTTTCCAGTTACCTGTAGAAGCTTCCGAAACATAACCGGCTTTGAATTTTGTTCCTTTCTTTTTCCCGGAAAGACGTCGGTACACATCGTATGGTTCCCAGATTGGATGTTTGATTATTATGCTATCTTGATGAATTTCGTGTAGTAAACTTTCGTCATCTACCGAGGAGTCAGGATTTTCAGGAGTATAAATAATGGGCTGCCAGCCGTGTTCGGGTAAATATTTTGACATTTTAAGCCACCTCATTACTCCGCCTCCGGCACTTGGCGGCCAATAATAAGTTATGATCAGAACTTTTTTCATTACTAAAGTGATTGGTAGATATGTAATAAATTTTCAACAAACACCTCCCACGAATACTTCTTTTTCTCTTCGGCAGCATTGGTGCTAAATTCCGTTTCCTTATTCAGTTCATAGAATTTATAAATGGCATCAGCTATTTCCTTTTGGCTGGTGTTTACCACATAACCCACTTTTTCGTTTGGTATCAGTTCTGCCAGGCCTCCAACATTGGTGGTAATCATTGGCTTGTTAAAGTGATAAGCTACTTGAGTAATTCCACTTTGTGTGGCAGTTTTGTAGGGTTGTACCACAACATCCGAAGCACAGAAATACTTGTGTACGTCAGTATTGGGAATAAAGTCGGTTCGCAGTTCAATATATTCTTCCAGTTGATGCTTTTTTATGATCTCCAGGTATTTGTCCGGCTTGGAGTAAAACTCTCCTGCAATCAATAATTTTAACGGAAGTTCGCGCAATTTTTTATTGGCAAAAGCCTCCAGGAGAATATCCAGTCCTTTGTAATCGCGGATAAAACCAAAAAACAGGATGTAGTTTGTATTCTTTTCGAGACCAAGTTGTTCTTTTGCTATTTGTTTGGGAATTATTGCTCCGAAATTGTCATATAGTGGGTGCGGTGTATAGCTGCGTGGTTTTTCGGTGTCAAAGTTGTTCAGGTCGTTCAAAACACTTTTCGACATCGTAATAAATGCATCAACATTTTTCACAAAGTACTTCGACAGTAAAGTGTCTCCCGGCTTTTTCTCGTGAGGGATTACATTGTCGGTAATGGCAATTACTTTGGTTTTTTTGTTTTTCCTGACAATTTTGGAAATAGTACCCAAACAAGGCCCCATAAAAGGTATCCAGTAGCGCAGAATGACAAGATCAGGAGCCTGTTTTCGAAGGTATCTTCCAACTTTTATCCAGTTAAAAGGATTAATGGAATTAACCATCACTTCAATATCAAGTCTCTCAGGAGGTTCTTCCTCTGAATATTGTGTTTTACCGGGGAACAGGATAGATGGGTATTGGAGGCTAAAAGTGTATATTTTTACATCGTCACCATTATCCATAAACGCCTTTGCCATCCGTTCGTTAAAAGTAGCTATTCCACCACCTCGTAAAGGGTAAGCCGAACCTACAATTACAATCTTTTTTTCCTCCTGAGTTTGCTTGTGCATCCTAGATATGTTAATGGCTGTTTGCTTCTATCCGATAAAGATATTAGATTTTGATGAATGAGTTCTGGGATTTTGTCATTAAATAAAAAGGGGATGTGCAAAACTGCACTCCCCTTTTGTATATTTTTTTGGCTTGTTTTCTTACATCTTCCCAAACAACTTCTTATAGCTAACCTGCTCGCCAATAATTTTGCCTAAATCGGCAATGGCAACACGTTCCTGTTCCATCGTGTCGCGGTAACGGATGGTTACGGTGTTGTCTTCTGCACTTTGGTGATCGACAGTTACGCAGAACGGAGTACCAATGGCATCCTGACGGCGGTAACGTTTACCAATCGAATCTTTTTCGTCGTACTGACAGTTGAAATCAAATTTCAGCTCATCGATAATTTCGCGGGCTTTTTCAGGCAGACCGTCTTTTTTCACCAGCGGCATAACAGCCAGTTTTACAGGAGCCAGAACCGGAGGAAGTTTCAGTACTACACGTGTATCTTTTTCCAGTTGTTCTTCGCAATAACTTGCCGAAATTACCTGCAGGAACATGCGGTCGACACCAATCGATGTTTCAACAACAAAAGGAACGTACGACTCGCCAAGTTCCGGATCGTAGTAGCGGATTTTTTTGCCCGAATATTGTTCGTGTTGCGATAAATCGAAATCGGTACGCGAGTGGATGCCTTCCACTTCTTTAAATCCGAATGGGAATTTATATTCAACGTCAACTGCAGCGTTGGCATAGTGAGCCAGCTTTTCGTGCTCGTGGAAACGGTAGTTTTCGTCGCCAAAACCAAGGGCACGGTGCCATTTCATACGGGTCTCTTTCCATTTTTCGAACCAGTCGAGCTCGCTGCCTGGACGAACAAAGAATTGCATTTCCATTTGTTCGAATTCGCGCATACGGAAAATAAACTGACGCGCAACAATTTCGTTACGGAAAGCTTTACCGATTTGCGCAATACCGAACGGAATTTTCATACGTCCGGTTTTTTGCACGTTCAGGTAGTTCACAAAAATACCCTGCGCCGTTTCCGGGCGAAGGAAAATTTTTGAAGCGCCTTCAGCAGTCGATCCCATTTCGGTAGAAAACATGAGGTTAAACTGGCGAACATCGGTCCAGTTTCGTGAGCCTGAAATCGGGCAAACAATACCTTCGTCTTCAATTATTTGTTTTAATTCTGCCAGATTGTTATCATTCAGTGCATTTGAAAAACGAGTATGTAGTTCATTCCATTTTTCCTGATTGGCCAATACGCGAGGATTGGTTTCACGGAATTGTTTTTCATCAAAAGATTCACCAAAACGTTTTGCGGCTTTGGCTACTTCTTTGTTCATTTTTTCCTCGTACTTTGCCAGCTGGTCTTCAATAAGTACGTCGGCACGGTAACGTTTTTTCGAATCTTTGTTATCGATTAACGGATCGTTAAAAGCATCAACGTGGCCCGATGCTTTCCAAATTGTGGGGTGCATAAAAATGGCTGAGTCTAAACCAACCACATTTTCGTGTAACAGCACCATGCTGTCCCACCAGTATTTTTTGATGTTGTTTTTCAGTTCAACACCCATTTGTCCGTAATCGTACACTGCTCCAAGCCCGTCGTAAATCTCGCTCGATTGAAATACATATCCGTATTCTTTGCAGTGTGCTACTAATTTCTTGAAAATATCTTCCTGTGCCATCTAACTATAATTTCTGAATTGTGAACGCAAAAATAGGATAAAATTCTAAAGTACAGGAGAGAGAGCCGCAAGATTAAGGATTAGTGATTAAAGATTAATAGGAGATTTAGTGAGTGAGTGAACAAGGAATGAGTGAATGAGGATCGAAAAATCTTCAGAGATCGGAATGGATTGAGAAATTGAAAAACTGTTAAATTGTAGTTTATTGTCTAATGACAAATAGGTATTATCATTCTGGATATTTGAACTGTATAGACGAAGAAGTGTCACGTATTTGCCAACTGTTATTTGCCATTTGCCGACTCATTCACTCGAAAAACCATTCACTTTTTCCTGATGTAACTTGCTGATCAATCCTTCAACAAATCTGTCCTTCATCGTATATTTTTTAATCTACTTCCTCAAAATCAACATATTCGCTGTTGTCCTGGCTGTTCCTTTGGTTTGAACGCCGGTTTTCAACAGTAACTTCACCTTCAGGGCGTTTTGGTTGCTGTTGACGTTGCTGCTCCTGCATTTTTTGCTGCATGTTTTTCATCCCTTTATCGATTATTTTTGGGAAAAGATAGCGCACAACAAAACGGAATCCGAAGTAGATGACCGCAATTATAACGAGTGTTCGGAGGAAGCCTACCAGGTATAGTGTAATAAATAAAGTCATATCAAAAACTAATTTGGCTGTGTGGAAAATAATAAGTTTACACCAAATCGCAAATTTAAATTTTTTGCTTTAGATGGTTGCACAAGCCGGGGAATATTATTTGTTGCCAGGTAAAGTTGTACACCTCTGGCCGTATAGCTGCATGCAAAACCGGGCATAACCTGCCCTAAATTATAAAGATTTAGCCCACTGCTTAATTCGAATCGGGTTCCTAAAAGAACATTGAAATAGGCAGCCAAATAATTACTGACTTCTCCGTTGTAGTAGGTAAGGTTGTCGGAAAAGTTTAACTTCATTTTGTCATTTAGATGATGTGTTGCCATCAGGTTCAGTTTTACCGGAAGCAGTTCGTACTGGCGCTGGGTAAAGGCTTCGGCGATTGTTTTATAAGGCAACGAATCGGTTAGGGCCTCCAGGGCAGCTCTGGGTTCAAAGTAGTAGGCTGCTGCCGTGTCGGAAGACTGGTAAAGACGAGTATAATCTATCGAACCAACAAAGGTATTGTTAAAAGCTTTGTCGTTTATCGTGGTAAAACCAATATCGGCAATTGACACCGCCAGGGTGGTTTGTTTGTTCGGTTGGTAGGTAAATCCCAAATCGATGCCGGCTCCCATATTTTTGAACTTAAAAAAATAATCTCCGGCAGTAAAATCGGTTTTAATTGTTGTTTTACCTTTTAGCGGATCGTACTGCACATCGATGGGGCCTGAAATGCGATAATCTCCGTTGGGAATAACTTGCAGCACTTTCCTGTCTTCATCGGTGTGTACCATTACGTTCAGGTTTTCGATGTCGTAAAAAAAGCGGCCAAACATCACTTTTGGTCGTATTCCAATGCTCAACTTCTTAGTAATTTGTTTGGCATACGTGAAAGCCAACTCCCTATAAAGTTGTGTTTTAAACGAGATGGGACCAAATTCCTCTTCCTTCCCATAATAGGGTAGAAGCCCCTGATCGATAAACTTCAGAAACTCGTGATCGAAATTTCCCCAAAGCAGAACCCGTTCCGACAGGGAAAAGCTCAAGGTTCGTTTATCGATTCGATGACTTAAATATACAAGTGGAAGTGTTGCATTTGCTTTAGCATTGCCGGGTTCGCCTAATGACGTATAAAAATGATCGAAATCATAATCAAAATTTTCGGTAAATAAATAATCGGAAGAAAAATTAGCATTCCAGTTAATTAGGGCACCCGATAATAGTGGAAGACCGATCACCAGTTTTTCGGTTTTATTATGAAATGCCGGATTTGATTGCGACGATTGACTAACCTCCGACAAAAACTGCAGTGGATTTCCGTTTTGTGCCATTGCTGGTATCCTGCAAATTGCAGCAACCAGAATTATCATGAATCCTATTTTTGTGGCTAAGCTTTTCATTGGATTATAAACGATTATTGCATGTTGTAACCCGCCGCTGGCGAAAAACACGCGAATAACCTTTTTCCTTCAGGAAAATCATTTTATCTTTTTGTTTTATTACAACGCAAAAATATGGTTTCTATTGAGTTAGTAGCAATGTAGCTGCAAAAAGTCGCATATTTTCAATTTGTTTAATCTGTATTAACTCCCGATGATTGCGGGATAAACATTAAATTTTCTTACAGCATTTTAAAGAAAAATTGGTATTAGTAGATTACAGGCACAAAAAAAGGCGGAAACGACCGCCTTCTTTATTTGTATTTTAGTTTTCTATCGTTGACTAACATCGCCACCGCTCGATTCGTCGATGTCTCTGATTTCCGGATTTCCGTGGTAATTAATGTCCGATCCGCTGCTGGCATTGGCATAAAGCTCACTGCTAACACTTACGGTAATATCCGATCCGCTGCTTGCGTTGGCATAACAAATTGCCGATTCAAGATCGCTGGCTTTTATATCCGAACCACTGCTGGCATCAACACGAAGTGTTTTTACTTTGCCACTTAGTTTGGCATCGCTGCCACTGCTGGTATCAACCGACAGATTTTTATAAAAAACCTCTATTTTTAAATCGGAACCGCTGCTGCAGCTTACTTCAAGCGATTCGCCTTCCAGGGTATTTGTCGATTCCACATCGGAACCCGACGATGCCGAAAGTTCGTTCAGTTCTTTTACGGTTACATAAACTTTCCTTGTTTGGTTGCCGCTACCCCAGTTAAACCAATTGTTGCGTTTCATGTAAATTTTAAGGGTACCGCCTTCTACCTCGGTAATCAGGTCATCGATAATATCATCGTCGGCAACAACTTTTACTTCTTCGGTGTTGCCCATTGTCAGGTACAGGTCGATTCCGGTTGAGACTTTTATAGCATTAAAACCACTGATTTGGCGCATTTGTGTTTCGTCGCTGTGTCCAGCAAGTACAGTTCCGTAGCTGGTAACAGCTATCATAAACAGGAATAGAATTTTTGAAAATGTTTTCATGTGTATCGTTTTTTGTTTTTTGAATTTCGACTGTTGAAGAGACGCTGTCAAAAATGGAAAGTTACAGTTCCGGCTAATTTTTTATCACATTTCCGCCCGATGATTTGCTTATTTCGGTTTCAGACGGGTTGCCATTATAGAATACATTTCCACCGCTGCTGGCAGTTGCCTGCAGTTCTTCTTCGGTGCTTAGCCAAATGTTTGCACCACTGCTAACATTTGCCTGGGCCGATTTTGCTTTTAAATCTCCGGCTTTAATGTTCGATCCAGAACTGGCTTTGGCATTTATCGAACCGGCATTTCCTTCGAGAAAAATATTCGATCCCGAGCTGGCCTTTGCATTCACCTCGTCGGCATTAAGCGAGAATGTTAAATTGGCACCCGACGAAACGGCAAGGTCGATATTTTTTACGTTTAAAATGTTCTCGGAATATACATTGCTGCCCGATGATGATTTTGCCGCTTCGAGCTGTGGAAGCGTAACAAATACTTTTAGGCTGCTTGCATTTCGGATGATGTCGATAGCTTTTATACGAAGCTCTTCGCCGTGTAATTCGGTTACAATGCTATTGTGCAGATTTTCATCGGCTTCAACCACCACTTTATAATCGTTTCCCATGGTGACGTAAACATTCATCCCACGGCTGACATTTAAAGCATTAAAATCTTCAAGGTCCCGCTCCTCGGTTGTTACATTGCCATTTCCTTTAACGGTTGACTGCAATAAACACGAAGAAGTAAAAAGTGATAAAATGATCACCGAGAGGAATACTACAAACTGTTTCATAATTCTTTGTTTGGTTTATAATTGTTGTGCAAATTATTGCAATCCTGACGAACGCAGGAAATTATTTCGTTAAACCGGGGTATTTTGTCGGTAAGCAGGAATTGAAAACAGTGAATTTCGAATAATGATTAACGAATTTAGATTGCGGAAGGGGGAAGAAAGTTTTCAGTCGCAGTTTTCAGTTTAACAATTTGACAATAGAACAGTTTAGCAGTAGTATAGTGAATGAGTTATTGAGTGAACGAGGAGCAATTGAATGATGAATTTCGAATGACGATTAACGATTGCTGATTTCAGAAGTGGGAGGAACGTTTTCAGTTTTACAATTTGACAGTTTTACAATTTAACAGTTTCGCAATTGTAACTAATATCTATTGTGTCCTATATACCTAATGTGGTTCAATTCTTTGAGTCTTCGTTTTTAAAGATTTAAGCATAAAAAAAGCCGGCAAACTACAATGCCGGCTCCAAAACATCTATCTATTAACCGTTAAGCACCGTGTTTAAAACTATTACGGGTTGTTGGGTTCCTGTTAAATTCTCTGTCTTTTCTACTTTTCCTTTCGTCAAATTTAATGCGTTGTTCATCGCTTAACATCGTACGAATTTCCTGGTGTTCCTTAGCTCTTATTTTTTGAATTTGTACCTCAACATCAGCCATTTTTTCAATATTGTTGTCTATGGCTTTCATATCTGCCTTTTCAGCAGTTGTTAGTGTGCGTTGTTTGGCTTTTAATTCGTTCAATTCATTGCGCAACGGCTGAATTTCTTTGGTCGATTCAAGCCGAAGTTCTTTCAGTTTCTCCTGTTGTTCTTCAGTAAAGAAGGTTTTAAAACTGGCCCTTTCCTTGTCAAAATGCCTGGCCATCATTTCGCGTTGTTCGGGTGATCTCCGTTGTCGTTCCGGTTGCTGTGCGATTGCGGTAAGCGAAAAAGCAAATAGTGCAATTAATGCTAAACTTAAAATTCTTGTTTTCATGATTCAATAAAATTTAATTGTTCCGTTTTCAGGAGCTTTGACGATCGTGTTTTGCAATGGTTTAACGTAACATTTTTTTTAACCACCTTTAACTTTTCGGCCTGAAAAATGTTCTACCATAAGCATAAACTATTGGTTTTAATATAAATTAACGTAATGGATTGCCGGGTTGTATTACTGATATCAGGCAAGATTTGTTACTTTTGGCAGTTCGATGCAATTGTGCAGACAGTGAATTCAGAAAAGAAGGAATTATGAAGAAAAGATTATTAATAGGAATAACGATAGTTGCGATAATTGGTATTAGCTTTTTTAGCTTTACCCGCGACGAGAAGAATTTTGAAATTGCAAAAAATCTGGATATTTACCATACTTTGTTTCGCGAGTTGAATATGTTTTATGTTGACGAAGTGAATCCGAATGACCTGGTAAAAACCAGTATCGATAAAATGCTGGAGTCGCTCGATCCTTACACGAATTACATTTCGGAGGACCAGATGGAAGATTTCCGTTTCATGACTACCGGAGAATATGCGGGTATCGGTGCGTTAATCAGCAAACAAAAGGATAACATTGTTATTGCCGAACCTTACGAAGGATTTCCGGCACAGAAATTTGGAATAAAAGCGGGTGACATTATTCTCGAGGTTTCGGGTAAAGACACCAAAGACATGAATACCGAGGATGTTAGTTCGCTGTTGAAGGGACCGGCCAATAAACCGGTTACCATAAAATTGCAACGCCCCGGCCAGAAAAAGCCTTTTACGGTTGATGTTATTCGCGAGAAGATCAGTATTGATGCCGTCCCTTATTACGGCATGATCGATCAGAATACAGCCTACATTCGTTTGTCGAATTTTACGACCAACTGTAGCGAAGATGTAAAAAGGGCTTTCCTGGAACTAAAAGAAAATAACCCTGACGGATTGATTCTCGACTTGCGTGGTAATCCAGGTGGTTTGTTGGTGGAAGCCGTGAAAATTGTAAATTTATTTGTGCCGAAAGGCGAAGAGATTGTGAGCACCCGCGGCAAAGTAACACAATGGGACAAAGTGTATAAAGCAACGGCCGAACCTTTGGATACCACAATGAAAATTGCTGTTCTGGTAAACAGCGGATCGGCATCGGCATCCGAAATTGTATCAGGGGCTATTCAGGATCTCGACCGCGGAATTATTGTGGGTACACGCACATTCGGAAAAGGATTGGTGCAAACCACGCGCGATTTAAGCTATAACACAAAACTAAAGGTTACTACCGCTAAATATTACATACCGAGTGGCCGTTGTATTCAGGCGCTGGATTATTCGCACCGCAACGAAGACGGCAGTGTGGGACATGTTCCTGATTCGCTGATTACTGAATTTACAACCAAAAAAGGCCGCAAAGTATACGACGGCGGTGGCGTTGTGCCGGATGTAAAAATTGAAGGCGACAGACTCAGCAGTTTAAGTATCGAGCTGGTTACCCGTTTTATGATTTTCGATTTTGCCACGAAATATTCAAATGAGAACGAAAGTATACCGGAGCCGGAACAATTTACGATTACCGACGACATTTACAAGCAGTTTGCCGATTTTGTTGAGCAAAGCGAGTTTAACTACGAATCGGCATTGCAAGACGATTTGAAAGAGTTGCTGGAGACTGCAAAACAGGAAAAATATTACGAACTGGCGAAGGAAGAGTTTGATGCACTGGCAGCTAAAATTGAACCTGATCTGGATAAAGACTTATCGGTATTCAGACCGGAAATCAGCGATTTGCTCGAAAGCGAGATCGTTTCGCGTTTTTATTACCAAAAAGGATCGATAAGAGCATCAATTAACGACGATAAAGGAATTACAAAAACTATAGAGGCATTACATTCGGAAACTGCATATGCTGCTTTTTTTATGCCAGGGCAGGTAGTTGGAATGAACTAAGAGATACTGTTCGACACAGGAATAAAGGAGATCTTTTCTATAAGGTCTCCTTTTTTTTCAACCATACACTCCTTTCATTGTTGGTATAATAAAGCTAAATCATTATCGCTCCCTAAAACTTTTCATATCTGACAGATTTTAGTACTTTTCTAACTCCAATTGATTGATAAAGAGTTATGACATTTAAAGAGATTTTAAATATTGAATTGTACCATAAAGGCGATTTTACAATTACCGTTTACAACATCTTTCTAATACTTGTTGTAGTTCTGATCACCTTAATAGTGCTTAAGATTATCCGCCGCTTCTTCAAACGTTTTATCAATAAACAGGAAGCCGAACGGCGCTCATACTGGTCGATTTACCTGATATTAAGGTATGTAGTATGGGTGATTATTATCGTTTTTCTATTAGAATCATCGGGGCTGAAAGTTTCGGTTTTGCTGGCCAGTATTACGGCCCTGTTGGTGGGTGTTGGATTTGGTATTCAGCAGTTGTTTAGCGATATAGCATCGGGTATTGTATTGCTGGTAGAACGAAACCTGCAGATCAATGATGTTATACAGCTGCAAGATGGTACAGTGGGGCGGGTTATCCATATCGGGCTACGTACATCGCGGTTAAAAACCCGCGACGATATAATTCTGGTCGTTCCCAATTCGAATTTTGTAAACGACAAAATAATTAACTGGAGCCACATGGATTACAACACCCGTTTTTCGGTTGATGTTGGGGTGGCTTACGGATCAGATACGAAATTGGTAACGCAAATTTTGCTCGATTGCGCGGCAAGAAACAACAATGTTTCGCTTTCGCCTAAACCGTTTGTCAGGTTTAAGAATTTTGGCGATTCGGCACTCGAATTTCAGGTTTTCTTTTGGGTGCGCGAGTCGTTTTGGGTAGAAAATACCAAGAGCGAAATACGCTACGCCATAGATGATGAGTTCCGGAAAAACGGCGTGCAAATTCCTTTTCCGCAGCGCGATATACATATTAAAAGTACGGTTGAACACGCAAAATAAAACACACTGTTTATATGAAGAAAATTATAAAATTTATTGTCCCGTTTTTATTGCTGCTTCTGGCGGTATACTTTAAACTATTTGTTGAAAAAAGCGAATTGGTTTCAGCCGATTGGTCTAACTTTTTTAATAAAGCAGGTTCCATTTTGCTAATTGTAAGTATTGCATGGGGGGTGATGGCTATTTTGCGTGCCTTTAAAAAAGTTATCCTTTCCAAATTAGATACTTCACAAGAAGATAATTTACGCCAACGTAAGTTTCTTACACAGTTCAATGTCATGGAAAGCATCATTTATTTCCTGATCGTTTTAATTTCAATTGGTGCATCATTAATGTTGTTCGAAGATGTGAGGCAGTTGGGAATCAGTCTTTTTGCCTCGGCAGGAGTTGCCGGTATTATTATTGGTTTTGCTGCACAAAAACTTATTGCCACTGTTTTGGCCGGTTTGCAAATTGCAATAACGCAGCCAATCCGTATCGACGATGTGGTTGTCATTGAAAATGAATGGGGACGAATTGAAGAAATTACACTTACCTATGTGGTTGTAAAAATCTGGGATCAGCGCCGTTTGGTGGTGCCATCAACCTATTTTTTCGAAAAACCATTTCAGAACTGGACACGCAATACCTCCGAGATTTTGGGAACCGTGTTTTTATATACCGATTATCATGTGTCGTTTGATGCTTTGCGCGAAGAGCTGACTCGCTTGCTTGAGAGCACTCCGCTGTGGGATAAACGGGTAAACGTATTGCAGGTTACCGACGCCAAAGAATATGGTGTTGAAATACGTGTTTTGGTAAGTGCCAAAGACTCGCCAACAGCTTGGGATTTGCGCGTTTTTCTCCGCGAGAAAATGATCGAATTTATTCAGAAAAATTACCCGGAGAGTTTACCGCGTACACGTGTTGTTTTTGAGCAGGGAGAACAAAAGTCAACCACTAACATACCAAGCAAGAAAAAAGTCTAAATAGCAATGAAGATCTATTTTGCCGGTTCAATACGTGGAGGCAGACAAGACGCCGGCCTTTACGAACAAATCATTCAGTACCTGAAAACCTTTGGAGAAGTACTTACCGAGCACGTTGGCGATCCCTCGTTAACAAATGCCGGCGACGACGGACCAAACGATCAGTTTATTCACGATCGTGATTTGGAATGGCTGCAAAGTTCCGATGTAATTGTGGCCGAAGTAACCGCAGTGTCGATGGGAGTTGGTTACGAAATTGGCCGTGCCGTGGAAATGGGTAAACCGGTGTTGTGCCTTTTTCGCGAAGGAGCTAATGCTAATCTGTCGGCAATGATTGCAGGTTGTAAGGACGTCCGGTTGATTCATTATTCAGATTTTGAGCAACTTAAAAAACCGCTTCAACAATATTTGTTTTCTTTGAAGGTTTCTAAATAACTTAAGGTTAACCAGAGGAGCATGCATTTTTTAATTTTTCATTGCGTCTTTTTGACAAATTAAATTATCTTGTGTCCAATTTCGAAAAACATTTGATCACTAATAAAAATCTAAACCTATGGATTCAAAGAAATCGAATCAATTAGACAGAAGGAAATTTCTGGGTCTTTCAGCACTGGGATTATCCAGTTTGACCATCCTTCCAAGTTGGACTATCAACGGTATTAAAATCGCTCCAAGCGACAGAGTAACAATGGGTTTTATTGGCCTTGGACAGCAAGGTATGAATGACTTCCGCAGTTTCTCGGCAGTTCCCGGAGTAGAAGTTGTTGCAGGTTGCGATGTTGACAGCATGAAAACAGAACGTTTTAAACGTACTGTTGAAGAGTGGCAACAATCGTTGGGTTTGTCACCTCGCGTTGATAAGTATGAACAATATGAAGAACTTCTTGAGCGCAAAGACATCGATGCAGTAGAAGTTTGTTCTCCTGACCATTGGCATGCTTTAATGACCATTCACGCTTGCCAGGCCGGTAAAGACGTATATGTTCAAAAACCACTTTCTTTTACCATTACCGAAGCCGAAAAAATGGTTCGCGTGGCAAACGATACAAAACGTATTGTTCAGGTAGGTAGTCAGCAGCGTTCAAGTGCTGAATTCCAAAAAGCAATTGCATTGGTTCAGAGTGGTGCTATCGGTCATATCGACAAAGTTTACGCTAAAGTTGGCGATCCACCAGCACCGCTTGATTTACCAGAGATGCAAGTTCCTGCTAACCTGAATTTCAACCTTTGGATGGGACCATTGAATGATCCTAAAATTCATTATCATTCAGATCTTTGTCCTCCTATTTCTCTCGATCCCGCGGAAAGAGAAAAATTGTGGGGGGCATGGCGTTGGTACCGCGAAACCGGTAACGGATTTACCGCAGATTGGGGTGCGCACATGTTCGATATTGCACAAGCTGCTATTGGTATGGACGGTTCGGGTCCTGCAGAAATTATCCCTAAAGGAGTTGATGGCGCAGATTACCTGACATTTAAGTACCTGAATGGTGTTGTGATGACAGAACAACCGTACCTGGAAGATATGCCAAATGCGCAGGGTATTAAATTCATCGGCGACGATGGTTGGATTGAAGTAGCTCGTGGATACCTGGCTTGTTCAAAATCAGATTTGATTCCTGATAAGTTAAGAGGCCGCCGTCCACAGAACCTTACTCCTGAAGAGCGCAGAAAGATGTTCGAAGAAATGCAGAAAGCACAGGCAAAAGGTGGTGGCAGCTTCGAGATCAGTTCTCCTCACATGGAAGATTTCATCAGCTGTGTACGTTCCCGACAAAAACCAATTGCTCCGGTTGAAGTAGGTGCAAGTACAGCAATCACTTGTTGTTTAGGAAATATGGCTACTGAATTACAACGTTCGGTAAAATGGAATCCTGCAACGCATAGCTTCGGAACCGATAAAGAAGCATGGAACCACCGTTTGTATGATTACCAATATCGTGGTTCGTATAAACTATAAATCAACCAACTAAAAACGAAATGAATAAAAGAGAATTTTTGAAAAGGATGGGGCTGCTCACTGCCGGAGGTATGGTAGCTGGCTCCATTAAGCCTGCCAGTGCTGCCGCCATGGTTGGCATGGGTCAAAAGGAAATCGGGTTACAGATTTATTCTCTGGGACGGGAATTGACTGCCGATGTTCCAAATGGCTTGAAAAAAATAAAAGATATCGGCTATAGCACTATTGAACTGGCCGGATACGGCAATCGCAAAATGGGAGAATATTCGGTTGAAGAATACAAAAAACTGGCCGACGATGCAGGTTTGAAAATAACCAGCTCGCACGTAAATCCTCCTACCCGCGATATCACCAAAGATAAACTCGGTGAGATTGCCGATTTCTGGAAACAAACCGTTGAAGACCATGTGAAATTTGGAGTAAAAACTTTGGTTCAGCCAATGATGCCGAATGTGCCAACACATGATGCCGTAAAGGTGGTTTGCGAATCGTTTAACAAGGCCGGTGAAATTGCAAAATCAGCCGGAATTAAGTTCGGGTACCACAACCACAGCATGGAATTCGGCCGTGTTGTAAAACCGGAAGACAAGGATAAACCAAGTAACCCTTGGATGCCTGTGGGTGATGTAATTTACGACTTGTTCCTGAACGGTACCGATCCGGATTTGGTATTCTTCGAAATGGATGTTTACTGGACGGTTATGGGCGCAAACGATCCGTTGGAATACTTCGAAAAGTATGCCGGCAGATTCCCTGTACTGCATATTAAAGACCGCTCGGTTCTTGGCCAGTCGGGAATGATGAACTTTAAAAACATCTTTAACAAAGCGTACGAAAATGGGCTGGACGGTTTTTATGTGGAACTGGAAGGAATCAGAGGCGGAAGTATGACACAGTTTGAAGGTGTTGAAAAATGTTTCGATTATTTAAATGACGCTTCATTCGTGAAGTGATCCTAACCAAGTTAAATACATAAACGGGTGCGTTTTCGCATCCGTTTTTTTGTGCCTATCCCACAGGTGCAAGTACATTAAACGGATACCAGGGAAGATTTCGTGCTATCCAAAACAGAACAACTATGGCTAAAACAATTAAGGGCGTTTGTTTTTTGTAAAACAAGTTAGGTAGTTTCCACCCAAAAGCTTTATTCAGTAGAGGATACAAGTAGTGATACAAAATAAATAATGCCGCCGGAAGAAACAAAAAGTTATACCCAATCACACCGGCAAAATCTAAATGCAATAAACTGTGTAAAGCGCGTTGCGACCCGCATCCCGGGCAATAGCCCCCGGTTAACGAATGAAACAGGCACTGCGGGAATATTTCGTGTTGGGCAGGGTCGAGTACAAAAAAAAGAACTGCTACTCCAATAATTACGAGTAGCAGTATGCTATTGATTGTTCGTTTCATTTATTATTAATTAAAAGCTCCCTGCATTATTCCTGCAAGTACACCAAAAATCGATAGTGTTACTGCTAAAATTATCCAGGCCAAACCGGCTGCAAACGACACCCAGGCCCATAATTTGGCATTTCTACTTGCCGACAGGGCTGCCTCGTAATTTCCGGCATTCCAGTGCGAATTTACCTGCGCGGCAAAAACAATGGCTACAATCCCAAATATTTTTCCGCAAAACAGGGTGGTAAGAATCGCAAATACCAGGTAATTAGGTGGTGGTACTTGCCGGTGATTTACTTGTTCGTTCATGATAAGTAGTTTTTAAGACTTGATGAAAGCAAAGTTAAACGAACGAATAAGTATAACAAAGTATATGCTGTAAAATGCAGCGTGAATTTTGGGGCTTATATATCCTAAATGTTAACCTAAATCTTAAAATTTATTAAAATAAAGCATCAATCTGATGTCTTAATTTGTCATGATTCGATTCGTTTTACTTTTGCACTCCTTATGGATTAAGGAGCAGAAGGCACTTTTTCCATAGATTTTAAGTTTTGGTAGAATGCCATCCGGAGGGGTGGCATTTTTTTTTTAGCGCCTACCTATTTTGCAGTTGTAATGGTTTTTCGAGATGGGAAGATCACGAAACAATCTGAACAACAGAACAACTAAACCTTCTAACTAGCCCCAAAAGCGTTGAAATACGTTAACAACTATTTAACACGCTTGGATTAAACTAAATAAAGAATAAACGGTCTTATTATAGTGAAAACAAACAAAAGGAAACAATTTAAACAGAAATGAAGTACTTGAAGAACGTAATTTTAATCGCCCTTCTATTTATTGGGGTGAATTCTTATGCATTAATTGAAGACCCGGTAAAAGAGAACGACCCAAACGACGATGGTAAGGGAAAGATCGTTGGTACGATCGTAGAAAAGGATACGGAAACCCCTATGGAATTTGCCAATATAGCCGTCTACAAAGAGACCGATTCAACCCTTGTAACCGGAGGTATTACCAACGAAAAAGGCGTATTTGAAATAACAAATTTAGAATATGGTGATTATTACCTTGTGGCTAATTTTATTGGTTTCAATGAGGAAAATGTTGAAGATATTAAGCTCGACCGCAGCAACCGTATATATAATTTGGGCGAAATTAACCTCGCTCCTTCAACCGTTGCCATTGGCGAGGTTAACGTGGTGGCCGACAAAGCTGCAGTGGAATACAAACTCGATAAAAAAGTGGTGAATGTTAGCCAGGTAATCAGTGCTATTGGCGGTACAGCCGTCGATGTTTTGGAAAACACGCCTTCGATTCAGGTTGACATCGAAGGAAATGTATCGTTGCGCGGGTCGGGAAATTTTACCGTATTGATTGACGGCCGGCCAAGTGTTTTGAGCGGAAGCGATGCATTGCGTCAGATTCCTTCTTCGGCGATCGAGAATATTGAGATCATTACCAATCCATCGGCAAAATATGAGCCGGATGGTGCGGCAGGTATCATTAACCTGGTAATGAAAAAGAACTCGATGAACGGACTGAATGGTATTGTAAACACAAGTGTTGGAACGGGCGAAAAATACCGCGGCGATTTTATGCTGAATTACCGTTTTGAAAAACTAAATCTGTTTTTTGGTGCCGACTGGAGTGATGAAATCAACAACGGAGAAATGGCTTCGGAACGTGAAACGTATTACAAAGATACTACTGAATTTTTGAATATGGGTGGCGACCGCAAATGGATTCGTGGCGGACACCGTTTTAAGGGAGGTGCCGATTTTTATTTAGGAACCAACACAACTTTAACCCTCTCGGGAGAAACCGGAACCTCGGAACGAGGAAACGAAGGTGGTGGGCGAACAGAAAATTTTACGGTTCCGGCCTCGGAACAAATTCTTTCAATCAGCGAAGAGACCTCGGAACGTAACAACGACTTTTATACGCTGAACATGAATTTCCAACATAACTTCGATGATAACGGACACCGCATTGAGGCTACGGCCTACTATTCGGATGAGACCGGAACTGACAGTGAAATAGAAGCTGAATTGCTGGCCGACGAAAATTTTAATCCTACCAACGAGTACCTGTCGAATGTTTCGACATTTGAAACCGAGGATGAGCAAGATATTCGTTTAAAACTCGATTATACCTATCCGTTTAGCGAAGATGGCCGTTTTGAGGCCGGTTACCAGGGGCGCCTGGAAAGCGAAAACGAGACACTCGAATTTCGCGATTACGACCAGGCAAGCGACAGCTGGATTATAAATGATAAATATTCGAGCGCTACCGATTTTCAACGCGATATACACGCAGCTTATTCTACATACAGCAACAAGGTGGGCAAACTTGCTTACATGGCCGGTTTGCGTGGAGAGTTGACCGTTCGTGAAATAAAAAATACAAGTGCTGAAAATGTGTCGTCGTTAAATCGTTTCGATTTGTTTCCAACGGCACACTTTTCGTATCCTTTAGCGCAAACGGCTGATGTTACCGCCAGCTACAGCCGAAGGATAAACCGACCAAGTGGCAGAGATCTTGACCCTACACCGAATTATTACAACCGTTACACCATTCGTTTTGGTAATCCTGATTTGGAACCTGAATACACCAACTCGTACGAACTTGGTTTTATGAAACGCTTTGGTGAATCACGTTCGTTTGTTTCGGCCGATGTGTTTCGCAGGGTAACCAACAATAAAATCGACCGCACACAGGAATTGGGCGAAGACGGTATTTTTTACATGTACACCGACAATTTTGATAAAGACTACAGCACCGGTCTTGAAGTTACCGGAAACCTGAGTTACAAAAAATGGTTAACCGTTAATACCAGTGTGAACGTTTACGATTATAAAATTACCGGCGAGTTGAATGGCGAATCAATCGACCGGCAAAGTACCAACTGGGGCGGACGTATGAATACCACATTTAAACTCGCTGAAAGTTCACGTCTCCAGGTAAATGCATTCTTCCGCGGGAAGTCAGTATCAGCGCAGGGCGAAAGCGGTGCCATGTTCTTCACCAATATCTCGTATCGCCAGGAGTTTATGAATAAAAAACTATCGGCAACCGTTAGCGTTCGCGATCCTTTGGGAACTGGTCGTTTTGAACGTACAAGCTATGGCGACGACTTTAAAAGCTGGTTTCGTTTTGAACGTGAACCACGTGTAGTAATGCTTACATTGAGCTACAAGATTAACAACTTTAAAGAAGATCGTGGCGGCGACCGTGGCGGCGATGGCGGAATGGACATGGGTGGAGGAGAATTTTAACGATAATACGCAAAAACAATACTATGAAATGCCGTTCTTTTTAAAAGAATGGCATTTTTTTATCTCCGAAGAAGTACTTATTCCATGGGGTTTTGAGGTTGATCAGTACAAGAGCAACTGATAAATTCGTTTAATAACTGAAAAATCAGTTGCGAAACTGAAAAATCAGTTGTATGTTTGTCTTCATGTTGAGCGAAATGTCATTTCGACGACAGGGGAGGAGAAATCTCAATTCTTAGGAAAACGATTTCTAGTTCGTTCCTCGCTCGAAATGACAACAAACTTGAAAAGAAGGAAAAATGAAAAAACTAACAAAAAAGGAAGAGGAGTTGATGAAGATCCTCTGGAATCTGGAAAAAGCATTTGTAAAAGACATTGTTGAGTTGTATCCCGAGCCAAAACCACATTACAACACCATTTCGTCGTTGGTGCGTTTGTTGCAGGATAAAGGTGTGATCGGTTTTAAACAATACGGCAATACCTATCAGTATTTTCCGCTTATCTCGAAAGAAGATTACCGCCGCTCGTTTATGAACCAGGTGGTGAGTGACTATTTCGATAACTCGTACAAAAGTGCCGTGGCCTTTTTTGTAAAAGAGAAAAACCTGTCGGAAGACGAGATCGACGAATTGGTTAAGCTCATAAAAAACAAAAAGTAATGGAAGATTTTATCCTCTATATCGGAAAGGCGGCTTTGGCGCTGGGTGCTTTTTACCTGGCTTACCTGGCTCTTTTCCAGCACCAGAAACATTTTCTGTTCAACCGGATTTTTTTGCCGGTGTCGTTTTTGGTAAGTTTCCTTATTCCGCTGATTACGTTTACCAAAGTGAATTATATACAGCCGATTCCTGCAGCTGCTTCAACTGGTTTTGCTTTTCTGCCTGAGGCCGCTGTGGCAACCGAACCGCAATTTACCTTCGAATGGTATCATTACCTGTTGGCGATTTATGCACTCGGAATCTTTGTATTTCTCCTGAATCTGTTGATCGGGCACCTCAAAGCCATGAATATTATCCGTTTTTGCCGCCTGAAAGAATTGTTTGGAGCACAAGTTAACCTTACACAGAAAGATGTGCATCCATTCTCATTCTTCTCGCGAATCGTGCTGTCGGAAAAAACATTGAAGAATCCCGATCTGAAAATGATCGTCGATCACGAAATGATTCACGTAAGGGAACATCATACGCTCGATATTCTTTTTGCCGAGCTCTTGTTCCTCTTCCAGTGGTTTAACCCGTTTGCCTGGTTAACCCGCGATGCGATGCGAAATAACCTGGAATACCTGACTGATCATCAGGTAGCCCAAAATCATAATGCCGAAGCTTATCAATTGGCCATGGTAGGATTAGCGCATAAAAAAGGAGTAGCTCCCTTTTTGACTGCGCTTAACGGCTCACAATTAAAAAACCGTATTATCATGATGAAAAAGAAAACAGAAAATCGATACAGCCTGCTGAAACAGCTGGTTGTACTGCCCCTGCTGGCCATTTTGGTTATGGGTTTGTCGAACAAAGAAGTACGAACCGAAGTGCTTCACGATGCCGGAGAGCTAAAAGTAGTTGTTGATGGTGTTGAACTTCCTGCCGATCACCCCGATTTGATCAAACTTGATTTTGCCAATGGATTTGATGGGGGTGAAGTTATAAATGCACTTGGCCTTGAAGACAAAGTGGTTGCCAATGCGCTGTCGTTCGATATAAATCCGAAAGAGGACGGTGTTTACTACATTCAAACCAGCGACTATGTTCCCGGAACCAATACTGATTTTGAACAGGCCGTTAACGGAACACTAACTTCGGAACTTACCGTTAAAGGAAAAATTACCAACGACAAAGGTGAACCAATTCCTGCAGTGGCAGTGCTGATAGAAGGAACCACAACCGGTACTATTTCCGATTTTTCAGGAAATTACGTGATAAATGTAGCCAACGAAGATGCAGTACTTGTTTTTAATATGTTGGGTTATGAGTTCAGAAAAGTTCCGGCTAACAGTGAGGAAATCAATGTGGTGCTGACTAAAAGTGATATTGAATCGAAACAATCGCCATATGGAATAGTAGTAGCGGCGGAACACACTGTCTCAGGAAAAATCACCAACGAAAATGGCGATGGACTTCCGGCAGCAGCCGTGTTGGTAAAAGGATCTACAGTTGGTACTATTTCCGATTTCTCAGGAAACTATAAAATCGAAACCGATAAAAACAGTACGCTGGTGTTTATGATGATCGGTTATGCCCAAAAAGAGGTGGCAATTGATGGGAAATCAGAACTTGATGTTCAGCTAAAAGCCGACGGTAGCGGAAAACCGGAAACGGCGGAAGTAATGGCCGTGAAGACCAAAGCCAATATGGTAAAAGGAAAAGTTACCGATGAAAACGGGAAACCACTTGCCGGAACTGCAGTGTTAATGAAAGGTACATCCATTGGAACCATCACGGATATAAATGGAAATTATGTATTACAATCAGACGACAAATTTGGCGAACTGGTATTTATGATGCTTGGTTTTGATAAGAAAGAAACTGCAGTAAATGGAAAAACTCAGCTGGATGTAAAACTAAAAGCTGATAGCAGCGGAAAAACTGATGAGGTGAAAGTGATTGGCTACGGAAAACAGCAAACAAAGAATGAGCCGTTGGAAAGCGTTCGGGTACATATTGCAGGTAATTCTGAGGACCCGCTATATATTGTTGATGGGAAACCGGTTGCTGAAATTAAATCAATTGATCCGAACGAAATTGAAAGTGTTTCTGTTTTAAAAGGAATACAAGCTACAGCATTATATGGATCGGTTGGAGGGAAAAACGGAGTAGTCATTGTTACAACCAAAGAAGCTGCAAAAGCTATGATGGATGATGCTGTGATACTTGTTGAAGGTATTCCTTACGATGGCGATATTAATGATATCGATCCGAAAACCATTGAATCAATGGAAGTGCTGAAAGACGAAAGTGCGACTAAAATATACGGACCAATCGCTAAAAACGGAGCCATTTCGATTAAACTGAAAGGTTCAGCTGATCTTGGTGGAAAATCGCCACTGATCTTTCTCGACGGCGAAAAATATTCCGGCGACATGGATGATATTGATCCTAAAAGTATTCAGTCAATCGACGTTTTAAAAGATGCTTCGGCAGTTGGTATTTATGGTGCAGAAGCTAAAGACGGGGTGATACTCATTAGCACAAGACCGGAAGAAATTACCTCTGATTTGGAGTTACGCAAGTTTATTGCGAAACGGATGAAATATCCAGCTGAATTACGGGAAGCCAACATAACCGGTGAAAGTAAAATGTATGTAAAAGTGAATAAGCAAGGAGCTGTAGTATCGGTTAAAGAGACCGGAAGTAAAAATGCAATTCAGGTTGATGAGGTGGTAGCAATTGGTTATAAACCAAAAGAAGTGTCAGGAACTACAGTTGAAGATGCACAGGAAAAACTTGATCGCGCAGCCAAAACCTTGTTATTGCAACTCCCTACAGTAAATATTCCGGAATACAAGGGAGAGACCCTTTTATTTACACTAAAATACGTACTGCAAGAAAAGTAAAAAGTAGATTTACCTTACATAAAATAATTCAGCGGGCGACTATTATTTATTAGTCGCCCGCTGTTTTTGTTTGGTTGCTGAACGCTGCCGAGTTACATTGATCTCATCCTCCTTTATTTAAAGGAGGTGTCCCGATCACAGCATCGAGACGGAGGATTACTGTGATGTATAAATTTTTGTGTAAACGAATTTCAATCCCCCTTATTCCCTCCCGATACCGAGATCGGGACAGGCACTTCGCCAAGGGGGACAAAAAAATGCCATCCCCATGAGAAATCTCATCAAGGATGGCATTTTTCTATAACTCGAAACTCGTGTCTCGAAACTCAAACCTATTTCTTCTCAATAATAGCCGCCCAGCCACCACCGGGAGCCATTTTAACTTTTACAGTTGATCCTGCAGTTACTTCAACAGTTTCCTGTGCAAAATCGGCAGCATGTTTATCGGCGTTCAGTCCGTCTTTCCACACTTTCATGGTGTACGTTCCTTCGGCAAGGAAATCGAGTTTTAAATCCAATTCGCGAGGATCCCAGTCGGTTAAAGCACCCACATACCAGGTTTCTCCCGAACGACGTGCAACGGCAATGTAGTCGCTAACTTTAGCTTCCAACACCTGGGTTTCGTCCCAAACCGATGGAACCGCTGAAAGGAACTCCATACATTCCGGTTCGCGGTAATAGTTCGATGGATTATCGGCCAACATTTGCAGCGGGCTTTCAAAAACAGGGTACAAAGCCAACTGGTGGCAGCGTGTTCCCTGGCTCATTGGCTCGGTAAATACCTGCGCGAAATTCTCTTTTGTTTTATTGATCATTGCCCCCGGAGTATAATCCATCGGACCGGCAACCATACGAATAAAAGGCAAAGTTACATCATGCTCCGGATCGGGTAAGTTCGACCATTTTGTATTTTCCATTCCTTTAACTCCCTCGTACGAAATTACGTTTGGGTAAGCACGATCTAAACCACTTGGTTTGTAAGCTCCGTGGAAATCAACCAACAATTCGTGTTCGGCACATTTGCGGGCAATTTTTTCGTAAAAATTTACCATCCACTGGTCGTCGCGTTGCATAAAGTCCATTTTAATACCTTTGGCGCCCCAAGCCTGAAACTGATCAAGTGCTTCCTCCAGTTTATCATCCATGGCTTTCCAAACAACCCAAAGAATTACGTCAACATTTTTTTCTTTTCCGTAATCGATGATCTCTTTTACATCCACATCTTTTTCCAGTTTCAGAATATCAGAAAGTTCATACCAGCCTTCGTCCAGAATGATATATTCCAATCCGTATTTCGACGCAAAATCGATGAAGTATTTGTAGGTTTGGGTATTTACGCCTGCCACAAAATCAACACCGTAAATATTATTGGCATTCCACCAGTCCCATGCCACTTTACCCGGCTTGATCCAGTCGGTATTCTCCAATCTGCACTCAGGGGCAAGTTTGTATATCATTTCTGTTTCTATCAACTGTCCATCGTTCTCAGTAATTACCATGGCACGCCATGGGAAATCGCGCGGGCCGTTACATTCGGCAATATAATCAGCGTATTTTGTTGGTTTTACATCGCGGTCGCGCAGCTGTTCGGTTTCCAGTACCACACCGGGGTATTTTCCAATCAACGCAAATTTGTTATCGTCGCAACCACGCAAAAACATTCCCGGGTAATCCATCAGGTTCGATTCCGAAATGTAGGTTTTAACACCATTTCCACAGTCAACCAATAAACCGGTCGAAGCAAAACGATCGCTACCGATATTCGACAGTGTTTCGCGCAGGTATTCGCGTTCCTGGTGCGTCATCATACTTTCTTCTTCAGGAAACCAAAGTTTGTTGTCAGTCGGGAACGTAAAAGTGGCCAGCTCACTTTTAACTTTGTATTCGCCATCTTTGTCCGACACCCAACGGTAAGCAGCGCCATCGTCGTATGCCCTGAATTGCAAGGCATAACCTTTAAACGTCAAAGTCAGTTCTTTGTATTCGTCTTTTATGGTAGCGCTTTTTCGCTGTACAACCGGAGTTAGCACCTGCGACACGCTGTTGGTTTTTGCTTTTCGTACTTTGGCGTCCACTCCCCAGACTGTTCCATCGTTCAATTCCATCGAAATCTGCGATGGCGCAATAATCGGGGTTCCGTTTAGCAGCACCGAGTAAGTAACGGTTTCGTCAATATTCACCTTTACCTGTAGTTGCCCCGATGAAGATTCAACCGTATATTCTTTGGCCGAAAGCGAGAAAACAAGGCCAATTATGGCAATCACTAGAAATAATCTTTTCATATCAGATAGTTTTTGAATTTTGTTCCGAAAGTACAAATTAAATGATGTCAGAAACATATACATATGTTCTGTTTTTTATAAAGGAAGATGCAAAAAAATGATTTTATACCTATCTTACGGTAAATTTTAAATCAAAGGTTATGAAGAATATAGTTACGCTCATAACATTATTTTTATTCGTTGTTTCGGCACAGTCTCAGCAATTTGAAAAGGATGTTATTGCGACTTCAGAAGGCGATTTGGAAATTTCATTTATTGCTCACGGAACATTGATGATGCAATTTAACGGGAAAGTAATTCATATTGATCCGGTATCCTGGTATGCCGATTATGCAACAATGCCAAAAGCGGATCTGATTCTGATAACCCACGAGCACGGCGACCATTTGGATGCCAAAGCAATTGATGCGGTTAAGAAAGAGGAAACCCAGGTGGTGCTCACAAAAACCTGCAACGAAAAATACACCGGAACCAAAGTGCTAAGTAATGGCGAATCGGGAACTTTTGCCGGAATTAAAGTGGATGCTGTACCCGCTTACAATATAAAACACGAACGTGAAGCCGGGAAACCTTTTCACCCAAAAGGAGTGGGAAATGGTTACGTGCTTCATTTTGGCGATAAGAAAGTGTACGTTGCCGGCGATACCGAAAACATTCCGGAAATGGCCGGGTTAAAAGACATTGATGTGGCTTTTCTGCCCATGAACTTACCTTATACAATGACCCCAAAAATGGTGGCTGATGCCACTAAAATGTTTCAACCCAAAGTGCTTTATCCGTATCACTTCGGCGAAACAAATACCGACGAACTGGCTGAATTATTAAAAAATCAAAACAAAACCGAATTAAGGATTCGGAATTTAAAATAAGGCAGAAATTCTTTATACCTTCAATCCCCGAAATTGTTTTTGAGCAAACACTATTGTACGTTTCTATATAGAAGGAGCGCGATTGGTGCTTGTTCTCACCGGTTAATGTTTTAAAAAATCTTTGATATTATGAAGAAATTTGGGGTTATCATCGTTTTGATGATGGGGATGTTTTCTGTGCTATCTGCTCAGGAAAATAAGGTTTACAGCGGATATAAAGAATTGGTTGCTGCCGTAAAACAGGAAATAGATGAGCTTGATGCGGAAGGATTTCATCACCAATATGTGGAAGGACTGAAAAGCCGAAAGCCCGGCTATATTTTAATCGACGTGCGTACAGAAGATGAATACCGGGCCGGACATATTCCGGGAGCTTACCTCGTGCAACGCGGTGTGTTAGAATCGCACATTGAAAAGGAAACTGTTTGGGAAGGTTTTCATCACGCGCTACCTAAAAAAACAGATACTATAATTTTGTATTGCCGCAGTGGCAGCCGATCGGCACTAGCTGCAAAGTCGCTAAATATGCTGGGTTACGATCATGTGTATTCGCTTAACGGAGGATGGAAAGCATGGCACGAGGCTTATCCGAAACTGGAAAGGTTTTAAGGCAATAAACGCTCCGACTAATGAGTAACCAGGGTACACAAACAGCTTGTTGTACAGGCCGGGTGCTTATCGTACTTTTTTACATCCGCGTACAACACAAAATGTGGTGGCGGCTAATCCTATGGCTGCAAATGAAATCAGGCTGATAAAAAATACCTGACTTGATAAATTGGCACAGCATGAAATAAAGCCAAGGATTATGGTGACGAAAAAGCCTAAAATTCCCCAGAGTCCTAAATTGTAGCAGATTAATGTCACTATTTTATTCATCGTATTAAGTTTTTACAATTATACGACCAATAAAGAACATTGGTTTATTAAACAATGTGAGATAAATCTCGTATAATTGTGATATTAATTACATTTTAAGTTTGCAGATGAACTTAATTGCCAATACCTGTGTTGATTGCAGTCTAAAATCGGGAGCTGTTTCTGTTCTGGATAACAATGAGTTATGTGTTCTTGAAGGAGGATGTGCAAAAACAGCGTACAAAAAAGGCGAACTTATTTTTAAAGAGGGTGGGCCGGTTCAGCATATCATTTATATTCGGAAAGGTTTTGTGAAACTGGTAAAAAAAGGTGCCGGCGGTAAAGATTTTATTCTGAGCGTTTCAAAACAGGGATCGTACCTTGGGATTCAGAACCTGGATGAAAACATAAAAACCAATTATTTCTCGGCCATTACATTAACGAACTCGGAAGTGTGTTTTATCGACAGACATTGTTTTGCCAGTCTGTTACAACAAAACGGCGAGTTTGCCCTGAAGGTATTATCAACAGTTTTTAGCGACGAAATGAATTATTTCGACCGATTGGTGAAAAACGTGCAGCAACAGTTACCCGGCAGATTGGCTAATACCATAAGTTATTTCGCCAACGAAGTTTATGGCGAGAACACTTTTGCCTTAAACCTTACCCAAACTGAAATTGCTGCATTAATTGGCACTTCGCGCGAAAGCGTTTCACGGATATTAAAGGAATTCCAGGAAATGGGAATTATAGCACTTGAACAGAATGTGCTTACCATTTTAAACGAAAAAAAACTGGAGGAAATTAAACAAAAAGGTTAACCTACCTGGCTGAGATGGCGCACCCGGTCGAAATCAAGAATCGTAATTTCTTTGCCTTTTAATTCGATAATATTTTCAGAAACAAATTCCTTAATCACACGCGAAAGACTTTCCTGCGACATGTTGGTAATAGCAGCCATGTCTTTTTTACTGATCGGAACACTGAACTTTTTTCGCTTGAACAAACGAAGGCTGAAACACAAAAGTAAGTCGGCAAAACGGCCGTGTAATTGTTTCAGGGTTAGGCAAGCCATTCGGTTGTACGAGAACAACGACTCATCGTTTAAATGACGCAAAATGCTTGCGCTGAACGCAGCATTATTGTGAATAAATGAATCAATTGTTTTTATATCGTGAAGGCAAACGCTGGTATCGGTATATGCTTTGACAGAGTAGGGATAAATATTTTTTGAATAGAGCGCCTGCAAGCCTAATATTTTGCCCTGGTTTTCGACGGATAATATCAATTCATCGTTGGCATGTTCGCGGTAAACTTTCACCAGGCCACTTTTAATGTAAATGATGTGTGCTGCTAAGGCACCCTGCTTTGCGATAATCTCTCCTTTTTTGAAATTTACTTCAACCCGGTTTCGGTTAATCTGAATCAACTCTTCGTTCGTAAGTTTCTTAAAAGGTGCTGACATGCACCTACATCCAACACATTTATCCAGTTTGTTTAATGGCATAATTATCAAAGTTATAAAGGGGGCTAATATAGTTAAAAAGTTGGTACTTAATCAGTAAGTCAATCATGTATTTGATCTAAATCAAATATTCTACTGACCACAATATGAATCCGTTTTGAGGTGGTGACAGGCCGGTTTTCCAATTGGTATAAGTAGCTGTGTTACTTTTGGATTGGTGATTAATTCATCAAATGTAAATTTTAACAGGACATGAGAAAGGCATTCATTTTGTTGATGTTAGGCTTTGTTATATGGCTCAGTAAAGTTGTTACAGCTAATCGAAAAGCACTAAATATTCTTTTGAATTCGCAGCTATTCTCAATACATACTTTCTTTTCACCAAAATTCAATCATCATTTATTAACCGGGAGTTGTGTTTATTGCACAACCTCAATCATAACACGACAAGATAATCAGGTAAAAACCGGGATGCCAATATTGCATTAGTGCAAGAATTATCCGGGTTTATACTATCACTTAAATAACCTAAAATTTTATAAAATGAAAAAGTACTTTTTTTACACATTACTACTTGCAATTTTTGCTTCAGTCACGTTTACCGGATGTAAATATGAAGAAGAAGAATGCGATTGTTCAGGTTCGGAACCGGTAGCTTACGAAACGTTGACCACTTACCTGAAATCGGTTGATATGGATGTAAACCATATATTAACTAATGCTGCAGGACAGAAGTTTGTGATGGCTGCTCCTGCTGATGGCGATCTTTCATCAAAATGGATTATGGATATTCGTGGGGGCGATGATTTTGCTGCTGCACATATTGAAGGTGCAAATAACGTTGCTTTTGGCGATATTCTAACTGCTGCAGCCACTGCCGATAAACCTATTTTGGTGGTTTGTTACACCGGACAAACTGCTTGCTACGCTACTTCATTACTTCGCCTTTACGGTTACGAAGATACACAAGCCTTAAAATGGGGAATGAGTGGATGGAATACAACATTTGATAAATGGACACCAAACTGTAAATCTCTGGATGATGCAAATAACTGGACAAGCAACGAAGCTACAGCCGGAAGTTTTGACGCTCCAACATGGACAAGCACATCAACAAATGGTGCTGATATTCTTGCCGAAAGAGTTGAAGAAGTTGTTGCCGCAGGATTTAAAACAGTAAAAGCTGCCGACGTTTTAGCCACCCCAGCTAATTACTATGTAAATAACTATTTCTCGGCCGACCATTACACCGGTTTTGGACACGTAAATGGTGCTGTACGAATCAGCCCGTTATTAATCGACGATTGCAGCAAACTTGATCCAAACGGTAAAGTAGTTACATACTGCTACACCGGACAAACTTCAGCAGTTATTACCGCATACTTGAATGTGCTTGGTTTCGATGCTTACAGTCTTCTTTTCGGTATGAACGGTTTAAGCCATACCAACTCATTCTGGGAAGCTGGTGGCGTAACAAATCACTGGGGATTCGATTCAAATCCTAAGGATCTTCCTACAGTATCTTCTAACTAAAAGTGTAGGAGCGGGAAGCTGGTTTTTCAGTCCGCTCTCTTAATTATCAACTAAAAGAACAGATTATGTTACGCAAATTATTATTTATATTATCAGCAGCCTGCTTGTTGGCTTACAATGCACAGGCACAGGGATGCTCCGAGCCAGCCTCAGACGAAGGTGTTTCTGTTTTCGGATACCTGCAGGCGCAATACGATTATGGTTTTGCAGAAGGTGATAATACCAACACTTTTGGTTTTAACCGCTCACGTATTGGTGTTATGGGAAATATTCCGTACGACTTTAGTTACTATGTTTTGGTAGAAACCAGTCCGTTTAAAAAAGACGGGCCAAAAGCATATCTGCTTGACGCTTTTATCACTTACAAACGTTTTTCGTTTGCAAAGGTAAGTTTGGGTTCCTTCAAATCTCCTTTCGGACAAGAATTGGGTACACCTTGTCACTCTTTGTATACTATCAATCGTTCGAAATTTATAAACGAACTTACTGCACCCGATCGCGATATGGGGGTGATGGTACTTGGTGGATCGGATACTACTTTAATTCAATATTCGGTTGCCTTGATGAACGGTACCGGACTTTTGGTTAAAGATGCCGACAAATACAAAGATTTAGTAGGTAGAGTTTTGGTTCAGCCATTCGACTGGATGCATGTTGGTGGTAGTTTCCGTGTTGGTAAAGCTACCAGCCAGGATGAAACGGTTACAGAACCCGACGAAAGAACTCGCTGGGGAGCTGAATTTGAAGTGGAGAAATATGGATTCCTTGTGCAGGGAGAATACATCTGGGCCGAAGACAAAGGTTCGTACCTGGTTGGCGGCGGATGTGGCGGCGATCCTGAATTGGTACAGGGTAGTGTTGAACGCGAAGGTTTATCAATTATGGCCCTTTATAACCTGACTTATAATTTCCAGCCTGTTATTAAATACGAGAATTACAACAGCGATTTGAGTTTGGGAAATAACAACATGGAACATATTACAACCGTAGGTTTCAACTATTTCTTTAACGAGTGGACTCGTTTACAGGTGAACTACGAATATAAAGCTGAATGGGCCAATGAAATTTCGAACGATATGATCATGGTTCAGCTACAGGTAAGATTCTAATTTTAAATGACAAAGGATATGAAACTTAATAGATTATTTTTCTTAGGATTGGTGTTGTTGATGGCTTCTGCTGTGTCAGCACAGGATTTGATCTCGGCAAATGAGCTCAAACAGAATCTGAAAAACCCGAATTACATCATTCTTAATGCTGCTGCAAATCAAAAAGTGTTTATTCGTGGTGCGATTGATCTACCACATGGCACACTGTGTACCGACGAGCCTATCCGTAATATTATCAAATCGCCGGAAGAAATGGCTGCAGAGCTTGGAAACAATGGTATATCAGCTGATAAAACCATTGTTGTGTACGATGAGGGGTCAACAAAATATGCCGGACGGATGTACTGGATGTTAAAGTATTTGGGAGCACCAAATGTAAAAATGTTGGATGGTAACATTACGGGGTGGAAAGCAACACGCGGACCAATCGGGACAGCATCAAAAGGCAGCAAAACTACATTTACCGCCAATGTTGACGCCAACCAGCTGGCTACTATGGCTGAGGTAAAAAAGGCGGTTAACAACCCATCGTATGTAATTGTTGATGCACGCACACCGGAAGAATATGCCGGTACTGCGGAAACAGAACTGGCAAGACCGGGACACGTTCCGAGCGCTGTTAATGTGAACTACGAAACCCTGGTTGATGGAAAGAGTTTGCTAAAATCGAACGAAGCACTTACTTCGATGTTTGAATCGAAGGGGATTACCAAAGATAAAACGGTTATTGTTTATTGCGAAACCAGTGTACGTGCCGGAGTTATTTATTTGGCATTGAAAGGTTTGGGGTATCCAAACGTAAAAGTATACGACGGAGCTTATTTGGAATGGCAATCTGTCGATTCGAATGAGATAGGTTAGCCTTTCGCATGTCCTGAGCGCCCTGGTATTTACCGGGCGCTCTTTTTTCTGAAAGTCATGTAAAAATTGATAGCAAAATATGCTTCAAAATTTATTGACTCACCCTGATTGTGCCTTCGACACAATCGTCCCTCTCTTCGCGAAGAGAGGGAGTGAGGGAGAGTTCGTCGACTATTGTTTCACTTTCATTCCTGTTGATGATTTCCGGGAATCATGATTGTTTTTACTAAAATAATACGCTGATTCATCAGTAAACAGGCTAACATGAGAGCATAAAAAAACCGCTAACCAAAACTGGCTAGCGGTTTTTTTATTTTGTTGTTTCTAATTATTTGATCTCTATGTTCGTGTCAATAACCGATCCCGGTTCAAGTGTACCCAGGGAGTTAAGCTGAATACTGGATGAATTCAATATGGAGTTCAGATCGCTGGCATCAACATTGGCCAAACTCATAAAATCAGATGGAACAACTACCACTCTGAAAGTTTGGTTCATGGTGTAATCGCTTGGCAAACTTGAAAGGTCCACATCGCCATCTAAAAATACCGACATATCATTAATGAGATTGTTGGGGATATCGCCGGTAAAATCGAAATTATACTGCAAAATAGCACCCGACTGAAAATAAGTGGTTTGTGGTAGCGGACGCCAGAAATCCAATCCATCCTCGTTGGTCCACAAAATGTAGGCTAAAATTACATCCGATTCATAAGGATCAAATCCGTTATCCGAAAAGTTAAAAACCAGTTGGTAATTGTTTGCGGGGGTAAAGTCTCCTGTAAATTCAAATGTGGTTCCAATAAAATTGTAACCATCTTCTCCCGGGATTCCCGGAGGTCCCATCGGGCCTTCGCACGAGGCCAGAACTGTTGCAACAATTATTAAAAGAACCGCAGAAATTTTTTTGAAGGTAATTGTTTGTTTGTTTTCAATTGTTTTCATAGCTATAGACTTTTATAATTAAACTTCATTTTTTAGTGTTAAAACAAGTATAGTGCCAAAAAAACCTTCGGCTATTGCCGAAGGTTTATATTTGAATTGATTGATCAATCTTAAGGAGCCTGTTGCTTTACTCTATTCAAGTGTTCCCGGTACAGGTACGCTTGCAGTTTCCATAAAGCCAATATCACCCATGATGAAAGTGTCAGGACCCAGTTTCATGTCCGAATTCATCATTTCATCCCAGGTAACTTCTTTTCCGGTGTATGCCGAAACGCGGCCCATAATTGCCGTCATTACCGAATTGGCAGTTTCTTCGGCCTCGTTAAACGGAATATCCTGGCGAATACAGGTAATCAGGTCTTTATGCTCCTGAACGTATGGGCTGGTTGCATGATCTTCGTACGAGAAAAGATCATTACCATCCAGATCGGTAATTTTTGCTGTGCCACCCTGAGCTGTAAATGCTTTTCCTTTTGTACCGTGCATTACTTCGTTTACGGCATTTGTACAGCCATTAATCTGACGGCATGTGCTTAAAATCTGGCGTCCGTCATCCAGTTCATATCGAACGGCAAAATTATCATACTGATCGCCGGTTGGGCGACGCTGACGTGAACCAAAACCTAAAGCTTTTATCGGGTGTTTGCCAAAAAACCAGTTGGCAACGTCGATATTGTGCACGTGTTGTTCAACAATATGGTCGCCCGAAAGCCAGCACCAGTTTACCCAGTCGCGAATCATCCATTCCATTTCGCTCCATTCGGGCTTGCTGTTTCTGTACCACAATTGTCCACCATTCCAATATACTTCGGCTGTGGTGAGTTTACCAATGGCGTTATTGCTGAGTTCTTTATATACATTTAAATATTTATGCTGGTGGCGGCGTTGTGTACCTGTAACCACTTTTAATCCGGCAGCATCGGCCATTTTTGCAGCGGCCAAAACCTGACGAATTCCAACCGGATCAACAGCAATTGGTTTCTCCATAAATACGTGCTTACGCGCTTTTACAGCTGCCTCGAATTGCTGAGGACGGAATTTTGGCGGAGTTGCCAGAATTACAATATCAACACCCGAATCAAGAACTTTTTCATAAGCATCAAAACCAACAAAACAGTTTTCTGCAGGTACTTCCTGTCCGGTTTCTGTTTTAATTTTCTCGGCACAGCTATCCAGCCTGTCCTGAAAAACATCGGCCAGTGCAGTTACCTGAACGGTTGAACCACCGGCTTCCAAAAAGTTAAGAGCTGCACCGGTTCCTCGTCCGCCGCAACCAACAATACCGGCTTTTAAAACTGTTCCGGCAGGCACTTCATCCAGCAAAGGTGGATATTTGTACTCTCGTTGCAGCCAGTCGTATTCGCCACTTTCAGAAGATCCTCCGCCAGAGCACGACGACAAAGTTCCGATTCCCATAGCCCCTGCTGCACCTACTGTTGCGGCTCCGGCTAAAAATTTCCTTCTTGAAAAATTGTTGTTACTCATGATATTAATGTTTTAGTTGAATTTAGGATTCAATCGTTATAAGTTATTTTCCGTTATTCTCATCATATTCACATACTACCCTGAAGCTAATGTAATTACAGTCCGATAGCCACCAGATACTCTTCGGCATTTGCGGATCGGTTTTCATCCATTCTTCGCTACGGGTGTAATCGCGGGCAGCACTTCTAACTTCACCAACGGGGCTTTTAAATGTTCCGCCACGAATAACGTGTTCGTTGCCGGAAACCGGTCCTTTTGGGTCGGTAGCACCATCGCTTAATTTCGAATAGGCATCTTCGGCGTACCAGTCGGCACAATATTCTGCTGCATTACCAAGCATATTTTTCAACCCAAACGGATTGGCTTCAACAACATCGGGCTTGGCCGTTTTCAGGCTACTGTTTTTCTCATAAACGACATAGTTATTAATAATGTCGCTTCCTTTTCCGAATAGTTTTCCTATAAAGTTTTTGTCTTTAAAGTCTTTTGGCTGACCTTCAAAGAAGAACGGAGTTTCAGTGCCTCCGCGGGCTGCATATTCCCACTCGGCTTCAGTTGGCAGGCGGTAGGTTTTTCCGGTAACCTGCGATAACCATTTGCAGTAGGTTTCGGCCGAATGGTAGCTCATTGTAATGGCTGGCCGGCTTCCCATTCCCCAGTTTTGGTCGGGTTGTCCGTAAGGTGGCGTTGGGCCTGAAATTGCATCAACATCTGCTTTGGTGCGTGCACCTTCGGTGTCGGTGGTTCTGCCTTCGGCGGCAGTGGCACTGTAAAAGGCCAGGTATTCATCCCAGCTAACTTCTATTTCAGCCATAAAGAACGGACTTACATTTACCGTTTTTTGCGGGCCTTCATCGATTTCGCGAAGTTGTTCCGCTTCAGGACTTCCAATTTTGAAACTTCCGCCCGGAATGGCTTTCATATTAAAGGCAATGGTTGTTCCCGGAATAGTTTCGGTATAATCTTCATGAGCCGTGACTTCGGCTGCAGCTATATAAATTTCTTTTGCCTCGGCACCGGTACTTCCAAACTCAACATTTTTGGCATGTAACGCATTTGGGTCGTAATGGCCAACATTCAGGTGGCAATTAATACAGCGCAGTTTCTCCTCGTTTTGCGAATAATAAAGGTGCGCCTGCTGACCTTCGGAAGTAAGAGTCAGCGGAAATAAATTATTGTGGCAACTAATGCACGATTCTTCAAAAACAAAATGTTGCGCCTGCTCAAGCGAAGACTTGGCTTCCCAGTTAAAATCGGCACTGTCTTTAAAGAAATATCCATACGCATCGCGGGCTCCGGCTTTTACTTTTTCTTTTAGGTAGCCTTGTCCTTTTGGCGGGAGGTGACATTCCACGCATCCGATATGCATACCTGTCCTGTTCTCGTGATGAACAGAGAGTTTCCACGAATCAAAAACATGAGGGTGTACGTGACACACTTCGCACGATTCATTTGTTGAGGTAGCTTCAATAACTTTAAGAGAAGAAATGGTAACAGCGATACCAATTATAAATCCGATAAAAATGATCAGTAACAGTTTTTTTCTAAGGTAGTTACCAAAACGTTGAAATATGGCCATTGGTTATTATAGGTTTCTTGATTTAACAATGCTGGTAAAAATACTAATTTATATGGCGAAAATCCTGACTTTTGTATGTTTAAAAATTTTCAATTGTACTATATTTTTCAACAAGTCACAGATAATTTAGCCATTTGTCTGTTGTTATGACGCAGCCTCTTCGAAAAATACCTATTTATTCCAAAACAAAAAGGTTGTCTCGAACGCGACAACCTTTGGAGATGATTTCTTGAGAGGAATACAAGAGAGATAGGGAAATATTTTTTATACAGTTGCAAGTTATGGATGTTTTATCCAACTCTGATTATGTAAAAATTACTAGTGAGTTAACGAATTATTAATCGGTAGCAATCAACTTTTAACTAAATATTAAATGGTTAAATAGAGAATTTTGTAACTTTCAGCTATGAACCTTCTCAAGCAAAGTATTTCAGATGTGCTGGGCCTGTTTTTCCCCGAGCTTTGTGTAACCTGCGGAAAACGTTTGGTGTCGCAGGAAAAGTTCGTGTGTTTTGAATGTTGGCGGGATCTTCCGCTAACAAACTTTCATTTAAAACCGGAGAATAAAGTTGCTCAGTTGTTTTGGGGAAGGGTTGACATTTCAGCAGCAACAGCTTTTTTCAGCTACAAAAAGGGGAGTAAATACCAACAGCTAATTCATTTTGTAAAATACAAAGGGCTAAAAGAGTTGGGTTATGAAACCGGGAAAAAGTATGGTTACCAGCTATTAGAATCACCGGACTTTGCTGATGTTGATGTTATAATGCCGGTGCCGCTCCATCCACGAAAAGAAAAGAAGCGCGGTTTTAATCAAAGTGAATGGATCGCCCGGGGAATTGGAGAGGTTTTAAAGAAGCCTGTCGATGCAAAAACGCTTTATCGCAAAGTATATACCTCAACGCAAACAAGAAGGAACCGCTACGAACGTTGGCAGAATGTTGAAAGCGTTTTTGGAATGACTGATACTAATGCGCTGAAAGACAAACATATTCTGTTGGTTGACGATGTGGTAACCACCGGTGCAACGCTCGAAGCCTGTGCCATTCACCTGTTAAAACAGGCCGGAACAAAAGTTAGTATTGCCACACTTGCCTTTGCCGATATTTAAGAGTCGATCATATTTCCTCAAAATCTTATCAATACTTCCGGAACTCCCATTAAACAATGTTTCCCTTCAATGTGTTAAAGCAACAGAATAACGGATCTAAATATCATTAAAATACAACGAAATGAAAATTACAAATTTGTTTTTCCTTGCCCTTGTGGTACTTGGTTTTGTGGCATGTAACCAGAAGCCTGCAACCACTGAAGATGCGAATGTGAAGTATTACCGACAGTTGCTGTTTAGTGAAACGCCCTGGGATACCGAGCGTGGTTCGCACGAAATTTCGGACGAAGAAGCTGAAAAAGTGAATAATTATAAATTCACATGGAACGATGACGGGAAACTGGCATCAGTAGAATACAACCGCAATGGAGTATTGTTGGGATACTCGGGTTTACGTGCAGCAAAAATTACTTACACTTACGAAGGCAATAAACAGCTTAAGCATTTCTTTAATGATAAAGGAGAGCCAATCGAAAGCGCCGGTGCATTTACGCATGAGTATACGGTTGATGATTCAGGAATGCGCGTTGCAATGCGTTTCCTCGATAAAGAGGGAAATCCAACAGAGAACAGTAATAACATTCATAATTACGTTTGGTCGAAACTCGAAGACGGGATGATTCGCGAATTGCGTTACAACCTGGCAAAAGAAGAAACGATCATGAATCCTTTCTGCCCGTTTTATGAATTGCGTTTTACCTACGATGCGAACGGATATGTAACCCGAATGGCCAATTACATTGAAGACACATTGTACAATTGTACGGCCGAAAATTGTGGCGATGTTGGTGTTTCATATTTCTTATTCGAAAATAACGACAAAGGCGATGTGCTGAGCTTTTCGGTTCACAGTACTACCGGGCAGCTTTCCAATTTATACTGGGGTTGGGCCAAGCGTCAAAATGAGGTTGATGAATATGGCAACGCAGTTAAAACGGTTATTTACGATCAGGACAATGAATTACTCGGCGGAAAAGGAATTCCTGTAACCGAGAATGAATACGATGAATATGGAGCGCTGGTAAAAAGTGTATCGAAAGATGCCGACGGAAATGTGGTTAACAATCCGAATAACGGTGTAGCCATTGTTGAATATAAATACGATGATCAGGGAAGGAGAGTAGAGACTCTTCGTTACGACAAAGAAATGAATCCTGTTGAAAGTCAGAGCTAATACCTTTTAATTTATGATTCAGATAAAACCGATTTTAAGATTTCTTTCACTGGCTGCTTTTGTCGTTTTGATTTCCTGTTCAGGAGGACAGAAAAAAACTGAACAGACACAAACCAGCGAAACAGAAACAACACCAAAAATTGAGGTAAATGAGGAGGCAAAATTACTGCTGAAAACCCTGAATGAAATGGGTGATTATGCCAATAGCCGTAATTTCCCTTCTCTTATAAAACCATCGTCAGTTTATGAAGAACTGGATGGAAACATTTACATCATTGACCTTCGCAATGAAGAAGCATATAACGACGGACATATAAAAGGTGCTGTTCGGGTTGATTTTAGCAACTTACCGGCATATCTTACCAATGATATTAAGCCGTTTGAATACGATAAAATTGTGGTGGTATGCTATTCCGGACAGATTTCCAGTTATGCAGTTTCGTTGTTGCGACTGGCAGGTTATGGCAATGTTTATGCAATGCGCTGGGGAATGAGTGGCTGGAACAAACATTTTGCTGAAGATTCGTGGCTTGCTAAAGTTTCTTCCGATTATCAGGATCAGCTGGAAACGGAGGATCACGATAAAGCACCGGTTTCAGATTTCCCAAAACTGAATACGAACAAAAGCACTGGCGATGAAATTTTACAACAAAGAATCGATGCGCTTTTTGCCGCCGGTTATCGCGATGCCTTGGTAAATGCAAAGGATGTGTTTGAGAATTCCGGAAATTATTACACGATTAATTACGATCGGAAAGACAAATACGACTCGGGCCATATTCCGGGTGCAGTGCGTTACAAACCGGGTGGTACACTTGGTATTGTTTCAGAAATGCAAACTATTCCGGTTGATAAGGAAGTGGTATTGTATTGTAACACCGGGCATAATTCCGGATTTGCAACTGCTTACCTGCGTTTGTTTGGCTACGATGCCAAAACGCTGACCTATGGCAACAATGCGTTTATGTACGATAAAATGAAGGAAGAAGAAAGTGCGCTTTCGTGGCTGCCGTTTACCGAAGCCGAAATTCACGACTATCCGTACGTTCAAAATTAAGTAGGAGATTTTTTCTAAAAGATATTATTCCAGCCTGATCCTTGTGTCGGGCTGGAATTTATATTTTAACTCCTCCGGATTTGCTTCATCCGAGAGAATATAAACGGCCTCAAATTCCAATTGATTAAGAATTACCCAGGCTTTTGAACTTGTGGCAATATCGCCGGAATAAAGCAGGGTTTTACCATCAATCGAAGCCAGTTTTTCCTTATTATCTTTATCAAGTAGTTTATCAAAAGGTATTACCACTGAATTTGGGAAGCGTTGATTTTCGGCGTCTAACTCAACTATTGAGTAGTTTTCTTTTAATTCGCTTAACTCCTGCACCGAAATTGTCATTTCTGTGGTTAATGCCTCGCTCACATTTCTTTTGAAAAGATTTGTATTAAAAGTTCGTACCAAAACAAGTACAACTAATACAAGCAGAGCACCTAAAATCCAAAGTATATTTCTTTTCATTTTGTAACGGTTTTATTCGCAACCTCCATCCAGTTGCGATTCTTCCAAACGTTTTGCTTCGAGGTATTGCATCTTTAAACTGTCGGGCAAACTATTAATTTGTGTAAATGTTCTGCGCGCTTTGTAACGGTTTTCAAATAACGCATTCTCGCGTGGTGTAATCCGTTCACCTTCAAATTTGCTCAACATAACCGTTTTATACCATTCATTCATTCCGCCTTTCATTACAAACGAATTCGAATAGCCCAATCCACTTACAATCGTCCAGGCCATGTTTGCCGTTTCGTCACCGTTTGCATAATACACATTTCTCACTTTATCCTGATTCAAGTAACCTTCCCAGCTGGGATTTAGCAAATCGTTGAAAGGAATATTGATTGATCCCGGAATGTTACTTTCCATAAACTCTGAGGCACTTCGCAAATCGATCAGTTGAATAGTTGTGTCTTCGTTATTTACAAAGCGCGCCACTTCGTCAACCGAAAAATACATGTCGGAATTTGACGAAACATCCAGCAATTCTGTCGGTTTTAGTTGAAAAGACTTCGCCGCATTAAATGGTAGAAAAGCCAGAATCAACCCAACTCCTGCCAGTAATAATGATATTTTTATTCGTGCATTCATTGCTGATTAAATTTCTGTTGTGATATCGTTTCGTGCATATTTCTTCTCGGCTAGTTCTGCCAGCCAGAACATTGCAATGGCAGCTGCTATCAGCAGAAACGTAAAAACTCCGGGAGAAACACCGAGCCATTCATCTACACGTACCGGACCTTTGTAATTTGCTCCGGCCAGTGTCTGGATCATCGGGTAAGTTTCGGCAAAAAGAAATGCGCCACTCAATCCGCCCACCAGAAAAAACAAGGCATCAATTTTCCCGATCGACATTGCACTGATTCCGGTGCCCGGGCAAAAACCGCCCATTATAAATCCGGCTCCCATAATTACTCCGCCAACGAGTGTTGCGGTTACGTAGTAAGGATTTACATAAACCAGGTTTAAATCGAGCAAGCCAAAATAGCTGAGCAATTGCGAACCTGCCAACGCCACTATTGCGGCCGTAAAAAACACCTTCAAAACAGTGGTGTCGTATCCGTAAAACATTCCGGCCAGTTTACGGCTCGATGAAAAACCGGCCTGCTCCAGCGCAAAGCCAAAGCCAATTCCGATAAAAAATCCGATGCCGAGATTCATCCATTCAGGAAGGTCGTTAAGTATTGTAATCGGTCCCATAATTTTTGATTTACTGAGTTACTGAAGGGTTGAATTTTAGATCCAAAGTTTTCTGAAAAACCATGCAAATAAAAAGGCAGAGCCAAAAATGCCGAGCATGGTCATAAATCCGGCTACTGAAAGTACTGCCATTCCTGAGAGCGCGGCGCCGCTGGTACATCCACGAGCCAATTGTGCGCCGTAAACAAAAAATACACCGCCAAGAAAGGCAAACAATAAGCGTTTCCCGTTCGAAATTTTTGGTGATTTTTCAATTTTAAATTTCAAACGGCCCGAAATGGCTCCCGAGATAAATCCTCCTAAAAACATGCCGAGGACTTCAAGAGCCAGCCAGCTTTTTAGCGGACTTTTACCGTCTTCGAAATATTTGCTGTAGTACGAAGATTCCATGGCGTGTTCATGGTCAACTGTTTCAACAGCTGCCACTACTGCGTATTTTAATCCGCCACTCGCTCCCAGTCCGCGCCCTGAAAAGAACATCGCGGTTAAAAGTACCAATCCAAGTAGCACCCCTGCCAGGTATGGATTCATGTATTTTTTTCTCATCGTAGTAAAAGGTTTTGGTTAAACTTAACCGGTAACTCTAAAGACAAATCAAAGGAGTTGATTGTTTTGTGGGATGCGGAAATAATCAACAGTAAAATCTCCAGTGTGGAGTTTGTGTTAGTCATGGTCGGCACCTATTCTAACATAAATAATTAGTTTGTAAGTCATGAGTTTTATATATTTCGGCACCATATTTGATCAACGGAACATACTAAAAACAAAAATCATGAAAACCTTAACTACACTATGTTTGGTCTTAATTGTTGCATTTTCTGCCTATTCGCAAGATCAAATTATCAAAAAAACAGGCGATGTTATTAATTGTAAAGTTACGGAACTGGGAGCCGAAGAAGTAAAATATTATTACGACGGAAACGACAAACTTATTTTTGGAATTGATAATGCACTGGTGGCCCGTGTTGAATTTGGCACTGGTGAGGTGGTTGAAATTCAGAAGAATACTTTTGATGATCCTGCGTATTATTCCGATCAATCGAAAAATGCTTTAAAAGTCAATTTTCTGTCACCTTTGTTTGGTACTACCGAGTTTGTTTACGAAAAGAGCTTAAAGCCCGGCCGGTCGTGGGAAACAGCTTTAGGAATTGTTGGCCTTGGAAATGATCTCGAGGATATTGATCCCCGAGGTGTTTATGGAAAGTTTGCTTATAAATTTATGCGCGACCCTGATTATTACATGCATAAAATGCATTACTCACATATTTTAAAAGGAGGCTATATTGCTCCGGAAATTGCATTGCGTTACATGTCGTATGATGATTATTCGTACAACTATTATTATGATTCCAGCGGTTATTATCATTCATCTTCAAGTTCCGAAAGAGATAGTCAGGTAACTTTAGCCATAATGCTAAAATTCGGTAAACAATGGGTTTTCGACGATGCTTTTTTAGTAGACATTTACTGGGGAGTAGGGTATGGTTTTGGTGCCGATGATTACGAGGGATTGCCATATGGTTTTATTGTTGCACCGGATGATTTTCCGATCGCACTTACCAGCGGATTACGAATTGGTTGGGTTTTTGGAAAGTAATCTCAACAACTTTTGCTTTTAGTTGTTTCAGGACAAAAAGCAAAGATGGAATTAGAGATCAGTAAATATTTCAAGGGGGTTCGCCCCGGCATTACACTTCCTTCGCCGTTAATGTTGGAGATTTTGAAAGAGGAGGGAATCCGGAAAATGGTGAGCGATCATTACGATTTGGTTGTGCAGAGCCCGATTAAAGATCTGTTCCCGAAAAATCCGATAGCGCTTGAAAAAGCAAAAGAACACTCGGCTGATTTTTTTATTCAGATTTGCGGAGGCCCCGATTACTTTAACCAACACCGCGGGAAACCTCAATTAAACAGAAGGCATTTGCCGTTTAAAATTACCGCTGAAGCGCGCATCGAATGGTTGAATTGTTATAAACAGGTTTTAAGCAAACTGGATTTGCCCGATGAGGCGCTGAAATCATTCTGGACTTACCTTGATGATTTTTCGAAGTGGATGGTAAATAGCTATTGAAAGGATTAGTGTTTAAGGATTGAGTGGAAAATAGGATTAAGTGAATGAGTAATTGGGTGAATGAGGAGCATATAAAGAACCTTGAATGACGATTAACGATTGTTGATTGCAGAAGGGGGAGGAAAGTTTTCAGTTTTCGTCGCAGTTTTCAGTTTTACAATTTGGCTACATTACAATTTGCCAGTATGAATTGGCAATCGGCATATAGCAATATGCAAACAGTTAAACCTTCTCATCTCCGTGTCTTTGCAAGAAAAATCTTTAAAGAATTTCGGATAATGATTAACGATTTTAGATTTGGAAGCAGGAAGAAAGTTTACAGTTGCAGTTAACCATTCTGCAATTTAGCAATAGAACAATTTGACAGTTTTACAATTCAGCAATTCAGCAATTTTTCAATCTCCATTATTCTCACCGCCCCAGCCGGTAATACAAGGCCAGCGAAATTACATTATTAAACAAGCCGTTGTGGAAATAATAATTGGTTTCCGATTTGTCGCTGCACGGAAGAACGGATAACGCAAAACGCAGATCTACCGATGCATGTTCCAGAAAATCAAACTGAAAACCTATAAAAGGCTGCAAGTCGAAGGTATTAAAATCCTGCCGGTCGGGTTCAGGAATTTCTCCATCGCTGTTTACTTCTTTCGAGTGGATTAAAACGCCCGGCGCAATACCACCAATAATCATACTTCGGTCGTTGGTACGGAATGCCATAAAAATTGGAATGTCAATATATCCCAATCGCATAATGTATTTGTCAATATTGGGCTGTTTAGGGTCGAATGCTCTGCGTGAACCTTTTTGCGAATATTTTATTTCCATTCCGGCCACAATTGCCGGAGCAATATCAGTCTGAACAAAAAGACCGGCTAAAATACCCGCTTTATGATAGCCTTTCAGATTGTCTCCTTCAACCTGTGTTCCGTTAAATCCTGCAATTATTCCGGCATCGAAACGCTGGGCCACAACAAAGTTTGCAATCAAAAGAAATCCAAAGGCAACAACTATCCGTTTCATTTATTTTAGTTTTTCCAGTTCCTCTTTTAGCATCTTAACCCCAATTTCCGCTTTTTTTTCGATATACGTAACATTTTCCTGGTAAACTTCCGGCCGGTTGGGGTCGATAACAAATATCGGTGTTCCTTTTCGCACGTAGTTTACAAGGCTTGCGGCAGGATAAACCGCCAGCGAAGTACCAATTACCACCAGAATATCGGCCTGCTGAACAATGCCAATTGCATTTGAAATTTCAGGTACAGCCTCGCCAAACCAAACAATATGAGGGCGCAACTGGCTTCCCTTTTTGCAAGAATCGCCCAGTTTGAGCTCCCAGTTGTCAAGTTCGTAAATCAGATATGAATCCAGCGTGCTTCGGGCTTTCATCAACTCTCCATGTAAATGTGTAACTTTTGTGCTTCCGGCCCGCTCATGCAAATTGTCCACATTTTGAGTTACAACCTGAACATCAAACCATTTTTCCAGTTCCGCAATTCCGCGGTGTCCGCCGTTGGGCTGGGCTTCAAAAAGTTGCTTTCGGCGTTCGTTGTAAAATCGCAAAACCAGCTCCGGATCACGTGCCCAGGCTTCGGGTGTGGCAACTTCGGTAACATCGTATTGCTCCCAAATTCCGCCCATATCGCGAAATGTTTTTAATCCGCTTTCCTGGCTCATGCCGGCTCCCGAAAGAACTACCAATTTTTTCATCATTAAAAATGTTCCAACGATTAAATGTACAATTAATAATAATCGCATTCAAATCGGGGCTGATAATCTGGTGCTTATTTGAAGCGGCTTTTAATTGTGGATATTATTCGGCTTAAAAGATGTTTGTTTCAGGCTATTTCTGATATTTTTGTACTGATGATTGATCATTCCACGATAGACCGGATTATTGACGCTGCGGAAATTTCAGACGTAGTAGGCGATTTTGTTACACTCCGAAAACGAGGTGTAAACATGCTTGGATTGTGCCCGTTTCACAACGAGAAAACGCCATCGTTTACCGTGTCACCGGCCAAAGGGATTTTTAAATGTTTCGGATGCGGAAAAGGAGGGAACTCGGTGAACTTTATTATGGAACACGAGAATCTCACTTATCCGGAGGCGCTGAAATGGCTGGCAAAAAAATATCATATCGAGGTTAGTGAGGAGGAGGAAACAGAAGAGCAAAAACAGCTAAAAGATTCGCGCGAAAGTCTGATGATCGTTTCCAGCTTTGCCCAGAAATTTTTTACCCGCTATTTGTGGGAAGAAAACGAGGGCAGAACTATTGGACTGGGATACTTCCGCGAGCGTAGTTTTCGCGACGATATTCTGAAAAAATTCGAAGTAGGTTTTGCCCCTGATGGCAAAACACCCTTTACCGAAGCGGCACAAAGGCAAGGTTATAAACTCGATTTCCTTGAAAAAACAGGATTAACCATAAAACGCGACGACTGGTTGCGCGACCGTTTTGCCGGACGTGTAATGTTTCCAATTCATAACCTGGCAGGGCGTGTAATTGCTTTTGGAGGCCGTATTTTAACAAACGATAAAAAAACGGCCAAATACCTGAATTCGCCTGAATCAGATATTTACCACAAAAGCCGGGTGTTGTACGGAATTTATCAGGCCAAACGCGAAATGACCCGTACCGATAAATGTTATCTGGTTGAAGGTTATACCGATGTTATGTCGTTGCACCAGGTTGGTATCGAGAATGTTGTTGCTTCATCAGGTACTTCGCTGACGCCAGATCAAATCCGAATGGTGCGCCGTTTTACGCCCAATATCACGATAATTTACGATGGCGATGCAGCGGGAATAAAGGCATCTTTACGCGGAATTGACATGGTGCTGGAAGAGGGCATGAACGTTAAAGTGTTGCCGCTGCCCGATGGAGAAGACCCTGATTCGTTTGCCAAGAAGATGGGAGCTTCCGGTTTCCAGGAATATATGGAGCAGAACGAGACTGACTTCATTCAGTTTAAAACCCGACTGCTTTTAAAAAGTACCGAGAATGATCCGGTTGCCAAAGCGCGCCTGATCTCTGACGTTATCCGGTCGGTTTCCGTAATACCTGATTCCATTACCCGTTCGGTTTATATAAAAGAATGTAGTCGTTTGCTTGGTGTTGACGAAGAAGTGTTGTATACCGAGGTTAGGAAACAAAAACATCAGCAAACCGAGGAGTTTCGTAAAAAGGAATTTCGCGAGCAAAGCCGTCGGGAGGCGGCACCTCCGCAACCTGCTCAGGAAGAACCGGTAGTTCGGCCTGTAAGACTTTTGGTGGAAGAACTGGAGTTTTTGCGTTTTCTGCTCAAATATTGTATAACCGATTTGATTGAAGAGGAGGATGTGGAAACTCACGAAACCCGCACTTTGACGGTTGGAGAGTATATGATTGATGAACTGGAAGCCGATGAGTTGGTGTCGGAAAATGCGCTGTTTAAAAAGGTGTTTTACGAAGTTCGGGAGAATTTATACAAAGAGAATTTCGATCCGTGGAAACACTTTGTTTATCACCCCGATGCTTCGATGAGCAAGTTTGCAACCGATCTGCTTTCAGAAAAATATACCGAGAGTAAACGCTGGACCAAAGCCGGTGCTTTTACCGAAAAAGAAGAAGACATTCTGGATGTTCTCATTCCCCGGATCGTTAACGAGTACAAACTGCGGAAAATTAAAATGATGATGGCCGAAATTGAAAAGGCCATTGATAAAGCAGCAGCGGACAACGATTTTGATAAAGTGATTGAAGAACAATCGATATATATGAATCTGAAACGGGCTGAAAAAGAATTGGCAAAAAGCCTTGGCAGCCGAACCATAAATTAACGTTATGCGAACAAATTTTATCGAAGACCGCAAAGAAATCGACGAAGTAATCCGTGCCTGCAAAACCTGTTATTTTGCCATGTCGGTAGATGATAAACCTTATGTATTGCCGCTGAATTTTGCGTTGGAAGGCGATACTATTATTTTGCATTCGGCTCCGGAGGGACGCATGTGGGAAACCATAAAGAAAAATCCGCAGGTGTGTATTAACTGGACCCTGGGCGAAGAACTGGCCTGGCAGGATGTACGTGTTGGCTGTAGTTACAGGGTAAAATCGAAAACGGTAAACGTGGAAGGGAAAGTAGAGTTTATCGACGATTTTGATGAAAAATACCGTTGTCTGGGATTGCTAATGAAACAATACAGCGACCGCGAATTTAAATTCGGAACACCGGCGGTAAAAAATGTCGGGATTTTTAAAGTGCATATTGAAAACATTACAGGGAAAGAGTTTGGCGCTAAAGCTGTAACACCCTGGAATTCATAAACTAATTCAATGATTTTTGTAACAGGAGGAACCGGATTGGTTGGAGCTCATTTATTGTATGAGTTTTGTAAAACAGGCAAAAAAGTTAAAGCTTTAAAGCGGAACACAAGCAATTTAGAGCAGGTGCGCAAAACTTTTGCCTACTACACCGACGATGCCCGTCAACTGTTCGACACCATTGAATGGGTGGATGGCGATATTCTGGATTATTTCTCACTCGAAAAATTATTGAACGGCGTAACGGAGATCTACCATTGTGCGGCCATCGTTTCGTTCGAAAGCAAAGAACGGCAGCGGATGATCTCAAATAACGTGGAGGGAACAGCCAATCTTGTTGATGCTGCAATTGAAAATGGTGTGAAAAAGATCTGCCATGTAAGTTCCATTGCTGCACTAGGGAAATTACAAAATGGTGCTCTGGTTACGGAGGAAACGAACTGGGTGCCATCGAAAAAGAATTCGGCGTATTCCGAAAGTAAGTTTTATTCTGAAACCGAAATCTGGCGCGGTATTGAAGAAGGATTGGATGCCATTATTGTAAATCCGTCGATAATTTTTGGCCCTGCAAACTGGGAGAACGGAAGTGCAAAAATCTTCAAAACCATTTGGGATCGCATGAAATTCTACACCAAAGGCGTTACCGGCTTTGTTGATGTTTTTGATGTTGTGCGACCTATGATTAAATTGATGGAAGCGGAAAACTTTGAAAACAGCAAAAACCAGCGCTATATTCTAAGTGCAGAGAATTTAAGCTACCAGCAGGTGTTTACGCAAATTGCAGAAGCCTTACAAAAACCAAAACCTACGATTTGGGCCAACGACTTTTTGATGGGTTTTGTCTGGCGGGCAGCTACTTTTGCCAGCTGGTTTACACGCAAACCACCGTTGATAACCCGCGAAGCTGCAACAGGCCGTAATACCGTAAATAATTTTGACGGCACAAAAATAACGCGGATGACCGGTTACCATTATCTCCCAATTGCGGAGTCGATTAAAAAAACAGCCGGCTTTTTAAAAGAAGATCTGGACTAAAATCCGGTAAAAGAAAAAGGCAGGTGAACCCCGCCTTTCAAAAAACTCTAATTTTTTATCATTCCTAATGAATGCCCGTTGGCAATAAAAGTCTTCCCAAACTTTTATTGCAATAAAATGGTATAGTTATCTACTTCTCAATAAGTAGTATTTTAACTCAATTTCAGCCCGTTAGCCTCGCAAAAGGGCACAAATGGGCAACTCTTCGTCCACAAAAAGCTGCCCATAATAAAAACAAAAAGATAAAAAATAAGGGTTTGTAGCTGCCAAAGTATAGTGTTGTTTATTAATTTCCAAATATTTCAACGAAAAAGTGGAAGAAATCAGCTTAAAGAGAATGATTTTAGATTTAGTTTATCATAAAATACTAAAAGAATAGAAATGTTCATATCTGCTGGCAGGTTGAAAAACGAGGAGAACAAAATTAACAAAAGGTTGGTTGTGGTCTATTGTATTTAACGTAATGTGGATTTTTAAGAAACGATTCTTTCGCTGGTTGGATGGTTAAAAAAGAGGCTGTTTTCGGTAGTTTTTTATAATTTTAGAAGAACTATTCTGAGCTCAATAATGTTTTTAAGATTATGTGTTACGATATAAAAACCAAGGTTGAAGCAGCATTAAAACGGGCACGGCATTATGGCAACGAAGAGGCCATACAAATGCTGATTGAACAGTTTCGTCCTTTTCTGGAAGAGGAGTTTTTTCACGTTTCGGGTTTTCAGCATCCCAAAATGCTGATTTATACCAGTGAGAATTTTGAATTACCGGCCATTGCCAGCTGGGGGCTTATTCCGTTTTGGGTAAAAAACGAACAGCAACAACTTGATATCTGGAATAAAACGATTAATGCGCGCGGCGAAAGTATTTTTGAAAAACCTTCCTTTCGAACCTCAGCCAAATCAAAACGTTGCCTGGTTTACATCGATGGTTTTTTCGAACATCACCATTTTGGTGGCAAAACTTATCCTTTTTATATTCAGCGGGTGGATGGAGAGCCAATCATTTTGGGAGGCTTGTGGGACGAATGGACCAACAAAGCTACCGGTGAAGTGGTGAACTCGTTTACGATTGTTACCACCAAAGCCAATACATTGATGAAAAAAATCCATAATACCCCGAAACTTAACGAAGCCCGGATGCCATTGATCCTCAGCGAAGAGGAGGCCGATAAATGGCTGAATGGCACTGTTGCCGAGGCAAAGGCGATGATTCAACCTGCCACCGATGGCCTGTTGAAAGCACACACCGTAAGGCGATTACGCGGGAAAGAAGCCGTTGGTAATTCGCCGGAAGCAATCGAAGAATTTGTTTACCCCGAGCTTAAATTCAGAGCTTGACTTTTATCGGGGCACTCAGCCTGCTTTCGTTACTTAAGCGGTCGAGCACCGAAATACGTACTTCGTATTTTTTCTTTTTCCGGTTTATTCGCTCAAACTTAATTTCCTGATCTTTCGTGATGCTATAAATATATTTGCAATTCTCCGGATCGAACTTTTGTCCTTCCTCATTCAGGTAAAGCACATAACTCCAGGCTTTGTCCATTTCGTTTTGTGTTTCGGCAGGTGTCCATTTAATTTTGCTGCCCCGCTTGTTTATTTTTACCAGCGGCTGTGGTGCCTTGTTGTCAAGCCATGGCATTGGCGGAACGATAGCCGGAGATTTGTAATAGTCCAGTTTTAAACTGTCCTGCAATCCCAGTAAATCACCATTAAACCACTTGCTGCTATAAAACGATGAGCCCTGAATCTCAGGTATCGAACGCAGTATCCGTATTTGTTTTGTAAGCTGGTCAGGTTCCGTCCATTCTTTGGTTTGCGAAGTGCTGCTAACTTTATAAGGTGCCTGTCCGATGTACATTGCGCGGCCATAGGCATGATCTTTCCACCAATTGGCCAGCAGCTGAAAGTCAACAGTTGGATGACCGATTTGCCAGTATAATTGCGGCAGTGTATAATCGATCCAACCTTCTTCCTGCCACTTTATTATGTTGGCATACAAGTGGTCGTAATTTGTTGTTCCGGCTTTTGTGTCGGAACCTATCGGATCGTCGGTTTTATTTCGCCACACACCAAACGGACTGATGCCAAATTTAACCCAGGGTTTGGTGGTTTTAATCGAGTCGTTCAGCATTTTAATGGTAATATCAACATTTTCGCGGCGCCAGTCGGCTTTGTTCTCAGCAGTAAATCCACGGTTGTAGTATTTGAAAGATGTTGTATCCGGGAATTCTTCTTTTAAGGGGTAAGGATAAAAATAGTCGTCGAAATGGATGGCATCCACATCATAACGTTTCACAATGTCCTGCACCACATCGGTTACAAATTCGCGGGCTTGCGGTAATCCCGGGTCGAAATACAAACGGTTGCCGTATTTTAAAATCCAATCGGGGTGACGAAATGCAATGTGATCGATGGAAAGCGGATCATCAAGATTTTGTGCTACCCGGTAGGGGTTGAGCCAGGCATGAAGTTCCATTCCGCGTTTGTGGCATTCTTCAATCCAAAACTTCAGCGGATCGTAAAAAGGCAGCGGTGCCTGTCCCTGAACGCCGGTGAGGTAACGCGACCATGGTTCCAGATCTGATTGATAAAAAGCATCGGCAGCGGGGCGAACCTGCAAAATAATGGCATTCATGCCTAAACTTTTATGTAAATTTAAAATATCGATGATTTCGCGTTTCTGGGCATCAGTGCTTAGCCCCGGTTTCGAGGGCCAGTCGATGTTAACAACGGTGGCTACCCAAACGGCTCTGAACTCGTATTTGGGTTGCGTCCGGGCAATGACAGAAAGGAACAGGCAAGCAGAAAGAAGGACTAATAGCTTTTTCATACGATTAAAATTTATTGTTTGAAGGCATCGTATGTACCCGCACCTCTATGATTAATTTCGGAGTGTTGGATTTAGATGCTCGTTTCATATTATGGACATTGTTGCACACAAAAATAAGAGAATGTTATCTTGTGGGAAACGAAAAAGGCAGAATTTACTGTGTGAGTCTTTCAACTAAAAAAAATTGATATCTTTGTCCCAGATATACGAAGTAAAAAAGTAAACGATATTTAAGACAAACAACGGGCTTGTCGTTCTGACAAGTTTGTGGTTTATTAGGTTTAGTTGGTTTAGGTTAAAAAGGCTGTCAGAAGGGCAGCCTTTTCTTTTTTATAAATTTTTAAAACCACTAAACTTAATCCGTATAAATTAAATCAGTCAGTGTTATCCAGGATTTTCGATTAATCAATGAAAATCCTGTTGATCTGTGTTATCTGCGTTCCAATATTCAAATAAAAAGGCTGCCGGATTACTCCAACAGCCTTAGATTATAGTTTTTTTTTGATTGAGAACTACCTTTTCATTATTCCGTAACACATAATTTTCAGAATAATATCAACGCTTCGTTCCAGATTTACGTCGCTGTAATTTCCTGCGGCGAGCGGCATTTCCAGTCCTTTAATCGCGGTGGTAATACCAATAGCTGCCAGGTTAAAATCATAAATCTCAAATTCATTTTTCCTTACTCCTTCTATCAGTATCCGTTTTATCATCCGGATTTCGTCCTGCTCATATTTAAGTTTTATCTCGTCGATAAATCCAACGGCGGTAACATCGTTTTCAATGGCATGATAGAAATTCGCCAGATTCCGGAATGTGGCCATTTTAGTTAGAATGTAATCGCGTAACTTGTCCACCGGATCGGTGTTTCTGTTTATCACAATCTCAAGTTCGTGCGCCAAAATATCAACCTCTTTCATAATAACTGCCTGAAAAAGGTCTTCTTTACTTTTAAAATAATAGTAAAGTGAGCTTTTCCCCTTACGAACAGCATTAGCGATGTCGTCGAGTGTGGTTTTTTTGTAGCCGTATTTACTGAAAATTTCACGGGCAATCTTTAGGATATTTTCCCTGTTTACATCCTTTTTATTCGCAGTATCCGCTGAATTTTGCATGAATTGAAACGTTTTGTCTATGTTAAAACTTGGCCAAATATAACTATTTATTTTAGCTGTTATTATTTTTTAGAACATTTTACTCTGGCAGACGACATTTACTTTGGTTGGTTGAATGCCCTGTAACTGGTTGAAATCTTTTTTGCTAATATTCGAATAGCTACTCTTTATCCTGTTCTGCCAGTCTGAAGTCGAGCTGCTTTCTTTCAAGATTGGTGCGCCAAACACGTACATTTATTTTTTCGCCCAACTGAAAACTCTTACGTGAATGACGTCCAACCAACGCATAATTTTTTTCGTCGAAAATATAAAAATCATCATCCATTTGTGCGATCGGAATCATGCCTTCAATTTTATTCTCCAGCTCCACGTAAATTCCCCAATCGGTGACACCTGAAATCGTTCCCGGGTATGTTTTTCCGATATGATCCTGCATAAACTCCACCTGCTTATACTTTATCGACGCCCGTTCAGCATTGGCTGCTTTGGCCTCCATGTCGGACGAGTGTTTGCAAAGCCCCTCATATTTTTGCTCGTTAACCGAACGTGCGCCGTCTAAATATTTTTCCAGCAGACGGTGCACCATCATATCGGGGTAGCGCCTGATTGGCGAGGTAAAGTGCGTATAATAATCGAACGAAAGCCCGTAGTGCCCGATGTTCCGGGTTGAATAGGCTGCTTTTGCCATGGTGCGGATGGCCAGTGTTTCTACCACATTCTGTTCGCTTTTACCTTTTACTTCGGTAAGCAATTTGTTTAGCGATGTTGAAATGGCCCGCGGCGTTGACAGTTGAATGCCATGCCCAAAGCGCTTTATAAACGTGTTGAACGACGAAAGTTTGTCGGGATCGGGTTTGTCGTGAATACGGTAAACAAAGGTTTTTGGCGTTTTCTTTTCCGGAACTTTGCCTATAAACTCAGCCACCTTTTTGTTGGCCAGCAGCATAAACTCCTCAATCAGGTGGTTCGATTCTTTTGATTCTTTAAATGAAACGGATATTGGTTTTCCTTTCTCGTCAATTTCAAACTTCATTTCAATACGCTCAAAAGCAATCGATCCTGTATCGAAACGTTCGTCGCGCAATTTTATCGCCAATTCATTGATTTTTAGCATCTCCTCAGAAAAATCGCCCTGTCCGGTTTCGATAATTTCCTGTGCTTCTTCGTAGGTAAATCTTCGGTCGGAATGGATGGCTGTTTTGCCAAACCACTGTTTTTTTACTTTTGCATCTTCGGTAATTTCAAAAACGGCCGAAAAACACAATTTATCCTCGTTTGGACGAAGTGAACAAACACCGTTCGATAAGCGCTCGGGAAGCATCGGAACAACGCGGTCGACCAGGTAAACAGAGGTTGCACGGTCTTGCGCCTCGTTTTCAATAATGGTATTTGGCCGCACGTAATGCGTAACATCGGCAATGTGCACACCAACTTCCCAGTTTCCGTTGTCAAGTTTCTTTAACGACAGGGCATCATCAAAATCTTTTGCATCAACCGGGTCGATGGTAAATGTGGTGGTATTGCGCATATCGCGCCGCTTTTTAATCTCTTCTTTCGGAATTTCCAGCGGAATTTTTTCGGCAGCCTTATCTACATTTTGAGGGAATTTGTGTGGCAGTTCAAACTCGGCCAGAATAGCGTGCATCTCAGCATCGTTGTCGCCGGTGTCGCCCAACACTTCAATAATTTCACCAAACGGGCTACGCGCATTTTGTGGCCAGTCTTTAATTTCTGCAATGGCTTTTTGCCCGTCTTTTGCACCGTTTAGTTTTTCTTTCGGAATAAAAATATCGAAACCAACTTTCCCTGACGGAATCAAAAACGCAAAGTTTTTGGTGGTTTGTACTGTTCCTACAAATATTGTTTTTGCCCGTTCCAGAATCTCGGTAACTTCGCCTTCCAAATCGTGTTTCTTGCGCCGCGCATAAACATGGATTCGTACTTTGTCGCCTTCCATGGCATGGTTGAGGTTACGCGATGAAATAACAGCCGGTTGCTCCAGTTCGTCGCTGATGACGTATGCAAAACCCTGTGGTTGCATTTCAATAATACCCGTAACTTTTCCGGTGCGTGCTTTCAGTTTGAATTTTCCCCGCGATATCTGATCAACGTAACCATCGTCGGCCAATTCCTGAAGGGCAACGTTTATCAATTTGCGAGTCTCCGGATCTTTTATACTCAGCGAGCCTGAAATCTGACGGTAATTAACCGCCTTCCCCGGGTTTTCGTAAAGTGTTGAAAGTATGGCGTTTTTTAGCTTTTTCTTGTTGTATGTGCCGCCGCGTTTCTTTTTGTGCAGCTTATTCTTTTTCTTTCTTCCCATTTTGTTTTAATTATCACAAGCAAGTTAAAATAATTATTATTCATGTTTTAATAATAAGTGCGGAAGTTGCGAACAATATGAGATCGAACTGAGGTAGCTATAAGTTTATTTCGGAATATTTAACAACTCGGCACCTCCTATATTTACAGGAATTTGTATGTTTGTAAACCATTTTAAGGGTTCGGTGTCTTGCCTTTGAACGCCTTGAAAACAGACATTTTAAGCCTATGAAGTTAAAGGGGAAACTACCGTTTTTTATTGTTGCAATGCTGGCCTGGATTGTTATTATTTCGTCGTGTGCCAATATGGGGATGCCGGCCGGAGGACCACGCGACTCGGTGCCACCGGTTTTGCTGGAAACCAGCCCGGAATACCGTGCATTGAACTTTGATAAAGACAATATCCGGTTTACATTCAACGAATATTTACAAACGGATAAAATATCAGAACAGCTGGTCATTTCGCCTCCGCTGGAAAAACGCCCGTTAATTAAAACCAAATCGAAAACCCTGATTATTGAGTTCAACGAGGATTTAAAAGACAGCGTAACGTATTCGCTTGATTTTAAAAATGCGATTGTAGATAACAATGAGCAAAATCCGCTTAAAAACCTGCGTTTCTCGTTTAGCACTGGGCCCGAATACGACTCGTTGCGTGTGGCTGGGCGCGTTATAAACGCCTTTAATCTTGAGCCAAATAAAGATGGTTCGTTATTGATTATGCATTCAAATTTGCACGATTCGGCTGTGTTCAGGGTACGCCCCGATTACATTGCAAAAACCGATGAGGAAGGTTTGTTTATGATCGATAATATTGCCGAAGGAACCTATAATTTGTTTGCGATTAACGACATGAACAACGACCTGATGTATAACGAAGGTGCGGAGGAAATTGCTTTTCTGGATACATTGGTAATTCCTGAGGCGCATTTTCATGCCGAAGCCGATACGATGGTTAGTGGCGTTGACTCGATGCTGGTTTTGGGGCATACACATTTTTCTCCCGAGCCGTTTTATATGCGCTTTGTGATGGAAGATATTTTTGAACAGTATGTTGAATCGACCGTACGCCAGAGCCGCAATAAATGTTTTTTTGAGTTTAATGAATCGATTGCCGATACCTTCTCGGTAAATTTGATCGACCACGATGCAAGCGATTGGCAGCTTTTTGAATACGGGCAGAATAAGGACTCGATACTGATGTGGATTACCGACACAATGGTTTCGAGATACGACTCGCTTTATATGGAGTTGTGCTATACGCAGCTGGATTCAGCAGGCATGCCATACGTGCAAAACGATACGATATTAATGCATTATGCCGACCCAAAGGTGGAGGAGGAAAAGAAAAGCCGCAGACGGGGAAAGGAAGAGGAAGAAGAGGAAGAGAAGCCGGAACCCATACCGCAGTTTACCTGGCAAACCGATATTCCGTCAACCATGGAGTTGAATGGAGTGATCCGTTTTGTATCGCCCGAGCCTGTTCAGAGTTTTAACACTTCGATGGTGAAGATGTATCTTACTGCTGATACCTTGGAAAATGCCCTCCCGATAAATGTACAAGAAGACACCGCAAAATACCGGAGTTACTCAATTAGTTACAATTGGGAACCACAAACTGAATACAGCTTTGTGATTGACTCCGCAGCATGCGTAAATATTTTTGGAATTACAAGCAAGGCCTTTTCAAAAGGTTTTAAAACACGTGAAGAAGATTATTACGGCAGCCTGGAATTTGATTTCTCGAATGTAACAATGCCAATGGTTGTTCAGGTTCTGAAAAATAACGATGAAGAAGAGGTGTTGCGCCAAAAAACTTTTACCGAAGATGGTACAGTGTTGTTCGAATACCTGGCACCCGAAAAGTACAAGGTAAAAGTAATTTACGATGCCAATGGAAACGGCAAATGGGATGCCGGAAGTTTTCAGGACAAAGTGCAACCTGAACGCGTGGCGTATGTGCAGGAAGTAATTAAGCTACGCTCGAACTGGAGCGAAAGTCACAGCTGGGATTTAACGCCCGATCCGCTTTTTAGTAAAAATATCCGCGATAAGGAAGAAGAAGAACGGAAGCGTGAAGAAGCACTGGAGAAACAACAAAAAGAAGAGGAAGAGCAACGAAATAACAGTATGATCCGACCGGGTGACACTGGTAGTGGCGCTGGTGGTTTTCAGCGGAGATAGGCTGGGTAGCTACATTTTCGGTTAAAATATCTACCTTTAATAAACTTTATTAATAAAATTATGGCAAGTGTAAGAGACCTTAAAAAGGACATTGATTTGATTATGTCGATGGCTTTAAGCGATTGTTTTTACGTGATGGAATATAACAATGAAGTAGACGAAAAAGCGGTATACGAAATTGCCGGCGATATTGTAAAAAGTCATCGCGAGTTGCGTTTGCGTGCTACTCATCCTGATGGAAAAGATAATCCAAAACTGGTGAAGCAATATTACAAAGAGGTCGTTCAGGATATGCTGTCTGCTGCCGATGCCGCTTTGGAAAGATTGTCGGCCGAGGTGAAAAAAGTAGCCAGGTAGTTAAATCAACGTGAAAATTTTGTGAGCAACCACTTTGCCTTTATACCAGGTGGTTAGCTCCCATTTTCCCAGCTTGTCTTCCAATGGTTCCCAAATACAATCGCCAAGATAAAACTCGTAATCGTTGGTGCGAATAAACTGTTCGCCGGTAAACGGAGGACGCAAATTCCCTTCATCATCGGTAAACGGCGGATGATCGATCTGAAAATCAACCTTCTCACCCTTGCCATTTTTTATGTGCAACACATAGCCAAACTCAGTTCCAATTTCAGCTTTAATTTCAGTGGTAAAATCCAATATCTTTGGGATGTCCCTGCTTTCCCGATCCCATTTCGAGTACTCGCCGTAACTGTAGATTTTAAATATTGGTCTGCGTTTTGCCATTGTTAAATAAAATACAAAAATAGCAATTGTAATGTTTTTTATTTAGAAAGGTTCTTAATTTAGCTCCCTCTAATCGATTGTGTGAATTTAATAAGAAAACATACAAATTTACTGTTTGTACTGATTCTTCCGGTGTATTTGTACATCGTTCAAACATCAATACAAAATAAGCATACCCATGTTTATGCTAACGGTATTGTTGTTACCCACTCGCACCCAACATCCGATTCGGATGGTTCAGGAAACAATCACAACCATTCGCAGCGTGAGATTAATCTTTATTCCTCGCTGCATTCCGATCTTTATGAAACTCCGGGACTAACCGCTTTCAATTTTGAAGTGCCCGCAGATCATATCGAATACATTGTTTACAATGAGCAGGAAATTCCAGTTTCTGTTTCATTACAAACCATTCCCCGGGCACCTCCTGCCTAGTTTTCAAAATACTTAGTAGCGTTGCAAAATGTGCAACCACCATGTCATCAGTGTTTAAGCGGATTGTAATCCATTTAATCCGTGTTTTGCCGATGGATGAAGCGATGATTTGTCGCTTTTTAAAAAAAACAGATTTAGTAGTTTGAAAACAACATATTACAAAGATTATGAAACCCATATATGCAATTCTATTGCTATTTTTTTCATTTCAGATTGTCTCGGCAGAAGAGCCTGAGAACGACAATAAAAATAAAACCGATGCCATGCTTTTTGGCGATGTAAAATCGGGCGAAGAACATATTCCGTTTGCAACTGTAACCATTAAAGGAACTACCATTGGTACTGCAGCCGATGCCACCGGGCATTTTAAAATGAGCCATTTGCCGCTTGGAAAACAAGTGGTTGTAATTTCGGCCATTGGCTACCAAACTTTTGAGAAAGAAGTGAAGATGGAAGCCAAAACAAGTGTTACCATTTTGGCCGAACTGGAACCTGATAACATCGGTATTGAACAGGTGGTGGTTTCGGCCGACAGAAATGCCAAAAGCCGCAAAGAAACGCCAACAATTGTAAACAGTATCAATCCAAAATTATTCGACCGTGTGCAAAGTGTTACGCTAAGCGAAGGACTGAATTTTTCGCCCGGATTACGTATGGAGAACAACTGCCAGAACTGTGGTTTTTCGCAGGTACGTATGAACGGACTGGAAGGACCGTACTCACAGATTCTGATTAACTCGCGCCCGGTTTTTAGCGGATTGGCCGGTGTTTATGGTCTGGAGTTGATTCCAGCCAACATGATTGAGCGGGTAGAAGTTATTCGCGGTGGCGGTTCGTCGATGTATGGAAGTAACGCTATTGCCGGAACCATAAACCTGATTACAAAAGATCCGGTAACAAATAGTTTCGAAACCTCTGTAAACAATAGTTTTGTGGGCGCCGGAGGCGACTACGATGCAGCCAGCGATTACAATATTAACATTAACGGTTCGATTGTAACCGACGATTATAAAACCGGGATGAGCATTTTTGGATTTCACCGCAAACGCGATCCTTTTGATGCCAACGGCGATGGATATTCGGAGTTGGCAAGCATCAACAATACAACCATCGGGGCCCGTTTTTACCAGCGTGTGGCGAGCCGTGGAAAAATTACTGTCGATTATTTTAATATAAATGAAGACCGCCGTGGAGGAAATAAATTCGAGCTTCCGCTGCACGAGTCTGATATTTCGGAAAGTGTGCAGCACCAGATTAATTCGGGAGCGTTGAATTTCGATCTGCTGCTTCGCGATAACGATAAATTCTCGGCTTTTATATCAATGCAGGGGGTTGACCGCGGTTCGTATTACGGCGCCGAGCAAGATCCGTCGGCATATGGCCACACCGAAGATTTAACTTATGCCGCGGGTTTGCAATACATTCGAAATATTGACTACCTGTTGTTTTCTCCGGCAACAATTACTTCAGGAATAGAAACAAGCGGTAGTTCATTGAAAGATGAAAAACTGGGCTACTACGATGCTGCGGAGGATGTGCACTACGGAAATACTCAAATTGCCGACCAGGGAATGACCAATTACGGCGCATTTTTGCAATCGGAGTGGAAAACTGATAAAGTGGTTTTTAGTGCCGGTTTGCGTTTCGATCATTACAACATCGAAGAAAAAATTGAAAACAACGACGATGTGAATGGCGATGTAATAAGTCCGCGAGTGAGTTTGCTGTACAATATTGCTGAACATCTGCAGTTCAGAAGTAGTTTTGGGCGTGGTTTCCGAGCACCGCAGATTTTTGATGAAGACCTTCACATTGAAACGTCGGGATCGAGAAAAGTGCTTCACGAAAACGATCCGAACCTGAAACAGGAATCGTCAAACAGTTTTACAGCCTCGCTCGATTATTCTAACGAGTTTGGCGATTGGCAATACCAGCTGTTGGTAGAAGGATTTTACACTCAATTGGTTGATCCGTTTGCCAACGAATACGGCACGCCCGATGAAAACGGAACTGTAGTTTACACCCGTGTAAATGCCGAAGACGGTGCCCGCGTGCAGGGAATTAATATTGAATTGAACGCGTCGCCATCGCAGAAATTCCAATTGCAATCGGGATTTACCATTCAGAAAAGTGAATTTGAGGCCGAACAGGAATTTGGCGAAAAGCGCTTTTTCAGAACGCCAAATACCTACGGTTATCTAAGTGCAAATATTAGCCCGACACCTGTTTTTGATATTGCGCTTACCGGAAATTACACCGGGAAAATGCTGGTGCCGTATTTTGGCCCGGAACTAGCAAATCCTGAAGTTGGTGAGCTTCGCGAAAGCGATTCGTTTTTTGATACAGGAATAAAACTCTGTTACCATTTCCGCTTGTCGGATTATATGAAAGTGGAGCTGAATGGAGGTGTAAAAAATATCTTTAACAGTTATCAGGAAGATTTTGATACAGGCATCGATCGCGATCCATCGTATGTGTATGGACCATTATCTCCAAGAACTATTTATTTTGGGATAAAGATCGGAAGCTTGTATTAGACTTTTAAATACATGCTTTAAGGCTGCCCGACGAATGTGCCGGGCAGCTTTTTTTGGTTTGCAACGTAGCCGGATGTTTTATTCGTACCCATCCTCTTATCCTTCCCTGCCAGCAAGATAGGACGATTGGCCTGTGGTTCGTAGCAATTTCAAATCAATGTATTCTCATACGGCGATTCCTTTGGAGGCTAATCGTCTTTCCCTTCTGTGAAGGGAGAGACAGGAGAGAGGGTATATAATCTTAATTTGGCGACTGTGTTTTCTAGTTAAATAACTTAATACCAAAGAAAACCGACCTTGGTTTTGCCGGGCCGTACACATAACCACTGTCGCGGTTTTTACCTTTGTCGAAATCATCCTGGTAATTATCGAACATGTTGCTTACGCCGCCAAATAATTCAACCGATGAATCGATTCGTTTTAACTCGAAAGTGTAACCTACTTTTACGTTGTTTTCCATAAACGATGGCGAATCAAAAAGAACGTCCTGATCGATCGTCCCAGCATCGCCGGCCAACCCGTAATGAGGAACCAGCATAGTTCCGGTGTACACTCCTGACAGCGATGCGCTGAACCGGTTCGTTGGAGTCCAGGTTAGAGTGTAATAGCCGTAAGTTTCGGGAGTACGCAAATACTTTTTCTCACCCGGTAATTCCTCTGACCATTGAATCGCGTTGTCGTATTCACTGCTTTGTACAGTTATTCCTCCCTCAATTTGTAGTTTGCGGTCGAAATTGGCGCGCGCTTCAAAAGTAGCACCGTAAACCTGGCTTTTCCCGCCGTTGCTTTTTTCCATCAACGAATTTCCGGCGTTATCGGTTCCAACTTCTTCTAAAACAAAAGCATCTTTTAGCTGAGTGTAAAAGCCTTCCAGAGTAAATCCAATAATGTGTTTTTCGGTGGGTTTATCCCAATTTAGCGACGCACTTAAACTTTGCGAACGTTCTTCTTCCAGATTGTCGGCCAGTTCGATGGTTTGAATTCCACCGCCTGCAAAAGCAATGTGCATATCCGCATCAAAAGCCTGTGGCGCACGAAATCCGGTCGACCACGACAGGCGTAATTGTGTGTACGAATCGGGTTTTAAAAGCAAGGAAACACGTGGATTCAAAATCAGTTTATCAACAAAATTATGTTTGTCGGCACGCACTCCGGCCAGCAGCGTTGTTTTTTGGGTAATCGACCAATCACTTTGAATAAATGCACCAAAGTTTTTGGTTTGCTGATCGATCAAATAATCGTAAGCCGTAATTTCATCAAAAACATCGTCGTAAATAAACTCGGTACCAAAAGTAAGTATGTTGGTTCCGGCGCCAACAAAATCGTTTATGGCGTGGTTTAACTGGGCTCCAAACTGGAAGGTTGAGTTTTTTGAATCGCCGTAAGGTGGCGCATTGTTATAGTCTTGTAATTCCTGTCCGCCATCGGGTGCAATGCCGGTAAAATGGTCGCGTTGCGTGTATTGGCCGGCAGAGTAAAGAACAAAGCTGGTGCGCATTGTCGGGTTGTAAGTGTAATCAATTCCACCCATTAAAACATTATGCGTCCGTTCTTCCGATTGTTTTGCCTGATAGGCCGGCCCGTCAATCATTTCCCCGCCATAGCGGTATTCGTATGTGCTCGAGAAATTGGCTTCAATCTTCTGGTCTTCGTCGATTTGGAAGAAGGAATTTATTCCAAACGAATTATTTTTTATCTCCGGCAACTCCGAGAAATTATCGTCGTTGGCATCAAAAGCGTCACGCTGGCGATGAAAAGCATACATCGACATTCCGGCATTTCGTTTTTGCGATAAAGCGGTTAGTGTAGCACTTACATTATAGTCAAGTGCATCGCTGCCGATAATAGAATTGTTTGATGTAACTTCATACGAATTTCGCTGCGGCAATTTGGTAATGATATTTACCGTTCCGCCAATGGCGCTTGATCCGTACAGAGCAGAGGCTCCGCCGCGAACAACTTCAATACGTTCAACCATTTCGGTGGGCAATTGCTCGAGGCCGTAAAGTCCGATAAGCGGACTAAAAACAGAGCGGCCGTTAATTAATATCTGGCTATAAGCACCGCCCAAGCCGTTCATTCGTAACTGGGTGTAATTACAGGTTTGGCAGTCGGTTTCCATGCGCAATCCGGGTTGAAAACTCAGTGATTCAGCAATGGTTTGTGCCGCTACTTTTTCAATGGTCTGGGCATCCAATACATTAACAATCACAGCACTTTCGGTTTGCCGTTTAAATGTTTTTGTACCGGTAATTACCACTTCGTCCATGTGAATGACGTCTTCTTCCAGGTCAAATTTAACCTCAACGGTTTCACCGGCCTTTAAAACCACCTGTTTTTTGCTTTCCTTGTAGCCAATCATCTTGGCAACAATAGTAAACTCTCCGATAGGAAGGTCGACCATCATGTAGTGGCCGGTAACATCGGTTGTGGTTCCGTAGTTGGTTCCGTCAAGATAAATATTTACGAATGGAATATGCTGGCCTTTTGAAACTACGTGCCCGATAATTACGGCATCGTAATGTTCGTTCTGCGCAAAGAGAAATGGCGAAATAAAAAGCAAAAGCAGACTTAGGGAAAGTATTTTAAATTTCATAATAATCAATGTTTAGTCTATTCAAACAAAATAATTGTAATCGTGTTCGCACTTGTTTATCTTAATTTTGTTTTTACCATTTTTCTTAAAATTCAATAAAAAACACTGATTTGTTGAACGGATTTGCCACCGCATAAAAGATTGTTATTTTTGTTTCGTTTTAAATGGTGGCAGAACAAAAAAATAAAGTTTATGAGTAGTCAGATTGATGCAATGCAGAAAGATTCGAAAGACATGAGAAACAATATAATTGTTGTTGTTCTTGCTGTGGTATTGGCCGTAGTGTTAGTGTTGTTCTTTTTGCAACGACGCGATCATAAAGTGATAATGCACGAAATCACGGCTGAAAAAGACTCCATTCAATATCAGTTAACCGAAATTGCTGCCAGTTACGATTCATTAAAAACCGAAAACGATACAATTAGCGAACAGCTGTTTGTGGCACAAAACAAGGTTAAAGATTTGCTGATTGAAGTGGAGCAGACCAAAAAAGTAAGCTTCTCGAAAATTTCAGACTACCAAAAACAGGTAACCACTTTGCGCGGAATTATGCGCGATTTTGTGGTACAAATTGATTCGCTTAACCGGCGTAACGAAGAGCTGATGGCCGAAAACCGCGAGGTAAAACAGCAATACAAAGAGGTTGAACAACACAACCAACAGCTTAACCAGGAAAAAGAGCGGCTGCAACAAAACCTGAAACGTGCGGCTATGCTCGAAGCCCGCGAGTTGACAGCAACGGCCTTAAATGAGAGAAGCAAGGAAACCAAATTTGCCAAACGTACTGCCAAATTGCGTATTTACTTTGTTTTGGGTCAGAACACGACAACCAAACGAGGTCCAAAAAATATATATGTGCGAATTATGCGCCCCGATCAGCTGTTAATGGTGAAGTCGGAAAACGATGTTTTTCAGTTTGAAGATTTGAAAATTCAATATTCGGCAATGCGCGAGGTAGTTTACGAAGGACAGGATTTACCGGTGGCTATTTTCTGGGACAATACCAACGAACCTGAATTGATGCCGGGAACTTATACCATTAACCTGTTTGCCGATGGAAACGAAATTGGCGAAACAACCTTTGAGATCCAGTAATTGGTAAAAAACGAGATTTTGTTCAGCAGGCAATGCCTGACTTTCCTTTAAAAATCAAACCTTTTCAGTGATTTATTAACTGTAAAGATCTATTCTATGGCAACATTTTTATTCGATAAAATAATATTTGGGCCGGTAAAAAGCCGCCGTTTGGGTGTTTCGCTGGGTATAAATTTACTGCCTACCGAAGCCAAAGTTTGTTCGTTCGACTGTATTTATTGCGAGTGTGGTTTTACACCGGGCGAGTACAAGGAAAAAGTGTCATTCCCATCACGGGCTGATGTGAAAATGCGACTGGAAGTTAAACTGCACGAAATGGTTGCTGCCAATGAACTGCCCGATGTGATTACTTTTGCCGGAAATGGTGAGCCAACCTTGCATCCCGAGTTTGCCGGAATTATTGACGACACTATTGCCTTGCGCAACGAGATCACTCCGGATGCCCGAATTGCTGTGCTTTCCAATGCAACTATGATTCACCGCAAATCGGTTTTTGAGGCTTTATTGAAAATAAAAGACAACATTCAGAAACTGGATTCGGCTTTTGAAGAAACCGTAAAGTTGCTGGATTGCCCAAAAGGGAATTTCAAGCTCTCGGATACCATCGAACAATTGATTGCTTTTAACGGAAAGGTGATTATTCAAACCATGTTTGTGCGCGGAACTTATAAAGGCAAAACCGTTGATAATACCACTGAAAAAGAGATTTCGGCATGGATTGATTTGCTAAAAAAAATAAAACCACTGCAGGTAATGATTTATACGATTGCCCGCGATACCCCAATTGAAACACTTGAAAAAGTTTCGTTGGAAGATCTGAATTCCATAGCAGAAAGAGTTCGCGAAGAAGGTTTTGATGTTCAGGTTTCGGGGTAATTTTTGAGTTCATCAAATGCTGTCATTTCGACGAAGAATGAGGAGAAATCTGTATGATTTAAGAAACAGATTTCTCAGTCGTGCCTCCTTCGAAATGACAACTATGTACAACTAAAGCGTTGTTCGATACCACTCCGAGCTGCGGCCCAACATTCGTATTCCGGCAACAAAACCTTTAAGATTTAATACATCCTTGTTTTCCATCCAACTATAGCAGTCGTATGTTTTCCCCGATTTTGGGTCGTAAATAGTGCCGTTTTTCCACTCTTCTTTTTTTGCATCGTATTCAAACCCACTCAAAATTTGTATACCAATTATCGACCGGTCGCGTAATGCCGGATCCGGATTTTCATCGTCTTTCGGAGGTTGTCCGTTTTCATATTTTTCAGGAATCATATAAACGATGGTTCCAATGTACTTTCCATCCTGTTTTTCAACTTCAATTTTGGTAGTTTTTTCATCGTTCCACCAAATGCCAACAATTTGATCGGCCTCTTGAGCAAAACCTGCCAAAGCATAAACTCCAAGGAAAAAAAGAATTACAAGCTTCTTCATAATGTCTGATTTTGAATTATTTTTAAGGATTAAATATAGAAAATTCGGAGAGTAATCCATCCGTTCCAAAAAATCAATTTCAAATGAATACCTTAAAACGTGTTTTGTTGGGGGTGCTTGGCTTCCTTGTTCTTGCTTTAGTTGTTGGTTTCTTTGTGTTGCAAAATATCAAAACTTCGGCAGTGCCCGATTATAACGAGGACCTGAAACTGGAAGGACTCCGTAGACCGGTTTCCATATTTCGCGATGAGCATGCCATTCCGCATATTTACGCCGAAAACGAAACTGATTTGTACCGTGCTGTGGGTTTTGCCATGGCACAAGACCGGCTGTGGCAAATGGATTTGCTGCGGCGGGTAACACAGGGGCGTTTATCTGAAATCTTAGGAAAAGACCAGCTGGAAACCGACCTGATGATGCGTGCACTTCGTATTCAGGAAAAATCGGAAAAGATATTGGCAACTTCATCGCCGGAAATTGTTGCTGCGCTCGAAGCGTATTCCGATGGTATAAATCAATACATCAGAAAATATCCGCTGCCACCCGAATTTAAGGTGTTGCAGTATAAACCTGAAATGTGGGAACCGGTGCATTGTATCAACCTGATTGGCTACATGTCGTGGGATTTATCAATGGGATGGGGAAGCGAGTATTTCCTGCACCAGTTGCGTGCAGAAGTTTCTGATGAGAAAATTGCCGAGCTGATTCCCGATCTTAAAAATCATAAAACAGCAATCTACCCTGAATTTGGGAAGATCGAAATTGAGGCATCGAAGACTCTGTTATCTGCTACCGAAAATTTAACGAAACTGGGTGCAGAGATTTTTAACGGAAGTAATAACTGGGCGGTTGCAGACAAAAAAAGCCAAACCGGAATGCCACTTCTGGCTAACGACATGCATCTGGGTTTATTCGCTCCGGGAATCTGGTACCAGATGCACCAGGTTGTTGAGGGAAAAAGGAGTGTCACAGGTCTTGTGGTTCCGGGTCAGCCGTTTGTGATTTGCGGACACAACGACAGCATTGCCTGGGGAATGACCAACGTTATGGTAGACGATCTCGATTTTTATGCGGAGAAATTAAACGAAGATTCAACAAAATACAGGTTCGATGGTGCCTGGCATGATTTACTGATTAAAAAGGAAATCATAAAAACCAAGGAAGGAGAGGAGTTTGAAGAGGAACTGAAGTTCACGCACCGCGGTCCGATGGTGAATCGAATGAAAAAGGAAAAAGAAACGCCCTTGTCTATTCGTTGGCTGGGCAATGAAATGAGTAACGAGATCCGCACTGTTTTCCTGTTGAACCGTGCCAATAACTGGAGCGATTTTCGTGATGCCATGAGCACTTTTATATCGGTGAGCCAGAATGTGGTTTACGCCGATGTGAAAGGAAATATCGGTTTGCAATGCAGCGCCGGAGTACCCATTCGCGAAGGTTCGGGTATTCAGATCTATCCGGGCGACAGCAGTAAATACGACTGGCAGGGTTTGGTGCCGTTTGAGAAACTGCCTTACGAGTTAAATCCGGAAAGGGGATACGTGTCGTCGGCCAATAACAAAACCGTACCCGATGATTATCCTTATTACATCAGTCACTGGTTTTCAATGCCAGGCCGCATCAACAGGATAAGGGAAATGCTGGATGCAAAAGAGAAGCTGGGTATCGACGACTTTAAAGCCATGCAAAGCGATTGGAAATCGAAAACGGCAGAGCAGATGACACCGATTTTTGTTGAATCGCTTAAAAAACAATCGGATTTAAATGAAACGGAACAAGCGGCTTTCAGCAAATTAAAAAGCTGGGATTATAATCTTACACGCGAAAGTCAGGCGGCTTCCATTTTTGAAATTCTGTACCGAAAATCGATGGAGAACTTGGTAAAAGATGAGCTGTCGCCGGAATTATTTGAGGGAATGTTAGGGCAGAAAATGTTATTACAAAACCTGATGATAAACCTGTTGGCAGAAGGACAATCGCAATGGACCGACAATGTTATGACTGATAAAATAGAAACTTTTGATGATATTATTGCACAATCATTCAAAGAAACCGTAGCTGATCTTACTAACAAATTTGGGACTGAGGTAGAACTGTGGAAGTGGGGCAGTATTCATTCGTTCACTTTAAAACATCCGCTCGGCGTTGTTTCGGTTTTGGATAAAGCACTAAAACTTAACCGTGGACCTTTTGAGGTACCCGGAAGTTTTCATACCATATGCCCGTACTCGTATTCGTACAAAAATTTGTATGAAACCGTGCACGGCGCATCACACCGACACATTTTCAGCACAGCTAACTGGGACGATTCGGAGACAATTATTCCAACCGGGACAAGTGGTATTCCGGCCAGTGACTTCTATCTCGATCAGACCGCGAAATACCTCGATAACGACTATCATCCGGATCTGTTTTCAAAACAAAATGTAGAAAATAACGCCCGTTTTGAAATGCAATTAAAACCGGAATAATGCCGCTTATCCCCAACCCCTAAAGGGGAGCTAGTCCCCTTCAGGGGCTTTAGGGGTTAATTCAATTTGCTTTTGTGATAAACTAAGTTCTTATTCTGTTTGTTCCCTTTAAAAGATAAGCGCAGCGTTATGAGCAAAACTTCACCGGCACCAATTTATGTTGTATCTGGCGGAACAGGAATCGCCGGTAACAACCTGGTTCAGGCTTTATTAATTCAGTATCCTGAAAACAAAATTCCGGTAGAGATTATCGGAAGAGTGACCACCGAAGACGAGGTTTTCGATATTATCATGAAAGCTAAGGCCGATAACGGACTGATTGCTCATACGATGGTTAACCCTGACCTGCGACACAAAATCAATGAGCTGGGAGAAGAATTTAAGGTTCGGGTGATTGATTTAATGGGTGAACTGGCCAACTATTTAGATGATACGCTTGATGTAGAGCCAATGGTGCATCCGGGATTATACCGCGAAATCAACCACCAGTATTTCGATCGGATCGATTCAATAGAATTTACGCTGTCGCAAGACGACGGGATGAGTCCCGAACGTTTACGTAATGCCGAAATAATTTTAACCGGTGTTTCGCGTGCCGGAAAAACCCCGCTTAGTGTATACCTGGCTATGTATGGCTGGAAAGTGGCAAATGTACCACTGGTGCCTGGTGTTCAGCCACCCGATGAACTTTTTCAAATTGATCCAAATCGTGTGTTTGGCCTGCATATTGGAGCCAGTCAGTTACTTGCACATCGTCAGAAAAGAATCGCCAGTTGGGAGAATCACCATGTCGAATCCTATGTCGATCAGCGTGCCGTGCGCGAAGAGATTCGGAAAGCCATGTTTGTTTTTGACCGGGGTGGATTTACGGTTATTAATGTTTCCAATAAACCCATTGAAAGTACAGCAAACGAAATTCTTTCGTACATGTCGAAACGATTTTCATATCGTGGGCGAAAACTGGTGTCGCCTTACAGTGGTCCGGCAGAACCGGGGAAGGAATAATTGAGCAAACCACCGGGGTAACGGGCATAAATTATTATGCTGTATAAAATTACTTTCATCGGGTGTGCTGGTTTTTTCAATAAAATGTGTCAAATGTTTACAATCGTTACCATTGTTATTAACTATGGGTCATAAATAATTTTGCTGCTATTAGTTAAACAAAATGCGAAAGTCTTTGTAACTTAATACACAAGAACTTGATTGTAAATTCAAAAAACCATGATAAGACTAACAAAATTCAGTTTAGTTTTCCTGTTATTTCTGGCTGGTAGTGTTTACGGACAAGACGAATTGTTAACTATTCAACAGGCCGTAGAACAAGCTATTTCTAAAAATGCCGGGCTTAACCAGATGCGGGCGCGTTTGGTTCAAAAAGAAAACGAGTGGAGAACCAACACGGGCGTTTCGGCTCCCGAAATCAGTTATTTTAAAGAAGGTATCAGCGATGATCCAACGGCGCCGTTTGCCGAAAAACGTGTGGCCATAACGCAGGAAGTGGATTTCCCGTTAACGTCGGTTTATCGTGTAAAAGCTTTGAAGCAGGAAGTGGAGGCGCAACAAAATGTTATTGTTGCTAAAGAGAAGGAAATTAATTCGCAGGTAAAAAGTAAATACATCGAAGTGGTGTATGCGCTTTATCTGCAGCGCTCGCGCGAAAATCAGCTAAAGCTTGCTCAAGACCTGTACAATGCTGTTTATACAAAGTTTGAAACGGGATTGGGAAACGGTATCGATTTGGCAAATGCCGAAATCCAGCTGGATGAAGCCCGGAATGATCTCGACCAGAGTGAGTGGATTTTGCACCAGGCACGCTACGGGCTTTTTAATGTAATGGGATTGCCCGTTGAAGAGCAGAAGTACAGTATTCAGTTTGCCGACACGCTTTATGCCACCGACATCGATATTTCGCAAATTCAGGCGCTGGCAGTTCAGGAAGAGCAGCCTGCTTACCGCGCTTCGATGAATATGCTGAATGCTTCCGATTATTTTCTGAAAGAAGCCAAAAGCAACATTCTGCCCGATGTTCGGTTTAGTTTATACAAACAGGATTACGGAACCGGCTACGATTTTAACGGTTTCGAAGTTGGTTTAAGCATTCCAATTTGGTATCCGTTCGATCAGAAAGGAAAAATACAAATGGCCACCGCCCGAAAGGAGGAATTGCTCTGGAACCAAAAGGAAATCCGGCTGAACATGAAAAAGGAAATTGAATATGCCTGGCACAATTATTCGGTGAGCCGGTCGATCGTAAACCGTTATCACGATTCGATGCAGGAGCGTTCTTCGAAATTACAGAGCATGTCGTTACGAGCCTACCAACTGGGCGAAATTGACCTCCTTGAATTGTTGAACGCGCAACAGATCTATTTAAAAAGTGAGCAGCGTTATTTAACTGCCCTCCGCGATTATTATATGCAATTGGCTGCCCTCGAGCAGTACCTCAATCAGGAATTAATCTATTAGCAATACACAAGCAAAAAATATGAAAGCCAAATTTATTCACCTCGGAATTGTAATGATCCTTTTCGCATTTGCCGCCTGTAATTCAGGAAATGAGCCGAAAGAAGAAAAAGCAGTGATTGAAACCGATGTTCCGCCATCGTTAAAGGATGGAACGGAAAAAGTGGTTACAATCAAGTTGTCGGATAAAGAGCGCGACGAACTTTCGATAAAAACGGAAGCGATAAAAAGCGAATTTGTCGATCATCAGATTTTGGCGCCGGGCGTTGTTTTCCCGTCACCGGGGCATTCCAGTATTATAAGTACGCCAATTAACGGGCAGGTAACTGCCATTAAAGTTTACGAAGGCAGCTGGGTGAATAAAGGCCAGGAACTGTTTCGTATTCAAAGTCTGGAATATGGGAACCTGATTTCGGAATATTTGCAGGCTTATGCGCAGGAATCGTTTCAGAAAAGCCGCCTGGCTCGTTTGGAACAACTGGTTGAAGAACGAATTAGTTCTACCAGCGAATTAGAGCAGGCAACAGCTGAATACCAGCGGGCGTCGGCGTCGTTAAAAGCGGCCTATGCCAAGTTGCGGGCAGTTGGTGTTCCAGATTCGGAAATTGAAAAATTTTCAGCATCAGGAAATGTTGAACCAACACTGAAAATTGTGGCACCGATAAATGGTGTAATTGAGAAGAATTTTGTGGAACTGGGGCAATCGGTAAATGCGTTGGAAAACCTTTCCCGCGTGCTCGACACACACGAGGTGCTTATTCGAGGTTATGTTTCGCCCGGCGATGCGGTATTGGTGGAACCGGGTAATGCGGTTGATATTTCGAAACGCGAGCAGGAAGATGTTACAATAAAAGGGAAAATTACTTCGGTAAATCCGGGGCTTGACGAAACCAGCCGCTCGGTAGTGGTGAATATTATCATACCGTCGGAAGATGGCTGGCCAAAACCGGGGGAGAACCTGCGGTTGGCTATAACTTCCGAGTCGCAAAAAGAAACAGTGGCCATTCAGTTACAGGCGCTTACTTATGATGGCGATCAGCCAATTGTTTTTGTGAAAAAAGATGCGAATACTTTTGAACGCCGGCCCATTGGAGTGGATCAGATAAAAGGCGATTATGTGTTTGTTGCCTCCGGGCTTACGGCCGGCGAAGAAGTGGCAGTTACAAAAGTTTTTAGCCTGAAAGCGCTGTCTCGTTTCGATATCATTTCTGAAGAATAAAACCTTAAAAATCCTCGGCTGATGCTTCAAAATATAATTTCATTTAGTGTTCGTCAAAAATACGTAGCCTTATCCCTGGTGGTATTAATGGCTATTGCCGGCTACTTTTCGTTGATAAACCTGCCCATTAACTCGCAGCCGGATGTTACGCCGGTGCAGGTTTTGGTGATTACAAAAGCCGGCAGGTATTCTCCTTTCGATGTGGAGAAGCTGGTAAGTTACCCCATAGAAACGGCCATGAACGGTTTGCCCGATGTGGCTGAAGTTAGGTCCATTTCACAATTCGGACTTTCGGCGGTTACCGTTGAGTTCGATGAGGGAACAGATATTTATTTTGCCCGCCAGATCGTAAGTCAGCGGCTGCAATCCATTGTCGATGAGTTGCCTCCGGGTGTTTCAAGTCCTTCACTGGGGCCAATCTCAACAGCATTGGGCGAAATATATCAGTACGTAGTTAAAGGTGAAAATTATTCGCTGTCGGAACTGCGCGAAATTCAGGACTGGTTGATCGCCCCACAATTAAAAATTGTACGGGGAGTAACGGAGATCAATTCGTTTGGAGGATTTGTAAAACAGTACAATGTTATCATTCAGCCGGGTTTGTTGCGCACCTACAGTATCGGTATTTCGGAAGTGATGGATGCCATTGCACAAAATAACAGCGTGTCGGGCGGAAATTACATTCAGCACAACGGCGAGCAGTACATTATTCGGGGAGTTGGACAAATTACCAGTATGGATGATGTGCGGAATATCATCGTAAAAAACATTGATAACAAGCCCATTTTTATAAAAGATATTGCAAGCGTTGTTGAAGGAAAGCAGATCAGGCAGGGTGGTGTTACCAAAGACGGGAAAGGTGAGGTAATTACCGGAATTGTTATGATGTTGCGTGGAGGAAATGGCCGCGAAGTAATTTCGGAGATCGAAGATAAAATTGAAGAAATAAACCGGAGTCTGCCGGAAGGTGTTAGCGTTGAAAAATTTTACGATCAGTCGGATCTGATTGAACGCACAACATCAACCATTTCTACCAACCTTTTGGAAGGTGGTTTTTTGGTAATTGTTGTGTTGCTTTTGCTTTTGGGAGAAATTTCAGGAGCGCTGATTGTTGCGATGGTAATTCCGTTCTCGATGTTGTTTGCCTTTATCGGAATGCGCGAATTTGGTCTGGCTGCTAACCTGATGAGTTTGGGAGCGATCGACTTTGGAATGGTGGTAGATGGTTCGGTGGTAATGGTGGAAAATATTGTTCACGACCTGCAAAAGAATAAGAAAGAGTCAAAAGATGAGATAATTCGAAAGGCGGCTAATCATGTTGTTCGTCCCATCTTTTTTGGTGTACTCATTATTCTGATGGTTTATGTTCCGATTATGACCTTCAAGGGAATGGAAGGTATTTTGTTCCGCCCGATGGCGATAACAGTGGCAGCTGCTGTGTTTGGATCTTTGTTGCTGGCACTCATTTTTGTTCCTGCTATGTCGGCCGTTGTATTCCGTAAAAAGGTAAAAGTACGACGAAACTACCTGATCGAATGGATGCGGCCGCGCTACCAAAAAGGACTGGAAAAGAACATGAACAAAATCTGGTTTGTGGGATCTTCAGCTTTGGCTATCTTTTTAGTTTCGATTTTTTTAATGACACGGTTGGGAACGGAATTCCTGCCCGAATTGGATGAGGGATCTATTTTGATCGAACAAGTTAGGATGCCGTCGGTAACGTTGGAAGAATCGATGGAAAATGCCGATTGGCTGGCCGGAAAGATTATGGAAAATATTCCTGAAGTTAAAACCGTGGTTCCCAAAACAGGTCGTTCGGATTTGGCCAACGACTGGATGGGCGTGCATCAAACCGATGTTTGGGTGGTACTTAAACCCATCGAAGAATGGTCGAAAGGCGTAACAAAAGAAGATATCATAAGCAGGATTGAACCTTATTTGCAAACCGAACCGGGTTTGGCATATAACTTCACCCAGCCAATTGCCATGCGGGTTGACGAGTTAACAAGTGGTGTAAAATCCGACCTGGCAGTTAAAATTTACGGAGAGGATTTAGATGTGCTCGATGAAATTGGTGAGAATATTTCGGCATTGTTGTCCGGTTTACCGGGTACTGACAATTATTATGTGGAGCAGTCAGCGGGGCAACCTTACTTAACCGTAAATATCGATCGAGAAGCGGTAGCCTCATTCGGTTTAAATGTGGATGATGTGCAGAAAGTAGTTGAAGCCGGTATTGGCGGTCAGGAAGCCGGGCAATTGTACGAAGGACAACGACACTTCGGCATCGTGGTGCGTTATCCCGAAAATATACGCGACCAGTTACCAAAAATTGCAGAGGCTCCGGTGCATCTGCCGGGTGGTGGTTATATTCCTTTAAAACGTGTGGCGAATATCGAATTGCAGGAAGGCCCGCGCGAGATTCAGCGCGAAAATGGCTGGCGGCGTTTAATCGTTGGGATCAACATAAAAGACATTGACCTGGGAACCTATGTTTCGCAACTGCAGGAGCAGATCGATAAAAGCGCCAGTATTCCGTCAGGCTATTTTATCGATTACGGCGGAACATTCGAAAATCAGCGCCGTGCCATGCGCCACTTAATGCTCGTAGTGCCACTTTCCATCTTTATCATTATCGGGTTAATGTACCTGAACTTTGGTAAAATGCGCTACGCAATTCTGATCTTGCTGAACCTGCCATTTGCCTTGTCGGGAGGAGTGTTCCTGCTCTGGCTTCGGGGAATGTATTTGTCGGTAACTGCAAGTATTGGATTTGTGGCTCTATTCGGGGTTGCGGTGCTTAATGGTATCGTGCTGGTCGACCATATAAATATGTTACGCAAGGAGAAAAAAGGCGACCTCAAAAAGCTGATCATTGAAGGATCAGTAGATCGTTTACGCCCGGTGTTGATGACGGCGCTGGTGGCGAGTTTGGGTTTTATTCCAATGGCGTTTAATACCGGTCCCGGTTCCGAGGTGCAACGCCCGTTGGCAACAGTGGTAATCGGTGGTCTGGTAACCTCTACATTTTTAACGCTTATGGTTTTGCCCATTGCGTATTATTGGATCGAACGCAAAAAGTCTCCAGCTAAAGAAGCGTAGCCGGCGCAAAACGGTGATGGTCTCACTCAAGGTGAGGCTATCACTATTCTGATAAAAATGCTTTCTTACCTATTTTCAGCCTTGCGGACTGAGGCATGATTTACAAAATCGCGCCAACGGGATAATATTGTTTTCATACGATTTGTAATTTATAAAAGCAGGAACCGTTCTTTATTCATAAAGAACGGTTCTATATTATTTCAGCATTATTCGATAACAGTGAAATGTTTGGTTCTGGTTAGCTTGATACTATCCTGACCAAATTCTTCTACAATATAAATGTTTCTCTTTCCATGTAAAGGATCTTGGCGATTTTCAATCAGGGCTCTTATCCATTCGATATCTTTGAGCTCATTTTTATGGTTACTATAGAAATATTGTTTTGATATTATTTGCATTTCATCTATTGGCTGAAAACCAAACCAAAAACCCCTGTTAAGGTTGGGCGTATAGTAAAAACTGCTGTCAGAATTATTTTCAGTCTTTTTAAACATACCATCTACATTGTTTTCAAAAAGGATATAAAAGGGTTTTTCCTGAATTTTATCCTGTGCGTTGCTTACTGAAATAATGATTCCAATAAAAAGAAGGCTGATTATTGTTTTCATATCAATTACATTCTTTATTGCCCGAATTAATTTCATTTACTTTTGCATTTATAGCATCTTTCTCAGCTTGTGTTTTCTGTTGCCAACCATAAGTATAACTAAGCCCTTGCCAAGCCAACGCTTCGTAATAATCAATCCCGTGAGCATAGTTATCATACTGCCTCAATGTTTGTGCCATATTTGGGATGTAATATTGTGACATGTAATCATGTTGATAATCAGGATATCCATAAGTTTGATAGTAAGCAAACAGATTTTCAAAAGTAGTATTTTCCAAATTATCTAAACCGCCCAATTTATTAACCTCCTGATATAGGTATGCATGTATTGTTTCATGTAGTATTGTTTTTGCGGTAGTAACAGGGGCAACCTCATCAAAATAGTAAGAGTTGATTTTAATTGTAACAGTGTTGTCACCGTTGTCTTTGGCCAAACCATAACTTGGATCAGTGCTGTTTACTCCAGGGGTACTCCAATAATCGACTTTATAAGTTACGTGGTAGGTATCAGATCCAAAATATTCGCTTAGTAATTGTTGCATTTGGTTTGATGTGACTAACTTATCATATACACAATCAGCTTTAGTATCTTCAAAGGAAGGATCTTCAATAACCTTAGGGCAAATACACTCTGGGCAATATACCGTTTCCTCTCCACTTTCACCTTCATCAGGCTTTGGGATAGACTTAAGAAAACTATCCTTAATACAATATCCACAATTGGAGCATATTTCGCAATTACATATCTCTCCTAAATTTTGTGAGCTACCTGAAGAACCACCTCCACCTCCACCAGTGTCCGATGAACTTCCACCACCAATTGGGTAGCAATACAAGAGATCGATGTATTCGGTAATATTTCCAAATTCATCATACCATACCAGCCAAATACAGATCATTTGCATTGATTTTGTTATCATTTCTACAGCTTGGTCTTCCTGAACCGTATAATTCCAAACATTGATGTTTTTCCTGGAAATATCGGATATAATAAAAGAACCGGTAAATCCATTTTCTTTATTACCAAAATTAATTTTTTTGATGTTCTGCAGATTCTCTTTTTTATCGGTTGATACAATTAATTCTAGATACGACTTGAAGTCGCAACCATCATACCAAAACAGCATTCGTTGCTCAACATTCTGGGTTTTATCATTCTTATCTGCTAATCCGTAACGATTCTTCAATTTTATAGGAACCTCAATCATAAAAGCAGTATCAACATCGTGCACCATAGCCTGATTCCAAATAAGTTCATCGGCAAAAGCTAAGACCGGAAAACTATTTTCGTCAGGTGCATCAATGTACCATGTTTCCGCTTTTTCAATAAGTTCATCATAGCCAGCGGAAGATTTCAGGAGCTCTTCCTGTTCAAGCTCCGATTCGTTGCAAGAGTTAATTGCCAGAATTAATCCGGCCATTAAAAATAAACAGACAATTTTTTTCATAATTTTACAAAGTTTGTGGGATTTTGGGTTGCCGCCCAACTTCCCGGTTAAACAAATAGTATTGCAGTCCCGACTTCAGTCGGGATTGTTTTTTCAAGTGGAATTACAGCTTGGGTTTCATAAATTTAAAGAAACAGGTTTGTAATCAACAGCACCTAAAATAAATACTATTATTGTTAATTACAATAGAAACTAAAAATGGGGGGGGGTAATTTAAAGTGTTTATAAATAAGTATTTAAAGTGATGAGGTGTATATAGTTTCCTATCTTTTCGAAAAGATGACATCCTTTGTTGCTCCGCAGATGTAACGTGGTTTCACAGCCATTAAAAGTATGACCTCAACCATGGTAACCGCGATATTTTTAACCCCTATGGTGTTGCCCATTGCTTATTTTTGGATCGAACGCAAAAAGTCTCCTGCTAAAGAAGCGTAACAGACCTTTGAAAACCACTTAGCGCATAAAGCAGCCGTACTTTGTTTTGGGCACCACTATTTAGTAATGGCTAGAATTACCCGCTTTAAAATACTTTGGGTATTATCGGGGTATGCAATTTTAATTGCCTGCCCCGACTGTAGCCAGTTGGAAAGAATATCGTGGCAAGAGCCGGTTTTCTGAATTACCGAGACTCCCATATCGGCCAGCATGGCTGCATTACAAGCCTGTTCGTATTGATTTTTCATGGGAATAACACACAGCTTTTTACCCATAAACAATGCTTCGGCAGGTGTTTCAAAACCGGCAGTGCACATTATTCCCGAGCAAGCGATAAACGACCGGTTAAACTCTTCGAGCGAAACCGGGTTAAACTGAATGGAGCCTTTGGTATAACTTTTCGGGCAGTGTTTTGAGAAAACCTGCCAGCGAATGGATTGATGAGGGCCAAGCAATTTTTCTATTTCCAAATTGCTAAAAGCCGGCAAATAAACGGTATAATGGCCGTTATTCGTAATAGTTGCATTTCGGATAGCAGAGCGGATAACCGGTTCAAAATTGTGCTCATCCAATTGTTTGAAATGAAAACCATAACGAAATGTTGCCGGTGCGTAATGTTTTAAAATCCATTCGCCCAAAACATCCTTTTTTGTTGGCCGGGGTGCTTTTGAATGTAAAACCGCGTTTTGATGGCTAAGTCCAACACACGTCTTCTTACGCAGTTTGCAGGCCCAGGCACTTACCGGTTCAAAATCGTTAATCACCACGTCGTACTGGTGAACGGGTATTTTGTGGATATCGTTTACCAGCCGAAAAATACGGGCTTTGGTAATGGTTTTCCAAATGGCTACACCACCTTTATTTCCAAAAATAAAGCTAAAGCCGTAAAGCCGGTATTTTACCGGAAATGGCAAACGGATATCCCCCTGAATTCCACTCACAAGGATATCCGTTTCTCCTAATTTTTTTAGCAAAGGAACGATTTCAGTGGCTCGCGCCAGATGACCATTCCCCGTGCCTTGTATAGCATATAAAATCTTCACCGAACTATTCAGGCTGATTTATTTCTGTTTTAGAAATAACTTTTCAATGGCCTCCCACGAGATGTATTTAAAATTCTGGCTTACCAGTTCTTCGCCATCGTAGTTGTAACCGTCCTGAACCACCAACATTCCTTTAGGGTATTGTGCGCCCAACGCAATGTTCGTGATGTCAATTCCGTCGGTTTCTTCCACGCCATCAACGTCACCGTCAGTAATACGGAAACTTCCCAGGTACTTATTGTCGCCCTGGCGTTCGAAAACAGCGTAACTGTAACTTCCTTGCGACGAAGCCACCAGGTAACCATTAACACTGTCGGTGGCATAAATCGCCAGTCCTTCAATATCGTAGTGCATATCCGGATTTTTTTCCGTACTCATCGAAATCAGTTTTCCTACGGTAGAGTCATCGGGTTCAGCATCGAATTTATAAATACCCGCGACTTCTTCTCCGATGTAAACCTCTCCGGGTTTATCGTCGGCAATTACGCCTTCGGTTTGTGTTCCAAGGCTCCACGAACGTACCAGATTGGCATCGATTTTATCACCTTTGGCAATCAGTAGCCACTGTTCCACTTCACCGGCTTTGCTATTCAGAAATACAAAATAGTTACCGGTTTTTGCACTTCGGTACATGCCCAAACCATAAACATCATCCTGCATTTTGGAAGTAATTACCCGCGCATGAGCCTCCTCGAGCACTCCGCCTTTTTTTACCACATACAAGGATATAGAATGCGTAGAACGGTTACTGGCTGCCAGCACATCAACTCTTTTATCACCCAGTTGAAATCCGTAACGCAAATCGCAGTTATTCATATTGCCATCGGCGTAATAATTCAATTGTTTCCCGTTGAGATCGTAGGTGGCCAGACCTCCTTTTTTATCGGTACCGATGGTAAACGAGTTCATTACATTGGTTGTATCGACCCAAATGGCGGGGTCGTCAGCCGAATCTTCGTTTTTACTCTGCGGAACAGGATCAGTTTCGGCTACCGCAACAACAGTATTTTTAATGTGTTCGCCGGCATTACGCGAACCCTCGCTGGGGCGGTTAATTTCGCAACCAACAATACTTACTACCAAAATTGCCAGTAACACACTCGCTAAAAAAATACGATTACAAGTACAATTCATCGTTTTTTGTTTTTGTGTAAATAGCTGAGAACACAACAAAGGGTGTCCTCAGCTTTAACTTTTAAAATCTATTCTATGCGGAAATGACGTTTCCTAAAAATTAAACTTCAGACCAAAATTTACTTTAATATCGTAGTACTCGGCCTGATAAGTGTATTGCGACTCGCCCTGGTAATAACGCAGCGGCGTATTTAGTATATTATTGAGTTCGGCAAACAGCATAAAGTTTTTGTTGAAATGATAGCTGGTGTTAAAATCGAGGTACGAAACCTGATCGTAGTACACATCTTCAAAAGCCTTGTCGCTGTATTCTTCCACAAAGTCGCCGGCATAATTGTACGATAAACGGGCTGACAGTTTTTTGCCTTCGTAATACAACGATGCATTTAATGTATTCTTAGGTGTTCCGGGCAAAGTTAAGTCATCATCTTCACGATCCTCGATCTGGAAATTGCTCACCGTTGATTTGGTGTAGGTATAGTTGGCATAAAATCCGGTTTGACGAAGGAAGCCCGGCAAAAAGTCGAACTGACGCTGAAAAGCTACTTCAGCACCAAACAAGGTCGCATCGCCGGCGTTTATGGGCTGGGTAAATTTCTCCCAGGTTTGTCCAAGGTATTCGTAATCCGACTGAATTCCGTTTACAATAAAGTCGCTGATGTCTTTGTAGAAGATTCCACCCGAAACCAAACCAATTGACTCAAAATAATGCTCGGCCATTAAATCGAAGTTCCACGATGTAGTTGGCGTAAGATCAGGGTTCCCGATTTCAATTTCAACATCTTCGTTATTCACCTCCACACGTGGTACCAGGTCGATGTATTTCGGACGGGCCAAAGTATTGGTAACACTGGCTTTAACATTCGTGTTTCGGTCGATCTCGTATTTCAACAGCAACGATGGCAGCACATTGGTGTAGTTGTTATCTACCTCCTCGGTATCAACCAAATCCTCCACATCACCTTCCTCGTCCAAAATCAGTTCTTTACCCGAGTAGTTGATCGATGTATTTTCCATCCTAACACCGGCAACAAGATCCAAACGGCCAAACGACTGGTCGAAACGCAGGTAAGCGGCAGTTACATCTTCCGATGCATCAAAGTTTCCTGCCAGCTCTTCCAGGTTTTCTTCACCTTCAAAATCGCCTGAAGTCAAATCTAATCCACCTAAATATTTCACATCAACAAAAGTTCCTGCAATATAATCTCCGGCCAAAAAATCGCTTTTTGTTTTAACAACGGTATTGCTAAATGCACCGCTATTAAACGCATCTTCATCGTTTGGCGAATAATCGTAAAAATCGTTATCTCGGTTTTTGCTTTTGCCTTTGTACTTGGCACCAAAACGTATAACACTGGTTCCGTTCTGAAAAGGTAGTTTAAAGTCGACTTTGAATTTTTTGTCGATATCTTCCGTATACTGATGTTCTTCAGTCAGCTCGTCAAAATCCCAGCTGCTGTTAAAATCCTGCGCTTCCGGAGTAGTAACAATTACCTGTGGTTTTTCGGTATCCGAAAGATTCTGGCTAAACTCTACATCTTTAATACGGTACTGAAGGTAACGCTCATTCGGGCGATCTTCGTTAGCTTTTGAGTACGATCCTTTCCAGTTCATTTCAAGGGCGCCAAACTGGTGTTCTCCGCCTAAGGAAAAATGATAAGTACGCTGGTCTTCCAAACGTGCATCTTTGTTGGTACCGCCTTTCACCTGTCGTTCAATTTTTGCCACATCTTCATCCAGATCTTTGTACACAACACGATATCGGTTTTCCCAGTCGTTACGGTGGTTGTACATTACTTTGGCCTCGATTTTATTATTGGCATCAAAAGTATAATCAAGTGCGCCCGAATAACTTTGGCGCAAACGCTCAATGAGGTAAGTACGCACCTGCATTTCTTTCATTATGCCTTCGTCGTTCCACTCTGCTTCCAGATCGTCGGAACCCATCATGTGATCCTGCACCGATCCGGCCAGTGTAACACCCAGTTTGTTATTGAATAACCGATCGGCGTACAAGAGCGAAAAATTAGGCGCCACTTTGCCACGCAGTGCATTGTAAGTACCGCCAACCGAACCCGTAATACGGCGCGAGTAAGGATTCGACTTCGTTACCAGGTTTACCGATCCGCCAATGGCGTCGGCATCCATATCGGCCGTAACTACCTTGTTTACTTCAATACTTTGAATCATATCCGAAGGAATGAGGTCGAGCTGAATAGAACGGGTTTCAGCCTCTGCCGAAGGAATACGGTCGCCATCAATAGCTACTGAGTTGTATTCAGGCGAAGTACCGCGGATGTTTCCAAAACGCGCTTCACCCTGGTCGTACTGCACATTGATTCCGGGGATACGTTTTAAGGCATCGCCAACATTTTGGTCGGGGAAACGGCCCACCTGGTCAGATGAAATTATGTTGGTAATGTTCATGCTGTTTTTTTGCTGGTTTAAGGCTTTTGATTGCCCCTGCAATGCACCGTTTACCACTACTTCTTCGATATCGATACCGGCTTCCAGCTGAAAGTTTAGGGTACTGGTTTTTCCCACAGCAACAGTTACTGTTTTAAGCGCTTCTTTAAACCCGATATACGAAACCCTGACCTTATACTCGCCCGGGTCGAGCGCGACAATCCGATAAAATCCGTTTACATCGGTAACGGCTCCTTTCTGTAAATCTTCAATTAAAATAGCCGCCCCCGGCAGAGGCAGGTTATCGGTATCAACAATTCGTCCGGCAATGGTTCCTTTATTCGCCGCATTTTCGTCTTCACCTTCTGCCAACGCATTAAACACGTTGACAAACAACAGAATAAATAGTAAGAGAGATAATTTTTTCATTTTGAATTTGGTTATTTAATAGGCTTCAAAATTCGCCATTAGCTCTCTGAAAGCGATTGCAGAACCATTAAAAGGGGATTAATAAAAAGGCAGCGGAGTTAATAGAATTGCAATATTTGTTTAACAATAAGCACAAAAAAAGAGGAGATCTGCAAATCTCCTCTTTTCCTTATAGGTTTTACTATTTCTAGTTTCTTGTATTCGTAATAAAATCGCGTTCCGATTTTACCAGGTTAATCGAATGAAGCAACAGATTTTCTAATTCGGTATGAATTTTAAAGTACAATTGCGAATTGCGCGTATTCACCAACTGTTGTTTTACACGTTTAAATTGTTGTTTTTCGTTATTCCGTAACAATTCAATTACCTGGTCAATTTCATTAATCAGTGCGTCAATACCTTCAAAGCGCTGTTCTTTAACCATTTTAGATATCTTTTTCAAGATAGCTGTTACACTGACAATTGTTGATGATAATTCTATCGACTGATCTTCCGTAAACGGTTTGTGATTGTTTTCCACATGGGTTATCATCGGGCTCAGCATATAGTGTACAGCATGTGCCATTTCACGTTTATGCTCGATCATCTGCACGTAATAGTGTGTTGTTTCTGCCGAGTTATCCATTAACTTCTCTGCAATTTTAAACACCTTATCTTTATTCTTTTTAGCCTTTTTCGACAACACCTTACAAGCTTCTTCTGCTTTTCGTAATCCGGCTCTGTCTTCCTTTAAAAAGCTTTGCATTCCCAAATCCAGGATTTCGGCGGTATTACCCAGGCCTTTCAGAATTTGTTTGGCACTTTTTGCAATAATAACTTCTGTTTCATCCTCTTCTTCAATATTATCTTCTTCATCGGCTAATTTTGCCTTAGCACGTTTACGGAAAAGTATTTGAGTTCTGATGACCATAAATACAGCTACTGCAACAAATACGAAAATCATAAACTTACCGCTTAACGAGATAATTAAAGCGATCAATCCTGCCACCGAGAAAGCAATTAAAGCGGTTAAAAACCAGCCCCCAATTACGGCAAACACACCTGAAATACGATAAACTGCACTTTCGCGATCCCAGGCGCGATCGGATAACGAAGTACCCATTGCCACCATAAAGGTTACGTAAGTAGTAGAAAGCGGTAATTTTAGCGAAGTACCCATTGCAATAAGAATACTGGCCACCACCAGGTTTACCGATGCACGAATTTTGTCGAATGCCGGTGCGTCAGGGTCGTCGTTATAATAGGAATGCTTTTCAAAACGTGATTTTAGCGTATTGCTTACGGCCGGCGGCATATTCTTCTGTACTTTTTTATTGAAGTTCGTAAATCCGCGAACCATAACCCGGGCTGCAAACGACGATCCAAATCGCTCATCACCCGCGTCCTGCCGGCTAAGGTTAATCTCTGTTTCGGTAACCGCGCGTGCCTTTTTCGACATGATTAAAGTAATAACCATAACCAGCCCCGAAACAATAAGCATGTAAAGAGGAGTAGTGCTCTTCCCGGCAAGATTTGCCATCGAAAATTGGTCGGCAGGCATTCCCGAGGCCATCCAATCCTGAAACGATTTAAAACCGGCAACCGGTACACCAATAAAGTTTACGAGGTCGTTTCCGGCAAATGCCATGGCCAGCGCAAAAGTACCAACCATTACAACAACCTTAAGGATTTTAATATTGAATATCCATTTCAGCAATTGAATAAATACTACCCAAAAACCCAAACTTACCAGCAATATAAATCCTACATTGTGCATGAAATAATCCTGCAAGGTCTCTCCCGATGCCAGTTCGATTCCTGCATACGACGAGCCTTTCATTCCTTTAATAAAAATAAAGTAGGTTATTGCGGTAATGGCAAGCCCTCCGAATAAGGATCCAAGATATTTCATTGGCCCGCGATAGCGGAATGAAAAGATAAAACGCGTAATGTACATTACCAACGCACCAATCGTAAAGGCAATAAAAACAGACAGAAGTATACCCGTTATAATTGCCAGTGCTTTACTTGAGTTGATGTAATTCGACAATTCGGCTGCTACCGAAAGTCCCATCCCCTTGATTTTAACGGCAGCAACTGCCACGGCAGATCCAAGTAACTCAAAAACGATACTTACCGTAGTTGATGTTGGCATACCAAAAGTGTTAAACAAATCGAGAAGAATTACATCGGTGATCATTACGGCCAGGAATATGACCATGATCTCGGCAAAATAAAACTGATCGGGATGAAAAATCCCCTTTCGGGCTACTTCCATCATTCCATTCGAGAAAGTGGCTCCAACCAGTACACCAATACTGGCCATCAGAAAGATAACCCACTTAGGTGCAGCTTTCGATCCAATTGCAGAATTTAAAAAGTTAACTGCATCGTTACTTACTCCAACAATTAAATCGGAAATTGCCAAAGCAAAAAGAACGACCACCAGAATTAAATAAAAATTTTCCATTTATTCGTTTTTAATTATGCTGTCAGATATTTCAATTTAAACTTTAATCATTTTGTAATCGTCGGCAAAGGTGTTCCAAAAACAGAATATTAATGTTACAAAACGATTACATTTTGATTACATTTTCACCTCTCAGGTGCAATATATGAATAAACAATAATCGATTTCAAATTACGCAAAATAAAAAAGCCGGAATAACTATTCCGGCTTTTAAAAATACTATGTATTGATTTTTAATTCTTTTGAACTGTATTTGTGATAAAATCGCGGTACGATTTAATCAGGTTTATAGTGTGCAATAACAAATACTCCATCTCCGAAATCAGTTTAAAGAACAACTGAGAGTTTCGTGTATTAACCATTTTGTTTTTAATACGTTTGATCTGGTTTTTCTCCATCTTGTAAATTTGTTCCAGAATCTTGTCGCGCTCTTCAATTATTTGATCGATGTCGTCAAAAGTCTTTCCTTCGATATCTTTCAATACCGATTTAAAGAACTTATCAATATTAGCTGCAACATCTTTTAATTCAATATGCTGTTCTTCAATAAACGGTTTATGGTTATTCTCTATGTGTTTAATCATTGGCTCCAACATAAAATGCACGGCGTGTGCCATTTCGCGTTTATGCTCCATCATTTGTACATAGAAATGACTGGCATCAAACGGGCCTTCAGCTAATTTTGTAATTGTTGAATAAACCTTGTCGCGATTTCGTTTCGACCGTTTCGAGAATTTCCTGGACGTTTCCTGTACCTTTTTCAAGCCGGCCCGGTCTTCTTTTAAGAAGTAATTAATACCATCTTTAACCACCTCATCGCTCGATTTTACAGCCTTTATCATTTGTCTCGAACTCTTGTCAATTATCTCTTCCTGTGCATCAGCATCTTCAATAACTTCATCCTCTTCAGCCTGCAGCTGATCACGTTTTTTTATTAAGGCGTGTGTACGGATAACCATAATTATCGCAACCACAACAAAAACGAAGATCATGAACTTACCGCTAACTGCAATTAGTAAAGCCACAATTCCCGAAACTGAAAAAGCAATTAAGGCGGTTAAAAACCAGCCGCCTATTACGGCAAAAACTCCTGAGATACGGTATACTGCACTTTCGCGATCCCAGGCACGATCGGATAACGAAGTACCCATTGCAACCATAAAGGTTACGTAGGTGGTTGATAACGGAAGTTTAAGCGAAGTACCCATTGCAATAAGAATACTGGCTACAACAAGGTTTACCGATGCCCTGACTTTATCGAACGAAGGCGGATCCTGATCATCTTCGCTAACGTACGAATGTGGTTCGAAACGAGAACTTATTCCCCCGGTTAATGCCGATGGCAGTATATTGGCAACGCGGTTATTAAATTTTGTCGCTCCTCGAACAATTACCCTGGCTGCAAACGACGAACCAAAACGCTCATCGCCTTCATTTTGTCTCGACAGGTCGAGCGAAGTTGCAATAACCGATTTCGCCTTCTTCGACATGATCAGCGTTACAATCATTACCAGTCCGGCAATCAGTAACATGTAGGTTGGTGTTCCAACCTTTCCGGCCAGCATTGCCATCGAAAAAGTATCCGGATCAGTAGCTCCTTGTGCAACCCAGGCCTGGAACGAATTAAAACCGGCCAGCGGCACACCAATAAAGTTTACCAGATCGTTTCCGGCAAAAGCCATAGCCAGCGCAAATGTACCGGCCAGCACCACAACCTTTAATATTTTTATATTAAAAATCCATTTCAGCAACTGAATAAATACGACCCAAAATGCAAAGCTATAGATTAGCATTAAACCTGTATGGTGTTTTACCCACTCCTGAATTGTTTCGCCATTGCTTAACTCAATACCTGCGAAAGTTGAACCTTTCATACCTTTTATCACAATAAAATAGGTAATTACGGTAATGGCCAAACCTCCAAAAGCCGAACCAAAATATTTCATCGGTCCGCGATATTTAAAGGTAAACAACATACGTGTTAAATACTGCACGAGAGCTCCAACCGTAAAGGCCACAAATACCGAGAGCAATATTCCGGTAATAATGGCCAGTGCCTTACTCGAATTGATGTATTGCGACAATTCCATCAATACCGAGCCCCCCGCTGTTTTGATTTTTACAACCGATACGGCTACAGCAGCCCCAAGTAATTCGAAAACAATGGAAACGGTTGTAGACGTAGGCATTCCGAAGGTATTGAACATATCGAGCAGAATAACATCGGTTATCATTACTGCCAGAAAAATGATCATGATTTCGGAAAAGACAAACATCTCCGGGTGAAAAATTCCCTTTCGGGCTACTTCCATCATTCCACTCGAAAAAGTAGCCCCGATTAGCACCCCTAAACTGGCCATTAGAAATATCACCCATTTGGGAGCTGCTTTCGATCCAACAGCAGAATTAAGAAAATTTACAGCATCATTACTAACCCCTACAATCAGGTCTGAAATAGCTAATGCGAAAAGTACAATTACGAGAATCAGGTAAAAGTTTTCCATTCAATTTTGGTTTTGATAAAGGTCGGCAAATATAAAGCAAGTAAAAAGTTTAATCGTTTTGTAATATTAATAAAATATTAACTAACCATGAAATTACCATTAACCAATTAATAACCACTTTTTTATACGACATTTGAAACCTTAATTTGCAAAGTTCGATTTTCGAATAACAGACAGTATATAACATAACTACATTAAATGAGAACATATTCTTCAAAATTCCTTGCCATTCTGGTTGCTATTATTTTAACCCTGCTGGCTTTCGGTATTGCAATGCTGGCACACTACTTTGGCGAGAATATTTTGGTTATTACCATTTCTACAGTGGCCTTTTTTGTCGCCGCCTACTTTTCCATTTTATACATTATCAAGAAATACATCATCGATCGTATCCGCCCCTTGTATAACACCATTCGCGATTTACCGCTGAGTGGGAAAAAAATGGAGGAAAAGATCGACTCAAACAGTTTGCTGCTAAACGTAAAGTACGAAGTTGAAGAATGGGCCAAGTCGCAATTAAAAGAAATTGAACGACTTAAAGAGCTGGAAAAATACCGCAAAGATTTTGTTGGAAACGTATCGCACGAACTGAAAACTCCAATTTTTAATATACAGGGTTATGTTCTTACGCTTTTGGAAGGCGGATTGGAAGACCCCAAGATTAATAAACTTTACCTGAAACGCACAGAAAAAAGTATCGACCGGATGGTATCGATCGTTGAAGACCTGGAATCGATCACCAAACTGGAATCGGGAGAGTTGCAGCTAAACATGACCCGTTTTGATATTGTAAAAACCGTTGAAGAAGTAATTGAAATGGAGCACTGGCAAGCATCAGAAAGCCAGATTACGGTGCAGATCATTAACAAACCCGACAGGCCCATTTATGTGCGTGCCGACAAAAAGCGTATTCTCGAAGTGATTACCAACCTTATTGTTAACGGCGTAAAATATGGCAAACAAAACGGATATGTAAACATCTCGTTTCACGATTTAGAAGACAATATAATTGTTGAAGTTGCCGATAACGGAATTGGTATCGACAAAAAAGACCTTCGTCGTATTTTTGAGCGTTTCTTCCGTGTCGATAAATCGCGTTCGCGCGAACAAGGTGGCACAGGACTTGGTCTTTCTATTGTAAAACACATTATCGAAGCTCATAATCAATCTATTAACGTACGGAGTGTACTTGACCAAGGAACTACATTCAATTTTACACTCGAAAAGCAAAAGTAGCCCAATCAAAACTTTCCGTAAAAAAAAACGTAAGAGTGGCTATTAATTTGTATTTTGGTTCGATTAAGCACTATTTTAGTTTCGTGTTTATTTTTTGTTTAAAGGAAAGTTAATTGTTCTTTAATAAGTAGCACTTACTTTTGTCAAGAATTTTATGTTATGAGTGAAAATCAATTTAAAGTTTTATTGGTTGATGACGAGATGGATATTCTCGAATTTCTGAGTTACAACCTTGAAAAAGAAGGATACGAGGTATTTACCGCCAGAAATGGTGCAGAAGCTATAAAGGTTGCAGAAAAGCAGTTACCCCACCTCATTATACTCGACGTAATGATGCCCGAAATGGATGGAATTGCTGCATGCGAGGAACTTCGAAAAATTCCGGCATTGAGCAGCACCGTTATTGCCTTTTTAACTGCACGTGGCGAAGACTACTCGCAAATTGCAGGTTTTGAGGCCGGAGCTGATGATTACATCACCAAACCGGTTCGCCCAAAAGTTTTGGTTAGCCGCGTAAAAGCGCTGTTAAAACGTACCGGCGAAGCTACGCAACCTGTTGAGGTGGTTGACACCAACACTGTAACAATTGGCAACCTGCTGATTGACAAAGAGCGCTACCTTATTCGTATTGGCGACAACGAAATGATATTGCCAAGAAAAGAATTTGAATTGCTTTCGCTTTTGGTTTCGAAACCTGGAAAAGTATTTACCCGCGAGGAGATTTACTATTCGGTTTGGGGCGAAAACGTTGTGGTTGGCGACAGAACAATCGATGTTCACATTCGTAAACTACGCGAAAAAATCGGCAACGAGCACATCAAGACGCTCAAAGGAATTGGGTACAAATTTGTTGACTAACAATAAGATATTTTAATATTAAAGGGGCTTTTTAAGTCCCTTTTTTTATGCAAAAGTTTTCTATCCTGTTCTATATCTGTTTTTACCCATCCTCTTATCCTTCCCTGCCAGCAAGGAAGTGCGAGCGCCTGGTGGATCAAATCAGATCTATTTTTAAGCTTAACGTTGTTTGGATTGGAGACTGATCATCTCTCCATAATTGAAGGGAGAGACAGGAGAGAGGGTAAACTAACGACAAATTGTAACATTCATTAATGCAAGTGATCCCTGAAGCTATGAATGCTTATTTGCTTCTCAAACAAAATAAAGTACCAGATAAAGTACAATAAAACCAAGCCCATAACCGGCGATCAGTTGTTTCAGATCGTGTTTACCAAGGATAAGCCGTGCAGTTCCGATTAAGCCCGATAGCAAAACAACAATTAAAACCGAATAAACCGGATTAACCCCGTTTCGGAAAGACAGAGCAAACAAGGTTCCGCTTAAACCTCCAATGGCTGCCATGTGGTTGCTGATCTTCCATTTTAGCGAAACAACAAGCAGCACAACAAGCACCAGCACCGAAGCCAGCATAAACAGTTTAAACTCGGGGACAGCCTGTACCTTACGTAATAAAATAAAACCGAGGTAGTAAAAAACCGATGCGCTTAACAAGGGAATTAAACGATCGCGGTTGCCGGGCATATTAATATCAAAACGTGGATTTAGCGAGAGTACTGCCACCGAAAGCATAGGCAAAATACAGGTAGTAAAAAACACCACCAGCAGCACAAAACGTTTGGCTTCCCATAAAAGTAGTTCGAAATAAAATCCCGAGTGCAAGAGCAGAAACATGCCAATCGTCGGAATCAATACCGGGTGAAATATTATTGATATTATCCTGGCTATTTTCTCCGACATCTTATAATTCTTTTCGTAAACGAGCTACCGGTACTCCCAGCTGCTCGCGGTATTTTGCAACAGTTCTTCGCGCAATATTGTATGATTTTTCTTTGAGAATCTTCGCCAGTTTTTCATCGGTTAAAGGCTTGCGTTTGTCCTCGCCTTCGATACATTCCTGCAGAATTTTTTTGATCTCGCGTGTTGATACCTCTTCACCGTCGTCTTTTGCCAAACCTTCGGAAAAGAAATATTTCAGCGGGTAAATTCCAAAATGTGTTTGAATGTATTTACTGTTTGAAACCCTTGATATGGTTGAAATATCGAGCCCCGTTCTTTCGGCAATGTCTTTTAAAATCATCGGGCGAAGTTTTGTTTCGTCGCCTTCATGGAAATACTCTTTCTGAAAGCTGATGATTTCCGACATGGTAAGCAACAAAGTAGTTTGCCGCTGGTGTATGGCATCGATAAACCATTTTGCCGAATCCAGCTTTTGTTTCACAAAAGTTACCGCTTCTTTGTCGGTCTTTTGCGCTTTCTGGTTGTGGCTCATGGTTCTCAGCATCTCGGTATACGTGTCGTTGATTTTTAGCTCCGGAACGTTACGCTGGTTTAACGAAAGGCTTAACTCCCCGTCAACCAATTCCAGAATAAAATCAGGCACGATATGCTGATTTGATTTATTTAAAGGATTACTGTAAGAACTGCCCGGTTTTGGATTTAATTTAAGTACCTCGTCGATACCTTTTTTTAATTCCTCGTCCGAAAGCTCCAGTTTTGTTCTGATTTTATCGTAATGCTTTTTTGTGAACTCCGGGAAATAATCTTTTACAATCGTTTTTGCCAATTGAGATCCTTTGTTCTCTTTCCGCTCGAGTTGTAACAATAAACATTCACGTAAATCGCGTGCTGCTATTCCGGGAGGATCAAAGTCCTGAATAGCCAATAAAATTTTCTCCAGTTTTTCCTCCGGAACATCGAGGTTCATATTAAAAGCCAAATCGTCGCTGATGGCCGTTAAATCGCGTCGGAGGTATCCGTCGTCATCAATGTTTCCGATAATATATTCGGCCAGTTGCTGCTCCTCATCATCCAAATCGGCCAGCCCGAGTTGTTCCTGTAAAAATTCATGAAAACTTGTACCTACCGAAAATGGTACATCAATGTATTTATCGTCTTTTGAATAATTATTTACGTTTAACTTGTAGGTAGGAATTTCCTCATCCTCGTAATAATCGTCCATCGAAAACTCTTCGTTGTCGAGATCCGTATTATTATCACGGCTGTCATCCAATTGCTCGTCATCCGACGAAGGAGTGTCCGATTCCAATTCCAAAACCGGATTTTCTTCCAGCTCCTTTTTAATCCGCTGCTCGAGTTGCATAGTTGGGATTTCCAAAAGTTTGATCACCTGAATTTGCTGAGGTGATAACTTTTGGAGCAGCTTCTGTTGTAGTGATAGTTTTTGCTCCATAATCCCAATTGTTACCTCCGTAAAAATAACATTTTTTTCGGAGTAGCTTTTCTAAATTACACCATCAAAATTCAGCATTTTTAGGTGCACGCGGAAAGGCGATTACATCGCGGATGTTGCCCATTCCGGTAACAAAAAGCATAAGGCGCTCGAAGCCAAGGCCAAAACCACTGTGAACTACCGAACCAAAACGGCGCGTATCCAGGTACCACCACATTTCTTCTGTCGGAATATTCATTTCCTCCATACGTTTCGTCAGCTTTTCAAGGTCTTCCTCACGTTGCGAACCACCAATAATTTCGCCAATACCCGGGAACAGTACATCCATTGCACCGACAGTTTTACCATCGGTGTTCTGTTTCATATAGAATGCTTTAATGTCTTTTGGGTAATTAATAAGAATTACCGGACACTTAAAGTGTTTCTCTACCAGGTAGCGTTCGTGCTCACTTTGAAGGTCAACACCCCAATCAACAGGGAACTGGAATTTTTTCTTTTTATAAGGTTTCGAGTTTTTCAGAATATCGATGGCCTCGGTGTATGGTAAACGTATAAAATCGTTTTTCAGAACAAACTCCAGCTTTTCGATCAAATCCATCGAGCGCTGGTCCTGAGGTTTATTTTTCTCCTCCTCTTTCAGTCGCTGTGCCAAAAACTGCAGATCGTCCATACAATTGTCGAGCGCATACTGAATACAATATTTCAAGAATTCTTCCGCAAGATCCATATTGTCTTTCAAATCGTAAAATGCCATTTCAGGTTCGATCATCCAGAACTCTGCCAGGTGACGTGTTGTATTGGAATTCTCGGCACGGAATGTTGGGCCGAAAGTATAAATCTCGCCAAGCGCCAAGGCTCCTAACTCGCCTTCCAACTGACCGGAAACCGTCAAGTTGGTGGCTTTTCCAAAAAAGTCCTGGCTGTAATCTACCTCGCCATCTTCGGTTAACGGTGGATTTTTTGCATCCAATGTTGAAACGCGGAACATCTGTCCGGCTCCCTCGGCATCACTGGCCGTTACAATTGGTGTGTGCAGGTAGTTGAATCCTTTTTCGTTAAAATATTTATGAATGGCAAATGCCATAGCGTGGCGGATACGAAAAACAGCACTAAAGGTATTGGTCCGGAAACGCAGGTGCGCATTTTCGCGCAAAAACTCCAACGAGTGTTTCTTCGGCTGAATCGGATATTTCTCCGGATCAGCTTTTCCGAGCAAATCAATTGATTTTGCGTTCAGCTCAACATTCTGTCCACTTCCGGCTGATTCTACCAATTCTCCGGTAACTGCAATTGCTGCTCCGGTTGTTATATCGCGTAACAGTGCTTCGTCGAAACTTTCAACATCAACCACCACCTGAAGATTATGAATGGTAGATCCGTCATTCAGCGCAATAAAGTTTACATTTTTACTTCCGCGTTTTGTCCTTACCCAACCTTTGGCAACAACTTCGCTGCCTGTTTCTCCATTCTTCAGAATCTCTTTAATTTTCAAACGTGCCATGATGTATATTTTTCTGCCTTTAATTTGTCTGTTCAGCTTTTTACAGCCTTTTAACTTTTCGAATTTTGAGCTTACAAATTTATACTTTATTAGCAATTATGTAGCTGTAAGAAACATTTTCGTCCTATTTTTAATACTTACGTGAAATAAACTGACCCTACGAATCAACTTCTTTCTGCTGAATTAACAGGAAGCCCTACAATTCCTGAAAAATGTGCCTTTGGATAAAATTTTATTATCCACGCAAGTTTTTAAGTCCGGCCGTGTCAAACCAGTGATATAATTTAATTCAGACGGTAAAATGAAAATCACAGAGGATATAAAAATAAGCGACAACGGATTTGTTTTCAACTCACGAACCGGCGATTCATTTAACCTGAATCCTTTCGCATTGGAACTCATGAAAAATATTGAAGCTGAAAAAAGCTTTGATCAGATTAAAGCGGAGGTTATGGAGAAATACGACATTGATGACCTTTCGTTTGAAAAGGATTTTTACGAATTCTGCGCGTTGTTAAAGCATCACCAAATTGTTTTACAAGACAATCCGCTCGATTTCAAATAATAGTCATGAACAAGCAAAAAATCACACTTGCTGTAACCGGATTGAACAACACCGATAATCCGGGGCCCGGCGTACCATTTATTCGTGGCATTAAAGAATCGGAAGCGTTTGATGCCCGCATTATCGGGCTGGTTTATGAAAACCTGGAACCGGGAATTTACATGGAAAACCTGTGCGACCGAATTTTCCAGATACCTTATCCTTCATCTGGTTCGGATGAGTTAATTGAGCGAATTGAAAATATTCATCAACAGGAACAAATCGATGTTCTTATTCCAAATCTGGATGCCGAACTTTTTTCTTTTATGAAAAATGAAGGGCGATTGCGAAGCCGTGGAATTCAGACTTTTCTGCCCAACCTGAAACAGTTTCAGGAACGTGAAAAAGACAAACTCCCGGAATTTGGCAAGAAATACGACATTAAGGTGCCGGGAAGTATCAACATGAGTACTCTGGGGCAGATCAAGGACCTTGAAGACAAATATGACTACCCGGTGATGATAAAAGGCCAGTTTTACGACGCTTATGTAGCTCACAACGAAGAACAGGCAAAACAGGCTTTTCATACGATCGCATCGAAATGGGGATTTCCGGTAATTGCGCAGGAATTTGTGAAAGGAACCGAGGTAAACGTAATTGCACTGGGCGATGGAAAAGGAAATACCATTGCCGCTGTTCCCATGCGCAAACAATACATCACCGATAAAGGAAAAGCCTGGGGTGGCATCACACTTGCCGACGAAAAGATGATGGAACTTACCCGTTCCATTATTTCAAAAACAAAATGGAAAGGCGGTATGGAACTCGAATTGATAAAAACCAATGGAGGCGAATATTACCTCATCGAGATTAATCCACGCGTTCCGGCCTGGGTTTACCTCGCCGTTGGTGCCGGTCAAAATATTCCCGAGGCACTTGTAAAACTTGCTCTCGGAATGGACGTACAAGCGATGACAAAATATAAAATCGGGAAAATGTTCGTCCGCTATTCGTACGATGCCATTGTTGACCTCGAAAAATTTGCGGCCATATCAATGAATAAGGAAATATAAAACTCAGAAATCATGACAAAAATAACATACGAAAAACCTGTAATCAGCAAGATTACAGCTGGCATCCCCTCCAAATTTGGATTGCCTACGAGGCAAAAGTTTATTCCTGATATCGACGGGATTCCGGTTGAAATGATCATGGAAGAGTACGGTTCTCCGGTATTTGTTCTTTCAGAAAAAACGATGCGCAATACCTTTGCCCAAGCCAAACAGGCTTTTGAAACCCGCTACCCGAAAGTACAGTTTGCATGGTCGTATAAAACAAATTATCTCGATGCTGTTTGCAGTATTTTTCACGACCAAGGTGCCTGGGCAGAAGTAGTTTCTGCTTTCGAATTTCAGAAAGCTCTTTCACTAGGCGTTAACGGTTCCAATATCCTTTTTAATGGCCCCGAAAAATCGGAAGAAGATTTGAAACTGGCCATCGAACATAATGCCTGTATCCATATCGATCATTTTGATGAACTGTATTTGCTGATAAAAGTAACGCGCGAGCTGGATAAAAAAGCAAGGGTGGCCATCCGCATTAACCTCGATGCAGGAATTTACCCCATTTGGGACCGTTTTGGTTTTAACTATGAAAACGGAGAAGCCTGGAATGCCATTAACCGGATTATGCTGGCTGAAAAACTTGATTTGATTGGTCTGCATACACATATCGGCACTTACATTATGTCGGCAAATGCCTATGCAGTTGCTGCATCGAAACTGGCCAACCTTTACATGGCAACGCATCGCAAGTTCGATTACTGGCTGAAATACATCGATTTGGGTGGAGGATTTGCATCGAAAAACACACTAAAAGGTGCTTACATGCCGGGAACAGAAACCTGCCCGTCGTTTGATGAATATGCCGAAGCCATTTCAAATGCATTGATTTCCTCGGAAATTCCGCACGAAAATCTTCCGGTACTGTTTTTGGAAACCGGCCGGGCACTGATCGACGATGCCGGCTACCTGCTGACAACTGTTTTGGCCAATAAACGATCAACTACCGGGCGGAGAACCATGGTAATCGATGCCGGAGTAAACCTGCTTTTTACCTCTTTCTGGTATAACCTGGGGGTTTACCCAACACGCCAACTATCCAGTCACCTGGAAGAAAGCACCATTTACGGACCGCTTTGTATGAACATCGATGTAATCCGCGATGCCATTAACTTTCCGCAGGTAAAAACCGGCGAGAAGCTGGTTATCGAACGGGTAGGTGCCTACAACATGACACAGTGGATGCAGTTCATTACTTTCAGGCCCAATGTTGTGATGATCGATTTGGAGAGGAAAATGCACATTGTTCGCAAAAAAGAGAATCTTGACACGCTTACAAGTCTGGAACAAAATCCGAAAAGATAAATGATTACATTTCCTTCCATAAAACGAAAAGAAATTGTTCAGTCGGTACTCAACAGCTACTCGCAGGTATTTTTTTCAGGTTCGAATTTTCTGGCGGTGCTGTTGATCATAATCAGTTTTTTTGATTACGGTGCCGGTATAGGCGGCCTTTTGGCGGTGCTTGTAGCAAACCTGCTGGCCTATGGTCTGGGCTATAACAAATACCTCATCAGTTCCGGCATATATGGATATAATGCGTTGCTTGTTGGCCTGGGAGTTGGGCTGTTTTATCAGCCATCTTTTGAAGTTTATGCGCTTATCGTTATTGCTGCCGTGGTCACTTTTTTTATTACCATTGTTTTTCAGGGTGTACTCGGAAAATACGGTTTGCCTTTTCTGAGCATTCCTTTTTTGTTCGGAATATGGATCGTGGCCTTGTCGGGAGGCGACCTAACAGCACTGAATATTAGCGAACGAGGCATATTTACCTACAACGAACTGTATGCATTGGGCGGACAACATTTTGTTGATTTTTACGACTTTCTGGAAAAAAACATTTCCAATTCATTTGTGAGGATCTACTTTCACTCGCTGGGAGCAATTTTCTTCCAAAGTCACTTGCTTGCAGGTATTATCATTGCCATCGGATTGCTTATTTATTCTCGAATTACCTTCGTGCTTTCCATTCTTGGTTTTTCGGTGGCCTTTCTTTTTTACCGCTTGGTGGGCATCGAGTTTAGTTCGCTGGGTTATACGTTTATTGGCTTTAATTATATTCTTACTGCCATTGCACTGGGCGGCTACTACCTTGTTCCGGGGCGCGTAAGTTTTGGCTGGATCATCCTGCTGTTACCGGCAGTGGTTTTAATTACCACTAGTACGCAACAAATTTTTATTCTTTTGCGTGTATCGGCCTATTCGTTACCCTTCAATATTGTGGTTTTAATGTTTTTATATGCTTTGAAACTACGCGAAAAACGACCACGAAAATTACTGGAGACTCCGGTACAATTAGGTAAACCCGAAAAAAACCTCTACCTGTATTCTGGAAATTTAAAACGGTTTCCGGCTGCGTATCCGGTGTCGGCTACTTTACCGTTTTTAGGCGAGTGGACCGTTAGTCAGGGACACAGCGGCGAATACACACACAAAGATGCCTGGCGTCATGCCTGGGATTTTGTGATAACCGATCGGAACGGAGAACAATACAACGGCTCGGGCGATTTTCACGAAGATTATTACTGTTTCGGGAAGGCTGTGCTGGCTCCGTTCGATGGAACCGTGGTTGAGGCTGTAAATCACATTAAAGACAACACCATTGGCGATGTAAACACTAAAGAAAACTGGGGAAATACAGTCATCATAAAACACAACGATTACCTGTATGCCAAACTCAGCCACTTAAAATATCACTCGGTGGAGGTTAAAGCTGGCGACCAGGTAAAAAAAGGACAGCTGCTGGGCCGCTGCGGAAATTCAGGCCGCTCGCCCTACCCGCATTTGCACTTTCAGTTCCAGGTTACGCCTTATATTGGTTCCGTAACGCTCGATTATCCTTTTGTCAATTATCTGCTGAAAGAAAACAATGGCTATACACAAAAGAATTTTGAGTTTCCGAAGAAAGACGATATTGTAGTTAATCCGGTAAAAAACGAGTTGCTATCCAAGGCGCTGCATTTTATTCCCGGGCAACGGATGAATATTAGCGTTGAAGTTGATTCGCCAAAAGAAAAGTGGCAAAAAATGGCCGGCGATTTCTCGTGGCTGGTTCAAACCGATGTGTACAACAGCACTTTTATTAAATGCGACAAAGACCAAAGTCTGGCTTACCTCCACAACAACGACGAGCAGCATTATTTCACCAATTTTACCGGAACCAAATATTCGCCACTCTACTGGTTTTTTGTGGCGCTTTTTAATGTTCCAATCGGGTTCCTTGCCAATAGCCGAATTAATGATTCCATCCCGATTAACCTGATGTTTACAGGGGCACTAAAGTTCTTCCAGGATTTTATAGCACCGCTTTATCTCTTTCTGAATATCGATTATAAACTTGTCATCAAAGATGCCGGAGATATTCTTTCATCGGGCGATGTGCAAATGAAGGCCGAAATCAACAAAAAGATACTTGGAAAAACGGTGAATACGTATGAGATAGAAATCAAAATTTCGCAGGAGAATGTGATTCAGATTTCAGTGAATTTTAACGAAGCAAAGATCAATATAACATGTCAAAACGAACTGTAACAGTACTACTATTCATGGCTGTTTTTTCGGTATTAAATGCACAAACAAACTTGAATTATACCGAAGTAGACAAAAAGTCGTACGAACTTTTTCAGCAAAAAAAATGGAAAGAGTTGATTGAATTCAACAATGAGGCCTGCGAAAAAGGCATTGAATATTTTTATTTGCAGGCTCGCACCGGAATTGCCTGGTATAACCTGGGAAAATACCGGAAAGCCAGTGAGTGGTTTTTTAAAGCTTGGGAAAACGACCAGCATTTTGAGTGGCTGCAGGAGTACCTGTATTATAGTCTGGTGTATACGGGCAGATATGTGGAAGCCAGCAAACTGGCAGTGGATTTTAGCAATGAATTACAACAAAAAATCAATTTCCAAAAAATGAAACCTCTGCAGATTGCAATTGAAGGAGGCTACAGCTGGAATCCCGATTTTGATCAACTGCTGGGAAGCAACATGCATAACGATTTGGAAGTTGGCCCGGACTACGGAGAAGCTTTCTTTTTTAAGAACTACCATTTTGAATCGTTGGATTACAGCCATCAAATTGCACCGGGGGTAATTATGAATCATAATCTAACGCATGTTGGAACTGACAAGATGGAGCAACTTTTTTGGGGCTCGCGTTATAATTTCCAAATCGATGTAAAACAAAATCAGTATTTCCTGAATCCGGTTTTTGCGCTTGGAAAATTGTATTTTTCCCCGTCAATGAACATTACCTGGGGTAAATCGGCATTACTTCTGGGCAATTACGATCCAAATACCTTTTATACTTCAAGCTATAAATTTTCCGATTACATTTTTACAACGTCTGTCTGGACCAACTGGGGTAATTTTTCGCCCGGCGCCGAAATTAACCTTGCCAATATTGCCAACGAGGGATTTAAACAAGCTTCGGCCTGGTTAACCATATACCCGCTTTCAAACAGCAATCTGTATTTAACTCCGCGTGTTTACTTTAGAAGCGACAACGACAACAGTTTTGGCTACAATACTTTTGGCCTGTCGGGCGGATTCCAGCTGGGGCAGTTTCACTTTTACGGCAATTACCTGAACGGAGAAATGGAAAACTTTATCGAGTCGGGGGGTTATGTTATTGCCAACTTTCCGGGCCGTTCCACCCGAAAATACATGGGAAGTATTTATTTCCCTTTTGCTAAACGATACCAGTTTGTGGTGCGCTATCTGAATCAGGATGTAAGCGAACAGTACAGGGTTTACCAAAACGCCACCCTTTTTAACGAGAAAGCGTACAACTACATAAAACATACAATTACAGCAGGAATATCATGGAAATTTTAAGAAATAAATTACTGGCCCTATTGCTTTTTGCGGCAACGGCAACAAACGTTTTTGCACAGGCAAACCAGGAAGCTCTGGAAAGCGCTTTCGGAAGAAGTTACGAGTTTGAAAAAAACGGCGACTTTTCGGCGGCAATGGATCCGTTAAAGAAAGTTTACGATGAATCGTCGTATGAAATAAATCTGCGTTTAGGGTGGCTGAATTACAATGCCGGGCTTTTTGATGAGTCGGTTATCTTTTACAGCAATGCACAAAAACTAAAACCTTATGCCGAGGAATCACGATTTGGTCTGATTCTTCCTCTGGCTGCACTGGGCAAATGGAATGAGGTTATCGATCTTTACAATAAAATACTTGAAATCAACCCGAACAATACGGTGGCCATGTATCGGCTTGGCCTGGTTTACTATGGCCGAAAGGATTACGACAAGGCTTATCCTTTGTTTAAAAAGGTGGTCGACCTTTATCCGTTTGGCTACGATGGACTGCTGATGCTGGGATGGACCTCTTATTTTCTCGGAAACTACAACCAGGCAAAAGTACTTTTCAACAAGGTTAAACTCAATAATCCCAACGACGCTTCGGCAAACGAGGGATTAATGCTAATCAAGTAAAAACAGTATTGTTAAAGCAAAAAGTTCAGCCTGAAAACCGGTAGCCGGATAAAACCAACCGCTGCCGGTTTTCGATTCGCTGTTTACCTGTTCCTGCATTTGGCTCCACCTCCGTTGCACACGCCACAAGCCCGCTGGCCCATTCTTTTTCCATTTTGGCCATGTTGTTGATTAGCTCCAACAATTTCGGCATAAGTTGCTTCCGATAAAACTTTTGGTGTATACTCCTGATCGCGAAACGATAAGTTGCGGGTAAATGCCCGAATATGATTTTCTGATCCCCACAACAGGTTTTCGTAAACTGTTGCAATCTGTGCTTCGGGTTTTGCTACAAGCAGCTCCTGCAAATCTTTAATATCCACCTCTTCGATAAAAGCGCCAACCTCGAGTGCTGCCACCAACGATTCTGATCCTTTTGCAACGAGCGAATCATATAGTGCTGCCAGCTCCTTATTTCTGAATTTTCCGGGTTCTTCATAGGCCGGATCCTCCAGCTTATAAGTTTCAAGCAGAAAACCTATTGCCTCAAAATGGCGGGTTTCGCTGCGGGTAATATTACTAAAAGGCATTAATTGCCATTTCTCGTAAAGTACGGTGTAAACATCGTGGGCGAGCTTTTCTTCTTCACGCATTAATTGTAAACCTGCCTTTTCTTTTTCGGTTAAAGGATTAGCAAACGGGGAGCCAAGGCCTACAAAAAACGTAAGCAATAACAATGCTGAATAAAACTTTAATGTTTTCATTTCTAAGTATTTTATTTACCAGTTAGACACCGGAAACACAAAAAACTTGTGCAAAAAAAAGCCCCGGATTAAAATCCGGAGCTCGCCCAATTTCATAATAATTATTTATGAAATTTTCATCGTCCCTGAGTCAGAAATTCGGCCCGGTTCCGTCGCAAATTCCGGTTCCGGGAACAAATGTGCTGCTACTGTCGCTATTTTCGTCAGCTGAATTACCACTGCGTATTTCGTCATACTCTTCCTGCGAAATAACTGTTGGCGTATAACTCTCTCCCATTGCGTTTAAAACAGCCGAAAAAGCTTTCAGGTGAAATGTCGATCCACGCAAAAGATTACCATAAACCCGTTTCAGCGTTTCATTTTCTGTAGCATCAATCCGGTTCTTCAAATCAGCAATATCATATTCTTCGATAAATGCGCCCACTTTCAGCGCTTCTGCCACACTTGTTTTTCCCTGTTCGCTTAGTTGAGCATAAAGCACTGTAAATGTTTCATTTGTATAATTGCCTACACCTTCAAGATAAGAATCCTCCAGCCCGAAACCGTTAATTAAATACAAAATTGCCGATGTATGTGCTGTTTCGCTTTTCGAGATATTATTGAAAACCGGAAGACCATGAGTTGCATAAAGTGTTACATAAACATCGTGTGCAAACTTCTCCTCTTCGCGCATTAACAACAGTCCTTCTATGTCTGCATCGTTTATGTCTGCCGAGAAATTACAGCTGTCGCCCAATAAAGCTGTTATTTCCGAACTTTTTACTTCTTCGCTGGCCATAATTTCTTCATCTGCAACACCGGTTGCCGACTCTGAACAGGCATTTAAAAGCATTGCCATTACTACCACTAAACCAAATACAATGTTTGTTTTCATCTTTCAAAATTTTTAAAGTTTATTAATCACTATCCATTCGGCAGAATGCGATTAGTTATTCAACCTGATACAGTTTCCACGTCGTCCCTGGTTCCCGTTCTTATTGCCGCGGCCCTGACCCTGACCCCTGGCATAAACCTGGTTTCCACACCGGTTACCCTGTGCACGAAAACCTGCATTACCGTTGCCACGGCCCTGACGGTTGAATTGGCCATTTCCCCGACCTTGCCCATAACCTTGATTTCGGCCATAACCGGCAGAAGCCTGAAGCTGCTTGTATTGAGCCTGCTGCTCTTCAGTTAAAAGCGATTTCACCTCGTTGCGGTGCGCCTCCACGTTTTTTAGCATTTCTGTTCTGATTTCGCTTTTCTCAACCGCATTTACGGTTGAACGCCTTTGTTCACGTAATTCAGCCATCGTTTTTTGGTGACTGGCTTCGAGTTCCTGAATACTTGTTTTCTGTTCCTCGGTCAGGTCAGAAATTTGAGCCAGACACGGAAGATTTGGGTTGTTTTGTACCTGATTTGCATTTCTTCCGCGTTGAGCAAATACAGTTGTTGTTGTTAACACTAGGGCAAAGAACACCCAGGCAACGTTAATTAACTTGCTTGTTTTCATCGTATTAAAATTTATTAGTTTTTTTAAGGTATAAGATGTAACTCCCGATGAATTCTAATTATTCTTGCCTGCAGATTTTATAAAGCTAAAATTCATGCCTGTTTCATCTTCTCAAAATTTAAGTTGTTACTTACTCTCTGTTTTGCCGCCCAAAGCGACGGCCGCCACGTTGAGGTAAAGAAACGTCTTCTTTCAATTTTGTCATCGACAGGAAAATTTCTTTTAGTTTCTCCTGTTGGTTCTCGTCGCAAACTGCTTTCATATCGAGATAATAATCTATCGTCAAATCCTTTAAGGTTTTGTGCATCTCGCCAATTTCGCTTGAAATAGCGTGTAGTTTCGTGGTGTCAGTCTCTGCTTTTCCCATTTCCTCCACCATTTCAACACGAAGAAGTGAAAGTTGATCCGATATCCGGCGTGCACTCCGGTTATAGTTTCTGTTCAATTCCCTAAAATAGTCGACCTGATCGGGTTGCAGGTTCAGCTGCTCGCGGAAAAAACGCGTCCGTTGCTCCGAGGGCATTTCAACTTGTTGTTGCGCTCCGGCTGCTTTTTTATCCTGTTGTTTGTGGTACCAAAACGAAATTCCCATCGACAGGTTTGTGGCTGCCAGAATTACAACTACCCAGATTAATATGCGATATTTATTTTTTGTTGCCATTTGTTATTCCATTAAAAATGCTTCGATTGGTTCGGCTTCCAGTTCGTTCCAGTAAGGAATCACTTCCTGCTCAGTGAAACCACTGCCGGCAATATTTGCGTTAGGCGCCTGCCCCAGCATAAACCCGCCATATACACCCAATAACAAAAGCATTGAAAAGGCCACCGGCTGTAAAATACGAACCAAAACCGGACGTACCGCTGGCTGTTCTTCGGCCTGTTTCGATAGCCGCTCTTTTACACGGGTATAAAAGAATGGATTTTCATCGTTTACCTTATCATTATCGAGAATTTGGAGTGTATTTCTCATTTCCGCTGCAAAACGAGCACACTTCGAACATTCGTCCAGGTGTTTCTGAACCTGTTCCATTTCGGATACCGGCAGCTCCTTTTCCAGGAAAAAAATCAACTTGTTATGTACGTTTTTACACTTCATCTTCAGTATTGTTATTTGTATGACACGTTCATTTTTAAAAACTTGCGCTTACAGGCACTTTTTTTTGAAGCACTTGTATAATTTTTTCTGCAGGCCTTTTTTGGCCCTGAACAACAGCGACTCAACCGACGAAACCGAAAGATCCATAACCTCTGCAATTTCCTGGTACGACAGTTCCTCGTATTTACTCAGGGTAAAAGCCACTTTCTGGTTTTGTGGCAAACTGTTAATGGCTTCTTTTAAAATTATTGCCCGCTGTTGGTTCTCGAGTTCGTATTCCGGCTCGTCGGTATTCGAGGTACTTACCTGCATCGCTTCCCGGCGTTTGTTTGCCACCTCATCCTCGAACGAATGAAACCACTTGCGCTTTTTGTTGTCGCGAATGTGGTTTAGCGAGCGGTTAACCGCAATACGGTACAACCAGGTCGAGAGTTTTGCATCGGCCCTGAATTTATCGATGTTCCGGTACACCTCAACAAAAACGTCCTGCGCAATGTCTTCAGCATCTTCGCGGTTCTGCACCAAACCATAGCAGGTATTCACCACCAGTTTCTGATGTGTGTCGACCAGCGTTTTAAAAGCCGCTTCACTTCCCTGTTTTAGTTGATCAATTATATCGGTGTCGGACATTCTGATTCGAAAAAAACCACTATGTAAATGTACTTGTAATTATTCAGAAAGTAGTTTGTAAATATCGCGGGGTGTAACGTCATTATTCTCGCCGATAGCACGCAGGGTTTCTGTTGGTTTTGCCGCTATATTGTTCTTTTCCAGAATTTGCATTAACTCATCGGTGCTTTTATTCAGTTCTTTTGAGAAATCGTCAAGGGTTTTGCGCCCAACACCCATTCCCTGTCCAGCATTGCCCGGTTGTTTAACAATTATCTCGTAAATCTCGAGAGGCGTTGAATTATTTGCCCCGGCAATTTGCTGCAAACTTTGGGTATGAATATCGTTGTAAGCGATTTTATGCGTGTCCAGTTTCCGGGTTATGGCGTCAACCGATTCCAAATCCAACTGCTGCGCCAGTTCGGTTAGCGTTAACAGCTCGGCATGAGGAACAGGTGCCCGCTCTTCGGTTTTCTCCCAGGAGTTGGTGGCCGTTTCGCTTAAATCCATAACCGTTTGAAAAGGAGGAATGGAAAATACGGTGCCAAAAAAGAATACCAGCACCACTACAATTGAAAAAATGAGTTCCTTCTTTTTATTAAAGCCTTTTGTGCTTTTCGATTTTAGATAAGAGACAAAAGCTTTCCAGTTTACCGAAAACAGGTGAAAAACGGAAAGTACGATAAACGCCAGCGAAAACAGGGTATGAACGGCCTGCCAGCCTTCTTTTGACAAACCTGCCAGCTCCCAGTTTACCCAATGGGCATAGCGCCCCGGGGGAGCTACATACAAAATTACACCCGAAACCAGGATCACTAAAATTCCCCAGGTTAACCCAAAACTGATAAAGGCTCGCCAGCTAAACTTCGTTTTCATATCTTTTAAATTTATGTCTTTGTTTAAATTTTAAGGTATGACACAGAAGCTTTGGAAAACTTGCGCGGGTATTTCAGAAAATTTCTGTGGCGAATGTGCTAAGCGGTTTCGAATGGCTAAGAGCGTTTGGCTACTGTAAAAATCCAATTTGTATCAGGAAAGTAGTAATCACAGTTTGACAACTACCGGGGCTGCGGAAAGCAAAAAACCACCTGCGGAAGCTTTTTTTTGACTGCAGAAAGCATACCGCCAACAGCAGATTGTGTTTTTTACCCTGCCAACAGATATTTACATAAATTTTATTTCTATTTATTGCACTAAAAACAAAATACCCGATACATTGAAATTTTCTCTTACAAAATTAAATAGGACATTGGATAACGTTATAATAGATAAGCGTAAGAATAACTGCAATTTACAGCTTCGATGCATATTAGAATGTTAGTTGCGCTGGTACTAACATATACGTTAGCAACCATATTGAAATCACCTAAAATGAGAATCAATACCATCGCAATATTAGCTGTACTTCTTTCAAGTTTGAACCTTAACGGACAAACTCGAAGTATTTACGGAAGAGTGATTTCTGAATATTTAGAACCACTACCAGGAGTACATATTGAAAACTCTGACAATGTGCTCCTTGGGAAAACAGATATGGATGGTCAATTTAAAATTAGCATTCCACAAGAAACTGATAGTTTGCTGTTTCGCTTCGTAGGTATGGAGTGGACTGACATTAGACTGAAGAAAGATTGTGACACAGTAGAAGTTGTAATGATATACGATGGAACTTACGATTTTATGTCGTTTAAAAAAATAGATAAAATACGTAAGAAAAGATTTGAAAAATTACCCAACATACATTCCGATGCTTTACAAAAAGGACTCTTTACAACTAAGACAATTTGTTATGAAAGAGAATTTAAACCTGATAAACCGAAACTGGATGCGATAAGAAAAGAACTAAAAGAATTAAGTAAAACCAATAAAAATGATTTTAAGGATTTAAGTATAGGTGATAGTGTGAAAATCCCATTTGGAATAGATACATCGGAAAAAAGAATAAGTACTCATTATTCACTTTGTAAAGACTGCACGGAAGAAGATTATGATTACGTAATTACAGGGCAGATTATTAGTAAACAAAGGAGAAAACTAACTCTCAATATTAAAATTACAGAAATGCAGAATTATGATTCCTTGGAATATGGAGGAAAGAATTTGACCGTAGGTAGTGATTTTAAATATGAGATGAAATATTTTGACGTGATAATTAATAAATAAAAAAAATACGCTCGTTAACACAGTACATATTGCAGGGCGGGGTTCAGTGGTACGCCAACTGCGGATTCCCGTTTCGCAGTTCCATGTCCGCCAGCTGGCGGACAGGAACGCTCTCCGAAATCCGCCCCGCTGGCGCGATTTTGTAAATCGTGCCTCAGCCAGCAAGGTTGAGGTTGAATCAACGTTTATCTGTTTATACAGCCCCGGACTCTTTTCCCTGAAAGTTACGTGAAAGCCAATAGCAAAATCTGGCTCAAAATTTATTGACTCACCCTGATTGTGCCTTTGACACAATCGTCCCTCTCTATTCGTAGAGAGGGAGTGAGGGAGAGTTAGCTGAAAGTTTGTTTTACTTTCATCTCTGTTGGTGATTCTCGGAGATAATGAATGCGCTAAGCTCCCTTGCCTGCCAAAAACAAACTATCCCATCCAATAATTTCTATTCCCTCAATTAAAAAATGGCGTGTTACATTTTTGTAATTTTAGTATTGCAATAAAACAGGTGTTGAAATACAGTGGTTTACGCTGTATTGCGCGAAATAAATTAATCGTTTTGTAATAATATTGTAATTCGCGTGTAATAGCGTTACCGCACTTTTGCCATTGTAAAATAGACAAAATTCAATCTTAAGTAATAAATGAAAAAAATGTCATTGCTGTTATTGTTGATTCCAGGAATCGTATTAACAGGATTTAGTCAGGAAAAAACCGAAGAGTTTAAACCAAATGGGAAACCACTAGCGTTGATTTTTACCAACTTTCATACCGCGCTTTCTGACGGGGAAACAGCCTCCGAATTTGAAAACACCCGTGCTTATTTAGGTTACGATTACAACTTTAGCGAAGATTTTTACGCCAAGGTTGTGTTTGATGTTGGCGATCCGAACGATGGAGGTGGCCACCAGTTGTCGGCATTTCTTAAAAATGCTTATGTGGAATATTCAAAAGATAAGTTAAAGGCTTATTTCGGAATGATTGCAACCACACAGTTTAAAGCATCGGAGAAATTATGGGGAAACCGTTACATGATGAAATCGTACCAGGATGAATACAAATTCAACTCAAGTGCCGACCTTGGTTTTAACATCGATTACAAATTTGCCGATTTTATCAGTGCCGATTTTTCGGTAATCAATGGCGAAGGTTACAAAAAAGTTCAGGGCGACGACTTGTTACGCTACGGAGCTGGTGCAACTATTAAGCCGGTTAAAAATGTATTGGCACGAGTGTTTGTTGACCAAACCGGTGATGATGTAAAACAAAAGTCGCTGGCTACGCTGCTGGCTTACACCAACGGTAAATTTACATTGGCCGGAGAGTATAACTACCAGTCGAACTACAAAATGGTAGACGGTCAGAATCATTACGGAACATCGTTCTACAGCTGGTACAAACCAACCAACAAGTGGAAACTGTTTGCCCGTTACGATGATCTGAACTCGGATAAAGTGGAAGGCGAGGCTGAAGCATGGAACATTAACAAAGATGGCCAATTAATGATCGCAGGTGTGGAGTACGCTCCTGTAAAAGGTGTGAAATTTACACCAAACGTACGCTTCTTTAACCCCGACAAGGTAGATGCAGAGAATATCACCTACCTGTATTTAAGTGCTGAGTTTAAATTTTAATCAGCCAAAGAAAACAGAAAACAGAAAACTGGAAATTTTAAATAAATAAAGATGAAGAATTTAGCCTTACTGGTTTTAACAGTATTTATTCTGGGAGCTTGCTCTAACTCGTCAAACAAACAAGGTGGAGAAAAAGCCGGAACTTCAAAAGTGACTTTAACAGCTGCGGGAGCTACTTTCCCGATGCCATATTATAATATGGTGTTTAAGAACTATACATCAGAATTTGGGACACTGCTTACTTATGGCGGAATCGGTTCTGGCGGAGGTATCCGCAGTTTAACCGATAAAGTGGTTGACTTTGGAGCAACCGATGCTTACTTAAGCGACGACAAACTGGCTGAAATGCCTGCTGAAGTAGTTCACATTCCAACTGTATTGGGTGCTGTTGTTATTGCTTATAACCTTCCTGGTGTTGATGGCCTTAAACTGTCGAACGAATTGCTGGAGAAAATTTTCATGGGTGAAATTACCAACTGGAACGATCCGGCAATTAAAGCCAACAACGAAGGCCTGGCTCTTCCTGATATGGAAATCACTTTCGTACATCGTTCGGATGGTAGCGGAACAACCTACATTTTCAGCGACTACATGACTAAAGTTAGCACAAAATGGGCTGATGCTGTAGGAACAGGGAAATCGTTACAATGGCCTGTTGGTATGGGTGCTAAAGGAAATCCCGGAGTAGCCGGTACCATCAGCCAAACCGAAGGAGCCATTGGTTACATCGGATCGGAATATGCTTTTGCACAGAAAATTCAAACTGCATTGGTGCAAAACAGCGCCGGTAACTACATCGAGCCATCAATTGCTTCGGTTAGTGCTGCTGCAAAAGGAGAAATTCCTGCCGATACCCGTATCATGCTGACCAATTCTGACGATCCTGAATCATACCCGATCAGCGGATTTACCTGGATCATTCTTTACAAAGAGCAAAGCTACGATGGTCGCTCAAAAGATCAGGCGCTGGCAACAGTCACTTTCCTTGATTGGCTGGTAAGTGCCGATGCACAAGGTGATGCCGAAAAGGTACACTACGCACCGCTTCCTGACCCAGCTGCCGAAAAAGCCAAAGCGATTTTGCGCTCGGTTACTTTCGACGGGCAACCATTGTTAAAATAGTTAGGTTTAGTTATAGAAAACAGATTTAATGAAACTGGGAAAGCTGCCGGCAAAGCAGTTTTCTCAGCTTCTTAAAGTCCACCAAATGAACAGCGATAAAATAACAAAAGGCGTTCTCCTGCTTTCTTCGTTCGTAATACTTTTTGTAGCCGGAGGAATGATCTTTTCATTGGTTGAAGGTGCCATTCCGGCACTGAAAAGTTTTGGGCTGAGTTTTATTTGGTCGAACAACTGGAATCCAACGGAAGGGAAAGAAAACTACGGAGCGCTTCCGTTTATTGCCGGAACAATCATTACGTCGGTAGCAGCGCTGTTGATCAGTTTACCCTTATCGTTTTCGGTTTCATTGTTTCTGGGCGAGTATTACCGCGGAACCCGAATTGCAAAAATACTGGGCACCATGGTTGATCTGCTTGCCGGAATTCCTTCAATTGTTTACGGTTTGTGGGGGTTTTATGTACTTCGCCCGTTGCTTATCGATTTGGGATTACCCAATCAGGGATTTGGAATTTTCACCGCCAGTATTATTCTGGCAATTATGATCATTCCATACGCCACGTCGCTTAGTAACGAGATTATTACCATGGTACCAAATGAGCTGAAAGAAGCAGCCTATTCGCTTGGAGCTACCCGCTCGGAAGTGATCTTTAATGTGGTTGTACCATCGGCACGATCGGGAATTATCGCCGGTTACATTCTGTCTTTCGGACGTGCATTGGGCGAAACCATGGCAGTAACCATGTTAATTGGTAACGCCAATATCGTCCCCGATGGATTTTTCAGCACCGGAAACACAATGGCTTCGGTAATTGCCAACCAGTTTGGCGAAGCCGATGGATTAAAGCTCAGTTCTCTGATTGCGATAGGTTTGTTGTTATTCCTGCTAACAGGTATAATAAATGCCATTGGTAAGTTCATTATAAAACGAATGGGATAACATGAATGCTGCAGCAAAAATAACAGCGGCCAACCTCAGCCGAAGAACTTTGAAAGACAAGCTTTTCAAAGGACTGGTGCTCTTTTTATCGCTGATAACCATTTCGCCGATTGTATTGATTATTTACAAATTGGTGGCAAAGGGTTATCGTCAGATCAGCCTGGATTTTATTATCAAAACGCCACCAAACACTTTTGAGGCAATGACTGCACTGAGCAATGGCGAGTTAATTCCCGGAGGTATTGCAAACGGAATTACCGGAACCTTGTTAATGGTGGTTCTGGCTTCGGTTATTGCCATTCCGGTTGGTGTAATTACAGGCATTTACCTGTACGAGAATCCGGGTAAACCACTGGCAAATCTTACCCGAAGTATTTCGGATATTTTGCAGGGAGTTCCTTCTATCGTACTGGGGCTTATTGCTTACATGTGGATCGTAAAACCCATTACCAGCGGTTTTTCAGCACTGGCAGGAAGTGTATCCTTGTCGATTATGATGTTGCCAATGATTGTACGCTCAACGGAGGAAACGCTGAAAATGATTCCTCAATCGATAAAAGAAGCAGCTGTAGCATTGGGGGTACCTTATTACAAAGTAATTCTGCGCGTGCTTATTCCAACCGGATTTAGCGGTTTGCTAACTGGTATTCTGTTGGGGATTTCGCGTATTCTTGGAGAAACAGCACCATTAATGCTTACAGCACTCGGTAGCTCAGTCATTAATTTGGACATTACCAAACCAACAAGTGCAATTCCATTGTTAATATGGGAGTTTTACAACGACCCGAATATGGTTGACCTGATTTGGAGCTCTTCGTTATTACTGATGGGAATGGTACTGACCCTGAACCTGGTATCGAAACGAATAGCTGCCCGAACGAAATAGAAATAGAAGAATGAAAGAAGATAGTGTAAATATAAAAGATCCTGTACTTTCTATCCGCAATCTATCGGTTGCGTACGATAAGGGGAATTATGCTGTAAAGGACGTTTCGGCCGATATTAAACGAAACGCGGTAACAGCAATAATGGGCCCGTCGGGATGTGGAAAAAGTACCATGTTACGTGCCATTAACCGCATGCACGAGTTGTACGAAAACATCGAAACAAAAGGATCGCTTATTTTAAACGGCAAAGATATTACCGACATGCCAACCATTCAATTACGTCGTATGGCCGGTATGGTATTTCAACGTCCGAATCCGTTTCCGACATTGAGCATTTACGACAACGTAATTGCCGGCTATAAATTAAACGGCATTCGTTTAAAGAAAAAAGAACGCGATGAGGTGGTTGAACGTTCATTACGCGATGTTACACTTTGGGACGAGGTAAAAGATACCTTGCACAGAAAAGGAACATTTCTATCGGGTGGTCAGCAGCAACGCCTTTGTATTGCGAGGGCGCTGGCGTTTGATCCGGAAGTGATTTTACTCGACGAACCAACCTCCGCACTCGATCCTGTGGCAACTTCAAAAATTGAAGACCTGCTGGTAAAGTTAAAAGAGAATTATTCGATTCTGATGGTGACACACAACATGTCGCAGGCAGCACGAATCTCTGATTATTCAATGTTTATGTACCTTGGTGAATTGGTTGAATATGGTAAAACAAAAGATATGTTTACCAACCCCAAAGACCGTCGTACAGAAGAATACCTGACCGGGAAGTTCGGTTAATTTTTAACTTCATTAAAATTCTACAGTTATGACTTTAAAGAAGGATGATGCCATAAAAGCGATAATGAGCGATTTTGAAGAGTTTGCCAACCTGGTGCTTCACCAGCTTGATTTGTTGGAAACGCTCATTTCAACCGGCGAAACAAAATTTCCGAAGGAAAAAAGCAAAGAGTTGTACGACAACGAGAATACGCTGGATAAGATGGAAGTTAAAATCAGCGACAAGATCATTAATACCATCACTTTATACCAGCCGGTGGCTTCCGATATCCGGAAAATTATGGCTTGTTATCGTATTATTATGAGTCTTGAGCGGGTAGGTGATATGGTAATTAATGTACTGAATTTTGTTGAAAGCATTAAAACCCCCGAAGTGTACACCAAACTTTCTGAAGTGGTTTCAAACATGCTTATTCAAAGTTCCAATATGGTTAACAAATCGTTGCTGGCATTTACCAACGATGATAAGGATTATGCCATCTGGACGATAAAAAACGATGCTGTTGTTGATGAGCTCAATAAAAAAATGTTGAAAAAGGCCATTAAAAAAAGTGTGTCCTCAAACGAAGATAAAGAACTACTGATGAGTTTCATTAATATGAACAGTATGGTTAGCACCATCGAACGTATTGCTGATCAGGCCACAAACATCGCAGAGGCGGCTATTTATTCCATCGAAGGCAAGGATATACGACATAAAGACCTGAAGTAAGCTTGTTTTTATGAAGGATAATGTATTTTTAGTATCCTGAATGTTAGAGTGAAAATTAATTATCATGGGATCAAATCCGAAAATATTAGTAGTTGACGACGAAAAAGATTTATGTGAAATTTTAGAGTTCAACTTGTCAAGCGAAGGTTTCGAAACATCAGTGGCACACTCGGCCGAGCAGGCACTAAAACTGCCGCTGGAGGAATTCGACCTGATTTTGCTTGATGTGATGATGGGAGAAATGTCGGGGTACAAAATGGCCGATAAGATAAGAAGGGAAATGCAGCTTACTCTGCCCATTATTTTTATGACCGCCAAAACCGCCGAAAACGATATCCTAACGGGGTTTAACGTGGGTGGCGACGATTACATCTCAAAACCATTTTCGATTAAAGAAATGGTGGCACGTATTAAAGCCGTGCTGAAACGTGGACACCAAAACATAAAACAAAGCAAGGTTTATAAGGTGGAAAGCCTTGAGGTGGATGCTAACAGTAAAACCGTGCAGATTGATGACGAGCCCGTTAGTCTTACCCGTAAGGAATTTGAAATAATTACACTCTTGCTAAAACACCAGGGGCAATACATTGGCAGAGATGAAATACTCGACCGGGTTTGGAACGACGATGTTATTGTTACCGAGCGAAACGTGGATGTAAACATTGCACGACTCCGGAAAAAGATTGGCAAATACGGTCAATATATAAAAGGAAAATCAGGTTATGGTTATGCGTTTAAGCAGCCATAGATCCGATAGTAAACAGTTCAGAATAAAAATAATTAAAACAATACAAGGTGCCGATTCAGCAGACATTCAGACGGAAAATCTTTTACTACTTTATTGCAGTATTTTTACTGTTTACAGTAGCAATATTGTTGTTTCAGTTGCAGCGAGAGAAAAACTACAAAACGTCGCAGCTCGAAAATACATTGCGCAATGTTACCGAGGTAGCCCACAACTACATCGAACATTACAACTTAATGGAAACGCAAAACTTTAGCAGTGCAGATACTTTAAAAGTTCTCATTCCGCAAGACAACATTCGCCTGACCATTATCGACAGGAGAGGGATTGTTTTGTACGACAGTTTTGTGTACGAATACAAAAAAATGGAGAACCATTTCGAGCGTCCCGAAGTGCAAAAAGCATTGTTCGGTGGCGAGGGAGCCAATATTCGTCACTCGGCAACCACCGGAACCGACTTTTATTACTATGCCCGAAGTTACGACGACTATTTTGTGCGGGCTGCCATGGTGTACGACGTAAACGTGGAGAACTTCCTGAAAGCCGAGCGTTTATTCATCTTTTTTATCATCGCCATTTTCCTGGTAATCTGGTTGGTGATTAATGAGCTTACAAAACGTCTTTCCATATCAATTACCAAACTGAAGGATTTTGCGATAAAAGCCGGTAAAAATGAGCCAATCAACGAAGAAGAAGGCAAGTTTCCTGATAACGAGTTGGGTGAAATTGGTTCGCAGATTGTAAAAATCTACAATAACCTGCACGAGGCCAACAATTCAATTGCGCTGGAAAAAGACCGCCTGGCCAATCACATGAACATTCTGAATGAAGGCATAGGATTTTTTACGCCGCAAAAGAAGAAGATGCTGGTGAACAGTAACTTCATTCAGTTTGTAAGTATCATTTCTGATACAATGACCATTTCGGCAGAAAACTTTTTTACCATTCCGGAGTTTGAAAAGATCAACAAATTTTTGGAAAAAAATCTGCACAAAGACACTGAGTTCCAAAGTAACGAGTTGCCACAAATCGAGTTTACGATTCACAAAGACGACAGTTATTTTAAACTGATGTGTATTGTGTTTGCCGATAAAAGTTTCGAGATTCTGATTACCGATATTACCCGGCCCGAAAAACGTCGCCTGCTAAAACAGCAGTTAACTTCGAACATTGCACACGAATTAAAAACACCGCTGGCTTCAATAAAAGGATACATTGAAACGCTGATGTCGAATCCGAATATCGACAAGGAGAAACAGCAATACTTTATCGAAAGAGCCAGTAAACAGGCCGAAAGATTACATCTGCTGTTAAACGATATCTCGTTGTTGAATAATATTGAGGATGCCGGCGAATTGTTCGAGATTAAACCGGTTTATATCAAAAACATTGTTTCGGATGTGGTGGAGAACCTCGAGAGCAGAATGGCTGCCAAAAACATGAAGTGTAAACTGGATATTGACAAAGATGTGGTGGTAAACGGAAACGATTCGCTGCTCTCATCGGTATTCCAGAACCTTTTGGAAAACTCCATCAATTATGCCGGAGAGAATGTGAAAATTGAAATTCGGAATTACCTGGAAGATACCAAATTCCATTATTTCAGTTATTCGGATACCGGTAGAGGAATTCCGGAGGAACATCTTAACCGTATTTTTGAACGTTTCTACCGTATTGATTCAGGACGTACCCGCGAATTGGGCGGAACAGGACTGGGACTGTCGATTGTTAGAAATGCGATCCAGCTGCATAAAGGAAATATCTCGGCCCGCAATAAACCCGAAGGAGGTATTGAGTTCCTGTTCTCGCTGGCAAAACAGTAAATTCGAGAGAATATATAAACGCCAAAATTGATAAATTGAAGGCTTTCGGTAGTTCCGGAGGCCTTTTTTATTGAAACCCCGGGCTATTCCGGAACACACTTTCATGGCTTTTTATTAAGAGCCCCAACGGGACGACAGACATTAACCCGGTGTGACTGACGCCAGTCAGGAAGCGCCGGGTAGAAGAATGATAAAGATCTCGTCCGGCGAAGAAAGTTGGATAGAAATCGTTCGTACTCCCGGACGAAAATGAAATGGGACCATCAAGGGAGAGAGGGTAATTAAGCAACAGATTATCCACTTCCATTCCAGTGTTGAAGCCCAAAATCATGTATGCTTTGTTCTCAAAATGCAAGAGAATACCGATGATTAAGATTCGAAATCACTTATTGCAATAACATTTCACCTTTCCCCCGATAATTACAAAACCGTTAAAACAATGTAATATAAGTTTAAATAGTCTTTAATTCGCCTGTAACATATATCGGGTTGCTTTGCCTGTATAAATTCTATGAGTTTATAAATAAACACTGCAACTTTTAAAATATATGAAACGTTTTTTTATTAGCATTCTATTGCTAATTCAGGTAATGGTAGTTACAGCTCAAACAGGAACAATTAAAGGAACTGTAACCGACGCCAAAACAAAAGAGGCCCTGATCGGGACCACTGTCTTAATCAAAGGAACAACACAAGGAACAATTACCGATTTCGATGGAAATTACGTAATACCAAATGTAGCAGTTGGTAGTCATACTATCGCTGTTTCTTTTATTTCGTACGATACACAGGAATTTCAGGTTGAAGTAAAACCAGACAATAACGTTGAATTAAATGTAGCGTTATTGCCGGCAACACTCGAAATTGAAGGAGTTCAGGTGGTCGCAAAAGCCAAGCGCGAATCGGAAGCCATGTTGCTTATCGATCAGAAAAATGCCTCGGGTATTAAAGAGAGTATCGGATCGAAACGGATGTCGAGCCTCGGAGTTTCTGATGCGGCTACGGCTACATCAAAAATTACCGGTGTAACCAAAAACGAAGGTAGCGGCGATATTTACATCCGTGGTTTGGGCGACCGCTATTTAACTACAACGATGAACGGATTGCCAATTCCGTCGGATGATGTGGAAAAGAAAAACATCAATCTGAACCTGTTCTCAACAGATATTATCGGCAATGTGGGAATCAACAAAACCTTTTCGGTTGACACTTACGGCGACCAGTCGTCGGGAGCTGTAAATATCGGGTCGAAAACCTATTCTGAAGATATTGAATTGGAAGTTTCGACCGGAACATCAACCAATATTATTAAAGATGGAACATTCGGCGATTTTAAAGCCACTCAAAATATCAACGATGTAAATTTATTTGGTGGTTACAGCCGAACTCATGCAACTGGCGACGCTTTAAAATACCAAAGCTGGAACACCGAGGATCAGAAATTTCCGTTAAACCGCGGCCTATCGTTAATGGGAGGTAAAAAGTTCGAGTTGTTTGATAACGATTTCTCGGTATTTGCTACACTTTCTCACTCAAACGATTTTGAATACCGCACCGGTACTTACCGCAAATACCGCTCGAATGTATTGGATAACTCGTTTACCGATGCCGAAACATTTCAAACCGAATTCAACACCACCGGTTTGCTAAACCTGGCTTACGATATTAATACAAAGCATTCGTTGAATTTCAACAGCATGGTAATTTTCAAAACGGTTGATGAGTTGTACGAACAAGGTAGAAATGGAGAAGGTTACGCCTACGACCAGTTGCCGCAACAAGAGGCTGCCTTTACCCGCGACCAGAACCTGAAAGAAACGCAGATTATAATTAACCAGTTACTCGGAACACACGAAATTACCGATATCAACCGCCTGGAGTGGGCAGCTGGTTACAACATGGTTGACGCCGACGAGCCGAACCGTATTCACAACGAAGTAAATATGCTGGATGAAAATACAGTTGGTTTTGCTTATGTAGGCGACTTCCAGCAAAAGAAGTCGATGCAAACCATTAGCGACGACGAACTGAATGGTTACCTGAAAGACAACATCACTTTTATTGATGAAGATGATAAAACACTGAAACTGAATTTTGGTGGAAACTTCCGGATGAAAGGACGTGATTTCTATTCGCTGCCTTACGGCGTTCGCGCTAAAAACGTAACAGTACAGTCAATCGACAACATGGATGAGGCATTCCTGAATCTTGACTTGTATGATAGCGGAGACTTGAGAATTCGCGAAGTAGATCCTGATTATTACGATGCAACATTGAATGTATACGCCGGATTTCTGAACGTTGATTTCGGAAAGGATAAATTCAGCGGTAATGTTGGAGTACGTTACGAGCGCGATGATTTGGAGGTGAACTGGAATGTAACCAACTATGTAGGCAGAGTTGGCAGCCTTAAAGAATCGTACGATAATATTTTGCCTGCGTTGGTTTTGAAATACCAGGCTAACGACAAACACTCGCTGCGTTTAGTAGCCAGTAAAACAATTACACTTCCTGAGTTTAAGGAATTAGCGCCCTTTGAATATGTTTCCCCAACCGGCCGTGTAACAAAAGGTAATCCCGACCTGATAAAGTCCGACAATTATAACTTCGACCTGAAATGGGAATTTTTCCCTGATCGTGGCGAGTTATTCTCGGTTACCGGTTTTTACAAAATGATCAACGATCCGATCAACATGGCCCAAACGCGCGGATCGTCGGGTAACTTTTACTTTGCCAACACGGGCGAACGTGCCGACGTTTACGGAGTGGAAGCTGAAGCTCGCTTCGATATCATTAAAGCAGAAACTACCGGAACACCGGATTTGAACATGACACTGAACGCTACTAAAATGTGGCACAATCAGGATTTGTACGATATTTTCCAATACAACAGTAAAACCGAAACCGAATTACAGGGAGCAGCCGGATTTATTTTTAACGGTGCTTTAAGTTATTCAACCAATACTGATAATGAGTTTCAGGCCACTTTAACCGGTAATTATTCATCAGATAAAATTCTGGCACTGGGTGCACCTGAAGACTTCGTAAACAGCGCCACCCTGTTCAACAACGAAATTATAGAAAAGGGATTTACAACAGTTGACCTGGTAGTGAGCAAGGTTATTAATCAAACATTCTCACTAAAATTTTCAGCCAAGAACCTGTTAAATCCTGAAATAGAGCAAACTCAGGAGATAAAGCCCTTGTCGGGCGAGGCCTTCACCGACGTGGTTAACTCTTACAAAAAAGGTATCAACCTAAGTTTAAGTCTCAAAATAAATCTGAAATGAGCGAGATAATTAATTCAAGCCAATTGCATGATGAATGAGGTTAGCGAATTACATATGATGCCTTTAAAAACAAGCTATATGAATCATATGAATTAAAAAATTAGTGGAACGTATAATTTAAACGATTTTAAAATGAAAAAATTAACAATCAAATTTTTAGGTCTTGCTTTTTTAGCAACAGCAGTATTTGTGAGCTGTGACGACGATGATCCGATTAACCCTGATCCGGTAGTTGACGAGGTAATCGAAAATCTTAACAATGGTATTATGGATGGAACGCTTGAAGAGGACTACACACTTAGTGCAAGTGTGTCGTACAATCTGAGTGGTTCTTTTATTGTGGCCGATGGTGCAACACTTACTATTCCAGCCGGAACTAACATTGTTGCCGAAGCAGGTGGTACCGATGTTTACCTTGCTGTATTAATGGGTGGTAAAATCGAAATCAACGGTACTGCAAGCAGCCCTGTTATAATGTCTTCACCTAATGCAAATCCTGGCGACTGGGGTGGTTTAACCATTTGTGGTAAAGCAACAACTACTGCCGGAGCAAATTCAGAAGCTGAAGTAGGTGGTTTTATCTACGGTGGCGACGATGATTCGGATAATTCAGGAACAGTTACTTACCTGGTAATAAAAGGAACCGGTGCCCAAATCAATGAAGAATCACAATATAATGGTGTTTCTTGTTATGCACTCGGTTCAGGAACAACAATGAATAACATTGCTGTAATCAATGGTTCTGATGATGGTATCGAATTCTTCGGTGGAACTGTTTCAGTAACAAACATGTTCCTGCAAAACAACGAAGACGACGCGATCGACTGGACAGAAGGTTGGAGCGGAACAGTAAACAACGCTTACGTTGAGCACAGTATCGAAGGTTTTTCAACTGTAATCGAAGGCGATAAAGACAATAACAATCCAAAAATCAACAACCTTACAGCTGTTTCAACTACCGGCGGTACTGCTTTGCAGTTCAAAAAAGAGTCTGGAATGACGATCACCGGTTTGTCGTTAAGTGGTTACACAAAAACTATCGATATGAAAGACGATGGTCCGCTGGAGAATGTAATCATTGATGGCGAAATTGCTGATCCGACAAAATCTTACAATGCTCCTGCAACTGTTGATCCTACTGAATGGACATGGATTGATGCAGAATTGGCAGAGGTTGTAGAGTTGAATGGAAACGTTGAATCAGATGTTACCCTGGATGCAAGTAAAACTTACCGTTTAACCGGTTCGTACATCATTCAGGATGGTGCTTCGCTGACGATTCCTGCAGGAACAAAAATTCACGCTGACAACGGTGGTACAGATGTTTACATTGCAGTATTGATGGGAGGTCAAATCTTTATTAACGGAGAAAATGACAATCCGGTTGTAATTGCTTCTGACCTTAGCCAACCGGGCGACTGGGGTGGTTTAACTATCTGTGGAAAAGCAACAACTACAGCCGGTGTAAATGCTGAAGCAGAAGTTGGCGGATTTATCTATGGAGGAACCGACGATACTGACAATTCAGGATCTGTTACCAACCTGGTAATTCGCGGAACCGGTGCTCAAATCAACGAAGAATCACAATACAACGGTGTTTCATTGTACTCTGTTGGATCGGGAACAACTTTCGAAAACCTTGCAATTTTTGATGGTTCTGATGATGGAATCGAATTCTTTGGCGGTACTGCAACAGTTACAAATATTTACGTAGAAAACTGTGAAGATGATGCTATCGACTGGACTGAAGGTTGGAGTGGCGGAATTACCAACACATACATCTCTCACACTATCGCAGGTTTCTCAACAGTTTTCGAAGGTGATAAAGTAAATAACAATCCGATATTTACTAACGTAACTGCTATTTCAACTGTTGGCGGAACAGGACTACAGCTCAAAAAAGAATCAGGAGCTACAATTACAAGCTTGCACCTGACTGGATACGATGTTGATCTTGACCTGAAAGGTGAAGGCGCATTATCGGATGTACAGATTGATGGTTCTGATGCGGTTGGTACTGTAATTGATGCAGACGCCAAAACTTACACCTTAACTTCAGGAAAAGATTCTGATCCTATCGACATCTCAGGATGGACATGGATCAGCGCTGAATTATAAGATCTTGTTAATGTATTTAAACTACAATCAAAAGAGGTTATATAAAGCATTTAAAATGCAGTGTTTATTAAAGTCGGTCTAAAAACCGATTTTAAAAGCTCCGGATTTAGTCCGGGGCTTTCCTCTTTTTGAGTTCACATAAATTAGAATGAAACGACCATGAATTTTAGCATTCTAAATTACACAAACGAGAATGACTAAAATTCATCGAGAGTTACATCTGTTACCATAACAGATTAACAATTTTAAACAGATGAAGAAATTATTGGTTTTAGTTGGATTTTTGGCTTTGATAACCACTGCATCGAAAGCGCAAAAAATTGAAGAAATTGATGGAATTTATTACAAAAATTCCAAAAAGTACACCGGAACTTACCAAGGCTATTACGACGATAATACGCTGCAAAGCGAGGTGAAAATAAAGAATGGCGAGAAACACGGAAAAGCAACCATTTACTTTAAAAACGGGCATGTTAACGAAATACGTTCGTACAAACACAACCAGATGCATGGCAAATGGGTGATGTATAACGAGCACGGAATTAAGGTGTCGGTTGCACGTTACAAAAACGGGAAAAAACATGCTAAATGGGTGATTTGGAACGACTACGGACATTTGTTGTATGAACTGGAATATGACAATGGCGAAAAAACCGGAGTCTGGAAGAAATACGATGAGCAGGGAAACCTGATTAGTGAGCGAAAATACTAATTGTTTGGCTGCACAAAATAAAAACGGATTTAATTAAACTGTAATAGAAGTGTAACTACTCCGTAATTGTCATCCTGTATTTTTGTACTACAAGATCGACAAAACAAAAAATGAATATTATGAAAAAGGTACTAATAGCAGCATTACTGGTTATTTCAGTTTTAGCGGTAAATGCAAAAGAAGACGATAACAAATCGAAAAGTACTGATACCGAAAGCCAGGCAACAATGATGATTTCAGGTTCTATTGCCGACGAATTATCAGGGGAGTCGCTTGTAGGTGTTGAAGTAAAGTTGGAAGGAACCGACATGAAAGCTTACACCGATTTTGATGGAAATTTCTCGTTTGCAGGTGTTAAGCCGGGAGAATATAAAATTGTTACAACTTACATTTCGTACGAGAAAAAATCGGAAGTTGTAAATGTAGAAGCTAACAAAGACAATATTAAAATAAAGCTGCAATCTTCGAACTGAAGGTTGTGGTAACTTAAGATTGAATCCGCCTCTGAGAGCAGAGGCGGTTTTTGTCATTTTAATATTTACCGGAAACAGAGTGTTAAGTTAAACCCGTGAATTAGCAATATGCTAACTATATACCATCCGTCGATTGACGGGTGGTTTTTTTATGCTCAAATGTTACATTTTGTAACTTACATTTTGTAACTCGCAAAATGTAAAAATTTGATTATGCTTTGTATCGTACTTAAAAACAACAATCCTTTTTACTGCCTGGCTACTGAAGAGTACCTGCTAAAAAATTTCGACGACGATATTTTTATGCTTTGGCAAAGCGATAAAACCGTTGTGGTTGGTAAACACCAAAACGCGCTGGGCGAAGTAAATTACCGCTACGTACGTGAGAATAATATTACTGTAGCGCGTCGTATTTCGGGTGGCGGCACTGTTTATCACGATGCGGGAAATGTAAATTTTGCCTTTATTAAAAATGTAAAAAGTCCGGCAGAGATTTCGTTTAAACAGTTTACCGAACCGGTGGTTGAAGCGCTGGCTCAGCTGGATATTGAAGCCACAACATCGGGCAGAAATGATTTGCTGATTGAAGGCTTGAAAATTTCAGGCAATGCAGAGCATGTTTTTAAAAACCGGGTGTTGCATCATGGTACTTTGTTATTTAACTCCGATCTGGAAAACCTGGGAAATAGTATAAAAGTTATCCCCGGGAAATACACAAGTAAAGCGGTGCAGTCGAACCGAAGCAAGGTGGCCAATATTTCTCCGTTCCTGAAAAACGAAATGGATATTGAGGCATTTATCGATTTCCTTATTGACTTGCAATTGAAAAAAGATGGTGCTGAGAGTTATACGATTTCTGCACATGATGAGGAAGCCATAAAAAAGCTGGTTGACGAAAAATTTACAACCTGGGACTGGCGTTGGGGCTACTCACCAAAATACACGTTTACCAATAAGGCGGAAATAGATGGCCGGACACTGGAAATCTATCTCGAAGTAAAAAAAGGTCATATTGAGAATGCAAATCTTCAAGGCAACTATTTTGTTGAACCTTACACCACTGAGTTATCAGCATTGCTAGTGGGGAAACAACATTTTTACGAGGATATTCGCGACGTTTTAAAATCGGATAATGAAGAATTGATTTACGCTTTCTTCTAAAAAAAAGAAAAAAAAGCGCACTACAAAACTGCAGTGCGCTATTCTAATATTCTAATCTTCCAATATTCCTATTTCGGCAAAGGGTATCCTTCCAATTTTTTTAGGTTAGCTGCAATTTCCGATTCCGGGTATTCGTAATCGTGCAATTCACCACCTAAGTATTTATTGTACCCAACAAGGTCCATCAAACCATGTCCACTAAAGTTGAACAGAATGGTTTTTTCTTTTCCTTCTTCCTTGGCTTTTTTAGCTTCGCGGATGGTAGCAGCAATGGCGTGGGTTGTTTCCGGTGCAGGAATAATACCTTCAGTTTTGGCGAATAATAAACCGGCCTCGAAACATTCGCTTTGGTGAACAGCCACCGCTTCCATTAACCCATCTCTTAACGCAGCACTTACCAGCGGAGCCATTCCGTGATAACGCAAACCACCGGCGTGGATTGGTGCCGGAACAAAGTTGTGTCCCAGGCTGTTCATCGCCAAAAGCGGTGTCATTTGTGCCACATCGCCGTTATCGTAAATAAACGGAGCTTTAGTTAAAGTTGGGCAGCTGAATGGTTCGGCTCCGATAATCTGGATGTCAGCACCATGAATTTTATCGTACATAAACGGGAACGAAAGACCAGCGAAGTTACTTCCGCCGCCACAGCAGCCAATAACCACATCAGGGTTTTTAATACCCACTTTTGCCAGCTGTTTTTTGGCTTCCAAACCAATGATAGTTTGGTGCAACATTACGTGGTTCAACACCGATCCCAATGAGTAACGAGTGCCGCCTGTTGGATCGGCAACAGCAGCTTCAACAGCTTCTGAAATGGCAATTCCTAAACTTCCCGGGGTATCAGGAAACTGTGCTAAAATATCGCGGCCGGCTTGTGTTTCTGTGCTCGGGCTGGCAATACATTTTCCGCCCCAGGTTTCCATCATCATCTTGCGGAAAGGCTTCTGATCGAAACTTACACGAACCATAAAAACTTTACACTCGATACCGCCAATTTGAGCACAGGCATACGATAGGGCAGAACCCCACTGTCCGGCACCGGTTTCAGTGGTTAGTTTTTTAATACCAAACTCTTTGTTGTACCATGCTTGCGCCACAGCCGTATTGGGTTTATGACTACCGGCCGGCGATACACCTTCGTTTTTGTAATAGATCTTTGCCGGAGTTCCCAGCGCTTCTTCCAGTTCGTAAGCACGAATTAAGGGACTTGGCCGCCATTGTACCAGAATTTCACGAATTCCTTCAGGAATATCGATCCAGCGCTCCTGGCTAACTTCCTGCTCGATCAGGTTCATCGGGAAAACCGGGGCCAGCATTTCAGGACCCACTGGATTTCCATCCGGGCCAAGTGGTGGGTTCAACGGCGATGGGAGATCGGGAGCCAGGTTGTACCATTGTTTGGGCATCTCCGATTCATCAAGCAAAATCTTCTTTTGTCTAGTCATGATTTGTTATTTTATTGGTTTATGTATGCAGTTAAGAGATTCCTCACTACGTTTGGAATGACAAGCTTATTTAGGAGCGGGGAGTTTTGCAGGCGGAATACAGCCTGCAAAACTCCCAAAACACAATACAAAGTGTCATTCCGAGCAAAGCGAGGAATCTTTTCCTATTTTGCTATCAATTCAAAACACAAAAAGGGACTTGCCCTACGAATACGACAAATCCCTTTTCAGTTTATAACAGAAAAAATAAGCAGCGTCCCGTGTTTCCATTTTCACGTTACGCCAGTGCCATTCTTTTCCGTATATGTTATTCATGTACATCTATTTATATCAACAGTACGTAAAGCTAATTAATATTTTTTTCTGAAAAAATATTTCAGATTCTTTAACGCTTGGCAAACATGTGGATATGAATTGATATTCGATAATTATTGCTGTATTCAAATGGTACTTTTGTTGCCCTATATTTTGGAATTTATAATTTTGTCTGCATCAAAGTACAATCTCAGAAGAGAAGTAAAATTCAACCATCAAATGAAAAATACCATCCTTATAATTGTAATTGCATTGCTTGTAAGTTCTTGCGATAAAGACGAAACAGTAAATATGAGTTTGTTGCAGGAGTACAGTTTTGTTTTCGAAGCCTATCGCGATTATCGAAATATTGATTTAGGGATAGATGAATTTTTCTATTCTTTTGATGTCGATTCGGTGACTATTTCAGGTCCCCGATATGAACTTATCGATGAAGTTAGAACTCCTAAGGAGATTGTTCAAAACAAGTGGCCCTACTTTATTGAAGGTAATACAATTTATTTTACTTCTCTTATTAATGATAATCAATTAATCACCTTGCCGGAATTGATCAGCCCAGTGCCGTACCGTCACATGCAATGGAAGGTTCTGTCGCTGGACGATCAGGAAATGAAGGTTGATATTATCAGTAATTCTATGTTGGCAGGCCATGCTGAATTTCGAGTAGAAAAGTAAAATAGCCAAAGTAAACTGAAGAATTTAGTAAACATGAAAAAAACAAATGCTGCCCGTTTACTCGACAGCAAAAAGATAGCATACGAGCTGGTTGAATACCACGTTGATGAGGCCGATTTAAGTGCCACACATGTTGCCGAATCGTTGGGGCAGAATGTTGAGCAGGTTTTTAAAACGCTGGTACTACGAGGAAAGAACACTGGAGTTTTTGTAGCTGTAATTCCCGGAGCTGATGAACTAAATTTGAAAAAGGCGGCAAAAATATCGGGGAATAAAAGCGTGGAAATGGTGCTGATGAAAGAACTGCTGGGGCTCACCGGATACATTCGTGGTGCATGTTCGCCAATGGGAATGAAAAAACCGTACCCGATCTTTATTCACGAAACCTGCTTGAATTTCGAATACATTTTTGTGAGTGCCGGGAAACGCGGAATGCAGATAAAAATCAATCCAAAAGATCTGATCGTTTGTACCGGAGCCCAGGTTTCCGACCTGATTGATTCGTGATTTTTGCTCGTTTTCATTCAAAACCGCCTCTTCAGTATTAATTTTTAGACCGTAGCGAATTTTATTTTTTTACTTTCCCCACGAATCTCTATTTTTGCACTCACTTAAAAATCAGATGGCTTTGCGCTTTGCGCACATCACCATATAAAAAACAGATAATGAATAAACCGACAGTTGTAAGCGGTATACGACCGACAGGATATTTGCACCTCGGAAACTATTTTGGAGCCGTGCAGAATTTCTTAAAAATGCAGGACGATTTTAACTGCTACTTTTTTATTGCTGATATTCACTCGCTGACTACGCACCCAACGCCAGAGAATTTGCAATCGGGAGTGCGCCAGGTGCTTGCCGAATATTTGGCCTGTGGTATTGATCCTGAAAAATCAACGATATTCATTCAGAGCGATGTTCCTGAGGTTTCGGAATTGTATGCTTTATTAAACATGAACGCCTATTTGGGCGAGCTGGAACGTACAACTTCGTTTAAAGATAAAGCTCGTCAGAATCCGGACAACGTAAATGCCGGATTGTTGACTTACCCTGTTTTAATGGCTTCGGATATTATTATTCACAAAGCACATTTTGTACCGGTTGGAAAAGACCAGGAGCAAAACCTGGAAATGGCGCGCAAATTTGCCAAACGTTTTAACCGCATGTATAAATGTGATATATTTCCAATTCCGCGTCCGTATACCTTCGGTGGTGGCGACATGATCAAGGTTCCGGGATTGGATGGCAGCGGTAAAATGGGAAAATCGGAAGGAAATGCAATCAACCTTTATGAAGATCCAAAATCGATTCGTAAGAAAGTGATGCGTGCCGTTACTGATTCAGGCCCAACTGAAATGAACCAGGAAAAACCGGAAGCTGTTCAAAACTTATTTACGCTTTTGGATATCGTTTCTACACCTGATACAGTGGCACATTTTGATGAATTGTACAATAAGTGTGAAATTCGTTACGGCGATCTGAAAAAACAACTGGCAGAAGATATTATTGCTTACACATCGCCAATTCGCGAGCGTATTATTGATATTCTGCAAGACGATGCTTACCTGGCAAAAGTGGCAAAAATGGGTGCTGAAAAAGCTCAGGAATCAGCTGCGAAAACTTTGCAGGAAGTAAAAGACGTAATCGGATTTAAAAAACTGTTCTAAGAAAAACATTAAATAAATTGTCATTTCGACGACGAAGGAGGAGAAATCTGTCACCGTATGAAACAGATTTCTCAGTCATCCTTCCATCGAAATGACAGGAACAATCAAAATGAGTGTAGAAAGAGAATTACAAAAACGCACTTCGGTTTGTGAATTATGCGGATCGGAAGATAACCTGGGGGTATTTACTGTGCCACCTGCAACACAGGAAAGCGAAAAAGACAGCATTTATATTTGCTCAACCTGCTCTGGTCAGGTCAATGACCCGGAAGCAATGGATGCCAACCACTGGCGTTGTTTAAACGACAGCATGTGGAGTACCGTTCCTGCCGTTCAGGTGGTGGCCTGGAGAATGTTAAACCGTTTAAAAGCCGAAGGCTGGCCGCAAGACCTGCTTGATATGCTTTACCTCGACGAGGAAATAAAGGAGTGGGCCGAAGCAACAGGCGAAGGAATTGACCCGGATGATGTGGTAAAACACCTCGACAGCAACGGCGCTGTTTTACAGGCCGGCGATACAGTTGTATTGATAAAAGACCTGAACGTAAAAGGTGGTGGTTTCACAGCCAAGCGCGGAACTGCGGTACGAAATATCATGTTGGTACACGATAATCCCGAACAAATTGAGGGGAAAGTGAATGGCCAGCAGATCGTAATTCTTACGCAGTATGTGAAAAAGAATTAAGTAAACTCTTGATCGAAACAGGAAAGATGCCATCTTTTTTTACTTTATGTAGAAAGATGGCATCTTTGTTTTCGTGTGATGAGAACCAAAACCGATAAAGATGAACGTATTTAAAAATGAAGAAATAGCAGTTGCGTACGATGACTATTACCAAACTCAGGCAGGGAAAGAAATTGATGCGATAGAAAAAAAGCTACTGGTTGAAGCGCTGCAGAAAGTCCCGAAAGGGAAAATGCTGGAACTGGGGTGCGGAACCGGTCACTGGACAGAGCTGTTTGTAAACATGGATTTTGATGTTATTGCCACCGACATTTCGGATGCGATGTTGTGCCAGGCTATTGAGAAAAACCTGGATGCCGAGGTTTTGAATGCCGATGCAGGAGATCTGCCTTTTAAAAACGAAAGTTTTGATGTGGTGGCTTCGGTAACGATGATGGAATTTGTAACCAGCAAAGATGTGGTGTTGAACGAAATCTATCGTGTACTAAAACCTGGAGGATATTTATTACTGGGTTGCCTGAATGGAAACTCACAGCTGGCAAAAAATGCTGAGAACGATCCGGTATTTAAAAATGCAGCATTCTATACTCCTGAAAGTTTATTGAAAGCATTAACGAAGTTTGGAGCTCCGGAGTTGACTTACGGAGTGCGTTTTGCGCCCGATTTTCGGGTAATGGACCAAACTGCTGAGAAAGATAATCACGAACCGGCTTTTATTGTAGCGCTGGTTCAGAAAACAAAATAACCATGCAAGTTGCTGTTGAAATAAGCCTTTACCCCTTGAGCAACGACTTTGAAAAACCTGTCGATACGTTTTTGTCACTTTTGGCAAACAACCCAACCATTGAAGTGGAACCCGGCAAAATGAGCAGTATAATTAGCGGCGAGCTGGCTGATATTATGCAAGCCTTATCTCAGGCAATGGAAGAGGTTTTTGCACAAAGCCCGGCCGTTTTTAATCTGAAGATCTCGAATTGCTGCCCGGTGTAACCTGTATTGAAAAACCATCTAATAGTCTGGAAAATGGCCTTTTAAATTTTAATTTGGGAGGTTCGCACGTTTAATGCAGACACTATCTGAATGTTATTGCCATTTTGGATGTTTTTCCAGTTCTTTTTCCAACATCGATCTTACTTCCAACTCTTCCGTATTCAACGAATCAGTAGGTAACGGAACCTTTTCCAGTTTATCTGTTTGTACGTTAAAAAACCGTCCGTCGGGATAAAGTTTATAGTCTAATGTGCGAATAAACTGGTTTCGGTATTTGTTTACATTGGCTCCCCATTGCGGATCGTAATGCACAAATGCAGTTTCGCGCGGAACGTACTTTTCTCCAAGTAATAAAGGATAAAAACTTTTGCCATCCGATTCAAGTTCGGCACCCACAACATCTGCCAGGGTTGGAAAGAAATCGCTGAATTCAATAAGGGGTTCAAAAACGGAGTTGTTTTGAATTTGTGAAGGCCACGAAACAATAAGGGGGACATGAATACCTGCATCGATGGTATTTCCTTTGGCTCCCTGAATTGTTTCATCACTTAATTGAGAATAAATAGTTGGGTGCGTGCCGTTATCGCCCGTAAAAATTAGTATGGTATTCTCTTCCAGGCCCAATTCCTGAAGTTTGTCGATGATCTTTCCTACAATTTTATCGGTGTAGGCAACCATGTCTTTAAAATAAGCTGTATCATTTTTGTAACGTAATTCAGGCTTGTTCCAATCTTCCGAAGCGGGTGTTGGAACAAAAGGATCGTGAACCAGTACCATCGGGTAATAGGCAAAAAATGGTTTGTCTTGATTCCGTTCAATAAAATCCAGAATATAGTTCGCAAAAATATCAGGGCCGTAATCGTTGGCGTTTCTCTCCAATACCAGGCCGTTTTGTTCAATTAATGGATTGGCATATCGTTCCCCCTGATCACGTCCTTTGGTAAGCTGCCATAAACAATACTCATCAAAACCGAATTTATTGGGGCGGGTGTTATCATTCCAGTCGGCAATCTGGTCTTGGTAGGCCAGCCCGTTTAACTGCCATTTTCCCGCAATACAAGTTTCATAACCGGCATCTTGCATGATGTTTCCAATGGAATACTCCGATAGGTTTAAGTGACCAAAAAAATCGTAATTACGGTAATTGTATTTCCCGGTCATAATTTTCACCCGCGAAGGAGTGCATAAAGGCTGAGAAACACAATTGGAGAATAGAAATCCTTTGGATGCTAACCGATCAATGTTTGGCGTTTTATACGAGGTTGAACCATAAGCGCCAATACATTCGTAACCCATGTCGTCGGCCATAATCAATACCACATTGGGTTTGGTCGGCATGTCGTTTGTTTGGCAGCCACAAACAAAAAGTGCAAGCAGTAGCGTAAAAATGGTAGTACTGATTTTCATAAGTTAGTTTTGTAAAGTGATGGCCTCATTTTGTGCGAGACCATCACTTTATTTCTTTGAATTGATTATTCGCTCAAATCCTTAATCCGGATATTCCGGAACCACAATTCTGAGCCATGTCCAAGAAATCCGATAAAACCTTTGTCGTTTTGCAAGCCCGGATGATCTTTACCATCTTTGGTTCCATGCTCGCGGGCATCGGCAATATCGCCATCCAAAATCACTTCACCGTTCAGAGTGATTTTAATTTTAGTTCCTTTCACCACAACTTCCTGTGTATTCCAGTCGCCAACCAGATTTAAAAAGCCGCGTTTGGCAGGAATAGTTCCGTAAACCGATCCGTGGTATTGATACTCGTGCAAGTTGGCATAAATAGGTGCGGTGTTATCCAGAATTTGTAATTCCATACCCACGTATGCGGCATCGCCTTCAAGCGGAGCACGAATTCCTAGTCCGTTGTTAGCGCCCGGAGTGAGTTTAAATTCAAAACGGAAAACAAAGTCGCCGTATTCTTTTTCGGTGAACAGGTTGCCATGGCCACCCATTTTAGGATTTACCACCAATTCGCCGTTTTCGGCGTAATAGTCGGTCTTGTTTCCTTGCCATCCATCAAGGTTTTTACCGTTGAACAACGAAACAAATCCTTCGTCGATCTCTTCCTGTGTTAACCCAATTTCTTTGGTATTGATCTCCCGAACATACACATCGCGGAAAGCCAGTTCGTTGCCGTGTGCCTGCAGTTCAATGGTTCCTTCGCTGAAAATCGGAATACTGCGGTCCCAGTAGTTGTCCATTTTTACATTGTCAACCACCAGTTCGCCATTTAGATAAACGGTTACATTTTCTCCCATCATTGTAATGCGGAAAGTATTCCATTCATCAATCGGATTATCGGCAACCAGCAAGGGATTGCGTACATTCTCAGGATTGTTGTTGTATAAACCACCTGAGCCAACCTGGGCACCCACTTCAACACGCGAGGTATCCCATATCTGTACCTGTGGTGTTCCACGCAGGTAAATGCCGCTGTCGCCCTTTTTGCTAATGCGCCAGTCAACAATCATATCAAAATCTTTGTAAATCTTTTTCGAAACCAGGTTCGCACCGTGTCCGTTAAAAATAATCATTCCATCTTTTACGCTCCAGTTTTCCAACATTTTAATATTGGCTGATTCCTGCTCTTTGGCGCGCTCTGTATCGCTTAGTTTGGCAATTTTTATCGGGTTGCCATCCAAAAGCATGCCTTGCCATCCGTCCAGGTTTTTGCCGTTGAACATCGAAACATAACCTTTGTCTTTTGGCATCGCTTTCAGGTAATTCTGAATATTTATTTTGTCGTAAGCACTGTCTTCGCCCGACAAAGCCTGTTCAGCTTTACCCAAAATCCGACGAACGATGTCGCCTGTTAAACCGCCTTCTCCTTCACTGTTTGGCATGGCGATATTCATAATCGCACGCGAGGTTGTCGCTGTCAGCTCTTCTTTTTCCAGGTATTGCTCCAGGTACACCAACGAAAGGAATGTTCTTAAACGTCCAATGGCAGCGATCACGTTTTTCTGTTCGGAGGCTGACGAAGCATATTGCATAACCTTGCGGTATTGCAGCAGTTTCTGGTCGTCAGGAAGATCTGCACCGGCAACCCTACGCACAAAACTTTCGAATGCCGGCTGGCTGAAAGTTGTATTTCCTGATTTACAGATTTCGAATAAAGGCTTTGAAGCGGCATAATCCTGCCAGTTGGTTAAGGCGGTAAATGCAGCTTGTTTCTGCTCTCCGCTTGATGAATTAAAATATCCGGTAACAGTTTCAAGGGCTGTTTCTCCGCCAATTGTTGGCAGAATAGGAAAGAGGCGGGCTTTTTTATTGGATTGTTCCAATGTGCTCAATACTTTACCGCTTGCTTTCTGCTCTTCGGCGATACCGTCAACAGCCGAAATTAACGCCAGTTGTGTTTCAGTAATTTCAGAAAGCTCAGAAACTGAAAGCAAAAGTTTTAATAGTGCGTCGGTATTTTCGTAAGAAGAAACTTGTTTCAGCGCGGCAAAAGCAGCTGCTGTTTCATCTGCATTTGAAGAAGAAGTGGCGGCCAGTATTTCATCAAAATATTGCGAGCCTGCTTTAGCGCCGACAAGATTGATAAAAGCGGCTTTGGTTTTTCCTTCTGATTGATCGAGGTTTCCTGCATTCAGGTATAAATGCTCTTTGTCAAGCAGCGTGTTTAACACCTTTGTTGTTGCTTCAATATCTTTTCCTTGCGCCAGATGTGCAGTTAAGGTTGGAATAGCTTCACTTCCCTGAAGGTTTGCCAAAGCAGTCACTGCTTCTGTGCGAACAACTTCACTTGCTGAATTAAGGCTCGCCAAAACAAAATCGTTTGCCTGCGCGCAACCACGTCTTCCCAACATATCAATAATTTCTGCTTTTACTTCGGCGTTGGAAGTCTCTGCTTTAGCAATCCATTTACGCGTATCGGCAACACCTCCCAGATTTTCGGCAATATTTAGTGCAGAGTAACGAAACGCTTTATCCGGTGAGTCAACAGCCTCTAATAAAAGAGGGGTAGCCTCGTAGCCAAGGTTGTTGGCATAAATACGAAGCGCTGTCGAATAATTGTGTAAATGGTCGCTTGCAGAATTGGCTTTAAAAATAGCCTTGCAAGCTTTTTCCATTAACTCCAGTTCTTTTTGCTCGCCCAAACGTTTGGTGTAGGTCAGAAATGCTTCGGCTGCATTGGTGGCATCGTAATTAAAGTCCACAGCCGACGCAGCACTTAACAAAGTTTTATACGAATCAGGAGATCCTATATTTGCCAGAGCGGCCAGAGCTGTTTTTTGCATCGGCTCACTATCTGAACTAACCAATGGAGTAATCATCGGAACGGCGCGTTTGCATTTTAACTGCCCCAAAGCCCGAACGATGGTCATTTGTGTATTCCCTTCAGTTTTTGGGAATGCCGCAAGAAACACCTCTGCTGTTTTCGGATCTTCGGTCGACAGAATGGTTTGTGCTGCCGGTTCTGTCAGTTGTTCATCAGTTAAGTAGCTTTTTACCTGCTCAACGGTCTTCTCGCCGGCAACCAGGTTCAACTGATTGAGAAGATAAGTCTTTACCTCAACGTCGTTCGCAGTGTTGAGTGCTTTTAAAAGGTTCTCTTCGGCAAAAGCACGTTCTTCACATTTACCAAACTGACTGGCATAACGCGAAAAACTGTTCAGCGCAAAACGCACGGCGGTGTCGTCGCCGGTGCCCAGCGGAACAAGTTGTGCTGCCAGTTTCTGGTAACCTTCGTTACCCATTAAAAAGATGTCGTTCATCGCTTTGTCGCGGTGAGTCAGATTTTTGGTTGGCATTTGTGCCAGCACATCGGCAACTTTGGTGTCGAGTGTTCGGTTATCCTGCGCCATTCCGGCCATACTCAGGCAGGCCAGCAACAGGATCGTAGTAATTTGAACTATATATTTTTTCATTGTAATTAATCCTTTATCATTAATCCTTAATAACTAATCCTTCATCCTTTAAATCGTCCAAGGTGCGCGCATTGGCTGATTGATCAGACGGTTTGCTCCTTCATCATCAATAAACTCAAGTTTTTCAGGATCGAAATGCAGTGTGCGTCCCAGTCGGACTGCGGTAATACCAAGGTTTACAAGCGTTGCCGACCGGAATCCGTTGGTCTCGTTCAGTGCAAACTTCTTGCGTGTTTTCACCGATTCAGAGAAAACACCGATCTGAGGTTCAGGATCAGGTAAAGATTTAATAAAGCTTTGCAGATTAGGAATATCCGAACGGAAACCCTGGTAGATTTTGCCGTTAGGACCTTCAATATAGGCTGCATCTTTGTCGCGGTTTTCGCCATCGAGAATGATCTGGCATCCATCGGCATAAGTATAAGTTACACGTCGCCAGGTACCAACGGCATCATAATGTTGCTGTGGTGCGTCAACCTCAATCTTTACCGGGCTGGTATCGTCTTTGCCCAGCATGTATTGAACAGGGTCGAGATAGTGCTGACCCATATCGCCCAATCCGCCGCCATCGTAATCCCAGTAGCCACGGAAATTGGCATGAACACGCTCAACATTGTAAGGTTTGTATGGCGCAGGCCCTAACCACATATCGTAATTAAGGTTTTTCGGAACCGGTTGAGGAGCAAGGTTATGTTTGCCCTGCCAGTAGAACTTCCAGTTGTAGCCGGTAATTCCGCTAACAGTAACTTTTAGCGGCCATCCTAAAATGCCACTATCGATCACTTTTTTTAGTGGTTTTACATCGGTTCCCAGTCCGTAAAACTGGTCTTTAAAACGGAACCAGGTGTTCAGACGGAACATACGGCCATGCGCATTTACGGCTTCAATTACTCTTTTACCTTCGCCAATAGTGCGTGTCATTGGTTTTTCGCACCAAATGTCTTTCCCGGCTTTGGCGGCTTCAACAGCCATAATTCCGTGCCAGTGTGGCGGCGTGGCAATGTGCACAATGTCAACTTCGGGCAGCTGGCACACTTCCCTAAAATCAGTGAATTGTTTTACGTCGTGATTAATCAGGTTTTTGGCCAGTTTCAGGTGTTCGGTATCCACATCGCAAATGGCAACAACGCGTGTGCCTTCGTAAGGAATATGACCGCGGCCCATTGAGCCGACACCAATAATTGCTTTTGTTAACTGGTCGGATGGTGCGAGATATCCGTTGCCGCCCAACACGTGGCGCGGAACGATAACCAGGCCGGCTCCTGCAGCCAGCGCACCTTTTAAGAAACTTCTTCTCGAAGTCGATTTAGTACTCATGGTTAATTGGTTATAGATTATAATTTAAAATCATTTAGTCGGATAAAAGTATAAAAGTTTTGAAAATAAATTCCTAAGAAATTAAAGACTTATTAAAAAAATGCAAAACTAAATCAGTTGATTGTCGCTTCAATTCATTTTTTATACGCGCCAAAGTTTCATTCGCTTGCCTTTTTTCTATCTTTAAATCCTTTCGATCAATCGAATAGATTAAACTTTTAAAGATGAAGAATATTCCGGTAATATCGGTAACAGGAAGATCGTTGGCCGAAGCTTATGAAACAGCACTTATTTATTTGTACGGGCAAGGAACCCGTTTTAAAACGCAGTACGACCGGCCGGGTGATCCGCTGAGTATCGACTGTACCATGAATTTAACGATTCTGGAGCCGGAGACCGATCCGATGATTCACATGGCCTTTCCCGGAGGTGTTGAAGATTTGCGCGAATACGTGCTGGAACTGGAAGGACTGAAAGACCACCTGGTAAAAAACTTGAACGATCCGGAAGATAAACGTCCGGAATATACCTATCACGGGCGACTGCAAAACTATGGTGTTTGGAAAGAACTGGTGGACGGAGAATCAAAAGAAGTGGGTGATTTTAAAGTTGATCAGATTAAAAATGTGATCAATAAACTGGCCGAACAGCCTTTTACCCGACAGGCGCAAATGATTACCTGGATGCCGAACATCGATTTTACCTGCGACGATCCGCCAAGTTTACAATCGTTGTGGTACCGCATTCTGGAAGACGAAGACGGCATTTGGTGGCTAAACAGCAATATCCGCTACCGAAGTAACGATGCCTGGAATGCCGGATTCCTGAATATGTTCGGATTTATTCAATTTAGCAAAGATGTGGTTGCTGCCGGGATTGCGGAGAAGACGGGTAGGACTGTAAAACTGGGGCGCATGAACTGGCAGGCCGATTCGTACCACATCTACGGAAAAGATATACGCAGTGCTAAAGAACGCCTGTTTGGGCGCATTAACGACATGGCTTTTGAAGAACGTACCATGAATTTTAACGATCCGCGAATCCGTAAAGTGTACGACAATGCCGAGGCTGAGATTGTTAAAAAGATAAATGTTTCTGGCCACTAGTCACTTGCCATTAGCCATTAGCTACTAGCTACTAGCCACTAGTCATTAGTCACAATTATCCAGTAACCAGTAACGAGTATCCAGTTTATCCCCGCTACCGTGCGAATCCTTTAGCATAGAAAAAGAGAAACCTTATTTCAAAGCGCCTACCCGAAAAGTAAACAAAACAGTTGTTTGAAACTCCGGCTAATCGTCCCTCCATTCCCGAAGGGAGGGACAGGAGGGTGGGTAAATCAACCCATAACCACCCAATTCCCAACACATGTTTACAACAAATCCCAACACCGATTTTCATTATATAATAATTATGATTAAATTGGCTCACCTAATCCGGTGACACCCAGAACGATTAGCAGCGAGAGATTTTTTGCCACCCCAGGGATTAAAAGTACATGTTCAATTAGCGACATTAATGTAATATATAAACAAGCGCGTTGACGTTCATGCAATGAGACCACAGCAACATATATAAACTGATGAAAAACCAAAACACAAATAGCTCATTTGTAAGCCCCGACATACAGGCTGTTTCTTCGGATCGCAAAAAGCTGTTTCCCCCTCAAGCGACGAGACTAACAAATTAAAATCATTTTATGACCAGAGATGAAAAACATATTGCTAGATTACTTTTCAAGAATAAAGTTTATGAAAGCGATAAACAATCATATGAAGACTTTTTTATTCGTGTAATGCAAAACTATAATGCAAACTTTGAACCCGTAAAGCCACAAGGGAAATACGGTGATAGGAAGAATGATGGTTTCGACAAAACAAAAGGAGTGTATTATCAGGTTTATGCTCCAGAGGATTTACCTTCAAAGGAGGGAGATGCAATAAAAAAACTAATAGCAGATTTTGATGGACTTCAGAAATATTGGTCTAAAAGAGGATTTTCAATCAAAGAATTTTATTACGTTGTTAATGACAAATATAAAGGCAATTATCCTACATTAATCGCTGATGTTTATAATATTTCACAGCGAAATAATATTACTGCCGAGTTATTTAGGAATAAGAATCTTGAGGAATTATTTCTCGGGATGGATGACCAAAAAATTATTGACATTATAGGTTTCTTACCTGACACCATGGATATACAAGAACCTGATTATAGTATTATGACTGAAGTTATAAAATATACTTTGCAATCAGAGGTTAACGATTCGTGTGAAAAAATACCGGATGACCCAAATTTTGATAATAAGATAAATTTCAATTCTTTGAGCAAATCTGTAAGTGAATATTTGAATGCAGGAAGAAGACAAGCGTATGTTATCAGCGAATACTTCAGTTTGCAAAGCAATTTTGTTAAAGATGACTTGAGAAAAAGTTTTAGTAGTATTTACCAAAAAGGTATTTCAGAAATACCAGAAAGTGAAACTAAAAATGATGAACTTTTCTTTTACATTAGGAATCAAGCTAGTCCCCGAAACAATGTAGCAGTGCATAACGCAGTTTATATTTTGATGGCGTATTACTTTGAATATTGTGATATTTTTGAAACACCAGAAATAAAAAACCTAACATTGTTTGAATGATTTTACCAAGTAAACATATAAGTCTATCTGAATCATTGTTAGGGTTAGGTGGTATTTTATTAGGGTATTTAAAAATCCCACAAAGTGTAGATGAGTTATGGCACAAGTACTCTAAAATTAATAACAGTAAACGATATCCCGCATATCATGATTTCGATAATTTAATCTTAGCTCTAAATTATCTATACTTGATTGGTGCAATCGATATTGATGAAAAAGGAAAATTAATGTTATGCGATTAGTTGAATTAAGAGCAAACAAAGAGAGTTTTAATACAATTCCATTTAATCCCACAGGCGTATCAATAATTAGCGCAATCAAGGAGACAGATGAAAAAAGGAAAACTTTCAATAGTGTTGGAAAATCCCTAACTATTGCACTTATACATTTTTGTTTGGGGTCAAACCCCTATCCAGAGTTTGAAGAAAAACTAAAAGAATGGGAGTTTTCTCTTGACTTCAAGATTAAAGGCGTTGAATATACCGCTAGAAGAGCATGTGAAAATCAATCTGAAATCTTCCTAAATGAAGAAAAACTCACTTTAGATAAGTTTAGAAAGAACCTAGAAAACGAACTATTTGATATTCCTGAGGACTCAAAATATATTAGCTTCCGAGGATTAATCTCTCGCTTCATTAGACCATACAAATACAGTTATATATCGTATGATAAATACATTAAAGCGGAGGATAAAACTATTACTGAATCCATAAACAATGCATTCCTTTTAGGCCTGGATATTAATAGAATACTAAAGAAATCAGAGCTTAAAGAATCGTTGGATAAAGTTGAGCAACAAAAGAAGAATATTGAGAAGGATGAAATTTTAAAAGCATATTTTGAAGGAGAAGATGCTGATGAGGACATCGATATTAAAATAGTTGAACTTGAATCAACTTTAAAAAAACTTGAAACTAATCTATCAAATTTTAAGATTGCGGAAGATTATGCACAAATAGAGCTTGAAGCAGATGCCCTTTCAGCTGAGATCAAAAGATATAGTAACAAAGCAGCAAAATATGAAAATGCATTAAAAAATATCGAAAGAAGTTTAGAAATCAAACCTGATGTATCGAAACAAAAAATTAAGAAACTCTATAAAGAAGCTAAATTCCAGTTGTCTGACATGATAATTAAACGACTAGATGATCTAGAAGTTTTCAATAATAAAATAATTAGTAATCGTATCAAGCGATTGATGGATGATAGGAAGAAGTTTGTAATGCATTTGCACGACATACAGGCAAACATCAAAATTCTAGCAAAAAGGGAAAATGAAAAAATTCAATATTTAAATGCGCATGGAGCATTAGACGAATACACAAAACTGAATAAACAGCTATCAGACACCGATAAAAAACTGACTAAGCTCAATCAGTTTCGAAAACTTAAAGGAGAATATAAGGATAAAATTGAGGGTATAAACAAAGATTTTATTGATGAAAACACAAGTACTCGCAAGTATTTAAATGAGATTAAATCTATAACAAACGATAATATAATAAGATTTAAATCATTTGTTGAACAGTTTTATGACGATAAAAAATGTGGCATAACAATTCTTAGCAATGAGAATGTAAATAAAAAAAGATTCGAAATAAATGCCAAAATTGCTGATGATGCAGGGGATTCGGTAAATGAAGTAAAATTGTTTTGCTATGATTGGACAATATTAACCGCTCGCAACAATCACAACGTTGACTTTCTTTTTCACGATAGCCGAATTTTAGATGGTATGGATCCTCGTCAAATAAGCACTTTGTTTACAATTGCAAATAAAGAATGTAAAAATGGTTTTCAATATATTATCTCAATTAATCAAAATGTAACTGACAGTCTAGAAAATGAGTTGACACCGGAGGAAATGAAAGAATACATTACAGATAACATTGTTCTTGAATTAAGTGACAAATCAGATGAAAATAAATTACTTGGAATTCAGGTTGACTTAAATTATGACTTATAGTTTGCCTCAACTCAACTCCTCCTAGTTTGTTACGAAGGGAAAGCAAGCTGTAGTTACAACAACATAATTCCTTACGCGAGTAAAAGATTCAGCGATAATCAGTAAAATCAAAGTCATCAGCGTTCAATTTCAACTCCACTAAGTTTGCAACAACAAAACACAATGAATAAAAACCAAAAACAAAACAAATGAAATCAATTACCCTTGAATTCTCAAAACTTCAGATTCTAAAAGACAGAGAAAGATGGCGGCTGTATTTTATCGTGGTTGCCGAACATCCGGAGGATAACGATAAAATGATTGTTTCTACTTTTCCCGATCCGTATATCCGGCTAAAACCCAACAAAGAGAATATCATCAACTTCGAGCCTGAAGGAAGTCCGGGAGCCGACGGAATGTTTGTAATCGAACGCGGATTACCTGCCGATAAAAAAATAAAAGCCCGTGTTTATCTGAGACAAAGCAGAGATAAAACACGAAATGTAGGTGAAGCACTCTCAAACCTTCAGAAGACACTGGGCGGCGATGCTTTTGAGATTATAACCGATCTTATGGGATCGGGATTACCCTGGCTTGTTGTGGCCAAAAAGGCAATACCCATGATCGGGAATATACTCGGTAGCATGAAAGACCGTGATATGGGTTTTGTAAACATGGACGAACGATTTGGCAGCGAGTTTAAACCCGGAGTTAAAGCCGAACGCCATACCGAATTTTCAACCGGCGAAGCAAAGATCTGGTGGAAATGGAGCATTAGCGATGAGGTATAATTCTAAAAATATTGTTACTGCAAGGGAAAACCTAAAATGAATAGAATCAACTCAAAAACATATCATCAGCTTAAGTATTATAATAACTACAAACATGTTACTGTAGCCGGGGTTCTGGTTGTATTTGGACTTCTAATGCTTTTCGGCATCCCAACTTTCCCTAAGAACTTACTATTAGCCCTTCTGTTCTTTTTAGTTGCATACCTTGGTTATCAAACGCTCAAAACAACAAAACCAATTTCAATCGATAGAAACAATATCTGTTTAGGGAAAATGGTAAATGGATTTAAACAAACGAATATAAATGCGAATTCTATCGACAGTATAGAATTAGTTTACGAGATAAAAACAGAGTTTAGTGCAGCGGCTGCTTATATTGGAGGAGAAGTGGATAAACATTCAGATTATTACCAGATAAAACTAAAAGATAATAGCCTTATCCGGTTTGATAACCTATACGACAAACAGTTGCAGAATGATTTAAAACTATGGTGTAGGTATAATAATGTTGCGGTAAATTTAAATGTCAAAAAGATTATAAAAGAGAATGATGATTCAATTCTCTAACTCCCTCAAGTATGTAACGAGGGGTAAACAGACAGTCGTTTGTAACGACAAAACATAACGAACAAAATTCAAAAACAATAAAAACCAAAACAATGCAAACACTAATCTTTCTTCCAATTCTTATTTATGTAGCCCTGGTGGTTGCCGTTCTGTATTTCATTTTTAAATGGGTAAATACATTTATTCAACTAAAACAGGAACATAACGAGCTGCTAAAAGAAATCATCAAAAAAATGGATTCGAAATAGTTTCACCGCTCTCCGCTACCGCGCCCCCAAAACTTCGTGGGTGAGGCAGGGATAGAACACAATGGCAACCAGACTTAGTCTGGATATTTAACTTTCAATGCCAACAATAGAGAAAAATTTTATGTCATCATAAATCGAAAAGTATATGAGCTTACTTAAATATTCGAACACAGCAGAAAAGACAATTCATGAAGATTCAGATTTATATATTGATTCTTTCAAGAAAAAGCTTCAGGAAACATTAAGAACCTTTGAAGCCCAGTCAGAAATTCAAAACGATACGATAACATTCAAACGAATAGTGAGAAATACGACACATTCGGGACAGAATAAAATCGATGCGATGAAATTAGTAAGAGAAGGAATAATTCGGATTGAAAGAATCGATACAACAAAAATCAGAATAGTTTGGGAGGTTAAGCTGGATGCATTATTGTTTTTATCCATCTCAATCGGACTGCTAATCGGTTTGCTTACCTTATTTGTCAGTTCAATGATACTAATCTCAATGATTATTGGGTTACTATTCGCCTCGATTACATATTTTATCGGGTGTTCAATAGTAAAATCACAAATTGATAAAATTGTAAACACTGGCCACTAGCCACTAGTCATTAGCTACAAGTTTCAAGCTACAAGTCACAAGTATCCAGAATCCAGTATCCAGTAACCAGAAACAAGTATCCAGAATCCAGTAATCAATCCCTTATTCCCTGGAGTGCAATGCAACCCTGTTTCCTTCGGTATCGAGGATAACCGCCAGATATCCGTATTCGTCGGAGATCTTGTTCTTATGCTGCAGTATTTTTCCACCGGCATCTTCCACCCGTTCCAGTTCCACGTTTACATCTCCCGCAGGCGAAGCCAAGTAAACAACCACTCCGTTAGGCGAAGGTTGGTAAAACTCCTTGTGGAGAACCAGTGCCGCTCCCGATCCGTATTTACCTTCTGAATAAGGGAACCAGGCCATGTCGAATTCCCTGCCACGATTTTTTTCCAATCCAACACTAAAAACTGTTTCGTAAAAGTTAATGGCGCGTGCCATTTGTTTTACCGGAATTTCAACCCAGCTAACGATGTTGCTTTGCATAAATTAGTATTAAGGTTAGTATCAATAATATTGGTTTTCTGTTCCTGGTTCTTTAATTTTTACGGTTTAAAAGTTAATTCATTTTCTCAAAAAAACTACACCCCCTCAACCTGTTTTAAATCATCACTTAAATCCTGGTCGGGTTCGGTGTTTCAAATAACGATTTATTGAGAATCTGTATGTTGCCCGTAAAAGAGTGGAGAAACTTTTACCGAATAGCTGAAACTGTGTAATTTCGTTTTATTTTTGAGGCCGAAAGTTTACAGAAAGAAGCATGAATAATTCAGCAGTTCAGAGTCTGCGTTTGCCCGCCGAGTGGGAGCCGCAGTCGTTTTTACAACTTACGTTTCCGCATCCCGACAGCGATTGGGCTTATCTTTTAGAGGAAGCCAGTGCCTGTTTTGTGGATATAATTGAAGCCGCTGCCCGCTTTCAGAAAGTACTGGTGGTTTGCGACGATGTGAAACGTGTTCGTGCTTATTTCCGAAATACTTCGAATGTTTATTTTGCTGAAGCTCCGTCGAACGACACCTGGGCACGCGACCATGGTGGAATCACCGTTCTTGAGGATGGAAAGGCCATTGTTCAGGATTATATTTTTAACGGCTGGGGGAAAAAATTCGAAGCCGGACTGGACAATCGAATCACAAAAAGTTTGTTTGATCAGGGAATTCTTCAGCATTGCGAATTAAAAAGTTTCGACTTTGTATTGGAAGGCGGCTCTATTGAAAGCGATGGTTTAGGAACGATACTTTCCACCACCGATTGTTTGCTGGAAGAGAACCGTAACCCGCAGTATACACAACAGGAAATAGAGGCTATTCTGAAACAGAATTTTGGGGCAAAACGTGTTTTGTGGCTCAATAACGGTTACCTGGCCGGCGACGACACCGATTCGCATATCGATACACTTGCCCGTCTGTGTAACGAAAATACCATTGCCTGGGTGGGGTGTAACAATCCGGAAGATGAGCATTTCGGAGCGCTGCAAAAAATGAAAGCCGAACTGGAAAAGTTCACCACCGAAGACGGAACGCCCTACAAACTGGTTGAACTTCCGTTTGCCGATCCTTGTTTTGATGACGAAGGAAACCGCTTACCGGCAACTTATGCAAATTTCACCATTATCAACGGTGCAGTGCTGCTACCGGTATACGGGTTAAAACAAGATGCCGAAGCCATCGATATTTTGCAGCAGATTTTTCCCGAAAAAGAAATAATTCCAATAAATTGCAGGGTATTGATCGAACAACACGGGTCGCTGCACTGTGTAACCATGCAGTATCCGGAAGCGGTAAAATTGAAGAGTTAAGTAAACTTATAAAATTGAATGCCTTAATACATTACGAAAACCCCTTCTAATCTTCCGCCAGCTGGCGGGGAGGAACCGTCCCTCTTTGGGGGATTCAGGGGGTCAGTGAAACGGCAAAAAACATTGAATAAAGATCATGAGCAAACTAAAAGTAGGTATCATACAACAGAAACGTTCGGGTAACAAAGAAGAAAACACACAAAACAGTTTAAAGGCCATTAAAAAATGTGCCGAAATGGGAGCTGAATTGGTTGTGTTGCAGGAGCTGCATGCCAGTCTTTATTTTTGTCAGGTAGAGGATGTCGACCTTTTTGATTTGGCTGAACCGATACCGGGAAAAGATACCGAAATATATGCCGCAGCAGCTAAAGAAAATGGCGTTGTGTTGGTTACTTCGCTTTTCGAGAAACGTGCTGCCGGATTGTACCACAACACCGCTGTGGTTTTTGAGAAAGACGGATCGACGGCAGGGAAATACCGCAAAATGCACATTCCCGACGATCCCGGGTTTTACGAAAAATTCTACTTCACCCCCGGCGATATGGGTTTTGAACCCATTAACACTTCCGTTGGGCGATTGGGATTGCTGGTTTGCTGGGATCAGTGGTATCCTGAAGGAGCGCGCTTAATGGCTCTTGCCGGAGCAGAAATGCTCATTTATCCTACTGCCATTGGTTGGGATCCTGCAGATACCGACGATGAAAAAGCCCGCCAGCTGGATGCATGGATCATTTCGCAACGCGGACATGCAGTTGCCAATGGTTTGCCCGTAATCAGCGTTAACCGTACCGGTTTTGAACCCGATGAAACCGGAACAGGAAACGGCATCGAGTTTTGGGGGAATTCATTTGTTGCAGGTCCTCAGGGCGAATTTATTAAACAGCTCTCGGCACACGACGAGCAAATAGAAGTTGTGGAAATCGATCGCAAACGCACCGAAGATGTACGCCGAATCTGGCCTTTCCTTCGCGATCGCCGCATCGATGCTTACAACGATCTTTTGAAACGTTACCGCGATTAAAGAGCTTGTCGAACTATTCGTTCACTTAAATCCACTACCGCGCGAATCCTTTCGCGTGGTAAGAGAAAAAACAAAAGCCACACGATAGAGTCGTGCGGCAGCAAAACTGTCTTATGAGACTGAAAACTAAACTGATCCTTCCAGCCAGCTCTTAAAGCTTTTTACTTTCTCGCGGGCCACCAGGAAATCATCATCATTGCCCTGTTGTACCTTTAGTTTTAAACGCGAGTTACTGTAGGCAATAACATCGCTGATACTTTTTAAAGCCACCAGGTATTTGCGGTTAATACGGAAAAACAGGTTGGGATCAACCATCGTTTCCACCAGCTCCAGGCTCTGGTCGAGCAGGTAATCCTTACCATCCGAAAGTTTGGCGTAAGTACCTTTCTCAAAACTGTAGAAATACAGTACATCGGTGGTTTCAATCACCCTAAGATGGGCGCCCACTTTCACCAAAAAACGCTCCTTGTAATTTTTCTTTTTCAGCGAGGCCATAACCTCGTGCAGGATATCGGGAGTAAAAGATGATGTTGCCGGTTTGGCTAACTGATCAAACTTTTCGAGTGCCTTTTTTAGCTCGGTGCGTTCAATGGGTTTTAGTAAATAATCCACACTGTTCACTTTAAAAGCACGAATGGCATAATCGTCGTAAGCCGTAGTAAAAATTACGGGCTGGTTGAAGGTGGTCTGTTCAAATATTTCAAAACTCAGTCCGTCGCCCAGCTGAATATCAAAAAACGCCAGCTCAGGCGCTTCGTTGTTTTGCAACCATTCAACCGTGGCTTTTACGGTATCGCACACTGCCAGTATCTGCGCCTCCGGTTTTAAGGCAGAAATATGCGCAGCCAGCTGTGCCGCTGCCAATGGTTCGTCTTCTACGATTAGTATTTTCATTTTTTTAGCTACTAGCTGTTAGCTTCAAGCTACAAGCTCGTTTTTAGCATTATTCTTTTCAAGATTGAAGCATTTGCTTTTTAGTTACAAGTTGCAAGTTACAAGCTTCAAGTTATTCCTGTATTTTAGTTTCGAGTCACGAGCTACGAGTCGCGAGTTTATCCTTCATCACCCATTAACTTACCACCTCAATCACTAAGTTCCTCAATCACCCAATTACTCACTTCCTAATTTCCCTCCATCCTTCGACTCCCGATGCTTCGATCGGGACAGGTCCGCTCAGGATGACGTTTTGTAAACTGCGACTGCGACTGAGAACTTTCAAAATCTACAATCGTTAATCATCATTCTTCAATCGAAATTCAGTTCTCAGTTCCTCAATCACCCAATCACCCAATTACTCATTCACTATCAGTTACGAGCTGCGAGATTCTCCTTCATCACCCATTAACTCCCTACTTCAATTACCCAATTACTCATTCCCTAATTTCCTTCCATCCTTCGACTCCCGATGCTTCGATCGGGACAGGTCCGCTCAGGATGACTTCTGTAAACTGCGACTGCGACTGCAAACTTTCAAAATCTAAAATCGTTAATCATCATTCCTCAATCGAAATTCCATCTCCTCACTTCCTCAATCACCCAATCACCCAATTACTCATTCACTCATTAACTATCAGTTACGAGTTGCGAGCTTCGAGCTTATCCTTCATCACCCATTAACTCATCACCGCAATTACTAAATTCCTCAATCACCCAATAACTTATTCCCTCAACTCCTCAATTACTCAATAACTCAGTTCCTCAATCACTCATTCCCTAATTTCCCTCCATCCTTCGACTCCGCTCAGGATGACATTCTGCTAACTGAGACTGCGACTGAAAACTTTCAAAATCTAAAATCGTTAATCATCATTCTTCAATCGAAATTCCATTTCCCCACTTCCTCAGTCACCCATTAACTCACCACCTCAATTACTCACTTCCTCACTTCCTTCTTCAACCCTTATCAGCGGAACACTAACCCTGAAATAACCTCCGTTCTTCGATACGATCATTCGTTTTCCGGTAAGGTATTCATAACGTCCGGCCATGTTTTTAAGGCCAGTTCTGCTCGAATCTTCAATAGGTGTTTTTGGCTGCAGGTTATTCTCCACCACCAGCTCGTAATCATCGGAGATAGCCACCACTATTTTTAGCGGATTGGCTTTTGATATTTCGTTGTGTTTAATGGCATTCTCCACCAGTGCCTGCACCGATAGCGGAATAACTTTCCCTTCCACCTTTTCGTTGGCAATAATATCCACCTGAAGCGCCTCGCCAAAACGAATTTGCTGCAGGTAAATGTATTTCGTCACAAAATCGATCTCTTCTTTCAGCGAAATAATATCGAGGTCTTTAAACTGCAGCACATCGCGGTAAAATTTTGAGAGCTCGCGTGTAAACTGTTTGGCTTTTTCCACATCAATATCGATGAGGCTTCCCAGCACATTCAGACTGTTAAAAAGAAAATGCGGATTGATCTGATCCTGCAGCACTTTGTATTTCAGGGCGAGCGATTCGCGTTTTACCTCCTCCTTTTGTTGAACCTCGTGACGCCAGGCTTTAAAAAACGAAATGGCATAAATAATCGATGCTACGATAATAAAAATGATGTACTCCGCAATAATGGTTCCGCGGTTGTATTCCCAAAATGTGGCCCACTCACGATCCATTACATGAATAAACCAAAACCAGTTAACGGTCCAGATGACAAAACTGGAATATAAAAGATGCATAAGCAGGGCACGAACTACGCTTGTTCCCGGACGATTTACCCAATCGATATACCGTTTTTCGAACCATCCGAAAAGATAACCGTTGGCAAATAACGGGAGGCCCAGACTTAACGAATAACCGGCACTCCACAGAAACTGCCTGAAGGGAACATTTAACGATCCGCCCATAAGCACAGAAGTTACCATGCCAATAAGAATGGAAAAAACAATGGCTACCAGCCAGTTGATGATTACGCGCTTGCGCATGTGTTTTGTTTTATTTGATTTTTGAGTTTTCAAGATAGTAAAATTACCAGTGATAGAAATCAAAAGAGAAAGATGGAACGGAATTTTACTTGCAGTTCCACCCATCTCATTCTATTTATACTTAAAAACTAAGGAATTTACTGCTCACACTGGCTAAGCAACTGCGCATTGTGCACATTTCCCCAGGTTGGCATCAGAGGATTGGTTGGTTGGTTTGATTCAAACATTACTGCCGCTTTTTCCAGGTCGGGTTTGGCTTTTTCGGCACCGCCACCAAAAAACTTCGGCGTATGGAAAGTATTGCTTCCGCGCAGGTAATATACCCGTGGATTCTCCGGATTTAAACGTTCTGCCTGTTTAATGGCATCCGATGCTTTCATCGAATATTTGGCACCCTTGCTCATGTCGGTTATCCGTATCTGATACAACAATGCCTGCAAAGCATAAACTTCTGATTCGTCGTCGTTTGTTTTCATCAGCTGATCTACTAAAGCCTGTGCTTTGTCTAGTTGGGCATGTTTGCTGTCGTCATCCATTTCATCAAAAAAGGTTGAGCGGATAAAACAATACGCTGCGTAATAGTTGGGCAACCATTTGTCTTGTTCGGCATTGCCAATACGTTCAAACTGGTTGGCTAAAACCTGCAGTTCGGCAGAAGTGTGCAGCTGGTACAATTTGTCGATGTTTGTTTTCATGGTTTCTTCGTACTTCGAAGAAAAAGCAGTAGTTGAAAGGACTACGAGTAGGATGGTGATAATTGTTTTCATGACTTTGAGTATTAATGATTATTGCTGTTTGATTTATTTGTTGATTCAAAGTTCCGCTGAAACGGGCATTTTTGAAATTCTTCCTTACCGAACTGTTGATTTTGTGGGATGAATTGTAGGTTCCTTTTTATTGTCATTTCGAATGCCGAGGCACGAGGTGTGAGAAATCTGTTTCAATCATGAGATTCCTCCTCATTCTTCGTCGGAATGACAGCTTTTTTGAGACTGTCTAAAAATTCAGGAACAAACCAATAAACACAAAACGTTTTAAATCGCGTTTTACCGGAACAAGTGAGTAGTTGCCCTGGGCATCGGCTACGTTTGTAGGGCGGTAGCTCAGTACATTGTTATTTCCCAAAACATTGTTTACCGAGCAGTACAACACCGAATATTGATTGCCAATGTAAAACACATGGCTCATATTCAGGCTCAGATCGGAATACATTTTGGTGCGCTCACCGTTAAACTTCGATGAGTTTGGGTCATTAAACGGACGTCCGCTGGCAGCCGTAAACGAAGCGCCAAACTGGGTGTTTATTTTATTCACCCAATATTTACCCACTACCGAAAAATTGTGGTCAGAGATAAAATAAGGCGTGGCTTTTTCAGGGTAATACTGGTATTTCCGTTTAGTATCGATGTAAGAGTAGGTAATCCAGTAGTCGAATCCTTTTATGCTCAGCTGATCACGCCAAAAAATATCTAAACCTGCGGCGTAACCGTTTCCATCGTTTTGCAGGTTTTCGGGCAATCCGTTTTCGCCCGCCGAATAGGTGATAAGGTCGTTGTATTTTTTGTAATAAGCTTCGGTGCGGAACAAACGCTCCGAGTTATCACCAAACTGGTAGCTGAGAATATAATGCATAGCCTGCTCAAAATCCAGATCCGTGGTTATCTTCAGGTAGTCTGCTTGGGGCGTTTGATAATACAATCCCCAGGCGCCGGACAGTTGTGCTTTTTCTCCCGTTTTTAAAGCCAGGGCAAAGCGTGGCGCTATGTTCCATTTGTTAATTACCGACGAGTATTCGGTGCGCAATCCCGGACGGATACCAAAGTTTTTTGTGAATTTGATCTCCGGCTCGATAAAAGCTCCCAGCAAATGGTCGTCGAAAGAGCCATTGTATACAGCACCTTCATTTTCAATATAATCCTGATCATATTTGTTGTAAGTTTCGTTTGCTCCCCAGGTTAGTTTCACACCTTCGGAAAGATCGTGTACAAGGGCAAAGCGCGATTCAATATTCAGTTCTTTGGTATTCACATCGTCGGCGCCGAATCCCAAACGGTTGTCCTGGTAGGTTGACGAAACTCCAATACGATAACACGATTTTTCTGAAAAACAATCGCGGTACGAAAGATTGGAATAAACGGTTCCGCCTTTGCTGCTGATCTTCATTTTTTCTCCGTCGTTACCGGCAGGAACGAGGTAAGCCAGATCACTATAATCGGCCGTAACATAAGCTTTAAACATACCACTTGAGCTTGTTTTGTGACGAAAAACTGTAGTTCCGTTTACCGATTCAACAGGTTTCTCCCAGTCAACATTGCTTTTAAAAACCTTATCGTACAAACTCAGGTTGGTATATCCACCCGAAACATTCAACGATGTATTTTCCCAGCGCTCCGTGCGGTTGGCTTCTGCTCCAATGGTCATTAACGATATACCGGTGTTATCGCTTTCCGGAAGATCAGTAGATTTCAAGACCAAAACCGAAGACAGCGCCTGTCCGTACTCGGCAGAGTATCCACCCGTGTTAAATTGAACCCCACTAAATAAAGATGGCGCAAATCGTCCGCGGGTAGCCACATCCGGAGTTTTGGAGTAGTAAGGTTTTGTTGCAACCAATCCATCAATATAGGTGGAAGTTTCATAGGCATCGCCACCGCGAACCAGTAAACGTCCGTCGTCGGCAGAAGCCTGTGTGGCGGGCATAGTGCGAATGGCCGCCATAACATCCCCGTTGGCACTTGGCGTAGTGTACACATCCAGTGACTTCATTACCGAAGCCCGCGACTCATCATCGGCAGCAAAACTTCCTGCTGTTATGGTAACCGCATCAATACTGTTTACACTTTCCTGTAATTCTATCTGCACAACCATGTCGTTTTGCAGATCGATAGTTTGGCTCCAGGTTTTGTAGCCAATAAAAGATGCTACCAGGGTTTGTTCTCCGGTTTCTGTTGTTTCAAAACTAAAGTTTCCTTCACCATCTGAACTGGCTCCGTCGTAGGTGTTCTCAAGGTAAATGTTCACTCCCGGAATGGGCTCGCCGTTTTTGGAGAGTACTTTCCCTGAAATAGTAATCTGCGCAAAAGCAAGGACCGACAGAAAAATGAAGCTAAATGTTAAAAGTGTTTTCATGACTTGTTGTTTTGTTTTCCGCTTCAAAATTCCGGCGAAAACATTAACTCATGAAATTTGCTTTACCGAACTGTGGAATTTGTTGGATGAATTGTAAGGAAAGAAAAATGTATTCTTCACAGGATGGCCAATAGGAATGAGAGGATAGAATTATCGTTTCACGCAAAGGGATGAAGAAGCGCGAAGTTCGCAAAGGTTTTAGCAGCAATAATCTGCCTTGTGCGCTTTGCAAATAACTTTGCGATCTCTGCCTGAACTTTCCTTTTTATTATCCGGAGGTCGTTATCATGAAAAAAGGCTGCCCGAATTAACGGACAGCCCATACTTGAAAACCACTAAGCTTAACCAAACTGATTGATTACAGGTTGATCCTCACTCTTGCAACCATTTACGGTTCAGGGGTTAAAACAAAGTCAATCTGGGTTGACTCTCCTTTTAATACATCCACATTCCATATCGTATCGGTCAGGAAACTATCCTGCTCTGCAATCATATAATACGTTCCTTCCGGTATTCCAATCAGCTGATATGCACCCATTTCATTGGTAAAGGCGGTGGTAATTAAACTGTCTTCTTCCATGTCGCTAACTTCGGTCAAAAGGCTTACAGCTGTGTTAGGTAAAAGTACATTTGCCGTATCGCTGACAGTTCCCACAATTCTTCCGGCACGGTCGAGCAATACACAGCGAACAACTGGTTTAAAGTTAAAACCATTAATCATTCCACCTTTCCAGTTTCCTTTGGCTACAAACGATTTGCTTACATCAAAGTCAAGCAATACGTCAGAAGTCTCGCCGCTGTTAATTGTTAATGCCGGCTCTATCTTAATTTTTAAACCACTGCTTGATCCGCTTGGAATTTTCAGGTCAAATACTGTTTCATCAGTCAGTATTACTTCGGCATCAACTACATGCAAACGCATCATATCGTAAGTTCCTGCTTCCAGCTCAACAGATGCCAGTTGTTCAGTAATTCCGTTTGAAAGGCTTAGTAAGTCAATTTCAAAAGGTTCCTCCATAATGGTAATGAACGAAGACTCTGTTGTGTCATTTTCCTGTTTTCTAATTTCAACTTTGTCGATTGTTACAATGGTTTGAGACACCAGTTCGATAGGGAAAGGAGCATCGGTAAGATACACGTTAACTTTTCCTTTTCCTTCCGCAAAATTGGTGGTTTGGCTGTCGTCGTTACATGCCACCATCATTAAGATTCCAAATACAATCGTCGTAAGTGCTAATCCAATTTTCTTCATATCTTCTTTATTTGTGTTTTTCCTAAATGTTTGTTTTCCTGCTTTCGGTTTTGGGGCTGCGGTTGTTAAAACGAAAGCAGAAGGGAACAACCTCTGTTGCACGCGCTCCTGCTTTCAGCAAACCTATATTATTTAATTTCTATTACCGCGTATTTCGAGATCTTCCAGAATTCATCCGGATTATCAATATTCAGGTAGGCAATTACACCGTCTTGTTCAACAAATGAGTAGGAACTATCAGGGTGTTCTGAAATGATCTTTGCTTCGTTCGAAAACAATGGGATGCTTTTAGTTTCCTGAATGTCCAGTTCGGTAAAATAGTCCTGGTCCAGATTTCTTTTCAGCTTAATCTGTTTTCCCAATCCGAGGAAACCACCGCCTTTTGTCAAAACGTTATGTTCTTCCAGTTCTTTGTATGTACCGTAAGCAACAAAACCTTTGTTCAACTGGTAAATCTTTTCGTCGATTAACATCTGTTGTTCAAGTAATGAGTCTTGTTGGGTCTGGATTGCAATCTGCATTGTATCAATCTTCTGCGACATGTCGGCCAGCATTATATCGCGCTCCTGGATTTGCTCCTGAAGTGCCACAATTTGGTTGTTCTGCTCTTCAATGCTGGCATTTAAAGCCGCAATTTTCTTTTTGAATGAACTGATCTGAATACCTGAGTTTTTAAGTTTTTTCTCCAGTTCGGCAATGTGATCGCTACTTTTTTCCAGCATTTCATTCATCAGAGTAATGTCCTCAACAATCGCCTGCTTTCTGTCGTAGTTTCCTTCTTTTTGCGACTCCACCGATAAAACCTGGCGTTTCTCTTTAATAAACTTCAGGTTTTGCTCAATTTCATCAAAAGCACCAACCAGCTCATTTACCATCGAATCGCGATCCTGCAACTCCTGGTTTATTCCTGCATTCTGTGTTTGCAGTTCGGTAATCTCTGATGTTTTTTGGGTGAAAGTTGAAATCCCAACCAAAGCAGCAACAACTATTATTGCCACTAAAACAATGCTTATTGCATTTTGTATTTTTCCATTCATTTTCATGATTTTTTTCCTCCGAATTAGTTTTTTTTGAATAATCTGTCTCTTAATAGCCAATTGTTGTGCCATTAAAAATCAGAATCCTTAAAAATCAGAAGATGAAGGTGTTGAAGAAATAGGGGAAATTGGAAATCTATCAATATGATAGTGAAATTATCAAAATGATAATTGTTTGAGGAAACTATTGATCTTCTTTAAGCATACGATAAATGGTAGCAACACCAATATCCAGTTTATCAGCAACTACTTTCGGTTTGTTGTCGTATTTTGCTAGCATACGTTTTACCAGTCGCAGATTGTATTCACGTAACGATAGCTCTTCGGTTATCAAACCTTCAATGTTTTCGGCATCTTCGAGCAATAAATGGTCGGCAGTAATTTCTTTTTCATCGGCAAGCGTTGCTGCCAGTTCGATAACCGATTTTAACTCGCGCACATTCCCCGGAAAAGGGTAGGTCAGTAATTTTTTACTGGCAGAAGTAGAGAGTTGTTTCTGCTCCAGTTTATTCTCTTTACAAAACTGTTGGATGAAACTTTTTGCCAGCACAATAACATCATTTCCCCTGTCGCGCAATGGTGGAAGATCAATGGGTAATCCGTAAAACCGGTAATAAAGGTCTTGACGGAAGTTGCCTTTTTTTACTTCTTCCAAAAGGTTTTTGTTAGTGGCAATAATAATTCTACAATCGATTTTTACCACTTTGTTGCTACCAATTCGTATAATTTCTTTTTCCTGTAAAGCCCGCAAAAGTTTTGCCTGCAACGAAATGTCCATTTCTGCTATTTCATCCAGGAACAAGGTGCCCGAGTGTGCTTCTTCAAATTTTCCGATGCGTCGTGCCGCGGCTCCTGTAAAGGCGCCTTTCTCGTGGCCAAAAAGTTCACTTTCGATCAATTCATTCGGAATGGCTGCCATGTTTACCGGGACAAAAGGTTGTTTGGCACGTGATGAATTGTAATGAATGGCTTTGGCAACCAACTCTTTTCCGGTTCCGGTTTCTCCACTTATTGAAACAGTAACATTGGTGCGGGTGGCTTTTTCAATCAGATTGTAAATTTTTTGCGTAGCCGGACTGTTGCCCACAATCGTATTTTCGTAACTGTATTTCTTTTTAACCTCCTGGCGCAGCGAGCGAATCTCATCTTTCAGTTTAAATTCCTTGCTGATATTATTTACGGTGTTAAGCAGGCGCTCGCGTATGTCTTTCGATTTTACAATGTAGTCGTAAGCACCATGTTTTAGCAAGTCAACAACCACTTCAATGTCGTCTTGTTCCGAAATGAGAATAACCTGAATATCATCGTTAATTGCTTTTATCTGCTTTAATACCTCAAGACCTTTCATATCGGGCAGGCGGTAATCCAGCGTAACAACATCAGGAAGTTCGTGAAGATTGTTCAAACATTCTTTCCCTGTTCCGAAAGCTTGTATCTCATAATCCGGATTCAGCGAAAGATTATGCACCAGCAAACGACGGTACCACTCATCATCTTCAACAACAAATATTTTAATGTTCTTAACTTCCATCTTTCGCTACTATCAGCTCTTCTGTGGTTCTAAACTCAGTATTGTGTTTTGTATTGTACGTTTAAAATTATTCTTTACTTCCGCTTGGTTCTTCCAGTCCGTGTCCTTTCGGTCCTGTTTCAGCACGGCGCAACAGAAAACTGAATAACAAACCAACAAAACCAAGGATACTAAATATCCACATTCCGGGAATATAGCCTTCCGGATTGCTTGCCGATGCGCCCGAAACATCGTTGGTTACACCGATTAACCAAGCCATCGCTGCTACACCGAGTTGCTGTAACAAAGTCATTAATGCATAAGCAGTTCCCAGTTTGCTTTCTTCAACAATATAGGCTACCGAAGGCCACATTACTGCCGGAATCAGGGAAAATGAAATGCCCATTAAAGCTACGGGAATGTACAACGACATGTTTCCGTAGGCAAACATCAAATAAACGGGGAGTATAATTATTGATCCGATAAACATCATTAATGCACGTCGCCCGATCTTGTCGATCAGCAGCCCGATTACCGGAGTGGCAAACATGGTTGCCATAATAAGAACACTATTGAGCTTGCCTGCCATTTGTTCGGATACGCCGTGTGCATCCTGGTAAAATGTGGGTGCGAATCCGCGGAACGGGAAAATGGCCGAGTAAAACGTTAAACAAAGAATTACTACATACCAAAACGAAGGGCTGTATTTGAACAAGCCTTTAAAATCCAGTTTTTCGGTTTCTTCCGCTTTGCCAAGCACATAACGTTTTTGTGTCCATCGTTCGATAAAATAATAGATAACACCGCCAAAGAAGCAGAGTAATCCGATTCCGGCAGCAAGGTATAAAACGGGCTGCCATCCCATGTCGTATATCGAACTGGCCCAGGTATTCGAGCGGTCAACAAAATAAGATCCGCCCCGGCCAATAAGCAAGTTGATGCCCAGTGCAAAACCAAGTTCTTTTCCTTTAAACCATTTTGCCAGCGCAACGGTTAGCGCAACAATTAATGGCTCGCTACCAAAACCTAGGATAAATCTGCCGATAAGTATTATGGTTAAATTGTCGCTAAAAGCTGTAACAAAACCTGCCAAACTACAAATGGCACCAAACAATACCATGGAAACGCGTGTGCCGTATTTGTCGATAAAAACACCGCTGAAGAAAAGAACGATTACGGCTGCAATACTGTACATGGTGTATAACTGGCCAATATTTGTCTGGCTGAAGCCCAGTATTTCAATAAAATCTTTGGCTACATAAGCAACACTGTCGTACATGTAGTAACTTCCAAACATTGTGAGGCTGATGGCTACCAGTGCTACCCATCGCAGCCATCCCGGTATTGTAACTTGTTTTTCGTGCATAAAAAATTGGATTTGGTTTTCAGTAAAAAACAAATGTATTGAATCTGCCCGGATTCAGAAAGGAATATTTCCCGCTTATTCGAACTTTTCGTTGAGAAGTGCTTCTAACTCTTTTTTCAGCGCCTCGATTTCGTGGTGCAGTTGTGTAGTTTTTTCTTCGATATTCGTTGAATCGCTTCCTTCTTTTGCAAGCCGTTCCAACTCCTTAATGGTGTTGTAAACACCGGTAACATTCATGTATTTTACCGGTGATGCCAGTTTATGTGCCAGCTCGGCAATAGCGTCGTAATTTTTACTTTCCAGGTTTTCGTCGATCGATTGCATACTGGCTGCACTGGTTTTTAAAAACAGGTCGATCATTTCTTTCAGGAATTTGGGATCGCCGTTTCCCATTCGTTTTAGTTCGCTCAGATCAGGGCGATAGATCAAGGTCGTTGCCGGTTTTGTTTTTTCTTGTGCCGGCTTTACTTCAACGGTATTGCAAATAATATTGTACAGTGCTGCTTCATCAAAAGGTTTTTTCAGCGAACTGTCAAACGCACTTTTTTCATCAGGATTAGCAGAATCAGAATTTGCCGACAAAGAAATGATCCTTGCTTTATGTCCGGATTGTGTAATTGCACGTGCGGCTTCGGTTCCGTTCATTACCGGCATTCGAATATCCATAAGAATCAGGGCGTAATTGTGTTGTGCTGCCAGCTCAACTGCTTCCCTTCCGTTTTCGGCTTCATCAAAATCAACCTTCCATTTGGTGAAAATACTTTTTAGCAAGTGGCGGTTGAACGCTTCGTCGTCTACAATTAATACAGCCTTTCCTTTTAAAACTTCAGGTGTGTCGAAACTTTTAAAAGTTTGCTGAAGCTTTTCACTGTCACCTTTTTGTAGCGGAACGGAAACATAAAAATGCGTCCCTTTGTCTACTTCACTCTCAACCGATATTTTACCACCAAGTAAATCGACCAGTTTTTTTACGATGTAAAGTCCCAATCCGGTGCCGCCTGCTTTTTTATTAATGTCAGTATCGAGCTGCACAAAATCATCAAATATCTTGTCCTGACTTTCTTTGGGTATGCCAATTCCCGTGTCTGAAATTTCAAAATCGAGGAGTATTTGCTTTTTCTGCTCTTTTGCGGTAACGGCCAATTTAACCTCTCCTTCATCAGTGAATTTTAGAGCATTGGTGATGAGGTTGTTCAATATCTGTTTCAGCCGACCTTCGTCGCCAAAAAGTACCAGCTCATTTTCTACATCATTCTCAATTTTAAAACTGATGTTTTTAGCCTCCGCACTTGGTTTGTTGTATAGCTCAATTTTATGGAGAAGATCGTCCAACGAAAAATGAACCGGAATCAATTGGATATTTTGTTTTTCCAGCCGTGAAAAGTCAAAGGTATCGTTTACCAGTTCGGCTAAATGTTTGGTGGAGTCGAAGATTACTCTCAGATCTTCCTGTGTTTTTTCATCGTGTTGTTTTTGCAGCAGCTGTTCGCTCAGTCCGTAAATCGCATTAACAGGAGTTCGCATTTCATGGCTCACGGTGGCTACAAACAATTCTTTGGTACGTGCCAGGTTTTCGGCGTGTATTTTGGCTTTCTTTAACACTTTTTGGTGCGAGCGCGATTTTCGCAAGTCGCGGAAAAACAAGATCAAAACCAAAAGCAGCAATAAAAACACAGACAATGCAAAGTATGACAGACGTTCGTAGGTTTCGTTTGCCAGCAATTCTGCTTCTTGTGACTGCTGCAGAAAACTTTCTTCTTCCTGCCGTTCCAGCGCAGTAATAATTTCTGAAAGATTTTCGCTGATCTCAAAGTTTTTGCGCATGTACACCGCTTCGGCCGAACTCATTCGTTGGTTACGTTGCTTTAGCTCATTTTCAAGGGTTTCAATTTCTTGTTGCAGGCGCTGTTTCTCTACAGTGCGGTCAACAATTATAGGCTCTGGCGGTTCCTGCTTTTTCCCAAGAAGTCGTTTGAAAAAGCCTCGTTTCTCAGGCTCTTCAAAATGTATGGTGTCCTGCACTGTTAATACGGTGTCGAGCGTTTCAACATACTGGTTAAAAGCTTCGTGCTCGTTTCCGCGCGAAAAGTGAAGGTTTAGGATCTTTTCCCAAACAACGACTTTTTGCCGGGCCAGAATCAATACCGAGTCAACAAGCATTTGCCGGCTGCTGTCTGGGTTGTAAATGGATTGTAATTCTGCAAATTTTGTTTCGAGCGATTCATTTACGCTTCTGTAATTGTCGAGGTAATCGTTGTCGTTGCTGAGCGAATAAAGTCTCACCATACTTTCGGTTTCGTTCAGATCTAAGGCCACATCTTTCACCAGGATGAGTGTGTTGTCGGGTTTCGATTCGGAAAGCATGGAATTGACAATTTCGGATAAACTTTTGTACACAAAATTCCCCGACAAGCCCAATAAAGAAATGATTACGATGGTGAGTAAAATTACCGGTATTTCAATTTTTATTCGTTGCATAAAAAGTCTGTTTCACAACTAAAACGGATGCCGGCTTTAGAAGTTGCCTGCCATAATGAATTAGTAGTGGCCGATGTTTCGTAAAGCGCACTTTGCAAAATTAAATTATTAGTAGCAATTAATTCCAAAAGATTGTTAAATCAACCTGAACATATCGGCTGTAATTTCCTTAATGATTTAAAAAAGGATATTTTTGTCCGTTCTAAAATTGTTATTTAATAAAAACAGAATATAATGGCTGATAATCAGAAGACTTTATTGATGATCCTCGATGGATGGGGAATCGGTGATGGATCGAAAAGTGACATTGTAGCAACTGCTCCAACTCCTTTTATCGATTCGTTGATGGAAAAATACCCGCACTCGCAATTGTTGGCAAGTGGCGAAAATGTTGGTTTGCCAGATGGACAAATGGGTAACTCGGAAGTGGGTCACCTTAACATTGGTGCCGGTCGTGTTTTGTACCAGGACATGGTAAAAATTACACGTGCCATTAAAGACAAGTCGTTGTGGCAGCATCCGCAAATTTTAAAAGCGTACAACTACGCAAAAGACAATAAAAAGAAGGTTCACCTGATTGGTTTGATTGGCCCTGGTGGAGTTCATGCTTTAAGTTCGCATATGGTAGCGCTTTGTCAGATTGCTACTGATATGGGACTGGAAGATGTTTTTATCCATGGTTTAACTGACGGTCGTGATACTGACCCACGTTCAGGTTATGGTTTTATTGAAAACGACCTGAAAGCGCTGGAAGGAACCGTTGGTAAATTTGCTTCGTTGATAGGTCGTTACTACGGAATGGACCGCGACAATAACTACGATCGTTTGAAATTAGCTTATGATTTGTATACTCAAGGTAAAGGTGAAAAATCAACTGATATTCTTGCGTCGATGAAAGCATCGTATGAGGCTGGTGTTACCGATGAGTTCCTGAAACCTGTAGTAATGGTTGACGAAGCCGGCGAGCCACTGGCAAAAATCGAAGATGAGGATGTGGTGATCTGCTTTAACTTCCGTACCGACCGTTTGCGTCAGACAACTATTGCATTTACACAAGAGGATAAGCATGAATATGACATGCACACCATGAACCTGCAATGGTACACCATGACAACTTACAAAGCCGATTTTAAAGGTATTAACGTGATCTTCGAAAAAGAGAACGTTACCAATACAATGGGTGAGATAGTTGAAAGAGCAGGAAAAAAGCAAATTCGTATTGCAGAGACTGAAAAATACGCCCACGTAACATTTTTCTTTAGCGGTGGCCGCGAGGCAGAATTTGAAGGTGAGAGCCGCATTCTTATTCCTTCGCCAAAAGTTCCTACTTATGATCATCAGCCAGAAATGTCGGCTCCGGAAGTGGCAAAAGCTATCGTTCCGAAACTGGAAAACGGTGAGGCTGACTTTGTTTGTCTGAACTTTGCCAACGGCGATATGGTTGGTCACACCGGTGTTTACGAAGCGGTTTACAAAGCAGTTCAGGCTGTTGACGCTTGTGCAAAAGATGTTGTTACTGCCGCTCAAAAAGGTGGTTACGATATCATGATTATCGCTGACCACGGTAATGCCGACAATGCAGTTAACGCCGACGGATCGGAAAACACAGCTCACTCATTAAATCCGGTTCCTTGTATTTTTGTAACTGAAAAAGAGGGCGTGACATTGGATAACGGTATTTTAGCTGATGTAGCTCCAACTTTGTTGGCCGACATGGGACTTGAAGTTCCTGCTGAGATGACCGGTAAAAATCTTATTAAGAAATAAGGCGATACTTTAGATATAATTTCAAACCTTACTTGTGCTGCAAGTAAGGTTTGTTTTTTTAATATTTGTAAATAAAAAAAATAAAAGAGGTGATAGAGATTGGTCGTGCCATAGTAAGCCGTGATGTTTTTGAGAAACATTTCCTTTGTGATATATTAAAATGCAAAGGCGCTTGTTGTATTGAAGGTGATTCGGGTGCCCCGCTTACCGATGAAGAGGCTATTCTTATTGAAGAAGATTATCACACTTTTGAAGACTTGCTTCCAGAAAAACACAAACGCGAAGTGGAGAAACAGGGCTACTCGGTAATCGATAGCGATGGTGATTTGGTAACGCCACTTGTTGACGACCGTCAGTGTGTTTACTCCTATTACAATAAACAAGGTATTTTAAAATGTGCCATCGAAAAAGCGCATTTTGAAGGGAAAACAAAATTCCGCAAACCATTGTCGTGTCATTTATTTCCCATTCGAATTACCGAATACAAACGTTTTGATGCCGTAAACTACCAGGAGCTCGATATCTGCAAGCCCGGGCGTAAATGTGGTGCCTCGGAAAAACTTCCGCTATACAAATTCTTAAAAGAGCCACTAACCGCAAAATATGGTGCCGAGTGGTACAAAGAGCTTGAAATTGCAGCCGACTATATTCTGTCCGATAAATAGAATTCAATTTGTAAGTTTGGTGCTGCGAATCTTAGCACGGAAATAATGTAGTTGAATAAAGGACGCTAAATAGTGGTTTTACCATATATGATGATTAACTTTATTGATTGAAAAATGTTCTGGTCAATAATCGGCCGTAAAGATTCAAAATACTGAGCACATGCGAAAACTTCTATACATAGCACTTTTTGTTGTGGCCTTGATAGCCTGCCAAGATCGCGAACCTGATCCAATAAATGTGCCTGATTGGATAAAACCACGTCTGGCCGAATTGGAGAATTCGGGGGACTGTTTTGATTGCAGGGTGCAGCGCTGGACCTACAACGAAGAATATTTTTATCACCTCTATTGTGGTTACTGGTCATGTTCCAATTGCGAGGTTTATCACAACAACGGAAGCCTTGTTGAGTGGGGTGTTACAGTTGATCCTGCTGATTTTGATTCACTCAAGTACCGCCCGGTTATCGTTTGGGAGTGTGGTGATGAGCTGGATTAATGATCGTTATAGAGGGTTGTTTTTTATCGAAACGCTATAAAATCATTTGCGCAAATCTGCGATATCTGCGAGCAACTTCTTCAGGCCATAATTTCCACCCGGTTCCCGTCAGGGTCAAGAAAAACACTCTCGTAATAGCCATCTCCGGTCGATCGCGGTTCGCTAATTATTTTGTATCCGTCTTTCCGAAGTGTATCAGTCAGCTCATTTACTTTGTCTCTCGATCCCACTTTTATGGCAAAATGAATCAGTCCGGTAAACTGTTTTAGCGGATTATCTTTTGATTTCGGAATCCCCGGCATTTCCATTAGCTCAATGCGGCAATCACCGTTAAACGATATAAAATAAGAGCGATATTCGCGACTGTGGTTGTGGTACACATCGCCCGACGAAGCATCGAAATAATGCATGTAAAAACTGCGCATTCCTTCGAGGTTATAGGTCCAAATGGCCAGATGTTCGACTTTCATACATAATTGTTTTTAGGCTTCCTAAATTTACAAAAGCAAACGCTTAAAAAACAATAGTGGCACTTATTTTTTGCAATCCCATTCAGAAAAAAACTGTGCGAGGAAAATTTCCATAAAAACATGGCGTTCTTCAGCAATTTTCTGCGCAGCGTTTGTGTTCATGCGGTCTTTTAGCAGCAACAACTTTTCGTAGAAATGATTGATGGTTGGCGCTGTGGTTTTTTTGTATTCTTCAAAACTGTTGTGAAGTTGAGGTTCGATATCGGGGTGATGGAGTAAGCGCCCTTTGTTGCCTCCGTAGGCGAATGTTCTCGCAATACCGATGGCGCCAATGGCATCCAGCCGGTCGGCATCCTGAACGATTTGCGCTTCAAGGCTGGAGGTTTTTGTTTCGACTCCGGCCCCCTTAAATGATACTTGTTCAATTATCTGTTCAATTTTATCGGCATCTTTTTCATCGATGGAAATCTGCTTTAGCCAGCTTTTTGTTTTCGAAGTGTTATCTCCGTTGCTAAGTTTCCAGTCGTCGAGGTCGTGAAGCAAAGCCGCCATTTCAACCAGGAAAAAATCGCCACCTTCCTTTTTTGCAAGGTGAACAGCCATATTTCGTACCCGGTGAATATGCCACCAGTCGTGCCCCGAGCTGTCGGCCGCAAAGTGCTGTTTTATAAAGTTTTCCGTGGCTGAAATCAGCTCTTTTTGTTGAATATTGGACTCCATAATTCGAATTTTAGCTGTTAAAACTAATGTTTTAAACCATAAAAAACGTTAATATTTTATTTTGAATTCTGTAAAATGCAGAATATAAAGGTATTACGCGAGGGTGAGATTTAGCGCTTAGTTATCGAAGTCACATTGAAGAATGGTTTTTTTGCTATTTTTGCCGCGTTTATTCGAGCAGACAGACTTGCTTTTAGAGGGACAGATAAAATATGATTGACAAAACAAGATTGACTTTGCCGGCATTGTTTTATAACTCGGTAGAGAAATTTGCAAATAATACCTCGGTAAAATTTGTCGGTGAGGAGGATTTCACCTACAGGCAAATGGGAGAGGATGTGGAACTTTTGGCCGAACTGCTGGTCGAGCTGGGCATTGGAAAAGGAGATAAAGTTGCCATATTAAGCGCTAACATGCCCAATTGGGGGAAAGCCTTTTTTGCTGTTTCGGTAATTGGAGCGGTTGCTGTTCCTATTTTACCCGATTTTCATTCGAACGAGATTGAAACTATTATAGAGCATTCAGAATCGAAATTACTTTTTGTTTCCGAAGGTTTATATAAATCCGTGAGTCCGGGGGTCGCAGCAATTGTTGAACACATGATTCTGGTGGATAGTTTTGCTGTTATTCCAAAAGAAACTCCTGCCAGTCATTTAAAGAAATTAACTTCTTCGGTGCCACAAACAACCCGGAAATTTTTGCCGGTAAATGTGGAGGAAGAAGAACTGGCATCGATAATTTATACATCAGGTACCACCGGAAATTCAAAAGGTGTGATGTTAACGCACAAAAACCTGGCGTGGACAGCACAGCAAAGCCGCACACTGCAGGAAATTAATCCTGATGATCGGTTTATTTCGATCCTGCCGTTGTCGCATACACTCGAAAATACAGTTGGATTTTTGTTGCCAATGATGTACGGTGCATCAGTGCATTATCTGCGTAAACCGCCGGTAGCTTCCGTATTAATGCCCGCATTGCAGCAGGTAAAACCTACAATAATGTTGTTGGTACCACTGATAATCGAAAAAGTTTACAAGGCAAAAATTCAACCTGCTTTCGAAAAAAGCGGAACGATGCGTTTTTTAACTTCGTTTGCACCAACACGCAAATTGTTGCACAAGGTTGCAGCAAAAAAATTGCATAAATCATTTGGGGGAGAATTGCGCTTTTTCGGAATAGGAGGAGCTAAACTCGACCAAACAGTTGAACGCTTCCTGTTTGAGGGAGGATTTCCGTACGCCATTGGTTACGGTTTAACGGAAACGGCGCCACTTTTGGCCGGAGCAGTTGGCAAAAACCGCAAAGTGGGGTCAACCGGAATTGCCATGAAAGGTGTATCGTTGCGAATTGCCAATCCCGATCCGGCAACCGGCGAGGGCGAAATTCAGGCCTTAGGCGAAAATGTGATGAAAGGTTACTACAAAGCACCGGACATTACAAAAGACGTGTTTACCGAAGATGGATGGTTCCGCACCGGCGACCGTGGAATGTTCGATAAGAACAATTTGCTGCACATCAAAGGCCGCATTAAAACAATGATTGTTGGAGCCAGCGGTGAAAATATTTACCCGGAGGAAATAGAATCGGTGATCAACAAAATGCGTTTTGTATTGGAATCGCTGGTAGTGGAGAAAAAAGGGAAACTGGTTGCCATGATCCATTTGAATACCGAGGAAATTGAAGAACATTTTAAGCAGTTGAAAGAGGAGGCCCAGAATTATATTTCGGAGCGATCGGATGAAATTCTTGAGGAAATCATGAAAAAAGTGAACCAGGAAGTTAATAAGTTCTCGAGGATCAATAAGGTGGTGTTGCAGCCTAGTCCTTTTGAACGTACGCCGACAAGAAAGATTAAGCGCTTTTTATACGCTTAGCAATCACGATATTTTAACAAAAAGGAGAGACTTATGAAGTCTTTCCTTTTTTTGTTTGCCTGTATAGGAATAATTCAGGACAATCTATTAGAATTTGTTACTTTTGTAGCCACAAAAATCTCTTAGTAAATGGTAACGGAATCAAGATATAGTGCGAGGGGTGTTTCGGCCTCGAAAGAAGATGTGCATGAAGCGATTAAGAATGTAGACAAAGGACTTTTTCCAAAGGCATTCTGTAAGATCGTTCCGGATATTTTAGGGGGTGACGACGAATGGTGCAATATTATGCACGCCGATGGTGCAGGAACAAAGTCGGCTCTGGCTTACCTGTACTGGAAAGAGACCGGAGATATTTCGGTGTGGAAAGGAATTGCCCAGGATGCACTTATCATGAATGTTGACGACCTGCTTTGTGTGGGTGCCACCGATAATATTTTGGTGTCGTCGACCATTGGCCGCAACAAAAACAATATTCCGGGCGAGGTAATCGCTGCCATTATTAACGGTACTGAAGAGTTGCTTGCCAACCTTCGCGAAATGGGTGTTAGCATCTATTCAACCGGTGGCGAAACTGCCGATGTTGGCGACCTGGTTCGTACCATTATTGTTGATTCAACTGTTACCTGCCGCATGAAAAAAGCCGACGTAGTTTCGGCCGATAAAATTGCTTCCGGCAATGTAATTGTTGGTTTGTCTTCTTCAGGAACAGCGACATACGAAACAGAATACAACGGCGGAATGGGAAGCAACGGACTGACTTCGGCCCGTCACGATGTTTTTGCCAATTACCTGGCTGATAAATACCCTGAAAGTTTTGACCCTGCAGTGCCTGCAGAATTGGTTTATTCAGGTGGAAAGAAATTAACCGATGCAGTTGAAGGTTTGGATATTGATGCCGGGAAACTGGTGCTTTCACCAACACGTACTTATGCCCCGGTAATCAAAAAAGTACTGGATAAGTACCGTACGCAAATATCAGGAATGATTCATTGTTCGGGTGGAGCGCAAACTAAAGTGCTGCACTTTGTCGACAATGTGCATGTGATAAAAGACAATATGTTTCCGGTGCCTCCGCTGTTCAAACTGATTCAGGAGCAATCGGGAACCGACTGGAAAGAAATGTACAAGGTGTTCAACATGGGGCACCGTTACGAAATATACTGCAGTGCCGATGTGGCCGATGAGATTATTGAAATCTCAAAATCGTTTAACATCGATGCACAAATTATTGGAAAAGTTGAACCTTTCGACGGTAAGAAATTGACAATTAAGTCGGAGAAAGGCGAGTTTATTTATTAAAGAAAGCCATGGCAGAATACGCATTATTAGAAAAATTTGAATCGATAAAGCACCGCTTCGAGGAAGTAGAGCAGCAGATTACCGATCCTGAGGTGATTGCTGATATGCAGCGTTACGTAAAGCTGAACCAGGAATATAAACACCTGCAAAAGTTAGTTGCAAAATTTCAGGAGTATAAGAACATGGTCGATAATATATTGACCGGAAAGGAAATGCTGGCCGAAGAAACCGATGAAGAAATGCGCGAAATGGCGCGTGAGGAAATCGAGGACTCGGAAAAGCGCATCCCGGGCATTGAAAAGGAAGTTAAGTTATTACTTGTTCCTGCTGATCCGGAAGATGCCAAAAATGCAATTCTTGAAATACGTGCAGGAACCGGTGGTGACGAGGCGAGTATCTTTGCCGGCGACCTCTTCCGCATGTACACGAAATTTTGCGAGCAAAAAGGCTGGCGAATGGAAGTTACCAATGCCAACGAAGGTACAGCAGGTGGTTTTAAAGAAATTGTGGCTAACATTACCGGCGAAGGTGTTTATGGCATTATGAAATACGAATCGGGAGTACACCGTGTGCAGCGTGTACCACAAACCGAAACACAGGGACGTGTGCATACTTCGGCAGCAACTGTAGCTGTTTTACCGGAAGCCGATGAGTTTGATGTGGAGTTAAGAACCGAAGATATCCGTCGTGATGAATATTGTTCGTCGGGTCCGGGCGGGCAGTCGGTGAACACCACGTACTCGGCAATTCGTTTAACACATATTCCAACCGGAATTGTGGTGACTTGTCAGGATCAGAAATCGAAGTTGAAAAACCTCGACAAAGCAATGGCGGAATTGCGTACGCGTTTGTACAACATGGAGTACCAGAAATACATCGACGAGATTTCATCGAAACGTAAGACGATGGTATCGACCGGAGACCGTTCAGCAAAAATCCGCACGTATAACTGGCCGCAAGGACGTGTAACCGATCACCGAATTAACCTTACTTTGTACAACCTGCAGGCCATTATTGGCGGCGAAATCGATGAGATCATCGACAAACTGATGATTGAAGAAAACGCCGCAAAACTAAAAGAAGCAGAAATTTAAAAACAATAAAATGGGAGTCTTCGGACTTCGGTCTTCCGGCTTCCGACTTTTTATCATGAATCAACAGCAGCTATTTGAGCAGATCCAAAAAAAGCGCAGTTTCCTTTGCGTTGGTTTGGATACCGATATTCAAAAAATCCCCCAACACCTGAAAGACACATCAGATCCGATCTTTTCATTCAATAAAGAAATTATTGATGCCACTGCCGAGTTTTCGGTGGCGTACAAACCCAACCTGGCATTTTACGAAAGTTTGGGATCGAAAGGAATGGAAAGCCTGGAAAAAACGGTGATGTATGTAAAATCGAAATACCCTGAAATTTTTGTGATTGCCGATGCCAAACGTGGCGATATTGGTAACACATCGAATTTATATGCAAGGGCATTTTTCGATCATCAGGATTTTGATGCGGTAACAGTTGCTCCGTATATGGGAGAAGATTCAGTGAAACCGTTTATGACTTACCTCGACAAATGGGTAATTCTTTTGGCACTGACATCGAACAAAGGAGCTTACGATTTCCAGTTTATAGAGGACAAAGAAACCGGCGACAAACTGTTTGAAACTGTTTTAAAAACTTCGCAAAACTGGGGAACCACAGAAAATCTGATGTATGTGGTTGGCGCTACAAAAGCCGAGAAACTAAAAGAAATTCGCACGATCGTTCCTGATCACTTTTTGTTGGTGCCCGGCGTTGGCGCGCAGGGAGGCAGTTTACAGGAGGTGGCTAAAAACGGAATGAACAGCAAATGTGGTTTGTTGGTGAACTCATCGCGTGGAATCATTTATGCATCGTCGGAAGCTGATTTTGCAGAGAAAGCCGGTGCTGCTGCCGAAGAAGTTCAGAAAGAAATGGAAGTATTGCTGCAGGAAGCCGGATTGATTTAGATTGTAAAAAAATGCAAACATAAAAAAGGGATGTCGTTTATACGGCATTCCTTTTTATTTAATTCGAAATTATTATTCTAAATCTGCTCCCAACCTCTTCGGTAAGTGTGTCTGATCCACTCTTCAGCCATTTTTAATGCAGGTAGTGTTTCGTATTGTTTATCAAATGTTGGGTCTCCGTTTATTACCTCAAAATTGTCTTTTTTCAATACGCGGATGGTATCTGAAGGGCTGATATTGGTAAAACGCATATTTGGCCCGTCCCACTCCAGTTTGCGCTGAAGACTTTGTAAACGAACGGCCAGCACGCCCATAACAACCATTTCGTTCAGTGGTCCGGCGTAAGAAAAGTTCGACGAAGCTTCAACTCTTGCCTCTTTACTTTCTTTACAGGCCCGTATCCAATCTTGTTCGTGGCCACCTTCCATCGCATTCGAAATACGTCGGATAGTTTTTTCAGGTTCCTGGAAATGCGCCATCTCCGAAGTTGGCAATAAAGTAGGATTTGCAGCGTAAGTACCACACATAATTTTTCCCCGGGTACCGTAAAAGATACAACCGCCACCATCATCGCCCATTTGTTCTCCGTCTTTTAGTTCATCGGGGCGGGGAGGCATAAAGCCACCGTCGTACCAATGAACGGTAACTTCGGGCATGGCTACTTTTGGCAGGTTGTCGCGACGATCGAATTCGTAACGAACAAACTCTGCATTTGGTGCGGAGTCGTTGTTAAAAGGCGTTGAACTGCCTTCAACCGTTTTCGGATATTGTAAATTCAGTGCTTTAAAAACAGGATCAAGAATATGACATCCCATGTCGCCAAGTGCGCCGGTTCCAAAATCCCACCAGCCGCGCCAGTTCCATGGGTGGTAAATGGGGTTGTATTCGGTAAATTTTGCCGGTCCGATAAACAAATCCCAATCGAGTGTTTTTGGTACGCGTTTTCCTTTTTCGGGGCGTGTTAATCCTTGTGGCCATATCGGGCGGTTCGTCCAGGTGTCGACATGAGTAACTTCGCCAATTGTACCGGCCCAAATCCATTCACAAATTTGTCGGATTCCGTCAGCAGAGTTTCCCTGGTTGCCCATTTGTGTGGCAACTCCGTAACGGGCTGCTGTTTCAGTCATAATCCGCGATTCGTAAACCGAATGCGTTAATGGCTTCTGCAGAAAAACGTGTTTGCCTTCGCGCATGGCCATCAATGCCGGCAGGGCGTGTGTATGATCCGGAGTAGCAATCATCACGGCATCAATATCTTTTTGCTCTTCCAGCATCACCCTGAAATCTTTGTACTGTTTGGCCCGGTACCAGCGTTCAAAAGCATTCCGGCCAGCGTATTCCCAATCCACATCGCATAAAGCAACGATGTTTTCGGTCTCCATAAATTTCAGGTTGGTAAAACCTTTTCCGCCAACACCAATTCCGGCAATGTTGAGTTTGTCGCTAGGAGCTTTATGCCCTAAACCCGCGATAACATTCGAGGGAAGAATAGTGGCAGCAGCAATACTCGTTGCTGTTGTGCCTATAAATTTTCTGCGTGATAAATTGCTCATTTTCTTGTTTTCGAAAAAATACCCGGAAAAATAGAAAAAATCTTAGGCTTTACCTACTGTTTAAGGTTTTTGAAGAAAGATTAACACTAATTTGCTGTCAACAAAAAAAGAAGCGACTTATAAAAGCCGCTTCTTTTCTTTTTCATGGCGTAAATATTTATTTTCTATCACAACTCAATTGGCAGAATCACTGCATCAATAACATGGATGATTCCGTTTGATGCTGAAATGTTAACGAATGGAGGAACCAGGTTAGCGGTGTTTCCAATTGCCCAAATTTTCAGGTTTTTGTCAACATTAAAGCTGGTGCCTTCCAGTAAGGTCTCAATCATTTTTGGATTGTTTTTCGGAACTACGCTGTTTGCAGCTCTTCTTCCATCGGTAACATGGTAAAGCAGTACATTTAGCACAACTTCGGCCGGAATATCAGTAATGCCATTTACTTCGGCTCCTAAAAGACTTTCCAAATCTTCACTGTCGTATAATGCCTGGAAAGCATCGTTTGTTGGTGCAAATACGGTGTACTGGTCAGTACCATTTAAAAACATATCTACCAATTCGGTGCCTAATTCTCCGTCAACGTAAAAGAGGGCTCCAACCAGTTCTGAGAAACCTGCATCAATCGCAATTGCTGCAATGGAAGTTTCACCAGGAGGAAGCGATTTTCCTGCTTTTAGCATTGAATCATCACTGAGTTCATTTTGAGGGATGTAATCATCGTTTTCTTTTTCGCAACTAACAAATGCCATACTAACAATTATTGCTGCGGCGATAGCCAAACTTCTTAAGTTCAACATGTTTTTCAAATTTACTGTTTTCATTGTTGTAGATTTTAATGAGTTTTAAAAAGTATTTATCTGAAAAACAGTAATTCATCAAATAATGTTTAAGAAAAAGTGAAAATAAATAAACAAAAAAAGAGAATATAGAGTATGTATATGTCTAAAATGCCTAGTTGTATAGAGATTTAGATAAAATGTTAATAAAAGTTAAATGTAAAATTTGATTTGATATTCGAATCAACACCAATAAAAAAGCCGAACTGAAAAGTCCGGCTTTTAGTACTATATCTTATCAGCTATTAGCTTGCTTTTAATCGTCGGATACCCGATTTGTCGATCTGATTTTCGGCGTATTCTTTGGTGATGCGTAACTCAGAAATTTCATCTGAAGGCGCATCAAACATGGCGTCGTTCATAATGTTTTCACAAATCGAACGCAAACCACGTGCACCCAGTTTAAACTCAATTGCTTTGTCAACAATGTATTCCAAGGCCTCTTCATCAAATTTCAGCTCTATTTCATCCAGTTTAAACAGCTTTGTGTATTGTTTGATAACCGAATTTTTGGGCTCAGTTAAAATGCTGCGCAGTGTCTCCTTGTCTAACGGATTCAGGTAGGTAAGCACAGGCAAACGACCGATGATTTCCGGAATCAGCCCGAATGATTTTAAATCCTGTGGCGAAACATACTGAAGCAGGTTTTCGCGCTCGATGCGGTCGGCATCTTTTGCAGCGCTGTAACCAATCACTTTTGTATTTAGTCGGTTAGCAATTTTGCGCTCAATACCATCAAACGCACCACCACAAACAAACAATATGTTTTTAGTATCGACAGGAATCAGCTTTTGCTCCGGGTGTTTACGCCCACCTTGTGGCGGAACATTTACAATGGAACCTTCCAGCAGTTTTAACAAACCTTGCTGAACTCCTTCGCCTGAAACATCACGCGTTATCGATGGATTATCGCTTTTACGTGCTATTTTATCAATTTCGTCAACGAAAACAATTCCTCGTTCGGCAGCTTCCACATTGTAATCGGCAGCCTGAAGTAATCGTGTTAACAAACTTTCAATGTCTTCACCAACATAACCGGCTTCGGTAAGTACGGTTGCATCAACAATAGTAAACGGAACATGTAACATTTTTGCAATTGTGCGCGCTAAAAGCGTTTTCCCGGTTCCGGTTTCGCCAACCATGATGATGTTCGACTTTTCAATCTCAGTTTCATCATCATCAACTTTCTGTGTCAGTCGTTTATAATGATTGTATACCGAAACCGAAAGCACACGTTTGGCGCGGTCTTGCCCGATAACGTATTGATCAAGAAAGTCCTTGATCTCTTTAGGCTTCAGAAGTTTGATATCATCCAAATCGAAAGAATTTGAAGTCTTCACCTCTTCCTGGATAATCGAATGAGCCTGCTCGGCACAACGGTCGCAAATGTGTCCGTCAATCCCTGCAATCAGAAGATTTACTTCTTTCTTTTCCCGTCCGCAAAACGAACACTTGTCCATCTTTTCTTTATTTGACATTATTTGTTATTTCTAACTAAAATTTCATCGATCATGCCATAATCTACTGCTTCCTGTGCGGTCATCCAGTAGTCACGGTCTGAGTCTTTTTCAATTTGTTCTAATGTTTGTCCTGAGTGATTGGCAATAATGGTGTACAATTCTTTTTTGATCTTCATGATCTCGCGGGCTGTGATCTCAATATCAGAAGCCTGCCCCTGAGCACCGCCCATTGGTTGGTGGATCATTATTCGTGAATGTGTTAATGCCGAACGTTTTCCTTTTTGTCCGGCTGTCATCAACACGGCAGCCATCGATGCAGCCATACCTGTACAAATGGTAGCTACATCGGCCGAAATGTATTGCATGGTGTCGTAAATACCTAAACCGGCATAAACAGAGCCTCCGGGCGAGTTGAAATAGATCTGAATGTCTTTCGACGGATCGGTTGACTCGAGGAACAGCAATTGTGCCTGAATAATGTTAGCTACAGTATCGTCGATTGGCACACCAAGGAAAATAATACGGTCCATCATCAAACGCGAAAACACATCCATTGACGCGATGTTTAACTGACGCTCTTCGATAATTGTTGGCGAAATATAATTGCTGTATGCCGATGTATACCTGTCCATTGTTAAGCTGCTGATGCCAGCATGCTTAGTTGCGTATTTTCTAAATTCGTTGTTGTCCATTTTTTATAAGTGCTTGTAAAAAAATAACTTTGTAAATACGTTTGTCACGATTCACAAAGTTATAAAAAAGATTCATGCTGATGCACTCAGCAAAATATTTTCAGATGATTGCAGCGCCTATTGAGCGGCTTGCATCATTTCGTTGAATTTTTCCTGCGATACTTCTTCTTCCTGAATAGTAACTTTTTCTTTCACCACTTCTATCACTTTGTCTTCCAACAATCGTTTGTAGATGCGTTCTCTTTCTTCAGGTTTATCAAGCATCATTTTAGCAAACGATTCCAGCTGATCTTCAGGCACATCGTGGATTCCGTACTGCTGGTATTGTGCCAGTGCCATTTTCTTGGCAAAGTCTTCAGCCTCTTCAGCTTCAATCTTCAGTTCGTTTTCTTTTGCGATGGCGTCTTTAATCAATTGCCATTTCAAATCAAGAATAAATGCAGGGAATTCGGTTTCGATTTGCTCCTGTGTTAATTCTTTGTTTACAGCCACTAACCAACGCTTCAAAAACTCCTCCGGCATTTCCAGCTCAGTTTTTTCAACCAGCGCGTCGCGGGTGTCTAATGTAAATTTATGATCAGATGAGAATACCAGGTTTTTGGCCAGGTCTTCTTTGATTTTTGCTTTGAAATCGTCAAGCGTTTTGATCTCTGTTTCTTCTCCGTATAGTTTTTTGAACAACTCTTCGTTCAATTCAGCTTTTTCGAACTGAAGAATTTCAGTAACGGTGTATCTGAAATCGCTTTCCAAGGTGTCGGCTTCTTCATGCTTAATGTTTAGCATGTGCGCAACTTCGTGGTTATTTTCGAAAGCTTTTACCGGGTTGAAAACGATGATGTCGTCTTTTTTGCAACCGATAAATGCATTTTTAATTTCTTCGTCTTTGATTTTGTCAACCGCTAAAAGTACACCTTCAGGAGCAATTCCGCCTTCCACTTCGTTGCCTTCAGCATCAAGCTGAACAAAATTACCACGAACTGTGCTGTCTTCTTTTGCTTCTTCGGCTGGAACATTTTCTCCCAGTTGAGAAGCTGCCATGTCAACTTGCTGCTGAACCATGTCTTCAGAAACGGCAATATTGTAGTAAGTGTATTTGTTGCGTTTGTCGAGCGAAACTTTTACTTCAGGAGCTAAAGCTACATCGAAAGCGAACTCAAACGACTCGTCATTTTCCCAGTCGATTGGTTTTTGTTTTTCGTCGTTTGGCATTGGTTCGCCCAATACAGGAAGTTTTTCATCAATCATGTATTTCGACAGGTTTTGAGAGATCAGTTTATTTATCTCTTCAACCAAAACAGCGGTTCCGAATCTTTTTTTGATAAGGCCTGCCGGAACTTTACCGGGGCGGAATCCTGGAATTGAAGCTTTTTGACGATAGTCTTTTAAAACATCGGCAACTTGTTTTTCATAGTCAGTTTTCTCGATGGTAAGATTGATTACCGCATTAACCTGGTCGATGTTTTCTATATTAATATTCATGATGATAAATTTATTTATACCCCTAAAATGCAAAAAACGCCAACCCTTTTTAAAAATTAGGGTCGGCGGTTTTTTTTGAGTGCGGATGAAGGGACTCGAACCCCCACACCATAGGTACTAGATCCTAAGTCTAGCGCGTCTACCAATTCCGCCACATCCGCGAATTGCGGCGCAAAGATATATAAAAATTTTATTTTGCAATAAATTCCGAAAGAAAAATTCGGAAGTAAGTTTTATTTAACAATCAATACTACTGTTTTCAACATGTAATTAGCGCCATTCTACGATTGTTCCACGGTTTTCGTCTTGTAACTCTTGCGGAACCGAATCTTTAATTTCACGCCAAAGCAGGTTAATCAACTTGTGTTTTGCATAGTGCCGCGAGTACACCAGGCTAACTTCACGCAGTGGTTTTATGCTGGTGAAGTTCTCCACGTTGTAAGCTCTTTTTTGCGACATTGTGGCTTTAGCCAACTCCGGAATAAGTGTTATTCCTCCTTCGCGGTCAACAATATTCATCAATGTTTCCAACGATCCGGCCTCAAAATGAAATGGCAACTGGCTATCGGTAGTTCCCATATACGAACACAGATTGATCACCTGGTCGCGGAAACAGTGCCCGTCGCTCAACAACCAAATTTCGGGTGTTGCAATATCCTCAACCGTAATTTCTTTTTGCTTGTGCAATTTGTGTCCGCTGTTGGCATAAATAAGCATTTCCTCGTAAAATAAAGGCTTTTCAAGTATCTTTTCTTCATGTAGAGGAGTTACCAGAATACCAACATCGATAAGGTCTTTATGCAAAAGATTGATAATATTTTCAGTAGTTGCTTCCACAACTTTAATGAAAATATTTGGATATTTCTTTTTGTAATTTCCAACAAAAATTGGTAGTAAGTAGGGGGCCAGCGTTGGTATAATACCAATGCGCAACATTCCTGAAACCTGGTTTTTGTGGTCTTTTACAATGTTATTTATTTCTTCGGCTTGTTTTAAAACCACCCTCGCCTGTTCAATAATACGAACACCAACGTCGGTTGGGATAAGTGGTTGTTTACTTCTGTCGAAAATAATGATTTCGAGGTCTTCTTCCAGCTTTTTAATTTGCATGGAAAGTGTTGGCTGAGTAATAAAACAAGACTCGGCAGCTTTGCCAAAATGACGATGGGTGTCAACGGCAGTTATGTACTCTAATTGGGTTAGGGTAATCATGGCGTAAGTCGATTTTTGATTTAAAGATAGAAAAAATCTATAATTATGAGCATGAAGTTAAAGTTATTTCAATTTTGTAAAATGATAACGAATTAACCGGCAATGAGACCGCTAATTTAAACACAGGTTTGCTGGCGGTACCACTCGAATGCCGCAACCGACAATGCATTGGAAATATTTAACGATTTGCAGCCTCCGGGCATGGGAATATAAACACTTTTATTGGCCATTTTGATAATGTTTTCCGGTAGCCCGTGCGATTCGCTACCGGCAAGCAGTATGGTTTTTTGTGGCAATTTTTCGCGGTAAATATTTGTGGCTCCTTCGCAGGTTTCTAAAATGGTAAGCTGATAACCGGCATTCAATAGTTCAATAAAATCGTTTTCCGAAATAAAACGCCACTTCATCTGATCGTACGAAAAACCGGCAGTCTTTTTAATTTTCGATTCACGATGATTTTCCGATTCACGCACAAACAAAACCTCTGCAGCGCCGAGGTTATGAGCCAGCCGAATGATCTTGCCGATATTCTCAGAATTCGACAAGTGCCAGGCAGCGATAATTATGGCACTGGTTTCAGGGAATTTCTCTTCGTCCTTTGAATTAAAAAACTCTACGGAATTGGTGTTCATGATAATAAACCGGCTTTTCTTCGTTACTATTTAAAATACTACTTTTGTACAAAAGGTGAGTTGCCAAAAATAAACAATTAAAAACGAATGAAGATTTCTGCTCAATACCTGGTGCTTTTAGTGCTAATAATTTTTGTTTCATGTGGACCCTCGGATGAAGATAAGGCGCGTGTAAAGATCGATCTGGCTAAAAATCTGCTGGTGAAAAACGACACTGCTGCTGCTATTGGTCAGTTAGACAGTATTTCAATTTTATACCCCGAAGCGGTGTATTCGGCAAATGCAGCTAAAAACCTTTTGCAGGAAGTTCGTTTCCAGGTTATGCAGCGAAAAGAGGCCGAGCTTGATACGGTTGAAGTACAGGTGGCAGAGTTGGAGAAATCGTTTGTAAAAGAAAAAACAGAATTCGATCGTTACGCACAATACATTCACAAACGCCAGACCTTTAAACGGGCGTGGGACCGCTCATATATTCAGGTACATTTGGATGAACGAGGCGAATTGTATTTAAGCAGTAATTATCATGGCGAAAACTGGCTTAATCATACCGGGCTGCGGGTGTATGATAGTGGTGACGATGCCAAGACCGAGGAAATTCCGGTTGGTTCGGTTGATAACCACCGCAGCGATTTTATGGAAGCCAAATGGGAAAAAGTATCGTACCGAAACGGAAAAGACAACGGTGTGATCGAGTTTATTGCCAACAATGTTGACCGGAACCTGAAAGCTGTTTTCCTGGGTAAGGAATACTATTATATTATTCTGGAAACCTACGACAAAGAAGCTGTTCGCGATGCACTGGCTTTATCGAAAGCCATAAAAAAACGCAATAAACTGGAGCAGGAGATAAAAGCGCTGGGGCAGAAGATTAATATTCAATAGCTTCACAGGAATAATTGTAAGTGTTTATATGAGTTTTTTGTATAAACCATGCACGTTATTTTTCAACCAATAAATCGAATAAAATGCAAAAGAACGTATTGCACACTTTTATCGGGTTTATTTTTCTCCTTGCCATTTCAGGATGTAACAATAAAAGTTCTGAAAAATTAAGTATTGAGGCATTGCCGATTGATGCTGTGGTTAATGGAAATATTCTTACCGGGCCTTCAGTGCTTAACGATCCCGATCGTTTTGTTTGGGGTGGTAGCGTATTAAAAGGCGACGACGGTAAATACCACATGATTTACAATGTTTTTGAATGTGGCGACTCATTGCCGGCATTTACCGATGGTTGGGTGCTGCATTCGAAGCTGGCTTATGCCGTTTCGGATTATCCCGACCGTGATTTTAAGTTTAAAAAGATAGTATTGCGCGGGCAGGCGCTCAATGGCGACAGCACAGCCTGGGACGCTCAAATGGTGTCGAATCCGCACCTCAAAAAATTCAAAGGGAAATATTACCTCTATTATATTGGCTCGAAAGATCCGGGGGTGCAGCCCGTAGGTTCTCCCGGCGAAAAGCTGAGTAAACGCAACCGTGTTCAGCAAAACCAAAAAATTTCAGTTATTGAATTTGATAGTTTCGAGGATCTGGTGGAAGGTAATTTTATCCGCCCCGACGAGCCATTGTTGGCGCCCCGAACCCGGGTAAAACCGGATAATATTGTTAATCCGTCGCCGGAAGGAACGCAGCCAAAACCCGACAATATTATTGTGGTGAATCCGGCAGTAACTTACCGCCCGGCTGATGGAAAATACTTGCTGTACTTTAAAGGAAACCTTTACGATCCGAACTGGCGCGGCGTGCATGGTGTGGCACTTTCCGACTCTCCAACAGGGCCGTTTACGCCACTTGATGACATTATTTTTGATTTCAGAACTGAGGATGGGAAAATCGCATCGGCCGAAGACCCGTATGTTTGGTACCACAAAACGCAGCAGAAATTTTATGCAGTTTTTAAGGATTTTTCGGGCAAAATAACAGGAGGCGATCCGGGTTTGGCAATTCTTGAGTCAATCGACGGAATAAAATGGACAAAACCTGCCGATCCGTTTTTTATGAAAAAGCAAGTGGTGTTGCAATCGGGCGACACCATAAAGGTCGATCGTTTGGAGCGTCCACAAATGTTAATTGACGAAGAAGGAAATCCACAGGTTCTTTACGCAGCTTGTTCCATCATCAATATCAACCCGACAAAGAAAGGTGAGTCGTTTAATGTGCAAATTCCGCTTCAGGTAAAATAAGGGGAAATTCTGTTATTTTTGGCTCCAAAATTATAGCCGGAAAACCAAAAAGAGTTACGGCCAACTAACCATTTGTTTATTCGTATGAGCCAAAATCCCAGCAGAGCAAAACAAGCAAAACTGATTCGGAATTTCAGAAAGATACACCGGATTACAGGCCTTGTATTATTTGTATTTATCTTATTCGTTGCCATTTCCGGAATTTTATTGACGTGGAAAAAGAACAGTGGTGGTCTTATTCTGCCCAAATCGCAAAAGGGAACTTCAACCGAGTTGAGCGAATGGCTGCCCCTGGAACGATTGCAAAGTATTGCGCTTCAGGTTTACCGTGATTCTATTTCTGCTGAAACCGTACCCGAACTGGATAAAATTGATGTTCGGCAAAAGAAGGGGATGGTAAAATTTGTGTTTAACGAAGGCTACTGGGGTATTCAGTTAGACGGTGCAACGGGAGACGTTTTACAAATTGAACGCCGCTGGTCGGATTTAATCGAAAATATACACGATGGTTCGGTGCTCGATCACTGGTTTCGCACCGATGGCGGGCTGAAACTTTTTTATTCCAGCATCACTGGTTTGGCGTTATTGTTGTTTAGTGTAACCGGATTTTGGTTGTGGTACGGACCAAAACGTATACGCAGAAGAAAGCAACTCGACAGTCAAAAATAATTGGGATTACCCTTTTCGTTTGATCTTTAATTTCTGGCCGATATACAATCCACGATCGTTTTTGAGCTCATTTAGCCGCATGATTTCATCAGCCGATATTCCTGCATATTTCTGAGCAATATCCCACAAAGTATCTCCTTTACGTACGGTGTAATATTCGAAATTCGGATCAAGTGGTTTCGAAGTGCTCGTTGTTGCAGGTGTTGATGTTTTGCCGATAGAAGCTTGTTTTTGAGCAAAACTCATGCTGGCAACCTGCTCGTACTTCTCCTTGTCTTTTTCAGGAACGTAAATAGCCAGTTTCTGGCCCACACGAATTATATCGCGGTTAATGTTGTTCCAATACCTCAAATCGGAAGTACGCACATGAAACCACGACGAGATAAAACCAACGTTATCGCCTGCTTTAACGGTGTAAACAACTTTTGCTTTTCCCTTAATATCAACAGGCGTAAAATAGCTGCTGTTGCTGCTTGTTGGGTCCATTAAGGTATTGTTGGGGAAGTATTTGTTGCGCTCGAAAGCAAAAATTGCTGTGTCCAGGTCAACAAAATCCAAAATCACATCATTCGGTAAAACCAACGGATATGGCTTGCTTGCCTTAGCCGGAATCACATCGCGGCGGTACATCGGATTTAATGCACGTAATTCTTCCTTCTCGATATGTAGTTTTGCACTTACCTGATCAAAATGCAGATAGTCGTTCACCATCACGGTATCAACCGACAGTTCGATCTCCGGGAAACGTGGGACTAAGTTGTGCTCCTTGTAATATTCGAAAGTATAAGTTGCCGCAATAAATGCCGGTACGTAACCTCTGGTTTCGCGAGGCAGACGGTAATAGATTTCCCAGTAATTTCTTTTTCCTCCCGAGCGGCGGATGGCACGGTTTACATTTCCTGGGCCACAGTTATAAGCGGCAATGGCCAAATGCCAGTCGCCATAAATATCGTGTAGTTTGGTAAGGTAGCGTGCTGCAGCATCGGTTGCTTTTATCGGGTCGCGGCGCTCGTCAACAAACGAGGTAATTTCCAGTTTCATGTTGCGGGCAGTGCCGTACATAAACTGCCACAGTCCGTTTGCGCCAACCCGCGAGCGTGCCGTTGGATTTAGTGCCGACTCAATAATAGCCAGGTATTTTATCTCCAGTGGCATATAGTATTTGTCCAGCGTTTCCTCAAAAATAGGGAAGTAGTAAGCCGATAATCCAAGCATTACTTCAACCAGGTCGCGACGCTTTTCGGTATACATTTGCAGGTAGTTTTTTACCACCGAATTGTACGACAGATCAACAACCTGCTCAATTTCTTTTAAACGGTTAATGTAAACTGAATCGGGCAGGTTTTTAGGGAAATCAAGTGTTCGCACTTCTGAGTTATCGAAGTTAAAGCGGTTCTGAATATCCCACGAGCTCATCATGCTGTCCATCTGATCCGAAAAAATGGGATTCAGCATATCTTCAACATCCAATGCGTTAAAACCGGTGGTATCTGCTTCCAGTTTCAGGTCATCTAATGTAAGTGCGGTGTCAGCTTCCTGTGCCAACGCATTGGTAAAAAGAAATAGCGAAAATATATAAATGATAATGTGTCTCATGTTAAAAAGTAAAGGTACAGCTTACACCATAAACGTATTGAAAATCCTGGTATTGCATTGTAGGCTGCCAGTTAAATGTAAGGTCTTCGCTGATGTCAAAATCGTACAAGTGCGCATCTACACTGGCATCGATAATATTCAGCCCGTAAAATCCAATAATGCTGATAATTAGCAAGTCGCGATTCCGCCGGTAGTAACTTTGTTGTTTGTCGAGCCCGGTTTTAAAATTGTTGTAATGCGTAGGATTATTTAAGTCGTAATACTGCGTCGCCTCCAAATCCATATACGAATTTGTTGGATCCTCTATTCCATATGGTCCATCCCCATCCGTTAAATCGGCATATGCCTGGCGCATAATCTTGTAATTGTCGTTATTCCAGTGAATAAAATAACCAATGGTCCCGAAACCGGCATAAACCAAAGGAATTTTCCAGTATTTTTTGTTGTAAGCCTGTCCAAGTCCCGGTAAAAATGTTGAATAGAGGGTGGCTTTTTTAGGCGAATGTTCAACCTTTGTAGGTACTTCATTTGCCTGTGCAATAAAAGCGGAATCCTGCGCAGTGGTTTGCCCCAACATAGTAATGCTGAAAAACAATGGCAGGCTAAGAAGCAATATTTTAGAAAAAAAAACGCGTTTAATCACACTAATAATTTTGCGCAAAAATAGAAAATACCCTTAGTAATTGTGTGATTCTTAAGGTTTATTTTTGATTTTCAATTATTTTAACAATTCTTTCCAGGTCGGCTTCCGACCTAAACGGGATGGTAATCTTTCCTTTTCCTTTCTCGTTCATCGAGAAGTCGATTTGTCTACTAAAAATCTGGTCAAGCTGCGTTTTAATTAACTTAAATTCTTTCGGGAACTTAGGTTTTTTTGAATCGCCTGCTTTTTCTTCGCCTGAATTTAAATCGCGAACAACCTCTTCAACTTTCCGAACCGAAAGCCCGTGTTTAATAATCTGTTCGAAGATCATGATCTGCGTATCAGCATCATCAATATTAATAATAGCACGCGCATGACCCATCGATATTTCTTTGTCGATCAATCCTTTCTGGACAATGGCCGGAAGTTTTAGTAAACGCAGGTAGTTGGCAATGGTAGAGCGTTTTTTACCTACACGGCCACTCAGTTCTTCCTGCGTGTATTCCAACTCATCCATCAGGCGTTGGTAGCTTAGTGCAATTTCAATGGAATCGAGGTCTTCACGCTGAATGTTTTCAACCAGCGCCATTTCCAGCATACCATCATCTTTGGCTTTGCGCACATAAGCCGGTATTTTATTCAACCCTGCCAGTTGCGATGCTCTGAAACGACGTTCTCCGGCAATGATCTGGTATTTGTTGTCACCAACTTTTCGTAAGGTAATGGGCTGTATCAATCCAATTTCTTTGATCGAGGCTGAAAGCTCTGCCAGTGCCTCTTCGTCAAATTTTGTGCGGGGTTGAAAAGGATTTGCTTCAATCTTGCTTAATTCAATTTCATCCAGTCCGGCGCCTTGCTGCATTTTTTCAGCATCGTCGATCAATGCGCCTAATCCTCTTCCAAGTGCATTCCTTTTTGCCATCATACTTACTTAAGAATGTTTAATTTATAACAACATTGTCTTTCGACATTTTAGTCATGGCATTGCGCTGTAATATTTCGCGCGCCAGGTTCATGTGGTTAATTGCTCCTTTTGAGCTTGCATCGTAAAGTACCACCGGTTTTCCGTAGCTGGGTGCTTCACTTAATTTTACGTTACGCTGAATTACAGTGTCGAATACCATTTCCTGGAAGTGGTGTTTTACTTCTTCCAACACCTGGTTCGACAGGTTTAAACGGCCGTCGTACATGGTAAGCAGGAATCCTTCGATTTCCAGTTCCGGGTTCAAACGGTTCTGAATAATCTTAATTGTATTCAGCAGTTTTCCAAGTCCTTCCAATGCAAAATATTCGCACTGAACCGGAATGATAACAGAATCAGACGCGGTAAGGGCATTTACCGTAATTAATCCCAATGATGGTGAGCAGTCGATAAAAATAAAATCGTACTTGTCTTTTATCGTTTCCAATGCTGATTTTAGCACTTTCTCACGGTTCGGCAGGTTTAGCATTTCAATTTCAGCACCAACCAAATCAATGTGAGAAGGAATTATATCCAGGTTATCGATACCGGTAGCTAAAATAGCTTTGTCGGCTTCTACTTCATTTACAATACATTCGTAAATACTCGATTGAACATTTCTCAGGTCGAATCCTAAACCCGATGTGGCATTTGCCTGCGGGTCGGCGTCAATAATCAGAACCTTCTGTTCAAGTACTGCCAGACTTGCAGCCAGATTAATTGTTGTGGTTGTTTTACCAACTCCTCCCTTCTGGTTTGCTAACGAAATTATTTTTCCCATTTATAGCGTCTTTTTTATTCTTGAGCGGTTTCAAAGTTAACAATTTACCATTAACCAAAGTGAAATTTTAGGGGCAGGCCGGGGGATAATTTGGTAAGCGCTTGGATTTGAACAGAAAAGCGCTCAAATTTTTTGAGATTTCATCTCTTTTTTCAGCTGTGTTTGATCAACCGGAACAACCCCGACTTTCTCGCAAACTAATCCGCCTGCCAGGTTCGACAGCAGTGCGATTATTTTTGGCGGGAGCCCTGCTGCCATTGCCAGACTGGCCACTGCTATTACAGTATCGCCGGCACCCGAAACATCAGCAATATCGCGAATTGCAACCGGGTAATATTGTTCTTCTTCACCATTGATGATAAAAACTCCCAGTTCTGAAAGTGTTATGAGTATCAATTTTAACTGGTGCTCTGCTTTAAAGGTTTCAGCTGCTTTTTTCAGGTTTTCGAGGTCGCCTTTTTTTAGCGGGAACCTTGTACCTTCAACAAACTCTTTAAAGTTGGGCTTAAAAAGCGATACATTTTTATAGTTGCTAAAGTTGCGTTTCTTTGGATCAACAGAGGTCGGGATGCCTTTTTCCTGCGCCAGTTCGTTAATGGTTTTAAATAAACTTGGCGTAACCACACCTTTGTCGTAATCAACAAAAACGATCACATCAACCGGATGTGTTTCCATTTCTGTTTTTATGGCATCGATCAATTTGTTTTCCATTTCTTCCGAAATGTAATCAATTGATTCTTCGTCGATTCGAACGATTTGTTTACCGGAACTAATTACACGGTTTTTTACCGTTGTATTTCGCGATGGATCGATAAATATCCCCTCGGAAGAGACTTTACGTTTGTCTAAAAGATTTAGGAATTCTTTACCGTTGTCGTCGTCGCCAACCACCGCAAAAAGTTTTGGAGTAGCTCCCAGTTCCTGAATATTTCGGGAGACGTTTGCCGCGCCGCCAAGACGGTTTTCGCGTGTTGTAACGGATACAATCGGCACCGGAGCTTCAGGAGATAAGCGGTCAACTTTTCCCCAGAGATAGGTGTCAACCATAGCGTCGCCAATTACAATGGCGCGTATTTTTGAAAACCGGTTGAATATTTCGTCTACTTCTGCTTTATTCACACAACGATGTTATGAGCACAAAATTAAGAAAAAACAACGGTAGGAAGTGTAAAAAAGCGAAACTTATTCTGTTTTTATGATACCGCTGGAAGCTAAAGGATCGAAAATGTTTTGTTGGTGAGATGGATACTGGTTACTGGATACTGGATTCTGGTGGTCATCTGATCGTTAGGCCGGATCGACATCGATATTAAAAACGCAGCTGCTGTTTGATGGGAGATGCCTGACTGCTTTTACGGCAGCGGTGATTTCTTTTTTTACCAGATCGAGGTTAAGTTTTCGATCAATTTTTATCCAGATCTCTTTGTGGTGCCACAGTTGTATACGGCTGATCAATGGATATTCCGGCCCCATAACAATTAGCTGTTTGTGTTTTTTTAGTTGCTGTGCCAGTTGGTTGGCAGCCCTGTCGACGCTTTGAACATTTTTGTGTTTCACCACAATTTTCACCAGGCGGTAAAAAGGCGGATATTTAAACAGCTGGCGTTCTTCAAACTGTTCTTTTAGCGTGGCCTGGTAGTTTTGCTCGCGAATAAGTTGAATTAGCGGATGATCGGGCTGCGAAGTTTGAATAACCACTTTCCCCTGTTTGTGCTTTCGTCCGGCGCGGCCAGCCACCTGCGAAATAAGCTGGTAAGCACGCTCGTGTGCTCTAAAATCGGGGAAGTTGATCAGGTTATCGGCATTTAAAATTCCCACAACACTCACATGTTCAAAATCCAGTCCTTTGGTCACCATTTGAGTCCCGATCAGGATATCCGTTTTTCGGTCCTCCAGGTTTTTAACGATTTTGGCAAAGGCATTTTTCGACTGCGTGGTATCCAAATCCATACGCGCAATTCGTGCATTTCGGAACAAAGGTTTCAGCTCGTCCTCAATTTTTTCGGTACCGTAACCCCGTGTTTTTAATTCGGGCGAACCACAGTTGTCGCATTTGTCGGGCAGCTGGTAGCTAAACCCACAGTAATGGCAACTTAATCTCCGCTTGTACTTGTGATAGGTGAGACTTACGTCGCAATTTCGGCATTTGGGAATATCGCCACAGGAGAAACATTCAACGTACGGTGAATAACCCCGCCGGTTTTGGAAAAGGATGATCTGTTCGTTTTTCTCCAGCGCAGTTTCCATCATCTCGAAAAGTTCGGGTGTTAAAAACGAACGCATTTGTTTACGTTTATAAGCACGTTTTATGTCGGCAACCAGAATCTCGGGAAGTTCCATTTCCGAGTGGCGCTTCATCAGATTTACCAGTCCGTACTTGTTTTTTAGTGCGTTGTAATACGATTCGAACGAAGGAGTTGCCGAACCCAGCAAAACTTTTGCATCGTTCTGGTAGCCCAAAACTACCGCCATATCTCGGGCATTGTAGCGAGGTGCCGGATCAAATTGTTTAAAGGAATTTTCGTGCTCTTCGTCAACGATAACAATTCCCAGTTTCGAGAAAGGCAAAAACACGGCTGAGCGTGCACCCAAAACAACCTGGTAACCTTCTTTCGGATTGTCGTTGAACTGCAATACTTTTTCCCATATTTCAACACGTTCCTGGCTGTTTAGTTTCGAGTGGTAGATGCCCACTTTGTTGCCAAAAACGTTTTTCAGTCGTTTTACAATTTGTGTGGTAAGTGCTATTTCCGGAACCAGGTATAAAGCCTGCCTTCCGGTTTTTATCATCTCATCGATAAGATGAATGTAAATCTCCGTTTTGCCACTGGCTGTAATGCCGTGAATCAGCGTAACCTGCTGCGTTTCGAATGTGGTTTTAATCTCCTCGTAAGCTTTTGCCTGGTATTTGTTCAGCAGATTAATGCTTACCTGTTCGATTTTTTCTTCCTCCAGCCTCGATACCTGTTTCTGGCGCTCAGTAAGAATTTTCTTTTTTACCAGCTCCTTTACAAGATTAGGAGAAAAAGCAGTACCAACCAGCAACTCCTTTTTTGGAATTTCATTAATCTGCTCATCAGAAAAAGCATTGGTAACCGTGCAAAAATGAAAAAGCAATTCCTGTTGTTTTTTTGCGCGCTTCAACGAGTCGGCCTTTTCCTGAAGCACTTTCTCGGAAGAAATGCTGCTGTGTAGTTTAATAAATGCTTCGGTTTTTGGTTTGTATTTGCTGCTGATCTTTTCCTCGGCATAAACCACTTTTTTATTCATCAGCGAGCGCAGTGCCTGGTACGAAAATTCAGTTCCCAGTTTGTGCTCGATATCCGAAAGTTGTGAAACATCTTCCTGTAGTTGCCGTATGATGAGCTCTTCCTTTGCGCTCAGTTGTACCGGTTCGTCAACCCCGGTTAAAAAAAGTTTCGATTTACTTTCCAGTTTTAACCCGGTTGGCAGCGCTGCCCGAAACACGTCGCCCAGTGTGCAACAATAATACTGCGCGAGCCATTGCCACAGTTTAAAATTTACCGGAAAAATTATGGGATGGTCATCAAGGATTTCCTGAACTTCCTTTATTTCCATATCATCCGGCTTTTTATCCGAAAGCGAGATGACCAAAGCCGCATACAATTTCCTTTTGCCAAACTGCACAATTACCCGTTTCCCCGGAGCAATTTCGTTTTCCAGCGATGCAGGTACCTTGTAGGTAAAGCTATCGTGCAACGACAGGGGTAATATTACTTGTGCAAAAAGTTCAGGCATAAAAAATATTTGCCTAAAAGTACGGGATTTTATGGAATGCGCTTAAAATTCTTAACCGAAGTTGGTGTGGATCCATTTTTCCACATCTTCCATCAGCCAGTTAGGTGTTGAGGTAGCACCACAGATACCCACCGACTTAACGCCATCAAACCAATCCTGTTTTATTTCGTCGAGATTTGAAATGAAATACGAATCGTCATTCACCTCTTTACAAATGGTGTAAAGGTATTGGCCGTTCGAGCTTTTTCGCCCGGCAACAAACAGGATCATATCAAAACGTTCGGCAAATTTTTTCAGGTTAGGAACGCGGTTCGACACCTGACGGCAAATGGTATCTTTTATTTCAACCGGAACGCCCGGCTCGGTGGTTTCTTTTACTTTTTGGGCAATTTCATGAAAGTCCTCAATTCGCTTGGTAGTTTGAGAATACAACGAAACCGGTCGGCTTTTGTCGATCTTGTCTACATCGGCAATACTTTCAATAATGATGGCATTGTGTTTGGTTTGCCCGTTGAGGCCTTCAATTTCGGCGTGCCCTTTTTTACCGTAAATAACTACCTGCCCTTCAATTTGCGAATGTTTGGAATACGAGCTTTTAACTTTCTCCTGTAAAGTAAGCACAACCGGACAGGTTGCATCAATCAGTTCCACGTTATTGGCTTTGGCATATTCGTAAGTCTCCGGCGGTTCGCCATGGGCGCGGATTAAAACTTTGCAGTTGCTGAGGGTAAAAAATTCCTCCTTCGAGATCGATTTTAATCCCATTCTCTCGAGGCGTTCCACTTCCATTCCGTTGTGAACGATATCGCCCAAACAATACAGTTGGTTCGCCTGCTTCAATTCATCCTCCGCTGCTTTGATTGCGTTGATCACGCCAAAACAGAATCCCGATCTTCTATCTATCTCAACAATCATTTTCCTTCAGTAATTTCTTTTACCTTCATAACGGCCCAATCCAATTGTTGTTCGCGCGTTAGCTCACTATTATCAAGAATTAATGCATCGTCGGCTTGTTTTAAAGGACTTACGGCACGTGTTGAATCAATTTTATCGCGCCCCTCAACATTGGCTAAAATCTCCTCGAAGTTTACGTTGTCGCCTTTTTCAGTGAGTTCGAGGTGGCGTCGTTGTGCACGGATTTTGGGCGAGGCGGTCATAAATATTTTCAGTTCGGCATCAGGGAAAACTACGGTGCCAATATCGCGCCCATCCATAACAATACCTTTGTTTTTACCGTTTTCGCGTTGCTGGCGTACCATTTCATGACGTACTTCGGCAATGGTACTAATAGGACTTACATTCTCTGAAACTTCCAACTGGCGGATCTCATCTTCCACATTTTCACCATTCAGGAAAGTGGTGTTCTTTCCGGCTTTTTCATCCCATTTAAAAGTGATTTTAATGTCTTTCAATCCATCGATAATTTTTTGCGTGTCGGGAATCTTATTCTCAATCCATCCATTGCGCAGGGCAACCAGGGTTACAACACGGTACATGGCTCCGGTGTCGATATAAACGTATCCAAGTCGCTGAGCAAGTGACTTGGCCATAGTGCTTTTGCCGCAAGATGAATGGCCATCAATGGCGATGATAATCTTTTTGTCGTTCATGTTTCTTTAGGAATTTGGAGCAAATATGGGGAAATTTTAATTAAGATTCAATTGTCTGATTTTAGAAGTTGTTATTCAGTTAACCGAAACCGAAAACAGGTTAGAGGAGCCTGCCAAATGAAATCTGGAAATGGCATAATCAAAATGAAAACGTTTGATTTTTAAGCCGAACCCGGCAGAAAACCCAACAGTTGATGCTTTGTTGTCGAATTTTAGCTCCTGGCGCCGCTGGTAATTGTAACCCACTCTCAGGGTAAAATTTTCGGAAGGAAGAATCTCTGCTCCCAACACCAGGTGGCGCATGGTTTGTTTGGCAAAACTCTCCTCGCGCTGGTGAATGGTTTCGCCGTTAAAATCCTTTTCTTCATCGCTTGATGCCAAATCCCAGTGGTTAAGGTGCTGCAAAGTAGCGGAAAAAACAAGCGGGGCGTGTTGTAAACGCTTGCTAATTCCTGCCTGAATATTTAGCGGAATGCGTTCGCTATCGGCTCCATCATAGTACTTTGATATTTGCGTACCGAAGTTGCGCACCACAAAAGCCACGTTTGTATAACCGTCTTTGCTGGCGAAACTTGCTCCCAGGTCGGCAGCAATTCCAAACGATTGGTAGGTTTCGAACGACGATAAAATAGGTTTCAGGTTGATCCCGTAATTCAGCCGTTTGTAGCGGTTCGAATAAATAAGGTTAAGTGCGTATTCTGCCGCTTTAAAAGTTATTCCGGTAAGTTCTCCGGCTTCTGTGGCTTCATCAAACTGCCCGTAATTGATGTAGTGCATGCCCACCGCAAAATTTCCAATTCCATCGTAGGTTTTGGCATACGAAGCATAACCATAATTTACATCGGCAAGGTAATTCACGTAATTTACCAAAAGGCGGTGGTCCATGTTTTCTTGTAGCAGGGCCGGGTTGGCGTAGGAAAGGTTCAGATCGCTTGAATCGTTTAAGGCAATTTGAGTACCTCCCAAGGCAGCGATACGCGCAGAGTTGGTCAGCTCCAGAAACTGGTAGGTATATTCACCTCCAATTTGGGCCTTTCCCGCAAACATCGAAAAACAAAAGAATATAAAAAGGTAAATTTTTCGCTTCATGCGCGATCGTCATTTTTTCTAAAACGCCAAAGGTATTTAATTATTATTATAGGGGAAACACATTGGAGGAATTATCGGTATTGGAACACTTATGACGCGGATTGAAAAGATATTCGCTGTAATGTAACGATCAAAACATTTAATTGCCTTTAGTAAGCATATCTTTTTTCATTAAGGCATTTTCCAGCTCAACTCCTCTGACTTCAACTTTTTTACTTCTTATCGTTTTGAACCCAAATTTTTTAAAGAATGGCTGAGCTGCCAAACTAACATCAGAGCTTAATTCTGTTATGTGTTTCTCTTTTGCTTTTTGGAGAAGAAAATTCATTAGCTGCTTTCCAATTCCTTTGCCTGAATATCCTCCGCGCACAAAAAAATGATCGATATAGCCTGAGGACTGCAAATCGGCGTATCCAAGAATTTTGTCATTATCAAGTATTACAAATGGATTGATTCGATGCATTTTATTTTTCCATTCTTCACGATCAATAGAATTGGGAGCCCATGCTTGTAACTGTTCCCGGCTGTAATAATTTGCTGCATTTTCTCTTACTGATGAAACAAAAACCTCCATCAACTGAATTTCTTCCCCGGGTTTATATCTTCTAATCTTCATTGAAGTGGGTATGATATTTCGGTATTTGCACACTGATGAGCGGGTAGTAATGATAGTCTTACTCCGGGTGAGACCATCAGCAGTTAATCAACCGGAAGCCGCTCCGGCCAGATATTGGGCAACTCGCCACTAAAACCAATTTCCGGGAGATTGTCGATCTGGTTCATCTCTTCCTTAGTAAGTTCGAAATCGAATAAGTTCAGATTGTCAAGAATTCGTTCGTGGGTAGTTGATTTTGGAATAACCACCACATGGTGTTGAGTGATCCAGCGCAGGCAAACTTTTGCGATCGATTGATTATGGTTTTTTGCAATTTGCTGCAAAGTTTTATTATCGAACACACGTCCGCGCGCCAGTGGCGACCAGGCTTCAAGCACAATATCGTGATTTTTGCAAAACGCGGTTAATTCCGGCTGCCAGTATCCCGGATGAAACTCAATTTGGTTTACCGCCGGTTTTACATTGGCAGTTTTAAACAAGGCATCAAAATGTTCCTGCCAGAAATTGCTTACACCAATCGATTTTATTTTTCCTTCGGCCTGCAGTTCTTCCATGGCACGCCAGGTGTCGGCATTGGCTTTTTGCCAGTTGTTGTAGTTTTTTGCATTGGCCGGCCAGTGTATCAGGTAAAGGTCGATGTAATCCAGATCGAGCTTTTTTAGCGATTTTTCGAATTCTTTTTTGGCGGATCCGTATCCTAAACAATCGCGCCATAATTTAGTGGTTACAATAATCTCTTCGCGCGGAATACCACTGGCTTTTATGCCTTTACCAACGGCTTCTTCGTTAAAGTAAAAGGCCGCCGTATCAATTAAACGGTAACCGTTTTGCAGGGCAAATTTTACCGCATCAACTCCTTCTTCTTCGTTTGATTTATAGGTTCCGAAACCAATTATTGGTAGTTCGTTTCCGTCGTTTAATAGTAGTTTTTTCATAGGGTGTAATTTTTAGGTACATAACGGGGATTTTAAAATAAATCGAAGTGGTCGTTAAAGTATACAAATATTAGAAATACTATTACCAGTCCAATTGCAACACTCATCATAATCTTCCGATTGTTGATTCTTGTCTCTTCTTGCAGTTTCGATTGAAGTTCTTTTTTGTAGCTATCGGAATAAGTTTTGTTTTTTAGAAAGGTAAAGTCGCGTTTTTTTATGTGGTAGTAGCTGTTTACTTCCGGACCTACTGATGGAGCACCGCCGCCTCCATCAGGTTTACTGCGTCTTCCAAGGTATTTTCTGGGTTTCATCGTTGAAATCCAGCGTTGCATTCCGAGGCCGTTGTATCCCATGGTGTTGGTTTTATGATTTGCCTTAAAGTTAAAAATTTTCTTTTTAATCTGTCGATTGCTACGACTCACATCTTTTCAGGAAAAGTTTGACTTAGTTACTGATTTATAAAAAGATGGTGTATAACATAAAGAAAAGACTGGAAATAAGGTTGTTCATGAATAAAAGCAATTGAACATTGTGTTATTTATTTCTACATTTATAGCTGAATCAACAGAAACTAAAAAATAAACCAATGCGCTCTCCTTTAACATGGTTATTTCTGTTTTTACTCTCCACTCATAACCTTTACTCACAAGGTAATCCGGATTTCGATGCTGCTAAAAATCGTCCTGATTTTCAAAAACTGTATGTACAAACCGACCGTGAGATCTACTTTCTGGGCGATACCATTTGGTTGAGTGCTTATCTGCTCGACGGGAAAACACACATTCCGGTTAAAAATGATCAGAACTTGCATGTTGATTTAATTGACTCAACAGGAACGGTAGTCAAATCTGAAATTTTTCCTGTGTGCAACGGATTCGGGGAAGGGAATATTCCAATTGTTGATTCGGTGCTCACCGGTAATCTTGTATTCCGGGCTTACACCAACTACCTCCGAAACTTTGGCGATGATAGTTATTTTTCCAAATCGCTGACCATTGAGCGAACCAAAAACTCGTTTGAGATTGATGGTGATTTACCGGAAGTAGATAACAGTTCGGAAGTTGAACCTCTGGTTCGTTTTTTCCCTGAAGGTGGTATCTTGCTGGAACATACGCCGAATGTTATTGGCGTAAAAATTACGGGGAAGAATGGTGAAAGTATAAACACCAATGGAGTGGTGCTGAATGAAGACAAAAAAACTGTAGCTCGTTTCGAGACCAACTACAAAGGGCTGGGCAAGTTTGATTTTTACCCAAACAGCGGCGAAAAATACACTGTGGTTTTAAATGCCTTCCCAAGGTTAAAAGTTGGGTTTTGGGAACCGGAGAAAGAGGGCATAAAACTTCAGCTGTATAACAATTCCGAAGATCTTTTGCATGTTGGTATTTTAAGTAACTCTAAAAATTATTTGCGCGAGAAATACACGCTGGCCTGCATGAATCGGGGAGAAGTTATCTTCTATAAAAAGGTAAAACCAAACCAAAACGATTTTAGTGTAAATATTGAGAAGACTAAATTTGGCACCGGAATAAACCGCCTGGTGTTATTAAACGAAGATTTAAATCCGGTTTCAGAGCGTTTGTATTTTAACAACATTATCGAAACAAATTCCATCCGGGTGGCATTGCAGGATCAAGTTTATTCAAATCGTAGTTTGGTAAATTTTAAGTTGATTCCCGATGAAAAATTCCTATCGGATAGCGCGAGGCTTTCCGTTGCTGTTGTTAACGAAAATAGTTTGAATGCTTTCGGTGAATCGCAAACCATTTTGTCGCAGTTGTACCTCGATGCTGAGCTTATTGGTCACATTGAATCGCCAGCCGATTATTTCAACGATGAACCCGAGATTTCTTCCGAACAAAAACTCGATTTATTGATGTTAACGCACGGCTGGAGCAGCTACATCTGGAATAAAATTGAGGACTTTGATGAAAAGGAATTTAAGTATCCTCTTACTGCAGGTTTTACTATTGAAGGTTATGTAACAAACTTGTGGAATAAGAAACGGGTGGGCAATAGTGAAGTCCTTCTTATGGTGCAAAACAATAGTTTATTTTCCTCGTGGGAAACCACTGACGAAGAAGGCCGCTTCGTTTTTCAGCATATCAATCTGGCCGATTCGGCAGCTATTACCTTACAGGCCCGAAAAAGTGATGAAAGTGAAAACACAAGGGTAACGCTTGAACCGTTGACTACCATTTCGGCGGCCTTTAATCCGAATATATTCAAACAGTATTCAGAACGAAATAAAATTCCGTTCGAACTCTACCGACAGAACTATTATGCAAGTATGGCCGAAAAGGAATTTGAACCTGAAAAAGATGTGATAATGATTGATGTGGTAGAAGTTACGGCCAATGCCCCGGAGCAGGAGGAAGTAAAATTTTCGCAGATTTATTCGGAACCTGATATAATGATTAAACCCAAAGATAGAGATTTTATGTCTGTCAATTTGGAGGAGTATTTGTTAGAAAAAGCGCCCACATTTTTTAGTAATCCTATGCCATTATCAATGTTTGCTGGAAGTCCTATTGTATACTATGTTGATGGTGTGTTAGATGGACTACCGCGTGGTCTGTCTTCAATATCTATTTTGAGTATTGACCGTATTGATATAATCAATACGCATAACCCAACAGGCATGGCTTTATTGGGTTCCAGAGGATCAGGAGGTGCCGTTTTTATTTACACCAAACGCGGAGCTCCGGATGAGGTGCGCGAAAAATATTTGAAGGGGATGATCAAACAAAAGATAAAAGGTTTTTCGAAATACCGGGAGTTCTATTCTCCAACTTATACTGCCGAAAACAGGAATTCAGAAAAACCGGATTATCGCACTACGCTATACTGGAATCCTTCGGTGAAACTTTATAACGGAGAGGCGAATATTTCATTTTTTACCTCGGATGATATTGCCCGCTACAAAGTTTTGGTGGAAGGGATTACAACTACCGGTACCGTTTGCTTTGGAGAAATGAATTTTGAGGTTACACCGGAAGCCGAAAACTAGCATCGTTTCCGGAGTAACTATTAAAAATTTTCCTTCTTCAGCTCTTCAAAAACGTCCAAAACCACCGGGCAGGTTTCGCAGTTTTTGTGCGACAGATCGAGAATCTGGTAAAAACGTTTTCGGTCGGTGTGTGGGTATTCACGACAGGCTTTTGGCCGGCTTTCGTAAACCATGCAGTAGTTGTCGGGCATCAAAAAAGGGCAGGGGTGTTCGTTAAAAACAAAGTCGCCGTCTTCGTCGGTTTTTATGTATTGATCCATAAAATCGGCCACTTTCATTTTCAGGTGTTTGGCCAGTCGTTCAATGTCTTTGTCGATCAGCCGCGGGCCAATTGTTTTGCAGCAGTTGGCGCAATCAAGGCAATCGAAATTATCAAAGGCTTCGTAATGCAGCGCATGCACCACATCATCAAGCCGCTTGGGTTTTTTCTTTTTCAGCTTTTTCAACAAAGCATTGGTTTCCGGCCGGCTTTTGTCGGTAAGCAGTTTTAGTTCTTCCGGTGTTTTATAATTGATGTTCATTTTGTCGCAAATTATTTCCGGTGCACCTCAACCGCTTTTAAGCGTCCGTTCGTATCCTTTTTCTTTATCTGCGAGAGGAATAGTCCGGTAACAACTACAATTATACCAACGATTTTTTGAAGTCCCAGTTCATCTTTCAGAATAAAAAATGACAAAACGGCCACAAACACTGGTATAAGGTTTATAAACGTATTTGTGCGCGTAACTCCGATTTGTCGTACACTTTGGGTGAAAAATACAAAGGCCAGCGTTGACGAGAAAACGGCCAGCAAAACAATTGCCCGGAAGGCTTGAGGATGGAAAGGAGTTTGAATAAAGTCTTTTACATCAACGACAAGCCAGATGGGTAAAAACAATACTACCCCGATAAAATTCTGATGAGCAATAATGGTTAGCGTGTTATAGCGCGATGCCAGATTTTTAAGAATAATGGCATAAGCTATTGCTGATAAAACGGCCATAAATTCAAGCCCAACGCCTAATGGCGAAGCATCGAACCTAAAACTGCCGTTTAGCACAACAAGAGCAACACCAACAAATGAAAAGAGGAGTCCTAAAAGGTTCATTAACCTTACTTTTTCTTTGTGGAAATACCAGGCGGCTACGGGTGTAAGTAATGGAATTGTAGCCACAATTACTGCGGCCACTGTTGACGACACGTATTGCAATCCGTAACTTTCTCCTAAAAAGTACAGGAAGGGTTCAAACATCGACATAAAGAAAAACAGTTTGTAGTCTCTTCTTTCAGGTCTTTGTAAGCGTTTTAAGAACCAGGCAATAACAGTTATAAGCAGCGCGGCTATGGCCAGCCTTAATATTACTACTGTTATTGGTTTATAGGCAATAAACGCGATTTTAAACCATACAAACGAGAAACTCCAGAAAAAAGCAGCGCCCAGGGCTGAAAGTATCGCTGTCAGGTCTTTATTTTTCATGCTGTAAATTTGAAGAGGCAAAAGTAGCGATTAAGTGTACTCGATTGTGGGAATAATAGCTGAAAAAAGCCATCTTTGTGATAATAATTAAATACCTAAAACCAATTTAAAAATGATTTCAAGAAGAATTAGTTTAAAATTAGTGGCAGCAATTGCTGTTGCTGTGTTGTTTATGCAAGGACTTACATCTTGCAATTCTGCACCCAAAAAAGCTGAAGAAAAGAGTACCGAAGTGAAAAAGGAACTTTTTATCGGGCTACAACTCTGGTCGGTAAAAGACAATATGGGAGAGGATGTTGCTGCAACCTTAAAAGCAGTGGGCGAAAGCGGATACAAATTTGTTGAAACTGCGGGTTATGGTGATGGTAAAATGTATGGCATCGATCCGGTAGAGTTTAAAAACCTGTGCGAAAGCAATGGCCTGCAATTTTTGGGAGCACACACGGGTCAATCGGTTCCAACTGAAGAAACCTGGGACGAAACCATGGCCTGGTGGGATACCTGTATTGCCGCACACAAAGCAGCCGGTGCAAAATGGATCGTTCAGCCATCGATGGGTGGTTCGGCATACGAAAGTCTCGACGGAATTAAAGCATACTGTGAGTATTTTAACGCAGTTGGCGAAAAATGTAATGCCGCCGGCATTCGTTTTGGCTACCATAACCACGATAAAGAGTTTACAACTGAATACGAAGGCAAACCGCTTTACGACTGGATGCTGGAATTGACTGACCCTGAAAAAGTGATGTTTCAGCTTGACCTGTACTGGATTGCAGAAGGTGGTAAAAGCGCTGTTGATTATTTCGAAAAATATCCCGGACGTTTTGAGCTTTGGCACATAAAAGACGAAAAAGAACTGGGCGAAAGCGGAAAAATGGATTTTGCCTCAGTTTTTGCTGAGCGCGAAAAATCAGGTGCTAAATACGGTATTGTGGAAGTTGAGCGCTACAATTTCGAGCCACTTGAAAGCTGTAAAAAAAGCTTTGAGTATTTGGCAGCACAGGATTATGTTGATTTTTACGAATAAACGGAATTATACCAATTGAAATAAAAAAGCGGTTGCCCGACATTTATCGGACAGCCGCTTTTTGTTTTTAGGGAGTATCCTGTCAATATCCAAAAATGTATGATCATTCCTGAGATCAATTCGTTTACCCCATCCCTAAAGGGAGCGACAATCAATTTGAGGATTGGATAATAAACCGGAACTCATTCTGTTCTCAGAAAATTTAAAACTTCCCAAATTTAAATGTCATTCCCACATTAAAACCTCGCAGTACGTCGGGATTGGTATCGTATAATTCAATGTCGGAAGTGAGGCGGTAACTTCCGTAGGCTGCCATGCGGAAAAAGCGGGTAAGGTTGAATTCCAACTCTACACCCGGTTCGAAAACAAAAAACAGGTCAGTGTCGTATTCCTGGTAATCGTGGTAGTAATCCCGGTCCCAGTTGGTGTGTTCTACCAGCGATATTCCTCCCATTCCCACTACAATTGGAAAAGAAACATGTACAGGTTTTGTGCCTCCAACAATAGGCTCGAAAAATACACCGCCGTAACCTCCGGCTAAAAAGAAGCGGTCTTCCGGATTTGCCTGGTAGTTGTGGTACTCCAGGTCGTTAACAAAACCGTATCCGGCCACTCCAATGGCAAACGAGTGGTCGAAAATAAAAGCACCACGAGCTCCGGCAACCATGGCATCGCGCCCGTCAATTTGAGTATAACCAATTGTAAAAGCACCGTAACCTCCGTTACTTCTTTGGTTCGAAAAAATGGTTTCTACCTCGTGGTTTTGATAATCGTCTTGCGCAATGGCAAAACCGGCGGCCATTAAAAAGGCCAGTAAAAGTGTTAATGTTTTCATTTTTCTGAATTTGTTAAATAGTTGTTTTGGCTTAAAAATGATATTTTATGGTAAAGGCAAAATCGAATAGTTCGAGGTCGAAAAAATCGCGACCCAGCACATCAACATAAGGTTTTACCTCGAATCCGATGGAGAGCGGTACCTCGTAGAACAGGTATTCAACGCCAACAACGGCATCTACTCCTGCCAGCAGTGCTGTTCGTTCTTCGTACCAGCTGGTATTGTTTTGCACATAGTGTTTGTCCCATTGTTCGTAACCGAAATGAACACCCAGTCCGTAAAACAGCGATAATTGCTCGGAGAAGCTAAACAGGTCGTACTCGTGAAATTCTTTCATTGCATGCAGCTGAATCCCATCGTCGCGGGTGGCCAAAAGGAATTTGTACGAATTGGCATCGTCGGTGTAAAAGCGGTATTCGAAACCCGCCGAGTATCCGCCGCGGATACCGATTGCTTTATCAAAAGTTTGAGCAGACAAGGCCAGTGGCAGGCAAAATAACAAGATAATGAGGAAACGTTTCATAGTGGTTATTTTTAGTTTTCGCTGATTACACTGCCTGTGCCCGAAATGTGGGTTTCAATGTCCGGATTCCCGTAATAAAATACATTCCCGCTTCCTGAAATATTTGAGCGAAGATGCCGCGAAACAGTAACATACATATCGCCCGATCCGGATGTGGAAGTGGTGCAATTGTACAGATCGAGCTGGTGGGCATCAATCGTTCCCGATCCGCTGATTACAAAATCAGCATCGTCGGCAAAGCCCGAGAATTCAATGGTTCCCGATCCTGAGAGTAAAGCATCAACTTCTTCGGCTTCAAAGGCAGTAACTATACTTCCCGATCCGGACAGGACTACATCCATTTCGTTGCTCACAAAATAATCGGTGGTAATAATTCCCGATCCGCTTTGTTTAATCCCTCGCAGGGTTGGAGTCGAGATAAATACTTCCATGGGCAAACGGTTTTTCAAATTCCGGATTCCTTTTACATCAATGTGCAAAGTTTCGCCCGAAACATACGTTTCAATGTACTGCAACAGGTTTTCCTCGGCACTTATTAACACATCGTGGCTTTGTGCTTCGGTAATGTGTACCTCAAAATCTCCCGATGATTTTACTTTTTCAAAAGAGGTAACAATACGGCTTTCCGATTCGCGGATTCCATTTCCTTCAACAGTAAATTCATCGATACAACTGGTGGCGCTAAAGAATATAGCAAGCCCACAAATGAATAATTTAATCGTTTTCATAACAAGTAGTCTTCTGGTGGGAAGTTTGCTTAATTGTTTTCATGGCTTTGGCAAACAATTCCCGTGTGGTTAATAATTGTTTTCTTTCTGCTTTTAAAAGACAGGTGTTTTTGGGAGAGGTTGCAAAATGCGTGCTAAAAATTTATTTAATAGGTGGTACGCAGGTTAATATTGCCCGAGTTCGCCCTGATATAAAGCTTTTCAGAAGGATTTTGTGTTTCTCTAAAATTTCCGGTAATCTTTATTTCATTTTCTTTTTCATCTAACACGTCTTCCTTTTCTATTGAAAAATCGGAGTCAAAACTCACATCGGCTTTTGTATGCTGAATATCGAAACTGAATGCCGATTCGCTGTTAAAATACAGGTTAATATCAGTTGACCGCGATTCGATATTTACGCCACTAAAATCAGCCTCGGTTCCTTCTATTTCAATATCTCCGTATTCCGCCTGAATTTTTGCACGGTCAACAAGCTTGTTTATTCGGAACGTGGTAAAACTGCTTTGTGCATCAAGAAGTTCAATCTGGCGGATTCTGAATTTATCGCGGCGCGATGACGCCGAAAGGCTTTCCACTTCCTGGAACTCAAACTCGGTTGATTTGCTTTGCAGGTGTATGGTTCCCATTTCTTTGGTGAACAGCTCGCTGAAATTACAATCAAGGCGCCCCTTTTCTATTTTGTTGATGGTGGCATCGGCAAAGTTCAGCGTAAGATTCAGGTGGCGGAAATCGTGAGCTTTCATGTTTCCGTTCGACAGGGTGATGTCAGCTTCACCCTTATAGTCGCCAATATAAATGTCGCCAAATTTATTGTCTACTTTCAAGCGGTTCGAGTCGGGCAGCCAAACCGTGTAATCCACCTGGATATTTCCATCCGAGCTTAGTAAGGTCTCCTTAAACTTTTTGATCTCGCGGCCCAGTGTGCCCAGGTTTTTTTCAACTATCGTGCGCACTATCAGGTAGTGTTCGCTGTTGGTAATGTCAAAATCAATCTCTTCAATCGATTCTTCCAGCTTCGACAGTTTTTTTTCTTCAACCCTGATGTTGATGAGGAATTTTACCGAGTCCTTGTCCCAGCTCTTGAAATCGATTTTCCCGTATTTGTTGGTAATTTCAATTTGTGTTTCGGGTGTAATGGCATACGATTTCCGAATCTCTTTGGTGTCGGTAAACTGGGCATTTACCAATAACGGAGCAAGTAAAACAAACAGTCCGGCAACTAATTTCCACTTTATTTTTATCATTTTTCCTCCTTGTCTAACATTTAACCTGGTTCAGCACATCGTCGCAAAGTTGCAGCCTGTAGCGGTTGTTTTCAATCATTGCTTCAATTACGCTTTTATTCGAAATATTTTCTTCCAAATCGTTTTTAAGCAGTTGGTACATACCTTCCAGTTCGTTTAAATCGGTTTCAATTTCGTGTTTCAGTTCCGGAAAAGTATAGTAACATTTTTGTATTTCTTTCAGTTTCTGATTCACCTGCGACGAGTAAAATGCTTCAGCCTCGATTAGTTCCTTTAGTTCCGGATCTGCATTCTCTGCAAGGCGCACAGGATTGTTCAGATTATTTTGCCAAAGTATCACTCCTGTAGCGATTAGAATAACCGCTATTGCTGCAGCGCGCATAAAATAGTGGCGCAGCGAAACAACTTTCGTCTCCTTTGTGGCAGTGTTAATTTTATCCCATACTTCCGGCGATGGTGTTCTGAAATCGAACTCCCCTCGGTTTTCTTTTATAAATTCTTCCAATCTATTCTTCTCCATATGGCTTATATTTTATCCATAGCATCTCCATGGGTTTGTTTTAATAGTTCAACAACACGGCGTTTGGCGCGCATAAACTGGGTTTTCGATGTTGATTCTTTAATCTTCAGTATTTGCGCAATTTCGCCGTGATCGTACCCCTCGAGCAGATAAAGTGAAAAAATCATTCGTCCGCCTTCGGGTAATTGTTCCATTGCCTGTGTAATATTTGCTATTGTATATTCCGGCTCGTATTCGTTGCTTTCCTCTTCACTGTCGTAGTCGTAAATTTCCTCGCAATAGGTAAGATCCACTTTTCGTTTGTTAATGGCATTAATGCAGGTGTTTACAACTATTCGTTTTAGCCACGACCCGAAATTCGATTCGTAACGGAACGATTCCAGTTTGGTAAATGCCTGTGTAAATGCTTCCTGCAACATGTCTTCGGCCTCCTCCCGGTTATTCATCATCCGGTAACAAATATTAAACATGGCTTTCGAGTACAATCCATATAGCTCGTATCGTGCCCGGTTATCTCCCTTCTTACTGGCCTCGATAATTTTTTTATGTATGTGCTCTTTTTGTCTCAACTGTTCATCTTTCAATTTTAATGACAGGAATATTTTGCGGTGGTTGCAAAATGCAGGATATCTTTTTTGTTTTGAAAACAATCTTAAACAAAAATACCATTCAAAATTTAATTCATTTTGAATTGTAGAAAGAATAAAATATTTATATTTGCACCCGCAAACAAAATGGTGGTTGTAGTTCAGTTGGTTAGAACGCCGGATTGTGGTTCCGGAGGTCGTGGGTTCAAATCCCATCATCCACCCGATAAAAGCTTCAGATTTTTCTGAAGCTTTTTTTATTTCTGTACATTTAGAACATGCAAATAACCACAATAATTCTAGCCGGCGGCTTAAGTAAACGAATGGGCACCGACAAAGCCTTGTTGGAGCTCGGGGGAAAAACTTTACTCGAACGTGCAATTACTCTTTGTAAACCACTTTCTTCTGAACTGTTAATTAGTTCGAATAGTGATTTACATGCCGGTTTTAATTATCCGATTATTAAAGATGAGGTGAAAGACTGTGGTCCGATTGGAGGGATCTATTCTGGGTTAAAACAGTCGAATTTCGATTGGAACCTTGTTTTAAGTGTTGATGCCGCTTTTGTTGATGCACTTTTTTTGCAGTTTCTTTTAAAAAATACCGGTGATTTTGATGCCGTGGTTCCGTTTTCTGAAAAAGGTGGCGAACCGCTTATTGCACTTTACAACAGAAGTTGCATCTCAAAAATGGAAAAGTTGATAGAGAATGGTGAGTACAAAATGCACAATTTGCTGAAGAGTGTAAATACAAATTGGGTTGATGCGCAGGAATACCTTAACAAAAACAAACGTTTATTTGCCAATTTAAACCGACCCGAAGATTTGGAATCATCCAAACTCTGAAATACTCTTCAGCCGTTTTTTGTCGGAAATAAGAATATTCTTTCCAAATATTTTTATGATTTCATCTTTGCGGAATTCAGACAAAGTGCGAATCACATTCTCAGTGGTCATCCCAATATATTCAGCAATTTCGCGCCTCGAAATGGGAAGTTCAAACTCATCCTTTTTATATATGTAGTCGGAAAAATAAAGCAGCACATGCGCAATACGTCCTTTCAGGTGTTTGCGTTTTATCTCCAGGTTGTCGAGGATAATTTTATCGGTCATCTGACTAATATTCGACATCATATCCATCGCAAACAGTGCATTTTCTTCGGCATATTTTCGCACCACATCCAATTGCAAAATACAAACAGTAGTTTGTTCGATTGCTGTAACAGAATATTTGTATTGTGTTGATGAAAATACCGACAAAAGGCTGACAAAGTCGAAAGGTTTCGAGAAACTGATAATTTGGTCTTTGCCGTCGATTGAAGCTTTTGAGAGTTTAACCAAACCTTTTTTCATGTATACAAATTCGGTAATCGGGTCGCCTTCTTGTATAATCGATTCTCCTTTAGAGTAACTTCTTTCAACTTTTAAATCGCAGATATTGGTGAGTTCATCACTTTTAACATGTGCAAAAAAAATGTTTTTTAACTGACAATATTCGCAAGTACAAGTTGTGTTTCCCATAGCCCGGTTTACTCGTGTTTCATTAACCCGCAATGTACCAATTTATTATGATATTTATTACTCTCTGATAATTATCATAGAAGGTTTTACAGCATCTTATTCGCGCTCTGGTAACTTTAAATCGCAGATAAACCAATAGAACGATTCAAAATGAAGAAGATAGTAATTCTTGGCGCCGGAACTGCGGGCACAATGATGGCGAATAAGCTACGAAAAGCCCTCGACAGAGAAGAGTGGGCGATTACCATTGTCGATCAGTTTAAAACACATTATTACCAACCCGGATTTTTATTTATTCCTTTTGGTATCTACCAGAAGGAAGATGTGATAAAACCAAAGGCTGATTTTATTCCTGCCGGAGTGAATATGATTTATTCTTCAATCGACAGAATTGAAGGTGACGCCAACAAAGTACATCTTGAAGGTGGGCAGGTATTGAATTACGATTTCCTGATCGTGGCAACCGGTACCAAAACCAATCCCGATGAAACCCCGGGCTTGAAAGATAAGTTGTGGTACAAGGAAATATTCGATTTTTATACCATCGACGGAGCTTTGGCGCTGCAAAAGTTCTTAAAAGGCTGGGAAGGTGGAAAACTGGTAATGGCCATTACCGAGTTGCCTTACAAATGCCCGGTTGCACCACTGGAGTTTGTGTTTCTGGCCGACGCTTATTTTACCGAACTGGGCATGCGCGATAAGGTGGAGATAGCTTACGTTACCCCGATGCCGGGAGCTTTTACCAAACCGGTAGCCACCAAAATGCTTTCGGAGCTGTTGGCTGAAAAGAACATCGAAGTAATTCCTGATTTCTACATCGAAAGGGTGGACAACGACCAGAAGAAACTTATTTCGTACGACGAGAAGGAAATTGATTTTGATGTGCTTACCGTAGTGCCTGTGAACATGGGCGACGAAATGATTGAAAGAAGCGGTTTGGGCGACGATCTGAATTTTGTTCCAACCGATAAACACACGCTGCAGTCGGTGGCACACGAAAATATTTTTGTACTGGGAGACGCTTCCAATATTCCAACATCGAAAGCCGGATCGGTAGCTCACTTTGCCGCCGATATCTTATTCGAGAACCTGATGAGTGCCATTGAAGGACGTCCGTTGCACGCCAAATTTGATGGCCATGCCAACTGTTACATCGAGACAGGTTTTGGTAAAGGCGCACTTATCGATTTTAATTACGATACAGAACCACTTCCGGGAACTTTCCCGCTGCCGGGCATCGGGCCGTTTGGTTTGCTGAAAAATACAAAAATCAACCACTATGGTAAGGTTATGTTCCGCTGGATTTACTGGCACATACTGCTAAAAGGTAAAGAACTTCCGGTTGAACCACTGATGACCATGGCCGGGAAAAAGAAGGTGAATTAATGAAAGGAGCCTGATTATGGAAGAGAAATCATTACAAGTACAAATATCGGAACTGAACCAAAAGGTTGATTTGCTGCTGGAGTACGTAAACCAGCAGCGGCTTAAAACCAACGAAGTTGAAGATTTGATCTCTGACCTGTCGATAGTCGGAAAAGACATGTACGATACAGCGGTGGAAGATCTGGATAACCGTATGGTTCATCTTGATATTGATGAGGTGAAGGGGCTAATGTTGCGTATTCTACGTAACATCGATAACATGAATCGTTTTCTGGAACTATTCGAAAGTATGAATGATCTGGTTAAAGATGCCTCGCCAATTCTTAACGAGGTGATCATCGACTTCTCCAAAAAACTGAATGAGCTGGATCAAAAAGGATACTTCGAATTCTTTGCCGAGGCCGGACAGATCTTTGATAACATCATTGCACATTACAAACCGTCGGATGTGAAAGAGCTGGCAGATAACATTGTAACCATTATGGAGACAGTGCGCTCGGCAACACAACCCGAAATGATGAATGCAATGAACAATGGCCTTAAAATTTACGGAAGTATGGAAATGGAAAATGTTCCTGAGTATTCCATTTTTAAGGTTATGCGCGAAATGAATCAACCGGAGATGAAACGTGCGCTGGGATTCTTTGTAACCTTTATGAAGAACATGGCTGCAGAAACCAATAAAAACAACAATTAAAAATAAAATTATGGCAGAAAAAACTTTCGCAGGAAAAACTGTTGAGGTAACCGCAGAAGGCTACCTGGTAAACAAATCGGACTGGAGCAAGGAAGTTGCTGCAGAAATGGCAAAAGAAGATGGTATTGACCTGACCGATAAACACTACGAAGTGTTGGATTATTTGCGTGAACAGGAGGCATCAGGTGCCAGCCTTACAATACGAAAAGTTGGTAAATCGGGTATTGTTGATATTAAGGGATTGTACGAATTGTTTCCCGGTGGTCCGCTAAAATTATCTTCGAAATATGCCGGAATTTCAAAACCGGCAAGTTGCGTTTAAAAACCAAAAACTTAAGAATATGACTGAAGTAAAAGAAACGCCTTTAAAAAAGGTGATGATAATTGTAGCCAAAGCCAATATTGAAGATGTATATGCAGGTTTGATAATGGCGAATGGAGCAGTCATGGAAGGTATTGAGGCCAAATTGTTTTTTACATTTTTTGGACTGGATGCCATTACCAAAAAGCAGATGAACAAATTGCACACGGCAACAGTTGGCAATCCGGGAATGCGAATGCCAAACGGGTGGGCTTTCCCAACTTTGCTTGGTGCAATTCCCGGAGTTGAAGCCGGAGTTTCGGCCATGATGAAAAAGCAAATGGACGAGCTGGATGTGCCACCCGTTGACGAATTTTTGGATATGATAACCGCAGGCGGCGGCGAGATTTATGCCTGTAAAATGGCCGCCGATATGTTCAAACTCACTAAAGATGATTTGTGTGAACATGTAAAAGCTATTATAACAGTTGGAGACTTATACGCTATGTCGGGAGGCGACGGAACACAGATTATTTTTACTTAATCTAGTATACGAGGAAGTTAAGCGTCATCTGTTTTCAGGTGGCGCTTTTTTTATTTCCATTCGGGAAGAATACAGGCAGAACTTCGCTTTTGTAGCTGCTCTTCAAAATCGTTAAGCGTAGCTTTCATTATTCTCGAGTCATCATCATGGCAGGTAAGGCAGGCGCCAACTGTTAATATGGCCTGTTGTTGTTCAACACTTAGCGGAGAAACATTCGAACGTGTGGCTACTTTGCCGGTTCGTGTTTGCAGAAAATCGATCCAGGCATCGGCGGGCAAACCGTCGTTAACATCGCGCTGGTAAAGCGGAGCAAATGTCCATTTTCCCTTTCCGTCTGCCATTTCGTATTCCAGTTTTCCTTCCCCATAACCTAAGGCAAGCGAACTGTTGTGGCAGCTTTTGCAATCCCGTCCTTCTTTGGTGGTGGTGTGCGGTGCAACCGGCGCATACAAACGATGAAAAATAGTCAAATTATCTGCGTCGTCGGTGTAAGCGCTTTTGTCGATGGTAAGAATCATTCCCGGAGCAACAGGTATAACTTCTGATTTTTCGCCTTCAGTTCGCATGCCCAACGACGGAAGTTTCGCTTCATACTCGCCAAAAAATTCAACCCAGCCGCCGGTTTGCTCTTTATTAGCTACCATATTGTACGATGGCTCATTCGGATCGTATTCGTTGTGGCAGCCAATACAAGTTGGCACCCACGACGAGTGACAACTTGAACAGGCCAGGTCAGAGTGGGCATTGCTTCTTGTACAAACTTCTGCCGGACGGGTTAAAGCCATTTTAATCTTGCTGTTTTTGGTTTGCAGAAACGCCGTGTCGTTTTCAACAAAAGTATTTACCAGCGCGTGCTTGCGTTTGCCGGTTACCAAAAATTCTTTCCCTGAAATATTGCCAAGTCGTAAAGCCGCGATAATTGCCGATTCATTGTCAAGATTTTCGGCTTTTATCGTTCTTGCATCGCCGTCAAAATGGCAATCAATACATTGCACATCCGCCTGATCTTCCTGGTGGGCATAAAGTGTTCCGTCGCCCATTACTTCATACGAATGATGACAATCGATACATTCCATTCCCAGCTCGTGGTGAACGTCTTGCTGTTTTTTTACAAATACACGTTCTCCTTCGATCAGGCGATAGTTATTGTCGTTAGTAGGCATTTGTTTGACTTCAAGTGTTGTTTCGTGCCAACCTTCGTAATTGGTTGAAATCCTGCCCGAGCGGCTGTGGCATCCAAAACAGTGGTTGTTGCTAGTGGCCAAACTAATCGACGGGTGCGCATTAATAATGGTGTCTTTAACCTTGGCAAGTGCAATTTCTGCCTCGGGGCTGTAATTCAGGTGGCAGGCCAGGCAGCCTCCTCCACGGCTGCTTTCGTTAACCGGGCCATATTCTGTTTTTGGATTTCCAAGGTGGCAGCGGACGCATAAATTACGCAGATGCTCGTCGGCAGCCGAATTCCCGAGATGATGTACATTGGCCAGTTCATCGGGATTATCCTGTTCGTTGAATACAAAACGATCAACACTGATCATTCCGCTTAATGTAGCCATTAAACCGGTGGGTACGCGCTCAACAATTTCCGGATGACACTGCGTTGTTCCGCACGATTGTGGCGCGGTAGCCAGATTTCCCGGAATAAGGATCATATTATTATGCGACTGATTTTTACCGGTTGCAAACGGATTGCCGCCATGACAGGAAACACAACCAATGGCCTCAGGCGAATGCGAATCGGTAAGGCCATGCGTTTCCGAGTGGCAGGCCAGGCAGCTTTCTTTTCGTCCCTGGATAACCGGGGAGGCGATTGCCGTACCCAGTTCAAATTCGGGAGTAAGTTGTACTCTCGGCGATTTAAAATTATTCAGTACTTCGTAGCGGTAGTTTTCCTGCCACGGATTTTTCCATTGCCAGCGCTCTCCACGGAAAAATAAACCAATAATAGTTAAGACCAGGTAGAAGCCGGTGAAAACAAGCAGACTTCGTTTGCTGAGAAACATCGTTTTACCTTTGGCTGAATTAACCAGGTAAAGCAAAACAAGCAACACCAAAAAAAGTAACAACGACCAGGCCGGGTGGCTCAGCCAGTGCAATATTTCCTGGAAACCGACAAAGTACCACGGGCCTTTTACTGCCGGATTCAGATTGTCGTGCAAGGGTGCACTGAAAAGGTAGCTGAATGCCAAAACGCCAATTGCCGAAATAACAAAATCAAGCACCGGGGGCCAGTATTTTCTGCGGCTGTGCTCAATCATTATTACCGCAATAAAAACGGTAAATGTGGCTATGTGGTGCACATAAATTAGCTGGTAGCTTTCCGGGTGCCCCAGCAATGAAAATGCCAGCGACTGGCCAATTAACGGAACGCGCTCGGCAAGTGTTTGTAATATTTGCCGGGCCTGCTCGCTGTCGGAATCCCCTTTCAGCAAAAAGCCGGTGATCATGGCCAGGAATATGATTAAAACACCAATGCTCAGCCGGAATGCCATTCCTTTTTTTAGGCCGATTTTTTCTTTGTAATGAAAATGATCGTAAAGATGAATAAGGCTGAAAACAAGGAAGAACTGCGAGCTCCAGTAATGGTAGTTACGGATAAGCGCAGCCCACGGATTGGCTACGATCATTGTGCTTACACTCAGGTAAGGCGATTCAACATTAAAAGGAACGGCAAGCAAAATGCCGGATAAAATAACTAGCCAGAACATAGCCACTGCTATTGTTCCAAACGTTGTTTTATCATTCTTCTTTGCCATTTTATCCTTTAATTGTTATTGATTTTCCGTCGTCGGAAACCGTCGAGTCGAGTATCGTAAGATTTTTGTATGCCGGTCCTTTTATAACCTGTCCTTGCAGATCGTATTCCGAACCATGACAAGGACAAACCAGTTTGCCGCTTTCCATTTTATCAATTTTACATCCCAGGTGGCTGCAATGCGATGAAAAAACCTTTGTTTGATGATCTGAATTTACAATAATGTATTTGTCGAAAAACTGCACTTCCTTGTTCATGTTCAGCGGAACCGACACTTCTTCTGCACCGGAAGTTGCAATATGTTGGAGCGTTAATTTATTCCAGATGAATGCAAAAAACGAAACAAATCCTACCGCCACTATTTTCAAAAAAACTCTTCGGTTTTTGGTTTTCATTCCCATTTTCTTTGAGACAAATGTAATAAATTGAGAAAACTAGGAAATTGGAAATTTTTCTGTTTAATAAATGTTAAGAAAGTGACCTAAATCACATAGTGCTATTAAGTCAAATTTTGTGGCTAAACAGATCAAATAAACTCCGTTTCGAAAGAATGGGCTATATGTTAAAAAACCTGTTTCCCGATAAGGTCGCACTGTTATTTATGGCTATTTTTATTTCCTCTTAATGATTCGGGTAAATGTTTGTAAACAAGTGCTATGGAATTGGTAGGATGAGATGTTCCTTCAAGGATATCGTGCTTATTTTTAATGGTTTCAAATTAAGCACATTAATAACCATTGTACAAAATGATTTCTATATTTGCGGCCATATCTAAAAATATAGATAGGTATATATGAATAACTGTAAAAAGATGCTAAACTCTTATTCTCTGGCGCTTTTTAGAAACAGTTTTGGAAGAATGAGAAACGTGTTCAACATTAAAGAAATAGAAAGATAAATAACCATGTGAGAAAGCATTTTTCATGCTGAGTTTGAAGAAAGCGTGTTACATGAGTTACCAATAAAATAAACTATTTAGACGAATGAAGACAAGACGGGATTTTATCAAAATTTCAACTGCCGGTGCCGGAGCTGCTGCCATAAGTTTTAAGGCTTTGGGATCAAAAGGTTTCGGGCTCTTCGAATCGAAGACCGAAGGTCCGGTAAGTGATGAGGATCTTACTCCGTATCCAACTTATTGCGAAGTATGCTTTTGGAAATGTGCTGCGTGGGCTTATGTCGATAAAAACGGAACTATACGAAAAGTTGTTGGTAATAAGAACGACCCGCATTGTAACGGTCGTTTGTGTCCGCGAGGAACAGGCGGCGTTGGTATGGTTTACGACGAAGATCGTTTAAAAACACCGCTGATAAGAGATACTCGCAAGGATGGTACTCAATATTTCAGAGAAGCAACATGGGATGAGGCGCTGAACAAAGTTGCCGATAAGATGAAGGAAGTAAAAGAAAAGTACGGTCCTGAAGCTTTTGGTTTGTTCAATCACGGAACTCCCGGAGGTCATTTTCACCATTTGCTACGTGCTTATGGTTCGGAAAGTAATGCCGAGCCTGCGTTTGCCAATTGTCGTGGTCCACGTTCGTCGGCTTATTTTTCAACATTTGGAGCCTATGTTGGCTCGCCCGAATGTACCGATATCAGAGATACCAAATGTTTGGTGTTAATTGGTTCGCACCTGGGCGAGAACATGCACAATTCGCAGGTGCAGGAAATGTCGGACGCCATTGATAACGGCGCAACTATTATTACGGTTGATCCGCGTTTTTCAACGGCAGCAGCGCATTCAAATCACTGGTTGCCCATTAAACCGTCAACCGATATCGCTTTGTTAATGGCATGGATCCATGTGCTGATTTACGAAGGTTTATACGATAAAGATTACGTTGAGCAATATACATTTGGTCTTGATTATTTAAAAGATCATGTGAAAAATATGACTCCGGAGTGGGCTTATGGTATCACTACCATCGAGCCGGAAGAAATCAGAAGAACTGCACGCGCGATGGCCGATGCAGCTCCTGCGGTAATTATTCACCCGGGACGCCACGTGGTTTGGTACGGCGACGATACACAACGCGGACGTGCCATGGCAATTCTTACTGCCTTGTTGGGTTCCTGGGGAAAACGCGGAGGATTATATTTCCCTGAGGGCGTTTCTGTTCCTGCTTATCCGCACCCACATTTCCCTGAGCCAAAATGGACATGGAAAGACTGGAATGAAGACAGGTACCCACTGGCAACAATGGGGATTACTACTGAGGCCTTAAAAGCATCTATTCCAAGATACAATTATAAACACCAGCTAAAAGCATGGTTGGTGGCCGGCACAAACCTACCACTGTCGATGCCGGATAAACCGTTATTTAAAGAAGCTGCTGATTCGGTTGAGTTTATTGCAGTAATGGATACCATGCCGATGGATATTACCGGTTATGCCGATGTGGTTTTTCCGGAAGCAACTTATCTCGAGCGTTACGATGTAATTCGTTCTGCAGCTAACCGCGAGCCAAATATTGCATTGCGTATGCCGGCTATCGAACCAAAATACGATTCGAAACCAGGTTGGTGGATTGCCAAACAAATTGGCGAACGTTTAGGTTTACACGATTACTTTAACTACGATGATTATTCAGAAGTAATCGACTGGCAGTTAAAACAGCTGGGTACTTCATTGGAAGAAATGAAGAAAATTGGTGTTAAAAAATACCCGAGAAAAACCGGCCCGCTTTATATGGGTGATGGCGAAGATTATAATTTCAATACCACAACCGGAAAAATTGAACTGTATTCAGTTGATTTTGCCGACCACGGTTTTGATCCGATTCCAAACTATACGAAACATCCTGAACCACCACAGAATTTCTATCGTTTGATTTACGGTCGTGCGCCAATGCACACTTTCAGCCGTACGTCAAACAACCCGAATTTATCAGACCTGATGAGTGAGAACAGCGTTTGGGTAAATCCAAAAGTTGCCGACTTGTGGGGACTGAAAAACGGACAGGAAGTATGGTTGAAAAACCAGGACGATGCCATCACATCATTTCCAATTAAGGTGCGGATAACTGAACGAATTCGCTGGGACTCGGTGTATATGGTTCACGGATTTGGTCATAAAAACAAAAAACTCTCAAGGGCTTTTGGAAAAGGAGCCGCCGATACCGAAATGATAACAAATGTTGCCGTTGATCCGATTATGGGTGGTACCGGAATGAGAGGAAACTTTATAACATTTTTAACAGAAGATCCTGCACTGGAAGAAAAGGAGGTTAAAGCATGAGATATGCAATGGCGATCGACACAAAAAAATGTGTTGGGTGTGGCGACTGTGTAGTGGCCTGTCAAACAGAAAATAATGTACCGCATGGATACTGTCGCGACTGGATTGTTGAACGCGTTGACGGAACTTACCCAAGTTTGAGTCTTGAATTTCGTTCGGAGCGTTGTAATCACTGCGATAATTCACCGTGTGTGCGGTGTTGTCCAACCGGGGCAAGTCATATTGAAGAAGGTGGAATTGTAACTGTAACTCATCATAAATGTATTGGTTGTGGCGCATGTATTCAGTCGTGCCCATACGATGCACGTTACTCGCATCCCGATGGTTATGTTGATAAATGTACCTTCTGTTTGCACCGCGTTCAGAAAGGACAAAAAACGGCTTGTGTTGATGTGTGTCCTACCAAGTGTTTGCATTTTGGCGATTTGGACGATCCGAACAGCGATGTTTCGCTGGCTATCAAAGACCGTTCATGGAAAGTACTGGCCCCTGAAGCCGGAACAAAACCACAATTGTATTTTCTTACCTAACACTTAAACCTGATAGAAGATGAAAGAAGAATTATTTGTAAGCGGACGAAATATTCCGAACATCGATCCATACCTTAATATATGGCACTGGCAAATTCCACTCTATTTGTTTTTAGGTGGTTTGGCCGCAGGCATATTGTTTTTTGCCGGATATTTTGTTGTCAGGGGGAAAGAGAAAGAAATGAAAACAACAGTAAAAATTGCGCCAATTATTGCTCCAATTGCACTGATATTGGGCTTGTTTGCGCTGTTTCTTGATTTAAAACACAAACTTTTCTTTTGGCAATTGTACACCACCATCCGATTGGAATCGCCGATGGGTTGGGGAGCCTGGACATTGATGATCATTACTCCAATATCGTTTATTTGGGTGGCCAGTTACATGAAAGAACTGATACCGGGCTGGAACTGGAAATTTGATTTTCTGGAGAAGTTTGAAGCCTTTGTTATAAAACACAGAGTTAGTCTGGCGTGGATTATGATGATCTATGCAATTATTCTGGGTGTTTATACCGGAATATTACTTTCAGCATTTAATGCGCGTCCGTTGTGGAATACATCCATCCTCGGACCACTGTTCCTTGTTTCCGGATTTTCAACCGGGCTAGCTACCATTATCTGGATGAGTAAAGATGCCAACGAACGGAAAATATTAAGCAGGATCGACCTTGTTTTTATTTTCATCGAAATCTTTCTGATCGTTCACCTTTTTATGGGATTTTTGGCCGGTTCGGAAACAGCAATCGAAGCTGCCAACTTATTCCTGGGCGGAGAATTTACTGTAAGTTTCTGGGTATTTGTTGTGGCCATCGGTTTAATCTTTCCTGCATTGTTCGAGACACTCGAAATTTGGGGAATGCACGTACCAAAATGGTTGCCTCCGGTAATGATCTTATTTGGTGGATTTATGTTCCGTTTCATTATGGTTGAAGCCGGACAAATTACACGTTATCTCTACTAAAAATAAACTATAATAATATGAGTTCAGAACAAACAAATATACAAGAGCCGAAATACATCAACCCTTATTTGGGCGGTGTACTACTCGGATTACTGGTTCTTGCAACCGTATTTATTACGGGCCGCGGGCTGGGTGCCAGCGGAGCGGTTAAAAGTGCAGTTGTAACAACATCAAATACAATTGCTCCAAAAGCTACTGAAGCTAACGCATATATGTGCCAGTTTCTTAGCGACGGTCATTCGCCAATGAATACCTGGTTGGTGTTCGAATCGCTGGGGCTTTTACTGGGTGGAATTCTTTCCGGTATTGTTTTCGGAAGAATGAAGAAATTCAGAATTGACAAAGGACCACAGATTTCCAATAAAAAACGACTCATTTTAGCCTTAATTGGTGGAGCTCTTTTTGGATTGGGAAGTCAGTTTGGCCGTGGATGTACCAGTGGAGCCGCATTAAGTGGTACCGCTACTTTTGCCTTAGGTGGAGTAATTGTAATGTTTTCCATTTTTGGTACCGGGTACCTGGTGGCTTACTTTTTTAGAAAATTTTGGATATAGTAGAAAGTTGACATTTAACAGTCGCAGTTAGCAGCAATTCCTGAAAACTGAGACTGAGAACTGAGACTGAATACCAGGTATCAAAAAAGGATGAATTATCATTCAAATAATAGAACATTAAAAAATTAAGATATGGGACCTTTAATTCCTAATGGTGTAATTGGCGGCGGATGGGATTTTGTTATCGCAATTTTGCTCGGAGTCGCATTTGGATTTATTCTCGAAGCATCGGGTTTTTCTTCTTCACGAAACCTGGCCGGTGTATTTTACGGCTATAACTTTGTTGTGCTTCGCGTATTTTTTACTGCGTTAATCGTAGCAATGGTTGGCCTGTTATATTTCGATTATGTGGGCTGGATCAGTCTCTCGCAAATATTTATTCTTCCAACATTTTTAGGACCAATGATTGTTGGTGGCGTAATAATGGGAGTTGGATTTGTGCTGGGCGGTTTTTGCCCGGGAACCAGTTTTACCGGAATTGCCATTGGTAAACTCGATGCTGTATTTTTTGCAATAGGACTTTACGTGGGAATCTTCGGTTTTTCGCTGGCATTTCCATTGTTCGAAAACTTCTTTACGAGTGGAAACCTCGGAAACGTTACGCTTACCGATCTGACAGGTATTCCGGCACCCGTGTTCGCTGTAGTATTTACAGTAGTGGCACTTGCAGCTTTCTGGGGAACAATGTTTATCGAGAAACGCGTGCGTAAAAACATGAAGCAATATAAATTCTAAACGACTGAAATGTGATGAATCGAAATTATATTTTACTAACCATATTAATGCTTGTGTTGGCGGTAGGAACATTGTTTTTAACAAGCGATGATGAGCCAAAACAAATTGATCCTGAGGAACTGCTGCAGGAAATAATTCAGCCTACACGATATGTAACGACCGACCAGGTGGCTAAGATGATCATCCAGGGCGATCCATCGTTGTTAATGATTGATGTGCGTCCGGCAGATGAGTATGCCGAATATGCATTGCCGGGCTCGGTAAATATTCCGCTTGAGGAACTTTTAAACGAAGGCAATATGGGATACTTCGGAGTACCGGGAGTTAAAGTAGTATTTATTTCCAACGACGATATCCGCGCCGATCAAACATGGGTGTTAACCAAACGTTTGGGTGTTGATGGCACATACGTAATGAAAGGTGGCTTAAACTGCTGGATGCAAACCATAATTGAACCTTCGCAACCTGATGCCGATGCGCCTTCTGTTGATCACAAACTTTATGCATTTCGCAAAGGAGCACAAATTTATTTTACAGGAGCTGAAGCAGCAACTCCTGAAGGCGACAATGTTGAAGTGCAGGTACGCCGAAGAGAAAAATCAAACGTTGCAGCTGGTGGTTGCTAATTTCTAACTATTGAAAAAATTAAAAACATGCATATACATGAACTAAATCCGTGGAGAACATTAATCGCAGTGTCAGTATTTGTGGTTATTCTTGCAATTGGCTTTTTAACCATGCCAAATCCTTTGTTTAAATACGAAAAAAGCATGGACGAAAGTATCGAAGCTTTACTTGATGGTGAGGATTATTTCTACCCCTGGGAGCTTGTAGATGTGATCGCCAATAAACCCGATAGTATCGTTTTGTTTGATATTCGCGATAACTTTGTTTTTGGGCAGGGACATATTCCCGGAGCCGAGAATTTGTCGGCAAATACCTTGACCGACCCTGATAACTTAGAACGTTTGGAAGCACTTCGCGATATGGGTGTAACCATTGTTTTGTATGGCGAAAACGAGCTACAGGCAAATGGTCCGTGGATGTTTTTTCGCCAGGTTGGATTTAACAACATCAAACTGTTACTGGGTGGTTATGAGTATTACAAAGCCAATGAAGATGATTTGTACAGTACTATTGACGACGATGCATATTTTAGCGGATTTCCGCGGTATAACTATGCTGAAATGGCCGCTCCAAAAGACGGTTCTGAACTAAATGCTGATCAGGATAACAAACCTGTGCAGGTGCGTCGCCGCGAAAAATCCAGTGTTGCTGCTGGCGGGTGTTAAAAAAACCATATTAGTATATATTAAAAGTCCCGGTGAAATTTTTCATCGGGATTTTTTTTGTCTTACGCTGAAATGAAATTGCTCACCGATATGCGCTGCACTTTGGTGAGGGTCTCACTCAAAGCAAGGCTATCACTGGAGAAGTGTCAGCAGGTTGATAAGTAAATACGCAACGATATTTTATTGGAATCATTTTTGTAAAGCGTTCTCCTGTAATAATTGTTATATTCGAAATTAAAATAGAAACACATGTCAAAGATCCTGGTAATAGACGACGAGAGAAGCATCAGAAATACGCTAAAAGATATTCTTGAATACGAGAAATATGAAGTAGATCTGGCAGAAGATGGAACTAAAGGAATTGAGAAAATTCGTTCGGCCGAGTACGATATTGTACTTTGTGATATAAAAATGCCGGGACTGGATGGCATTGAAGTCTTGGAACGCTTGGTGGTTTTGGCTCCCGATACTCCGGTGGTAATGATATCGGGACACGGAAATATTGATACCGCTGTTGATTCGATAAAAAAAGGAGCCTTCGATTATATTGAAAAGCCACTTGATCTGAACCGTTTGTTGATCACCATTCGCAATGCCATGGATAAATCAACCCTGGTTACCGAAACAAAAATTCTGAAGAAAAAGGTTAATAAGAAATTTGAAATCGTGGGCGAGTCAAAAGCCATTACCGAAATTATTGAAATGGCCGACCGCGTTGCTCCAACCGATGCCCGGGTGCTGATTACCGGTGCCAACGGATCGGGGAAAGAGCTGGTAGCCCGCCGGATTCACGATCATAGCAACCGCGCGTCAGGGCCATTTGTTGAAGTGAATTGTGCAGCTATTCCCTCTGAATTGATCGAAAGTGAATTGTTTGGTCACGAAAAAGGAGCTTTTACTTCGGCAGTAAAACAGCGCAAAGGAAAATTTGAGCAGGCCAATGGCGGAACACTTTTCCTTGATGAGATTGGCGATATGAGCCTTTCGGCACAAGCCAAAGTGTTACGTGCGCTGCAGGAAAGTATTATCAGCCGTGTAGGAGGCGATAAACACATAAAAGTTGATGTACGCGTAGTGGCTGCTACCAATAAAAACCTGGCCAACGAGATTGATCAGAATAAATTCCGCGAAGACCTTTATCACCGTTTAAGTGTGATTCTGATTCATGTTCCAACACTTAACGAGCGGCTTGATGATATTCCTTTACTGGCCAATCATTTTATTAAACAAATTTGTGGCGAGTACGGTATGCAGGAAAAAACAATTACCGAAAAGGGTATAACTGAGTTGCAAAAAATTAACTGGACCGGTAATATTCGCGAGTTCCGGAATGTAATTGAAAGGCTTATTATTTTGTGCGATAAGGAAATTACCGAAGCCGATGTATTAAAATTCGCCGCTCCTTTAAAATAGAATTCTTTAAATTATTCCTCAATCTAAAAACATCTTGACTGATTTGTTGTTAAGTATGTAACAAAGTAGTTTATAACGTTCTGTAACGTTTGCTGCTAAAGATATTAGCCTCTGGTTTCGGAAGTCAATTTGTCATGGCGTATTATTAATCTTTCCCTCGGGAAAATATTTTCTTCCGTTTTCAGAGGCTTTTCTTTTGCAAATTTCCCACTGATATTAAATAGAAATTTCATGCAGAGAACGCTAAGTTTTCGCGAAGGACGCAAATCAGATTTCAGCACCTTTGCGAACTTTGCGCTTCTTTTTTTTACTTCGCGTGAAACGATACTACTCTTTAAAAACTCCGTAGGAGTTCGATTATAATAGGGATTCGAAAGAAAAAAGCAAACAACCCGGTACGGGTTGGATAACCAATATTATCTCGTTTTAAAATTCCACCTTAAACAGGTAAAAAATCACATTCAGAATAATGTAAAGCAAGATGATCAGCGCCAGCCCGTAAACGATAAAAACGATTAATAAAATGGCTGATATCGTCAGGAAAAGGTACCGGTACCAGTTATCTTTTAAACGCAGGTTTTTTACTTTCAACGAAAACATGGGCATGTTGATCACCATCATCCCCGACATGAAAATACCCAGAAAAACCAGGTTTTTTGTGGAATACAGCGATTGAAAAATATCGTGGTATTTCGGAAATTCGAGCATTAAACCCAGAGAAGCCCAAAATATTCCGTTTGAAGGAATGGGCAAACCTCTGAAAAATGGTTCGTCGCTGGTAAACACATTAAACTTTGCCAGACGGATAGCACCAAAAACCGGAACTAAAAATGCGGAGAAAAGAATAATCCACTGCCACCAATCTGCAGATATCTCGTGTATCGGTTGGTTTTCCGCGAATAACGAAAATTCGAGCAAAGTAAAAAGAATAGCACCCGGAGCCACACCAAACGAAACCAGATCGGATAAGGAATCGAGCTGTTTCCCGATTTCAGAATAGGCTTTTAACGCTCGTGCAGCCAGCCCGTCGGCAAAGTCGAAAACCGATGCGGCACAAATAAAAATTCCTGCCCAGATCAGGTGCCCGTCGATGGCAAATATGGTAGCAATTACTCCTGATAAAAGGTTGAGGGTGGTAATGAAATTGGGTATCTGTTTAATAATGTTCTTCATTTGTTGTTACGCTTTACACGTTTCCGGTAAAAATGAGCCAAATAAAAATTGCAGGGATAACAAAAAGCAAACTATCCAGGCGGTCTAAAAAGCCACCGTGTCCGGGTAAAAATGTACCCGAATCCTTTACATCGATTTCGCGTTTTATCTTCGATTCGAATAAGTCGCCCAATGTGCCAAAAGCCACGGTAAGTACTGCAATAACAATCCAGCTAAGCATACTTACAGCCTGGAACATAACGGCATTTACTATCCCCATAATTATGGCAAAAACGGCACCTCCAATTAGGCCTTCCCACGATTTTGCAGGTGATATATTTTTACACATTTTATGTTTGCCAAACTGTGTACCCACCAGGTAAGCTGCCGAATCGTTTATCCACAAAATAAAAAATACGCCAACCATTATCCACGGATAAAAGGTATTTTGCCCGTTAATTGATGTGTGCACAACAAAGTTCATCAAACTAAACGGCAGCGCAATGTAGGCAAACCCCAGTGTGCTTGAACCTGCATTCTTTAGGGTGTCTTTGTCGCTTCTGAAAATTTCTACAATAAGCAGGATAACAACAATGGCAATAAAACTAAAGCCAAACTGGCGCGGCAGATAGTTATTCGATAAGCCAAAACAAATCAGGAAAAAGATAACGCCAAAAATACTTCCGATAATTCGCGAAGGATGATGACCGGCTTTTTCCACCATGGCATAAAATTCGTATTGGGTGATAAATAACAACGTTGCAAACACCACTGCAAAAATGATGGGGTGCAGCAGCGTTCCACCCAGCATTACGGCTATATAAATAACTCCTGTTAAAGAGCGTTTTAGTAAATTACTCACCTTTTAATTCTTTGATTAGGTCTTTAGTTCTGGTGTAAGCAGCTGTGTTTGCGCACAGATGATTTCCCAAGCTTGTTTTATGCTGCAAAGTTAAAAAAATATGGTTTGCCATAAGTTAAATAGTGTGAAGCTAGTAGATAAACACATGCAATTCGCGCGGTCCGTGGGCGCCCAGAACCAGCGTTTTTTCAATATCAGCTGTTCGGCTTGGTCCTGTAATTAAAGTAATCTGTGAAGGCAGCTGATCGCGATACTTCTCGCGGATTTTAGCGTAAGCGGTATGCAGATAGTCAACCAGCTGATCTTTTCGGGCAATAACAATGTGTTGCGGCGGATACACCGATAGCTGGCGGCCTCCCTGTAATGCAGAACTTACCATAACCGATCCGGTGTGTGCAATTAAAAACTCGCAGGAAGTGATTCCTGCTTCTATTGTTTGTTGCCTTTCCCTGTAATTTTGATGTTCAATTTCGTTTTTTGTGAGTAATTCCTGAAGTTCTTTTTCAGCACAAACCACTTCTGTTTTTGGAACATCCTGCAACACCGTTTTCAGCCTCTCAATAAGCTCTTCTTCCGATTTGCACAAATAAACACTCCCGTTTACCGCCTCAAGGTTTTCTTTAAATGCCTGACTTAAAGATTTTTCAATAGCGTGATAAACGGGAGCGTCAAAATCTGGCATCTCCGGCTCGGGGTGAATAGCTTTTTTTAGCTTGTTCAGTATTTCTTCGCGAGCCGATGCCATTTATTCTGTTGTTGTTTCCTCCTCGTGATTTTCTATGGTTTTTGTTTCTTTCGTTTCTTTCAGCTCGGCGTTTACTGGTTTATCGCCGTTTCCATTTTCCGAGATAGCGTGTTTTTTGTCCCACGGGCGTTTGCCAAATATCTCTTCCAGGTCTTCACTGAAAATTACTTCCCGTTCAAGCAGCAATTTTGCTAACTTGGCGTGCCCTTCTTTATTTTCTTGTAGTATCTGTTTTGCACGTTTGTACTGGCTGTCGATCAGAACTTTTACTTCCGAGTCAATCAGTTCTGCCGTTTTTTCGCTGTACGGTTTGGTAAATGTAAAGTCTGATTGGCCGGTTGAGTCGTAAAAGCTAATGTTCCCAACTTTTTCGCTCATCCCGAAAATACTCACCATGGCATAAGCCTGTTTGGTTACTTTCTCCAGGTCGTTTTGTGCTCCCGATGAAATTTTACCAAAAGTAATTTCCTCCGCTGCACGTCCGCCCAGTGCCGATGCCATTTCATCCAACAATTGATCTTTTGTGGTGATCGAACGTTCTTCAGGCAAATACCAGGCAGCTCCCAGCGCTTTCCCGCGCGGAACAATAGTTACTTTAACCAATGGATGTGCATATTCCAGCAACCAGCTAATGGTGGCGTGACCTGCTTCGTGGAAAGCAATTGTTTTCTTTTCTTCTTGGGAAATGATTTTATTTTTCTTTTCCAAACCACCGATAATACGGTCAACAGCATCAAGGAAATCCTGTTTAACAATAGCATCTCTGTTTCTGCGAGCGGCAATTAATGCAGCTTCGTTACAAACGTTGGCGATATCGGCACCTGAGAATCCTGGTGTTTGTTTGGCCAGAAAATCAACTTTTACCTCTTCGCTTAATTTTAAGGGACGTAAATGAACATTGAAAATCTCACCACGCTCATTCAGGTCGGGCAATTCAACGTGAATCTGGCGGTCGAAACGGCCGGCACGCATTAAGGCACGGTCCAGTATATCGGCACGGTTGGTAGCTGCCAAAATGATTACCCCGCTGTTGGTGTCAAAACCATCCATTTCGGTAAGCAGCTGGTTCAGCGTATTTTCGCGTTCGTCGTTCGATCCCATATTTGGGTTTTTACCACGAGCACGTCCGATGGCGTCAATCTCGTCGATAAACACAATACACGGTGCTTTTTCTTTGGCTTGTTTAAACAGGTCGCGAACACGCGATGCTCCAACTCCCACAAACATTTCCACAAAATCGGAACCCGACATGCTGAAAAACGGAACGTTTGCTTCGCCGGCTACGGCCTTGGCAAGCAGGGTTTTACCCGTTCCCGGAGGGCCAACCAAAAGTGCACCTTTCGGAATTTTACCACCAAGTTTGGTATATTTTGCCGGGCTTTTCAGGAATTCTACAATTTCTTCCACTTCCTGTTTGGCCTCTGCCAGTCCGGCAACATCTTTAAAGTTTGTCGATACTCTCTGGTCTTTATCAAAAACTTTGGCCTGCGACTTTCCAACATTGAAAATACCGCCGGCACCACCTCCTCCGGCACCTCCACGACTCATCCTCCGGAAAATCCACCACCACAGCAATATTATCAGAACAAACGGGCCAATCGACCAAATAATGTCGCGTGCCCAATTCTGCTCATCTTCGTACACCGGAAAGACTTTGTCTTCCATATTTTCTTGTGCAACCTTAAGGTCATCGGCGAAATTTTCAATCGGTCCGGTATTTAGTTTAAAATGCGGGCCAATATCTGATGGTTTCGAAAAGTTGCCTTCAAACTGTGATTCGTAATTTTTTAACCGGTCTTCTTTCAAATATATCCGGGCAATTTTTTCATTTATTACTACAATACGTTTAACATCGCCGTTTTGCAACATTTGTTTTACCTCGGGCCACGATGTGTCAACAGGGCCTTTGCTGGTGCTGATGTAGTATTGTACAATAAGAAAAACAACAGCAATAATCCCGTAAATCCAATAGGCATTGAATTTTGGCGGTTTACCGTTGTTTTTGGGATTTAGTTTCCCAAAAGGGTTGTTCAGATTGTTCTGATCTTTTTTGTTATTTTGTTTATCTGTCATGGTCTTTTAATCTTCTTCTTCAATTTTAGTAATTTTTGCATCAGCCCAAAGTCCTTCAAGGTTATAAAACCGGCGTGCTTCTTCCTGGAAAACATGTACCATTACATCTCCGTAATCCAACAATATCCAAAGTGCATTTCGGTAGCCGTCGCGATGCCAAACATCTTCGCCGGTAATTTCTTTTACCGTTTCTTCTACCGTGTGTGCAATTGAATCAACATGTGTTGAGGAGGTTCCGTGGCATATAATAAAATGTCCACATTCAGTGTGGCCGATACTTTCCAGATCAACGTGTTTTATCTCTTTTCCTTTTATCCGATGAATACCTTCAAGAATTGCTTCTATTAAAACCTTTGATTCTTCTGCTTTATTCATAAAAATTTATTGTACCCTACAAAGATAATCTTTTTGTCCATTAACCATTTTTTAAGAGAATGGTTTACTTTTGAAATTATATGTTTTTAACGGACAAAAATATCATTGTTTTTAATGTGCTCGATAGTACCAACAACTATGCCAAGCAACTGGTGCGGGAAAAGGCGGCTCAAGGCACTGTCGTTTTGGCACATTACCAGGAAAGTGGACGTGGGCAGGTTGGTAATTTTTGGGAAAGCGAACGCGATAAAAATTTGCTTTTCAGTGTGCTATTATACCCCGGTTTTTTAGAAGCCGGCAAGCAGTTTTATATCTCGAAAGTTGTAAGCCTGGCTTTGGCTGACGTACTTAAACAGCATTTAAATGATGTGAAAATTAAGTGGCCCAACGATATTTATGTGGGCGAAAAGAAAATTGCCGGCATTTTAATTGAAAACACGGTGAAGGGCATAGCGCTTGATTCTTCGATAGTTGGAGTGGGGGTGAACGTTAATCAGGAGGAATTTCTGTCGGATGCACCCAACCCGGTATCGATGAAACAGCTTTTGAAAAAAGAATTTGATATTGAGGATATTTTAAAAGCTTTTTTGCAGAAGCTTGAGAATTATATCGAGATTTTGCGTGAGGGAAGACTCGAAAAAGTAGATGCGGAATATTTTCAAACTTTATTCAGAAATGAGGGTATGCATCCGTACCGGAAAGACGGCAAAGAGTTTAGCGCCAGAATTGCAGGCATTGGCAGTTTTGGGCAACTGCAGTTGGAAGAGCCCGACGGAAATGTAACGGAATATATGTTTAAAGAGGTGGAGTTTGTTGTGTAAAAAAGATTGATGGGATTGAAAGGAAGATTGAATCAGAGTGATTAATTGAAGAATTGTTAAATTGCCAAATTGAAAAATTGTTGAATGCTACTTTGCAAAATAATCAGTTACATTCAACTATAATATCTCAGTGTTGTTCTGTGAAAATCTCTGTGTTACTCTGTGGTAAAAAAAATGCCTACTAATTTGCCAGCTGCCTATTCCTTCGAAAATCTACAATCGTTAATCATCATTCGAAATTCCTTCTCTGCTGAAAACTGAAAACTGCGACTGAAAACTGTTACTGATAAGGCAACTTCGAGAGCGTGTCGGCCAGTTGGTTAATGCCTTCCTCCAGTTTGCTTCCGGCCATCATTTTAATCATCATGCTCATTTCTGCATGCAGCGTAAGGCGCATTTTTGTTTTGTATTCATTAACCGGCATTAACTGAATCCAGAAAGTAAAACTCAGCGGTAAACCACCCGAACTTTCAACTTTTATTGTTTTAAATGGCTCGCGGTTAACAATTTTAATTTCGGCAAGTCCCAGTCCGGTGATGTTGAATTTACATGAATCGCGATCCGACTCAAAATCGGTAATTTTAATTTGCGGAACCTTTTCAGTTATTTTCTCTATCAGTCCTGAATTAAGGTAAGTAGACAGGTTCTCGAAATTCGACAGGTAATTAAATACCACCTGCTGGTTGTGCTCGATAACTTTTACTTCGCTAACGTATTTGTTGAGTGCCATAGTAGTTATAAAAAATCCCGCCCCCAATAACCATCAGGAGCGGGAAATATTTAATGTCTTTTTCTTTCAGATTATTTTCCCCAGTTTGCAGGGTCTTCGCGCCACTCCATCAGCGACTCCACCTGGTCTTTTGTAATGTCGCCTTGTTCCAGCGACAGGTCAATAAGGATCTGGTAACGGCTTAATGAAGTCAGTTCGATACCCGCTTTCTCGAAGTTTTCTTTTGCCAACGGGAAATTGTAGGTGAAAATTGATACCATTCCTACAACATCGCCACCAAAGTTGTTAACTGCCTCGGCAGCTTTCAAACTGCTGATTCCTGTAGATACAAGATCTTCAACCACAACCACTTTTTTGAATGGTTTCAGATCGCCCTCAATCAGGTTTTCCAGGCCATGACCTTTAGGTTTCGAACGAACATAAATGAAGGGAAGTCCCAATTTATCGGCTACCAATGCACCAATTGCAATGGCTCCGGTAGCTACCCCGGCAATTACTTCCGCTTCCGGGTATTTTTCCTGGATCAACTTTACAAACGCATCGCGAATGAAAGAGCGGGTTTCAGGATAAGAAAGCGTTTTTCTGTTGTCGCAATAAATTGGAGATTTCCAACCTGAAGCCCATGTAAATGGATTATCGGGTTGTATCTTTATAGTGTTTATTTCAAGTAATTTTTTAGTTACTTCAATTTGTATGGCTTCCATAATAATGTGCAATTTTAATTCAATGCAAAAGTATAAAGTTTTTTTGAATGAAAAGAAGATCGGTTTTGTGCCGGGCGTGAATATAACATTGAGTAAACTATGCTGGATTTTGACTGAAAACAGAGGCTTTGAGGCGATATTGGATTGGTTGCAGGATTTTGAAAACGGCGATTTTCAGGAAACTGTTGTAGAACATCCTGATGTTGAGAAACTGTTTCAGAATTTTAGAACGGCATTTTTGCCGGTTGATGCAGCAGGCGGTGTTGTAAAACGAGGCGGCAAATTGCTGTTTATTTTCAGAAACGGTAAGTGGGATCTGCCAAAAGGAAAAATCGATAAAGGTGAAAGTGTTGAAACTGCTGCTTTACGCGAAGTGGAAGAAGAATGTGACATTACAAATCATTCCATTGTAAAAGCGCTGCCATCAACCTATCACATTTACAAATCGCCGTACAAACAAACACTGGGGCAGTGGGTTTTTAAAGAAACCTTTTGGTTTGAAATGGACTATCAAGGTTCGGAAAGGCCAATTCCTCAGCAAGAAGAAGGAATTACCGAAGTGCGCTGGTTTTTTCCAAATGAGTTGGACGAGGTGTTCGAAAATACCTATGAAAACTTAAAAGCGCTGATAGAACTTTACCGGGCCTGATTGCGCTGACGCATAAAAAGTTCGTTGCGCAGCCAGGTGCCAAATTGTTGCTCGAAACCGTTTAGCGGTGCTTTGGCATCATCAAATACGACCTGGTGTTTTTCGTTTAGCAGAAAACATTGAGGAAACGAACGAACTTTATATTCAGCAATGGCAATGTTTTCGGTATCGATTAGCACGGTCGCCGGCACCTTATTTTCTTTAAAAAAACTGTCAATTCCCGCTCTGTCGGTGTTTCGCAGCACCACAAAAATATCGAGGTTTTTATTAAACAGTTCGTTCAGGCGGCTCAGGTATTTTAAGTGCTCCTGACAAATTACCGTTTCAACATCGGCAAAAACAATGTATTTAAATTTCTCCTGGCTGTCGTTCGTACAAAGCTTTTTGCCGTTAATGTCGCTTAAACAAATGGTCGGTGCTTTACTTCCTTTTTCCAGAAATGTGATTTTGGCAGACACGTTTTTGGCTGCCTCACGGATTTTTGATTCGCGGTTGCCTGTAAAGTGTTTGCTGGCAATCATATTTTTTATGGCTTTCACCGGAAATTCTTTGGAGTAAAAACCATCGTGCAACATTTTTAATAAAACCAAATCGGCCATTGTTCCCGAGAGTTTATATTTCTCCGAAATAAAATCAAGCAAGGCGTTTATGTTTTCACCGGCAACTGCAGCCGATACTTTTGCTCCGCCAATGGCTTTTGCCGAAAAACTAAGTTGCTTGTTGAAAGTTTTGTCGAATAAGGTTTTAAACGACTGGTGTCCCCAGAATTTCGGCGAAATTGATTGGAAAACAGCAGAATAATCTTCAGGGCTCATTCTAAAAATGTCAGCTTCCATAAGTTTTAAGCGCAAGGTTTTATGCAGCTCAAAACTCTCCGATCCTTTTTCAGGGAAAGCCTCGTCGATACCGGCTTTTAGTCGGTTAAAGGCAGCTTCGGATTGCTGAAAATATAATGCGTTAAAATCTTTGTCTGTAAGTTCGTTTAGTTTCTGCTCAAAGCGGCTGATCTTGTCGTTGAGCATATCGCCATTATTGGTATAAATCCAAAACGCAATTGGCTGAAAGTAAGGATTCTTTTGGTCGGCAAACGATTTCTTTTTTAATGGAGGGAGTTTTAAATCAATGCTTACTCCCGGCTCCAGTAAAAGCATCCCGCGGTAAATGCCAAACTCGGAGAAAGTAAAAAACGGCTCATCAATTTGTACAGAAGTCTCGCAGGTTCCTTTGCTGTTGAATTTTAAAGTGAAAGCCACTTTATTGTTGTTCGAAATAGGATCGGCAAAGGCATAAAAAGTTAGCTGTTCGTTGGCGTATTCCGAATTAGTACAACGAATGCTCGTTGCCATTCCATTTAACGAAAAGCTCAGTGCCGCGATGAGGATTATCAGAAAACGTATGCTATGATTCATAGGTGTTATTCAATTTTAAACTCGCTCATATCCAGTCCCTTTGGCAGGAACAGGCTTGCATCGCCGCCATGCGAAACAATATCGCGAATTATACTGGCGTTAACCGGTGTATGTTCCGGCAGGGTGAGCAAAAATACCGACTCAATTTCGGGGTGCATTTTTTTATTGATCTGAGCAATTGAACGTTCGTATTCAAAATCAGAGGAGGTACGTATGCCTCGTAAAATGTATTTTGCGCCCACCTCTTTACAGAAATCTACGGTCAAACCTTCGTGTAAGCGAACCTCAATGGTGGGTTCGTTTTCAAAAACCTGGTTGATCCATTTCATCCTTTTTTCAATGGGAAAGAATGGTTTCTTATTGGCGTTAAAACCGATCATGATATAGATCTTATCGAACATTGAAATGGCACGCCGAACAATCGACTCGTGTCCTACTGTAAATGGATCAAAAGATCCGGGGAATATGGCTATTCTTTCCATTTTGAATCGTTTAAAGTGCTTCAAAATTAGCTAAAAATGCTAAGTGTAAAAAACGAAGGTGGCGGCTAGTTTATTGCTTTTGCCCGGTTTGAGCTCACAAACAGAATGTTACCCAGATCATTGTAGCCTTCGCTGAATTCTTCAATATTTTTCAATGCATCGGTGGTAAAACCAATGATTGTAAGGTCGGCATCGGCCGAGTATTTCATGATTTTGCTTTTTCGGTCGCCCGACTCAAACGTCACCATCGATATATTCGACGGGCTGATTGGCAAACGTCCGGCTTTTATCAATTCCAAAAGTTGATTGCGTTTTTCCTCAACATCCTGCTCGGGATAAAGCGCAAATATTTTAATCTTTCCTTTTTTCCACTCGGGGTGGCCTAAAATAATGTAGCCCAGCAAAATCATTAAATTGGCGTTTACATAGTCTTCCGGGCTTATCCAGATATGTATCTCCTTCTTATAACCAAAACTTTTGTACGATGTATTCAGAATACAAATGTCGAAACCGGCCGATTCAACAATCTGGTAGTTGCCCGTAATTTCTTTCAGATTCCCCGGATCGGTTCTCGAGAATTCAAAAAGAATAAGGTTGTTTCCTTTGCCCGATATTCCTGAAAGTTGCACCACCTGAGCAATTGCAGAAGTATACGATGGCGAAATTATCGTGTCGAGATAAACGCGGTTCTGACTTCCGGCTGATAGTTGAATCAGGCGGTCGAGAATTTTCTTCGATTCGGTTGTATTCTTCTCGTTCAGCAAACCTTTTATAAAATGAATGTAGGTTCCAAAACCGTATTTGTACGAAATCCAGCGCATAATATCGAATGCCGAGCGGCGTTTAAACGTATCGTGCGAAATACAAACACCAAATGGTCGCCAGCTTTTATCTTTTTCGCTGTCGGCACGCTGCAGCATAATTTGCAATTGGCGGCTAAGCTGGAAGATTACTCCACGGAACAATTTGTTAAGTCCCTGGTTCTCCTCGTTGTTTAGCATGATAACGTAATATATTATTGCCATAATTACCACCGAAACAGCTGCATAAGTGGCATTCATTTGAAACATCAACCACAGCGACGAAAGTGTTCCGAGAAGCGATAAATGCCAGCTTGAACGGAAGGTTGGGCGGTAGGCTGGATCGGCGGCAAAATGTTCCAATAACGAGATGAGGCAGATGGCACTATAGGTAACCATAAAGAACATGGAGATAATTTGAGCTACAAAGTCAACATCGCCAACTACAACAAAAACAAATGCAATAATAATAGTTATCAACGATCCGTTAATGGGTTCGTTATCATTTTGCCTTCCTTTGGCAAACCAGCGGTTTATATGGCTTTGTGGGAAAATATCGTCGTAGCCAATGGCTTGTAAGGTTCGGGGTGCAACCATTATCGATCCTAATGCCGAACTTAAGGATGCCGCTGCCAGCCCGATTGGGATTATTGGCCCCCAAATGGCAATTTTGGTCATAATTAACTGGTCAGCTACCAAATCTTCGGGTGTTGCCGAAACGGCAAATTTGTAGGCAACGGCAATATATACCAACATGCCAACTACGGTTGCCCACAAGGTTCCTCGTGGAATGGATTTTTTAGGATCTTTTAAATCACCCGAAAGTCCCAATCCTGCTGCAAGCCCTGTAAATGCCGGGAAGATAATGGTGAAAACAAAAAAGAAATTCAGGTTATTGGGAATTCTGCTGTGGAAATTAACCACTTCGGGTTTTATCGTTGAATCGCCTAAAAAGAACATGGCGATAGATGTCAATAAAATGGCAACTACCACGTACAGTGCTTTCATTCCTACATTTGCACCTTTTGTAAGGATTAATATTGATAGCAGCACCATGGTTGGAATGGAAATCCACCTTCGGTCGGGGATGAAAAAGTTATAAGTTTCACCGATACATCTTATCACCGGCTCAAATGCTTCGCCAAAAGCAATTACATAAAAAGCTACGCTAATGGCCTGCGAAAGGTATAGGGCAATTCCAATTGCGCCTCCAATATTCAATCCGAACGAGCGGCTGATAATGTAATAGGCACCGCCACCTTGTACGCGTTGGTTGGTAGCAATTTCAGCAACTGCAAAAGCTGTGGGAATAGTTACTATATGGCCTAAAACGATAATGCCAATAACACCAATAAACCCAACCTGCCCAACAGCCCAGCCAAAACGCAGAAATAATATTGCTCCGAGTATGGTAGAAAGTGCCGTTAAAAAAACCGGCAGGGTGCCAAATTTTGCATTTGTGTTTACCAGCGATTTTGCCATAGTAACTCTGTTTGTGATTTTAAAGGTGAAATATAATTCTGAAATTTCAAACGATTTTAGGATATTTAGTCGGATATATATAGAGAAGAAACATTTTTATAACGGGTAGTTGTTGAAAAAATTCTGATTGGATGTTTTTATCAGAACTTTAGCATTTAAAGGCATTAGCAGAAGGTTGTCAACCGAAACATATTCGTCGTTAATTACCAGTTGGAGGGTATCTTCGTGGTGTAGTTCTATGATCTCAGAAACACGAATCCATCCCTGATATGTGTCGTACACGTGTCGGGTGTTCATTTGTCTGTAAAACCTCTGCTTACCCGCTGTATTAAACACTTTCACCTCTGCTTTGGGCATTTCGTATTTTCGGCTGTCGACATAAAGCCAGAATGACAATTCGTATTTTCCTTCCTGAAATTGAGCGCCAATCTTTTTATCGAGTAAAACTTGTTGACCTTCTCTGCTGTAAAAAGAGGCATTACCACTAAAAACGGTTTTAGCAGAACCGTCTTCAAAACCATTAAATAGAATTGAGTTTATAGATGTGTCTGTTGCAATTTCTCCAAACGACTGTAAGTTTGGAATCTCCGATTTGACTCTATCGTGCCACTCTTTGTAATTGTCATGAAATATGGACAACGGCAGATGGGACAGCGTGATATATTTATCTTCCCAAAAAACTTCAGCTTTATTTTGCAGCCATTTTTCCCGCTCGTTCAACTTTTCTTTTGTGCAGACCAGCAAAATGGGTTTATCGTTCATATCGTCGAGCCGGGTTTTTCGAATTGCCGGAGCTGCCAGCATTTGAATACTGCTTAGTGCCTGCGAAAAAGAAAGCCTTGGCGAAAAGCTCTGAATAAGTGGTAATCCGGTGTGATAGGAACATTTCATGGCTTCGGAAAAACCATTCAGGCTGTGCTCAAAAATTAGTTTATCGCCGCATGTGCTGGCAAAGGGCAAAAAGAAAATTGCCTGAAACTCGTTAGGATCCACTTTTGCGTCCTGAAAACGTGCCTGATATTCGCTATCGATCGATTCAAATTTGTCGTTCTTATTCAATAATCCGCTTGTGCTTCGTTTTATATTTACTCCGGCATCTATGGCCCAGTAGCCAATTACAAAAACCAGCAATAAAGTTGCAACCGCGGGCAATCCTTTCTTTTTTAATACACGGAACACACGATAAATAAACCAGGCGGTGTAAGCCGTAAACACATAGTAAAAAATCCATGTAAAACGTCCCAAAGCCCGGAACTGTTTTACCGGAGGCAGCACATCCAGCAACCAATCGAATCCGTATTTAAACGGAATACACATTGAGAATAAAAGAATCAGGATGGAAGCGTAAAAAAATACTTCGATTTTTTTTGTGGGTTTAAAAATCTTACAGCTGCTTTTCTTTTTGCTGATCAGGTTAAAAAGTCCTATGATAAACATTGAAACAGCGAGTAAAGTGGCAGGTAGCCCAACATATGCGCGTCCTTCCCATTCAAAATCCATATTGATATGATTTCCCAGAATACTTTTAAGTTGCGAACCCGGAGGCAGGAAGATGCTAAAAAAGTTGGCGTGGAAAATGTAAAACCCATAGGGATTATCTGGTCGGTCGGTTACCCAATCGGTTGCCGAAACCATACCTTTTACAATAATCAAGGGTATTACTGCAATTGCAAATAAATACAGACCGGTTTTCCAATATTCCGAGAGTTTTTTTCTGTGGTTCCAGCACTCGACGATCAATACGCCGAAGAGTAAAATGGTATAAAAAGCCACAAAATAGGCGCTCGTAAATCCTCCGATTAAGGCGGCAAGAACCAGAAGTGCGGACCAAAGTATTCGTTTTTTGCTCTGCCGCCAACGAATAAGGAAGTACCAGAACATGGGCAGAAAAACGGCATAAACCATTTCGAAGTGACCATGTATCCGATCGAATTGAGGACTTAGAAACAATATGATGAGTGATATAATTCCGGCATACCATCGCGGAAGCGAGTAGTGCCGGAGAATAAGAAAAATAAAGGGTAGTGCCAGAAGAAAGAGTGCCAGCATTGTCAGGTTTAAAACAGCTATACCGTGATTGGCAAGCGGGTAAATATGCTTGTCGATAAACTTTACAAACTGCACATAAAGTGGATGCGAATTAATGTATTGCAAATGGTCGCCATAAGGATAGTTAATTCCATCGTGACGAATGCCATCGTCGTATTTTAAATAGTAAGAAAAATTGAAATAGCTTTTTAGCGCATCGCCACCTTTCGAATATAAAATAGAATTTGGGTGTTGAAAAACGGGTTTAAGGTTTAAGAAAAGTATTAGTATTGCTATTAGAGTAAGGAAAAATATTATTAGCCCATTTTTTTTCATGGATAGTTATTTAGGAACCAATTTAGGTATGGCTTAAATTAAAGTTTAAAAATACTGACGTTTTTATATTCGCCAATTTTATTTTGAAGATAGGGTTTGAATTCCTGGTGTTCTATTTTGTCAATGTCGTTAACGATCAGATATTTCGCACCGATTGATTTGAATTCTTCTATTCGTTCTTTAGGTTTCCCTTTAGTAGGAACATAACCATAATCTGTAAATCCTTTTTGATCCATTAGCACCAGAGAGATGTTAATACTGTTGTCAGGAATACTTATTACGAGATCTTCCCTGTTTATTCCTAACGATCGCAAATACGGAGTTATTGATTCTAATGCTTCTGTTGTATTGCGATATTTGTATTGTTTATAAGCGTATAATTCCTTCTCGGCTTCCGATAAGGCCATATCATATTTTAGCATCGGATCGTTTACATCATATTTCAACCTGTTCATCATAGTTGTTAGGTAGATTAATGTCACTACTCCTGCAAATGCAATTAATTTCAGGAGTTTACTCTTAAAAACCAGTGTAAACCTGTTTTTAAATTCACTTAAGAATCCCAGTAAAATAAGAGGGATTAGAATGAGTAAATTGATAAGGTAATAGTCGTGAACATCGAAAGCTTTGAACCATAGTAAGATGTAAAGTGTAGCGCCGATAAAAGAAATAAAGATGATCAGTAAGTAGTTGCTCCCCTTTTTTACCCAAAAAACAACATTGGTCAATAAGAGAATACCAATAACCGCCAAAGCTTTTTTATTGAAAAATGACGGAAGTAATGTAAAATACAAGCTTTTCCATATTTCATTTCTTTCTTCCTGATTTAAATCCCAAATGGGAAATAAATCTTGCAGAAAGATTCGATTGTTGGTTGAATTATAGTGGTCGGTATATTTTACCCAAACAAAAATAATAGCACCAATTAGTATGTATGGGACGAATTTACCAAGCTGTTTGGTTATCTGGATACCGTATTCTCGAAAATCAGATATGGTTTGTAGTAGTTGATATGATAAAAATGCAACCACGATGATTAAAGAAGTTATTTTTAATAATCCGGCAATTGTGAAACATACAACCGCTATCCAGATCCATTTCTTTTTGCCGGTATCGTTATATAAAAAGTAGCACCATATTCCTGTTAATGAAAGCCCAAAAGCCGGAGCATTGGGAAGAAAGTTGTTGGTATAAAATACCAGTGCCGGTGATGAAAAAAGAAAAATGGGAATAAATATGGCCCAAAAGTTATCTTTAAGTATTCTGTAAGATATTTTATAAAGCGAAAATAATCCGCTAAAAACAAGTAAGATATTTAACCCTCTGTATATAAAATATTGTTTGCCAAATAATGTCCAAAGTTTAGCTACTGTATAATATATAATCGGGAATTCGGATATGGTTTTCCCATTTCCATTGGGGCCAGTCCAGTGAACTTCAGGTTCGAAAAAGTTTAAGCCTTCTTTGTAATAATTAACTGCAATCGACAAACAGTCGGTAGCCCTCCACATATGCGGAAACCATGGCCCTTTTAGAATAATCTCGTGGTAATTGTAAAGTAAACTAACCAGTAATAAAATGAACAGAAATAGTACATTCTTATTTTTTATTTCCACTTTCATCCTTTTTCGTTTGAGTTGGCAGATTGTTTATACCTTACTTCTCTTTTATATAAAGTTTTAGTTCACGCTCTGTAGGCAGATCTACTTTTTTATACCCGTTTTTTTGTGCAAACTCAACAAATTTTAACTCTAAATCTCCAAGGTAATAGCCTGTTAAAATGGCATCCGGTTGATTGGTTTGCATAAAATTATCCACCTCTTTTTTCGAGATAATATTAAACTCTTTTCTCGTATCATCAGAAATCGAATGTGAGGTACGCCAAATAAAAGGGCTGCTTACAAATTCTTTATAAATTTTAATGGAATCACTTTCTAAAATCTCTGCAGGCGATAGCGTCAACACTTTTGCTTCACCATTTATTGCTTCATCAACCAAAGTGCTTATTCTGTGTCGGCTAAGCGCATACCATGATTCCGTTGTTTTCATGTCATATGCTTTTTTATAATTCACCTTTAACGGCGGAATTATCGATAACACAAAAAACAGGATGGCTACATAGTTAAAGTAATTTTTTTGCGTGCCAATAGTATAAAAGATCACAACAATCAGAAAAACCGATAGCGGATATACGTATTGAATAATAAGTAATTTACCAACGGAGAGATATACCAGAAATGGTAAAGTAATGAGCAGAACATTTATCTTGAAATTTAACCTGTTGTCTTTTACAAGGTTGAAAGCTTTGAGTATCAGTGCCAAAATTAGACCTGCCAGTAGAACTGATGATTGCCATTTTTCCAGCACCTTATCGAAAAGTTCCGTTAATTTTTCACCTAAGGAAAGTGCTGCTCCGGGTTGAGCCTTCATATCGATTTTAAAATGAAACTGGTAGATGTCGAAAAGAAAGCCTTTGGGGGCAATCGAAATTAGAATGAACACAGGAATCAGTCCTGCAAAAACACCAAGCGAAAAGTATAAGAACTGTTTAAACTTAACTGTTGTTGACTCTTTTTGAAACAATAAAATACTCAGTGCAAACGGGATGATGAAAAAAATGAAATGCATTCTGAACCCAACTGCAACTCCCAACAACAATCCACTAATTGCTGCTTTTAGCGGAAGCCGTCTGCTTCTGTCGGTTGACGAAAGCACTAAAAATGACAGCATTGAAAGCAATAATGGGAAGTCGTAGGTAAATCTTGCAAAGGCATATTGCACAAAAGGATTGTACATTATAAACAATAGAGCAGAAGCTCCAATAACAAATCTGAATATTTGGTTTTTATGATATAGTGAGTTTTGTATAGAATAAAAAATAAGTACAAGCATAGTAAAAAACGATGCCAGGCTAATAATTCTTGCACTTAATGTAAGCGATGGTGTAAACTCAAGAATTAAGGCGTATGTAAAAACATAGTAAGGCATGTGTATTAACCGGTAATCTTTGTAGGGAAGTAGTCCTTCTTCAGCTGTTACCTTGGCTCCTGCATTATAAGGATTGTCATCATGATCAGTATAGTTCTGCATATTCCTTAAAAATGCAGCCTGAAGGATAAAAGCAAACAGAACCACAATCAAAATCTTGTATAAAGTTGCTACAAATCTGCTTTCTGACGGACTATCAAGAAATCCAAGATCAAAGATTTTCATTCTCACTTGCTACTTATGATTAAAAATTTTGTTCTTAAGCAAACCCCACTTCTGCAAACGATATTGGCAGGCGGTTCTTAAAACACCAATGGCATAAATCGTACTGTTTTTAATGCTGATTGATGAGGCATCATCAAAATATTTTGTTGGGCACGTTATTTCGGCAATTTCATAACCTGCATACCAGGTTTGAGCCAGCATTTGGTTATCGAAAACAAAATTATCAGAGTTGGCATTGTAGTTTATTGTTTCCAGTACTTCGCGCGAAAAGGCCCGGTACCCGGTATGATATTCTGAAAGTTTGGCATTAAGAAGAATATTCTCAATAAAAGTAAGGCCGCGGTTGGCAATGTATTTGATTAGGGGCATGCCGCCTTTTAGTGCTCCGGTTCCCAAAATCCTTGATCCCAAAACCACATGATACAATTCGTTTCCAAGTAAATTGGCCATTGCCGGAATAAGCTTTGGGGTGTACTGATAATCGGGGTGAAGCATAATTACAATATCAGCTCCAATTTCCAGTGCTTTGTTGTAGCACGATTTTTGGTTTCCGCCGTAGCCTTTGTTTTGCTCGTGAACTACAATGTGCTTAATACCGAGTTTTTTACCAACTTCAACGGTGTCGTCGTTGCTCATGTCATCTACCAGAATTACATCATCAACAATGTCGAAATCAATTTCCTTATAGGTAATTTCAAGCGTTTTGGCTGCATTGTAAGCCGGAAGCACCACTACCACTTTTTTGTTGTTAATCATTCGGTTTATAGTTTTACCCCATAAAAATAAAAAGAGTTGGCAGAATTTATTGTTAATAGTGAAGTTTAGTTTAGCTCGTTATCTCTCAGCTCCTTGTTTTTTAGCCTTATGCAAGGATTTTCCGCAATTTAATTCTACCGGCCAGGCGTGTTGCAAAAGTTGCAAAAGCAACTACAGATACCGATGAAATGGGCATTAAAATGGCAGCTACCACCGGCGAAAGATTTCCGCTGAGGGCAAAGGCAATTCCGACAATGTTGTAACAAAAGGAAATAATGAAGCTGAGTTTTACAATGTTCAGCGACGTTTTGGTGAAGCGGATAAAATTAGCCAGCTGATTAAATTGTTCGGCTTCCAGAACTGCATCGCTGGCCGGCGAAAAATGGTAGACTTTATCGGCAATGGTTAAGGCCACATCGCTTTGCATTAGCGCACCGGCATCGTTTAATCCATCGCCGGTCATCAACACGGTATTTCCTTTCTCTTGTTGTGATTTTATAAACGCTGCTTTATCGCCGGGTTTCTGGTCAAAAAGCATGTGTTCACGATCAAAAAATGATGACAGGTTTTCAGCTTCAGCATCGTTGTCACCTGAAATAAGGAAAAGGTTAAAACCTTGTTTCAACGAGCTTAATACATTCTTGAAACCTGGGCGGTACTGGTTGCTAATGGTAAAATAGCCTTTCAGTTCATCTTCGATAGCCACATATACAACTGATGTTTTGTTCTTTGTTGTGGTAGGTGCATTCGTTACATATTCTTCCGATCCGATTCGCAGATTCAAGTCGTTTACTTTCCCAAAAATCCCCCGCCCTGCAACTTCTACAAAATGTTCCGGATTATGGTATGCCGAACCGTTGAACGATTGCGAAAGCGCTGTACTCAACGGGTGTGTCGATTGACGCGTAAGCGAAAAAACAGCTTCTTTTTCCGATGCCGAAAGTTCGGTGCCTGAATACACCACTTTGTTTTGGTTGGGCTGTGTTAAAGTGCCTGTTTTATCAAACACAATGCTGTTAATGTGCGAAAGTTTTTCAATTACATCGGTGTTTTTAATGTACAATCCGCGCTTACCAAAAATGCGCATGGTGTTGCCAAAGGTAAACGGAATAGAAAGCGCCAGCGCACACGGACAAGCGACAATTAATACGGCAGTGAAAACAAAAATAGCCGTGTGGTATTCTCCCCGAAGCGCCCAAAAAGTAAAGCCGAAAATAGCAATGGCAATTACAATCAGGGTAAAATACTGGCTAATCCGGTCGGATAGAGTTTTTAGTGAGTCGCTGGGTTTTTCGTACGATTTATCCTGGTTCCAAAGTTTGGTGAGGTGACTCTGATTCACCTCCTTTTTTACCTTAATGCGTATGATTCCACCCATTTGTCGTCCGCCAGCGTAAATAAAGTCGCCGGGCTTTTTAACAATAGGTGTCGATTCGCCGGTAACAAAACTATAGTCGATTCGGCCTTCTCCATCAACCAACTCAGCATCTGCAGGAACCAGTTCTTTGTTGCGGATGATCAGTTCATCGTCCACCTCGATTTTTTCGATCAGAATACTTTCTTCAATCTGTTTATTGATTTTGGTAACCGCAATGGGGAAATACGATTTGTAATTCCGGTCGAACGAAAGTGCTTCGTAGGTTTTGCTTTGGTACCATTTCCCTACCAGCAGAAAAAAGATGAGGCCCGATAAACTGTCGCTGTAACCCGGCCCGCCGGTAAAAATTACCTCGTAGCTGGTTACCAGGAAGAGCACAATAATCCCCAGGGCAATGGGCAGGTCGATGCTGATGTTTTTTTTCATCAGGTTTTTAATGGCCGAAATGTAATAATCGCTGCCACTGTAAAATGCCACCGGAATTACCAAAATATAGCTAAGAATACTAAAAAGCGATTGTAGATTCTCGCTCAGTGGTTCGCCGTTAAAATAAGCCGGCAAACTGTAGGTCATTACATTAATAAAAACAAAACCTGCAACCCCAATTTTATACAAAAGCTTTTTGTACGATTTGTCGTCTTTCTTGTCCGACAGGCTTTGCGACAGATCGGGGATGTAATGAATGGATGCCAGCAACTCAACCACTTGTCGCAGCGAAATTTCCTTTTCGTCGAAAGTTATGTCTACCTCTTTGCGGGTAAAATTTACAAACGAATGACGGATTCCCTTGTGCAGTTTATGCAGATGCTCCAGCAACCAAATACAAGAGGCGCAGTGGATAACCGGCACATAAAATTTTACTTTCGATATGCTGCCTTCAGAAAACGAGATCAGCTTTTCCTTTACTTCATCGTTATCAAGAAAAGCATATTTATTGCCGAATTCGGTGGTGGTCTCCACCTTTATTCCCGGAGTTTCTTCAAGTTTGTAGTAGTTGTAAAGTTTGTTTTCGTTTAGCAGCTGGTAAACCGTTTTGCAACCGGTGCAACAAAAATTCAGTTCGTTCCACACCACCGGGTTACTTCCGCAATCGGCACCACAATGTACACAGCTATTCTCCTCCTTTTTCCCCATTTCACAAGATCTGTTATCTGCTAATCTACTTTACAACAATCTCCTTTTGTTTCAGTATGCATTGCAGCACTTTCTTTCTCCAGACTTTTTTCAAATTTCTGCTCTATTTTTTGTTTTGGCGGACTTAAATAGGGGATGCCCAAACTTAATCCGCGCAATACAAACAGAATTCCAACCACAACAACCAGTATCGGAATTAATTTGTTGATTCTTTTTCGTACCGCTAAACTCAATACGTTTCCTGCCAGCGAGATGGCCAGCAGCATGGGGATAGTTCCCAAACCAAACAGGATCATATACAGCGATCCTTCTGCAACGCCGCCCGTACCAATGGCTCCGGCAACGGCCATATAAACTAACCCACACGGAAGTAACCCATTAAGCATGCCAATAAAAAACAGACTTTGAAAGGAGCGGATCGAGAACATTTCACCGATTTTCTTTTTCAGTTTACCCACTGCCGAAAACCAGCTTTTATCCATCTTGTACTGGTTTTTAAACAATGTGGGAAACAGCACCGAAAGGATCATCAAGGCTCCCATAATCACCGATACTTTTTGCTGAAATCCGATGAGTTGAAGTCCCTGGCCGAGAAGCCCGAAAATTGCTCCCATCATTCCGTAGGTTAAGGTGCGCCCCAGGTTATAAAGGGTTCCTCCGAATATTTTTTGCGGAACAGTGTTGCCATGTAGTGGCAAAGCAATGGCAATTGGTCCACACATTCCGGCACAGTGAAAACTGCCCATCAATCCTAAAATAAGTGCTGATATAAAAATGGTCATGGCGCTATTGATTTGAACAAAAGGTTGTAATTGATTTAAAGGTAGTAAATTTACTGAATATTTACCGGGCGGTCGATTTCATAACGTAAACCGTTGGTATACCATGTGAATTTTAGAATGTACCGGCCGGTTATCAGCTCGGTTTTTGGGAACTGGATCAGACTGTTTCCCGCTAAAATTTCGTGCCTGATGTCTTTTGTGTAATCCGACGGGCGATACAATTGCATATTGCCGGAATCGATTTTTGTCGCCAGTTCATTTTGAATGTTAATAACCAATGCTTCGTTGTTCAGGTTCACGTCAAACAATCGTGCAAACGGTTTCGAGCGGGCATTTACATTCATCTGTTCGGTATGATCAACACCTTTTTCGTAATAATTTTTATGCACCAGGTTTACCGGCTGGCGCACTGCAAATACAATAAAAACAGCCGATCCGGCTAAAAACAACGCCAGAAAAAGAAATATCCCTGTTCCCCAATTAAACTTCATTTGTTTCCTTTTTTATTATTCCTGTTTCCTTCTTTATTTTTTACTGAAAAACTGCGACTGTCAACTGTCAGCTTTTTTATGGCCCTACAAAACTGGCTTTATAGGTTTCAATTAATTCATTATTGCTGAAAACACCAAACTCAACCTCGGTTTTGTCACTCGTAACTTCGCTTTTTGGCAAGAAAAGAATAAATGTTGATTCATACATATCCTGATCTTTCAAAATTATTGTGTTTCCGGCCATCTGAATTTTGCCATCATGAGAAATAACACGCAATTCAAGCGGAAGTTCGTCGTGTGTTTTATTTACTATTTTAATGTTGTAAACGTTCGATAAAGTTTTGTCCTGCTCCTGGTAAAGTAACCCAGGTGAGCGCAAAATAGTCGTTTCCAATACCGGTCTCGAAAACAATGTGTAAACAAAAAACGAGAAAATAAGTAGTAGCACAACCGAATAGGCCCGGTTACGCGCATTCCATATCGAATTTTGCTGACCTTTTATTTGCGCTTCTGAGGCGTAACGAATTAAACCCGGAGGTTTGCCGGTAACATGCATAATTTTGTTACACTGGTCGATACAGGCGGTGCAGTTAATACATTCAAGTTGCGAACCGTTGCGAATATCGATTCCGGTAGGGCACACCGAAATACACTGTTTGCAATCGGTACAATCGCCATCGCCCTGCCCGCCACGTGGTTCGCCCCGCACATAATCATAAGTAACGGCAATCGACTTCGAATCGAGTAGAACACCTTGCATACGTCCGTATGGGCAAAGCATGATACAAATTTGTTCGCGTAAAAAGGAATACACCCAATAGAAAAATGCCGAAACAAGCAGCATTATCAAAAAGCCTGAAATGTTTTGATTGATCGGTTCCTGTATCATTTTAATCCATCTGTCGCTGCCAATAAACCACATTAGAAAAACATTGGTCATGGCAACCGAGATAAGCATGAAAATACCGTGTTTCAGCGTTTTCTTAAAGATTTTTTTTGTGGTCCACGGACTGTTGTCGAGTTTATGGCGCTCGCGGTAATCGCCTTCAATCAGGTATTCAATTTTGCGAAACACCATTTCCAGAAATATGATTTGCGGACAAGTCCAGCCGCACCACAACCGGCCAAAAGTTACCGTAAACAATACCACAAAAAGAACAAACGAGAGCATTAAAAGTGCCAGGATAAAGGTATCCTGTGCCCAAAATATGGCTCCGAAAATGATAAATTTCCGGTGGGCAATATCAAGCAGAATAAGTGGATTGCCGTTTACCCGAATAAATGGTACACCAACCCAAAACAACAATAGAAAGTAGCTAACGATGGTTCGGCGGGTAAACCATTTCCCCGAAGGCTTTTTGGCATATATCCATTTTCGTCCTCCCCGCTCGTTCCAGTTTATGGGGTAGTCTCTGAAGTCGAGTTTTTGATTTGCCATATGTTCAATTTGCAGGTAAAAAAGAAGGGAAACAATGTTTCCCAATTCTTTTAAAGGTATTTTATCTTACTCACATTTTTCTCCTTGCGGATCTTTGGCATTGGCCGGATTTGTTCCTCTAAGCGACATGATATAACTGGCCACTTTTTGGATTTTTTCGTCGCTCATTTGCGTTTTATAAGCGGTCATTCCTTTTGCCGGTACACCATCTTTTATGGTATTAAAAGCGCTTTCGAAATCACATCCATGCAGCGTATAATCATCAGTCAGGTTAGGGCCAATTGCGTTTCCCTCACCATTCATGCCATGGCAGGCCATACATGCCAAATCGGTGTAAATTTGCTTCCCTTCAGCAATCGATTCTTCATCGGTGAAAGCTACAAGGTCGTCAGCCGAAATTGCCGCGATCTGGTATTTGTCATCGTGCTGCATCGATTTTTTTGCGTATTCAGCATCTTGCAGGTTGCCTTCTTTCAACCAAAAATAATAAGCTGCGTATATAATCGACCAGCCAATGGTGATATAGAATAACATCATTATCCATCGTGGCGGCGGATTATCTAACTCCATAATGCCATCATAATCGTGGTCCATCAGGTGCTCATCCTGCTCCAATATTTGTTTATTTTTATCTGACATAATTGTATTTTTTAAGTATTGATATGGTTAGAATCACCATCTGCTAGAATAGAATTCTTTATATCTTCCATTTCCTGATTTGGAATGCGCATAGTGCGAATAAAGATCACGATAAACAACAATACAAAAATGAGTAATCCGATGATGTAAAAGATCTGGATTCCTTCGATACTTGTTAATAGATTACTTACGATCTTCATTTTCCTTATTTTGTAAAGTTGTTAATACATAACTTGTTAGCTGTGTGATCTGTTTCTCGGAAAATTGCGTTTTATAAGGCACCATTCCTTTTGCTACGTTTCCCTCTGAAATAGAATGGAAAACTTCCTCAGGAGAGTTTCCGTGAAGCCATTCGTCATCAACCAGACTTGGGAAAGTTGCAATCCCCTTTCCTTCCGGGCCATGACAGACGACACAGGTTGTTTTAAATATTTTCTCTCCGGCAGCCAGATCTTCAGGACTTGTTAAAAGCTTAACCTCTTTTTGAGCGGCAGCCTCAGTGAATGATTCGGAATGTAGTTCAACTTGAGCTACTTCCGGCTGCTCAGCAATATCTTTTCCCAGTTTGTGCATGTAGGCAATTAATGCAACGATCTGTTTTTTCGCATCAGTTTCAATACCCGAAGTTTTTAAGTCGGCAACTATTCCTTCCGCCTGCGTCAGGTAATCGTCAACAGCTTTTTCGTCGTAACCTTCAGGGTAAGGAACGCCCAGTGTTTGCATGGCCCTGATCTTTTTCGGTGTTTGCGAAAGATCGGTGTTTTTAACCGCCAGCCATGCATAATTCGGCATTATCGATTGTTCGTTCATCTTTTGCGGATCCATAAAATGGTTGTAGTGCCATGCGGCATTTTTGTACATCGGTCCGCCAACCACTCCGGCGCGTGCCAAATCGGGGCCGGTACGTTTCGATCCCCACTGGAATGGATAGTCATATACGAACTCGCCAATTTTTGAGTACTCGCCATAACGATCAGTTTCCCAACGGAAGGGACGAACCATTTGCGAGTGACACACATAACAACCTTCTTTTACATACAGGTCGCGGCCCTCCAGCTCAAGCGGCGTATAGGGTTTTACCGAGTCGATGGTTGGTACGTTCGATTTTATAAATATCATCGGAATAATCTCAACAGCTCCACCAATAGCCAGTGCAAAAAATACCAGGATAGAGAAACGAACTCCTTTTCTTTCCATCCATCGGTGTAAGGTTTCTTTCATCGGGTTGCGGGCTCCGGCCAGTACAAGGGCAGGTGCTTCGGCAGCTTCGTCGCTAACAAAACTTCCGGCAGCCATTGTTTTTGCCAGGTTGTAAACCATGATAAGGAATCCAACAAGGAAGAGAATTCCGGCAAAAATACGAGCTATGTACATCGGAATCAGCTGTGTTACTGTTTCCAGGAAGTTCGGGTACTGAAGGAAACCATCTTCGGTGAAGTTTCTCCACATCAACCATTGAGTAACAGCTGCCCAGTAAAGCGGGATGGCATAAACCAAAATTGCCAGTGTTGACAACCAGAAGTGCGTATTGGCTAATTTCTCGGAGAATAATTTTGTTTTAAACAGTTTTGGAACCAGCCAGTAAAGCATACCAAATACAAGACCACCGTTCCAGCCCATACCACCAATGTGTACGTGAGCGATTGTCCAGTCGGTAAAGTGGGTAATTTGGTTTACTGATTTTAGCGACATCATCGGGCCCTCGAAAGTTGACATACCGTAAGCAGTTACGGCCACAACCATAAACTTTAGTGCGGCGCTGTCGCGAACACGGTCCCAGGCGCCACGCAGGGTAAGCAACCCGTTTATCATACCTCCCCAGCTTGGGGCAATTAGCATTATTGAAAAAGTTACACCTAAAGCTTGTGCCCAATCAGGTAAAGCCTGGTATAACAAGTGGTGTGGCCCGGCCCACATGTACAAAAATATAAGCGACCAAAAGTGAATGATCGACAGTTTGTACGAATAAATCGGTCGATTAGCAGCTTTTGGCAGGTAATAATACATTAGGCCCAAAAACGGTGTTGTAAGGAAAAACGCCACAGCGTTGTGTCCGTACCACCATTGCACCACCGCGTCTTGTGCACCTGCATAAATAGAGTAACTTTTAAACAACGAAACCGGAAGTTCGAATGAGTTTACCACGTGCAACATGGCCACCCCAAGGAAAGTTGCCAGGTACCACCAAATGGCTGCATAAATGTGCTGAACACGGCGAACAACAATTGTTCCGATCATGTTCCATCCAAAAACCACCCAAATTAAGGTAATCAAAATATCAATTGGCCATTCCAGTTCGGCATATTCTTTCGAAGTGGTAAATCCGGCCAGCAGCGTAACGGCCGCCAGTACAATAATGAGTTGCCAGCCCCAAAAGTGGATCTTACTTAAGGTATCGCTAAACATTCTGGTTTTAAGCAATTTCTGCATTGAGTAATACACCCCGGCAAAAATGGCATTTCCTACAAATGCAAAAATAATTGCATTGGTATGCAGTGGCCTCACCCTTCCGAAAGTGGTATATTCCAGACCAAAGTTGAATACCGGGAAGGCCAGCTGTGCCGCAGCAAGAATGCCTACCAGTACGCCAACAACACCCCAAACCAGTGTAGCCAGAATAAACAACTTAACTATTTTGTTGTCGTAATTAAATTTTTGATTTTCCATGAGTTGGATAATTATTTTTTATTATTCTTTTTTTCTTCAATGGTTTCAGATTCCGATTCTACATCGTCGTCGTCAAACAGCATCCGCATCGATGGAGTTTCGTTGTCGTCGTATTGTCCCGAACGTACCGACCAGATAAATGCGCCCAAAAAAATGAGCGCTACCAGTAAACTTACTCCTATAAGCAGATAAAAAATGTTCATTTATTCCTGTTTGCCCGCTCGGCTAATTTTAAAAATCAGAAATACCACATAGCCAATTGTTCCCCATGCTCCCAGAACAGCTGCCAGGTAAGACAGTAACAGCCATACTTGTATATTTTCGTTCGTCGACCAAAGCACTTCCTTTTGTATTAATTTTGGAGTTGGTTTTGGCTGTCCTACTTTTGCCGCGTCGAGCACAACATCTTCGTTAATAAAACCTTCGCCCAGGTCAATAACCAGCGTTACCATTCCCTGTTCATCGCCGATCAGGCTTTCAGGAATGTGATACTCCGCGCGTCCTTCATCGTTGGTAAGCACTTGCCCTATTGGTAGCGTTCCGAAAGCTTTTTTAGCTCCAATTGAAATTGGCGTTTCGGCCAGCACCACATAATTACTGTCTTTATCCTGGTACTCGGCAAATACTTCAACCTGGCGTTGTTCTTCATTTACCGAAGCCAAAATCTTAGCCTTTTTAGGCGGTTCTTCCACCAATACCGGTTCGTTCTCGGGGTTGAAGTTACGGATGTAGTTCACCAAACGCCAGCGGTCGTCTTCCGAAATTGTGGTCTCAAACTGTGGCATTCCACCACGGCCGTGCGTAATTTTATAGAATAATTCGCCATCGGTGTTGGCTTGCATGATGTCGCTGGTAAAATCGGGTGGGGGAGGAACCAATGGTAATGCGTTGTTTTTACCCGGATCTCCGTGACACGATTTACAGCTTTGTAAATACAGGTCTTTTCCTTTTTTTACGTTGTCGAGATTATATTCTGATGGATTCTGAACACTCTTCTGATCTTCAGGAACCAACCATTCCTGCGCCATTCCCTGCTGTGCAAGAAAAACTAATGCTGCAAATAATAATTTGATCTTCATGTTCTTTTATTTTTTCGGTTCAGCAAGAATTTTTTTGTCAATACCTTTTTCCTCGGCGTACTCCCAAATGGTGATTACAGGGAACATTTTGGCCAGTACAGTAATAATAAGCAGTGCTGCCATAAAAGAGAAAAGGGTAATCATGATCTCGATACTGGTTGGCGAATAATGTTTGAAATAATCGGGCACATTTTGCACCGGCAAAAACGGGTGTTCCATTGTTGGAATAACAATAATGTAGCGTTTTAACCACGATGCGATCAGTACGAAAACGGAGATAATGGTTAATGGTAACGGTTTTCTGAAAAATCTGAAAAGCATCAGGAAAATCGGTAATATTAATCCAGTCATTTGTGTCCACCAGAACATGGGGGCAAAACTTCCTACAAAAAGGTTGCGCAGGTGAATACCTTCGGCGGTTTTCATTTTATAGGCCGGTACCCAAAATTCGTTGATGTTGAAATACAGGTAAACCAAACAAACAAAAACCAGCAGTTTTCCCATATAATCGAAATGCAGGTCTTCAAAATATTCGCCTAAACGGTAACGAACTCGGTAGGCATACATTAATATAACCACGGCTGCTGCACCGGCTACAAAAGCACCGGCAACAAAGTAAGGTCCGAAAATGGTGGTATCCCAACCCGAACGCAATGTGGCTGCAAATAACCATGATGTTACGGTGTGGATGGATAAACCTACCGGAATGATCAGAATCATAAGAATACGCATGGCATGGTAAACCAGTTTGTATTGCTCTGCATTTCCTTTCCAGCCGAGTGCCATGATTTTGTATACTTTCATTTTCCAGGTCGGAATATCGTCGCCACCCCGGTCGCGTATTAAAGCCAGATCGGGAATAAGCGGAAGATAATATAGCAATACTGAAATAGTAAGGTAAGTAGTAACTACTGTTACGTCCCAGATGATAGGCGAGGCAAAACGACCGTGTAAAAATACGTTGAGAAAGCGGTCGGGGCGTCCCATGTCGTTAATAATAATAATACCTGCTAAAGCTACTCCGGCAATGGCAACTTGCTCGGCCACACGCGAAATGGGGTGCGACCACTTTATTTTTAACAAGTGCAATGCAGAGCTTATTAGAAAACCAATCAAACTTATTGCCACAAAAAATACAAAGTTGGCAATATACATTCCCCACGAAACGTAGTCGCGCATACCGGTAACTCCCAGACCGTCGCGAATTTGTATTCCCCATCCCCACAGTCCAACGCCGGCAAACATAATGAGTATGAAATACCAAAAACGGGTGAGCTCGTCGCGTTTTACAATCGAACGGGTGAGGTCGAAAGTTATCTTATCCAATAATTTCCGGGATTCTTCCGGCGATTTTGTTTTTTCCATCGTTTAAAGATTAGTCGGTTTATGAGTGGTGATCTTCAATTTCGCCCTGAAACGGGAAAGCCCTGTCCTTTGGAGGCAGGTAATAAACACGAGGTTTGGTACCCAGCTCAGGCATTAAGGTATAAGCTGCATTGTCTCTAACTAACTTGCTGAAGCTAACCGTTTCGTGTGTAGTTCCGTTTGTAACTGCATCTTCGTTTTGGTCGCCAAACCAGTAAACTCCGTTGGGGCACGACGAAACACATGTTGGAAGTTTCCCGTCGCGTAAACGGTCGGCGCTAAACAAACATTTCGAAATGGTGCCTTTTTTCTGCGGAACGTTGGCTTCTATGTTATAAGTAACGCCTTCGTATTTTTCGGCATCGCGTGGCTCAAACCAGTTGAAAACCCTTGCCGAATAAGGACAAGCTGCAATACAAAAGCGACAACCGATACAGCGTTCATTATCAATAAGAACAATGCCGTCTTCGCGTTTAAAAGTTGCATTAACCGGACATACTTTTGTACATGGTGGGTTATCGCAATGCTGACATGGTTTTGGCATGTAATACGGAGCAGTATCTTCAGCATCCTGCATTTGTAATACATTAATATGGTGTTGCTCCGGACGCAATTGATGGTGCTTTTGGCAACCTTTCATACACTCGCGGGCATTGCGGCATTTCGATAAGTCGATTACCATCACAAATTTGCGGCCTGGTAAGCCTTTTCTTCCCCTCTTTTGTTGCTCCGTAAGGTTCGGCATGTCAGCAGGTTTCAGCTGTGCCTTGTTTACTTCAACAAGTTCTCCACTCGATGTAAGCAGCTTAATTGTGTCTCCCGAGGCGGTCTCCACCTGGGTACATGAACTTAAAAGACTGGAGCCTCCAACTAGTCCGGCTGCACCAACTGACACACCCAGCTTTTTCACGAAATTTCTGCGTGATTTATTTTCCATAAACAGACATTTATTTTAGAACTATGGTGCTGAAATCAATGCTTATTTCAGCTAAATTTAGTTTCTCAACCTTACGAATTTATAAAATATGCGCAAAGCGGCAAACTAATCCGGTCCGCTCAATAATAAAAGACCAAATTGACTTTAAATGTTATAAGTGAGTAAGTTACAGTGTTTTTCTGTATTTGTAAAATTTTATTTTTTGTATAATAACTTGATATCAGATGAGATAGGTTTTGGGGTTGAAAAAAATATATTTTTCGGATGAACAAATGCATTTACGTGTTGTTTATAAAGGATTTTTTTGAAGAGCTGAATACCGCAAGAACGTGACTGAAGTCACATATAAATATGCTGCAAAACATGTTCTAAATAAGACTCTGCTTCTCTACGAATGGCATAAAGTTACGGGATTCCCTGAAAATTCAAGCTTTAAATATTCTGTATTTTCAGCGTATATATTACCTGAAAGAAGTAAAATCGCAAAAAATTAAAAGAAACTTATTCTTTACATAAACATTATCAGTCTTTTGTGGTTTTAAGATATGAAATAAGGTAAAAAGGTATTATTGTATTTCGCCGGAGACGCGAAATTGATAAAACTTAAAACCTGTTATAACGTACTATTCATTTAAAAACTAAAATAAACCTTGCCGTATTGGTCTGGCTTCTATGAAAAAGACTGTAAATTATATTACAACGTTTCTTGCAGGTGTCTTTCTGCTACTTGCTCAAGTGTCAAATTCTCAAAGCGTAATTAATCCTGCCGCTACCGACGATGATGTTGAAATAGGGGTGGTGGAACATCTCGACGATTATTTACCCGATAGTATTTCGCTGATAAATGAAGCCGGCGAGCAGGTGTGGTTGTCAGATTTAATAGATAAGCCAACCATTCTGAATTTTGTGTATTACCGCTGTCCGGGAATTTGTAGCCCGCTAATGGAAGCCGTTGCCGGGGTGATGGACAAATCAGATCTTGTTACCGGGGAAGATTACCAGGTTTTGACAATTAGTTTTGATCCGCGAGAAACAATCGATTTGGGAATCAGGAAAAAAACAAATTACCTGCAATTAATGAATAATCCCGAAAAAGTGGAGGAAGCAAAAACCGGCTGGTTATTTTTTGTTTCCGATAGTGCAAGTATTGTAAGGGCTACAACAGCAACAGGTTTTAAATACAAAAAAACAGGTAACGATTTTCTGCATGCAGCATCGTTAATCGTTGTAAGCCCCGATGAAAAAATTACCCGTTATTTAAATGGACTGTACTTTTTGCCGTTCGAATGGAAAATGGCCATTGTTGAAGCCTCGAAGGGCCAATCGGGACCTACCCTGAACAAAGTATTACGATTTTGTTATTCCTACGATCCGCAAGGACAAACATATGTGTTAAATGTGACTAAAGTAAGCGGAATCGTTATTATATTTTTTGGACTGGTTTTACTGCTATTCCTGGTATTAAAACCAAAGAAAAAAGTAAATTAAACTAAACTTTATGCATACAACAAATGCTGTTAATGGAGCAAACTACTTAACCTATCAGGGAAAATACAAAGGTTTGCTCGGATGGATTTTTTCCACTGACCATAAACGTATTGGTCTTCTTTATCTGTATTCGATAGCTACCATGTTTGCAACAGGTGTTTTGTTGGGGCTTGCCATGAAATTTGAATTGCTGGCTCCCGGTAAAACTATTATGGATGCACAAACCTATAACGCTACGTTTACAGTTCATGGTGTTATAATGATTTTTATGGTGGTGGTGCCCGGTTTACCCGCGGTTTTCGGAAACCTCATGATGCCGATAATGATCGGAGCCAAAGATGTGGCTTTCCCGAAACTGAATCTGCTTTCGTGGTGGTTGTACATTGCCGGAGTAGTTTTGGTGCTTTGCGCACTGTTGTTTGGTTCGGGAACTCCCGACACCGGCTGGACCTTTTATGCACCCTACAGTTTTAAAACCGGAACCAATTTGCTGCCCGCCGTATTCGGGGCATTTGTTTTGGGATTCTCATCCATCTTAACCGGGTTAAACTTTTTGGTGACCATTCACCGCTTGCGTTGCCCCGGAATGAAATGGACAAAACTTCCGCTATTTGTTTGGACTTTGTACGGAACAGCCTGGATTCAATTGCTGGCAACACCGGTGGTTGGTATCACCCTGGTATTGGTTGCCCTTGAACGGGTATTCGGAGTAGGCGTTTTTGACCCGGCTTTGGGCGGCGATCCTGTTTTGTATCAACACCTGTTCTGGATTTACTCGCACCCGGCAGTTTATATTATGATTCTGCCTGCTATGGGAGCTATTTCAGAGATTATTCCAACATTTTCGCAAAAACATATTTTTGGATATAAAGCAATTATCGCGTCAACATTGGCTATTGCATTTGTGGGCTACCTGGTTTGGGGCCACCACATGTTTACTGCCGGAATGAGCGGAACTGCACAATATTATTTTTCACTCCTCACATTTATTGTTGCCATACCAAGTGCAATAAAAGTTTTTAACTGGATATCGACGATGTATAAGGGATCGATCAATATCCAAACGCCCTTTTACTGGGCAGTGTCATTTATTTTTGTGTTTATGGTTGGTGGTTTAAGCGGCCTTGTTTTGGGGGCACTGGCTACCGATATTTATGTGCACGACACTGCCTTTGTTGTTGCCCATTTCCATTACATTGTTTTTGGCGGTACAGGCTTTGCCTTTTTTGCGGCAATGCACTACTGGTTCCCAAAAATATTTGGAAGAATGTATGATAAGGCCTGGGCCAATATTGGCTGGCTGGTTTTCTTTATCGGTTTTCTTGCCTTGTATTCACCCATGTTCTATTTGGGAATGATGGGAATGCCACGGCGTTATTACGACTACCTCGAAGAGTTCCATGGAGGAAATATCCTGAGCACACTGGGCTCGTGGGTATTGGTAACCGGTTTTATCATCATTGTTGTTAACCTGGTTCGCTCGGCCCGAAAAGGACCTCCTGCAGAAATGAATCCGTGGCACAGTAAAACACTGGAATGGACGGTTACTTCGCCGCCACCAGTATTAAATTTTGAGAAAGAACCTGTTTTGGGAGAAAAAGACGGACCTTATAACTATGACTAATATGGCTGAACATCAACATGCTCATATCGAACACCCCGATATGTACGATCCTGAATCGTCGAAAATCGGAATGTGGCTGTTTATTTTTACAGAATTACTGTTGTTTGGCGGCCTTTTTATCGTGTACTCGGTTTATCGTTATCTGAATGCTGATGCATTTCACCTGGCGGCCGAAGAACTAAACACTTTTATTGGGGCCTTTAATACCGTTATTCTATTGGTAAGTAGTATGACGATTGCCATGTCGACAACAGCTTTGCAGAAAGGACACAAAAAAGTAGCCATTGCATTGTTGGTAATTACATTTCTTATCGGCATTGGCTTTTTGGTTAATAAGTATATAGAGTGGGGCGTAAAATTCTCGCACGGAATCTGGCCGGGATCGGAACAGATGCTGAATGAAATGAGCCAGGGCGAAATCCTTTTCTTTGGTTTATACTTTGTAATGACCGGATTACATGCACTGCACATTATTGTGGGCCTCATAATTATGGGATTTGCAATGCGAGGTGTTGCCAACGGAAAAGTAAATGCCAAACGCCCGTCGTTACTCGATAACTGCGGATTGTACTGGCACCTTGTCGACCTGATCTGGATTTTCCTGTTCCCCTTATTTTATCTCATCCATTAAAACTAACACTATGTCAGAAGATAAACATCATCATATCGTTCCATACCGATTATACGTCATCGTTTTGGTGGCGCTGTTGGCACTAACTTTTGCATCGATAGGAATAACTTCAATAGAACTGGGTGAATATACCGTTGCCGCAGCTTTACTGTTTGCAGTAATAAAGTCGGTACTGGTGTTAACTTACTTCATGCACCTTAAATACGACAAACCATACATTAAACTTATGGTGGCCTTTGTGTTTGCCATTTTTGTGGTTGTGATTGTGATAACCTTTTTAGATTACCTCTATAGAGTATAACTATGTATAGCTCAGAAATAACCAAAGCCTCAAATTTTGTTCAGGGTGTCGACACTGCATTTCTTGTCATAATGGGCATATCGTTTTTGTTCCTTATTGGGCTAACGGTGGTAATGCTTGTCTTCATTTTTAAATACAACAAGAAAAAAAATCCGAAAGCAACACAGATTGAAGGAAGCACCAAATTGGAAATTATCTGGACTGTTATTCCTTTTCTTATTACCATGCTGATGTTTTACTACGGCTGGGCAGGGTGGAAACCCATGCAACGCGCACCAAAAGACGCGATGGAAATTACCGCCTACGGACGGATGTGGAACTTTAGTTTTGAATATGAAAATGGCCGACGTACCGATACGCTTTTCCTGCCAAAAGACCAGCCGGTTAAATTAAACCTGGTGGCCATGGATGTGTTGCACAGTCTTTACATCCCGGCATTTCGTGTGAAGCAGGATATGGTACCCGGTAAAAAAGATAATTTCATGTGGTTTGAGCCGCAAAAAGTGGGAACCTACGAACTGTTCTGTGCCGAATATTGCGGGTTGCAACACTCCTATATGTACACTTATGTGGAGGTGATGGAAGATTCTGCTTTTCAGTCGTGGATAACCGATACAACAAGTGTTGCTGCTTCGGTGGCTGAAATAGAATCGCCTGCTGCAACGGGTAAACGGATTATGCAAAATATCGGTTGTTTTGCCTGTCATACACTGGATGGAACAAAATTGGTTGGCCCAAGTTTTAAAGGTATTTGGGGCGAAGAACAAACGGTGCAAACCGGCCGCGAAAAACGTCAGGTTACGGTGGACGAAGATTACATTCGGAAATCGATATACGAACCAAATGCCGATGTTGTGGACGGATACAATAAAGGCTTAATGGTATCGTACGAAGGGCAACTTTCAGATGACGATATTAATAATATTATTGAGTACCTGAAAACGGTGAAGTAGATAAAGGATTAGTGATAAAGGATTAATTTGAAATTGAGTAGGCAGTAGGCAAAATACAATAGGCAAAATACTAATGTATTTTATGTGTCTAATGTGGTTCAAATAATATGAAACAGCAGCTAAAAATAATATACGAATTGGGCAAGGTGCGAATATCGTTACCCATTGCTTTATCGGCATTAACCGGTTATGTGCTTTTTACACACGATGTTGATGCACAGGGGTGGTGGTTGTTGCTGGGCGTATTTTTTATGGCTTGCAGTTCGAGTGTTCTCAACCACTGGCAGGAGCGCGATGTTGATGCTCAAATGCCACGCACAAAAGATCGGCCGCTGCCTAGTGGAAAAATCAGCCCCCAAAATGCTTTATTGGTGGCCATTGCTTTTGCTTTTGTTGGTTCAATCGTTCTTATTATTAGCAATCCGCCGATGGCTTTGGCTTTAAGCTGGCTAACGCTTTTCTTTTACAACGGCGTTTACACCCCGCTAAAAAAAGTATCGGCTTTTGCGGTTATTCCCGGGTCGATGGTTGGCGCAATTCCACCTATGATCGGTTGGGCCGGAGCGGGTGGAAGTCTTTCCTCTGAAATAATATTATTGGTAGCAGCCTTCTTTTTTATCGGGCAAATTCCGCATTTCTGGTTGCTACTGTTGATGTTTGGCGAGCAATATAAACTGGCAAAAATGCCCAGTCTGAACCAGCTTTTTTCCGAACTGCAAATAAAACGGGTAACCTACACCTGGATTCTCACAACAATAGCATCCGCATTCCTGGTTATCTTTTTTGTTATCGGCAACAAACTCATCATGTTCTTGCTACTATTTTACATCTTTTACCTCCTGTCGTCGCTCACCATGGCGGTTTTTGTTCAGGACGAGTTTAAAGTACGCCCCTCATTCTACAAACTCAACTTCCTTTACCTTTTTATGATGATCTTTTTAATTGTTGACAGTTTGGTTCATACATAAGGTGGTGTAATCCTACTGTGCCGTTTATTTTAACTACATTTGTAAGCACATATTAAAAGTATTGAATGACGTTTGAAGAACTTGGCATTAATTACGATTTATTAGATGCCATAGAATACATGGGATTTAAAAATGCTACTCCGATTCAGGAGCAGGCAATTCCCATTATATTGGAAGGTAGCGACCTTATAGCCTGTGCCCAAACCGGAACAGGAAAAACCGCAGCTTTTTTGCTCCCTATTCTTGATTTAATTGCCGATTTACCCGGCGGAGAAACCTCAACACTGATTATTGTACCAACGCGCGAGCTGGCCATGCAAATCGATCAGCAGGTGCAGGGAATTGGCTATACCATGGGCATCCATTCCATTGCCTTGTATGGCGGTGGCGATGGTGACGAATGGGGCCAACAAAAACGGGCATTGACCAAAGGAGCCGACATTATTATTGCTACCCCTGGAAAATTGATCTCGCACCTGAACCTGGGATACGTAAAATTTGATAAGATCGAATTTCTGATTCTTGATGAGGCCGACCGGATGCTGGATATTGGTTTTTACGAGGACATTACAAAGATTATTTCGTACCTGCCAAAAGAGCGCCAAACGCTGATGTTCAGTGCAACTATGGCACCGAAGATCAGGAAGCTGGCTTCGGAGATTCTGAATAATCCTAAGGAGATAAACATTGCCATGTCGAAACCGGCAGAAGGCGTGTTACAGGCCGCGTACCTTATTTACGATAAACAAAAGGGCGATTTGGTGGCGCACCTCATTTCGGAAAATCCGGATTACAGCAGTGTAATCATTTTCTGCTCAACCAAGCGCGTAACCAACGAATTGGCAAAAAGGCTAAAAAAGAAAGGTTTTGATGCCGAAGCTATTTCTTCGGATCTGGAACAACGTGAGCGCGAAAATGTGCTGAACGGATTTCGATCCAGGCGGATTCGTATTTTGGTGGCTACCGATGTAATGAGCCGCGGTATCGATATTAAAGATATTAACCTGGTGATCAACTACGATGTGCCGGGCGATGCTGAAGACTATGTACACCGCGTTGGACGTACTGCGCGTGCCGATTCAACAGGAGTGGCACTTACCCTGGTGAACGAAGACGACATGTACAAGTTCCATCGTATTGAGGAGCTGATCGAGCGCGAAGTATTTAAAATTCCGCTACCCGAGCAGTTTGGCGAAGGCCCTGCATGGCGGACTCCTTCGAAAGGGAAAAAGCACGGACACGGGAAATTTCATAAATACAAAAAAGGAAACAGCCAGCACAAACACCGTCAGTCGTACCAGAAAAAAAAGAAACAATGAATTGGAAAGGATTAGCCACTTTCATTTTGGTTGTAACCTCATTTAGCTTGTTTGCACAGGAAAATCCTTTAAGTCGTTTTGAAACCATAATTGGAAAGTGGGAAGGTACCGGCGAGGGTTTTGGAAATGCAAAATCAAAAATTACAGCCGATTATTCGTGGCTGATGAATAAACAATACATCGAAGTAAAGCACCACTCAGAGTTTGAACCAACAGCACAAAATGCCGAAGGTGAAAAACACGACGACAAAGGAATTATCAGTTTCGACAGTGCCCGAAAAGTGGTGATGTTCCGTCAATACCACAACGAAGGTTATTTTACTGAATATGCTTTGAATGATTCCATTTCAACACCTAAAAAGATGGTTTTTGAAACAGAGCGGATTGAAAACTTTGTTCCGGGAGGCCGGGCGCGTTTCACCATAAATATTATCGCCTATAACGAGATAGAAACTGTTTTTGATGTTGGTTTCCCGGAAAGGGAAATGGCTTGTTTTGGCACCAACCGATTGAAAAAACAATAAAAGTTTTGAACGCTGATAAGACTGATTTAGCTGATTATCGCTGGAAGACGAGTTTAAACACAAGGACGCAAAGACACAAAGATCAAATTACTTTTGCCGACTGTTTTTTGCTTACTGCCTACTCATTCTGCAATCAAAAATCGTTAATCATCATTCGAAATTCTATTCAAGTTTGGTTCCCTGAACGGTGGATGGATTGTTACGGTACGAATCGTTTAAAAAAGAAATAAAAAATCCACCGGCTTTCACCGACGGATTCTTTGCTCTCATTTTCCCTCGCACCTACTTACTTTTTCTGATTGTTACCTTAATAATTTTATCTACGTCAGGATACATAAAGCCGTCGTCGAGTAAACGAACCAGACCGCCTTCGTCTTCATCCATCGATTTTGTTCCCGGGTATTCGTTTACTTCAGTTCCGGCATCCCACAGCATAATTTCGTCAGTTATATCCTGGGCTTCGTTACCGAAGTTCAACTTAATGCCACTGTCGCCAAAGGCAAAGAAAATATCGTTGGAGTTACCTAACATACTTGCAATACTCAGGTATTGGTTCGGCTGGGCATCAATACTAAAGGTGTATTTATCGCCGGGGAAAAGCGGACCTGCACTGTTTTTTCCGTCAGGAACAGCGTAAGCACCTGCGTGATATCCCATTCCAATCAGGCTGGCAGCCAGATCTCCTGGATTTCCGGTTTCTGCCAATAACTCCAAACCTTCGCCACGATCGGCTGTGTTGTTGGTGAAGATAGGCATTTCGTCTTTTGCATGAACCGCCCAAAGTACGGGAGCCACAGGCGAAACATAACCGCTGTGCATTTCCAGGTATTCACCCAGCGGACCTGCATTTCCGGTTTCTGCCAAAGCTTCCAGTCCCTTTCCGTAATCCAGTTCGCCTTCCATAAAAATCGGGTGCTGATCCATTGAATGAACCACCCAGGCAGTTGGTGAAAGTGGTGTTGCCGATCCGGGAAGCACATTGATTGTTAGTGTAAACATGCTTTCACCGTTGTATTCAAGAAGCACCTGAATATTTTCTTCAGTTGTTGAAACCATGTCGACCGGGTTACTTTCCTCTTCGTCGGTTGTCGATCCGTCAACTTCGGTTCCGGCATCCCACAAATAGATCATACTTGTAATGTCGCCCTCCAGTGCTGTTCCTCCGGGAAATAGTTCAATTCCATCGTCGCCCGGAGCATAAAACCAGTCGTTTGATGCGCCATACATGGAGGCAAAAGATAATTTGTGACTTGATCCGGCATGAAAATGAGCCGTAATGGTTTCGCCGGGATGTGCCGGAGGAGTTGCATCGCCGCCTGTAACGCCAAATTCGGCTCCTGCTTCAAAATAGTGGTAGGGTACAGAAACGTTTTCAACCGTTATCGTGTACATTTTTGCAGGAACCACATCGGGTAACATTCCGCTTTTTGTTTCCGGTTCCATCATTTCGTCTTTCTCGCAACTTGTAAAAAGGATTACAGCCAAAGCTGCGACCATTGTAAATTTTAATGCTTTCATTTTTTTTAGATTTTAATGTTAACTCACATCAAAATTCCGAAGAAAGTATCACAGCAAAGTCACAAGAATTTCAAGCTTTTATAAACTTTTTTCAGGGTTTTGTAATGCTTTAAGATTGCTTCACTTTGTTGCCAATAGCAGATGTGAAAAATTAGACCACCCCACCGCTGTAAACGCGGTCCTCCCCTCCTGGGAGGAGGGGAATTTAAAAACAGCGTAGCTAAATTTCCGGCTACTTACATTGTTTTTTATTGTAAAGCCAAAATTGGTTTACGAATTTTCTCCTCCTTACAGGAGGAGTACGCAGCGAAGCTGTGGGAGGTGGTTTTAATCGCCTGTCATTAACTCATTATGCCCGGTTTGGGCAGAGTCTCGCAATGCCAGATTCGAAGAACAGACACGTAATCCGTCAGCTGACATACAGGGTAACATTCTTATTGAGCCAAGTGAATAGTAGAACGAATCTTATGCCGAAAACGCCTTAGGCAGATCGAAAATAAATTTAGCTCCTTTTCCGTACTGGCTTTGCACCCGGATGTTTGAATGATGCAGATCGATAATTTTCTTAACGATGGCCAGCCCGAGGCCGGTGCTGTTCTCATCGTTACGCCCTTTAAAGTAACGCTGAAAAACGTTCGGCAGATCTTCCTGTTTAATCCCCGGCCCGGAATCAACAACGCGGACTTCCACTCTTTCCGGTTCTTTGGTGTCAATTTCAATGAGGATACTGTCGCCCTCGCGGCAAAATTTCATGGCATTGTCGATCAGGTTTTGCAGCACCCGGTTGATTAGCGAAATATCGGCCTCCACCACCGGAACATTTTTGGCAATTACCGTGTCGATATTGATACCTTTCTTTTGCGAGAGGATGCGGTATTTATTCACGATATCGTACACCAACTCCGAAATGGAAAATGGCTCGGTGTGTAGTTCAATCTGGTTGGTTTCCAGTTTCGATAATTCGAACAATTCTTCCACCAGCCGTTGCAAACGACCACAACTTTTAAAAATGATCTGATGGTACTTATTGCGTTCTTCCTCCGAAATATTATCCTGTTTTAGTATCAGCGTTTCGGCATATCCCTGAATGGAAGCCACCGGCGTACGCAAATCGTGCGACACATTGCTTATCAATTCGCGGCGAAGGTTGTCAACGCCTTCCAGTTCTCGAATGTTTTGTTCAATGGTGTCGGCCATCTGGTTAAAAACCAAAGCAATCCGGTCGAGTTCTCCTTCGCTTTTCACCGCAATACGCGATGCCAGGTTCCCCTTTTTAAATTCCTGAATTCCATCGATGATCGGGTTTAGTTTTTTGGTAATACCCCAAATGGCGAGCAAACCCACCAGCGCCGATATGATGAGGATAATAATAACCGAGCGGATGGACAAACCCAGGATATAACTGCCGATTACGGTTTGTGCGGCCGAAACATATTCCTGACTGGCCAACACAATATAAATGTAGCCTTTTAATACACCGCCTTCGGTAATGGTTGCGGCCGAGAAGGTTTTAAACTCTCCCGGATTCCGAGGATCGACGCCGTAAATAATGCTGTGATCCGGGTCGGCAATAAATTCCCTGATCGGTTCCAGGTTTACGCGCTCGAGTTTTACCACTTTCTCAGGGGCTACATATTTCAGTATCTTTCCTTCCGGATCGAGCAAATACACTTCAACAATCGGGTTGATCACCATCATCGAGTGCATGATGTCGGCAATGGCCTCGTCGCTGGCAATGTCGTCCTTCATCAGCGGCTGAATAACTTCCACAGTGCTGGTGGCCAGGTTGCGGTTCAGGCGCTGGTTCACCTCTACCGAATATTTGGCCGACGATTGTACCGAAATATACAGCGCAATGGCCGTAAACATAAAAAGTACCAGCAAAAATATGGCTGACACCTGCAGGTACAATCGGTTAAATATCTTAGTCTTCATCTTTTTTTACTTTTAATTTTCTCTGAATTTGTATCCAACTCCCCAGGTGGTAAGTATGTATTGCGGTTCGTTCATATTGGTTTCAATTTTCGAGCGCAGGCGGTTAATATGCGAGTTAACGGTGTGCTCAAATCCTTCGAACTCGTAGCCCCAAATCTGGTTGAGCAGCTGCATGCGGGTGTAGGTTCGTCCGGGGTGCGACGCCAGGTGAATCAGCAGGTCGAATTCTTTTGGCGAAAGCTCAATCCGCTTCCCGTTTAATTCAACAATACGCATCCCTACATTGATGTACAGATCATCGAAACGAATTTCTTTTTCTTCCGTTTCATTACTCGTCTGCGTGGAATCGTAACGCCGTAGCACCGCTTTTATCCGTGCCAGCAATTCGCGAATACCAAAAGGTTTCGAGATATAATCGTCGGCACCCATTTCAAGCCCGAGCACCTTGTCGATCTCTTCCGATTTGGATGTGAGCATTAAAATGGGGGTGTTTACCTTTTCCATTCGCAGGCGTTTACAAATCTCAAAACCGTCGAGCAGCGGAAGCCGGAGATCGAGCAAAATAAAGCGATACTGGTTGTTCAGCGCTTTCATTAATCCGTCTTTCCCGTCGAAAGCTTTGTCAACTTCCAGGTCCATATCGCTTAGATGAATGGCAACTAATTCGGAAATATCCTTGTCGTCTTCGATGATCAATGCCTTTTCCATGATAATGTTTTCTTTGTTGAACATCCGAAAGGTAGTTTGGGTTTATCACAGAAGTATCACAAAAAGGTAATTGTTGTGTCTCAGGGTGTTCTTTTTCAGGAAAATACGGTTTATTACTTAACAGAGTGATGGGTTTAAGCGAGGTTGATAAGATAATTGCCCGGCACCTCCCCACTTTTTATTATAATTATTATATTTAATGCACTAAAGATTATAACCATTGATACACGCATTAAAACAGCAAGCAACAAATTTGTATAGAATATACTTGAAGTTGACAATAATTTCGGTGTTAGGGGTTATGGTTGCTTTTGGTTGATGGGGAAAAAAGTTAGGAGCAATAAAAATCAACCCAACAATAAAATGACAAACAAAATAGAATTGCCTAAAATTGAGAATGTTAAAAAAGGTATCGATGAGTTGTTGCTTATTGAAAAGTGGGATAATTACAAAGTAAAGAGTAGTCCCAAAAAATTTGAGAAAAGATTTCATCAACTATTTACCCAGAAACTTGGGATATTCCCTCATATTCTCAAGATTATGAAAAGTGAAGATTTTACCTTCCCTTTTTATCGACTTAGAAAAGAGACAGGATCAATGAATAAAACCTTGATCTCGGAATATTCCTATCCTCCTAATAACGTCATAAAAAATATTCAAAGAGCAAATATCCCATATCACCCAGTATTTTATTGTGCAGACAGTCCAATGACTGCAATTGTTGAAACAATTAGAAATGAAAAAAACATAAATCCTAAACACAATTATTATTTATCTAGATGGGATTTAAAACCTGGTCTAGACTTTCGAGTTACACCATTTCTGTTTGGAAATCTTGCGGATACAAGTATCTATAAAACTCTTTCAGATGACAATTTAAATCAAATAGAAGAAACACTTAAAGGCTATTCAATTGATGAGATTAATGGAATGAAAAAGATATTAGAATTTTTAAGCCATCTTTTCATTTATGATAACTCTTATGTTGTTTCTAGTTTTATTGCTCACTCTTACATCTATGCGAAACACAATTTGAGAACTGATATTTTTATTTATCCAAGTCACCAATCAGACAGACAAAGTGTAAATTTTGCATTACATCCAAATGTCGTAACGGAAAAATTAAATTTGACAAAAGTGTATAAACTAAACATTGTAGATTTGCCAATGGATAATAATTCTTGTACCGTTAAAGTAAGCATGATTGGTAAAAATCAAGATTCAATAATATATTGGAATAATGTAGCAGATGACAATAAACTGGATGTCGAAGAATTATTTAAATAAACCACTACTGCTTGTAACCTTTTGCATATTTCATTGCAGGTTCAGTGGTTTGCATGGGGCGGATTTTCGCCAAGTAAGATACAATTTACCTTTCGAAGTCACAAAATTGGAAGATAGATGAAAAAGCTTAGATATGATAAAGAATTTCTAGTTAACGAATTCTATGAAATTTTTAATAAGGATGAACTTAATAGAAATCTGAAATCTGTAATAATAGACGATAAAACTAGATTCTTTTCTTCGCTTGATGATTCATTAAAATTACCGAAAGACAAAGTTGAAAAATTAGATGCCAAAATAGTTGAACAACTCGCTATCAGCTCAACTACTGAAAATACAGTGCTTGACTTCGAGAAAATCTTATCTGTATCTGACAGACTTTCTATGATTAATGAATTGATACAAAATGAAAACAACATTAAGTTCGGAATATTTGGTTTGGTTTTCTATTTGGGCTTAACATGCTTTGATTCTCTGAGTCAAAAAGTAAGATACAAGACTTTTTATGAATGGTTAGTTTGGAGGAAGAATCAAGAAATTCATACTCTAATTGATAATATTTCACATTCACATGAGCTGGATATAAAGAGTGAAATTGTGAAGCTCCATGAAAAGTATATTAGAGATTATGGGGTGAAAAACAGTTTTTTTAACACTTTGGATATTATCAAATCAACAAACTGTTATAAAGAATTGCTAAGCGACATAAAACTAGACAAACTCCTTCAGCAAGAATTAGACTTAAATGGAGATAATGATGAATTTAAAAGAAATTGGCTTTTTAACTTTCGAAACAAGTTTACACATAGTACTTTAAACAGGAGGTGGCCAGTAAATGAAGATTATCTTACATTGCAATTAATTTATGAAACAAATGGACAAAAATTTGAAGTTATAATCTCTCCTAAAGAAATTATGGTAAGTTTAAAAGATTGCATAGAAACAGCTCTTTTGATAAAAATTGATAGACTAATTAAGAAAAATTAATACGTCTAATAATTGCAGATCGTAGGCGAAGTATGAGCAGTCTGGCAAGTCAGATCTTGCGCCCAGTTGGTACGCGTTGAAGATCTTAAAAAGAGCCAAAACTCGAAAGCAATACGAATTCCTAAAAAATGAGAAATATGCAAAAAAAGAAGCCAAGCAGTGTTGAAGAATACATTGAAGAATTGCCTGAAATTGCTCAATCGAGAATAAACGAATTGCGTGCAATTTTAAAAAGTGTTGCTCCAAAAGCGAAAGAGGGATTAAAGTGGGGAAAACCGGCGTTTGAATCAGTAACAATTCTTTTCGCCTATTCTGCTCATAAATCTCATTTGAGTTTCACCCCAACAGGCCCGGCAATGAAACCATTTGAAAAAGAGCTTAGTGAATATACAACAAAACAGGATTCTGTTCAATTTCAGTATGACAAGCCACTCCCTGAAGATCTGATCCGAAAAATTGCGGAATACAGAAAAGAAGATGCAGAAGAAAAAGGTGCAAAATGGAAATATTAAAAAGGACGGTTGCGTAACAATTTGGAATAGGACAGGCGGGGGTAAGAGCGGGGCTGACACTCCCGATTGCTTCGGGATCGCCCCGACAACAGGCGCCAACCGTTTCACAAATCATTAATCATCATAAAGCAATCTTTTTTACTTCCTTATTCACCCAATCACTCATTTACTAATTCGCACAATTACTATTTAATCCTTAATCGCTAACCCTTCCCCCGACGCGACGGTCGGGATTTGGCCGTGGCCGATTTTCAATTCGTTACGCTCAACTTTTGCCTTGTTTTTTTTGAACCACATAGATCACATAAGACACAGTAGAACTTTGCGTATTGTTTTTTGCCTACTGCCTATTCATTCTGAAATCGTTAATCATCATTCGAAATTCATCCTTCGACTCCCGATGCTTCGATCGGGACAGGTCCGCTCAGGATGACACTTTGCCTTTTCCTACTTCCCACTCATTCACTCAATTAATCCTTAATCACTAATCCTTCTCTTTGCCTTTCCACTTTTTCATTGTATTTTTGCCGCCCTAAAAATGTATAAATGAGCAGGGTAGTAGTAGGACTTTCCGGAGGTGTTGATTCGAGTGTGGCGGCCTGGCTGTTAAAGGAGCAGGGGCACGAGGTGATCGGTTTGTTTATGATTAACTACCGCGAACGCGAAGGTGTGCTTACCAGTTCGTGTACGTGGGAAGAAGATTCGCTGATTGCCAAAATGGTGGCCAAAAAGCTCGATATCCCGTTTCATATTGTCGATTTGAGCGAGGATTACAAAAAACGCGTGGTGGATTATATGTTTGCCGAATACCAGGCCGGGCGTACGCCAAATCCCGATGTGCTGTGTAACCGCGAGATTAAATTCGACACTTTTATGGAAGAAGCCCTGAAGTTTGATGCCGATTTTGTGGCAACAGGGCATTATTGCCGCAAGTCGGAAGTAGAAGTGGATGGGGAAACCATTCATCAGCTTTTGGCCGGTAAAGATCCGAATAAAGACCAGAGTTATTTCCTGTGTCAGCTAAACCAGAAACAGCTTTCAAAAGCCATGTTCCCGGTAGGTGAGTTATTAAAGCCTGAGGTGCGCGATATTGCACGCCGGCAAAATCTGCCAACTGCCGAGCGTAAAGATTCGCAGGGTATTTGTTTTGTTGGGAAAGTTGATCTGCCTACCTTTTTGCAGCAGCAGCTGGAACCGAAAGTGGGTAATGTTATTGAGATTCCGGCCAAATTCATGGAAAAGAAAAAGAATATTGAGGTTTCGGAAGAAAACTATAAAAAGCTGTGTTTTCCCTTTCCGTATAAACCGTGGAACGGCGAAGTGATTGGCGAACATCAGGGTGCACATTTTTATACCGTCGGACAACGTAAAGGACTGAACATTGGTGGCCGCAAAGAGCCGCTTTTTGTTCTTGGCACCGATGTAAAACGCAACATTATATATGTGGGCGAAGGTTTTGAGCATCCCGGGTTGTACCGCAAAGGACTGTTTGTAGCCACAGAAAATATGCACTGGATACGCCCCGACCTAAAAATGCAGGATGGCGAAAAACGCGACTTTGATATCCGTATTCGTTACCGTCAGCCGCTGGAAAAAGGAACGATACATATAAAAGAAGACGGTGCCTGGTTCCTGTTCGAAAACGAGCAAAGGGGAATCACCTCCGGGCAATTTGCCGCCTGGTATCTCGATGATGAATTGATCGGTTCCGGAGCGATTTTATAAGATGGAGGGACTGAGGGATTGAAGGACTGAAGGGAAGGAATGCTTAAATGCGATAATGCTTTAATGATGATCCAGCATCCAGAATCTATAATCCAATATCGAGCATCCGGCATCCAGGATCGAGTATCCAGTATCAAATATCCAGAATCCAGCATCCAATTTTCAACATCAGGAATCCGTTCTGCTGTTTTTACAGACTTTATACTAAATTTGAATAAAAATTAATTCCACATGATAAAATCAATGACCGGCTTTGGAAAAGCCGAATTCGAGGTAAACAACAAAAAGATTACCATTGAAATTAAATCGCTAAACAGTAAACAAATCGATATTAATACCCGGACTCCCGCCTTGTATCGCGAAAAAGATATTATAATTCGTAAAGCGATTGCCGAAAAACTGGTACGCGGGAAAGTTGATTTTAACATTTACGTGGAAAACCTGGGCGACGAAACCAATTCGAAAATTAACGAGCCTATTCTGAAAGGTTATTACAATCAACTGAATGAGATCAGCAAAGAACTGGGATTGGCTGTTGACCAAAGTACTTTGCAGGCGGCTATGCGTTTGCCCGATGTGGTGAAAACCGAATACGAAACACTCGATGAATCAGAATGGGAAACCATTTATGCCAATATTCTTGCCGCACTTGGCGATATTAACGATTTCCGCGAGAACGAAGGAAAAGCATTGGAGGCTGATATTATTGGCAATGTGGAGAACATCAGTAGTTTGTTAAAACAGGTTGAGCCGTTCGAAAAACAGCGTATTGAAGCGTTGAAGGTTCGTTTAACGGATAATCTGGAAGCGCTGAAAATGAATGGCAATGTAGATGAAAACCGTTTTGAGCAGGAACTGATCTTTTACCTTGAAAAACTGGACATTAACGAGGAGAAAGTACGCCTGGCCAATCATTGCGAGTATTTCTTCGAAACGGCCAAACAAAACGGTGCATCGGGGAAAAAGCTTGGTTTTATTTCGCAGGAGATTGGTCGCGAGATCAATACCATAGGCTCAAAAGCCAACGAAACCAATATTCAGCGTATTGTTGTGCAAATGAAAGATCATCTGGAGCGCGTTAAAGAGCAGCTACTTAATGTATTATAGTTTATTTAAAAACTCGTAGCAAGCAGCTCGGGGCTCGTAGCTTAAAACAATGAAAGGAAAATTGATCATATTCTCAGCTCCATCAGGGGCTGGGAAAACTACTATCGTAAAACATTTATTACAGCAAGGTTTCGATCTTGAATTTTCAATTTCTGCCACTAGCAGAGAACCGCGCCACACCGAAACGCACGGTAAAGATTACTACTTTTTATCGGGTGAAGAGTTTTTGGCAAAAGTGGAAAACGACGAGTTTCTGGAGTGGGAAGAAGTGTACAAAGGAACTAGCTATGGTACGTTGAAAAGCGAAGTGGAACGTATTCGCGAGCAAGGCAAAAATGTGGTTTTTGATGTGGATGTTGTTGGTGGCCTGAATATTAAAAAATATTACGGCGATGAGGCTCTGGCTGTTTTTGTGCAGCCACCGTCGGTAGAGGAGTTGCGTAATCGCCTGGTTGGGCGATCAACCGACAGCGAAGAAAAGATTGCGATGCGTGTGGCAAAAGCCGAGCACGAATTAAGTTTTGCACCACAATTTGATGTGGTGATTATTAACGACAAGCTGGAAGACGCTTTTGTGGAGGCTGAAAGAATTATTGCAAATTTTCTGTCAAACTAACACTTAATTATTCCGAGGTGGTTTCGGAATCTGCTCCCTGGAGATGCTGAATCAAGTTCAGCATGACGTTCACAAGCTAATTGGAAATTAGGATTTTTGTACTTTTGCTTTACTATGAGTAACATCGTCACCGACATACTCGCACCCAAAACCAATCTACAGTTAACGGTTGGGCTTTATTTTGGTAGCTACAATCCCATACATATCGGGCATTTGGCCATTGCCAACTATATGGTAGAATACACCGATATCGATCAGCTTTGGTTTGTGGTGTCGCCGCATAATCCGCTAAAAAAGAAAAACAATCTGTTGGACGATTACCAGCGTTTGGAGCTTGTGCACCGTGCTGTTGAAGGCGATGACCGCTTTCGGGCTTCAAATATCGAATTCAGCCTGCCAAAACCCAGTTATACGGTCGACACACTGGCATATTTAAAAGAACAGCACCCGAACTATTATTTTAAAATATTGATGGGATCGGATAACCTCGAGAACTTTCATAAGTGGAAGAATTACGAAACAATACTCGGTGATTACGGAATAATCGTTTATCCACGCCCCGGTTTCGATCCGGATAAGGTGCTGGTCGAGAAAAACATAACGATGGCCAAAGATGCTCCGTTAATGGAAATCTCGTCATCGTTTATTCGTAAGGCCATAAAAGAGGGTAAAGATGTGCGTCATTTTCTTCCACAGAAAAGCTGGGAGTACCTTGAAGAAATGAATTTTTACCGCTAGCTAAATTACTCCTTCGCGAACGCAACGTGCAATCAATTCGGTGGTGTTGTTGCAATCCGTTTTTTTTAGAATATTTTTTTTGTGGGTATTAATGGTGTGAGGCGAAATATTTAAGACTTCCGCAATCTCGGCAAATGTTTTTCCTTTGGCAATATTGCCCAGAATTTCCTTTTCCCGATTTGTAAAAAGCGTGTGATAATCGAGCTCCACCGGGTGATAATCGTCATCGGTTGACAGCGAGTAGTAGGAGGGAAGCCCGTCGCCGATAAACGAAATTTTATGGTCAATCTCCATGTTCAGGTGTGTAACATCGGTATGAATGCCCAAAACCTGCTGAACTTTGCCGTCTTCGGAGAGGGTGAGCGCTTTTGACTGTTGCAATATGGTTTTGTAATATCCATCGGCGTGGCGCAAACGTAAAAGATAAACCACCTTATATTTTAATATTTCGTCTTTCGCAATTCGGTTAAGCGTAAAATCTACTGCTTTAGCCTCTTTGCGGTGCATCTGCTCCTGGTCCTCGGGGTGCACGAGCTCAAACAATCGTTCAAGGCTCCAGTCTTTGGTGTTTACGCCTAAAACCGTTTCTATACGCGAATCAACGTAATCCATTTCAAGGGTTCCGAAGTTCATGATGTAGTAATAGAAACTTCCGGGAGTAAACAGATTTACCACCTGTTCAATAATGTTCAGGTACAATTCCGACTTCACCGGACTTATTACCTTATTAGCCTCCCAGGCTTGTTTCATTCTGTTTAAACTTGTATTGTCCATGTTGTTCTGTGACTTTCAAAAAAGATTTAAACCTCCTCAAGGTACGTAAAAATACCCAATATTGGGTATTTACTTTTTGGCTTTCCTGCTATAACTTGCAGAAGCTTAAAAAAAGCAAAAAACAAGAATTAAGACGTTCTCCGGTCACACGACATTTATAAAAGCAGGATTCCAGGCTCCTGCTTTTTTTTATCGTGTTCGGGTCATATCTTCATCCACACAAATCGTAAAATCTGCAGCACCCGTATTTTTTTCTGTTAATTCCGAAATATCATCCTGAGTAATCGAATGTATCGTAACAATGTTCAGCTCCGGTTTTTCGTGTTTGAGGTACCAGTAAATACTTTCAAAATTTTGCGAGTGATAGGCGCCATGGTAATGCAAAAGTACTTTTCCCGGCTCCCAGTTCTGCAGTATGAAGTGTGCCATGGTGGCATCTTTTATGACTTGTGCTTTCGGGAAATTGGCCGTAACATGGCTACCCATTCCTTCCATTTTCATCATACTGGCATAACAATTCAACGTTGAATCGTAAGCAGGCGGCAGCGGTGGTAAAAAAGCTTTTGCTTCGTCCGAAAGTTCTTCCAACCCTTCAAAACCTTTTGAATTAACCAGCGATGCATAACGACGCGGAACATTGGTGGCCACAAAATAAAGGCCACTGTCTTTGGCAAATTCCACCAGCGGTTTATAATCGGTTTTGTAATTGGGCCACAAACGTATTTCGTCTTCAAAATTCCGGTTCGATATTTTTCCCGACAGGTATTCATCCATAATCACCTGGTTATCGCTTTCAAACATTTCGGCACCCAGAACCAGGTTTTTACCCTGTTGTTGATACAGGTCTTTTGTGAGTTCCAGCTGCAGCCAGTGCGAAATAGGATTGTCGTGCAACTCGCCAAACAATACGATGTCGGCGTCTTCCATTTGCTTCAACATTTTTTCGTATTTCACCGGCTTGCCATCTTTATTAAAAAGCACGTAGGCCGGTTTGTCGGATTTAAACGAGGAGAATAATAACAACGCAAGAGTACTTAGAATCAGAAAATTCTTCATTAATTTTAATTTTAAACATTGATAACAACAAAACAAACTTCATAGAGTTTATGAAGTAAAGCAATTGCCTGAAATGTACAAAATGCTGCTATCAATAACTATCGTTTTTCTTACTGAACTCACTTTTGCGCAGCAATGGACGGAAACGATGCATGTTGAAGTTGACGGGCTGGAGCGAAACTACGAATTGTTTGTTCCCGAAAATTATTCAGAGCGAAACGATTATCCGGTTGTATTTATTTTACACGGTGGAGGCGGAAGAGCGGGCCGCATGCCACGATTTACAAAGTATCGTTTTAATGAGCTGGCTGAGCGAGATGGTTTTATTGCCGTTTATCCGAATGGCTATAAAAGAGGGTGGAACGATGGCGACCGCGACACGTTGGCTCTTGCCCGCAGATTGAATATCGATGATGCGGGCTTTTTTGATGTAATGATCGACGATCTCGATAAAAAACTTTCAATTGATAGAGATCGTGTTTTTGCCTGTGGAATTTCTAATGGTGGATTTATGGTGCAGCGATTGGCGCTTGAACGCTCCGAAGTTTTTAAAGCTATTGCTGTTGTGGCGGCAAATATGAGTGAAGATCAGCAACAAATTGTCCATGAAAATCCTGTTTCGGTGTTATTTATTTGCGGCACTGCTGATCCCTTGGTTCCATACAACGGCGGGCCGGTAACCGTTTTAAAACAAAAAAGGGGAGAGGTGGTGAGCGTTGATAAAAGCGTAAACTTCTGGAAACAACAAAATGGATGTTTCGAATTAGCCGAAGAGAGCGAACTGCCCGATAAAAATACAGCAGACGATTGTATGGTTCATAAAACGGTTTGGAAAAATCCGGATGATCCAAACATCCGGTTAATAAATATTAGAATTGAAAATGGAGGTCATACCTGGCCGGGCACCCGACAATATTTACCGAAGAAGTTGATCGGTAATATGAATGAAGATATCAATGGCTGCGATGTGATTTGGGACTTTTTTAAATCAGTAAAGACAAATTAAATGTTGGAGACCGGCTTTGTTTACAGTACAATAATCGATCCGCTGCTCGGAAATCTGCGCAAACGGCTTGCTCATGAAATTAACAAAGGCGATACTGTAATTGACATTGCTTGCGGAACAGGTGCGCAGTTGTTTGAGCTTGCCGATAAAGCAGAATCGGTAACCGGCGTTGATCTTTCTGCATCGATGATAAGTTATGCTACCAACCATGCCAAAAAGAAAAAGATTATCAATGCTTCTTTTGTTGTTTGCGATGCCACTAACTTAAGTATGTTTTATCAGCAAAAATTTGATGTGGCTATACTTTCCATGGCTTTGCACCAGTTTGAGCCGGGGTTATATAAAGCCATTTTTGCTGAGGTGAAAAAAGTGGCTGAAAGAATTGTAGTGTTGGATTATGCCGTTCCCTTGCCCAAAAATTATTTGGGTGTTGGCAGCAAAGTTGCCGAGTTTCTGGCAGGAGTTGAACACAACCGTAATTTTAAAAGCTATACAAAAGCAGGTGGTTTGACTACTATTTTACCGGTCAACGGATTTGTGATTAAACGATCAAAACTCATCGGTAAAGGAGCTTTTCAGCTGGTTGTTGCCCAAAAACATTGCGGGTAATTTCTTTACCATCACCTTTTTACCTGAATTAACACTTTTAACATTCCTAAAAATTGTTTAACAATAATTTACCTTAGTTAAATCGCCTTAACAGAATAATGCTCTATTTTTGAAATGTGGTTAAGTAATTAAAGCTTTAAGAATACAGGAAAAGTATTCAGAAAACGTCAGAAACTATGGGTTGTCTTTTAACAAAAGGCAGCCCTTTTTTGTGACTTGAATGAAGTATGGTGATTAACGATTTGTGAAGGCAGAAGTCGTACTGGCACAGAATCCACTCCTGGGTTCAATGAAAACGAAGGAGTATCAAGCACTAGAGTCCCCTTTTTTATTGATTCATTTGTTCTTTCAGCCACTTGGGGCGGTTGGTAGTAATTCCGGTTACACCAATATCGGTTAGGCGTTGGGCTTCTTCCGGGTCGTCGATGGTCCAGCTAAGAACTTCCAGATCAAGATCTTTGGCCTGTGCCATAATTTCTTCGTCGATAACCGAATATTTTAAGTTAACGCCGGCAAGTCCTTCAGCCGCGGCCTCTTCCATTTTTTTCTTTAGACCCGGTTTAACAGAACTCAGCCAGTAGCATTTGTTATCGGGAAATTCTTTATGCGCTGCAACAATGGTTTTCCAGCCAAAACTGATAAAAACAATCTGTTCTGTTTTCCCGCTGTTATCAACAATACGTCTAAGTGCCGGAATAATTTCATCTCCTCCGGCTTTAATCTCTACAACGAGTGTTTTGCCTTCAGGAACGGTTTCAATTATCTCCGACAGGAAAGGCAACTTCTCCCCTTTAAATTCTTCCCCTTTCCAAACGCCGGCGTCCAAATCGCGCAGCAGGATAGATGGTGTTTTGGCAATGGTAAGATTTGTTTTTCCGTAGCAGGTACGTTTGGTGTCATTGTCGTGAATAACGATTACGCGGTTGTCTTTCGTCAGGTGAACATCCACTTCAACAGCATCGGCCCCAAGTTCCCATGCCAGTTTTGCCGAAGCCACTGTGTTTTCAGGTGCCAGATACGAAGCTCCGCGGTGAGCAATAAATGTATTTTGAGCCATTATAGAAATTCCTGTTAAAAGCAAAATTAGTGTGAGTGTTGTTTTCATCTAATTAAAATTATTTGTTTTCTAAGGAATAAGATGGAACTCGCATTGTTTTAAGCATAATCCTGGAGGAAAAGAACTTACATGCGCGTTTCATATTTCCTGTTTTCATCAACCGAATATAGAGATATTTTTAGCGAATGTAAGCTTAAAAGTGTAGTTTTGAAACTGCTTTTTAAGCTATTTTAACAGGGCTTGCAGTACACACAATGAGCAAATCGAAAAAAGAAAATCAAAAATTATCAGTGCTTCTCGGGTATGGCGGGAAATGGGCCGTCGTGGTTATGTTAAAAGTCATTGCCTTGCTTCCCTTTGTGTGTTTGTATTTTTTGTCGGATGTGTTGTACCTTATAATAAAAGACTTGGTGAAGTACCGCAGCGAAGTAATCACCGATAATTTAATACACGCATTTCCGGAGAAAAGTGCAAGAGAGATTCTTCTGCTCCGGAATAAGTTTTACCGCTATTTCTGCGATGTGTCGTTAGAGAGTATTAAACTTTACCGATTGTCGGAAAAGGAACTGAAGAAACGTATAAAATTCTCAGGTGCCGAGGAGCTAAATGATTTAGCTGAAAAACGAAATGGCGCCCTATTATTGGCATTTCATTACAATAACTGGGAATGGTCGGGGGCCTTGCAGCAGCAAATAAACTGTAAGTTGCTGATGGTGTACAACAAAATGCGCGACAACGAACCAATGGACAATTTTTTGAAGAAAGCGCGCGAGCGTTGGGGTGGCGAAGCCGTTCAGATGGGGCTTGCAGCAAAAGTAACTTACCGCTTTTTTGAAAAACAGGAGCCGGCTGTGCTCGGATTAATTGCCGATCAGAGGGCTCTGGCTAGTTCGCCACTGTGGGCGGTGTTTATGAACCGCGAAGCCGCTTTTTTCCGTGGTCCGGTAAAAATTGCACGAAAAACCAATCAACCCATATTTTTTCAGCAGGCTAAACGCCTGGGGCGGGGGATGTACGAATACAGTTACTCGTTACTGGTAGAAGAACCTACGCAAACTGATGAGCGGGAGATTTTGTTGCGTTACATCGAAAAAATGGAGGAAGTGATAAAATCGAATCCGGAGTATTATCTTTGGAGCCACAAACGATGGAAGCACAAACGCCCGGAGGGCACAGCTTTAATTCAATAGTTTTTTAGTATGGTTGACGAGAGCTTACGCAAAAAAGATAAACGCTATTACGAAGGATTTTTTAAACGCCTGTTAAACGGTGGTGTAGTACTGCTGTTAAAATTTATTTCGGTGCTGCCATTTTGGGTCATTTACGGCATTGCCGATTTTTTCTACCTGGTGGTTCGGTATGTTGTCGGCTACCGTAAAAAGGTGATTCTGGATAATCTTCGCCATTCGTTTCCGGAGAAAAGCGAGGAGGAGATTCGTAAAATTATGCACCGCTATTACCGTCATTTTTGCGACTTTTCACTTGAAACTATCAAGTTGCACAGCATGAGCGAAAAGCAGATGGATAAGCGCCTGAAAGTTACAGGTCTGGAAGAGGCACAACAATATGCCCGGGAAGGACGAAGTATTATGCTGCTCGGATTTCATTACAACAACTGGGAGTGGTGCAGCTCTATTCAAACCAAATCGGCGCATAAACTGCTGATGATTGTGAATCCGATTCGGGGAAATATGGCTTTTGAAAAATATATTGAACACTCGCGAAGCAAGTGGGGGGGCGAATCGGTGCCGGTACACAAATCGGCACGCGCAGCAATCGAGCATGTCCGACGTGGCGAACCAGCCGTTTTATGGTTGGCAGCCGATCAGACGCCAGCTGCCAATTCGCCGTTCTGGACCGTGTTTCTAAACCGGGAAGCACCGTTTTTTACCGGCCCCGAAAAGATTGCCATTAAAACCAATCAGCCCATATTTTTCCTGCATCTAAAAAAACTAAAGCGCGGCCATTACGAAGCTCATTTTACGCAACTTATTGAGGACCCGTCGAAAGTAGAATCGAAAGATATTTTGCTTACCTACATTCGGAAAATGGAAGAAGTGATACGCGAAACACCCGAATATTATTTATGGTCGCACCGCCGGTGGAAACATACACGCCCCGAAGGAATTGAACTGACCGTGTAGCGTTGCGGTATATTTGAAATGAAAAAATCCTGCAAATGAAAGCGATACCATTCTTCAGCGTTGTTGTTCTTGTTTTTTGCATGGCCTGTAATTCGGAGGTTAAAAATTACGAACCGGGCATGTCTGATAAACCATCCAGTGCTTTGGTTTTCGATAAAACGAAGTGGCAAACCAAAGAGGGGAGGAACTACCCTTTTCGCGACAAAATGGTTAACGATGTGGTTTACAACGACACCATCCGATCGCTTCAGCAATCGCAAATTATTGATTTGCTTGGCGAGCCCGACCGCAACAACGAAAACTACATTTATTATCTGATTAAGCAGGAACGGCTGCTCTTCTGGCCGCTGCACAGCAAATTTATGGTGGTAAAGTTTAAGAACGATTCAACGGTTGAGTGGATCAGGATTCATCAGTAGAATCTAAAAAGAATCCAGCGGATTCACATATTTATAGCAAATTCAAATTCACATGATAGGTACGACTCTGGCCGGAGTCGAATCTTTTTTCATTAGAAGCATACTTTAAATATTTGATGCCTCCGGCATAACAAAAGACAACTACCCCTTGTTAAAAACGAGGCCTTTCCAAATGAAAATCCAACCCCGACGGGGTTGTAATTCTACAGGTATATTCTCATTATTATAATCAAACTCCGATGGAGTTTTCTTTCGGCTATTTAAAAATCCGGTACGGATTAGAGTTTAGTAAAAGAGAGTTGAAGGTTGTTGACGATAACCCGGTACGGATTGGATACCTCAGCTCCCCTTTCTTCGTAACGAGCCGCAGGAGAACCCGGAGAATTATCTATTTTCTTAAATACCGAATCTAAATTTAAACAGCTGTTCACTGAATATCAGTTAATATTGAAAATGGAAATTGGGTTTATAGTAGCCAGAGTTCGGCTATAAAATAACAAAACATAATAAATCGATATAACCAACTTAACTTTATGAAAAAACTTTCATTTTTATCATTCATTTTGCTGCTACTGGCGGCATGTAGTCCTGAACCAAACCAGGATATGGTACTCAACGATCTTGAGTATTTCGAAACGCAAGGCGTGAATGTATTGGTGTACAGTAACCTTTTTACCGGGGGCTTTAACGACGAAAAAAACGCCGGTATAGAATTAATCCACCACGGAGTAAGAACCGCACAAGGTGGTGCCGTTCGACTTTCGCATACCCCGGAGCAGTGGGATCTGGTGCCTGAAATACCAACCCGAACAGTTGACAGTGTAAGCAACAGTATTTCGGCAATCTTACGGTATGAGGATTACGATTTCGAATCGCGCGTGATAGTTACAGCTAAGGGCAAAGGTGTTGAGATATCTGTTTTCCTCGACGAACCTCTTCCTGAATCTGTAGAAGGGAGTGCCGGGTTTAATCTTGAGTTTTTGCCGTCGCAGTACTGGGGAAAAACCTATTTAATGGATGGGCGTATTAACCGCTTTTCGCGCTACGTGGCAAGTAATACCATTACCAGGCCCAACAGCGAAAAACCCAAACAATTTAAAGGATATGTAACTTCCGACGACAGGGGAACCGGCAAATTTATCGATCCGCTTCCGCTCGAAACCGGACGAACAATGCTTCTTGCTCCCGATGAGCCCGAACGCATGGTGAAGATCACTTCTGCTGATGCCGACATTATGCTTTTTGATGGCCGTGTGCTGGCCCAAAACGGCTGGTATGTAGTTCGCAGTTTACTTCCGGCCGGAAAAACGGGCAAGGTTTTAACCTGGACCGCTGAACCCAATGCCATTAAAGGCTGGGTAAGAGAGCCCAATATTGGTTTTTCGCAGGTTGGCTACCTGCCTTCGCAACAAAAAGTTTCTGTTATTGAACTCGACAAAAAAGATCAGCCGCTTGCGAAAGCATCTGTTTACAAAGTAGGCGACGATGGCAATGCAACCGAAGTATTCAGTGGCAAAATCGAATCGTGGGGCGACTATTATAAATATCACTACGTGAAATTTGATTTTTCGTCTGTTGAAACACCCGGTATTTACTACATTCAGTATGGCGATTGTAAAACAAATAACTTTATAATTGAAGATAACGTTTACGATTGGATTACCGACGCCACCAGCGATGTTTGGGTTCCGATTCATATGAACCACATGTTTGTGAACGAAGCTTACAGGGTGTGGCACGGCGAACCTTTTAAAGAAGGCTACCTTCAGGCTCCGCCAAACACCGATCACTTCGATTTGCATGGCCAGGGCCCAACCACCGATACCAAATACAAAGCGCTGGAAACCATTCCGGGATTAAACGTTGGTGGCTTTTTCGATGCCGGGGATTTTGATATAGAAACCGGATCGAACATTTCCGTTGTTCAGAATTTCGTTCAAACATGGGAGTATTTCAAACCCTTGCGCGATCAGACTTTTGTTGACGAGGAGCAGCGATATGTTGATCTTCATCGTCCGGATGGAACACCCGATATTTTGCAGTATATCGAGCACGGAACAATGAACCTTGTGGCCCAGGCTGAAATTATCGGTCATATGGCACAAACGCTTTCCAACTCTGTTCTCGATAATTATCATCACCTTGGCGATGCCGCTTCAATAACCGACGGCCTTCCGTATAATCCAAATTTGGGGCCGTACGAAGTAGCCCGCGATGGCAAATCAAGCGGTGTAAAAGATGATATGTGGGCGTTCACAAGCCGTAATCCCAGCCTCGATCTCAGGGCCGCTGCTATGTTTGCCGCAACAAGCCGTGCTCTGAAAGGCTATAACGACGATCTTTCGGAAAGGGCGTTGATACAGTCGAAAAGACTGCTGAAAGAGTCTACTGAATTACTTGCCAATGTGCCGGAGGACAACCGCAGATGGGGCTGGGGTGCAGATATGGGCACCAATCTTCAACTGTACATTTCAACCGGCGAGCAGCAATATATCGATAAGTTTCAGGAATTGCTATGGCCTGCACTCGACCGTAACGTGAGTTTCAGCATTTTAACAGCACTACATGCCATACCGCACATGGACGAAGCGTACAAAGAAAAGCTGCAGCCGTATGTGGTAAAATACAAAGAATATATAGAAGAGCTTGAAAAGGATAATCCGTACGGAGTGCCGATTGGCCTTCGGAACTGGGCAGGCAACGGCGGTGTTGTTAGCTTTGGAACTACCATTTGTTTTGCCAGCCAGTATTTCCCTGATATTATTGACGCAAGCCATGCATTTAAGGCCACCAACTGGCTGTTTGGCTGCCATCCGTATCACAATTATTCGTTTGTGGCAACGGTGGGTGCTGCTCGTCCCAAAGCAGTTTTTTATGGTAACAATAGGGCCGATTTCTCGTTTATACCGGGCAATGTTGCTCCCGGCGTATTGTTCAGGCAACCCGACCATTTTGAAAATTACGACGACTGGCCGTTTTTGTGGGGCCAAAACGAAGGTACCATTGGAGGAAATACCAGCTACCTCATTTTTGGATCAGCTTTTAAAAATCTGGTAAAATAAAAAACTTACTGGTTAACCTGGCTACCCCTCGTTTGTAACGAGGGGTAAGGTTTCCGGGCATTTTAAATGCCATTTATAAGGTCGTTAAAAACGACAAGATTAGAAACCCCTCGTTGCAAACGAGGGGCAGTAGAGGATACTTAGAGCAGAATATAAAAGTTAGTAAAACATGCTATGGTGAGTTTACCCGTAACAGCATATATGTGTTGGTGAACCTCGGGGGTATTCCCAAAGCAAAAAACATAGGTTACGGAACCTTTGGGAGTATTCCCAAAGCAAGAAACATACGTTAGGGAGCCTTTGGGAGTATGCCCAAAGCAAGAAACGCACGTTGGGGAACCTTTGGGAGTATTCCCAAAGCAAGAAACATGTGTTGGGGAACCTTTGGGAGTATTCCCAAAGCAAGAAACACGCGTTAGGGAGCCTTTGGGAGTATTCCCAAAGCTTATGTTATACAAAAAAATCTGTTATCTTTAAACAACATATAAAGCCAACGCTCAAACCAAAGCTACGAGACATGCAATTACCCTTAGCGGTAATTAGAAATCCCGAAATTAATTTTGATTTTTCGTCATATCTTAATAAACCGTGTAACTAATATATGTGAAGCGTTAAAAATATACTAAATGCAAAACGAATCATCGGATACATTTGAACAGATAATTGAATTCAACAAAAATAAAATTTATCGAATTTGTAAAATATATTCCGTACATCCATTAGAACCACAAGACCTTTTTCAAGATGTAGTATCCGAAATCTGGAAATCATTCACAACTTTCAACGGGAAATCAAACATCAATACCTGGATTTATAAAATTACCCTAAATGTTTGTCTTCGTTCGAAACAAAAATCAGAAACTGAAAATAAAAAATTTGTTCGATTAGAATCTATTGAATTTATTCCGGTTGAGGTCCCTCAGGATAAAAGTCAACAAGAAAAGTATAATGCTCTTGCTTCCTGCATATCCTTATTAGAGGAAAATAATAAATCCATAATTATTCTTTATTTAGAAGGCTTACCCTATAAAGACATAGCAGTAATTACGGGTTTAACAGAAAATCATATCGCCGTAAAAATGAAAAGAATAAGAAAAATATTACTGAATTGTATCACCGATAAATTATAATTTTATGTGGAGTAAAGAACAAAACGATATTTGGCAAGATTTAAAGAAGGTTTGGAATAATCAGCCGGAATCGGAAAAAATAAATATTCAGGCATCTAATCTAATTCTTGAATTAAAAAGCAAGGTTAGTCAATTCGAAAAAGATTCAATAAGAAAGGATATAGAATTTATAAGGTCTTCTGCGAGTCAGTTCGAAAAAGATTCAATTAAAAAGGACCTTCAAACAATTTCAAAATTTACAAGGAAGATAATTGATAAACTTAGAAATAAGAAATAATAACTACCGCTAAGGAATTGTATATGGCAGGCGGGGGTTTTAGCGGTCTGACAAGTCATACTTTCTGCTCACTTTCCTGCGGGTCTGACACTCCCGATTACATCGGGACCGCCCGACCACATACAAGTTACCGTTAACAAAAAAAAGGGCTACCCTCCCGGGAAGCCCCATATTCTGAATGGATATCAATATTAACCCCAAATGAGCCTTAAATTTCTATTCTTTTGAATTTATACTTCAGTAAAAAATTTCATCAGAACTATGCTATGACTCAATTTATTTACCTCGTCTAAATCCAAAATCTCTAAAAATTTTTAAAACTCATTTGAAATTAAAATTGATATAAATTTTGCAAGAAAAAAGGAGAACCGGCGTTTCACATTCTGGTCAAGGGAAAGTGATTTAGTTTCGGATAATAAATTTCCTCCTCCGGCCGGATCTCCTGAAAAAACTGCACTATAAAATAGCATAGCCCACTACAGCATATGCTAACTTTCAAATTTTAGGCGAGCGAATTTAATCGCTCTTGTCACAGAACAATTGCCTTATGGCAAAACAGTGTCGCCCATTAAGTAAGTATCTACTTCGCGGGCAGCGGCGCGACCTTCGTTAATGGCCCAAACCACCAACGATTGTCCACGGCGCGAATCACCGGCAGCAAAAACCTTTTTAATACTGGTTTTAAACTGGCCGTATTCGGCTTTGTAATTCGAACGTGCATCACGTTCCATATCCATCTCCTCGGCAATTTTATCTTCAGGTCCCAAAAATCCCATCGCCAACAACACAAGGTCGGCTTTAATGTATCTTTCTGTTCCGGGAACCGCTTGTGGCATTCTTCCGCCATTATCGGTTTTTATCCACTCAACCTGAACGGTGTGCAAAGCTTTTACTTTACCGTTTTCACCTTCAATCTTAGTGGTCATTATCGAGTATTTCCGTGGATCTTTGCCTTTTGCCAAAATAGCTTCATGCTGGCCGTAATCGGTTTTTTCATTGCCGGGCCATTCGGGCCATGGGTTTGCGTCGCTGTTGCGCTCTTTTGGTGGCTGAGGCATAATCTCCAACTGAGTTATGCTTTTGCAACCATGACGAAGCGATGTGGCTACACAGTCGGTACCGGTATCGCCACCACCAATTACAATTACGTTTTTATCTTTTGCCGAGATGTAATTTCCATCTTCCAGTTTACTGTCGAGCAAACTTTTTGTATTGGCTTTCAGAAACTCCATAGCGAAGTGTACGCCCTTCAGCTCACGGCCTTCAACATTCAGGTCGCGTGGTTTTGTAGCTCCGGTAGTTAAAACAACCGCGTCAAAATCGTCGAGCAACTTTTTGCTGCGAATGTCTTTTCCAACTTCGGTATTGGTTTTGAAAATAATTCCTTCTGCTTCCAAAATATCAACACGGCGTTGTACCACGTTTTTATCCAGTTTCATGTTCGGAATACCGTACATAAGCAAACCGCCGATACGGTCGTCGCGTTCGAAAACAGTAACGGTATGACCTGCTTTGTTCAGCTGAGCTGCACACGCCAGTCCGGCAGGACCCGATCCAACAACGGCAACTGTTTTTCCGGTGCGCGATTCCGGTGGTTCCGGAACCACCCAGCCTTGCTCGAAACCATTGTCGATAATGGTTCGTTCGTTGTCGTGAATGGTAACAGCCGGTTCGTTAATTCCCAACACACAACCTGCTTCGCAAGGTGCAGGGCAAACTCTTCCTGTAAATTCAGGAAAGTTATTGGTGTGGTGAAGTCGCTCCAGTGCATCTTTCCAGCGACCTTTGTAAATCAGGTCGTTCCACTCCGGAATCAGGTTGTAAACCGGACAGCCCGAAGCTCCGTTGTGCAATAATGCTCCGCGATGACAGAATGGAACACCGCAGTCCATGCAGCGAGCACCCTGTGTTTCACACGTTTCTTTATCGCGTAATATGTATACCTCGTTCCAATCTTTAAGGCGTTCCTCAATTTTTCGTGTTGGATTGGAAACTCTTTTATATTCTAAAAATCCTGTTGGCTTTCCCATGTCTTAGCGTCTATAAAAAATTACAAATTGGCCAGATGCATATCAAATGCGGCATCAATTACATCCGACTCTTTTTCGTATTTACCCGTCTTACGGGCCTCTTCAATGTACGTCAGCATTCGTTTGTAGTCGGTAGGAATTACTTTTACAAACTTGCCTATTGTCTCCTCCCAATCGGATAGAACATATTCTGCAACAGTTGATTCTGTTTTATCCTTATGCTTCTGAATCATTGCTTTCAGTTCTTCCTGTTCAGCTTTATCCGTAACTCTTTCCAGTTGAATCATTCCTTTGTTGCAAAGACCTGGGAATGTTCCGTCGATATCGAGCACATAAGCAACTCCACCCGACATACCGGCACCAAAGTTTCTTCCTGTTTTTCCAAGAATAACTGCTTTTCCTCCTGTCATGTATTCGCAGCCGTGGTCGCCAATACCTTCAACAACAACTTGGGCTCCCGAGTTACGAACACAGAAACGTTCGCCGGCAATACCGCGGATATAAGCCTCGCCGTCTGTTGCTCCGTAGAAACAAACGTTACCTACAATGATGTTTTGTTCCGGAATGAACTGTACGTTTTTGGCCGGATAGATGGCTAAATGACCACCGGATAATCCTTTCCCGAAATAGTCGTTCGCATCTCCTTCAATCTCCATCTCAATACCTTTGCAAACAAATGCACCGAACGATTGTCCAGCAGAACCTGTCATCTTGAAATGAATAGTTCCGTCGGGTAATCCTTCTCCTTTATGTACTTTGGTTACTTCGTGCGACAGAACGGTACCAACACTTCGGTTGATATTTTTTATCTCGAATTCTGCGGCTACTTTTTCACCGTCTGTTATCGCTTTTTGCGCGGCTTCAACAAGTTTCCAGTCAAGGATTTCTTCCAACTGGTGATCTTGTTTTTTGCTGCAGTAAAGACCTTCTTCCGCACCCATTTCTTCTTTATAAAGAATCGGGCTCAGGTCAAGTCCTTTATATTTCCAGTGATCAATGTCGTCTTTAAATTTCAGACACTGCGACTGACCCACCATTTCGTTAATGGTGCGGAAGCCCAGTTCGGCCATGATCTCACGAAGACCTTCAACAAGGAATGTGAAGAAGTTTACAACATGATCAGGATTTCCTTTGAATAAACCACGCAGGCGCTCGTTTTGAGTAGCTACTCCTACCGGACAAGTATTGCTGTGGCATTTACGCATCATGATACATCCTTCAACCACCAGTGCCATTGTTGCCACTCCCCACTCTTCTGCACCAAGTAAAGTTGCAATAGCAAGGTCGCGCGATGTTTTCATCTGGCCATCAGACTGCACCACAATACGGTTACGCAAGCGGTTGCGAACCAACGTTTGGTGTGTTTCCGACAATCCAAGCTCCCAAGGCAATCCTGCATGTTTGATCGAACTAACCGGTGACGCTCCTGTTCCTCCGTCGTATCCTGAAATCAGTACGGCATCGGCTTTTGCTTTACAAACACCGGCGGCAACAGTTCCAACACCTGTTTCAGAAACCAGTTTCACGTTGATACGTGCATCGCGGTTACTGTTTTTCAGGTCGAAGATCAGCTGTGCCAAATCCTCAATCGAATAAATATCGTGGTGCGGTGGAGGAGAAATCAATCCTACACCCGGAGTTGAGTTACGTGTGCGTCCGATCCATCCATTTACTTTATGACCCGGAAGGTGACCGCCTTCACCCGGTTTTGCTCCCTGCGCCATTTTTATCTGAAGCTCTTTCGCCATGCTCAGGTAGTAGCTGTTCACACCGAAACGTCCTGATGCGATCTGCTTGGTAGCTGAACACATATCGTCGCCATTTGGCAACTTGGTGTAACGAATCGGGTCTTCACCACCTTCTCCCGAGTTTGATTTTGAACCAATGCGGTTCATGGCAATGGCCAGTGTAGTGTGTGCTTCCCACGAGATTGAACCAAACGACATTGCTCCCGTAGCAAAACGGGTAAGAATGCTTTCTGCCGGTTCAACTTCGTCGAGCGGAATCGACTGGCGGTCAGAAGTAAAGTCCATCAATCCGCGTAAAGTGAATGCGGCTTTGGCCTGATCGTCAACTACACTACAGTATTTTTTATATTTCTCGAAATCGTTCTTTCTTGTTGCTTCCTGAATCAGTTGAATCGCTTCAGGACTCAGCAAGTGACGTTCGCCATCTTTACGCCAGTGGTATTCGCCACCCGGCTCCAGTACTTTTGCTCCGCCCTGGCGGGTTGGGAATCCCTGACGATGACGCATCATTGCTTCTTTGGCAATGTCGTCAAGACTAAGACCTTCAACACGACTAACGGTTCCGGTAAAGTACTTGTCAATTACTTCCTGCTTGATTCCAACAGCTTCAAAAATCTGTGCTCCCTGGTACGATGCCAATGTTGAAATACCCATTTTCGAGAATACTTTCAACAGTCCGCCGCCAATGGCTTTCACGTAGTTTTTTATTGCCTGATCTTTGGTAATGTCTCCTAAAGCACCTTCATCAACCAGATTCTTGATGGTATCAATTGCCATGTAAGGATTTACGGCAGAAACACCGTAGCCCAGCAAAGTGGCAAAATGGTGTACTTCGCGCACATCTCCGGCTTCCATAATAATGTCGGCTTTTCCACGCTTTCCAACACGGATAAGGTGGTGGTGAACAGCCGAGGCTGCCAGTAACGAAGGAATCGGCGCATGGTCGGTGCTAACCGCAAAGTCGGAGAGCAAAATGATTGAATAAGCTTCATCAATCGCATCTTCAACATACTGACACAAACGTTCCAATTTGGTTTCCAGCGTTCCTTCTTTTCCATCGGCGTGGAAAACAATACTGATCTTTTTCGTTTGGAAATGCGTGTGATCCACGTAGGCCAGTTTAATCAACTGCTCGTTGGTTAAAACAGGCTGGTGAACTGCAATTCTACGACAATGTTCAGGCGACTCCGTCAGAATATTTTTAAAACCTCCCAGATAGGTTCTCAAATCCATTACAATACGCTCCCTGATCGGGTCGATTGGCGGATTGGTTACCTGGGCGAATAATTGTTTAAAGTAGTGCGACAAATGCACCGGGCGATCAGAAAGTACAGCCAGCGGATTGTCAGCTCCCATCGAGCCTAGTGCTTCGCTTCCGTTCATCGCCATTGGTTTCAGGATCACCTCAATATCTTCGTGGGTGAATCCAAAAGCCTTCTGTCTTTTAAATACGGTTTTTTTATCCGGCTCTTTTAATTCCAGGTCAGGAATAAAAGGAAGTTCGTCCAGGTAAGTCATATTTTCTTTAACCCATTCGCCATACGGTTGGCTTGAGCAAATTTCAGCTTTAACTTCTTCGTCAGAAATAATGCGGCCTTGTTCCAAATCGGCAACAAACATTTTGCCCGGTTGCAAACGACCTCTGATTTTTACCTGATCGTGCGGAACATCAATTGCACCGGTTTCTGACGACATTATTAATGTATCATCTTCGGTAAGGCAATAACGTGACGGACGCAATCCGTTACGGTCGAGTGTTGCTCCAACCAATACACCATCAGTAAAACATACCGATGCCGGACCGTCCCATGGTTCCATCATTGCAGAATAGAATTCGTAGAACTCTTTCTTTTTCGGATCCATATCCGGATTATTTTGCCATGCTTCAGGGATAAGCATCATCAGTACGTGTGGTAACGATCGTCCGCTTAACACAAGCATTTCAATGGCCATATCGAGGTTGGCACTGTCCGAATCGCGGATGTCGCAAATCGGGAAGATCATTTCCAACTCTTCCTTCGTAAATGCCGAGCACTCCAAAAGCACTTCGCGGGCACGCATCCAGTTAATGTTACCCTTGTTGGTGTTGATTTCGCCGTTGTGCGCAATGTAACGGAAAGGCTGCGACAGTTTCCACGAAGGGAAAGTGTTGGTAGAAAAACGTGAGTGTACCAATGATATGGCACTCACTGCCAACGGATTTGTTAGGTCTTTAAAATATAACGAAACCTGCTCGGTTGTTAACTGACCTTTATAAATAATGGTTTTATATGAACACGAAATGATATTCATTCCGTTGTATCCAATTCCGGCAACTGACTCGCGAACCAATTTTTCAGTGTATTTCCTGAAAACAAAAAGTTTGCGGTCGAACTCTTCCACCGACATACCATCAGGTTTCCCAATGAACAATTGCTGTACATATGGTTCTGAAGCCAAAGAATCGCGTCCCAGGTCAGAATTGTCAACCGGAACTTTGCGATAACCCAAATAGGGTAATCCAAACTTCTTTAGATTTCGTCCGATAATATCTTTACACTCTGAACGTTTTCGGTCCTCTTTTGGGAAGAAAATCATGGCCACGCCATATTCGCCAAACTGAGGTAATTTAATGTCCTGTTTCGGACATTCTTCCATGAAAAGTTCGTGTGGAATTTGTAGTAATATCCCTGCACCGTCACCGCTTTTAATATCAAACCCGGTACCCCCGCGATGTTCCATACGAGCCAGCATCGACAAAGCATCAGAAATCACATTGTGTTTCTTTCTGCCCTTTAGGTTTGCTACAAACCCGATACCACAACTCCCATGTTCAAATTCAGGGCGGTACAATCCCTTTGCTACAGGTTCTTTTGTCTGCATCATATTTTCCTTTCTCTTTAAAATTCGCACTAGTGCAGTAATTGGCGCTGTCAAAACCGATTCACTGCTAAACTGTAAGTGAAAATCCCGTTTTTACTTACGAAGTGAAATCAAAAATAATCAAAGAGGTGTGTATTCGCAATCTTAATAGGTGTAAATTGTGTTTAATAACATACAATTAACCTTGAGAAAAATCATAAAAAACTTAATCCTTTGCCAGTATTTTATATGATTCTGACATTTGTTAGGTTTCAAATAGGTTGAAATCTTATTGAAGCAGGTTCTTTTTTGCTTCCTCTATTTTGTTAAATAGAAATTTTTTAATGATTTCCTCTTTCTTATTTGAAATACTATCCAAACATAAATTTCCGATGCTCCCTTCGTGGCTATGGTCTACGCATTTTTCGGGCGTAAAGTTTCCCTCTTCAATTTGAGCGCCAACTTGTTTGTAAGCTTCGCGAAATGGAATTCCCTGCAATACAAGTTTATTAACTTCTTCAACGCTAAAGAGGTAATCGTATTTGCTGTCGTTAAGAATTTCGGTGTTTACCGACATCTTATTGATGGCCAGACTAACAATATTAAGGCAGTCGTTCATTTCTTTAAACGAAGGCAGAAATACTTCTTTTACCATTTGCAAATCGCGGAAATAGCCGCTGGGCAAATTGTTGATGATTAAGCTGATTTGTGCCGGAACACCTTGCAATTTGTTGCAACGGGCACGGGTGAGCTCAAAAACATCAGGATTTTTTTTGTGGGGCATAATGCTCGATCCTGTAGTAAATTCGGTAGGCAGGCTTACAAAATTGAAATTCTGGCTCATGAACAAACAAACATCGTAAGCCAGTTTTGATAATGTTCCGGCAATGTTCGCTAAAGCAAACGAAACAATCTTTTCAACTTTACCTCTTCCCATTTGCGCATAAACCACATTATAGTTCATGCTTGCAAAGCCGAGCAGGTCGGTTGTCATTTGGCGGTTAAGCGGGAACGACGAACCATAACCGGCTGCCGACCCCAATGGGTTTTGATTGGTAATATTAAAAGCCGACAAAAGCAATTCTAAATCGTCAGACAAACTTTCGGCATAGGCGCTAAACCAAAGTCCGAACGACGAAGGCATAGCCACCTGCAAGTGGGTGTAGCCCGGCATTAAAATGTGTTTTGTTTGTTCGGCACGTTTTAGCAGAATATCGATAAGGCCCGAAGTTGTTTCGGCGATTTCTTTAATGGCATCGCGGGTAAACAGTTTCAGGTCGAGTAAAACCTGGTCGTTGCGCGAACGTCCGCTGTGTATTTTTTTGCCAAGGTCGCCCAATTTCTCGGTAAGCATAAATTCAACCTGAGAGTGTACATCTTCAACACCTTCTTCTATCGTGAATTCGCCTTTTTCGGCAATAGCATAAAGACTTTTCAACTCGGACAGAAGCGTTGGAAGCTCATCTTTTTCGATTAGCCCAACCGATTCGAGCATAGTTACATGTGCCATCGAGCCCAAAATGTCGTGTGTTGCCAAAAACAGATCCAATTCGCGGTCTTTACCAACAGTAAATTCTTCAATTGCTTTGTTAACAGGTGTACCTTTATCCCAGAGTTTCATATTAAAATAGTTGGAAGACGGAAGGCAGAAGACGGAAGATGAGAACCTGAATGCAGCCCTGTCGCTTCAATTAATATTAATAACTGCAAAGATAAAATTTCAAATGAAAGCTTCTTTTAATTTACGGGAACTAAAGCTAATTAATAACATGCAAAACAGAGATATAAAACCCGGCAGGGAAAATTGGCATCAGATATGCCAATTTGAAAGAGATTTTTTTGGCTGAATATTATTAGATTTGCACTTCATTATTGATATCTCTGATGGCGCTGTTGTTGGGGGTGTTGCCGGAAAATTTTAAACAATGAAGAAAGTATTATTGATTATATCTTACCTGATTATTGCTGTCGCTTTATACTCGGCAGCAAGTTTCTATTTTAATTACGATTTTTGCCACACAATGGTAGCCGAAGATGGCCCGCTTGAAAACCTGACTGCTTTGGGTTTATTGCTGATATCGGTATTGTTTGCTATTCGTTTATTTAAGCAGTATAAGGACCGGAATAAACTTTGGGTGGCTTTAAGCCTGATAATTGTTGTCGGTGCATTTTTCGGTTTTGGTGAAGAAATTTCCTGGGGGCAAAGGATATTCTCTGTGGAGACTACAGGTTTTTTTGCACAGCATAATTTTCAGGGCGAAACCAATTTGCATAACCTGGAGATAGGAGGCGTAAACCTGAATAAACTGATTTTCTCGACCGGGCTGGTAGTTGTTTTCGGAACTTATTTTGTTTTAACACTTCTACTGTATAAAAAGTGGCCGTTCTTCACTCGTACAATTGATCTGTGGGGCATTCCTGTTCCAAAAATCAAATACTCGGTGCTGATATTGGTCTGTACAGGTATAGTTTTGCTCATTCCCGAGAGACGAATTTGGGAGCTGTGGGAGGCTATATTTGTTACCGTTTTACTTTTGGTATTTCTCGATCCTTACAACCCGAAAGAGAAACTTCTTTCTTAAAAATAACCTTTTCAGAAAATTGAAGCTTCCGGCGAGATACAATATTAGCTGGTTAAACTAATATTTTTAATGTTTTTTGCCGGATTAATCAGAATTAAGAAAAGGATTCCGGATAGGGCGAGTTCATGTAGTTCACTTTCTTTAATCAAATTTATGGCCAGCGGAATAAAGGTGTTAACGGCCAGTAACACTATAATATGATGCAGCCGTGGAATCGGAACTCCATAATCAACAACCAGTTTGCGAATGGCTTTTACTTTCCAGGTGAGTATTGGTAGTATAATAAAGTAGCTGATTAGCGCAACAAACATCAGATTTGAAAAGATGAGGATGTTTAAATCTACTCCACCAATTTCAAGGTTGTGCAAATTGGTTTCGCCCTGGTAATTGTTTTGCATAAAATATTCGCCGGATTCGATCGAAAATATCCTTTGTCCCCAGGAAATTTCTTCGCCAAAGCCAAAAACAAAAACGAATGAAGCAAGAGCGTTAAAGAATATTTTTTTCTGGCTTTTCTCTTTTCCGGCTCTAACTGCCTTTGTGGCAAAAAGGATGGCTCCCAAAAGCAGAAAAAGCGCTGTTAGGTATTCTACCCAGCCATCTTCGCGAATAACTTTATCAAACGCTTCCTGTCCAAAATTGCTTTGGCTTTTTCCATATGCCACAAAACCAATAATCACGGCATAAACTATAATGTCGAGAATTGTAATCCACGAAATATTTTTCTTCATTTGTATTCAAATTAAAAATGTGGGCGTAAAATTAGTATTTTTTGTTTTCGCGCTTGCTATAATTCATCGCTAATGAATGATCGACGTATATACTTTGCCGTTCCTGTTCTCCTTCTTTTGTTTGTAATTCCGGCCTTACCGGTTCTTTTGGTTGGAAATGCTGCTAAATATGCAGAGGTTGGCCGCGAGATGCTGATGAACCACGACTGGATTAACCTGACTATTGGCGGTGATGCTTATGAGCAGAAACCTCCTCTGCTGTTTTGGATTGCAGCGGTAACTTTCAAATTGTTCGGTTTCTCGATACCGGCCTATAAATTGGCAGTTCTATTGTTTTCGTTCATCGGAATTTATTCGACCTACCGGTTGGGTAAACTTTTTTACGGCAAAGAAACCGGTTTGCTGGCAGCCTTTTTTTGGATATCGTCTTTGGGGTTCCAACATTTTAACAACGATATACATACCGATACTTTATTGGCCGACTTTGTGGTTTTTTCGGTGTGGCAGTTTTCGGCGTATTTAAAAAGCCATAAATGGCACAATTTTTTGCTTGGTGCAGTTGGCGTTGGTTTGTCGATGTTGGCAAAAGGCCCTGTGGGAGTCGTAATCCCTGCTGCAGCAATTGGCGGTACAATGCTCGTGCATAAACAATGGAAAGAAATATTTAACTACCGTTGGCTGATTGCCCTGGTAATTGTGGGCATTATGATTTTGCCTGCAATGGTTGGGTTATTAAACCAGTTTGGACTTGGGGGAATCAAGTTCTACTTTTGGACCAATAATGTTGGGCGTGTTACCGGTTCGTATCACGGAAGCGGTGCCGATTATTCTTTTTATCTACATACATCGTTATATGTGTTATTACCCTGGAGCATATTTATGGTTTATGGTTTTATTAAAGAAGCCAGAAGCCTGAATGGCTTACGAAAAAATAAAACCGGAGATTTTGAGGTCGTAAACATTTTTGCAATTGTGGTTTATTTGGGAATTCTGTCGGTAGCCAAACAGCAAAATCCACACTACATGCTTTCGGCAGTTCCTTTTATGTATATAATTACTGCTAAATGGACCGTGCGTTTATTTTCTTCCGAAGAAAGATCGAAAACCAGAAATTTAGTTGCAATAATAAATAAAGTAATTGCAGTTGTCGGTCCTATTATATTATTACTATTGCCTGTTGTGGTATTCCCTGAAAAACGCTTGTGGTTTTGGGGTATCTACGGGGTCCTTTATGCCGGGTTAGTGTTGATGGTTGTAAAAAGGATTAATTTGCAGAGGCAAATTGTTATGCTAACATTCACCATTGCCATAATGCTGTTTACTGTTAATGTAAACATGTTACCCAATATGCTGAAGTTTCATACTTCGATTGAGGCTGCAGAAATTTTTAATGAGAAGGCTCCTGAAAACTCAACACTGAGTATATATACCGAGCAGGCCAGACTTTGGAATTTGTTTCTGTATTCAAAATCTCCGGGCAAATATCTTGTCGAAAAAGAAGACCTGGAAGCATTTTTACCAAAGCCGGGGGCATGGATATATACCTCGGAAGCGGGATATAATGATATGCTTGAAATGGGATTAAACATGAATGTGGTTAAGAAATTCACAGAACACAAACCGTTGACCGGGCAATCGGCGAGGTTTTTAAATCCAAAAACCAGGGCGAGCAGATTTAATACCATGTATCTTGTTGAGTTAAGATAGGTAAATCAAAAACAAAATATTTCTTCCTCCCCGGTTTCAAAAGAAAAACTAAACGATCAGTTTTAATCTTTTGCACACTCGAAGTAAAATATCGCAAGGGAATCATTTTTAATAGTAAAAATGGTTCCCTGGTGTTGGTTTTATATGTCTGTGTCTATTAAATAATAAACTTCCATACTTCAATGTGATGAAAATCTGCATCTTTCTTTGGGGCGGTATTCATCGTCCTTTAATTAATCCAAGATCTAATAACAATAAAAGGCATTAGTTATTTAGTGTTCTGTGCTTCGAATTGGGCGTTTTGGTGTAAAAACGGCAACAAAACATGTGTATATCTATCAAAAAGGTAAAATAAGGTATCAAATATTAATAATTTGTTAAGCGAATTAACATGTAGCCTGTAAACGAGGGTAAGAATGGAAAAAAGTATATTTATTTGAAACAAGAAATAAAAAACAGAGGGTGCAGGATGAAAAAGTGCATAAAAAATAAAAGCACCCCCGTTTAAATAGGACAGACAAGATTTAAAATTAAAAATAGCAGTTTAACTTTTAAAATTTACGATTATGAAAAAGACACTACTGATTACAGCAAGTTTGTTATTACTTTTTGTTGTATCAATTTCGAATGTTAAAGCTCAGGAAGTGAGCACAGGTTTAGACATTTACAGTAGTTATTTATGGCGTGGTGCCAAGTTTGGAACAGGGGCAGCTTTTCAGCCCGGAGTTGAGTTTAGTGCAGGTGGATTTGCCATTGGTGCATGGGGATCATACAGCACAGGTTCTGAAGAAGCAGCTGAGGCCGACCTTTACATGGGTTATGGTTTCGATTTAGGTGAAAATGCTTCGTTAAGCTTTACCTTGACCGACTACTACTTCCCAGGATCAGACTGGACCGAAGGAGAATCGCACTACTTCGAACCTATGGTTAGTTTGGGTGTTGGTGCTTTTACTTTCACTGCAGCTTACATGGAAGGACTTGGAGATGATGAGATCAACACTACAAGCGACTTGTATCTTGAAGCAGCAGTTTCTGCAGGTCCGGTTGACATTACTCTTGGTGGTGGCGACGGTCAGTACACTGACGATGGCGATTTCAACATCTGTAACATCATGGTTGGAACTTCAAAAGAAGTACAGATTACCGAAAGCTTTACTCTGCCGGTTTCAGGAGCAGTTATGCTGAATCCATCAACCGGAGGATTCCACATTGCAGTTGGTATTTCACTGTAAAGAGAAGATATTTTGATATGAAACGAGTCCGTATAACTCGGACTCGTTACATCTTATAATCAAAACAAATAATATTAAATAAGATGAAAAAAATTGAAGCAGTAATACGCAAATCAAAATTTGAAGAGGTAAAAGACGCGCTGTATGAAGCAGGCATTGAATTCTTCTCTTTCTGGGATGTAAGAGGAGTTGGCCAGGCTCGCGAAGGTCGTGCTTATCGTGGTATTGTTTACGATACCAGTACAATTGAAAGAATAAAATTATCCATTATCGTTCGCGATAAAAATACAGATAAAACAATTCAGGCCATTTTAGGATCTGCCAGAACGGGCGAGATTGGTGATGGTAAGGTGTTCGTTATTCCTATCGAAGAATCATACCGAATCAGAACCGGCGAACATGGCGATGAATCACTTTTTATTAAAGGAAAAGAAGAGTAGTAACTGAAAAAAGATTAGATTATCATGGAAGAAACTTTGCAAGGCCTACAAATAGGTATAGATAATATGTGGTTATTGGTTGCTGCATTTCTGGTAATGTTCATGCAACCTGGATTTGCCCTGGTAGAGGCAGGTTTTACACGATCGAAAAACACCGCGAACATTTTAATGAAAAACCTGATGGACTTTTCTATCGGTTCGATATTATATTGGGTTATCGGTTTTACCATTATGTATGGAGACTCAATCGGAGGATTCATCGGAACACCTGACCTGTTCTTTATGAGCGACGGTTTTGGCGATAATTATTCTGATTATGCCGACTTGTTCTTCCAAACTGTATTTGCTGCAACTGCTGCAACTATTGTTTCGGGAGCAATGGCTGAAAGAACAGAATTTAAAGCATACTTAATTTTTAGTATTGTAATTACCGTAATTATTTACCCAATTTCAGGTCACTGGACATGGGGTGGTGGTTGGTTAAGCCAACTTGGATTCCACGATTTCGCCGGTTCATCTATCGTACACTCTGTTGGTGCATGGGTTGGTTTAGCTGGTGCGGCTATTATTGGACCTCGTATTGGAAAATATAAAAAAGACGGAACTCCGACTGCAATTCCTGGTCACAACCTGGCTTACGGAGCACTTGGTGTATTTATCCTGTGGTTCGGATGGTTCGGATTTAACCCTGGATCTCAATTAGCAGCTGCCGGTACTGATAACGCTGTTGCCATTGGTCATATCGCTGTAACTACTAACCTGGCTGCTGCAGCTGGTGCTGTTACTGCAATGATGGTTGCATGGTTCCGTTACAAACGTCCATCACTTTCAATTTCATTGAACGGTGCATTGGCCGGTTTGGTGGCCATTACTGCTGGTTGTGATGCCGTGAATCCGATGGGAGCATTATTCATCGGTATTATTGCTGGTTTCATTCTGCCATTCGCAGTTGAATTTATCGATAAAGTATTAAAAGTTGACGACCCTGTAGGTGCTATTTCAGTACACGGTGTTGGTGGTGCTTTTGGTACACTGGCTGTTGGTTTATTCTCTACTTCTGAAGGTTTATTCTACGGTGGTGGAGCAAAATTACTGGGTATTCAGGCTATAGGTGTGGCAGCATTCTTCGCTTGGGCATTTGGTTTAGGTTTGGTATTATTCTTCATCCTGAAGAAAGCAAATATACTGCGCGTTTCTAAGCGCATTGAAGAAGAGGGCCTCGATGTTTACGAACATGGTGAGAGTGCCTACAACTAATAATCTTCTTCAGCTTTTAAGTCTGTAGCTGTCTGTTTGTGGCCCCGTCGTTGGGCGGGGCCATTTTTCTTTTCAACTACACGACTCGAAAAAATAGAACATTAACTGCACATAATATATTTCGTTTTACGTAGAATTAAGGTCAAGGGTAGTTATTAGTTAGTTTAGTTAGATTAAAAGAATCGGAGACCGACTGCAATTTGTAGTCGGTTTTTTGTTGATAAATATGCAGGGTTTTGAGTTAAAGTATTTGAGGCTTATGTATTTTTGTCACTTCTTAAAAATTGTAGAAATTATGATGCAAACTTGGTTCGAGAGTAAAGTAAAATATATGAAAGTTTCCGAGAGCGGAAGCGAATCTATGGTAACAGAAAACTTTTTGTTGGATGCCGTATCGTACACTGATGCCGAAACAAGGATTATTCGGCAAATGCAACAAATGGTTCGGGGTGGCGAGTTTACCATTGTCGATATTAAGAAATCGCGGATTGCGGAAGTTTTTCCTTACGAAAACGGGGAGTGGTGGTTTAAAGCTACCATTAACCTGGTAACAATTGATGAAGAGGCCGGAAAAGAGAAAAAGATTCGTGCTTATTACCTGATTATGGCCGACGATATAAAGGAGGCACTTAACCGTTTGGATGAAAGTTTGGAATACCTGGTAATTCCTTTTGTCGTTACCTCGTTGGCGGTTAGTCCGATTGTAGATGTTTTTCCATATAATCCAGAGGAAGCACAAATCCCTGAAGGTTTTGTTCCGTTGGCCGAGGCGAAAAAGAATCCGATCTTTACTGACGGTGTAAATCCGTTCACCGAAGAAGAGCAGGAAGTTGTTTCATCTGACGAGGAGATTGAAGCTACAGACGCTCCGGAAGAAACAGAAGATTCGGACGACGAAGAAACGGAAGAATAGTATAAAAAAATTGCAGTCCGCCTGTAAAAAATGTGCAGGCAGACTGCATTTCGAATTAATTATTAAGTAGTTGACGAAAAAAAAGTCGTTATAAGTTCACCATTACTTTGTAGTAATTGAATTTGCAACGCATTTTCGGATCGAACTGGTAATAGGCAATTGCAATCCGGCAAATGTCTTGTATTGTTTCGTAAATCTGGGCAACTTCTTTTTTGCCGTAATTATCCAACTCGGTATCTCCTTCCAAAGCAATAAAAAAGTCTTCGAACTGACTGATCCGGTTGGCACAAACAAGAATCTTGTCGAATAAGGAATCTGGAGTTCCTTTTTCACTGATCTTTTGCCTTATACCTTCGTTTAAATTGGCGGCAAATGTTTTTAGAAATTTAAACAGACTAATGTGGTCGCCGTTTTTGGCATCGCTGAAATAATCGGAGTAACCGGTGGTTTGGAAGAATTCTTTTAGAAAGGCTTTGTCTTTTTTAAAGTCGACTTTTACGGATGCTCGAAGAACCTTTAGGTGTTGAAGGCCTTCAACCATAATCTCGTGCCATTCGCGATAGCGTTCATCTTCCAAAACATCCAGATTCTCAGCGTAGTGTTTATCAATGGTGTCGTCGATCCACACCATTAAGGATGTTGCGAATTCCGGATCCCATTCTTTTCGCAGAATCGATAACTCGTAGATGTTTTCTTTAAAGGTTTTTGCAATTTGTTGACAAGCTAAAATGGTGGCGGTACTGGTAGGACAAATGGTTAATGTTTCCATAAAAGCGGTTTTTTGTAGTTAGAAGATATAACAAAGCTACGGAGTACCGCTGAGATATGCCTAATTGTAAACTGGTAATATACAATGTTTTATAACTATGTTATGGAACAATGTTTCATAACTGTGTTCTATAATATGTTTATTGACCTCAGTTAAAAAGTAGTTTTTTAATTTAAAGGGGAGGGGAAAAAGTATCAACGTTCTTAATCTGTTGAAAAACAGTGCTTTATTTGTGCCTTTTTTTGAGCTCGCGAACCACGTCCTCAATGCGATAACCTTTATGAGTAAGCAACACCACTAAGTGATAAAGCAAATCGCCGGCTTCGTACATAAAATTCTCATCATCGTTTGCCATAGCTCCAATAATGGTTTCAACAGCTTCTTCGCCAACTTTTTGCGTAATTTTTCGTGTTCCTCTTTGAAATAAAGAAGTTGTGTACGAACCTTCCGGCATTTCGGCTTTGCGTTTGTCGATAAAATCCTGCAGGTAGCTAAGGAATTGAATATCGTTGCCTGTGTTTGATTCTTCAAAGCAGGTATCGTCGCCTTTGTGGCAAACCGGTCCAACAGGATTTGCTTTTATAAGCAGTGTGTCGTTGTCGCAGTCAATGGCAACTGAAACAACATCCAGAAAATTTCCCGATTCCTCGCCTTTGGTCCACAGGCGGTTTTTGGTGCGGCTAAAAAACGTTACTTTACCAATCTCCTGTGTTTTGGCAAGCGCATCTTCGTTCATAAAACCAAGCATCAAAACATTTTGCGTTTCTGCATCCTGAATGATCGCCGGAATTAGCCCGTCCATTTTATTGAAATCGATTTTTGAAATATCTGTTAGCTGTCTCATAATCTTTTGTCAGAAGTCCGTGGCCGGAAGCCCGGAGAAATTTTTAATTCAGTAATTGTGTTGCGAAGTTACTATTTTGATTGGCTATCGAACAACAATGCCTTTTTCTTTTAAGTATTTCTTAAGAACCGGAATTGGAATTTCGTTATAATGAAAGATGCTGGCTGCCAGTCCGGCGTCGGCTTTGCCTTTTGTAAAAACATCAACAAAATGCTCTTCGGCGCCTGCGCCACCCGATGCAATGATCGGAATCTTCAGCATATCTGCCATTTTCGAGAGCTCTTTATTGGCGAATCCATTTTTTGTTCCGTCGTGGTTCATCGAAGTAAAAAGTATCTCTCCGGCACCGCGGTCTTCGGCTTCTTTGGCCCACGAAAAAAGTTCTTTATCGGTTGGAATTCGGCCTCCGTTTACGGTAACTGTCCAATGCTCGTTCTCATCGCCGCGTGCATCTATGGCAACCACTACAAACTGGCTTCCAAAATTCAGCGCCAGGTCGTCGATTAGTTTTGGATTACGAACTGCCGATGAGTTGATGGAGATTTTATCGGCACCTGCAGCCAAAAGTTTTTCTGCATCGCTCAATTCGCTGATTCCGCCACCAACTGTAAACGGTATATTGATGTGCGCTGCAATCCGTTTTACAAGTTCTACAAAAGTTTTTCGGCCTTCGTGTGTCGCTGTTATATCCAGAAAACACAGTTCGTCGGCACCTTCGGCAGCATATTTTGCGCCCAGTTCTACAGGGTCGCCAACTTCTTTAATGTCCACAAAATTAATTCCCTTAACGGTTTGTCCGTTGCGGATATCGAGGCATGGTATTATTCGTTTTGCAAGCATTTTTATTAGTTACGAGATCTTAGTTACGAGTTACGAGTAGGTCATTCCGAACTTGTTTCGGAATCTTTATCAAGAAGATGCAGAAACCGTTAATTGACGGAAATCATGACAACTTCACAACTACGCAATAAATTGCTCAATTTCTTTCAAAGTTATGCGATTTTCATAAATGGCTTTTCCGGTAATCACGCCCGGAACGCCCATTTCATCTAATTTTAATATGTCGTCCATGGTGGCAATTCCGCCACTGGCAATAATTTCCACTTTGGGGAGTGTTTTCATAATGTCGGCGTACAGTTCAAAAGAGGGGCCGCTCAACATTCCATCGCGGCTAATATCCGTTGAAATTACTTTCATGATTCCCTGTTTGTGGAATTCTGAAATAAAATCGATAACTCCTAGTTCAGTGGTTTCCAGCCAGCCGCTTACAGCAATGTTGCCGTCTTTTGCATCGGCACCCAGAATGATCTTTTCGCTACCGAATTTCGCCAGCCAGCTCAGAAAGGTTTCCTTTTCTTTTACTGCAATACTTCCGCCGGTAACCATTGCTGCGCCTGAATTAAAGGCGATTTCCAAATCTTCATCCGATTTCAGTCCACCGCCAAAGTCGATCACTAAATTGGTCTTGCCGGCAATGGTTTCCAGTACTTTGTAGTTTACAATGTGCTTGGCTTTTGCCCCGTCCAAATCAACGAGGTGTAAACGTGTGATTCCTGCATCTTCAAACATTTTGGCCACCTCCAGCGGGTTCTCATTGTACACCGTCTTCTGGTTGTAATCGCCCTGAGAAAGTCGCACACATTTGGCATCAATCAGGTCGATGGCAGGAATTATTTCTATTTTTTTGGTCATGTTATTCGTTTCTCTCAATCCGTAAGGCCGCAAAGGTAGCAGAATTAAGCATTTTCAAGAATCATTTTCAATACTGCCTGTGCAGTAATTTCGCGGTTGTAGGCTTGTTCAACTACAATTGAATTCGGGCTGTCGATAACGCCATCGGTAACCACCATGTTACGGCGCACCGGTAAGCAGTGCATAAATTTGGCATCGTTTGTTAAAGCCATTTTTGCTTCATCAACCGTCCAGCTCATATCTTTAGATAGAATCTGGCCATAATCGGTGTACGATGCCCAGTTTTTTGCATAAATAAAATCAGCACCATCAAAAGCTTTTTTCTGATCGTACTCAACTTTTACATCGCCCATAAATTCAGGTGCCAGTTCGTAACCTTTCGGGTGAGTAACCACCAGTTCGTAATCGGTTTCGCGCATCCACTCCACAAACGAGTTTGGCACGGCCTGGGGTAAAGCACGCGGGTGTGGTGCCCAGGTAAGAACTACTTTGGGCTTTTCCACTTTTTTGTGTTCTTCAATGGTAACCAGGTCGGCAAAACTTTGCAGCGGGTGGCGGGTGGCGGCTTCCATGCTTACCACCGGAACGCCTGCATATTCAACAAACTGGCTCAGTATTTTTTCAGCATAATCGTCTTCGCGATTTTCGAATTTTGCAAAAGCACGCACACCAATTACATCGCAATATTTACCAATAACCGGGATGGCTTCGCGCAGGTGCTCGGCATTTTTACCGTCCATAACCACGCCCATTTCCGATTCCAGCTGCCAGCTGTCTTCGTTTACGTTCATCACCATGGTGTTCATGCCCATATTCTGGGCAGCTTTTTGGGTGCTGAGACGTGTACGCAAACTTGAGTTAAAAAATACCAAAACCATAGTTTTGTTTTTTCCCAGGTGCTGAAATCCAAATTTGTTATTTTTTACTTCGAATGCGGTTGCCAGCGCTTTTTCAATGCTGGGAATATCTTTTACTGATGTGAATTTTTTCATAATTTAAAAGTTGGAAGTCTGAAGTCGGAAGCACGAAGCTCTAACGTCAAACTTAGTTTTGATTTTTTATTTTGGTCTTACTTGTCCGTTTCCTTCAATAATCCATTTATAGCTGGTCAATTCTTCCAGAGCCATCGGCCCGCGGGCGTGTAATTTTTGTGTGCTGATGCCAATCTCAGCTCCCAGTCCGAATTGTGCTCCGTCGGTAAAAGCAGTAGAGGCGTTGGAATAAACGGATGATGCATCTACCATTTTCCGGAATTTCTCAATTCGCTCCTGGTTTTCAGTAATGATGGCCTCACTGTGTTTTGAAGTATATTTATTAATATGTTCCAATGCTTCATCAAAAGAACCCACTGTTTTTACCGACATTTTCATCGATAAGAATTCTGTTCCGAATGATTCTTCAGTTGCCTCAAACAAAAGCTCTGCCGGATAAACCGATTCTATTTGTTTGTATGCTTTTTCGTCGGCATAAATTACCACCTGTTCTTCCGAAAGTTTTTTGGCAAAATCGTTCAGCTCATTCAATCGGTTTTCGTGAATTACCAAACAATCCAAGGCATTACAAACTGAGCAACGGCGGGTTTTGGCGTTGAAAATAATCTCGCGGCCTTTTTCTGCGTCGCCAAATTCATCGAAATAAGTGTGGCATATTCCGGCACCGGTTTCAATTACCGGAATGGTAGCATTTTCGCGAACAAAGTTTATCAACCCCTGGCTACCGCGTGGAATGATCAAATCGATGTATCCGTGGGCCCGCAACATTTCGTTGGTTTCTTCGCGCCCGGCAGGAAGGAGTGTTACTGTATTTTCGTCGAAACCGAATTTCTTAAGTACATCGCGAATAATGGAAACAATGGCCTGGTTGGAGTAAATGGCATCGCTGCCACCTTTTAAAACACAGGCGTTTCCAGACTTAAGGCACAAGGCAAAAACATCGAAAGTAACATTCGGGCGGGCTTCATAAATTATCCCAATTACACCAAACGGCACCGTAACTTTTTTAATTTTTAATCCGTTTTCGCGAACCGTTTCCTTTAAGGTTTTTCCAACCGGACTTTCAAGGCCGGCAACATTCTCCATGTCGGAGGCAATGGCTTCAATTCGTTCTTCTGATAATTTAAGCCGGTCGAATTTCGGATCTTCAGGATCCATACGATCCAGATCTTTTTGATTCTCGGTAAGAATAAATTCCGACTTTGCCCTCGCTTCGTTTGCCAGCTCCAGCAGCAGCTGTTTAACCTGGTCGTCGTACACCAGGTTTAATTTGCGCGATGCTTCTAACGTTTTTTTTAGCTGTTGTTCTATCTTCATAGTCAATGGTCTTTCAACGAAAAACCCTCTCCCGGGGGAGGGAGAGGGAGCTCAGAATATGTTCAAATTAAGGCATCAAAAAAAAGGGAGTAAGGGTAGTTTATCGTGGTAGACAAACTTCGTTAAAGGTTACTCTGAGCTATTTTTATATTTCTATATTAATGTTTTGTTGTTTTATATTCTAAATACAAATAATCGTAATGTACTACCGGTTTTTGCTTGTCGGATTGTTTCTCCTTCTTAATTTTTTCCGAGCCGTACGAGGCTTTTCCCATGCCGACAAACTCGCCGTTTATACCTGTTATTTTTATTAAATCTCCTTTTTTGAATTCGCTTTCAATTTTTTCAATTCCCACCGGAAGCAGGCTTACGGCCTTATCTGAAAGCAGTGCCTTTCGTGCTCCTTCGTTGATTTGTACCTCTCCTTTTGCAAAACCATCGGAATAACCGATCCATTTTTTTACTCCGCTTGATGGTTTCTGGTTAGGTACGAAAAAAGTGTGCTTTAGGTTTTTCGATTTGTCGAGCAGATCGATAAGAATATTGGTGCGGGTTCCGTTGGCAACATGAACCCCGATTCCATCGCCGGCCACTTTTTTGGCAATTCGAAATTTGGTAAGCATTCCGCCGCGGCCAAATTCTGATCGTTCAGGCGAAATTGCATCCTCCGGGCCTTTGTCGCTTACCTGAATACGCTCAATCAGTTCGGCTCCCTCGCTATCGGGATGAGCGGTGTAAACACCATCGATATTGCTGAGTATGACCAGTGCTTCGGAATCTACCATCGATGCAATCAACCCCGACAGTTCGTCGTTATCGGTAAACATTAGTTCGGTTACCGAGATGGTATCATTTTCGTTTACAATCGGTATCACTTTGTTTTCAAGCAAGGTAGTGATACAGTTTTTCATGTTCAGGTAATGCCGGCGGCTCGAGAAATTTTCCTTGGTGGTAAGTACCTGGGCGCAGGTGAGACCTTCTTCGTGGAAAAAGTCAGAATAACGCGATATTAATTTTACCTGACCCAGTGCAGCCCATAACTGTCGTTGCGATACGGCGTCCGACTTTTTTGTTTCTTTCATTACCGCGCGGCCTGCAGCAACTGCCCCCGACGATACCAAAACCACCTCAACGCCATTTTTTTGCAGATGAGCAATTTGGTCAACCAGGTGGGCAATGCGCGCCACATTGAGCGTTCCGTCGGATTTGGCCAGAACATTACTGCCTACTTTTACTGTTATTTTCTTGTAGCGGGTCTGCACAGTTTTTAGTTGTCTTTTATTTTTTTGTACGAGGCCAGAACTCCCTGAATCAGTGACGAGCTAAAGCCTTTATGTTCCATTTCGTTTAGTCCGGTAATGGTTACGCCCATTGGTGTGGTTACTTTGTCGATCTCTCTTTCGGGGTGATGTCCCGACTGTAGCAGCAATTCGGTCGCACCTTTTACTGTTTGTGCGGTGATGAGCTGTGCCATTTCGGCGCTAAACCCAATTTCGATACCACCTTGCATAGCTGCACGTATATAACGTAGCGCATAAGCAATACCACACGATGAAAGTACAGTTGCAGCTGCCATCAGTTCTTCAGGAATCTCAATGGTTTTTCCCAGTTTGTCGAACAGTTCAACAACATACTCGCGGTAGGGTTCGGTGTTGCCGTTTGCCGAAATACAGGTTAGTGATTCCTGTAAAGCAATTGCGGTGTTGGGCATTACCCTGAAAATAGGAATGTCGTTTCCGGCCATTTCACCCAAAGCGTCAATACCTACTCCTGCAACAATGGAAATAAAAATTTTCTCCGGCGACAAAATGGGTTTCAGGCTGTTAATTACTCCCTCAATATGATAGGGTTTTACGGCTACAATAATCACATCAGCATCTTTTGCCGCATCGATATTGTTTTCGTAAGCACTAATTCCCAGGTCGCTCATGTTTTTGAGCGTAGCTTCTTTTCTGTCGGAAACGGAGATATTGCTTGCTTCAACTGAGCCCGATTTTAAAAGACCAAGTGCAATGGCACCTCCCATGTTTCCTACCCCGATTATTGCTATTTTTTTATTTTCCATTTTGTCGAATTTAGAAAATGTCGTGTTCAAATCATTTTTTATTCAGCGAACGAGCCAAGTACTTCTGCAAACGCTGCTAAAAAGGTGTCGGCTTGTTCGGTTGTAAGGCTGAGCGGTGGCAACAGCCTGATAATATTTTGCCCTGATACGCCGGTGAAAATCCCGTAATCGAAAAGCAATTTCTTACGAATTTCGGCAATTGGTTGCTTAAATTCCAAACCGATCATCAATCCTTCACCTCTGATCTCAAACGCAGCATCAATTGCCGCCAATTTATCCATCAGGTAATTTCCAACTGTTTCGGCATTCTCAACCAGGTTTTCGTCTTTCATTACGTCGAGAACAGCAATGGCAGCAGCACAAGCCAGGTGATTACCGCCAAATGTGGTTCCGAGCATACCAAACCACGGCTCAATTTCCGGCTGTATCAGTACGCCTCCAATCGGAAACCCGTTACCCATTCCTTTGGCCATTGTAACAATGTCGGGTTTTATATCAGTATGCTGGTAGGCGAAGAATTTTCCGCTTCGTCCGTATCCCGACTGAATTTCGTCAAGAATCAGAACGGCCACATATTTTTCGGTCAGTTGTTTTAGTTTAGTCAGGAATTCGGTATCGGGAACGTAAATCCCTCCAATTCCCTGAATTCCTTCAACAATTACAGCCGCCACATCGCCTTTTTTCAATGCTTCTTCCGTTGCGTCAATGTCGTTGAAGGGCAGGATTAGTGCATTGTCTGTTTCGTTAACAGGAGCAATAATTTTCGGATTATCGGTAATGGCTACCGCAGCCGAAGTACGCCCGTGGAAACCTTTTTTATAAGAGATAATTTTCTTTTTACCGGTTATAAAAGAGGCCAGTTTCAGTGCATTCTCGTTGGCCTCGGCACCCGAGTTACAAAGAAACAACTGGTAATCTTCGCAACCCGATTGTTTGCCTAATTTCTCAGCCAGTTCCTTTTGTAAAGGATTCTGAACCGAGTTGGAATAAAATCCAATTTGCTGAAGTTGTTTGCTTATCTTTTCAACATAAGTTGGGTGGCTGTGCCCGATTGAAATTACCGCATGACCGCCGTAAAGATCGAGGTACTTCATCCCATTCTCATCCCAAACATAACAGCCTTCTGCCTTAACAGGAGTGATGTCGAAAAGTGGATATACGTTAAATAGTTCCATTCGTTTGTGATTGGAACGCTGATGACGCTGATTTAGTTGATGTGCACTGATCTTTTTAGTGAGAATCTACAAAATCTGTGTTATCTGCGTTCAGTTTTAAAATGCTACCGGTTTTAAGTTGAGTCCGGTTTTCTCATCCAGGCCAAACATCAGGTTCATATTCTGAACTGCCTGTCCGGATGCGCCTTTTATTAAATTGTCGGTTAAGCTGATTATTACCAGTTTGTTACCGTGTTTTTCCAAATAAATTACGCCTTTGTTGGTATTTACTACCTGTTTTACTCCGGGGTTTTTGTCGGTTACAAAAACGAACGGGTGATCGGCGTAGTAATCCTTGTATATTTCGTTGGCTTCTTCAAGCGAACCGTCAAATTTTGTATAACAGGCAACAAAAATACCGCGTGTGTGGTTTCCGCGAATCGGTACAAAGTTGAAATCTTTCTCAAAATCGGGTTGCAATTGTTTCAGACTCTGAATGATCTCGCCTTCGTGCTGGTGCTCGAAAATTTTGTATGCTGAAACATTACTGCTTCGCCAGCTAAAATGCGAGGTTGCCGTTGGTTTTTGCCCGGCACCGGTTGATCCGGTAATGGCCTGGACATGGATTTCATCCTGCAACAAATCATTCGCCGCAAGTGGCAACAGTGCCAGTTGAATGCCTGTGGCAAAACATCCCGGATTCGCAATTCGTTCTGATGATTCAATTTCTTCGCGGTTTAATTCAGGTAAACCATAAACAAAGTCATTGCCTTCTCTTTTTAGTCTGAAGTCGTGGCTTAAGTCGATAATTTTCAAATATTGTGGGAAAGTATTTTTCTCCACAAATTCGATCGACTTGCCATGCCCCATGCAAAGGAAAATAACATCCACCTCATCAAAAGGTATTTGGTCGGTGAATTTGATATCGGTTTCGCCCAGCAAATCAATGTGTACATCCGAAATCAGGTTGCCCGCATTACTGGTGCTTTGCACAAAACCAATTTCTGCTTGCGGATGATTTAATAAGATTCTCAACAGCTCTCCGGCGGTATATCCGGCTCCTCCTATAATTCCAACTTTAATCATTTGATTAACGATTGTAGATTAACGATTTTTGATTTCAGATTTTTCCTTCTAAAATCAGTATTCGTTAATCATCATTCAACATTCTTACAAGTTCCCGTTTACTTTATTGTAGATTTTTAGTGAGTTCGCTAAGATTTTGGTAAATCCTTTTACATCGTCAGCAGTCCAGGCTTCAACCGTTTCGCCGTATTGGCCAAATCCTGAATTCATTAAATCATGCTCCGATTCAATACCAACCAGCTCGAAGTTGTAAGGTCTAAGCTTTACGATCACTTTTCCGGTTACATTTTCCTGAGTTGATTCAAGGAAATCTTCGATGTTACGCATCACCGGCTCCTGGTACATGGCTTCGTGCAGGAACATGCCGTACCAGTTGCCCAACTGCTCTTTCCAGTACGATTGCCATTTGGTCAACGTGTGTTTTTCCAACAGGTGGTGTGCTTTAATCGTAATTAGCGGAGCAGCAGCCTCAAAACCAACGCGGCCTTTAATGCCAATTATGGTGTCGCCAACGTGAGTGTCGCGGCCAATGGCATATTTCGATGCTACATCTTCCAATGCACGAATCACATCGGGACCGTTTTCGTAAAATTCACCGTCGAGCGAAACCAATTCCCCTTTTTCAAAACCCAATTCAATGGTTTTGGGCTCGGTAGCTTCCAGTTGACTTGGATAAGCTTCTTCAGGAAGATTTTTGTCAGTGGTCAATGTCTCTTTTCCGCCAACGCTGGTTCCCCAAAGTCCCTGGTTAATGGAATATTCCATTTTGGTGAAATCGGCCTCGAAACCGTATTTTTTCAGGTAATCAATTTCGTACTGACGGGTGAGTAACATATCACGGGTTGGCGTAATGATCTCAATCTCGGGAGCCAATACCTGGAAAGTCAGGTCGAAACGAATCTGGTCGTTTCCTGCACCGGTACTACCATGAGCAATGTATTGAGCACCAATTTCTTTTGCATACTCGATAATGGCGATGGCCTGAAATGCTCTTTCTGAACTTACAGAAATAGGGTAGGTGTTATTACGCAGTACATTGCCAAAAACCATGTAGCGAATACATTTTTCGTAATACTCGTTAGTTACGTCGAGCGTAATGTGCTCAACTGCGCCCAGCGCCAGCGCACGTTCTTCAATGGCTTTTAACTCCTCGTCGGAGAATCCGCCTGTGTTGGCAATTGCTGTATAAACATCATAACCTTTTTCTTCTTTCAGGTATTTTACACAAAACGATGTGTCTAAACCTCCGCTAAATGCCAGTACTAATTTTTTACTCATGTCTCAATATCTTTAAAAGAGTGACGGCGTTTGTTATTCCACTTAAGTCTGTAGCTGTCTGTCGAATAGCGAGCCGCCACTCTACTTATTTTTATCTGTTATTTTCTTTTTCGCAACGCCTACAAAACGTTTTGGCAGAAGATCGAGCAGGCTGCGTTTCTTAATTCCGTTTCCGTTGGCGTATGTTGGTTTTTCCCATGCCGGATCGTAAAGCATTCCTGTGCACAGGCATTTTGTTCGCCCGGTGCGCTCTAAAATATCGTGGTTAACACATCCCTGGCAGCCTTTCCAAAACTGGTCGTCTAAGGTTAATTCCGAAAATGTTACCGGACGGTAGCCAAGTTCGTGGTTAATTTTCATTACCGCTAAACCGGTAGTTAAACCAAATATTTTTGAATTCGGATATTTCTTACGCGAAAGCTCGAAAGCCTTTTTCTTAATCGCTTTTGCAAGCCCTATTCCACGGTATTCTTCACCAACAATTAAACCCGAATTGGCCACAAAACCTTTTTCTTGCCAGGTTTCTATGTAGCAAAAACCGGCAAAGGTGTCTCCTTCAAGGGCAATAATTGCTTTTCCCTCTTTCATTTTCGAAGAGAGGTATTCAAATGTACGACGTGCAATACCGGTGCCCCGTTGTTTCGATGCACTGTCGATAGCGTCGTTTATGTCGTCGATGAATTTCAGGTGATTTTCGTCGGCAATTAAAACTTTAATATTTTCTAAACTCTTCATCCTTCGATCTACAATTTGTCGTTAAGCTTTGGCAGAATTTTAATTAATGCCTCAGTCAAATCATTTTTCGATATTCCTTCCCTTTGTATTATTAATATAGTATCGTCTCCGGCAACGGTTCCTAAAATTTCCCACGTACTAGCCGAATCGATTACAGCTGCAATGCTACTGGCGTATCCAGGTAGCGTTCGTAAAACGGCCAGGTTCCCCGAAAACTGTATGTCTTTAAATCCGTCGGCCAGGTAATTTATACGGTTAATGTGTTCTGAATTTTGTCGTTCAGCTTGTCCGTTTTCCGGAATCGTATAAAGGTATCCTTTAACCGGATGTGGCACTTTTGCTACCTGCAGCACTTTTAAATCGCGCGATAATGTAGCTTGTGTCAGTTCGAACCCGCGGCGTTTTAATTCAACCAATAATTCATCCTGGCTGTGTACACTGCCTCTCTGGATTATTTTTCGGATTTCTCGTTGTCGTTGTACTTTATTCTTCATTGAATAAATATTCATTTGTAATGCAAAAATATACATTTTCATAAAAGAACAGGTAAGAATTTCAGAATATTTTCTATTTTTGCATCGGAAAATGATTTTAATATCATGTTCTTAACATTATGGCTGAGAAAGTGTATTTGAAAATAAGTATAAAGAATAACTGAAATGCGTTTGAACTATTTTAGGGCAAGCGCATTTTTTTTAATTATTAAATCGGAATATGTACAAAGTAAAACAGGCAAAATTAACGCTTGAAGACGGGACGGTTTTTATGGGAAAATCCTTCGGAAGCGAAAAGTCGGTGGCCGGAGAGGTCGTTTTTTATACAGCAATGACGGGGTATCCGGAAAGTTTGACCGATCCATCTTACACCGGGCAAATACTGGTGTCGACCTACCCAATGATTGGGAATTATGGCGTTCCTTTTAACAGAAAAGAGAACGGAATACACAAATATTACGAATCGCACAAATTGCACATTTCCGGTCTGATAATCTCTGATTACTCGTTTGAGTTTAGCCACTGGAATGCTGAGAAAAGTTTGAGCGATTGGCTAAAAGAATACGAAGTGCCGGGTTTATTCGACATCGACACGAGAGCCTTAACGAAAATTTTACGTGAGAAAGGATCGATGCTTGGAAAGATCGAATTCGGGGATGAGATTGACTTCTACGATCCGAATAAAGAAAACCTGGTAGCTGTTGCCAGTTGCAAAGAACGTGAGGTATACGGAGACGGAGAGCACAAAGTGGTATTAATTGATTGCGGTGTGAAAAACAACATTATCCGTTGTTTGCTTAATCGCGGAGCTACGGTAATTCGTGTGCCATGGGACTACGATTTTACCAATGAAGAATTCGACGGATTGTTTATCTCGAACGGCCCGGGCGACCCCGCAAATTGTGATGTAACTGTTGAGTATATTAAAAATGTAATCGGAGCAGAGAAGCCAATTATGGGAATTTGTTTGGGTAACCAATTGCTGGCACGTGCCGCCGGCGCCGAGACCTATAAATTGAAATTTGGGCACCGCAGCCACAACCAGCCTGTGTTGTTGGAAGGAACAAACAAATGTTATATCACTTCTCAAAACCACGGTTTTGCGGTAGCAACCGAAACGTTGCCAAGCGACTGGGAACCATTATTTACAAACGTAAACGATGAAACCAACGAAGGAATCAGGCACAAAACCAAGCCTTTCTTCTCAACTCAGTTCCATCCCGAAGCATCGAGTGGTCCGGTAGATACCGAGTTTTTATTTGACGAGTTCATTAAAAATATCGTAGAGAGCAAGAAGTAAGAATTGAACCGCAGAATGACGATTAACGATTTATGATTGCAGATATGAACAAGTTTGATTTGGAAGAGAGACTAATACGATTTGCCGCCATGATTATCAGGCTGGCAGATGCTCTTCCAAATACTCCCATCGGCAATCATATGAAAGGTCAAATCGTTAGATCAGGTACTTCACCTGCACTCAACTATGGAGAAGCTCAAAGTGCTGAAAGCAAAAACGACTTTATTCATAAAATGAGTGTTTGTTTAAAAGAATTAAGAGAAACTTTTGTGGCAATAAAGATTATTAAATATTCAGGTTTGGTTAAAAATTTAAATATGCTCCAGGATTGTTACAACGAGAATAACGAGTTGATATCGATCTTCGTGAAAAGTATTGAAACTGCCAAAAAGAATAAAAACAAGTAGCAGATGTATGATAAATCTGAAATCTTAATTCGTTAATCATAATTCGAAATTCAAAAATTATCATGATAGAAACACATATTAAAAAAGCAATTGTTCTTGGTTCGGGAGCACTAAAAATTGGAGAGGCCGGTGAGTTCGATTATTCCGGTTCGCAGGCGCTAAAAGCGTTGAAAGAAGAAGGTGTTGAAACGGTTCTTATCAATCCGAATATTGCAACCATTCAAACATCTGAAGACATTGCAGACAAAATTTATTTTTTGCCTGTTACGCCTCATTTTGTTGAAGAGGTGATTAAAAAAGAAAAACCACAGGGAATACTTCTGGCGTTCGGAGGTCAAACTGCGCTGAACTGCGGGGTTGCACTATACGAATCGGGAGTTCTCGAAAAATACAATGTTGAAGTAGTTGGTACGCCGGTTCAGTCGATTATCGACACCGAAGACCGCGATATTTTTGCCAACATGCTTGATGAAATTAATGTTAAGACATGTAAAAGTATTGCGGCATCAAATATGGCTGAAGCGAAAGCTGCTGCCAAAGAGGTTGGCTTCCCAATTATCATCCGTGCAGCATATACGCTGGGAGGTTTAGGATCCGGTTTCTGCGAAAACGAAGAGGAACTGGAAAAACTGGCCGGAAGCGCATTTGCTTACTCGCCGCAAATCCTGGTTGAAGAATCAATTAAAGGATGGAAAGAAGTAGAGTACGAAGTAGTTCGCGATAAATACGACAACTGTATTACGGTTTGTAACATGGAGAACTTCGACCCGCTGGGAATTCACACCGGCGAGAGTATCGTTGTAGCTCCATCGCAAACAATGTCGAACTCAGAATATCACAAACTGCGCGAGATATCAATTAAGATTATTCGCCGTGTTGGAGTAATCGGAGAATGTAACGTTCAGTTCGCGCTCGATCCTTACTCAGAAGATTATCGTGTGATTGAGGTGAATGCCCGATTATCACGTTCATCGGCACTGGCTTCGAAAGCTACCGGTTATCCGCTGGCATTTGTTGCTGCAAAATTGGGTTTGGGTTACGGTTTGCACCAACTTAAAAACTCGGTTACCAAAGTAACAACTGCATGTTTCGAGCCTGCGCTCGACTACTGTGTGGTAAAGATTCCTCGCTGGGATTTGAGCAAATTCGTAGGTGTTTCGAAAAATATCGGAAGCTCGATGAAATCGGTTGGCGAGATTATGGCCATCGGACGAACTTTTGAAGAAGCCATTCAGAAAGGTATTCGAATGGTTGGTGTGGGAATGCACGGTTTTGTGGCCAATAGGGAGGAGATTACCATTGAGGGAATCGAGGAGGAGTTGACAAATCCTACCGACCGCCGAATATTTGCCATTGCGGAGGCGTTCAACAAAGGTTATTCTATCGATCAGATTCACGAGAAAACAAAAATCGATCGCTGGTTCCTGCAAAAGCTGAATAATATTTACAAAATAAAACTGGAGCTGAAGAAGTTTAACGAGCTGGAGAAATTGCCAATTCCACTGTTAAAAGCATCAAAACAAGCCGGTTATTCCGATTTTCAGATCGCACGTTTGGTGATGAGGAGCAAGAATGCAAACATCAATGAAGATCTTCTGAAAGTAAGGGCTTTCCGTAAAGCTAACGGAATTGTGCCGGTAGTTAAACAAATTGATACACTTGCAGGTGAGTATCCTGCTCAAACCAACTACCTGTACCTGACGCATAATGGCACGGAGAACGACGTTACTTACTTAGGCGATCATAAATCGGTAATGGTGCTTGGATCAGGTGCTTACCGTATCGGAAGTTCGGTAGAATTCGACTGGTGTAGTGTAAATACTATTAATACGATTAAAAAAGAGGGATATCGTTCAGTAATGATCAACTACAACCCGGAGACGGTGAGTACGGATTACGATACCTGCGACAGACTTTATTTTGATGAGCTGACTTTTGAACGTGTAATGGATGTTTACGACCTGGAGAATCCGCATGGAGTTGTGGTTTCAATGGGAGGACAAATTCCGAATAACCTGGCCATGAAACTCGACAGCCAAAATGTGCCAATCCTTGGTACATCGGCCAAAAAGATCGACAATGCCGAGGACCGCGAGAAATTCTCATCACTGCTTGATGAGCTGGGTGTTGATCAGCCACGTTGGGCACGCCTGTCAACCATCGAAGAGATTCACAAGTTTGTGGACGAAGTGGGTTATCCGGTGTTGATTCGTCCATCATACGTACTTTCGGGTGCAGCCATGAATGTAGTTTCCAACCCCGATCAGCTGGAGCATTTCCTTGAAATGGCGGCCAATGTATCGAAAGAACATCCGGTGGTTGTTACCGAGTTTATCGAGCAGGCCAAAGAAATTGAGATTGACGCAGTGGCCAATAAAGGCGAAATGGTTGCTTATGCCATTTCGGAGCACGTGGAGTTTGCCGGAGTTCACTCGGGCGATGCTACCATCGTTTTTCCGCCGCAAAAACTATATGTTGAGACCATTCGCAGGGTGAAGAAAATTGCTCGTCAGATTGCAAAAGGACTGGAAATTACCGGACCTTTCAATATGCAGTTCCTGGCAAAAGATAACGACATAAAAGTTATTGAGTGTAACCTGCGCGCATCGCGAAGCTTCCCGTTCGTTTCGAAGGTGATGAAATTGAACCTGATCGAAATTGCAACGAAAGTAATGTTGGGAATCGATGTGCCAAAACCGGATAAATCGTTGTTTGAGCTGGATTATGTGGGTGTTAAAGCACCGCAGTTCTCGTTTGCACGATTGCTGAAAGCCGACCCTGTTTTAGGTGTTGATATGTCGTCGACCGGAGAGGTTGGATGTATCGGCGATACCTACTACGAGGCGATTCTGAAAGCGATGTTGTCGGTAGGGTACAATTTCCCGAAAAAGAACATCTTGATTTCGTCAGGACCATCGAGAGGTAAAGTGGAGTTGCTGAACAGCACCAGAATGCTGGTTGAAAAAGGCTACAATATTTTCGCTACTGAAGGAACGCACAAGTTCTTCCGCGATAATGGTATTGAGAATACGCTGGTGCACTGGCCCGACGAGGAAGATCAGTCGCCTAATACCATTGAAATGATCAAGAATAAAAAGATTGATCTGGTGGTTAATATCCCGAAAAACCATACCAACCGCGAGTTGAAAAATGGTTATACGATTCGCCGTAGTGCAATCGATTATAACATCCCGCTAATTACCAATGCCCGTGTTGCAAGTGCATTCCTTTACGGAATTTGCAAATACAGTCTCGAGGACATTAAAGTGGTGAGCTGGGACGAATACAAAGAGTAGAAGCTTTATTTCGATATTAGAGAAGCTCCGGCCATTGGTCGGAGCTTTTTATTTTTATAAGTGGCCCATTAATTTGACGGGCTTATTTTGTATGATTTTTTTGCCATAAAAAAAGCCCGCAGTAAAACTGCAGGCTTTGGTGGTTGACCCGCCAGGGCTCGAACCTGGACTCTTCTGAACCAAAATCAGACGTGTTGCCAATTACACCACGGGTCAGTCCTTATTGCGTCTTTTCGTTAAAGACGGTGCAAAAGTATAAAAAAATTTTATTCTGCAATATCTGGGCAAAAAAAAATTCCCTCTTTCGAAAAAAAGGTGAAATTCTTTTTGATAATTATGTTCTAAGCATTCTTGTATAAAAGCTTATATTTGCCTTTGTTCAAAAATAAAATGCAGATCATGCAACACACAAAATTAATCAATAACATTCTTGGTTGGCTTGTTTTTACTGTCGCTTGTATAACCTATTTCGCTACTCTTGAACCCACGGTTAGCTGGTGGGATTGCGGAGAGTTTATAACAAGTGCATTTAAACTGGAGGTTGGTCACCCCCCGGGTGCGCCTACCTTTATGATTTTGGGACGGATATTTACACTGTTTGCTCCCGATGTTACCAAAGCCGCAGTTATGGTTAATTCCTTATCGGCCATTGCAAGTGCCGCAACCATCATGTTTTTGTACTGGACGATCGTACACCTTGCGCGTAAACTATTCCCGGAGGATGAATTAAGCACCGGCGAACAGATTGCCGTGTGGGGTAGTGGTTTGGTTGGAGCGCTGGCTTTTACTTTCACCGATTCGTTTTGGTTTTCGGCTGTAGAAGGAGAGGTTTACGCACTTTCATCGCTGTTTACGGCCATGGTATTTTGGGCCATTTTGAAATGGGAAAATGTGGCGCACGAAAAATACGCAAACCGCTGGTTGGTGCTAATCGCGTATTTAATGGGCTTGTCAATTGGCGTTCACTTGTTGAACCTGCTGGCTATACCGGCTATCGGAATGGTTTACTATTTCAAAAAATACGAATTCTCGTGGAAAGGTGTGTTTTATGCGCTGGCAGCCTCGATGGGTATTTTGCTGGGAATTCAATATGGAATTATACCCGGAGTTCCGCACGTTGCTTTTATCTTCGACCGCATTTTTGTGAATGCATTTGGCTTGCCGTTTAACTCGGGAATATTGTTTATGGGCGCCCTGGTGGTAGCTGGTTCGGTTTGGGGAATCAACTATACCCGAAAAAGAAACAAGGTAGTACTGAACACTGCACTAACAATGGTTATTGTAATTCTGATCGGCTATTCGTCGTTTGCACTCATCGTTATTCGTGCATCGGCCAATCCTCCAATGAACCAGAATAGTCCGGATAATGCCTTTGCGCTGGTTCGATACCTGAACCGCGAACAGTATGGCGACCGACCACTGGCAAAAGGACCGTATTACAATGCGCCGCGTATTGCATCGAAAGCTCCAAAAGAACAATACAATAGAGTAGACGGGAAATACAAAATTACCGGAACAATGCCGGGTGGTTCGGTGTACGAGCCAAAAATGGAAACCATTTTTCCGCGAATGTACAGCGATAAAGCCAACCACATTCAGGCTTATAAAGATTGGGGAAAAGTAAAAGGAACTCCGGTAAGGGTGCGTGACCGAGGCGAAGTAAAAACCATGCAAAAGCCAACTTTTGGCGAAAACCTGCGCTTCTTTTTTAGTTACCAGGTTGGGCATATGTACATGCGTTATTTTATGTGGAATTTTGTGGGCCGGCAAAACGATGTACAGGGCCACGGAGGTTTTCAGAATGGAAACTGGGTAAGCGGAATCTCGTTTATTGATGAGCCAAAAACAGGGCCGCGCGATAACATGCCCGAGTGGATGAAAAATGATCCGAGCAGAAACGTGTACTACTTTTTGCCACTATTATTGGGACTTCTGGGTTTGTTTTTTCAATATAACCAGGGCAAAAAAGGCAAAGAAACTTTTGCCGTAACCATGCTGCTGTTTATCCTTACCGGTCTTGCCATTGTGGTTTACCTCAACCAGTATCCGTACCAGCCACGCGAGCGCGATTATGCTTACGCCGGCTCGTTTTATGCCTTTGCCATTTGGATTGGACTGGGTGTGCTGGCCATATATTCCGGTTTAAAGAAGGTGCTGAAAGGAGCGCCGGGAGCAGTGTTGGCAACCGTAATTTCGGTGGTTGCCGTACCGGGTGTGCTGGCTTCGCAAAACTGGGACGACCACGACCGGTCGGGAAAATACATGACACGCGATTATGCGATCGACTACCTGGAATCGTGTGCGCCAAATGCCATTCTGTTTACTTATGGCGATAATGATACTTTCCCGCTGTGGTATGTGCAGGAAGTGGAGGGCGTACGCCGGGATATAAAAATCATAAATATCAGTTACCTGGGTATGGACTGGTACATCAATCAGCAGCAGTTTAAAACATACGATGCCGATCCGGTACCATTTACTTTCACAAAAGATAAATACTACATGGGGCGTATGGATGCAGTGCTTTTCCAGGATCGGATAAAAGGATCGGTGGAGCTGAGCGAGGCTATGGAGTTTTTAGGTAGCGACGATGTGCGTACAAAAGTAAAAGTTACCAGTGGAGATATGATGGATTACCTGCCGTCGCGCGATTTTCATATTACGGTTGATAAGCAAAAAGTGCTGGATTCGGGAACTGTAAGACAAAAAGATGCAGACCTTATTACCGACAGGGTGAGTTTTAAGATCTCTGATAATTTGATCTCGAAAAGCGAAATGGCGGTGCTGAATATGATTGCTGCCAACAACTGGGAACGCCCGATATATATCGATCACAGTTTGGTGTTTACCGGAAATATTCACTTCCTCGACTGGTTACAGTTTGAAGGATTAGCTTATCGGTTTGTGCCGATACGCACACCAAAACAAGGAGTAACTGCCGGACGAATCGACAGTGATATTCTTTACGATAATGTGATGAATAAATTTGTTTGGGGAAATGTAAATGACCCGGATATTCATATGGACGAGTATAACCGCAAGCAGATAAACATTATGCAGGCGCAATATATGTTTACGCGTTTGTCGCAAGCCTTGCTCGCCGAGGGAGAAAGAGAAAAAGCCATTGAGGTGGCGGATAAAATGTTTGAGCTTTTCCCGAACGAGAAAATTCCGCTCGATTACAGTTCGTTCCAAATGGCAGCACAGTATTACGGTGCCGGGGCCACAGAAAAAGGAAATGAAAAAGTGCGTATAATGGCTGACAACTGTTTTGCTTTGCTTGATTATTATGCTTCGTTGCCCGACAATTTTGCGGCAGCAGTACAAAGCGAACAAAATCGCCAGATCTCACATTTGCAAAACATGATAATTCTTACGCGAAACTACAAACAAGAGGAATTGAATACAGAGCTGGATGCTAAATTGCAGGAATTGATTGTTAAGTTTCAGAATAAAGCCGGTTCTTAATCGCTGTTTTGTTGAATTTGTCGGAATAATTTAGTGGCTAGTTTTTTACCCCGCGACCGAATGCCGGCCGTAGGATGGAACTCCATTTCCTGCTCGATTAACTGCAGTACCTCCGGTTTTAGGTCGGGTTCCAGTTCTGATATGTTGTACAGAATTTGCATGGCATGCACGCGTACAGCCACTGCTTCGCTGCCCGAGGTAAATGTATCAATGCAATAATCAAACAGAAAACCACTATGCTCTTCAGGTATAGCATTCATGCTGATAAGCTTTAACCAGTGGCGGCGTTTGCTGGCATTCTTTTCTGTTTTTAATTGGGCGACCAGCGCCTGGAGATAAGGCTGCAACAATTCCGGTTTTTGGTCATGGATTTTATCGACCAGGTAAGCGGCACGCCAACTTTTTTGCCGCGTGTCGTTTAGGGCAAGGTGGATGAGGGTATTAAACTGTGCCGGATCGTTAAGCATTGCTGCGGCAATAATCTCAATATTCTCCCATGCGTCGAGATGTTCGAAAAGTTCTTGTTCAGTCATCGGCGGTTGATTTTCAAGTACGCAGAAAAGATAGAAAATATTCTTCAAGTTTCTATTTTTACCGAATGATTCAAGTTACCTGCGCCATAATAATCCATCAGGGGAAAATCCTTGTTGCTCAAAATAACGAAAGTTCCGATCATCCTTTTCAGTGGGAATTTCCCGGTGGAAAAGTAAAATCCGACGAAGCTGAAAAAGAGTGTATCGTTCGCGAAATAGTCGAAGAATTAAATCTGACAGTGGAAGTTCAGGTAGCACTAACTCCGGTAGAATACGATTATAAAATTAAAGTCATTCGTTTGATTCCCTTTATTTGTGAGTGGGTTTCAGGTAATCTAAAATTGAACGATCATAACGCTGTAAAATGGGTGACGATTGACGAATTGGATGAGCTTGAACTGGCCGAGGCCGATAAGGTGTTGATTCAGATGCCGGAGAACCGCTATCGTTTAAAGAAATACGCCGGGGAAAAGATGCACTAGTCCCGACAACACGCCCGCCCAGCCAATTATCGATAAAATCATATACAAAACCGTGTGCCGTCGTTGGGCATAATATTTATTGGCCAGAAAGGCACCAATGGGGATGGTCAAAAGTACGGGGGTGGCAATTATAATACCCCAAAATCCGTAGTTCGATCTCATTCGGGAAATAAAACGGTTTCGGCGGGTAAATATTCTTTTGGGCTTTTTCTTCATTCTGTTGATGCACCAGTTACGGTAACGCCCCCGCATTGAATTCGGAATAGCTTTGCAGAAACATGGCCATAAACGCATTAATTCGCGGTTTAAGGGTTTGCTGATGTAGTAAAAAAACAGAAATCCGCCGATGCCCCCGGTAAGTACAGCCAGCAGCGCGTACTTGTAATCAAGTCCGATAATCATGGCATAAGGAAGAGTAACAATATACTTCACCGATGCCAGCAATACGATATGTAGTATTTTAAGCAACACAATTACCCTTTTCGTGTGCTGATAAAACGCACGAGGGGTGGAAAAGGTTTCGTGCCCCGGACGGGCTTTATATATTCTTAACGATTATTAAACATCTTAGCCAAATACATTCGTTCAGTTTTGTACAAAGTCTGTCGAATAAGAAAATAAGATTGATTTTTATAGATTAGATTTGAGTCAATGATATGGCTATTAGGTTTGAAGAAATCTTTATTACAATTCCTACCGGAGGCCTTCATTTTTGTTTTGAAACAAAAACGAAGTAAAAAAGTCAAGGCTGCTTTTGATCTTCACTCTCCGTTTTCATAAAACCTAAATTCGGACGGGTGATCTCCTCGCTCACTCGGAGCTTCCCGCTCTCATTAAGGTTTTATTTTAACTCCATGCGAAGACCAAAAGAGGCCGTTCCACTGATGCAATGTCAGCTGCATCGAAGCCTGGCCTCGGCCGGTGAGCCGGAAAACAAGTGATGACGGCGTAATATAATTACTGATGTTTGAGGAGGTACGACGAGTTTCAGGAATTTTAGCCGGCATCGCGTAGCTTTTCCGAGCGAAGTGGGCGCAGCCTAGGGGTTTGTGTTTACTATTTGGGCTAAGCCAAATAGTAAAATCTGCTCGATAGAGCGAATACTATTTCTTATTGTTGACAGCTTTTATTTGTCCGGTAGATTATAATACTGATTGCCAAGTGAAGAATCTTAGTGTCAGGTTAACTGTATTGTTATAAAGTAAATTTTAGGTGACCACATTAATTGGTTGCCCGTCAATAAACGCCTTTAGATTATCAACTGCAATCTGCATTAACCGTTGGCGGGCCTCAAGCGTTGCCCAGGCAATGTGTGGCGTAATAAAACAATTCTTTGCTTTGGGTAAGGGATTTTCGGGTAAGGCAGGTTCCACCGACAATACATCAAGGCCGGCACCGGCAATCTTTCCCGTGTTTAGCGCATCGGCCAGATCCTGTTCATTTATTAGTGGTCCGCGGCCGGTGTTTATCAGAAAAGCCGTTGGTTTCATTTTTGCAATGCTTGTTTTGTTTATGAATCCCTGGTTCTCGCTGGTAAGCGGGCAGTTGATGCTAATAAAATCGCTGGTTTCAAGTAAGGTGTCAAGATCTACCTGATGCGCATCCAGATCGGTAGTTTTTTTGCTGCGGTTGTTAAAAATAACCTTCATTCCAAAAGCCTGTGCTATGCGGGCAACGGCTTGTCCAATCTGCCCAAAACCAATAATGCCAAGTGTTTTCCCGGCCAGCTCGCTTTGCGGCGACAGCCAGTAGGCAAAGTCCTTACTTGAAGCCCATTCGCCATTGCCAACCGATTTGGCGTGCAGGGCCACGTTGTTCGTAAAATGCAAAATGTGGGCAAAAACCAATTGCGCCACCGACTGCGTGCTGTACGCCGGAATATTGCAAACGGTAATTCCTGCGTCGTTTGCGGCAGCTGTATCAACCACATTATAACCTGTTGCCAGTACCCCAATAAACTTTAACCGGGGCAGCTTGCCAATAATTTCGCGGTTAAGGATAACTTTGTTGGTGTAAACAATTTCAGCATCTGCAGCCCGCTCGAGGGTTTGCTCCGGAGCGGTGCGGTCGTAAACGGTTAATTCTCCCAATGTTTTCATTTTCTCCCAGCTTAAGTCTCCGGGATTTAGTGCATAGCCATCCAAAACAACGATCTTCATACTTCTAATTTTTTATTTCTTGTCAAAAATAAACAAAATGAGCAACCCGCTTATTTCGCGAATCGAAATGAAAGCTCTATATTTAATGTGTTATACAAAAAAAGATAAAATAAGGACGAATTAAATTGTGGATTCTTTGCCCGGCACAATACTGTCTTTACTGTGCTTTGTTAGCTATTCACAAAAACTAATGACCCTATGGAAACGAATAACCCGGGCAGTGGACCTGCCATAAAAAAACTAAGAATTCTACTGGCTGAAGACGACCAGATTAATCAGAAATTGTTTTCGTATATGTTAAACGATATTGCCGAAGAACTACTTATTGCTTCAACGGGAGTAGAAGCCATAAATATGCATAAAGAACATTCTGATATCGATTTAATTTTAATGGATTTAAAGATGCCCGAAATGGATGGCTACGAGGCTGTAAAAAATATAAGGGAATTGGATAAGGAGATAAAAATATTTGCCTTATCGGCCTTTGCCCCCGAAACGCAGAAGGCAGCATCAAACGGAAACGATTTTAACGATTACGTGAGCAAACCCATTCGTAAAGCCGACCTTTTAAAGATTATCGGGAAACATTTTTAAAACTATTTCAACTTAAAATCAAAACTCTTTAACTATTCCGATGGTAAATCCCAGGTCATCGGCTTCGTCGGTAATAAGTGGCCGGTTGAGAACGATATCAAGCGTTGTTTTCAGGGGGACAAATTCTGCTGAAAGATCAAGAACTTCGCCTAAAACAAAAGCATCCCACTCTTTTTCTACCACTTTAACAGCAATGGTTTTTAGGTTGCCCGAAAGTATCCATTTATCGAGGTGTTTGGTATAGTTGTACTGCGCGTTGATAAAGCCGCCGTCCTGGTAGCGGTCTCCGCGTTGTATCGACATCCATGGTGAAACCTCAGCAGTAAAGGTATGGACCGAATTTGAGGGGTTCCGGAGAAAGTTCCAGTTCCAGGTAATAACCGGCTGAATCCACGATAGGTTGTCAACCGTTTCGCTGTACTGGTAACTGACAAAAATTACCCGCGACCGATTGGGTATTATTCGCGCTTCCTGTCGCGCAAAAATCAGGCTGTCGGCTTTTATCGATTCGTGCGTGTGGTTCACTCCGCCAATTAAATAAATCGGAGTCAGGTTTTTTAAATCGTGGGCGTAGTAAAAATACAGGCTCCAGGGGCCGCCAACCGAAAACTCAGTACTAAACTCGCCCGTTGGTTTTTCTTCGGTAAATAAATTGGTGGGATCGAGCCATTGCGAACGCAGCGAAACACTGGTTTGTGCCTTGCAATTCAATACAAAAACGAATAGAAGTGTGGCGATGCCAATACGGTAAATACAGGTTTTAGTTGTCATGGTTAAGTTGATTGTAGTTAAACCTAAAAATAGCAGGATTTCTGATTTAAATGAATACTTTCTGAATAAGTAGACGCTGAATTCCGGGAAATACCTATTGATATTAACATAAGATGTTTAAATTTATAGCACCAAAAGTTAAACCTTTGCCGTTGCAGGCAGAAATAATGAAGTTCTTCTTATTGCAATAAAGCAGTTGCCCATTAAAAATTTCGACAAAAAGCACAAAATGAAAAACAATCGAATCAGAAATGTATTAAAAGGCCTCAGTTTTACATCAGCGATGTTCATCTTTCAGGCGTGTTATGGTACCCCGCAGGATTTCGGATACGATAGACTGGTTGAAGGACAGGTAACTTCAGAAACAACCGGATTGCCGATAAAGGGGATTAAAGTATCGGTTGCCGGTGATAACAGTTATTACGTAACAACTGATGATGAAGGGAAATTCTCGTTCTACTCGGAAAAAGAAGAAAATGTACTAATTGGATTTGAGGATATTGATGGGGACGAAAATGGAGCTTTTCGGGATTTGTTCAAAACGGTTGAGGATATAAGCGAATCGGTGTACCTGGAAATCGCGTTGAAGGACAAACTATGATTTCGCTTAAAAAATATGCTTTCAGGCAATTTAAAAAGATAGAGACCCGTGCGCACGAACTAAATTATTTGTTTTGGGAGTTTACCACCCGGTGTAATTTAAATTGTATTCACTGCGGAAGCGATTGTGCAAAAGACAGTGCTTTTAAGGATATGCCGCTCAATGATTTTCTGAAGGCAATTGACATTATTGAAGATAAAGCCCCAAATTTTACCGTTGTGTTTACCGGAGGAGAACCCCTGTTGCGAAACGATTTGGAACAGTGTGGAACAGAATTGAGGAGGAGAGGATTTCGGTGGTCGATGGTATCAAACGGGCAACTGTATAGTCAGCAAAGGCATTATTCCTTACTAAATGCCGGAATGGGCGCATTAACGATTAGTCTCGACGGGTTAGAAGCCTCGCATAACTGGATGCGAAATAACAAAAACAGCTTTGAGAAAGTGCTAAATGCCATTGAGTTGGCAGCTTCGTCCATGCGTTTAAACTTTGATGTGGTTACCTGTGTAAATCAGAAAAATATAAAGGAACTGGGGCAAATTAAAGACTTGCTAATTTTGAAAAACGTCAAAGCCTGGCGTTTATTTACCATTATTCCGATTGGCCGTGCGGCAAACAATCCCGACTTGCAATTAACCAATAAGCAGTTTGTTGAGCTGATGGATTTTATTGCTGAACAACGAAAGACAAAAAACATCGATGTGAAATTCAGTTGCGAGGGGTACGTGGGCAAATACGAATCGCTGGTGCGCGATAGTTCTTTCTTTTGCCGCGCAGGTATAAATATTGGCTCGGTTTTAATCGACGGCTCCATTTCGGCTTGCCCAAATATAGATAGAAGCTTTGCGCAGGGAAATATTTATACCGACAATTTTTACGAAGTGTGGCAGAACAAATTTCAACCTTTCCGAAATCGTAACTGGACAAAAACCGGGCAATGTAAATCGTGCCGCGAGTACAAGGATTGCCAGGGAAACGGATTTCATAACTGGCACGGCAACAAACAGAATGTTTTGGTTTGTCATCATCAGAAAATAGAACAGGGAAGTGCTTAGTTATCCCTGCAGTGTTCCGAAGCTTCGGGACTTACCCGCTGGGAATAAGCTTAATAAGGTTTTGCAATGTTGTGTGTGGGTTGCCACTAAGGTTAATTTTGAAAATAAGGTTTTCACGCGAAGAAATTATAAACCTTATCGAATTGGGGAACCTTAGTAGCCTGTATTTATCAATTCCAGCCAACCTTATTATTTTTTGTTGGTGGCTTGCACAGCAAGAACGGTGAGATTGCGTCATACTGATGTCAGCTGCCCGTCTTCCTCTTGTAACAGAACGCCCCTCAATGCGTATAAAACAAAGCCTGCTGCGTAACGCAGTGATCATTTTTTACGACCGTATATTTTGAAGTTATAACATTAAATCAAAAGCTATGAATCCAACAAGTAACATAAAAAATCGCGAGCGAATAGTTCATATCCCGGTTCCCGGAAAACTTAAACCGATGGCCCATGCAAACCGCATACAGGCATTGATTGATGATATAGATGAGGAGCTGAGCAGTAAATTAAAAATTGCCTATAAGGCCTGGAAAGAGGATGGTAGTCCGATTGGAAAAGGAGACGAATTTAATTTAGATATTATCGTCTCGGTAGATGATAAACACTATAAGAATTTAGCCTTCGAAAATATCAAGGTCACCTTTGCTTCCGATAATAAATTTGCTACGTTGCTAAATCCAACACCGACAAAATTCATCCGGTGTATCGAAAAAGAATTTAGCCGGATTACCGGGTCGCATTCGGCAAAAGTACAAGCCCGGCTTTTGGCCACTGCAGCCATTTATCCCGAAGATGTTAAGGATACAATCGAAAATATGGGAATGTTGGTGGTTGAAGCCGATCCGATCATTCAGTCACTATTCCATATCCACCGGGTAATGAGCGATATTCCTGTTGAAATACAACCCGGGCATTAACTGAAAATGCCACCCGCGTTCTCCAGATGTTTCAGGATGTATTTGGTGCGCTATTCGTTAGAGCTGAAATGAAAGATTCATTCATTGGCAGAGGTACGGAATTTAAATAATTAGGATGAGTAAGAATTCAGGCCGTCAGGGAGTTGCTGTTTGTGTTTTCATGGCTGAAACAACAGTCGGTTTTTACCAATAAACAAGCAAAAGTTTAATCTGGTACAAGCGCATACAACCAAAAGTGCATTTGTGTGTTTATAGTTCAAAAAAAGACTAATTTTTGTGCATTGGTAAAACAATAAAATTTCAGTCTCACCGGAAGTTTATTTGTCAAATACCTTTATTGCACGCGAGAACTAACTTGTACCGCTATGACTAATCTAAAAACCTTACTCAAATCGATTGCCTATTTGGGCACTGCTGAAACGTATTTAATTGTTGAAAAGAGTGCAATTGCGCTGGTAAACATGATCAGCTTTTTTTCGGTTGGCGTGTTGCTAACGGTTTCCATTCTCGATTTTATTTACTCGCCGGGCGAATTCTACTTTAATATTCTGTACCTGTTTTTATTTCTGCTGCCGCTGTTTCTGAATCATAAAAAACATCATGATTTGGCCAAAACAGTGCTGCTGGGCATTTTTTTGTCGGCCATTTACCTCGGAACGTTTGTAATGAAATTCGGTGGTTACTTCCAGTTTACCATCATTCTGCCCGTATCGCTGTATTTTTTGCTTTTTGTTGAAATCCGGGGTTGGCGGTTTTATTCAGTATTGTCCGTTGCCGGGCTTTATATTGCCCTTAATATTGTCGAGTTCTTTTTCAGTGATTCGGTATTCACCCTCAACAGTGTTATCGATTTTCTGGTGTACCTCGGCTCGCTGTTGGTGTTTACATTGGCGCTTATTTTCTTTATTAAAAAGATTAAGTTATCAGAAGATCTGTTAAAGGCGAAGTTGCGTTTTGAAAATGCCATTGCCGAATTTTCGCAGGCGATTTTAACCCATGGCAATAACGGCATAAAACGAGGATTGGGTATTGTGCTGAATGCATCGAAAGTGTCGCGCATTTATATTTTCGAACTTTCAGCCGACGGGGGATTTATAAGTCAAACCTACGAAGTTTGTGCAAAAGGTGTGAAACCCGAAATCGATAATCCTGCATTGCAGCACATTCCGGTTAGCGAACCCGTAATATCCCGCTGGGTCGAAAATTTCAAACAGAAACAGATAATTAAAGGCCTGGTTGAAGATTTCCCTCCAGTTGAAAAAGAGGTTCTGAAAAACCAGGGCATTCAATCGATACTGGTAATTCCTATTTATTCGGGCAACGAATGGGTTGGGTTTATCGGATTTGATGATGTGTACGAGAAACGAATCTGGGATCGTGCCTTTATTGGTTTGTTGTATACCATTGCCGATATTATTGGCCTGCACATGTGGAATGTAAAAAACCAGGAGAAAATAATGAGGCAAAACGAAGAACTGCAAATGCTGAATGCCACAAAAGATAAGTTCTTTTCGATAGTTGCACACGACCTGAAAAATCCTTTCAATTCGTTGATTGGCTTTAGCGATTTACTCGAGGAGGAAGTAAAACGGAGCGATAACAGTATGATTAAACAGTTTTCGCACTACATAAACAGAGGATTGTTGCAGTCGTACGATTATTTAACGAACCTGCTCGAATGGTCGCGCATTCAATCCAAACGAATTGAATACCGGCCCACCGAGTTTCGTCTCGATCATTTAGTGCAGGAAGCTGCCGATATGCTTTTTATTCAGGCCCAAAGTAAAGACATAAAGCTAAAGGTGTCGGTGCAGCCCGAATTAAAAATTGTAGCCGACCTTAATATGATAAGAACTGTGATTGTAAACATGGTTTCGAACGCCATAAAATACAGCGAAAAAGGCGAGGAGGTAAAAATCATCAGCGAGCGCCGGCCTGAACATGTATCCATTCAGATAGTGGATAACGGTGTGGGCATTAGCAACGAGATGTGTGAAAAACTTTTTTGCATTGAAGGGTCGAGCAGTACGCCCGGCACGAACAACGAAACCGGAACCGGGCTGGGGCTGATTATTTGTAAGGAACTGATAGGTATGCACCAGGGAGATATTCGTGTTAACAGCGAAGAAAACAAAGGAAGCGTATTCCAGATTTTATTGCCTGTTGGTTTAAATTAAACTCCGTTGGCACCTTCCGTAACCTGGGGATGGAATTGGTGTGCAAATGGGAAGCATTGAATTTACAATCGCATTACAAAGTACATATAAAAAACAAAAGGGAAAAACTTAGTTTTTCCCTTTTGTGGTGCCACCTGGAATCGAACCAGGGACACACGGATTTTCAGTCCGTTGCTCTACCAACTGAGCTATGGCACCTTTCTAAAGTTGGGCTTTAAGTAGCACCCCCTTTATTTTGGTGTTGCAAAAGTATACATTTTTTTAAAATCACAAAGTTCAACACAAAAAAAAGTGAAAAAAAATTGAATTTTTCAGCTCAGGGAATTAGTCGTATTTGTATAGGATTGGGCTTTATTTATACGTTTTTATTTGAAATAGAATTACTTGAGCCCTTAAACTCCCAAAGAGAGATAGTTCCACCTCTTTTTTCGGGTTAGTGTGGCGCTACAAATTCCAGACTAGCCATTTCGTAAATTTTGGCGATCATCGATGTTTTCGATTTTACATAGAAACCTTTCATGCGTTTTGTATACGGTATGAGCTTGCAATCCAATACTTTTTATACTTTTGCACGATTAGTTTAAAAGACAATGGTTGATACTGATTATCTGATACATACATTACATAACGGCATTCGAATAATTCATCAGCAAACCGATTCGCCGGTGGGGCATCTGGGGGTTTTAATAAATACCGGATCGCGCGACGAAATGGAGGATGAACATGGGCTGGCACACTTTATCGAGCACTCGGTTTTTAAGGGCACAAACAAGCGCAAGTCGTTTCATGTGTTGAGCCGTATCGAGGGTGTTGGCGGCGAGCTGAATGCCTATACCACAAAAGAAGAAACCGTGCTGTATGCTACTTTTTTAAGCGAGCATTACGAGCGCACGGCCGAATTGCTGAGCGATATTCTTTTTAACAGCACTTACCCCGAGAAAGAACTCAACCTCGAAAAAGAGGTGGTGGTAGAGGAAATAAATTCGTACTACGATTCACCTTCCGAATTGATCTTCGATGAGTTTGAGGAGCAGGTTTTTGATGGCCATCCCATCGCCCGCAATATTCTGGGAACAAAAGAAAAGCTGCGTTCTTTTAACCGCGATATGATTTTCCGCTTTATTGCCAATAACTACCATACCGATCAAATGGTGATCAGTTCGGTGGGGAATATTGATTTTACGGCTTTGCTAAAAATGCTGGAGAAGTATTTTGGCGAGGTGGAGCAAAGTTTGCGACAGTTGAAAAGAGAGCAGTTTGTGAATTACCAGCCGCAATCAAAAACGGTAGTAAAAGATACTTTTCAGGCGCACTGCGTGATGGGTAATTTGGCTTTCGATTTTAAAAACCCGAAGCGTATTGCCATGGTTCTACTGAACAATGTACTGGGCGGACAGGCGCTAAACTCGCGCCTAAACCTGGCCATGCGCGAACGTCGCGGAATGGCGTACAATGTGGAGTCGGCCTACACGGCGTATTCCGATACCGGTTTGTTTAACGTGTATTTCGGTACCGACAAAGAAAACCTGAACAAAGCGGTGGCGCTGGTGCATAAAGAGTTTGATTTGCTGCGCGACAAAAAAATGGGAGCCGTTCAGTTAAGTCGTGCAAAAAAGCAGTTGATTGGCCAGATTGCCATTTCAACCGAAAGCCGCGAAGATATGATGCTCACCATCGGAAAAAGTTTTATGCTGTTTGATAAGGTGGATCCTTTGCGTGTGATCTTCAAAAAAATTGAGGCGATTAGTGCAGAGGATATCCAGGAAGTAGCCAACATTATACTGGACAAAAACCAGATGAGTACGTTGATTTATAAATAGAAGGGAATGGACAGGCAGAAGGCATTGCACCAATATATTTTGGATCATATCGATGAAGAAGATCCGGTGTTAACTGAACTGGATCGAGAAACGAACCTGAAAGTGCTGGGTGCCCGCATGATTTCGGGGCATTTGCAGGGACAGGTACTCACTATGCTGGCAAAAATGATCCGCCCGAAAACCATTCTTGAGCTGGGAACCTTTACCGGTTATTCGGCTATTTGCCTGGCGAAAGGTTTGCCCGAAGATGGCAAGCTGGTTACCATTGAGGTTGACGATGAACTGGAGACGCTGGCCGCTAAATATTTCGAAAAAGCCGGTGTGGCGCATTTAATCGAACAAAAAATAGGGGCTGCTACAGAACTGATCCCTTCGCTCGACCAATCGTTCGACCTGGTTTTTATCGATGCCGATAAACGCGAGTATGTGCAGTACTACCAGCTGCTAATCGATAAAATGCAGCCGGGTGGCTACATCATTGCCGACAACACGCTGTGGAGCGGAAAAGTGCTGGATAAACCCCGTTTCGATGATACGCAGACCATTGGTATTTTTGAATTCAACAAGCTGGTTAAAAACGATGACCGCGTGGAAAAGGTCATTCTACCACTGCGTGATGGTATGACTGTTATTCGAAAAAAGTAGTTTGTCGCTGTCTTTCCATATATCATTAGAAGGAGTCCGCATGGCGTAAAGGCCAAAAGAGGCCGTTTCACTGTTGTATTGTAAGCTGCAATGAAGCTGGGCCTCGTCCGCCAGCTGGCGGACGGAAAACAAGCGGTGACGGCGTTAAAAAATTACTGATGTTTGAGGAGCCCCGAAGTTTCGGGGGGGCGTTTCAGGAATTTTAGACGGCATCGCGTAGCTTTTCCGAGAGAAGCGGGCGCAGCCTTGGGTTTTGTGTCTACTCTTTGGGCTAAGCCAAAGAGTAGAATCCGCCTGATAAGGCATAAAACTGATTTCTTATGCTCGGTTACTAATATTGAGAACTTGAAATTTTATCAACTCAATTCCTTAGTTGGAATTATTATTCCCCGATGCAGGTTGTGCCTTTTTAGCCTGAAATCCCTGTTTCCGTTTTCTGTTCGGATTGTTATTTCTTCGTTTGTTTGGCCTTTTGTTTTTGTCGCCACCTTCCGAAGCGGTTTGTTTGTTTTGCGCAGTATTGCTCTTATTTTCGAAATTCCGGCCTCCCTTTTTGTTGGTTCCCCTGTTGTTGCGTCGGTTTTTGTTACGCGCAGGCTTTTTATCATCGAAACGATCCAGGCTTTCGTCAAGGGTAACTTCCATACTATTTTGCTCTTTTGGCAGAGCGTTGAAGGTCTGGACTTCGGGTTTTATGCCCCGTTTGTTTTTCTGAATGATATCGCGCACCTGTTTTAACGACAGGTTAAAAGTAGTTCCCATACTTCCTTGCAACCCGTACCAGATCTCTTTCTTCAGGTAATCGGTTTTAAAAGGTTTGGCAATTCCCGATGCCAGTTCAAGGTCGAGTAGTTCGCGCGGGAATTCATTTCCTGCCTCAATGTAAGCGTCAAGTTCGTAAAGCAAACAGCACTTTAGTTTTCCGCAGGCACCGGCCATTTTTTGCGCCGATGGCGACAAACCTTGTTTCAATGCCGCTTCCGACGAAATACTTGAAAAATCGGTTCGCCAGCTCGAGCAACACAATTCTCGACCGCATGAGCCAATTCCTCCAATCAAACCGGCTTCCTGACGGGCACCAATTTGTTTCATTTCTACTTTAATGCGGAATTCGCGGGCATATACTTTAATCAGCTCCCTGAAATCAACACGGCCTTCGGCTAAGTAGTAAAAAATTGCTTTTTTGTTGTCGCCTCTGAACTCAACATCGCCAATTTTCATGTCCAGCCCAAGTTCCTGTGCTGCCTGGCGTGCACGTATCATGGTGGCTTTTTCGCGGCTGCGTGCCTCGTTTAGTTTCTGAATATCGGCATCGGAAGCTTTGCGGTAAACCACATTCAGGTCATAACGCGACGGGTTTTTTATCCGCAGCTTAAATTGTTTTTCGGCCAGGTAACCGGTTAGGGTTACTTCGCCAACATCGTGCCCTGGCGAGGAGGCAACTACTATACGGTCTCCACGTTTTAGCGGAAGATTTTCAACATTTTTATAGTATTCTTTGCGGGTTGACTTAAACTTAACTTCAACAATATCTGATTTATCGGTGGTGTCTGGCAAATCACTCAGCCAGTCGTATCCTTGTGTTATGCTACTTGTTGAATTATTGAACGAACATCCATTACAACTCATATAATCCTCTCTGCTTTCTGTCTGATGCGTGGCTTGCGCATTTATTGCACTGAGCTTCACGCCCATCCTGTAAATAATTCAATGCAAAGATTGGAAAAAAGAATTGATTTTTCTAATCTGGAACAAGTCTAAATTAAAATATTGTATTTTATTTATGCCGGAAATGAGCTTTTTTGTTCCTTTATTGAAAATTAAATAAGGCAGAAAATTTCCATGAATCTCTTGAAGCGGCTTTTAATTGTAGTTTTTGTGGCCCTCGCATTCGATGGGCTGGCATTTCAATTGTCTCCCAATGCAACAGTTAGCATCATTACCTGCAGTCCGGGAAACGAAATGTATTCGGTTTATGGTCATTCGGCCATTCGGGTAAAAGATCCGCAGCTGAATTACGACGTGGCTTTTAATTACGGAATATTCGATTTTAGCAGCCCCAATTTTCTGTATCGTTTTTGTGCCGGGCAAACCGATTACCTGCTTGGCGCTTATCGTTTTGATGTTTTTCTGAATGAATACCGACAAGATAAACGCAGCGTTTTTGAACAGGAACTCAACCTCACAGCGCAGGAAAAACAAGCGGTTGTTGATTTTTTGGTGTGGAATGCCCAGCCCGAAAACCGGGTGTACCGCTATAATTTTTTCTTTGATAACTGTGCCACGCGGGTACGCGATGTAATTGCCGATAACGTAAATGGAGGCATAACATATACCGACAGTGCCAGCCATAAAACCCTGCGAACGCTGATAAAAGATTATCACCACAAAATAAGGTGGCTGAATTTTGGTATCGATTTTTTGGTGGCTGCTGAATCCGATCGGGAGGCAACGCTCGAAGAAGAAATGTTTTTGCCTGATTATGTGATGCAGCATTTTGCAACGGCAAAAAGAAATGATAACGGGCAGGAGATTGCGCAACCGGTTCAGGTACTTTACCAGGCACCTGAACAAAAACAAGGATTGACATGGCTTTGGGGGCCGCTGGTGGTATTTTCGTTGTTGTTGCTGGTGGTAGGCTATTTCACCTGGAAACAGTTTAAGAACAAAAAAATGAAGCCCGCGCTTGATATTGTGCTTTACGGTATAAACGGATTGGGTGGTTTATTGCTTACCTGGTTTACCATTTATTCCGAACATCCGGCAATGAGCCCGAATTACAACCTTATGTGGTTGGTGCCGCTGAGTTTGCTGTTTGCAATTGTTTACTTACGAAAAAAGTGGCGTTCGGCAGTGCGTTATTATCACCTGGTTTTTGCGGTGTGGATGATCATATTTTTTGTTTCATCGCCTTTTATTCCGCAAAAATTTCATCCGGTGTTTTTTATTATGGCAGCAACATTTTTTATCCGCGCACTGGCACATTCTCTGCTAATTCTGAAGTCTTTAAAAGCCGCACGCAAATAACTATTCATCGCGATTGTTGAAAAGTTTGGATGAACAAATTTGTCATGGATTTCTTCCATGCTTTGAAACAGTTATCTTTGCTCAACGATGGCAAAAAATGATAAGAAATATGTAGAAACTCCGCTGATGAAGCAATATTATACCATCAAGGATAAACATCCTGATGCAGTGTTGCTTTTTCGTGTGGGCGATTTTTATGAAACATTTGGAGAGGATGCCATAAAGGCGGCGGAAATTCTGGGGATAACATTAACGCGCCGGGCAAATGGTTCCGCCAGTTATGTGGAGTTGGCAGGCTTCCCGCATCATGCGTTGGATACCTATTTACCCAAACTGGTACGGGCCGGACAGCGGGTTGCGATTTGCGAACAGCTGGAAGATCCGAAAATGACGAAGAAGATTGTGAAACGCGGTATTACCGAACTGGTAACTCCCGGTGTTTCCATCAACGATAATATCCTTGAAAACCGCGAGAATAACTTCCTCGCATCGGTCCATTTTGATAAAAAGCGGGCAGGTATTGCCTTTCTTGATATCTCAACCGGTGAGTTTCTGGCGGCCGAAGGGAGTTTTGAATATATCGACAAATTATTGAATTCGTTTCAGCCCAAAGAAGTGTTGTTTCAACGCGGAAGAGGGAAGGAGTTCAACGATCTGTTCGGGACCAAATTTTACACCTTCAATCTGGAAGACTGGGTGTATACCAACGATGCGGCAAACGACCGCCTGAAGCGGCATTTCGAAACCACTTCGTTAAAAGGATTTGGTGTGCACAGCATGCAGTTGGGCATTATTGCCGCCGGAGCGATTTTGCATTACCTTGATATTACACAACATCAGAAACTAAGTCATATTTCGGGATTGAGCCGGATTGAGGAAGAACACTATGTATGGCTCGACCGGTTTACCATTCGTAACCTCGAGTTGTTTGCACCGCTTCACGAAAGTGGAAAAGCGCTCATCAACGTGATCGATAAAACCATTACGCCAATGGGATCGCGCCTGCTGAAACGCTGGATGGCGCTGCCTTTAAAAGATATCGATCCGATAAACGAGCGGCTGGAAGTGGTGGAGCTGTTTCTGAAAGATCCGGATACAAAAGAAAACCTGGAAGAACATCTTCGCCAGATGGGCGATTTGGAACGACTGATCTCAAAAGTTGCGGTCGGCCGCATCAATCCGCGCGAAGTAGTGCAGGTGAAAAATGCGCTGGCGGCAATTGTGCCGATAAAAGCTGCGTGTGCCGGTGTTGACAATACGGCCTTAAACCGTTTTGCCGAGCAGTTAAATCCTTGCGATTTAATTAGAGCGCGAATTGAAAAGCGGATTGTTGCCGATCCGCCAACAGCCGTCAATAAAGGAAAAGTGATTGCCGAAGGTATCTCGGAGGAGTTGGATGATTTACGAAAGATCGCTTACTCGGGAAAAGATTACCTGGCGCAAATTCAAAAACGCGAAAGCGAGAAACACGGAATTCCATCGCTAAAGATCAGCTTTAACAATGTTTTTGGTTACTACATCGAAGTGCGGAATACGCATAAAGATAAAGTGCCCACCGATTGGATTCGTAAACAAACACTGGTAAGCGCCGAGCGTTACATTACAGAGGAGCTAAAAGAATACGAGCAAAAAATACTTGGTGCTGAGGAGAAAATTCAGGCGCTGGAAGGTAAATTGTTTGGCGAGCTGATTTTTGAGCTGTCGGAATACATTTCGGCTATTCAGCTAAACTCGCACATTCTGGCGCAAATCGATTGTCTCTTGTCGTACGCCACGTGTGCAACAGCTTATAAATATTTCCGTCCGGAGGTGAACGATGCCACTTCAATCGAGATCAAAGAGGGGCGGCATCCTGTTATCGAACACCAGTTGCCAATTGGTGAGTCGTACATTGCAAACGACGTTAAACTCGATCAGGAAGATCAGCAAATCATTATCATCACCGGGCCAAACATGGCCGGTAAATCGGCACTGTTGCGTCAAACAGCATTAATTGTACTGATGGCGCAAATGGGATCGTTCGTCCCTGCCGAAGTAGCGAAAATCGGTTTTGTGGATAAAATTTTCACTCGTGTTGGAGCCTCGGATAATATTTCGCTGGGCGAGTCAACTTTTATGGTGGAAATGAACGAAGCGGCCAGCATCCTGAATAATGTTTCCGATCGCAGCCTGATCCTTTTCGATGAGCTGGGGCGCGGAACATCAACTTACGATGGTATTTCCATCGCCTGGTCGATTGTGGAGCATCTGCACGAACATGCGTACGCCAAAGCAAAAACACTGTTTGCCACCCATTATCACGAGCTGAACGAAATGGAAGGCGCTTTCCCGAGAGTAAAAAACTATAATGTTTCCATAAAGGAGGTGGGCAACAAAGTTATCTTCTTACGAAAGCTGGTGCGAGGCGGAAGTAATCACAGTTTTGGTATCCATGTGGCGGGCATGGCCGGAATGCCAAAATCGGTAATTCAACGTGCCGAGCAGATATTATTGAAACTGGAAGGTGGAAAAGAAAAGGAAAGTTTAAGTAAACCTTTAGAGGAGATTGGCGAAAAACGAGAAGGTGTGCAATTGAGCTTTTTTCAGTTGGATGACCCTGTGCTAAAGCAGATTAGAGATGAAATAGCCGGGCTTGATGTGAATAATCTTACGCCAATAGAAGCCCTGAATAAGCTAAATGAGATAAAGAAATTGACAGGAATTTCTTAATGCACTTCAATAATTTTTGCCAGATAAAAAAATAGCAATATATTTGCATCGCTTTTGAAAAAGCAAGTTCATTAAAATATGCGAGAATAGCTCAGTCCCGACAAACCAGAAATCTTTGATTTCATCGTTTGCCGAGGATGCTCTAAAATCAATCAAATTATAAATTTGAGTTTTTCGGCATTGGTAGAGCACAACTTTTTGGCAGAAGTTGAATATCGGTATTTGAAAAATATTTTGCGAGAATAGCTCAGTTGGTAGAGCACGACCTTGCCAAGGTCGGGGTCGCGGGTTCGAGTCCCGTTTCTCGCTCATTCACGATAATGCAAAGGATGCCCGGGTGGTGGAATGGTAGACACGTTGGACTTAAAATCCAATGATCATTATGATCGTGGGGGTTCAAGTCCCCCCCCGGGTACCAAATTGCGAGAATAGCTCAGTTGGTAGAGCACGACCTTGCCAAGGTCGGGGTCGCGGGTTCGAGTCCCGTTTCTCGCTCTTTAAGGCTTCACAATTTGTGAGGCCTTTTTTTATGCCTTTGAATTTAGAATTCGTTGTTGCTGGGCATGTAGTATTCTGTAATGAGATTGATTTAACTTGTTGCAAAACCTGTAAATTCAGAAATTTTCCCTGCCGGGGGCCTTCATCTTTGCCTTGAAGCAAAGACGAAGCAGAAAGTTCAAGGCTGCTTTTAGTCTTCACTCTCCGTTTTCATAAAACCTAAATTCGGACGGGTGATCTCCTCGCTTACTCGGAGCTTCCCGCTCTCATTAAGGTTTTATTTTAACTCCATGCGAAGACCAAAAGAGGCCGTTCCACTGATGCAATGTCAGCTGCATCAGTGGAACGGCCTCGGCCGGTGAGCCGGAAAACAAGCGGTGGCAGCGTAAAAAAATTACTGCTGTTTGAGGAGGGACGACGAGTTTTAGGAATTTTAGCTGACATCGCGTAGCTTTTCCGAGCGAAGTGGGCGCAGCCTTGGGTTTTGTGTTTACTATTTGGGCTAAGCCAAATAGTAAAATCTGCCTGATAAGGCATAAATCTGTCTGAAATGTATTAGTGGCTAAGATCTTCCGCAAATAGCTTATCTGGTTTTGGTATTTTAGAATTGAAAATGCTTTTCACTTTCCCAACATTATTACTATTTTCACCACAAACCAATTAAACTATACCATGCAAAAACAAATTCATCTATCAATTTGGGTGCTGTTTATGAGTGCCATTCTGTTTTCATGTCAACCGGCGCAGCAAAAAGCAGAACCTCAGGCTGACGCGACACAATTTATTACCATCAACGGGCCTGACCTGATCGCACCCAACGGAGAAAAATTCTTTATCCAGGGAATAAACCTTGGCAACTGGCTGAATCCGGAAGGTTACATGTTCAAGTTCCAAAAAACAAGTTCGGCACGGCTTATCGACGAGATGTTTCGTGAAGCAGTGGGCCCCGATTTTACCAACCAATTCTGGAAACAATTCAAAGATAATTACATCACCCGCGAAGATATCCGCTACATAAAAAGTACGGGTGTGAATTCCATTCGCCTGCCGTTTCATTATAAACTGTTTACCGATGAAGATTACATGGGGCTTTATTCCAACCAGGATGGTTTTGCGCGCATCGACAGTTTGGTGGAGTGGTGTCGCGAATCGGAGCTGTACATTATTCTGGATATGCATGATGCGCCCGGAGGACAAACCGGTGCCAACATCGACGACAGTTACGGTTACCCGTGGTTAATGGTCAGTGAAGAAAGTCAGGAGTTGTTTGTGGAGATCTGGCGAAAAATAGCCGATCGGTATAAAAACGAGCCAATTATTTTGGGCTACGATCTGTTGAACGAACCCATAGCCACCTATTTTCCTGAAGATGAGGCGATGCTCAACAAACAATTGGAGCCTTTGTATATGAAAGCGGTTAAGTCCATTCGCGAGGTGGATACTAACCACATTGTTTTGCTGGGTGGTGCCCAGTGGAATGGTAACTTCACAGTGTTTACCGATTCGAAATTCGACGATAAGATAATGTACACTTGTCACCGTTACTGGTGCGATACCTTGCAGGCAAATATTCAGGATTTTGTTGATTTCCGCGACTCAGTGAATCTCCCCATCTATATGGGTGAAACCGGCGAGAATACCGATGAGTGGATTGCTGCCTGGACCCGCCTGATGATCCGAAACAACATCGGTTATCATTACTGGCCCTACAAAAAAATGGGAAGCCCGCGTTGTATGGTAACTATCCCAACACCCGAAAACTGGGATGTGATTGTAGATTTTGCCGAAGGACCACGCGATACCTACGAAGCAGTGCGGGCAAATCGCCCAAATCAGGAGCTGGTTAAAAAAGTGATGATGGAATACATCGCGAATATTAAATTGTCGAAATTTGAAGTAAACGAGGGCTACATTCTGGCGATGGCTATGGAGCCGTAATGATCTTGATTTTCTTTTTAAAAAATACTTTATAAAAAAATCAAAAAGTCTGGCATTTGTTTGAACTTCCCAAATTGAATGACGATATTGGTCGCCCTATCCTGCAGTGCGCAGAAGGAATACTGATACAAAAATTCAAATCCATTAATCATGAATTTCAAAATTAAACTGTTGTTATTGTTTTGTGGGATTTTCTCACTTGCAAAAGTTCAGGCTCAAGATGTGAAGAAGCCCAATATCATACATATTCTTGCCGATGATGTGGGTTTTGACGACCTGAGTTGTTTTGGCTCGAAAGACATTAATACGCCCAACCTGGATAAGCTGGCGGCAGAAGGAATGAAATTTACGAGTTTTTACGCGCCACACGGCACATGTACCCCATCGCGGGCAGCCACTTTAACCGGAAGGTATGCGCCAAGGGTAAATAATGGCACTGGTTTGTACGTATTGTTTCCACATTCGAAACACGGACTGGAAGACGAGCTGGAGGTTTCAATCACCGAATTGCTGAAAGAACAGGGCTACACGACCGGATTATATGGGAAATGGCATTTAGGGCACTTGCCGCAATATTTGCCTTGTGTTCATGGTTTCGACGAGTTTCTGGGAATTCCTTATCCCAACGACCATGGCCCGGAGCGCATCGGAAATTCGGGATGGCGGCCAAATGGCATCAGCGATCCGGAAATTCCGTTGATCGAGCAGGCACAGATTATAAAGCGATGTGATAATAATGATCTGGCCGAGTTGCCGGCATTATTTACACGCGAAGCCTGCAAGTTTATTTACAGAGCAACACAGGAGGAAAAACCGTTCTACCTGCAATATGCGAATATTGAGACGCACACGCCCTGGTTTGTGCCAAAAGGTTTCGAAGGGCAAAGCAAAGCGGCTGCCTATGGTGACGCTGTTGAATACCTCGACCGTTCGGTTGGCATCATTCTAAATACTTTAAAGCGACTGAAAATTGAAGACAATACCATTATTGTATTTACATCGGATAATGGCCCTTTGGTGCACCGCGACGAAGAATTGGAAAATTGCTATGGCAAATTTGGTTTTACCGACCCTGACCGCGAACATATTTTGCGCGAAGGCAAATACCAGGAGCGCTACGAAGGTGGAATCCGGGTATCGTGTATTATGAAATGGCCGGATGTAATTCCTGCTGAGACGGAATGCGATGTGCCGGTAACCGGAATGGATTTGTTTACCACTTTTGCCAACATTGCCGGTGCGGAAATTCCTGCCGACAGGGTAATCGATGGTAAAAATATTTTGCCTCTCATGAAAAATGAAGCAGGAGTTGCTGCACCTCATAAGGCTGTGTATGGTTTTACAGCAACAGGAAAGCTAATGAGCGTCAGATACAAAAACTGGAAACTGATTTTGCCGGGAGAACACTGGACAGGAAATTTGGATAAAGCACATCTATACGATGTAGAAAACGACCCGGGTGAGAAAGAAAATGTTGCTGATAAGAATCCCAAAGTGGTGGAAACGATTTTAGCAATGGCTGGTGAGGCAACGGACGCTATTAAAAACAATAAACCAATACCGGAATAGGGTTCAATCCTAACGAAAAATTACAGCATAAAAAAAGCGTGCCACTGGCACGCTTTTCTTTTTATTTTACTTCAATGGTTTATTCAAACACATAGCGGATATTCAAACCAAAACCTCCCCAGTGGAGGCTGGTTTCGTCGATAACTTCCAGCGACGGGCGGTAGTCAAGCCCAAGGGCGATCGGGATATTCACAAAGCGGTATTCAAGTCCGATTTCAAAGGCAGCCCCCAGGTTAAAATTGGTTTCGCTGTCTTTTACGCCCTCCTTATACACCGTTTCATCTAAAATTGCCAGGTACGGTCCAACGCCCATATACCAGTTAAATGCTTCGTCGGTTATCGGGCGGTACAGGAAATCCCAAAGCAGGTCGGCAGCAACACCATCGCCAAACGAAAGGTCGGCATGCAGGCGGTTAAATTCTCCTGTCGAAAAAATTCCGTCAATAGCAACGCTACCGGCCGAAACATCTCCAAAACGCACCCCCAGTTCCTGGGCGTTTCCAATAAAAATACCTGTAACAGCGAAGATGGCTGTTAATACAATTGTTTGTAATGTCTTTTTCATTTTAATAAAAGTTGTTTTCTGAATTTTAATTTATTTTCCTAAAATTTTAATCATATCTCCACGTTTCAACACATCGCTCAATTCGCGGTTGTTTAGTAAGGCCATTTCTTCGAATTTATCTTGCGGAACTTTGTAATAAGCGAAAGCATCTTTTAACGAAACCGTTGCACTATTGATAGAAATTACCTTTATCCGGTCGGGTTTGATATTCAGTTTCGAAGCATCGGTAAGTCGCGCAAAGTTTTTCATTGTCGACTCAAACGCGGGTTTGTAGTTGCTAAAATTCGCATCCAAACAAAGGCCATGGAAGGTATAAACCATTGCATCTTTTTCGATAAAATACGACAGGATTTTTACCACCTGCTCTTGACCTGCATCGTTTTGCGATACCTGGTCCGAAATTGTTGCAACAGCATTCAGGCCGTTCAGAGTCAGGTTGCTTTTGTCTACCAGCGTAAGTTTTAAGTCGGATATCGTTTTTTGTGCAACCGCGTCGGCACCTTTTTCCTGCGACAGCTCAAAAATCATAGCCGCATTTTTGTCTTCAGGAACAATCTGCACCTGAAGCGGTGAATTGATCAGTGTCCAGTTTTTGGGTATCGGGAATTGAAAGGCCAGATCGGGGTGATAAAACATGCTGTTCTCAACAAAACCGTGGCGTGGATTTTCCCCATACACAATTCCATCGATCATTTTAAGATATTCGTCGGTGTTTACCGCGTAATTCTGTTGGGGCAATTGAGCTTGCCACTCAGCAGTAGTTTGTTTTACCGCAATATTTCGCTGCCCCGGATCGGGGTGTGTCGACATCCAGGTGGGAACACCTTCGTGGCTGCTTGCCATCTGCATTTTGTTCAACACCTCAAAAAAGTCGGCCATTTTATTGGCATCGTAGCCAATCTTCGATGAGTATTCAACGCCCAGTCGGTCGGCTTCTCGTTCGTTGGCACGGCTAAAACTTAAAAATAGAAGTTGCATTGCGGCCATAGCTTCATTGGCAAACTGTGCCACTTCGGGTACGGCTACCATTCCGGCGGCAAGGGCAACCTGGCTAAGTTGTTGCCTCGTTTGTTGTTGCGCCGTGTGGCGAGCGGTAACGTGTCCCATTTCGTGTCCCAAAACACCCATCAATTCAGCTTCGTTATTAAACTGGGCTAAAATTCCGCGGGTTAAATAAATGTATCCGCCCGGCACGGCAAAAGCATTTACCACCGGCGAATCCAAGAGCCTGAAATGGTATTGCAGGTTAGGGCGATGCGAAATCTTCCCCATTTCTGTTCCCTTTTTGGTAATAAAATTCAGCAATGCTTCATCCTCATATAAACCAAATGTTGAAATTACCGTCGGGTCGTATTGCGTTCCCAGTGCAACTTCCTGCTCTTCCGACATCAACATGAGCTGTCGCTGTCCGGTAACCGGATTAACGGCGCACGATGGGATCAGCAGTAATAACGAAACGGTTAAAAGAATTACCGAAAGTGTTTTGATTGTTTTCATTTTTCCTGAAATTTTGAAGTATGGTTAAGAATTCACATTTAAAGGTGTCAAATTGTTATTTATAGCTTGCCTGTATTCGCTTAATTGTTAAATTCGCTTCTATACAAAGATAATATTTACTTCATTTTTTAAAATCACCCGTATGTTAATACGTAAAACTGTACTTGTTTATTTTAGCCTCCTGGCGTTTCTTTTTTCGGCCAGTGCGCAGAACGAAGCATTGTCGAAAATTGATATTCCTGAATTAAAAGAATACCTCACATTTATTGCGTCTGATGAATTGCAGGGACGCGCATTGGGTACCGAAGTTGATGGCCTTGAAATAACGGCGAACTATCTGGCCGCTTATGCAAAAGAAATTGGGCTGAAACCTGCTGTAGATAACTATTTTCAGATAGTTCCGATTTTACACACCGTACCGGGCACAGATGATTTTATTGAAGTAAAAAATAAAAAGGGGAAGTCGGTTTACCGGTCGGAAGAGCTGGTAAAACTGACCCAGACTTCCGGCATTTTTAGTCTTGATGAGGAACCCGTTACATTTATTGGTTTTGGCGAAAATATTGATTCGCTGGATATAAATGACAAGCTTGTAATTGTAGCTCAGGGAAGTGCTGAATCGTTTTTAGGCGAAGAAAAATTTGAGTGGCAAAACAGTGTAGAGAGCACAAAAATAAGTGCCATATTGGAAAAGCAACCGAAAGCTTTGCTGATGATTACCAATCCGAAAGACACGGAAAATAAAACCTTTAAGCAATTGCAAGGCTGGATGAGTAGGTCGGGGTACAGCGTAAAAACCAACGACGATATTACCACGCAACCTGCCGTTTTACTGGCCACCTCAAAAGTTGCCGATGCCTTGCTGGGTAAAAAAGGACAATACCTTAAGTACCTTGAAAAGGTGGCTGCCGGATCGGAGGCAGTTACTGAAGTTGCGGAAACACTGAGCCTTAAATCAGGAGCAGAACCTGAATTGCTGGAAGCAAAAAATGTTGTTGCATATGTTGAAGGATCAGATCCGGTTTTAAAGAACGAATATGTTGTATTTATGGCGCACTACGATCATTTGGGAGTTGGAAAAGATGGTGATGTATACAACGGCGCCGACGACAATGGATCGGGAACAGTGGCCATTATGGAAGTGGCCGAAGCTTTTGCATCGTTAAAAGTAAAACCGAAACGAAGTATTGTTTTTCTGTGGGTAACCTGCGAAGAGAAAGGGCATTTCGGTTCGAGTTACTATTGCGATCATCCGCTGTTTCCGCTGGATAAAACTGTGGCTTCCATTAATCTTGATATGGTAGGCCGCGTTTACGATGGCCCACGCGACGATGTTTGGAAAGATTCGCCCAAAAAAGTGAAAGACTTTGATGGATTGTACACCCTTTCGAACGATGTGTGGCCCGAATTGGCTGAAATAAATGCAACACACTGTGCCGAGTTGGGATTGGTTCCCGACACCAGTTTACCAAAAGAGCGTTTTTTACGTGCCAGCGATCATTACCATTTCCACAAATATGGTGTACCTATCTTAAATTATGCCACCGGTTATCATGCCGATTACCACAAAGTTGGTGATGAGATTGAAAGAATAAACTTTGAAAAAATAAAACGTGTTGCCGATCTTTGCTTTTTAGTAGGTTTTGATTTGGGCAACAAAAAAGATATAGAGTTTTAATCATAATATTTCAAACCGAAGAACATGAACACCAAACTTCTTTTCACACTGCTTTGTGTAGCAGTTTCGATAGTGGCTGTTGCTCAAAAAAACGAATTACAAACCATTACCGAGAATGACCTGAGAGCACACCTGGAATTTATTGCCGGCGATAATATGCGCGGTCGCGATTTTTTTACCGAAACGCCGGGACTTGATCTCGCCGCGGATTACCTGAAAGCTCAATGTGCAAAAATGGGACTGACTCCCGGAGTTGAAGGCTATTTCCAAAATGTTGAATTGCAGGCTGTAACACCTGATCCTGACCAGACGGTATTAAGTTTAAAAGACGCCAACGGAAATAAAAGTTACCAAACAAAAGATATTTTTTCGCTGGGAGGGCCTCCAAAAAACGACACCATTTCGGGCGAAGTGGTGTTTGCCGGTTATGGTTGGTACAACGAGGATACAAAATACAATGATACAAAAGACCTGGATTTAAAGGGTAAGATTGTGCTGGTGATGACCCGCACCCTCGAACAGGCTAAAGAAGGATCCGGGCCTGACATGGATACCGAAATGAAAAAAATGTCGAGAGCCATGATGGGAGGCGCAAAAGCGGTGCTTTTGGTGAACGATCCAATGAATCCAAATCCCGAATACATTGAAAGTATACGAAAATATGCAACCGGTGGTAGTCTGACCCTAAAAGGAGCAAAAAGCTCGCTTATTCTTCCTATAAGATTGATCTTTGGAACGGAAGAACTGGGTAATAAAATGTTGGAAGGATCAGGGAAAACTTTAGCCGGTTTACAACAGGAGATCAGCAAAAGTGAGCGCCCAAAATCATTTGCCATAAACAACCTGACGACAGAAATTTACCTGATTAAAGCAAATGAATCAATTGTCGGAAAGAATGTCATCGCAGTGGTTGAAGGCAGCGATCCGGAATTAAAGAAAGAGTGCATTGTTTTTACCGCGCATTACGACCATCTGGGAACCGACGGCGAAGGCGGTATTTATAATGGTGCCGACGACAACGGATCAGGTACTGTTGCCCTGTTGGAAATTGCCGAGGCATTTCAGAGCATGAAAAAGAAACCCAAACGAAGCATCGTTTTTGCATGGGTAACCGGCGAAGAAAAGGGGCTGCTGGGTTCTGATTATTACTCACAGCATCCGGTTATACCGATGGAAAATACACTGGTGGATATTAACCTTGATATGATCGGTCGCTCGGCAGAAACGGAACTGGATTCAGTGGATGTGAACTCAAAAAGTCTGGCAGGTCCTAACGGAATGTACATTATTTCGGGAAGGCAAAGTTCCGAGCTGCTGGATATCAGCGATGAGGTTTGTGAAGACCTGGGACTTGTACCGAGCGATGAATTGACAAAAGCCTTTTTAACCCGCAGTGATTACTACCACTTTTATAAAAACGGTGTGCCGATTCTTGGCTTGTCAACCGGTCTGCACGACGATTATCATGAAATTACCGATGAGCTGGATAAAATCGATTACCATAAAATGAAAAGGGTTACACAGTATGCGTTTTCGGTAGCTTACAAGCTGGCCAATCAAACGAAACGCTTGGTTGTTGATAAGCCGGTTAAATAGTTTAGAAAATTACTTCTCAGAGAAACAGCTCTTTTAATTCATTTTGAAAGAGCTGTTTTTTTTTGCTCCAATCCGTTCCTTCAAAGTCATGACTTTTGACTGATAAATTTGTGTTAATTTTTACCACCCGCCATTTGTGTTTAAAATGAGCAAAAGTTAATTATATATTTTTGTGCTCTAAAAATATAGATATCTACATATAACAATACGAAATGTCTAAATATTTAATCATTGGAGGAGTTGCCGGTGGTGCAACAGTGGCGGCCAGGCTGCGTCGATTAGACGAGCAGGCGGAGATAATAATGTTTGAACGTGGAGCACATATTTCATATGCAAACTGCGGATTGCCCTATTATATCGGAGATGTTATTAAAGATCGGGAAAAATTGCTTTTGCAAACACCCGAGAGTTTTAAAGCCCGCCTAAACGTTGAGGTTCGGGTTTTTAATGAAGTGGTAAAAATTGATCGCGAAAATAAGGCGGTTGTTGTTCGCAATGTGGAAACCGGCGAGGATTACACTGAATCGTACGATAAGCTGGTATTGTCGCCGGGCGCAGAACCGATCAAACCTCCGATTTCCGGAATTAAAGATCCATCGATTTTTACCTTACGCAATGTTGCCGATACCGATAAGGTTAAGGCCTACTGCAACGACCATCAACCTAAAAGAGCCGTTGTAGTTGGCGCCGGTTTTATTGGGTTAGAAATGGCTGAAAACTTGCATCATCTGGGAATGAAAGTGTCGATCGTGGAAATGGCCAAACAGGTGATGGCGCCGCTCGATTACGAAATGGCGGCAGTAGTTCACCAGCACCTGAAAACCAAACAGGTGGAGTTCTTCTTAAAAGACGGTGTTACTTCATTTAAACGTGAAGGTGGCGTATTGAATGTTACCTTGCAATCGGGACGACAGATTGAAACGGATCTGGTAATTCTGTCGATTGGAGTAAAACCTGAGAATAAACTGGCTCGTGAAGCCGGATTGGAACTCGCTCCTAATGGCGGAATTATTGCCAACGAGTACTTGCTGAGCAACGATGAGAATATTTATGTACTGGGTGATGCGATGGCTTTCCCGCATCCGATAACAGGAAAACTGAGCAATATTTATCTGGCTGGTCCGGCCAACAAACAAGGCCGTATTGTTGCTGACAATATTGTTAGCGGAAACACGCGGAAGTACAAAGGTGCCATCGCAACGGCAATTGCCAAAGTGTTCGATATTACTGTGGCATCAACCGGTATTCCTGAAAAAACGCTGAAGAATGAAATGATGCCTTACACAGCAAATATCATTCACGGTGCCTCGCATGCCGGTTATTATCCCGATGCTTTGCCATATACGCTGAAAATCCTTTTCCACCCTGAAAACGGAAAATTGTATGGAGCGCAAATGATCGGTTACGAAGGAGTTGACAAACGAATCGACCTGATTGCAACCGTACTGAAACAAGGTGGAAGCATTTACGATCTGCAGGATATTGAACACGCTTATGCCCCTCCATTCTCATCGGCAAAAGATCCGGTAAACCAGGCGGGGTTTGCGGCAGAAAATATCGTGAGCGGCAAACTTAAAATCGTAAGCTGGGATGAGATTCATAACTTCCATTCAGAAAACATTGTATTGCTTGATGTTCGCACTGCAGCAGAAAATGAACTGGGACATATTGAGGGTTCAGTGAATATTCCGGTTGACGATTTGCGTGGACGATTGGATGAGTTGCCAAAAGACAAAAAGATAATTGTTTATTGCGGCGTTGGTTTGCGCGGTTACATTGCCTGCCGGATTATTACACAATCGGGTTTTAGCGAGGTTTACAACCTCAGCGGTGGATACAAAACTTACGAGCACTCGATTTGCAAACAGAGTAACGAAGATATTTTCGAGGCCAACTACATTACCAAAAACGATCACATCTATCGCGGGAAGGCGGATAATGGACAGTTAGTTAATGAAGGAGTGGCGGTAAAAACCATTCAGGTTGATGCTTGCGGTTTGCAGTGTCCCGGCCCGATTTTGAAGCTGAAACAGGAAATTGAAAATATTAAACCCGGGGAGCGATTGGAGCAAATTGCCACCGACATGGGTTTTATGAAAGATGTGAAGTCGTGGTGTAACATGACCGGTAATAAACTGGTTTCGGTTTCTGCTGAAAAGGGAAAAGTAAAAGCCCTGATTGAAAAAGGTAAAAAACAAGAGGAAAGCAGTAAGAAGACAAGTGCGGCACCGGCAAAAAATAAAACCATGGTGGTTTTTAGCGACGACATGGATCGTGCGCTGGCATCGCTGGTAATTGCCAACGGAGCGGCAGCCATGGGAAGCAAGGTAACTTTGTTCTTCACTTTCTGGGGATTGAACGTGATCAAAAAATCAGACAAGCCACATGTTGAAAAGGACATAATGAGCAAAATGTTTGGTTCGATGATGGCCAAAGATGCCGGCGATTTGAAACTCTCGAAAATGAACATGATGGGAGTGGGTGCTAAAATGATGAAAAAGCGCATGCTGGCTAAAAAAGTGGACTCGCTGGAAGACATGCTGCAAACAGCCATGGAAAACGGAGTGCAAATGATTGCCTGCCAAATGTCAATGGATGTTATGGGCGTTGACAAAGAAGAGCTGATGGGAGGTGTTGAAATTGGCGGTGTGGCTACTTATTTGGAAGAAGCTGACCAGTCGAATTTGAATTTATTCATTTAAGAGATTAGAACGCTGAGAACGCAGATTTAAAAGATTTGCGCGGCCAATATTATTAAGGGTTTCACGAACAGTGAAACCCTTATTTTTTTTCAAAATTATTGAAATCAATGGTACCCGGTTTGAGTATATCGATTAATGATTTTTGATGACAGATTATTATTAAGGAAGATACTTCTTAAATCTGCAATCGACATTCGTTAATCATCATTCGTTATTTAAAGCAGCCTTCAAACCTTCGGTAGTGGTGTAGTATTTTACAATCATATTTGGTACTTCCCATTCCGGAAGTTTACCATCAACTAAATACTTCAGATATTTTTCGGTTACCTGTCCGAAATGAGCTTCGTGACCCACACTGTACTCTTCCGGAATATTCATTATCCACCTGTTATCGCCAATTTTTTCTACAGCGATCCCCGGGTATGTTTCTGCAAGGCCGGTAACAGCATTATTCAGGCTTCCGGCAAATTCTTTCACATCAGCGTTGGTCGATTCAATGTACAGTTTTGGCTTATAACCTTCTGCTTCTCCCTGAATAATTTCAAGGTTACATTTGGTTCCACGCATAATCGAGTAGTGGGTATCAGCCGCACCTTCCGGAGCCTGAAAATTCCAGATTACCGATGCTTTGGCATGAATTCCTTTAAGCTTGTAATTGATCTCTCCGTTAGAGTATACTTTTAAAATATCCCCGTCAACATCTTTTTTCAAATATTCCGGATATTCATCAAGGTAGGTGACCTTTTTAAACATCTCGGGAGTAAGATCGGTGGTCCAGCGACGGGCTGAAACAATTTCAACATCTTCCTTCGATAAAATAACTTCAGGAAAAGCTTCCCACTGGATCAGATCAACCAGGTGGGTATTTACGTCAACTATACCTTCGCCTTGTTGATTTGTGTCGAAAAACCATGCCGGACGTTTTAGCGGATTTCCCGAAACATATTTAAAGAAGTGGTGCACACTTTCTTTTGTTATTGCAGGTTCTTCTTCAGTTCCTTTCACAAGCGTGCCAAAAACCTCAGGAAGTTGCGATAATTCGCGCTGCAACATGGTGGTAATTTCATGGCGCTCGGTCATAATATCGTACAACAAAACCCCATTTTCCTCGGCCACCTGAAATGCTTTTTCAAGTTTCGAAAATTCCTCCGGCGTAATTACCATTGGTTTATCGGCCAGCACATTAATTCCGGCTTCAACAGTTTTTAAAATATAATCGGTTTTTTTCCTGTTATTTCCTGCCGTTACCATAACGTTGCCGGGTTTTTCTGCCAGCATTTTTTCAAGGTAATCTTCACCTTTATAAACCTTTTTTACCCACGAAGTAGGATTTTCTGCGCGTGTGTTGTAGCCTTCAATTCGTTTCAGGTGATCCTCTACATCTGCACCATCAGGTGCATAAACGTTTACAAGCGGATCAACCTGGTCGTACATCGATTTTTGCACCAAAGCTGCATGAAAATGTCCCGGGTCGAGGGTCATAATTTTCACTTCTCCTTTTGCTCCCGTAAACATATTCTTTTCTTTTTCAGAATTAGTTGATTTTTGGTTGCTGCCCGTGCATGCTGAAAACAGAATTGCCAGTGCGGCGGCCGCAGTTGATAGATGTTTCATGAAATAATTTTATTAGTTAATAGATTTCCGTTAGCGTACACGCAAAATTATACTTTTAATTCTGATTGGAAAAGAAATAGGCAAAAAGATGCTATTTTAGAAAAAATGGCTCAAGATTGAAAACTGTTAAATTGCCAAATTTAAAAAGTTCAATGACTCATGACCTTTCAATCTGCCATTTCTTCTGCAATCAAAAATCGTTAATCAAGATTAGAAATCTATGAACCCAATGCCCAATGATTTAATCTTTCTAAGGTTCAATGTAGTACTTTATGCTGCAATCGTAATCGGTGTAATGAATGTACTTGTTGTTTTCCATCCATAATACCACTGTTTTTGCATCTTTTGGCTGATAGCGGGGGATGTATGGCCGTACATTATCCAATGTTGAATTTTGCGTAATTGGCTCAATGTCCCACGAATTTCCACCATCGGCCGTAGTACGTTTTTCAATTTCAAAAACGCCGTTTATCTCTCGCGACAGGTAAATTTCGTTGGGTTTATTCGGGTTGAAAGTCATGTTGCCCATATAATGCGGTTCGCGCTCCGTTTGGCCTTCTGGCGTTTGCGGAAACCATTTCCCGGCTTTGCAAATTTCATGGTCTTCCCAGGTTTTTGTGTCGGCATTGTACCAGGCGTAATAGTAACGATGATCGGTTTCCTGCGGGTGACGAGAGTACAATATGTAAGGTGTACCTTCTCTTTCAACGATATCGCAAATCCAGCCACGGCCGGTTTCTTCATCGGCTTTGTACACCACAGTAGCATCAGTAACCTGAAACGGCAGACCGCCGAGATCACAAATTTTTGTACCGTCAGCTTTCCAGAATGCACCTTTTTCGTAATAGCAATAATAAACCGAGTTGGTTGGTTCATTCCGTGGATGCCCATCGGTAAATATCATGTGGATTTTTGATTTACCATCGGAATGATATTTTACGTAAGGCCGGTTGTTGTGTGTAAACGGAACATCGCTCATTACCACATAATGTTCGTTCCAGCTTTCGCCGTTGTCTTCCGAAATAATCAGGTTGGGTTTATAGCCAATCCAACGGCCAAACACAAACAGTTTATTATCTTCTTCGCTTAACACAAAAGGATTGGCATAGGTGTAAGTTTCTCTTGGAAAATTCGTCAGCAATTCTTCGGTTTTTGGTTTGAAAACCACGTTCTCTCCAAAACTTCCAATATCAGTACCCTTTGTTGTGGTATTGCTCAAAACCCCTTTACCTGTTGAATGCCAGGCGTACATGGTAAATAGGTTTCCATTTGGAAGCATCGTAAAAGCCGGATTATCATGATCGTCAACTTCAAGCTGCGAATAAATGGTTTTGAATTTTGCATCACCGGTTTCCGGATTTAAGGAAGCCACCTCAATCGATCCGTCTTTTTTTACCCAACCGGTAACAATTTTATCGGCATCGGTGTATATCGCACGCGGATCGGAAAACCAGCACCACGCACCATCATCACCAAGTGTATGAATAGCTGGGCTTTGTTGTTGTGTTGTTTCAGCGCTTTTTTGCGGAGTAGTGTTACAAGCAAAAAGAAATACAAGCGAAAGAACAGGTAATAGCAGAATAGGTTTCATCGTAAATATTTTGGGAGTCAAAGTTATTAATTCATACTATTCCACTTTGATTGAGGATTATAAAATTTTCCATTTTTTCTGTTAAAGATTTGAACTTTATGGTATTTTTTCGGGAAGTAAAAGTATTTTTAAGGGTAACAATCGGACAAACAATAACTATGATGAAACGAACATGAATTTTCCTCATTCTAAATTCACAAAGAAGAATGATAAAAATTTATGTGAGTTCCTGAATGTATTCTCCGCCAGCTGGCGGATGAACATTCAGAAATCAAAAAATTTTTAACAGATGAAACGAGCGACCACCTTGTTTTTAATTCTCACATTTTATCTCAGTACTTTTTCGCAGCAGGTTGATTTCCTTCCAAACGACTGGCAAAATCCAGCCGTTTTTGAAAAAGGACAAAATGCACCTCATGCATTTCATATTCCTTACGCATCGGCTGATGACGCCATTCAGAATATGCCAAAGAAATGCGCGAACTATAAATTGCTAAACGGCCAGTGGAAGTTTAAGTGGGTGGAAACGCCAAAACAAGTGCCTGTAGATTTTTGGCAGCCGGATTTTGAAACAACAGGATGGGATGAAATAAAAGTTCCATCGAACTGGCAAATGGAAGGTTATGGGCATCCGAAATTCCGGAATGTGGCCATCTCGTTTGAGAATGATCCACCGAATATTCCTGATTATTACAATCCGACCGGATGCTACAAAAAGAAATTTACCGTTCCTGAAAGCTGGGAAAACAAAGAGGTGATGTTGCGTTTTGAGGGTATTAAGTCGGCCTCGTATGTTTGGGTGAACGGACAACGCGTTGGATACAATCAGGGCGGTTTTGAACCGGCTGAGTTTAATATCACACCGTTTATAAAGAAAGGTGAAAACGATCTGTCGGTTCAGGTGATTCGTTTTTCCGATGGTTCGTACCTCGAAAACCAGGACATGTGGCAACTGTCGGGCATTTTTCGTGATGTAAAATTGTATGCCCAGCCAAAAACTTTTATCCACGATTATTATGTGGTAACCGACTTTGATGAAAATTATAAGGATGCAAATCTGACGGTGGAAACCCATATTCAGAATCAGTTGCCGGAAGCAGAATCGGGTGAAATAGTTGTTGATGTTTATGATTCGGAAGGCCGGACAATTTTAAAAGATGGGTCGCTTCGCAAAGATTTCGAAGTGGATTCGATTGGATATGTTAAGGTGCAGTTGTCTGCTATGGTGGTTGAGCCGCCACAGTGGTCGGCTGAGTTTCCGAACCTTTTTATTCTTCTGGTGCAACTAAAAAATGCTGATGGAAAAGTTACTGAAGCCTTCACGCAAAAAATCGGTTTCCGCGAGGTGGAATACAAGGATAAGATTTTAACAGTAAATGGCGTTCCGGTAAAACTAAATGGTGTAAACAGCCACATGCATCATCCGGAACACGGGCAGGCGGTACCGTTGGAAACGTTAAAGCAGGATTTGCTGCTGATGAAACAGCACAACATTAACTGTGTGCGAACCTGTCATTATCCGCCAACACCTGAATATATTGCTTTGGCCGATGAACTGGGCATGTACATTTTTGATGAAGTGGGCGATGAGGCGCACAACAATATCTGGTTATCGGAAAAACCGGAGTGGACCGAAATGTATCGCGACCGTTCGCGGAAACTGGTATACCGCGACCGGAATCATCCGGCAGTGATTGTTTGGAGTGCCGGAAACGAATCGGGAAGCGGACAAAATATCAACGAAGTAATTAAGACAGGAAAAGCGATCGATCCGAGCCGCCCGGCGTGGATGTATGGCGGAAACGCTTTTTATATTCCTTTCGAGGATTTGGTGGGGCCGCGTTACTGGATTCCGGTGGATTATAAAAACCTTGCACAGGGCAAAGTGTTACCTGGCAACGATATGCGCGCGTCGTTTATGGATGAATACCTGGCTGCCACAGGAAATGGCCTGGGCGGAATGGACGAATACTGGGAGTACATTTGGAAATACCCTCGATTAACAGGTGGTGCCATTTGGGACTGGATCAGCCCCGGAATAAAAACGCCACGCTGGATATTGCCGGATCTGTCGCCACAAAAAAATGATGGACAGATAATGGGACGCCCCCTATTTCAGCAGGGCGTTTATGGTTGGGGACTGGAATTCTCGGGACACGATGATTGGGTGGAGTTTTACCGCGACCCGAGTCTGGATATCTCTGGAAATCAGCTAACCATTGATTTTTGGGTGAAACCATCAGAAATTCCTCAGTCCAATGTTTTTGTTGCCAAAGGAGCACACGGTTATGGTATTCAAATGGCCGATGAGGAAACGCTTGAATTTTATGTGTTTGGAAACGATCGTATTTCTGCCAAAGCAAAAGTTGGTGAAAATTTTTATGAAAACTGGCATCGTATCACCAGTATTTACAACGGAAACCAACTGCAGCTTTACATCGATAATAAACGGGTAGCCACTACTTCGTTTTCGGGAAATATTAGCTCTACACCGTTCCCGCTTTGTATTGGTCGCGAGGCCGAAACGCAGGATCAGGGCGAACACTCAGGCCGTTTGTCGCTTATGGTGATCGACGATGTGCGGGTGTTTAACCGGGCTGTAAATATTAATAATATTGAGAAGGAAAAAGACGGGCTGGTGTTACATCTGAACTTTGAGGAAGATAAAAAAGACGGTGATTTTTACGCTGTTGGTTTGGGCGGAAGAACTTACGGAATTATCTGGCCCGACAGAACGGTTCAACCTGAAATCAACCAGATAAAACGATCGGGGCAGCCGGTAAAAATTGAAGCTATTGACATTGAAAACGGTGTGTTGAAAGTAACCAATCGTCATCATTTCAAAAATTTAAATGAGCTGGAAGGATTCTGGCAGATTAAAGTAGACGGCGAAACCAGTCAGCGCGGATTTTTTGATTGCGATATTCCGGCAGGCGAAACAGGTGAAGTAACTATTGATTACCGCAGGCCACGAATTGAATCAACCACGGAGTGTCTGCTGGAAGTTTCGTTTGTGTTAAAAGAAGACCTGAACTGGGCTCCAAAAGGCCACGAAATTGCCTGGGAGCAGTTTGCAGTGCCAACCGATTTTTATTTTGTTGATGAGGAAGAGAACAACCAGAAGGTAACAGCCACAGAGGATGACAATTATATACGGATAAACGGCAACGATTTTAGCTATTCCATTAGTAAAAAAACAGGAAGTTTTGAATCATTAAAATACAAAGGCACCGAGTACCTCGAGGGCGGGCCTGAATTTATGGTTTGGCGTGCGCCAATTGCCAACGATATCGATCCGTGGGGGAGTTACATGTTTGGCGACAGCAATGTTACACCGGGGATGGGACGAAGTATCGATAACCAGTTGCGAACACTGGGAATGCGCGATCTGGTTTCAGAAGTAGACGACTATGAATTGCTGCAGGTGAGCGACAACGAGTTGACATTGAAAATGGTTGTATTTGCCAATTCAAGCCTCGATCCGGCCAGACGAAAAGATCAGTGGTTTTTTTATTCGGCATTCGAGCAAAAACAAACCTGGACATTTTCTGCCGACGGAAGCATTCACTTGGATCAGGAAGTTATTCCGCATGGCCCAATGCCTGAAATGTTGCAAAAGGTTGGGCTACAGTTTCAGTTGCCAAAAAGTTTTAACCAGGTTCAATGGTATGGCCGCGGCCCGTTTGAAAACTACCCCGACCGCAAAACAGGGGCAAAAGTTGGTCTGTATCATTCAACTGCTGACTCCATGTATGTGCCTTACATTATCCCGCAGGAATACGGTAACCGCAGCGACGTGCGCTGGCTAAAAGTGCATAACGACGACGATCGTGGATTATTGATACAAGGAAATGAACGGCTGAATTTTAGCCTGCATAAATACACCACCGATAACTTGTCGCGCGCCATGTACACCTACCAGTTGGAGGAAGCTCCAGCTACGATTCTGAATGTGGATTACGAAGTTTCGGGAGTTGGGGGTACGGCCATCCGCCAACTGCAAAAATACCGCGTACGGCCCGATGTGAAAAAATATAAATTAACGATTAAGCCGTTCTGATTAAATTTAAACCTTCAAGGTTTTTAAAACCTTGAAGGTTTATACATCAACAAATAGGATTCCGGTTAGGGGCGAAAGCCTACAACTTGCCAATATCCCTGTTGCCCGAACCTTTTTCCATTCCCACGTTTAAGTCACCCAGTTCTGCACGTGCTTTTTCAACTACCTGCATCAACTCGGCGGCTTTCTCCGGGTAATATTCTATAACATTGTACTGTTCTCCCGGATCGCGCATCATGTTATAAAGCTCGGGTGTTTCAACGGTCATTTGAATACGCTTTCCACCATTCCCGTCTCTTCCCGGTTCGGTGTTGTACGATGCCCATGTATGGGGGAGAACCAGTTTCCAGTTTCCTTTGCGAACGCCATTCAGGTTGTTTTTGCCGTAATAAAACAAAATGGTTTCGCGAGGATTGGCGGTGGTATTTCCTTTCCAAAGTTCAGCAATACTGGTACCGTCTATTTTTAAATCAGGAAGCGATGTTTCGGCTATCTCTGCAAAACTGGGTAGTATATCTATGGCGCAGCCAAGTTTATTACAAATTGTTCCTGCCGGAGTTTTTCCTGGCCATTTTATAATAAACGGTACACGCTGTCCGCCTTCCCAGCTGGTGGTTTTACCTTCGCGTAATCCCCCGGATGATCCGGCATGGTTGCCAAAATTGAGCCACGGACCGTTATCGGTGGTAAAAATAATAACAGTATTTTCGCTAAGCCCATTCTCAGCAAGCGCCTTTTCAATCTGTCCAACACTCCAGTCAATTTCCATCATTACATCGCCGTATAAACCCTGCTCGCTTTTTCCGCGAAATTTATCGGAAACACCCAAAGGGATATGTGCCATGGAATGTGGCAGGTATAAGAAAAACGGTTGGTTGGCATTTCGGTTAATAAAGTCGACCGCTTTTTCGGTATAAAGAGTGGTAAGTGTGTCTTGTTCTTCCCAACTGTTAATGGTAAAAAGCACATCGTTGTTATGCATCACCGGAAGAGGCGGGTTCTTTAACCGGTCATGTCCTTCAGGAAGTTTTTGCCCGGTATTGGATAGTGGCCACATATCGTTGGAGTAGGGTAGCCCAACATATTCATCAAATCCATTTTGAAGTGGTAAAAACGCATTATGATGTCCAAGATGCCATTTCCCGTAAATTCCGGTTGCGTAACCTTTTTCTTTCAGCATCTCGGCAATAGTTGTTTCATCCGGATTAATGCCCACCTTGCTGTAAGGGAACAGTGCGCCTGAAATTCCAATGCGGTTAGGGTAACACCCTGTGAGTAACCCTGCCCGCGAAGCACTGCAAACAGGTTGCGCGGCGTAAAAGTTGGTAAAACGCATACCCTCTGCTGCAAGCTTGTCGATATTTGGAGTGCTGTATCCCGTACCTCCATAACAACAAGGGTCGCCATATCCCATATCATCGATAAAAATAACCACAAAATTTGGCGATTGCTGCGTGGCTGTTGTTTGTTGGTTTTTTTGTGTACACGAAGCAGTGAATAAAACTACTGCTGCAAAAATGAGAGAAGTTAGATTTTTCATTTTTAAAAGTTTAGGTTAATTCTGAATAACAAAAATAGGATTTTGTGCGAGACCGGCTCAGCTTTTATGTGCATAATGTTTGTGAAGGAATTCAAAAAAGCGGTTAATCCGCTCCACTTTCGTATCGTCATTTTTTGATTCCTCAATATGCTGAACCCAGAATTTCTTGCCGGATATGGGAAGCTTGTCAAAATATTTCTTCATGTCGCCGTCGTTGTCGAGCAGCCACTGCAGGTAGTCCGGAATTTCAACCGTACGAGGCTTAAGTGCTTGTTGCAATTCAATAGTTACGTTATCTCCTTCGCGTTTACCAATTTTATCCCTTATTTCTTTCTTCAGATGAAGCCAGTGGCCGCCTTTTCCGTTTGGTAATAAATTCATTGAAACAACATGATTGTCAATAGAAACCTGGCACCACACATGTCGTTTCGTTCCAAATTCTTTCCGGCTGTCAAAAGGAAATTCAGCATAAACGCCTTTAAACGGCCCGTTGATCAGGATGGTTTCAAATTTGAATTTCTTCGTCATTTCTCAGAAATCTTAGGTTTCGTTGCAACCCTTTATAACCGGTTCGTTCTACCGCCGAGTTTTTAAATAGCTCGTTAAACAACTGACGTTCCATATTTTCCCAATCCTGTTTCTGAAGTGTTAAAAGTTTGGGGTGAGGTTTTAACCCTGCTTCGTTGTGCGGTTCCGATTTTAAATTCCAGGGACACACATCCTGACAAATATCGCAGCCAAACACCCGGTTTTCAAACTGGCCTTTTAAATTGGCATCCATTTCGCCACGCACTTCAATGGTTTGGTACGAGATACATTTCCGGGAATCAACCACGCGCTCGGCAACAATGGCTTTTGTGGGGCAGGAATCAATACATTTTGTGCATCGTCCGCAATGGTCGTGCACCAGTTTTGGGTCGTTATAAGGTAGTTCAATATCGATTATCAGTTCGCCAATAAAAAAGAAACTACCGTGTTCCGGCGAAATGAGATTGCTGTTTTTTCCTACCCAGCCAAGACCTGCTTTTCGTGCCCAGGCGCGCTCTAAAACCGGTGCCGAATCAACAAAAGGTCGTCCTGTGCAAGGTGCAATTTCTTCCTGAATAAACTGAAGTAACTCCTTTAGTTTGTCTTTCATCACAAAATGATAATCGGTACCGTAAGCGTATTTCGAAAGCACCGGCGCTGTTGGATCATCTTGCGTTGTTTCCGGGAAATAATTCAGCAGCACAACAATAATTGTTTTCGCATTTTCAACCAGCAACGAAGGATTCAGACGCTTGTCGATATTGCGGTTCATATAGCCCATTTCGCCATGCATCTCGTTTTCGAGCCACGTTTTCAGGCGCGGTTCTTCTTCCTCCAAAAACGAAACCGGAAGAATGGCGTGATCGAGAAATCCGAGCGATTGTATTTTTTGTTTCAGTTGCTGCTGCATACTTAAATGTTGTTGTGCAAATTAATACAATCAGCCTGAACTAAAAAATAGCGGCAGTTCGGAAAACCTGAATGAAATCAATCGAAAGCTTTGGATATTATAGCAAAGGTGTATTAACTTGGCGCCATTAACATCTCAAAATTATTTTATGCGCATTGCTGTTATCGATTTAGGAACCAACACCTGCAACCTGCTTATTGCCGAAATAAATGGTGCAGACTTCAAGCTTTTGCACCAAAGCAAGGAAATGGTGAAACTGGGCGACGGAAAAATCAGGGATAATCAAATTAGCGATGAAGCTACTTTTCGGACAAAAGCAGCATTTGTTTCGCATAAAAAGGTGATGGACACTTTTGGTGTTGATGAAATAAAAGTTTTTGCCACATCGGCGGTGCGTACAGCCGATAATAAGGAGGAATTTGTAGCCGCAATTGAAAAGATTTGCTCTTGTTCCGTTGAAGTTATTTCCGGCGAACGAGAAGCTGAACTCATTTTTAAAGGTGTTCTGCTGGCTTTTCAAAAAATTGAATTCCCTTCTGTAATTCTTGATATTGGTGGCGGTAGCAACGAGCTGATATTAACCCACCAAGAAGCAATTCTTTGGAAAGAAAGCCGGCCAACAGGCATGTCGCGGATCATTAATTCGTTTGATCTTTCTGACCCGATAAGGGATGAGCAGATTCGCGAACTTCAGCAATTTTTTGCAGCCGAACATCAAATGGCAATTCATAACTGTAAAGAAAAAACGGTTGCAACTTTAATTGGTTGCTCCGGTGCTTTTGATACGATTGCTGATATGATTGATGAGGTAAATCCGGGGGAGAAACAACGGGTAACACAAGTCGTTACGTTGGAAGAGTTTTATACGGTTTACGAAAAATTGCTGAAATCTACCCGTCACGAACGTTTGCAAATGAAAGGAATGGATTATGTACGTGTCGACCTGATTGTGCCGGCAGTAATCCTGATTGAAACGTTGATTTCTGCCATTGGAATTAAACAGATCGTGCAAACCGATTTTGCCTTGCGCGAGGGTGTGCTTTACGAAATGCTTGCTAAATAATTACAGAAGCGTAAGTCCCGCATTTTTTACATTTTCCATCCGCATCAAGCGTTGTAATATCTGTATGGTAGTGGTTTCGTGAAATTAGCGGCGCGTTGCAGTTCGTACAATAAGTGGTTGATCGTTCCTGGTCGCTAACGTTTCCAAGATAAACATGTTGAAGTTGTGTTTTGGCCACATCGTACAACTCAACTAATGTTTCAATTGGCGTGGCGGGTGCATTTAACTTGTATTGCGGATAGTAGCGCGAAAGATGCAGTGGAACTGAGTCTCCTAATTCGCTGCTCATCCAATTTACCATGTTTTTAAATTCTATTATGTCATCGTTCAACCCTGGAATAACCAAGGTTGTAATTTCCAGATGGGCCGGACTCTCAGCAATTTGTTTGAGTGTATTTAAAACCGGTTGCAATTTCCCTTTGGTGTATTTTTTATAGAAGTGGTTCGAGAAAGCTTTCAGATCGATATTAAAAGCATCAATAAATGGCAGCAATTTTTGCAACGGTTCTTTATTGATATAACCATTGGAAACCACTACATTTTTTAACCCTTTTGAATGAGCCAGTTGTGCGGTGTCCAATAGAAACTCGTAAAAAGTAAAAGGTTCGTTGTAGGTGTATGCGATGCCGATATTGTTCCACGTTTTTTGCGCTTCTTTTACAATCTTCTCAGCGCTGATGTTGTGAAAGCCTGAGAACTCAGAAGCTTTGCATTGCGAGATCCGGTGGTTTTGGCAAAAGCTGCATTGCAGGTTACAACCCACTTCGCCAACCGATAATATGTTTTTGCCGGGGTGGAAATGGTAAAGCGGTTTTTTCTCGATGGGATCCGAACCAAGCGCAGTCACTTTATTATACACGTTGGTGATTAAAACGCCACCGTGGTTGGTTCGCACTTTACAAATTCCTGTTTGGCTGTCGGATAAAATACAGTTCCACGGGCAGAGTTCGCACTGAACTTGTCCGTTTGTGATTTTGCTATAGAATAAAGCTTCCTGCATTTTCCGTGTCAAACTTTTTTAAAGTTACGAAAGGAAAACGAGAGTAGTTGCTTTGGTCTTATCCAATTTTTGATCCGAGCTTTTTGATGGCCTGTTGCATATCGTCCATTTGTTTCATCAGGCGATCGATGTCAGTTTCAGGTTCCGGAATTTTGGTATTCAGGTAACATACAAATTTCCAAACCTCGGTAACTTCTGCTATTGGCAAGTCGTAAGATTGAAATTCTTTATTCAGCGAAACCAGGTGTAGCGAGCGTTCGGTTTTAATATTATTATGTGCCACCTTAAAAACAATGCCTTCGTCGCGCGTAACAATAATATAGGCATCGTTGCTTTTTATATGGAAGAAATCCTGAATGAATTCGCCAATTACGATCGATCCGGCGGGGATGGGCAACATCGAGTCGCCTTCGATGGTAAAAGCCCTGTATTTCTTTTCTTTCGACAAAAATGGCAACTGAAAAACCGGAAGTTTCCCGATGTACTCCGGATCGGCAAAACAATTTACATAACCGGCTTTGGCTTTTTCGTTTACAAACTCAATATTGTCGTTGTTGTCTGAATCAACCGTTGTGGCAATTACCCGCAACTTGGAGCCGCGTATAAACACATCAAAACCATTTTGCAGATCGGCAAACTGACTTTCTGATAATTGTTGCAAATCCACATTAATCAGTGTGTCGATGGCGATGCCAAAATATTTCGAAAAAGCCTGAAGGTGCGAAACTGTAGGTTGGCTGATCTCATTTTCGAGTGCATTTACCGAAGTTCGTTTTAACTCCATCGCTACAGCCACCTCGTTTTGTGTGCGTTTTTTTCTTTTTCGTAACAGCTTTATATTCTTGCCAAAATAGTTCATGTGGGAAAAATTATTTCTTCAAAAGTAAAAAATATTCTTGCAGTTTAAAAAGAAATGATTAATTTATTATCGACGAAAATGATAATATAATTATCAAAATAGAGTGTATTTGTTTTTGATCAACATATTTCCTTAATGTTCCTAAATGTTTAAACCCAAAATGAACTGAGGTTCCTAATCCCCGGCATAAACGCCGGGGATTTTTTTGACTACAAACTACAATATGAGATGAAACGAGCATGAATGAATCCGTACATGAGAAACTGAAAATATTATCCGACGCGGCAAAATACGATGTGTCGTGTGCGTCGAGTGGAAGCAACCGGGCAAATAGCAGCAAAGGAATTGGCAGTGGTGTGGCGTGCGGCATTTGCCACAGTTTTACCGAAGACGGACGCTGTGTGAGCCTGTTTAAAATACTGATGACCAACAATTGTATTTACGATTGTGCTTACTGTATCAATCGCCGCACGAACGACCGTCCACGGGCAACTTTTACGGCACAGGAAATCGTCGACCTTACCATTGGTTTTTACCGCCGAAACTACATTGAAGGATTGTTTTTGAGTTCGGGCGTGATAAAAAGCCCTGATTACACCATGGAGCGAATGGTGCTGGTGGCTAAAAAATTGCGTAAAGAAGAAAATTACAACGGCTATATCCATTTGAAAGCAATTCCGGGGGCGAGCCGCGAGTTAATTCATGAGGCCGGGATCTGGGCCGACCGGCTAAGTGTGAACATGGAGATCCCGACTGAGCCGAACCTGAAAAAGCTGGCACCGGAAAAGAACTACCCTGATATTGTTACGCCCATGGGGCAAATCCGCGATTCGATTTTGGTGGCGAAGGAAGAACGGCAAAAGTACCGTAAGGCACCTCGTTTTGCTCCGGCCGGACAAAGCACACAATTGATTGTTGGAGCCACTCCCGAAACCGACCGGCAGATTATTTTGCTGTCGTCGGGATTGTACAAAAAGCAAAACCTTAAACGCGTATATTTTTCAGGCTACCTGCCGGTGAACAGTTACGATGAGCGTTTGCCTGCGATTAACCGGCCGCCGTTGGTGCGCGAAAACCGCCTGTATCAAAGCGATTGGCTGATGCGTTTTTACCATTTTAAAGCCGAAGAGATATTAAGCGATGATCAGCCGTTCCTTGATCTCGACGTTGACCCGAAACTGGGATTTGCCCTGCGAAATATGCACCTGTTTCCGGTGGATATTAACCGTGCAGATTACGAAATGATCCTTAGGATTCCCGGAGTTGGGGTGCAGTCGGCACAGAAGATTATCCTGGCGCGCAAACACCGCCGGCTAAATTCATTGCATCTTAAAAAACTGGGGATAGTGATGAAACGTGCCAAGTATTTTATAACGTGTAACGAACTACCATCGCCGGGAATGGGATGGGAACCGCAGCGATTAAAGCACAAATTATTGTGCGAAATGAATTCGAAATACAAAAAGTCGCTTGATACGCAGTTGAAGCTGTTCACCGATTTTAAACCGGTGCTGCCAATGTTGCATTAGTGGCTAAAAAGTAGCAGGCTTGATAACTGTAAATCATCCCCCTAAATCCCCCTTCGAAGGGGGTATCGCGACGAAGGAGCGAGGGGATGAAGATTTCTAAAATTTATGTTCTTAAGATTACATGAAAATATACACCTACGATAATACTTTTGAGGGATTTTTAACCTGCGTTTTCGATTGTTACAGCCGGAAAGATTTTCCGGTTGATATATGTTCGCGTTATGGCGAGCAGCGCTATCTTTTTGTTGAAAGCATTGATATTGCAACCGATCCCCAAAAAGCCGAGCGGGTTTGGAAAGGCATTCAGAAACACCTGTCGGGGAAAAACAAACAACTATTGTTTTATGCTTACCTGTCGGAAGAGCTGGGGATTGAGATGAAAATATACCGCTTCTTACGTCGTATGTTCAGCGGGCATTTGAACCTGGAAACCGATTATGGCGATCCGGATGTGTTGTATCTCACACAAGCCTCGCAAAAGGTGAAAAAGGAGGCCATGCGAATGATGCAGTTTGTGCGGTTTCAGCGCACCAAAGACCGGATGTATTTTTGTGGTATCGAACCTAAATACGATGTCATTCCGCTAATCATTAATCACTACCAAAAACGTTTTACCGACCAGCGCTGGCTGATTTATGATTTGCGGCGCAACTACGGAATTTTGTACGGTAACGATAAGGTAGAAGAAGTGGTGCTTACAAAAAAGCAGTTTAATGCATACAACGGCCAGGTAAAAGAGGAGTTGCTGCACGAGGGCGAAGATTTTTATCAAAAACTATGGCGCTCGTACTTTAAGCACATCACTATTGAAGAGCGTAAAAACCTCAAATTACAACGTCAGCACATGCCGCGGCGCTTTTGGCGTTATCTGCCCGAAAAACAGGAGGCGAATTGAAAGAATAAAGCTACAGGGTTATTTTCAGAGTCGTTTTCTGACAGAGTGATTAAGAATGCGTTAACATGGTCTCACCTGTTTTTTATTTATATTCGCATGAGTCAACACTCTGTCAACAAACCGAAAATTAAATAACCGAAAATGAAAAAAATCAATTCTTTATTTTGTCTGATTCTCTTATTATTTATCAGTCAATTTGCAATTTCACAAAACGTTTACCAGTGGCGCGGTACTGACCGTGACGGAAAGTACAACGAATCCGGCCTGCTCAACGAATGGCCCGAGAATGGTCCGCAGTTATTGTGGTCAACCGAAAACCTTGGTCCCGGTTATGCCGCCCCGGTAATTACTTTAGATAAATTACTGATTGTAGGAGTTGAAAACGGGATCAGCAAACTGTTTGCTTTCGATCTGAACGGTAACTTATTGTGGAAAACGCCAAACGGAAAATCATTTGTAGGAGACGGATACTCTGCCCGGTTTCCGGGAGCACGGTCAACACCAACCGTGGTGGACAACATGGTTTATGCAACTTCGGGGTTGGGAAGACTGGCCTGTTTTGACCTGAATACCGGGAAAGAACTGTGGGCAGTTGATATGGTAAACGACCTGAAAGGGCATTTGAATGATTTTGGTTATGCCGAGTCGGTGGTTATTGACGAGCGCGCGGTTTATTGTTTCCCAGGAGGAAAAGATATCAGCGTAGCCAAGCTCGACCGCTTTTCCGGAAAAACCATCTGGACATCGGAAGCAACCGGCGATACCACTCACTTTGTTTCACCAATTCTTGTGAACCTGCCTTCGAGAAAAGTTTTTGTTTCCGTATCGCGGCACTATGTGTTTGGCGTTGATTGCGCAAGTGGTGACTTGCTTTGGAAATACGATATTGCCATGCGCTACGATGGCGATCATGCCAATTCGCCTGTTTATAAAGCACCGTATTTGTATGTTGTTACCAACGATGATAAAGGAAAGGGTACCACAAAACTGGAACTCTCGGCCGACGGGAGCAGTGTAAAAGAAGTGTGGAGTAATGAAGAGGTGAAGAATAATATGGGAGGTTTTGTTTTACACGACAATAAATTGTTTGTTACTACCGAAAATAAATACCTGAATATACTGGATCAGGAAACAGGAAGTGTTTTGGATAGAGTAAGATCGTCATTTGGCTGCACCATTTATGCCGATAATAAATTTATTGTTTATGGTACCAACGGCGATGTGCGTCTTTTCAATTACGAAAACGGTAAACTTAATCAGGCTGGTTTATTTAAAGTAACGATGGGAAGCCAGGAGCATTTTTCGCATCCGGTAGTGGCTAACGGAGTACTTTATATCCGGCACGGAGAAGCCTTGATGGCCTGGAAGATTAAGTAAAAAAAAATACGAAAACAATGTTCCGCAGCTCCGGAAAGGCCAAACTCAACTGCAAACAGGCTTTCCGCAAGCGCGGAAAGTCAGAAATGAGTTCGGAACAGGGTTTCCGCAGCTCCGGAAAGTTAGAAATGAGTTCAAAACAAAGTTTCCGCAGGCGCGGAAAGCCGGAAATGAATTTATGACAAGCTGTCTGCACCCAGGGAATGTCAGAAATAGAGCTTAGATATAATTTCCTATAGGAAAAAGAAAAAGGATCGGATCTTTTAAAAGATCCGATCCTTTTTTTATCTCGAAGCAAGCAACTCGATCCTTCTTATAAATCTTCTTTTTTAGTTGCAGGTAACACCAAATTAAGGATGATACCAACAGCAGCAGCCAAACCAATGCCTGCCAGCGAGAAGGTTCCGTAAGAAATAACCGCGCCACCAATTCCAACGGTCAGAACAATTGACACAATAACCTGGTTACGGGTTTCATTCATGTTGGTTTTTGAATCAACCAGCGTTTTAATACCGATAGATGCGATCATTCCAAAAAGGAGAAGCATAATTCCGCCCAGCACTGCCTGTGGAATGGTTTTCAGGAAACCACTGATTTTTCCAACAAAAGCAAAAACAATTGCGGTTATTGCCGCTATGCGTAAAATAAATGGATTTGTAACCTTGGTAAGTGTTATGGCTCCGGTTACTTCAGAGTAAGTGGTGTTAGGCACACCTCCGAAAAAACCGGCCAGTCCGCTGGCAATACCATCACCAAGCAGCGTACGGTGCAAACCTGGTTTTTCAATAAAGTTTTTGTCGCATACACCACCAATGGCATACATATCGCCCACGTGTTCGATAATCGGGGCAATGGCTACCGGAATCATGTACAAAATAGCCTGCCAGCTAAATTTAGGAGCGGTAAACTCGGGCAAACCTATCCAAGCAGCCTCTTTAATGGGGGTCAAATCAACTTTCCCCATTATTATGGAAAGAACGTAACCAACAATTATGGCAATGAATATAGGAATCAGTTTGATCATTTTTTTCCCGAAAATAACTACTGTTACGGCAGTAAGTAACGAAACCACGGCAATCAGCCAGTCGGTTTTTGCCATGTCAACAGCAGTGGATGCCAGCGATAATCCAATTAACAGGATGATGGGGCCAACAACAACCGCTGGGAAAAGACGCTCGACAAAGGTTAATCCACGTAATTTAACCAGTGCTGAAACTACGCCGTAAACCACACCAACAGCAATAATTCCTGAAAGTGTACCGGGCCAGCCATAAAGTTTTGTGGCTTCAATAATTGGTGCAATAAAAGCAAAGCTGCTACCAAGGAAAACAGGTACCTGTCCTTTGGTAATAAAATGAAAAATCAGCGTGCCCATGCCTGCTGTAAAAAGAGCAACTGCCGGATCGATGCCCACAAGCAGCGGCACCAAAACGGTAGCACCAAAAGCCACAAATAAGAACTGTACACCCAATACGGTGTTTTTGAAGGTTAATTGTTCACGTAAAGTTTTACCACTCATGTTTTTTGTATTTGTTTAAAATTTGCGCAAAAATATACCCGTTTGCGAAAGAAACGGGTATAAAGTATATTTTTTATTGAAGGATTTCGGCAGGAATTTCCTTAATTGGTTTTATCCGGACTGATTTTACAAATAAATCACCGCCTTCAGACTGGATTTGGATTTTTCCTGAACTCAGCGGTTTTATACGTCCATCTTCATTAATTCCGGTATTGGTATTTACCATGGTAACTTGTCCGTTAACCACATGAACCGTAGTGCGGCCGTAACTGTACAGCTCAACAGTGTTCCATTCGCCTAATGGGTTTTCTGCATCAACCGCTTTTTTTATACCCGGGCCGTTAAAGTCTTTTCCAAATTGGGTAAGTTCTCCGCCTTTTGAAAATTGAAAACCTTCGTCAGTTTTTGTGATTTCAGTTTCGCAGCAAGTGTTGTTCATCAGGTAAGTGTCTCCCAGCTTTTCGTGCATTAGCTGGCATTCAATGTTGGTCATCCATGTGCCAATAGCCTCACCAAATTCGCCAAAACTATGATACAGCAGTCCGCTGTTTCGATTGGTGTAAACCTGATCGCCCCACTTAAATACCAATTCCAGGTGGTAGTTGGAAAAAGTATCGACAGTAGCCAGCGAGCCGTTTACTTCTCCTGAAATGTGAATAAGCTTTTCGCCGTCAACATCAACAACTTTAAATACTTCTTCGGGTGTAGCCTGTTCGTGTAGCTGTTCGAATCCGGTAAGCGGAGTTCCAATGAATGTTTCCCATCCATCGAGATTTTCGCCATTAAACACCGGTTGCCAGGGTGCTTCGCACGAACTAAATAATGCTGTTAGAAATGCAAGTGAAATAAAAAATGTAAATTTCTTCATGAGGTAATGGTTTAGATATAATTGACATAAAAAAACTGCCCCATAAATATAGGACAGTTTCTTAAATATTTTTATTTTTTTCTCTATTAAACCGCTGTACCAGCTAATTGCTGCGCTCGTTCCAAAATTGCCGTATCGTCCAGGAGAACTATTCCTCCGTTTGGTCCCGGCTCCATGTGAATTCCCACTGCTCTTCCATCGGTGTAGTTAGCGCCTCCGAAATAATTCCTGACAGTTTCTTCTCTTAATTCAAATTCTTGCGCTATTTGTCTAATCGAACCGTCAGGTAAGCTGTCTTTAATTTTTCGCAGCTCGTTAAATGTTATTCTTTTTTCCATATCGCTGTGGTATTAATTAATAAATATTGTATTTGTAAAGAACGTGCATTAAAATTATAATTAATAATTTAATAATAAAAGCTTCACGAACAGCGATTGTTAAATGTTATAACACAAGAGGAAAATTATGTGTATTACGAAGGTTTTTAGTTATCGTAAAAGGCTGGTATGTAGCGATATTCGATTTTGGCGATATGTTGTAGAACAGGTTGTATTCAGGTATCTGTTAACATTTTTTAAGGGAAGAATGTCGTCCGGATTTTATTCAGAGATAATGCTGTCGTAAATGGCCTGATGCATCGCTGTACGAATGTTCAATTCGTAGAGTTTGCTGTTGTCGCGGGTAGGGTAAACACGGTTCGACATAAAAATGTATAGCAGCCCGTTTTCGGGATCGGCCCAGGCAAAAGTTCCGGTGTATCCGCTGTGCCCAAAACTGCTTTTGCTGCTCGACACTGCAGGGTAGGCATCTTCCAGGTTATTTTTATAGTTGTCGATCTTAGGTTTATCGAAACCAAGCCCTCTGCGGTTTTTATTTTCGGGATACTGGATACGTGTAAATTCGTTAAGCGTTAAGTCGGAAATATATCGCCGTCCACCAAAATATCCTTTTTGCAAGTACATTTGAAATACTTTGGCCAGGTCGTTTGTTGAGCCAAATAAACCGGCATTTCCCGATACGCCGCCCATCATTGCCGCTCCTTCGTCGTGTACATAACCCCGCAGTTTTTCCATTCTGAAAAAGTCATCCGTTTCGGTAGGAATAATCTGGCTAAGCGGAAAATGTTTGTAAGCATTAAAGGTAATGGTATGCGCCCCCAAAGGCCGGTAGAAAGTGTTTTTTACATACGATTCGTACGGAGTGCCGGTAAGGTTTTCAATAATATCTGGGTAAAGGTAAAAGCTTAATCCCGAATAGAGGTATTTTTTTCGGGGTAGAAGTTTTGAGGTGCGAATGGTATCGAACATTGTTGTTCTGAAGTCGTGATTCATACACAAATGTTCCGACACGCGAACATCAAATTGTAGCGAAGGCTGATCTTTAAACACATTTTTATCGAGTGTGCCGTCTTTCTGTACGGTCATTGTCCAGAAAGCGATCCATGAAGCCAAACGAGCCTGGTGAGCTAAGATCTCACGAAAGCTTAGGTTTTCTTTGTTGCTGCCAATAAAATCAGGCCAGTACTTGCTAAACTTATCATCTACGTTCATTTTTCCCTCGTCAACCAATCTCATGATTGCAGGTAGCGGCCCTGTAACTTTCGTAACCGAAGCCCAGTCGTAAATATTATTCTGATTTACCGGGTAAATGCTGTCGTAAGTTTGAAAACCGTAGCACTTGTGAAAAACCACCTGCCCGTCTTTGGCCACCAAAACCTGGCAGCCGGGGTATGCACCTTCCGAAATTCCAAGATTCGCCAGCGAGTCGATTTTCCGGTTCAGAATAGCAGAACTCATTCCGGCTTCCTCGGGAATGGTGTATGAAAACGTTTGGTTGGAGGCAACTTCTAATCCATCACCGGCTTTAAAACGCCTGTCGGAGGTAACCGGAAGTTTTCCGTTGGCTTTGAATGCCCCAAAAACAAGCTGTGCTGCCAGTTCTTGTGTCAGTTCATTATCCTGATGAGCCACGATCAATGCATCGGCATGATGAATGTTGGCGAAGTGTTTTAATGCATAAGCGTTCCCGAAAAGCGTAAATACCACGTTTTGTTCATGTACAAGATCAATAACCGCTTGTTTTTGTATTTCAGAAATGCCATAATCGTTTGATGAGTATTTATTGATTCCTGTAATTCCGGCAATAACGAAGTTGTAGTTGCTCAGTTCATGACGAAGATTTGCCCAGGTTTTTTCGGAGGCATCTTTTGGCAGCCAAAAATGATCCATGCCAGTGTATTTTGCCAGCATATTTTGAAAGGCCGAATTTTGGTCGCCACCAATCATTACTGTTGCAATATTGCGTTTCTCTAGGTTCTGCACCGGAAGTGTACTGTCGTTATTTATAACGACTGTCATCGATTTTTTTATCAGTTTTCGGTTGGTAACCTGATATTCGGGAGCGTTAAGATCGGCAGTGATATTTTTTAAATCTACCGCTTGGTAGTTGTTTAGTCCCACCCAGCGTTTTAGCGCCAAAACGGTTCTGCACTTTTCGTTTATTTCATCTTCGGTAATTTCGCCGTTGGCAATGGCCGCTTTTATGGTTGCCACAGCTTTTCCGGCATCATCCACAAACTCTATCATATCGTTTCCGGCGATCAGGGCTTCCAGTTCAGCTCTTCCTTCCGTAGTTTGTACGCCTTTCATGGTAATGGCGTCGGTAACCACAAAACCTTTGTAGCCAATCTCATCTTTCAAATAATCGGTAACTACTTTTTTCGAAAGCGATGAGGTAATCCCTGAATCATCGAGCGAAGGAACATTTAAATGCCCCGACATAATTCCTGCAATTCCCTTATCCGATAAATATCGGAACGGGTAACTTTCAATGCTGTCGATACGACTTTTCGAATGCGGAATAAGCGGCAATGTTTTGTGCGAATCGGTTTTGGTATCGCCATGCCCGGGAAAATGTTTGGCCACCGGAATAACGTTGTTGTCCTGCATGCCTTTTGCCACCATCCACGACTTTTCAGCTACATTGTGTTTTTGTTCTCCAAACGAACGAAAACCGATAACCGGGTTAAACGGATTGGTGTTAATATCGGCAACCGGAGCAAAATTCATTTGAATTCCCATACGTTTTAACTGGCTGGCAAAATCCTGCCCCATTTGGTAAAGGAGGGAAGTATCCTGCACCGCCCCCAACGATTGTGCGTAAGGATAAACAATTGTGCTGTCGGTTCGCATAGCTGGCCCCCATTCGCCGTCGATAGCCACCAAAAGTGGAGTTTCAGAAGCTTCCTGGAACTGATTGATCCAATCGGCATTTTTTGTGGGCGAGCCTTGCATTACCAGAATTCCACCAGGTTTCCAGTCCTGTATTCTTTTCCTGAAAATGGCCTTGGCCGCATTGTTCTGTTTCGGGTAAACGGTAATCATCATCAGCTGGGCAATACGCTCATCCAAACTCATTTTTTCGAGTTGCTGGTTTACCCATTCATCGTTCTTGTATTTCAGATACGGAGGTTCCTGGGCCGAGGTATAGTTCGCCAGAGATAATACTAAAATGGTAAAAAGTAGAAATATTACAGGTGTTGGTTTCATCGTTGTAAATTCGCTAAAAATTTGTGCTACACGTTTAACGTTCATCGAAATAAAATAGTACAAATAGCGCATGATAATTTTAATTCGTTTCCGTTTCAATTTTTTAACTAAATGATTGCTTTTTAAAAAATTTAAAAACTATCTTCGCTTGCGCAAATGTAATATTTTAAAGCCTATGTTCAGGATTTTTTTAGTGTTAGTTTTATGGATCTCGGCAAGTGGTTGCCTGGCACTGCAAGATAATGAAATTATTGTAGGAGCGGAGCGTACTTCGCTATATTTAGATGCCTTGAAAGGCAAAAATGTGGGGTTGGTTGTAAACAACACCTCTATTGCTAAAGGCCAGCACCTGGTTGATTTTTTATTGAATCACGAAGTTGATGTTAAAAAGATATTTGCGCCTGAACATGGTTTCAGAGGCGATGTTTCGGCCGGAGGAGAAGTAGTGGACGGGCTGGATAAAAACACGGGCTTGCCGGTTTTTTCGCTCTACGGAAAAAACAAAAAACCGACTGCAGAACATTTTGATGGACTGGACGTGGTTATTTTCGATATTCAGGATGTAGGTTGCCGCTTTTACACCTACATTTCAACCATGCATTACGTTATCGAGGCCTGTGCTGAGTATGATATTCCGCTAATTGTTTTCGATCGTCCAAATCCGAATGGCGATTATGTGGCCGGACCAATCAGGGAAGAAGGTTTTGAATCGTTTGTAAGTCTCGATCCCATTCCTATTGTTCACGGATGTACGGTTGGCGAACTCGCAAATATGATCAATGACGAAGGCTGGCACGCTGCCAGTAAAAAATGCGATCTTACGGTTATTCCGGTAGAAAACTACGATCATTCGATGGTTTATTCTTTGCCGGTACGCCCATCGCCAAATTTGCCCAACGATCTTTCAGTGCGTTTATATCCATCGTTATGCTTTTTTGAAGCTACCAGTGTAAGCGTTGGACGCGGAACCGATTTTCCGTTTCAGGTGTTGGGTGGTTTAAACGAAAATCTTGGCACTTTTGAATTTACCCCTCGTAGTGTTCCCGGTGTGGCGATCGATCCGCTAAACAAAGACAAAAAATGTTACGGTGTTGATTTGCGAACATTGGAAGAATCGCCAAAATTTACCTTGAAATACTTCCTCGACTTCTACAATAAATACGAGAACGAGTCTGATTTCCTAACACGTGAACGCTGGCTGAACTTGCTTGCCGGAACCGACTTGATCATCAAACAAATCAGAGAAGGGAAAAGCGAAGCTGAAATTATTGAAAGCTGGCAACCCGGGCTGGAAGAATTTAAACAACTGAGAAAAAAATATTTATTATACCCCGATTTCGAATAAACAAAAACTATGAGTCCATATCTTGTTCTGGGAATTGTACTTGGTTATTTTTTAGTACTGATTTTTATTTCGTGGTTAACCGCGCGAAACGCCGATACACAGGCCTTTTTTACTGCTAACCGAAAATCGCCGTGGTATTTGGTAGCCTTTGGTATGGTTGGAGCCACACTCTCGGGAGTAACGTTTATTTCTGTTCCGGGAGAAGTTGGTAATTCGGCCTTTTCGTACCTGCAGTTTGTTCTCGGAAACCTTGTGGGATACTGGCTGGTAGCAGGTATTTTACTGCCTTTGTATTATCGCCTCAACCTGGTTTCTATCTATTCGTTTCTTGATGAACGTTTCGGACCACGATCATACAAAACCGGCTCCTTTTTCTTTTTGATCTCGAAGCTGATCGGGGCAGCATTCCGGTTATTTTTGGTGGCGGGGGTGTTGCAAATCGCCTTTTTCGATGCTTTTAATATTCCGTTTTCGTTAACTGTAATTGTTACCATCGCACTAATTTGGGTTTATACTTTTAAGGGAGGTATTAAAACCATTGTTTGGACCGATACGCTGCAAACACTCTTTTTGGTAAGTGCGGTTATTTTTACCATTGTAGCCATTTCGCGAAGCCTTGATTTGAATCTGTCAGGCTTGGTGAAAACCATTGCTGATGATAATAACTCGCAACTTTTCTTCTGGGACTGGCGCTCGGGAAATAACTTTTTCAAGCAGTTTGTATCGGGAATGTTTATCACCATTGTTATGGTTGGTATGGATCAGGATATGATGCAAAAAAACCTGACGTGCAAAAATAAGTGGGAGGCACAGAAAAATATGCTGGTGTTTAGTTTGTCGTTTCTGTTCACTGTGGTGCTGTTTCTGAGCCTGGGAGTAATGTTGTACATTTTTGCCCGCGAGCATGGAATTAGCATACCTGAAAATACCGACGATCTTTACCCGATGTTGGCTTTAAAATATTTTGGGTTGCCGGTGGGAATTGCCTTTTTGTTGGGTATTACAGCAGCGGCCTATTCAAGTGCCGATTCGGCATTAACTGCGTTAACAACATCGTTTACTGTCGATTTCCTGAAAATCCATAAATACCCTGAAGAAAAGAAACGCCGTATAAAAATGTTGTCGCACTTGATGTTTTCAGTGCTGTTAATTGCGGTAATTCTTGTTTTCGAAGCCATTAATAATCAGAGCATTGTAGTGGCCGTGTTTACCGTTGCCGGATATACTTATGGTCCAATTTTAGGGTTGTTTCTGTTTGGCATGTATTCATCGCGAAAAGTGAAAGATAAGTGGGTGCCGTACATCGGCATTTTTGCACCCGTTTTGTGCTACTTTATTTCAAGTTACTCCGAGGTACTTTTTAATGGCTATCAGTTTGGATTCGAATTGCTTATCCTAAATGGGGCAATAACAATGCTTGGTTTATTACTTATTTCTGAAAAAAATGCCGTAAACAGCTAAGGATTGCAAAGAAATGTTAAAAATTGTGAATTGATTTTTTATATTTGTAAAATAACGGCGAAAAGTGGACGTTATAAGGATATAAATTAATTCGAATTGGTTAAATATTTACTTCAAATACTGGCTGCAGCCCTTGTGCTTGTCATGTTCTTCTCATGTGAGGACGAGGGATATTTGACGTCTACTGATGCGCAACTTCAGTTTTCTGCTGATACCGTAACATTCGATACCATTTTTACTTCCATTGGCTCAACAACCCGGCGTTTTACGGTGAGTAACCCTTACAACGAGGATGTTTTGATTTCACGTATTCGTTTGGCGGGAGGCGATGCTTCCAGTTTCCGGTTAAATATTAACGGTTTTGAAAGTAGCGAACTGTACGAGGTTACATTACCTGCAAAAGACAGTATTTATATTTTTGTTGAGGTTACCATCGATCCAACCGGACAAAACCTGCCAATGGTTGTGCAGGATTCGATTGAATTTACAACCAACACAAATTTCCAAAGTATAATGCTGGAAGCTTACGGGCAGGATTTTAAACTGATCAAAAGCGAACGGATTAAAACAACTACCTGGACGGCTGAAAAACCCTATCTGGTTTACGATTATGCCTATGTTGACAGTACCTCGACGTTAACGATTGAGCCGGGAACAAAAATATATTTCCACAAAGGTGCGGGGATGTATGTTCGTGGAAATGTAGAAGCCGATGGTACTTTTGAATCGCCGATCATATTCCGGGCCGATCGTCTGGAACCATCGTATGAAAATATTCCCGACCAGTGGAATGGCATTGTATTGTATTCTGGTAGTCATGATAACGTATTCAATTTCACCACCATTAAAAATGCAAATATTGGGTTGCAGGTCGGAACCATTGAAAACGAAGGGTATGCCTCGGTAACGCTTACGAATACGAAAATTGAAAATATGGCTTATGCAGGGATTTTTGCTTTGAAGTCGAAGATTTATGCATATAACACACTCATCGCCAACTGTGGATTTTATGGGGCAGCTCTGCTGGTAGGTGGCGAATATGAATTTTACCACTCAACTATTGCCAACTATTGGGGTAATTATGGACAGGCTGTACGAACCACACCATCATTGGTTGTTTCGAATGTGCTGGTTGTTGAAAATTCAAATGGTGAACAAGTTTCGTATAATGGTGATTTGACCAAGGCAACATTTGGAAACAGCATTATCTATGGTAATATTGGAAACGAACTGGAGTTGGGTGATAACGAAGAGAACACATTCAATTACCTTTTCGACCATTGTATTATTCAGGCACCTGATACTTTGAATACGAGCAACACAAATCATTACATTAATGCGATGATCGGGATGGAATTTGATCCGCGATTTGTTGATCCGTATGATGATTACAACTTCGAGTTGGATACCTTATCGGCAGCAAAAGATGTGGGAGCAACAAAATACTCTGAACGGTTTCCGCTCGACTTACTGAACAGAAGCCGAACCGGCGAAGATGGCCCCGACCTGGGAGCATACGAACGCTTTGAAAAGTAAAATGAAACACTTCCTTTTTTGTTTATCCCTAATTCTGCTCATTGCAATAAGTAATGCTCAAAATAGTGATGCCGAATTTTCAATACTCTTTTATAATGTAGAAAACCTGTTTGATATACGAAACGATTCGTTAACTGCCGATGATGAGTTTACGCCTGCCGGAGAGCGACACTGGACACGAAAACGTTTCGAAAATAAAATCAATAATATCTCGAAAGTAATACTAAGTGCCGGAGGTTGGGAAATGCCCGATTTAATAGCTTTGGCCGAAATCGAGAATCGTTATGTATTGGAAAAACTTACTGAAGATACACCAATACAAGCAATGCCTTACAAAATTATCCATAAAGAGTCGCCTGATCCGCGTGGAATTGATGTAGCCCTGATCTATAATTCCGAATCCTTTTATCCGCTTGATTATGCGTATTATCCGCTGGAAGATAAAAATGGAGGTGTTAGAAGAAGTCGCGAAATACTTTATGTGTTGGGAGAAGTAAATGGTGGTGATTCCATTCACGTGTTTGTAAACCACTGGCCTTCGCGGTATTCCGGTTTGTTGGAAACACGACCGGCACGGCAACAGGCTGCTCGTTTGCTTTTATCGAAATGCAAGGAAATCATTCAAAAAAATGATAAGGCAAAAGTGGTTATCGTAGGTGATTTTAACGATCAGCCAATAGATGAAAGTATAGCACAGGATCTTGGTGCTACTGATCCTTTAAAAAACAAATCCGCTGGTTTATACAATCTATCTTTACCCTGGATGAATAAGGAAGAAGGGACTTTGAAATATCAGGGGCAGTGGTTTATTTTCGATCAGATTATTGTGTCACCGGGATTGCTGACCGCAACAAATGGGTTAAGCGCCAAACCTGAAAATGCAACAATTTGCAAACTCCCTTTCTTATTTGAGCCAGATGAAACGCGCGGAGGCCGAAAGTTGTATCGTACTTACACGGGCTTTCGATACAATGGCGGATTTAGCGACCATTTGCCGATTCTGTTAAAGTTGCAGGTGGATTAATCTTTTGCTTTTAGCCCCATTTCTTCTGCTTTTTTCATCATAAAAGCAAAAGCTTCCTCGTAATTGTTATGAATTTCTCCATCCAAAATAGCTTCTTTAATGGCATCTTTTAGGAGGCCAACTTCGCGGCATGGCGACAAATCAAAAGTCTCCATAATAAGGTCGCCATCAACCGGAGGCTGGAAGTTGCGTATCGCATCTTTCTCTTCAATCTCCTTTAACTTTTGGCGAACCACTTTAAAGTTTTTCATGTAGCGTTTCACCTTCTCCGGATTCTTCGATGTGATGTCGGCCTCACAAAGTGTCATTAAATCATCGATGTCATCACCGGCCTCAAAAAGCAGGCGACGAACAGCTGAGTCGGTTACAATTTCTTCTGAAAGCACAATTGGCCTCATGTGCAGGCCTACCATCTTCTGAACATATTTCATCTTTTCATTCAGCGGTAATTTCATACGCTTAAAGATCTTGGGGATCATTTTAACCCCAACAAAATTGTGCGCGTGGAAAGTCCAGCCCAGGCCTTCAACAAAACGTTTTGTTTTGGGTTTGGCAATGTCGTGCAATAATGCCGACCAGCGTAACCACAAATTATCGGAGTTGGGTACCAGGCGGTCGAGCACCTCAATGGTATGATAGAAATTATCCTTATGACCGATGCCATTTACTTTATCAACTCCTTTCATATTTTGCAGTTCGGGGAAGATCATGGCCAGCAAACCAGTTTCTTCAAGCAGACGAAAACCTTTCGAAGGTTTCGGGGCCATAATAATTTTGTTCAGCTCTTCGATAATACGCTCAGCCGAAACAATTTTAATACGGTCTTTATTCCGGGCAATTGCTTTTAAGGTTTCATCCTCAATCTCAAAATCAAGCTGAGTGGCAAAACGAATGGCACGCATAATCCGCAAAGGATCATCGGAGAATGTAATGTCCGGATCGAGCGGCGTGCGGATTATCTTGTTGTTTAAATCATCCATCCCGTTAAACGGATCAACAAGCTCGCCAAAACGATCGCCGTTTAAACTAAAAGCCATTGCATTGATGGTAAAATCGCGGCGGTTCTGATCGTCCTCCAGGGTGCCGTCTTCAACAATAGGTTTCCTCGAGTTGCGTTGGTACGACTCTTTTCGGGCACCAACAAACTCAATTTCAAGGTCGTTGTATTTTAACATGGCTGTGCCAAAGTTCTTAAATACATTAACTCTTGGGCGGGGTTTAAGACTTTTGGCCACTTCGTTGGCGAAATCGATGCCGCTGCCAATGGTTACAATGTCGATATCTTTTGAAGGTCGTTCGAGAAACAGATCACGTACATATCCTCCAATCACATAAGTTTCTGTTTCAACACGGTCGGCAACTGCCTGTATATCTTTGAAAATCTTCTCTTTTAGCTTGCTGTTCATCTGACAAAAATCGTATTTCAAAATGGTCTATTCTGCCACTTTGATAAAAAATCGTGACAAAATTACAATTATTTAGTTGAAATTAAGTAGTAACTTGGGATTTCAAAGTTTTGGTATTATCTTTGATATGCAAATATCGAAATAAATAGATATATAAATACTGAAAAATATAAAATCATGTTGGAACATTTAACGAAAGAAACATTTAAGGAGAAAGTTTTCAATTTTGAAACGAATAAAGAGTGGAAATACGAAGGTGAGAAGCCATGTTTGATCGACTTTTACGCTGATTGGTGTGGACCATGTAAAATGGTAGCTCCGGTGTTGGAAGAGTTGCAATCGGAGTATGGCGACAGTATCGTAATCTACAAAGTAAACACTGAAGAGCAACAGGAATTAGCCGGAATGTTTGGTGTACAAAGTATCCCTTCATTGCTGTTTGTACCGCAAGACGGACAACCGCAAATGGCAATGGGAGCACTTCCGAAACAAACTTTCGAGAAAGCAATTTCTGACGTGCTGAAAGTTGAAAAACCTCAGGCTAATTAAGAAGATCGAGTACTTTTTCAAGCTGGATACCGCGGGAACCTTTTATTAAAATGTTCCCGTTTTTTATGGGCTCATTTTTCAGGTAGGTACATAGTTCATCTACATGAATAAAAAATTTAATACCTTCCCCGGTGTTGGCTTTCGAGAATTCTTTACCCACTAAAAAAGTGCTGCTTTTTAATTCGTTCGGAATCAACTCAACGATTTTTGTATGTTCATCTTCTGAATATTCTCCCAGTTCAAGCATATCGCCCAGAATGAGGTATTTATCCCCTTTAAGGTTATCCAGAAAACTTACGATGGATGCTGCCATGCTTGTGGGATTGGCATTGTAAGCGTCCATTATAATCTTTAATTCGCCTTTGTTTATTAATTGCGAGCGATTGTTAGTGGGCTGGTATTCTTTTATGGCCTGCTGGATTTTTAGCGGATCAACATCAAAATAATTTGCGATACAGGCAGCCGCTAAAATATTTTCGAAATTAAAATCGCCAATTAAATTGCTGTTCAGGTAAAGTACGCCCTTTTTAAAATTGGCTTTTACATGAATAAACGGAGGACTTTGGATGGTCTCTCCGGTGAACGATGCATTTTCTTTTCCGTAAGAAATGCGTTTTGGAAGTGCTTTACCAATTTCTACAAGTAATTTATTGTCGGCGTTGTAAAATACAACTCCATTCTTTTCCCCCAGATAATCGTATAGTTCTCCCTTGGTTTTTATCACACCTTCAAACGAGCCAAAACCTTCAAGGTGTGCCCGCCCGATGTTGGTAATTATGCCAAAATCAGGATCTGCGATTTTACATAGGTCGGCAATTTCACCCGGATGATTGGCACCCATTTCCACCACGCCAAATTCAGTGTTTTTATCCATCGTGAGCAACGTTAAAGGAACTCCAATGTGATTGTTTAAATTTCCCTGCGTGAAACTTACTTTGAATTTTTTTGCAAGCACCGTTGAAATCAACTCCTTTGTGGTTGTTTTTCCGTTGGTGCCGGTAATGGCTAGTATGGGCAATCCCAGTAGTTTTCGGTGATGATGGGCCAGTTGTTGTAACGAGGTCAGCACATCGTCTACCAGTAATATTTTGTCATCGGTGGCATATTCTGCTTCGTCAACAACGGCAAAAGCAGCTCCTTTTTTTAGGGCATCGTGGGCATATTTGTTGCCATTAAAATTAGCCCCTTTTAATGCGAAAAAAATACAGCCATTCTCAATTTTTCGACTATCGGTAGATACTTGTGTTGAATTTAGAAAACAACCGTAAATAGTTTCAATACTTGTCATAAAGCAAAAATACGATTCAATTTGGTATAAAAAAAGCTCCGCAGTTGTACGAAGCTTTTCTGAAAATATTTTTATGATTTAGAAACCTTCAGGGCTTCCAACTCTGGTCATTGCACAACGGAAACCAAGATCGTTCTGTGCTTTTGTCTGCTCCAGATAACGACGTGTTCCGGGAACCAACCAATAAGGGCGATCTTGCCACGATCCTCCTTTATACACACGTACTTCATCATCAATTAATGAAGAGAATGCACCAGGTCTGTCGTCCTGAATATACATGCCTTCGGTTTGTTTATCGTTACCAATCCATGTATCTCCTTCAACAATCTGCGAGTTAGGATCACCATCCAAAACATTTCGGTAGTCCATTCCTGCAATTGTATCTTTTATTAGCTCACCATATTGGTCTCTCTCTAATTGTCCGTTCTGGTCGCGACGATATTCTGTAATTACATTACCACGGAATGGGTTAAACTCTTCCACATCGTTTAACGACATTGGACGGTAAACGTCGGCAACCCATTCGTTAACGTTACCCGACATACAGTATAAGTTGTAATCGTTAGGATCGTATGAGAAAACCGGTGCAGCGATGTCTGCGTTGTCGTTCAGCGCTCCTGCCATACCCATCATATCTCCACGTCCACGTACAAAGTTGGCTTTTAAACGGCCTTTTTCTTTTTTCTTATCCTGACGAAGGTAAGAACCGTTCCATGGATAAATTTTACGGTCGGTAAGTAATTCGCCATCAGTATTCCCAATTAAACCGTAGGCTGCATATTCCCATTCAGCTTCGGTTGGCAGACGGTAATTGGGTAGCATAATTCCATCTTCCCATTTGGGGCGACGGGTTGTTCCGTCAGGATTTTCAACAGGTTTGTCGCCTTCTGTTCCCTGGTATAATCCTGCTAAATAAGTATCTGTTGTATATACGTTTTCGCCCCCTTGGGTATTGTCATGCGTAATGATTCCCTTATCTACCAATATTTGTTCGTTTACCCTGTCGGTACGCCAGGCACAATAAGCTTCGGCCTGTTCCCAGCTAACACCAACTACCGGATATTCTGAATATGCCGGATGACGGAAATAGTTATTTACATAAGGTTCGTTGTAGGCCAAATCTTTACGCCAAACACTTGAGTCGGGTGTAATAGCCTTCATTCTTTCTACATCACCGGGGTATACACGACCTGTCCAGTGGGTAAATTCACGATAGTCCTGATTTGAAACTTCTGTTTCGTCCATATAAAACGAAGCTACAGTAACTCTTCGGGGATAATTGTCGTTGCGGTACATAACGTCCTGCTCAACACGACCCATAGTAAACGTACCACCCTGAACAAAAACTAAACCTGGTCCGGCTTCCTGCTCGTAACCCGAAATATTTGGAATATTTCCGGTCTCTTCAGCATTGTATTCCCAACCAGTAGTTCGTGATGAATCTCCTTTACCTCCTATTCCGAATAATCCACATCCGGATACGAATGCGGCTAAGGCAATAAAAACGAATGGTTTTAATCTTTTAAAATTCATTGTTTGTATAAATTTTCTCATCGACACAAATATAACTAATTTGTTCAATTCTTATTGTTCAGTCTTTTCAATTATTTTATTCTTCATTTAAGAAGGATGTTAATATCTTTGGCATTATTCGGTGTTAAACCGTGGTTGGTTTGCGGCTTTATTTGCAATATTTGAATGCGGTAGCCGTTTACAAGCTTATATTATTGACCGTATTTTATGAATAAATATATACTTCTGTTATTTGTTTTTTTGCTTGGCTTTGCTGTTAAAGATGTGCATAACGAGATTATTGTACTTGACTGGCAGGAAAACCCGGGCAGCCGCGACGGAGAAGTGTTGGAATTCTTTGAAAATGCTGATCTTTCGGGCGATGTGGCACATCTTTCTTTGCCTGTTTATACCCGGCTTTATAAGCTCGAAAATCCAAATAAAATACTTCGGTTTAGTATTGAGAATCCCGTTTTTGAGCAGGTGAGTGACAGTATAAAGAAACTGTTAGCTGTTGAAATTCCTTCGGAAATAAAAGTAAGAACTTCTGTTGTCCAGTCGGGGAACGAAAAAAAAATTGAACTTCAGATCATTCCGCTGAAAGAAGAGAATGGCAAAATTTACCGGTTAAAAAGTTTTGGACTACGCGCTGCTCCCGATGTTTATAAAAAATCGGTTCAAGCGATAAATTGGAAATCAGAATCGGTGCTGGCAACAGGTGACTGGGTGAAAATCCGAACCTCGGGAAAGGGGATTTACAAGATACCCCATTCGAGATTAATTGATTGGGGATTTTCAGATCCTTCGCAGGTTGGTGTATTTGGAAGCGGAGGAAAAATACAATCGGAAGATCCCGGTGAGATTGATTACGAAGATTTGGAAGAGTGTGCCGTGTGGACAGCCAGTAATAATGGCGAGCAGTGTTTGTTCTTTTATGCACCCGGAATTACCGAATGGGATTTAAACACTTTAGGAATTTTTTCACATCGTTCGAATGAATATACCACGCAGGGATATTTCTTCCTGGGAAATACAGGAACACCAAAACAGCCCGAAACTCTGGATAATGCTTCAGATGAAATCACACATTCAACATCAACGTTTGATTGTTTCGACCTTATAGAATATGAAAAACACAATTTGCTGGAATTGGGTTCAGGGAAAAACTGGTATGGCGACAGGTTTACAAACGGCGGATCGAAAACATACACTTTTATGGTTACTGATCCTGCAGAAGTAACTTCAGCCAAATTAACAGTTAGCGGTGCTGCGCGATCGTTTCGGTCGTCGGATTTTGGGGTTGCCGCAGAAGGTACGGAAGCCGGAACTGTGCCATTCAGAAGTGTTGACACCGGCGAAACTTACGGTATTTATGCCGATCCCGAAACCACAACAATGAATGTTGATTTATCGGAAGGTGATCAGGAAATTAGATTAACCTACAATGCATCGAACAGCAGTGCCGAAGCGTGGCTCGATTATATTGAACTGAACTACCGACGAAACATTGCAGTGGGCGATGCTCCTTTGTTTTTTCGCGATTCGAAATCGATTGGAGCGGGCAGTATTGTTGAGTTTCAGGTTGCTAATGCAGGAAGCGATACAAAAGTTCTGGATGTTTCGGATAGTAAAAATGCAAAAGAAATAAATGCGGTGCTAAATGGCACCGATTTACGTTTTAAACAGGAAGCTTCGGAACTAAAAGAATACGTGGTTTTTAATTCTACGGGAACTTTCCCTGAACCAGTATTTGTTGAAAATGTTGAGAACCAGAATTTACATGCCATAAATACACCGGATTTTCTGATCATCTCGCACAGTAATTTTATGAGCTCTGCTGATCAATTGGCCGATTTTCATCGTACGCAGGATGGAATGAGTGTGGAAGTGGTTGATGTAAATGCTATTTATAACGAATTCAGTTCAGGGAGCAAAAGCGCCACCGGAATCCGCAATTTTATAAAAATGATTTACGACCGGGGGAATACGCTAAAATATGTATTGCTTTTTGGCGACGGGAGTTACGATAACCGAAATATAAGTGGCAGCGGATTAAATTTTATTCCAACTTACCAATCTTCTAATTCGCTGGATCCGTTAAACTCATATGTAAGCGATGATTATTTTGTGATGCTCGATGCCGGAGAAAGTTTATCAAATGGTTCTATCGATTTGGGGATTGGACGAATTCCGGCATCAACAGCGTATCAGGCGCAGTTGGTGGTTGATAAGATAAAACGTTATTACGAACCGGAAGCTTTGGGCGACTGGCGAAATGTGGTTTGTATGATCGGCGATGATGGAGATACCGGAATTCACATGCGGCAGTCGGAGCAAATTGCCGATACACTCAATAGCAATCACGGAGAATTTATTACCGATAAAATATACTTTGATGCTTATGCCGAAGATATTACACCGGCAGGTGAGCGATATCCTGATGTAAACGCCGCAATAAACGAAAGGGTAGAAGAAGGGGTGTTGATTCTGAATTATATCGGGCATGCCAACAACAGTTTTCTGGCGCACGAGCATGTGTTGGAAAAGGGTGACATTAATTCGTGGTCGAACCGAAATCAGCTGCCAATTTTTGTAACAGCAACCTGCGAGTTCAGCCGGTTTGATGCTGATGAGACTTCGGCGGGAGAGGAAGTGTTGATGAATCCAAATGGTGGAGGTATCGGGCTGTTTTCTACCACACGCGTGGTAACTTCGGGAGCGAACTTTATGCTGAGCAGAAGTTTTTACCGCTATATTTTTGCTAAAGATGAAAGCGGAGAACATTACCGCATGGGTGATGTAATGCGCCTCGCCAAATCGAACCTGGTCAATGGAATCAACAAGCGTAATTTTTCATTGCTGGCCGATCCGGCTTTAAAACTTTCGTATCCGAAATACCAGGTAGTAACCACTTCGATAAATGGCGCGGATGCAGCTAGCAGCCCCGATACGATTGGGACGCTCGAAAAAATTACCATCGAAGGTTATGTGGCCGATTATTTCGATAACAGGATAGACGATTTTAACGGCGAGATAACGCACACTGTATACGATAAGGAAATAGATATGACAACGCTTGGAAATGGAGACGACAACAGGCCGTTGACTTTCCAGGTGCAGAATAACATTATCTACTCGGGAACAACAACTGTTACCAACGGAAATTTCAGTTTTAGTTTTGTTGTGCCCAAAGACATTTCGTATAAAATAGGTTCCGGAAAAATTATGTATTACGCCCAAAACGGAGAAGAGGATGCCCATGGTTCCTTTACAAATTTTAGTATTGGTGGCGAAGGATCGAACATTGCAGATGACAGCGGACCTGAGATTCAACTGTATCTGGATTCAGAAGATTTTCAGTCGGGCGATGTAACCGGAAAGAACCCGACATTGCTGGCTTATTTGTCGGATGAAAACGGCATTAACACGGTTGGAACCGGAATAGGACATGATATAACCGCCGTGATCGACAACGATTATTCGAAAGTATACGTACTGAACAATTATTACCAGGCCGAAAAAGATGATTACACAAGTGGCTTATTGCAATATCCGTTAAACAATCTATCGGTTGGAAAACACTCCTTGTCGTTAAAAGCATGGGATGTTGCAAATAACTCATCAGAAGTGGAAATTGAGTTTGAAGTAACCGGAGACTTTATCATTAATGATATAAGCAATTACCCGAATCCTATAACGGATTATACCTATTTTGTAATAGAGCACAATCAGGTAGGCGAAAGCTTTTCAGCAGTTTTCGATATTTATAACATCAACGGCAAATTGGTTGACCAGTTTGAAACGGAAATCAGCTCGAACGGAAATACCAGTAACCCTGTACGCTGGGATCTTTCAGAATCAAAAATTCCGCTTACTCAGGGGGTTTATGTTTACCAGGTTTTTTTGAAAAACAACGATGGGATAATTGCTTCGAAGTCAGGGAAATTACTGGTGGTGCAATAATTTTTCACTTTCAGTAAAATTTTTCGTCAAAAGCTGCGTTTTCATTCTTGTATGCTACAAGCTACAGCAAAAGAATTGAAACACCCGGAATGAAAAAGAATTCTGGGTACAGATTTAACCTATTGTTGCAAAGACAAATGTTATATCTTTGCACGCTCAATTTTTAAAAGTATGATTAAACTAATACGAATTTTATTTGTGGTGGCTCTGGTCGCCATGGTAAGTAAAAATGTAAAGGCCCAGACAGTTTCCGGTGCCAATACTATAACCACTGCCGTACCGTTTTTGGCAATTACGCCCGATTCGCGCGCTGGAGGTATGGGGGATGCCGGAGTGGGTACCACCGCCGATGTAAACTCGCAGCACTGGAACCCGGCAAAATATGTTTTTATGGAGAGCGAAATGGGAGTTGGTTTGTCGTATTCGCCTTGGTTGCGTAACCTGGTGAATGACATTAACCTGGCTTACCTTACAGGATACAAAAAATTGGATGATGTACAGGCACTTAGTGCTTCATTGCGTTACTTTGCACTTGGCGACATATTAACCATGGATGATCAGGGACAGCAGGGAATTCAGTTAAATCCAAATGAATTTGCGATAGATTTTGGCTACTCCCGTTTGTTGAGTGATGTTTTCTCGGGAGCGGTTGCTATACGTTACATTCGTTCCGACCTCACCGGAGGTCAACTTGTAAATGGTGTCGCTTCTCAAGCCGGTAACTCGTTTGCGGCCGATGTGGCTTTCTATTATTATAACGAATTCAGCGCAGGTCGTCAGGATAATATATTCGCTGCCGGTATTAATATTCAGAATATTGGTTCAAAAATATCTTATACGGATGGAACGGTGAAAGACTTTATTCCAACCACGCTGAAACTGGGTGCATCATACACCATGGAACTTGACGATTATAACTCGTTTGGTTTTGCAGTTGAAGCCAATAAATTATTAGTGCCAACGCCCAATGACTCTATTTATAATGATGGTGCTGTAATTTCCGGAGGAATTGGTTCTGATATTGGTGTTATTGAAGGTATTTTTAAATCGTTTGGCGATGCGCCGGGCGGATTTAAAGAAGAAATGCAGGAAATTACCTGGTCGGTAGGAGTTGAATACTGGTACAACCAACAGTTTGCTTTGCGCGCCGGTTATTTCTACGAGAATGAAAATAAAGGTAACCGCCAGTTTATTACTGCAGGTGCCGGTTTAAAAATGAACGTTTTTGCACTCGACTTCTCGTACCTGTTGCCAACACAACGTAACCACCCGTTGGAAAATACGCTGCGTTTCTCGCTGGCGTTTGATATTGACGCATTTAGTAACCAACGCTGATGGATTTCAGAATTGGACAAGGATATGATGTTCACCGTTTGGCCGAAGGAGAAACCTTGTGGTTAGGCGGTGTTCTTATTCCACACAGTAAGGGAACCGTTGCGCATTCGGATGGCGATGTGCTGATACATGCCATTTGCGATGCCATGCTGGGAGCGCTGAAATTACGCGACATTGGAACACATTTCCCCGATACTGCTGCCGAATTCAAAAATATCGACAGTAAAATTTTGCTGAAAAAGTCGTACGAGCTGGTAAAACAAAAGGGCTACGAAATTGTAAATATCGACTCAACCGTGCAGGCGCAGCAACCAAAATTGAAGCCGCACATTCCGGCTATGGAACAATGTATGGCTGATGTTCTGGAAATTGATGCCGACCGTGTGTCGGTGAAGGCAACAACTACTGAAACGCTTGGTTTCGAAGGCCGCGAAGAAGGAATGTCGGTTAATGCGGTGGTACTTTTAAAACGTATGTAAATGAGCAAACGCACACTTGTTATCGGTGCCAGCGAAAACCCGGCACGATACTCCAATAAAGCAATTCATGCCCTTCGAAGGAATGAACACGAGGTGGTAGCACTAGCCAAACGAAAAGGATTGGTTGACGATGTTGCCATTGAAACGGCTTTCCCGGAAAAGGAAGATATACATACTGTTACACTTTATGTGGGACCACAACATCAACCGGAGTATTACACGGATATAATTGATCTGAATCCGCAACGCGTTATTTTTAACCCGGGGACAGAGAATCAGGAATTTGCCGAAAAACTGGAAGCCAATGGAATTGAAGCCGAAGAAGCTTGCACATTGGTATTGTTAAGTATAGGGGCATATTAGCCTATACGAAATATCCAGCATCTAGTATCCAGCATCTAGTATCCAGCATCAAATATCCGGCATCCAGTATCAAGCATTCAGTACCATGTTCAAACAAATAAAATCATTAGAAGAGTTTATTGCACTGAAAGAAGAGCAGGCTGCCGTTCTTGCTTATTTCTCAACCGACGCCTGTTCGGTTTGTAAAGTGCTAAAACCAAAAGTGGAGGAAATGGCAACAGCCAACTTCCCGAAAATGCAGCTGGTTTACATTAAATCGGATGTGTTGCCCGATGTGGCTGCCCAGAACAGCGTTTTTACTGCGCCTACCATTGTGGTTTTTTTCGATGGCCGTGAAACTATTCGTAAGAGTCGTGCTTTTGGGGTTGATGAATTGCAACAAGAGATAGCACGGTATTATTCAATGCTTTTTGATTAGTTTATTGCACCGGCATTTTTCCTGGAATGTAGGCGCAATTTACTGTTGTTCACGCTTTGCACGCGGACAAACCCTTCCAAAAATAATTTTTGATGGCGTTGCCGGTGGCAAAACGATGCTGAAACATTTTTTGAAACCATTGTCAGCGGCAAAAGCTTCAAAAACCCGGTAGCGATGCCATTGCCACGGGCAAAAGCTATAAAAAGTATTTAGTGAACCCTTTGTCAATGGCAGAAGCTTGCCTAACGAGTTTTTCTTTCCTTTGCCGCGGGCAAAAGCCTGCCGAAATAATTTTTGGTGTCGGTGCCCTCGGCAATAAGTCTAACAAATTGTTAGTTGACTTGTGTTCTGCGGCATTGATAAACTCATCTCTACAATTATGTTATTATTTTCAGTTCAGATGAGAAGGTTGATTCGGAAGATTTTAACATGTAGCTCTAAAAGGATTTGCTTCGGTTACGACCTTACTTGTAACCAAATTGCTAAAACGATAGTGAATATTAGCAATAGCAGAATAAACCCGCCCAAATACATTACCATCGCTCCCAAAAAGGCGTTAAATACTGATTTGCCAAAATAGCGGTAATAGGAGTATGTAAAATATGAGGCACTTAAACCTGCTGAAAGCAGAGGGTAGATAGCCAGTAAACGAGGTGCAGCTATCATTATGACGGATAAAATTATTGAGACAGCAAAAATTTGTGCAAAAATAAATGTATTAATTATTAGATGCTCGCCATAATAAAGTTGCTTTCTACGGTAATACCATTTCGAAAATAGGCTGGCAAGAGGAATCATTATTAAAGGGATCAGATTAATGTATTTCCTTGCCAACTCCATATAGCGCTTTTGAAATTCCAGAGTTTCAGGAGATGTGCTTCTTTGGTCGGTGCCCAGAAAGTGACTTGTCGTTTCGATACTACTGTCGTATATGTTAAACGAAAGTATCATAAATGCGTAAATCCCAAAAATGATAAGAAGGTAATTGAGTGGATTTAAGTATGGTTTGGTTCGTCCGTTAAGGTAATCGTCGATAACTTTTCCCGGGTTTCGGAACATCCAAATCAGGGTGAAAAAAAATCCTCTCTCCAGGTTCAACGCAACACCAACTACAGACAGAAAGCCTTTTAGTGTAAAACGTTTGTTGTAGATCTTTTGCCCGCAATTGCTGCAATAATTGTCAATAGCCGAAGATTGGCAGGCCGGGCATTGGTTGGGTTTTGGTAGATCGGGCATTTTAGATTTATCCTTAATATGCTGTAAGATAAATCATTTTGCGCGAATCAGAAAAAAGGATTTTTAAAAAAGCTGATCCAGCAAAGCATCATCGGCTTCATTTGGTAGTGTAACTTTCAACTCAGGATTATCTTTCATCGCCTGCTCAATAGCAAAACGTGCCGGTTTGTTTCGAGCCCAGCTGCGGCGCGAGATGCCGTTGTTTACATCCCAGTGCAACATCATTTTCAGACGTTCTTCGGCTTCGGGCGATCCATCGATGGTCATTCCAAAGCCACCGTTTATAACTTCTCCCCAGCCAACACCACCACCGTTGTGTAACGAAATCCATGTAGCGCCACGGAAACCGTCGCCAACAAAATTCTGCACCGCCATATCGGCTGTAAACGATGAGCCATCGTATATATTTGAAGTTTCGCGGTACGGCGAATCAGTACCAGAAACATCGTGATGATCGCGCCCCAGAACAATGGGTGCAGAGATGCGTCCGTCGGCAATAGCATCGTTAAAGGCTTTGGCAATTTTTGTGCGGCCGTTACAATCGGCATATAAAATCCGCGCTTGCGAACCTACCACCAATTTGTTTTTCCCGGCTTCTTTTATCCAGTGAATATTGTCTTTCATTTGTCCGGTTATTTCATCTGGAGCAGTGGCAGCGATTTCAGTTAAAACTTCTGCTGCAATTTTATCCGTAGTTTCCAAATCCTCTGCTTTTCCCGAAGTACACACCCAGCGGAAAGGGCCAAAACCATAATCAAAAAACAGTGGTCCCATAATATCCTGAACGTACGATGGGTATTTAAATTCGCCATCGATTTTTGTAACATCGGCACCGGCTCTACTGGCTTCCAGCAAAAAGGCATTGCCGTAATCCCAGAAATACATGCCGTTTTTAGTCAGTTTATTCACTGCAGCTACATGTCGGCGCAGGGTTTTATAAACTTCTTCTTGAAACTGTTCCGGATTTTCGGCCATCATTTTATTCGATTCCTCAAAGCTCAGTCCGGCCGGGTAATAACCTCCTGCAAACGGATTATGCAACGATGTTTGATCCGATCCCAGTTCTACCGGAATATTTTCTTCAGCCAGCTTTTCCCACAAATCAACAATGTTACCCTGGTATGCGATTGAAACGGCTTCTTTGTTTTTTCGGGCTTTTAGTGCACGGGCGATTAATTCGTTCAGGTCGGTATAAACTTCATCCACCCAACCCTGGCTGTGGCGAACTTCCACCGCTTTCGGATTCACTTCGGCAACAATACAAACCATTCCGGCAATTACAGTTGCTTTTGGTTGTGCTCCCGACATGCCTCCCAGTCCGCTGGTTACAAATATTTTTCCGCCAAAATCGCCCGGTGAGTGCAGGCGTGCAGCATTCATAACGGTAATTGTGGTGCCATGCACAATGCCTTGCGGACCGATATACATGTACGATCCGGCAGTCATTTGTCCGTATTGCGATACGCCAAGAGCATTCATACGTTCGTAATCGTCGCGGCCGGAATAGTTAGGAATTACCATGCCGTTGGTAACCACAACGCGCGGTGCATTTTTGTGGGACGGGAATAAGCCCATCGGGTGACCGGAATACATCACCAGTGTTTGTTCGTCGGTCATTTCGGCCAGGTATTTCATAGTAAGCAGATACTGCGCCCAGTTTTGAAAAACCGCACCATTTCCTCCGTAAGTGATCAGTTCGTGCGGATGTTGTGCCACGGCGTAATCCAGGTTGTTTTGTATCATCAGCATAATTGATGCTGCCGGTTTCGATTTGGCCGGGTATTCATCAATGGGGCGTGCATACATTTTATAGTCGGGACGAAAACGGTACATATAAATACGCCCGTATGTTTCCAGTTCGTTCAAAAACTCAGGAGCAAGCACCTTATGAAATTTTGCAGGGAAGTAGCGCAAGGCATTTTTTAACGCCAGCTTTTTTTCATTCGCCGATAATATGTCCTTTCTTTTGGGGGCATGGTTAATCTCGGTTTCATAGGCTTTCGGTAATGGAAGTTTGTCCGGTATCCCTTGTAGAATGGCTGTTTTAAAATCTGCTAAATTCATGGTGCCTCTGCTTTAATCTTAAATATTTCGAAATACAACGGCAAATTATCGCCTTTCCCCGAATTTACTTCTGATATTTCACACCTTTTGAAAATATTTGCAGTTATTGTATACGTAAAAGGGAAAACAAATAATAATTGAATAGATGAAAAGATTTAGAATTGTATTAATAGCGTTAGTAAGTGTAGTTTTATTTTCGAGTTGTGGTTACAACAAAATGGTGGAAATGGATGAGCAGGTAACTGCTTCGTGGGCGCAGGTTGAAAACGTATACCAGCGTCGTGCCGATCTGATCCCGAACCTTGTAAATACCGTAAAAGGTTATGCCGAGCACGAGCAGGAAACGCTGACAGGCGTTATTGAGGCACGCTCGAAAGCTACTTCGGTGAATATCGATCCAACAAAATTAAATGCACAGTCGCTTCAACAATTTAACCAGGCGCAGGAAGGACTTTCTTCTGCTTTAAGTAAGTTAATGGTAGTTGTTGAACGTTATCCGGATTTAAAAGCCAACCAGAATTTTATGGAGTTGCAGGCGCAGCTCGAAGGCACGGAAAACCGAATTGCGGTGGAACGTCGTAAATTCAATCAAACCACACAATCGTACAACGCCTATATCCGGAAATTTCCAAGGGTAATTTATGCCGGTTGGTTTGGTTTCGAAAAGAAAACCTATTTCGAAGCGCAGCAAGGTGCAGAACAAGCTCCTGAAGTACAGTTTTAATAGTTTTGCGAAGAACGACATGTTGACCGTCAGCTGACGGATTCAGCAGCTCGCAAGTGAAGGAGATAGCATCCTTTTCAAATGCGGTAATTACAAAAAGGAAACGAAATTATGGGAGTTCAAAAATATTTTAGCGAAGCAGGAAAACTGCAAATTACCAATGCCATTCGCGTGGCTGAAACCAATACCTCTGGAGAGATAAGGGTACACATAGAAAATCACTGTAAAGGCGATGTGTTGGATCGTGCCGCTTACCTTTTCGAGAAGTTGGAAATGCACAAAACAGAATTACGCAACGGCGTTCTTTTTTACCTGGCAGTAGAGGATAAAAAGTTTGCCATTTTGGGTGATGGAGGAATAAACCAAAAAGTGGCCGACGATTTCTGGGAAAGTACCAAAGAAGTGGTTATTGCCAAATTAAAAGAGGGTAAGTACGCCGAAGCTCTGGCCGATGGAATTATTATGGCAGGCGAACAATTAAAAACACATTTCCCTTATCAGGATGATGATGTGAATGAATTATCAGACGAGATTTCGTTTGGAAAATAAAAATCACTGTTCCGCTTTTTCTCCCCTTGTACGGAAAGCGGGTGGATGGCAGAGGGGTTAAATTTAGAAAATTATGAAACAAACAATAATATTACTATTTGCAGTTATCCTAAGCGCCACAAGTGTTTTGGCACAAATACCCGAACGTCCGCAACCGGCACGTTTGGTAAACGATTTTGCCAATATTTTAAGCGATGGCGAAAAGCAAAACATGGAAAATGCCTTGGCACAGTTTGCCCGAAAAACCTCGACACAAATAGTTGTGGTAACTGTTCCTGACCTTGAAGGATATGATCGTGCGGATTATGCACAACGATTGGGCGAAAACTGGGGAGTTGGTCAGAAAGGCAATGATAATGGTTTGGTGGTTTTGGTAAAACCCAAAGTTGGTAACAGCAGGGGGCAGGTGTTTATTGCAACCGGCTACGGGCTGGAAGGCGTGTTGCCCGATGCTGTTTTGAATACCACAATCGTTAACGAGGAAATGATTCCCCGCTTTAAGGAGAATGATTATTACGGTGGTTTAGCAGCAGGACTAAACGTAATTATGGATATCACCCGTGGCGAATATACCGCAGAAAATTACCAGGAAAAGGTAAACGCCGGCGGCAGTGCCGGAATTCCTTTTGGGATCATCTTTTTTATTTTGCTGATAGCCTTATTCGGAAGACGCCGGCGAGGACGGTTCTATTCACCGGGCAGAAGTTTGCCATTCTGGTTAGCCATGGGAATGATGTCGGGTAGTCATCGTTCGTCAGGCTCGTTTGGAAACTTTTCGTCGGGAAGCGGAAGTTTCGGAGGCGGAGGCTTCGGTGGTTTTGGTGGCGGAAGCTTTGGCGGCGGAGGCGCCGGTGGAAGCTGGTAAAAGAAATTCATTTTTCGTTACATAAACAACAATGTTCAAATTTGATGAAGTCGTTTCTGGAGGAGCGGCTTTTTTCTTTTAAGGATTTTGGTAGTCGGTGTTAGGCATTTATAACCCCGGTTTTAAGTATGCATGTGTTGCCAGTTTCGAAAATCATCATGCATAAATACTGCTTTTGTCGACTTTGATTAGGCAAAAAATAATGCCGGGGCACAATCGTATCAGCTATATTTGTAACATACAAACCCGTTTTATACAAACTCTTAATAACAGAGTCAATCAAAAGAAGCATAGATGCAATGAAGAAAAAATCCCGGAGTGGACGCCGGGATTTTTTTATGGACGAAATATTAAGTATTCCTTTTAAATACGTCCTACAAAAAAATAGCCGGTTCAAAAATCTTGAACCGGCTATTTTTTAATCAATATCTTAATGCTTATTCAGCAATATCTTCAACTACGTTAATATTCTGGTCAACCAAAATACGACCGCAATATTCGCAAACAATAATTTTTTTGCGGCTGGCGATATCCAACTGTCTCTGAGGTGGAATTTTGTTAAAGCAACCACCACAAGCATCACGCTGAATAGTAACTACGGCCAAACCGTTGCGTGCATTTTTACGAATACGCTTAAAAGCTCCCAACAGACGAGGCTCGATAAACGACTCGATCTTTTCTGATTTCGCTCTCAGCTTTTCTTCTTCGATCTTGGTTTCTTCAGTAATTTCAGAAAGTTCGTTTTTCTTTCTATCCAGATCTTCTTCACGCTCTTTCAACTGTTCTTTCGATGCTGTAATGGCTTCTTTTTTCTGAGCCATTTCTACCGTGAACTCTTTAATTCGTTTTTCCGAAAGTTCGATTTCCAGGTTTTGGAATTCAATTTCTTTCGAAAGCGAGTCGAATTCGCGGTTGTTGCGAACGTTGTTTTGCTGTTCGGTATATTTTACAATCAACGCTTGCGAATCTTTAATCGCAATTTTTTTGTTGTTGATTGAAGTATCCAGATTTTTAACCTCGTCATCAAGGTTTACTAACCTGGTTTTTAAACCGGCAATTTCGTCTTCCAGGTCCTGAACTTCCAAAGGAAGTTCACCCCTTAGGGTTTTTATTTTATCAACTTCAGATACAACACTCTGCAACTCATGCAATGCGCGTAATTTCTCTTCTACTGAAATGTCTTTGTCTTCTTGCCTTGAATATGGTGCATTCATGCTCGTAATATTTTTATATACATAAAAATCAGAAGTAAAAAACCGGGTTGGAATTCACCTCTGATAAATGGATTGCAAATTTAGGGAATTTTTTCGTAAGTAACTCATAAAAAAGTTCTTTAGTGAACTGTTCGCTCTCAAAATGTCCGATATCGGCGATAACTATTTTATTTTCGGCATCAAAAAATTGATGATATTTAAAATCGCCGGTAACAAAGAAGTCGGCGCCCGAAGCAATCGCCTGGTTTAACAGAAATGAACCTGACCCTCCGCAAACCGCTATTTTCTTTACTTTCTTGTCGAGTAAAGCCGTGTGCCTGATGATTTTAGTGTTAAAAGTTTTCTTCAGTTGACGCAGAAAAGCAGTTTCGCTTTTTTCTTTGGGTAAGGTTCCGATCATGCCGGCACCAATCTGATCGAATTTATTGTCGAGCGAATAAATATCGTAAGCAACTTCTTCGTACGGATGTGCCTGAACAAGGGCATTTATAACTTTTCCCTGAAGGTAGTCGGGAAAGATCGTTTCAACACGGATTTCATTTTCGTAATGCTGTTCGCCTTTTTTCCCAACAAAAGGGTTGGAGGTGTCGCTTCCACGAAATGTACCTTGTCCATGCGCATTAAAACTGCACGAGTCGTAATTCCCGATTTGTCCGGCTCCGGTAGCAAAAACAGCTTCGCGAACTTTATTGGCATGATCAACCGGAACAAAAGTTACCAGCTTTTTGAGCAGACCTCCGGCGGGCTGAAGAATTTTGCAGTTCTCCAAACCAAGTTTTTCGCAAATCTTTCCGTTTACTCCGCCTGTAACACTGTCGAGATTGGTGTGTGCAGCGTAAATGGCCACATCGTGTTTTATGGCTTTTATAAGCGTGCACTCAATGTAATTTTTACCCGTAATTTTTTTCAATCCCGAAAAAACAATGGGGTGATGGGCAATAATTAATCCGGCTTTTCTTTTTATTGCTTCATCAACAATCGCCTCGGTAACGTCGAGCGTAACCAGGGCCGCCGATACTTCAGCGTTTTTATCGCCAAGAATTAGCCCGGCATTGTCGTACGATTCCTGCAATTTTAAAGGTGCAAGATCTTCCAAAAAATTGGTAATATCTTTAATTTTCATTTTCCTCAAGTCCTTGTTTAATCGCGATTAGTTCTTTTCTGATATCCTGTAAACGTTTAATCACCTCGAAATTGTTTAAGGTGTCTTCCGGATTTTCTTTTAACTTTTTTCTTGCGCCATCAATTGTCAATCCGCGTTCTTTTACCAAATGGTGTATCATCCGGATCGTCTCCAGATCTTTCGGCGTGAACTGGCGGTTGCCCTTTTTGTTTTTTACCGGTTTCAGTGCCTCGAACTGGTTCTCCCAATACCGAATGTGCGATACGTTTACGCCAAACATATCGGCTACTTCGCCAATGGAGTACAACATCTTTTCTATTTTGGGCTTTTTATATGGCACGCGCTAATAATTTAGATGCAAGATAAAAGATTTTAAAGCTGCGACAAAAGAGTGAATGATTTTTTGAAGTACGGACGTACAGAGAATAAAAAACTTCCACCGGAATAAACCGATGGAAGCTCAATATTTTATTATTAATCGCTAATCCGTTAGTCAAGCGACTGACCGATATTCGACGAAATCGCAATCATCTTGTCGTATTCCTGTGGTGTAAGGTCTTTAAACATGTAGTAGGTAGGATTTACTTTTTTCCCGTCCTTGTGCACTTCGTAGTGCAGGTGTGGTGCAGTTGATCCGCCGGTATTTCCAACATAACCAATAATGTCGCCGCGTTTTACCTGCTGGCCACGTTTTACATTAAATTCATTCAGGTGACCGTAAACCGTTTCGTAACCATATCCATGATCGATCTTTATGTTCAGGCCCAACCCAACTTTGTTTCTTTTTGAACCTGAAACATCGATAATCTTTCCGTCGCCGGTGGCATAAATCGGGGTTCCAACAGGAGCCGTAAAGTCTTGTCCCCAGTGCATTTTCCGCACTTTATAAATCGGGTGAACACGGTAGCCCCATCCACTTGAAGTACGTTTTAAATCGGTGTTGGTAATGGGCATAATTGCCGGTAACGAAGCCAGCATTTTTTCTTTGTTCAAGGCGAGTTCCAGCACTTCGTCGTACGATTTCGACTGGATATACGCCTGTTTCGAAATTACATCCAACTTATGTGCTGTGGCAATTACCAATTCGGCATTGTCCATATCTTCCAACTCCGAATATTTATTCGCTCCACCAAATCCTGCATTTCTTACTGTTGACGGAATTGGCTCAGCTTCAAAAATTACACGGTAAATATTATCGTCACGTTGTTGCAGTTCCGACAATACACTGGCTACTTTATCCAAATCTTTTGAAAGCAACTCGTATTGGGTAAGCAATCGCTTGTTTTCGCGCATCAATCGTTTTGATCGCGGCGTATCGTAAAAATTTACGAAGATTAGCGTAATTACAATAGCCAAGGCCAGACTACTCGAAAAATAGGTGAGTATTTTTGTTGCTTTGGCTTTCCAACTTAATCCTACGCTCTCGTAACTGAGCGTATCCGGGTTAAATTTATATTTCTTTTTTGCCATATAAAAGGCCGGTTTTTTCTCTTTATTAATGCTGATTCATTAAATCCTATAACTTTGCATGGATTTAATAAAACGTGATTTTTCACGCGGCAAAGGTAAGTAAATAACTCATAATTAATGAATTTGTTTTCTTTGCATTAAATATTTTTAACGAATTGATAAATCATACAGACGGAAAATGAAGACTTCTAAAGAGATACGTAAGGCTTTTCTCGACTTTTTTACCGAGAAAGAACATCAGATTGTAAACTCTGCACCGATGGTTGTAAAAGGCGACCCGACGCTGATGTTTACCAATGCGGGGATGAACCAGTTTAAAGACCAGTTTTTGGGTAACGAACCGGTAAAATATCCGCGGGTGGCCGATACGCAAAAATGTCTGCGTGTTTCCGGGAAACACAACGATTTGGAAGAAGTTGGTTTGGATACATACCACCACACCATGTTCGAAATGTTGGGAAACTGGTCGTTTGGCGATTACTTTAAAAAAGAGGCGATCGACTGGGCATGGGAGTTTTTGGTAACTCGTATGGGAATTGATGCCGACCGTTTGTATGCTACCGTTTTTGAAGGAAGCGCCGATGATAACCAGGAACGCGACAATGAAGCTGCCGGTTACTGGGAGCAATACCTTCCAAAAGAACGCATTCTGAACGGTAACAAAAAAGATAACTTCTGGGAAATGGGCGATACCGGACCTTGCGGACCATGTTCGGAGGTGCACGTTGATATTCGCTCGGAAGAAGAACGTGCAAAAGTGCCGGGGCGCGATTTGGTAAACATGGACCACCCGCAGGTGATTGAAATCTGGAACCTGGTATTTATTCAGTTTAACCGTAAGGCAAACGGTTCGTTAGAAAACCTTCCTGACAAACACGTTGATACCGGAATGGGTTTCGAGCGTTTGTGTATGGTTTTACAAGGCGTTCAGTCGAATTACGATACCGATGTTTTCCAAAGTACAATTGCCGAAATTGGCAAGTTGTGTAACAAAAAATATGGAGAAGACGAAAAGGTTGATATTGCCATGCGTGTAATTGCCGACCACCTTCGTGCGGTTGCTTTTGCCATTGCCGACGGTCAGTTACCATCGAATAATAAAGCCGGTTATGTAATCCGCCGTATTTTGCGCCGTGCCGTGCGTTACGGTTACACTTTCCTCGATTTAAAAGATGCCTTTATCTTCCGTTTGGTTGACGTACTAAAAGATACAATGGGAGATGCTTTCCCTGAATTGGTTAGCCAGCAAACACTTATTGAAAAGGTGATTAAAGAAGAGGAAGAGTCGTTCCTGCGTACCCTTTCAACTGGTATTAGGTTACTTGACGATATGATTTCGAAAGCAAAAAATGATGGCGCAACAGAAATTGCCGGAAAAGATGCTTTTGTATTGTACGATACATTTGGTTTCCCGCTCGACCTTACCGAGTTAATCACCCGTGAAAATGGTTTGGGTGTTGACGAAAAAGGTTTTGCAGTAGAAATGCAGGCTCAAAAAGATCGCTCGCGTAATGCGGCTGCTCAGGAAACGGATGATTGGGTGGAATTGCGCAAAATTGAGAAGACCGAATTTTTAGGCTACGACAAGCTGGAAGCCGAAATTAAAATTGCCCGTTACCGCAAAGTAACACAGAAGAAGAAAGCGTTTTACCAACTGGTATTCGATCAAACACCGTTTTATGGCGAATCGGGAGGTCAGGTTGGCGATGCCGGTTATATTGAATTCGACGGTGTAAAAACATCGATTTTCGATACACAAAAGGAAAATAACCTCACCGTTCATTTGGTAAACGAGCTTCCTGAAAATCCGGAAGAAACATTTTTCGCGGTAGTAAATGCCAAACGCAGAACAAACATTGCCAATAACCACACAGCAACGCACTTGCTGCATGCGGCATTGCGCGAGGTGTTGGGTACGCATGTAGAGCAAAAAGGATCGCTGGTAAATGCCGATCATTTGCGTTTCGACTTTTCGCATTTCCAGAAAATGAGTGATGAGGAAATTGCTGCGGTTGAAAAACTGGTAAACGAAAAAATTCGCGCCAATTCAGTAAAAGAAGAAAACCGCGAAATGCCGATTGAAGAAGCTAAAGCATCGGGTGCAATGATGTTGTTTGGCGAAAAATATGGCGAGGCGGTTCGGGTAATTAAATTTGGCGAATCGGTTGAATTGTGTGGAGGAACACACGTTGCGGCAACCGGACAGATCGGTATGCTGAAAATTGTATCGGAAAGTGCTATTGCTGCCGGTGTTCGCCGGATTGAAGCAATTACTGCCGATCGCGCTGAGAAATACATTAACGATCAGTTGGCGTTGATTAACAACATAAAAGAAACGCTGAAAGGTTCGAAAGATCTTTTGGGAAGTGTAACTACACTGTTGCAGCAAAATAGCGAGTTGAGCAAACAAATTGAGGCTTTCCAGCAGGAGAGTTTGAAAATGACCAAAGCCAACCTGAAGAGCAAAGTGTTAAACGAAAACGGTGTAAATATTATCGCCGATAAAATTCTTATCGATAATGCCGGGTTGGTAAAAGACTTGGCTTTCCAGCTAAAAGGCGAGGTTGATGATCTGTTTTTGGTAATTGGTGCCGACATAAACGGCAAACCAAATTTAACGGTAATGATTTCGGATAATATTGTTGCTGATAAAGGTTTAAATGCCGGACAGATTGTTCGCGAAGCCGGAAAAGAAATTAAAGGTGGCGGCGGTGGCCAGCCGTTTTATGCAACTGCCGGCGGAAAAGATGTTGACGGTTTGCAGGCAGCTATCGAAAAAGCACTGTCGTTTTTGCAGTAAGATGAAAATGGAACGCTGATGACACTGATTTAGCTGATTCTCGCAGATTTGCGGGTTAACCGCTGCTTACAAAGACCTTCAAGGTTTCCAAAACCTTGAAGGTCTTTTAGTTTCCTGTTGGCTTGTCCGCAGGTTAAAAAAGGGTTTCCTCCGACCCTAAATGGCCGTCCTACATTCGCAAAATGGTCTCCTACGATTAAAAGTTGTCTTCCTACACCGAATAGAACCGCTCCTACATCATTAAAAAGTCGTCCTACACCGGAAATTTCATCTCCTACGTTACATTTGTCTTGTCCTGCATGTGTAGGACGAATGTTTTGTAGTGTAGAAAGGATGATATTCGCCCGTTTTCTGTCATTTTGTTATTTGTGATCCGGGTTCTATGTAATAAGAGAACGAGGCAAAATCTTGCTGCTTCGTTCGGTTCCCATAATCTGCTAAAAAAATACCAAAGGGGTTTTTGTTTCGGCTCTTTTTTTTGAATTGTTCTAAATAAGGATTATTTTCAGCAACTATTTTGTAAGGAAATGGTTATACCAATTGATATTATAAAAAGACTTGAAACTAAATTGAAAAAATACAGATGAAGAAATTCTTTGCGTTTATAACATCCATGCCGTTCGCGGCATTTATTTTTCTTGGGCTTGCTTTTTCAATGGCTGTTGCCACCTTTATCGAAAGCAGCTACGGCACGCCAACTGCCCGTGCATTGGTGTACAACACGCATTGGTTCGAGGTACTTTGGGGGCTGTTTGCACTCAACCTTGTCAAAAACATGTTTCGTTACCGTTTTTTCACCAACCGGCGTTATACGCTCGGCATTTTTCACGTGTCGTTTTTGGTGATGATACTGGGAGGCGCTGTTACGCGTTTTATAAGTTTTGAGGGCGTAATGCATATTCGCGAAGGTGAAAGTGCTGACTATATTCTTTCGACCAACGATTATTTTTATGCCGGATATGAAGACCAGAAAGAGGTTTCGCAGGTACGATTCTCAGAGATAACGCCCAAACAGTATTCTGCAAAATTTGATGTTAACGGAAAATCGGTAAAAGTAAAAGCGGTAGGTTTTATCGAAAATGCAGAACAGAAAGCCATTGCTTCGGATTCGGGTGAGCCGGTAATCGATTTTGTGTTTTCGGCACCCGAAACACAGGGTATGCAGTCGTTTTCGTTTAAAGAAGGAGATGTGCTTGATTACCCCGGTTTTTCAGCCGGTTTTGAGGTTGATGACGAAAAAGTGATCAACTTTTTCATGCAGGATGGGGCCTTGTTTATGACCTCTCATGCGAAACTGGAAGAAACGACCATGGCTACACAGGAAACAGTCGATTTATCGCCGGGAGATACAATTCCGGTAAAACCTATGTTTTTGTATGGTTATGACAATTTCCGCTTTTTGATCCGTAAATTTCTGCCGAGTGCCACATTTACCGCAGTAAAAAGCCAGATGGAAACTGGTGAAGATGCAGTGATGATACAGGTTTCGGATGGTATACGCCAGCAAAATGTTCCGGTGTTTGGTCACTCGGGGCAACGCCCCGATACTGTGCGCGTTCCTTTGGGCAACGGCACACTAAAACTGGCTTATGGTGCATTGCCATTACAGGTTCCGTTCAGCATTCACTTAAAGGATTTTCAATTGGAGCATTACCCGGGATCTAACTCTCCGTCGTCGTTTGCTTCCGAAGTTGTTTTGGTGGACCAGGAAAAAGGCATTAACGAAGATATTCGCATTTTCATGAACAACACGCTGAACCACCGGGGCTACAAGTTCTTTCAATCATCGTATGACAGGGACGAACAAGGCACGATACTTTCCGTTAATTACGACTTCTGGGGAACGTGGATTTCGTACCTCGGTTATTTATTGCTCATTGTTGGTTGTATCATGTCGCTGATAAATCCAAATTCTTATTTCCAGTATCTGGCCAAAAAGTTAAAAGCCAGTTCGGTTAAAGTAATCGCGCTTATTGCTCTAATAGGAAGTGTGGCTTTTTCAGCATCGGCGCAAAGTGGTCTTGGGGCCGGAATTCCGCCAATTGACAAGGAGGTTGTAAAAGAATTCAGCGAATTGTGGGTACAGGGTGTTGATGGGCGAATTGAGCCGGTGTCGACGCTGTCGGGTGAGATTGTTCGCAAAATAAGCCGTAAATCAGGGTTGTACGGTCTGTCGGCCGATGGCGTGGTGCTGAGTATGATGGCATATCCCGAAATCTGGCAATCGATGCCTATTATCAAGGTAGCCGATAAATCGTTGGAAGGGGCACTCGGTGCACAGAATAAATACATTACGGTTGAGTCGCTTTTTGATGCAAACGGAAATTATAAAATTGCGGATGCAGTGCGCGCGGCTTATGCCAAAGCTCCCGGAATGCGCAATCGTATGGATAAAGAATACATCAATGTTGATGAGCGTGTAAATATCTGTTTTATGGTATTTCAGGGCTCTATTTTCCATCTGTTCCCGTGCGAAAGAGTGGAGGATACCTGGTATGCTCCCGGAAGTATTGCTGCTGAATATAGCGATGGCGATTCCATTTTTATACAAAGTGGATTCCAGTTACTGTTGCAGTCGATTACTGAAAACCAAAGTACCAACGCCGTGCAGGTATTACAGGCAGTAGATAATTTCCAGGTGAAATACGGAGCTGATCTTTTACCCGGCGATAAAAAGAAAAACGTTGAAATTCTATTTAATAAAGTAAATCCGTTTAAACGAATATTCCCGTATTATCTGTTGTTTGGATTTTTGCTGTTAACGGTACTTTTTATAAATATTTTCAGGCAAAAACAGTTGCCGTCGTTTCTGCGGATATCATTTTTCGGATTCATATTAATCCTGTTCATGGTGCACACGGTTGGTTTGATTGTACGCTGGTACATTTCGGGTCACGCACCATGGAGTAATGGATACGAATCGGTGGTGTACGTTGCCTGGGCAACCATGCTGGCCGGAATTATATTTGGCCGAAAATACCCGATGGTAATAGGTACTGCTGCATTTTTAACCGGTATTGCGCTGTTTGTGGCTCACCTTAGTTGGATGAATCCGGAGGTGACAAACCTGGTTCCGGTACTTAAATCGTATTGGTTGGCTATTCACGTGGCCATCATTACTGCAAGCTACGGATTTCTTGGGCTGAGTATGTTCCTTGGTGTTTTGGTAATGATTTTGATTGTTTTACGAAGAGGAGCGAATGAGGCCAAAGTAAACGGTTTTATCGAGCAGCTAACAACCATTAACGAAATGTCGGCAACGGTTGGTTTGTATTTTCTTACCATCGGAACATTCCTTGGTGGAGTTTGGGCCAACGAAAGTTGGGGCCGCTATTGGGGCTGGGACCCCAAAGAAACCTGGGCATTGATTACTGTGGTCATCTATTCGTTTATTGTACACATGCGATTGATTCCGTCGTTAAAAGGTGTTTTCAATTATAATTTTGCATCGATACTTGGTTTTGCCTCGGTACTGATGACTTATTTTGGTGTGAACTATTACCTGTCAGGCTTACATTCGTACGGAAAAGGAGTTGCCGATGGGGTTGATCCTGCCGTTCCCGCATCAATTTTGGTGCTGGCCGGATTAATAATCTGGGCCTATGTAAAAGACAATAAATATCAGGCTCAACAAGCTGAAACCGAGTAAGAGAAATAGTGCCCGGCTAAATGAAATTTTGGAACAATAGGCTCTGAAAGTCGATAGCCGGTGTTTTAATTTATTGTTTTACAGATAATTAAAATTATTTAGAATATATATAAATAGTAAAGGGCTGAAAAATAGCATAATCGCTTTGTAAATCAACCAACAACAAAAGCCTTATATTTCGAAGTTTTTAAAATTGAAATATGGGACAGACAGTTACACGTACTTTTGATGTTCTCGAACGCGCATTAAAAGAATTCCCCCGTGAAGACTCCATTGCCGGTAAAAAAGATGGTAAATGGTACACTTATTCAACCAAAGAATATTACGAAAAATCGCACCAGTTTGCACTTGGCCTCATGGCCCTGGGTTTAAAGCGCGGCGATAGAGTGGCTACGGTTACCACCAACCGCCCCGAGTGGAATATTGCCGATATGGGCCTGGCAATGGGTGGTTTTGTGCATGTGCCTATTTACCCAACTTTGGGCGACGATGAGTACAAGTACATATTAAAACATGCCGAGGTGAAAATTATTCTGGCGGGCGATAAAAAGCTTTTCCAGAGTATGTGTCCACTGGCCAATATGATTGATGGCGTTGATGCTGTTTACACCTTCGAAGAAGTGGAAGGAGCAAAACATTATGAGCAGATACTTGAACTTGGCGAGTCAAAAAGAGAAGAGTTTTCTTCCGAACTTGAAAGCATTAAAAACGATGTTAAGCCGGAAGATCTGGCAACGATTATATACACCTCGGGAACTACAGGCGTACCCAAAGGAGTAATGTTGAGTCACCGTAATCTGGTATCGAATTTTACCGAGCATGCAAAACTGCACGACCTGGGAATTGAGCACAGAGCTTTGAGTTTTCTGCCACTTTGCCATGTTTACGAACGCAGTGTGAATTACCACTTTCAGTACCGGGGCATGGGGGTTTATTATGTGGGCAACCTGGCGCAGATTGTTTCGTCGATTAAAGAGGTGAAACCAAATATGTTTAACTCGGTTCCCCGCCTGCTCGAAAAAGTTTACGATGGATTTGTGGCCAAAGGAAAAGAGCTGACCGGTATTAAAAAGAAACTGTATTTCTGGGCACTGAATCTGACACGTCATTTTGAATACAACAAAAATTATGGCCCTTTAATGCGACTGAAAATTTCAGTGGCAGACAAGCTAATCTATTCCAAATGGAGAGAAGCTCTTGGGGGAAATATCACTTATATTGTTTCGGGAGGCGCTGCCCTTCAACCGCGAATTGCCCGCCTGTTTGGTATGGCAAAACTTACTACGCTCGAAGGTTACGGATTAACCGAAACTTCGCCGGTAATTGCTGTAAACAATCCAACTACAATGGAAATGATGGTTGGAACTGTTGGCCCGATTCTGAAAGGTTTCGATGTGAAATTTGCACCCGACGGCGAGATTTTGTGTAAAGGCCCCGGAATAATGATGGGCTATTACAAGGCTCCGGAACTGACCGACGAAGTGATTGATGAAAACGGATGGTTCCATACCGGAGATATTGGAATGTTGGTTGACGACAAATTCCTGAAGATAACCGATCGTAAAAAAGAAATTTTCAAACTTTCGGGCGGAAAATATATTGCTCCTCAGATGATCGAGAACAAGTTGAAAACATCTGAGCTGATTGAGCAGGTGATGGTAATTGGTGCCAACGAAAAATTTGCAAGCGCCATTATTTCTCCGTGTTTTCCAATTCTGCACGACTGGGCGGGAGAGCACAAACTGCATTACGAGAACAATGAAGAGTTGATTCAGCTTCCGGAAGTCATTCAGAAATTACAAAAAGAAGTTGCAAAAATTAACAAGACGCTGGGATCGCACGAGCAAATCAGCCGTATACGACTGGTGCACGAAGAGTGGACTCCAACTTCGGGCGAACTGTCGCCAACACTGAAACTGAGACGAAATGCCGTAGCAGTAAAATACCAGCACTTAATTGATGATATATATGCCGTAGGGGCAAAGAGGTAGCGGTAAAAAAACAGGTGCGAAAGCACAAGCTGAACCAAGCTTAAAAGGTTGCAGGAGTTTATCTCTTGCAGCCTTTTTTATTGGCTAAACATTTCCAAAATTACAAACTTTGAAATGGCAATTGAACAGGGAGCCTTTTATATTATTAATACACTTTATTCTCCGTATCGTTATTCTTCGTCAAACGTATTCAGTACGATCCTTCCCCAACGCAGTTTTTTTCAAACGTACTGAGTACGATGCTCCACCCACGCGTTTTTCTTCAAACGTACTAAGTACGATGCTTCACCCTCGTAGTTTTCTTCAAACGTACTCAGTACGATGCTTCACGCATGTGTTATTCTTTAATCGTACTCAGTACGATGCTCCTTTTTTTTATTCGACTTTGGTTAAAACAAAGCTCTGTCCCACGGAATGGCTGCCAAAATCAGCACCAATGCCAGACCATAAAAAATTGCCGCTGACCGGTGTTTCTTAAGCGGAGTCACATCTTTTTTCGCTTTTGCCCTGCCAATGTGTACCAGTGCAAGTGCAATAATCATTAACAGAATGTGTTCTACAGCGTAGAAACGCAGGTCGCTGTTTTTCATGGCAGCTCCAAAATCGGCAAATGCCGCTTTGGTAATAGGGCTTACAAAGGCATAAAGTACAATTCCCACCAGAAACTGAATATCCATTATCATAACCAGTATTAATCCCGACAGGTTATCGGCCCGGCCCCATGAACGTTTACTTGCTACACCGCTTATGGCAAGCAATACTGTAAATAAAAGCGCGATTAAAACCAACCAGCGAAATCCGTTATGTGCGTGTAATAGTCCTTGATACATAAATTTTATATTTTATTGAAATGTAACACCAGATTTTGCTTTTGGTTGAAAGTTTTTGAAAAAATCCGGAACTTTTGAATATTAAATCACTCTCATTTATACTTTAATATTTTGATATCTTTAATGCATGTTTATTGTGAATAATTAATACCAAAACGATGCATAAAACTCTTCAGTTTATTTTAGTTTTTTTAGCTTTTTCATACTTTCTGTTAAGTTGTGGAGCTAATCAAGAGAATAAATCACCCAAAATAAAAATACTCATTGATACGGATGCCAACAACGAGTTGGATGATCAGCACGCTTTAGCCTATGCTTTTTTAAACAAAGATATTTTTGACGTTGTTGGTGTCACTGTTAATAATACCCGAAACGGCTATGGAATACAGGGGCAATATGATGAGGCAGAGCGTATAATTCAACTCTTTAATCTTGAAAACAAAGTGCCATTGTATATGGGAGCAGATAAAAGTTATACTGAAATTGCTCCAAACATTTCTGAAAATAGCTTCGATGGACAACCCGCCGTAGATTTTATAATTCAGGAAGCGATGAAGGTTGAAGATGAAAAGCTGGTGTTGGTGCCCGTTGGAAAACTAACCAATATTGCGCTGGCCATTTTAAAAGAGCCACGAATTGTTGATAAGGTTCGGGTTGTTTGGTTGGGAGGAAATTACCCCGCTCCGGGCGAATATAACCTCGAGAACGATACCACTGCCGTAAATCCTGTGCTTCAGTCGGGAGTTGAATTTGAAATGGTCACAGTGCGTTATGGTAAACCAAGTGGAACTGCTGCCGTAGCTGTTGTTCGTGAGGAAATTAATCGGAATATGAAAGGAAAAGGGCCGCTTTCGCACCATACGATTACGGGACGACATGGTGGTGAGTTTAATCGTTTTGGCGATTATTCTGCCAATCTTTTCGAAGAAGCAGAAATGTATGGAAATCCACCTTCACGCTCCTTATTTGATATGGTTGTACTTGCTGTTTTAAAAAACGAAACCTGGGGAGAAAAAGTTGAAATACCTGCCCCAAAACTTGTTGGAGATAGCTGGATTGATCGACCGGAAAACCGTCGTAAAATATTTTACTGGCAAAACTTTAACCGCGATGCAATTGTAAACGACCTGTTCGATCTCATGCAAAAGTCTACTTCAGAAAAATAATCAAGCACCTAATAGCCGAATGCAGGAAGTTAAAAAACAGCTGGAAGTTTTATTGATGAACTATTTTAGAGATTGCTATCCCGAATTTCCGAAAGGGAAAGTTGTGGCATCCGAGTCGCCCGATTTTGTAGTGAAAATGAAAAATGCACACAAATTGGGAATTGAACTCACCCGGCTAAATCCCGCCAATGCAGTAACAAAAACAGAAGAGGTGCAATCATTGATTAACTTCAGAAACGAATTGGTTGAGGATATGCGGGAGCTTTTTGAGGCAGGATCGGATGCGAAACTTTTTGTGAAATTTATGTTTTCGGAGAAACATCAAATCACTCCTGAGCGCGAATTAATGGTACGCTCGAAAACCGTAGCAACAATAAAATCTGCTATCGAAGGCAAAACGGATGGAACCTTTTTTCATAAAATTCTTACAAATTCCGATTTACCCGTCGGGATGGAGCAGGTAATGATCGCTCATCATCCGGAACTTAAAGAGTCGGTCTGGGAATGTTCGAATAACCTGGGAATATCAAATAATGTGGTTGACGACATCCGTTTGGCGATTGCCAAGAAGGATGAAAAACTGCGAATCTATCAGAAACAACAGCTGCAACAATACTGGCTTTTAATAACCACAGATTGTCTGCGGGCTGATAAAAATATCAACCTGTTGAATAAGATCAGTCATGAACAATTTGAATCGCGGTTTCAACAAGTTTTTGTGCTCGATTTAATGCGTGCCCGGGTTTTTTCGTTGGTTGAAAATTTGTAAAAGCCGAAGCCCGGTTCTTCAGGCTTCGGCTTTTAAATATCTTAGTTTACAATGGCTGCAATTGCTGCACCCAGTAAGCTTGAGTTCTCCACTTCCACAATTTCGTAGTAACGTTGATTATCGCCCGAGAGGAAATCCTGCAGGTATTTTTCAAACATTTTCTGAAAATTATGAAGCTTGTAAAATGTTGTTCCTTCAATGGTCATTAAAACCGGTTTTTCGTGGTGTTTGCCTTTTCCGGTTTGCAAAATTACCGCAGCCAGGTTGGCAGCTACCAGTTTTGCAGCGCGCTCGATAAGCTTGTCGATAATTTCGGCTACCAGCATTTTATCCGAATCGCTGGTGAAAACGCCGGGTAATACATTGTGGGCACTTTCAATGCCGTGCACATAATTATTCACTTCTTCCGATGTTAATTCCTGCAGATTCTCAAAAACTTCGGGGTCAGCAAAAACACCTTCTGCGGCTGCAGTTTCTAAAGTCTTGGTACACAAACCGCCAAAGTAACCACCCGAGAACATTTTTTCAAAAGCATAACGGCCCGGATTTTCGGTAGTGTTATCAAAAGCAATGTCAATATCGGTGCGCGGTGCCAGAGTAAATGCGCCCGATTCAATATTGATGATCTGGCTGCCTTCCATGTTGAGACCGTCGGTTTTGGTAATGTTTTTATTGGCCTCAATGTAACTGGTGTTGGTTCCGGTGCCCAGAATAAAACCAATGTACGTGTCGTATGCTTTTACCGCCCGCGCTGCTTTTCCGGCAAGCAAGGTAGAAACGGTGTCGTTCATCAGCACCAGTTGTTTTTCGGGTGTTTGCATGGCGTTCAAAAGTCCTTCTCCGATCATTTCTCCAATTACATCTGGTGCTTTAACTTCTTTGCTCCATTCAATAAGTTTTCCGTCTTTGTTCGGGAAAATCTCTGCAGCATACGAGAAACAAAATCCCAGTTTATCCGATGTGTTTTTGTAATCTGCCAGGTACGATGCAAAAGTGTCGAAGAATTCAGCCTTGGTAAGTTCTTTTTCTACGCCCGGCATTTTGGCCTTTGTAATGTTTTCAGTTACCAGTTTCAGGTTGTCGTCGAAATACACTTTGGCTGCCCTAAAATTGGTTCCGCCGGCATCAATGGCAACAACTGGTTCGTTTGCTTTTACTTCTCCGTCAGCTTCAATATAAGTTGGTAACATCAAGAGTGAGCTCTCTTTCCCGGCCAATCCTTTGGCCATTTCGTCCAGAAAGGCGTTCACCACCTCTTTCATTTTAATGTCTTCAGCCGTCATTTTGTGGCTTTTCAGAAATTCAGTTGCTTTGGTCATTTTGCTATTACGTTTATTTGGTTATTCGTATTAAAGTACATTTTCAAGTTTAAATACCCAGGCGCAAGTTTGGGTAAGTTTGCCCGGTGTTAATACCGGCGCTGAAATGGTAATTGTTTTACCCGATTTTTTGAATTCTACATCATCATGATATCCCAATAAACTAACCGACGATGCTTTTTTCAAGCCTTTTATTTTTAAATCAGTTGTAGGATATTGCGTGCAATGTACATACAAATCCTTCCCTTTTTTAGTGAAATATACATCAGCGATATCATTAGCTTCAGCACCGTCCCATTTTCTTGTCTCGTAAATTGCCTCGCCGTTTGTCTCCAGCCATTTCCCAATATCGAGTAGGCGTTGTTGCTGAATTACAGGAATGCGGCCATCAGCGGTCGGGCCAACATCAAGCAGGAGATTGCCTCCTCCGGCAACTTTTTCTATCAGTAAATGAATCAGTGCTTCGGAGCTCATGTAGTTTTCAACGGTTTCCATTTGGTTATATCCAAACGAAGTTCCTATTCCGCGGCATTCTTCCCATGCTTTGTCGATCTTGTCTCTTTTCCCGTCATGGACTAAATCGTACTCTGTTGTATAAAATCCTCCGTGTTTGCTACGTGTTTCTTTACCCCAGCGGTCGTTAATACAAATCCGGTCTTTTACCGGCGATTCGTTGTACAGCCAGGCTAAAAACTCCGTGCTTTTCCAGTCTTCACTCGGGTGATCCCATTCGCCATCGGTCCATAAAATATCCGGTTCGTAGCTGGTAACCAAGTCTTTCATTTGTGGAATCATATGGTCGTCGACATATTTTGTGAGATTATTTTTGTAAAGCGGATTGTACCACTCGTACAGCGAATAATAAAATCCCATGTGCAAGCCGGCATCTTTAACAGCAGTGGTTAAATCGCCACAAATATCACGGTGCGGTCCTATGTCAACGCTGTTCCAGTTCCAGCTTTGGGCGCTTGGCCAAAGTGTAAAACCTTCGTGGTGTTTCGATGTTAATACTACATATTTTGCTCCGGCACGTTTAAACAAATCGGCCCATTGTTCCGGATTCCAGTGTTGCGCTTTAAACCGTGGGGCAAAATCCTGATAGAGGAAATCTTCACCATACATTTTGTTGTGGTAGTCGCGGAATAATTTTCCTGCCTTGCTATCGTCGTTAATCCGGAAGCCATACCATTCAGCGTATTTGGCATAAACGCCAATATCGGCATTGGCCGGTGCCCAGGCGGGAACCGAGTACACTCCCCAGTGAATAAAAATACCAAACTTTACATCCTCGAACCATTGTGGTATGGGGCGGCTATCAATCGATTTCCAGTTTGCATCGTATTTTTGGGCGTACGAAAAAGTAATTAAAAGAGATAAAAGGAACGGCAAAATAAGTCGTTTCATTTTGTTGGTTTTAGATTATGATTTAAGTTATACCAATTGTTTTTCAGAGTGAGCAATAAGCGAAACTGTGAAATTACAATGGTTAATGCCGATAGAAAAGCAATCGTACTATGGAGCAGTCTGGCTCAAAGCATCAGCTTAATTTCTTATCGGTATTATTCAGAATACTTTCTGATCCCATAAACTTACAATTATTTTTATTTTAGTTTTATAAAAAAATATACATACATGAAATTTCTTCTGACTTCCGCTTTTATTTTGCTTTTATTTTCTTGTACGCTAACTCCTAAAAAACCAGCCGCTGTTGTTTTTTCAGAACTTAATACGAATACTGAAGCCAGTTTTCGTGGCTTGCATGTTGTTGATGAAAACACTGTTTGGGCAAGTGGTTCGGGAGGAACTGTGTTGGTGTCGACAGATAGCGGAAACAGCTGGGAAGATGTATCGGTACCGGGAGCTGAACAAAACGATTTCCGGAGCATTCATTCATGGGACGAAAATACGGCCACCGTTTTTGGTGTTGCCGGCCCTGATTTTGGCTACAAAACCATTGATGGCGGAGCTACCTGGAATGTGGTTTTTAGTGACACTACAAGTGGTTTGTTTTTTAACTCGGTAAAATTTGCCGATGCACAAAATGGTTTGGTGGTTAGCGATCCGGTTGACGGAAAGTTTTTTGTGTTGCGAACAGAAGATGCGGGAAACACCTGGGAACAGGTTACAGATCTTCCGGAAGTGGTTGCGGGAGAAGCCAACTTTGCGGCATCAAATACCTGTATTGAATATTTGCCAACAGGAAAGGCCTGGATTGCCAGTGGAGGTAAAGCTGCCCGCGTGTTTTATTCGGATGACTTTGGAAAATCGTGGAAAGTTACTAAAACGCCAATGGTTCGCGGACTGGCATCATCAGGAATATTTTCTGTTGCTTTTACTAATGATAAAGAGGGGATTATCGTTGGTGGAATTTATGACCAACCGGAATTGAATACCAATATTGCATCGTATACTTTTGATGGCGGAATAACCTGGCAACCTGCGGTAGCAATGCCAAAAGAATACCGCTCGTGTGTGCAGGAGGTAGAAGCTGGTAACGATTCGTTTGTATTCGCTATCGGAAAAACCGGTTGCGATATTTCAACTGATGGTGGAATAAACTGGAACTTTCTTTCCGATGACGGTTATTATACTTTTAGAGCAATTCCCGGAAAACTTGCCGGTTTTGCCGCCGGAAGTGGTGGTCGCATTTCAAAAGTGGAATTTAAGTGATAAAAAAAAGCGGGCTGCATTTCTGCAACCCGCTTCAATATTTTAATCCAATTCTTCTATTCTTCCCACGGAACCAGCGCCGATTTGTAGTAATCAATTCCCAACGCTTCGAAACGTTTGCCGTGTTTTGCCAAACGTGTTTTATACTCGTCCCAGCTTCTTTCGCCTGGTGCTGTCCAGCCAATTTCGGCATATCCCGGCAGACGAGGGAAAACCATGTATTCCACTTCATCGATATTGGTAACTGTTTCCGACCAAAGTGGAGCTTCAATTCCCAGAATGTTTTCTTTTGTGATGCCTTCAACAAGTGTTGCCGGATCCCAGTCGTAACCATGATCAACCTCAATGTAACCCGCCCAGTGCAAGCCCAGATGAGTTGTTGAATCGTACTGCATATCTAGGTAAGCTCGTGCTGCCGGCGACATTAATACCTGTGCACCTTTTTCAACGCCCGTTGTGGTGTTTTCAACATCGGCCCAGAATTGTACGGTAACATCATCAATCAATTTGGCGTTGGCAATTTCGTCCCAGCCAATAATTTTTTTGCCGTGTTTTTTTACGATGTCCTGAACTCTGTTTACAAAATACACATAGTCGTCGTGCGCTGTAACATGCGATTCGTCGCCACCAATATGGATGTACGGGCCGGGAGTTATTTCAGCCAACTCGCGAATAACATCGTCGATAAACTGGTAAGTAATTTCTTTGTCGGTACAAAGCGTACTAAATCCAACTTGGGTGCCGGTATAAAGCTCGCGGGCTTTGCCGTCGCAATTCAACTCGGCATACGATGCAAGTGCTGCATTGGTATGTCCCGGCATATCAATTTCAGGAACGATCATAATCTGGCGATCAGCTGCGTACTGAACCAATTCTTTGTATTGCTCTTGTGTGTAAAAACCACCTTCGCCACCACCAACTTCGGTTTGACCACCAATTTCGGTAAGTTTTGGCCACGACTTAATTTCAATTCGCCAGCCCTGGTCATCGGATAAATGCAGGTGAAGCACATTCATTTTGTACATCGCCAGAAAATCGATGAATTGTTTTACTTCTTCAACATTGAAAAAATGGCGCGAAACATCGAGCATGGCTCCACGGTAACTATATTCCGGCGAGTCAGAAATAGTTCCTGTTGGCACATATAAAGCTTGTGTATTATCGGCATTAACCGGTAGTGTTTGCAACAAGGTTTGCACACCAAAGAAACATCCGGCGGCATCGGCTCCCTGAATGGAAATCAGGCGTTTTTTAATTTTCAGCTCGTAACCTTGTTCGCTTAAATGTCCATTGTCGACATTCGAAATATAAATTTCTCTCGATGGTGGAGTAGTGGTTGGTTTCACGGTAATTAATTCCCCGGTTAGCTGATTGATTTTTTCAGCCAGTAACTCAGCCGAACGAAGCACTCCTTCGCTACCTGCCTGCACATAAATTACGCTGACTTTATTAAGGTTGAAGCCGTCGTCGGTAGCTGTTACGCTGGTTGGTTTCGGTATAAAAGCCGTTTTTGTAAGATCGGTTTCAACTTTCTCTGTGCAGGATTGAAACATAGATAAGAGGATTACAAAAATTGACAAAATTGATATCTTTCTCATTTAGCTAGTTTTTAAAAAATTTAAATAGATGATAAAAATATGGAAAAAATTTAATATATAAGCTAACTCGATACGTTTTTGCACGATTAAAAGAGTTAGTTTTTGCCCAATATATTTTTGAGTGAAATTCTGCTTTAAAAGCGTTCAAATGTTTTGAGATTATCGTTCAGTGGTTCAGGATGGATAGTGGTGAAAAAACCAAATTCCTTTTTAATCGCCTTCTCTATTTTTGTGCAGATCTCGTGCGTTTCGTAGAGTGTCATTTCCGGGGGAAGTTTGATGTGGCAGCTCATTTCGGTGTGGTGACCGTATTTGTGTATATGAATGTGATGCAAGTTAACCTGGATTTTGCAATTAAGGGCAACGGTTTTATGAATCTCATCCAATAACTCATCAGAAGGACTTTCGCCAAGAAGTGATTTGATTTCTTTTGCCAAAATTTCGAAACTGGCGTAGCCAATCAGAATAGCAACAATAATGCTTAGTACGGCATCGGTCCACCAAAATGAACTTCCCAACGCAATACCAATCAATACAATTACCGATGAAAGTGCATCGGTTCGGTGGTGCCACCCGTCGGCGATAAGCATGCTTGACTTGATTTTTTTCCCTGCCCAGAAAGAATACTGAGTCATCAACTCATTTAAAATTACGGATACTATAATAGCAATCCATGCAAAAGTACTGTAATAAGTATGTTCCCGTTGTCCAAACTTTTCAATGCCATTAAGTATGAAATCAAATGCGACGATGGCCAAAACAACGCCGATAATTATGGCTGCAATATGTTCGGCTCTTCCGTGCCCAAACGGATGATCGTCGTCAGCAGGTTTTCGCGAGATCTTCCCTCCGATTAATACAATTGCAGAAGTAACAACATCAGAAATCGAATGCCAGGCATCGGCAACCAAAGCTAAAGAACCCGTTGAAATACCTGCCCAGTATTTTAACCCCGAAAGCAAAATATTCCCGATAATGGATAACCATCCGGTACGCAATGTATATTTCCTGCTATCTTCCATTCGTAATTTTATGGGTTTAAAAGTAGATAAAACAGATTAAAAACGGAAAGGTTTATTACGACAACAGCTTCTGTATATCGGGTTTGTAATTTCGGCCAACAGGTAATTTTTTCCCCTTAATTTCGACAAAACCAGCACCAATCGATTCAATTTTATCGATAGAAACAATATAGCCACGATGAATTTGCAGAAACCATTTGGCAGGAAGTAAATCAGAGAGATGACTGATGCGTTCCTTGGTTACAATTTTTTGGTCGTTGGTGTAAGCAATTACATAATCGCCAAGGCTTTCGAAATACAGGATGTCGGTAAGGTTTATTTTATGATGTTTTTTATCGGCTTTAAGAAAAATAAAATCGCGTGTTTCTTGCTTTTCAGATGTTGACGTAGGATTAGCCGTCTGTAATTCCAGAAAATGATTAATAGCCTTGGTAAAACGTTCGAACGAAATGGGTTTTAGCAGGTAATCAACCACGTTTAACTCAAATGCATCGATGGCATAATCGCGGTAGGCAGTTGTAAAAATTACCTTGGGCGGATGCAGTAAGGAGCGAATAAAATCGACTCCGGTAATTTGGGGCATCTGAATATCGCAAAACAGCAGGTCGATGTTTTCCTTTTGCAGAACGGGCATTGCTTCCAAAGCGTTGCTGCACTCGGCAACAACCTCGAAATCGGTAAAAACCGACAGATGGTTCCGGATTACCCGAATGGCAATGGGTTCGTCGTCTATGATGATACAGCGGTACATTATTCAGCTAATTCTAACGCTAAAGTTACTGAAAAAGTCGTTTCTTTTTCGTCGATTTCCAACGTGTATTTTTGGGGGTAAAGTAACTCCAGCCGTTTCCTTACATTACTCAGTCCAATTCCTTTCGACAGATTTTCAATATGTGGTTTCACCGGATTTTTTGAATTTTCGATTTTAAATACCATGGAAGTATGCCGTGTTTTTAAACTGCATGTAATTTGTGCTGTGCCGGGATTGTGGCTCACACCATGTTTAAATGCATTCTCTATAAATGGCAGCAGAAGCAGCGGTGCAATTTGCAGGTTGTCGGTTTCATCGGGGAAATCAGTTGTTATGCTTAGTTTTTCAGTGTAGCGCAGTTTTTCAATTTCGATATAATTTTGCAGGTTCGAGATCTCGTCGAAGAGCAAAACCTTTTGTTCGTTGCAGCGGTAAAGAATATAATCCAGAATATCGGAAAGGCGCAGCACCAGCCCGGGTGCTTCATCCGATTTTTCAATGGTAAGCCCGTAAAGGTTATTCAGCGTGTTGAACAGAAAATGCGGATGAATCTGTGCTTTTAGCAACTTCAGTTCGGCTTCTTTCAGCCTCAGCTCGGTATTCAATTTTTTCCGTTCCAGTTCGTTCTTTTCCTGTTGAATAAAAAAGGCACGTTTTATCTGTTTTACGGCGATGGCAAAAAACACAATAAAATTCAATGAAATCACTTGTAGCTCGGGATGAAGTACCGACGGATCGATCATTGCTTTGCTTTTCAGAATATAAATGAGCGCGTAAAAAACGATTAGTAACGACAGCCAAACGCCGACAAGCAAGGTGAAAAAACTGTACAAAAGAAAAAGGCCATAGCGTTTTTTCCAGAGGTAACGCGGCACTAAAAAGTGGTTAAAGAAATAGGTCAGCAAAATGGCCACCGGCAGCAGCCCGGCCGAGAAAATAATGGTAGCCTCGCGAAAAGCACTGTTCCAGCTAAACATGAAAAAGTAGAAACAGGCAACCATTATCCAAAATGCTACGTGGTAGGCAGGTCGGATGAAGTTCGAGTTTTTTACCCGGGTTATTATATGTTGGATTTTATCGGTCATAATACAATTAATACGTAAATTATCGAGGATTTTTGGATTTACCTATTTTAATCGTTTAAAATCACAGAAATGAAGATGAATAACTTTAAAGTCGCCCGATAAGTTATACTTCCCGGAAATTGTTACTGAGCGTTGATTTCTGGTTGTTAAACGATTAAATTCGCACTAACTGAACGATCTGCAGTAGCTTGCCGGTGTAAACTTTAAAATTAACTATCATGAACTTTTTAGAATTTCATAAAGCAGGTGGCCCGTTTATGGGAGTAATAACTGTAATGGGCTTGTTAATGCTGGTAATAGCCGGAATTAAAATTTATCAGATGGCTGTACAAAAGCATTATGATTTGAAACTGGTGAGCTTGATTCGAATGGCCGGATTATTTGCCGCTGCACTGGGTGTACTCTCCCAAATTATTGGCATTGTACAGGCTTTGGAGGCGATAAGGGCAGCCGCCGATATTTCGCCCGAAATTGTTATGGGCGGAGCAATCGTAAGCTTTTACAGTACCATTTGGGGATTAATAGTGCTGGTCGTTTCCTTACCGATTTACTATGTGCTTAAAGAATTTATTAAACTGAAAATGACAGGGAACAATTAAACAAGGTAATTCAGTTTAAGTATTAGAGCAGGCTTCCTTCGGGAGACCTGCTTTTTTTGATATTGTCGCAGAGTTGCACGGCTCATCCTGACGACAGATTTTCGTCTCGCAAAAATGCACGAACAATTCTGATGATTTTTTTTCTTCCCGCAAAAATGGGTGGCCAAAACTGACAGTTGATTTTCTTTGTGCAGAATTGCGAGGCTTTTCCTGGCGGCAGATTTTCTTCATGCAAAATTGCGCGGACGACTCTGACAGTTTTTTTCAGTCTTACAAAAATGTACAACCAAAACCGGCGGTTGATTTTCTTCTCGCAGAATTGCACGGGCTATTCTGGCGGTAGATAATCCATAATCCGCCATTTTTAAGGCTATTAAAACGATCAGGTAAGTACGAGGCTACTTAATCTTTTCCGAAACCTTACCGATAACCTTGTTGAGCACAGGAATTTTGTTCAACCTGTCGAACAAACTGCTTTTGCCATAATGCAAAGCAATATTTCGCATGTAGGTAAACAATCCCAAACTGTGAGCTGCAAAAAGTACCGGGTCGAGACGGATAATCGAATAAGTGAAAATCATTAGCGAACCGCAGGTGCTGATGATCCAGAATCCCAGAGGAAAGTACGATTCCTTTTTACTCTCGGAGTGAATCCACTGGTAAAAAAAGCGCGAGATAAATACCACTTGTGCGGTGGTTCCCCAAATCATCCAGAAAAGCGACACGTCTTCGTTGTGCAGGATGTTGGCAAAACTGCCCGATGTAAGCAGCCAAACCCAATAGGCAACAGGAATTGCCAATGCAAGAACTTTTATAGCCCAGTACATTTTGGTCCACACATTTTTAAGCTGCAGGTTCCGGATATAAATTCCGTATACCAGCGACTGGCCCATAACAATGGCAAAATCGTGGCGCAGAATGCCATAGGTTAGCATCATTATTGACGCTACCAGGCTAATCTGCCAGTAAATTACCGGTGATATTACTTCTCCTTCTTTTTCCGATTTAAACCATTGCGCAATGGTGCGGATAAAGAATAATCCCTGGGCAAAAAAACCAAGTCCTATAATTAAAATACCTTCCATGTATTGTTATTGCGGGGCAAATTTAATAAACGTAACGAATAAGCTGTGTGAGCATTGGAAATATTAAAGCTGTTCGAGCTTTTTTAATGTTTCGTGTGCTGCTTTTTGGTGTGCTTCTTTTTTAGAGGTTCCAACACCCTCGCCAGCCTTTTTATTATCGATTTTAACAACCGCTTTAAATCGGGGCTGCTTAATCTTTTCGTCCGTTTCTTCAGTGGTTTCAAACTCTATTTCTCGTTTGTTTTTTTGGCTCCACTCAATCAACTGACTTTTAAAATTCGAGTCTGCCTGTTCAATTTCGTTCAGATCAACAAATTGGGGAAGGATCTTTTTTGTAACGAAAAACTTAGCCGCTTTGTAGTCTTTATCGAGATAAATAGCCCCGATCAATGCTTCAAGCGCATCACCGTAAATATGGCTTTTGTCGATGTTTTTTGTGGTGTTCGAATCGATAAAAACATGCAATCCCATTTCGTGCGTTAACTGCGTGAGGATGGCACGGTTTACCAGTTTCGACCGGGTTTTGGTTAAAAAACCTTCATCTTCCTGCGGGAAACGGTTGTACAGAAAATCGGCAATAACAGCACCCAGAATGGCATCGCCGAGGTACTCCAAACGTTCGTTATTTACAAAATTGCCCTGCGAATCGACCATCGATGCCGACTTATGAATAAAAGCAAGATCGTATAAACGTAAATTCTGAGGGTAAAATCCTAAAAGATTTTTTAAAAACAAATAAAACTCTTTTCGATCAGACGAAAAGAGTTTTACTCGTTGTACTATTTTTCTAACCACAGTGTACTATAGTTTTTTAAAAACTACTGTTGCATTATGTCCACCAAAACCAAATGTATTGCTAATAGCTACATTGATTCCCCTCTCTTTGGCTTTGTTGAATGTAAAATCCAACTTTTCGTCAATTTCAGGATCTGGTGTTACGTGGTTGATTGTAGGCGGAACAATGCCATTGATAATGGCAAGAACACTGGCAAGGCCTTCAATGGCTCCGGCAGCACCAAGGAGGTGACCGGTCATTGATTTTGTTGAACTGATGCTTAATTTATAAGCATGTTCGCCAAATGTTTTTAGAATAGCCTTTGGTTCTGCAATGTCGCCAAGCGGAGTTGAAGTTCCGTGAACGTTAATGTAATCAACGTCTTCAGGTTTCAATCCTGCGTCTTCCAATGCCCATTTCATCACAAGATTGGCACCTCTTCCTTCCGGATCAGGAGCTGTCATGTGATAAGCATCGGCCGACATTCCACCACCTACAATTTCTGCATAAATTTTTGCTCCGCGAGCTAAGGCATGTTCGTATTCTTCGAATATGAACGCTGCAGAACCTTCTCCCATTACAAAACCATCACGGTCTTTATCGAATGGGCGCGAAGCAGTTTTTGGATCATCATTGCGAGTTGAAAGTGCGCGCATAGAGTTGAATCCGGCAACACCGCATTCATTTACACCTGCTTCCGAACCTCCTGTCAAAATCATGTCGGCTTTTCCCATACGAATGGTATTCATCGCATCGATCATGGCATGAGAAGCTGAAGCACATGCACTCACTGTAGTATAGTTTGGTCCTCTGAAACCATATTTCATCGATACCAAACCACCCGCAATGTTTGCAATCATTTTAGGGATAAAAAACGGAGAAAAACGAGGACGCTCCTCTTTGTAAGCTCTAACTTCCTCGTGGAAAGTTTCCAAGCCTCCAATTCCTGCTCCCCAAATAACGCCAACTCGGTCACCGTCAACTTTTTCCAGATCAAGGCCACTGTCAACAACGGCTTGTTCTGACGATGCAAATGCATACTGAGTATACATGTCGTATTTGCGGAGTTCCTTTTTCTCCATGTACTTAAGAGGATCAAAATCTTTTACCTCGCAAGCGAACTTGGTGGTATGCAACGATGCATCGAAGTGAGTTATAGGCCCAGCTCCGCTTACACCGTTTTTAAGATTCTCCCAGTACTCTTCAGCGGAATTCCCTAAAGGATTAACGGTCCCAACACCGGTTATTACTACCCGTTTTAATTCCATAAATGAATTCTATGAATATAACTTCTTGTGCTAAAAAATTAGAGAGCAGATTCGATGTGAGCGATCGCTTCACCTACTGTAGAAATTTTTTCTGCCTCGTCGTCTGGAATAGCAAGATCAAATTCTTTCTCGAATTCCATGATTAATTCAACTGTGTCAAGTGAGTCAGCACCAAGGTCGTTAGTGAAAGATGCTTCTGTAGTTACTTCACTCTCGTCAACACCTAATTTATCAACGATTATTGCTTTTACTTTTGCTGCAACGTCAGACATAATTCTTAATTTTAATTAATACTAAATTTTGTTTTAAAATAATTCGCTGCAAAGTAATACATTTACGCTTTAAATCTCCAAGAAAAAAATTAAAAAAGATGTTAACGTAGTAGCTGATATAACTATTAACCGCCTAAAATTGAACGAATTGTTTAAAAGTTCTAAAGTCTAAAGAAACGTTAAAATGGAACAAAAGAAGATTGCAGTCTTCGCATCAGGATCGGGATCGAATGCTGAGAATATTTTTAAGTATTTTCTTGGTAATGAAAAAATTATAATCGATTCGTTGTGGGCAAACAAATCTGACGCGTATGCATTGGTGAGGGCAAAAAAACATGGGGTAGAAACCTTTGTGTTTAATCGCACCCAATTCTATAATACCAACGAAATTATTGAAACATTAAGAAATCGTAAAGTGAATGTTATCGTGCTGGCGGGTTTTTTGTGGCTTATCCCCGATAACCTGGTCGAAAACTTCACTATTATTAATATACACCCGGCTTTGCTGCCCAAATATGGCGGTAAAGGAATGTACGGAATGAATGTGCACAAGGCGGTGGTTGAAAACAAAGAAACGCATTCAGGGATCACTGTTCATTACGTAAACCAGAATTACGATGAGGGAAAAATCATCTTTCAGGCACAATGTGAAGTGTTGCCTGAAGATACACCAGAGCAGGTAGCTGCAAAAGTGCACGCACTGGAATACGAACATTACCCACCGGTAATTGAAAAAGTACTAAGCGGAAATAGCTAATAAACGTCAATAATTAACCGGAAATATGGCAGGTTGGTTAATTAATTTTACAAATGACAATATCCTGTTAAATAATGTTAAGTGCCATATTCTCAGCATTTCAATAAAATTATCTTTGTTGCATGAGTCGTAAAATGCTAATAACATTAATTGTGTTGATGGCGGTTGTGCTGTCGGGTTTGATATTGGTGCAGGGATCGATGATCAAGTCGGCATCTGATATCAGGGAGGAGCAGTTTAATCAGCTAGTGGCTAATGCATTAGATATGGTTGCGGTTCAGCTGGATTTAGATGAACAGCGACTGGCACGCGAGTATGCAAGTCGGGGAATAGTTCCGGGGCAAAAGAGCAATCCGAGCGAGTTTAGTAACGTTTTTCCGCGAAATAGCCTGTCGCAGGCAACGGTAAGTTTTCAGCTCAGTTATTCGCAGGGTGGCGTTTACGGTCAAATGGAAGAGAAGTATAAAGCAGAAGTGGCCGATTCGGTAAAAGTGAGTGCTATTTCGCAGATGCAACGCTTTCTGGAGGAAAGTTTTGAGCAGGAACGCAGGCGACAACAATGGATACGTGATTCGAACTGGAAAAACTACGAAATACTTTTGGAAGACAGGCCCATTGAAGAACGTATTGATTCGGCGAGGCTGGAATTGTTTTTACGCAATGCCCTGGCGCAAACTGAAATCGACCTGGACTATAAATACGCCATTAAAAACTCAACATTGGGAAAAGACCGGACAATTTTTGGTGATGCAGATTATAAGCCCGGTAAAAAGAAAGAATATCCGCAATTACTATTTCAGAACGATTACAATGGGTCGAAACCCAATTATCTAAATATTTATTTTCCTGAAAGAAGAAGATACCTGGTAAAACAAACCGGTTTAACCATCATTCCAACATTTATTTTAACCGGGCTGCTGATTGCCATTTTTGCTTATGCTTTAATGGTTATTATGCGCCAGAAAAAGTTGTCGAACATTAAAAACGACTTTATAAATAACATGACGCACGAGCTGAAAACACCAATTTCAACTATCTCGCTGGCCAGTCAAATGTTGCAGGACGGTAGTGTTGCCAATACACCGTCGATAATTGAACACGTTGCAAACGTAATTAACCAGGAAAGTAAACGTTTGGGATTTCAGGTGGAGAAAGTGCTGCAGATGGCTGTTTTTAATGAAGGCCGTTTAAAGTTAAAGTTCAGGGAGTTTGACGCGAATAAAATGATAAAAACTGTAACCGCTAACTTCGAGTTGCGGGTTAACAATAAAAACGGAACACTTCATACCGAAATTTTTGCAGATAATGCACTTATTAAAGGTGACGAGGTGCATATTACAAATGTTATTTTTAACTTGCTTGACAATGCGATGAAGTACAGCCGAGACGTACCTGAGATTTGGGTGCGAACAGAAAACCGAAAAGATCAGCTTGTTATTTCGGTTCAGGATAATGGCATTGGAATTGCTAAAGAACATCATGCGCAGATTTTTGATCGCTTTTACAGGGTCCCAACGGGTAATGTTCACGATGTAAAAGGATTCGGTCTGGGATTAAGTTATGTGAAGAAGATTATCGACCTTCACAACGGCACAATAAAAGTAGAAAGTGCATTGAATAAAGGAACGAAATTTAAAATTTATTTCCCACAAATAAATAATTAACCATGGAACAAAAAACAAAATTATTACTAGCAGAAGACGACGAGAATTTAGGCTTATTATTAAAAGAATATTTGGTTGCAAAAGGATATGATGCAGAGCTTTATCCTGATGGAGAAGCAGCTTACAAAGGATTTATGAAAGAGCATTTCGACATTTGTGTGTTGGATGTGATGATGCCCAAAAAAGACGGATTTACACTGGCAAAAGATATACGTATTATTAATGCCGACATCCCGATAATTTTTCTGACAGCGAAAAACATGAAAGACGATGTGCTCGAAGGTTTTCAGCTGGGAGCCGACGATTACATTACCAAGCCTTTTAGTATGGAAGAGCTGATTATGCGTTTGGAGGCGATTTTACGCCGTACTTCGCAGGAAGGACAGGCCAGCGCACAACAGGTTTTTACATTGGGTAAATTTACTTTCGATACACGAAAGCAAACCCTTTCTGAAGGTGAGAACATAGTAAAACTGACTACTAAAGAATCGGATTTGCTGAAATTACTTTGCCAGAATGCCAACAAGGTGCTGGAACGTAATTATGCATTAAAATCGATTTGGATCGACGATAACTATTTTAATGCACGCAGTATGGATGTTTACATTACCAAACTGCGTAAGCACCTGAAAGAAGAACCTACCGTTGAAATAATAAATGTACACGGAAAAGGTTATAAACTGATTGTTTGATAACACGCTGTAGCAAAAGAAAAGCCTGATAATTTTATCAGGCTTTTTTATGATTTTGAATTTCTTTTAATCCAGTTTTAAGACGGCAAGGAAAGCTTTTTGAGGTACTTCAACGTTACCCACTTGTTTCATTCGTTTCTTTCCTTTTTTCTGTTTCTCCAGCAATTTTCGTTTACGCGTAATATCACCACCATAACATTTTGCTGTTACGTCTTTTCGAACAGCTTTTACAGTTTCGCGGGCAATAATTTTTGCACCGATTGCTGCCTGAATGGCAATGTCAAACTGTTGTCTCGGAATCAGCTCTTTTAGCTTTTCACACATACGGCGTCCGAAAGCATAAGCATTGTCGAAGTGAATTAATGTCGACAGGGCATCAACCATTTCGCCGTTCAGCAGAATGTCCAAACGTACCAGTTTTGCCGGTTTATAACCACTCATGTGGTAATCAAACGAAGCATAACCTTTTGAAATACTTTTTAGTTTATCGTAAAAATCGAAAACGATTTCTCCCAGCGGAAGATTAAAAACCAGTTCGGCACGCTCGGCAGTCAGGTAATTCTGGCTGACCAGTTCGCCGCGTTTATCGAGACACAAGGTCATTACCGGCCCGATAAATTCCGATGCTGTAATAATATTGGCACGTATGTATGGTTCCTCAATCTCGTCAACTGTAGTTGAAGCCGGCATTCCCGAAGGATTGTATACGATAATTTCACTGCCATCGGTAAGGTGAGCTTTATACGAAACGTTGGGTACTGTTGTAATAACGTTCATGTCGAATTCGCGCTCCAGTCGTTCCTGGATAATCTCCATGTGCAAAAGCCCAAGGAAACCGCATCGGAATCCAAATCCCAGCGCTGCTGATGATTCCGGCTCGAAAGTCAGAGATGCATCGTTCAGTTGCAGCTTATCCATTGCTGCACGCAGATCTTCATAATCATCTGCGTCAATTGGGTAAACTCCGGCAAAAACCATAGGTTTTACTTCTTCAAAACCTTCAATGGCCTTGTCGCACGGGTTGACAACGTGAGTAATTGTATCACCAACTTTTACCTCTTTCGCTGTTTTAATACCCGAAATAATGTATCCAACATCGCCGGGACCTAAAACATCACGAGGCTGCAAACTTAGTTTTAGTACGCCCACCTCGTCGGCATCGTATTGTTTGCCGGTGGCCACAAATTTCACCAGGTCTTTTTTCCTTATTTCACCATTCTGAATTTTGAAATAGGCAATAATTCCACGAAACGAATTAAAAACCGAATCGAATATAAGTGCCTGCAACGGTGCTTTAGGATCGCCTTTCGGGTGTGGTATTTTGTATATAATTTGATTCAGAATTTCCTGAACTCCTTCTCCGGTTTTTCCGCTGGCGCGAATAATGTCTTCACGGTCGCAACCGATAAGATCGATAATCTGATCTTCAACAACTTCGGGCATGGCGTTTGGGAGGTCCATTTTATTCAGTACCGGAATAATTTCCAGGTCGTGTTCAATGGCAAGGTACAAATTCGAGATAGTTTGCGCCTGAATTCCCTGGGTAGCGTCGATAATTAGCAATGCTCCTTCGCATGCAGCAATTGATCTCGAAACCTCGTACGAAAAATCCACGTGTCCAGGAGTATCAATCAGGTTTAATTTATAAGGATCACCATCATGCACATAATCCATTTGTATAGCATGGCTTTTAATCGTAATCCCACGTTCCTGTTCCAGGTCCATACTATCGAGTACCTGGGCGTGCATTTGGCGTTCGCTAATCGTCTTGGTAAATTCCAGTAGGCGGTCAGCCAGCGTACTCTTTCCGTGGTCGATGTGCGCAATGATGCAAAAGTTTCTAATTTTCTCCATTTACTACCTCTTAACAACCATTCAATTAAATGGTTCCTTCTATTTTGCGCAAAGATATTTTATTTTTTGATATAAATAAGGGGAGTCTCTCCGATGCCGATGATTTAATTTTTACAATAAGTTCGGTAATAAACCGGTAGGTTTGAGGGTAGGCGTTACCCCACTCGCTTTCGCGTGGACCGGCAACATTCAGCGTGTTTATTTTATTCAGAATAAGCCACGGAATTAAGTGCGAAGGATTTGTATCAGGCCGAACAACGCGGAGAGGTTTTTTTAGATCCTGGGCAAACTGTTGGGTAAGCAGTGTTCCTCCATTTAAATCTTCTGAAACAACTATTAAAGTTCCGTCAGACTCGGTGACGTTTTTTCGGGTTCTGGCAGCATAGTCTTCTTCGGGCAATTCATTTAACGGATACTTTGCAGCTATTTTTCCGTCTTCAGCTTTCCGGTTTTTAGGGCACCAGCCACCACACGGAAAGGAATAGTTCAGGCAAGCGTCTAAAACTGCGCGGTCGACACCAGTTTGTCCTCCGGAAATTAGCTTTTGGCACGGTATTTGTATTTTATTTTTCGTCATGAAAACAATTAAACTGAGTATAATTTATTGTATTCAGAAAATAGATTAGATACAAAATACTTCACAGCAATATGCTGTTTTTTCATAAGTTTGGTTTAGTTAGGTTTAGTTTGAATCCCGGTAGCAGAGGCGCCGGGATTTTTCTTTTATGATTCTTTTCGTTTGTAATATTCAATTCCTCCAGACTCTGCCAGAAGTTTTACTTTGTCGATAAGATTTTGTTTTTCGTCTTCCGATAATTTTGAGAATGAGCGTGCCAGTGCAATTTTTTCGCGCATGTATGTTGCGTTCTCATTCCCCGATATCAAAACTGAAACAGGTAACGACCACACAAAATGCATCGCTTCTTTTATGCTTACATAGTTCGGGATAACCGGGTCGTCAGATGTCCAGTCGGCTTCTTCTTTTTTCGAAAAGAATCTTCCGTCGGCCAGCGATTTAATGGATAGAATTCCCATGTTTCGATCCAATGCCTTTGGCATTACGTTTTCGATAAAACTATAATACGATGCATCAAGAAGGTTAACCGGCATTAACACGGTGTCGAAAATATCACTTGCTTCTGTTTGTTCGAGCATTCGCGTGTGCGCATAGGGATTTTGGTGGCCTGTAAATCCAAGGTATTTTATTTTGCCCTCTTGTTTTGCTTTTAACAGTACGTCTAAAACACCATTGTTTATTCTGTTGTCAACATCACCGGGCGTTGAAATGGCATGAACCTGATACAGGTCAATCTGGTCAACTTTTAGTCTTCGTAACGAGCCCTCCAAATGTTCCTGCACGGTTTTGGCATCGCGGCCGGTTGATTTTGTCATCAGAAAAATAAAGTCGCGGTACTTTGGAGTCAGGTATTTCCCGTAACGTTCTTCGCTGGTTCCTCTTGAATAACTTTCTGCAGTATCGAAAAAACGGACACCTCCCTCAAGAGACGCTTCTATTACTTCCTGTGCATCGCGTTCGGTTGTCCAGCCCACGTGGTAGCCACCGGTGCCAAGCATGGTAACGTGTTCGCCGGTTCTGCCTAATTTTCGTTTTGGCAATACTTCTCCCAATCTGTCACGCGTTTCCTGACCGGAAGCAAATGAGCCTGAAGCCAAACTAATTCCGGCACTTGCGCCGGCAAGCGATTTCAAAAATGATCTTCTGTTGGTCATAGTCATTAAGTTTTATGGTTTTTCTGTTTTAATACTTATTATTTGGAAAAAGGTTCACTAAAATATGTCACAGGTAGTCGGCATATTTTGTAAATTTACCCTATAACTTAAAACCAATTAAAATGGCTAGTGTTCAGCAGCTTGCAAAAATGATCGATCATTCGATCCTTCATCCTACCATGACAGATTACGATTTAGAGCGGGAATGTGCCGTTGCGGCAAAGTATAATGTAGCATCGGTTTGTGTAAAACCTTATGCGGTAAAACAGGCCCGGCAGCTTTTAAAAGATGCGGAGGTTGCGGTCGGTTGTGTGATTGGTTTCCCGGCGGGAAATTCAGCCATTGAGGTAAAGGCTTTTGAAGCGGAAACAGCCTGTAAGGATGGTGCGGTTGAGATTGATATGGTTATAAATATAGGGAAAGCTTTGCAGGGCGACTGGGAATATATTGAGCTTGAGATTGGTACAGTTGTAAAAACCTGTCATATAAACGGGGCGATTGTAAAAGTTATTTTCGAAACCGATTACGTTACGAATGAACTGGACATTAGAAGACTGTGTGAGATTTGCACAAAAGTTGGTGCGGATTACGTAAAAACGTCCTCCGGGTTTGGTTTTGTAAAAGGTGCTGATGGACGCTATTCGTACATGGGAGCTACCATTGATAACCTGAAGTTAATGCGCGATAGCAGCGGTCCAAACGTAAAAATTAAAGCTGCCGGAGGAGTGCGTACGCTCGATGCCTTGCTGGCTGTGCGTGAAGCCGGTTGCTCACGCTGTGGAGCTACTGCAACCGTTGCCATTCTTGAGGAAGCAAAATCGCGTTTCGGAGGATAAGAGATTACTGGCCGCTAAGCGTTATTGTTTTATCGAAGAACAATCATTTCGGATGTGCGGCGGTATTTCCGGTCTACCAGATTTCATTTCTCTTGTCTGCGGGAACATTTCCGGGGCGCTGGAAATCATTTTTCTTGAGTGCGGCAGTATTTCCGGGCCACCGGATTTCGTTTTTCTTGTTTGCGGGACAATTTCCGGGGCGCCGGATTTTATTACTCTCAAGTGCGGAGGCTTGTTATTCAGTGCTTTATGAATGCTTTCTGAGCTATTTGTAATTCCCTGATATCCATGAAAGAATAAATGGTTTAGTCCATACCTGAATGAAAGTTTTACTTTCTTTTTTAAGTGAAGAAATGAAAAAGTCCGGGGCTGTATATAATTATATGCAGCCCCGGACTTTATTTGTTCTTTTCAACAAGAACGGTTGTGGTTAAGTGTCGGCCAAACGCACGTTCTATTTTTTCAAAACCTTATACGTGTTATAGTTGCCGTTGCTTAATTCTACTTTTAGCATAAATAGCCCGGTTAAATTTTGCGGCAGATAGAGTTCTGTCGAATTTTCATTGGGCTGCACTTCTTTGATTTTTGCACCGGTGCTGTTGTATACCGAAATACGCAAGATTGTTTTATCAGCAGTGATCATCAATCTTCCTTCAGTTGGATTTGGGAATACCTTAACAGAAGCTGATTCGATTCGCTGTGCCGAGAGTACAAGTGTACCGTCGTTTTGTTTAAAACGATAAGCAAATTGCTGGTAATACTGGTTGGCAATATCCGCATCGTGAATAATAAGTGTGTTTTCGTCGTTCCGGTCGTTGGCCGAACTGCTCCAGTTGTGGCTGCCGGTTATTGTTTGCGGATCAGATTCCGGGTTGTTTGCGTCGATCAGTGCTACTTTGTGGTGAAGCTGACCTGCTGCATCATCGAAAATGTATTTTTTGGCAGGAAGTGTACTGCTGAGATTCGCATTCACGATGTCGGTATTATCGCTCTCTCGTTCTGTAATAACATTAACGTCAACACCGCGGTCGTAAGCATCAATTATAGTGTAGGCCAAATCAGAGCGGGTGATCAGCATGGTTTCGATATCCAGATCGTAATCTGCCGTGTTAATCGCATTTATCAACTGCTGGTTGGTGTTGTCCGACGGACTGAAATAACAGGCAATCAATTTGTCGCCCACCTGTATGTGGTGTGGCGTATTGTCTGTTTTTGCATCACCAAATTTTGCATTTCCTGTATTTGGCTGGTTGCCGGAGCTTCCCCACATTTCTTCAAATTCAAGCTTATAAACTTTAGCCAACGACTGGTCTTGAATAAAGATCATATTATTGCTGTCGTAGGTTAGCTGGCTTGGTGTAAGGTTTGTGGAGCCCGACCAAACCCAGGCAGCGTTAGCATTTGTTGCGTTTGCATCGAAGATGGCAAATTTGTTGTGCATTATTCCGCCTTCCGCTATTTCCGGACGTTCAAGAACTGGGATATTGTTATTCAAATCGCTAACGCTGGCGTGGGTTGTTGATCCGCAGGTGATAAAACGAATGGTTACCCCACGATTGTAGGCCGCATTCAGCGCATCTGATATTTTTGAATTGTCGATATTGTAAATACAGAAGTCGATCGATTCGCTGGCTCTGTTAATGTAGGCAGCGAGTGTGTCGGCCATAAAATCATCGATATTAGAGGCAACAGTTGGATCGGCGTAATTTTCATCAATTTCGGTGTTGAAATACACTTTTATGTCGCCCGACGAATTTGATTTACTTACAAAAGTACTGATGGCCGAAAAAGCGGTGTCGCCTTCGTTAACCGAAAAAGCTTGCGCGTAAACAATCTCCGAACTTTGTAAACCCGCAATCTGCGCCTGGTGCGTATATTCATCGGCACTAACTGTTGATTGGCCACTGGCATGATTCGTCAAAGCCGCTAATTCCATGCTCGATCCATATCGTATTTCGGAGGTGCCATCGTTGTCGGTGTTCCATTTTATGGTAATCGAACTGCTTGTGGTTTCAACTACTTCGAGTGCTGACGTAAGCTGAATATTTGTATTAAAAATAAAATCATTGGCATCGCGCGGAAGGAGCTGGTAAGTTGTTTTATATTGCGAGCAAATGGCTACAAGGTCGAATGCTCCGGTTGGAATTGCCTCGCCAACAAGCGGGCTGCTTGAATTTATTCTCAGCTCTCCGGTATTTGTACCATCAGTAAAAGAGTAATTTGTGTTTCCTCCAAATTGCCCAACGGCATTTACAAACTCAACATTGTTTATTCGTATCAATTCTGCTTCATAAGCTTCACCAATATTGCTTATGCTGATGATTTGCGGTTCGGGTAGCGACAGCCCCGAGGCATGCGTCGTAAAGTTGGTGACCGGACTAATCTCCAACAGATTATTGTAATCGTCAAGCTCGCCGGTTACAGTGATGGAATCTCCGCGTAGTACGCCGGACAGGGCATTGTCGTATATGCCAATTCCTCCGGTATTATCCTGAATATACCTGATGGGGCCAAGTTCCGAGCCGTTAGTTACTATGCCCGAAACCGTAACGCTTGTGCCTACCGCTTTCTGACGAGCTTCGTTAATACTTGTTTGAGCAAATAACCCAACACTTATAAAGAGAAGTAGAATGAGTGTAGAGATTTTCATGTGATTAAAATAGTTTGTTCTTAAGGTAGAAGATGAACTCGCATGATTTTGATTATTCACTTTTGCGTGATACGCTAATTGGCGGACTCATGTTTGTTTCACAACGTGCAATTTAATTTTCAGGTGAAATTAACTAAATACGGTTGTAAATTACAGGCGAAAAAGAAAATTGTTCAAAAATTAATTTCTCGAGATCATCAGTTTTTTTACCGTTCGTTTGTCGTCGGTGGTTAAGATCTGAATCAGGTAAATTCCGTTCGGAACATCGTTAAGTTGTAGCTGTATTTTTGAAACAGGAAATTTGTACTCTTTAAAATATACCTGTTTCCCTGTAATGTTGGTGAGACGGATTTCGCTGATTTCCTTTAACGAATAATCAATGGTGACTTTATTGTCTTTACAAGGGTTCGGGTAAATCTTTACCTCGTTTTTTGTTTCTTCTTCATTTTGGAATGAAGAGAACCCGGTGTCTTGAGCAAAAGACGCCGAAGCAATAAATACTGTAAATAAGACAAGTATAATATATTTCATGGCAGCACTGTTTAATTGTTTCCTGAGTATACGCAGCAAATAACATGCCTGTATAACGTATAATGACAGGAAAAGATTAAAACAGTTGCAAAGCGGCTTCCAAATCTTCGGGAGTATCAATACCCATGGTAGCTGAAGTGGTTTCTGCGGTTTTTATTTTGTAGCCATTTTCGAGCCAGCGCAGCTGTTCCAGCGATTCGGCCAATTCCAGTTTTCCTTGTTCCAACTGAGTTATTTTTTGTAATACGTCGGCCTTAAAAGCATACATACCGATGTGGCTCCAGAATGTATGTTTTTTTACCCAGTTTTTGTTTTCTTCTCCACGGAAATACGGAATAGGAGAACGGCTGAAATACAAGGCAAAATCATTTTTGTCGAGCACCACTTTTGGGCGGTTCGGATTAAAAAGTTCCTCTTCCGAATCGACTTTTTTTACCAGTGTGGCAATTTCAGTTTCGCTTTCAAAACACGATTTAATTAATTCAATTTGTTCCGGTTTAACAAAAGGCTCGTCTCCTTGTATGTTTAAGACAATATCTACGGGGCGATTTTTAGCAATTTTTAAGGCTGACTCGGCACAACGGTCGGTACCACTTTGATGCGAAGGAAGTGTTTTTACCACCTCGCCGCCAAAAGCTTTTACGGCATCAAAAATACGATCATCATCGGTGGCAACACAAACATATGGAAGTGCTTTTGATGCATTTTCATACACCCACTGAATCATAGGTTTGTCCTTTATTTTTGCCAGGGGCTTTCCCGGAAACCGTGAGGATTGATAACGAGCTGGTATAATTCCAATAAAGTTCATTCTTCTCTTTTTTAATTCGGTTACAGTCTGTTTTGCTAACAATTTGTCAGAAATATTTACCGACGCATCAAAGATAATAATCGCTTAAGATATAACCTGCATTGCGCAGAAAATATGTTGGAACGGGATTTGCAAAACACTCCCCAATGTAGAAAAAACCTAAAAAAACTTAATTGTGACTGACTTTCTGTCATTGCCATCGAAAAATTGTAAATTTGCAGGTTGTTGACTAAATACAATATGGATATACAAGCAATAAAACAAAGATTTGGAATAATAGGAAACACCGCCGGAATAAACCGGGCCATTGAAGTTGCCGTTCAGGTGGCGCCAACCGATTTGTCGGTTTTGGTAACCGGAGAAAGTGGTGTTGGTAAAGAAATATTCCCACAAATAATACATCAGTATTCGAGCCGAAAACATGGTAAATATATTGCCGTAAACTGCGGAGCGATTCCTGAGGGGACGATCGATTCAGAGTTGTTCGGACACGAAAAAGGAGCATTTACCGGAGCACTTGCCGACCGGAAGGGATACTTTCAGGAAGCCGATGGAGGAACCATATTTTTGGATGAAATTGGCGAGTTGCCTTTATCAACCCAGGTACGTTTGCTGCGTGTGTTGGAAACGGGAGAGTTTATGAAGGTTGGTTCGTCGCAGGTTATAAAAACCAATGTACGGGTAATTGCCGCAACCAACGTAATTATTCCGAAAGCAATTGAGGATGGAAAATTTCGCGAGGATTTGTATTATCGTTTAAATACGGTACCGATTTCAATTCCGCCGTTGCGCGAACGCCCCGACGATGTTATTTTGTTATTTCGAAAATTTGCACGCGATTTTGCCGAAAAATACCGGATGCCACCCGTGCATTTAGAAGAAGATGCCCGAACTGTTTTGGTAAGTTTTCGCTGGCCCGGAAACATCCGCCAGTTAAAAAATATTACCGAGCAGATTTCGATAATTGAGCAGGAGCGTGATATTTCGGCCGAAGCGTTACGCCCGTATTTACCCGTTAGCGGAGGAGCTAATTTGCCGGCTTTGCTGGCCCGCGAAGAAGACAATAAATCGTTTGCCAACGAGCGCGAAATACTGTACAAAGTTCTTTTTGATATGAAGAGCGACATGAACGACCTTAAAAAACTGGTGCTCGATTTAATGGAAAACCGCGAAGCACCAATTTCAGGTGATCAGGCACAGATTATCAGAAATTTGTACAATACCAATGATGGTAATTTTGTGGCAAAAGAACAGGTCTCAAATCCGATTCATATTACATCGGTTGATAAAGATAATATTCAGGATACAGAGGAATTTGTGGAAGAATCGCTTTCTTTGGCCGATAAAGAAATTGAGTTGATTCAGAAAGCTCTGGAGAAACATCGCGGGAAAAGAAAATATGCTGCGCAGGAATTGGGAATTTCGGAACGGACATTATACCGCAAAATTAAAGAATACGATATTAAGGGATAAAAGTATGTTGAGAAAACTATTGTTTGTTGCCATTTTAGCAGGCTTGGTTGGCGTTTTGGCACCATCGTGTAAAGTTAGTTATTCATTTACCGGAGCGAACCTGTCGCCCAACGTAAAAACATTTACTGTATATTATTTCCCTAACCGTGCGCGTTTGATCAACCCTACGCTAAGCCAGAGTTTTACCGAGGAGTTGCGCGAGAAATTAACGCGCCAAACATCGTTAAACGAATTGTCGGAAAGCGGCGACCTTGAATTTGAAGGGCAGATTACGGGGTACGAATTTCGTCCGATGTCGATACAGAAACAGGACGAGTCGGCACAAACACGGCTTACCATTACAATTAATGTGAAATACACCAACAATCAAGTGCCCGAAGAAAATTTCGAAAAGTCATTCTCGGCCTACGAAGATTTTGATAGTAACCTTTCAATCAGTTCAGTGGAAGAAGAATTGAGCGCTGAAATTATTGAAAAACTTACCGACGATATTTTTAACGCAACCATTGCAAACTGGTAGTATGGAAAGGGAGCAGTTTCTGACCTATATAAATACATCGAAATCGCTGAATGGAAAGACGTTGGATGTGGTGAAAAAACTTACTTCCGATCTTCCGTGGTTTTCAGCAGGATGGCTGTTGTATTTAAAGAACCTGAAGAATCTGGGACATTCAGATTATGATGCTGTTTTGAAGAAAGTGGCGGTAATGGTTCCCGACAGAAAAGTGTTGTTTAAATTTTTAAATGATGAACTGCCTAAAAAACAGGTGGAAGCTGCAATAGAGAACTCGCAGGTAACTTATCGTTTGGAAGGAGATGTTGAACTACGGTCGGAAAACTCGTTGATTGATAAATTTTTGTCGACCGATAGTGAACGATTGCGAACAGTAAAGCATAATCCGGAGACTAATGGAAACGGGAGCGAGAGGGAACTTGTTGAACAGTCGGTAAAAGAAGATGAGGAGCTGGTTACAGAAACTTTGGCATCAATTTATTTTCAGCAAAAGAACTTCGGGAAAGCTTTGGATGCCTATAAAAAATTAAGTTTGAAATATCCGGAAAAAAGTGTTTACTTTGCAGGCCGTATTGAAGAAATTGAATTGTTAAAGAATAATAATTAAAAAAGATGTATACTTTAATCACCGTTTTACTATTTATCGTTTGTATCCTTTTGGTACTTATTGTACTGGTACAAAACTCTAAAGGAGGAGGTCTGGCAAGTAATTTCCAGTCTTCAGGTCAGGTTATGGGCGTGCGAAAAACAACCGATTTCCTTGAAAAAGGAACCTGGTTTTTGGCAGGAGCTTTATTATTCCTTTCTGTTGTAGGTGCAGGTTTTATTCCTCGCGAGCAATCAGAAACAGACCAAAGTCGTGTGCAGGAACAAATTGAAACAGCTGTTGATCCTACTCAGGTACCAACATTTCCAACAACTACTCCGGCTGCAACTGAAGAAACTCCGGCTGCCGACGATGAAGGTGGTGAAAATTAGGATTCAAAAAAAAGATGATATTATAAATAGCCGTTCGATTTCGAGCGGCTTTTTTTATGGTCTGCGTTCTTATATGTTTGTACTATTATTGAGGTAAGTCCGTAGTAATTGTTTTTCCAGTAATATCATCAATAATAAGGATGATGTATTTCTCTTTCCTAAAATAGAACTGCCGGGTAGAAAACTGTAGGTCTTTCATTTCGCGTTCACCATGCTTATTAAAAAACGGGCGCCTGATATGTTTTTTGTATACCGGAGTATTGTTAAGGTATGAATCGAAGGCTGCCAGCCGTAGCTCACAGGTGCAACATTTACTGGTTTTTCCACAATCTTTTGCTTCTTCAATTTGGTATGCACATCCAATTGCTTCGCCACAAAGCATGTATAGAAGGTCCTCGTCAGTTTTGTTCGAAAAGATCGTTTTTAGCGCGTTATTAAACGCTTGCAGTCTCATGTCTTTGTCGAGCAGTAACACGCAGCTGGTGATATTGTCTAAGACCAGATTCAAAAATTCACCCGATTCGGCAAGCATGTCGAAGCTGTGATTGGCCATTGTTTTTTTTGATTGCATATTGGCGTTGTTTGGTATATTAACGTTAAAAATACAAAAAATAGATATTGAAAATCAATGTGTAAGGTTTTTTTTGAAAACAGGCAGGGCCCTATTTGTGGAAATTTTTAAAACGAGAATAGCCGGGTATTTTTCGACCAATTATGTTTAATGTACAGCTATTCTCGGGTCAAGATATTTTTATGATGCTATTTTATAAGGTAAACCGAGGTGAGTTGTACTCGCTCTCGATAACCAGGGGAATAGCAAATTGTGCATCGGATGAAAGATTAAAGTTGGCCAGCCCGTTAATTTCAATTGAAATAAGATAGCGTGGATTTTCATTCAGCCGGTTGATTAACGGAGCCAGAACATCATCCAAAACCAATGAATGTGTATTACTACTCAATATATTACCACCTTGTAACAAATCTACCGAGTGGATTTGCTGGTACATGCCGTCGCCTTGTGGTTTGTACGAGATTACAAGCTGGAGCTCTTCAATAGTTTCGTTGTTTTGCAGGCTTTCAAACGAAAGGGTAGAACCCACCCCCGGATTGATCTGAACAACATCGCCCGGACATTCTTTGAGATCGTCGCTGTAACCCAGACAAAAAATTCCAATACCATTAAAATGGTAAGTTCCCGATGATTCGCTGAGATCGGCTAAATAGGATTTTGTTGGAATGTCGACGATCAATCTGGTTTCGGTTGTGTAATCGGTGTTTGCATCGTCGCAGGCAAACAGAGGTAGTAAGAGTACCCCCAATAAAATTAAATTTCTGAGTTTCATGGCTTCCTGTTTTAAGTGTTATAACACCAGGGTACTTTGGCTCTGTTTTCTGACTTTAATAAGTACGATTAAAGTTAGTCAATAGTTGCGAAAAGAAAAAGTAAAAGACAAATAAGTATTAAATAAAATTTTAGACAAGGTTAACTTGCTTGTTCTGTCACCATGGCAGAAACTCTGACACGCGTATAAGATGCAGAAAGACAGATGAATACTGTGTGTGCGGAAGGCCTGCATAAAGTTCCCAATGTAATTTTGTCCTTAATTTGAAGTGCATTGTTGCTTTTTATCAATTGGCATAAAATATGATACTGAGAGTGCGTTAAAACGAAAAAAATATTTAATCATAAAAACTAAAACAAAATGGCAGATTTAAAAGGTAAAATTCTTGCTGGCAAGATCCTGGTTCAGCCGCAGGAAGCAGAAGAAAAAACAGTGAGTGGTATCATTATTCCTGATTCGGCAAAGGAAAAACCACAGGTTGGTACTGTAGTATTGGCAGGCGCTGATAAAAAAGATGAGCCAATGGAATTAAAAGTTGGTGATATTGTTTTTTACGGTAAATACTCAGGTACTGAGTTGAACATTGATGGAGTAGATTATTTATTGATGTCGCAATCTGACGTTTTATACATTAACTAATTTCAAAAAGTAAAAATCAGAAAAGATGGCTAAAGAAATTAAATTCGATATTGAAGCACGCGATTTGCTTAAAAGTGGTGTTGATCAACTGGCTAATGCCGTAAAAGTTACTTTAGGACCAAAAGGTCGTAACGTAGTTATCGAGAAAAAATTTGGAGCACCACAAATTACTAAAGACGGTGTAACTGTTGCAAAAGAAATTGAGTTAAGCGACGCATACGAAAATATGGGCGCTCAAATGGTTAAAGAAGTAGCTTCTAAAACCGGCGACGACGCTGGTGATGGTACTACTACAGCAACTGTTTTGGCACAATCAATCGTTAATGTTGGTTTGAAAAACGTTACTGCAGGTGCAAATCCAATGGATCTGAAACGCGGTATCGACAAAGCTGTTGAAGCAGTTGTTGCAAGCATTAAAGAGCAAGCTCAAACAATTGGCGACGACTACGCAAAAATCGAGTCAGTAGCAAAAATCTCTGCCAACAACGATGCAGTTATCGGATCGTTGATTGCTGAGGCAATGAAAAAAGTACACAAAGAAGGTGTTATCACAATTGAAGAAGCAAAAGGTACTGATACTTACGTTGACGTAGTTGAAGGTATGCAATTCGACCGTGGTTACCTTTCTCCATATTTTGTAACCGATGCAGAAAAAATGGTTGCAGAATTGGATAACCCGTATATTCTGATCCACGACAAAAAGATCAGCACAATGAAAGACCTTCTTCCTGTATTGGAAGCTTCAGCTCAAACAGGTCGTCCATTGATGATCATTTCTGAAGATGTAGATGGCGAAGCATTGGCAACCTTGGTTGTTAACCGTTTGCGTGGTTCGTTAAAAGTATGTGCTGTTAAAGCTCCTGGTTTTGGCGATCGCAGAAAAGAAATGTTGGAAGACATTGCAATCCTGACTGGTGGTACAGTAATTACCGAAGAAAAAGGTATGAAACTGGAGCAGGCGACAATCGATATGTTGGGTCAGTGCGAAAAAATTACCGTTGACAAAGAAAATACAACTGTAGTTAATGGTGCGGGTGCGCAAGAAGCTATTGCTGCTCGTGTTAACCAAATCAAAACGCAGATGGAAACAACAACTTCTGATTACGACAAAGAAAAACTGCAAGAGCGTTTGGCTAAATTGGCCGGTGGTGTTGCTGTTATTTATGTTGGTGCTGCTTCAGAAGTAGAAATGAAAGAGAAAAAAGACCGCGTAGATGATGCATTGCACGCAACCCGCGCTGCTGTTGAAGAAGGAATCGTTCCTGGTGGTGGTGTTGCTTTGGTACGTGCAATTGCTGCATTGGAAGACCTGAAAGGCGAAAACGAAGACGAAACAACAGGTGTTGAAATCGTTAAACGTGCCATCGAGGAGCCATTGCGTCAGATTGTAGCTAACGCTGGTAAAGAAGGTGCGGTAGTTGTTCAAAACGTAAAAGACGGTGAAGGTGATTACGGTTACAATGCTCGTACTGATGAATACCAGAAACTTTACGAAACTGGTGTTATCGATCCAGCAAAAGTAACTCGTGTTGCACTTGAAAACGCTGCTTCAATTGCCGGAATGTTCTTAACCACCGAAACCGTAATTGTTGAGGTTAAAGAAGATGGTCCAGCAATGCCAATGGGTGGCCCTGGTATGGGCGGCATGGGCGGTATGATGTAAAAATCAGCTCAAAATATTATAGTAAAGCTCTTCCCGTTCGGAAGGGCTTTTTTTATGCCCAAAATTTTATGATTCAATTCTCTTGAAAAACACCTCTGTCCCTAACTTTTGTTAGCTGGTTTATACTGGACTGTGTTTTTTGATACTTTGATAGAAAAAACTGTTTTTAACTAATAAGCTCTAAAGTTTCTGAAATGCAATAGTTAAGAATTTAAACTTTGGATATAGAAATGCTTACAATTGCCTGTTTTTGAGGTGTTTCGGGGAATGATGCCAGGAATACTGATTTCCGTCACACAGTGTTTTTTAACATCTTTTGTCTTGTGTTTAAAGTACTGTAAATCAACAAGAAGAAGTGATGGGTAAATCTTGAGAAAAGCTTGTTATTTATTTTTTTACTTCTCTACCTTTGCCAAACAATCATTTTTTTGATTGGGAAAGTTCATAAATGAATATGATTTTTAACGGGGCAGCTGCTAGTTGGTGTCCTCTAATTTTTAACCTTATGAAAACAGATATAAATGAATTCATCGCGAATTTGGAGCACAGAACTCCGGGGGAAAATGAATTTCACCAGGCGGTAGAAGAAGTAATTGGTTCGGTTTGGGATTTTTACGAAAAGAATCCACGTTACCAGCGCGCTAAAATTCTGGAACGCATGGTTGAGCCCGAGCGGGTAATTATGTTCCGTGTGCCCTGGGTCGACGATCGGGGAGAAGTGCAAATAAACCGTGGTTACCGTGTTGAGTTTAACTCGGCATTGGGGCCATACAAAGGAGGTTTGCGGTTTCATGCCAGTGTAACTCTTAGTATTTTGAAGTTTTTAGGATTTGAACAAACTTTTAAGAATAGCCTTACAACTTTGCCAATGGGCGGAGGAAAAGGCGGATCAGACTTTAGCCCGAAAGGAAAAAGCGATGGCGAGATTATGCGGTTTTGCCAGAGTTTTATGACCGAGTTGTATCGCCATATCGGGCCACATACCGATGTGCCTGCCGGAGATATCGGCGTTGGCGGACGTGAGATTGGTTACCTGTTTGGACAATATAAACGAATTAAAAACGAATTTACAGGTGTATTAACCGGAAAAGGTTTGGCCTGGGGTGGAAGTTTAATTCGTCCGGAAGCAACTGGTTTTGGTGCAGTTTATTTTGCACAGCACATGTTGCACCGTATTGGAAAAGATATTGAAGGCCAAACAATTTCGGTATCGGGATTTGGAAACGTTGCCTGGGGAGCCATTTCCAAAATTAATGAGCTTGGAGGAAAGGTGGTAACCATTTCCGGACCTGATGGCTACATCTACGATAAAAATGGAATTACTGGCGACAAAGTGGAATACCTGCTTGAATTGCGTGCTACAAATAATGACATTGTTTCGCCGTATGCCGAAGAATTTGATGCTGAGTTTGTTGCCGGTAAACGTCCGTGGGAAGTGCCGGTTGATTTGGCAATGCCTTGTGCTACCGAAAACGAAGTTGGTTTGGAAGATGCAAAAGAACTGGCTAAAAATGGATGTAAACTATTAGCCGAAGCATCGAATATGGGCTGTACCGCCGAAGCGGTCGACTTTTTAAGCGAGGCAATGGATTATGCTCCAGGCAAAGCAGTAAATGCCGGTGGTGTTGCTGTTTCCGGGTTGGAAATGTCGCAAAACAGTATGCGAATTAACTGGCCGCGCGAAGAAGTGGACGAGCGTTTAAAGGGAATTATGAAAGCTATTCACGAAACTTGCGTAAGCTATGGCGCAAAAGGAAATAAGATTGACTATGTAAAAGGTGCCAATGTTGGCGGTTTTGTTAAAGTAGCCGAAGCGATGCTGGCACAGGGAGTTGTGTAGTCCGGTTAAGAAATACTTAATATTGATAAGATAAAAACATCTGTTCGGATTTCGGACGGATGTTTTATTTTACGTACCATTCAGCCATGCTGCAGTCTCCAAAAGCGAAAATTTAATTTTTAGGTAAAGTTGAAAAGGAGGTAGGGAACAAACACTTTTTTACTTTTGTCGGCAATTAAGGTTTTATTGTCTGGTTTCGCAGACTATTAAAAGAGATAAATAAGTTATAAATAGAAAACAGGCAGTAGCTAGCTTAAGGTAAAAGTACCTAGATGTTAATAGATACACATTCTCATATATATTCAGAAGATTTTATTCACGATCGGGACGAAGCATTAAAACGTGCCGATGAGAGTGGAATCAAAAAGATTATTCTTCCGAATATTGATTCCGGCTCGATAAAACATATGCTCGATCTGGCCGGGGCTTACCCCAATTTATGCTTTCCGCTTATTGGTTTGCATCCAACTTCGGTAGAAGAAGACTACGAAGAGGAGTTGGAGGCTATTGAATACTGGTTGCAACGACGAAAATTCTATGGTATAGGTGAGATTGGTATCGATTTGTATTGGGAAAGCAAATATGAACAGGAGCAAAAAGAGGCTTTCCGATATCAGATACGTTTGGCAAAAAAGTTAAACCTTCCCATTGTTGTGCATGTACGGAAGTCTTTTGATCAGACCTATGAAATTGTAAAGGAAGAACAAGATGGATCACTGCGTGGTATCTTTCATTGTTTTAGCGGAACGGCGGAGGAAGCACAAAAAATTACAGAATTGGGATTTTTGCTCGGTATAGGCGGAGTTGTGACCTTTAAAAACAGCGATCTCGACGAAGTAATAAAAGAAATCGATCCGCATCACCTGGTCCTCGAAACCGATTCACCTTATCTGGCCCCCGTTCCTAAAAGAGGTAAACGAAACGAGAGTTCCTATCTCATTCATGTGGCACAGAAAGTGGCTGACGTATACCGCTTACCGCTTACTCGCATTGCCGAAATAACTACAACCAATGCCCGTAATTTATTCGGAATTTGATAACTTGCAGGCATAATTAAAAACTGCAATGACCACAAGAACTGCCAAAAAGACTTCTATATTAATAATATATACCGGAGGTACCATTGGTATGGTTCAGGACCCCAAAAATGGAGCCTTGCGACCCGTAAAGTTTGATAAAATTCAGGAAGTGGTTCCTGAATTGAAGAAGTTTGATTTCATAATAAAGACGATCACTTTTAATCCTGCTCTTGATTCTTCCAACATGAATCCGATTTCGTGGATTAAAATTGCAAAAACTATCGAACGGCATTACAATGCTTACGATGGTTTTGTTGTTTTGCACGGAACCGATACAATGGCATATACAGCTTCGGCCTTAAGCTATATGTTCGAGAACCTGGACAAACCAATCATCTTAACCGGATCGCAACTGCCAATTGGTGTAATTCGTACCGATGGAAAGGAAAACCTGATAACTGCCGTTGAAATTGCAGCCGAAAAAGTTCAGGGAGAATGCCTGGTACCCGAAGTGTGTATTTATTTTGATTTTAAATTATACCGAGGAAACCGAACTTTAAAACGCGATGCCGAATTGTTTAGCGCGTTTCGTTCGGTGAATTATCCGGCTTTGGCTGTGGCCGGCATCGATATAAAATATAGTATCGAGTTTATTCATTATCCTGAAAATAAAGGGATTTTAAAAGTAAATACCGATTTTGATGACAATGTAGTTATCCTGAAAATATTTCCGGGAATTAACCAGAACGTTTTTAATTCGGTGTTAAATACTCCCGGGTTGAAAGGCGTTGTACTTGAGACTTTTGGATCTGGGAATGTGCCTACATCGCGCTGGCTGATTAATGCTATTAAGCGGGCCATTAAACGAGGCATAGTGGTATTAAATGTTACCCAGTGCCAGGGAGGAAAGGTGGTTATGGGGCAGTATCAAACAAGTGTTGAGTTACTTAATGCAGGTGTAGTTTCGGCAAAAGATATGACCACTGAAGCCGCAGTTACAAAGCTGATGTTTTTGCTAGGGCAAGGCCTTAAACCGGACGAAATCAAAATGTACCTCAATAAAAGTCTGCGCGGGGAAATTAGTGAATAGCAAAGTTTTTTTTTCACAATTTTTTATTAATTTGCAGCCCTCATTTTTGGGAGGCCGCGCTAACGAATACTGGAGAGGTGCAGGAGTGGCTGAACTGGCACGCCTGGAAAGCGTGTGTACCCCGAAAGGGTACCGAGGGTTCGAATCCCTCTCTCTCCGCAAAAATGGGACGTTCATTAAAAAATAAAAACAAGCTTTTGAATAGGGGCATGTTTTTTGTGGGACAATGGATTAATATTTTAAAAATCAATACAAAAACAAATTCAAAGAGATTATTAATTAAAAATTCAAATCAATTATGAAAAGACTATTCGCGTTAATAGCCGTATTTGGGATGCTGTTTTTTATGGCATCGAATGTAGCGCTTGCTCAAGAGGAAGAAGCAGCTGCCACAGAAACTGCTACTGAACAAGTAGAGCAAACATCTGCTGCAATAGCTGAAGAAGATGCTGCAGCCGCTGCAGAAGAAGGAAAATCACTTCACAGTCAGATGAAACAAAAATTTATTGAAGGTGACCCTGCTTTCATGAGCTTCGTATTGGTAGCCCTTATTTTAGGTCTTGCCTTTGCAATTGAAAGAGTTCTTTACCTTAACCTTGCAACCAGCAATACTAAAAAACTGTTGGCTAGTGTTGAAGAAGCATTAGAAAGTGGCGGCGTAGAGGCTGCAAAAGAAGTATGTCGTACTACTCGCGGACCAGTAGCTAGTATTTTCTATCAAGGTCTTGATCGTTTCGATCATGGTATCGATGTAGTTGAAAAAACAGTTATTTCTTACGGTGGTGTTCAAGCCGGTCTTTTGGAAAAAGGATTAAGCTGGATCGCACTTTTCATCGCTTTGGCTCCGATGCTTGGTTTCATGGGTACTGTAATCGGTATGATTGGTGCTTTTGATGCTATTGAGGTAGCAGGTGACATTAGCCCTTCTCTTGTGGCTGGTGGTATTAAAGTAGCTTTGATTACAACTGTATCAGGTCTTGTTGTTGCTATTATTCTTCAGATTTTCTACAACTACTGTGTAGCTAAAATCGATAGCATCATTAACAACATGGAAGATGCTTCTATCTCGTTGTTAGACTTGTTGGTAAAACATAACATGCAAAAATAAAGAATAGAAAAATGGGTAAAACAGCAAAAATAGTTACGATTGTACTATGGGCTCTTATCATTGTTTCTACTATTCTTCTTGTTTCTTTATTTGTAAACATAAGTGATGTAGATACAGACCCTACTATGGGGCGTTGGATTAATTCCAACTTGGTATGGAGCTACATACTTGTAGCTGTTGGTGCCGGTGTTGCAGTTCTTTCAGGACTGTTCCACATGTTCACCGACAAAAAAGCTGCAAAATCAGGGCTTATTTCCCTGGGATTCATGGCAGTAGTGGTTCTTGTAGCCTACTTACTGGCTTCTCCAGAAATTCCACAATTTATTGGTGTGGACAAATTTTTGGCAGATGGAACCTTAAATGAGAAAGTAGCAAAATTAACAGACACTGGGTTGTATGCAACATATATCCTTTTAGGATTGGCAGTATTGTCGGTTGCATCATCAGCAGTAATGCGTTTGTTTAGATAAGTTTAATCGTGGTAATTAAAACAGGAAAAAGTTATGGCTAAGAAAATACCTGAAATACCGGCAGCATCTTTAGCAGATATTGCATTTATGTTGCTGATCTTCTTCCTGGTAACAACCACGATGGACGTTGACAGCGGTCTTCGTAGAAAACTTCCACAATGGGCACCTGATCAAGAACAAAATGACGATCAGCAAATTAATGAGCGGAACGTATTCGTTGTTCTTGTAAATAAAAACAATGACCTATTGGTAGAAGGAGACTACGAACAAATTGAGAATCTGCGTGAAAGGGCAAAAGAATTTATGGCGAACCCATATAATGCTGAAAATTTGCCTGAGAAAGAGCCTATGGAAATACCTTACTTCGGTGAACAAATGGTAACCAAAGGGGTAATTTCATTGCGTAACGACTTGGATACTCAGTATGGAACTTACTTAGCTGTTCAAAACGAACTGGTTGCTGCCATTAATGAATTAAGAGACGAGTTAGCAAAACAAAAGTTTGGAAAAGCTTATGTTGATCTGGATGGTGACCAACAGGACGCTATCAAAAAGATCTATCCTTCGCGAATTTCTGAAGCTGAACCAAAAGGTAAAATTTAAAAGAATAGATTATGAGCAAGTTTAGAAAAGATGATGGTAAGGAATTACCTCCTATTTCGACGGCCTCGTTGCCTGACATTGTGTTCATGCTTCTGTTCTTCTTTATGGTTAGTACAACAATGCGTGAGGTAACACTAAAGGTAAAAATGCGTATTCCGGAAGCTACTGAATTGAGCAAACTGGAAAAAAAATCTTTAGTAAGTTACATTTATATTGGTGAACCTCTTCCAGCGTTCCAAAAAACGTTTGGTAAGGCACCACGTATTCAGTTGAACGATCAATTCGCTGCAGTTGATGAAGTACAGGATTTCATTATTGCTGAACGCGAAGCCAGAGATGAGGCTGAACAACCATTTATGGTTACTTCGTTGAAAATTGATGAGAATACAAGAATGAGTATTGTAGGTGATGTAAAGCAGGAGCTGCGTAAATCGGCTGCACTGAACATTAACTACTCGTCAAGAAAGAAAGCTGAAAGATAATTCATTGAATTAGATACAGGAAAAGGGAAGCATTAGCTTCCCTTTTTTGTTGCCCGTTTTTTTTCATTCGAAAAGGGAATAACATCTTGAGGGGCATCTGGTTTCTCTGGCCAATACTTTCCATCACTTGATACTACAATTATAAACACAAGTGATTCGAAAAAAAGTCACTTGTGATTTTTATAAAAATCACAAGTGTTTAAATTAGAAAAGACAAGTGATTAACTTTTATCATTCAAAAGCATGTATTTGTTACTTGAAAGAATAATAATTCGCCGAATTTCTGATTAAGATTTACAGCGATTAATTAATTTTGATTTTCCTGTTTTACGTCTTAAAAACAAAATAGAAGTGCCGATCCGGAAAACCGGAAAACACGAAAAGCCTTGCACCAAAACAAGTATAACCGAACATAAACGATCAAAAAAACACAATGAGAGTAGCTGTTGCACAAATTGAAGCCGTAAAAGGGAACATTGAAAAAAATGTTGAAACCCATCTAAAGTGGATAAAACAGGCCATTCGAATTGAAGCCGACATGGTGGTATTTCCTGAATTATCGTTAACCGGCTACGAAAGAGAGCTGGCCGGGGAGTTGGCCACCAACCCGGATGACAAAAGACTGGATGAAATGCGACGATTAAGTGATCAGAGCTGCATTACAATAGGAGTTGGATTACCAACACGAAAATTGGACAATGTATTTATCAGCATGATTATTTTTCAGCCTCATACCGATCGAATAAGCTATTCGAAACAATATTTGTACCCTCCGGAGGCACCGTTTTTTACCGCAGCCAAAAATCCAATGGTGCTTAATTTAAAAACAGAAGTAGTGTCGCCCGCCATTTGCTACGAAGCCTCAAATGATGCACACTGGGAGTATGCCAGCCAGAATAATGCAACAATTTATATTGCAAGCGTTTTAAGTTCGGTTGCAGGAATTGAGGCAGAGATTAAAAAACTTTCAGGTATGGCAAAAAGCAAAAATATGGTAACACTTATGTCCAATTATGTGGGGCGTTCAGGAGGTTACGAATGCGCCGGAAGATCATCGGTATGGAATGAAAAAGGGGAGCTGATGGGGCAACTTGACGAAAAAACTGAAGGCTTGCTATTATTCGATACAGAAACAAAAGAAATTAAAACTGTCATTGACGGCGAGGCATAACAGGCCAACTAAAAATCGAAACTATGAACAAACCATTAGACTACAACGAGCTTAGCAATAAAGCGGTCGGGCTTTTCTGGCAGGATTATAATTGTGCACAATCTGTTCTGATTTCTTATTCCGATGTTTTGCAAGTAGATAGAGAAGCCGCCATTAATTTATCGTGTGGATTTGGTGGCGGCATGGGCCGCTTGCAGGAAACTTGTGGGGCAGTATCGGCCGCCTATATGATTTTTGGTTTGGTTAACGCCAATTCGAAAGATAACCCGGAAAAAGTGGAAAAGACCTATGGTATGGTTCAATCGTTTCATAATCGGTTTACGCAGCAGAAAGGAACAACGGTTTGCAAGGCATTAATCAATTGCGACTTAAACACCGCAGAAGGCCAGAATTATTTCAAAACCAATAACCTGAAAAAGGAAGTCTGCGAAGGTTGTATCCGCGATTCAGTTAAGCTGATAAATGAAATAATTCGAGAATCTCACGGGGAATGATTTTTTCCTACTCCGGTTAATAATTCACTCATATTTTAAGCCCGGATTTTCTTTAATTTGGGTTTTGCCGGCCTTTAAGAAAGGTGATTATACCACCTGCAGATGCCAGAACAAAAAAGTATTCGGCAATAACACCAATGTAGAAAAAAAGTGATTCTTCACTTCCGGTTTTGCCCGAATGTACATTGTGAATAATTACACCGGCAATCGCAACAGGAAGCGAGATCACAGCTATAGTCAACAGTCCTTTTAACCTTTTTTGGAGTTTCACTACTAATGTTGCTTCCATTTCGGGTGAGAAAAAGGAGTGCTTTTTCCGAAGGGTTATGCCCAAATAAATCCAGAATGCCAGCGAAATAATTATCCCCCAGGGAAACGCGAAGAAAATCATCACCATTACACCTATTCCAATTACTAAGCCGTTTAGTAGCTTCTTATCAGCCGCAGTTTGGATTGGTTTATTTGCGGGTTTTATGGAAGCTGCAATAAAAGTAAGTATCGCGGCTGTCAGATCGCAAAAGATACTTGTAAACATCAAAATGGAAATGTAAAGGACATTCCTATTGTCAAGGAATGCAAAAGCACTGTCGGTATCGATTAATCCCAAAATAAGAAGAAGTACCCCGATTAAGATGTAGTTTCCTATCCGTATGTTGTCGTTATGTATACTCCTTTTAATAATTAGCAGGTAGCCAACCAATAGTGCCAGGCGAAGACCAATTGCCAGCGATATACCGGTTAAAGCTCCGGTATTGGCTGAGCCAGGTAGTGTTTTGGAATAAGCTCCGGGCGTAACGATGAGTAAAAAAAGTATGGAAAAGATCAACATACCAGCTGCAATCATTAATAGCCTGATATGTCGTTGTTTTGTTTTCATAATACCTTGTTTGTATTGTTACTCTTGCCGCTGTTCTGCATGCAATCATATCTTTTTTTACATAAATATTATGAAAAAGGTTACGGGATTTTATCTGTTGAAATCGCTTAGTATTCCGGAAGTTTTTTACGGTTTAGGATTCTAAAACCAGGCGAATAAGTTATTGAACTTACCTGAGTACAAATATTAACTCAAGGAAAATAAAATAGCAAAGAAGATGAGTTTAGAGCGTATTATTAAATAAGCGAAATGCGTACTTTTTTATTTTTCAATTTAGTGTTACTGACTTCTGCAATTACTGCCTCAACTTTATCCGACCGAACGGCTACAAAAGCACAGTCGTGTTTTAATTCTATCACGCCTAATTCTTCTTTGCCGAGTTTGCCCTGTTTAAAAAATAATCCGGCAATATCGCCTTTCGAAATTTTATCTTTTCGTCCACCCGAAACAAAAAGTGTATCCCATCCTGATGTGGAGGGGAGAGCTGCCTCTGTAAGTTCTTCAATTTCGGTAGGTTGAATAAATTCAGGATAATCCTCACCTTCCCATTTTAGAATATAAGCAGTTCCTTCACTGTGCATTCGTGCTGTTCGCCCGTTGCGGTGTGTAAATTCCTGAAAACGTAAGGGAAGATGGTAATGCAGAATAAATTTTAACTCCGGAATATCTAGCCCGCGTGCTGCCAGATCGGTTGCAACAATTAAACGATATGTCCCGTTTCTGAATTTAATCAGTACCCGCTCGCGGTCGGTTTGTTCCATTCCTCCGTAAAAAGTACCGTGGCTAATCCCGTTTTCAGTAAGATATGTACTAACCCGGTCAATCGATTCTTTAAAATTGCAAAAGATAATGCCGGGTTGGTTTCCTAAATGGCGCAACGCTTTCACCAATGTTTCCAGTTTATCTTTCTCGGGCGAAACAATGGTTTTAATCTCCAGCTCAGGAATCTCATCCTTCAGGAAATTAACGTTTAGCGGGTTTTTAAAAGCCAGAAAATCGGGGATGCGCACACGATGAGTCGCCGATGTAAGCACCTTTTTCTCTACTTCTGGAAGAAAAGAAACAATGTCTTGCATGTCTTTTTCAAAACCAATTTCCAGCGATTTATCAAACTCATCAAGAACCAGCGTTTTTATTTTGTGCGTGTAAAACGTTTCACGGCGCATGTGGTCGGCAATTCTTCCCGGCGTGCCAATTAAGATGGCCGGTGGGCGGTTTAAATCAATGCGGTCTTTACTAAAATTTCGTCCACCGTAAAAAGCATTGCATTTGTAACCGGTACCCATGTCGCGGGTAACCTGCTCAATTTGTATCGCCAGTTCGCGCGAAGGAACCAAAATGAGCACCTGAACAAATTCGCAATCCGGATCGAGTTCGGCAACAATGGGTAACATAAAGGCCAGCGTTTTTCCTGTTCCGGTTGGCGAAAGTAAAATGGTGTTATCGGCTTTATGAATGGCAAGTTTTGCTTCCTCCTGCATCGGATTAAGCTTCTCAATATTTAGCTTGCTGAGAATATTTTTCTGGTTCTTCTTTTTTCCTGACATGGCGCAAAGGTAAGTTTAATTCGTTCAGTTTGATCGAATCGAAACTTAACGGATTATAATTTAACGGTACCAACGCGATTACCTTCTCCTTCTACGCCGGTCCTCTTTGGTAAAATTCCAGGTCAGTTTAGTACCGATCATTTGTGGAGAGCTCGGCACAAAAGTAGGTACACCAAACAGGCTTCCGGTATTTCCGGCGCTGGTGATAAACTGTTCGTCGAGTACGTTGTTCGCCCAAACCGTTAATCGGATTTTCGGATCGGCCAGTTCAAGCCCGCCGTTAATATTTAGCAAACCATAAGCATCCTGTTCCAGTCCGGGAGTGTTGGCATCCTCAAAATACATGTGCGATTTATACGAATACGTTGGTGTTACAAACAGCTTAATGTTGGGTGTAATGTTAACACGTGCATTCAACCCTACGGCAAAGCTGTGTTCCGGTGCCAGACTAAAAACATTGCCGGCATAAAGTTGTGCAGCTCCATCTACATCAGTGGAGTCGAATTCGGTTTTTAACCACGCGTAATTGGCAAACAGGTCAAGTTGTTCTATAATAGCTACTCGTAAATTAGCCTCGGCACCATACGATGTCGCCTGTCCGCCGTCTTTAAACAGAAGGTTGTATTCCCCGGTTTGGCTGTCTGCTACCCACGCACGGGTTTGGAAATCTTTGTAAAGCGAGTAGAAACCTGCCACGTCAACAAACACACGGTCGTAGAATGCGGCTTTAAAGCCCAGTTCATAATTGTCGAGGATTTCCGGCTCCAGAACTTCCTCTTCTCCTGTTGAGGTAAACTGCAATACGGCAGGCCGGCGTCCGCGCGAGTAGTTGGCATAAATATTTCCGTATTCGTTAAAGCGGTATTTTAACCCTCCGCGCCAGGTATACGAAATTGTATTTTTTTTGATCTCTTTTGAATCATAGGGCAAAAAGAAAACGTTGGGAGCATTACCCGTATACATTCCCAGTGTTGAAGGCGAGCCGCTTACAAAAGAAGATTCACTGTTCAGTTTATAACGGTCGTAAACCATCCGTGCTCCTGCCGAAACAAAAATCTTCCGCGAAACCTGGTAGTTGATATCCATAAAACCTTCCACGGCCATGTTGGTGGCCTGGCTGTACATTTCTTCCTGATGATTTGTTGGAAGAGGGATGTAAATCGTTGTGTCCAGATCAGGATCATAATTGGGTATTGCCTGAATTGAAATTGGCTGACCATTGGCATCCACTAATGGCATTGGAGGACTGGCCAGCATTAGATTGGCTAAATGCTGCTCATTGGGCGAGAACCAGTAAGTCTGGTCGGCTTTTTCCCTCCAAAAGCTTCCTCCCAGCGAACCGTTCAAACGGCTGTTCTGCGAGAAGTTTCCACGAATTTCCTGGTAAAACTGTGATGATCCGGCATACTCAGCCATATCGATGGCCGCCGAGGCCGTACCGTCGCCATCCCACCGTGATGTGGCATCTGTTTTTCGATACGAAGTGATACTTGTCCAGTAGGTATGTTCGCTCATGTAAAGGCGGTAGTTCAGTGTTGCATCAAAAATCTCTTTTCCGGTACCCAGGTTTTTGCCCTGCTCGTGCGATGCTACGCCACTAAAAATGCCAATATCGCCATTTGTATTTGGCAGACCAGCGGGCATAAATGCTATTCCCGGAGTATCGTCTTTCTGGTAATTAACCACCACATCAAAACGGTGGTTCCATTGTGGCTTGAAGCGCAAAGAAAAACGTCCGGCAATGGTTTCTTTACCCATCAGGTCGCTGCCAAAAGTGTTCTCCACATAACCATCGCGCGAGTTGTAAATACCCGCTGCCCGCATCATCAACTTGTTCTCGATGATCGGAACATTAATCATTCCGCGGTATTCCTGTTGACCGTAATCTCCCAATCCTGCGGTAATGCTTCCGTAATATTTATTCTCCGGCATTTTGCTAACGTAGTGAACTGCTCCGGCCTGTGCACCACGTCCGAAAAGCGTGTTTTGCGGTCCTTTCAATACTTCCACGCGGTCCATATCGTACAGCTCGAGCGAAGCTGAATTGGCCCGGTTTATAGGCACATTATTAAAAAATACCGAAACACGTGGTTGGGCGCTGGGACTCACTTCATCGCTGCTTAGTCCGCGAATGGCAAAAGTGGGGCGGTTGGCGCCCTGCTCGCGTACGTATAATCCCGGAACAAATTCACCCAGTGTGCTTAGCTCGGTGATGTTGGCCTCATTCATCAGTTGGTTGCTTACCGATGAAATGGCTGTTGGAACATCAAGCAATTGTTGCTCTCGTTTTTGTGCGCTTACCAGTATCGGTTCCAGATGGATGTCGGCTGTAGGTAGCATTACATTCTTTTCATTCCGTCCTTCCCGTAGAATAATATCAGCAGTATGGGTTTCATAACCGATAAACGAAACGCGGATACGTGCCCTCCCAGGTTCCAGGTTCGTGATAAAATATTCACCGTCTTCGTTCGTGTTCACTCCTTTATAAGTCCCGTCGATCGTAACCGTGGCACCGGGTAAAAGATTGTAATCGCTGTCGTACACCGAACCACGTACATAAACAGTTGGCTGTTCACGCGAAACGGCTTCAACATTTCGGTATTTGCGTTTTACCTTACTGCGTTTTTTGCTTTGACCAAAGGAGGTTGAAACAATAAATACCAGGAGAATTATACTGAGAAGAGTCTTCATGTTTCTTTTGTTCTGAGTTTGTTTGAATAAATAACGGAAAATCGGGGGAAATAATATATCGCTGTTATTGAGAATTAACGTTGCACTTCAAATAAAAGTTTAATGCTTTGTACTGTACACCGGCAAATGCAGCCAAATGGCCAGTTCGTCCATCCCTCGTTGCGCGTCATCGTTTGTTTTACATTTTTTTACAGCAATGGAGGGTCGTTTCTTTTTATTCACAAAATATACTCTGAACTCTTTCTTGCCGGAAGTTATATTGCGGTTCGATCGGCTGTACAAACTGTATACCTTGTTCATCGATACCAATGTAAGGCCAATGTATTTGCCAACGGGTTCCCATTTCCCGGTTTTTACAAGTCCAAACCACATATTAAAACTTCGGAACAGTTTTTTTTCGGTGTCGATATCAACACCTGAATAAGAGCCAAGAAGAAACCAACCCAAAATAGCGTGAATGCTTAAAATAATCCAGGCTTGCTCGTAAAAGGATATCGCAGCTACAAACACAAAGTAAAAGCCAATAAAACGATATGGGCCTTCAAGTGTTCTTGAGATTTTGTTGGAAACGAGCATGGTTTAAAGGTAGTGAAAATCTTTACAGTGTGATTTTCTGTTTTAACTTTTACTCCAGAACCAGCTTACGTTTTTGAATGTAGAAATGCCACAGAATATAGGTTGCCACCGAGCGGTTGGGCGAAAAACGTTTCATGTACTCAACAATTTCCTCTTTTGTGGCTTCGGGTGCAACAAGCTCCAATTCGTAAACCGCTTTAATGGTTGCCAGGTCTCCGGGAGGAAAAATATCACAATAATGAAGACACATCAAAACATACATATCGATGGTCCAGTTACCGATGCCTTTTAGTTTTATCAGAATTTTTCGGATGGCAGCTTCCTCCATTTCGTTTAATTCATTGAGATTAAGTTTGCCGCTTACAATTTCGTTGGCAAGAATGCGGCTGTATTGTATTTTCTGGCGGCTAAAATAACAGGCGCGCAACTCCTCGTCCGTAAGATTCAAGAGGTTTTCAGGAGTAACATTTTTTATTTTCTCCTCTAATTTATTGTAAGCTGCTTTTGCCGATGCGAGCGAAACCTGCTGTTCCAGAATGGTTAGGATGAGTGTGGCAAAATCAGGATTGCGGTGCCAGAATGGAGGATAGTCATATTCCCTGATTACGTTCTCCAGCTTTGGTTCTACGCCGGTGCACCAGTCGCAAAGTTCTTTAAAATGGCTTTCGTTTTTTATTTTGGTCATGTTTTAAATTTGCTTATAACGAAGAACTGTTTTTTGAAGAATATGTTTAGTGGAAACGACTATTTATAGGAATTGCTGTCAATGTTAAAAGTTGGAATTTACCCTCTCTCCTGTCTATCCCTTTATAAAGGGATAGACGATTATCCTCTAAAAACAACGACGTATATGGATTAGATGAAGTTTATTTTTATGAACCACTATCCAATCGTCCTTCTTTGCTGGCAGGGAAGGATAAGAGGATGGGTATAAATACTATTCGCGATATTTTTGAGAATAAAAAAAAGAGGAACTCCAGATGTCCCTCTTTTATATAATACCGAATTAAATTAATAAAATCTTCTCTCGCAGATTGTTTTCTGCCTTCTTTGAAAAAAACGGTAATTGCGCTTTTTAAATTTTACGAACTCAATATTGATTTTATAATTCCAATTTAAGTTTCAGGTTTTTAGTTCCTTTTACATGCAGGTTTTTCACTTCAACCCGATTATTAAAACCATTAGGAATATTTACCATTGTTTCTCCGTTGGCAGGAATGGTAAACAGATCTTCTTCCGACGATAAAACAAATGGAACATCTGATTTATTTGCGATGATGTAGGTTTTGCCTTTTTCATATTCACGGTAGAATTCAATTTTTACCGAAGCCTCAAAAATGGCTTTCAGATATTCTTCTTTCCCGGCCAGAATATTCCCGAAATAAGCCACGGTGCGGTTGGCAAACAATGCTTCGCGAATCGATTCCTGCGTGCGTTCTTTCGCCAATACCAATGTCATAGGGCGGTGGTAATCTTTCAGGTTATACATTTCTGAGTTTATTCCGTGAATATCAGATGCAGCATGTGGTGCAATGTTTTTGTCCATGCACCAATCCAGAGCAATTGGGTACCATTCTTTCTCATTAAAAACTTCAATGGCATGCAGCATTCCGTTTTCAAAAAGTTCGGTGTGTTCGTCCCACCACAAGCAGGTGTCGGGTTGCTGAGCTTTCCACCCCGGGTGGTTCCAAATAAAATACGCCCCTTGCTTTTTAGCTTCGGCAAAAGCATCGCGCCAGTTTTCCACATCAAGTGCCTGAGTGTCGTTTAAAAATAAAGCATTAAAATGCCCCGGAGCCATGCTTCGTGTAATCTCACCGGCTTTTATAAGAATGATATTTTTTTGTTGAGCACGTGGCAAAGCAATCTCATACGATGAATTGTCGTCTCCGGCAACATCCTTTTTTGAGGGATTACGTTCAATATGATCGGTAATGGCAATCACATCAAGCCCTTCGTTGTATGCTTCGTCAACCCGAATGGTTGGGCACACACTTCCATCGGAAAAAACGGTGTGCATATGAAAATCGCATTTTAAGGTTTGGTAGCCTAAAATATCAGGTATGTTTATCGTTTTGCGTGAATTCTTGTTCAGGAGTTCGGGCATTTGAATGTTATTTACATTTTGTGCAAAAAGAGAAATACCCATTAGTAGAAAAATTGCTGTGAAAATTTTTGTTTTCATTGGATAAAAAAATTGTGGTTTAAATAAGTTTATAAAAGGCCTGCATAAATATACACAGACCTTTAGTTTTATTTCTATGAAAAAAGAGTGAATATTATTTTAACCACCAGCTTGTTTCTCTGATTTTATCGTTGCCTTCGCCAAACTGAGCGGTAATGGCATCACTTACATGTTCGCTGTTTTGCTGGTATTCGCTGGTTGGGTACATCCATCGCAAAGGTGGGGTATTGGTTCCATCAATCCGGAATTCAGGATATCCGGTTCGTAAATGGTCGAAGTACATTCGCCATCCGCCTTGTAAAAAAGAAGGAATATATTTCTGAAGCATGATTAGCTTTAATTGCTCTTCGTTTGATGAAGCATTGGCAAAATCAACCAGTTGCCCCTGCAAATATTCGTTTGCTGCATCGGCATATACATACTCCGCAAAATCGGCGGCATGGGCATTGTAAAACTCAAACGATGCTTTTACCGCATTTTCGTAGTGATCCTTGGCCGAGGTACTGATCCACCCACGAATGGCGGCTTCTGCCAAAATAAGTTGCAGTTCAGTATATCCCAAAAATACATGCGGTTCAGTGGTTGGGTCGGTGGTGTATCTCAGGTTTACCTTCGATACTTTTCCGGCGGCTGCTTTCAGGTTTACCTCGTTGTAAGGAGCAATCGGATCTCCACCTTCGTAAGCCGAAAAATCGTTAATGGCCAAACCGGCTTCTTTTGCGTTACGTGTTTGTCCGCAGAAAATAAATAATCGCGGGTCACTTAAATCCTGAAGGCGCTTCACATAGGTTGAGTCCATGTATCGGGCCGAACCATAGCTACTACTGTTGTATTCGGTATAACGGCTTCCCAATTCATCGATAAAGACGAGTTGTCCGTTGTCGTCGTTCGATTCAAGAATTGGCGAGTTGTTGTAAATGCCGGCGAAGGTGCTTTTTACATTCAAATCAGATTCCGATTCTTTTTTTGAAAGCGTGATCAGCACTTTTAAACGAAACGAGTTGATACATTTGCGCCACTGGCTTGTGCTTCCGTTATAAATAATATCGCCGGCAATAATGCTGTTGTCGTTGGCCAAAAGGGCATCAGCATCTTCCAGCTCCTGTAGTATTCCTTTAAAAATTTCCCTTTGCGAATCGTAAGCCGGGGCATAAATTTCGTCAGTTTCTCCTTGTAAGGCATCGGAGTAGGGGATATCGCCAAAAGTTAGGGTGAGATTATAAAAATAATAGGCGCGGAAAAATTTACCCAGAGCTGTATAAGCGGTGTTTCCAATGCGTTCGGCTTCTTCCATCATTTTTGTAATATTCCGAAGCTTCGCATAATCGCCAAAACCGGCGCGGTTCCAGTTGTAATACTGGTTGGCATTTTCGCCATCGGTTTGTACCACCATTCGCGAGGCAAACATTGGGCTCACTCCTCCTACCTGGAAAGCATTCCATTCAATGTCGGTAAGTAAAAGTTGCGGGTGCGTTTCGGGAACATTGTTCGGGTTCAGGTTTAACTCCTCTAAATCGCTGCATGAGCTGAATACCCAAACAAAAACTATTACTGATAAAATATATTTTTTCATTGTTTTAAAATTAAAGTGTTCTTGTTTTTTAGAATGTTACGGTTAATCCCAAACCAACATAACGCGTTGAAGGATCCTGCAGGTTGTTGTCATCTCCGTAATCAGGATCAATGATGTCGGCCTTTTTCCACATTGCCAGGTTGTAGCCGTAGGCTGTGGCTTCAATTTTTTTGAATGCGTTAATATTCACAAGGTTGGTGAGATCGTAAGTGAATGCCACTTTTCGAAGCTTTACATAGCTGCGATCGAAAATATTGGCAAACGTCTCATTTTCGTCTTGCGATACTTTTGCGCGGTAAGGATAGTTTTGCGACCATGTTTGCCAGCTTACTGCTGTTTCGTTGGTTTGGTACTCGCGTGTGTCGGAGATTACGTTTCCTTCAGTGTCGGTGGTTAGTTCGCCACTAATAACGTTCACCGCATCGGGAACATAAACCGGATGACCGGCAGCATATTCAGCTTCGCGGTATTCAACCGAGTTCGGGTGTTTGCCTCCCCACCACATTTTTTCAACTGATAATGATCGTATTACACCGCCAAGCGAACCATCGATGTCAACATCCAACGAAAGATTTTTGTATTTGAAATGGTTTTGCAAGCCAAACATCCAGTTCGGAGCGGTATGACCAAAAAGTTGCGGATTAGGATCTTTCGATGGCAGACCGGTTTCTGCCGAAACGATAAGCTGGCCATCGGCAGTTTTCATCCAACCCGTGGCATAGTAGTTATCAATGCGCTCATTCAACGAATAGTTCCCGTATTTTTCTTCGCCACCATAAATTTCTGTAAGCTTTTTAACGCTGGTTGTCCAGTTTAAGCCAAGGTCCCAGCGGAAATTGCTTTTACGAACCGGGTTGGCATTTAGCATCACCTCAAAACCATTGGTTGTGTATTGGTTTCCGTTTACTTTTCTTGAGTCGAAACCACTGGCTTCTGAAATATCCAGGTTAATAATCTGGTTTTCGTCTACAATGTTGTAGTACGTCAAATCAAAACTTAAGCGGTTTTTCAAAAAAACAGACGACAGACCCAACTCAAACGAAGTTGACTTTTCCGGTTTGATATTCGGATTTACAATCGTTCCCGGATAACTTACTTTTGAATTTCCGTTGTACATTCCGCTGTTGCTGTAGTACGACGAGATCTGGTAAGGACTCAAATCACTTGACACTACAGCCCACGATCCGTATAATTTTAAGTAATCAACGGCTTCCGGGAAATCAATAAGGTTCGATAACAGGGTACTTAAAGAAACTGAAGGATAGAAGTACGAATTGTTTGACGCTGGCAAGGTTGAAGACCAGTCGTTTCGTGCAGTAACAGTAAGGAAGAAGGCATCCAGCATATCCATCGATAAAGTACCGAAAACGCTTCGTATTTCGCGTTCCTGGAAGTAAGTTGATGCTTTTACATTGCCCAGCGAGTTGTTTAAACTGTACACCCACGGAACAACTAAACCATCGGTGGCGTTGTATTCCTGCTGGTATTTTTTGTAGAACATTGAGGCGCCGGCGTTGGCACTTAATCCAAACTTATCGGAGAAATCTTTTTTATACGACAGTAAAATATCATTATCGATATTTACCTGATCGGTATTCCATGTTTTGTAATCCCCTTCGCGCGGATCGCCATAGTTCAGGTACGATTTCGGGCTTTCACGGTCTTCGAAAGTATGTTTTAACACCGCTGAACTCCTTCCCTGCAGGCTCAGGTCTTCGGTAATGTCCCACTTCATTTTAACCTGCCCGTTACTGGTGTTGCGGTCGTGTTTCTGGTTTAGCTCGTGAGCAGCAAAATACACGTTGTTATACCAGGCGTAGTTATAGTTGGCCTGGCGGTAGCCTTCCTGTCCGGGGATATACATGTGTTCTTTCAGTTCCTGTCCATTCACATCGTCGCCCATCCATATTAAAATGGTGTACATGTGGTTTTTGGGGCCGTAACCGTAACGCGGGTAATTGGGCGAATAAACTTTGTAGAACGATAATTTGGCATCGAGAGTAAGGTTTGAAGTAAGGTTGTACAAACCGTTAAATGTTAGTCCGCCGGTTTTTAGATTCGAGTTGGGGACCCTGCCTTTTTCTGATTGGTAAAAGCCTGAAAAGCGTGTTGATGCTTTTTCATTTTTCGAAGCGATGGAGAAATTCGTGGTTGAAACCACGCCTGTGCGCATAAAATCCTTCAGGTTGTTGTGGTATTCCCACGGAATAGGAACCCTCGAGTAGCGCGATTTATCGTCATATTGTGTTCCCGAAACGTCGCCCCACCACGGTATAGTTTCGCCGGTTACATTGTCGTAAATTGGGCTGTTCCACTGCGGAATTTCAAGGTTGTCGGAGAATTTTGGTCCCCAGATCATATCTCCGTCCGAGATACCACCGTCTTGTCCGTCCCAAAATTCGTACTGGCCATTCGATCCGTTTCCGTATTCGGTTTGTGTTTCCGGGAAAACCGTATAACCGGCCGAAATCATGGTACTGTTTGAAATGGTAATGTCAAGACCTTTTTTAGCGGCTTTTTTGGTAGTAATAAGAATTGCACCATTTCTTCCGCGCGATCCGTAAAGCGACGAAGCAGTGGGGCCTTTCAATACCACAATGTTTTCAATGTCGGCCGATGAAACATCAAAAAAGTCGGTTTCAACCGGAACTTCATCAATTACGATGAGGGGCGCTTTTCCCCGAAGTTGAAAATCGGGGCTTTGAAAAATACCGGTTTTGGTATCAACTGTTAAACCTGCCACCTGTCCGCTTAACATGTTTCCCAGGTTGGGCGCATTAACACTGGTTATGGTTTCCGACTTTACTTCCTGGGTGGTATAACCAAGCGCTTTTTTCTCCCGGCTAATACCCAGTGCGGTTACAATAACTTCATCAATTTCCTGAAGGTCTTCGGCTAAAATAACATTAATCAGCGTGTTCCCTTCAAGCGGTATTTCTTTTGCTGTAAAGCCAATAAACGAAAACAAAAGTGTTGCGTTCTCGCTCACTTCAATTCGGTAATTTCCATCGGAATCGGAAACTGTTCCGTTCGATGTCCCTTTTTCCATAATACTTACTCCGGGTAAGGAAAGTCCGTTGGTTTCCGTAATTTTTCCCGTGATTTCTTTTTTCTGAGCAAAAAGGACTATGCTCATCATCAGAAATCCAATAGTTACAATAAAGTGTTTCATAAATACGTAGATTTTTGTGTAAATTCTTAATTTGATTTCTATTAAATTTTAATCATAGTAATCCCATTTTGACCTATTTGCGTAAGTTAATTCTTATGAAATGCAGTGTTTATTGTAGCTGAAAAATGGCTCCGCAGAAACTTAGGAGCGTTGGATGATTATCGGGTGTTCATTCTATTTCTTTATTTAGTTGGATTTAGAATTTGTATTCTTTTAAATTGGTAATAATGTCTCCGTTGGCATAAAAGTCGATTATTGCATAAGCCGGGCCAAATTCCTGGTAATTGCCGTCCCACCATCCGCCACATGCGGCACCGTTACAATGGTATTGCACGCCAAGGTATTCTGTTTTATCGGCCAGATGAATGTGTCCGCTTAATGCAGCTTTTACATTTTTGTGTTTATAAAAAAGGTCTTTTATTTTTTTTGAGTCGGTGTGCATCCAGGCACCGGGTACCTGCCAGTTTCCGTCTTTTAAATTGTCGCCATCGTAAAAAACCGAGGCCGATAAAATTGGAATATGAGAAACAATACAAACGGGTGTTGATGATGCTGTGTTTTCCAACTCGCTTGCTAACCACTTAAATTGTTCATCATCGAGCCGGGCAGTGTAACTTCCTTCGTTTACCGAAGCCGGACTATCGAGAATAATAAACTTCCATCCTTTGTGTTCGAATGAATAGTACCGGTTTTTTAATTCCAGCATTTTTAATGCCCATGCTTTTCCGTAAAGCGGATCGTTCTGAATGGGCTGTTCTTTTAATCCCCAACCCCAAACATCGTGGTTGCCAATGCAGTTGTACAACGGATATTGTAGCTCATTTTTATAATAGCGAGTCCAGGCATTCCATTGCTGTTCCACCTCTTCTTTCGAATGTTTAAGGGCATCCATAATATTATCACCGGTATTGAGAACAAAATCGGGTTTGTCTTCCAACTGGTGAATCTCTTTTAGTAGCTGTTTTATTCCGCGAGCTACTTTTTCCGATTCAAAAATGTGCATATCGGTTAAATGAACGATGCGGAATAAGCGATTTTTAGGCGCATCGGGGGCCGCGTTTGTTGTAAAAGATAATGTTGATACGGCGAGCGCTGATGTTCCAAGGGCTCCAAGAAAATTTCGTCGTTTCATTACGTTAATTTTAGTTCCCGCAAGTTGTCGACTAATTGTAAACAATATGTTTTCTAAGCTTTATTTATTCTGCATAAAAAGAATAATAACGTTAATATTATGTTATGCGAATCTTCTTTTCCTGTGCATTTGCTCCAAAAAAGGCGCTGGAATTTAAAATTTAAATAAAACTGAAATAACAAAGTTCAAGCCGGGGGATACAACTCCCGAAGAATAAGGACGATAGCGTTTGTTAAAAATGTTTTCTATTCCGCCACTTAGTGTCAGGTTCGAATTTAGCTGGTAGTTCGATTTTAGGTTGGCAGTCCACCACGCCGGAGAATACGGATTACCGTTTTCATCGGGAACATATAGATGAGGTTTACTTTGTTCGTCGGTGGCAAGATCCTCGAAATGAAGTTTACCATTGTAGTTTACGTATAAATCGAGGTACAATTTTGGCCCTTCGAAAATAATGTGCGACGAACCAAATACCGGTGGAACATGTCGGATAGGTAAACCTTCCGAATCTTCTCCTTTCGTGATAGTAATGTCGTGGCGGGTGCGCCACTGGTTATTAAAAAGGTAATCTACGTTCAAAGTGGTTCCGTATATTGTTGCCGACTCGGCATTCACCAATGCTTCCACGCGGCTCATTTCTCCGTCGTATAAAATGGAGTCTTGTTCCAATCCATCGAAAGCCCGTCGAACCATGGCATCTTTCAGCCAGGTGTAAAAACCGGTTAGTTCAACCTTAACTTTATTCTGGTACGAACGGATAAGGCTTAACTCCAGGTTGCGCGCATATTCTGGTTTCAGGTCGGGATTGGGAACCACAACTGTGCCGGGTTCCGAATCAAAAACCTTGGCAACATCATCGATATTTGGCGAACGAAAACCGGTGGAACCATGGATATTAATTTGCCAATCGGTGGTGGGATGCCAAACAATTCCGAGGTTGCCGTTAAATGCCGAATTGTTCATATTGAAACCATCGAACGGAAACAGATAATAATCGGTATCAAATTCGCCTTCCAAATGCGTGTAGGTAAAGCGCGAACCCATCTGGAAAATAATTTTCGGACTGATGGAATATTTAAACGAGTAATAAGCCGCCATGCTCGAATACTTTGAATCGTCCGGATAACGTGGAGCAATATCTTCCTGCTCACCCGAAAGCAGGTTTTCTGAATATCCTGTTGAACCTACCTTGTTAAAATAGCCTTCCAGACCATAAAACAGCTCACTCTTATTATCGATGCTTTTTCCAAAATCGAGGTTGGCCGAAAACACATTCACATTCTCGGTACGGTTACGCAGAACATCGTTATTTCGTTTGCGGTCGTGTCGGCTTTCGGTGTAATCCTGGTAGCCCAACAGCAAGTTTGCTTTATCAAAAAGCATCATTTCTTTTTCCAGTTGCAGTCGGCCTGATAAAAGTGTCCATTCCTGCGGACCGTAATACCATTCGGCATATTTTAATATGTCGTGACTATACTCAATTAATCTGTCATATCGCGGAATATCGCCGGTTTGCGAGTGTTGGGCGCTTAACAGAATGTCGATGGCTTCATTGGGTCTGAAACGTAATTTCCCCAATAAGTTGAACTGATTGTAGCCAGTATATATTTGTTCCCGGTTGTTGCTGTTTTTCACAATATGATCTTCTCCGGAATATGTAGCATTTTCGACATATTCAGGGCGTAAATATTCGTCGGGGCCGAAAGTTCCCATCATCAAATCATCAAAATCAGTAAAGGTGGCACTAATTACCGATGCCCACTTTTTGCCACCGATATTGTACGAGAAATGTCCGGTTTTTTCAAAATTGGCACTAGAGTAGCGAGCGTATACTTTTCCAAAATTTTCGAAATCATCATTGGTCGAAAGTTTGGGCGACAGCATGTTAAAACTCATTACTCCACCCAGTGCATCACTTCCGTAAATTACCGAACCCGGTCCAAAAATAACCTCGGTATTTTGCAGGCTTTGTGCATCAACAGAAATCACATTTTGCAGGTTTCCGCTGCGGTAAATAGCGTTGTTCATCCTGATTCCGTCTACCATAATCAGTACCCGGTTTGCAGCAAAACCACGAATCATCGGACTGCCGCCTCCCATCTGGCTTTTTTGAATAAATATTCCACTTTCGGTGCCCAGCATGTCGGCAGTGGTTTGTGGATTGTAGTGCATTATCTCTTCCGGCTGAATCGATTTTATGGTATGTGGAATTTCCGTTTTTGACTGTTTCCAACGGTTAACCGAAATAACCACTTCATCAAGCCGTACCGGACTTTCAATCAGCAGCACTGTTCGGCTTTGGTTTTCAATTTTTTGGCGGGTGCTTACGTAAGGTATGTATGATGAATGTTTAAAGAGGATCTTTTCATCTTTCAAAAAACCGTCGAGCTTTGCCCTGCCTTCGTCATCGGTTTGTGTAATATAGTTATCCGAAACAAGCATGGCATGCTCAATTGGATTACCTGTTTTGGCATTCACTACGAGAACATACGACTGGCTAAATACAGCGAAAACAGAAAACAGAAGTGTAATAAAAGTAAGACTGAATTTCTTCACCGAAAATAATTTTGTGCAAATGTATTAATCGGGCGCATTACAACAAAAATTATGCCCCGATGTCCTGATTCCTGAATAATAAATTGAAGCGAACTGAACGACAGATTATTTCCACAAAAAAAATCCGGTCTGAATGTTCAGACCGGACAGAATATAAATTATTATTGGTTAGTAATTAGACTAATCCTTGAGCCATCATCGAATTAGCCACTTTTACGAATCCTGCAATGTTTGCGCCTTTTACGTAGTTGGTAAAACCATCCTTTTCGCTGCCATATTTAACGCACATCTCATGAATGTTTTGCATAATCGAATGCAGTTTGGTGTCCACTTCTTCGCGACTCCACGAAATACGCATACTGTTTTGTGTCATTTCCAAACCTGATACAGCAACACCTCCTGCATTGGCCGCTTTTCCCGGTCCGTAAAGAATTTGTTTCTGAAGGAAATAATGAACCGCATCTTCTGTACTCGGCATGTTGGCTCCTTCGGCAACCACAAAACATCCGTTGTTAAGCAGCATTTTTGCCTCTTCCAGGTTTAGCTCGTTTTCTGTTGCACAAGGCAGGGCCACGTCGCATTTTACGCTCCACGGACGTCGTTTTTCCATGTACTGAACCGCGTATTTGTCGGCATATTCTTTTATCCTTCCGCGATGTACGTTTTTCAACTCCATTACAAAATCCAGTTTTTCCCGGTCAATCCCTTCCGGATCATAGATTGAACCGCTCGAATCGGAAAGTGTCACCACTTTCCCGCCCAGCTCAATAACTTTTTCGGTAGCGTATTGCGCAACATTGCCCGAGCCTGAAACAGCCACCGTTTTTCCTTTAAAACTTTCGCCGCGGGTTGCCATCATTTCTTTAGCAAAATACACCGCGCCGTAACCGGTAGCTTCGGGGCGGATAAGCGAACCTCCCCATTCAACACCTTTTCCGGTAAGTACTCCGGTAAATTCGTTGCGCAGGCGTTTGTATTGCCCAAACAGAAAGCCGATCTCACGGCCGCCAACACCAATGTCACCAGCAGGTACGTCGGTATACGGCCCTATATGACGCGATAATTCAGTCATAAAACTCTGGCAGAAACGCATTACCTCATTATCCGATTTGTTTTTCGGATCAAAATCGGAACCACCTTTTCCGCCTCCCATTGGCAACGACGTAAGGCTGTTCTTCAAAACCTGTTCAAAAGCTAAAAACTTAAGAATACTTTGGTTTACGGTTGGGTGAAATCGCAGTCCTCCTTTATACGGCCCTATAGCGCTGTTCATTTCCACCCGGTAGCCGCGGTTAATATGAATTTTTCCACGGTCGTCGATCCAGGGAACACGAAACTGGATGATGCGCTCGGGTTCAACCATTCGTTCCAGAATTTGAGCGTGAAGGTATCTTGGATTGTCAAGTAGAAAATCGGCCAGTGATTCTACAACCTCATGTACTGCCTGATGAAATTCAGGTTGCCCCGGATCTTTGACCCGCACGTAGTTCATAAAATCATCAACAAATAACTTACTGTTCATGGTGTTCATTTTAATGGTTTTAGTTTTAATATGTTGAAGTTACGAAAAAGACAGTAGTTATCTTGTTGCTTTTCAGCATATTAATTCATGATCGAAATATTAGTCTGTTAGATTTATTGGCAAATAAGTTGTAAACTCAAACATTTTCACTTGATTTATTTTGAATGTGTAAAATCACCTGATACATCCAACAAAAATTTTATCTTTGCGCCTTTAAAATCAGAATCTTATTAAGTAAGAAAATGGAATATAAATTCGCAGAAATAGAGCCGAAATGGCAAAAGTACTGGGAGGAAAACAAAACGTTTAAAACCGAAGACGACTACTCAAAACCAAAATATTACATACTCGATATGTTCCCGTATCCGTCGGGAGCGGGGCTGCATGTTGGTCACCCTGAGGGATATACAGCAACAGATATTTTGAGCCGTTACAAACGGATGAAAGGATTTAATGTGTTGCATCCGATGGGATACGATGCATTTGGTTTGCCTGCAGAACAATACGCCATGCAAACGGGTACACATCCGGCAATTACCACCCGGAAAAACTGCGATAACTTCCGTCGCCAGATTAAAGCTATTGGTTTGAGCTATGACTGGGATCGTGAGATAAATACCACTGATCCAAAATATTTTAAATGGACACAGTGGATTTTCAAAAAATTGTACGACACTTATTTTGATGAAGAGCAACAAAAAGGCCGTCCGATTTCGGAGTTGATAATTCCTGAAGCGGTAAAAGCTGAAGGAGAAGAGGCTGTAAAAACTTATATCGGCGAAAAACGCCTGGCGTACTACGATAACGCACAGGTTTGGTGGTGCGATTCATGTAAAACAGTTTGTGCCAACGAAGAGGTGCTGACTGATGGTTCGCACGAAAAATGTGGTAACACCGTTATCCGCAAAAACCTGAAACAATGGTTGCTGCGTATTCCGCATTATGGTGAAAGATTGTTGAGCGGCCTCGAAAACCTGGATTGGCCGGAAGGTGTAAAAGACATGCAGCGCAACTGGATTGGTAAATCAACCGGTGCGGAAGTGGATTTTGCTATCGATGGATTGGGTAAAAATCTGCGTGTTTACACCACTCGCCCTGATACTTTGTTTGGTGCAACTTACATGGTAATTGCTCCGGAACACGAATTAGTAGACGAAATTGTAACTGACGATAAGAAAGAAGCAGTTGAAGCATACATTAAAGCTGCAGCTTTAAAATCGGATTTGGATCGTACTGATCTGGCAAAAGAGAAAACCGGAGTATTTACCGGCCGTTATGCTGTTAATCCGGTGAACAAACAGTTGATTCCGATTTGGGTAGCCGACTACGTGTTGATGGGTTACGGAACGGGAGCGATTATGGCAGTTCCTGCACATGATACCCGCGACTTTGAATTCGCTAAAGAATTTGATATTCAGATCAACTGCATTCTTGATCCAAAAGATGCGGAAAACCGGGATGAAATTCTAGCCGGCGATGATTGCTGGACAGAAGATGGTGCATACATCAACTCGTCGAGCGATGAAACAGGTTTGGATATTAACGGACTAAATAAAGCAGCAGGTATTCAACAAGTTGTTGAGTGGCTGGAAGGAAAAGGAATTGGAAAAGCAACTACAAACTTCAAATTGCGCGACTGGTTGTTTAGCCGCCAGCGCTACTGGGGCGAGCCTTTCCCTGTAATCCACTGGGAAGATGGCGAAGTTACTTTGGTAGAAGACGAAAACCTGCCTTTGCAATTACCAAACCTGGAAGAATATACACCAAGTTCAACCGGCGAATCGCCATTGGCAAATGCCGAAGACTGGCTGGTTGTTACCGATAAAAACGGACGTAAAGGTCGCCGCGAAACCAACACAATGCCGCAGTGGGCAGGATCGTGCTGGTACTATTTGCGCTACATCGATCCGAATAACGTAGACAGTATTTTCGATGTGAAAAAGGAACAGTACTGGATGCCTGTTGACTTGTATGTTGGAGGTGCCGAGCATGCTGTTCTTCACTTGTTGTACTCGCGTTTTTGGCACAAAGTGCTGTTCGATTTGGGCGTTGTTTCAACCGACGAACCTTTCCAGAAATTGTTTAACCAGGGAATGATTTTGGCCTTTGCCTACGAAACCTCAACTGGCGCAAAAGTAGCATCGGATTTGGTTGAAGAAAAAGACGGTAAATATTTCCACACAGAAACAGGCGAGGAGCTGAGACAGATCGTTGCAAAAATGTCGAAGTCGCTGAAGAATGTAGTGAATCCTGATGATGTTATCGCAAACTACGGCGCCGATTCGCTGCGTTTGTACGAAATGTTTATGGGACCGCTCGATGAGCGTAAACCATGGGCAGAAAATGGTGTGAAAGGAGTTTTCAACTTCCTGGCGCGTGCGTACCGTTTCTTTGCCGATCTGGAAAAAATCGTTGACGGAGAAGAAGATAAAGAGGTGGCAAAGTTGCTGCATCAAACCATACAAAAAGTGGAGCACGATATTGAAAACATGAAGTTCAATACCGGAATTTCGGCACTGATGGTATTCAATAATCTGGCCATTAAAAAAGGAAAAGTAACCAAGCAAACTGCTGAAACTTTTGCAAAAATACTGGCACCTTATGCACCGCACATGGCCGAAGAGTTTTGGTCGATGTATGGAAATGCCGAAACACTGGCTTACGAAGCCTGGCCGGCAGTAGATCAGAGTTTATTGACCGAAGATTCGCACGAATATCCGGTATCGTTTAACGGCAAAATGCGCTTCAAAATTGAGCTGCCTTTAGACATGCCAAAAGATGAAATTGAAAAGACAGTGCTTGCCGATGAGCGTGCTGCCAGATGGATGGAAGGAAAAACCGTTCGCAAATTCATTTTTGTACCGAAAAAGATCATAAACATTGCTATAGGATAGTAATTCAACAGATATCGAAAAAAAGGGATGGCAAACTGCTATCCCTTTTTTCATGAAAAAAGTATTTCGATTTTAGAAGCTCAATAAGGCGGCTCCTTCTTTTATTCTTTCATGAATGGCAACTGAGCCAACAATCTTAACGCCATCAACCAAATCTTCTTCGCTGTAACCACGCACTTTCGCACAAGGTGGGCATACACTTACATTACAACCTGCATTAAAAACATTCTGAATCATTTCTTTAATGGTTGGGTCTTCCGGATTTGGTCGAGCTTTTTCGGCTGCACCTTTGCGTACCCAATCGATGGCTGAGCTAACCAGGAAGATTGAAACTTCCAATCCGTTGTTAATACCTCCGTTAGCAATGCTCCATGCTACTGATGAACGTTCGTCGTCGTGACCTCTCGAAATAACTACTACTAATTTTTGTTTTGTTTCCATGATGTGAAATTTTAATGATGAATAAATTAATTGTGTGATTAAAAAATATTTTCGTTGTATGTTTTTGCTGTTCCCGGTGTATACACATGCAGGCTAACTGCCGAGCTGCCAAATGGATTTCCAACGGCGTGATAACCCATTCTGTCGTCGATGTAGGCCATGCTGCCGGCACGATATCCGTTTGAACAAAGGATGGTTTGTTTTTCATCGGCTGAGTAACGTAATTCCTCCAGTTTTCCATGCAATAATTTGAAAACACATCCTCCCGCCGGATGACCGTGGATATCGCTGACTTTCCCGGGTTTCCAGTGAATCAGAACTACTTTCATCCAGCGGTTATTAACCAGAACGTGACGGGTTTCTTTGTTTTTCAGAAAGCGTTTCAGTTCTTCTTTATCGAATGACATAACTTGCTGCATTACCGGGATAAACTGAAGTGCTGAATAAGGCGCCTGTTGCTCACGAAAAGTGTTGAACAAATCGCGACAAACCTTTTTTAGGTTCGGCAGCTTACCTGAATTTATTCCGGATGAAGCTTCAGGAGTTAAAAGTGTACTTTGTCCAAACTGCGGATTGTAGTTTGTTTTTTCAACATTGTTATAAGTTTCATGGCTGCTGTTTGATGTTCCTTTCATGAAGAAGAAAGGAGAGAATCCGTTATGTTGTCCGGACCTGTTTTCTGAAGTGTAAATCAAGTTTTTCATCGTTCTCTGTTTTTGTTGGTACAAAGTTGAGAACTATCCGGGCGCCATACTTTGCTAAAAAGTCCGAAGTGTTGACGATTTGGCTCAATACGTTAAAAATGGGTCAAAAAACCAGCGATTTTTTGTAATCGGAAGGACTTTTCCCTGTGATCTTTTTAAATACACGACTAAAATGTGAGACATCTTCGAAACCTGATTCATAAGCAGCCTGAGTAACACTTTGAGAAGAATTTGCGAGAATGGCGGCTGCGTGTTCAACTCTTCTGCGTATAATCCATTTTCCGGGCGAATCCTGGAATATTTGCTGGAATTCTCTTTTAAATGAAGAAAGGCTTCGGTGCGAAAGCTCAGCAAAATCTTCAAGTTTAAGGTTGAAACAGAAATTCTGCTCCATAATTCGCTTTAACGAAGGTTTGTCAGACGGTGTAAGGCTGGTGAAGTAATTCGTTAATGTTGGGTCGGAGTTGATCAGTGTAATCAGTAACTCCTTTAATTTAAGTACCAGAATCTGATCGGGCGGCCGGTTTATGCCACGAAAATAAGTGAGCATGGAATGAAAATATCCTTCCAGGAAATCGGAGGTATTTACTTTCCGAGCAGTAAAATTATTTGGTTCGTGATTTATTTTGAGTACTTGTTTTCCCTGAATTTCCTCCATCGTTTCGCGTATCAGTTCATCGGAGATAAAAAAGCCAAGCATACAATACTCATCGTCAAAATACTGATGAATAACTTCGGCACCTTTCTTTAAATAAAGAGTTTGCCCGGGAGTTAATGTCCACTCGCCGTTGATGGTTTTGTAAGTTTTTTTGCCGCTTAATACATAAACAATATAATCGTTGCGGGAAAAAATTCCGATTTGTTCGGCATCAATCGGACAAGTGTATTCCAGGCAAACCGTTTCCCGAAATTCAAACCGGTTGAAATTAAGATTCTCTTTTACGATTTTGTAGAAATTAAGCATCTTTTGAATGTTAACGATTTATTACAATTTAAGATATAATTGTCTTAAAATCAAGAAGTCGGACTGGCTTACTTGTAAAAACAGACTAAAATGCCTTTAAATACAGGTGGTTCAAAAAATATAGGTATAGTACCTTTTTCTGAAAGTTTGAAAACTGTTTAACAGAAGATGTTTGTGAACTTAACGTTATATCGCAAATCCCTGACAATCATCACTATTTTTTCAGTAAAGGCTTTGTTCATTTGCGCGATTTTTTAATACATATAAAATACTAAAAATGGTTAAGGAGATATTGTCGGATAACACACGGCTGGGACGCATGATTCAGGATTATGCAATAATTACTTTCGGGCTGTTGTTGTTTGCAGCAGGCTGGGTATTGTTTCTAATCCCTGCCGAGATAACCGGCGGAGGAATAAGTGGTGTTGCGGCAGTTATTTATTTTGCTACAAAAATTCCTGTAAGTATAACATATCTGATTATTAATGCGTTTCTGGTTCTGGTAGCCATAAAAATTCTGGGAGCTAATTTTGGTGTGAAAACCATTTACAGCATCCTGGTTTTAACCGGGTTCTTTGCCCTGTTTCAGAATATTTTGAAAGAACCACTTGTAAACGACACATTTCTTTCGGCAATTTTAGGCGGAATGGCCGGCGGAGTTGGCCTCGGTGTTGTTTTTTCGAGAGGTGGAAGCACCGGTGGGACTGATATTTTTGCCATGATTATAAACAAATACCGCAATATTAGTCCGGGGCGTATAATTTTATTGTGCGACGTTATTATCATTGCTTCGTCGTATATGGTATTCCGCTCGCCCGAAAAACTGGTTTATGGTTATGTTTCCATGTGGGTGGTTTCTTATTCGCTCGATTCGTTTTTAAGTGGTGCCAACCGCTCGGCCCAAATGTTTATAATCTCAAAAGAGTACGAGCAAATTGCAGAATACATTAACAACGAGGCCATTCGTGGGGTAACTATACTCAATGGAACGGGTTGGTATACCAAAAAAGATACGAAAGTAATTATGTCGGTTGTTCGAAAAAAAGAGACCAGCGCCATTTTTCGTAAAATAAAACAGATCGATCCGGATGCTTTTATCTCCATGGGAAGTGTTATGGGCGTTTACGGGCAGGGTTTTGATAAGTTGAAATTGTAAGCTGTTCTTTCTGCGATCATTTAATTTTTGTCTAAAAATTCATTTTTTTAAATAAATACATACTAATCTTGTTATCTATACAGTTTTCTTATTTTTGCGTTTAATAAATTTTGAAGATGAGGAAGTTGAGATCGATTTTAGTGGGGATGGGACTCGTAATTACACTGAGTCAATTGTTTTCGTGTGCACCTAAAAAGGCCCAAAAAGAAGAGGTACCGGTGTTGGATACCGTTGTTGAAGTAAAAATGCCGGAGTTAAAATACGGACTTCCGGTTGATTCGTTTACGCTTGAAATGGGCAAGGTAAAAAACAATCAGTACCTCAGTCAGATTTTGAATGCACGTGGTGTGGGAATGGGAACAATCGATAAAATTGCCCGAAAATCAAGAGACGTTTTCGATGTCCGAAAAATTAAAAGCGGCGAGAACTTTTGTATTCTTTCGACCCTCGATTCAGTTCCGGTGGCCAAATATTTTGTTTATGAAAACTCACCTGTTGAATATACAGTTTTTGAGTTAACCGATACATTAGGAATTTATAAGGGTGAAAAGGAAGTGAAAACCCGCCAACGAACTGCGCATGGAGTGGTTGAGACTTCGTTGTGGAATGCCATGGTGGATAACGGGCAAGACCCGATGCTGGCACTCGAACTTTCCGATATTTTTGCCTGGACCATCGATTTCTTTGCCATCCAGAAAGGCGATCGTTTTAGGGTGATTTACGATGAACAGTTTGTTGATTCCGTTTCCATTGGCATTGGCGAAATTTATGCAGTTCAGTTTGATCACTATGGTGAAGATAACTATGCATTCATATTCGATCAGGACGACCGTTGGGATTATTTCGATGAGCAGGGTAAAAGTCTGAGAAAAGCTTTCTTAAAGGCACCGCTGAAATTCTCGCGAATCAGTTCCCGCTTTTCGAACAATCGTATGCATCCGGTTTTACGTATCCGTCGTCCGCATCATGGAGTGGATTATGCTGCACCCAAAGGAACTCCGGTAATGAGTATTGGTGATGGAACAGTTGTTGCCAAAGCCTATCAGAAAAGTGGGGGCGGTAATTATTTGAAAATAAAGCACAATTCAGTTTATACCACTACCTATATGCATCTTTCAGGGTATGGAAAGGGAATTCATACCGGCGCACGCGTAAAGCAAGGACAGGTTATTGGTTATGTCGGTTCAACCGGATTGGCATCAGGTCCGCACCTCGATTTCAGGGTGGCAAAAAACGGAAGTTTGGTTGATCCCTTAAAAGTTAAAGCGCCACCCGTTGAGCCAGTGAAAGAAGAAAATATGACGCGATACAATGCCGTTAAGGATTCGCTGATGCAGGAATTGCAAAAAATTCAATGGGATGATCTGGATCAAATTCTTGCTAATTCTAATTAGTGAGAGAATTATTTTGAATCCGTTGAGTTGATTAAGGACCCGGCATTAAAGTCACAACTTTATCCTGTAAATTCATATTATAACTCCCGGGTTTAAAATTTAGACACTGTTTAAATTGGCTGGTGTATAAACTTCAATTTATTTCTCAATTTGCAAGCTAAGTAGTTCATGTGCATGAAAAATATGCACCATAGTTTGCAATAAATAGCGATTAAAATGTAACCTTCTAATTTAGGGACAGTTTAAAATACTATTCTTCCTGTTCTGAACGTATATCATTTTAGAAATTAGTTCTAGCTTTAAGTTACCAACCTAAATTGAAGTGGATAAATGGGACGGCATTGGCATTCGTTGTATTTACTATTGTTAGTATCAATTACAATTTTTGTATTTGTCTTTCTAGTTGTTTACGGAGCTGATTATTATTTGGCAGATATCGGTGAACGACATTTTCATGAACAAGATGCTTTGTTGAGACCAACCGGTTTAATCGGGCACGGACTCGGAATTATAGGAGCTACGTTAATGGTAGTTGGCGTTTTTGGCTATATGGCGCGTAAACGATTCAGGTTTCTGTCGCGGCTGGGAGTGTTAAAATACTGGCTCGAATTCCACATTTTTTTATGTACACTGGGGCCGATTATGGTTCTGTTTCACACCTCATTTAAATTCGGAGGTATTGTTGCCGTAAGTTTTTGGAGTATGGTGGCCGTAGTAATCAGTGGCGTGATTGGCCGGGTTATCTATTTGCAAATACCGCGCACTATTGAAGGACGTGAAATGAGTCTAATTGAGCTGAATAAAATGGAAACCGAACTTTGGGCACAGTTCAGCGAGGGGAATGAAGCACTTTCGGCAGGTCTGCAGAAAGTAAACGCAGCATCAAAAACACAATCGTACCGCGAGGATGGTAACTATGTAAAGCGCCTTGTAAATCGGTTCCGATTTGAGCGCTCCCTAATTGCCGACTTGAGAAAAGAACTGAAAGAGAAAGGCTTTAAGGGAAAAAATTATCGCAAGGCAATAAAAATATTGAAATCGAAGATTATTATGAACCGTCGGATTGCGTGGCTTTCAACCATGCAACAATTAATGCGTTACTGGCACGTGGCACACCTTCCGTTTGCCTTAATTATGCTGGTGATTATGCTGGTTCATATTGTTGTGGCTTTGCTGTTTGGTTACACCTGGATTTTTTGAACTATGGAAAACTTGCTTGAACAAATATTGATTTACGGTGCGGTAGTACTATTTCTTCTTGGGGTGGTTTTCATCTATATCCGAAAATTGCGACGTGAATCGAAAATTGTTGAAGAGAAGATACAAAGGGCAAAAGAAGATGGATTGCATGAGCCGGTTTCCTTACATCCGGTGGTTGATGTAAATTCATGCATCCAGAGTGGAGCCTGTATTCGTGCCTGCCCCGAACATGATATTCTTGGCATTCGGAATGGAAAAGCAACCGTTATAAATGCCAGCCAGTGTGTGGGACACGGCGCATGTTTTCATGCCTGTCCAACACAGGCCATTTCACTTTTTATCGGAACCGAAAAGCGGGGTGTTGATCTGCCACATGTTAATCAAACATTTGAAACCAACGTAAAAGGAATGTTCATTGCCGGCGAAATGGGCGGAATGGGATTGATCCGAAATGCGGTGGAGCAGGGACGGCAGGCTGTTCAAAACCTTGCAAAAGGAATAAAAACGGGAAGTGGTACTGAATACGATTTGATTGTGATTGGAGCCGGTCCTGCAGGAATTTCTGCTACACTTGAAGCAAAACGCTTGAAGTTAAAAACAGTTACGTTGGAGCAGGATACGCTGGGCGGAACTGTGTACACTTTTCCGCGGGCGAAAATTGTAATGACCTCGCCAATGGATTTGCCGTTATATGGAAAAGTAAAACTGTACGAAACCAGCAAGCCCGAGTTGCTGGATTTGTGGAACGAAGTTTTGTCGAAGAACGAGATTAAAATCAGTGAAAAACAAAAGGTTAATAAGATATCTAAAACCGAGCAGGGATTTTGTGTGGAATGTAACAACGGCGAACAGTACACCTCGCAGCGCGTTTTGCTGGCCATTGGCCGGCGTGGCACGCCACGAAAGTTAAATGTTCCCGGTGAAGATTTGCCAAAAGTTGCTTACCGATTGCTGGAACCTGAGCTTATTTCGGGCAATAAAATATTGGTTGTTGGCGGTGGCGATTCGGCAATTGAATCAGCCCTGTTGCTGGCTACCGGAAATGAAGTTACCCTTTCGTACCGGAAGGAAACTTTTTCGCGCCTAAAACCGAAAAACCGGAAAAAACTTGACGAAGCCATTGAATCAAAGCTTTTGGATGTGATATTGAACTCAAACGTAAGTGCGATTGAAGAAGAGTGTGTGCGCTTGAAAATTGCAGATCAGCAAGAGGAGTTGGTAATTGAAAATAACCTGGTATACATTTTTGCAGGAGGCGAATTGCCCACCGAGCTTTTACGAAACGCAGGAATTGAAATAACCACAAAATTTGGCGAAGCAATATTAAATCACGCTTAGAAACTTGAAAATATTTGGTAAACATATCGGATTTCTTTTGGCAGTATTTTTTATTGCGGTAAAATCTTTTGCCCAGTTATCGCCGGGAGAATTGTCTGATGCACATGCCCATTTGGAAGGTTTAACAAACTGTACAAAGTGCCATGTTTTGGGAGAGAAGGAAACCTCGGCAAAATGTTTGGCTTGTCATACCGAAATAAAGATGCTGATAGACCAGAAGAAAGGTTATCATGCATCGGCGGAAGTTACAGGGCAACGATGTGCAGCATGTCACGGCGAACATTATGGTCGAAATTTTAAGATGATTCGGATGAATCAAGATAATTTCAATCACGACCTAACGGGTTTTAAACTGGAAGCAAAACATGCTGAAATAACCTGTATCGATTGTCATAAAGCTTCATTAATTAAAAACAATATTTTGCAGAAAAAATCGGCCGGTACCTTCCTCGGAATGGGCACGGAATGTATCGATTGCCATACCGATGTTCACCAGAATACTTTGTCGCAGAATTGTACGGATTGTCACAACCAGGAGGCTTTTGTTCCGGCTACCGGTTTTGATCACGCAGCAACTAAATTCCCATTGGTTGGGAAACACAGGGAAGTTGATTGTTCTCGATGTCACGAAAAAAAGACAATGAATGGCAAGGCCTTTCAACAGTTTGCAGGTGTTCAGTTTGCAAACTGTACCAGCTGCCATAAGGATGTGCACAACAATAAATTTGGTAACGACTGTCGTAAATGTCACGATGAATTTTCTTTCACGCAGGTGAAGAACATTGGCGCTTTTAACCACAACAATACCGACTATCCATTGCGGGGCAAACATGTTGCGGTAGATTGTAAAGAATGTCACGCCTCGGGTAATTACACTAAAGCAGTACCGCATACTAATTGTACCGATTGCCACAGCGATTTTCATAAAGGTCAGTTGGCAAAAAAAAGGGTTTCACCCGATTGTAATTCCTGTCACTCTGTTAATGGATTTTCGCCTTCTTCTTTTGGCCTTGAGCGGCATAAGAACACTGAATTTGCCTTGGTCGGTGCCCACGGGGCAACTCCGTGTTTCGAATGCCATAAAAAAGGTGAAGAATGGAATTTTAAGTTCGAAGAAATCAATTGCATTGCTTGTCACAAAAATATTCATGATGATAAAATCAGCAGTAAATTTATGCCTGATTCCGATTGTCGTGTGTGTCATAACGAAACGATCTGGAGCCAGATCGACTTTGATCATAGCAAAACGAAATTTAATCTCGAAGGTAAACATACAGCGGCATCATGTCGCGATTGCCACTTTAACGAAACTGCCGGAGTTGCCAGGCAAAAGTTTGCAGGACTCGCGGCTGACTGTGCGAACTGCCATGACGATATTCATTTTGGGCAGTTTGAGGAATCTGGGAAAAATGATTGCGAGGGGTGCCACACGTTTAACAACTGGTTGCCCGAAAAATTCAATCATGATAATGCACGGTTTAAAATCGATGGAAAACATGAGGGGCTGGAGTGTATTGCCTGCCATAAACCCACCGATAATTTAATCCGGAATTACATCGTTTATAAATTTGAAGATATAACATGCGCAAGTTGTCATTAATAATTGTAGTGTTGTTTTTGGTCTTTCAACTGAGGGCACAGGAAAATCCCCATGGTAAGGACCTGTCAATTGATTGCCTCGACTGCCACACAACCGAAGGCTGGATTTTCGCGAAAGTAACAGCAGGTTTCTCGCATGATTCAACCGATTTTACGCTTGACGGGCAGCATGCTTTTACCGATTGCAGAGCGTGCCACACAACCCTGGTTTTTAACGATGCAAAAACGAATTGTATTGATTGTCACAACGACATGCACAACAACACGGTTGGCCTCGATTGCAGGCGCTGTCACGATTCGCGCTCCTGGCTGGTAAGTAACATTACCGAAATTCATCAAACCAGTCGTTTCGCGCTGCTGGGAGCTCACAACACCGCCGATTGTTCGGACTGTCATACAAGCGCTTCATTGTTGGAGTTTCAGCCTCTGGGAGTAGAATGTATCGATTGTCACAGCCAGGATTATTATGCAACTACAGAGCCCAATCATATTGAGTCCGGATTCTCGACCGACTGTTTCGAATGCCATCGGATTGACGCATTCTTGTGGTCGGCACAAGGTATTAATCACGATTTTTTCCCACTAACAAAAGGACATGCCATAAGCAGCTGTACCGAATGTCATACCTCAGGAGTTTTTGAGCCTGTTTCAACCGATTGTTTTAGTTGCCATGAAACTGATTTTACTTCGGCAACAAATCCATCGCACCAAAACAGCGGTTTCTCAACGCAGTGTACCGACTGTCATACAACCGATCCGGGATGGAGTCCTGCACAGTTTACTGTTCATGATGACTACTATTTCCCCATTTATTCGGGCAGGCACCGCGGCGAATGGAACAATTGTTTTGATTGCCACACGCAGCAGAATAGCTACTCACTGTTTAGCTGTACCGATTGTCACGAACACAATCAAACCGAAACGGACAGTCGCCATAGAGATGTAAATGATTACGTATATACGCCAACAAGTTGTTTCGATTGTCACCCAAGAGGTAATGCAGAAGATGATTAAGATACGAAAACCAAATATCAGCTTATTCGGATTGTTTCTTTTGTTTTGGGGAACAATGGCCGTGAATGCGCAAGAATCCGGGGAACTTCTCAATGGGAAAGTATCGTACATTACCGGAGAAAATATTTATGTGCGATTTGCCTCCACCGATCAGATTGAAAATGGTGATACCTTGTTTATTCGGGATAAAAACGGCCTGACGCCGGCCTTACTTGTCGATAATAAATCTTCTATTTCATGTTTATGCTCTGTTTTGGGAGAACATACGTTTAAGGTCGACGATATTGTTTTTGGCAGAACAAATAAGCCGGTTCGTGAAGTTGTGCAACCGCAACAGGATTTGCCTGATAAGGATGTGAATGAACAGGTATTAATTTCGCAGGAACCGACAAAAGAACCGACGAGAACACAGGATATAAACGGCAGATTGTCCCTGTCTTCTTACTCCAATATTTCTGATGAAGCGGATAATATTCACCGCTTTCGGTATACTTTATCGGCAAAAGCTTCGCATCTGTCAGGATCAAATATATCTGCTGAAACGTATGTGTCTTTTACGCATAAACTAAATCAGTGGGAGGTGGTGCAGGAGAATCTGAACAATGCCTTGAAAGTATACAGTTTGGCGCTGAAATACGATATTAATGAATCGGCATCTGTTTGGGCCGGGCGAAAAATAAATCCACGCATTGCAAATGTTGGAGCCATTGACGGAGTACAGTTCGAATATAAATTTAAAAATATGTTTGCCGGAATTGTTGGCGGTTCGCGTCCCGATCACCAGGATTACGGCTACAATTTTGATCTGTTTGAATACGGCGCTTACGTTGGGCAGAGCCAAAAAACGGCCAATGGTTTTGTGCAGTCGTCGCTGGCTTTTTTCGAACAGCGAAATTCGGGGAATGTCGACCGCCGGTTTGTTTACATGCAGCACACCAATTCGGCCATTAAAAATCTAACCTTGTTTTCTTCGATGGAACTCGATTTGTATAAGGTGGAAAATGAAAAGCCCACAAACACCGTGAGTTTAACCGGCCTGTATTTTTCAGCACGTTATCGTTTTTCAAAGCGACTTGCGGTTTTTGGTTCGTACGACAATCGGAAGAATGTGATTTACTACGAAACCTTCCGGAATTATGCCGACGAAATTTTGCAACAGGCAAGCCGGCAAGGAGTAGGCGCCAGAATTAACTACCAACCTGTAAAAGGCTTTATTGTTGGTGCCAGTGCCGGAACACGATTCCGTGACGAAGATCCGCGACCAACAAAAACATTAAATGGTTTTGCAACCTGGACAAAAGTTCCGGCCCTGAATGCATCGTTGAGTATTACCGCCAATTTGATGCAAACCAGCTATCTCGACGGGCAGGTTTATGGTGCACGTTTATCAAAAGATCTTGTTTCAGGAAAATTATATACAATGCTACATTATCGTTGGGTAGATTTTCAATATGTAAATACTTTAACTAATTTGCAGCAGCACATTGGCGAGCTTGATTTGTCGTGGCAATTCAGTAAAAAACTGTATTTGTCGGCCAATTACGAGGCAACATTTCAGGATCAACAGTTGTTTAACAGGTTGTACCTTAACTTGAGAATTAAATTTTAAAACAATAAAAAGAATGATGAGGATGAAGATGACTAAGATTTTGATAATACTGGCCGTTGCCGGTATGTTTTTATCGTGTGTACGAAATAAAAATGGCGCTTCGGCTCCGGCTCAGAGTGAGAGTGCATTCAATATGATTAAGGTTTCAGAAGTGATTCAGGGAGGAAGTTACACCTACATTAGTGCAACTGAAAATGGTATTGCAAAGTGGATCGCAGTAGCGAAACAAGAGGTGAATCCGGGCGAAGTTTTATATTACTACGATGCCCTGCCAATGGAAAATTTCCACAGTAAAGAGATCGATAGAACCTTTGATGTAATTTACTTCGTGAATAAAATAACCAAAACACCCGGAACTGAGCAGCCTGCCATGGGTAGTGCTATGCCTCAGTCGCATCAGGGAAAAGTGGCTGTTAGCGATGCCGAAGTTGAAATCGAGAAAGAAGAAGGAGACTTGAGTATTGCCGATGTTTTTGCCAATAAAGACGATTACAGCAGCAAAGAATTTGAAATTAAAGGGGCTGTGGTAAAAGTGAACGAACAGGTGATGGGTAAAAACTGGGTGCACATTCAGGATGGTACCGGTGCCGGTGGTAATTTCGATCTGACAATTACAACACAAGCCGATGTTAAAGTTGGCGACGTGGTTACTTTTAAAGGCAAACTAACGCTGGAAAAAGATTTTGGCGCAGGCTATTTCTACGATGTAATTATGGAAGACGGAACCCTTGTACAAAAGGAGGGAACCCAGATTTGATTTTTATCGATATATCCTTTAACAGCTTCAAGATAAGCTGTTAAAGGATATAATTTTTCATCGTACCATAACGATGCAAAATACAATCCGATTGGGGCTTTTTTAAGCCCCTTTTTTTTGTAATAATCGTCGAGCCACGCTAAGCCTCTTTCAATCTCAGTTTCCGATTTTGTCTCCTTCAAAGCTGCAACAGCAAGCGCTGTTTCTTCAATCGAACCTTTAATCCCAAAATCGCCTCCCCAGCTGCCATTTTCATTCTGAACTTTCTGCAGGAAGTTAGTTCCTCCAGCAATCATTTTCTGAATTCTTTCAGTTAAAACCGGCTCATCTTTCAATAACAATTTTGCTTTCTGAAAATAGGTGAGTACCCGCGCAGTTCCGTACACCGGGTTTTTATGATTTTGGGTGTGCTGGTTACCAAACCAAAGTGGTAACCACGAACCGTTTTCTTTTTGGTGTTTGTCCAGATAATCGACAGCCTTTTTTATTGCTGTAGAATACAGTTTTTTCTGTTTTGAATTCAGCTCTGATTTATATACATCTACAAGTTTTGCAAGCGCTAAAAGACAATGCCCGGTTAAATCGGCACAACTCTGGTCGAAAGGTAATTTTCCCCAGCCCCGTGAAAATGTGGGGAAGCCACCATCGTTATTTTGAAGTTTTAGCAGCCATTCGCCGCCCATTAATATTTCTTCTCTGATTGTATGTTGAGGCGCTAAGTCTAAAAGTGCCAGAATCGCTCCGGGTGTATCGTCGCAGTCGGGTACCGATCCCGTGTAATTTGTCCAGCCCCAGCCACCCGGCGAAGTGCCGTTAAACGGATGTACTGTTTTATTTTGCACTGAAAGCAAGTGATTAACAATACGCTTTTGTTGAGTTACTGACAGTACCTCGTTTTTTCGTTCACCCAGTGCTTTTACACTTAAGGTGGTCACCCACGTCGAGAGGTCGATGTCAATTGGCCAGCTGCCATCTTCGCGTTGCGTACGTTTTAAAAAAGCAATTCCTTTGTCTACAACAATCGAATCTCTTAATCCTGCATTTATTAGGCTTAAGGCAACAAATGCGGTGAGTGGAATAGCTTCCAGGAAGCCGCCGCTTTCGGGTAGCGATCGTTCCAGAATTTTAAGGGCTTTCGTCTCCGCTTTTGCCCGGATGGCACGAGTTAATCCATTCGATTTTTTCTTACGGGAAACCACAATCCCAACGGCAATCAGTGCCGGGATTGCATAACTCACTACGCTCAGATTCAGCAAACGATAAAACCGGCGTGGCAGCAAAGCCAGCTCGAAAGGCAACTGCGGAATGTGTTTAAAACCATCGTCTCCGGGAATACCACAAAGTGCGCACAAGGTTAAAATCGGCACCGAGAACGTATAATCTTTTTGGTAATGATCAAGAATTACTTTTGCGACCTGGTCTGAACGGACATCAACATTCTGCGTTTTAAGGTAGTCAGCCAGTTTTTGCTGTGTTGTCTTTACCTCCGAATTCTTTTCAGCATATAAATTCAACGCCGCATAAGAAAGTAAAGAAGTTGAAATATTTGCCGGACTTTCAGGCGTGTCGCCATAACCACCGTCTGTATTCTGATTTGAAGAAAGCCATTTCAGGCCTTTTGTAATTTCCTGTTGATGAAGACTGGCATCGTGGAAATGGAGCGCTGCAACAGCTACTGCTACCCCAAGCGCACTCGATGATAGTTCTCCAGACCAAAAGCCATCATCGTTAAGTTCACCGAGCAAAATGTCGCTCAGTTCCTTAAACCTTATTTCCAACTCTTCTTTTTTCAATTTCTTCCTTTTTAAACCACATTAGGCACATTGGTAACATTAGAATTTTGCCTATTGTATTTTGTCAATTCCTTCTAAAATCAAAAATCGTTAATCTAAATTCTTCATTCAACTTTAATCCTTCTTCCTTCCCATTCATCCTTTAAAAGGCTTCCCAGTGCCAGCAGCCCGTAAAACGTATATTCCAAATCGCGGGTTTCATCACCATCGCCGGAAAGAAAGGCTCCTGAAAGATAATTCATTTGAATAAAATCAAGACAATCGGGAGTGATCAGGCGCAGGTCGTAATTGGTTTCGGCCAGAGAAAAAAGTGCTACTCCGGTTGATAGCGTGTCGCTAAATGGTGTGGTTTCAAAAGCCCTGAATCCAGCTTCTTCCTGGTGAAATTCCAATAAAAGTTGTTGGAATTTTTTGTAGCCTAACCCTAAAACATAACGGGCGAAACAAAGTGCCGCCACCAAACTGCATGGCGAGTTTTCTTTCACTTTATAAAAGGGCAGCCAAATATGTGCCATCAGGTTAAAAAGAAAGCGGCTTTTTGCAGTGGCATCAATGGTTAAGGCCAGCAGAAAAAAGCGGTAAGAAATATCCATAAAGTTGTGCCCCGAAAAAACTTTCCTAAATAAGGAAAATACTGATTCGTTTTTTTGTTGCGGCAACAACTCTGTTTTCATCAGGTTTAGCGCCAGTTCTTCAACGGTACTTGATGTCTCAGGTTGTTTTGATATGTATGTTTTTAATAGCTCAATTTCTTTGTCTTGTCCGGTGCCTAAACTTAGCCAGCAGCCGAAGAGCGAGTAATAAGGATCGGGATTTCCGGCACGATCGCAAAAGCCACCCGAAGTATGTTGCTGACTTTTTATAAAATCAGTTATTTCCTGTTGTATTTCGGGCGATAAAGTTTCAAATCCTAAAGAAAGTCGCCGAACCAGTTTTTTATAGATCGCGATTTTCTTTGGTTTACTCATTGGTCGTTTCTGATTTGAAGATTTTTCCCATCACGCCGTAAAGGCTCAGACGAAGTTTGGAATTATCCAGTTTATCCAGCTCTGCGTAACAGTTATCGATGTATTGTTGCAAGTATTTTTTTGCAGCTGCTTGCAATCCGGTTTCATCAATCAACTTTCTGAATTCACCAACTTGCCCGAATAAATTCGCTGGCGTCTCTTTTCCCTGATCGGCAAAATGTTTATTCAGCAAGGCCAGCAGGAAGGGATAATCGCCGGTTTTTTCGGCAGCGTGTTGTTCCGTATATTCATTCAGGTCGTCGCGAATTTGATAGGCAATTCCCATATAATCGGCAAATTGTTCCAGAATTTCCTGTTCCTGTTTGTTTGCTCCTCCAACAATTGCTCCCAGCAACAAGGCCACTTTTATGGCTTCACCGGTTTTATTTTTAAAAACCTCGATCATCTCATCGGGCAGCAATTGGATTTTGCCGTCATTGAAAAGAATGTCGACGCCTTGTCCGCGTGTTAATTGTATGTGCGAGTGGGCAATAAAACGCAGGCAGTTTCTCATGGTTTCATTCGAAATAGCCAGATCGCTCAACAACTCGTAGCCTTTGCCAATCAGAAAATCACCTGCATTGATGGCCTGCGCAACACCATATTTTTCATGCGCCGTAAGCGTGTTGTAACGCTGGTTGGCATTGTCCTCAATATCGTCGTGAATTAGCGACGCCTTATGAAAACACTCAATAATAAGCGTTAAGGGCTGCAGAAGCTCATCGGTATCAGTAGTTGAGTAGGCCTGGTAACTTAAAGCCGCAAGTAGCGGTCGTATCCGTTGCCCATCTACAAGCAGGTATTCCTGTGCAATTTGTTCAGTTTTATCGCGACCCGGAATGTATTTTTCGATGTTTTCTTTTGTAAAAAAAGCTTCGATCCGGTTCTTTAACAACGATACCGAAATGGGTTGGTGCGCTTCATCCGGCTCATAAGAACGCATTTCATCCAGAATCCATTTTATATCTGCACGGGTCTCTTCACAACCATCGAAAAGCAGCGGGATGCCAATTACCGGAACGGCAGCATTTGATACCGGCTCAAACGACCGTTGTAACACCGGCATACAACTCACGCCGATTACAGCATCTATCGATCCTTCTTCAACCAAACCAACCGCAACCGTGGTTCCTTCGGCCACCAGATTGGCATATCCTTTTGATTCTGCTTCTATCAACAGATCATCGATGGGGCAGGCCTTACATCCTGCACAATTCAGCCCCAGTTCGTCGAACAGGCCCTCGCATTTATTGTTGTCGTTCAGGCATTGCGGCAACAGTAAAAGCCGGCGGTTCATGGGCGTGGCTTTTACCGTTTTTCGCCACGATTCGTTGCCCAGCAATACCATTGCAAAAGGAATAAATTCAGCTGAAATTTCCTGCTCGCGCACCAAATCAGCGGCCAGTTCTTCCAGTTTCTGGATATTTACTGGAGGACGCAGCTCCAACATTCCGAGCATAGCTGCAGCAGCCTTACGCATTTTATTGCGTACGAACGATTCCTCCGGAACTTTTAATATGCCATTTGTCTCCTTCATATTAACCGTAGGCGCCAAAGCCAAAAAATGCCCGTTTTTTTGCAAAGCGATACATCCAGCTCTTTTCGCGAACGGGCTTGGCCGAACCATGACTGGAAACTTTTTCCATTTTGCTCAGTCGTTCGGCTTCGTTCTCTCTGCCCGATGTATCTTTTGCGGCGTGTTGTTTTGTATAATTAACTAACCACTGCGGATCGTCCATAACGATGCAGCCCGTGGTCAATTTTGGTATTTCTGTTTTAAATCCGGCCAGGAAAGTGGATTTGCGGTAAATGCTTTCCAAATCGCCATCTGCCACATTGTTGGTGGCAAACTGAATAACCGGGCAAGGTTCGATATCGCCCGAAGCATTAATATGGTGACTTAGGCCCGATGCCGCGGGGCACAATCCTTTTCCATTTTCATCCCAATAGGCGTCGATAATAGCGATGTTGTATTTTCGGCGCGCATCGACAATAAACTGGCGAAGTTGCTCAATTTGTTCCGCCGACAGACAAAGCTCAACAGATGCATCCTGTCCCGCCGGACGATAAATGTAGTACCACAAATAAAGTACTCCGCGGTCGATCAGCGAGTTGATAAATTCATCGGAAAATGCAAGGTCAATGTTCGATTTACAAACACTCATGGCCACACCGGTTATCAATCCGGCATCGGTTGAATGATCGATGGCGGATTGCGCTTTTTGATAAACGTTTTTTCCTCCCCGGCGCACATCGGCAATTTCTGTGTCGCCTTCAAAACTGATTAGCGGCGAAACATTGGCCAGTTTGCGTAATCGTTCGGCAATATCTTTTGTGAGCAAAGTCCCGTTGGTAAACAGCTGAAAATAGCAGTCGGAATGTTTTTCGAAAACATCAAAAAGCGGTTTGAACATGAGTGGCTCGCCACCCAGTATCCCGAAAAAATATGATCCTTTTGCTTTCGATTGCGTGATTATCGAATCCAGCATTTCGGGCGACATGCGCGCATTTTGTTTTTTATGCGTTACCCAGCAGCCCTGGCAATTCAGGTTACAATCGTCGGTAACCGAAATAAAATGGAATGCCGGAAAAAAATCGCCACTTTTTATTCGTTTCTGAAAACGCTGAATGCCACGGGCACCTTTTAAGCCCATGTTATATGCAAACTTATACAAGCATTTTTTATCTGTTTTCAGGATTTGTTTAAGCATCTCTTTTTGGATTCTTTAAGCTGTTCTTTAATTCTTCCAGGGCTCTCTTTTTCTCTTCTTCTGCTTGTTGAAAAGCGCCTTGTTTGAAAATGTTTCTCCGGGCATTGTTACGCTCGTTCAGCAGAACAAACAAATTTGCTTTTTGATCGTTTCCCTGTGCTTTTTTATCGTCGCCGGGTTCTGCTCCTGATAAAGCAGAATTTTCAGGTAAACGCGGGAATATAATCGCCGATGCCGGGCAGGTTCGTCCGCAAGCCGGACAATTGTTTTTGCACGACAACGGATTGACAACCTTTAGGCTTTTTTTATTGTACGAATAAACTCCAAAAACACAGAACCGGGCACACTGTCCGCAAAGGGTACAACGCTCTTTGTCGATGATAGGGTACCAGGCCGGAACATTTAGCCCGGTCTTTTTTATTTCGTAACAAGTTTCGTCTTGTTTTTCGTCAATCTTTGTTGATACGTCAGCAGTAATTTGTTCGGTGCCTGCTTCCCTGAAATTAAACACCTCGTAATTATTGAGTTGTACTTGGTTCTGCTCAAACATATTTTTAATGGCCCGCGGGTAGCAGGCAGCAATCAGTGTTTTATCGTAATCGTTATCCAATTTGTGCAGAAAGTCCTTTTCATTCAGCGAAAAAGCACACAGGTCGTGCAGCTCATAAATATCAACTCCGAGGGGTTTAAAAGCTTCGGAAAGCTCTTCCTTCTTATCGTCGGAAATGATGCCAGCACCACAATTGCAAAAAATCAGGCAAGTTTTGTTTGTCATTTCATGATCATTGGAAGGCTAATTAAGTAAATTTCTATTCAAGATAAAAATGTATAAGTGATATTAAGCTTTGATTAACATGATTGGCATTTTAACCGGGCTGTTTAATTGGAAACAGGCTCGAAATATTTTTATCTGTGTCATAGAAATATGCTTCAATTTCAATTTACTCAAATATGGGTAACGACGATTTCCAGTAGTTGAAAAGGGATTCCATTTTTTTTAGTTGCTCAGGATTCTCGTTTGCCAGGTTCTGGGTTTCTGTAGGATCATTTTCAACATTGTACAATTCGAATGGTTTATTTAAACCATTTTTCACGATTTTATATCCGTTGTTGTATGCAGCCTGTCCATTATTCCATTCCCAGAAAAGTGGTTTTTGACGTTTTTTGTTAGCTCCCTGAAAAACGGGCAGTAAACTTTCTCCCTGCATTGGCGTAATTTTTTGTTTATTGAATTCGGAGGGATATTCAGCCCCTGTAATGTCAACCAGCGTCGCCATCATATCAATAAAGTGTCCCGGGTATTCGCTTATTGTTTTAGGCTTTATTTTTTCGGGCCAATATGCAATAAATGGGGTATTTATTCCTCCCTCGAAACTATAATTTTTGAAATAACGAAATGGGGTGTTACTTACGTTTGCCCAATGCTCACCAAGCGAACTCCAACAGGTAAGTGTTCCTATATCGCCATAATCGTCATCAATTTTAACCAATTCAGCCGAAGCACCATTGTCGGAAACAAACATGATCAAAGTGTTTTTATCTTTACCGGTTTCCTTGAGTTTAGCCAACAATCGACCAATATTCTGGTCCAGCCGATCAATCATAGCTGCATAGACTTCCATTTTCTGAATTTCAGTATTTCTTATCGAATCACTTAACTCGCTCCAGTTTTGGTAGGTTGCAGCTGATAGTTTATATTTCTCGTTAATTAGTCCTGAACTCAACTGTTTTTGATAGCGTTGCTTTCTAATGGTTTCATAACCGGCATCATATTTTTCTTTATATTTGGAAATGTCTTCGGGCCAGGCCATTAACGGGTCGTGAGGAGCGGTGTAAGCCAGGTATAGAAAGAATGGTTTTTCTTCATTTTTGTATTCTTCCAGCCAGTTAATGGCATGGTGTGTAAAATAATCTGTAGTATAGAAATCCTTTTCTGCAGGTGTATAAGGACTGTACATTACACTGTCGATACACCAGGCACGTTTATTTTTCTGACCAGGTCTCCCTTTTCGGGCCGGAACACCTTCTCCGGGCCTTTGGTTGCCTGGGTTGAAATGATTACATGCCCCATCTTTTAATCCGTAATAGCGATCGAATCCGCGATTATAAGGATTTTCTAATCCATGATGTTTCCCCGACCAGAGTGTGCGGTATCCGGCGGTTTTTAGCACTTCGCCCAATGTGACTGCATTGGTAATCGGATTAGTAAACGTTTTATGATAGTTATTTTGTTGAGCGTACACTCCGGTAAGTAAACAGGCTCTGGACGGAAAACATTTAGAGGTATTGTGGAAATTGGTAAAGCGCATTCCTCCTTCGCCCAGCTGATCGAGGTTTGGTGTTTTTATTTCGCTACCGTAGCAGCCGATGTCACTCCATCCTAAATCGTCTGCACTAATGAGTATAATATTTGGCTTTTCATTTTTCGGAGAGCAGGCTTGAAAAAGAAAGATACAGAGTACGATAAAAACAAAAGGTGCATGTTTCATAAGTATGGTATAATTTTAAGATTAAAGATAACTTTTTACAAGGTATCGTTAACTATAACGTAAAAATATCAGGGCTTTTGTTTTTTGTTTATGTTGTAATTATCCAGATCTTTATATGACTAATTATGAACTAATTCTAAACGATTCGCCATGTGTAAAATCTTATCAATAGTAATAATTGTGCTGGTGTGTCTTTCTTGTACGAAAAAAACAGGGCAAGAATCTGAAAAATCAACCACAGTAGAAAATCAAAACGACAAAATGGAGTGGTGGCGCGAGGCCCGCTTCGGAATGTTTATTCACTGGGGATTGTACGCCGAGCCTGCTGGGGAATGGAAAGGCGAACGTATTCCGGGGATCAGCGAGTGGATTATGGCGAATGCTAAAATTCCAGTGAAAGAATACGAGAAACTGGCGGAAACGTTTAATCCGGAAAAATACGATGCCGAAGAATGGGTAAAACTGGCAAAATATGCCGGAATGAAATACATCGTGATCACTTCGAAACACCACGATGGTTTTGCGATGTTTCATTCAAAAGCCAGCAAATACAATATTGTTGATGCTACGCCTTTTGACCGCGACCCCTTAAAAGAACTGGCTGAAGTTTGTGAAAGAGAAGGTATTCGATTGGGTTTTTACTACTCGCAGGCACAAGACTGGCACGAGCCGGGCGGAACTTACTGGAACATTGAAGAAGGTAAACCACACTGGGACCCGGATTTAGAACGCGAACCACTGATGAATTACATAAACGGAAAGGCGGTGCCGCAGGTAAAAGAAATTTTGGAAAACTACGGAGGGCTGGATATTTTGTGGTGGGATACGCCACGTGGAATGACCGAAGAAGCAGCCAATGCTTTAAAAGCAGTTACCGATGATTACCCTAACCTGATAACGAATAACCGCCTGTATCGTCCGTGGCCGGGCGATTTTCAAACACCCGAGCAGCATGTGCCGCCAACCGGGCTGGATTACGACTGGGAGGTGTGCATGACCATGAACACCAGCTGGGGTTACAAATGGTACGACGAAAACTGGAAATCGACCGAAGAGTTGATAAAAATGCTGGTTGATATTGCCAGTAAAGGTGGTAACCTGTTGCTGAACGTGGGGCCAACTGCAACAGGTGAATTCCCAAAAGCCAGTGTTGAGCGGCTAAAAGAAATAGGGCATTGGATGCAGCAAAACGGCAAGTCGATATACGGCACCAGTGCCAGTCCGTTTTATAAATTGCCCTGGGGCCGCTGTACCACAAAAAAGGAGGGCGGTGTAACCAATCTGTACCTGCATGTTTTCGACTGGCCAAAAGATGGTTTGCTGAGTGTTCCTGGGCTTGACGCGAATGTGCGCGATGTTTACCTGTTGTCGAACCCGAAACAACATTTTGCATGGAAATTTGAGGAGGGCGATTTACATGTGCATGCTCCATCGGTAATATTTGATGAGATAAATACGGTAGTTGTTGTGAAAATACGTGGCGAAATAACGGTAACAAGTAACAAGCCACATTTAAAAGAAGGTAGTGTGTTGTTACCTGCCGACTTTGCCGATATTTATAATCCCGGATATGGCGAACATGCGGTATTAAAGGGTAGTGGTTCAAACTCAATAATTGCCAACTGGGTGGATGCCCGCACACGTTTAGAGTGGATATTTGAGGCTGAACCGGGTACATACCGGGTGGAAGCCTTGGTGTGGAGCGCCGATGAAGGAGGAGTGACGGTTAGTTTGGGTGATCAGAAAATAGAAACTGAAATCCCCGATACAGGTGAAGACTATGAACTGCTAAAGCTGGGCGAAATAGAAATAACGGAAAGCGGTGAGCAATCAATTTCACTGCTGCCTGCCGCAGAAAATAACAGCGATAAGCAGTTGATGTATTTGGAGTTGATAAAACTATAGTTATTACTCGATTATAACGTTATATAAAAAGGATCCGATCTTTTAAAAGACCGGATCCTTTTTATATAACGTTATAAATAATGTTTTACTTACTCATCTCTGCAAAATACTTATAAAACAGCGGAATGGTTTTTATGCCTTTGTAAAACTGTTCCAGCGGGTAGTTTTCGTTGGGTGAGTGGATGGCATCCGACTCAAGGCCAAAACCCATCAAAACTGTTTTGATTCCAAGCACTTTCTCGAAAGTTGAGATAATCGGGATACTTCCACCTGAACGAACCGGCACCGGGCGATTGCCAAAAGTATCGGTGTAGGCTTTTTCGGCAGCCTGGTAGGCCGGAATATCAATCGGGCAAACATAAGCGGGGCCACCGTGTAGGTAGGTAACCTCAACCTTTACTGATTTTGGCGCAATACTTTCAAAGTGGTCTTTAAAAAGTACGGCTATTTTTTCGTGATCCTGGTCGGGCACCAAGCGCGACGAGATTTTAGCAAAAGCTTTTGATGGCAATACGGTTTTTGCACCTTCACCGGTGTAACCACCCCAAATGCCACATACGTCAAACGACGGGCGAATTCCGGTGTGCTCGCTTGTTGTAAAGCCTTTTTCTCCTTTCAGCTCATCAACACCAAGTGCTTTTTTATACTTTTCCTCGTTAAACGGAGCTTTGCCCAGCAAGGCACGTTCTTCAACAGAAACTTCCTGTACGGTATCATAAAAACCGGGGATGGTAACCTTGCCATCTGCGTCAACCATCTGGTTGATCATCGAACAAAGTACATTAATTGGGTTGGCAACAGCCCCACCAAAAATACCCGAGTGCAGGTCGCGGTTCGGGCCGGTAACTTCTACCTGCCAGTACGACAGTCCGCGCAATCCGGTGGTGATGGAAGGAATATCGGCTCCCAGCATCGAAGTGTCGGAAACCAGGATAATATCGGCTTTTAGCATTTCTTTGTTTTCCTCGCACCATTGCCCCAGGTTAGGCGATCCTATTTCCTCTTCGCCTTCAATCATAAACTTTACGTTGCAGGGAAGGGTATTGGTTTTTACCATCAGCTCGAAAGCTTTGGCGTGCATCATGCCCTGGCCCTTGTCATCGTCGGCACCGCGGGCATATATTTTCCCGTCGCGCACCTGTGGCTCAAACGGTGGTGTGTCCCACAAATCGATGGGATCAACCGGCATCACATCCATATGGCCGTAAACCAATACGGTTGGCAGTGCCGGATCGATAATCTTTTCGCCATACGTAACCGGGTTACCGGCGGTTTCAAAAACTTCGGCTTTATCGGCACCGGCTTCCAAAAGTGTTTTCTTCCAGTACCCGGCGGCTTTATACATATCCGGTTTGTGGGCAGCAATCGAACTGATCGACGGAATGCGGATCAATCCAAATAATTCCTCCAAAAAACGGTCTTTGTTTTCCTCTACATACTTGTTTATGTACTCCATAACATTTACTTGAATTTCCCTTAATAATTGAGCCTGAAAATAGTGTTTTACGCAGGATTAAAAAAGAGGTTTTGTCATGACCTGTACAAAAAAAGGGCGATCAAACGACCGCCCTTCCCAGTAAGTTTATCACAACTTAATTAGTCAACGATAGCTTTAAATTTAGCATTGTCGAAATATTTTGCGAATTCCATATCTGTTTTAGCTACTTCTTTTAAACCGGCATTCATGTCAACAGCAGCTTTCAGGCTGTCGAACAATAACGATTCTTTAGCAGTGCGGGCACCAATTACAGCTTTGAAATATTCAGTCATATAACAACCTTCAATTGTACAAGCGTCAAGATCTTTAACCGCACCGTTGTTGTTACCAGCCAGTAATTTTGCCAATCCCGAGTTTACATCAGCAAAACGGTTGAAATACTGAACAGCTTTGTCGTACTCTGCTTTTTTAACGTTAACAATTCCCATGTTGTAGTTAACAGCGTCGCCTGCACCTGCAGCAGCACCAAATAAAGCTTCAGCAGCGTCAACATCGCCTTCGGTTAAAGTAACCGCACCAACGTTGTTTTTAACGATAGGCTCGTTGTTGGCCAGTTTCTCTGCTTTATCAAACAATGGTTTTGCATCGGCATATTTGTATTGCTGAACCATTACATAACCTGCGTTGTTTGGTCCTCTCCAGTCGTTAGGATAAACTTCCATAAACGAATTGTAAACCGAAAGTTGTTCGTTAAGGTCTTCGAACAAAGTCGCGGTGTACAGCAACTCAGCCGGATTTAATGAAGAAGGATCAGCTGTGGCAGCTGCTTTTAATTCTTCGTCGGTTTTACCAATCATATCAACGCTGGTAGTCATTTTGGCACGACGCAACTGAGGCAGAATCTCGTCAGCAACTTCATCGAAAGTTTCACTTAAATTACGGATTTCTCGCTCGCGAACTTCCGGATCGTTGTACATCGAAAGTACACGCAGGATCAGTTCTTTGTCTTTAATGTTCGATTGCTCCAACAACGTTTTAAAACCGTCCCAGTCTTCAGGAGTGTATTTTGTTTTCAACTTAACATCAATACCGGCTTCTTTTAATTTTTTAGCCAAAAATGCCGAAGATGTTTCTTTACGTTTTGCAGCAAGATCAAGGTTCAGATCGATTGTACCGTCAGGTGATGCATAAGCTGAAACCTCAACATCTTTCAAATCGATTCTTTCGTCTTCGTTCGCTTTTTTAGTGTAGTCTTCCAGTGCTGTTACTTCACTTTTTGAAGTTTCGTCTCTGCGAATGTTTGAGCGATTGATCAGGTATTTGATGTCTGCAGTCATTTCGTCAGGAACGATACGCTGGAAAGCATCGATGTTCGGGTCGTATTTTCCGCTGTTGTTGGCTTCGCGCTCAACACCTAAAATCGCTTTAGGGATCATAATCACTTTTTCGCTGGTAGCAATAATACCATCGGCAACTTTTATTGGCTCGAAATCAACCGATTTTGCACCTTGCGTAGCTTTGATGTTTACGTAAAGCTCTGATTTTGCCATGGCTTTATCGTAGGCAACAGCATCTTTGTAATTTACACTACCACCGTTGTAGCTAATTACTTTGTTGTTGGCTTCAACGCTTTCGCCCTGTACCGAAACAGGATCATACGCAGTTTCTCCACCATCGTATTTTAGCACTGGTGTAGCAGTTAATGTAACTTTTTTGTTGAAGTATTTGGCGGGGAAACGTGTGTCGATTGCAACGGCAACTTCACTGGCATGTGCCTCAAGTACCTCAGGAGTAACTTTGAAGTTGATTTGATCGGCATTTTTCTTCATTTTGTTTAGTCCGGAACATCCGGCGAACAATACCGCAATACCAATGAAAAGGGGGATAGGTTTAAAGTTGATTCTTCTCATAACAGACATTATTTATACTATAATTAAAATTCACATTCGAGCAGACAAAAGTAAAAAGCTTTTCAATATTTAAAAGCTGTAGCCCATGTTTTTATCACAATATCAGACGGTTTATTCCTAATTTATATTCACTGTTAAAAATAGCCGATTTCAACTGCTGATAATGGTCGGGATTTTGTACAAAATCAATGCCGTTAATGTCGATAATAAGGATAGGGAAGGTGGAAATTTGTTTAAAAAAGTTAAAGTATCCATCGCCGATTTTCTCCAGATAAACAGGATCCATATTTTGTTCATAATCGCGCCCGCGCATTTTTATATTTTTCATCAGCCGGTCGACATCCGAATGGAGGTAAACATACAAATCGGGTTTGGGCATCGATTCGAAAATAATGTTGAAGATTTGCCGGAAAAGGTGGTATTCGTCTTTCTTAAGAGTGGTTTCGGCAAAAATTGCTGTTTTGGCGAAATAGTAGTCGGCCACCATAAACGGGTGAAAAAGATCGAGGTTGAGCACTTCGTTTTTAATTTGTGTATAGCGGTCGGCCAGAAACGAAAGTTCCAGCGGAAATGAATAACGTTCTTTGTCCTGGTAAAACTTGGGTAAAAAGGGATTGTCGGCAAATTGTTCCAACACCAGTTTAGCGTTGTAATCTTTGGCAATCATTCGCGAAAGTGTTGATTTGCCTGCCCCGATATTTCCCTCAATAACCAGAAATTGCATTGTCCTTCAACATAAAAATTCCCGGTAACAAATCGTGCTACCGGGAATTCAAAAGTAGTATTTTTTATCCCAAACTTTGAAGGAATTGTTGCTTAATTTTCGGCCAGTGTTTTGATGCCCATGTTCCACAATGTGAAGCCATAAATATCGGCATACTGCTCAATGGTTTTGCTTACCGGTGTTCCTGCTCCGTGTCCGGCATCAGTTTCAATGCGAATAAGAACCGGGTTGTCGCCAGCCTGTGTAGCCTGTAATTCGGCGGCAAATTTAAAGCTGTGCGCCGGTACAACACGGTCGTCGTGATCGCCGGTGGTTACCAGCGTTGCCGGATATTCAACACCCGCTTTTACATTGTGCACCGGAGAATAGCCTTTCAGGTATTCAAACATTTCTTTGTTGTCTTCGGCTGTGCCGTAATCGTAGGCCCAACCTGCACCTGCGGTAAAGGTGTGGTAACGTAACATATCCAGCACGCCAACTGCCGGAAGTGCCACTTTCATTAAATCGGGGCGTTGTGTCATTACGGCGCCAACCAATAAACCGCCGTTCGATCCACCGCGGATAGCCAGGTAATTACTCGATGTATAATTTTCAGTAATCAGGTATTCGGCAGCGGCAATAAAATCATCGAAAACATTTTGCTTTTGCATTTGTGTTCCGGCATCATGCCATTTTTTACCGTACTCGCCACCGCCTCGCAAATTGGCAACAGCATATACGCCACCTTGCTCGAGCCAAACAGCATTGGTAACCGAAAAACTTGGTGTAAGGCTAACGTTAAAACCACCGTACCCGTAAAGGATCGTTGGGTTTTTACCATTCAGTTCGGTACCCTTTTTAAAGGTGATGATAATCGGGATTTTAGTGCCGTCTTTCGAGGCGTAAAAAACCTGTTTGCTTTCAAAATCGTTCGGATTAAAATCTATAGCCGGTTTGCGGTACAGTTCCGATTCGCCGATCTCAAAATCGTATTGATAAATACTTCCCGGTGTAATGTAGTTGGTGAAAGTGTAATACATTTCAGTAGCCTTTTTCTTGGCACCAAAACCACTCACCGAACCAACTCCCGGCAGTTCCACTTCGCGAATCATATTGCCATCGTAATCGTACTGAAATACTTTTGATACGGCATCGATCATGTATTCGGCAAAGAAATAACCACATCCGGTTGACGGACTAAGTACGTTTTCAGTTTCAGGAATAAAATCCACCCAGTTTTCAGGAGTTGGGTTGCTAAAATCAGTAGTAACCACTCGTTGGTTGGGCGCATTTAAATTCGTAACCAGGTAAAGTTTGGTGCCCACATTATCGATTACGTAAGTGTCGCTTTCGTCGGTTCCGATAATGGTAATTAGCTTACTGTTTGGCTGGGTAAGGTCTTTAATAAACAGTTTATTGCCGGAAGTGGAAACGCTGGCTGTAATTACCAGGTAACGATTATCGTCGGTTACGCCACCGCCAACATAACGGTGTTTTTCTTCGGGTGTTCCGCCAAATACCAGTTCGTCTTCGTTTTGAGTTGTGCCCAGTTTATGATAGTACAATTTATGCTGATCGGTTTTTGCCGATAATTCGCTGCCTTCCGGTTTGTCGTAGCTCGAGTAGAAAAAACCTTCGTCGCCTTTCCACGAAATGCCGCTAAACTTTACGTCAACAAGTGTGTCGCCCATTTGCTCTTTCGTGTCGGTATTTATAATAATTACTTTGCGCCAGTCGCTACCACCTTCCGATATCGAGTAGGCGGCAATTTTACCATTTTCCGAAAAACTCAAAGCATCCAACGATGTTGTTCCGTCTTCAGCAAACGTATTCGGATCGAGAAAAACTTCTGCATTAGATGCATCTTCTCCGGTTTTAAAACGGTAAACCACGTATTGGTTTTGCAGTCCGTCGTTTTTATAAAAATAGGTCCAGTCGCCCTCTTTAAACGGCGCACCCACTTTTTCGTAGTTCCATATCGACGAAAGTCTTTCTTTTAATTCTTCGCGGTACGGAATCTGGTTCAGGTAGCTGTAAGTTACTTTGTTTTCTTCCTTTACCCATTCGGCAGTTTCTTCCGAGTGGTCGTCTTCGAGCCAACGATACGGGTCAGCCACTTCAACACCAAAGTAGGTGTCTTTTACGTCTCCTTTTTTTGTCACAGGATAATCCAATTTTTGTTGTTGTTCATTACAGGCAAACAGAACAATTGCTGCCAGTACAAATAAAACAGTGTTCTTCATTGTGCAGTTATTTTTCGCTAAATAAATATTTCTTGATTACAATTTCCTTGATATCAGTCATGAGTGTGTGGGGAAAGTAACAGCAGATCACCGTTTTCGAAACTAAGCCTACATTAGCCGCTTTTCTTTTCTCAGCTTTTTGTCTTTTAAATGCCCCCAAATGTAGGTTGGTAACAGCCCGATGGAAAAACCAATAAGGAACAGTTCGAGTTTTATATCGGCATTCAGTTGCATTAGCAGGTAGCCCAAAACGGAGCCGCCAATAATTCCAAAAAATGAAATAAGGTAGGTAAAATAGTAGGGCGCGTAAAAACCGTGCTCCTTTTGCATGTGTTTTGAGAGGCGGGTGATCAGCCGGTCGTAATCGCGGCGCTGTTTGCCAACGTTGTTCACCGCCTGGGCAATGGTATCAACTGCTTCTGTAATATCGATTCGGGCTTTTTGGCATTCGGGGCAGTTGCCTGAAAATTCATCAACGCGCGAAATATTACGTTTAAACTCATCGATACGGAAAAAGCGCAGGTCTTTATCGTTGCCGCCATGTAATTGTTCGTCAATTTTATTGTGAAGTTGTTCTGACCAGTTGCCCATGTTTTCCAAATTTTGGACGAAGTTAAGAAAAGGAAGTTAAAGTTCCGCGTGGTTGCAAGTTCTCAGTCTCAGTATTCAGTCACAGTCTATTAGTCCTTCAGTCCTTCAGCCCCTCCATCTTCCAGTTCCATTGATTCCAGTCGCAGTGCTCATCTTCAAGAAGATGAAGGCTATCTGCTGTCAGTGAACGGTTCTCTGCCGTATGCGAAGGATTATCTTTATTCAGATAATGATGATCTGGTAAAAGATGACGACTATCTTCCGTCAGCGAATGGTTCTATCCCATCAGATAATGATTATCTATTTTAAGATGACGACGATCTTATGGAAGATACAGGTGATCTCACAGGAGATGATGGTTATCTTGTTTCAGCGCATTAGCCGCTGGCGGGAGCGAACGATTATCGGGTGTCAGCGATATGTCATCTTTTAGTAGTGAACAGTTATGAACAAAAAAACGCCCCGCCAAAAGGCGGAGCGTTTTATTATTTTGCTTGAAATTTATTCAGCTTTTAGTCGTTATCGCGACGAGGACGGAATTCTCTGCGATCTCCACCTCTGCGGTCATCACGTCTTCTGTCTCCACCTCTGCGATCATCGTGTCGACGATCACCACCACGGTTATCGCCACGAGGTCCGCGGTTTTCTCTTGGTGGGCGCTCTACATAACCTTCAGGTTTTGGAAGCAACACTTTGCGCGAAAGTTTCAGTTTACCGGTTTTTTCGTCAACACCGATCAGTTTAACTTCAATAATTTCGCCTTCTTTTGCAAAGTCTTCTGCGTTTTCAACGCGTTCCCAAGCCATTTCAGATACGTGTAACAAACCTTCTTTTCCAGGAATAATCTCGATAAATGCTCCGAAAGAAACAACCGATTTTACTTTACCCTGGTAAATTTCACCAACTTCAGGAAGTGCAGTGATCGCCTTAATTTTAGCTTTTGCAGCTTCAATTGGCTCCAATCCTGCTCCTGAAATCTGAACCAAACCGGCATCGTTAACTTCTTCGATAACAATAACGGTTTTAGTTTCTTCCTGGATAGCCTGAATCACTTTTCCGCCAGGTCCGATTACCGCACCGATCATATCTTTTGGAATCTGAACGGTTTCGATACGTGGAACATTTGGTTTAAAGTCTTCGCGAACTTCAGGAATCACTTTTAGCATTTCGCCCAAAATGTGTAAACGGCCTTCTTTTGCCTGTTCCAATGCTTGTGCAAGCACTTCGTATGGCAGTCCGTCAACTTTAATATCCATTTGAGTAGCGGTAATACCGTCGGCAGTACCGGTTACTTTAAAGTCCATGTCGCCCAGGTGGTCTTCGTCACCCAAAATGTCAGAAAGAACAGCGTATTTTTCAGCACCTTTATCGGTAATCAATCCCATTGCGATACCCGATACCGGCTTTTTGATTTTTAATCCGCAGTCCATCAATCCCATTGTTCCGGCACAAACTGTTGCCATCGATGATGATCCGTTTGATTCCAGAATATCAGAAACAATACGAACTACATAAGGCGAATCAGCAGGAAGCATTTTCTTTAATGCACGGTGTGCCAGGTTTCCGTGACCGATCTCGCGACGGCTTGTTCCGCGTGGCGTTTTCGGATCGCCAACACAGAATGGAGGGAAGTTATAGTGTAACAAAAACTTCTCTTTTCCCTGAACAGTTACCTGGTCGATAATTTTCTCATCCATTTTAGTACCCAATGTAACCGAAGTTAATGATTGAGTTTCGCCTCGGGTGAAAATTGATGATCCGTGTGCACCCGGAAGGTAATCAACCTCTCCCCAGATAGGACGGATTTGGTTGGTAGCACGGCCATCCAAACGAATTCCATCGTCAAGGATCATGCGACGCATAGCTTCTTTTTCCACATCGTGGTAGTAGCGGCGAATCAATTTTTCGTTGGCTACCAAATCAAGCTCCTCATTTTCGGCATTAGCCTCAAGGTAAGCTGCAACATATTCGTCAACAACAGCAGCAAAAGACTCCATACGCAGGCTTTTGTTGGTGATCTGTTGTTTCGCAATAGCGTATGCTTTTTCGTAAAGATCGGCTTTTACCTGAGCACGTAACTCTTCGTTGTTGTTTTCGTGGCAGTATTCACGTTTAACAACTCCCAGTTCTGCAGCCAGTTCTTCCTGAACTTTACAGTGCTTTTTAATTTCTTCGTGCGCAACTTTAATCGCTTCCAACATTACTTCTTCCGAAACTTCATTCATTTCGCCTTCTACCATCATAATGTTTTCGTACGATGCACCAACCATAATGTCAAGATCGGCTTGTGCTAACATTTCCAGTGACGGGTTGATAACGAATTCGCCATCGATGCGGGCTACGCGAACTTCCGAAATCGGAGTAGTGAAAGGAACATCTGAAACAGCGATTGCTGCTGATGCTGCCAATCCGGCTAAACAGTCCGGCATTTCATCTTTTCCTGATGAGATCAATGAGATCATTACCGCGGTTTCAGCGTGGTAATCTTCCGGGAAAAGCGGACGAAGGGCACGGTCAACAAGACGTGCAACCAGAATTTCTTCGTCACTCGGACGGGCTTCTCTTTTCATGAAACCACCCGGGAAACGTCCTGCGGCTGAAAATTTTTCGCGGTAATCAACCGATACCGGCATGAAGTCTACATCTTCTTTAGCATCTTTTGCCGACACAACTGTTGCCAGCAACATGGTGTCACCCATTCGAACCACTACCGAGCCATCGGCTTGTTTTGCCAATTTGCCGGTCTCAATGGTAATCGTCCTGCCGTCGGCAAGTTCGATTGTTTTAACTGTAGCGTTTACCATAATTTTTAATAAATAATTTTTGTGGCCTCCAATCGGCCTTTGTTAATTACAATGGGTGGTGAGGTTTTGCAATTTACAAAAAAAAGAAAGGCAATACCTATGCATTGCCTTTCAATATAATTTACTTACGTAAGTTCAACTCTTTGATAATCGCACGGTAACGTTCGATATCTTTTTTAATCAGGTAGTCGAGTAAGCTACGACGTTTACCTACTAATTTAATCAATGCACGTCGTGTGCTGTGGTCTTTTTTGTTTTTTTTCAGGTGCTCTGTTAAGTGGTTAATTCTTAACGAGAACAATGCAATCTGACCTTCTGCACTACCTGTGTCCTGAGCTGATTGGCCATGTTTGGCGAAAAGCTCTTGTTTTTTTTCTGATGTTAAATACATTTTTTAAAGAACTATTTGTTATACAATGTTTACGCCGCAACATCGCTTTCAATAGAAACGGCATAAAATTAATTGGCCGCAAAAGTAATTAAAAGATTTCTGATTGACAAAGGTTTGGCGCTTTTTACTGATTAATAGTAATTAAGCAGGGTAGAAGTGACAAATATAGCACGTTTTTCACCAGAAGTAAAAAAAGTTAATAATAGGGTTGAGAATTTTCGGATTGACGATATTCTGCTTATATAAACCATGGTAAAGATGCGCTATTCACGGTAAGTTGTTGATAAGTAGCGAACTAAAAAAAGAACATTCCTGTTTTGATTCCTTAAACTTGTTGTACCCTTATTTTTTATCATTATACATTATTGAATGTGAGGGGTGGTCGTTGGGCTACCCTTTTTCTTTTTTAGCAGAAAAAGAAAACCACCTCCACAATTAGAGGTGGCTAAAAACTCAATATCTAAGGAGGTATTAGGTGATTGCCCGATTTTTAATTAAAGGTTAGTTAGACAGGCAATACCCGGCACTTCTTCAATTTTTCTTTCTTTTCATGTTGTGAGACAGTAAAATATGCTGACGATAAGAACTAAGAACATCACTAAACTTTCATGGCCTTAATTTTAAGAAAATGAAGAAATGGCTTTTTGTATATTCAAAGGTCGGAAATAAAGCCGTGCTTATGTTAGCATTACTACATCAGAAGGTAGAATCTATAGCTTTTGAGTTGAAATTATATTGCAAGAATTGAAATTATATTGCAAAAGGTATTTAATGTAGGTTTTGCCCGTTGATTATTCAAGCAGAACATTGTTGTTTTCGAACCACACTCTTATTCGTTCGTGCTCGGTGTTGTATTTTGTTTCAACATTGGCAACTATGTCTTTAAAATCAGGTTCTTCTCTGATTGAATTAAACAAGGGGTCTGTTTTAAATAGGTAAACCATCCAGGCAGGTATTTTATCCAGCTCGTTAAACCGGGTTAACCACAAATAAGCTTTCTCTTTTTCTCCACGAAAGGCATATATACCCGCAAGGTCGTAAATCAGGAAATTGGAGTAGTACCTTCCGGATTTTATAGCTTTGAGGCAGGATTTTTCCTGCAATTGAAAATAGTATGCTGCCGAATCCCTGATGCCTTGTTGGAAATAGATGTACCCGATTCGATGCATCGAATTGATGGGAAGATCTTCAGGGATGTTATTTAAAGTCATGTATTTTTTGAGATAGAAAAATGCCTGTTTGTTTTGGCCGGCAAAAGAATTGTAAATAGCCAGATGCCAAAGTAACACTGAATTTGTAGAATTATAGGTTAGCGCTTTTTCCAATAACTGAATAGATGTTTGAATGTCTTCAGGCGATTCCTGGTTTAGCAGGTACAGAGCAGAATCGAAATCAAGATTTAGAGCTTCTTGCCGGTAATACTCTGCTCTTTCGGGGAATCCGGTACTCGAATACGAACTGGCCAGAAGGCGTAAGATCATAGGTAACATAACTCCCTTATGTCGCGATGCAGCCATATGGCAATAAAGTATTGTTTTCGAGAGGTCTTCAAAATTATACAACAGTGCCATCCCGAAATAGGCCATCCAGTCGTTCGGATTGAGTTGAATGGCTTTGTCGTATTCCAAAAGAGCTTTATCGTAAAAACCTTTTAAACGATTGTATTCTGCTTTAATAATATAGGCGTCGGAATTATTTTTATCTAACGAGAGCGCTTTCTCTGCCAGCCAAAGTACCGAGTCGAGATATTTTTCAGAGATGTTACTTTTCCAACTATTTTGGTTCCATTCTAAAAGCGCCATTCCGGTGTACACCGGAGCATAATTGGGATCGTATTCGAGAGCTCGCGAATAAAGTTCTTTTGCATTTTTAAGCGCTTGCTGATCTTCGTTTATCCAGTATTTCCATTGTTGTTCCCTTGCGCGTTGGTAAAATTCGTTGGCAGTTAAACTTACAGTTGGTATTTTTTCAATTCGTTGTCTTTCTTCATATGTAATATTTGCCTCTAACTCGTTTGCTATGGCCAGTGCAATATCGTTTTGTGTTGCAAATATTCTTTTTTTATCTCCTTCAAATCTTTTCAGGAATAGAATTGTTCCATCATCGGCGTTAATTAATTTTACAAATAGTACAATGACTGTTTCTCTTTCCTGAAACGTTATTTTTAGCAAAGCTCCAACCTTTAATTCTTCACCGATTTCTTCTTCCGTTTTTTTAGAGGATTTATACTGCGCCACCGAATTAAGGTCCAGCACCCGTAAATCTTTAATTTTTGCCAGGTTATTCTGTATGTCTTCGCAAACACCATCAGCCAGGTATTTGTATTGCGGATCTCCAAGGTAGTTAACCGGAAGCACAGCAATTGATTTTTCTACCGGAGATTTATTGGATAGGAAGTTATATTTTTCGTTTGCAAACAACAGAAGAACGGAAAGTAACAGTATTGGTACGACAACGAAAATGAGCTTTTTTGAGATTCGTCTGTTCCGGGAATGTGACGTTTCAGTTTGGATTGGCAGTTCTCTTTTTTTGAATTCGCCCGGCGAACATCCGAATTGCTCATGAAAACATCGGTTAAAATAAGTAGCACTTCCAAAGCCAACTTTATAGGCTACTTCCGAAATGGTGAGGTTTTCGTTTAGAAGTAATTCGCTGGCTTTTTTGAGCCGGATCTCACGAATAAACTGGCTGATGTTTTTATTTGTATACTGTTTTAACCAGCGATGTAGTGTTGAATGGCTGACTTCCATTTTATGAACCAGTTGATCGGGCCCAAAATCTTCATTCTCCAGATTTTCCTGAACAACAAGGGTGAGCTTTTGAATAAAATCATGGTTCATTTAGAAATGAATGAAATAGTGGTTTTTTTCACTTACCTCAAAATACGTTGGAAGCTGATTATTGTTGCGTTTAGTATCGTGGGAGCAAATCAAATTTAGAAATCGGGCTGGTATTACTTTTCTTTATAGTGCATAATAAAAACCACCTCAAAACAAAAAGGTGGTTTTAAACTTTAAATCCGGCAATAAATCTGTTATTTGAGAAGTAGTGTGATTTCTCCGGTCTCTTCCCAACTGGCTATTCCTGTTTCGGGGTCAAGCACTCCGTTTACGATGTTGCATTCGCCGGTAACTCCTTCAAACCTTCCCGTACCACCGGTATATTCATTATGCCCGCTAATTTCGTTGGTAAAAGGATTTAATATCATATAACTAGTAAGAAAGATCATGTCTCCATTGCTTCTTTCGAGTTCAACATCGGCTGTTATGAGTACAACAGGTCCATCGGGTGTCATATTCATTTCACAAAATACTCCCCAGTAAGTACTTTTTTCCTGCACGATCTTTCCAAAAATATTCACATGTCCGTTAACCCATCCGGTTTCAGCTAAGGCAAGTTCGCTACCTTCGGGCAGACACGAAACCATAGGACCATTCATATTAGGAATAGAGTTAACATAACCCCTTACCTCAAACGTTTTAATCTTTTCGTACTTGGCACTTTTCTCAACTTGTGACAAGTCGTTATCTGTTTCCACAAAATCATCCTGACAAGCTGTAGCCATGATGAATATTCCGATTAATAAAAAAATGATGCGTTTCATAATAATATGTTTAAAGTTATTAGCGGCTACAAATTCTGAAATTTAAGCTTGCCAGGCATAGCAACTATATATGGGAATGTTAGAGGTATTTGTCAATTGTTTCGATTATGTGTCAAACGATACCGGGTGAAATAATTCTTGTTGGTCGGCCCAGCTTTTAAGTTTGTCACGTTCTGTTTCTGCCTTCGCCTTAATCTGGTATAAAATTTCCAGAAATTCAGGTTCGTTGCGAAGAGCATTTAACAGTGGATCATTTTTCAAGTAGAAATAGAAAAACCAGGGGTTGGTGTTTTGTTCTTGTACTTTTCTCAGGTTTTCGAAAGCTTTGTCTTTTTCGTTTAAAATGGCGTAAGTGGCTGCAAGGTCGTAAAGAGCATCTTCGGTGTTTCCCATTGCAATTAACTTTTTACAGGCATCAATTTGTCGGTGAAAATATTTTGTAGCGTTAATGGTATCGCCATTTACGAGGTATACATAACCTATCCGATGATGCTCGTTATTCAGTTTGAAATTGATATTGTTGGAGATTTGTAAAATCCGTTCATTATAAAATGTCGCTTTCTTATAATCTTTAAGTAAGATATAATTAAAAGCCAACAGGTTATTGGTATTCAAATTGGTTGAATCGATTGACCGGGCTTTCAAAGCATATTTGGTGGCTTGTTCAAAATGCTCTTTATATTCTTCAATAAGCGCTAATCGTCGGTAGTAATACACCGAGTCGTTGTCATACGATAGTTTTCGGTTAATTAGCTCCTGCCCTTCATCGAATAAGCCGTTCAGAATAAATATAAAAACCAGGTTGTCGAGCATTATGGGGTATTCCGGCCCTCTGCGCCGTTTAGTTGCTTCAAAAATGTTCTGCGCCGACTTAATGCTGTTTTTTAATAAAAAGAAATTACCTAAACCATAATAAGCCTGCCAGCTATTTGGATTAAAATGCAAAGCCTTTTCGTATTGCCCAATCGCTTTATCCGAAAAGCGGGCGCGGTAATAATCGCCTCGCAGGGTATAAGCATCAGATAGCGTATTGTCGAACGACAAAGCCTTATTTGCTAGGCTTAAAACAGTGTCGAGATAAGTGTTTTTAAAAATGTCGGACCATGTGGTTTTATCGTAAGCAATTTGGGCCAATCCAACATAGACCTGTGCATAAGTAGAGTCGTTGTTTAGTGCTTTTTGGTAATAATCTTCGGCCTTGCTTAACGATTCAAGGTCGGAGTTGTTTCGCCAGTATTCCATATGCGCAGCCCGGCCCGATTGATAAAAGTCGTTGGCTTCGGAACTGAGGGTAGGTACTTTTTTTATTCGCGCTTTTTCATCGGGTGTTATAAGGGCATTTAACTGTTGCGCTATTGCCCGCGAAATATTACTTTCCACATCCAATATATTTTCGAGACCGGAGTTAAAAGTATCCGACCACTCAATTTCGCCGCTTTTTGTATTGGTAAGGTTAACGATTAATTTCATTTTGTTGTCTTCCGTGTGCAGGTCGCCTTTGAGGAGATAATTTACACCCAGTTTCTTTGCCAGATGGCTGTCAGTTTCTTTATTGTCAGTATCAATTGCCGGGATTGAAAGTACTACCAGATTTTCTATCATCGAGAGTTTGCTGGTAATTTCCAGCATCATTACATAGGCGAGGTATTCCTTGTCTTTTTCCGATCCCAAATAGTTAAAGGGTAATACTGCAATCGTTTTTTCGGCAGTATTTTTATTGGCAAACAACGAAAAACGGTGGTTGGGAATTAAAAAGAATACAAGAAGCAGCAAAACAGGAAGAAGGAAAACAAGATGATTGTACCGGTTCTCTGTTTTTTTCGACCTGAATTTCTTTTTAAACTCTCCGGGAGGCATCCCAAATTCATCGTGAAAACATTTGTTAAAATAAGCCGGACTTCCGAAACCAACTTTGTATGAAATTTCGGCAATTGTATGGTCGTCGGTTAAAAGTAATTCTTTGGCTTTGCTTAAACGTATTGCCCTGATAAACTGACTGATGGATTGCCCTGAATGTTCTTTAATCCGTCGGTGAAGGGTGGAATGACTTTTCCCAATGATTTCAGCCAGTTGCTCAGGTCCAAAATGCTCGTTTTCCAGGTTGTCCTGAACTATTTGGGTGAGCTTCTGAATAAAATCAAGGTTCATCTGAATTAAGGTATGAATTAGCGGCTTTTTTACATACCTCAAAATACGTTGGATGCTGATTATTGTTGCGTTTGATACACTACTTGAACTCTTCTGATAAGTTGTTCGGATTAAAATTGTTTATAGCATTAAACTTTTTTCCCGGGTTTTGGTCTTACCAAACGTAACCGGCTCGTTATGAAATTAAAATCGATTTTTTCAAAATTTATCGAGTGGCTAAAATCGCCCGAAGTGTTTGGCAGTAAAAAGATGCTGATTCCCGGCCAGTGGCATTTGTTCGAATTTTATGTAGATAAAGGGGAGGAGCTGTTACATTTTGATGAAGATACGCTGAAGAAGAACCAAATGCAGTTTGTTCTTTCTTTTTTCGAAAATCATGAATTTAAGTTAGCAGGCAAAGCACCGGTAAAACTACTGGAAGGGACAACTGACGGAAACTGGAGCGTTGCCCGAAACTTTATTACATTAATTAATCCGAAAGAGTTCAGGAACAATATTGAGTTTCAGTTTGCTTTTGAAAAAGGCAATTTGAAATTGCTAAAAAAAGATGCCATGGGCAAGATTGAGTTTTTTGGCTTCTTTTACGCCCCAAAACAAAAATCCTAAGTAACTTCTGACCTTTGCGTTGAAAATTGCTCGTACTCCTTGTCCCTTATTATCTCCTTAAGGCGTTGAGCCGTGAGCCAAACTTCGTTAAAAGTTGTGTAAAGCGGCGTAAACCCAAAGCGAATATTGTTAGGAGCACGAAAATCGGGAATGATTCGAATCCTTGATGTTTTTGGATGAATTAAAGCCTGGCAAATGCGGTAAGCTTCGTCGTGTTTTAAAGAAACGTGCGATCCCCGTTTTTCTGGCTTTGCCGGAGAGCCAACTTCAAAACCATAATTACGTAATTCTGTTTCAGCCATAGAAAGAAAGAACTCAGAAAGCCGTATGCTTTTTTGATGAATGTTTCTCATTTCTGCTTCGTTGATCATATCAATACCGGGTTCTATGGCCATAAGATTTAATACCGGAGGAGTTCCTGTCAGGAATTTTCGAATACCCTTTGCAGGGCGGTAGTTTAAATCGAACTCAAAAGGTAAAGCCTCGCCAAACCAACCCTGAATGGGGGATGATAATTTTTCCTGTAAATCTTTCCGAACGTACAAAAAAGCAGGCGAACCCGGACCACCGTTGAGGTATTTATAGGTGCAACCAACCGCCAGATCTGCATTGCATTTATTCAATTCAATTTCAACGGCACCCGCGGCATGACTAAGATCCCAAAGAACTAGTGCTCCCATTTTTTGCACGTACCTGGTTATTTCTTCCAGCTGGTACATAAAAGCACTTTTAAAGGCCACCAGCGACAATACTACCAGGGCTGTATCTTTTGTGATCTTCGATTTTAGCTCTTCCGTGTCAATTGTTATGCCGTCGGCTGTTTGCGCCAAATCGAGTTTGTATTCCGGGCCAAATTCCTTTAAAAGTCCCTGTAGAATGTACAGGTCGGTAGGGAAATTGAGTGTGTCGCTTACAATGGTTGTTTTTCCTTTTTGTAGTTTCAATGCGGCATGCGCCAGTTTGTAAAGGTTAACCGATGTACTGTCTGAAACAATTACTTCTCCTTCCGAAGCACTAATAATTGGAGCGATTTTATCGCCTAGCTGAGCGGGTTTTTGGTACCAATTACGGTTCCAGCTTTCGATCAGTTCCGTTCCCCATTGTTTTTCCACCACTTCAGAAAGCTGCTCTTTTGTTTTAATTGGTAGGCGGCCAAGCGAATTTCCATCAAGGTAAATGGTATTCTCCGATTCGATGTAAAACCGGCTTCGGAATTTTTTTAATGGATCGTCTCTGTCAAGTTGTTCGGCTAAAACAAGGTTCTGGTCAGTTGTCATTTATTTTTGGCTTTCGAGTATTTTTTTTGCTTCAGGAAGAATTTTTTCTACCCAGCGCCGGTACATTTCTCCTGAGGGATGCAGGCCATCGGAAGCTACCAGTGTTTCATTGTTAAGCGCTTCGCGCGAAATGGCAGTTATCTCCACGTAACGCGCATTGGCCTGCTGCGTTTCCTGAAAATTTATAGCGTTGTATTCATCAATTTCTTTGGCAATCTGTTCCGGATTGCGGCTTTTCCCAAAAGGAGTAACTCCATAATCGGGGATAGAAATTACAATTACGTTTTGAGCTTTGTTACCGGCATATTTTATTGCGGTTTGCAGGTTGTTCCTGAATTCTCCCCGGTATTCGTCGGCGCTTCTTCCCCTGTACTGGTTGTTTACGCCAATTAACAAGGTCACTAAATTGTAGGAGTTTTTTAGATTCTCATTTTCAATGGCAGTGGCCAATTCATCGGTAGTCCAGCCGGTGCGTGCCACAATTTTTGCAGGTTGCATTTCAAAACCATCAGCTTTTAATTGTTCAACCAGTTGAACCGGGAAACGTTGGTTTTCCGCCACGCTTTCGCCAATGGTGTACGAATCGCCTAAAGCAAGGTAATAAAAGGTAGAGTCCTTATCAGCATTTTCAACAGGATCACCTGGTTCCGGTTGTACATTCATAATTACGGGGTTTTCTTTGTCGGTGCAGGCCAGTCCTGCAAACATCAATATTAAAAAAACTATCCGGCTCATTTTTCTCTTTTATTCTTTTAACAACTCAGCTTTGTTCCGGGTTTGAAAAAAGCATTCAGTATTTTGGAAGCTAATTTCCAATCCCGTTTTTATAAATGTCTAATGCTGCCGGGAATGGTTGCAAAGCACGCTCAAAAATTCCAAGCGAATAGGCAATGGTCAATCCATAATTGGTGATTGCAACTCCTGCCTGTTTGGCTTTCATAATTCGGCTCAACATTTCGCGGCGGTTCCACATGCAGGCTCCGCAATGTATGATGAGTTTATAATCGGAAATATTTGGCGGGAAATCGTGCCCGCGTGTACTTTCAATGTCCAGTTTGCCTCCCACATACTGGGTGAGCCAGCGCGGAATTTTTACGGTACCAATATCTTCGCCAATGGGGTGGTGCGAGCAGGCTTCGGCAATTAAAACCTTATCGCCGGTTTTTAGCTTGTCGATGGCCATGGCGCCGCGAACCATTTCGTTAAGATCGGCCTGGTGGCGCGCAAATAAAATGGAGAACGAGGTAAGCGGTATTTCAGGAGGCGTGTCGGCAGCCACTTTTAAAAAGGCTTGCGAATCGGTAACGACCAGTTTTGGCGGCTTGTTAAATCGCGACAATGCTTCGCGCAATTCGCGTTCTTTTACCACCATACAAAATGCATCGTTGTCCAATAAATCGCGGATGCTTTGCACCTGAGGTAAAATCAGTCTGCCTTTTGGTGCTTCTTTATCGATTGGTACTACCAAAACCGCTGCTTCTCCGGCACCAACTAGGTCGCCTAAAATACTGGGGCGATTTATAAAATCAGCAGGAGCCGAATTCAGCAATAACTGTCGAAGATCAAGTAACCCTTTATTTTCAGTTACCGAAGTCTGCACCAGCTTTATTTTTTGGCCATCGAGAGCACCGATAATTTCAAAGTTTTCTTCGTACAGATCGCACTTGTTAAACACCACTACAAAAGGAATTTCGCGCTCGTTAAACTCGCCGATAAGCGTTTCTTCGTATTCCCCCCAATCGTTAAAATTCGAAACAATTACGCCCAAATCTGTTCGGTCGAATACGGCAAGTGTTTTGGCAATTCGTTTTTCGCCAAGTGCCCCAACATCGTCGATGCCGGCTGTGTCGATAAAAAGTACCGGCCCCAAAGGAAGCAGTTCCATTGGCTTTTCAACCGGGTCGGTGGTAGTTCCGGCAACATCCGAAACAATAGAAACATCTTGCTGTGTTAAGGCATTTAACAGGCTGGATTTGCCGGCATTTCTGCGGCCAAAAATTCCAATGTGTAAACGAAATGATTTTGGTGCTCTCATGTTTTCTGTTTTGCGCGACTGAAAGTACAAATTCAATCCAATTCACACAATTATTGGAATGAAAAATAGATTCTGCCGTTGCGTAAAAGTTCGTTGCTGCGAGAGAGCAGGCTTCCGGCAATGCCAAAAGGGCTTCTTCTCATTAAAAAAGGTGCTTCTCCCACCTCTGCAGGCAGTTCTCCCACGTTTTTTCCCGGTTCTCCCTTTAAAAAAGATGTTCTCCCACTGTTTTTGGTGTTTCTCCCTGGCTTATGAACAGTTCTCCCATACCTGAAGGTCGTTCTCCCTTACATTTTTCCGGTTCTCCCGTGGGAGAATTTACAAAATGTCAGGGAGGATTGGTTTTTTCGTGTAAAAATTTACTTATTGTTTGCGCTGAGGCATAAAAAAAGGGTGCCGAAGCACCCTTGAATTGATTTATTTGAAGTTGATTTTACTTCGATCCTCCACAACAACTTTTTTTCTCAGCGGTGGCTTTTTTGTCACCACAGGTTTTACCCGATGCTTCACAACTTTTCTTCTGTGCGTCGGTGCAACCTGTTGCCTTTTTGTAAGATGTTTTAGTCGCTGTAGCTTTCTTTTCTGTTTTCTTCTTTTTTTCGTCTTCTTCTTTGTTGATTACAACCGAATTATCGTCGGCAACAACAGTAACTTCCGATTTTTTTGTTGTATTAACCTTTGCATTTGTGCTTGCCATAGCAACACTGAAAGCAGCAATAAGAGTGATTACAATTAGAATTCTTTTCATGATTTTTTAGTTTTTTTTGTGATCGTGATACAAATATATTGTTTACTGATTAAAGTAAGCGTTAATGCGAGGTTAAAGTAATTAACGGCCGGACTGATTGTTATTTTAATGGTTATTTTTGATTTCTATAAATGCCATAAAACAATTGGTTATCAATATGGTTATGGTAGTAAATATTTCATCGACGAGGATAAGGGGAATTTATACGTGAAAACAGTATTCCGAAAATATACATTTCTGTTGGCATTGCTCATTATTCTGGCATTGCTGGCAACACAAATAAAATGGATTGTTTATTCCATTCGCTTTCAGGACAAGGTTTTTGAGAAAAGTGTGGAGCTGGCTTTAAGCGAAACCATGACAAATCTTACTGCCGATAAACCATTGTGTAACAAGGTTAAAGCTTGTGTTGATTGTGACTCCATTCGCCTGAAAACACAACTGACATCATCAGGTGTTTGGCAAAAAATTCACGATGCTATTCAAGACGAATTAAAATCATACGACATCGACCTGGATTTCGAAATGTACGTTCTTGAAGATGGTTCGGAGGAGCTAAAAGTAATCGAGGCCGAATTCGATAAAGGATTGTATTACTCGCGGTGTATGGGCGGAATACTTGGGCAGACCGGGTATCAATTGGTGGTGGAATTTCCGTCGCGAACCCGTTTTTTCTTTGCCACGGCAGGTTACATGTTCCTTGGATCGGTAATTCTGATCTTCCTGCTTATCCTTTCGCTCCTTTATCTTTTGCGCATTTATAACCGCGAAATTCGTATTGCCAAACATACCAAAGAGTTGCTGAATAATGTGAGTCACGAGTTTAAAACGCCGTTGTCGTCAATTGCTCTGGCATCGAATATGATTCGTAAAAAACGCTATGGTGAGGATGAGCAAAAACTAAGCAGTTACGCGGATCTGATAAGCAAAGAGAACCGCAAACTGCAAAACCTGGTAGAAAGTTTATTGCGCCTGGAAGCTGTGGAGCGAAACGAATTTGATTACAACAAAGAAGAAACATCGATTGAAGATGTGGTAAAAGAAGCTGCATCAACCTGCGAAATGTTGCTGAACGAAAGGTACGGACGAATTACATACGATTTTGAAGCAGGGAACACTCCGGTTTTTATCGATCGCCTGCACTTTATAAACGTATTCGTTAACCTGCTTTCGAATGCTATAAAATACTCTAAACGTAATCCTGACATTGAAATAACTACCCGCTTAGAAAACAATAACCTGGTAATCCTGGTAAAAGATAACGGGATTGGTATTCCGTTTAAATTTCAAAAGTATATTTTTGATAAGTATTACAGGGTGCCAACGGGCGATGTGCACAATGCCAAAGGTTTTGGAATTGGGCTGGCCTACGTTAAACAAATTGTAGAAGCGCATAACGGAACCGTTGCTGTTGAAAGTACAAGCGATGAAGGGACTGTTTTTAGGATTCAACTGCCACTGGAAAAATCGTAAAGATGGACGAAAAAAACTTAAACATTATTTTAGTTGAGGACGACCTTAACCTTGGATTTTTGTTAGAGGATTTTTTGAAAAGCCGCGGAGTTGGCGTTACGCTATATCGCGACGGAGAAGAAGGGCTGGAGGGCTTCAAAAAAAACGGCGATTTCAACTTTTGCATTTTTGATGTGATGCTCCCGAAAATGGATGGATTTACACTGGCCAAAAAGGTGAAAGCTGTTCAACCTGAAATTCCCGTAGTTTTTCTTACGGCGCGCGCCATGAAAGAAGATAAAATGAAAGGCTACAATATTGGCGCCGACGATTACATCACTAAACCTTTTGATGAGGACGAGTTGTGGTGCAAAATTGTGGCCATCAGTAAACGCAGCGATTTTATCCAGGAAGAAAGCGAAACCGTTTACCAGGTGGGAGCGTACGAGTTCGATTATGAAAACCTTTCGCTTAGTTTGGATGGAAATATAAAACGCCTTACAACACGGGAGGCCGAAGTGTTGCGTATGCTTTGCAAGGAGAAAAAGAATGTGGTTCGGCGCGAACAGATCTTAACTGCCATTTGGGGCGAGAACGATTATTTTGCCGGACGGAGCCTCGATGTATTCATTTCAAAACTCAGAAAGTACTTTGCCGGAGACCCTTCAATTTCTATCGAGAATGTGGTGAAAGTAGGTTACATTTTACATTGCTAAATAAAAAAAAAGTCGCTCATTAATTAATGAACGACTTTTGTTTATGAATGGTAATCAACTATGATTTACCTGATTTTTCGCCACCGCAAGTTTTGCTGCAATCGCTTTTCTTTTCTGCTGATTTTTCGCCACCGCATCCGTCAGCTTTTGCTTTGGCTTTTGCCTCACCTCCTGAACATCCTTCGCCTTTAGCTTCAGATTTTGCGGCTTTTTTGGCATCTTCTTTCTTCTCTTTTTCTACTTTTTCAGCGTTATCTACAACCTGAACGATTTCATCGTTGGTAACCACTGTAGCTTCAGTCATTGCTAATGATACTCCGTAAACTGCAACAAACGCTAATAGAAATAATACTTTTTTCATGATTTACAATTTTAGTTATTAATGAAAATTTTTGTCTCAATGTTTATTTAGACTCAATATTAATAACTAATGCAATTAAAAGCAAGTCGAGAATGAGATAAATCAGTCTTTATTTTATGTGAATTGCGTAATGCGCAGTAATACAGGAGGTTGTAGTTGTGTTAATGTGTTGTTAAAAATGTTAATGCTTAGTTGCCTAAGCGGCAAACTGCTTCGGGAGTAATCAACTGATCAAATTCATCGGCAGTTAAATGCCCTGATTTTAAGGCTGCTTCTTTAATGGATAAGCCGCTGTTTTCAACTATTTTTATGATTTCGGAACAGCGGTCGTAACCAATTGCAGGAACAAGTGCAGTAATTGTAGCGGTTGAATTGTGTACATGTGCACGGCAAACCTCTTCGTTGGCAGTTATAACTGAAACACATTTTTCGTTGAATAATTTACAAGCATTTTTAAGTAAATCGATCGACTCAAGAAAAGTGTGGGCAATTAGCGGCATAAACTGGTTGAGTTCGAGTTTTCCGGCGCTACATGCTTGTGCTATCACCTGATCATTACCCATAACTTTTATGGCGGCCTGTGCCACAGCTTCCGGAATAACCGGATTTACTTTTCCCGGCATAATCGACGAACCCGCCTGAAGTTGCGGCAGATTAATTTCTCCCAGTCCGGCATGCGGACCGCTCGACAGCAAACGAAGGTCGTTGCTGATCTTTAGTAAATTAACAGCACAAGCTTTTAAGATACCCGAAACTTCAACAAAAACATCTGCGTTTTGTGTACCGTCAATCAGATTTTCGCTGCGTGCCAGGCCAATATTGGTGTTTTCGCGCAGTTTATCTACTACCCTAAAAATAAACTGTTTGGGTGCTCCCAATCCTGTTCCGATTGCTGTTCCACCCAAATTTACCACCCGCAATCGTTCTTCGCATTTATAAATACGCCATCTGTCGCGGTTAAATGCTTCGGCATAGGCACTCATTTCACGTCCTAACGTTGTGAGAACTGCATCTTGCAATTGTGTACGGCCAATTTTTACGATGTGTGCAAATTCCTTTTCTTTTTGCTGAAAAGCCTCTTGCAGGTTCAGCACATGTTGTTCCAGTTCGCGCAATAAACGTATGGCAGCAATTTTAAGTGCCGTAGGGTAGGTGTCGTTGGTGCTTTGGTGAAGATTAATGTCGTCAAGCGGCGAAACTGAAGCGTAATTCCCTAATTCTATTCCAAGAATTTGCAGGGCATGATTAGCCAGCACCTCGTTCACATTCATATTGGTAGATGTTCCGGCACCGCCCTGCAAAGCGTCCACCACAATGTGCTCATTCAGTAATCCCTGACTCATCTCAAAAGCAGCCTTTTCAATGGCTTCAGCTTTTGTTTTATCTCCCCAAAATCCGAGCGTATTATTGGTTTGTGCGCAGGCCAGTTTTACCTCGCCGTAAGCTTTAATAAGTTCGGGATGAACCTGCTGCCCCGAGATGGGGAAATTCTCTACCGCGCGAGCTGTATGAATGCCCCATAACGCTTCGGCAGGGATTTGTTTCTTTCCAATAAAGTCACTTTCTTCTCTTGTTCTGACCATGATTTGCTTGATTAAAGGATTACATGATTTTGTTATTGTGAACACGTTTAAATGTTAAACTCTTACTACCAAAATTTATAAGAAGACCAATTTTCATCTGATATGCTTCAAGATAATTCATTGCCTGAGCCAGGTGCACATCTTCAAGATTTATAACTGCTTTTAATTCTACCATGATCTTATTTTCAACAAAAAAATCTACCCTGCGTTTACCAATTTCTAAATCGCGGTAATATATCGACATTACTTTTTCTCTATCGTACTCAATTCCCTGGTGGTCGAATTCAAGCGCCAATGCCCTTTGGTAAATTACTTCCTGAAAACCATTTCCCAAAGTTCGGTGAACCTGCATGGCACACCCAATAATTTTGTGCGTTAATTCTTCAAATTTCATAATTGTATTTGCTGAGCTACAAGTTTACCCACTAAAATACAATTAATTAAGGAATCAGGTAATCAGGCAAATCCTGCGAATCACGGTGCGGCTATTATTAACAATAAACATCATCGCGTCCGGCTGTTACGCGGTTTACCAGTTTTTCAGCGCGTTGTTTTGCTATGCCACTCATTCCTGCAATGGTTTCACGAATTAGCTGGTCGCCAATCTCACGGGTTTCCGGCGATGCATAATTCTGTAAATATTCTTTAAAAGAGCTGAGGCCGTTCGGGGCACAGTGCAAACGAATGTCGCCCGGTTTTGCCAGGTCCATAAAATCCTGCCCTGTTCTTCCCATGCGATAACAGGCTGTGCAGAACGAAGGAATGTAACCCATTGATGCCACATCGCGAATCACTTCATCCAGCGGGCGGTGATCGCCAAGACTAAACTGTCCTGAGATTTCATTGGCTTCCTCATAACCTCCCGGATTGGTTTTGCTTCCCGCAGAGATTTGGCTCACGCCCAACGCAAAAGTATCGCGGCGCATTTTGGCGGTTTCACGTGTCGACATGATGATTCCGGTGTAAGGAACTGCCAGACGAAGAATGGCCACAATCTTACGGAAATCGATATCCGAAACCGGAAATGGCGGGTGCGATGCCATATCGCTGTTGGTTGCCGGCTCCATACGCGGAACACTGATGGTGTGCGGGCCAACTCCAAATTTATCTTCCAGCTCGAAAATATGCTGCATCATCGCCAATATCTCAAAACGATAATCGAAAAGGCCAAACAATACGCCAATTCCCACATCGTCGATTCCGGCTTCCATGGCGCGGTGCAAAGCCCAAACACGCCAGTTGTAATCGCGTTTTTTTCCGCCCACATGAACCTTTTGGTAGGTTTCGCGGTGGTACGTTTCCTGGAAGATCTGATAGGTGCCAATACCTTCCGATTTTAGTTGTTTGAATTCGTCAACAGCGAGCGGAGCTACATTAATATTCACACGGCGTATTTCTCCGTGTTGATTTTTAACGCTGTACACGCTTCGAATCGACTCCAATACATAATCAAATCCTTTTTTCGGATACGACTCACCGGCGACAAGCAGTACCCGTTTGTGTCCCTGGTTGATGAGCACTTCTGTTTCGCGTGCAATGTGTTCCTGCGAAAGTGCATGGCGGTCGATTTCCTTATTCGTTGCCCTGAAAGCGCAGTACAGGCATTCGTTCGCGCACAGATTTGAAATGTAAAGTGGCGCAAACAACACCAGTCGTTTGCCATAAATGGTTTCTTTAACGGTGTTGGCTGTATTAAAAAGTTCGCCCAGCATTTCCGGATCGCTGATTGAAGTTAAAATCGCTACATCAGCAAGGTTTAAACCTTTCATTTCGGCCGCCTTGGCAAGTACTTCCTTTATTTGTGCCGGTTCGGGATTTTTGTTTTGCTCCAGTGTTTCCCAAACTTTGGTTTCGTTGATAAAATCGGCAGGTACGTTGTACATATTTTTTATGAGTTAAAAGATCGGTTTTTATTCTACTATTTTTTGGCAAGGCCTGATTTCACAGATACACCCGGAATATTACCAAGTTTTCCTGTTAATTGGCCCAGTTCGTCGGTTGTGGCATCAATTACCAGGGTGATAACGGAATAGTTTTCTCTTGCATTGGGCAGGCCGGTGCGGGCCAGAATAAGTTCAGAGTACTGACTTAGTACCTGGTTTACGCTTCCCGATGATTTCTCGCGGTTTTCAATTATTATGCCCACAAAACCCAGTCGTTTCATTTTTAGTATTGAGATTTACGTACTTAGCAATGAGAATACTGCATACTCAGTTAATCAATTAAATTCTGCGGGAAATAATGGAGATAAAGGAATTGAAAGACTTTTGCTCCCGACGTTTAAGTCGGGATTTCGCCCAGCAAAGTTGATCTCAACTTTGTCTTTTTGTTTTTGCCTTGTTCTCCCTAAAGTCAGCCGTGGCCTTCCCGCAGGATTGTAGCTACAAAAGTAAATTTAATTTCCATTGACTAACATGAGAAATGTTGTAAAGTGCTAATGTTATGCAACGTAGTTCTAAAACATAACATACCGTTTCGTTCTTGAGCTTTATTGCGCAGAAAAGCATATTTTTGTGGCTCAAAATATTTGGTTTGGATAAACAGGAAATCATACAATTACTAAAAACCACAGGCGAAGAACGCACCGCACTTTTGAAGCGGGCACAGGAGGTGAAGGTAAAAGAAATAGGGAATAAAGTCTATTTCCGTGGTTTGGTGGAGTTTTCGAATATCTGCGCCAAAGACTGTTTGTATTGCGGTATTCGTAAGGGAAACGACAAAGTTCTTCGCTACGACGTGAGTGATGATGAGATTTTGGAATCGTGCCGTTTTGCCTGGGAAAATCGTTTTGCCTCGGTGGTGTTGCAGTCGGGCGAATTATCGTCGCCGGCATTTATAAAACGGGTTGATGATTTGCTGAAAAAAATCAAGCAGATTTCGAACGGTGAGTTGGGAATTACCCTAAGCTGCGGAGAGCAAAGTCTGGAAACTTATCGTCGTTGGTTCGAGAGTGGAGCGCACCGTTATTTATTACGCATCGAATCATCGAACCGGGAGCTTTACTACAAAATACATCCTGAAAATGAGATTCATTCATTTGAGAAGCGAATAGAAGCCCTGGAAAACTTAAAAACTGCCGGTTACCAGGTAGGAACAGGAGTGATGATCGGGTTACCTTTTCAAACCTACGAACACCTTGCCGACGATCTTTTGTTTTTCCAAAAACTCGATATTGATATGTGCGGAATGGGGCCTTATCTCGAGCATGAGGACACGCCTTTATATCAATATCGTCACCTGCTAAAAACAAAGCAGGAGCGTTTTGATCTGGCCCTGAATATGATTGCTGTTTTACGCTTGTTAATGCCCGATATCAATATTGCCGCTGCCACTGCTTTGCAGGCCATTGATCCGGCAGGACGAGAAAAGGCGCTGGCCATTGGTGCCAATGTAATTATGCCGAATTTAACGCCAACGGCGTACCGCGAAGAGTATCAGCTTTACGAAAATAAACCCTGTTTGGATGAGGATGCCGAATTGTGCCGTAATTGCCTGGAAGCAAGAATTCACATGGCCGGTTCGGAAATTGGTTATGGCGAATGGGGTGACTCGAAACATTTTCAGAGCCGAAAGAAAATGGAACGCAGATAACACTGATTTAGCGGAATTTCACTGATTTAAAATTATAAAAAAGGATCCGATCTCTCTGAGGGATCGGATCCTTTTTTTGCTGCGAAAATCAGAAGAATCTTTGTAATCAGTGTTCGTAATTTTTACGAGGTTGCATTTTCATTTAATTTCGCCTGCAACTTAATTAACTTGTTGTAGTGGTCGATAGACACAAAATAGTTCGGATCTTCCACCACATTTACATCGCAAATAGCTTCTGCTTTTTTCACCAGTTTAATACAATCGTGGCTTAGGTGGCGAAGGTGGATTGTTTTGCCTGCTTTTTGATAACGCTCGGCCAGTTTATTAATGGCTTCAATAGCCGACTGGTCGGCAATACGCGACTCTTTAAAATCAACGATAACCTCATTCGGATCGTTCTGCACATCAAACTTACTCTGAAAAAGTGCGGTGGATCCAAAAAACAGAGGGCCAAAAATTTCGTAGTGTTTAATTCCGTGCTCGTCAACACTTTTGCGGGCACGAATACGCTTGGCGTTTTCCCATGAAAATACCAGCGCCGAAACCACAACACCGGCCAGTACTGCAATGGCAAGATCGAAAACCACGGTAAGTCCGGTAACCAGAATGATTACGATAAGATCGGAAAGCGGGATTTTATTTATGATTTTGAACGTACTCCAGGCGAAGGTGCCAATTACCACCATAAACATCACACCAACCAGCGCTGCAATCGGTATCATTTCAATGTACGATGAGGCGAACAAAATAAAAACCAGCAACATTACAGCTGCAACAATACCCGATAAACGGCCACGTCCACCCGATTTTATATTGATGATACTTTGCCCGATCATGGCACAACCGCCCATTCCTCCAAAAAATCCGTTAACGATGTTGGCCAATCCCTGAGCCGCCGCCTCGCGGTTTCCGCTACCACGTGTTTCGGTTAGCTCGTCAACCAGGTTCAGTGTCATTAAAGATTCTATCAGTCCAACTGCTGCAAGTATCAGTGCAAATGGGAAGATCAATTTTAAGGTCTCAAGATTGAATGGAATGACAGGTACATCAAACGTAGGCAGGCCGGCTTTAATACTGTCGCCACCACCACTTTGAATAAAACTCCGTACTGTTTCCGTTTCAATATTTCCGAAAATTACAATGGCAGTAACCACCAAAATTCCGACTAACGCCGCAGGAATTGCCTTACTTAGTTTTGGGAGAAGAACCATTATCGCCATGGTTAGGCCAACCAGCCCAAGCATGGTGTACAAAGGCGTTCCGCTTAACCATTCGCCTCCGGCTTTAAACATATTCAGCTGCGACAGGAAAATGACAATGGCCAATCCGTTTACAAAGCCCATCATTACCGAGTGAGGCACCAGTCGAATAAACTTTCCGAGCTTGAAAAAGCCAAAAAGTGCCTGTATCGTTCCGGCCAGAATTAATGTGGCAAACAGGTATTGCAAACCTTGTCCGTCACCCATGGCGTTACCCTGTTGTACCAGGCTAACCATTACAACGGCCATCGCTCCTGTTGCTCCCGATATCATTCCGGGGCGGCCTCCAAATATGGAAGTGATCAGTCCCATCATAAACGCACCGTACAATCCAACAATTGGCGACACGCCTGCCACAAAACTAAAAGCCACCGCCTCGGGTACCAGTGCCAGTGCAACGGTTAATCCCGAAAGGATATCGTCTTTTATGCTTCCCTGCTTCTTATCTATAAATTTAAATTCAAACTTCATTCTTTCTACTTGTTTTCTGGTGTGGAAAAACCCGGAAGGTGGGAGACCCCAGCACTATGGCTGGTTGGAGAAGATGATTTTGTATTCTCCAGAAGTCTGGTTCCGGGGGATTATCAATAAAAATTCAAAAAGACTATTCATTTAATTGTTCGTGCAATTAAAGGGCGCGAAAATAGAGCAAATTTTTAGAAAACATGTTGTAGAGCATATTTGAAGGAGGATTGTTAATGTAGGGGTAAAGTGCCTTTAGGGAGATGAAAATAAAAAGGAGGCATCTGCTTGCCTCCTTTTTAGCGCTATTCAATAGCTGATATTTTAACTGCCCAGGCTAAATCGCAAGGCAGGTCTTTCCGAATGCTGGAAGGGATGGTAACTTGTATGCCTTCGTCGGTGTTTTGCCATTTTAGGTTGCCTTTGGTACCCAGCAGCGTAAGTTTGGCATTTTTAGCCGCTTTTATTCCTTTTACCGTAAATGAATCAGGAAGACCGCTACCGTCTTCTTGTTCAAGATATAGTGCATAAACTGCTTTTGTATCTTTTTGCTGACTAAGACAAATATTGTCAGTTTTATAAGGCGCAATCGCACGTGTTGAGTAAATGGCTTCTCCGTTAACATCAATCCAGTCGCCCATTGCAGCCAGTAATTCGTAAGCTCCTTCAGGCCATCTCCCATCAGGACCGGGAGCAATATTGTACAAGAGGTTTCCGCCTTTTGCCACAATGTCAATCAGCATATGAACGGCTTGTTTTGGTGTCATAAATGTTGCATCCGGCACCCACGACCAGCCGCCACCGGCGATAATACAGCTTTCCCAGGGGTAAGGAAGTTGTGTTTCAGGCACCTTGTTTTCCGGTGTCAGGTAGTTTTGGTTTGGTCCTTTTACTGCACGGTCAACTACAATTAATCCGGGTTGTTTTTCGCGGGCTTTGGCAGCAAGCTCATCCATTTTTATATCCTGATCGATTACGCGGTTTTTGATAAAACCACCCGGGGCTTCCTCATGTCGGCTTTTATAATATTCTTCCAGCGCTTCATCCGATTGTTTGCAAACCCAGCCGCCGTCGAGCCAAAGAATATCTATTTTCCCGTATTCGCTCATCAGCTCCATAATCTGTTTGTGTGTGAAATCCACAAACTTGTTCCATTTTTCAGGATAAAGTCGTGGATCGTAATTTACGTTTCTATCCAGCGGCGGGAATTTAGGATCCCAATAGTAGGGGCTGTTCCAGTCGGGTTTCGAGAAATAGGCACCTGCCCACAATCCTTCGTTGCGGAAAGCATCAAAAATTTCTTTGGTAACATTCGCCTTTGGATTCGAGCTAAACGGAGAATCGGGACTAGTAATTTTGTAATCGGTGTATTTCGAGTCGAACATACAAAAACCGTCGTGGTGTTTTGTGGTAAAAACCACGTATTTCATTCCTGCATCGGCAGCTGCTTTTGCCCAGTCATCCGGATTAAAACCGGTTGGGTTAAACGACAATTTCAGGTTTTCGTATTCCTTTTTGTAGGTGAAATAATCGTTGGGATTACTTCCTTTTTTGCGTTCGCACCACCCGTAATCCTCGGGGCAAATCGACCACGATTCCACAATTCCCCACTGACTGTATGCCCCCCAGTGCATTAGTAATCCAAATTTTAAATCCTGCCATTCTTCCAGTTTATCCAGCACTGCCTGATCGGTTGGCCATTCGTAGTCGGTAATTTCATGTTCCAACTGGGCATTTACCATAAATGCCAGAAACACCGGAAGTAGTACCAGTAATTTTTTCATAGTTCGATTATTTAGGTTTTGTTTGAATTAATTTCTACAATGTCAGGTCGCCAACAATTTTACGGCCGTGTAATTCAGTTGTGCCCGTAAGCTGCTGAATTTCGTTAACGTTTTCATTAGTTACTTTTCCGGCAACCAGAATGGTAATTTTTCCGTCTGCTTCGGCAATCATTTCGCGGATTACTTCCTGTCCTTCAAACGCTGTGGCTTTTCCGCCTGAACTAAGAATTCGTTTAATATTGGGGATGGTTTTTAAAACGCGCACGCCTTCTACCAGATTGTCCAATTCATCGATTGCTTTATGAAAAGTAACTTCCAGCGGTTGTGCATATTCAACCAGCATTTTAGTGTGTTCCGCATCAATTTGATTCTCCTTTGTTAACAAGCCTAACACGATGCCCGCAGCGCCTGCTTCTTTGGCGTAATTAATGGCCACTTTCATTTGTACCAGTTCAACATCGGAATAAACAAAATCGCCGGCACGTGGTCGTGCCATAACCATTACCGGAATCGTTAGGGCAGCCGCGGTTCTTTTCATCAAACCAAAAGTTGGAGTGAGTCCGTCATTGGCCAAATCTGCACATAACTCAATTCGATTGGCGCCTTTCTCTTCAGCAAGCAAGGCTTCTTTTAACGATTCAACACATGCTTCTTTTATCATTCTAAGGTCTTTTCGTATAATGGCATCAAAGATAAAGAATACGACAATAAACTATAAAAACAGAGATGGATTTCTAAATAATTTAAAAAGTAATTAGAAAATGGATAAGCCACTTATATTTTGTTATTTTGTAGCTAAAACTACGGAATTTTGAAAACCAATTTAGTTACAATACTTGGACCAACAGCAACCGGAAAAACTGGATTGGCTGCACATTTGGCCGCACAGTTAAAAGGAGAAGTTATATCGGCCGACTCACGACAGGTATATCGTGGAATGGATTTGGGAACCGGAAAAGATTACGAAGATTATTTTGTTGATGGCGTGGAAGTGCCGTCACATTTGGTTGACATTGAAGATGCCGGGGCGCATTACAATGTTTATCGTTTTCAGACCGATTTTATTAAGGTTTTCAACGAGATACAATCGCGTGGAAAATTTCCGGTGTTGTGCGGTGGCAGTGGTTTATATCTCGAGGCGGTTTTACGAAACTACCGATTAATTGAAGTTCCGCCGAATAAAGAATTGCGAAAAGAACTGGAAGGAAAATCGCTGGAAGAACTCACCAAAATTCTGAAAGATTTAAAGCCGGAATTGCACAATGAAACCGATGTAGAAACCGACAGACGTGCAGTTCGTGCCATTGAAATTGAACATTATTATCGTGAACACCCGCAGGAAGATTCGGAGATGCCCGAAATAAACAGCCTGAATGTGGGGATTGATTTCGACCGACAAATGCGCCGACAGCGAATTACCTCCCGCTTAAGACAACGACTTGACGAGGGAATGTTGGATGAGGTGCAGAAATTGCTTGATTCAGGTTTAACAGCGGAGCAACTGATCTACTACGGATTGGAATATAAATTTCTGACCCTGCATTTAATTGGCGAATTGAGTTTTGATGAAATGTTCAGCAAGCTGGAGATAGCCATTCATCAGTTTGCCAAGCGCCAGATGACCTGGTTTAGAGGTATGGAAAAGCGAGGAACAAAAATTCACTGGATAAACGGACATTTGCCAATGGATGAAAAAGTTGGTGAAATTTTGAAACTGTTAGAAAAACCTTCGTAAAAAGGAAAAAATAACGATCAATAATCATTTAAACCGAACTGTCATGGCTGACTCAAATTGCGCTGATTGTACACTTCGTGCCAAGTACGATGAAAATCCAAAATCTTTTGCCGGCCGTTTTTGGCGTTGGCACATCAATTGGTGTCCGGGTTGGAAAGGGTATATGAAATCGTTGGATGAGGCAGAACGTGAAGTGATAAAAGTGAAGTACCACTTGAAAAAAGGATAATATCAGAAAGGATATCACTTTGCGTGAAATCCTTTCTGTTTTTTAGAGCTTATAACTTCTTCAGTCCTTTTAGTTCCAACTTATCGGTAACGGGAATAATACTAATTGCATAACCGCCGCCGGGAGCACATTGTTGTTTTAATTCCGATTGACTTGTGACCACATATTTCTTGATCTCGTAAGCTTGTGGATTGGTTTTCCAGTCGGCATCTTTGGCATCGGCATAAACCGTTGCAATGTATTTCTGATCCGGATTCAGGAAATCAAAACTGATTTCTGAAGTGCGCACTTCTTCGTCGTTTGTACGGCCTACAAACCAGTTCTCACTGCCTTTTTCTTTCCGGGCGTAAGTAATATAATCACCCGGTTCTGCTTCCAAAACCAACGATTTGTCCCAGTCAAGTGCCACATCTTTAATAAACTGGAAAGCATCCATGTATTTCTCGTACGTTGTTGGCAAATCGGCGGCCATTTGCAGCGGGCTGTACATGGTTACATACAATGCCAGCTGGCGCGCAATGGTTGTACGGACCTGCGAATTATTGTCAGGATTGTAAGCGCTAACATGCGTTTCGAAAATTCCCGGAGTGTAATCCATTGGCCCGCCAATTAATCGGGTAAACGGAAGGATAGTAGTATGATCGACATTGTTCCCGCCAAAAGCTTCGTACTCAGTTCCGCGTGCCGATTCGTTGCCGATCAGGTTCGGGTAAGTCCGGCACAATCCGGTTGGGCGAATCGCTTCATGTGCATTCACCATTATTTTGTAATCGGCCGCTTTTTGAATGGCATACAAATAATGGTTTACCATCCATTGTCCGTAATGATATTCTCCACGTGGAATAATGTTGCCCACGTAACCACTTTTTACCGAGTTGTAATTGTTATCGGCCATAAACTGGTAAGCCGTATCCAAATGACGCTCGTAGTTGCGCACTGAGCCCGATGTTTCGTGGTGCATCATCAGGTGTACATTTTTGCTTTTGGCATAATCGCGCAATTCTGCAACATCAAAATCGGGGTAGGGGGTTACAAAGTCGAATACATAGTCTTTCGATTTGTTGAACCAGTCTTCCCAACCTTCGTTCCAGCCTTCTACCAAAACAGCATCCAACCCATTTTCTCTGGCAAAATCCATGTATTTTTTTACCTCTTCGGTATTGGCAGCATGAATTCCGTTGGGAGTAGTTTTTGAATAATCGGTTTCGCCCAGTTTTACACTTGGCAGGTTGGTATAAGCCCACGAGCTTTTTCCGGTGATCATTTCCCACCACACGCCAACATATTTCACCGGTTTAATCCAGTTGGTGTTTTCGTAAGCACAAGGCTCATTTAAATTCAACGTAATATTCGAAAGCAAAATGTCGCCCGCCTTTTTACCGGCAATAATGGTGCGCCACGGGGTTGTGCAAGGTGCCTGCATGTAGGCCATGTTTCCTTGTGCATCCGGAGTTAAAACCGATTTGAAAATCATGTTACTATCATCGAGCTCAAGGTGCATACACGAATAATCTTTTAACGCCGCTTCGTGCAGGTTGATGTAATAACCGTCGTCGGTTTTCATCATTAAAGCCGTTTGAACAGCGGTAGCTGAAATTGGTGTTTGCGAAGTGTTGGGTGTAACGGCTTTTTCCATCAATCCACGAATTTCCGACAATTTCGATTTGGTGTAATCGTATTCCTGCGTATCGTAATCGCCCGGAATCCAGAAAGCAGCGTGATCACCGTCCATGGCAAACTCGGTGCGTTCGTCTTTCACCACAAAATAAATCAAGTTCTCCTGCTCCGGAAATTCATACCGAAACCCCAGTCCGTCGTTAAATACACGAAAACGGATGATCATTTTGCGGTTGGTGGCCGATTGGTTTAAAGTCACCTCCAATTCGTTGTAATGGTTACTAATTTCGCTTTGTTCGCCCCAAACCGGTTTCCATGTTTCGTCGAAAGTAGTGGTTTTACTGTCGGCAATGGTAAATCCGCTTAACAGCGGTTCGGCATCTTTTAACTCAAGTCCGAGTTTGCTGGATTTGATAATGGTTTTGCCTTCCAGTTGAAGTTGATAGACCGGCGTTCCATCCGATAAATAGAAGATAAGTTTCATTTTTCCGTTCGGAGAAGTAATCTCTTCAGCCTGGCTAAAGAATGTGCCCACGGCAAGCACAAAAATCAATAGTAATCTCTTCATTTCTTTTTAAGTATTGCAGCCTTAATAAATCTTTAATTATTGGCTTTTGTTAGTATAAATAATTCAAAATAAACTTCTCAAAATCAATGCAAACGTTTGAAATTGCCTGATTTTTTTTTGATCATTTCGCCTTACTTATTCTTAAAAGAAAAAGAGACTGTGATTATTGAAAAGAACTGTATCGTTAAAACGACTGTTTCCGCGGGCTCCAGACGAGTCGGGCGCGAATCAGATCGGCTTCATCGCTTTCGCGGACAACACTACAAATATGATTATTTTTGTCCAGTATTTGCTTCTTAATTCCCAGTCTGTCGTTTTGTATGCCTTCTTTAACAAAATTCACCTCAAATTCGATGAGTTCATTCTGATTGTGGAAATCAAAATCGTAACTATCGATAATACGTTCAAGATAACGACCGCTGTTAAAATGTTGGTTAACGTCGATCTCGTTGAACAGCACCGGTGTAAAAGCCACTTCATCGTCGGATTTAACCGGCTTTACTTTTCCGGCATTCATTTCCAGAACCCGTTCATCGTGTAATGGAATTGAGCCGAGTTCAAGCTTTACAATACGTTTGGTGTTTTGATCGAGAACAAGCCAGCTGGTTGTAGCTTTAATAATACTTTCACCGTGTGCATCAATAAAATGAATATCGCGAAGTGCCAATAGTCCGTCAATTCCGGCCGGCCAGGTTTCAACTGTAAATTTTTCTCCCCATTCAGGACGACGTTTTATTTTAACTAACAGTCGCGATAAAACCCAAAACTGTTTTTCCTTTTGGAGATTGTCGAACCCGAAACCTAATTTTTCAGCATGTTCCCAAGCAATGTCCTGAATTTGCCAAAAAAGGAATGAAGTAGAAAGTTGCCCAAAACGGCTAACGAAATATGATTTTGTCGATAATTCCTGTTTGTGTTTCATGCTAAAACGATTTGAAGTCCGAAGTGTGAAATTGCAAGTCGTCTTTCTGTTCGTGCTTCCGACTTGGTTCTTTTTGTAAACTTTTTCGCAAATTTATTGTTCGGTTTTTGAAAATCAACAACAAATGTTCAATTTTGCAGCAAAGTACAACGATTAATGGGAAAAATTATAATTAAGACTCCGGAGCAGATAGAAGGCATCAGGCAAAGTGCAAAACTGGCAGCAAAAACGCTTGATTTTGCTGAGCAGTTTGTAAAAGAAGGAGTAAACACGGAATTTATCGACGATAAAGTGGAGGAATTTATTCGTTCCCATGGAGCTGTTCCTGCAACCAAAGGGTACAACGGTTATCCTAAATCGAGTTGTATTTCGTTAAATAATGTGATTTGTCACGGTATTCCTTCAAAACAAACCGTTTTAAAAGAAGGAGATATTCTGAATATTGATGTCACCACAATTTTAAATGGGTACTATGGCGATACGTCGCGTATGTTTACGGTGGGAGATGTGAGTAAGGAAGCTGAAGATTTGATTGATATTACCGGCCACTGTCTCGACCTTGGAATTGAGCAGGTAAAACCGGGCAATCGTTTTGGGAATATAGGATTTGTTATTCAGCGCTATGCCAAAGCACAAGGTTACAGTGTGGTATACGAGTTTTGCGGACATGGTGTTGGTGTTGATTTTCACGAAGAGCCGCAGGTCGATCATGCCTCACGAAGAAACACGGGACCGGAAATGAAACCCGGAATGATTTTTACCATTGAGCCGATGATTAACCAGGGGAAACCAAAAGCGGTGATTGATAAAAACGATGGCTGGACAGCTCGCACAATCGATAACAAATTGTCGGCACAGTTTGAACATACGGTTTTGATAACTCCAACCGGCTGCGAAGTTTTGACAGATATTCATAATGAATACCCGATAACATAAATTGCGCTTGTTTAAGCACAATAAAAAACCGCCGCTCTAATTTAAAGAGCCGCGGTTTTTTATTAAAATGAGTTATTCGTAATTAGATGTTCCAGATTTCTGCGTTTGTCATCCATGCTTCCACTTCCAAAGCTGCTTCTGTTTCTTCTTCAACGTCTACCGACAGAACTCCGAAGTAGTCGGTATTTGTCATCCAAGCTTCCACTTCCAATGCTTCTTCAGTATCTACTTTAAAGTAGCTTGCCATTCCATCAAAGTAGCTTTCGTTAGTCATCCAGTTTTCAACTTCAAGTGCTTCTTCTGCCTCAATGCCTACATCTACTGTTGTAAAGAAATTGTTTTCGGCAAGCATCCAGTTTTCTACATCCAATGCTTCTTCTGCTTCAACTGCTGCATACTCGGCATACGCACTCATATCTGTTGTTGATGAAGCATCTGCTGATGCTGAGCTCGCTTCAGTGTTATCTGTCATTGCCATGGCTATTTGGCTGAAGCTGTTGTTTTCCATTACGGTTCTCCAAAAATCTTGTGCATTTACTGTAATGCTGATCAAAACCAAACTAATAATAACCGCCAGTGATTTTGTGATTGCTTTCTGAACATTGTTTGTTGTTTTCATGACTTTGCCTCCTGCTTTTGTTTTTGTTTTCTTGTTTTGTTGCTTCGACTTTTTGTTTCTTGTTTTCTCGTTCTGTTTTCTTGTTTTCGATATTAAGACGACCAAAAATTAGATTCGTTACAAAAAATTTAGAACTTTTTTTAAAAATGTACTGGTTTAAAACCTGAACTTTGTATTGCAAATATAAGTACAAAAAATGGTACTATGCAAAACAAAGTAGTATATTTTTTGAAAAATATTTTAAGTGAAACTTGTAAGAGTCATAAATACAATCAGTTGAAGATATCTGTTGCATTTGGAAAAATCGAATGATAAGTTAAATAGTACGAACAGAGAAGCGTATTTGGTTGAGTGTCCACTTTAATATCTTCGTAAAAAAGATTCTTCATCGAATAACTTTTTTTACAGCAACATCGAAAACTTGTATCTTTGTCAACAGAAAAAATGTATTGTTTATGTCGTTAGTAATTGAAGAAAAGGATCTGGAAAAATTTATAATGGTTGGCGACCGTGTTTTGGTTAAACCCAAAAATCCGTCTGGCAAAACCAAGTCGGGGTTGTATTTGCCGCCATCGGTTCAGGAGAACGAGAAAGTGCAAAGTGGTTATATCGTAAAAGTTGGTCCGGGTTACCCGATTCCGGCAGTGAGCGAAGAAGACGAAGCGTGGAAAGAAAAAAAGGAAGAGGTAAAATATGTTCCGCTGCAAACGCACATTGGCGACCTGGCGATTTATTTAAATAAAAGCGGGCACGAAATTGAGTTTAATAATGAGAAGTACATTATTTTGCCACATTCCGCAATATTAATGATCATCAGAGATGAGAACTTGTTTGACTAGATGAGAAAGTTAAAAATATAAGCTGAGCCGTTTCGGGAATTTCCGAAGCGGCTTTTTCTATAGAAAAACCGGCTCAATATACCATGTGTTTATATTGGCTTCAAACTTATATTATGCCCCCTAAATCCCCAAAGGGGACTTTTGTCCATTAAATAAAAGTTTCGGACGATATTTAATATCAAGAATCTTATTCCTCCCCGCCAGCTGGCGGGAGGTTAGGAGGGGTCAGTTTTTTTATTCTATGTTGGTGATTCCCTTTTATCATGTCTGTTTTTATTTCAGAACCTCCAGCGTTTTTTTGTAGCCCAGATCGAAAAGCTCGTCGGCATGTTTTCTTTGAAATACATCGTATTCGTCAATTCCTTTTGGCTCAATATAAACATCAACCTCTTTTTTTATTTCCTCCAGTTTTTGGTTCACGCTCATATAAACAGTTCGTGTGGCAATTTGTATGAGGTTTTTCATTTTTGCTTTCGGATTGATGGGACTAATGTTTGACGCAATTATACATTGGCAATCTTTTCTAATTGGGGCAACGGGGATGTTATCCATCAATCCGCCGTCAACATATAAATACCGGCCTAATTCAACCGGTGCAAAAATAACAGGAATAGATGCCGAGGCTAGTACAGTATCGCCAAGGCTCCCTGTGTTTCGGTATTCAACAGTTCCTTTGTTCAAATTCGAAACACAAATATAAAACGGTATTTTAAGGTCTTCAATGTTCTCAATTGCGATTTCCTTTTCCAGAATTTCCTTTAAACCATCAAGCTTAAGCAAACCATCAACCGGAAAGTGAATTTTAGTGTATTGGAAAAACCAGCCGCGTTTAAAATTATCGCGTATTTCTTCGGGCGATTTTCCGGCGGCAATAAAAGCTCCAACAATGGCACCGGCACTAACTCCCGAAATTACATCGGGTTGAATACCAAGTTTGTCGAGCGCCGCTATTACGCCAAGATGGGCAAACCCACGCGTACCGCCACCACTTAAAACCAGACCGTTTTCGTATTTCTTTGTCATACCTTTCAAAGGTAGAAAATCAATTGAAACGGTGTTACTATAATGAGATTTCAAATCCTTTGATTGACATTTATTTTGGAAATGAAATTTTCAAGGGTATTTTTACTGACGTAGCAGCGCATGTTTACACACTGTAATTATATTACTATTATATAATGAAGATAGATAAATTCGTTTTAGCCATTATCGGTGTAATTATTCTGGCCTGGTTTTTTCCCGGAATTGGAAGCCCGGAAAGTGGTGTGCCGCTTGATTTAATTGCGAGTATCGGTATTTCGCTGATATTCTTTTTTTATGGATTGAAACTCAGTCCGCGCGATATAAAAACGGGATTAAAAAACTGGAAGTTACATATCGTGGTTCAGGTAACTACCTTTTTTGTTTTTCCCTTAATTGTTCTTGCTTTTCATCCGTTTATAAAAACCGAAAACGGACAAACCATCTGGCTGGCATTTTTGTTTTTGGCTGCGCTGCCGTCCACCGTTTCATCGTCGGTGGTGATGGTTTCAATTGCAAAAGGAAATATTCCGGCTGCCATTTTTAACGCCAGTATTTCAGGATTGATCGGGATTGTTATTACGCCACTTTGGATGGGACTATTTTTAACCCAAACCACTATTGATTTTAACCTTGGCGAAATTTATTTCAAACTGCTTACCGAAATTCTACTGCCTGTTATTGTCGGTGTTTTACTGCAACGTTATTGGGGCGATTATGCCCGAAAATACAATCGATACTTTACGTTGTTCGATAAATCGGTGATCCTGCTGATTATCTTTAAAAGCTTTTCGCATTCATTCGAGAACAAGGTGTTTAGCGCTGTTGACGCAGTCGACCTTTTTCTGATAGTAACGGCAGTTATTATCCTTTTTTATGCGATTTATTTCCTAACGCTTAAAGTTTCACAGCTGCTGCGATTTAATATTGAAGATCAGATAACAACACAATTTTGCGGAACAAAAAAGTCGTTGGTACACGGAACTGTTTTTGCCAAAATATTGTTTCAGCAATCGGCAACTACCGGAATTATGTTACTGCCAATTATGATTTTCCACCCCATACAAATACTTATAATCAGTTTTGTGGCTTCTAAATTGGGAAAGAGAAAATGAGGAGGATCGATTATTTGTGTTCAAGCGTAAACCACTTGTTCAACAATTCCTGATCATCTTTTTCATCTTTGTGCCAGAACGAGTTGGTGCGGTTGACGTAGTTATAATCTTTTTCGTATTCGTTAATGTTCGAAACGATATCATTTAATGCATCGATCATAATATCAACTTCCTCATCGGTCATTGTCGGGTGAAGCGACCAGCGCACCCAGCCCGGTTTATCTGACAGATCGCCGTGGTTGATTTTATCGGTAATTTCCTCCGATTGCTCCAGCGAAACTTCCAACAGAAAATGTCCGTATGTTCCTGCGCAGGCACAACCTCCACGTGTTTGAATACCATATTTGTCGTTTAGCAAACGAACCAAAAGGTTATAATGAATTCCTTCAACGTAAAACGAAATTACGCCAAGGCGGTCGCGTACGTTGTCGGCCAGAATATTTAATCCTTTAATGGAATCGAGACCTTTAAAGGCACGTTCAAGCAATTCTTCTTCGCGTTTACGGATATTTTCAATCCCCATCTGGTCTTTTAAATCAAAACAAAGCGCTGTGCGCATCGATTGCAGGAATCCGGGAGTTCCTCCATCTTCACGGGCTTCAATATCGTCAACGTATTTATATTTTCCCCAACGATTCGTCCAGTCAACAGTACCGCCGCCGGGATTATCCGGAACGGTATTTTTATACATGCTGGCATCAAAAACAATTACGCCGGATGAGCCCGGTCCTCCCAAAAACTTATGTGGCGAGAACATAACGGCATCCAGTTTTTCCATCGGATCTTCGGGGTGCATATTTATCTCGTCGTAAGGTGCAGAGGCGGCAAAATCGATAAAACAAACACCGCCGTATTCGTGCATAATCTTTGCCATTTCGTGATAGGGTGTGCGTACTCCGGTTACATTCGAGCAAGCGGTAAAAGACCCAATTTTAAATTGGCGGTCTTTATATTTTTTCAGTGCTTTACGCAAGTTGTCGGTGTCAACCAGTAATCCTTCGCCGGGTTCAACAACCACCACGTCGGCACTGGTTTCGTACCACGAAGTATGGTTCGAGTGGTGCTCCATGTGTGTGACAAAAACCACCGGCTTTTCGCGCTCGGCAATACAGGTTTTTCCTGCCACTTTGCCGCAGTATTTTAATCCAAGAATTCGCTGAAATTTGTTGATTACAGCCGTCATCCCGAAACCGGCGGTTATGATAATATCGTTCGGCCCGGCATTTACATGTTGTTTTATCAGCTGGTGCGATTTATGGTAAGCATGCGTCATTCGTATTCCGGTTTCGCTGGTTTCAGTGTGGGTATTGCCAACATACGGTCCAATCTCGTCGGTAATCTTACACTCGATAGGGCGGTACAACCGGCCACTGGCAATCCAGTCGCCATAATGTATTTTCATTGTGCCATAAGGAGTTTCAAATTCCTGATCAATACCCACAATATTTTTTCTGAATTTTTCGAAGTATTTTTCCAGACTAGCCATAAATCGCTTTTTTATAAGAGACGCAAATAAAAGGTGTTTGGGTGAAATAAATATAGGGTAAAAATCAGCTTTCCGCCATAATTAATGTAGGAAAACGCGATTTTCTGTCAAATCGTCACAAAAAACGAATGGCACAGCGTTTGACTTTTGGCGAGCGTAAAATTGATAGTAAAATTTAAAATATAGAAAAATGCAAACAGGAAAAATTGGAGTAACCAGCGAGAATCTTTTCCCAATTATTAAAAAGTTTCTCTATTCTGATCACGACATTTTTTTGCGTGAGATTGTATCAAACGCCGTTGATGCAACACAAAAACTAAAAACACTTGCCGGGAAAGGCGAGTACAAAGGCGATGTAAGTGAGGCTAAAGTAGTTGTTAAACTGGATACCGAGGCCAAAACAATTACTGTTTCGGATAACGGTATAGGGATGACTGCCGAAGAGGTGGAGAAGTACATCAACCAGATTGCTTTCTCGGGCGCCAACGAATTCCTTGACAAATACAAAGACGACGCCAACGCGATTATTGGCCATTTCGGATTGGGTTTTTACAGTTCGTTTATGGTGTCGGAAAAAGTGGATGTAATTACAAAATCGTACAAAGATGGTGCGCAGGCCGTAAAATGGAGTTGTAACGGAAGTCCTGAATTCGAACTGGAAGAAGTAGAAAAAGAAGACGTTGGAACCGACATTGTAATGCACATCAGCGAAGAGGAAAAAGGTTTTCTTGATGATGCAAAAATTTCGGAGATCCTGAATAAGTACTGCAAATTCCTTCCTGTTCCGGTAGTTTACGGTAAGAAAAAAGACTGGAAAGATGGCAAGCAGGTTGATTCTGACGAAGACAACCAGATTAACGATGTTGCTCCGGCCTGGACAAAAATGCCGGCTGATTTAAAAGACGAGGATTACAAAAGCTTCTACCGGAAATTATACCCGATGGGCGACGAGCCGCTATTCAATATTCACCTGAATGTTGATTATCCGTTCAACCTGACAGGTATTTTGTATTTCCCAAAAATCAAAAACAATTTCGAGGTTCAGAAAAACAAGATACAGTTGTACTGCAACCAGGTTTTTGTTACTGATTCGGTTGAAGGAATCGTTCCTGAATTTTTGACATTGCTGCACGGTGTGATTGACTCGCCGGATATTCCGTTGAACGTGTCGCGTTCGTACCTGCAAAGCGATTCGAATGTGAAAAAGATCAGCAGCCACATCAATAAAAAAGTGGCCGATCGTTTGAATCAGCTGTTTAAAGACAGCCGTGAAGATTTTGAAAGTAAATGGGACGACCTGAAGATCTTTATCGAATATGGAATGCTGACCGAAGAGAAATTCAACGACCGTGCAATGAATTTCTTCCTGCTGAAAAATAGTGAGAGCAAGTATTTCACCTGGGAAGAGTACGAAAAACTGGTTAAAGAGAACCAGACTGATAAGGATAACAACACCATTTACCTGTATACAACCAATGTTGAGGAGCAATTCACTTTTGTTGAAGCTGCGAAAAACAAAGGTTACGATGTGCTGATTATGGATGACGTGCTGGCACCTCACCTGATCAACAAATTCGAGCAAAAATACACCGACAAACGTTTTGTGCGTGTTGACTCTGACGTGGTTGAAAATCTGATTCGAAAAGAAGATACCGCAAAAGAAGAGTGGACCTGGGAGCAAAAACAAGAATTGTCGCCGGTGTTCCAGGCAGTTTGCCCGCAGTCTAATGCTCATACTTACATTGTTGATTTCCAGGATTTGGGTGAAAACGGTTCGCCGATGGTAATTACCCGTAACGAGTTTATGCGCCGTATGAAAGATATGAGCGCTGCTCAGGGAGGAATGAGCATGTATGGCGATTTGCCCGATTCGTTAAACCTGGTAGTAAACACGGCTCACCCGCTGGTGAAAAAAGTGTTGGATGCCAAAGACAAAAAACTGGGTGGCAAACTGGAAGAAATGACAGGAAAAATTTCGGCCCAGAAAGAGGAAATTGCCGCTTTGGAAAAAGCAAAAGAAGGCAAGAAAGGCGAGGAGATTCCGGCAGCAGATAAAGAAAAACTGGAAACACTAAATTCGGAGCTGGCGAAACTTGAAGAAGCAAAACGCGAGGAGCTGGCCGGATTTGGGAAAAAGAATAAACTGGCAAAACAAATGGTTGATTTGGCGCTGTTGGCGAATGGCCTGTTAAAAGGTGCTGATCTGGATCAATTTGTGAAGCGCAGTGTTGAACTGATTAAGTAGTGACTTCAAGAAAACACGGAAAAGCGTAAGTCTTTGATAAGAAAACGTCAAAGATAAGGCTTTCGAAGGTTTGAAAATCAAGGAGTTTACTTTCGTAAATGACTGTTTTCAAACCGAGAGTAACGCAGTATTTGGCGTTTTCTTGCAAAGAATAAGTAGTGTGAGAGGTCCGTCAAACTGGCGGATAGGTGAAGGGAGAGTGAGTAAAACGTCGGTCCGTCAATTGACGGATTGGCGTTTGTTACTTTACCGGACTTTAATTCACCGGATTTAATAGGTTTTCCCTGTTTCTTTCCTGCAGTTTACGCGAGAATTGCGTGGCCGTATCAAACGGCAACAATCGGTGAATGTTGGCAATAACCCGGTTGTAGAAACACGGAATGGCAATCGATTTTGACTTCATCAACGCTTTATACCCAAATGCTGCCACATGTTCCGCCGTTGTACAAAACAGTCCGTATTTAGGATTCGGGTTTCCATTAAACGATTGAAAATTGGTGCGCGTCATACCGGGGCAAAGCGTGGTAACCGATACGCCGGTTCCTTTAACTTCGTTTGATATTGCTCTGCTTAACGACAAAAGATAAGCTTTTGATGCATAGTAAACCGCCATTAACGGCCCCGGTTGGAAAGCCGCAATAGAGGTAACATTCAATATTCGGCCTGAGTTTCTGGTAAGCATGTCTTTTAGAAAAATCCGCAGCAGGTGGGTGTTTGTTTCAATGGTTAAACGAAGCAGTTCCAGCTGTTTCTCCCAATTGGCTTCGTGGAAATATCCAAAAACACCAAATCCTGCATTATTGATCAGGATATTGATTTTTATTAAGCGATCTTCCAGATCTTTGAAAATCTTTTCAGCAACGCCCTGCTGGCTCAGGTCGTAATTTAGAATAAGGATTTCAGAATGGAATTGATGCTCAAGTTTTTGTTTCGCGATCATCAACTGCTCCATGTTTTTATCTACCAAAATGAGTTGATGATCTTCTCTGGCCAAAAGTTTTGCAAACTCCAAACCAATTCCACTTGCAGCGCCGGTTATTAAGCAGTACGAATTCATAATTGTGATGTTGGTTAATAAGAAAAAAGTTACAAAAAATATTTGAAAACTGGTAGTGCTATTGTTAGGACCTAATCGGGTATCTTTTAGTCAGAACAGGTGTGTTAAATGGGGTTAATTTTACACAGAAAAAAGCCCCGGTTGGTATATTCTGTTATGAATACCGACCGAGGCTTTATTTTAAGTATCTGCGTTAATCCGCGCAATCTGCGAGAAATTACTCTCCGTCAGCAAAATCCTGCAGATAGGAAAATTTCTCGGTTAACGCACCATCTTTTGTAATAGAAGCGCGTTGGATAATTCCGTCGCTATCTTCGCCAAATAAACTGGGGAATACTTTTTCGATGAGGTTACGCCCAAAATCTAGTGATGCATCTTTCGGCAGCTCGCAGGGCAGGTTATCCACCGCCTGAACCGACACGTTGTTCGGATTCGAGAAAGCCTCTTCCAATTCTCCGGTTTGCAGATTATAATCGTAAAACGGATCGGCAATTGTTGCGGCACGTTTTGTCGACGGAATGGAACCTTCAATATCGCAGGTAATATCCGAAATCACTCCAATCCGGAATTTATCGTCTTTCATCTCTTCGGCCGTAAAAAGTACCGGAGATTTTGGATCCCAGTAAGCCGATGCGATCAACATATCGGTGGCTTCTGCGAAAGGATGAAAGCTATTCTCATATAGCGTCGGGTTATTGAAAAAATGCATCAGATCAAACGGTTCTCCATCAATACGTTTTGCATAATTTCGGGGTAGTAACTGCACATAAATGGCTTGTTCCGGCTCCTCGTCATTTAAATAAGCCTCGGGCGAAACCCGCATAATATTCATGTGGTTCAGAATCTCCAAAACACCCTGTGCCACACGTCCGTCGCCGGTAATTGCTATTTTTATCGGTGGCAGATTAACCTGGTCGAGGTGTTGTAACATTTCCTCCAGGTCTTCGCATTCGTGCGCCGGTTTCAGATCAAATAAATCGTATTTTAAGCCAAATGCACGGAAGCCGTTGTAGGCACCAACCAGGCCGGCAAAACGACCAAATCCGATGATGCGAAATCCTTCCTTATCCGTCAGCACTTCGTAATCCACCAACTGAATGTTTTTTTCAATAACCGTTTGTAACAACTTGCGGTTATACGCTTGCTTTTTTATGGTGTGCGAGAAAAACAGGTAGATTTTTCCGGGGAGAAAATCCTCGATACGAACTTCTTTTACCCCCAGTAAAACATCGCAATCCGAAAGATCTTCCTTTAACGGAATGCCCAAAGCACTGTACTCTTCGTCTTTATAACTTCGTATGGGGCTGGGTTGAACAACAATCGAAACATGTGGAAATGTTTGCTGCACTTCCACACATTGTTGCGGGGTTAACGGCACACGCTTATCGGGAGGTGTTTTCCCTTCTCTCAGAATACCTACTAACATTGTTTTGAAATTTTTCCGAATGTACGAAAATTTAAATATTCGGATACAAAATGGGACAACAATGCCCGAAAAGAGTGGCAGTTGAATTGCTGCTAAAAACAGAATCACTATTTTTAGCAGCAAATCAACTAATCTAACTAAATAGCAAAACATGACTATCAAAATTATTTCACAACGAATTCTAATCCTTGCTTTTCTGGCGGTTATTGGTTTTGGTTGCGCTACTTCAACAAAAGAGGAAAGCAAACAGCGGCCAAACATCGTCTTCATCATGAGCGACGACCATGCTTTTCAGGCCATTAGTGCTTATGGTGGCCCGTTGGCCGAACTGGCGCCAACTCCAAATATCGACCGGCTGGCTGAGGGCGGAATGCGTATTAACCAGTGTATGGTTACCAACTCTATTTGCGGTCCGTCGCGGGCAACCATTCTGAGTGGAAAATACAGTCATTTAAATGGTTTTATTGATAACACCGGAGGTTCGCATTTCGATTTTAGCCAGAATTCGTATGCTAAAGTGCTGCAAAAAGCCGGCTATAAAACGGCGGTAATTGGCAAAATGCACCTCGGCGGTACGCCAACCGGTTTCGACTATTTCGATATTCTTCCGGGACAGGGGCGTTATTACAATCCAACGTTTATAAACCAGGAGGGCGAGTACAAAATGGAAGGGTACACCACCGAAATTATTACCGATAAAACAATTAACTGGTTGGAAAGTGAGAAAGAATCGGAGCAGCCTTTTATGGTTATGATGTGGCATAAAGCACCTCACCGTGCGTGGGAGCCCGGACCAAATGAACTGGGAATGTACGAGAACACCACTTTTCCGGAGCCGGAGACATTGTTTGATGACTATGACACCCGCGATGCCGCTGCAAAAAATAACATGTCGATTGCAAATACGATGTTTATCGATCGCGATTTGAAAATGACCGATCAACCCCGCGCAGGCTACACCGAAGAGCAACTGGAGCAGTGGAATGCCGTTTATCAGCCCATTTACGAAAAGTTCAGGGAAGAAAACCCTACCGGAAAAGATTTGGTAAGCTTTAAATATCAGCGTTACATGCGCGATTACCTGGCGTGTATTTCTGCCGTGGATAAAAGTGTTGGGAAGCTACTCGATTACCTGAAAGAATCGGGATTGGATAAAAATACCATTGTTATCTATTCGTCAGATCAGGGATTTTACCTGGGTGAGCACGGTTGGTTTGATAAACGCTGGATGTACAAAGAATCGTTAAATACGCCGCTGCTGGTTAGCTGGCCCGGAGTTATTGAAGCCGGATCGGTGAATGACGATTTGGTTTCGAACCTCGATTTTGCCGAAACACTGATTGATGCTGCCGGCGCAGAAATTCCGGAAGAAATGCAGGGAGAAAGTCTGCTGCCAATTTTAAAGGGCGAAACTCCTGCCGACTGGCGCGATGCACATTATTATCATTACTACGAACACCCGTCGGAGCATGCGGTAATGCGTCATTACGGAATTACCACCGATAAATACAAACTCATTCATTTTTACTACGATATCGACGACTGGGAACTGTACGACCTGGAGAACGATCCGATGGAAATGCGTAACGTATACGACGATCCGGCTTATGCTGACGTTCAGGCGCAGTTGCATGTTCAGCTGGAAGAACTACGCAAAAAGTACGGTGATAACGACGAGCTGAACCAGAAATTTATTGATGAATACAAGGAAAAGGTAAAAGCCAATCCACGTATTGAATACTGGAAATACTGGTAGCAACAAGCTTTTTCATAATTTTGGGTACTCAATTGTATAGATGTTCAAAAACAGTCCCAAAAAAACAGATCGTTGCTGTTGATCAGCTAAATTTATAAATCGTTAGCACTTGCTGATATTCTAATAACTAAAACAATAATCAATGAGTCAAAAATCGCTTACTCTTGTTTTGCTGACCATGTTCGCGTGTTCAGGAATCCTGAAAGCACAACAAACATTTTCGGTATCAGTTGACGAAGTAAAAAACGGAAAAGTTAAGGTAGAACCTGCCATTCCGGCTGATGGGAAAGTAGCCGAAGGAACGGTACTTACCATTTCGGCCAAACCCGATAAAAACTATGCACTCGATGCGGTTTACTATTCGGTAAAAGGAATGTGGGGCGACATGTATCACGAATGTATGGCATCGTCATATGAGGTGGTGATCAACCAGGATACAAAACTGGGCGCATCGTTTATCGAAAAAGATGAAGTAGACCACTTGATGGTTGCTCAAAATATTCCGTATGCCAAACCCGGCGTTAAACAATTAAAATACGATGTATTTGCTCCCGAAGGTGCCCGTAACCTGCCCTGTATTATTATCATTCACGGAGGAGGCTGGATTTGGAATACCGAAGATATTATGCGCGGAATGGCCCGCGAATTAACCAAAAGTGGCAAGTACGTTGTTTTTAGTATCGATTACCGCTGGGCCGGGAACCGCGACGGCGACGAGGTTGGAAATACCATGGCCGATATTATTGGCGATGTGTTTGGCGCCATTGCACACATTATGGAACACGCAGCCGATTATGGAGGCGACCCCACCCGAATTGCTGTAACCGGCGACAGTGCCGGTGGGCATTTATCGGCAGTGGCTGGAACCATGCCAAACAAAATTGGCGACGGTGGTTTTGGTGAAACCAAAGGCGTATTTGAGTTTATGCCATCGTACATTCCAAAAAATAAAACGGTTGATCAGGTGCGTGCTGAAATGATGGCAGCTATAAAAGCAGCGGCTCCGAGTTACGGTGTATTTGGCAGCGACCGACTGAGTCATTATTCCGAAGATCCGAAAGCCGACGACAGATGGAAAGAAGCCATTGCGCCATTGAGCAATATCCCCAATGCAGAGGAGCGTAAAATTCCGCATTACCTTACCCGCGGAACTGATGACGGTTTAATACCTGACGATGCCGTTAAACGTTATGTTGATGCGCTGGTGGAAGCCGGACAACGTGTACAGTATGTGCAGGTAGGCGGTGCCGGACATGCTTTCTTTGATTGGAAACCGGACGACAACACAAAAGCTACATTTAAAAAATACGGTATTTATTACATCAACGAAATGGAGACTTTCTTCAATTCGGTGTTTTATCCGAAAAACTAACTAACGCTAATAATACCAAAAGCAGTTTATTCTCATTATGAATAAGCTGCTTTTTTTGTATTCAACATGTTGAAATTTGTATCTTGCCACATCAATTAAATGATTCAAACTATTTAATTATGTATATCCAGAGATCTCAGATATTAGTTGTTGTTGCAATACTGCTAACAGCAATTTCCTGTAAACAAAAACTAAAAGAGGTAAATAACGAATTCACCGGATCGGCAAGTTGTATTGAGTGTCACGAAAACTTCTATAAGCTTTGGGAACCATCGTATCATGCACAGGCAATGATGCCAATAAATGAGGCTTTTATGGCAGAGCATCAACTGCCGGATAGCGAACCCATCGATGTGGAAGGACACTTGTTCCAGGTGGAGTTTAAAGATTCAACCATGGTACTGTACGAACGCGATGGCAACGAACTGGTAAAAACCTACGACGTAATCTGGGCTATGGGCGGACACAATGTATATACTTTTCTTACACCCTTTGAGAAAGGGAAACTGCAGAATATTCCGCTGGCTTTTGATGCAAACCGCAAAGAGTGGTTCAATTACCCCATGGCCGGAATGCGCCATTTTGGTGGAGATATGCCGGATGATGAAGCCTTGCCCTGGAAAGACGATATGTTTGCTTTTAACACAGGGTGCTACAGTTGCCACATCAGCCAGTTGAATACCAATTACGATTTGGCAACCGATACCTATCATACCACCTGGAAAGAACCCGGAATTAACTGCGAAACCTGCCACGGGCCGGCGGGCGAGCACGTTCGTATTTTCAAAGCATTAAAAGAAGGCGAGGAAGCTGATGAGCTGGGATTGATAAGTACAAAAGTATTTACGCAGGAGCAACATGTTGCATCGTGTTCGCCTTGTCATGCTAAAATGAACCCGATTACACCAAGCTACATGCCCGGCGATAAGTATTTCGATAATTATAACGTGACAACGCTAGAGGATCGTGACTTTTATTCCGATGGCCGTTCGCTGGGAGAGAATTACACCCTTACCGAGTGGATGATGAATGCATGTGCCGATAACAGCGAGCTGCATTGTGTTACCTGCCATACATCGAGTGGACGCGACCGCAATAAGGACAATCCCAACCAGGCTTGTTTGAAATGCCATAATAACCGCACCGAAGATCTGGAAACACATACCGGGCACCCGGCTTCGGCTGGGCTTACCTGCTTAAGCTGCCACATGCCAAAGCGCGAATTTGTTGGCCGCTTTTTGCGCAGCGATCACTCGTTCCGTCCGCCAATGCCCGAGGCAACCATTAAGTTTGGTTCGCCAAATGCCTGTAACCAGTGCCATAAGGATAAATCGCCCGAGTGGGCCAATAAAATTGTAAAGGCGCGCCCCAATGGCGATTACCAGGAAGAAACTTTACGATGGGCACAACTGATAAAAGAAGCCCGCGACATGGAGTGGGAGAATGTGGATAAGATGTTCGAATACATCCGCGATCCTAAAACCGACGATGTAGTGGCTAATTCGCTTATCCGTTTGTTGAATAATTACCCCGATGCATCGAAAGCCGGTGTGCTGATCGACGCATTGAATCACGAATCGGAACTGGTGCGCTCGTCGGCAGCATACGGTTTGGGAGGCATAATTACCGATGAGGTGAAAGCTGCCCTGCTGAAAGCTTGTCAGGATGATATTCGTTTGGTGCGCATACAGGCTGCCAATGCTATTTTAACTTTCCCACAGGATGAGTTTACCGCCGAAGAACAAACAATAATTGCCGCTGCCGAAAAGGAATACGTAACATCGATGACTTCGCGGCAGGATAACTGGAGCAATCACTATAACCTCGGCTTGTACCATCAGAACAAAGGTGAGGCAACCGAGGCGCTGAACTCGTACGAAACAGCAGCGCGTTTGTATCCTCCGTCGGTATTGCCGCTAATCAACAGCAGTGTGTTGTATTCGTATATCGGCAATAACGAAAAAGCCGAGGAGAATCTGAAGAAAGTATTGGAATACGAGCCAAAGAACGAAGCTGCCAACCTGAATCTGGGCTTGTTGCTGGCCGAGCAGGGGCGTATGGACGAAGCCGAAAAGGCTTTACGAACAGCGCTGGAAGCCAACCCGGAAAACCAACCGGTTGCAGCCAAAAACCTGAGTGTAATTGTAGCGCAGCGCGGCGATCTGGCCGGAGCTGTAAAGTATGCCGAAATGGCCTGGAAAGCGCGCCCCGAAAATCCTGATTACGGATACACGCTTGCCTACTACCAGGTGCAGAACGGACAGACTTCAGTTGCGAAAAAAACCTTGGAGAAAGTGATCAGCACCTCACCCGAATATCTTTCGGCAACAGGTTACCTGGCACAAATCTACCTGCAGGAAGGCAACAAAGACAAAGCATTGCAACTGTATAACAATGCATTGAAAGTTGAAGGTATATCGGAACAAGACCGGGCCGCTATCCAACAATCTATAGCCATGTTGCAGCAGAGCATGTAGGGGAGCAAGGCAAAAGTTTAAAGTAACAAGGAAAAAGTGGAGAGCAGCTGTCATCTCGAAGCGCAGCGAGAGATCTGTAACATTAAATCTGATTGCAGAATGACGATTAACGATTTTTGATTTCAGAAGGAGTTGGCAATAGGCAAATTGCAATCGGCAATCAGTCTTATTGAATGGAAATATCGGTAGTACATCATAGGTACCTTCCTCCGAATCTTCGTCATTCTAATAGAAACAATCAAATCTTGAAATCATGAGAAGGATATATCTGTTGACGATCGTTTTATTGCTGTCTGCCGTTGTTTTTGCGCAGGAGGCGATCATTCCCATTTCAACCAACAATAACCTGATGTTGTTGCAAACATCGCGCGACGGCCGTTTAAATACCGTGTATTTTGGCGAACCGCTGGCCAACGAATCGGAGTATGCCGAGGTGGCACGAGGTTACAATTTGCGCGATGACAACAGTGCAATTAACAATGCCACGTATACTACATCGGGCACCTGGAACCTGGTTGAACCCGCCATTGAGGTGATTCAAAGCGACGGCAATACTTCGCTGGAGCTGAAATATGTGAGTCACACTGCCGAAACGACTTCGGATAATGCACTGCTGACGACCATTGTGTTGGAGGATGCGCAATACCAGTTTCAGGTGAAGCTTTTTTACAAGGCGTGGACCACCGAGAATGTGATTGAACAATGGACTGAGATAAAACACAACCAAAAAGATGCGGTAACCCTGAAAAAGTTTGCGTCGGCAAACCTGTTTTTTACCGGCAACGAGTTTTACCTCACCACTTATGGTAACGAATGGGCAAAAGAAATGCAGCGTAACGAGGAGAAACTGACCCGCGGTATAAAGTCGATCGATTCGAAACTGGGGACACGCGCCCATTTGCTGCAGTCGCCCAATTTTATTCTTTCGTTTGATGGCAAAGCTGCCGAAAACAACGGAACAGTGGTGTTGGGACAGCTGGCGTGGAGCTCGAACTTTCGTTATGATTTTGAGGTAGATCCTCAGGGCAACGTTCGGTTTATTGCAGGTATCAATCCGTTTGCGTCGGAATATGAATTGCAGCCGGGCGAGCTGTTCAAAACACCGGGGTTGGTATATGTGGTGTCGCACAAAGGAACCGGCGAGGCCAGCCGAAACCTGCACAGCTGGGCACGCGATTACCGCGTTCTGGACGGCAACGGCGAACGCCTGACACTGCTGAACAACTGGGAAGCTACTTACTTCGATTTTGATGAAGATAAACTGACTGCCCTGTTTAAAGATGCCAAAGAACTGGGTGTCGATATGTTTTTGCTCGACGACGGCTGGTTTGCCAACAAATACCCGCGCAACGGCGACAATGCAGGGTTGGGCGACTGGCAGGAAAACAAAAAGAAACTGCCGCATGGAATTGGTTACCTGGTAGAGGAAGCTACAAAAGAGGGCATAAAATTCGGTATCTGGATTGAGCCGGAAATGGTAAATCCGAAAAGTGAATTGTACGAGAATCATATCGATTGGGTGATTCGTCAGCCCGAGCGCCCCGAGAAATATTTCCGTAACCAGCTGGTGTTGGATCTGTCGAATCCAGAGGTGCAGGACTTTGTTTTTGGAATTGTAGACAATCTGCTGACTAAAAATCCTGATCTCGCATTTATTAAATGGGATTGCAACTCGGTAATCTACAATGCGCATTCGGCTTATCTCGAAAAAGAAGGTATTCCGCAAACACATATTTACATCGAATACACCAAAGGCCTGTACAATGTGATGGAGCGTGTGCGCGAGAAATTCCCGAAGGTACCGATTATGATGTGCTCGGGTGGTGGCGGCCGCGGCGATTACGAGCTGTTTAAATACTTCACAGAATTTTGGCCCAGCGACGATACCGATCCGCTGGAGCGCGTGTTTATGCAATGGAATTATTCGTATTTCTTCCCGTCGATTGTTACCGATTGCCACGTAACCGACTGGAGCGATCTTCCGCTAAAATACCGCGTTGATGTGGCCAGCATGGGTAAACTGGGTTTCGACATTGTGGCGCACGAGCTCAGCGAGAACGATCTGAAATTTGCCAAACAGGCCGTGCAGAATTTCCACTCGTTTAAAGATGTGGTGTGGCATGGCGACCAGTATCGTTTGGTAAATCCGTACGAAAACGACTTTGCTTCGCTGATGTATGTAAACAACGATAAGAGCAGGGCAGTGGTGTTTAACTACCTGTCGAACTTCAGGTACATGCAAACGGCTTCGGTGCTTCCGGTTAAGTTTGCCGGCCTCGATCCTGCCAAAAAATACACCGTAAAAGAACTGAACGTTTACCCGGGACGACGCTCGTGGATTGATGCTGAAAAAGTATACTCCGGCGATTTCCTGATGAAAGTTGGTATTAATCCGCACATAACCGTGCGCAGCACCAGCGTGGTTTTGGATGTGAATGAGGTGGAGTAAAATGCGGGAGATTGAATGACGAATGATGATTAACGAATTCCGATTTTAGAAGGAGTAGGCGATAGGCAAATAGCAATAGGCAAGGAGCCCCAAGGGGGTGATATCATATAGCCCGGTGCGTAAGCGCCGGGTTTTAATATGTCGGGAGAATGAATGACGAATGATGATTAACGATTTTTGATTTCAGAAGGAGTTGGTAACAGGCAAAGAACAATAGGCAAAAAGCCCCAACGGGGCGATATCATATAGCCCGGTGCGTGAGCGCCGGGTTTTTAATAACCAATAACCAATATTCAAAACGTCCCATCGGAACGAAATAATAGTAGCCTTTTTTTGCATCGGGGTTTTTCATACATTTGGGAATGGAAGCAATTAGAATGAAACATATCCTGGTATTTGCGGTAATGGTATTTGTTGCAGTCGCCTGTAACAACGAGGCCCGGCAACAACCGGTAACAACAGTAGACTGGGAGGCACGAAACGCCGCTGCAAAACTCCCCGATTCGCTCGAAACCGGAAGTACCTACCTGTCGGTTTATTCGCAAATCTATTCCGGTTCGCAGGAGCGTTTGGTCGATTTAACGGCCACCATTAGTATACGTAACCCGAATACCGAAGAAGCGCTGTTCATCAATACTATCGACTACTACAATACGAAAGGTGATCGTATCCGCTCTTACCTGTCGTACCCTGTTTTTATTTTACCCATGGAAACCGTTGAAATTATCATTCAGCACAACGATAACGAAGGAGGCACAGGAGCAAACATCATTTTTGATTGGGAAAAAGCCGCCAAAGCCGCCGATCCGGTTTTCGAAGCGGTAATGATCTCGACTTACGGACAGATCGGGCTTTCGTTTGTTACGCAAGGCATTCCGTTGGATTGATCATTCCCTCGTATCCGCGGGTATGCTATTTATCAGTAGCTGTTGGTTGAGAATCCCCACGATAATTATTATTTTGCAGGCAATTCTTCCCGGGCAAAAGAATAGTAAAAGTGAACGATTATGGACCGAAAAAAGCATTGGGAAGAGATCTACAAAAGTAAGAATACCGCTGAGGTGAGCTGGTTTCAGGCTTCACCAACAACATCGCTACAATTTGTTAAGGAGTTTAAATTACCGCTGTCGGCCCGAATTATTGATGTAGGTGGGGGAGATAGCTACATGGTAGATCGTTTATTGGAAATGGGGTACCGCAACATTACCGTTCTTGATATCTCGGAAACAGCAATTAAAAAAGCACAGCAACGTTTGGGCGAAAAAGCCAAAACGGTAAAGTGGATCGTTGCTGATGCGGCAGGATTTCAGCCTACCGAAACCTACGATTTCTGGCACGACAGGGCAGCCTTTCATTTCCTGACCGATAAGCAGGAGATCAGCAATTATGTCGATACGATCCGTTCGTATGTAAAGCCGGGTGGTTACCTGGTGTTGGGAACCTTTTCGGAACAAGGCCCTGCAAAATGCAGCGGCATAGAAATAAAACAGTACTCGGAAAATACGATGACCAGTCTGCTAACGGATTTCTTTAATAAAATCAGGTGTATTACAGTCGACCATAAAACACCATTTAATACGCTTCAAAACTTTATTTTTTGCAGTTTCAGGCGGTTGGCGGTATAAGACGTTGGTCACTTGTCATTAGTCATTGGCCACTATTCATTAGCCACTGCTACTGCACCCCCGAAGTTTCAGAATACACCAGCGTGGGGGATTGTTTTTATTTTTTGCACCGCGGCTTCAGCCCGGTGTCAAAATTGCGATGCTATCAAAGGGCTTTAGCCTTTAAATCTAAATTAAAGGCTAAAGCCTGTTTTCAATTCTCAATCCGAAATCACCGCCCTAAAGGACGGTGCAAAAATGCACATTCAAACTGGATCGGATCCCTATCACAAACACATTTGTTTGTATGCTCACCAAGTTAATACCCCTGCAACATGATTTTGGAACCACCAGTTGAGCCGTGCTTCTGTTGTAAACCTGCGAAAGGCCCACGGAGATGCTTAAAGTCGTTTTGCATAGCTACAAAAGCACCAAATTACCAACAAAAGTACCGTTGTAGCCCTGCGAAAGCAGTTTTGAGAACACGGCGGAGCTTTCGTAGCCGTACGAAAGCAGTAAATAGAACTATTTGGTGGAAGCGTACGCCTGAGAAAGCACCAAATAGTACTCGGGGAAGCTTTCGTAGCCGTACGAAAGCACCAAATAAGGTTCAAAAGTACCGTTGTAGCCCTACGAAAGTAGTTTTGAGAACACGGCGGAGCTTTCGTAGCCGTACGAAAGCAGTAAATAGAACTATTTGGTGGAAGCGTACGCCTGAGAAAGCACCAAATAGTACTCGGGGAAGCTTTCGTAGCCGTACGAAAGCACCAAATAAGGTTCAAAAGTACCGTTGTAGCCCTACGAAAGTAGTTTTGAGAACACGGCGGAGCTTTCGTAGCCGTACGAAAGCAGTAAATAGAACTATTTGGTGGAAGCGTACGCCTGCGAAAGCACCAAATAGTACTCAGGGAAGCTTTCGTAGGGCTACGAAAGTTACAAATAGCGCTCCCGGGAGCTCTTGTAATCAGATAGTTAGGTGTTTTTTGGTGGCTGGGGACTTCGTGGAAACCCGCCCACGGTAAGGCTTACTGGCTATGCTTAACCCCGGCATTAATGCCGGGGTTAGTCAACTAACGCCAGCAAATGGGCTTTAGCCCTTACTTTTGTATACCCCTACTTTTTGTTGACCCCATATTGTTTTTGTTAAACAGAATTGTAACTTTAAACAAAAAAGAATCAAGCCTTTGAATACGTACCCTGAAATAAGATATAGTTGGCTTACTCACCAAAATTGAGGGTATAACGCAAGCCGACAATGTAGATATAACTTAACCAGTTGGGGGCCAAAACTGTTGTGTGTTATCTTTAAAGAAGTTCGCAATATTATGAGTTAACATTTTAAATAAAATAATTATCCTAAAGAAATTGTCATGAAAATTCCAAGAGTATTCCTTTCATATTCGCATGATAGCATGGAACACAAAAAATGGATTTTAGATTTAGCTACCAAATTGCGAACCAATGGGATTGATGCTATAATCGACCAATGGGAGTTAAAAGCAGGTGATGACATTCCATCCTTTATGGAAAATAATCTGCAATCTTCGGACTATATTTTAATGATTTGTACAGAAAAATATGTCGAAAAAGCAAATTCAGGAAAAGGAGGAGTGGGGTATGAAAAAATGATTATTACATCAAATCTTCTTCAAAACATCAACGAAAACAAAATAATACCAATTATCAGACAGAAAGGAACATATAAAGTACCTACGTTCTTGAAAACAAAACTCTACCTAAATTTCTCAATAAGCTCTGAATTTGAATTTAATTATGATGAGCTTATTAGAACAATACATCAAAGTCCACTTTTTGAGAAACCTGAAATTGGGAATAATCCTTTTAAGGAAATAAATGACGACAAAAAGAATCCTAATGCAGCCGTTAAAAATCTTATGCAAGGGGCTATAAATCTTTACGAAGAAGACTATGACCAGTTTGACTCATCTGATCTCAGTTACATTTTAAAAATCTCAAAAATATATAGTGAAATGTTAATTAGAGAAGCAATCCAGCTTGGTCTATTGAAAGGCGAACCTGATGGCCAGATTAAACTTACTGAAAAGGGTAAATTTTATGCGATAGAAAATAAATTAATATAAAACCAGTGGCTAACACAGTAAATATTGCAGGGCAGGATTCGGTGGTACGCCAACTGCGGATTCTCGTTTTGCTGTTCAGGCCTGCCGGACATGAATGCTCACTGAAATTCGCTACGTATCTTGCAATAACCGTTAGCTATAATTGTAATCAAAACTTATGAATTTAATAGGAATTAACTATGGATATTAAAGAAAAAAATGCTCAAATTTCATTCAAAATTCTTGTTCTTATAACTGGAACAATTGTTTTGTATCCGACATTCAATGAGGTGCTAACACCGCCTTTCGTATTTCCTTGGATTCTTATAACATTCAGTATTCTTGCTTTAATTGGAATTGTTTTAAGTTTTATAGGATATTATATCAATGCATTTACAACTAAGACTGACCACAAATCTGTGGGACTTGGTAATTTCGCAAGCTTACTATCTCTTATCTTTTTTGTCGCTTATTTTTTTTTGAATTTAGTATCAGACAATTTGATTCCTCCACAAATAGAATCAATCTCATATGAACCTATAAATGTTCACAAAGGTGAGAATGTGAGAATCTTCGCAAAGATTAATGACCCTTCTAGTAGAGTAACTGAGTGGAAATGGCAATGCGATAGTTCAATTATCAATCTTAGAAAATCTTCAGAAGTCGATTACCTAAGAATTCCCAAAAACTATGATAAGGAATTTATAAATGTTGTATTGTATCTCACTGACAAAGAAAATATAATAGTAAAAGACTCAATCCAAATTTATCTTCAAAATAATGAATATAGAAAAGCAAAATTTAGAAGCTTTAAATGAACTATTAGATGATCATTTAAAAAATGCGGATAATCAAATTTGGCACGTAGAAAAACGTGTTAGATATACAAATGCAAGAAAATTTGCTCGCCAAAATATTAAGAGATTTAAACTTAAACAAGGAAAACTCGTTCCAAGGACCTCAAAAAGACTAATTGCAAAGTCATTTAGAGCTTATAAACTTCAGACTCGTAAGAGCATTTTACTAGAATTGGCTTCTCAAAATATGAGTTTAAATGAATTGCAGCAATACGATAAGACCGAATTAACTCAAGCGCTAAAAAGGTATGATGAGATTCAATTGGCTAGACCATGTTGTAGCGAATACCCTGGTACATTCCCATTTTGTAATCCGAATTGTTAAATTACTATTGCTAACATTGTGCATATTGTATAGCGTGTTTAATGGTTTAACACCCCTTACCTTCTCTTCCGTCTAAACCCTGGATTTTGATTTCCGCGCTTTTTATTTCGGTTTTCGAAAAACTCCTGTCGTTTACGTTTTTTTTCTGCTTCAAACTCTTTCTTTTCGCTGGCGTTCATCGGCTTTTCGGTCTGCGGAAAAGGATTGTTGTTGGCTACCGGAATTCGTAGTTTTATCAACTTTTCAATGCTTTTTACATAGGTGTTTTCTTCCGGTTCGCACAGCGATATGGCCACCCCTTCTTCGCCGGCCCGGCCACAACGGCCAATACGGTGTACATAGGTTTCGGGCTCGTTGGGTATGTCGTGGTTAATTACATACCGCAGTTTGTCAATATCAATTCCTCGTGCCGCAATATCGGTGGCTACCAACACGCGTATTTCTCCTTTTTTAAACCGCAGTAAGGCCTTTTGGCGTTGGTTCTGGCTCTTTTCGCCATGAATGGCCGCACTCTCAATATTTTTATTCCGCAGGTTGCGTACAATACGGTCGGCACCATGTTTGGTCCGCGAAAACAGCAGTACCTGCTCTATGTCTTCGTTTTTAAGAATGTGCAACAGCAAGTCCTTTTTATCGCTTTTGTTGGTGAAATAGATGTGCTGTTGTATGGTTTCGGCAGTTGACGAAACCGGGTTTACCGCCACCTTTTTCGGGTTCACCAGAATTTGTTGCGAAAGCTTCAATATATTGGTTGGCATAGTAGCCGAAAAGAACAACGATTGCCGCTGTTTGGGTAATATCTGCAGCAGTTTTTTAATGTCGTGAATAAAACCCATATCGAGCATCCGGTCGGCCTCGTCTAACACAAAATACTTTACATCGCGCAACGAAATATGTTTCTGATCGATTAAATCGAGCAAGCGTCCGGGTGTGGCAACCAGTATGTCAACACCTTTTTGCAGTTGGCGTACCTGCGGGTTTTGCGGCACTCCGCCAAAAATAACCGTGTTTTGCAGGTTGCTGTATTTGCCATAGGCGTTAAAACTTTCGCCAATTTGTATGGCCAGCTCGCGGGTAGGGGTAACCACCAGCGATTTTATCCGTCGTTTACCCTTTTCGTGTTGGGCAGTGTTTATTAAATGCTGAATGATTGGAATGGCAAAAGCGGCCGTTTTACCGGTGCCGGTTTGGGCACTTCCCAAAACATCGTTTCGTTCTAATACCAGTGGAATAGCCTGCGCCTGAATTGACGTTGGTTCCGAGTAGTTTTCATCCCTTAATGCCTTTAGTATGGCAGGATGCAATTTTAAATCTTCAAATTTCATTATTGTTTTCTATGGTAAACAAGGGCTCACAAAATAATAACCGTGATTAAAGAGCACATTGCTACCAAAACGCTTCCCCTCTGTTTTTGTTCTAAACCGGCGCAAAGATACTACAATTAATTACTTCGCAGCGTTGGTTTAATTTAACGGTCTTCGAGAGTTCTCCAAAGCCACAATCAGGTTCTGTTAATGTTGTATTTTTTTCTGAAAATTCGCCATCTTTTTATAAGAATTGCTCTTTGCATTTCGTCCGGAAGAACCACTTGGCTTCGATAGGCATACTTCGCCGGACGATTCAAATCAAATCATCCTGCCCCAGGGCGACGTAATTCGCTGAATTACTTTGTCCTGGGCTATAAACGCACTTTCAGCGCTCTTTTTATTACTATAACCCAACAGAAAATATGTTATAGGGCTGAAAAGTCCGTAACAATTTAGTCCGGGGCAAACGCACTGCCTTAAGGCGGAAAGTGTCGCCCGGGGTTAATGTTAAGCATTAGAAAAGGTGCAAATGCAAAAGCAAATTGAAAATGAAACGTATCATGCCTGCCTGACGGTAGGCAGGCGCCTCATATTGAAACCTTTTATCAGAAATGGGGCTTAAAATATTTGTGTATAAAGGGTAGCTTTGAGTGGAGCTTTTAAAGCCGAATAAATACCATCGTACTGAACATTAAAAAAGAAAAGCTGTTAATTTTGAAAAATAAAATCAGAATAGATGCTAATAGTAATATCGCCGGCAAAATCGCTGGATTATAAAACACCGCCGGTAACCAGAACGTACACCATGCCCGACATGCTCGACGAGTCGGAAAAGATACTTCCGAAACTGCGGAAGATGAAACCCAAACAACTCTCGGAGTTAATGGGGATTTCTGCCAGCCTGGGGCAATTAAATTATGATCGTTATCAAACCTGGCACCAGCCGTTTACACCCGAAAATGCCAAACAGGCTGTGCTGGCGTTTAGCGGCGATGTTTTCCAGGGACTGGAAGCACCTTCAATGAGCGAAGAACAACTGCTGAAGTTACAGTCGAAGTTGCGGATTCTGTCCGGTCTTTATGGCGTTTTACGTCCGCTTGATTTGATGCAACCCTACCGTCTGGAGATGGGGACAAAAATCAAAATACAACGTTCGGCTGATCTGTATGCTTTCTGGAAGAACAAGATTACACCAAAAGTGCAGGAAGCCATTGATGAGTCGGGGAGTAAGGTGCTGATTAACCTGGCATCAAACGAGTATTTCAAAAGTATCGATACCAAAAAACTCGATGCCGAAATAATAACGCCACAGTTTAAAGACATGAAAAACGGAGAGTATAAAATGATCTCCTTTTTTGCCAAAAAAGCCCGTGGCCTGATGACACGTTTTATCATTGAAAATGACATTGATAATGTGAACGACCTGCAGGCTTTTGATGCTGAGGGGTATGTTTATAATCCGAGGTTGTCGAAGGTTGGGAATCCGGTGTTTACGCGGGGGTAACCTGGTCACTGGTCATTAGTCATTGGGGTTCAGTCACTGAGAACTGCGACGGTGAGAAATTGTCAAACTGTTGAATTGCTAAATTGTTGGCGCCGGAGGCAGGAACTGAGACTGCATACTGCGACTGAGAACTTGTAACCTGCAACCTGTAACAGATTTCTCCTCATTCTTCGTCGAAATGACAGCAAAAACTCGTCGAAATGACAACAAACAAAAATGCCAGCTGAAAACTCAGCTGGCATTTTCTATTAATCCTTCATCGTTCATCCTTCATCCTTTAAAACGGCAAATCTCCGGCCGAATCTTCCGATGGTTCAGGTGGTATATCATCCATTCCGAACTCCGGTGGAGGCTCTGGGAAATTACCGTCAGCACTCACTTTATCAATCTTCCAGGCATTAATGTTGTGAAACCAGCGACCGTTATATTCGCGTGATTCCATGTTAAAGGATACTTCAACTTCCTCTCCGGCAGACAGTCCTTTTACCAAATCAACTTTATCGCCAAATAAAGTAAAACATACCTTACGTGGATATTGCTCGTCTGTTTCAATTACAAATTCCTGTTTGCTCCATTCTTTTCCTGCCCGGCTTACACCCGACTCAGGTTTTAAAATCTGATCAACTTTTCCTTTTACGCTTAATGCCATTTCCTAATTTTTTATTTCAGGAACGAAGATAAAAAAAGAAACCCTTTGCCTAAAAACAGACAAAGGGTTTTTTTCAACAAGTTTTTGTCATTTCGATCCGTCAGTTGACGGAGAGAAATCTGCTACAGGAATGCTCTGTTGTTTGAGATTCCTCAGTCGTTCCTCTTTCGGAATGACAACTTTTTATTCTTTTACTATCTCCAGTAATTCAACTTCGAAAATTAAAGCCATATTTGGTTCAATTGCTCCTCCAGGACGTGGATTTGCACCATAAGCTAAATTAGATGGGATATAAACTTTCCATTTTGATCCAACCGGCATTAGTTGCAATGCTTCAGTCCAACCCGGAATTACCTGAGTAACACCGAATACAACTGGCTCACCTCTGTCAACTGAACTGTCGAAAACAGTACCATCGATTAAAGTTCCGTGGTAGTGTACGCGCACTTTATCTGTTTCACCTGGTTTTTCGCCAGTTCCTTCTGTAAGTACTTCATATTGTAAACCGCTTTCGGTAGTTGTTACCCCTTCGCGTTTTCCATTCTCTTCCAAAAATTTGTTGCCTTCTTCAAGGTTTGCCTGATTTTCGCGCTCGCTGGCATCGCGGAAAAACTGCTGTACAATTGCGTTTGCATCAGCTTCTGTAATTTCCACTTCTTCGCCTAACGATGCTAAACGGAAAGCTGCAGCCATTGCTTCAAGATTCATCTCTTCGCTTCCGGGAGCAGTTTCAAGTTGTTGTTTATTGTTGGCACCAACCAAGACTCCAATTGCATAACTTACTGAATCGGCACTGGTTTCCAATTTTACCGCTGCCGGGCCACCTTGCTGGCACGAAGTAGCAGCAACAATCAATGCTACTACAAATACATAAATAATACTGTTCTTCATTTGTTAATTTTTTTTTGGCCGTAAACGACCGTATTTTTATTATTCTACAATTTCTAACAATTCAACCTCGAAAATGAGTGTTGCGTTTGGTCCGATAACTCCGCCTGCTCCGTTTGGCCCGTAAGCCAGGTTGGCAGGAATATACAGTTTCCATTTTGAGCCAACCGACATCAGTTGTAAGGCTTCAACCCATCCCGGAATTACACCGTTTACAGGGAATACAGCTGGTTGGTTGCGCTCTACCGAACTATCGAAAACAGTACCGTCTACCAATGTACCGTGGTAATGACATTTTACCTGGTTGCCGGCGGTTGGAATGTCGCCTTCTCCTTCGGTTATTACTTCGTATTGTAATCCGCTGGGCAATTGAATCACACCTTCGTTTTTAGCGTTATCGGCTAAAAAGGCATTGCCTTCTTCAAGGTTTTTATTGCCATCGGCAGCTTGCGACTCGGCCATGAATGACTCGAGAATCTGATTGGCGTCTTCAGGTTTCATTCTTGGTGGAACACCTGAAAAAACATCCTGCAAAGCTGTAATAAAAGCGGTTGGATGAACGGTTTTAACTCCTGATTGGATGAGATTTGCAGAAATACTCATTCCTAGGGCATAACTAAATTTTTGTAAATCGTCTTTTAATTCGAAATCTGCCATTTTATTTTTTTCTGAATTCAAGTGGGCGAAGATAAAGTAATTTTTTGGTAATAAGGTAATTGAAGTTTTATAATTTGGCGGAGAATTTAAATTCAAAAAAAATAGTCTTTTATGGTAATTATAAGCTGATTAACTTTACAAATGTATTGATGCTATAATTACAGACAACATTAGTCTTATGCGATCGACCACATTATTTTTCGAAAATTTGAGAGTAGCTTTCTCTTCGGTGAAAAGCAACCTGTTGCGCACCACGCTTACCGTTATGATTATTGCCGTAGGAATAACAGCATTGGTTGGAATTTTAACAGCTATCGATTCGATAAAAAACTCGATAACCAAAGAATTTGCCGTGATGGGTGCCAACACTTTTTCGATTACAAGCGGAGGATTGCGCACGCAGGGAAATATTCGCTATCGTACAAAAAACTACTCGTACATTTCGTACTATCAGGCAAAGGAATTTAAGGAGCTTTTCGATTTTCCGGCAACAACGTCTATTTCGGTTTCGTCAACCGGGGCAGCCACGATAAAATACCAGTCGGAAAAAACAAATCCGAATATTGCTGTTCGTGGAATCGACGAAAATTATCTGGGAACAGCGGGTTACGAAATCGGAACGGGCAGAAGTTTTAGTAATCACGACATTCAGGATGGCCGAAATGTGGTGCTTTTGGGCAGTAGTTTGGCAAAAAGTTTATTTAAAGGAGGCGAAAATCCCTTGCAGAAAGTGGTGAGTATAGGTAGCGGAAAATACAAAGTTGTTGGTGTTTTAAAAGAAAAGGGGAGTGGTTTTGGAATGAACAGCGATAGGATTTGTTTTATCCCTTTTACGAATTCGAGGGCTTATTTCTCGCGTCCAAACATGAATTTTGATGTGCAGGTAAAAGTCGATCGTCCGGAGTTGATGGATGCGGCAGTCGGTCAGGCAGAAGCCATTTTCAGGGTGGTGCGAAATTTGGATCCACTCGACGATTCGGACTTTAGCATCGAAAAAAGTGATAACCTGGCCAACATGCTTCTGGAAAACATTAAGAATATTACGCTGGTGGCAACAATAATCGGGTTGATTACGTTGTTCGGCGCGGCTATTGGCTTAATGAATATTATGCTGGTAACGGTAACCGAACGTACCCGCGAAATTGGGGTCAGGAAAGCTATCGGAGCCAAAAGTACTACCGTAAAACAGCAGTTTTTAATGGAAGCAATTCTTGTTGGGCAAATGGGCGGATTTGTAGGAATAATCCTTGGAATATTGGCCGGAAATGGCGTTGCCCGCCTTATCGATTCACCTTTCTTTATCCCCTGGACCTGGATCATTCTGGGTGTTGTGTTGTGTTTTATTGTGGGAATTATTTCCGGTTATTATCCGGCACAAAAAGCTTCAAAGCTCGATCCGATCGAATCGTTACGTTACGAGTAAACGTAAGGCAAAAGTAAAAAGTTGAAAGGCAAAAGTTGAGCGTAGCGAATTGAAAATCGGCCAAAGCCAAATCCCGACCGTAGCGTCGGTAGCAAAAGTGTTTGTCATCTCGAAGCGAAGCGAGAGGATCTGTTAGTGCTTATACGAATTCAATCTCCATCAATCTCCATCAATCTTAATTCAATCTGCATCAATCTCATCAACAGAAAAACTCAGTCAATAGTTTTTCAAGTCGTCAGTCCTTCAATCCTTCCAACTTCAGTAAATAAAAAAAGGGACGCCTTTCGACATCCCTTTCCATACAGTATATAATTGTAAAATTATTTTACTGAATCCATGTACTCGATCAATTCGCAAACTTTTGCTGAGTAACCCATTTCGTTGTCGTACCATGATACAACTTTTACGAAAGTGTCAGTTAAAGCGATACCTGCTTTTGCATCGAAAACAGAAGTTTGAGTTTCACCGATGAAGTCGTTAGAAACAACCTGATCTTCAGTGTAACCTAAAATACCTTTCAATTCACCTTCTGAAGCTGCTTTCATTGCTGCACAAATTTCAGCGTATGAAGCACCTTTAGCCAGGTTTACAGTAAGGTCAACAACTGATACGTCAGGAGTTGGAACACGGAAAGCCATACCTGTAAGTTTTCCGTTCAGTTCAGGAATTACTTTACCAACAGCTTTAGCAGCACCAGTAGATGAAGGGATGATGTTTTGACCAGCACCACGTCCGCCTCTCCAGTCTTTTGCTGAAGGACCGTCAACTGTTTTCTGAGTTGCAGTAGTAGCGTGAACTGTAGTCATCAAACCGTCAACAATACCGAAGTTGTCGTTCAATACTTTTGCGATAGGAGCCAAACAGTTTGTAGTACAAGATGCGTTAGAAACAAAAGTCATATCATTGCTGTATGATTTGTTGTTTACGCCCATAACGAACATTGGAGTGTCGTCTTTTGATGGAGCAGACATTACAACTTTTTTAGCACCTGCGTCGATGTGACCCTGAGCTGATTCTTTAGTTAAAAAAAGACCAGTTGATTCAACAACGTACTCAGCACCAACAGCACCCCAGTTAATGTCAGCAGGATTACGCTCAGCAGTAACGCGAACAACGTTTCCGTTAACAATCAAAGCACCGTCTTTTACTTCAACAGTACCGTCGAAACGACCGTGAGTTGAATCATATTTCAACATGTAAGCCATATAGTCAACGTCGATAAGGTCGTTGATAGCAACTACTTGTACAGTTCCTTTGGCAACTGCCTGACGGAATACAAAACGTCCGATTCTACCGAATCCGTTAATACCTATTTTAATCATAGTTGAGAAAGTTTAAATTTATTTAAAAGAAATTTATTGTAATTATTTCGCTTTCAGGTTTTAACTGCCTGTATTTTTTTAGCCCCACAAAGTAAGTACAAATTATTTATTGAGTCAAGCGCTGTTTTTTTTTTCGTCCGAACCTTAATATTTACTTAAAGTGTTTTGCATGGAATAAGTGGCATTTTGCGGCCTATTTTAAAGGAAGATTGTGAATATGGCATTCTCGCCGGTTTGAAAATTGATTAAAGAGCAGGTTGTCAATATGATAAACCGGAAGGAGATTGCCCAAAAATTTTGGCAGATAAATATGTATTGGCTAAAAAAACAGGGAATTTTTAGTAAAACGGATTTCCGGTCCTTCAATAAGGTATAAAATGGATGGATCGTCAAATGGAACGATTTTGCAGCCAAATCGCAAATAGAATGTAGTAAATTGAAGTTACGAATTTGAAGGTGCGGTAATTCCTGTTTGCGGTAATTGTTGGTAACTGTAAGCAGGGCATTTGCACGTTTTGCATGAGCCAATAAATAGCGTCAGAATGAACAGGAGTAAGCCGGTTAAAAATGCTTTGGCAATAGCCTTCATTTTGAAAGATAAATTGGATTTTCCTGTAATGTAATGTCTTGAAAAGTAGTGGTTTTTGGTATATTTATGGTCGATTCTTTGCATTGCGAAAACTGGTCTCATTACTTATAAGCGAAAAAATAGGTTTTTTATTATATGAATTTAAAAAAATAAGCTTAAAATTGTAGGTAAATGCAGAATTTGGACGGCATTTTAACCCAAAAAATAGCAGGATATTAACGACTAAGCCTGAAATTTGGTTTAGTCGTGTTGAAAACATAGTGCCGGAGAATGTCTTTTTTGCAAGTTATATTTTGTACATTGACGGAAATTTAGGCATATATCAAAGATATATAGCGCAAATTGAAACCAATTTTCCTAAAGGAATAATAAAATTAGAGATATTAGAATCTACCAATCGCTTAAGTTCAATTTAAAAGAAGTTCTATGAGAAAAATGTTTACAAGGATTTTTAGTTTGGTGTTACTTTTCTTAATGGTGGGCTTTGTTACGGAGCTAAAGGCTCAGTGTAATGTCACTATTACTGATGCTGCAGCAGCTGTAACAGATATCGCCTGTGGTGGAGAAAGCACCGGAGAAATTACAGTATTCTCTGCTAAAGGAGGTACTGGAGTATATACTTATACTTTACAAGTATGGGAGGCAGCAGCTTGGGTAAACGTTACTCCTTATGTTGGTGTAGCTGATACGGTATATTCCGGTCTTCCTTACGGAACTTATAAAGTAATTGCTACTGATACTGAAGGTTGTTGGGCGGAAACAGCAAATATTGATGTAGCTGGAGCTGCACCAGGTGACGCGGTGGTTATCAGCAACCATAACTTTGAAGATATGTCGTGTAATGGGGCAAGTGATGGTTTAATTGAGATCTGGGCTGCAGGAGGTAGCGGGACATACCAGTTCAAGATTAATAACAATAACTGGAGAGATTTCCCTGATGGTTCCGATTATAAAGATATCGTTGTTACCGAGGCAGGAGAATATGTGATTCAGGTTCGCGACGCTTTGGCTCCGGATTGTACAACCGAGAGTGTAACTTTCATCATCAGTGAGCCGGCACCTGTCGCTGTAACAACAGCCGTTGATAATGTTAATAGTGTATGTAGTCCCGATGGAGCGTTCACTGTAACAATTTCCGGAGGTCATTTGGGGGCATATCCAGTCGATTATAATGTATATGTAAACGACGAGTTATGGAGTTCCAATATTAGTGGGCCTTCTGTTACCTATACTGATTTACCCGCCGGTACTTATAACGTAAAAGTTATTGAAAACTGGGGAGTAGACAATTCCTGCGAAGGATTCGCAACAGCGGTAATAACTGCTCCTGCGGCAATCTCGGGTATAGCTACTGTTACCAAAAACGTATTGTGTAACGGCGGTGCCAATGGCGAAATCATGATAAGCGAAGTTACCGGAGGTGTTGCACCATACCATTTGTACTTAACAGGTACAGTTACTGCAGATATGGCTTACGATGCGGCTGGTGTAAACACTTTTACAGGTCTGGTGGCCGGCACTTACAGTGTTAGAATTGAAGACGCGGCTGGTTGCGACTTTTCTATTGATGATATAATGGTTGAAGAACCAACAGCATTAATGTTAAATACTACGCATATACAAGATATAGTATGTATAGAAGATGGTAAATTTTCGGTGCAGGTATCTGGCGGAGCAGGTGGTTATAAGTATTTCGCGGAGTTGTCTAAATTACCCGAATATATTACCGTACCGGATGCAGATAGTTCAGCTTGGCAAACAGACAGTATTTTTACGGTTACTGAACCCGGAACATATTTTGTTTGGGCAATGGATGCCAACGGATGTGTGATTGGAGGAGAAGAGGATGATCTTGGAAGTTCGGTCGATGCCTGGAACGTAGAAATTCAAAAACCGGTAATGGAAGTTGTTGTTGACGTGACTGTAATGAATGCGCCGGCTTGTAACGGCGATTTAACCGGAAGTATCAGTGTAAACGCTGATGATGTAATGATTTATAAGGATGGAGTAGTTGTTGAAAATCCTGTTTATACAGTGACGATTAACGATGATGAAACAAATACTCTTGCCAACCTGGGTGCCGGTACATACTATATTGTTGTTACAGATGAAAATGGATGTGTAGGACGTGATACGGTTACTTTTACAGAGCCTCAGGTTTTAGAAGCGCTTCTTGATAAAGCCGAAGGTGAATTTACATGTCCGGGAGATAACATTGGTTATATCGAAACAGCAGTTAGCGGAGGTACTGAAGGCACAGGTTTTATGTACCAGCTTTGGCAGAATTCAGTTCTTAAGACAGATTTTCAGACATCTAATTCATTTTTGGTAGCAATTGATAATGACTACTTTGTTATTGTGAAGGACGCCAATGGATGTACCGATACTTCTAATGTAATCACTATTGATCCTGTGCCTCCAATTGAATTTGTACTTTCTGATGTTACTTGTTCTGATGATACAATGGCTTCAGCATGGGTTGAAGTAGCTTTTGAAGAGGGTAGAATGTACCAGGTGCTTTGGCAAAAAATTGAAACAGCAGCTGGTGATTATACCGATACATCAGCATGGTTTAACGAACCAATAAAATTAGACCAGAAGTTTGCCTTCAGTTCTGATGGTAATGATATTTTTTATCAATTTACTGTTGTTGATGATAAAGGCTGTGAGGCTGTTATTCAAACGATGAAATTCGATCAGGTAACTCCACTTGAATTAACCGTTACAGAAGGCAGTGTTGATGGCTGTACAACAGGTATTACTCTTGCCGCTGCAGGGGGTGTTGCTCCTTATACTTTCATGCTTAACGGCGAAGCAACCACCGGAACAGAATTAAGTTTAGGCGGAGGAGTTCACGATATTAGTGTAACGGATGCACATGGTTGCATGACGGATACTTTATTGGAGTTAGCTTACCCAATAAGCATGGACACCTTGCTAAGCGTTTATGTTGGCGATACAACACAGTTTGTGTACGGTACAATTGATACGATGCTGGTAGCTGAAGTTGAAGGCCAAACAAGTCATATGTTATATAATGACATTGAGGCAGCATGCGTTGAAGAAGTGGTTTTAACACTTGATGCCAGAGAAAGAGCAATGCCTGTTCTTGACTCTGTAAGTCCGAATGGTGTTACAATAGAAACAAATCATGCCGTCTTTACAATTGTTTTTACTAATGAGGTTCCGATTACATTTAACGAATCAGTAAGTGGATTCCTAACTGTAACAGCAGTAGACTCAACTGAAGCTACGCTTGTAATACCAATTACAGCTGATATGGTTGATGGAAATACAATTACAATTGACTACGATTATTTGGTACTTGGTGCCCTGGCAATTAACACTACTTATACCGTTTCTGTCGATAGCGGTATTGTTATGGGCGACGGAATGGCCTGGGATGGAGTTACAGGAAACTGGTCGTTCACAACAGGTGACGATTATCCGTTGGGAACTGAACCTGATTTTAAAGTTGCTGACTTTAAAGTTTATCCTAACCCATTTAATGAGTTCATTAGAATTGACATGGCAACAGAACTTGACCGTGTAGTTATTTCCAACATTGCTGGTCAACGTGTGCTTGATATTGAATCTCCGGATTATGAAATACCTACCGGAAATCTGAATGCCGGTGTTTATATAATCACATTAACCGCTGATGGCGAAATTGTTAAATCAGTAAGATTGATTAAAAGATAATACCGAATTGATTGATTAAAAAGGGAAGCTTTTAGCTTCCCTTTTTTTATTTTCAATACTTTTGTGATCTCGTAATTCTTAAATAAACAGGTTATATGGAGTTATTAAATAAGCACGTGTCCATCAGGAAATTTTCGGAGAAAGTAATTGATCCTGATTTGTTGAAAAGTATCATTTACTCAGGTACAAGAGCCTCTACAACGGGAAATATGCAGCTGTATAGTGTAATTGTAACTAAAGATGCTGAAAGGAAGCAAAAACTACTTCCATTACATTTTAATCAACCTGTTGCCAAAAATGCTCCGATACTCCTCACTTTTGTAGCCGATTTTAATCGTTTTTCCAAATGGTGCCTGCATAACGAAGCGCAACCGGGCTACAACAATTTAATCTCTTTTACCAATGCGGTAATCGATACTTCGCTGGCCGCACAAAATGTGTGTATAGCTGCCGAAAATAATGGACTGGGAATTTGCTACCTGGGTACAACAGCCTACAATGCAAAAGAACACATCGAGGTACTTGGTTTACCAAAACTAACATTTCCTGTCACGACTGTTGCCATCGGCTATCCTGAAGAGACTCCGGAATTAACAGATAGGATTCCCGTAGAAGGTATTATTCATGACGAAGTATACCAGGATTATGATCAGGAGAGAATCAACGAATTGTATGCGTTTAAAGAAAGTCTGGAATCGTCGAAAGCTTTTGTAGCCGAAAATGGTAAACAAACATTAGCGCAGGTATTTACCGATGTGAGATATAAAAAAGCGGATAATGAATTCTTTTCCGCAAAGATGTTGGAAACAATAAAAGCTCAGGGATTTTTAGCTGATTAATCGGCGGTAAACTTATTTATGTAAGCAAAAAAGTCCTGGCGGTAACTGTTGCCGATAGGAAGTTTCTCACCGTTAATAGAAACCAGGTTGCCTTCAAGCGATTCAATTTTGTCTACCGAAACAATAAATGATTTATGCGTTCGATAAAATTGGTCCTGGGGCAGAAGTGAATGAATCTTTTTCATCGACAGGTTGGTAACAAATTTGTTATCACTAACATGTATTTTTATGTAATCGCCTAGACCTTCGATGTAAAGTATATCCGTAAATTTAATTTTAATCGTCTTCTTGTTCGATTTAATGAACAGAAAGTCTGTAGTTGTTTCATTTTCTGATGTACTTTCGGCTTTGTTTTTTAGCCAATACATTTCTTCGGCTTTTACAAAAGCTTTAAAAAAGCGTTCAAAAGAGAAAGGCTTTTTCAGATAGTCCAAAGCATTAAGTTCATAACCTTCGAGGGCATATTCCGAATAGGCCGTTGTAAAGATGACTAATACATTTTTATTCAGATTTTTAAGAAATGAAATGCCTGAAAGTTTTGGCATGTTAATGTCAAGAAACAGGAGATCCACCTTATTTTTAAGTAGAAACTCCTGGGCACAAATGGCGTCGTTGCATGCCCCAACAATATCAAGCGAAGGAATTTTTAGCGCATATTGTTTGATAACATTCTGGGCCAGGGGTTCATCGTCGATTATTAGTGCTTTAATTGCCATGGTCTTTAAGTTTTAGTCTTAAATGAACAGAATAGGTAAATTCTTCTTGTTTTATATCGAGCTGATATTCGTTGGCGTGGTATAGGTGTTTAAGGCGTTGTTTTACGTTAGCGATTCCTATTCCGGAATTTTTTGAGTCAAAATTCTCCGGCTCCGCAAAATTGTTTTCAAGATTAAAATTTAACCAGTCTTCGTTTGTACTTATGGAGATGTTTATATAATCATTTTCGGTGCCGGGAAGACCGTGTTTAAAGGCATTGTCGATGAAAGGTTCAAAAAGCAACGGAGCAATGTAAGAAGAGTTTGTAATATTTGGTTTTTCGTAATTAATAGCGGTATTTTCTGCTACTCTGATTCGCTGAAGTGCTATGAAATTATCCACAAACTCAATCTCCTTTCGCAAACTAATAAAGTTATCCTTCGATTCGTAAATAATGTGACGCATAAGGTCGGAAAGACGCAAAATTAAGTCAGGAACTTTTTCGGAGTTAATAAGCGACAAGGAGTAAATGTTGTTAAGCGAATTAAATAGAAAGTGGGGATTTAACTGTCCTTTTAACGATTTTAGCTCGGCTTCAAGTTTCCCCTTTTCGGTTTTGGCCAGTTTGTAGTTTAAATCCTGTAGCGACAACCAATCTTTAAACAGCTTTAAAAATGTGGTTATCCCGATATAAAAAAGTGTGGCAAAGAAAAAGGCCGAGTGGGTTTCGGTACTTAATGATTGTAATCGTTCCGATACTTCGAGAAATTGCCGTAAAGGATAAACAATGAGGACCTGCACAAACAAACTGCTGAACGAAAGCAGAACCACCAGCCAAAAGATGTAATAAATGTATTGTTTTCGAATCAGGAACCGGGGGATAAGAATATTTAGGTTAAGATAAACCGCTACCGCAAAGCCGGCGTTTATAACCACTGATTTTGCAATGGAGGTTAAATTAAACTCGCGGCTATATATGAAAAACAGGAAACACAAAAACACAACGCTGGCCATCCAAAAAAGAATGTGCCCGAAAATCTTGTTACGTTTATTTAGCAGGTGTTTTCGCATTTAAATTCTGTCGCGCTTTAAAAATATCTTTTTTAAATAATAAAGCACCGGGTTTTTATATTTTAGATTTTTCCAGGGCCTGCTTGAGTGGGGCAGATGCAAAACTCTTACACCTTTTGCCAGGTAATTGGTAAAGCCAATTTTTTTCGATTGACGGCTAATAAAAACATCAAACCAATCTTTATCTTTAGCTAACTCCTTAAAATCAAATTTTTCAAGAAAAGGAACCGAAATAAGCGTACAGCAAAAACTTAAACTATGCGAAGTGTCGACAACATCGTCACTTTTCATTTTTTCGAAATTATACGGGAAATTATAATCACCATTTTCATCAACGGTAATGGCGCCAACCAAGCCCGGTTTTTGCTCTGCTTTCATTATATCCAGTAACGATTGGATGGTATCCTTTTTAACCACCACGTCCGATTCAATTATCAGCAAAGGAACTCCTGCCTCGAGAGCGAGTTGCTGGGCTTTCTGCAGTACGATCTTGTAGTTTGGCGACGGTGTATCGGTAATATCTTCAAGGTGAACTACCGTGAATCCAAGTTCTTTAGCCGCCGAATCAAGATACTGTTTCGTTTCGGGTTGACTAAAATCATTAAATACATAATACGAAAAATTGCCACCGGCTTCCATTATAGCTTTAATTGTTCGTTGAGTCGTGTGCAACGAATCTTTAACCGGAGTAATTACTATAGCTTCTGACATTTTTTTGAAATTGAACTGCAAAGTTAATTAAATTATTGTCCTTTAAATAACAGAACATTGCTTTTGAAAAGTAGGGGACAATGAAACCGGTCTTCCTTTGTCAGGTTATTTAAACTTATGTATCAAAAATTCTATATCCGGTTTATGTCAACGGCAACTAGCGTTAAAAAATACTTTAAAATCTATGGTAGAATCGGCTACTTAATTACCTTTGCTTAAGGTTAACAAGAAAAGAAATGCTGTATGAGTAATGCTGTTCAGACTGAAAAAGAGTTCTCGATCGATATGATTCCTGAACCGGAGAACCTGGAGGAGATAGTATATTCCTTAATGGTTAATCCAAACTTATCAACCATTAACTATTTCAATGATTTTAGCGATCAGGGTATTTCGCCCGAGTCAATTGGTGAAAGCGAAACCGATGAAATAGGAATTTTTGAGTTGGAAGGTAATGGCACACGAATGGCCATGAGCACGCACGCTTTTCATCACCATTTGGAAAGCGATCCTCAGAAAGCAACCGAAATTTTAATCTCGCGTGCTACACGTAAAATGTTGTGTTTTGGCGCTCAGCCTTTTGCAGTTAGTGCATTTTTGTATCACATCGATTTTGCCGATCCAAACGGTCAGTTTATTGCTTCAGGTGCCAAAAAAGGCCTCGAAAATGCTGCGGCAAAGTTCGGGCTTAAAATTTCTGATCGGAAAATTCGCTTTGACCATTTCTCGGAACACGGTCCGGTGCCTCCAACTATTATCATCAGTATTATGGCACAGGTGCCCGAAGGCGAAAATTTAATAACCCATAGCTTTAAAAAGAAAGGTAACCACATATTTGTAATTGGCCGGTCGCTCGACGACATCAACTCATCGGAATATCTCGAGTTTTACCACGGTATTTCTGAGTCACCTCTACCTGCGTTTAATATCGAGGATGAAATTGCGGTTCAGAAAGCAATAAAAACCTTAATCGGTAAAAAGCTGATAGAAAGTGCCAGCCCGGTTGGCAAAGGAGGACTTTTCTTTACCTTATTACGCGCTGCCATCCCAAATGAATTAGGATTTGATATCACACCAGATGCAGAGACCAGAAACGATGCATTCCTTTTTGGCGAATCGATGGGCCGTTTAATTGTTGGTGTAAATCCTGACAAAGAGGATGAGTTCGTTGATGCAATGTCGGAAATAAATGTGCCTTTCTTTACCTTAGGGCATGTTACCAAAGGAGAGATCAGAATCGACGATCAGTCGTTGGGTTACATCGATAAAATGACGGTTGGATCTTAATGGCAGCTCTTCCTTATAAGCAATCAAAACAATCCAAGAAAGGTCAGGTAGAGGAGATGTTTGATAATATCTCTCACCGTTATGATTTTCTGAACCATGTACTATCGTTGAATATTGATAAAATATGGCGCAGAAAAACCATTAATAAACTACGGCCATATCAGCCCGAAAATATTCTGGATATTGCAACGGGTACCGGCGATTTTGCTGTTGCCGCTTTAAAACTGGGCGATGTAAAAGTTACCGGTATCGACATTTCAGAAGGAATGCTGAATGTTGGACGGGAAAAAATAAGGGCAAAAAAACTGGAAGACAAAATCAGCTTTCAAAAAGCCGATTCCGAAAACCTGCCTTTCGGCAATGGAACTTTTGATGCCGCCATTGTTGGTTTTGGCGTTCGTAATTTCGAAAATCTGGAAAAAGGGCTTTCCGAAATCAAACGTGTTTTAAAACCCGGAGGCGTATTTTTTGTTCTCGAATTTTCGAAACCGGTGAGTTTCCCTTTCAAACAGATTTACATGTTTTATTTCATGCGCATTTTGCCCTTAATTGGCCGAATGGTATCGAAAGACAGCAGGGCGTATACTTATTTGCCCGAATCGGTAAATGAATTCCCTGATGGTGACAGATTTTTAACTATTTTAGCTGATGTTGGTTTTGTTCAGAATGAATGTTATCGACAAACTTTTGGAATTGCCTCAATTTATATGGCACATAAACCCAACAATTAAAACAAAGCAAACAATAAATTATTTGTTTTTTTGTTTTTCATAAAAGCAACTTTAAGAAGGTGAAAAAAGTTTTAATCTCAATCATATTCCTTATTGCAGCTTGTAGTGTTTTTGGGCAAAAGCAAAAAATTAACTACCTGACTACATTTGATGATAAACTTTTTCATTTTGGTTTTACTATAGGGATGAATACCCTCGATTTTAATGTGGTGAATTACAATCCTATCGGCGAAAATCCTGATTTTGTACCTTATCCGCTCGATCGAATAATCTGGGATAGTCAAATCCGTTCAGATGTGGCTACCTTAGTTCCCGGATTTACCGTTGGAATTGTAACAAGTATGAGGCTTTCAAAAGATTTCAACTTACGTTTTCTACCGGGCTTGTCGTTTGGCGAACGGCAGTTAACTTTTAATGTACCGGTAAAAGATATTAATGTTTACGACGAAGATCTTTCTTTCTACACCGTTCGATCTACTTTTCTCGATTTTCCCTTATTGGTAAAATACAAGGCCCGACGCATTAACAACGACCGGCCTTATGTGATTTTTGGTGGAGCCTATCGACACGATATTTCGCGAACCGCGCAAGAAGACTTGATTAAGTTGAAGACCGGTGGTTTTTATGCGGAAGTTGGTGGTGGCTGGGATCATTATTTTGCATTTTTCAGGTTCTCGCTGGAAGCCAAATTTAGTTTTGGATTGAATGATCAGCTGGGCGACCTTCCGGCACCAACACAACGTTTATATTACGCACAGTCGATAAAAAATCTGCGGTCAAAGATTTTTACCCTTTCATTTCACTTTGAATAAGCACGTTTAAATTCGGAGCAAAGTATTGCAGTCGCAACCGATACATTTAATGATTCGGCTTTTATTTCATTTTCTGAAAAATTAGGAATGCTCAATTTGTTCGTTATTCGTTTTTCAACTGCAGGTCTTATTCCGTTTCCTTCGTTGCCCATTACAAGCACGGCTTGTTTAGGTAGTTGCTTTTGGTAAATGTTATCGCCATTCATAAATGCACCAAACAAGGGTGCTTCTGATTTATGTGCTAAGTTGGCGAGTTCTTCAAAATCACATTCATGCAGTTTTATCCGGCTGAAAGAGCCCATACTTGCCTGGATTACTTTGGGGTTGTACAGATCAACGGAATCGGGCGAACAAAAAAGATGCTGAATACCGTACCAATCGCAAATTCGCACAATGGTTCCCATGTTGCCGGGGTCCTGAACTCCATCAAGATAAACGGATAACCCATCGGGCAGAGAATCGGGAAAATCCGGCTTCTCAGGAATTTCACAAACGGCCAGGCTGTTTTGCGGATGTTGTAACAGGCTCACCTTTTTTAGTTCGTTGGCATCCGTTTCAATAATTCTTACTGCATCGTTTTGTGTAATCGGGAAACGGTTTAAGAATTGATCGGTAACAATTAATAGTTTGATCTTCATGTCTGAATCCAGCGCTTCTTTCACCATTTTATCCCCTTCAATAAGAAAGCAGTTTTCTTTTGTACGGTATTTTTTTAAAGCCAGCGAATTAATAAGTTTTGTTGTACTTTTACCAATCATTTATTTTTGAACTGAATTCATATAATATTTGTGGTAAAGTTACTGTTTCTGGAAAACACGAGGTTATTTTTGATCAATAAAAGTTGTAGGATTTGGCAGAGAAGTATTACAGGCAAAAGATAGGAAGCTACAAGTGGATATTTGTTTTATCTGCAATGCTGCTTGCATCGTGTTCTCAAACTCGTTTTGTGGCCGAACAAGAGTATTTGTTGCAAAAGGTGGAACTCGAACTTGACAACCAGGAGGTGAGCAGGGAAGAAGCCAAATCTGTTTTACGGCAAAAAGAAAATTACAAGATCCTTGGGTTTATTAAATTCTATTTGTTGCTGTACAATATGTCGTCAAAGAAAAAGACCGACGATTGGCTCAAACGAATTGGGGAGGCCCCTCAGCTGTACGATAAGGTTATGGCAGAACGGTCGGCCGAACAACTGGAAGGGTACATGGGGCAACGTGGTTATTACCAGGCTAAAGTTACCCAGGATATTCAGTTGAATGAAAAGAAACGGAAGGCAAAACTAAAATTCTCGGTCGAATCAGGCGATCAGTATAAAATCCGACGGGTAAATTACCACTTTGAAACTACTGAGTTACAAAAGATATTTTTTAACGATTCGGCTAAATACCAAATGCAGGCCGGCACCGCTTTCGATATTTACGAACTGGAGAAGCAGCAGAAACGAATCGTAAATTTATACCAAAACAACGGCTATTATTATTTCTCGAACAACCAGGTACGCTATCTTGCCGATTCTACACTGTATGACAAACAGGTAATTCTCGATCTTTTTATTGGAGAACCCCGGTCGAGCCAGGTTGACAGCACAAAGTTATTAAAGCCTTATTACCTGAATAATTTTTACTATTCGGTAATGCCCGGAAATACACCGGTTACATCAAACCGAAAACAAGAGTATAATTTCTCCGACACCCTGTATTGGGATAACTCAACACTTTATGCCAACGAACAGGTTTCGTATCCACCCGGGCTTTTTATCCGGACAAACCAAATGCAAAGCGGCGACCTTTATAATATTACCGAGGTTGAAAACACGTTTAATGCATTGAACCGATTGCGTCAGTTTCGGTTTGTCGATATTCAGTTTGAAGAGACTTACCCGGAACAAGATACCAATTTGCTCGACTGCAATATTCGGTTGGCACCATTAAATAAACAATCCACTTCGTTTGATATTGAGGGGACCAACACATCTGGTAATTTGGGTGTGGCTGGAAATATATATTACCAGCACCGAAACCTGTTTAAAGGTGCCGAGGTATTTCAGGTGCGGTTAAAAGGGGCAACTGAGCGCCTGCACAGGTCGGTAGGCGACGGAACTTCGGAAGCTTTTAACACTCGCGAATTTGGTGTTGAAACCAGTTTAATGGTACCAAAACTTTTGGGGCCGGGTAAATACATAAAAAGTTTTGGGAAGTATTTGCCGAAAACCGTTTTTAATATAGGTTATAACTTTCAGCGCCGGCCCGAATACACCCGAACCATTACCAACTTTAAATTTGGTTACGATTGGAAGACCTCTCAAAACTATCAGCACCTCTGGAATTTCATGGATATGAACGTGGTTCGATTGTATGAATTCGATCCGAAGTTTATCAACTCCATTCAGGATTTATATATTAAGAGTAGTTTTACCGACCACCTGATTTTTGCCATGAACTACTCGTTGATATTCAACAATCAGCGGCTTTCGTCAAGTAGAAATTATACGTATGCACGATTAAATGTCGAGTCGTCGGGAAATTTACTTTGGGCAATATCGGAACTTGCAGGCCGCGATCTAACCTTTGAGCAAGACTCCGTTACCCAGAAAATTTCCGAATATTACAAAGTATTTAATGTACGTTTTGCCCAATACGTTAAAGCCGACCTGGAGCTGAGGAAGGCAATCCAGATTGACCGGTACAATTACGTGGTGGGGCGATTGTTCGGCGGCGTAGGATTACCTTACGGAAACTCACCCTTTTTGCCATTTGAAAAACAATATTTTGCCGGTGGTGCGAACGGAATTCGGGCGTGGCAGGTTCGATCATTGGGGCCGGGTACCTACACCCCGGAAGATGAGAATGCTTATCCAAACCAATCATCGGATATTAAACTGGAGGCCAATATCGAATATCGCTTTCGTTTGTTAGGATCGCTGGAAGGTGCACTGTTTTTGGATGCCGGAAACATTTGGGCAATTAACAGTAGTGATAACCGCGAAGGGGCTGTTTTTAAAGTGGACAAGTTTTACAGGCAGTTTGCTGTTGGTACCGGAACCGGTTTCCGCTTCGATTTATCGTATTTTATTCTCCGTACTGATATTGGTATGAAACTTCGAGACCCCGCGGCGCCTCAGGGAGAGCGATGGATTATTGGTAACCGGGGCTATAAAGGAAGTGACTTTACTTTTTCGTTCGCCATTGGTTACCCGTTTTAAGCTTCTCAGATCAAGCCGGAAGAAATACTTCATCCCGGCAGTTCAAAATCATTTTTCTATACGTTGCCAACAAGCATGACTGGTTCTTTTTTTAAGAAAACCTGGATGAAATGAAGATATTGTGGATAAATGCTATAAAGCGACCGTTCTTTGTTGTAAAAATCTCGTCCTTGATGTGAAGGACGAGTTTTTGACGTCGAAGGACGCATACTTTTCGGTGTAGGAAACACCTCTTTCGTCGTAGGATGGGTTTTTTGAGTGTAGGAGCGTGTTTTCCCGGCGTAGGACGGCTGTTTTTTGTGTGAGGAAGACTGTTTGGGAGCCGAATTTTAATTCTTGATGGTGAATGGCTCCAAACACGAATGTTTTTTGTGAGCTTTGCTGGTTATGAATTATTTTTTTGCATTTTTGGGGCTTAAATTTTTACATATTGTTAGTTAAAGGAGAGAACAGCTCTCAAAATATTAGTTTCTATGTCAAATCTTCCTTCGGGTAACCGCGATTCATTTAGTTCAAAATTTGGTGTAATAGCAGCAGCTGCGGGTTCGGCAGTTGGTCTGGGTAATATTTGGAAATTTCCTTACATCGCCGGAGTTTATGGCGGTGCTGCGTTCCTCTTTGTTTACCTCGCTTTTATCCTTGCAATTGGAATTCCGGTTATGTTATCAGAATTAATTATTGGTAGAAGTTCGAGGAAGAATGCTTTTGGTGCGTTTAAAGTTCTTGCTCCGGGCACACCGTGGCGGTATATTGGTATTTTAGGCGTGGGGGCTGCATTTCTGATTTTATCGTTTTACGGTGTTGTTGCCGGTTGGAGCCTGGAATATATTGTCTTGTCTCTGGAGAATGGATTTTCAACTAAAAGCCCCGATGAGATAGGAATGTTATTTACTACACTTATCGGATCGCCTGTTAAACCGGTGATATATCAGCTAATATTTATGATTCTGAGTGCTGCAATTGTTATTGTTGGTATTCAAAAAGGGATTGAGAAGTACACTAAAATTTTAATGCCATTGCTGGTTATTATACTTGTCTTTTTGTGTATTAAATCTGTTTCGCTTGAAGGAGCAAAAGCCGGCCTTAACTTTTTGTTTAAACCTGATTTTTCAAAACTTACTGCCGATGGTATTTTAAGTGCATTAGGTCATGCCTTTTTTACGCTTAGCCTAGGAATGGGTACACTTATAACCTACGGATCGTATGTACAGAAAGATAATAACCTGGTAAATACTGTTATTAATGTAACGGTTGCTGACACCGTAATTGCAATAATGGCAGGGATTGCAATTTTTCCGGCTGTGTTTGCTTTTGGTATCGAACCAAGCCAGGGGCCCGGCTTGATTTTCGTTACACTACCTAACGTATTTCATCAAATGCCGGGTGGTTATATATTTTCAATCGCGTTTTTTGTACTTCTGTCGGTAGCTGCACTAACATCTTCCATTTCAATTCTGGAGGTTGTTGTGGCCTATTTCAAAGAAGAATTCAATATGGGCCGGAAGGCATCAACTATTTTGGCAACAGTTCTTATTTCAATATTAGGTGTTTTGTGCTCACTTTCAATGGGCGTATTATCGCCATATACATTCTTTGGATTGAATATTTTCGATTTAATGGACTGGATTTCGGCTAACTTATTCCTGCCAATTGGAGGTATGTTTATTGCCTTATTTATTGGTTGGTATTTCGGACGTAAAAAAGTTCAGGAAGAAGTATCGCAGGGTGGAACACTTTCGGGAGCGCTTCTGTCTATATTTATGTTCCTGGTGAAATTTATTGCTCCAATAGCAATTGCCATTGTAATGTTGAATAATTTCGGGCTGTTAAAATTCTAACTGCCCGGTATCCGTTTTTGCTTTTCGAACAGGAGTTTTAGAACTCCATTATTCGGTTGTTGCATTGTGTATAAGAATGTCCTGGTACGATTGTATTGTTTTGCTTACTTAATTTCAATATTGTAACTTAGCAAAACGTCAATCAATGTCAACTATTTAACCCAGATGCAATGAGAAAAGCCTGGCTTAAAATAAAAAATGGATTTCTTTCCTACACCAGAGGCGACCGGGTAGGTATCATTATCTTGTCAATTTTGATTTTGCTGTTGCTTGGCGCTAATGCTTTCGTGAAAAGAATAGCGCCTAAACCTTATTATACTCCGGAACAATTTCAGGAGATACAGGCGCAGTGGGACGCAGCCTGGCAGCCAGATGAAAATGGAGAGGTATTAAGTCTTTTTACTTTTAATCCGAATATCATAGATGAAAGTGCGCTCGATTCGTTGGATTTGCCCGAACAAATTAAACGGAACATCATGAAATATCGTGCTGCCGGCGGAAGTTTTAAATCGAAAAACGATTTGCGGAAACTTTACGGCATGAGCGATTCGGTATTTCAGTATGTCGCCCCATACATTGTTATACCTGAAGCCACTTCAAAAAAGCAAACAAAAAGAACCTACGAGCCAGAAACAACACAACCGTTAGGATTCTTCGATCCGAATACGGCGGGCAAGGAGGAATTGCAAAAGTTTGGCTTTACTTCCTATCAGGCCGATAATATTGTGTCGTATCGAGAAAGCGGCGGAAGTTATCGCAGGCCAGAGGACCTTTTAAAGATATATGGAGTCGATTCGGCTACCTATAAACAGATTTCCCCTTACCTGAAAATCGAAGTGGTTATAGAGCCGCAAAAGGTGTCGCCAGAAGAATTGTTTATTGTTGAACTAAATAGTGCCGATACTTCCGACCTGATTCAGTTAAATGGGATTGGTTCGGTTTACGCATCGCGCATTATAAAATACCGCAACCTGCTTGGTGGCTTTTACATGACCAATCAATTAATGGAAGTTTATGGTTTTTCAGAAGAGCTTCTCACGTCCATTAAACCTTCTGTTACTATTGATACAACAGCAATAAAACCAATTCGAATTAATTATGCCGAATTCTCAGAAATGATCAGTCATCCTTATTTTGATAAATCGAAGGTAAACGCAATACTAAATGAAAAGGATAAAAACGGACCCATAAAAAATTTATCGGAACTGGAAGCACTTGAATCAATTGATGCTGAGTTTATTGATAAAATAAGGCCCTATATAACCTGTCGTTAAAAAAGTGAAAACTATTTTTTCTCGATAGGAATTATTATTTTTTTGCTTTAAATTTGATATACTATGAATTATTTCTAAATTTGCGCCTCAATTTTTAAAATGTAAATCCGAAAGATATGATTATTATTCCGGTTAAAGAAGGCGAAAATATTGAAAGAGCTTTGAAGAGGTTCAAGAGAAAATTCGAGAAAACTGGCGTTATTAAAGAGTTACGTGATCGTCAGAAGTTCACCAAGCCTTCTGTGAGAAGAAGGGAAGAATTGAAAAAGGCAGCATACGTACAAGGTCTGCAGCAACAGGAAGACTAAAGTTTTCTTTGGTGATTCCTGAATTATTAGTTTAGATGGCCAATGAGTTATCAGGAATCGTTTATCAATTTTTTGAAGTATGAGAAGAGGTATTCTCCTCATACGGTGAAAGCATATGAAAAAGACCTCGATCGGTTTGTGGAATTTTGCACAAAAATGGTCGGGGATTTTGTTGTTAATGATGTTGACCTCAAACTACTGCGTTCTTGGGTGGTAGACTTAATGGAGCACGATTATAATCCGAGTTCGGTAAGCAGAATGATGACAGCGGTAAAGTCGTTCTATAACTTTTTGCTTCGCGAGCAGGTTGTTGATATCAATCCGGCTATAAAAGTTCCACTTCCGAAAATAAGGAAGAAGCTGCCGCATTTTGTTGAGGAGAATAACCTGAACCATCTGTTAGATGATGATCTTTTTGATAATGGGTTCAGGGGGAGGAGAGACAAACTGATTATTTCGTTATTTTACGGGACCGGTATTCGTTTGGCAGAGTTAATTAACCTAAAAGACAGGGATTTTAACACCGTCGAATATTTGATAAAGGTGCTGGGGAAACGTAATAAAGAAAGGATTGTTCCATATCCAAGAGAAATTAACCAATTGTTTAATGATTATTTAGAAATAAGAAACGACGAAATCGTAAACAATAGTGGCTATTTATTTGTAACGGAAAAAGGAAAGCAGATTTACGAAAAACTGGTTTACCGCGTTGTGAAAAATAATTTAGCAAGGGTAACGTCTCTAGAAAAGAAGAGTCCGCATGTTTTGAGGCATACTTACGCAACACATTTGTTGAATAATGGTGCCGATCTTAATGCAGTAAAAGAATTGCTGGGACATGCAAATTTGGCAGCAACTCAGGTGTACACACATACCACATTCGAGAAGCTGCAACAGAGTTATAAACAAGCCCACCCCCGTGGTGGTAAAAACGATTAATTATGGAAGTAAAAATTAATTCAGTGCATTTTAACGCCGACCAGAAGTTGGTGGAATTCGTAAATAAAAAAGTAAGCAAACTGGATACTTTTTTTGATGGTATATTAAAGGCTGAGGTAATCCTTAAGGTTGCAAAGCCCGAGGCAGCAAATAATAAAGTTTCTGAGTTAAAAGTTTCCATTCCTTCAAAGGAGAATCTTTTTGCCAAAAAGCAGGCAGATACATTTGAAGAAGCGACAGATTTAGCTATCGATGCTATTAAGAAACAGCTTGTTAAATACAAGGAAAAATTGAAGAGTAAATAATATTTAAAAATTAAAGTCTAAATCTTAGTTTTTTAAAATAATATTTTTACATTTGCACACCCTTTTTAGGGGCGTTCTGAAGACAGCTGAAAATAGAGTGCTTTGCAGAGAATTGAAGCTTTTGAAATGGTTTTTTGAATTTCGCTTTGCAAAAAGAAAAATGAGAAAAATTGAAAAAAAGCACACGAGTAGTGAAAAATATTCGGTTGTTTGGAAAAAAGTTGTAATTTTGCACGGCATTTTTTGCCAGTAGACTATAAGCGGGAATAGCTCAGTTGATAGAGCATTAGCCTTCCAAGCTAAGGGTCGCGGGTTTGAGTCCCGTTTCCCGCTCAGAACAGAGATTGGAATTTTGGACAAGCAATTGTTCTCAATTCCCGTCTCTTTGTGTGTTTAAGGCCGGAGTAGCTCAGGGGTAGAGCGCATCCTTGGTAAGGATGAGGTCACGAGTTCAATTCTCGTCTTCGGCTCAGATGATTTAAAAGATAATAAATTAAAATTTTGCAATTATGGCTAAAGAACATTTTAACAGGGACAAGGACCATGTGAACATTGGTACTATCGGCCACGTTGACCATGGTAAAACTACCTTAACTGCTGCTATTACTACTGTTTTAGCAAAAAAAGGCTTTTGCGAAGTAAAAGCATTTGATCAAATTGATAACGCTCCTGAAGAGAAAGAAAGGGGTATTACAATTAACACTGCTCACGTTGAGTACGAAACAGCAACACGTCACTATGCACACGTTGACTGTCCGGGTCACGCCGACTACGTAAAGAACATGGTAACTGGTGCTGCCCAGATGGACGGTGCTATTATCGTTGTTGCTGCTACTGATGGTCCTATGCCTCAGACTCGCGAGCACATTCTTCTTGCACGTCAGGTAAACGTTCCTCGTTTGGTTGTATTCCTGAATAAAGTGGATATGGTTGACGACGAAGAGTTGTTAGAACTTGTTGAAATGGAAGTTCGTGAGCTTCTTGATTTCTACGAATTCGACGGCGACAACACTCCTGTTATAATGGGATCTGCTCTTGGTGGTTTAAACGGAGAGCCAGAGTGGGAAGAAAAAATTCTTGAGTTGATGGATGCTTGTGATACTTGGATTCCACTTCCTCCACGTGATATTGATAAACCATTCCTGATGCCTGTTGAGGACGTATTCTCAATCACTGGTCGTGGTACAGTAGCAACTGGTCGTATCGAAACTGGTATTATTCACACAGGTGATGAAATGCAGTTGATCGGTTTGGGTGCTGAAGGTCGTAAGACTGTTTGTACTGGTGTTGAGATGTTCCGTAAGATTTTGGACGAAGGTATGGCAGGTGACAACGTAGGTTTGTTGTTGCGTGGTGTTGACAAGAAAGAAATCAAACGTGGACAGATTTTGGCAAAACCTGGTTCAATCACTCCTCATAACAAATTTAAAGCTGAGGTTTATGTATTGAAAAAAGAAGAAGGTGGTCGTCACACTCCATTCCATAACAAATACCGTCCTCAATTCTACTTACGTACTCTTGACGTAACTGGCGAAATTCACCTGGAAGAAGGTCGCGAAATGGTTATGCCTGGTGATAACGTAACTATTGAAGTAGATTTGATTTATCCGGTAGCATTGAACTTAGGTCTTCGTTTCGCAATCCGCGAAGGTGGTCGTACAGTAGGTGCAGGTCAGATAACTGAAATTCTTTAATATTAAGATATAAAGAAATAGATTTAATCCCGGGTTACGGCCCGGGATTAATTTCGGTTGAAACTCAATAGTGGGAGTGGTTGGATAAACAGTAAGTTCGAACCTTACCTTCCGAGCAAAATAAGTTATACTAAATGAAACTAAAAGTATATATACAAGAGGCCTATGATGAACTGATGCATAAAGTTACATGGCCAACTTGGAAAGAGCTACAAAGTAGCGCCTTGGTAGTAATGATTGCTTCCTTTATAATATCATTAGTTATTTTCGTTATGGATCTGTCATTCAGAAACATAATGGATTTTATTTATGGATTATTTTATTAATCAAAACCCTTAAGGCTTTATGAGCGAAAATAGTAAAAAATGGTATGTTCTGCGTGCGATTGGCGGCAAAGAGAAGAAGGTTAAAGAATATATCGAGAACGAAATCGCGGTAGGAGACCTCAAAGGGTATGTAGATCAGGTTTTAATACCAACCGAAAAAGTTTATCAGATCCGAAATGGTAAAAAAATCAGTAAGGAGCGAAACTTTTTTCCGGGGTATGTTTTAATCGAAGCTGCTTTAGTGGGTGAAGTTACACACACACTAAGGAATTTTCCTAACGTAATCGGATTTTTAGGCGACACCAAGGGTGGAGATCCGGTGCCGATGCGGCAGAGCGAGGTAAACAGGATTTTGGGTCGTGTGGATGAATTGGCAGAAACCGACGAAGAAATCAATATCCCATATGTGGTAGGAGAAACTGTGAAAGTAATCGACGGACCATTCAACGGCTTTAACGGAACCATTGAAGAAATCAATGAGGAGAAGAAGAAGCTGCAGGTGATGGTGAAGATTTTTGGACGTAAAACTCCTTTGGAACTTAGCTTTATGCAAGTTGAAAAGGAATAGTAACGCTTTAATTTATTGTTATGGCGAAAGAAGTTGCTGGATTAATTAAATTACAGATCAAAGGTGGTGCAGCTAATCCTTCACCACCGGTGGGACCAGCATTGGGTGCCAAAGGGGTAAACATTATGCAGTTCTGTAAACAGTTTAATGGTCGTACACAAGACCAGGCAGGAAAAGTACTTCCTGTTATTATTACTGTTTATGCAGACAAGTCTTTTGACTTCATAATCAAACAACCTCCTGTGGCTGTTCAATTATTAGAAGTTGCGAAACTGAAAAGTGGTTCACCAGAACCTCACATTAAAAAAGTGGGTTCGGTAACCTGGGATCAGGTAAAGTCTATTGCCGAAGGCAAAATGGCTGACCTGAACTGCTTTACAGTTGAATCAGCGATGAAAATGGTAGCTGGAACTGCCAGAAGTATGGGAATCACTGTAAAAGGTGCTTCACCATTCAATAACTAAAAATATCTTTTACGATGGGCAGAATTACGAAAAATCAAAAAGCGTCTTCGGATAAACTCGAAAAAGGAAAAGTTTACTCTATCGATGAAGCAGCAGAGTTGGTGAAAGAAATTACATTTACCAAATTTGATGCATCAGTTGATATTGATGTAAGACTTGGAGTTGATCCTAGAAAAGCTAACCAGATGGTTAGAGGCGTAGTTTCGTTACCCCATGGGACAGGTAAAGAGGTACGTGTTTTGGCAATGGTTACTCCTGACAAAGAGCAGGAAGCCAAAGATGCCGGAGCCGACTATGTAGGACTTGACGAGTACGTTGAGAAAATAAAAGGTGGTTGGACCGATGTAGATGTTATTATTACCATGCCTCCAGTAATGGGGAAAGTTGGGCAGTTAGGACGTATTTTAGGTCCTCGTGGCTTAATGCCAAACCCAAAAAGTGGTACAGTAACCATGGAAGTTGGAAAAGCTATCTCCGAAGTAAAACAGGGTAAGATTGATTTTAAAGTTGATAAATTTGGTATTGTTCATACTTCAATCGGGAAAGTTTCATTCTCTCCTGATAAGATTAAAGAAAATGCCGTTGAATTTATCAACACGATCAACAAATTAAAACCTGTTGCTGCAAAAGGAACCTACATTAAGAGTATCTATTTATCAAGTACCATGAGCCCTGGTATTCAAGTAGAAGCTAAGTCGTTTGCAGAATAAAAATGAGAATTATGAAGAGTTCAGAGAAACAAGTTATTATTAATCAGTTACAAGAACAGATAGATTCATACGACCATTTTTACCTGACCGACATTGCCGGCTTAAATGCTGAAAATACCAGTGATTTAAGGAGACTATGTTTCAGCCAAGATGTAAAACTGGTTGTTGTTAAGAATACTCTACTACGAAAAGCTCTTGAGAACTCTAATAAAGAGGCTGAAGAGATTTTTGATGCACTAAAGGGAAACACCACAGTAATGTTTTCTTCAAGTGGTAACACTCCTGCTAAATTGATTAAAGACTTCGCTAAAAAGCATAAAAAGCCTGTTTTAAAGGCAGCTTATGTTGAAGAATCAGTTTACATGGGAGCCGACCAATTGGAGGCATTAATAGCCGTTAAATCTAAAAACGAGCTTATTGCTGATGTTGTTGCTCTGTTACAATCACCAATGAAAACAGTTCTCGGACAGTTGCAGTCTGGTGGTAATATCATTCACGGTGTTCTTGATACACTGAAGGAAAAAGAATAATTTTTTTGAAATAATATTTAAAAAGAAATAAAAATGGCAGATTTAAAACAGCTTGCAGAAGAGTTAGTAAACTTGACTGTTAAAGAGGTTAACGAATTAGCTGGTATTCTAAAAGACGAATATGGTATCGAACCAGCTGCTGCTGCAGTAGCAGTTGCAGGACCAGCTGCAGGTGGTGGCGAAGAGGCTGCTGCTGAACAAACTGAATTTGACGTGATCTTAAAAGCTGCTGGTGCATCGAAACTTGCAGTTGTTAAACTCGTTAAAGAACTAACTGGCCTTGGTCTGAAAGAAGCCAAAGCAGTTGTAGATGAAGCTCCAAAAGCGCTTAAAGAAAAAGTTTCGAAAGACGAAGCTGAAGCTTTAAAAGCACAGTTAGAAGAAGCTGGAGCTGAAGTTGAAGTAAAATAAGCAAAATGCCTATTTATAGGTAATACGGTTTAGAACCCTACGTAAGTTGGGTTCTAAACCTTTTTGTGTATTTATATTTTATATAATTAACCTGTATAAATGCATGTCAGTACAAGCAAAAAAAGAGAGGATTAATTTTTCCTCAACACAAACCAGGTTTGATTACCCTGACTTCTTAGAAGTACAAGTTAAATCATTTAAAGATTTTTTTCAGTTAAAAACCACACCTGACAAAAGAAAAGGGGAGGGTTTATACAGAGTTTTTGAAGAAAACTTTCCAATATCGGATACTCGAAACAATTTCGTGTTGGAATTTATCGACTACCAGGTCGATCCTCCTCGATACTCAATAGACGAGTGTATAGAACGTGGTCTGACTTTTAGCGTGCCGCTAAAAGCAAAACTGAAACTTTACTGTACCGATCCGGAACACGAAGATTTCGATACCGTGGTTCAGGACGTATATTTAGGAACTGTGCCATACATGACCAACAGAGGTACCTTTATTATCAATGGTGCCGAACGTGTTATTGTATCTCAGCTGCACAGGTCTCCGGGTGTATTCTTTGGCCAAAGTTTACATGCTAACGGTACAAAATTATATTCTGCACGTATTATTCCTTTCAAAGGATCGTGGATTGAATTTGCTACCGACATCAACAGTGTGATGTTTGCGTACATCGACAGGAAAAAGAAATTACCTGTAACCACATTATTGCGTGCGATTGGCTACGAAAGCGATAAAGATGTTCTAGAAATATTCGATCTGGCTGACGAAGTAAAAGTTTCGAAGTCAGGTTTAAAGAAAGTAGTCGGTAGAAGACTGGCAGCCCGTGTACTTAAATCATGGGTAGAAGACTTTGTTGATGAAGATACCGGTGAAGTTGTATCGATCGAGCGTAACGAAGTAATCATTGATCGTGAAACAGACATTGAAGAAGATCACATTGAAGAAATTCTTGAATCAGGTGTAAAAACCATTCTGTTACACAAAGAAGATCAAAACCAGCAAGATTTTGCTATTATTTACAACACGCTTCAAAAAGATCCATGTAACTCGGAGAAAGAAGCCGTTCTTCACATCTACCGTCAGTTGCGTAACGCAGAACCGCCCGATGAAGCTACTGCACGCGACGTTATTGATAAACTGTTCTTCTCGGATAAGAGATACGACCTTGGAGAAGTTGGTCGTTACAGAATTAATAAAAAATTAGGAATCGATGTGGACATGGAAAACCGTGTCCTAACAAAAGTCGACATCATTGAGATTATCAAAAACCTGATTCAGTTGGTAAACTCGAAAACCGATGTTGATGATATTGACCACTTAAGTAACCGTAGGGTACGTACGGTAGGCGAGCAAATGTATAACCAGTTTGGTGTAGGTTTGGCGCGTATGGCACGTACAATTCGCGAGCGTATGAATGTTCGCGATAACGAAGTGTTTACTCCGATTGATTTGATTAACTCGAAAACATTGTCTTCAGTTATCAACTCATTCTTCGGAACAAACGCATTGTCGCAGTTTATGGATCAAACCAACCCACTGGCTGAAATGACGCACAAACGTCGTATGTCGGCTTTAGGTCCTGGTGGTCTGTCGCGCGAACGTGCAGGTTTCGAGGTTCGTGACGTTCACTTTACGCACTACGGTCGTTTATGTCCGATTGAAACACCTGAAGGTCCAAACATTGGTTTGATCTCTTCTTTGTGTGTTTTCGCAAAAATTAACGATCTCGGATTTATTTCAACACCATACCGAAAAGTAGAAAATGGTAAAGTCGACCTGTCAGAAACAGGTTCTGTTTACCTTACTGCTGAAGAGGAAGAAGGTAAAATTATTGCACAGGCGAATGCGCCAATTGCCGAAGACGGAAAATTTATTAACGAAAAGGTTAAAGCACGTCTGGATGGTGATTATCCTGTAGTTGATGCAGGTGAAGTTGAACTGATGGACGTTGGTCCTAACCAGATTGCTTCGGTTGCTGCATCACTTATTTCGTTCCTTGAGCACGATGATGCTAACCGTGCATTAATGGGATCGAACATGATGCGCCAGGCTGTACCACTGCTTCGTCCGGAAGCGCCTATTGTTGGTACCGGTTTGGAGGCAAGTGTAGCTAAAGACTCAGGGGTAATGATTTGTGCCGAAGGCGATGGTGTTATCGAATTTGTTGATGCAACACAGATTATTGTTCGTTACGATATGACGGAAGAAGATCGCTATGTGAGCTTCGATCCGGAAGTGGTAACTTATAATCTGCAAAAATATACTAAAACCAACCAGGGAACTACGGTTGACCTGAAACCAATTGTAGTAAAAGGTCAGCGTGTAACAGAAGGTGAAATCCTTACCGAAGGTTACGCAACCGATAAAGGAGAACTGGCACTTGGTCGGAACCTGCAGGTGGCATTCATGCCTTGGCAGGGTTATAACTACGAGGATGCGATTGTAATTTCAGAGCGTATCGTTCGCGAAGATGTATTCACATCGGTACATGTTGATGAATATACTTTGGAAGTGCGCGACACAAAACGTGGAGTTGAAGAATTTACTTCTGATATTCCTAACGTAAGTGAAGAAGCTACCCGTAACCTGGATGAAAATGGTTTGATCAGAGTTGGAGCCAACGTAAAACCTGGCGACATTCTTATTGGTAAAATTACACCAAAAGGAGAATCTGATCCTTCACCGGAAGAAAAACTTTTACGTGCAATCTTTGGTGATAAAGCTGGTGATGTAAAAGATGCTTCATTAAAAGCATCTCCATCTTTAAAAGGTGTTGTTATCGATAAAAAATTGTTCTCGCGTGTAGCGAAAGACAAAAAAGGTAAAGCAACAAAAACTTTGCTTGACCAAATCGATGAGAAACTGGAAAAAGATATTGCAGCACTTCGTATAAAGCTCGAGGATAAACTATTCACGTTAGTTAATGGTAAAACTTCGCAGGGAGTAAAAGACTATTACGGAACAGAGTTTATTCCGAAAGGCGTTAAATTTACACTGAAGCAATTACAGGAACTGGACTACCTGAATATTGATCCTTCAAAATGGACCACCGATAAAGCTAAAAACGATTTGATTTTTAGATTGGTGAACAACTTCATTATGAAGCAGAAAGAAGCAGAAGCAGTATCACGCCGCGAGCGTTACAATGTAACTATCGGTGATGAGCTTCCTGCAGGTATTATCCAGTTAGCAAAAATTTATATTGCTAAAAAACGCAAACTGCAAATTGGTGATAAAATGGCGGGACGTCACGGAAACAAAGGTATTGTTTCGCGTGTTGTACGTGCCGAAGATATGCCATTCCTTGCAGACGGAACACCGGTTGATATCGTATTGAACCCACTTGGTGTACCATCGCGTATGAACCTTGGACAGATTTACGAAACTGTATTGGGTTGGGCCGGTAAAGAGCTTGGTTTGAAATTCGCAACACCTATTTTTGATGGTGCTAGTTTGGATGAGGTTTCTGAATATACCGATAAAGCAGGTGTTCCTCGTTATGGAGAAACACGCTTGATTAACGGTGAAACCGGAGAACCATTCGACCAGCCTGCAACAGTTGGTATAATTTACATGCTGAAACTGGGCCACATGGTAGAAGACAAAATGCACGCCCGTTCAATCGGACCTTACTCATTAATTACGCAGCAGCCATTAGGTGGTAAAGCACAGTTTGGTGGTCAGCGTTTTGGTGAGATGGAAGTTTGGGCACTTGAGGCATTTGGTGCTTCTCATATCCTTCAGGAAATTCTTACCGTTAAGTCGGATGACGTAATGGGACGTGCAAAAGCTTACGAAGCTATCGTGAAAGGTGAGCCAATGCCACAACCGGGAATTCCTGAATCGCTGAATGTACTGCTTCACGAATTACGCGGACTTGGTCTGAGCGTGAGAATGGAGTAGAATAAGTTAGGTGCAGTTTTAAAACGTTAGTTAATTTGAATTATGGCATTCAAAAAAGATAATAAAGCAAAAACTAGTTTCTCAAAAGTTTCAGTAAGCCTTTCTTCTCCTGAAGAAATTCTGGAAAGATCGTATGGTGAAGTACTGAAGCCAGAAACAATTAACTACAGAACATATAAACCAGAACGTGATGGTTTGTTTTGTGAGCGTATTTTCGGACCGGTAAAAGACTACGAATGTCACTGTGGTAAATACAAACGTATCCGTTATAAAGGTATCGTTTGCGACCGTTGTGGTGTTGAAGTAACCGAAAAGAAAGTACGTCGTGAGCGTATGGGACACATTTCACTTGTGGTACCGGTAGCTCACATTTGGTATTTCAAATCGTTGCCTAACAAAATTGGTTACCTGCTTGGTTTACCTACCAAAAAGCTGGATACCATTATTTATTACGAACGCTATGTTGTTATCCAGGCGGGTGTTAAACATCAGGATGGCGTTAAAGAATTAGATTTCCTTACTGAAGAAGAGTACCTGGATATTCTGGATACGCTTCCAAAAGAAAATCAATTCCTTGACGATGACGATCCAAACAAGTTTATCGCCAAAATGGGTGCTGAAGCACTGTTTGATATTCTAAGTCGTTTGGAGTTGGATGATTTGTCATTCACATTGCGTCATAAAGCAAACACCGAAACATCGCAGCAGCGTAAAAACGAGGCGTTAAAACGCCTGCAGGTTGTTGAGGCTTTCAGGGCAAGTAAAAACCTTAACCGTCCGGAATGGATGATCGTTAGGGTGGTGCCTGTAATTCCTCCTGATTTGCGTCCGTTAGTGCCGCTCGATGGTGGTCGTTTCGCAACATCAGATTTGAATGACCTGTACCGAAGAGTAATTATCCGTAACAACCGTTTGAAACGATTGATCGAGATTAAAGCTCCTGAGGTAATTTTAAGGAACGAGAAACGTATGCTACAGGAAGCTGTGGATTCGTTATTCGATAACTCAAGAAAATCTAATGCTGTTAAAACAGAAAACAACCGCGCTTTAAAATCACTGTCTGACAGTTTGAAAGGAAAGCAAGGTCGTTTCCGTCAGAACCTTTTGGGTAAACGTGTTGACTATTCTGCACGTTCGGTAATCGTTGTTGGTCCTAAATTAAGGATTCACGAATGCGGTATTCCAAAAGATATGGCAGCAGAACTTTACAAACCTTTTGTAATCCGTAAGTTGATTGAAAGAGGTATTGTAAAAACTGTAAAATCGGCAAAGAAAATCGTTGACAGAAAAGATCCTGTAGTTTGGGAAATTCTTGAAAACGTGCTGAAAGGACACCCTGTAATGTTAAACAGGGCACCTACTCTGCACCGTCTGTCAATTCAGGCATTCCAGCCTGTTCTTATTGAAGGAAAAGCAATTCAGCTGCACCCGTTGGTATGTACCGGTTTTAACGCCGACTTCGATGGTGACCAGATGGCGGTTCACTTACCATTAGGTAATGCTGCAATTTTGGAAGCTCAGTTGTTAATGCTTGCTTCGCACAACCTTTTGAACCCTGCTAACGGAGCACCTATTCAGGTACCATCGCAGGATATGGTTTTGGGTCTGTATTACATGACCAAACCACGTAAAGGTGGTCGTGGCGAAGGAATGATTTTCTATTCAGCAGAAGAAGTAACTATTGCATACGAAGAGAAAGCAATCGATCTTCACGCCATTATTAAAGTTAAAGTTGAAGATATCGATGAGAATGGAGAATACTTTAACCATATCATCGAAACAACTGTAGGTCGTGTTCTTTTCAACGAATACGTGCCACGTCAGGCAGGTTACGTAAACCAGATTTTGACTAAAAAATCGTTACGTAGCATTATTACCGACGTATTTAATAAGAGTGGTAACGCAATTACGGTAAAATTCCTTGATGACATTAAAAACCTTGGTTACACAATGGCTTACCGCGGTGGTCTGTCGTTCAACCTTGGCGATGTTATCATTCCTGATGATAAAGCTGAAATTGTTGGTAACGGTTACAAGGAAGTTGAAGAGGTAATCAACAACTATAACATGGGTTTCATTACCAATAACGAACGTTACAACCAGGTTATTGATATTTGGACACATGCAAACTCCAGGCTGACAAATTCGGTAATGAAAACAATTAGTACCGACCGTCAGGGATTCAACTCAATTTATATGATGCTTGATTCCGGAGCGAGGGGTTCTAAAGAGCAGATTCGCCAGTTGTGCGGAATGAGGGGTTTGATGGCAAAACCACAAAAATCTGGTTCTACAGGTTCTCAGATTATTGAAAACCCGATTTTGGCAAACTTTAAAGAAGGTCTTTCGGTACTTGAGTACTTTATTTCTACTCACGGTGCTCGTAAAGGTTTGGCGGATACCGCACTTAAAACAGCTGATGCGGGTTACTTAACACGTCGTTTGGTAGACGTTGCCCAGGATGTTATCATCTCGGAAGACGACTGTGGAACATTACGTGGTTTGGTAGCCAGCGATGTTAAAAATAACGAAGAGGTTGTTGCGTCATTATTCGAAAGAATTATTGGTCGTACAACAGTACACGATATTTACCACCCGTTAAATGGTGAATTGATCATCAAATCGGGTGATGAAATTACTGAAGAGATTGCTAAAGTAATCGAAGACTCGCCAATTGAAACCGTTGAAATTCGTTCGGTATTAACCTGTGAATCGAAAGTTGGTGTTTGTGCCAAGTGTTACGGACGTAACCTGGCTACCGGCAAGAAAGTTCAGAAAGGTGAAGCTACCGGTGTTATTGCAGCACAGTCGATCGGTGAACCTGGTACACAGCTTACACTTCGTACCTTCCACGTAGGGGGTATCGCGGGTAACATCTCAGCACAATCAACAGTTGAATCAAGATACGATGGATACTGTGAGATTGAAGAACTTCGTTCGGTAACGCACAAAGATGACGATGGAAATGACGTTGAGATCGTAGTAAGTCGTTTGGCCGAATTAAAGATTATCGATAAAAACACAAATATTCCGCTTTCTACCCACCCACTTCCATACGGTTGTAAATTGTATGTGAAAAACGGTCAGGAAATCCGTAAAGGAACTATGATCTGTGATTGGGACCCATTTAACGGTGTAATTATTACCGAGTTCGATGGTAAAGTAGAGTTCGAGAACCTGATCGAAGGTATTACTTTCCGCCAGGAATCGGATGAGCAAACCGGTTATAGCGAGCGTGTAATTATTGAAACAAAAGATAAGACCAAAAACCCAACATTGAAGATTATGGACGATGCCGGTGAAATGATCCGCTCGTACAACCTTCCGGTTGGAGGTCACATCTCTGTTGATAACGGACAAGAGGTTAAAGCAGGTAAGATTTTGGTTAAGATTCCTCGTGCTGCTGGTAAAGCAGGCGATATCACAGGGGGTCTGCCACGTGTTACCGAGTTATTCGAAGCACGTAACCCATCTAATCCTGCGGTTGTTTCGGAGGTAGACGGTGAAGTTTCATTAGGTAAGATCAAACGTGGTAACCGCGAGATCATTGTAACCACTAAAAACGGCGATGTGAAGAAATATCTTGTACCGCTGTCGAAACAGATCCTTGTTCAGGAGAATGACTACATCAGAGCAGGTATACCTTTATCTGACGGAGCAACAACTCCTTCTGATATTCTTGCAATTAAAGGGCCTACTGCTGTTCAGGAATATATTTTGAACGAAGTTCAGGATGTGTACCGTATGCAGGGGGTAAAAATTAACGATAAACACTTTGAGATTATCATCCGTCAGATGATGCGTAAAGTAGAAATCGTTGATCCGGGTGATACTCGTTTCCTTGAAAAGCAAGTGGTTGACAAAAACGAATTCATGTCTGAAAACGACTGGATCTACAACAAAAAAGTTGTAGTTGATCCGGGAGACGCTGAAGGAATGAAAGCCGGACAGATTGTATCTTCACGTCGTTTGAGAGATGAGAATTCGCAACTCCGAAGAAAAGATAAAAAACTGGTAGAGTCGAGGGATGCAATTCCTGCAACATCAAGCCAGATTCTTCAGGGTATTACAAAAGCAGCGTTACAAACACGCAGCTGGTTGTCTGCTGCATCGTTCCAGGAAACAACAAAAGTTCTTAACGAAGCCGCTATCAATGGTAAAATGGATTACCTTGACGGACTGAAAGAGAACGTAATTTGTGGTCACCTGATACCGGCAGGAACCGGATTGAAAGAATACAAAAACCTTGTTGTTGGTTCTAAATCAGAATACGACAGGTTGGTTGATATGAGACATACGGATTAATAGCTAAAAAGGAGTACCATGGAAGATAAAAAGCATAAATCGCAACAAATAAACATTGAATTGAACGAGGAAGTAGCTCAGGGAACCTATTCGAACCTTGCTGTTATTACTCACTCAACTTCTGAATTTGTAGTTGATTTTGTACGGATTATGCCAGGTATTCCAAAAGCGAATGTAAAGTCTCGTATTATTCTTACACCGGAACATGCCAAACGTTTATTAATGGCTTTGCAGGACAATATTGCAAAATTTGAAGCTCAGCATGGCCCCATTAAAAACGTTACGCCGGGTTCCGATCCGAACTTGCCACCAATGAACTTTGGTGGACCTACAGCTCAGGCTTAGTATTTAACAAGCATAATATTAAAAGAGGAATCATTAGTGGTTCCTCTTTTTTTTATATCATTATCGGGTTAATACTTATAGGCTAATTAATCTGTTGTCCTCACTGACTACGCTATCACATATCGGACTTTCAGTCCTGTGAAATCAATAGGGGCAAAGCCCCGACACATAATAGCATCGTCCGTAAGGGCGATGAAATTAAACGGGCAACATTCTTGAAACTCATCAGAAAAACAGATTGAGGATTGCCAGGGCATAAAAAAACCGGCCCGTAATTAACGAACCGGTTCTCTGAATTAATTTGGTTAGATTTGGTTTGAAATCCGCCGATGAAGGTAATAAAATTATCCAAATGCAACAATCAGTAAATTATACAATTTGGTATGAACGATGTTGTTGTTCCTTAATCATTTGAAAACGGAGTTTTGGCTTAACTTGAAGCATTCAATATTTGACTTAAAGTTTCTTCTGGATGAAAAGTAACAAAACACCGGAAGAAAAGGGAGGTGTATTCAAATCACATAGTGAGACCTTTTCTACTAAAAATGGCTGGTTGAAACGCCTGAAAACAGCCTAAAACCTTCTGTTTTTAATTAAAATGGTTTTAAATTAATTGTCACTTTTTCAGCTCAGAATTTTGGAATATTGAGGTTGATTGTTTTAAAGCATTGTCAGCATTGCGTTTGGACGGGTACCTGAGTGCTGAATGCCTTGACTGCTCTGCTCTTTAACAAATATTAAAGGTCTCTGAGTCCTAATCTCTTTGGTTAGTTTTATACCGATTTTTATATTTGTTAGCTTTGAAATTGCAGGAGTAGCTAAATTGCTACGGCAATAGATCGAAAAAATAAAGAAATTATATATCAATCAATAAAAAATCTTACTGAATGAAGGCTTATAACATTATTGTTTTGGCGAAGCAGGTTCCCGACACACGAAATGTGGGGAAAGATGCGATGAAGGCTGACGGGACGATAAACAGGGCTGTGCTTCCTGCCATCTTTAATCCCGAGGATTTGAACGCCCTCGAACAAGCACTACGCATTAAAGATCAATTTCCTGAATCAAAAATCAATATTCTAACCATGGGGCCGGGTAGGGCTGCCGACATTATTCGCGAAGGTTTATATCGCGGTGCCGACGGTGGTATTCTGCTAACCGACCGTGCTTTTGCCGGTTCGGATACTTTGGCAACATCGTATGCCATTGGACAGGCGTTGAAAAAAATGGGTAAAATTGATATGATCATCGCAGGTCGTCAGGCGATCGATGGTGATACTGCCCAGGTTGGCCCTCAGGTGGCCGAAAAGCTGGGTATGTTGCAGATAACATACGTTGAAGAGGTGCTGGAGGTAACAGACAAAACGGTTACCGTAAAACGCCGTTTAGAGAATGGTGTGGAAACAGCAAAATGTCCGATGCCATTGGTAATGACTGTTAACGGATCAGCTCCTGATTGCCGCGCACGTAATGCCAAACGAATCATGAAATTCAAAAAGGCACGTACAGTTACCGAACTTCAAAAAGAGAATGAAGATTATACTGCATTGTACAACGAACACCCCGACCTGATGATTCAGGAATGGACCGTTAACGATATTGAAACTGATGCATCGCAGCTTGGTCTTACCGGCTCGCCAACCAAAGTAAAAACGGTTGAGAATGTTGTTCTTCAGGCTAAAGATTCGAAAGTAATTTCGGCAGCCGACGACGAAATTGAAGCCATGATGGTTGAGTTAATTAAGAGTCACACAATCGGCTAAGGCCATTAAATGAATAGTTAAAAATTTGAAGAAATGAGCAGCGTATTTGTTTATTGCGAAATAGAAGATGGCCAGGTAGCTGATGTTAGTCAGGAACTGCTAACCAAGGGACGTACCCTGGCAAATGAATTAAAATGTAAACTGGAAGCCATTGCTATCGGGAGCAAACTCGATAAAGTAGGCGATCAAATAATTCCTTACGGTGTAGATACACTTTACATTGCAGACGATGAGCGTTTGTTCCCCTACCAGACTTTGCCGCATACATCAATTGTGGTGAACCTGTTTAAAGAGCAAAAGCCTCAGATCGCTTTGATGGGTGCTTCGTCGATCGGTCGTGATTTAGGACCACGCGTTTCGTCGGCATTGCACAGTGGTTTAACTGCCGACTGTACCAGCCTTGTAATTGGCGATCATTACGATAAAAAACAAGACAAGAATTACGAAAACCTTCTTTACCAGATTCGTCCGGCATTTGGAGGTAACATCATTGCAACCATTATCAACCCCGATTGCCGTCCGCAAATGGCAACCGTGCGCGAGGGAGTAATGAAAAAAGAAATTCTTGATCCGAAATACAAAGGAAAAGTTGTAAAACTTGATGTGGCTAAATATGTAAGCGACGAAGATTTCGTGGTTGAGATCATCGAGCGCCACATGGAAAAAAGCAAGGTGAACGTTAAAGGTGCACCTATTGTTGTTGCCGGTGGTTACGGTGTAGGATCGAAAGAGAACTTCAAGTTGTTATACGATTTGGCAGAAGTACTTGGTGGCGAAGTTGGTGCTTCGCGTGCTGCGGTTGATTCTGGTTTGGCAAGTCACGAGCGTCAGATTGGGCAAACAGGTATTACTGTTCGTCCGAAACTGTACATAGCCTGCGGTATCTCGGGGCAAATTCAGCACCGTGCCGGAATGGAAGAATCGGCACAGATCATCGCGATCAATACCGATCCTGAAGCTCCTATTAATGCAATAGCCGACTATGTAATTACCGGAGATGTGGCAGAGGTCATTCCTAAAATGATCAAGTATTATAAAAAGAACAGCAAATAGTCACGACTTAAAATTGAAAAAATGGCAAATTATTATACAGATAACAGCGAGTTAAAATTTCACCTGAATCACCCTTTAATGAAAGAGATCGTTCGCTTAAAAGAACGTGAATATACTTTCAAGGATGAATTTGATTTTGCTCCACTGGATTACGAAGATGCAATTGACAGTTACGATCGTGTACTGGAGGTTGTTGGCGAAATTTGCGGAAACATTGTTTCTGAAAATGCCGAAAGTATTGATGCTGAAGGACCGGAAGTAATCGACGGACACGTAAAATATGCCCGCGGAACCGAGGAAAACATCAAAGCATTAAACCAGGCCGGTTTGATGGGAATGTCGTTGCCTTACAAATACGAAGGTTTGAACTTCCCGATTGTGCCTTATATTATGGCTGCCGATATTGTATCGCGCGCCGACGCCGGTTTTGTAAACATTTGGGGTTTGCAGGATTGTGCCGAAACCATTAACGAATTTGCTTCGGAAGAGCAAAAAGAAAAATACCTGCCACGTGTTTGCAACGGCGACACAATGGCAATGGACTTAACCGAGCCGGATGCCGGTTCCGACCTTCAGGCGGTACAGTTAAAAGCTACCTGGAACGAGGAGAAACAAGTTTGGTTGCTTAATGGTGTGAAACGTTTCATCACCAACGGCGACGGCGATATTTCGCTTGTTTTGGCCCGTTCGGAAGCCGGAACATCTGACGGTCGTGGTTTGTCGATGTATATTTACGACAAACAATCGGGCGGAGTAACCGTTCGTCGTATCGAGCACAAAATGGGTATTATTGGTTCGCCAACCTGCGAGCTGGTATTCAAAGATGCCCCGGCCGAATTGGTTGGATCGCGTAAAATGGGACTGATCAAATACGTTATGGCGTTGATGAACGGTGCCCGTTTGGGTATTGCAGCGCAGTCGGTGGGAGTGTGTGAAGCAGCTTACCGCGAAGCTTTGGAATACGCCAAAGAACGTATGCAGTTCGGTAAAGCGATCATCAAATTCCCGGCTGTTTACGAAATGCTTTCGCTGATGAAAGCCAAACTGGATGCATCGCGTACTTTGTTGTACGAAACTTCACGTTTTGTTGATATGTACAAAACTTACATGCACATTGCCGAAGAGCGTAAACTGGAGAAAGAAGAGCGCGACGAAATGAAAAAATACCAGCGTTTGGCCGATATCTTTACTCCGCTTGTAAAAGGTATGGCGAGCGAATACAGTAACCAGCTGGCTTACGATGCGGTTCAGATTCATGGTGGATCCGGTTTTATGAAAGACTACCCGGTTGAACGGATTTACCGCGATGCGCGTATTACTTCAATTTACGAAGGAACTACACAGCTGCAGGTTGTGGCTGCCATCCGTGGTGTTACTACCGGCGGTTACCTGAACCAGATTCGTGCATACGAAGCTGAAAAAGTTTCGCCAACATTAGAGCACCTGAAACGTACGCTTATTATTTTAACTGCCGATTACGAAGAAGCGGTTAAGAAAGTAACTGCTGCAGGCGACAACGAGTTTGTTGATTTCCACGCACGTCGTTTGGTTGAAATGGCAGGCCACATTATTATGAGCTACCTGTTGTTGCTGGATACCAACCGCGAGGCTTCGTTCCTGAAATCGACGAAAAACTATATCGCCTTTGCAAAAGCACAGGTGAAAGCACATGCCGAGTTTATCCGTGCTTCGGAATTAAGCGACGTAGGTGATTACAAATTTGAAATGTAATAAAAGCTTCGAGCCGTAAGCTCATCGCTTTTAGCAAAATAGTAAAGCCACTTTCTGTCAGTTGACAGAGGGTGGCTTTTTCTGTTGGGAGGTTCGAAGGCGGTTCAGTCTATTCGTTGCCCTACATCAATGATGTTTTCCCTTTGTAAGGGAAAATGTCGACAGACAAAAGGGTAGGGCCACCTTCAAACCCTTTTTCTTTTGGGAGTACTCCCATCTTTTTATGTGTATTGCTGTATGAATTTCGTCTGGAAGAACCGCTTGGCTTCGATTGGCTAACTTCGCCGGACGATTTCTCTTCGGTGGTTTAACCCCGGCGCTATGCACCGGGTTATTCACATTCGCCGCTTTCAGCGCCACAAAGCTTATTAAAACGATAGCACAAGGAATTGGTCTTTACCTATAAATCGTTTCAACATTCCGAAGGGATGAAATATTAATAACCGCGGGTGAAACCCGGGGTAGATGTGAAAATATATCAAAGGCGCAACCGGTAAGTTCTTTGAAATGCAATGATGGCTTGCGCCGTAATTCTCTGACGTCGGTGAAATAATCCCCACCAGATATTTCATGTGATCCAGTTTTCCCTTTGTAAGGGAACCTTGCCTACTGGAAGGCAGTAATGTCGACAGTTAAGCTTGCGAATTGAAAATCGGCCATAGCCAAATCCCGTACTTTACGTCGGGGACAAAAGGGTAGGGCCACTTTCAAACCCTATTTGTTTTGGGAGTACTCCCAAAACAAGAAAACAGCGTTAGGGAAGCTTTGGGAGTATTCCCAAAGCAAGAAAACTGCATTAGGGAGCCTTCGGGAGTACTCCCAAAGCAAGAAAACTGCGTTAGGGAGTCTTTGGGAGTACTCCCAAAGCAAGAAAACTACGTTAGGGAGGCTTTGGGAGTACTCCCAAAGCAAGAAAACTGTAGTAGGGAAGCTTTGGGAGTACTCCCAAAGCAAGAAACATGCGTTGGTGGAGCTTTGGGAGTACTCCCAAAAGAGCCGCAAAACAAAAGTCGAACAAGCCACATTCGTTATTTGTTAAAGAAGACAAGCGTAACGACCTAAGGATTTACGCGTTATAAAACAAATAATTCAATGCCGGGAAAAATGAGAATTCAACAAACTATAATTGCGCTGTTTGTTACTTCTTGGTTTTTATTTCTGCCGCAACACAGCGGCGTTCTGGCATCGTCAACCTTTAAATTGCAAAAAGGGAAAACCCTGATTTACGGGCACAACCTCAACGAAGGTGATATCGGTGTGCCGGGTCTGGTGTTCATCAACAAACGCGGAATGTTTAAAACAGGCCGAACCTGGAGCGAGATCATTACTCGAGGGCGGATAAATCCTTCTTCGCACACCTGGATTTCGCGCTACGGCTCGGTTACTTTCAATAATTTCGGGAAAGATTTCCCCGATGGCGGAATGAACGAAGCGGGTTTGTTTATTTGGGAGATGAACGAAGAAGCCGATTATCCGAAAAACGACAGCCTGCCCAAACTGAACCAAATGAACTGGATGCAGTACATTCTCGATAACTATTCAACTACTGAAGAGGCTATTCGTTGTGCCTCGGAATTTGAGATCGATGGCTGGGCCTGTCACTTTTTTGTTGGCGATGCCGAGGGAAATACGGCTGCAATTGCCTTTATAAATGGCGAAGTGGTAGTGCACACCGGAGATGAAATGCCGGTTCCGGCACTTTTTAATTCTCCGTATGATCGTGAGCTGGAATTGTCGAAATATTTCCGTGGTTTTGGTGGCGAATACCAGCCCGACGAAACGGATCCGAATGTGCCCCGTTTTGTGCGTACAGCGGTGATGATCGATAACTACCAAAAAGAAGATGACCCCATTGATTATGGTTTTTACATGCTTAAAACCTTGCGTGTTTTCAACGATCCTGAGTGGTCGATCCTGTTCGATGCCCAAAATCGAACGGTTCATTTTCGCACCCGTATCAATCCCGAAAGAAAGACCCTGATAATGGATGAAATTGATTTTAACAACAGCGAACCGGCGCTGGTATTGAATATGGCCACCGCTTTTAGTGGCAATATTCTGTCGGTGTTTAAGCCCTATTCTAAAAATATCATGCAGCATTTTCTCCGGTTTGAATTATTACCCGTTCTGCCCAAGGATTTTTATACTTTTGGCGACTTATCCGCCAGGCAGTTTACTGATCGGATTGTTAATCATACCGATTCTTACACCGACAGTACGAATCACTTTTTTATGGGAACCTGGGAAAGCAGTCGAACAGGAGATGAAGATGAACCGCGCTTTTTAATAAACTTTGAAGTGAAAGGCAATGCCGTTACCGCTGTTATTTCCCCGGATTCCGGGGATGCGCCATATAATGTCGATAATCTCAGAATGTCAGGACATCAATTCTGTTTTACCTTTCAAACAAAATCGGGTAAAATACTGGAAGTTAAAGGCACTATTCGTGATGATGAAATGCTTGTGAATCTTCAGGGAATTGAAGATTCCTACGGAGATTACACTTTAAAAAGAACGCATTGACACAATGTAGGATAATATTCCCCTTATTATTTGCGATTATATTACATACGTTCGAAATTGTTTTGTAGCAAAAAGTTGCTTTAGGCAATTGTTTTTCAATGTGTTGTAAAAGTTGTATATTTAGGTGATTGTGATACGTTCGAAAACCAAAATGAATTGAGCCTTATGCCTGAGCTTTTCATTACTAAAGCCAAACAATTTATCCTCGATAACCTCGAGAATGATAAATTTGGTGTTAGTGAACTGGCTGCCGAAATGGGATTGAGCCGTTCGCAATTTCTTCGCAAAATAAAGTCCGAAACCGGAAAATCTGCCAACAAGTTTATTCGCGACATTCGATTGGAAGAATCCATTTCGCTTATCGAAAAAGACGATCATACAGCCTCCGAGATTGCCTATAAAGTGGGCTTTAGCAGTCCGTCGTATTTCAATAAATGTTTCCACGATAAATACGGATGTACACCGGGCGAATATAAAAAGCAAGCCGGGGAGGAAGGATTTTCGGCGATTGAAACAAAAGCAGCTTCAACACCAAATAACCGAATGAAGGTGGCCGGAATGTTTCTGCTATTTATAATCGTAACGGTTGGGTTTGGTTATTGGGGAGCCAAACTGGCAAAACCCGGTGAAGCCGAAACGGAAGAAATCGCGATAGCTGTTTTGCCGTTTCTCGATCTTTCGGAAATGAATAACCGGTCGCACCTGGCTTTGGGATTGACCGATAATCTGATCACCGAACTGTCGAAAATGAAAGGATTTCGGGTAACCTCACGTGGTTCGGCAATGATTTTTCGCGACTCGGTACGCATTTATTCCGAGATTGCAGAATACCTCGGGGCCGACCTCTTGCTGGAAGGAAGTGTGTTAACCGAAGACGACAGTATGCTGGTGAATGTGCAGCTGATAAATCCTTTTCCGCAGGAAGACCACATTTGGGCCAATCAATATTATCAACGAACAACAAAAATATTACAGGTAGTTAGCGACCTGAGTTATAATATCGCCACTGAAATTCTGAATGCCACTCAGCCGGCAGCGCCACAAGAATTGCCGGCAGTTGATGGGCAAGCCCACGAGTTGTACCAAAAAGGAAGGATGTTGTGGTTAACGCAGGATATCAGGAAAGATAAAATGAAAGATGCTGTTGAGTACCTGACAGCATCGGTAACGATCGATCCGGATTTTGCTCCGGCCTATTTAACGCTGGCTGAATGTTACATGGCACTCGACCGGCTGGTGTACGACCATGCAGAAGAACAGGTTTACCGCACAAATGCAAGGGCTGCCGTTGATAAAGCCTTGGAATTGGATGCAACGCTTGCCGATGCCTACACTACAAAAGCCAACCTGGTGGGAAAACTCGACTGGGATTGGGTACAAATGAAACAGCTTGCTGAAAAGGCGCTGGAATTACAACCCAGTAACTCGGATGCACACCTTGTTCTCTCGAACTATTTTACGGTGAAGGGTGACTATAAAAATGCGATAAGCGAGGCACTGACTGCAAAGTTGCTGGACCCGCTGAATCCGCGAACGCTGAGTTTTTTAGCCGAACGCTATTACATTGTGGGCGAATATGAAAAGTCGATTGCTACCTACAACGAGGTGCTTGAGTTGTTTCCCACCTTTGGTTTTGCCATGCATAGTTTGGGTTATGTATATCTGCAACAAGGTTTCCCTGAAAAATCGATTGAAATATGGACCCAACTGCAAGACCTGATGCGAAATGAGGCAGTTGCCGAGTATTACAGAACCGGCCCTTCGTTTGAAGACTGCATTAGGTTTTATATGAAAGGGGCATTAACCGGACAGGATAAATACTGTTGTAACCAGTCGGTGGTATCGGGTTTATTTATGATGGTTAATGATATTGAAGGCACCATCGATTACCTTAAAGTTGCCTACGAAGTGCGGAATGAAGACCTGCCTTTTGTTTTGTCGTATCCGCTTTATTATCCGCTGCATAATCATCCCGAATTTCAGGAATTGGTGAATGATGTTGGTGTTGTTTTTCCACAATCCAATCCGCTTTAATTTATTTCTAAAATTCTCGAACTACCATAAGGTTTCCTTTGTATGCTTCAAAATTGCAAAGGGTGCGTCAAATTTTAAAGTTTATGCTTCATCGCTGATAAGTTGTAAAAGCCTTTTCACAGGAACTTTGTAGCATAAACTTTAAAACTAATTGTCATGAAAAATCTCAAAATTATCTTAATCATTTTTAGTTTGTGTTTCCTTACATATACATCGGGAGCACAGAGCGAAAAATCGCAGGCTAAATCAGAAAGAATCGAAGAAGAAGTACAGATACAATGCTTATGTGCCGGAGAATTACTTGTAGGTACTGTAACATGGAACCATGTTGTAAATAAGAATAGTGAGCATTGGAACGTGCAGTTTGGAGAAATGACCGGACAAACTTCTCATGAAAAATACCGGTTTGTATATGTTGAAAGTATTGGCAAGCTGGTCATTTTCAGAGTAATTGGAGAAGAGGGTTTGGTTACTTACATGCAATGGAATGCAGTTACCGGAGAATATACTTTTTACTGTACCTCATGGTAGAGGTAGTTGATACATAATTCTATAAAAAAACAATCATGAAAAAATTAATTCTAATACTTGCAATAGCACTGGTTTTTGCCGGGTGCGAAAAAGACTTTGTTGACGAACCAACTGGCAACATGGAACTAAAAAGTGCAAATTCTGATAAAGTAACCGGAGTTGATGAGTACGGCTATAACTGGAACGCACATCATTTTAATGGAAGTTTTTATAATGCTATTGTTGGCGACAATTTATATGCATTTGCTCCATGGTCGCATACAACGCCTTACATGGGCGTAGATGATGAGATTACTCCGGCCGATCCCGGTGACCTTATGTATGATTTGTGGAGTATTGCCTGGTATTTAAGAGATGTTAATTTACATATGCGCTGGAATGAGGCATTAATTTCAAAAGAAGGTGTTTATCCTGGCAGCCTCGACGAATGGATTGGTTCGGATGCATGGATTACCTTTCAATTTAGTGGAGTAGATGAGAATGGTAAGCAGTGGTCGCAATTCCAGAAAATGGTTGCAGCAAATCACGATGATCAGCTAAAAACAGAAGGAGAGTGGTATCCGGTAGGTGTGTGGTATAACAATAACGATGAAGAAATAGGTATTTTCAACGACTGGACCCAACTAATTTTGGTTCAGTGTGTGAAAACCGGGGAACCTCCATTTCCTTTTTCAACCATACCGGCGTATAAGAATACTGCACGATTGGGATTCGGAATTACAAAAAAATAAGCGCAAAATGTCCAATAGTATAACTTTTACTAATGGATTACGTATTCCTCCATGTTTATAAAAATCGCAACATGAGACTCGTCCTGTAGCGCGCAGGGCGGGTTTCTTCGTTACAATTTCAAATTAAAACCACACCTATGAAAATTCTGACTATCATTTTTGCGGCATTATTATCCGCCTCAACACTTTGTGCACAGGAATCATTTACTGTTCCTCAACTTACTCCGGAGCAGGAAACGGAAGTGCTTTATAATCATGTTTACGCTTATTTTGCGGCGGGGCTAAACATGGCTAAAGAAAAAGGCGTTTCGACTGAAGCGTATGGAAAATATATTGGCGAGCAGTTTCAGGTGTTTTGGGATCCGGAGGCAGGTTTCCCGTTTTTCGTTAACCAGATCATGTTTATTTTGCAGGGAGTAAATCCGTACAGCGAAATGAAAATTGTTGAGCAAAACGAAAAGATGATTCGCTTTACAATGAGTAATATGAATAAGCTTTTTATACAGGGACCGGCTTACGGAATTTCGTATAACGAGTTTCTGGCCTGCTCCGACGGACTGTTAAAAACGGTTGCCAACCACATGAAAACCAATTTCTCGTACAAGGATACCGATGGTTTATACGAGGTTACGCTCACCGCGAAATAAAGCTAAACGTAAATCATCTTTTTGGTCATTCCTCCGTCAATTACAAAATTCTGTCCGGTAATAAAGTCGTTTTCCTTTTTTAACAGGAAAATAACCATGCCGGCAATGTCTTCTGCTTTGCCAACCCGCCCGGCCGGATGTTGTGCGTGGTCTTCTTTTGTTAGTTTCTCCTGATGGGCAAGGGAGCGCTTCTTTGTTGCCGATACATCAATCCATCCGGGGCTGATGGCGTTTACTTTTATTTGGGGGCCAAGACTTACCGCCAGTGCGTGTGTAAGTGCAAGAATTCCGCCTTTGCTTGCTGAGTAAGCTTCTGTGTCAGGCTCCGATTGTAAAGCGCGGGTGGATGCCATGTTAATAATCCTGCCTCCATATGGTTTCATAAACGGTGTTACATATTTCGAGCACAAAAAGGCGCCGGAAAGGTTGGTGCCTATTACTTTGTTCCACTCCCCGAAAGAAAGTTTCTCCAATGGTTTGTCGATACTAATTGCCGCATTGTTTACCAGTGCATAAATGTTTCCGTGCTGTTTCTCCGATTCTTTTACCGCCGCCTCAACCGATTTCTCATCGGATACATCTACCTGATAAACCTGAACTGTTTCATCGGTAAATTCCTCACGAAATTCAGCAATGGCTTCTTCGTCAATTTCAAAAACCGATACCGCATAATTGTTGTTTAGTAAATCAACAACCAGGTGTTTGCCAATTCCCTGGGTGCCTCCGGTTACAATTACATGTTTTTTCATACGATTAATCTTCTTCAATAATCTTCTCCAATAAAGTTAATCAATTTCGATTGTTTCACTTCAGGATGAGTGGCAAAAAAGGAAGTCGATTCCAAATACGTTTTAGCAAAACTTATCGGGAGCAGAAAACACTACATTTTTGTAGGATCGCCACATTTTTCTTACAAAAAAGAAATGTTGAGCTGCAGTTCAGTTTTTCAAATCGCTGGTTTCCAGTAACCTGATTTTTTTGGTATTTCATTTGCCCGGTTCAAGCCAAACAATTTAAATGTGCAGGATATGAGAGTGCTATTACCCGTTGCCGGAAAAGAAACAGGAAGAGAGAAAATCGCACGAGGTTTTCATAATGCTAAATTGGTGTGTATCTACGATTCGGAGTCAAAAGCTTTTGAGTGGAAAGAGACATCAGAGATCAGTCCCAACCCTGGCGATCTGACCCACGAGTTAAAACGTTTGCAAATAAATACGATTATCAGCGGCTATATTCCGCCCATGGTTTTGCAAATTTTTACACGTAATGGTTTTTCAGTATTAAAAGCACGCGGCCGAAATGTACACGAAAACATCAGCTTTTTTACCCAAAACCAATTGGAATCGTTTACCTCGCAGGCAGCACGCGAATTGTGGGGCTGCGAGAGTGGTTGTAGTTCATGCAGTTCAACATCGTGTAAAAATTAGAGGCTTATGGCAATCGATAAAGCAATAACATTTGTAAAACGGGCAACTTCCGAAAGCGATTTTCGGAAAGCTTGTTACCGGGCCCCGTCGAGAGAGAGCTTACTGGAAGAAAAAGGTTTTACTGAGGTAGAGTTCGACGATGCTATAAATATGCAGCTGGTAAAATGCCAAACCTACGAGCAGGCCGAAGTGTATCAGCAGATACGCATGTGGTTTTTATCCCTATAATTATTTAATGAACCCGAATAACGGAGCAGCTGTATTCGGACAAAAAATTTATACTATGAATTACAGAGACCTGGAAGCCGTTAGGCAAATTGTAAACGAAGCAACCGGATTAGATATTAGCTATGCTTACGAAGATCTTGTTTTTCCGGAGCATGGCGCATTTATTATACAGTTTAACGAAGAAAGCACCGATAAACTACATTGTTACTTTCATGAAGATTGTATTGCAAAAGATGCTGCAACGATTTTTGCCAACCTAAAAAACGAGACCGAAAAACGTAAATGCGAACTTCTGCGCGAGGGAGCATACAATTTTGAGCAGGTTGGAGACAACATTCAAATTCGATTTTTATAGCTGCAAATCAACCAATTCTACACGGTTGGTCAATAATATATCGGGCTAAAACGACGTAATTTTCTTACATATTCGAAAATATTGCTACTTGCCGACAATTGAATTGTCATAAATGTTGCCGATTTGTTAACAGTTTGATTAATACAGGGGTGTTTGTTAAAACTTTTTATCTGTGATCCCTGTTAGGGTGTGTTGTGGAAATATATACTTTTTTTAATCGCTATGCTGTCATTTTTTAGGGGGTAAACGAAAAAAGAAATAAAACATGAAGAACATGCCTTGTCGAGAAGGGGGTGATTGTATAATATAAGATTATTAAAATGTTTTATTAACTGCTATTAAAGTCCTAAAAAGATAGCTAAATGTTAATTTAAGTAGAAATTTGTCAATAATAATTTTGCAGTATTGACAAAGTGATTATTTTTGACACAAAATATTTGACAGCTAAGAAAATTTACGAATATGTGTGGAATTGTTGGAGCATTTGATTTAAAAGTTAAAGCTGAGGATCTCCGCCCTCAGGTGCTGATGATGAGTAAAAAAGTTCGTCACCGCGGACCGGACTGGTCGGGTATTTATTGTGGCGAAAAAGCGATAATAGCTCACGAGCGTCTTTCAATTGTTGACCCGGAGTCGGGTGGACAACCTTTATATAGTAAAGATGGAAATCTTATTTTGGGTGTTAACGGCGAAATTTATAATCACCGTGAAATTCGTAAGCGTTACGAAGGGAAATACGAATTCTTAACCAAGTCGGACTGTGAGGTAATTTTAGCCCTGTATAACGACAAAAAGGAAAAATTCCTGGACGAGATGAACGGTATTTTTGCTTTTGCCCTTTACGACGAGGTAAACGATTCCTATCTGATCGGTCGCGACCATATTGGTATTATTCCGTTGTACCAGGGATGGGACAAGTGGGGGAACTACTATGTTGCGTCCGAATTAAAATCGTTGGAAGGATTTTGTACCAAGATAGAGGAATTTCCTCCGGGCCATTATTTATACAGCAAAGATGGCGAACTAAAAAAATGGTATGTTCGTGACTGGGTGGAATTTGAAAATGTTAAAGATAATCCGGCAAGTGTTGAAGAGTTGTCGCAAGCTCTGGAAGATGCTGTACATCGTCAATTGATGTCGGATGTGCCATATGGAGTGCTGCTTTCGGGGGGTTTAGACTCATCGATAACTTCGGCGCTGGCTAAGAAATTCTCATCAAAACGTATTGAAGATGGTGGCGAAAAAGACGCCTGGTGGCCACAGTTGCACTCGTTTGTAATTGGTTTGGACGGCTCGCCCGATTTGGCTGCTGCACGTAAAGTTGCCGATCATATCGGAACGGTTCACCACGAAATTAATTATACCATCCAGGAAGGTTTGGATGCCATCCGTGATGTAATCTACCATATCGAAACATACGATGTAACTACCGTTCGTGCATCAACACCTATGTACATGCTGTCGCGTGTTATAAAATCGATGGGTATTAAAATGGTGCTAACCGGCGAGGGTGCAGATGAAATTTTTGGAGGATATCTGTATTTCCACAAAGCACCAAATGCTGAAGAATTCCACAAAGAAAGTGTGCGTAAAGTGAGCCGACTGAATTTGTACGACTGTCTGCGTGCCAATAAATCGTTGGCTGCATGGGGCGTTGAAGGTCGTGTGCCATTCCTTGATAAAGAATTTGTTGACGTGGCAATGCGTTTTAACCCGGAGGCCAAAATGGCCAAAGACGGTAAAATGGAAAAACATTGTCTGCGTGAAGGATTTGCCAAATACCTGCCCGAAGAAGTGGCATGGCGCCAGAAAGAGCAATTCTCCGACGGTGTTGGCTATGGCTGGATTGACACGCTGAAACAAATTGCAGAAGACAAGGTGAGCGACGAGATGATGGAAAATGCGAAATATCGTTTCCCGGTAAACCCACCACGAAACAAAGAAGAGTATGTGTACCGCGAAATTTACAGCGAACACTTCCCGTCGGATGCGGCTGCAGCTTGTGTACCGTCTGAGGCTTCAATTGCATGTAGTACCGCTGCTGCTCTTGAGTGGGATGCTTCGTTCCAGGGGAATGCCGACCCATCAGGTCGTGCGGTTAACACGGTTCATGCACAAGGAGCGACATTTAGGGACATTAAGAAGAAATAATTTTAATTTATTATCAATCAACTCAGGGAGCCATTCGTTTTATACGGATGGCTTTTTTGTTGAAAGTCACTTTGGTAAAAACAAAAAAGTTCACGCAGAGATCACTAAGTTTTCGCAAAGCTCGCAAAACAGATTCAATACCTTTGCGAATTTTGCGCTTCTTCTTTTCTTTGCGTGAAACAATATTGATATCCTTTCAATCCTGTTGGTGATCCCATAAATCATGAATGTTTTTTCTTAAAGTCGATAAAGGAAAAGACAGCCGTTTTTCGTCCGGGACAAGAAACAAGCATTGATGAGCTTTCTTCGCCGGACGATTATCCTTCGGACATTTCATCCCGGCGCTACGCACCGGGCAATTGCCTTCGCCCCATTGGGGCTATCTATGAGAGCGCTGAAAGTGCGTTTTATTTTAGCCCGGTGCAGAGTAAATCAAAGAATTACATCGCCCCGGTTTAGGGAAGTAGAATCTGCATCTGCAAGTCCGGCGAAGAAAATTGGATGGAGGCAGTTCGTTGTCCCGGACGAAGTTTTAGGATTGTTGTTTTGCTTACAAACCGTGAAAAAATGATTAGAATGGGCATTTTCCACACAAAATGTGAATCTGAACCATCAGGATTGTTGTTTTACGGACAAAACGTGAAAAAAAATCATCAAGATTGGCATTTTGCGTAGAAAACAGGCTTCTGAACCGTTAGTATTGGCATTTTGCGCAGAAAACATGAATCTGAACCGTCGGGATGGATGTTTTGCACAGAAAACATGAAAAAAAATCATCAGGATGGACATTTTGCGCAGAAAATATGAATCTGAACCGCCAGGATGGGCATTTTGCGCACAAAATATAAGTCTGAATTATCAGATTACAGGAGTCGTGATCTGATTAGCCACACAAGGCAATAAAATTCAGGATTAGCCGGTGGTTATAAAACTCGGGATGAAACTGGCAGGTATATAAAGGTTTGTTTTTGTGTTTCATCAGTTGGTTTTTGCATGTTGCCGATGTAAGCAGCAATTCAAAATCGTTGGGTAGAGTTATTGAGTCGTTGTGCATTTGCCTCACGGTAAACATTTGAGCCAGCTCATTAAAAAGCGGATCGGTCTTAACAATTTCCACCTCAAAATCGCCCGACTCCGGTTCCTGGCTTCGCAGCAATTCCGATCCGTATAAATAACCGGTAACGTGGTGTCCGGCGCAAATACCAAGTACCGGTTTTTCAAAGTCCTTAATCCATTGAAAATAGGGGGCGTGGTGCTCCACGATATCGTCGCCTTGTGGCGATCCGCTTAAAATTATACCGTCAAAAGCATTCAAATTTATAGCGGGGCACCCGGCGTATTCAATAAAAGCGGGTGTTGATCCTGCATCTGAAATAATTTGCACTATTGGTTCGGCAAACTCCCTAATTCCGGGCTCGGCATTATTTACTACAACTATTTTAGCCATTAAATTTTGCTTTGTCGAGTTCAAGAACAGCTGAATGGCGCCCGATTTCAATCACCTCTTTTGCCTTGTAAAAGTCGTAGGTTCCGCAAACATCGCGCGAAACCTTAATAACCACATCGGGTTTTCCTTTTTCAATGGCATAGTCTACCTGTTTCAGCATTCCGGTAGCTAACGCCTGATCCATTAGTGAAAGCATTCCGAGTTGCTCCTTTTTCTCTTTCGGATGGTTAATATTCAAAAAATCGTAAAACTCGTTCAGCCATTTTTTGTATTTCGATTCCTTTTCCGTCTCGTCTTCTTTCTCGTAAAACTTTTGTGGAAGCGGAATGGCTGCATTTACATGAACGGCAATAAGCACATCGCCCTCCGTGCGTTTTACATTCGAAATAGGCAGGTTGTTCATAACGCCACCATCAACCAAAATGGCGTTCTCGCTGGTAACTGGCGTAAAAACAGAAGGAATTGATATTGAAGCACGAATGGCATTAAACAAACTGCCTTTGGTAAACACCACTTCTTCACGGTGTTTTAAATCAACGGCAGTTGCCGAGAATGGAATAGGCAAATCTTCGATAAGCGCATCGGGAATGAATTCCTGAATTTTGGTCAGTACCTTTTCACCTTTTATCAGTCCGTTTCCGCCAAACGAAAAATCTACCATACGAAACATATCATGCCGCTCCAGCGATATGGCCCACTCTTTAAACTCCGGCAATTTACCCAGAGCATAAATTCCGCCAATCAGTGCACCCATCGATGTGCCGGCTACTGAGGTGATGTTGTACCCCCGGGCCTCTAATTCTTCAATTGCACCAATATGTGCCATTCCGCGGGCTGCTCCTCCCGAAAGTACCAAGGCAACGTTTTTACTCATTTTGCTTTTTAGTTAAGCTACGCAAATTAATTAAATTCCGGAGTATAATTCAAACTAATCATTTTTAAGGAATGTACAGAATGATTATATTCGACCCAAATTCAATAAATAGAAAAAACTGCACGATGAGAAAATTATTAGTTGTTATTATAGGTTTGGCCTTGTTTGCCTGTTCGCAGCCGCAGAATGGTTTTAAAATTACCGTTAAACTGGATGGTGCTGACGGAAATGTGATGTTGGAGCAACGTGGAGCCAGCCAGTGGATTGGCATTGATACTGCCGAGGTGGTTGATGGAGTTGCTGTTTTGGAAGGAGAAGTGGATTTCCCGGGTGTATATTATTTGTCGGTAAACGGAGAACGTAACAAGGCTGTTGTGTTTGTTGAAAATACGAGCATGTCGATTACCGGAAAAGCCGATTCAATTGCAGGTATCCAGGTTAGTGGTTCTGCTTCGCACGATGAGTTTAAAACGATAAACGATAAGATTCAGAAAATTAGCGAAGAGTACATGGCAATTTACCAGGAAGCACGTACAGCAAGCGCTTCAGGCGATACGGCCAAAGCCAGTGAATTGATGAAACAGGTTGAAGACCTGTACGCCAGCGTTGGTGTAATTCAGGAAGATTTTGTGAAAGAAAATCCGGCTTCGTATGTTACTCCGCTGCTGTTAAGCCAAATTCAGTACGAAAAAGAAGTTGACGAACTGGAAGCTTTAGTGAGTAATCTGGATGCAAAATTAGACTCAGTTCCTGCTATTCTGGATTTAAAAGCAAAAATTGAGAAACTGAAAACCGTAGCCGTTGGAAAAACAGCTCCTGACTTCACTCAAAACGATGCAGATGGAAATCCGGTTAAGTTTTCGGATATCTATTCACAGAATGAGCTGACTTTGCTCGACTTCTGGGCATCGTGGTGTGGACCTTGCCGTGCCGAGAATCCGAATGTTGTTGCAACGTATAACAAATACAAAGATCAGGGATTTAGTGTGTTTGGCGTTTCGCTCGACCGGGATAAGGATGCCTGGTTAAAAGCTGTCGAGGATGATGGTTTAACCTGGGCTCATGTTTCCGATCTGGCTTACTGGAATAATGCAGCAGCACAAATCTATGGTGTAAACTCCATCCCATCAAGTTTGTTGGTTGACAAAACCGGAAAGATTGTTGCTAAAAACAAAAGAGGCGAAGAACTGGGTCAAACTGTTGCTGAGTTCCTTAGCAAATAAAACGAGCTGAAGTTCAATAAAGGAAAACCGTTTTAAGGATAACTGCTTAAAACGGTTTTTTTGTGCTTCATAATCAGTTGGCAATAAAATGGGTCAGTAAAAGGGAAGTTAAAATTCAGTTTTTTACGCTGTCTTATTCAGCAATAGTTTTGGTGCGGGTTTCTATTTTGAATATACATTTGTAAGCACAAACCATAAGAGTATTGAAGAGTTGAATTGTTGAGGTAATTGGTTAAGTTGTGATAGAAGGAAGAGGTGGAGGACCAATTATGAATGTGTGACCAATTAAAAGTTGCTTTTTAAGGCTAGAGAGGAGGAAAAGATCCTGGCATTTTTGTCAGGATCTTTTTTTATGTTAGGCCTGATTTTTTCGGCTAAAAGAAATCGGTAAATACATTGGTTGTATTTAGTACATTTGCCGCATGCAAAATCATTTTGGAGAAATAGCCGGTGTATTGACTGCCGTATTTTGGACAGTAACATCACTGGCATTCGAATCGGCCGGGAAAAAGGTTGGTTCGCTTGCGGTTAATCTCATTCGTTTGGTAATTGCCTTCTTTCTGGTTGGTGCCTACAGTTGGATAGCCCGTGGTTTTTTCTTCCCCTCCGACGCAAGCCTATATGCCTGGAAATGGCTGGCTTTTTCCGGATTGGTTGGTTTTGTCATCGGCGACTTATTACTTTTTCAGTCCTTCGTTTTGATAGGTGCACGAATTGCCATGTTGTTAATGGCGCTGGCACCACCTTTTGCCGCGCTTATTGGCTGGCTGCTTTTGGGCGAAGTACTTGCTCCACAAAGTTGGTTGGGAATGGCCATTACCATGACCGGAATTATTATTGTTATTCTGAAACGCGAAAAATCGGAAGAGAATGGTGTTAAAATCCGAAGGTTTAAATCGTCGTACCCTATTCAGGGAATTTTACTGGCTTTGGGTGGTGCCATGGGGCAGGCAGCCGGTTTGGTAATCAGCAAAAAGGGAATGGGCGATTATGATGCTTTCTCGGCTACCCAAATACGAATTCTGGCGGGAACTGTTGGTTTTTCTATTCTCTTTGTATTTCTAAAACGCTGGCCACGCGTTTGGGCGGCCTTAAAAAACGGGCCGGCTATGAAACGAATTACACTTGGTGCTTTCTTCGGTCCTTTCCTTGGTGTTTCCTTTTCGTTATTGGCAGTTCAGCATACGCAGGCCGGAATTGCAGCAACACTGATGGCTATTGTTCCGGTTTTGATTATCGGGCCTTCAATATTATTGTTTAAAGAAAAGGTAAACTGGAAGGAAATTCTGGGGGCCGTAATTACTGTTGGGGGTGTGGCCATGTTCTTTTTGTAGATCGTCAGTCTGAGCGAAGTAGAAGACTATTGAGATGTCACTTCGACTTCGCTCAGTGTGACTTTTTTAGGTTGAAAACTACTAAATCTCGATATTTACTTTCATATCCAGCCAATCTTCAAGCGTTTCTTTTACCTGCCGTTTTTGTTCTTTAGGCAAATTTCCGATTCGGGTACTGTGACTCCCTTTTGGTTTTACAATTTTCAGGAAATTGGGTTTGTTCGGAACTTCAAATGCCGAAGCCGACCACGGATCCCACTCCCCGTAAATAAACAGTATCTTGGAATCGGTTTTTTTGATGAATTTTTCTACCTCTTTAGCGGTCTTTTTGTTGTATTTAATGGCCAGTTCGGGCAGATAAATGCGGTTCAGCCAGCCTTCTGCACTTTTAATCGACAAATAATCTTTGAACGGTTTTACATCGTAACCGTAATAACCCAATTCGTGCGCCGCCTGCACATAAAACGACTTAAAGATATCCACGCCTTCACTCGATAAGTACATGGGCGACGATACTTTAACCAACTCCGTAAACAAATCTTTTGCCGGTGCATCCAATGGTGGAATATCATCCAATGAGTTGTCGTACTGCCAAAAACCGTAAGAGAATTCCAGCACCACATAATCCAGCATCTCGTTGTTATCCAGTAACGGATGCAGCTTCTGATTCTTGCAATATTGCTGAAGAAGTGGCAGGTACGTTTCGCGGTTTTTAAGAATGTGCAGTTGGAATGCCTGTACTTTTGCCCGGCCTTCCGGTGTTCCTGTTGTATGGGCAATAAACGGCTCATGCCGGCCATCTTCAACACCAAAGTTAAGTGGCGCCACATACGGTACCGAAACATCAACATCGTTGGGGTAAAGCCAGCGGTGATAAGCTGTTGTTTGTCCACCTTTGCTAATGCCTGTGTTAACCCATTTCCCCGAATAATATTTTTTCATCATTTGAATAATGTGGTGATGATCGGCAGCGGCATTACGCACGGTCAGGTTATTCCAGTTTAAAGGCTCCGGCATCGATTCGCCAAAATAACGATGATCCATGCAAATTTGATTGGCCCCTAAAATCGGGCATAGCTCGTTTATGTAATTTGGGTTTTCAGAATATCCGCCGTTGTAGCCTTCAGTAATAAAAACTACGGGCTGGTCAACTCCTTTGTCGGCGATCAGCACCCGTTGCAAAAATGTTCCTTTCGATGGATCGGAATGATCAACAGGCTGCTCCACCATTATTTTGTATTTAACTGCAAAAAAATCGGTGCAGTTCATTTGTTCAATACTTTTAATCTCGGGTTGACTCTCGAGAAAAGCTTTTAGTGTGGTTTGCGAAAAAGTTACTGCCGAAAGCAACAGCAGAACCAGTAACAGTTGAAATTTCTTCATGAGTTTTTTGAATTATGCATTGGCTCTGGTTATCCAAAACCGTTTTTTGTACATTTGATTGCAATTAAAAAATAATATTCAAATTAAATTATGAGGAAAGCCATAATCTTTTTGATTCCTGCTCTGGTGTTGGTGTTTCAAACCATCGCTCAGGAACTTCCCCGCGTTGAAATGAAAACCGATTTTGGAAACATTGTGGTTGAAATTGATACCGTAAATGCGCCGCTAACCGCAACAAATTTTCTACAGCACGCTAAGGCCAATACCTATGAAAATGCCTGGTTTTACCGTGTGGTGCGAATGGATAACCAGCCTAATAATGATGTGAAAATTGAAGTAATACAGGGAGGAATATACACCGAACCACGTTTTGAGACCTTAAAACCAATTGCACACGAAACAACCGAAACCACCGGAATAAAACACCTTGACGGCACACTGTCGATGGCGCGAATGGAGCCGGGCACAGCATCAACCGAGTTTTTTATTTGTGTTGGCGATCAGCCTGAGTTGGATTTTGGTGGCAAACGAAATCCCGATGGGCAGGGTTTTGCCGCTTTCGGACAAGTGGTTTCGGGAATGGAGGTGGTGCGTAAAATTCAGCAACAAAAGGATGAGCAGCAAACGCTTGTGGAGAAAGTAAGGATTAAAGAAATGCGGGTGCAGTAAAATAGCAAGGATGAGTAACGCAGAAATAAATACTCTGGAAACCGAACGTCTAAGTTTGATCGAGATCGAAGCGAAAGATCTTGAAAAGCTACATCGCCTGCATTCTATACCCGAAGTGGATGAATTTAATACGCTTGGAATTCCTGAATCGATAAAAGACACTGAGCAATTTTTGCGGCAACAGTTGGAGGCCAAAAGCAAAACGCCACGCAGTTCTTACATGTGGAAAGTTGTATTAAAAGAAACCGAAGATTTTATTGGCGTGGCCGGATTTTCATTGTCGAACAATAGGTTTAAGTTGGGTGAAATTTACTATAAACTTGATCCGGTATATTGGGGAAACGGTTATGCTACGGAACTGGCAAAAAGACTGGTGTTGCTGGGATTTAACACTTTTGGCTTACATAAGGTGGAAGCCGGTGTAGCCACCGAAAACATAAAATCAGTAAAAGTGCTCGAGAAAATTGGAATGACCCGCGAGGGATTGCGCCGAAAAATTTTGCCCATACGCGGAGAGTGGAAAGATAATTTCCATTACGCCATTGTTGAAGACGATCAGCGCGATTATTGAAAACATTTAAAGGTATACGCAACCATTCCGGTTTTGCCTCCATCGTCTAATAAACATAAATCTCAACAATTAGCCCGTATGAAAAAATTGCTTTTGCTTCTGAGTTTAATTGCCATTCTATCGTGCTCAAAAGACACCCCGATTGGTTTGTGGGACGATAACATAAAACTGTCTCAAAAAGAAGTTGAATTTGATGCTAAGGAAAATACCATTGTTATAACCACGGAAGGAGAGTGGTGGTGGATTGATGCTCTTAAGCTTAACGGTTCAAATATTAATATTGATGACATGGTCACTACCGCTGATAACTTCGTGATTGAAGAGCCTGAATTTAAGATTGAGCGAAAAAATGCCACCGAAATTCATATTTCAATGAGCGAAAACCTAAGTGATAATGAGAGGGTGTTGATTATCGGTCTTGAAGCCGGTGCTTATTTTGACGGCATTAGGGTAACTCAATCCGCACATTAAAGAAAGCTTGTTTCAAACACATTCACCTCTTTAATTCCTGAACTTTTATCGAATCACAACAAATGCTTGTCCTTAAGGGTTATAGCTTATAGATTACTAAGAAAGGGCAATGAAAAAGACGATTCAATTTATAGCTATTGTTATACTACTTGCATTTGTTAGCTGTGCAGATAAACCCACCATTGAAGGGCTTTGGATAGTTGAACGGGTAAAAGTCGGCGATCAGGAAATGACTCCAAATGCAAGGTGGATGCGTTTTAATTCTGATTCCTCACAGCAATCAGGGAACGGATGGTTGCAACATTCTTACGGAACCTGGAGCCTTAACGCCGAAACAAACGAACTATCGGTTGTTAATGAAAACGGCATAAAAGATCCGGCCGAACCGTTTAAAGTTACTTTGGAAAACGATCGGATGACCTGGAAAAGAAGTGAAGATGGGGAGAGTGTTGACGTAACTTTAAAACGCTCGGATCATCTGCCCGCAACGTATGGCGACGAACTTCTTGGTTTATGGAAACTGGAGGATGCGGTTGGCGATGGCGATTATTTCGGAACAGAGGATGCAAAAGTTGGTAAAGCCAGCATTTTCTTTCGTTGGGATGGACAATTTGTTATTCGTTCGGATAAGGGAAGAATTAACGGCGTTTACAATGTTCATGGTCACAAGCCAGAAGTGGAGTTAATACCATACGGAGACAATGTGAACAGAGCTTTTTGGACAATCGATTTTAACAAGAATAGAATTACCCTGCAGTTATTAAATTCAGAAAACATTGTAGAACGAAAATTTAGCCGGATACACGAATTTCCGGAATAGAAAAGGGCTGCCTGTCAGGCAACCCTTTTAAGTGTTTATCTTTGGTTAGATTCGTTATGGTAAAGTCAAAACCTCAACCGATGAATCCCAGGCATACACATCAGGAATAAAGTGTGTTAGCGTTACCGAAATAACATTGCCGTCAATGGTGCCGCTACCTTCAACATATACTTCGCCGTATTCATCGTCGTAGTACCATGCCGGCTGGGCATTAACGGTTACTGTTGTTCCATCTACAATGAAAATAATATCATAACCACTTTCGTACAAGCCTATTGTTTTGTACAACTGCACTGTGCCAAGGCTGGCTTCGTACATTTCGGGTTGCAATACCTCGCCCCAAAATGGCGAGTCGAATGTTCCGGTGCCAATGGCTGTGAAATCAAGTTTCAAAGTAGCTTTGTATGTCGTTGTTCCAAAAAACTCCGATACCGTTGCATCGCTTAAACTCAGGTTAAAATTAAAAGTAACACCCGGTGCAATTCCGGTAGGAGGTACCAGCGGAACAATTTTGGCATAAGCAACTGTTTCACCATCGTTAAAAGTTACCGTATTGCTTTCCAGCTCAAATATGCCATCAATGTTATCGTTTGGTTCAAGGCTGATGCCAACCGTTTCTGTTCCGGTTCCATCAGTACGCACAACCTGTACGCTTACTGAATAATTATTTTCGGATGTAAGGAGATTGTTGACCACGATGGAAGAGCTAAAAGCTACATACGCATCGGTCTCGTAGAGTTCTCCGATATTGTCCTGGTCGCATGCTGTTAAGGCCAGAACAAAAACCAATAGTGCTAATTGTATTTTCTTCATAATCGTAATTTTTAATTGTCAGCCCATGGATTCTGATCACTCACCTCGTCCATATTTTTATTCCCGTCAAATTCCGATTGTGGTATCGACATCACAAAATCAGGATATTCCGGATCGAGTGTATTGCGCGACAGTAGTTTTTGTGTGTGGTTACTGCCTTCGAAATCGCGCGAGAAACCCGTTTTTAAACGTTTAATATCAAGAATACGGCCTACTTCGCCCCACAATTCAATGCGTCGTTGCAGGATAATTTCGTCGAGTAAGGTTGATGAACCTCCAAGCGGAGTTGTTGGGCCGTTTGCATCGTTTACGGTTAGTGTACTGGCATCTGTCAATCCCGTAATATCGTAATTCGGATCGCGTTCTTCCATCAGTTCAGTAAGAATGGTTCGTGCTTCACCAAATCGGTTTTGCATACAAAGTGCTTCTGCTTTTATCAGCATCATTTCTTCGTGACGCATCAGAATATAATCGCCCAAAGCATTTGTAGGATCTGAGAAACGGAATTTAAACTGGTTGTAACTCAACTGAGTTCCCAGTGGTTCATCTACTTCCAGCGGGCCGTTCCACCACATTTGTTTTCTTACATCGGAGTCCGCCATTTGGTCGTATAACCACGAGCTCACACATTTTCGTGCGTTTTCGGCATACGATGATGTACTGGCATCCATGTGTCCAAACAAGGATTCGGTGTCAGATATTTGCTCGGCAATAATTTGCAGGCCCCAAAGCACTGCTCCTGCGTTGGCATCGTTAAATCCAAAACCGTTTGCCAGATTCTCGCGCGAAAGCATTGTTGTACCTCCGCTCATGGCCATTGTAGCTGCCGATTCGGCGGTTGGCCAATCTTGTTTTTCCAGGGCAACCTGTGCTTTTAATCCGTTGGCCACGTAATAATCGATATGCGACGGATGAATACGTGGTGCTGCCACATCTGGATCGAGCAAGGTGAGTGCCTGCTGAAGATCAGCATCAATTTGTGTGTAAACATCTGCTACCGTTCCTCTCGGACTTCCTTCCGAAGCGTTGGTAGTTGGTTCGGTATAAATCGGAACTCCTGGAGCATTTTCGTTACCTACATAAGTTTGCTGATAGAAACGGATAAGGCTGAAATAAGCATAAGCACGCAAAGCGTAGGCCTGCCCGATAAGGCTGCTGATCTCCGATGGTGCACCGGTTAAAACTTCCTGTGATGCAATAATTGAGTTGGCATTTGAAATTACTGTATAGTAGAAAAACCACACCGAATAAGGACGGCCGCTTTTGTGTGTATAATCCGATTTTACATTGTACATATAATCGAACCAGAACCAGCCGCTACCGCCTTCGTTTTGTACCATATCGTCGCCCATAAGGTCGTAGGTAAGCAAAAACGCTGTAACTCCGAACTCTTCGTCGGCCCAGTTTACCGACCACTCGTCGGCCACGTACATGGCGCGGTAAATTCCGTTAAGCGCCACATTCGCTTTCTGAACATCGGAGAATAAAACATCTCCCGATGTACTGTCTGTAGGGTTTGTGTCCAGTTCATCCTGGCAGGCAAATCCTGCAACCACCAGAAATAACAGGATAAGGATTTTATCTATTTTCATGATCTGTTTGTTTTAAAATTTTAATTCAATTCCGAAAAGACTCGTTCTCACAGGAGTGTATGAAAAATCTGTAGTTCCGGTAAAGTCAAACTGCGGATTCATTCCATCGAGATGAGAGAAAATGGCCAGGTTGTCCACTGCCACATAAGCACGAACACTTTCGATACCCACATTTTGCAGAATGGATTTAGGAAGTGTATAACCTACCGTAATATTCTTTATTGAAAAGTACGATGCATCGATCAGTTGGCTGTCGGTAAACGGACGCGAGAAACCGGTTCCGTTCTGAATACGTGGAATATCGGTTACATCGCCGGGCTTTCTCCAGGCACGTTCTACATTTGCTGCGTAGTTGGTACCGATGTAAATCGGGTTCATCAGGTTTGAATAAACACTCTCATACACTTCTCCTCCAACCGAGAAAGTGGTCATGAACGAAACGTCAAAGTTTTTGTAAATTTTGAAGTTACTGCCAAAACCACCGTAAAAGTCGGGGATACGGCTGCCCGATATCCGTTTACTTTGCGACGCTTTCTGGAAATCATCAGAAAGATAGGAGTCGCCCGGTTTTCCATCAGCATCAAGGTCGTAAACCCAGTACAGCTGCGCTCCGGTTGCAGGATCCACTCCGGCAGATTGTGCCAGGTAGTACGAGTTAATTTCTGCACCTTTTCGCTGAATAATATTACCGTTAACAATTTGATCTGTTTCGCCATCCAGCTCAACAATTTCGTTGCTTAAAGTGGTAAGGTTCAGGTTGGCATTCCAAACAAAGTTCGGATTGGTGATGATGTTCAGGTTCGCATTGAACTCGAAACCTGTGTTCAGCATCTCGCCAACATTGGCCCAGTAGCTGTCGAAACCAAGCGATGTAGCCATTGGTTTTTCCATAAGCATATCCACGGTGCGGCGGCGGTAATATTCAAAACTAATATCAAAACGATCGAAAAGAACGGCATCAACACCTACGTTAAAGTTGTTGTTTTCTTCCCATTTAATCGATGTATTTTCGAGCGATGAAAGTAGTGCTCCATTGAGGTTGGCATTGGCCCAGTCGAGGTTATAAAGCGACTGCCAGCCATAATAAGTACCAATATTGTCGTTACCCTGTTTTCCGTAACTGGCTTTCAGTTTCAGGTTGTCGATGAAAGTCATTTCTTGCATAAAACTTTCTTCGCTGATACGCCACGATCCACCAACCGACCAGAAGTTACCCCAGCGGAAATCTTTGTGGAAACGCGATGAACCATCGGTACGGAAACTTGCAGAGAGGTAATATCGGTCAGCAAAGTCGTAAGTAACATTGCTCAGGAACGATTCGATGGAATAATTATCCTCGAACGAAGTAAGTCCCGAAGTGGTTGATCCCGGAGCCAGTTCTTTAATTCCTGAGTAGGGGAAGCCCGATTTTGAACCTTCCAGTTCGTTAATGGTAAGTTTATAAAACTCGTGGCCAGCCAACACATTAATACTGTGTTTACCAAAGTCTTTTTCGTAACGCAACAGTTGGTTAATGGTGTACGACAGGCTACGGGTGTTCGTTTTATCGAGGTAACCGCCAATATTGGCTGCATTACCAAAATCAGGATTCCAGTATACGGTTTGATTGGTATTTATGTAATCGAAACCTACGTTTGTGGTAAATGATACTCCGTCGAAAGAACTGCCAAGTCCACTACCCAACAGATTTAAATGGAATCTTCCCGACAGGTTGTCGGCAGTAGTTTCGTAAGCATCTTCATACAAAGTTGCCACAGGGTTCCAGTTCGGGTTGGCACCCGACGGACGGGTTAAACCATAGTCGAACTGTTTCTCGCCTGTTTCCGAGAGTATAGGACTGCCATTTTCATCTTGCAGATAAACCGGGTAAATAGGTGCCATAAACTGCGCCGAATACCAAACGTTTGAGTTGGATGTGGTACCATCGTAACCCAGGTAATTGGTTTCTGTTTTTGAGAAGTTGACATTACCGCCGTATTTAAACCAGTTTTTTGGAGTCAGCTCTGCGCCAATCCTTCCGGAGATACGTTCGAAATCGGTGGTTTTCAGCAAACCTTCATCTTTTAGGTATGCTACTGATGCGTAAACCTGTGAGTTGTCGGAGCCACCATTAATAAACAACTGATATTCCTGACGTGTTGCATTGTCGTTGGTCACTTCATCAAGCCAGTTTGATTCGTAAAGCAATTTAGCCGAAGGATTAACCCGGCCGGTTTGCGGATCGATTAATTCAGAAACCGGCATGTTGTATGGATTGTACATTTCGTTGGCACCAAAAATACCGCTGCTTCCTCTTAAGGCGTCAACGGCCATCGGGCCGGCCAAATCAGGATGAACACCATCGGTGTAGATCAACGCATTCTTATAACCCTGGAACGAAGCTTCGATAAAATCGGCTGTGCCAAGTGTTTCGTATGGTTTAATAGCACGGTTCGAAAATCCGTAAGTGGCTTTTAATTCCACCGACAATTCTTTCGACTGGCCTTTTTTAGTGGTAATCACCACAACTCCGTTCGCACCACGCGATCCGTAAAGCGCACCGGCCGAAGCATCTTTCAAAATGGTCATCGACTCAATATCGCCCGGGTTTATCGAGTTCAGGTTACCATCGAAAGGCACACCATCAACTACATACAGCGGATTGTTGCTGGAGTTAATGGAGCCAAAACCTCGAATAACGATTTCCGCTCCTTCGCCGGGTTGTCCGGTTCCGGAGGTGGTTTGAACACCGGCTACCTGTCCTTCCAAAGCCTTCGAAATATCGGCAACGGGCCGCTTTTGCAGCATTTCGTTGTCAACCACCTGGGCCGAGCCTGTAAACGATTCCTTTTTAGCAGTACCGTAGGCCACAACCATAACTTCGTCAACACCAATTACATCAGGTTCAAGTGTAACGTTGTAAACCATAGCATCGGTGACGGGGACTTCCTCGCGTTTCATTCCAACAAAGGAGAAAATAAGGATTTCATCGACAGGCACGGTTAACGTATAGTTACCGTCCAGGTCGGTAGTGGTTCCGGTAGTAGTTCCTTTTACGGCAACCGAAACACCGGGAATGGGTAGTCCATCTTCGGATGAAGTAACCGTTCCCCTAATTTGCTTTGTTTGGGCGAATAGTATTCCCACTCCACAAAACAAAGCCACAACTAATAGAAGTAGTTTTTTCATATGATTCAAATTGTAGATGTTAAACTATCATGTGGAACGTGCATTTCTCTCCTTACTTTTGGGTAAGAATTTCCGTGTTCGTTTCACCGATAAAACTTATATTCATACTCAAGCGTTATTACCCTTCGCTTTTGTGATTTCCAAAAGAAAACTCCCGTCGGGGAAACGGGAGTTTATTATCTGCCAGCCGGCCAGATAATTGCACTTTTTACATTTTAAATGCTGTTTAATTCTGTTTCTATGTAAAAAAAATGGAGTGCCGCTGTTAACGTTTCTAATTCCCCGAATCCCCTGTTTAATGTTGTTTACGTGCCGGTTTGAGCTGTTTAGCGTTTGCCGGATTTTTAGCTTTTTGATCAAACTTACAGAATGCTGCGATACGCCGTAATTTTTATCAACCAACGGTAAGCACAAAGCGATAAATGGAAATAAACGGTAGATATGAGAACAAAAGCCGAAAAGGATGTTGTTGGCTGACATAAAAGGGGTATTGGCAGACGAAAGAATGTTGGTAACCGTAAAACGGGTGCGTTTCGTGATCAATTTTAAATGGATAAGCCAAATTAACGATTCATATAGATTTACCGAACCTGCGAAATGTATGCTGATAATATTTTTTGATGTATCATAAAATCCATTATTTTTAAATCCATAATGAATTATAGTGCAAAATAAGCGTTTGTCGTAAACGCACACTTCGATAATCCTGTATATTGAAGGTGTTGAACTTCAGGGGTACATATCCGATAATGATTGAAAAATGAAGATTAGAAAAGTCCAAAAATCAGATAATAAACACCTAGCCGATTTAATAAGAGCAGCTTTTATTGAGTACGATGCTCCGCGGCAAGGAACTGTCTTTTCCGATCCAACTACCGATAACTTGTATGAGCTGTTTCAGAATGAGAAATCGGTTCTCTGGGTAGCAGAGAAGGATGGCGATGTTTTAGGATGTTGCGGCATTTACCCTACCGTTGGTTTGCCCAAAGGCTGCGCTGAATTGGTAAAGTTTTACCTGTTGGCAAAAGCCCGGGGAAAAGGTTTGGGCACGGTATTAATGGAACAAAGTATCGAGTCGGCAAAAGAACTGGGTTATTCCGAAATATACATTGAAACCTTGCCAGAGTTTGATAATGCGGTGGGAATGTACGAACGGGCAGGATTTGAACAACTGGATAAGCCATTAGGTGATTCGGGGCATACGGGCTGCGATATTTGGATGATTAAAAAACTTTGAAGCATAAAAAAGGCGGGATAAAATCCCGCCCGGTTAATACTTTAAGCCGCGATGCCGGCAAATGCTTCTGCCAGTACATCGGGGTACATCTCTTTAAAATTTTCATAGCACCAGTTGCGTAAGTTCTGCAACTGATCGGGCTCTACCCAGTTAATGCATTTGGATAACTCTTTACTGAACAATTCTTTGCTAAAACTAACTTTGGGTAGAATTACTTTTGCGTATTCTAACATGGCTTCTTCTTTTATTGTTCGTTACTAAAAATAACATCCAAAATTGAATTAAAGTATGCTGTAAAATATCCTTTAACACTAATTAACGAGTCTTTTTCAGCGACCACATTCTATTACGCTGAGCATGTGTTATTTAGATCGGTTCTACCTAAATCATGTTTCAGAACATTTATTTTTGTTAAACTTTTAGCAGTCACACATTAGTCGGCCGTTAGCATGTTTTTTACAAATTGGGCAACCGAATCGGCAGTTTTTACTTCCTCGCTGAATGAACTTACAAAGGCACTTCCGATAATGGCTCCGCTGGCATATTTACAGGCATTTGTAAATGTGGCATTATCCGAAATTCCAAACCCGATAAGGCGCGGATTTTTGAGATTCATTGCCTGAATGCGCTCAAAATAGTCCGCATGGAAATCTTCCACTTTTTTGCCGGCACCTGTTGTCGACGACGATGACACCATGTAAATAAATCCTTCGCTGGCATCATCGATCTGTCGAATGCGTGCTTCCGACGTTTGTGGCGTAATCAGCAAAATATTGTGCAGGTTGTTTTGTTCAAATATAGTTTTGTAGTTTGCTTCAAACTCATCCAACGGAAGGTCGGGCAGAATTGTTCCGTCTATGCCAATTTCGTTGCACTTTTGGCAAAACTTTTCTACGCCATATTGATATACAGGATTTAAGTATCCCATTAAAACCAGTGGTATAGAAACCGATTCACGAATGGTTTTTAATTGCTCGAAAAGTACTTTGATTGACATGCCGTTTTTTAAGGCAATTTCGCTGGTGCGCTGAATGGTTGGACCGTCAGCTGTAGGATCGGAAAAAGGCATACCAATTTCGATGAGGTCGACGCCATTTTTTTCCAGCTGCTGAATAATTTCAACGGTATCGTTCAGATTGGGGAACCCGGCAGTAAAATATACCGAGAGTATGTTTTCTTTTTTTCTTTCGAAAAGTTGATTGATTCTGTTGTTCATTTTTATTGAAATAGTCGGAAGCCCGAAGTCGGAAGTCCGAGGTTAATATCCAAAATAATCCAGGTAAGTTTCCATATCCTTGTTTCCACTGCCCGAAAGGTTAATCACATTCACATCGTCAGGATTCATTTTTATTTTATCCAGTGCCGCAAGCGCATGAGCTGATTCCAGTGCCGGAATAATGCCTTCTTTTTGTGTTAGCAGCAACACTGCCTGTAAAACTTCCTCGTCGGTGGCAGCCAGAAACTTTGCTCGACCGGTTTTAAAAAGGTGCGCATGTAACGGCCCTATTCCCGGGTAATCCAGTCCGGCAGAGATGGAATATGGTTCGGTAATTTGTCCGTCCTCATTTTGCATTAATACAGTTCGGCTCGAGTGTAAGACGCCGGGAGTTCCAACAGTTAAAGTTGCTGCAGTTTCGTTGGTGTCAACTCCTTTTCCGGCAGCTTCCACTCCGATTAGTTCCACCTGCTCGTCATCCAGGAAATGATAAAAAGCTCCGGCGGCATTACTTCCTCCGCCTACACATGCCAAAATACGTGTCGGGAATTCCGATCCGGTTTGTTCCAGCAGTTGTTTTTTCATCTCGGCACTGATAACCGATTGGAAACGAGCAACCATGTCGGGGTAGGGGTGTGGCCCAACCACTGAACCGATAATGTAATGCGTATCTTCCGGATTGTTGATCCAGTCGCGCATGGCTTCGTTGGTGGCATCTTTAAGTGTTTTGTTACCGCTGTGCACAGGAATTACTTCGGCACCGAGCATTTTCATTTTTTTTACGTTTGGTGCCTGGCGTGAAACATCCAGTGCTCCCATGTAAACGATACATTTAATACCTTTCAGGGCGCAAACAGTTGCAGTTGCCACGCCGTGCTGTCCGGCACCCGTTTCGGCAATAATGCGGGTTTTGCCCAGTTGTTGTGCCAATAGAATTTGCCCGATGGTGTTATTCAGTTTATGCGATCCGGTATGGTTCAAATCCTCCCTTTTGAGGTAGATTCTGCTGCCGTAATGTTCCGAAAGGCGGCTGGCATAATACAGCGGTGACGGACGCCCCACATAATCTTTTAATAGCTGATCGAATTCTTTTTTGAACGAATCTGATTCTATAATTTCAAGGTAGCGGCGCTTGAGTTCATCAACATTGGTGAACATCATTTCGGGTATCCATGCCCCGCCAAATTCGCCGTAATATCCTTTTTCATCTACTTGATATTTCATAATCTGTATTGCTTTGGCGCAAAAAAAACAGCATTTATTCTGCTTTCATTTGCGCAATAAAATGTTTTAGTTTTTCAATGTTTTTTAATCCGGGTTCATCCTCAAACCCACTATTCAGATCTAATCCGGCAAGCATCGGATGATTTAGTTCTTTAATTTCTGCAGCGTCGTCAGGGCCAATTCCGCCACTGAGAAAAAAGGGTGTATTCCCGGTGTAGTTTTCCAGTATCTGCCAATTGAATTTTTTACCCGAACCACCATGCTCTTTGGTTTTGGTATCGAATAAGAAATAATCCACGTTTTCCTCATAGGCTGCTGTTGTCGCAAATTTAAAATCATCATCCATAGGAAAGGCCTTTAGTACTTTTAGACCCTGATTTTTTAATAATCCGCAGGTTTTTGGATTTTCTTTGCCGTGCAATTGAATGTATTCGAAACCAAAGTTCTTTGCCAAACCCAGAATTTCAAATGCATTCTCGTTTACAAAAACACCCACTTTGGGTTTGTCAGATTGAAAGAGTCCGGCATCGGGTGTATCACCAACAAATCGTTTCGAAGGGCCATAGAAAATATAGCCTAGCAGGTCAACGCCAAGCGCTTCCACCTGTTCACGATTTTGCGTGAATTTCATCCCGCAAACTTTTATTTTTAGGTTTTTTGTCATCTATTCACTTGTTAAGTTTCACCCCTTTAATCCCTCAAGGGGATAATTGCCCCCTTGAGGGATTAAAGGGGTGATTTTAATCTCTAATCTCTTCAATCAGTTTTTTACAAGCCACACCGGGATCGTCGGTTTTCATAAAGGTCTCACCAATAAGAAAGCCTTTAAAACCATGCTCTTTCAGGTATTTGATCTCGGCAGCTCCTGCCAAACCACTTTCCGATATTTTTACAAATTTCGCCGGAATAAGTTGCGAAAGCTCCACCGAAGTTTCAACGCTCACCTCAAAAGTTTTCAGGTTACGGTTGTTTACGCCCACAACATCAACATAGTCGTTAACGATCTCCAACTCTTCGGCATTGTGGATTTCCATCAACACATCCAATCCCAATTCTTTGGCTTTTTTTGCCAGTTCCAGTGCCTTTTCTTTTGAAAGACACGCGGCAATTAAAAGGATCACATCCGCGCCATAAGCTTTAGCTTCCACAATCTGGTAAGTATCGATCATAAAATCCTTACGCAAAATCGGGATATCGGGATTGGCTTCACGTGCTTTTGCCAGGTTCGCCAATGTGCCACCAAAGTATTCAAAATCTGTGAGGACCGAAAGACACGAAGCGCCTGCGGCGTTGTATGCTGTAGTTACTTCTTCCACTTTTGCTGAAAAGTTAATCTCTCCTTTTGATGGCGATTTTTGCTTAAATTCTGCAATAATACCTGAAGCATCTTCTTTAAGCAGGTTTTCCTTTAGCGAATTACATTTTCTCGCAAAAGCCGGGTATTTTTCAAGCTGCTCAATGCTAACCACTTTTTTCTGGGCAGCTACTTCTTGTGTTTTTGTTGCTACTATTTTATCAAGAATATTCATTGTCTTTTATTTGCTCTGTCTTAAAAGGACTTGTTTGTAACTGCTTCCAACTTTTTCAACGCATTTCCGCTGAGTAAAGATTCGCGCGCCATTTCAACACATTCCGTTAATGTTTTATCCGAAAAAACAACCTGCAATGCAACGGCCGCGTTTGCAAGAACAACATTTGTTTGCTCTGTTGTTCCGTTACCTTTCAGAACATCGATAAATATTTTTGCAGCGTCTTCCACCGATTCTCCACCAAAAAGTTTTTCAGGAGCAACCTGTGGCAATCCAAATTCTGACGGTGACACCAGTTTTTCTTCTGATTTTGTGGCAAAGTGTGTGTCGGCAGTCAGCGAAATTTCGTCGTAGCCATCAATACTGTTCACAATGGCAAAGTTAACATTCAGTGTTTTATACACGTTCTTGTAGTAATCGAAATTTAAACTGTTATTCACTCCAAGTAGCTGGTATTTTGGTTCCGAGGGGTTGATCATCGGCCCAAGAATATTAAAGAAAGTTGGCACTTTTAAGGCCCTGCGTACCGGAGCAATGTGTTTCATTGCCGGATGAAAAAGCGGAGCATGTAAAAAGCAAAATCCTCCTTTTTCCAGGTCGCTTTTTAGTTTGTCTGTTTCGTTACTGAATTCGTAGCCCAGAAATTCCAAAACGTTTGATGAGCCGCTGTTTGAAGTGGCGGCATAATTGCCATGTTTGGTGACATTCACACCAGCACCAGCAACAACAAAACACGAGAGTGTAGAGATGTTGAACGTGTTTTTGCCGTCGCCGCCGGTGCCCACAATATCGATTGCGTTGTAGTCTGACAGATCAACTTTTTTGCTGAGTTCCGCCATGGCATCGCGAAAACCTCCCAGTTCTTCCGACTGCAACGGACGCATTTTAAAAACGGTTAGAAATGCGGCAAATTCGGCTTCAGAATAAAGGCCTTTCCCAACGCCGGTTAAGGCAGCTTTTGCTTCTTCGCGCGTGAGGGTGTTACCTTCAAATAGGTATTGTAATGTTTCTTTCATTTTTAAGCAGTTGAGTTTTTTGAATTTGATTTACTACTTGTTCGGATTCAACCAGTTTTCGATCATTTTTTCGCCCAGCGGGGTAAGTACCGATTCCGGGTGGAACTGCACACTCTGTACATCGTATTCTTTGTGCTGCATCGACATTACCAGTCCATCTTCGTCGTAGCTGGTAACTTCAAAACATTCGGGCAGTTGTTCATCCTGAACGATCCACGAGTGGTAACGGCCCACATCGAATGATTCGGGTAGCCCTTCGAACAACGGCGATTTAATTCCGGTTTGTTTTACGGGGGTGGCAATTCCGTGCAGCACACGATTCATGTTATGTAGTTTGCCCCCAAAAGCTTCTCCAATCGCCTGATGCCCCAAACAAACGCCCAGCATACTTTTCTTTGGTGCATAAGCTTTGATAATGTCGAGTAAAAGACCTGCTTCTTCAGGAATTCCGGGACCCGGAGAAAGAACGATTTTGTCGTATTTGTCAATCTCTTCCAACGCAATCTGGTCGTTGCGAAATACATCAACCGGCTGGCCTGAAATCTTTTTTATGGCATGTACCAGGTTGTAGGTAAATGAGTCGTAATTATCGATAACTAATATCTTCATCGTTTCAAGTTTTTAATTAATTCCTTTAGCCATTTCAATAGCCTTTTTCAAGGCAGCCAGTTTGTTATTCACTTCCTGCAGTTCACTCTCTTCCTGCGAGTCGGCGACAATACCTGCACCCGCCTGATAAAACAGCTTTTTGTCTTTGCTCAAAAACGAGCGAATCATAATCGCATGGTTCACCGAATTATCAAAACCAAGATAACCAATACAACCGCCGTAATAACCCCGGTTCTGGTTTTCGTATTTGTCGATCAGTTCCATGGCTTTATACTTTGGTGCACCCGAAAGTGTTCCGGCCGGGAACGTTTCTCCCAGTACTTTTATCAGGTTGGTATCGCTGGTAATTTCTCCCGAAACCTGCGAAACCAGGTGAATCACATGCGAGAAGAATTGTACCTCGCGGTAGGTTTCCACAATTACATTATTGGCATTTCTGCTCAGATCGTTACGGGCAAGATCTACCAACATCACGTGCTCAGCATTTTCTTTGGGGTCTTTGCTCAGCTTTTCAGCCAGCTCACGATCCTGATCATCATTTCCGGTTCGTTTAAACGTTCCGGCAATGGGGTGAATGTATGCTTTGTTGTCTTTTATTCTGATTTCAGCTTCCGGACTCGATCCGAAAATACTGTAAGTGCCGTAGTCGAAGTAGAACAGGTACGGCGATGGATTGATTGAACGAAGTGCGCGATATACATTAAAATCGTCGCCAACAAATTCCTGCGAGAACTGGCGGCTCAAAACGATTTGGAAAACATCGCCACGGTAGCAGTGCTCTTTGCCTTTGGTTACCATGTGCATGTATTCTTCATCAGTGATATTCGATTTTTCTTCGCCGCGTACATCGAAACTTGCCGTTGAAAAGTTGAGGTTCACCAACAAATGATGAACGTAATCCATTTGCGACTCTTCGCCTTCCAACAAGTTTTCTACAATGTGGATTTGGTTTTTGTGGTGATCGATGGCCACTACATATTTATAAAAGCTGTAGTGTACTTCCGGCGTCTGATATTCTTCGGTTTTTGGTGACGAAAAACGAATGCTTTCGAAATGTTGAATGGCATCGAAATTCAGGTAGCCAAATAAACCGTTGGCCGGCAATTCAATTTCATCCGAATCAACATTAAATGTTTTGAAGAACTTGTCCAGCTCATCATGCAATTTCTTTTCGGGAGAAAGGCTAAAGTTTTCTTGCGCTCTGCCCGGCAAATCGATGCCAACCTCGCCGTTTGTGACTTTAAAATTGGCAATTGGGTTAAAAGCAATAAATGAGTAAGCGTTTTCAACTCCGTGGTAATCGGAGCTTTCCAGCAATATCGACTTAGGATAAAGCGTGCGAAGTCGTAAATAAATGCTAACCGGAGTTACGGTGTCGGCAAGTATTTTACGTACGACAGGTTTAAAATTGAGTTTTTCCATTTTGTTTTTATGTTTTGTTCTTTGTTTATTTTTTTGACCCCCTTTATCCCCCGAAGGGGGAGATTTCCTCCCCTTCGGGGAGGTCAGGAGGGGTGTTGTTATATTCTGGTTTAAACTAAAAACGGCTCACCGTGAAATCCGATGAGCCGCTTTAAGTTTATGCAATGACGTATCCTCTCTTCACGATATTTGTAAAAAGTTGTTACGCCACCACCAAATGTTATTGTTTGTTCTCATAATAATTTATCTATAAAACAAAAAAACCTGCTTTTGTTAGAAGCAGGCCTGTCATATCTTTAAAAATAGCAATATGGCTCTTAACTCCTAACTTACGTAAGAAGACCCCACCACGGAAGCCATATTGTATTTATTTTTTGCATTTTTTAATTTTAATCTTCTGCAAGAAAAACGTTTTTTTTGAAATATCAAAATATTGTTGGCAGAAGCTTCAAAAAACTATTTCTCAAATAAAGTTGGATTAACAATTAGTTAGCCAGTGTGAAACGGAAACTTACCCCAAAATTCGCATTGGTTGTACGGTACGATAGCGAGGTAAACGGATCGTTAATAATACGATCGTAATACACACGCATTTCAAATTTATCGCTCAAGCGGTAGTCGGCATAGGTTTTTAAGGTAAAGTTACCTTGTCCTGCAGTAATCTGGTTGCTGTCATCGTCCAACTGGCGTAAAAGTGTTTTTGTTTTCCGGTACGAAATATCAGCACGAACATTTAAATCGTTAGAGTAAGCCTGTTGCGAATTTTTTGTTTTAATGATCAAATCCATTCGTGTAAATCGGTAACCTAATCCAAAAGTATATTCGTTGCTCAGTATCTCTGTAAGCTGGTTATTCGATAACGACAGGTTCAGGTTACGAGCACGTTTGATCTCTCCGCGTGTAGTGAGGTCGCTAAGCCACATGATGTCGATATTGATCAGCGGATTGAAAGCTTCAACGATACTTACCGTATTAAAATCGTATGCAGGAACAAAGTTATCGGCCAGGTCGCGCACCATGGTGTAGCCATCTTCTGCAGCAATAAAATTCAGGTTGGTGGCATACGACCCAACGTTGTAGGTTGAGCGATAGGTATGTTGGAAATTCATCGAACGCATTACTTTATTCAGCCCCGGAATACGCGATACCATTCCTTCGTAACGAATGCTCCAGTTCGGACGGATATATTTTAATGACGGGAACAAGCCCAAAGACACACTTTCCGGATCTTTATTTTGATATGCCGCCAGGAATGCCGGAACAAGAACTTCCACCGAGTTTGGCCCGTAACCATCGGGGTATCCCGGATAGTTTTCGTTCTGAGCATTCGGATCATAACCTGCACTTGTGCCACGCTGTTGAGCCAGACGTCTGGCTATAGTCAGGCGGTTCTCTTTCATTTTTTCGAAAGCATCCGAGCTGGATACTTCTTCTTTTCCTATTTTAAAGAAGGCAGTTCCCAATGTCAGAGTCGACATACTAAAGTTTCCGCTTTCGGAATAACTGTTGGCAACAAAACTACCGGAGTTTGTATCGTAGTTGTAGAACTCAGTGATATTTTTCGATATCGAGCGGTTGGCATTGATGTCAATTCGCAAATCGGGCAGCGGTTCCCACAATGTACGCAGATTAATCCGCTCGTTTTCCATAATCTGGAACGGTTGATTTAACGTTGAGTCGATGGTCAGCCAGCCGTTCTCTGCAGCTTTTATTGCAAAATCTCGGTCTTGCCAGCCAAACAGGAATGGAAGTCCCGGAGCCAGCTTCGGATCGAGTGTTTGTGTTCCCCATTCCGGATCGCCACTAAAATTACCGGTTCCAAACAACGTTGGTTCAGGCAGGAATCCCGGCAAAACAGTACCTCCGTTTTTGCTGTAGTTTACAGTGAAGGTCCGCACTCCAATCACCATTCTTGTGGTCAGGTCCAACATGTCTTTCATGAATGACTGATCGCCTCGTTTTCCTGTAACGGTAAGCATTGCTTGCTGCACATCAACCGATGGAACAAACTCGATGGTATTAGCATCTATTATATTTGTTCGTCCGGGAACAGTTTTCCCGTCCACATCAGTAACCAGAACTTTTACTTTTTTGGTATTTAGCTTGTGGGCAAATTGTTGGCCCTGGTCGGCTGTAAATTTTGCACTTCGGCTAAATGTTTCTTCCTGTTTCCGTTGCAGTGGTTCGGTTTGCTGGTTTGCACCTCCTCTTGTACTCCGGCTGTTGAGGCTGCCACGCCCACGTCCTGTTCGCCTGAATTTTTGGTCAACCTCTTTAAAATAAGGCACTTTGTTAAACAGGGTTTGGAAGTTGGCGTTACCGGTAAGAGTAAGGTTACGCGAGTTGGTTATTATATTTCCAACGTTAATGTCATCGTTGGTTAACGATCCGGCAGCCCATTCGTAAGTTCCCGCGTAGCGAACTGTTCCACTCATAAAATTTAATGCCCGAATACTTCGGAGTGGCACCTGGTAAGTGGCATTAAAACTGTGATTGTATATTGTTGGCCGTCCTAAATCCCACAGGTTTGTGAGAATCGAATCGCGTTTCCATTCGTAATCGTCGTCATTTTTATTGATCCGGCCTTCTGGTTCATCAATTCGCGAAGTTCCGCGTGATGAGAAATCGAATTTCAACGAACGGGTAACATCATATCGGATATCGAGGTAACGGTTCCACAGGAAATCCTTGTCGAAGGTAGACGGGAGAATCAGGTTTGGATTGGTAATATTTCTCGATTGGCGCTCGTGGTACTTACGGAAGAGGTCGGTACGATACGAAATTTGTGTTGGCAGCGGATAAAAGTTAAAGTCGCCAATCAATTTTAAAGGCCCTTTTTGCAGCAACTGAACTTTGCTAAACGGCTGAATCAATTTTGGCCGGCTGCTGTAGTTGTACGAGAACATAAAACGGTGCGTTCTGTTCACGTTGTACTCCGTAGTAATGTTTCGTTTCGAAGTTTCATTGTACGAATAGGTAACAGCAAAGTTTTCCGGATCCCACAAATGTGTTTTCTCTTTTTGGCGCTGTGGCTCCACTTTCACGTTGGTAAAGTTGAGACTTTTTCGCTCAATTACATCCTGCGATATATTTTTTATCGAATCCTTCTCGCTGCTGGTTCGTGCATGAGACAGCGATTCTTTTAACTCAATATCCGGATTTACCGGATCATATTTTGGTGTTGCTGTACTGTTGGAGTAACCATAATACATCGGAATACGAACACCGGCCCGTTCAGGGAAGAAGCGTCCCCAGTCGATTGATGCCGACACATCGATTTCATCCAGATCGTCGATCATCCTGTTGTTAATATTTTCATCAATACTTCCGAAACCCGCAGTACGTTTTCGTCCGGCAACCACCACGCTACCCAAATCGGCCAAACGTGTTGAAACACGTGCATTAGCCGCCCATCCGCCTTCATCATCAAAATCGGTAAGGCGTAATTCGTTGGCCCAAACAATCACCGACTTTGGTCCGGTGTTTACCTGGCCTCTTTTGTTGCGAACACCCATCATCATTACCTCAACATTACCCAGGTTTGGGCTACCTTTCACTTTTACCCGGTTTTTACCGTCGTTCCATCCCTTGTGCGAACCTTCAAAAACATCCTGCATCGAAATGGCTGAGCCTTCGACTCTCATCGCATCGTTACGTTCCAGTTTCAGGTTGGTAAACAGTTCGAGCGGAATATTGATCCGGTTCTGATCGGGCCAGACTATATAACGGTCGCTTTCAACGTTACCATCATATTTATCACTGGGTGGAGTTAAGGTCAATGGTACTTCGTATTCGTAATAGTTGTAATTATAATCTGAACCCAAACGAATAAAGAAATACAGTTCATCGTCTTCCAGCGGGTATTCTTCAATTTCTTCAGCATGCACATCCATTTTCAGGGTTTTGTACCTTCTGAAATCCATGTACAACGATTTGTATGCCGCACGTGCGTCGCCTGGCTCCAGTTCGGTTACTTTCATTTCAATCGACTGCTCGTTTAACTGGCGCAACTGTGGATTGGCCGGATCGATTACCCTTGATACTCCAGGAGGCAATATGTAGTTAACCGGAGAGCGGCCTGAATTTTCCTCAATACTTACTGCCGAAATATCGAATTGCGCATTTGGTGAAGGAGTTCCGCCATTTTCCAAAATATCGCCGGTGTAACGACGCCAATCCGCACGAACAAGGTCGAGTGTGGCAAAACGCATAACAGCAGAATCCTGGAAACCGTGTAAGAACATCCTCATAAAACGAATGGAACTAAAATCGTTGATACCGCCAATTACTGCATCAGGTTTAGTTACCGGAATCTTAAACTGATACCACGCTGCTTCTCCTGTTTTCCCATTTTTTAGCTGAACAGGCCGGCTTCTTTTATCAACAATGTAATTTTGTCCAACAACCATGTCCTCTTTTCTAATACTAACCTTGTATTGAAAATAGCGTTCGTATTCATTGAGCGTATTGTCATCGTTAATGTCTTCGATGTCAGGCAGTGTGGTTGCCGACGTAGGATAGCTTTCCGGTGACATTTCCGTAGTTGGCGAGTTACCTTCGGGGCCGTTGTATTGTTTGTAACGTGCTAAAATGCCTAATTGATCCCTGTCGTAATCCGATCCGCGGAAATAGTGGAAGTTATCTGAGGATGGATCGTCCAATGCTTTCAGGTAAACCGCGTTATTTACTTTTAGTTCAAGTTCCTGCAGGTATTGCTGGAAGTGAGACTGTTCATCGTCATCGTTCAGTCCGTCAAAACCAATATCCTGATACTCGCGCGAATTTACTGTGTTATCAAAAGCATTTACCAGCGATTGTTGTGTTGAAACGCGTCCCCAAATGGTGGTGTCGACATTCGTCGGTTCGGCAGTTGTAGGTAATCCGTTCTCAAAAGATTTTCGCGAGTCTTTTAATACATCTTCCGAAATTTCTCCAAGGTTGAAATACAGTTCTCCTTCATTTTCCATCGGTTCAAGTGGGCCCCAATCATCATCCGGATCAACGTATGGATCCATCATCCAGAATTCGATGTATTCGATGTTGGCATTTTCAAAGTCGCTGGTTTGTATTTCGCGCATAATACCCCCCCAGCGCGACTCCGGATCGCGTAAAGTACCATCGGGGTTTACACCTGCCGCATTACTTGAGTTACCGGTATCGTAGTTATACGGACCACGCTCTGTTGGATAAAAAGCCAGATCGAGTACTGCAATGTTTGTTGGCTCGCCGGTTGTAAATTCACGTTCCGGAAATATCTCTTGTTCGAACACCTCACGCACCAGGTGGTTCGATTGTAAATTTCGGTCATCTTTTATATAATCGGGAGTCAGCGAATTGTTTCTCAAAAACAAGGGATCTATATTGTACCACGCCAACTTTGCACGGTTCATACCGTACTCGAGCGAGTTACTCAGGTTGGCTTCCGGAAACATATTGTTTTGGTTCTGCGGTGTACTTGCCAACATCCACGCTGAACGGGTTCGCATATCAATAGCTGTTTTAGTGGCTTCAAAATCATCAATATAAACAGCTCCGTTAATCGATTTTGAACTTCCCGGAATCAGTTGGGCAAATTCTGCCTCAACATCAATTGATGAAGTGGCAGTTGTACTATAAAAAGGCAGTGCGTCTAATGCTTTTGTGATAAAAGGCGCTTCGGTGTTGTAGCGGGCATCCATTCCGTATATCATGTTCGAAATCGGATCTTCACCATAATCCACTTTTTCAGTTAAAGGGCGTTCGTTCATCCACAACATGGTTGCTCCAATGTTAAAATTATCGGAGAAAGCATAGTTGGCATGTGTTCCCATCAGGGTTTTGCGCTGCATGGTAAACAGGTCTTCGCTTTCGGTTGCTACCTGAATCGGAGTTCCGGCTTCCAATAGTGCCTGGTTAATAATTTTTACCCGGCCCAACGTGTAGTCAACCGTATAATCCACATTTTCGGTAAGTACCTGTCCACCGGCGGTAACGGTAACCGAACCTTGCGTAAGGTTTAAAGTTCCCAGCGCAATATCGGAGCTTGACGAACCTTTGTAACTACCGGTAAGCCTGAATTTATTGTGCTCGGCATCTTGTTCTGCTTTTACCTGGGTAGAATCGTATAGCGTTTGGAAAGTGAATTGCTCAATGTCGGACGGATTTTGAAGGGAATCGGCCAGATGACTGCCAAATGGTTCAACCACTGGGAAAATAATACGCCCCGAGTTTGAGTTAACCGTAATGCCTTCAACAAAGTCAAACACCCCGTCTTTTGTTGGGTCGAGCTGCGAATTAAGCATATCCAGCCGCATTACCTCCAAAAGAATATGTCCCTGGATTCGTGATGCGGGCAGGTAATTGATGTAGGTTCCGGTAGAGTCGTTTTGGTATACCACATTCAACTCAAAATCGTCGCTGGTTAACTGGTAGGCATTCAGGTTATAAATGTTTTTCATCATCAGGTTCCAGGTAGGTTTTCCCGGCGACAAATTGGTGCCTTTCAACAACTTCATAAAAAGTGTTTGCGGCGCATCAATACCATCGGTTGAGAATTCACCCACCTGAAAAGTTTGCCCGTTGTAGGTAAAGTTAAAGGCTACTGCCAAAACTTCATCGGTATTTAAAGCACTGTTTAACGAAATATATCCCAATTGTTTGTTGATGGTAAATTCAGAATCGTTCAGTTTTCGTGCCTGCTCAATTTTTTCAAAGTCGGTTCCGCCTTTAAAATTCTCTCCAAATTGTGACATTACATTAGTAATGTTCTGTACCTGACGAACACTGTTGTAGGTGGTGTTCATTTCATTGTAAAGGCCGTTGGCCTCGTTGTTTGGGAAAATATTTTGAGGGTAGGGCAGCCCGTTATTTTGCTGAAACTGCGAAATAGGATTGTAAATATGCGGATCGTGTTCGGCTAAATCCTGAAAGGCCAGAATGTTTCGCGAATCATCGAAATCGTTTGATTTGTTGGTTACCCAAACTTCTACTTTGTTGATGGTTATGGGCGAACGCGGAACAGCCGTGCTTTGCAACCATTCGTTGTAGTGATCGCGGAAATATTGAGCCAGGAAAAAGTGGCGGTTGGCATCGTAATTGGCTGCTGACATATCGAAAGTGGCCACCTGGGCGCCTCCTTCGGTTTCCACGGTTTTTGATTCGCCGCGGTGTTGCGAAAACAGTGTGGTAAGTGTAAGTTTGCCGAACTGCATTTCGGCTTTAACACCAAACAGGTTCGAGGCTCCGGTTATTAACGAACCGTTTAAGGGCAACGACACATTACCGGCTTCAATACGTTGTAGAATTTCATCTTCGTCGCCGGTGTACTCCAGGTTCATTTTGTTTTCGTAATCAAAAGTAGCCTCGGTGTTGTAGTTCACCCGCATATTCATTTTTGTACCGATCTGGCCGGTAACGTTCATTTGAATTTTCTCGTCGAAATCGAAAGTCGGAACTTTTCGCAAGCGTTCGGGAATCGACGGGTTTTCGGTTTTATTTACCTGGTAACCAAAACTTACTTCAACATAACCCTGCGGCTGAATATTGATGGTGTTTCCTCCGAAAATACGGTTAAAGGCCTCGCTGCCAATTGTCAGTTTGGGCAGCAGTCCGCCGCGGGCATCAACCGATTCCTGATGAGTTCTCATTCGCCAGTAATCCTGAATCGATTTGTCGAAATCATATTCAAGGTAATCGTCGAGCGACATACTTTGAGGCAGACGGTAATTCAGCGATCCCACCTTTTCGTAAAACACGTATTGTCCCGTAATCGGGTCGTACTCAATTTCGTATTTTATGTTGCTGGGCTTGTTGAGGTATAATTTCGCTGAATCCTGATCGGTATATCCAAAAGCCGGCTGGTCTTTAAAAGGATAGGGTAATGTGCCTGTTGTATCTATTTCCGGCACTTCCTGAGCTTCTCCGTTGAAAGGAACTGAAAGGGCAAAAAATACAAATAGAATGAAGCATATTTTAGGTAAACTTCGGCTAAGTGTCATTTCTTTAAAATTACTACAACAAAGGCTTTTCGAAAAAAATGGTTGCTACTTCCCGTTAGGTTTTCTTTTTCGAAAATGGTAAATTTTATAACCTTTTCAATGCTTGTTTTATAACGCTTTCGACGTTTGCATCAGGTTGCTCCTGAAGTATCTTCGTTACTACCTTTTCTGCATCTTTCTTTGCAAAACCAAGCATGACTAATGCAGATAACGATTCATTCCTTATAGTATTGTCTGCCACGGTTAAAATTTGCCCCGAATCGGGTATTTTTCCGAGTTTATCTTTTAAATCTATTATGATACGTTGCGCCGTTTTTGCACCAATTCCTTTTACGGCTTTTAATACCGCCACATTTTCGGTGGTTACTGCTGCTTTTAATTCTTCAGGATTTAACGACGAAAGCATCATGTTTGCTGTGCTGGCACCAACTCCATTTACCGAAATCAGGTTACGAAATAATTCACGTTCGGTGGTGGTGGCAAAACCATACAATATATGAGCATCTTCGCGAACTACCTGGTGCAAAAAAACTTTCACTTCCTTTTTACCGTTTAGAGTGCTGTAAGTGTTCAACGAAATATGAACAAAGTAGCCCACGCCGGAAGCTTCTACCACAACATGCGTTGCGCTTATTTCGGCAATGTTACCCTTAATGAATTCGTACATAGCAACGCTTTTTTAGATTGTATCTTCCTCCTCTGATGCTTCAATATCAACACTTTCATCAACCTGGTTGGGGTTGATGTCGTATTTTCTCAGCGGATTTTTACTGATTTCGCTGTAAATACTTCTGTTTTTATAAACATCGATAGCAAGGTACAAAGCCTGGCGGAATGATTCGGGCGATGCTTTGCCTTCTCCGGCAATGGCATAAGCGGTACCGTGAGCCGGCGATGTGCGAATGGCAGGAAGTCCGGCGGTGTAGTTTACACCACGTTCGAACGAGGCCAGCTTAAACGGAATTAAACCCTGGTCGTGGTACATGGCTAAAATTGCATCGAATTTCCGGTAATCTTCCGACCCAAAAAATCCGTCGGCAGGGTATGGTCCGAGTGCCATAATGCCTTCTTTTTTGGCCTGAATTACTGCGGGAAGAATGATTTCCTTGTCTTCTTTTCCAATTAAACCATTGTCGCCGGCATGCGGATTTAATCCAAAAACGGCAATACGCGGTTTGGTAATGGCAAAGTCTTGCTGAAGTGATTTGGCAATGATCCTGATCTTTGAAAGGATTAGATCTTTATTCAGGCTTTCAGACACCTTCGAAATAGGAATGTGTGTAGTAACCACACCAATTTTCAGCGATTCGCTCACCATTAACATGGCGTAGTCTTTTGTGTCGAATTTTTGTGCCAGAAACTCAGTATGTCCGGGGAAATTAAATTCTTCACTTTGAATGTTGTCTTTGTTGATTGGTGCCGTAATCAGTGCATCAATATATCCTTTTTGAAGATCGTTGGTAGCACGGTCAAGCGCTTCAAACGACGAAACTCCGGCTTCAGTGGTTGATTTACCCAATTCCACCCGAATGTTTTCGTCAACACAATTTATTATGTTCGCTTTTCTGGGGAGTAATTCTTTGGTGCTGCGAATGTGGTTAAAGCTTACGTCGTTTATATCGAGTGCTTTACGGTGGTAAGCCGCAACTTTGGGTGAACCATAAACAACCGGTGTGCACATTTCGAGAATACGAGGATCCGAAAGTGTTTTTAAGATTACTTCATATCCAATTCCGTTTATATCTCCGTGAGTAATTCCTATGCGTATTGTATCTTGTTTTGCCATTGTATTTTATTTCAGAAAATTTGCCCTTTTTTATAAGGTGTCGCAAAGTTAATTTATTTAATTTAAATAAGCATGATCTTATTTCTGAGTGATTACCATGCTGTTTGTGCTCAAGCGGAGTGTTTGTTATTTTGTTTGCAATTTTAGAAAATCATAAAGTAACCGTGTGCCAAAACCTGTTCCTCCGGCAGGGCGGTATGCCTCCTTTTCTTTTCTGAAAGCGGGTCCTGCCATATCAACATGTATCCACTTGTAATCAGTAAAATGTTCCAGGAATTTTCCGGCAATGGTTGTTTGTCCTTCACGTACGCCAAGGTTATTCAGGTCGGCAATCGGCGATTTTAACGGCGCGGCATATTCCTCCCAAAGCGGTACTTCTATCAAACGTTCGTAGGTGTTTAATCCCGATTGTTTTAGTTGTTCCAAGTTTTCAGTGGTGTTTCCCATAACCACTGCTGCGTGTGGGCCTGCAATAATATCGGCCGATCCGGTTAAGGTAGCGCAATCAATTACCAGTTGCGGTTGGTATTTTTTTGCATAGCTTAATGCATCGGCCAGGATGAGCCTACCTTCAGCATCGGTGTTTTTTATTTCCACCGTGGTTCCGTCAAACATTTTTATGATATCGCCCGGAACGTAAGCATTTCCATCGGGGCGGTTGTCGGTTGCCGGAACCAGACCAACAATATGCAAGGGAAGTTTATTGAGGGCGGCGGCGTATATGGCTGCCACAATTCCTGCAGCTCCACCCATGTCCGACTTCATGTAATCCATCGAGTTGGGAGTTGGTTTCAGGCTTAGTCCGCCGGTGTCGTAAACCACTCCTTTTCCTACCAAAACAATGGCTTGTTTGTTGGAGGCATTTTCAGGTTTCCACTCCAGTATATTAAAAGTTGGCGGATCGATACTGCCTTTGTTTACGGCAAGCAGTCCTCCCATTTTTAGCGCTTCAATTTTTTTCTTGTGAAAAACTTCGAGTGAAAAACCGGCTTCGTCACTCAGTTTTTCAATTTCTTTTGAGAACTGGTTTGCCGTAAGAAACGACAACGGTTCGTTAACCAGATCGCGCGCAACGAAAGTTGCCTTTGTTGTATTTATAATCTCGTTGATCTTCTCATTAGTGATCTTCTCATCAACGATTAAAATATTTTCGATAAGAAATGTCTCTTTCTCCTTTTTGTATTTCTCGAATGTGTAAGAGTTAAGCAGCAATCCTTCTAAAAAATCAGGTAAAAACCCGGCTTCACAAAAATTGGTAAGTTGAACGGATGTTTCGCCGGCTAATTTTAGGGCATCGTAAAGTTTAGTGCCGGCAATCCTTGCCATTTCGGCTTGCTGGTAGGGTTCTTTGTCGGTTTTTATTTTGCCAAAAAAAAGAATATGTGGAATACGGGGAATCACACAGGTATCTTCCTTTTCAAACTTCTTTTGCAGAAACGACTTTTCTGTTTCCGAGAGTTGAATAGTAGCTGTTTCCTTTAAGTCGGTGCATAAGCAGGCCAGCGAATGCTCGCCCGCTATTTTTGAGGTAATGGATATTTTTGGGATCATAGTTTCTAATTTTAAGCTAAAATAACGATTAAAAACAAGTTGTTTTGACGGAAACAAATTAAACAGTTGACAGCGGAGTGTTAATTCACCGGAGAACCTTTCCTGTTCAAACGATTTTAAAGATTGAATGTTGGTTAGCAGACACAAAAAAGGACCTTAATTAAGGCCCTTTTTCTATTTTTTTTCTGTCGTGCTTTTTAATGATCGTCGCCAAAATAAGCGTGTTCAAAAAGGTGAAGCTTTTCGCGCAGTGCATCTATAATGCTTAAATCGGTGCTTTGTTTGCTTTTCATTGCAAATACCGAAAGGTGGTGCAGCAGTTCCAGTTGTTTTACATATTTGCGGTAAGCAGCCTCATCAGCCGATGAGGTAATTTTTACTCGTTGATGCAAAAAATACTGGCTTACAATTTCCTGCATTTCTTTGGCGTGCTCTTCTTTGTTCATTACCCAGCGAACCAACTGGTTGTAATCGGGGTTTTCTGATTTCGATAATTCGTTAATCTGGTTCATCGATTTTTCAATGGTTTCAATATGTTCGTATAACAGGGCAATGCGAACCGAGTCGCCATAAATACCACAAGGAATTTCGCAATGTGCTTTTGCCTGGAAACTTGAAAATGCTATAATGCCTACGATTAAGGCCGCGGAAAAAAGTTTTGTAATTTTTTTCATTTCTCTATTTTGAATGTTTGTATTTAATAACTGTCTGTATAACAATAAAAGAAGAATATGGTTTGAGTTTGTTCCATATTTTCCTTTGATGGGGGATAGAATTTTTAATTGATTTTTTTTAGAAAAAAGTTTTGACTTTTAAGAAAAGCTATTACTTTTGCATCGCTTTTGAAAAGCAAACGTTCTCACAAAGGGAATTAAACCTTCCCCAGTAGCTCAGTTGGTTAGAGCGGCGGACTGTTAATCCGTAGGTCGTTGGTTCAAGTCCAACCTGGGGAGCCACCAAAATTAAAGAGGTCAATTTTTTTTGACCTCTTTTTTTATACCCGGATTTTTGAAAACCCATACCGAAATGGATGAGAATATTGAATACTGTCGTGAATTAGCAGGTTACAATTATCTCTTCCTCATTAGTTTGAAACTTACACAAAACTACTCTTCAAGATTGAACAAATAATCATGTTATTTGTACTAAATCATTATGCCTTAATGTATAAACTGAAATTTGAATAGCTCTCATAATCAGTTTTAGCACGAATAAATACCTTATAAACATGCTTGATTTGCATTCATATATCAGAAATAACAGCCACTATAAAAAGCTAACTATAGATGACTTGCTATTTGTTGAATACAAATGTGTATATGAAGAGACCAGGGCGGGTATTTGGTCGGATACAAATTATTTTGTGTTTGTTACCAGCGGGAAAAAAATGTGGAAAAGCATATATAATGAGTATGTTGTTGAAACAGGTGATTCGTTATTTGTAAAAAAGGGGGCCAACTTAGTTCATCAGTATTTTGAGGAGGACTACTGTGCATTGATGATATTTATTCCCGACGATTTTATTAAAAAATTCATGGCCCGCTTTACTGAAGTCGTTCGTAAAACATCCGAAGACATATCTGAGTTAGATTCTGTAATTCGCATCCAGCTTGATGAGTATTTGGAAGCATACGTCAATTCCCTGGCACATTTTCTAGGGGCTGAGTTCGTTCCCGATAAAAATTTGCTGGTTCACAAACTGGAAGAATTGTTGCTAAATATTTTTACCCGCCCATTGCATAAAAATGTTGCCAAATACCTTCATTCACTCAGCAAAGATCAAAGCACACAACTGAGACAGGTAATGGAAGACAATTTTGCTTTTAATCTCAAGCTGGAGGAATTTGCAAAACTGTGCAACATGAGTTTGAGCTCTTTTAAAAGAATGTTTAACTCCGTTTATAATACATCCCCCGGGAAGTGGCTAACCCAAAAACGGCTCGACCTTGCTGCCCATCTTTTGCAAACCTCGGATAAAACAGTAGGTCAGATTGCTTTTGAAAGCGGTTTTGAAGAACCTTCCAGTTTTATTCGTGTATTCAAACAAAAACTTAATTGTACTCCGCTGCAGTATCGATCAGTTAAAGCCTGAACCACACGATATCCTTTATTTTCAACTTAAAAATCCTTCATAAAACTATAAAAAAGACCATTTGGGCTTTTTTGTAGATTTTATGGACCAAAGTGTCTATCTCTAAGGCATTGTTCGCCTCTATCTTTGCATTGTTACTTGATTTTTTAACCTTAAAAAATAATTAAAATGGAAACAAAAGTAAAAACGATTAACGGCTTCAATGCAGAAGGAATTATGAACACAGTTACTGCAATTCAGGGTAATCCGGAAATTGCAAAATTTGAATTGCGAGCAACAAATACCTGGATATCTGGTGGACACAACCGAAGTTTTGTTCAGGGTTTTTATGGCGCCTGCCATGAAGATACTTCGCGTGAAACTCCTTTTGTATTTGACAATGATGAGCCTCCGGTATTACTGGGTGAAAACAAGGGAGCTAATCCGGGCGAGATTCTATTACATGGTTTGCTTGCCTGTATGACAACGGCAATGGTTTTGTTGGCGGCAGGGAAAGGAATTGAAGTTTCCGGAGTTTCTTCAAGTATCGAAGGCGATGTCGATCTTCAGGGATTTTTAGGAATGGATCCAAATGTGCCGAAAGCGTTCAGTCAGATTCGTGTTAATTTCGAAATCGAGGGAGCAAGCGATGAAGAAAAAGAACAATTGATAAGTTTTGCCAAACAGTCACCTGTATATAATTCTCTGATTAATCCGACTGATGTTCAAGTATCAGTTCATTAATCTTCACGGGATTTGCACAACATAAATCAAAAAGGTCAATCGAATTCGGTTGACCTTTTTGATATCTTATTTTTTGGAAGGTAGGTCAGTTTGTCAAATATTGAGATAAAAAAAATCCTGTTCTATTTGAACAGGATTTAGAATATTTAATAATCAATATTAACTACAGACTATCACCAAAATCGGCTTTAAATTTCTCCACAAGCTTTTCCTGCCAGTCGGAGGTTGGTTTTAGCTTACCAAAGAAAAACCTAAGCACTTTTGGCTCTTCGTAAAATTCGAGTCCGCCAATAAGCTTTCTGTTTTCGTAAAGCCATGCAATCCGGTCGATGGTATATTTTACCTGCGATAAGGTGAAAACACGACGGGGAAGAGCAAGTCGTAAAAGCTCAACAGCTGCAAAATGGTCGCTGCCATCTTCCTCTCTTTCCTCCGAAATTGTACCTCTTTCCATGCCTCGTACACCACTGGCAATGTATAAAGCGGCTGCTAATGAACCTGCCCTGTATTCCTTTTGTGGCACATGATCAAGAAAAGCCATGGCATCAAGGTGGGCTCCCAGTCCTCCCGGAGGAGTTATTACCGGAACTCCGAGTTTAACCAATTCATCAACCATATATTTAATGAAAATAGGCCCCTGGTTGATCATTTCTTCGTCCATGGTTTCATCCAGTCCAACTACCATTGCCTCCATCTCGCGGGTTGACATACCTCCGTAAGTAGAGAAGCCTTCGTAAAGCGGTAGCATTTCCAAAAGTTTTTTGTAGGCAGCCTCATCATTGGTAATTATACCTCCACCTCTTACGTGTCCGAGTTTACGTGCTGAGAAATAAACGATATCAGCAGAATCAGATAAAATCCTGGTAATTTCACGGGTGGAATGGTTTTTATACTTTTCGTCACGTGTTTTGATGAAATGCAGGTTATCAGCCCACAAACTTGCATCAACAATAAACGGAATCTTGTATTTTCTTGCAATTTTACCTGTTTCAATAAAGTTGTCCAAAGCAACAGGTTGTCCTCCAATCAGGTTGGTACCGGCTTCAATACGAATAAATGAAATCTTATCAGCACCTTCCTCATCAATTAATTTCTGTAACTGATTTAAATCAATATTCCCCTTAAAAGGCTTCGAACTAACCGAATCTAAAGCGTCGGGTAAAAACAGTTCCAGCACCTTGCCACCATTTATCATTATATGGGCTTTTGTTGTGGTAAAGTGGTAGTTCATCGGAATGTAGGTGTCTTTTTTTACAAAGGCCAACGATAGCAAGTTCTCACAAGCGCGTCCCTGGTGGACAGGTAAAAAATATTCTTTTCCGAAAATTTCAGCTATTTTGTCTTGTAGCCGGGTGAATGTTGCAGAACCCGCATAACTGTCATCCACAGTGAGCATTGCAGCAGTTTGTTTGTCGCTCATTGCATTTACGCCGCTATCGGTAAGCATATCAAGGTAAATGTCTTTATTGTAGAGGAGAAATGTATTATTGCCGGCCTCCTCAATGGCTTTCAGCCTTCTTTCAACCGGAACTAAATCAAGGCGTTGAACCATTCTAACTTTATGCATTTCCAATGGAAGTTCTTCGCCTAAAAAAAATTTAATATTAGCCATAATGAAATAGGTAATTGTTATTGGTTTTTAAATAATAAAGCTATACAGCTTTTCAGAAGGCATAAATATAATAATATGTCTTAGAATACATAGTTTTGGCAAATAGATTGTTAGAAAAACCTCTAATAAAACTTGGAATATCAAAATTTGACTTGAAATAAATTACAGATTATCAAAACGAGTGTATGCCTAATTGATTGGTACGCAAGAAAATTACAGATTAGCGTGCAACTTCCGACGGCTCTGTTTTTATTTTGCTCTATTTGTATACGTTAAGAAAGGAATTATATCTTCATTTTTAGACGAACTCGTGCCGTCATATTCTATCGTAACAATGGGAATCCCGGTTATTTTTTCCATTTTCGATTTCATTGCCTGCGTTACAAGTGACGGACAACAATACGATGGATTTGTTTGTACGAATAAAGCAATATCCGGGTAATACTCTATCAGATGTATAATTTTAAGTGCGTTTTCAAGTGATTCTCCATTGTAGGAGGTCGTAAGGTTTAATTTTTTCAGATTCTCGTTGTATGATTTTAGTGGTTTGGAAATAGGTTCGTGTAAAATTTCATTAAAAAGGTTCAAATATCTCTCTTCCAACTGAGTTGCTAGTGCTATAAGGAAACGTTGTAACGATGCTTTCATATAAAAACCTTCTTTTATTAAACGGTTGTTCGAAGCAAAAGCTATAATTTTTATATACTCACTGTACGGAGTTGTAATTGCTTCTCCCCCGTTTTTCTCAATAAAGCGGATTAAATTCTGATTAAACACGTCGTTGTCGCGGACATACAAATCTCCAAAAATTGCCACTTTTGGGCGGTGTTGTTTTTTTGTTTTAATTGTTTTACTCCATGTAATAACTTGTTTCAAAGCTTCTTCTTTCGAGCTTCCATCCATGAAAGTTTGATAAAGAAGTTCCATCGACTTTTTTATAAAAATATCGGTCTGGCCTTTTTGTATTTCGTATGGTCTTAGTTTACACTCTATTTTGCGAAGAAAACCACCAAACAGAAATGCCAGGTAGGAATTTATGGAAGTGTTTATTGAAATATCGGCAAAAGTTATTTGCCCGCAGTAAATCCGCAATTGTTGGAATTCTTCCTTTTGCTCTCTCAGAAGTTTAGCCATGTAATTTATAAACATTCCCAGGTTACAGGAAATCGGAGATTCGATCATCCATAAAACTGTATTTGCCGGATCGAGGTTATTTTTCTCGATATAATCGAATGCATCCTGAAGGATAATATTTAGAGGCAAACACTGACCGGTATTCGAATTAAGGCTTCTTTTTATCGAATCTTCTGAATCAAAAAGGGTATGTGCTTCAATTCCAATCCGGCGTAAATTGGCCTCAAGCAATTTCGAGGCATATTCGCCCAAAGATGGCATTAGCAGGATTTTACCTTTAAGTTCAGCAGCGTCGGTTATCAAATTGTTAGTCGATTTAGCGCTGTTACTTTTCACTGTTTCGATAGAATGATAATGATTTTGAAAAGAACGGAGCGCAGCTTCAATCCGCGTTTCATAACCTACATTAGAATTGTATTCATCCAGCTGTAAAATCAAATAAGGTTTTTTATAAAAATCCATTATTTGTTTGAAGTATTCAATCGTGAACGAATCGGGAGAACATTTAAAAGAAGAAATAAATACGGGGTATAAATCCTTTTTCGGGGCCACATAATCGGCAGCAGTCAGAATGGCTGATGCAAATTTCCATTTTGTAGAGCTTAAAATTTCACTGATGCTATCAATCTCATTTTCATTTACGTTCAACATATTCTGATAAAAGATTTTCACTCCTTTCTTCGCAAAAATATCCGGAATATTATTATTCATAACCGGTGTGAGAACCGTATAAGGCCTTCCCAGTAAGATAACTTTTAGGTTCGGATCTGTGGACGATTTAGTTTGGAATTTAGCTTTCCATGAATTTAATTTTTCCTCCTTCTCTCGTTTGGCTTTGTTAAAAGCATTTGAAATGCTTATCAGATTTATACCTGTAAACCCGGCCTTTTTTAGGGAATTGAACAATTCATTTTTTAAAAGCACTTCATTTTGAAGGGAGAAAAGAACCGGGTTTATAATTTTATTCTGTTCGGCAATCTCATCGATCGAAGCCACAACAGGAGGAGCAAACTGACTGTAGTAGCAATATTGCCGGCGTAAGCTTTTAGATTTCTGACGTTCTTCAAGATAGGTTGGCAAAAATATGTAATCGGCTTTGTCGAGGAGATACTTTACATGTCCCTGTATCGCATTCATCGGGGAACAGAATTCGGCACCGGAAATTCGTTTTCCTGTCTTTACTGCATCACGAAAGTTTGCGCTGGTAACCGTTTTTATATTTAACAAATCGAAAAATCGCTGCCACAGCAACAGGTCTTCGAATAGATATAAACCGGCCGGAATTCCAATTGCTATTTTTGATTCTCCTTTATTCAGGGCTTTAAACCTGAAGTGTTTGTTGTACTCTTTTACAAGGTTGAAATCGGAGGTATTGTTGTCGACAAAACTGGTGGAGTTGTAATCTCTGCCGCATAAGAATCCATATGCCTCTTTTTCACCTTCCACTTCCGCAATTTTGTATTTGCAATGATTGGTACATATGTCACAAATTTCAGTTTGTACAGGTATTTCGTTCTTATAAAGTTTTATTCCTCTGAATTTTGTTTGGTTTATTTTTTTGTCGGATAATTCAAGTGCAACTCCTAATGCACCGGTTAAATGGCAATATTTCGAAACCAGAATCGGTTTATTTAGTTTTTGCTCGAATGCGGCAACCAATGCCTGGTTTTTCGCCGTTGCTCCCTGGAAGAAAATTTTGTTCCCGATATTTTTTTCAATAGCAACTTTGAGCAGATAGTTTTCGCGAACCGAATGTAGGACAGATGCCAGTATTTCGTTGGTCGCGTAGTTTTCGTTGAGGTAATGATTTAAATCGCGCTCCATAAAAACAGTGCACCTGTCACTGGCAATCGGGGCAATTGTATTCATGGCTCTTTCTGAATAGTCATCCAGGTTCACTCCCAGTTTTTTTGCCTGTTCTTCAATAAAACTACCTGTACCGGCAGCGCAAACATTGTTCATTATCGAGAAAGTGACTCTTCCATTACTTAATGTGGTAAATTTTGCGTCCTGCCCGCCAATTTCAATAATGGTATCCACTTCGGCATCCAACTCAATGGCAGCCCTTGCATGTGCAGTAATTTCATCAGGAATAATATCGGCACCAATAATTTTACCGATAAACTTTCTGCCTGAACCGGTTGTGCCAACTCCTAAAATATTTAACTGGCAGTTCGTTTTAGAAATAATGTCCTGAATGGTTTCAAATATGGCGCGAACCGCATTTACGGGCTGACCGGAAGTACGTGTGTAAAAACCTGCCAGAACATCTTTATTTTCATTCAGAAGAAGTGCTTTAGTACTCGTTGAACCAATATCAATACCCATAAAAACGTCATATTCCCGGTTTTTAATTTCAGTGTAAATATCAACTTCAACTTCTGTAACATGCTTTACTATTTTGGATTCGAAATTGTATTTGTCAAAAGCTGTAAAATCAGGATATTCGGATAACTCCAGTTTCAAAGGTTTGTAGAAATAGGTCCTTTCCTTTTTATCCTCCAAGAGAATATCACCCGGTACCTTAAAATCAAAACTTAATTTTCCCTTTTTATCACCGATAAGATTAATAGCTGCACCAATTGCTCCATAAAGATGCGAATGTTCTCCAATCACCGGTTTAATTCCGGTAAGGTTTTCAATGTGCCGGGCTACTGCTACATTCAATGAAACTCCTCCTGTAAAAATCATTGGAGATGCTATATTACCGGCATTAAATAATGTATCCACAATATTTTTAGCCAAGCCGTGACACAATCCGTCGCAAATTTCAGAAAGCGAATAACCTTCCTGCTGGGCATGAATAAGATCGGTTTTTGCAAAAACGGAGCACCTCGATGCGATTTTCGGAAAGTCTCCCTGATTTTGATTTGCAAGGTCGCTAAAACTGGAAATGCTATCCAGGTTTAGGCGTTTGGCTTGCTGATCTAAAAAACTACCTGTTCCGGCAGCACAGGATGAGTTGCCTTTAAATGTCCGGTACTGTTGTTTGTCATCGAACAAAACAAGGCCAAATCTTTCACCTCCCACAATCAGAATCGAACCAACCTTTTTGTGCATTGATTTCGACGCTGTAATATACGTTACGCGACTATCGTAAACTGCAGAACTTTTGATATAAGAAGGAGTAGAAGATGTTGTGGCTATTCCACGTATATTTTTGAGGTTTAATGGAGATAGAAGTTCAATTAATTTATCGGCAATTTTTCCTTCATGAAAATCGTATGCCGTATCAATTATTTCCTTTTTATCGTCCAAAATAACTATTGATATGGCAACCGACCCGACATCAATCCCCAGATATTTATTTTCAACGTTCATTATTAAAGTATAATATATGGAACGTTACACTCTTTGCTGAAACAAATTTACTGATATGTAATGACTTATTTATTGAATGCTCGAAATCATTTATTCAAACGCATTAGTTGTTCGGGTAATTTTATATTTCCGAATAATGAATAGGTTAAATATTTTTACATAAAATTGAATAGATGGCAACTTCTGACAGTTAGGGGAGCAAAAAAAAGAGGTCTAAAATGACCTCATTTTTTTTGCATTATAAATTCTGAACCGGTGCCAAAAATTGACTATTAAGCACTTACTCTTTCGATTGATACCTGAACCGGATTTCTGATAATGTCAAGAACTGGCGATGTCTTTTGAACATGGTTGCACAGCTCATCCAGTTTTTCCGTTGGGGCATCTGCACTTATTTTATAAACAACCTTGATATCCTGATAACCCGGTCTGATTGTATCTGATAATCCCAGAAAACCGTGTAGATCAATATCGCCTTCCATGTCAAATTCGAGGGAATTGATCGTAATTCCCATTGCAGATGCATTGTAGACATAGCCAACTGTTAAACAGGAAGCTAAGGCGTGTAAAACTGCCTCAACTGCATTGGCTCCATGGTTTTGGCCAAGTAGAACTGGAGGTTCGTCACCTTCAAAAACAAAAGGTTCTTCGCGCGATGTATCTTCCATTTTTGCCCCGTAAAAATCTTTAATTTCTGTTTTGCAGTGTCCCCCGCTTATCCAATCGGTGTGCGACCTAAATTGAAATTTTGCAACTTCTGCATCCCCTTTTACCGACTCAATTGTACCAAATAGTTGGTCAACATTTACGCCATTTTTTTCGATTACTGTTTCCATTTCTGTCTGTTTTAATGATTAATAATAAGTCATGGCGTGATTTATTAAATGGGTATCCATTTTAAATTAATAAAACGGAGTAATTACTCTTTTTATATGTACTGAAATCGACTTGAAAAGTTGCGTTTGATTTCTGCCAAAAGTCGTTTTGTTAATACTTTCCCGAATGTAGACTCTTTGGCAGCTGTAGTGCCTCTTTTGGTGGTATCCAATTTCATTTCTGAATCAGCAGATTATGTGGAAAGGTCTTTATACATCAGCTAGGCAATGCCCTTTCTAAAGCATTGTTTTTTTTCGGCCTGTTTCTTTTGTCCGCAGATTTCAATATTGCTGTAATCGGATCGATGGTTTCTACAATTAAGCCGGATTATGAGCATCATTTTATTTTCTTTAGTTTACGATTTTACTTTTTATGTTTTTAATAGTCAAACACCAAGTATTTGAAAACAAACAAATAATGACATCTTCCGTTGGGTGGCGTGGTTTGTTTATCTAAAAAAATGTTGCTCTGCCAAAGCTGTGGTGTTGTTCTCTGAATCGGATGGAAAAGTTAAACTCGATAATATAATGGGGAATGAAATTGGTGAAAATGCATGCTGTATTTTTTTATGCCAGGATCGCGCCTAATTAATAATTAAATCAATTCAATCATTCAAACTAATTTAATTGTCATGAAAAGAAATCACACAATCAAACAAATGAGTTTCTTGCGGATGTTTTCAGTTGTAATGTGCTTATTGCTTATTGTTCCGGCAATGTCAAATGCACAGGGTAAAGCTGACTTTGCAGGCAGTTGGGCTTTCAATGAATCGAAAAGTAAATTGGACGATAGCGGCCGCCGATTTGGAGGTGGCGACTTTGTTGTAAAACAAGAGGCCAATCTTATTTCGGTTGAAAGATCGTTTAACGATCAGAGTTTTACAAGTAAGTACACACTTGATGGTAAAGAAAGTGTAAATTCTTTTGGAAGAGGCGAAAGCAAGTCGACAGCCAAGTGGTCTGACGATGGAAAATCGCTAACTATCGTTACAAAAATGAACTTCAACGGTACCGAAAGAATATCAACTCAGGTTTGGACATTGAACGATGCTAAAACGCTTTCAATAGTATCAACCAGGCAAAACCGAGACGGAGATAACGTAACCACTACAATGGTTTACGACAAAAAATAGACTTAACCAGAAGTTTAAAAGAGACCTCTGAATCAGAGGTCTCTTTTAATTCCTAATTTTTATGGGTGCTCTCGTCTAAACTGAATAGCAACTTCAGTGATCTGCTATTTTGTTCTATCGGTGTAAACTATTAATCTCTAGAATTCAATCCTGTAATTCAAAATCGGAATCATTCCATTCATATAGTTTCTTTCAACTTTTCCGGTTTCCGGGCTGTAGAATTCATCCCACACGTTTAAACGGCCGCTTACATTTTGAATGTCGAGCGAAACGATCCACGACCAGGAAGGTTTGTTTTTCCGGTAGCTGATTCCACAGTCAACCCTGTAGTAGTCGGGTACTTTTGTTTCAAATGCGCGAGAATAATCCCTCACTTCGCGGTTTTGGGCAAGGGATGCTTCCAAATCAAGAGGGGTGGTGCGGTAACCTCCTCGCCACATGGTTCTCACGTTTAATCCAAGTATGTTTTGTTTGTTTTTACCCACTTCAAACTCTTTTCCGCCAAGCACATTTAAAATGTATTTGCTGTTAAATGCGGTGTTTCGCTCAACTCCATCGGGCATGGTGTATTTCGATTCGAAGAGCGATGCCGTTGTAAGCATATACCAGTTGTTGGAGAAGAACTTTTCAAGTGTCAGTTCCAATCCGTAATTTCTCCCGGTTCCCTGGTTAGTCAGTTTTTCGTTGGTAAAGCCGCTGCTAAAATTAAGGGAACTTACAGTATTTGTCGAGTCATTCGGGTCAACCGGAACATCATACAAATGCTGATAATACACTTCTGCTTTTAATCGGAAATCGCGTGCAAAATTCCAGTTGTACCCCAAAACCACGTGGGCTGCTTTCGTTATTTTTAAGTCCTTATTGGGTTGAATAATACTGCCATCGTTTAATTCCCTTTCTGCCAGATATACTGAGACCGGTTCAATTTTACTGTGCAGGCCGGCTCCAAAATTAATACGGTGCTGTTTATTTATATCCCAGCGGATTCCCAAACGAGGTTCAATACTGTAATCCTTGTTCAGTGCCAGAAAGGAAGAATGTAACCCAGAGTTGATATCAACTTTCTCATTCAGGCGATATTTCCATTGAACGTACGATTCAAAAACCTGGGTACTTCCCTTACTTTTTACTTGTTGTTCCAGATTGCCTGTATCAAAATTCAAACTTAAAGCATCGAGATTATAGCCGCGGTTATGGAAAATGAAACCGCCCATCAACACGTGCTGCGCATTGAATTTGTGATTGATGAATGAATTCAAACTAAATGTGTTATAGGCGAAATTTTCGTTTTCTGTGGTTGCCGGTTGCAGGTTGTAATCCAGCGAATCAACCGTAGCTTCATTTTTGGTGTGCGAATAGGCAGCCACCGTTTTGATATAGGTTTTCGAGTTGGGGAAAAGATAATTGTGTGTTATCCCGGCAATTCCAAGTTGATGATCTTCGGTATCCCGAAAACGATCAGACCTGTAATTCCAGTACGAAGTATCCGGAGCAACAGTGGAACCTGCAGAACTAATTCCTCCCAATCCCCAAACCGAAAAGTACCCGGCTTTTTTTGTAGGAATATAAAATTTATACGACAAATCCTGCCATTCGGGAGTGATGTCGCCTCCGCTGATATCAATACCAGCTTTGCTTAAAATTTTTAATGTTGAATAACGATAGTTTAGCAGGTAAGAAGCTTCGCTGCCTTTTTTTAGCGGACCTTCAAGAGCTGCCTGTGCTCCCAGCACGCCCAGTTGAAAAGCATATTCGTGTTTCTCGTAGTTACCATTCCGTAATTTTAAATCGAACACCCCCGAAAGTGCATTGCCATATTCTGCAGGGAATGCTCCGGTGAAAAAATCGGAATTGGATAAAACCTGAGTGCTTAGTGCCGAAACACCACCTCCGGAGCCGCCTTCGCCATTGGTAAAGTGGTTGGGATTCGGAATTTCGATTCCTTCCATCCGCCACAGCATCCCGCGCGGAGAATTACCCCGGATAACCAGTTCGTTGTTTTCGTCGTCGGCTGATGAAACGCCTGCAAATGATTGTGCTGTTCTTCCGGGATCGTTTATTCCGGCTGCTATTCTGGACGTTGATTCCACAGTGATTTGAGTGGCACTTATGGTTGCCATCTGGTTGATCGGTTCGCTTTTATCGTCGTACGCATAAACTGTAATTTCGTCCAAATCGGCAACCGATTCTTTCATTTCAATATTTAGAACAACCTCGCGACCCGAGCCAACCATTATTTCATTAGGAAAAATCTCTTCGTATCCGAGAAATGAAATTTTAAAGGTTTGTCGGCCAACAGGAACTTTTTCGAGTTTAAAGTTCCCATTGGCATCCGATGAGGTGGCTTTTGCCATAGTTCCGCCCGAAAGCAAAATGATATTTGCCCCCGGTAGCGGTCCTCTTGTATCCACATCAATTACTTTTCCTTTAACGGTTTGAGATAATTCCTGGGCGAATATAAACGCCGGTAGGATGCATATCAAAATGGTTAATAGTATTGTTTTCATAGCTTTTTGTTTCTTGTTTTCAATCGGGTTCTGTTTTCTGTCGCCTGGTTTCTAGTTTACTTTGATGATTTCGGAGGCGTCCTTCAAGTCCTGCTCTTCGATGACTCCACTACCTTTGTAATAAACTTTTGAAGCACCCTTGGCAGTAACATCAAGTTTTTGCTGAACGCTTAGCGAGATTTCAGAGCCCCCATCCAGGTTGGCATTCAGGTAATCGCTGACAAAATCAAAACTGGTCATTTCAGAAGCTCCTGTTGCATCGATATGGAAATTGGTGCAAGCGCCATCGATTTCCATTGTTGAGGCACCTTCAAGGTATGCGCTTACTGTTCCGGTTTCGATCGATCCTTTAAACTGGCTGGCTCCAATCAATTCTATTTCAAACTGATCGTTTTGTAAAACATCGTTGAATTCAACGGTTGTGGCGCCCTCTGCCATAACTTTTGAAAGGGAAGAGGTTGTAATGTAAACGTTTAAAACCGGAACCCCGCGAATGTTGGTGTTTTTCTCTAATCCTACCGATAAAAGATCGCCCGTTTGATCTGTTTCGATAACTGAGTGTAAGTTTTCATTGGCCTCAATACGAACTGATTCCTCTGTTTCCGAGAAGCTAACATACACATGGAAGACATCTGAAACGGCCAACTGGTTAACACCTGACGACGAAAAATCGATGGTGGTAACATTTGATGATGGAACTACTTCTAAATGATCTTTTTCACATGAAGTGAATAAAACTCCGATTGCTAAAATTGTTGATAAAAATACTTTTGTTTTCATGACTTTAAATTTTAATTGTTACTAATGATATTGTTTAAGTTTTCTGTTTTAAGTTCTAAATCTCTTGGTCAAATTTGGGGTATTAAAGGCCTGTAATCGACCGACTGCATAAAGTCGAACTGTTTCATCGTTGCATAATTGGTTCGACTATGTTGTAACAGTTAGTTTTCCTGGTGTTTAATGTATATTCTGCTGTCTTGAATAGATTCGTTTTCATAGCGTTCATTTTTTGGTAAGGCCATTTTATAGCTGTATTTTTTCCATATGTATTCGATGGGCCCCTGATTAAATCGTTGCAAATAAAAATGAGTGATTATGGTTTGGAATACATAAAATCCGATGGCAATCATCCACGATTGAAAATTTGTGAGCTTTCCGAAAAGATTAAAGAGGTTGAAGCAATGATAGAATACAAAAACGTAGAGAAACGATTGCAAAATATAATTGCTCAGCGCTGTGCGGCCAACCGGATTAAAAAATTGTAATACTTTTCGAAAGGATTTATACTGGTATAATTTCAGGAATGCCGAAATGTAAAACAGGCTTTGCAAAATCATTCCTGCTACAAGAACAAACGGCACCCAGATTAATGAATAATCCAATTCCAGATCGCCAACTGATATCTTATAGAATATAAAACTTGCTGCCAGGCCAAAAGTAAGACCAAGTGTGATAAACCATGTTGTTAGTTTAGCATGTTTCTCCGGGTGTTTGAAGAAATCGATTTTTGCCAGGATAAACCCAATTAGCATATTCCCAAAAGCAAATACAAGTGTTAAGGGCATATCTCTAAGGAAATTAGTCCACGGGTCGAACATAAAATTTAACTTCAAATACCGCAGAAACGATGTGGCTACAGGTAATTCGCGAGCCAGTTCAAAATCGAAATTACGCGAAGCCCAGCCCAAAGCAGTTAAACCGATATAAATGGCTCCGGTTAATACTACATTTAGCAGTACCGTCAAAACAACCAGTTTTTTAACCGATACTTTTCGCAGTATTAAAAGAAATATACCACCTAGAGCATAGGCGCGTAGAATGTCGCCATTCCACAACAACAGGCCGTGTGCATAACCCACTCCGAATAAAAGTAGCATTCGTACGATAAAATACTTATTGAAGTTTACACTCTTTTCGGCAGCCCGTTGCATTTGAATGTAAAATCCAAAACCGAACAAAATGGAGAAAATGGTAATAAACTTTTTATCTACTAAAAAGTGATACAGGAAAGTCATTAATGAATCCAGTTCTCCAGTTACCGGCGTGTTATACTCATAAGGAATATTGGCAATTATTATCCCTAATAAGGCAAATCCGCGCAAGGCATCAACAGAGTTTATTCTGTTCTTTTTCGTTGTCTGTTGCAACTTTGTTTCTTGTATTTCCTGTTTCTGATTCATCATTAAATATTTTTGCATTGAAAAATCGTTAATGCAAATATCAAGTGTATCAGTGGTTTATGAAAGTTTTTGGTGTCGCGCATTCGGAAATCAGAACAAGCTAAACACCGGAATGCAGAATTCAGGACAAAAGGGGGTTTGAAATGCAGGAATCAGGACAATGGAAAATCGTGTCTGCAGAAATCAGGACATGGGAATATGGTGAAAAGGAGGATGTTTTTAATTGTTTCGGAAATTGCCGGGTGTTTTTCCGGTTTTCTTTTTAAATGCAATGTACATTGCCGAGCGCGATTTGAATCCGGAATCCAAACCGATTCCTTCGATCGATAGATGATCGTTATTCTTGTCGTTCAGAATTTCCAGCGCCTTTTCAACCCGGTAATTGTTTACCCATTCGTTAAAGTTGTAGCCAAAACTCTTATTGATGCAGGTTGAAATGGTGCGAGCCGAAACATGAATTTCTTTCGCAAAATCGTGAATCGACAAATCCTGGTTCAAATAGTATTGTCCGCTTTCCATCGAATTTTTAACGGTTTGACATATTGTGTTCGATGATTTGGATTTGTCTTCTTCGGATATCGCTTTTCGAGCCTGTATTTCAGTGGTTTCAGCTTTCGGGTAAAATAAATCCTGTTGAGTAAATGCTTTATAACTGACTATGTAAATAATGATGGAAACAATTCCCCAAATAATATAAACTATATCCGACTGGCCTAATCCTCCTGTTAAAATGCGTATCAGCTCAGCGCCCCATAAAAGAACAACAGGAATAAAGATCAATACAAATTGCCAGAGCCAGTTTATGGATAACATGGTGATGTCGGAATATTCATTTCTTGCCATGTTTTGAAACTTAACAAGCTCAACAATAGAAATTACAACAGCAACGATGGTTAGCAGATAGGCTAAATATTGCTGGAACATATAGAACGACTCAATTGATCCGGATTCGAAAATATCATAGATGGTTATTTTTCCAATCACAAATATGGCAATGTTGATGACTGTAATCGAGAGTATTCCGCAGGCAATAATATACATTGTTCTAAGGAAGATTTTGAAGTGCCCGGATCTCCCAATTTTTTCGAGAACATAATGTAAAAACAGCACCGGAAAAAGCATCTTGACTTCCGGCGAGGAGAACAACTGGGCGATGTTGTATTTTCCTATAAAATCAAAGGGTATCAGGTCGCTTATGGCGCCGAAAATAAATGCAATCAGGAACAATCCTAACAACTTGTTTGAGAAACTTTTGTGCTTTTTCGAAAAGATGAAGATGAAGCCCAGAAGAAATCCCTGAAAGACAGCAGCCCAAATTAAAGTTGTTATGATTATTTCCATAAGTTTTCAGCTATAAAGTTTGTTTTATGCGACTGCCATGGAGCTTTTTCGACGGTATTCAGTCGGTGTAAATCCTGTATATTTTTTGAAAGCTGTATTAAACGACGATTTTGAATTAAATCCTACTTCATATAATATTTCCAAAACGGTGTATTCTTTCCGGTCGGGAGCAGCCAGTAATTCCATTGCTTTTTCAATTCTGTACTCATTAACAAAATCAAAAAAGTGTTTGTTGAGGTGGTGGTTGATCAATATCGAGAGTTCGCGACTGGGAATATGGCATTCTTTGGCAAGCGTATGAAGTGTTAAGGCGGGATCCAAAAATGGCTCATCGCTTGCCATAACTTTTTGAACCTGTTCAATTTGGGCCTTTATTTCCGGTTCAAAATCCAATTCGTTCTGGAACTGTGAATTTTTTACCAGTTTTTTTACCGGTGGCTGGGCGTTTAGTTCATCGATAAACAACTCGGGAGAACGAAGGCCACTGAATATCAGCCAGCAAAATAGAAACAGAACAGTGCTGATTACTACATAAGAGAAAAAGGACAAGCTCTGTATTTGCAGTACAAGCTTGGTAAGAATATTTATGAACGATAAAAGAAATAAAATACCAACTCCAACTATCAGGTTTCTGAGATAGGCGTATCGCGTTGTGTTTGTATTTGAATAATTCTCGAAGAATATTTGTTTGTGCTTTTGTAACTCGCGAAACGATAAGAACAGGTAAGTATACATTTGAATATAAAGAATGGAATAAAAAATTAATCCCACTTTATATTCAATCTCTTCAGGTATGTCGCCCTTTTGAACTTCGGTAATAATCAAAATAATAATAACGATATTGGTAATTACAAATACCGTTAAATGCATCAAATCCTTCGCCTCAAATTTACTGTCTGGAAACAGGAAAGTCTTGATATGAAAGTAGAGAGCAGGTGCTGCCAGATAAATGGAGGTTTGTATAAATACTGTAATATTTTCGGAGAAAGGATTTAATATAAACTTGGCAAAATAGTCGAGCACATTTAAAGCCAAAAGAGCAATAAACAGGGCAATAAAATAATTACTCGATTTTTGTCCGTCTTTTTTAATAACGAGGTAAATGGCAAATAAAAAGGCCTGAAATCCGGCCAATAACTCAATGGCATGTAAAAGTGTTATTTCCATTTATTTGTCAATTGCTGTCAGCTATCTACAATAATACAAATAAATGCATTGTGGATGAAATTTGTTTAGTTAATGCAATTTCTTCACCCTGTTAAAATAAAATAGTTTGCTTGAGTCATTTAGAGGAATGTTAGCAGATTTTCGAGAACCCAGTTCGTTATTACCCGTTCTTTGTCGAGAAAGATCATGGCGATGCCAAACATATCGTAAATTCCATGGGTAAGTACGCCTGCCCAAAGATTCTTCGGATTTTTGTACAGAATAAATCCAAAAATAAGCGCTACAAAAAAGGTAGATACAATACCTGAGACTCCCTGGTAAGTATGCGCAAAACCAAATACTACCGACGATACGATAATGGCTGCAAACCAGGCTTTTTTTGATTCGCCAAATATTATTGCCAGCCTTTTGATCATGTATCCTCTAAAAAGAAACTCTTCTCCAAAAGCGGCAACCACCCACATTATCAATATAAAAATGACATAATTCGCTACGTTTCCCTTAATTCCTTCAAACGAAGAAAGATCGGTTGAACCGTAATAAAGTTCGATAACAGGTTGAAACAGAAAATCATTTACAAGAATTATTATACCCGTGTAAATCACTGCTTTTCCCAATGTTTTAAAGAATGGATTTCGTTGAAAGCCAAAATAGCTCCATTTCCATTTTATTGCCCAAAGTGTGAAAAGTGCAATTACAAATCCTAAAATTGTTCCGTAGTTGCTTGTGATTACTGATAAAGTGAAAATTACCGAGGTTGCAGTTATTACTGTAAATGGCGAAGTCATAACCGCTGCCAGCCGTTCTCGCAATGTTAAGGTATTCGTTTTATTCGTTTCCATTTTTTATTATTTTTTCTATTTCATGTACTAATTCCAGGTTGTTTTCAAGTGCCTGCTTGTATATTTTTATGTTTTGCTGATAAAAAGAAATTATCCCCAGGTACATATTGGTGAACTCCAAACTTTTGTAGCATTTATCATCGATAAATTCGCGTTTAAGAATGTGGTAATTTTTATAGATAATAGGGAAACCGTAATCGTTCATATGGTTCAGGTAAAACTGTTCCACGTTTTTTACTTCGTTCAGGAGGCTGTAATACGAGCTAATGGCTTCTTTAACCCGGTAATCTGAAATTAAATTCAGGTTGCCACTGTTAATAATATCGTCGTAGGTATCGTCAGCGGGGGTGAACCATTCCAAAAACAAGATCTCACCGATAATTTCATCAGCCATTTCTCGGGTGAGAGCATTATTATCGTAGTCTGCTTTCTTCAGCACTTCCAATAAACCATCCGTCTTTATCTGAGTACGTTGTATTAAAGAATCCAGATCGTCTTTATCCGATAAAAGGTCGGCATAAAAGCCGTTTAAATACTTTTGTTCAAGTTTTGAATTCGAGTTATCTTCGCGCCAGTTGTTTAACAGAAAACCTGCTGTTACACCAATAAAAACTACCAGAAGTTCAATCGAATAATAGAGCCAGTTAATTTTTTTCTTTTTCGTCATTTTAAAAACCCTTTTTTAATTTGATTTGATAAAAGTGCATCAAAAAGTTTTTCTGTACGACCGAATAAATAAAGTCGAACTGTTTCATGAATAGAAATTTGGTCGACTTTATCTTTTTTCATTTTTGGGAAGACTAATAAACCCGCCTCCGCATTTGATTCATTCTTCATCAAAACCTAAAGCTTCCAACACGATAGAGAAAGTTTAAAATATCAGGGTTATCCAATCTTCAGTTTTGTTTTTACTTTTTTAATGTTGTCTTTGTAGTTATTGAATTTATAACTTAGGTTGAGCATAATTGTAGGATATTCAGGTTTTTGGTGAACGTAAAAACGGTAGTCCGAACGATTAATATCAAATTTTAACTGGTTGGTATTAAAAATGTCTTTTGCCTGCAGAGTTACGGATAAACGGTCGTTTAAAAAATTGTGTTGCACCGATGCATCGATCCAGTAAAATCCTTCCACATTTCCAATCGAATTTCCAAGCCGGTCGTGAAAGTAAAAGGCCATTAACTGCGCCGAGGTTTTTTCTCCAATAGTAAATGAGTTTATTAATCGGGTGTCGAAAGTAAAAGCACTTCTGTCAAAAGCTTCTTCGTTCATTCTCCCTTTTGAATTTTGTCCAAAAAAATTAAGGCTGGCATTCAAACTCCACCATTTTAGGGCTTGCAGATTCAACATATTTTCAATCCCGAATTCTTTGTCATCCGAAATATTGTCAAAAGTTAATATCATAATTCCATCTTTATCTGTCCCAATTACCTGTGTGTAAGCATCGTTTGTAGCACGCCAATAAGCTTGTGAGCTAAACATACCTTTCTCAAAGTGCTTTTGAAAACTGAATTCGTAAGAGTCGGTTATATTAGGGCGCAACAATGGATTTCCGTATGCTTCCTGAAATTCATTACTTACATCCGGGAAAGGATTCAGGAAAAATTCATCGGGGCGATCGATTCTCCGCGAATAATTGAAAGCCAGCTGTTTGGTTTCGCCAAGAGCTTTTGAGATGGATAGCGTAGGAAAATAGTTTAGTTTTTTGTATTCGTATTTTTTATTAATTGTGAAGCTTTCAATCAGGCGGTTGGTATATTCTATACGTAATCCCAAATTGTACGAAAATCCATTTTTTTCGCCACTCAAATTTGCATAAGCAGAGGAAATTTGTTCGTTGAAATCAAATTCATTGGTGAATATTGGGTCAGGTTGCCAATTATTAGAATCAAAATCAAAATTTTCTGCCTGCAGGTCCAAATAGCGGTGGTATTTATGGTACTGTCCACCCAACTCTAATTTCGAACTGTTTTCTAACGTTTTTGTGTAATCTGTTTTTGCCCTTATTTCTGTACTAAAATTGTCGTTCTCGTAACGCATGGAATAGTAAGGTGTTGTTACATTGTAATCAAAGTCAGAATCGGTGTAATATCTGTCCTGTTTATTATCCATAAAATAATTTATTTTCGAATAAAAAACAGAATTTGTCCAATTACAATTATCGATAAAATTGTATGTGTGTGCTAAGTTGTTTGTAAAATAATCGGCTAAATATGCTCCCCCTAAATCTTCATAAACATAAGTATGTCCGGTTTGATTTTCAATGGTTTCATCGTATTTAAAATTAGCATTGATATATAAATCGGCGTAACCCAGTTCGGCTGAATACGACAAGTTGTTTTTCGAATTGAAATTATAATCCAATGTAATGTTTCCTCCAAAATCTTTGTCAGTTTGTTGCCGGTAGAAAACAACATCGTTCCTGCGTTTTTTGCCATCTTTTATTGTTTCAAGAATCTCATCCATGTCATAAAACTGCTTGTTGTCTTTCCATTTGGCGCCAACCGTAAAGCTTAATTTATCGCTTGTATAATTTAAATTCAAATCGGCGTTGTACTTATCACCAGTTCCAATTGCTGCATTAATTTGTCCACTGGTGCCTGCACCCATTCCTTTTTTTGTAATAATGTTGATGATTCCGGCGGTGCCTTCCGAATCGTATTTTGCTGAAGGATTAGTAATAATTTCAATGTTGTCGATTCTACCGGCCGGAATTTGTTTAAGGGCCTCATTTGGCTTTAAGGCAGTTGGCTTACCATCAATAAGTACTTTAAAACTTGTACTACCACGCAGTAAAACTTTGCCTTCCTGATCGACGGTTATTGAAGGAGATACTTTGAGTGCATCGATGGCTGTTCCGCCAGTTGCCGATAAATTTTTATCCACATTCACTACTTTCTTGTCCGCTCTGATATTCATATTGCTCTTTTGACCAACAACATTTACCTCATCAATTTCGGTATTCTTTTCTGCCAAGCGGATATTGTTTAGTTCAATCGTATTTCTTTCGTTATCGATAATAATATCGTTTTGAACTTCTTTTTCGTATCCAATATATTCAGCAACCAGATAATATTGTCCAAAAGGTATTTTTTCAATTTTGAAATTCCCTTCTTCGTTTGTAATGGTACCGTTTACAAGAGAAGAATCTGTCGTGTTAAAAATTGCAATCTGTGCATATTGCAGGGGAGCATTTGTCCCACTTTCAGTAATGGTTCCTGATAATGTTCCCTTCTTAATTTCCAATCCTTCTGCATTCACATTGCTATTCGCAAATAGTATAAACATGATCGCTAAAAAAAGAAGGTTAAATAAACTTGTGTCTTTTTTTCTGAATCTGTGTGCTGAACGTTTAATTGTTTTCATAACTATGATTTTTTAATTGTGTTGCGATTTATGAAAACAAAATTGCGGAAGTCACCAGACCTGTGCGACCGATTGCGTAAAGTCAAACGTTTTTTAGAGAAGGGAATTGGTTCGACTATTATTCAAGATTAGTTCGACTTTTTGTTAAGCAGCTGAATTCGAGGCCTTTTTCTTGAATTCGGAAGGTGTTGTTCCGGTGAATTTTTTAAAGGCGGTATTAAACGATGATTTGGAATTAAAACCAACTTCGTACAAAACTTCAAGCACGGTCAGCTTTTCATCGTTGGTATTTTTGAAAATTTCCATCGCTTTTTTTATCCGGTATTCATTTACATAATCGAAAAAATGCTTTTTCACGATATGGTTTATTGCAATGGATAAGTCTCTGGATGGAACATTTATCTGTTTTGCCAAATCGTAAACACTTAATGAGGAATCCATAAAAGGTTCATTTACCTTCATATGGTTTTCAAGTTTTTTAATAATCTCTTTATAGCCTGAGAGTTCCTCATCAAAATTGTCGTCCGTATTTTCTTCAATTTCCTTAATCATTTGATTTACCGGTATCGTATTCGCATTTACACCAATAAATAATTCAGGTTTTTTTAATGCTTTTATTACCAGCCAAAAAATGATAATTACAACCAGAATATTTACGATAACAACAAATACGGAATACAGAAATTCATTATCTCCAAACCGATAAATATTTTTAACGGTGGCGATTAATTCAGCAAAAAATAGAATGGAAATGAATTGAAACAACCATTTGTAGTTATCAAGTTTTGGACTTGCATAATTCTCGAGAAGGATGTTTCGATATTTCAATAACATTCTGAAAATAAAAATATAATAAACAAAAATCTGGGTATGTATCGATATATATATCAGTTTTACAAAATACGCGGTTGATACAAGATCGACCCAGTTCTGTTCTGGATTGTCAATCAATGGTTTGTAGTAAACGGGAATGAGCAATAAATTAAAAATTATCATCGGCCCCGCATGCAGCAAGGAACTGTATCTTAATCTAAAGTCACTGTAAACCGATGATTTTACAAATAAATAGAGAGAGGGAATAATTAGAAAAGTTGTTTGACTGATTAGCATGCCAATGATTGGCCACTGCTCGTAAATATATATGCTCGTAAACTGCGAACCATTATCCTGAATGGTAAGCAACAGGTATAAAGAAAGCATAATATTACTAAGTCGGCCTCTTGTATCTGAAGAAAGCAGAAATACAATTAAAATTAGCGATGCAAAAATGTAAAACAGTGAGGCGATATTTAAGAAGTTTAATTCCATTGAATAAAAATAGTATTTAAACGAAAATAGTAATATTTAATTACTAATGAAGAATGGATCGATCGCTTTAAACAGAGAGGTTTCAAATCTGACAGCCCTCAAATTTCAGATAGCTATAATCTGGTTGAGAATTTCAATTTGCAATATGAATCGACAAATCGATTACGAACAAGATAAATTTCAAAATATGACACTTCTTTTAATTGTAAAGGTTTTGCATTATCGTGTTTCGAAAATTTGATTCAGTGATAAGAAGGACAAATTTGAAGGTCGCCAAAATTGACGACCTTTTGTATCGTAAGAAAAATGTTTATACTTAAAACTCAATCTTATAACTAAGATTTGGAATAACAAGTCCATCATATTTTGTATCAATCTGGTTTGTTTTCAGGTTGTAGAAATCGTTTGAATATTCTTCGCTGCCATTGGCATTGAGCACCTGCAAGGACCATACGGATGAGTATTTTGCTTTATTTTTTCGATACGAAAGGGTAAACGATACAACCGGCAAATCATCATGTTTTTTGCTAAAAGCAATGTTCCTGTTTGTTTCACCATAAATCACATCGTGTTGCTGCAGCGAGGCATCCAAATCAATTGGTTCAATGCGGTTTCCTCCCAGGTAATTTAGCCTCATGTTGGCACTGAAAATGTTGTTTTTAGCGGTTTGCCATTCTTTTCCGGCCATCAGGTTAAAAACGTAATTTCGGTTAAAACGGGTGTTTCGTTCAATACCATCGGCTGCTGTGTATTTCGAATCGAAAACCGAAGCGGTTAGCATGTAGTAGTATCCGAGGCTTAAAAATTTCTCAAGTGTAAAATCAATTCCTACATTTCGTCCTTTTCCTTTGCTAACCAGCACTTCGTTAAAGAAAAGTGTGTTGTTATTATTCAAGGTTGAAATATAACCGTTGGGGCTTACCGGAACATTGTTTAATTGCTGGTAGTAGGGTTCAATTCGTAGATGAAGGTTGTCGGAGAGTTTTGCCTGGTAAGAAAATACATAATGGGCAGATTTCATAAAGTCGAGATCCTTATTTGCTGTGTTACCATTTTGCAAAACAAAATATACGGGCAATTGCTCTAGGCGGCTGTGTAATCCATAAGCCATTCCGAAGCTGTGTTTTTTGTTGATGTTGTATTTTAATCCAATTCGTGGTTCAATCGAAAAATTATCATTGAGTAGTAGGTATTGGGCGTTAACACCGGCATTCAGAACAAGGCTTTGAGACAGGTTAATTTTCGATTGCGTATAGAACTGAACAAAATCGGTGCTGCCGGTTTGGTTAGCAATCTGGGTAGGAGTTTCTCCTTCGGCAAGCGATTCTGCCACATCAATATCAAAAGAAAGATGACTGTACCGAACGCCGGTTTTATTGCTGTGTGTTTCGTTAAATCGTTTGGTTAAATCGCTTTGAACCGTAATTTGACTGGTGGTGTTTTGGGCTTTCGATTGCGGATGAGGCTGCAGGTTAAAGTCCAAACGCTCCTCTTCAAACTCTAATCCGCTTCCCGAATACGATACAGCCGTTTTCAGAAATGCATTGCCGGGCAAGTTTATTTTATGCGAAAGGGCTGTTGCAAACATATAAATTGATGTTTCAGAGTTGTCGCGATCAAAGTCTGATTCCCAATCAATACTATCAGCAGCGTCCATATTAACGTCATCGATTGTTCCAATTCCCCAAAGCGTAAAAGTTCCGCTCTTTTTAGTTGGGAAGTTGGTTTTAAACGACAGATCCTGGTACCGTAAAACTCCTGCATCATTGGGTAAAAGCGGGGCTAAAAGTGCCATGGTTGAATTGCGGTAATTGACAATATAAGTAGCATCTGAACCTTTTTTGAACGGCCCTTGTGCCATTGCGCCAACACCTAAAATTCCGGCTTCGAAAGCATATTGCCGTTTGTTGCGGTTTCCTTCGCGTAGTTTTATATCGAAAACACCCGATGAGGCATTTCCGTATTCAGCCGGAAAAGCACCGGTGTAAAAATCGCTGTTTGCCATCATTTGGTTACTAATGGCCGACATTAACCCCCCGCCGGCAATGGTAAGGTTGGCAAAGTGGTTCGGATTCGGTACCTCCACGCCGTCGATGCGCCACAATAAACCATCAGGGTTGTTTCCGCGAACCGAAATACCATTATCGCTGATGGAAGGATTCACCACACCGGCAAACGAAGCTGCCAAACGCGCCGGATCATCCAATCCTCCTGCATATCGCTGCGTTTCTTCCACTGTAAACTGTCGGCTGCTTAAAGTTGCCATGCTGTTTAGTGGTGTTGATTTGTTCACCCGAACCACAACTTCATCAAGTTCAGCATTGCTTTGTTGCATCCCGATATTCAGGTTAATCTCCTGCCCCGAACTCACCAATAACTCCTTCATCTCATAGGTGTCGTAACCAACCATTGAAATACTTATGGTTTGGCGCCCAACCGGAACGTTTTCCAGAATGAAGTTACCTTCTGTATCTGAAACAGTGCCGATTAACGGTTCGCTTCCATTAACTACAATGCTTGCAAAAGGCAACGATTCGTTTGTGATGTCATCAAACACTTCCCCATTAATGGTTTGCGTAAGATTCTGTGCCGACAAACGGCCGGTTGATCCAACTAAAAGCAATCCCAGAAACATAAAGGCGACGATCAATTTCGAAGTCCTGTTTAACCAAATTGTTCTGTTTTTTTGACTTGCTGTTCTTATTTCTTTTGAGAAGAAAAAAGATTTGTCGTTTGCTACAATATAAAGTGCAAACATTATTAATAATGCCGTTTGAATGACCTTACTCATCGGGTGGGTGGCAAATATTTCGTTAAAGAAACCGGCTGCGATGTGAAATATGATGGGCAAAATGATATTTCTGTTGGCTTTGTAGTAAATCCAGTTCATAATAAGTACAAAGGGGAAAAGACTTACTATAAAATTGAGCGAATAAATCCAACCTGCCTCAACCAGATTACTGTGGTAATAATCTTTAATGCCACTGAGTGGTACATGCCATATTCCCCAGAATAAAGCGAATAATAATGATGTTGTAAATAGATTGAAACGAACCCGCAAAGAATCAGTCCCATACGAATGCCAGGCCAATTCTTCCAGTAGCGGTGCAACAATCAGCATCACCCATACAGGGAAAACGCCAGATGTAAACGAAAAAGATTTTGCAAATAGAAACTGGTCAATACTGTAACCAAATAAAAGCGATACAGCCTGTGCAAGTAAAATGCTAAATGGCATTAATACGATTGTAAGAACGATGTAGGTTGAACGGATTCTTTTAAAATTAAAAATCCTTCGGCTTAAATCGTGTGCCAGCTTTTTATTGTGGCTGGCCATAATGAGCGTAGTAACAATCGGAGCCAGTAAACCCAAAAATGCAATAATGCTGGCCAATGACTGTGGTGTTGAACCATTGTTTTCGATGTGACTTATATGGCCTGCCATGAACCATAATATCCATGGAATTAGTGTTGCCAGACCATAAAATAAAGCTGTTTTGTTGTAAATCCTGGTGTTCATAATTTCGCGTTTTAAAATTGTTTCTGACGCAAAGATTTATCAAAAACAAAGGCGCATCGCCCAAACGTGAAAGGCTGAACTTTTTTGAGGTACAAACATACAGGAGTGTACCCTAAATAGGTTGTGAATGAGTGTTTTGGCTGGTTTCTGCTAAAATGTAATTTTTAGACTGAAAAATGTGATTCAGGACTTTAATTCTGAAATGTATTGCGAAGGAGTGACTGATTTGTGTTTCCTGAAAACATTGTTAAACGACGATTTTGAATTAAACCCCGAATCGAGCGCATGTGCCAGCAGACTAAAATTTTTATTGGATTGAACCCGCTGAATAAATTCTTCAACACGGTATTTATTTACAAAATCGTGAAAGTTTACCTGCTCATATTGGTTAATGATTTGCGACAGATGATTCGAAGACAATGATAAAGTGTTCGCCAGTTCGCTTAAAGTTAATTTGGGATTTAAATAGGGTTTTTCTTTTTGCATTAATTCCAGCAATTCACTGTGTTTCTGGATAGCTAATTCCTGTTTTAATCCCGATCTTTTGTATTCGCTTTCCGTTCTCAGCAAGTCAATTTCATTTTTCACAGTATTGGTAAAAAGATCCTGTTGGCGAATTCCCGAATATCCGATAAATACCACAAATGCTACGATAATTGAATAAAATAAAATGTCGGCGTTAAACGGAAACTGAAGGCCCAGCATTTCGCGCATAATAGTAACTGCAGCAGCCGTTATAAACACAGAGCCAATTCCAAGAATGGCAAAACGCAGCCAATTCATATCGATGCGGTTACTGTACGAGTAATTGTCCTCAACAATTTTATGTCTTTTCAGCAACATTCTGTAGGCTAAAATTGCATAGGCGATTCCTGATATAATGAAGGATAGGAGAAGAATTGTTGAAAAAAGGCCGTAATCGTCAATCAGGCCTTTGTCAACCTGAACTTTTTCGTCGGCGGTGTATGTAAAATAGAAGGGCATCATTAGCAAGTAAGAAACCAGTGCCGGGGCAAAATGGATATAATCTCTTTTTTGTATGTGCTTTTTACTCTTTAACGAATACCGAACATAGAGGTACAAAAAAGGGCCGTATAAAAGCGGGAAAGGCGCGGTAATTCCAATCAGGTGAGGATATAAATCCCAGTATCCCTTATAATTTAGAAAATACCCGGTAAGATGAATTCCGATAACGACCAGCCACAACGATAGTATGTTGTCGGTAAGCACTTTGTCTTTTTTCGAAAATAGGAGAATACCCAAAAAGAATGAGAGTACAATTCCGATATTTAAAACAACAGTCATATCTTATCTTAATTAGTCATGCAGGTATTTCCTTCCAATTTAGTTTTTAATTGGCACGAATAAAAAAATTGTATGAAATATAGGTAGAAAACAGTCATTTATATCTATTTGTTGAATTGAAAATGTATATAGCCTGTTGAGAAACTGATAACCTGTTTCTGCAAATCTGGGAACAACTTCTTCCTGTTGCCAATGCGTATCTGCATAAATAGTTGAATAAGAGTGTTCCCGCTATTTTGGAGAGATAATTTTCCTATTTGTTTTTTAACGAACACTGTTTTTAAGTAGTTTTGTGTTTATTAGAAACAAGATGATCAAGTTTAATCATCAAAATAAATAACAATGAACAAACTAAAACCTATTATTTTATTAATTGCAATTGCATTTACGGCTATTGTGCCGGCACAGGCACAGCGTGTTGAAAGCGACTCGCCATTAATTGGCAAGTGGGATCTTACGATAAATATGACTGAAAAGCAGATCGAGAATCTAGGTCTTTTCCGCCATGGATTAATGACTTCCAACGGTTTCCCAGGGTGGCTTATGGTTAAATTATCAGGTTTCTCTACGCTAACCGGATACTACGTTGGTTATGAGGGAAGTGCCCGACCAATTTCGGAAGTGGTTTACGATGAAGCTACGGATAAATATCATTTTACCATTCCACCGCAATGGATGGATATTGATGATCTGTATTTTGAGTTTTCATTGAAAGATGATAAACTGACAGGTTATCAAATGCTTGATGGTAATAAACTGGAATGGACAGGTGTTCGTGCTCCTTCGCTGGAAAGAACAGAACCACCGATTTGGGGAAATCCTATTGAGATGATAACCAATAACATGGAAAAATGGGTTATTCCACAGAACAGCAAGTTCCAGATGATTGACGGTGTAATGGTGAATACCGAATCGGGTGGTAACCTGATTAGTATCCATAAATTTGACGATTTCAAACTCCATGTTGAGTTCCGTTATCCGGCAGGAAGTAACAGTGGAATTTATCTTCGCGGCCGTCACGAACTTCAGATCGAAGATTCAAAAGGAAGAACTGATGATGTTAGTATTGGTGGTATTTACGGTTTTATTGCACCTGCGGTTTATGCCGCTAATGCCCCGGGCGAATGGCAAACTTATGACGTGACACTTGTTGGGCGCCATGTTACCGTTTTGCTTAATGGAATAGAAGTTATTTCTAACCGTCCTATTCCAGGAATTACAGGTGGCTCGTTGGATAGCAATGAAGGAGAACCTGGTCCATTTCAGATTCAGGGTGACCACGGACCGGTGGAATTCCGTAAATTTACTGTTACTCCGGCGGTTAACTAGAAAGTTGCAGCTTTCTGCAAATTATCGCACAAAATATTTAAGAGGCCTTACTATAAGGCCTCTTTTTTTATAACATTAATTTGTGAATTGTTATCCAGTAAGCATAACCAAACGGATCTGGATTGGATTTCCTTTCACATTTCAACCCAACTTTAAATTACAGGCAATAATTCGTGCTTTCGAAAACTATTCTAAACACAATGTGTTAATTTCAAATGTTATTACGAAGAGGGATGTTTCGCCGCATTGGAATATTTCCCGAAAAGCAATTTGTTATGATGGATAAAAGCAACTATAATTTTAAACCGCTACCTGGTTATGAGCATTTTGAAGCCACCACTCAGATTATTATTGCTGAAATTCTCCGTCGCAAACTGGATTTTGAGATTATTGATGCCGATAATAACCTCATTTCGGTGCAGTACAATAATAAAGAATACATTATTCACGAAGGAACCATTTCGGATGCCAACAGCTTGATTGCCTTTTGGATATCGGATGATAAATGGATGACCAGGCAGTTCCTTCAGCGAAAAGGTATTCACCAGGCAAAAGGCATTTTGCTGAAATCCGGTTATAAAGCCGATGTGCTGGATGCGATTCCTTTGCCCGCTGTGGTAAAACCGGCTAACACCGATCATGGAATTGCAGTAAGTACAAATATCCAAAGCCGCGAGGAGCAAATTGCCGCCATCAACAATGCATTTAAATTTTCGGATAAAGTAATTGTTGAAGAATTTTGTCCGGGGCAGGAATACCGCTTTCTGGTAATCGATTATGTGGTGCGTGCCATTGCCTGGCGCGAACCGGCAAACGTCTCAGGCGATGGGAAATCTTCCATTCAGGAATTGGTAAATGAAAAGAATAAAGGGCGCGGAACGGATTACACGCACCCATTATTAAAAATAAATATTGATGAGGAAGTGATCAGGCATTTGAATGCGCAGTCGATGACTACGGAAACGATTTTGAAAGAAGGGGAGAAGGTGTACTTGCGTAAAAATTCAAACCTGAGTACCGGCGGCGACAGCATTGATGTAACCGATGATATTCCGGATTTTTACAAAAATGTAGCCGTCGACGCGGCAAAATCGGCAGGCCTGAAAATTGCCGGAATCGATATTATAATCAAAGATATGGAGCAGCCAGCCTCGCATGATAATTACATTGTGGTTGAGCTGAATGCTCCTGCAATGTTGTCGATGCACGATTACCCGTACATCGGGAAAAACCGCCATGTGGAAAAATATGTTCTCGACAGCATTTTAAATGCAAAGTAAAAGCTGAAAGCAAAAAACAATTAGATGACAGAAAAAGAGAAAAGAGTAGAAATAAACCATAAATCACAACTGGTCGACTATTTTGGACGGGGGAGCAAACCGCCGGAAAGATGGGGAATCGGTACAGAAAACGAAAAGTTTTTATTTAGAAGAAAAGATTTCGGGCGCCTTTGTTTTGATCAGGACGGCGGAATTCTGAAGATCCTGAACAAGATGCAACAGGACGGCTGGGAGCCAATTCTTGAAAACAATATCGCAATCGGTCTACGGAAAAATGGTGCATCAATTACGCTGGAACCCGGTGGGCAATTTGAGCTTTCGGGCGATAATTTTAGCACGATTCACGAAACGTACCGCGAAACCAAAAAGCATTTTCAGGAACTTAACACCATAAGTCAGCACTACAATTTTTTTAGTCTGCCGATGGGCGTTGATCCGTTGTCGGAAGTTGCCGATGTGCCGTGGGTGCCCAAAGAACGCTACCGTTGGATGCGCAATTACATGCCCACAAGAGGCGAGCTTGGGCTGCATATGATGACAAACACTGCGTCAACGCAGGTAAATCTCGATTTTGGCAGCGAAAGAGACATGGTGAAAAAGATGCGCGTGTCGCAGGCGCTGCAAGCTGTTGTTACGGCTATTTTTGCTAACTCACCATTTTCAGCCGGAAAGCCGAACGGCTATTTAACTTATCGTTCGCATATTTGGAACCATACCGATCCGGATCGCTGCGGGTTTTTACCCTTTATTTTTAATGAGGGCTTTGGTTTTGAGCGCTGGGTGGATTACTTGTTGGATGTTCCGATGTATTACATTTTGCGCGATGGCGAATATATTTCGGCAAATGGCCTTACCTTTCGTGGATTTTTTGAGGGTAAACATCCGCTAAAACCAACGCAGGAAGATTGGGAGACGCATGTTTCAACGACTTTCCCCGATGTACGCCTCAAACAATTTATTGAAATGAGAGGTGCCGATGCCAGTTGTGTGTCGCATATTGCAGCAGTTTCGGCTTTGTGGGTTGGCTTGTTATACGACGGTGATAGTCTGGCAGAAGCCGATGAACTAATTTCGAAATGGGACGTTGACAGCATGCAGGAGCTTCGTGCGCAGGTGCCTGTAAAAGCACTTAATGCAGAAAGTGGTAATTTGCATGCGGGAACCATAGCAAAACAAATTTGCCGGATTGCTTCGGATGGACTTACCCGACGTGCGAAAGTAAGGTGTTCGGAGGATGAAAGCCGGTTTTTGGCTCCGGTTCGCGAAATTACCGAAAGCGGAATAACGGTGGCCGAAAAGCTTTTGAAACGCTACCACGAAGGCAGAGAGACCTTGCCCGAACTGGTGTACAACTGGCAAAACGAACAAATGCAAAAATATATTGATGCTTAAACGGCAAAAACTGGATACCGGATCATGTTATCGAAACTAAAATTCTTATTAAAATACACCCATCAATACCGGTGGTGGTACACAGGCGGAATTCTCTTTCTGGTGCTCACCGTCTGGACTTCGATTACGATACCCGGATTTATACAGAAAACCATTGACCTGATAGCCTCCGGCCGCGCAGGAAATGAAAGTGAGTTTCATAAAAATGTATTGATCATTGTAGCTCTGGCTGTCGGACTGATTTTGGTAAGAACACTTTCGCGGATTTTGATCTTTTTCCCGGCCCGCCTTATTGAACGGCAGTTAAAAGGCGAAATGTTCCAAAAGCTGGCCTCTTTCGGAAAGGATTATTACGATAAAAACTCTACCGGAAATATCATTTCGAGGGTGAATAACGACATTAACGGCGTTCGAATGATTACCGGGTTTGGCATTTTGCAAATCGGTAATATACTCTTGTCCTTGTCGCTAACGCCATACATGATGTGGAAGCTGTCGCCGATGCTCACGTTGTATTGTATCGTTCCAATGGTGGTGGTTTTTTTTATTGTTCGTTATGGCATGAAGGTGATGGTTAAAAACACACACGCCAGAATGGATACCTTGCAAATGCTTTCCGGAAAGATCATCTCTTTTCTTTCGGGTAACAGTGTGATAAAAAGCTATAATATTTACGAGCATGCCGAAAATAAGGTAGAGACCGATAATATTTCTTATTACGAGGCCTCGCTAAAAATTTCGTGGATTCGCTCATTTGTTATTCCCTTGCTTGGTAATCTAGGGCAGATTTTAAAAATCATCATCTTTTTTGTGGGTGGCATGTATGTTATCAACGGCAAATTCACTATAGGTGAGTTAACCGAATACATTGCCTACGCCGCGCTACTAGCCCATCCGATTATGGGGCTGGGCTGGGTACTCACAATTTTTCAGCAAGGATTTGTGGGAATCAGCAGTATTCAAACCATTATGGACCGAAAAGGAACCGATGATGAACGGAAATCGCTGCCCGAATCCAAAAAGGAAGGACTTTTTAAAGAAGGAATTCGCGTAGAAAATCTGAATTACACCTATCATAACGGCGATAAACCGGTTTTGAAAGACATATCATTTTCGATAAAACCCGGTCAGATAGTTGGAATCACCGGAAAAGTTGGATCAGGAAAAACCACCTTGATTCAGTGTTTAAATGGTTACCTACGACCCGGAGCAGGACAGATTTTTTATGGCGATATTGATGCCGATTCAATACGAAGCGAAGACATCCGGTCGGTGGTAAATACGGTAAGTCAGGAGGTTTTTCTGTTTTCCGATTCCATCGAAAACAATATTGGGTTAACATCGAACGAAGCGATTGACGAGAAACGTTTTGACGATGTGATTTACAAAAGTGCTTTTGCCGACGAACTGTTGCGTTTCCCTAAAAAAGGGAAAACTATGGTGGGCGAAAAAGGTATTATGCTTTCGGGTGGACAGAAACAGCGAATTAGCCTGGCAAGGGCACTTTATACACAGGGCGAATTATTGATTCTCGACGATGTGTTTTCAGCTGTCGACACAGATACCGAGCGTTTTCTGATCAAACAAATTGTGGAAAACTATGCGGTGAAAAGTATGGTTGTGATTTCGAACAGGGTGAGTGTGTTGGAGAAAACCGATTTTACTATTGTGCTGGAAGATGGTAAAATGGCGGCCATAGGAAATCACGAGGAATTGTTAAAACGATCGGATTTCTACCGCGACATTGCAAAACTGCAACAGGAAGGTGAAACGAAAAAAGAAATGCAGTAATGAACAGAGGCAAAAACAATATTATAAAAAATGTCGACTGGCAGCTGTTCCGAAAGTTTGCCGGCTATTTTAAACCGCACAAAAAATGGTTCTTTCTGAGTCTTGCTTCCATTCCGGTTACCACCGGAACAGGCATTCTATTTCTTTGGTTGATTGAAGATATCGTTGATAATTATATCGTTCCGGGCAATGTGGACGGCCTGATCAGACAAAGTCTTTTTCTGGCTGCGGCATTGGTCCTAAATATATTATTCGACGGTGTTTACAGTTACTCTTTTTCAAAAGCTGGAGGGTTGGCAGTGGTTGATTTGCGCCGGCGCTTGTTTGGCAAATCGCTGCGTTTTCCGTTGAGTTATTTTGATAAAAAGCCTATTGGAGTAACCTTGTCGCGCCTTACGAGCGACATGGAAGCTGTTTCGGATTCGTTTGCTGCCGGAGTGCTTGGTTTGCTGGCCGACAGTATAAAAACCTTGGCGCTGGTGGGCTATCTTTTTTACATCAACTGGCGTCTTACACTGGTGTTGTTACTGGTCGTTCCGGTAATTGTTCTGGCAATAAATTTTCTACGGAAAAAAATCAGAAAGGCATACAACACATCACGCACGAGTCTGGCAAAATCGGCCGCCTATTTGCAGGAGGCATTAACCGGAATGAAAACCGTTCAGCTTTTTGCCGCTGAGGATAAAGTGCTGAATAAGTACGACGACATGAACAAACAATTTTGCGACGCTCAAAACAAATCGAATGTTTACGATTCGTTTCTTTATTCGATTGTGGAAGGAATTACTTCGGTGGCCACGGCTTTGGTGATTTGGTACGGCGCTGTGCAAATTTGGGATTACGGTTATACGCTTGGAATCCTGATTGTTTTTGTAACCACCCTAGAGCGCCTTTTTGTGCCGGTAAAACAGTTTGCCCAGCAAATTTCAACCATCCAGCGGGCCATGTCGGCGCTTGAGCATATCAGCGAAATGTTCGATCAGCAGGTGGAAGATCCTAAAGCAGAATCGTCAGACACAGTTCCCGAGGCAATTGCTTTGCAGGAAATCGAGTTCAAAAATGTGTTTTTCCGTTACTCCGAAGATACTCCCGACGTGCTGAAAGATGTGTCGTTTAAATTACAAAAAGGCGATCGGCTGGCCTTGGTTGGAACAACCGGATCGGGAAAATCTACCATTATCCGTTTATTGGCAAAAACTTACACCGGTTATCGCGGAAGCATAAAAATTAACGGAACCGAATTGTCCGAGATCCCGATTGGGCAAATTCGCGAAACGATTTCCATAATGCAGCAGGATATTTACATGTTTAACGATACGGTTGAATTCAATATTTCGCTCGGAAGGAAATCTATTTCCCGAGGCGATGTGGAACAGTCGGCATCGTTTGTTTATGCGAATTATTTTATCGACCAGTTGCCCGAAGGCTACAACTTTGTTATTCAGGATAATGGCGACAACCTCTCGAAAGGACAGGCACAGTTGATCTCGTTTGCACGTGCCATTGCCGGAAACAGCGAGTTGATCATTCTTGATGAAGCTACCAGTGCGGTTGATTCAATTACCGAGCAGTACATACAAAAAGCTATTGCCAATATTTTCTCCAAAAAAACGGTAATTGCAGTGGCACACCGCCTAAGTACCATTAAAAATTCGGATATGATTTTGGTGCTGGAAGACGGACAAATCATCGAACACGGTAATCACGAACAACTTCTGGAATACGGCGGCAAATATGCACGGCTTTTACACCAGCTTGAAGAGGAAGACCAAAACTAAAAAGTACACATAAAAAGATCGGGTGCATGATCTTAAAGATTGCACCCGAACTGTTCTGAAAAACTAAAATTGACTATGTAATGCTAGTACTTGACCTCAGAGTTGATCTCAACCCCGGATCAAGTATGCAAATGTATGTTTATTGAATTGATCCATCAGAACTTAGTACCTGTCCTTTTGAAAGCAGCATTTCTTTTAATTTCTCGTATTGTACGCTTTGAACGTCGATTTCTTCGTCGATAGATATACAAGCTGCTGCAGCCGCCGACTGACCCAAAATCATGAATACAGGTTCCATTCGTATTGAGCCATATGCTATGTGGCTGGATGAAACGGCAACCGGAACAAACATGTTTGTGCATTCTTCTTTTTGTGGAATGATTGATCCGTACGAGATTTGGTAGGGATCATGCGGGTGAACTCCCAAATCGCCTTCATTTTGCACATATCCTTCAGCGGTAACATAGCGTTGAATGTTGTGCGAATCCATAGTGTAAGAACCCATTCCAATAGGGCTTGGAACAGCTCGTTTGCCCAATACATCATTTTCGGTGGTTACGTATTCGCCAACCATTCTGCGGGCTTCTCTAATGTACAATTGATGTGGCCAGTTTCCATTGTCCGCAAACTCGTCGGCTGCCAAACCCCAATTTTTCATTTTATCCCTGATATCAGCAGGAACCCGTAAATCGGTAGAAACAAAATACAGTAATCCTTTCTGGTAGTCTTCGTGCTCTTTTATTATCTCTTGTCTTCTTTCATACGAAGCTTCGGGATAATCGTAGTTCATGCCAATATTGTCGCTACTAAACGGTCCGTGGTTGTTGGTGTCCGTCTTTTTATTGGGAATCATATCAAACTTATTAAACCACTCTTTCCAACCCGATTGAAAAACACGTGCAAGTAATTCATAGTCTTTAGGATCGTAGTTATCCGGTTTTGGAAATGGAATCCTGTTATCAGGATGGTTACTCATACACAAACGGAAACAGTAGGCCTGAACTTTTTTATCGCTACTGCAGTTTGGTCCCGGTTTTTCTGCAGAAATCTTTGGTAGCAAGCCACTGGAAGGATTGCCAGGAACAACATACGGATCGATTTTGGTTTTGAAATGATGACCGTGATGAAACACTCCCGCCTGAACGCCATTCCACTGTTCGTTATATTCAGAACATGACTCACGGCCTACATGATAGGAAACTCCCGCCGCAGCCATAAGGTCGCCCTCGTATGTTGCATCTATAAATACTTTACCTGTAAATGCTTTACCTGAAAGTGTAGTTATTGAAACGATTTTTCCGTTTTCCATTTTTACACCACTTTCGCGGTCGAGCCACTCGTTTTTGAGCACAGTAATTTCGTTTTCAGCAATGAAGTCTTCAAACACCTGTTCTGCAACGTGTGGTTCAAATATCCACATGGTACGGTTTGCTCCGTCCATGGCAACAGTGCCTTGTCCTTTGTTTCCATACTCCGAATGGTTTTCCCAAATCCAGGCAACATCATCATTGTAGTGCAGCCAAACCCGATGATAAAATTCGCGGGAAAGTCCGCCAATTGTTGATTTATTACCAGTGTCAGTAAAACCGAGTCCGCCGGAAGAAAGTCCGCCAAGGTGTGTGTCGGGTGATACCACGATTACTGATTTGCCAGATTGGACCACTTCAACGGCTGCAGTAACAGCTGCAGAGGTTCCTCCATAAATAATTACATCAGCACTTTGCAATTCTATGTCTGCCGTTTCAGATTCGTTCTGCTTTGTTTTACTACTGCATGAGAACAGCAAAATGCTTAATATAAAAATTGATATTTTGTGAAATTTCATGGTTGTTCAATTTGAGTTTTAGTACTAACTGGTTATTTTGCATTTTCCAGTTGTTCTATAATAAACGGCGCAATTATTTCTCTTCCGCTGGCATCGTTTGGATGAATTCCATCGGGCACATGTTTCAGAAATTCTGTTTCGCCTTTATCCAAAATTTTCTGCCAGTTGGGGTAGTGGTCAATCAGTAAGAGTTTTCGCTTTTTAGCTACTTTTCTGTACATATTGTAATAAGCTGTCAGATTTGGTCGATAACCGGCAGACTTGCGGATTGGCATATTCATAACCTGTAAAATAATTTCGCAATTTGGATAGGCCAGATGAATCCGGTCTATCATGTATTCAAGGTTTAATTGTGCCAATTCAGGAGACGTTTCGTATTTGTAGAATGCATCGTTAATTCCAAATTCAATAATTACCGCATCTGGCTTTTTGGCAATTAAGCTATCCTCTAAATGCTGAACGCCCCAGGTTGACCACATACCGCCTTTTCCTGCGAGATAATAGTTAAGGTGATCTCCGTATTGGCCATTAAAATAATCGGCAACTGATTGCATCCAGGCTTTTCCATGTCCGCCACTCGATAAACTGGTTCCGTATACTACCACTGTCTGATCTTTGCCTTCTTGCAGGTTTTTTGCCAGCTGTGACTGGGCTGTTCCGCTAAAAGAAATAAAAAGCGCGAGGACGAGTAGTTGAATCTGAATTTTCATAACGATAATTTTTCTGATTTTCCAAGTTAGTTATCGTTTTCGATAACTGATCGTCTTTAAATGGAAATGGCTGCAAGAAAGCTCATGCCGAGATGCTTGCAGCCATTACTTAGTTGGTTAAGGAATACGTATCAATATCTGAAAGTAACATAAACCGCGAGCTCAAATATTCGCGTTTGTGTATTTGTTAAGAATCTAACTTTGCTAGTTGTAATCTCATCAAATACTGCAAGATAGTTTGCATTTGTATTTGCGGTTTCCTCAACAATGGTTTGCCACTCGTCGTTTACGAACACCTGAAACCTTAAATCGGGAAGCGGCGTATTTACCTGGCCTCCTGAACCATTCCAAACTTCAAATGAATGAACGGGATAATCGCCTTCCAGATCAATTTCAATCCAATGTTCTCCGGATGCAGAACTTACCCATCTTGAGTTATCTGCGATTACACCATCAACGGCGTTTGTGCCGGGGAAGTCTTCACGCAATATATCGCTAACGATTACCGGTTTATTGAGTGCAACATTTACTGTTTGTACAATTTCTATGCGTTCCAACTCGGTAACAAATGTATCGATTGCTGTAGGATCTGGTAGGAAGTAAGTTTGATACTTCACACCTTTACTCGGATCAACATTTGTTATATCAGTTTGATCGCCTATTGATGATTCCGGTATATAAAGATTATGTGGAATGCCATCTTTGTCGGTATAGCTGATTCCAAGTCCAATCTCGTTGTCGTTAACCGGGCCGGAAAAGAAAACAGAAAGCAATCCTTCTGATTCTTCAAAAACTAACGATTTGATGATTCTATTAGTAAGTGAAGACTGGTATTGAGGGCCATAGATCGACATGATCTTTTCATAAGGAACAGAGAAGTGACCTTTGTTATCTCTTGTGATAGCTCTTAACGTATAGTTCCCTTCCGGAATTGATTTGTCGCTGCCTGTACCTCCAATAAATACTTCAAACGAATCCAGACCTGAGGTGTGTTCAATATCAACAAACATAGAATCGTTATTCGGGTACCAGTAAAATCCTACTGTTTTTGCTCTTGGGTCGGCAGCCCAGAATACAAGTTTCACGCGTTCGTTTCCCGGATAAGCCTTTAGTGAATCTACTTTTCCGATATAAATGCGTTCTCCGTCTTCAAGGTACATATCGTGGATATCGTTCATTTCAGAACATCTGGAAAACAGAACGACGATCGATATAATGGAGAATATATATAGATATGTTTTTCTCATGGTATTATTCTTTATCATGATTATTTTTCAATTTGTCCCCAGAAAGTTAACTCTCCAATACAACAGCCTGACGAGCCGCTCCAGGTTCTAAGCTCTTTAAATCTTAAGTATCTAATGGCTGGAGCATCCAGTGGAAATTCAAATTCCTCGCCTGCACGTCCGTATGCGTCATCTTCAGGTGTAAGCGTAGCTCCTGCCGGTAAACCTGAGGGTTTTTTAGATTCGCCGTCCATAATTTTAATCCACGCAGGATTGTTTTCCCAGTCTAATGTTTCAGAATCTGCGGCCAATGCTGCATCGTTTGTTCCATACCATTCAAATAGTTGTGGGTTGTGTAGCGCAAACAAGAAGTTAACCCTTTGCCACATTTTAAATCGGGATAATTTTGCTTTTACTCCCATATCGAAAGTGAAGAATGGCATAATTTCATTGCCGTTCTGAATGTAATAGATGTTGTTGTCAACGTTGGTAACTCCGTCCCACATACGATCCATTCCACCACCGTAACTATGCAGTTTAAACCACGAAGATAGTCTAAGGCCAACAAATCCATCTTTAGGAATTTGTTCTTCGTAAAATGGTTTAAGACTTAGTTCCAGGGTGTCAGTGTTATTTCCGTAGGTATCTCTAACACATATGCCGAAAGTTGCCCTGGTTGAATCCAAACCGCGAACTGCTTTTTGAGCTAATTTTTCAGAGGAATAGAAGTTATCGATGTATTCATACTCTTGAGTTTCTTCATTCTTCCTCAATACACCTAAAACAATGTCTTCTTCAACAGAGTTGGGCCAGTTTAACTTAAAACCACCGAACGATTCCTGAACTTCAAGACTGTCAAGAATTCCGTATATCGGAGAATCTTCTGGTTCAATCTCAACGGAAACAGGAGTAGATTCATTACGACTTCTGTCTATCGAAATCAGGTTCACAGTTCGTTTTTCAGACCTTCCAAAACCTTTAATCGTCATGTCGTTACTGAATACAGAGGTTTTCATGATCCCTTTTGTTCCGTTCGGGAGGTCATATTCTGCCTGAACGTATAACAGATCTTCTTCATCAGGGAGATCATAATCTAATATTGCTCCTCCAGGAATATTTTCTACAACGACGTTTGACACCGGTAGAGGAGGGGTGTCATCAACCGGGTATTGCCCGATCGATTCTTCACTACAATTATTTAGCAGAACGAATGTCAAAAATAAAAGTAAGTATATTGTATATTGTTTTTTCATCTTTAAATTCCTTTTCGATTTTTCATATTAATTCTCCCAGAAAGGATTTTGAATCAAATTCGGATTAACCCTGATCGTTGCTTGTTTCAGAGGCCAGAGATATTCTTTTGTTGTAAATGAAAGAATATCGTAGGTAACGAGGCTGTAATAGTCAATTTCGGTATTACCCTCAACATTCCAACCTTTAATCGCAGTGTTCATTGTCTGGTCGGCAATTTTCCATCTTCTTAAATCCCAGAATCGTTTTCCTTCAAAAGCTAATTCAGAGTTTCTTTCTTGCTGAATTATCTCGCGTAATCCTGTTTTTGTGGAAGGTTTATCGGGGAATCTCGAATATTGCGACCAACTTTCAGTAACGCCATTCAATCCTGCGCGCTCTCTTACCAAGTCAAGATATTGATAAACTTCAGCATCAGGCCCCATGTATTCGTTACGTGCCTCGGCATATAAAAGATATAAGTCTGCTAAACGCATAATCGGGAAAACCATTCTCACATAAGTAATTCCGGTTGAATTGGTAGCTGTTTCGAAATGTGAGTATTTCTTTACAAAATATCCTGTTGCCGAGTATCTAATCGACGAAGCTTTTCCGGATACTTCTCCTGATTTTGCTTGCAGAACCCATGAAACTTCACTTGAGTTTCCTTGTCCAACATCTTTGTAGCGACCGTTTCCAAACCAAATTCCGCTGTCAAATCCCAGGCTCGAATGGAATCTAGGTTCACGGTGCTGATTCAAATTGGCAGTTAAAGAGCCCTTGTTGATGTAATACATTTCGTCGGTTGATATTGACGTTTTGTATCGATTCTCAAAATCATATTCGGTATCTTCATCGATAGGTACTCCATGGTTTGAGTAAAAAAGTTCTGCCATTGTTAGGGTTGGAGACAGTATTGGCTGTGTTCTGGAGCCTGAGATGTCGTTGGTTGTGAAATAAGGTAAGGACAAATGTTGCAAGCTTTGAGCAGTGTTTGCCGGCATTCCCCAAATAACCTCCTGATTCCAGCGTTCGGTAAATGCATTTCGCAACGACATGATCAATTTTGTTGAGTCGGTAACAGGATACCTGCTGTCATTAAACTCATAAAGTTTATGGTTTGCAAGCAGAGCTGTGTCTATCGCGTTTTTACAGGCATCCATTGCTAGTTTCCATTTATTTTCATCATAGGTAGAATTGAATAAGTGGATGTCTCTAGAATCTACCATATTTTCGTATGTCTGATTGCCATTAAACAACGGACTTGCAGCAGTTACGAGAACTTCTGCTTTTATTGCAAGTGCAATTGGTTGTGTTATATGCCCGTAGTCTGTAGCAACATTGCTTATCTGTAGCGGCAGATCGGGCACAGCTTCATTGAGCAGACTAACGATGTAATCAAAACATTCATCGACAGGCTCTCTGTACACGCGAACCTCGTCAATGCTGGCAGAAACCGGCAGGTTTTCTTTGATTATAGGAATAGGCCCGTACATTCTTAGTAAGTAATAATGATAGTAGGCTTTTAAGAATTTAACTTCGGCTATCCATCTTGCGCGTTCTAAGCTATCAAGGTCTTTTCCAACTAAATGAATATTTTCGAGAAAGATGTTACAGTCGCGGATGCCCTTATAAAGGTTAATTCCACTGTAGCCGCCATCCCAATAATTTGCCAACGGGTTGGTTATGTTTTGTTGCCCAAGTTTAATGTGGTAGGTGTGAAAATTACCAACGTGGCTATTGTACCACTCATTTTCGGCATGTATCCACAACTCATCTCCGCTTAAAATTGCCGGATCAGCTCCCGGGCTACCAAAATCGGGCAAATATGAATAGCAGGTAAAGAGAAATTTTTCAGCTCCAACTCTGTCAAGGAATGCATATTCTAATGTCGCCACATTATCCGGAACAACATCAAGATAATCATTACACGACGACATTGTCAGTATCACTAATATGAATATATATTGTATCTTTTTCATTTTTAGCATTTTAGAATGAAAGTTGAACTCCTAAATTAAACACTTTCTGGATGGGGTATCCCAAGCCGTTACCTCCCATTTCCGGATCCCAAAGATCAAACTTGCTAAAGGTGAGTAAGTTTGTTCCGCTTACGTAAAAGCGAAGGTTTCTGATCATATATCGATCTAAGATTCGCTGGGGAATAGTGTATCCAAACTCCATCGATTTTAAACGAAGGAAAGAGCCATCGCGCATAAACCACGTATTTCGCTGCATATTATTCTGTATAATATGGTCGGATAATCTTGGCCACAAGGCATAGATGTTTCGGTTGGATGTCGACCAATAATCATCGGCATAAACCTGAAGTAACGAGTTTTTCGATACTACGCTGCCATTACCGTCGGTGTCAATAAAAGGCGAAGTATTCGTTGCATCGATCCAAAATGATTCGTGTGCAAGGCCCTGGAAGAAGCAGGAGAAATCAAAGCCTTTGTAGCCGGAAGAAAATCCAAATCCATAGATAATTTCCGGCTCCGTTGGATATCCGATTGGAACACGGTCTAAACTTGAAATAATACCGTCGTTATTTATATCTCGGTATTTAATATCTCCCCCCATGTATTCGCCAAAAGTTTGCGTAGGGCTGTTTTCTACTTCATATTCATCAACAAACAAACGTTCGGCAACATATCCCCACTGTTGTGTTACAGGGCGTCCGATATGGCTCAACCATGGAGTTAAGGTATTATCTACTTCTTCGTAAACTTTATATTCTGCTTTTGCATAAGTAAAGTTTACTCTTCCGGTTAGCCACCATCCATTATCAAATGCTTGGTTATAGTCGAGAGAGAAGTCTATTCCACGGCCAATTGCCTCTCCAATGTTTGCCTGAGGAGTTGCATTTAGTCCCATTGTTGTTGGAATACTGGAACGGTTCATTAATATATTGCTTCGGTGTTCCCGGTATACATCAACTATGATATCCATTTTTTCGAACAGTCCGATTTCTGCACCCAGATTAAGTTTTCTTGCCGTTTCCCAGGTAATCAGGTCGTTAGAGTATCTGCTGATTTCTACGCCATTCGAATAGTACTGAAGGTCTTCTCCGAAAACAAAATTCCGGTTTCCAGAATTCATGTTAACTTCTGATAGGTAGAAGAAACGGTCATCTTTATCGCCAATGGCGTCATTTCCCACCAAACCGTACGTACCTTTTAATTTAAAGTTCGAGACGATTCGTTTGAGGCCGTCTGTCCAAAATTTCTCGTTCGATGCGATCCATGCCAGACCCATCGATGGGAAAAAACCAAAACGCTCTTTCTTTGCAAATCTTTCTGAACCGTTGTAACCAAAGTTGAATTCAGTAAAGTATCTACTGTCATAAGAATAAGTAAAACGACCAGAGACTCCCATGTTTCTTGCAGGAAGAGACAAGGCCAAAGAACCGGCATTTGCTTCAAGATAGTTTCTCATGGTTGAAACCAACAAACCACTTATGGAGTGTTTATCGTTAAACGTACGGTCGTAATTGATCGCCACTTCAGAATAAGTAGTAGTTGTAATGTTTTTATCTCCTTCGTTATAGGTGAGGTAATCAGTTCCGCTTTCGGGATTTAAACTGTAAAGTTGATAAGTATCCTCGTATTTGTCGTAACCTGTGATGTTATAATAGAACGGGTTGTAATAACGAGATACATCAAAGAATGAATACCTGTTTGTACTGAATAAACCTCGAATATTTAACCCTTGTGTTATGAAGTCGAGCTTCTGTTTTACCTCAAACTGAGCAAGGAAAAGAGATTTTGTATAGTCTTTATATCCTTTTACCATATCAGCGTATGGATTTATGTACTGGCCTTGATCGTAGTTACCAAAAAGGATGTGTTTTATATGCGATGTTTCTTCGGTATGTGGGTAATAAGCCGGAAACAGTACCGGATCGGTTCGCATTACTTTTTGGTACAGGTCAGATCCTCCGTCAATAGGTCCGGTGTAGTCGTCGAACGTTCCATGCAACCTGACAACAGCTTCTGTTGTTGGCGTGATATTTATATTCACATTCGAACGAAGCAGGTAACGTTTCAGGTCGATATTGTTATTGAAATTATTTTGCTTATCTACTTTGAGAATACCGTAATCCTGGTTGTACGTCGCAGCAATGTAATATCTGGCAATTTTTCCACCACCACTTACATTGAAGTTGGCCCGGTGGTTAATAGTGTAATTCTTAAATAATGTATTGTACCAGTCAGTTGCAGGATAAACCAATTGGTTAGCACCTCTTTCGGTACTTTCTATTTTTTCCATTGAATATGGAATCGGAGACAGTGGATTTCGTGTTAAAACCGCTTCATTGTTTAATCTCATATAGGTAAGCGGATCTGCTAAATCTACCTCTTGGGTAGGCATGGAAAAGGATGTTTCATAACGGAAAGATATCTGTGCTTTTCCTTCCTTTCCTTCCTTTGTTGTAACCATGATTACACCATTTGCACCTCGGGCGCCATAAAGTGCGGTTGCAGCTGCATCTTTCATAATCGAGAAACTGGCGATGTCATCCGGCTGAATTCTCGCTAAATCTGATGAGGACATTTCAACTCCGTCAATCAAAATAAGTGGCCCGCGTGCATAAGTAAAAGAAGTAACACCACGCACAAAGAAGCTTGCGTCGTCCTGGCCAGGTTCCCCGCTTCGTTGATAGGAAATCAATCCCGAAACACGACCGGCAAAGGCAGTAGTAAGGTTGCTTGAAGGAACTTTTAAGTCTCCGGCATCAATTGTTGTGATAGATGCTAAAACGCTTTCTTTCTTTTGTTTCGCGAAAGCAACTACGGTAACATCTTCAAGTTCCTCTGATTTTTCTTGCAGAATTACGTTGATAACCGTTCTGTTACTTACTTCGATTTGTTGATCGGACATTCCAATAAACGAGAAAAGAAGCTGACCCGCAGGATCAATATCTATTTCAAAATTTCCATCAACATCGGTGATAACCCCTCTGCTGCTTCCCACAACTACAACCGTTACTCCAGGCAATGGAGCTCCTGAAGCGTCAGTTACAATTCCCTTTACAACGTGTTTTTGTTGTAGCTCTTTCTGCTGTAGTGGTGTAGGATAAACCATTATTTGCTTGTCGAATATGCGATACGACAGATTTAACTTTTTCAGTGAACTTGTCAGAACTTCTTCTATTGTTCCCTCTTCAAAATTAATGTCAACCTTTTGCTCGTCGTTAACCAGGTCATTGTTGTATAAAAAGCGGTATTCAGACTGAGCTTTAATTTGTTCAAACAGGTCTTTAAGTGTCGTCTGCTCAACATCTGTATCAATCTTTATTCCCTGCGAATAAATTGTAGTTGCATTTAGTGCAAATGTTAAGAAAAATGTAAATGCAAACGTTAGTTTCATTGTTAGTAGCAATTTGCAAGGTATACTCCAATGGTACACCTTCCATACGTTAATTTTTTTCATAAATTTGTTTGATTAGCGATTATACCTTTATCGTTAATTAGGAATCAGGGCATCGAAAATGTGGCGCATTTATCGTTGCCCTTTTTTGGCGTTTTACATAGGCAATTAGTTTAGTTTTATTAAATATCCTTTTTTCGTTTTTTCGAATTTTAATCCTGCGTAACTGCACATATAAGTAAGAATCTGATGCAGATTCTCTTCTTCGAAATCAGCAGTTAGTTTCATGCATTGAATTTTGCTTCCCTCGATTGCAATCTCTGTTCCAAATTTGCGCTGTAGCTTTTTGGCAATTTCGCTAAGCGGCTCATTATAAAATGATATGCCTCCTGAAATCCACTTGTTTAGCCCTTCTGCACCATTCTCTTCTTTTGTAATATTCATTGTTGATTTTTCCAGAGTAACCAAATTGCCAGGTCTTAACTCCAAAGTTTTCTTAATTGTCGGAACTTCCATTGCAATGCTCCCTTCAAACAGGCAGGTAGAAACATTCGGATTATCACCGTATGTACTCACCATAAATTTGGTTCCGTAAACTTCAATGTTTACATATTTTGAATGAACAGTAAATGTATTTTTTTCATCGTGCTCAACCTCAAAATATACTTCGCCGGTAATTTTAACTGCTCGTTTGTTCGTAAACTTTTCCGGATAACTCATTTGCGACTGAGCATTTAACCAGGCCACAGATCCATCAGGCAAACTCACACTTTTAATTTCTCCAATACCACTGTAGACAGTGATTATATTTGGATTTGTTTCCTTGTTGATAAAATAATAGGTAGCAGTGCCAGTGGATATCAGAAGTATAAATATTGCAGCATACTTTGCGAAGTTCCAGAACAAAAGATTTTTCGATTTCTTCTTCTGATTAATTTTTTGCAATGTTAATTGTCTGATTGTTTCAGAACTTTCCGGTGAGTGAGGACGAAGTTTTGTCCAGAATGCACTAACCCAATTAAATAATTCAGAAGATTCCGGATGCTGGTCAAGTTCACTTTTCACCGTTTCCTGTTCATGTTCTCCTGAAAAGTATTCAGATATTTTATGTAGATTTTGATTGTTCTCCGTCATTTTAAGTTAAGCCCAATTAATAAATTCTTAGCTTCTTGCTTTTTTTTGATTAGATGGTTGTGCAGCATCATATACTCATATGACGCGGAAGCAAAAAAATGGGCTATAAAAAAAAATGTTTTTTTTGGCGGAAGTTAGTTTTATGGGGTAAAACATTAACGAGTTACTTCCTTTTGGTTTAATAAAATCATAAAAAGACATATATCTGAGCTCGAAACGGTTTGATTATTGTTGATAATTCCAACATGTTTGCAAATCTTTTCGAGAGCATAAGCCACATGATTTTTTACTGTCCACGGAGATATTTTCATTATCTCAGCTACCTCCTTATATTTCAGCCCGTTAATTTTGGCTAAACTAAATGCCATTTTACATTTTGAAGGCAGCAACTCAATTGCCTCATTAATTTTTTCGATTACTTCTGGAGGGAAAGTCTCAGAATCCTCGGTGTCCAATGGCGTTACCCAATAGTCGCCAAATTCATCAATATTTATTGTTTGTTGTTTCTTCTTTCGAAGAAAAGAAATGCTTTCATTCCGGGCTAAAACAAACAAATACGAGCGAATATTTCTAATTGACGAATATTCATCTCGATTGTTCCATAGTTTTACGAATACATCACTTACCAATTCCTCTGCGGTCTCTTTGTGTTTTGTAATTCCATATACAAAAAGATACAATGAATCAGAATACAAACTCATCAAATTGTTTAATTCGGTGAGATTAAGGTCTTTTAGGTTTAGTATGGCTGTTGGTCTGTCCATATCAATAATGTCAAATATAGAAATATATAAATGAACACCAAAAGAAAAGATATATGCTTATGTTCAAAGCGTATTTCTTTGTTCACAGTAAATCTCGAAAACAGAATAACTATTTCTGTAATCATATAGGTTCAAAAAATAAAGCCGTTTTTTGGGATTTGCATATCCTTTCATGGATTAAAACACAATTGGATTCTTTATTCATTGAAAGTTTAGTTGATAATTTTAAAATCCCGACTTGCTTCTGAACACAATTAGAAATTTATAAACCCGAATAAAACGCGTAAAAGAGTAGTGGTTGTATTATTAAGTTATTATCTGGTTACAGATATTTGAACAGCCTAGAAGTAAAATAAATTCTCAACAAAAAAAGGAAAATGGAGCTGTGTAGTTTCGTTTTATATTAATGAAATAAAGCGAAATGGAATGTTTATTATTAATCTGATACGAAGCTGTTCGATGGCAATGAATCTGGAAACTCTCAACGTATTCGATTCACCAGATAAACGGGACAGGCTAAGAAATGCTTAGAAAATCCCGAAAATTACGAACGCATAAATTACAAAGCGAAAATACCTAAAGAGCGACCACAGCAAGTAGTTTTTGAAATTGTATCCGATAAGTCCAGATGCCAGGCTTACAACAGAGTGGGGAACAGGCGAAACAGCCCCAAGAAAAACGAAAATTCCACCCCATTTTCGCAGATTGACAATGTGTTTTTGAATTTTATTTTCGATGTGATTTTTAACCGAAGGAATGAGAAACAGGCGTGTTCCCAGGAAGTACGAAATTACGCCGCCAATGTACGATAAGGTTGCTAAAATAAACAGCGCTCCCCATGGAATTTCCAGTTTCGATGCCCAGGCGATAAACATTTCAGGTGGTACCAATCCTAAAAATGTTTCGGATAACAGAAATACCGAATAAATAATTTTCGGCGAATAGGTATTCACCAGATTATTGAGAATTAAATTGAAATCCAACAGAAAAATTTCGAGGCTAACCAGCAACAGCACAAAAACTGCTGCTATTGTTGCAGCTTTGTAGGCAGTGCTTTTCAGAAACGGATAAAACTGCGTAATGCGGTAATATCGGTTTAATATCAATAAGCGCCTGGGGGACAGACTATATAGTAAATTCCTAATCATTATGTTCTATTATCGGTACCGTAAAATCAAAAAACAGTACTATATAACACAATTTGATTTTGAAATGTTGTGATGTGAGGCACAAAAAATAAACTTTAACATCGCGTTAACGAATAAGCTTGTTTAATTTTTAATGATTTTCGATCTGTAATACTTCCCGTCAATTTCGGCAAACAGTATGTACAATCCCGGAGCATAAGTGTTTAAATCAATTTGATTGTTCTGATAGATGAGCTTTAATTTCATGCCATTAACATTCGAAAGCCACATTCTATCCGGGTTTTTGTTATTTGGCCAACGTACTGTTAAAACATCTTTTACAGGGTTGGGATAAATTTCCAAATCATGATATACACGATGTGAAATAATATTTGTGCGATAGTCATTTCCTCCACCGCCATATATGCCAAGGTCACCAACAATGGTTCCACGCGCGGGAAATCGCGCCATTTGAACGTCTTCCAAAGAGGAAGGATCGCAGTATTTTGCCGAATCAATGGCAGCATCAACGGCCGGGCTGTTCGGATCAAGTAAATAAGGGTAATTCTCATCATCGATAAATAGTGGATCAGCATAAAAATTTCCTTCTCCGTAGCTTGTCCATTTCTGATCTATAATCGTGTTATCGATTGTAAGGTGTGAAGGACTCTCTGTTATGGAGGTTTGATTGTCGAAAAATATACTGTTTACAATTCGTACTGAGCCGGTTACTAATATGTTACCGATTGGAGATAACCCAATATTATTTTCTACAATTACAGAGTTTGTAATTTGACCTGATGAACTTATAACTCCGATACTATCCATTCCTACTACCAGAAAATGATCAAGAATCAAATTTGTGGAAATACTTCTTAATCCAAATGATGCACTTCCGGTATTGTAAAGCTGAACATTGCTTAGTGTTAATTTAGGTTCCGCTGGGAATAAGGTACTTAGGTCGAGGATAGTATGGTTTTGCTGAGAAAGGATACTTAGGTTTGCAATCGTGAATCCGTTGTTCACATCCATTGAAATGATGCCATTTCCTGTATTTGTGCAAAAAATTTGAGAGTTTTGCGGGCCGTTGCCAATAAGAGAAATCCGGTCGCGCAACTCTACACTATGATTAAGATAATAATCACCATCCAGCAGGCGAATGCATTTATCCTTGTCCAGAATATAGTCTTCATCAATTATATTCAAGGCCATTTTTAATGATCTCAGTGGGTTGACTGCCGTTCCTTCATTTATGTAATTTCCCGATTCGGCTACAAAAAGTGTATCTCCATGAAATATGAACAGGGTATCATTCATTGCATGTTCCGTGTTGTCGTTCGTTACTGCTGATACTGAATAACGGTGCAGCTGCATTCCTGCATCTACATTAACTTTAGTATCGTTAGTAAACCACGAATTGTAGTTATCGTAAACAAAATAACCTTTCGTATCTGTATTATTATTCGGACTCTTCCATTCAAGCATACCGTCATTGCAAATCAGTTGAGTGGGAACATTATCATCGTTTACGGAACGAATTGCAAATTCCTTTTCGCGTTGATAGAACATATCCTCGGTTATAAAACTTATACGAAATGTATCTACTGATGGAGTTGATTTTGTATTTCGCATTTCCAGATCAAATAGAACGTTATCTGCTATAATTTCATCCGAAACCGTTACGCTCCAGTATCCGTCGTCATCCCACAGATGATGTCTTAAGGTTTTAGTCGGATAATTTAGTCCATTAAGCTCAATTACGCTGTCAGTAAGTTCCCATCCTTCGGGGAGAAAAACTTCAAGGAGGGCTCCATAATTGTTGGGAGCCTCCCTAACGTCGACATTCACTCGAACGGTTACTGTATCGCCAAGGTAAACCGTTTTTGGGTACTTAATCGACTTAAACACCGGGCAGCCATAAAGAGTTATGGCAATTATAAAAATGGCGATGAATTTAAAAGTGTGTAAAAATGTTTTCATGTTGTTGAAATTAAATGCTTTAACAGATGAATTTTCGCATTCAATTTTAAGGCTAAATCGTAGTCATTAGAATTGATAAAAGAGTGTCTTGTTATTTTGAGGCAATCTTATTAGTTCGTTGAGTCATTACATCTCATTTCAGGCTTTCTGTTTTCAGTTTTATTTCATTATAATTCTACTTTTTTTAGTAGCAAAATTCAACTAATCAAAATTGTAAACGTATTCCGGAATTGATGGTTGCTTTTTTTGTATTATATAATTGTAAATAAAACTGTTAGATTCTGTTTTGTGCAAACTTAGATGGAGTGGGCTTATTCTGTTCTCCGATTTATCCCAAGTGCTTCTGTCTCATAATACCGGATAATTTGCCGGGTTAAATTGTGGATTTGTTTACTCATTTTGGGGAATTAATTAATGTCGTTTATCTGCCCGAAAGTATCTCCGTTTTTTATTCCTGAATGATTTGTATTCTGAAATTAAAAGAGGATTGCTATTGAAAGTGTCAGATAACTAGTCTGTTATGTCTGGCTTTGCATTGAAACTCAAGATATAATGGCTTGTTTGTTATTTAAAAACAATGCTCAAATTTTTGTATTACCAAAATGGCAGGATTTTACCATATAGTACAGTAAGAGAGAGTTACGGAATTTGATGAACATAAGAAGCTGTAGGAATTCTCTCGAATAGTAACACTATAAAATTTAAAGAAATGAAACGAGTAAATAATAATTACGATACAATGGTGGAAGCCATTGAAGATTTAAAATTAAGAGGGTTTACGCACAACTTTAACGTTGAGTCGAACGGGGTACTTTCTGAAGGGAAAAGTTCGCGAAAATATTTGCCATCGAGTGTTGTGTTGCATGAGTTGCACCGATTCGAAGGAGCAACAAATCCATCAGACATGAGCATTTTATATGCTGTTGAAACCGATACAGGAGCAAAGGGGACAGTGGTAGATGCCTTCGGTGTTGACGGTTCGGAAACCGTTTCGAAGTTTATGAATCATGTGGCCCAGAAACAATTTGAGATGGGGAAGTAATATATAGATTGAATAGTACGATCGTTCAAGGCAGACAATTGGTTCTGCCTTTTTTTGTGAAAGCCACCGGGAATCAATAGCAGTGTATATCGGGAAAATTTCAGCATAAAAAATTGCCTCGGTGTTTTCAGGCAAGAGGAGGTGTTGTAGATTTTTTTATACAAATTGAGGAAACAGCTTCTAGTGCTCGCAATCTTCAATCAACAGTTCAAGAAAATCAGTCGACAAGGGTTTTTCAAGGTATGCACTTACAAATGGATATTGCATAACCTTATTCCGGTCGTCTTGTTTTTGTGAAGATGTACACACAAAAACCTCTATCGATTTTTTCAATTTTTTCAGCTCGTTAAAATATTGCAGAAACTTAAATCCGTCCATAACCGGCATATACAGGTCTAAAAGAATGTAATCCGGTAGATCTTCCTTGTTTTTTATTTGTTTTAAATAGTCGATACCTTTCTGAGCGTTTTCGAAATGTATGAGATAATCCGATAGTTTTTTTTGTTCCAAAATAGAGTTATAAATACGCACCATCTCCGTATCGTCATCTATGAATATAATTTTCTTATATCCTGTATTCATCTCCATTTTATAATTTGTTTTGCTATTGGTAATCCAAATACTATTCCAAAAACCAAGCAGCAAACTTCATTATTAAATGCATTTAAACTATAGTTTTATATCATACAATTTTATTTTGTTGTAGAGTGTTTTGCGGTCGATATTCAGAATTTTTGCCGCCTTCGATTTATTGTAACCGGCTTCCTGGATGGTTTCAATGATCAGCTTTTTTTCAATTTCCGAAGACGCATGTTTTAATTTCGAATCGGTGTTAATGTTTTGTACAGTAACGGTTTGAGTATGGTGGCTGCTGGTCTCCGGATGTAAAATCTCTGAGGGGAAACATTCGGTGTCAATTTGTTCTCCTTCAGCCATTAACACCGCTCTTTTTATCACATTCTTCAGTTCGCGGAGGTTGCCGTACCACGGATATTTTAAAATAACCGATTCGGCTTCGGGCGTAACGCCACTAATATTTCGCTTAAGTTCTTTATTGGCACTGTCGATAAAATGGCTCAAAAAAACCTTTATATCTTCGGGGCGTTCGCGCAGTGGGGGCAGGGTAATTTTAAATTCGTTCAAGCGGTGATACAAATCCTCTCTGAATTTGTTTTCTTTTACCTCATGGTTTAAATCTTCGTTGGTTGCTGCAATTATGCGTATGTCAATACTTTTTTGCTTGTCATCTCCCAAACGCGAAACAACCCGTTCCTGGATGGCCCGTAAAAGTTTTAACTGAACATCATAACTCAGGTTCCCTATTTCATCAAGAAAAAGAGTGCCACCATCGGCTTTCTGAAAAACACCCACTTTATCGGAAATTGCACCTGTAAACGACCCTTTTATATGTCCGAAAAGCTCGCTGTTTGCCAGCTCTTTCGGAATGGCACCACAATCGATTGCCAGAAATGGTTTGTCTTTTCGCAGGCTGTTTTCATGAATAAAACGCGCAATATATTCTTTTCCAATTCCGGTTTCGCCCGAAACAATTACCGACATATCGGTAGGTGCTACCTTACGTGCCAGGTTAATTACGTACTTTATTTTTGGGCTGTCGCCAATAATAAAATCGCCGTTTGAATAAACCGTTCTCCGGCTTTTTTTTGCCACTGAAGGCTCAGGTTTTGACAATAGTTTTTTTATCAGCCCCAAAAGTTCCTCTTGCTGAATGGGCTTTGTAATGTAGTCGCTGGCACCCAGTTTCATTAATTTTACAGCCATTCTTACATCGGCGTAGGCTGTCATTATAATTACCGGAACCGACTGTTTTATCGATTTTAGTTGTTGCATCAGGTCGAGCCCGCTGGTGTCGGGCAACCTGAAATCGCATAAAACAAGGTCGAATTTATTCTCCTTAAAAAGTTTGAGTGCGCCTTTTCCGTTAAAAGCAATTTCGGCACCGTACTTATTATTTTGAAGATGTTTTTTTAATAGCTCACAGATGAATGTATCATCGTCAATAATCAATATCTTCTTCATATATTGAATTTATGTTGGTATAAGTTTATACAAAAGTGTAACTAAAAAGTTTACCCGACCTGGTGTCTATTTTTTAGCTGCTTTTGCCTGTTTTACTATCTTTTCTATTTGGGCGGAAACCTTTAGCACCGTATCGGGCATTGCATCAAACTGCCGGTCTCTTAACACCAGATCCTCGATTTTTGACAGTACGTTTGCTGTGCCGTTTAGTTTAAAAAATTTAAACGAAGGAATGGCTTTATGTGCTCTTTCTCCAATAGTTTCCCAATCCTCGTTTTTCAATCCAACTTCAAATTCTGCCAGCAATGTTGCTGCATTATCGGTAAAATTGTCAATCATCGAATTAAAAAACTGCTTGTCGCCGGCAGCTGTTTTTTCCAGGTCGTGTACATTAAATGTATCGCCAGTTTCCGGTTCTTCAACAATGGTTTCGCTGATTACCGCACTCGGTTTCTCGTTATGCTCAATCTGCAAAATGTTACAAACTTTATTGTATAAATCAAGCTCGTAGAAAGGTTTAATAACATAATCGTTAAAACCCACTTTCAGATAGGTATTAATATCGGCTTTTAACGCATTTGCCGTTAATGCAACAAATGGTGTATCGGCATTCAACCCTTTATTAGCGCGTACTTTTTTTACCACATCAACGCCATTTTTTCGTGGCATGTGAATATCCAGCAATACCAGGTCGAACTGTTTATCTTTTAGTTCTTCTAAAGCTTCTGCTCCGTCTTTTACCAGCGTGAAATCAGTTTGCCAGCCTTTTAAAATCAATTCGGATAACATGCGGTTATGCTTGTCGTCGTCGGCCAAAAGAATTCTTTTTCCACGCAGAAGACTTTCGTCAAGATCGTACGATTTTACTTTTTCTTTCCGCGGTTTTGCCTTTGATATTTCCAAAGGGATGTTTACTCTGAATGTGCTGCCTTCGTTCTTTTTGCTACTCACGGTAATGTCGCCTTTAAAAAGAGTAACAAGCTTTTTGCATATTCCCAAACCCAGCCCGGCACCGCCGCGAATTTTTTCTGTTCGTTTGTTGCCCTGCTCAAAAACATCGAATATATAAGGCAGGTCTTTTTCATCAATTCCAATTCCCGTATCGCTTACCTCAAAAACCAGTTCAACCATTTTTTTTGTTTTTCGGGTACCCGTTGTACTAAATTTAATTTCACCCTTTTCGGTATATTTTAATGCGTTAACCAGCAAATTCATCAGTATTTGACGTAAGCGGAAAGGATCTCCCTGTACAAATTCGGGGAGTGCATTGTCGGTTGCCATCTTAAATTCAAGGTTTTTCGCGGCAGCTTGTTTGGTATAATCATCAGCCAGCTCGTTGAGTAATTCTTTAATCGAAAAGCTGGTTTTTTCAATGTAAACCTTATCCATTCCCAGTTTAAAAAGGAATACAATTTCGTTAACCAAATAAAGGAGGTGCTCGGATGAGTTATTGATTAGCGAAATAAATTTCTGCTGCTGTGCATCCAGTTTTGTTTTCTTTAGCTGATCGGTGAATCCGATAATTGAATTAAGCGGAGTGCGGATTTCGTGGCTCATATTGGCCAGAAATATCGATTTTGCCTTGTTGGCACGCTGCGCTTCCTCTTTACTTTTAATCAGCTTTTCTTCCAGTATTTTGTCTTTTGTAGCATTCTGCGATATAAGAATTCCGGCCACTGTATTCCCTTCAATGTCTTTTACCGGAGCTGCAGCAATGTAATACACATCTTTTTTATAACGAACTTCTCCTTCGGTAAATTCGCCGTTTATTGCTTTGTTGTAAAACGGAAAATACCGGCGTTGGTCTTGTTTGGTATACACATCAAAAAGTGTTTTCCCGATAAAGCTAGAGTTGGTTAAATTGTACTTCTCTTTTTCTTTGCCACCCGCCAGGATATAACGGTATTCCGGGTCGAACAGAAATACATCCATTCCAGGCAGGTTATTTAAAACAATTGATTGGAAATCGGCCAGGTGCACATGCTGAAGATCCTTGAACGAATAATAAACAATAACCCGGTTGTTATCGGTATTACTGGCCAACATATCAAATTCAAGAACACATTCGCGCTGCCGGTTTATACCCGTTTTAAGCAGCACTTCGGCTTTTGTGTTCTTTTTTTCGCTCAAAGCTTCAAGAAATGCTGAATTAAATTCGTTTAGCGTACTTTCTTCAACCAAATCGGCTAGATTCAGTTTCTCCGGACGCTCGGTATAGTCGTTATGATAATTCTGAAATCCGGGGTCGAGAAGTATATCTCCGGCAGTATTTAAAATAAAAACGCCATCTTTTTTTGTGCGTTCTTCGGTTTCCTTTTCCCCAACAATGGAAACATCTTCGAGTTTTCTTATGCGTATTTTATTGAGATGAAATGACAGCCACTGTTCTATCTGAATCAGGTTTTCTTCGTTCAGTTCCTTTTTATTCAGTAAACTGTTAATCGTTTTTGAAAGTGAACTAAGGGAAAGTTTGAAATTATTTGAGTTGTCGGGCATTGATTATAATTGAAATACACTGTTATTAAAAGCATAAGATAAAGATACTTTTGCGGATTAAGGAATAAAGTGTCTATTATTTATACGATTTTAACGAATTGCCCTTGTTAAGGAGAGATGCGCCGGCTAAATGCTGTTTTAGCTTATGATTGATGAAATGATGTGATGGATTTATTCTTCTTCCTCGCTTTCTGGAGCACTGTTTTTGCGGCCGCGAATTAAATCAAGAAATAAGTGAGTGCCAAATTCAAATGCCCAGTCTTTTAGCCCATCGGTAAAGTTATTAATTATCCCCACCGACGAACCCAACAGCTGCTTTTCGTTTAATTTCTGGCGGTACTCCAGGTTTTCCTTCATCAGCTCCAGTTCCCGCATATTTTTTACTCGCTTCATATTTGTAATGGTTTATGCAAATTTTTTCTTCCCGGTTAGTTTATTTATGGTCTACTTCATCATCCTCGAACAATATTTCCGAGAAATTTGAAATGAAGAACGAGGTCAATAGTTTGTTTCGGAATAAAAGAAAAACGATAAGAAGTACAACTAAACTGCCGAGCACGATAAATGCACCATCAAGGTAACTGCCGTAGGTTTCGCCATACCAAAAGGTGAACACAACCCCGGCGGAAGCCAGTATTAGCGTACACAATAAAATTATAATGAGCATCCCGAACAGAATGCTCATGTATTTCGATGTTTTCTTTAAAAACAGGAGCTTAACTAAGTCGATTCTTGTTTGCACATATTGTTTAACGGCTTCGTTAAGCCCTGCTATACTTTCTGTTAAATGGTCGCTCATTTTTTTACTTCTAATTGTTATTAATTACAATTATTAGTTCGCGGCTGCATCTTTCGTTGTTTTAGCCTTCGAATTCACTTTTTCTTTAATTTTTTCTTCTGTTTCTTCGGCTTTCGTTCGCATTTCTGAAACAACGTCGTTTAGTTTTTCTTTAATTTCTTCTACTTTGTCTCCAATAGTTTCTGAAACATCTCTCGACGTTCTCCTGATCTGTTTGTTTAGTTTCTTACGTGTTTTCACGCCTTTGTCCGGAGCTACTAAAATTCCGGTTAAAGTTCCTGCTGCTGCTCCGGCAATAAATCCCATCAATACATTTGTTGCTTTACTCATGATAAAAGTTTTTAAGGTTATTATTAAATTGTTTCTAATCTCTGTACTCCCTGATAGAAAATTCCATTCCACTGTGCCAGTCTAATGTTTTGAATTGATATAAGGGCCAGATTTAAAGAGGTGTACGAGGTTTCGTGTAGTTTGGTTGCATGCCGGCATTGTTGAGAATATTCTACAGTTTTTGTGTATTGTGTAGAATTGTTTCAGGTGCAAAAGTGTTGAACCATTGTGTTTTTAAAGCTTTTTTGTGCATGGCACAATTTTCCCACTTGTTAAGCGAAACATTAAATATGAAAATTATGAAAGCAATAGGAACTATTTTACTTTTAATTGGATTAGCAGGAACAGTATTTTTTGGAATAGAGGCCATAAATAACTCAGAAACATTTAGCTTCTTAGGCGTTGATGTTGCCTTAAGCAGTGCTAACTGGACACCTGTAATTATAAGTGGCGCCGTAGCGGTGTTGGGGATTGTTTTACTATCGGTGAAAAAGAAAAAATTGGCGTAAATTTTCAATATATACACTTACTCATTTAAACATAAAAACGCAGTTGCAACAAGCATTGCAACTGCGTTTTTATGTTTAAAGTTCCTGGTGCTAATTGGCGCAGAATATGTAAAAAGAACTTCCTGTTTTAATACCTGTAAAGCTAGTCGTTTGCCGCACTTATTTTAAAAGGTTCGGCAAATTTTAATGGTTTATTGTCGTGCTTATAATATACCGAATACTGATGGCTAAGTTGTACCCCAAAATAAAAGATTAATGAAACATAATAGATCCAAAGAAGAATAACTACAAACGAACTGGCAGCCCCGTAAATTACTCCAAGTTGACTTTTACCAATAAAAATACTAATGAGGTATTTACCAATAAAAAACAGCACCGAAGCACAAACGGCAGCAAATAAACTTGCTTTCCATTTTACCTCAATATCCGGGAGATAACGAAAGATTAGCGTAAATACGACCACCGTAATTAATAAAGCGGCACTCATTTCCAGGAGATTAAAGAGGGTAATAAACTCTGGATCGAAGGTGCTGGATAACCAGTCCTGAAAAATGCTCATCGATGCGTCGATAACCAGCGAAATAAGCAATACCAGCCCAAGGCTTAAAATCAGTCCGAACGAGAACAGGCGGTCTCTTAAAAATTTCAGCACATTTAATTTAAGTTTCGATTTTACCCGAATTCGCCAGATATAGTTAATCGAGTTTTGCATAATGCTAAAAAGTGTTGTTGCCGAAATCAGAAAAAGGCCGCCTCCGATAAGTGCTCCCAAACCGCTTTTTTCGCTGATGTTGTAATTGTCGATGGCGGTTTGTAAAAGCCGGCTGCTGTCGTTACCAATCAGCCCCGATACTTCGTTAAAAAGTTTTGCCCGGATAATGGCATCGTTGGTAAACATACCAAACACCGAAATGATGATGATAAGCATAGGAGCAATGGAAAAAATAGCAAAAAACGATGTTGTCGCGGCAATTCCAACCGGATTATTCGCCGCGAATCTTTTTATTGCTTTCAAAACTATTTTTAGGTGATCTCTGAGTATTCGCATCATTTTTTATTCTTATTTTTTCGTTTAAAAATTTTGAGCCGATATTGCTCGGTTCCTCTATCGCTTATCAGGTATGCATAAGGTTTTAAGCTATCGATTTGCCGCATAATAATTTTGAGCGTGGCCAATACCGGAATTACCACCAACATACCTGCTATACCCCAGATTATATTGGCAAACAGTAAACTGACTATAATCGCCAATGGATTTATTTTAATACTGTTTCCTACGATGTTTGGTGTTAGTAAGTTATTCTCAATAAATTGTATAATAATAAACAATACCACAACTTTTAGCATTGTTGGCAACGGATGCGGATAAGTAAAAAAGACATACATGAACGGTATAAAACCACCCAGAAACGTTCCAATGTAAGGTATAAGGTTGAGAAGCGCCGCCAGTACTCCAAGTACCAGGGCATGTTTAATGCCGATTATTAACAGCCCTGCCGAATTGAGAACAGCCAGTATAGCAACAACCAAAAAAAGTCCGCCAAGGTATTTGGTTATAACTTTCGATATTTCGCGTAAAATAGTAAGCGTTACAAATTTTTTGTCTTTTGGGGTAATACGTAAAATGAAGTGTGCTGTTTTTGTTCGGTAAAACAAAAGAAAGAAGGTGAAGACCGGCAAAATACCAATCTGAAAAATTGTTGTTGTTGTAGTCGTAAAAAGATTTCCTATTCCGGCTTGCCAGGTGTCAATAAAGTTTTCTACTGCCCGGTCGAAATATTGCTCCACTGTTGACACATCAATTTCCAGTTTATCGGTTAGTACATTTTGTACATTAAGGCTTTTTTTGTCAAACTGCTCTTTTACATCATTAAAATCAATTTCAATATTTGAGGCTTTTAACGAGAATAAAAGTGCAATACCACCAATAAAAGTAATTACCACCAGCAATACCATTAAAATGGAAATAGCCCGGTTTACTCCCCATCGTTCAATTTTCCATACCACCGGGTAAAGTAAATAGGCGAAATACATCGCGATTACAATTGGGATAAGAATATTTTTGGTCAGGATTATAAAAGTCACAAATAGTGAGATTATAACCATAAAAAGTGCTGTTCTTGTTAATCCTGTGCTATTCATGCTGTTGGTGTATTTGCAGGATATATTGTAATAATTGTGCCAATTCTCGGATTTACTATAAGCTCGCCATGCATGCAATTACGTTTGGTGAAAAACAGGCATATGATTTCAATGCAGTTTTCCGGTTTTTCTTGAATCTGGCAAGGTGTTTTCTGTTTGTTAGTTAAATCAAAACAAATTAGTTATGGCAAAAAAGAACAATATTCCACAAGTGAAAAACGAAGAACAATACGAAGCCTTACGAGAAAAAGGCTACAGCAAACAAAAGTCGGCACGAATAGCCAATACGCCGGATTCGGGAATAAAAGGCGGAAAAAGCAGTAAATACGAAGAACGCACAAAACAAGAGTTGTACGAAAAAGCCCAACAAGTGGGGATTAAAGGCCGAAGTAAGATGAATAAGGAAGAGTTAATTGAGGCCTTACGGAATAACTAAGAGCTATCGGTTGAGTATAAAACGCAGGGCGATAAACTGCCCACGAAAAATTTTGTCTACGGAATAATCATCTCCACACAGCGGGGTAAAATTTCTACATTTACATGTAGTGGCTGACCCATAATTTCCCCATCAATTTGTAAGTTCTGCAGCTCCGGATTTTTGATTTTTACCTTTTTGCATTTGTAAGTATCAACAAAATCAAGGTTGTGAATCTGGCGGGTGTAGAAAGGTACAAGCATCTCCAGAAATTCGCTAACATTTTGAGGGCGCAGAATTACCAACTCAAAATAACCGTCATCAGGTTTTCCTTCGGGATTGATAACCGCGCCGGTTCCAAATTTCGAGGCGTTGGCCAAAACCACCATAAATGCTTTTTTCGATACGGTAGCGTCTTCTAAAGTAATTTCAAAGGCTGCCGGATCTGCATTTCCAAACTCCTCGATAAACGATTTGGTATATCCCAATAATCCTCTGCTGTCGCTTTTTTCGTAAGTGCTAATTAGTTGCGCGTTAAAGCCTATGTCGCTTAAATGCAGGCAAATGTGCTTTTCGTTTATTTGCAGCACATCAATCTTTTTCGATTTTCCTTTTGTTATCAGTTTTAGGTTTTCTTCAACGCCTGTTGGCAGGTTAAGTTCCGATGCCATTCCGTTTGCCGAGCCCATGGGGAGTATACCCATTTTTGTGGGTTGGTTTAATAATGTTTGAGCTACCAGGTTGATGGTGCCGTCGCCACCTACGGCTACTACAGTCGATGGCTGTAACTCTTCGATTTTAGCACTAATTTTTTGCTTGTCATTTTCTCCGGTGGTATAAAAGAATTCAACAGCCTGGTCGTGTTCTTTCATATAACGGCGAATCTCGTCCTGTAAATCGTCCTTTTTAATATCTCCCGAAATAGGATTTATTACGAATAGTAACTTTTCTTCTGGCATATCTTATGTATTTGTTTCCCGTAAATAGTATAAATTCTGTGCCGAAAACAGCTATGACAGACAAAAATGAAATGACCGATTATTTTGAGCGGAAAAACAAAGGTTTCCTGAAAAAGCAAAAGTTCAGGCTAAAAAGTAAACTGGGTTGGCTTGGCGTTCCACAGGTTGTTCCTTATCGTGGATTTGGATCTTACGCATCGGCCGAAGCCATCATTACCGGGGCATTGTACGAGGATAAAGGACTGGAAAAACCTGAAGGGAAAAACTCATCGCGCGAAAATATACTGGCCATGTTAAAGCGGTATTCAGGTGATCAGATTCCCGGAGCACGAATAAAAGTTTATTTAGGAAACGAGCAAAAGCAACGATTAACCGAAGAAAACGGTATTTTTAAAGTAACAATGCCCTTAAATGAAATGAACGGTGAACGGAAAACAAAATGGATTCCTTATCAGGCCGAGTTGATGGATCAGATAGGGCCTGAAACAAATAATTCCAGGGTGCCGGGTGAAATTTTAATTCCGGGAAACGATGCTGCATTTGGTGTGATTTCAGATATTGACGATACGATAATGATCAGCCATTCTACACAAACATTGCGAAAGTTGCGGTTAATGCTTACCCATAATTCGCGAACCCGAAAACCATTTCCGGGTGTAGAAGCTTTTTACCGGGCGCTGCACAAGGGGGCCAGCGGAAACAGCAACAATCCGTTTTTTTACCTGTCGAGCAGCGAATGGAATTTGTACGACCTTATTGATGATTTTTGTTCGTACAACCAGTTTCCGAAGGGCGTTTATTTGCTTCGCGAAATTAATCCGGGGCTTTTAAATTTATGGAAACAGGGTGGCGGAAATCATGAGCATAAATTTGATAAAATAATCAGGCTTTTTAAAACCTATCCCCGGCTGTCGTTTGTGCTGGTGGGCGATAACGGACAGCACGACCCCGATATTTATGCCCGTGTAGCACGTTTATTTCCACAGCGTATTAAGGCCATTTATATTCGAACGGTGCGGAAAAGGAAAGACCGGCACATGAAAAAACTGATTGCGGAAATGGAAGAATTGAATGTGCAAATGGTATTTACACCCGATACAATTAATGCAGCTCAGCATGCGCAAAGTATAAATCTTATTGCCGAATCTGCAGTTAAACCAATTATCGAAAACAGTTTTACCGATTAAGGTGTTTTATGTTTTCCATGCAATAATTATGATCAAAAAAATAGTCAACATATTCTTCCTTTCATTAATCCTGCACCTGTTTGGCTTCGGTCTGCAAGCCCAGGAAAATTACGAAATCAGAAAGATAAGTTTCAAAGGAAACCGATCGTTGGAGAGTAGCTATTTGCTCGATAAAATGGTGGTTGATGAAGTATCGTACCTGGAGAAATTGTTAACCGATAACGATCCTTCGTTGTTTAGCCGCGAGTTACTGGATTTGGATTTGGAACGCCTGAGAAAAACCTATCAAAGCGAAGGTTTTGTGAAAGCGCGGGTAGTGCTTGATTCGCTAAAAGTAAACGATGAGAAACAGACCGTAAAACTCAGTTTTATTATCAACGAAGGCGAACCATACACCATTGATACGGTAATTTTTAAATTGAAAAAAGCCAATCCTCAGATAAACATCGATTCCATTGCCGAACGCAACATCCGAAAACTTTCCTTAAATCATTCAAAACGATTTAGCGATGAGGCCCTGAAGGAAGACATCGTCGCTATCCGAAATATTTTTTTAGACATGAGTTATGCTTATGTTGATGTGGATTATGAAATTCAGCTCGATACCACACAGCAGCTGGTTGGGATTACTTATTTAATAAATCCCGGGCCTGTCAGTCATTTTGGAGCCACAACCATAAAGGGAAATAAACATGTTGATGAGGAATTTATTCGGAAGCAGTTTAACTACAGGGAAGGAGAAGATTATAATAAATCGCTTTTAGATAAAACACGCGAGTCCTTGTATCACTTGCAGCTTTTTAGTGTGGTTTCGGTACTTCCACAAAAAGATAAAACAACTTTGTGCGACCCGATTCCGGTAAATTTATACATTGAAGAAGCGCCACGATTGAACACCGAGTTTGGTGCCGGTTATGGTACCGAGGATAAATTCCGTGCCTTTGTCGATTTAACTTATCTCGGATTTTTGGGTACTGCCCCGCGCATCAATATTTACGCAAAACATTCGGCAATCGAGCCTTATTACCTGAGTGTGAAATGGACGCAGCCACAGGTGTTCGATAAAAAAGGAAGCGTTTCCATCAATCCGTTTCTGGGGAGTAATAAAGAGCCGGGGTACCAAACGCGTACCTATGGATTAAATCTGCCCGTAACCTATCGTTTTAGCAAAGAGCTTGATGCAACACTCACGTATTATTACGAGAAAGTGAAACAGCAAATAGAAGAGGGCGATCCTGAATTTCCCGATCCGGAAGATGAGAACTATCTCTACAATAAATCGGGGGTATTGTTAAGTTCGGTTTTTTCAACAGCGCGCCCGAAATTTTCGCCCGATCAAGGTGTTAACCTGTCGATGGGAATGAAGTTGAACGGTTATAAATTTGGTGGCGATTTTAGCTATCTGCGTCTTTGGGGCGATTTCCGAACCTATCAAAAAATTGATGATCTGGTATTGGCGTTTCGTGGCATGATCGGGGGAATTCACTCCTCTGACGAAAGTGGTTTTATTCCTGTTGAAGACCGTTTTTATTCCGGAGGTAGCAACTCAATCCGTGGTTGGAGCCGCTCGGATCTGGGCCCAAAACGCGAAAGCGGAACTCCCCTGGGCGGTAAAAGTATTTTGGAAGGAAATGCAGAGCTTCGATATCCGCTTTTTTGGTGCTTAAGTGGTGTGGCATTTTTTGAAGGCGGTAATGTTTGGGAGAAAGCATTTAGCTACAAAATAAACGAATTGGCTTATGCTGCCGGTGGCGGTTTGCGTGTTGACACTCCAATTGGACCGGTGCGTTTTGATGTTGGATTTCCGTTGTGGAACGAGAAAAAAAGCCTGCAGTTTTTTATCAGTGTCGGACAGGCATTTTAAGGAAAAGAATGAAAAGTATAGTTTGGAAAATATTGCTCGTTATGGTTTGGCTGCTGGCCGGCATCATTATTTTGCTGCTCCTTTTCGGCTTGCTGATTCAAACACAGCCGGTAAAAAACAAGATCTCGCGTATGGTTGTAAAACAGGCTGAGAAAGTTGTAAATGGTGAGTTGACGATTGGTAAAATAAGCGGCAACTTTTTCTCCAATTTATCATTGGAGGATGTGCTCTGGACGTACCGGGAAGATACTTTTATATACATCAATTCGGTAGCTGCATCATACAGTTTGTGGCCGCTAACCCGTGGTGAATTACAACTTGCAAAGGCCAGTATAAATGAACCATACGTAAACTTTCAGCAATACAAAGACTCCACCTGGAATTTCAACTCTTTAGTGAAAGAACAAGCTGAAAGTTCAACGGATACTACTTCTGCGTCCGGTAATTTCCGATTGCTTTTATCTAATTTTCAAATAAATGAAGGCCGGATGCAAATTCAGGCGCTCGATTCGCTTATTCCTAACGAAGTGCGAAATATAAATCTGGAGGCAAACGGCGCTTATTCCTCCAAAGAGCAAACGCTAACTTTAAAGCGCTTTGGTCTACAAACACACAGTCCTGATTTTGATTTACGCGAATTAAGCTTTGCCGCCCGACGCACAGAAGAAAATATATCGCTTAGCGATTTCCATTTAAAAACAGCACAAAATGGGTTGGATGCAACAGCTAAATACTCCGGTGATGAAACGAAGGAAATTTTTGCTGAAATGCAAACGAAACCTATAACCATTAATGAGTTTGAGTTTTTGTTGCCAAATTTTACTCTTCCTGCTCACCCGGAAATTAGTTTCAAGGCAAATTCTACACAAAAGGGCGTTGAAGCAACACTTTCCGTTCGGGATAAAAATCAGCAGGTAAACCTCGATCTTTTCTCTGAAAATCTGTTGCAGTTTATCAATGGCAGTGATAAAACAGGGCTGAAATACAACGTTTCCGGGAACATAGAAAATATTAATCTGGCGCACTGGATTGGGAACCCGGAGTTGGATCATACGATAAATGGCGACTTTAATGCTGATGGCAAAGGAATTGATCCGAAAACTGCCGATATAAACTTAACTGCGGATTTTAAGAATTGTGTTTTTGCGCAAAAGCCGGTTAAAAGGATAAATATGAAAATCCGGATGAATCATGGAGATCTTTCGGGAAGGATCAATGCCAAAGGAAATTTTGGATCGGTTACCGTACTGCCGGAAATAAAAGATCTTTTGGAGCGTCCAACATACGAAATGCAACTGGTGACAAAAAATTTGAACCTGGCGCCTATGTTGGGTAACGATTCTTTACAATCGGATATTAACTTAAAAGCCGATTTGAGTGGTGAAGATTTTGATCCTGAAATACTGCAGGCTCGTGCAAATATGATACTGATTCAATCAACTTTCTACGGTTATACTATTGACTCTTTGGTGGGGCAGGTTAATTACCGCCGGCAAAATATTGAAATCGATTCACTTTGGGCAAAAGCAGAATCGCTGCATTTAAACGCTTCGGGGAATTACAATTTCGCCGGAAGTTCAGCTATTGAGTTGTTGGCAGAATTTGAAAATTTAGAGGATTTTTCAGTTTTTATTCCACTGGATAGTGTCTACGGGAAGGGAAATGTAAATGCCCAACTTTCAGGTAGACAAGACTCTTTGTTGTTGGCAGCAAACGTAGAATTACAAAAAGCAGGATTTACAGATATTTCATCCGAAAAAATTATGATAGACGCTACAGGGCAACTTACTCCGGGTGATACCACTTTTTCAGCAATTGCTCAGGTAGAAAATTTTAAAGCCGGAAGTTTTGAGTTGGATAGCATTCGTGCCGCTGCCAATTATTTTATCGATTCATTACAGTTGGAGATGCAGGCAAATGGCAACGAATTTCAAACGCAACTGAAGTCGGAAATCGCACTTAACGATGTGATAAGGATTGCTCTTTCGGAATGGGATCTGGATTTTAAAAACCAACATCTGCACCTGGCTGAAACACCAGCGGTACTTGAACTGGATTCGTTGGAATACCGGCTGAGTAATCTTAAAATGATTTCCGGTGATTCCGATTCAGCCCAGTACATAAAAGCCGGTGGCGTATTTTCGCAGCACGACGATGAAGATTTTGAGTTTGAAGTTGCCAATGTAAATATTGCCGCTTTGTTGGAAAGTTTTGGGGTAAATGCCGAAATTTCCGGAAGAATAAATGCTGAAGCGAGACTTAACGGAACAGCGTCGTTGCCGGAGTTGAATGGAAGTTTGGAAATTAATGAGGCCCTGGTTTATGGTTATAAATTTACCGATTTAGGCGGAACGTTTAACTTAAAAGACGACCGTCTGAATTTTGACGGACAAGTTGTTCCGCTAGATACAGGCATGCTTGAAATAAACGCCAATATTCCATTGGAAGCCCGTTTCGACAGTATGAGCTTTTTAGTAGACTCAAATGCTGCGGTTAGTGGTGGGGTAACTGTGCAGCGTTTTCCATTGTCGGCAATGCCGTTTTTAGAAGAGGCTGAAAAAGTGGAAGGATTTTTAGACGGGCAGCTTAATTTGGGCGGTACCTTAAAATCTCCTGAGCCGGATGGAAATCTGAGCCTGAACAATGCCGAGGTTTTAATTCCAAAATACGGAATTGAATACAAAAACATTGTATTCGATCTTCATTTCTCGGAAGATGCTGCCCGTCTCGATTCGTTTTACATAAAAACGGACGACGGAAATCTGAAAGCCACCGGTGCTGTTGATTTTGGATCTGCCATTTACAACGGAAAAATCAAACAATCTGAAATAAATATTCATTTCAACTCCTTTAATCCGGTTGATCACCGGCAGTTTAATATGGAATTATCGGGCGATGCCAGTTTAAAGGCCGAGGGCGGGAAAATGGTTTTTGACGGCGATCTGGAAATACCTGAAGCCAATATTTATTTGCCGGCAATTATGAATTTAACCGGGCAGTTTACCAAACCGGAATTACCTGAACCGGTATTGATGCGCGAAATACAAAAACTAAAAGACACAACAATTGTATCCGTGGCAGTAAACGATACGATTTCTGTAAATGATACGCTCAGTCTTGGTTCGCTTTCTAACTTAACCGGGCGGCTTTCTGTTAAAATTCCGCAGAATACATGGATACGAAATAAGGAGCTGTATGTGGAGGTCTCCGGAGATCTGGAGGTTATAAAAAACCCTGAGTTTTTCGAGCTTTTTGGAAGTATTAATGTGGTGCGCGGACAGTATCAGCTTCTTGGAAAAACCTTCAAAATTGATGAGGGAAGCATCACTTTTCAGGGCGGAGAAGAACTGGTGCCGCGGCTGAATATTCAGGCAGTGTATGCTTTTCGTAATCCAGAAAAAGTGAAGCAGGAACTAACGGCCCGGGTGTCGGGAACTGCCGGTGAGCCGGAGATTAGCTTTACTCTCGATGGTAGCCAAATCAGTGAAGGTGATGCCCTTTCGTATATCTTGTTTGGTACGGCAATGAACGAGTTAAGCATTGCACAACAAGAGAACGTTTCTGGAGCTGGGCAAATTGCAGGTTCGGCTGCCATGTCGGTGCTTTCGTCGCAATTAACCGAGTTACTGGGCGAGAAACTTGATGTAGACTACATTGAGCTAAAAGGTGAAGGTGATTTTGAAAATGCAACTGTTGTTGTGGGCAAATACATTACCAACGACCTGTTTGTAAGCTACGAACAGCGTTTTGGCGAAACCGATGAAAAAGATATTTCAAAGTACGAAGTAAAACTGGAGTACGAACTGTTCCGGTTCCTGTTTCTTCAGCTAAATAACTCGTCGAGCGAAAGTGGTTTTGATGTGATTATAAAACTCAATTCGAATTAGTTTACGAAGCAGCGATTACCCGCATAATTTCAAATTCAGGATTAAGTTTAAAAAATGGGGCTGTGCTAAGTGGTTTATTAACAGAATGGTGATTAATATTATTTCTGTTTTGTTTTTTGTTAAATTACGATTTTTCGGATGTTACACAACTACAGTATAACTATATTTGCTTCGAATTCGTAGGTGAAGTACCGGATAAAACTGAAGAGAGATAAAATGAATAAAATTGTATGCTTGCTGTTGATACTTCTTTTTTCGTTTTCCCTCAAAGCACAAAATAATACCGGGTTTCGTTCGCTTTTGCAGCAACTTCAGCAGGCTGATGATGATGCGACCAGGACCGAGTTACTCATCGAACTTTCACGACAAACCCGGGCCCAAAACCTTTCCGAAAGTTTGAGTTATGCACAACAGGCTTTAACTACTTCTGAAGAACTTGATGATCCGTTGTTAACAGCACAGGCGCACAATAACATGGGCATTATTTTGTATCATATTGGCGGGTACGACAGGTCTTTGGAGCATTTTCTCGAAAGCAAAAAGATATATGAAAATACCGGCGAAGATAACCTGTTGATTGGGCAGATCAATAACATCTGCGGGGTGCATTTGCAATTGGAAGAATACGATAAAGCCTGGATTTTATACCAGGAATTGTTTGATAAACAGAACGAATTGCTGGCACGTGGCGATTCGTCGAACCTCCCGCAAATGCATGTATTTTATAATAGCATGGGAATTATCAGCGAAAAGCGGGGAGAGCTGAAAAAGGCACAGTCGTTTTTTGAAATGGCGGTTGAAAACGCGACCAAATACAACTACCAAAACAGGCTGGCTTCGATTTATAATTCGATGGCAGAGAATTATTTTCGATTAAATATTGAGGAAGAAGCGCTGCAAACCTTGCAACTGGCTGTAAAATTTAGCGAGGAATTCGACGACATGATCGAACTATCGCGGGCAAACCGGCAGATTGGCCAGTATCTTTATGAGAAAAACAACACTGCAGAGGCGCTGACAAAAGCATTACAAAGTTTACAGGCCGCCGAAAAAACAAAGTCGTTTGTGTTGGAAAGTGAAGCCTATTATCTGTTATACGAGATTGAGCAGGCCGCTGGAAATTTCTCCAATGCGCTGGATTATTTTAAAAATTATACTACCCGCCAGGATAGCATTTTCAACGAGCAAACCATTAAGGAAATTACGCGTCTTGAGATGACGCACGAGTTTGAAAAGAAGCAGGAACAATACAAAAACCAAAATGCTCGAGTAAAACTGATATACGGAATAATAATTCTGGGACTGCTTCTTGGCCTTATCATTTTTGTATTGTATTTCAGGCTAAATAAAAGCAAAGACAAAGGTGCGTATCTGGCCATGAAAACACTGGAAAAGGATCTGGAATTACGCGAAAGAGAACTGGTAATGAAGGAACTTTACCTGGTGGAGAAAAACCAAACCTTACAAAAAGTTATAAAACAACTTTCGGATGCCAGGGGTAAGGCCAGGGCGGAAGTGAAAGCCATAATTGAAGATTCGGAGAAGTTGTTAAAGGCAAGTTTAAACACTTCGGTGTGGGAAGAATTTGAAACCAGGTATCAGCAGGTGCACGAAGGATTTTATGAAAAAATTCGCGAACGATTCCCTGATTTGTCACCAACTGAAGAGAAATTGTGTGCTTTACTGCGACTCGGAATGTCGTCGAAAGAAATTGCAGAGCTGTCGCAACAAAGTGTAAAAAGTGTTGAAGTTGCCCGCTCGAGGTTGCGAAAAAAGCTAAATCTTACCAATACCAATGTTAATTTAAGCACATTTCTCGCCAATCTGTAAACGAACTTATTTTCTCTTTTAATTTTTACTTCTTTTTCGTTAAAAACTGGAAACTTGTGTTGTGTAAGTGTCATGTGGATAGTGTTTTGCGCGAATTTATAACTGCTGGTTTTCAGGCGGTAAATTTCGTGTGAGTGGTATTGTTATGGTCGTTTTTTAGGTTGTAGTGCACAAGCTAAGGAGCATCTTATATAATAATATCTCGTGAATTTGATATTTGTGTTCCATAAAATATAAAAATTCTAAAAATGCGAAATTTCTACATCTCTAAAAAAATTGCTTTTGTTTTCCTGATGCTGTTTCTGGTAGCAGGAAAATTATTTGCGCAAGAGCCGGATGCCAGTCCGGTGAAAGGCGTTATCCGGGTAAAACTAACCCAGGAAGCTGCTCTTCAAATGGAGGGACACTCAGATGTTTCCCAGTTAAACCCGCTTCAAACTGCTATTCCCGGGTTTAATATTCTGAACAAAGAATACAACGCAACAAGCATGAAGCCGGTTTTTCGTGTAGCCGGAAAATTTGCCGAACGTCAACGAAAATATGGTTTGCATTTGTGGTACGAGATCAATATCGACAGCACCACAAATTTAAGCGATGCACTTTCGAAATACGGAGATCTGGATGCTATTGAATCAGCCGAATCAAAGAACCACTACTTTAGTTTTTCGGGTGGTGAAATGGTTGAAACTTCACCTGCAACAGAAAGAACTTTAGATGAAAAACCCAACGATCCGCTGCTTTATACGCAGTGGCATTACGAAAATATTGGACAAAGCGGCGGTACTCCGGGCGCTGATATTAACCTGATTAAAGCCTGGAAACTTGAAACCGGAAATCCTGATGTAGTGGTTGCTGTTATCGATGGTGGTGTGGATTATCAGCACGAAGATCTGGCTGCCAACATGTGGACCAACGAAGACGAAATTCCGGGTAACGGAATTGATGACGATAACAATGGTTACATCGATGACTTTTACGGATGGAACTTTGTAATGGGTGTTCCAACCATTGTTCCGCACGAACACGGAACACACGTAGCAGGAACTATTGCCGCGGTAAACAATAACGGTATAGGTGTTGCCGGTGTTGCCGGTGGAAGTGGCAACGGCGATGGTGTTCGCATTATGTCGTGCCAGGTGTTTAGTGCAGTTCCGGGAGGTACTGATGAGTACGCAGGAGGTTTTGAAGAAGCGTTTATTTACGCTGCCGATAATGGTGCCACCATTTCGAATAACTCGTGGGGTGGTGGTGCTCCAAGCCAGGTAATGCTTGATGCCATCAACTATTACATTGATAATGCCGGTATCGACGAAAACGGTAATTCAACCGGCCCGGTACAAGGTGGCGGACTTCCAATTTTTGCTGCAGGTAACTTCAATAGCTACAGCGACTACATTGGTTTGCCCCGTGCTGCATACCCATCACAATACGATCTTGGAATTTCGGTGGCTAACACCAACCACTACGATATGAAATCAACATCGTCGTACTTTAGCGAGGTGGTTGATATTTCTGCTCCAGGCGACCAGATTTATTCAACACTACCGGGTAACCGCTACGGTGGTCCGCACTGGGGAGGAACATCAATGGCCTCGCCACACGTTACCGGTGTAGCTGCTCTTATTGCATCAAAATATGCCTATCACATTACTACTGATGAAATCACAGAACGTTTGTTAAGCACTGCAAAAGATATTTATCACCTGAATCCGTCATTTACAGGCTACCTTGGAAAAGGACGTTTGGATGCCTACGCCGCATTGGTTGATAACCCAGGAGTTGTTCCGGCAATTGATGACTGGGGATTTTACAGCATTGATGAAAATACTTTCCACATTGGTTGGATGCTCGTAGAAAATATTCAGGGAATCACCATCACGGATTACGAAATTTTAGTTGCTCCCGGTGAAATCACCAATACTACTTTCTTCAAATCAACCGCAACTGCAACTGCTTTCCATTCAGCAGCCAGGTATTCATTCGATCAGTTTTATATCGAAAACCTGGAGCCAAATACAACTTATACAATAGCTGTTCGTGCCAAAGACCGTTTTGGTAATTTATCAGGTCTTTCAGAACTGTTTACAGCAACAACCTGGAAAGCTGCCGATGTGGAATTACTGTCAAACGACACGCTGGAAGTAAATATCGATGTTCAGGAAAGTAATCTGGGCTACGATAATTATTCTTTCCGAAACAAAGGAGAGGCATTTTCGCGTTATGATTGGGTAGTTAAAGGTTACGAAACTTTAGAGTTAAAATCGGCAGAGACCTTGCCTTCAACATACGGATTCCGCCTGGCCATGCAGGAATTAAGCGACGGTGGACAAATTAGTATTGGAATGTATGCCAGCCCAAGCTGGAACGAAGAAACGTCGACTTACAGTTTTACCGACTCGGTTAGCCATGAAGATATAAGTACACCTGATGAAATGGTGGGCCCCGGAAACTTAAGTTATGCCCAGGAAACGACCTACGAGAGCTGGATGTATGCCAACAAATTCGTGGCAGATCATGATATGGAACTTTCGCATGTGGGAGCCTATATCGCAACCGAAATGTACGATGGATCGATGTTTAATTTTTCTATTCACGTTGGAGGTGAAGAATACCCCGGAGGCGAACCGGTGGCATCAGGAGGAAGTTATATAACCGGTTACCGCGATGGAGGCTGGTACCACACTACGCTTTCGAAAAATGTGGCCGTGAACGAAGGCGACATTTTCTGGGTTACCGTAACTGCGCCAAGAGGTGTTTACTTGCCTCTTGGAGCTAAAAATGCAACAGAATACAGCTACCTACGAAAAGGGAAAAGTTATGCCCGTGTCGCTCCTGAGCAAAACTACATGACCGATATCGGTTCTGTTTTTGGCAAATACCTTATGATTCGTGCATACGAGTCGGTACGCAACAGCAATCTGGTAAAATTTACTCCAAGAAACGGCGATATTCAACCTGATTCTGTTCAAAAGATCGACATTGAAGTAAACGGTAACTATTTCGATAATGGTACACATCTGGTTGAACTGATGATGCGACACGATGATCCGAAAAAAGGAGCTTTATCGAAATTTGTAAAAGTTAATATAAGCGGACAGGAACCTAAGCTGGAAACCAACCTGAGTGCAGTTGATTTTGGCACCCAGTTCTTCGGAACTACAGAAAAAATTGAGCTGGAGTTAATGAACAAGGGCAAAGGAAACCTGAAAAACATTAACCTGAGCGGATTAAACAGCGAGTATGTAACCGTTTATCCAACTTCAATTCCGGCGTTGAAAGCGGGACACAAAACAGTTGTTACTTTAACAACAAAACCACAAAATACAGTGGCCAGTTACCAGGGAGCACTAACCATTGGCAGCGACGATGGTCAGTTGCAAATTCCGGTACTGGCGAATTTTATTGAAGGTCCGGTTTTGGAAGCCACTGCATCAATGGAATGGTTAGGCGAAAACGCCCGGTTATCAGGCGATATTATCGATACCACCTTTGTTATTCGTAACATTGGAACTTATCCTGCAAACTTCAGTATTTCGGCTTATAGCTACATAAAGAATATTACTCCTGAAAGTGGTGTTATTCTTGCCAACGACAGTGTAGTCGTTCATCTTACTGTTGATTTAACCGACCGTTCAGCCACAAATTCATCGAATACAACAATGACTGTTTATTACGATGGAAATCAACGTTTAAGTATTCCTTTCAAGGTTGAAATTTTGGGCGATCCTGAAATTACAATCGACACCAATTCGCTTGACTTTGGTAGTTTTATTGCCGGTAGTGGTATTACTGCAGCACAATCATTTACGGTTACAAACACCGGAACTGCAAGCGCTTATTACACGCTCGACAAACCGTCGGCACCGTTCTCGAACAGCGAATATGTTAGTGCATATTCGTCAATTTCTCCGGGAACCAGCAAAACCTTTACGGTTGATTTTGCTCCTCAGAGTGTTGGAACATTCACCGATCAAATTGTTTTCAATCTGCTAACAGAACGCAGTGGTTCAGTAGTTGAATCATACATTGTTAGCCTTAATGGAACAGGAGGTACTTCGCCTGAAGCCGGATACAATTTTGCAGGCGATTTTAGCAAGGATACACTGGCTTATGGCAATAATCTGGGTAAATCGGCCAATATTACTATTAGCAATACCGGATCGGAAAAAGACCTGAACTGGTCGGTTTCGGCTCCCGGATTCATAACAATCGATGGTAAAAAAGCAGAAGCCGATGGTTTTGATAACGGATATGGCTACTCGTACAATTATACCGATTACGAATGGATTGAGATTTCAGAGAAGGGAACGTCTTTGGCCGATAACTTCACAAATTCAAGTCAGCGTTATGCTACGCTTAGCTTCGATGGATTTAAATTTCCTTATTTCGGAAATGAATACACTTCTCTTGTTGTTTCAAGAAACGGATGGTTTAGTTTCGATCCGGCACCAGGAGCGTATTTCGGAAGCACTCCACACGATCTTCCTAACAGTTCAGCCGGCTCAAGCTATGCAAATGCTGTTGTTGCTCCGTTTTGGGTGAGCAATGGAGCCTTTTTAAGCAACGAATCGGATCTGTTGATTTACGAAACCGACGAATATGTTATACTTCAGTGGAACCACATTGGCTACTACTACCGTGGTTATGGTGGCGATTTCACTTTTCAGGCTGTTTTGTATCCAAATGGCGATCTCAAATTCCAGTACAAAGCCATGGAGACAACCGGCGAAATCTACCTGCCATATTACCGCGTAGGATTTGAAGGACCTCACGGAATTTATGGTTTAACAGAGAACGAAGATTACAGGTACGGACATGCTGCCTACCAGGGTAAAGCAATTAGAATTCAGCCGCCACTTTCAGGAACACTTGCAGCAGGCGAATCAAAAAACATTCAGTTGCAATACACATCCGAAGGTTTAGAGGTGGGCGATTACACCGGGAAAGTGAATATACTTACCAACGACGTTAATAATTCAACTAAAGTTGTTGTTGTGGCGCTTGCCGTAACCGGTGAATCAAATGTTACAATCAACCGCAACGAAGTTGTTTTTAATGATGTAAGTTATTTGTCAGCAAATCCGCTAAGCGGAACAGAAACATTGTTGTTGGCCAACAGCGGAAGCAAACCGGCAAAATTAATTTCTGTTGAATTTGCAGGTGCAAATCCTGAGTTATTCTCTACCGATTTGGCTGTTAACGCTGAAGTTCCGGCATTCGATACAATTGCTTTTGAAGTGATTTTTGCAGCTGAAAATGCAGAAGCCAATACGGCTGAACTGATACTGACTTTTGAAGATGGAACTGAACTAAACGTAGCGCTTTCCGGCGATGCGGTTCTTCCTCCGGTATTTGCATACGACCTGTTGGAAACACTCGAAAACGATACCATGAAACTGGTGGTTAACGAGAATGAGCAAAACAATTTCCTTATTCAATTGGCTAACCAGGGAACTGAAAGTGTGTTGAATTATTCCATAACAATGGGAATTCTGCGTCAGGGCTGGGGAACCGATGGAATTAGCGAAGCAAGCCAAACCGGTGAAATATTTGCCGACTCGCTGAACTACGATATGGCAGGCGAACCAATGGGACTGTATGGTAATGGTGGCGAAGCAAAAGTTAGCACTGCTACTTTGTTTACTGTATCGCAACCTGAAGGATTTACTTTAACGCACATCAGAGACTACTTTAAACGTGGCGAAACAACCACACCATACGTGATCCGAATTCTGAAAGGAAACGACCTGAGCACTGCCGAAACGATCTACTCGGAAGAGTATTTTACCGATAAAACGGAATTTGGAGTGTATACCATCCCGCTATCTCAATCCTTCTACTTTGAGCAGGGAAGCCAGTTTTTTGTTGTAATCGATTTCCCAATGGAAATGCAATCGTTGTTTGGTTTCGATTATGGATCTCCAAGTACAGAAGGAAAATACTGGATATCGTACGACGGATCGACAACCTGGGAAGAGCTGCCTTTTACTTATACCTGCAAAACACACGCGCTTTCTGCCCATCCGGGACAGTGGCTGACTATTGACCCAAGAACAGGAGGAATTGTTGCCGGCGCAACCCAAGACATCAATATTACGGTTGATGCTTCATTGTTTGAAGCCCGCTCGTACGAGGCAAGAATGAGTATTGTTCACAACGATCCAACACAGAAGAATCTTAACGTTCCGGTAGCGTTAAGAATCAATTCGGCACCGCTTATCGAGTTGCCTGATACCTTAACGATTGCAGAAGGAGAGGTTCGAGTGCTGGAAATTCCGGTTACGGATTCTGAAGGAGATGATATTGTTTCGGTTGAAGAAACTACACCACTTATTTTTGCCAAAAGCAATTTTGCCGATGGAATACTGACAGTAACTTTATCGCCTGATCATTTTGCAGCAGGAGCATACACACTTGCCTATAAGGTTACTGACGAGTATGGGGCAGCAAAAGAATACACTTGCGAAGTAAGGGTTGAAAATTCCAACCGTGCACCCGTGGTAGTTACTGATTTGAGCGATCAGACACTGCATGTGAACTACGATTACCGCTTTAACTTTGGTAAATTATTTGCCGATCCTGATGGTGATTTGTTAACGTACACATTAACCACTGATGTTGATGGTGTGGTTGAAATTTTCACAATGGGATCGGAAGCTATAATTGTGCCGTTCGAGAAACACCTGGAGACTGTATTACGAATAACTGCAACCGATATCTATGGCGATTCGGCTGAAACCAGCTTCATTGTTTCAACCAAACCCGGTAAGCAAGCCTGGGTGCCAAGTGTTTGGAATCCGAATGCAATTGTAATCAAGTCGGGAAGTATTTTCGAAGAATCATTTGGTGTTACCATAACAAAATCAGCCGAAGTTGTAGAGAGTTACATTGCTGAAGGTCCTGATTTTGTTTCTGCAAGGTTGAATGGAAAAGACATCGTGCTAGAGATGGATCCGGATATGAATGTTGAAGGTGAGTATTTTGTCAGCCTGGCAACGGAAGATGCTGACAATAACACTGTTTACCACGAAATTAAGGTAGATGTTCTGAAATCGGGCAGTACAGTAACTGACATCGACGATTTGAATAATAAACCTGAAATAAATGTTTATCCGAATCCGGCTACTGAACTTATCCATATCAGTGGATTGGAAAATACCGGGAAACAAACCGTGCGTATTTTCAATAGCCAGGGAGCTGTTGTTTACAGCAAACTGCTAAACGAGTTGAACAATGACATTTTCGAATACAACGTTTCTGGGTTGACCTCAGGAACTTATCATATTCAAATTATTACTGACAATGATGTTGTGAGTAAAACCTTCATTAAATTGTAATAGTTAACTGTAGCTGTTAAAGCCGCCGGGGTTTCCGGCGGCTTTTTTTTGCTTAATATTTCTGAATCTGGTTCGCCTGAGGTATGAATAGAACAGATTAGAATATTTTGATTTAGTCTCTTAATTCAAAAAGGATATCGATAATTTCAACCGAGGTTGGTTCCACAACTTTGTAGGCTTTGCCAATGGTTTGGGCTAGTTCGGATTGACGAAACTCATTCAGTGATTCATGTGAATCCCAGATGTAAACACCACCAAATTCGCCGGGGGCTCCAAGTTTTACATAGTACTTTTGAACAATGCCGGAGAGGGCTTTAAATTGCGGTTCTCTTTCGTGGGCTACCTGAAGCAATTCTTCTTCAGACAATGTTGTTTTTAAGCGAACAAACTGCATCACGGTACCTTTTTTCTTGTCACTCATAGCTTTTGTTTTATTTGTTCCGATGGTGGTTTTTCCTGCCCGAAGCGGACTCTTACATCATCTTTTCTGTTAGTATAAATTCAACAAACAGGTTTGTGAATTGGTTTATGTCGATCTTTAGGGCTGGCTGAATGTGTTGTTTGGTAGGTTAATGAATGTATTGGTTTTTCCAACTTTTTTGTAATTTCACTTATAATAAAAAATGATTTTCCAAAAACGCTACCAGTCATGAAACACACATCCGTCATTTTGTTATTTGCACTTTTGTTTTCGTGTTCTACTACCGGGAAATTAACCGATGAGGTGTTTAAATCTACCTTGATCGGGAAGAGTGAAATGGAAATATATGCCCGATTGGGGCAGCCTGCCAAAACAGTTCCCATTGCTGATGGCGGGAAAGAAATGATTTACGAATTCTACGGTAGAGACATTTCATTGGTACCTGACAAATCTCCGGTTGTAATAAATTCTCCCGGAGCGCAAACGAGGTACCGTACTCAGAACTGGAACAACTCAACTCTTACAACCTCGCCCGATTACTCGGCCTACAACCGAAATGTAACCTACCTGAAAGTGTTGTTTGATAAAACAGGCAAAAGTTACCGTTTTGAACAAAACCTGTCGCGCGAGCAGCAGGAAATGTTTTATGAGAGTTTTAAGCGCTGCTTACCAGATACAAATAATTAGCCGGTAGTTCCCATAGCATTTGCAATGGCGTTTACCGATAACAACAACTGGTTAAGCATTTCTTTGTTTTCGTCGGCATTGGCATCTTGTTGTGCGCGCCACTTATTAATGTAATGTACCTGGTAGTTGTGCAGCGTATTAAGCGCTTCGGCACGTAACTGCGTGGAATAATAATGACTTTTTCGCCGCTCCTGCATAGGGCGTCCCAGCAATTCATTCATAATTTGCTGTGTTTTTTCAAACTCCTGCAGCAAGAGGTTTAAAACCTCAGAACGTGTTTCTGCATTTTTTACCAGGCCGCCGTAAAGCTTCATAATGTCTTTGTCGGTACTGGCCAAACTGGTATCAACATTGGTTAAAACATAGCGGATAAACTGGTTTTTCGGAATCAGCTTTTTTAGTTTTAGATATTTGTCTGGGTATTCTTTTTTCATTTTTTCAAGTGTTGATCCAACCCCGTACCAGCTGGTAATGTGGTAACGCGATTGTCCCCAGCTAAATACCCATGGAATGGCCCTGAGATCGGAGAAACTTCTTTTGCCGGTTCGTCGTGCCGGGCGCGAACCAATTTTACTTTGCTCAATTACATCGATGGGGGTGGCCTCCTGGTAAAAATCAAGGAAATGCTGATTTTGAAGCAATTCGGTGTAGGTGTTGAAACTTTCCTGCCCCATAAATTCCATTATCTCAGCAATATCGTCGCCATCTTCTTCTGGCATTTTGTGTAGCAGCGTGTTCAATGCATTCCCCGACATCATTAACTCGAGGTTGTAAACGGCATTTATTTTATTGGCAAATTTCTTTTCAATGCTTTCGCCCTGTTCGGTAATTTTAAAATTGCCCGAAAGCGTTCCGTGTGGTAACGAACGCAAAAACCAATGAATTGGTCCGGCACCGCGGCTTATCGAACCTCCTTTTCCGTGGAAAAATTTAATGTCGATACCGTATTTTTTACCCACTTCCGTAATTTCTTTTTGCGCTTTGTATAAAAACCACGCACTGGCCAGTATTCCTCCGTCTTTATTGCTGTCGCTGTAACCGATCATAATTTCCTGTGTTTTTACCGGCAGGTTTTGTGCCTTGCGCTGGTACTCCAGGCTGTTCTGAACTTCAGGATAGCTAAAATATTCTTCCAGTATGGCCGGACTGTCAATCAAATCCTGAATGGTTTCAAAAAGCGGAACAACATGCAGTTTTATGATCATGGTGTCGCGGAAAAGCGTAAGGCCGGCTTCGCGTGCCAGAATGTAAACCGTTAGCAAATCGCTGGCACTTTGGGTCATGCTAATAATTAGCGAGCCGATGGAATAGTGCGCATATTTTGAAATGTGGTTGTTTAGCAACTGAAAACATTCGATGGTGTTTTTCGATTCGGTATCGAGCTGGCTGTAGTCGTGCGTAAACGGACGCGCCGAGCGTAATTCCTTTTCCAGAAATGCTTTTTTAGCCTCCCCGGTCCATTCGGTATCTTTGGCGTTAAACGGATCTGATTTTTCAACCAGCTGTTGTAAGGCCAGATGGTAATAGCGACTGTTCTGTCTGATGTCGAGTTCGGCAAGATGAAAACCAAAGGACTGGATAAAATATATCGAGCGGTTAACCGATTGGTGGGCAATGTCGTTATAATTTGCTTCCAGCAAGGCGCGTTTTAGTAATTCCAGGTCTTCGAGCAATTGTTTTGAATTATCGTAGGTGCCTTTTTTTTCATCCAGCTCAAACAACTGCGAGTTTCCGATATTCAGCGGCAGCTTATTAATAAAAAGCTGTACAATAAGTTTAAACGCTTCGTTTTTCGATGCCGAAATAATCTTTTTCGTTTTATTACCCGTTTCGGCCACCAGCTCTTTAAACCGGTTAATCATAAACTCAGGCAAATCCGATATCTCGAAATAAAAACTCAGGTCGTCGGACAATCTGTTCAGTTCATTTTTAACTGTAATAAAGGCATTTAACCGAAGTTTATGCAGCGCTTTTTGGGTTACTTCGGCAGTAACCAGCGGATGTCCGTCGCGGTCGCCGCCAATCCATGTTCCAAATTTTAATCGCGGAAAATGGTTGTTCTGAATGAGTTGAGTTGAGTCGAAACCGGAAAATTCCCAGGCCTGAACAAGCCGGCGGTTTAACAGCGGAACCACTTCGGGGAATACATTTACAAAGTAGTGAATAGCATTATCCAGCTCGTTTTCAACGGTTGGTTTTTCCATGTAAAACTCGTCGATGTGCCAGATGGAGGAAATAACACGTTTCATTTCTTCGCGGTTTTCCTGCAGTTCGTACGAGTTGTACATCGAGTTTTCGCGTTTTACCAAAAGCAGGTACAGTTCGCGGTATTTTTTCAGAATCACCGGACGTTTGGCTTCGGTGGGGTGCGCGGTTAAAACCGGCTGAATCGAAATGTTATCAAACGATTCAAGTATTTTCTCTTCGGCAATTCCTTTTTCTTTTAAAAGATTTATGCTGTTGGCCCACAGTCCGTTTGTTGCCAGTAGTGAGTTAACTTCTTCGGTTTTTCGCCGTTGTTGCACGGCTCCGTTTGTTTCGGCAAGGTTTAACAGCTGAAAACAAACCGAATACATATTAAAATGTTTTTGCGAAAAATGCCCGGCATTTTGTGAGTTTTCATCACCAATCCACGGCATTACAGCTGCTACTTCGTTTTCGCCATTTTCGATTAGTACTTCGCGGAAACAGGTTAAAAGAAATTTGAGATCGGAATACGGTTTTCCAAGTTCTTTGATCAAAATCTGCAGATTCGACATCTTGCTATTGTTTTTATTTATAAACCATAACAATTTAAAAGAAAAAAGTTTTTCGTCATAATATTTTTTGCCGGGGAGTGGTTGGCAAAATCTGTTTGTTTGGGGTGGCAGTTTGTTGAAATTAAGTGTTTTGAGGTTAGTCGATTTCTGGTTTTATTGAAAAGCTGAGGTGCCGGGAACTTTGACTTAAGCCGGGCAAATGACATTAGTAAAAAGGCGCTGCTAACACTTTATGGAAATTTGGGAAAGCAGACAGGTTCAGTGTTTTCTGCAAACTATTTTTAAGCAGGAACGGCGCACATTCGCATGGCTTCTTCGTTTAAAAAGGCCTGTGCCTGACCATAAGATTGCAGGTTTCGTTTTGTGGTGAAAATATGAATCTTCAGATCAGGGTGATCAACCTCTTCTGAAAAAACTTTAAGTTTTCGCGGAACATTTTGCATTGGAATAATTTCACCGGTTTCGTAGTTGTACGTATAGTCATCATGCTCGGCAAACACAAACTCAATACCTGATTGTCCGATTGCCAAATCGTAGAAACGCGAGAAAACGATGTAAATCCTTCCGTTGGGCATTCCGTAATAATGCGCCGGAAAAGCAGTAGGGAGGTATGATGCGGGGGTTTGGTGAATGATTTTTGCAAGTGCTTTCATATCTTTTTAAATTAAAATGTATCAATAAGCGTATTGAACCAATTGATATTGATATCGACTATAGCCAGTCGTAACACTATTAACTCATCATAACTCCACTTTTGGTGGTGCCTGATTAATTTGCCTATATAAGTATGTTAAAACGTCCTTCTACTATATATTCTGCAAATTGCCAAAAGGTAATCCTGTAGTGCTTTGTAATTAACCGATTTAAGGTTTTTTGAAAAGGATCTAGGCAATTAGCGGATTATGTCTCCGAAAAATACTGAATTCGAAAATAGTTTATTGGTGCCCAGCCATGTTCCTCTGAAAGTCATATTGTCGTGGTAGCTTATCAGCTTACCTCTGCCAATATTTTGAACAGTAACAACAGGCGCATTTTTTAGCCGGTTTATATTGTCATCCGAAACCCATCCGCTGAGGTAAGGCGATTGGCTGAATTTAACCGGCTCGACATATTTCTTTTCGAGTGAATTGGCAACTGTTGTACTCGATTTAAAAAGAGCCAGTTGTTTATCGGAATAGCCAAAACATAATGGGTGTGTTACGTCGATGTCGGTTTCGAAAATAGCGCCGCTAATGTAATTCAGACTTTCTTCTTTACTGCGTTCGGCATAGCTTAAATAACGTGTTGAATCGGGCGAAACGGGCTTTTTAAAAGTGGTGTTGCCGATTTGGTTTTTGGCAGCCCAGGTGGTTGCTTCTTTATAGGCGATTAAAGTTCCGCCTTCGCTAACCCAGCTTTTTAGCTTGTTTATCTCTGTTGTTCCCCATTCCGTGAAATTTCCACTCAGGATAATAGTGGTGTAGCTACTAAGTTTTATTTTGCTTAGCGAACTGCTTTCGGCAAGTGTTAAAGGAATATGATAACGTTGATCGAAAAGATGCCAGATCTCGCCAACATCGCGGCTGCTGGCACTACCTCCGGCAAAAGTTAAAATTTTTGGTTTGGTAAGCGGCTCAAAGCTGTTACTTCCCAAATCAATGCCTGTGGGTGTTAATCCGCTCGATACGGCGTAGATATCAACTCCGGTATTTTGTGCAACATTTTCCAGAAACGCCTTTGCCTGGTTGCCCGACATAATTTGGTCCTGAACCGGAATAAAAATACTTCCGTACGAAAATGCTTCTTCATTATCATTGCCCGCAATCGTGAATTCTTTTGTGGCTGCATAGGTTCGCAACCCGGCATTCTGAATTTTATAAAGTGCTTCGGCTGTTGAATATTCGTCCCAGCGGAACAGGTAACCAACAGGATTATCTGCTTCAATAAGTTTTCCTGCAATTTTTTGAGCTTCAACCGGCTCGTCGGACAGTGAAACGCCGTTAAGACTACCGAGTTTTGCAGCGTGCAGATCGTAGGCGTGCGGGAAAGTCCAGGTGGAAACATCGTAAAAAGTAGTGTCGGTAAACTCATGCACTTCTTCAAAAATTGAATGGATCAGGCGGTATTGCTTTTGATTAAGCGGAACAACATAAGAAGTGCCGCTTTCAAAAGTTTGTCCATCGACTTCCTGCTTACTTTCGTTCTCGTAAACTTCAATTTGATGGCGGTTTAGCAAATCAACAAAATGTTGCGTTTTAACGCGGTCGGTGCTGCTGCCAAAAATGTAGGCTTTGGTTTTGCTTTTCGCCCCAAGGTCGAGTGCCGAGCTGTAAAATTCTTTTTGCATATCAAGCAATTCGTCGTGTAAATTCATGGCGGCTTCCAATGTCGACAGGCTCGTTACAAACTGGTTGCGTATACCAAATGCCAGTGTCTTTTGTCCATTCGATGTATTTCTGTATCGGCCTCTAAAACCAGCTTGCTCGAAAAGAATACCAATGCTTCCGTTCACATCTGGATATGATGATCCTTTGCCGAAATAATAGTCGTCAAATTGTTCTTCAGTAAAATATGTTGAACCGATTTTATCCAAAAACTTTGCGTGGTAATCGCCTATTTTATGGGTAAGCTCGTAGTTCTTTTCGGGAGTAAGCGGATTGTTTCGGCTTGGTACACCCGGCTGAAAGAAGAAAGTGGAGTTGGCGCCCATTTCGTGGTGGTCGGTAACAATGTTTGGTTTCCATTCGTGAAATTTCTGCACGCGACCTCTACTCTCGGGATGTACCAACAACAAATAATCGCGGTTCAGGTCGAACCAGTAATGATTGGTTCGTCCGGCCGGCCACACTTCCTGAAACTGGCGGGAATTATTTTCGCCGTTGGGTGTTGCACTTTGGTGCATGTTGGCCCACATGCTGTGACGTGTAAATCCATCGGGATTTAAACACGGATCAACAATAATGATGTTCTTTTCCAGGAGTTTATCAATTTTTGCCCCTTCGGCGGCAGCCAGGTAGTAGGCGGTTAGCACCGAGGCATTTGTGGCACTCGATTCATTTCCATGAACACCATAAGTTAAACTAACCACCAGCGGCACATCGCTTTTGGCAATATCTTGTCCCGGCTCCGAGAAATTATAATGTAGCTCTTTTAGTTCGTTAAGATTATGCTGGTTTTCGGGCGAAGTAAAAACCAGGTGAACCAGCGGTCTGTTTTCATACGATCGGGCATATTCATACAGAATTGCCCGGTTGGTACTTTTGGCAATTGTTTGTGCATAGTACAAAACCTGGTCGTGGGAGAGGTGCCATTCTCCCATTTTTTGCCCGAAAAACTCTTCAGGTGTGGGTATTTCACTATTATAAGTAACGTCGTCAGGTAGAAAGTAGGATAGTTTTTCCTGCGCTTGTGAAAAAATAATAAGAAATAAAATAAAAATTGTTGTAACAGATCGCTTCATTTTTATACTATTGTTAAATAAGAAGAAGGGTAATTGGTTTATTGGTTTCGAAGATTGAAAAAATATCAGACATTTCAAATAAAGATGCTAAAAAAAGCCTTGTTGCAATGGATGATTGTTTTTGTTTATTAAACTTATTAAACAAATTGTATAAAATTCTTAGAGGCTTAAACCTACAGAGGAAATCAAAGTCAAATAAATTCTAAACCAAGGTTCAAAAAAATTGAAAAAGTCTTTAATTAGTTATGTGCTCCTGTTTTTAGCTCTTTTGTTGGGGAATAATACTTTTTTGTATGGCCAGCAAATTGAAGAGATAAAAATAACTGGTTCGTACCAAAATCAACCACTTGAGCAATTTTTGAATGACCTGGAAAACAATTATAACTTACGGGTTTACTACAAAAAATCGTGGGTTGATAAAACTACCATTTCCAATCAGTTTGAAAATACACCTTTATTGCAGGCGCTAAATAATGTATTTTATGATTCTGAACTGAGCTACGATTTCTTTCAGAATGATGGAATTGTCATTTTTCGAAGGTCGGCTGATACCCGGTCGAAGTTTGATGATTACTCTCAAACGTTGGTGGTTGGCGATCCAATGAATTTAGGACGGTACAAAACAGCAAAGTTAAAAGGGCGTATCCTTGATGGAAAAGACGGGACTCCACTGGTTGGTGCCGTGGTTTATTGCAATAAGCTGCAAAAAGGCACAACATCTGATGCAAACGGAAGTTTTGAACTGGATTTGCCTACCGGTGATTTTAAATTAACGATCACCTACATCGGTTTCGAAGGCTCTTTAATAGATATTCGCCTGATAGAAGATGGCACAGCAGATTTTCGCTTGTTTGAAGAGTCGCATAATATTGATGAGGTAACTGTGCTCGGATCGGATGGTGATGTGCCACGCGCGCAAATGAGTATGGTGCAAATGAGTGGTAAACAGATTCAGCAATTGCCGGCATTAATGGGCGAAGTTGATGTGTTAAAAGGGCTTACCATTTTGGCTGGGGTACAAACGGTAAGCGAATTGTCATCGGGGTTTAACGTGCGTGGAGGAAACACCGATCAAAACCTAATTCTGGTAAATGGCAGCCCGGTATTTAATTCGTCGCACCTTTTTGGCTTTATGTCGCTTATCAATCCCGATGTTGTGGAGAATGTACGACTGTTTAAAGGCGGCATGCCGGCGCGTTACGGCGAGCGGGTGGCGTCGGTAATGGAGGTCGACTTTAAAGAAGGGAATGACGAAACCATACGCTTTTATGGAGGAATTGGAATTATAAACTCGCGCCTCGCGCTTGACGGGCCACTAACAAAAAATAAAAAGTTTACCATTGCTGTTGGCGGCCGTAGTTCGTATACCGACTGGTTGTTACAGGAAATTCCTATTCTCGACCTGAATGAGGGAGTTACCCATTTTTATGATGTGTCGGGGAAACTTACTTATAAGTTCAATCAACACAACAAATTAAGTGTAATGGCTTATACCAGTTTCGATGAGTTTAGTACCAGTTCGCAATCGATAACCGAATACGGAAACCTGCTGGGCAACCTAAAATTGAACAACCGTTTTGGCGAAAAATTTTACGGCGAGCTGGATGCAGCCTATAGCCGTTATGATTACCGACTTACCGACCTGGCCGACAATAAACCTTTTGAAGCTTATTATCTCGATAATCAGTTGCAGTACAGTTCTGTTGCGTATAACTTTAAATGGCATCCCGATGAGCTGCATAATTCCGAAGCCGGTTTTAAAGCTGTTTACAACGAAATCAGTCCCGGTGAAATTATTCCGAAACAGGATACAACGGTAATTGTTGGTCGTAAATTAGCAATGGAAAAAACACTGGACTGGTCGGTGTATATAAGCGACGAATTTCAGGTTTTGCCAAACTTTTCGATTGTGGCCGGTTTGCGTTATAATCATTTTAGTAATATTGGCACTCCGGTTGTTTATTTGTACGATGAGGGTCAGCCTAAAGAACCCGGAACGGTGGTCGACTCGCTGCAGTTTGGCAAAAACGAGGCTTCTGCAACTTACGGAGGAATTGAACCAAGGCTGGCAATGAACTACGATCTTGATATGAATACCTCGCTGAAGTTCAGTTATCAGCGCACACGACAAAATATTTTTCAGCTTAGTAATAATGCGGTAATCTCGCCGGCCGAAACATGGAAGGCAGCCGATTACCATTTAAAACCACTCATTTCCGATCAGGTGGCAGTTGGTGTTGAAAATAACTCCTTGTTATCGCGTGTTGACCTTTCAGCCGAAGTGTACTACAAATACCTGCAAAATCTGATTGAGTATAAAAATGGTGCTCAGCTGATTATGAACGACCATGTTGAAACGGCACTTGTGCCTACAAAAGGTTATTCATATGGAATTGAGCTGAGTGCACGCAAAAATACCGGCCGCTTAACCGGTTATGCCAGCTACGTGTATTCACGAACAATGCGGAAAAATACCAGCGATTTTGGCGAAGAAAATTTGTGGAACGGCGATTATTATCCGTCGATTTACGATAAACCACACGATTTTTCGCTTACGGCAACTTATAATATTAGTCGCAGGTGGCGTTTCTCCGGTAACTTTGTTATGGTTTCAGGAAGGCCAACCACTTTGCCCGAAATTAAATACAGATTTGCCGGCGAAGACCTGGTTTATTATTCCGATAGAAATAAATACCGCATGCCATCGTATCATCGATTGGATTTGTCGATCACTTTCGATCAGAACCTGCGTAAAAAACGGATGTGGAAAGGCAGCTGGACCTTGTCGGTATACAATGTTTACGGCCGCAATAATCCGTATTCGGTGTATTACAAAAAATCGGTGCCGGGCGAAAGCAATAATTACACGCGTTACTCGCTGTTTAAACTGTCGGTAATCGGTATTCCGGTACCTTCGCTAACGTATAATTTTAAGTTTTTATGAAGCGCATTGTAACATATAGTTTTATACTATTCATTCTGCTGGCAGGCTGTGAGGATGTTTACCGGCCTGAAATTGATGTGGTTGACAATGTTCTGGTAGCCGATGCACGAATAGCTGCCGACCAATCGGTTAATTACATTGATTTATACGAATCGGTAGCTTACTACGACAATGCAAGCACCGGCCCTGCTGTTACCGATGCTGTCGTTCGGCTTATTGATAATAACGGTAGTGAACTGAAGCTGCCGCATTATTCCGGAGGCCGATACAGGTTAAATAGCCTTCTTAACCCGAATTTACAGTATAAATTGAAAATTGAATACCGGGGAGAAGAATATGAATCGGCCTTTGAGGTTGTGCCCCAAAAACCATCGATTGACAGTGTTTATGGATTTGAGGAAGTTGAAATAAGACAGGAAAGCGGTGATAACGATGTTGACAATGTGGATCGGTTGGAAGGAGTTCGTTTGTATGCTGATATAACTCCCAATAACGAAAATCCTTATTGCCGGTTTACAACCCGCTTTGTTTTGCAATATAACTATGTAATTGAGGTTCCCGGGCCTTTTGGCAGTACGATGCCTGAAACCGTGTATGGATGGAAATCCTCTTATCCGCAGAAGACATTTAATATTGCTGCACCACCTGAATATTCGGCTTCTAAAGAAATTAAAAAGCACCCCTTATACTTTTTAAAAAATAGAGTGAAATACGAAGAGGAACATATTTTCTCGGGTTGGATTGTGATCCTGTATCAACACGGAATAACTAAAAGTGCTTACAACTATTACGATGATTTGAACAAGCAGCTTGAAGCCGGTGGAAAAATATTTGATCCCTTGTATGTGCAGGCACGAAGTAATTTGAGATGTACAACCAACAGTGATCAGAAGATACTCGGAAATTTTGAAATATCAGTGAATAGCGAAACAAGGTATTTTTTGCGATATATTTCTGAAACATCAGGATTTGCATTACATGAGATTGAGGAGCGTTACCACATCCCTTCATCGGGGGAACAAGTGAGTATTATGCCCGAATGGTGGGAGCATCCCTAAATAAAGAACTAATGAGCAGAGCATTCAAAATATTATTTCTTGTTGTAATGGTATGTGCCGGGTTAAAATCCATGGCGCAAACCACCGCCAACAGGGAACTTGTAGTTTTTACCGATCGCGATTTTTGTATTTCGGGAGATACGCTATGGTTAAAAGCATATGTACCAAAAGAGTTGCAACGATATGGTAATATTGTTCATTTGCAGCTGGAATCGCAAACCGGAAATTTAATTGCTTCGCGTGCCGTAAAATACAACAATACACAAGCCGAAGGTTTTATTGCTGTACCCGATTCCCTGCAGACCGGATTGTATTTTGTGCATGCCTTTTTTAATGCGCAACGTAACAATGGCGTTCTGAAATGTACAGGCAGGTCGGTATACGTTTATAATCGTTTTGAGGAAGCCATTGAACGGTTACCGGTTGTGGAAGATAAAGCAGCCGTTGTTACACCGGAAAGTGCCGATAACCAGATCGATATTTATCTTGAGGATAAAAATTACCGCCGGCGCGATGAGGTAAAGGGGAGTATTAATACCGGAGATAACGAGTTTGTATACATGGTGGCAAGTGCGCGGATAATTGAACCTTTTTCTCATAAAAATTCAGGTTTTATGAACTTCGGGATGACAGACCGGAATGCAGGTATTCCACCATTCCCTGAAGAAGACGGGGTATTGATAAGTGGTAGTCTTAGCGACCGGGAAACAGGTGATGCAGCCAACAATCTGGTATTGTTAACAGTTACCGGAAACGAAACATATTTTGATTATTATTATCCCGATTCAACAGGGCTGTTTCATTTCTTCCTGCCTGATGCAAGAGGTAATGCCAATCTAATTCTTCAGCCACTTGCTGTTGGCGATAAACTGTTCGATATTGAGCTGACACCGAATTTTATGTCAGCCGCAGAACAACTAAAATTCGACTCCACTTTTGTTAATCCAAAGCAGGCAGAAATTATTGAGAACAGCATAAAAGGTACATTCTTTAATAAACTTTTCAGAGGCGTTTCAATCACAAGTAAGGATGATTTCGAGATGCCAAATCCTTACGGAATGCCATTTTACGGCAGGCCCGATAATCATATAGTTCCCGATCTGTTTATCGATTTGCCCAGTTTTAAGGAAATATCGCGCGAATTACTTATAGGGTTTCAGTACCGCGACAGAAACGATGAGGTTATTTTCAGAATGTTAGACTACGGGCAGGATCGGTTTTTCGACACAGAGCCGCTACGCCTTATCAACGGAATTCCGGTGTTTAAAAATTCATTCTTTCAGGATTTAAAATCTACAGATATAACCTTCATTGATTTGGTAAAAAGTGAGCGTATTTTTGGCGACCTGCGTTTTAATGGCGTGCTCTTCGTGTCGTTAAAAGATAAATCGAATGGCTGGCTGGCGCAACAACCCAATATTTTTCAGCTAAAAGTACCGTGTATCGAATTCCCTAAACAAGCGAACTACAGCCCGAATGCTGAGGGCAGAACACAACCCGATACCCGTAGACAATTTTTAAACGAGGTGGTTGATAATGATAAAGAGTGGCCATTTAGTTTTCAGCTTTCGGATGTAAAAGGCGACCTGGAAATAAAAGTTGAAGCGGTATCAAAATCGGGAAAACTGTACAGAACGTCAAAAATAATATCGGTACAATGAGCGGCTTAATAAAATATACAGGAGTGGTTTTGGGAGTTCTGTTTGCTTTTATTGCGAAGGCTCAGGACATGGGAATCGACACCTATAATCTGAATAGCGAATCCAATAAACTTCAGGGTAAAATGCTTGGCGAAGTTCTTACGCTAAACGCTGAAGTTAATTCCTATTTTTTGTATCCCGACGATTGGGTTCCGGGCGCGGTAAAATTTGTAAACGGCAATGTGTTCGAAAACCTGCGACTGCGCTACCAGGCTTATAGCGATGAACTGATTTCGTATAACGATAACGGACGTTTTTTATACCAGGTTGAGAAAGAGTTGGTAGAGAGCTTTTCGTTTCAGGACGGAAACAAAACGCGCAAGTTTGTTCGCCTCACAAAAAACAACAATCAGCAAACCAATATGTATTTGGAAGAGCTGTATAAAGGAGCCGTTAGTTTAATGGTTAACTGGTATATTTTTGAACAATCGGTTAGTCCTTATAAGGATAGAAACGGGATAACACGAGCCGTTGAATACCAGTTGCACAAAGATTATTATTTATATACCGAGCACGATGGTTTAACGAAAATACGACTTAATCGAGCCGCTTTGCTCTCCCGGTTTCCGGAAAATCAGAAGCAAATACGAAAGCTTCTGCGCCAAAATGGAATACACATAAACAACGAATTCTCAATGGTTAACGCCCTCCGCCTGTTGATCGAAAACAATCTTACAGAATAAAAATTTCTGTTTAACGCAACCAAAACACATCACATTACATCTTCATAAAAACAAAAAACATTATGAAGAAACTACTTGTGCTGCTGTGCATGTCGGTATTGTCGCTTTCCGTTTTTGCGCAATCCGAAAAAGGTCATGTCTACCTGAAAAACGGTTCCATTCTTAAAGGAAAATACACGTATACAAACGACGGAAAACAATTGAAAGTAGAGTCGGCCGGAAATGTATGGATTTTCGATGCCGACGAAGTGGATCACATCGCCTCAAAGCGCGAAGTAAATACAATGTTCGACGAAGAAACGGTAACGGATGTAAAATGGTTTTTCAGAACCGAAATGGGTGTTTTAGCCGGAAACTCGGATAACAGCCAGTCGGCGCCATTTTCCCTTACCGGATCGGCAAACTACCTGGTAGATCAGAATTTATCGGTCGGTCTTGGCTTTGGGGTTGAATTTCTGAAAGAGTCGTATATGCCCGTTTTCGCCAATTTCGAATACCGTTTTAAGAAACAGTTATCAAGCCCCTATGTATTTTTAAAAGCCGGTTACCAGGTTCCTATCGAAGACTCCAACGAAATTTATTACGATGTGTACCCCATCTGGAGCAGTTTTGCACCTTGGCCGCAAGATATGGGGCAAAACGGTTTCGACTGCAAGGGGGGAGTGCTTATTAATCCCGGACTTGGATATCAGCAAATGCTTTCCAATGGTTTAGGGATAAACTTTGCCGTGGGCTACCAGTTTCACCGCCTGAATTATGATGGAGAAAACGACTACTCGCTCGACATCGACTACAACCGCGTAACCGTTAAAATCGGTATTATTTTCAACTAAAAAACCACAGAAAATGAGAACAATCAAAAATATATTCTTGCTACTGTTTATTGCGCTGGCTTTTTCAGCATGTATGGACGAATACACCGAAGAGTTTACGGCCAATTCACCTGTTTATCTGTCGTATGAAGATTTGCGCGCCGGCGTTAAATCTGTCGACTCACGCGATCTTGTAAACCCGGGTAAAATCTATTTTAAAGATGGTTACCTGTTTATTGTTGAAGAATTTGAAGGCGTGCATATTATCGACAATCAAAATCCGGCCGATCCGCAAAATGTGGGGTTTATCGAAATTCCCGGGAATGTGGATATTGCGATAAAAGAGGATATTTTATATGCCGATAGTTACATCGACCTGGTGGCCATCGATATCAGCGATATAAATAACCCCGAAGAAGTTGACCGTGTTGAGGATGTGTTGCCTTATACTTTGCCTCCTGCCGACGAAGATTACCGTTTTGCCGAAGTGGATGAAGAAAAAGGTGTGGTAACCGGCTGGGAAATAAAAAGGGTACGCCAGGAAATGGAATACCATTATTACCCGATATATCGTTGGGGCTACGCCGAAGATGCGATGTTTAATGCCGCTCCGAAATTGAGCAGCGCAGGAGGACAAAGTACATTTGGTGTTGGGGGATCAATGGCGCGCTTTGGTTTGTACGACGATTATTTGTATGCAGTTGATGAAGCCAACCTTCATGTTTTTGATGTAAAAGTTCCCGGAAGTCCATCGGAAATCGGGCAGCAAAACGTTGGTTGGAATGTCGAAACTATGTTTATATACGATAACCATATGTTCTTGGGAACACGATCGGGCATGCGCATTTTTAATATCGAAGTGCCTACCTACCCCGTTTATGTAAGCGATTTTTGGCACGTCACCAGCTGCGATCCGGTGGTAATTGCCGATGGTTACGCATACGTTACCCTGCGTGGCGGAACTACTTGCGGAAGCACGGTTAACCGACTGGATGTACTACAGTTGGCCGATGATTATGTGGACAACGATTTAATCGCATCCTATCCGCTGCATGGCCCGTACGGGCTGGGAATTGATGGCGATGTGCTTTTTGTATGTGATGGTGATGCCGGACTTAAAGTTTACGATGCCGAGGATAAAACTGCCATCGACGACCATATGATCTCGCATTTTGCCAACATTAACACTTACGACGTGATTCCTTTGGGCGGTTACCTCTTTATGATTGGCGACGATGGATTTTACCAGTATGATTATTCTGATTTGCAAAATATTACCCAGGTAAGCCACATTCCTGTTTATCGCGAAGATTGACAGGTGAAGGCACTTTGGGTCCTCCAACTCTTTTAAGATATCTTAAGGCTCGGCAAAACTGTCGGGCCTTTTTATTGTTATACCGTTTAAGGATTTGATTTAATTTAATAATCTGCCGATAGCTATTTGAAACACAATAAACAACAACGTAAATTTATTGGTGTTTTTCAAATACAAATCGGTAATATTCAATCAGTAATCAAGGCAAAATTGTATTTTTGCTGATTGAGTAACTAAAGGAAGAATAGACGGATGAAGAAGAAAATTTGGAGGAGATTTGTAGCACCTTTTTTGGTGGTGATGAACATTGCAGTGGTAGTGGTTATTCTGGTATCAGCGCAATCGGGGAGTACCGAAGTAGTGGTGAATAGTGCGGTAAAATACGAGCCTGTTGAGTTACCCGAAGCGGTTAGTTTTGCCGGAGAAAAAATGCCACTCGAACGGTTTTATGTGAAAGAAGCACTCGACCGCGAACTTCTTTCCAACGCTTATTTTCATTCTCAAACCATTCGCTACATAAAATTGGTGCCACGCTATTTTCCTATTATTGAGCCTATTCTTAAAGAACACGGAATTCCTGATGATTTTAAATACCTGGCGGTAGCCGAAAGTGGTCTGAATCCGCGGGCGATTTCGCCTGCACGGGCAGCTGGTTTCTGGCAGTTGATGGAAGGAACAGGAAAAGATTACGGGCTGGAAATAAACAGCGAAGTCGACGAGCGTTACCACATTGAAAAGGCAACACATGTAGCCTGCGAGTACATTAAAGACGCCTACGAAAAATTCGGAAGCTGGACAATGGTTGCAGCTGCCTATAATCGTGGAATGACGGGGGTTAACCGCCAAATTGAAAGGCAAAAAGAAGATGATTATTACGATTTGCTGATAACCACTGAAACAGCTCGATATGTGTACCGCATCGTTGCCTTGAAATTGTTACTTGAAAATCCGGAGAAGTATAAGTTTTTTATTCCTGAAGAGGATAAATACCAGATTATTCCAACCAAAAAAGTGGAGATTAAAGGTTCGGTAGCCAATTTTACCGACTATGCAAAACAACACGGTGTGAGCTACAAAGTGCTGAAGGATTTTAACCCGTGGCTGCGTGAAAATGAACTCACTTATTCGGGCAGGAAAAGATATTGGGTGGAAATTCCGGAATTGTAAAAGCAGATTACTAAAGTTACATTGGCCCAAACTTGTATTGATTGTGATGCTGAACTGTTAGCAGCGCGAAATTGCTTAAAATGACAAAAAAGAAAGTAGAAACAGATACCGAAGTACAACTGGCAGAACTTGAGTCGGAAGAGAAGATCATCGTTCAGGGAGCCCGTGTGCACAACCTCCGAAACATTGATGTTGATATTCCGCGAAATAAGCTGACTGTTATAACCGGGTTAAGTGGAAGCGGAAAATCATCGCTGGCATTCGACACGATTTATGCCGAGGGGCAACGTCGTTACATCGAAACATTTTCGGCTTATGCGCGCTCGTTTCTGGGAAACATGGAACGCCCCGATGTGGATAAGATCACCGGTTTAAGCCCGGTAATTTCCATTGAACAAAAAGTGACCACCCGAAATCCGCGATCGACAGTAGGCACGGTAACCGAGATTTACGACTTTTTGCGTTTGTTGTATGCCCGTGCCGGCGAAGCATTTTCGTATAACACCGGTGAAAAAATGGTGAAGTACACCGAAGAAAAGATCATTAACCTGATTAAAAGTGATTTTGCCGGGAAACGCATCAATATTCTGGCACCTGTGGTAAAAGGCCGTAAAGGGCATTACCGTGAGCTGTTTGAGCAAATTCGTAGGAAAGGATTCCTTACTGCGCGTATCGATGGAGAATTGACCGAACTGATGCACAACCATAAAGTTGACCGTTACAAAAATCACTTTATTGAAATTCTGATCGATAAGCTGGTGGTTGACGAAGCCAGTACAAAACGCTTGAAAGACAGTGTGCAGACTGCCATGAAACACGGGCACGGAATTTTGATGATCCTCGATCACGATACCAATGAGGCCAAGTATTACAGCCGTTTATTGATGTGTCCGACTACCGGAATTTCGTACAACGAACCGGCACCGCATAATTTTTCGTTCAACTCGCCGCAGGGCGCTTGTCCAAAGTGTAACGGGCTTGGCCGCGTTACCGAGATCGACTTGGATAAGATTATACCCGAGAAAGACAAAAGCATTAACAAAGGTGGAATAGCTCCGCTTGGTCCTTATAAAAACACGCTCATTTTCTGGCAGATCGAAGCGCTTGGAGAGAGGCACGGTTTTACGCTAAAAACGCCGGTAAAAGATATTCCGGAAGAAGGACTGAACGAAGTTTTATTTGGCACCAACGACCGCATTCAGCTAAAAAATACACCTCTTGGTAACAGTCTGAACTATATGATGAGTTACGATGGGGTGATAAAATACATCGACAATCAGCGCGAGGAGAGTACATCGAAAACGGCACAGAAATGGGCCAACCAGTTTGTAAAAACCATTGAGTGCCCCGAGTGTAAAGGTATGCGACTGAAAAATGAATCGTTGCATTTTAAAATCGATGGAAAAAACATTTCGGAGCTGGCAAAAATGGATCTCGACGAATTGGGCGAATGGCTCAATGGTTTGGAAAAGCGTATTTCAGAACGTCAGTTAAAAATTGGTGCTGAGGTGATTAAAGAAATCCGCGATCGTCTTGGTTTTATGTTAGGCGTTGGATTAAATTACCTGGCACTCGACCGAACTGCACAAAGCCTTTCCGGTGGAGAATCGCAGCGTATTCGTTTGGCTACACAAATTGGATCGCAGCTGGTAAACGTGCTTTATATTTTGGATGAGCCAAGTATCGGGCTGCACCACCGCGATAACCTGAAACTAATTCAGGCGCTGGAACAACTGCGCGACTCGGGTAACTCGGTAATTGTAGTGGAACACGACCGCGATACCATGTTACATGCCGATCACCTGATTGATATGGGACCGCATGCCGGTCGTCATGGTGGTGAAGTAGTGGCAGCCGGAACACCGCAGGAAGTGCTGAAATCGAACTCGCTGACGGCCGATTACCTCAACGACAGAAAAAAAATTGAAGTGCCTGCCATACGCAGAAACGGAAATTCAGATATTTTAAAAATCACAGGTTGTTCGGGCAATAACCTGAACAATGTAACGGTTGAAATTCCGCTGGGTAAATTTATCTGCGTTACCGGCGTTTCCGGCTCGGGAAAATCAACGCTGATAAACGAAACGCTGCAGCCCATTTTAAGCCAGCATTTTTATAACTCATTAAAAGATCCGCTGCCTTACAGAAAGGTGGAAGGACTGGAGCTTATCGATAAAGTTATTCGTGTCGATCAATCTCCGATTGGACGCACACCGCGCTCGAATCCGGTTACCTATACCAATGTTTTTGGCGATATCAGAACTCTGTTTGCCCAATTGCCTGAAGCCAAAATCCGTGGTTATAAACCTGGTCGTTTTTCGTTTAACGTAAAAGGTGGACGCTGCGAAGAATGTCAGGGTGGAGGCTTGAAACTTATTGAAATGAACTTCCTGCCCGATGTGTATGTGCATTGCGACAAATGTAATGGCAAACGCTACAACCGCGAAACGCTGGAAGTGCGCTACAAGGGAAAATCCATCAGCGATGTGCTGGACATGACCATCAACCAGGGAGTGGAGTTTTTTGAACATATTCCGTCGATTGCCACTAAGCTGAGTACTTTGCAGGATGTTGGTTTAGGCTACATCACACTGGGGCAGTCGTCAACAACACTTTCGGGAGGTGAATCGCAACGTGTAAAACTGGCGGCCGAGCTGGCAAAACGCGACACCGGAAAAACCATTTATATTCTGGATGAACCTACAACCGGTTTGCATTTCGAGGATGTACGTGTACTGCTCGAGGTGCTGAATAAATTGGTGGAAAAAGGAAATACGGTGATCGTTATCGAGCACAATATGGATGTTATAAAAGTTGCCGATCACATTATTGATGTTGGTCCGGAAGGCGGAAAACACGGTGGCAAAATTCTCTGTACCGGAACACCTGAAGAGGTCTGCAAAAACAAAAAATCGCATACCGCGAAATATCTGAAACAAGAGTTGGGATTGTAAAATCTGTTCTCTGATTTTACCACAAAGAACACCAGGTCAGAATGTATCGCAAATTGACTCGAAAAGATTTCTTCGTGTCTTTATGACTTCGTGTTTTTATTTTGAATTTTATTCTTTCGCAAAGGCTTGTTATCTGCGAAAAACTTTGTTTTCAACTGTAATTGCTCATCGCATTTTCATACATTTACCCGTAGAAACAGATGACAGTTACTATGAAAGACATTGAAATTTATTGCCGAAATACACATACCTCCCATACTTATCCTATGGGCACCTCATTACTAGAAATCAGTAAAGATTTGAATATAAAACTCCAAAACCAGGTTTGCGGTGCTATTGTGAATCACCAGGTTAAGGAGCTGTCGTTTTGCGTGGTAAAACCCAAGCATATCGAGTTTATTGACTTTACACATCCCGATGGAATGAGAATGTACATCAGGAGTTTGATTTTTGTGTTGTACGCCGCCGTTAAGGAAGTTTTTCCGCATGTGGCATTCAAAGTGCAAAACGGCATAAGCAACGGCTATTTTTGTGAATTGCAGGGACTGGAACGCGAAATTTCCGACTCTGATATATTTTCCATTAAACAGGAAATGAATGCGCTAATCGAGGCCGATATTCCTTTTGTAAAGAAAGGAATTATTACGTCGCACGCCGTTGATCTGCTGGCAAAACAGGGTCTGGAGGATAAAGCGCAACTGTTCGAGCAGCAGGGGCGTATGTACTCGTATCTTTATTTCCTGAACGATCTTGGCGATTATTTCTATGGCAACCTTTTGCCCTCAACCGGATACATTTCGAATTATGGACTGGTGCCGTATTTTGATGGTTTGTTGTTGCAGGTTCCCCGGCGAAAACATTTCAAGAAGTTGCATAAAGTCGTGTACAACGACAAACTGTTCGAAATTTTCCAGGAACAAAAAGACTGGGCCGAAATTCTGAACGTTTCCACCATTGGCAGTTTAAACGATTTCGCACTTCAGAACCGCAGTGGCGATATCATAAAAATATCGGAAGCGCTGCACGAGAAAAAGATCGCTGAAATTGCCAACCAGATTTCGGCACGCGGAAACGGAACCAAGGTGGTGTTGGTTGCCGGGCCGTCGGCATCGGGGAAAACCACATTTAGCAAACGACTTGGTGTGCAACTGGCGGTAAACGGAATGCATCCGTACCAGGTGTCGCTCGACGATTATTTTGTTGATCGCGAGCATACCCCAAAAGATGAGCATGGCGAATACGATTTTGAAGCACTAGAAGCCATCGACATTGAGTTTTTTAACCATCAGCTGATCGAACTTTTTGAAGGCAAGGAGGTGCGCTTGCCCAGGTTCGATTTTCATAGCGGCAAACGCGTGTCAAACGGACGAACACTGAAACTCGACAAAGATGATATTCTGATCGTGGAAGGTATTCACGGAATGAATCCGAATTTATTGACCGATGTAAAGGAACAGAACACCTTTAAGATCTTCATATCGGCGCTTACCCAAATCTCAGTAGATGAACATACGCACATCTCTACGGCTGATAACCGCTTGCTGCGGCGAATGATTCGCGACAGCCGATACCGTGGATACCGTGCTTCAGATACGATAAAACGCTGGCCGTCGGTGCGAAAAGGCGAGGAGAAAAATATATTCCCTTACCAGGAAAATGCGGATGTAATGTTTAACTCGGCAACCATATATGAGCTGGCGGTTTTGAAAAAATATGCCGAGCCGATATTAAAGTTAGTGCTCGAAAACCAGCCGGAGTACATGGAGTCGACTCGTTTACTGGAATTCCTGTCGTACTTTAAACCTATTAGTGACGAGGAAATTCCGCCAACCTCTCTACTTCGGGAGTTTTTAGGGGGCAGTAGTTTTGCTTATTAAAGGTTCATTTTTCAGAACACATATGCTTTTTTGACGGGAAAAAGAACTCAATCCGGCAGTTTCTTATATTTGCTCCACATTAGGCAGTTTGTAGCTTTTGTAAGCGCCGGCTAAACCAAGTAGCGACAGAAGCAAAATCACGCCTTCAACCGACAACAGCGAAACCAAAGCACTTAATCCTCCTACCATCAAAAGTATGATGCCGATAACGGTATTACTAACCGACACGTAACTGGTGCGCTCGTTTCCGGTGGCCATATCGATAACATAGGTTTTGCGCCCTAAACGAACGCCTTGATGAGCAATGCCTAAAATAAACAGTACAACAGGATAAAGCCATTTTGCACTTCGTAATGTATCGAAATACGAAATGGTTAAAAAGATAAAAATGCCCAAAACAGATGCGATCAATACCGCCACTGCCATAATATTTTTGCTCGATTTATCGGCATATTTTCCCCAAACCGGCGAGCTTACTATCGATGCAACACCTTTGGCAATAATAAACAATCCAAGCAGGTAGGCTTCTTTTCCCACATACTCCTGTGCCAGGATAACATAAAAGGGGGCCGACAAAGCGGTACACAAAAGCAAGGTGCGGGCAATGATAAAATCCCTGAAATGATTATCGGTTTTTAACAATCTAAAACTTGCCAGGATGCTGTCGTTATCAGAAGATTTGTTTTCAAACGGACCTGGGAATTCCTTAATTCGTGAATAAATAAACGCAGCCACCAGCCATGTTGCGGCGGCAAAAAAGATAATGTTGGTGTAAAAGTTTATGGTAGCATCATTCGACTGATATAGCATAAACAAACCTGCCGCCAGTACCAACACGCCCGACACCGAAACGGAATAACCTTTCATGCGTCCGCGGCGGGTTTTTGGAATGGTTTTCCCGATAATGTCTTTTGAAGTTAGCGAGCTCATACTTCGCGATAAACTAAACAGCACAACCGCGGCAACAATCAGCCATCCGGCAGTAAAGCCTTTAAAGTTGAGCGCAATAATTCCAATGGCCCCGATGGACAGAAACTGCAGCAAGGCGCCAATTACCCACACCCATTTTCGGATGTAGCGTTTGCGAATAAAGGGGGCAAAAAATACCTGGGGCACCATCGATCCCGATTCGCGCAACGGCACAATTAAACTAATGAGGTAAACCGGCGCGCTTACATAGGTCATTAACCAGGTTAAAACGGTTTTTGGGTTGCTCAGCGTATCGCCAAGCTGGGTAAACACATTACTGAAAATTTGTAAAAAGAAATTGTGGGGAACATATTGGCAGGCGTCTTCGGTAATGTCGGTGCAAACACCTTGTTTGTCTCCTTTATTCAGGTAATGGTAAAGTCTTTCAAACATTCTTTGTGCCTCTGCTCAACTATATTGGTGGAATTTATTGGTATAACATTTTAACAGAGCTATGGTTTGTTAAGGCGTGGATTTATTTGTTTTTCTCGATAGCAACCAAATCTATAGTGTGACATAACAGCTCCGATCCTCCCAAAGCACCATGTCCGGGAACTATAATTTTTGCATCAGGATATTTTGTTTTTACCCGCTGAACCGTTGCATCCCAGTCGTTGACAACAGCATCGCTGAGATTTCCAAGATTTGGAGAATTGGCCGATTTTACCAGGCAGCCACCAAACAGAATTTTTTCCGTGGGAAGCCAAACCGTAATGTTGTCAAAGGAATGTCCGGCACCAAAGTAGCGGCATTCAATTGGTGCACCGTAAAAATCAAAAATCAGCGAGTCGGTGAAAGCAGTTGACGGAACCGGAATTCCCAATTCTTTGCATTTTTCGATGGTCATAGAATTTGCAATTGATTCCACTACAATACTGTTAAGATAGGTGATACCCCCCAAACAATCGTTGTGAAAATGGCAGGCGATATGTTTTTCCACTTGGGCAGAGAACGAATTCTGAATGTATGTTGTAAGCTTTTGGGTTTTCTCATTGTCCATCGGCGAGTCAATAAGCAAGGCATGTCCGTTTCGGATAATTACCAAACCATTGGAAGAAAAGCGGCCAAAGTTTTCCAGTTCATCAAAGGTAACATGCAGAAAGATCGAATCCTGAAGATGTACCAGTTGGATATTATCATCTATCTCAATTTTGTCATCGGTTTGCGCATAACAAAAGTTGATTGTAATTATTCCGACTATTAACAGGAAGATGCTTTTGTTACTCATTTTGTTACAGTATTAGGATGAAAAGTAGTTGTTGTGAAAATACTAACTTTACAGTTTGGAGCCGCCCCGAAATGTATAAATTGTTTTTTGTTGAACACCCAAACATCAGGTTGTTAAGTTGTTGAGCCCGGCTTTTGGCATTTTAATTCTGTCTTTTGAGTATTGCAGAGTAGCACTGGCCCAGCTTCGCTAATTCTGTCAATAATTTGTTGACCGCAACAAAATTTGTTGCGAAAATATTCTGGTAAAAAGGCCAAGCTATTTAATATCGATATATTATCTGTTGTCTCTTTCTGTTGGTTTAATAATCATTCTGAAATATTGGTCTTTGTAAATGTAGTATCCCAACCAGTTATACAAGGTTCTTGTTTTGTTTTTAAAATTCACAAGTCCCATTATATGCACAAAAATCCAAATAAGCCAGGCGCTAAAACCTTTTACAGAATATTTCTGCCCCGGGAAATCAAGCACTGCCTTATTTCTCCCAATTATTGCCAACGAGCCTTTGTCGGTGTAATGAAATGGCTTCCAGTTATTGTCTTTCCGCATTAAGTTTTCTGCCAGATTTTTTGCCTGTTGTAGTGCCGGTTGTGCCAATTGTGGGTGTCCGTTGGGATAATTTTTATCGCCGAGCACCAGTGCACAGTCTCCTAACGCATAAATATTATCGTAGGAGTGGACTTGATTAAATTGATTCGTTTTTAATCGTTTGCCAGCTCCAAAACATTCTTCAGAAAAACCCGGAAAAGTTTTTGCCGAAACTCCGGCTGCCCAAATCAGGTTTTTTGATGGAATTTCCTTGCCATTGGATAAATACACGGTTTCGTCGTGAAAATCCTTCACCATTGTATTCATGATTAAATTTACACCCAGTTCCGATAATTTTTTAGCGGTGTACTTCTGGGCATGTTCCGACATGGGGGCTAATACAGATGCTTGTCCGTCAATCAGGCTAATTTCTCCAAGATCTGTTTTCTTTAATTCCGGATAATCCTTTATAATAATCGAACTTCTCATTTCGGCTAAAATACCCGAAAGTTCAACTCCGGTAGGTCCCGCGCCTGCAATAACAAATGTCAGGTGTTTTTTCCGCTCTTCTTCATCGGGTATTCTTGTAGCGCGGTCAAGGCGGGTTAAAATAACATTTCGTAGCGACAATGAATCGCTTATGGTTTTCATTGGCAAACTATCTCTCTCAATGTTTTTGTTCCCAAAAAAGTTTGTCTCGGTACCGGTAGCCATTACTAAAATGTCATATTCCATCTCGCCGTTGCTCAGTATTATTTTGTTCTCTTCGGGTACAACTTTTTCAAGAGAGCCAAGTCGAAAACCGGCGTTTTTAAATTTTCGCAGAATTTTACGAAATGGATAACTTATTGCCGACGGTTCCATAAAACCTGTTGATACCTGGTAAATTAAAGGTGGAAAGAAATTATAGTTGTTGCTGTCGACCAAAACAACCTGGTATTCGGTTGAATTCCCTAACCTTTTTACAAGTTCCAAACCTGCAAAACCTCCTCCCACAACAACAATCTTTTTTGTGTTTTTCATCGCGAATTTATCTTTTACACAAGGTAACAAAGGAAGTAGGGGCAATTGTTCTAAAAATTAAACGGGTTTAAGAAATTTGTGGTTTGGAATTTGGTAGAAGTGACTTGTAATGAATGATTTGGGGGTGTGAAAAAAGCCCGGCACAGAACCGGGCTTTTGAAATTTTATTGAGAATAATATTATTTCAACGCAACTTGTTTTTTCAAACGGATATCACCTGAAGAGGCACCAACCAATAATTCAATATCGCAAAGGTCGTTGTCCCAGGCGTGTTTCTCTTCGTTCCAGTATTGCAGTTTCTCTCCTGGAATTTCCAAAGTTACAGTCTGGTTTTTACCCGGCTCAAGTGCCACACGTGTAAATGCTTTTAACTCTTTAAGTGGCCATTCAACCGATGGGTTAATGCGGTGCACATACACCTGAACCACCTCTTCGGCAGCCATTTCTCCGGTATTGCTTAAGTTGAACGACAACGAAATCGTTTCGTCAGCGCCATAACTTTCTTTGCTTGTATTCAGGTCGGTATAAGCAAATTCGGTGTACGATAAACCATGGCCGAAAGGATACATTACCGGTTTGTTTTTGGTATCGAACCAGCGGTAACCCACCAGCGATTCTTCCGAATAGTAAGCCGTGTTCGGATCATTCTCCTGCTTGCCATCGGCAGCATGTGCTTCCGATTCTTTCTCTTCAACAAGGTCAACAAAAATGTCGCCTTTTTTGGCTCCCTGCGGATAATTGCCCAGCGCATATGCCGGCGAATCTTCTAGTTTAATAGGTAGTGTAAACGGCAAACGTCCGCTTGGCGAAATGTTTCCAACCAGGATATCGGCCAGTGCATTTCCGCCTTCGGTACCATTAAACCACGATTGCAACAACGCTTTCGACAGTGATTTAACGGTGTTCAAATCGTTAGGTGCGCCACTAACCAGTACAGTAACTATATTTTCGTTTACAGCACTTAATTGCTTAATCAATTCATCCTGACCCGATGGCAGGAAGATGTTTTCGCGGTCGTTGGCTTCGGTTTCCACAGCACGGTTGTCGCCACCAATAAACAGCACAATATCGGCTTTGGCGGCCAGTGCAACTGCTTCTTCATTTAGTTTGTTGTTCAGAACTGCTTTTTCTTTATCCTCTCGGTCAATATCTTCCTGTGATTTGGCTCCGAAAATACGTGCGTAATCCAGCTCTACCGGAACATAACCCTGTGCATATTGAATGTCGGCTTTGTCGCCAATTTTGTTTTTCAATCCTTCAAGCGGAGTAACTTCGTACAGCGTTTTTACGCCTGCACCAATACCGCCGCTTCCCATTTCGCGAACGGCGTTTTCGCCAATTACTGCAATCTGTGGTTTTTTGCTCAAATCGAGCGGAAGGATGCCTTCGTTTTTCAGCAGAACTACAGATTTACAAGCCACTTCATAGGCAATTTGCTGGCTTTCGGGTTGAGATGTAACTACCTGGTTGGCCTCTTCGGCAGGAACCGGATCGATGGCCAAACGCACACGCAAAATTTCGCGAACACGCTGGTCGATCACTTCTTCCGAAACTGCACCGGCTTTTACCGAGTCGAGCAAGGCAGCGCCTAAATATCTGCTGTCGGGCATTTCAACGTTCAGTCCGTGTTTTACCGATTCAACAGAAGAGTGTGTGCCGTTCCAGTCCGACACCACAAATCCACCAAATCCCCATTCATCACGAAGGATCTGGTTTAGCAGTACGTCATTTTCGGCGCACCACCAGCCGTTTACTTTATTGTAGGCCGACATAACACTGTAAGCATCTGCTTCCTGCACAGCCGCTTTAAATGGTGGCAGGTAAATCTCGCGCATTGCACGCTCACCAATAATTACGTTTACCGTTCCGCGGTTGTTCTCCTGGTTGTTCAGTGCATAGTGTTTTAAACAGGCTGCAGCACCATTATCTTGCGCACCTTTTGTGTACTGAACTGCCAGTTGCGAGCTTAGGAACGGATCTTCGCTCATGTACTCGTAAGTACGTCCCCCGGTAGGAATTCGCTGAATATTAATGGCCGGCCCAAGGATGACGTCTTTTCCGCGTAAACGGGCTTCTTTTGCCATTCCTGTACCGTAAGCATAAGCCAGCTCCGGACTCCAGGTAGCTGCCAGCGCCGATCCGGTAGGGAAGAAAGTGGCTTTGTCGTTCTCCCAGCCAAGCGGTGCCCAGCTTTTGGGCTCCATTTCCTCACGAATACCAAATGGCCCATCGGCATAAACCATATCGGCAATACCAAGGCGCTCAACTCCGGCCGATACGAACATGTATTTCCCGTGAAGCATGTTTACTTTTTCGTCCAGTGTCATTTGCGAAATGATACCGTCAATTTGTTCATCGTACTGCAGCAACGATGAGGTAAAAGTTTTTGATTGTGGAGATTTCTGTGTACACGCTCCTAGCAGTACTGCAAGAAGCATTACAAATGTGATTTTGTAATTCATAATATATTTCGGTTTAATGATACTTTCGGCTTATGTAGCGGCGCAAGATACCACTCCTTTCTTTTAAAACATGAATATTTTTATTTGATATTGTAAAAATAACAAAAAGATGTAAATTTTCAGGATTATTTTATTGAACCCGGAAAAGTTGAAGGGAAATGGGAGAGCTATTTATCTGAGTCATTGTTTTTTTCGCTTCGATAAAAATGCTGATATTTGCGGCACACAAAATTTAATAAAAATGACAAAACAAAATATTCCTGCTGTGCTGGGTATGGGTAACGCTTTGGTTGATGTAATCTCTGTTTTAGAGAGCGATGCTTTGCTTGAACAGTTTGGATTACCACGCGGCAGTATGACGCTGGTTGATGCCGATCAGTCGAAAACAATTTACGATGCTACTTACTCCGAAAAGAGTGAAGTGGCTACCGGAGGATCCGTCGCCAATTCGATTCGTGCTTTGGCCAACCTTGGCGGTAATGCCGGATATATGGGGAAAATCGGTCGCGATGAACTGGGTGATCTTTTTCGTAACGACTTTGAAAAACGTGGTGTGAGAACACACTTGTTCCACAGCGAAAATGCTACCGGAAGAGTGATGGGGCTGGTTAGTCCTGATTCGGAAAGAACCATGGCAACTTATCTGGGTGCTGCTGCCGAAATGCTACCGGAAGAGGTGACCGAAGAGCTGTTTGCCGGATATGAATATGTTTACATCGAAGGCTACCTGGTTTTTAATCACGACCTGATTAAAGCCTGTGCCGTAGCTGCCAAAAAAGCCGGTGTAAAGATTGCTGTCGACCTGTCGAGCTTTAACGTAGTGGAAGCCAACCTCGATTTCCTGAAAGAGCTGATCCGTGATTATGTAGATATTGTTTTTGCCAACGAAGAGGAAGCCAAATCATACACCGGGCTGGATCCGGAAGCCGCACTTCATGAAATTGCAAAAGGCGATAAAATTGCCGTTGTAAAAGTGGGTAAAGACGGCTCTATGATAAAACAAGGAGACGCTGTATCCCGTGTTGGAGTGATTCCTGCCAAAGCATTGGATACCACCGGAGCGGGCGATGCGTATGCCGCCGGTTTCTTTTATGGCCTTACAAATGGCTACGACCTGGAAAAATGTGGTAAAATAGCTGCACTGGTTTCAGGTAAAGTTGTTGAAGTTATGGGGCCAAACCTGGCCGACGAACAATGGCCGGAAGTAAAAGCTGAAATTGCAAAGATTGTTGGTTAAAATTAAAGCATAAAAAAAACTGTCATTTCGATCAGTCGGCTGACGGAGAAAAATCTGTAACGGATTTAGCTCCGCTGATTTTCAATTCTCAGTCATTCTTTCTTCGAAATGACAGTTTTTTTTATAATAATCTATTACTGGAATAAACCGTGAATCTGAGCATCGATCCTATCGATAACAAAACTCAAGTCTTCAGGATTAGCTGTAAAATCAAGGTCATCCACATTAATCACCAGTAATTTCCCCATTTTGTAACCACTAATCCAGTTCTCGTAACGGTCGTTAAGTTGTTTTAAATAATCCAGGCGAATGGAGTTTTCGTATTCACGACCCCGTTTCTGAATCTGGTTTACCAAGGTTGGAATCGAAGCGCGTAAATAAATCAGCAAATCAGGTGGCTGAATCAGGCTGGCCATCAGGTCGAACAACGATTTGTAGTTGCCAAAATCGCGGGTGCTCATCAATCCCATGGCGTGCAGGTTGGGAGCAAAAATTTCGGCATCCTCATAAATTGTACGGTCTTGTATAATCGTTTTTCCAGACTTGCGGATATCGATGATCTGTTTAAAACGCGAATTCAGGAAGTATATCTGCAGGTTAAACGACCAGCGTTGCATGTCGTTGTAAAAGTCATTCAGATAAGGGTTTTCGTCTACGTCTTCGTAATGTGGGGTCCATTTATAATGTTTAGCCAGAAGCTCGCTCAGTGTAGTCTTTCCGGCACCAATGTTACCCGCTATAGCAATGTGCATATTCAATTATTTTTTTTGAAATTCTAAAGTATAAAAAAATTACCTGTCGGCCCCCAGAATGTTCATAAGTTCGTCGAGATATTTTCGGTTATTGGCCAGTCGCGGAATTTTATTTTGCCCGCCAACTTTGCCGCGTTGTTTCATCCAATTGTAGAAAGTTCCTTTTGGCGCCACCGTAAGATGCAGCATTTCAAGGGTCATATTTTTATGGCGCTTGGCTTCGTAATCCGAGTTTAACGTTTTTAGCGAATTATCCAGTATAGTTTTAAAGTGATCAACGTCTTTTGGTTCCTTTGCAAATTCAATAATCCACTGGTGTGCTCCTTTGTTGTTGTCGCTCATAAATACCGGGCCGGCGGTGTATTCATTTACGATTGCCCCGGTATGGTGGCAGGCAACTTTCAGCGCTTGTTCGGCGTTCTCGATAATCACCTCTTCGCCAAAAGCATTGATAAAATGTTTGGTGCGCCCAGTAACTTTTATCTTGAACGGGTATTTGCAGGTAAATTTTATGGTGTCGCCAATTATATAACGCCACAATCCGGCGTTGGTCGAAATTACCATGGCATAATTTTCGTCCAGTTCCACGTCTTTAAGATTAACAACGGTAGGATTTTCGCTGCCAAATTCCGACATCGGTATAAACTCGTAGTAAATGCCATAGTCGAGCATTAATAGCATGTCATCCTGGTGCTCGTTATCCTGAATGCCAAAAAAACCTTCCGAAGCATTGTAGGTTTCCACGTAATGCATTTGTGGCGATGGAATAATTTTACGGTATTGCTCGCGGTAGGGCTCAAAATTTACACCTCCATGAGCAAAAACTTCCAGGTTGGGCCACACTTCCAGCAGGTTCGATTTGCCGGTTTTTTCCAGCACGCGTTTAAAAAGTACCAGGTACCACGACGGAACACCTGCAAAAGCAGTGACATTCTGGTCGAGGGTGGTATCTATTATCTTTTCAACTTTCTCTTCAAATTCTTCGATAAGGGCAATCTCCGCAGCCGGTGTCCGGAACAGATCTGACCAAAAAGGCTCATTCTCGATCATAATTGCCGACAGATCGCCATGAAACGAATTATTGTTTAAAGTGCTAACACGGTGGCTTCCTCCCAAAGTCAGAATTTTTCCTTTTAAAACTTTCGATTCAGGATTAGAGGTAATATACTGGGCAAAAATATCTTTTGGGCCGCGCAAATGACATTCTTCCAAAGCTTCGTTGGTAACCGGAATAAATTTGCTTTTGTCGCTGGTGGTTCCGCTCGATTTGGCAAACCACTTTACCTCGCCCGGCCAAAGCAGGTTTTTTTCGCCCTGGCGCAAGCGGTCGATGTATGGTTTTACATCTTCGTAGGTTTGCAAAGGCATTGCTTTTTGGAATTCGCGGTACGATGTTACATCATCAAAATTGTGTGCTTTGCCCCATTGCGTGTCTTTTGCACTTTGCAACAGTTCAAATAAGGTTTCGTTTTGGATTTCATGTGGATATTCGCGGTAATACTGTATTTGGTAGTTACGTTTTATATTTACCCACTTGATAACTGAATTTATTAGAGGCATCTGTTACGTTTATTTTTATGAAGTCCAAATTTATGAATAATTGTATCAAATAAACAATCAAAAATCATCTTGCAAGGGGCAATAATTGCGCCGCCCGGAAAAATAAATTAAGGAAAAAGTTCGTTTAACCATAAAATCTGTTCGCTGGCCGATTGGCCGGTTTTTTAACTGATCGCGAATTTTTATATTTACCGCGTCAAATTGTTTCGGGAAACCTAACATCCATAGAAATTTTAGTATGAACTACATCGATATTATTTTAGGCATTTTGTTGATACTGTCAGCAATAAATGGTTTTAGTAAAGGCCTTATTTCTGAGGTAGCATCAATTGCAGCGCTCATTTTAGGAATTTGGGGAGCTATCAAATTTTCATATGTGACCACCGAATTTCTGATTGAGAATTTCAACATGCATTCGAAACACATGAATATTATTTCGTTTGTCATCACTTTTGTAGTTATTGTTATTCTGGTGCACATTGTTGGCAGCGCGGTAAGTAAAATGGCCGAAACCGTTTTGCTGGGATTTGCCAATAAACTGGCCGGTTTGGTTTTTGGAGTTTTAAAATCGGCCTTGATATTAAGCATAATATTGGTTATTTTTGACAAGATCGATGAGGACGTTCATATTCTTTCGCGCGAAGCCAAAGAAAATTCGCGGATGTATGAACCGATCCGATCGTTTGCACCATCGATCTTCCCGTTTATTGAAGGATGGGAAATTGATATGAAAGAGAATCGCGAATATGAAGATGTGGTCTAAACTTACAGAGCGTTTTAAGGGGAAAGACAATTCCAACTGGCAAATCGATGTTGATTGTTTAAACTGTGGAACAAATTTTTCGGGGCATTATTGTCCGAATTGCGGCCAGGCGGTAAAAGAATACGACAGACCTTTTGGTTTTATCTTTTACAATTTTTTGGGCGATTTTTTTGCCTTCGACACCCGATTTTTTCAAACACTTTTTGCATTAATTGCGCGCCCCGGCTTTCTTACCAAAGAATATTTTGCCGGTCGCAGAGTTCGCTATACCCCTCCATTGCGCATTTTTATTTTTGTGAGTTTTATACTGTTTTTGTTGTTACAAATTGTTACTAATCGTGGTTTGTCAACCGTACTGGACTCGGATTTAGAAGATGCAAAAATTGGACTTGATTCTACATCGATAGTTGCTGCCGATTCGATTTTAACCGAGGTAAACCAAGAGCTTTCTCCGCAGGAAAAGCAGGCTCTGGACAAAGTTCTGAGTAAAGGAAATATTCAGCTGGATAGTATCGATGTGGCCAAATCAGCCAATGAATTAGATTTGGGAAGTTGGGGTGGTGCACGAAATATAAGACTGGCACTGAATAATTATGCCGACGATATGGAAAAGGAACTGGCAGAGGAAACAGATCCGGGGAAACGCGCTGAATTGAAGGAAAATATTCGAATGTTGCGCTCGCCCGAAGCTACCATGGCTAAAATACTCAAATACATTTCGTATGCATTTTTCCTGTTGCTGCCGCTTTTTGCACTTATTTTAAAGCTTATTTATATTCGCCGGCGCCATAATTACATGCGACACCTGGTTTTTTCCATTCACATCCATTCGTTTATTTTTTTGGTAATGACTACTATAATTGGCCTGTATTTGTTATTTGACAAAGACTTTGCTACTGTGTCAGGTATTTTGTTCTTGTCGGTTCCCATTTATATTATAATAGCTTTAAAGAAATTTTACGGGCAATCAATCGGTAAGGTGGTGCTAAAATTCTTCACCCTCTCGTTTATCTATAACATGGTTTTTTTTACGGTTATTCTTCTGGCCTCGCTGGATGCAATTAATGTGCTCTGAAAATTATTTTAAAAAAGTTGCAACATTTCATTCTTCCGTGTAGTCAAACGGTCAGAAAATAAATTTTAAAACAATAATTATGGAAGAATTAATTGCAGTAGGCGTAGTATTTTTTGGAGCATATCACATTATCAAACTATTTTCTACTCACTTATTAAAACGAAAACTGATTAAAGCCGAACAGTACGACAGAGTTGGTATTCTGGAAGAGCCAAAAGTTGAAAATGATGAATCGAACCGTTATCCTTCGTTGAAATGGGGCTTGGTTGCCTTAATGACAGGTTTGGGATTTATAATCATTGAAGTGATGGGATTATTTAACCGTGACATGGTTAGAGGTCGTGATGCCGTTTTACCACTGGGAATTTTGATGGTTTGTATTTCATTGGGTTTCCTGATCTATTTCTTTATTATGAACGGGAAAGCCGTTAAGAAGTAGCTTATTAGTTAGTGATAGTATCACCGGAAGTGATACTATCACTAATTTTTGCTTATTGAAATGTATAATCTCCTATTTGCTGAAATCCCCGAAGAAAATCCTGAACTTTCATTCTTTTTTTACCTGCAATTTGCAGATCGGTAATTTGCAGCCAGCCATTGGCGCAGGCCACTTTTAAAAAGTGTTTGCCATCGCTTTCCAATGTTCCCGGAGGCGTGTTTTTATTGTCTTCAACACGCATGGCCATAAATATTTTGGTGGCAGTTTCTTGCCCCGTTTCTTTGTGTTTTAAGGTACTCCAGGCAGCAGGGTAAGGCGATAGTCCGCGAATAAGGTTACGAACCGCATCAGCATCGGCCGACCAATCTATTTTACAATCTTCCTTGAAAATTTTCGGAGCATGTTTTATTTCTTCACCTTCGGCAACCAGCTCTTCCTGCGGAATGGCTTTGTAATCGCCGGAAGCCAGTGCATCAACAGTTTCAACAACCAGTTTGGCGCCAATGCCCATTAATGCATCGTGAATGGTTCCAACGGTGTCGTTTTCCCAAATGTCAATTTCTTTGCGGAAAAGTATTTTACCGGTATCAATTTCATGTGCCAACAAAAAAGTAGTTACCCCGGTTTTTGTTTCGCCGTTTATTACGGCCCAGTTTAGCGGGGCCGCACCACGATACTGTGGTAGTAAAGATCCATGCAAATTAAAAGTTCCCAAACGCGGCATATCCCAAACCACTTCGGGTAACATTCTGAAGGCAACAACCACCTGCAAGTCGGCTTCCAAAGCTCTTAGTTCATCCAGGAAATCCGGGTTTTTAAGTTTTTCGGGTTGCAGAACATTTAGTCCTTGTTCAACAGCATATTGTTTTACTGCCGATTCGTGGAGTTTTTTTCCACGTCCTGCCGGTTTGTCGGGCGCTGTAATTACACCAACAATAGTGTAACCGCCTTCAACCAGGGCCTGTAAACTGGCCACGGCAAAATCGGGCGTTCCCATAAAAACGATTCTCAGGTCTTTTCCTTGCATAACTATTTTTTTCTGAGATTGGTATTTCCTTTTTGCGCTTTTGGCCAGTACGGGCAATGGCGGCATCCGTTGGCACAACAGTAGCCGCGGTTTGTCAGGTATGATTCGGTCATCACCCGGTAACCATTTTCCATGTAAAAATCTTTCCCTTCCTTTAATTCTTCCTCGTATCGGTCAGGAAAAAGGTCGTCGAAATATCCCATTCTCAAATTTTTTTCAAAAGTAGCCAAATTGACTTATCTTTCAGAACACGAATCACAGTTTTTACCATGGGAGTTGAGAAAGATTATTTAATGCGTCAGCTGATGATGCTTTTTGAAGTCATCCAGAAAATTTTACGTCACCGCAGAAAAGGCGAAGATGAAGAGGCTGAAAAGCAAATTCAGTTTTTTTACGAGTACCTGAAAATTGATGAAGATGTGGAGAAACTTTCGGTTGAAGCTTTGATCGATTTATTGGAGAAAGATAAAAACCTGGTAAACGAACAATTGGAGATGGTGGCTTTTGTGCTAAAAGAACAGGGAGAACTGGCCGCCTCGGATGATAAACGTTTGGATTTTTTCAGAAAGTCATATTTCATTCTACAAAAGGTGGAACGCGAAAGCATTTCCTTTTCAATGGACCGCCAAATGAAAATAGCAGAACTGAGTGCTTACCTGAATTAATCTTGTTTCAGTTCAGTATCCATTTCCTGCTTTCGTGAAAGAATATCAATGGCAACGATCATGGCAGTGAACCCCCAAAACGGCACCGAAATTTTGTCGGTATCTAAAAAGTTATTCAGAAATCCGTGGATGTGATAAGTAACCAGCCCAATAAGCGCCGCTAAAACTATCGACCGCAGCCTGTAATCGCTTAAGCGCGTGTAAGTGTTAACCGCAGTATAAATCACCAGGATTATAATTAACAAGTATGTGGCCAAACCAAGCACTCCCGATTCGGCCATGGGGCCAAGGTATTCGCTGTGTGCATTTCCACCGTCGGCAGAGTTGGTACTGATAATTGTGCGGTCTTTGCTCAACTGGTATTTGGCATATTTAAACATGTAGGTTCCCGGGCCGAAGCCTACTACAGGTTTGTCGGCAAACATGCGCACGGCACAACTCCAGCGGTTAATACGCTCCATGTTCGAGGCATCGGAGCTGATGTTCGACATCGAGGAAATGTGTGTCATTATATTTGCCGACGACTCTTCCGAGTTTTGTTCCAGTTTCATAACAATTTGAGATTGAAAGGTGAAGAACAAAACAATTACAGAAACCACGGTTATAAAAAGAGGCTTAAAGCGTATTCGTAATTTTATGATGGTCCAAACGCCAAAAGCAACGATTATACTCAACCACGCTGCCCGACTATACGATAACAAAAATCCCAGCGTTACAACGGCAAGCGCTCCGGCTGCCAGTAAGCGGACGTTTTTCGAATAGGTTTTACTCAGAATAAACATAACCAAAAACGGGATGTAAATGGCAGAGGCAGCACCATACGAAGTGTGGTCGCGGTAAAACGGCGAAACCACAAAGTGCGCAGCTTGTTTGTCCCACAAACCATAACCGAGATGCCGGTACGTAGAATAGAAAATTACCAGCATCAGAGGAATAACGTACAGCCACACGTATTTTTCCATGTTTTTGCCGTCTTTAAATATTTTGGCGGTAAGCAGGTAAAGACCTACTACAAACCAAATGCGCATCAGCAAAAACTTAAACGAAACCATGGGCATGGTGCTGGTGACACTGGTAATCAGAATCCAGAAGAGGTTCAGGTAAACGGCCAGTGATACCGGGTGAAGTAATATTTTACGATCGAATTGACGTTCCTGTAAAACTTTCAGAATAAAAAGCAGCAGCAGCCCAAACAACATCGGTTCAGTGGGAATGTACATATCGAATCCTATCCCAGGTAAATATTCCCGAAGAGGAATGGATAAGGGCGCCAGAAAAGCGATGAGGTAAATAACTTTGTCAAACGAATAAACGGCCAGTAAAACAACAGCAAAAACAAGCGGAAGCACATTGGCATACAGCATATGTTTTTCTACCATAAACCAAAGATTCAATGCAATAAATCCAATGGAAATGAGATAAAAAAGTGCAATTCGTATGACCGCTTTTTGTGGCACTTTAGTCTTTTTTTCTGTACTCGAGAACCAGGAAAACTAATAGTGCAAAAAATACTGCCGACAGCGTTGTAAAAGCAACGATCAGCCAGCGAACAGGGTATGCTTTTTTATCAGCCGGAAACGGGTATTCCACCACATGGCTGTAAGTAATTTCTTTTTCGTATTCGGTTAAGTAGGTGTCGTAAACGATCGAGAGTGAATCAATAACCTGAATAGTTTTATTGTATTTGTTTTCAAGCATGTAAGCACGTGAGCCTTCTTTAGAAAAGTTGTCGTAAAGCTGTTCAATTTTCTTTGTATCGCCTGCCGATCCACGTCCTGCTGCCAGGGCATTCATATAACCACGGGTAATTTCATTCACCTGGTTGTTATAACTGATAATGCCATATTTATCACGGATGCTATCCAGTTGGTGTTCGTAAGCTTTCAGCTCATTATATTTCCTGTCGAGCTGTCTGCCGGTTATGTCAACCATTTCCTTTTCTTTGGTTTTATGCAATTCCTGCACTTTTTGGTTGAAAAACGAAATGATCGAATCGCACATATCTGAAGCACGTTGCGGGTCTTCATCCAACACTCTTATCTCAGCAGTTTCGTATTCGGTTTTGCCGGTGCTCACATTGGTGTTGTATTCGCCAAGCATATACGTAGTGTACTGCGGATCGTCTTTTTTAATGTCGTACACCTTGGCGAGATCAAACGAATCGAACATTCTGAACTTGATGTCGTTCGAATTCAGTATCTCAAGCATCTGTTCGGTCTCCGACTCATCACTCATCGTCCAGATGTTTGTAGGGTAAAGGCGCGCCGTTGATTTAAATTTGGGCGTAATAAACGCCGGGCCCGAAAAAATGGCCGATAAAACAACAGCAATTGCACCAATTAGTACAAAATGAAATTTGCGTTTCCATATAAGTTGCAGGATACGTTGGTTGTCAAAAAAGTTATCCATAAAGTGTGGTTTCAATTTGATCGTGTAATTTCAACGCACCCGAACTGTTTTTAGTATCTAAACACCTGATTATTCAGCAATAATAAGGAAGTAGTTTTTCTTTCCTTTTTGTGCCAGAATGTATTTACCGCCAATTAAATAGTCGTTGTTTACAATCAGCTCAGGATCGTTGATTTTATCTTTGTTAATGCTCAGTCCGTTACCTTGTATAGTACGGCGCAATTCACCTTTCGATGGAAAAACCTCTGTTTTTTCAGCCAGCAAATCGATAACGTTAATACCGGTAGCCAATTCGTCTTTTGAGATATTGAATTGAGGAACGCCTTCAAACACAGCAAGGAAAGTACTTTCGTTTAGTTTGCGCAACTGTTCGGCAGTACCTTTTCCAAACAAGATCTGCGATGCTTCCACAGCCATTTCATATTCTTCGCGCGAGTGAACCATAATGGTTACTTCCTCAGCCAGTTTTTTCTGCAACGCACGGGCATGTGGTGCTTCTTTGTGCGCTGCTACCAATGTGTCGATCTCTTCTTTCGACAGCAACGTAAATATTTTTATGTAACGTTCGGCATCGTCATCCGAAGTGTTCAGCCAAAACTGGAAGAATGCATAAGGCGAAGTGCGTTCCGGATCGAGCCAAACGTTGCCCGATTCTGTTTTTCCAAACTTGGTACCGTCGGCTTTGGTGATTAGCGGACAGGTTAGAGCAAAAGCTTCACCTCCGTCCATACGGCGGATCAACTCAGTTCCTGTTGTGATGTTTCCCCACTGGTCTGATCCACCCATTTGCAGACGGCAGTTGTTGTTTTTGTACAAGTGGTAAAAGTCGTAGCCCTGCACCAACTGGTAAGTAAATTCAGTAAACGACATACCCGATTTTGACTCTTCACCCAACCGTTTTTTTACCGAATCTTTTGCCATCATGTAGTTTACGGTAATACGTTTACCCACGTCGCGGATAAAATCAAGGAATGAAAATTCCTTCATCCAGTCGTAGTTGTTTACCAAAAGTGCTACGTTGTCTTCCTTACTTTCAAAATCGAGGAATTTCGCCAGCTGAGCTTTAATACATTCCTGATTGTGGCGCAGTGTTGGTTCGTCGAGCAGGTTACGCTCCTGTGATTTTCCTGATGGGTCGCCAATCATTCCGGTAGCACCACCAACCAATGCAATAGGCTGGTGACCTGCAATCTGAAGATGTTTCAACATCATGACACTTACCAGGTGGCCAATGTGCAACGAATCGGCAGTTGGATCGATACCCACATAAGCCGCAGTTAATTCTTTTTCCAGTTGTTCCTCAGTTCCCGGCATTATATCGTGCAACATGCCTCTCCATTTCAGCTCTTGTACAAAACTCATCAGTGTAAAATTTATTTATGATCGTGATCGAATCAATCGTTTCTTAAAAATCTGCGCAAATATACTCAATGCGGACAGCTTTTCGGGAATTTTGACGAAGTTATTTTTTTCTTTTTCAAGTCAAAATTTTCAAGCATAGCCGTAGCTACGGTTTAAAATTTTGGTGTAGAAAAAGGGAAAAAGAACAAATGAAAAACCCGAAAAGCTGTTTGTTTTGAGTATGTATAAAATGCTGAGTGTTATTCGTTGGCTTTCCGTTCAAAATCAAATCCTGCAAAGGAAATTAACGATTTGCAAACCACCATCTTCTTCCGCTTCCGACTCCCGGCTTTGGTCTTCCGACTTCATTCTTCAAACTTTTCAAAAATTATTGTAACATTTGCCTACCTTGCTTAGTCTGATGAGATAATTATGAATGATGCGCAACTGGTTCAACAGGTTTTAAACGGAAACAACCATGCGTTCAGGTTTTTGGTATCGAAGTACCAACGGCTTGTAACGCACGTGGTTGGACGCATTATTCAGCAGGAAGATGAGTTGGAGGACATTTGCCAGGAGGTTTTTATAAAAGTGTTTAAAACACTGAAACGTTTTCGGGGCGATTCGAAGCTGTCGACATGGATTGCAACCATTGCTTACAATACGGCAATTACGCATTACCGAAAACTAAAACGAAGAGGTGAACTGTCATACAGCGAAGAGCCAAACCTTATTCTTGCTGAAAAAGACCCGGGGCTGAACCAGAAAAGTATTGAAAAGGAAGAAGCTAAAAAATATCTCATGCAACTGATCGAGTCGTTGCCGGTGAACTACCGAACGGTGATTACGTTATTTCATCTGGAGGAGTTCTCGTACAAAGAGATAGAAGAGATTACAGGAATGCCCGAAGGAACCATTAAAAGTTACCTGAGCCGGGCACGAAAATTATTAAAAGGCAAGATTGAAAAAGTTGCCCGTTTGGAACAAACTAATATATTTGTTGACTATGTATAACGAAGATCGGAATTTTGACACAGACAAACTGCTGAAAGAGGCATTCACTTCGGAGCCTGAGTTCATGCTGTCGGAGAATTTTACCGATGCCCTTGTTAAGCAGGTGGAGCGGCGTTTTGCCTGGAAACAATACCTCAGGGAATTTGCTATTTACCTGGCCGTTATACTCGGAATTATGTTGGTTGCTGCAGTACTGGCCTTTGTTTGGTACGATGTTACCGTTTCGGGCTGGATGGAGTTCGTTACAAAAAATGCTTCGCTGGTGGTTGGCATAAACCTTTTGCTGGTGTTCGTTTTGTTTGCCGATCGGGTGCTGTTAAGGTATTTCATGTACAAGGCATCTACAGAATAATACCTCGATTTTCAATTTGTAATAGTGCTTAGGAAAATAAGCGCCTTTTACTCGGTTACCTTCCTGTAATCGGTAAGGAAAAGAAGAAAAAGTGCGATAAAAGCAATATCGATCAGGCCAAATACGGCAAAAACAACATGTGGCAATTCGCCAATTCCCCAGTTGTACAACGCTACCCAGGCATAGGCCAATTTGTAGGCTACCGCTACTTTTACAATGTCGACATTTCGTTTAATGTTGCGGTAAACAAACCAGTACAGTATTCCCTGTGCAAAAACAAAAGCGGCATTAAGTTGCAGGTAAGCTTCTGTTTCGGGCAGCGGAATGTTAAACATGGCGTACACATTTGGATACAGCAGAAAAAAAGAAACGCCCAGAATAAAATCGTAGGCGGCAGCAATAAGAAAAACTGTTTTGTAAAATTTTAATGTTCTCATAGTGGTTCCTCCTTTCGGTTAAAGAACGCTGAAGCAGCGATTTTTGGTTATCTATCGCTGTTTACGAGAAGCAGGTTGAAATGGTTGTGGAAATAGAGTTGCATGCCACAAGTTGGAGATAAATAGAAAAATCTGTGATGATTTATTAACGCATTTAATCATTAACGCATTTCCGCATTTTTACCACAGAGTTACACAGAGAAGCAACAGAGTTTCACGGAGAAAATGAGGATGATTCATGGATCTATGCATTTCCAAATTAACACAATTACCCATTCACCAATCAAACCTTCAAACTTTCAATCCTTCAGTCCCTCAATCCTTCTTCTTCCGCAGGTAAACCACCTGGCCCACCCGGGGCTGCTCACCTTTTTTCATGTTGTTGCGGCGATAAAGCGGTTTTAGTTTAATACCATACAGTTGCGAAATATAATGCATGGTTTCGCCTTCCTGCGCTCGGTGTGTAAGTTGGTTTTTGCTTGTTTTGTTCTTTTTGTACTGAACGTAAACCACCTCGTTAGGAACTGGGCGGTGTGCCGGTGGTTGGTCGTTAAATTTATACAACTCCCAGTCTTTTAATCCAAGTTCCTGGGCCAGTATTTCGTAGGTGTCGCCTTTTTGTGACACCACAGCCTTTACACCATTAATTTTGGTAACCTTGTGTGTGTAGAATGGCCTGATAGTAAGCGCTCCTGTTTTATCGGTGTCAAGCACATTGTGTGCCGCTTGAACATCCATGGGGCTAAAAGTCATTTTCTTGTCGAGGCGGTGCAGTTTGTTCTCTTCAATTATTCGAATCAGACGTTTGTCGTAATCGTGTGCAGTTGCATAACCCGCTTTCTTCAATCCTTTTGCCCAGCCTTTATAATCCGTATGATCTAACAAAAAAAGTGAAGCATAGCGCGGATTGTTCATGAGGAAGTCGGTATGATCTTCATACGAATCTTTTACCGAGCGGTAACTTCTGAAACACTCGTTACGGCGGTCGTCGTCGTAATACACTTTTTTGCCTTTCCAGCTACTTTTACATTTAATACCAAAGTGGTTGTTCGATTTTCGCGACAACTCGCTGTTGCCGTTGCCCGACTCCAGACAACCCTGCGCCATGGTAATACTGGCCGGTATTCCGCTGCGGTTCATCTCTTCAATTGCCACCAGCTGCCACTGCCTGATGTACTCATCGCGGGTAATGTTTTGAGAAATTGCGCTTGTGGCCAGTAAAATAAAAAGGATAAAGGAAATTATGTGTCTCATGTTTCTGTTACAACGTTTGCTGATGCCAAAAATAAAATACCCTGGGGCATTTGCCTACCAAATGCAGAGCATTTTATAAACAATGAAACGTGAGTAAGATGGGTTTATTGGCTATTGATGAAAAGAAATTGGTGAGGGAAGCACAATATTATGTCAGTAAATGGCTGTATTGGCAGTTTTACTACTTGGTCTGAAGTCGAATTTGTAAACATTTGGAATTCGGAGCCGGTTCTCCATCTAAGGTGTAATAACTTCGATGGAGAACCAAGATCCGAATAAGATCTTCAAATTTCAGTGTTTTATAACCGAATTAGTACCGCTATGTTTTTATGTAATCTCCGACAACTGTTTTTATTTATACAGCTTGGAGCCATAACAAGATTCGGTTATAAACAAGGGAGCCAACTAGTCAAGAGGTTTAATGAAATGCATCAATTCTCTGTCGTGGTTATTTACAATTCTGCTTTCGTTATCAAAATACATAGTAGCTCCGTTTTCCGGAGTGTATTGCTCCCAGGTTGGAAGCACACCATCAACATTTGGATTACCTGTTTTCACAAAGTTTATCCATGCCGAGCTCATTTTGTCAGCTAAGTTCCAGGCTTCTTCCGTATTGCCGGTCCAGTCTGCTCTCAGGTCAACCGTATTGAATGCCAATGGAATGTCGAGGCCATGAAATGAACCTTTCGAGGCATTGTCAACAGCGCTTTTCCATGCCAAAAAGTAAACATACAGCGGGGCATCTGTTTCCTTTGCCCGCGCGTCGGCAGTTCGAATGGTAAAAGGCCTGAAAGTCTTGTCAACCGAGAGCAGATCCTGAGGTGTATAATCGGGATAAGCCTCTGCAAACAGCGAAATGTATTCATCGGTTTTGTCGCCATATTCTTTTGCCAGGCGTTCTTTAGCCTCTTCCAAAGTCAGGTCTTTTTCGCCATAAGCGGTACGCATCAGTTCATTTAGTGTGGTACCTATCATCAGCGGAATATCCTTTGAAATGTCTGCAAATCCCGGGCTGAAAGGCTGCTGAAGTAAAACATCGCCATCGGCCGATGGTGCAAATCCAAACATGGTTGGCGAGCCCGGTATTCTCGGACCCGATGTTTTGGCAATGGCATCGTTTCCTGCTTTAACCAGGTCTTTATAAGGAATTGTTTCCAGTTTTTCAACCTCATCCGGTATAAGTCCCAGGTTTTCAAGTACGGCTAATCCCAAAGCTTGCGATTTCTCTTTAGTCATTGTGTTTATCAGTGTTCCACTTTGGATAATGGCCTTGTGAAACAAACCTTTTGCAGCCGGCATACACATAATGGTACCCACTTTCCCGCCGCCTCCAGATTCACCTAAAATGGTTACATCAGACGGATTACCTCCAAACTGCTCAATATTTTTATGAATCCATTCCAGGGCTTTTACAATGTCGAGCACACCCACATTGGCCGATTTTGCATACTTATCGCCACATGCCGAGAGGTCGAGAAAACCAAGAATGTTTAAACGGTGATTTATGGATACAAACACTACGTCACCTTTTTTTGCCATTGCTTCGCCATAGGTCATCGGATCGTTGCTGGCGCCGGTGTGGAATCCGCCACCATGCAACCAAAGCATCACCGGGCGCTTTTTACCATCCAGTATTCCCTGTGTCCAAACATTTGCACTAAACAGTTCTTTTTCGTTTTGAACAGAATCGGGATACCAGGGTACCACTTGTCGGGCTACCGGCCCAAACTCGGTACATTCGCGAACTCCTTCCCAGGAATCCGGATCCTGCGGAGGCATAAACCGTTCGGCTTTGGCGTAGGGAATTCCCTTAAAAGCGTATACACTGTCGTTAATACTGCCCGAAATATCACCAGCGGTGGTTTTTATAACCGGTTGCTGATTGATGTTTGGATTTGGCGTACAAGCCGTTAAGCAAAATCCGGCTGTTAGGGCAAAAAAGAAAATAACCTTAACTATTCGTTTCATACTTTTAAATTTACTTAGGTTTAAATCTTATTCAATACACTGCTGAAATCTCATTTTATTGTTTGTTAACCAGATAGTGGTGCGTTCTGATCTGGTATTGTAATATGCTTTGACTCCGAAATGTAAAATGGTTTAATCGCTGATTTAAACTTGGTTAAACCAATTGGATTATTGTGGGGGGAATTGGGAAACGCGGTTTTCATTGCCATGTGGATTTTAATTGAGAAAAAGAAGAACAACAAAAGGCTGCCTATGCCATGAAATCTTTTTGTATCAGGTAGTGTCCTGCTCTCACGTATTCTTTCTGTAAGTATAAAAAGCGACCATAGTGAAGAACATACTTCCATTTAATATAAAATTGTACATTTGAGAAAAATACCCGTTTATGCGAAAGAAGGAACTCACAATAAAGGTTTGCGAATACGATGCGGTAGAGGAATTACCTGAGAGCGATCAGAAATTGTTGCAGGCAGCCCGCGAAGCCAGTAAAAATGCGTACGCACCTTATTCGAAATTTTGTGTGGGATCTGCACTTTTGCTCGAAAACGGCGAAGTAATTACCGGCAGCAACCAGGAGAACGCCGACTTTACCGATGGACTGTGTGCCGAGCGGGTAGCCTTGTTTTATGCTAACTCTACATACCCCAACCAGGCTGTAAAAGCCATTGCCGTTACGGCACAAAATTCGCATGGATTTCTGGAACTTCCGGCGCAACCCTGTGGCTCGTGCCGCCAGGTAATGGTTGAAACTGAGGTGCGCTACAATCAGCCCATTCGTATAATTATGGATGGCCGTAAATATATTCAGGTTTTTGAAGGTGCCGATAATCTTCTGCCCTTTGCATTTAAACCTGGTGATTTGGAGTAAAAGAAGCTACGAGCTGCTAGCTACGAGTGGCGAGTTTTATGTTATAGCAGAAATAATGGTAGGGTATTGACGCATTTCTGCATTGAAGCGCTTTAACCACAAAGTTACACAAAGCTGAAAACAAGATTGAATTAGCGATTAAAGCATTGCAGCATTTACGCATTCCCACCAATCTAATTCAATCTCCATCAATCTAAATATCAATCTTCATCAATCCTTTAAACTTCCACCGGACTAAATTTCCCTGCCTTAAAGATTTTCATAAACTCGTCCCACACCGGATCTTTTGGCGGGTCGGCAACAATAGTAAGCGGTTCTTTGCGCACGGGGTGCATCAATTCTACTTTGCGTGCATGCAAGTGAATGCCTTTGTTTTTATTCGACCGTGGTGCACCGTATTTTAAATCACCTTTAATATGCATTTTTAGCTGGCGCAGCTGCACCCTTATCTGGTGATGACGTCCGGTATGAATTTCCACCTCCAGCAAATGGTAGCGGTCGATACTGGCCACATGACGGTAGGTGAGGCTGGCAAATTTACAATCAGAACGCGGTTCGGTATAGGCGTAACTTCGGTTTTTCTCTTCGTCTTTGCGCAGGTAGTGTTCCAGCGTGTCGGTGTATTTTGGCGGACGTTTATCAACCACTGCCCAGTATACTTTTCGCATGCCGTCTTTAGTCTGGAAAAGTTTGTTTAACCGTGGCAGTACTTTGCTGGTTTTCGCCAAAATAAGAATACCGCTTGTTGGGCGGTCGAGGCGGTGAGGCAGGCCAAGGTAAACATTTCCCGGTTTGTTGTATTTCACTTTCAGGTAATCTTTCACCTTGTCCAAAACGGTTTCGTCGCCGGTTTTATCGCCCTGCACAACATCACCGCATGCCTTGTTTATTGCAATAATATGGTTGTCTTCGTATATTACTTCCATCATTAGCTGCTAGCTATTAGCTTCAAGCTACAAGTAAGAAAAATTCTACCGAACTTCAAATTTTGTTCTTCGGTCTTGCAACTTCTGTCTTCCGTTTTTTTAATACTGTTCCTTATCGCTCGGGAAATCCTGCGATTTCACATCGTTTATATAATTTCCTACGGCACCTTTAATTTCGGCTGCCAGGTTGTGGTATCTACGTAAAAAACGTGGCGAGAACTGTTGTGTAATTCCCAGCATATCGTGGATTACCAGTACCTGACCGTCAACACCGCCACCGGCACCAATTCCAATTACCGGAATCTTCAGCTCTTTGGCAACCTGTTCGCCAAGTGATGCAGGAATTTTCTCCAGCACAATTGCAAAACAACCGGCTTCTTCCAGCAGTTTGGCATCGTTGATCAGCTTTTCAGCTTCGGCTTCCTGCTTGGCACGCACCGTATAAGTCCCGAATTTATGAATCGACTGTGGCATTAATCCCAGGTGTCCCATCACCGGAATTCCGGCCGAAAGAATACGTTTTACCGATTCTATTACTTCTTCGCCACCTTCCAGTTTTACCGCATCGGCAGCTGTTTCTTTCATAATGCGAATGGCTGAATTTAATGCTTCGCGCGAATTGCCCTGGTAGGTTCCGAAAGGAAGGTCTACCACCACAAGTGCACGGTTTACGGCACGCACCACCGACGCCCCCAGAAAGATCATTTCATTAAGGGTAATGGGCAGGGTGGTTTCATGGCCCGCCATTACGTTCGAGGCCGAATCGCCAACCAGAATAACATCTATTCCGGCTTCATCAACCAACTGTGCCATACTGTAATCGTAGGCTGTTAACATCGATATTTTTTCACCGCGCAGTTTCATTTCTGATAAACGGTGCGTGGTAACTTTTCGAACTTCGCTATGTACTGACATGTCTGTTTGTATTCAAATTAGACAGCAAAATTAACCAATCCTTTCATTTTAACCCAAAAGCAGCCATTTTTTCGCTCGCCAATGGTAGGTGCTTAACTTTTATTAACCGGTTTATGCGCGTAGTTTTCAGAAGGTTTATTTTCTTTGTGGCTAATTTCAAAGTCGGAAAATGAGAAAACTAAATAGCGTATTCCCTCACATTTGTTTGCTCCTTATTTTTGTTTTTACCGTGTCTATTGCCGGGGCGCAGCAGCAGCAGATCAATAACGAGGTGGTTTCGTTTAAAAAGCACGAACTGAACTGGGGATTGATTTTGGGAGTGAGCAAAGAAACGGAAGAATTGTTAAGCGACGAAAGCCGTTTTGATGAAGATCGTACTTTGCTGAATGGCAAATTCAGAATTGAAAATACCTATTGGAATTTATTGGATTACAAACAGGAACGTTTGAATATGCGATTCGAAGTTGGTCCGTATGGCGGTTATGGCGATTGGATCGACAGCTCGAAAGTGGAATACATTATTGCCGATCAGGATTTTTATGGCGTAAGAACTTCGGCGAATATCGATTACAGTTACCGTTTTTATTACGATACAAAAAGTTATACCGTAATTGACGTAAGCGCCTGGGGGCGTTACGAAGTGTATAAACAAAACCTGGATGGAACCAGCACCGACTCGCTGGGTGTAACTACGCCGGTTGACGTAAGTGATACCAAAGACCGCCTGCGTTATGGTTTAAATGCCAAAGTAGGTTGGGGGGCGGGACGTTTAAGCCCGATGAACCATTTAATGACCGCACACTATCTGCTCGAAAAATATTACCCGGGGCGTTTGTTCTCGGATTATGAAATTGCACAGTTTGCCCAGGTTATTGCCAATATTAAACACAACCGCAATTTTAAAGGAGGACACGTTCCTGAAAAAGAAATGGAGGAAGTGGTCGATTTTATCCGCAGTACTTTTGTGCTGGCTTCTCCTGAATCAATGGCTGCCGAATGGCATTTCAGCGAATTTGACCCGCGTTACCAGGGAAATCGTTTCGAGATTGGTCCGCATTTTAAGTATTACAACCAGGAGCCCGATTTTCTGTTTGGCGGATATATTCAATACGACAATGCCAAATATGTGAACGTAAAATGGAACCGTAATCTCTCGGCCGGGTTGGTGTATAACCGCTACACCAAAACGAATATGGAATACATTGATGAGCACCTTGTGAACTCAAATGTGAGCCGCGACTGGGCAATGGCAGATATTAACCTGGGATGGAGTTATTACCCCAACCTAAAAACACAGTTCGATTTTGGAATGCGCTATGTGCCCGGTATTCAGCTAAACAATTTTGATGAAGTTGGTTCTTTAAGCAATAATTTTATTCCTTATGTTGCCTACTTCACGCAATTGAACAGCAAGTCGAGGGTAAAACTAAACTTTGCATGGCGCATTGCCGATGGCGAACAGTTTGTTGTACCGGGACCGGAATTTTCCTTGTCGATTTACCGCAGTAAATATTAGAACTTAAACCCGCAGGAAAATCTTCTTTTTGTACATATAATAAAGTAAGCCCCAAATTAGTGCAAGACCAAACAGTAGCATAAGGAATTGGCCTGCGTCGCCCATCGGTTTGGTAATCCATCCGAAAAAGAATTCGGTAACAAATTGCATATCAATGATGCGCACAAAAAGGTAAACGAAAATGGAGTTCATACCAATTACCCTGAAATAGAATGCCCAACCACGTATTTTCCAATGGTCGATAATAAGGAAAAACAAGGCCATCAGCAGAAAACTAATTCCACCGGCAAGCAGATTAAAAGTTGAAGTCCAACAGCTTTTTATAATAGGGTAGAAGGTAGAAAAGGCAAGTGCCAGAACGATCAACCCAATTCCGGTGGCAGCCATGTAGCCAATCTTTTGCCAGTCGGTGGTTTTACGGTTTCGAAGGATGTTGCCGGCAATGGTGCCCATCAGGGTAATTCCTGTAGCTGATAGACTGCACATTATTCCTTCCGGATCGAAGGTCCCGCCATATAATCGTCCGGGTAAAAACAATTGGTCGATGTAGCCGTTTATACAACCTTCGGGAGTAAGTACTCCGGCACCAACTCCCGGCACCGGAATAAGCAACTGGATGATTCCGAAACCTGCAAGAATACCCGCCAGCCAGTAGATCCGGCTTTTAAACGAATGGAAATAAATAACAATAAGCGAAGCGAAAAAGTACCCGATACCAATTTGCCCCAGCACACTGGCTATGCGGCCATTGGCGAATCCGTTTTGGAAAACACCATTGTAAAGAATTCCGAGGATGATTAAAATAACCATCCGTTTTAGGGCTTTTAATGCCAGTCGTTTTTTAGGTACGTTTTTTTCAATTTTTGCTTTTATCGAAAATGGTGTCGCAACTCCGGCGATAAACATAAAAAGCGGGAAGATCAGGTCTTCGAAATGAAAGCCGGCCCACTTAACATGGTGCATTTGTTCGCCAAGCCAGTCGGCACCGGTAATTTGCGAAATAGCTGTTGCCAAAACACCGCCTCCGGTTATCCAAAACATATCAAATCCGCGAAGTACGTCTAATGATTCAAGTCTTTTTTGTGGTTCAGTTCTTAATGATTTAGTTGCCATAGTGGATATTGTTTATGCTTCTAAAAATAGTAAACATTCTGATTGATGAAACTGACGAGATATTTATTTGAGTGTTACACTTCCTTCGTTTCTGTCGTTTTGTCACCACAACTGACATGTTTTTTACCGTGGCGGGGCAATACTATGTCAGATTTTACATTCATTCCACTGATTTTTCCATGGCACAATCATTGATTATTTCATGACGTAAATTTTTGAAACAATAAAAACTTAAAAAATATAACAATGGGAAAAATTATCGGAATTGACTTAGGAACCACAAACTCTTGTGTTTCTGTAATGGAAGGTAACGAACCTGTAGTTATCCCTAACAGCGAGGGAAAACGTACAACACCTTCTATCGTTGCTTTCGTAGAAAACGGAGAACGCAAAGTTGGTGATCCTGCAAAACGTCAGGCTATCACTAACCCTACAAAAACTATCTTCTCGATTAAACGATTCATGGGAGAAACTTTTGACCAGGTATCAAAAGAAGTAAACCGTGTACCTTATAAAGTTGTGAGAGGCGACAACAACACACCACGTGTTGAAATTGACGACCGTAAATATTCACCACAGGAAATCTCGGCAATGACACTTCAGAAAATGAAGAAGACAGCTGAAGATTACCTTGGACAGGAAGTAACTGAAGCAGTAGTAACTGTTCCTGCATACTTTAGCGATTCGCAACGTCAGGCAACAAAAGAAGCCGGTGAGATTGCCGGTTTAAAAGTGCGTCGTATCATTAACGAACCTACTGCTGCATCGTTGGCTTACGGTTTGGATAAGATGGACAGAGATATGAAAATCGCAGTATTCGACCTTGGTGGTGGTACTTTCGATATTTCTATTTTGGAGTTGGGTGACGGCGTTTTCGAAGTAAAATCAACCGACGGTGATACACACCTTGGTGGTGACGATTTCGACCAGGTAATTATCGACTGGTTGGCCGACGAGTTTAACAGCGAAGAAGGCATCGACCTGCGCAAAGATCCAATGGCACTGCAACGTTTGAAAGAAGCCGCTGAGAAAGCAAAAATCGAATTGTCGAGCTCTTCTCAAACCGAGATCAACCTGCCATACATTATGCCGGTTAACGGTATTCCAAAACACCTGGTGAAAACATTGTCGCGTGCAAAATTCGAGCAGTTGGCCGATTCGTTGATCAACGCTACAATCGAACCTTGTCGTAAGGCATTGAAAAATGCAGGTATGACAGCAAGCGATATCGACGAAGTAATCCTTGTAGGAGGTTCAACACGTATTCCTGCTATCCAGGATAAAGTAAAAGAGTTCTTTGGTAAAGAAGCTTCAAAAGGTGTAAACCCTGACGAGGTGGTTGCAATTGGAGCAGCTATTCAGGGAGGTGTTTTAACCGGTGAAGTAAAAGACGTTCTTCTGCTTGACGTAACTCCGCTTTCGTTAGGTATTGAAACCATGGGTGGTGTAATGACCAAGCTGATCGAGTCGAATACAACTATTCCGACTAAAAAATCGGAAACATTTACAACCGCTGCCGACAATCAGCCTTCAGTAGAGATTCATGTGCTACAAGGTGAGCGTCCAATTGCATCGGGTAACAAAACAATCGGTCGTTTCCATTTAGACGGAATTCCACCATCACCACGTGGTATCCCGCAAATTGAGGTAACTTTCGATATCGATGCAAACGGTATTCTGCACGTACACGCTAAAGATAAAGCGACAGGTAAATCGCAGTCAATCCGTATCGAGGCTTCTTCAGGTCTTTCGGATGACGAGATCAACCGCATGAAATCGGAAGCAGAAGCAAATGCTGAAGCCGATAAAAAAGCAAAAGAAACTGCTGACAAAATCAACCAGGCTGACAGTTTGATCTTCCAGACTGAGAAGCAGTTGAAAGAATATGGTGATAAATTGCCTGCTGACAAAAAAGGTCCGATTGAAGATGCATTGAAAAAGCTGAAAGAAGCACACGCTTCAAAAGATTTGGCTGCAATTGATGCTGCAATGAACGAGTTGAACACTGTATTCCAGGCTGCTTCGCAGGAGATGTACAACGCTTCGCAAGCGCAGGGTGGTGCTCAGCCAGGTCCTGATGCCGGTCAGCAAGCCGGTACACAAGACCAACCAAAAGACGACGGAGAAGTAACCGACGTTGACTTTGAAGAAGTGAAATAAGTTTTCAATTAGTAAAATAATCAATAGATTAAAGCGCAGTAAGTTCCAACTTGCTGCGCTTTTTGTTTGTATATGATTGATTGTGGCAATTGGTTTTTCGTATATTTTTAGAACGTTTTTGTATCAAATTTGTACCGGAACTTAAGTAGTGTTGAAGTGGAGGTGCGGAGATCGGGAAGGGGGCACGTTGTTTTAATCACAGATGAAATAGGGAATCCGGTTCGATATCCTATCCGGCTTTCAGCGTTTGAGGAGCGGCCGAGATTTTATCTTACACAAAGCGCAGAACAGGAACTGCAAATATCTTCGCCTATGATTGACGAATTTCAGTTAGCACAATGGGCGAGAGATCTGAATCGATTGGTCGAGAAAAGGAAACGACCTAAAAAGGAAGCAAATGTGAAATATAGGGCTAAGAATAGAGATCGGGGGATAAGTCTTTGATGCTTATTATTGTCCTATTTAGAACTTCTAAACTGTCTTTATTTCTGTGAGAAGAGTCTTGAAGTACAATAATTATTTCCTTATTCACTTTTAGACTTTATTTGCAGTATTTAGATCTTAAACTAAATTTGTTGCAATTCCAAAAGGACAATCCTTGAATTTTTTCTAGAGATTTGTTGAAATAATTTTGCATCCAACGGAATAAGTAATGAAATCAAAATCCAATTATACTTTAAAAGATATCGCCGAAATGGCAGGAGTTTCGAGAGCAACAGTAGGCAGAGTTATTCATGGCCGCGGTGTTGTGTCTACAGAAACGTATAATAAAATTAAGTTGATTCTGGATAAAATTGAATATCAGCCCAATTTGGTTGCCCGATCGCTACGAAAAGGAGAGTTGTTTAAAATTGCGGTACTGGTGCCTGACGGATCTCAGGATATGTATTGGAAAAGGGCTATTGAGGGTGTTGAAAAGACAATTGATGAAATTTCCTCGCTGGGTATCAATATTGATGTTTATTTATTTAATCCTTTCAAAGAAGTAAGTTTTACATTTAATGCAAAGCAGGTTTTAAAAGAGGGATGCGATGGAGTTTTGGTGGCTCCGGTATTTTACAACGAAGCTCTCGATTTTTTTAAAGAGTGTAAAGCCAAAAATATTCCTTATGCCACTTTTAATACCGACATTGGAGAAATCAATACGCTATGTCATGTAGGTCAGGATTTATTGAATAGTGGTGAGATTGCAGCAAGCTTGCTAAAAAGGCTGTTAAAAAAAGAAGATGAATACCTGATCGTTCATATTGATGAGGATATTTCCAATGCAAAACACATGCAGGAAAAGGAAAAAGGTATCCTGCGTTATTTAACAACAAATAATATAGAGCTGAATAATATCAAAATTATCAAAGTTGCAAACCGCAGATCTATCGAAAAGCAGTTGTTGGCATTACTGGATAAATTTCCTAAAATAAAAGGAGTAATTGTAACCACATCAAAAGTACACTACGTGGCCGATGTAATTGAAGCATATAAGCTTGATTTGGTTCTTGTTGGCTATGATTTGGTAAAGGACAACTTAGATCATTTGCAAAAAGGCAACATTGAATTTCTTATTTTTCAAAATCCGGGGTTACAGGCAAGTAGCGCTATCAACCTGCTGGTTGATCACCTTGCATTTAACAAAAATGTTCCGAAACAAAAACTACTCCCGATAGAAATTATAGTGAAAGAAAATTATTCATATTTTCTGGAATAATTCATGTCCTTTTTTTTACATGATAACCTGTAATAGTTAAGCTTCATTCGGTAGAAGCTTTTGAAAGCGTTTTATCCCAACACAAAACTCCAAAATCACCTTGTAAACATATCACTACTTGTACGATTCCGAGTGTACTTGCGTAAGAATAATATTTATTAATGTGATCACGAGAACAATTGATGTTGTTTGAATTCAGGTGAAATAGCCTTAAGTGGCCTGTTGTTGCTGATATTATAATGATGTGTTGGTCTGATAGAGAGTCAAACATTTAAATAAAATTAAAATGATCACGTGAACAATTTAAAAAATATCTATATGTTTGCAGCGTAATTTTTATTAATGAATGAAAATGACGGAAGAAATTTAATTGGCAAACAATTGTCGTTACAGAATTGAGCCAGTGCTAATCTTCCTGAATATCAGTTGTATGTATTTGTCAGCAAAATATAATTTAAAGCATAACCGACATTAAAAAATAAAAACATGAAAAAATCGATACAAGTGAATCGGAGTAATTATTTGTTGCCATTGGCAATTGTTAGTATACTGTTTTTTGTAATAGGCTTTGGAATCGGAATTAGTGGTTTCTTAACACCATTTTTACAAGATGCTTTCCATTTGTCAACCTCTCAATCCTATCTGGTTACAGTCGCCATTTTTTCTGCCTTTGTAATATTTGGAGCCCCGGCCGGAGCCATTATTAAAAAGGTAGGCTATAAAAACGGGATGGTAATTGCCTTTTTTATTATGGCATTGGGTATGTTTTTGTTTATTCCTTCTTCAAAATATTTAAGTTTTCCGTTGTTTTTACTGGCCTTGTTTATTGGAGGTATTGGTAATACAGTATTACAGGCTTCAGTAAATCCTTATGTAACTATAATTGGCCCAAAAGAAAGCGCAGCAATGAGGATGAGTTTGATGGGAATAATGAACAAATCAGCATGGTGGCTATCTTCATTATTTTTGGGAATCTTCCTTGACCTGAAAAATGTAAAACTGGAAGATGTCACACTGCCTTTTTATATCGTAACCGGTATATTATTGGCGTTAGGTGTTTTTATGATTTGGGCTCCATTACCGGAAGTAAAAGCAGAAGGAGAGGAAGACGACAACACAGATGGATCTACCGGAGATGCTTCATCTAAGTCAAGTATTTTTCAGTTTCCGCATCTATTGCTGGGAGTAGCCGCTTTATTTGTGTACGTAGGAGTTGAAACACTTCCAATGGTTTCGATAATTGGTTATGCCAAAGCTGTGTTTGGTGATACGGCCAGAAACCTGGATAGCTTCTCCGTTTATGTTCCATTAGGCTTGGTTATTGGTTACTTATTTGGTGTGTTTATGATACCCAAATATATGTCGCAGTCAACCGCACTAAAAGCTTTTAGTTTTATTGGTATTGGGGCAGCTTTGATGCTAATTTTGTTACCAGGTGAATTAGGGATTTATGCAATGGCATTAATTGGTTTTGCAAACTCATTAATGTGGCCTGCCATTTGGCCATTGGCAATAGCTGATTTGGGCAAATTTACCAAAACCGGTGCTTCGTTACTTGTAATGGGTATAGTGGGAGGTGCCATCATTCCATTCATATTTGGATTTATTATCGATATGGTAAAAACAACTGAATTGATTACAGTAGCCAATTATAAAAGTGCTTTTTGGATTTACATTCCATCATACCTCTACATTCTGTTTTTTGCAGTAAAAGGATATAAAATCAGAAAATAACAATCAGAAAATAAATAAATATGGAAGCGAATTTGTACGAAATAGCTAAGTACTTTCAACTGGAAGGCGAAGTGAAAAAAATAACTCCTCTGGGAGAAGGTTTTATCAATGACACATATATCATTGAAACGGAAGCGGATGATTCTCCCAATTACCTGATGCAGCGAAAGAATAAGAATATCTTCACGGATGTACCTGCAATGATGGACAATATTGAAAGGATTACCTCACATCTGAAGAAAAAGATTAGCGCCCAGGGAGGTGATGTAATGCGTGAGGCACTAACTGTAATTAAAACAAAAGAAGGAGCACTTTATTATATCGATCAAGAGGAAGAATACTGGGCGGTTTGTTTGTTTATTGCAGGCAGTGTAACATACGAAGCTGCCGATACTCCTGAATTAGCCTATTCCGGTGGCAAGGGGATTGGTAAATTTCAGCGAATGACCTCGGACTTTACAGGAAAACTATCCGATATCCTACCTGGTTTTCACGATATACGTTTTCGATTTAAGCAGTGGGACGAAGTGTTGGCTAAAGATCCGGTTAATCGTAAAAAGGTTCTGGGCAAGGAGATCGCCTGGATTGAAGAAAGAAGGGAGGAGATGCTTGAATTCTGGAAGAAAGTTGAAGCTGGCGTTATACCAACAAGAGTTACTCATAATGATACCAAAATTAACAATATCCTATTCGACGATAAAGGAGAGGTGCTTTGTGTAATTGATTTGGATACCGTGTTAAGCAGCACCGCTTTAAACGACTTCGGAGATGCCATTAGGTCTTATGCAAATACCGGATCAGAGGATGATAAAGATCTGGATAAGGTTACAATGGATGTGAAAATTTTTGAGGCGTATACCCGGGGGTATCTTTCAGAAGCGAAATCATTTTTAACCCCAGTGGAGTTAGATCACCTGGCATTCTCGGCCAAATACATTACATACGAACAGGTGTTGAGGTTTTTAATGGATTATATCGATGGCGATAATTACTATAAAATAAAGTATGCCGGGCATAACCTGGTGCGTACACATGCTCAATACAAATTATTGCAAAGTATTGAAAAGCAATATGATGAGATGAAAATAGTGGTCAAGTCAATTCTTTAATAACAAACAGCTATCAAAAAATAATAAAATGAAACCAACATTATTAGTATTAGCTGCAGGAATGGGAAGCCGTTACGGAGGTTTAAAACAAATAGATCCCATTGGCCCTTCCGGTGAGACAATTATTGATTACTCGATTAATGATGCTATTGATGCCGGATTTGGTAAGATAGTTTTTGTTATCCGCGAAAGTTTTAAAGAAGAGTTCATAAATCTTTTTAATAAAAAGCTGGAGGGCAAAATTGAGGCAGAATTTGTAACGCAGGAAATAGAAAAAGTTCCTGTGGGATGCAAATATACGCCGGAAAGATCGAAACCCTGGGGCACCGGACATGCTATTTTAATGGCAAAAGATTGTATAAACGAGCCATTTGCGGTAATTAATGCAGACGATTATTACGGGAGGGAGGCCTTTTTTACAATGGCCGAATTTTTAAAGCATGAATGTGCTGATAGTAAGTTTGGAATGATTGGTTATCAGTTACAAAATACAATATCTGAGAATGGATTTGTTTCCAGAGGTGTTTGTAGTACGGATGAGAACGATCATTTGTTGTCGGTTATCGAAAGAACGCATATCGAAAAGAAGAATGACGGAATTGCCTATCGCGAGCTCCAAAAGTGGATTTTTATGGACACCCAAACAATTGTTTCTATGAATTTTTGGGGTTTTACTCCTGCTTTGTTTCGTTATTTGGACTCTCAATTTTCCGCTTTCATTAAAGAGTACGGCCAGGAATTAAAATCAGAGTTTTTTATTCCATCTGTTGTAAGTAAAATTATTAGTGAAGGTGAAACAAGAGTGAAAATGATAAGATCTGATGCACAGTGGTTTGGCGTTACCTATAAAGAGGATAAGGAAAAGGCAGTGGCATGTATAGATGCACTGGTAGAAAAAGGCATCTACCCATCAAAATTGTGGGATAATATATTATTTAATAAGATCTGATAGATGACACTCATAAAATCAATTTCCGGAATAAGAGGAACAATTGGCGGAAAGCCAGGAGAGGCATTAACACCAATGGATATCGTAAGTATTTCAAGTGCTTTTGGTGTTTGGTTAAAGAAAAGTGGTGGTAATAAAAAGATAATAATAGGCCGCGATGCACGAATAAGCGGTGAAATGGTAAATCAGCTTGTTGTAGGTGCTTTACTTTCTGTAGGAATAGATGTGATCGACCTGGGTTTGGCAACAACACCCTCTGTTGAGATGGCCGTAACCGATTACAATGCAGGAGGAGGAATTATAATAACTGCGAGTCACAATCCTAAAAACTGGAATGCCTTAAAACTATTGAATAGGCAGGGTGAATTTATTTCTGACCAAGATGGTAAGGATTTACTAAATATGGTGGAAAGCCAGGAATATACTTTTAACGAAGTGGATGATTTAGGCACTTATTCAAAAGAAGATTATTTGGATAAGCACATCGAGCATATCTTAAATCTTCCACTCGTTAATGTAAAACAAATTGAACAAGCCGGTTTTTCTGTAGCGGTTGATGCCGTAAACTCTGTTGGAGGCATTGCAATTCCAAAGCTATTAAAGGCTTTAGGAGTTAAAACCATAAAAGAAATTAATTGCACACCCGATGGAGAGTTTGCACATAACCCGGAACCTTTGCCTGAAAACATAAATGAAATATGCTCGCTGGTAAAGAACACACAGCTTGATCTTGGAATTATAGTAGACCCTGATGTAGATCGACTGGCTTTAGTTTGCGAAAACGGCGAACCATTTGGAGAAGAATACACCCTGGTTTCTGTTGCCGACTATATTCTTGAAAATTCTAAAGGTTCTTTAGTGGCGAACTTGTCATCAACTATGGCATTAAAAGACATTGCCCAAAAACACGGTGTCGGGTATTTCGAGTCTGCAGTAGGCGAAGTAAATGTTGTAAAAGAGATGAAAGAGCAAAAAGCAGCCATTGGTGGAGAAGGTAATGGTGGGATAATTTATCCCGAACTTCATTATGGGAGGGATGCCTTGGCTGGCGTTGCCTTGTTTTTAACTCACCTCGCAAACTCAAAAAAATCGTCGTCAGAATTAAGGGCGCAATATGCCGATTACAAGATGGTAAAGCATAAATTAGAGTTGGAAGATAATATTGATCTGGATATAATTCTTGATGGAGTTCGCAAAAAATATGCGAAATATCCATGTAACTGTATCGATGGGGTAAAAATTAATTTTCCTACGGGTTGGGTTCACTTGCGCAAGTCGAATACTGAACCTATTATCAGGATTTATGCCGAAGCGGAAACAGAGCATGAAGCTCAAATTCTTATAGTAAACATAAGCAATATTGTTAAGCCCGAATAGTTGATGCTGATGGCTTTCACATAGCTATTTCATAGGAGCAATGTAGATAATTTGGTGGCTGAAATTCTGACTCAGATCAATATTTTAAAATGAAGATATACTGCATTTCAGTGTAGGGTAGAGCCACTAAATATTCGTCAATAATTCAAAACAGTTACACGAAAACTAAAATTAACGAATAAGATGAGTACAAATCGTAGAACATTTTTAAAAAATATTGGACTTGGAGCTGGTGTGGTTGCCAGTACACCACTAATGGCATCGGGTAGTGTTAGTGAAAAAGAACAGGTTAAATTTATCCGCAAATCGGCTGATCGAGTTCCTGCAATGAACTTTAACATGTGTGGTTACGCCGCACCAAAACTGGATAAAGTACGAATTGGTTTTGTAGGAATTGGTGACAGGGGTATTGGTGCAGTAGATCGCATGGGTTTTATTGATGGTGTTGAAGTTACCGCCCTTTGCGATACACGTCAGGCGGCCATTGATGGTGCACAGGCTTCTTTGGCAAAATCCGGCTTGCCTAAAGCAAAAGAATTTACAGGAAGCGATACCGCGTTTAAAGCATTGTGCGAGAGCGGACTGGTAGACCTGGTTTACATTGCTACCCCCTGGGAGTGGCACGTACCTGTTGCTTTAGCAGCAATGCGTGGAGGAAGTCATGCAGCTGTTGAAGTTTCAACTGCAAAAACCATGGACGAATGTTGGGAAATGGTTGAGGTTTCGGAACAAACCAAAAAACACTGTGTAATTCTTGAAAACTGTTGTTACGATTTCTTTGAACTGTTAACCTTAAACATGGCTCGCCAGGGCGTATTTGGAGACCTGGTGCATGGTGAAGGTGCTTACATTCATGATCTGGATTACTGGCACTTTAATAAACCTCAAGACGATAAACCACGTGGCGATGGTGCTTACGATAAATTATGGCGTTTGCACGAAAACACACGTAAAGCAAATGTATACCCAACCCATGGTTTAGGCCCGATTTGCCAGGCAATGGATATTAACAGGGGCGACCGTTTGGATTACCTTACTGCAATGATATCGGACGACTTTACGTTAAAAAACCGCATAAAAGAACTAGCACCCGACCGTTCGGATTTACAGCAGTTTGTAGGTGTGGAAATGCGTGGAAATATGGATATGCAAATGATTCGTACCGTTAAGGGGCGTACAATAATGATTCAGCATGATATTTCATCTCCGCGCCCGTACTCACGCATTCACATGTTGAGCGGTACAAAGTGTTTCGCACAGAAATGGCCACTGCAACACATTGCATTCGGGCACGAGGTGGCCGACGAGGCAAAAATGAAGGAGTTGGAAGAAAAATACACGCCTGAGATTGTAAAACGAATTGGTACCATGGCAAAACAAGTTGGAGGTCACGGAGGAATGGACTTCCTTATGGACTGGCGTTTAATCGACTGTTTACGCAACGGATTACCCATGGATATGGATGTTTATGATGCAGCTACATGGTCGTGTATTACTCCATTAAGTGAATGGTCAATTGCAAATGGTTCGAAACCGATTGACGTTCCTGATTTTACCCGCGGTGCCTGGAAAACAAACAAACCGGTTGAATTAACGTTAAAAGGTGGCGGTACAACTAAAGTGCACAACCTTGGTAAAGCGAACTCGGAAGGACAGTTAAACGTAAAATAGGCAGCCCGGTAAAAATACCTGTGCTGACTGAAGTATTCTGCCTAAGAATTATAATTTTGAGCCATTATTAATGGCCTGAAAGATTAGAACTTGTGCCTTATTCTCAAATAAATTTAAAATTTGATGCAGGGGGTGCACAAGCGGGATACGTCTTATAAAAAGGAATCAATTGTAATTAATGTCCAATACGAATAAAAATATCGAACACCTGCTCTCGAAATCCGTTTTTGGCGGTTTGAGTGATGAGGAGAAATCGCAGCTCAACACGTGGATTTCAGAATCGGAAGAGAATGCCCGGGAATACGAGGCTTACCAACAGTTATGGAAAAAATCGGAAGATTTGGTTGTTGGTGGCGCTATTGATGTGGAAGCTTCTTTGCTAAAAACTAAAGAGCGAATTTCATTTTCCGATTCAAAGAAACGGTGGTTGGTAATTGCAAGGCAGGTAGCTGCTGTTTTATTGGTGTCTGTTGCCATCTCTTCGCTATATAATCATATTTCGTCATACGAGAAAGAGCATGTTGTGTACCAGGATATATCAACTGCCTTTGGCACACAAACACAGCTTGAATTGGCTGATGGTACCAAAGTTTGGTTAAACTCGGGAAGCCGCCTGCACTATCCAAACTCTTTCGATAATTTGGAAGAAAGACGTATTGAATTGGTTGGTGAAGCCTTTTTCGAGGTGACAAAAAATGCAGCAAAACCATTTATTGTGCAAACATCGGCGCTTGATGTTAAAGTGCTGGGAACGGCGTTTAATGTTTCGGCCTACGAGAATGCACCTGAGTTAACGGTTGCACTAAAAGAAGGAAAAGTAAGTCTTCTTAAAGCAAATTCCGACGATGAGGATGCTTTGGTTTCGTTAACACCAAACGAAGTGGCTATTTACAATAACGAGAAACATAATATCGTAATTCAAAAAGAAAAGAGTTTGAATAAGTACAATGCCTGGAAAGATGGAAAGATTGTATTTTTTGAGGATGGAATTGAAACGGTAGTACAAAAACTGGAAAATTGGTACAATGTGGATATTGAACTTGCTGACGACGGTTTGAATGAGTTGATATTTACAGCAACATTCATTAACGGATCGATCGATCAGGTGCTTGATTACCTCAGTATCTCATCGCCTATTGAATACTCCATAAATCCGGCATCGAAAGATCAGGACGGTACTTATTCGAAAAGAAAAATCATATTAAAGGAGCGCAGTAAATAGAAGTAGTTTTTAAGTTTTAAGGAAAAAACACAGGGAGGATTGGAACTCTTCCCTGTGTAACTTACCTGATTTGCCCTCAGGTAATAAATTTGATTGAATCTAATTCACGCCAAAAATAATAAAAAAAGAAGATCGGCAGGTGTATTCTGTCGGTACCATTTTATTTTAAGTGTATTAGATTATGAAACTGGTAATTTTTGTAGCAACATTACTAGCCCTCTCATTTATCTCAATAAAGGCTAATTCGCAGGATTCGCGCATTAGCCTAAATCTGGTTGATGTAAGCATTAAAGAAGTTTTGCTGGAAATTGAAAATCAAAATCAATATTATTTTCTATACAACAACAATTTAATGGATGTTGAACGAAAAGTTGATTTGAATATCCAAAACAAGAGCATAATTGAAGTTGTAGAACTTCTTTTCGAGGGGCAGAATGTGGATTTTACTATAAAAGACCGGCTCGTAATTCTGTTTCCTGTTGATGTGGATGAAATCGATAGCGATAAAATTATTGTTGAAGGGAAAGTCGTTGACAAGGCGGGGCAAGCACTACCGGGAGTTACAGTAATCGTTCGCGGAACAATATTGGGTGCCGTAACAGATGCTGAAGGAAATTTTAGTCTTAACGTAATTAAAACACCGGCAATTCTCGAATTCTCGTTTGTTGGTATGGAAAGCCAGACGGTGACTTATACCGATAAGCAATTTTTAATTGTAACCATGAACCAGTTGAGCCGCAATATTGATGAGGTAATCGTTGTGGCTTACGGCACGCAGTCGGCATCTTCGCTTACCGGTTCTGTTCAGGCATTTAACCAGCGACAGTTGGCGAATGTAACCAGCCCACACTTGCTGAATCAGTTGCAGGGTGAAGCAACAGGAGTCCTGGTTTCCAGTTCGTCAGGAACACCCGGCGAAAAACCCAGTCTGCGCATTCGCGGCGAAGGATCGATCAACTACACAAACGAACCCCTTTGGGTGGTTGACGGGGTAATTTTCGGCACCACTTCGCCCGATATAAATCCTAATGATATTGAGTCGGTTTCGGTACTTAAGGATGCTGCAGCTGCTGCCTTGTACGGTTCGCGGGCTTCAAATGGTGTCATCATGGTTAGAACCAAAACCGGAAAAATTAACTCATCAAGTTTTAACTTAAAAACCAGTACCGGAATTACGCAGGTGAATCACGGTAATTTAACCCTGATGAACGGGCAGGAGTTGTACGATTACGTGATGTCGATGGATGGCGATAAGTTACCGGGGCAGTTTCCTCCGGCCAATTCTGAAAATGTAATAAATGGAGTCGATTGGCAGGATATTGCCTTTCAAAACGGCATTGTGCACGATTATAATTTATCGTACAGCGGCGGAAATGAAAAAACAATGTTGTACACTAGTTTGGGCTACTTTAACGAAGATGGAGCTGCGCGCGGGCACCAATGGGAAAAGTTCTCGGGCCGCGTAAACCTCGACTATAAAGCTTCTGATAAATTAAAATTGATACTGAAAGTGGAAGGGATCTTCCAAAATAATTTCAACAACGAAAACGATTTGGTGTTTGGCTCGTATGTGCTGCTTCCGTGGGATAATCCTTACTTCAGCGACGGCACAATAAAAGTTGGCCGGACAGAAGCCGATGGTGTTAAGTGGTATAGCCGAAATCAGGGCAATCCCTTGTACGAAATGCAATACAACTACATTAAAAGCCGAAGCACCCAGTACATGAACGACGTAGGAGTGGAATACAAACTCACCGACTGGCTTACATTTGTTTCGAACAACCGGATTAAAACAAGAACATCGCGATTTGAACAGCTCTCTGATTCGCGTACACCGGATGGAGAAGCTGATTCCGGAATTCTATACAACGCTTATGGATATACGCGTGATTTGTCGACCAGTAATGTGCTGCGTTTTAACAGAGAATATACTGATCATTCGGTATTCGGAATTGTAGCTTACGAGTATACGCAGTCGTACATTGATGGAATGAACGGCGAAGGGAAAGGTATTTACCCCTCGCTCGAAATTTTAAACGGAGCCTCAGAGTCAAAATCCATTGGAGGAAGTAAATCAAAATCGGCCTTTTTATCCATTTTGTCGAATGTGCAATACGTGTACAAAAACAAGTATATGATGCAGCTTTCGTACCGCCGCGACGGATCGTCGAGATTTGGTGCCAACCAACGATTCGGAGATTTTTATTCCGTAGGTACGTCGTGGATTGTCACAAAAGAGGATTTTATGCAGCCGGTTGGTTTCGTAAATAATTTAAAGCTGCGCCTTAGTTATGGTTCGGTAGGAAATGCCAATATTGCCGATTACGTAGCGCTGGGGCTTTACAATATGACCGTGCAATACAATGGCGAACCCGGAGGATTTCCGCGCAGGTTACCTAATCCCGATCTTACCTGGGAGTCGAACAAAAACTTCAATTTCGGAATTGATACACGATTGTTCGACCGGGTAAACATAACAGTTGATGCCTATGATAAAAGGACTGACAACCTGCTGCAGGATGTTCCGCTGCCATTGGTAACCGGCTTTTACTGGTATACCGACAATGTGGGCTCAATTCAAAACCGCGGACTGGAATTCAGCCTGGAAACCGAAATTGTAAAGTCATCTCCATTTTTATGGAATACCAGCCTGAATATGAGTTTTAACAAAAACAAGGTGCTGAAATTAAACGATGGGAAAGACATTTCGAAGGGTACCAAAATTATTCGCGAAGGCTGGGATATCAACACCTGGTACATGCGTAAATGGGCAGGTGTAAACCCATCGGATGGTAATCCGTTATGGGAAAAAGTAACCACAGCTGAAGACGGCACGAAAATCATTGAAAAAACATCGAAATACAGCGAGGCAACGTTACAAAACATGGATAGCTCGTCGCCCAAATTTTTTGGAGGTTTTATGAATACCTTCGTCTACAAACAGTTTAAGCTTGATGCCAACTTTAACTTTGTTTATGGCAATAAAATCTATCATTTGTTGCGCGAGTCGCTTGATAACGACGGAGCTTACCCCACCTATAACGCAATAAAATTACCCGACGGTTGGAGCCGTTGGGAAAAACCGGGCGATATTGCCACACATCCGCGGCCGGTGTTGCTGGGCAATAAACTGTCGAACAAACCATCGTCGCGTTATTTAGAGGACGGTAGTTACCTGCGCCTGAATTACCTGAGTTTATCGTATACATTACCTGTAAATTGGGTTCATAAAGTAGGGTTAAACCGTGCCGAGCTAAAACTTGCCGGCGAAAATCTGTGGACATTAACCAACTTTTCAGGAATGGATCCTGAAGTGGGAATTCAAGGATATGGCGGGACGCTGTATCCGGTTACGCGCAAGTATATATTTGGAGTAGAAGTAAACTTTTAAATCAGCAAATGGAATTCACGATGATAAGGAGATTGTTTTTATACCTGCTAATTTTATTTGGTACTTTCGGCTGTAACTTAAATTACCAGCCTTACGAAGGGATTCCAGAGTCGGAACTGAAAGAAGACATTATTGGTTTAAACGGTGCCACTGTTGGGAATTACAACTATTTGAAAGATGGTTATTACCAGCGTAATTTTCACTTTTTTGGCGAATATGGCGGCGATAATGTTTCGTTGAGTGGAACAACCAGCGACGATTTATTTTATTGCTATAACTACCAGCATTTCCCGGCTATGTATACCACCTCTCACTTCTGGGAAAAAGCGTACCAGTTAATGGTGGGTTGTAACAAAGTGATTTTGTCTGTTGACGATGATTCTTCAGCCGAACTAAAACAACTAAAAGGCGAAAATCTGTTTTTACGGGCACAAACGCTGTTTCACTTGGTAAATACGTTTGGTAGGCCCTATTACCAAAGTCCGGAGACGAATCTGGGTGTTCCAATAAAATTAGACGACCAGGTTATAAATGTGCCGAATCGTGGAACCGTAAAAGAAGTTTACGACCAGGTAATTACCGATTTGTTGCAGGCCGAAGCGTTGATGGGAAGCGGACGGTCGAATATTTATGCGTCGAAAGAAGTGGCGCAGGCTATGCTCTCGCGCGTGTATCTGTACATGTCGGGCACACCCGAAAATCCAAATGTAAGCTATGCGCAAAAAGCAAAAGAATATGCCAGTAAAGTTATCGAATCCGACCGATACCGGCTTTTGGGAACCGAAGATTTCAAAACCTATTTCCGAAAATTACCCGAGCAAAATACCGAAACAATATTTGCGGTAAAACACAATGTTGATGTTGATGATCGTGGCTGGGAATCAATTGGTTCCATGTATAATCACATCGCCAGTCAGGGCTGGGGCGAAATGTATGCATCTGAACCTTACCGCGATTTGCTTGACCAGAATCCAGAAGATGCACGCCATGCTTTTATCGAACCGCAATACGAAAGCGATGGTGTTACTTTAAAAGAACGAAATGGCTACCCGATATACTACATCAACAAGTTTTCGATGCAGGAAGAGCGGCCCACTTTAAGTTCGCCGGTTTACCTGCGTTTAGCCGAAATGTATTTAAACCGCGCCGAGGCCAATGCCAAACTGGGCTTAAACGGCGAGGCCATTAACGATGTGAATTTAATTCGTGAACGTGCCGGTTTAAGTGGCGATGCGCTTTATTCTCCAAACGATTTAAAAGGCCGGGAAAGTGTTTTGGCAGTGGTGCTTGAAGAGCGCCGACTGGAACTGGCTTTTGAAGCACAACGAAAATGGGATATTTTCCGGAATGGTTTGACTTTGGATCGTAACTACCCGGGAACCCACGAGCAGGGTGACGCCTTGTTGTTTGTGCCTCCCGATCATCCACGAGTTGTGTTTTACATCCCCGAATCGCAAATTCTTGTGCAGGATAACTTAGTTCAAAATCCGTAGGACCAAAATGGTCATTGTCAATCAATTTATATGCAAAATAAAGCTATCATCGTAAAAACAATTTTCGTATTCGCTGTAAGTGTTTTAATGCTGGCGTGTAATACGCAGCCTCGCAAAACAATTGATGCGAAAATCAGTTATCCGGCCGATGGAACTGTTTTTCCACCCGAATTTCCGTCTCCAACATGTTTTTGGGAAACTACTGACAACGCAACTTCTTTGTGGAAGATAAGTGTGCTGGATGCTGAAAATCAAGTTCTGCACGAATCAAGAGTTAGCAGCGAAATGCGCTGGTCGCCATCAGCTAAAGTTTGGGAAGCGCTTAAACAACAAGCAAAACAGCAATCAGTGTCGCTTGTTTTGGCAGCTATCGATGATAAACAAAAAGCATTTCCCGTGGATACGGTTTCCTTTCAGTTTTCCACTGATTCGGTTGGAGCACCCATTTTTTACCGCTCGGTGCCGCTGCCTTTTAAGTTTGCCCGCGAAAATTTAACCGAAGTGCGTTGGCAACTGGGCAACATTGGCTCATCTGATGCGCCGGCTACTGTTTTAAGCGATATTCCTGTTTGTGGTAACTGCCATTCGGTTTCGGCCGATGGAGGAACTTTGGCCATGGATGTGGATGCCCGCGACGAAAAAGGAGCGTACGCAATTGTTGAGGTGGGCGAAGAAACCGTTATGTCGGAAAAGGAGATTATGAACTGGAGCAACTTTGTAAACGGTGAGTTTACTTACGGTCTGCTTTCGCAAATATCGCCCGACAGCCGGTACGTGGTAAGTACATTAAAAGACTCGGAGATTTTTGTCGACCGCAACGACCTCGAATATTCGCAGTTGTTTTTTCCGTTTAAAGGTATTTTGAGTGTTTACGATCGGGTAGAAGAAAAATACTTCGAGTTGGAAGGTGCCAACGATACCAATTACGTACACAGCAATCCCAGCTGGGGGCCAAATGGCGAGTACATTTATTTTACACGCTCGCGTGCTGTGCACCTGGAAGAAAGTGGAATTTTCAGAGGTTCGCAAGCTGTTGATTATAAGGCGTACAACAAATTTTTGAATGCTTTTTTAGAACGCGAAAAACTTTTTAAGTTCGATATTTACCGCATTCCGTTTAACAATGGCAAAGGCGGAAAAGCCGAACCGGTTCCGGGAGCTTCAAACAACGGCATGAGTAATTATTTTCCACGTTTTACTCCCGACGGGAAATACATGATCTTCTGTAAAGCCGAAAGTTTTATGTTGCTAATGCCCGACAGCAAACTGTATATTCAACCGGTTGAAGGGGGCGAAACACGTTTAATGAATTGTAATTCGGATAACATGAACTCGTGGCACTCGATTTCGCCAAATAGCCGCTGGATGGTGTTTTCATCGAAAAAATACGGGCCGTACACCCAGTTGTTGCTCACGCATATTGACGAGGATGGAAATGACTCGCCACCGGTTTATCTCGAGTATTTTGCTTCAGGAAACCGGGCTGCCAATATTCCTGAATTTATTAATATGTCGCCCGAAGCAAAATTTGAAATCGTTCCTAAATTTTTGGAAGACGATGCTTTTGCATTGCGTATGGGTGAAATCAAATCAAAGGAAAATCAGTACGGGGAAGCGCTGGAATATTTTAATAAAGCGCTTGAATTTAATTCCAAAAACGCGGATGCACATCATGGCAAAGCACATGCGCTGATGATGCTGAAACAGCCAACTGAAGCAATGAAACATTTTAACAAGGCAGTTGAACTAAATCCCGGGAAAGCGGAATATTTGCTGAGCCGTGGAAATGCCAATCTTACGTTAAAAAATGAGGATAAAGCGTTAGATGATTTTAACAGCGCCATTGCCATCGACGAGTTTAATTTTATGGCTTACAGCAACCGCGGAATGTTGTGGCGCCAAAAACGAAACCTGGAAAAAGCACTGGCCGATTTTAACCGCTCGATCGAGCTGAATCCCGAAAGTAATGTTACGTATATCAACCGTGGAGTTATTCATGCTATTACCAAAAAATACGACGAGGCACTGGCAGACTTCGAGGCTTCAATTCGCTTAAATCCGTCCGATTTGTCGGCTTATTTTGGTAAAGCTAAAGTGTACCAGGAAATACAGGAAAATAACAAGGCGCTGGAGGTGTATTCGCAGGCCGTTTCGCAGGCGACAAATAACCCCGAAACTTATTTTAATCGTGCAATGTTTTTTATGCAAACCAATGATAAACCATCAGCAAGGAACGACTTGCAAATTGCAGCCGGAATGAATTACCAACCGGCACTAAAAATGTTAAGCGAGATGCGCTGAAACGGGCATCATCAGTAGTGTTCAAGAGTTTTGTTAAATAGGAAAACAAATGTGATTAACCAGTGAATTTAGGCTTTAATGGCTATATTTGAGCCGAGAGAAAACAGGAATGCCGGAAAGCGAAATCCAAAATAATAGCTTCGTATTAGCTGAGCTTGCCAGGGGGCAGGAAAGAGCGTTCGACTTTATTTTCAGAAAATACTACAAAGCACTGTGTGCCCAGGCAACGGTGTATGTAAAAGATATTGATGAAGCTCAGGGCATTGTTCAGGAATCGTTTATTAAACTTTGGGGAAAACGCGAAGAGGCTGAGTCGATAAAAAACCTGCCCAGCTACCTCACTTCGATGGTGCGTAACCAGTGTATCGACCATATGCGAAAGGTTAATGTGTTGAATAAAACGCATCAGCAGGGAGCCGCAAACGACGAGGTTGAAAACACCACCGAAAACCTGGTTTTGGCACACGAGTTCGAGGAAAAACTGGTTGTTGTATTATCGAATTTACCCGAACGCTGCCGCATTGCTTTTGAATACAGTCGCTTTGAAAATCTTACCTATCCCGAGATTGCTGAAAAAATGGGAATCTCGGTAAAAGCTGTTGAAGCACTGATTAGCCGTGCCTTAAAAACACTACGCGCCGAACTGAAAGAATATCTTCCACTTCTGGCTCTGCTCTTCAAAATATCACAATTTTAATTTCTTCTTTTTCTGCGCAAATCTGCGCCATCTGCGTGAAATAAAAATTTCGCGGATTTTAATTTCTCAAAGTAGGGTACATGCGTCTCACTTTCGTCAATACACAAATGGCAGACGAACTGCATCATTCAGTAAATTAATAGTGAGATTGAATTGAAAAAGAGTAGAATAAATAGTACAACCGTAAACGTAAGGTTTATTCATTTATTTAAACACTTAACGCTTGAAGAGCTGGCTGGCTTGAGTAAGGATTTACAGTTGGTTGAGCTGAATGTTGGCGAAACGCTTTACCGCCCGGGACAAAAATTGAAAGGGATTTATTTTATTGAGCGCGGGGTATTAAAACAGTTCAAAATCGGATCGAAAAATAAGGAGCAGATCTATCAGATACTTTGTTATAACGATATGGTGGGTTTCGATTCGGCATTAAACCAGATACCTGCCACCGAGTTTACAACCTGCATGGAAAAGGCCCGGTTGATTTTTGTTCCCATTCAAATTGTAAACAAACTATTTGCCGAAAATGTGCAGGTTCGGATGATGCTTTTACAACAAAGCTGCCGGGAGTTGGGAGCCGCACAAAATACCATTCTTAGTTTTTCGCAGAAAACGAACAGGCAGCGGATTATTGACCTGTTACTGGATTTACGCGAACGGTTTAACCTGGACCAGGACAATATGATAAACGTTTCGATAAAACGAATGGAAATTGCCGGACATATTGGAGCTAACGAAGAAAATACAATACGAATATTATCCGATTTACGAAAAAAACGACTTATACAAACTAAAGGCAGAAAAATAGGAATACTGGAATTAAACCGTTACGGAGAAGCTTATTCCTGATCCAATTTATTCAACTTCCGCGCTTCAACTTTCTTAGGTTGAGGCTTATACAAAACGTAGCATAATCGACTTTGAGTTGATGTCAATTTGCTATGTATTCGCACAAATAGAAGAATTAAGCAATAGTATTTGTCGCAAATTAGACAAATATTCATCTTTCTTTCATTTTTATCAATTTTTGGCATAGGGTGACCCCGTTTGAGGCTCGTCAGTTTATAAATAATTGGCGGGAGCTTATTCTTGAGCCACGTCGAGAGGATACAAGAATTAATAATTAGTTGAGAGAATTATTTATGTCAAATTAATCTACAAAAATCAAAAAAATGAAAAGAAGTAATTATGAAAAAATGCTGCATAACGGTGCAACCAAACTCTCCGTTTTTATGCTTGCATTGGCGGCAGTTTTCTTTACTGCAAGTTGCGACGACGAGGAAGTTGGTACCCTGCCAACCACTGTAACCGGCGAGGTTACCGAAATTGCTGACATTAATGCAGTGGTTAGCGGAAGTCTTACCGACAACGGTGGATCGGATGTACTTGCATTGGGAATTTGCTGGACTGATGAAGACCGTGAACCAACAACAATGGATAATTTTGTTCCTGTTGGAAAATTCACCCAGAATGGAATACCGGAAGAATACTGGAACTATTCGATTACGCTGGGTGGTTTAACCGCAAAATCGGACTACAAAGTGCGCGCTTACGCTGCCAACGAAGCCGGTACTTCGTATGGCGAAACAATCGCATTTACAACCAAAGCTGGAAAAACCTTCCATCCGCTTACTGCAGGCATGTTAGAGACTTTTACTCAGGAAATATGGGAAGGCCCGAAAGAAAATCTTGTTGATGGTGATCCTTCAACTTTCTGGCATTCGGCATGGTCTGATGAGGAAACTGCAATCGTACAACCACTTCCTCACTACATTCAAATCACTTTCCCTGAAGCCAAATATATTGGTGGATTCCAGTTCTGGACCCGTTCACCTTCTGCAAGAGGTATCGACCCGGCTCAATTCGATGTTCAGACCAGCTCAGATGGTACTAACTATACTACCGTGTGGACTTCAGATCGTTTTGATGCAAAAGTACGCCCCGACTATAACGAGTTGTCGCTGGACAAAAACTACTCTTCAAAATATTTCCGCATCCGGATTTTGGATACCCGTACCACCGGTCAGTCATTTACCACAATGGGCGAGTTGAAAGTATTCGATGATGGTTTGCTTGATTACTAAGGCAAAGCAATTACGGATAAAAAGTCATTCTAAAGTTACAGAATAAAGACAAAAATTATGAGATATATACAAAATTTCGGTTCTGATCGAAAAAACAATAAAAACACTTTCCTTTCGGGCATAAACAAGGCAATCGGCCTGGTTATGTTTATGTTCTTGTTTGCAATAGTTGCAAATGCACAATCAACCACAATTTCCGGTACCGTAACCGATAGCAAAACCAACGAATCGTTACCGGGTGTTAGTATTATTATTAAAGGCACCACAATGGGTATTACCAGCGATTTTGATGGTAATTATTCGCTTGAAGTGCCCGATGTCAATGCAACTTTGGTGTTTTCGTTTGTAGGTTACGAAAAACAGGAGATTGCAACAGAAGGCAAAACTACAATTGATGTTTCGTTGGTAAGCTCAACTACCGACCTCGACGAAGTAATGGTTGTGGCATACGGAACTACCAAAAAATCGAATTTAACAGGTTCGGCAGTTGCCATCGACGCTGAAGAACTAAAAGATGTTTTTGCTCCAAACGTAGCAGCAATGTTACAAGGTAAAGTGGCAGGTATGCATACCAGCGCAAGCAGTGGTAAACCGGGTGCAGGAACAGAAATCACTATTCGGGGTAAAGGTTCGTTGTCGGGTACTACCAAACCGCTTTGGGTTGTTGATGGTATTATTATGGGTAACGACGATCCGGGTTTTAGCCCTGATGACATTGAAAGTATTACCGTTTTAAAAGATGCATCGGCAACATCGTTATACGGTTCGCTGGCTGCAAACGGTGTTATTTTGTTGCAAACCAAACGAGCTGAAAAAGGTATGTCGGTTGTTAATGTTAACGCATCATATGGTGCTACTACATTTAATACCGGAAACTTCTCGCTGATGAACTCTCAGGAGTTATACGACTACCAAAAAACATGGAATCCGAATGTTACTGAAGATGTATTGAATACCGATACCGACTGGATGGATATTGGTACACAAACCGGACAAGCACAGGAATACAATGTAAACTACTCGGGTGGAAACGATGTTATTCTGGCTTATTTGTCGGGTACTTACTACAACGAAACAGGTGCATTGAAAGGCTACGAATACGAGCGTTTTTCGGGTATTGCCAATCTTGAAATTAATGCATCAAAACGACTGGTGATCAAAGCAAATCTTTCAGGTAATTATACCAATACATTTAACCAGGAGCACTCAACTTATAACATGTTTACTTACATGCCATGGGACGAGCCTTATTTACCTGACGGATCAGTTTTAGATCCACGAGTTGACAGTGGCAAAAAATACTTGCTTGACAATGGTAAAGTATGGTATGGCCGCGATGAAAACAACTATTTGTACGACCTTCAATACAATTACGGTAAATCGCGCGGTAACAATTTCCGAATCAACGTTGGCGTTGATTACAAAATTAACGAGTGGCTTACATTCTCGTCGATGAATAACGTTGCGTTAGGTTACGGACAAAACGAATCGTACACCGATCCACGTTCAATTGGAGGCCAGGCTGACAGAGGAAGATTGTATGAAGCATATAGCTTTAGCAGAACACGTTTCACCAACCAAATGCTTCGTTTTAAGAAAACGTTCGACAAGCATAACCTGAATGCCTTTGTGGCCTGGGAATACAGCGATTATTATTCAGATGGTGCCAATGCAACAGGTAAAGGTGTTGCGGCTGGTTTAACTGTGCTTAATGCAACTGCCGAGGCAGTTGGTGTTGGTGGTTCGAAATGGGAAAGTGCCAAACAAAGTATGTTGGTTAACTTACAGTATGCTTACGATAACAAATATCTGGCAACTGCATCTTTCAACCGTCAGGGCTCAAGTAGTTTCGGTCCGAACAACCAATACGGTAATTTCTGGTCGGCAAGTTTAGGTTGGAACCTTCACCACGAAGATTTCATGAGCAACGTAAAATGGGTTGATGTTTTGAAATGGTCAGCCAGTATGGGACAGGTTGGTAACGCTCCGGGCGGATTCCAGTACCTTGGTTACTACGCTTTTGTTGCTCAGTACAACGGAAACAGTGCAGCAACTCCATACCAAAAAGGTAACCCTGATATTAGCTGGGAGAAAGTTACCAGCTACAACACGGCTATTAACACACGTTTATTTAACCGCGTTGGTTTAAACCTCGATGTGTATTATAAAAACAGCGACAACCTGTTAACTTATGTACCACTTCCGGCATTGTCGGGTTATAATGGTGTTTGGATGAACGTTGGTCGTGTTACCAACAAAGGTTACGAATTATCGGTAACTCCTGAGATCGTAAAAACATCGAAATTTAACTGGGACATGACCATCAACTTTGCCTATAACAAAAACCGGGTAGAGGAATTGTTTGAAGATAAAGCTTATACATCAGGTAACGTACGTATTGAGCAAGGTTACGACATGGATTCGTATTACCAGCGTATTTGGTACGGTGCAAATCCATCAAACGGTGAGCCTTTGTGGGAGCAGATTGTAGTAAACGAAGATGGTACTGAAACCGTTGAATTGACATCGAACTATGCCGATGCAACTTTACAGTATACCGGCTCGAAAGCTACACCAACATACACCGGTGGAGTTTTGAACACCTTTACTTACGATAACTTTACTTTAACTGCAAACATCAGTTTTGTTGAAGACATTTATAAATACAACGGTAACCGCGAATTATTCGACAGCGACGGTTCGTATGCATCGTTCAACAACATGAACCTGGCTGATGGCTGGAGTCGTTGGGAAAAACCGGGCGATATTGCTACGCATCCGGCACCATTTAACGGTGGTGTTAATGCGAACAAAAACTCATCGCGTTACCTGGAAGATGCCAGTTATATTCGTTTGCGCAACGTAACCCTGTCGTACCGTTTGCCAAAAGTAGCTACTGAGGCTATCAAGGTTAAAAACGCTTCGGTTTATATCAGTGGCGACAACCTGGTAACTATTTCCGATTGGTCGGGAATGGATCCTGAAACAGGAGCGCTTTACCCACTGTCGAAAAAGATATTGGCAGGTATTAAAATCGACTTTTAAGCAAAAACAGTATTCATGAATAACAGTATTAAGATGAAAAAAATATATTCTTTTATAGCCATTCTTGTTGCGCTCTCTTTCGCAGCCTGCGATATTACAAGAGATCCGTTTCAGGATTTATCAGACGAAATGGTGTTTGCCGACGAATTAGGAATTGAGGCAGCAGCATTAGGAACCTATGCCCTATTAAAAACCAATGAATTTATGCGCCCTTACCATTTTCATGGCGAATTTGGTGGCGATAACATTGCGCTTAGCGGATCAACTACCGACCATTTGTACTACATGTACAACTACCAGCATACACCAACAAACTATCACTTGAATAGCTTGTGGTCAACCTGTTACAAAGGTATTGTTAACGCCAATAAAGTAATTGATAAAGCGCAGGAAGGAACCGATCGTATGAACCACGTAATTGGTGAAATGTATTACCTGCGTGCTTTCTTCTACTTTAACCTGGTAAATATTTGGGGGCGTCCTTACAATCAGGATCCTGCCAACAACTTAGGTGTACCTATCGTTTTAGATGCAGAACCTGATGTAGACAACATGCCTCCGCGTGCCACTGTACAAGAGGTTTACGATCTGATCATCGAAGACCTGACAACAGCAGCTGAACTGATGAGCAACTTTAAACGTGTTGATTCTGAATACAATATTTATGCTTCGGAACAAGCTGCAAAAGCATTGTTGTCGAGAGTGTACTTGTACATGGAAGACAATGCAAAAGCATCAAGTTTTGCTACCGAAGTTATTGAATCAAACAATTTCGCTCTGTTGCAGGGATCGGATTACGAAACTTTCCCAACGATGGTTCCTGAAGATAACTCGGAAGTTATTTTCGCTTGCCGCGCCTTAAAAGACGAAGACGACTACGGTTGGTATGCGTTTGGTGGAATGTATGCAACAATCGATGGAGTTGGCTGGGGCGAAATGTACGCTTCAGAACCTTACCGCGACTTGCTGGATGAAAATCCAAGTGACAGAAGACACAAATTTATCGATCCGCAGTACATCGATGGCGACACTTACGAGATTACTTATTCGTACGACAAATCTTCTCCTGCTGGTTCGAGAATGTTTAAAATGTACGATGTTACAAACAACGGCGACAGCTGGGAGTACGAGTACAACGGAACGCAAACTGTAATGACCGAAGACGTTGATGGTGTTACAAAATATTACATTACCCAAGGCGAATTCATTAGCGGAAAAACCTATGTGCGCCTAGATAAAAAAATGCCGGTACGTCAGGGTTATCCTAAGTTCTTCGTAATTAAATGTTCGAACCAGGAAGGTCAGCCACAATTGTTCTCGCCAATTATTTCTCGCTTAGCCGAAATGTACCTAAACCGTGCAGAAGCCCGCGCAAAAACAGGCGATACCGATGGTGCTCTTGCAGATGTTAACCTGATCAGAGAAAGAGCAAATATTCCTACTTACGATGACGTTCCTGAAGGAAAAACAATTCTTGATCTTGTTCTTGATGAGCGTCGTTTAGAATTGGCTTTCGAAGCTCACCGTCGTTACGATATTTTCAGAAATGGTTTAACATTGGATAGAAAATATCCCGGAACTCACGACAGGGGAGCAAACCCACTGTTAACAGTGCCTGCAAGCAGCCCACGTGTAGTGGATTATATTCCTGAGCCACAGATTTTGGCACAACCGAATTTAATTCAAAATCCGTAATCAATTATATAGATAATAAATCAGGCTTTTGTGGTGTATATTTACATCAGCGAAAGCCTGATTTTTTTAACAGCAAACAGATGAGACAGATGAGACAAAAATTTAGACTGAATTTGTTATTTGTATTATTGGTTTTTCCACTTTCGGTTATTTCATGCCAAAAAGATGAGGTACAAGTAGAGGAAATACCAACAATGTCACACCAAATTCCGTGCGAAGGAAACAGTTGGTTTGTTACCAATGTTGGTGGAAACCAGTTAAAAACTGACGATTTTAAAAATTTCAACTGGAGTTCAAAATCTTCAATTCTGCGTACCTGGTTTCGGGTGGAGTCAGCAGGTAGCATTCATATTGGTGTAAAGGGAAAAGTAAGCAGCGGTAGCTCTACACTAAAGGCCACTTTTTTGAATGAAACAAGAGAGCTTGTTTTTGATAATACCACTAACCGGATGGAATTTGTTGGAACATTCACCGTATCAGAGCCGGGCTATTATTACCTCGATTTACAGGGAGAAGATAAAACTGCCGATCAGTTTGCAACAATTGAATCTGTTTCGCTTGGTGGCGATGCTTGCAAATCAGGCGTGCATTATTCAAACGAAGATTATTTTTACTGGGGACGCCGCGGACCGTCGGTGCATTTAGGTTACATAGTGCCTGCTGAGGTATCGGATGTAGTTTGGTTTTACAACGAGATCACTGTTCCTGAAGGTAACGATGTAATTGGCTCGTATTACATGGCAAATGGTTTTGGACAAGGCTACTTCGGAATGCAGGTAAATTCTGTGTCTGAACGCAGAGTACTGTTTTCGGTTTGGAGCCCTTATTCTACCGATGATCCAAGTACAATTCCTGAAGATCAGCGCGTACAACTGCTTGCCAAAGGGGCAAATACAACCACCAACGATTTTGGAAATGAAGGTTCGGGTGGACAAAGTTATATGCAGGTGAACTGGAAAGCCGGAACTACTTACCGTTTTTTACTGAAAGGTGAACCAGGCGGCGATAATAAAACCGATTATTCAGCGTGGTTTTATGATACCGAGCAGGAAGAGTGGCTTTTTGTTGCTAGCTGGCGACGTCCGAAAACAAGTACCTATTTAACCGGTATGTATTCGTTCTTAGAAAACTTCGATACCAAAACCGGACCGATTGAACGTATGGCTTACTACAATAACCAGTGGGTTTACGATACAAACGGTACATGGCACGAAGTTACCAAAGCAAAGTTTACTGCTGATGCTACAGCGCGCGATGAAGCACGCTTGGACTACGCCGGAGGATACATTAGCGGCGACAATGGTTTTTATTTAAAAAACTGCGGGTTTTTCAACGAAACTTCTGTGGTTGATACCAACCACGAGCGCCCGGTTTTGGGAGTGGTTCCAACTATCGACTTTAGCACTTTGCCCCAGCAGTAGTTCAATTTGAATATTTCGGGAGTGCCAGTTCAGTATATGTTATGTTGTTTTTAGCTGTTTTGAAGCAGTAGTACTTGTTTTGCTAATTGTAATGATGTGTAAGTTGAAAAGTTTAAGTACTTATTTGTGCCATTTTTGTTTCATTGGATTGTAATGTGCAGTAAGTCAGAGTAGTTATTTTTGAAGAGGTGAAATAAGTATAGACTAAAGGATAAATAAGGGCTCTTTCATCGGATGGTGAAAGAGTTTTTTTTATTCTCTTTTTGTAAACTTTCCCTCCAGAATTGTGTTTGTGAAATGTGGAATAAAAAATGCAGAAATGAGCAACGAATACGAAGAAACCAGAAGGAGCTTTCTAACAAAATTGGGCTTAACCCTTGGAGCCGGTGTTGTGGCAGGAGAAAAGCTTTCAGCAAAAGTATTAAACGATAAAACTGAATTTCCGTTGGAAAGCGATCAGCAAAAACTGATGGATCGTTACGAAGACTGGATGGATGAATTTATCCCGGTGATTAAAGCATTTCGTGCAGATCCAAACGATAAAGAAGCCGGTCGACGTATTGCAGAACTGTCGGAAGAAGCAGAAGGCTGGCGCGAGCAACTTACCGTTTTTATGAAAGACGATAACTTTGCGCGTTACTACATGACTGCTACTGAGCGAATGACGAAAGAAATTTACTAAGGACACACTTTATTTACATAGTTGCAGGATTTTCATCGATTGATGGAAAGCTTTTTTTATGCCAACTGAAATAAATCCCTAATTTCGCGTTCTACCTAAAATAGTGTGTTATGAGATACTTACTTGGTTTATTGATCTTTCTTCCGTCGTTGGTTTTTGCGCAAACAAACCAAACTGATGCCAATGGTTTGCGCCAGGGATTTTGGCAAAAAAAACAGGATAACGGGCGTTTGTTGTACGAAGGATATTTTAAGGATGACAAACCGGTAGGAGAGTGGAAACGTTACCATCCCGGGGGGCAGGTTAAAGCACTTATCGAGTATAAAGGCGACACGGCCTACACGCAACTATTTGATGTTTGGCGCAAAAAAGTAGCCGAAGGAAATTATGTAAATCAGCAAAAGGAAGGTGTCTGGAAAATTTACAAGAATGAACAGCTTACTGCCGACGAAGAATATAAACTTGGTTTGAAATATGGTAAATCGCATCAGTATTACGATACCGGCGAAGTAATGGAAGAAAAAGAGTGGGTAAACAATCAGGAAGACGGCGATTATCAGATTTTTTATAAAAGTGGCGAACCCTACATGCAGTGCAAGATGAAACTGGGAATGCGGCATGGTTTGTTTCTGGTGAGTTACGAAAACGGCCGTCAGGAAATGGTTGCCGAATACCGTAATAACCTCCGCCACGGCGAATGGAAGTACTTCGATAAAGAAGGTAACCTGCAGTACACTCTTTATTACGATAACGGGCAAATTCTGAATCCGGCTGTTCGCGACAGTGTCGATAACCTAAAAATGAAAGATCTGGAAAAAAACAAAGGTTCTATCCCCGATCCGGAAAAGTTTTTGCAAGACCCGTCGGAATATATGATGCGCGATCAGCGGCAGCGATAAAACTGTTTTCCCTTCAAGGTAAAAAGCTATTTATTCATTAACTTGGCTTTTTTATTTGGGAAGGTGTAAGAGAAACTTTTGATGGCGTCGTTTTGGGAGCTAAGCAAACTTCTCGTTGCACAAAGAATAGAACATTTTATAAGAATGAGGTATATAATTTTGCTCCTTGGCACGCTGTTAATGGGGTTGCAACAAGTTAGTGCGCAGAATTATTTCTGGATCGGTTTTACCGATAAAAATAATTCGGAGTATTCGCTTGACAATCCTGAAATGTATCTTTCAGAGCGCGCTATACAGCGCCGTTTCAATCAAAATATTGCTATCGATTCATTAGACCTTCCGGTAAATCAGAATTATATCGACTCGGTGCTCACGCTCGATGTGGAGTTGGTGCATACCTCAAAATGGTTGAATGGGATTACTGTGCGCTGCGATTCGGCTACTTTGGCCGACAGCCTTGTGTACTGGAGTTTTATCAGGGAAGTACAGTTAACTAAACCCGATATAAGTACCAAAAGTACATTTAATAAGTTTGCAGACGAAAGTTCTGTTGATACAGCACCTATTGATACTTCGTTGTATGGTAGTTCGGTGTATCAGGTCGGATTAATGGAAGGACAGTTGTTGCACAATGAAAACTTTCGCGGACAGGGAATGCAAATTGCCGTGCTGGATGCCGGCTTTTATAAAGTTGATGAGTTGCCGGCTTTCGACAGCCTGTGGGTGAATAATCAGGTTTTGGGAACAAAGGATTTTGTAAATCCCGCCGTCGATTTTTATGCTACCAATTACCACGGTATGAGTGTACTCTCCTGCATGGGAGGAAATATTCCCGGAGAACTAATCGGCACTGCACCTAAAGCTTCGTATTGGTTATTGCGCTCGGAAGACAATGATTCTGAATACATTGTTGAAGAAGACAACTGGGTGGCAGCAGCTGAGTTTGCCGATAGCGTTGGTGTTGATATTATTAATTCCTCGCTGGGGTATACCGAATTTCAGGATGCCTCAACCAACCATACTTATGCCGATATGGACGGAAAAACAACACGTGTAACACGCGGGGCCAATATTGCAGCTTCCCGGGGTATACTCGTGTTTTCAAGTGCCGGTAACGAGCGGAATAATTCCTGGTTTCGTATTGTGGCACCATCCGACGGAACAAATGTAATTGGTGTAGGTGCGGTGGATATGAATTTTGAACCGGCCTATTTCTCATCTGCCGGTCCGGCTGTTGATGGGGCTTTAAAACCAAATGTGTCGGCAATGGGCTACCAAACGGTCTTGCAACGATCTAACGGAACAGTAGGAATGGCCAATGGAACCTCATTCTCTTCGCCGGTATTGGCAGGTATGGCAGCCTCGCTGTGGCAGGCCTACCCTGAAAAATCGGCGGAAGAAATAAAGGATGCTCTGGAAAAAAGCGGGCACCTGTATTCAACACCCGATTCGTTGCAGGGTTACGGTGTGCCCAATATGCGGGAAGCCACTTCCTTGCTGAATCCCCTGTCGGTGGAAGTCCCTTCAGAAAATAAAACATGGATTGTATTCCCAAATCCTGTGCAAGACCGGATTGAACTGCAGGCTACAACAAACCATCAGGCAGACAACCTCGATATAAAACTTTATGCGCTGGATGGGCGGGTGATAAAAAGCTGGAAAATTCCGGCTTCTCCAACCGTTACGTTGAATGATCTGGGAACTGCAGAGCCGGGGATTTTTCTGCTTGTTCTAAAAACAAAAAACAGTATTGAAACCTTTAAAATCAATAAAATCAGGTAAACAATGAACCAGCAGCTCACCCTTTCTCAATTAAACGGATTAATTAAAGATGCATTGCTTGATGCATTTCCGGGAACGGTGTGGGTAGTTGCCGAAGTGAGCGAGTTAAAGCATAACCGAAGCGGCCATTGTTACCTGGAGTTGATTGAAAAGGAAGGAAACACAATAACGGCGCGTTCGCGGGCTACAATCTGGTCGTACACTTACCGCATGCTAAAACCGTATTTCGAAACCACTACCGGGCAGCTTTTTACCGAGGGTATAAAAGTGTTGGTTCAGGCAACGGTTGAATATCATCCGGCGTATGGTTTGAGTTTGAATATTAAAGACATCGACCCCACTTACACGGTTGGCGACATGGCCATGCAGCGAAAAGAGATTATAAATCGTTTGAAGGCTGAAGGTGTTTTTGATATGAACAAGGAACTGGCGTTGCCGCTGGTGCCACAAAAAATCGCTGTTATTTCGTCGGCAACGGCTGCCGGGTACCAGGATTTTATGAACCAGCTGGAAAACAACGAATACGGTTTTAAATTCTACACCAAATTGTTTGAAGCCTATATGCAGGGAGCCGAAACCGTGCCGTCAATTATTCGTGCGCTGGAACGAATTTTTGCTCACGACGATTTTTTCGATGCGGTTGCGATTATACGTGGTGGTGGTGCCACAGCCGATCTGAGTAGTTTTGATGACTACGACCTGGCCATGAATATTACCCAGTTTTCGTTGCCGGTGATTACCGGAATTGGCCACGAAAAGGATGATACCATCATCGATCTGGTGGCACATACCCGCATGAAAACGCCAACTGCCGTAGCCGAATTTTTTGTTAGCGGGGTTGAGCGCTACTACGAACGTTTACTGGAACTGGAAAATGGCATTGTGCAGCTAACCCGCGAAACATTGGATACGCAGCAGGAAAAGCTGGAACAAGTAGCCGAAGGTTTAAAATATTCAGTAGCCGATTTTATTAACGACAGGCAACGAGAGTTAAGCAAACGCGGTAACGAACTACAGCAAAATGTGAGTCTGTTTTCGTTTAAAAAGCACAACGAGTTGACTGAACTGAGACATCATCTTGATTCCGGGCTTTCGGTGTGGTTTGTGGAAGCGAAGAACAATATCGGCAAAACACAACGGATTCTGAGGCGACTTGTTGGAGAGGCTGTGTTTAAAGCGGATGCAAAACTGAATCATCAGCAGGATCTGTTATCGGGCCGTGTACGAAATGTGCTTGCAAAAGAGCGTGATCGTATTCTGATAAACGAAAATTCAGTACGTTTATTGAATCCTGAGAATGTATTGAAAAGAGGATTTACACTAACTTTGAAAGAAGGTAAAATAATAAAATCGAGCAAAGATGTGGCAGTTGGAGAAGAACTGGAAACACGTTTTGCCGATGGAAAAGTAACGAGCAAAATCACAAAAAAATAAGATAATGGCAACTAAAAAGGTTTCATACAGCGAGGCGATGGCCGAGATAGAAGAAATTCTTGAAAAAATTGAAAACGAAGAGTTGGATGTGGATGAACTGGCCGAAAAAGTAAAACGCGTATCGGTGTTGCTAAAAACCTGCAAAGACAAATTAACCAAAACAAACGAGCAGGTGGAGCAGATTTTAAAAGAAATGGAAGACTAACGATAGACGAAATAGAAAACTAAATACTATGAACGATCACGGTAAAATTGTAGAGCTTTACTCAGGCGACGAAGTAACCATTCAGCACTTAAAGCAGGAATTGGAAGCTGCCGGAATTGCAACAATGTTAAAAGATGGTTTTAACCAGGGAAATGCCGCTGGTTTTGTTGGCGGAACGCCTTCAGTCGTTGAACTTTTAGTTAATGAAAAAGATTTGTTGCGGGCGCAGGAAATCCTAAAAACAATACAGGGAGCGTAATATATGTATACCAAAGAACAAGTAGCACAGACTATCGACCACGCGGTTTTGAAGCCGGAACAAACACTGGCCGATTTGAAAGCCAATGCAGAAATGTGCATTAAGAATAAGGTTTTTAGTATGTGCGTGAAACCTTGCGATATAAAGGCCGCCAAAGAATTGTTAAAAGACAGTGGGGTAAAAGTATCGTGCGTACTTAGTTTTCCGCACGGGGCTGATGCAACACCGGTGAAGGCTTTTCAGGCCAAACAGGCGATTGAAGACGGTACCGATGAAATTGACATGGTTATGAATATCGGCCGCTTTTTATCGGGCGAATACGATTATGTTCGCGACGATATTAAAGCCGTAGTTGAAGTGGCTCACCAACACAATGTGCTGGTAAAAGTTATCCAGGAAAGTGGCCATTTAACACTCGGGCAGATTGCCAAAGCCTGCGAATTATCGTACGAAGCAGGTGCCGATTTTGTGAAAACATCAACCGGATTCGGGCCGGGTGGTGCCAAACCTGAATACATCGAGGTGATGGTAAAAACCGTTGGCGATAAAATGCAGGTAAAACCTTCGGGAGGTATCCGCGATTGGGAAACGGCAGTTGCTTTTTTGGAGCAGGGTGCCGATCGATTGGGGATAGGTTCAACAGAGGCAGTGCTTAACGGAGCCACAGCATCTGGTGACTATTAATGCGAAGTGTAAGAATAGCTCATTGTACTTGTAACAAGAAATTTGACTGAAATCGTCTTTTTCAAGTAAAAAACGCGCATATTTGTGCTTCATTTCTTTTTGAGTGAGAGGAGTAGGATGTATTTTCTAAACGGAGACAGAACATATATAAAACCTGAAAACGGCTGTAAAGGCTTAAGTTTGCAACTTCAAAATTGCCTGGAGCAGCTGGAAAAAATCAATTCAGGGAAACGGATCTTCAAACTAAATTTCTTTGTCGATACCAATTCAAATTCAGAGTACGATAAACTGCTAAAGGATCTTCGTATTCAGGTGAGAGAACTGATAGGAAGCGAAATTCTGATAAGTTTTATTTCGCAAGCGCCATTAAGTTGTAAGGTAATCGTTGAGGCGTATTATTACGATCCTGAAAACTGGGATTGCCAGATGCTTTCGGAAGGCGAAAACGGCACGGCCTTGTTTCTGAATGGTACCACCGAGATTTTGATGGGAACCGTTCATGCCAATCAAAACAGCGATTGTAAGTTAAATGCCGAGAAGGCTTTTGATGAGCTTGTTGAGACCTTTGAGGAAGCGCAGTTTCCGTTGAATTCGATAGTGCGCCAGTGGAATTACCTGGAAGATATTTTGGGTTTTGATGGCGAAGAGCAGCGTTACCAGGAGTTTAATAACGTGCGCTCGAATGCCTATGGGAAAACTTTTGAGCAAAGCGGATACCCGGCGGCAACGGGAATAGGAATGAGCCACGGAGGTGTGCTTATCGAATATGTTGCGGTAAAATCAAAAGAAGTGCTTACCCAACCGGTTGACAATCCCGACCAGATTTCGGCACATCAATACACCGAACAGGTTTTGGTTGGCGAAGCGTGTAACCTGAAAACTACACCAAAGTTTGAGCGGGCCCGTTATTTCAGGTACCGCAATAAAAAGCTGATCTTTATTTCAGGAACCGCATCTATAATCGGCGAAAATACCGTGGGTGTTGGCGATGCGGCAAAACAAACTGAAGTTACCATACAGAACATGCAGCGTTTGTATGCCGATGAGGTGCTGGCTGCCTTGCCCGACGATGTGGCTAATCCAAAATTCGGACACACCCGTGTTTACGTTAAAAACCGAAAAGATTTCACTAAAATTCGTAGCGTGGTGAAAAAGTTTTACGGCGATTTGCCGGTAGTTTATATTCTTGCTGATATTTGCCGCGATGATTTACTGGTAGAAATTGAAGGCAAGGTGATTCTTTCTTAATAAAACAATTTCATTTTGCCTCTGAGGACTGTGGAATAAAATCCTGTCTCATTCAATGTTATGCCCACTTATTGCTTAAAATAGCTAACTGCTTGATATAGAAAGGTCCCCCGACTCCTATTTGTAACCATCGTAGGGCTACGAAAGGTGCAAAGTCTCCATTTTAGTCTTTTCGTAGCAATACGAAAGGAGTAAATTACCCATTTTGGTGCTTTTGCAGGGCTACAATTGTTTCGCTGTAATCAATTTGGTCGTTTCGTACCTGTACGATAGCACTTTTGAGTCCAATTTACTGCTTGCGAAGAGCTACGATAGCACTTTTGAGTCCAATTTATTGCTAGCGTAGAGCTACGATAGTACTTTTGAGTCCAATTTATTACCGGCGAAGGGCTTCGGCAGCACTTTTGTCTGCAATACGGGGGCGTTGAATTTCTGCACGATATGTTTTGTGATTGTTTTGCTGCTTTTGTGGTTTTTTTAAAGAAGTGTGGATCATGTGAAATTTCCTGAGAAGGAAAATTTTCGAATAAATGTAAATAAGCCACGATCAATGTTAAAATATTATGCCTTATCAGGCGGATTCTACTTTTTGGTTTAGCCCAAAAAGTAGACAAAAAACCCAAGGCTGCGCCCGCTTCCCTCGGAAAAGCTACGCGATGCCAGCTAAAATTCCTGAAACTCCCCCCGAAACTTCGGGGCTCCTCAAACATCAGTAATTTTTTAACGCCGTCACCTCTTGTTTTCCGGCTCACCGGACGAGGCCACGCTGCGATGTAGCTGAGGTGGCAGTAGTCGAACGGCCTCTTTTGGTCGTTGCCCGGAGTTGAAATAGAACCTTAGTGAGAGCGGGAAGCTCCGAGTGAGTGAGGAGATCACCCGTCCGAACTTAGGTTTTATGAAAACGAAGGGTAGGGAGCAAAAGGAGCCTTGAACTCGGAAATGCCTTCCTCGTGCTTCGTTTTTGCATTAAGGCAAAAATGATGGCTCCCGGCAGGGAAAGAAAAGTCTGGTTACTTCCGGACAAAAAAAATAACGATTGCAGAACCGACCGTTAAATCAGCATTCTGCAATCGTTAATCTTCAATCTTTATTCTGGTGTGTCTTAAAACGTAAAGTCTATTCCAAACATAAAGTGTACACCGGCTTGCGGATAATAACCATCCATTTTATAACGTTCGCCACCAAGTAGATAAGGGTAAACCCATGCATTGGTTTCGTACTGCACATCAAACAGGTTGTTAGCCATAAAATGCAGCGAAATCTCATCAAACAGATTCGTTTTAAAGGTGTAATCCGCTTTCAGGTGATTTACAAAATATGCATCCAGCATACGGTCGTCGCTCGATGTGTTATCGATGTACTGATCGCCCACATACTGCGAAACAAAGGAGATGCTAAAATGCTCTCCGGGAGTGTAAACAAACTGGCTGTTAGCAATTACATTTGGCGAGAATGCCAAATCGGTAGTGCCCAAATCAAAAGCATCTTGTCCCCAGGTGTCCCAGTTGTCAACGTATTCAGTAAAATCTTTAATCTTGTTAATGCTTAAAGTGGTGTTACCGTTCCACTGAAAATCAGTGGCAATTTGTACGCCCGCCTGTAATTCGATTCCGGTGCGGTAACTCTTATCAACATTAACCATAATTGCCGAACCCACATCGTTAATCTGTCCGGTTACCACCAGCTGATCTTTGTAGTTCATAAAATAGAAATTGGCTCCCAACGAGAATTTCGATGAAGCATAGTTGTATCCCAACTCCCAGTCGTGCAATGTTTCGTGCACCGGTGGCTCGTTACCTTCCGGGTAATCGACAAATGCAGTGCGGTTCGGTTCGCGGTTGGCCACAGCAAACGACAGGTATAAATCCTGGTTGTCGGCCACCTGATAGAAAATACCAAGCTTTGGGTTAAAGAAATTGAAGTCGTGATCCTGGTCAAGATTGCGAAGATCGTCGTCGATTCCTTCAATGGTGTAATCAATCCGGCGGTATTGCATGTCGGCAAATAAATTCAGCTTTTCAGCCACCTGCCAGTTGTATTTCGCGTAAACGTTAAAGTCTTTTTTCAGACCTGTGCCGCGGTACCACTCATGGTTAAAATCGGCTTCGCCCAGGTACTGCGCCCAAATTACATTTCCATAGTGACGGCCATCGTACACATTGTAGCCACCGCCCAGTGTAAAATCGCCGTTGTTATTATTATAGTTCAGCGAGTAGGTAAATCCATAAAAATCGTTGTCGAGCCACTTGCGGTTGATCAGGTCGGTGGTTTCAATCACTTCGTCACCAATTTCAATGTTAGGCAACAGGTAGTCGGCCAGGTCTTCATCGGCTTTGTAGTTCTCGTAATAACCGTTACCATAAGTGTAGTGCAACGAGGCATTTAAATTCAGGTGCGGATTAAATTTATGCGAGAAATGCAACTGGTAATGATCCTGCACATAATGGTCAACCTGGTTTTCGTAGGTATAATAATTATAGGTACGGCTGTCAGAAGCCATCATGTGGTCTACTTCTTCCTGTGTCATCAGCCAGTGGTCGGCATACTGCTGCATTCCTGCCATGTCGTTGTTCAAGCGAACAGAAGGTACACCGTACCAGGCCTGGTAAGTTTCTTCGTAGCCGGAAAATACATTCACTTTTAGTATGGTGTTTTCCGAGTAATAACCGCCTGAAATAAAGTACGATTTCAGATCGGAACTGGCGCGGTCGATAAACCCATCGGACGTAACCTTTGACAAACGAACATCGAAAGTAAAATGATCGTTGATCAGTCCTGTTCCTGCCGAAACGGTGTTTTTGAACGTATTGAATGTTCCGGCAGCAGTTTTATACGAACCGTATGCTTCTTTGTTCATCGAATTGGTCTGCAGGTTAATACTGGCACCAAAAGCAGCAGCTCCGTTTGTTGATGTTCCCACACCACGCTGAATCTGAACATTCTCCAGCGACGACGCCATATCCGGCTGATCCACAAACCATGTTCCGTGCGATTCTGCATCGTTTAGCGGAATACCGTTCACACTCACATTAATCCTGTTCAAATCGGTACCACGCACACGGAAATTGGTGTAACCCACTCCGGCACCGGCGTCAGAAGTTGTAACAAACGAAGGTGTAAGGTTCAGCAGGAAGGGAATGTCTTGCCCCATGTTACGTTTGGCAATTTCGTCGCTGCTTACGTTGCTGTAAGCTACCGGTGTTTTATTGCCTGCACGAGTTGCTGAAATCAACACTTCATCGGTCATAATAACGTTGGGTTTCAGGTTCACTTCAATGGTTTTACTAGCTGAAAGTTGCAGGTTGATCTTTTGAGGTTCAAAACCGATAAACGAAACCAGCAGGGTGTAATCGCCGGGTTTCAGGTTTTTTAATTCAAAACTTCCGTTAGCCTTAGTCGATACGCCATAAAACGATTTTTCGATTACCACGCTGGCACCGGCCAAAGTTTCTCCATCTCCTTTAACAACACCTGTTAAATTAATTTGCCCGAAAGCAATTACTGCCATAATTTGCAACAGCAGCACTAAACTAAGTCTTTTCATTTTTTTGAAAAATTGGTTAAAAACTAACCAATGAGGTAGGACTTTATCCTTTTCGCTCTCCCTACGCCGGTGCTAACCGGATCAGGTTCATTGAGTATAATCTCAGTCCCGAAGTTTAATCGGGACACCCCATTGCGTAAATGTCGGGTCAAAGTTATAATGGATTTTTAAACCAACAAAATTAGGCTTATAGAAAAGGTGGAATTCGTATTTTATTAATAAATGCCTTAACACCTCACCGATGTGATTTATTTAAGTGTATCGGCATAATTAATTTGGAATACAGTATTCAACTCAATAATAAATTGGCAATATTTGTGGTTGCATGATTTTTTTTTGACTTAAACCAACTGAAAATGAAGATTCGGGTAGTGGCATTTTTCATTCTGTTATCAATTAGTAATTATTTGATTGCTCAAACACATCGGGCATCAGTTTCCAATCTTAGGTGCGAGTATTTGCATAATCCGCTCGGAGTAGATTCTGCACAGCCCCGCTTGTCGTGGATGTTAAATGATACGGAATTAGGAGCAAAGCAGGTAGCATTTGAATTGCTGGTTTCTACCGATTCGATAAACATTACCAATGGTATCGGTGATGTATGGGATTCCGGGGAAATAAATTCAGCCAAAATTCTTACGCGTTATGCAGGAGAGAAGCTACGGCCTTTTACTCGTTATTTTTGGTCGGTATCGGTATGGAACAATCGAAATGAAAAAGTCTCTTCTCCGGTGGCTTCATTTGAAACAGGAATGATGGGCATGGAGAACTGGACCGGATCATGGATCAGCGATGATAAGGATATTCATGAAAAGGCTGCCCCTTATTTTCGGAAAGAGTTCAAACTGGAGAAAAAAGTAAGCCACGCCAGAATTTATATTGCAGCTGCCGGTTTGTATGAGCTTTCTATTAATGAGGAGAAAGTTGGGAACCATGTGCTGGATCCTGGTTATACACGTTTCGATCGCCGTAATTTATATGTAACACACGATGTAACCAATGAACTAAAAAATGGCGAAAATGCCTTGGGTATTTTGCTCGGAAACGGCTGGTATAACCATCAGTCAACTGCTGTTTGGTATTTCCATAAGGCTCCGTGGAGAAATCGTCCTGCCTTTTGTTTGGATTTGCACATTACATACGAAGACGGTACAAAAGAGATTATTACTTCAGGCAAAGACTGGAAAACATCACTTAGTCCGGTAGTTTTTAACAGTATTTACACCGCCGAACATTATGATGCCCGTTTGGAGCAACCCGGCTGGTGTTCACCCGGTTTTGACGATTCAAAATGGAATGATGTTATTTATCGTGCAGCACCATCTCAAAATATAGTGTCGCAAATGATGCATCCCATCCGGCATGTGAAAAAGATTGTACCCCAAAGTATGTCGCAGTTAAATGATACAACATTTGTATTCGATCTGGGCCGAAATATTGCCGGGATTAGCGCTATCACACTAGCCGGGCAAGAAGGAACAATTATACGACTAAAACACGGCGAACGTTTGTATGAGAACGGACACGTCGACTTATCAAATATTGATGTTCATTACCGGCCTGTTGATGATTCCGATCCTTTTCAAACGGATATATACATACTAAACGGGAAAGGTGAGAAAACTTTTATGCCGCGTTTTAACTACAAAGGATTTCAGTATGTTGAGGTAACTTCAAATAAACCAATAAATATCAGTAAAGAAAGTCTGGTGGCTTATTTCATGCATAGCGATGTTCCCGAAAGTGGCGAATTGGCAACTACTAATCCGACATTAAATAAGATTTGGGAGGCCACTAATAATTCCTACTTGTCGAATTTGTTTGGTTACCCAACCGATTGTCCTCAGCGGGAGAAAAATGGCTGGACCGGCGATGCACACATTGCCATTGAAACAGGTTTATACAGCTTTGACGGGATAACGGTTTACGAAAAGTGGCTGGCCGATCACCGGGACGAGCAGCAGCCAAATGGCGTTTTGCCGTCGATAATTCCTACGGATGGTTGGGGATACGAGTGGGGAAACGGCCCTGACTGGACCAGCACAATTGCGCTTATTCCCTGGAATATTTACCTTTTTTACGGCGATGCATCGTTGTTGGAATCTGGTTATGAAAACATCAAACGTTATGTCGACCACATTACGCAAATTAGTCCTTTGGGAACAACCACCTGGGGTTTGGGCGACTGGGTTCCTGTTAAATCCAAGTCGCCGGTTGAGTTGACTTCTACCTGTTATTATTATGCCGATGCTGTTATCCTGTCGGAAGCCGCTAAACTGTTCAATAAACCGGCAGATGCCAATAAATATTCAGCTTTGGCAGCAGAAATAAAACAAGCTTTCAACGACAAATTTTATCACCCGGAAACAGGTATATACGCCAGCGGAACTCAAACCGAATTAAGCGCACCGCTTTATTGGGGATTGGTGCCGGAACAGGAAAAGGAACGGGTAGCCGAAAACCTTGCCAGAAGAGTTGAAGCCGATCAATTTCATTTAGATGTAGGTTTGTTGGGGCAAAAATCAATATTAAATGCGTTGAGTGAAAATGGATATGCCGAAGTAGCCTACAAAATTGCTGCACAGGAAGGCTTCCCGTCGTGGGGATGGTGGATTGTGAATGGTGCAACAACACTGCTGGAAAACTGGGATATACATGCACAGAACGATATTTCGATGAACCACATTATGTTTGGAGAAATTGGTGCGTGGCTGTACAAGGGATTAGGGGGAATATATCCTGATCCGAACAATCCGGGATTTAAAAATGTGATTCTGAAACCTGCTTTTATATCAACGCTCGAAGGTGTTGACATTTCGCATAAGTCGCTTTATGGCGAAATAAAGTCTGCCTGGAAACACAAGGGGGAATCGGTAGTTTATTCGGTAACTATTCCTGCCAATTCTATCGCCGACTTTTATATTCCTGAAGGTTATGAAATACAAAAAAGCAGTGAGGCAGTAACAGGGAAGAAGATAAATTTTTATTTAGCGAATGATGGCAGTTGTAAATTACAAGCCGGAAATTATTTGATTGAGTTGTTTGAAAAGAAATAGCTACAAATCGGGCAGGTAATATTTGTTAAAATTCTCCCTGTATTTCACAAACTTACGTGAAGGACGTTGTGTGGCGCGGTCGATGAACAAAACTTTTTGTTGCGCAATAGAGCAGATTTCACCTTTTTCGTTGCGGAAACGGAATTTAAAGTTTGCCGATACATTAAAGATCTCTGAAACCCATACTTCAACATGCACTTCGTTATTCAGGAAAAATGGCTTTTTGTACTGAATGTTTGTTTCTGTGATGATGGGCAAAATATCGTCTTCGACAGCAATTTGTGTAATCGAAAAACCCATCGCTTCAATCAGTTTTACACGGGCGTTTTCCAGCCATTGCACGTAAATAATGTTGTTTACGTGGCCAACAAAATCAATGTGGTAAGTATAAACAGGTTCCTGAAATTTTAATTTTTGCATGTTTATTCCGGCATAAAATTTAGTTCGGCAAATTTATGTTTTTTCTGTACAAAGAATTTCCACATAATGCTTTTCCGGTAGATCTGTTTATGATTATTAACAATTACGAGCTTTAACAAATCCTTTCTTTTTTTGCGAAGTGCCGAAAGGTTTTTATAAAAATCGCGATGTGCTTTTGCCACGGCACCAAAAGCTTTAAACTCGGTTCCCAACAGGAACTTGGCAGCAGCAACGCCATCTAAAATCATTCGCGTTAAGAAGATGGGCAGGAACTTCTTTTTCGGCAAGTTTTTAAATAGCATGTATAGGTTGTTGCGAAAGTTGAGATACACCTTTTTCGGGTTTCCGTACTCGAGGCTTCCGCCACCCAAATGATAAACTATACTGTGTGGTTCGTATATAATTTTGTAGCCCTGGTTTTTCCAGCGCCAGCACAAATCAATTTCTTCCATGTGTGCCCAGAAATCGGCATCCAAACCGCCCGAGTTTTTATACGCTTCGGCCCTCACAAACATACATGCTCCACTTGCCCAAAAAATTTCGCCCGGCTTATCGTATAGATTTTCATCTTTCTCCACATGATCCAGAATACGGCCACGGCAAAACGGATAACCAAACTTATCGATAAAACCACCGGCTGCTCCGGCATATTCAAAAAGTTCGGGTTCATTAAAACTCAATATTTTGGGCTGAACGGCAACAACTTTTTCATCCTGTTCAAATTGATCGATGCAAGGTTGAATCCAGTTTTCTTCCACTTTAACATCCGAATTCAGCAACACCAAATAATCGGCCTCAATTTGATTTAAAGCTACATTGTAACCTTTGGCAAAACCGTAATTTTCTTTCAGATCGAGTAATGTTACTTCCGGGAAATTGGCTGCGAGAAATTCCAGTGAATTGTCAGTGGATCCGTTGTCGGCAACAATTACCTCAATATTTTCGCCTTTTGAATGTTCGATTACAGATGGGAGGTAATCGGGGAAAAGTTTTACCCCATTCCAGTTTAAAATAACTATGGCAATCTTTTTGTTTTTGCTCATAAATCAGCTCAAAAGTAGTTTTGCGATCAGCAAAGAAAGGTTTTCTTTGTCAAGATTTTCAAGAATTTCGCCGATTTTTTTCGCTCTCTCTTTTTCGTCTGATTTTATCAAAGCATCAATTTCTTTTACCTGTTTTCCGGTTAATTCGTCCTGCAGCAATTCCCAAAGTTTTTGCGGTTCTTCTTCTCCTTCCGGCAGTCCCAGTGTTTCCAATTCAAGAATAGTCGCTTCCAGAATTTCGCTGGCACGCATTTTTAGCGGGTCTTTGTCTTTTGTTTTTCCGGCAGCAGCAGTGTCGCGCAGGCTCCAGCTCGAGTAATCGTAATGCAGTTCTTGAATAAGTTTCAGCTTCGAATTGTCTTTCCCGAAAATACGTTCCAAAAAAATAAGGGTGTGCGTTTTCCAGGCATCAAGATCGAATTTCTTTTCGTCTAATTTTGCCAGTTGCTCCCGAAGAATTGCAATTTGTTTTTCTGCCATGGTATTTTGTTTTCTGCAATTTACAAAAAATCATGGCTGTCATTTCGAACGAAGTGAGAAATCTGTTTGATTATATCTCTGTTGTAACAGATTTCTCCTCGCTTACTCGTCGAAATGACAAGAATATTATTTTTCGCCCAGATATTTGTTTACGATTCCATAGAATTCCGGGAAATAAGCTTTGCTGGCTGAAACAATTTCGCCACCAAACAACCAGTTGTCACCACCATTAAAATCGGTAGTTTTTCCGCCGGCTTGTTGTAAAATAAATACGCCCGCTGCAACATCCCAGGCATGCAGGGCATGTTCGTAAAAAGCATCGAAACGACCGGCTGCAACGTAACACAAGTCGATAGCTGCTGATCCAAAACGACGAATTCCGCGGGTTGATTGCATCAGTTCTTTCATTGCTCCAATGTACTCATCCACTTTGTCGAAATCGTAATAGGGGAATCCTGTGGCAATCAGAGTGTCTTCCGATTTTGACCGTTTTGCTGTTTCAATGATCTCCTCGTTGCAGTACGCCGGACCACCTTTCCACGAATAAAACATCTCGTCGGCGCCAATTTCGTACACTACACCCAATACTAATTCGTTGCCTTCGGCCAAAGCGATACTCACCGAGTGCGGTGCTAATCCGTGCAGGTAGTTGGTTGTGCCATCCAGCGGATCGACAAACCAGGTATATTTTTCGTTATTTGATTCGGCAGTTCCTTCTTCGGCAACAAAACCGGCTTCGGGAAGCAGCTCTTTCAATGCATCAACAATTTGTTTTTCTGCCGTTTTATCAACGTAGGTTACCAGGCTGGCAACACTTTTGATTTCAATGTTTTTCTCAGAAATATTTTTTTGTTCAACACGTATAAAATTACCTGTGCTGTGGGCAATATTCTGTACTTGAAAACAAAGTTCTTTATAGTCCATGTCTATTTGTTTAGTACAAAAGTATCGAAAAATCAGGCGTTGAAATCTACAGCAACGTTACCGTTTGGCAGAATTGACCTTAATTTCACGCTGCCCAGCTTATTTACCAGTTCTTTCTGATAAGGCACCTCCACCTTAATGTAATTTTCGGTGAACCCATGCATGTTATCCTGGCTTTTCTGTGTCTCAAAAAGTGCTGTTTGTGATGAGCCAATGTGTTTTTCGTAGAATGCTCTCAGCTTTTTCTCCGACAGGTTGATGTATTTCTGAGTACGGTTTTTGCGTTCTTCCACATCAACTTTCCACGGAATTTTCAAGGCCTGCGTTCCACTTCTTTCCGAATAGGTAAAAGCGTGCAGTTGTGAAATTTCCAAACTGTTGAGGAAGTCGAACGATTCCTGGAAATACTTTTCGGTTTCGCCATTGGTACCGGCAATTACGTCAACACCAATAAATGCATGAGGAACGATTTCGCGAATTCGCTCAACTCGTCTTCGGAAAAGATCGGTGGAATATTTGCGTTTCATCAAGGAAAGTATTTCATCAGAACCAGACTGTAGAGGAATATGAAAATGAGGCATCAACACTTTCGAGTTGGATACCAGCTCTATAATTTCGTCTTTTAGCAAGTTGGGCTCAATCGATCCCAAACGCAGTCGTTCCAGTCCCTCTACCTGTTCCAGTGCTTTTAACAGATCAAGAAAATTCTCGCCTGTTGATTTGCCAAAGTCGCCAATGTTTACACCCGTTAGTATAATTTCCTTGTATCCTTTCTGAACGGATTTTTGGGCTTCTTTTACTGTGTTGACTACGTTGTCGTTTCTGCTTCGTCCGCGTGCAAACGGAATGGTGCAAAACGAACAATAATAATCGCAACCGTCCTGTACTTTCAGGAAACTACGTGTGCGGTCGCCCCACGAAAATGCTTTGTGGTAATTTTTAATATCGGCTAAACGAGTTGTTTTAATCTCGGTGGTTTCGCGTTTTTGCAGGTCGCCAAGATAGTGCGGAATATGAAACTTTTCCTGCGTTCCCAACACCATGTCAACGCCTTCGATGTGACCTACTTCATCGGGTTTTAACTGCGAGTAGCAACCCACCACAATCACCATGGCATCAGGATTTTGTTTTACGGCCTTGCGCACAATATTACGACTGGCCTTATCGCCCTGGTTGGTAACCGAACAGGTATTTATCACGTACACATCGGCTTTTTCATCAAACTCAACACGATCAAAACCAACCTCTTTAAAAGAGCCGGCTATGGTCGACGTTTCTGAAAAATTAAGTTTACAGCCTAATGTGTAAAAAGCAGCTTTCTTCCCCTTGTAATCCATCTTGCTATCTTGAATTATTCTAAATAGGCTGCAAAGGTAGAAAAAAGCTGCTTATTGCAAATACTTCTTTATGAATCAATTATTTTTATAACAAGTTACTGGCCAGTTCGGCCAAATAACTGCGTTCGCCTTTCACCAAATTAATGTGTGCAAACAATTCCTGGTTGCGCATACGATCCACCATGTAGGCCAAGCCGTTCGATTTCATATCAAGGTAAGGCGAGTCGATCTGCCACAAGTCGCCGGTGAAAACCATTTTTGTTCCTTCGCCGGCACGTGTAATAATGGTTTTAATCTCGTGCGGAGTAAGGTTTTGCGCTTCATCAATAATAAAAAAGGCATTCGATAAACTTCTACCGCGAATGTATGCCAGCGGAGTGATGTTCAGTTTTTCCTCCTTCACCATTTCTTCAATAAGCTGGTACTCGTTGCTTCGTGGGTTGAAAGTATGTTTGATTACAGCGAGGTTATCGAAAAGCGGTTGCATGTACGGATTGATCTTTTCGTTGGCATCGCCGGGCAAATAACCAAGGTCGCGGTTGCTTAATGCCACAATCGGACGGGCCAAAAGTATCTGCTCGTACTGGCGGTGTTGTTCAATTGCAGCAGCCAAAGCCAGCAAGGTTTTTCCTGTTCCGGCTTTTCCGGTAAGTGCAATTAATCTTACTTCCGGGTCCATCAGCATGTTCAAACTAAAAGTCTGTTCCGCATTTCGTGGTTTTATGCCGTAAGCCGATTTTTTCTCCACGCGGTAAATACGTTCCGATTTGGCATCGTAACGCGCCAGTGCACTCGACTGGTTACCTCTGAATATGTAACATTCGTTGGCGTCGGGATTAAAACCTTTTACATCGGCTTTTGCAAATGAACCCTGCTGATAAAGCTGATCGATAACCACATCATCAAAATTATCGAAGGTAGTAATGGTTTTATCCAGCACGTTCTCATCGGTAACCTGGTCGGTTTTGTAATCCTCAGCCTGAATTCCCAGCGACTTAGCCTTCATCCGAAGGTTAATGTCTTTACTGATCAGAACCGTTTTCCGACGCGGATAAGTTTTTGCTGTATAATCAGCGATAGCCAGGATTCTATGATCGGGAATATCCTCACGAAACGAAGCTTTTAGCTCATCCGAGAACGGTTTTCCCGTTTCAATTCGTAACCGGCCTTTTCCCACACCAAGCGATTTCCCGCCGTTAAAAATGTCATCTCCAACAATTTCATCGAGCACTCGGGTAAATTCGCGTGCCTGAAAGTTGATAAGGTCGTTTCCTCGTTTAAACTTGTCCAGCTCCTCGAGCACTGTAATCGGTAGGATAATGTCGTTATCCTGGAACTGGTAAATACATGTGTGATCGTGTAAAATTACGTTGGTATCAAGAACGAAAATTTTACTCTTTTTGGTTTTACTCAGCATATATAAATGATTTGTTCTAAATGTATATAATTTCGTCAGAAAACGGGGCTGATGCGCCAAAAATTAATAAACTTGCACCAGTTAATAAATATTGATTTAATTGAATTACGAAGCTACTTTAGACTATCTGTTTAGTCAGTTGCCTATGTTTCAGCGAACTGGGCCTGCTGCCTATAAAAACAGCCTGGAAGATACATTGAAACTGGATGAAAACTATGGTCATCCACATCGGAAATACCGAACAATCCACGTTGCCGGAACCAATGGAAAAGGATCGGTTTCGCATATGCTTGCTTCGGTACTTCAGGCGGCCGGATACAAAACCGGTTTATATACTTCGCCGCATCTGAAAGATTTCCGTGAGCGCATAAAAATTAATGGACAAATGATGCCGGAATCGGCGGTGGTTGATTGGGTGGATAACTTTAAAGCTAACAATGAATTGTGGAAAATTCAACCTTCGTTCTTCGAACTGACGGTGGCTATGGCATTCGATTATTTTGCCGATCAGGAAATTGATGTGGCGGTAATGGAAGTGGGGCTTGGCGGACGGCTCGATTCTACCAATATTATTACGCCCGATGTGAGTATTATTACCAATATTGGGTTAGATCATACCAACCTGCTCGGAGATACTTTGGAGAAGATTGCAGGAGAAAAAGCAGGAATTATAAAAACGGGTGTTCCGGTGGTAATTGGAACTACGCAACCTGAAACTGCTCCGGTTTTTAATGCCAAAGCGCAAGAGGTTGATACTTCAATATATTTCTCGGATCAGGAGTACAACGTGGCCTATTCACTATTGAAAATGGATGGCAAACAGTACCTCAATGTGCAAAAGCAGGGGAAGGATGTTTATCCTGAATTGGCGTTGGATTTATTGGGGCAATACCAGCATAAAAATATTCCGTCGGTATTAAAAGCCGTTGATCTTTTAAATGAGAAGGGGTATAAAATAACAGAAGATAATTTACGCGCAGCGCTTGCAAGTGTGGTTGCAAATACCGGATTGCTGGGGCGCTGGCAGGTAATTGGCAATAATCCGTTAACGGTTTGCGACACCGGGCATAATGAAGACGGAATGAAGTCCATTGTTGAGCAGTTGAAAAATACAGCTTTCAAGCAGTTGCATTTTATTTTTGGCACTGTTGGCGATAAAGATCCGGGGAAAGTTTTGGCACTTTTACCCAAACAAGCCAGCTATTATTTTGTAAAAGCTGACATTGCAAGAGCCATGGATGCGTATGAACTTGCCAAAAGAGCAAAAGAGTTCGGATTGATCGGGGAGGTTTACGCATCAGTAAATGAAGCTTATAAAAAGGCACAACTTGTTGCAGATAAAACGGATATGATATTTATAGGGGGTAGCACATTTGTAGTAGCGGAAGTACTTTGAGAAAATTCTTGAAAAAACTTTTGCAGAACTAAAAATAGGTTTTATATTTGCAGCGCCTTACTGAAAAGGGGGCGCGTTCAGAAACAGAAATAAGCATATTGGGGGGTTAGCTCAGTTGGTTCAGAGCACCTGGTTTACACCCAGGGGGTCACTGGTTCGAATCCAGTACTCCCCACAAAAGAGGTTAACTTCGGTTGACCTCTTTTTTAATGTGTTTTGTTGTTAATGATAAAAATAATTGGGGGGTTAGCTCAGTTGGTTCAGAGCACCTGGTTTACACCCAGGGGGTCACTGGTTCGAATCCAGTACTCCCCACAAAAAGAAAGGTCGACGTTTGTCGGCCTTTTTTGTTTTAAAATGCTCAGTTGGTTCAGAGCATCCCGATTTGTATCGGGAGGGTCACTGGTTCGAATCCAGTACTCCCCACAAAAAGAAAGGTCGACGTTTGTCGGCCTTTTTTGTTTTAAAATGCTCAGTTGGTTCAGAGCATCCCGATTTGTATCGGGAGGGTCACTGGTTCGAATCCAGTACTCCCCACAAAAAGAAAGGTCGACGTTTGTCGGCCTTTTTTGTTTAAAATGCTCAGTTGGTTCAGAGCATCCCGATTTGCATCGGGAGGGTTACTGGTTCGAATCCAGTAGTTCCCACGAAAAGGTCGACAGTTAGTCGGCCTTTTTTTGTATCTTCTCTTCATGTATTATTGTTACATAATATATTCTCAAAAGTTAGATAAATTCTATATTGGCTCTACAGGAGATTTAGAAGGTCGTTTGCAGCGACATAATACGTCGAATAAAGGATTCACATCAACCGGGAAGCCGTGGGAGTTAAAGTATTATGAAACCTTTAATGATAAAAGTGATGCTTTGGGGCGCGAAACCCAACTTAAAAAATGGAAAAGTAGAAGTGCAATTTTGAAATTGATTGAGGAGTCTTAGCTCAGTCCCGATAAAACAGAAATCTATGATTTTATTTTTTATCGAGGATGTACGAAAATCTAATAAAACAAAGTTTTAAGATTTTCGGCATTGGTACAAAGCATCCCGATGTAAATCGGGAGGGTCACTGGTTCGAATCCAGTACTCCCCACAAAAAAAGGTCGACAATTAGTCGGCCTTTTTTGTTTTAGTTATATGAATTACTGTGATTAATTTGTAATCCAGCTGATGATTTTAGCATCATCAGGTTTTACTTTGGGTTCAATTACCTCAACTAACTTTCCATTTTCGTCGATCAGGTATTTTTGAAAGTTCCAGCTAACTTCAGAATCCTGTTTTCCGTTTTTACTCTTCTGAGTCAGCCACTGGTAAACCGGATGCATGTCATCGCCCTTCACCGAGATTTTCGACATCATGGGGAAGGTAACTCCATAATTCATCTCACAAAATTCAACAATTTCGGAATTGCTTTTAGGCTCCTGGTTGGCAAAATTATTAGCAGGAAACCCAATAATAACAAAATCGTTGCCTCCATATTGCTCAAACACACTTTGCAATTGTTCAAATTGCGGAGTCAGTCCACACTTTGATGCTGTGTTTACGACCAATACTTTTTTCCCCTTCAATGAAGAAAGATCAAAATCGTTTCCTTCAATATCTTTCACCGTAAAATCGTGTAGAGAACTTTGTCCAAAAGCTGTAATTACAGCTAAGAGTAATACGTTTATAAGAATTAGCTTTTTCATATCTTTTAATTTTTTACATCTAAAGAACAGCTGGAATGCCTAAAAGTTTGTATGATGTAATTAAAGATAATGATAAATGGGTAGAGAAGAAGATAATGGTGCTCTTCTTCTTACTTGTTTTTCTTTTTCTCAAGTTCTTCGTGGGTTTTAGGTGTAGAAAAATAATCATCCGATTGATCCTTTTTCCAGTGGGTAAAAAGTCTACCAATATTTTCAGAAGGAGAAAAGCGGACAATGCTTATCGATGAGGCCTCAGAGCGCATCAGGTCGTTATTTTGGGTCATTATTGTGGTAACCGGGTCACTTTCCTCTCCTGCCATTCGAAATTTAATGGGAGGTCTGTATTCTTGCATAAACGCAAGGTTTTCCTGAGCCTTGTCAATTTCTAAAACCTGTTCAGGCGACACAACAACTTCTGGAATGTCGACATTTTCGGAAACCAGCTCTACTTTAGGATTAACGAGCAGTGTGTGAACCGAAGTTATTTTTCTGAAATACGAAATGTGCGAAAACACCAATGAATCGCCTGGTGATACCCATACTGAAAATACGCCGTTTTTCTGACTGATATCTTTATCGTGGTTGTCGAGATTTACGATATAAACATCGCTGACTGGATTGTCGTTTTGATCGACTATTTGTCCCTGAATCAGAAAACGTTTGATTTGTCCAAACGAAGTGAGAAACAGAATCGAGAATAAGATGGTAATTATTGTTTTCATATCCGGTCTTGTTTTTATTTTGAAAGAATTAATATTCTAATCATGGGGAAGACCCTCAGTAGTAGTACGAAATTCGGACTGCTTTGTTCAACCTATTGCAGTTCTTCTTACTTTTGTTTTTATACGTATTCGATCTTTACCTTCTTAAAGAATTTGTGTATCAGTAGTTTAACAATGCGTTTTACTACGAATTTCCGAAGTTCAAGTTCCAACGGTTGTTCCGGATCCTGGTGTGCCCAGTTAATACGGGTTCCAACAATGATATCGATACAATCGTGCTGTAGTAATAGCTTCACAATTTCTTCGGGTGGGCTATCAGTCAATCGGGTATCGCTGTCGTAATTTTCCAATATTTCTTCCACTTTCCCCAGAGTAAGAATACCTTCCGTAACCATTTCAAAACCCTTCATTTTAGCCGTTGGCGGTAATTTCTCCAGGTTTTTATTACCGTGCTGAATTTCAACGGTAAGGTCGAGTTCGCGGGCAATAATTTCGGCAGTGGTTCCTCCGCATATAATTTTCTTTCCTTCGAAACCCTGAATGCGGCCAACAAAGTCGTAGTCTTTTATTTTGTAGAAAGGCGGCCCGGTGATCAGCATAAATTTGCGTGGCTCGCGAAAATACATTACGCCGCAACTGGTGTCGTCTTTTACCGAAAACTGATCGTTCATTACGGCCTGGTTGACAATTTTTCGTGCCAGTTTTGTAGCAGAAATATCAGGCATTCGTTTGATTTGGTTCAGCGCAAAATCTTCGATGTTTTCCATTCCCCAGCCCAGCGGGTAGCGCTGGTTGCCCAATCCTGACTGTGGCACGCCGTCAGACATAAAGATTATGCGGTCTTCTTTACGCGCAGTAAATTCCTTGCAATGCAGTACTTTGCCCTGGTTCTCCTCTCCCTGGATGGTGAGGTTATATTCTTTCCCCTGCATGGCAACTCCGTTCCGGAGCACCAAAATTCCGGGGTTGTCGTAATTTACAATTCGCACGTGTCCTTCGCCGTCCAGCTCAATGATGGTGAATGTGGCATAACTTTCTTTCCCGTCGCTGCTTTTGGGCAGGGTCTCCATAATAATGCGTGCGGCCACTTCAGGTTTGGTATGCAGCAGCGAATATTTTAATGCCATGGTGGAAGTCAGGGTTGCCAAAACGCTCGCTTTAATTCCGTGCCCGATGCCGTCGCTCAATACTAAAATGGTGCGTCCTTCTTCGCGAATTATACTCGACTGAAACACGTCGCCACAGGCAATTTCGCCTTTCGGTCGCTTTTGCTGGAACTCTATTTCAACGTGGTAATCAGGATTTGTCGTCGTCACCATAGCGATAGGTTTCAATTATGGAGTTTAGCAGTTCTTCGGTTTCAGCCGCATTTTCGCCAAGCAAAAAGGCAATTTTCTGCACCGTTTCAATATTTTGTTTGTTGATTTTGCGTGCACGGTTGATAATCTCGTCCTGTACCAGCATTGGCGCCGACATATCGCGGAAAACAACTCCAACTACTTTGTTCTTGTACAGTGTCCTTATCGAAACGTGCATGAGTTTATTGTTGAATTTTAAATCGCGTTCAGCCAGTTCGTCGCCCGATGTAAGAACGCTCGAAATCATTTTGTAGATGATATCCGGCACCAGCCCTTTAACATCGGCACCGGTAAGTCCGGGAATGGTTTCGTACAATTCTTCGGTGTCTTCGCCCATTAGTTTGGCAAAATATTCATTGGAGTCTACTATTTTAAAATTGCTGTCGACCATCACAATTCCCGACGATATTTTGTGGATCATTTGCGACGAAACCTGCATTGTTTCCTGTGCTTTTTCCAGGCGTTTTTCGGTTTTTTTTAATTCGGTTATGTCATTTATCGAACCAACAATTCCAACTATTTTATTCTCGTTATCGCGGATTACTGCCTTATTCAGAATAACATGGTGCGAGGTGCCGTCGCCATGGCGTACCTGGGTGTTGTATACCTGCACATCGGGGTTGGCAATCAGCTCCTTATCCTGCGCCAGGTATTTATCGGCCATTTCTTTTACATGAACTTCGTGTAACGGTTTGCCCAAAATTTGCTCCTTTGTTTTACCCGTAAATTTTTCGTGTGCGGCATTACACATCAGATAAATTCCTTCTGTATTACGGTAAAAAATAGGTATCGGCAGCGCATCAATAATTTTCTGATGAATGGCCGGGTCATCAATATTGCCGGTCAGAGACGATTCTTTATCGTAAATCATGCTTCGTTTTTTCAAGTTTTACCATTGAAAAATACGCAATTTACAAGGCATATAAAACCACAGGCGCTTTATATTTTCAGTAATTGTTTTAAAACAGATTTCTGAAAATCGATATGGCAGAAATAGAGACGAATAGGGCTTGTTTTTATTCATTATAAATTTGGGATAACTTGACTTGCAGCAGTTAAAAAAAGTAGTGGTAGAATTATCTTTGTGCCAAGTTTTAAACGAACCAAGTGAAATTATCTGAGATTATTGATTTGACCAACGCAAAAGTGGTTGCAGGAGATGCCGAAAAAGACCGCGAATTGCTGAGAGCTTTTAGCTCCGATCTGATGAGCGATGTGTTAACGCTGGATACGGAGCACATACTTTTAATTACAGGACTGACAAATTTGCAAATTGTTCGCACAGCCGAAATGGCCGACATTGAAGTGGTGTTACTGGCACGTAACAAAACTGCCACCCCCGAAATGATCGAGTTGGCAAACGAAACAGGTCTTGTTCTGCTGGAAACACCCTTTTCTATTTATCGTGCGAGCGGCTTGCTGTTTCAAAACGGTTTAGACCCGGTTTATTAATGAAATTGGAATTTGACATAGCGAGTGGCGATTTTAGCAAGGCAGGAAGAGCTTCGAGCCGAATTAAAAAAATGCTGAAACAATTGCAGGTTGATCCGAAAGTGATCAAACGAATTGTGGTGGCTATTTACGAAGCCGAGGTAAATGTTGTTGCTCACTCTGTTGGAGGAAAAATGCTGGCTGAAATCGACGGAACAGGAATTAGAGTAATCGTGCAGGATAACGGCCCCGGTATTGAAGATATTGAAAAAGCAATGCAGGAAGGCTATTCAACTGCTTCCAAAGCCGTGCGAAATATGGGTTTTGGAGCAGGAATGGGATTGCCGAATATTAACCGAAACACCGATGAATTTACGATTGAAAGCGAGTTAGGAGTGGGAACAGTTTTAACTTTCAGAAATAATTTTTAATGATGAAGGTTGTAGAAAAATATCATGCCATAACAGTTGACAAAGATAAATGTACGGGCTGCACGCACTGCATGAAATCCTGTCCAACCGAGGCAATCCGGATACGCGGCGGAGTGGCGAAAATAAATGCTGACCGTTGTGTGGATTGCGGAAACTGCCTGCGTGCATGTCCGGTTGATGCTTTTTATGTGGAGCAGGATAGTTTGGAACAACTGAATAAATACAAATACCGGGTGGTGCTTTTCCCGTCGGTTATGATCGGGCAGTTTCCCGAGATTTATACTGAAGGCAAAATTTACGAAGCATTGCAGAAACTGGGTTTTACGCATATTTTTGAGGTGGAACAACCCATCGGATTGCTGATTGATGCGATAAAGCAGGAAGTTCAAAAATCGCCCCGTAAGCCAATGATTTCATCGTTTTGCCCTGCTATTGTGCGTCTGATACAATCGCGCTATCCGTCGCTGGTTGATAACATTGTACCGGTAAAAGCACCTCATGATCTGGCGGCTTGCCATGCCATTGAGCTCTTGGCCAAACAAGGCGTTAAACGCGAAGAGATAGGCACTTTTTATGTGTCGCCCTGTTCGGCAAAAATGGCGGCTGTTAAACGTCCTTTGGGCGAAGAAGTGTCGGCAGTTGATGGCCTGATTAAGATGAGTGATTTATACAATCACATCATGCGGGTAATCGAAAAGGAAGAAAAAACGGATACGGCTCCCTTGCGCAAAAACCTTACACTCGATGGTATTTTGTGGAGTCTTCCGCGTGGCGAAGCAAGGCACTTTAGACGCAACTCGATGGCGGTTGACGGCATACACAATGTGGTTAAAATTCTGGAACGCATGGAAAACGACGAGGTTCCGGTGCTTGATTTTCTGGAACTGAAATCGTGTCACCAGGGATGCGCCGGTGGAATTTTGCTTACGGGCAACCGTTTCTTAACTGTTGAACGATTACAAAAACGTTCAAAACGTTATCCGCATGCTTCGTCCATCGATGTTTCGGCAGTAAGTTGTTTGGGAATAAAAAATAAAATGAAAGCGGATCCGATTGAACCCAGTTATGTTTTTGCACTCGATCCCGACCGGTTGAAAGCACTGGAGAAAATGCAGAAAGTAGATCGTATTTTATGCCAGCTGCCGGGAATTGATTGCGGAAGTTGCGGTGCGCCGAACTGCCATGCACTGGCCGAAGATATGGTGCAGGGACAAGCAAAAATGACCGATTGCATTTTCTTGCAAAACAGATATTTAAACGAGAAAAAAATAAACATCGAAAAAGCGACAAAGAACCTGGAAAAAGCCTGGGGGAAAAATCGTTTTGACGCTGACTGTAACAGAAGAGGAGGTAGAAATGAAGGTTTCTGAACTGGTTGAAAAATTTGGATTAAAAGTTTTTTCCGGCGAATCCGGATTAGAGAATGAAATTTCCGGCGGGTACGTTTCCGATCTGCTGAGCGATGTAATGGGAAATTCGCAGGAAGGGCAGGTGTGGATAACGCTGCAAACGCACCAGAATGTTATGGCCATTGCCTCGTTGAAGGAGCTGGCAGCAGTGATCCTGGTAAAGGGTTTCGAGCCCGAAGAAGATACCACCGAACGCAGTAACGAAGAGGGGATTCCTGTACTGGGAACCGACAAAGCTACATTTGAAATGGCAGGTAATTTATACATTACTTTAACGTAATACGATGCAAAAATTCAGGGCCGACCTACATATTCATACCGTACTTTCGCCCTGTGCCGACCTGGAAATGGCTCCGCGTAAAATTGTGGAACAAGCCCGGGAGGCAGGATTGCATATTATTGGAATCACCGATCACAATTCAACCTTAAATGCTAAAGTAATTCGCGATTTGGCCCGCGAAAAAGGAATTCTGGCGCTTACCGGTGCCGAAGTTACTACCAAAGAAGAAGTACACTGCCTGGCATTTTTCGAAAACGATGAAACCCTTGATCAGTTTCAGCTGTATTTGGAGCAGAACATTACCCGTATCCCAAACCCCGATGGCCACTTTGGTTATCAGCCGGTTGTTGACGAAAACGAAGAGGTATTGGAGCTGGTTCCGTATTACCTCACATCAGCATTAAAAAAAGGTATATCGTCGGTTCAAAAGTATGTGTACGAGTTGGGCGGTATTTTTATTCCGGCACATGTTAACCGCCCGCTAAACGGATTGTTTAGCCACCTCGGATTTGTGCCAACCGACCTTGAATTCGATGCCATGGGAATTACCGGAAAAACCAGTGAGAAACATGTTCGAGAACATTATGATTTAAGTGATAAAATTTCCCTGATTTATAATTCTGATGCTCATTTTTTAGAACAGATTGGTACCCGGTATTCCGAATTTAATATTCATGAATTAACTTTTAGTGAGGTGAAAAAAGCTCTGAATCAGCAGGATGAGCGATTTGTTGAAGTCAAATGAAAACACTGTCCGAACATATTCTTGATATTGTGCAGAACTCCGTAAGCGCAAAAGCGACATTGATTGAAATCATAGTTGAGGAGGATAAAATAACAGATCTTTATTCATTAATAATCAGAGACAACGGCTGCGGAATGAGCAAAGAAACGCTGGCCAAAGCCATTAATCCGTTCTTTACATCGCGAACCACCCGAAAAGTGGGTTTAGGCATTCCGCTTTTAAAGCATAATGCTGAAGCTGCCGGGGGCAGTTTTTCGCTCGAATCGGAAATAAATGTGGGTACCGTTTTAACTGCCCGTTTTCAGCTGTCGAATATCGATCGACCACCGTTGGGCGACATTTGGGAAACCTTGTACCTGATGTTTTTAAGCTACACCGTTGGAAATTTGGTGTACCACCACAAAACAGAAAAGGGCGGGTTTCAGCTAAGTTCCGATGAGTTGAAAGAAGTGCTGGGCGATGTTTCGTATCAGCAAAAGGAAATACGCGAAGGGATTTTGGAATTGATAAGATCGAATTTAGAAGAGATTGAGGTAACGAAATAACAAATAAACGATATGACTAAAATTAAATCATTGGCTGACCTTCGGAAGATAAAAGAAGAAGCGCAGTCGAGAATCAAACTCAGGGAAAATAGTACTAATCCTGATCAGGTGGTGCAAGTAAAAGTGGGTATGGCCACATGTGGTATTGCATCAGGTGCGAAAGAAATCATGAAGTATTTTGTGGAAGAGCTGGAACAGGAAGCCATTGACGCGGTTGTTACTCAAACCGGTTGCATGGGCTACTGTTATGCTGAACCTACCGTTGAAGTAAAATTGCCGGGAAAAGAACCGCTGGTTTTCGGACATGTTAACAAAGAAAAGGTTCACGAAATAATTGATAAGTACATAAAACGCGGCGAGCTGGTTGACGGTATAATTCCTGTCAGTTTTAAAACCATTGACGACTAAATACTAAACCTTTAACTATGACTGATTATAAAATGCATCTTTTAATTTGTGGCGGTACCGGGTGTAAAGCATCGGAAAGCGACGAAATTAAAAACAGGCTAAACCAATTGATTAGTGATTTTGGACTCGCAGATGAAGTTCAGGTGGTGCTGACCGGTTGTTTTGGTTTCTGCGAAAAAGGACCCATTATAAAAGTATTACCCGACAACACTTTTTATGTACAGGTTACGCCAAATGATGTGGTTGAAATTATGGAGGAACACATTGTTAAAGGCCGGCCGGTAAAACGTTTGTTATATACCGATCCAAACAGCGCTGAGCAGATCAGCGATTCAAAAGGTATGGATTTCTATAAAAAGCAAATCCGTATTGCCTTAAAGAACTGTGGTTTTATCAACCCTGAAAATATTGACGAATACATTGCCCGCGATGGTTACCAGGCTTTGGGAAAATGTTTGACAGAGCTGACGCCTGAAGAGGTAATAAAAGAGGTGAAGGACTCTGGCTTACGGGGCCGTGGTGGTGGCGGTTTCCCTACAGGATTAAAGTGGGAGATCACTAAAAATGTTGAAAACGACCAGAAATACGTGGTTTGTAATGCCGATGAGGGCGACCCAGGTGCATTTATGGACCGCTCGATTCTGGAAGGCGATCCGCACTCGGTACTGGAGGCAATGGCCATTTGCGGTTATTGTATTGGTGCCGACAAAGGGCTGGTTTATATCCGTGCCGAATATCCGCTGGCTATTCAGCGTTTGAAAATTGCCATTAAACAAGCCGAAGAGTATGGTTTGATTGGCGATGATATTTTAGGAACAGGCTTCAATTTTCATATCGAATTACGTTATGGTGCCGGAGCTTTTGTTTGCGGCGAAGAAACTGCGCTGATTCACTCGATGGAAGGTTTGCGTGGCGAGCCAACTTTTAAACCGCCGTTCCCATCCGTTTCCGGGTACATGGGAAAACCTACCAACGTAAACAATGTGGAGACTTTTGCAAACATTCCGGTAATTCTGAATAAAGGCGCCGAATGGTTCAGTAAAATAGGTACCGAAAAATCGAAAGGAACGAAAGTGTTTGCCCTGGCCGGAAAGATCAACAATGTAGGTTTGATTGAAGTGCCAATGGGAACAACACTGCGCGAAGTGATTTACGATATTGGCGGTGGAATTAAAGACGGAAAAGAGTTTAAAGCCGTTCAAACCGGTGGTCCGTCGGGAGGATGTTTAACGAAAGATTCGCTGGATATCCCAATTGATTACGACAACCTGCTGGCATCGGGATCGATGATGGGATCAGGCGGAATGATCGTAATGGACGAAAGCGATTGTATGGTTTCTATTGCGAAATTCTATCTGGATTTTACGTTGGAAGAGTCGTGCGGAAAATGTACACCATGCCGTGTTGGAAACAAACGTCTTTACGAGCTGCTGGATAAAATTACCCAGGGAAAAGGAGAAGAACAGGATATTGAGAAGTTGAAAGATTTAAGTGTGGTTATTAAAGATACGGCACTTTGTGGTTTGGGGCAGACTTCGCCTAACCCGGTGCTTTCAACCATATCTAATTTCGAACACGAATATAAAGCACATGTACACGACGGTAAATGTCCGGCGGGTCAGTGTAAATCGCTTTTGCGTTACGACATTGTTGAAGATCTGTGTACCGGTTGTACACTTTGTTTCCGCAATTGCCCGGTAGGGGCTATTTCCGGCGAGCGCCGTGCACCGCATTTTATCGATCAGACATTGTGTATCAAATGTGGCGTGTGTTTCGAAAAATGTAAATTCAATGCAATAACCCTAACCTAATCAGAAACCTGAAAATTATGGATATAGTAAATCTTACAATAGATAATAAACCGGTTGTGGTAAAATCAGGAACCACAATTCTTGAAGCAGCATCGGGTGTTGGGATGCATATTCCTACGCTGTGTCACATGAAACTTGAAGACCTCAATATTGAAAACAAACCGGGTGGCTGCCGCATTTGTGTGGTTGAGGTGGAAGGAAGAAGAAACCTGGCACCGGCTTGTTGCACCGATGTGAGTGAAGGAATGAAAATCAACACGCACTCGATGCGGGTGATTAATGCGCGCAGAACAGTAATGGAGTTGATTCTTTCCGATCATCCTTTCGACTGTTTGATCTGTGCCAAATCAGGCAACTGCGATTTGCAGGATATGGCGCACAATCTTGGAATTCGCGAAATTCATTATAAAGGTGAGCAGTCGACTTACCGCGAAGATACTTCGCCGGCCATTATTCGCGAGGTAGACAAATGTATTATGTGTCGCCGTTGCGAAACCATGTGTAACGAAGTGCAAACCGTTGGTGTTTTATCGGCCATTAATCGTGGTTTCGAATCGGTTGTTTCACCCGCTTTCGAAATGAACCTCGATCACTCAGTGTGTACATATTGCGGCCAGTGTGTGGCCGTTTGTCCAACTGGAGCATTAACCGAAGTTGACGAAACCGGAAAAGTGATTCGTGCGCTTTCCGATCCTACAAAAACTGTAATTGTACAAACAGCTCCTGCCGTGCGTGCTGCGTTGGGCGAGGAGTTTGGAATGGAAGCCGGATCGTTGGTAACAGGAAAACTGGTAGCTGCTTTACGCCGTTTGGGTTTCGATCATGTTTTTGATACCGACTTTGCCGCCGACCTTACCATTATGGAAGAAGGCACCGAGTTGCTGAACCGTTTGGGAAAACATTTGGCAGGCGATAAAGATGTGAAACTTCCTATTCTAACTTCGTGCTGTCCGGCATGGGTGAAATTCTTCGAGCACCAATTCCCGGAAATGAAAGACATTCCTTCAACTGCACGATCGCCACAGCAAATGTTTGGTGCCATTGCCAAAACTTATTTTGCCGATCAGTTGGGAATTAAGCGCGAAGATATGGTTGTGGTTTCGATTATGCCATGTGTGGCTAAAAAATACGAGTGTGGTCGCGATGAGTTTAAAACCAACGATAATCCGGATGTTGATCATGCACTTACTACACGTGAGTTGGCAGCATTGATCAAACTTTCGAATATCGATTTTACGGCGCTACCAAACGAAGACTTTGATAATCCGTTGGGAGAATCAACCGGTGCGGGTGTGATCTTCGGAACAACCGGCGGTGTAATCGAGGCGGCAGTTCGTACGGCGTATGAAGTTCATACCAAAAAAGAATTGCCAAAATTAGATTTTGAGGAACTGCGTGGCATGGAAGGCATCCGCGAAGCAACTATCGATTTTGACGGATTGCCAATAAAAATTGGTATCGCCCACGGTTTGGGTAACGCACGTAAACTGCTGGAAGATATTCAGGCCGGTAAAAGTGAATTCCACGCCATTGAAATTATGAGCTGTCCGGGTGGATGTATCGGTGGTGGCGGACAGCCATACCATCATGGTGATGCGGGTATTCTGAAAAAACGACAAGCTGCCCTGTATACAGAAGACAAGAACAAAACGCTGCGCAAGTCGCACGAGAATCCACATATTATTGAGTTGTATGAAAAGTTCCTGGGTGAACCGATGAGTGAAAAAGCACATCATCTGTTACACACCGAATATTTCGACAGGACATAGAAATGTATGCGTGAATTTTTGAATGTTTAAATTTTAAAACGTAAGAAAATGCCAAAAATTAAATTAGCAGAGAATACAGTACAACTCATAAAAGATATTTGCAAGGAGTTTGAAAATAAAGAAAGCGAGCTGATAAATGTGCTGCACCAGGTGCAAAGTAAATTGGGTTATTTGCCCGCTGAAGTTCAGGAAGTAATTGCAAAAGAGCTTAAAACTTCGGTGGCTAAAGTGTACGGTGTTGTAACTTTTTACAGCTTCTTCACAATGATCCCACAAGGCGAAAATCCAATCTCAATTTGTATGGGAACGGCCTGTTATGTTCGTGGCGCCGAGCAGGTATTAAACGAATTCAAACGTCAGCTGAAAGTAGAAGTGGGTGAGTCGACCGAAGATGGTAAATTCTCCATTAACTGCCTGCGCTGCGTGGGAGCCTGTGGTTTGGCTCCGGTGGTAACCGTTGGCGAAAAAGTGTACGGCAGGGTAGCACCAACTGATGTAAAAAAGATTATCGCCGAATATAAGAACCACTAGACGGTTGGATAAAATATTGTTCTATTGAAATTTTCCCTCCGTATTTTACGGGGGGAATTTTTTATAAGAAGTTTGAAATTAAGAAGAAATACTTTTTATAAACTGAATACTACGTTCGTTAAAAATATCGGGCTGATCGATATTGCAAACGTGGCCGCTGTTTTTAATAATCTCCAGTTTTGAGTTAAAGTGTTTTTTCACCAGGTTCGATACGGTTGGTAAAAACATATGATCGCGGTCGCCCATCAGATACAAAACAGGAGCCGATGCTTCTTTTATCAAAAACTCTTGCAGATTATCCTTAATTTCGGTCGACATGCGCAGCCATTTCTTAAATTCTTTTTCACCTAAACGAATAGCTTCCCGGATAAACAATTTACGCGATGCAATATCTTTTTTATAGGGAATAAGAATCCATGCATTGATTCTATACAACCACATATATGGGAAAATCGTTTGCAGCAATTTGGCCACCGAAACCAGTGCGTTTATACGTGTATTAAACTGAACCACAGCTCCGCCTAAAATAATCGACTCGGCACGGCCCGGAGCCAGTTTATCCATGGCGCGAATGACAATACAGCCCAACGAAATGCCTACCAAATGTGCTTTTTCAATCTTCAGATGATCCATTGTTTTGATCACATCCAATGCAATTTCATCAAAAGCATAAATTTCAGCCTGGGTGTATTCTTTTTTCGATTTTCCATGCCCGCGCAGGTCTACCAACAGCACATTAAAATGCTTTTTGAATTCGCGCAGTTGCCTAAACCACACAACATTACTTCCCCCGGCGCCGTGTACAAACACCACCCAGGTTTTCGAACTTTTATGTGGAAACACTTTGTTGTAAAGCATGCTGCAAAAGTAAAATTATTTCAATATAACAGCAAGCCAGGTTTTTGGTTGGCTACAACAGGTTCTTATTTTTAAGGATTATTAAGAGTCGCTTAGCATTAAATTAAAAATCGGAATAAGCGGTTGGATGGCACAACCAGTTGTCGATATGCGAAACTGTATTGGCATAAGCTTTATCGTTTTTTAATACCTCCCATTTAGGATGTACACGAAATGCATCCCACAATTCCTTATTCGTTTCGATGTTTTTAAACGAAGTCATGTAAATAAGGTTAGGCATATTGGCTCCGGCCAAAACTTCGCCAAAAAACACAGCGTTAAAACCAAGGTCGTTAAATATTCCAACTTCTCCACCTTCGTTAAACATTTCAACTTTCTTTTGGTAAAGTTTTTCGGTGGCCCCTTCATAACTTCTTATCTGAAAGATCTGTTCCTGTTTTGGCGTATCAAAAACCGGCTTGTGATAGACTGGCATTTCCGAAAATGCTCTTAAAAGAATAGTCTCAACGCGTGTAAATGGCGGATTGTCGTGTGCTGCATTTATGTAGGCGACACTTTCTGAATTTAACTCAAAGCGATTGAGTTGATCTTCTATTTTTTCAATTTCACTCAGGTCGTTTAAAGGAATGAGAACAAATATTTTTTTGCCGTAATCAGGATCGGTTACAATGGGTTTAAAAACTCCAATATTTTCAATTCCTGCCTTGTGGGCAGCCTGAATGAAAGTGCTTTTAAGGTAGTTATCAATACGTTCTTCCTGACCGGGATTGTCTAAACTATAAACTTTTATTTGATAATAGTTACCGGCAAGAAGTTGTGAAAAAGAAAACAGTGCAATTATAAAAAATGCGATTGAAAGAATTGGTTTAGATTTCATTTTTAACGGTTTTTGGTTTATCGCACTAAGATATTAATTTTTAGCTAATTTGTATTCAGGTTTATACAAAGCCCGGTGAGTTTCGGCAAGTAATTCTTTTAGCGGAATATGACCGGGGATTTTTGTCGTATCAATTTTGTTCAAATTTGCTTGGGTGGGTAATTCTCCCGGAAACCAGTGGCTTTTTTCATTAAAGGTTTTGTAGCGGTATTTGGCGAAATCGATCATATCATACGATTTCCAAAGTCGGCGCAAGCGCAAAACTTCCGGTATATTTATTCCCGATGGATCGTTTTGCATCTCGAACCCCTCGAAACCGGCATACGGATCGTCGAATAAAAAGCTATCCAGTTTTAGTTTGGTTTCGTAATCAGCCTTGCTCCATGGCGATGTGGTGGGGAAAATGCCTTTCATTTCCTCAAAATGTTCTTTTTCGGTTATGCCGAACGAAAGCGTGTGGATGGCCGGATTATTTAAACAAAAACGTGCATTCCACTGAATGGGTGATAACGGAGAAGTGGCATTTTTTACCTTGTCCGGTGCATTAAACAGCTGGCCTCCTTTATCGTTTGGCGAGATAATAAAAACGCCCATATCGTGTACTTGGGCCATTTGTACCGCTGCCAGGTTTCGCTGGTTAAAATAGTAGTAGTGCAGGTTCACAAAATCGAACAAGCCTGTTTCAATGGCACGCACAATCACCTCCACTGGTGCGTGTGTACTAAAACCAACGTGTTGTATTATGCCTTCTTCTTTTAATTTCAGCAGCGCTTCAACCGCTCCGCCTCTTTTGCAACTTTGTTCCAGCAATTCAGGGGTGTTTATTCCGTGCCAGCCGTAAAAATCGAAGTAATCGGTTTGTAAATCACGTAACTGGTTTTCAACCATTTCGTAGGTGGCATCAGCTGTCATCGGGTTTCCTTTGGTCATTAAATGGTACGAAGTACGCGGAATGGCCAGTTCTTCATTTAAAACTTTACCATAAACGGTTTCGCTTTTTTTGTAGCCCCAGGCCGTTTCAATGTGGTTAATGCCCGCATCCAATGCCAGTTGAACCGTATTCAAACATTCTTCCAATGTATCTTCAGGAATGTCTCGTCGCGGATCGTCCCAGCCATGCTTAAAACGCATACCGCCCAGTGTTATCGTACTCAGGTACTTTTCGGTTTTCCCAAAACGTCGGTATTGCATTCCCTCTTTTTTATTCAGAATTTTTGGCATAACAATGCATCATTTTTTATCTACGATCGACAAAGGTAGGCTTTTATATCATCTTCGAAATTGAAAGTGCTTGAAGAAAATGTTAAGCGATATTTGAAATAAAAAAGCCCGGAATTGCTTTTTACTATTCCGGGCCTTCTTTTCACTATGGTGATTTTATTTCTTATTTTTTACATACTTTTCCAGCCATTGATCCTGCTCCCAAAGCATGTGTATAATTGATTCGCGAGCTGAATAACCGTGGCTTTCTTTAGGTAACATAACCAGTCGAACAGGTGCACCCAGTCCTTTTAAAGCATTAAAATAGCGCTCACTTTGCATGGGGTAAGTTCCCGAGTTGTTATCCGCCATTCCGTGAATAAGCAATAGTGGTGTTTTCATTTTATCGGCATGCATAAACGGACTCATGGTGTAATAAACTTCCGGTGCCTCCCAATAAGTTCTTTCTTCGCTTTGAAACCCAAATGGTGTAAGCGTGCGGTTGTAGGCACCACTTCGGGCAATTCCGGCAGCAAAAAGATCGGAATGAGACAACAAGTTGGCAGTCATAAAAGCACCATATGAGTGGCCACCAACAGCAACACGGTCACGGTCGATGTATCCCAACTCGTCAACTGCATCAATGGCTGCTTTTGCGTTTGCCACCAATTGTTCGCGGAAACTGTCGTTGGGCTCTTTATCTCCTTCTCCAACAATTGGAAACGCAGCATCGTCGAGAATTGCATACCCACGGGTTACCCAAAAAATAATCGATCCGTACGACGGGTAGGTAAATGTATGTGGCGACGAAGTAACCTGACCTGCAGTTAATTTATCCTTGTACTCGCGCGGATAAGCCCACATTATCATCGGAAGCTTTTCTTTTTTATCCATGTCGTAACCGGCAGGCAGATACAACGTTCCCGATAAGTCCAAACCATCTTCACGTTTGTAGTTAATTATCTCTTTGTGAATGTCGGCAATACTTTGGTAAGGATTTTTAAAGAAAGTAAGCGGCTGTGGTGCGATACGTTTTTTTATGTTCCGGATGTAGTAATTCGGATACTGAGTGCTGGTTTCAACACGGGTTAAAAGAACACCTTTGTCGGCATCAATAGCACGAATAATATTTTCGAGTGTAGTTTCTCCATCAGCACGCCATAGCCGTTCTGTTTTTTTTGTTTTCAGGTCAAAGGCATCGAAAAAGGGACGCATTCCTTCCGGAGAATAACCACGGCCGGTTAAATACAATGTGTTTTTGTCCATTTCGAGCGTATAAGTTCCTAACTCGTTCTTGGTGGTAACAAATGATCCTGGATCGTTATAACGGTCATTTGTATTGCGGTCGAAAAGAACAACCGGTTCAACCGATGCATCGCCCGGGTTAAAAAGATATGTTTTTTCGTTACGTGTATTCCACCACTCGTCGGTGGCAATTGCAACAGCATCATTTCCCCAGATAATTCTGCCAAAACGCTGTTGGGTTTTTAAAATGGATTTTGGTTCCCCTTCAAACGGGGCATCAAGCGTAAACACTTCGTCTCTGAAATCAACTTCAACGGCCGGATCTCCTTCATCAAGTGCTTTAACGTAACAAATAGTTGCCGGTTTGTCGGCACGCCAGCGTAGGCTACGTATTTCTTTTGTGGTAGACATAAAGCCTTTCGGGCGTACTTCCTCAAGCGGCACATCGCGAATAACTTTTACCAGCTTGCCCGATTTGTCGTAAATAGTTGTTTTAGATGGGAAACGACTGTATGTTACGATGTATGAAAATGGTTCGCCAAGTGTCGTGATCAGAATATATTCACCATTAGGAGAAAAACTCATGCCGGTGTACATGGCGGTTTCCTTCCATTCCGACATGTTTCCTTCAAGGTCAACCGTGTAAAGTGTCGACTGAGCTAATTGTTTAAAGTTGAACTCGTCGGCTTTGTCTTTTAGTAAATCCTGATAAGTTCGGTTTTGCGCTTTTTGTCCATCGCTAACCGAAACTTTTGGGCCGGTTGGTATCGCAGTCGATTTGTCAATCAACGGTTTTTTGTCGGCCGGAAGCATTTTTACAAGCAACTTCGTGTTGTCTTCAAACCATTCAAATGCAGAACCAATATTGGCGTTTAGATTTGCACCGGTAAGTTTTTTACATGTAGCTTCGTTAATATCCAAAATCCACAACTCAACACCTTCGTCAACAGTGTTGGTAAAAGCCATTTTGCTTTGGTCGGGCGACCACGCAAAATTTGCAAGGCGCCCGCTTGCCGGTACATTATTAACTTTAATTTCCTCTGGTTCGCCAACTTTCATCAACGAGATGTTCGTATAGTAACGCGTTCTGCTACCAATGTTGGTAACCGGATTAATTCGTAATCCGGCCAAACGTAATTCGGGTTCCGATAATTCGGCAATGCTTTTAAACTGGTTCCGATGTAACAAAACAATATTTTCGTTTTTAGCATCGAAAGATGCTGAAGGAACCGCCGGAGCATCGATCAATTCCAGAATTTCTTTAGGTGGTTTCTGGTATTCGATATCTACCTGGGCCGTAGCTCCATACCAAATGAGGGAAACAATACAAAATGCAGTGAGTTTTTTCAAGTATTTCATCATTCAAATTTTAAGAATATATTTCTGACCGAACTTATTTTAGACTTATAAAAACTGGCGATCAACGATCTCCGGAAAATATAAATAATACTAAGTACAAAATGTTCATAAATCCCATATGGGTAAGGACATATAAGAATAGTTGGTATAAAATTGGTTTGATGCCACAAGATAGTAATTTCTAATTATCTTTGCTCTCATGCAAAAAAACGATTCTGAAAAACCATTAATTTTGGTTACAAACGACGATGGAATTCATGCAAAAGGTTTGCGTGAACTGGTGGAGGTAATGCAATTTTTTGGTGATGTAGTGGTCATTTCTTCCGAAGTTTCCATGTCGGGAAAAGCTTGTGGTATTACAGTTGATCAGCCGCTGCGGGCAGTGCCTGTGGAGAAGATCCATGGTGTACCAACCTATAAATGTAACGGTACGCCGGTTGACAGTGTGAAATTGAGTTTTAACAGTTTGTTCGAGCGAACACCCGATTATGTGGTGTCGGGAATTAACCACGGATCCAATGCATCCATCAGCGTAATTTACAGTGGAACAATGGGAGCTGCCATTGAAGGAGGTTTGCACGGTGTGCCGTCCATCGGTTTTTCGCTGGATGACTATGGTTCAGAGGCAGATTTTTCGAAAGCCAAACTGGTTGTAGCCCGTGTTTTTCAGAGTGTTATTGAAAATGGTATTCCTGCGTTTACCTGTTTGAATGTGAATATTCCGAAAGGCAAACCTGAGGGGATAAAAGTATGTCGTCAGGCGCATGGAAAGTGGATGGAAGAGTTTGAAAAAAGAACCGATCCACACGGAAGAGAATACCACTGGCTTTCGGGATATTTTCAGAATTTGGATGAAGACACCGAAGACACCGATATTTTTGCATTGGAAAATAATTTTGCCACCGTGGTTCCCGTTCGGGTTGATATGACTTGCTACGAAACCATGGATCAAATTAAGTCGTGGAAGTTTTAATCCGTCTTCTATGCCAAAAAATAAACAGAATAAATACGACAAAGTAGGAGTTGGTGTTTTAACCGGACTGGTTTTGCCGCTGATTATTTTTTTTATCGTATATCTGACCGGCGAAAACGATATGTCGTTTCTCGATTACATTGCCGGAATGAGGCGCATGCAGGCTCTTGTTAAAATTGGCAGCCTGTGCGTTTTTACCAATGTTGGCGCCTTTTGGATCTTCCTGCACCTAAAATACGAAAAGGCGGCCCGAGGAGTGTTGGGAGCCACAATTCTTTATGCCTTACTGGTATTAATTTTAAGAGCAGGTTAATATGCAGTACTACATTATAGCTGGCGAAGCATCGGGCGATTTGCATGGTTCAAACCTGATGAAGGAACTGAAAGTTGCCGACAAAGAGGCTGATTTTCGTTTTTTTGGTGGCGATAAAATGCAGGCAGTTGGCGGCGAATTGGTAAAACACTATCGCGAAATGGCGTTTATGGGTTTTGTGAATGTGATTCTGAATATCCGGACCATAAAACGCAACATGGAGTATTGTAAAACAGACCTGCTTAGCTATAAACCCGATGTACTTATACTGATTGATTATCCCGGCTTTAACCTGCGGATTGCGGAGTTTGCCAAACAAAACAACATAAAAGTTTACTATTATATTTCGCCAAAATTGTGGGCCTGGAAAGAATACCGCGTTAAAAAGGTGCGGGCTTTTGTCGATGAAATGTTTACCATTTTTCCCTTTGAAACCGAATTTTACAAAAAGCACGGCATCGACGTAAACTATGTGGGAAATCCGCTGTTCGATTCGATAAAGGAATTTGAAAAAACAGCACAGTCGGCAGCTGATTTTAAAACCAAAAATAATTTAGATGAACGCCCGATAATTGCCTTACTGGCCGGAAGCCGTGTGCAGGAAATTAAAGGAACCTTGCCGGTAATGAAAAAGGCTGTTGAAGGCCGCAATGATTACCAGGTGGTGCTGGCCGGTGTCTCGTCGGTCGACAAAGAGTTGTATGCCGGAATTTTAGAGGGTAGCAACATAAAAGTGATTTACGAATCTACTTACGATCTGCTGAATAATGCACATACGGCCTTGGTCGCCTCCGGAACGGCCGCATTGGAAACGGCTTTGTTTCATGTGCCGCAAACCGTGCTTTACAAAGTTGAAGGCGGCGTGTTGGTTCATTACATTATGGCTGCTGTTTTAAAAATTGACTGGGTGTCGCTGCCTAATATTATTTTAGGAAAAATGGCGGTAAAAGAGCTGCTTCAAAAAGATATGACCATTAAAAAAGTAACAGCAGAACTGGATCGATTGCTTAGAGACGAAAAGTATCGTAACAGAATTTTGTCGGATTACCGCGATATGCAAAAACTAATGGGCGAACCGGGATGCTCAAAACGGGCGGCTGAAAAAATGGTTTCGTTACTGCAATGAAAGAATTATTCTATTTAAATAGAAGATGGAGTTATGCCGCCGGATTTTTAATAATAAACCTTGTGGTTTGCATTTTGTTGATGAGTGGTTTAACTGCAATTTCAAAAAATTTGTCTTTTCCTTATTTATGGTCCACTGGGTTTCTTTTATTGCTTGGCCTGATGATTGTTGCTTTTGTAAATACAGGCTCCACATTAGTAAAGGAAGTTGTATTTGAGAAAGACACTTTTACGCTTCATTTTTTCTTTTTCAAGTCGAAACACTATAAGTTTAATCAACTGAAACAGTATGCGGCAGCCGCTTATGGCGGATATCGTTACATTATGGCCCATTCCGTAATTTTAGAATTTGATGACGGGAAACGCTATCAGGTTGCCGATTCGATAATTGAGAACTATAAAGCTTTTTATGAATTTATGAAAGCTAGTGATTTAGATTGTTTCGGGTATATTGGGCGAAATAACTGGAGAAAGAAAAATAACCCGCTTTCAAAAAAATGGGTTGTTGAACGCGATGAAAAAGAATTGATCAAAGCCATTGAGAAAAAGAAAGGTGTAATAATTTTGTATTTCTATGGAATAATTACACTTGTAATGAATTTTGCGATGGTACGTTATCTTATTTTCTAATTAAAAGCGACAGAAGTGTATAGCTTATTCAAAAAAGAAATAAAAACTTTCCTCGGATCGCTGATCGGGTACCTGGCCGTGCTGGTTTTTTTATTGGTTACCGGTTTGTTTTTGTGGATTTTCCCGGGGAATTACAATATCCCGGAAAATAACTATGCAACGCTGCAGGGGCTTTTTACGCTGGCGCCGTGGTTGTACCTGTTTTTGGTGCCCGCCATTACCATGCGTATGTTTGCCGACGAAAAACGCAGCGGAACCATCGAAATTCTGCTAACCCGTCCGTTGGCTGATTTTCAGTTGGTGATGGCCAAATTTCTGGCCGGATTGGTGCTGGTGGTTTTCTCGTTGTTGCCCACTTTGTTATATTTTTTGTCGGTTTATTGGCTGGGGAATCCGGTAGGAAGTATCGACACCGGTGCAACCTGGGGGTCGTTTTTTGGGCTTTTTTTCCTGGCAACGATTTATGTGGCCATTGGTATTTTTGCCTCGTCGCTTACCGATAACCAGATCGTTTCCTTCATCTTCGGCATGTCGCTGTCGTTTATTTTTTACCTCGGTTTCGAGTTTGTGGCATCGGCTGAAGTTCCGTATTTGCTGGAGCAAATTTTTTCGTGGCTGAGTATTAACGATCACTACCTGTCCATTTCGCGGGGCGTGGTTGATATGCGCGATATCCTGTATTTTATTGGTATGGCCTTTTTGTTTTTGTATGGCACCACTCTGATTTTACGAAAAGGAAAACTCCGAAAAACAAAAGCAAAAGTTCGGGCGGTGGTTGTTCCTGTAGTTGTTTTGTTGATACTCGCCATTTCATCGAACTTTTTATACCGTATCGACTTGACGGCCGAAAAACGTTATTCGTTATCGGATGTAAGTAAACAAATGGTAAGTGGACTGGAAGGTCCGGTAGAAGTGGAATTGTATTTAAGTGGCGAGCTGGAGGCGGGATTGCGAAAAATACAAAACGAAGTGCTGGAAAAGATTGCTGTGCTGAATGCTTACAGTTCGGCGCCGATTCGGGTTCGCGTTTTTAATCCGTACAGTATTGCGAATATCGAAAAGCAGGAAGAATTTATTACCGGACTGGTAAACAAAGGTGTGCCGCGAATTAATTTTGGCCATAAAACCGAACAAGGCGTGAGTTCGCGTTTTATTTTTCCAGGTGCGATTATTCGTTATCAAAATAAAGAGCTGGCGGTTAATTTTCTGAAAAATAATCCGTACACGAGTTATGAAAATAACTTTAACCATTCGGTGGAAACCATCGAGTTCGAGTTAGTAAATGCATTTCATAAACTGATGCGAAAGAAAAAATCGGTACTGGCATTTTTACAAGGGCACGATGAGGCGAATCAGTACGAAGTGGCTGATATTGCACGGGCATTGTCTGCCGATTTTGAGATTGATATGCTGGAAGCTGCCGATCTGAAAGATTCGGATGTTGATATTTTGGTAATTGCCAATCCCAAAAAAGAATTCCCGGAGACCTCAAAAATTGCCATCGACCAGTACCTGATGAAAGGTGGAAAACTGATGTGGCTGGTTGATCCGGTTCAGGTAAGTTTAGACAGTTTGAGCAAAGGATTTCAAACCTACTCATTTCCAAACGACCTGAATATTGGCGACCAGCTGTTTCGTTATGGCGTTCGTTTAAATTACGAGTTGCTGCAGGATGTAAACTGTATTCAAATTCGGGTAAATACAGCCGCGCCGGGTAATGAGCCACGTTACACCTTGCATCCGTGGTATTATTCGCCATTGCTTACGCCCAACGATAATCACCCGATTAGCCGAAACCTAAACTGGGTAAAAACAGAATTTGTTTCATCGCTCGATACGGTTTCTGCCAGTTCAAATCTCCGAAAAGAGGTGATTCTGAGTACATCGCCTTATGCCCGCCGGATAAAAGCACCGTCGTCGGTGAGTTTGGCAAACATTAACAATCCGCCGGCACGCGAGTTGTTTACAGAGTCGGATATTCCGGTTGGTGTTTTGCTGGAAGGCGTTTTTACTTCGAACTATAAAAACCGTATGGTGGAAAACTACGGCTATTCATCGGCAGAACTGATTACGGAAAGTAAACCCACACAAATGATCGTGATTGCCGACGGAGGTATGATGACCAACAAAGTAAATTATTCTACCAATCCACCTAAAATTCAGGAACTTGGTTTCGACGAAATATCGGGACAGGTTTTCGGGAATAAGGAGTTTCTGATCAATGCCATTTCGTACCTCGATGACAGACAGGGGATTATGCAATTACGTGGGCGGTCGCTAAAATTACGTTTGCTCGACAAAGTAAAATTGCGCGAAGAAGCCGCTTTCTGGAAATGGCTGAATGTATTGCTGCCACTGCTTTTAATCATTGTTTTTGCACTGGTTTACAACCTTGTTCGTAAATACAAATACAATCGTTCATAAAAACGGGTAAAATCAAGCGAAGCACGATAGGGATAATTCCTGAAAGTTTGTATATTCGTATACTTAGATTAGTTGTAAATAAGACAAGAATTCAAAAAAATAAATCGAAATAAATGAAGTTTGTAGTTTCAAGCACCGAATTACTGAGCCACCTTTCTGCAATTAGTAAGGTAATCAGCAGTAAAAGTACAATGCCAATTCTCGATAACTTCCTGTTTCAGTTAAGCGAAACAGAGTTAACCATAACAGCTTCCGATCTGGAGTCGACTTTAATTACCAGCCTCGAGTTGGATAATATTGAAGGCGAAGGAGCCATTGCAGTTCCGGCGAAGTTGATCACCGATACGCTGAAAGAATTTCCGGAGCAACCACTGACATTTCAGATCGATGGCGATTCTTATCATGTTGAAATTTTTTCCGACAATGGTAAATTCAGCATCATGGGGCAAAATGCCGAGGATTTTCCGGAGCAGCCGGCGTTGGATGAAGAAGGTGCATCTTCAATTGATGTTAGCCATGTTGTACTTCAGAAAGGAATTGAAAAAACTTTATTTGCAACAGCCGACGATGAATTACGTCCGGTAATGAATGGTATTTACGTTGAGCTTACTCCTGATTTTGTGAGTTTTGTAGCATCTGATGCGCACAAGCTGGTACGTTACCGTCGTTTGGATGCAAAAGCTGAATTCGAGTCTTCGTTTATTTTGCCTAAAAAACCGGCTAGCTTGTTGAAAAACCTGTTGCCAAAAGAAGAGTTTGATGTTAAACTGGAATTCGACGATAAAAACGCCTTTTTTACCTTAAGCAACTATAAACTTATCTGTCGTTTGGTTGAAGGAAATTACCCAAGTTATAATTCGGTAATTCCAACCAACAACCCGAACAAGATGATCATCGACCGCCTGAATTTCTTTAACACCGTAAAACGTGTTTCCGTATTCTCGAACCAGGCGAGCAACTTGGTAAAACTGAATATTACCGACAACCAGTTGGTGGTTTCGGCACAAGATATCGACTTCTCTATTTCGGCAGTTGAGCGCATCAATTGCGAATACGAGGGCGAAGAAATTGAAATTGGTTTCAAATCAACCTTCCTTCAGGAAATTCTTACCAATATTTCAACCGGCGATGTAAAGGTTGAAATGAGTGATCCAACACGTGCAGGCTTGTTGCTTCCGGCTGAAAACGACGAAGACGAAGATATGTTGATGCTGCTGATGCCAATGATGATTAACGTTTAAAAAGATACAACGATAAACCGAAAAGGTATCCGGGAACGCAGGTTTTAGGGTACCTTTTTTAATTCATACCCACCATGAAATTACATTTAAAAAACGCTTTGGTTTTTTTAGATCTGGAAACCACCGGAATAAACATTGTTACGGATCGAATTGTGGAGATTGCTTTAATAAAAGTAAATGTTGACGGTACCGAGGAAGAAAAGCTGTTACGCATAAATCCTGAACAACCCATTCCGATTGAGGCTTCTTTGATTCATGGAATTTACGATGAGGATGTAAAAGACGCGCCAACTTTTAAGGAAGTAGCAAAAACGCTGGCTAAATTTATGGAAGGATGCGACCTGGCTGGTTTTAATTCTAACCGTTTTGATATTCCCTTACTGGCCGAAGAGTTTTTACGTGCCGAGGTGGATGTTGATTTTAAAAAGCGCAAGTTTATTGATGTGCAGGCCATTTTTCACAAAATGGAAAAACGTACACTGGCAGCAGCATACAAATTTTATTGTAACCAGGAATTAACTGATGCGCACAGTGCCATGGCCGATACAAAAGCAACTTACGAAGTGCTGAAATCGCAGCTCGATAAATACAAAGATGTGGAGTATGAAGATGCAAAAGGGAAAAAGTCAACGCCAATTGAAAATGATGTGGAGAAGTTGAGCGAATTCTCGTCGTACGACCGCAATGTTGATTTCGTGGGCCGTATTGTCTACGATGAAAATGGTGTTGAAGTCTTTAATTTTGGAAAGAACAAAGGAGTACCGGTTGAGCAGGTTTTACAGGAGCAACCCGGTTACTTTGGCTGGATTTTGAACAGTGAATTTCCGCTGTATACGAAGAAAGTTTTAACACAGTTGAAACTAAGAATGATGAGTAAATAGTCTCGTGCTTAGAAGCTCGAGGCTCGTAACTTATTTATTATGAAATGAGCATGAAAAAGGATTCGCATTTAAACGGTTGTATGCCAAATGCGAATTCCATACGATGCTATTAACGTAAATAATCATATCGTATGAAAATAATTTGCATAGGAAGAAATTACGTGGCTCATGCCAAAGAGTTGGGGAATGACTTACCCGAAGAGCCTATCTTTTTTATGAAACCCGATACCGCCTTGTTGCGAAATAACGATCCGTTTTATATCCCGGACTGGACCAACGAGGTGCATCACGAAATTGAGTTGGTGATCAAGATAAACCGTATTGGTAAAAACATTGAAAAACGCTTTGCACACCGTTATTACGACGATGTGGGCTTGGGAATTGATTTCACGGCACGCGATGTACAGGCGCAACTCAAGGCAAAAGGTCTGCCCTGGGAAAAAGCAAAAGCTTTTGATAAGTCGGCGGTGTTAAGCAGTACCTTCTTGCCAAAATCAATTTTCCCCGATCAGGAGGCAATCAGTTTTCGCCTGGACATAAACGGCGCTACTGTTCAGGAATCGCATTCGGGAATGATGATTTTTGATTTTGATGAATTGATTGCCCATATCTCTAATTATGTTACCCTAAAAATTGGTGACCTCATTTACACCGGGACACCGGCAAATGTTGGCCCGGTTGCCATCGGCGATCGTTTGGAAGGGTATCTGGAAGACAAGAAATTATTTGATTTCGAGGTTAAGTAAACCATAATAAATACATTTTCACCGGCTTCTAAGCCGGTGTTTTTATAGATTGTTGAATCAGGCTTTAGCCTTTAAACCTATAAAATGCAGGATTACCATTTTGAATTAGAGATGCAGGTTCGCGATTACGAATGCGACATCCAGGGAATAGTAAATAATTCTGTTTACCAGAACTATTTGGAACACACGCGCCATAAATTTTTGAACCACGTTGGGCTCGATTTTGCACAATTGCACGAAGATGGAATTGATGCTGTTGTTATTAAAGCCGAGTTGGAATACAAATTTCCGTTGCGCCCCGGCGATGATTTTTTCGTTCGTTTGAAAATCGGAAAACAAGGTCGTTTACGCATTGTATTTTTGCAGGAGGTAATTCGTAAAGCCGATGAAAAACTGATGGTAAAAGGTCGTATAACTTCGGTACTTACGAAAAATGGTCGTCCATTGTCTCCCGAAATTTTGGAAAGTAAATTTGAGGAGGCTGGAATAGCTATTGAGGAAGTTTAGTTGCTGCTGTTAAGGATGGTGCTTAAATGTTCGGTTTTCGTATCGCTGCCAAATTCTGAAATATAATCCGTTAATATTTCGCTGGCTTTTTCGCAGTTTATATTCTCTTTTTGAAATTCATAAACATAGCTTGCTACCATTCCAAATAGAGCATCTTTATTGCCGGGATTACTCTTCAAAACACGGTTGAACTGATATCTCGCATTTTTGTAATGACTTTTGTTTAGCCATTCATAACCAGAGTCAAGCAAGTAGTTAATTTGCTCGATTGTAATTTCTGTTTTTTGCTTCTCCTCTTCAGAAACATAAGGATGATAATTTTTTTGGCTGTTGCTAAAGAAAAATTGAAAGATTCCGAAAGTTAGTAGAGGGATAATAATTACTAACGAAAGTACGGTAAGAGCTTTCGTGCGTTTCTGATCCCGCTCAATTTTCTTTCGGTATTTGGCTTTTAGTTGGGCAAGTTTTTCCGGTGAAACTTGTTTTGAGACCAGCTTATATTTGTTTTTGAAGATTCGTTTCTCACCCTTATCCCAGTTCTGGTAGGCATGGTGTTTGGGGCGCGCATTGGCGCGTAACGATTGTATCATTGCAAGAACCGATCCGCCAAACCCCATAACCGTTATTTAATTAGTTTCTCTTCAATACGAAATTCTTTTGCTTCAATACCATGGGTTTTTAAGGCCGATTTAAATCCTTCGTTCATCATTCGTCCCAAACGCATTGGCATATCCAAAAGGGCAGGGTAGGTGTTTTTATCATCGGGGTGCTTATAAAAGTGAACACAACTTTTTACATCCGACGAAAGATAAATACGGCAGGCCACCGGGCGGGCTTCATACGCGGAACATGCATTATCTTTTAAAAGCGGGCAGGGGTGTTTGGCATTCATCAGTTCATCGCCTTTTAATTGACTAAGTTTGGCTTGTTTTTGATTGGCTTTTTCGGTGATTACGGAAATCGTTTCAGCATCAAAAGATTTCTCAATAAACGCCTGTAAATAATCCAACTCATAATCCAGCGCAAAAACCGGTTGGTGGCAACACCAGCTGCAGCCCCGTTTACAATCGATACTTTTATTTTGTTGCCGGGCGTAAATAAACAACGAATCAATCAATCCGTCGATAGCGGCATACATTTCTTTTATTGATTGATGCACCGCTTTCTGCTCCATGTTTGCCTCAACAGCTTTCATGGCCAGTTGGTATCCATCGTGAAAAAAGGCTTTTTCGAGTTGTTCAAATTGCGAGTTGGTGTTCATTTCAATATTTTGATTGAAAATATTGAAGCTATGATAAAAAAACAACAATTAGTCAATTTTAGGAAAATAAAAGTTATTCTCCCTCCGAAAATTGGATTTCAAGTGTTTAATAGTTTTGTTTTTCCACTTTCAACCGTGCAAAATAATCCTTGGCGGCGCGTTTAACATGTGGCGATAGCAGTATGGTTGTAATTACAGTAGGGAAGGCCATCAGTGCAAAAGCAATGTCGATAAGCCCAATAATTACACGCAGATTGGCAACGGCACCCACTAAGATTACGGCAACAAATAGATAGTTGTAAATGTGCTGGTATTTGGTTCCGGCAACAAAACCGAGGCATTTTACCCCGTAATACGGAAAGGCAAACATGGTTGACATGGAAAAGAAAATGACGCAGATAGCCAGAATGTATTTCCCGTAAACCGGAATGCTGGTATCAAAAGCCTGCGCGGTAAGTGTAATTCCATCGGCGCTGCTCACTTTCCATGTGTTGGTAATAATGATCGCCAGGGCGGTCATGGTACAAACAAGAATCGTATCGATAATTGGGCCCAGCATAGCAACCAATCCTTCGCGGATGGGTTCGTTGGTTTTGGCGGCTCCGTGAGCCATAGGTGCTGTACCCAGTCCGGCTTCGTTCGAGAAAGCTGCACGACGAACACCGGTGATGATAATTGCACCCAGCGATCCGCCAAGAACGGCATTTCCGGTAAATGCATCTTCGAAAATGGTTTTAAATGCCGGAACAATTTCCGATGAGTTGGAAAAAATAATGTATAAAACGGTTACTGTATAAACCACCACCATGGTTGGAACCAGGCGGCCGGTAACTTTTCCAATACGTTTAATTCCGCCGATTACAACCAGTCCCACAAGAATAGAAATTACCACACCGGTTAAGATATTGGAAGTAAAAGAACCCTCAATTCCATTAGGAATCAGAATGACATCGCGAACCATTTGGGTAAGCTGGTTGGCCTGAAAAAGTGGAGAAACGCCTATCATGGCCATGATGGCAAAAAATACGGCAATGGGCTTCCATTGTTTGCCCAATCCTTCAGTGATGTAGTACATCGGGCCACCCTGAATTTCGCCGGCATCGTCTTTTCCACGGAACATCACAGCCAGCGAGCAGGTAAAAAATTTGGTGCTAACTCCTAACAATGCCGATACCCACATCCAAAAGATCGCTCCCGGGCCTCCCATAGTAATTGCTACGGCAACACCACTAACGTTTCCCATTCCTATTGTTCCGGCAAGGGCTGTGGAAAGTGCCTGGTAGTGCCGCAATTGTCCGGCTTCGTTTGGATCGTCGTACTTTCCGGTTAAAATGGAAAGTGCATGACCAATGTAGCGTAGCGGCGCCAAACGCGAATACACCAAAAAGTAAAAGCCACCTCCAAGCAGCAAAATTAAAACAGGAGCTCCCCAAATACCATCGGAGATTTTTATAATGAGTTCACCAATATTTTCAAACATTCCGCTAAGAAATGTAAAACTTATCAATTATCAAACCGCAGAATGAAAGATAAAACTCAGGTTTTGTGATAAAATGATTTGATATGCACTGGATTTTGAAAATAAGAATTAGCACATCAAATTTATTTCTCGCAGATTTCGCGGATTACGCAGAGTCTCTCGGGAGACTATACTGCAAAAATCTGCGTAATCTGCGAGAACGATTCTTATTTTAATTGTATTTGCACAAAAACGGGCAAATGGTCAGATGGCGACCGGCCTTCTTTTGTATCGCTGATGGCTGCATATTCCAGCACCTTAATTTTGTCGTTCACAAAAATGTAATCGATGCGGTTATCGCCTTCACTGCCCGGTTTAAAACCGTTGTAAGTTCCAACTGGTCCGTAGGGTGGTTCTTGTGTAACTTCGCGGCTATCGCTCATGTAACCTTTTATCTGCGCTACTGGTTGTGTTTCCGGAGTCAGGTTAAAATCGCCTGTCAGAATTACCGGCAAGCCTGACCCTGCTGTAAACTCTTCCATTTTTTCATGGATCAGTTTTGCTGAATTTTTTCGGGCTTCCACACCAACATGGTCAAAATGCGTATTAAAAACAAAGAATTTTTTTCCGCTTACTTTCGATTTAAATTTTCCCCAGGTAACAATTCTGTTGCAGGCGGCGTCCCAACCCAGTCCGGGCTCGTTGCAGTTTTCCGATAACCAGAAATGTCCTTTTTCTTCCAAGATCAATTTTTTCGGATTGTAGAATATCGGCATAAACTCGCCGGCTTTATCACCATCGTCGCGGCCAACGCCAAACCATTTGTATTCGGGCAAACCTTTTTCAATGTCTAAAAGTTGACCATACAAAGCCTCCTGCAAACCAAAAACGTCAGGATCGTAAAAATGCAGCAATCCGTTTACCATTTCAATACGGTTTGGCCAGGCATTTACGCCGTCGCTTGCCGTATTCATTCGGATATTAAACGTCATTACATTCATTTGCTGCGCAAATAATATTGTTGGGAATAATAAAAGTAGTCCTAAAATTAGTCGTTTCATTCTGAACAGAAATTATAAGTGGTGTATTTATCCGTGTTTTGTTTTCCTTCTATAATGGTTTCCCGTTGCTCATCTTTCTTGTCGATGGCGAAATCCTTGCAAAATTCAATAATCTCATCGAAATAATCCGTAGTGGGTTTGTTGCTCATTTCGTGACCCGCACCACATGATGTGTGTAACCAGTAAGGAGCTTCAAGTTGCCTCATTTTTTCAGCAATCGTGTACGATCCATGCAATATCCAGTAGCCTTTGGTACCTTCATCGCAATAATGGTGAGGTGCCGTTCCGTATGGAACCAGGTTGTCGTCGGTGCCGTGGAATAAAAGCGACGGGATTGCCGATTCATCGTATAATGCCGTTGTGTCGGGAATGGCCCCGGCCATGCCAATTACTCCTGCAAACGAAACCGGCCCCGAATCCAGACCATAACAATAAGGTGGCTGGTAAGCGGTGAACAAAACGGTTTCTGCTCCGGCACTGCTTCCCGACAAAATAATCTGTTGCGGATTAATAGCGTATTGATGACGGTTTTCTATCAAAAAATAGGTTGCATCCAATAAGTCTTCGCTGGCGGCATGAATGGTATTTAGTTTTTCGGTAGCGGGGCAATCGCAACCAAAACCTTCGGGCTTTCCTTTGCGTGTTAAACGATACGATATGGAAGCCACTACATAACCGTAATTGGCGAGTTGTGTACAAAATGTTTTAATGTTCTCTCCGTCTCTTTGTCCACCACTAAAACCGCCGCCGTGTACATAAATTATAGTTGCACGTTCCTGCTCGTAATCGTTTTGCGGAAGGTAAATATCCATATCCAGATTTTCGCCATCCTTGGTTGCATAAGTAGCTGTTTCTACTCGGATCTCATCGAAAACGTTGGCTGTATATCTTTCCTGGGCCAGGCAAACACCAACCAGAAAGTATAACAGAATAACCAGGTTTAATTTTTTAGGCATAAAATTTTTTGTGTGAATATAAGGATATATCAGACTTCCTGCAAAAGAAAATGGAACCCAAAATTGAGTTCCACTTCTTAAGGTTAACTATATCAGTTTCCTTATTTTTTATCTTCCTGATTTCGTAAAGAAATTTGCAAACGGTATGCCATAATGTTTAATGTGCAAGTATCCAGCAGTATAGCAGTTTTGCTTTCCTTTATGGACTCTTCATTCTGGGACAATATTCCCGAAATTAGAATAATCGGGTGGTGGATGGAGTGTGTAACAACTCGTGATTGAGGAGCCAACGTTTGCGTTCCAAACCGCCGGCGTAACCGGTAAGTTTTCCCGAACTTCCAACAATACGATGACAAGGAATAATAATTGGAATTGGATTTTTTCCGTTTGCCAGCCCTACAGCACGTGTATTTTTTTCTGAGCCGGATAGTTTGGCAATATCGAGATAGCTGGCAGTTGCTCCAAAATCAACGTTTTGCACCAGTTCCCAGATTTTTTGCTGAAAGTCTGTCCCTTCCGGAGCTAGTTGCAGGTTGAAGTTTTTTCGTTCGCCGGCAAAATATTCTCGCAGTTGACTTTCTGCATTTTCCAAAATGTTTGGTTGATCTGCAGAATTTTCAGCTTTTTCAGAATCAAAACTGACAGCTGCTAATGCCGTTTCAGTTGACTGAAGCTTGAGCCAGCCTACCGGAGAATTCATATATCTGGTAAATAGTATCATAAAAAAATCCGGTACCAAAGATACCGGATTTTAATTAAAGTTAGGGTGCGATTAATACCTTTCGCGTTGCGTATATTTTGTATGCAATAAATGATGCGAAACTTCACCAAGTGGCTCTTTTAAGAAGTCTTTGTATAACTTCTTAATTTCATGATTCTCGTGCGATTTCCGGATCGGCAAACCTTCATCTTCAGCGTAAATTGCCTCTGCACGTTTCTGTCTGATTTCAGGATTGGTAGGAATAGGCTGTCCACCGCCGCCAAGGCAACCACCAGGGCAGGCCATAAATTCAATAAAATGGTAATCGGCAGTGCCGGCCCTTACTGATTCCATAACAGATTTGGCATTTATCAGTCCGTGTGCAATGGCGCATTTTAGTTCAACGCCATCAAGGAATGCCCATTCTTCCACCGGATTTTCAATTTTTATGGTTGCTTCACGAATTCCATCACTTCCTCGCACCGGAGTAATATTAAGGTTTTCGAACGGTACTTCGCGTCCGGTAACAATTTCATAAGCGGTACGTAAAGCGGCTTCCATAACGCCACCGGTTGCACCGAAAATAACTGCTGCCCCTGATGATTCTCCCATTAAGCGGTCGTATTTTGCCGGCTCCAGTTTATTGAAATCCAAACCGGCTTGTTTAATCAGGATTGCCAGCTCACGTGTGGTTAATACATAGTCAACATCGCGGTAACCACTGTCGTGCATTTCAGGACGGAAAGCTTCGTATTTCTTAGCGGTACATGGCATTATCGAAACTGAAACGATGTCTTCCGGTTTTATATTTCGGGCATTGGCGTAGTACGTTTTTACCAGCGCTCCGAACATCTGTTGCGGCGATTTACAAGTTGAGAGATTTTTCAAATGCTCAGGGAACATGTGTTCGATGTATTTGATCCATCCCGGCGAGCATGATGTTGCCATTGGCAAACTTACCGACTCATCTTTGTCGACCAGAACTTTTTTCAGGCGGGTAAGTAATTCAGTTCCTTCTTCGATAATGGTAAGGTCGGCGGTAAAATCAGTGTCGAGAACCGAGTCGAAACCCAAACGTTTTAAAGCGGCAACCATTTTTCCGGTAACGCTTTTTCCCGGTTTTAATCCCAGCTCTTCGCCCAATCCCACACGTACGGCAGGCGCTGTTTGCACCACTACATGTTTGTTCGGATTGGCAATAGCTTCCCAAACTTCTTCAATGTAATTTTTCTCAACCAGCGCTCCGGTTGGGCAGTGGTTAACACACTGGCCACAGTTAGTGCAAACCACGTCGCGCATGGCTTTTTCGAAGAAGGTGGTGATCTTCATTTTGTCGCCTTTGTGAGCCACGGTAAGCGCATTAACTCCCTGTAATCCGGCACAGGTTCGCACACAACGCTGGCAGCGGATACATTTGCTGTCGTCTTTGATAATCGACGGAGAATAGGAATCTATTGAGACGTGCTTTAACGGAACGAGTTCGATAAAATCCTGGGTCATTATTTTATACTCAGAGGCGAGTGTTTGCAGTTCGCAGTTTCCGTTTCGGTAGCATTTGGTACAATCTGCGTTGTGCTCAGCCAATAGTAGCTCAATGATTTGTTTTCTGGAATTACGTACTTTTAAACTGTTCGTAAGAATTTCCATACCTTCTTCGCAAGGTGTTGCACAGGCTGCAGACAAACGGTTTTGTCCGGCTACCTCAACCACACAAACACGGCAGTTTCCGGCAACACACAAATCTTTATGATGACAAAGTGTTGGGATGGTAATCCCTTGTTCTTCTGCAGCTTCAAGAATGGTTTTCCCAGCTGAAATCTCCACCGGAAAACCGTTTATACTGATACTAACTTTTTTGCTCATAATCTTTCTTTTTCCGGTTTATTAATAGATCATCTCTTCTCTGAAGTTCTCGACAATCGACGAGAACGAATTCGCCACCGATTGCCCAAGGCCACATTTGGCCGTGTATTGCATCGTTTCGGTGAGGCGCAATAACTTGTCGAGATAGGAGGCCGGTTTTTCACCACGTTTTACCGCTTTAATGCCCAGTAATAATTGCTGGCATCCTACGCGGCAAGGTGTGCACTGCCCACACGATTCTTCGCGGAAAAATTCGAGGTAATTATCGAGTACATTAAACATCGAACGCGAACTATTAAAAAGCATCATCGATCCGCCTGTAGGCAGCGAAATACCAGTTAGTTTGCCTTTAAAACCAATAGCGGCATCTTTAAATTTTTTGCGCGGAACAAGAAAGCCCGAAGCTCCGCCAACCTGTACGGCTTTGGTATCGCCGTCGCCAAATTCGTAAACAAAATCCTGCAGGCTCATTCCCAGTTCCAACTCGTAAATACCCGGTTTGGGTGTATCACCCGATACCGAGAACAGCTTGGTTCCGCGGGAGTACTGAACACCCAGATCGTAGAATTTTTTTGCACCGTATTTAAAAATAGTGAAAGTATGCACCAAAGTTTCTACATTGTTGATTACGGTAGGTTTTCCCATAAAACCGGCTTGCGTTGGAAATGGTGGTTTGTTTCGCGGCTCACCACGTTTTCCTTCCATAGATTCCATTAAAGCGGTTTCTTCACCGCAAATGTAAGCGCCACTACCCATAAAAATCGAGATCTTGAAATCAAGATTTGTCTCCTGGCAGTAGTAGTCGAACTCGTCGATGACCTTGTTTAACTCGGGCAACAGAAATTTATATTCGCCCCGTAAATAGATAAAGCCTCTTTTAGCTCCGGTAATGTATCCACAAATAGCCATTGCTGTTAGAACTTTATAGGGAACGCGCGATAATATTTCACGGTCTTTAAAAGTGCCGGGTTCGCCTTCATCGGCATTACAGATCACGTATTTTTCTTTCTCTTTTGATTCCGCAGTAAGTTTCCATTTTAATCCGGTTGGAAAACCGGCTCCGCCACGTCCTTTTAACTCCGAACTGATGAGTTCATTGATAAGCTCCTGTGGTTTCCTTTTTAGTGTTGAAGAGAGAATTTTTTCCCAGTCGTTTTCATTTCTGAAAATGAAATCTACTCGTTTTAATTGATTTGAAGTTGCCATATTTGCCGGTTTAGTGATTCGCATTAACTTTCATGTAAGCCGATAATATCTCCCTTACTTTTTCAGGAGTGAGTTCGGTATAAATCTCATCGTTTATCAGCATCGCAGGTGCCTTGTGGCACCAGCCCAGGCAGTTGGTTTCCAGAAGGGTGAATTGTTTGTCGGGGGTGGTTTCCCCTAAACTGATCTTTAGCATGTCTTGTATGGCAAACAAAATCTGGTTTTTACCCTTCATGGCACAGGTAATGGTTTTGCACACACGAATAATGAACTTTCCGGCAGGTTTGGTTTCAAGGAATGAATAAAAAGTGGCAGTTCCGTAAACATCGGCAGCCGGAATATCAATTTCCCGGGCAATCTCTATCATCGAACGTTCTGAAAGGAATTTTTCCTGTTCAACCACTCCTTGTAAAATGGGTAAAACACTCTCCCGGCTTCGACCATGTTTCTCTGCCAGGTTTTTAACTAAGGTTTGGATTGGATCCATGAGGCAAGTTTTAGTTTTTTAAATTGGTTTTTAGTTGTTATTGTTAAATACATCGCCGGCTAAGGCAGGATCAGTTACAAGTTGCTGTATTCAATAGAGAAATAATTCTTTATTTATTATAAACAAATGTAAGGAGTAATCATCTAAAAAAACAGTGTATTTGTTTCATAACATTATGTTTTTCAGCAGAAAACAGAAATTATAATTAAATCTGATTTTAAATAGATAGGTGAGGCTAATATTTGTCAGGTATAAATGTGTTCTAAAAAAGGTTAAAAAGAGATAGAATGCTATGTAGTCTAAATAAGGATTATTTTTTAAGATAGAAATTTGAGATTCATTAACAATTTGTTTAAAGAAAATTAAAGGATGAAGCAACCTTTTTGTGCTGTTTTTTGTCTAATTTTATAGAGCCATAAAACAATTTAACAAGTTCATTAAAATGAAAACAGTATTAATCACCCATTTCGCTGTTCTGTTATTAATTATTCCGGGCATGAATTGGGCTCAAATCGTAACCATAACAGGTTATGTTAATAATGGATCCAACGGAAAAGCTATGGAAAACGTAAGTATTTTTGAAAAGAATTCAGGAATCGGAACAATTACCAATCAGAATGGATTTTATAAACTAATTCTTGATAAGGGCGATATTGATTTGTCCATTTCAAACGGAGGTTTTAAACCTGTTCTACACCACGTTGAAGCCGTTTCAGATACTACATTGGTAGTTAGCCTTCAGCCACTATTGAGCAGTAAAAACCGACAGAAAAAGAACGATCAGGTACATGCTGAGCTGGAACTGGAAAAGAAGAACGAACGTAAGGGATTTAAACTGTTCTAGCACCTTAGCTGGCTAACAGCTTTTCTATTTCGTTTCCACAATTTCTTTAATAATTTTTCCCTGGCATTTGTCGGGTCTCGGCACAGATATTAATTCGGCCAGTGTTGGCACCAGGTCAACAGCATTGTGCGTTGTGCTAATCGTTTGTGCTTTAATTCCTTTTCCCCAGATCACTACCGGAATTCGCGACTGATCGGTGTAATTGGCACGCTTGAATTTATAACCGGGTTGCCAGCCTTCCTTTAAGGTATAGATAAAATCGCCCGAACGGTTTTTGTGGTACGTATTGTACAGCGGTTCGAACAAGCCGTTTGCCGAACTGCCCTGTTCCAGCTGGAAAGCGGGCATCGATACCTGAACGCCGGTAAACTGGTTAATGAAATTTGATGAAACCTCGCGCAATTCATTTAGCGTTACATTATCGTTTTTATTAATGATATCGTGATCGAGGTAAAGCTGAAGATCAGAATAATGTTCGATCCATTTCTCTTCGCCGTAGGTAATATTCAGGTATGAAGTAAGGAGCGCAATGGCACTTTCAACATTAAAATAATCAACGGTCAGGTGAAATTCTTCTTTCAAATATTCAACCGGGTACGAAGCAGATGTGTTGGCCGTTAGGAAAAACAATACATTGTCTTTTCCGAATTTCTGTTCGGCGGCATCAATCAATTCTCCGATGTATTGATCGAGATACAGGTAAGTATCTTCCATTTCAAGCGACGCCGGCCCGAATGAACCATTTTCGTAATCCATGCTCGAAAATACTGCGGTAACAAAATCGGTTATGTTGTCCGTTCCAATTTCCTCGTTTTCCAACAAACGCAGGGTAAAATCCTTGATCATCATATTGGCCGATGGCGTTGTTTTAAACGGCCGGAAATTGTTGGTACGGCTAATGTATTTGTTCATAGAATGCGGGAAAGTATTAAACTCTCCGAAATAACCACGCTCCAGCAGGTAGTCGTCGCGCAGGCTTTCGGTGTATTCGATTTCCGGAAGCAGCGTTGTCCAGGTGCGGTGACTGTAAATATCGGCGTAATTTTCGCTGTTGAACAAACGCACCCAATCGGGGAAAGTGCTAATGTAAAACGAGCTTGATATCATTCTTCCCGATTCTATGTCGAACCAGTAAGCTCCGTCGGCAGCATGACCGGCTGCAAAAATGGCTGATTCGCGGTTTAAAGCAGCGCTAAAGATTTTTGCTTTTCCTCCGCTTAATATTTTCAAATTATCAGTAAGTGTTGTTGAAAGCAGGTTCTGTGGCGAGGCCGCACCGGATTTGGTATCGGCACCAACCGTAAAATAATAGTCGTCCTCGGTGCTGTCAATTTCCTTTTTCTTCAGGCGGTCGTACCACGAAGTTGAAACAATTCCGTGAATGGAAGGATGAACCCCGGTAAATAGCGTTGCTGTTCCGCTGGCGTAGTTTTGCTCGTGCAGCGTAAGTTTCACATTCTTGCAAACGGCACCCTGCGTATAGATTTTCTTAAATCCGTTGGGTTGAAATTTATCCCAATAGCGCTGAATGTAATCGGGGCGCATGTTTTCAACAATAATACCAATTACCACTTTGGGTTTTTCGCTGTTAAGCGGTTCATTGTTTTGTGCCTGAGTTTGCACACCAAGAAATAAAAGAATAAAACCTAAAACTACAACTGCTTTCATATTCTAAACTGATTTGAGCAGCCAAAAGTAAACAATTTGAGCGCTTTCAACAAAGGATTTTTGTAAAGCCAACGAAAAAATAATTAGCTCAAGATGTTGTTTGTCAGAAGATTGAGCTAATGGTCAAAAATAATTCTAAAAAAAATGCCCAAAAGAGTAGGGTGCTGGGAGTCTTGTGCGGATAACAGGTAGAAATAATCATTAAAATATAATGTCATGAAAAGAATTATTGGATTTTCAGTTATTGCATTAGCAATATTCATGTTCTCGTGTAATACAAATACCGATGAAGGTATTGATATTCCGGGGATGAGTGACGAACAGACCTTAAAATCGGCCGAAATTACAGTGGCCGAAGTGCAGGCTGAAGCTGCAGTTGCCGAATGTAATTACGAAGTGGAATTTTTTGCCAATGCCGAACGAATTCTTACACGTTGGTGGCAAATGGGCAAATTTTTTGGATGGCACAACAAATTACGCTATTTCGAAAATCAATGTCCGGACGTAACTATTGATCACAGCGACAGTACTGCATATCCGCTTACAATCACGCTTGACTATGGCGATAGCACCGTGTTAAACAACGGTAAAGTATTAAGCGGAGAAATTGTATTGGTAATTTCGGCACCACGAAACAGTCAGGATTATTCGCGATTGGTAAGTTTCAATGATTTTATGGTTGATTCGATGCTGATTAACGGTACCACGGAAGTAATAGTCGACAAAGTGGACAGTACATTCCGTAAGTTTGAGTCGGAATTAACCTTTGTGTATCCCGATGGTACAACTGTTACGCGAAGTGCCGAACGGGTATGGCAATGGCTGGCAGGTCTTGATACTCCCGAAATTCAAAGTGATGATGTTGTGATTATTACCGGCGAAGTTACCGGAACCATTGTGTGGCCCGATGGAACCGAAGAAACCTACAGCAAAATAATTACCACTCCGTTAAAACGATTGGCAATGTGCCGATATATGGTTGAAGGAGTGGTTGAAGTGCGAATAGATGGTAACCTGGTTTCGGTACTTGATTATGGGTATAACGAAAGCGGCGAAGAATGCGATCATTATGCACTGTTGTCAACCAATGCCGGAGACGAAGTAATCGACCTCTCGGAAAAACATTATAACGGAATGGCAAAACAATATCAGTATAGGAATCAGCATCAGTACACCGGAGAGAACGGAAATCAAAATGGTAGTCAGAATCAAAATAATAACCATAACGGCAACGGATAGTTAGTAATGGGGAGATAATACCGGGATGTGTTTTCATGGTCTCCCGGTATTTCTCATTCCCGTAAATTCCCGTAACTTTAAAAGTCTAATCATTGTTGCCGCGTTTTGACAAAAGAAGAATTCAAAAAGCTTTTTGATGAACATTTTAGCCAGGTTCGTAACTACATGTTCTATCGTTCGGGAGATACCGAACTGGCTACTGATATTGCGCAGGAAACATTTCTGAAAATTTGGGAGAAGAACAATAAAATTGACGATGCCAGGGTGAAAGGCCTGCTTTTTAAAATAGCCAACAACCTGTTTGTGTCGTACTACCGAAAAGAAAAACGTTCTTTTGAGTTTTTTAAACATTATGAACCGGATGGAAAATCGCGCACACCGGAGGAAGATCTGGTTTTCGGGCAATTGAAGGAAACGTACAATAACGCACTGCAAAGAATGCCTGAAAAACAACGAACCGTTTTCCTGATGAGCAGGGTTGATCAGCTAACCTACAGCGAAATTGCCGAAATGATTGGTGTAAGTGTAAAGGCAGTGGAAAAAAGAATGAAGCTCGCTCTGCACTTTTTACGAACTAGTTTAAAAACAAATGAATGATAAAAATAGACATAGCAACCCGTTAAATGATTTCGAAAAAGATCTTTTCGGAAAGGGAAAGATTAGCTGGGAGAAATCGGAGGCTGATGTTTGGACTGAGCTGCAAGGCAAAATGGCTAAAAAACCGGCAAAAGTGGTCGCTATCCGGAATAAATGGATTCAGTGGTCAGCGGCGGCAGTAGTCCTGTTAATTTTTGGAATAGGGGCAGTCGTTTCGTCCTGGCAGAAAACCATAGAATGTTTGCCGGGTGAACATCTAACAGCTGTATTACCCGATGGCTCAAAGGTTAATTTGAATGCAGCATCAAAACTGGTTTATAATCCGATAAAATGGAAATGGGATCGTAAACTGAAATTTGAAGGGGAAGGTTTTTTTACTGTTGAAGAGGGATCAACTTTCACCGTTGAGTCCAAAAACGGAACAACGCAAGTGCTCGGAACTTCGTTTAATATTTATGCCCGCGCAGAAAATTACCGTGTAACCTGCCTCACAGGAAAAGTTCAGGTAACATCGCCAAACAACGAGAAAGTGATTCTACTGCCTCAAAACCACGTTGAACTTGAAGAAGGGAAACTGGTTGTTACCAGAATGTTTGAGCCCGAAAAGGCAATAAGCTGGAAACAAAATTATTTTTATTTCACCGGGCGCCCGTTAAAAGAGGTTATCGATGAAATAGAGCGTCAGTATGCCGTAACCATAAAACTCGATCCGCAATTAAATAATCGTAATTTTGGAAGTAATTTTTCAAAACAGTACAGCGTTGAAGAAGTGTTGGATTTTGTTTGTAAACCAATGGGGCTGAAGTTTGAAAAACAAGCGAATAATGTTTACATCGTGACAGACGAAAGTTAATGAACAGGTTAACCGTTGTGGTTTTGGTAATGCTGCTGGCCGTATCGCAAGTGGCGGCACAAAACCACGAAAAAATAGAAATCAACACACGCAAAACCCCGCTAAATCAGGTTTTAATCGATTTAAAGGAACAGTATGGCTTTCAGTTTGCCTACGACAGTGATTTACTTTCCGGATTTTTAGTTAGTGCCACCAACAAAACTTTCAACAGCGATGAAGAGGCGTTGCGCTTTCTCATTAAAGATTTTCCGCTCGAAATCGAACGATCGGGCGATGTAATACTGATCATACCAAAACGGGAACGCAAGCCGGAGCTCACACAAATTTCCGGACGAGTGCTGGAAGCTAACACTTTCGAGCCTTTGCCGTATTCATACATTCTTATTAACCGCCGGCCGGTACAATCCGATTTGCAGGGACATTTTAATTTTATCGCTTCGGCCGATACATCATACAATCTACAGATATCGCACCTGGGTTATTTTGTTTACGATACGGTTGTTACCCAAAGTCTCAGTCGTAATTTTTTGCTTTATCCGCAAATCGAACGCATTCAAGAGGTGCAGATTTACAGCAATCCTATCGAAAAATCAACGCTTATTGGTTACAATGCCGGACGAATGAAAATTAACCACCAAATAGCACCCATACTGCCCGGGTATGGCGATAATTCGGTGTTTAATCTTTTGCGCTTAATGCCCGGAGTAATGGCCTCAGGCGAACAATCGAACGATCTGCTTATTTGGGGCGCTTACGAGAGCCAGAGTAAAATCCAATTTGACGGATTTACTGTTTTTGGGTTGAAAAATTTTAACGATAACATTGCCGTTGTTAATCCTTTGGTGGTGAAAAATATTGAAGTAATGAAAGGCGGTTACGAAGCCCGTTACGGCGATCGCGTTGGAGGAATTGTTGATATTCAGGGCAAAGACGGAACCTTATTAAAACCAGGTCTTACATTCAGTATCAATTCAACTACTGTAAATTCGATGGTTCAGCTGCCGCTTTCAAAAAAGTCGTCGTTGCTGGCAGCTTACCGCCAAACCTACCATCAGCTGTACGGCCCAACACGAATAAGTGTTGTTACAAGAGAAGAAAGTTCAACACCGGGTTCCGGTGCCGGATCAGGAAATTTCCTGGGGAAAGGTCCTGCAGCCAGTCGTATTTCGGATGTAAAACCCGATTTTGTTTTTCGCGACGCCAACCTGAAGTATACATTTAAAGGGGATGACGGAAGCCGGTTTTCGCTTAGTTTATACGGTGGTGGCGATGATTTTAATTACGATATGGATGCCCGTATAGGAGGTGTTTTATGGACGCGGGAGGAGCAGGAACAGAATAACCAGTTGGGCGGATCGGCACAGTTGAATTATCCCTGGAGAAATGGGGATGCTACCAACCTGACTTTTGCTTATTCCGCATTCGAGCGTAAGTTGTACCAAAAAGCCCAAACAGAAAGGTCTCAAGACGGGTTCATAGAATTAAAGAGTCATTTAGACTCGGGAAACACCGTGGACGAACTAAGTTTTAATGCCGAACATACCCTAAATTTTCGTCAGGGACATCGTTTGTTGGTAGGTGCGGGAGTGATTAACAACAATGTTGAATTATCGCGTTTTTCCGAGGGCGAACAACAGATTGATATCAATAACCAATCGCCACGTATTTATTCTTATCTGCAGGATGAATATCCGTTAGGGGAGTTGCTGGAGTTAAAAACGGGTGTGCGAGTTATTTATAACACCAAACCCGGTAAATGGTATTTTGAACCACGAGTTTCGGCATCGTTTTCGGTTTTTGACGACATGAAAATAAATGCTTCATGGGGACTGTATAACCAGTTTTTATCGAAAACAACGGTGCTCGACAGTACAAATAATTATACCGAGTTTTGGACAAATTCCGATGAGGAACAAATTCCGGTTTTAAATGCCGAACATTTTGTGGCCGGAGTATCGTATCAAAAAAACGGATTTACAGTCAGTGCCGAGACTTTTTATAAAACTACTGAGGGATTAAGTCGATATAGGACCGGCAATTTACGCATTAGTGAGGGATTTTATGAGGGGAAGGCAAGAAGTAAAGGCCTTGATATTTTTCTTAAAAAAGAGTACAAGCGAAACATGGCCTGGATTTCGTACACCCTGAGTAACACGGAGGAGCAGTTCCCCTATTTTAGGGTTAATGTTTGGCGGCCGGCACCACACCAGCAAAAACATGAGCTAAAATTTGCGGGGGTTTACAATTATAAATCGTTTTATCTCTCGGCAAATTACGTTTACGGTTCCGGTTTCGAACGTTATGATTTTGAGGTTGATAACGACTTAAACTTCGATAAAGCTTACAGCCGGATGGATGCGGCTTTGGTTTATAAATTCAAACCGGGAAAAGTGAAAGCGGAAGCCGGAATTTCAATTCTGAATATTTTTAATACCGAAAACATTAAATACTCGAATATAAGGATTAGCACCATCGACGAAGTGAGTCTTGTTGGTGTTTATTCCGATGCCATCTCGTTTACGCCTGCCGTGTTTTTGAATATTGAGTTCTAATAAAACAATCATGATTCCCATGAATCACCAACAGTGAGGAAAATAATTCAAACTTTCAGCGAACTCTCCCTCATTCCCTCTCTTCATGAAGAGAGGGACGATTGTGTCGAAGGCACAATCAGGGAGAGTCAATAAATTTAAAGCAGATTTTACTACTAATTTTTATTGGATCTTCAGAAAATAAAAGCTGCCTGCATACTTCCTTGCAGAAAAATACAGACAGCTTTTAACAAATGCTATTTTTAATTGATTTATAAAACGGCTTTTACAGCATCGGCCATTGGTGTTGTTGGTCTGCCAATTAATTTTGACAGTTGTTTTGAGTCATCGAACAAGTCTCCTTTCGATGCTCCCGTATCCCAACTGGCAATGGCATCAGCAAATAGTTCGGGCAAACCAATGCTTTTTAAAATTTTAGCGTACTCACCTTCAGGAAGGTTGTTGTAAGGAATGTCTTTTCCTGTTTGTTTCGAGATCTCGGCAGCCAGGTCGGTTAGGGTATAACTTTCGTCGCCTGCCAACTCGAAAAGTTTGCCTTTATGTTCTTCGGTTGTTAACACCACGGCTGCAGCTTCGGCAAAGTCGGCACGTGTTGCCGACGATATTTTTCCATCGCCTGCACTGCCAACAAATGCGCCAGCACCCAATGCCCCTGCTATCGATCCGGTATAGTTTTCGGTGTACCAACCGTTACGCAAAACAGTATGATCAATGCCTGAGTTTTTCAATGCTTCTTCGGTTGCCATGTGTTCGCCGGCCAAACTTAGCGATGAAGTGTCGGCATGTAATAAACTGGTATATACAATCCAGCTAACGCCGGCTTCTTTTGCCGCTTTAATAACGTTGGTGTGTTGTTGTGCACGTTTCCCGATTTCATTGCCGGAAATCAACAATAAGCTATCAATACCTTCCAATGCGCTGGCCAGGTCTTCTGGTTTTTCGTAATCAAAGGCACGTGCCTCTATACCTGGATCTGCAGCTTTCTCGGGCGTGCGTACTAATGCTACAATGTTTTCTGCTGCTGTTTTTTGTTTTAATTGTTCTACCACCAATTGTCCCAATTGTCCTGTTGCTCCTGTTACTCCTATTTTCATTTTATCAAATTTTAATTGTTTATACTTAAAATAATTGTTTTAGTTTCTCGCAGATTTCGCTGAAAGTGCAGATTTAAGAAATTCAAATTCTGCGAAAATCTGTGTTATCTGCGTGAACCATTTTTATCCGATTTTTACCGAGGTCATTGCTAATGAGCCACCAATCGGCTGGTCATTAAAAATGCTTATTTCATCTTTTTTATCCTGCAGTGCCAGCGCGTAAAGCAGTGGTAAATAGTGCTCGGGTGTTGGGATCGATAATTGAAAAGCCCTGCCCATTTTCGTATAGTTGATCAAATCCTGGTGATTGCCGCTCAATATCAAATCTTTCATTTTATTGTTGGCTTCGTTGGCCCAGTCAAAACCAAAATTCTCGTTCAGTTTTCCCCAGTGCACCATTCGTAAATTGTGCACGTTGTTACCGCTGCCCACTATTAAAATCCCCTTCTCGCGTAATTTGTTGAGCTCCTGAGCAAGTTCATAATGTTCCTGTGGTGATTTTCTGTAATCCAAACTCAGTTGAATTACCGGAACATCGGCTTTGGGATACATGTGCCGGATAACCGACCAGGCTCCGTGATCGAGGCCCCACTTATCATCGAGGTGAACGGTAGTGTTCTGCACGAGATCTTTTACATCCTGCGCCAGTTCTGGCATTCCCGGTGCCGGGTATTGCACATCATAAAGTTCCTGTGGGAAACCACCAAAATCGTGAATGGTTGCCGGTTGTCCCATCGCGGTAACGCGTGTTCCCTGTGTTTGCCAATGTGCTGACACAACAACAATTGCTTTTGGCTTTTCAATTTCAGAAGACACCTTTCTGAAACCCTGAACAAATTCATTCTCTGTAATGGCATTCATCGGGCTTCCGTGCCCCAGAAACAACACCGGCATTTTGGGCGTATTTTCCAACGATTCGGCTATTCTATTTAATGCGTTAAGTTTCATCCCTGCAACTGTTAGCGGTACTGCCGCCATTACTGTTTTTAAAAATTGTTTTCGTTTCATTTTTTCACTTCCCCGCAACTGTTTTCATGCCTGTCGGCTGTAATCTCAAAACCGATTAATGCCTCATATTGTTCTCCGGCACTTTTTAAAGTGCAAGAGAAATATCGAGGGTGAAAATGTCGTTTATGGCTTTGTCGCCCAGGTTATCGAAGAATGAGTTTGAGCCGTAACGTACATCAAATTTCGATCGGTCAATCTCAACTTCGGCATTGTAGGCATTTCCTTCTTTAACAACATCGAACGTTATTTCTTCGGTGTTTTCTTTAATGGTGAGTTTTCCTGTTATACTGGCTTTCCCGTTTTCGAATTTTGTTGCTTTGGTAACCACAAATTTTGATGTCGGGTATTTCTCAACGCCAAAAAAATCATCTGATTTTAAGTGCCCCACTAATTTCTGATTGTACTCTTCGTTATCAAGGTCTTTATTGGTAATGCTATTCATATCAATTACCACTTCGCCTCCAACAATGTTGTCGTTTTTGAATTCGAAATAACCGCTTTTTACATTGATTTCGCCGTGGTGAGATCCACCAATTTTTTTACCTGTCCATTTTACAAGCGATGTTTCTTGTTTTACTTCTTTTTTCTGTGCAAATGTTGCAACACTCGCTGCTAATACCAGCGCCAGTGCTAATACTAATTTTTTCATTGTTCTAAATTTTAATTGTTGTTATAAATTGTTTCACTAATTATTTGTCCATCGCAATTCCATTTTTGTAACGTAATGTGGCTGTACTTTTGTTCACCGATATCTTCGTGGGTGTAATCAAATTCCCATTCCACCACCGAAATTTTATCGCCAATAATTACTTTTTTCACAATGGCTTTTCTGAACACTGTTATACCGGTAACCAGATTTTCTTCTTGCAAACGACACGCGTTTTTTCCAACGATCTTTTCACAATCGTTTTTCTGCCGGATTACATCATCGGCATAAAATTTTTCGAATGCTTCTAAAATGTGTCCTCCAACAATCATGTCGTTAAGCTTTTCAACTCGCTCCTGAACGGATAATTTTTTTGGATCTATTTTTCGCATCGTTTTTTGTTTTAATTGTACAACACAAAAGTAGGGCACCAGCATGCCTTGCACACTTGACCTATGATAAGAAATGAAATTGATCTATGTTAAGCGGATAACATTCTGATTATGCTTATCTTCGGAATTGATTGAAAAATGACTGCGAATTTAGGCTGTTAGAAAGGGAAGCATTTTTTTTTAAGGGTGATAACGGCTTTTATCCAATTTTTGAAACCAATAACTTCAACATGTACCATTTGAACAGTATAAAACTTGAAGCGGAACAATACCCAACAAGGGAGCACTATCCGTTTAATCTTCCTTTGTTTTCGGAAACAAAAAAACTTGATTTTACCAATCCGGTTACTTTGTTTGTAGGGCAAAACGGGTCGGGAAAGTCAACATTGCTTGAGGCCATTGCAGTAGCAGCAGGCATTTATATCTGGAGGAATAATATGACTTCGCGATACATGGTTAACCGTTACGAAGCCACATTGCATCGGTATTTGAAGGTTTCGTGGGTGAACGGATCGGTTCCCGGTTCTTTTTTCGGAGCGCAGATATTCAAAGATTTTGCTTCGATGCTGGAAGAATGGGCAACAACAGATCCCGGCCAGTTGGAGTTTTTTGGTGGTAAATCCTTGATTTCACAATCACACGGTCAATCACTTATGTCGTTTTTTAAAAGCCGTTACAAGCTAAAAGGATTGTACCTGCTAGATGAACCGGAGACGGCACTTTCGCCTTCCAGTCAGTTGGAATTACTCCGGTTGATCAGCGAAAACTCAAAAGGGGGCCATGCCCAGTTTATTGTTGCCACACATTCGCCAATTTTGCTGGCGTGTAAAAATGCCACCATTTACAATTTTGATGAGATGCCGGTTTCGGAGGTGAAATATGAAGATACTGAGCATTTCAGGGTGTATCGCGATTTTTTAAATCATTGGGAAAAGTACCTGATGGATTAGCTGGAATTATTTTGCTGACTTTTTGCGGATGCGGCTCAGGCTTTCGGGTGTAATTCCAAGATAAGAAGCAATGTATACCAAAGGCACGCGCTGAAAAATGTCGGCATGTTCTTTTAGCATGTTGTTATAGCGGTCAACCGCCGATTCCCACATCGTAGCGTTTAAACGCTCCAGCGCATTAATGTAGGCCTTTTGGAAAAGAATTCTAAAGTAGCGTTCTAATTTTGGAACTTCGTTGTAAAGTTGCTCCAGGCGATCAAACGAAATTCGCAGTAACTCGGAGTCTTCCAATGTTTCGATGTAATATTTTGAAGGGCGTTGCGAAAAAAAACTTTCCAGATCGCTTATCCAGCTGTTGTCTAACCTTATTTGGTAGATATGCTCGATCCCTTTTGCATCAACGTAATACGAGCGCAAACAACCTTTAATCACAAAATAAATGTATTTACAGGTTTCGTCGGGTTCCAGCAGGTCTTTCTTCTTTTTAACAGAAAGCGGTTCAAAGGCAGATAAAATCAATTTTTTATCGTCTTCAGAAATATTGTCGACCCACTTTTTTATGTAGTAGATTAATTTGTGATCTGTCGGTGCTGTCATATGAATAATGCTTGCGCTTCAAATTTAACGCTTACAATTCAATCTTTGTTCTTTCTATTGCCGAAAATTAGTTTTGGGAAAAAAGACAAAGTATAAGAACTTACTTTTGGACTTGATGTTATGGAGGTATGAAAACGTATGTAGCCATTTTGCGCGGAATAAATGTTAGCGGGAAAAACAAAATAAAGATGGATGCTTTGAAATCCTTATTCAGCAGCCTTGGTTTTAAACAAGTGCAGACCTACATTCAAAGCGGGAATGTTGTTTTTGGTTATCAGGAGACAAGTTCCGATAATTTGGAAGAATTGATCAATAAACAAATTCGAAAAGACTTTGGATTTGATGTGCCGGTGTTGGTTTTAGAAGAAAAGGAATTGGCGAATATCGTTAAAAACAATCCGTTTGCAGATGATGAAAATCGGGAAGCTCAATTCCTGCATGTTACTTTTTTGAAAAGATATCTGGCAAATGTGAATGAAGAAAAAATCACTGCCCATGTAAAAGCCGGAGAAGAATTTTCGATTTCTGCTGGCGCCATTTATGTGTATTGTCCGCACGGGTATGGAAAAACCAAACTCAACAATAACTTTTTTGAAAGCCAATTGAAAGTGAGCTCAACTACCCGCAATTGGAAAACCACTTTGAAGTTGTTGGAAATGGCAAATGAAGCTGATGCTTAATTGCCGTCGCAATCACACTGAATATCATTCTTTGATTTGCGGCCACTAAAAAGCTTTAGATGTTTTTTATGCATCACCGAATTTTCCCAGTTATTAAAAATGCGCAGGGCAAAAGCATCGCTACTTTCTGTAAAACATTGTTCGCCGCGAGCCTGAACACGTTTTCTTAAAGCCGATCGTCGATTATACAAATAATGTAATAATTTTTCGCGTGAATCTTTATGGGGAATTAAAATGCTTTTGTTTTTTATTGCCTCATGAAATAAATTCAGGTCGTGCAGTTTTCCGAGCGTACTTCCCAATAAACTCAAATCGCTAATGTATACGCGTATTGAATTTGGCCAGGCCTGATTGAGCAGCATTAAATGGTAGGTCAGGTATTTAACCTGTTTTCGCCAGTAATGGTAAATCTCATCATCATTCAAAAATTCGGTGGTTTCAAACGCACCTCGTGCTTGTTTATAAATATGTTGCAGGCTTTTCAGAATGAACGATTCCGGATCGCCTGCAAAATTCAGGCTATGCATCATTTGCTGCAGGCTCAGTATCATCTGCTTTATGTCTTGTGAGTGTCCGGATTGTTTAAAATGTTCAAATGCGTTTTTTCTTTTTCTACGATGTTCGGATATAATTTTGTCGAGCGCTTTTGTAACTGCAGGATTACGCAACTTAACTTTTATTTCCTGGAGCAGTTCAATTTGTGAAGTATCGTCGCGTAACAGGGCTACTTCTTGCGCCAGATCGCGGTAGTAGTTATTCATTTCGTTGTAGTTGTCTTCGCCGATTTCGTGTCGCAGCAAACGCAACAAACCCCGTATTTTCTTAATATTGGTGCGAACCTCATGAATGTAATAGTGCTGGCGGTTAGTGTGGGTAATAAACTTTGCAGAATCGGAATGTAGCTTGTCGAGCACACGAAAAATGCCCTCTTCAAAATATTCTCGTTCTTTTATTTCAAGACTAAAATCTTCGTTCATCGTACTGCTTTTAGAATCGGCGTTTCATGCCATTATGCTGCTTACAGATAAACGATATCTAAATAAAAAGGTTAACTGCTAATGCTATGCCGTTTTTCGGTAACGCCAAATAGCCAGGCTTAAGAATGTAATTCCTAAAATCGACAGGGAAACGAGTTCCTGCAAAAGGTCGGAAATGTTTGAGCCTTTTAAAACAACCATACGCATGACCCGCATAAAATAGTAAATGGGGTTAAGCCGGTCGATGGTTTGTGCCCAGTCGGGCATACTTTCAACCGGAGTAAAAATTCCTCCCATAAGAATAAAGATCATCATAAAAAAGAAACTGACGAACATAACCTGCTGCTGGGTGTCGGCTACTGTTGAGATAAACAGGCCGAGGCCAAGCACCCCGATAAGGTAAATGCCGGCCATAAAAAACAAGGTGAACAAACTGCCAACAATGGGGAGGTCGAAAACAATCCAGGCAATGGTTAATCCAAAAGCCAGATCGAATAAACCGATTATCCAGAACGGAACAAGTTTGCCAATAATAAACTGGTATTTTTTTAGCGGTGTTACGTTGAGTTGCTCAATGGTGCCTATTTCCTTTTCGCGCACCAGATTCATTCCCGACATAAACATGCCGATGATGGTAACCAGAATGGCCAAAATGCCAGGCGCCATAAACCATTTGTAATCCAGCTCCGGGTTGTACCAGTAGTTCTCCGTAATTTCAACTTTTGTGGGTGGTGTAAATTCCGGGATTCCTTTCCATTCGGCAATAATGTTTTTGTTGAAATCACTGATGATGTTGGCCGAATAGGAATAAATCAGCTGCGCCGAATTACTTTCGATAGCATTTATCAAAAGTTGCACTTTTGCCTCATCATCGCGGATGAGGTTACGTTCAAAATCGACCGGGAAAACAAGAATTGCATCTGCTTCGTCATTTAATAACTTGTCTTCGGCCAGCTTTTCAGATTGCTCTAAATGATGCACATGAAAAAAAGGAATTCCATCAAATTTGGCGATCAGGTGCCTTGAGTTTTCCGACATGTCGTGATCTACCACAACCAGATCGATTCGTTTCATGTCGTAGGTTGCTGCAAAAACCAAAATCAGCATTTGCATAATCGGCACAACAAAGATCATCGGCAGGATGGTCTTGTTCCGAAATATTTGCCGGAATTCTTTTTGTAGTATGTAGAGTATTGTTTTCATATGATGAGCTACTAGCCTCTAGCTGCGAGCCATTAGCTTTGTTTTAAATTCTTTTGAAGTCCGGTGATCATTCGTTGTTCTTCATCCAGACTATTTATAATTTCTGAAAAATCTTTATTTGAAATAAAATTCAATCTTTTTGCAATGGTTAGCTGTGTTTCTAGCTCAAATGATGAACCCAATGCGATGTCTAAAAATCGATTAAAATCTTTATCCGAGCCTCTTCCTGATCCTTCTGCAATATTGGAAGGAATAGAAATCGCAGAACGTTTGATCTGGCTCGTCAAACCATACATTTCTTCTTTAGGAAATGTGTTGGTACTTTTGTAGATGTCAACAACCAATTCTATTCCTTTCTGCCATACTTTTAACTTTTTAAAGTTCTTCATCTTTTTTTGTTTTTAAGGTTCGTATTTAAGCGCTGGAATTCCCATCATAGTATGCTAGTGGCTAAAAGCTAATAGCTAGAAGCTACTCCAGTCTTATTTTAAACTTCTTCACACTAACCGCTATAAAAAACAATGTCATACCAATTAAAACAGCTGTCTCTTTCCAAATAAAAAGGATGCCGGTTCCTTTCAGCATAATGGTTCTTACAATCGTTATAAAATAACGGGCGGGCATTATATGACTGAAATATTGCAGGGGAACGGGCATATTTTCTATTGGGAAAATAAAACCTGATAAAAGAATGGTGGGTAGCATTAACCCAATCATTGAAATAAACATAGCTGCCATTTGGTTTTTTGCTGCTGTGGAGATGAGAATCCCCAGGCACAGTGCCATCAGAATAAAAAGAATGGTTTCCAGCATCAGCAAAATGAAACTGCCATTTACGGGGACACCAAATACAAAATGCCCGATTAGCACTATAATAAAGGCATTGGCGATTGAAAGTAAAAGATAGGGGAGTACCTTGCCAACAATAATTTGCACGGGGCGAAGTGGCGAAACAAGCAGAATTTCCATCGTCCCCAATTCCTTTTCGCGGGTTATAGAAATGGATGTCATCATAGCCGAAATAAGCATTAAAATCAGTGCCATTACTCCCGGAACAAACATGTAAGCACTTTTCATCTCTTCGTTAAAGTACATGCGTACTTCGGGGGTAATTTGCATGGGCAGCTGCATTTCGGGATACAGTTTGCGTATGTAGTCGTTTACGATAGCAGTTGTGTACGAAATGGCCAGTTTGGCGATGTTCGGATCGGATGCATCGGCAATCAACTGCATTTTGGCAATGCCTTCTTTCCCGAGTGTTTGTCCGAAATTGTTCTCAAAAACAATCACCTCGCGCACTTTCCCTTTTCTGAAAATGGCGTCGATATCGTCGAGGTTATCCAGGTTTTCATCTAATATAAAATAGCCCGACGACAGCAGTTTATTGGTGATCTCAAGTGTTGTTGCATCTTTCGACTGGTCGTAAATGGCAATGTGCACATCCTTGATTTCGCTTTTAATCACTGTCCCGAAAACCAGCAGTTGCGCTACCGGAATACCAAAAAGTATCAGCATCGTCCGCGGATCGCGAAAAATGTGGAAGAACTCTTTTTTTATGAATGACTTTAGTTGTTTCATTTTCTCAATTAGTTTCAAGTTTCAAGACACAAGTTTCAAGCCGACAGAACTTGTAACTTGTAGCTTGTGACTTGTATCTTTTCATCGTGCTATCTTCAAAAACACTTCGTCCATGTTTGTTGCCTTGTATTTTTCTTTCAGTTTTGCCGGCGTGTCGAGTGCTTCAATTTTTCCTGCATTCATAATCGAAACGCGATCGCAATATTCGGCTTCATCCATATAGTGCGTAGTTACAAAAACGGTAATGCCGTTATGTGCTGCTTCGTAAATCAAATCCCAGAATTTACGCCTTGTAACCGGGTCAACACCTCCGGTTGGTTCATCGAGAAACACAATTTTTGGGTCGTGAAAAATAGCCACCGAAAAAGCCAGTTTTTGTTTCCATCCCAACGGCAGATCACCGATAAGTTTGTTTTTTACCTTCTCCAGTTCAAGCTTTTGTAACAGCTCAGCTTCTTTTACTTTACGCTGTTTACGGCTAATTCCGTAAATTCCTGCATATAATTTGATGTTCTCTGAAATTGTCAGGTCTTCATACAACGAAAACTTCTGGCTCATGTAGCCTATATTCTTTTTGATCTTTTCAGTTTCATGGTAAATATCAAAACCTGCAACTTCTACTTCGCCCGATGTTGGTGACGAAAGGCCACAAAGTATTCGAATTGCCGTAGTTTTTCCCGCTCCGTTAGCTCCCAGAAAACCGAAGATCTCACCCTTTTTTACTTCAAACGTCAGGTTGTCGTTTGCCGTAAAATGACCGAAATTCTTCGTCAGGTTTATTGCTGAAATGATTGTTTCTTTTTCCATGATAGATAGTTTGCAGTCTCAGTATTCAGTCTCAGTATTCAGTCTCAGAATGCAGTCCCAGTAATCAGGTTCAGTTTACAGTTAAAGAACCGGGGCGCTTCCGAATTTCTCAGGATGGTTCATCATATAATTTAACAGTTTACCAATTTCCACACATTCGTTATATAGTTTCTTATGAATGTCATTGTTCAGGTATTCACAGGCGAATGCAAAATCAAGCCAGGTTGCAGTTTCGCTGTTTTCTCCATCGGAGTCGGTAAGCTTGCTTAAGAAGTGTTTTGGATATCGTCTTTTTCGATAAGCTTCGGCAATGTTAGTGCATGTTGAACGGGAAGATCGTCGTATTTGATCGGTAAGTGAAGACTGCTCTTCTTTGGGAAAAGATTTCGAAATCTCAAAAATGTCCATCGCCAATTTAAAAGCTTTTTGATATACGATTAATTCTTTAAAATCCATGCTATTTATTTTTGTTTTACTGTTTACTGCGACTGTCAACTGCGACTTCTCATTGTTCCATTAAACTCATAAAAACATCTTCAATGCCGGCCGGAATCTCTTCTGCAATTATTTTCTCATGACCAAGGTTTTGCAAATAACCTTCGAGTTCTATGGTTTCTACTTCATCATTGAAACCTGTAAAATGGGCATACTGACCAAAAGCATAAACAGCTTCTGCTTTTTTGTAAGCACGTAAATCGTTGATGAGTTTGTACATATTTTGGGCTCCCACCTGAATAATTTTTCGTGGAAATTTATCCGTTATGCGTTTGGGAGAATCTACATCGAGAATCTGTCCGTTTTGGATTAGTGCCACCCGGTCGCAAAGGTCTGCTTCGTCCATATATGGTGTTGATACCAAAATGGTGATGCCTTTTTGCTGAAGGTTTTTCAGCATTTCCCAAAACTCTTTACGCGAAACTGCATCCACACCGGTTGTTGGTTCGTCGAGCACCAGAATTTTGGGTTTATGGATTAATGCACACGAAAGCGCCAGCTTTTGTTTCATTCCGCCCGACAGTTTTCCTGCCCGGCGAGTTTTAAACGGCTCAATCTGGTAATAGATGTCACGAATCAAATCGTAATTTTCCTCAACAGTTGTACCAAACACAGTTGCAAAAAAGTTCAGGTTTTCTTCCACGCTTAGGTCCTGATACAATGAAAATCGCCCCGGCATGTAACCAACCATTTTACGGATCTGTTTGTAATTTTTTAAGACATCGAGGCCATCAAGTTTTGCTTCACCGGAATCAGGCAAAAGAAGTGTCATAAGAATGCGGATTAAAGTTGATTTCCCTGCACCGTCAGGACCTATCAATCCAAAAAGTTCTCCTTCATCCACGTGCAGGTTGATACCTGAAAGTGCCTTGGTTTCTTTGTATGACTTAGTTATGTTGTTTATTTCAATCATCTTATTAGTTTACAGTCTCAGTCTCAGTTTTCAGTCAAGAACTTTGGTGCTACCAAATTTTTCAGGGTTACTCATCATGTAATTTAAGAGTTTTCCTATTTCCACACATTCGTTGTATAATTTTTCATGAATGTCATTGCTCAGATAGTCGCAGGAATAAGCAAAATCAAGCCTGGTTGCAGTTTCGCAGTTTTCGCCATCGGAGTCGGTAAGTTTACTTAAAAAGTGTTTTGGATATCGTCTTTTACGATACGCTTCTGCAATGTTGGTGCATGTTGAGCGGGAAGATCTTCTAATTTGATCGGTCAGTGAGTACTTTTCTTCTTTTGGAAATGTTTTGGAAACATCAAAAATATCCATGGACAGTTTAAATGCCTTTTGGTACGCGATTAAATGTTTAAAATCCATAATATGTATTTTTGTTTTTACTGTTAACTGAAACTGCTAACTGTGACTGATTACTGCGACTGGTCACTGCCAGCGAACTTCCCCGGGCATCCCAATTTTCAAAGTTCCGTCATTTTTCACTGTTACTTTAACGGCATAAACCAGTTTTACACGTTCCTCTTTGGTTTGAATGATCTTTGGTGTAAATTCTGCTTCCGATGAAATCCAGGTAATCGTTCCGGTGAAATGTTGGTTTTCGGTAGAATTCTGATCAACTAAAACATCAATCTGCTGACCGAGTTTTACGTGAGGAAGCTGGGCTCCGCTGACATAAACTTTAAGTTCCAGTTCGCTGATATCGGCAATTTTAAAAAGCGCTTTTCCGGCAGCGGTTAATTCTCCTTGTTCTGCGTAAGTTTCCAATATGGTTCCTGAAACCGGAGACTTTATATTGCAACGGTTTAACTGGTCGGCTACTGAAGCTTTTTGTGCTTCCAAAACTTCCTGCTCTTTGCTAATGAGTGTAAATTGCGTTTTTGTATTGGCAATCTGTTTGTCGATCACACTGATCTGCCCCTGAATATCGTCGAGTTGTTTTTGCGTTGCAGCTCCGTCTTTCAGCATTTTCTGAATGCGTTCTTCATTGATTTTAAGGTTTGTTTTTTGCTCTTCAAATACAGCAATTTGCGACTGAATCGACTGGCGCTTAGCCACAACTGCAGTTTGTTGTGCATCAAGTTGTAACAGCTGTAAGAGTAGTTGAACAGTATCGATGAGAGCAGCAGAATAACCGGCTTCAATTTTATCGCCTTTGTCAACATTTAGTTCAAGGATCTTTCCCGGAGTTTCTGCCGAAACAATAACAGTTTCCGCCTCGAAATTGCCATAAGCGTCGGCCGTGTCGTTATTCGACTGGCAGGCGAGGAAAAGAAATGGCAGAGAAATAATGTAAAATATCTTTTTCATAGTATCAATGTTTTTGCTGGTATTTTTTTAGTTCTGTGTTGTTGTGCCTGGCAAGGTTTTTCCTTTGATGAGGACATATTTCTCTCGGGCTTCATTGAGTTGGATTTTGTGCAGCTCGCGTTTTAGTTTTGCTATGGTTTCGGCTTGTAATTCCTGCACATAGTCGGACGTAGTAATTGTTTCGTTCTCCAATTTTGAGGCGGCTGCTTTGGTAATTCCGGAACGCAGTTCTACCAGATTTTCATCGTTGGTAATTAATTGTTCCAGTTTCCCGATTTGTTCTTTTTGTTGAATAAGTAAAAGGTTAAGGTTTTGTATAAATGTGGCTTCCTGGCTTTGAAGCATTTCTTGCCGTAATTTCAGAACCTGTTGCTGTCGCGAAGTTTGTTTCCAGTCGAAGGCATTCCACGAAACGCCCACGCCCAAAAGGTAATAACCTTTAAATTCGTCGAGTAACATGTTCAATCCCGGTTTGCCATAACCTAACTGGCCAAATCCGAAAAGTTTCGGGTTTCTGGTTTTGGAAAGCAGATCGCTTTGAACCACCAACTGCTCGCGTTGATTGCCCAGTAATTGTAATTCCGGACGCAGCAATTCAGAATTGAATGAAATGTTGGTTTGATAGATGAATGTTCCGTTTTTATCAAACTGCTTGCCTGTCAGCAATTCAAGCATTTGGCGCGATGCATTTTTAGCGGCATCCAGCTCAACTATATTTTGTTCGAGGTTGATTCGCTCGGCTTGAAATACCATTGCTGCCGAAGGTTCGGTAACACCATTCCGAATCCCAGATTCAACGCGGTTCAATTGTTCATCAATGGCTTTTAATTGAGCAAGTATCACTTCTTTTTGCTGATCGACAACCAGGGCTGTAAAAAAGACTTGTGCAACCTGCTCGTTCAGTTTATAGAGTTCCACCTCAAGTTGACTGAGGTTGCTGTTTAAAATCACTGTTTCCAGGGTTTTGTTTTTTTTGGTAACTCCACCGTCCCAAATAGTTTGTTGCAACTCGGCGTAAGCGTTGTAACGATCTTTCGCTACTGTGGGTATGGTAATTCCGGGCATTGAAACAGGAACCTCGGTTACTGCCGATTGATAACTGATCTGCCCATTCAGCGTTACCTGCGGCAGATAATTGGTTTCGTGGTTTTCTATTGAAAGCGAATTAATTTCTTTCCACAATTCCGTCTGTTTCAGGTTGGGATAGTTTTGCCGTGCCCACACATAACAACTGTCTAATTGAACGTTGTTTTGGGCAACTGCCAACTGAACCGGAAATAACAATAGAATCAGAATCTTTCTCATTTTATCAGGATTGAGTAAAGGACAAACTCCTTTACGGTTGCTTTTCTTTTCTCGATAAATTCGTTGTAGCTTTTTGGGTCATCATCAAAAAACAACAAAGACAATAGAGGTTTTGAGGCAATCGGAAATATGATTAAACTAAGTATGCTAATTAATAAATCGCGTGGATCCATGGTTCGAATAGTCCCCTTCTCTATTTCGTTTTTGAACATCTCAACAACTTTTTGGGGTTCCAGACCACTGCTTCTAATCAATCCTTCCAAAAACTCCGGATCCTGATGTATCTCTTTAAGGATAAAAGTTGGCAGGAAAGGGTTTTTCATTAACACATCAATATAATTTTCAATAAAGAATTCCAGCTTTACTTCAATCGGTTGGTCCGACTGAACCATGCGCATTACATTGGGTATTATTTTGGAAAAAAGACTTTCGAACGTAGCGTTAAACAACTGTTGTTTCGAACGAAAATAATAGTGAAGCAATGCTTTGTTTATCCCGGCTTCATCGGCAATTTCCTGCATGCGTGCTCCATCCATTCCTTTCCGAATAAAAACAGTTTGTGCGGCGCTCAGGATTTTTTCCTCGGTATTGTCTTTTTTTATGTTTGTCATGAAATGCAATTAACTAAACAGTTTAACCAATTGGTCAAAAGTAGGCGCTTAAATTTAAATATCCAAGAAAATAACCAAATAGTTTAACTAAATGGTTAATTTTTGTTTATTCGATAATATTTTATCTTTACTGGGCATTACTAAACCAATTAAAAATATTGATGATGACAACTATGTATAAGTTTATCCTTGTGGCATTAGTGGCGTGTTCGGTAATTCTTTCGGCATGCAACTCAAAACCAAAAACACAACAAACGGCTGAAAAATCGGCTGAGGAGTGGATTCAACTGTTCAACGGAAAAGATTTAAACGACTGGCAGGTAAAATTCAAAGGAGAGGTGCTGGGCGAAAATTATAATAACACTTTCCGGGTAGAGGATGGTTTGCTTCGGGTGTCGTATGAGAACTGGGAAGAGTGGAATGGTAAATTTGGCCACTTATTTTACAAAGATGAATTTTCGCACTATCGTTTGCGGGTTGAGTACCGGTTTATTGGGGAACAGGCAAAAAACGGACCCGGCTGGGCATTCAGAAATAACGGTTTGATGATTCACGGGCAAAGTGCCGAGTCAATGGAGTTGGATCAGGATTTCCCGACATCTATTGAAGTGCAGTTGTTGGGCGGCGTAACCGGACAAGGTGAACGTTCAACAATGAACCTTTGTACTCCCGGGACCAATGTGATAATGAACGGCGAGTTATGGGAGCAGCATTGCACCGATTCAAAATCGAAAACACAATATGATGACGAGTGGGTAAGTGTTGAAGTGGAAGTGCACGGCGGAGAAGTGATTCGTCATTTTGTAAACGGAGAAGAAGTACTTACCTACGAAAAGCCACAACTGGATCCACGTGATCAGTATTTCGAAAAATTATTGCCGGCCGATGGCAATGAAATAATCAGCGGCGGAACGATATCCATTCAGGCTGAAAGTCATGGTACCGATTTCAGGAAAATAGAATTGTTGATTTTAGAAGAATAATTACTTCTGCTCTTTTTTTAAGGTCATTTTTTGTTCTCTGCGGTTGGCATAATTCAGGCTAAGCAGCGACACGGCAATTATCATCATTCCAATAATTGAAGCGAGATCAGGTTTTTCATTGCTCAATAAAATCCAGCTAAGTGCTGCACCTGAAACGGGAATAAGAAATTTCCACACATTCAGCAACGAAACTTTTACGCCTGGCCGTTTCAGTAATGAATACCAAATAGTAATGGCAGCTGCTGATAAAAAGCTTAGCCAGGCCAGTGCATACCAGTATTTTGGTGGAAATGGCCCCAGATGAATGCCTTCAACAGGAATGGAAACAATGGATAACATCAAGCCACCAATAATGAGCGAAGTGGAGCTTAAAACAACCGGTGAGATTGTGCCTGAATGTTTCGCTACAATTACATTGGAATAGCCTGATACAATATTATTAACCAGTAGTATTGCAATGCCAATATATTCCAGGTAGCCGGTCATCTCAACCTTCGAGCGGCCTAGTGTGATGATGGCAATGCCTGCCACGCCAATTAATATGCTAAATGTTTTTAGTGGGGTCATTTTATCGTTGTTAAACGAGTAGTGTGCCACCAGTGCTATAAAAAGCGGTTGCGATCCCACGATCATTGCCGATAAGGAACCGGGAAGTAAATTTATACCACTGTAAAACAGCGCATATTGTGCAAATATCTGCACCACTGAGAGCAACAGGATAAATTTCAGGTTGTGTTTTAATTCTGAAAAATAGCGTTTTGGTTTTCCGAAATACAAAAACATAAGAAGGCCGGAAATAGTAAAACGGATACCTGCAAACTGGAACGGACTATGATATTCCAGTCCGATTTTTACTCCCGCAAAGGCGGTCGACCACAAAAGGCAGGCAACAATTGCCAGGAATGTTGTTGTTCGGAAAAGATTTCTCATGTGATAAATTGAAATGCAAAGGTGACCATTTTCTGATAAAAACCGGATGTGTAGGTCTGAATTTTTCAATATAACTTCAAAGTCGTTTTAAAAATGGAACATAAAGTATAAAAATTCAGTTTTTCTTTGTGAAAGCTTTATAAAAACTAAAGAATCGCAACACTGAAAACTGCTATACTTGCGGAAAAAGGATTAACTTGGCACATCATTTACCAGAATTATTTTTTCAATGGAAAAACGAATTATCAACAACTACGAAGAGTTTGAGGCCCTTTTGGGGCAGGTTATTGGAGTTTCAGATTATGTTCAAATAACTCAGGAGCAGATAGATAAATTTGCAGATGCCACGCTCGATTACCAGTGGATACACACCGATCCGGAGCGTGCAGCCAAAGAATCGCCGTTTAAAACAACCATCGCACACGGCTATTTATCGTTGTCGATGCTGACTTATCTGTGGTACAATGTTGTTGATGTAAGAAATGTAAAGATGATAGTAAATTACGGTATCGAGAGTTTACGTTTCCAGCAGCCGGTAAAAGTGAACGACAAAATCAGGGCAACAGTATCATTAAACGACATTAAGAACCTGCGTGGCATTGCTAAAATTCAGGTGAAAATTGTGGTTGACATTGAAGGTGAACGCAAACCTGCTTACGATTGTTTGGTAAATTTCCTTTACCACTTCGAATAAAATAGAACTACTTATAAAGTTTTTTCATCCCCCGCTCCTTCGTCGCTTACCCCTTCGAAGGGGGATAGGGGGATGAAAGTTACGTTCGAGGAAAACGAAACTTTAACTTATTTTTTCCAACAGCCCCTCGCAAGCATCTTCCAGCAGATCTAGTACAAGTTCGAAACCTTCGGCTCCACCGTAATACGGATCGGGAACCTCGTCGTATTGACCATCGCTGCAAAAATCTGTCATTTTGTGCAGCTTCTGCAAGTCGTTACTGTTGCGGGCCATGCTTTTTAAGTTGTGCATATTGCTGTCGTCCATCCCGATAATGTAATCGAAATAATCGAAATCGGAATGCGGATCAAACTTCCTGGAAAGCGATGTTAAATTATAATCGCGGCGTATGGCGTGTGATTGCATTCTTTTGTCGGCAGGTTCGCCAGCATGCCAGCCCGAGGTTCCTGCAGAATCCACCTCAAACTGTTTGCTTAAACCTGCTTTTTTTACAACGCCGTTAAACACTGCCTCTGCACTTGGCGAGCGGCAAATATTTCCCAGACATACGAAAAGTACTTTTGTTTTATCCATGATTTTTAGTTTCGAGCTACGAGTTACTAGTTTCAAGTTTTATTAGCGCTTGGAATCTGAAAACTGTATACTGTGACTGGTTACTGAATACTTACTCTTCCGCGTTCCAAATCTCATAAGCCTTTTTAGCCTGGTTCAGCAACATTTCGTAGCCGTTTTTAACTGTGGCTCCTTTGGCTTGTCCTTTGGCCATAAACTGCGTTACCTCAGGATTGTAAACCAGATCAAAAAGCAAATGCTGGTCAGTTATAAATTCGTAAGGAATATTCGGGAAAGTCTCAACTTTTGGATAAGTTCCCAGCGGTGTGGCATTAATGATCAGCAGACGCTCTGTGATTACTTGCTCATCAATGTCTTCATAACGAATCTCGTTTTCTTTCAACTCTTCAATCGACGCTGAAATGTATTCGATGCCCAGTTTATTGAGTACATATTTTAATGCTTTCGAAGCACCGCCTGTTCCAAGAATCAGCGCTTTTTTATGATGATCTTTTAAAAGTGGTTTCAGCGACGATTCAAAACCAAAAGTATCGGTATTAAATCCTTTTAAATGCACACCGCTTTCAGTTCGTGTAACACGAATGGTATTAACAGCTCCAATTTCTTTCGCCGAATCATTCAGCTCATCCAGATAAGGAATTACCTGTTCTTTGTACGGAATGGTAACGTTAAATCCAATCACTTCCGGGTTGTCTTTTACCACATCCGGAAATTTAGATATCGAATCGATTTCAAAATTGTCATAAGTTGAATCTATCTTTTCCGTTTCAAAACGTTCTGTAAAATATCGTTTCGAGAATGAGTGGGTGAGTGGGTAGCCTAATAATCCGTATCTTTTCATTTTATAAGTATTGAGTCGTGAGTATCAAGTATCAAGTATCAAGAATCAAGTATCAAGTATCCGGAAACCAGTTTACTTCTTCAATTTCTTTCCAATTCCTTCAACAACAAAAATGAGTGCAAATCCGGCAATTGCCAGTAGAATTGCACCAAGCAACCAGGCTTCGTGTCCTGTAATTTGCTCGTATGTTCCGGGTAAAATATTACGTTCGGCGATAGGTTTTAGTTCACCGTGACGATCGATTATTGTTTGTGTAACTTCTTTCCAGGGCCATACTTTGTTTAGCGATCCTACCATAAAACCGGCCAACACCGCAATTGTCGTATTGTGGTATTTTTTCAATAACCACGACAGCACATTTGAGAAAGCAATGATTCCCACGGCAGCTCCAACAAGGAAAGTAAGGATAACAGCAATATTCACATCGCCAACTGCCGAAAGGATGAATTTGTACATGCCTAGCAATACCAAAATAAAACTACCTGAAATACCTGGCAGGATCATGGCGCAAATGGCAATGGCACCCGACAGAAAAATAAACCAGTAGCTGGTGTTAGCTTCGGCAGGAGAGATTACTGTAATAAGGTATGCAATTACAATTCCGGCCAAACCGCCAATAATAGTATCGGCTTTCCACCGTTTTATGGAGCGTGCCACATAAATAGCCGATGCAACGATCAGTCCGAAAAAGAACGACCACACTAAAATTGGATAGTGGTGCAGCAAATATTCCAGCCCTTTGGCCAGTGAGAAAACACTGATTCCAATACCGATAAAAACACTAATAAGGAAAGTACCGTTGATGGCTTTCCAAAACTCAGCCAGTTTAAAACTGACCAGAAGTTTAATAGCGGTTAAGTTGATTGACTTTATTGAGTTAATCAATTCTTCGTAAATACCGGTGATAAAGGCAATTGTTCCGCCGGAAACGCCCGGTACCACATCGGCAGCACCCATTGCCATTCCTTTTATTGCCAGTGAAAAATAATCTTTTGCTGATCTGTTCATTTATGGTCTGAATTTGTAACGGTGTAAATACCGATTAGCTTCAAAATGTCGCATTTTTTCTTTCAGTCAAAATGTTCCTTTTTCAGTCTATCGGCATTAACCATTGTAAAATGTAAAATTTGCTTTGCGGCATTTTACATTACAATTAGTATAATTTTAATTTCGGGATGCCAAAATACAAAAACAAATTGTTATACCAATTCTGAAAAGAATTAGGCTTTTCTATAATTCTTTTCAAATTGGGTAAATGCCGATATATAAAAACTAAACTATTGGGAGTTTGCGAACCGATAGCTTAAAGTTTTTAATGGTCGGTGTAAAACAGGGATTCGAAGAAGAAGGTTGACTCCCAGCTGCTGATTTTGATCGGGGATTTAATAATTTGAATAAAGATTGAACTGCAATTTGTTATTTATCTCCCCGGCGGAAATCGTCAACCACTTTTTTTAGCTGTTTGCTTTTTAACGCTCTCGGGTAAATATCGAACAGGTAATTGATGTTTTCAAAATCCTGCAGCATTGCCGAACGCAGCCATTCATAAGCTTCCTTGCGTTTCCGGTTCCCGAGCAATATGGCCACCAGGCGGTATTTTAGCATCGAGTCGTCGTTATTGTCGATCGCCTTTTTCAGAATTCGGATAGCACCGTTTGTATCACCGTGCTTCATCAAGGTCTCGGCCCATGTAAGCCAAATCTCGGTATTTTCAGAATCAACACGTGCGCCTTGTTTATATGCTTTTATTGCATCATCCAGGTATTCGGCATCGCTGCTAACTTTTCCCAAAGTCAGCCAGTATTCCGAATTTTGCTTGTCGATTTTTATGGCCTTGTTGATGTAGTCGATACTTCTGTCGTACTTTTTAGCGATCCACATAATCAGCCCCACCCCAAAATGAGCTGTATCATTCTCCGGATTCATGGAAATTGCTTTCTGGTAATTGTGCTCCGATTTTAGCTGGTCGTCCAGGTTCAGATAACATTCGCCAATGTAACAATAGGCATCGTCGTTATCCGGTTCAAATTCCAGAAATTCCCTGTATTTATCAATGGCCTCTTTAAAACGTCCTGAATTGGCCAGCGCATTTCCGATATTGAACAGGGCCATATGGAAATTTTCGTTAATGGCCAGCGTGTACTCATAAGCCTCAATTGCCTCATCGTGCATGTCGGCTTTGTTGTAAACAATACCCAGGTTAAACCATGCAGAGTAATTGTATACATCGTAATCAATAAAACGATTGTAATACTTAATGCTGTTTTTGTAATCGCCAATCTGGTCGGTAAAAAATGCAAGATCGTAAAGCGCCAGTTCGTGTTTTGGATTCAGTTTTAGCGCTTTTTTGAAATAGGAGATGGCCTCACTTATTTCGCCAATTTGCACAAACGCCGAACCAACGTGGTATAAAATATCGTCGGTTTCTCCGTTCCCGACTTTGATTGCTTTTTTGAATGATGCTTTTGCCAGGTCTTCGTTGCCCATAATCAACGATGCCGAACCTCTTAACAGGTGAACATCGGGATTGGTGTTTTCAACTCTTTCAGCAAAATCGAGGTATTTCTGAGCCTGGTCGTATTTGCCTTTGCTCAGCAGAATTTGCGCATATTTTAAATGAAGAGGAACAGCATTCGGGTGGATTTGTATGCCTTGTTTAGCCGCAATTTCAGATGACTGCAAATCGCCTTCTTCCATTAGTTGCTCAACAATTCCTTCAAATTCCGACACATCGAAATACTTTGCGCGTCCTGAGACCAAAGAGCTCTTAAAACGCTTAAGTGCTTCACTAATATCCTCTTCCCTCCAATTATCTCTTTCCTCGTTCATCGTATATTCAGTTCGCGAAATTAATAATTCGGCCCGAATCTCAAAAACAATCTTACAAGTGTTGATCGCGCAACAGGTCGTTCACCGTTTTTACCGGATTGAATGTTTCAATCGGCACCTCTACAAAAAGGGTGTTCCAGTTGCTCATCGCTCCGTTCCACAAGCCCGGCAATTCCTGTGCTTTCAGCTCTTTTCCGTCTTTCGATTTTTGCGAAATAAAACCGGTTGCCGGATCGGTAAATTGGGTGAGATCGTATTTTTCTCCTCTGTAATTTTTTACTGCACAAACCAGGTCAACCGGATTAAAGTGAGTAGCGTGGTGAACAATATCCTGTTGTTGCACACTGTCCGGATCGATCTGTGAACTTTCAACCACCTGCAACGAAATGGTTCCGTCGGCATTCATTGCCCAAAACGGCCCGCCACCAGGCTCGCCTTCATTTTTTACCATTCCGCAAACACGCAGTGGGCGGTTGTATTTTTCTTTCAGGTATTGATAAAGTTCTTCGCGCTCGGTGTAATAATGATTTTTAGCCGGTTTGGTATTCAGCGTAAACTCCAAAAAGTTGGCGGCCTCGGCTAAAAAATTACTACTGAGTGCGGTATAATGTTTCTCGTTTAATTCATTCTGATAATAAAACAGCTTTTCCTGGTGTTTTAACAACACGCCGGCCAGGCCTTTTTTGAAATCGATGGTTGGCTGTTTTAAACGATCAGGAACTACATTGTCGATGTTTTTGATGAAAATGATATCGGCATCCAGGTCGTTCAGATTCTCGATTAACGCACCGTGACCACCCGGACGAAATAACAAACTACCGTCAGAGTTTCGGAAAGGTTCATTCGCCAAGTCAACAGCAATCGTGTCGGTTGATGGTTTTTGCTGGCTGAAAGTAACTTCAAATTCAACACCCAACTGTTCTTCGTATTTTCCTTTTATTTCGGCCAGCAAAGTTTCAAATCCCGGTTGATGCTCGGGTGAAACAGTAAAGTGCAAACTGGCTTTACCGTCTTTGTCGGCGGCGTATTTTGCGCCTTCCACCAGGTGCTCCTCAAAAGGAGTCCTTGCTCCATCCTCATACGAATGAAATTTAAGCAACCCTTTTGGTTTGGCTCCGTAATTCAATCCTTTTTCGTTTAACAGATAGTCGAGTTTAGTTGTGGCCGAAAGTTGCTCTCCGGCATCAGCAACAGCTTTTTTTAGTTCTTCAGCAAAAGCAAATTTGTTGAGTTCGGTAATGTATTGAGCAGCATCTCTGTTGGCGGCAAGTACATCTTCGTGTGGCTGATTTTCGAAGTCTTCCAAAGCCTGGAAAAGTGCTTTAAACATGCGGCTTGCAGCACCCGAAGCCGGTACAAATTTTAAAGCTTTTGTTCCTTCTGCAATTTTGGCATCATAACGTTCGCCGCGTTTTTTCAAATCTTCGGGGCTTAAACGAATAATGCCTTTGCCTACCGAAGCGGCGTCTTCAATTGCGAGGTAGGGGAAGCCTTTTTTAAAATTCTCGATCTGATTTTGCACGGTTTCCAGTTTGCTGCCGCGCTGTTGAATTTGCTGCTTATCTTTATCTGAGAACATATCTGCCTGATTTTTCTTTAAAAGTAAAGATTTGAAGCTGTATTTAAAAAGCAAAACCGTTGATATTCGCGGAAAGTTTTCAAGAGCTGTTGATAAGTTTTATGAAGAAAATCCGGATTCACAAATTTACGTACTTTTGCAATTTCAAATAAACGGGGATGCAAAACGGAACATACAGCTGGGGACACGACAGGAGATACAATGATTTTCCGACTTATTTCAGAGCGCTTTTTTCGGAGCGGGTGCAAAAAGTATCGATTGATGCCGGCTTTACCTGCCCTAACCGCGACGGGACAAAAGGTACCGGCGGATGCGCTTACTGCAACAACAAAACGTTTAAACCCACCTATTGCAACCTGGAGAATAGTGTGACCAGCCAGGTGGAAAAAGGCATTGCTTTTTTTGCCAGGAAATACAAGTCGATGCGGTTTTTGGCCTACTTTCAGGCCTACACAAATACTTATGCTGCGATTGATGATTTAAAGCGTTTGTACGAAGAAGCGCTGGAGCACCCAAAAGTTGTTGGCTTGGTTATATCAACGCGCCCTGATTGTATCTATCCTGATTTGCTGGATTATCTGGCCGAACTCAGCCAAAAAGTGTATGTAATGGTTGAGTTGGGGGTTGAGTCGCACCTCGACAGAACCCTTGACAGCATTAACCGGGGACACGGCTTTGCCGAAGCGGCCTGGGCAATTGAGGAAACTGCTAAACGTGGCATAAACAATTGTGCGCATATGATTCTGGGGTTGCCGGGCGAAACACGCGATGAGTTGCTCGACCAGGCAAAAACGATATCGAAACTGCCGGTGAAAAACCTAAAGTTGCACCAGTTGCAAATTCACAAAAAAACACTGCTGGAAAAACAGTTCCAGGAGCATCCAGAGGATTTCGATCTCTATACTGCCGATGAATACATTGATCTGGTCATCGATTATCTGGAGCTTTTAAATCCCGAAATCATTGTTGAACGTTTTATCAGCCAGGCGCCACCCGAAATGCTGATCGCCCCAAAATGGGGATTAAAGAATTTTGAGTTTGTTGCCAAAGTGGAAAAACGCTTAAAAGAGCGTGATACGTGGCAGGGGAAACGGTTTGTTTAACCGGCTATATTTTTTTGAGGACTATTTTCTCATTACCTCGTTTAACGATCTCATTAAAATAGAATTGAATTTTGGAGTAGTCGCTCGCATCGTACACAGATTCTTTAAAATCGGTTAATAAAATCACCCGAATACGATCTTCAATCTGCTCAACTGAATAATTAAGTTCAAACAGGTTGTTCTTTATTTTATAATTTTCAGGTTGGTAATCAAGTTCATATCCTTCAGGTATAATAATATTTGAAGTTAAAATCGATTTTGTTGGGTATGTCATGTCAATCGGATATGACCTTGACGGTTGATTTAAAGGATTATCCTGAAGGGATTTATTTAAGAAAGGTTTGATATATAATTTTTCGTTAATCGACTCCGGTGTCATTGTCAGATCATATTCATAACGAAACTCTTTGCTTTTATCTGAAATCTCAGAAAAATCAGCTCTGTCTATTTTATAATCTCTTTCTTCAAGGTAGTCATCAAGTTTATTTTTGTCATCACCGATAATACTTTTTAACCTGAAAGCTTTGTATTCAGAAGCGAATGATCTCACCATTACGTTTGAGGTTTCCTTTGCCGGATCGATGGTGAAATCGAGGGCTGAAATGGACGGGAATTTGCATTGTAAGCCAATCCATTTTACATCCTGATCGGGATCAATAAGTAAGCCCCGGTCGTTTATACATCGCGATGGAATTCTGTTATTCGCGACATTTGAATCAGTGGCATCGCTCAACACATTTTTCCCATCAATATTAGCCATCAGAATTACATAATTAAAATAGTGAGTAAAGGGATAATTGTCACTTACTTTTCCGTTTTCGCGGGTGCTTATTAAAACCGGAGTGGCATCTATTCCAGCTGCTCGCAGTAACCCAATGGTTAATAAATTCAGGTCTGCCGCATTACCATATTTGTCCTTTACAATATCATTTGCTGATTTGGATGCATATTTCCCATTGTACTCATTCCAGCTATAATTGTTTTTTACATAGCTAACTATGTAATCGAATTTTTCTGTTGCAGTTTTATCTTTTAACGCATTGAGATCAATAATTTTAGAAGCGGAACTTTCGCATTTTTTTACGTACTTGCCAAAATCAGGATGAACGCTGTATTCTTTAATCATTTTTGGCCAGGTTGTCATTATTTCTTTATCGCCACCATTCGGGTAATTTATTTTAGCGAGTTGGAAATCAAGTTTTATGATGTAGTCATTAATTGAAGTGATATAGTCTTCGCTGTTAAATGCGGGTATGTCGCTCATCGAAAATTTGTTAATAACATCTTTGTACTCTATGCGGGCAAATTCGTGAGAGCTTTTGTCTGTATATGACTCTTTCTTAAGAGAAGTTCCTGTTCGTTGGGCCAGGTAAATGTATTCATAAAAAGGAATCATGGCTGCTGTATACTCGCTGTAGATGGTTGGTATTTTGCTCTGGAATTCCCAGTCTCGCAGATTAAAGACGTATTGTGAGGAGATTTTATACGTAAACTCAATAATAGAACCTGCTTTTACGTTGGGCATCGCAATTTTTCTGACCATCCAGTAATCATTGTAAATTCCATCATTCCAGGAATCTGCTTGTAATTCGGTTCGGTTTAATCGTCCGTCCTCAAAATTGTAAGTGCAGGCCTTTAAATCATATATTTTTTCGTAAATGTTTCCTTCGCGATAAAATGGAATTTCAATTTCAGCATATTCAATTCCAGCTTCTTTTAGAATTTTGATTCGTTTTGATCTTTCAAAAATCAAATCGAAGCCACTATTAATATTCTGTCGAAAATACGATGAACCTTTATCATAAATAACCACAGCCTCTGCGGTCTTATCTTTATCGTATTCTTTCAGGTCAATATCTGCTTTACTTACTTTTCCGTAATCAAAGGAGAAATTCTGGGCATTGGCAACACTAAAACAAAGAATAGTAAATAATGCAATTAAAAGGTTTTTCATTATAAGGATTTTTTAGAAAGGGTAATATAAAACTTGTTCTCAAATTCTACTATTTCGTTGATAAACGAGTAAAACGCCTGGTACTCAGAAATTGGATATTTTCCACTATTTAGCAGGAAGGTTTTACGTATTTTAAAGTGATCATCCACTTGCTCTGTTTGGATTGAAAATGATCCGTATTTGCTCTCTATTGATTTGTGCTCAGGAATGTTATTGGCGATGTAGCCAGCAGGTATTTTGTAGTTTAATTCGTCTTTGTTGTACATAGGGTAATCAATTTGGACGGGAAGAACTCTTTTTGAGGGTGAATCAAAACTACTGATTTCAAAAGGCAGAAGCCTGATAATCATATCGCTTCCGTATTTTTCATATAAACCGTTTGATTTTGCTGAGTAGGACAGCTCAGCTTTAACCGAATCCTGTTTGGCTCGATGGTTTATAATTTCAATAGGCTCAAATCCGTCAGCAATGAGATGCTCTCTTACGATTTCCAGGTTGTCGTTTTCATTTGTTGAACTGATAAGATTGTGTAATAACTCGAAATCTTCTCCTCTGTAGGTGTTGAAAAATTCGGTTTTACACTCATTTCTTGTTACATGTTCAAGATTAACATGGCGTTCGCAAAGCACTTGTTCTTTTGTTAAAGCCGGAATTCTTGAGAAGTGACTATTTTCGCCATTAATAACAAATGCTTCCCGGTTTTGAATAAAGGTGCCAATATATTCGAAGGGATTATCGCTTGTGCAATCCAGCCAAAGTGTATCATTTTTTACCGGCACACAAACAACGATGTGATTTGATTGCATCGAAGGGAGCGAATGATCGACCTCTTCGATCGGGTCTCCGGCTGCAAGTTTTGCGTAAAAGCATTCAATCCCTACACTTTTTAGCAACGCCATAAAATAAATGCTTAGCGCTTTGCAATCTCCATAATGATTCTGAGATACATAACTTGCCGGGTATGGTTTTAGTCCTCCGGTTTCGAGGCTTATATTTATGTACCGGGTTTCGTTTTGCACATATTGGTATAAGGTTTTAATTATTGCTTTTTCATCTTCAATTCCATTAATAAGATTTTCAATTGTTTTTACTTCATTATCAGGAATATCGAACAAACTGGCAATAAGTTCATCTTGCCAGCTACCATAGGTTTCCCATGAATCAAAAGAACCCTTGATTTCAAATTTGAATTTTTGAGGGACCACCTGTACTGAAGGAACATGGTTTAAAAGCGGAGGTGCAAACGCTTCATTTTCTATACTTCCGTCGTATTTTGTTTTCCATCGATAGAGATAATCATCATCAATAGAATCCCGGCTAAATGACGAAACAAAACTGTTTTTGTAAGTAAGCTCGATATCTTTTTCCGCCAGAACCTCCAACTCCGCGTTTAGCGTGGGAATATCCAGATCGAGAATTGGAACCCAATGCGCTACATAAAGAAACTGATCTTCTGATTCTTCATATTCATAAAAAAGGGTGTAGGGATAAACGTTATGCTTTAACTTGAATTCTTTTACAAATTCATCCTCGTAAAAGGTGCCGCTCGAAAAAGAACTTCTTTCAGAGATGTCGCTTTTCTTTAGTTTTTTTACAATCTCCCCGTTTTTATCTTTTATGTAAGCCTTTATGTTTGTGACTTTCAATAAACTTGAAAAAGGGATTGTAACTTCAGTGTATTCTTCTCCGTGGCGATTATTGATAAGAATTTCAAAAGAACTGATTCTGGATAAGTTGTTCTTTTTTAATGCTACTGATGTCTTCTGGTTTAACAGAACTGCATCAAGGCGTTGTGCAAAAAGTGTATGCTGAAAAAGTAGGGTAACAATAAAACAGAATAAAGTCAATCTGTTTCGCATAAGTACAGGGTTTGTTAAGTTAAATTAGTTATTTCTGAAAGTCTGCATTTTAGGTTCTTTGCTAACAAAAATAATATTTTGAATAAGTTAACAAAATGATTTAAGGGATTGAATAAAATTTAGAATGCGTCTAAAGTGTTGGTTGAGAAGGTTTAAATAAAAATGCCCCGAAAAATTAATTCCGGGGCAGCAATATTCTGATTTTAGAATGATCTGTCGGTAAGCAATAGTTAAGCCGGTCGTTTAGCTGTCAACCGAACCAAATACTTTTTTTAGCAAGCTGGTTACACGTGCTGCCGGATCTTCCCGGATCAGTTTTTCTTCTCCGGCAATTTTCAGGAATACACCGTCAAGCGCTTTGGCGGTGAGGTAGTCTTCCAGCTGGGTGTCAACCTTCTCCAATCCTGCTGTTTGCCCCAGAAAAGAACCGGCAACCTGGTTCCATTTACCTACCAGGGTGTCCCAACTTTCTTTGGTGGATACACCGCCAACTAATTCTTTCTCCACCGATTCCTTAATTTTTGGTCGGTAAAGCTGAAAAAGCTGATCGTAAGTGGTTTTATGCAAATAGGCCGTAGCGGCATTGTCGTTGCCTTTTAAAATTCCAAGGGCATCGTTGAAAGTCATACTTTTTATGCTGTTCACAAAAATTGGAGCGGCATCCTTTGCAGCGTCTTCAGCAGCACGGTTAATATGCAGCAACACATCATCAAGTAATTTTTGCCCACCGGGTACTTTGCCAACATTATCAACAATCATATTGGCTTCGGGTGGAAGTAAAATTTTTACCAGGTCGTCTTTGTAATAACCGTCTTGCGCACCTAAAATACTCACAGAGTTGTTGGTACCGGTAACAAGCGCTTCTTTTAATCCTGCAACAATTTCCGATTGAGTTAAAGGCGTTTCTCCTTCCAGGGTTTGCTGGGCAATTTGCATTACTTCGGCGCAGCCCGATAGCATAATTGCTACTGCCAGTGTTAACATTCTGAGTATCTTCATTTAGTGTCGTTATTTTGTTTTTTACTGAAAAGCTGTTTCACCAAATCTTCGCGGCCTTTTGCTTTTAGGTCGCGAATAATTTTATTCCGAAATTCCTTTTTATACCAGAAAAAGAACTGGCGTTGTTGTTCTTTGGCGTTTTTGTTTCGGGCGGTGTAAATTTGTTCCATCGTGTACGGGTGATACCCCGAATAATAAACCACGGTTGCCAGGGTCATCGGTGTGGGCGTAAAATCCTGCACCTGCTCGAGCTTGAAATTCATGTCTTTAGTCTGGATAGCCAGATTGGCCATGTCTTCCGATTTACTGCCCGGATGACTCGAAATAAAATACGGAATTAGCTGCTGATTCAGCTTTTCTTCCTTGTTTATTTTTATAAACTCCTGATTCAGTTCCTCAAACAATTTAAACGAAGGTTTTCGCATAAACTTCAGGACCTCGTCCGACGAGTGTTCCGGAGCCACTTTCAACCTTCCCGAAACGTGGTGTTTGATTACCTCACGCAAATATTCCCGATTGGTTTTGTTAACCTCTTCATCATTGGTTTTCTCCAATATCATATCGTATCGAATGCCACTCCCGATGAATGCCTTCTTTATTTTCGGATTGCTTCGGACTTTTCTATAGAGATCGAGCATCCCTTTATGGCTAACATCAAGGTTTTTACAAACCGAAGGGAAAATACACGATGGGCGTTTACATTTTCTGCAAATCTCCTCGTGAATACCTTTCATTTTGTACATGTTGGCCGACGGGCCACCCAAATCGGAAATGTAACCTTTAAAATCGGGCATTTCGGTTACTTTCTCTACTTCCCGAAGAACAGATTTCTCTGAACGGCTGGCAATAAATTTCCCCTGGTGGGCCGAAATGGTACAAAAGGTACAACCGCCAAAACATCCGCGGTGAATGTTAATGGAGTGCCGGATCATTTCATAAGCAGGTATAACGCCTTTATTGTTGTAACGCGGATGCGGCAAACGAGTGTAAGGCAAATCATAAATGCGGTCGATTTCTTTTTCCTTAAAAGTTGGCCACGGCGGATTAACCACTACTTTTTTATCGCCAATTCGCTGCACCAGTTTTTTGGCCTCCATCTTGTTCGATTCCTCCTCGATGTGCATAAAATTGCGGGCATACTCTTTCTTTTCCTGCAAACAGGTATCGTGCGAGGCCAGTTCCAGCTCATCCCAGTTCTTTTTGGTGGCATAAGCTTCATCAGCATCAACCATAAAAACAGTTTGCGGAATGGTGGTCAGCGAATCTACAGGAATTCCACGTTTCACAAGGCGGGCAAAATCAACAATCGATTTTTCGCCCATTCCGTAGAACAGCAAGTCGGCCTGTGTATCCGCCAAAATCGAGGGCATTAATCGGTCCGACCAGTAGTCGTAATGCGTTAAACGGCGCAACGAAGCCTCAATTCCTCCGATTACCAGCGGCACATCGGGGTACAGTTCTTTTAATATTTTCGAGTAAGTAATGGTGGCGTAATCCGGACGTTTTCCAATTTGCCCGCCTGGCGTGTACGCGTCGTTCGAGCGTTTGCGCTTCCCGGCGGTGTAGTGGTTTACCATCGAGTCCATGTTTCCTGCCGTAACAGCAAAAAACAGGTTTGGTTTCCCCAGTTTTTTAAAGTCGCGTAAATCATCGGTCCAGTTGGGTTGCGGAACAATTCCTACACGCAATCCTTCGGCTTCCAAAACCCGGCCAATAACGGCTGCACCAAACGATGGATGGTCAATATATGCGTCGCCGGTAAATAAAATTACATCCAGCTCCTCCCAGCCCAATTGTTTTACTTCCTTCTTCGATGTGGGGAGCCAGTCTGTAATATGTAGTTTGTTTTCTGTCATTAAATAAAATTATACCCTTATAACAAAGAAAGTTCAAATATGATCAAAAAATTATTCTCAGTGGTCAAATTGCCGGTTTTAGCCCCCAAAGGGCAACCTTAAAATAATTGTGTAGTAATAATAATGTAACGGTGTTAATTCAAAAATCGTTTTATTTTTGTAATGAGCTGAGTTCATCATTTAAACAACTCAGATAGACAGTGTATTTGAACTTAAAAGCAATAAATGGAATTACCAGAGCCAAAAGATTTGTTCAAAGACCAACTCCCTGCACCTGCCAACGGCGATTATTTCGCCAAGTTCCTGATGTTTATTCTTCGTTTTAAAAAGCTGGATAAAATTTACGAAAAGATTGTAGATAAGCGAGGTGTGGATTTTATCGACGAGCTGATTAAAATGCTGGAGTTCGACATTGAATTTGACGAAGAGCAGCTAAAAAAAATACCAAAAGAAGGACCGCTCATTATTGTTGCCAACCATCCGCTTGGAGGTTTCGACGGTTTGTTGCTGATAAAATACCTGTCGCTGGTGCGGAAGGATGTTAAGGTGCTGGCCAATTATTTGTTGAAAAAGATAGATGCTGTTTCGGAGTATTTTATGGAAGACAATCCGTTTGATGATTCGGAACAAGGAACTTATTACGGATTAAAAGAAGCCGTTACGCATTTGAATGACGGTGGAGTGCTCTGTCTTTTTCCGGCAATTGATGTACACACAAAAGACCCGTTTGGTAGCGTAACCGACAAAGTTTGGCAGTTTCCGGTGGTGAATTTTATAAAAATGGCGCGTGTTCCTGTTGTGCCGGTACTTTTTCAGGGGACCAACAGCCGTTTGTTGCATTTGGTGGCCAAAATCAATCCGGCGTTGAAAAGTGCGCGTTTACCGTCGGAGATATTGCGGAAAAAGCATAAGAAAATAAAGCTGCGAATTGGCAGCCCCGTTAAAGTTGACGAGCAGGATACTTACAAAGATGTGTATCAGCTGGGCCGGTTTCTGCGTGCCAAAACATACAGTATGGAATCGGACATTGAGGTGCGGCGCTTTTTTAATTATGCGTTGAAAGCCAATGTAAAACCCGAAACCATTATCGATCCGGTTCCGTTGGCAAAAATTCAGAAAGAAATTCAGCTGATAAAATCGAAGCACACACTGTTTACGCTAAAAAATTATACGGCGTATTGTGCACCGTCAGCGCTGATCCCGAATATATTGAATGAAATCGGTCGTTTGCGCGAGATCACTTTCCGCGAAGTAGGCGAGGGCACCAACCGCAGTATCGATATCGACGAATATGATTTGTACTACAACCAGATGTTTATCTGGGACGAGGACGAGCATCGGATTGTTGGTGCATACCGACTGGGGAAGGGCAAAGACATTATGGAGCAGCTGGGCCGGCGGGGCTTTTACCTGCATTCGCTGTTCCGCATCTCCGAAAATTTTAAACCCATCCTGAAAGAAAGTATTGAGTTGGGGCGCTCGTTTGTAATTAAAGAATACCAGCGCAAACCCATGCCGTTGTTTTTGTTGTGGAAAGGTATTTTGTATTTCCTGCTGAAAAACCCGGAATATCGTTACCTGATTGGGCCGGTGAGCATCAGTAATAATTATTCGAAAGTGTCGAAAGACCTGATTATTAAGTTTATTATGAAGAACCATTTAAACTGGAAAATGGCTCAGCATATTAAGCCGCGCAACAGCTACAAATTTAAAAGCGATAATGCGGATCTGAATTCACTGATGGAAAATGTGGAGCATGATATTAACCGGCTCGACAAAACCATTGGCGATTTGGATGAACTGAACTCGGGACTTCCGGTGTTGCTGAAAAAGTACATTAAACTGAATGCTGAGATAATTGGATTTAACGTAGATCCGAAATTTAATAACTGTCTCGATGGCCTGATTGTGCTCGACGTATACAATGTGCCGAAAAATACAATCGAATCACTGTCAAAAGAAGCGAATGACGGCTCTATTCTCGACCGTTTTTATGGCAGTAGAGAGGTAGAATGAAAGCAAGGCAAAAGTAAAAAGTTGAGAACCGCTGTCATCTAAACGAGGGACTAGGAGAGATCTGTTACAAGTTTTCAGTCTCAGTTCTCAGTCACAGTTTCCAGATAACACTTTGTCAATTTCGCAATCTTCTTCTTTGAGTAAATGAGTTGGCAATAGGCAAATAGCAGTATGCAAAAAGCCCCAAAGGAGCAAAATGCAGCAGCCCGGTGCTGTTTTTTGTCGCAGTTTTCAGTCTCAGTAGCCAGTCTCAGTAATCAGTTAACAATTTAACAATTCAGCAGTTTGTCAATTTACCTTTCCTAAAACCGCAAAACCTTCCAGCATCCAATATCAAGAATCAAGGATCAAGGATCCAGCATCAAAAAGACCTAACCACAAAGTAGAATTAAAGCATTTACGCATTAAAGCATTGCAGCATTCAATCCTTCAATCCTTCAGTTTTTCAGTCCTTCAACTCTTAACCCTCCTGCAAAATCTTCTGTACGCGGCCTACTTCTCCGTTATCGAGCATTACTTTTATTCCGTGCGGGTGGACAGGTGATTTCGTCAAAATTCTTTTAACGATACCACAGGTTAACTCACCAGATTGCTGGTGTTCTTTTTTTACTACGGCTACGTTTAAGCCGATTTTAATATTGTTACGTTTCTGGTTATTCATGTGCTGATTTTTAAAATTAATGCTTTGCACCAGCCAGGTATGTTTTATCGGCAGTTTCTTCTAAAACAACTTTATTTCGCATAAAGTTTTTCGCGCAGTGCATGAATTTTATCGTCTTCAATATATTCGTCGTACGGCATTAGTTTGTCGATAATACCGTTAGGCGTTAATTCGATAATGCGGTTACACACCGATGAGATAAACTCGTGGTCGTGCGACGACATAAAAACGTTACCCGGATATTTAATCAGGTTGTTGTTAAAGGCCTGAATCGATTCCAGATCGAGGTGGTTGGTTGGAGTATCCAATATCAGCACGTTAGCGTTAAGCAACTGCATTTTGGCAATCATACAACGCATTTTCTCACCTCCCGAAAGTACGTTTACCTTTTTGTAGATCTCCTCGCCGGCAAACAACATCCGTCCCAAATAACCGCGAATATAAATTTCGGTAGTGTCGGTAGTATACTGGCACAACCAGTCGAACAAGGTTAAGTCGCTATCGAAAAACTCCGAGTTGTCTAAAGGAAGGTATGCTGATGTTATGGTTTGTCCCCACTGGTAAGTTCCCGAGTCGGCTTCACGGTTTCCGTTAATGATCTCGAAAAAGGCTGTCATTGCACGGTGGTCGCGCGACAGGAACACAATCTTCTCACCTTTTTGAGCCGTAAATTCCACGTCTTTAAAAAGTGTGGTTCCTTCAATGCTGGCGCTCAGGTTTTCCACTTCCAGAATACGGTCGCCGGCCTCACGCTCGGGATTAAAAATAATTCCCGGGTATTTACGTGTCGATGGCTGAATATCATCCACATTCAGTTTCTCCAACATTTTCTTACGGCTGGTAGTTTGTTTCGATTTAGCCACGTTAGCGCTAAAACGCGAAATAAACTCCTGCAGTTCTTTCTTCTTTTCCTCGGCTTTTTTGTTTTGAGCCTGCTGCTGACGAAGAGCCAGCTGGCTACTCTGGTACCAGAAACTGTAGTTTCCGGCAAACATTTTTATATCGCCGTAATCAATATCTATTGTGTGGGTAGAAATAGCATCCAGGAAGTGACGGTCGTGCGATACCACCAATACGGTATTCTCGTAGTTGGCCAGGTAATTCTCAAGCCAAACAACGGTTTCCAGGTCGAGGTCGTTGGTAGGCTCATCGAGCAGCAGGTTATCGGGATTTCCGAATAATGCCTGTGCCAGCAGAACACGCACCTTTTGGTTACCGCTCATGTCTCTCATCAGCGTGTAATGGTATTCCTCTTTAATACCGAGGTTACTTAATAAAGTTGCTGCATCGCTTTCTGCATTCCAGCCGCCCATGTCGCCAAACTTTTCTTCCAGCTCGCCGGCTAAAATTCCGTCGGCTTCCGAAAAATCAGGTTTCATATACAGGGCATCTTTTTCTTTCATCAGATCCCAAAGCTCGGCATGACCTTTCATTACAGTATCCAGAACAGTGAACTCATCAAAAGCAAAGTGGTCCTGGCTTAACACCGAAAGGCGCTCGCCCGGTTCAAGCGAGATGTGTCCTGAAGTAGGATCGATCTGTCCCGAGATTGCTTTTAAAAATGTTGATTTTCCTGCTCCGTTTGCGCCGATAACACCATAACAGTTTCCGGCCGTAAACTTCATGTTAACGTCCTGAAATAGTATGCGTTTCCCAAACTGTATTCTTAAATTCGATACTGTAATCATTGTATAATTCTGTTTTCAATTTTTTCCCTTTTTCCAAGGGTGTGCAAACCTAGACAAATATTTGATACTGTGTGTTAAGGTAACAACAAGTAATGGCGGAGTTAGTCTTAAATTAACGTGATGAATGGGAATTTAAATTTTTGGCATAAAAAAAGTCCGGCAAAACCGGACTTTTCAAAATATTTATCAAAAGTCTTTTTATTCTGGTAAGCCATATTTTTCAACTACAAAGTCGATGTCTTTATCGCCACGGCCACTCAGGTTAATAAGAATGGATTGTTGCTGGTTTTCTTTGGCCAGTTTTAAGCCATAAGCTACAGCGTGTGCACTTTCCAGCGCCGGAATAATTCCTTCCAAACGACTTAATTCGTAAAAGGCGTCGATGGTTTCAGCGTCGTCGGCAACACCGTAATTTACTTTGCCCATATCTTTCAGCATACTGTGCTCCGGGCCAACACCGGGATAATCCAATCCACTGGCCACCGAATACACCGGTGCAGGTTCGCCTTTTTCGTCCTGCAAAGTATAGCATTTAAAACCGTGAATAATGCCCGGCTTTCCGAAAGTTATAGTGCTGGCATGGTCACCCAGTTTTGTTCCGATTCCGCCCGGCTCCACACCGTGCAATTGGGTATCTTCAATATCGAGGAAGCCCGAGAACATTCCCATGGCATTACTTCCGCCACCAACACAAGCTACTACGTGATCGGGATTTTCGCCGGTCATTTCAAAGAATTGTTCCTGTGCTTCAATTCCAACAACACGCTGGAAATCGCGAACCATCATCGGGAAAGGGTGTGGTCCAACAACAGAACCAATACAGTAGATGGTGTTTATTGGATCTTTTAAATACGATTCGAAAGCCGAATCAACAGCTTCTTTCAGCGTTTTTAAACCGTGAGAAACAGGAACCACTTCGGCTCCCAGGATTTTCATACGAACCACATTCGGGTGCTCTTTGGCCATGTCAACTTCTCCCATGTGGATTTCGCACTCCAAACCAAAATAAGCTGCCGCAGTTGCCAGTGCCACACCGTGTTGTCCGGCGCCGGTTTCGGCAATCAGTCTCTTTTTACCCAGGTGTTTGGCCAGTAAAGCCTCGCCCATACAATGGTTAAGTTTGTGCGCTCCCGAGTGGTTTAGGTCCTCGCGTTTCAGGTAAATGCGGCCACCGTATTTTGTCGACAAATTCTGGCAGTAATAAACCGGAGTCGGCCGTCCCTGAAAGTGTTTGCGAATGCTGCGCAATTCAGAAATAAAATTATGCGATTTGCTGATGCTGTGGTAAGCATTGGTAATGTTATCCATTTCTTTTTGCAAATCGGGTGGAATAAACGAACCACCATATTCCTTGTAAAATCCCTCTTTGTTCGGGTATTGCTTGAAATAATCAGTCATAAGTTTTTTGAATTTTTAAATAAACCCACGAATGTAAAGTTTTATCTCTTTGGGTCGATTCTAAATAAGGGATCAGTATTAAATTTTTAGTGAATTGATAACTGATTGTGTTGTCCTAAAAGGACTAAACGAAAATGACGGTGTGTGAAACGCATGGCAGGAGATGGTGAATGAGTTCAACCCCTGCCGGGGCTGAGAATACACTTCATTAACTACCACCGGTTTTACCGGCGGTTATTCATATTAAGTCCTTTCAGGACATTTTTGCATGAATTTGGTTGGAAGAAACTTGCCCCATCAGCTTATCTGCAAATCAGGAGGGTATTTACCAGGTATTAGGATATACGTGTCAACAGTATGCGAGTTGTCCTGCAAGGACTAAACGTAAATAACCGTGTGTGAAACGCGCGGAAGAAGAGTGCGTATGAGTTTCAGCCCTGAAAGGGTTGAAACAATTGCCACTATCTGTAAAAGCCTGTTTAGTGATACAGGTAGCGTTTGATTTTCTGAGTAGCCGTTTTTATGAAAGGGGTAGGGTGCGAAATAAAATCCTGAATTTTGGAAAACTTGTTCACCCGCGAATTGATATATTGTTTTAATTCGACACTTAACTCTTCAATTTTTTCATCCACGTGATGAGTGATTTCATCCATTTTGTCTCCTAGTTCAGAACGCATTTCTTTTACTTTCTGCTCCAGTTCCTCTCGATTAAAATGAACCAGCGCCACGAGTTTCCCTTTTTTCTGAACCACAATCGATTCCACCACATGTCTGAAATTGTTGATGATCGATTCAATTTCCTCGGGGTAGATATTTTCGCCGTTGGCACCAACGATCATATTTTTTAACCGGCCTTTGTGACTTAACCAGCCGTCTTTATCGAAAACACCAAGATCGCCGGTTTTAAACCAGCCGTCTTCGGTTAATACACGTTGTGTTTCTTCCGGATTTTTGTAGTAGCCCAACATTACGTTCGGTCCTTTTGTCCAGATTTCGCCTTCGCCGGTTACCGGGTTCGGATCATGAATTTTTACTTCGCTGTTGATCACCTTTGGGCCAATAGCTCTGAAACGTGTTGTGGTTGGATTCGATCCTGCCACAAGTGGGGCTGTTTCGGTTAAACCGTAACCAATGGCATACGGAAATTTGGCATCGCGCAGAAAACGTTCCACTTTACCATCGAGTTTGGCGCCGCCAATGCCAAAAAACTCAAGTCGGCCACCAAAAGTTTCCATCAGTTTTTTCCCTGCCAATCGGTGAACCAACTTTCGTGTTGGTTTAAAACGATGTAACAATCGTGTTACCGCTTTTTTGTTAATCCCCGGTAAAATGCTGCTTTTGTACACCTTTTCGATAATCATCGGAACCGTAAGCATAATGTGCGGGCGCACCGATTTTAACGCCGGAAGCAAAACACTTGCTGTTGGCGGTTTGTGCAAATAGGTTACACTGGCGCCTTTGTACATGGCCAGTAAAAATCCGATTGTATTTTCGTAGGTGTGCGATAAAGGCAACACCGATAAAAAGCGGAACTCTTCACGAATCTCCTGAACAGCCGCCGACTGAACAACATTCGCCAAAATATTTTTTTGCGACAACATTACACCTTTCGAATTTCCGGTTGTGCCGGAGGTGTAAATCAATACCGCCAGCTCATTTTCTTTCGGCTGATAGGCTTTGTCGCTGCTTGCATTTTCATCGAAAACCACCGACTTATCTTCAGCTTTTAAAAGGCTAAAATCGTCGATCTTTACGAGAACATCCAGCGTTGATGTATCAGCATCGTTCAATTTATATTGCAGGCTTGAAGAGATAAACATAGCTTTCGACTCGGAATGTTTGATCACATTTTCCAGTTCCACCGGACTAAAATCGGGAAGAACAGGAACAGCAACAATTCCGGAGCACTGCAAGGCAAAATACACAACTCCCCAGTTGGGCATATTCTGGCTGTAGATAATCATCTTGTCGCCCTCGTCAATACCAAGTTTTTCCAAAAAGGCCTGAACAGCGGAGATTTTTCTCCCCATTTCTGCGTAGGTCAGGTAGTCGCCATCAATAAAGCCCAATGCTTCATTGTTCGCATAGTTTTTTACTGACTCGGAAATAAAGGAGGAAAAGCTGTCGATTTTATCTCTCTGCATAGTAGCACAAATATGGTTAAAGTTCGCTTTTATGCAAATATTTCGTCTTAAAAAATGTTAGCGTAAAAGCTTTACTCAAAGGTAGTTTATTTGAGGTAGAGATTGCTGTCGCCGTAACTTAAAAAGCGGAAGTCGTTGGCCAATGCATAATCGTAAACTTCTTTCCACTTGTTGCCCAAAAATGCGCTGATCAATAATAGCAGCGTACTTTGTGGCTGGTGAAAATTGGTAAACATTCCGCTGATCAGTTTAAAATCGTATCCCGGCAGAATGATGATCTGCGTAGAAAAACGAATAGCCTTTTCGTTGTTCTCAACCAGGAAATAAATGATATTCTGTAAAGCTTTTTCAATTGAAATCTTTGCTTCGTTTTCGTAAGGCTCCCATTGTTTTACCTCGGGATGAAACGGATTGAACCGTTGTTCTTCCAGTTGCAGGCCAATCCAATACAAACTTTCGAGCGAGCGCACCGAAGTGGTTCCCACCGCAATAATCTTTTTGGGATTTTCAACAAACGAACGCAAAATATCAATCGGGATGATTACCTGTTCGTGGTGCATGGTATGCCCCTCAATGGTTTCCGATTTTACGGGCTGAAAGGTGCCGGCTCCCACATGTAGGGTAATTTCGTTGGTGGTAATGTTTTTACCAGCCAGTTGCGCAATTACCGGATCGGTAAAATGCAGGCCTGCTGTTGGTGCTGCCACCGAACCATCGATTTTTGCATAAACAGTTTGATAGCTTTCCTTGTCTCTTTCTTCGGTGTCGCGGTTCAGGTAAGGAGGAATGGGCAGTTGCCCGATGTGTTCGATAATCTCGGAGAAGTGCACGCCGCCGTTCCACACAAAACGAATGTGAAAAGAGTTGCCTTCCTGTCCGATTTTGGCAGCGGTCAGTTCAATGGGTTGTCCATCGATTTTAAAAGTCTGACTCAGGAAACCTTCTTTCCATTTTTTTGAGTTGCCCACCATACATTTCCATGTCACCTCTTCTGTTTCCTGAAAAGCTACCTGGTAATCGGCCGGTTCAATGGGCTCCAGACAAAAGATCTCGATTTTGGCACCTGTTTCTTTGTAAAAAAACAAACGAGCATGAATTACGCGGGTATTGTTAAAAACCAGTTGCGTTTCTTCTGTAAGGTAATTGGCGCAGTTTTCAAAAATATCCTGTGTTATTGTACCGTTCTGCCTGACAAGCAACTTCGATTTATCTCGCTCAGTAAGCGGGTATTTGGCAATGCGCTCATCGGGCAGATTGTAAGTGTAATCGCTAATCTTTATGTCTTTGTATCTGTTCAAACCAATTGTCTTTTAGGACTGCAAAAGTAAGAATTTCTTTTTTGTTGTAATCAATGTGGTAGTGAGGGCTGAAGCCCTTCCTGAAGTCAGCTTTTTTATCCCGGGCTTCGTAATGGTGCTTCCCAAATGGGCTTTAGCCCTTAATGATAAATATTAATGCTACTTTTGCAGGAAAGTAAGAAAGTGATGATAAAAGTAGGCGATAAGGTTAAGTTTTTAAACGATGTTGGTGGTGGGGTAGTAACCGGTTTTGTAAATAAAAATACGGTAAATGTTGAAGGCGATGATGGTTTTGAAGTGCCTTGCCTGATAAGAGAGCTGGTGAATGTAAGTGCACCTGAGCTGAATGTTAGCAGTACTGCCCGTACAAAGCAGGAAACACCGGCGGAAGTGCAGCCCGAACCGGAATTCATCGAGCCGAAAGGCGAAATCATTAGCGGCAAAAATGCGGCAGAGTTTTATTTCTGTTTTGTTCCTACCAATCCAAAAAATCCGCTGTCGGGAGAAATCGAATTGTATTTGGTTAACGACAGCAATTATACGGTGCTGTTCAATTATTCCTATATAAAAACCGATGGTGTTGAGGCCATAAAACAAGGTTCGGTTCGTTCGAATTCAAGAGAAAAGATTGACGCTTTGGTACAGGAGGATTTTAGCGACCTGCCTGATTTTGGGTTTCAGCTGATCTATTTCCGCGAAACTGAAAGCGAATGGAACCTGCCAATGGTGAAGAAGTTCCGGGTAAATCCGGTGAAGTTTTACAAAGAATCGACTTTCCGCGAAAATTCATATTTCAAAAAGAATGCTTTGGTTTTAAAGATCACTTCTGATACTTTTCAGACAGAGCTGGATAAACTAACGCAGGATGATTTCAAAAAAGTGGTTAAGGCAAAAGAACCTGTTGAAGCACCAAAACGAAAGGAACGAAAGCGCAATGTCGAAGAAATGGTGATTGATTTGCATATTACCGAGCTGCTCGACGAATCGGAAGGTTTAAGTAACCGGGAAATTCTGGATATACAAATGGATGCTGTTGAATCGGAAATGAACCTGGCCATTAAAAACCATACGAAACGGGTTGTATTTATTCATGGTGTAGGACAGGGCGTTTTAAAACAGGAGGTCACCAACCTGCTGAAACGCAAATTCAAAAAATACTATTTTCAGGATGCTTCGTTTAAGGAGTATGGCTATGGCGCAACTATGGTTATTCTGAGGAAAGGATGAATTGAAAGGATTAAGGATGATTGATGAAGGATTAAAGATGAATTTGAAGGATTAATGATTAGGGATTATTGGGGAGATTATGTAATTTGTTAATGTAATCACCAAAAAACTTTAATCATGAACAAAGAAAAAGACCTCAAACAAAGAACAAAAAGCTTTTGTATAGATTGTATTCGTTTAGCAGAAAGCTTGCCGAATACTTATTTGGGAAAACATATTCAAGGACAATTAATAAGAAGTTCATCGTCGGTGGCAGCAAACTACAGAGCCGCGAAATTGGCACAATCGACAGCTGCATTTGTTTCAAAAATCAGCATTGTAATTGAAGAAGCTGATGAATCATTATTCTGGCTTGAATTAATTGATAATCTGAAACTGTTCAATTCTGAACAACGAGATATCCTTGAAAAGGAAGCATCGGAACTGGTTGCTATTTTTGTTTCATCGCGTAAAAAGTTGCATCAACGTAAATTCAATTAATCCTTTCAATTCATGCTTTTTATTCATCCTTTATCAATTATCCTTAATCGTTTTACTACTTTTGCACCGGCAAGCCGCTTTATCGCCCCGACATTTATCGTCGGGGAGGAAAGTCCGGGCAACGCAGGGCGCCGTGCTTCCTAGCGGGAAGATCTTTGAAAGGGGATAGCAACGTAACAGAAAATAACCACCTTGTTGTGGCGTGTCCACGGCAGGGAACGGGTGAAAAGGTGCGGTAAAAGCGCACCGGTGGAGATGGCAACATCACCAGCCGTACGTCTTACGGGTTGCAAAGCCATGTATATCCAAAGTGTATGCCGCTGTTGCGGTACAGCGAAACGGCCCGTTTTGCTCTCAACGCACAAGAGACTTTGGAGGGGTAGGCTGCAGGATCCCGGCAGTGATGTCGGGACTAGATAAATGATAAAGCTTTCCTGACGATAAATGTCAGGATTGACAGGACCCGGCTTACAGGCTTGCCTTTTTAATGAAACTCAGGATTTGGAATCCGTCGGTAGACGGAGAACCAAATTCTGTTAGTTGAATTAATCCCGATAACGAAGTTCATCGGGATATTATAACTCATCGGGTGACTAGTTGTTTTTAACTTTAGTCACCCGTTGAATTGTTTTTAAGATTCCGTCATTTTTATAAAGAACATTCTGTTTTTTTACTTTTGTTAATGATGAAAAGAATGATGCCGGGAGTCCCCGACGATGTGTTTTAAGTTCATTTCAAGGTTTCGGGAAGACCCGACAGCTTGTTTTGACTTGAGTTCTGCCTTTCGGGAAAGTCCGAAAGTCGCATTTTGGTTGATTTCTTCCCTTCGGGTAATCCCGACGGTCAGTTTTAAATTCATTTATGTGTTTCGGGATGTCCCGATGGCAAAAAAACGGCTATTATTAGCCTCCTGTTTACCTTTTTAATTTCCAGTCAACCTCTTCCTTAAGCAAATATTCCAACGGAAACGAAAACTTGATCTGCTCGCCAAAGGCAATGGCATCTGCCAGTTTGTATCCTTTGTACTCAACCAGGTAGGCCATCATAAAATAAGTAACCCGGCCGGCACTTCCGCAATGAATTAGTACCTTTTTGTATTTGCCATCCAGCGCCTCTGCAAATTTCTCCAGGTTTTCAGGCGTATAACCATCGTATCCTGCAACGGGCAGCGAAATGTATTTCATTTTCAGTTTGGCAACCATTTCTTCTTCGTTAAATGCTTCCTCTGCAAAATCCTCGTTTTCACCTTCTGTTCGAAGATTGATCACCAAATCAACCCCCTGTTCTTTTAACCACTCAAAAGTTTCGAGATTGGGCTGACCGCTAAAAAACATGTTGTCGCTTTTATACAGGTTGGGCGCATTATCGAGCTCTTCAACCTCGGGAACTCCCTTTTTCTGAAGTGTTGAAGCATGTGCAAATGGCGCATTAAAAAGAAGTATTACACAACTAAACAGCAGTAGGGTAAACGTTTTCATGAAATAGAATTTAAGATTATCTCATAAAATTAGTAATCCGGAACCTTAATTCTGTTAATGAAGTGTTATTGCTTGTTAACGAGGTTAAAAACGGACCGCTCAAAAAAAAACTGATAGATTAATTTATAGAACGATTAATATCTTACGCCTGCCGGCAGCCTTCATCTTTGCCTTGAAGCAAAGACGAAGCAGAAAGTTCAAGGCTGCTTTTGGTCCTTACCCTACGTTTTTGTAAAACCTAAGTTCGGACGGGTGATCTCCTCGATTCCTCGGAGCTTCCCGATCTCACTAAGGTTTTACTTCAACTCCGGGCAACGACCAAAAGAGGCCGTCCACTAATGCAACGCCTGCTATATCGGAGCCTGGCCTCGTCCTGTGAGCCGTAAAACAAGCGTTGACGGCGTTAAAAAATTACTGATGTTTGAGGAGGTACGACTGCCTGTCCCGATCGCAGAATCGGGAAGTTTTCAGGAATTTTAGCTGGCATCGCGTAGCTTTTCCGAGGGAAACGGGCGCAGCCTTGGGTTTTCTGTCTACTCTTTGGGCTAAGCCAAAGAGTAGAATCCGCCTGATAGGGCAAAAAGGAAGTTTTTTTTGCTTGGTGTTTGATTCATAGCTAAAATTTGAAGCAAAATATTTTTTCTTCTACCCAAGACTTTTTGGGTGAGCTCTAAACACAAAAGATCCGATTCTGCTCTGCGCGTTTTTTTTAAGGAGCGTCTGAACTTTTGTAGTTACAATTGATGTTTTAGTTCAACAAAAAGTGAATAGTAAAACGGATCGGCATTGGTCATGCTTGCCATATAAAGATCAGCTTCGGAAACAATTGTTTTAAATTCGTTCCACTTTACGGCTTCGGCAAAGGTGTCAACGGCGTCATTCCACAGTGTGTTGGCATACAAAATTTTGTCGCTGTAGTGCATCTCTATTTCCTTGGCCGTTGAATCGTCGTTTTGTGATTTGGCCAGCTCTCTTTTTAAGGATTCGATACCGGAATAGTACTGGCACAAAACGATAGAACCACCCTCTGCGAGCATGCTTTTGGCCTTGTCGATAATTTTCTTTTTGTCGGTAAAATTGAAATAGAACAACACATAATTCATCAGAACTACATCGTACTTTTTTCCGGGTTCATATTGAAAAAAATCGTCGTTAATGATTTCCACATTCTCTGCGTTGGCAAATTTGTCATTGGTGTCGGCAAATACTTTGGGATTTTTCTCGATACCCGTAATAAATGCTTCCGGGAAATTCTGCTGCACCACTTCCACATAATTGCCATATCCACAGCCTAAATCAAACAGGTTTATGGCACTGTTGCCTTTGGTGATGTTGCGTAAATAGTCAAGAAAACGAAATTGGGTGAAATTTTGGAAAGCATTCTGCCCCGATTCCGTGTAATAAGCTTCATCAAAAGGACTCTCTATTTTTTGAGGTATTCTTAAATCAACCAGATGATAAAGAGTTTCGCTCAGCCTGACTTCGTAATCCAGTTTTCGTTCTGTTATCAGGCTTTCCCATATCTCACTTTCCTTTCCTGTAATCGATTGAAAGTTGTACCCGGGGTTATTGTATTTCTGCACCAGATCGCGCACAAAGCGAAAATCATTAATTAGTCGCTTTTCTTTGCGGCTCGACGATTTATTGGATAAGGTCCCGTCGTTTCGAATCAGTTTACCTATCCTGTCATTTTCCAGGAGCGAGCTATAGTCTTTGTTGATTTCCATTTTATTTCCCGAAAATGATAGAATTCCGAAGTGAATCAGGAATTCGGTAAGCGATGTGCTGATTCTGTCTTTGTAATCAACGTCAGCCATTTTCTGTATACCGGGATTTTTAAGCTCAATATCCCGATTATTTGCTAAAACATACAAACCAATTGCCCGAAGGTAGTTGAGCATCTTTTCAAAATAATCGAGTTTGCAGGTTGTGGTATTGGGTTTGAATAAGCGGGTGGCATTAACAAGTAGGCGTTGGGTAAGATTCAAGGAAACAGGATCCGTTGATTGTTGGTGCGATGCGAAATCAATTTGCTTGTTGTTGATCATTGTTTGCTGGTTTGATAGGTGTAGAAGAATTAACCCTGTATGATTTCTCCTTCTTTAATTCATCAAATGTCTCATTTAAAAAAGATCGGGGCGCGATTTTAATTCGTGCCCCGGCCTTTTATTTGAAGTAGGATTTATACCACTTCACAAACTCGGCAATCCCTTCCGCCAGCGGCGTATCGGGCGAGTAGCCAAAGTCGTTTTCCAGTGCACTTACATCGGCGTAGGTTTTATACACATCGCCGGGTTGCATGTCGTGGTATTCTTTAACGGCTTCCTGTCCCAGTGCTTTTTCAATGGTTTCGATAAAATCCATCAGTTTTACCGGGCTTGAGTTACCAATGTTATGCACCTTGTATGGGATACTGGATGCTTGATTCTTGATTCTGGATACTTGATGCTTGGTACTTGAAGCTTGTGGCTTGTGGCTTGTAGCTTTTTGTGGGGGCGCATTTAATATTTTAGTGATTCCCTCAACAATATCGTCGATGTAGGTGAAGTCGCGGTACAGATCGCCATGGTTAAATATCTTAATGGCATCTCCGGCCAGGATATTTTTTGTGAACGAGAAGTAGGCCATGTCGGGTCGTCCCCATGGTCCGTAAACCGTAAAAAAGCGCAGCCCCGTTGTTGGAATACCATATAAATGACTGTAGGTATGTGCCATCAACTCGTTGCTCTTTTTGGTAGCCGCGTACAAACTCACCGGGTTATCCACGGCATCATCAACCGAGAGCGGCATTTTTGCACTGTTGCCATACACACTCGACGAACTGGCATAAACCAAATGCTGAATGTTGTTGTGGCGGCAGGCTTCAAGAATATTGATGAAACCAACAATGTTACTGTCGATATAAGCGCGTGGATTTTCGATGCTGTAACGCACGCCGGCCTGAGCAGCCAGGTTGCAAACCTTATCGAACTTTTCGGTTTCGAAAAGCTGATCGATTTGCTCGCGGTCTTGCAGGTTCATCCGAACAAAGGAATATGCTGGATTTTTTGTACTGACAATTTTTTTATGCCAGTTCTCAGCTTCACGCGAAATACCTGCTTCGGCCAAACGGGCATATTTCAGCCCGGTGGAATAGTAGTTGTTGATATTGTCGATACCAACAACTTCAACTCCTTGCTCAAGCAATTTATTGGCTAAATGAAATCCAATAAAACCGGCCGTTCCAGTAACTAATATCTTCATTTCAATAATTCCTAATGATTAGGAAATACTTTGTTCATTGCTAAGTAATCCAAAATAGCATCCAGGTTTTCTTCGTTTTGCTCCGGTTTGAAAACCAGTTTTGCGTTTGTTGGTGCTTCGTATTCCAAATCAGCGCCTGGTAAACCAGTAGTTTTCCCTTCTTCCACCAGCTTGTACAACTCCGGTTTATTGTTTTTGCAATAATCCAGATCTGCATCCATGTAGAATAGATGGAAACGGTCTTTGCCAATTATCTCTGCCACCTGATCGCGCAACGATTCGTTACGAGAAATATAGGAAGCAATAGTAATAATTCCTTGGTCGTTCAGCATTTTGCAAATGTGTGCCACACGACGCAGGTTCTCTGCTCTGTCGGCAGGAGAGAAGTCCAATTCGCGGCTTAATCCTGAGCGTACCGAACTTCCGTCGATCAACACCACTGTTGCACCGTTGTCGAACAGTTTTTTCTCCAGACTAAAAGCCAGCTCGTTTTTACCTGAACCGTGCAGGCCGGTAATCCAGATGGTTTCACCTTTCTGGTTGTACTTCTGTACGTATTCTTCCGGTTTGATCAGCGCTTCACCCAAGGCAATTTTAGCCTTATCCACATCAGTAATACGCGAAGGCAAGCTGCTACTGCCCAGTTTATCGATGATCATACCCACCGCTACGGTGTTATGCGTCACCGGATCGATTAAAATAAACGAACCGGTTTGATGATTCTTTTTATACGGATCGAAGTAAAGTGGCTTTGTAGTGGTAATCACCACACGGCCAATTTCGTTCAGCTTGAACTTTTCGATGTTCGATTTCTCAAGCGTGTTTACATCCACTTTGTATTTTATCTCGTCGATGCGGGCCTTTGTATTGTTGTTGGCATGTTTGATGTAAAACTGGGTGGAAAGGTTCATGTCAGTCTCATCCATCCAAACCAGCATGGCCTCAAACTGACGCTCTACACGCGGCAGGTTATCAGGATGAACCAACATATCGCCACGCGAAATATCAATCTCATCTTCCAGTGTAACGGTTACCGATTGTGGTGGGAAAGCATAATCCAGTTCCCCTTCGTAAGTAACGATTTTTTCCACTTTCGATTTTTTCATCGAAGGCAGCACCATTACTTCATCGCCTTTTTTTATGATACCTGAAGCTACAGAAGTTGAGAACCCACGGAATTTAATATCCGGGCGCAAAACATACTGAACCGGGAAACGCAGGTCGTCGAAGTTGCGGTCGGAACTTACATGAACGTTCTCCAAAAACTCCAGCAGACAAGGACCATGGTACCAATCCATATTCTCACCTTTATCTACCACGTTGTCGCCTTTTAATGCCGACAGCGGGATAAAGTTTACATCAGGTATATCCAATTGGGTAACAAATGCTTTGTAGTCGGCTTTTATTTCCTCAAAACGTTCCTGCTTGTAATCGGCCAGGTCCATTTTGTTAATGGCTACCACCACGTGTTTAATTCCCAGAAGGTTGGCCAGGTAAGTGTGGCGTTTGGTCTGGGTAATTACTCCGTAGCGTGCATCTATAAGAATAATGGCCAGGTTGGCAGTCGATCCACCGGTAATCATGTTACGGGTGTACTGCTCGTGTCCCGGAGTATCCGCGATAATAAATTTACGCTTTGCAGTAGAGAAGTAGCGGTAAGCGACGTCGATGGTAATTCCCTGCTCGCGCTCGGCTTTCAAACCATCGAGCAACAAGGCATAGTCAATTTCCTCACCGGCATGGCCGATACGTTTACTGTCGCGGTGCAAAGCTTCAAGCTGATCTTCGTAAAGCATTTTACTGTCAGCCATCAGGCGTCCGATAAGCGTTGATTTGCCATCGTCAACCGATCCTGCAGTCAGTAAGCGTAATAAATCCTTTTTCTGGTCTTGATCCAGAAACTCTTGTATGTTAAGTTTTTTTGTAGTCATCTTTTTGATACTTGATGTTTGATACTAGATACCCGATGCTTGATACCGGATACTCGATCGATCAAGAATCCAGTAACCAATATCCAGAATCCAGTTTCTAGAAATACCCTTCTCTTTTTTTCTGTTCCATACTTGCTTCCTGGTCGAAGTCGATAACACGAGTTGTACGTTCCGAAACGGTAACGGTCATCATTTCTTCCACAATTTTTTCGATAGTATCAGCTTCCGATTCAATAGCACCGGTAAGCGGGTAACAACCCAATGTGCGGAAACGTACCATGCGCATTTCTGCTTTGTCGCGCAGTTCTTTTGGCATACGTTCGTCGTCTACCATAACAAGGGTGCCATCCATTTCAACCACCGGACGTTCTTTGGCGTAATACAGCGGAACGATCGGGATATTTTCCAAACGGATGTACTGCCAGATATCCAACTCAGTCCAGTTCGAGATAGGGAACACACGAATGGATTCACCTTTCTGAACGCGGCTGTTATAGATATTCCAAAGCTCAGGACGCTGGTTTTTCGGATCCCACTGGTGGAATTTATCGCGGAACGAGAAAATACGTTCTTTCGCACGCGACTTTTCCTCATCACGACGGGCACCACCAAAGGCAGCATCAAATTTGTATTTATTCAGACCTGCCAGCAGCGCCTGTGTTTTCATAATGTCGGTGTGTACCTTACTTCCGTGAGTAAACGGACCAACGCCACTTTCAAAACCTTCTTTGTTGTAATGAACGATCAGATCCCAGCCTTTTTCTTTCGCATAGCTGTCGCGGAAATCGATCATTTCCTGGAATTTCCATTTCGAGTCGATGTGCATCAACGGAAATGGAACTTTTCCGGGATAAAATGCTTTTTCGGCCAGGCGAACCATCACTGATGAGTCTTTCCCGATGGAATAAAGCATTACTGGATTTTCGAACTCGGCTGCCACCTCGCGGATGATGTGGATGGCTTCTGCCTCCAGTTCGCGAAGGTTGGTTAATGAATAATTATCCATTCTTTTCTATTTTAGTTTTTACAGCCCGGTATGATTACTTTTTTGGGTATGATGCTGATATCTACCAATAGTAGGCTGTAGCTGTATTAATTTCGTACTCTTATTTTCAAACGAATGCAAATATAGAATTTTATTCCGGTTGGCTTAAGGAATGAAGGGTTTTGTCCGGTGATCGATTTCTTTCTTAAGAATGAATTTAAATAAGAGGCAGAATGAGAGAAAAACTAGAAGCTCCAGAAATACGGAATAAGTAACATTGATAAGATAAATGCGATTAAATTCAGCGGAAGACCAATTTTTAAATAGTCGCGGAATTTGTAGTTACCAATAGCCTGAATAATCAGGTTTGTTTGATAGCCGATTGGAGTTGAGAAACTTGCTGATGCTGCGATGGCTATGGTTACAAAAAATGGTTTCGGATCGACATTTAGCTGTTGAGATGCCGCGAGTGCAATCGGAAATACCAGTGCCGCTGCAGCATTATTGGTAATGATTTCGGTAAAAATAGCTGTAATAATATAAAGTGCCGCCATTACTCCGATAGGACCAAATCCTTTTGAGAAGTTAATGGTTGTTCGCGCAATGGCTTCGGCGGCACCGGAATTTTGCATGGCCTTACTTAGGGCAAAAGCACAGGCAATGGTAATTAGTACATCCCAACTGACAGCCTTTGTGTATTTTTGATGAGGCATAATTTTTAACCAAATCAATAACATAGCTGCAATTGAGGCAAAGAAAAACATGTCGAGCGTAACACCATCGGGTGATGAAATAAATTTGCCGATTGTTGTTCCCACAACCATACCGATAAGAATGATAAAGGCAAGCCACTTTTTCCAAAAAGTACCTGTACTTCGGTAATCGCGGATGTACGAGGTGAGCAGAAAGATTTTTGAATCGCCCCAGTTTTCGATAAATTTTTCGGTGGTAAGTAAAACAAGGTTGTCGCCGGTTTTCAGGTGTAACTTGTCTTTATTGCTGGTAATGCGCTCCCCGTTGCGGTGTATGGCAAGCACCACCGCCTGGTAGTGATCGTAAAAGTTAAACTCGTGAATATTTTTGCCAATTGCCGGAAAACGCGGAGATAAAACAGCCTCGTATTGTTTCAGGTTTTCCTTGGGTACATTCTTAATCAGGTCGATGCCACTTAGCTTTACATTTGAATTCGCAAGGATGTAATTTAAACGATCAGATTTTCCGGCCACCAGCAGAATGTCGTCAGCCATAAGTTTAAACGAACCTTTTTTCGTTTCAATAATATTTCCGTCGCGGTTAATGGTTTGAATGATCAGGCCTTTTAACTCCTTCATTCGTCCATTTTTTACTTCAAGGCCAATCAGGTTGCTGTTTTCGGTAATAATAATGTCGTAATGGTAATCCTTGTATTCGGTTGAGCTTTTTGAATTAAAGAAGATTTTCTCGCCGGGTAGAAGTCGGTTACTAAAAACAGTCATGTAAATAGTACCGGCAATGGCAATAAACCCGCCAATTTTTGCCAGTTCAAACATACTAAAACCTTCGTGTCCGTTCTCCAGAATTAAACCGTGTACCACAAGGTTGGTAGATGTACCGATAAGTGTACACATTCCTCCAAAAATGGTAGCGTACGAAAGTGGTATCAGAAATTTCTTTGATGAAAGGTTCAGGTTCTCCGACCATCTTTTAATGATAGGCGCAAAAATAATAACCACCGGTGTATTGTTTAGAAAAGCAGAGAGCACCGAAACAGGAAGCATAATTTGCGGAATCAGCGAAACCATTTTTCTTCTTTTTCGGGGCAGATAGGTTTGTGCCAGTCGGTTTAGTATACCCGATTGTCGTATTCCTTCGCTTACTATAAAAAGAATACCAATGGTAATCATTCCCTTGTTTGAAAAGCCGGCCAACATCTCCTTATCTGTAATCGCTCCCGTTGCCATAAGTATAATTGCGGAAGAAAAAAAGATAAGGCCTGGGCGCATCAATTCTTTTGCCAGGGCAATAATGGTTATCAAAACAATAGCCAGTACAATATATCCTTCGGTACTAATCAAATTGATGCGGTATTAAGTTGTTGCTCTGTTCAAACTTAGTTTTCAAGAAAAATCAAAACTAATATTTAAATTTTTTCTCATCAAATAAATCTTCTGAAATAAAATCGGCCCTAAAACTAAATGTGTTGTAAGTTGTTGTAAACGTGGGGAAAGCCCTTGTAATGAGAGCCGAAAATATGTGTGGTGCGGGTAAGTGTTGTTGGCCGGAAGTGACGAAATTTCAATTTTTTTGAAAAAAATAGCTTTGTGATTTGTGTGAAAAAAAATAATGATTACTTTTGCACCCGCCTTTGAGAAACAAAGGTACTATAAGGATGACTCAGTAGCTCAGTTGGTAGAGCACATCCCTTTTAAGGATGGGGTCCTGGGTTCGAGCCCCAGCTGAGTCACCAAGTCGGAAATCATTCCGAATCAAAAGCGCTTAAATCGTTGATTTACAGCGCTTTTTTCTTTTGCAGTAATTCAAAGTGAGTCAAAAAACACCAAAAAAAAGGGGACTAAATCGAGACCCATCGATTTTTGGCTCAAAAATAGGTCTCTTTTTCGTAACTCTCTGATATTCATAATTTAAATTGGTCTGAATTGGTCTCATTTGCTGTTGTGAGACGGCACTTTTTGAGGTAATTTTATCCAAAAAGAGACCTAAAGAGACCCTAAAACTTAAAAATTTAGGAGTTATGAGAATCAGAATTAGTCTTCTGTTAAAGAAATCAAAAAGTAAAAACAGCGGTAAATGCCCTGTTTATACGCGTTGCGTGATGGATGGACGAAGAATTGAGTTGTCAACGTCAATTTTAGTGGATGTAGATAGTTGGGATAAATCAAGGCAGGAAATTGCCGGGAATTCGCAGGAAATTAGAATCCTTAATAATCGCTTGTTGAAATTCGTATCAAGAATTTATGATATCTATAATCAGTTGGAAGCAGGTCGTGAAGATTTTGATATCTATACAATCAAAGAGAAAATAACAGGTGCCAGTTCGAAGGATTATTTTATTGAACTATTTGAATCAGTTATCGAATCAATTGAAAAAAAGTTAGGGAAAGGCTATTCCAAAGGAACTTTAAAACACTATCGTACTTCGTTAACGCGATTAAAGGATTTTGTAAAGGAATTTTATTTTCGGAAAGATATTGAGATCAAAAAAGTTGATTATACTTTTCTAAATGCTTTTGATATTTACCTAAAATCTAAACACAATATTGGTACGAACACGGTATGGGGATATCATAGACACGTAAAGAAGGTTTTAAATGATGCGGTTTCAAGGGGTTTAATTGTTCGGAATCCTTATGAAAACTTCAAAGTAAAAAGAGGTGATGCAAATCGGGATTTTCTTACTCTAAAAGAAATTAAAAAAATTGAGAAGAAACGTATTCAGATTGATAGGCTTGCCATTGTGCGGGATGTTTTTGTGTTTGCATGTTATACGGGTTTGTCGTATTCTGACATTGCAAAACTGAGCTACCATCACATTCATAAAGGTGATGACGGTGAAGATTGGATTATTATCGATCGCAACAAAACAAAAAACAGGTGTCGTATTCCTTTACTCCCCAATGCTTTAAAGATTCTGAGGAAATATAAAGATTATGCTTGGAATGAATCACAAGGATTATTATTGCCAGTTCGTTCGAACCAAAAAATGAATGCTTACCTTAAAGAGTTGGCAACAATATGTGGAATTAAAAAGAACTTATCAATGCACGTTGCCAGGCATTCTTTTGCGACCTCTGTTACACTTTCAAATGGAATACCGATAGAAACTGTATCAAAAATGTTAGGGCATAATTCTTTAAGAACAACACAGGTTTACGCAAGAATAGTTGATAAAAAGATTTCGGATGATATGAAGAGGTTGAAAGCAATTTTATGAATAGGGAATCGTAGTTTTATTTTCTATATAGACTCTCATTGCTTTAGAATGAAATAGGGAATCGTAAGATGAATTGAATTTTTGTAAAAAAGATTTAAAAAGTTAATGTTTGAACACTTGTAAGCGACCAATATAGAACAATTCAGTAATATTATAAGTATTGGTTTTTACTTCGAGATATTTCACAGTTGGGCGATAATCGTCCTTACCTGACTATTACAACCAATAGGTGGTATTTCTGTCCATCGTTTAGAATTCCCATGTTGAGCTGTTGTTCTTTTAATAAACTATTGCGTAAAAAGAAATAATAATTGCTTCTGCAAAATTTGCTTCCAAGAGCGAATAAATAATTTTCACATAAATTCTGTAGTTTTTTGTATAAAAACCATATTGTTCAAAAGAATGAAAATTAATCGCCTTTGTTTTGAATGAAATCTGGGAATCCATTTATTGTCCAACTTATCACTCTGGCTCTGGTTGCTCGATTCGGATCACCTAGTTCATGGCCTACAATATCTTTAAAGTCTCGCGAATGATAGATCATAATTACTTCGCTATCATTCTCAGTAGTTGTAAATGAATTATGTCCAGGACCGAACCGATCAACTTCCGCATTTGTAGAAAATACGGGTGCTGGAGATTTGTGCCAATTCAGTTTATCTAATAAGTTGGCATTATCATCTATCCATAGCATGCCCATACAATAATTGTGATTTGTTGCACTTGCAGAATAGGAGATAAAAATTCTTCCGTTTTTTTTCAATACTGCCGGTCCCTCATTTACTTTATACTTCATTTTTTCCCAACTATATTCTGGAATAGAGAGCATCAGTTCGGGACCGGTTAAAGTGAGGGGGTCTCTCATTTCGGATAATATAATTCCTGTACCATAACTTCTTACACTTTGAGCCCAAACCAAGTAACGAGTCCCCTTGTGTTCAAATGTTGTGGCATCCAAAGAAAAAGAATCATTTTTTGTTGCGATACGTCCTTCTTCCTTCCAATGTCCTTGTAATGGATCTTTGGATGAATTTGAGAGAACCCACATTCTAATGTTCCATTCATCTTCTGCTGTGGAAGCAGCAAAATAGATGTACCATTTGTTATTTATTCTGTGTAACTCCGGAGCCCAAATATGTGATGACATTTCGCCCTTTTCATGTTTGTGCCATACTTCCTTTTCGTTGGCGGTTTTGAGTCCATTTATTGTTGTCGACTTTCTGATAACAATGCGATCATACTCTGGTACAGTCGCAATTAAATAATAGGTGCCATCAATATCTTTATATATCCAAGGGTCTGCACGTTGTTCGGCAATTGGATTCTCAAATCGATTTTTTTGAGCAAAAATATGTGTTCCCAAAAAAATAAAAGCGAACAGTAGTAGTACCTTCTTCATCATTATATATCCTGTTTTTCAATTTTAATAATTTCTTAAATCCGGATGATGGCAAAGCTAAATTCTATAACACTTGAATGCTTATATTTGAGTACCAAAATAATTATGGCATGGTAACATCTTTGTCAGATTGTCTAGAGTTTAAGCGGCTTTTTGCCTATATCGTCTCCTTTTTTATTAAAGTAATTTTGTTTGAATATCGGGATGTTAAAAATTATGGCCAGTGTATATAGTTGATTCATTTTTTAGTTTTTAACACATACAAGTATTATTTAATATCTTTGCTAAGTCCAATTAATTCTTAATTCATCGCAGTAAAAATCAATAGTGATTTTTTAGAATAGTTGGATTTAAAATACCATTTCCATTAAATCGTTATACACAAACTGAATCTTTTCGTTAATGAAATATTTTGTTGTAATATTTTTTTTTACCTCATTCATACAAAAAACTGTGGCAGGCGATAAAACGATTGTAATCCGTGATCTAAATGCTGAATATGGTTTTACAAAGGGAAGGGTCAACTGCGTGACACAAGATTCTCAAGGTGTTATTTGGTTTGGTATGATTAACGGATTGTGTAAGTTCGATCAGAATTCATTCAAAAGGTTTACCCTCAAAAATAATTCAGGATTTCCTCAAGTCCCTGTAAATGCAATAATCGAAATTGCACCGGGAAACCTTATGGTTGGCACAAAAAACGGTTTATTCCTATTGAATACATATAAGGAAATATTTGATACCGTAAACTGCAACTCTGAGATTTCATTATCCAATATTCAGGTTCAAAGTCTTTACAAAGAAGACAGTATCAGTTTCTGGATTGGTTCAGATATGGGATTAATGAATATTAAACTTTCAGGTTATGATGAAGGGAAAATAAAATTCAAATTTGAAAAATGGTTTAATGTTTTAAACACAAACATTAAATCGAACAATATTCTTGAAATAATCGAAAATAGAAATCAGGATTTATGGTTTTTAACATTTTCAGAACTATGCTCTTACAGCCCCGTTAATGATTCAATTAAAAGATTCGAGTTGACTGGAGCTAATTCATCAATTTGGGCTGATAAAGAGAATATTCTTGTAAGTAAATTTGATGATGGACTGAAAATATTTGATACGCGAGATGAACAGTTTGGTAGTGATAGTTTTAGTTCAGGGCTTGTCGATTCGAAGTTAAAATATTTATTTAAAGACAGCAAGAATAGGTATTGGGTGAGTATATCCAACTTGGGCGTACTTTTAATGGATTCTTTAAACCAAAAAACGGAGGCAATACTGTTAAGTAATAAAGATGAGGCGTATAGAAGCCTGAATTCAAATGTTGTTTATAGAATTTATGAAGCAAAAGACGGAAGCATCTGGTTTTGTACCGAAAAAGGATTGGTACTGGTTAGTGTAAAAGAAAATTTATTCACAAACTATTCCATACCAGATGAACACAACTCGACTATCGGTATTCGATCAATCTATAAGGGCAAAGATGATAAAATTTGGCTGGGCACAGTTGGGCAAGGACTCTATTGTGCTAGAAAATTAAACGGAAGAGTTCATAAGGTTCCTTTAAGTTTAAATGGAAGGCCAATAGGCAGTGTTATTCAGGCAATAACCGAAGACTCCGATGGTAGTTTGTGGCTAGGAACCGAGGGAGACGGAATTATAAAATTGACATTTGGTGATTCTTCTTTAAATCCAATAAGTATTATAAACTACAGGTATCACCCAAATCCATTTCCAAAATACTCAATACTAAACGACTACATTATGTGTCTGTTGGAAGATAAAAACAGTAATATTTGGGTTGGCACCTGGTACGGATTGAGCTTATATAAACACTCGGAACCAAACACCAATAAGGAGAAACCTAAGGGATTTGAGAATTTCTTGAGCAACTCAGAAGATGAATTTGCATTGCAAAAGAATGTAATAATGAGTTTAGCTGAAGATTCTGAACGAAATGTTTGGGCTGGATCACAGGCAGGTATCAGTAAGATAACACCAACAGATTCCGGTTATATTTTCACATCTGACTTTTTCTCCACTAGCGGAAGAAGTATAGCAAATAAAAATATACTGGATGTTTTACTCGATGATAAAAACGGCATCTGGTTTTCTTCGCTTGATGGGGGTATTTGTTTGTTAGACCCGCAAACCGGTATTTATGAAGAATTTAACTCATCAAATGGTTTTCATGATTCGCGGGTCAATTCCATATCACAAGATTCGTCAGGAATACTGTGGTTAGGTACAACAGACGGGGTATGCAGATATAACCCGGTTTTAAAAACATTTAAAATGTATAACACCGAAGATGGAATTCTATCGAATGATTTCTTATTTAAAGCTAGTTGTTGGGTTGATAACAAACTAATATTGGGTAACACTCTGGGAATAAGTATTTTTGATCCAAATGAAATTGACCAGCCCGAATTTGATCACAATCTTGTATTTACAAATTTTAAACTGTTTAATAAAGAGGCAAATATCGGGGCTTCAAAATCACCGCTAATAACTCATATCAGTAAAACAAAAGAAGTCATACTAAGTCACGACGAAAATTACATTACAATAGAGTTTGCCGTGCTTAACTATATTCATGAAAGAGACATCCAATATACATGTATTTTAGAAGGACTTGAAAGCTCATGGAATGAACTACATCGCCAAAGAAAGAAAACATATACCAGTTTGCAGCCAGGTGATTACATTTTTAAAGTAAGGACAAAGGTTGATGGCAACAGCAGGGACCAGTCCGAAATCAATCTGATTATTACAATAAAACCGCCTTTGTGGAAAAGTAAAATAGCCTACGCAGTCTATATCGTCTTTACTCTAATAATTATTTCGTTGGGTTACCGTTTTTTTCTTCATCAGGAAAGGAAGAAATATGAATTAAATATGGAGAAAATGAATGCAAAACGTATTCATGAAATGGATATGTTAAAGCTGCAATTTTATACAAATATTAGTCATGAATTACGAACCCCGTTAACTTTAATATCTTCGCCATTGGACGCGTTAATGAATAAAAAGCTTGAGCAGACTAAAATTTCCTCCTACTACCGCTTAATTCATAAAAATGTGCAACGTCTTTTGTCGTTAATTGACCAATTGCTGGATATGAGAAAGCTGGAGGAAGGTCATCTGAAGTTAGAACTATCACAAGGCGACATCATTGAATTTTCTAAACGGCTTTTCGCAAATTTTGAAGCACACGCTGAAAAGCGGAATATTAAATATAGCTATGAAGTTCCTAAGCAACCGATCCTCAGTTATTTTGATGCCGACAAGCTTGAAAAGGTTATTTTAAATCTGTTATCAAATGCTTTTAAATACACCCCTGATTCTGGAGAGGTGAACGTACAGTTTAATTTGGAAGAACCTAAAGGTTTGCCTGAAACAAAAAAAAGGTATTATTCAATTAGCTTCACCGATACAGGTTATGGCATTCCAAAGAGTTCAATTAAGGATATATTTAAGCCGTATTATCAAGTTAAACAAAATCTCTCAGCTACTATTGCCGGAAGCGGTATAGGCTTATCATTAACCAAAGAATTAATAGAAATTCAAAGTGGAACTATTGCTGTGCAGAGTGAAGAAGGCAAGGGGACGTGTTTTACTATTACTTTGCCAATTATAACTGAAAAACCAGAAGGTAGTTTAACAAAAACACCTGAATTAGCAATCATTAAAACTATTGATAGAAATGTACAAACAGCCAAAATAGAAAAAACATCAACAAGTGTTTTATTGGTTGAAGATGATAATGACTTAAAAGAATTTATTTCTTCTGAGCTCTCAAATTACTACATTGTTCTAAATGCAAGTAATGGCAGAGAGGGCTTAAATACTGCCATTGAAAACATCCCGGATATTATTATAAGCGATGTAATGATGGAAGAACTTGATGGCATTGAAATGTGCAAACAGCTTAAAACAGATATTCGAACTAGTCATATTCCCGTCATATTGCTTACTGCGCGATATGCTGATGATATTAAACTGAAAAGTTATGAAATAGGGGCAGATGATTATATAACCAAGCCATTTAAAATATCCCTTTTACAGGCGAAGATTTCAAATTTAATTGATCAACGTAGAAAGTTGCGTAGATTGTTTGCTGAGAATAAGAATTTAGACTTTTCGGAAATCGCGACAAATAAAACAGATGAGATTTTTATTGAAAAGGTTAATGAGGCAATTAACAAGAATATGAATAATTTAAATTTCAATCCAAGTTTACTAGCTTCAGAAATGGCAATGAGTAAAATGCAATTATATAGGAAAGTAGCTGCACTAACCAACCAAACCGTTTATAATTATATCAGAACAATTAAGATGAATAAAGCGGCACAACTACTTGTATCCACTAATATGCAAGTCTCTGAAATTGCTTATAAAGTTGGTTTTTCCGAAGCTTCAAATTTTTCCAATGCTTTTTCGAAATATTATAAATGTACACCTACCCAATATATAAAGAAGAATAAGAAGTAAAGATTTGCTCGGTTTTTAGAATCGAAAATGGAATACTTGAGCACATGTTACGCAGGCAAAGCTCTTTGTTACTCTCTGATAATCTTCTCTAACTCTTTGCACTTACATTTGGACTTTAATACTAGGACTTATTTATTGAAGTTAATCATTAACGGTATTTTACTTTTTCGAGAAAGAAAAAACGTGTTTGGATAACCTCAATGTAAGTAAGAAAATTAAAGGTTATTTCTATAATGAGAATTAAATTGCTACAAATTAATATTTTCGCAATCTCACTTATTGTTTTTATATTATTATCCTGCGGAAAAGAGGAAGAGGAAATTGCTAAAAACCGATATGTCTCAGTAATCGACAATTCAATAGTTAATCTTAGTGAAGATGGGGGAGTTACTAAAATTAGGGTAACTTCCAGCAACACGCTTTGGAAAATTAAGGTAGGAGAACCAATTTCAGGTGTTAATTATATTCGCAGTGCATCACCTGATTACGGTGGCTCAACTACAAAGGAAAATGAAAGTACAGAAGTGAGAATTTACTACAATGCAAATAGCAATTATGATTTAAATAAACAGCCGGTTATCATCCAATCACTTGATGGAGAAATATCTGATACCGTAATTTTTACCCAAAAGGCTAAGGAGAAGCGAGTCGTATCCCTTAGAATTGATCCGTCCGAAACATTCCAAACAATTACCGGATTTGGCGGAGCCAATGCTATTTGGGGAAATGATTATTTAAACGAAAGTGAAATGGATTTAGCGCTTGATATCGAAGGAAATTCATTGGGTTTTTCGATATTTAGAATTCGCCTACCTTCTAACAAAAATGAATGGCCGGGACTGGTTAATACCATAAAATACGCAAACTCAAAAAACGTTATCGTTCTTGCCACTCCATGGTCGCCTCCTGCTCAATGGAAAAGTAATAATAGTATAGTCGGGGGAGGATATCTTCTTAAAGAACATTACGGTGATTTCATAACCTACATCAATGAATTTATTCAATATATGAAAAAGAATAATGCTGTCATTGATGTCGTTTCATTGCAGAACGAACCCGATTTGGAGGTTAGTTATGAAGGATGCGAATATACATCTGAAGAAATGTTGGATTTGGTAAAAAATTATGCCGGAGAAATAACAGGGGCTAAGGTACTTGCAGCTGAATGTTTCAATTTTAAACAAAATTATACCGATCAAATATTAAACGATCCTATAGCTGTCAATAATCTGAACATAATAGGTGGACATATTTACGGATGTGTAATTGCAAATTATCCTTTAGCTGAAGATAAAGATAAAGAAGTCTGGATGACCGAACATTTATTGAACCTAGACAGTGGGAATACTCCATTAAATTGGACGTCTACAACAAAAAAATCAATTATCTGGAATGAATCAATGGAAATGGTCGATGAAATTCAACAGGGATTAAAGTGTAACTGGAATGCCTATATTTGGTGGTACATCAGGCGTTATTATTCATTTTTAGGGGATGGAGAGCGAGGAACTGATCGGGGAACGGTTCTAAAAAGAGGTTATGCAATTTCTCATTTTTCAAAATATATTCGCCCCGGCTTCGTTCGCATTGAAACAAACCTAATTAACAGTTCTTCAAAATTTCAAGCGACAGCCTTTAAAGGTGCAACTCAATATGTTCTGGTTTTATCAAATTCGGAGGACTACGCAATATCTAATGTCAATATCAATTTTCCTTCCAATAGTGGGACTATAATCTCTTATACTTCAACAGTTGATGATAACAGACGATTTGAAGAACTAACTAAAGAAGAGGATTCTATAGTTATTGATGTTGAGTCGAAAAGTGTAAAAACAATAATAATAGAAAAATAACTCTAAAATTGAATTTCTGATTTAAATCATGAAGTAAAAAACTTGTCACTTGACCGATCCCGTCTGTTTATACTTGAATAACATCTTTTTAAATGTTCACTAAAAGTTTGATGCAACCTATTCGGCCTATGAGTGCTTCGTGTATTTGAATATAATTAAAATAAGTATTGTCCGATGATAATTTAGAGGATTCGAGCTGCATATTTACTATTTTTTCTATTATATAAATCACGGGGTATGAAATCAAGAATTCGGATACTTGTTGTTTGTTTTTTCACACTGTTGGCAATCGTTGTGTCTCAGGAAAGAACAACGGCAAACGTTCAATTTTATAATTTGAATGAGGAGTATGGTATTTCCATCCGTGAAACCAATAGCGTGTGCGGCGATGTGAATGGTTTTATCTGGATTTCTTCAAAAATGGGGATCGTAAGGTATTCTCAAAACGATATCAGGATTTATGAGATTCCCTACGAAACCAAGGATATTATAACGGTTAAGTTAGTTTATAAGTACGATGAATTATACGCCTACACCAATAACGGTCAGATTTTTAAATACGATTCTATTCAGGATAGGTTTTTACTATTAGTGAACATGTCTAATCGGTTGAATAATCCGTATCTGATAGTTAATGAGATTATTGTTGACATTCAGGATCGTATTTGGGCGGCCTCGTCATTTGGCTTGTTTTGTTACGACGTACAGAAAGGATTGAAGTCACTGGAACAAAATGAGGTCATTCAAGCTTTAGAGTGGTATGACGAAGATCGTTTTTTCTTTGTCGTTGATGATAAGATAAAACTTTTCAATGTCGTTAATTTTCAGTTAACTAGTTTTTATGATTTTCCTTTGGAGAAAAACTACTTTGTTTCGTGTTTAAGATACGACAGGCAACATAGAGATTTATGGATCGGTACCATGGCCGATGGTTTTTATTTGCTAAGTACCGATAATGATAATTTAAAACTGCATAAGTTTGACGAAGTGCCAAATCAGCCGATACTGGCAGTTGAGGCAATTTCAGATTCAACTCTTCTCATAGGCGTTGATGGACAGGGGCTCTGGGAAATAGATGTAAATGATCAAAGGGTCGTTTCCGTATGTAAGGAAGATTCAGATATCCCGAACTCATTAAAAGGTAACGGAGTTTACGATATTTATCGTGATCAAAATAGTCGCGTGTGGATATGTACATACAGTGGAGGAGTATCATTTTTTGATCAGGCAAATTCAATTGTAGCTAAAATCGATCACGTTCCTAACAGTCCAAATTCTCTTGTCAACGATGACGTTAATTGTATATTCGAAGACACAGACGGAAATTTATGGTTTGCTACAAATAACGGGATCAGTAGATGGGATGTAAGAACAAATCTGTGGAAATCATTTTATCATAATAAGAAAGAGCATGCCCAGGTTTTTCACGATCTCTGCGAAGATAATATTGGACAAATTTGGGCAGGTACCTACTCGTCCGGAGTTTATGTTCTGGATCTAAAATCAGGTAAGGAGTTGAAACATTACTCCTTCGAAGAATCAAACGGCAAGTTCAATAGTGATTTTGTTTTTGATATTTGCAAAGATCGACAGGGCAATATTTGGATTGGTGGGGTTCGGGGAGACTTGATTTCCTACTCCCCCCGAACAAACCAATTTCGGTCGTTCAGGGATTTTACTGTTAAAGTACTTCTCGAGTATAATGAGGATAAGTTATTGATTGGGACTACTTATGGGCTGTTGCTGTTTGATAAGAAAGAGGGTACGACAGAAACATTAGTAGATGGGTACTTGGTCTATGACTTGTATAAAAAGGATAATACGATCTGGGTGTGTACAAGTGGAGATGGTATAGTCAAATATGATGTAGAGACGAAAGAGACGGAGAATATTACGGCAGAGTCCGGGCTCCCCTCAAATTTTGTAAACAGTATTGATTATGCCGACGGATATTTTTGGATAGGAACGGAGCAGGGCTTATGTAGACTGAGAGAAGAAGACAATGAGGTGCTAACGTTTAGTTCTTTGATTGCGTTGAGTAATGTGTCTTTTAATCAGGGGGCCCACACTATTTTGTCAAATGGGAAATTAATCTGGGGTACAAACAGGGGGGCAGTTATGTTTGATCCTAAAACTATTGTACCTGTAAAGGATCATGGCAGAATATTCTTTCAAGATCTTACGATTTCTGGTCGATCGATACGGGAACTGTCCGAAATAGAGTTAACCAAACCATTGGATAGTCTACAGGATATATCGTTAAGATATTTTCAGAATACCATTAGTCTCGAGTTGATCCCGATTGGTGTGGTATCGCCTGGTTCGAAATTTTCGTGGAAGCTCGAAGGTTTGGATGAGCAATGGAGTAAACCAGGGAATAACAGGATATTGTCATATTCTAATATTCCAAGTGGAAACTACGTCTTACGAATTCGGATGTTTGACAGCTCAATGATTGATATCATGGCGGAACGTTCAATAAAGCTCAGTATAATTCCACCATTTTGGGAAACGTTGTTATTTCGGATATCTGTGTTTGTATTTGTACTAGGGCTGGGGGTATTTCTATTTGCTTTTTATGTTGACCGTCTGAAAAAACGACATTCGGATGAGAAGATTCGGTTCTTTGCTAACACTGCGCATGATATGCGGACGTCGTTGACACTTATCAAAGGACCTATCGAGGAGTTAAATAAAGAAGCAGGATTAACCGAAAAAGGTTCACAATACTTACACATGGCAACAGAGCAGACGCAGAGATTATCTAAGGTTGTCACTCAGCTTATGGATTTTCAAAAAGTTGACATTGGCAAAGAAAGACTCTCGTTGTCCTCAGTGGACATTGTTAAGTTAGTCCGAAATCGGGTTACGATGTTTGAGTCGTACGCAAAAACTAAAAATATCGACTTGAAATTTAAATCTGAGTTGCCTGAATTCTATACGGCCATAGACGAAGTCATGATCGAAAAAGTAATTGACAACTTAATTTCAAATGCTATAAAGTATTCTTTTTCGGATGTCCCTTTAAATGTGATTTTTAACATATCAGGAGGTAAATGGATTTTGGAAGTTCAGGATAACGGAATCGGAATTAGTAAGAAGGCACAGCGGCAATTATTCAACGAATTTTACCGGGGGGATAACGCTATCAACTCAAAAATAGTCGGATCGGGAATTGGACTTCTGCTGGTGAAGAACTACGTCAGCTTGCATGAAGGAAAGGTGAGCTGTTATAGCCAACAAAACGTGGGATCCAGTTTCTTTGTTTCTATACCCGTTAAAACGGTGCCAGATGGATGTGTGAGCGAAAATAAAATAGAGCATGAAATGTTGGCAGGCGTTCGGTCCGGGCAAGATCAGAGAAAAACAAAGCTGTTAAGCGAAGTGAAATCGTCTGCCCAAAATAATATGAAGATATTGATTGTCGAGGACCACGATTCGTTACGTGAGTTTTTGAGATCTACATTGGAGGAAGAATTTATCGTTGATACAGCAATTGACGGAGAGCAAGCATGGGAAATCATTCAGAAAAACGAACCGGACTTAGTTGTATCTGATATTATGATGCCTCGAATGGATGGCTACGAATTATGTGAGAAGTTAAAGTCAACCTATGAGACCTCTCATATTCCTATTGTATTGCTGACAGCGCTATCAAATAAATCTCAACAATTGAAAGGTTTGGGGCTTGGTGCTGACGAGTATTTAACAAAACCGTTTGACGTTTCTTTACTTCAACAGCGAATAAAATCAATCATTCAGAACCGTGAACTGGTCAGAGAAAAGGCATTAAAAATAATAAAGCATGGCGAGGATGATGAGGCAATCCTTGAAAATGAATTGAATGATAAATTCTTGAAGAGAATGGGAGAGGTTGTAAGGGAGAATATGGCTAACTCTGAGTTTTCGCGGGATGATTTTGCAGCTTTGATGAATGTAAGTCCTTCGTTATTATACAAAAAGATAAAGTCTTTGACGAATCAGTCTCCCACCGATTTTATAAAGACTATTCGTTTGGATCATTCTTTAGATCTGATTCAATCTCGAAAATATACGGTCACAGAAGTCAGCGAACTATGTGGTTTCTCTAGCGTCAGCTACTTTAGTACGGTATTCCGCAAATACTATGGTAAGTCTCCAACTCAACAAGGGTAATACCGGCTATCTGTATGATCAACCTTAAGCGAATTAATTCGCAAGAACGTATGGAGCTTGTCATTTAACGTGAATAAGTGTTCATCCACTTATTCTAGCATTTTATTCTTTACAGCCCCAAAAACTGCTTAATGAACATAACTCTGCAATTATATTAATAGGTTGGGGGATTCTTAGAGCCGGGATTATCTTCAGTTTCGTTAAAGCAATTGGGATATAGGAGGACGTTGGGATACAGAAACATTTGCATCCATCTTATTTGTCATATTTTTAGGTTCTGTAGTCGCTTTCAACTCCTATTTATCTGCAACTAAAATATTAGGGGCACAAAAAACAAGTTTATTAACTTCTACAGAACCTTTAGTCGCATGTTTATTATCAGTGTTTTGGCTATAAACGCCCTTTCCTATAATTGATTGGTTTGCATGTTTGTGTATTGTGACTACTATTTTTTTGCTCAGCATAAAAACAAATACTTAGACTCTCGAATGAATTCTAATATTTATTCTTAACATTCAAAATTTCAACAGATTTGTATTCTTGTGAATCTTTTGTAAGATGAAAGTTTGTCATGACTATTATTTGGAGGTAGACTCATTTTGATGGAACAATTTGGCTATTTTAAGGATAGATGGATTTGTATTCTTGATGGTCCTTTATGTCACATCATACATTCGGGAACAAGTCAGATACAAATGGGAATCCCTCTTTGTCAAAAGTTACGGACTTTTACACTGTTATAAAATTCAATTTTTTTGATTAAATGTATTGCGCTACATTTAAATGGAAATTGAAAATAATTTTAACTGTGAGAAGGGTATTATTTTTCATACTGTGTTGTCTTTTGTGTCTTGGAAATGTTCAGGCAGCCAACTTTAATTTCAATTCATTAAGTGTTAAAGATGGATTGCCAGATAACTATATTCATGATATAGTGCAGGACAGCTATGGATTTATGTGGATTGTCACGGTAAATAAACTTAGTCGTTTTGATGGATATAATTTTAAAAATTATCCGTTGATTCCGGAAGGTCCCGACGTGTATTCAATTAATGAGGATGCAAATAAAAATATCTGGATACAGGCGGGAAATAAATATTACCGGTACAATCGGGAAAAAGATATACTTGAGGAGGATATTACTCCTGTACTTCAATCTTTATCCATTCCTTCGAATAATATAAATCTTCTTGTTATAGACCATGATGGAAACCTTTGGTGCCAAACGGAAGATACATTAGTATTTTGTGATTTAAATAATAATTGGCAGGCTTGTATTATTTTACCTTATGGGAATAAACTAGAATGGATTGAGTGCAGGGAAGGTCATGCTTTCTTTCTTTTTGAAGATGGCATGATTGGAGAATTGAACCATGAATACAATAAAATAGTAGAGCGTTCAAGATTATCGTTGTCGGTTTACCCTCATCATAGGATGTATCTGGACCATTCCCTTAATTTGTGGTTTTATACATCGCATTCTCCTGAAGATATTTTACAGCATTATAATCCTGAAACAAAAGAGCTAAAAGCCTTTCGTAATAAGGATAATAAAGATTTCAGTTTTATAACATCCATAATGGATGATGGTCATGGTAATATTTGGATTGGTACGGATAGTGATGGAATAACGGTTTACAATTTGCATGAAAAATCATATAGAAATATCAAGTATGATCAAGAAAATTCGTTCTCTATACCTTCCAATCATATAAAGTGTTTTTATTATGACAGTCAAAATATTATGTGGGTTGGGACCAGTAAAAGAGGAATTGGTTATACAGCCATTGACCAGTCTTTCTTTGAAAGATGTAATGTAAGTAATGAAGATGATATTAGTTGTATCCTTGAAGATCATAAGGGTAATTTGTGGTTTGGCTTTGATGGGGAAGGAATTTCAAAAATTGATGTCATCACTGGTAAATCTACTATTTTCAACCTCGAACAAGGAACTCTACCTGAAGATTTAGTTGTTTGTTCATTCATTGATTCTAAAGGGCGTATTTGGGTTGGAACGTATGGTGGAGGAGTTTGTTATTATGAAAATGAAAAGTTTAATGTTGTAGCTTATAAGACTGAAGCGGGAGAGGAGAATCCTCTTCGGTATATTAGAGCAATTGAAGAGGATGCTGAAGGGAATATTTGGATAGGTACAGTTGCGAAAGGATTGTTTTGTTATTCAAACAATGGTAGTTTCTCTAAATATAGTATTCAAAATAGTGATTTACAGTCGAATGGAATTACGGATCTTTACTGCCGACAAGGAAATAAACTCTACATTGGAACTACTGCCGGGGCATGTATTTGGGATGTAGCTTCTGATAATTTTGTACGTGTACTAAACGTCGATCATGATGGATTAGGGCAGGATTCTTATGTAAATTGCATATTCAAAGACAGTCGAAATCTACTCTGGATTGGGGGGAAAAATGGGATTTCTGTTCTAGATGATAATCAGAACTTTATTACACACTTAAAAGTAGAGAATGGCCTCACAAATAATTTCGTTAGGGCAATTTCGGAGGATTTGGATAAAAATTTATGGTTAACCTCTGATTACGGTGTCACAAATATAGTCGTTGATTATGACTTGAATTCAAAGACATATCATTTTAGATGTTATCGTTATTATGATGAAGACGGTCTTGGTGATGTAACCTTTAATAACCATTCTATTTTATGTAATAAGGATGGAGAAATCTTAATGGGTGGAATAGGAGGCTATATTCGTGTATTGCCGGAATCGATACCAGATTTTAACTATAACCAGCAGATCGAATTCACGGCATTGTATATTGGTAGTGATCGAATTGAAGTAGGAGAATCATGGAAAAATAAGCAAGTTATATTGAAGGAAAATATTCAATTGCTAAATGAAATTTCTCTGGATTACAAGTATAATAACTTTGCGATCGATGTGTCATCATTCGATTTTCGATCGTTGAATAAAACCATCTTCGCTTATCGTTTGAATGACGATTCGGAATGGATACAATTTAGAGGTAATACAATATATTTTAATGAGCTTTCTCCTGGGATATATAACCTAAAAGTTAAGACCGTTACTTCCGATGAAAATAAGAACAGCGCATATTCTTCTTTATTAATAAATATGAGGCCACCATTTTGGCTTTCTCCAATAGCTTATTTCTTATATTTTATAATGATCATTCTTACTGCTATTGCACTGGTCATATATTTTCGCCGGAAAAACATGCTGAAGATTAAAATGCATAAATTGGAAATGGAAATTGCCAACCAGAAAGAGATGGAAGAGGAGAAGATGCGTTTTTTTACTAATGTCAGTCATGATTTAAGGACGCCTTTATCGCTTATAATTACTCCATTAGAAAGATTGATTTCATCCGCCAATTTTGAGAAGAACATTATAGAAGAGTTGGAGCTAATATATAGAAATGCTCAACTTTTGATGCGCGAAGTTAACCAACTTCTTGATTTACGTAAATTGGATAGTGGAAGAAGTAAACTAAAGTTATCTCATGGTAACTTAAATGATTTTATAAATCAAGTTTGCAATACTTTTAGGCCTTATTCAATAAAAAGAGGAATTTCATTTATCGTTCAGTTAAAGTCATCTTCTATCGAAATCGACTTTGATAGAAGCAAGTTACAACGTGTTCTAACAAATTTGTTGTCGAATGCTTTTAAGTTCAACGTCGAAGGAGGTAGTGTTACTGTTATTCTTGATACGATAACAGAGGCAGGTAAACAATATGCTGTTATAGAAGTTGTCGACACCGGTATTGGAATAAAAGAAGAAAATTTAAGCAGGGTATTTGACCGGTTTTATCAGGAAACACACCAGTCAACTTATATAGGCACAGGAATTGGACTACATATCGCCAAAGAGTATGTTTTATTGCATGGGGGAGAGCTTGAGGTTAAACAGAATGAACCTCAGGGGGCTATCTTTACAGTTAGACTTCCAATCCTAAAGAATCTGGAAAGTATAATCGAATCAGAGGAGAAGATTGGATCCACTGTAGAAGAAACGAAAGGTGAAATACAAGAAGATCCAATATTGATTGTAGAAGATAATGATGACTTCCGACATTTTATTCGCAATTGTCTAAAAGATAATTATCCGGTTATTGAAGCACGCGATGGGGCAAAGGCACTGGAGATAATGGATAAACGGTCAGTTAAAATGGTCGTCAGTGACATTATGATGCCTGTGATGGATGGTCTTGAACTTTGTAATAGAATTAAAGGAGATATTCGCTTTTCGCATATCCCTGTTATGCTACTAACCGCACGAACAGCCGAGGAACATATATTAGAAGGTTTAAAGGAAGGAGCAGATGAATACATTATTAAGCCATTTAATGTTGAGATTTTGCTGTTGAGGATTGAAAAACTTTTAGAGTGGAGGAGAAATAGTCATCATAAATTTCAGACAGTTGACATTGAGCCTGGGGATATCACAATAAGTTCTTTGGATGAGAAACTGATTAAGCAAGCTATTCATTTGGTGGAAGAAAATATGGATAATCAGGATTTTTCAGTTGAAGAATTAAGTGCTGAAATTGGAATGTCGAGGGGGCATTTATATAAAAAACTTATGACTATTACTGGTAAATCACCCTTGGAGTTTATTCGTATTATTCGTATAAAAAGAGGCAAACAACTAGTAGAAGAAAGCCAATTGAGTATTTCCGAAATAGCCTATTCTATTGGATTTTCTCCAAAACAATTTTCTAAACATTTTAAAGATCTCTACGGCAAGTTGCCATCAGCATGGCAAAAGCATAATCCATAACAACATTTATAAACAAAATAAATCATTAAAACTTATGAAGAAAACCTAAAAAATTGAGAAAACAGGGAAATGCGCCAACATTCCCCTGAAGAGTTTAACATTTACCCTGACTACTACATACAGGGCAAACACTAACTTATAACAGTATAAAAGTATGAAAAAAAAGAAAAGGTCCTTACCTGGATCTAATTATCGTAATTTATCAAATTACTTAACTATTATTTTTATAACAGTACTGCTCGTTTCTCGAACAAGTGCTGTTATCGGGGCTAAAACCACCAATTCAACCACAAGAACTTCCAGTACCTTTCAACAGGAACATGTTGTAAAAGGAAAGGTAAGTGACCAGACAGGAGCACCGCTACCTGGTGTTACTATAATTATTAAAGGAACAAATCAGGGAACAGTTTCCGATTCTAACGGAGAATTTGGTTTGGATGATGTATCTCCAGATGCTACCCTTCAATTTTCATTTATCGGGATGAAGTTGCAGGAACATAAGGTTGGAGATAAGACTTTCTTTGAAGTTATAATGGAAGCAGATGCCATCGGTCTGGAAGAGGTTGTTGCTGTGGGGTATGGAACCATGAAAAAAGGAGATCTTTCCGGAGCGTCTGTATCAATGGGAGAGCAAGATATAAAGGCTTCGGTTATAACAAATCTTGATCAGGCTTTGCAAGGACGAGCTTCCGGTGTAACATCAATGGCAACTTCAGGTGCTCCGGGCTCATCGGTTTCTATACGTGTTCGAGGACAATCCACAATCAATAGTAATGCAGAACCGCTTTATGTTGTTGATGGGGTTATTTTGCAAGGTGGAGGAACAAGTGGTTCTGATTGGGGACTCGGAGATAAATTGGGTAATGGAAGTGTGTCATCCATTTCTCCGTTATCAACAATAAACCCATCTGATATTTTGTCTGTAGAGATCTTAAAAGATGCATCGGCAACTGCAATTTATGGAGCTCAAGGATCCAATGGCGTTATCCTTATAACCACCAAGAGGGGTAAAACCGGGGAAGCAAAATTTACTTATGAAGGAATGATTGGTGTTCAGGACCAAAGAACTCGTCTTGAGATGATGAATCTTCGTGAATTTGCTGAATATAGTAATTCAGTTGCAATGGAAAACAATGCCTTGGAAAGTCGTAATGAGTTTCTTGATCCTTCATTATTAGGGGCAGGAACCAATTGGCAGGACGCTATCTTTCAAGAGGCTTTTATGCAGCAGCATCAGGTATCAGCCAGTGGAGGTACTGATGCTATAAGATATTACGTTTCGGGTTCGTACATGAACCAGGAAGGTACAATTATTGGTTCAAATTTCGAACGCTATTCGGTACGTACAAACCTTGATGCTCAGTTAAAACCATGGTTGAAACTTGGTTTGACAATAAACTATGCGAATACTAATGAAGATTTAGGCCTAGCCGAAGGAACAGAAGGAGTTGTCAATTATTCGCTGCTTACCCCACCTGATATTCCTATTTATGATATTGAAGGTAACTATGCAAGTGTAATACGTGAAGGTTATACCAGGGTGAATCCTATTGCAAATACATTAGATAAGGATCTAACTCTTCAACGCGAGAAACTAAATGGTAACATTTTTATGGATATTTCACCTTTAAAAAATCTTACCTGGCATACCGAATTGGGATATGACATTAATAGCTCAAAAGGTGAATATTTTTTGCCCGTTGTTACCTATGGAAACTGGACCAGAAGTATTAATGAAAACTCTATACGAAGGAATAACGGTACATTTTACCAACTTAAGAATTATCTAACTTATGATAATAAAGTTGGTATGCATAACTATACCCTGATGGCTGGACAAGATGCCTGGTTGTCAAGTTGGGAGTATATGAGTATTTATGCTACCGGTCTTCCAGATAATGAAATACATAATCCTGCACTTGGTAATGATCCAGTTATCGGGCATGCATTCAATAAAACCTCTATGTCTTCCTTCTTCGGAAGAGGTACCTATAATTATAACGATAAATATTATGGGACATATACATACAGAAGAGACGGTTCTTCCAATTTTGGCCCTAAAAACAGATGGGCAAGTTTTCATGCTTTTGCAGTTTCCTGGAGATTTACTAATGAAAAGTTTCTGGAATGGATGAAACCGGTGATTACCAATGGAAAAATCCGATTTGGTTGGGGGCAAACAGGTAATTCGAATATTGGTGGATACCTTTGGGGAGCTTCAATAAGCCGAATGCCGACCAGTCTTGGGATGGGCTATCGACAATCTAATATCGCTAATCCATATATTCAATGGGAAACACAAGAACAATTAAACCTTGGATTGGATCTTGGCTTAATAAATGATCGGATTAATTTGACAGTTGATGTTTATGATAAAACCTCGGCAGATATGCTAATGGATCTACAGTTGCCATCATACATGGGAACACGCGGTAATGAATCTTCAGCCTTGGCACCACCTAAAGGAAATTATGGAGAAATAAATAATAAAGGAATAGAAATTAGCATGTTTAGCCGAAATCTAACCGGAGAATTTCAATGGGATACAAAATTTCAGATTTCAGCAAACCGAAATAAACTTGTTGCCCTTGATGGCACCGACAATGCTCATATTGAGGGGTATGGACAATGGTCGGATGTGGTAACGGTAACAAACGTGGGCGAGTCGCTTTACAACTTTTATGGTTATAAAGTTGCAGGAGTTTATACGGATTTGGAAGATATTGAGAACTCGCCTAAAACAGATAAATACCCATCGGATGGTGTATTTAACAGGTATAATACAGTTTGGGTTGGCGATTTGAAATTTGAAGATATTAGTGGGCCTGATGGTGTGAAAGATGGTATTATTGATGCCTATGACCGAACAAATATTGGTTCTCCAATGCCAAAGTTTACCTACGGATTAGAGAATACTTTTCGTTATAAAAATTTTGATCTGACTGTTTTTGTTAATGGTACATACGGGAACAAAATCTTGAACTACACGGCGATTAACCTCTCGAATATGAAATCAATCTGGGATAACCAACTGGATAAGGTAACCCAACGTGCTATTCTCGAACCTATTAATGGTGATAAAGTATATGATCAATCTAATGGTATTTCAAGCTGGTATGACGACATTACTAATGTTCAGGTAACAAATCCAGACACAAAAGTACCTAGAGCAATTGCTAATGACCCGAATGATAACGACAGAATTAGTGATCGGTATATTGAAGATGGATCGTATTTACGTATCAAAAATATTACACTCGGATATACGGTTCCTGCTGCAATTACGAACAGGTATCATTTAGAGAACCTTCGTATCTATATGAATATCCAGAATCTATACACCTTTACAAAATATACCGGTTATGATCCAGAGATCGGTGTAAGTACGGTTAATCAGAATGTCTATGGTTTGGACAATGGTAAATATCCAATTCCTCGCATTGTGTCATTGGGATTGAACGTATCATTCTAATTTTCAAAATGAATAAAATATGAAACGAATAAATATTTTAAGCAAAATATTATCGATGGCTTTGGTTGTTTTAGGATTGTTATCATGCGAAGAATTTCTCGACCGGCCAACTATCGATAACTACAATGTAGATAATTTTTATCAAACAGATGAACAGTGCTTTCAGGCCGTTAACCCGATTTATAATTCACCCTGGTATGATTTTCAACGTGGGTTTTTCAAGATTGGGGAAGTACTGTCTGGTAATTTTTATTGGGGAGCATCTCCATACATGACATTTACCATTAATTCTACCGATCAGGATCTGGTCAATATGTCTGCGTCATTGTGGGCAGTAAATGCATATTGTAATGGTACATTGGAAAATATAGATTTGAAAGCAGGTCCCGAAGTCAGTGAACAAACAAAGCTTACTGTAAAAGGTGAAGCATTGGTTTGGAAAGCGATGGCTTATTTTTACTTGGTCAGAATATTTGGGGAAGTACCTATCGTTCATAGCAATTCGGCCGAAATCTCAGAGGGTGATTATAATAGCAAATACAAAGCCACTATTCCAAATATTTACGACTATATAATCATGACATTGGAACAGGCAATTGAATGGCTTCCTGAAAAAAATGAGACAGGACGAATTGACCGATATAGTGCCTATGGATTATTGTCTAAAGTATATCTTACAAAATCGGGTTATGGTATAGATGGATCACGAAATGCTGATGATCTTCAAAAAGCAGCCCAATACGCCTTGAAAGTTATTGATAATAGTGGGCGCGAACTATTGCCGGTTTATTCCGATGTTTTTCGTCTCGAAAATAACGATAGTCAGGAAAGTCTGTTAGCATGGAAATGGAAAGCAAGTCGCGATCCATGGACTCAAAATAATAGTTTACAATCTGATTTGGCACTTCCTAAATTTTCAGAGTTTGCTGATACGTGGGGAGGATACAATGGCCCGTCGGTTGACCTTCAGGATGCATTCAATGAGAGTGCATTAAGTTTAAACAGAGAAAATACCGATAGACGTAGAAAAGCTACTATGATGATGTATAGTGATAATTACGACTATTTCTGGGCCGATAAAGGTGGTTTCGATTGGGCCGATTTTTGTTTGAATGAACTAAATGAAATACAATCGCCTACCGGAGCAAACTGCGTTAAACATTTGGTTGGAAACAATAACGATCATGTTCTTGGAATTGGATATGGAATGCAGGGAATGGCAACAAGTTTAAGTACACATTTATTACGGTTATCTGATGTGTATTTGATTTACGCCGAGGCCGTTCTTGGCAACGATGCTTCAAGTTCTGACGCCAAAGCTCTGGAAGTATTCAATAAAGTTCGTGCTCGTGCTTACGGTATGGATTATTCTGAGTTTGTTGGAACAAGCTTAGCGGCAACTTCATTAAGTTTTGATAAAATTTGGAAAGAAAGAAGATTAGAGCTGGCTTGCGAAGGTGACCGTTGGTACGATTATGTAAGGCTTCATTATTACCAACCACAAGAGGCAATTGCCGAATTAAAAGCGCAAAGAAGAAGTTCATATACAGGTTTGTTCTCCTTTTATGAAAGTGGCACCCTGGATACTGATGTTACTTATTACGATAAGAATCCAGTAATTCCGAATATTACTGATGATAGTTTTACGCTCCCGTTCCCTGATACGGATTTAACGATGAATAAGCATCTTATGGAACCTGCTGTAGAACACGACATTAGTGAGTATTCTTATTAAAAAAGCAAAGTTGAAGATTATGAAAAACGAATATATAAAAAGGATAAGCCAATCAATAGTTTTCTTATTGATAGGTAGCGTACTGCTATTATTGTCATCCTGCGAGAATGATAGCTATGAATTTGAATTGACCGATGGAAATCCTGAGGTGTTTTATGTGAGATTAACAGATCCGGAGTCTGCAGATTCTTTACTTGTGGCAGCCTATATGGATGATGTTATTTGTTTGGTAGGTAGTAATTTGCGTAGTATCCGAGAGTTGTATTTCAATGACCAAAAAGCTGTTTTAAATACAAGTTTTATTACCGATAACACCCTAATTGTTAATGTTCCAAAAACAATTCCTGACGAGGTAAGCAATAAAATTTATATGGTGTCCTCTGAAGATACAGTTTCATATGAGTTTAGCGTACTGGTTCCAAATCCGGTTGTAAATAGTATGTCGTGTGAATATGCGCATGTTGGTAACGAGGTAAGTATTTATGGCGATTATTTTATTGATGATCCAAATGTGCCTTTAACCATAAATATGGCAGGAAATGTTCCGGTTACGCAAATTACGAGTATTGAGAAAACAAAAGTATCGTTTATAATTCCAGAAGGTGCACAAAAAGGCTACATCAATGTTGCCTCAATTTATGGAACAGGGCGCTCAAAATTTCAGTACCTGGATGATCGGGGAATGATTCTTGACTGGGACAATCTGAATGCTTCAGGAGGATGGCGTTCTGGTGTAATTCGTAACGACAATCCGGTGGAAGGCATTTCCGGTGACTATGTATATTTTAATGGAGAGATGCAGGGAGAGGTAGGAGCTACCTGGAATGAGGACGGTTTTTCTTTCAATCTGTGGGGTGTTTCCAACGGACGTCCGGAAGGAGACCTTTTCAATACTCCCGTTGAGGAAGCTGTAATGAAATTCGAGATTAATGTACCTCAGGCTTGGTCTGCCGGAGCCATGCAAATGATTTTTACACCTTGGGGATTGAGTGGAACAAACGCATATATTTATGATGATTCAATGCCGAGAGGTGTGTGGGAACCATGGGCAGTTACTGGTTCGTACACAACGGAAGGATGGGTTACAGTCTCAATTCCTCTTTCTGATTTTAAATATACACGATTTGGATATCCGCTTGAGCTTGCATCTGAAGGAAATTATGGAGGGTTAACGTTTTTTGTTCATGCCGGTATTAATCCTGGAACCACCTGTAATCCTGAAATATGTATAGATAACATTCGCGTCGTACCTGCCGAATAAATGTACAATCTAAATGAAAATAGAAATGAAAAATAAACATTATATATTAACGCTAATATTAATTCTTTCGACGCTTTCTTCAGGCATGTTTTTTACAGCTTGCGAGAAAGATGATGAGATGCTGGATACAGACCAGCTGGGAAGTAAGGAAGTTACTCTTAAGTCTTTTGGACCATCTCCTGCTATGAGAGGAGGAGAGCTTCGGTTTATTGGAACAAACCTCGATCAGGTTACAAGCATTGATATACCTGGAGCAACTGGCTTAACCGAGATAACAGTTGTTACTCAATACGAGATAAGGATAACAATCCCGCAATCTGCAGAGCCGGGAATAGTAAAGTTAAATATTCCTGAAGGAAGTATTTCTTCGCAGTCGGTACTTAGTTATTCTGAACCAATATCCATAGATCGATTTGAACCAGCGCAAGTTAAAGCCGGTCAAAAATTAACTATTTCGGGAGAATACCTGAATAATGTTGAAGAAGTGATTTTGGCGGATGGGATTCATGTTCTCAAAAAGGATTTTTTAAAACAAACCAGAGAGGCGATAGAATTAACCATTCCGGAAGAAGCACAAACCGGTAAAATAATTGTTTCAGACGGAGCAGACCTATTGTCAGGAGGTGAAGAAATTCCGACCTGGATTTATTCCAGTTCAGATTTAACCGTTGTTCTACCCTCTATTTCAACAATTTCACCTAATCCTGTAAAAGCAGGTAGTTTAGTAGCCATAACTGGTTCTGATCTTGATTTGGTGAAAAGTGTTGTTTTTAAAGGAGACTTTAAGGTTGATTCTTTTCAAACTCAAACTGCAACCAAAATTGAAATAAATGTTCCAGAACGTACTGAGGACGGTTCACTAATCATCATTCCTGCTTCCGGGGTCGAAGTGAAGTCAGAGTCTGAACTAATAATGGTGGTTCCTGAGCTTAATGTTTCTCCAACCACGATAAAGAATGGTGGGTCAATCATTGTAAAAGGTACCGATCTTGATTTGATTGAAAGAGTAATTTTTGAAGGAGGTATAGAGGGTACAATTTCAGATCAAACTGGCACAGAAATGACAGTTGTCGTTCCAGATGAAGCAATAAGTGGTGTGGTACGTTTTTTAACAAAAGCCTCGAAAGAAGTTAATGGGCCTGAGTTAACACTGATTGATCCCGGATTTTCATCATTCGCTCCTCAGGAAGCAAAAGCAAATAACAGCATAATCATTAAAGGAACTGATCTGGATTTGGTTGTGGATGTAGTTTTCAGTGGGGGCCTTTCAGGTACTATTGAAAATCAATCGGAAACTCAACTGCAGGTTCGTATTCCTGTGGGAGCTTCCAGTGGAATAATAGAGCTTGTTGCTAAAAATGGTGTAAGAATATCTTCTCCTTCCGAAATTACTATTACTGCCAACTTACCTGAAATTACAGGATTTGCAGAAAATAAAGGAACTCCTGGAGAAATACTAACGATACAGGGAACTAATTTGTTATTAATAAAAGAACTTATTTTCCCGGGTAACATTAAGGCCACTGCTTATGGTATAAAAACCGATGAAACAGTGCAGGTATATGTACCTCAGGATGCCACAACAGGTTATGGAAATATTACTCTAATTACATATGAAGGAGAGCAAGGTCTGTCTCCAGAGATATTTATTGGTGGAACAGATCCGATTACTGACGCAACTATTATGGTAATGGATTTTGAGCAACATGGCGATCACAATGGATCGTGGGATAACAGTTGGAGCGGAAGCTCAGAAATTCTTACTGAAAATGGAAACACCTTTATTCGTTACACATCGTCATTTGATGGATGGGCATTGAATTGTAATCATCAGTCAAGTGGGGCTCCGGCTCCCGTAATTCAGAATATAGAAAATTACATCTTGAAATTCGATATTCGTATTGAAGAAGGGGTAACTGGTGCCGAGAATGCCCAACTTCAGTTTGTCTTTGCAGATCAATGGAGTTATTGGTATGGACCTAATTTGTTCCCATCTGAAACAGGTGGAGACTGGATTACGGTTTCTGTACCTGTGAGTACCTGGGGACTAACAGGTACTTTCGACTTGTCATCAGGAACGAATGGATTGTATGGAGGGATCATACCTGCAGGTATAAGTATTGATAATCTACGTTTTGACCCGATTTAATTAATAGTCTAGTTAGTTTTTATATGGATAGTCTTCTCTGTTTGCTAACGGAGGGACTATCCTTAATCTGAATTTCTTATGAGTAGGTATTGTAGATTATTGTGTCTGATGGTATTGCTGTTTGGATGCGGCAAAGAAGAGGAAGAAGTTCCTGATGATGTTATTGCTCCCGAAGTGATGCAGTGTGTGCCTGAAGATGGGGCAACAGCTGTATCGGTGGAGACGAGTTTGGTTATAAAATACAGCGAGGAAATAAAGCTGGGGAAAGCATATAATATTACCTTGAATAATCAACATGTTGAGGCAAGTGTAGATGGAAGAGTGCTGACACTTAGTGCTGACATGGAGGAGAACACAGATTACATAGTTAACATTTCTGCAACTTCAATTCTTGATTTGGCTAATAATTATGCTAAGGCTTATGCATATAGTTTCTCAACAAAGCCTGAAATAATTGTGGAAATCAATCCAACACTTGCGGTAACCAATCCTTCGGCTCAGGCTGTTAACGTTTACAACTTTTTAAAGGAAAACTATGGTAATAAAATTATCTCTTCAACTATCGCAAATGTTAGTTGGAATACTAACGAAGCAGAATGGATTCACCAACATACCGGAAAATATCCTGCAATGCATACTTTCGACTACATTCATCTGCGATGGTCTCCGGCGAATTGGATTGATTATTCGGATACTGAAATTGTAGAGGACTGGTGGAATAATAATGGAATAGTTAGTGCCTGTTGGCATTGGAATGTTCCATCATATGATGGATCCAATGAATACACATCAACAACATCAGAAACAACTTTTAGTGCAGAAAATGCCTTGATGGAGGGCACATGGGAGAACAAAATTTTAAAGGCTGATCTCGATAAAATGGCAGGATATCTCAAATTGCTGCAAATCAAAGATATTCCTGTGGTATGGAGACCTCTACACGAAGCCGCAGGAAATATTTATGAGTACAATGGTGGCTCAGCCTGGTTTTGGTGGGGTGCAGATGGGGCAGAATCATTTAAACAGCTTTGGATATATATGTTTGATTATTTTGAGTTGCAGGGCTTGAATAATCTCATTTGGGTTTGGACCACACAAACCAAAGATGATGATTTTTATCCCGGGGATGAATATGTAGATATTATTGGACGTGATATTTATGATGTATCAGATGCTTCGAAAGTTTCATCCCAATTCATTTCTGTTCAGGCAAGATATCCAACCAAAATGGTCACTTTAAGTGAGTTTGGTAATGTTCCAACAATTTCGGAACAATGGAGTGCAGGTGCTAAATGGTCGTATTTTATGCCGTGGTACGATTACGAAAGAACAAATGATACATCGGAAGCAGACTTCGCCGGAACTGAGCATGTACACGCTAACGCTACCTGGTGGCAGAATGCATTTGAACAGAATTATGTCATTACACTTGATCAAATGCCAAGCTTAAAGTAATCACATCACATCAATTATGATAACGAAGAAAGAACGCATCTTGCTCTATATTTTAATATGCTTATTATATGGATGTCAGACAGTTCTCAAACGAGATACAACCAGAGAGAAATTAATCGATGATTTGAATGAAATTCAAGGAAAAGGAATATTGTTTGGACATCAGGATGATCTGGCTTACGGAGTTGGCTGGGAGTACATAGACGGCGAATCTGATGTTAAGCGACTTACAGGAGATTATCCGGCTTTATTTGGCTGGGAACTGGGAGGAATTGAACTCGGACGAAACGTAAATCTGGATAGTGTGCCGTTCTCGAAGATTCATGATTTTGTTGTATGGGTAAATGAACGGGGAGGAATCAATACTTTTAGCTGGCATCCGTATTCACCAATCGACTCCGTGGATTCGTGGCATGGAGACATGGTGGTTGTGAAACATATTTTACCGGGTGGAGATTTTCATCAGCAGTTTAATAACCAACTGGATATAATTGCAGCATTCTTTTTAGACCTGAAAGACAAATCTGGTTCATCAATTCCTTTCATTTTTCGCCCCTGGCACGAGATGGACGAAGCTTGGTTCTGGTGGGGATCCAATTCTTGTACTCCAGTTGAATTTCAGAAATTATTTCGCTACACCATCAGTTATTTACGAAATAAAGGACTAAATAATATGGTTGTTGCCTATTCGCCCGACTGTAATTTCGACTCGCAGGAAAAATATCTGCAGTGGTATCCGGGTGATGCTTATGTAGATATTTTAGGTATGGATAATTATCACGATTTGAAACAATCGGGTGGAGAGAAGAACGCAATAGATAAGCTACACATAGTTATTGAAGTAGCTAAAGAGAAAGGGAAACTGGCTGCGTTGACCGAAACCGGACTAGAGCTGGTAAACGATTCAACATGGTACTCAAAGAAACTAGGTGCTGTTCTGAGTGATTCGGTTGTAAAAGAAAATCTTAGTTATGTTATGTTATGGAGAAACGATTCAGAAAAGCACTTCTACTTTCCATTTCCCGGTCATCAGGCAGCTGCAGATGCGAAGGAACTTTTAAGTCAACCCAACATTTTACTCCTTAATGAATTTAATCAAATTAAAAAATAAACGATATACAATGAATAATACAGAAACCCTGTTTGATGAAAGGTTGAGATTGATTACACAAAAGCATAGAAACCTGATTGAAAGGAAAAACAATGCTTTGTTCAGCGATAATGGTGTCTATAATCGCCATGAATTTCCAATTCTTACCCGCGAACATGTCCCTTTGCACTGGCGTTACGATTTGAACAAAGAAACTAATCCCTATCTCATGGAACGTATTGGCTTTAATGCGACGTTCAATTCCGGGGCAATTAAATTCAACGATAAATATGTTTTACTTGTGCGTGTAGAAGGTAATGACCGTAAATCATTTTTTGCAGTGGCAGAAAGCCCAAATGGCATTGATAATTTCAAGTTTTGGGAGAGACCTGTTACGCTCCCTCAAACAGAAGAACCCGATGTAAATGTGTATGATATGCGGTTGACCCAGCATGATGATGGATGGATTTATGGCGTGTTCTGCACCGAGCGAAAAGACCCGACTGCACCAGAAGGTGATACTTCTGGTGCGATAGCTGCTGCAGGTATTGTCCGTACACGGGACTTGGTCAAATGGGAACGTTTGCCGGATCTGATTTCTACCAGTGGTCAACAGCGTAATGTGGTTCTATTTCCGCACCTGATTGGAGGCAAATATGCTTTTTATACCCGCCCTCAGGATGGTTTTATTGATACCGGTAAAGGAGGTGGAATTGGATTTGGGATGTGTGATTATATAGAGAAACCAGAGGTACTGGAGGAAGTTATCGTTGATGCAAAAAGTTATCATACGGTTTACGAGGTTAAAAACGGATTGGGGCCTGCACCGATTCGCACAGAATACGGTTGGTTACAACTAGCACATGGGGTACGTAATACAGCTGCAGGGTTACGATACACACTGTATATGTTTATGACCGATTTGGAACGTCCGTGGATAATTACACATAAACCGCACGGACATCTTATCGCACCTCTCAAGAACGAGCGTGTTGGTGATGTGTCGAATGTTGTCTTCTCAAATGGATGGATAATGGACGAAAATGGGAAAGTGTTTATTTATTATGCATCGTCTGATACTCGTATGCATGTGGCAACAACAACGGTTGAAAAGTTGGTTGATTATTGCGTGAATTCGCCCCAGGATAAACTTCATTCGCATTTTTCAGTTCAAACTATCAATGATCTGGTGAACAGAAATCACGACTTTATGAATTTAGTTTAATGGAGTTGTAATGAAGATAAAATTGAAAGATAAGAGACAGCAACTGCAGCTTATGCTACCAGAGCTTAAGAATGAGTTGTCCCAGATTCTCGATTTTTGGAGCACCAAAGCTGTGGATGCGGAACATGGCGGCTTTGTTGGGCAAATTAATTCTGCCGGAGAAGTTATTTCCGGGGCAGGTAAAGGGGCCGTGTTAAACACCCGGCTACTCTGGACCTTTTCAGCAGCTTTCCGCAATTATGGAGAGCAGACATACCTGAAAATGGCTGATCGTGCATACGACTATTTGGTGCATTATTTTTGGGATAAGGAAAATAGTGGTTTGTATTGGGAGTGTGATTACCTTGGGAATCCATTAAATACACGTAAACAGGCTTATGTACAGGGGTTTGGTATATATGCATTTTCAGAATATTATTTAGTAACAGGCAAGGAGGAAAGCCTTGAATATGCGTTAAGCTTGTTTGATTTGCTGGAAAGTAAGTTTAAAGATTTCGAATTTGAAGGTTATCTTGAAGCGTTAAGTCGCAACTTTCAACCTCTGAAGGATATGCGTCTGAGTCCTAAAGATGCGAATTTTCCCAAGTCAATGAATACACATTTGCATATTTTGGAACCATACACGAATCTTTACAAAGCCTGGCCTAATCAGCATTTAAAAGAACGTATTCTGGTTTTGTTAAATCTGTTTCATAACCAAATTATTGATCGGGAAACAGGCCATTTCAATCTGTTTTTTGATATGGACTGGACAGTTCAATCAAACATTGTTTCTTACGGGCATGATATTGAAGGAGCCTGGTTGTTGAACGAAGCCGCTATTGAAACAAAGGATGTTGCTGCTATTCAGTCTGTTCGGAAATCAGCACTTCGGTTAGTTGATATTACACTGGATGAAGGAACTGATACGGATGGATCCGTTTGGTATGAGAAAGAAGGAGATCATATTGATAAAGATCGCCATTGGTGGGTGCAGGCCGAAGCAATGGTTGGACTTATGGATGCGTGGGAGATTTGCAGTGATGAACGGTATATTCAGAACCTGACAAGGATTTGGGAATACATTAAAAAGAACTTGCTGGATACTAAAAATGGAGAGTGGTTTTGGAGTATAAACAATGGCGGACTTCCAAATTTGAAGGAAGATAAAGCTGGATTCTGGAAATGCCCTTATCACAATAGCCGTGCCTTGATTGAACTAATAAAACGGATCTCAAAATTGGAGATAAAAAATGACAGAAGCTCTTAAACTTAAAGAAAAAGTCGCTTACGGTTTCGGAGATTTTGCCTCTTCTATGTTTTGGAAGATATTTTCGATGTTTTTAATGTATTATTATACCGACATCGTTAATCTTACTCCTCAAAGCGTTGGGACCATGCTATTACTGACCCGTTTATGGGATGGTATTAATGACCCACTTATGGGAATTATTGCCGACCGGACAAAAACTAAACATGGGAAATTTAGACCATTTCTTTTATGGGGGGCTATCCCTTTTGGTCTAATTGGAATTATTACTTTTTCCATGCCAGACTTAGGATCAGGTGGAAAGTTGATTTATGCTTACATTACATACACAATGATGATGATGGTGTATACTGTTGTGAATGTACCTTATTCTTCACTACTGGGTGTGATGACAGACAAACCGAAAGAAAGAACGAGTTTGTCATCGTTTAGGTTCATCGGTGCTTATGCCGGAGGTATGGTAATGACAGCCTCTATTCCTCATCTGTTACAATTCTTCAACTCTTTGGAATTATCAGATGCCCGTAGTTTTCAGTTGTCGGTAATAATTTATGCAATTATAGCCGCTTTTTTCTTCATCATGACTTATGCCTGGACAAAGGAGCGTTTGAAACCCGTTAGTGAAAAAGTTGCCATTAAGAGCGATTTAAAGGATTTAGCGAAGAACGGACAATGGTTTATCATGCTGGGAGCTTGCATTTCTGTACTCATATTTAACTCGCTACGCGATGGCAGTATTCAGTATTATTTTAAGTACTATATACAGGATCAGAATCTGCCCTTATTAGGCGAGGTTGCGTGGGAGAAATTATCCGGTGCTTATATGACTGTGTGGCTAGGAAGTAATATGCTTGGAGTATTATTTGCAAATCCGGCATCCATTTCTCTAGGGAAAAGAAATGCTTTTATTTATGCGATGCTATTGGCAGCAGCACTAAGTGCAGTGCTCTTCTTTTTGAAGCCCGAGCAAATACTGCTGATTTTTATATTGAATTTATTAATCGGCTTAGCAGCGGGCATTGTTTTACCTCTGATTTGGAGTATGTATGCTGATATATCTGATTATTCTGAATACAAAACTGGTCGTCGTGCTACCGGTTTGATATTTTCGTCGTCCAGCATGTCACAGAAAATGGGATGGACATTGGGAGGCGCAATCACCGGATGGATACTAGCTGCTTATGGTTTTGAAGCGAACACGGTTCAATCTAAAGAATCAATTACCGGAATACGGATGTTGATCAGTATATACCCGGCAATAGGTGCAGGAGTTGCTGTTTTATTTCTTATGGCTTATCGTTTGAGTGATAAGTTTATGGAAAAGATTACCCTTGAACTTCGGGAAATGAGAAAAACTAAGAATTAAAAATACACAAATGAAACGAGCATAATTAAGTGCCTCTTTCTTTAGAGGAGCGTGCTTATGCGAGTTATATGAGTCACCTTTTAAAGTTATTAAATTTAAACTAATGAAAAAGATACAATTATTAGCGCTTGGCCTTTTGCTTTCTGTTGTAATGTTTGCAGCAGAAGGAGATTTGTTAATTTCTACAGAAAATACATCTTTGGTGCTATCCGCACGTGTTGGAGAGGAGTTGCAATTCATTTACTATGGAGAAAAGATATCCTTAAATGAAGTTTCACAGATTTATGACACAGGAGTTGCAGCCAATCGTCCTGCTTACCCTGTATTCGGTATTGAGTGTTCATCAGAATCAGCATTGCAGGTGCAACATGCTGATGGTAACTTATCGTTGGATATGGTTATTTCTGACATAAATGAAACAGAAAGTGACGAAGCTACCTTTACAGGAATTACAATGAGAGACAAGATATACCCTTTTGAAATTAAGGTTGTATATAAATCATATAAGAACTCTGATATTATTGAAACCTGGAGTGAAATAATGCACAACGAGAAGGGGGATGTGAAATTACAGCAATTTGCATCTGCCTATCTACCCATTCGTAAAAACGATGTATGGATTTCTCATTTATATGGTTCCTGGGCAAATGAAAGCAGAGTGGTAACGGAGCCACTACAACCAGGCATGAAAGTAATTAAAAATAAAGATGGTGTGCGCAATTCACATACTGATCATGCGGAGGTAATGATCTCTCTAAATGGTAAGCCACAGGAACAGGAAGGTCAGGTAATTGGCGCTGCACTATGTTGGGGAGGTAATTTCCGCCTTCGTTTTGACACCGATGACAGCAATTATCACTCATTTTTTGCAGGTATTAACGAAGATGCTTCAGAATACACACTGGAAGCAAATGAAGTTTTTGTTACACCTGAACTGGCTTTAACATATAGTGATGAAGGTATTGGGGGCGTAAGTCGAAATTTTCATGAATGGGCGAGAAATGGAAAAATTCATGGAGGCAAGCAAAAGAGAGATATCTTGTTGAATAGTTGGGAAGGCGTTTATTTCGATATCAGCGAGCAAGGTATGGAACAGATGATGGAGGATATTGCAGATATGGGAGGCGAGCTTTTTGTGATGGATGATGGTTGGTTTGGAGACAAATATCAACGAAACAGCGATAACTCGTCGTTAGGAGATTGGGTTGTAGATGAGAATAAATTACCTAACGGAATTGATGCATTGGTGCAAAGTTCAGAAAAAAACGGTATAAAATTCGGAATATGGGTTGAGCCGGAAATGACAAATACGGTAAGTGAGCTTTACGAAAAGCATCCAGACTGGATTATTTGTCAGCCAAATCGTGAACCCCGGCCCGGTCGTGGAGGAACTCAATTGGTGCTCGACCTATCAAATCCGCAAGTACAGGATTTTATATACACAACTATCGACAACCTGATGACCCGTAATCCGGACATTGCTTACATAAAATGGGATGCTAATATGAATATTGCCAATTATGGTTCCTCCTATTTACCAGCCGGTAAACAATCCCATCTTTATATTGACTACCATAGGGGATTTAGAAAAATAATGGAAAGAATCCGGGCTAAATATCCCGACCTAGTAATACAAGCCTGTGCCAGCGGAGGAGGACGTGCAAATTATGGAGTATTGCCTAATTTCGATGAATTTTGGGTAAGTGATAATACGGAAGCCCTGCAAAGAATATATATGCAGTGGGGAGTGTCCTATTTCTACCCAGCCGTTGCAATGGCCTCTCATGTTGGTTCTTCTCCTAATCATCAAACAGGACGAATAATGCCTCTAAAATTTCGTTTTGATGTGGCGATGACAGGACGTTTGGGAATGGAGATGCAACCCAAAGATATGACAAATGAAGAAAGGGAATTTTCCAGGGAAGCAATCAATACTTATAAAGAAATTCGTCCGGTTATCCAGCAGGGAGATTTGTACCGTTTGATCTCTCCATACGATGATAAAGGCGTTGCCTCTCTTATGTATTGCACTCCAGAGAAAGACCGTGCTGTATTTTTTGCATTTAAAATTGAACATTATCATGGTCAAGTAATTCCTCGTTTTCGCATGTCGGGTTTGGACAAAAACAAAAGATATAGAATAGTGGAAATAAATAAGGACGATAAAGAAATCCTTTCCGTAGACGGGAAAGTATTTAGCGGCAATCTGTTGATGGAATTGGGACTAGAGCTACCACTAGTAAACGAGTACTCAAGCCGTGTTCTTCAACTTGAAGAAGTAAATGAATGATAATAAAGTATCTCTTTTCTTTTTTGTCGAACATTGGACCAACTTGATGTAAGCGTCAAAACATATAATTAGTGTGCTTAGTTGAAATGATAATTCTTTTAGCGAGAAGCCATGCTCTTGATTGACCGGTAAGAGATTATTTAAAAGTAGTATTTATTAAAGTCGTCAAGGAAGAGAAAATACTATTTTTGTTTTCTATTGAAATAACTCATTTATGTCTGAGCTCGAGATACAAAAATATCATCTCCATAAAGATGAACCTGATAAGCTACAGTTTGAGATATTCCCGTTAAAGGAGTATCTCATTCAAAAAGCTCATAATACACAAAAACCGCACGTTCATAGTTTCTATCAGGTGGTCTGGTTTATGAAAGGAACGGGGAAACACTATGTGGATTTTAACGAATATGATATCAAAGACAATTCACTATTCTTTATCTCAAAAGGTCAGATACATCATTTTGATGACAACTATCAGGAAGGTTGTATCCTTCATTTTAATGAGTCGTTTATGGCCTACAATGAGAACTTTACTGATGTATTCCTAAAACATAATATCTTTCATTCCTTTGAGAAAGAACCCGTATTTAGAATAAAGGAATCAGACAGTAATGAACTTCATAATATCGTAAATCAAATTCAAACTGAAATGTGGACCCCAAACCAGTTTGCTCATAGCGATTATCTTAAAGTACTTCTACACCTGTTTCTTATAGTTACTCAGCGGTTTGGAATAAGAAATAACTGCAGTGCCCTTACAATGAATAATCCTTCGCATATTTTGTTTGTGAATTTCAGAAAACTCCTGGAAGAAAACTTTCATAAAATTCATACCGTTGCAGAATATGCCGGATTGCTAAATGTATCAACTAAAACACTGACCAACTGCACAAAAGAAATTTCTCATCAAACTCCGTTGGAGATTATTAATGAACGCTTAATTCTTGAGGCCAAAAGGTTATTGTCATATTCCGAGAGAAATGTAAATGAAGTAGCATTTGAATTGGGTTTTGAAGACCCCTCATATTTTGTCAAATTTTTCAAAAGACACGTAAAGATGTCTCCTCGGGAGTTTAAAGTGAACATTGCCTAAATTTACCATTTTATTTCCCAAATCTACCCTTCGTAATTTTTCATATTATTTAAGCTTTGTCAACTTTTAAACAATGTTTAAATAAGACATATGAAAACCATTTTTATTACACACGCAGTAAAAGAAGAGTTCATTCCTATTGGGGCTGCAAATTCTGCAATCAAGCACATATATACCGGTGTAGGAAAAACAAAATCAGCACATATCTTAACAAAGAATATTTGTCAATTAAAACCTGATTTAGTTCTTAACATAGGCACAGCCGGAACTTTAAAGCATCAAATTGGGGATATCTTTATCTCTACCCATTTTATTGATAGAGATTACGAAACTATCAGGTTACCTGGTTTAGAATTTGAAATTGACGGCCAAGATTTATTTCACAAGAACCTTCCTATAAAAAAATGGATTGACAAATACGAGAAAAAAGGTATCTGCAACACCGGAGATTCATTTGTTACCAATGCAGAAAAAATAAATGGGGATATTATTGATATGGAAGCCTACACTCAAGCTTTTGTATGTAAAGAATTTAAAATTCCTTTTATATCTGTGAAATATATTACTGATATTATTGGTCAAAACTCTGTTGAACTTTGGGAAAGCAAACTTAAAGATGCCAGAAATAGTTTAGAAAAATGGTTTGACGAGAACAAATTATTATCACTCATATAATATTCCTCTTCATTAAATCAGCAGCTGTTATCTTCTCAATCTTTAAGATAGTACATCTAAAAACTGCACCTAATACCTGCCAATAATTAGCATTTCCCAAATTTACCATTTTGATTCTCTTTTGTACACCACCACTCTAGTCAGGATACAACATCTTTGCAGTGTCAGTAATTAATAACAAAACAATTAAAATTTAAAAAAATGGCAAAAGCTTTTTTAGAAATCACAATGTATGTGAGTAACACAAACAGGCCAACAGCAGCTGGAGTTTACAACAAATACAAACAACCTTTTTTAAATGAAATCAAAGGTGCAACATCAAAGGATTTGCTAATTCGTGATGAAGATGTTCAAGTGCTTCATGGTTTCGAATCAGTAGAAGATGCAAATGCTTATTTGAAAACAGATATTTTTAATAATGATGTTGTAAAAGAATTATCTCCACTGTTTGACAAAGCACCTGAAATCAAAATTTACGAGGTTGCTTAATTTGCAAGAGATTAGGTAATAGAAATAAAACTGACTTAAAAGTTCTTACAGGGGTAATTTTCTTTAGTCTGATTATTAATATCACCTACTTCTAAATAATAAAGCCTTTGGGATATTCTCAAAGGCTTTTATTACATGAATCGTGGTTGTAACAGAGTATGCAAAATACAGTTGGCGGTAATAATCAAAACATTGAAGTTAAAAACATGGATATATCAAATAAACTAATTAAGTGGGGCGCTTATAGTTCAAGGATTATAGCCGGACTCACATTTACTTTTTCAGGCTTTGTAAAAGCAGTTGATCCATTAGGTTCAACCTACAAATTCATCGATTATTTTAATGCATTTCACATGCCTTGGTTATGCAATTTTGCATTTCCTCTAGCTATTCTATTAGCGAGTTTAGAATTCCTAATTGGCATTTCACTATTGACATTTATTCAACATAGGTTAGCCAATTGGGGAGCAATGTTGTTTATGTTGATTTTCACACCACTTACACTATGGTTAGCAATTTCCAATCCGGTTCATGACTGTGGATGTTTTGGTGATGCATTAGTACTTACAAATTGGCAAACATTTTTTAAAAATGTTATTCTAATTACACTAGTTTCATTCTCTTTTCTATTTAGAGACAAGATAAAAATCTGGTTAAAACCCAAAATGGAATGGACAGCTTCAATTGCTGTAGTTATTACTATAAGCAGCTTCTCAATTTATAATTATCAACACCTGCCAATAATGGACTTTCGTCCTTACAAAATTGGCACAAATATACCAAAGAGTATGGAATTTCCGGAGGGTGCACCAAGTGATATTTATGAACAGTACTATACAATAAAAGACACATTGAGTGGAAAGGAAATTTCAATAGAAAGTTCTGTGTATGCAAAAGATTCTACCTATTGGTATAGTGGTTCAAAATGGAAATTCATCAGTGCGTCAGAGCTCAAATTAGTAAAAAAGGGATACGAAATTCCAATAACTGATTTTATGATTCTCTCTAAAGATGATACTGATATAAAAGAAGAAGTTCTTTCTGACCAAGGATATTATTTTCTGATTGTAGCTTATGATTTGCATCAAACTAAAACTAAAAATATGCAAAACATTAATCGCTTTTATGATAATGTACAAAAAGATAATCAGAAACTTATTGGTTTATCTTCAGCATTTACAGATGAAATGGAAACATTCAAGTCTAAATGGAATATCAAATATGATTTCTGTTTTGTTGACCAAATTCCATTAAAAACAATAGTTAGAGCAAATCCTGGATTAGTACTTCTTCACAAGGGAACAATCTTAGCAAAATGGAATTGCAACGACCTCCCGGATTATCAATGGGTAAAAGAAAAATACTTCAACTAAAAGTAGATGAGAAGAATTGGAATTATTCGTTGTCAACAAACTGAAGACATGTGTCCTGCTACGGCCTGTATTATTGCTGCAAGTAAAGGGAAAATAGCATTTTCCGGTTATGGTGAGTGTCAAATTATTGGAATAGTAACATGCGGTGGATGTCCCGGTAAAAAGACGATCTCTCGTGCAAAAATGTTAGTTGACAGAGGCGCTGAAATAATTGCCATTGCATCATGTATTTCCAGAGGTAATCCAATAGATTTTGCCTGTCCTAATGCAGAGAAAATAAAGGATAGTATATCAAAAACGCTTGGCAATAATATAACAATTCTGGATTATACACACTAAATAAAAGTTAAATGAAGATTCAAAGAAAGCATGAGATGAAAGTTGTTCTGGTCATTATGGTTCTGATTATGACATCAGTTGTTACTTTCATAGGAACTATAAAAAGTATGGGATTCTCCTACGATTTCGTAACAACATGGTTAAATTCCTGGTTCTTTTCCTATATAGTTGCATTACCAGTCGTAATGGTTGTTATGCCTCTCACAAAAAAAACAGTGGCCAAATATGTTGTTGATAAATGATTAACATTCAGAATACTTATTAACCTACAACTAGTATTAACATTGATAATATTGATATGAACTCAGATATATTAGCTAAAGCATTTGATGCTAACAACTTTAAGGAAACCGGACTCAATTTAATTGGACACCTGACAAATATCTTTGAAACTGCCAGTCAAAGAAATGTGATTCCTTATAAAACGCCAGAGGAACAATACGCATACTGGAAAAACAGCTTTAAAGAACAAAGCGAGCCTTTGGATTTCTTTAAGGATGTTATAGAAAAATCAATTTTATATCATCATCCTCATTATATGGGTCATCAGACAGCCGTTCCTGCGCTTCCAAGCGTTTTGGCCTCACTTGTTATTGACTTTTTAAGTAACGGAATGGGTGTTTATGAAGTTGGAATGGTTGGAAATACATTAGAAAGAGTTGTATGCGAACATCTGTGCGATAAACTTGATATGGGTAATAATGCCGGAGGCTTTGTTACCTCGGGTGGTACACTTGGCACATTAACCGCAATTCTTACGGCAAAATCACATTACCTCTATCACGTTAGTAAAGGAGATATAGATACCGATAAACTATGCATTATAACCTCAGACCAATCGCATTATTGTATTGAACGAGCAGCAATAACAATGGGATTAAGTAAGGAAAGGATAATAAAAGTACCTGCCGATGAGAACTATAAAATGAATCCTGATACGCTAATAAGGTATTATAACAAAGCTGTATCAGAAGGTTATCAGGTATTCTGTATTGTTGCCTCTGCACCTTCTACTTCAACTGGAACTTACGATGACTTAGAAACTATCGGTAAGTTCTGTAAATCCAAAGGGGTTTGGTTTCATGCAGATGGTGCTCATGGTGCACCTGCCATTTTTTCAAAAAAGTATAAACATTTGTTAAATGGCAGTAAATATGCAGATTCGATAGTTCTGGATTTTCATAAAATGATGTTAACACCAAGCATATCTACTGCTGTTTTATTAAAAGACAGAACATTAGCCTTTGAAACATTCAGGCAAGAGGCTGAATATTTATGGGAAAAACAAAATTTCGAATGGCAACATGGTGGAAAAAGTACTTACGAGTGTACTAAAAGTATGACCGTTTTAAAAGTATATACCCTATTTAAACAGTTTGGAGATAAAATATTTGAAGATTTTGTTGATTATCAGTATGATTTAACAAAAGAATTTGCCCGACTTATTAATAGCCATCCAAAATTTGACACGGCTCATCAACCAGATTCAAATATTTTGTGCTTTAGATATGTTGATTGTGATAATCCCAATGAATTAAATGCACTGATGCGTCAGAAACTGATTAACGATGGAACCTTTTACATTGTGCAAACAGCTTTAAAAGGAGAAACTTATTTAAGAGTTACATTATTAAATCCCAGAACAAGGGCAAATCATATTCATAAGCTACTTGAAACACTTGAAGAACTTGCGGAAGAGATAAAAAAGACAAAGAAAACAGATGTAATGGGTTCAGAATTATTACCAGATTGATAATTGATGTGCTCTTTTTAATAGAGAATGATTTCTTTTATGGACTTGAGCAACTCTAGAACTAAACGAAGGTGTTTGGAATTGAAAATAATTTAGGATTTTTTGTAGCCGTGATTATACTATGTCTGAATTCAGGAGTAGAGATTATGTAATTTTCTTTTTAATGTATTTCAGATGAAAGGCATCAGCGTATGAAGGAAAAACTCAATTAATATAAATGTATAAAACTTTAAATAAATATACCTTACTTTACACGACCGGAATTTTATTAGAAACTAACTAATTTTTCTTTCTAATGAATCAATATGACAATATATCTGATCATGAACTTGTAATCCTAATCAAAAGAGAAGAAGAAAAGGCCTTTCAAGAGCTTTTTAAAAGATACGCACCAAGGATATTTAAATTTGCCCATTCATATTTGAAAAGTAAAAATGATGCAGACGAATTGGTTCAAATAATTTTCATAAAGATATGGGAAAAAAGAAAATTGATCGATATATCACAAAATATCAAATCTTTTATTTTTAAAGTATCAGTAAATGCCATTTACGATTTTATGAGACAACGAAAGTTGAAATATACCTTTCCAGATTACATTCTAAACAATCAGGAAGATTCTGAAAATCAAACATGGAATTCAATCATTTACAATGAAACGGAACAGAAGCTTTTTAATTTAGTGAATGAGTTACCTCAAAAGCAACAAGAAATTTTTAAACTTAGTAAAATAGAAGGATTAACAAACGATGAAATTGCAAAACAAACTGGACTTTCAAAAAGAACTGTCGAAAATCACTTATATCGTGCAATTGCCTTTCTAAAAAGGAATTTTGAAGCAAATCCTTTAATCGCACTTCTATTTTACCTAACGTTTAGGTAAAGTTATTATTAATTATTGAAGGATGTTACGATAGTAGTCACAGCATCGGTTTAATTTCAATTTTTATGTTTATTTGAATTGTGTTGTTATTTGTTAGAAGTGAAATACAGCATTCGATAAATTATTATTAAAATATTTTTCCTTCGCTTATACAGAATTATCCTGAACCAATTGAAGTTTGATAACGGATCGAACAACGAATCAAGATATTATTCTGCATAATAAAGATGTATTTATCAAACATCATGCTTATTGTATAATCTCGATCTTCTAAAAATGTCTTTGTTTGATGTACTCCGTGGCTTTCCCACTATTCATTGTACATACAGCTCCATCTTCTATTCAAAAAATATTATGACTTCTCTATTGTTACAAATTCTAAGGACAATAGATGCTTCAGATTACAAAAAAAAAAGAAAAGTCACTGAGTAAATAAAGTGATCAAAACGTATTACTTATCAGTTGCGAATAAATTGGAAATTGAACCAAATGATATTTGAGATTTGAAAATAATATTTGAAGCTGTATTTACATGAATAAAGTTGGATGTAAATCTAATGATTTTAAATACAGTTAAATATTTCATTGAATAAACCTTTGCTTCAATTTATATTTCACATTAACTAAAATAATATTATGAATCAAAAATTAATCTTTGTTTTGTTTGTTTGTGCAAGCTTTATGACCTTTTTATCATGTGCGCAGAACCTTGAAGTTAATAGGTCGTCTCGTTATTGTAATCCCCTACCTATGATATTGGGACCAGGAGGAAATGCGGCTGGGGACGTTACTGTTATTAGAGAAAATGGAACTTATTATATGTATTGTACCGGTGGTGGTGCATGGTATTCTAAGGATATGATGAACTGGTCATTTCAGACAGTCGCTAACGTTCCAGTGGCACCTGATGTAACAAAATATAATGGGAAATTCTATATGTGTGGGAATGATTGTCCTTTATACATTGCAGATGATCCATTGGGACCATTTACAGTGCTTGGAGATTGGAAAAATACTCCAGACGTTGCTGGAGGCTGGAACGGTGCATTTGATGTAGATATTTTTATAGATGATGATAATAAACCATATTTGTACTATTCAGGAAAAGGAGTTAGCGGTATTTATGTTGTAGAACTAGACCCTAACGACCTCACAAGTTTCTCAAGTCCGGTTAAACATCTCATCGAATTTAATAATGAGCATGTTTGGGAACGTTACGGAGAATCAAACGAGTACCCAGATGTGGCGTGGATTGAAGGTCCATGGATGCAAAAACACAATGGAATCTACTATCTTCAATACTCGGCTTCTGGGACGCAATGGAAAACTTATGCTTCTGGCTATTATACCTCAAAATCTCCAACAGGGCCATTTACTTATGCTCCAAATAATCCGTTACTAAGAAAAACAGAAGGTCTTGTAACAGGTACAGCTCATGGTAGTATTGTTGAGGGACCTGATGGAAATTTATGGCAGTTTTATACCATTGTATTGTCTGATCCTCCAGGAGGAAGGCGGATTGGTATGGATAGAATTGTTTTTGATGAAAATGGTAATATGTCTGTAAAAATCACTGATACTCCTCAATGGGCTCCGGATTTTAAAACGGATTCTCAAAAAGAAGATTGTGGTTCTTTGCCACTTACTATCAATAAAGTGAATGCATGGAATGCTCTTTCTAAATTTTCTTCGGAACAAGATGGTCGATATGCTTCATATGCCGTTGATAATTTCAGTGGAACATGGTGGGAACCGAAGCCTAACGACGTCGAACCAAGTATCACAATTGAACTATCTCCCGCAACAGAATTCGATGTTGTGCAATTATTTACAATTGATGGTCTGCGATTAATGTTTAATCAGGATTGGCGAACCATCGAACGCTTACGAGAGGATCCTCCATCTTATATCTATCAATATAAAATTGAGGTGTCTTTGGATGGGAAAAACTATCTCACTGCTTTTGATCAAACTAGTAATAATATATCCAAGAATACTATTTATGAAGAAATACCCCCAATTGAATGTAGATTTGTTCGTTTAACAATAACAGATTGGCCTAAAACATCACCACTTAAGCTTAATGAGTTTACAATTTTTGGTAAAGCCTCAGGATTCTTGCCAGCTCAGGAATCAATTCCAGGAAAACAATAGAACTTTACAACAGAAAAAGAGAGTTAACATGAATTCGAATGTGAGTACCCCCGCTCTAGAGAATTGTTAGTGGAACCTTATGGATGTGTTCCATATAGTTTAGTTTTGGTTAGAGGAGACCATCTCATATGAGATGGTCTCATTTTTTTATACCAATTGAATCAGAGTGTCATATAATTAATATCAATTCATCTTATCTTTTGTTCATATCGGGTAACGGAAAAACAAAATTCGTAAATTGAAGATTAAGCATTTCTATTAATGAATTTACGCAAAAGATGGTTGCCGATATTCCATGTAATTATCATATTGGATAATTACATAGAAAAATTCCTGAATGAAACTGAGTAAAATTAGAAGTGAAAACGTATAACAATAAACATGGAGAGAATGAAGGATCATATCAAAAGTATACTTGATAAGGGGAGAGCGAGAGATTGTAATTTTGAAGATGTAAGGAAGATGTTTAATCTCTTTCTTGAGCCAGAAAAAGAGTTTGATATAAAACAAAAGTTGTTTAACGATCTATTATCGGAGCCTTATACTTCTGCGGAAGAAAATCTGGAATTTGAAAGTCTTTACAGAAAAACTTGGAGTAGAATTAAGAAACAAGAACGCAAATACCGATACTTTAATTTCACAAGCAATATTCCCAAAATTGCCGCAGTCTTAATTATTGGCTTAATCACAGGTGTTATGATCTATTATTTTTATAATAATCAAATAAACAATCCGATTTATTATTCAGTTCATGCTCCAAGAGGTTCAATTTCAGAAGCTGTGCTCCCCGATAGCTCGCTTATTATCTTGAACTCAGATTCTAGAATTAGATATAGTATTAATGGAGAAAGCGGAATTCGTGAGGTGTTTCTCGAAGGAGAGGCATGGTTTGATGTTGCAAAAAACAGAAAGAAGCCCTTTGTTGTCCATACTCCATTCTATGATGTAAATGTAGTTGGGACCCAGTTTAATGTTAAGGCCTATGATAGTGATAAGTATATTACAACGACTCTGGAAGAAGGTCAAATAGTTCTTGAGTCAACGGGTGATTATAAGTTTGCAGAGGATGTAGTTATGAAACCAGGGGAGCAAGCTGTATTAAGCAAGGATTTGAAAGAATTAACGATTAAAGAAGTTAATCCGAAGTGGTACACCTCGTGGAAGGATAATAAAATCATATTTGTAAATATGAATTTAAGTGATCTGGTAATTCTTCTTGAGAGGAAATATGGGGTGGATATTGAAGTTAAGAGCCAACAGATACTTAATCTACATTTTGATGGAATTATTAAGAATGAATCAATAATTGAGGTTCTAGAGATTATTAAAAGTACACTACCTATTAATTATCGAATTGTGGGACAAAAAATTGAAATTACCAGTAAAAACTAAAACTTAAATTTAATGGGAGGAAATTATTATGCGATGAACTAAAACTTAAAAAAGAAGCCGAAAGGTGCGGACACACCGAACGGCTTAACTTGTCTTGAATTATTTGGTGAGAATTACGTCACCAGTAACTATTAATCAAAACATTCAAATTTATGAAAAAAAAGAGTATTAATACTTTTCTGCGATGTAGAGAGGTGAAAAAAGTATTATTAATTATGAAACTAACAACCATATTTATACTGATTGGGTTGATGCAAGTTTCGGCTACGGTATATTCGCAGGTAACTAAATTCAACTTTAATGTAGAAAATAAACAAATAATTGATGTATTGAAAGAAATTGAAGAAACAAGTAATTTTCGTTTTTTCTACATACGAGAACAGATTGATGTTGAGCGTCGTGTCTCAATAGAATCTCATAATGCAACTATTGAAGCTCTTCTCAATGAAATATTTTCAGAAGAAGATATTTACTATAAAATTCTTGATGACGATTTGGTAATACTAAGTCCTCAAAAAAAACGTATAGAAAATAGCTCTGAGAAAAGAGTAACACAACAAAATACTATTGTTGGTACAGTTAAGGATGTAAACGGACAACCACTTCCCGGAGTAACAATTGTTGTAAAGGGAACAACACTAGGGACTGTAAGTGACAATGAGGGTGGATACTCTATATCTAACGTTGCCAATAATTCAATATTAGTGTTTTCTTTTGTTGGAATGAAGTCTCAGGAAATCGAAATTACAGGAAGAAACGTTATAAATGTTATCCTAGAAGAAGAAAGTTTCGTAATTGGAGACGTTATCACTGTTGGATATAAGACTCAAAAAAGAACTACAATGACAGGTTCTGTAAGTGTGGCAAGTGGGGAGGAATTGTCATCAGCCCCTGTAAGTACTGTTACTGGTGCATTAGCAGGTAGAATGGCAGGTGTGACAATGAGATCAACCAATGGTCAGCCAGGTTATGATGATCCAACTATTTACATAAGGGGGGTCTCTACTACAGGAAATCAAGCACCACTGGTTGTTGTCGATGGGGTTCCAAGGAGTAATATGAGACAAATTGATCCAAATGCGATTGAGTCAGTTACTATATTAAAAGATGCATCATCTGTTGCACCTTATGGAATTGGAGGAGCAAATGGCGTAATATTAATCACAACAAAACAAGGAATTAAGAGTGCGCCAAAATTAACTCTGAATTCTTATTATGGAATACAAACTCCAACATATACCCCAAATGTTTTGAACGCTGTTGATTATATGAAATTGCGTAATGAAGCTCTATTAAATGAAAATCCAGGAACTACGGAATTAGATTTTGATCAAGAAATTATTGATAATTATGCCAATTTGCATGCACAGGATCCAGATGTTTATCCTGATGATGATCCATACAGTCTGGCAAATTTTAATACTCCTATACAAAATCATAATCTTCAGTTGGAAGGAGGTTCCGATTATATTACATATTTTGCTTCCTTGGGATATTTGCAACAAGATGGTTTGTTCGATCAAGTAAATTATAATAGAATTAGTTATACACTAAATACCAAATCAAAGGTAACTAATTCGACTAGTGTCATATTTAATATTATCGGGGCTGTAGAAAAATATAATGACCTAGATGTACAAACTTCCTCTGCAAGTGTATTTAGAGATCTATATAAATTAGTACCAACCGTACCACTCTATTATTCAAATGGATTGTGGACTGAATATGGAGGTAGTTCTCCTGTAGGGGCCGTAAATTCAGGTGGTTACTCAGTCAATAATCAATATACGATATTAGGGACTCTAGGGGTAGAGCAGGAATTATCTTTTATCAAAGGATTAAAGTTTAGTGGAAAAATTAGTTGGGACATTAGAAACAGTTTTGAAAAAGGATGGCATATCCCATTCAAATACTGGACATTGGATACATCCACAGATCCTTACACATTTGATGAACAAATCAATACGCATTGGGGGCCTTACACTTATTTAAATCAAGAAGATACACGCAGATTATTTAAAACTTATCAAGGTGTATTAAATTATAATAATACGTTTGGCAAACATGAGGTATCTGGCTTGTTAGTTGCAGAAGCAAGAGAAACCGAAACTTCGACCTTGGGAGCACGTAGAGATCAATTCAATGTGAATGTTGATGAAATGAGTATGGGACCTTCGGATAGATCTTATTTCGATAATTCAGGAATGTCTTTTGAGAGTAAACAGCTTGGTTTTGTATATCAACTTGGGTATGTGTTTGATCAAAAATATATTATCGAGGCTACAGGAAGATATGATGGCCATTATTATTTTGCTCCTGGTAAGAGATGGGGATTTTTCCCCGCATTCTCTGGTAGCTGGAGGATTTCAGAAGAAAAATTCATGGACAATATTGATTTCGTATCTAATCTGAAATTAAGAGGATCCTGGGGTAAATCAGGAAATCTCGCGGGATCTGCTTATCAATATTTATCAGGTTATCTTCTCGAGGGAAATCGCTATGCATTAGGGAGTGGATCGATGCTACAGTCCGTTCGACAAACACAAGAAGCAAATCCAAATATAACATGGGAAGTCTCTAAAAAAAGCAATATAGGAATCGAAGCTAATCTATGGAACAGTTTGTTATCAATTGAATTGGATTATTTCCATGAAAATCGATCAGGAATGTTGTTGCCACCTAATGTGACTGTTCCTTTAGAATATGGTATTTCTCTTGCAGATGAAAACGCGGGAAAAATGGAAAATAGAGGAATTGACGTGGTACTGGGATCCCGTTATAAATTCGATAATGGTTTAAGTCTTAATATTCAAGGAAATTTAAGTTATTCCCACAATAAAATGATTGAAGTATTTGAGACAAACGCCACATATAATAATCCTAATAGAAGAAGGACAGGTAGACCTTACGGCACGCAGTTTGGGTACGAATCATTGGGACTATTTTCTTTAGAGGATGATGTAAATGGAGATGGAATTATTAACGGTGAAGATGGATACGATATTACGCAATTTGGAACTTTACGTCCCGGAGATATAATCTATAAGGATGTTAACGGAGATAAAGTTATTGATGCTAATGATGAGGTAGAGATAGGATATCCGCAATACCCTTTATTAATATATGGCTTAAATCTGGGAACGGAATGGAAAGGCTTTGATCTCAATTTATTCTTTCAAGGAGCGGGTATGTTTTCAATTAGTACACAAGATTTTCATACTGTACCTTTTTTGAATAATAACAGTAATGTTGATTATGAATATTTTGAAAATCGTTGGACCCCAGATAACCAAAATGCTGATTATCCAAGAGCAAGTCCATCATCGAATCCTAATAATCACGGTCAATCTACAGATTTTTGGCAACGAGATGTCAATTACTTGAGATTAAAAACAGTAATATTAGGTTATACTTTACCTGAAAAATTCACGCAGAATGTGGGGATTGACAATGTAAGAGTATATGCATCAGCAGAAAACCTATTAACCATAAGTAATTTAAAATGGTTAGACCCAGAGTTAGGATCAGCAACAGAATATCCTAATATGAAATCTATAAATTTAGGTGTAAAGGTAACATTCTAAAACTCCAGAATTATGAAAAAAATAAAAAATATATTTGTGTTAACAGGATTAATGATAGCGATATTACTTCCTATCTCTTCTTGTGATACGGAAAATTATCTTGAGACAATTGATAAATCAAATCTTAACGATGCCACAATTTGGACAAGTGATCAAAATGCAGACCTTTATTTATTAGAATGTTATAGAGATCTTGCCCAGAAGAGTAGTGAATCAGACAACCTTGATAATTTTACTGACGACAATGATGCAGCCTTTTATTATACTTCTTGGAACTGGCGGGGAGGTACAGTGCATGCCAATACAAATAACTATAGCATTTGGTTTGGCCAATCAGGACCAGCATGGGATGCAAATTGGCCGGGGACATATGAGAAGATACGAAGGCTAAACACTTTTATTCAAAAAGTTAATGAAAATGCTGAAAGTTTATCAGCTGAATGGGTGGCTCAACGAATTGATGAGGCTCGATTTTTAAGAGCATTTCAATATAGTGAATTATTTTATCGAATTGGAGGTCTATCAATAATTGAAGTGCCTCAAGATAGAACGATAATGGAAGAAGATGAACTTCTTATTCCCCGTAGTACGTTTGAAGAGACTTATAACTATATTGTGAATGAATTAACAGATATCATAAACAATGAGAACCTTCCTGTAAAATATACTTCAGGAGAAGCTGATGCCGGCAGAGCAACTCTCGGTGCCGCTCTTGCTCTAAAAGGATGGATTCAGTTATTTGCAGCAAGTCCTGCATATAATTCGGAAGATCCAGCAATCCCTCGTAGTTCTGATAACCTTCAGAGTTTTGCGGAAGCTGATCATAGCAGGTATACTGCTGCTGCTGAAACTAATAAAAAATTTATTGAAACATTTGGTCATAAGGGATCAGGGGAATATGATTTATTTTCCGATATGACTAAATTCTGGTACGAGGCGAATGAATATAATAAAGAAGTTATTTTTGACAGGCAGCAAGTTGCTGTTACTATGCCTAACTTGTTTCATCGGTATGGAGGAGTTGTTTGGTTGCTTGATGGATATATGTGCTGGGGAAACTATTGCCCAACACAGGAAATTGTCGATCAGTATATGATGGAAAATGGATTGCCTATTGAGGATCCTAACTCGGGGTATGACCCTCAAAATCCATACGTTGGAAGAGAAAAGCGATTTTATAATTTTATTGTTTACGATGGAGCACCATATAAACAAGATTGGATGCCAAAGACTGATACTGTTTATACAAGAATTGATTTGGTCAATCCATCTAAAAATGAAATTGATTTTGGAGGAGATGATGTATCAAATACAGGATATTATTTGAAAAAAAGAATTCCTCCCAATAGTATCCCGGGATCAAATACATCTGGACAAAACTATGTTTATTACAGGTATGCAGAAGTGCTGTTAAATTATGCGGAAGCTCAGAATGAAGCCGTAGGGCCGGATGCTTCAGTATACGATGCAATTAATTATCTGCGAGCACGTCCTAGCACTAATCTCCCACCTTTAGAAGAAGGATTGAGCCAAGATGAAATGCGTGAAATAATTCGCAGAGAAAGGCGAGTAGAGCTACATTATGAAGGTAAAAGACTTTTCGATATATGGCGTTGGAAAATTATGATGGATGTAATGAACAAACCTTTACATTCTATGGTAATTCGAAATTCCGTTCCTGAAAATAATAGTGGAAAATGGATTTATACTCCTACAGCATTGGAAAGTCATCCACATTCTGTTAGTCAAAAACAGTATTTTAATCCTATACCTCAGGAAGCAATTGACCGGAATCCTAAGTTAATACAAAACTGGGGGTACTAATATTATCGAAGAACCAAATTTAATCAATTGGTTTGATGTTATTTATGTAGCATATTGATAAAAGCCAGAAACTCACCTTCCTTGTTAGACATAGTTTTATGTTTGGAAGGTGAGTTTAATATCACATTATTAGGAATTTCCTGCAAATAAATTTTAAAAGAGTGTTTAATGTCTCGCCATCGAGTTAATCCGGTTAATTAATTATAGACTAAAACGCAATTAGAATAATTGGTTTTAATATGAATGGATTTAACTGGATTGTCTGGTTAATGAACTAATGAATTATCTTTTATTTCAGCGTGTTTTTCAGGTATATACAATAATAACGTAATGTAAAACTTATGAATATCTTTTATCGCTGATTTGATAATCTATAGAATGAATAGGAGATATCACAAATAAAATTAGTAACAAAAGGAAAGGTTGGTTTTAGTATTAAGTTTCTAATGTGTGGTAACAATGTAAAATTAATTTATTTAAGAAGAGAATGAAAAAAGTAATATTACCTGTAATTTTAATACTGTTTGTAGTGCTTAATATTAATGCACAAGAAAAGGGTGAGACTGAGTTTTTATGGTTGGATACTTCATTGCCTATTGAAGAAAGGATTGAGGCATTAATTTCAGCAATGACTGTTGATGAAAAAATTACGCAACTTGTAAATGCCAATATTGCCATTCCTCGTCTGGGAATCAAGGAATACGACTGGTGGAATGAATGTCTTCATGGAGTGGCGCGAAATGGACGAGCAACAGTCTTTCCTCAAGCGATAGCTCTTGGGGCAACTTTTGATACTACACTAGCCTATCGAGTTGCTACTGCTATTTCCGATGAGGCTCGAGCCAAATTTAATATTGCACAAAGTTTAGGAAATTATAATCGCTACGCTGGATTAACATTTTGGACACCAAATGTGAATATATTTCGTGATCCAAGATGGGGACGTGGTCAGGAAACATATGGAGAAGATCCTTTTTTAACTTCCAGAATTGGAGTCGCTTTTGTGAAAGGTCTTCAAGGAGATGATGAGAAATATCTGAAGACAGCTGCCTGTGCCAAACATTATGCAGTTCATTCGGGCCCTGAAGAATTAAGACATGAGTTTAATGCAGAAGTAACACCTAAAGATTTATGGGAAACTTATCTGCCTGCTTTTGAAGCTTTAGTAAAAGAAGCAAAAGTTGAGGCAATTATGGGAGCTTATAATCGTACAAATGGTCAAGCTTGTTGTGCTAGTCCATTTTTGTTACAAGATATATTGATAGATCAATGGAAATTTGAAGGACACATTGTCTCTGATTGTGGTGCTATCCAAGATATATGGAAAGATCATCAGTTGTGTGAGACCCCAGAACAAGCTTCGGCAATGGCAATAAAATCAGGTCTAGATGTAAATTGTGGTATAGCCTTTGAAAGCCTAAAGAAAGCCCTCTCTAAAAAACTTGTTAACGAAGATGATTTGGATAATGCGTTATGTGATTTATTACGAACAAAATTCCGGTTGGGCTTTTTTGATAACAATGATGAGAATCCATACTCTAATATTTCATCAGAAGTTGTTGGATCTGATATACATCGAAAACTTGCTCTTGAAGAAGCGGAGAAGTCGATAGTACTTGTAAAAAATAGGAATCAGATTCTTCCATTAGAGAATAATTTGAAGAATGTCTTTATTACTGGTCCTCAGGCTGCTAATGAAGGAGTCTTACTTGGTAATTATTATGGTGTTAATAACAATACTGTCAACATCTTAGATGGAATTATTAGTAAGTTGGATTTAGGGACTACTGTAAATTATCGTTATGGTCAGCTTCCATATCAGAAAAATATTAATCCTATGGATTATGTGACTGAGGATGCGGCTTCAGCTGATGTTTGTATTGCCGTCTTGGGACTCAGTGGTCTTGTTGAGGGAGAAGAAGGTGACGCCATTGCCTCGGACTTTAAAGGGGACAGGAAATATTTACATCTTCCACAAAGTCAAATAGAATTCATAAAGAAAATTAGGTCATATGGAAAAGAAAAACCTCTAATAGTTATTATTACAGGTGGATCCCCAATTGCAATTCCCGAAATTTATGAACTTGCTGATGCTGTCTTGTATGTATGGTATCCTGGACAAGAAGGAGGTACTGCTGTAGGAAATGTATTGTTTGGTGATGCTGTTCCTTCAGGGCGTTTGCCGTTTACAATTCCTAAGTCGGTTGATGATTTACCTCCCTATGAGGATTATTCTATGAAAGGCCGTACATACAAATATATGACAAAGGAACCTCAATTCCCATTTGGATTTGGACTATCTTATTCAACTTTTGAGTATTCTGATTTAAAAATTGATTCTGTTTTTGAAGATCAAATAACAGCTTCTGTTACTGTAACAAATCTAGGAGAGTATGATGCGGAGGAAGTTGTGCAGTTGTATGTGTGTTCTCCTATTGCGGGGAATGGTGATCCTTTGTACTCATTAAGGGCATTTCAACGTGTTTCAGTTCCTTCTGGTCATGCAAAGATTGTTGTGTTTAATCTTGATCGAGAGTCTTTCAGTGAAGTTGACAATGATGGTAAGCGTGTATTTAGAGATGGAGAATATAAACTATGGGTTGGAGGATCTTTACCAGGAGAAAGAAGTGTATTTCTTGGAGCAACAAAATGTTTGGATACAAGTATTGATATAATGAAGCTTATTAAATAGTGAGCAAATCTGACTACGGTAATTATTGGGGTCTTTGATTGATATTAAGGAACCCAATAATTTCGTTTGTTAAAAATTTAACAAGATTTGGATTGATATATAACATTATCCATTGATAGTAAGATGTATGAAAAGTTTGTTCAGGTAACTACCAATAAATTTGAATATCAGATCCTCTGATGAAGAATATAGTAAAATAATTATTTGACTATAATGACAGTTAATAACGACGAGGAACTTATCAGGAAAATTAGACGTAACGATTATTTAAGTTTTAATCATCTATTTGAAAAGTATTATAGTTGTTTATGTAAATTCGTATTTGACATGATAAAAGATAAGTTAGCGTCGGAAGATCTTGTTCAAGAATTATTTATAAAGTTGTGGAATAATAGAAGGTCATTAACAATTGATCAAAATGTTGCCGCATATTTATATCGTGCCTCACGTAATTCAGCACTAAATTATATTCGGAATGAGAAAAACCGAACAAAAATCATTGGCGAAATTATAATCAATAATCAAGCACAGTTTTATGAGCCAATGGTTGAAAAGGAGTTTCTCATGATTGTTGAAGAATGTATTAATAATCTTCCTGAAAGATCTCGAGAAGTGTTTAAGATGAGTCGTTTTGAAGAATTAACCCAAAAAGAGATTTCAGAAAGATTGAACATCTCTGTGAAGACTATCAAAAATCAAATTTGGAAATCGTTATTTTACATAAGGTCTTGTCTGAAATTAAAAGATGCTATTTAATTAAAGTTAACCCAGTTGTATTTAGGTGAAGCAATTAAATATAACAAATCATAAGTGTCCGATTAATTTATAGGAGCTGAGATTTGAAGGATTAGCTATGATCACTAGAATATATTCTATAGCTTATGGATGTCCTAAAAATAGGAGAGATGATGATTGTCCATTCTTGGAAATAGATCATTTTTCTTTTAAAGAAAAGATTGAATGGATTAATGGACTAAATGATGAGGATAAGGAAACTATTTTAAAGCATCATTCAATTTGTACAAAAAAGAAAATAATTAAATAAGGAAGTAAATAGGGTTAATCCTGAAAGGTTTCTCTCCATGTTGTAGATTTGTTCTGCACACAAAATCACAAGATGAAAAAAATTATAGAAATAAAATTTAGTAATCCCGACTATAGTCGGATAATAGTGATAACAAATCAATGAAAGCTCAAAAACTAAGCGTACTTGAAAAAATCGGCTATGGCTCGGGCGATGCTGCCGTAAATGTGGTTATCTCCTCCATGTTCCTCATCATTACATATTTTTACACCGACATTTTTGGGCTGAAACCAACCGATGTGGCCCTTATGTTTTTACTGGTTCGTTTGATTGATGCCGTTAGCGATCCGCTTATGGGACTGATTACCGACAAGTATAAATTTAAAGGAGGCCGGTTCAGACCGTATTTCCTGTACCTCTCAGTTCCGTTTGGTATCTCGGTTTTTCTTACGTTCACTACGCCGGGTTTTGATTACGCCGGAAAATTGATTTATGCATACATCACTTACATTTTTGTAACGTTGATGTTCACTTCGGTTACTATTCCGTATATCTCGCTCATCGGGGTATTAACAAACGATCCGCAGGAACGCTTATCGGCCAACGGTTACCGCCTTTTCTTTGCAAAAGTTGCCGCGTTTATGGTGTCGATTGTGGTTCCTATTCTGGCCGAAAAACTAGGACGGGACGACATGGGACGAGGATATCAGCTGGCCATGGGATTAATGGCGCTTATGGGAACCCTGCTGTTTTTATTCAGCTACTTTACTACACGCGAGCGTATCGAGCACGTTGTAGATAAAACACCTTTCTTTCAGCAGTTAAAATACCTGGTGAAAAACGACCAGTGGCTTATTTTATGGGGCTCTTGCCTGTCGGGTACTGTTGGTTATGTAATTCGCAGTTCGGTGGCTATCTTTTATGCAAAATATTACCTTGGAGGCGATGCAAGTATGCAGTCGACATTTATGGGAACCGGTGTGGCAGCCGCCATTTTAGCTATGCCGTTATCAACGCTAATCACCAAACGTTTTTGTAAAGTGAAACTGTTTTGGATGTCGCAACTTGGAGTAGGTGTACTTAGTGTACTGATGTTTATTTTGGTAAAACCGAATCCCGACAGTGTACTGCTGGCTTATGTGCTCTATTTTATCCTGTCGCTGGTGGTTGATGTGCATGCGCCGGTTTTCTGGTCGGCCATTGCCGAAGCGGTTGACCACGGACATGCCGAAACCGGCAAACGTGTTTCAGGATTGGCATTCGGCGGTATCTCTTTCGCTCAGAAAGCGGGTATGGGAATTGCCGGTGCAGTGGTTGGTCTGTTGCTCGATGCCTTTGGTTATATCCCCGATGTGGTTCAAACAAAAGCAGCACTTACCGGGCTGGCACTTATGCTCACTTTAATTCCGGGTATTTTCCACGTTATCAATGGCTTGTTGATCTACCGTTATAAAATCACCGACAAATATTACGAAACGATAAAAGCAAAAATTCATATCTAAGATGGATACTACAGCTAAAAATGCACCATTGGTTGAGCAACGCGCCGATCCGTTTGTGTACAAACATACCGATGGATACTACTACTTTACCGGCTCGGTACCAACCTACGATCGCATCGAATTACGAAAAAGTAAAACGATTGCCGACTTGAAAAATGCCCAAACTTTCGATGTATGGTTTAAGCACGAAAGCGGCCCGATGAGTCGCCATATTTGGGCACCCGAAATTCATTACCTCGATGGCAAATGGTATGTTTACTTTGCTGCCAGCGAAGAAGAAGACATTTGGGCTTTGCGTCCGTATGTGTTGGAATGTCAAGGTCAGGATCCGTTAAACGACGAGTGGGTTGAGTTGGGACAAATGCAGCCTGCCGACGGCGATGAGAAAACATTTATCGACTTTTCGCTGGATGGTACGGTATTCGAGAATAAGGGAAAACGCTATTTCTGCTGGGCCGAAAAAACCGGCGGGCAGTTTGCCGCATCCAACTTGTACCTGGCTGAAATGGAATCGCCAGTTAAGCTGAAAACTGTGCAGTTTATGCTTACCACACCCGATTACGACTGGGAAAGAATCGGTTTTTGGGTGAACGAAGGACCGGCCGTAATAAAGAATAAAGGCAAAATCTATATCACCTTTTCGGCAAGTGCAACAGGTGCTTGTTATTGTATGGGACTGATGGAAGCTGATGAAAATGCCGATCTGCTGGACCGCAATTCGTGGAAAAAATCGAGATACCCGGTATTGGAAACCGATTACGAAAAGAAAATTTACGGACCGGGACACAACTGTTTTACCGTGGCCGAAGACGACCTTACGCCGCTTTGTATCTATCATGCGCGCGATTACGAAAAAGCTGTTGGCGATCCGGCAGTTGTTCCTGCAAGCGATACCCGACCGCTGGAAGAGATTGTTGCGGATCCGTTATACGATCCTAACCGTCATGCTCGGGTGATGGAAGTACAGTTCGATGCCGACGGAAGACCGGTACTTCTGTTCAAAAGTCCTAAAACTGTTTAGTTGGTTGATAATACTCTTAATGAAACTAACGTTAAGAATAAAAGAAGAAATAAACAACATGTCCTGCTATTTTAGAGACTTTATAAGCTTCTCTAGACTGTTATGGCTTTTGATAGTGAGATTATAGAATGTGATTCGAGATAGTGGATCTTAAAATGAAAAATATAAACGATAACAAATTAAATCTGTATAAATGATACATAATAACAAGGTTGATTGGTTTACAATTGAAAAAATCGATGAAAATACGTCAATTATAAGTGAATACAAACATTGGGAAGAAACGCATTGTTATTTGTTGAATGGAACGGAACGTTGTTTACTAATTGATACAGGACTCGGGGTAGGAAATATTTGGGAACAAGTGCAAAAATTGACGGATAAGCCAGTTACGGTAGTCACAACACACGTACATTATGACCATTTTGGAGGACATGAATATTTCTCTGATTTTTATGTACATGAGGCAGAAACTGAATGGATAAACGGAGGATTTCCCTTGTCAATAGAACAGGTTAAAGGCTTCCTGTTGGAAAAGCCATGCGAATTTCCAGAAGATTTTAATATTAATAATTACCATCTGTTTAAAGGAGCACCGACAAGAGTATTGAAAGATAATGATACAATTGAATTAGGAAAACGAACGATCCAAATATTACACACTCCCGGACATTCTCCAGGCCATTTATGTTTTTACGAAAAGGATAAAGGCTATTTATATACGGGAGATTTAATCTATATTGGTGAATTGTTTGCATTTTTTCCTTCAACAGATCCAATTGCTTATATGAACTCGATCAAGAAGTTATTGGCGTTATCGGTAAAAAAGATTCTACCTGGACATCATGATCTTAAAGTTCCAGTGTCGATTATTGAAGATATGGACAAGGCTTTTTGCAGATTATATGAAAATGGGAAATTGAAACATTCCAGTTTAACATATAGATATAAAAATTTCTCAATAAAACTTTAAAAGTAGCGGAACATTAAAGTGCCTTATTTTTAGGTTGTTAAATTAATTGCTTCTACAAATTGATAGAATTTATAATTTGTAGGTCGCAAATCAGGTTCTCTCACAAACTATCATCATTTTAAAGATTAACCACAAGCGAAATATTATAAATATTTTGCGAATATTGATACTTAAGTTTTGGAGAACAATAGCTACTTGGTTTATGGTTATATATATGTAATTAGTTTTATGGGTATTAAAAATTACTCGGATCTTTAAGATTCAAGAAAATATGCAACACATATTTTATGGTATTCTGCTATTTAATATTCATTTATGATAAATACACCAGATCAGACGAACCCTAGACAATTTGGAGTCAAATCACATCAGACAGTTACGTTGAAGATTAGCCGTTCAGATTTATTTTGATTTTGAATGGTATATATGTGTAAGAGATTCCGGTATAATTATTTAAAAAAAAGATGAATACTAAATAGGACCTTCTGGAATCACACGTGTCAAATAATAAAGTAATAGATTATGCCAACAGATAGTAAAATAGGAAATACAATTATCGATTATTTATTAAAAGAGGAATCGGTAATTTATGAAGATAAGATGAATACATGGTTGGATGAGTCAATAGAAAACAAAACAAAACTTAACGAATTCAAAACAATTTGGAGAACGGTTGATACACTTTGCATTTCTAAACAATTTAACGTAGAAGAAGGTTGGATTAAAGTTAATCAATCTATATTTAATCAAGTAGTCATAATGGGAGTAAGAAAAGATGTTGTTTTTTCGATAGCAGCAATGACTGCAATACTTTTGATTATTCTGGGCTTCTTATTTCTATCAAATCCATCAGTTAAGTTAAATAATAGAATTGAACTGGCGACATCGTACGGGAACCAAACAGAATCTGTTTTACCTGATGGAACAAAAGTATATCTGAATAGTGGCTCCAATTTATCTTACCATTATAATGATAAAGATAAAATAAGGGAGGTTGAATTTAATGGAGAAGCATTTTTTGAAGTAGCTAAAAATGAAAAGCCTTTTGTAATTGAAACTAATGGAGGAATGAAGATTGAAGTGTTAGGTACAAAATTCAATCTAATGGCTTATTGTGATGATGAAAATATTATAACCGCGTTGATAGAAGGGAAAGTTGAGATAAGTAATCAGGACGGGCAAAAGGTACATGTGTTGCCTGGGCAAATCGTAGAATTTGAGAAAGAAACAGAAAATATGAAGATGATCCCCGGTAATGCAAATCTGAGTAGTGCATGGCGAGAACACAAAATTTATCTAGACAATTCATCACTTGCGGCAATCACTAAAATATTAGAGAGGATGTATGACGTTCAAATTTATTTTAATCCTCCCGAGATTGGAGAGCAGATTCATTATACTGGTGTACTTCAAGAAGAGACAATAATAGATGTTTTAAACGCACTTAAAGAATTGAGTGACATTTGTTTTAAACAAAAAGGAAAGGAAATAATAATAATGTCTAACTGAATTAGTGATAATGAAATACGGGAAATTATACTGCATTTCCCGTATTGAGATAATTAACATCTAATGCTACCAACATTAGATTTTTATAATTAAAATCAAACAAATTTATGAAAAAAAATTATGAATTTGGAAAGTCACTTGGTGCACTCTTCCGAAAGTTAGTATTAATTTCTACACTAACTTTAGTCCTAATCCAACTATCCATTATTTGTGTAAATGCATCAGTTTATTCGCAAAACACAAAACTAACATTGGAAATGAAACAAGCCTCGATAAAAGAGGTTCTTGAAAAAATTGAACTACAGTCAAACTTCAGGTTTATTTATCAAAACGAGAAACTTGATATGGATAAACGAGTGGATGTCTATGTTACAAACCAAACAGTTGAAAGTATATTAACGCTGTTGTTTGAAAAAGGTGAAGTTGAATATTCAATCACAGAAAGTAATCTGATATTGATAAAACCAAAGCAAACCAAGAGTACAATTTCCTCAAATCAGACCACTGAAAGGCAGGGTACTATTTTTGGGAAAGTTACAGACGAATTTGGCGAACCGTTGCCCGGCGTAAGTATTGTTATTAAAGGAACCGTAAAGGGAACCGTTACCGATTTTAACGGAGCCTATTCAATCGAGGCATTGCCAGAAGATGTTTTACAATTTTCGTTTGTTGGAATGCTTTCGCAGGAAATACCTGTTGGAAGCCAAACCGCCATTGATGTAATAATGAAAGTTGATGCGATTGGTCTCGAAGAGGTAGTTACCATTGGTTATGGTACGCAAAAAAGGACTACAGTAACAGGTTCTGTAGTATCGAGCAAGGGCGAAGACATTTTAAAGACACCGGAGCCAAACATTGCAAATACACTTATCGGACGTTTGCCCGGATTGATTACAAATAACCGCTCGGGTGAACCGGGGTATGAAAATACTGAAATATTAATTCGTGGTAGAAGTACTTTGGGCGATAACAGTCCGCTTATTGTTGTTGACGGAGTTGCCGATCGTGCAGGAGGTTTTGATCATATTGATGCAAACGACATTGAAAGTATTTCTGTTTTGAAAGATGCATCGGCTGCAATTTACGGATCAAGGGCTGCAAACGGTGTAATTTTGGTTACTACCCGTCGCGGACAGAGTGGAAAACCAACAATAAGCCTGAGTTCAAATTTCGGAATCAGGCAGCCAACAGTTATTCCTGAGATGCTGAATTCGGCTGATTATGCAGTTGCTTTGAATGAAATTGAAACGAATATTTATGGTCGTAGCCCAATGTACACGGATGAACAGATTGCTAAATTCAGAGACGGTTCGGATCCAACAAGTTATCCTAATGTTGATTGGATGGACGAAACATTGCGCACTTTTGCACCTCAAACTCAACACAACCTATCAATCAGAGGTGGTACCGAAAGAGTAAAATATTTCCTTTCAACAGGTTATCAATACCAGGATAACTATTATAAAAAAAGTGCCAGTAATTACAAGCAGTACAACCTGCGTTCGAATATCGATGTGCAGGCAACCGATTATTTAAAGTTGTTCGCTAATATTTCGCTTCGTCAGGAAAATCGTAATTCACCACACTACGGTTCTGAAGCAATTTGGCGTTACCTTGTTAAAGGGGACCCGCGTGTGAATATCAGATGGCCGGAAAATGGCTTGCCTGTTTTAGCGCCGCAAGATGATTTTAATCCTGTAACTTGTGCCAATGGTGAAATGGGTTACCAGGCAAACAAACGTTCGTATGTGAATATCGATTTAGGTTTTAACCTTGATTTAGCATCAGTAACCGAGGGCTTGTCGCTTGATGGAGGTTTGTATATCGACCGTTCTGATAATTTCTACAAACACTTCCAAAAAGCTTTCTTCCTATATGGATATGATATTAATACCGATGAATATTTTCCTCGTCAGTACGGGCCAAACAATGCGGCTTTAAACGAAGATATGAGCCAAAACCTTGGAATTACTGCCAACATCAAGTTAAATTATAAAAGAACCTTCAACGATATTCATAGTGTGTCGGCATTTGTTGCTTATGAGCAATACGAAAGTAGATACGACTATTTATATGGTAGAAGACAAGATTTTGTATCCACCTCAATTGAAGAATTATTTGCAGGTGATGAGAATACGGCTTTAAATAATGGTAGTGCCAGCGAAACCGGGCGAATGAACTATTTTGGTCGTTTCGACTATGGTTTTAAAGAAAAATACCTGGTTCAGTTTAACTGGCGTTACGATGGTTCTGAGAACTTCCCAAAAGGAAATCGTTTTGGATTCTTTCCAGGAGCATCTGTAGGATGGCGTATATCTGAAGAAAATTTCTGGCAAGATAATCTCTCTTTTATTGGCTATTTTAAGCTGAAAGGATCGTGGGGACAAATGGGTAACGACAGAATTAGCAAATACCAGTATTTAACCACTTATACTTTTGGTGACAATGCCACTTTAGGCGGAAGTTCTCCTGAATCGCAAGTGGGTATTACACAGGTGAGAACTGCAAATCCTAACGTAAAATGGGAAGTTGCAACAACATCAAATATTGGTTTCGAAAGTAGATTTCTGGATAACTTTAGTTTCGATTTTGATTTGTTTAAAACCAAACGCGAAGATATTCTGGCTAACGGCGCATCGTATGTGCCCGATTATACCGGACTTTCATTGCCTGCAGAAAATATTGGTGAGTGCGAAACAAAAGGACTTGAAGCCGTTTTGGGCTACAACAAAAATTTCGGAGAGTTAAACCTGGCAGCCAGTACCAACTTCTCGTATGCAAAAAGTAAAATCCTTTATTTCGACGAACCTGAAACCATGCTTGAGTGGCAAAAACAAACTGGTAAATCAATTGGTGCCAACTGGCTTTTATACGAGGCAATTGGCGTATTCAGTACGCAGGAAGAGCTAGATAATACTCCACACCTGAGTAATGCACAGGTTGGGGATCTGATTTTCAGAGATGTGGATGAGGATGGTACTATTGATGGAAATGACAGAATTCGTCCGGATAAAACTACCACTCCTGAGATTGTATACGGACTTAACGTGGGATTGAATTATAAAAACTGGGATTTAAGTATGCTTTGGCAAGGAGCCACTAATGTCTGGCAATATGTGTTCTTCGAATCAGGAGGTATTGGTAACTTTACCCAGGACTTCTTCGATAACAGGTGGACAGAAAATAATATTAATGCAGATTACCCAAGAATTTACGACCGTCAAGTAACTTCTTCTGCACAGAAAAATACTTTTTGGCTGAAAGATGCCAGCTACCTTCGCTTAAAAAATATTGAGCTTGCTTATAACCTTCCGTCAACAGTTACCAGACGTTTACCATTTAGCAATGTACGTGTGTTTGGCAGTGCGTCTAACTTGTTAACAATTACTGAACTGAATGATGTCGATCCGGAAACAACCGAGGGTTCTCAAGGCTTTGCCGCATGGAGTACTCCACAGGCAAGGGTATTTAATTTTGGACTAAACATAACTTTTTAAATTAAGCAACTATGAAGAATAACATTAAAATTCTATACCTACTTGTAATGACTATTTCTCTTTTAGCTTCTTGTCGTGAGGAGGATATATTAGATAAAAGTCCCCTGACTGAAATATCTGAAGCAGATGTTTGGACCGATCCTGCACTTGTTGAATCATTTGTAAATGCTCGTTACAATAAAATTGGCCATGGATGGGCAGAATCATGGCAAAGTTCAGTAGTTGATGAAAGTTACCTTACCTGGTCCAGAGGTTGCGAACCTTATACTCAGGGTTATGTTAGTGCTACCGATTTGGGCCGTATGAATGGTGCCTGGTGGGGTTGGGATAACCGTGCCTGGAGTACTGTTTGGGGTAATATTAGCAACTGTAATATGTTTTTTGAACGTGTTGAAGGAGTTGAATTTGCCGACGAAGCCTTAAAGAACAGGCTGGTTGGAGAAATGACCTTTATCCGCGCCTTAATGTATTTCGATCTGGTTTCACGTTGGGGAGCTATGCCAATTATTACTGATGCATATACATTGGCCGACCGGGAAGAATTTTTGAATGTAGAAAGAGATACCTATAAAGAGAATGTTGATTTTATCGTTTCGGAGTGTGATAAAGCGGCAGAATTATTGCCTGGATCTTATAGTGGATCAAATATAGGTAGAGCTACAAAAGTTGCTGCTTTAGCTTTAAAATCAAGAATGCTTTTATATGCAGCCAGTCCACTGATGAACCAGTCAGGAGTAAACGAATTGGTAGGATATCCGTCGCCAGATGCAGATAGATGGCAAAAAGCTTCTGATGCGGCAAAGGCCTGTATCGATGCAGCCCTGGAAAACGGTTATGCATTATATGATAATTATGACGATGTGAAAACAAATTACACTCAGTTATTTCTAGATTGTGGAAATAGCGAAGTACTGTTTGATCGTCAGGGAGGTTCAAGTTCTGATGGCTTAAACTTATCATATCTTGATCAATCAAATGGCCCAAACGGTTATGGACAGTGGGGAGGAAACACACCAGTTGCCGAATTGGTTGATGACTTTGAAATGGCAGACGGTACTAAATTCAACTGGTCGAATCCGGATCACAGTGCCAATCCTTATGCTAATCGCGACGCACGTTTGTATGCAGCGATACTTTCTGATGGCGATGAGTGGATGGGCAGAGAAGTAGAAACTTATTTAATTGCTGATGAGTCAGGAACAATTGTAAGTGGAGGAAAAGATACCCGTTACGGACAAGATAACTGGAATGCCAGTATTACAGGGTATAATATTCGCAAATTCATGGACGAAACTTACCAGACAAACAGCTGGAACTTCCCTAATCCCAAAAACTGGATTTGGTTTCGTTTAGGCGAACAATACCTAAATTATGCTGAAGCTTTGTATCAGCAAGGCCTAGAATCGGAAGCACGTGAGGCTTTAAATGTTATCAGAAATAGAGCTAAAATGCCTGATGTAAAGGACTCAGGAGATGAACTTTGGCAACGCATAGTAAATGAACGTCGTGTAGAGCTGTGTTTCGAAGAACATCGCTATTTTGATGTTAGAAGATGGATGATCGCCGAAGATGTATTGAATAGGAATGCAACAGGAGTTGAAATTGTTTTAAATCCTGATGGAACAAAAAAATATACACCTGGAATTTTGGTTGAACAGCGACAATTTAATGCCCCGGCTATGTATTGGATGCCAATTCCTAAAAGTGAAACGGATAAGAATCCGAATTTTCAACAGAATCCAAATTATTAATGAAATATAAAAAACGTGCCTGATTTCAGGTACGTTTTTAATCGCTCAATACACTAAGATTATTGATCTATCCTTATTAAACTAAAAAAAGATCAAATATGAAAAATCTAAAATTAATCACATTCATTTTGTTGTACTCGGCATTTTCCTGTACAACAAATCAACTGCCAGAACCTTTTGCCAAAGGTGAGTTTAAAAACTGGGCCGAAACACCACCAATGGGGTGGAACAGTTGGGACTGCTACGGACCAACCGTTGAAGAACATGAGGTAATAGCCAATGCCGACTACATGGCTGAAAATCTGAAGGATTATGGCTGGGAATACGTTGTGGTTGATATTCGTTGGTTTGTTGAGAACGACAAAGCCGGAGGTTACAACCAAACCGATCCAATTTATGTAATCGATGAATACGGACGTTACCAACCTGCCGTAAACCGTTTCCCGTCGGCTGCCGATGGAAAAGGTTTTAAAGAGCTGGCCGAATATGTGCACGGCAAAGGATTAAAGTTTGGTATCCATATTATGCGCGGTATTCCCAAAGTGGCAGTTGAAAACAAATTGCCGATTTTAGGAACCGACGGAATCACTGCTGATCAGATTTATACAACCGAATTGCAGTGCACTTGGTTACGAGATAATTATACCATTGTTGCCGACAAACCAGGTGCGCAGGAGTATTACAATTCGATTATGAATATGTATGCCGGATGGGGCGTTGATTTTATTAAGATCGACGATTTGTCGCGTCCGTACCACCAGGGGGAAATTGAACTGATCCGTAACGCCATCGACAATTGTGGCCGCCCGATCGTGTTGAGTACATCGCCTGGTGCAACGCCAATTACGGCAGCCGATCATGTGAAAAATCATGCTAATATGTGGCGTATGGTTGATGATGTTTGGGACACCTGGCATCATTTCACCAACCTCATAAAAGTGTGCGAACAATGGTATCCGCACATTGCTCCCGGCACCTGGCCAGATTGCGATATGATTCCGCTGGGACGTATTTCAATTCGTGGCGAACGTGGTGAAGATCGTATGACGCGCCTTACACCTGATGAGCAATATTCGTTAATGACCTTGTTTACCATTTTTAAATCGCCACTGATGTTTGGCGGTGATTTGCCAAGTAACGATGATTTCACCCTGTCGTTACTAACAAACGAAGACGTGCTGAAAATGCATCGCGAAAGCACCGATGTAAAACAAATTTTCCATGATGAAAGTAAAGTGGGTATCACGTCAAAAAACCCAAATACAGGAGAAATTTACCTGGCTTTGTTCAATATTTCAGAAGAAGAATATCAAAATGTTGGAGTTGATTTGATACAGCTAGACATTACAACCTCATGTGCTATTAAGGATATGTGGTTAAATCTTGAATTAGGTGAATTCTCTGAATCATTTAGTCAAAAACTGAAACCACATTCCTGTGGTTTATATTGTATAAAAGGAAACAGATAAAACAGAAGAGGGCAGAAATAATCTCTTCTAATATTTATCTCACTATTATTTACTCAATATAAAGGATAGGAAAATTTATTTAAATATATTAACAATTAGAACGAGGTCCGTCTTGTTGTAGAAAAAAAATAGTCTGAAAATCCACACTCAAATGTAGATAGAGAAAGCTTTCATAATTGATATCTATAACTAGAAGTATCCCCAGGAGATGAAATATTCTTCTGGGATTCTTATTAACGTCAAAATAAGGAGATGGGATGAGACATTAAGAAACTTTTATCTTGATATGATTACAGTGTTTTAAATTAAGAATGGAATAACTGTATTTGTATTAAAACTTTATAGCTATGAAGTACCCAACATACAATGAATTAATCAAACAACTTGATAAAGAGTTATCTTTCTTGGAAATCAATCCAGATTGTTTTATTGAAACGACGGAGAAAGCGATTGGAATGTGTAAAAGAGTTATGCTTAAGTTCCGGGAAATAGTTTTAGGTCAGGGTTTCTCAAACGAAAATGAAGAAATTAATTTCTTTAAACACATCAAGCCAAGCGTGTTTAGTAAGTTCATTTTTTATACTGAGGTTTTTGATATCGAATCAAATAGACCGGAAGAAGACATAAAAGCACAAATCAGGTACTTGAGAGATGAGCTGCAAAAACACTGTCGTGTTCAGAAAGAAGAAAAAGCTTTTTACCAATACTATAGAAGGAAAAGAACATCTTCAGATCATTTATATTTTTTGCGAGGTAACGGAGATCATCGAATTCATCTTGATCACATTCCCAATCATCTTGATCCCGAATTTTCCACAGGCTATGATAATACTTTGGCAAAAATTATGGCGTGTGAACTGCTTAAAAACTATATCGGTAATGAAATTCAGAAATTGAAAAGAAAGCAGAACTGGAATTCTGGAGAAAACAACAAATTTGTATCTAACTTGTATTGGACGAATCATAATGTCGATGCAGTGGAACTCGTGTATGCACTTTTTTTCGCAAAAGTTATTAATAATGGAAAGGCCAGTAAAATTGATATTGCACGTGCGTTTGAAAGAATCTTTAACCTGAAATTCAAGAATATTTATGGAACTTTTAAGGAAATTCAGGGACGAGCCGATCAAACGAGTTTTTTAAGGCATTTAATAGAAACCTTACAAAAGTATCTGGATGATCTGGAAGAATAATATTTGAGCTGTTTTGGGAAAGAAACATTTGAACATAAATAGCAATAAGCCGGAATTGAATTATCTTTGGCATGAAAATAAGATATACAAACACCCAGCAAAAAGGGTGTAAAACATAGTAATGATTTAGAGCGTTAGCTTTTATTCTTGACTTGAAAATCCGCTAAATTTTACAGTACAACAAGAGTATAAGTACAACGCCCACGTATTGCGTGGGACGTACTTATTTGTTGTACGGGTGTTTAGCGGCACCTCAAGTCAGATAATGTTATTGTCTCACGCTCTTTTTTTAATAAAATACCGTTAGGGACAGAACGGGATAATTATACAAAATGATATTTACTGAAAAGGATGTTGAGTACGCAGATTTAGTCGTACCATTTACCAAATGCCCATTGGGGGATCCTACAAAGGATTGTCCTTTTGCGGAATACTGGAAAATAGAGGATCAGGGACAGCGGATAAAGATAATAGACGAATTGCCTGAAGTAAAGCTGGACGAACTTAGAGTCTTTCATCACAAATGTCTTGCAATAAAAATTGAGAAGGCAAAGGAAAGAACATCACAGGTCTATAAAAATCAGAAAGTGTAGTGTTTCTTGAGATTTGCTTCAACCTGTTCTAATCGAGCATTTTAAGCAGGCAGGTATTGTCTCCTGTTAATAAAAAATGAATTCCTAGTAGGGAAAACATGGGGAATAAAATCCAGTTAGATTTTTCAAATTTGGCAAAACTCAATTTGTATCATTTAAAAACAAAAAGTTATGCCAACAGAAATTGTAACCACCGACGATCTTCGGGAATTCAAACTTGAATTACTCAAAGAAATCAAACTACTCTTTGCCGCTCATCACGGGCAACCCACAAAAAAATGGTTAAAATCTTACGAAGTAAGAAAGCTTCTGGGAATCTCTCCGGGAACCCTTCAGAACATGCGTATCAACGGGACACTGGCCTTTACCAAAATTGGCGGTGTAATCTTCTACGACAGCGAAGAAATCCAGAAAATGATGGTAGAAAACCGGGTGCATAATCGCTTTGACCTGGGCCGGAAAAAATGAATTATATCCGGCACCTGCGCGGTTTTTTCGACCACCTGGAAACAGATGCAAACATCACATCTCAGCACATCAGCCTGTATATGGCACTTTTTAACCTCTGGAACCTGAACCGCTTCAGGGATCAATTTGAAATCAACAGGCAGGATGTGATGGCCATGGCCCGGATCGGTTCAAAAACCACCTACTCGAAGTGTATGAAAGAATTGAACAACTGGGGATATATTCGGTATTCGCCGGGAGCTAACCGCTACCAGGTAAGCAAAGTTAGCTGTACCAGATTCGGGACCACTACCGGGACTGCTACTGGTACTGCTAGTGGGACCGCTACCGGGACTGCTACCGGGACCACTAGTGGGACACCTTTTATAAACTATATAAACAAGAAAAACAGTAAAGAAGATTCCTCCCAAAATTTGAAAAAAAATGGAAGAAAAAAACAAAACGGAAAAGTCAATCCCCTCCATGTCGAAACCGATAAAGATTATTCCGAACCCTTATAAGGAGATTGCCGGTTTTGAAAATGGGAAACATCAGTTTGGGTTCAAAGCCTGTAGAAAGTGGCTGGAAGACCTTGGGAAAAAAACTTACGGGTCGCAATTCCTGTTGTATCCTGAGGATTCGGAATTGCTTTACCGTTTGATTGTTTATGCCATTGAAGACAAAGAAGTAGCTGAAAAATGGAACCTGGACCTGAAAAAAGGTATTTTACTTACCGGCCCTATTGGTTGTGGTAAAACAACACTAATGAGCCTGGTAAAATATTTTTTTCAACACGGAAAGCAATTTCGGGTTGTATCCGCCCGCGATATCAGTTTTGAATTTGAAAAAGAAGGTTACAAGGTGATTAACCGTTACAGCAAAAATCCGGCAAACCTGACATATTCCAATCCCGTTCCAAACATTTATTGTTTTGATGATCTGGGAGTAGAACAGGTTCAAAAACACTACGGTAATGAATGCAATGTGATGGGGGAGATCCTGCTTAGCCGTTATGATCTTTTTGTTTCCAGAGGAATTCCTACACACCTGACCACCAATTTATCTGCCAGTGAAATAGAAGAAAAGTATGGCAACCGTGTCCGCAGCCGTATGCGTGAGATGTTTAACCTGATTGCATTTGACAAAAATGCCGGAGATAAACGGATATAATTGATATTGGCTACGGGTTAATCATAGTTGATTGGCCGTTTCATCATTATGTCTGTCTGCTTGTCATCACCCAACTGGAAAACATGCTTGTCGAATTCTGTAAATCCATTTTTCTTATAAAAGTGGATTGCCCGAGGATTTTCCTCCCATACCCCAAGCCAAATAAATTCTACGCCTTTTTGTACTGAAATCTCAATTGCTCTTTCATACAAAATTTGTCCAACGTTCTTTCCATGAAATTCTTTTAAGACATAAATACGCTCAATTTCAAGTGCATTTTTATCCGAATTTTCAGTCTGTGATTCTCCCCAGTTAACTTTAAGGTAGCCAACTACATTTTCATCGATAAGTGCAAAATAAAATGCCGAATTTTGGTCGGATAATTCAGTTTCCAGGTTTGATATGGAGAAGGAGTTGTCCAAATACTCTTGCATATTTTCGGTACTGTTACTGGCTTCAAATGTTTCTTTAAAAGTCTTTTTGCCAATCTCCTGCACCAAATGAATATCATCTGGTTTTACTTCTCTGATTTTTATATCGTGGGTTTTCATGACTTAGTTTGTTTTTCTCAAAAGGATAACTGATTATTTTCTGCAAGAAATGACAAATTTAGTATTACTGAACAAAACCATGAAAGTTGGAGCAGAATTTTGATCTTCCTATGCATCGGCCCATCATTCCGGCATGCTTAAGCAGCTCTGCTCATGATTCGCAGTTACTCGCTCTCCTTGTTATATCCCGGAATGAAAAGCCTTATGCACCCCACGGCAAGAGCCGGAATTCCGGTACGCTATGCTCAAGGCCTTACCCGGCATTCCCTTCACCCGCCCCGTATTTTCGTCCGCCCCTGATCTGCCCAAAGCGAAAACCCGGAACAGGCTCCGGTCAGCGCTTCCTTGTTTCGCTGAGCTTCCCTGCATTCCTGCACTTGCCATTAGCCTGCCCGCAATTAATAATTTTACAGGTAGTTTAGGTATTTTTCCAGTGCCCCGGCACATTCCCCTGACCGCCTGCAACGCTTCCTAAACCCGTTCGCCCACTCACGGGAAACGGTCGCTTGTTTCGTCGTTACAGGGAAAAGAGCCTTCAGACACCGCACGAAAAGAGCCATCCTTTTGTTTCACTCCAGTCCTGCACTTTTCTTTAGCCGCCCACAAATACAGCTTTACAGGTATTAATGAATTAACAGGTGGAAAAACCAAAAAGAAACCCAAGATCGCCGGCCTCCCCACAAAATCCACCCTGGGAAAAATGCAAGATCAAGATGAATGCCCCGGATTACTGATTTTACAGGTTTATTTTTCTGTATTTACCGGTTCCGTGGCAATCCTGCATTTTATCCACGGCCGTCAGTTTCATTGGTTTCTTTTCTTTTTTCCCTTTTTTCTTTTCTTTTGAGGGAAAGTTATTTTACTATTTAAAAACAATTGAAAGCATTTTAAATGCAATTGTTAATAGCATTTTCAATCAAAGCTTATTTCCCTCCAGATTCGAATAATTCTGATGATATAGAAGGAATTTATTTAACCATATAAAACACCCCAGTAGGGTGTTCATGGGGTGAAACTTAAGTTGAAGTCCATCACATTTGCAAAACCGGATAGGTGCAGAATACAATCCACCGGAAAGAAAAGAAACTTAAAACTTAAGGCAAATGTTTGGAATCAATCAAATTACCTGGTCAGAATTTTTATCCTTTCTCGCACTATGCTTATCAGCATGGTACTTGTTTCTAATTGTTTATTGCTGGTACAGATCAAAACATAAAGATAATGACCGGCACTTTGAAACAAGTGATACCGAAATTATTCCCGGAACAGGATTACAGCCCATCGCTGTTTATTCTCATGAACTTCCCTCAACGATTTTACCGGTAAATCCTGTCGAAAACCAGCGGGTTGAAGCATCGATGTATGAAGAGACCGGAATAGATGATGGAATGGCACTGGACCATTTTACACAAAAGAACCACCCAGCTCTGGCAGCTAAGATCGACGATTTTCAATGTCAACAATAATCCATTAAAAATTAAAATTATGAGAAAACAAATGCAGGCGATTTATCGCAGGGGCATGGCAGTAGTGGCTATGCTGATTTTGGGAGTGTATAACGTCATGGCACAAAGCTCGGCCGGGATCGATCAGGCCACCACAGAAGTAAACTCTTATGTGGATCCGGTTGCTAACCTGATTATTGCCATCGGGGCTGTAGTGGGGCTGATCGGCGGAGTACGTGTGTACATCAAATGGCAGAGCGGGGACCAGGATACTCAAAAGGCCATAATGGGCTGGTTTGGTGCCTGTCTCTTCCTGATACTGGTTGGTGTAGTTATTCGCTCATTCTTTGCTTAAAAAATTATCGGTGGGGAGAACCGGACAGTGTGACCAGAGTGTAATTGAGGGACGATCCTGTATCGTTCCTCAATCTTCCCTCACCTTTTAAATCAACGGATAACAATGAAAACTTACACCATTCAAAAGATCGATACCAACCTTTACATCAAAGGATTTTCCGGGCAGTTGGTTTACCTGGCACTGTACGGTATACTTATAACACTAATTGTATTTGTAGTGCTCTACATTGCTGCCGGAACCTTTGTTTCGGTTGCAGTTTGTGTACCCGCTTTTTTTGTCTGGCTGTACCGGCTGAACCGGATTCAGAAAAACTACGGACACCGGGGCTGGCATAAAAAACGCATTGCCCGCCAACTCCCGGAATTTATCACCATCAAACAACGCATTTATCAACACTGATATGAGAGTAAAACCGATACAAATAAGTCTGCCCGTCTTGGGTTTTGACGGGGATATCCTGATCTCCAATAACCTGGATATGAGTTTTGGACTACGGCTGTTCCTGCCGGAACTATTGTCCTGCAGTACAGAGAATATCTATATGCTACACGATACCGTACAGCGGGCAATAAACATCCTTCCGGAAAATACCCTGCTGCATAAACAGGACTTCTTTTTTACCGAAGAATTTTGCACCGATCGCGATTCAGCCTTGAAACACGAACGCAGTTTGAGTGGAAACTATCTGGATCATTTTCAGGGGAGGAGGTATCTTAAACACGAATGCTACCTCTATGTAAGCCTGCTGAACACCGGTCTTTTGAAAAATTACCTGGGATCTTCGCTGATCTTCTCACGCAAAGCAAAGCTGGAAGAAGCCCGGCTACTGGAAAAGATCCGGGAGCTGCAAACCAACCTGGCTTCTATTTTCCGGCAAAGTGGAATAGAAAGTATACCGATAACCAGAGAGCAAGCCATGGGGACAGCCTCCGAAATCGGGTTGATTGAACGTTATCTGACACTTAACTTCAGAGAAGGACAGCCCCTGCTGGGAGGAATTGATTTTAGGGACCGCTTACGGGTGATGGATCGTTTTGTGGAAATCCTTAGCCTGAGTGATTATTCACATCTGCCTTCGGAAATTCGTCCAACAGGCGGCCATCCCCGGACCGGCCTGCCTGTGTCGATGGTGTATCCTCTAAGCTGGCATCTGCCGTATTCGCATATTACTAATCAGTTTATCTATATACCCGGACAACAGGAGGTAAAAGCAGGACTGGAAGGGGATTACAAAAAGATTTACAGTCTTTCAAAATTTTCTTCGGAGAATAAGATCAATGCCGGGCTGATCGAAAATTTTCTGGATACAGTACAAGCCTCAGGAGAAAAGATCGTAAAAACCCACTTTAACGTGACCCTGCTGGATACTTCGATCCCGAAACTCAAAAAGATCAAAAGTGAGGCAGCGACCGCTTTTTCGCTAATGAACTGTTTTCCATACCAACACACTTTTGACCTGCCGTTTTTGTTTTTTGCGGGATTGCCTTTTAGCACCCAGCTACCCGAAACAGAACTGTTTTTAACCCAGGTGCCGCAGGCCTGCTGCCTGACCAATTTTGAAGGAGAAGTCAGAAATTCCGAATCAGATTTCACACTTTACTTGTCGGATCGGATGGAAGGTTGCCCGGTAAAGATCGATTTGTCGGATGAACCCATGCACCAGCACCTGATTCATAACCGCAACAAAATCATTATCGGTGGATCAGGATCCGGAAAATCCTTTTTTACCAATCACCTGTTGCGACAGTATGTAGAAAATGACAATTGCCATGTGGTGCTGCTGGATGTGGGAAGAAGTTATGAGATACTGACACGATACCTGGATGAACGACTACAGGAAAGGGGAGGTGCCCGGATGATCGAATTTACCGAAGACAATCCCATCTCCTTTAATCCCTTTGTGGTGGAGGGTGACGCGGATCTGGAACACCGGCAAACTATTCTATCGGTGATCTACACGGTGTATAAACCTGAGCTCTCGGAAATGGAAAAGGATGTGATTGCCCACGCGCTAAAACAGTTCTTCAAAACCGAAGATATTGAACGGTCCTTTAATGGTTTTTATGAGTTCTGCCGGGATTATATCCCACCGCTGGTGGAAGAGCAGTCACTGGAATTTAATACCCATGAATTTTTCTTCATCCTCGGAAAATACTACCGGGGAGGAGAATACGATTACCTGCTGAACAAGCCGATGAAGACCGATGAGTTTTTCAGCTGTCCTTTCCTTGTTTTTGAGTTGGATAATATCAAAGATCATCCGGTGATTTTTCCGGTGGCTACGCTTATTATCATGGACATTTTTCTCAAAAAAATGCGACGGTTGAAAAACACGCGCAAGGTAATCTGTATTGAAGAAGCATGGAAGGCCATAGCTACCCCCCAAATGGCCGGGTATATGAAATACTTTTTTAAAACCATTCGCAAGTTTTTTGGGGAAGCCATGGTGGTGACACAGGAAGTGGATGATGTGATTTCATCACCAATCATCCGTGATGCGATCATTAACAATGCCGATACCCGCATCCTGCTGGACATGGGCAAATTCAAAAACAAATTTGAACAGATCAGCAGCTTTTTGGGACTAACCGCTTTTCAGCAACAACAGATCCTTTCGATTAATAAAAACCTGCCTTCAGATCGCAGTTTTAAGGAAGTATTTATCGCACTGGGGGAGTATTCCCGGGTGTTTGCCCTGGAAGTCAGCCGGGTAGAATACTACTGCTATACCACCGAACAAAAGGAAAAGGAAAAGATACTGGAACAGCTGATCGCGGACCGGTCTATCCTTGAGATCTTAAAACAAATGTAAAATCCTAAAAAAGTACAATCATGAAAAATTTAATCGTACTCATCCTTACAATTCTACTTGCAGCAAATGCAGGTAGATCTACTGCCCAAACCCCGGTAACAGATGTTGGAGCCGGAATACAACGTGAAGCACTCTGGACACAGGAGGAAGGAATTCTTTCGAAAATCAACCTGTACAATATTCTGATAAAAGCACTGAACGGTGACATCAAAGGACTGACGGGAGAGATCCTGGGCATCGACCAAAAGATGCTGGAAAGCCTGGAGAAAGTTTCCCTGTTGATTAAAGACTACAAACGTATACAGGAAACCAAAGATATCCTGCAGCAGATCATTGCCATCTATACCGAAAAAGTTCCCTTGCTGGTGCAGGATGGAAACTTTACCACCCAACAGGCAGCCGCCATTGTGCAAAGTTTTGACCTGATACTGGATGACAGCAAAGCGCTGGTTAGTTCAATACTAAATATCATCGTTAAGGACAACCTGTTTATGATGGATGATAAACAGCGTTATGATGCCATCAATGGAATTTACCTGAGTGTCAAACAACATTACGGTACCATCTGCTACCTACACAATAAACTCCTCTATGCTTCCTACCTGAAAAGCCATGACAGTGGTACGCTGGAAGGATTTGCCATGTATTACAGCCTGTACAACTAACTCAACGAAAAACGATGAAACGATTATTTCAAATCCTTATAATGGTTTTGCTGCTTTTTACTGCAACAGAACAGTCAAAAGCACAGCTTATTGAGATCAAACCCTGGCATGGTTACTACCCGGAAATGGAAGGAACTTATCCGCTTACGTTTATCGCTTTTACCGGCTGGTTGATTCCTATTCCTCATGTTTTTGTGCGTACCTGGCCAACACACTATTATGTTGAAGTGGGAGCACTGCCTGTTACCGATGGAGGAGAGATTGCCGGAGAGCTAAAAACCGGTCTTTTACGCATCGCAGCCAAAGCAATCGAACGCAGCCAGATGAAAGGCAGGCAGGAAGAAACGGATGACATAAAAGTCAATACTGGCTTTACTCAACAGATCAGTGATCAATTGTTTAGTGCACGCTCGGATGAGCTGAGTGATATCTACAACCTGGCAGCACAGTTTATAAAACTTTATCAAAAGGTAAACAAACTGGGAGGACTGAGTAACTCCGGAAAAATTTATTCGATTTATGAGAAAGAAGCTGATCAGCTTTTGATGCAGTTTTTAATGGTGAACCTGTTTCAAACCGATCACGGCCGCAAGCTGGATGCTTTTACACGAATCAGCCAGGAGCTTTGGAAACTACTGGGCGAACTGGATTATACCCATGGCAAGCTGCTCTTTTTTAACAGTTTCGAAAGTCAACCATTGAGCTATTCTTTTTTAAGCAAATAAGCATTTAACCGATTAACAGAAAAAGTATGTTATTACAAGTACTGACAACCAATGATTTTTTTGCTTTTACCGATGCACTGGTGGATTCGGGTGTAAACCATGCCCGTATCCTGGTGGATATGGCACGGGCCATTGGCGGAATCGCTGCTTTCTTTTACATCTCCAAACGGATTTATGAGCAGCTGATCGCTGACAACCCGGTGTCTATTTTGCCCTTGTTACGGCCTTTTGCACTGGTACTGGTGATCACCTTCTGGGGACCGTTTGTGAATCTGTTACTGGCACCCACAAAAGGCCTGACCCATTTGTCGGAGGCCGTTTATGCCGATAAAAAGCATATCGTAAAAGAGCGGCTGGAGGATAAACAACAAGCCATTCTATCCACGGATCTGCCCTTGTTTTATGAGAACGAAGAAAAGGAAGCTGATCTATGGGATAAAGGGGTAAATCTGATCCTGACTTCTTACAATATCATTAGTGGTCGGGCAATTCATAACCAGATTAACTTTTATATGATGGATGCCACGCGGCAATTGCTGGAGTCCTTTTTTGAAGTGCTGGTCTACCTGATTGCTTTTCTGCGAACGGTATTCTGTGTGCTGCTGGTAATCTTTGGTCCGCTGGTGTTTGCGCTGTCCATCTTTGATGGTTTTCAGGATAACTACCTGCAGTGGATTGCCCGTTTTATCAATGTCAATTTGTACCTACCCATTGCCTTATTGATCCTGTCCATCGTGCAGGAGATCCTGATTTATGTGCTGGAAATGGAAATTGCGCAGATCAATGCTATGCTGATCTATGAGCCCAAACTGTTTTTTGTTTCCAACCTGATCGTTCCCGTTTGCGGAATTATCGGAATGGCAATGGTACCCAAAATCTCATCCTGGATTATACATGCCTCAGGAACCAACTCCGGAGGAGGAAGACTGGTGCGAACAGCGGCTGTAATGGCCATTACCAAAGGTGCCATGAAATAGCAGGCCAATATTTCATCTAAAATTATACAAGTAAGAAATGCAAAAACAATTTGATATACAACGCAAGTTTCGCTTTATCGTTTATGTGCTGGTGCTGATCAGCGTCTCGCTTATGGGAGTAAGCAGTTATATCTACTATGAGTCGGTACAACTGGTGGAACTTTCCAAAGAGAAAATCTATGTACTGGATAACGGTAAATCGCTATTAGTAGCCCTTCGGGAAGATATCAGTGAGAACCGCGATGCAGAAGCCCGGGATCATGTTAAACGTTTTCATGAGCTCTTTTTTACGCTGGAACCGGACAAAACCTACATTGAAAACAATGTAAGGGAAGCCCTGTATCTGGCCGACCGGAGTGCAATGGAGCAATACCAGGCCTTTAAGGAGAATAACCTGTATAACCAGGTGATCGCTTCAGATATCAGTATGACCCTGCAGACCGATTCCATAAAACTGGATTTTTCGGCCTATCCCTATTACTTTACCTATACCGGCAAGCAGAAGATCGTGCGTAAATCCAACATTACCATTCGCAGCCTGAAAACTTCCGGCTACCTGAGAAATATCTCCCGGACAGATAATAATCCGCATGGTTTTCTGATGGAAAGCTGGCGGATCGATGAGAACAAAGACCTGGAAAGCATCCGAAGAAAATCATTCTAACAGCCCAATGGCTGAGATACACATTAACGACAATACATTAAAAATATGACAGCAAATAATTTGAAAGATGTCAGTCGTTTTACCCGCTGGGTAAACGAACTGGACGATAAAGACAAATCACTGGATCCCTTAAAACGAAAAAGCAAATGGATATTGATCACCGCTTTTTTGTTTGCCCTGTTTGCTATCTCCTTTATCTGGATCCCATCCGGAAAAGTAAAATCCAGGAAGGTAGATGCACCACTGGCCGGACCGCTGACCAGTGCTCCAACAAGCACAGGCCGTTCAGCTTTTGAATTGCCTGTGGATTCATTTGAAAACCAATTAAAAACATATATCAATGAAGGAACTTCTGATAAAAAATAAGGCCCTGTTTTTACTTCCGCTGGTTCTGATTCCTTTTGTAATTCTGATCTTTTGGGTGTTGGGTGGCGGCACGGAGGCCGAAACGGTAAAAGAAACGCAACCAAATACATCTGGTATTGGTGCTAACTATGATCTCCCGGAAGCGGAAAAGTCCATTAAGATCTATGACAAGATGGAAGCCTATCAGAAAGATGATCAGCAGGTGGCGGAAATCGCTGAGGTTGATGTAAATGATACCACTCAGTTAGATGAGCTGAGCGTTCAGGATACAATAGCTCGTGAGAATACGCTACTTGATCCAAATGCTGATCAGGGACAAATTCTTGCCCATATCCGAAATAAAGAAAAGCAGGTGCAGCAGGAATTAAAAGGGGAGCCAATAGTTCGAAACAGTGGAAAAACTGCATCTCCGCAATCCCAAAGTAATCCAAAGGAAACGGTAGTGAAAAAGCAGGCGGAAACAAAGAAAGCAGTAACGACGACCTCGCCAACAACGGGTATTGAAGAACTGGATGAAATCATCGATAAAAACGTCCTGCTCAGTCGTAAAAACGATTCTCTAAATTTTTATCTGCAACAGGCACAGGAGAGATTGCAACAGATTGAGGCCATTCAAAACCTGTCCTTTACCCTGGAGAAAAAACAATCATCAGGATTCAAAAGGGAAGAGCCAATAAATACTCCGCATATAAAAGCTGAGATCTACGAAACAACAACGGTGCTCAACGGCAACCGGGTAAAACTACGCTTGCTGGAAGACACCCGGATCAATGGACAGTCGATACCTAAAAACAGCTTTATCTACGGAGTTTGCCAGATCAAAAATGAACGGCTGCTGATTGAGATCACCCAATTACCCGTTGAAAATTCTTTTGTCCCGGTAAAACTCACGATCTGTGATCTGGATGGACTGGAAGGTTTGTATGTGCCGGATAATGCCGCACGCAAAGTCTACCAGGAGGTGGGGGCTTCTACCAATACTTCTTCTCTGATGGGTGTCACCAACAATCCGCTGACCTATACCGGTATTCGCGCTGCCGACAGAGCTGCTCAGACCATGCTTAAACGGGTACGTCTCAAAAAAGTAACCGTCAAAAAGAACACACTGGTTTATATCATTAATCAAAAATAAACGTCATGAAACAAACAATATTTATTATCGCATTCTTTCTTTTTTCACTGGCAGTAAATGCTCAAAATCAAATAGAGATCTGCCAAAACAAAACCACTCACCTGATCGCCGAAGAAAAAATTACCTATCTGCAGGTGGGGGATCCGGACAAGTTGATTGCTGAAGTGGTACCTGAGCAACCCAATATGGTGCGGGTAAAAGCTGTGGATGATTTTGAAGGCGAATCGTCCCTGACAGTGGTCAGTGCCAACCGTTCCTATTCCCTGTTTGTAAGGTATTCTGATGGCAATAAGATCTCTTATAAGCTGGAAGAATTTCATGGAGAGAAGGCCGGGGATCTAAATATTGGTCCGGTCCCGGAATACCTGTTAAAAGAATTTTGCATCCAGATTCTGAATGACGGCACCCAAAAACCGGTTCGCTTAAGAACTAAAAAGGACGGTATTATTTTTCGTCTGAAGAATCTTTACCTGAAACAGGACCTGCTGTTCTTTGAACTGGAAATCACCAACTCCACAAATATTGTATTGGATATGGAAGCCATTCACTGGTGGATCGATGACAAAAAGCGGGTAAAAGCTACCAATATTCAGGAATACCAGGTGGAAGAACTTTACAGGCATTACAAGTGGGAGCGTATCCCAGCAAAAACTACCTTACGCGAGGTTGTCGTATTACCCAAGTTTATTGTTCCCGACAAACGTATCCTAAAAATCGAGCTGCTGGAAAAAGCATTGGGAAACACCGGACGCAAACTAACACTTGAGGTAAAAAACAAAGCCATCCTAAAAGCCCAATCATTCTAATAAGGAAAAATGCAAAACGAATCCAGGGAATTACAACGCCTGCACGAGGGTTTCAGGTTCTTTTCATACCTGTTGCTTTTTGTGGCGCTCTACATTAGTCAGCTCCAATACTTTAGCGAGGTGGGGCTTGTTATCGCTGAATTTTCAGCAGTAACCGGGAAGATCATGCGAATACAGTTTTTGGGAAACACGGTATTGGCAAAAACGGTGTGCCTTGCTTTTCTGGAGATAACCTGTATCGGTACCAAAGCAAAAAAAGACCGGGACCTGAAAGTTGCCAATATTGTAACTCAGGTTCTGATTGGGTTGGTGATGTATTGGGGAAGTTTACTGGTTTTTCAAACGCCTCTTGTTTATCTGCTGCTGTCCTTCTTTGGCTTTGTTCTGCTGAATATCGGTTTTGATAACATCTCCAAACTGATTAATGTAAACCTGATGAAGGACCGTTTTAACCTGGAAAATGAGAGTTTTCCACAGGAGAAGTCCTATAAAGGCAATGAGTATTCCGTCAACCTGGAAACCATATACCAGTATCGCAAAAAGCAGCAGGTGGGCTGGATTAATGTGATCAATCCTTTTCGGGGAACTATTGTGATCGGTACGCCCGGTTCCGGAAAATCCTTTTCGGTGGTACTTCCCTCTATTAAACAGCACCTGGCAAAAGGTTTTTCCATGTGCGTTTATGATTTTAAATACCCGGATCTTTCGGAAGTCACCTTTAACCATTTTCTGAAGGCCAAAAAGAAAAAGAGCTTGCCGGAAGCCACGAAATTTTATGTGATCAATATTGATGATATCCGTAAATCCTACCGTTGTAATCCGCTGGCCCCGGAGTTAATGGAAAGTCCCATTGACGCCTTTGAATCATCCCGGACGGTATTGTATAACCTGAACCGTGAATGGATCCGCAAACAGGGTGAATTCTTTTCCGAATCTGCGGTTTCCTTTTTTGCTGCAGTGATCTGGTTTCTTAAAAAATACAAAGGGGGTGAGTACTGCACCTTGCCACATGCCATTGAACTGTTGCAGCTGGAATATGATGACCTTTTTACCATCCTTGCCAAAGAAAAGGATGTGGAAAACATCGTAAATCCTTTTGTAAATGCGCATAAAAGAGGAGCGAACGAGCAACTGGAAGGGCAGCTGGGAAGCCTGAAAATTGCCATCTCAAAGATCATCAGTAAGGAAATTTACTGGATCTGTTCAGGGAATGATTTTTCACTGGATATAAATAATCCTCAGGAGCCGAAAGTCGTTTGTCTGGCCAATAATCCCCTTCGTATTGAAATGTATGGAGCCGTACTTTCTCTGTTTATCACACGGATGCTAAAGGTGATCAACCGGAAGGGGCAACAAAAAATATCACTGGTTTTTGATGAGCTCCCAACGATCTACTTCCGCGGTCTCGATACATTGATTGCCACGGCAAGAAGTAATAAAATTTCCACATTAGTAGGTATTCAGACTATTGATCAACTGATTCGTGATTATGGGAAGGAGCAAGCCAATGCCATCCTTACCAACATCGGAAATGTCTTTGCCGGGCAGTCCATCGGCGAGACTGCCAAATTTATCCAAAACAGGATGGGGAAGATCCTGCAGGAACGCCAGTCCATCAATATCAACCGGAATACCCAGTCGTCAACCTTCTCCACACAGATGGATTTTCTGGTACCGGAAGGGAAAATTGCGACACTGCCACAGGGCTATATGGTGGGGCAGGTGGCCGATAACTTTGATCAGCAGGTGAGCCAGCGCAATTTTAACTGCCTGATTGATGTGGATACGGCAGCCATTCATAAGGAGGAAAAGGATTTTCAAAGCATACCGGATATCTACGACTTCGATAATATCGATAGAGTACTGGAATATAACCGCAACAAGATATGTAACGACATTGTGGGCATACTCCGTGATGCCACATAAATACCAGAGACAGCATATTTATTAATCATTAAAACATTTAATTATGGAACAAAGTACCCGTATTAAAAAAGACGAGATTCCCTTTGATAAACTGGAAAAAGTTGGGGTAAACAAAGATTTCGTGAACCGTATGGATGAAAATGAACTCCGGGATTTTTTGAATGGATTTCGTTCTCAAAAACTCTACACCATTAATGCTATCGTTAATGACGAGCAAAAGCGTATTCCGGCCAAACTCCGTTTGAAAAAGGAGGATGACGGAACAGTAAGTGTAAAAGTGCATCCCATTCAGCGTTTAAGTATTCCTGAAAAGTTTATGGGACATAAATTTACTGATGCAGAGCGGAACAAACTGGTGGCCGAACGCAACCTGGGGAAAACCATTGAGCTTACCGGCAAGGATGGAAAAAAAGACAATTACTACCTGGCGCTTGATCCGAAAACCAATGAACTGATTCCCTTGCGTACCAAAAATATTAAAGTCCCGGATAAGATCAAAGGAGCAAGCTTGTCGGCGGAGCAAAAGCAAAAACTGGCAGCCGGAAAGAAAGTATATCTGGATAAAATGACCGGAAGAAATGGCAAAAAATTCGGCGCAGCATTGCAGGTGGATGCCGCTAACAGAACCATCAATTTTTCAGATTTTAAACAGGAGAAAGACTTGGATAAAAAACAAGCCAAGAGTAAAGGAGCAAAACAGAAAGTAGGGTAATTCCACGACCTGAGTAGACCTCGAAAAATCAATAGAAAATAACTACGGGGGAGGGGAATGCAAGATGTGCATTTGTATATACAAATGCCTTGTCATCTTGCCCGGCAGGGGCCGGACGGTTTTTTCAAAACCGACAAGGATTCCCCTCCCCCTAAAACGAAGATTATAGCTCAGAATGCCAACAAAATCGACTGAAAAGGACAAACGGGACCAGATGCTGCTCGTAAGGGTAAGCAGGGATGAGAAGCTTCGGATAAAGGCCTTGACCCGATCCGAAGGCTATCCCTGTATGAGCGATTATGTACGTTCCCGGATCTTCAGACGATTGGACAAGAAAGTTATTTCTCTGGATGAAAATACCAGTCAGCAACTACAGGAATTGGATTTTGAACTCAATAAAATTGGTGTTACCCTAAACCAACTCTCCAAAAAAATGAATTCTTTTTCAACCTATAACGTTGGCGATAACGACCGGAAATTGTTAAAACAAGCCTTTCAGATGATGATGAAATGCCTTGCTTTTTTACAAGAGCAACTAAACTAATCCTTGCCATGGTTATTGTCATCCATCAGTCCTCCAGTACGCAAAACGCTTTGTTTTACAATGAGAAGAAAGTGGAACAGAAGAAAGCTGTATTTTATAAAAGTGACAATACACCAACAATCAATCCTTTTGCCGGAACCAAACAGAACCGCCTAAATACCCTTAAGAAGATTGAGGACATGAATACTCGGGTAAAAAAGAAGGGACTGCATATTTCTGTGAATCCGACTGTGACTGATCTGGTAAAACTGGGAGACAAAGGGATGCGTACAGAGATCGGAAACCTGATGGAACACCTGGGCTATGGCAATCAACCTTACTTCGTTTTCAAACACACCGACCTGGACCGGACACACTTTCATATTGTTTCCACACGAATTGACAAAACAACTTTCCGAAAGATCAGGGATGATTACGAGAAACAAAAGACGCAACGGTTTATCAAATCCCTGGAACAAAAATATGATCTGACCAAAGAACAGAGCCAGGTTCAATCCAATCTGAAATTTTCAGCAGGAAGCAGAAACCTGAAACAAAACCTGGAGAGTTTGTTTTATCAGATGAATCAGATTGAATCGGTTAGCAATAAACAACTTTACAACAAATCGCTGGAGCTGTTTAATGTGGAAGTCCGGAAATCAGGAAGAGGACACGTGGTATTTATTACGGATGAAAACGGAAGTCCGGTACGCTATCCCATCCGGCTTTCAGAATTTGAAGAGCGGCCACGATTTCATCATTCTCAAAATGCTGAACAAGAGCAGCAAATTACTTCGCCCATGATCGACGAGTTTCAGTTGGCGCAATGGGCCAGAGATGTCAACCGGTTGATAGAGCGGAGTAACCGGCGTAAAAAGGAACCAAACATGAAGTATAAGGTGAAGAACAGGGATAGAGGTCTGAGTCGCTGATGCTTTATGTTTTCGGATTTTTTGAACATTAGTAAATTGGTGCACCATTTTTACTTGATCTTATTAACAATATAATTATCTTAGCGAGAAACAACTAATATGATGATTCAACCTCAAGCAGAAAAGGGTCGTTTTTACCGAAAATAGCATAAGGAGAGAGGAATAATTTTAATACTATTAGATGACATATTTAAAATGTTTCCACATTGAAATTATAATTATTTTCATAAGCCCAAAATGGAGATTCAAAATCACAATTATAAATGAAGAAATCTGCGGTAACAAGTAAGCTATATTTTAAAATCAGGAGCCGCAATGAGCTTAAAAAAAGATATCGAAATGCCAGTTTTAGGCGAAAAAGAATTCACCAACATTTTAAAGGGCCCATAGAAATAAAACAACATTATCAGCCCAAGCGCCCTCGGATAAAACGGTTGATAGCACCGGAGGAATTTAATCTCTTTAAAAGACCTAATGCCGTTTTAGAATATATAAGATCAATCAAGAAAATGGCTTCTAAAGACAAATTCTATGATCATATACTTTTAGATCTTTCGGATGTAAAAGATATTGATAGTGGTGCAATCTCCATGCTCCTATCCGCAGCATATCATATTTCGATCTTCAATTTTTCGATTGGTGGTAATTACCCTAATGATCCCATTTGTAAGAAGTTTTTCAAAGATTCTGGTTTTTTGAGCCATATGAAATATGTTTCTGATAGCAATAATAAACCGAATCAGAACTCAGATATGTTTGTTAAAAAAGGAAAGGATACTGCATCCGGACCAAGACTTGGTGCAACTATAAAACGGGCAATGAAAATTTTGACTGGAGAGTCTAAACATTATCCTCCTATTTATACAATGTTATTAGAGATGGCCGGAAATTCAGTAGAACATGCTTATGAAGAAAATAAACATTGGTTACTGAGTATGCAGTATGATGAATACAATAATAAAATAATATTTACTTTTGCGGATAATGGATTTGGTATCTTGAAAACCATTAGAAGAAAATTTCATCAAGAGATAAAAGATCTTTTGATAACCAAAGATGATGATGTTCTGCGAAGAGCTTTTCAAAGAAAATACGGTTCGCGTACAAGAGAAATAAACAGAAATACAGGATTACCTTCCATTGAAAAAGTTCAAATAGATGGAAAAGTTGATAACCTTGTGATTATAACTGATAATGTTGTTTTGGATTTCGGAAGAAATTCAAGTAAATTGTTGAAATCGAGGTTTAGTGGCACTTTCTATTATTGGGAACTCACGTTAAAAAACTTAAAAAATGAAAAAGATATTTTCAATCACTAAAGAATACACTGAGTATCCAGGCCCGAGATACCGAAAGCAAGGTGAGAACTCAGGTCAAGCATTTTATGAAGATGTTTTAAAAGATCTTATGAAAGATGTGATAGATAAAGATGGTATCTTAACTTTGGATTTAGATGGTACTGCTGGATATGCATCTTCATTTCTTGACGAAGCTATTGGAAATTTAGTGTATGAGTTTACTGAGTCAAAAATAAAGAATCACCTAAAAATTATATCAGATATTGAGCCCGATTGGATTGATATTATTTTTAGTAGGATAATCCCAGAGTGGGAAAAAAAGAGAATCGCCCAACAAAAGTAATTACTAATGTTTACCTATTATAACTTATGTTTTTGTTGAACTTTCTATGTACACTCGATGCTGAAAATTGGATTGATATTGTAGCAATAATTGTGAATGTAATTATTGGAACCATTGTAGTGGTTGTATTGTCAAAGCGTATATCCGATAAAAGAGCACTAAAAGATTATCTGATTGGAGAAACAGACCATATTAGAGAAGATTATCGTATTTTTTTAAATGATCTTTTATCTGGGAAAAAGAACGCGAGGAATATATTAAGTTGGTTTCAAGTTATGAATATACGTTTAGGTAATTTTGAACAGATCTATAAAAGTGAAATTTCATCAAAATGCTATTGCACAAAAGACAAACATGTCGAATTCCGAGAATTCTTAACTGATCATGATGATTTTAATAACGCTTTTACAAAAGATTCTGTAGAGATTTCACCTAGTCTAAGGAAAGAAATTCTGAAATTACATGGAGGAATAAGTAAATCCTTAATGGATTCTGTAATTTCTATAAATAAAAGGTAGTAGATCCTCGTCCTCGAAAGCTGACTTTTTCAGATATAATACTAATTTCTTGTTACTTCAAATTTTAATTAGCTGTAAAACAAGTTATAATCTGCTAATACTTTCATAAACCATAGTATTCTATAGATGTTTAGTAGAAAGAGTTTTTTGCCCTTAAATCCTGTCAAAGTTACTTCGCCGTCCGGAAAAGTCAATGGCGGCTGAGATACCTCATTTTTAGCCAGCCGCCCATCGGGTGCGTTCAGTTTTTTGTTCCGTTAACTCCACAAAAAACAGACATGCACCATTGACAAGAATCCATCCGGCTCAATGGCATGCGCCAAAATTTAATGGCGTGCCAGAAGCTGAAAAAAATCCCAAGGGCATGGGTGGATTCAATGAGTAAATTTGATATTTATGAAACAGTAACTAATTTGATTGTAGAACGCCTTGAAACAGGAGTAATTCCATGGCATATGCCTTGGAAAACTGCCAGTGCCATTCCTCGTAACCTGGTTTCTAAAAAGCCATACCGGGGATTTAATTTCTGGTACTTGCTTAGCTTTGGTTTCGAAAGGCCTTATTTCCTTTCCTTCAAACAAGTTCAGGATCTTGGTGGAAAGATCAAAAAAGGGTCATCATCATTTATGATTGTATTCTGGAAAATGGTGGAATACGAAAAGGATGATGAAACTAAAGAAATTCCAATGCTGCGGTATTATCGGGTATTTCACATTGACGATGTGGAAGGTATCGAACCTGACAAAATACCTGAGAATACTGCTCACGATCACGACTTCGATCCGATTGCTTCTTGTGAACAGCTTATCCAGTTTTGGTCCGATTCTCCGGTAATAAAGCTTGATCAGAAAAAAGCCTGTTATATTCCTTCATTGGATGAAGTCCACATGCCTGGGGCAAGGACTTTCTTTCAGGATGAAGAATTCTACTCTACGATTTTTCATGAACTTTGCCACAGCACTGGACACAGGAAAAGACTTAACCGACACGAAAGGTTTTCCAACCTGAATTTTGCAAGTAGAGATTATTCGCAAGAAGAACTTGTTGCAGAGATGGGAGCTGCATACCTCTGCGGTATTTGTGGCATTGAAAATGCTACCATCGATAATAGTGCAGCTTATATTCAAGGATGGTTGAAGAAGCTAAAAAGTGATAAAAAGTTTATTGTTATCGCTTCCGGTTTAGCTCAAAAAGCTGTTGACTATATTTTGGATAATCAGGATTCTAATCCGAAACCGGTTCTTCCTGAGCCTAAAAAGAAGAAAAGTAAATCGGCTTCTCTTTCCATGAAATTCTGATTATAAGCTAATGTTACCCTCCAATTTTTGATGCTTATATGTGCAAGTAATAGAGTGTGTTAGATTGTCATATTGCACGTTTTACTAATATTAGCACAACAGAAAAAACTAATCATGGTACGTTTATTAAAAAAATCAAAATAGGATTTTAGAAAAAGAAACAATCAGCAGTTACCATATGGGGTAACTTTTTTGTATCTTTGCAATAATGAGAATTATCAAAGAAAAAACTCTGACGGATTATTGCAAATCAAGTAAATACAAAAATGCGGAAGAATCTTTGAAGGCATGGATTTACGAGGTTAAATTTTCTGTTTGGGATAATGCAAGTGAGTTAAAGGCGAAATATAGGAACGCCAGCATTATAAGTTCAAAGCGGGTTGTGTTTAATATAAAAGGAAATGATTATAGGTTGATTGTGGATATTGAATATAAACTCAAGATTGTTTTTATTGTGTGGTTTGGCTCTCATAAGGAATACGATAAAATTGATGCAAAAGCAGTAAGTTATGAAGACTAAAATTTTAAAAACAGAAGAAGAATATAACAAAGCGTGTGAAAGAATATATTCACTTATAAATGCTTCTGAGAATGCAGTTGAACCCAACAGCCCCGAAGGTGAAGAAATGGAGTTGCTTTCATTGTTGGTTGAGAAATACGAGCTGGAAAATCATCAGATGGACGCTCCATCGCCAATAGAAGCTATTAAGTTCAGAATGGAACAAATGAACTTGAAACAGGCTGATGTAGCTCCACTTTTTGGAGGAAAAACAAGAGTCTCTGAAGTATTAAATGGAAAACGAAATTTAACTCTGAAGATGATAACCTTATTGAATAGATACCTTGGTATTCCTTTGGAATCTTTAATGAGCGGGAATAAAGAAATCAAGTTGGATGATGATAAGAAGCAAAAATTACTGCATATATCTTCCATTAGGGAATATTTGAGCTCAGGAAGAGCGGCAGTAATTTAATTTAAATATTAGTGTGAAATATAAAACGAGATAGTAACGAATATTTAGAGAGAGACCCATTGGAGACCTAAAGATTTAGGCGTTTTTAAAATATTGGTAATCAGCTCGGTATGGAGGAGGTTCTGCCCCCAGCTGAGTCACCAAGTCGGATGTCATTCCGAATCGAAAGCGCTTAAATCGTTGATTTAGGCGCTTTTTTATTTTCCGAAATTGGCGGGATTGAAAGACCGCGGTGAAGAGCCATTGGGTATTCATTTTGATTTTGCCGGAAAAGGTGTATGATAAGCCGTTTTTCTACCAGTCTGAAATTTCTTTAATGTACGTGATTGAAACAATGTATTTGATTGTTTGAGTACATTTTTTTTGATTTGCAGAATTGCTTCTTTCCCAGATTATTCGCTGTTAAAAAGGATGCATATTTAATGTGAAAGTCCAGCGGTTGCTGCTACATTATTTGTATGAAAAAAAATAATGGTTACTTTTGCATCCGCCTTTGAAAAACAAAGGTACTATAAGGATGACTCAGTAGCTCAGTTGGTAGAGCACATCCCTTTTAAGGATGGGGTCCTGGGTTCGAGCCCCAGCTGAGTCACACCACAAAAAAGCTTCGAAGAAATTCGGAGCTTTTTTTGTTTCCATTTTTCAGCACTCTGCATAAATTAATGAATCAGCAAAGCATAAGCGTGATCTCATTAAATAGCCATCCGAATCAAGGAATATCAAAAATTTAGACATAAAAAATGCCCTCTCGGGCAAAAAGGAAGGGGAAAGCTCTATGGACGCTTTTTGAAGATGATTGATAATTTACAAACCCCTAAACACAAAACCAATCATAAATACAGAAGTCGCTTTCCCCTTTTAAGTTTTACTTATTGAAAATAAAACCAACCATTAAATCAATAGCAAATATAAGGAAATGATTAAAGCAGAAAAGCTTTGTGAAACATAAAATCACTTCTCAGCACATAAAAAAGGTTGGTTTTCCCAGAATGGGAAAAGCTATGTTTATTTGGGAAATGACTGTTTATGCAATAATAATGCAGTAATGAATATTGAATTATATTTGCGCAAAATTAGAAAGCTGTGGGAAGAAGTAAAAGAAAAAATCCGTTTTACGAGAATGTAAAAATTGAAGATATTGGTGCAGAAGGAAAAGCCGTAGCACGTGTAGGCGATGTAGTTGTTTTTACCAAGCTGGCCATTCCCGGCGATGTAGTTGACTTGCAGGTAACAAAGAAAAGAAAACGCTACCAGGAAGCCATTGTAAAAGTGTTTAAAGCATATAGCGAAGACAGAACTGAAGCTTTCTGCGAACATTTTGGTGTATGTGGTGGATGCAAATGGCAAATTCTGCCTTATGAAAAGCAATTGTTCTACAAACAAAAACAGGTGCAGGACCAGCTATCCAGAATAGGAAAAGTGGCAATGCCTGAAATGCTGCCAATTCTGGGTTCTGAGAAGAACACTTTCTATCGGAATAAGATGGAATTCACGTTCTCGAACAAACGCTGGTTGAGTTTCGAGGAGGTTCAGAGCGATGAGGAAATTATAGATCCGAATGCTCTTGGTTTTCACGTTCCCGGCTTGTTTGATAAAGTGGTGAATATCGATAAATGCTGGTTACAGGACGATCCGTCGAACCAAATTCGCAACTTTATTTACAATTATGCCCTGAAAGAAAAACTTTCTTTTTTCGATATTCGTGAACAGAAAGGATTCTTAAGAACACTGATAATCAGGACTACATCAACAGGTGAGGTGATGGTTATTCTAAGTTTCTATCACGAAGATGAACCGGTACGTGAACAGTTGTTGGAAGCCGTGAAGAGCGAGTTTCCGGCGATCACATCATTGATGTACGTTATTAATACAAAAGGAAACGATACGATAACCGATCAGGAGATAAAAGTATTTTCAGGGCGCGATTATGTGCTGGAACAAATGGAGGGATTACAATTTAAGATCGGTCCAAAAAGCTTTTATCAAACCAACTCTGAACAGGCTTACCAGTTATACAAGATAACCCGTGATTTTGCGGAACTTAAAGGAAATGAGATCGTTTACGACCTGTACACAGGAACCGGTACCATCGCTAATTTTGTAGCGAAAAAGGCGAAAAAAGTAGTGGGAATTGAATATGTGCCCGAAGCTATTGAGGATGCCAAATTAAACTCGGAACTCAACAATATAGAAAATACAAGCTTTTTTGCCGGCGACATGAAAGATGTTCTTAACGAAACATTTATTAGTGAACATGGCAATCCGGAAGTGGTAATTACCGATCCGCCAAGGGCAGGTATGCATGCCGATGTAATTGAAACCATTTTAAAAATGGAGCCGCATAAAATAGTTTATGTTAGTTGTAATCCTGCCACCCAGGCACGCGACCTTGCAATGCTTGATTCGTTGTACCAAATTGAGAAAATTCAGCCCGTTGATATGTTTCCTCATACACATCATGTCGAAAATGTAGTTCTGCTCAGAAAAAGGCTTGATTAATTACATAAAATAGCCTAACTTGGTGTCTCTAAATGCAATTAAAAGTTGCAAAAATAAGGGTCGTATTAAGAAGCCGGATGCTTTCTTAATATTTTATATGTATAATATTGAACAAAATTTCTGAAAATCCTAAATTCAAATAATTATGAAAAGATTACTACTTTTTCTTTTTGCATTTGTACCAATGTTGGTTTTTGCTCAGCAAGAATGTGTTTATTTTAAAAAAATGGTCAAGCTCGAAGCAGAGAAGACCAACCTAAACACAACACAAAGTGATTTTGGCCCTGGTTTCGTGGGCGATGAACTTTGGTATTCGGCTTATACCGATGAAGAGATTGAAAAGTTAAATAGTGGGTCAACAAAGAAAATCTATTATAATCTGTATTCAACTCCTACAGACGCGAAAGGTAATGTAAAATCGGGTAAAAGTGCTGAGCTGGCTGAGGCAAGCGAAGGTTATCATGCAGGCCCCGTTTCATACTGCGAGGCAACGGGAGAGCTTTTTATAACATTAAGTAATTTCGAAAATCCCGAAGTTCGAAATAAAGTTTATCAAAAGGCAGATATCCGTTTGAAAATTATCATTGCCAAAAAGATTGATGGCGAGTGGCAGAAAACTGGAGAGTTGCCATATAACGATCCGGCTTATTCGGTAGGACACCCAAGCGTTACCGTTACGGGCGATACCTTGTATTTTGTTTCAGATATTCCTGAAAAGGGGCTCGGAGGAACAGATATTTACAGGGCGGTTCGCACAAACGGAACCTGGGGCGAAATGCAAAACATGGGCAGCGCAGTAAATACCGATAAAGACGAAATGTTCCCGTTTATTCATAAAGGCAAATTCCTGATTTTTGCATCAAATGGAAGAGGTGCCGGGGATGATCTTAATATCTACAATGTTGGGTTGTTTGGCGATAACATAAGCGGAGTTGCCGAATTGACCGAATTAAACTCTGGAGGAGATGATTTTGGTTTTGTAATTCATCCTGATGAAGAAGTTGGTTACTATTGCTCGAACAAAGAAGGAGGAATGGGTAGCGACGATATTTATAAGGTTCTGATTGAAGGTTTATACCATCTTGAATTGGTGGTTATGGATAGAAAGACAATGGAGCCGATGGAAGATGCAAATATTATATTTGACGGCGTTGCCGAGTTGATTGCGGGTACTGTATTTAAGAAAGAATTGGAAGGAGGCAAAAGCTATCCTGTAGCCAGTAATATTGATGGCTATATGAACGATTCGAAAACAATTACTACAGTTGGAAGACCTTTTGGTGTAGTTCGCGATACCTTATGGGTTGAAAAAGTTGAAGTTAAACAGAAGTTCGTTATGGAAAATATTTATTACGACTTCGACAAATGGAATATTTTACCTGCATCAGAAGTTGAGCTGGATAAGTTAGTAAAAGTTATGCAGGATAATCCTGACTGGAAAGTTGAATTGGGATCGCACACCGACTGTCGTGGTAGTGATGCATATAACCAAATCCTGAGTCAGAAACGTTCAGATTCAGCAGTTGGATATATCGTAAGCAAAGGTATAGATGAGGACAGGATTACAGCTAAGGGATATGGCGAATCGCAGTTAGTAAACCATTGCGATGATGGTGTTGCTTGTTCAAAAGAAGATCATCGTAAAAACCGTAGAACAGAATTTACGATTCTTGAAATGAATGGAAATTAGTATTAAGTAATATATACCAATCATCTGAAAGCTGTTCTTTTAAAGAGCAGCTTTCTTTTTGCTCAGAAGTTTGGACTTGCTGTTTTTTCTTTGACAGGATAACGGGTTGTTACAGCGAAATAAGCTGATTTTTAAACGCGTAAATTACAAGGTTAACAGTATTGAAAGTTTCTGTTTTTTGGAAAAGGTTGCTTTTGTGTTTCTCCACCGTTTTTGGGCTTAAATGAATTAATTCGGCAATTTGTTCGTTGTTTAGGCCTTTACAAATCAGATTCAGGATTTCTTTCTCGCGCGAAGTAAATTTATCAAGTAGTTGCTCGCCCGACTTACGCTCTTTGTCTTTGTATAAATTGCGCGAAATTACTTTAATGATTTCTGCAGAGAAGTAACTTCCGCCATCGGCTACTTTTTTTATGGCCTTCTCAAAATCTTCAATATCCGAGCGTTTTAGCATGTAACCTTCCACGCCGGCCGAAATCATCTGCTCTATATATTCATCGTCGGCAAAAGAAGTAAGTGCAATTACCTTCAACTCAGGATATTTTTTGAGTGCATGTTTTGTGGCTTCAATGCCATTCATTTTTGGCATGTTAATGTCCATTAAAACAATATCGGGTTCTACATCTTCAATAAGTTCCAGAAATTCTTCACCATTGGCAGCTTCGCCCACAACCGTTACAAAATTGAAATTGCTTAACAGCATTATCAAACCATCTCTAAAAATTTTGTGGTCGTCAACGATTATAATGTTTGTGTTCTCCATGTTCGTGAATTATATCATGAAACTTAGCTTTATTTCTACGCCCTTTCCTTCGCCGGTGTTAATTTCGTATTTACCTCCAAACGACTCAATGCGGTTGATAATATTTCGCAGTCCCATTTTTTCTTCGTCTGATGTATAAATAAGCTCGGGATTAAATCCTTTCCCGTTGTCGCGATAAATTATAACCACTGTCTTTTTAATTTGTTGAATGTCGATATACAATTTTGAAGCACCGGCGTGTTTAAGGGTGTTGTTGATCAGTTCGTTACAAATACGGTACACGTTTAGTTCCATATTCTGATCTAACTTGATTTCAGAATTTGTTGAATTTACCACGCAGGAAACTTCTCCAATATCGTTTATTTTGTCGCAGAGTATTTCAAGCGATTTTATTAAACCGTATTTATTAAGGATTGATGGATTTAAGTTGTTTATTGTAGCCTCCAGGTTTTCCAAAGCAATTCCCGACAGTTCCTTAACCTGAACCAGACTTTTGTTTTCTGCATTATTTGTGCAGTCTTTTTCGATTAATTTTATGAAAAGAGCAATGCTAGAAAGTATTGAACCCAGTCCGTCGTGCAGGTCAGCCGCAATTCTTTTTCGTTCTTTGTATTCAACTTCAAGAGCTCTGAGTGCCTGTTGTTTTTCAATAGCGTTATACGAATTGATTATTCGGTAGATTAAAAATATACATACCACCAACAGAAAAAAGGTTAGCAGCACCAGCGTAAATACCCGTTGTCTGAATCCGGTATTTTCGCGCAAGATATAATCATGAATCTTTCTGTCCAGTTGCTGGTACGAAAGCTGAAAATCGCGGTATTCATTTAATAGTGATTCGTTAAAACCCTCCGCATTATTTTCAAGTATTGCTAATACATTATTCTGTAACCGTTTTACTTGTATGGCAACTTCTTCAAGCGATTGTCGAAGTATGGCTTCGCGGCTTCCTTTATATTTTTCTGAAATAAGTGAATCGAGTGAGGAGATGTATGTATTGGTGTTCGTGAAACAGTTTAAAATTGTAGATTTTTTTGGAGAGTCGTTTAGTAAAAGGTAGTCATCCAGAAATATTCGGCTGTGAGAAATTTCGAGGTCGATGTTTTTTGATAGTTCCAGTAATAAAAGGTGTTCGCGATCGAGACGCAAACTTTTTATGGAGGTGTAAATAATTCCGGTACAGGTTATTGTTGTGAATATTATAATGGCCAATAAGACCCTTCCGCGAAATAATATTTTTAAACTCATCTAGTAAATTCAACGATTTCTTTTGATAAAGATATTCAATTGTATTTACATATATAAAATAAAATCCCCCGCCGAAAAACAGCGGGGGAATATTATAGTGTCATGCTTTGCGTATTATTAAGCACTCGGAATGCCTCCCATACCAAATACCATGGCAAGAAGTGCAACAGTTTCGATGATACCCATGGCTGCAATGTACATACCCGAACCTTGTTTATCATCAACAGCCAGGTTGGCACAAGCTGCAGCACCAACACGACCCTGCATAATTGCAGAGGCAGCAATGGCGATACCTACAAAAAATGCCCAGATCATCTGATTGGTATAACTGTCGGGACTCAGGTTTGCACCTATCATCGAATTCATAAAAATCATACCATAAATTACCTGGCTTAATGGCATACCTACCATTGCCAAAGCCAGCGAAGGAAGTTTTTTCTTATCTCTGATCGATTGTTTCCAAAGCCCTAAAGCTCCCATGCCTGCAATACCGGTTCCAATTGCTGAACCTACACCTGCAATACCCAGAGCAATAGCGTGTCCGCCAAAGCCTGTAACTGTTGTTGCTAAAATTGTTGTTAAAGTCATTTTTATACTATTTTAAAAATTTTATTGTTTGTTGTCCTTCAAATTGAAGGGTTTATATTCATTTCCTGAAAACTCAACTTCGGCGTGCCCGGCGTATTCGAGCATGTTTAAGCGTACACCATGAACCAGCACTGCCATTGCCGCCAGAATCATATTCAAACCGTGCCCTAAGATTAAAACCAGCACCGCTCCAATTCCGGACGCAACAGTGGTAATACCGTCGCCAATTGCCATTTGGTTAAAACTTGCTGCCATTAAAACGGTTGACAGACCAACTGCATAAAGCCGGATGTACGAGATAATGTCGGAAAAACCGTTGATTATGCTGAGTGGCAAATTACCAATAGATGAAAGCATGCCTTTAAAGAAGCTTGTTCCCGGTTTTGAGAACAAAGCCACAAGCAGTGCGCCTCCAATAAACAGCCAAACCATTAAGCCCGGAGCTTCAATGCCCAGTACCATTTGGTTTACAATGAGGTATAAGCCCCAGATAATAGCTATCCAGCCGAATTGCGCAATGGCCCTTACGCTGTTATTGAACTTCCATGCAACCTGCAGGTGACCGACCGTTAGGTGAACAGCTCCGATAAGGAACATGATTTTCTGAATAATCAGGTTGTCGCCACCAAAGCTGGCCAGTGCATCAATTTTTAAGCTGCGCAGCACCGGTAGTTCGGCAATTGCTTCCGATCCGAAATAGGTTCCGGTTAACACACCCCAAAACATAATCGACACCGAAAGTGTATAGATCAACCCAAACTCAATCTGTTTGGCGAATTTTTTCTTCCGGTGTGCCAAAAAGGTGATCAGCAAGAATACCAGGCCATATCCGGCATCACCTACCAAAATTCCGGTAAAAAAGGTAAAGAATACCATAAATACCCGGGAAACATCCATTTCCTTGTAGCCCGGAACCAGACCCATAAAATCCATAACCGGCTGAATGCGTTGTGCCCATTTTGGTGTTCGCACAAGGGTAGGGACCTCTTCCTCTTCTTCCGGTAAAGGATCCTCAATCACATAACCCCAATGACGTTTTTCAGCTGTTTCGATAAATTCGTCAACGTGTTCCAGCGGAATAAAACCTTTCCAGAAACGTACGTGTTTATCCACAGCCAAACCTCCAAACTGCACATTACGAACATCATAACGACGCAAGCGTTCTTTTAAGCCGTCTACCAATACAGCTTTCTGTTCGCGTAGCTGAAGTAAAAACTCCTTGTTACTTTCCAGGTCCTTAATGGTTGCTGCTAATAATTCTTTTGCGTTTTCCAACTCATTCTGCGGAAATGGTAGTGCTTCCATATCCAGCAACCGTTCGCCGGCATCCTTGGTTAATAAAATAACCTGGTTCAGATCCGAGAATTTGCCAACAACCTGTATGTCATCACGATCGGATACTTTTTTTAAGTCCTTGTCGTCAAGCAGATAGGTTTTTATCCAAATTCCTTTATCGTTGAGGTCTTTAATATCCTTTAGGGTAATATTTCCCCAATTCTCGAACCACCTTATGTCGCTGGTTAGGTTGAGTTTAATATTTTCCAGTTCCAGTCGGTGGTTTTCAGCATCCAGCACCTTTTCCATCAGAAAAACCGCTCCCCGTTCCAGTTTCGAGTAATCCGGAATTTCCTCATTTTTTTGGCCGGAATACTGCTCATTATCGTATTGATTCAGAACCTCGATGGCATTTTTGAGCTGTTTTATCCGGGCATCAACACGTTCAATCGATTCGTGTTTTGCCGGTTGCAAAGGCGCAATGTGTAACACTCCAAGCTCTCCCAAAGCGGTAAGCTCGGCATCAATATCATCGGCTGAGTCGGGCATAAACAGCATCAGTTTCTTCATTTCTGCTATCATAAGCTGCCCTCCTTTTGTTTGCTTGTTTTAACCACTTTCGCCGTTGCAATTGTAAGACGTTCGTCGTCCTGCAGCTTCTGACCAATTTTACGGATGGCCAGTTTTGCATTCGGAATACGACGATTCTCGAACAGTTTTACCCGAGCACGCACATCAAGCAATTCTTCTTCCAAAAGTTCGATTTGTTCTTTCAGACATTCGATTTCGGCCAGCAGTTGCAATTGTACCTGCATCAGCTCAATAGCATCGTCAACCCATAAAGGCGTTTCGTCGTTAACCGGCATTACGTTAAAGTCAACCTTAACGAACTGCTGAACACGAACTCCGGCCACATCAATGGTTTTGGTGATGATTTTATTCACCGAAATGTATTCATTGATGTTTACCCACGAGTCGCTCATCACGGCTGTCCATGGTTCTGCTGCCTTTCGGTTCTTTTCAATCTCTTCGCGAATTTGCTCAATCCGTTCAGCGATGGTATTTATCGTTGCCATCAACGATTTTTCCATCGCTTCAAACAACGGCAGCATCCTTTCCGATACCTTCAGAATTTTCTTCTGACGGGCCCGTTCCGTTTTTGTATATTTTATTTTTATACCTGCCATTATTTGCCCTCCTTGTTTTTCCCCGGATTTACCACTGATGCCAATACTTCGGCACCCTTAATTTCATCGAAGGAATACAATCTTTCCACCAGCTGAAGTTTTAGTTTATACACCAAAACTTCCGTTAACGTGAATGTTTTCCCGGCCTCAATGTCCTGCAATTCTTCCCATTGCCACTGCAAGATATTCATCTCGCGCTCCATGGGATTTCCGCGCAGCAACGAATTCGGCATCCGTTCCGGCTTCGGCTGACGGTTTTGCGCTTTGGCCGTTCTAACTTCTGAAAGATCTTCCTTAATACTGTTTAAAAGCGAGGAAATGCTTTTTACTCCAACCTTAGCATCCAATTTCTGAATATCAACCGATTGCAACGCCTTGAAATGTCGTGTAGACAGCTGGCGTTTTGCGTCATCGTTAAATTCATCAATTGTAATCGGAGGTGCCTCTCCCAGGGACAACGATGGCAAACTGGTCATAAGATAAACCATGTTTGACATATTTAATCCTCCTGGCTTTTAATGATCCGGTCAACTAAATCCTTGTTGAGTAAGGAAAATAAACCGCTCTCAATTTCTTTTGAGCTTACTACGAAACTTATTCCGTCTTTGTCGGTCGATTTTACTTTTATTTTGGCTTTACTTGCTGAAAGTGGTTGTAAAGTTACCTCTTCCTGAAGTGCTTCTTTTAATAAAAATGCTTCCATTTCTTTGTGCAACTCCGGCGGTACTTTTATCGATTTTTTTCCTGAAATCGAATCGATCACAACTTTTAGCAGTTCTTGCAGGTATTCTTCCTGACGGAATAAAGTTTTGCACTCTTTCCCAAACACCTTTTTCAGGTGGTTTAAGATGGTTATTTTTGTGGCTTCAACCATATCGCGCGAAGCCTGTGCAATTGCTTTTTCTGCATTCTTTTCCGCTTGCGAAGCTTTTGTTTCAGCCTCTTCAACAATTTTTTTGCTGGTAGCTTTTGCTTCGGCAATCAGTTTTTCGGCTTCCTGCTTTGCATTTTCAATTATGCGTTGTTTCTCTGCTTCGCCGGCATTAACACCCTGCTCTTTTAGTTTGGAAACAATTCCTTCCAGGTTTTCTTTATTTTTTGTCATCTCTTTTTCCGATTAGTAGTTAGTTCCAATATTGCTCGATCAGTTTTTTACTCAACCCGGTTTCGGTTGGTTCAAAATGTCGTTTTAAAATATCCCAGCATTTGTCTAATGCGGCTTCCAGCTCAATGGGTTCTCCAAATGGTTCCTCCATATTTGCGATAAAATCTTCACGGTAACGCAGCAGTTTTTGCGAGAATGTATCGTTTGCTGCACCAACTTCAGCTGCTTCGTATGCTTTTTCAGCATCGGCAAGTAACGATGCCATTGCCGTCATAATAGGGCGGTGGTCATCTCGGGTAGTGTCGTTAACCTGCTGCTTTAAACGCGACAGCGAACGTGCCAGTTTTAGCTTGCCATTGTCAAGGAAAAACTGTCCCTCGGTAATATAACCGGTATTATCAGGAACCGGATCTTCAAGCGATTCAAGCGTTGTTGCCCCGATAATAGTTATCGAACCGGCGCCTTCAATATCGGCAGCCACCTCGTAACGTTTGGCCAGTTCTGAATACAACGAACCCGGATAACCCTGCAACGAAGGAATCTGATCCTGGTAGTTGGCAACGTTACGCAAAATGTTCGACCAGTTGGTCATGTCGGTTAACAGTACCAACACGTCTTTTCCCTGGTCGGCAAATTCGCGCGATACACTTAATGCCACATCGGGTAACATAAGGCCTTTAATCTGCGAGTCTCCGGCAAGGTGAGTAAACATGATGGTTTTATCGATATTACCCGACTGCGACAACTGCTCCTTGAAGTAGTGGTACTCGTCGAATTTCAAACCTATACCGGCAAAAATAATGACATCGGCCTGTGCGCCCTGTGCAATCTGCGAAAGCAAACGGTTGTAAGGCTCGGTTGGACCGGCAAAAATTGGAATCTTTTGCGATTTTACCAGCGTATTAAATACATCAATCATCGGGATACCTGTCCACAGTGGTTGCTTGGGAACCAAACGAACTGTTGGATTTAAGGTATCTAAACGCGTTGAAACATATTTGTCGAAAATAATTTCCGGGCCACCGTCGGCCACATCGCCAATACCATCGAAACTACGGCCCAGCATATTGTACGAGAAACCTGCAGTTAGCGGAACCTCGTGCATGCGTATTTTTGTTTGTGTGCTTAAACCCTGCGTTCCGTTAAACACCTGGAAACGCGTTGAGTCTTCGGTAATATTAATGGCCTTGGCAAACGAAAGACTTTGGTTGGTTCCGGCCTCCAGCAATTCTACCACGTGGTTGAGTGCTACACCCGGATTTCCTTCAACCGAAATCAGTGCTTTACCAACTTCGCTAATTCTGTTTATTTCTTTTCGTATCATAGTGTGTACTCTTCTTGAAAAATAAATTGTTCAACTTTTTTTGGAAGAACGGCCATTTCGTCGATGCTTTGTGCAGATAAATTCCAGTCTTTCCACCACTGGCGCAATTCATCAAATTTTGCTTTTACCATTTCTTTTACTTCTTCATCTTCCTTGTCGTCCTGCGCAAAATTGATGGTACTATCGATAAGTTTCTGAACAGCCTCGTTAATAACAATAAGGCGTTCAGGTCGGGTACACGCATCCAGTTTGTGGAAAGCATTTTGCTGCATTACACAGAAATCGATGGTGAGTCCTTTTTGATAGAGAACATATTTCTCCACCGGAACCTTTTTCAAACCAATGGTACTGATGGTTTGATCGATACCATTTGCTTCGTAAAGCGTTTGAAGCATTTTATTGCGGTCGTCCCACGAAATAAAACTGTCGTACACCGATGATGTGTAAGAAAGCGGATCGATTGCCGGGTATTTTTTTGCATCGGCACGGTCTTGCGACAATCCCCAGAAACTTCCGGTTGCATCCATTGTTGCCTGTGTTACCGGCTCCTGGAAGTTACCACCTGCAGGCGAAACTGTTCCGATAAAAGTTAGCGAACCGCCTGTGCCCTGATCGGCACCGGCACGCTGGTACATCCCTTTAATCTGATCAGGAATATCCATAGGGAAAGCCTCCGGACCCGGAATATCTCCCTGGCGTCCACTACGCTCACGAAGTGCCTGTGCCCAGCGCGAAGTTGAGTCGGCCAAAAGCACCACATTGTATCCCTGGTAGCGGTAATATTCGCCTACGGTTAATGCGATAAATACACTGGCTTCACGCGCTGCAACAGGCATCGAGCTGGTATTCCCGAAAATACACATCCTGTTCATCAGCGAATCGCCGGTTGACGGATCTTCCAATTCCGCAAAATCTTTAAACACCTCAACAGCCTCTCCGGCACGTTCGCCGCAGGCTGCCATAATAATAATATCGGCAAGGGCATATTTACACAAAGAGTGCTGCAATACGGTTTTTCCGGCACCAAAAGGACCCGGGTTTCCAACCGTTCCGCCATAACTAACGGGCGCAAGTAAATCGATAACACGCACTCCGGTAGAAATTGTTTTACTCGGTATAGCGCGATCCTTGAACGGAATAGGGGATTTAACCGCCCAGCGGAATGCCAGTTTTAACTCGTGTTTTGTGTTTTGACTATCAGAAATAACAGCAACGGTTTCGGTAATATTAACCTCGCTTTTTTCGATAATGCTTTCCACTTTGCATTTGCCAAAATTAAAAGGTACCAAAATGCTGTGGGTTAAACGTCCTTCTGGAACGGTACCGATGGCATCGCCACCATTTACTTTGTCGCCAACTGCTACCGATGGGGTAAATTCCCACAATTTTTCTTCATCAAGTGCCGGAGCTTTCATGCCGGGCACCAGGTAAGCATTCTGTTCGCCCAGTTTGTATAAGGGATTTTGCAGTCCGTCCCAAATACTGGTTAGCAACCCCGGTCCCAGAAGTACAGATAAGGACTTCCCGGTAAATTCTACCTGATCGCCAATTTGAGCACCGGTTAAATCTTCAAACACCTGCATTTCAACAATTCCGGCATCCGAATTTTTCGGATCGGGAATAATTTGTAATACTTCGGCTTGTAACGATTTACCATCTACTATAACATTGGCAGTTTCACCCATTATCGCATTTCCGTAAAATCGTGCTTTTACCAACGAATCCTGAATGGATATGAGTTTGCCTGTTCTTGTTGTATTATTATTCATGTTATTTTATATAGAATGTCTAAAAATCTTAATATACTTTGTTTCCTAAAAATGACGGGATCATGAATATTTATTTGTGTAATATTTTAATATATCTTAACTTATTAAGGCATGTTGTCAAAATGACACTATGAGTTTTGTGCGTTTTTCCTTCTCAAAAAACTTACTTGTCGCGATGATTGAAAGTTAATTTCCCTGTCATCATTTGAAATAAAAATATTTTCGGTGTTAATGTGAAAGCTTTGTAATTAATTGGCATAATTTTGACTTATTTCTCTCATTTTTAAAGAAAAAGTGAATCGACAGGATTTGGTGTATAATTAACCGTAAACACAGGCAACTTACTTCCATGAACTATTTCTGAAACAAATTTTCCGATGTTTGTATTGGAGAATATCGATTCCTGATGCGTACGAATAATTAGCAACTCCGGATTTTCTTCTTTTACATATTCAAGAATAACCTGGTGCGAATCCTGATTGTACACTTTTAGTATTTTAATGTCGCATTCAATGTCGTGATCCTGTAGTAGTTGTTGAATCTTTTGGGCATTTTTTAAAGCAAGGCTTTTTTCCACATCAATATTTGCTTTTAGTGCCGACAGAATCGTAATTTTTGCATCGTGTTTTTTTGCTAGAAACTGCGCCCATAAAAGCCTTTTTTTTGTTGATTGGGTAATGTCGATCGGGATAGCAATGTTCTTAATTTGAGGTACACCAAAGTCTTTGTTTACCGTCAATACCGGGCATTTCGACAGGCTAATTAATTTGTCGACTTCTTCTTTTGTTAATGCTCCCGGATAATTGGTGTCGCTTTTATCTATCAGCAGAAACTCCAGACTGTCGGTTTTCGACTTTTCCAGTAAAACATCCACCGGATCGCCGGCCCGCACCGAAATAACAATATTGTTTGGTATATCTTTACCAAGTACTTTCTGAACAAAATTGGAAAGTTCTTCTTTTGCTTCTCTCAATGCTAATTCAGTCTCTTCGGGTTGAAAATTTCGCTCAAAAAAACCGGGCTCTTTTATCACGTTTAGTATTACAAGTTTTACCTCCAGGGTATTCTGCAGGTACAATGCTTCTTTTAAAACTGTCTCTCCTTCTTTATTTGGCGAAATAAGTGCCAAAATGCTGTAATCTTTCTGTTTCATTGCTATTGTTTTAATCTAACTGCTTTCCGGCTAATCGTTTTCAATTACAATTAAATCGCGGCTTGTATGATTCAGGTAAGTATTAATTCCCTTACATTTCGTTTTCTGTTGAATAGTGCTCACTCTTGTATCAATCTCATCAAAATATTCGTGGAAGTAGGATTTTACATGTGCATTTATATTTTGGTTCTCCGTTTTTAGTACGAAGAGTATTTCCAGATTCGACTGGGTTCTTCTGCATATTTCCAGAACCTGACTGCATAATTGCTCCGATGGATTTTTATCGGGATTTGCTACAACCAGAATCTTTTTCGAAGTTTCACCTTCAAACGTTTCGGGTAGAATAAATAGAGGATGTTGTGCGGTATCGATTATTTTCTCCAAACATCCGTTTTGTCTTTTGCACGAATCCTCGAAAGAATTATGGGTAGACAAAACAAGGTTGTGTTGGCCGTTAATAATCGGTTTGAAATTCAGAACGGAGTTAAGTTCGCCTTCAACTGAAAGGGTATTCACTTTCTGTTTTTCAATGCTAAAATGCTTTAATAATCTGTTTTTTAAAGCCCGTAATTCATTCCGGGTTATTTTTTTTAGATGATGGCTAAGTTTGCGCATCATTAAGTGCCCCCAGCCGGGATTCTGATATGTCTGTAAAATGGTAACCGGCGATTCTTTGTATAGAAATTTCATGGCAAACGAAGTTGCGTGCCAGCTTCCGTCCGAGAAATCGGCCAGTATTAATATCGATGGTTGATTATTTATGGTTCTTACACTCATTTGCTCACTTATTTTGTTTTTAACAAAATTACCATGGACAAAGAGCAATTGCTACAGGTGAAAACCTACTTTTAAGGAGGAAAAAATCTAACAAAAGGTAGGGAAATCCCTAGTACTGATTGTGAGACTTAATTACTTCTGCTTGCATGACATCTTGATTAATTTTTCTGGTTAGAGGTGGCTTTTATAACTATCAGTAGTTCATGCTGTAAGCCATTCTGAAATTTTTACCACAAAGTATTGCAGGGAGTTGGAATTACTTCGTATAAGAACAATCTGATGTGTTTTAATGGCTTAAAAGTAATCTTGCTTCCCGGTAATTTACATACCACTTCACAACGCGGTTTATGCGGCTTTTGAGTTAAAGTCTGGTAAATTTTCCACGGCGATTTTAAGGATGAACGCTTACTTAAAACTGATCATCTTCATGCTGTAAAGCATTGTTCTTTATTTATTCACTTATTTTAGAATGTAGTACCTTTGTTAATTATCGAACAGAACAGAACAGTATCGATAATCAAGAAAATATATTATATAACGTACCTAACTTAAACTACTTTATGAAAAAAATCTGTGTGTCTAAGTCATATTATTGACGACAAAATCTTGCATAATAAAAGTCTGAAAGAAATTTTCAAACCACAAAAAGGATTGATCCCATTTTTGTTCAGATTTTAAGCAAATAGTTCCAAATAGCAATGTAATATTTTGAGTAAGGAATTTGTAATCGATTTAATTAGGAAAGGTTGATTTTTATTTCTTGGGAATTTAAAACATTCGCAGTTCCCACTCGCGCAAATTTATCCCATTGGAGCGATTTACTGCAGGAGATAAGGAGAATATGAAAGAGATTCCAACCTTAGTGGATTCTAGTTATTCAAATGTTCAATGATTGCGGCAGTCCTATTTAATATTAGTTCTTATATAGAGTGACCTTTTTACATCGGATCGATTCAGAAGGCATTGTGATAAAAAGCTAATATGAACCATTTTATTCAAGTAAAAATGAGTGTTACAAAACCAGTGAAACATTACCTGAATTCTAATATTAAACAAAAAACCGATATTAAAATTATTTACTCCAGCTGTCTTTTCAGCTCGAGCAAATTTAATCTATACAACTAAACAATAAAATTGAATTATGACAAATTTTTCCAGAAGAAGGTTTATTCAAACCAGTTCAATTGGTGCCGCAGGCATAACTGCGTTGCCATTATTGCAAAGTTTTAAGGCTGGTGCCAACGACACAATTCGTGTTGGATTTATTGGCCTTGGTCAGCAAGCGATGAACTTATTAAACGGATTCCGACAAATAAAAGGAGTTGAGGTAGTAGCCGGAGCAGATGTGTATGGAATTAAAAGAAAACGGTTCGAAAAACAGGTTAAGGAATATTATCCTGATGGAGAAGTGACCACCTTTTTGGATTACCGCCCTATTATTGATCGCAACGATATTGATGCAGTGGTAATTGCAACACCCGATCATTGGCATGCAATGATTGCGATTGATGCATGCAACGCCGGTAAAGACATCTATCAGGAAAAGCCAATAACTTTTACAATAAAAGAAAGTATAAAAGTTGCCGAGGCTGTGCGTCGTAATAATGTAATTTTTGCCACAGGAAGTCAGCAACGTTCCGACAGTAATTATCAACATGCCGTTGGTATGGTTCATCGTGAAGCCTTCGGAAAACTCACAAAAGTACAGGCCTATGTAGGTCCGGGCCCCGATCCGTATGACTTGCCAGCAGAGCCAATTCCGGAAGATTTGGACTGGAACCGTTGGTTAGGGCCTCTGCCACATAGTATTCATTTTAATTCAGCACTGGCTTTGCCAATTTCAATCGACCCTCCGGTAAAAGAAAGAGGTTGGGGCCGCTGGAGATATTACAAAGAAACAGGTGGCGGTTTTACCTGCGACTGGGGTGCACATAATTTTGATATCGGACAGTGGGCGCTGAAAAAAGATCACAGCGGGCCGGTTGAAGTTATACCTCCGGGTTACCAGGGAGCCAATTACCTGACTTATGTATACGATAATGGGCTAGAAATGGTAAATGAGCCGTATGATGATAGGAAAACATTAGGACTTAAATTCTGGGGAGAAGACGGCTGGATTGAAGTTTCAAGAGGACAAATTGCAGCTTCCGACAAGTCGTTATTGCCTCCTGACCAGGGAGAAAAAGATGCAGGACTTTACGAAAGAAGTGCCGGACATGTTGAAGATTTTATTAATTCAGTACGGGCACGCCGAGATCCTATTGCACCGGTAGAAGTTGGACAACGAACAGTTGCATGCTGCATATTAGGAAACATCGCCTACGAATTAAATCGTCCGGTACGATGGTCTCCTGAAGCTCAGTATTTTATCAACGATCCTGAGGCAGAAAAGCATTATCACAGGGAATATCACAACGGATATAAATTATAACCATTAAATTATTCGAGATGAATTCTTTATCCAGAAGAAAATTTGTACAAACGACAATAGCAGCAGGAGCCGGAGGGATCCTGCTGCCTAAAAAAATGGCAAAGGCAGCGGAGGCGCAAACTACAGATTCGCTAAAAGGTAAAAAAGTACTTTATGTTTGGGGTGGCTGGCCGGGGCACGAACCGGAACAGTCTGTTGACGTATTTGTTCCATGGTTGCGTTCCGAAGGAGCTGAAGTGGAAGTTTCTAATTCGCTCGATTCATACCTCGATAAAGATCTTATGGACTCCAGAGATCTTATCATTCAAATCGTTACTATGTCTCAAATCACCCGGGAACAGGAGAGTGGCCTTTTAGCCGCCGTTAAAGAAAACGGAACCGGAATTGCCGGATGGCATGGTGGCCTTAATGATTCGTTCAGAAACAATACCGAGTACCAGTTTATGATTGGCTCGCAATGGGTAGCACATTCCGGGAACGTTATCGATTTCAGGGTTAATATTGTCGATCATGATGATCCAATAACCGCAGGCCTTGATGATTTCGATTTACACTCGGAACAATATTATATGCATGTTGATCCGAACGTTAAAGTGCTTTCAACAACAAAATTTATTGCAGGTCATGCGCCATGGGCCGACGGCTGTGTTATGCCGGTAGCTTATAAAAAATATTATGGCGACGGAAGGATCTTTTTCTCCTCTTCGGGCCATGTGATGGCTGATTTCGAAGTTCCGGAAGCCATGGAAATCATGAAACGAGGAATACGGTGGGCTAGCGAAAGCAAATACCAGCCCAAAGAAAGTTGGGTGAATCCTGTCTATTAGTAGTTGAGTATAAACTTTTAAAACGTGAGTAATGAGAAATATTGATAGAAGAAGGTTTCTTCGGTCTGCCTCTGCTATAAGTGTTGGTACCGCATTAATTCCAAACTTATTGAGCTGTTCGCCTTCGCAGAAAGTTAATGTAGCCATAATTGGAGTTGGTGGGCGAGGTCGTGAAAACTGGAGTAAAAGCAAGAATGAAAATATTGTTGCTCTGTGCGATGTAAACGACGAAAGCGCTGCTGAAGGTTATAATACTTTCCCAAAAGCCAAACGGTATAAAGATTACCGGAAAATGTTTGACGAAATGGCTGATGAGATTGATGCGGTTATGGTATCAACACCCGATCATAGTCATTTCCCGGCAGCAATGGCGGCCATGCAATTGGGAAAACATGTTTTTGTTGAAAAACCACTGGCTCATAATGTCTGGCAACTAAGAACACTAAAAAAAGCAGCTGAATATTACAATGTAATCACGCAGATGGGTAATCAGGGGCATACAACTGATGGTATCAGAAAAGTAAAAGAATGGTACGATGCAGGTGTAACAGGTGAGGTAAAAGAAATATTTGCCTGGTTTGACGGACCCGAATTTGGGGAAGGAAAATACTTCACCAAACCAGGGCAGTACCCACCTGCAGAGCAAACTATTCCCGAAAGTCTCGATTGGGATTTGTGGCTGGGGCCTGCTGCTGTTCGGCCTTACAACAAGGTTTATGTTCCCCGCTCGTGGCGGGGTTTTTATGATTTCGGAAATGGCGAATTAGGCGACTGGGCCTGTCATACACTCGATGCTCCGTTCTGGTCATTAGAGTTGGGAATGCCCAATGTTGTTGAATCTGAATTTCATTCGGGTTCTCCTGATGGTTTTGTACCCGATAAATCAGTAATCCGTTTTGAATTTCCGGAAAGAGGAAATAAACCACCGGCAGTTCTGAAATGGTACGAAGGAGGATTGAAACCCGAAAACAGACCTGAATGGGGAATTGATGAATTGCCGCCTTCGGGAATGATTATGGTTGGCGAAAAGCAAAGTATAATTACCGGTGGCCGGCCAAATAACGCAATGCTGATCATGTCGGATGAAGAGTGGGAAGACTGGGTTGACAACAAAATGCCCGAACCTTCGATTCCTCGTATTGAGGGTGGACCTGTTAAAGAATTTCTGGATGCCATAAAAGGTGATGGCCCAATGCCCGGTTCGAACTTTAACTATGCAACCGGTCTGACAGAAATGGCTTTAATAGGTGTTCTTGCACAGCGTTTTAATACACGAATTGAATACGATGCAACAAACATGAAGGTAACTAACCACCCGGAGTTGGATCAATACATTAAAGAAGCTGTTCGTAAAGGATGGGAATATGGAAAAGAACTTTGGTAAAATCTAATTAAATCTAAGCATATGAATAAAATCAGAACGTCTTTGTTATTTAACACCAGCTGCCTGGCTCTGGTAGTTACAGCCCTCTCTTTTGGAACGCGCGGTGGATTTATAACTCCGTGGATGGAAGAATTTAACCTTGCAGGGGCAGAGGTTGGATGGATAGTGGGAACTGCCTTCTGGGGATTTACACTTGCCATGGTAATTTTTGGTCCCCTGGTTGATATTTTAGGCATCGGAAAAGTTATGGCAATTGCGTTCGCCTGCCACATTATTGGCCTCACCTGGACCATATTTGCACAAGGTTTTTGGTCGCTTTTCTTTTCAACCATGTTTATTGGTATTGCAAACGGAAGTGTTGAAGCCGCAGCAAATCCATTAGTCACGGCCCTGTATCCGAACAATAAAACGGCAAAGCTAAATCGGTTTCACATGTGGTTCCCGACCGGTATTGTGATCGGAGGACTCATCGTTTTCTTTTTAAATGAATTAGGTATCGGATGGCGTATTCAAACAGCAGTAATGTTATTACCCACTTTGGTTTACGGTTTCTTATTCTTCCGTCAAAAATTTCCCGAAACAGAAAGGGTTACAGCTGGTGCATCGTACAAAGATATGCTTAAAGCATGTGTGTCTCCATTATTTCTATTTATGGCCTTTTGCATGCTGTTTACAGCTGCCACCGAATTAGGAACCAACCAGTGGATTGCCGCATTATTTAATAACTCGGTAAGTAATTTATTTGGTGAAGGGATTGGAGCAATTTTGATCCTGGTTTGGATCTCAGCAATTATGGCTTTGGCCAGATTGGTTGCTGGTCCGGTTGTTCACCGTTTATCGGGTATCGGAGTATTATTGTTCTCCGCTGTTTTTTCCGGAATCGGTCTTTATTTAATGAGCATCTCATCCGGTGCTGTATTATTTGCCTCAGCAACGGTTTTTGCATTGGGCATTGGATTCTTTTGGCCAAATATGTTGGGGGTAGTTGCCGAAAAAGTACCAACAAGCGGAGCTTTGGGATTAGCCATTATGGGAGGAATCGGATTCCTTGGAGGAGCTATTGCCCAACCCGTATTGGGTAAAATCTATGATGTACAAACTACCAAATTTGGTGATGATTTACTTGCCGGCGCAGCTACGCTTCGGTATGTAATTATTCTTACGGCATTTCTTTCACTGGCTTTTTTGTACTTGTTTTTAAAACATAGAAAGAAGAAAGTCGTAAAAGCTTAGAAAAAATACTTGACTTAAATAGTTTGATTAGTTTAGTTAGTTCTACATCAGTATTGACATTTGATTAACAATCATTATTGTCAATACTGATTTTTTTTTGGTGAAGCCAAAGTTGTAACCAATCTTCTTTGTTTTTGGCTGTTGGCTTTGCAGGCTGTTCCTGCATTCTACACAATAGTTGACAGCCGGGGAAGTTTTTGAACGCCTGAAAGTGCAAACTCCTGAATAGTTGTGCAAAGGGTAGTACTTTCTCAATAAAATGGTCCTCTTTGCATGCAAAGGGCAGTACTTTTTCAACAGAATAGCCTTCTTTACATGCAAAGGGCAATACTTTTTCAATAGAATGGCCCCCTTTAAGTGCGGAGAGTAGCATTTTTACACAAAAACGGCCTTCTCCGCACTTGTTGAAAGCATCGATAACACTGGTGTTCTGGTCTTTTTTTCTAAAAATCAGCTTTTCTAAAACGCTGTACCTCAATTTTTCTTAAAAATACGGTATGAATGTGGCATTAAAGTAACCCTGAATTTACTGGTCTTTTCAGGCCCTCTCATTCTGCGGCTAAAGAAGCTTGGTGTTTCTTCGGGCAGTTTTTCAATAGTAACTCCTTCGGAAATATCGGAGATGGCGAAAATATCTTCGGCGCTAACCAGTTGAATGGTTACCGGTTCATCCAAAAACGATTCAATTATAAATGTATTATTGTCGTAAACAAACAAGCTTACTTTGGCCGGTCCCTCGATGTACATTCCCAAATCTTTGCTCAATACCTGGCGAAATACATTCAAAACTCCGTCGGGCAAATCGTAAAGGTTACCAAAATCGTTGGGGATTGTTATAACATACAGGTTTCCCTTTGAATACTGGCCCCTAAGCAGCATTGGATAACCGCTAACGCCATTTGTCAGCGGACGTCCAGCGCTAACAATTTCCCAGGCATCGTTGGTTTGATACTGCACCTGTGTAATAAGGATGTCTTTTTCGGCTTTTCCGAAGAAGCCAAAATCGTTAACCAGTGCGTCTTTGTCTCCTGCACGTAATTCTACAATATCGGCAATGTCGTTTTGTATGGCTTTAAGTAAGCCGCTGGTAATTACGATATCGCCGCCTTTCTGTAACTGCTTTTTCATTTTGTTTACAATATCGCTATCGTACTTGGCTTGCTCGGTTAGCAGTATTACTTTCTGGTCTTCAGAAAATTCGGAATACATGTCCATGGGCAGACCAATCATTCCGAGGTAATTCTGCAGGAAATCGTCGCCCAGCGAATGATAAGGTTTATATGATTTAATTCCGATTGGTTTGCCCAGTTGGCCAACAACTTCATCAGCTTGTTCCAAAGCTACACCGGCCACACGTGCTAAGGTCGACGGTGTTACAGTTGTACAATCGGGCAATTGAACGGGTTTCATCATCTCGTCGTAATCAAAACTGGTTCCCGTGCCTTGCCATTGTTTCCGGTGAATTTCGGGGCGCAGTTGCACGCCGGTTAGTTGGTTATAGGCAAATAACATAATCTCGGGCGCTTTGGCAAACATGGTTAACCAAAGTTGTTCAGCGTAGCGGTCCATTCCCATGTTCGATCCGCCGGCATCAACCCAACCGCCAAAGTTGTAGCCCGGACGTAAGTTGTCGAAATAGCGAATAATATTGTAACTGAGGTAGTTTTGCAGATGCTGAGCAGATGAAGGGTCGCGGGTTTCTGTGCCTGTCCACACGCCATCAAACAGGTGTGGCCCGTTTTGCAGATCGAATCCCAATCCCTGAAAATGATCGTACCAGTTGGGGTATTTAATAATCACTTTAACATTGGGATTAACTTTTTTCGCCGGATCCAGAACCAGTTCTTTTCCCGCTTTGGTCATTAGCTTTGTTCGGTACTCCGTCCAGCTCATGTCGCCTTTTGCCTCAATTTCGATATCGGATTTACAGCTGGTGAAAAAGAAATCGTCGAGAATAAAATCATCAAAATAACGGGCGGTGTGTTCGGCAATCTGCTGCACTATTTCCCGGTGTTCAGGATTGGAATAGCAAAAGGTTTCAAAATTGTTCGATTCATCAATGGTGTATGTAATTCCTCCTCCAACTTCCAGTCCTTTGTCCAAAAAATATTGTTTTGCCTGCTCCAGTGTTTCATCAGGAACAATCAGCAAATCGCGATGGGTTTCCAGGTAAATTTTGTCGATTTTTATCTGGTTCGAAATGATGGTCCAGGTAGAGTCGAGCCAATTCAGGTCTTTCATCTTTTCCACTTCATAAGCCCGGACATACACCGACACTTTATAATTTTTGTAATTTCCGGCCTGCGAAAGTAGAGTCATACCAGCCAGTACAAGTAAAATAATAATTCGTTTCATAGTAGGTTTTTATTGGTTTCAAAAATTTTACATCGGTCCGTTTTTCGTATAATGATTAAAACTTCGCTCTCAAAGTTTTGTCGTTGAATTTTATATCTCAGCTAATATTCCGCTTATTCTTCGGCCAGTAGCTGTTGAGCCGCCAAAGCCAAAAACATATAATGCGACGAGCCGCCACCAAGCACGTATTCAACCTGTTGCCACAGGTACGGAAATTCAAGCAGTTCCGGGAAATCGGGGCGAATAAGTGCCGTGCCCGACACAACGCCACCCGGAATGTACGACCAGTCGGCGCGATTTAAACCATAACCAACAGTTGCCGAGCGCGCACCAATTCCCGAAGCAAACGAAGAAGTATTGGAGCCCGGATGACAACCCAAAATAAAATTGAGTGCATTGTAAATGTATTCTGAGCTAAAAATATCGGGGTAGGCGGTATGCAAAAAGTATTGCCTGAAACCGAATGACTGAATATCCCAACCGGCACCCCAGACACGCGGACGATAAGGAATTCCGTATGGAGTTTCGGCACCTTGTTTTTTTATTTGATCGTTTAGCCCGTTCATGGCTTCTCTGATCGCTTGGGTAAAAGCAGGGTCATTGATCTTTTTTTCGGCGCGGCCAATGTACCATCCAACAAATCCAATAGCTTTTGTAATTAATTCGGTTTCGGAAAGCAGGTAATCCTTATAAACGTCATCGCCGGTAGTAATGAATAGTTCGGTTGCTGCGTGTATTTTTGCCGATTTCGAACGTCCGCTTGCATCTGTAATCTCAAATAAGGTTTTGGCACAATCAAGAGCCTGCGCGCTGAGCGTATCGTTAAAGTCTTTAAGCACCCTTGCTGTGGCTGCCATCTGTGCAGCAGTGGTTAATTCGCGGTATGGATTATCTTCGGTAAATACCCAGCGGTCGTCGTCGTTGCCCGCTTCGTTGTCAGTCATTGCCGCTGCGTCGCTCAGCATTACATATTGTCTTAGGTTATTACAAATTATTCCGCGGTAAAGACGGCCAAGGGCGCGGTATCCGCCAATAACAGTAAGAGCACCGTTTTCAATTTGTTGAAGGATGTCGGCTTTCCCATCGGGCTGATGAATTTCTGTAATTCGTTTTTGCTGATCGATGGAAGTTACATCATAATCCACCCTAAATGCTTCGTAGGCCAGTGCCAGAATGTACGTTTCGCCAGCCTGTGATTCAACCCGCAGGTCGAAGTCGCCGGCATCGTGCCAGCCACCAATATTTAATCCGGGCACCATATCGCCGGGCGAATAATCAGTTAAAGTGGATTCTCCTTGTACATAGCCATCAATGTGGTTAAAATTAACCGGAGCCATTTGCGCATCATCCATATGGCAGTCGTCGTGCCAAACACGGTATTTCTCGTTTACTCGCATGTGACACATCTGTACGGGTAAGAAATATTCCAATACCGGTTGCCAGACTCCGCGATCGTAAACCGCATCATCAATCCGAAAAACCGGAGAAGCAGAATTACCGTATCGCACCTGGTAAAGACCGGGGTCATTTATTTCCGAGAAATCGAACTTCAGGTAGTTGTAGCGCAAAAATTGTCCCCATTCTTCACCTGATTTATTGAGTACTTCTTCTTCTCCCGAAGCGGTAATTTTGAACAGCGCCGGAGTCTCTGTTTTTTCGGTGCGTTTATCGAGTTCAATAATAGCTGTTTTTTGTTGATTGCTGTGATAGCCAATTTGCGAAGTTTGAACAACCGGCATATACTGCCAGTCTGCTACCACATTAGGTGTAATGATCCATTTTATTGCCTCTTTTGTTTTTCCTGCGGGAATTTCGCTTCGTACAACAAACCAGCCATTGTTGTGATTCATACGGCCGTCGTATAACTTTAAGGCAGCTCCCTCACTTTCAATGCTGAATTTTCCGTAAGGATCGTCGGGGCGTACCACAAAGTGGTGCCCCTGAGCATAAGGCTCGGCAACAATATCGTCGGCAATTATCGGGCTATATCCTTCTCCGGCAAGGTGTTCGGCTGAGGCTTTTCCTTCCGGATTAAAATTCCCCGGATTGTTGTAATGCGAAGGTTCGTAACGGGTTGGCCCATTGGGTTGTTGCGGAAAAATTCCCGTTTCATCGTCCATAATCCAGGGTTTACCGAATAATGCTCCCGGAAACAGTTCCATATTAAAACCCACTTTCCCCAGGTAATTTTGCGGAACGGGTTGCTCCAGGTCAATGGTAACGATAACTGAGCTGCCTTTGCCTTCAACATTTACGGTGTAATTTAACTGCAGATCGGGGTAAACCATAGGGTTAAAGCCGGTAATGTGGCGCGATGAGTCGGGAAAACTCAAATATGCGGTAATCGTATTTTTATCCTGGTTCGTAACACGGTCGTGTTGTTTCGGTACGGGTTGCCATTGTCCGGGAGTGGGTTCCAGCCTGATATCGCCGTTGGTGGCAACGCGGTTTCCATGCATAATCAATGATACACCGCCCTGGTGTCCTTCAGGATAAATATCGTCGAAGGCCATTACATCCACGCCATGGTTTTGGAAATATCCGGATGATATAAGTTTAAATTCCTGGGCTTTGAGGTTCGTGGTAAAAAGTACTACCAGAAAATAGAAAAGGAAAGAAAATTTCTTCATAATTCAGCTTTTAGGTTGTTGGTTTATTATTGTAATCAGATTCATTAATTTCTTCTACTTAACAAATTTATAAAAAATTGTAATTATTACAATAAGTACCTCTGGAGCTAAAAATGAATAGAGGAAAGGAATATTGGATTAAAAATAAACAGATCATATGTTTTGAACAAATAATACATATTGTATTACTACAGCTAGTTACAATTTGTAATTATTTGAAATGGTCTTAAGAAGCACTAATACAGTAGTTTGAGATTTGTTTGTATTAGGTATTTGGTTGATGTATTTGCCTAATCGCAAGCGCTAAATACATTGTTTAAATGCTATGTACGAATGCTGTTTTTATTCTTTTGGAAGTAAGATATTTATCTAAACTTAAAACTAATTTATCTAAAATTATAAGTCATTTTTATACTGATAATGTAGTTTTGACAATTACTAACAAACGATATTCAAACTTGAAATAATGGACTGTAAAAAACTATTATCCTTAGCCGTATTCTTTCCGAATACAAATTTCGCTTGTGATTTGCGATTATCCAAAATTGTTGGAAAAGTGATACATATACCTAGGTTTAATTCGTGCATATTGTCGTTCACCTGATTTGTACTGATTGGGGGTTATGCTTAACACCATTTAACCATTGTGCAAATTATGTGTGTTTAATGAAGTAGAACGAAAGACTGTGGTTTCAACTTTTCGCATCGAATTTATCACTACTGTTTTTCTGAAAATTTCAATAAGCACCAAAGTTTAAAAAGATTTAGTTGAACGCACGGTGTGAAGTTGGTGATGCATAAAATCCTGTCATCAGATAAAACTCAGAATGAACGAAAATATAACTAAGAGGTTGGAGGACTATTTTAAGGGTGTATTTCGCCTGTATAAATAACCACTTTCGTCTTAGACTTAATTCCAATTTATTAATCAAAACTATTTATTTATGAAAAAAGGCAAATTATTACAGGTTGCACTTATAATGCTACCTATGATGCTCTTAACACTCTGGGGTTTTGGACAAAACATCAATTTGCAGGGTACTGTAGTTGATGATTCTGGAAGTCCGATTCCGGGTGTTTCTGTTACTGTACAAGAGACTACTATTGGTACGGTAACCGACTTTGATGGTAAGTTTGATCTGGAGGTTCCTCAGGGATCAAAAGTTCTTGTATTTAGCTTTGTAGGTATGCAACCTCAGAAAGTTGAAATTGGTACGCAAACCACTTTTAACATTGAATTGAAACCCGATGTGGTTGGGATCGATGAGGTTGTAGTAGTTGGTTACGGTACAATTAAAAAGAGTGACATCTCAGGTTCCGTAGCTTCTGTAAGTACCGAGGAAATGATGAGAAAAGCACCAACCAACATCGCACAAGGTCTGAAGGGAGCTGCCGCTGGGGTAATGGTCACCTCACAAGATGGTGCCCCTGATGCAAATGCTGCAATACGTATTCGTGGGGTTGCAACCATTAATGGTTCTGCTTCTCCTTTGTATGTGGTTGATGGTGTGCAGGTTGGTACCAACGCCAATTTCCTTAACCCGGCCGACATTGAAAGTATTGAAGTATTAAAAGATGCTTCGGCTACTGCTATTTATGGTGCACGTGGCGCGAATGGGGTAATTATGGTAACCACCAAACATGGTACTAAAGGTGTGGCACGAATTGAGTTCTCAGCAAACTTTGGTGCACAAACCTTGCCATATACTCTTGATGTGCAAGATGCCGATACCTATGCGGAATCGATTCGTAGTGCCCGTGCCTCTGATGGAGGTGTTCCGGTATTATCTATTTGGGATACGCAATATGATGGTAAAAGAAAAACCATTAACTGGCAGGACGAAATGACACAGATGGCCCTTAAGCAGCAATACAATCTTTCTGCATCGGGTGGTACAGACAAAATACAGGCCAATTTTTCTTTAGGTTACCTTGATAATGAAGGCCTTGTTGTAAACAGTTACTACGAGCGTATAACTTCGCGTGCTAATGTAAAAGTAAATGTAGCTGATTTTATTGAAGTGGGTGGTGATGTTAACTTTGTTCACTCCGAATCGATGGGTAGCAACTCTGCTCTTGGAAACAATACCAACCTTTCAAGTTTACGCGATATGGCATTTATTACACCTACCATGGACTATATTAGTGACGGTGGTGAATACATCAGTCCTAACGTAGTCAACCCGGATGGAACGTATGGTGTTTTTTATCAAACATCTGTGGCTAACGAAATTGGTAAAGGTTATGATAATCCATATGCCCGCCAAATGGAATTGGACAACCCATCAAAATCAAACCGCGTATTTGCAAGTGCTTATATAAATCTTGATCTTTACAAAGGTTTGTCTTTTAGATCAATTGCTTCGTATAACTTCACTTCTAACGATGGATACAGCTGGACTCCGTTAAGGTACCGTTACAACAATGGAGAATCAATTGAGCTGTACGGTGTGGATATGACTGAACAGTTCTCAATGAATGCTTCTCAAGGCAATGATTTGGCTCTTGAAAGTTACTTTACATACAATTATAAAACCGATATTCATAACCTTACATTGATGGCTGGTAATTCAGTTAGTAAGAGTTATGGCCAGTGGCTAAATGTTTCTGCAAAAGATTTCCCTGCATCTAATATCCGCGATATTGGTTTAACCAATGACTTGGATTCGAAAACTGCAGGTGGTGCTTTTAACCTGCAAACCCGTTACATATCTTATTATGGAAGGGCAATGTACAGTCTTAAGGATCGTTATATCTTAACGGCAACTATGCGTCGCGACGGTTCTTCAAACTTTGGTGCAGGTAATCGTTGGGGATCTTTCCCATCAGCAGCTTTAGCATGGCGTATTTCTGAAGAAAGCTTTATGGATAGCATGCCGGTAGTTAGCAACCTTAAGTTGCGTTTAGGATGGGGACGTACAGGTAATGCAGGTGGTGCAACCGATTTATCAGTTGAACAACTAAGTTCTGCAAGTAATTTGTATCACTTCTATGGCATTTCATCGAGCAGTCAGGGTAGCTCTGCTGCAAATGGTTTTGCTCAGCAAAGTGTAATCGATACCAACCTGAAGTGGGAAACCAACGAACAGGTAAACGTTGGTCTTGATTTAGGCTTATACGATAACAAGTTGAATATTACAGCTGACTATTTCGAACGTACCGCAAAAGATTTGCTGATTTACCAAACAATGCGTCCTTCTACAGGTTTTACAACTGTGTACACTAACTTTGGTGAAATTCAGAATAAGGGTTTCGAATTCAGTGTTAATTATAATACAAACATCGGAAGAGACTGGCATGTTGGAGCAACTTTGACAGGTTCATCGCTGAAAAACAAAGTTATTGAATCTGGTTCAGATATATTCAATACCAATTCAGGTACTACCTACGATGGTAGTAACGTCGGTGCTGTTGGTGGCGGTCTTAGCTGGGATAACCACTCAATTTGCCGCGAAGGTTATGCTGTAGGTTCTTTCTACGGATACAGAGTTGCCGGTATTTTCTCTGATCAATCAGAAATTGACCAGTTAAATGCTGCTGCTGTTGCTAATGGCTACGATTACTACCAGGAAGCTCAAACTCAGCCTGGCGATTTCAAATATGTAGATATTAACAATGATGGTCAGATCAGTGAAGAGGATATGGACGTTCTGGGTAACGGTTTCCCAAAACTGAACTACGGTTTAATGCTTGATGCGACTTATAAAAACTGGGACTTCTCAGTATATATGTATGGAGTTTTAGGTCAGGATATTCTTTCTTACTCGGCAATGAAACTGACTACTATGACACCGTCTGACGATTGTGTTTCAAACATTTTAGCTGATGTTGTTGCTGATGCATGGTCGCCAACCAATACCGACGGAGCATATCCACGTTTATCAATTACCGACCTTAATGCCAATACCCGTACTTCTGATGCATGGATTAAGAAAGGTGACTTCCTGAAGATAAGTAACATCCAGATTGGTTATACTTTACCAAACAATATCGCCAAAACGTTAAAAATGTCTGGTGCCCGCGTTTATGCTTCAGTACAAAACCTGGCTACTTTTTCATCGTACAACAAATATGGCGATCCTGAAGTGGGACAAGGAAGTGTGCTCTATACAGGTCTTGATACCGGCCGATATCCAACACCACGTACATATACATTTGGTGTGAACATTAAATTTTAATTGTTCCATAATAAACAAAAGATTAACATTATGAAAAACATATTAAGAATTTTATTTATAGCCGCTTTTGTTGGATCTGTTTTATTCGGAACAACTTCTTGCGACAATGAAGAGTTTTTGACAGTAGATCACTATACGATTCTTGCGTCTGATCAAATGTTTAAGAGCGAAGATGACGCGGCAAAAGGTTTGGTGGGATGTTACGACATGTTCTTCCCTGGAAACAATGCCGGCGACTGGAACTATAAACCTCAGTTATTTGTAGGTTGCCACCCTACACTGGAAACACAAGCTACCGGATGGGATAAACAATATGGTAACCAACAGTGGACTGCTGATGACGAAAGTTTGAATGCAGGTTGGATGTATGCTTACCGTGCTATTGGTCGTTGTAACGTATTTTTAGCAGGTTTGGAAGCATCAGAAGAGGCTGCAAACTGGTCAACAGCTGCTTCTATGGCTGGTCAGGCTAAGGCAATCCGTGCATACTTTTACATGTGGCTGGCACAAACCTGGGGAAAAGTACCAATGCTGGCTGCCGGCGAAACTTTCTCGAATACGCCTGACAAGGCTGCTGCCGAAACTGATGACGAAATGTGGGATTTTATTATCCAGGATTTGAAGGATGCTTCTTTAGCACTTGAGTGGGCACCACAAAATAACGAGTACGGTCGTTGTACAAAAGGTATGGCACTTTCATACTTGGGCGAAGCGTACTTGTGGAAAGCATACAAAGCGCGTATCAATGGTGATGGCGATGCCAAGAGTAATGAAAATATTCAACTGGCTGCTACTGCGTTAAAAGAAGTTATTGATGACGGACCTTACGAATTGGCACCATCTTACTCTACTTTATGGGACGTAGGTCTTGCATGGCCTAAAGAAGCTGTTTGGCAGGTTGTTATGGATATGGGCGCAGGAAACTATTCGAATTGGGACTCTGACGCGCACAACTTTGTGAACTTTTTTGCCGGTTCTACCAATGGTGGTGGTGGCTGGGGCTCACAGTACCTTTCGTGGGAATTGTATTTCTCTTTTGAAAATGGAGACAAACGTCGCGATGCGTCACTGTGTACTAACCCTGTTCCTGAACTTCATGAAGATCAGCGTTCAGAATATTGCTATGGTTACAACCCGTTTTTACAGCAAACAATTGGAAGTCCAAGTACACCAGATGTAAACAGTTTTAAAATGAATAACGGTGGCGACTATGCACCAGGCATTTGGACATTAAAACTTTGGAGAAACCAACGTTGTCAATGGTCATCGCCTCACTCACCGGTTCATTTCTATTACAAACGTTATTCAGGCGTAATGCTCGACTATGCTGAATGTTTGTTCCGCTTAAATGGTGGAGATGATGCAACTGCATGGGATCTTGTTAATCAAGTTCGTGATCGTGCGTTTGGAAACCAGGAAGTAGGAAAAGCCGAGGCTTTAACCAGCACATTCCTGCCTTATTTCCAATCATTGGAGAATATCAATGGTTCTTATTCTGACTTTGTTGCTCCAACAGAATATCCTATTCCATTCAATACTGAAGCTGTAGTGGTGCCTGATGCCAAAACTTATTACACAGCAGATGCAGCTGGTAACGAATACCACCAGGCCTTCTCTGGTTTAACAGTTTGGGAAGTTGCTCTTGGACAGGAGCGCCGTAAAGAGTTTAACTCAGAATGGAACCTGAAGTACGACCTGCAACGGTCCGACTTCCTGATCCCTCATATTAATGCCAATTATCCAAAAGGTGTAGGTGTTCCTAATACCGATTTAAATGCATTGACTAACTGGCATACTTATCGCGAATGGGATTTCAACGAAAAGAAACTCGTTATGCCTATTCCGACAAATGAATTGCTTAGAAACAAACTGATAACCCAAAACGACGGTTATTAGAAGACCTATTTCATAGATAATTATTATTTAAAGGGATTTATCGAAAGGTAAATCCTTTTTTAGGTTAGTACGCCTTTTCATTCTTTATTATCATCTGTTTTGCCCGCCATTATATATTATGAGCCCAAAACAATACAATTGTTTTAGCAGTGTTTATATGCCCATTCCGTTTGTTTACTATGGCTTGTAGGAATTAAAAATTGCCTGAATTATTTGCAGAAAGGTGTGCTATCGCATCCTACAACCAGTATTTTAGCCCAAAAGTGGCACCTATCGCACGCGAAAGGCAATGGTTTTTATCGAAAGTGCTACCTATCGCATGCGAAAGGCAATGTATTTTAGTGAAAGTGGTACCTATCGCATACGAAAAGCAAAGTTTTTATTGGAAAATGGTCATTGCGACTTGTTCAAAGATGAAAGCCCTGAAAGAACTGGTTAATTTTTAAATTGCACATCAATTCCTTTTTCATTTCGGGCTGTTTCTGAAACCTGGTAAGGAGTAACTTTTATTTTTCCTTTTACAAACTCCGGGATATTATACGATTTCAGGAGTTTAGTATAATAATCCACATCGTCTTGTGGCAAAACAAAAGGTTTCGAAGCCACTCCGTTTTTATCGATGTGGGCAATAAACGGGCGGGTGTAAAGCCCATCTATACGGCGGCTACTGAACACTACCCAGCGGCTGTTGCTGCTCCACGAATGGTAACTTTCAGTTTCGTTACTGTTCAAAATATTCAGGGCAGCTACCTTTTTATCAGCCAAACTTAGCAGATACAAATCAGCTTCGCGGTGCCAAATGGAGAAATTGCCGTAGTTAAACAGTGTAAACATCAGGAAATTACCATCGGGCGAAACACGTGGAAAGGAAATACTTTTACCAATCGCGCTGGCATTAAAAAGTGTATCAACTTCTTCGCCAAACCGGCGGGACGCAGGATCAAATGTTATACTGCAAAGGTTGTATCTGACTTTCTCGTAATCATTGGGAATGGTTACGCTATCGGCCGAACAAAAATACAGCGTTTTCCCATCCGGAGAGAAAGTGGGAAAGGTTTCAAATGCCGATTTGGAAAACAATTCAGGAGTGCTAAATATCTCGTGTTTTTCTACGTCGTAAATCACCACATCCGATTTGTAATCGAATACTTCAATACGGTTAGGGTCGGAGGTATGAAACATCTGTTTGGTACTGTTTACCGAAAAGGCTACAAAGTTGCCCGATGGATGCCACGATGGATATACAAGCGGAGACATGGTTTCGGGTGTTTTTGTATTTAGTTTCTCAATTTTGTTGCCACGCATAACTAAAGTTCCGCCAAAATCCTTTCGTATGTGTAATAACATGGTGTCGGGCGACTGCATACAAAAAGAGTGGCAATTAACACAATTGTAATCCATGGTTTTATTGGTTGCAATTTCCGTTTGTTTAAACGTTTCAACACAACGCTGGTAAATTCCCATATCGTTCCATGTTTCATAACCCGGCTCTATCAGACGGTAAGCAATATACGGGTCAACAGGATCGGCCGAAACAAAGAATTGAAAAGGTTTATATGCCAACCATTTCTTGTCTGTTTTTGTCACTATCTTCACATCAATAGCGCCTTCCTGTGCGCTTTTAATAAGTTTTTTCCATGCCGATTCGCCAATTGCAAACTGTTTGCCACTGGCTTTAACTTTTACCTGCTCTGTGCCGGTTCTGAAAAGGGCATAAGCATCGGTATAGTCGCACGAGTCAGCTAATTTAAAGTGCAATGGAGCGATGTTGACCGGAACAGTAACACCGATATAATCGGGAAAAATATGAGGTATTTCGTTGAGGTTTTTATCGATGTTGATATTTCCGGTACAAGTCCAGAAAAAACAAAGGCCAATACAATACAGTAAATGGGTTAAACGACTTTTCTGCATTTTCACTATCATTTTAATTTTCCTTTTACTTCAATAAAAAGTTCAAATACATATTCTGGCTATTTCTTTTGTTTTTATAGGCTTCAAAACTCTGAATAACCTGATCCGAGATCGCATAATATTTTAACGCTGTTGTGTCGTTGGCGGCAAAAAGCATAACTCCTTGCTGAAATCCTTTGGGTAACGCGGGTAGTGCCGGAGTGTTGTAATACTTCTCGACCATCGTTTTAAAACCCTCTGTATCGCGTAGTAACAGATAAATGGCGCCCAAATACTGAATGGAGGCCCGATGTGTTGGATTGTGGTCAATAATATGTTTTAAATCCGAATCGAATCCATTTTTCCCCGATAAAACATTTTCGGGGAATATACACTTCCGTTTGGAGCCTAAAAACGGATCGCTTTCCACTGCCTCGTCCTTTTCAAGAAATTGCTTTTGAGCTTGCGCCCAGTCGGCATAGTATTTTGTTTTTTCAAGAATCGCAATATATTTTTTAGCTACCGGATAGGCACCGTAAATCAGGTTTGTCTGAACCAAACGTTTTAACATGCGTGGATTGTAGTTATTTACGCTCTCGTTCGATTCGAATGCCATACGCTGAGACAGTGCAATGTGGCCCATCGAAAAATACACATCGCTTAATAAAACCGAAACGTATGGTGTTTTGTCCCAGCTCAGATAGATACTACGAAGGTCTCCCTGTTTATAATCAAACAGGTTCTCTGCTAACAGTCCTTTTTCGGCAAGCGCCACATTCCGGCAATTTTGATACAGATAATTGTTCATGTCAATTTCCCTGCACCGTTCAAGTAGTTTATCCCAATTTTCCTGGCGCATATAATAATCCAGCTCTTTAAAAATTTCATGCCGCGAGTCGATCATAAACGACGAATTGAAAACGGCAAGCCAGCCAAAAACAACAAATTGTATTACCAGTCCAACAACCTGAATATTTTTTTTCACCAGTTTAACCTGCCCGAACAGCAAAGCCAACAACAAAACAGCAAGCATAAGCAGCCAGGGCTGGTAAATCACATTCCCGGCCTGAAGTTTCCAGGTAAAATAGCCATCAGGTAATAACAGGTATTTCAGTTCGCCTGCAACACCTAAACGTAAGCTTACTATTGCCAACAAATAAACCAAAGCAACAGGAAGCAGGAAAAAATAGAAGCTTCGGAAATTGACGAATAGTTCGGTAAGCAATATTGCTGCAACAAACAAGGAAGCCACCGGCCCGGCCAGCCAGTAAAGTAGTAGCGAAAAACACGCAGTATAAATGATTCGTGGCACGAGCGACTGTATTTTTAAATAAAAAACAAAGGCGCATAAAAACATCAAAAATGCAATCGTGCCGCTGAGCTGGTAGTTGATGTTAAACTGTAAAAACAGTAACGAAATAACGGGCAATAATGAAAGAACTGAGAGGTGTAAAGCGGGTGCCAGGCGTTTTAAAATTATGCTTGTTAGTATTCCTGTTGAGGTTAACAGAAAAGCTGAAATAAGAGCTCCTAAATACGGGATTATAAAGAACTGTATTAGAAAGTCGGCAATGAGCCGGGCCAATCCTCCCGGTTGCCACAGCACTGATTTTACAAACGGCCAGTCGTATAAAAATATATTCCATTGCTCTGTAAAATAAAAGCTGTAGCGTTCCTTTATTTGCATGTAAAGAAACAGGGCAATAAAAACCACAATCCAGCCAACAATATATATATACCTGACTTTTTCGAATCTGTTTTTCATTATTTGTCGATTACCTGATATGCTGTAAACTTAAAAGAAATTAGCCAAAATATCCTAACCAATTTTGCATTCATTTGCGATCAACCTGTCAAATTTCTTCAATATGTCTAAAATTAGAAATAGAATATCCATAATCAGAGATTCATCTAACCCCCTATGCATAATTTTACCTATACCAAAACCAAGAGACCAACGTGTCGTGTGATATTATAAAGATTTACAGATAATATGATTTCCGATAAAGTATACACATAAAAAATATACGTAGCAGTCCGGGATCTTGAAAAAGATGAGACGTGGCGGTTGTGCAAAGCAAGCAAGATTATAAACCGAAATTAATAGAACTTATAAATAGTATGAAAAAACTTACATCCTTATTGCTTCCTATCCTTATAATTATTCTCAGTTTAGGAGTAAATGCGCAGGTTGGCCAGGCTCCGGCCGGATTTGACGTATTACGTAATTCCATTCCGCATGGAAAAATAGATACAGTAGTGTACACCTCTAGTACAGTAGGTGCTGAACGAACCACACTTGTTTATACACCTCCCGACTATTCTGCTGAAAACAGCTACCCGGTTCTTTATCTTTTGCACGGAATTGGTGGCGACGAGTTTGAATGGCTGAACAACGGCCATCCTGAGGTTATTTTGGATAATCTGTATGCCGACGGAAAAGTGGAGCCAATGATTGTGGTTCTGCCTAACGGTCGCGCAATGAAAGATGACCGTGCCACAGGTAATATATACGGTGCCGACAAAGTTGAAGCATTTGCCACCTTTGAAAATGATCTTTTGAAAGATCTGATTCCATTCATTGAAAATAAATACCCTGTTATTGCCGATCGCGAACACCGCGCCATTGGCGGTTTATCAATGGGAGGTGGACAATCGCTGAATTTTGGATTAGGAAACCTGGATGTGTTTGCCTCGGTAGGCGGATTTTCATCGGCACCTAATACGAAACAGCCTGCAGAGCTGGTTCCCAATCCGGAAAAAACCAAAGAGCAACTGAATCTCCTGTTTATTTCGTGTGGCGATAAAGACGGATTGTTCAGTTTTAGCAAGCGAACACACGATTACCTGACCGAAAACAATATTGCCAATTATTACTATGTGATTCCTGAAGGACAACACGATTTTGCAGTTTGGAAAGACAGCTTATACAATTTTGCCCAGTTACTATTTAAGTAGCAAAATCAGTGTGCAGCACAAAAATTAACCGAAAAAAGTAGAATAAATCTATCGATTAAAATGAAGAAAAGAATTTTTAGAACGAGTTTAACTTCTCAACTAACCGCTTTGGCCATGTTGTTTACTTTTGTTGCAAATGGTGTTCAGCCCGAAAAGAAAGTTACAAGCACAAATACCCCTGTATTCTCCAATTTTGTATATCAGGGAGATGATGATGTGTATAAAAAATATCCGCTTGAAGACGGCGAATTTTACAGCCCCATTTTACAAGGCTGTTACCCCGATCCGGCTATTACCCGCAAAGGCGATGATTATTACCTGGTTTGTTCTTCGTTTGCCATGTTTCCGGGCGTTCCCATTTTCCACTCAAAAGACCTGGTAAACTGGACCGATTTGGGAGGAGTACTCGATAACCCTGAAACATTCGATACACACGACTGTGGAATTAGTGCAGGTGTTTATGCTCCGGGAATTACTTACAATCCATACCGCGATACGTTTTATATGATTACCACGGCTTTTACCGGTGGTTTGAATAACATTATCGTAAAAACAAAAGACCCTAAAAAAGGGTGGGGTGATCCGATTAAGCTGGCTTTCGGAGGTATCGATCCATCTATTTTCTTTGATGACGATGGTAAAGCATATATCGTGCATAACGATGCTCCCGATCGTGGAAAGGAATTGTACAACGGTCACCGTGTAATCAAGGTTTGGGAATACGATGTAGAAAAAGATCAGGTAATTGAAGGAACCGACAAAATTATTGTTGACGGTGGTGTTGATCTGGCCAAAAAACCAATCTGGATTGAAGCACCGCACCTGTACAAAAAAGATGGTAAATACTACCTGATGTGCGCCGAAGGTGGAACTGGCGGCTGGCACAGCGAAGTTATCTTTAAAAGCGACAGCCCAACCGGACCTTTTATTCCGGCACCAAGCAACCCGATTTTAACGCAGCGACACTTTCCGAGAGAAAGAGAAAATAAAGTGGATTGGGCAGGGCATGCCGATATTGTTGAAGGACCTAATGGCCAATGGTACGGTGTTTTTCTGGCAGTTCGCCCGAATGAAGAGCAACGCGTAAATACTGGCCGTGAAACCTTTATCTTACCGGTTGACTGGTCGGGAGAATTCCCTGTTTTTGTTAACGGACTTGTTCCAATGGAACCAAAAATTGATATGCCTAAAGGTGTAGAGAACAAAACTGGTAAGGATGGATTTTTCCCGAACGGTAACTTTACTTATGAAGAAGATTTTTCGTCGGATGATTTGGATAAACGCTGGATTGGTTTGCGCGGACCACGTGAAGCTTTCATCGAAAAAGCAAAGGGTGGCGTTCAGATAAATCCATTTGAAACGAATGTAAAAGAAGTAAAACCAACTTCAACTTTATTCTATCGACAAATGCACAACAGCTTTTCGTATGCTGCTACTGTGGATTACAAGCCTGAATCAGAGAAAGATCTGGCAGGAATTGTGGCCTTACAAAGCGAAAATGCAAACTATGTGTTTGGTGTTACCAAAAAAGGCGATGATGATGTGTTGGTTTTACAACGCAATTTTAAACGACGTTTCCGCGGTGAAATGGACTCAAAAGTAATTGCCAGCACAAAAATCGACCATAGCAAGCCGATACGTTTACAGGTTTCGGCAAAAGGTGATAAGTATGAGTTTTCGTATGCTGTTGAGGGTGCCGATTTAGTGCGCCTGGGAGAAACTGTTTCAGGCGATATTCTTTCTACGGATGTAGCCGGTGGTTTTACCGGTTGTTTGCTGGGGTTGTATGCAACTTCAGCCAACGATGCAATTCCTGAATAGGACCATAGATTTGGATTACTAAATAGTTCCGGTGTTGGGCCAACGTTGCTGTTTGGCTCATCGCCGGAATAAGTTTTTAGAATGACAGTTTAATACGTAACTAACCAATGATGCAGACCAATAAAATTATATCAACCGGACTTTTACTGCTGTTTTCTGTTGTGGCTTTTGCACAACAAATGAGTGTAGTATCTCCTAATCAGAAACTAAAAGTAGAGCTTTCACAGTCGGAAAACAGTACGTTAGCAGCATGGTTTTTAAAAGTAGATTACCGGGCTGATGAAGATTTTATCCCTGTAATCCCAAAAATCGATTTGGGATTACTACGCGACGATCAGGATTTTTCAAAGGCATTAAGCCTCACTAAGGTTGAACCAATCCAATTGATCAAAGAAGAATATACCGCCTTACACGGGAAACGTTTGCAGCGAAATAATACCGCCAACGAAATTACCTTCTGTTTTGAAAATGAAAACAAATCGAAACTGAATGTAGTTGTTCGGGCCTGGAACGATGGAGTTACTTTTCGCTACGAATTTCCTGAAAAAGAAGGTGATTTTGTGATTCAGGACGAGTTCTCCGCCTATACCATTCCCAATAAAACAAACCGCTGGCTGGAAGAATTCGATCTTTCAAACGAACGGCTTTACGCCAACAGCGACAGTGCTTCCGTTCAGAAAAACTGGTCGTATCCTGCACTATTCGAAACGCCGGCAACAGATTGCTGGTACCTGATTCATGAAGCAGATTTAGATAGAAACTACTGTGCAACAAAACTGAGCAACTACAGTGTTGCCGATCAATATAAAGTTACGCTTCCGCATCCCGGAGAAGGCGAGGGTGAAGCTTTGCCGCAGATTACACTGCCCTGGAAATCGCCCTGGCGCGTTATTGTGGTGGGCAGTTTGGCCGATGTTGTGGAATCAACTTTGGTCGATGATGCTTCAACGCCATCAGTTCTTGAAAATGCCGAATGGGTAGTACCCGGTGTGGCATCGTGGAATTACTGGTCGCACAACCACGGAACAAAAGATTTTAAAATCGTTTACGAATTTGCTGATTTGGCTGCCGAAATGAACTGGCCGTACACCTTACTCGATTGGGAATGGGACCAAATGGAAAACGGTGGTAACCTGGAAGATGCAATCGATTATATTCATTCACTGGGCCTTAAGCCACTTATGTGGTATAACTCGAGCATGTTTAAATGGATTACTTCAACCCCGGTTGACCGGATGAAAACGCATGAAAACCGCGTGGAAGAATTTACCAAACTGAATAACCTGGGCGTTTACGGGGTAAAAATTGATTTCTTTTTAAGCGAGAAACAATACATGATCGATTACTACCTCGATATTTTGGAGGATGCTGCTCAGTTTAATATTATGGTTTATTTTCACGGTTGTTTGGTGCCGCGGGGCTGGCAGCGTACTTACCCGCATCTGATGACCTACGAGGCAGTTCGAGGAGCCGAATGGTACAACAACGGCCCTGAATTGACCGCTGCTGCTCCCGAACACAATAACGTATTGCCGTACACCCGAAATGTAGTAGGGTCGATGGATTATACTCCGGTAACATTTACCAATTCGCAATATCCGCATATCACATCTTATGCACACGAGCTGGCACTAAGTGTTGTGTTTGAATCGGGCATCCAGCATTTTGCCGATCGTCCCGAAGGATTTCGGAATTTGCCCGATGCTGCGCGTACATTTTTAAAAGAAGTTCCGGTGGTTTGGGACGAAACTAAACTATTGGATGGCTATCCCGGCAGGTTTACCGTAATCGCACGCAAAAAAGCCGGTAACTGGTATGTTGGCGGCATTAATTCAGATGGAAGAAGAGATCGACAACAAACGCTTGACTTTGGTTTTCTGCCCGACGGAAAAAAATACCGATTAACATTAATTGCGGACGGAGAACATGATACGGTTTTTTCTACGCAATACATGGTGGTTGATAACAGCAGTTCGATAAATGTGAAAATGCTTCGCAGAGGTGGATTTGCTGCTGTACTTAAACCGCTTGAATAACAAACGAAAGAAGATGATAAGACATTTCCTAAATAGAACGATCGTGGTTGCTGCCATTTTGTTGGGAGCCTTCTCGGCATGGGCACAACAATACCCGTATCAAAATCCCGAATTAAGTTCGGAAGAACGTGCAAAAGATTTGGTTTCGCGATTAACGCTTGAAGAAAAAGCCATACTCATGTGCGACCAGTCGGATGCCATTCCGAGACTCGGAATCAAAAAATTCAACTGGTGGAGCGAAGCATTGCACGGCTATGCCAACAACGATAATGTAAGTGTTTTCCCGGAACCCATTGGAATGGCGGCTTCGTTTAACGACGAATTGCTGCTTGAAATTTATGATGCGGTTTCTGATGAAGGACGGGCCAAATACAACGAATGGATCAACGCCGGAAACGAAAATAAACGCTTTTTGAGCCTTTCGGTGTGGACACCAAATGTAAACATTTTTCGCGATCCTCGTTGGGGACGTGGACAGGAAACCTATGGCGAAGACCCATACCTTACTTCGCGCATGGGTGTTTCAGTAGTGAAAGGTTTGCAGGGACCGGCCGATGCCAAATACCGCAAATTGCTGGCTTGTGCAAAACACTTTGCCGTGCACTCGGGGCCGGAATGGAGCCGTCACGAGCTCAACCTCAACGACATTAGCCCGCGCGAATTGTACGAAACATATTTACCTGCTTTTAAAGCTTTGGTGCAGGATGCCGATGTGCGCCAGGTTATGTGTGCTTATCAGCGCCTCGACGATGAACCTTGTTGCGGAAACACACGCCTTTTGCAGCGCATATTGCGCGACGAGTGGGGCTATCAGTACATGGTAGTTTCAGATTGTGGTGCTGTTACCGATTTTTTTACAACCCACAATGTTTCATCCGACGCGGTTCATGCAGCCTCCAAAGCGGTTTTAGCCGGTACCGATGTAGAATGTGTTTGGGAAAATTATCCATATATGAATCTTCCCGAAGCTGTTGAACGCGACCTGATAAAAGAAGAAGTTATTGATAAAAGCGTGGTGCGTTTGCTAACCGGGCGTTTCGATTTGGGCGATTTCGACGACGATGCCATTGTCCCGTATGCTCAAATTCCTCCATCGGTTTTAAATAACGAAAAATACCGCCAACTGGCACTCGACATGGCCCGGCAAACCCTGACACTTCTTCAGAATAAAAATCAGGTGCTGCCTTTATCAAAGAAGACAAAGAAAATTGCCGTGATTGGCCCCAATGCCAACGACGAACCTATGTTGTGGGGAAACTACAACGGAACTCCGGTTCGCACTATTTCAATTTTGGAAGGAATAAAAACCAAACTTCCGGAGCAAAAAATACTATACGATAAAGCTTGTGATTTGGTAGAAGATAAAGTAACCGAAAGTTATTTTAACCAATGCAGTTTTGAAGGCTTACCGGGAATTAAAGCAAGGTATTGGAACAATCCCAACCGTGAAGGAGAGTTGGTAACAACTGACCAAATTGTTAACCCGATTAAAAAGACTACAGCCGGACAGCACGAATTTGCTTCGGGTGTTAAGCTTGAAGGTTTTTCGGCCATCTACGAAACAGAATTTACCGCCAAATCAACCGAGGAAATTGTGTTTAAAGGCGGTGCTACCGGACATTACGAATTGTTGGTTAACGGCGAAACAATTTCCCAATACGACAACTGGAGAACACTTCCTTCGCGAATACCTTATAAGGTGGAGGCCGGTAAAAAATACAAAATCGAAATTCGCTATGCCCAGTTGAATAACTGGCAGGCAAATATTGAATTTAACTTCGGAAAAGAAGTGGATGTGGATTATACCGAACTCATAAAAAAACTAAACGATGTTGAAACGGTGGTATTTGTTGGTGGTCTTTCCGGAAACCTGGAAGGGGAGGAAATGCCGGTTTCGTACCCCGGTTTTAAAGGAGGCGACCGTACCAATATCGATTTACCCGCAGTTCAGCGAAACTGTTTGAAAGCTTTAAAAGACGCAGGCAAAAAAGTCGTTTTTGTAAACTGTTCGGGCTCAGCCATAGCTTTAACGCCCGAAACTGAAACCTGCGATGCCATTTTGCAGGCCTGGTATGCCGGCGAATCGGGTGGGCAGGCCATCGCCGATGTGCTTTTTGGCGACTACAATCCTTCAGGAAAACTACCTGTTACTTTCTACAAAAGTTCCGATCAGCTGAATGATTTTGAGGACTACTCGATGAAAGGGCGCACTTATCGTTACATGGAAGATGCCTTGTTTCCTTTTGGACATGGCCTGAGTTATACCGATTTCGAAATTGGAGAAGCCACACTTAGCAAATCAACTTTTAATAAAAATGAAGTGATACAACTAACTGTCCCGGTTGCAAATACAGGTTCGTACGACGGAACCGAAATCGTTCAGGTGTATGTGCGTAAAGTCGATGATATTGAAGGACCTCTGAAAACCTTGAAAGGCTTTAAACGCCTTGAAGTGGCAAAAGGAAAATCGAAGGATGCAGTGATTGATTTACCACCGTCGTCTTTCGAATTTTACGATTGGGCGCAACGCAAAATGACTGTGACTCCGGGGCAGTATGAAGTACTGTACGGAAACAGTTCAGATGCAAACGATTTAAAGAAACAGACAGTCACTATTCAGTAATCCTGTTTACGCATTTTGCTTCATCAAAAATGATGTGGCAGTGGATAGAGGTGGAGTATACCCGAAGTTGGGGATTTCCATTAACAAAAGACGATCGAATTAGATGAAATACAATAGAAATTATACAAAGAACATTCAGCGACGAATTATATACCTTGTTTTCCTGTTCGCTGCAATGCTTATTTTAGGGAAAGAAACTAAGGCTCAGTCGTATGCAGCCTGGTATCGGGATGCGCAAGAAAGAATTGATACACTTCGGAAAGGCGATTTTGGTATTAAAATAATTGATAAAGACGGCAACCCGTTTACAGGTGACGTTTCGGTGCGCATGAAAAAACACGAATTTCCCTTTGGGATGGCTTTCGATTTTTATGAAGGAGAAGCAAGCATGGGAAATTCATACAGCACCACAGCTGCTGTTCAGGCCGTTACCGATGCTAAAATATACCAATCCGAACGGTGGAGTGATTACCTGGCTTACGCCATTCCGGCAGAAAGCGGTAAAAACTATAAGCTGATCTTAAAATTTGCTGAAATTTATTTTGGTTCAGGCAATTCGCGGGTATTTAATGTAAAGGTTGAAAATCAGTTATTTCTCCAGAATTACGATGTCTACACCGAGGCCGGAGGAAAAAATATAGCTGTTGATACGGCTCTCACCATTTTGGCCACCGATAACCAAATAAATATTGAATTAACATCCGTTACCGATAATGTTGCAATTAAAGGAATTCAACTGGAGGAAATTGGAGGGACACAGGTAACACGAATCAATTGCGGGGGCCCGGAATTAACCACCAGCGATGGGAATTCCTATCACAGCGAGCAGGGATTTTTCGATCCTGATGTAAATACAGTTGCCTCAGGTGAACAGTGGATGAAGGCAACCATGTACAAGTATTTTAATTACGGAGTTACGGGTAATTCGTTCAAATGGAGTGGTGTTCAGCCCAATCATTCCACCCCGAATTATTCCAATTTCGAGAATGCTCTCCGCTGGACCCAAAAAGTAGGATGGAAGCTTAGGGGCCACAATTTACTTTGGGGAGGCGATGATGGCCATTCAACTCCAGACTGGGTTCGGAACCTGCCAACGACAGAGGCCTTTGTTGATACCTGTAAAATGAGAATTATTCGCGATGTTTCGCGTTATAAGGGACTGATATCAGAATACGATGTAGTGAATGAACCTTTATCCGGTCATGCCGACTGGATGCGCAATACACATGGCGATTCCATTATCTGGAACAGTTTTAAATGGGCCCGTTCTGCCGATCCTGATGCTGACCTGTATGTAAACGATTACAATGTAGAATACAATTGGGGACAAGCCGCAGAATACCGCGATTTAATTCTGGAAATTATTGAAAACGGAGGACCAATTACCGGAGTAGGTATGCAGGCGCACTTTTGGGACTGTTGCCGGCCAAACGTTGATGAACTGGTTAAAAATATCAATATTATTGACGAGGCCGGTTTGCCAATCAGGCTAACAGAGTACGACTTTGGAGGTAATCTCACCGAAGAAGAACAGGCTGAAGATCTTATTAAAGTATTGACAATCGCTTTTTCGCACCCATCGGTTAACGGAATGATAAGCTGGGTTTTGAGAGACTCGAATGACGAAAGTGGCTGGCGTCCGAGTTCAGGCTATTTTAATTGGGATTACACGCCAAAATTAGCTGCCGACACCTTGTTGTATTACACCAAAAAGTTGTGGGCTACCAATTTCGATTCGCAAATTAGTAGCACCAGTCCCCTGGATTTTAAAGCCTACTATGGCGATTACGAAATTGAAGTGGCTTTTGGCGATAGCGTGAAAGTTTTTACAGTACCGTGCCTCAAGGAGAATGAAGATTCAGTATTCACTTTGTATGAAACCAATGCGAAACTAAAAGGGCCTCAGCTTTTAAACGCCACATTGGAAGCTGATAATTTGGTAAAACTCGAATTTGATAAACCCATCGATAACAGCTCCCTGGTTCGAAGCCAGTTTAAATTCTTTTCAACTGATGGAATCGGGCTCGATGCTGTTGAGGCTGACCCGTATAACGATAAGGTTATTCTTCTGCAGCTCGATAGGAATGTTAATGTAGATGACTATAAAACAGTTGCTTACTTTCCGGGAAGCCTGAAAGCCACCGATGGAAGTTCTGCCGAAGCATTTGGGCCTGAGAAAATTGGTACCCCGGATACCCAGGTTGGAATCGAGCTTGAAAAAGACTTTGATAACGAACTCAGAGTATTCCCGAACCCGGCAACAACAGTGTTAAATGTTGAATATTCTGAAGCTCCTTATAAAGTATCGGTTTACAACAGTATTGGTGTACTTGTACATTCGCAGGTATGCTCTGAGACCTTGGTAAATATTGATGTAAACAGCTTTACAAAAGGATTATACCTGGTTCGGATTACCGATACCGGGAATAATGTTATAACCCGCAAAGTAATAGTTAATTAAGTTTTTTAACAGTTTTATAATTCAATTAAAATGAAAACAAAATTTAGCCTGGTTTTATTAATCGCATTGTTTCTTGCAACGGTGGGCTACGCACAAAACCCTATAATTCAAACTTATTACACTGCCGACCCGGCGCCAATGGTGTACGATGGTACGGTATATCTTTATACGAGTCACGATGAGGATTCAACAGTAAATAACTTTTTTACCATGTACGATTGGCGTTGTTACTCGTCAACCGATATGGTGAACTGGACCGATCATGGTGCGGTGGCTTCGCTGAAAAGTTTTGCTTGGCTCGATAAAACAAATGGCGCATGGGCACCACAGTGCATCGAGCGAAACGGAAAGTTTTACCTCTATGTGCCCATACACGGAGAAGGCGTTTCGGTATTGGTTGCCGATTCACCAACCGGTCCGTTTACCGACCCGCTCGGAAAACGTTTGATCGAAACTGATCACATTTGGCAGGACATTGATCCTACCGTGTATGTCGACGATGATGGTCAGGCGTATTTGTACTGGGGAAACCCAAAGTTGTGGTACGTGAAGTTAAACGAAGATATGATTTCATACGACCAGAGTATCGGGCAAAACGGAGTTATTTCAACCGAAATGACTACAGAAGCCTTTGGCTCGCACAAAGGCCGCGATGGTAAACCCGGTCCCTTTTATACCGAAGGCCCCTGGTTTTACAAACGCAACAATTTATACTACATGGTTTATGCCGCTGCCGGTATTCCTGAGTACATCGCTTATTCAACTTCAACATCGCCTGAAGGACCATGGACCTACAAAGGATTTGTTATGGAAAGAGCGCCACACCTGGCTTTTACAAACCATTCAGGGATTATCGATTTTAAAGGAAACTCCTACTTTTTCTATCATAGTCAGGAATTATCGGGGGGCGAAGGCTTTAAACGATCAACAAGTGTGGAACAGTTCGAATACAATGCCGATGGAACCATTCCTGTAATTGAACCTACAAAGGAAGGCGTTACCGCAAGTGTTGAAAATCTGAATCCGTTTAAACGTGTTGAAGCCGAAACCATTGCCTGGTCGGAAGGACTGAAAACAAAATCGGATGAAACGGTTGGGGTTTATGTAAGCAGTATCGATAGCAACGATTTTATAAAAATACGAAGTGTTGATTTGGGCAAAGGAGCTAAAAAGTTTGAAGCCAGTGTTGCTGCTGCTAAATCAGGAAGTATTGAAATCCGCATCGATGAAAAAGACGGCGAGTTATTAGGAGTTCTTTCTGTTACAGGCACCGGAGGAGCACAAAACTGGAAAACACTTTCAACCAAAATTAAGGAGGCCAAAGGTGTTCACGATGTTTACCTGGTTTTTAAAGGAGAAGACAAGGACTTATTCAATTTCGACTGGTGGCAATTTAAATAAGAGACCTGGCAAATATAAAACGAAGTAAAAACAGACAGAGGAGATATAGATGAAGAAGATTTTAGTGTGGTGCGTGGTGTTGATGATTTTTATGCCAATTACTCATTTGTTGGCATGGGAGGGAATGCCTATGCCAAAACTTCATGTAGAAGGACGTTATTTAAAAGATTCTACCGGGCACGTTGTAAATCTGCATGGATTTGCACAAACCTATTCGCCCTGGTTTAACGAGCAAAATACCCAATGGAATAACTACGATGTTCAAGCGTGTTTGAATTACAATCAGCAGATTATCGATGATATTTTAACAGCCGGTTGGGAAATGAACTTTGTGCGTTTGCACATGGATCCGTACTGGAGCAATACGCCCGGTTGCGAGGGGCGTTACGAAGGTGAAGAATGTTTTAGCGAAACCCGTTTTGTAAAATACCTTGATGAGGTTTTTGTACCTATGGCCGAGTATGCAGTTACCAAGGGTTTGTATGTGGTTATGCGTCCTCCGGGAGTATGCCCCGAAGATATTAAAATTGGTGGTGTTTACCAGGAATACCTGCTTAAAGTGTGGGATATTGTAGCGCAACATCCTAAACTGAAAAATAATCCGAACATCATGTTCGAGTTGGGCAACGAGCCAATTCATATACTTGGCCCCGACGGGACATACGGATCAGGAACGCAGGGGCATTTTGATAATCAGAAAACCTATTTTCAGGCCATTGTTGATACGATTAGGGCCAGTGCCGATAATATTCTCTGGATACCGGGTCTGGGTTATCAGTCGCAATATTCGGGTTATGCTATTAACCCCATCGAAGGAGAAAATATTGGTTATGCCGTTCATGTTTATCCGGGCTGGTTTAACAGCGGAAACGGATACGAGCCTTTCCAAAGAGGCTGGGACGAACAGGTTCAGCCGGTGGCCGATTTTGCCCCGGTTATGGTAACCGAAATGGACTGGGCACCGGAGAAATACGAATCCTCGTGGGGTAAAGATATTACCGGTACTGCGGGCGGCGAAGGTTTTGGTGCCAACTTTAAAAAAATTACCGATGAATGTGGCAATGTAAGCTGGTTGCTTTTTACAGACCCCAATTTACTGGCCGATTTTACTGGCATTGCTCCGGCAGCTGGCGAAGAATATACTTTTTTAAACGATCCTGAAGCTTGTCCATGGCCGATATTCCACTGGTACCAGGATTATGCACAGGAGTATGATTTTGAAGGGGCATCAGCTGACTATTTAACGCTTACTGATCTGATTGTTGAAAATGGTGAGACCTTATCGGTGATGACAAGCAGTTCAACAAGTTTAACGGTCAATGCAGTTTTTGCCGACGGACACACGGAGAATATCAGCTCTCTGGCAGAATACACAATTGACAAACCCGAAATTATACAGGTGTTAAGGGGCCGGATTCATGCGCTTAAAGACGGTGAAGCCAGTATTGTAATTTCTTACACCGGACCGGGCGGAAACAAAATGCAGGCAACTATACAGGTTAATGCCAGCACATTCCCGTTAACCAATGAAGTGTTTAATCCTGATATTTGGGAAGACGGATCCTTTGATGAAACAAGCGGTACACTCATTACCGGCCAATATGGTTTTGGTGGCTGGTATTACAGTAATGGAGTCGATCTTTCAAACTATAAATACCTGGTAGTGAAACTGGGAAATTCAAATGCCTGTGGGTTTTCATTCCGTTTATACGACGAAAACAGTTACTGGACAACACCAGGAATTTATGATGTTGGCAACGAAGACCAGGTGGTGGTTTCGCTCGATAATATGTACAAAGACGGGACAACAACAAAAATGGATCCCTCACATATTTATTATGTTGGTTTCTGGTCAACCGGTGGTTGTCCGCTAATCATCAATGATATATACCTCACTAACGACGAAAATTACGCAAAGCCTACCGGAATATATGATCTTTTTCCTATCGATTCAGAACCCGAATTTGTAGATGTTTATACCATTACCGGTGCAAGAATACGCTCACAAGTAAAAAGATCTGAGGCAACAAAGGGGCTAAAAGATGGGATTTACATAGTTGGTAGAAAAAAAGTTGTTGTGGTTGGAAACAATTAAAACAGCATCAAAAATGAGCTTTAACTTTTTTAAAAACAGAATAGGAACGGTAGCCCTTGTGTTGCTGCTTATCTGCTCAGTACATGGTTTTGCTCAGAATAGTAATTCTGAAAACAGTGAAAGCATTTACCGTGATTTTAAAACCGAACTGATGTGGAAAGCCAATGTTAAAATTGGCACGATGATAAATGTTGGCGAAAGTAAACGCGGAACACGTCGGGTGATTCCTATCACCGGTGGCACATTTAGCGGACCAAAAATAAAGGGCGAAGTTTTGCCCGGCGGGGAAGACTGGCAATTGGTTCGTCCCGATGGCGATACCGAACTGTATGCCCGTTATTTGATGAAAACAGATGACGGCACAGTACTACAAATTTTAAACAAAGCGTTAATGCATGCCCCTGCAGAAGGTGAGGAAGGTGGCTTTTATGTGAAATCGGTAATCGACATTGAAGCGCCAATAGAAAGTTCATACGATTATTTAAACCACGCTTTATTTTTAGGAACACTCGAAATGCCTCAGTTAAAACCTAACGAAGAGCCTTATGTAATAATTGGCGTTTACAAAGTGTTGTGAAAAAAGGTGTTGCGTGCCGAAAAATAGCTTGAACTAATCTGAAGAACAAATAAAACTATATTAAATAAAACAGGTCTTGAATAATATCGGGATGAGTTCCATCGTAAGTCTTTAATAATAAACAACTTTAATACATGAAAACACGTTCTTTTTTACTAATAATCCTGATGCTGTTTATCATTTCGAACAGCCGTGCACAAGCTTTAAAAGCTAAAAATCCAATCATTCATGCCGATGTACCCGATGTTTCGATGATTCGCGTTGGCGATAATTATTACATGAGTAGCACCACAATGCACATGGCACCGGGAGTACCGATTATGAAATCAAAGGATCTGGTAAACTGGGAGATGGTGAGTTATGCTTACGATACGCTGGCAGACAATGATGCCATGAATCTTGATAACGAAAAACGCGCCTATGGAAAAGGATCGTGGGCGAGCTGTATTCGTTACCACAACAATAGGTATTATGTGTCAACCTTTTCGAGTACAACCGGTAAAACATATGTTTTCTCAACAAACGACATTGAAAAAGGCGAATGGAAGAGACACGAATTTTCTCCGAGTTTGCACGACAATACCTTGTTTTTCGACGACGATGGCAAAATTTATATGATTTGGGGAGCCGGAAGATTAATGATTGCCGAACTGGAACCTGATTTTTCGGGTGTTAAGGAAGGAACAGAAAAAGTATTGATTGAAAATGCAAGTGCACCGGCAGGCGACAATATTATGCTGCCAGCAGAAGGCTCGCAACTTTTTAAAGCAAATGGAAAATATTACCTGTTTAACATTACCTGGCCACGCGGTATCATGCGTTCGGTTGTAATTCACCGGGCCGATAATATAAATGGCCCGTGGGAAGGCTGCCTGGCCTTGCAGGATAAAGGTGTTGCGCAGGGCGGACTAATTGACACACCCGATGGAAAATGGTTTTCGTTTCTTTTCCGCGATTATGGTTCGGTAGGCCGCATTCCGTATTGGGTGCCTGTAAAATGGGAAGATGGATGGCCTGTTTTGGGTGTTGATGGAAAAGTTCCCGATGAACTGGATTTACCGGCTAGCAAAGGTTTGATTCCCGGAATTGTGAACTCCGATGAATTTACCCGCAAAAAGAACGATCCTGATCTGCCACTGGTTTGGCAGTGGAACCACAATCCGGTGAATGAACTTTGGTCGGTTCGCGACCGCAAAGGTTACCTCCGGTTAACCACCGGCCGTGTTGACGATAGTTTTGTGTATGCACGAAACACCCTTACTCAGCGAACTTTTGGCCCTGTAAGTTCGGCCAATACATTAATGGATGCTTCGAACATGAAAGATGGCGATTTTGCCGGATTTTGTGCCTTACAAAGAAAGTATGGACAAGTAGGCGTAAAAATGATTGATGGCGAGAAATTCATTTACATGATCAGCAACGAAACCGATACCCCGGTTGAAATGGAAAGTCTTCCGCTAACACAAAACGAAGTGTATTTTAAAATCGACTGCGATTTCCGTGACCGCAAAGATATTGCCCGCTTTTATTACAGTCTCGATGGAAAAACATGGACAGCAATTGGCGGTCCGCTAAAAATGGAGTATACCCTAATGGAACATTTTATGGGTTATCGTTTTGGGCTGTTTAACTATGCCACAAAGAATACCGGAGGATACGTTGATTTTGACTATTTCAGAATCATTGATCAGATTTCAGCTGACACTGATAATAAATAAACTGCATTCTTAAAAAACTAAATCAAAATTGTAAAACGATGAAACTTAAAACTTATGTTCTAATACTGGCTGCCCTGTTGGTGGTTCAGTTAGAAGGATTTTCGCAGGATCCTAATTTTCATATTTATCTCTGCTTAGGGCAGTCAAATATGGAAGGAAGTGCGCGTATCGAAGCGCAGGATACTGAAGATGTAGATTCACGTTTTCAGGTAATGTCAACCATCGATTGCTCCGAACTGGGCAGAACAAAAGGAAACTGGTACACGGCTGTACCGCCTTTATGCCGTTGCAAAACAGGTTTAACGCCTGCCGATTATTTTGGCAGAACACTGGTTGAAAATTTGCCAAAACATATTAAGGTTGGTGTTATTAATGTTGCCGTTGGCGGTTGTAAGATTGAATTGTTCGACAAGGATAGTTGTGAATCATACGTGGAAACAGCTCCCGGTTGGATGATGGGCATGCTCAAACCTTATGATAACGATCCTTATAGCCGTTTGGTTGAAATGGCTAAACTGGCTCAAAAAGATGGCGTTATAAAAGGTATTTTGTTGCATCAGGGCGAGTCGAATACCGGCGATTCGTTATGGACTGAGAAAGTAAAAGTGGTATACGACAACCTGGTTGCCGATCTTGGCCTTCAGGCCGACAATGTGCCTTTACTGGCCGGAGAAGTGGTTGGCGATGACCAGGGTGGCAGTTGCGCAAGTATGAATAAAATTATTGCTACACTGCCCGATGTAATTCCCAATGCTTATGTAATTCCGTCGGTTGGATGTCCGCAACGTGGCGACGGCCTGCACTTTACATCTGAAGGTTACCGCATGCTGGGCTTACGTTATGGTTTACGTATGCTCTCGTTGCTTGACTATAAAAGCGCTGCACCAAAGGTTATCAGAGGCGAGGGTGCTCCCCGGGCAAATGCGGGGCAACGGAACTTCGGTGGAACAATGCTTCCGGGGGGACAACGCCCACCAAGACCTCCTCGTCCGACACCCGAAATAAAAACCGTTTCGCTGGATGAAATATCAATGAGCGACCCTTTTATTTTTCCTGATAAAACAACACAAACGTATTATTTAACCGGAACAGGTGGACGTCTTTATAAAAGTAAAGACTTGAAAATGTGGACCGGCCCGTATTCTATAATCGACCTTACAGTAACCTGGATGGATGGCAACTTTGTTGCTGCTGCCGAGATTCACCAGTTTGGCGATAAATATTACCTGGCCGGAACCTGGAACGACCACGGTAACCCGATTGAACATGTTGCGCGCCGTTATACTGTGCCTACCAACCAAACGCAGCTTTTGGTGGCCGACTCACCAGAAGGCCCTTACAAACCACTGGTTGAGGAATATGATTTTTGCCTTGGCCCACGCGATTGGGATATTATTGATGGAACGCTTTACGAAGAGAACGATACCGTATACATGGTTTTTGTGCATGAGTGGACACAACTGATCGACGGTACGATGGATTACATGCCGCTATCAAAAGATCTGACACACCGAACTGCAGAGCCAACCACAATGTTCAGGGCCAGTGAAGCAGCCTGGTCGAAAGAAATGAACAGCATTGGCGAAGCTACTTTTGGAATGAAAATGCCGGGCTGGGTTACCGACGGACCTCAGTTGTTTAAAACACAAACCGGAAAATTGGGTATGTTATGGTCGAGCTGGGGCGATACTCGTTATGCTCAGGGTATTGCTTACTCTGAATCGGGAAGCATAAAAGGCCTGTGGGTTCAGGAAGAAGATTCTTTTAAAGGCGATAACTCTGGTCATGGTATGATCTTTAACACTTTCGAAGGAGAGGGGCTTTTTATCATTCATCACGCCGAAGAAAATGGTCCCCGAAAACCTCAGGTTTATAAAATCGACGACTCAGGAGATAAACTCATTCTGGGCAAAAGATACAAACTGTAACTTAAATCAATAAACCAATAAAATAATCATGAGAAAATTATATATAACATTGGCTGCAATATTGTTTTGTAGCGTGGTTTCAGCCCAATTCGCAGGCATTCAGCGCGGGCAAAAGCCCGAGCCTCTACCCGAAGGTTTTAAACCTTCCTCAACAAATACGTTTTTGGCGCGTTATCCGGCGGTAAATGCCGAAACACGCGAGGCGATCTTTAAGGTGGTGGCACCTACCGCACAAAAAGTGCAGGTGGATCTGGCCGGAAAAAAATACGACATGACCAAAGATACCAGCGGTGTTTGGACTTGCACGTCGGATCCGCAGGTGGTTGGTTTTCATTACTATGCAATACTGATTGACGGTGAAGCTGTGATGGACCGAAATAGCGAAGCATTTTTTGGAAGCAACTGGGAATCGTCGGGTATCGAAATACCTGAAGGCCCCGAAGGTGATTACTACCGTTTCAACAAAAATATTCCGCACGGACAGGTTCGTTCCATTCATTACTGGTCGGATATTAATGGTTTGGAGCGCCACATCAATGTTTATGTTCCGGCAGAATATGAAGCCAATCCGAATAAAAAGTACCCGGTTTTGTACCTTGTTCATGGTTGGGGCGAAGATGAAAACGGCTGGTCGGTACAAGGTCACATGGCCAATATTATGGACGGATTGATTGAAGCCGGAAAAGCTGAGCCTATGATTGTGGTAATGCCAAGTGGCGATATCAAAACCAATTCTGATGTACGCGAAGCTTCAGGAAATGTAACGGAGATATTTGCGAAAGATTTGGTGCCTTACATCGATAAAACTTTCCGAACTAAGACCGACCGGGAAAACCGAGCCATGGCCGGATTATCACGCGGTGGTTTCCAAACCACAATGACCGTATTCGCCAACATGGATATGTTTGCCTGGATGGGAACATTCAGTGGATTTTTTGTTCGTGGTGATGCAGTTGACGCTTTTAACGGTGTGTTTAAAGATGCCGATGCATTTAATTCAAAAATGAACCTTCTTTTCATTAGCACAGGTACCGAAGAACGGAACCCGAAAGATCAGGTACTCGAACTCAAAGAACACGGAATCAATAATATCGTATTTCACGAATCTCAGGGAACAGCTCACGAGTGGCTTACGTGGCGAAGGGCATTGAATGAATTTGCACCGTTGCTATTCAAATAATTGAAACATTCAATACTCATAAAAATGTTGAACAAGAACAACAAATTCATAAAAAGAAGCCTGTTCGTCTTCGCGGGAGTTTTAGCCATTGGACTATTTATGGCCTTAAAACCTGCTGAAAATAAAACACCGGTTTCTAAAATGCCAATTTACCTGAATACGGCTTATTCGTTTGAAGAACGTGCCGCCGATCTGGTTTCGAGGCTGACACTGGAAGAAAAACAAAGCCTGCTTGGAAACAACATGGCACCCGTACCAAGGTTGGGCGTAAAAGCCTATAATACCTGGAGCGAAGCACTACACGGAGTGTTGGGGTTTGCCGATCCCGGCGCCGGGATTCAGGGACCAACATCCTTTCCAAATAGCGTGGCACTGGGTTCTGCCTGGGATCCTGAACTGATTCAGCGCGAGGCTGAAGCTATTTCCGACGAAGCCCGTGCCATTAATGCCACCGGAACGAAAGGCCTTACTTATTGGTCGCCGGTGGTTGAGCCGATCCGCGATCCGCGGTGGGGAAGAACAGGGGAATCGTATGGCGAAGATCCGTTTTTGGTGTCGCAAATATCTGCGGGTTTTGTTCGCGGGCTGATGGGTGATGACCCGAATTACCTGAAAACCGTACCAAGTGCCAAACATTACCTGGCCAACAACAGCGAATTCGACCGGCACGTTAGCAGTTCGAACATGGACAGCCGCGATATGCGCGAATTTTACCTGGCGCCCTATAAAAAACTGATAGAAGAGGACGATCTGCCTTCCATTATGTCGTCGTACAACGCGGTAAACGGAGTGCCAACTTCTGCAAGCCCGTATTACCTGGATACGATTGCCCGCAGAACTTACGGAATGAAAGGTTACATTACCGGCGACTGTGCTGCCATTGAAGACATTTATACCGGCCACTACTATGTTGAAACCGGCGAAGAGGCTACGGCACAGGGTTTAAAAGCCGGCGTTGATTCCGATTGTGGTAATGTGTACCAGCGCAGTACCATCGATGCCTATAATCAGGGACTGATTTCGATGGCCGATATCGACCGCGCACTACTAAATATTTTTGCGATAAGGATGAGAACCGGCGAGTTTGATCCGCCTGCACAGGTTCCGTATGCACTGTTCCCGCCAACAACCGTTAATTCGGAAGCACACAGACAACTGGCAAAAGAAATTGCCACAAAAACTCCGGTGTTGATGAAGAACAATGTGTTGGCAGCTACCCAACGCCAGGCGCTTCCATTGTTCCCAAAAGAGTTAGGCAAAATTGCCCTGATCGGGCCCCAGGCCGATGAAGTGGAACTTGGCCCGTATTCCGGACGACCGGAAGCCGATAATATGATCACTCCGCTAAAGGGAATTGAAAAATACCTGGAAGAAAAAGGATATGATACCGAAGTTGTGCACAGTTCAGGTGGAAATACTTTAAGTAAAAGTAACCTGCTTTACGTAGCAGATTTTGAATTGTATAAAAGCAACGGTTCGGTAAGTAAACATGATGCCACAAAATACTCGGCAGCCTCAGAAGGAATAACCGTAGGTTCTGGAATGGGCTCAACCGAACAGGTGAGAACCATTGACGACGGCTCGTGGACAGCCTACGAAAATATCGACCTGGCAGATGTCGACAGCATGGGGATTGTGGTGAATATTCCAACAGAAGGTGGAATTATTGAAGTAAGAGTGGGCTCACCTGATGGAAACCTGGTGGCTACATTAGAAGCAACCGTTGCCTCAGGAAAACGCGCCGGTGGAGTGTATGGCGGAGGAAGCCTGATGAAAATCAAGGTGAACAAACTGGGGGTAACCGAAGCACAAACTTTGTATTTCTGTTACTCGGCACCCAATGATGCACCAATTGATGAAAAAACCATAGAAACGGCTAAAAATGCCGATGTGGCTGTTGTATTTGTGGGTACCGATGAAAAAACAGCAACTGAAGAGGCCGATCGTTTGACCCTCTTGCTGCCGGGTAACCAGGTTGATCTGATTAAAGCGGTGGCAGCCGTAAATCCGTATACCATTGTTGTTATGCAAACACTGGGATGTGTGGAAGTGGAGGAATTCAAGCACCTGCAAAACATTCCCGGAATTATTTGGGTTGGTTACAACGGGCAGGCGCAGGGCGATGCCATTGCCAGCATTTTGTTTGGCGATGCCAATCCCGGAGGTAAACTTAACGCCACCTGGTACAAATCGCTGAACGATCTTCCACCGATAACCGATTATAACCTTCGTGGCGGAGCCAATAAAAATGGCCGGACATTGTGGTATTTCGACAAAGATGTTTCTTACGAATTCGGATACGGATTGTCGTATACCACGATTGAATACAGTAATTTCAGAATCAGCAAAAATCAAATCACCCCGAGCGATAAATTTACCGTCAGCGTTGATGTGAAAAATACCGGAATTTACGATGGCGACGAGGTGGTACAGGTTTACATGACAACTCCTGAAAGTTCTGCAGAACTGGAGCGCCCGATCAAACGCCTGAAAGGATTTCAGCGTGTTACCATTCCCGTGGGGCAAACCAAAACCGTTGACATCGACATTAAGTGCGCCGATCTTTGGTTTTGGGATATGGAAGCGGATAGGATTACCTACGATCAGGGAAAATATGTCTTCGAAATCGGAACGTCTTCCAAAAATATTATGGGAACAGTTAGTGCCACTATGAGTGGAAAAGCTACTCCTGAAATTAAAACAGTAGTTGCCGATTGCGGCACGGTTGTACTCCGAAAAGGAGAGAGTGCACAAACCAGTGTTACCGCAGCTTTGACTGACGACAGTTTTTATGATATTGCAAAGGCGAATGTGGTTTACAGCTCCAATAATCCGCTTGTTGCTGAAGTAGACAAAAACGGAAAAGTAACAGCAACCGGAACCGGCGTTGCCACCATCTTCGCGCATGTTACCATCGATGGAAAAACAAAATCCGACGGCTTTCCGGTAAAAGTAATGCCCGATCTGAAAGCGGCATCGATTAAGGTGAATAACAACCCGGTGAAAGGATTCAGCCCGGAAACGGCACAATACAGTTTCCTGATGAAAAGCAGATCTGATGAGGCACTTGTGGTGGAGGCCTCGGCAAATGACGCGAATGTTGAAGTAAAGATTGAACAGGCCAATGGCGTGCCTGGATCAGCATCCATTTCGCTGATCGATCACATCACTTTCGATAAAAATGAATACGCCGTGAATTTTGGTGTGGCCTCAGAAAGCGACGAATTTAAAGCTGCAGAATTGGGTAAGCAATGGAATATTGTGCGCGAGAATGCAGAGAACCTGAGCTTAACAAAACAAGCAGGCTCGCTGGTTATTACCAGTGCCAAAGGGGGTATTGCCGGCGAAAGTAACGATGCTGAAAACATTGTATTGCAAAGTGCCAACACCGATTGGACCATTGAAACAAAAATTGTTTGCTCGCGAAAACCTACAGGATTTTCGGAAAATGCAGGTTTGGTTGCCTACCAGGGCGATGACAATTTTGTGAAGCTGGTGTACAAAGCCAGTTTTGGAAGAAGAGGATTTGGCCAGGAGGCAGGAGAGCAACCCGGTGCTGTGGAACTCTCGGTTGAATATGGCGGCGATGAAAAATCGACAGTGAACATCAGCATGGCTGACATAATTAAAGACGACAATACGCTGGTGCTGAAACTGGTGAAAAAAGGAGAAAGTTACACCGCTTTCTGCTCAACTGACGGAAAGAAATACGAAGAAGTTGGAACAGCCAGTGTTGTGCTGAAAAATATTCAGGCCGGAATGCTGGCATGCAACGGTGTAATGCCTGCCCGCATGGCACGTTTCAGAAGATTTATGCAGCCAGACAACCAGCCAAAATCACCTTTTGAAGTAGCTTTTGATTATTTCAGAATTGAAAACAACGGATTAAAATAAGCACTTTTTATATCCAAATTATGAAGCAAAGAAACCCGATATCAAAACTGTTACAACCCTTAGTGTTAGTGGTTGCCTGTTTTGGTTTTGGGTTTTCTTATTCTTCTGATTTTAATGTTGAAAAAGAAACGGACAACATTTCGGTTACAGCCTTTGGTGATGGATTTATAACTGTTTCAGAAAATGGCTGTATTAAATGGATTTCAGGTGATGGTAAGATTGTGCAGTCGAAATCCATTCAGGATTTAAAATTCAGCACTGTTGCTGCCAACGGGAAATACCTTATTTCAGCTGGCAATGATGGGACAATTTATTATGCCAAAGAGGATTGCGTTTTTAAACCAATCCATTCGGGAACAGTCAAAACTGTGAATTGCCTGACGCTTTTCAAAAACAAAGTTTTGGCAGGCTGTAATTCAGGAGAATTACGAATCGGATCTTTGGACCAAAAACTGGAATTTGCCAACGTGGAACTAACGGGAAACATTCTATCCTTATCATCAAATGAAACTTATTGCTACGGACTTACGAACCATGGCGAAATTTTTTGTACCAGCAATGGAACAGAATGGAACGTAATTGATTTTAATGAAATGTACAAAGGGTATTATCAATCGTGTACGTTCAGTAAAATACTGGTTACCCAAAATCAAGTTGCAGTAGTGGGGAATAATAGCGATGGAGAACCTGTTTTGTATTTTTCATCAAAAGGAAATGTTTGGACCGAACGCCCGCTGATTTACACCGATGAGGAAGGTTTTAAAGCCAAACTTAATGAAGTGCACCGTGATATTTTTTATGATACAATGCACGATCAATATCTTCTGTTACTGGCACAGGGCAAACTAATGACCATTCCAGCCTGCTCGCATTGCCATCAGTTATACAAAATCACGGATGCTGAAATTCATGCGATTTCAGGAAATGACAAAAACATAATTCTTGTAGGAGAGAATGACTACATACAACTAATAAATACTGAATTACTGTGAGTATAGAAGAATGAGAACCGAACTATAAATAATAATCATTCGCCGGCTAAATTCCGTCGAAATAATAACTAAACATATATACTAATTGAAATACCTTTTAAATAAACAATACTCCATTAGATTATGAATTCTAAACGATCAACATCCCTGATTTTAATACTGTTATCGCTGTTTGCACTGGCTTTTATTCCACAAAGCCAAATAGCAAAGCAACCGATTTATCTCAACACGGCTTACTCGTTTAAAGAGAGGGCCATCGACCTTGTTTCGCGGATGACTCCCGAAGAAAAGCAAAGTCAGTTGGGAAATACTATGCCACCGATTCCGCGGCTTGGCGTAAACCATTACGATGTGTGGGGCGAAGCACTGCACGGAATTATGGGACGAAACAACAACAGCGGAATGACAGCCACTTCGTTTCCAAACAGTGTAGCCGTGGGTTCAACCTGGGACCCGGAGCTGATTAAACGCGAAACAAAAGTAATTTCCGACGAGGCGCGTGGTTTTAACCACGACCTGATTTTTACGCTGACTTACTGGTCGCCGGTAATTGAACCGGCCCGCGACCCACGTTGGGGAAGAACCGCCGAAACCTTTGGTGAAGATCCGTTTCTGGTTTCTGAAATCGGAAAAGGGTTTATTCAGGGATTAATGGGCGACGACCCCACCTACCTGAAAACTGCCCCTTGTGGAAAACACTATTTTGCCAACAATACCGAGTTTAACCGGCATTCGGGCAGCTCGGATATGGACGACCGCGATATGCGCGAGTTTTACCTGCTTCCATACCGCACTTTGATTCGCGATTACAATTTGCCTTCGATAATGACCGCTTATGGCGCTGTTAACGGCGTTCCCATGTCGGCCAGTAAATATTTGGTGGATACGGTAGCGCGAAAAACCTACGGAATGGACGGATACGTTACAGGCGACTGCGGTGCAATTGACGATATCGTTCGCGGCCATCATTTTACCGATAGTTATGAAGAAGCAGCGGCGCTGGGTTTAAAAGCCGGAGTTGATACCGACTGTGGCGGAGTGTATCAAAACCATGCTTTGAATGCCTTGGAAAAGGGTATGCTTGCTCAAGCCGATATCGATAAAGCACTGATTAATATTTTTACCACCCGGATGCGTTTGGGCGAGTTCGATCCGGCAGAAATTGTACCGTACGCAGGTATAAAACCGGATATTGTGAATGATCCTTCGCACAACGATCTGGCTATTGAAATAGCTACAAAAACACCGGTTCTGCTAAAAAATGAGGTAACCGTTAAACCTGCCGAAAAAGCATTACCACTAAATACCAAACACATCAAAAAAATTGCGGTACTGGGACCACAGGCAGATAAGGTGGAACTGGGCGATTACTCGGGGCCAATTGAACCGCATTTAAGCATTTCGCCACTTTTGGGAATTCAGAATTATATAAAAGAACATAACCTCGACATTGAAGTGGTTTCTGCATCATCAGGAAATACGGATAGAAATACCGATTTTCTGACAATGAATAGTTTCTCCACCGTGCGTAACGGCGAAGTAGTGGTCGAATTCGATGCTACAAAATATGATGATTCGGCACCCGGATTAATTGTGGCAGCACGTTTTGGACGAACCTCAATTCGCGGTGTAAAAGATGGCGACTGGACAGCTTACGACAATGTGGATATTACCGACGTCGATTCCATCCGCTTTAACGTGGCAGCCTCCGGGAACGGTGGTTTGCTTGAAGTGCGTGTTAGCTCGGCAACCGGAAATATTCTGGCAACTCAAAAAATTGAGGCCGTTCAGCAAAGCGGTGGATTCCGGGGATTTTCCCGCCCGCAAAATGTGGCGGTAAAAATCAATACGCTGGGAATTTCAGGGCCGCAAACGCTGGTACTGGTTTACCGCGAGGCCGAAAGTCCTGCAACCGATCAGGAAACACTTGAAATGGCTGCTACTGCTGATGTGGTGCTGGTATATGTGGGAACCGATCAAACTACCGGCCGCGAAGAGTCCGACCGCTTTGCCATTACATTACCCGGAAATCAGAATAAACTCATCGATGCTGTGGCTGCCGAAAATCCAAACACCATTGTAGTGATGCAAACCATGGGAATGGTAGAAGTGGAGCAGTTTAAAAACAACCCGAATATTCCCGCAATTGTCTGGACCGGCTACAACGGACAGGCACAGGGAACCGCGATGGCACGCATTTTATTTGGCGATGTAAATCCCGGTGGAAAATTGAATGTTACCTGGCATAAATCGTTAAACGACCTGCCCGGATTTAACGACTACACCTTGCGTGGCGATGGCTCGAACGGAAGAACTTACTGGTATTTTGATAAACCGGTTTCGTATGAATTTGGTTATGGATTGTCGTATACCACTTTCGAATACAAACGGTTCAGTATCAGCAAAACAAGGCTAACACCCCACGACAAAGTAACTGTAAATGTTGATGTGAAAAATACTGGTGCTGTTGACGGCGACGAGGTGGTACAGGTATATGTAAAAACACCCGACAGTCCGGCAGAATTGGAGCGCCCGATAAAACGTCTGAAAGGATTTAAACGCGTAACCATTCCGGCAGGGCAGACAAAACGTGTTTCGATTGATATCGATTGCGATGACCTTTGGTTTTGGGATGCCGACGCCGGTAAAATTACCTTCGATCAGGGACGTTATATTTTCGAAATCGGGGCATCATCGAAAGACATAAAAGCCGAATTGGAGACGATTATGAGCGGCGAATACAAACCGGTGTTAACAACCGTAGTTGCAGAAAGCGACAAGGTTATCCTGCGCCCCGGAAATACAGCACAAACCAGCGTAACCGCTGCTATGTCGGACGATAGTTTTTACGATATTTCGAAAGCTGAAATTGAATACAAAAGCAATAATCCGGCGGTGGTAAGCGTGGATGAAACCGGCAAAGTAACCGCTACCGGAGTAGGTGTTGCATCGGTATTTGCTTACGTAACAGTTGACGGGGTAACCGAATCAAGCAGCTTTCCTGTAAAAGTTATGCCCGACCTTAATCCAAAATCAATTTTGGTAAACGGCAAGCCCATCGAAAGCTTCGATAAAGACGTGAAAGCTTACAGTTATCTGCTAAAAGATAAAACCAAAGTGCCTGACCTAAAAGCAACGGCCGCCGGAAATGGAATTACTGTTGATATACAGCAGGCAAAACAAATTCCCGGAACTGCTGTGGTGAAGTTTATTGATAACATCACACTCGAAACCAACACGTACTATTTCAATTTTGATGTGGAAGCAATTAGTGACGAGTTTAACGGTGCTGTTGGAAGTCAGTGGCAGTGGATCAGGGAAAATGCTGCAACACACAGTCTTTCGGCAAACGATGGCAGCCTGACCATTACCAGCGAAGTTGGCGATGTTTCGGAAGGTACCAACAATGCCAAAAACATTCTGCTGCAAAGCGCCAATAACGACTGGACAGCGGAAACAAAACTGACGGCGTCACGGATGCCTTCTCAGCCTGAAAATGCAGGGATTCTGGCTTACCAGGACGATGATAATTTTGTGAAACTCATGTTCCGTGCGGTAATAAAAACCACACGGCAAAGAGAACCGCAACCCGGAACCATCGATTTGATGATGGAAGAAAACGGCATTGCAAAATCACTGGCTTCTTTCAATTTGAAAACCGAAATTACCGGCGACCAGGCCTTAGTGCTCAAACTCGATAAAAAAGGAAGTATTTATACTGCTTCGTATTCGTTGGATGGCGAAAATTTTGAAGAACTGGGTACAGCAGATCTGGCATTGGAAGACATAAAAACAGGTTTGATGATAGGCGACGGAATTATTACCGGCTATATGAAAAGTACGTTCTGGTTTGATTCCGACACAACGAAACCGGATTCGCCGTTTGACGTGGCTTTCGATTATTTCCGGATTACAAACAGTGGACTAAAACAGTAAAACATAAACTTTCAACAAACAAATTATGATGTCTAAATTTTTAAACATATTCGTTATTCTTTTGATGGCCAGTGGAATTAGCTTCGCACAATCGTCATCAGAAGTAGTGGAGGATTTTAAACCCTCGTCAGTAAATCAGTCCGGGAAGGAGTACCCCATGGTAAATTCCGAAGGACGGGTTCGTGTACAACTTTCGGCACCTGAGGCTGAAAAAGTTCAGCTTGATATCAGCGCAGTGAAATACGATTTGGTAAAAGACGAAAACGGTGTGTGGACCGGCGAATCGGCACCACAGGACGTTGGTTTTCATTACTACCAGTTGTGGGTTGACGGAGCCGCGGTTCCCGATCCAAACAGCCTGTATTTTTACGGAGCCAGCCGTTGGGGAAGTGGTATTGAAATTCCTTCCGACGACCAGGATATTTTTGCTTTAAAAGATGTTCCTCATGGCGATTTACGCGAGGTGCACTATCATTCCAAATCATCGGACAAAGTTCGTCGTGCATACATTTACACGCCTCCCGGTTATGAAAAAGACCAGTCGAAAAGCTATCCTGTACTCTACCTGCAACACGGTATGGGCGAAAACGAAACCGGTTGGGGAAACCAGGGACATGCCGGGCTGATTATGGATAATTTAATTGCCGAAGGGAAAGCGCTTCCGTTTATCATTGTTATGGAAAACAGCAGCGTAAATTTTGAAAGGCCACGCGGGCCGCGACCTGAAAGAGGAGCCGAAGCCGATTCAACACAAAGAAGAAGAGGCGGACCGATGGGCGGTTTTGATTTTTCTGCCGATTTCAAAAAAGTATTGCTTAACGATCTGATTCCTTATGTGGAAGCTAACTACCGCGTTATTGCCGACCCTGCCCACCGCGCTATGGCCGGATTATCAATGGGAGGTATGCAAACACGACTGATTACTTTGGCCAATCCTGAGGTATTTAAACAGGTTGGCATGTTTAGCGGCGGAAGCATAAGCCCTGAAGACGTTGAAAACTCACCGGCTTTTAAGGAGAATGTAAAACTGTTGTTTGTTAGCTATGGCAGCCACGAGCTCGATAACCGCAGAATGGGTTTTGGCGGCGATCCGAAAGCGAACACCGAAGCATTAAAAGCAGCCGGTATGAACACCCATTTTTATGTGTCGCCCGGAACTGCACACGAATGGCACTCCTGGCGTCGCAGCCTTTATCAGTTTGCACCTTTATTATTCAAAAACTAAAAACATGCTGGTAGGATTAGTAAAAAAAGCTAAAAACCAGATTTCGACTTCGCTCAGACTGACTGTCACAGTGAGCGGAGTCGAACTGTGAACCAATGGCTTGTGAATTAATTCTGCCAATCAATAGTAAACTATCAACTGTAAACATATAATCTAAAAAACATGAAAAAATATATTTCAACACTAATAGTGTTCTTTATTTTCTCGCTTACGCTGTGTGTAGCTCAAAGCGAAAACCCGGCCATAAAAGAAGATTTTAAACCTTCAGTTTTAAACCAGCCCGGGAAAGAATATCCCATGGTAAACTCGCAGGGTTATGCTCGTTTCCGAATTGAAGCGCCCGAAGCACAAAGTGTGGTGGTGAGCCTTGGTTTGGGGGGAACAAGAGGCGGAACTCCACTTACAAAAAACGACGATGGCGTTTGGATGGGAACCACTGCCGGACCAATGGACGAAGGTTTTCATTATTACCATGTAACCATCGATGGTGGTGTTTTTAACGATCCGGGTGCCTTGAACTACTACGGTTCGGTTCGTTGGGAGAGTGGTATTGAAATTCCGGCACACGACCAGGATTTTTATGCCCTGAAAAATGTTCCCCACGGATATGTTCAACAGGTGCTTTTTCCTTCACCAAGTACAGAAACTTCGCGCAGGGCTTTTGTCTACACACCTCCTGGTTACGACAAAAATCAGTCGGAGCGCTACCCTGTATTGTATTTGCAACACGGTTGGGGCGAAGACGAAACTGCCTGGATGAACCAGGGACGCGCGAACCTGATTATGGATAACCTGATTGCGGAAGGTAAAATCGATCCGTTTATTATTGTGAATACCTATGGCATGACCAACGAAATTAAGTTTGGCGGTTTGCGCAATTTCGACATCACTCCGTTTCAAACCGTTTTGGTAGATGAGCTGATTCCATATGTTGACGAGCATTTCCGTACAATACCTGATCAGGCGCACCGTGCAATGGCCGGCCTTTCGATGGGTGGTATGGAAACAAAAGATATCACCTTAAACAAACCGGAGGTGTTTTCGCATTATGCCCTGCTAAGTGGTGGTGTTTATGCTCCGGAAGATCTTAAAGATCATTCGAACCTGAAACTGGTATTTATCAGCTGCGGTAGCAAAGAACGTCCGGATGGCGTTAAAAATGCGGTGGCGGCTTTAAAAGATGCCGGTTACAATGCGGTTTCCTACGTTTCCGAAGGCACTGCTCACGAGTTTCAAACCTGGCGCAGAAGTTTGTATCAAATGGCTCCGCTACTGTTTAAAGAATAAGGTATGAAGAATACATTCTTACTAATTGCAGGTTTATTTATCAGCGGAATTTGTGCCGCTCAGGATGTGGTTGAGGATTTTCAGCCATCATCGGTAAATCAGCCCGGCAAACAATATCCTCAGGTGAATTCTGAGGGCCGGGTTCGCGCACAGATTTCAGCACCCGAAGCCAACAATGTGAGGCTCGATATTGGCGGCGTAAAATATGAAATGAAAAAAGACGAAAACGGCGTGTGGACCGGTGAATCGGAACCGCAGGATGTTGGTTTTCACTACTACCAGTTAAATGTTGATGGCGCATCCGTGCCCGATCCCGGAACCAAATATTTTTATGGTGCCGGCCGCTGGGGAAGTGGTATTGAAATTCCGGCCGATGATAGGGATATTTATGCGCTAAAAGATGTGCCGCACGGTTTGGTTAGCGAGCAAAACTATTTTTCAGAAATTACCCAAGCATTTCGTCGTTGTTTTGTTTATACGCCTGCCGAGTACACCGATAATCCTGAAAAACGTTATCCGGTAATGTATCTTCAGCACGGAAGTTTTGAAGACGAAACCGGATGGCCCGGACAAGGACATGCCAACTGCATTTTGGATAATCTGATTGCCTCGAATGAAGCGGTGCCCATGATTATTGTTATGGACAACGGCTATGCCTATAAGCCTCAAACTTCAGGAGGTGGTCGTCCGGCAATGGTTTTCGAAGAAGTGATGCTCAACGAAATCATTCCAATGATCGATAAACGTTTCCGAACAATTGCTGATCGCGAACACCGGGCTATTGCCGGTTTGTCGATGGGCGCCAACCAAACCATGCGGATTTGTATGAACAACCTCGATAAGTTTGCGTATTACGGCGGTTTTAGCGGTACTTCAAATTACCCCAGTTCCGACGAAATTAATGTGGAAACGTTCTTAAACGGAGCCTTCAAAAACGGAAAGTCAGTAAATGACCAGATAAAAGTTTTCTGGCTGGGATTGGGAACCAAAGAGCCCGAACCATTTCCGGGTTCTGTCGGGGCTTTCCGCAACATGCTCGAAAAACAGGGGATCAAATATAGCTATTATGAATCTCCTGAAACCGCTCACGAATGGTTGACCTGGCGCAGGGATTTGCACGAGTATGCACAATTGCTGTTCAAATAAAAACTGAAAAATGAATAACTTACTCAATAAACCGGATTTCAAACGAGCTAAACTGTTGCTGGTGTTTTGTTTGCTAGCTGGTTTTGTGTCGGCACAAATGCCCGAAAATTCCATTTCGGCACCTACCAATAACAACGCCAACCAATGCCCGTGCATCATGCCCGATAACTCAGTAATGTTTGAGGTAAAAGCGCCCAACGCCCAAAAAGTACAGATCGATCTTGGTAAAAAGTACGACATGGAAAAAGGTGTAGACGGCGTTTGGTCGGTTCGTACCGAGCCTATTGTTCCCGGCTTTCATTATTACTTTCTGGTAATTGATGATGTGCCGGTTGCTGATCCGGCGAGCCAGTCGTTTTACGGAACCGGAAAAATGACCAGCGCCATTGATATTCCTGAAAAAGGAGTTGATTTTTATGAAATAAAAGATGTTCCGCACGGCGCTTTAAGTTCGAAATACTATTATTCGGAATACACCAAAAACTGGAGGCACCTGTTTGTTTATACGCCTCCGGGCTACGATAAAAATACCCGCGAAAAATATCCGGTAGTTTATATTCAGCACGGTGGCGGCGAAGATGAAACCGGCTGGGCTGTACAGGGAAAAACCGATATTATTCTGGATAACCTGATTGCCGAAGGAAAAGCCAAACCAATGATAGTGGTAATTTCCAACGGAAACGTAAGAGCTCCCGGCGGAGCATTTGGCGGTTACAGCAGCCAGGGAATGGTTCCTTTCAAGGAAGAAATGACGAAAAATATTGTTCCGTTTATCGATAAGAATTACCGCACACTGGCAGATGCGAAAAATCGTGCCATTTGCGGGCTGTCGATGGGAGGTGGTCAAGCGTTTTTCGTGGGTCTGGAAAGCCCTGATTTCTTTGGCTCTGTTGGTGTGTTTAGCACCGGGCTGTTCGGCGGAATCAGAACTTCGGGAAGTGGTTTTGATGCCGAAAAAGAAATTCCGGGACTTTTATCAGAGTCTGAAAAATTCAATAAAAACCTGGATTTATTCTATATTTCGTGTGGCGAGCAGGACATGCGTATTGAGCATACCAAAAAGGCGGTAAAAACAATGCGCGATAGCGGCCTGGATGTGGAGTTCAATTCTTTTCCCGGCGACCACGAATGGCAGGTTTGGCGAAAGTCATTACTCGATTTTGCATCAAGAGTATTTCAGTAAAAAACTAAAATCTAAATTATGAAACGAATAAAGAATCTACTACTAATTTTTGTTGCTTCATTGTTTGTGTGCCCGTTAGTTTCACAAGCACAGCAGGCCAATGTAAACCTCGATTATAACCCGCAGAAAGACACCGAAGGACTGATTCCTTTTAGTGCGCCTTTAAATTCGCCCGAAGTACACGATGACCATATGGTGACTTTTCGATTAAAAGCACCCGAAGCCAAGGTGGTTACAATTACTGATGGAACGATTCTTACCGCTCTTGGCAGAGGACGTGAGCCACTTCCGCTTGTAAAAGGAGAAGATGGAATTTGGTCGGTAACCGTGGGACCTTTTAAACCCGATATGTATGCTTACCATTTTAATGTTGACGGCATGCAAATTTGCGACCCGAGCAATACAATGGCCGCTTTTACGGCCATGCCACCATATAGTCAGTTGATTGTACACGGCGACGGCCCGGCGTATTACGATGCCAAAAACGTACCTCACGGAAACGTTACGCGCCACATTTATCATTCGGATGTTACCAATGGCGAGCGCGAAATGTATGTGTATACACCTCCGGGTTACGATGCTTCCAAAAAATATCCGGTGCTTTATCTTGTGGGAGGGAGCGGCGAATTGCCATCAAACTGGATTTACGATGGCCGTGCCAACCTGATTCTGGATAATTTGCTGGCCGAAGGGAAAGCCGAACCGATGATTATCGCTATTCCGAACAACCAGGTAATTCACCGGAATCATCCACAGCATACCGAGCTCACTTTCGATATTTTTGAAAAAGAACTGCGTAACCATGTGATTCCGCTGGTTGATGCAAGTTACAGCACCATCCAAAATCCAAAAGGACGTGCCATTTCAGGTTTGTCAATGGGTGGACGGCACAGCATGTTTATAGGTTTCCGTTCGCTCGATTTGTTTGCGAATTTTGGAATTCTTAGCGCGGGTGACGTAACAGCCGAAACTACGCTCGAACATTTTCTGACCGATCCGAAGGTAAACGACAAAGTAGATTATCTTTTTATAGGACAGGGAACGGAAGAAGCCAAAGGATTTTTTAGCCGGCGAGTTGATGGATTGTGTAAGGCACTTGACAATCACAACATCGAATACGAATATTATGTGGGCGGCAGTGGTGGCCACGATTGGTCAACCTGGAGGCACTTATTGTATTACAGGTTTCTGCCAAATCTCTGGAAATAGCAAACAATACAATAATTACCCTTCGACTACGCTCAGGGTGACAGTCAGACTGAGCGTAGTCGAAGTCTGATAATACAAACTAAAAGACTGAAATTTAATAGCTATCAATAATGAAAAAAACATTCTATTTAATTGCAATTACAATCATTGTTTTAATGAATGCCTGTTCTCAACTTCCGCCCGAGCAGGTAAAAGTTGAACAGGGAATTGTAGAAGGAACCATCGAAGATGGGCTTCGGATTTTTAAAGGCGTGCCGTTTGCCGCACCTCCGGTAGGTGATTTGCGTTGGAAAGCACCACAACCTGCAGAAAAGTGGGAGGGAGTAAAAGAAACCAAAGAATTTGGACCTTCTCCCATGCAGGGCGGTAATCCTCCGGCTGGAAAAAGCGAAGACTGTTTGTACCTGAATATCTGGACTCCGGCAATGTCGGCCGAAGAAAAACTACCCGTGTTGGTTTGGATTTACGGCGGAGGTTTTAGCGGCGGAGCAACTTCGTATTACGATGGAACGATACTGGCAAAAGAGGGCGTAGTTTTGGTAAGTGTTGCATACCGCGTAAATCAGTTTGGCTTTTTGGCGCACCCCGAATTGAGTGCCGAAAGCCCAAATCATGTTTCAGGAAACTACGGAATTCTCGACCAGATTGCCGGTTTACAATGGATACAGGATAACATTGCCGCTTTTGGTGGCGATCCTGCTAAAGTTACCATCTTTGGCGAATCGGCCGGAGGTATTTCTGTAAGCATGTTGTGTACATCGCCTTTGGCAAAAGGACTTTTTAGCGGTGCCATTTCTCAAAGTGGCGGTTCGTTTGGACCGACCCGTCCAAGAACGTTCCCGGGCGAAAACATGAAAACACTGGAAAAGGCAGAAGCCGATGGTGTGGAGTACATGCAAAAAGCAGGCGTTTCCAGTTTGGCCGAACTTCGTGCTTTGGATGCCGACGAAGTGCCAAGCGGTTTTGGTATGGCCGGCGGATGGCCAATTGTTGATGGTTATGTAATCCCCGACGATCAGTATAAACTTTACGAAGAAGGAAAATACAACGATGTACCTGTGCTTATCGGGTACAATTCGGATGAGGGAGCAAGTTTCTCGCGCGAAAGAGAACCCGAACAATATTATGCCGGGGTAAGAGCGCGATATGGAAAATTTGCCGACAAGTTGATTGAAGCTTATCCGGCAGGTGAAAACACGGTTCCTAAAACTGCACGCGACCTGTCGCGCGATGCCGCTTTTGGATGGCATACTTGGAGTTGGGCGCGTTTGCAATCGGAAACCGGACAATCGGATGTGTATTTGTATTATTTTGATCAGCACCCCGATTACCCTGAAGATTCGCCTCGTTACGGATATGGGTCGCCACATGGGCAGGATGTTGCCTTTGTGTTTGGATTGAAGCCCGAAGATCAGCATGAGAATGAATCAGACCTTGCACTTTCGGAAGTAATGGTTGATTACTGGACCAACTTTGCAAAGTATGGTAACCCGAATGGTGAAGGAGTTCCTGAATGGCCGGTTTTCAGCAACGAAAATCCCGATGTGATGTACTTAAAAGGGGCAACACCATTTGTGGGTGAGGTGCCAAGTGCAGCATCGTTAGAGGTCCTGAACGAGTACTTTGAGTGGCGACGTTCGACCGAAGGCAAAGAATGGGTAAATAGCCTTGAATAATTATAGACGTATAAAATATAAATCAGAATTAAAATGAAAAAAATACACAGAGTTTTATTTTTACTAATTGCATTGGCGGCAGTGTTTGCCAATCAGCTTACAGCACAGGAAAGTGCTTCACGAGTGGTTGAAGACGGCGGAACCGGCGAATACAAAGCCATTATGATTTCTGAGCCTTCGCTGGCAACACACACCGTTTTCCGGCCACAGGATTTGAGTGTTTTTGGTAAGAAAAGCAAATTGCCTGTTATTGCCTGGGGAAACGGAGCTTGTGCCAACTCGCCATGGGAGCACATTAACTTTCTAAACGAAGTGGCATCGCACGGATTTTTGGTAATTGCCATTGGCCCAATGCCGGCAGAAGGCGAACGTGGCGGTGGCCGTTCACAATCGTCGCAGTTAACCGATGCCATTGATTGGGCTATCGCACAAAACAACGATAAAAACAGTCCGTATTACAAAAAAGTAGATGTGGAAAACATCGCTGTAAGCGGAATGTCGTGCGGAGGGCTACAAACCCTTGAAATGGCACCCGACCCGCGTGTTACGACTGTGGTGGTGTGCAACAGCGGTGTTTTACCAACTCCGGGCGGAGGTATGCCGGGAATGCCGGCTTTGGTAAAAGACGACCTCAAAAAGTTACATACACCTACGCTTTACCTTTTGGGTGGCGAAACGGATATTGCCTACAACAACGGAATGGACGATTACAAACGTATCAACCATGTGCCGGTATATGTGGCAAATTTGGATGTGGGCCATGGCGGAACTTATCGTGAGCCGCATGGTGGCGAATTTGCAAAAGTGGCAACCGCCTGGTACCGTTGGCAGATGAAAGGCGATGAGGAAGCATCGAAAATGTTTGTAGGCGACGACTGCGGGTTGTGTAACGATGATGAATGGAAATTTGAATCGAAAAATTAGAACTTAAACGGAGGCCTCAATGTAATATGCAACAGACCCGGAAGCGGATTGTTGCGTATTCCATTTTGAGGCCTTTTTATTCATAAATTTGCTTAAAGGCTTGCTGGCTGGGGCTAATTCCAACGGAATTTTCAAATAATATCTAAAATTAGAATTAGATTATCTAAAATAAAAAATATAATCGGTGATATTGAGGTTACTTTAATTTTTGAAAGAATCGTTTGTTTCCGGAGTCAGATGAAATGAAAGAAGCAGGCGGTTGGTGAGAGAGATATATAGAAAACTAAATCAATTAAAACTAATTCAAACAGATGGTGAAAAATTATATTCTGGCAATATTTTTTATTCTTATTCTTGGCCCAATTTCAGCTCAACAAAATCAGATAACAAGTCCTGATGGAAAACTTGTTGTTTCAGTAAAAATAGATAATGGAGTACCTGTTTATAGCGTTTTGTTAAACGGTAAAACTTTCATAAAAGAATCGCCTCTTGGAATGGAAACCAATATTGGCGATTTTACCCAGGAACTTACCCTTTCCGAATCGATTGAAAGAAGTGAGATACACGACTCATACGAACTTCGAAACATCAAACAAAGCAAGGTAGATTACAAGGCTAACGAAGCTGTTTTTTCATTTCAGAAAGATGAAAAAACAGTTTTAGATGTTGTCTTTCAGGTAAGCAATAACAATATAGCCTTTCGCTATAAAGTGCATCCGCAAAAAGAAACCCGGAGTTGTGTGGTAAACAGCGAATCAACAGGATTTGTATTCCCCGAAGGAACAACAACCTTTTTGTGCCCGCAAATGAAACCCATGACCGGTTTTGCCCGCACCGCTCCAAGTTACGAAACTGATTATACCCTCGATGATGAAATGGGGAAAAACGGATGGGGATTTGGATACACTTTCCCTTGTCTGTTTAAAGTGAACGATGCCGGTTGGGTACTGATATCGGAAACCGGAGTCGACAGCCGTTATTGTGCCAGCCGTCTGGTTGGAAATGAAGACAAAACCTACTCGATTGCATATCCTTTACAAGAAGAAAATAACGGGAACGGCACCAACACTGCCGGAATTCCCTTGCCGGGTTTTACTCCCTGGCGAACCATTACCGTTGGCGAAACGCTGGCACCTATTGTAGAAACCACCATTCCTTTCGATGTTGTGGAGCCACTTTACGAGGCCTCGCAAGAATATAAATACGGAAGCGGAAGTTGGAGTTGGATCATAAAAATGGACGGTGCAACAACTTTTGATGTTCAAAAAGAATACATTGATTTTAGTGCTGCAATGGGATTTGAAACCGTTCTGGTAGATGCTTTGTGGGATACGCAGATTGGTCGCGATAAAATTGAAGAACTGGCAAAATATGCAGCTTCAAAAGATGTTGCTTTGTATTTGTGGTACAATTCGAACGGTTACTGGAACGATGCTCCGCAGGGGCCACGTGGAATTATGGATAATACCATTATCCGACGCAAAGAAATGGCCTGGATGCAACGAATTGGAATTCGCGGTATTAAAGTTGATTTTTTTGGTGGCGACAAACAGGTAACCATGAAGGTGTATGAAGACATTTTATACGATGCCAATGATTACGGTCTGTTGGTTGTTTTTCACGGTTGTACTTTACCACGTGGATGGGAACGCATGTTTCCGAACTTTGCCTCTTCCGAAGCTGTTCGTGCCAGCGAAAATCTGCATTTCGGTCAACGAAGCTGCGATCTCGAAGCCACAAATGGCTGTTTGCATCCATTTATCCGCAATGCCGTTGGTAGCATGGATTTTGGAGGAAGTGCCCTAAACGAGTTTTACAATGCCAACAATACGCCGGGAAGAGGAACAAAGCGAATGACTTCGGATGTTTATGCCCTGGCAACAGCTGTTTTGTTTCAAAGTGCAGTTCAGCATTTTGCACTGGCGCCCAATAACCTTACTGATGCCCCTGAGTGGGCCATTAATTTTCTGAAAGAAGTACCTACCACCTGGGACGAAGTACGTTTTATCGACGGTTATCCCGGGAAATATGTGGTTTTGGCACGCAGACATGGCGATACCTGGTATGTGGCCGGTATTAACGCACAGAAAGAAACCCAGGAGTTAACGATAAAGTTACCAATGATAGCTGCCGGAAGTAACTATCAGATATATAGCGACGATGCAGCTTTGAATGGAAAGCTTGAAACGGAACGACTGGCGAAAAGTCAGGAAATAAATATTTCGATTCCGGGCAATGGCGGGCTACTGATCGTGAACCAGAAATAGAATTGACAAAAAGAAATTTAAAGAGAATGATCAAGTTACTGACAGTACTTTTTGCATTTGTTTTAATAAGCACCGGAGTAGGGGCCGAAAATGGTCACAAGCTGTGGCTGAGAGCCAATAGCACTATCCCGGTTGAAGTGAGGTGTTCAAAAAAATCGCCTACCATCGACATTGCAATTAACGAACTAAAGAATGGTTGGCAGGGAAAAGCCGGTCAGCTTATTGAGTTGAAGATTGTAAAAGATGACCTGTTGGAAAACGATGGCTTTCGTATAAACGATAAAAGTATACAAGCCAAAACTGATGCAGGCTTACTATACGGCGCTTTCGAAATTTTGCGCAGGCAACAAAGCGGTGAATCAATAGCTGAAGAAATTGTAAATCCGTCGTATAATTTGCGCATACTAAACCATTGGGATAACCTGGATGGAAGCGTTGAACGGGGGTACGCCGGACGTTCCATTTTTTGGCGTGGAATCGATTCTCTGGAAGTTACTTCAGGCGATTTAAACCTTTGGAAAGAGTATGCCCGTGCCAATGCTTCGGTAGGAATTAATGCTACCGTACTGAACAATGTAAATGCTTCACCATCCGTATTAACAACACCTGTTTTGGAGCGGGCAAAAGCTGTTGCCGATGTACTGCGCCCTTACGGAATAAAAACTTATCTGGCTGTTAACTTTGCTTCGCCTGAAGTAATTGGTGGCCTCGAAACTGCCGACCCTTTTGATCCTGCTGTAAAAGCCTGGTGGAAGGAGAAAGTAAAAGAAATATATACGTTAATTCCCGATTTTGGTGGTTTCCTGGTAAAGGCAAACAGCGAAGGACAGCCCGGACCACAAAACTTTGGGCGTAACCATGCCGATGGTGCCAATATGATGGCCGAAGCGCTCGAACCCTACAACGGTATTGTAATGTGGCGTGCCTTTGTTTATGATCCATCGGATGAAGACCGTGCCAAACAAGCGTACAATGAATTTATGCCACTGGATGGACAATTTCATGACAATGTGATCATTCAGGTAAAAAACGGTCCTATCGATTTTCAGCCACGCGAACCGTTTAGCCCCTTATTTGGTGCCATGAAAAAGACAACTGTAATGCCCGAATTGCAGGTTACAAAGGAATATCTCGGACAGTCGGTGCATCTGGTTTTTCTGGCTACCATGTGGGAAGAATTTCTAAAAAGCGAAACCTGGCAGGAAGGTGCAGGCAGTACGGTTGCCCGTTGCACCGATGGCAGTCTTTTTAATCAGAAATACAGCGCTATTGCGGGCGTTGCAAACATCGGGCTCGATGCCAACTGGTGTGGTCACGATTTTGCTCAGGCCAACTGGTATGCTTTTGGGCGGCAAGCCTGGGATCATTCGATTAGCAGTGCACAAATAGCCGATGAATGGTTGAAACTTACGTTCGGGCCACAAAATATTGATAAAGAAACAAGCTCTTATGACCTGGAGTGGAATCCGTCGTTTTTACAACCCGTGAAACAAATGATGCTCAACAGTCATGAAGCTACTGTTAATTACATGATGCCTTTGGGGCTTCATCATATTTTCTCAGCACACGCACATTACGGCCCCGGGCCATGGTGGGCTCCACGTGGTATGCGTGCAGACTGGACTCCTCCGTATTATCATCAGGCCGATTCTTTAGGAATTGGATTCGATCGTACGGCTTCGGGCAGCGATGCAATTAGCCAATACCACGAGCCGCTTGCCGGCCAGTTAGCCGACCTGAATACCTGTCCCGAGGCGTATTTGCTTTGGTTTCACCATGTTTCGTGGGATCATAAAATGAAAAATAACAGAACGCTTTGGAATGAGCTATGCTATCGGTATGACGAAGGAGTGAAACAAGTGCGCGAATTTCAGCGGGTTTGGGACAAGGCAGAACGTTTTGTCGATGCGGAACGATTTGCAGCAGTTCAGCATAAACTTACGGAACAGGGCATGAATGCACAGGAATGGAAAGACGCCTGTTTGCTGTATTTTCAGCAATTCAGTAAACAACCAATCCCTTATGAACTGGAACGGCCATTATTTAACCTGGATGAGCTGCTCGAACGTGACAGACAGCGGGTTCGACGGAGTCGGTAGTTAGAATCACAAGTTGAAAATAATTATACCTATAACCTAATTAAAATGAATTTCAAAAAATACTTTATCCTTGCCCTGCTCTTTGTAGTACCGGCATTTACGGTTTTGGCACAAAATCCGATAATAAGAGATCAGTTTTCGGCCGATCCTACGGCACGTGTAATGAACGGAAAGGTTTACGTTTTTCCTTCGCACGACATTCCGGCTCCGCCTAATAAGAACCTGCGCGAGAACTGGTTTTGTATGCCCGATTACCATGTGTTTTCATCTGAAGATCTTGGCGAATGGACCGACCATGGCGTAATTGTTAGCCAGAATAAAGTGGCTTGGGTTGATTCTACCTCACACAGTATGTGGGCACCTGATTGTATCGAGCGCAACGGAAAATATTATTTCTACTTTCCGGCCAATAAAAATGTAGCGGGCCCTAACGGGCGCAAAGGTTTTGGAATTGGAGTGGCCGTAGCCGATAAACCTGAAGGTCCTTACGTTCCGGAGGAAAATGCTATTGAAGGTATTTTTGGTATCGATCCAAATGTTTTGATCGACAAAGACGGACAAGCTTATTTATATTATTCGATGGGCAACATTTACGTGGCAAAACTAAAAGAGAACATGACAGAACTGGCAACGAAGCCGGTTGCCATTGCCAATTTGCCCGAAAGAGGAATGAAAGAGGGCCCGTTTGTTTTTGAGCGAAACGGAAAGTACTACCTCACTTTTCCTCATGTGGAAAACGATACCGAACGGTTGGAGTACGCCATGGGCGATAGCCCCGAAGGCCCGTTTACCATGACCGGAGTGATTATGGACAAATCGGAAACAGGGTGCTGGACTAACCATCATTCGTTGGTTGAATATAACGATCAGTGGTATTTGTTCTATCACCATAACGATTATTCACCTCATTTTGATAAGAACCGTTCGGTGTGTATCGATAGCCTGTTTTTTAATGCCGATGGAACCATTCAAAAAGTTATTCCAACCAAACGAGGTGTTGGTGTAACCCCGGCATCCGGTAAAATTCAGCTCGACCGCTACAGCGCAATAAGCGAAAATGGCGCAACAATAGCTTTTAACGATACCACCAATACTTTCGCAGGATGGAAAACCACCCTGGCCAATAAAGGTGCCTGGATTTCATACAACACGGTAAACTTTGAAAAGAAGAACACCGGAAAAGTTGTGGTGAATGCCGGTGCACTAAACGGTGGAAAAGTAGAACTGAGAATTGATGCAGTGGATGGCCCTGTTCTGGCTGAAATAAATGTGCCGGAAAGTAAAGAAATGACCGTATCAAAAACAAAAATAAACAAAGTTGAGCCCGGTATCCATAATATTTTTGTGGTGGCGGCGAACGATAATCCGGTGGAAATAGACTGGATAAGTTTTGAATAGAACAAGAAGAAATGCCTCTTTGTAAGAAGAGGGTTAATAATCTGGAAAGATGAAGAGATTTGTATTTTTATTATTCATTGCCTTTTGTGCCTGCGCACAGCAACAACCCGAAGACGAAACTTTACTTAAGCTGCGCTACGATAAGCCGGCAGAACAATGGGTTGAAGCACTTCCGGTTGGAAATGGCCGTTTGGGGGCGATGATATACGGAAACCCTGAAAACGAAATAATTCAGTTAAACGAGAATACCATTTGGGCCGGACAACCCAACCGAAACGATAATCCGGATGCCAAAGCATCATTAAAAAAGGTGCGTCAGTTGATTTTCGATGGAAAATACAAAGAAGCACAGGATCTCGTTAATCGTGATTTTATCACCAAAAAATCGCATGGAATGCCCTACCAAACTGCAGGGAATCTGAAGTTGACCTTTGAAGGGCACCAAGATGTAAGCAACTATTCGCGTGAATTGAATCTGGAAACGGCTGTGGCTTCATCAAGCTACCAGGTTGGAGAAGTAAATTACAAAACGGAGGTGTTTTCATCTTTCCCCGACCAGGTTATTGTGGCGCATATTTCTGCAGATAAATCAGGTGCATTGAACTTTTCGGCAACGCTTGACCGGCCTACGAAGGTCACGGTTACCACCAACGGAAACGACGAGTTGGTGATGACAGGAGTTACCAGTAGCCATGAAGGTGTTAAAGGAGCTGTAGAATTCGAAACCCGGGTAAAAATACTAAACGAAGGTGGAGAAGTTACAGCCGATGAATCGGAGCTGACTGTGAGTAACGCAAAAGCGGCAACCATCATTATTTCGATGGCCACCAATTTTAACAATTACAACGATATTAGTGGAAATGCCAACGAGCGTGCAACCCAATATTTGCAGGCAGCCATCCAGAAAAAATACAAGGATTTATTAGATGATCATATCGCTGATTACCAGAGCTATTTTAAACGAGTTGATTTTGATTTGGGAGAAACCGAATCGGTTAATAAAATGACGGATGTTCGGGTGGAAGAATTTGCAACGACAGACGATCCGCAGTTGGTGGAGCTTTATTTTCAGTTTGGCAGGTACCTACTTATTTCATCGTCGCGCCCGGGTGGTCAGCCCGCCAATTTGCAGGGGATTTGGAACGACCAGTTAATGCCGCCGTGGGACAGTAAATACACGGTTAATATTAATGCCGAGATGAATTACTGGCCATCGGAAAATACCAACCTGAGCGAATTGAATGAACCGCTTATTCAGATGGTAAAAGAATTATCGGAAACCGGCCAAAAAACTGCGCAGGATATGTACGGTGCCAATGGCTGGGTATTGCACCATAATACCGATATCTGGCGTATTAACGGGCCAATTGATGGCGCTACCTGGGGCATGTGGCTAATGGGTGGTGCATGGTTATCGCAGCATCTTTACGATAAATATGCTTATAACGGAGATACAGAATACCTGAAAAGTGTTTATCCGGCCATGAAAGGAGCAACATTGTTTTTCCTTGATTTTTTGATTGAAGAACCCGAAAATGGATGGCTGGTGGTTTCGCCTTCTGTTTCACCCGAAAATACTCCGGCAGGTCACGGATCAAATATTGCCGCCGGAACAACCATGGATAACCAGCTGCTTTTCGATTTGTTTTCGATAACTGTTAAAGCCGCTGAAGTTTTAGAAACTGATACAGTCCTGGTGGAAAAAATAAAGGCTACCATGCAGAAACTGCCTCCCATGCAAATTGGAAACTGGGGCCAACTGCAGGAGTGGATGTACGATTGGGATAATCCCAACGATCATCACAGGCACATATCGCATTTATTTGGACTTTACCCTTCCAACCAAATATCACCTTACCATTCGCCCGAATTATTTGAGGCTGCACGCACTTCGCTGGTAGCCCGCGGCGACGAATCAACCGGTTGGTCGATGGGATGGAAAGTAAATCTTTGGGCACGTTTGCTCGATGGTGATCATGCCTACAAACTAATTACCGACCAGCTAAAACCTGTTGCGCGTAGCGGCAGAAGAATGAGCGGTGGTACTTATCCGAACCTGTTTGATGCGCACCCGCCTTTTCAGATTGACGGGAATTTTGGTTGCACAGCAGGAATTGCCGAAATGTTGATGCAAAGTCAGCACGGAGCCATTCACTTGCTTCCGGCTCTTCCGTCAAAATGGAGTAATGGATCGGTGAGCGGATTGGTGGCTCGGGGAGGTTTTGAAGTAGACATAAAATGGGAGAATGGTGAAGTACAAACCGCGGTTATCCGATCGAAACTGGGCGGAAATTGCCGTATTCGTTCTTATGTTCCTTTAACTGGTGACGGTTTGAAAGAGGCTACCGGCGAAAATCCAAATCCGTTTTATTCCATTCCTAAAATAAAGGAGCCAAAAGTAAATGCTGAAGAAGTGAAACTGCCGGAGTTGAAAAAAGTATATGAGTATGATTTGGAAACAATTGCCGGTCAGGAAATACTTCTAATGAAATTATAGAATGCAAAAAACATTACATAACTTAAAATCTACAATGATTAAAAAAATGGGAAGAACACTTTGTCTTTTCGTTACAATACTGCTGTTGTTACCGGCAACCAATATATTCGGCCAGCAGCAGGATAACAAACAAGGGGCCTATTACACCGGTAAGTACCGAAACCTTTTTGCAGAAGCCGGGTATGCACAAAAAGACATTGATGAGAAATTGAAAAAAGCGTATTCCGATCTTTTTGAGGGACCCAATCGTATTTATTTCGAGGTTGAAGATTCGCTGGCTTACGTTTCAGATATTAAAAATAAGGATGCACGAACCGAAGGCCTTTCGTATGGTTTGATGGTGGCTGTTCAGTTTGATAAAAAGGATGTTTTTGATAAACTTTGGCGATGGAGCAAAAAGTATATGCAACATCAGTCGGGGCCACGCGAAGCCTATTTTGCATGGAGCGTTAATCCGGAAACAAATAAAATGAACTCGATAGGCTCGGCCTCGGATGGCGAGCTGTATTTTGTAACCTCACTGTTGTTTGCATCAAACCGTTGGGGCAACGATAGCGGAATTGATTATTACGCCGAAGCACGCCGTATTTTAGACGCCATGTGGGAAAAAGACGGCTCCGAGAGAATACATCACATTATCAATGTTGAGCATAAACAAATTAGCTTTGTTCCCGAAGGGGATGGCTACAACTGGACTGACCCATCGTATCATGTACCGGCATTTATGGAAGTATGGGCCGATTTTGCCAACGACGGGCACGTGCAGTTTTACCGCGATTGTGCCGATACGGCACGGGTTTTTCTTCACCGGGCCTGCCATCCTGAAACCGGACTGAATTACGATTATGCCAACTTTGATGGATCGAAACACGATGCCCGCTGGATGCCTCAGGCATTTCGCTATGACTCGTGGCGGGTACCCATGAATATTACCATGGACTACATTTGGTTTGGCAAAGACAAAAACTGGCAGGAAGATTATGCCGGGCGGTTCCAGGGATTTTTGCGATCGCAGGGAATTAACGACTTTGCCGATCAGTACAACCCCGACGGCACAAAACCCGAGTGGATACTTCAGGCTGGTGGTTTCAGAAAATTACGCCATTCGCTGGGATTAGTCGCTACTTCGGCAACGCTTTCTATGGTTGATGAGGTTGATCCGGAGTTTGATTTTGTACATAAACTCTGGAACGCCAAACTGGAACCTTATGAAGATGGATATTTCGATCCGTATTACGATGGTTTGTTATACCTGTTCAGCTTAATGCACCTGAGCGGAAATTACCAGGCAATTTTACCCGCTGAGCACCAATAATGAGAAATGAAATAATTTGAATTCCAACTAAAAAATAATATCAAATGATGACTAGAATGAAATTAACAGTGGCCGTTTTGTTAGTGCTTACATCGAATGTACTATTTGGCCAAACCAAAATTACGCTGTATTCAGATCAGGCGGAAACAAAAATTAATAAAGAAATATACGGTCATTTTGCCGAGCACCTGGGCCGATGTATTTATGGCGGAATATTCGTTGGCGAAGACTCAGACATCCCCAATACCCGTGGTTTTAGGGATGATGTTACCGGAGCTCTAATCGATATGAAAATACCTTTGTTACGTTGGCCGGGAGGTTGTTTTGCCGATACCTATAACTGGAAAGACGGCATTGGCCCGCGCGAAGAACGTCCATCGATGGTAAATGTACACTGGGGTGGTGTTACCGAAGACAACAGCTTTGGAACACACGAATTTCTTGATTTTTGTGATTTGATAAATGCCGAACCATACATAAATGTAAACGTAGGATCGGGTACTGTTCGTGAAGCTTCGGAATGGATGGAATACGTAACATCATCGAACATTAGCCCGATGACCGATTTAAGAAAGAAAAACGGACGCGAAGAACCATGGGATGTTAAGTACTGGGGAATTGGCAACGAAAACTGGGGCTGCGGTGGTAACATGACTCCTGAGTATTATGCCGATGTTTACAAACACTTTGCAACTTATAGCCGTGGAGCTGAATATAAAATTGCTTGTGGAGCCAGCGATATTGACTATAACTGGACTGATGTTTTAATGAAAAAAATGCAGGATAAAAGAAACCTGATGCAAGGATTATCATTGCACTATTATACCATTACACATAACTGGAGCAAAAAAGGATCGGCAACTGATTTTGATGAAAAAGAATGGTTTACCACACTCAGCAAAACCTTGTTTATGGATGAACTGATCCAAAAACATTCAACTATTATGGATAAATACGATCCTAATAAGCGTGTTGGTTTAATTGTTGATGAGTGGGGAAACTGGTTTGATGTGGAGCCCGGAAGCAATCCCGGATTTTTGTATCAGCAAAATACCTTGCGCGACGCACTGGTTGCCGGTATAAACCTCAATATTTTTAATAATCACGCCGATCGTGTTAAAATGTCGAACATTGCACAAACCATTAACGTGCTGCAATCGGTTATTTTAACCAAAGACGATGAAATGGTTTTAACCCCAACCTATTACGTATTTAAAATGTACAGTGTACACCAGGATGCAACATTAATACCTGCTAACCTTAAAACCAGCAAGTACGAAATGAACGGGGAGTCGGTTCCGGTCGTAAATGCCTCAGCATCTACAAAAGATGGAGTAATTTCAATTACCTTGTGTAACCTTAATCCGAACGATAGCGAAAATGTTGAATTATCGCTACCAACCGACGAAATTTCAACAGCGAGCGGACAGATTATTACTTCGCAGAGTATAAACGATTTTAATGATTTTGGTAAAAACGAAACCGTTAGCCTCAAAGAGTTTAACATACCAAAACCAAAAGATGGTAAAATTTCTTTTGAATTACCTGCAAAATCAGTTGTGCTTGTTCAGCTGAAATAGGAATACATAGTTTTATAGGATAGTTAAAAAGAGGGAGCGCTTGAGTTTCCTCTTTTTTATGTTTAACCATTAGATGATTTGTTGTGCATAAAAGATGGTAATCGCGCATACCAATTCATCAAAGCCGCTATTTAAAAAGCTTAATTTCTTAATAGAATAATTTTTATTGCGGATTATAAATCCATTATGTTGTAACAGAACCAAACGCCATAGAAAAGTATTGCCCTTTAAAATCAGAAGGATTAGACAAACAGGTTTTTGTTTATTCTTCTTAAATTTCTATATTCCCTCTCTTTAATAAAACTAAATCATGAATACCGGAAAATATTATTTTCTTCAGCTTGTTTTCATTTTCCTTACCTGTGTATCGGGTGTTACCTCTGCTAAGAATTCGCACCAGTTCTACAACCTGAACGAAGACTACGGTATTTCAATTCGCGAAACCAACCAGGTTTGTGAAGATGATGATGGTTTTATCTGGATTTCTTCAAAAGTTGGAATAGTGCGCTATTCCAGAGATGATATCAGAACCTACCAACTCCCTTACGACACCGAAGACATTATCACTGTTCGGATGGAATATACCAATGGAAAATTATATGTATATACCAATAACGGACAACTATTTATTTATAATAATATTCAGGATCGGTTTGAAATTATAACCAACCTCGCCAAACAAGTGGAAGATCCTCATGTAGTGGTGAATAAAATGCTGGTTGATTCTGAAGAAACAATCTGGGAAGCCAGTACCTCCGGTTTATTGAGGTACAATAAAAATGAAGGTCTGAGTACCTATTTTGATCACCAGAACATTCATTTTTTGGAATGGTTGGATGATTATCGTTTTTTTTATGGCACTGAAAAACACATAGGTATTTTTAATATTAATACCCTGAATTCTGAAGTGTATTACAGTTTGCCCGAAGGACTGAACATGTTTTTTTCATACATTGAGTTCGACCGAAAGGAAAATACACTGTGGTTAGGAACATTAAGCGATGGTTTATATTGCCTGAGAAAAGGGAATACCGGGGCTGAATTGTCTGCTGTAGAAAATATTCCCAATCAACCGGTTCAGGCAATTTGTCCTATTTCTACATCAACCTTGCTGATTGGTGTTGACGGACAGGGCGTTTGGGAAATGGATAAGCGCACCCAGGAAATACTAGCCGTTTATAAAGATGATGCAGATAACCCGAATTCCTTAAAGGGTAACGGGGTTTATGATATATTTTGCGACCGGAATAACAGGGTTTGGATTTGTACCTATAGTGGGGGTGTTTCCTTTTTTGACCAGGCAAGCAGCTCTGTTGTTACGAAGGTATCGCATATGCCCAATAACGCAAATTCGTTAATAAATAATGATGTTAACAGTATACTCGAAGACCGGAACGGGAATCTTTGGTTTGCCACCAATAATGGCGTAAGCTATTGGAATACAAAAACCAACAAGTGGAAATCATTCTACCATAATAAGGAACAACATGCCCAGGTTTTTCTGGCACTTTGCCAGGATTCGTATGGAAGAATATGGGCTGGTTCTTACTCATCGGGTATTTATATTTTGGATGAGAATTCCGGAAAAGAACTTAGGCATTTAAGCCATGAAAATACTCCGGGCGATTTTGCAGGCGATTTTGTGTTTAATATAGTTGAAGATCAGCAGGGCGATATCTGGATTGGTGGAGTACGGGGAGATCTGATTCGCTATAATTTCAACACCGACACCTATACCTCTTATCCGGACTATACGATTTACATTATTGCAGAATACGGATCTGATAAACTATTAATGGGAACAACATACGGCTTGTTACTTTTTGATAAAAGTACGGGGACTCATGAAGTACTGGTCGAAGGTTTTGTTGTTTCTGATCTGTATATTTCCGAAGATATAGTTTGGATTGGAACCAATGGTAATGGCGTAATTCGATATAATTTAACCAATAAATCTACAAATAATTATACAATAGATAATGGACTCCCAAGTAATTTTGTGAATAGCATCGATTACGCAAATGGTTATTATTGGATAGGTACGGAGCTGGGCTTATGCCGGTTGAATGAAACTGACCATACGATATTAACTTTTAACTCCTTGTTATACCTTAGCAATGTTTCTTTTAACCAGGATGCACATTGTATTTTAAAAAATGGCGATTTGGTTTTGGGCTCCAATAAAGGTGCTTTGATGTTCGATCCTAATGATTTAAAGCTTACCCCGGAAGAAGGCCGTATCTTTGTTCAGGATATTTCTGTTTCAGGACGATCGATACGCGATATTGAAGATCTGAAACCGGAAGTCCCTCTTAATGAACTAAAAGAAATTAGCCTCAAATATTTTCAAAATACAATAAGTTTAGAACTTATACCTCTTGGAGTTACTTCGCCCGGAGCGAAGTTCTCATGGAAGATTAGTGGTCTGGATCAGGAATGGAGCAAGCCGGTGGATAACCGGGTTTTATCATACTCAAATATTCCGTACGGAACCTATACCATTCGATTACGAATGGTCGATAACTCTATAACAGGTGTAATTGCCGAGCGTGAGATAAAAGTGAAAATCATTCCTCCGTTCTGGAAAACAAGCTGGTTTACACTTCTCGTAATTTTCTTTGTAGCTGGCTTGGGTATTTTTGGTGTTTATTTTTACATCGACAGCTTAAAGAAAAAGCATTCAGAAGAGAAGATCAGGTTTTTTGCAAATACAGCACACGATATTCGTACATCTTTAACCCTTGTTAACGGGCCAATAGAAGAACTGAATAAAGAGTCAGGCTTAAGCGATAAAGGTTCCAATTATCTTCATCTGGCTACAGAACAGGTTCATCGCTTGTCAACGGTGGTAACACAATTGCTTGATTTTCAGAAAGTAGATATCGGTAGGGAACGGGTGGCCTATAACTTTGTTGATATTGTTAAAACAATAAAAGACCGGGTGATGATGTTCGAGGCATATGCCAAGAGCAGAGGTATTGATCTGGTTTTTAAGGCTAATTGCGTAAAATTCGAAACATCTGTTGATGAACGAATGATGCAGAAAGTAATCGATAATCTTATTTCTAACGCCATAAAGTATTCAAATCCGGATTCTCGCGTAAATATCGAGCTCAGATGTGCAGCAACAAAGTGGACCCTTGAAGTTCAGGATCATGGAATTGGAATTACCAAAAAGGCTCAGAAAATGTTATTCAGGGAATATTACCGTGGCGAAAATGCGATCAATTCAAAAATAGTTGGCTCGGGTATCGGACTACTATTGGTGAAAAATTATGTCTCCCTACACGGCGGTAAAGTTACTTGTTACAGTCAGTCTGGTGTTGGTTCCACATTTTTAGTAACCATCCCGTTTATTGCAAAGGAATATTCGGAAAGAAAAAAAGAAGCACCTTCAAAACCAGTTGAGAAAGATGTGATGAAATCGTCGATGATTAACCCTGTAACTGAAAAACAGGCGGTAGACAAACGAGGGAGTAAAATGTCGGTTTTAATTGTTGAAGATCACGATTACCTGAGAGAATTTCTTCAATCGGCCATGCAGGATCTTTTTAATATTTACCTGGCAGAAGATGGAGAGGAGGCCTGGGAAATTGTACAAAAGCAAAGCCCTGATCTGATTGTTTCTGACATTATGATGCCGAAAATGGACGGCTTTGAATTGTGTGAAAAAGTAAAATCAAATTTCTTAACTGCGCATATCCCTATTATTCTTTTAACTGCACTGGCAGGAAAAGCACAACAAATGCGCGGATTAGGAATAGGTGCCGATGATTATTTAACCAAACCATTCGATGTTACTTTACTTCAGCAACGAATAAAAACAATTCTTAAAAACCGCGAAATTATCAGGGACAAAGCCCTGAAAATGACCAGCGAAAGTAAAGAGCCGGTTATTTTGGAAAATGAACTGAACGATAAGTTTTTAAAACGGATGATTGAGGTGGTGAATGACAATATTGGTAATCCGAATTTTTCTAAAAATGAATTTGCTGCAGTAATGAATGTAAGTCCTTCGCTGCTCTACAAAAAAATAAAGTCCTTAACCGACCAGTCTCCAATCGAATTTATAAGAACAATAAGGCTAAATCATGCATATGATTTGTTAGCTTCCCAGAAACACTCCATTACTGAAGTTAGCGAATTATGCGGATTTAGCAGTGTAGGCTATTTCAGTACCGTCTTTAGAAAACACTTTGGCAAATCGCCAACGCGAGTACTGGAATAACACTCATTACTTGTTTTTTCGGATATTTTCGTCCGGTATTATGATAGCTATCCCTTTCAATTTTAGATATTAGGGTGAATAGTCACTAATAAAACTGTTGAATATCTATCTTTTAGGTGTTTCATATGTTTTGTATGTCAGGGTGTTAGGGGTGTTGTGTCCAAGAATGTCCCATTTTAAAAATCAAATGTCTAAAATTAAAAGCCCCAACATATAATGGATTCTATTTTTGAACAAGAGGAGGTGTGACAAATACCTGTTTGCTACGAATAGAACTATTTACCTAATTGGACAACTTTGATGAAACTAAACTATTTCATTCAGATATTGATGATAACTCTTGTGTTAGCTGGAGTTTTTGTTTTTGATTCCTGTCAATCCATATCCGGTTCCGGTAGTCCAAAATTTGCCAACGATAGTATGGTTGCAAATTTTGATTATTTCACCTACAAAGGCAATGATGATTTTTACAATGATAATCCACTTCCCGGTGATGATTATTATTATAACCCGATTCTTCCGGGTTGGTATTCCGATCCAAGCGTTTGTACCAACGGAAAGGATTATTTTCTGGTAACATCTACTTTTAGCTATTTTCCGGGTGTTCCAATTTTTCACAGTACCGACATGCTAAACTGGAAGCAGATTGGTAATGTGCTGAACCGCGCCGAACAATTACCCCTGGAAGGCCAGCGCGTAACGCGCGGAATTTTTGCTCCTGCAATTAGTTATAATCCGCATAACGAAACTTATTACATGATTACCACCAATATGCAAGGCGGTAATTTTTTGGTGAAGACCCAAGACCCGTTCGGCGACTGGTCGGACCCGATTTGGTTACCTGATGTACACGGTATCGATCCGTCGTTGTTTTTTGATGACAACGGCAAAGCGTATATAGTAAACAACGATGAGCCGGATGGAGGTTCAACCTACGAGGGACATCGTGCCATTCGCGGTATTGAGTATGATGTGGAAAACGACAAAACCATTGGCGAAAGTATAATGCTGGTAAATGGTGGTGTTGACCTGTCGGAGAAACCAATATGGATTGAAGGACCACACATGTATAAATTTAATGGCAGCTATTACCTGATGTGCGCCGAAGGAGGAACCTCGGTTAATCACCGCGAGGTAATTTTTAAAAGCGATTCGTCATTTGGAAAATATACTCCATGGGATAAAAATCCGATACTTACACAAAAGCATCTCAATCCGATCCGCGAATTACCAATCACCTGCGCCGGACATGCCGATATTATTCAGAAAGATAACGGACAATGGTGGTCGGTGTTTTTAGCCTGCCGCCCAATCGATAATAAATTCGAAAACCTGGGGCGCGAAACTTTTATGATGCCGGTTCGCTGGAGTCGGGACGGATTTCCATATATGACCAAAAAGGATGAATTGGTGCCGCGAATTATTCGCATGGAAGGTGTAAAAAGAGACTCCTCGGGCACTTTTGGAAACTTCGAAAAGAACGATGATTTTAACTCCACCGAACTGGGAATGGAGTGGCTAACCATTCGTGGAAATGCTGCAGGCTTATACAATCTTAAAGAAAATCCCGGATTTCTTACATTAAAATGTGCAGATGTGGCTGCCAACGAGTTAAAGGTACCGGCTTTTGTAGGGCGACGTTTGCAGCATCACAAATTTGAAAGTACCACTAAAATGTACTTTCAACCTTGTTCCGAAACGGCGTCGGCAGGAATGCTTTTAATGAAAAACGAACAGCATCAGTATTTAATGGTAGTGGAGAAAATTAATGAGCAGAAAGTCGCCAGTGTAAAAATGGTTACTGATACAACAGTTGATGTTATTAACTCAGAAGCCATTGAAGCTGCAGACGAGCCTGTTCAATTGAAAATAACATCGAATGGTACTGATTTTAGTTTCTATTACGCGCTGGACGACGACGAATGGAAACTACTGGCCGATAAAGTTGATGCCTCGTATTTATCAACTGCCAGAGCCGGAGGATTTACCGGGACAACAATTGGAATGTATGCTTCCGGAAAGAATTTTGAATTTAATCAATAAAAATTACGCACTTAATTCAATGTCAAATTTATAAATGAAAAACTTAGATCTTATGAGGAAAAACACTTACGGACATTCTGTCCTTCATTATTTCTATTCGACCACTCATTCTTCACCCTAGTTAAAACACGGTGTAAAACAGAGTGAATAAAATCAACTTCTAATGAAAATTAGAACTCTTTTGTCAATTTAATAGAGAATATAATGAAACACAGAATTAATTTATCATCTCAAAAAGCTTTGTCAGCTTTGATGAAGAACTACTTGATAAAAACACTGGTAGTTATACTTGGGATTTTTATCAATTTATCGTTGTTTGCTCAGGATACCAAAACCATAACAGGTACGGTTATTGATGAGCAAGACAATCCGGTAATTGGTGCTACAGTAATCGTTAAAGGTACGCAAATTGGTGTGCCTACCGATTTGGACGGAAAATTTGAGCTGCAAGTTCCAACCGATAAGGAGATCCTGCTGATCTCGTTTATAGGAATGGAGCAACAGGAAATTAACATTACTAACCAAACTAAACTGGAGGTTGTACTTGCGCCATCGAGCGTACAACTGGAGGAGACCATTGTTGTTGGTTACGGCCAGCAAAAAAAGGAGAGTGTTGTTGGAGCAATTACCCAAACAACAGGTGAAGTGCTGCAACGTACAGCTGGTGTTACCGATATTGGTATGGCATTAACCGGTAACCTGCCGGGGGTAATTACCATTAACAGCTCGGGTATGCCTGGTGAAGAAAATCCGCAAATTATTATTCGTTCGGCAAGTTCGTGGAACAACAGCGACCCGCTGGTTTTGGTTGATGGTGTTGAACGCCCGATGAGCGGAGTAGATATGAACTCAGTTGAGTCGGTTTCGGTACTGAAAGATGCTTCGGCAACAGCGGTTTTTGGTGTGAAAGGTGCAAACGGTGTAATCCTTATTACGACCAAACGTGGTAAAGAAGGATCGGCACGTATTGATGTTTCGGCCAACATGACCATGAAAGTACCATCGAAACTTCCTAACAAACTGGATTCGTACGATGCTTTAATGGCACGTAACTATGCTATTGAGCACGAATTGGGTGTTTCTCCTGATTCGTGGGGATATATGACTCCGCAAAATATTATTGAAAAATACCGCTACCCGGCTGATTTGGCTGAGGCCGAGCGTTATCCGAATGTCGACTGGCAGGATGTATTGTTTAAAGATTATGCCATGTCGTACAATGCAAACTTAAACGTATCGGGAGGTACTAAGTTTGTTAAGTATTTTGCTTCGGCAGACTTTGCAAACGAGGGCGACCTTTTTTATGTTTTCGATAACGGACGTAACTATGAATCGGGTTATGCTTACAACCGTATTAACGTACGAAGCAACCTCGATTTCCAGCTTACAAAATCAACCGTTTTCAGGTTGAACCTGGCCGGATCTAACGGTCAAAAGAAAACACCTTGGGGACAAACCAATTCGGGCGACTGGGCTGTTGCGCAGCAGTGGGCTGGTGCTTATAACATTGCACCTGATGTGTTTTTACCACAATATTCTGATGGATCATGGGGATTTTATCCAAACATCTCCAATGTTTCCAATTCGGCGCAAAACCTTTCGCTTTCAGGAACCATGCTTTCTACAACAACACAAATCAATACCGACTTCATTCTGGAGCAGGAGTTGGATTTTATTACAAAAGGTTTGAAGTTCCGTGGTTCTGTTTCGTGGGATAATACTTTTCTGGAGAATAACAGAGGTATTAACGACCTTTTTAACGACGCTCAGCAAAAATGGATCGATCCTGCAACCGGCGTCGCTACTTATAAAAAGGAGTATGAGAATAACAATAAATTCGATTTCCAACAGGGTGTGCTGTGGAATACTTCTGCCGGTTCGGTTCAAAACTATGCAACACAACGTAACCTGGAATACCAGTTGCGTTTAAACTGGGATCGCCAGTTTGGTAACCATAGTATTACGACAATGGGAATGTTTAGCCGTAAAGAACGTGCACAAGGAAATATGATCCCTTCTTTCCGCGAAGACTGGGCATTCCGTACCACCTATGATTACAAATCGCGCTATTTCTTAGAGTATAATGGTGCATATAACGGCTCGGAAAAATTTGGAATAGACTATCGCTTTGCCTTCTTTAGTTCAGGGGCGATTGGCTGGATGATCTCTGAAGAATCATTTATGGAAAGTCTTGAATTCCTTGATATGTTAAAACTAAGAGCTTCGTATGGTGAAATTGGTGATGACAGCGGTGATCGCTATCTGTACCTTACCCAATGGGCTTATGGCGGAAACTCATCACTTGATTTGAACCAGGGAAGTAGCCCTTACGATTGGTACCGGGAAGCTGCGGTTGGAAACCCTGATGTACGCTGGGAGACTGTTAAAAAGTTTAACGCCGGTATGGACTATGCTTTCTTTGACGGGTTACTGGCCGGTAGTGTTGAATATTTCCGGGATAACCGTGTTGATATCCTTATTAATGGAGGAGACCGTGCAGTACCTTCTTACTTCGGACCTACACCTCCTACAGCTAACCTTGGAGAGGTAGAAACCAACGGGTACGAAATACAAGTGCGTGTAAATAAAGTACTAAATAACGGCGTTCGTTTGTGGGGAGATATGAGTATGACGCATGCAGTAAATGAGATTCTGGAAAGAGATGACCCTGCGTTGTTCGAAGATTACCGTAAACAAGCGGGCTATAGCCTTGGACAAACAAGGGCTCATGTTGATGCAGGTTATTTAAATACCTACGATGCATTATATGGCAGCCCGATGCATGATACCAACGATCCGTATAAAGTTCCGGGCGATTATTATATCCTCGATTTTAATGCCGATGGTATTATCGATAGTAAAGACCGTATTCCATATGGATACGCAGGCGCTCCTCAAAATACCTACAACGCCACAGTTGGTGTTGAATGGAAAGGTTTTAGTGCATTTGTTCAGTTTTACGGCGTAAACAATGTAACCCGTAACGTACCATTAACCAGTTTTGGAAGCAAGCTGAATACCGTTTATGATTTCGGAACGTGGTGGTCGCAAGAAACACCAGACGCCGATGTAACTGTTCCGCGTTGGTTATCGGAACCTAGCTATAACTCGGGCACTCAGTACTTATTTGATGGTTCGTATGTTCGATTGAAAAATGCTGAATTAGCCTATACCGTTAACGGTGGTTGGATAAACACGATTGGTTTCCGTACCCTGAAGATATTTGTTAATGGTAACAACTTGTGGGTATGGTCGAAAATGCCTGATGACCGCGAATCGAACTTCGCCGGATCGGGAGGACAGGGAGCTTACCCAACTATGAAACGATATAATTTAGGAATAAGATTTACACTATAATTATGAGTACAATGAAAAATATACATAAGACGCTTTTGAAGAGTGGTGTACTGTTCATCATGTTATTGGGGCTCTTTTCCTGCGAAGAATACCTGGATAAAGCACCCGAATCGATCGTATCGGAGGAGGTAGCGTTTAGTAATTTTACCAATTTCCAGGGTTATATTGAAGAGATCTACAACTGTATCCCTGATAAAGAAAAGAAATACTGGACTACCTCGTGGAACTGGGGTGACGATGAGCTGTTTAACCTTGAAGGTAGCTGGCACATGACTAACCAGGTTGATATTGGTAACTTTTGGGCATGGCAAAACAATCCCGGAACATGGTTGGACGACGATAATGCAAATCCAACTTCTACCAACAAATTTGATCATGGTTTATGGGCACATGCATGGTATTGTATCCGCAAAGCCAATATGGGCCTCGAGAATCTGGACTTACTTACAGTGGCAACACAGGAGGAAAAAGATTTTATTGAAGGGCAGCTTTACTTTTTCAGAGCATGGTGGCATTTAGAAATGATGCAATATTTTGGTGGCCTTCCATATATTGATCAGGTATTACCTTCAGGTGAAAAACTTACCTTACCACGTTTAAGTTACCAGGAATGTGCAGATAAAGCCGGAGCCGATTTAAGAAAAGCCGCTAACTTACTGCCAATCGACTGGGACGAAACAATTGTAGGAAAAAACACACTGGGTAAAAACCAGTTACGTGCCAATAAAATTATGGCTTTGGGTTACTTGGGTAAGAACTACCTGTGGGCTGCAAGTCCGTTAATGAAAAACGGTGCCGAAACCGGTGGTGCCAATACCTATAACTACGACGAGGATTATGCACGCAAAGCTGCCGAAGCTTTTGGTGAGTTGTTGAGCCTGGTTGAAGGTGGACAAACTCAATATTCGCTGGTAGATTTCGATTATGATGATATCTATAATCACAAAAAATCGAGCGGTGTTGATACGAAGTATAGTGATATGTTCTATACTACCGGACAAAACTGGTTAATGCCGGGTTCTACCGAGGCTATTTTCCGTGGACCTTCCACAGATTTTAACGGTAGTAACTGGAACACCACAAAAACTTTCGGACCAAAAGTTAAAGGTTTGGTGGAACACGATAACATCATTCACCATCCTACAGCCAATTACGTTAAGAATTATGGTATGGCCAACGGTTTACCGTTGGATGATCCGGAATCAGGTTTTGATCCTGAATATCCTTTTAAAGACCGTGACCCACGTTTCTACCACGATATTGTTTTCGATGGATTTAAATATGTGAACGCCACAATGCCTGCTGACATGGAATACCTGCGTTACACAGGTTTGGCATCAAACGGAACCATGAGAAATCCTGCTGATGGTAGCCGAACAGGTTATCTGATTCAGAAACTGGTACCACATACTGCAAATAAATACGACGGAGCTTATAACTGGAGTTATAACCTGCATACCTATCTGCCATACATGCGCTTAGGCGATATTTACACCATGTATGCCGAAGCATGTGCTGCTTTTGGTGGTGCTTCAGGTTCTGCTTCAAATTTCTCGAAAACTGCAGAAGATGCGATTAATACACTTCGCGACCGTTGCGGAGCCGGACATGTCGCTGCTTCATATACAGCAAGTCGCGAAAAATTCATCGACGAGGTGAGAAGAGAACGTGCTGTAGAGCTTTCATTCGAAGGCTTCCGCTTTAACGACTTACAACGTTGGTTGTTGCTTACCGAGTATCCTTACAATGTAAAAACTTCTCAAGAGTTTGACCGGGTAGAAGACCTTGAATTCTATGAGAACAATGATCCAAAAGATGCAAGGGTAGCCAACTTTAGAGAAGAAGTCATTTTAACACGTCAGTTTGGAGTTAAACACTACTGGTTCCCGCTTAAAATTGAGGATGTATCTATGTATCCGGAGTTTGGGCAGAATCCGGGCTGGTAGCCAGATTGAGTTAAAGTATTATGTAATTATAATCGAATAAGCAATGAAACATATACAAAAGAGATTCATTTTATTTGCCCTGTTTGCAGTAGTTCCGTTTTTGATGAACGCGCAAACTCCGGCAGGAAATGAAACGGATACGATCATTATAACTGATGACCCATTAGTGCAGGTACCTTTTCGTAAGGTAGCTCAAAGCGACATTTTGGGTGGTGTTTCGGTGGTCGATCTGGAAGAATTAACCAAAAAGAACTATAATACCTATAGTTTAGACAATATGCAGGGTTACATTGGTGGTTTCACCGGTAACGCTCTGTGGGGCATGGGCGATTACCTGGTGCTGGTTGACGGAATACCGCGTGCCGCCAATAATGTGCTGCCAACTGAGATTGAGCAGATCACTTTCCTGAAGTCGGCTGCTGCAGTTGTACTTTATGGTAGCCGCGCTGCAAAAGGTGCCATTTTAATTTCTACAAAACGTGGTAAGGACACACCTCTTGAAATTAATGTGCGTGCAAACACCGGATTCCATGTATCAAAAAGCAATCCTTCTTATTTAGGATCGGCACAATACATGACACTATTTAACGAAGCACGTGTAAACGATGGTCAGTCGCCTTTGTACAGTGATGAAGAAATTTACCATTATGCATCGGGGAGTAATCCATACCGGTACCCGAACGTGGATTTCTATTCTTCAGATTATTTAAAGTCGTACTACAACCGTACCGATGTTTCTACTGAAATTTTGGGAGGTAACGAACGTGCCAAATTTTATACCAATATTGGGTACTACCGTCAGGGTGATGTTCTTGACTTTGGAGAGGCTGCTGATAATTTTACCGATCGTCTGAATATTCGCGGTAATATTGATTTGAAACTGAATGATTTTATTAGTGCATACATCAATACAAATGCAACCTTCTACAATTCAAGAAGTGCAAATGCCACAGATCGTGATGCAAATGATAATATTACCGACAACTACTGGACGTACGCATCAATTATGAGACCAAACAGGGTGTCGCCATTAATTCCACTTAGTTTTATCGATCCAAACGATCAACAATCGTGGAATTTGGTAAACGGAAGTGAAAACATTATTGGTGGTCAGTATTTCCTGGGCGGTACCCAGGTGGATCAAACCAATGTATTTGCTGATTATTATGCATCTGGTTACAGCAAATGGACAAGCCGACAATTTCAGTTTGATACCGGTTTGGATTTCGATCTTAAAGGAATTACAGAAGGATTAAAATTCCATACACAGTTTGCTGTTGATTATGCTACTTCGTACAGCACATCATATAATAACTCTTATGCTGTGTATGCACCAAGCTGGTACGATTATAACGGTACCGATGTTATTGCCGGCATAACGAAGTATAATAATGATGAAAAATCAGGTCAGCAAAACGTTGGAGGAAGTACCAGCAACCAAACGATTGCATTCTCAGGGTATTTTACTTACGACAAAACAATAAATGCAGCCCACAACCTGAATGCGATGTTAATTGCCTCGGGTTATCAAATTACAAACTCTGGTCAATATCACCGCACAAGCAGTGCAAATGCCGGTTTGCAGTTGGGTTACAATTACAAGAAAAAGTACTATGCTGATTTTAGTGCGTCGTTAATCCACTCGGCAAAACTGCCGGAAGGAAACCGCCAGGCTCTGTCTCCAACTGTAAGTTTAGGATGGAAAATAAGTGAAGAGGATTTTATGGCCAATTCATCTGTATTTGATGAGCTGAGCCTGAACGTGTCGGGAAGTATTGTGAACTCAGACCTCGATATTGAGAATTTTTATATGTACGAAGCCACCTACACGCAGGCCAACGGTGCATGGTGGGGATGGTATGATGGAGCATCGGAACGCTCAACCAACTCGAAACGAGGAGGAAATGATGAACTGGATTTTGTAAAACGCAAAGAAGTATCGGCTACTTTGATGGCTTCGCTTTGGGAAAAACTTTTAACGGTTAACACTTCGTTCTTTATCAACTCTACTGAAGGATTGTTGATCACGCCGTCAACTATTTTCCCTAATTACTTCTTCACCTGGTGGCCCGAAGCATCATTTATTCCTAACGTGAACTTCAACAACGATAAACGTGTTGGATTCGACTTTAATGTGAATGTAAACAAGCAGGTTGGCGAAGTAGATCTTTCATTGGGTGTTTCGGGTATTTATTATACTACCGAAGCTACACAACGCGACGAAAATTACGAATACGATTATCAGTACCGCGAAGGTTTAGCAATTGATGGAATTTGGGGATTGGAAAGCGCCGGTTTATTCCAGAGTGCTGAAGAAGTTGCCAGCTCTCCTGAACAGAAATTTGGTGGAACGGTTAAACCCGGCGACATCAAATATGTGGATCAAAACGCCGACAACATAATCGACGATAAAGATCAGGTATACCTTGGCCGTGCCGGATGGAGTGGAGCACCACTTACTTTGGGTGTAAACTTTACAGCCAAATACAAAGGCTTCACATTCTTTGCTTTGGGTACCGGAAATTATGGCGCTTATGCTATGAAAAATGACGCATACCACTGGGTTTACGGAGATAGAAAATACTCGGAAGTAGTGCTCGACCGTTGGACGGAAGAAACAAAAGCTACAGCTACTTATCCGCGACTGACAACAGAAAGTGGAAGTAACAATTTCCGCAATTCTGATTTCTGGATGTACAAAACCGACCGTTTTAACCTGGCGAAAGTACAGATCACTTATGATTTGCCACAAAGCGTGATTCAAAACAGTTTGTTCGAAAACATCTCAATGTACGTAAGTGGAGCTAACCTGTTAACTATTTCAAAGGAAAAAGATATCCTGGAACTTGAATTTGACAGTGCTCCGCAAACGCGATTCTTTAACATTGGTTTAAAGGCCACATTCTAATAAGTAACACTAAAGAATTTTAACGATGAAGAATATAATAAAATTAGTGGTTCTTGTACTTTTGTTCACCGCTTGCGACGACATGTTCGAGCCGGCGTTGGAGAACAACAGGGGACTTGAGGCGATGTACAACGAGCCTACATATGCACAAGGTATTTTGGCCAACGCATACATATTATTGCCTTATTCGTCGGCTCCGCAAAGCGATGTGGCAACAGATGATGCAGTAACCAACGATAACGGAAACGATTACCTGGCAATGGCTACCGGATCGTGGACAGCCAGTACTAATCCAATGTCGCAATGGCAAGGCAGAAGAAATGCTATTCAGTATATTAACTTGTTTCTAGCCAACACCGATGAGGTGGTTTGGAGTAAAGAAGAAGTGATTAACACCATGTATAACGACCGTTTGAAAGGTGAAGCTTATGCGCTGAGAGCCGTTCAAATGTTTGCACTATTGAAGGCACACGGAGGTTGGACTGCAGGAGGGGAACTATTGGGTGTACCAATTGTTACCGAGCCGGAAACTGCTGAATCAGACTTTAATCTGCCACGTAATACATTCCAGGAATGTATCGATCAGATTATTGCTGATGCGAATACTGCAATGGATCTTTTACCATTGGATTTTGGCGATATTTCTGATGGCGAAATTCCATCAAAATACCAATCGATAGGAGTTACAAACGCCGGCGATTACAACCGTGTAAACGGTAACCATATGCGTGGCCGTATTACCGGACGTATTGTTGAAGCCGTTCGTGCACAGGCTGCTTTACTGGCCGCAAGTCCGGCTTACAATACCGGAACAACGGTATCGTGGGAAGATGCCGCAAACTTTGCTGCCGATGTATTGGATCGTATTGGCGGAGCTAACGGTTTATCTGCTGACGGACACACCTGGTATGCCAATATTGACGAAATTGAAGGTTTAGCTTCAGGAGCAACGCCTGAGGAAATTATTTGGAGAGGCGATATCGGTCAGAATAACGACCTGGAAACCGATAACTTTCCTCCGTCGTTATATGGCAGCGGACGTGTGAATCCCACACAGAATCTGGTTGATGCATTTCCAACTGTTGATGGTTATCCGATTACTGATCCATCAAGTAACTACGATCCTCAAAATCCTTATGCAAATCGCGACCCACGATTAAACGATTATATTGTGGTAAACGAGAGCACACAAGGACCAAACAGCGATGTAATTGTTACCGGTACTTACGGCGATAACAACGATGGAATTAACAAGGAAAACGGATTATCGACCCGTACCGGATACTACTTGCGCAAACTGTTGCGTTACGACTGTAACCCAAATCCTGAGTTCGATACCAATCAAAAGCATTATGCTGCGCGTATTCGTTATACCGAAATATTCCTGGCTTACGCCGAGGCGGCAAACGAAGCCTGGGGACCAACAGGAAATGGCGGAAACTCGTATTCTGCTTACGATGTTATTAAAGCCATCCGCGAAAGAGCAGGTATTGGACTTGAAAATGGTGATGCTTACCTCGAATCTGTTAAAGGCGATCAGGATGCAATGCGCCAGTTGATCAGAAACGAACGTCGTATAGAGCTTTGTTTTGAGAATCACCGCTTCTGGGATTTACGTCGCTGGAACGTGGCAAACTTAAACGAGACTGCTCGTGGTATACAAATCGATGAACCAAACGGTACATATACGTACTCTCCAATTGATGTGGAGTCGAGAAATTATGCCGATTACATGTATTACGGACCAGTTCCTTACGGTGAATTACAGAAATGGAGTAACCTGGAACAAAATGCAGGTTGGTAATTTTCTGAATATTAATTGAAAATATTGAAAGAGATGAAACAGATTAAATTTTTAATGATAGTGTCAGCCGGAATATTTGCAATGCTTTTCACGTCTTGCGAGAATCAGGATGTAGAGTTTCCGGATTTTGACTACAGCACCGTATATTTTGCCTATCAATATCCGGTAAGGACAATTGTGCTTGGCGAAGATATTATCGATAATACGCTGGATAACGAACATAAATGCGAAATATACGCTACCATGGGTGGTGTATATGCTAACGATCAAACCATTGGTATCGATGTAACTGTCGACAATAGCTTGGTCAGCAATCTGTATTTCGATACTGAGTTTACGATGCCGGTTCAGGCTATGCCAACCAACTACTATTCGTTGGCGGCCGATAAGATCTATTTGGATAAAACAATGCTGGATGGTGTTGAGGTACAACTTTCGGATGCATTTTTTGCCGATCCGAATGCACTGAGCAACACCTACGTAATTCCTTTACGGATGACTAATGTAGTAAATGCTGACTCCATCCTTTCAGGAGTTCCAAAGTTTGACGGAGCTGTGAGAGGAAATGGTACCAGCTGGGATGTTTTACCCAAAGATTATGTACTTTACTGTGTAAAATTCATCAATCCATGGCATGGTAACTACTTGCGTCGTGGTGAAGATGTAATTACCGATGCCGGAGCAACCAGTACCGTTACGCGCGAGGCCGAATATGTTGAGGATGACGAGTTGGTTGCATTAACTACTGCCTCGTTAAACACCGTTGAATTCCCGGTTCCGCTTGTTAATGAAAACGGTGAAAACGTAACATGTACTTTGCTACTTACGTTCGACGACCAGAATGCATGCACTATTTCTTCAGTAACTGAAGGATTTACGGCATCGGGAAGTGGTTCTTTTGTTATCGATGGTGAGAAAAACAGCTGGGGAAACAAAGATCGTAATGCGCTTTACCTGGACTATACCATTGATATGGGAAGCAAAAGTTATGCAACAAGTGATATTCTGGTTGTTCGCGACCGGGGTGTTGCACTGGAAACATTTTCGCCATCATATAATGTAAACTAATCGCTTAAATCAAGATGAAGATGAAATACATAAATAAACTTTTGCTGGGTGCCGTTTCTGTGCTTTTTATGGCATCCTGCGTTGATGATAGTTTACTCGATTATAGAGTCGATAAACCGGAAAGTCTTACCCAACAGGAGTATTTGAATGAATACGACGTGTTGAAATCATATGTTGACAGAAGCGCCAGCCCTGATTTTAAATTGGGGGCAGGAGTTTCGCTAAACGCTTATAACGAAAGAGGGTTGGTTTATAGTCATATCAGTTCAAATTTCGATGAAGTTACAGCGGGATATGCAATGAAACACGGTGCAATTGTGCAGAACAATGGAACAATGAACTTTTCAGGAGTAGAAAAATTTGTTGCTGCTGCTGAAGAAGCAGGCCTTACCATATATGGACATACACTTGCATGGCATGCCAACCAAAATGCGGAATACCTGAACGGAATTATTGCACCAATAATAATACCCGGAACAGGTGGTCCTTCCTGGGAAGTTTTAACCGAAATTGATTTCGAGGATGATGACGCGTCCAGCTACTCGTTGGCCGGAGCTAGCTCAACTTTCTCTGATCATGATGGGGGACGAGCACTTTCAATTGTAAACCCGTCAAAGACAGAGAACGACTGGAATGTGCAATTGTTTGTAACTTTTCCTCAGGAAACTGTCGAAGGTCAGCAATATAGGCTTACTATGGATGTGAAAGCAGCCAACGATGGTGTAAGTTATCCGACTCAGGCACATCGGTCACCTGGCGCTTACAAACACTGGAATTTCTTCGGAACTATCAGTCCTACTTCTGAGTGGAGCCAGATCTCAGTAGAAACGATGATCGATGCCAGTACTTCAGAGTGTACAACTATTGCATTTAACCTTGGTCATAATGTTACTACGTACGAATTTGATAATATTAAGGTGGAATGGCTTAACCCTGAAGGTGGCGGCCCAACATGGGATGTAGTATCTGAAAACAACTTCGAATCTGACAATGCCTCTAATTACCAGGGGAATTCAAATGCTATAATGAGTTTTACTGCTGATGGAGCAGGCGTTGACGGTAATGGCAGAGCACTAAAGATTGTGAACGAATCGGTTCGTACGAACGATTGGGACTGTCAGTTCTTTTTCACTTTCCCTGAAGCTACTGAAGTAGGTCAAAAATACATCCTTGAAATGGATGTAAAAGCTGATGCTAACGCTTCGGTTCCTACTCAGGCGCATACAGTGCCTTATGCTTATAAGCACTGGGATTTCTTCGGGCAGGTTGCTTTTACCAACGAATGGACTCATTTTGTTAAGGAAACTGTGATTGCCGATAATACGTCAGGGTGTACAACAATTGCTTTCAATTTAGGAGCCACAGCAACTACGTATTACTTTGATAACATTGTAGTGAAATGGTTCAATGAAGATGGTGGTGGTGCTACGATAATCGAAATGACACCTGAAGAAAAGAAAGACACCATTACTGCTGAACTCGATCGCTGGATTGCCGGAATGCTGGAAGTGACCAAAGGATACGTAAAAGCGTGGGATGTGGTGAATGAACCAATGGATGATGGTAATCCAGCAGAGTTAAAAACCGGTATAGGCAATGATAACTTGCCAGCCGATCATTTCTACTGGCAAGATTACCTTGGAAAAGACTACGCAGTTGAAGCTTTCAATATGGCAGTACAATACGGTAGCTCTGAAGATAAATTATTCATTAACGATTATAACCTGGAATACAATATTGATAAATGTAAAGGTTTGATTGCTTACGTTGAATATATCGAAAGCAAAGGTGCTCGTGTTGACGGAATTGGAACACAGATGCACATTAACACTAACTCTGATAAAGATAAGATTGTGGAAATGTTTAACCTGTTGGCTGCCACCGGAAAACTGATAAAAATATCAGAACTTGATATGGGTATTGCCGATGGAGTAACAACGGCAAATGCAACGGAGGAAGACCTGCAAGCTCAGGCTGAAATGTATCAGTTTGTTGTTGAGAAGTACCTGGAATTGATCCCGGCAAGTCAACAATATGGTATTACTGCCTGGAGCCCGCTTGATAGTCCGAAAGAGTCATCTTGGAGAGCCGACCAACCAATTGGTCTTTGGAATCTGAGTTATTACAGAAAACCGGCTTATGCCGGATTTGCAGATGGCTTATCTGGTGAATAGTATCACATAGGTTTAGTTTAGGTGAAGGGACTGTCTGCTGAAGACAGTCTCTTTTTCCTTTTTTACACTCTACAGACCTGATGCAAATGGAAGAGTTTTGATATTGAACAATACGACTAAAACCACTTGCTACTGAACCTTAATTAAAGTAAAAACGAGTTCAAGAAACCGGAAAAGAAATAGAACCCATAACCCGACTAATATTTGTATTGTGTTGCTGTTTTACATTTCTTTCGTGCAGCCGACAACAACCAATCCTCAAACTATGCAGTGTATAAAACAGAGGAAAGATTTTGAAAAAACCTCTCGCCCCGATTCTATCACGGCCAATTTTAGAAACGAAACACTTGCGGTAAATATCACACTGCAAACGGAGACACATTAACAATAAAATCAGGTATTATTTTCCCTGATGAAAGGTCTGTTGATACTTTATTCATTTTTCCTGAAGCTCAAGCAGGCGTTACCTTCATCCGAACAAAACCGGATAAATCATGATGGGCGAAACTGTTAAGTACTCCTGGTTTGATTAAGATTTATTACTGTAATGTTTTGAACCAGGAAAAGGGCGTCTATCGAAATGCTGGATTGATTGGAAATAATCAAATATTTAGATTGAAGCGTCTAAGAAGCTTTTTTATGCTCATAAACGATGAAATATGTGTAAAAGTAGAAATCAAATATTCAAAAACTAAAATCCAAAAAAGAACATCGTCTTATTTTTGAAGAAAAAGTACACTATTTACATACCTGAAAAAGAGAAGTAATAAAATTATGACCATTCACAATATTGATTAATCAAAACAGATAGATGACGAATCAATACGAATACTGAAATAAACCAATAAAATGAATAAAAAATTATTTGAGCTATTTAGTGGTGCAACTGTTTGTTTGGTCTTTGTGCAGTTTGCACTTTTTACACCGTTGTATACAATAGCTCAGAACAGAATGGATTATATCACGTCTACAGAAGAAGAAGGATCTTTTGGGCTATTTGAAAATGGTCAACCGGCTTCAGTTGTACTTGGACAGAATGACTTTTCGGGCGTAAAAACGGTAGCAGAATGGTTTGTAAACGACATAAATTTGGTAACCGGTCATACTCCTGCAATTATAGCTGCAAATGCTTCCTTGCCTGAAGAAATAATTTTGGTTGGAACATTGGGAAAAAACGAATTAATCGACCAATTAATTCGCTCCGGGAAAATTGACGCGTCTGATATTGAAGGTCAGTGGGAGTGTAGTTTAACCCAAGTGGTTGAAAATCCTTTTCCGGGGGTGAAAAAAGCTTTGGTTTTAGCAGGAACCGATAAACGCGGAACTATTTATGCCATGCTCAACCTGTCGCGCGACATGGGTGTTTCTCCCTGGTATTGGTGGGCTGATGTTCCGGTTGAAAAGCAGGAAGCCCTGTACGTAAAAACCGGTCGCCGGGTAACGGAATCACCAAAAGTAAAATACCGTGGTATTTTCTTAAACGATGAAGAGCCGGCACTTGGGAACTGGGCACGTGAAAAATTCGGAGGTATCAACCACAAATTTTATGCTCATGTTTTTGAGCTTGTTCTGCGTTTGCGTGGAAATTTTATGTGGCCTGCAATGTGGGGAAAAGCATTTTACGACGACGACCCCGAGAATGGTGTTTTGGCCGACAAGTTGGGTATTGTTATGGGAACATCGCATCACGAACCCTTAGGCCGGGCACAGGCCGAATGGCATAAATACGGAACCGGAGCGTGGGACTACACAAAGAATGAGAAAGTGTTGACGGATTTCTGGACCAAAGGAATGGAGCGAAATAAAGACTATGAAACGCTTGTAACCGTTGGCATGCGTGGCGATGGCGACGAAGCTATGAGTGAAGGAACAAACATCGCTTTATTGGAACGTATCGTAAAAGATCAACGCAAAATCATCAGCGATATTACGGGTAAAAAGCCGGAAGAAACACCACAGGTTTGGGCCTTGTACAAAGAGGTGCAGGATTATTACGACAAAGGCATGCGTGTGCCCGACGATGTTACGCTTTTGTTGTGTGACGACAACTGGGGCGATGTGCGCAAATTACCCGACGTAAATGCACCAAAACACAAAGGTGGTTTCGGAATGTATTATCATTTCGATTATGTAGGTGGCCCCCGAAATTATAAGTGGATAAATGTTACGCAAATACAGCGGGTTTGGGAGCAAATGAACCTGACGTACAGCCACGGAGTGGATCGCATTTGGGTGGTTAACGTAGGCGACCTGAAACCGATGGAATATCCCATCAGCTTTTTCCTTGATATGGCCTGGGATCCTACAGCGTTTAATGCAAGTAACCTGTATCAATACATTGTTGATTGGTGTGCCGAGCAGTTTGGCGAGAATTATGCCGCCGAGGCAGCGCGTATTTTGAATCTGTATACAAAATATAATCATAGAGTAACGCCCGAATTGCTGAATGCAAAAACCTACAGTCTTGAAAATTACAATGAATTTGAACGGGTTCGAAACGACTATCGCGATCTGACATATGATGCACTTCGCCTTTACAACCTGATTCCGAATGCTTACAAAGATGCTTTCGATCAACTGGTTTTGTTTCCAACGAATGCCACAGCAAATTTGTACGAAATGTATTATGCTGTGGCTAAAAACAAACAGCTGATCGCTAACAATGAAATTGAAGCCAATTATTGGGCCGATGTTGTCGAAGACTGTTTTAAAAGAGATTCAGCGCTAACTGTTCATTACAATCAGCAAATTGCCGGAGGAAAATGGAACCATATGATGGATCAGGTTCGTATCGGATACACTTACTGGCAGGAACCCCGACAAGCAAAAATGCCAGCTGTTGAACGCCTGGTATTACCCGAAGTGTTGAATGAAGAACTGGCATTTAAAGAGGCGGATGGTTATGTCTCTATTGAAGCCGAAAACTATCAGAAAGCAAAGGGAACCGAAACAATTAAATGGGAAGTTATTCCCGATCTCGGGAAAACAGTTTCAGCAGTAACTACCTTCCCGCAAAATGCTTATCTGGGGCAAAATGAAGAGGTGTATCTGGAATATGCTGTTGATTTTACATCAACCGGAGATTTTGCTGTTCAAGTACTTGTATCTCCAACACTAAATTTTAATGCCAATAAAGGATTGCGTTACGCTGTTTCGTTCGATGAAGGACCGGAACAAGTGGTGAATATTAATGGATCGTACCGGGGCGAATTGGGCCCATGGCAAGCCAATCGTATCATTAAAACTACTACAAGTCATAAAATAGAAAAAACAGGCCTGCACCGTTTGCGTTTTCGTGTGCTGGAGCCAGGAATTGTTTTGCAGAAAATTCTGATAGACACTGGAGGCTTGAAGCCAAGCTTTTTGGGAGCACCTGAAAGTAAACAAGTAAAATTTTAAGGAATGAAAAAAGATAAATTGCAGTACAGTTTTTTAGGTTTATTACTCCTTTTCTTGTTTTATGGAGAACTAAACGCTGCTGTAAAATTACCACGTTTGGTAAGTAATGGAATGGTGCTTCAGCGTAACGAACCGGTTACGATTTGGGGCTGGGCTGATGCCGGCGAAAATATTGAAATAGAGTTTTTAGGAAAAGTTTTTGAAACCAAGGCAGATAGGAACGGAAGCTGGCAGCTTGAGCTAAACGCAATGGCTGCCGGTGGTCCGTATTCCATGACGATAAACGATTTGGTGCTAAACGATATATTAGTTGGCGATGTTTGGTTGGCTTCGGGGCAGTCGAATATGGAGCTGCAACTACGCCGTGTAATGGATTTGTATGCCGATGAGATTTTGAAAATAAATACCGACCAGATTCGCCTTTTCCGTTCTTCAACACGCGAAAATGCAGAGAACGAACAAGCCGATTATCCCGATGGAAAATGGCTTTCATCAACACCTGAAAATATCATGGAATTTTCGGCTGGAGCCTGGTTTTTTGCCGAGAAGATTCATCAAAGTCAGGATGTTCCGGTGGGCATAATCAGCACCGCAATTGGTGGTTCGCCGGCCGAGGCCTGGTTAAGTAAAGACAAAGTAACACCATTCCTTGACGAATGGTTAGCGCAAGGTAAAAAGATTGACTCGATGCGTGCAGCCTACATTAAAGAGCATGGAGAAATAAAAAGATACAATTGGGGCGCCGAAGTAAACAAAAATGATCACGGGGCAGGAAAATGGTCGAAAGATGATGTGGATGTTTCCGACTGGCCACAGATTTCTTTGCCGGGATACTGGACAGATAAAGGTGTTAACTTTTGGAATGGTTCCATATGGTTTTACAAGGAATTTGAATTGGATGAGTCGTTGGCCGGAGAACAAGCAATTTTACGCCTGGGCCGTATTATCGACAGCGATTCGGCTTTTGTAAACGGAACATTTGTAGGCAACATTACTTACCAATATCCTCCGCGAATTTATACCATTCCTGAAGGCGTTCTGAAAGCCGGCACAAACAAAGTAATGGTACGCGTATTTAACCAGGGCGGACGAGGTGGTTTTGTAGAAGAAAAACCATATGAAGTGCGTGTTGGTAACGAAGTGATCGATATTACCGGCGACTGGCAATACCATATTGGAGCTGAGCTAAATCCACCTGGAACAAATTTTGGCGGCCTTGCATTTCGTCCGGGAGGTTTGTACAATTCGCTGATTAATCCGATGAAAGAATACCCCGTTAAAGGAGTGATTTGGTACCAGGGAGAAACCAATGCCGGGAGCGGCTTTCAATATCGTCAGTTATTTAAAGACCTGATCGTGGACTGGCGAGACCAGTTGGAAAAACCAGCATTGCCGTTTCTGTTCGTGCAGTTGGCAAATCTTGGGCTTCCGAATAAACAACCTGTTGAAAACGGATGGGCCGAAACCCGCGATGCACAACGCCGTGCACTGGAATTACCAAACACCGGAATGGCAGTAGCTTTTGATATTGGCGAATGGAACGATATTCATCCGCTCAACAAAAAAGAAGTAGCACGTCGTCTGGCTCTGGAGGCCGAAAGAGTGGCATACGGAAATGATGAGATAGTTAGTTCCGGTCCGCTTTACGAATCGATGAAAGCGGAAGATGGAAGTATTTTGCTCACCTTCTCGTCTGTAGGATCGGGATTATTTGCAAACAACAAACTCGAAGGATTTCAGATAGCAGGAGAGGATGGCAGGTTTGTTTGGGCAAATGCCGTGGTGATGAGCAAAAATACAGTTAAGGTTTGGAGTAGAAAAATAAAAGAACCGGTAGCAGTTCGTTATGCCTGGGATGGAAATCCGGCCGGCTCGAACTTAAAAAACAAAGAAAATCTGCCCGCATCGCCATTTACAACCGAAGACTAAATTGAAAAAATCAAATAATAAAAAAATCAAATGAAAACTACTTCACAGAAAGTTTCTGTACTGGAAAAAATAGGATACAGCCTTGGTGACCTGGCTGCCAATCTCGTGTTTCAAACCCTGGTTACTTTCCTTGCCTTTTTCTATACTGACATTTATGGACTACAGAATGATCATGCCTCGGTAATTATGCTGGTGGTGGGACTGGTAGCAGCCTTTGCTTTTAACCCGATTATTGGTGCTTTGGCCGACCGAACTCACTCGCGCTGGGGAAAATTTCGCCCCTGGATTTTGTTTACCGCTATTCCGCTGGGCGTAATCGCTTTACTGGCATTTACAACACCCGATTTTTCGTACAAAGGAAAACTGATTTATGCCGCCGGAACGTATACTTTTTTACTTATGGCTTATGCCGCAAGTAACCTGCCATATTCGGCATTAAGTGGCGTGTTAACCGCTGATATGTCGGAGCGAAACAGTCTGTCTTCTTATCGTTTTGGTGCCGTAATGTTTGCACAGTTTTTTGTGCAGGTATTTATGCTGCCCATCATTTTGCATGTGGGAAAAGGCGATAAAGCTGCCGGAATTGAATCGGTTATGACATGGATGGCGATTATCGGTACCATACTTTTACTCATTACCTTCCTTACCACAAAAGAGCGTGTTGTGCCACGTCCCGAGCAGCAATCGAGCCTTAAGGAAGACCTGAGCGATTTATTTAAAAACCGACCATGGATCATCATGTTAACGCTAACCATTCTGGTATTTGTTACTCTTGCCATGAAAGGCGGATCGTACGTTTATTATTTTAATAATTACGTTGATGAAGCAGCTCTGCAAAGTTTCATTCAGCCGATTTTGGATTCACTTTCGGCATTAGGAATGAACTTTTTTGAGTCGGATGTAGCGTCGGCGGGCTTTGGATTATTCAACGCCGGAGGAATTATTTGCTCGATGATCGGTATCGCGGTTTCAAGAAAACTTGCCGATAAATTCGGAAAACGCGATGTGTTCGGAACAACTTTATTTATTGCCACTCTGTTTATTGTATCCTTCATTTTTTACAATCCCGAAGATGTTCGCCTGATGTTTTTAGCGCAGGCTCTACACATGTTTTTCTATGGTGTAACAACACCAATTCTTTGGGCAATGATTGCTGATGTTGCCGACTACTCGGAGTGGGTTAACAACCGCCGGGCAACAGCTATAATCTTTTCGGCAATGATGGTGGGCTTAAAAGCCGGTTTGGCCATTGGTGGTGCAATTGTTACCTGGATTCTTGGTTTGTACGGTTACCTGTCGAAAGATGCAATGGCGGCCGGTCATGAACTGGCGCAGCCCGAAAGTGTGGCTCAGGGAGCAAAAATGTTGGTGAGTATTTACCCGTCGATCCCGTTTTTAATCGGAGTTGCTTTACTGTTCTTCTACGAAATCAATAAAAGTAAAGAAGTACAGATACAGAAAGATTTAATTGAAAGAAGACAATAATAATTTCTAACGAAGACTTTTGAAGGAAAGAATATTTCAAACCATATAACCATAAAAGAATGAAAAATATTAATGGATTTGCTTTAATTGTGCTATTAGCAGGCATTTTTGTGTCGTGTAACAGCGGTACAACAACACGGTCGCAAAAAACACCAACTTTAAAAGATGCCTTTGCCGGTAAATTTCATATTGGCACAGCTTTAAACGAATGGCAAATTACCGGAAGAGATTCAGCCGGAGTTGAGGTGATTAAAAATCAGTTTCAGGCTATTGTTGCTGAAAACTGCATGAAAAGTGGTCCCATTCATCCAAGAAAAGACGAATACAATTTTGATTTACCTGACCAGTTTGTAGAATTTGGTGTAGCAAACGATAAATTTATAACCGGGCATTGTTTAATCTGGCACTCGCAGGCTCCGCGCTGGTTTTTTACCGATAATGAAGGAAATGATGTTTCGCGCGAAGTGATGATTGAGCGCATGAAAGAACACATTTACACGGTAGTTGGTCGTTACAAAGGAAAAATTAAAGGCTGGGATGTAGTAAACGAAGCTATTATGGAAGATGGAAGTATGCGAAACAGCAAATTCCTGCAAATCGTTGGTGACGACTTTATTAAACTGGCTTTCCAGTTTGCACATGAAGCCGATCCCGATGCCGAATTGTATTACAATGATTATAACGAATGGTTTCCTGGTAAACGCGATGCAATTGTTCAGATGATACGTGATTTAAAAGCTGACGGGATTAGAATTGACGGCATCGGTATGCAGGGACACATTGGGATGGATAGCCCTTCACTGGAGGATTATGAAGCCGCAATTGTAGCTTATGCCAACGAAGGAATGAAAGTTATGGTTACTGAACTTGACATGTCGATTTTACCAAACCGTAGCAGGGATGTTGGTGCCGATATAGCTACCAGCTTTGAATATCAGCAAAGCCTGAATCCTTACACCGAAAGTGTTCCGGTAGAAAAAATGAACGAGTGGGACGAACGTATGCTCGACTTTTTCCGCCTGTTTTTGAAACATTCTGATACGGTAACTCGCGTAACCCTGTGGGGTGTTTCTGATGCTACCTCGTGGAAAAACAATTTTCCAATTCGCGGACGTACTGATTATCCTTTGTTGTTCGACAGAAACTATGAACCAAAAAGTATTGTGGCAAAGTTAATTGATGAAGCAAACAAAGCCGAAAATATAAAATAAGTTAGTTAGTTAGTTAGTTAGTTAGTTAGTTAGTTAGTTAGTTTCTCCGGGGGTTGCGCACTTGTGTGGCTCCCGGAAATTTTAGTTAAATTAGGACTAAGAAGACGGAATAATTAGTAAGAAAAATTTATAGAAAAATGAAAAAAACACGATATCTTGTTGACAACCTTTATACCGCCGATCCGGCAGCACATGTTTTTAACGGAAAAATCTACATTTACCCGTCGCACGATGTGGAATCGGGCATTCCTGAGAACGACAACGGCGATCATTTTGATATGCGCGATTACCACGTTTTTTCGATGGATGATATCGACGGAGAGGTAACCGATCACGGAAATGTGTTGGACGTGAAAGACATCCCCTGGGCCGGGCGCCAGTTGTGGGATAGCGACTGTGCCTGTAAAAACGGAAAGTATTACCTCTATTTTCCGTTGAAAGACCAAACCGATATTTTCCGCATAGGTGTGGCTATCAGCGATAAACCTGAAGGGCCATTTGTGCCGCAGGAGGCACCAATGAAAGGAAGTTATTCTATCGATCCTTGTGTTTTTGAGGATGAAGATGGTACTCATTATATGTACTTTGGTGGCCTTTGGGGCGGCCAGTTACAGCGTTACCGCAATAACAAAGCCATTGAGTGTGGCCATGAACCTGGAGATGATGAGCAGGCTCTTCCGGCACGTATTGCTAAACTAAGCGACGATATGCTGGAATTTGGCGAAGAACCAAAAGCATTGGTTATTCTGGACGAAAACGGTGAGCCGCTAAAAGCAGGCGATCACGACCGACGTTTTTTCGAAGCCTCATGGATGCACAAATACAACGGTAAATATTACTTTTCGTATTCAACCGGTAACACGCACAAATTGTGCTATGCAGTTGGCGACAATCCTTATGGTCCGTTTACCTACCAGGGTGTAATTTTAACACCGATTGTAGGCTGGACAACACACCACTCAATTGTTGAATTTAAGGGCAAATGGTACCTGTTCCATCACGATTGTGTGCCTTCAAATGGCAAAACCTGGTTACGCAGCTTGAAAGTTGTGGAAATGGAATATGATGCCGAGGGAAATATAATTACCATTGAAGGAATGGCTGAATAAAAAAGATCATTTTTTCAGATTCGTGATATTCTAGTTGAGGTTAAGAAAGTATCAATGTATGCAAATTTCGAGTCACGTTTGTTTTGTATTGCATTCTATTTTTGTGTCCTTAAAATTAATTATACCAATTTCCAACCCTTATCTGGTTTCCATTTTGGTAGAATAAACAATGGTAAAAGGAGAGATAAAAAATGTTTGATTTAGAAGGAAAAGTAGCAGTGGTTACAGGAGGAGGCGGTGTTCTTGGAGGGAGCATTGCACAAAGTTTGGTGGATGCCGGAGTAAGAGTAGCCATTCTTGATATTCGAAAAGAACAGGTTGATAATCGTGTCGATGAGTTACAAAAAAAAGGTGGAGAAGTTCTTGGATTTGTTTCAAGTGTTCTTGATGTTGAAGACCTGAAGAAAACCAGGGAGTTATTACTTGAAAAATGGGGCAAGATTGATATATTGATTAACGCGGCTGGGGGAAATATGCCCGGAGCCACCTTAACCGAACAACAAACAGTGTTCGATATGAAGATTGACGACTTTCAGAAAGTAACGGATCTGAACTTAAACGGTACTGTTTTTCCTAGTCTTGTTTTTGGCGAAGCAATGGCAAAAAGAGGAGAAGGCAGTATCATCACCATATCGTCGATGGCCACTTACTCGGCCATTTCACGTGTTCTTGGTTATTCGGTATCAAAAACCGGTATTAATATTTTTACGCAATGGATGGCTATGGAGATGGCCACTAAGTTCAACGAAAAAATACGGGTAAATTCCATTGCTCCGGGATTTTTTATTGGCGACCAGAACCGGAATGTGCTGATCAACCCTGACGGATCTTACACCGAGCGAAGCAAAAAAGTACTGGCCCGCACACCAATGGGTCGATTTGGCGATATAAAAGAACTAAACGGCGCAGTGCAGTTTTTATGCTCCGATGCGGCATCTTTCATCACGGGTGTAATTCTTCCTGTTGATGGTGGTTTTAGCTCGTTTAGCGGTGTTTAAAAATTAAACCCGATCCTATTTAATTTGTTTAAGTAATTAATAAAACGAAAGTGGTATACCTGTTTTGGTATTGCCACTTTCGTTATTTTTAATGTGCGGAAAGCTGCTTGCACATTTTGCGGATGCATTTTAGCATTCAGCGTGATTTGCAAGAAGTAATTGTTAAGTTTCGATGTTTGTTCAAATAAAGTAAATAGAAGGAAAATGGCTTTAGAAAAAACGTGGCGTTGGTTTGGAGAGAAAGATCTGGTAACGCTCGATGATTTGCAACAAATGGGAGTGGAAGGAGTGGTTACCGCCCTGCATCACATTCCCAATGGTGAAGTTTGGCCGGTTTACGAGATTTTGAAGGTAAAAACAGCCATCGAAAAACGAGGCATGCGCTGGAGTGTTGTGGAGAGTCTTCCGGTTTCGGAGGGTATTAAAATCTGCTCGAACGACCGCGAACGTTTAATTGCCAATTACCAACAATCGGTGCGAAACCTTGGGCAGTGTGGTATCGACACCATTTGCTACAATTTTATGCCGGTTTTAGACTGGGCCCGAACCGATCTGCATTTCAAACTGAAAAATGGCGGTGAATCGATGTATTTTGATTTTCCCACTTTTGTGGCCTTCGATGTTTTTATACTAAAACGTCCGGGTGCCGAAACCGATTATCCTGCCGAAATTGTTGAAAAAGCCAAAGCGGTTTTCGAAAAAATGACGGAACAGGAAGCAGAAGAACTGGCCTACAATATTATTGTAGTTACACAGGGATTTATCGATGGTGTGATTGATGGTTCTGTGGCCGATCCGAAAGGTCTTTTCCTGGTGTTTATCGACCGTTACAAAAGCATTGGGAAACAGCAGCTGCGCAATAATTTAAAAGCCTTTCTCGACGATGTAATTCCGGTTGCAGAAGAAGCCGGAGTAAAACTGGCCATCCACCCTGACGATCCGCCGTTTTCGGTATTGGGATTACCGCGAATTATTGGCCAGTTAGAGGATTATGAGTGGCTTTTTAAAGCTAATACTTCGCCAAACAATGGAGTAACTTTTTGCGCCGGATCACTCTCGGCACGAAAAGAAAACGATTTGCTGGAAGTGATTGAAAAAACACGCGACCGCATTCATTTTGTGCACTTACGAAATACCCTGCTGCTTGAAGATGGAAGTTTTTACGAATCGGGGCATTTAACCGGTTCGCAGAATATGATGAAAATAATGTACGCCCTGATAAAAGAACAGAAGCGCAGAATACAAGAGGGGCGAAGCGATGTTAAAATGCCTGTACGCCCCGATCATGGCATCCGCATTATGGACGATTACAAATACAATTACAACCCCGGATATCCGCTAATAGGACGTTTAAAAGGCCTTGCCGAGCTGGATGGACTAATGCACGGAATTGAGTTTATGCTGGCGGATGAAGTGTAACGGTACAATTTCTGAACGAACAGAATAAGGTGATTCAACCAAATTCAGAAAAGCTTACAAAAAGAAAAAGCTCAACAATCTATTGATTATCAAGCTTTATATGAGTCGGGATGACAGGATTTGAACCTGCGACCCCTGGTCCCCCAGATAGGTGTGTAATATTTATTTAAAGTGTAGGTAGTTAATTGATTGAAAGTTAATATTAGCGTTTGTTGTGATGTTTTTGTGCGGTTTTTATTGTTTTTTGCAACAATAATGCAGTTATATATAATTGGAACAAATTAACCATAATTCTAAATAACTGCACAATATTTCCGTAAAAAATAATTATAATTGTTGCGCTTTCAGAATAATCATAGTGCGTAGTGCTTCTCTAAAATATTAGGGGAGACATGTGGTGAAAGTCCATACGTGAGGTGCTACGCACAGTACTCATTGAAAGCAGTGATCTCCCCTCGTATTTTATCTAATATTAACTCAAATTTATTCTTATGTCGCTATCAGAGGAAGAGAGACACGGATTTTCCAGAACGCAAATTATTGATATTTTGCGATTGGCCTCAGAAATTAAATCTACTGATCTACTTGGTCGAATTCAATCATTAACAGAAGCATCGAATCAATGCGTAGTTATTTCTGAAAACCACATCAATGTAGTTGTTGCAATCAATATGTCTATCTCCAATTTAAGTCAGCTAGAAAGCATTGTTTATAAACAGTAGTGTTTATCTCGGTTTTTGATCCATCTTAGTTTGAATGATGGATGTAATTGTATTTACGTTTGAATTTGGTTTTAAATCAGCTGCAATTACAACGGTGTAATATTTCCACTTATTTCCGGATCTGGTTAAAAGTATATTTTTAATTTTTCCGGTTAAATGGTTTCTGCCGGTAATAAACTGCCAGTCGATAAGATTGGAGCTACCAAACAAATAAAAACCGGCATGTGTATTGTCTTTTGTTTCGAGCATAGTGTTTATACGAAGGCGCTGTACAACCTTGAACACCTCTGGAGCAGAAAGGTGGAGAGGTTGCGTAGTGATGAGAGTAGGTATAGGCTCTGAATAAACTTCATCACTAATATTTATTATACCAGTCACATCGACTTCTCTTAGCCCATATAATTTAGGGTAATCGTTGATTAGTAGCTTGAATGATGTGTCCAGCTTTGACCAATAACCAGATTTAAAATTGAAGGTGTACGAGTAGCTGAAGGCATTATTAGTACACAGTAGTTCTTTGTTGTCGTGATCGTAACCGATTGTGGCCCCCGAAAGGTATGTTAAGAAGTCAACAGTTGACAGTTTGTTTACAATGTTAATTAATCGTGTATCGCTTAGGAAAAACTGGTAGTGTGGGTTGTTTTTCAGTTCTTCATTAACCTCTCCGGTTAACACTTCAGAAAGTTGTGTAACTTGTGTGCCAACAGCTATGAATAATCCTAATCGTGTAGAATAAACCACACCGCCTGAAACCGATGTTACATCAACAGCCATATCCGGCACGTCACCATCAAGTGGTTTAATGTTTGAGAATGTTACATCGCCAAGTCCCTGGAACATTACATAACGCCCTTTTGATGTAAATACAATTATTGGGTGTTCTCCAAACTGACCAGAAGATAAAGGTTCAGTATTAGTTGCCACATCAAGTATTTTGCCTGTGCCTACCTGGTAGCTGTTTTCTGCCGGGAAAAGGAATGGATTGTTTACTTCTGATATTTGCAAGCGGTTTTCATCACGAAACTCTTTATTGGTGTAGTTATTAATATTTACCTGTTGTGTTACGGGAAAATCGGTACCTACCATTATTGCATTAAAGTTGTATTCGTATCTGTCAGTTATTTCAACCGGAGCAGATGAAAAATCGGGAGAATGGTAGTAGGCATAATTGCTAACAGAAGATGCTTTTAATTTAAACTCATGAATTTTATACCACTGATTTCCGTTCTGTACAAGTATGCTTATGCTTTTTGCTCTGGCATCTGGATAACCGAGTACACTTAATGATAAGACCACCCATTCTTTATTGTCGTGTTCTGCAAAAGGCCGCACACCTGCGTCTATGATCTTTGTAACGTCGCCGGATGACGTGTTTAATGTGACAATAAATTTACAATTGCGGTCTGCGATATAATTCCAGTCGTCGCTATATCGAGCTTCATCGGGAAATAATATGTAATCGCCTACCAATGTGTATGGATTTAGTGGAAAGTAACGATAGGTAGCGAATAGTGTTTTTATATCTCCAATAATGAGGCGCGAGTTGTAGTTATATGCAACGGAACCAATAAGTGAGTGGTGTGAAAATTGATCGACAGTTAGAGTTTCGCGGGTAGCATAATCCTGGTAAAAACCTTTTGTGTCGATTTCCTGAGTAGTTTCAGCTTCTCCATTCTGTATGGCTTCAATGCTTATTTCGTGAACCTTATACCAGGACGGCGAATCCACCATGTTTTTAAAGTCCTCTGATATTCGTCCTTCAAATATATCATGAAAATCAACATCAAAATCGTGATCGGTACTAGCATTGTGTACTTTATCCGTTAAAACATCATCATCAAATGTGTCTTCGTTGAAATCAAATAATTCTTCGTTCTTGCATGCAAAAATTACAACATCGGTGAAGATGTTTTTGTCGATAGAAATAAAAAGTGCACTATTGAATGACACATTTATTTTGCTCATGTAAAACTTAATCCAATTCAGGTCGTTATCATCGCCACCTCCTTCTACTGCCTGTTCATACATTGTCATGTTTAACCCAAGCTGTATATATTCGGGGATTGAATGTAGCACGTATGATCCATCATACATGCGAAAGGCTGCACGAAGCATAATGCCTCCGGTTAACAATCCTTCATCTCTATTTTCGTTGTTCAGTGCTTTATAATACTTGGCCAATATAGCTTCAGCGCCAACTGCTTTTTCGGTATAAACAATTTTTCCACGTATGTCAGATCGTGAAAAAAGCAACATCGGGCGACTTGGTATAAGGATATTGTCGTATTTGTTTTCATCTCCGTTCCAGATAAAACGGTCCATTCCTTCTTCGTGAATAACGACCATGAAGCGCTTGATAAATTCAATTTTAACTTCACCAATAAAACCATTGGCGATTAATGTGCTTACACCGGTTTCCATTGTAATTAAGTATAGTGCCTGATCAGACAGTCCAATGTAATTGTGTACATTGTCCTGATCGTGCAACCATATCTTTTGAAAACTTCGTGCAGGCAAATTAAATAACTTTGGTTTTGTTCCTACTGGTTCCATCCTACCGTTGCGGTGCCGCCAGTTTATTAATTCGTCACACCACCCATCTTCCCGATTATGGTCTGAATATGGTGTCCTTCTGTCAATTCCTTTAATATCGAATGCAACCTGTAAATTATTCATTGTTATTTCTTTTTGAGTTTATCCAATAGATCGGTAAAAAAGCTACTTTCATCTTCCTGTTCTCCCGGTGGCGGCATGGCTCCCTTTTTGGGTATTGTGTATGGTCCGAATTTATTTACTACTTCGAGCAACTGACTGACGCTCATTTTTTGTATTATATTAGGATCTTCAATAAGTCGGCGTACTGCATTTTGCATAACTTCAGACATATCAGCCAGTATTGCATCTGTTTTTTCGTGTTCAAGCAACTGTTTGGCTTGAGCAGTTTCAACGAATCCCTGGAAGTGCTCCCTGTTTTCAAGGTATAGTTCCCAGTACAATTCTTTCCACTTATAAAGGGTTTGACGTGATACACCTAATTCTTTTGCCGCGTGTGAAAAGTTAAAGTCTAATTGCTCCAGTGTTTTCATGGATGCAATCTTTTGTTCCTTGCTCCACTCGTTAGGCTTTGTCTTATTTTGCTTTTTCCGACCCATAATAAGAATCAAAATTACCGGAATAAATACACCACTTCATGTATAAAATTCCTAAAATAGTGAACAATGTACACAAAATAGAGATTGAACTACTTTATTTTTACCGGGAACGTTCAAATTTAAGTAGTTATGATTGGTGCAATAACAGCAGGAGTTGGCTTAGCATCCTCCATATACGGAGGAATTAAATCGGCAAAAGCCAATAAAGAAGCTGAAAGACAGCTTGACGCTTACGAGGCTAAACAGAATGCTTTCTATGATAAGCGTCTGAATCAGGATTTTATGGAATCGAATGCCGCAAAAGGTTTGGTGGAGCAAATGCGTAAGCGCTACCAGGATCAGGCAAAAACGATTGAAAGCAAAGGTGAGGCTACCGGTGCAACGGCAGAAGCCACTATTGCTGCAAAAAGTAAGGCCAATGAGCAGTATAACGACTCAATGAATAACCTGGCGCAGAAAAGCACCTACTATCAGCTTAACAATGAGCAGAACTACCAGAATTCACTTGCAGATATGTACTCTAAGCGTATGGCACTTAACCGCAATAAAGCCCAGAATGCATCAAACTTAGCCGGAGTTGGTGCACAATTAATCAGTACCGGTGCCGATGTTGCAGCCATGGGTAAAGGGGGTAAATCAATTACAGAAACCTTAACAAGCGAATAGCTATGACAATAGTTAACGATGATAAAGAAAACAATGGTTTTACACCCATAGAACCCGATGAGAAGCAGAAAGCAGCTTATTGGGGAAACCAGAAAGGTGCTTATTGGGGCAATAATGCAGATGCGGATGGCATAAGTGAATTAAAAGACCGGCAAGGGAATGGTGTTGCTGATTTTAATGAGCTTCAACAGCAGAGTGCACAAGTGCAACAGGGAGCTGAGCAACCGACACAGAATAAAAGTTATTTAGGCGATCCGGAGGAATTGATTAACCAAATTTACACACCTGCTCCAAAGCCTTATTTTGACACTGAAGCTGCCGATTATAAAAAACGTGCAGCCAAACTTAATGCCCTTGGACAAGGATTGAGTGGTGTTGCTGATATTATATCGCTGGCCAGAGGTGGGCAGGTTAATGCTCCGGTACAAAACAACAAAGTACCAGCTTATATTAACAGTTATTGGAATCAGCGCAATGATTATTTGCGACGAATGGACGACTGGAATAACCGTGATGCAGCCAATAAAAGTTTGGCGGCACGTGTAGCGCTTAACCAGTACAATACTGATCGTAATTATGGATTAGCAGCAGGAAGGGCCGCTAATGACGACAAATGGAAACAACTTCAATACCTGCAAAAAGAAGGTTATAACCAGTGGTTAAAAGATAAGCACACACAAGATAGCGAAGAAAGCCGCCGCCGATGGGAAGTAGAAATGGACTGGAAAATGAAACTTCCATACATTAATGCAGCATTAGCCAAAGATAAGATGTGGTGGAAAGTTCAATACGACAACGACAAGAAAATTTACACGTTGCTTGATGAAAATGGTGTTGCCCGTCACCAATTAGCAGGTGATGGAGATATACAAAAGCTTTATAGTTTAATTGTTGACGATCCGAAAATGGCCCAAACAATTTCGGGAAGAATGAAGCAGCTAAAATCTCAGTTTGGTGAAGGTGTAAACATGAACCACATGAAGGTTATTGTTTCGGAGTTCTGGGACAAGGTGCCAAACGCAGCACAATATCTTAACAGAGGACAGAAACGACAGCCTGTTACACAGGGTGATATTGATAATATTCAGGGGTATTCGGCAAGACCATTTGAATATCCTATTGTAAATATGCCAGAATCCCAAACCCAACCATCCGCAGAAGATTGGAGCCAGTACGAACTACAATAAACAGAACGAATGGAACCACAGAAGAACAACATAAATACTTATTCAGTTGATGGTAAACTTTATGCTATTCCACAAGAAAAAAACGATTCTTTTCTGAAATCGATGCCCAATGCAGCACCTGTTTATGCTTACGAGGTAAATGGTAAAAAGCTTGGAATTCCAAAGGAGAAAGTGAATGACTTTTTAAAGGATGTTCCAAACGCAAAAGCACTTTACGATTACCCGGATATGAGTAGTAATACCACACAGCCTTTATCATCGCCGGAGAATATGGAGGAAATGAAGGATACTTTTAAAAGTAATCCTCGTTCGGCAATGGGAATGGATGTTGGTACGGCAAAACAAGTTGCGCAAAGCGTTGCTGCGGATAATATTGGTTCGAGACAAGCCGAAACAAACTTCTCTGGGAATAGGGATGAGTTATTAACCGGCATATCAGCCAAAATAACACAGCTCGACCAGGGCATTACTGATCGCACTCGTAATGATGGGCTTTTAGATAAAGCCTTTTCGGGAGATGTTGATGACACTGAATATTTAGCCCGAAATCTTTATAACAGAAGTTTACGACAGGCACAGGCTGTTTCCGGCAATGGAGGGACGGGAGTAGGAGACGCCTTAAAAGACCGTAATTTCTGGACGCTTGGAGCCACTGATTTAACCACAGCCGTAAAGCTTAAGAAAGTAGCCAACAAGATTGATAACAATGAGCCCTTAACAAAGCCAGAATTATTATTGCTTGATGCCTGGCGAACTAATGAGGAAGTAAATATGGCATTCCCGGTGCAAGATGCCAAACAGGGTTACCAGGTTGGTAAAAGTGTTACCGATATGATTCCATGGCTTGCTCAGTTTGCAGCAACAAGAGGATCCGGAACTGCAGGACGAAAAGCTGTTACACAATCACTTTTAAAAGGCGCTGAGAAATATTTAGGCAAAAAAATAGGATCGATTGCAGCTAAGGGGGCAGGAGAAGTTGCGGGTGCTTATGCAGCTTCGGCACTAATGCCGCAAACATACACTGGTATAGTTGACAGATCGCTTGGACAAACCACAAAAGATGCTAACGGTAATATCGGTTTTGATAAAAGCACAGCAGAAAAGCCACTTGAGGCCATTTATAAAGGCTGGACAAGTGGAGCACTTGAAGTATTAACAGAGCGACTTGGAGAAGGAATTGAGGCCACTAAATACTATCAGAAATTACCAAAGGCCCGAATTGCCGAGCGCATGTTTGGACCAGCAGGGAAAAGAGCCGCAGAAAACTTTGGTAAATTTACAAAGGCAGTAGGTTGGAATGGTGCCCCATTGGAATACCTGGAAGAATGGGTGAATATTCCGGCCAATGCAATTCTTGTTGGTGATTCGGAATTTAAAGAAATGTTCGATGGTCCTCAGCAGTTAACTACGTTCTTAACTGTTTTAGCCATGGGTAAGGCCATGGGCATAACCAATACGGCTGTGTCGGCTATCAGTGCTTATGGTGAAGGAATGCAACAGGACAGAGAAGATGCAGCAGCTGCAAAACTTTTTAACGACAATGTACCGGAACCGGCAAGGAACCAGATAAATGAAATTTTGAACAATCCTGAGATAAGTATTGAGCAACAGGGGCAACAACTGTTTGGTATTATTAATGGATTAGGTAATAAAGAAGCTCAGGGAGCTGTTATTAACTACATTTCAACGCTTAACCGTTGGAACAAGCAGCAGGATGCAGAACAGGTAGTAGGATCGCCAGTTAATCAGGAACAGCAAACTCCAACCGTAGACCCGGCTGATACTTACCGGGCACAGGTGAGCGATTTTATTAATCAGAATCTTCACAGCGATGGTTCGTTAATGCGAATTAAAGACGATGAAGATAATGAATGGTTTGTTTCTTCCGGTAAAATGGATGATGCGGACGGGATTTTAATTGTTTACGATGCCAATTCTCCAAATGGTAAAAAAGGTATTGCAGTTTCGGATGTGCAGGGAGAGCCTGAGATGGTTACCCCTGACGAATTTATGGAGGCCGAAATGCAGCGTTTTGCGCAACAGGAGCAGGTTAAACAAGAAATTAAGGACCAAAGCGTAACCATTAACGGACAGCCTTATCTTGTGCTTGGAGATATTGAAGGTGATATTGGATTACAACCAATAGATGAAAATGGACAGCCATTGGATGCTAATCCTATTACAATGTCTCAGAAAGAATTTGAGGCAGCCACGCAGCAGAATGAAGAAGTTGTAAACGAAGCTGACCCCCTCAGTCCTTCGGACAGCTTCCCCCAGGTGGGGAGCGAACAGCCTTTGCAATCCAATGAAAATGTTGCGACTGAACCAGCAGTAGCACCGCAGATTGTTAATACGGTTAAAATAGGCAAGAACAATTATAAATACACCATCGACGAGGCCGGAAGCTTCAATATTCAATTAGAACAGGGACAGGATCCGGTAAAAGCGGAGAAAGAAATTCGGGCCACATTACCCGACGATCAGCAGCATCGTATTCAATTAACTCAACAAGAAGTAGAAATTCCTTCTTCTGTTCCATGGGTGGCACCTACTAAACAGGTTGTAACTACAGGAATAACTGTTTTACCCGAAAATACATCACCGCCCCAGTTATCTTCTAAGCAAGATGAATCGGTAAACAATTTAGAAAATAAATCTGAAAAGTTGACAGAAACAAATTCTGAAAAAGTTAATAGTCAGGATGATAGAGATTTGCAAATAGAAGAAAGTTTACAGGAAAATACAATTGTAACAACAAATGAACAAGCCAATCAGCCGAGAAGATTTATTGAAGGTGGAAATGGAATCGTTAACGAAACAATATCAGATAATAGTAGTGCTATATCACCACAAACAGAACAAACAGCCTCCGATAGTAACCTGGCTGAATTAACTTCTGATGAAACTAATGCCAATGAAAAACCTGAAGAACAGCAACAGGGAACAACTGAGCAAGTTGAACAGCAGGGAGAAACTGTACCGGAAAAAAAGGAACAAGATCGGGCAGAAGGATTGGGCGAAGAAACTCAAATAAGTTTACTTAGTGATGAATTGCAGCAAGCCGGTGAAATTGCCGATGAAAAAGAAAGTGTTCAACGTGCAGAAGCCGAAGTAAACACTAATCCTACCGAAGGACAAAAAGAGGCCGGTAATTATAAAAAAGGCCATGCCCGGTTTAGTGGTTTTGATATTACCATTGAAAACCCAACAGGAAGCACCCGAAGCGGAAAAGACCAGAGCGGTAATAAGTGGAGCGTTACGATGAATAACAACTACGGTTATTTTAAACGTACCAAAGGAAAAGATGGTGACCAGGTAGATGTTTTCCTTGGACCAAACAACCGCAGTCAAAAAGTTTATGTAGTTGACCAGATAGATCCGAAAACCATGCTGTTTGATGAACACAAGGTTATGCTTGGTTTTAACAGTGAACAGGAAGCCCGGGAAGCTTATTTGAGTAATTATTCAGAAAGCTGGCCGGGATTGGGTGCTATTACCGAAATGAAGAAGCCTGACTTTAAAAAGTGGCTCGGACAGAACGACCGCAAAAAAGGCCCGAAACGTAAGCCGGTTAGTAAATTAGTTCAAACCCGTATTAAAAAGCAGCCAACACTTTCGCCGGAAGAAAAACAGCAACGAAAAGAAAATAAGGCAAAGGCACTGGCTATTGAACCGTTAAGTTTAGAGCAGCATATTCTTCAATACATTGTTAGCGGAAACCGATTGAATTGGGGCGAAATAAAACGTGAATTATTTCCGAGGTCGAGAAGCGAATTGAATAAACGTTTCTGGATGCTAAAAGCCGATGCACAAACCATCGATGAGTTATTGGTTAAAGATGGAGCCGTATCGGGAACCGATTTTGAACAGGAAGCCCGGGAGCCCAACGTTTGGCGCAATGCTGTACTCGATGTTATATTGAGTAATTCCACTATGACCGAAATGGTAGACCGTATTCTTGCCATAGGAGAAGCCCAGGTAAACGACATTGAGCAACAGGAAAATCGAATGGCAGAAGCCATGATGGAAGCTGAACGACTGGATATTGCCAATATGAATGAAGCATACGCCGAAATGTATGATCAGTTAGAAAATAATGGTGAATTACCTTCTGAAAATGAATTAAATAACCTATTTTTGTTAGACAATGACACAGAAGAAAACATTAACGAAGGAGCAGTTTCAGCAGAAAATGGCGAAACTGACGGAACAGGAGGCAGAACGGACCGGGGAAAGCCGGACAGTGATAGCCCGGAGAATCCTTCACAATTACCAACAGAAGAAAGCTTAAATCCTAATCAGGAAAAGATCGATAAAGCTCAAACCGAGCTTACTACTCTACAAAGCAGATTAAAGAAGAAGGAGGCTGAGATTAACAGCCGCAACGGGATATTTGGTGATACTGCCAGTAAACCCGGTGGGTTGTTTATTGACGAACAGTTTGATATGGCTAATGCCCAACAAGTAGTTGAAGGCATTAAAGCTGAAATTACCAAGAAGGAACAGGAAATTGAACAGCTTACCAAAGCCGGTGAAACTGCAGCTATTGAGAATTCGGGGCAAACCTCAATTACTGAACCAACAGTCAAATCAGAATCAAATAAAGATTTAACAGATAATGAGGTAGTTAGCAACAGAAAGCAAAATAAATCGGTTTTAGAATCAAATAAGAATCAAGAACCCAGGTTTTTATCCGATGTAATTAAACCTACCGGCAGTGTGTCGCCTTCTCCCACTACTGAAAAACGTATTGATGATTTTGGTGAAAAGATTGCCGGAGCCAAAAAGGATATTTACAGCACCCTACAAGGGACTACCCGAGACGATATTGTATCAAAACCTTTATCGAAGTCGTTTCCACGGCCCGACTTTGCCAAGTTGGTAGCTGAAGGTTTATTAACCAAAGAAGGAGCATTGGTTACTAAATTCCTGTATGATAATATTCCTGCTAAACCGCGCAAAAAATTCAAAATTGAGAGTTGGGCCAAACAGGTGCAGGAAGCCATTAATGTTTATTCTGATTTGTTGTCGGAAAAAGGTATGGATAAAAAGCTTATTGAAGCTTTTAAAAAATCAGATCGTGGAGCCATAAGCAGCAAGTGGGAAACATTTAGCATTACCCAAGAAGTGTTTGGTTTTCCAGAAGTAGATTTAAACACCGGAGCTTACGAAATTAAACGATTTATTAATAGTGAAGGAGAGCGTATTTCAATCGTTAAGTCGCCATATATATTGTCCGACCACAAAACGATAGAAGATGCAGCCAAGGCGCTGAAATCGCTTATCGAGAACAATAAAGAGAAATCGAAAGGAACAAAGTTTTCAGTTTACCAGGATACCAAAACGAAAAACTTCTTTATTGGTAAAAAAACAGCTACAGGAGTGTTACGCTTAGTAGATGGACTGGAAAGATCGGAAGCATTTACCATGCTTAAAAACCAGCATGCTCAATTACAGGAGCTCTGGGATAATAAGAAGAAAAACCCTAACGAACGTCGCTCAACAAACAGAGCCAGAGTTGGAACAGATTACCGCAATGGTAAGGATATAACACCTGAAGAATTTACAAATGAATTTGGTTTTAGGGGAGTACAGTTTGGTAATTGGGTTAATAACCAGGAGCGACAAGATGCGCTGAATGATGCTTACGATGCTTTACGCGATTTAGCCACAGCACTTAATATTTCGTCCAGAGCAATAAGCCTTGGCGGAGAATTGGGCCTTGCCTTTGGAGCTCGTGGTAGCGGTGGAAAACAAGCGCCTTCGGCACACTACGAATCGGGGCAAGTGGTTATTAACTTAACCAAAAGATCAGGTGCCGGAAGTTTGGCGCACGAATGGTGGCATGCGCTCGATAACTACTTCTCGCGTAAACGAGGTAAAAACGATTTCCTTACCGAAAAACCACGACAGGGAGTTGTTGTTGATGGCCGCAATGTAGTACCTGACGAACGTATTCGTAAAGAAATGCACGAAGCTTTCCAGGCAGTAGTTGACAAGATTAAAGCCTCGGGATTACCAAAACGCAGCGAAATACTTGACGAAACCCGGAGTAAACGTTACTGGTCGCAAATGCTTGAGATGACAGCGCGTAGCTTTGAAAATTTTATCATTGAAAAATTAGGAGCAACTAATGAGCAGAACGATTACTTAGCCAATTTTAAGGAAATAGGCGACTGGATTACGGATGGTGGTTTGGAAATGGATAGTTACCCTTATCCGCTTGAAGCCGAAACCGGTGAAATAAATGAAGCGTTCCAGCAATTGTTTAACACGATACAGGAGAAAACCGACGATGAAGGGAATACAATTCTTTTCCGTAAAGGCGATGTGTTTTATTCTCCAACAGAAAAAGCATTGGCCGGTATTAAACAAGACAAAGGCACACCGGAACAAATGAAAGCCATGTTGCTTAAAAACGGTGCCAAACAAGCTGAATTGGACTGGATGGATTGGGGAGAGTTTATTGATAATAAAACATCGATCACCACACAAGATATTCAGGATTGGATTGATGAGAATAAAATTGAGGTTGAGGAAGTTCAGAAAGGCCGAATTACGAACGAGTTAACAGAACAAGAACGGAAAGACTATGAAGAACTTGAAGATCAGGTAATGACAGATGGTGAAGAATCACTATCAGAAAACGACCTGAATTATTACAATGAATTAAGTTCCAGAGTTGATAAAGAGTATGACGGCACGGCTACTGAAACAAAATACCATCAATATCAACTTCCGGGAGGAGAAAACTACAAGGAACTGTTGCTGACTATGCCACAAGAAAAGGCAATTTCACTCGATCAGTTTTTAATTGAAAAAGGAATTGACCCTTATTCAGAACGCGGTCAGGAAATTATGCAGGAAGGTTCAACAGATCCGCTTGCAGTTGAATACAATCAGCGATATGGTAACAGATATACTAATGGTGATTTTAAATCATCCCACTTCGACGAACCAAACATTTTAGCACACATTCGTTTTAACGAACGAACCGATGCAGAAGGTAACAAAGTATTATTTCTGGAAGAAATACAATCGGATTGGGCGCAAAAAGGAAAGAAGAAAGGGTTTAAAGGTGAGGGATTCCCCGATGACAAAGCTAAAAGACTTGCTGAACTTGAATCAATAATGAGAGAACAATACGGAAGTATTGTAGATATGCAAGCCACAAACCCCGAACTTGGTAATGAATTATGGGATTTACGACAAGAACGATTAGCGGTTAATACAAAAGATATTGGAAGTGTTCCCAACATGCCATTCAAAAAAACGGACCAATGGGTTAACCTGGCATTACGCAGAATGATTCGTTATGCAGCCGAAAATGGTTTTGACCGTATTGCATGGACTACCGGAGAACAACAGGCTGAACGTTATGATTTGAGTAAGCAGGTAGATGCTATTTATGTTAGCATGAATAAAGATGGAAAGTATGATATTCACGCAGACAATAATAGTGAAGGTATTGAGGTAGCATCAAATATTCCTAAAGAAAAAATTGAGGACTACATAGGAAAAGAATTAGCTAAAAAAGCAGTTAACGATTTAGAACGCAAACAGATTGAATCTGATGGCAATCCTTTAACTACAAAAACTGTAACATACGAAGGGAATGACCTTAAAGTAGGCGGAGAAGGAATGAAAGCCTTCTATAACTCAATTGTTCCAAAATTGGCCGGTAAATTGGGTAAAAAGTTTGGGGCAAAGGTTGAACCGATTGAGTTTGGTTCAAAAAAAGGGAAAAATTTCATTGAATATAAGAAGCATCTAGAAAACAAATATGGTGTTGGATTCAAAAATTCAGAACTTACAGAGCAAGAGTTTGATAACCTTTACGAGTTAAAAGAAGAATCAAAAGGTGAAATTAGGTATTCGCAACAACTTTCCCTTCCTATTACTGAGCAAATGAAGGAAACAGCCTTGGTAAAAGGTATGCCAATGTTTTCGAAGAACAGTAATTTTTCCCGCAACTTAAGTGGAAAGAACGGACTGGACCAGAAACACGAAGCAACAAAATGGTTTGTTAATTACCTGAATAAGCTAAGTGGAAATATTGCCAAAACCGAGGTGGTAAAAGAGCTTAACGAATTGCCCGATCTGATGGAAGAGGCAGGAGTATCGAAGGAGAGGGTTGAGTTAATGCGTAAAGAAATTTCAGAAGGTGTTGAAATTTACGGTCTTGAAAACGCCGGTATAATTTATATTGTTTCTGAAACCAACAATACACATGAGCAGATTGCCCAAACATGGTTGCATGAAATATCTCACAGTATAGTAAGAAATGAATATTCTAACGCTGAACTGGTTGAATTATATGATACCATTGGAGAGAAATATATTCAAAGGATTCTTCCTAAAAATTACCATACTGAAAGTAAGTCGGCACAAGCCAATGAGTTAATTGCTTTTTCGGTAGAGAATTTATCAAATAATAACCGATTAGATGATATACTCAGGGGAAATGTCGATTATAATTTATTACCTTTAGCATTACAATTTGCATTACACCGGGTAACCGGAAGATTTAAAGAATATGGAACGAATAATAGTGAAATCAGGAACAATGCGGATGCACATGGGAGTACCCAAAGCAGTAGCGGACAAGTACCGCGAAATTTGCAACAAACAACCAAAAATGGACCAGCACAAAGCACTGGAACAGGCCAGAGAAGAAGTAAAAGCCGATTCTTAGGCGACATTCTCTATTCAAGTAAAGCTGCGCCCCAAACCGAAACACCCGAGTTTAAAAGTTGGTTTGGTAATTCTAAAATTGTTAACGAGGATGGAAGCCCCATGGTGGTATATCATGGTACCGCCAGAGACTTTAACGAATTTTCGAAAGCCAAAGCCCAGGACAAAGAAGGCCGCCGCATGGAAGTTGGTTGGGGTAAAAGTAAATTTTACTTTGCCGACACAGGTGGTGCAGCAAGTATAGCTGCTTCGGGAGCTGAATATTTTGGCAAAGGAAAAAACCAGAGCGTTATGCCGGTTTATCTGAGAATGGAAAAACCCATTGATTCAGATAAATATGAAGCACTTGTAGCCTCTAAGGTAGCAGAAGGTTTATCGAGAGATAAGGCTATTTCAGCAGTTGACAAGCAGATTAAAAAAGAAGGTTACGATGGCATTATTTCCGACACCGGAGGAATGGCCGTTTTCGAACCTACTCAAATAAAATCAGCCACAGGAAACAACGGGGGATTTGACCCTAATAACCCTGATATACGTTTTAAAAAGAAAACACCTCCACCAAAAGAGCCGGGGGATAGTAACTTTTTAGGCGACCATTTGGAAGAAGCCGGAAAACGTTACAACGAACGTGAAACAGCACGAAACTTCAAGGAATGGATAGGTTATGTTCGCCAGTCGTGGCAAGATAAAAACCTTCCTATTCGCAAACTGGAAGAAGAAGTTCAAAAAAGAGGCGGCCGAATTTGGAATAAAACAAAACCTTACCGAGATATTAATTTGAGTTTTGGACGCATGGAGCGCCTTTACCGCGATTTCCATGAAGAAAATATGGTTCCGGTACTGGAAGCTATCAGTGAGTTGGTAAAAGCCTCTAAAATAAATCACGACTATATTATTCCATACATATATGCTAAACATGCCGAGGAACGTAACAGATCGATGCGTATGGAAGAATACGACCGATGGCTGGAGGTAAAAGAAGCGGATGGAGAAAAGGTTAGTACTAAGGAACGCAACGAAAAGCTTGACCAGTTAGATAAAAAAGATTACTCGGGGGTGAGTTCTTTTAGCGACGAGGATATTAAGCCCGACGACCTGGCGAATATGATGGTTGAAGAATTTGAACAGCATATCGATCAGAAATACATCGATAATTTATGGGAGGCGGTTAATAAAGCCTCCGGCACTATATTGGACCACTGGTTAAAGGGAGGACAGATTTCGCAGAAACAATACAACCATTATAAAAGCCAGTACAAATATTTTGTTCCGTTACGAGGATGGCGCCACGGACTGGCTAAAACATTACGCTACCATAGCAGTAACGGTTTTGGACGCAGCTTGCGACACTCTGAAGGACGAACCAGTTTAGCCGACAATCCATTATCGAATATGGAGGCTGTTGCTTTTAAAGCTATTGGCGAACGGGTAAACAATGAGGTTAACCAAAGTTTGTTAAACCTGGTAATGGCCAATTACGACCGGGATAAATTTTCGGACTTGTATTCGGTTAAGAAAGTTTATTACATCCGCGATACTGAAATTAACCCGGAAACACACGAACAAGAAGAAGTGTGGGTACCTACCATTGAAAAGCCGAGTAAGGAACTTTTTGATAGTGGCGATGTAAAGACTGAGTACTACAAAGAACACATGAAATTGCGTTCAGGTTTCGAGAGTAGTGAACACGAAGTTATAATTAAGCGCGACGGTGGTGATGTTGCCGTAGTCTTCCCCGATGAATATTTAAGCACCGCACAGTCATTCAACCGACAGAACACCATTTTTAAAGTACTTGGTAAGTTTTACGATTCAAGTGATCTTGACCGATTATCGAAAATTACAGGGGCCGGAGGTTTGACGAATTTTATGAAGGCGATGTTTACCAGCTCAAACCCGGTATTCCCGTTTACCAACTTCTTCCGCGATGTGCCTGAAGCAGCCTTTTCTATGTTAATAGGAGAAGGCAATCCGAGAGTAATGAAGAATGTTCCGAAAGCTATGGCAACGGTACGTCGTTATCTGTACGGAAAGCCCACAGGAAATGTACTTGATAAGCAGTTTCAGGACTTTTACCATATTGGAGGAGCTACGGGCTACACCCATGAAAAAACTCCGCAGGAAATTGAAAAGGATCTTAAAAAAGAACTGAAACGGATATTGCAGAAAGGCACTTTTAAAGGAGCTACGGTAAATCAGTTGGTTGGAGCATTAAACGCTTTTCAGAAATGGAACCAGTTATTTGAAGATACCACTCGATTTGCTGTTTATTTAAGCTCGCTTGAAGCCGGTAACAGCAAGGAAGATGCAGCTATGCATGCCAAAGAAGCCTCGGTAAACTTTAACCGCAAAGGAAAAGTTTCGAAAGTGGTTGACAGTGTTTGGGCCTTCTTTAATGTGGCAATTCAGGCAGCGCAGAAAAACTTTAAACTGGCAAAAGATCATCCGGGACGGTTTACAGCAGTAGCAGGAAGTGTGGCTATGTTAGGATTTTTTGAAGCCATGCTTAATGACATGTTCGACGACGACGATGATTACTACGATATTAACGATTGGGTACGCCGCAACTATGCCAACTTTAAATTAGGCGACAAATACATAAGAATTCCATTACCTCAGTTTTGGAGAGGTTTTCACAGTATGGGAGTAATTGCTTATGATTTATTCGCGAAAGGAAAGACAACCGGCAAACAGGCTACTTACGATACGGTATTAAATTTTATTGGAGGCTTAAGCCCCATTGATATTCCGGGCTTTTGGGTAGAAGGTGAGTTTAAATTAACTCCACTGGTACCAACTTATTATAAGCCAATACAGGAGCTTATTGATAACCGCAACTTTATGCAGAGCCGTATTTACAAAGAGCCATATACGAAAAAGCTTGAAGAACAGTTGGCAAGCAGCACCCTGCATAAAAAAAATGTAAACCCTGCCATTAAAATGATAACCGATTTCTTAGCTCGTGATATTGGAGGACGATATGGCAATTTGAAGTTTGATGTAAAAGATGGTAAGGTTAAAGATTTGAATTGGTGGCTCGACTGGAATCCAAGTAAAATAGAGCATATAATAACCAGCTACTTGGGTGGATCAGGAAAAGCAGTTAGTGACATGGTTACCACTTTGGTTCAGTTGTTTTCGAGCGAAGAAGAAGTGGATATTGACAATGTACCATTTATTAATGCCTTTATACGAAATACGCCCGATTCAAAATGGAGTGTGATAGGTAAATATTACGATTACCGTGATATAAGCGAAAAATTTGGAGCAGTAGAAGATTATGCCTATCGCGAACGCGACGTTGAAAAACTTGAACAGTTGAGTAGCGATCAGTTAAAAGTTATGAATGCGCTGTTCTCGATGTACGACGATCAGATTACCGATTTGATTAAGAAGATAGGAATGGACAGCGAAGAAGGTGCAAAAGAAGTTACTCAATTAATGCAGGAGGCTGTAACAGAAGTTGAAAAGATTATAAACGAATAAACACTATAAGCTATGATAACAGATATTTCGCCTAAAGAAATGAAATTGCGTACCCGGAGTAACCTGGGATTAGAGCCGGACAAAATATTGTTTGCTACCAAGCAACGCAATTTAAGCCAAAATGTTGTTCGCCTTGATGAATACCGGCAGTATTGGGAAAGCCTGGAAGATGTGCGCGACAGGATGCATGAGAATATAAATTTTATGCGTGGCCGTCAACTGGAGCGTAAAGTAACCAACGATTCGGGCGAAACAATAACTGAAGCTGAATATATTGCTGAACAGGGAAAAACCCCTTATGTGCAAAATATTATCCGGCCAATAGTTACCACTATCGAGGGTTTGTTCCGTCAGGACAAAGGGAAAAGTATGGTGGTATCGCGCAAACCCGGATCGGCACGACAGGAAAAAATTCTCACCAATGCTTTACAGTCGGTTTTGGATGTGAATGAAATTAGCGAAGTGGATCCGCGTGTGTTGGATTACTTTTTAGCATCGGGAATTCCGGCCATGCGTTTAGGTTTTGATTACTGGCCCGATTTACAGCGCCATGAAGTGTTGATTGATTATTACGATCCGAATTATATTTTCTTTAATAACGACATTCAGGATATTCGGGGTAAGGACCTGCGTTTAATAGGTATGTTGCACGATATGACACTGGATGATATGTATGTTCATTTTGCCCAATCAGCATCGGACAAGGAAGCGATACGCCGCCTTTATCATGTTGACCGGCACGAAACACCGCATTACGACAGTTTGAGCCCTGAGCGCATTAAAAACCTGAATTTTTATATGCCAACTGAAAGTCATAAATGCCGGGTGATTGAGGTATGGGAAAAACGTGCTGTTGATGTTATTAAGTGGAGCGATGAGGCTGATGGAAGCGAAGGTGAATGGACACGACCTATTGAAGAACTGGAGGCTATTGCCCGACAGCGATTTGAAAAGTACATTGCCGAAGGATTCAGTATGGATGATGTGCCTCGTATTCATTATAAGTTTGAACCAAGTTACCGTTGGTTTTATAAATTTATGACACCATGGGGCCATGTGCTTAAAGAGGGTATTAGTCCTTACCGCAATTTTCAACATCCGTTTGTGTTGGCCCCATATCCGTTAATAAGTGGCGAGGTATTTGGTTTTGTAGAAGAATTAAAAGACACCCAGGAGCAGTATAACCGCATATTTACCTTGATGGATTTTATACTGAATACCAGTGCAAAAAATACCCTTATTATTGATGAGGCCAGCTTAGGCGATAAACGTCCTGAAGATATTGCAGAAGATTACCGCAGGGTTGGTGGAGTAATTGTGTTACGATTAAAAGATGGTGCAAAACCCCCGAAAGAGCTTAAAGGTGCCGGACTTGACCGGGCATTGTTTGAGATTATTAATATGTACACCAAGTTAATGCAGGATATTTCGGGAGTACAGCCAAGTTTACAAGGGCAAAGTGCAGGATCGAATGTACCGGCCAGCCGGTATATTGCCGAAGCACAGGGAAGCACTATTAACCTGAAACGCTGGTTAGATTTCTTTGCATCGTACCGCAAAAAACGCGATATGAAAGTACTGGATATGATTCTTCAGTTTTATAACAGTGGGCGTTACCTTACCGTTACCGGCAGCGACAGTAAAGAAGATAAATATTACGACCCGGCAGAGGCGCGTAAGTTAGCCAACGATTTACAGCTGGTAATTGCCAAAGGTGGCGACAGTCCGGTTTATAAGGCTATGAATGATGAAATGCTGAAAGACCTGTTAATTCAGAAGTTAATTACACTGGAGCAGTTCTTGAAACATACCGATTATCCTTACAGCAAAGCTCTGTTAGAAGATTTACAGAATGCAAAAGAACAGGCCGAGAGTGGAGAAGATCCGAATGCAGTATTAAGCGGATTGGGACAAGCGGTGCAGCGGAGGGAGGTTGCGGCGTGACCTCTGACCCACTCCGTCCTGCGGACACCTCCCCCTAAAGGTGGAGGGAACAGCCTTTGTGCTATAATGATGTTTTGTTGTTTGTTTGGGAGGTTTAGTTTAGTTAGGTAGTTTGGCCCCGGTTCTTATTGAGCCGGGGTTTTTGTTATAAAAAACTCCGGCAGTAACGGCTACCGGAGTTAAATTAACAGCCTGACTTTCACAGGCAGCGGTTCTCCTTTCGGTTCCGGTGCTAAATAAGTTCTTCAATTTGCATTAGTTCTTCAGATGTTGCATCGTTAGTATCGATAAGGCGGTGAAGCACTACCTTAAACCGCGAAAGAAATGAGTTAGGCTCAGTAGATTCGTTTTCTTTCGATTGTTCCTGTATTGATTTACCTTTTAGTTTTTCGCGCAATTCTTTTACCCGGCACGAATTACGATAAGCTAATCCAACCGCATTTTCTAACTCGTTTAACACTAAGTTTAATTCTTTTTCTTTTGTTATTTCATTATTTGTAGGCATGATGTAATAGCAGCTAACCTTTACGCCGCAAGGTTTTTATATTAAGCAAATAATTTTTCAGTAAGGAAACCGGCAATATATCCCATGGCTTCAATATCATCTATTCCAACATATTGCGCTAATCGATCTTCAATGTGTCGTTTTTCGTGGCCCAGGGTATTAAGCCGTTGAGCAGGAGAAGTACAAGGAAAAAGAATAACGCAAAACATTTTTGACTTTTGGTGCCGGTAAGTATAACCCCCGTTAAATTTTCCCTGTATTATTTCTTCCTCGATTTGTGAAATATCTTCAGGATCGATCCTGTTTCGTTTCAGTTCTTTACGAATGATTTTGGCATCGTCTTTAGTTTCCACTTCGATAAGCGAAACCCCGTAACCGTATAGAGGTATGTTAAAGCGTTTTACTTTCATTTTTTATGTGGTCCTTGTTTTCCGAATGCGCTTTTAGGTAATCCCATCATTGAGTGAATTTGCCCTAAAGCTTTTGCACATGCTTTTGCATGATCGGGTATTTCAGCTTTTAGTTCGTTAATTTGTTTTGTAACTTCTTCGTTTTTCGGAATTTTTTCGTTGTAGAATAGCTTACCGCATTCGTGATTGCAGAAAAATAGCCGAGGGTATTTATCGGTGAACAGAGCCGGAATTTTATACACGAAGCCTTTATGTTGCGCTTCGGCACCGGCAGCACCCCATGACTTTTCTGTTTCGAACAGAAACTTGTTACATTGGTTGCAGTGGATTTTTTTCATTGGTCTAACCTTTTAGGGTAATAACTCTCTCTCATTTTAAAATCTCCACGATCTACACACAATGAAGCAGATTCATTCAGTGTGGTTCTTCGGTCCTTTTTTACGCACTTGTGAAACTTGCGTTTTCCTTCGTAGTAATACTGGCAATGTTCGCAGTCTTTACACTTTGCCGGTCTTGTGTAGGTTATTACTCCCATTATTTTTAAGTTTTGGTTTATTACGTTGTGAATCTTTAAGCTCGTACCACTTGACAAAATCCATAATGTAGTTGTAAGTTTCTTCACCGCATTGAAGCTGTATGTGTTTACTGGTTACTAATTCATAGAATTCATCATCGCCGTGTTCCTTTCGATAAGCAGGGGCAAAGTCAGGACCGATAATTAATCTTCGTGGTTCGACAGAATTATTACTAAACACTTGTTTGACAAATGCAGTCAAGTCATCATTCGTAAGTCGATGAGGAGCTATTCCTGTTTGTAAGCCCATTGCGATTGCTCGTAATCCTTGTCCTGCACCTATAATTGCTATTTTCTTACATGACATAGTAGTTAACTTATAAGTTAATTAATCGATCTTCAGGGTTTTCTTTACAATCATTCGCATATCGTCAAGATGTTCCTGTTTGGCTCTTAATTCACCTTCAAGAGTGTGTTGATTATCTGGTTTAATTCCCTTCCGAGACAGTGTTTCTGCTATCTCTTTAAAAACGATATTCGAAATCGTCTCAGGAAGCGACAACATAGGTTGCAGCCCAAGACCTTTAGGTGTAGCCAGTTCGTCTTTTATTTCAGTACGAACGATTTGTAATCCGTCGAAATGCAGATTGTACATTTTTGTTCCAACGAGTTCAGTTACCCAAACAAACTTATGTCTGCTGCTGTAACTGTCTTCTATAAATACGTTAATTCCTTGTTGCATTATTAAAGATTTATAATGGTTGTTTGTAATAGTTTTGCCTGTTCATAGCTTAGTCCGTCCACATATACACGGTGTTTATTATGGTCGTGGCTTTGAGTACCAAAGGGCGTTGTATCGTCAATATTGGCTGAATAACCTTTTTGTCTCTTCAGTTTTTGATAGATTTCCTTAATTACTTTGGCATCCCAAAGGGCGTTGTGCCTTTGGGGTAATGAATGTTTATCAATTCGTTCTAATGATTGCCATAATTCTGTATCAGTAACATCAATACATAGTTCTTCCCGGTTTAAATCAAAAGCTTCTTTAGGTGTAATACTTTTTTTAATGGAAATTAAATCGTTCAGATCGAACGGGACCGGGGAAATGTTATCGGGGAGTTTTGGGAGGCCGGTTCTCGTAATTATTGAAATTCGTTCCAATCCAAAACCATTTTCACTTTCAGCAATCATAATTCGTTCTCCTGCTTTAGTAAGGAACTTCATTTGCTGAAACTTTAATTCATCTATTGGATCTGTTAAGTATTTTAAGTTATCGATCTCTTTTTTTATTTCCCATTCAGCTAACAACTGCACCAACCAGTACCAATCCCAGGTACCACAATCGCAAATGAATTGTATTTGGTAGTCGGAGAATTGATGAAGCCATTCTTTCAGATAATTACTAACGGAATGAATTGCACCTATTACTACTTTCGTTTTTGGTAATTGTTTACCAACCTCTGAATTTTCTTTTATAAGTAGTTTGCTCAACACATTTTCTTTTACCCAATCATCACAACGATTACTATCGTAATCGGAGAATTCGGCGTAGAAGGATTTTTGCGTGAAACCTTTATGCCATTCACCAGAACAATTCTCACAATCCTCATTTGGCTGCAAGTTTTTATCAATACATTTACTGCACAATTCATCACTTATAATCCCAAGCGAAATAGGTTGAGCATCGGGAGATAGTGAGGTAAATTCAAAATCGAAATAGAGATTTATTGTTTTCATATTTATTTTTTTAGTGGATAAAAACCATGAAATGACATTGATACAAAAGGTGTATCTACTGTTTGTGGATCTCTTATAAATATTGCTTGTTCATCAAGCTTTAATTCAGGAATCTTTTGTACAGAAATAACGTCTCCCTCAATCCAATACATTTTATTATCAAAAATGAAGAAGTTTTCGGGGTAATACGATACTTCCTCTACCGGTATACCGTATATTTCTTTACAACTAAGTTTCTCTCCGTTCTTTTGTTTGAGTTTTGAATTCATGTAGTCGTTAAATATTTCGATCAACTTACGACCTGTTTTAATCGACTTTTGCTCTTTGTCGGGTTGTAATTGTTTAAATTCCTGGGCTAAGCGAAGAAACTTTTCAGGAATTGATTCTTTGCACTCAGCATTTTGATTTATTAAATCAAGTATTCCGTTTCCGGATCCATGTCTGCTGCCCCAAAGAATATTGTTGGTTAATTCTTGGCCAGTTACAATAACTGCTCGAATATTCATTGCTTCTACTGAATTAGGTTCAAGTACAAGTATTCGCTTTTCTTTTTCAAGCTTTTCTACTCGTTGTTTTAGTTTTTGATATGACGATAGTTTTTTCATATTATTCAGTTTTTAATAGTTCTGCAAAAGTTTGGTTAGCAGCGTTTGTTCGTTTTACAATACCTTCTTTTCGAAGTTCGTTAAGCTGCACAACAGTAGTAGGGCCAAAGGCCAGTTTGAGCAAAATAACCGGAAATAATGGCCGATTTGTTTTAGCGTAAGTTTTTAGCAAAAACTGGTGTACTTCATTCATATTATTCGTAGTCTATATCCATACCTGCAAAAGGGTAGGTACCGTATTTTTCGTACCATGGAGCAGGTTTTTGTTTTGGCTTTTTTATTGGGCGTGTTGACCCCCTTCCGGTTAAAACCGACCTCCCCCCGGAGGGGGAGGAAACAGCCTTCTTATTCCTTCTCTTGCCTTTCATTTTTCTCTTGCGTTTCATCTTCCGGCTTTTTGTTTTTAGGATTGGCGATTGGTTGAATGTTGCGGTGTTTTGCCTGGTTGCGTTTCTTTTTAAGCCGAATGTTAGTGCCTTTGTTTTTGCGTTTACTACGTGCAATTTCATGTACATCGTGTGCGGCATGACCCGATCCGGTTGAGCCCTTTGGCGGATGGGCAATATATGCTGCGGTACGCTCCATATCTTTTGCGGTAAGGTCTTTTTTGAAGGCCCGGATTGTTTTATGGATTTTAAAATCGAGCGTTGAAAATGTTCGATACCTGAAATCGCTGTCGCGCACTACATACACTTTATAGCCTTCGGTATTTGCCCGGGCAATTGCTTCTTTTTTAGCCATGTTAAAGAACCGCCTGCGGATGTACAGTTTCTGGATTCTCCACCGGGTTAGTAAGAATACTCTTGGCAGGTTGCGAAATACCCACAACATATCGTCGCGTTCTTGTTTGCGAATTTCGCGTACTGAATAAGCGGCAAAGTCTTTCATTGCTTCGCGTATGTACGGGAAAGCCTGTTTTGGAACTGTTACATTTTCGCGTGTTAAACACTCGGTAAGATGCAGTTCGAGGTAGGTAGGCATACCTTTGTTCACTTTTTTAGAATTTTGCATAACTTGTATTTCTTGTATTTCTTTTTGGTAATCGTGTTGTATTAATCATTTTGGGCAGGTCCATGTGTTTTATGGCCAGCCATACAGCTCCGGCGGTGTACATTACCCTGTCGTCGTGTTTACCATCGATGTTTCCGAGTTCTCCGTTTTCTTTTACTTCGTACCATGAGAATTCATCACAGGCGTTCGTGTCGTGCTCTATGTAGCCCCAATCGTCCTGTTCGCCAGTTTCGGCCCTGAATATTTCGCGCATAGAGCCACGAAGGGCGTTAATTATTAATCCTTTAGTTTTTGTATTGGTGTGGAAGCCGTATTTAGGTATCCATTCGTCACCCACTTTTTCCTGATCGTTACGGGTATATATATTTGGGTAGTCGTCTTTAATTTCGTCGAGAATTGTTAGTGAATGGTTGCCTTCAACGCCTTTCTTTTTTAGCGATTGAACTTCGAAAGCCAGTAAGGGGAATTCGTTAATCTCGCGGTTGGCATAGGCCATACAAAGCTGTGCACATTTCCAGGCAAACAAGTCCTGATCAAGGTGTCCGTGCCAGTCGAGTACCACCTCCGGATCGTTACCGTAAAGCATAGGTTCGCGGTCGATTAATTTAAAACCCGAGTAGTCGGCATTTTTCGAAATACCACCAATATCGGCAAACCCACAAAAGCGATAACGTATGGGCAGTATTGCAGCCTGAAGTTCTTCGGGCGTTTTCCATACTTTAAGGTTTCCCTGGTGAACTTCTTCTATTCGTACATTATTTAATGCTTCTTTTCCTAATCGCGCATCGCCGTACACGTCGCCTACCAAAACAGGATCGATACAATGGCGGCGAACAGCCAGAACATAATTCGGAGGAAATACTTTTTGTCCGGATGATTGGAAAGCCTCTTCGGGAGTAGATGGATTTTCCGACATCATTTCCCAATCCTGGTATCCTTTATCGGCTTTATGCAGCCGGTACCAGTTAATTCCTTCGAGCGTAGCGCCCAATTCCCAAAGATACCATTCGTAATCTTCCCACGATTTTATAAAATCTTCTGCCGGTATTTCAAGCGGTGTTCTGCACCTGTCGATTTTCCACCACGGAATAAACACAGCTTTGTAGCGTGATTTGCCGGAAACGGCTAGTTGCCATGAATCGTGAAAATAATTTAGTCCTTTAGCTGTTGATTCTTCAACAATGAGGGTATAAGGTTGATCGGGCACTGTTTCTTTCAGCGATGCAACCAGGTTCATTGCTTTAATCTTTTCCGTGTCTTTCCAAAGCCCTACCTCTGATAAATGGGCCATGGCATAGTTGTAAGAACGGAACTGATCGGGATTAAGGTAAGAGCCCACACCTATAACGCATTTGCGCTCTACCGACATCCGGTTTTTTGATGAGCCTTTATAGGGTTTGAAAGTAATTTTACCAAAAACTTTCGGGTAATGTTCGGCGGCAGTGTCGTACATGTTCGAAATATTTTTGGCGGCATCGTCAACCTGGGCACAAACGGCAGCATGCCAGTTTTCGCGATGAATTTGCTGAATCCACATCATATAAATCTGTACTAATGTAGATCCGCCCCATTGCCGGGCCTTTAACAGAACAACACGAATAGGAACGCCACGAAGGCGCATTTCCTCCAGTTCGTAAAGCAATTCTCGTTGAGCACCTCTAAGAATAAAAGGAACGTGTTTGAATGTATCTTTATTCAGAATAGTAACGCACATTGCCGCCCAAAACTCAAAGTCGTGCTTAAACCGTTCCTGAATAAATAGTTGAAATAATTTGCCTACTGAAATATTAAGATTTGCTGCTGCCTTTTTGAATGTACCGGCTTTTAAAATGATTGAAGTTATTTCGGCCTCCAACATTGAATTGGGTAAAAACAGCTCCATGTCAACATCCGGGAACCAAACTTTTGTACGTTCCAGTGGCGAACCGATTCCGCGCAAAGGATCGTAAGTTGCATCGAGCAAGCTATTGCGTCGGCTGTTCTCGTTTAATATTTCGGTAATCGATTTATTCATTATTACATTTGGGTGCCCGGTTTTCAAACACTCCGCGATTTTTCATCCAATCGTTATGTTTTCGCATCAGTGTTTTTTCGTTGTAGAAAGTTTCTTCGGCCACCTCGGCAATAATTTCGCTTCGTTTTTTTGGAGCAACGCAGTCGCCATGTTCTTCGCGCACCTTTTTGAATTTTTTGTTGTATTCCTCGGTTCTTTCATCGATGAGGATCATGGCTGCTTCGAGCCGGGTATTAGCTATTGGCATTTTATTAGAATTTGTTGCTACTAATTTATGCAATTAAGCATGTACAAAAAACATATAAACGTGAATATTTATCAACTATATGTGAACAATGTACATGTAAATAAGGAATGACTACTCTACTTTTATACCATTATAAAGCCGAAAGGCACTAACACTTAATTCGGTAAATCATGGTAGACGAGAAAAAAGATACAGTTGTTAACGAAGAAGCCGCAGCAGAGGCTATACCGGAAACTACTGAAACTGTAGAGGCACTAGCTGAAACTATGCCGGAAGAACAAGAGACAGAGGAAACGCCTTTGTTGATTGCAGTAAGAAAGTATGTGCCGGAAGCGACACCTGAGGATGTTGAAAAAAATGCGGTAATGGTGATTGATAAACTTAGTGGACCGCAAGAGAAGTTATTAACTGCTGCAAAACGATTTCCTGCTTTTGCTGAGATGCTTTATTACATAAGTGAAAAAGGAATGGACCCGGTAGAAGCGATTGCCCGGACATTTGACCGTGACGTATTAAATCCACCTGAAGGTGCACCGGATTGGGAAAATATCAACAGTGCCGTTGCGGCCCGTGATGAGGAGATAAAGGGCCGCGATGAGCGCATGGCTACCTATAAAAAGAATGGCGAAATCTCGCTTGAAAATGCCGCGAAGTTTATTGAAGAAAAAGAAATGGATGAAGAAAAGGGAATCGCCTTTTTAACATTCGTTGATTCGATTAAAGCCGACCTGGTAGATGATAACATTAGTCCTGAGCATTTTGCCTCGCTTTACAAGGCATGGATTTATGACGAAAAGATGAAAGAGATTGAGGAGCTGAAAAATGCAGAAATAGAAACTGCAGAAACAAGAGGCAGAAACCAACAAATAACCGATCGCATGAAAAATGCAGATAAGGGAGATGGAATGCCACACATTTCAAGCGGAGGTAATAAGCCTAAGCGCAAATTGAACGAAACTGAAAAGTTTTTTGAAGGAGTTATTTAAGGAATGATTAAACAATAAATTTTAATTAATTATGAAACGAATATTTAGTTTAAAAGGTTTAGCAAGTCTGGCATTGCTTATGGTAGTTGGGCTTGTAGTTGGAGCAATTGCGGGACTGTTCCCGGTTGTTTCGGTATTTGCTGCTGAAGGCACAGTTGTTGCCGGTGGCACAGTGACACAAGAAGCCGCTACGGGTGGAGCTACTTACGATGAGGATGCGCAGTATTTAGATATGCGCGATGTACAGAAGCGAGTTGAGCTGTACAAACCCTATCAAACACCGCTATTAACCCTGATGAGCGACAATGCCATTGAAAGCACTAATAGTTGGGAAAAGAAATACTATGCTGTTGATGCCAGAGGATTAAGCGCCACGATTGCCAGTGCAACTGCAATTTCGAGTGGAGTGACCACATTGACTGTTGATGACAGTTCGGCATTTACCAAATTAAATACCATTTATTTTACAGGTATTACCACTGCACCAACACTTGTAGCCACCGGTTCGCGTTTCCTTGTAGGTATTGTTACCGGATTCCCAACAACTAATCAAATGACTATCCAGTTACTGAATGCTGGTACCACGTTGGCCAATACCGATCTTGCCGCAGAAGTAATTTATCGTTCAGGTTCGGCACACGATGAGATTGCCGCAAGTACAACTGCATGGGGTAAATTACCTGAAACTGACTTTAACTATGTTCAGAACTTTATGGAACAAGTTGAAGAAAGTGAATTTCAACAGCTAATGAAAAAAGAAGCTGATTGGGGTATTGCTCAGTTAAAACGAATGGCGATTGAAGATTTCAAGCTTCAGCGCGAAAGAGCTTTCCTTGGAGGTTTTAAAGCTGTAAGCCGTGTAACTGTTGACGGAGAAGAAAAACGAATTTACACTTGTCAGGGTATTCTGAACGATTCAGGTGTACAAATACTTACTCCTACGCTGGCTAACTTATCGAGCGCCGGTGATTTTACTACCTGGTTAAAAACATTCTTTACCGGAAATAACGGAAGTAAATCGCGTTACCTGCTTGGTGGTGCTGATTTGATTGAAGCCATTGAAAAAGTTAATGTTGATAATAAACGATTAACAGCGAAAGAGGTTGAAACAGTTCACGGAATTGAGTTTGTAAAACTTGTTTCGACATTTGGTACATTGAATGTAAGTTACTACGAACAAATGGACTTGTTAGGCAAACCTAAAGGTGGTATTGTGGTTGACAAAGCCAATATTGGAACCTGCGACCTTGCCGGAGCCGGTTTTAATGTTCGTAAGATTGACAAAAAATCGTCGGGTATTGCCAAAGTTGATGCTTATGCAATTGAGCAAACTTCAACTATGTTGGTGAAGAATAAAAAATCACACTACATCATCGAAGGAAGTTAGTATTCCGATCTATATAACGGAGCAGTTTTCTCTGCTCCGTTACTTTTCATTTTGCTTAATAATTAAAACTACAACAATGGCAACATTAAAACGATATATTAGTTATTCTCCGCTTACCATAGAGGTAAGTAATGGAGAGAGCAGCGTACTACTGCCATTTTCAGGAAGAAACCCAAATGGTGGATTCTTTTTTGAAACAACAGACCCGGAATGGCAAAAACACATTGAAGCATCTCCGTTTTACAAAAAAATGTTCAATTGCGAAGCCCCACAGAAGGTTTCCGACAGTCATAAGCCGGTTACTAAAGCCCCCGTATTTCCTTCAAAAAAAGTATTAGCAGAGCCGGTAAATATCCCGGTAAAAGCCAACACATCGGTTTATCAACCATTGCTTGATGAGGTGTTAAAACTTTATCCTGATGCAACGGTAGAAAATTACCAGGAGAAAGCGTGTGAGCTTATTGCTTCTATTAATGACGGATTAGGCGATAAGGATGATGAAGAAACACCTTCGCCAGATCCAAATGAGGAAGAAACCCCCCAAGGGGAGAGCGAACAGCCTTCTCCTTCAACCGGATTGCCGGAGAAAAAAGTAAAAACACTTGCTGCAGCTAAAAAATGGCTGGCTGAAATGGGAGTAGTTTGTTCGCCAAAAACAAACACTGAAAAAGCTATTGAATTAGCGAAAGAAAAAGGATTTGACTTGGTGGTTGACAAGAACCTTGAAGAATAGCATAAAACCAGAGAATTTGAAAGCCCTGCCCTTTCAGGGTAGGGCTTTTTTACATTAAAGAATACGATGGGCACATTAGTACAGGAAAAACTAGCATATCAATCAGCGCTTATAGCCTTACTGGAAAGTTTGGATTTAAGCACCGATGGTGATGGTTCGGGGAGTGGAGGCATAGGCGAGATTAGCGATGCACGAATGGCACTTGTTAATTTGGTTAAGATTAAACTTGATGAGCTTATTCCGCAAGGCGAAGGTGTTGTTTATAACTTAGAATCTGAGCCTAATGTTAGTGATCCATTGGATTTGTATATCAACGGACTTTTGGATGAGGCTGCAAAGAATGTATTACAAACAGCGCCCAAACATATTTGCCCGGTAAAACAGTCGCTTGAAAGTGCTATAGTTGATGACAAAGACGATAAAATAGGTTATATAAAATGTCCTCAAGACTATTTACGGCTTTTTGCTTTGCGACTAAGTGAATGGAAAAGACAGGTTTCGGAACCAATCACAATAGCTGATGCCAAATATCAGGAACAAGGTAATAAATATACAAGGGGCGGAACAGCAAAACCCGTTGTTGCGATTACAAAACATGCTGCAGTAGAATTAGTAATACCAGACTCATTTCAATTGCTTAGTTCTTTGGTGCCAGACGGGTGGGAAGGTGGATTTCCAGAAGGAGTATATAAATACAAGGCAAAATATCTTTATGGTACACGTGAATCGAATGCCAGTGTAGAATCTTCGATAACGATAGCTTCTGGCGAAACAAAATATATAAACCTATATACTATACCTTTTACAGATGGGGTTACGTCAGTTGAGGTATATCGTACTGAAGCAAATGGAGGTGAGTTCAAATTAGCAATATCAATTACGGCAGATGAAAATAACTATCTGCTAACGTATGGCGATGGTACAACGGCTACTTATAGTAAAAACACTTCGTTATATGAAGACAAGACACAGGACATTGATTTAGGCAAAGCTATTGCAGAAGATGAGGTGCCCTATACAGGAAAAGTACTTGAATACTACTCGGTAAAATCAGCACATACTATAAACCGCTTTTTATATATCCCAATAATGGCCGCCGAAGATACACCGGGAAATCTTTGGGATTCGATTAGCTGGATATGTGCCGGTAAGATTTTGCAAAACATAAATCTTGCGGAATTAAGTAAGCTGGCCTTTGAGCAAGCCAATTTATGTTACACCAACTTAAGGTAGAATTATGGGAGCATTATCAGTAGAGCAAATGGCATTGGTTGAGGCCCTTGTAAAAGAACAACAGGATTATACAAGGGCAAATATTATTAATGCGTGGTTGATGAAATTCGGCGTGACGGAAGCGGTTGCCGGAGATAATGTAATAAGCTTTTCGGATGATGGAGTTGATGTTACAAGAGACGACCCTTACGATGATACCAGTTACATAATTGATGTAATTGAAGCACAAACAGCCGATGGAGTTGATGTGCGCGATGAACTGGAGATACTGGATGAAAATAAAACTGTTAACGGGTTTGTGATAAACTGTTTGCAGCCCTGCACAATTAAATGGCAAACCAGCAGAAGGACACCTAAAGTAGAATTTTTTACCTAATGAAAAGATATTTAGTTAGCATATTACTATTGGTACTGGTTGCAACAGGTTTTGCACAGAACAGGCCCAATTCCAGGACAAAATCGATACCATACCTGCAAACAGCAGAAATAAGTATTTCGGGTTACCTGGTATGGCATGGCGATACTATTGATTTTTCGGACCTGATAGACAGTATGGTTCTTCGTGTTGAAGATTCGACCAAATATGTTACTCCAACGGCGTTGAATGACAGTCTTGCAGCATTGGCAGGTGGACACGATATTTTAACTCTTGATGCCAACGCTACACTTGCCGGTATGTATTTGAACGAACAGGTATTGGGAATGCTTAAGGCAGGATCGGCACAGAACGGTTGGTTAAGTTGGGAGGATTGGGTACGGTTTAACCAAAAGTTGAGTTGGGTATACCACGACAGCACATTAATAGGAGAGGGAACCTTTACCAATCCTTTACGGGTAGATACTTCGCGTTTTTTAACCGAACTTGATAATACGGGCGATTGGCAGGGAACATGGTTTGGGCACGATACGGCTTACTTTATTACCATTATTGAAGATGATGCTTTTAGTGCCGCATGGGATGGCGATATGGATGCCGCCAGTAAAAATGCCATTTACGATTACCTGAATAGTTTGAGTTTTGGCGTAACTGATTTAAGCAATACCGCAACACCAACTTATATTACCGTACATTCGAGTACGGGTACTGATACTAATCTTCCGTTGGCCGATCAAACCAATGCAGGATTATTGGCACCCGGAGATAAAACCAAGCTTGACAATTTAGAATATCCTATTGATACGATTTATGTAATACCTGATAATACATTCCCGATAGAGTGGCTGAATTACACCGCCAACGGGGAGGAAATAACCATTACCGATATACCGAAACCCGATGGATTGTATTCGGGAGGAATAGTAACCTGGCAAACCGGGTTAACATTTGCCGTTGGTCCGGCTGCTTATTACATCGATGGTACATTATACACCTCCGGCTCCACAACGCTAACGCTTACTGCTGCTGATGCTACCAATAGCAGATTTGATTTATTTGTGGTAGATACCCTGGGAGTGGTAAGTTATATTACCGGAACACCTTCGGTAAATCCGCAAACACCACAATATGATTTATCGAGCCAGTTGCCGCTTACAAGTGTATTGATACTTGCCAATGCAACCGAACCAAGTGATCCTGGCGGCGGTTCGTTAGTAACAGAAGTAGTGTATGATGAGAATGTAGAGTGGACAACCGGCTATTCGGGTGTAGTTACCGATTTTAACCAAACCGCAGTAGTACACAACGGAAGCATTGCTGCCGAAGGTAATACATTAAATAACGGCGATTATATTTATTTTCAATCGGCTACGGATATAGCGATAGGTGACTATGAAACCTTATCATTATGGTTAAAGTTAAAGGAGCCACTTTATTTTAAAGATGATTTGGCTGTACAGTTGTATTGGAATGGTGTAACAGTTACAGGCCCGGTGCTTATCGATTACAACAATTCAACTACTGAGTGGCAGTTTGTTTCTATTGATTTATCTGAATTTGTAATCAGCTCCGTTTATTTTGATGAGATACGGGTTATAAACGACCTTTTTAAATCGACTGCCCCCGATGGTTGGTACATTGATTATGTGATTTTACAGGGAGGAATAGATATACCTGCAACCGTTGGCGACGATTGGGGCGACCAGGTGGTTGTTTCGGATGAAACCCTGAATGGAGTGGGAACCATTGGCGATCCGTTAAAGGTTGATACAGCGCTTATGGCAACCAAAACCGACATTGATACGCTTAGTGCGAATGTAAGAGATAGTTTGCTTGTACACCGTACCGAAATTGAAGCACTAAAAGACAGTATAACAGAACACCGCACAGAACTTGAAAACGTTAAAGATTCGATTATTGTACACCGTACCGAAATAGAAACGGTTAAGGATAGTTTGCTTATACACCGCACAGCTATTCAGACCAATATTGATAGTTTAATCGTTCATCGCGAACAGTTGGATAGTATATTTTCGACACTTTATTTGCACGATTCGATATTTGTTGACCTGCACGATTCGATAACACAGGTAAATATTGAGATCAATAATTTATACGATTCGATTACCATAATTAATACGGACATATCGAACCTGTACGATTCGATTACCAACTTAACAAACGACATTAGCAACCTGTATGATTCGTTAACGGTAGTGAATGTTGACATTGAAAACCTGTACGATTCGATAACGGTAATAAACCTTGAATTAACGAATGTTTGGGACACAATAATACAGAACAGCTACGACATTGATAACATACTGGATTCGCTAACAGTAATTAACAATAAAATTGACAACATTGAATTAGACGTTGATGGCGATAATTGGGGAACACAAACCGTAGAAAGCGATAGTACCCTGAAAGGCGATGGCACATTAGGCAATAAACTGGGTGTTGATATTCCGGGATTGACTGAATTACCATCCTTATCGATCCTTAATTCAGGAAGTAAATATTTAATGATTTCTGATGGAACTACACATAAAAAAATAGCTGCGGTAAACTTACATGCTCCTGTTTATATCAATGGAATCGAAACAGCAACATCTCCGGTATATTACAATCTTATGGGAACCAACGGGGTTAACGTAGGAGGTGATGCAAATGGAAATATACAAATTACTGCCGATACAACTGAACTGGCTACTAAATACGACATTGATACCACCAAACAATACATTGACGAAAGTATAAACGTAGCCATAAGTTTAATTACCGACCGGACCGAAGTTGACAGCCTGAAAATACTGGGCACAACACTATATCTGTATTATGGCGACAGTACACGAACTGTTGACCTTGCCAGTTTGCAGGATGGCACCGGAACCGATGATCAAACGCTTTCGCTCGTAACCAATACATTGAGTATTGAGGATGGAAACAGTGTTAGTCTTTCACCATATTTAGATAATACCGATGCACAAACATTGGATGTTGCACAGTTAACAGGTACCAATCTTGAACTGTCGATTAGTAACGATGGCGAAGCAACACGTAGTATCGATTTATCTCCTTTACAAGATGGCTATGAAGCCAATACCGACGATCAGACTATTGATGTTTTCAGTATTTCAGGAAATGATATTCAGTTAAGTATTGAAAATGATGGCGAAGCAACTAAAACAGTGGATATTTCGACCACAACAGCCGTAGCAGCCAATACAGCCAAAGAAACCAATGCCACACATACTGGAGAAGTAACAGGCGAAACAGCTTTAACCATTGCCGATGATGTAGTAGATTATGGAAATGTAGCCACAACTTTAACCGACACCATAGTTGACAACGACCTTTCGTGGGACTTCTCGGGTAAGCCAATTATTTATTCAACCGTAACCGGAGGCGGAACCATCGCTATAAGTAATCCGCAGATAAATAAAACCATTTGTGTGGTACTTACCATTTCGTCCTTTACATCGGTAACAGTGCCGAGCGAGATAGTAACATTAAACGGTTCGGCAGACTTTGCCGATGGAACTTTCTACATCTACATCCATTGCATAGGAACGAACCTTTTTACCATGAGTGTAACACAAGCAGCAAGCTGATAAAGGGTTAATAATTAAAGATTAACGATTAATAATATGAAACGAATAATTTTTTTAATAGCATTAGTAATAACGCTTTTCTCATGCGAAATTGAAGGACAGATACCTGGTATTGGGGCAATGCAAAAGCCTGTAATTTCAGCAGATTCTTCTCCAGTAAGATGGGATATAACTTCCTACGAATCGGTTCAAACAGCTTACTTTAGAAATGACAATATTTCTTATGCGTATTTATTATGGTTCTCAGGCGATGGAACAAAGTTTTTTTACGGCTCTACTTCTAACGATAGAGTTTATTCTTATAGTTTATCAACAGCTTGGGATATATCTACTGCAAGTTACGATAATGCTTATTTTTCAGTAAGTCAAGATGGCACACCGTTTGGTTTGACGTTTAGCGAGGATGGGGCTAAAATGTTTATTGCGGGTAGTGCTAATGATCGCATTTATTCTTACAGTCTGTCTACCTCTTGGGATATATCGACGGTAAGTTACGATAATGTTTATTTTTCAGTTTCGGGGCAAACCGGTTCACCTTTTGGCGTAGATTTTAGTGTTGATGGATTTAAAATGTATGTTTCAGGCACAAGTAACTTATATGAATATACATTATCGACAGCTTGGGACATATCTACTGCAAGTTACGTTCAAAATATTGGTGTGACAAATTCAAATCCTCATGTATGTTTTTCAAATGATGGTTATACGTTTTGGATAACCGAATTAGGGAACAATAGAATATCTCAATACGATTTGTCTACCGCTTGGGATATATCAACGGCTGCTTATAATAATTTCAAGTATATCAATGGCTTAGGTGATGCGTCCTTATATGTTTATGAGTTTGATAATTATGCTTATGCCTACTCAATGAATAGATATACTTACTACATATGGCAAGGAATTATTTATAAACAATGAAACACCTACTATACATATCAATACTTCTTTTCTCGCTTGCAGCAAGTGGGCAAAGATACCACAGAGTAGCTAACGGTGAAATAGTACAATCGGGTTCAATACCCAAAACCTTTGTAAGAGCCACAGGAACCGTTTACGGCTACGATAACCTATCGGATAGTATTTGGTATGCCGATGGTTGGCGAACCGAGGTAGTACCCGAATATAACAGCGAAACACAACGTTTAGGTGCACTGTATTACGATGCGGCAAATGATTATGTAACCAGGAGTGTAAACGATTTAACGACACAAGAACTGGCCCAGCGCAAAGAAAACCTGCTGCAAAGCCTTGATGAAAATTTCGATTACGCACAAATAAAAGCATTGCTCCGCTTACTGAGTGAACCGCTTTTGCAATCGGATAGCATTACAACGGAAGAACTGGAAGTACTAAGCGGCATTTATAAACAATACCGCGAGGGAGTAGCCTATGAAGCCGGAGAAGTGTTTGTATACGATTCAACTTTGTATAAGGTAGTACAACCACACACCTCGCAAGCCGATTGGTTTCCCAATCAAACCCCGGCACTGTATACACCATTTACACCTCCGGGGCAAGTTGCTGAGTGGGTACAACCTACCGGCGCACAGGATGCCTATAACCTGGGCGACCGGGTACTATTTAACGGCAGCACCTACGAAAGCCTTATTGATGCAAATACGTGGAGCCCCACCGTTTACCCGGCAGGATGGCAGTTGATTGAATAATTAAAAAGCTATGTACAAAGTTGAAAAAATAACATTCACCTATGAAGATTACGGGCAATACGAAAGTTTGTTGAATGCCTTTTACGAAGAAGGATGGGAAGTGGATGAAACGCTTAGTATTCGCCAGTACAAAATGCTAAAGCAGGAACATCATGTTATCCGATTCAAACAAGTACAAAAATAAAACCGAGCGCGAATTTGAATCTCAGGTAAAAAGTAGAATTAAAATAACAATACCCATGGGAAGGAAAAAGCGAAGTAAGAATAAAACACCGGAGCAGCTTCAGCAGGAAGCTATACAGCGCATACACGAAAAAGCAGCAGAGAAGAAAAGCCGGAAATGGTTAAAAGGAGCGAAGGAAGTTTTTTTGGGACTGTTAGGAATGAAATAAAAACCCAATAATAAGTTGTGATAAAATGAGCGAAAAAGACATTGCTTTTATAACCGGACTTAAAAAAACGCTTTGGCAAATTGCCGGTTCGTTGGCTCTTTTGGTAGTAGTAAGTGGTGTAGGATTTTACTACAAAACAAATGATCGATTAAATTACGTGGAGAAGGAACAGGCGAGGATTGAACAGAACAAAGCAGATCGGAATGTTTACGAAGTTACGATCAAAGAAATTCATAAAGATATTTCGGAAATAAACCGGAAACTGGAATTTAAAGCTGATAAACAATGAGCCAAAAATTAATTGAAATAGCATTGGCCGAATATGGTGTGAAAGAGATTGCAGGAGAGCGCGACAATAAAACTATCCTGAATTACGCACACGAAGCCGGTCATACCTGGGTAAACGATGATGAAACGCCCTGGTGCAGCATTTTTGTTGATTGGGCATGTATGAAAGCCGGACTGGAACGTACCCATAAAGCCAATGCCCGTAGTTGGTTGGAAATTGGAGAAATACCGGCATATCCTCAAATGGGGGATATAGTTGTTTTCAAAAGGGGAAATTCAAGTTGGCAGGGGCATGTAGGCATCTTCATAAACATTGATGAGGATGGATTGATAAACGTACTCGGAGGAAACCAGGGCAACCAGGTATCGATCCGTTTATACCGCGATAAGGATTTATTAGGATTCAGACGATTAAAAGAAAAATGAAAAAGTTACTCTTAAAATTATGGTACTGGGTTATGAAGCTATTGAAAGGGCTTGATAAAGCAGTTGACCGATTGGTACCCATTGCTTCGGCAGTTGTTGAGGGTGTAAAAAAAGGTATTGAGACCGGTAGTATAGATATAATTGGCGAGGTGGTAAAAACAATTATTCCCGGAGAGTTCGACGACTTTATTATAAATAAGGCCATTGCACTGGCCCGTAAGCATATACCCACTATTTCAATGCAATTAAATATTGTTAGCGAAATAGCAAACATAGAAGATCCGGAAGAACAGTTAATTGCCCTATTCGCGAAACTTAAGTATACCGAAGGCGAATTGTGGCAAAAGTTCTGCACACAATTGGCGCAACAAATATTGGTTGATTTATCCAATACCGACGATACGCCAAATGAAATTACCTGGGGAGAATCAGGAGTTTACGTTGAGCTTTATTATAAAACATTTATTCAAAACGCAGCATAATGGGACTATTAAACATTTTAGCAGATGTTAAAGGATGGGTATCGGGAATAAGCCTGTTAGGTGTTATTTCTGTTGCCTGGTTGTTCATCAAGAAAAAAGGATGGGCATTGGTAATTGACAAGTACTCTAAAAAAGGAACAATCCTTTTTAAAGAAGTTGGAGAATTGTTCTTCAGTTTATCGGACCTGTCGGATAGGATAGATAAGTCTATCAAAGATGATGGTTCGTTGATTGAGAACAATGTAAAAGAGGCCATTGCTGCCGGAAAGGTGGTAAGGGCCGAATTGGACGATGTTATCATTGAGATAAGGCCGAAAGATGCCGGTAAAACGGCATTGACAGGTGGTACACCATAAGTTGTGGTAAGGTTTGCAATGAATCCCGGTGGGAGGCCGGGATTCTAAAACCCTGACCCCCTTTGTCCGTCAAAGCCGGACATTTCCCCCTGAAGGGGGAAAGAACAGCCTTCGTGCTGAAAAGGATGGATTGATGTAATAGGAATTTAAAAGTTAACAGACATGATGGTATTTTGGTACGAAATAAAAAACGTGTTTGCCCGGGCAAAGTACGACAGTGTTCAGTATTTAAAAGAACACAAGGATGAGCTTGGAATAGCAAAGCTTGATGATGTTTCGATGGGCGATGGCGATGAGAAATTTGTAAAGAAGCTGATAAAAGAAGCTGCAATAAAAGTGTTTGGCATGATGGAGCCTTATACACACGACCTTGCCAACCTGGAAACTCCACTGGAGGGTTTTGAATGGGATGTAACCTACACCGATGAGGAAGAAAACCAAACCCAAAACTGTGTAGTGTTCCGTATGATTGAAACCGAAACCATGAGCACCACAATACTGCCGCTAATGGAAAATGCCATTGAAAATGCTTTGGTAAATTATGCCATTGGCAAATTCCTTCCTCACAACAACATAGATGGCGGTTTTTTTATGAATGAGTACGAAAGTAACCATAGCGACCTTTTGGGATATATAAACCGCAGGAAAGGCTTAAAACGAAAATATAAAATGTTTTAATTATGTCAGTAGTAGTTAACGATAACGATATTGTATTTACCTACACATTAGCGACCTTAAACGATAAGGTGCAACAACTGAGTGCCCGTGCTGCACAATCGTTTCCTCCGGAAGAAGGAATATCGATGGTAGATAAATACGCGGTGACTGACGATGAGCAGGACACCATTATTCTGAAAATGAAAGATGCTGGTAAACAGGTGTTTCAATATTTTGGTAAGTTGACATTTGGAATAACCAATGCCCAAACAATAACCGATGCCAGTGTAGAATTAAAAATTAAAAAGGAAACGGGAGGAAACCCCAATACACCCAAGGATATTGATTTGGTAATTGAGGAGGCTTTGGTGAATTACATATTGGGCGAGTGGTTTGTAATAAAGGGCCGAATGGACCAGGCACAAGCCTATTCCACTTTGTTTAACCTGAAAATAAGGGAAATATTACGACTTAGTGCCGAGTTGCGGAAACCGGCGATCGGTTAATATTGATATGTAATTGGGGAGTGTGACCCCTTTTGTCGGCCTCGCACAAGCCTTACGCCGACATTTTCCCCTGAAGGGGGAAAAGGATAAGGAATCGCTACGCGATATATTTTCATATGTTAGGTTTAATAGGAAAGAAGCCCCGTGGTGTTGACTACGGGGCTTTGCATATATGCAAGCTGGCTGTCATATATGCAAGTTTTTTGGTTTTGGCTTGTGACCCCCTTCCTCCGTCAGCCGACGGAGACTTCCCCCTAAAAGGGGAAGGAGCAGCCTTCTTTTTTCAGTTGATTGTTTTTTAGGAGGCCCAACGGAGTTGAATAGAGCCGAGGTGTTTTGTTGTTACGTGGGTGTAAATTTCGGTAGTTTTACTGGAGGCATGGCCCAATATTTCCTGAATATATCTTAGGTCGGTTCCCTGCTCCAGTAAGTGTGTTGCGTAGGAGTGCCGTAAAGTATGTGAAGTTACGTTTTTAGTAATTCCGGCAGCTTGTACGGCTTTGGTTAGTACTTTACGAATTGAGGTAGGAGAATACAATCCGCTTTGTCCGGGAAACAGGAGAAATTTAGGTTTGTATTTACGGTAGTACTGGCGCAGGTGGACCAAACAAACCTGATCGAGTGGGATGTTACGGTCTTTGTTTTGTTTTGAATTTTTAACGATGAGGACATTTCGTTTGCTGTCAATATCGGATAAAGTAAGTGCCGGAAGTTCCGAAACTCTTAAACCATGTGTGTAAATTGTCTCTATCATCGTTCTGTGCTTGAAATTTCCAATCTTCTCCAAAATCATATGTATTTCCTCGATTGAAAGAACGACAGGTAATTTACGGTCTTTAAACGGCCTCTGAAGGTAATATGTTTTTCGCGGCTGATTTAACACTTTTTCGTAGTAGAATTTAATGGCGTTAATCTGCATATTGATATAGGGTTTTGATGCTGCTATATCGAACAGTGATTCCAGGTAATCGAGAATACTTTGTTTTGAGATATACCGGTAATCTTCGCCATCGAAATAAGCCAGAAAACTTTTAAAAGCCGACAGATAGGATTTTCGGGTACTTTCAGCCATTCCACGAATCTTTAATTCGCGTGTGTAATCTTTTAGCAATTTCACATTTTTCATACTGTAAGTGTTTAGTATTAAGTGTGTTTTAATGGGGGTTGTTTATTCGAGCGTTAGCGTTCAGTTAGCATGTCTGATAATATCTGCTCAACTGAATCGCTAAATATATGTTTGCTTTGTCCGTAGTAAACCATAAGCTCCTCCATGCTAACCGTTCGCTTCGCAACGCTAACAAGCTGTATAATTAATGCTTTGTTCTCGTCCGTAAGGTGCTGCCATATACTCTCTTTGTCTTTTAGGTATTCTAAAGTTTCACCTAATTCAAAGTTTATCATTTCCCAAAATATTTGTTCTTGTTCATCCATCGCTCAGTAATTTTAATGTTTATATCTCGTATTTAATTCTCTGCAAATTTGGTAAAGCACACTAATCATACAGCCGTACCGGTAATGCCTAAAAAGGTTATTACATAACTTTGAAATCGAAGAATTAAGGCACATACCGCTAACACGTTGTATAAAACATGCTTGCGGTCGTACCTAGTTCAATCTTCGGTGCGTAATTGGAGCAAAATAATAATGCCACACGCACAACTACTTTCCATAAAGTTCGCACTTATCAATTAAGTCTTGCAAGTCCATAATTCTTGCAGCTATCATTTTCGGCAAATACTTTATCATTTCAGTTTTACGTTCTCCACCAACCATACTTCCTTCATCTGTAAATCCATCACACATAGATAGAATGCCGAAAAGTTCGTTTCTAATCTCTCTTTTTGTCAAAACTCTGTTATTTTCCATAATAGAAAGGGTTTTACAAAGCCCGCCCAAGGCATTATTATTTTTTCTCTAGTATCAAGTTCAGTAGGATATTTCGCACGTTTCATACAACCATACGTTAGCGCGCATTTTAAGAAGCGATTAATAAGTTCGATACTCAATATTAAAAACGTTCGCTTCGCCGCGCTAACATGTGGTATAATGCAAAGCTGTTCGGCTCATTGTAGTAACTGTTCTGCAAACTCGGAACAATTAAAAACAAAAGCCAACACACATATTAGTCAAATTCACCTTGCTCTATCTTCTCTTTGTATTGGTTCAGTACAGTTATTACTTTCTCTTTTCCGTATCCTTCCAAATGTTCACGGGATGCAGTTATGCAATCTTTTATTGTTTTTCGGTGAAGCATCAAGCAAAATCCAGTTTCCTCATGCGTAGCAGTATAGCCAGTTTTTGTTTCATGTCTTCTAGTTACATGGAAGTTTTCGCCAAATACTTCAAATTTGGCAAATGATTTAACTTCCTTTTCTCCCATATTGGTTCTTATAATTACTGTTTCCATCTCTATTTTTGTTTTTAATTAGTGTTTCAAATAAACTTTCGTGGTGTGCCACGCTTCGACATCATACCACTATCCGTTGTAACACATTAAAACGTGTTTACAACAAATTAATATACTCCACTATGGAGGGCCTATGATACGTTGAAGGTTTGATTTTACTTTTACAGTAGTATGCTTTTCGAGGCATTTAATAAGAGCGTTAACCTTTTCTTTTGAAGGTTCGGGAACGGGTCGTTTGGCATCGGAGTTGGCCCCGATATTTACCTGGGTAGCCAAACAGGTTTCTATTAATGTATCGAATTGATGAAGATCAAAATCCATTATTGGCTCGATGGTAACATAGAGTTTTTCGTTTGGGTAATTAAATCCGAATTCGTGAGCAATTTCATTCATCCAGTGGGCGCGATCTTCGGGTTTTGGGCAATCGCGCATTTCGGTAGTGTAGTGCCGGTTGGTTTCTATTGTTGTGCACAATACAAAATCGAGTGCCTTTAGTTCGTTTTGAAAGCTGAGTAAACGTTTTGGGTTTTTTGTTTGGAACAGGTACTTATTATCAAAACGCATACAATACAACAGTATCTTTTCAATTATTTCGCTTGGAACAGCTTCGGCAAATAAATCGCTTTGGGCGCAAACGAAAATAAAGTTTCCGGATCCGAGGTTTGTTTGTAACTCGCTTTCGTACAAACGTGGTTTACCCGAATACTTTGATTTTATACCGGGCCAACGTTTTAATTTGTTTGTGCTGCAGTAAGAGCATCGATGAGGACATTCGCCGCCCAGAGGGTTCCAGGTATGAGTAACCCATGGGTACATGTTTCCTTTGCTTTTGTTCATGATGGTTAAGATTTTAAATGTAATTCTTGCCCCGTAATAGCAAAATAGAAGTTTTGCAATTGGTGAACATATTCGATTGGATTGATATAATGATCGCGAAGTTCAAAAGTGTAGTGTTTCTGCGCTTCGAATAATTTACCGGGCTTACAGAGAACAAAGCTTAATATCATTCCATCTTTATAATCGATGCCAATATAACCGGGTTTATATTCTTTATCGTCGAAACCAAACTTTCGCAACCATTCTTCAGTTAGTGGTATTGGGTTAATCAGATCGAAGGTGTGAGAATAGTATTCATTTCCTTCTTCATTGATCCATTGCGATTCACAGAATGAATAATCATTCTTTGGAGTAGTGTTAATTGCGGTGATACGATGTGTTGTTTTCTCGTAATCCACCAGATTTCCAATTCTTAATTCGTTTGATTCCATTATAGTTTAAATTCTTTAATTGATAAATCGTTGATGAGGTTCTGGAGGTGGTGAAGGAAGTTTCCTTCGGCTATTATTTTATCCGATCCGCACATACATAACCAGAACATATCTTCACCGTCGTAATTAAGCATGAAATTACTTTCAGGATAATAGAATTCTACTTTGTTTATCTTTTTGAATCCAAGCTTTTCAATACGAAATTCGTTAACTACTACCGGGCGTAATTCGGAACGTTTACGCAGCTCCACATAATCGCCGTTTACTGGATGATGAAATACTACACGGCAATAGTTTTCTGAAACTGATTTAATAGTTACCTGCACTGGTCCGGTTGTAACAATGTTTCCGGGGCGTAGTTGATCGGCAGGTATTTCGGGCAGATCGCGGTAACGTAGGCTCATGATTCAACAGGTATTGCTTTAGTGGTTTCTTGATTATTGAAATAACTACTGTTGTTATTTATCGTTTCATCAGTGTAGACACCGGCCTTGTTTTTATCGCTTGTGTATCCGGAGGAATCGGGCCTCCACCAACAGCCGTGATTTATACTCCAAACCCGATATAACTTTACATCTTTAAGTTTATCGCGAAGGACAATACAGCGTTCGTAGTTTTGTTGATCAGCTGCTTTTTGTAATTCGGAATGAAGTCTTTGAATTTGCTGATTGTGCGTTAATGGCTTACGATTTGGCAAGTCGGGTGAATAGTCAAACAGATGAAATGAAGCAATATTGTGACGTTCTCCGTTGATTAAAACCCACCACATATTATTGATATGGTGCCATACTTCACCGATTAATAATCTTCGTTTACTATTGTAAAAAGCTTTTATCTCGCCACAAATGATTTTCTTTCCATTGGCATCTTTATCGTTATAGCACATGCCAGGTTTATCCATGTATTTTGCAATATCCTGCAAGCAATAAATATCTGGTCCATGAACATGAGGGTTTTTCTGATTATCTTCAATGATCTTCTTAATATCAGATAGCGGCTTTTCAATGACAACATTAACGCCTTTCTTACGGGCATATTCAGCAAGGCGTAATACTTCGTTTCTGAAAGATAGTTTGATGAGGTAAGGCATCAATTCATACTTTCTGAAATCGTACTCGCCTCCACTTTTATGCTCTGTATTAATGTTCTGATAGAATTCAATATTAAAGCCAGTTGGAAATCTCTCGGTTTTAAATTCGAGGTTATTTTTGATTCCATACTTATGATCTTTTGTAAGGCATCGATATTCCTTCAGTATGCGAGGATCGGCAGTCACATGAAATCCTCTGCGAGATAAATACCCCAAAATATGTTCCCATAACTGGTAGTGAGGATTAAGATGATCGTCTTGGAAATTATAGCACTTCGATTCTTCATTTCTGAAGTATATAGTAGTTCTGTGAGTGCTGATTGTGAGTGTTCCTTTTGCTAAATATTTTTTCATACTATTTCGTGTAAATAAGGTGAATCGCCATAAAGTTGAGAAGCACAGGTTCCGCAGAATCCAAATTCTTTAACCTTTGGGTGTTTATAGCCACACCTGGGGCATATCTCCGGGTCGGTGAGGTAATCCTTGTTAATTAGTCGCTGTTCGCGAATACGGAATTCTTCTTCCTCTTTGCGAACGATAATTGTTATAGCCCGAACAGCTAAGAATCCGGGAATACTGATAACTGCCAGAATTAATAGGATAGTGAGTAATGTGTTCATTTTGTAAATATTTTAGGTTGAAAAAATCCGAGTGCACCTTTACAGGGAGTGAAGGGTAGAGGATGAGGTTTTTCGATAACAAAACCATTGGGACCTACGAACCAGGGCGAATCTGATTTTTGTACACAGTCGGTTATTGTGGCGTAACCGATAATGCCGCCTGTTTCTATATTTTCAGGAAAACGATCAAACCAAATTATTGGGGCTTCTTTACCCACCTTCACTATATGATCATGAAAGGCTTTAAAATCAGTTTTACATGAGGCATGAATAAGAAACAATCCTCTGAAATTTTTAAGAGTGTTCCGGTTCTCAATGTTTTTGTAGCCGTTGGTAATTAACCATGCCCACGGTTGACGGATGGATAGTGCCGGTATTGGTTTCATTTCATCAATTTCGTTCTGCTCCATTGTCATTCCACCTGCACCACAACTACCGCATTTAAAATAAACTGTTGTATCGGCTATTGTTGAGACATTTTTTAGTTTACCTGAGTTTGGAATAAAGTCGGCAATCATTGGCTTACCACATTCCGGGCATTGTATGAATTGTTGTTGTTTCATAGAATAATTATTTCAGATTCGTTATTTCGTTCGATATAGGCGAATACATCACTTTTGTTAACTTTCCGCATAACAATCATTTCTTTGTCGAATTCTTGCTTGTAGTGTTCGGCATATTGTTTTGAGAGGGTCCACGATAGTCCTCCATCGGCAGAATCGTTGGTTGCACGAAATACCTTGAAGGTATCGGGTAGTTCGCGCAATTTTTTAGCTTCTTCGGGTGTTGAGAAGAAAAACTGGCTCCGGCGATTGGCTTGCATAAGTTTTCGGAACAGTTCGGAATTTTCAACACTACCGGCAATTATCCAAACCGAGCGCATAAGCTCCCAATAACGTTCGTGCGAAAGCATCCTGCGTTCTTTCAGGAAAATAGCCAGTACTTTTTCAGGATCTCCATCAACATCCCATGCCATCATAATTCGTTTGGTTATTTTCGAATCGCGCTGCAATACCTTTTTGGGTAGGTTAGGGTAGCGGCGTGTCATTGGCACAAGCTCGTTGCTTCCTATTGGTTTAAATGTTGGTGTCATTGTCCTGGTGGTTTAATCCATGAAATCAGGATCGTTAGAATAAATGAATGTCGGACTATCGCCCATCATTTCATCACGAATAGAAACTTTAAACGGTTCGTTTTCGCGGTCGTTATCCTCATACATGGTGATAAACTTTTCATCCCATTTTGATTCGGGAATTTCTTCGGTGGATTCTATTTCGCGGTCGCCAACAAATTCAGAAAATGCCTCTTTTGCTTCTGCTTCATTTTTACCGGAAATGGCATACTCGTAATCGTCTGATTTGAATTTAAATACTTTCATAATATTTGATTTAGAATAGGGTAGGGTGTACTACCCTTTTATTTTTCTGTGATATTTTATTCTTCTTCTTTTTCTCCCAGAACATTAGCGTATTGTAGGAGAATGAGAGTAGCTGTATATGTCCGTAGTTGTATTTAAAGCCTTGTTCTTCCCAACGCTTAATAATTTTGTTTTTGAATCTATTTTGCGACATGTACCAGGCTTTCATGCTACTAATTGTTTGTCGAGTTCGTATTGTATGGTTACTTTGCCGAAAGTCATAAACAGGGCATTGCGCCACACCTGTAAAAGTTCTTTATCGGCTTCAATAGCTTCAATGTCTTTTTGTTTTCCGCGAATGGTAAGTGTTTTGTTTTCGAGTTTTGCCGGCCGGATGAGAAGGAATTTATTGAAGTATTCGGTGTTGTTTTTCAGAATTCCGAACATTACTTTCCATTTCGCAAGCAGGTTGTCGGGGCAATTTATTCCTTCGGTGGTTTGGTTGTCCCAATTTTCGGCAACCGATTCTACTGATACAATATCGAGGCCACGCGCATTTTTCCAATCTACTCCTTCGTAGTGGTTAAAGAAGGCATTTGTAACGGTAATTGGGTTTTTAAAATTCTTGAAATAGAATATTTCTAAAACTGAAAAAAATCTCTGTCTAAAAAGAGAGTTCTTATCATTCTTTATATTCTTATCATTCTTGTTAGGGTCTTGCTGCTGTTCTGCTGCTGTCTCGCTGTTGTTCTCCTGTTGTATGCGCTGCGGTATTGGCTGTTGTATTTCCTGCTGTTCTTTTTTCTGATATTCGTCGAAATTAAGGATTGTAATTATCTGTGTTACAGTCTTTTTGTCAAGTACAATCTGCTGTTCTTCTGCAAGGTCTTTTAAAAACTTTCTAACTTTTGTGCGCGACCATCCCCATCGCTCGGAAAGTTTGGGTTCACTCCAACCTACCTGACCACGTTCGACCTTTACTTTTACATCGCGGATATAAAAGAATCCGGGTTTGTGATTAGCCAAAATTAAGAGGTCGATCCATGCTTGTCCGCGCGAAAATGGTTTGATTAACCAGAGTGGATTTTCGGCTATTTTGCGATATAGTTTTATCCAACCTTCCATATCTTTTAGTTTTCAGTCTCGGTTTGTAGTTGTTTTAAAAAGTCGTACAGTTTAGCCGGTGTCGATAGGTCGATATTATTACCATTGTCCTTTACCATTCCGGGTTTGTATTTGCGTCCAAAATCGAGTTCCCAACAGAAGTATTCGCACCAGGTCATTCCGGCCTTATCGCGGAAAGTATCGCCCATACATTCGTGAATTACCTCCATAAGTGTATTGGTAATAAAATGGTTTGGATAAAGCGTATTGGCACTATCGCTTTCCGGAAATACCTGCGCCAGTAATTCGGCATTTTTACTGTCGAGATCGTTTTGTTTTTGCAGGGCTGTTATTGCTGCTATGAATACTTGTTTTTTCATTGAAATGGTTATTACCCCAAACCCCTAAAGGGGCTTAGTTTTGTGAATAGAATTTTTGCATTGCGGCGATGGTGTTTACCCGTTGTGTTTCTTCGATATTTCCGGGATGAAAAGCATCAAGTTTAAAGCGTAACCAGTATTTTTTCGGACTGGCTTCGAGTTCTTTCAGATCATCCTGAAGGCATTTTTTAGTAAACCCGTCGGTTTCGTTGTCGATGAGGTATTTTAAACGCTCCTGTTCGTTTTTATTCGCTTGATCGATGTTCATTGTAATATGTTTTATTCGAATCGGTGGATTGGATTATTTTCGCTGATATAGCCTTTAATGTTTATGATTTCATCGCGCACGTAACAGCCGCGTTTAAGTTCCTGTATAAACTGAAGGCATTGTTTCCGAATTTCAGGAACATCGTTTAACGTGGGCATCCAATGATAAAGTCTTTTGCGGTCTGAGGCCGAAATAGAGCTTCTAAATTTCTTGGTAAGGTGATCAGATAGTTTATCGCATAATTCGATAATTCTTTGGCTTTCTCCGGGAGTAACATCATTTTTAGGCATTGTTGTATCAAGGAAGTTATACTCTTCACTGGTGAGAATTTCTTTTGCTTCACGATCGATGTGATACCACTGTTTTTCTGATTGTTTAGGAGTGAATAAGTCTGATTCTTTTATCTGATAAAAAAAGACACTGTAAGGCATGTAGGCAATATTTCGCTGAAGCGATTTACGAAGTTGTTGCTTGTGGTATTTTCTGTTTTCTTTATAGAATGGGGTTAATGACTTTTTAGGAATCCACAGATTAAAAGTCACAAATTGATGATAGCTTGCATGTATGCTTACAATTATATCTTTGAACTTAAAATTGTATTGGTAAAGGATTTTATACTCATCACTATTGTCGTAAGTTGGTGTTTTAAATCGTCGAAATAAATACATAAACGATGTTGCTGTATCTAATTCACCTAACTTTTCGGCGGCCAGCGTACGGAAGTCGTTTGTAAGATGAGAATTGTATTTCTCGGGATGATTTATTCTTGATATTTTTTCCATAATTAAAATAGTATTGGATTGTCTTTACTGATAGCAGTTTTAGCGTAGCCAAACTGAGCAATTTCTTCCTGAGCTTGCAGGAAGTTTAAGAAACGTTCTTCGGCAACATCGAATTTGTAAGGATCGATTTCGCAAATGTCGAGGTAGAAGCCCAATAAGTAACAAGCAAAAGCATTGGAGAATGAACCTCCGTGAGTGTCGAGTATTTTGAAACCGGGTTTAGCGAATTTGTTTAAGCAAAATGTGTATAGTTCAACCGGTTTTTCTGTTTCGTGAATCTTCTCCAGTCGTTTAATGTTATCGCCTCCTTTGTTTGAGTAGCGGAATATTTTAGCCGGATAATCGAAAGAGGTCCATGCTATTTCAACCTGTGAAAAGTTTTCCCAGGGTTGTACTTTATCCCAAACCACTATGCAACGGGTAGGAGGCAGGTCGAAGTAATTACCTCCCCAAATAATTTGATTTTTGCTTACGCGAAACAATTCTTTAAAATATTCGGGTGGAGGTGGTTCGCTGTCCCACGAACAATCGGATTGATTAAGAAAGCGGTTGCGGAGTTTACCCCTTCCGTCGTTTAGTCTGTTTTTTGCTTTTTTGCGTACTTTAACAGCAACCGATTCGGCAGGGTACCCATTTTTTGTACGAGTAGGATGTGAGCCCATTGGCATTTTATGTGCTCCAATTGCATATTGCGGATCCACAATAGCAAGATCGTAGTGATTGTCAGGAATATCTTTCATAAAGTCCATACAATCGATGAGGTGCCTATTTATAGTGGGTTTGCTCATTTACAGCTTTTTATTTTTCATTGATATGTAAGAACCAATAAGGCCACCTGTTAACGAGCATAAAACAATAGGGATATAGGACCATCGAAAGTTTGTAATGATTTCGTTCATTGAAACGGCCCCAATGGCAATTGAAACCAACCATGCCAGATGTACAAATGTGCCTGACAATAAAACCTGGTGAATGTTTTTTGCCGAAATAGCTTTAACATTCCATGTGCGACAACCAATAAATATTAGTTGTGTTACGAATACAATAATTGAATAACGTACTATCATTTTATACTGCTTGTTTAAGTTGTTTTTGTTGGTGCCATTTTTGGAAAGCTTTAACGTTGGCTGAAATATGAGCACGAGCCATATTTACCTCTACTGCATTTCCGATAAATTTCTTTTGTTTGGTTTCGGAACCTTTCAGCACGTAGTTTTCGGGAAATCCCATAATGCGTTTTAACTCGGGTATTTTTAACATCCTTCGCTTAATATCGATGATATAGTGCAAGGCCATGAAAATTCTTATTTCGGTCATTGTTGCGCTTTCCCGGTCCTCGAACAGAGGAACAGCAAAGAATGGCCTGTTTGTTTGTTGGGCGTTAATGATTGAAACAGGAGCTTTATCTTGTCGGGCAACAATTGTTGGCGATGGTTTATCAACTGAAGAAGTAGAGCTTCCCCATCCTGGATTAAACAAAAATGATTTAACGGTAACAAGGTTTTGCTTCGGATTGGCCGTAATTGTTCCAACCGGACGATCAATACCATGAGGTTTCGAGCAGCCGTATTGTTGGTCCATCATTACAATAGTAGTAAGGCGAGGTTTTGGCACACCTGTAATTGCCGGAGAAGGCCGATCAATATCAGAATGTTGTCCACCGCTTGAATAGTAGTTAGTAAAATGTTGAATACGAACTTTAGCAAAACGGTCTTTTGTTGGAACGGTAGGGCATGGCTTATCAATAGAGCTTACATTATCGCCATTTCCGTAGTATGCAGCAAGAAAAGTTGTATTAACAACCGAGAACCTGTTTGCGGCAGTTAATGAACCAATGGGCTTATTAACAGACGTACATTTATTATCGGTATTACCTCCGTTGTATCGGTGTATAAATGCCAGCTTATGATGATCGATTCCAGTAACAGTGTGCGCCGGTCCGTTTATAGAATAACATTTTGATTCGGGGTGTCCTGAATATTCTTTTTGAAGGAATTTGTTTTCGTTTTTAGGTACGAATTTATGCAGACCGGCCAGATAACGTTTAAGCGTATCTTCGCAGTCCATTTTACCATTTCCGTTAAGTTGAAAGATTGAACGGCCTTCATCTTCAAGGTCCAGTACTTCGCGACATGCTTTCCATTTCGGAAGATCGGGGAACAATCCGTTATTCTTTGGGTTTTTGGTATGTGTATGCTCTGCCCATTCTATCGGTAGCCCTTTAGTAAAGAACTTCCCGAAATACCTGTTTCGTGAAGTAAATCCTCCGAAGTTTGCAGAGTTTTGCATACGGCTATCGTAACGATAACCAAGAGCATTTACGGCGCGGATAAAACGTACATAGTCGCGGCCTTTTAAACGTGATATTGGTTTTCCGTTTTCATCAAGTGGACCCCATGCTTTGAATTCTTCTACATTTTCAATCTCCAGTCCATCCGGTTTTAACATTTGTAAATAGCCCGGACCTTTTACATATCGTTTGTATCGTTTCGACCATTTACGGTATAAAGTCCAAGCCAGTGTGCGACTGTCGGCATCGCGGGGTTTTCCTCCTTTAGCCTTGCTGTAATTTGTACACTCTAAACTTGCCCAAAGAATGATAAGACAACCGGGATGTTCTTTTCTGAGTTTTTTAACCAGTATTTGAAGTGCTTTAATTACTTCAAAATCGCGAACATCTTCAATAAAGTGTAAACAATCGGGGTGATTGGCTTTATGACTTTCAATTGCTTCTGAATCGTGGTTTACACATGCAACAACTTTAACATTGTCGTTAACCAGGTGAATGCCGGTTGTTGTACCTCCTGCACCACTGAACAGATCGATGTAAAAAATAGGTGGCATATTGTTGTTTGTTTTATTTTTGATCAAGGTGAATTAAGCTGCCTCATTAACCTCGCGGCGAATTGTGTTGAATTCTTCGGAAGTAAATACCCATATGCGATTTCTCGACAGGTATTTATAGGTAGCTGCTATTTCTAATATTTCGTGCCGTAGGAGCTTTGTATTTGCCTTTTGGCATTCGGCATGAAGCTTATGTAGTTCATGTACATATTTTTGTCCGTGACGGGCGATGAGGCCCTTATTGTATCCTTTTTGGTTACTTCCGAGCAGTGCATTACAATGGTGGCATTGTCCGTGAATATTTTCGGGCATAAGGCGCATTTCGGGAGTGGAACCTACTGAATAGAAATGACCGGCTTCTTCAACCTTTCCGTGATCGCACGATATACAGCGACCGGCATAAAGCGCTTTATCGCGTTTCCGGATGTACGGATTAACCATTTTTTGCTGAACGTGCTGAATTAACAGGTTGGTAGGAAGTTCGTACCATTTGCGGCCTTTCTTACGTACTTTTGGTTGCGAATTATTTACCTGAACGTTGTTAACCGTTGGTTTAATTCGAATTTGTTTTTTCTGCCGTTTAAGTTTTGGGTAGTTGGCGTTTATTGTTTCGGCTCCGCGACCACCGGAACCGGCATCTTGTTTGCGTTGTTCGGCCAGTTTTGCCCTGCGTTTCTCCTGGTATTTCTGTGCAGACTTTTGCTGCTTCTCCAGTTGCTTTTTATTTTCGCAACAATTACAGCGTACAGGTCTTATACTTGTATAGTTTGGATTCCAACGAAAAGTATTATTACAGTCTGCCTCTTTGCAGGTAATTTCTATTGTTTGTTTAATTATTGCAGCCATTTCGCGTTGTTTTTTATTTTTCTTTTTCCGGGCCATCAGTAATCCAGTTCCTCGTCGTTTAATGTTGAGTAAGTAGGTTCGTATCGTTCAATGAATATTTCGAAGCGTCCTGTTCCGGGTAGAAAATGAAAGTGCAGGTCGGTAGGCTTTTTAACTGCAGCAACCAATTCGCATAAAAGGATTGTTGTAGGTTCGTCGGCCCACAGGAATTCGGTTACATAGAAATCATCATTCTCGTAATAATGTACTTCGAAACCTCCCGAAAGCTGCTCTACAAAGTTGCGTAGCTTCTGTTTGGGATGAAATTGAATAGATCCGGTAAATGGAAGCAGGTGAAGCGAAGTTCCTCTGCAGCTTTTTGTATCGGGAAATACTTTTTGTAATTGATCTGAATCCATAATAGTTGTTTTAGTTTTTTACTTTAAAGGTTGATTAGGTTGTTAAACTCCCCCGACCGTCGCCAGGGGAGAAACCTAAACCAACTACCTAATGGTGCGCCGAGTGGCGCATTATCTTTAAAAAAGGGCAGCTACGTTCTTTAAAGTTTATCTCGATAAAAAGACTTTTAGAAAAGCTACAAATCCAAACCCCTATTTGTAGATGCGACGCTTTTTGTGTAGTAAGTGCTACCCTTTTTTGTTGTCAAAATTTCAAATGAGCTACGAGCCGTTAGCTACAAGCTTTTAGTAGCGAGGGAGGGATTCGAACCCCCGACCTGTAGGTTATGAGCCTACCGAGCTGGCCAACTGCTCTACCTCGCGATGTTGCCCGGAATTGTCCGGGCTTTCCCTTCTTGCAGCCTCTCAGTGTTCGTTCTGTAAGGGATGAGGCAAATAGTTGCATTGCAACTGTGGTACCGACAGGACTTGAACCTGTACGAACTGATTTGTGACTACTGCTTCAAGAGACTTACCATAGCCAACCGGATCGATTTAGTCGTTCTGGGCAATCAAGTACGCTCCTTCTCTTGTTCCCTGCGTCTACCAATTTCGCCACGGTACCAACCAACCACTTCCGAATTGTTCCTATTCGGCAATCCTCTTGTGGCTGATTATTTCGTTACGGAGAGGTTTGCTACTAATCTTACACCTCTGGTATAATTCGACTGTCCCTCACTATTTACCCCGGATCAGACAGCGTTTCCGGTAGTCGTCATTTATCGTATCTTATGCCCTCCCTTATACTTTTAGTGGAAGATCAACCTCTCCTTTCTGTGTGGTTTCAATATTTTAAAGAACTCTGCAATTAATAGGAAGAAGGGAGTTACTGTTATTCGCTCCGATCTTCCTTTGATTATTGAATTGCTGCTGCGCCGGATACGGGACTCGGACCCGCGACCTTTGGTTTAACACGCCAACGCTCTACCCCTGAGCTAATCCGGCAAGTGGTGGGCCTTAGATTGTTGAAATAAAACAAAGAACCTCTGTTATTAAATTGAATGTGATTTGCCCACCTGTTTAACTTATTAACTTATAAGAACGCCGCCGGTTAACCTATACACCGCGAGGTTGTTATCCTCCATCCCTTCAGGGTGTCCCTCCCCCGAAATATTTTTAGTTCTATTCCTCTTCGGGAACAGGAAATTTCTCTTTAGCTTCTTCTTCCGAAATCAATCCTTCGGTAATGGTTTTTTCTACCGGCACAAAACCTTCGGGTATTTCTGATTCTTTTGGTTCGTATGGAAATACATCGACAATAGGGCTGATAGCCATTGATGTTGTGTGGTATGGAATTACCAGGTATTCCAGGCTTTCATCCAATCGGGCCAAAGCTTCTTTAATATTGTCGGCCATAATGAGGTAATGCGAGGTAATGCGTTTCTCCTTGCCGGCTTCCTCGTCGATTGTTACCAGGTGAATTGTTGCTTTAAACCACCATTCTCCATCATCGTAAGGAAATACCTCGGCAATTCGCGACTTGGTGATTGCATCGATAGCGAATTCACCACCTTTAACTAATTCCTGCATTTTGCCAATGATACGGGCTTCGGCATCGGTGTACGATACTGCATCTAACAGGAATTGTTCTTTCACCATTGTTTCGCTTCCACTTTCGGAAACCTTAAGGTATTTTACCTTAGCTGTGAACCATGTTTGTAGCATAGTATTATTGTTTATTTAGTTTTGTTTTTTCTGCTTGTGAAAAGTGTTGCAACTATTGAGCAACCAATCAGAACAAGTGTTATCCCTATGATTAATGGTACATTCATTACACTGCTGATTTGACTTCGTGTTCGGTGAGATACTTATCTATATTTGTGCGACGTATGAATATAGATTTGCCAATTTGAGAAAATGGAAGCGTACCATTGTTTGGTGTTCCTTTAGTGCGTAAAATATCCACTTGTCTGCGCGATAGTGACATATATTTAGCCGCTTCCTCGGGTGTTAACCATACTTTTGATTGTAGCGCCACTATATCAACAGGTGTTTTTTTGTCGTTTGCCATAATTAATGATATTAAAGTGCATTAACCTTATGCCATATATTGCGAAGCTGACTTTTCTCGGGATCTTGAACCTTTTTTCCTATTTCAGCAATCAGCTTTAATACTTCTTTCTTTTTGTCTTTTCGTGTGGATTTTTTTTTGGGTTCTACCGGAATAGTATCGGCAACATCCCAAAGGATAGCTTCTGATTTAGTAACCGGGCAGGTAATTCGCCCTTTTTCACGAATTGCGCCCATTTCCTTCAACTCAGTAAACCTTCCGCTTTGGTTGGTTTTTAAGCCAGTTTTCAGAAATACCTGTGATGCGGTTAATGGTCCGAACTGATACAAGCAGGTATAAACCTCCATTCGCCGGCCGGTAATCAAACCATTGGCTTTAATGGAGTTATAAGCTTTTATGGATGTATCGCGTTGCATTACTGAACTCGGGTAACAATAATTACTTCATTTTTGCGGTCGAGGTGAGTTTTAAACTTTACATCGATGTTTAGAGCCACAACCTGACAGCAAGAGCGAACCGATGAGTGTTTTTTTATCGGAAAAGAGGCGGTCCCGTTGATTGATAATTTTCGCAATGTGGGACTAATTGGAACTTTTTGTTGATTGTCTGCGTAAGATGTCATATCTTTATTTACTTATTTATCTATAAAGTTTGTTAGAAAACAACTATGTTGCAATTCTACAAACTAATTTGTAAACAAACAAATTAAAAAGTAATTAATTTTCAACAAAGATGACAAGTATCAAATTAATTATTGATCGGTTGATGCAGGAAACAGGACTTCGAATACATCCAATAGAGATTAAAATAGGCGCCAGCAAAGGTGTTTTGAGCCGCGCTTATAACAATGACACTGATGTTCAGTCGAAGTGGATTATTAAAATTGTAGAGGTGTTTGAAGATGTAGATGCAAATTGGTTATTCAGGGGAGTTGAAAAGAAAACACAAAAAGTTGAAGAATATCAACAAATGGGTGATTTTTCAAACGAGCCCCAAGGATGGTATGGAAAAGAGGTAGAACATTTGAGAAGAATAATAGAAGAAAAGGATAAGCGACTTGAAGAAAAGGAACGAACCATAAATTTATTGATGAAAAATTAAACTAAACGATGAGCAATAAGAGTAATCGAAATATTATAGCCGCAATAATACTGGCAATAGGATTAATAACATCGTCGGTAATTTATGCCTATTCAACAAGGTATGAGGTTATTGAAAGCGGTTTTGCAATTGTTGATAAATGGACCGGAATAATCAGGCCAGTTGATACGGAGTAATGTTAACCATCAAGTAAATTATTATGAAGAAAATTACTATATCATTTTATTTTCTTGTTGTTATCTTGTTTGTAGGATGTGCAACAGCTAAACGAATTAATTCCCTGTCTCCGGGAATGACAAAAGAAAGTGTTATAAGTGCAATGGGTGAACCAAATAGCTCAAGTGTTACAGGTAATACCGAGTATTTGCATTATAAACTATCAGAGACGAGTGATGATGCTTTATATGGTTTTTATACCGACTACTACGTGAAGGTTGTTAATGGCAAGGTAGACAGTTATGGTCGTTTAGGTGATTTTAATACGACCAAAGATCCAACGGTTAATATTAATACAACCAGCAAGACCGAACAAATTACCAATACAGATAAAATGTATGATGAGTTAAACAAGCTAAGGCAATTGCTGGATAACGGGACAATCACGCAATCAGAATTTAATAAAAAGAAGCAAGAAATTTTAGATCGTTATTAATTAAGCAATGAATAGAAATGATCGACTATTTGAATTCTTAAAATCAATTGGCGAAAGTCAGGTAGATTACGGAAAGACTGTAAAAGCTTCGCGCCAGCAGGTAAGTAATTGGAAAGCCGGAAAGCCAATACCTGATAAATATATGGTTAAAACAATTGAGAACTATCCTGATATTGATGCGCGATGGTTGATTACAGGTAAAAGCAGCGCCGGTGATTATGGTATTGAGGTATTAAAAGATAAGATATTGAATTTAACAGAACAATTACTGGCCGAGAAGGAACGTGTAATTGATCTTCAAGCTAAATTAATACCGCAGGAATGATTTATACAAAATGGCACTAACTTTAGTCTAAGCCCCGTAAAAATCGATAATATTTACACTTTTTGGCACTATTATTTAATAGCATTTAATACTTTTCTGTTGGCATTATCAACCTTTGAAATGTCTCTTTCAATATAAATACTGGTAATTTTATGAGCCGACTGGTGCCCGAGCGCTGCGGCAATGGTATCTTCGGGTATATTTAACTTATGGGCTATTGTTGCCCACGAGTGCCGCGAATAGTAAGTAGATAAGGGCTCTTGTATCTTTACTGATTTTGCGGCTGCCTTTAACTTCTTGTTAATCTCCTTTTTTATCGAATCGTAGTTTTGGTATCGTTCGGCTAAACAGATGAGGTATTTTTTACCTGAAAGCTTTTTAATAAGGCGCTTGGCTTCCGGCTCCAGTTTAATAGAGTATTCGGTACCAGTTTTCATTCGTGTGTATTCTAACCGGCCTCTTTTAACGGATGATTTCTTTAAATAAGTAAGATCCTTCAGATTTATTCCGATAAGGTAAAATTGAAGCATAAAAACGTCTCTGGCAAGATGAGGCACACCATAAAGCTCTGCATCTTTGAATGTTTTTATCTGACCGGCAGTAATATTTCTTTTCCTCGTTTTTGCCTTCGGTATTTTAAAGCGCCGAAAAGGATATAATTCAAGACCTATAACATCATCATCGATAGCAGCGTTAAAAACAGCTCTTATGTTTCGAAGATGAATAGCTGTGCCATTTGTGGATTTATCGTGCCACGATGTAAAATCACGCAGGAATCTTGCATTAACATCTGAAAAGGATAATCGGGAAGAATTAAAGTTTTGTAGAATTTTATAGGTTCGTTTGTAAATGGTTGCTGTGCTCTCGCCTTTAGTGGTAATGTAATACTCGAAATAGGTGTAAAAATCGTACTTCTCTTTTATTTTAGATGATTGGTACTTTGCTTTTATTTGAGCAGCACTGAGGGCGTTTATTTCGCCGGTAGTAGATAGTTTGTTTATAAACGTATAAAGATCGCTTAGTTTGGTTGCGAGTTGAGTATTTTGAAATGACGGGTTATCAATTCCAGGAGCTCCCTTTTTAATTAGCTTAACAGGGTCCCAATATTCCTCGGGTAATTTAATTTCTGTTGAAATATGGGCATGAGTAGACCTGTTTCCGATAACAAAAACAAGCGGGTAAGAGTTATTTTTCTCATCTTTTGACTTGTAATTTTTGTTTAGTTTGAGTTTTACTGTTGCCATATTGTGACGTTTTTGTGACGTTTTTTATTAAAAACAGTTAAATATAGTTCCGTGATATTCTATAAGAGCAAAGATAAGAATAAAAGATTTATATACTAAAAAACCCTGCCAAACCTTAGTTTTAGCAGGGTAATTAAGTGTTTTTGAATCTGTCGGGATGACAGGATTTGAACCTGCGACCCCTGGTCCCCCAGACCAGTACGCTAACCGGACTGCGCCACATCCCGAATCAGGATTGCAAAAGTAAGTTTAGAAATTATTATTACAAAACTTTTTCTTTCTTTAATCTACTATTTTATTGAACACATAGAATTCAGCTATCATTACTTCATTATTATCGATTGAATTTATGACAATCAATGAGGTATGTTTTGTATTTTTGTGCAACTAAAAATTTAAATGATGTTTAAACCACTTGATATTAACGATAACAACGAGAATAAAAACATTGAACCAACTGACGTTGAAAAGGTAAAATGTTTGATTATTGGATCGGGCCCTGCAGGTTACACTGCTGCAATTTATGCTGCACGCGCTAACCTGAGTCCGGTAATGTACGAAGGATTACAACCGGGAGGTCAGTTAACAACAACCACCGAAGTTGAGAACTATCCGGGTTATCCGGAAGGTGTTACCGGCCCGGTAATGATGGAAGATCTGAAAAAGCAGGCCGAACGTTTTGGTACCGATGTACGTTGGGGAATGGCAACGAAAGTTGATTTCTCGGGCGATATTCATAAAGTGTGGATCGACGGCTCGAAATTGATCGAAGCCGAAACGGTGATTATTGCAACCGGTGCAACAGCAAAATACCTTGGACTGGAAGACGAAAAGAAATATGCCGGAGGTGGAGTTTCTGCCTGTGCAACCTGCGACGGATTTTTCTACAGAGGGAAAGATGTGGCCGTTGTTGGTGGTGGCGATACTGCTGCTGAGGAAGCTATGTACCTGGCCGGTCTGTGTAACAAAGTATACCTGATTGTACGTCGTGATGTGCTTCGTGCATCACGAGTGATGGCCGAGCGCGTGAAAAAAACACCAAACGTAGAAATACTTTGGAAACACCAAACAAAAGGATTGGTTGGCGACAATGGTGTGGTTGAAGGTGCAACATTGGTTAAAAACCATGGAGAAGAAGGGGAAGAGGAAGTTAATATTAAAATTGACGGATTCTTTTTGGCCATCGGTCACAAGCCAAACTCTGATATTTTTGCTGAATACCTTGATACCGACAATGTAGGTTATATTTTAACCCAACCGGGAACATCAAAAACAAAAGTTCCCGGAGTATTTGCCTGCGGCGATGTGCAAGACTCGCAATATCGTCAGGCGGTTACTGCTGCCGGATCGGGTTGTATGGCTGCAATTGATGCAGAGCGATACCTGTCGGAAAAACATTCGTAAAAGAAAGACACTTCGTAATAACAAAAAAGCAGGATGAGAAATCATCCTGCTTTTTTGTATCTCTAATCTGTTAATTCCTAATTTAAACTGTAAAGTACCGAGAAGAAATGCATAATACTTCCGGCCAAAACAAAAAGGTGCCAAATACCATGGCCGTATTTTAAGCCTCGCCAAGCGTAAAAAATAACACCGATTGAATAACAGGCTCCACCAACAAACAAAAAGGCAATGCTTGACGCAGGCAGATTTCTGACAATGGGGCCAATGGCCAATAAAAACATCCAGCCCATGGCCAGATAAATGCCAACCATTAATTTCCGGAAACGGGTTAAGTAAATCGAGCGGATTACCATTCCGGTAATTGCCAATCCCCATATTATTCCAAAAAGAGTCCAGCCCAAAGCACCACGAATGGTGGTGAGCACAAAAGGCGTGTAGGTGCCTGCAATTAATAAAAATATGGCGGCATGATCGAACCGAACAAACAGGTTCTTCAATTTTTCGCGGGTGAAACTGTGGTAAAGTGTCGATGATAAATAGAGCAATACTAAACTGCTTCCGAAAATACTAAAACTTACCACATGCCAGGCATTGCCTTTTATAGCTGCAAATACAACCAAAAGTACAAGCGCAGCAATGCTTAGCAAAGTCCCTATTCCATGTGTGATACTATTAAATATCTCCTCTCCAAGTGATAATGTTCGGTATCCGGCTTCAACCTTTTTTTTCATAAACGTTGCTTTTCGAATAAAACTTAATTCTGTTCGAAATTACTCAAAAAAATTATTGTTTGAATACAATATGTCTATTCCAAATAAATAATAATAATAACGTTTTGTTTGCCAGATGGTTATTGGTGTCGTTTTTCCGGTATTTAGAATTGCAAAGAAACTATTTTGGCCCAATCAACTCAATAAAAGTTCCATCGGGATCCTGAACCAGCAGGAAAAAACGGTTTTCACCGAGTTCTGATGGTTTGCCACTCAAAACTTTAACTCCATGTTTTTCAATCCGGTCTAAAACAGGTTGCAGGTGATTCACCATTAAAGTGATGTACTGCATTCCGGTGTCATCGCTCATAAATTTCTGTTTCGGGTGTTTGGCTTTTGTTCCCAAACTCATCAGTTTCCATTCGCTGGCTTCTTCGCTGTTTTCCAGTTTAAGAATGGTAACATCCAACTGGTAACTGTCGGTTAATCCCAACTCGGTACATTGTTCTTTAGAAACCGAAAATTCACCGGTTTTTACCATGCCAATAACATTGGTGTAAAAATCGATTGATTTTTCGAGGTCTTCAACAACAACACCAACGCCAATTGCTGATTTGCTAAAATTGTTTTGGGCCATGGCAAAAAATGCAAAAAGAACCAGGGTAAGAGAGAAAAGACTTTTTTTCATCGTTTTAGATTTAATTGATTTTTAGTAACCGTAAATTTAATAGAATTAAAGGAAAGACAATAAATGATTTGGCGAGAAATAAACTTCGTTTATCTTTATAAAAAGAACAAAAATGAAACTACCTGTTGTAAATAACACCAACCTGGAAAACCTGATGGACAAGGCTGAAATAGTTCAGCAAACGGCCGAGCAGATTATGAAGGATTTTGGAATGTTTGGTGTGGAGATCACTTTTTCGGGCGACACAGATAATGCTTACCACGAATTGCACCAGCAATTAATTGATCAGATAACAGGTTTGGTTGAAACCAACTACGATTTGTTGTTATCGGTGCTTTATCAGGTGGATATTACCAACCGCGAAATCGTTCAGGCAGAGCATGATTTGCCTCATTATTCGCATATCGAAATTATTGCCCACCAGGTTATCGCCCGCGATTTGAAAAAGGTTTTGCTACGCCGTTATTTCAAAATGAAAGACCAGGAGGGGGAAATAGAAAAAGGAATCGACAAGACATAAAAAAAGCGCCTTACGACGCTTTCCTTCATATTTTAAGTACTGCTATTGTCCGAACACATACCTGATATTAAAACCAAAGTCTCCGGCATGAAAGTCGGTATCTTCAATAATCTCCAGTGCAGGCCGGTAGTCGACTCCCAGGGCTATTGGTATTGAATTAAAATGATATTCGAGTCCGATTTCGAAAGCTGCTCCGAGGTTAAACTCATCATCATCATTACCAATATCAAAAACTCCAAGGTATGGACCAACACCCATGTACCAGTTAAAAGCCTCTCCTGATAACGGTCTGTAAAAGAAGTCCCACAACAGATCAACACCAAATCCATTTCCAAAAGAAACATCACCATGAATACGGCTAAACTGCCCTGTACTAAAAATACCATCGATAGCAACATTTCCTCCGGAAATATCACCAAATCGAACTCCAAGTTCCTGTGCATTTGATGAAACTACACCACCAATTACTATAGCCAAAACAGCTATAAATTTTACCATTGTTTTTTTCATAATTTTGAATTTAATAATCATGTGTTTATGAATTCTAAGTTGAGAAGTTACGGAAAAATTACATGTTTTGTTTAATACAAAACAAAAAAAATGCAAAAAAATGTATTTGAATGATCGGTTAGAATTTTAATTTATTGCGGACGCGCAATCATTATTCCGGAAACTGAAGCCCGGTTTACCAAATATTCATACAGTGTTTGTTCCGATAGAATTACTTTCTCAGCTTTTGATGATGCATGCATAAAATAAAGCTCATTATCTTTAAAAACAGCAATTCCAACATGAGTTATATCCAGTCCGTCAACAGTTGATGTGATGCCAAAAATATCACCATTTTTAATCTGATGTTTTAGCGTTTCCAGTTTTTCGGTAGGGATGTAGTACAGTTGGGTTTTTGTTAATTCCTGCTCTTGCTTGTGCAGGGCTTCAATAAATACTGCATTGTTTTTTAATGGTTTGTAGCTGGTGGGGTGTAGGCTCATAAAATTAATCGTTTTATCAAATTCGGTATTACCAATCGATTGCGAAACTGATTTTACCGTGCCCTTCTTGTCGTTATCCAAAATCCAGTCGCTGAAATAGTGTAATCGCGAAGGGTAACTGTTTATCTCTCCTTCGCGATAACGGATGAGTTGCAACTCGTTTTTAAAATGTTTAAACGAGGGTTTTCGTGTTTTGGCAGTTCGTGCCAACGCCAGGCAATTTTCGGCATATGTAGTACAATCCAGTTCGCGCAAATTAACGATTAATTGTTCGGGCTCCGTTTCTAAAGTGTGGGCCACGTATGGTGTGTTCATCAGTAATTTTCCGGCTTCAACAACAAGTTCTGGTGTCGGTTTTTCGCTGTGCTGTTTCAATTCATTAAGAATGTGGTTACAAATCTCCTCATCAGGATTATTGGTACTTTGCTGGGCAAAAAGCATTGTAAAGCCAAAAAGCAGGGCACCGGCTAACAGAAAAATTTTCTTCTTCATTCCAGATACATTTTTTTGATGCTAAAAATTAAAGGTATTATTTTTTTGTAAAAATGTTAATTCAGCCGTTGTGCAACATATTTCTATAATAGCTCAATAAGGCGAAGTCCGAACCAAATGGTTAACAAAACCATCGCAAAAGCAAAGAACGAATAAAAAATTATTCGCAGTTTACGATTGTATTTGTTTTTTCCTTGACCCATCTTGTAATTATAAGTTGTCATCTGTTCAGTTGATATACGATAAAAAGAATTTGAAGTTTGAATTAATAAAAAAAATGGCAATCAAATTGAAATTGGTAAAAAAAACCGGTACTTTTAGAAGTAGTACTTTTAATCAACTTCATGAAAAAATTAATGCTGTTGTTCTTGTTTATTAACTCCTTTGCAGGTTTGAGCTTTGGCCAGATGTATTTGGCCGATGTTGAGTTCGACAAAGTGGGCTGCGAACAAGTTGAGCATTTCGTGCAGATCCAGATTAAAAACAATACCGAAACTTTTTCGGATGTAAAACCATCGTTGGAACCAACAGCCAGCACCGTTGGTTTTCGTTTTCACGAACGCGAATATGTTATAAAAGACAGCCTGCCCAAAGTGTGGTCGTTTTACGTGCATACCAATCCATCGATTGCCTGGAATGCGTCGCGGTTTTCATTTGCAATGTTGTTTTCGAAAAGTAATAATGAGATGATCTATCCGAACGGACACGTGGATGGAATTGATCCGGGACAGGTAATTTATTTAAACCTGAATGTTTTGAAAGTTAAAAAGCTAGCCACCGCATTTGAGATTACAACTGTTGACGACAAAAAGAAAGTAATTGAATTTAGCTACGTGGAGGATAATATTACACATGGAAAGCAGCAATTAACTTTTACAAAAATGCGAAAAGGATACACAAAAATTACACATCGTACTTATTTTAAAAGTGAGTCTGTTTTGCGCGACCACTTCTTGTACCCTTATTTTCATACCCGCCTTACCAATACCTACCACCGAAACATGAAACATTTACTTAAGGCGTCGGAGAATTAGCATCTTCCTGCCCCGATATCGAGTTATCCCACGCTGCTTGTAAGTTCTCCCGCGATTAAAGTCACTTTTCCTTGGTCCGGCGGCCGTTCTCCCATAAAAATAAGGCGTTCTCCCACGGTTTTTTGCTGTTCTCCCGGGGTCTTGGATGGTTCTCCCACGTTTGGACGTAGTTCTCCCATACATTTATCCGGTTCTCCCGTGGGAGATTTTACAAAATGTCAGGGAATAGTGTTTTTTATATATGAAAATTTACTTTTTGTATGGGAGAGGTGCCCCTGTAAACCATTAGAAGCATCGGTTAGGTAAGCAAATTATTGTAAATGGAGTAATTCTCTTCATCAAACACGCAAAATATCACCGTATCAAGTTCGTGATCATTCGCCAAAAAGTCTTTTACCGTTTGTGTTGCAATTTGTGCAGCCTCGTGTTTCGGGTAGCCGTAAATACCCGTGCTGATGTTGGGAAAAGCAATGTATTTTACACCGTTTTGCAGCGCCACTTCCAAACTTCTGCGGTAGCATGAAGCCAGTTTCTCGGCTTCGTTGTATCGGCCTCCGTTATAAACCGGACCAACGGTATGAATCACATATTTTGCCGGAAGATTGTATCCCTTTGTAATTTTTGCATCGCCGGTTTCGCAGCCGTTAAGCTGGCGGCATTCGTTTAAAAGTTCGGGGCCGGCTGCCCGGTGAATGGCACCGTCGACTCCGCCACCACCCAGCAACGATTTGTTGGCAGCATTTACAATGGCATCAACCTCAAGTTGGGTAATATCGCCCCGGTGTAATTGAATTGTACTCATAACTTTGGCTTTTAAATCTAATAATTCCCCAGTCTTTGCCATGGGGCCGCTTTTTCTCCCCCGTTGATGGTAGATGTCATCGGGCAACTAACGGATGACAGAGGGGTGAACTAAAGAAAATTCGGTTTTCTGCTATTTTGCGGCAATTAAGTTGGCGTATTTCCCTTTGGCTCTGCCTGGAATAGTCAACTTCAGGAATTTTCTTTATCCAAGATACAAAGTTTTCAATTACATCGGGGCAAACCGTATTAATCATCAACCAAATCTTCAATGTTCTCGTCCGATTCTGGAACGAGCATTTCTGTTGATTTGGCACGAACATCGTCGAAATTAAGCTTTTTACGGGCAGCTTTAACTACCATCCCAATTACAAATTTTATGGCAATATGTTCGGCCATTTCCGGGAGGTAGGGTATGTCAATTTTATCGTTGGCAAGACGTGTTAAACGTCGCACCAAACGTTTGGCTTCCTTTTTTGAAATACCATGATCCGAGCTGCGGATGAGGTCGTAAAATTCGTTGGGTAAATGGTCGTATAAAAAGGTGTCGATTTTAAAGATCACTTTTACGAGGATTTTTTCTTCGCCGGTTTCATTAATAAAAGGGACATCAATTTTTTCGTTTAAGCGAATGGCAAGATCTTTAACTTCTGCTTCTGTCATTTTATTACGCTTTTTGGGTTCTGCGTAAAAATCGTCCAGAAGTAAAACAAATTCTTCCGGAGTAAGATCGGCTACTTTTGTTGTCATAATTTTTTGGATTTAATGATGAGTAAAATGTGTAATGTATAGTTATGCCTGGAATAATGATTCCAGGAGATCGCGGGTTTCGTTGTTGTAAACGCCGTTTATTTCCAGTTCCGGTTTGCGTGTTTGCAGCTCTTTTACGCCGTTTTCGGTTTTTGGACCAAAATCACCGTCGGAAGTTCCCACGTTAATATTCAGTAGTTTTAGTGCATCCTGCAAGGCAACCACAGCCGCGCCTTTACTGCCTTTTTGCAGTAAAGGATCGGGGATAATGAGTTGCTGCTGTGCCGCCAATCGCTGATACGACAAAACGGTATTTATGCGGTAAGCCGAAACCGATACGCGGTTGCCCTGGTTGCCGCCCAAACAGTAAACACGCTTTTTGTCGGTAGAAACACCCAGGAAAAAACCAACATGCCCTTTCCACGATTCGGGACTTTCGCGCCAGAAAACCACCACATCGCCCGGCTCGGGATTTATGGTTTTTACTCCCACATTGAGCCACGAACGCGCATTGGGTTTTTTCGAATATTCCAGGCCGGCTTTCATGGCCACCCAGTTTACAAAATTGCTGCACCACGGAATCTCGTCGGTGGTAACGCCTGCAATGCCTGCTTCTTCGGCATATTTTAAAACTTCAGGGTTATGTTCCGAGCCAACAATTTCTTCGGTGCCCAACTCGGCAAACGCTATTTTTAATAAATCTTCCATACCAATTTGCATTAAGGGTTAATACTTAGGAAACGTTTCGGATTGACACTGGCAATGGTGTCGAAATCATCGCCAAATGCTGTTTTGAAATCGTTGAAATATTGTTCCATGCTCGGCCCAAAAAACTGGGTGAGGTAATAATCGGAGCCATAAAGAATTTTCGATTTTTCGTAGCCGGAAAGTTTATCGTAGAAGCTGGTTTTAAAAGTGCTAAGTGTTTCGCGGATGCTGAAAACCATTTCCTGAGTGGTTGGCGATTCAATAACCGTTCCTTCCGAAAAACAGGAGAGGTCGGTATAAGCATTCGGGTATTTCGGGTTCTTAATGATATCGAAAATGGCCTTTGCCCAGTTGTCGATAAAGCCGGTTCGGTAAAGTGCATTCCACACTTTGGCACGTTCGGCAATGGTAAGGTCTTCGCGCAGAATTCGCTTTTTACGTTTTAAAGTGTAGGCCGCACGAATAATTTCCTTGTCTTTGTTCGACAGCGACATGATAGCATCTTCAAATTCTTCTTCGTCTACCCGTTTTTGCTCTTCCGGGAAATTGTAATTTATGTAGTCCATAATCTGGCCACTGCCACCGAAATGCGCAAAATTAATGGTCAGGTCAGGATACTTTTTCATTACCAGTTCCCACAATTTTGGGTGGTTTAATTTTTTCGCCCGCTCGGCAATGGCTTTGTGCACTTTGCGGCTAAAAAAGCGGTAGTCGAAAACAAGTGGCTTTTTAGGTTTTATGGTGTTTCCGTTAATAAGTACATCGCCGCGCACTTTAAGCACCGACGACAAACAGGCAAATCCGCTGTTTGAATTGTGCACCGTAATCGGAATATTGTGCTCCTGGCATAAGGCATAAACTCCGGGAGCGTTGCGGGTGCCCATTAACACCGGATCGGTAGGAGAGAAACCTGCCGGAGCATACAGTTTTACACCGGCAAAGCGACCATCTTCGGCAACAATCTTCTCTTTTAGCTTGTCAACCAGGTTGACGTTGCCTTTGTATTCACGGCGCGGATCAACACTAAAAAAAGGTTTTATTGTTTCGTATTTACCTGCCAGGTACTCCAAATCTGCAATTTGCTGGGCATAGTTGGCATTGTCGAAAATTTCCACTTCCTCATCCGATTTCCGATCGAAACTGTCTTCAAATTGTTTTACATGGTCTCTGATTTTGTCGAAAGCTTCGGCCAGTTCTTCGCTCTGTAGTTTCCGGTTTACCCGCATTTTAATAAAAGGCAGTGCCACCGACAGCAGCCAGAAAATACGTTTTATGCGCTTGCGGTAACGTTTATTCTGGTTCTCGTCGTCGTCGTTATCATCGGCATAAGTCAGGTCGAACATTAAAGGAGTAGTAACCACATTTCCCTGGTACACTTTGTCGAGCGCTTCAAACACATCTTCGCTCGATGGTTGCGTAACTTCTTCCAGTGTGCGGTTAATACCGTCAATTTTAAATCTCAGTTCGGCCGATGTAACTCCTTTGTCCACCAGGTCTTTAATGGCAAGTAGCGATTGAACCACATTTACAAGCTTGCGTATAATCACGTCTTTGTTAAAAATGTGGCAGTGAATGTCGTAGTAAGTTGTCATAATTATGGGTTTAAAAATATTAAGCTTTGTTTAGGCTATAGCAATATCGAAGCCGCGGTTTCATAAGAAACCGTATCTAAGAATATAAGCCTCGAATTGTTTTTCATGCGTCATTGGTTTGTGTTTGCAATCTCCGGGTCACAACTTTAGAGTTTGTAAATTAATTGGATATACAAGTTATGAAATGAGCAGAAAAATAACAACTAATTGGTATGGATATATTTAGGTAGTGCATTAAAAATAAAAAAGTCACTATCGTTTACTGATAGTGACTTCTTTATTGTATGTATCGGCGAATTTGCTTTAACAAAAACAAAACAGTGCTGCAGCCAGAGCAGCTCCTGCAATTGGTCCAAGGATTGGAACCCATGCATAAGCCCAGTCAGAACTTCCTTTGTTCGGAGCTTTTAACAAACTATGGATGATACGTGGTCCCAAATCGCGGGCAGGGTTAATGGCGTAACCTGTTGGGCCGCCAAGACTTAAGCCTATTGCCGTTACCAAAAGTGCAACAGGAAGCGCTCCAATTGAACCTAAACCAACTTCAACAGTTTGCAGCTGTTGGGTTTCAAACTTAATATCGGTGATATAAAAGATCACAAAAATGAGTACAAAAGTTCCGATAAGTTCGGTGATAAAATTGTTCTTATAATTTCTGATGGCCGGCGATGTGGCAAAAACACCTAAAAATCCGTCTTTATCGGTGTTGGCCTTAAAATGATCGCGATAAGTTAACCAAACCAATATGGCCCCGAGCATAGCGCCTATTATTTCGCCGGCAATATATACCGGAACTTTATCCCACGGGAATATTCCGCCCAATGCGAGGCCAAGTGTTACTGCAGGATTTAAGTGCGCTCCGCTAATGGGGCCGGCAACTATTACTGCCATCATTACGGCGAGTCCCCAGCCCAGTGAAATTACGATCCATCCGCCGTTGTGACCTTTGGTATTTTTTAGAACTACATTTGCCACAACTCCATCTCCAAGGAGAATCAGTATCATTGTGGCAATTATTTCCGCTACAAATTCATTCATTTCAGTTACAGGTTTATTTTAATATTCTTATTCGTTTAGTTTAAAGTAAATTGGTTTTACAGGTAATAACCTTTGGCAATTTCGGTAAATTCTTCAACTTGCTGGTTAATCCAGTCAGTATCTTTGTTTAGCTCGTTTGCCATTATTTGTGCTACTTTGGGCGCCATTTCTTCGGCTGCACGTGCATCGAGATATAAAGCTCTTACCCGGCGTGCCAGCACATCATCAAGAGTCATTGCCATTTCTTTTTTGCAAGCCCAGATAACCTCGGCAACTGTAAACTCAAGCCGTTCATGCAGTCTTTCTCCCAATTCCGGATCGTTTTCAATCATCTCTTTAATTTCTTTTGCTTCCGATCCGTACACATAAAAATGATCGTTATGATCAATGTTTTTTGTATAGCCATGGATTGCCAGATTTTCGGTTTGGCAGGGGCGTTCAGGTAAGCCGGCCAAAATAACTGCATTGTGTAGGGTGTCTTCACCCATTTTGCGATAGGTTGTCCATTTTCCGCCGGTTATAGTAATTAGTCCCGATAAGCTCATGATAACTTTATGGCTGCGGGAAATTTCCTTTGTTTGTTTGTCTTCTCCTTCGGGGGCAGCGAGTGGTCGTAGTCCGGCAAAAATACTTCTTACATCGCTTCTTTTAGGAGGGCGTGTAAGGTAGCGTTTGGCAGTATTTAATATAAACTCAATTTCTTCTTCCAGTGCTCTTGGTTCAAGACTGGCATTTTCAATCATGGTGTCGGTAGTGCCAACTACTACTTTCCCGCGCCAAGGAACGGCAAAAAGCACCCGCCCGTCATCGGTTTTGGGGATCATTATGGCATGGTCGCCTTTCAGAAAATCATGATCGAGAACAAGATGAATTCCCTGGCTGGGTACAACTTTTTTTGGGGTGCCGGGTTCATCCATTTGTAAAATTTCGTCGGTAAAAACTCCGGTTGCGTTTACCACTGCTTTGGCTCTTATGTCAAATTCATCGCCATCAATAACATCTTTAGCTTTTACCCCGCAAATCATTCCTTCTTTATCTTTTAGCAGACCAATAACTTTGGTATAATTTACGGCCACTCCGTCATAATCAATAATGGTTTGCGCAAGGTTTATCGAGAGTCTGGCATCATCAAATTGTCCGTCGTGGTATATCACACCACCTGTTAAGCCTTCTTCTTTCAGGGTGGGTAAAGCTTCCAGTGTTTCTTCCTTTGTGAGGTGCACTGAAGGCCCCAGCCCCAGTTTCCCGGCCATCATGTCGTAAACTTTTAAGCCAATGGTGTAAAGTGGTCCTCCCCACCATTCGTAGTTGGGAATAATAAATGACTGGTTTTTTACCAGGTGAGGCGCATTTTGCCGCATTAATCCCCTTTCGCGAAGGGCTTCCAAAACCAGCGAGATGTCCCCCTGTGCCAAATAACGCACACCGCCGTGCACCAGTTTGGTGCTTCGGCTCGAGGTTCCTTTGGCAAAATCGACACCTTCAAGCAGCAGTGTTTTGTATTTTCGTGTAGCAGATTCAAGCGCTACTCCCAGTCCTGAAGCGCCACCGCCAATTACAACAATATCCCATTCAATATCGGCCTTGGCTTTCCGTAGTTGTTTGTGTCTTTTCATAAATTTCAGGCTTAGTAAGTAGTTTATTCATCATCATCATCGTCAATCCATTCCTTGGCTTTTGTGAGTGCTTTTTGCCATTTGCGTATGGATTTATCCATCACCTCTTTCGAGATTTGAGGCGTAAAAGTTTTGTCTTTTTCCCATTGCGATTGCAAATCATTGAGATCGTGCCAGTAACCAACTGCCAAACCTGCCAGATAAGCAGCTCCCAGAGCAGTGGTTTCCAGTTGACGGGGACGGATTACCGGCGATTGCAGTGTCTCCGACTGAAATTGTAACAGCAGGTTGTTTGCTGCCGCGCCACCATCAACACGAAGTTCTTTAATTTCAATGCCCGAGTCGGCCTCCATTGCTTTCAGCACATCCATCACCTGAAAGGCAATTCCTTCTAATGTGGCTCGTGCAAAATGCCCGTTCGATGTTCCCCTGGTTATGCCAACCACAATACCACGGGCGTACTGGTCCCAGTGTGGAGCTCCAAGTCCGGTTAATGCCGGAACAAAATAAACACCACCATTATCTTCAACCGAAAGCGCCAGCGCTTCAATTTCCGGTGCACTGTCTATCAGGCCCAGTTGATCGCGAAGCCACTGAACGGCAGCCCCTGCAATAAAAATGCTTCCTTCCAGAGCATACGATACTTTTCCGTTTATCTTCCAGGCAATGGTAGTTACCAGGTTGTTTTCCGATAGGATGGCTTTTTCGCCGGTATTAAGCAGCATAAAACAACCCGTTCCGTAGGTATTTTTAGCCATTCCGGGGTGTATGCATTGCTGGCCAAACAATGCTGCCTGCTGGTCGCCGGCAATACCGGCAATTGGTATTTCGTGTGCAAATATTGTTGTTTTGGTGTATCCCACTATTTCGCTTGATGCACAAACTTCGGGAAGCATACTTTCCGGAATATCAAAAAGTTCCAGCAGCTCTTTATCCCAACAGCAATCGTTTATATTGTACAGCAATGTTCTGCTGGCATTTGTAATATCAGTAACGTGTTTGTCGCCGCGGGTAAGTTTCCAGATTAACCACGAATCAACGGTGCCAAACGCCAATTTTCCTTCGTTTGCTTTTTCTCTTGCACCTTTAACATTTTCAAGAATCCATTGCACTTTAGTACCCGAAAAATAAGCATCAATTACCAATCCTGTTTTAGCGCGAATCAATTTCTGATATCCCTTTTCTTTTAATGCATCGCAATATTTGGCTGTTCGCCGATCTTGCCAAACAATGGCATTGTAAACCGGTTCGCCGGTTTCTTTGTCCCAAACAATGGTTGTTTCGCGTTGGTTTGTTATACCAATTGCTGCAATATTTTTTCCGTTAATTCCAATTCTTGTAATGGCCTCGGCTGCAACTGCTGCCTGCGACGACCAAATTTCGTTGGGATCATGTTCTACCCACCCCGGTTTCGGAAATATCTGTTCAAACTCTTTGTGGGCAACCGATTTTATCGCTCCATGCTGATCGAAAACAATAGCGCGCGAACTGGTTGTGCCCTGGTCAAACGCAAGTATGTATTTATTCATAAGGTTTATGGTTTAAAGTTTTTAATTCTTAGTAATGAGTTACCGATCATCTCAAAACAGGCATTCACAAGTTCTATTTATTCATTGCCTTTATTGGTAATCCTGTTTTATTATTGGTCATAAATTTTGTTTCAGAAAATTTCCAACTAATGTATAAACAGATACATAGTAATACAAGGTAAGTAGTGAAATGGAATACTGTTTTAAAGCATGTGCGCTTATTGGCGGGAAATAGGAGAGGTTACAGCGTTTGGGGAATTTGCATGTATTTCTGGAAATTGTCGGTAACGCTGCTATCAGTCATTAAACTTAACCGGAGCAAAAAACTCAGGGCGATGATAATCCGGATTTTCCGTGTTAACAGCATTCCAGGTTACAAAATGCGGATCAGAAGTTTCATCGCCACACTTGTAGAAATTGGCTGTTGCTTCCAAGCCGTTTAAAGTTTGCACTTTATCAAAAGCAAAACACTGCGTAGGAATACAGATCATCATTTCCCACGAGAAATCTCCCGACTTTTCAGCAAAAGGTTGGTCGCCAAGACTCGATTCAATATCGATCTGTTTTACAACTTCGGGCAAAATGGGGGTGCGGTTTCCACGTCCCGGGCCATAACCCACATGAGGCGTGCCAATACAGTTAAACTCAAAATTGTAATAATTCTTTCCGTCAACCGAAATAAAAAACTCAACCGTACTGTCTTTGTAAACATCGCCGTTTATTTCGGTTTCCTGCGCCAGAATATTTTTCTCGCGAACGTAAAATCTTAACCATATTTCGTTTCCGGTGTGAGCAATCCTGAATTTAAGCTCCGGTTTATATGGAAAGGCTTTTTCCCAATTCAGAATGTCAATTGCTTCAGTTTTAGTGTTTTTTTCCAAAAGCAAAGCTGCTTCCTGTATTGATAGCGAAGTTGTTGTATCGATTTTTGTAACGGTAAGATTTTTCATGCTGTAAGTTTTATGTCCGTAAAGATGTTATTTTTCTATAAACATTTTTGCTGAATAAAGTCAGGTTACCGAGCAGCTTTTATATATTTGAGGTTCTTTAATTCGAACTGCTACGCCGGGCAACACTGAAAAGTTCTGTGCGTATCTTTTTTTGAAGAAGTAAATGGACCGATTTGAATTTATAATAGCCTTAACCGAGCACCGTTTTTTGGGGCTGGTTTTTCAGCCTTTTTTAATCGAAAAGAAGGAGCGTTTTTATTCGGTGGTGCGATTGGTAAAACCGCACGACTTGAATGATTCGGAGTACACTTTTAAACCCTACGAAAAAGAGCTGGTTCAATTGATTGAAAAATACAGCGATGAAGGGCTTACCAAAAAGTTTTCACGTGCCGCAAGTGTGTCCGATTTTTATACATCGTTACGCCCCGGTTATTTCGAAAAACAGGTAACACCTTTTATCGAAAAATGTATGATGCAGGTGTGTTCCATTTTAATGCTCAGCCCGGTGCGTTTGTTTCGTAAAGAGGCTAAATATTCGAACCTGTACGACGAGGATCAACTTGAAGTGCCGCCGTTTTTTGCCCGGCCTGAATTTGAATTCGAGCGCACCGAAACACAAACCCGTTACAGGCTGCACATATTTTTGGAAGAAAAGGAAATGCTGTTGTCGGCGCGTTCGGTGGAGGTGGTAACCAACGATCCGTGTTTATTGATTTACCGAAACCAGTTGGTAGCGTTTGAAAAGCTAAATGCCAAAAAGCTGATGCCCTTTTTCGAGAAAGATTACGTTACGGTACCCAACACCATCGAAGACAAGTATTATTCAGGATTTGTACTGAATACCGTGCGCGATTATGATGTAAAGGCTAAAGGTTTTGAAGTCGTTCATGCATCGGCCGGTAAAAAGGCCGTGTTGTCGCTCGAAAATAACCTGCAATACCGGCCGTGTTTGGTGTTGAACTTCGAGTATGGCGACGAAAAATTTCTGCCCGATTCTTCCCGCAAAATGGCGGTCAGCGTGAAAAAACAAAACGGCACCTTTGTGTATTACAAAACCACGCGCGATTTTACCTGGGAAAAGAAAGTACTTCAGCTTATTAAAAAGACCGGCTTAAAGGATGATAACGGATCGTACACCTTAAACGGCGTTTCCCTGCTTGAGCCGCAAAATGCACTGTACTTTTTTGTGAACTGGCTAAACGAGAAACGGCCACAGCTGGAAGAACAAGGGATTGTGATAAAACAGGAACAGCTGGAGAAGAAGTTTTATACCGGAAGCCAGAAACTGGAATTGAAAACGCAAACAAAAGGCGACTGGTTTGATGTTTATGCGGTGGTAAAGTTTGGCGAATTCAGCATTCCTTTTATTCAACTTAAAAAATACATTTTAAACGATATTCGTGAGTTTGAACTGCCAAACGGAGAAGTTGCCGTGTTGCCCGAAGAGTGGTTTGCCCGCTACAAAGGACTTCTGCCTTTTGGCAAACAACAAGGCGAGCATATAAAGTTTGAGAAGCACCATTTTACTTTGTTACAAAACTCCATTCAGGAGGTTGACAAGGAGGTAAAACAAAAATATGAGAAGCTGATAAACGCCGAAATGGAGCGTCCGGTGTTGCCTGCCAATTTAAAAGCCAAACTGCGAAATTACCAGGAAGAAGGTTTTAACTGGATGTATGGTTTGTACCGAAACGGACTGGGTGGTTGCCTTGCCGATGATATGGGGCTGGGGAAAACCCTGCAAACGCTTACGCTTTTGTTGAAACTTAAACGATTGAAACAGGAGATTAAAATTCATAATCCTGTGGACGCCAGCGGGCAGCGCGATTTATTTGCCAGCGAAACAAAATTGGAAACAGCTGTGCAACCAGCCAGTTTAATTGTTGTGCCCACATCGTTGGTACACAACTGGAGCAACGAAATAAAGAAATTTACGCCGGCGCTAAAGGTTTATCAGCATGTGGGAACACAACGCAAAAAAGCTGAGGAATTGGGTAAAGTAGCATCGTACTACGACATTATAATTACCACTTACGGAACGGTTCGTAACGATATCGATAAGTTGCGGGGCACCGAATTCTTTTACCTGATTCTGGATGAAAGCCAGTCGATAAAGAATTCAAGCTCGAAAACCTACAAGGCGGTAATGGATATTAAAGCACGTTACAAACTGGTAATTACCGGAACGCCGATTGAAAATTCCCTGTCGGATTTATGGTCGCAAATGAATTTCCTGAATCCCGGAATGTTGGGGAACCTGGCTTTTTTCCGCCGGACATTTATTACGCCCATTGAAAAGCATGCCAGTGAAGAGCAAATGGACAAACTGCAGCTGATGATCCGTCCGTTTGTTTTGCGTCGTAAAAAAGTGGAGGTGGCCAAAGATCTTCCGCCGTTGATGGAAGAAGTGCGGATTTGCCCGATGGCAGGAGAGCAGGAAAAATTGTACGAGCAGGAAAAATCGGTTATCCGAAATACCATTTTATCGACCATTGAAAAGGAAGGGCTCAAAAAATCGCAGTTTGTGGTTTTGCAGGGACTTACCAAATTGCGTCAGTTGGCCAATCATCCCTCGCTGGTGGATGATGAAGCGTCGGAACGATCGGGCAAATTCGACGAGATTTTCCGCATGTTAAGCAACCTTGTTGCTGAGAAACATAAAGTACTGGTATTCTCATCGTTTGTAACTCACCTGGAGCTATTAGAAAGCAAAATTGGAGAACAAAAATGGAAGTACAGCAAATTAACCGGGCAAACCACAAAACGCGAAAAAGTAATTAAAGCTTTTCAGGATGATGAGGATAACCGGATTTTTCTGATTTCATTAAAAGCCGGTGGAGTAGGGCTTAACCTTACCGAAGCCGATTATGTTTTTATTATCGATCCGTGGTGGAACCCTGCAGCCGAAAACCAGGCGATTAACAGGGCGCATCGTATTGGGCAGGATAAGCATGTTTTTGTGTATCGTTTTATTACCGAAAATTCTATTGAAGAAAAGATTCAAAAGCTAAAAGAACGGAAAAGCTCGTTGGCCGATAAGTTTATCAATTCCAATAATCCGTTTGAGCAGATTACACAAGAGGAAATTGTGGAGCTGTTTAGCTAATCACAGGGCAAGAGGCAAAAGTTGAGGACAGCTGTGCTGGCCGAATTGAAAATCGGCGATAGCCAAATCCCGACCGTAGCGTAGGGAGGAAAAGTAAAAAGTGAAGAATGGATTGGGGAGTGAGTGTGAAGATTGATGTAGGTTGATCGCTCGCTACTCGTAGCTCGTATCTCGAAACCTGTTTTTTTATACTAACGCTTTTTATTCCGCACGTACATCAATTTGTATTTCCCCTGTCCTACACGCTGATCAATCTCAAACATCCCGGTGGAGTCGATAAGTGGTGTCAGTTTTTCAAAACCATAGTTCCGCGAGTCGAAATTCGGTTGTTTCTTTTGCAGTAAACTTCCCACATCGCCCAGGAAAGCCCAGCCGTCGTCGTCGGCCAGGTCCGATATGGTTTTCGAAATCAGGCGAATAACCTTTGGAGTTATCTTGTCAACACCTGCTTTTTTATCCGACTTATTCGAAGTCGTGCTTTCATTTTCTTTCGAGCGGCTTTTTAATATTTCGATATAAATAAAACGGTCGCACGAAACTATAAACGGATTCGGTGTTTTTTTCTCGCCAATGCCAATTACATGCATCCCGGCTTCACGCAGACGTGTTGCCAGCCGGGTAAAATCGCTGTCGCTCGATACCAAACAAAATCCATTTACTTTTTCGCTGTACAGGATGTCCATGGCATCGATGATCATGGCCGAGTCGGTAGCATTTTTTCCGGTGGTGTAACCGTATTGTTGTATGGGAGTAATTGCGTTGTCGAGCAAAAGTGTTTTCCACTTTATTAAACCGGGCTGGGTCCAGTCGCCATAAATACGTTTAATGGTTGGATTGCCGTATTTGGCAATCTCCTCCATCATTTCTTTAACGTATGCAGAGGGAATATTATCGCCATCGATAAGTACCGCTAACTTTAAATCTTTTCCCATCTTGTAAACTGTTTTGGCAGAAGTTGCCGTTTGTTTTGTTGAACAGATTAGCCCGAAATCTTCACATTCATTGCCGCAGGTCCTTTTGGCCCTTGTCCTTCTTCGTAGGTAACCCGGTTTCCTTCTTTTATAGTGCCATCAACTTCATTAATGTGAACAAAAATATTTTGGTTGTTCGACAGGTTGCGAATAAAACCGTATCCTTTTTGTTCGTTAAAGAAAGTCACTACACCTTGTTTTTCTTTAGGCTCTGCTTCTCCGTAACCGCCTTTTGGTACGCTTACATCAATATCTTCAATGTTTATTTCTTCCTTTTGTGTTTCATCAGGCGGAGTATCGGTGATGTTACCAAACTCATCAACATAGGCAATCATATCGTCCAATCCTGAATTGCCGCCATTTTCTTTACGAGCCTGTTTTCTTGCTTCTTTTTCTTTTCTCTTCTTTGCTTGTTTTTTTCGTACTTCTTTTTTACCAAATGTTTCTTTCGATCTTCCCATATAAATTTTTAATAGTGATTATAGCTTACCGACCTCTAATTTAATAAATATCAGCAGCTATTAAAAATGTTTTTAATGTTAAGAGATGAGATTTAAAGAAAAGTCAAATATCCTAAGGCGGGGGAATAGGAGGTAGATAAAAATTCTTAAACCTAAAATCTGGCACAAAGGTACATTAAATTTAAACACTAAATAAATTCGATATAACTGTTTATTGGTATTGCTGGATTTCCATCCGACTTATGTTTCCAAATAGTTACTTTTTTTAACGCAATGAGGATATTCAGGTCTTAAGTTCATTTTAATAATCAATGTGTGTTTCGCACACAAAAATTGCTTCAAATCTAACCTTAATGTTAAGTGCTTGATATTTATGTTGTAAAGCAGGTGGTCGGAAACCATTTTTTTTGATGGTCTATAACTTCTTCATAGTTAAATATTTGCATATGTAAAAAGAAATCTTTCTTTATTGTAACTTTCAAAATGATAGTAAAACGTTAAAAATGCTTACAAAATGAAATCAATTTGAATCGCTATGTGATAATGAAATATATATTTGCAAGCTCTAAAAAATCAATTTAAACAAAAAATACAAAGATGAACGAAGCTTTAAAATTGATGCTAACGGGCATGAGTACCGTCTTTTTTATCCTCATCATGGTGGTGGTTTTGGGGAATATTATTATTCGAATAACCAATCGTTTTGCAGTTGTTGTCGTCGATCAGACGGGTTCTGCAGTTACATCGCAAAATGAGATTAACCCATCGAAACTGGCCGCTATTGTTTCTGCTGTAGAAATTACTACCAAAGGAAAAGGCAGGGTAACATCGGTTGAGAAAATGTAAGAGTAGTTAACGGATATTAACTTCCGAAACCTTTTCCGTGGAGGCGATTCGACGAACCAGACAGAATAGAGCAAACGAAGGAAAAAAACGGCGACGAAGTAAAAGGTATCTTTTTATCCAATAAACCAAAAATAAACAGAAATGAAGAAGGAAATCAAATTTAGCTTGCTGTATAGAGATATGTGGCAATCCTCAGGGAAATACGTTCCCAAAGTAGAACAACTTGAAAAAGTAGCACCCGCAATTATCGATATGGGATGTTTCGACAGGGTCGAGACCAACGGAGGTGGATTCGAGCAGATCAACCTTTTGTTTGGCGAAAATCCAAACATTGCCAACCGCAGATGGACACAGCCTTTTAACGATGCCGGTATTCAAACACACATGTTGGAGCGTGCTTTAAACGGTATTCGTATGAGCCCGGTTCCTGCCGACGTTCGTAAGCTGATGTTTAAAGTTAAGAAATTACAAGGTACCGATATTGCCCGTTCTTTCTGTGGATTGAACGATCCGCGTAACCTTGAAAACTCGATTAAGTTTGCCAAAGAAGGTGGAATGATTTCGCAGGCAGCTTTGAGTTTAACTATTTCAGAAGTTCATACGGTTGAATACTACACCGAGTTGGCCAACACTTTAATTGAAATGGGTGCCGACGAGATTTGTGTAAAAGATATGGCCGGTATCGGTCGTCCTGCTTTCATCGGTAAAATTATCAAGAATATAAAAACTGCACATCCTAAAACTACTGTTCAGTACCACGGTCACTCTGGTCCTGGTTTCTCGATGGCAAGTATTTTAGAGGCTGCACGCGCAGGAGTTGATTATGTTGACGTTGCTATGGAGCCACTGTCGTGGGGTACTGGTCACGCCGATGTATTGGCCGTTCAGGGTATGTTAAAAGATGCCGGTTATGCAGTAAAAGAGGTGAACATGAAAGCCTACATGGAAGTGCGTTCGATGACACAGGAGTTTATCGACGATTTCCTGGGTTACTACATCAACCCGAAAAACCGTCACATGAACTCGTTGTTGATTGGTTCTGGTCTTCCCGGTGGAATGATGGGTAGTTTGATGGCCGACCTGGGTAACAACCTCGAGAGCCTGAACAAATGGCTGATAAAACGCAATAAACCAACCTTAACTCAGGACGATCTGCTGATTAAACTGTTTGATGAGGTAGAATACATATGGCCTAAGTTAGGTTACCCACCACTGGTAACACCATTTAGTCAGTACGTGAAAAACCTGGCACTCATGAACGTGCTTCAGGTAATAAAAGGCCGCGAGCGCTGGAGTATGATCGCCGATAACATCTGGGATATGATCATTGGTAAATCAGGAAAACTTCCCGGAGAATTGGCTCCTGAGATTATTGAGCTGGCCAAAGCAAATGGAAAAGAATTCTTTACCGGTGTTCCGCAAGAGCAGTATCCTGATAACCTGGATGTGTTCAAAAAAGAAATGGACGACAACGGTTGGGATTATGGTCAGGACGACGAAGAGTTGTTCGAGCTGGCTATGCACCCTGAGCAATACCGTGCCTACAAATCGGGTAAAGCAAAAGCCGATTTCGAAGCCGATCTTGCAGCTCAAAAAGCAGCCAAAGAGCCAAAACCTGCGGTAGTTGAAGTTCCTGCCGGCGCATTCGAGCCAAAATCGATGATTATTGATGTAAACGGCGAGAAATTTAAAGTTGGCGTTAGCTACGACGGTGTTGACGCAGCACCCGCTCCTGCAGCTGCTGCTCCGGCAAAAGAAGAAGCTGCTCCGGCAGTAAACGGAAGTGTAGCCTCTGAAGTTATTGCTCCGTTGGAAGGAAAATTCATGTTAACAAAAGATACATCGGAAACCGCGCTTAAAGTTGGCGATAAAGTAAAAGAGGGTGATTTGGTTTGTTACATCGAATCGATGAAAACCTATAACGCTATTGTTGCTGAGAGCGATGGTACTGTTGCCGCTATTTTAAAAGCCAACGGCGACAGTGTAGATGAAGACGATGTATTGATACAACTGTCATAAAACAGATTTATGGATATTTTATCAGAACTGTTTAACATGACCGCACTTGGCGAGATCACCTACCAGACTTTGATCATGTGGGCGATCTCGTTTGTGTTGCTTTATCTTGGGATAAAGAAAGGGTATGAGCCACTGTTGCTTATCCCGATAGCATTTGGTGTGCTGCTGGCCAATTTCCCGGGGGGGCAAATGGGAGTTGTAAACTCCGACCTGATTGAGCTGGAAGGACACCGGTATATGAACCTGTTTGAAATTGCGCACGATTACGGGATTATGAATTACCTGTATTATTCGCTGATTAAAACCGGCTTGCTGCCTCCTGTAATTTTTATGGGTGTTGGTGTATTAACCGATTTTGGTCCGATGTTGCGTAACCTGAAACTGGCCTTATTTGGTGCCGCTGCACAGATTGGTATTTTTGCCATTTTGCTGGGCGCCATTGCTGTTGGTTTTACGCCTAAAGAAGCGGCTTCGCTGGGTATTATTGGTGGTGCCGATGGCCCAACCGCTATTTATACTACCATTAAACTGGCTCCGCACTTACTTGGCCCTATCGCTATTGCGGCCTATTCGTACATGGCGCTGGTACCGGTAATTATTCCATTGGTTGCAAAGTTGTTTATCACGAAAAAAGAGTTCGCCATCAACATGAAACAAATGGAAAAACAGTATCCGGCAAAATACGAGATCAAGAATATAAAAGCTGCCAAAATTATTTTCCCGATTGCTTTGGGAACACTGGCTGCTGTTCTGGTTCCGTCGTCGGTGCCGCTATTGGGAATGTTGTTGTTTGGTAACCTGATTAAAGAGGTTGGTTCGTCGACAAGCCGTTTGGCCGATGCCGCACAAGGACCAATCATGAACACTGCAACTATTTTCCTGGGGCTTACCGTTGGAGCGACTATGACTGCTGAGGTTTTCCTTTCGGCAAAAACACTGGGTATTGTTGTTGGAGGTTTTGTGGCCTTCGCGATATCGATTGCCGGTGGTATTTTTGCAGTGAAACTGGTGAACATGTTTAGCAAGAAAAAGATTAACCCGCTTATTGGTGCAACCGGACTGAGTGCCGTGCCAATGGCGTCGCGTGTGGCTAACGAGCTGGCATTGAAATACGACAAAAAGAACCACATTTTACAGTACTGTATGGCCAGTAACATCTCTGGTGTAATTGGCTCGGCAGTTGCTGCAGGTGTGCTTATTTCGTTCTTAATGTAGTTATATTATAGAATTTGATAGAAGAAGGGGAGACCGCAAGGTTTCCCCTTTTTTGTGCGCTATTCAGCAGGTGATTTCAAGTCACCTGCTGAATTTGTTTACTACCACTCGTTTGTGACGAGGAGAGGAAGAGCCTGCTTTGTATAACCTGCCTTTGAACCCATTTGAAACCGTTTTTGTTATAGCATAAGTATCAGTAATTTAATCTCGAAGTATGAAACCTGGAACAAACAAATCCTGGCCTAAACAGTTTCTGTTAATCGCCCTGGTTGGCTTATTACTGCAACCCGCATTTAAGGCACAGTCGCAAAATTTTGTACTTAAAAACACGGAGACCGTACAATTAAAAAATGAATTAACCGGCAGAGATCACGAACTGATTATTTTTCTTCCGGACAGTTACAATCATTCAAAAAGTAAAAAATATCCCGTGTTTTATTTTTTAGATGGCTATTGGCATATGCCATTACTTTATTCCATCTACGGTAACTTACGGTATGATAATGTAATTCCTGAAATGATCATGGTTGGCTTATCTTATCCGGGCGAAAATGTAAATTATGACAGTTTAAGAATGCGTGATCTGACGCCAACAAAATGGTATGAGTTTAATCAGAATACTGGCGATGGGCCCGGGTTTCTGCAATTTATTGAAAAATCGGTTATTCCAACTATTGAATCAAATTACAGAGCCGATAAATCCATTCGGGCACTGGGAGGACAATCTGCAGGAGGCCTTTTTTCGCTTTATGCTATGTATAGTAAGCCGGAACTTTTTAAACGGTATATTGCAATAAGTCCGGCGGCGATGTGGGGCCAGAACTATTTATTCCTAACAGATAGTGCCTATTCTAAATTGACCAATGAGTTGCCTGTCAGGCTTTTTCTTTCGGCGGGGGGAGATGAATATCCAGCTTTTCGTGCTCCCATTATTCGTTTACAGAAGCAGATTGAAAGTCATCACTACCAGAATTTCTCGTTGCTAAATTACGTTATTGAAGGAGAACGACATACAGGGGTGGCGGCAGAGGGATATACCCGGGGATTAAGATGGATTTTCAAGGATATGGCACCAACCGGACCAAGTGGTTTGGCTAAAGCTTTTGGAGTAACTGAATGATGGTATTTATTTGTGTTATGAAATGAAATAGGTTAAAACAGCTTCCCGTTGCAGCAATAATCCATTACTTATTATCGTTACTCAAAATTTTCTACTTCTGACAAACTATGGTTTTGATCGGATAATCATGCCGGTTTTCAATCGCCACAGAATTTTAAGCAAACGGTAAGCATTATACGAACAAACCATTGAACACTTTGAATTGCATTCCTTTAATATAAATAAACAATAGTAGTACAAAAATGAAAATCGAATTAAATCCGAAGGTGGATAAATACCTGATCGACGGTTGTATGAGGTGTAAATATGGCGGAACCCTTCAGTGCAAAGTAAACGATTGGAGGGAAGAGCTTGAATTGTTTCGGCAAATTGTTTTGGAAAGCGGTTTAACCGAAGAAATAAAATGGGGAGTTCCTGTTTATACGTTCAATGGCAAAAACGTAGTGATGGTAAACACTTTAAAAGAATCGGCCAACATTGTTTTTTTCAAAGGCGTACTTTTAAGTGATAAGCATAAAATTCTGCAACAACAGGGAAATATACAATCAAGCCGATTGGTAAAATTTACAAACACCAAAGAAATTGAGAAACTGAAAGACGTTTTAAGCTTATATATATCGGAAGCAATTGAAATAGAAAAAAGTGGGAAAAAGATCGAATTAAAGAAGAACCCTGAACCCGTTCCCGATGAGCTGTTACTGGCCTTTGAAGAAGATTCGTTATTTAAAAATGCGTTTTACACGTTAACGCCGGGCCGTCAGAGAGGTTACATAATATATTTCTCGCAACCCAAACAAACACAAACACGGGAAAGAAGAATCGAAAAATATAAACAACAGATTCTTGATGGGGTGGGATTGAATGATAAATATAAACGCTAGAAATTATCAAAAAACTAAAATCTAATTTCGAGTGACTAAAACCGCTTCCCCCACCATTTCTTCAAACGCTCCAAAATTTTCAGTTCAGATGCGTTATTTTGCGGCTGGTAAATGCGGTTGTTTCTAATCTCTTTCGGTAAGAAATCCTGCTCTACAAAGTTGCCGTCGTAGGCGTGTGCATATTTGTAGTCTTTGCCGTAGCCAATTTCTTTCATCAGCTTGGTTGGGGCATTTCGTATGTGTAGCGGTACCGGCAGGTCTCCGGTTTGTTTTACCAGGGCAATGGCATTATCAATGGCTTCGTAGGCCGAATTACTTTTTGGCGAGGTAGCCAGGTAAATGGTACATTCCGATAAGATAATACGTGCTTCGGGCATCCCTATTTTATGCACGGCATCGAAAGTATTTTGTGCCATCAGCAGGCCATTCGGATTGGCCAACCCAACATCTTCGGCGGCAAGTATCAGCAAACGGCGGGCAATAAATTTAACGTCTTCGCCACCTTCAAGCATGCGCGCCAGCCAGTACACTGCAGCATCCGGATCGCCACCACGAATACTTTTTATAAATGCCGAAATAATATCGTAGTGCATTTCACCTTTCTTGTCATATATCGAAAGGTTTTTTTGCAGCTTGTCGGTTACCTTTTTATTGGTAATAACAATGTTATCGCTGTCTTCGCCAAGGGTGACCAGTTCCAGCACGTTTAGCAGTTTCCGCGCATCGCCACCTGAGTAACGAAGTATCGCCGAATCTTCGCGCAGTGTTATCTTTTTCTCTTTAAGTACGGTGTCTTTTTTTGTGGCTTCTTTGATGATCTTGAGCAAAGCAGCTTTATCCAAATGCTCCAAAATATACACCTGGCAGCGCGAAAGCAGGGGAGAGATCACTTCGAACGAAGGATTTTCCGTTGTTGCACCAATCAATGTAATGGTACCATCTTCAACAGCACCCAGCAGCGAATCTTGCTGCGATTTGCTAAAACGGTGTATCTCGTCGATAAACAGTATCGGATTTGGGCGACTGAAAAACTGTTGCTTTTTGGCCTTGTCAATCACATCGCGAATATCTTTTACGCCGGAGTTAATGGCGCTTAGCGTGTAAAACGGCCGGTCAAGTGTATTGGCAATTATTCGCGCCAAAGTCGTTTTTCCCACTCCCGGAGGTCCCCACAAAATAAGTGAGGTTATCTTGCCCGAATCAATCAGTTTGCGCAAAACAGCGTCCTTCCCAACAAGATGTTCCTGCCCAATGTAGTCGTCTAATGTTTTTGGTCGTAAGCGTTCTGCGAGTGGCTGATTCATAATTCAAGTAAAAAGTATAAAGTCAAAATGTGACGAGGCAAAAGTAAAAAAATACAAGGTAAAAGTATAAAGGCAAAAGTAGAAAGTTGAGAACAGTTATGCTGGGCGAAATCCCGACCGAAGCGTCGGGAGCAAAAGTAAAAAGTATAAAATAAAAAGTGCAAGGCAAAAGTAGAAAGTTGAAAGAATCAGCTACGAGTTGCGAGCTACTAGCCACGAGTTACATGTTTCAAGAAGTGAGAGTCAGGCATCCAGGTAACAAGATACAGTAATGCTGCTTATCAGTATAACAATTCCACAATTTATCAATTTGGCAATATACAATGACCAGTGACCAATCTCCCTCAATCCCTAGTTGCAATACCGTTTAATAATGTTGTAAGCCCCGTCGATTCCAAGCTCACCGGCACGGCTTAAATCCAGCGCACCGCCTTCAATATCGTCAAGGAAAATTTTTGTAAGCCCGCGGTTAAAATAAGCTTCAGCAAATTCAGGTTCCAGGTCGATGGCATGATTTAAATCCTCCACCGCACTGCGATATTCTCCCAGGCGCAGTTTTATAAACGCACGGTTGTAATAGCCAAAAAAGAAATCGGGATCAAGAAACAGTGTCACCGCGTAATCATCTAGAATCTCCTGGTATTCAACTGTAGTTGGCTTCTCATTGCTGTTATCGTTAATCTTTCCCTCGTTTAATGTCAGCGAATTGGTTGAACCCACTCCGGCCAACAGTTCCACCTGCTCTTTTAATTTGTAATGTGTGTTGGCTCGCGTAAAATAGGCCAGCGAAATTTTTTCATCCAGCGTTATTGCTTTATCCAAATCGGCAAACGCACTGTTGTAATCGCCCGTAAGACTATAAAAAATACCGCGGTTTAAATAGTTGTGCGCATTTTCCTGCACCTCTATTTTTTCATTAAAAAACAGGATGAAGTTCTCAAAAACCGATTGGTAAGTGGTTACCGGCTTATTCGAAATAGAGAGCAAAGGATTGTAGTTGTTCTCGGCATTTAAATCATCAATTACCACGTTGTAATACTGGAAACGCTCGTAATCGACCGCATTTTTCTCAAATGCCGATATAAAGAACATGGGCTGCAGATCGATAACAATGTTTTTATTCTGAATCCGGCCATCGTCAACCTCCTCCACTTCCTCCGGAATATCGCGGGTGTCTTCAATAACCAAATCCATACGCATCCGGCGTCGGCGTCTTTCAGCTTCCATTTCTTCTTTGCGCTTTTCTTCATCCGATTTCTGATCGGCAACCGTGGCATTGTTTTGCTGCGACGATTGTTGCTGATTGTTTTGTACCAACGCCTGCTGATTTGCCTGCGAGTTTTGCTGGTTATTATTTTGCTGCGATGATGAATTCTGCTGTTTTTGTTGCTGTTGTTGCTGCTGTGCCAATTGCTCGGCATCAATTCGCCGTTGGCTTAAATCAAATTGAGGATTAAGGCGGGCCGCAATTTGATAATCCTGCTCATAACCGGGGCGGTTTAATATTTCGCGGGCCATGGCGCGGTTAAAATAGGCACTGGCCATTTCCGGATTTAGCTGAATGGCCATGTCGTAATCCATAATGGCACTTTCGTAATCCTCCAGCTTATGTTTTACGATACCCCGATTATTAAAAGCAAGCGCATTTGTGGCATCGAAGCGAATACTTTGGTCGTAGTCGCGCAGTGCTGATGCATAGTCCTCCAGCTCAAATCGCGCCAATCCACGGTTTAAGTAGGCAGCCGCATAATGCGGTCTGATGATAATTACCTGGTTTAAATCGCTGATGGCTCCTTTAATGTCTCCGCTTACAATTTTGGCGTTACTTCGGTTCATCAGGGCATGTGTCGATTTTGGGTTTACCTCAAGAGCCTTGTCATAATCTTCAATAGCACCATTCAGGTCTTTCAGTGCCAGTTTGGCGATACCCCGGTTGTTGTATATCGATTCATCGGACGGGTCAAATTCCAGTGCACGGTCGTAATCCTCAATAGCACGTTTGTACAGCCTGAGGTTGTGATATGCCATTCCGCGGTTGTTGTAAGCGCGCGGGTAATAGGGTTTTATTTCAATTGCTTTGTCGTAATCTGCGATTGCTCCGCGGTAATCTTCCAACGAATGTTTCGCCATTCCGCGGTACAAATAAGCTTCTGCCAAATAAGGTTTAAATTCAATAACAATATTGAAATATTCGATTGCTCCCGTGTAGTTGCCAATTGATATGCGCGTTCTTCCCACCCTGATAAAGTGGTTGATGTTCAATTGAGCTTCGGCCAGGAAACTCATCGATAACAAGAGTGCAAAAAGTATGGTAAGTTTCTTCATTTATGTATTTCTTTCGTACCCTTTTTTTGAAGGTGTACTTCGTCCTGTTTTTGAAAACAAACAAAAATAGTATTTTCATAGTTGGAAGTAATAAACAGTTAGGTTTTTTAACGAATAGCGACTTAAATCTAAAATTATGTGTAAACGCTGTGATTGGGGAACAAAAAACGAGTTGATGATCAAATATCACGATGAAGAATGGGGAGTGCCGCTTCATGATGACGATAAATTGCTTTAAAACGCTTGCTGAATTGCCGGCCAAAACCGAACTGTCGGATGCGATATCGAAAGACCTAAAATCGCGTGGATTTAAGTTTGTCGGATCGACTGTAATTTATGCGCACATGCAGGCCACCGGAATGGTAAACGACCACCTGGTTGACTGCTTCCGTTACCGCGAAGTTCAGTAACTTAAGTCACATAACTCGTTACATAACTTTTAAACTGAAAAGTGACCTCTAATTTTTATTAAGTCTACCTTAAATTCTCTTTTCTAAAAAGAATTAATTGTTAATTTTGACGCTAATTCAAAAAAAAAGAGGGGTAATAATTTAATAATTAATTGATGAAGTTGCGTTTTATTTTTACCGTATTGATTGCGGTATTTACACTTAGTGTATTTGCGGAGAATGATAAGAAGGAGGAGGAACCCGGTTATGTTTTTGAAGACGAGATTTCATTAGCGGCCACGCCTGTAAAAGACCAATACCGTTCAGGTACCTGCTGGTCGTTTTCGGGGCTATCATTTTTGGAGTCGGAAATGATGCGCCTGGGAAAACCAGAGGTGGACCTTTCAGAAATGTTTGTTGTATGGCATACTTATTCAGTAAAAGCCGAAAAGCACGTACGTGTGCATGGTAATCTGAATTTTTCGGCAGGTGGTGCTTTTCACGATGTTACCAATATGATTGCGAAATACGGAATTGTTCCGGAGTCGGTTTACGATGGTTTAAACTATGGCGAAGAAAAACATGTGCATGGCGAAATGGATAATGTGCTGAAAGACCATGTTGACGCTGTTGTGAAAAACGGTAACCGAAAACTGAGCACTGTATGGCATGAAGCTATTGAAGGTACCCTGAACTCGTATTTAGGTGAGTTACCACAAAAGTTTGAGTACGAAGGAAAACAATATACACCACAAAGTTTTGCCAGCGATTATGTTGGATTAAACATGAACGATTATGTAGAGATCACTTCATATACACACCATCCGTTCTACGATAAATTTATTTTGGAAGTTCCTGATAACTGGTCGTGGGATCAGGTGTACAACGTTCCACTTGAAGATCTGGAGAATATTATTGATTATTCGCTGAATAATGGATTAACCATTGCTTGGGCAGCCGATGTCAGCGAAAAAGGATTTGCCACCAGTAATAAGGGTGTGGCTGTTTTGCCGGCCGCTCCGGAAGAGAACATGGACGATGCCGAAATTGCAAAATGGGAGGCGCTGCCACAAAAAGAAAAAGAAAAAGAACTGTATAAACTGGACAACCCGGTACCTGAATTGGTAGTAACCCAGGAAATGCGCCAGAGAGCATTTGATGATTACGAGACTACCGACGACCACGGAATGCATATTATCGGTACTGCAAAAGATCAGGAAGGACATACATTCTACAAAGTGAAAAACTCGTGGGGCGATTACAATAAATACGATGGTTATTTCTACGCCTCGAAACCTTATGTAAATTACAAAACAATGTGCATTATGGTGCACAAAGACGGCATACCCCAAAGTATAAGAGAAAAACTTAAGCTTTGATTTTTAAGCCCTTCAGAATTCCTGAGGGGCTTATTTTTTTTAAAAGCTTTTTCCTTGGTGCACATTGGCTGCATTAAAAAATCGTTTACATTTGGTATATCTTAACTACTTCTGAAGAAAGGGTCTTCTTCACGGGAAAAGATAAAAAGGTGTAAACCATCGATGAAACGATTACTTATTATTTTACTTGTATTCACAAGTACACTAAAATTTGTTTCGGCTCAGGAAGACTGGTCGTGGTGGAATGATGCGCACGGCTGGGAAACAGGTGATCCGGGCTGGCGAAGCTGGCTGATCATTTCGCCTGCATACCTGGGACCAAATGCTTTGCCGGTTCCGGAACTTAAGAAAGGTATTATCGAAGGACGTACGGAGTTTGAACTTACCGTTTCGAGTCACTTTCTTTCGGGCGATCCAACGCAAGATATTTCTGGAAGGGTCTATATCCCTTTTGCACAAAACAAAATTGCCGTTGAAATGTATGGCGTGTTGCTTGAACATTATGCCTACACCGAAGAAATACGAGATGAACGTTTTTCGCGCGACAAAGATGGAAAAGGTTATGCAATGGGCGATTTCTGTTTCTCAACGTTTATTCAGCTTTTTAAAGACCGGGCTTTCCCAAATACGATGTTTCGGGCGATATTAAAAACGGCATCGGGAACTAACTTCGAAGGTGCACGTTATGCCGATACGCCGGCTTATTCGTTCGATTATAGTTTCTCGAAAGATTATGGACAGCCGGAAACACTATTGTTTCGTCCGCATGCAATGCTGGGTTTTTACAGTTGGCAAACCAACGATGAGCTAAATTTACAAAACGATGCCTTCCTTTATGGTGCAGGTGCTGATTTTCAGAAAAACAACTGGCGTTTTACGCCGTCGTGGTCGGGTTATTCTGGTTATAAAAATAATGGCGATCGACCCAGGCAACTAAATTTTGAACTCCGGAAAGAATACAATAAAAAAGCAATTTCAATAAAATACCAACACGGATTACACGATTGGTTGTATAAAACCGTACGTTTTTCGTTCATTTGGAAACTTAATGGAATTGAGTAACTTATCGTAAAACAGAATTTATACCTTTGCAATCGCAAAATCAAGGTTGTGTTGAAGCAGCTTAAAACAGATAAAAACAGATCATGAAAAAGCTTTCACTCGTAATTTGTGTTTGGAATGAAGAGCCAAACATTAAACCATTATCGGAGCAAATTAAGGCAGCACTCGAAGGAATTGACTACGAAGCGATTTTTGTAGATGATGGATCAACCGATAATACACGCCGGGAGATCAGAAAAATTAACGACGACAGGTTTCTATTGGTGGAGTTAAAAAGAAATTACGGGCAAAGTTCGGCGCTACAGGCCGGAATTGATCAGGCGGAAGGAGATTTTGTAGCCTTGATTGACGGCGATTTACAGAACGATCCGGCAGATATACCTATGATGCTGAAAATGATCGAAGAAGAAGAATGGGACATGGTTGCAGGGGTGCGCGCCAACCGAAAAGATGGTATGTTTCTGCGTAAAGTGCCTTCAAAAATTGCCAATTATTTGATACGCCGCGCTACCGGAATTTATATGAAAGACCTTGGATGTACCCTGAAAATTTTTACTAACGATACCATAAAAAACATCCATATTTACGGCGAACTTCATCGCTATATTCCTGCACTGGTAACACTCGAAGGCGCTACAAAAATTACTCAGGTAGATGTGAACCACCGTCCACGCGAATTTGGAAGTTCAAAATACAATCTTAGCCGTACAACTCGAGTAATGAGCGACCTTGTACTCATGGTTTTCTTTAAGAAGTACCTGCAACGTCCGATGCACTTTTTTGGTCAAATCGGTATTTTTACGCTTGCAATTGGGGTGCTGATTAACATTTACTTGCTTATACTCAAAGTTATGGGCAATGATATTTGGGGCAAACCATTATTATTACTTGGTATTTTGTTGGTATTGGGTGGTATTCAGTTTATTACAACAGGTATTATCGCCGAGTTACAGATGCGAACTTATTTCGAATCGCAACAGAAAAAGCCTTACCGGGTGAAGCGTGTAGCACCAGCTAAAGAAAATATTTAATCTGATTTTGGCATCTTGGCTTTTTGTTAAATTATTTTACCTTTAACAAACAATAAAACAAAAAAGCCAATACAATGAAAACCCGAATTTCTCTCGTATTTCTCGCACTATTCTGTTTAGTTACGATGAATAGTATTGCTCAGGAACGTTTTGTACAAGGTATAGTAACCACGTTCGACAGTATTACTATTGTTGGTGCCGAAGTGATGCTTAAAAGCTCCAAAGAAATTGTAAAAACTGATTCACTGGGACAATTTAAAGTTAAAGTGAATGGTGAGGATAAGTTGAAAATATCTGCAAAAGGATTTATTACCCAGAATGTTAAACTGGAGGAACAGATAAAGCTGGTTGCCGTTAATTTGAAACTTAAAGCAGGAGAAAAAGCCAGGGAATATGCTATTGGATATGGTTATGTAAAAGATGGAGAACGATTGAATGCACTGGCCCAAATGACAAGTGATGATGTTGATTTCGCGCAGTATACCAATATGTACGATCTGATGCGGGGACGTTTTGCCGGTGTTCAGGTTCAAAGTAACGGAGATATAATTATTCGCGGAGTTAATTCGATAAACCTGAGCAGTGCTGCACTAATTATAGTTGATGGTGTTCAGGTAGATGGAAGCATTATGGGCACGCTTGTGCCTTCGCAGGTAAGAAGTATCAACATAATTAAAGATGGTAGCGCCGCAATTTATGGTGCACGCGGTGCAAATGGAGTGGTGGTTATTGAGACCAAAAAAGGTCTGGATGATTAATTCTCTATAGTGTTACCTAAATCCCGGAAAGAAAGCTGGAAGACAGTCTGCAATAATTTTCCGGCAGACCGATTACCTGCCTTTTTGCATAAAATAAAAGTAAAAACAAATGAGTAAAGCTGTAACTGTTGCTACATTCACCAGCAATTTCGACATGAAATACATGTTGTTTAAAGAAATGCTTGACGAAGCCGGCATCGATTTTATGCTGGTAAACGAGATTACAAGTACTATAGATGGTACTTTTAGCGGAAGTCCTACCAATATTGGTATTGAAATCCGGGTAATGGAAGAAAAATTTGAAGAGGCCCTGGAGATTTTGGACTCGATAAAATAACAATAACAAAAAAGCGATGTACTTAACAGGAAGTACATCGCTTTTTTAGTTTTTTATTCTACCAATTCATAGCCCATAACCACTCCTTTATTAACAGCAGGAATACCTTCGTCCATCCATTTTGGCATTGGTGCACCTTTTAGGTAGTGGTCGAAAAACTGTGCCATTCGAATCTGGAAATCGTGCTTATCACGAATTTTAGTTGGCCAGTGGTCAGCGTCGTTGTAATTAAGCAACCAACTTGATTTTTGCAAACGCCGAAGTCCGATAAAGAATTCAATTCCCTGGTACCATGGCACTGCACCGTCATCGTCGTTATGCATAATTAGAATTGGAGTGTTGATCTTGTCAAGGGTAAACAGTGGCGAATTCTCCATATAACGCAACGGAGCTTCCCAAATCGATTTACCGATACGGCTTTGTGTGTGTTCGTACTGGAAAGATCGGTTTAATCCTGATCCCCAGCGAATACCACCGTAGGCACTAAACATATTTACCACCGGAGCTCCCGACTCTATAGCCGCAAACATATTGGTTCGTGTAGCGAGGTAAGCTACCTGGTAACCGCCCCAGCTGTGCCCCTGCGCACCAATGTGTTCTTCGTCAACAAAGCCTTTATCGATTAGCGCTGTAATGCCGGGCATCACACAATTAAATGCCGATTCACCCGGATACCCTTCTTTGTAGTATACATCGGGGTTAAATACGATATAACCATGGCTGGTATAATAATGATAATCGATTGTTGAGCGATGGTTTTCGGGCATATGATAGCTCAACAGCTCTTGCGAACTTTTCTCGTAGAAATTCACGATCATCGGGTATTTTTTGCCCGGATCAAAATCTTCAGGTTTGTGTAAGGTGCCTTCTAAAACCAGGCCATCAAGCGAACGCCAAGTAACCAGTTCGGCAGTTCCCCAATTAAATTCGTTTTGCTGAGGTGCGGCATCGCTAATTTGCATTTCCTTTTTAAACCGCAGGTCGGTTGCAATCAGGTTGGGGTAGGTTTCAAAATCTTCTTTTGTAAAAATGATCAGATCATCATCCTTCGCTTTTTTGGGCGTTCCCAAGCTATAATTCTGACCAAAAAGAACTTCAGGTACTTTGTTTTTGCTGAGGTCAAAAGTGTAATAGGCATCAGCACGAAAAACTTCATTGTGCCCGGTCAGCAGAACGGTTTCTGACGGATCGATACCGGTGTTTGGTTCAGGATTAAAACGAACAAGGCGGTAGTTGATCTTCTCATTTCTGCCATTTTGGGTGAGATTAACGGGGGCTGCAGCATTGGTCGGATCAACTTTCCAAAGGTCGTAACGATCGTAGATCAGTATCGCGTCATCATTTTCAAGCCAACCAGCAGTACGATATGATCCGGGAAGATTTGGGACATCGTTTAATTCGTCTGCCGTTTGAATAGTTGCCGGATCAGTGATTTGATATTCAGTGCCACTTGCCATATCGTAGGTATTCCAAGTAGTATCGATAGCATTGTACCAGTAAACAAATTTTCCGTCGGGAGAAACTGATGGAGTGGCCCGACAGTCGGTTTTAATTTTTTCAGCCTCTCCTGAATTGATGTCAACCAGATAAAAATCGTTGTGGTACGGGCCGCCTTCCCACATGGTTTGTACAGCGTAAGGCCGGTTACTGTAGGCCAGCAATTTATCGGCATCGCCATTTTGTATTTTTTGTATCCCTGAAAAAAGTTCTGTTTCCAATTGAACCGTTTTTTGTTCGTCGAGATGAACAACTGCCAAATAGCTTTTCTTTAGATCCTTTTCTCTATTGTTGAGCTGAACGGTTTGAAGCTGTTCCTCGTTCCACGTCCAAACATCAAGTGTCGGGATTTCTTCCTCCAGTTTTGTGGTGTCTTTTTCGGGAATTTTAGGAGCAATGCCAAAAAATAAACGCTCGCCATTATCTGAAAACGAAAGATTGCCATTCTCGTTTATTTCCCAATTTTCAGGAATGGCCTTGTTTGAATTGTCGGTAACAATAGCTTCATGCTCACCATCCCAGTAATAAAGCGCAAACGATGGCTTTTCGGCATCGGTTGTATCGGCTAAAAAAGCAAGTTGTTCACCACTGTCGGCAATACAAAGTTGTTTGAATTTTCCTTCTGCTTCTATAATCGCGGTAACCTTTTCAGCTTGTAAATCAACCAGGTAAACTCCTGCTGTAAAAGTGCTGTCTCCTTCCGAAATAAAACTGATAAATGGCTGATCTTTTGCCAATTCGTAACTGCTTACTGCAGGATATGTTTTTATTAATCCGGTGTTGAGGTTTTTGATGTGCAACGGATCTGTTTTGTCCTTTTCATTTTTTGTGGAATCATCTGGATCTTCCGCCTGATAGGCTATCCAACCCGGCCATTCTTCGGGAACTTTCACCGATTTCAGGTTTTCAATTTTTTCGGATTTATTCTCACCAATATTAAAAACAACCAGTTTATTCTGAGGCAGGTCTTCCTTTTTCGTTTTCTTAAGTTTTAATGCACGTATTGTATCTGCCGGTGGAACTTCAGTAAAAATCAGGTATTCTGAATCAGCAGTAAACCGGGCTTTGTTTCCCCAATTAAATGATGCAATTTCTGTGGCATCGGGAGTGCTGATTTTCAAAGTCGCATCACCTTTCCAGGGTTCTTCTTTCCAGGCTATGTATTTCCCGTTGTTCGATAGATGGGTTTCGGTAATTCTGTTCCACTTTAGGATTTCTTCAAAAGTAAGTGGTCGTTTTTCTGTTTGGGCCGATAAACTTGCTGAACTGATTACAAGAACAAGTAGAAGAAAAAAGTTTTTCATAGAATTGAAATTGTTGGTTTAACCTTGTTGGGTGAAAAAATGAGGATTAAAGATTAATCGTCTTTTTTCAAAGAATGATATGAAGATATAAATAATTCCTGTTGATAAGGAAATCAGTTTTATTCTGCTCCTTAAAAAAGGCAAAGTTAACGGAGAGGTTTAAGGGATCAACGAAAAAGTAACTATGCTTCGGCCATTAGCATTCGGGCTTCACTTTTTAAAATGGCCGGAAGTTGAATGTGCCGGCGCTCAATACTGAGCAGCCAGAACTTTATTTCCTCGGTTTTTAAGGTGTACAAAACTTCGCGAAACTGTTCTATCTGGTTGTTTGTGTATGAATTTTCATCGATATTTTTATAGGCATCAAGTTCCTCGTCGTCGTAATATTCAACAATCGATTCGTTCATTTTCATCTGATCAAATTCACATATCTCGTGCGCACCGCAACAGTCGGATGGTGGAGCAACCACTTCTTCTTGTTTGTTATCTGTCTTCCCGCTTTTTTTATTTGCTTTTACTAAAAGAAAAACACCAATAAAGGTGAGTAGTAAAAAGCCAAATCCAATAATCATTTCCATGGTGCAAAAATAGCAATTTGCTACAAAAGATGATTTGCTTTGGGTTAAGGTTAAAATAATTTTAAGTGAGCGAGTTGCAACTACTCTGAAAGCTGGTAGATTACGCCACGTTCTTTCAGGTATTGGAAGATGTAACCGAGGTTTCCGGGTTGTGCTCCAACAGCTTCAGGGGCATTTACGCCAGGCGTGTTGAAAGTTCCATCAAGAACGAGATTTGCAACAGAGGTACACGCATAGCCGGTTGTTCGTGCCATTGAAATGGTTTGCGTATCGCGGTCGTATTTGTCGAGCAAATGGTAGGTAAATGTTTTTTCGCTTCCGTTTTCAACTCCTTTAATAACAATGCGCATTATGGTAAAGTCTTCCTCTCCGGGTTTTAGTTGCCACTTTGGGAACAGTAATTTGGCCGTAACGTCAATTGGCCGCACTTTAACCCCGTTAACTTCAACCGGATCGTACGAGAAAAATCCCGATTCCCGTAAAACGCGAAGGTACTCGATGCATCCCGGGTAACGCAACGTTTTTTCAATCATATCGGGAACATTCTTCATGGTTTGCATCAGCGAACGTAAACCATCGGAGTTCCACGATTCCAGCGTGCCAATTCCATCAAAATAGATTAATTCCGGATCGGAGAGTGCTTCTTTTTCAACCAGCTCGTAGTTTTGAATATAACGTGCAGGGCGTGTGTATTCTTCAATTACGTCGATGGGAGAGAACACCGCTTTATATTCGTAAGGCCACTCGCGGATGACGGGCAGGCCGCCAACCAGACATTCATATGATTTTACTGTAATTTGCTGGTTATAATGCCCCAAAATAATATTTCCCATGCCGGGAGCAACGCCGCAATCGGCCACAACACAAACCTTATTTTTTTTAGCCAAACCGTTTAACGACAGAAAATCTTCAGGCATAAACGAAATATCAACCATGTTCTTTCCGGCTTCAATTACCGCTTTCATGGTTTGGTAGCCCATAAAACCCGGAACTGCACCAATTACAAGGTCGTAACCGGAAACCAGTGATTTTATATTTTCGGGTTGGCTTAAATCCTCCTGAATGCATTTTATTTCGGGGAACGCAGAAAACTTGTCTAGGGCTTTTTTGTCAAAGTCAACACTGGTAACCTGGTGGTTCTTCGATAAATCTTTGGCAATTGAACTTCCTACAAGTCCGGCGCCCAAAACAATAACATTCTTCTTCATCCGGTTTTAAATTAGGTTTTGGTTTAATGCGTGAAAATCCCGCTAGTCGAGTTGGATCAACCCCTTTTTCAAGGCATATTTTACAAGATCGGAGTTGGTTTTTAAATCCAACTTTTCAAGAATATTTTGTTTGTGTGTACCAACCGTTTTTACGCTGATAAAAAGTTTGTCGCCAATTTCGCGTGTTGATTTTCCTTCGGCAAACAGCAGGAATATTTCTTTTTCGCGATCGGATAATTGCGAGTAGGAATCGTTATCATCGGCACGCGAATTCAGGTAGCCATTAATAACAATTTCGGTAATGTCTTCGCTCAGGAATTTCTTGCCGTCGTGCACCGAGTTTACCGCATCGGTAAGCTGTCGGTAGGTACAGTTCTTTAAAAGGTAACCATCGGCACCGGCTTCCAGCATTCCCTTAACATATTGTTTGTCGGAGTGCATAGATACGGCAATAATTTTTACTTCCGGCATTTTGTCTTTTAGAATCCGTGTGGCTTCTATGCCGTTAATTTTTTCCATTGCAATATCAACCAAAAGCACATCGGGCTTAAAAGCTTCCACTTTGTCTATTGCATCTTGTCCGTTTTCGGCCTGGGCAATTACTTCGATGTTGTCGGCCGAGTGTAGTAGGTTTATTAAACCTTCTCTGAAAAGTTGGTGATCGTCAGCAACTATAACCTTTATTTTCATATTATTAAAATTGTTTGTTTTTAGCGGTATAATAAGGAACTCGCACGTATTTTAATAATCTTCCTGAATGTTCCGCCAGTTGGCGGATTACATGCTCGTTTCATTTACTTTTTATTTTCCAGATCCTTAGCAAAGCGTACGAATATGCTATAAAGATCTGTTGTTATTAGATTAATTTTGTTCAAGAGAATACGGTATTTCAATTTCGGCTTTCGTCCCTTTTTCAAGGGTTATAATATTAAAGGTTCCATTCAAACTTTCAATTCGCTCTTCAATACTTAATAGCCCAAAACCACCTTTGTTTGATACCGATTTCGAGGGTGATTTGTCTATACCAATCCCGTTGTCTTCAACCGAAATATAGTACATGCCGTTGTTTGTTGCCTGTTTTACAGTAACCTCTGTCGCTTCGGCATGTTTCGATGTATTTGTTAGCAGCTCTCCAACTGTGCGATACAGAAAAATATTATTCTCTTTACTCAGTTGCGTACTCTTGTTTTCAACAATAAGATTTGTTTTAATGTTAAAGTCTTTCTCAAACTGTTCAAGTTTCCATTGAATGGCTGGCAACAAGCCTAATTCATATAGTATTGGTGGACTTAAATCGTAGGTTAACCGCCGCGATTCCTCTATGGCTTTATTGAGCAATTTTGAAGTGAATTTAATGGTGTTTTTTATGGCGGGAGAACATTTATCAACGTCAATCGACGACAGGTTCATAAATGCCAGCCCCAGCGTTTGTCCCAAACTGTCGTGCAGATTTTCAGCAATTCGCCTTCTTTCCCGCTCCTCAACCAATGTAACTTCAGAGTTTAACTTTTTAAGCTGCAACTGGTACGATTTTATCCGTAGCGCCACATTAATCTGTGCTTTTAATTCAATCTGGTCGAACGGTTTTGAAATAAAAGAATCAGCCCCAGCATTCAATCCTTTGGTGCGTTCAACACTATCGCGCCCCAGCGCCGATACCATGATAATTGGTATTTGTTTTGTTCGGTTGTTCTTCTTTAACAACTTACAGGTTTCGTATCCATCCAGGTCAGGCATCATAATATCCAACAAAATCAGATCGGGATTTTCGTTTTGTGCAATAGTTATGCCCTCTTTGCCGTTTAACGCGCCAATGAATTTAAAATCGGGGTAGTATACCTTTATAATCTGCGAAATAAGTTCCAGATTGATGTTATTATCATCAATAGCCAGAATTTTCTTCATAAATTCCATCTCATTGTTTGGTACCAACATAATAAATAATCAAATAGGGTTTTAATGTTCAAACGTCAATTGGTCTAAAGATACCAAAACTGTCGGAAAGAATGAAGGGTAGGGGTAATAAATACTTAACAAAATCTAAGTAAATAACTGAGATCCTTTTCAGGAGCGAGGGAAATCGTGAATAATTCGTTTACTGATTGAGGGTTAAAGTTAAAAACGGGTGTGGATTAATTAGTTGTTTAAAGAAGTCCATACATAATTCCAATTCCTGCACCGATGTAAGTTTGATTACTGTTTACAACAACCAGCGGTCCTACAGAACATCCAACTGTAGAGTGTAAAGGCATTTCAAACTTTGGATTTAAAACCAGACTAAGCTTTTTTGATGTTTTTGTTTCAAAGTTATACTGGCTGTTTGCATTAACCAGTGCAAATTCCGGTTCTCGAAATGTGGCAATTCCTGGGCCGGCCTGAAGAACAACACGTAAATTCTTTTTTTCATTCAGGTTAAAAATTCGGCCCATCATCATATGCAAATTCTCCGAATTCTCGAAAGGTTCAACCGAAGTGGCAGGCGTAACGTTTGTAGCCGATTTCAGAAAGTTATCAGAAGGCGTAACTGTTGTTTTAAATGTAGCCGAGTATCCAACGCTTATTATATACTTATTGTTGTAGGTATAACTCATGCCTAATTTCCCGGCTTGCTGATCGCCAACCAAATATTCTCCTGATGAGTATAAACAATGTTTTGTAGTGCTTGAAGGCTTATCAGTCCACTGGGCATGAGATACCAATGTAACCAAACTAAAAATCGTGATTAATAGAAGTGTTTTCATAGGCGAACTATTTTGCGATCCTCAACTTACGGTAAACATTGGGTTTGAAATGTTTACTAAAAGTAAAAGCCCGTTTTGATTTAATGGAGCACTATCGCTATGTAAAACTAAAGAGTTTGGGGTTGTTAATTAGAAAGGATATTGCTGATTTATGGGGTGCGAATTGACCATAATGAATTCAGTAAAATGGAAATTATTCTGAACTTAAGTGGTTTGAGAGCTTGTTTGTCAATAAACAAAACGGTAAATAAATAGTCAGAATATGTTGCGGGAACAGGCCAAAATTAGGTGCTTGTAAAGATTTTGAGGCTAAAATTTCTTTTGGGAAAAGAACGGAGCCATAAAACCGGCCCCGTTATCGATAAATGTTGTGGTAGTATGGTAGCTATTCCCACTCCGGAAACTGTGTTTTTTCCAGATCCAGGGCGGCAATTGTTTTCATATCCGAATCATTGAGTTCGAAATCAAAAATATTAAGGTTTTCCATCATGTGTGCCTTTTGCGATGAGCGCGGAATGGCAACAATACCGCGTTGGTAATGCCACCTCAAACTTACCTGCGCATTGTTTTTATTGTATTTTTCACCAATGGAAGCCAGCGTTTCGTTGGTAAACAGTCCGTTGCGGCCCTGAGCCAGCGGCGACCAGGCTTCCATTTGTACACCATAATTCAGAAGCGATTTTCGTGCTTTACTTTGCTGAAAGAATGCATGTGTTTCAATCTGGTTAACGGCGGGTTTTATGGTGGCGTACTCCAGCAGTTCATCAATCTGATGATCTTCGAAATTACTGATACCAATGGCTTTTATCTTGCCAGCTTTGTGCAACTCTTCCATAGCTTTCCACGAGCCTTTTACATCGCCACGCGGACGGTGAATGAGGTAAAGATCAAGATAGTCAATTCCCAGTTTGTCAAGCGAAGTCTGGAAGGCAGCTTTGCCCTTTTCATAACCCGAATCGTCCACCCAAAGCTTCGAGGTAATAAACAATTTTCTTCTATCGATTCCGCTTTTTTTGATGCCCGCTCCAACAGCTTCTTCGTTGCCATAAATGGTGGCCGTGTCAATCAATCGGTAGCCCAGCGAAATGGCATCGGCAACACATTGTGCACCCGTTTCTCCATTCAGATACAAAGTTCCAAATCCTAAAATTGGCATTTGAACCCCGTTGTTTAAGCTTACGTTCCCGATTGTGCTTTGAGCCACTGAGTCATTGCCGACTCCAAACGCTTTGGAACTGCTCAGCCCCAGAATTCCGGCACCGACAGCAAAAGTGGCACTTGCGCGGATAAACTCGCGGCGCTTCATTTCTTTTTGAGGATTCTCTTTGTTGAATTTTTCTTTCATGATCAAAGTTCAGATTTAATTGGTAATAGAAATCGGGTTTAAGTTACTGAATTAGAAACAAAACGTAAACGCTATTGTTCGTTTTTATAGGGGGGATTTGGAACAAGGAGAAAACAGCTTTGCCGGGATTTAAAAGTTGTGGTTTCATTTCACAACTTGTGGAAATTGCACCCGTATAATGTTAACGTTCGGGCTTGTAGTCAATGAATTACGTTGTGGTACATTATTTTCATAAATGATTTATACAGGCATTTTCCTGCAAATAAAATATACAGATTATGAGTGAATTAAAAGAAAAGCACTGTACACCGTGCAAAAAAGAAACAACACCGCTAAATGCTGAAGAGATTAAGCATTATAAGGCGAAAATAGATGAAGATTGGAAAGTAGTGGATAACAAAAAGATTTGGAAAAGTTTTTCTGTCAAGGATTTTAACGAAGCCATTGCATTTGCCCAAAAAATTGCTGTGCTGGCCGATGAAGAAGATCACCACCCCGATTTGGGTGTGCATTATGGTTCGGTTGAGGTTGAAATCAGCACGCACAACATTGGTGGCTTATCTCCAAACGACTTTATTCTGGCTGCCAAAATTGATGCTATTTAGAGCCGAACTTTAGCAACACTTAGAAGACGAAAGAACTGAAAACAATAGAACAGAAGTAAAGGAGGAGTTATGAATTATCGCGTTGAAAAAGACACACTGGGAGAAATAAATGTACCTGAGAAAAAACTTTGGGGAGCGCATACACAGCGGTCGCTGGAGAATTTCAGGATTGGCCCGGAGGCTTCAATGCCAAAGGAAATAATTGAGTCTTTTGCGATTATAAAAAAAGCAGCAGCCCGTAGTAATCATAAACTGGGAATACTTTCTACAAACAAAAAGCAGTTAATAGAAACCGCTTGCGACGAAATTTTAGCCGGAAAGTTAGGGCAACATTTTCCGTTGGTAATTTGGCAAACCGGTTCGGGCACGCACACTAATATGAATTGCAACGAGGTGATCGTCAACCGGGTAAAACAAATTGTAGAAAACGATTTTCAGTGGGAAAATATCGAGCTTCACCCTATCGACGATGTGAATAAATCGCAGTCATCAAACGATACATTTTCGGCAGCCATGCACATTGCAGCATACAAAACGCTAACAGTTTCTTTGTTGCCGGCACTGAAAGAACTGCATGATACTTTTAACAAAAAATCGGATGAATTTTCGGCAATCGTCAAAATTGGCCGAACGCATTTTATGGATGCCGTTCCGATTACTTTAGGCCAGGAATTTTCGGCCTATTTTACCCAAATTGAAAAAGGAATTAATGCATTAAAAAATACCTTGCCCGATTTGCAGGAGTTGCCATTGGGAGGCACTGCTGTGGGAACAGGATTAAATTCTCCGACAGGTTTCGACGACGAAATTGTAAATGAAATAAGCCACGAAACAGGACTGCCGTTTACAAAAGCCAAAAATAAGTTTGCATTGATTGCCGGGCACGATGCTTTTGTGCAATCACACAGTGCAATAAAGCAACTGGCCGTTAGTTTACTGAAAATTGTAAATGATTTGCGGGTAATGGTTTCGGGGCCGCGAGCCGGAATCAGCGAATTGAATATTCCTGCCAACGAAGCCGGTTCGTCGATTATGCCGGGAAAAGTGAATCCAACTCAAATCGAGGCACTTTCAATGGTTTGTACCCAGGTAATGGGTAACGATACAACCATTTCGGTGGCAAATTCCTACTGGCATTTTCAACTAAATGTTTTTAAACCTGTGTTGATTGCCAATTTTTTACAGTCGGCTACATTGCTGTCAGATGCATGTGTATCGTTCAATAAAAATTGTTTGCAAGGAATAACACCCGATACTGAAAAAATTGATGCGCATGTAAATAATTCGTTGATGTTGGTGACTTCGCTTACGCCGCATATTGGCTACGACAAAGCCGCACAAATTGCCAAATATGCGCATGCAAACAAATGCAGTTTAAAAGCAGCTGCCACAGAATTAGAACTGGTAGACGAAAAACAGTTTGATGAATGGGTAAAACCCGCAGAAATGACCCGTCCGAATGTAACAGTAAATAAGAACATGTAGTTTAAAGCTGCGCATACGAAAAAAAAATATTAGCCTAAATTATAAGTGCTTACATGAAAAAACCGGTTGGGCAACTGAATGCCGCAACCGGTTAAACAACAATTAGTATTGATGTATAAACCTGAGTTCGATTTTAAAATATTATCACAGAAAGTCATAATTGCGTCAGATTTCCATTTAGAATTATGCAGAAATAACGGGTTATTTTAAAGAATTCTAAATGGAAAGATGGCGTGAGAAGGACTTTCCATTCATGGCTTTGCTCTTTTTGCCATAAACTTCCAACAATTTTCTTGTATTATCCCGATAGTACTTCGAAAACCGTTGAAAGTTTCTGTCTAAAAATAGCTAAAGCTGTGAGCTATTTTAAATTCGAATTCAGGTTATAATTAATCCTTAACCCACTCCCGGGCTTTGTCAATATCGGTAAACTCAAAATATTTTACTTCGCCGGAAATAAATGGAGCAGCTAGTTCCGACCACAATTTTTCCCAACGCGACTTTCCAACAACAGCAATCTTTTTCATGTCGTTAAAATGTTTCAGGTAGGTTTTTACGTCTTCCCAAAAGGCTTTTGGTGAAATCCCGTCCACATAATTTAGCTGGACATACAATTTTACCTTTCCAAAATCTTTAACCGCCTTTTCAATCAACGGAGTAATTTTGTTGTAGTCTTCCTCTGTCAGTTTTCCTTCAACTTCAAGAGCAATCAACTCTTCTTTTGTAATATCAATTATTTTAAACATAGCTTTTACTTTTAAATGTTACTTGATTCCTTTTTTTAATAGTTGCGCATTTATGGCAACAATAATGGTACTTAAACTCATTAGCACTGCTCCCAACGCCGGGCTGATCATTATTCCATAACCGATCAGTACTCCGGCAGCCAGCGGAATAGCAGCTACATTATAAGCGGTAGCCCAAATAAAATTCTGTATCATTTTCCGGTGGGTTTTCTCTCCGAAATGCAGCAGAGCCGAAATATCTTTCGGATTACTGTTCACCAAAACAATATCAGCTGTTTCTGCGGCCACATCGGTACCCGATCCTATGGCAATTCCAACGTCGGCAGCTGCAAGTGCCGGAGCATCGTTTATTCCGTCGCCGGTCATGGCCACAAAGTCGCCTCTATCCTGGATCATCTTAAGTTTATCCAGTTTCTGATCGGGCAACAATTCGGCAAAGTACCCGTCGAGTTGCAGCTTGTTGCTAACTGCTTTTGCAACGTTTTCGTTGTCGCCGGTCATCATATAGATTTTAATTCCTTGTTTTTTTAGCATTTTTACCGCTTCAAAAGATTCTTTCCGAATCTCATCGGCAAGAGCGATAACTCCGGCCAGCTTGTCGTTTGCCACAACAAAAACAATAGTTTCCTGGCTGTCGGTGTCTACTTCTTCCGGAATGTCAATGTTGCTCTCTTCCAGGTATCCGGGACTAACAACTTTAACTTGTGTGCCATCTACATTCCCTTCAATTCCTTTTCCTGTAATGGTGTCAACATCCGAAACTTTCGGAATTTCAATACCTTCATCTTTCACTTTACGCAGAATTCCCTCGGCCAACGGGTGCTCCGATTCGGATTCCAAAGCTCCTGACATTGCCAGAATTTGTTCGTCGGAATAAGAGTCGGACAAGCTTTTAAAACGTGTTACCCCAAAGTTTCCTTTGGTTAGCGTTCCGGTTTTGTCAAATACAACAACCGAAACTTTTCGTGCATTTTCGAAAGCAGTCCGGTTACGAATGAGCAGCCCCTGTTTAGCCGATACCGATGTAGAGATAGCTACCACCAGCGGCACTGCAAGTCCAAGTGCGTGCGGGCAGGTAATTACCATCACACTTGCCATACGCTCGAGCGCAAAAACAAACGATTTGCCCAGCACCAGCCACGTTGTGAGTGTTCCAAAACCAATCGTTAAAGCAATAATGGTGAGCCAAAATGCAATTTTATCGGCAAGATGTTGTGTCTTCGATTTTTTACTTTGTGCCTCGCGAACCATCTGAATTACTTTATTCAGATAAGCTTCTTCACCCACCTGTTCAACGGTAATTTTTAGCGAATTGGTTCCATTCACCGTTCCGCCAATTACTTCATCATCTTTCGATTTGCTCACCGGTTGTGATTCTCCGGTTACCATCGATTCGTTTATATTACTTTTCCCTTCAATAATTTTTCCGTCCACCGGAATTTTCTCTCCGGGGCGAACCAGCACGGTGTCGCCTGCTTTTAGTTCATCAATTTTTACATCGCGGGTATCGTCACCTTCAATTAAGTGTGCCTCGCCGGGCATTAAATCAATCAAACTTTGCAGCGCTTCTGAAGCATTTACCACCGATTTCATTTCTATCCAGTGGCCCACCAGCATAATATCGATCAATGTGGCCAGCTCCCAGAAAAAGGAAACGCCTTTTAATCCAAAAGTTGTGGCCGTACTGTAACCAAAAGCTACGGTAATGGCTACCGCAATTAAGGTCATCATTCCCGGTTGTTTTTTCTTCAATTCGTCGGCTAAGCCGGTAAGAAAAGGCCATCCGCCATAAAAGAAAATGATTGCTGATAAAGTAAACAGGATGTATTTATCGAAACTGAACTGAATTTCGTAACCAATTATTTGCTGAATAAGCGGCGATAAAACAAGTATTGGAATTGTTAGTACCAGCGAAATCCAGAACCGTTTGCGAAAATCAGCGATCATGTGTTTATGATGTTCGGTATGATTGTGCTGCCCCCCTTCATGGTGGTCATGATTCGAGTGCTTATGTTTTTCGTGGTGTGAGTTCATAGCTATGTGTTTTTTGATGAACAGTTATTTGGGAGCTATATTTTCGGTATGAATTTTATAAATTCTCGGTGCTTTCGCTGGGAATAAGGCTGTAAAGAATTGTTGTTAACTGCTCTCTGTTCATTCCCAATTTTAGCTCCAGATTATGCAGAAATTCATTCTCATAGCCGTCAACATACGTAAGGTCATTTTTTGATAACTGTGGATATTTTTCTTTTAGCCCAAGTTTGATAAACGACCAGTTGTTTTTTATTGGATTGTTTGTTCTCATAACTAATTGTTTTAAATCGTTACAGCTTTAGTTTGGCCAGAAACGTGCCACGAAACACTTTTTGCAGGTATTATTACGAAGTTGGTGCCGTTTTGCTAATTTGCCAGAACTTAAGTGGCTTTGCGCAACTTGTAGTGCAATAATCAGTTAGCTGATCAGTGTGGAAAGATGTCACATTTTGCGGAAAAAAAGCACAATTCACAGTGTTGCCAATTGTGCAGAAAACCGACAAATTAATGCGGTGTTCAATTGTCTCCAAAATGCAGTGTGAACAAGCCCTTAGTCTACCATCTCATTTGGTACTTTATGTTCCTTGCTTTTATCGTTTACCGCAAATTCGATTTTGTTTTCCAATTGACGAACCTGATTCTCTAGCTGTTTAATCGATTTGTCTCTGTTTTTAATTTCGTGATTCTTTTTTGCACGATAGGGCAGCGATAAAATAAAGCTGGTCATGGCGCCAAACGTAACGGCTACAATTATTACCAACGACAAATTGGACTCGATGCTCCATTCCCAGAAATTAATAGAAACTACTGCCGAATTGTTTAATGCAAACAAAACAACAGCCAGTATAACGAGTAGTATTCCTATAAATGTTTTTTGCATGGCTATTTATTTTTATTCCTAATTCTCAAAATCAATGTAGGCGGGGATTTGTCCGGGTGAAAACATTATTTCGTTTAGTGCTCAGTGTTTCAATCAGCCTGTTACACCGTTCATAAGGCAACATACGTGCCCGGCATTCTTAATAATGTTTATTCACCGGAAAATGCAGCAGGTACGCGCTTTTGATAGATGGACTGCGAGCAGATACTATTGCTGTGCAGGTTTCCGGTTGTAGAATTTTAGAGAATAGTGTGGAAAAACTTCACTTAAAAAGGCGTGTTTGAAGGATAAACAGCCAACTGTGCGCATGGCATAGTATTTTCACCGAATTCTACTGTTGAATTAAAAACAAGTAACATGAAAATGAAAAACATCACAATGAAAGCATTTAAAAAACGGATGAACTGGATTTTTATCCTATTACTTTCTACCGCTGTTCTTTCGTGTAATTCTTCGAACAAACAAAACGAGAACAAAGAAGAATTGGCTGAAGACCTGCAGGAAGTAAAACAGGATGTTAATGCTATTCTGGAAAAGGATAAAAAGGAGTTAAAAATGGAAATTGACTCTGCTATTGCCGATTTTAACGAAAAGCTTTACGATTATGAAGATGAGTTAAGAAAAGGTACCAAGCAGGTAAATACAGAGACGAAAGATTTAATCGAGGAGCTAAAGATTAAAAGCGACTCGTTAACCGTTAGGGTTGATGAAATGAAGGACCAGGGAGAAGAAACCTGGGACGAATTTAAAGAAGAAGTACAGTACGACACCGAAAATTTTAAGGAAAGTGTTGCGGCCTTCTTTGAAGATAATAAGTAGTAAACATGAAAAAAGCCCCGGCAACTTTAAAGTTGCCGGGGCTTTTTGTTTTCAGGATTGGCTTCCTTTTCATTCATTTTTAGGATAAAAATTACGCATTTTTATAGGAAAGATTGTCCGCGAAGTGAAATAACTTAAATAGGATATGAAATAGTAAAAGAAGGGGAGGTACAAGCCTGCATTGTGTTTTTCGGCAGATATGCGTAACTTAAATCAAATAAAAGAACCGATAAAAACCGACTTGTTATGCTTACACAATATGTATTGCTTGCTGTTTTTGGTATCGCCATGGCACATTTCGAGGGAGTGGTGGTGGTTTATCTCCGAAAAGCCATCGGACTGTTGGATGCTGATTCGGAAGCGGGAAATAAAGAATTACTGGAGAAGGTTCCAAAGCGAACGATAAAGATTGAAATGACGCGCGAGGCCGCAACCATTATTATGTTGGTAACACTGGCATTACTGGTTGGTAATTCATGGCTTGACCGGGCAATGGTTTTCCTTTGGACATTTGCTTTCTGGGATTTGTTTTATTACGTATCGTTGTATGTGCTGATAAAATGGCCGCCAAAGCTCACTACTATCGATGTTTTATTCCTAATTCCACGTCCGTGGATTGCCCCGGTGTGGTTCCCGGTGGGAATATCAACACTAACCATTATTAGTATTGGGGTGTTGTATTTGTTGCCGGGGTTATAGCAAAATAAGAATGCAACTCATCAAAGTACAGATGATTTGCTTTTAAGTGAGCTGCAATTTTAAATGTATTCAAAAGTCTGTTTCAACATAAGAAAATACAGTTTTGTATTTTTTTGATTATCATTGCAATTGAATTTTCACGGACAGATGAAGTCGCTAACTAACGAGATACTACAACTTTTGAATAATAAGCAAGAGGCTGCTTTTGAAGTGGTTTTTAAATTGTATTATCCTCGCCTTGTTTATTTTGCAAAAGAATTTGTTCCTGAAGGGGAATCAAAGAACCTTGTTCAGGATGCATTTATTGCCATGTGGGATAAAAAACCACAGTTTTTAAACGAAACACAACTTCAAAGCTATCTGTACACCAACGTAAAGAACAATTGCCTGATGTATTTGCGTCACGAAAAAGTGAAGAAAAAATACCGTTCAGAGGCAGTTCTTCAAAAACAAAATCAAGTTTATACAGAAGCTTTATCGGATCTCGATACTTCCACCGTAACTTTTCAGGAAATAGAAACTATAATTCAGAAAACGCTTTTGGAACTACCGGAGCGTTGTCGCGAGGTTTTTATTTTAAGCCGTATGGAAGGAAAGAAAAACAAAGAGGTGGCTGAAGATTTAGATATCTCAGTTAAGGCAGTTGAAGCCCAGATTACCAAAGCCCTTAAAACCCTCAGAATCTCACTTAAAGATTATCTCCCATTAGTTGCCTGGCTGCTTTTTAGCATTAAATAGAGAAAAATACGGTTCTGCTAAGTGTGCAGTTAGTCAGTGTTTTATAATTTTTATTGCCCGGGCAGTAAAAAAATGATGTTTTTATTAATAGGGTAAAAGCAAGTTTAGTCATTTAACTAGTAACAATCGCAAAATGGATTCAGAAAAACTAATACATAAGATAACAGAAAAAAAGGCGCTGAAAGATTCAGACGAGCTTTTAAATTATATAAACGAATCGGGGGAGAACAGCCGGGAATATATTCGTTATAAAACACTTTGGGCTTTACTGCAAACAGGTAACGAAATGGATGACGAAACCATAAATCAAGGATTTAATGCAGTAAAAAGAGGTGTTAAAGGCCACCGGAATTCAATTCTGCTGAATATCGCAAAATACGCGGCTATTATTATCCTGGCCGTTTCTGCAGGTTATTTGGTTCAGTATGCCGATTTTAATAATGAAATTGCTATAAACGAGATTTTTGTGCCAAAAGGAAACCGCACGTCAATTGTGTTACCCGATGGTACGAAAGTTTGGTTAAGTAATGGTACCAGACTGGTTTATCCTGAAAATTTTGTAGGAGATTTCAGAAATGTGGAGCTTGAAGGAGAAGGATTCTTTGAAGTAACACACGATAAAGACCATCCCTTTATTGTAAACGTGGGGGAACACCGCATAAAAGTTTTGGGAACCAGGTTTGCTGTGGTGGCATACCCCGATGACGATGAGGTAAAAGCAGAACTGGTTTCAGGAAAAATTCAATTTGATATTCAATCTGGTGTTACCGAAGAGAGTTACAGATCTTTTATGGTAAAACCAATGCATAGTTTAGTTTATGACAAAACCTCCGGGAAGGTGTACGAATCAATCATCCCGGATGGTTTTCATGATTACTGGCAAAAAGGCATTTATAGCTTTAAGGATGAACGATTTGATTCGCTGGCAATCAAAATTGCCCGTATTTACAATGTTGAAATCATATTTGGCGACGAAGAGCTTAAATCACGCATTTTTACCGGTACTTTAAGTGTGGATGACAATATTTACACCCTTATGGAGGTATTTAAAAGTGCTTCGGGTAAACCCTTTGATTACTATTTTGACAGTGGAAAAATATATATCGACAAATAGCTAAAAATAATGCCTATGTAATAAACCAAATTTATGAACTAAAAACGGGAAATGCCTGGCCGCACTTCCCGTCTGTCAGGAAACACTCCTAAGGTTTCCTTTTGAGAATCAATAAATAAGCCAATCGGCTCAATTATCGAACTTTAACACGTTAAATGTATGAAAAAAACTAACATTTGCAATGGGGAGAGTTGTATGCCTCATTTCAAAAAACTAATGAAAATTATGAAGATCACATGTTTGCTTGTAGTAGTAGCATTTGTGCAGGTTTCGGCTTCTACATATGCACAATCAACAAAGTTAACATTGGACATGAAAAATGCCCGGCTAGCTGAACTATTTGAACAAATTGAAAAAACCAGTGAATTCCGCTTTTTTTATGACAGTGAACAAGTTGATCTATCGAAAAGGGTATCCATTACTCAAACAAATTCCAATATCGTAGATATCCTCTCGGAAGTTTTTGCAGGAACAGAATATACCTACGAATTAATGGACCGACATATAATTGTCAAACATTCAGAAGCGTATAATCTGGCTACTGGAATAGCGATTGGATCTCAACAAAATGGAATTACCGGTAAAGTTACCGATATAAGTGGTGAGCCATTACCAGGTGTGACTGTTGTGGTAAAAGGTACTACAAAAGGTACTGTTACCAATGCTGATGGAGAATATTTCTTAACAAATATTTCTGAAGGCGATATACTTCAGTTTTCCTTTGTAGGTATGCTTACCCAGGAGATTGAAGTTGGAACACAGACTAGTATTAATGTTTCAATGGTTGTTGATGCTATTGGGATTGAGGAAGTAGTGGCCATTGGTTACGGTACGGTAAAAAAGGCCGATTTAACCGGTGCAGTATCTGTTGTTAAAGCTGAAGAGTTTAAAAACGTTAGCGCACTGTCGGTTGGCGATGCAATACAAGGACTTGTTGCAGGTGTAAACATCCGGTCAAGTGGCGGAATTGGCAGCGAACCAGTAGTTGAAATCAGGGGGTTGGGTAACTTTACCAACAATAATCCTTTGTATATTATCGATGGATTGCCAACATCTGGTAATCGCGATTTTAACGTAAATGATATCGAGTCAATCCAGGTATTAAAAGATGCTTCTGCAGCAGCGATCTACGGTTCAAGAGCAGCCAACGGTGTAATTATTATCGAGACCAAGAAAGGTGCTGCCGGCGAAATGAAAGTAAACTATACCGGAAAACTTTCCATTGATCAGCTTCCGATGATGGATTTAATGGGACGCGAAGAGTGGATTGATATCACAACTCAGGCATACGAAACAGCCATCGCTGATGGTGTTCCTGATGTTCATGCGGTTCCAAACTGGATGGATGGAAACACCGACTGGAATGATGCCGTTTTTGAAACTGCAATTGTACAGGATCATAATTTATCGTTTTCAGGTGGCAGCAAAGACGGAAGGTATCTGGTTTCCACGAATTATTACGATAATCCGGGAACCGTTTACGGTACTTCAATGGAGCGCTACAGTTTCAGGGTAAATACAGAGGGAAGTAAAGGTATTTTCACTATTGGTGAAAATCTGGCTGTGAGCAACACCTTTGTAGAAAACCAGAATTCTGTCTTTTCAAAACATATTGATGTACTTCGAATGTTACCGATCATTCCGATATACGACGAAAACAATTTTGGCGGTTATGGATATGGGAACGAAGCAACGGCAAGAACATTCGGATCGAATCCGATAGCTACAGAAGATTTAATGTATAACAGTGATGAGAACCTGAGGATCAGGGGTAATCTTTATGCCACACTTGACCTTTTTAAAGGCTTTCAGTATAAGTTAAACCTGGGTTACGAAACAAGCCGTGATAATCATAAATGGTTAAGGAAAGAAGGAAATTTCACGCTTAATCAACCATACGAGCCTTCTACCCGATATGAAAATAAAGCCAAATTCGAAAATAAGTTAATTGAGAATACTTTAACTTATAAAAACCAGTTTGGTAAACACGATATTAGCGCAGTTGTCGGTAACTCTTACCAGAATACATACTATGAAATGATTGCTGCCGAAAAGAAAAATCTGGTTCAGGTAGGCGAGCGTTATTTTGATGTAATTGATGCGGGTACCACCGATCCGAATGCCTGGGGAAATATCGGCGAATCGTCGTTAATTTCGTATTTCGGACGATTGAACTACACGTATGCAGAAAAGTACTTATTGAGTGCAACATTCCGTTACGATGGTTCTTCAAAATTTGCACCCGATAATAAATGGGGATTCTTTCCATCGGTTTCTGCAGGGTGGAGAATAAGTAAAGAAAATTTCTTTAACGTTCCGTGGATTAACGATTTAAAGTTAAGATACAGTCACGGTACACTGGGTAATGTAAACATTGGTAACTGGGACTATGTGGCAGTTCTTAACTCGTTCCCGGTTGCAGTTTTTGGATCAGATCAGCATTTGGAAAATGGTATGACCCAAATAAAACTGGTAAATTCAGATCTTAAATGGGAAGAGCAAACCCAGGAAAACTTTGGTCTTGATGCCGCTTTCCTTGATAGTAAATTGCAAATTAGTGCAGAGTATTTCATCTCGACAACTAAAGATGTACTAACACCAATGCCAATTTTGTTGACAACGGGAAATGATGGAGGAAATCCATATGTTAATGCAGCAAGCTTACGAAACAAGGGATTTGAGTTTTCAGGATCGTGGAGAGATACAAAAGGAGGATTTAAGTATTCTCTGGGAGCAACATTTACGCGTTTAAGAAATGAAGTGCTGGAATTTGGTTATGGAAAAGTAGAGCAATATACCTGGATAACAAAAACCGAAATTGGTGAACCGTTAGCCATGTTCTATACGATTAAAACAGATGGCCTTTTCCAGAATGAAGGCGAAGTTCTGGCCCATAAAAATTCGGACGGAACCGTTATTCAACCCAATGCAAAACCCGGTGATATCCGCTACGTGGATGTAAATGACGATGGCCAAATTAACAATGAGGACAGAACGATAACCGGAAATCCATGGCCAAAATTTGAGATCGGATTAAATGGTCAGGTGAGTTATAAAAACTTCGACTTCAGTTTTGCCGGTTTTGGCTCATTTGGTCAGGATGTATTTAATGGAGCTGCCAGTTGGATGGGCGGATTCTCGGACAATACAAACCACCTTTCAGGATATAAAGGATGGACCGAGGAAAATCCAAATACAGAAAATCCAAGGGTAATATATGCCGATAACAGAAATGCACGTGGTGATCAGGATCGCTGGATTGAAAAGGGATCGTATTTCAAAATCAGACAAATGACGTTGGGGTATACATTCCCTGAAGCACAGCTGCTTAATGTGTTTGATAATATGCGTGTATCTGTAACAGGACAAAACCTTATTACGATTACTAATTATACTGGTCTCGATCCTGAATTTAAGTCACCCGATATCTGGGTTAAAGGACAGGATGATGCTGCTTATCCGTCGCCGAAATCAGTTGTTTTTTCACTTTCATTCCAATTCTAATTTAGAAAAATTATGAAAAAGATATTTATATACAGCCTATTAGTACTGGTTTTCTCGGCAATGTCTTGCTCCGAAGACCTTATTGATATAGAGAACCCAAACTTTCCAACAACGGCTACTTTTTGGAAAAGCCCTGAAGATGCCCAATTGGGCCTGGATGCGGTATATACCATGTTTTATAAACCAGGCAGTTGGACACGCTGGATCTATTTTCGCTTCGATCTGACATCAGACGAAGGATACAGTCAAAGTCCGTGGAACGAATTGAAGGAGTGGACCCGGTTTATTTATTTCAACTACAACTTCTGGGAAGGTAACCGGTGGATGTGGCGTGATCACTATAAAGCTATTTTCCGTTGCAACCAGGTGCTTGACTATGTTCCTGAAATAGAATTCAGCAACCAGGCCGACAAAGATGCCATACTGGCACAGGCTAAATTCCTTCGGGCATTTTACTATTACAACCTTGCACTGATGTTTGATAATGTTCCTTTGGTGCTTAACGCTTCCCAACCTGACGATATTCCTGAACAAGTTTCAGAAGCACAGGTTTATGATCAAATCAAACTCGATCTTCAGGATGCAGTAAATGGTTTGCCTGATCAATGGGACAACAGCAATCTTGGACGCCCGACTAAAGGTGCAGCATTGGCACTTCTCGGAAAAGTTCATATGCAGATGCACGAATGGCAGGAGGCTAAAGATGCTCTTTCGTGGTTGGTTGAAGGAGGCGGAGCCGGTTATTACGACCTGGTAGCTAACTACAAAGACAATTTTATGCATACCACCGAGAATAATATCGAATCGGTTTTTGAAATCCAGTTCTCTGATGTAAATCCAAGGGGTGACGGCGATGTGCCTAACCAAAACGTTGGATCAAACAGGGCTCAGTTTTTTGCTCCAAGAGGTATTGGCTGGTGCGATGGACAACCCAGAAGATGGTTGGTTGATGAGTATAAAAAAGAATCAACCACCGACGGACAAATCGATCCTCGTTTACGTGCCAGTATTTTTTATCCGGAGCTACAGACAGATTATCCGGATGAAAAAATTTATGGTCGTGACTGGCAAGCAGGATGGGGAACCGACTGTTTCTTCAGGAAATATCAGGGCGACTACTACAGGAACCATGAAGACTATTACTCGCCTATAAATTTCCGTGTAATCCGTTATGCCGATGTGCTGCTTTTATATGCTGAATGTTTGACCGAGCTTTCAAGCGGTACACCTCCTGCATTGGCAGTCGAATGTGTTAACAGGGTTAGGGAACGTGCAAATCTTCCAAAACTCGAAAATAGTACGTTGTACGCTTCGGCTGTTACATCAAAAGATGATTTCCTAAAACGTTTGCAAATGGAACGTTCACTGGAGCTTTGTCTGGAAGGTGTGCGTTGGGCCGACCTGAAAAGATGGAATTTGTGGGAATCAAGCGAAGGTTTAAATGAATTGATAAGCCGCGACCAGGACTTTAGCAATTTTGTTGTAGGAAAGTCAAGCCGTATGCCTATTCCTCAAACAGAAATTGATAATAATCCAAATTTGGATCAAAATCCTATGTATTAATTTTTGTATAGGAATCTACAGGGCCTTTGTACTCAAAGGTCTTGTAGATTTTTTCACTTTTTAAAACCCTACCTACAATGAAAACGAAGCAGTTTGTAACTATCTTTTTTCTTTTTTTTCAGGTGTTTGGTGTGTTAAGCTTAAACGCGCAGCAGCCCGATCCGCCAGGCCAGGTAAAAGAAGGTGAGCAACCCGTAAACGAAGCCTACTTGTTCGCACACATGACCCATCAGGATTATGGCGAGTTGTACTATTCGGTTAGTCTCGATGGTTTGCATTGGCACGCATTGAATGATCGTAAGCGGGTGTTTGATGATTATCATGGACACCCCGATATTTGTAAAGGGCACGACGGTCGTTATTACATTGCAGGAAATACGGGAGATGGGTCACCCGATATCAACTTCTGGGTTTCTGATGATTTAATTAACTGGGAAAAATACAGTACCCTTACTCCTGATTTAAAAAGCACTCCCGATTATTCGTATGCACTTCAAAGAATCGGAGCTCCAAAAATTTATTTCGATCAGGATTCAAAACAGTATGTGGTAACCTGGCATACGCCTCATAAAGAAGGAGGAGAAACCTATTGGGCAAGCCAAAGAACGCTTTATGTATTGTCGAAAGATTTGAAGACTTTTTCTGATCACCCAACACGATTGTTCGAATGGGATATGGGAACTATAGATGTTTTTATACGGAAAATTGGCGACGACTATTATGCGGTAATAAAGGATGAAACTTACCCAACGCTTTACTGGACTACCGGTAAAACTATCCGAATTTCGAAGGCACCATCTTTACTCGGGCCCTATTCCGAGCCAGGTCCATCAATAAGCCCTAATTTCAGGGAAGCACCTATGCTTGTTCCATCGCCAAACAATAAAATCTGGTACCTCTATTACGAGCAATACCCAGGTGTTTCATATGGTCTTTCTATCGCTGATAACATGAATGGACCATGGTACCAGGCATCGGGTTACACCTTTTTCAGTGATTGGGATAAATACAGTCTTCCTTCATCGGTTAGGCATGGATGCATGATTACTATTTCAAAAGAAGAATACGATCGATTAGTGAATCATTTTGGCATTGTAACGGAATAACATCACATTGGTGTTTACATGAGGGAATACATAATGCTCGGCAGCGCCTTTACTCTATTATAATGAAGCCGTAAAAACAGGAATGGACGTTAAATAACTTAATAATGAAATTAATAATCATCTTTTCGCTCATATTATTCTTTGCCACACAAGTAGCGGCACAGAAAATCCAGGAAATATTTTATGCTGATCCCACGATTTATGTGGAGGGAGATACGTTTTATTTGACTGGAACCGGAGGGCACCGGGTAGGACCATCAGGATTCTCGATGTTGGAATCCAAAGACCTGAAAACCTGGAATTCGCCGGCAGGTTCAACAAACGGGATTCATATGATCATGAAAAAAGGAAATCAGGCTTTTGGAGAAAGTGGTTTCTGGGCTCCTCAGATATTCAGAGTTAATGAAACTTATTATTTGTCGTACACGGCCAACGAGCAAACCGTATTGACAAAATCAAACTCCTTAATGGGGCCTTACAAGCAAGATAAAGTTGCTCCGATTGACGGTTCTGAGAAGAATATTGACTCGTTCATCTTTCAGGATGAAGATGGCAGGTACTACCTTTATCACGTGCGCTTTAATAACGGCAATTACTTGTGGGTGGCTGAGTTCGATATGGAAAAAGGTAAAATAAAGCCGGAAACATTGAAAAAATGTTTTGATCAGACCGAGCCCTGGGAAGCTACTCCAAATTTCGAATCAGCACCAATTATGGAGGGGCCAACAGTTTTCAAATTAAAAGACAAATACTATCTGTTTTATTCAGCCAATCACTTCAAAAATATCGATTATGCGGTTGGTTATGCGGTTGCCGATTCGCCATTTGGACCATGGATAAAGCAAAAGAACAGCCCAATTATTCATCGTTCCATAGTAGATGAAAACGGCTCGGGGCACGGCGACTTTTTTGAAGGACCAAACGGACAGTTGTATTATGTGTATCATGTTCACTTTAGTAATAATCAGGTTAGTCCTAGAAGAACAAGAATAGTTCCTGTAAAAAAAGAGTGGGACGCCAGCTCTGGCCTGTATAAGTTCACCGTTGAACCCGGTAAAATTATTGTGCCGGTAGTGGCAGAAAAATAAACGGCCAGTTTTTATTGAAGGACATCGTTTGAAGGCAGCCTGTAGTTGGTCTCAATTGGCAGGCTCCGGCTAATTCTGACGTACGATTATCCCCCCCGAACTATTTTCCAGGAATGAAGTTTTTTGTTAGTCGGATACCCATAAGTTATGGGAAGAAGATATCAGAACTTTTATTTCACCGGAAACTAAATTCCTGGAAGGATGACAAAAGAACCGGTTGTAAGGTTTCAAAAACAAACAGCTGGTGTTTTTAAAAACCTGATCTGTTACGATCGTAAAAATTAAATAAAGTATGAAAAATATATTCTTGTATTGTGTGGCAATATTATTCTTGTTACCGTTTTCATCGTGTAGTGAGTCGCAACCTGAAGATCCCGGGATAGACCCCGAACCGAAAATTGCAAAAGTACCTTTAGGCGATCCTTTTATTATGCTTTGGGAGGGTTCTTATTATGCCTACGGAACGTATTTGAATGACGGTATTGCAGTCTTTGTTTCAGACGACTTGTTAACCTGGAGTATTCCGGAGGGCGCCGATAGAGGTTTGGCACTAAATAAAATGGATGTATGGGCCGACCGGTGGTTTTGGGCGCCAGAAGTTTATCATGTAAACGGAAAGTTTTACATGTACTATTCGGCCGACGAGCATATTTGTGTTGCAACAAGCGACAGTCCTTTAGGACCGTTTACACAAGATGTTTACAAGCCAATGATTGAAGGTGAAAAGTGTATCGATAACTCGTTGTTTATTGACGACGACGGCAAGCCATATTTATTTTTCGATCGTTTTAACGATGGCCTGAATATTTGGGTGGCAGAGTTGGAGGACGACTTGACGACGATAAAAACAGAAACCATGACAAAATGCATTAACGTTTCTCAGGCTTGGGAAGAAGTATGGCCGCGGGTAAACGAAGGTGCATTCGTGATAAAACACGATGGTACCTATTATATGACCTATTCGGCCAACAGCTACGAAAGCCAGTTTTATGGAATTGGTGTTGCAACGGCGTCAGATATTAATGGGCCATGGGTGAAATATGAAAATAATCCGGTTTATCAGAAACCGGGAGATTTGGTAGGTGTGGGACATAGTGCCCTGTTTACGGATAAGGACGGAAACCTTCGAAAAGTATTTCATGCTCACAATAGCCAAACCAATATTCATCCTCGTCATATGTATATCACCACTGTAGAGTTTACCACTGTAGGAGGAAAGAAAACAATGAGTATTGGCCCGGATTATATCATACCGAAATTGAAATAGAAGTATGAGCAGAATATTATTCATAACAGGATTTCTTTACTGTATCGTTTTTTTTATGGCCTGCAATAAAGAGGACGGGATTGCAGAGGAACGGGAAGTTCCGTCCATTAAACAAAATATTAATGGGACCAGAATTGCATGGGATTATAGCAGCATGGTAAAAATTGCTCCTGCCGATGGCCGCACAATAGCTTATTGCGGATATTCGCGACTGATACAGTTAAACAATAATCGATTGGCCTGTGTGTACGAAACCTCGGCGGGCAATGTTGAGCTGGTATTCAGTAATGATTTGGGGCTGACATGGAGCGTTCCGCAAATTATTTTTGCAAAAGAGAATAACATCAATATGGCAGTGCCTGATCTAATTGAATTGAGTGATCATTCGTTACTGATTGCCTGCAACCCACGTCCTCTTGAACCGTATTCTGATGATCGAAAATTTGGAATTAAAGTAAGAAAAAGCACTGATGGCGGTGAAAATTGGTTCGATGAACAATTACTTTATGAAGCGCAGTCAACTTTTAACAATGGGTGTTGGGAGCCTTCATTTGCCCAGTTGCCCGATGGTGAGGTGCAATTGTTTTTCTCGAACGAAGGAATTTATACTTCTTCCGACGAACAAAATATTTCGGTTCTAAGATCAACGGATAACGGGGATAATTGGACGGAAGAGCCGGAAATTGTCGGATTCAGACAGGGACGCCGCGATGGTATGCCGGCTCCACTTGTGCTTGAAGATAAAGGGGAGATAATTGTAGCTATTGAAGACAACAAGATTGGACAATTTAAACCCGGTATTTATCATGAGAAGATACCGGATAACTGGACGGATGGCTATGTAACTGCTGATGATGTTCGCAGGGATTACCATCCGCTGGAGGATCCATTTGATGAGGCTGTTTATGCTGGCGGCCCTTATTTGGCCAGGTTAAAAACCGGTGAAGTTTTACTTTCCTATCAGTCAACATGGAACCGCAGCGATTTGTGGGATCGTTCATGCCAGCATATTGAGATTGGAAATGACTCAGGAAGGCAATTCAAAAACAGAAGTGTACCCTTTAAAATTCCACTGTCAAAATGGGGACTGTGGAACTCAGTTTCAGTTATCGAAGATGGTTCAGTTCCGGTTGCCCTCACTTCAACCAATGCCTATTCGTACAGTGCAACCGAAGTGTGGATGATTAAAGGCCATGTAATTCCTGAATACGAAATAAAGTCAGGGACAGCAGCAGTTGATGGAGCTTTTGCTGAAGAATGCTGGCAGAAGGATTGGCCATATTTTGTTGGGCACGAAAGCAATACGAATTTGTCCGCATCGCTATGTATTGATGAGCATTTTTTGTACGTAGGGATGAAAGTAAGTAACCTGTTGGCTGAATACATCAACAGTAATAAAGTTACTTTCCGGATTGATACGCATCGAACCGGATACGAAAAACCTCATGAAGGTATTTATTCGTTTGAATGTGGATTCGATGGACAATTGGATATCAAACAGGGAAGCTATGGTGGCTGGGAAGAAGAAAGTGTGCCGGCAGATTTGCAATGTGTGGTGAAAAATGTTGGCAGTAAAAGTCAACTCGAATTGGCTATACCATTGCAAATGTTCAACAATATTCTGCCTGACGAAATAGGGGTGAACTTTGTGTTGACGTATCAGGCAACAACTGGCAGAGTGGATGAACCATTGGCGAATTGCGAAGAAAACAGCCCTTACACCTGGTGTCTGGCAATAATTAAATAGAAATATCAACTTTAAATAAATCAATACAGAAATGAAACGAGTAGTTTTTTTTATGCTTGTAGCTGTTGTAGCATTTTCAGCTTGTCAGACTAAAACTAAAAATGCTGAAGAAAAGATAGTAAAAACAGAACCTGTTGCCAAGATATGGACTGTGGAACAAGCTAAAGCCTGGGGTGATGAGCACGGCTGGCTTCGGGGTTGTAATTTTAATCCGAGTACAGCAATTAATCAGTTGGAAACCTGGCAGGCAGAAAGTTTCGATCCGGAAACCATCGATCGTGAGTTGGGCTGGGCCGAAGAGATTGGTATGAATTGTATGCGGGTGTATCTGCACCACGTTGCCTGGGAAGTAGATAAGGAAGGTTTCAAGAAACGAATGAGTCAGTATCTTGAAATTGCAGACAGCCACGGAATAAAAACCATTTTTGTGTTTTTCGATGATTGCTGGAATGCAACTTACCAGGCCGGTAAACAACCCGATCCTAAACCGGGCGTTCATAACTCAGGATGGGTACGCGATCCAGGTGATTTAATTTTTGAAGATCCTGAATTGGTAACAACTTTAGAAGCCTACGTAAAAGATGTTTTAACAACTTTCAACAACGATAACAGGATTGCAATTTGGGATCTATATAACGAGCCTGGTAACTCTGGTTACGGTAACCGTTCCATGCCTTTATTACAAAATGTATTTAACTGGGCCTGGGAAATCCGCCCGTCACAACCGGTTTCGGTAGGTGTTTGGAATGCTTCTTTAACAGATCTGAATAAATTTCAGCTGGAAAATTCCGATATTATCACTTATCACAATTATGAAGGTCCTGAACAACATCAGGCTGCAATCGATACATTGAAAACAAGAGATCTGCCAATGGTTTGTACCGAGTATATGGCGCGCCGCAACAACAGTTATTTCCAGAATATAATGCCGATTCTTCACAAAGAAAATATAGGAGCAATTAACTGGGGATTGGTAGCAGGAAAATCGAACACTAAATATGCATGGGACGAACCTATTCCGGATGGATCGGAGCCCGCACTTTGGTTTCACGAGATTTTCCACCCAGATGGAACACCTTACAGCCATGAAGAGGTTGATGCAATTAAAAGTTTAACCGGCGTAGAATAGTTTTACTAAATTTTTAACGAGAGATAATTAGCAGGTGATTTTATATTTTCCTCATCGCAATTGTTGCTTTTTTTTAAGGCGTACCAGCCTGACCTTCAGATTAGAAAATTGATAATCCTCTGCTGCAAAGTCTGGAAATCGATATATTTTGAAAGCGTGGGATGGAATTTATTACATGATCGGAACCGGTCGCGTAAAAGACGACTTTAAAATGTATTCATCTTCCTACTTGCAAAACTTCAAGGAGGATGGCCATATTTATCAGGACAATACTATCGATACGTGGAATATTGTCAATTTCCGGGCTCCGGAGGTGTAGGAAGACGATCGTAAGTTTGTCCGCTGTTTTGTACTGGTTGGCGCTAATATCCAACCAGAGAACCGTATAGTTTCAGATTTGGTGTAGCCGTTATCGATAATCCAAAAGGAACTTTTACTGATTTGATGGTTCATCCGATTTTTGACAAAGGAAATCAGGGGCCAGCTATGTTTGCCTATGCTTTTATTATAGGTGTTAGACATGGCTGGCTCGATGCTGAAGAGTATGCACCCGTAGCCCGCAAAGCCTGGATGGCTCCGGTTCCGTGCGTTGATGAAAATGGGGCAGTAGCGGAAGTTTGTGTTGGCACCAACAAAAAAAATGATAAGCAATACTATTACGACCGTCCACGAAGAAAAGGAGATTATCACGGGCAGGCTCCGTACCTTTGGTGTTTGAATGCGCTTTTGGAAGAATAGAAGACAGTACATTCGAAAAGAATGTCAATATGTATGGTGAGCTGCCTGTCAAAGGTCTAAAGTATATTTGTCTTTAAAAAAGAACAATTGTACTATGAAAAGTACATCATAACTGTTATTTTCAACCTTTACTTTGAAACCAATCTAAACTTTGAATAAATCTATCAAAAAATGAAACTATCAACTTATTTATTACTGGCAGTTGCACTGTTGTTGACTAATATTTGCGTAGCTCAAAATTATTTTGATGATTTTCCTGTAATGGCAAATCCCAAAACTGTTGGCGATAAGCTAAGCAAACGATTTCTGGAGAGTAAACACCAGCTTTATGGCGACCGAGGTATTCATTATGCTGAAGTTTGCACCTGGTACGGGGCGCTTAAATTTGCCGAACTTACCAACGATCAAAAATTATTAAAGGAGCTGAGAACACGTTTTGAATTATTGTTTCATATCGAAAAAGACCTTCTTCCTCCGCCGATTCATGTCGATCAGAATATGTTTGGCAGCCTGCCTTTGAGATTATATACCATGACCAAAGATGAACGTTACCTCGAACTTGGATTGCCTTATGCTGATTCGCAGTGGATGCTTCCACCCAATGCAAACGAAGAAGAACGCAAATGGCATGAACAAGGATATTCATGGCAAACCCGCCTTTGGATCGACGATATGTATATGATCACAGTTGTACAGAATCAGGCATATAAAGTAACCGGTGATCCGAAATATATTGATCGGGCGGCAAATGAAATGGTGCTTTATCTGGATGAAATACAACGTCCCAACGGACTTTTCTATCACGCTCCTGATGTGCCTTATTACTGGGCGAGAGGAAATGGGTGGATGGCAGTAGGAATGGCCGATTTACTTTATGATTTGCCTGAGAATCACAAGGATCGTCCACGTATTATGGAAGGTTACTTAGCTATGATGAAAAGTCTTAAAGCGTATCAAAGCCCAGGTGGTATGTGGAATCAACTCATTGATGAACCGGATTTTTGGCCCGAAACATCAGGAACAGCAATGTTTACCTACGCATTTATCATGGGCGTTAAACATGGTTGGCTTGATGCTGAAGAGTATGGTCCGGCGGCACGTCAGGCCTGGTTAGCCATGGTACCGTATATTGATGAACAGGGTAACGTAACCGAAGTTTGTATTGGAACAGGTAAAAAGAACGATAAACAATATTATTATGATCGTCCACGCCCTGTCGGAGATTTTCATGGACAGGCTCCATATATATGGTGTGTAAATGCTCTTTTAGAGAAATAGGCAGCTTCGCTTCAAAAATTATCACGAGCTAATGAACGAAAAAAGTGAATATTCTGATCCTGCTGTTAGTGTAGTTTCATATCACTATTTGAAGTGGGGAAGAACAAAAAAAAATGTACTGAAATGACAATAATTCAATAGTCAAAATGTAAGTTTCATGAAGGAAATAAAGTCTGGTTTATTCATATTAATTCTGTTATTTTCGTTTGTATCATCGGCAAACAGAAAAGATAACAGGCCAAATATCTTTTTTGCGATCAGCGACGACCAATCATTTGCACACACAAGCTTTGCAGGTTGCAAGTTTGTAAATACTCCGGGCTTCGACCGGGTGGCTCGTGAAGGTGTTTATTTTAGCAATTGTATTGCCGGATCTCCGGGATGTGCGCCAAGCCGCAGTTCGATTGTTACAGGCCGCCACCACTGGCAAAATGAGCAATCGGGGCAACACGCTTCTTCATGGATGAAAAAACACATTCCATTCGTTGATTTGCTCGAAGCTAACGGTTATGCCACCGGCAGAACCGGGAAAGGTGTCGATCCATTCCAGTATGCCCGTTCATCAAATGACTCACTTTGGCGATCGACCAATGCGGCGGGTATCGAACATAGCCATATTGTATACAAAAAAGGAACGCCTGGCGATGAACGAACCGCCAACGGAATTAGCGACATCAACTACTTCGAAAATTTCAAATTTTTTCTTGAAAATGTTAAGGGCGATAAACCATTTTTCTTCTGGTATGGCGCTAAAGAGCCACACCGTGGTTACGAAGAGGATTCATGGAAACGAAACAACAAAAATCAGCATGACATAAAAAAGGTACCTGAGTTTTTCCCGGATAACGGCATTATACGGGGAGATATGCTTGATTATGCAGTTGAAATAGAATGGTTTGATTTGCATTTGCAACGAATGCTCCAGTATCTTGATGAAATTGGCGAACTGGAAAATACCATAGTAATTGTTACGGCCGACAATGGAATGCCGTTCCCACGGGCAAAAGCCAATGGGTACGATTATGGTATACATGTTCCTATGGCCATTCGGTTTCCAAAAGACTTTCCCGGAGGGCGTGTAGTCGACGTTCCTGTAAGTTTTGCCGACCTTGCTCCAACCATTCTTTCTATTACAAAAACCGGTTCCGAAGGCATGCTTTCCATGTCGGGAGAAAGTATGATTAATATTCTTGAATCGAAGAAACAGGGAATTGTCGATCCTTCCAAAAAGTATGTATTTTCAGGGCGTGAAAGACACTCGTCTTCACGTTATGAAAACCGGGGGTACCCGCAGCGAATGATTCGCAGCAAAGATTTTCTGTACATCTGGAACATTAAACCCGAACGTTGGCCTGCCGGTGCTCCTCAGCGAATAAAACCCGGAACAGAGGATGAATTATTGCCGATGTATGGAATTGATGAAGATGGACAGCACCATTCCGACTGGGCATTTACCGACATTGATGCGTGTCCCACAAAATCGTACACTGTGGAACATTACGATGAGTCCGAAATTCAACCTTATTTTAATCTGGCGGTTGCAAAAAGGCCTGAAGTTGAATTTTTCGACATAAAAAACGACCCGTATTGTCTGAGCAATCTGGCAGGGAATCCGGAATATTCGGCCATAGAACAGGAAATGAAAGATGCGCTGATGAGTGAATTGAAGAAATCAGGCGATCCGCGTGTTGTAGGGCCGGATAAGGAAGTTTTTGATTCGTATATTCGATACAGTCCAATGCGCGAATTTCCGGCACCTGAGAAGTAGTAAATAACTCCGGACAATAGGACAATGTATTAGAATACGAACCTTAATGAATTAAAAAAGTATAATGAATATTGTAAAAAAAGAACCAATGAGAGTATTCGTATTATCTGGTTTGCTAGTGGTGCTTTCCTTGTTAGGAAATGCTTATACTAACAAATCATCCAACGAATGGAAACAACTATTCGATGGCAAAACATTAAAAGGCTGGAAAGTATTAAACGGAACAGCCGAGTATAAAATTGAAGATGGCGAGATAATCGGCACCAGTAAAGCAGGTACTCCAAACACATTTTTAGCTACTGAAAAAAACTACGGCGATTTTATTTTGGAATACGAAATGAAAATGGAAGCCGGATTGAATTCAGGAGTGCAAATCCGAAGCAACAGTCTGAAAGATTACAGAGATGGCCGCGTTCACGGCTACCAGGTAGAGTGCGACGATTCAGAAAGACGCTGGTCGGGAGGAATTTACGATGAGGCACGCCGCGGCTGGCTTTACCCGCTGGAATACAACCAGCCGGCAAAAAAAGCCTACAAAAACGGCGAATGGAATAAATACCGTGTGGAAGCCATTGGCAATACCATCCGCACCTGGATAAACGGACAGCCGGTTGCCAACCTGGTTGACGATTTAACTGCCGAAGGTTTTATCGCACTTCAGGTGCACTCAATCGGAAACAGTACAGAAAAGGAAGGCAAAACCATTCGCTGGAAAAATATCCGAATTAAAACCGAAAACCTGGAAAGCGTCCGTATGCCAATGCCGGAAGGAGTTCGGGAAGTGAGTTATTTAACCAATACGCTTACCGAAAAAGAAAAGAGCAATGGCTGGAAATTGCTTTGGGATGGGAAAACCACAAAAGGCTGGCGCGGAGTAAAACTGGATAACTTCCCGCAACGAGGCTGGCACATTGAAGACGGCACTTTGGTGGTTGAAAAAGCCGATGGAGCAGAATCAGGAAATGGCGGTGATATCGTTACCGAAAAAATGTATAAAAACTTTGTTCTGGAAGTTGATTTTAACCTGACTGAAGGAGCCAACAGCGGAATAAAATATTTTGTACAAGGCAATCTGAACAAAGGAGAAGGTTCGGCAATTGGGTGCGAATTCCAGATCCTTGACGACAAAAAACACCCCGATGCAAAAAAAGGAGTGCTGGGCAACCGCACACTGGCGTCGCTTTACGATCTGATTCCGGCCAACGGAAAGTTTTATGATCCAAATCTCCAGCAGAAACGATTTAACGGCATAAACAGCTGGAACCGCGCACGGGTTGAA
>NZ_JAAAGB010000019.1 GCF_010586825.1 Draconibacterium mangrovi | reverse complement strand
CAGTGCGGTGCGTTGTCTCTGCTCCTTTCTTGACCGTCTTCGTCCTGCGGACGCTGACGCTCTTCGAAATCCGCAACGACAACTTGCAAGTGACCGTTACCAACCATTTTGAAAAAGCTCAGATGAAACTTAAATACTTGAAAATACTACTTATTGTTTTCCTCACATCAAAATTCGGATTTGCGCAAGTCTTGACACACAAAACCGAGTTTGATTTGGGGAATGATGGTAGCATTGAAAAACTATTGTTCTACGACAAGATTAATGGAGAATTTGAAAAAACAGAATTTACAAATTTCCTTGTCATAAGTGGAACTGACACTCTTTCCTTTGAAAATGAGGAAGTATGGGTTGAAAAACCAGAATTAAACAAATTCACAGATGAGATAATTGATAACCGAGTAGGTATTATCAAAGACAAAGGAAAATATTATTTGATTCTTTCGGGATTCCAGTATGGCTGTTGCAGGGTAAAGACAACAATACTTGAATGGACTGGCAACTCATTAATTGAACGTTTTAATAGAGAATTTGAAGTTAAGGAAACTCCAATCATTGATAATAAACGCTACTTGGTAGGAGACTATTCATTTAGTGAATCATACGGAAATGAAGATAGTTATTACCATTTCTACAGTTTTTATCCAACAGAATACCGTTCATTCTCTGAGAATTTTACAGTGGATAAAAAACTCACTCAAGAAAAAAATCTTGTTTATCCAAAAGTTGAGAACTTTATTGATGTTTATTCAGCGTCACTTGTGAAAGAGAATATCACCAACCAGACCTTTATGATTAGTGAAAAGTTTGAGCAGTCGTTAAAAGATAGAGAGTTTGGGATACTTTCATTAATTGAACTACCAGATGAGTTTTTCCAGAACTTTGATAAGGAAAAACTGAGAATCATTCGAAACGAAATCTTTGCTTACAATGGTTATGATTTTAATTCTCCCGACTTAAAAAAGTACTTTGAATCAAAAGATTGGTATAAACCGACAAATAAATCATCAGAAGAGATTAGTAACGAACTGACTAATATTGAAAAGCATAATATTGACAAAATAAAACAAATAGAAAAAAACGGTTGGTAACACAGTACATATTGCAGGGCGGGGTTCGGTGGTACGCAAACTGCGGATTCTCGCATCGCAGTTCCGTGTCCTTCGGACAGGAACGCGCTCCGCAATCCGCCCCGACAACATGTACCAACCGTTAACGCCAAGCTTGAAAAAAACAATAAGAAACTAACCGAAAGCAAATGAAAAAGGTAATACTCATAATATTTATAATTGGCATTTTTTATTCATGTCAAAATAAGGTTGAGAAAATGCTTACAAATTATGATTGGAAAATTGAAAAAGTCATTGACCTTAAGACTGGGACAATTAATCCAACAGAAAAAGACAACGAGAAAATATGGAATTTTGCTTCAGACAATACATATCAATATAAAACAAAAGTTGAGAGTAACGAAAATCTTATAAAAGGAGAATGGCAACTAAAAAATCTCTATTTGCTAATCCATAATGAGTTTGATTCAACGAAAGTACATATTGAGAAAATTAATACTGAGGAAATGGTTTGGTTAGTACAAGGAAATGATTCACTTAGGTTTTATCTAAATTCAAAAGTAAAAGATGTTGTAGTTCCAAATTTCCCAAACATGAATGGACAATGAAAAAAAATAAAAGCCAGGCGTTAACACAGTACATATTGCAGGGCGGGGTTCGGTGGTACGCCAACTGCGGATTCTCGCATCGCAGTTCCGTGTCCTTCGGACAGGAACGCTCTCCGAAATCCGCCCCGACAACATGTACCAACCGTTATGCTTAATGCTGAAAAAGATGAATAGACTACTAATTATAATATTTCTGATTATCTCAATCCCCTCAATAGGGCAACAAGATTCGACTAAAAGCAAAATAGTTGATGTTAAAGTTTCACAGAAAGTTCGAAATTTAGAAAGTTTAAAGCAACAAGGAACATCTATAATTACCGATAAAGAACCCATTGATTCAAAAGATGATTCATCAAATCTTAAAAAGCAGGTAACTATATTAGAAACTAAAGTCGATAACACTTATAAAAAACAAAAAAAGGCGGAAGTAGATGTTGATACTACAGAATTAGAGCTTACTAGTAGTGAAACTCTGCCAGTTCCATTAAATACAAATGGTTTGACCAAAGTTGTAATGGTTAAAGAAAAAAGCAAATTTGATTTTCTAAGATATCTCTTACCAATTTTAACTCTATTTCTTGGTATTTGGACTAAACAGTGGTTGGATAAAATTTCTGATAAAAAGAGAATAAAGAAATCTGGAGAAAGATGGATAGCAGAATTACGTAGTTTAGAGGAACCGCTAAAAAAGCAAATAGAGTCATTAGAGAAATTTATTGAAAACCACAAGGAAGAAGAATTCACAATACCAGCAATAAATTCTTACTCATCCTTAAATGGAGAAATCTTCAAATCCCTCGATAAAAATGAGTTAATAAAATACATTGAGATGAAGAACAAAAAAGCTGATTTCAGTGACATTGTAAAAATCTCAAACAGAACTCATGGATATATTAGTATTTTGGTATTCCTGCATAGTTCTTTAAAAGAAAAATTTGAGAAATTTATAGAACAGAGTTCAAAGTACACAGAAGCCTTAAGCATGAATCTTCAATCTTTTGGAGTAGCTTTTGCAGAATACGGAATTGAAATTGAGAGAGAAACTGAATCTGCACCTAATGAAGATGCTAGATATAAACCTATTGCTGATTTATATAATGCACAAATTGTTCCTTACTTAGATGATGGAAAATTTATCCCGTCAATTTTAAAAAGGGATTTCTTTATTCCTGTTCTAAATATATTGAATTCTATCAGATTAGACACTAGGACTAAACCTCTTTTCATTTCATCCAGCGGAGCTATGAATAATATAAAGGCAATCCAGATGGAAAAACAATATATAAATGAAATTGCTACAACAATGATTAAAAGATATAAAGAATTATCAGCCAAATTGAATGATATTGTACAAAATATAGAAAAGCACAAAGCATAACACAGTACATATTGCAGGTCGGGGTTCGGTGGTACGCCAACTGCGTATTCCCGTTTCGCAGTTCCGTGTCCGCCAGCTGGCGGACAGGAACGCTCTCCGAAATCCGCCCCGACAACATGTACCAACCGTTAATATCCGGTTCTATCTAAATCTACCACAAACGCCACCAATGCCGCCGTCGCCGGCCAACCAATTTGGTCCGCAACGTAAAAATTTGGCATCAATAATACGTGGTTTCAAAATTGGGGTAACAACACATGCCCGAAAAATAAACCCGGAATTCGCCTGGCAATCGCGGTATCACGATCACATTAACCGAAACAATAAATCGTTTGAACGCATTTGCAATTCTGTACGATCAAATCCCGATAACTAGGATGCAGATCGTAACCAAACCGATTAATAACAATATCGCACATGCTTTGTTGCTGCGCGATTCTATGCGTTCCGTTCAGAACCGTTACAAATTTGTTTTCAGCAAAGCCCGAATCGCATCCGCAATTTCGGCGTTGCTGGTATACAGCGCTCCACGGTGATTCATAAAGGTAGAATCCTTTCGGTTTAGGTCGAGGGGTGTGCCATCGAAACTTGTTGCCGGAGCAGCAATCTCGTTAAAAATACATGCTGTTGCTGCAAAATCCCAAAGGCTTCCTCCGCCGGGTGTTGGTTTCGGCAATTTAAAATAGCAGCCCGGTGCCTTATCGAGTGTCCAGATGGCGTTTAAAACAGCACCGGCCTGTTTTTGTAGTTGCAATTGGTTGATATTTAGTTCCTGCAACTTATCCTCCAGTCCGTTGATAAATTCATCGAAATGCTCGTATTTCAGGAAAGTACGGTCCATGTGGAGGGTAAATGTTCTTTTGCCCTCCAGCTGTAAATCAGGTTGCCAGCTTTTGTGGTTTTTAAAAGCTCCCTGGCCTTTTACGGCGTAATAAAGATTCTGTGTAAGCGGATCGAAAACAACGCCAATAACCGGCTCTCCCGATTTCGAAACCAGGCCAATGGAAACGGCATAACCGGGTGTTTTTTCGGTAAATGCCAGTGTTCCGTCCATGGGGTCGATACACCAGAAATAGTCTTTTTCGAAACGGCTTTTATCATCAACGCTCTCTTCGGTAAGCAAAGCCAGGTCGTATTTAGAAATGGAGGGTGAAAGTACTTCCAGAATGGTGTTTTGTGCTTTTACATCCACCTCGGTAACCACCTGCGAGGCCAGGCTGTCGGCCGCTTCCTTATTGTTTACGGCCACTTCTTTTGTGGAATATTCGCGAATTAAAGCGCCTGCTTTTTCAGCCGCTTCAACGGCCAGTTGAGAAAGTGCAAGTAAATCGGTAGTTGTTAAACGCATATGCAGGATTGATCAATAAATTAAAAAATGAAGGGCTAAAGGTACACAAAGTTGGGTTTACTCCGCTAGTTTCTCAATGACTTCGCGCGAAACACGTTCGCTGTACGAATTGATTTTCCAGTGCCCCGGATGCCAGCCTTTTAAAAAGCGATGAAAATCGGCCCAGGCAATGGGATATAAATTACGCCAGTCGGCTTCAAGCGCATCGCCGTCAATAGTGGTATTTTTCTTTTGAAGAGCTTCAAGCAAATGGGTAAAATACATGTCAAGTAACTTACCTTCATATTTTTCGCAGTCGTTTTCGCTCATGCAGCTGCCAATAAAATAAGCCAGGTCTTTCATGCCGCATCCACCGCCAACGTATTGAAAATCTACAGCAGCCACCTTCTTCCCATCATTCGAAAAACAGAAGTTGGCCAGTTTGGCGTCGCCGTGCACAAGCGTTTGAAAAGGACTTTCGCTAAGCTTTTTATCAATAGCGCTCGCGGCATTTTTTAAGGGCAGATCATCCATTGCTTCCAGCTCTTCGGGGCGGGTTTCAAGGTGCCAGTAAGTTCCGGTTTCCCATAAACCTTCGGGTTTTACTCCCATAAAAGTTGCATGAAAATTGGCCAGCCAATGGATACACGCATTTATATTGTCCCAGTTAACTGAAGAGCTTAAACGTTTTGCAAATCCGGTGCTGTCGAGGTCTTCAAAAACCATTAACACTTCGCTGCTCTTTGTTTCCAGCGCATAACATTGTGGTGTTTTACAATCATCGTCGCACTTTTCGTTAAACGATCTGTACCACTTTGTTTCCACTTTGTACGATTTTAGTTTCCGCTGATGCGAGAGGTCGGTATTCCAACCACGCGGATGCGAACCTCCTTCGGGCAGGTTAACATGTTTTACCACCACACTTTCAAGCTCGCAACCTTCCAGCCCAAAACGTACGATTTCGCCGTATCCGCTCCACAAACTCTGAATTACTTCAATTTCGTAAAGGTTTTCTGCTCCGGTTGATTGTAAAATGATATCCTGAAAATGTTGATCCATGTTTTCCCTTTTTGCGGTATCTAGTCTTTTAAGTTGGCATTAAACAATTTACGGTTACCGGCCATTTCGCCCAGCGATGCAGGCCCGTTAATACAGCCACCTTCGCAAACCATAAATTCGATAAAGTTTGCAGGCGCTTTTCCACGGGCGTAAGCTTTCATCATTCCAACGGCTTTTTTGTCAACACCGTTAATCACCAGTTCTTTAATGTTTGCCTCGGGACGCTCGGCTTTAACAGCGGCAGTTACACCTCCCGAAAGTGCAAAACCACGGTCAACGGTCTTTTTATTATGTCGGGCTTCGTTATCGGGAATTCCTCCCAAATCGATATCCAGACCAACAATCAGTGCATTCAGCTCCTCAAACGACATTACATGATCAACTTTATCGTTGCGGCGGGCTTCTTTTCGTTTCCCGATACATGGTCCGATAAAAACCACTTTTGTGCCCGGATTTTTCTCGCGGGCAATATCGGCCGCATACATCATCGGCGATGGTGTGTCCGATACAAAAGGTTTTAATCCTTTTACGTGCTTCTCAACGGTTTCCACATAACTTGGGCAACAGCTGGTGGTCATAAACGGTGCTCCTTCGTCAAGGCGTTCAAGAAATTCTGCCGATTCGTGTTCAACAGTCTTTCTCGCTCCATCGGCAACTTCTACCACTTCGTTAAAACCAATTTCTTTTAACAGGTTTTCAATTTGCCCGGTCGACAGGTTAAACTGTCCGTGAATGGCCGGAGCAAAAATAGCGGTGGTGTGCTCTTCTTTTCGGATACACATCAGAATATCGATAAGCTGACTCACTTCGAAAATACTGCCAAACGGACAAGCTACCATACACTTTCCGCAGTAGATACATTTATCGTCGTCGATACGTTCAACACCGTATTCGTCTTTCGAAATGGCTCCTACCGGACACGCTGCCTCGCAGGGGATAGGTACGTGGATAATGGCGTGGTACTGACACTGCTTTTGGCAAATACCGCAGTTAATACATTTGTCGGTGTTAATTTGTGCCTGACCATTTACCATGCTAACGGCGTCTTTCGGGCAGTTCATCATACACGGACGCGCCACACAGCCCCGGCAAAGGTTACTTACCACATACTGTGCTTTAACACAACTCGTGCAGGCTTCGTCAACCACGGTCATTATTTCTTTTTTTACCTGCGTGCGGTTTTGGGCATTTTCGGCATAGGTACTAAGGGGAGTCAATTCATCTTTTTCATCGTCAACAGTGTAACCCAGCAAAGGAAACAACTTGTATTTTATGACCGCCCGTTCTTTATGAATACAGCAACGGTGTTGTGCTTCGCGGCGTTTTGGTGCCATTTGGATGGGAATTCGGTCGATCTCCTCCACCAGCTTGCCATCGGCAAAAAGCCTGACGATTTGTTTCAGTAAATCTCTTCTAATAATCAGTGTGTTACTTGTGTACCCCATGTTGCCTTATTTTTTTGACGCCGCAAAAGTACTGCCTTTTTTATGTTCGGCAACACCTTTTTAGTGATTAGTTGATTCTTGTTAAGTCAGGGTTAAAACCGAGCGACTTGCAATGCGGGCAACTGACTTAAAAAGTTTGATATATGATGTTATTATCATAAATTTAGAAGGTGAAAGCGATCTGGATTGGCTTTTTTATAAATTTGAAAATATTCAGTTTAATTCACATTATCAGACTAAAAATAAACTAACATAAAATAAATCGTATGAAATCTTTCAAAGCTTATTTCCCGTTTTTATTCTTGCTTGTTTTGATTGTTGCAGGATGTAATTCAACGCCAAAAGAACAGAAAACAAACAGCGGTGCAGTTGCCACCGATTCGTTAACGGCAGCAGAAAACCTTATTCAGCAGTATATTGATAAAGGTGAGTTAGCCGGTTTTTCAGCACTGATTATTAAAGATGGCGAAGAGGTTTTTAGAATGAATAAAGGTTATGCCGACAGGGAAAATGAGAAACCTATTGAAACGAATACGATTTATCGGATTTTTTCGATGAGCAAACCCGTTACAGCAGTGGCTTTAATGACTTTATACGATGAAGGAAAATTTGACCTGGATGATAAAGTTTCGGATTACATTCCAAAATATGCCGATTGTAAAGTGTACATACCCAATGAAAATGGTTTTAGTTTGGAACTTCAGGAAAACGAAATGACGATTCGGCATTTATTAACCCACACTTCCGGAATATCTTATGGTTGGAATCCATCATATGTTGACTCGCTTTATCGGGTAAATGATGTAAGTGGATGGGATGGAAAGCTGGAAGACAAAATGCTTGCGTTGGTCGATATGCCACTTAATTTTCAACCCGGGACTCAATGGATGTACGGGCTTTCGATTGATGTGGCCGGTTACCTCGTAGAAGTGATTTCAGGAAAACCTTATGATGAATACCTTAAGGAGAACGTTTTTGGACCATTAAAAATGGATGATACCGGTTTTTATGTGCCGGAAGAAAAGCACGATCGTTTCTGTAGGCTTTATAATCAGGGTGAGGATAAAATGCTGGCACCCGCTCAAGATCTATTTGCAGATGTATTTAAACAGCCCGTAACACTTTTTTCGGGTGGAGGAGGACTGGTTTCAACCATTGATGATTATGCCCGTTTTTGTAAAATGTTGTTGAACAAAGGCGAACTGGATGGCGCAAGAATATTGGAACCGCAAACGGTAGAATTGATTATGAGTAACCAGCTGCCGGAATCGGCAACCTACGAAAATGGCCGGATGGGATACGGACTGGCAGGAGCTGTTGATTTTGAAACGGGAGAATACAGTTGGGCAGGCGCAGCTTCCACAAATTTTTGGGTCAACCCAACCGACCAGCTCATCATTATCACAGCTACGCAGATAATGCCGAGTAATTTCGAATATGCCAACGAATTCAAATCAATAATCGACAATACTTATACTAAATAGCCAATATAAAAGATGAAAAATTCAATCCTGGTTCTTCTATTCACTGTTCTACTCCTGTCGTGCAATACATCAAACGAATGGGAATCGTTGATGGATAAAGATCTATCGAAGTGGGACAGGTATTTAAGTTATAAACACCAGTTGGGCTACAACGGGCAACAGCCAAAGGATGCCGATGGCAACTTAATAGAACCTATAGGCTTAAATAAAGAAGGGTATAATGTTTTTACTGTAACCGAACAAGACGGAGAAGATGTGTTAAAAATAAGCGGCGAAATTTATGGCTGTCTGATCACAAAAGAAGAATATCACAATTACCATTTGCGGCTTAAAATGAAATGGGGCGATAAAAAGTTTGATCCGCGTAAAAACCTGCTGAAAGACTCCGGAATTTTGTATCACTCCATTGGTCCACTTGGCGCAGAGTACTGGCGCACGTGGATGCTTTCGCAGGAATTCCAGGTTATGGAAGGCCACCTGGGCGATTACTGGAGTCAAATGACTTCGGCCATCGACATACGCGCTTACCTTCCCGAATATATCATGAATCCGGTTGCCGATGCCAGTCAGCCTTTTTTGCCGATGGGGCAGGACGAGGCCATTCAGGGATTTTGCCTGCGTAGCGGAAATTATGAAAAAGCGCCTGGCGAGTGGAACTTGCTGGAACTGATTTGTTACGATGGAAACAGCATTCATATGGTAAACGGCGAGGTGGTAATGGTTTTACGTAACTCGCGTTACATTAAAGATGGTAAAACATTGCCATTGGATAAAGGAAAAATACAATTGCAAAGCGAGGCGGCAGAGGTTTTTTATAAAGAGATTGAGATTAGGGAACTGGACGAAATGCCTGAATATTTTGCGCAGTATTTCAATTAATCATTCAACAGGTGTTTCACTTTTGCAGCGCTTATTTTACGGTGTTCGGCTTCAAATTGCCAGCCTACGGATTCAATTAATTGCTGCACAAGAGCTATGGTATCGGTGGCCTGGTCTTTCGCAATTTGTACAAGGTGGCTTTCCTCCACTTTTTCACGAATAAATTCTTTCGAGCGTTTATTCATGTTGGTCAAATCTGATTCATTTATTTTGTTGATGATACCCTTTTGTATGTCGTAATATTCCAGGTCGCTGTCGATGCTAAGAATTTCGGGCTCGGGAAAGCGCGATAACTCCACCAGTTTTTTATGCGGATTTATATCGATGTTTATTTTGGTGAGATCGAAACCGATCATCACTTTAGCTTTCACAATTAGTAAAGCTCGTTTTTCGGTTTGAAAAAGTTTGAAGAACAGCTGTTTTTCGTCGCGGTGGGTGTACAGTTCCGAGAATTCTCCTTCAACGGTAATTAATTTGCAAACCTGTTTTATTTTGTCAAGCAAAATAACCGACTGGTCGTGCAGTTGTTTTTCGTTGCGGTTTTTGTAATAATAAATCGTTCCGAAAATTCCGGCAGCCAGTCCAATAAGTATTCCCAAAAAAATAAGGGTTTCCATAAAAAGTCTTGTTTTGAATATCTAAAGTAAAACTTTTTATAAAAACCCGTGTATTGAAGTTCCGAAAAGAAAATTCTATTCCTCGCTTTCCTCCGGTTTTGGCAGGAAAATGTCGGCCAGTTTAAAAATGGTAGAATTGCTTCGTTCCTGGGTAAGGTTGGTTGTAATTGCTACAATCAGCTCTTCTTTCGGGTAAATAAGCACAGACGAACTACCTCCGTGTACAGAACCTTCACGACCGTAAAATACATTTCCTTCGCGGTCGCGTAAAATTAGCCAACCGTTGGCAAATTGCGCTACCTGATTGTTATTCAGCTCAACAGGATCAAAAAGATGAGCCCGTGTGCTGTCGTTCAGGTAATCGGAATTAAAGTAGATATCGGTGAGTTTTACCAAATCTTCGGCACTTGATAAAAGCCCTTCTGATGGAGCCCGCCAACGTAAATCGGTAGTCATGGCGTTTACCACCTGCGCAATAATGTTGTGATCGTAAAAATTAGTGCGTCCTTCTATTGTTGAAAACGGATTATCAGGGCAAGTACTTTCGAAATGCAGAGTGTCGGTTACATATTCTTGCAGCAGCTCATCAAACCGCTTTCCCGATGCTTTTTCCATAATGGCGCCAAGCAGGTTAAAATTTAAGCGGCTTTCCAGGTGAAAATCTCCCGGAGGTGCCATCAACTCATCATCCTGAAAAGTTTCCAAACCTTTCTGAAGCGAGATATTTGTTGCCTGCCAGTTATCCTCGCTGTTGCTCATTTCCCTGAATCCCGAGGTGTGATCTTTCAGATTTTTGATGGTAACCGGAAGTCGTTTTTCCGGAAAATCAGGGAGATAATGCTGTATGGTAGAATCGGGATTAAGTGTGCCGTCTTCCACCATTTTTAAATAAATAAGTGTGGTGTAAATTTCGGATAAGTCACCAATTCGGAATTTTGTATCACGGGTAACTTTCACTTCAAGGTCAGTCGAGGCAAGACCAATTCCCTCTGAATAAATAAGTTTCCCGTTTTTGGCAATAGCGATTTGTGCCCCCGGAATAAAGTTCGTTCGCAAATAAGTTGAGAGTTCTTTTCTAACTTCTTTAATCTCGTCGATGTAAGCTTTGTGGTACAGAATGTTGTTGTTTGCTTTTTTACAGTTTGTTAGTGCTATCACAACAAAAAACAAGATAAAAACTTGGATTAATCGCTTCATTTTTACTGGGTTTTTAAACTGGTTTTAACTCTAAAAAACAGCTGCAAAAATATAAAAATTGAAAAAGTGTGAGCGTGAAATTTTGTTAAAAAGACAGGTGCCCGGAGCTGTTGGCTATAAAAAATTCTTTTTCTGAAGCAGGTTTTGGAAAGCAATTTTATAGGTGCTGCTAACCGGAATAAGTTTGTCTTTTATTTTAATGGTATTGTTTTCAATGTAGTCGATTTTATTGATTGAAATGATGTATGATTTATGCACACGAATAAATTTCTGTTCATCCAGCAATTCCTGCATTTTTTTGAAATTCAGAAGGGTCATAATCCGGCTGTCTTCGGTATGGATTTGCAGGTAATCGCGCTGTCCTTCAATGTATAAAATCTTGTCGAAATAAACTTTAACCGTTTTATTCCCCGATTTTATAAAGGTATATTCCGGGTGATCATTATTTTCAACCAGATGCTGCGTTGGTGTCGGAGTTTGGTTGTTCTGGTCCTTTAAAAATCGGGCATAAACCTTTTCGGTGGCTTTTACGAAACGCTCGAAAGGAATGGGTTTTAAAAGGTAATCTACCACATCTAACTCATAGGCTTTTAGTGCATATTCGTCGAAGGCAGTGGTTAAAATTACGTATGGCGGATCTTTTAATGTTTCGAGTAACTGGATGCCGGTAAATTCATCCATTTGAATATCGAGGAAAATAAGGTCGACTTTGTTTTCGCGCAGAAATGAAAAGGTTGACAAAGCATTATCGAATGTGCCCAAAAGATTGAGGTAATCAATTTTTTCGGCAAAACGTTCTATCTTTTTTAAGGCCAAAAGTTCGTCGTCTACAGCTATGCAATTCATTTTCATAAAACAAATTTTTCTTTTAAACCGGCACTTTTATATGTACATCAAATTTATCCATATCCTTTTTAATATCAAAAGTAAAATCACTGCCATAAAGGAGTTTTAGGCGCTTTTCAACATTTTTTAAGCCTGTTCCGGTGCCACTGTCGGGCAGTTTAAAATTGTTGCGTTTTACAAAATTCGATGTGCATAGTTCAATCCAGTCGGTATCAATGGAAAAGTTAATTTTTACACCGGGCGACTCCGATTGTTTATTGCAATGTTTTACTGCGTTTTCAATTATTGGGATAAATAAAAGTGGCGGTACCAATTGCGAATTAGGTGCTCCTTTTTGTTCAAATTCTAAAAATTCAGGATCGGCAAAGCTCAGTTTCGCCAACTCCAGGTAGTCTTGAATATAACTTAGTTCCTTGTCCAGTTTCACCATCTCGTGAGTTGATTCCTGCAACATGTAACGCATAATTTTCGATAGCAGCACAATGGCATTCGACGCTTTTTCTTTATCTTCATAAATAAGCGCATCAATATTATTCAGCACGTTAAAAAGGAAATGCGGATTTACCTGCGATCGTAAGATTCCCAGTTCCGACTGAACGGTTTTACGCTCCAGTTCGGATTGTGTTAATTGAATATTGTATGAATAGCTGAACAACTTAAAAGCTGTGGCCGTACCGATGATCATAAAATTATTTAGCAAAGCCGAAAATAACTCGGAGCTAAACGGTCGGCGTACCACCCAAAACCCCAGTAATGGTTGGATGTTCAGCTTTATAAACTGCGAGATGGCAATATTGAGTGCGATTATTACTACAGTGCCAAGAATGAAAATTTCAAAACGCCGCTTTTTAAATACAAAACGTGGAATAAGGTATTCGATAACAATGTAAACGCCAACAATGTCGATGGGGATATAGATGATATTTATAAACGCTTCGATTACAAATCCATATGACAATAGATATGGAACCGTATAAAACGTAAATATAAATATCCAAAATAGTATGTGGTTTAGAACCCGGTACTTAAAAATCTTCATTGTAGTGTTAAATGCATTTACCCTACAATGGTAAACCATTTATTTGAATAATCCATTGATATTCTGCCAATAAGCCAATAAATTCGTCTAGATTTACAAGTTTAAAGGAGTCTGAATTATGCAGATTAAAAAGCACATTTGGCAGATGAATTCGTGCCGTTCGCAGATGTCTTGAATGAAAAAGTGGTTTGCATTCAAAGAAAATAAGTGAAGATGGTGTTTAAACGGCTACACTTGTTTCTTCATTTTCCGAACGGGCTACAGTAACAGCTCCGCAACTGTCGCTCCAAACATTAATTGAAGTTCTCATCATGTCGAGCGGTAGATCAACGGCAAGTATCAAGCCAATACCTTCAAGTGGTAATCCGGCGGCAGTGAGAATTACAGTAAGCATAACCAGACCGGCCATTGGAATACCGGCGGCTCCTATTGATGCCAACAAAGCGGTAACAACGATTAAAATTTGTTGAATAAAAGTAAATTCAATACCATAAACCTGGGCGATAAACATGGCTGCAACACATTCGTAAAGAGCTGTACCATCCATATTTACAGTTGCTCCAAGAGGCAGCGTAAAACTGGTAATTTTATTAGAAACACCACTTTTGTGCTCAACTGCTTCCATGGTTAAAGGCAATGTGGCACTTGATGAAGCGGTTGAAAATGCAGTTAGTAAAGCAGTTGCCATGTTGTTAAGGTGCTGGTATGGTTTTGCTTTCGCAACAAAACGAACAATTAACGGAAGAGTTATAAAAGCATGAATTCCTAATGCTAAAACAACGGTTAACATGTAGATTGCCATACCTCCGGCTATATCAGCCAATTGATGAGCATTTCTACTTACCTCGCGAGAAACAATTCCAAAAATTCCCAGAGGTGTGAACTTAATAATGAACATGGTCATTTTCATCATTACTTCAAAAACTGCTTCAAAAAAGGTGGTCAGCGAATTCTTGTACTTGTCATCAACTTGTGTAATAAATACGCCAAAAATTATAGCGAAAAAGATTATTGGAAGGATTTCTCCATTCGCCATGGCACTAAAAATATTAGGAGGAACAATTCGCATGAGTATTTCATTGATTGACCCAACATTGTCTGTTAAACCTTCAACCGATTGAGTTAAACCCATTTCAATTCCAACACCGGGGCGAATGATGTTCACAAGAAATAATCCTGTTAGAATTGCCAAGGTGCTGGTAGAGAGGTAGTAGAGCATTGTTTTTCCTCCAAGGCGGCCAAGGTTTTTTCCGCCTCCCATACTGGTAACCCCTGAAATTATCGAACTTAAAATCAAAGGTACAATCACCATCTTCAGTGCGGTTAAAAAGATATCGCCCATCCAGGCTGTGTATTTTATTCCGGTAGGAACGTAATAACCAAAAATAACAGCCAGTACCAGTGCGATAAGAATTTGCCAGTGTAATTTAATTTTCAGAATCTTCATACCTTTTTTGCCTTTTATGGATTGAAAAACCAAATCTTTCTACGCAGAACCGATTTTGTTTTTCGTGATGGTTTTTATTTTGATGCCGGTTTAATTAAGGAGTCGCTAATTTATTCTTTTTCGCCGATGTAGCAAACAAATACGATGACTAGCCATGCTCGAAATATAAAAATGCCAGGATTTAAGCTGTTTTGTAGCAATTGATCAAATCAAAAACTGAATAAGATCAGATTTTTAATAGCGAAGCACATCCTTGAGCATGCTTTTAAATATTTGTTTTTTTCTTTCAATAACCCTAACTTTTCTAGGCAATAACATTAAATCCTGTATTTAATTGATAGGCATTTAAATCTAAATGAATTTCCAAATTAAAAATTAACGTATGAAAAAATTAGTTGCTGAATTTTTCGGAACCATGTGGTTGGTTCTCGGAGGTTGTGGAAGTGCTGTGCTTGCAGCCGCTTTCCCGGAGTTGGGAATTGGGTTTGCCGGTGTGGCCCTGGCCTTTGGTTTAACCGTTTTAACCATGGTTTATGCAATTGGGCATATTTCCGGTTGTCATTTAAATCCTGCTGTTTCGGTGGGGTTATGGATTGGTGGCCGTTTTGATGTCAAGGATCTTATTCCATACATTGTTGCCCAGGTGTTGGGTGGTATTGCCGGTGCTGCTGTGCTTTACATTATTGCAACCGGTAAGTCTGGTGCCGAAATCGGAACTTTTGCTTCCAACGGCTATGGTGCCTATTCGCCCGGAGGTTATGGAATGGTAGCTGCCCTGGTTTGTGAAGTGGTGCTTACCTTTTTCTTCCTGATCGTTATTTTGGGTGCTACCCATTCAAAGGCACCAAAATATCTGGCAGGTGTTGCCATTGGTTTGTGTTTAACTTTAATTCACCTCATAAGCATTCCGGTTACCAATACTTCGGTAAATCCGGCACGTAGCACCAGTCAGGCAATTTTTACCGGTAACGGAGAGTTGATCGGTCAGTTATGGCTGTTTTGGGTAGCACCTATAGTTGGTGCAATTTTGGCCGGTATCGTGTATAAATACCTTGCTCCTGAAGAAGAATAAGAATCAGGCTGAAAAATACGAAAAGAGCCATCCGTCAGCTGACGAATGGCTCTTTTTTTATTCTATTGATTTGTAACGATCAGATCAAAAACTGAAAGAGATCGGCCTTTTCATTCAGGTACTCGTAGATGAAACCATTTTCGTCCATACGTTTTACAAGGCCATGAAAATCTTCTTTTTTCTGCACCTCAATTCCGATAACTGCCGGGCCTTTTTCCCGATTTGTTTTTTTCGAGTATTCAAAATGGGTCACGTCGTCGGTGGGGCCCAATACCACATCAACAAATGTACGCAGGGCACCTGCACGCTGCGGGAAGCGCACGATGAAGTAATGTTTTAGCCCTTCGTAAAGTAACGAGCGCTCTTTTATCTCCTCGGTGCGGGTAATGTCGTTGTTGCTTCCGCTAACAATACAAACTACATTTTTCCCTTTAATTTCCTCGCGGTAAAAATCAAGAGCGGCAATCGACAGTGCTCCGGCCGGCTCAATTACAATGGCATCACGGTTGTAAAGCTCCAGAATTTTAGTACAAATCTTTCCTTCCGGAACCGACTGGTATTCGTCAACCACTTTTTTACAAATTTCGAAAGTAATATCGCCAACGCGCTGAACTGCAGCTCCGTCAACAAACTTATCGATGTTCTCCAGCTTAATTACGCTGTTGGCTTCCAGCGACTTTTGCATCGATGGTGCACCCGCAGGTTCCACTCCAATAATTTTAGTGTTGGGGCTGATTTGTTTAATATAGGCTCCAACACCGGCCGCCAAACCGCCACCTCCGATGGGAATAAACAAATAGTCGATCGTTTCGGTGGAATCCTGCAAAATCTCCAGCCCAACAGTTGCTTGTCCTTCAATAATTTGCGGATCGTCGAACGGATGGATAAATACCATACCAGTTTTCTGGCAATCCTCCAAAGCTGCACGGTGGGCATCGTCGTAAGTATCGCCGGTAATAACTACCTCAACGTGCGTTTTTCCAAACATTTTTACCTGTTTTATTTTTTGCTTGGGCGTTGTAGTGGGCATGTAAATTTTGCCTTCAATACCTAAAAGCCGGCACGAGTAGGCAACACCCTGTGCATGGTTTCCGGCACTGGCGCAAACCACTCCTTTTTTGCGCTCGTCATCCGAAAGTTGTGCTATTTTATTATAGGCTCCACGAATTTTGTAGGAACGAACGATCTGCAGATCTTCGCGTTTCAAAAATACGTTGGCGCTGTATTCTTCCGATAAGTTCAGGTTTTTCTGAAGGGGGGTGTGTAATACTATTTCACACAGGTTGTGCTTTGCGTTGGTTATATCTTTTAACTGAGGAAAATATTTTGTGTCGCTCATTATGCAATTTTTTTGCAAAGATATATGGGACACCGCTAAAAGCAAGCTCACCGGATAGATTTTATGACTTTTAACAGAAGATAATTACACCAATGATTGCAGCCATAACAGAAACGATTAAAACTGCGGCTGCAGCAATATCTTTTATGATTTTGGTTTGTATATTTTTTTCCGGAGAAATAAGATCACAAATGCGCTCAATAGCCGAATTAAATGCTTCGGCCGCCAGAACAATTCCAACACAAATAATAATCAGCATCCATTTGGTTCGGGTAATTTCGACAAACCAGCTTAAGGCGGTCACGACAGTAATAGTTGCAAAAATGTGAATTCGAAAGTTTATTTCCTTTTTCCACAAGTGCCGTAATCCGTTAAGTGCACGTTTAAAGCTGTGTAGCCTTTCTGCGATAAAAACGTTTTTCATACTATTAAAATTGTTTGTTTCTAACGGTATAGTATGGAACTCGCTCGTGTTTTAATAGTCCTTCAGGGGGTAATGTTATACATGCTCGTTTCATGGCTGGAAATTTTTTTGACATTTCCTCCCGGAGTATTCCGGGAGGAAATGTGTCATTCTTATTCTTTATACCAGTTTACTTTTCGGGTTGAATACATTAATGCAGCCAGTAGTACAAATAATCCGATACTGCCGGTTAGTAATGCAAACGATTCGAGTTGTAGCAGGATAAAAATAAAACTGTAACAGCCTGCCAAACCTAAACTTGTTCCCAGTTGGTTTTTTAGTTTTGGCAAAAAACTGCGCGTGTAAAAGAACACCAGTATAATTACTGCCAACGCAGCAACAAGGTACGCGAGGTTAAAACCTAGGTGCTCGGAAATGGACAAGAGCAGCAAATAGAAAATGCTGATTGCCGATCCCACCATGATGTATTGAAACGGGTGAATGCGCTCTTTTGACAGTACTTCGAACATAAAGAAAACCACAAAAGTGATGATAATGATGAGAATAGCGTATTTCGCGCTTCGTATGTTTTTTTGATAATGATCGGCAAGGCTCACCATTTCTACACCAAATTTTGAATTTTCAATGTCGTTTTGATTTAAGGCTTGGTTGGTGCTTATCCATTGTTGCGGATAGTTTCGGTTAAAATGTAATACGCTCCAGTCGGCCTGAAAACCATTGTCATCCACATTGCGGTCGGCAGGCAGGTAGTTACCTGTAAAACCTGGATCGTTCCAGGTCGACTCCAAATGAACTGAGGTTTGTTCGCCCAGCGGAGTAAACATCAGGTTTTGGCTGCCTTTTAACTGCAGTTTAATATTAAATGCTCCGTTCAGGTCGCTGGTATAAATCTCTTTCAACGGAATGGAAACACCGCTGTGTCCGATTGGCGATGAGGCTTTTCCGGGCGAAAATGTATAGGCTTTGTCGTTCCAGTTCAGTTCCAGTCCTTTGTTTATACCTCTCAGGTCGCTAATTGATAATTGCAACTGGGCATCGTCCCACATTATATCCGAAGATTCAATGTTCAGTTTCTCCAGATTGATGTCTTTAAAATTTCCGGTTATCGCAAGTTCTGCTTCGTAAACATCAACATTGTAAATGCTGCGCTGCAATTGTTTGGGTAGCAATGTTCCGTTCACCGATAATTCTTTTGGCAGGAAAGTGGCGTAACGGGTTACTTCGTTGTACGTGTCTTCTTCCTCGTTGTAAATTTTCTTTTTAAAAGGAACAAAGAGTACGGGGCCACTAATGAGCTGTTCGTTCGACCATTTGCTCATCACTTCGTCCACAACCTGGAAGGAATTGCTCTGGCGCTCGCCAATTAGCTCCATTATCATTACTTTGGGTATCAGCAGAATAATGATTAGCATCCCGATTACTAAAAGTTTGAACGACAATGTTCTGTGGAATCTGATTCCAAGGCGGTCTAAAATGTTTTCTTGTTTTTCCATGTTTAATTGTTTTGAAAGTACTTTGAGGTACAAAGTAGAATGATAAAAAAAATTATTTGTTTGTAATATTTTGATTTTTTATTAAATCTTCCAATGCTTTTAAATGCAGCTCAAAAGCTTTACTACCGCTTGATGTAACGGCGTAGGTAGTGTTGGGCTTTTTGCCCACAAAGGTTTTATTCACCGAAATGAATTTTTCCTTTTCCAATGCTTTAATGTGACTGGCCAGGTTGCCATCGGTTAATTCGAGCAAGTCTTTCAGTTCGTTAAAACTCAAGCGAGAATTCACCATCAAAGCAGCCATAACGCCCAGCCTCACTTTGTTCTCAAAGGCTTTATTCAGATTTTGAATCGGATTCTTCACGCTTCTGAATTTTTGTTTTCACGATTTAAGAACATAAATCCGTAAATAATATGAAGTATACCAAAACCAATAGCCCAGAAATAAAGCCCGTAACCCGGAAATATTGCCGCAAGTAATCCTAATACGATCTCAACCAAACCAAGACTTAAAATCTCGGGGCGGGTATATTTTGCTGCGTTTACCAATGCCAATCCATAAAAAATAAGGAAACACGGACTTACCACGCCATAGTATCCGCGTAATGCCAGTATGGTTGTTAAAATCCCACCTGTGGCCAAAGGAATAAGCAGATTGATCAGTAGCAGTTTTGAGCCCGGTCCCCAAATGGGTTTTTGCTCCTTTTTAGCCTGTTTTACCGTTAAAACGTAAATGGTGAATAGCGAAAGAACGAGTACTGTAATACCGATTATAAAGACAGACGTTAGTGTGTCATTTATATATTCCTGTCTGGCATCTGATGGAAATTGAATATAAACGATGCGGTAGGCAAAAAAAGCACCAATCAGCGCATAGATACCCACCATTATTCCTGATAGTCCGCTTAGTGACAGGAAGCGGCTTGAGCGCTCCATAATGTTGCGAATGTCTTTTAATTCGCTTAACAGCTTTTCTGATTCGTTCATTTTAAAAGTACTTTGAAATACAAAGTAAGTAAATGTTTTTCAAAAATAAAATAGGGGGAGCATTTTTAATGCAATTTTTTTTTGGTTCATGGCAGGGGAGTACCGCGAATCAGAAATGGATATTTCAGAAAGACAACTTATGCTTGACCGTTTAACAAAATGTTTTAACTTCGCTAACACTTAAAACCTTCAAAAAAAAATTGAAAAGAAATGAAACATTTATTGCGCGCTTTCGATGGCGAAAATCAATGGTGGAAATTTGTAGTAGTAATTCTTGTGGCCCTGGGCGTTGGGCAAATAGTTGGGGCTATTCCGCTTATTGTTGTAATGGTAATATCCATTGCGATGAATGGGGGGCAGGTAGCCACACCGGAGAACCCGATGGATTTATCGGCTTATGGAATTAATCCCAGCCTTGGCTTAGCACTAATGGTTATTCCATTTATAGTAACACTTGTTTTGGCCATTGTTTTGATAAAGTCGTTTCATCAACGAACTTCAAAAGATGTGGTGAACGGAGGACAAGCTTTCAGGTGGAACAGGTTTTGGTTGGGCGTTGTTGTGTGGGGTGCAATTATGTTGATATTATTCTTCGCGCAGTTAGCTATAAGTCCCGAAGAACTTGAGTTTCGTTTTGATCCGACTGCATTTATTCCCCTGGTTTTTGTTGCTGTTCTTCTAATCCCCATCCAGTCGGGCACCGAAGAGTTTATCTTTCGTGGTTACCTGGCGCAGGGTGTTGCCGGATGGACCAAACGCCGTTGGGCTGTTATTCTGATACCTTCGGTTCTGTTTGCGTTATTACATGCCGCCAATCCCGAAGTGAAAGAACACGGCTTCTGGATGATGATGCCCTCGTATTTTGTTTTTGGTGTTGCATTCGCAATAACAGCCTTACTCGATGACGGAATTGAATTGGCCATTGGCATACATGCCGTTAATAATACGCTGGGCGCACTATTGGTTACCAGTAAAGAATCAGCGATACAGGTTCCTTCGTTGTTTTTCCAACAGGAAACAGATCCGGTGAAAGAATCGCTGGTTTTAGTGCTTTCTTCGGTAGTTTTGCTGGTAATTTTGAAACAGATTTTAAATTGGGATTTTTCGGTTATATGGAAAAAGATAGAACCGGAGTCGGTATAGTTAAATCTTCTCAATTGCTATTTTTTGCCGTCAGCTTTAGCTGACGGATGATAAGGTGCAGATCTAAGGGCTTCAGCCCAAAACAATTTTGTACATTAGACTAAATATTTAATCTCAATCACATGTCATACACAACAATTTGGTTCCATTGTGTTTGGTCTACAAAAAATCGTGAATGTATCATTTCGAATACCTTTCGACCTGTTCTTCTTAATCATATAAGGGAAAAGGCAAGTGAAAAAGGTATTGTTCTCGATTACATTAATCTTCATAAAGATCATGTGCATGCACTAATAAATCTTGGTAGAAAACAGACTATAGCAGATGTAATGCAGCAACTGAAAGGTGAGAGTTCGTATTGGATTAATAAAATGAATGTGATGCCGGTAAAATTTTATTGGCAGGATGATTATTTCGCTGTTTCAGTAAGTCAATCACATGTGGTGAGAGTGAGAGAATATATAAAAAATCAGGATGAACATCACAGAAGATTGACATGGGAAGACGAGGTTGATCAGTTTTTCAAAAGATATAATTTTTAGAAGATTAGTGGCTAAAGCCGGGAGTCTGAACTATATTATTATTCCGTTGGTTAAAACCAACGGCAAAGGATAAATGTATTTCATTTTTATTTCTGAGATTTGGATATCTTTTGCCGTCAGCTTCAGCTGACGGATACATAAAATATGGAATAAAAAAATAACCGATCTCCAGCGAGATCGGTTATTTTTATAGAAGGCGGTTAAAAACCGCATATCTGTTTAGTTCTTTTCAATCCAGTGAGCGATCCAGTCGCCAACTGCCGATGTACTTTGTGCCGGTCCTTCAGCAATGTCTTCGGTAACAAAACCTTCAGCCATTGACGCTGCAACAGCCTCGCGGATCAATTTACCTTCTTCTTTCAGGTCGAAAGCATATTCGAACATCATGGCTGCCGAAAGGATGGTAGCAATAGGGTTGGCAATGTTTTTACCTGCAGCCTGCGGATATGAACCGTGGATGGGCTCGAATACCGAAGTGTGGATACCAACCGATGCAGAAGGCAACAATCCAAGCGATCCGGTGATTACACTGGCCTCGTCGGTAAGAATATCGCCGAACATGTTTTCAGTTACCATTACATCAAAATTCTTTGGCCACTGAATGATTTGCATTGCAGCGTTATCCACAAACATGTATTCTGTTTTGATATCAGGATAATTTGGAGCCATTTCCTGGGCAACTTCACGCCACAAACGTGAGCTTTCCAACACGTTGGCTTTGTCAACCACAGTAAGCTTTTTGTTACGTTTGGCAGCAAATTCGTAACCCAGTTTCAAGATACGCTCAACTTCTTCACGGGTGTAAATACAAGTGTCGTAAGCGGTGTTTCCATCGTCTTTGCGGCCTTTTTCGCCAAAATACATTCCACCGGTTAATTCGCGGATGCAAACAAAATCAGCACCTTCAACCAGTTCGCGGCGAAGTGGCGATTTGTGTAACAACGATTCAAAAGTTTCTACCGGGCGGATGTTGGCATATAGTCCCAACTTCTTACGCATGGCCAGCAATCCCTGCTCAGGACGAACCGGCGCTTTTGGGTTGTTGTCGAATTTTGGGTCGCCAATAGCACCAAAAAGCACAGCATCCGATTTCATACACAATTCGTGCGTTTCTTCCGGATACGGATCTCCAACTGTGTCGATTGCAATGGCACCTGTTAGTGCCTCGGTGTATTCTAATTCGTGATTAAATTTATTTGCAACAGCTTTCACTGCTTTCATGGCCTGATCAACTATTTCAGGACCAATCCCGTCGCCGGGCAATAATGCAATGTTAAGTTTCATTTTCTTAAAAGTTTTCGGACACACAAAACTGCAGATCCGAGGTCGTTTTTATTTTTCGTTTTTTAATTCTTCCAGTTTTGTGGAGTTGAACTCGTTTTCAATAATGTTCAACATCCGGGTTGTTGCCAGAATTGCAGCGGCGTTCTGATCAGGATGCAGACCTTTGGTCTTAAATTCGTGATCGTTGCGCCAGGTAATAACTGTTTCAACCAGGGCATTTGTGTTACCGCCCGGAGGAATGGTTACCACATAATCAACCAGCATAGGAAATGCTTTATCGAGACGTTCGTAAATTTTCCGCAAAGCCTTTACAAATGCGTCGTACTGTCCGTCGCCATCGCTGTATTCCTCGTAAATCTTTCCATCAATTTCAAGCGAAACGTTGGCCATAGGGCGCAAACCCATAGTGTAACTTATCGAGTAATTCACCACTTTTACACGTTGATCAAAAAGATCATTCTCCAGAACATCGGCTACAATATATGGCAACTCGTCGCTGGTGATGGTTTCTTTTTGGTCGGCCAGTTCAATAACCTTATCGGTAACTTTTTTCAGCGATTCTTTGTCCAGCTCAATGCCAAGGTCTTCCAGGTTCTTTCTGATGTTGGCTTTGCCCGAAGTTTTTCCCAAAGCGTACTGGCGTGTACGGCCAAAACGTTCCGGTAGCAAGTCGTTGAAATACAGGTTGTTTTTACTGTCGCCGTCGGCATGAATTCCGCTACATTGGGTAAACACAAATTCACCAATCAATGGTTTGTTGGTTGGAATACGAATTCCTGAAAATGATTCAACCAGTTTCGAAACCTTATTTAACTGAGCTTCATTCACCCGGGTTTTCATTTTCAGGTGATCTTTTATAGTTGCAATAACACTCGAAAGGGGAGCGTTACCGGCACGTTCACCTAAACCGTTAACCGTGGTGTGGATACAACGAATTCCGGCTTTCAACGCATGAAATACGTTGGCAATGGCCAGGTCGTAGTCGTTGTGTGCATGAAAATCAAATTCAACGTCAGGAAAGCTTTCGATCATTTCGTGGCAGAAATCGTATGTTTCGTCCGGATCGAGGATGCCCAATGTATCGGGAAGCATAAAACGCTCCATCTTTTCATCTTTCAGGCTCGATATCATAAAATGAACGTAGTCTTTGGAGCTGCGCATACCGTTCGACCAGTCTTCAAGGTAAATGTTTACCCTGATTCCCATCTCGTCGGCATAGTTTAGTACCTGTTTGATGTCGTTAACGTGCTGTTCCGGCGTTTTCCGCAGTTGCTCGGTAACGTGTTTATAAGATCCCTTGCACAGCAGGTTAATCACTTTTCCTCCGGCTTTGGCAATCCACTCCAGCGAAATTTTTCCATCAACAAATCCGAGTACCTCAACTTTATCGAGGTGACCTTTCTGTGCCGCCCAATTCATTACCTTTTGTGTGCCTTTAAATTCTCCTTCCGACACCCTCGCCGAGGCAATTTCAATGCGGTCTACTTTCACATCCTCAAGCAGCACCTTGGCTACACTTAGTTTTTCCCCTTCGCTGAACGAAACCCCGGAGGTTTGTTCACCATCGCGAAGGGTGGTATCCATAATGGTCAGGCGCTTACCTGAAATTTCTACTGCTTTGCCTGTCATTTTTGTCTGTCTGTTATGTATAGAGGGCTTCACAATCGGTGAAACCCTCCATAGATTTAAGCCTGTTCAAATTCTGCTATTTGCTCCTTCATTTCAACGAGGTAGTCGATATCGTCCAATCCGTTTTGTAAACAATGCTTTTTGTACGGATTGATCTCGAAATCAGTCGACTCACCAGTAGCTGTTATGGTGAATACTTGATTTGGAAGATCGACTTCAAAAGTTGAATCTGCATCTTTTTCTATCTGATCAAAGATTTTCTCAAGGAACTCTGGTGAAACAACAACCGGTAACAGGCCGTTGTTCAATGCATTTCCTTTAAAGATGTCGGCGAAAAAGCTTGAAACCACTACACGGAAACCATAATCGTAGATGGCCCATGCGGCGTGCTCGCGGCTAGATCCGCTACCAAAGTTTTTACCGCCAACCAGGATCTTGCCTGAATATTTTGGGTTGTTTAACGGGAAATCAGCCTTCGGACTTCCATCGTTTTCATACCGCCAGTCGCGGAAAAGGTTGTCGCCAAATCCTTTACGTTCCACCGCTTTCAGGAAACGTGCAGGAATGATCTGGTCGGTATCTACATTTTCGTAGGGCAGAGGTACTGCCGAAGTATTTATTATTGAAAATTTGTCGTATGCCATTTTTTACAATTTTTGCAGAGTGCTAAGAACAGAGTGCTTAGCGATTTTATTCGCTTCGCTCTGTGCGCTTTGCGCTGTGCGGTTCTACATCATTTCTCTTGGGTCAGCAATAACTCCAGTCACGGCAGCAGCAGCAGCTGTAAGCGGGCTGGCAAGCAAAGTGCGGGCACCCGGTCCCTGGCGGCCTTCAAAGTTTCTGTTCGAAGTTGAAACCGAATATTTACCTGTTGGAATTTTATCGTCGTTCATTGCCAGACATGCTGAACAGCCCGGTTGACGCAGTTGAAAACCTGCTTCCTCTAATATTGGAACAAGTCCTTCTGCTTCAATCTGGTTTTGCACTGCTTTTGACCCCGGTACCAACCATGCAGTGACGTTGTCGGCTTTTTTCTTTCCTTTTACAAAAGCGGCAAATTCGCGGAAATCCTCAATACGGCCGTTGGTACAGCTTCCCAGGAAAACAAAATCAACCGGTTTGCCTTTCATGGCATCGCCTTCGTTGTATCCCATGTATTGCAACGATTTCTGATACGTTGTTTTATCTGTTCCCGACAACCCTTCCGATGTTGGAATCGTCTGCGAAACACCAATTCCCATTCCCGGGTTTGTTCCGTAGGTGATCATCGGCTCAATGTCAGCAGCATCAAAGGTATAATCAGTATCAAAAACTGCATCTTCGTCTGATTTTAACTCCGCCCATTTTTCCATGGCTTTGTCCCAGTCTTCACCTTTTGGTGCAAACTGACGACCTTTTACGTAGTTGAAAGTTGTTTCATCCGGGGCGATCATACCACCGCGGGCACCACTTTCAATACTCAGGTTACAAAGTGTCATACGGCCTTCCATCGAAAGACTGGTGATTGCTGAACCTGCATACTCGATAAAGTGACCTGTACCACCACTGGTTGAAATTTTAGAGATGATGTACAGTGCAATATCTTTTGCAGTTACACCTTTATCTAAAGTACCGTTAACGGTGATGCGCATTTTCTTTGGTTTTGGTTGCATAATACACTGGCTGGCCAAAACCATTTCCACCTCGCTGGTTCCAATACCAAAAGCAATGGCACCAAAAGCTCCGTGTGTAGAAGTGTGGCTGTCGCCACAAACGATGGTCATTCCCGGCTGGGTTAAACCCATTTCAGGGCCGATAATGTGCACCACGCCGTGACCTTCAGTTCCCAGTCCGTGATAAACGATACCGTTCTCATCGCAGTTCTTTTTCAACATGTCAACCTGGTTGCGTGAAAGTTCGTCTTTAATGGACAGGTGCTGGTTGATCGTAGGTACGTTATGGTCGGGAGTAGCAGTGGTCTGATCCGGACGATAAACTTTCAATCCGCGGGTTTTTAATCCTAAAAAGGCCACCGGACTCGTTACTTCGTGAATAAAGTGACGGTCGATATACAATACATTTGGGCCACCTTCAACCTCCTTCACCACGTGTGCATCCCAAATTTTATCAAATAATGTTTTTGCTGTCATGATTTCTTTTTACTTCTTTTCTGAAGTTCTTTTATCTATTGTCTTTTACTCTCTCAAATAATTATTCAGCAACAGGCAACTTATTAATTGCATCAAGGAAAGCTTCAACTGAAGCTGTAATAATGTCGGTGTTTGCACCAAATCCGTGGAAGATCGTATCGTTGTATTCCACCTGCATGTGCACTTTCCCAATATCGTCGCTTCCACGTGTAATTGCCTGAACAAGGAATTCTTCAATTACCACATGACGATGGATGATTTTTTTCACTGCTTTAATTGCTGCATCAACCGGGCCGTTACCTGAAGTAGTTGCATCGAATTTTTCGCCTGCAATATTTAATTGAACCGAAGCCATCGGTTTCAATCCTTTTCCGGTAACAACCTGTAAGTAATCCAACTTAATACGGTGTTCCTTGCGCGTTGCATCGCCAACCAACAACGCGATATCGTCATCACGGATGTCTTTTTTCTTGTCGGCCAGTTTCAGGAATTCTTCGTAAACTTCGTCAAGCTTTTCTTTGTCCAACTCGAAGCCCAACAATTCCAGACGGTGTTTCAACGCGGCGCGGCCACTTCGGGCAGTCAATAAAATTGCCGATTCGTTGATACCCACTTCTACCGGATCCATGATCTCGTAGTTCTCGCGGTTTTTCAACACGCCATCCTGGTGGATACCTGATGAGTGAGCAAAAGCATTACGTCCAACAACAGCTTTGTTTGGCTGAACAGGCATGTTCATTAAAGTAGAAACCAAACGGCTTGTTCCGTAAATTTTCTTGGTATTTACACCGGTTTCAATTCCCAATGCCTTGTAATGCGTTTTCAAAGTCATTACCACTTCTTCCAACGAAGTGTTACCCGCACGTTCGCCAATACCGTTAATGGTAACCTCTGCCTGGCGTGCACCATTCAGGATTCCTGAAATAGTGTTCGCAGTTGCCATTCCCAAATCGTTATGACAGTGCGTTGAAATAATCGCTTTATGAATATTTGGCACATTGTCAACCAGGTATTTGATTTTTGCACCAAACTCATGTGGCAAGGTGTAACCGGTAGTGTCGGGAATATTTACAACCGTAGCACCGGCTTTAATTACTGCCTCAATTACGCGGGCCAGGTACTCGTTATCAGTACGGCCGGCATCTTCAGCGTAAAACTCTACATCTTCAACGTATTTTTTTGCGTATTTCACCGCCTCAACACCACGCTCGATAATGGCATCGGGATTTGAGTTGAGTTTGTGGTAAATATGAAAGTCAGATGTTCCGATTCCGGTGTGGATACGACCTTTTTTGGCGTACTTGAGTGATTCGGCTGCAACATCAATATCTTTTTGTACTGCGCGGGTTAAGGCTGTAATAGTTGGCCATGTAACCGCTTTCGAAATCTCTACTACCGATTCAAAATCACCTGGGCTCGAAATGGGGAATCCTGCTTCGATTACATCAACTCCCAATTCCTGCAAAGCTTTGGCAACTTCAATCTTTTCTACCGTGTTCAACTGGCAACCGGGAACCTGTTCACCGTCCCTCAAAGTTGTGTCGAAAATGTAAAGTCTGTCGCTCATGATTTGTTGTCTATTTATGTTATTTTTCTTTTAAGCTATGTACGTATCTATCATGAAAAAAGCCATCCTCAAAGTGAGAATGGCTTCTTTATTCCAATATCGTTAATCAACACACCATTCTCATTTCTTTCTTGTTAGAAGAAGAATACCAATGAGGAGGTTAAGAATAGAAATGTTGATATTTTTTGTCATTTGCTTATGATTTCCTGCAAATATGAAAATATTATTTTAAAATGAAAATGAAATGGGGCTTTTTTATTAAAAAAAGAAGAATAATACCGAAATGTCTGTTTTGCGTTAACATTGAAGTAACTTTGTTTAAGGCAAAAGTAGAAAGAAGGAAGGATGATCGATTAAGGATTAAGGATGAATCAAGGAAAAAGATTTGAAGGCAAAAGTTTAAAGCTCAGTGGGCAGTCTCAGTTTTCAGTCGCAGCAACCAGTAACTAGCAACCAGCAACCAGTGACTATTGACCAGTGACTTCTTCTGTTGTCTCTTCCTCAATCACCTCTTTCTTCTCAGGTCGCCAGAAAATATCTTTTTTCGAAAGCGGGCGCAGTTTTATTTTCCACTCGAAACCCGGTAATGTTTTCTCGCTATCTTCCAGTTTCAGAATTGGTTTTAACTGCCCTTCGGGTTGTTTTTGGAATGCAATGGCATCAATCTTTCCTTCTTTGAAACGTATGCTGATATTGCTGCTTTCTGCTCTGTTCAGCCCGAGAATGGCTTCTTTGTCGCGGGCATAATACAGGGTTTGCCCGTTGCCATCCACATCAATATTGCGTAGTTTGCCGTTAACAATGTAGCCAGTCATGTCTTTGCCTTTAATCTGATCGAAGCGCCCCGAGTCCTGTTTCGAAATGATAAAACTATTTTTCATCATATGCATTTCGTTAGGGGCAGTAGTGTGCTGAATCATTTCAATATAGTCGGCACTAAGCTGGTGCTGTTCGCTCCATATAACCGGGTTGCTGTGCATCTGCACCAACGAATCTTTTGTGAAATACATCAGCGAATCGCAAAGCCCCTGTATGTCGGTTCTGAAAAAGCGTACGCCGTAGTAGGCCATTACAATATTTTCGCCATCAATGGTGTCAGGGATACTTTTTAAGGTGTCGGCGTGCAGGAACAGGCTGTCGGCTTCGCTATACGAAATAAATACTGCCGAGTCGGTGGCAATGGCCGTTTCTTTTGTTTCGTTGTAAATTACTTTGTTTCCCTGAATTATGGTTTGATTTTCAAAGTCTTCGATATGAACGTTACCCTCGGCATAACCATCGCCATTTTCTTTGTTATAGCTTATTTGTTTTGCAGTTAAAAGTTGCGTTTCGTTATACACGCTTGGCATTTCTTTCAGGTCGGCCTCGCCGGTTTGGGTGTTGTACCAACCATCTTCGGCATAAAGGGTGTTCACCGAATCGCGAATGGTAGTTGGCCCTTTAAAAAAGATGACCTCGGTTTGCGTATTATAGCGCAGGTCTTCACTGATGATGGTGTACTTATCGGAGAAGCCAACAACGCTATCGGTAAAATGTGCTTCGTTATTGTCGAGGTAATATTTACCTACTTTGCTGGTAAGCGTGTTGGTGCTGTCAACAATCTTCCCAAAACAGTCGTAGTAGCCAACGTTCAGATTCATGTCGTAATCCAGCGTGTCGGTGTAAAGCGTGACCTCGTTATTCTCCAGCTTTACATTTTTTATGGCCTGTGCAAAACTGCGGTCGCCATCGTAGAATACTTTTCGTGCATAAAGGTGCAGCGTGTCGCCCTGGTTAACGTGTACGTTGCCAAAAGCATCAACCCGGTTTGTCCCTTCGTAGGTGTAGGCGCTATCACAATACATCAGAATGTCCTCATGACGGATAATCACGTCGTTGATCAGGCGTTGGGCATTGGCAATATTTGCTGTTTGAATTAAATCTCCTGCCTGCAAAATTTCCACACGTTTCTTTTCCTGCGAGAATCCTTTTGTTCCAACAAACAAAAGGAAAAGGAAGAAAATTGCAGGGGTGAATTTGCGCAAAGTAGCGCTGCTATTAAAACGATAAAAAGACATTAAAGCAATTTGTCGATGATTTCGTCGATTGAAATATTTTCAGCTTCGGCTTTGTAGTTTTTGATAATCCGGTGCCTCAGAATAGACGGAGCAACGGCTTTTACATCCTCAATGTCGGGCGAATATTTACCACGCAAAGCAGCATGTGTTTTTGCCCCTAACACCAGGTATTGCGAAGCACGAGGTCCGGCTCCCCATTTCAGGTACTGGGTACTGATCTCTGCCGCATGTTCATTCTCCGGACGGGTTTTCGCCGCCAGAGTAACCGCATAACGTAACACATTATCGTTTACCGGAATTTTACGAATTAAATCCTGGTAGTACAGAATCTCTTTCCCTGAAATAACCGGTTTCAACTGGGTGTTTTGTATGGTAGTTGTATTTTTTACGATGGTAATTTCGTCTTCCAGTTTTGGGTAATCGAGCCACACCGAAAACATAAAACGGTCGAGCTGCGCTTCGGGCAGGGGATAGGTTCCTTCCTGCTCGATTGGGTTTTGCGTTGCCAGCACAAAAAACGGTTTGTCCAGCTCAAAATGTTGTCCGGCAGCAGTAACCGATTGTTCCTGCATGGCTTCCAACAGTGCCGATTGCGTTTTTGGCGGTGTACGGTTAATCTCGTCGGCCAAAATAATGTTCGCAAATAATGGTCCCTGTATGAATTTAAAATTACGTTCGTTGTCCAGAATTTCGGTACCGATGATATCCGATGGCATCAGGTCAGGCGTAAACTGTATACGGTTGTACTTTAGCCCAAGGATTTTTGCAATGGTAGTTACGAGCAGCGTTTTTGCCAGCCCGGGAACACCGATCAGCAAAACATGACCGCGGCTAAACAGCGAAATCAGTACCTGATCGATAATTGCATCCTGGCCATAGATTACGGTTGTAATTTCCTTTTTCAGGTCTTTAAATTTTTCCTGAAGTGCATCTAAGGCTTCAACGTCGTTTTTAAAATTCATAAACAAAAATTCGTGGGTTATTTAATCCAGTTGTCGAAATTAAAGTTACAGTTAGCGTAAGTTCTGTCGATACGGATGTAGGTTTGCGACTGACGCTCAGCAATCCATTCTTCCAAAACCTGTTCTTTCTTTTTCGCAAGGTACAATTCGGCAAGCGTTTGGTAATCGTCTTGCAGGTTGGCCTTATGCGAATCTATTTTTCTTAACAGCTTGATTATTTTATAAACCTGTTGCTGGTTTTTCGTATCAATGGTTTCAAACGGCTCTGAAATCTCGTTGATGTTCATTTTGGTGATGACCTTACTCACATTGGCATCAACCTCTTCAATCGAAAATTTCGACGACATCGTGTTGGCGTTAATGGCGATACCACCGTTGTTACGGGTTTCTTTATCGTACGAGAACATCTGAGCTGCCTGATCAAACGCAATTTCATCTTTGCGAATTAGATTGGCCAGGCTGTCGAGGCGTTCGTAAGCTTCTTCTTTTGCGTCAACCGAAATTTTTGGTTTCATCAAAATATGACGGGTAGCAACTTTTCCTCCTTGTTTATCAATCAACTGAATGATATGATAACCAAAAGCACTTTGTACAACGTTCGATATTTTATCGCCTTTCAAATTAAAAGCTGCAGTTGCATAACTGGCGTCAAGTTGTGCACGACCCATAAATGGTAGTGCTCCTCCATCTTTTGCAGAACCAGGGTCTTCAGAGTAAATTACAGCCATTGCTGCAAAGCTCGAACCGTTTTCAATACGTTTTTTAATCTCGCGCAGTTTAGCTTTTACCCGGTTTTCTTCTTCCAATTCTATTTTTGGTTGCACAGTAATTTGCGCATACTCGTATTGCGTAGGTATTGTTGGAATTTCCTCTTTGCTAAGGTTGCGGTAGTTGTAACGCACTTCCGATGGAGTTACGGTTACATTTGCAACAATTTTCGAACGCATTTGCTGACTATATAATTGCTCGCGAATAGCTTCCTGCATGTCGGATTTAATACTTGCAATTGGTTTGCCAAAGTACGTTTCAACGGCGCTTTCGGTACCAAAGTGTTGCATGTACATTTGCAATTGTGCATCCATTTGCTGGTTTACCTGGCTGGGTGTTACCGTAATCAAGGTATCCAGTTCAGCTTCGGCAACCAGTAGCTTATTGATCAAAAAATCTTCCAGAATCTCGCATTTCATATCTCCTTCCGAAGTAATTCCCTGCGCTTGCTGGTTAATGTTCATGGTTTCGATGTCCGATTTCAAAATAACGTTACCACCAACCACGGCTACAATTTGGTCGATAACTTTATCCTGAGCATTTGCTCCGGTAAGTACCGCAAGCATTAGCATCATTGTTACAAAAATTCTAGTTTTCATATTTTCATTAATTCGTTTTCGTGTCATATATTCTGAATTTCTTTTTTCTTACACCTTCTGTGTAAATATTTTCTTCAATTTCTTTTAAAAACCTGATCTTACGCTGATTCAGGATCAGATTCTTAATATTGTCCCGAACAAATTCAATCGGAGCCAGATCGTTACTTAGCTTATAATCATGAATGCTGACAATATAGTAATAATTTGAATCATTCATTTCATACAGCTCGTTCCGCTTTAGAAAGGTTTCGGGATCATCCACCTTTTGCGGAAAGTTGTTTTCCAGCATTTGGAAGCTGATCCATTCGTCGGCAGATATGTTTGCTTTTTTAGCGTATTGACTGCAATAGTCGCGAAGTTCGTCAATGCCTTCGGGTGAAGTGTCGGCAATCAGGGATTTTACCATATTAGGATCGGCCAAATCGCTTGGTATCATTACAAACGTGGCTTTTACAATGCTGTTATTCAGGTTAAAGTTTGCAGGGTTATTGTTGTAAAACTCCTCAATTTGCTGGTCGGTAACAACAGTGTCCATACGTTGCCGAATCAACTCGTTTTTATATTTGTAGATAATCAGCGAATTGCGGTATTCTTCCAATTCATTACGAAGGTCTTTTTGCTCTTCACTCAGGTTCTCATCGGCTTTCTGAATCAGTAGTTCCTGCTTAATCCATTTGTCGATGTAGTTATCGGTCATCGATATACTGTCTTCTCTGCTGATTCCTTTGGGCAGAATTTCTTCCACTTTTGAGCGATAAAGCACTTTTTCTCCAACGCTGGCAACTGGTTCATCATTGCTTCCTGACGAACATGAAGAAAGTGCAATTGCCAGTGCAACGATAAAACCATATGTGATTTTTCGTTTAAACACCCTCGATGGAATTTAGCAGTTTTTTATTCACTTTAACCTTGTACTTGCCGCGCAGTTCTTTTATCCATTGTTCTTCCAGGTAATCCTGGTAATCGGATATAAAAAGACCGCGCGCTTCATTCAGCGTTTTAGGCTCCGGTTTAATTTTGTCGCCACGAACAAAAGTGGTGGCACTGTCAAAATCTTCCGGGTCTTTACCGTTCCAAACGTAATAATCCACTACCGGATTTTGGGCTTCTTCCCAAGCTCCGGTTTCAATGGAAATCAGTTCTTCTTCACCATCAGCATTTATGTGTGCGAGTACTTCGTCAGCATTCAGACCGGCACCAAACAGGTTTTCCGCTTCTTCGCGAACCAACACATTTTTGCAGGTAATTATATGTCCGTTAAAACGGTCTCCCCAAAGGTGTTTATCCTTGTTCTTTTGGTAGAATTCTTCCAACCCTGCAGTGTCTTGCGCTGCATAGTTCCAGATTTTTTCCTGCGAAATATTAAACAGCAAAATGCCATCGTGGTATTCGTTAATCAGATAGCGGAACTCCGGGTATTTCTCTTCCAGTTTTGAGTCTTCCAGATTTGTGATCTCATCCGTCACCCAATTATCGTAAACCGAAAGGTAAGAGCCCGTTTTAATATTATTTTGTGTAATAAACGCAGTCAGTTCTTCGGCTCCATGGTTTTTATTGTCGATAGTAAAGAAAGTTTCTTCGGGCAAAGCAGAAGTGCCGGCAACAGTTAGTTCAGCTAATTTTGCTTTGGCAGCTTCGTTTTCCGAGAAGTTATACTCCTTTTTCAGTTTCTCAACAAACACTTTTTTTCCTGATGCCTGGCGTGCAGCATCTTTTTTTATCTGACTTTCGATTAACGTGCGGGCTTCTTCAAAAGGAGGGACCGGGCGCGCACTTAGGCGTTTTATAATGTGATAGCCAAAAGGCGTTTCAACAGGTTCCGAAATATCGCCATCGTTTTTTAACGCAAATGCCGGATCGGAAAATTCCTTAACAATTCTGCCTGCCGCAAACCAGGGCATTTCTCCGCCACGTACTGCAGAACGTCGGTCCTGCGATTCGTTTTTAGCCAAAGCCGCAAAATCAGCTCCGTTGAGCAGCAACTGATAAATGGAATCGATGGCCGTTTTTGCTTTTGCTTTTTCTTCGGGTGTGGCATTCCTGCCCACGTTTTTCAGTATGTGGGCAACCTGCAATTCTCCTTTGTTGGGGCGTGTGTCGTGCACCTTAATCAGATGGTATCCAAAGTCGGTGCGCACCGGCTCCGAAACTTCTCCAACAGGCGTGTTAAATGCCGCATCTTCAAAAGGAGCCACCATGGTAAAAGCCGAAAAATAGTTTAAATGGCCTTTATTTGTTTCTGCCGACGGATCTTCCGAGTATTCCATTGCGGTATCCTCAAAAGGTTTTCCGGCGATTATCTGCTTACGAATGTTAGTAATTTTGTCGAGTACCTGCTGTTCTTGTTCTGGCGACGCATCTTTGTCAACACCCAACAAAATATGGCTTGCATTTACCTCCAGTTTCATGCGGCGGTAAAGCTCTTCAACCTGGTGTTCGTTAAAATCAATATCGGTGAGATAAGGCGCTGCAATTTCTTTTCTGTAACCGGCCAGTTCATTAATAAAGGCCTGGCTGGTGTCCATTTTTAGATTTTCAGCTTCAACAACTTTCAGCTTAAAATTGATGAACAGTTCCAGGTATTCTTTGGGTGTTTTTCTATCGGCATCGGAATACAGGTTGCTGTTGTTTTTGTTGTAAACGAATTCAAATTCATCTTTACTAACCTCGTGTTGATCAATCGTTAACAACACCTCGTCAGATTGTGCTACAACCTGTAAGGTAATGACAACAAAAAAAATCAATGAAAAGAAAACTCTGTTCATTTTACACCATCGGTTTATATTTGAACAACTCTGCTTGAGCAAATTGCGATTGTTTTTCACCCCTTCGGGTAAAAGCAGCCCGCGCTTACTGGCGGCTGCTGTAGTTCGGTGCTTCACGAGTAATACTTACATCGTGTGGATGGCTTTCCTGAACACCCGCATTTGAAATTCGGGTGAATTTAGCCTGTTGAAGCGCTTTAATATTTTGTGCTCCGCAATATCCCATTCCGGCGCGTATACCACCAAGTAGCTGATAAAGCACTTCGTATAACGATCCTTTAAAAGGAACACGTGCAGCAATTCCTTCAGGAACCAGTTTCTTTATATCTTCCTCCATATCCTGGAAATAGCGGTCTTTCGAACCTTTTTGCATGGCCTCAACCGATCCCATTCCACGGTAAGCTTTAAATTTCCTTCCCTGGTAAAGAATGGTTTCACCCGGTGATTCTTCAACACCTGCAAATAATCCTCCGGCCATCATCGAGTCGGCACCGGCAGCCAAACCTTTTACAATATCGCCTGAGTAACGGAGACCGCCATCGCCAATTACAGGAACACCTGAATCTTTAATCGCTTTTGCAACATTGTAAATAGCTGAAAGCTGTGGTACACCCACACCGGCAATAACACGGGTGGTACAAATTGATCCCGGTCCAATTCCAACTTTAACCGCATCGGCACCGGCGCTAACCAGCAATTGTGCAGCTTCGGCAGTGGCAATATTTCCGGCAACCACATCTTTATCCGGATATTTTGATTTGATGCGTTTTAGCATTTCAACCACACCTTTGGTATGTCCGTGTGCAGTATCCAAAACAAGTGCATCAACCTGTGCTTTCACCAGTGCATCTACACGATCCATGGTGTCGCCTGCAATACCAACGCCGGCTGCTACGCGCAAACGGCCTTTTTCGTCTTTACAGGCAAACGGTTTATCTTTTGCTTTGGTAATATCTTTATAGGTAACCAGCCCGATCAGTTTATTTTCCTTATCAACAACCGGTAGTTTTTCAATTTTATGTCGCTGAAGAATTTCGGCAGCTTTATGCAAATCTGTTGATTCGAGCGTAGAAACCAGGTTTTCGCTGGTCATCACTTCCGAAATAGGGCGGCTCATATTCAACTCGAAACGAAGGTCGCGGTTGGTAACAATTCCTACCAGGTGCCCGTGGCCATCAACAACCGGAATACCACCAATTTTATATTTGGCCATAAAATCCAGTGCATCCTTCACTTTTTTCTCAGGAGTAATGGTAATCGGGTCGTAGATCATACCATTTTCGGCACGTTTTACAGTTGTTACCTGGTGCGCCTGCTCCTCAATACCCATATTTTTGTGAATCACACCAATACCGCCTTCGCGTGCAATGGCAATGGCCATTTTACTCTCGGTAACCGTATCCATAGCTGCCGAAATAATCGGAGTATTAATGATAATGTTACGAGTGAATTTCGAAGATAGATCAACTTCGCGTGGTAACAATTCTGAATATGAGGGAATTAAAAGAACATCATCGAAGGTTAATCCTTCAAACTGTATTTTGTCTTCTAGAAACGACATGCCTAACTATTTTAATGTTTTTATTAAAGCGCAAAACTACAAAAAAATAGTGGACCAGAACTGATTTATTTAAGCTGTGCTTACTTTTGAAGAATAAAAATTGTTAAAGGTTAAAATGATTTCTTAATTTGTATTAATGGAAGACTTCAGGCAGATACTTACCCGCTATTGGGGCTACCCCGAATTCCGGCCGCTGCAGCTCGAAATAATTGAGTCTGTTGCAGCGAGTAATGACACGCTTGGACTAATGCCAACCGGAGGCGGTAAATCAATAACTTTTCAGGTTTATTCGCTGGCGTACGAAGGCATTTGTGTGGTGGTTACACCCTTGATTGCTTTAATGAAAGACCAGGTGGAGAACCTGAACCGGAAAGGGATAAAAGCCCTGGCCGTGCACAGCGGTATGTCGGCGCGCGAAATAAAACTTACGCTTGATAACGCTGTTTGGGGCAATTACAAGTTTTTATATGTATCGCCCGAACGCCTGAATTCAGAGCGTTTTATAGAGCGCCTGGAGCAAATGAAAGTAAACCTGTTAACGGTTGACGAGGCGCACTGTATCTCGCAGTGGGGCTACGATTTTCGGCCCAGTTACTTAAGCATTATTAAAGTGCGGGAGCTGCTGCCCAAAATTAAAATACTGGCTTTAACAGCAACCGCAACTCCTAAGGTAGCCGACGATATTCAGGAGAAGCTCGGTTTCAAAGAGAAGAATTTGTTAAAAATGTCTTTTCACCGCGAAAACCTGAGTTACCTGGTGCGTCATGTGGAGAATAAAACCGGATATCTGCTGGATACACTGAAAAAAAGTAAAGGTTCGGGAGTGGTGTATGTGCGCAGCCGTAAAGCCACCCGTGAAATTGCTGAAGAATTAAGGCAAAACAGAATTTCGGCCGATTATTACCACGCCGGTTTGGGAAATATTGTTCGTAGTTCGCGGCAAGACGACTGGCTGACCGGAAGAACGCGTGTGATTGTTGCTACCAATGCCTTTGGAATGGGAATCGACAAAGCCAACGTTCGTTTTGTGATTCATATTGATGCGCCCGATTCGCTGGAGGCCTATTACCAGGAGGCGGGTAGGGCAGGCCGCGATGGGAAAAAATCGGCAGCGGTGTTACTATATAATAATGCCGATACCACAAAGTTGAAAAAGCATATTTCAACTTCGTTTCCCGAAATTGATAATATAAAACGCATTTACGATTCGCTGTGTAACTATTTTCAAATCGCTGTGGGCCACGGAAAAGGGCAGGTGCGCGAATTTAGCTTGCAGGGGTTTGCCCAGGCCTACAAATTTCAGCAGGCGATGGTTTACAATAGCCTGAAGATTTTGCAACGCCAGGAATACCTTGAATTTACCGAGCAGGTTGACAGTCCTTCGCGAGTCTATTTCCCGATTTCGCGCGATGAGCTTTACAAGTTTCAGGTGGCCAACGCCAAACTCGACGATTTTATAAAACTGCTGTTGCGCTCGTACACCGGTTTATTCACCGGTTATGTATCGGTTGATGAAGAGTTGTTGTCGAAACGTTCGGGGCTTAACCGCGACCAGGTGTATAATTACCTGAAACATTTGCGCCAGTCGAAAGTGATTGATTATGTGCCGAAAAGTCAAACGCCGTTTATCTACTTTACGAAAGAGCGAGTGCATATCGACCGCCTGAAGATCTCGAAAGAGAATTACGATCTGCGGAAAAAGGACTACACCGAAAAAATTGAGTCGGTAATTCATTATGCTACCGATTCGGCAACTTGCCGCAGCCTGATTTTGTTGAACTATTTTGGCGAAAGCGATGCTGCCCCCTGTGGCACCTGCGATATTTGTAAAGCCAAACAGGCACTGGCGCTTAGCGATTACGAATTTGAAACCGTTAGCAAACGTGTGCAAAAGTTGCTCGAAGAACCAAGTACCTACGAGAACCTCTTGTTTAAACTTAAGGGCGACCAACAAAAAATGCGCGAAATAGTTAAGTGGTTACTCGATAACAAAAAAATAATCTACCGCGTTGACGGACTGCTTGAATGGAAGTAGTTGACGTTTCAAGGCAAAAGTAAAAGGTAGCTTCTAGCCACGAGCTACGAGCTACGAGCCACTAGCTTCGAGTGCAATTTTACAATTTATCAGTTTAACAATTTTCAGTAACTCCGCTTTTGGATTTAAGCATTATCGTATTAAAGCATTTATGCATTTTTTCCTTCAGTCCTTCAATCCTTCAATCCTTCGCAAGGCAAAAGTAAAAAGGCAAAAGTAAAAAGTCGCAGTATTTAGTTTACAGTCCCAGTTCGCAATTTCTCACTTGATACAATGAAAAATTAAACCACAAAGTTCTTCCTCATTCACTCAATTCCTCATTCACTAATTTACCATTTCAACTCTTTTCTCCGGTCTTAAAAATCTTTACTACTTTTGCAGCAGTTTAATTATTGGGAAATTAGGTGTGACTATGGATCAGATCGTATATTCAAAAAATGTAGTTGAATTTGTAACAGTGGCTAACGAGTACTGTTCTACCATCGAGAATGTGTCGCATCTCACTGCAGAAGAAAATCTTGCAAAGCTGCAAAAGTTGTTGCCATTACTCTATTTAAAGGCTTCGGTTGTTGGGAAGATTGAAATGGTGATGGAAGAGGAACTGGAGAAATTTGTAAACGAACTCGACTACAATGTATTGCACCAGAAATGGTTGCAGTTGTTGGGCGAGAACGATGGTTTTCACGAAGTTTTCGACCCCAATATTCAGTTTGGAGAAGAAACAGTACGGGCAAGTGTTTCCGAAAATCTGATGGATATTTACCAGGATCTGAAGGATTGTATCACCAATTACAGCATTGGTAACGAAGAAGTAATGAACGATGCAATTTCGGAGTGTATTTATCATTTTGAAGAGTTTTGGGGGCAGCAGCTGGTAAATGTTATGCGTGCCGTGCACATGCTGGTTTACAGCGGTGCTGATTTTTCGACTGAAAGTAGTAATGACGAAGCTGTTCCCGGGAAAGGAAATCCCAAGTGGCTTGATAAATTCTGGGGAACCGATCAAGAAGAGGAATAAATGTTTAAAGAAAAAATATCAAACGAAGAATTGACGGGGCTGCCTTTAAAACGTTTTGAAGGCCAGATCTTTTTAGTTGATTCATTAGAACAGGTAAAACATGCCATAGAAGAGCTCAACGGAGCAAGCATAATTGGCTTTGATACCGAAACAAAACCTTCGTTTAAAAAAGGCGTGGTAAACAAAGTGGCCCTGCTGCAATTGTCGACCAAAAACAAGGCTTTTTTATTCCGGATTAACCGCATTGGTTTGCCACGTGAAATTGTGGAATTACTGGCCAACGAGAATGTGATAAAACCGGGTGTTGCTATTCGAGACGATATTAAAGGCTTACAGGAATTTGTGCCCTTTAAACCGGGTGGTTTTGTTGAGTTGCAGGATGAGGCAAAAGAAATGGGCATTCAGAATTTCAGTCTGAAAAAACTGACTGCCATTGCCTGTGGTTTCCGTATTTCGAAAGGACAGCAGTTAACCAACTGGGAAGCCAGCGAATTAACAGAAGCGCAACAATATTATGCAGCCACCGACGCGTGGGCTGCACTGGAAATTTTCGAGAACTTTTCAAAAAATTAGAGATGGCAAAAGAGTTTGTCAAAGTTGTATTAAAGTCGGGTAAAGACCAGTCATTGCTGCGTTTTCACCCGTGGGTATTCTCCGGAGCCATTAAAGAAATGTACGGTAAACCGGCCGAGGGCGACATGGTAAAAGTGTATTCGAACCAGGACCGGTTTTTGGCAATGGGCCACTACCAGATCGGATCGATTGCTATTCGTATTGTGTCGTTTGAAGATGTTGAGCCGGATTACGATTTCTGGAAAAGCAAAATCGAAAGTGCCTGGAACCTGCGTAAAAAAATAGGTTTTGAGAATAACCCGGAAACGAATGTTTTTAGATTGATACATGCCGAGGGAGACGGAATGCCGGGCCTGATCGTTGATTTCTATAACGGAACAGCGGTAATGCAAACGCATTCTATTGGTATGCACCTTATTCGCGAAGAGCTGGTGAAAGCCTTGCAGGAAGTGATGGGCGACCACCTGAAAGCCATTTATAATAAAAGCGAAAAAACATTGCCCTTTAAAGCCCAGGTAAAATCGGAAGACGGTTATTTGTTTGGCGGCCCCGATGTTTCGGGAGCACACGAGGTGCTGGAACATGGACTGCGTTTTAAAGTGGACTGGGAGAATGGACAGAAAACCGGATTTTTTGTCGACCAGCGCGAAAACCGCAAGCTGGTACAGGATTTCTCGAAAGGCCGCGATGTGCTGAACATGTTTTGTTACACCGGAGGTTTTTCGTTTTACGCCATGCAGGGAGGTGCCAAATCGGTGCATTCGGTTGATGCATCGGCAACTGCCATTGAATTGACCGATGAGAATGTAGAGTTGAATTTTCCGGGAGACCAACGCCATAAATCAACAGTGATCGATGGTTTTGAATACCTGAAAGACATTAAAGATACATACGATCTGATCATTCTTGATCCGCCGGCATTTGCCAAACACCGCAACGCATTGACGCAGGCATTAAAAGGTTATAAACGAATTAACACCCGTGCTTTCGAGCAAATTCGTAAAGGCGGAATTCTGTTTACCTTTTCGTGTTCGCAGGTGGTGTCGAAAGAGAAATTCAGGGAAGCTGTTTTTTCGGCAGCAGCAATTTCCGGACGTAAAGTTCGCATTCTTCACCAAATGAGCCAGCCGGTTGATCATCCGGTTGATATTTACCACCCTGAAAGTGAATACCTGAAGGGATTGGTTTTATATGTGGAATAGGGGTTGAATTAGATTGATCCGAGATTGATGTAGATTAAAAAAGTTTAAAAAAGCTGTCATTTCGAGTGAAGAATGAACGAGAAATCTTTAATTTGGAACAGGGAAAGTGACATCAAATAGTGAAAGAATATGCAACAACTTACCGACAAGTATAACTCCCAACTGGAAGAAAAAACGATTGTAGAAAAATTACAATTCCTGGTTGAGCAGCATCCTGACAAAGTGGTTTTTACCACCAGTTTTGGTTACGAAGATCAGGTAATTACCGATATCATTTTTAAGAACGAGCTGCCCATAAAAGTGGTTACTTTGGATACCGGCCGTTTGTTTCCCGAAACTTACAAAGTGTACCGCAGTACGCTCGAAAAATACAACAAGCCGATTAAAGCGTATTTCCCGCCAACTGAAGAAGTGGAAAAACTGCTCGACGAAAAAGGGCCTTTTAGCTTTTACGAGTCGCTGGAAAACCGCAAAGAGTGTTGTTACATCCGCAAGGTAATTCCGTTAAAACGTGCCCTGGCCGGAAACGAGATTTGGATTACCGGATTACGCGCTTCGCAATCGGAAAACCGAAGCGACATGAAATTTTTTGAGTACGACGCAGGAAACGACATTGTAAAATTCAATCCGCTAATGGAGTGGAGCCTGGAAGAAACCATCGACTGGGTGAAAAAATACAACGTTCCCTACAATGTGCTGCACGACAAAGGTTTTGTGAGTATCGGTTGCCAGCCGTGTACACGTGCCATTCAGCCGGGCGAGGATTTCCGCGCCGGACGCTGGTGGTGGGAGCAGGGATCTGGTAAAGAGTGCGGGCTGCACTCTGTAAAAAAGTAGATTCAAATTACACTATAGCTATAAGGCACGGAGTTTTCCGTGCCTTTTTTTGTTTTTCATCGCCCTTATGGACGATGCTGATAAGTATCGGGGCGTTGCCCCTAAACCGATAGGGCCAAAGGTCCACAAAATAAAAGCGTTGTCCGTAAGGGCAACGAGAATAGATCCAATTTATAAAGCAACCTTAAACCACGAAGAAACCGCCGAGGATGAGCTTGCGCCGGTTGGGTGTTGCTGCATGCCTTTCATCTGCCCGCCACGACCGCCGCCGCCGCCGCCGCCGGACATTCTTCCCATTCCTCCTCCTGAGCCTCTGCCTCGTCCGGAACCGGAATAATTTGACATGGATCCGCTTCCTTTCACGGGGGGAACAGAACTTCCCATTTCCAATCCCGCGGAGAAAGTATGATCTCCGGCAACCGGAATTTCTTTTATCGGCATTTGCAATTCTAAAACAAGCTCGTTGTATTTGTTGGTCGTAAAATTGACTTCAATAGCATACAAGTGTGGGCTGCGGTAAAAGGTAAATTCTTCGCCGTTGGCATCCCAGGTTACTTTTTTTAACGCGGTGTTTATGGCTGCGGCCATATTCCCGTTCATCCCCGGCTCTTGCATTGGCCGGCCTTGTAAATTTTGCCGGTTCAACTGATCTGGAGAACGTTCAATCTTAAGTGCATACTTTTTACTTTTTTTGCCTTGCGGATCGAAATACAGGTTTAGTCCGCTGCGCATAATCCGGGGGTAAGTGTTACGGTCGCACAAAGTAGCCGTAAAAAAGAAGTTCGTGTCATTCACCGCCACTCCATACCGGATATTATTTTTTTTATCAAAATGGGTAGTTGGAATAGCTGAAAATTCAGGAGTTGGTTTGCCGGAAAGATCCTGGCTTTGATACACTGGAATTTTAGCACACGAAAAGAAAAATAAAGAAAGGAAAATGTAGCCGATCATTTTTCCTGATCGTCTGTTGAGTAGATTCATGAATTACAATTTTTGTTGAATAAAAATCAATGTTTTCAGAATTAGACACTGGCCTGAATCTAAACTTGTGCTGCATATTCATTTTATTTTTAATGTGACAGAACATCACTTCACGGATTTCTCCACCTTTCAGGAGGAGTGTCAGCAATGTGAGCTATTAAGTTGGATGATAATACCTGCTTTCGCTGACGGGGTGGTGTAGCAGGCGTAGATTGCTTCACTTCGCTCGCAATGACACGGTATATACAGGTTCAGGGCAGCGGACAGAAGAGAATCGTGCCGGGATAAAACAGGTCATTGTCCGCTGCAGGTTTAAACATCCAAAGAATGTCATTGCGATCTGTCAGCTGACGGAGAAGCAATCTAAGTACTTAGCCTGAATGTTATGCCTACTCAAAAAAAAAGTCCCGATCGACAACCAATGTCAACCGGGACTTAAAACGTATGTAATGTATAACTTTTGCGAATTATAACTGAAGCTTTTTCAGCAGTGCCGTTTTGTTTTCCACATCTGCGGTGATGGCATATACCGAGATGGTGGCACCTGAAATAGCATCGATGTTTTTGTCCACTTTTAACGAGCCGGAGCCATTAAAACCGATGAACTGTTTTAACCAGCCTTTGGCCGTAATTTCGTGGCCGTGCGTGGCCTGGTAGTTATAAACTTTTACGTCCCGCACGGTTTTATTCTCGTCGAATAAAATGTAATAATCAAAATATTCCGAATCGAGTGTTGCCAGCGATTCGTGTACTGCCGAACATCCTCCGGCGCGGCAGCTGTTTACCCGCCCGATGTAAATGTAACGGTAGTGGTTTTCGTTATTTTCGCTAACCAGGAAGTATTTACCGTTTATTTCGGTGCAAGCCGGGTCGGTAATTTTCATCTCCTGAACCGCCGACAGTGTTTCGATACCCGATTTCTGAAGGGTCTTTTCCAACGCTTTTGGCTGAAAATCCACCTCGCTTTGGGCAAAAGCCAAACAAGCACTAAATAAGAGGGCAATCAATACTATTCCTGATCTGAATTTCATCTTTCTGTCGTTTAAAACATTACACCAATTCCGGCGCTAAATGTTTTTGCATAAGTATCGGTAGCTGCATTTTTCACAAACTGGATATCGGTTTTTACAACCGCTCCTTTTGTTAAGGCCAGCGTAAGTCCTGTAGTAATAGCTGTTTTCTCGTAAGATGCGTTTTTAGCAATATTGTTTTCTACCGAACTGTGTGTATTTAAAAACTCGTAACGTACAAACGGCGTCAGTTGCAACTCGGTGTCAACCGTGCGGAAAACGTTGTATGCTGCCTCGGCGTAATACCCGATCATAGCGCTTCCAACATCATTCAGGCTACCGTCTTTCGCTGTAAAAGCATTGTACTCATCGGTATTTGACAGGCTGGCATAGTACAACTGGCCACGCAACTGAAGTCCTTTTACCGAATAACGGGCATCTACTCCAAGCATTGAAATACCAACTACCGATGAATCGGCCATAGCTACAGCGGCGTCATCATCTTTGTCGATACCATCGTACAGTTTACTTTGTGTATTTCCCAGATAGGCCGACAAGCCCAGGTTTAATCCCCTGATTCCGAAATATTCGATCTTACCCGCAAAATTTGGTGCGCTCATATAAGATTCAGCTCCTTTTTGGCGGCCGCTGCGCATTCCTTTTGCACCACTAAGTTTAGCCGAACCATCGTAACCGTTAAAACCGTTCATTACGTAGGCCTGGTATTTTAACGATGCCGGCAAAATTGTTCCGGTAATACCAACACCAACTTCGCGCCATGTGGTTGGCGTAATCGTATTGTCAACCAGCGGACGTTCAACACCGTTAAAAGTTGTAGGCTCGTGGTACTCGTTGATAATTCCCATAGGAACCAGCATCAATCCGCCTCTGAAATTAATGGCGTTGTTTAGTTTGTACTGTAAAAAAGCCTGCTCTACATAAACCTCTTTAACGTGCTCGTATTCAATTTCGGTAATAAACTGTGTTTTTTCGTTGAAGTTATAACCCAGCAACATAACCACACGGTGTACATCCAGTTTGCCGTTGTTATAAGTGTCGCTCGATAATGGCTGGTTGTAATGTACTTCGCCGTAACCGCCAATCAGCAGTTTGCTGTCTTGAATTAAAAGATTATCGGCTGAGTTGGTGTATTGGTTGAGATTGTTTTCATCGTCTTGTGCGAAAGCAAAAAGGCCTGCGCTTACAATTAGAAATGATAGCAATAGTTTCTTCATGATCTTTGGATAAAGTTATTAAATGTTTATGCTGCAAAACTAGTTGGAAGACTTGAGGTGTGAAATCCCAAAAAGTGGTGATTTTTTGAAGGAGTAACTACTATTAGTGGTGATGAATTGGAGGGTATATCACCGGAAATTGTGATTGCGGGGTGGAACGACTGAAGCAAACCGAATGAAAGGATAAAGCTGCGAACCACTAGCCGCCAGCTATGAGCCGTAAGTTGCGAGTTTCTATCCATTATACATTAGCTGACTAAGAAGCCATCTTTTCAACAATGTGCAAGTGGATTTTTTTGCACCGTCCTTTAGGGCGGTGATTTAGGGAATACACAACGAACAGGCTTTAGCCTTTAAGAAAAATTAATGGCTAAAGCGTGGTGCAATAGGGGGTATCAAAGGATGAAGAATAAATCAAGAAAAAAGTTAAGAGTTGAGGACGGCTCTGCCAGACGAAATCCCGACCGAAGCGTCGGGAGCAAAAGATAGATAGATTAAAGAAAGCTAGTAGCCAGAAGCTATTAGCTTCCCTCAATCTTTGTTCAATCTCAAATCATTTGATTCAGTCTAATTCAGTCCTTCATTCCTCCATCCCTTCATTCCCCTCCAACTGTTAAAAGATGTTAGCCAAACAGCAATCGCATGAGGTAAAGCATGCTGTTATTGCCTATCTTCGTACAGTAAACACCAAATGATGAGAATAAAAATCACGATGCTGCTATTAGGTCTGGTGCTTGCGGGCCACACCTCTTTTGCGCAGGAACTTTTTGGGCAGGCGGAATACACCCTCGCCGATCACTGGGACCTTGGGGATAATGAAAACGACGATAAAGATTTGTTTGTAATACGCACCTATAAACCGGTTTATGTATTGGTGGCCAAAGTGTCGAACAATGTAAACCGTTTGCCCCATAGCGGAAATCCTGAACGGAATATCGATGAGTCCATTCCGCTGAATAAAACGGAACAAATGTTTCAACTGAGCCTGAAAACAAAAATTTTTAATGATGTGTTCGGCGATAAAGTTGGCGGAGATATTTGGGCAGCGTATACTCAGGCATCGTTCTGGCAGGTGTTTAACACCGATTTGTCGCGCCCTTTCCGGGAAACAAATTACGAACCGGAAGCTATGTTTATTCTTCCTGTTCATTACCGCCTTTTTGGACTTGATGGTGTTTCTGTGGGGCTAGGTTTTAATCATCAGAGCAACGGGCGTGCAAATCCGCTGTCGCGTAGCTGGAACCGCATTGTGGCGCAGGTAGCGTTGGAGGGGAAAAATACATCGGTGGTGTTTAAACCCTGGTTGCGTTTGCCCGAACCGGATGAAGAAGATGATAATCCCGGAATTGAAAATTACCTGGGGCGCAGCGAGCTGCTACTTACCTGGGGAAAAGGAATTCATGCTGTTAATTGTACCGCCCGTCACAGTTTACGCTTTGGCGAAAATAACCGTGGAAGTATAAGGTTTGCTTATTCCATAAAAATAATTGATAACCTTAGATTCAGGGCGCAGGTGTTTTCGGGTTATGGCGAAAGTATGATCGATTATAACCACCGGCAAACGGTTGTTGGGTTTGGTCTGTCACTGGTGGAATGGTAGGGGAGTTCAAGGCAAAAGGAAAAAGTAGTTTCTAGCTTCGAGCTACGAGCTACGAGCCGCGAGTTGGATTGCAATTTTGCAATTTATCAGTTTGGCAATTCCAGCAATACATCCTCTGAATTAAAGCATTTACGTATTAAAGCAATAGAGCATTCAGGCAATCAGAGCGTTTAACCACAAAATTCCTCCTCATTCACTTCTTAGTCCCTCAGTCCTTCAATCCTTTAATCCTTATGCGTCAGCCGCGGCAGGGCAATGTTAAAACGAATGGCCAGGATACGAATGGCGATAATTGAAGATACGGTTGCTGTTTCGCAGATTACTTCTGAAACGCCCAGTCGGCTTAGCAAAAGGTACACCAGAGCTCCGGCAATACAGGCGGTGGCATAAATCTCGCGGTGAAAGATCAGTGGTACTTCGTTACACAGGATATCACGAATAACGCCTCCCACAACTGCCGACGACAGGCCCATCAGCACGGCCATCGACGGATCAATATTAAAAAGCAAAGCCTTTTTTAATCCCAGCAGGGTAAATGTGGCAATTCCAATAGTGTCGAAAAGAAAAAGGGTGCGTTTGAGTTTCATTACATGCCGGCGGAAAATGATAGTTACCACAACCGCGGCAATAATCATCCAGAAATAGTTGTTGTTTTGCATCCACGCCACCGGCGTATCGCCCAGCACAATGTCGCGCATGGTTCCGCCGCCAATGGCAGTAACAAAACCAATAACGGTAGCCCCAAAAAAATCGAGGCGCTTGTCGGCAGCTGTCAGCGTGCCGCTTATCGCAAAAACAAATGTCCCGATGTAGTCAAACCAAAGTAAAAGATCCATACTGCAAAACAACAAAAAATTATTAATCCACCTTAATGTTATACTTACTTAGCAGTCCGGGAAGCATGTCGAGCGAAAAATGAGCTCCTGCCAGTTGGTTTTGCTCCGGATTGAGAAACAGGTTGATAGAATTGCGAAGGTCGGCCTTTTGCAGATTGGTACGGCTAAAAACTGCTCCGGCCAGGTCGCATTCCGAAAATATGGCTTTGGAGAGATCGGATTCGCTAAAATCAACCTCGTGCATGGTGCAGCGGTTAAAGCGGGTGCCTTTTATTTTTAACTGGTAAAACGATGCATAGTTAAGCATACATCCGTTGAAACTGAATTCGAGTAAAAATGGGTTGCATTCGTCGAATTGTAACCCGATGAGTTTGCAATTTTTAAAGCTCACATTTTTTAAGGCGGTATTGGTAATTTTTGTGTTGCTGAAATCGCAGTTCTCAAAACTGCAGTCTTCAAAGCTATAACTGCTAAGGTCGGCAGATGAAAAAATGCAGTCGATAAAATTACAGCTTTCGTAGTCGGCCTGTTCCAAACCTTTTTCTGAGAAATCCTGGTTTTTAAAAACTTTATCGGTAATGTATGTCATTTGTATTTTTTAAGGCAAAAGTAGAAATAGAAAGGTAAAAGGCAAAAGTGGATTCTAGCTACGAGCCACGAGCTGCTGTACAATTTTACAATTTATCAGTTTAGCAATTTCCAGCAACACAGCTTTTGGATTAAAGCATTAAAGCATTCTGTCCTGCAATCATTCAGCCCTTAATGTCATGTAAATCGATCGAATACTTCAATTACCGGTTGTACATTTCCTTCTGCATCAAAAAAAGTGCGGTAGCCAAAACCTTTGTTTTCCACGGCCGGCTCCCACCAGAATACACCAGCGCCCACACCATTTGGCACATTAAGTACTACGCGGTTTACTTCCTCCAGAAACTGACGCTGTCCCTCCGGAGACTCGGCAAAAGGTGCCGGTTTCCCGATGTATTCGGCCGGTGCAAAATTTTAGGCGGCTTCCACTACAATTATTTCTTTTTGATAGGCACGAGCCATAAAGTTTAATGTTTCGCGCAAATCGAGAATTGAGCCGTGCCACCAGGGGTAATACGATTGTCCCATTACATCAAAATCCACTCCGTACGAAAGGAGTTTATCGAACCAGTATTTAGTGAATTCCTTATCGCCGCCTTTGTCGATGTGAATCATGATCTGCGGGCAGGGATTGTTACCGCAACTGGCAAACACACCATTAATTCCGGCTTGAATCAGTTCTGCAAGGTTGTTCCAATTATCGGGCAGTTTACCATCGGGCCAAAGCATGCCATTGCTGATTTCGTTGCCCACCTGCACAATGTTGGGGAAAACACCGGCTTCGCGAAACGCGATCATGGATTGGCGGGTGTATTCGTATACCGAGTCAATCAGTGTTTCGTGCGAAAGTCCTTCCCATGCTTTGGGGACGAATTGTTTTCCGGGATCGGCCCAGGTATCTGAATAATGGTAATCGAGCAGAAATTTGAAACCATGCTCTTTCGCCATTTGTGCTGTGGCAATGGTGTATTCCAGATTATTGGGAAGTTGTGATGGCGTATGAAACAGCCGCAAACGTATCCAATTATACCCGTGGTTTTTGAATATCTCGATACCTTTTTTTACTTCTCCGTTTTCTTTAAACTTAAAACCATTGTCTTCGGCTTGTTTTAAAAACGAGAGGTCGGCACCAACGGCGTATTCCTGTGCATTTGTCGATAAGTTGAACAATACAAATAAAAAGAGTACTGTCAGAGAGATTGATCTTATTCGGGATAGTTTTGATAAATGCATGGTCGTATATTTTGTTGGTTTCAGATGCTTAAAGTTAATCGATTTTCAAATAGAAGAATTGCTTTAATCAATAGCAACTATTTCAATGGCTCTTCCCATAAATGTTACTTTGTCGCCTACGCTTTTGTTGTGTAGCGCTTTTCCAATTGGCGAGGCCAGCGAAATACAAAAACAGCTTTTGCCATCCACTTCAATTTTACCCAGGGCTGTAGCAATAAAATACAGGTTTTTTCCATCAGCTACCAGGCTGCCAAATTCCACTTTGTCGAACTTTTTTTTCAGGTCGATATTTTCCAGTTCAGCTTTAAGCCTTTCGGTTTTGTGCAGTTGAACACGGTTTTTCTCAACTTCCTGCTGCATTAAAGTGCGACCGGTTTCGTACTTGTCGCCCACACTGCTTTTTGTTTCGCTGTCGCGCGATTCTTTAGCCAAGGCAATAGCCATTTGTGCCGATTCGATCCGTTCATCGATCAGCGCGATGATTTTTAAAAAGAGCTTTTCTTTGGTCATTTCGTAATAAAACAACCAAAGATATAAAGCTCAAGTGTTATAAAAAGTCTTTGTGAGTAACTATTTAGGAAGTTGAATATAAAATGTTGTTCCACTTTCTTCGCAGCTGGTAAAACCAACTTTGCCATTCAGGTATTTTTCGCCCAAAAGTTTCATGCTGTATGTCCCAAGTCCGCGGCCTTTTCCTTTGGTGGAGAAAAAACGTTTAAACAGCTGATCTTTTACTTTTCCGGGTACAATGCTGTTGTTGTGTACCGATAGTTCTATCTGATTTTCGCTTTCCTTGCAGGCAAGCGTTATTGTATCGTGCGGCACATTCATTTCAATGGCATTCTTGATCATATTTCCAAGAATACGCCGTACCAATACAAGATCGGTTGTAAGTGTGCAGTCGGTTGAATCCATGCTGATTTGAACAGGTTTCCCGTTATTCAATTCATGTTTTGCATAAGTTCTCTGCAGGTCTGTAAGAAGGGTATTACTGTTAACCTCTCTAAGCTGCAATTGAAGTTCACCTCTTTCTGCTGCACCTAATTCACGCTGTGCCTGTATTTCTTCAATAAGGTTCTGCGAAGCGCTTTCAATTGTTTGGGCGATGTCTTGTAATTGTTCAGGATCGTCAATTTCTTTAAGAATCGAAGATAAACCGGAAATGGCTCCTGCACTGTTAAGTATATCGTGAATAAAAACACGCTCCAGCGATTCCCTTCTTTTATCGGCGCTTATATCGATTACTGAAAATATCGTCAACTTTTCTCCTTCGAGATCTAAAGGATTGGCTGTAACCTCAAGATCCAGTGCGTCATTTTCGATGGTGAGTATCTGACATTGTTTAGTAGAACGTTTCCCTTTTTGCGATTCCAAAATTGCATTTACAGCTCCGCACGATTTACAGGCATTGGTAGTTCCGCATCCTGTAATCGAATTGAATGCATTGGCACAATTAAAAGTTTCTCCCGGGCGTTTTCCAATTAATGGATCATGATTAAGCTGTCTGCAAAAATCCTTGTAACTATTGTTGGCATAAACTACCTGGCGGTGTTTGTTTAAGATAATCACCATTTGCGAGATCGACTCCACAAAATTAACCAGTTGTTTATTCTCAAGGATTGTTTTTAATTGGCTTTCAAGTTGCCCGTTTGTATGACGCATTGCCGGAGCATAACTTGTTAAGGTTTGTTCTTCAAACATATGTACGTCCTTTTGATAAATGGTTTGCACAACAAATGTATCAAAAGAGTTGAATAAATAAAAGCTTAAAGGTGCTAATTCGTTAATTAATAGAGATTTTAAACAATTTTTTCATGCTGATTAGTAGTAAAGAGGTATTTGTGAAGCACAAAAAAGGGTCAAAACTATTCAGTCTGACCCTTTAAATATCTTAATACTTAGACTTTAGCTCGCTTTTTTAGCCCATGCTGTTCCAAGTGGCAGTACAGTTTTACCTGCGAGGTCGTTGATAATAATGGCTGCCATCATATACCAGGCCGACAACGCACAGAAAATAAGCTCGTAACCGGCAACTACATTCATTTTTGGGTATCCAAAATGACCAATAATCAATAGAATAAAACCCAGTTCGAGTAAAATAAATGTAATGGTCATTGCTTTGTGTACATAAAACGATGCTGCAAGCATAATACAAGTGTACAGCGCCCAGGCTACCAAAAACCAACCCACATCGGTATGCGAGGCGTTGTAAACGTTAAAATGGTTTAGTAACCAAATAATTCCCAGACCAATCCAAAACGAACCGTAAGCAACAAAGGCACTGAATCCGAAATTATTGCCAACTTTTTGTTCCATAAATCCGGCAATCATTTGTGCCAGCCCGCCAAAAACCAAACCCATAGCCAGTACAGGGCCAATGCCCAATAAACCGATGTTATGAATTTGCAGTAAAAGGGTAGTTAATCCGAAACCGGCCAGACCAACAACTGCCGGATTTCCAATTTTTTGAGTACTCATTCTTAAATATTTAAATAATTGAAATTTTGAGCCGCGAAAATAGGATTTAGAACACAAGAATCAGCCGTTATTTATTTTCTGATAAAGGGTTTAATGTTTTATTGATTTAGGACCGGCGGGCAAGGAGCAAGGGGCAGAGCGCAAAAAAATGCCACTTCGGTTTCGAAGTGGCATTTTTCACTTTGCACAAAGCTTATTACGTTTTGCTTTTACATACTCTTAATTTCACTAACCAGGCTGGAAATCGATTTCTTGGCATCGCCAAACAACATACGTGCTTTGTCGTTAAAGAACAGGAAGTTCTCGATACCCGCATAACCTTTACCCATACCACGTTTCATGATAATGATGTTTTTGGCCAGGTGTGCATCGATGATCGGCATGCCATAGATCGGGCTTCCCGGATCGTCATAAGCAGCAGGGTTTACCACGTCGTTGGCTCCAACCACAATTGCCACATCAACATTTGGCATATCCGGATTAATGTCATCCATTTCCACCAGTTGTTCGTAAGGCACGTCGGCTTCTGCCAGCAAGACGTTCATGTGTCCCGGCATACGACCAGCTACCGGGTGAATGGCGTATTTTACTTCAACGCCTTTGCTCTCAAGCAACGAATCCAGTTCGTGAGCAATGTGCTGCGCCTGCGCAACTGCCAATCCATAACCAGGAATAATTACTACTTTTTGCGAGTAGCTCAACAAAACAGCTGCATCGCTCAATGTAATTTCCTTAATACTTCCCTGAACATCAGCATGGCTTGCACCACCGCCACCAAATGCTCCAATTATCACGTTAATCAGAGATCGGTTCATTGCTTTACACATTTGTAGGGTAAGAATGGTTCCGGCGGCTCCTACGAGTATACCTCCAAGAATCATCGCTTCGTTCTGATAGATAAAACCGGCCATAGCAGCTGCAATACCTGTCAGTGAGTTCAGTAATGAAATAACAACTGGCATATCCGCGCCACCGATTGGCATCACAAAACTAACTCCATAAACGATGCTTAATACCAGCAGTCCGTATACAAGGTATGAAACGGTTGCCTGACCGAAACCGCCGAATAGTACCAGCAGAATGATGACAACAATCAACAGCATAAAGAACAGGTTTAGGTAGGTCATAAATCTGGCAAAAATATCACCCACTTTACCATCCAGTTTTCCATATGCAATCATACTACCACTAAAGGCAATACTACCTACAACCAATCCGAGCAAGGTTACTAAAAGTGCCTGATTCGGATTTTTTGTAAACTCGATTAAAGCCACAGCCGCTGATGCCGCACCTCCGGTAGCATTAAAGAATGATACCATTTGAGGCATGGCCGTCATTTTTACTTTTCGGGCCATTACGGTTCCAACTACAGCTCCCGCTGCAATAATAAGGATTACCGCTGCTGCATTGGCGAGAGAAATTCCTTCGCCGGCAGCATCTTTGTTTAATAGCAGGGTGGTGATCATTGGAAGGATCATACCCGAGGCAGCCCAGAAGTTTCCTTTTCGGGCGGTGGCAGGATTACTTTCCAGTTTCAGTCCGATTACAAACATAATGGCTGAAAGAAGATAACTGTATTCCAGGACAACTTGTCCCGGCATTAATGTATTTAGTAAAATCATAGCGTTCATCGTTATTTTTTCTTCTTTTTAAACATTTCGAGCATGCGGTCTGTAACAACAAATCCTCCGGCCACGTTAAGCGTAGCCATAAACAGGGCAATAGCGCCCAGTATCCACTCGAAAGTAGATGAAGCGTGACCAACAAGGATAATTCCTCCGATTATAATTACACCGCTGATTGCGTTGGCTCCCGACATAAGGGGAGTGTGCAACACCGATGGCACGTTGGAAATTACCTCGAATCCAAGAAATATCGATAACACTATAATGAATATCGCTTCTTTATTTTCGGTTAAAAAAGTTAATATACTTTCCATTGTTTATTCATTTAATTGGTTTCGATAACTGATTTTACTCGTTCGTTGTAAAGTTCTTTTGCATGGGTAATGCAGGTTCCTTTTACAATGTCATCTTCAAAATTCAGGTTGAGTTCACCCTCTTCTCCAATAATTAACTTCATGAAGTTCAACACGTTCTTTCCGAACATGCGACTGGCATCAACCGGTTTTTGCGCCGGGTAATTTGATTGCCCGATTATAGAAACGCCTTTGTATTCAACAGTTTCGTCGTTTTTGGTAAGTTCGCAGTTCCCGCCTGTTGATGCAGCCAGATCGATAATTACCGATCCCGGTTTCATAGCGTCAACAGCTTCTTTCGGAATCAAAAGCGGTGCTTTGCGCCCCGGAATCTGTGCGGTACAGATCACCACATTCGATTTGGCGGCCACCTCATTGATTCTGTCCTGTTGTTTCTTTTTATATTCTTCGGTTTGTTCAACGGCATATCCACCGGCAGCTTTGTCTTCGGTTGCTCCTTCAACTTCAACAAATTTACCACCAAGGCTCATTACCTCTTCTTTTACCGCCGAGCGTACATCGAAAACCTGCACCTGTGCACCCAGTTTACGCGAGGTTGCAATGGCCTGTAAACCTGCAACACCGGCGCCCAGAATGAGCACATTGGCCGGACGAATGGTACCGGCGGCTGTCATAAACATTGGGAAGAAGGTAGGCAGTTTTGCCGCAGCCTCCAGCACAGCCATATAGCCCGAAACCGTTGCCATCGACGACAAAATGTCCATGGCCTGCGCACGTGTTGTACGCGGAATCAAATCGAGACTAAATGTTGTGATACCCTTATCGAGGAAAGTTTTTACCAGCGTTGTATCCCAAAGCGGGTTGAACGCGCTAATCCAAACCTGAGAATCTTTAATTCTCCCGGTGTCACCTTCTGCGGGTGGCTGAATTTGAAGTAGAACTTCGGCTTTGGCAAACACTTCGTCGCGCGAAACTGTTTTTGCTCCAACGGCTTCGTAGTCGGCATCGGATGCAAATGCTTTTTCGCCGGCTCCCTGTTCAACCAATACCTCAACTTTCAGATCGGTAAAAGCTTTCACAGTTTCCGGAAGTAAAGCGACACGTGTTTCTTTACCGTGTTCCTTTAATAATCCAAGAATCATAAATTTTTATTTAGATAGTTATTTTGTAAATCTATAAAATTTTATTTACCGTGTTCGCACACGGAAATGTTTATTATTATGATTTACAACAGTTTTCCGGGTGACACAGTTCACATAATATTTCGGATAATAAAACCACTTGCCGGATGGTGGGGATACAAAAGGCTGAACCGGCTTGTATTTTCGCGTTTCCGTGAAAACCCAAAAATACAAGAACGGTACAGTTTATTTCGCTTATGAACTTAACCCAAACAAATCGAAGGGTGGTTTTACAAATTGCTCGTTAAATGCAAAATAGGTGAGTGCGATAAAAGCCGCAAACCCTAATACGATAAGTAAATGCGACCAGTTTGTTTTCTGAATCTCGTGGCGTGACTTTATATCGCAAACTTCTCCCGGACAATATTGCACTTTGTCTTTAAAAAATAAAGGATAAAATTTGCAACCGAGGCAAATACCAAATACGGCTTCGAAAAATAAAAATACCAGGCAGATCATGCAGATAATGCCGGTTATCGGGCTGTATGAGTTTACAATTACGGCCAATACCAACATGGTAAAAGCCAGTGCAATTCCTATTTTCCAGGCGAATTTCTTTTGGCGTGCCCCAACATATTCGGGTGTTTGGTTACGCACGATCCAACGCCCGAGAATGAGTGTTGGTGAATATTTTGGGTTAATCAGCACGCGGATCAACATGTCGGTCAGGAAAACAACAATGGCATATTTTAAGGGTGTAAAATTGCCTTGCGTAGCCTGCTGAATAGAAATAAACATCAGCATAAAAAGCATTCCTGCTGCGGCACGAATTTCTCTTTCGTTTAAAACCGGGATGGTGTATCCCTGAACGTTTTCTCCAAATTGAACGATCTTACTCATTTTGTTGAATTGATTGGTTAATAGTTGTTTTTAATTTTTATTCGTCGTTGAAATAACGCCAATATAACAAAACGTGTGGTATAAGGTTTAAACACATGAGCCATTAACATCGTGTTGACCTAAAACTTGTATAAGAGCAAGATAAATGCTTGTTGGGGGCAGATAATTTTTGAAGTTAGCTTAAGCTTTTTTTACCGTTTCAACATAAAGTTGCTCCACCTTTTCGCGGGCCCATGGTGTTTTGCGTAAAAATTTAAGGCTCGATTTTAAGCTGGGATTATTCCGGAATGAATTGATGTGGATAATATCGCCCAGTTCGTCCCAGCCGTAGTAACTTACCAGGTACACCAAAATGGCCTCAAGTGTTTTACCATGCAAGGGATTGTTTGGTTGCTTTTGAGGCTCTTTATCTGCGTTTTTTTCCATAATTGATACTGGATTCTTGATACTGGATTCTGGATACTGCGACTGTTAACTGTGACTGATAACTACGACTGGATACTGGGACTGAAAACTGCGACTTCCAGAAATTTACACTACTGTAATAAATTGTTTTTGTTTTTCGGTTAATTGTCCGAATGGTGTAGCTGTGATATTGAATTTAGCCAGGCAAACTTCTACTTCCGAAAGCGCTTCCGGTTCAACAGCCAGTAACAAACCGCCACTGGTCTGCGGATCGCATAAAATATTTTTGTAGCTGGCCTCTTTCATAGAAACATTATGCCCGTAGCTATCCCAGTTGCGCAATGTACCACCCGGAATACAATTTTGTTCCAGGTAGGGTTGAAGCATGGGCAATGTTGGAATTTTATCATATTCAATTTGTGCCGAAAGCTTGCTGCCTTCGCACATTTCAGTGAGGTGACCGAGCAATCCAAAACCCGTTACATCGGTCATGGCTTTTACACCTTCTATTTTTGCCAGTTCAAAACCGGGCGTATTTAGCTGGCACATCAATTCAGGTGCAGTTTGTTCGTGTTCGCTTGCCAGAATGCCTTTTTTCTGTGCAGTCGTTAAAATACCAACTCCCAACGGTTTTGTAAGAAGCAACTGACAACCTTTGGTGGCGGTGTCGTTTTGTTTTATGTTCTTCAGATCAACCTGTCCGGTAACGGCAAGGCCGAAAATCGGCTCCGGGCTGTCTATGCTGTGACCGCCGGCCAAACTTATTCCTACATCTTTACAAACCTGACGACCGCCTTCAACCACTTCGCGTGCAACTTCAGGGGCCAGTTTATTTATTGGCCAGCCCAAAATGGCAATCGCCAGTATTGGTTTCCCGCCCATGGCAAAAACATCGCTGATGGCATTGGTTGCAGCTATACGACCAAAAGTAAACGGGTCGTCAACAATGGGCATAAAAAAGTCGGTAGTACTGATAATGGCAGTGCCGTTTCCTAAATCCAGAACGGCAGCATCGTCGCGACTATCGTTACCAACCAAAAGATTGGGTTGAATTCCCATGTCGAGTTTTGTTTCAAGAATGGTACTTAAAACTTTAGGCGATATTTTGCAGCCGCAACCGGCTCCGTGGCTATACTGTGTGAGCTTTATATTTTTCGTATCTGACAGACTCATAAAAGGCTTTTATTTGTTTGGTTATTATTTCCGGCGAAATGGTAGCTGATTCTAAAGTGTAAATATCCTGGTGTTCCCTGTTTTTCAATCCTCTCAGGTAGTATTTGTCGTAGTATATCAGGCAGATCATCGCCACTTCAAATAGTTCGTTTTTTTCAAGGTGTTCCAGCGCATATCTGGTATTTAATCCTCCCAGTCGCTTTTCTATTCGCAGAATGGAGTCTCTCAGCATCGCTTTGTCGGCTTCTGAATAATCCTTAACCAGAAAACGCGCTCTTTCTGCCCGTGAAATATCAAGGAAAATAACCGGTTGGCGTCTCATCTTCTCAAAAAAGTTCATGGGGATATTTACCAAACCAATACGATGACTTTCGTCTTCAATCCAAATGGTTTTGGTGTAATCCAGGTCTTTCCATACCCAAAACAGGTCATTTTCAAATTGCTCGATGGAGGGTTGTTTACCGTCTCCAATACGGCCGAAAGCCGATCCTTTGTGGTTGGCCAGTCCTTCCAAATCGATAATTTGCTCGCCCTGATCTTTCAGCGAATATAAAATATGTGTTTTCCCGCTTCCGGTGTAACCACCCAAAATACAAATATTAGCTTCGGTTTTAAACGATTCCAATGCATGATTTCGGAACGCTTTGTAACCTCCGGTAATCACGTAAACCTTTGAAAAACCGTTATCGGAAAGGTGTTGGGCAAACGACCTTGAACGCATTCCTCCACGCCAGCAATGCACGGCAATTACACCATCGGGAGCCAGCTTACTTGATTCCGAAATAAACCATTCTAACTTTGGTGTAACGTATTTGTAACCCAGCTCAATGGCTTTCTCTTTTGATTGCTGAACATACACAGTGCCCACAGCGGCACGCTCGTCATTCGAGAACAACGGAATGCTAAATGCTCCCGGTATGTGCCCTTTTTCGTATTCGCCCGGCGAACGAACATCGACAAGCGGAACCGACTCGGCCAGTTTAATATATTCTGAAATACTGATCTCGTGTAACATGGTGACAAAGTTATTTATTCGGGCAATATATCATAAACAGAACGCGCATAATGTTTAAAAGTAGTTAGCAAGTATTGATTTGGCGGGTATAACCCAAAAGTTAAATTAACGTAATGATGGTATAATTACAAAGCTGAATAATGATGAATGAAAAGTTAAAGGAAAAGATCAAACAATTTGTTTTACAAGATGTAAATGAAACGAAAGTGAGTGCCAGCCCGGATCCATTCTGGCAGGGATTAAAAAATACAGGCACAGAACTTTGGCTCGACACCGGCGATATGGAGGAGGCCGAAAAAAACTGGTCGGCCGAAATGACGGCTTTAACCACCAACAACACGCTGGTAAACAACGAAATTCAGAAAGGAATTTATGATGATTTTGTTGAGCAGACGGTAGAAATTGTAAAAGACCTGCCAATAGAAGAGCAAATTGTTGAGATCGCATTTATTTTAAATGCCCGGCACGGTATTCGGCTGGCCAAAAAGTTTGGAGGCTTTGTAAGTGTTGAACTACACACCAATACGGCCTATAATTTTAATGCCATTATTGATTACGGATTGCGCTACTTTTCCATTTGTCCCGATCAGTTTATTGTTAAGGTACCCTACACAGCAACCGGATTGCTGGGGGCCCGGAAACTGCGTGAGCTGGGTGTGAAAATCAATTTTACACTTGAGTTTTCGGCCCGGCAAAATGCGATGGTGGCTGCTATAACAAAACCCAATTACTGCAATGTGTTTTTAGGCCGGATTGGCGCTTACATAAAAGATAACGAGCTGGGAAGCGGCAGCGGGGCAGGTGAGCGGACAGTTATTTCCGCACAGCATATTGTTACCGAACTGACCAAACACAATGAAACACCTACCAAATTGATTGCAGCAAGTTTGCGCCATTATTCGCAGCTGGATGCACTGGCCGGAACCGATGTTTTTACCATGCCCACAAAAGTGGCTGCCGAGGGAAAAATAAACATGGATGGCAACTTTCAATCGAAACTGAACGAAGTTTATCCGGTAGATTTAACCGACAATGCTGCCAACTATTTCCCTGAAAAATTATGGGAGGTGAGCGAAAAAGAACTGGAACTTGCAAAAAGTCTGGATGCGAATCTTCCAAAAAATGAAAATGAATTGATCGACCGGGTGCATGAAGCGGAATGCGGCGATATGTTTCCGTACCTCAGCGAAAAAGATTATAAACTGATTGCTGACGATGGAAAAATACCCAATCATCAGCGTTGGGCACAGCGTATTGCCAATGGCGAACTGGCTATCGATACCTTGCTAAACCTGGCCGGACTGGCAAGTTTTACTGCCGATCAGGCTGCTTTGGACGACCGCATCAGAAGAATAATTGGTGGCTAATTAGTGTTTGCCGGAAAACTCAGCTATTTCTTTTTCTTTGATAAGAACGCGTCAAAGGCAAGGCTTTCTAGAGTTTGGAAATCAGGGAGTTTACTTTCGTAATCGACCGTTTTCAAACCGAGAGTAACGTAGCATTTGGCGTTTTCTTACAAAGACTGATTACAGCTTTAGTTCTTCCAGTAATTCGATGTAGCGTTCAATCCCTGCAATAATTTCGCTTTTGTAAATGTATTCGTCGGCGGTGTGCGAACGTGCCGAATCGCCGGGCCCCATTTTTACCGACAGGAACGGAATAATAGACTGGTCGGAAGTGGTTGGCGAACCGTAGGTATTTATGCCTTTTTCTTTAACCAGTTTGGCAAACGGATGATGCGCCGATATGCCTGATGAATTTAAACGAACCGAACGCGGTTTAACTTCCGAGTCAATCAATTGGCTGATAATTTCAGCAGCTTCTTTGTTGGTATAGTGTTCGTTGGTGCGCACATCTACCACAAAATGACAATTATCGGGAACAACGTTGTGTTGCGTGCCGGCCTCAATTTGTGTTACCGATATTTTTACTTTTCCAAGCACTTCAGAAACTTTTTCGAACTCGAAGTTACGCAGCTTCTCAATGTCATCAATAGCTTTGTACAATGCGTTTTCGCCTTCTTCGCGGGCTGCATGGCCCGATTTGCCATGGGCGTAACAATCCAACACCAGCAAACCTTTTTCGGCAATGGCCAGCTCCATTTTAGTGGGTTCGCCAATTATGGCAAAAGTTATAGGGCTAATCTCAGGCAAAACGATCTCCATACCTCGGCGGCCTGAAATTTCTTCTTCGGCAGTTGCCGCATAAACCAGGTTGTAGGGCAGATCTTCACGCTCGTAAAAATGAACAAACGTTGCCAGAAGCGAAACCAGCGGGCCACCGGCATCGTTGCTTCCCAAACCAAATAATACATCGCCTTCTTCGATAGGTGAAAACGGATCTTTGGTGTAGCCTTTCGCCGGACGAACCGTATCGATATGCGAGTCGAGTAAAATCGTAGGCTTTTCTTCCGAATAATATTTATTGTAGGCCCAGGTGTTGTTCTCTTTTGTTTTATACGGAATACCTTCTTTTTCCAAAAATGCACGCATAACGGCGGCCGCATTTTCCTCCTCTTTACTAAACGACTGCGTAGCGATCAGCGTTTTTAACAGCTCGATGTATTTCTCCATAGTTTACCTATTGTAACGCTGCAAAAGTGGGAAAAAAAACAGAAATTCTGACTTTGTGTGTAGCTGAAACATCTTTTCAAATTAAGAAAGTTATGGTTTGCGTTTGGAAACAGTCGTGGAGATTATTACCCCCGGTTTTTGGGAACATGCCCTAAGGGGCGCAAGATGCGCCCCTATATTTTTGCTTTGTGACTCGTCCTAAAAAAAGTTTACAGGTTATTACTGTAAATTTATTTCTTTTTTATAATAGTTCTTCCATCTTTTTCTAATCGTTAAGCCTTTGATTTG
>NZ_JAAAGB010000018.1 GCF_010586825.1 Draconibacterium mangrovi | reverse complement strand
AATGGCTGCGGCTGATGAGTTTAAAGACAAAACCAGGCACGTTCATCAGCAATGGCAGACCGATTTTACGTACTTTAAAGTGATAAACTGGGGTTGGTATTACTTGTCTACTATTATGGACGATTACTCCCGTTATATCATTGCCTGGGAACTTAGCACCAATATGGAAACGACCGATGCCAAACGGATTGTCAAAACAGCATTGAAAAAAACAGGACTCAATACGGATAATCGGCCAAGACTTTTGTCTAATAATGGTTCCTGCTACGTTCCCAATGAGTTCCAAAAATTCATAAGCGACAGTAAAATGGGCCATGTGCGTGGTGCCCCGTACCACCCGCAAACACAGGGGAAGATTGAGCGATATCACCGTTCGATGAAAAATGTGGTAAAACTCGAAAATTACTTCTTCCCTGATGATTTGAGGGCCAATATTGAAGTGTTTGTGGATTAATATAACAATCATCGTTATCACGAATCATTACAAAATGTAACGCCTGCCGATGTTTATTTTGGACGGGCTAAAGAAGTTTTGATTCGAAGAAAAGAGATAAAATTTGAAACCATAAATGAAAGGAGGAGAATGAATCGGAAGTCGGCTTAAGTAGCCATTGAAATATTGATAACTTTCTTAACGTGAAGCTAAAAGTTATCAATTCAATTTCCGATACTCATCAGAAGTATAAATGTTTTCACTCTTTAACCTTCAACTATAATGTTGTGAATAATTAAATCCCATTTCAATTCTATAATATATGAATTCTAAGACTAATCCAAATTATTTCTCAACTTTTCAGATACACTTAACTTAATGTTCCACGGTTATTTTTAGTTATATTGCCTTTCTAATTTTCTCAATCGAGTTTATTAAATCGCCTTTGTACCTGTCAATTATTTGATACTGACCGACATTTATTAAAGGTTTATTCTTGCCATGAAAATCGCTTCCGCACGTCATCAGGCAGTTTCTTTTTTGCGCAAGGGAAGCGAAGTAATCCGCTTGATTCAAGGTGTGGTAATTATTGAATACTTCCAAGCCTGCTGCGCCATCGTTCAAGAGTTCTTCTACTACTTCTTCCTGTCCTTTCAAGTTAAGTCCGGGATGAGCTACAATGGGGATTCCTCGGTTATCTCTGATTACCCTGATGGCATCCCGATAATCCATAAATTGAACAGGAACATAAGCCGGTTTACCTTGTGTAAAGTAGTCCAAGTAAAAATTAATGTAAGGCATATCGCTTCTTTCGCCTTCTTCCATGTAAGGTAGAAGTAAGTGAGTGTAATATTTGGGATCAGATAGCATTACCTCTGCGATTAATTCAGCCGAGGGCAGTTTGCCCTCGGCTTTCGACAATACAGTTTCAGCATCAATCACGAAACCCAATCGGCATAGATTGTGAACCATTTGCCCAAAAGAATCCATTATTTTTGTGTAATCTGCATTTTCTATTCGTGCAAAATCTTCCGATTGCCAATTAACATGATATCCTAATACATGCAGGTTTGTTCCCTTATAGTTACAATCTATTTTTATTCCTGCGGCAAATTCAATCCCTTTTTGTTCTGCCTCAAGCGCAGCCTCCTTATTTCCTTTCACAGAATTATGGTCGGTAATGGAGAAGAACTCTACACCGTTCTTTTTGCAAAGTGTGACGATATCGGCAATTTCAAATTCACCATCGTTACTGTAATTGGAGTGAATATGTAGGTCTATCATTTTCTTGATTAAAGATTGCTGTGTTTATTCTGCATTTTCTTTTAACCATTTCAATCGACGTTGGTCGGGCAGATGCTTTACCGAGAAGTTTTCAAATTTAGCATTAAACCCATTGCCATCAGGACAAGCGCCCATTAAGCCGACCATTACTGGGCAATTATCTTGCAACCATGCGTTTCGCATCATTACATAATTTTTATCGTCGAAAGAGTAAAATACTTCGACTGCATCCAATCGCCTTACTGCCTTTATCCATAGATACGAGACAGGCTCTTCTAAAGTGATCACACTCCAATCGCTTGTTTTATGGGTTACAACCGTACTAATGTTGTATTTGCCATCGACAAACTCTATTCCTGCCTTAATATAATTCTCATGGTCTATACGCAACATCAGCCCGGACTGGTCGAATCTTACCTTATAATCGCCCGATATTTTTATTTTCACCTCAAATTCACCGCCATAAGTACCATAAAGGAAAGGGGCATCATCGACCGTAAACCCGTAATGTGAAATACGCCAATAATCACTTTGAGGGGTTACGTTTATGGAAAGTGTATTGTTTTTAACTTCCCATTTTTCCGGCTCATTGAACCACTGCATTTTATCCAGGGTTTGAGCAATTGATATTTGTACTAACAGGCCTGTTAGCAGGCTCATTAAGATCTTTTTCATTTTTCTTATTCTCTTTTGGTTATAAATTGAGATTGCGAATAACACGGCATGGATTTCCAACTGCAATTACATCCGATGGAATGTCTTTTGTTACCACACTTCCAGCACCGATAACAGAACTATCGCCGATTATTATTCCGGGTAAAACACAAACATTGGCACCAATCCATACATTATTTCCTATTGATATCGGATAGGCAAATTCGAATCCTTCATTTCTTTTGTCTTTATCAATTGGGTGTCCTGCTGTAGAAATACAACAATTGGGTCCAATAAATACATTATTGCCAAAGGTAATTTTTGCACCGTCGAGCAAAACCAGGTTATGATTTGCAAAAAAGTTTTCGCCAAGTTCTATATTGCTTCCATAATCACAGTAAAACGGAGAAACTATTATTGGGTTGCCTTTGGTTTTCCCTATAATTTTTTTAATCATAACCGTACGTTCTTCCTCAGCATTAAAAGGTAACTGGTTATATTCAAAACAAAGTTGCTTACATCTCAGAATTTCTGCAATGAGTTCTTTATTTCTGTTCGGATTGTATAATAACCCCTTTTCTGCCTTTTCCTTTTCTGTCATATCTATATAATTAAATGAAGAAGTGTTAATTGAACCACAAATTTAAATGTATAATAGTTTCTCGTCAATAAGAATGATAAGTCCTTTATTATCTAAATTAAGACGAGAAAAGTTTCCATATCCTCAAAGGACAAGAAGGAGCAGCACAGTTGTTATTAAAAAGTTGTCGCAGCATTTAATTAAGCATTAGTCCCAGTCCCTACTACGAAATTGATTATGGTTGTGCAATATATAAGCATTAGTGAGTATAAAATCTGTAAAGAAGTTTAAGGCTACCATAAAAAAAGCTAGCACAGTAAAGAATTATCTGCACTAGCTTTAGTAAAACTAAATCGACCTAAACTGTTCCCGGTTAAAACGCATTAAAGGGTATTATTTATTAATTTCTTACTTTACAAAAGGGGCTTTATTCAGATAATTGAAACAAGCTTCAACGCCTTCAAATTGAGTCATTCCGGTACGAATTCCTTCCAGCTCGACAAAATACTCGTCCAATCCTATTTCATAAGCCTTTTGGAATATTCTTTCAAAGTTCATCATTCCGGATTGCCCTAAAACAGAACGATCTTTTATATGAAGACCAGGAAATCTCCCGGCATATTTTTCGAAATACTCAAGCGGGTCATTTTGTCCCATTACTGTCCAGTAAACATCCATTTCAAAAAATACAAGGCTGGGATCAGTTCCGTTGAGTAATAAATCATAAATAACATCTCCTACAGGCATCCATGGATTTTGTTGTTTTCCCTTATCTTCCTCCTTAACAACACGGCCAAATTCCATATTATGATTGTGATATCCCCACTTAATTCCGGCTTCTTCTGCAATTTCTCCCGCCTGATTAAAGGATTCGCAAACATGGGCAACATCATCGTGATTTTTAATATTTGGCATCATTGGTTGAACCAAAGCTTTACAACCAAGTTTCACGTGATCCTCAACAGTTCTTTTCCAAAAATCTGCAATCTCATCCAGATTATCCTTTTTTATATCTCGTGTATTTGGATTAACATGTGAGCTTGTAATTTTCAAACCCGCATCTTCAGCCATTTTGCGATATGTATCTACTGTATACTCACCTATTTTGCCTCCATTATAACCGGCCAGTTCAATGAAATTGTAACCAATTTTCTTAATTTTCTTCAAACCATTTGCTACATCTTCTGTCAGTTCACGACCCAGCGAGTAGATTTGTAATCCCACATCTTTTTTATTTGTTGCGTTATTTTTAATCATTGCCGATGCAGTTGAAGGAGCAATAGCTCCACCTACTATTCCACCGGCAGTAAGTAGCCCCATCGTTTTTAAAAATTTTCTTTTTTCCATCACTTTATTTATTAGTTTTTGCACATAGTTTTTTTGTAATCATACAAACAATATTTCTCTTCTTTACACTTGATAAAGTGCTAGCAATAATTCAAATCTTTAAATCAAAATTTTTATATGTTTCTGGCTGGTCGATAAAAATCATCTTCCTTTAAATTGCACTTTTTAGCAATGTATTTGCAATAATCCAGGCGACCTGTTTTTTCGTTTCTCGTATCAGACCCGAAAGTAAATTTAAGACCTTGCTCTTTCGCCATATTGATGAATTTTTCATGAGGTGTATGCGCCAGATCATTAATCTCAAATGCAATATTTCGTTTTTTGGCAGCACTAATAATCTTTTGCATCCTATCTTCTGTCCATAACGAATAATAATCGCGGGCAATACAAACCGGCAAAAACAAAGGCCAGCCAAAAATATTCAGAGGCTCAGAGGATTCAAGTATTTTCATCGTGTGTTCCATATAAGCTTCCATGAATTTTTCGGTATCATCCACGTAGGTATCAAAACTCCAGATACGCATCGGATCGCCGTAGCTGTTTCCCATTTCAAAAGTTTGAGGATCCATCAGTACATAATCCAGCTCAGACAATGCTTCTTTTGAAAAACTCTCAGACCAGCCAGGAGTTGTAGGCTGCAAGCCGATATATACAGGATACTGTCTCAGGTTTTCGATGTATTTCATCAGGCTAGCATCATCAACAATGTCTCCTCCGGGATGCTCGACGATACCAAACTGTATGTTCTTTTGTTTTCCAACCTCCAAAATCTGGTCGATTGAAAACCTTGGAGTAGTATGTACGTGCATATCCACTAACCGAAAATCATAATTTTCCGTTTTGAAACTATTTGCCAAAATTGGCGATGTCATCATTATACCACCTGCAATTCCTGTGTTTCGAATAAACTGTCTTCTTTTCATTTTATTAATTTATAAGGTTTAGTTGGTTTAATCAAGCTGAAAACCAGTAACTCAGTTTAATCATGAGTATATTTTTAGGATGAAGATCTGCCATCTTTTTAAATCCGTCGTGGAATGAAAACGAACCGGCCGGATCATAATTAGTCCGGTCTTGCGACCAAACCAGGTAGATTGTTGAGCCTGCCCTGTATTCCCATCGAAAAACCAGGTTACTGCGGAACTGCTGAAAATTGAAATCCGGATTAGAAATGGAGTAATCAGCTGTTCCATCCAGGTTCTCATCAAAATAATACATGTTGTTCTGAATGTCGGGCACCATCGTTGTAAATCGTTGATCGTAAGCCGAACTCTGCGGATCGGTAACTCGTTTAAAATCTTTGTACTTCCCTATCGAAACAAACGGACTGGCATAATACTGGATAGTCATTTCAGGCGTAACTGCCAGATCGACGCGAAGTGTAAATCCCAGGTTGCGGTTATCGATAGTCCCCAATAAATAACTAGTTGAATTATCAGGCTTATTTACATGCTGAATATATTGAAGTTCATCGAGTGTTTTCTGAAAATCGGTCTGAAATGAAAAACGCAGGTTCGAACGTACCCTTAAACTGATTTCAGGCGAAACAGACGTTAAATTTGAATTTCCGGTGAGGTGGATTGCCCTGGTGCCGGATAAGGAAACGATCAGGTTCTTTGCCTGGTTGGTGTAGGCCATATAATGTAAGGCCAACTGATCGGGCAATTTCATTGAAGGCCCGCCACGCAAAAGCTGTTCATCGTTTATTCGCCATTTATAGCTTCCGTTTACAACCAGCATCCAGCTATTCATAAATTCGGTATGAGATGACAAAACAGCCTGGGAATAAAGCCCATCTCCTGCACTGTTCCAGGCATTTTGTTGCTGAAGGTTGAATTCGTAGTTTTTGAAAATACTTTTATTCTCCTTTTCGACGTACGAAACTGAGGTGTTGTTCTTTAACAAATCGGCAAGCATCATAAATCCGAGGTCGTTTAATTCGAGGCCGGGCGACCGGTAATTGATTTCCTCGTTGTAACGCCAGTGGCCTTTACTCCACTTACCAGCTTTAACAGATGCACCTATTCCGTTCAGCTTTGTCAGGTTTGGATCGTATGCATTATCAGAATCCGGTCGTTGATAGTATCGGGCCGAAGAGGTTTGCAGTCTGCTTATTGCTTCTTCATCGCCATTGATACTGCTGCCAATCAGCTTCGTTTCAAAAAAATATTCGCGGTCTTTCCAGTACCGAGTAAAATCGGCTCCGTAGGTTAGCGCATTGCTTGAAAGAAAATTCAGGTGCTCATCTTTTATCGTTCGGTGCGTTTGTGTAAGCATTCCTCCAATCAGGGTATTTCCGTGGTCGTATTCCTGCTGAAAACGCCCGATAAAATAATTGGACAATGGCTCTACCACCTGGCTAAATTCTTCTCCGGCATCGTAAATATCCGCAAACTCTTTTGTTGTAAGCGATTCAATAATTCCGAACGACAATCCTTTTGAAGTTTTCCCTGACAATTTTAAAGCTCCGGCAATAGTCGTATTTTCCGGCATTTGCATATTCTCAAAACCCGGATTATAGGATGGCGCATGACCGATTCGGCGTGTGTAAAACAACAGATCGTCATCAAAAGTGAAATCGAATATATTTTTGCCTTCCACAAAGAATGGGCGCTTTTCTTCAAAGTAGGTTTCAAATGCCGTTAGGTTCATTACCGAAGGATCGGCCTCCACCTGGCCAAAGTCGGGATTGATGGTAGCCGACAATGTAGTATTGTTTGATATTCCGATAAGCGCATCTATCCCGCCCTGCCCTGCAAAGTCGGGCTTTTGAGAGAATGGATTGCCAGCTGTTTTTTCAACGGCTGTCAATTTCGAAGAAACATAGGGAGCCAGTTCAAAACGTTTATTCTTTTTGAGTCCTTTTAATCCGTGCAATTCTCCGAAAGTATAAACCAGACCCGTACCATCATTGGCTACCAGGTTCCAGTGATGCTCCTCCTGCAATCGGTCAATTTTTCGCCACGAGTTTAGCCCCCAAACCTGATTTTCCTGCTGACTGTAGCGCAACTGGCTCAGTGGTATTTTAAATTCCGCTGTCCAGGCCGAGTCTTCATAAGCTACTTTGCCATACCAAACCGCATTCCAGTTCATATCCCAGCCGTCGTTTCCAACCCACACATCAATTTTCTGGCCGGCAGAAGTCAGGTCAAATTCAAAGGCAGTACGGTGGTCAAAATAGCTATCGATATGAATGCCAACCAAATCGCCGGTAAAGTTATCACGGCGATCCAGTTTACGGCTCATTTTACTCATGTCATCATAAGCACGAATTCCGGCATAAACATTTTTATCATCGTAAAAAATCTTGATCTCTGTTTTACGACTTGCCTCACCTCCGTATTTTGGCGAGAATTGTGTATAATTACTTTGCCACTCACCAAGCGCCCAGCACCCGTCAGTTAAACTTCCATCTATTACAGGAGCTTCGTCTATCCACTGAGTGGACATAATTCGTTTCGGACGCAGAACTGAATCCTCAACACTTTCAGTTTCCTTTTCAATTTCAACAGCATCAATCTTCAAAAAATTTAAAGCATAGCTGTTTTCAACCGAAAAGAATAGGATTGAAGTGAAAATAGTACACCAAAACCAACGTGCCCAAATCATCTTATTTCTGTTTCTGAGCCGAGTTCATAAAACGGGCAGTAAGCCATTTTCGCACAGGAACATCATAAAATGTAAAGGAAGCCCAGGCAAGTAAAATACTTGAAGCTAAAACAAGTATGATGGCAGGAAGTGCTTTTGTTATCGACATCATTTCATTTTTGGCGACCCAAGCCATAAATGTATAAATCATTGGATAGTGGATGATATAAATAGGATATGAAATATTACCCAGAAAACGACATAATTGTGTTGCCCGTTTTCCTTTTATTTCACCACTAGCACCAATATAAACAATGAGTGGAAAAATGAATATCACACTAAGCGCCACATACAATCCATTCATCCAAACATGATCCTCGCTTCCAATATGTGGTACTGATAGAATTACAATTAACAGCAGGCTGCTCCAGAAAAATGCGTTTTTTATGTGGCCAACCTTAACTACACGCGAAAGCAATAATCCTGCAATAAATGGGTAAAGCAAACGGGTGAAGCCAATACGTAGCTGTGTTGAATCGATCGCCCAGCCTCCAATGATGTGTCCATTGGTAACCGCAAGATGAATAAGTGCTGCACCGCAGATAAATAGCAAAACTGCCAGAATTTTATTGGGTAGCTTACGCAGGAAGAATGCATAAAGAATGTTGGCAATATATTCAAAAAACAGTGACCAGGCAGGGCCGTTTAACGGATGCATTTCCGTCCAGCCACGAATATCCAGCGAACGCCCAACCGGAAACAATGTAAAGCCAATAACCATTACAAGTAACATCTTCCAAACCGGTGTCTCTGAAATAGCAGGAAAGAAGAAGCTATCCTGAAAATAAAATAAGACGGCACCGATGATCATTCCAACAATTATCATTGGATGAAGACGTATTAAACGGCGTTTAAAAAATTCTTTTAAACTCATTTTATTCCACCTGTCATCGTAGGCATAACCAATTACAAAACCCGACAGCACGAAGAAGAAATCGACGGCAAGATAACCGTGGTTAATGATTTGCTCCGAATGTTTGCCCATGGCAAAAGTTTCCAAAAGATGAAACAGTACTACCATTACCGCTGCAACTCCGCGCAAACCGTCGAGAATGATGTAATGCTTTTTGGTATCTTTAAAAGAAGAGTTAAATTTCAAATTCATTATTTATGGATTAGGTTAAAAAAATATGTGCTAAAAATAAAGCTATCACTATTGTTTTAATTGTTATTTATTTTCTAATAATTGTCAGATATTTAAACATCATCGTTGAAGTTAAGAGAACAACTCTCCCATTTATGTCAAAACTACACAAAGAAAACAACACCATAATTGATATAGGTCAGAATAAGAATCCCAATATAAAGATGATACCAACTTATTTTATTTTGATCTCTTGAATCGGAATCTTGGGAGCCATTACATTGTGAACTGGCCAGGCTTGTGCTTTCGCAATTTTAAAACCGGCTTTACAACGAATGTCGGAACTTGAAGCACCGAATTTAGCGGTATATTCTCCTGCAGCAGTTTCCCATTGTGACTTACTCTCGTTGAAGGAAGCCAGCATGTAAGCATCAACCTTCATAGTGAGGAGCTGTGATTCACCTGGTTTCAGTTCCTTTGTTTTTGCGAAAGCTCTAAGCTCAATTTCCGGTTTAGTGAGTTCGCCAGTTGGAGCAGTTACATATAACTGAACAGCTTCCTTTCCTACTGAGCTTCCACTATTTCGAACCGTAACAGTAGCAGTAACCGTACCATCGCCCGCGACTTTAACAACTGGGTTTTCGTAATCGAAGTTGGTATATCCCAGTCCATAGCCAAATGGATAAGAGACTTCCTTACCAGTAGTGGTGAAGTAGCGGTAGCCAATCCAAATGCCTTCTTCATAGTTCACATAATCAACATCTTTAACTGGTTGACCCTGTTGTGAGTTATTACCCATATCCAGGTATAATGTCCCGGAGCCTTCGTAATTGTAGGGGAAATTGTGCGATGATGGCAGGTCAAAATAACCGAGCGGAAAGGTCATTGGAAGTTTCCCTGATGGATAGCTCTTTCCTGCAAGGATATCTGCAACCGTGTATCCAACTTCCTGCCCGGGAGTCCAGGCAAGTAGAATGGCATCAGGAATATCCTTCCATGAAGCTGTCTCAATCACTCCCCCGATGTTCAAAACCACCACTACCTTTTTGCCAACAGAATGGTAAGTATCAGTTACTTTTTGAAGAAGGTCTCTTTCTGCTGCAGTCAGGTACCAGTCTCCATCCTCTATTTTACGGTCTCCGCCTTCACCGGCGTTTCTTCCGATGGTAATGATCGCAACATCATTACTATTCATATTTTTTTCCGTAAGTCCGGTGGGTGCCAAAGGTTCAGCTAAAACCTGACTACCAAGAAGTACAGCTTCCATTGAAGGAGGGTTAATGCCGTTTGTAGCATCTTGATACGCAATATATTTTTTATACCAGTCAGCAATTGTAGTATCAGCTGCTATGCCATTAATGGCTAACCCTTCATCAAGGTTACGGACATATTTTTTATTTACATTTCCTGAACCCGCACCCCCGGCTATCATTTTATAAGAATTAAGTCCAAAAACAGCTGCGTTTTTCATATTTTTTAGAGGCAGTATATTGTCATCGTTCTTGAGAAGGATAATACCTTCTGCTGCCTCCTTACGTGCGAGTTTGGCATTGGCATCAATATCTGGATTATCAGAATATTCATATCTTTTGAAGTGTTGAGTCTTGACAACATAGTTAAGCACATTTTTGACATTTCGATCAATATCTTCAATAGAGAGGCTGCCATTTTGTACAGCTTCAATGATCCTTTCGATTTCAAAGTCCATACCGGCTTCCATCAGGTCGTTGCCGGCCTTTACTGCTTCTACAGTACCTTCTTTATATCCCCAGTCTGTTAACACAACTCCATCGTACCCCCATTCGTCGCGGAGAATAGTTGTGAGAAGCTCATAGTTCTGCTGAGTAAAATCACCGTTGAGTTTATTGTAAGACGACATGATTGTCCAGGGATGTGATTCTTTGACCATAATTTCGAATCCTTTGAGGATCATCTCGCGGAGCGTTCTCTGGCTCATGCGGCTATCACTGTAAAAGCGGTTGGTCTCACTATTATTACCTGCGAAGTGCTTAGGACTGGTTCCCACACCATTGGATTGTATGCCGTTCACAATAGCAGAAGCAATCTTCCCATTCAGAAAAGGATCTTCAGAGAAGTATTCAAAGTTTCTTCCACACAAAGGATTGCGTTGAAGATTCATTCCCGGGCCAAGAACCACATCTAGGCCGTATTCCTTTACTTCGCGGCCCATTTCGGTTGCTATATATTCAACTAATTCTGTATTCCAGGTAGAAGCCATAACAGTGCCAACCGGAAACGATGTCGCATAATATTTTTTATTACTTCCCGGTCTGGAAATGTCCATACGTATGCCGGCAGGACCATCTGACATTCCTGTTCCCGGTATGCCAAGACGTGGAATTGGACGGGTGGAAAACGGAGCACCAGGTACGTGTACGATGCCTGTAGAATACTTGCTATTGGCGCCAGCCGGGTTAAAATTTCTGGTCCCCCAAGCGTCACCAACAAGGATGGTAGCTTTTTCTTCAATCGTCATAGCCTTCACGATATCTTCAATCGAAGCTTTTCCTAGTTGAGGTGGATTTTGGGCATCAGCGGATTTTAATACCGCCATAAATGTTAAGGTTAACATGATCATAAATGAATACTTTATTTTCATAAGGAAATGTTTAATTATTACTTATTTACGGATTGATATGCAATATTAAGTAACAGAGAGATTGGCGGTCTTGACAATTATCAATTAATGTATTTGGTTCCTTATCCGGCTTAAGGTTTCTGGTGTTATTCCTAAATAGGAAGCAATATAATGCAAAGGAACACGATGCAGAATTGTTGGATGCTCATCCAGGAGTTTTTCATATCGCTGTAATGCAGTTTCAAACTGAATGCTAAGCATTCGTTGCTGTGAAAGTATAAGTGATCGGGAAATTAAAAAAAATGCAAAATTGGCTATCTCAAAATTACATTTTTGCAATTTCATAAACCCTTCACCAGAAATAGAAATAACTTCAGAATCCTCCAAACATTGAATGGCTAAATAGCTTGGAGTACCTTCAAAATAACTCATAATAGAGAAACAGAAAGATTTTTCAAATGTAAACCATTCCGAAATTTCTTTGTGCCCTTTATCATAAAAATTGCGTAATAATCCTTCTTTAACGAAATATAAATCAGTACCGATTGCTCCTTGTCGCAAAACAAAATCGCCTTCATTATAACGTCTAAGAGTGCAACACTCTGATAACATCTTCCAACTATTATCGGACAAGGGATTTACTAAGCTTATAAATTGTCTTAATACCTCCACTAAATATCATTTTTATTTGAAACACTGGGAAAAACAATTATTCTTGTGCTACAAAAGAAGGGGACATACTTATTTTCCTATTGTTCTTTTTTTTGAAATAATTGTCAGATATTTGTAGTTTTATCAAAGTCATGAAAGAGATTACCACCGAAAATCCAAAATATTGCAACAACGACTATACTGCTGAAAAATCATTCTTTTTCGACCATGTTCACATCTATTGGGATGAACAAATAACTTTTCACCAAAGCGACGACTGGGAGTTATCATATATTATCACCGGAAGTGGCACGCGGGTTATTGGTAATTCAATGGAGGTTTTTTCAAAAGGAGAAATTATCCTTATCCCTCCCAATCTTCCTCATGGCTGGTATTTCGATGAACATGTTCATGATGAAGAAGGAAAGATTGAAAACATCACTATCATTTTTCCCGAATCATTTTTAAAAAGGCTGGCAGATACGTTTCCTGAAACAATTCCAGTTATTGAGAATTTAAGTGCAATAAAGGAGGGAGTTTGTTTTGAAGATGAAACGTTGAAATGCTTACAAGCTATCATGAAAAGTATGTCGGAACAAAACAATATTGAACAACTTTCATCTATTATCAATATCTTTTACAAGATCGGATCATCGAAGCAGACCCGTGTGGTAGGTGCGTTTGAAAAGCAAACCAAAGCGAATTTAAAAATTCGCGAAGTTTGGCGTTTTATGATTACCAATTACCAACGGAATATTTCGCTGGATGAAGTGGCACAACACGTAGGTATGAATCGTTCTTCGTTTTGTACTTTTTATAAAAGAGAAAAGGGAGAAACCTTTTTTACTGCATTAAACGACCTCCGTATAGAAAGTTCATGCCAAATGTTGCGTGAAACAAATATTCCGATTGCAGATATTTGTTATGCCGTCGGGTTTAACGATGTTCCACATTTCAACCGTACTTTCAAAAAAATTAAAGGGAAATCGCCAAATAGTTATCGGAACGAGAGCAGTGATAAAAATGGATAAGGAATTTATGCCTACTGATGATACGATGGAAAAATTGAAGAATTTACACGTGCTTGGTAGTTGATACGCTAATTAACAACCATTCTGAGGAACCAATCCGATACCTTCATCCAGTGCCTGCATGTTATTGTTCCATTTAGCACCTACTGCCGGCAAAGACACTGAGGTAATCAACACGTGGTGCAGGTTGTAATCAGTATGAAATTTTATTCGTTGATCGGTTGGTCACTTGATTTGGCTCCACTCTCTTTCAGAGGTTTTCAATTGTATGTCGATCCGCCTAAACCTCCTCGTCCTACACTCTTCCCTGTATCGTTTGGTAGGCACTGTAAAGCATTAAGCCACCAAATTGCTCTACTGACATTTGTAATACCAGATCCGAGATCCTTTGTCAAACTATAAACGCCAGTCTTCATACTTGTCTAGCATACCGTTTTTATTCAGATCTTTAAATACAAAGCCTTTATTCTAGATGATACATACCTCTGAAGATGGAGAATAACACAGGATTTGACACTACTCGTTTTAAACCAGATTAAACGCTTTTTTTTGCTCCTCAGACCATTTCGCTCCACAGCCAAACAGTAGAAATGAAAGGACAAATAATAACAAGTTTTTGCTTGTAGGTTTTGTGAATAATTTCATATAAACAGATTGCTATTAATTAGTTATAAGTTTAATGACCTAAAAAACGTTTGTATAAGTTAACTATCAGATGAAATGTTTTGTACAAAAAATCAGGCACCTGAAATCTTCAGGCACCTGATCTGCATCAACTAAACCAAACTAATCCCAAAAGGGATCATCACTGTTCCCATACAACTTTTTCAACTTCGGTTAAACAACCATATATTCTTAAGCCTAATTTTTACTCAACACTCCTTCTGGTTTTTCTTTCGTTTAATCAATTTTAACAGCATGTCCAGGTAAATAGTAATAACTGTAAAACCGGCAAATACGATAAAAAACCAACCAACATTAACCAGCCGAACGCTTTGTCCTCTTCTAAAGTCACGTCCCTCACCTCTGCCTCTGAAATCGCCCCTTTCTGCGGTATCATTAAGTGCCCGGCTTTCTCTTAAGCTATCGTTTTCAACCCGGGCACCTCTTTCGGCAAGTAGTCGTTGCCGAACACTGTCGGGTAGGTTCTCAAAATTCTGGCGCTCCCGGCCTCCAAAATCCTGCGGTCGTGTTCTAAAGTCTCTTCCTTCTCGACCACCTCTCTCAAAACCACCACGACGGGTGTTTTGCATATCGTTTGTTTTAAATATCCAGATGCTTCGTTCGATAAAACGCAGCCGTGATAAGCCGTATAGCGCTGCAATAACAATTGCCAGCGAAATTATTCCGTTGATGATCTTTTTGCTCATGATGCTACTTTTTTGAATTTAAAACGTAGTTGTACCCATTTCCAGTGAAGCCCCAGGTGAATGCCGAAAAGCGCCAGCGTAATAAACGAAGAACTGGTGTGCATCACCCGCCAAAACATGCCTGAGCCTCCGAGATTCATCCATGAAAAATTGATGGTTCGCGCAATGGCAATTCCACTCAGTATCATCAATACCATTCCAGCCAGCAGCAACACGTCGAGAACATAGTTTAAACGTGCACGGTTTGGTGAACTCTTAAAAAAGCAAACCGTTACTATTTTTATCCAGCTCCAGTTTAGTGCTTTGTGCAGAATGAAGAACAAGCCAATTATCAGTCCTGCCCATTCGTGAAATTCCAGTCCGTAAAATGATCGGGGATCCATTAGCAGTAGCATTACAATCAGTAACAAAATGTTTAAAATCAATTTAATTCGATTCATAGCTTATAATCTAAATGTGTGTGTATATTTTAATAATATGGTTTGCGAGAGAAATCCCGGAGGAGTGGGTGTTAAATTCTTTTTGTCGGCAAAACGCGAATCGTTCAGCACCAGGTAAAGATCGTTCCCGTCGCGCGGATTAAAGCGAAGCCTGAAGTTGGAAATTACAATGTTTTCCAGCTCGTTGTACTGCATGTATGCACTCATTGATAATTTGGTATTCAACATATAAGTGGCTTTTAAGCGCGCCAGGTTATTGGTGAATTCCTGGTTGGTTTCATCAAAACGTACCTTGTCGAATTTGTAAAAAGCCGAGAGTTGAAAACTGGATGAAATGTTGAAGTCGGTTTCCAGTTCCACTGCAAACTGGTTGCCATCATAAAATCCGCCTCCGTCGATACTAAAATTTGCAACAACTTTTTTAGTCCGTGGCGTATTAAAATGCGAGCGAAATGCCCAGAAGGAATAATCGCCTTCTTCAACAACAATTCCGCCCGGTAAATTGAAATCAAAAGGAACACCTTCTTTATTAAAGCCCGGCATCAGGAAAATACCAATTCCGTTTTTCAAATCCATCTTAAACTGGGGGGCAAGTTCCATGTTTTCTATTTTCCCGTCTTCCATACGGCTGGTTAAATTAAATTCTCCTGAAAATGAATAATTGAAAATCGGAGATTTCTCATCAGCAGTCCAACCATAGCCCATGCTGGTCCGAACTTCGTGAATGTTATTGATAAAAACAAAACCTGATTTAGGATCGAAATTTTCGCCCCAGTAAGCATACTTTCCTTCGTACAAAAATCCTTCTTCGGAGCGGCGTTCAAGATCGATGGAGAAATAAGTGGGATCCATTGAAAACACATCAGCATCCATTGATTTATCCTGTGACTGTGCCAGTTTTATAGCCACGTAATCAATATCGGTATATTTAAAAATACCATCAAAACCGTAAGCAATATTGTAACTTCCATCGAATCCAAGACGTGTTGTCATCATTCCGCCGATGTATGAATTTTCGTTGATAACCTGCTTTCTTAAGCGGGCAACACCAAAGTTTTCCGATGGTATTTCTTCAAAGTCAGCGGTGTTCATATTCAGGAAACCAACATCCCATTTGCCAACTCTTCCAACCATTCGTACTCCGCCGTATATGGTTACCGGTTCACCTTGTGCAATTCCTATATTCCGACTATAAAACAGGTTTTGCGGGCCACCCAGTTCGTAACTAAAAATACCTGATCGTTCCTGGAAGAAAAGTCTTTTCTCGGGGAAAAACAGTGAGTAGCGGGTAAGGTTAACTTGTTCATCGTCCGCTTCCACCTGGGCAAAATCAGTATTCACAGTAAAATCAAGTGTCAGGTTGTTGTTAAGGTTATATTTTACATCTAAACCGCCGGTAAGTTCCGGATCATCTGATTTTTGGTAGTCCGTTTCGTTTTCGTTCAATTCGTTCATTCGGGTGGTTCCTGCCAATACATATGGCGAAATATATACCGGATTGCGTGGATTGATATCTACAAAGACAATGGTTTTCGCCAACGATGGTCGGGTATTGGCACCGCGGCCGTATTTTGTGTCGATTGGCGGATAAGTGTTAATCTCGTTCAGGTGACTGATGCTTCGGTTAACGATCAAGCCCATTTTGGTGATGCCGTTTTTGCTCTGAAATCGTAAACTTGAAAACGGGATGCGCATCTCAACATGCCACGCTTCGTTTGTAGTAGTGGTTTTTACATCCCAATAGGAGTTCCAGGTGTAATTTTTTGAACTCATTCCGGGGCCGGGGCCGCCACCCTGACCATCATTCGAAACCGAATAATCAATCTTTAATCCCGAGGGCATGGTGAAAAATGCAAGAGCGTTTTCATTGTCGTCGTATGAGTCGAGCAGAATCCCAAAAGCATCGGAGTTTTCCGATTCCTCATCTCTTTTTTTACTGGTTGAAACAATGTTGTCAACATCCTTGTAATACAGAACTGCACCAACCCACAAATAGTTGTTGTCAAAAGTGAGATACACTTCGCTGTTCTCAGTTGTCGGATTATTAAAAACCGGAAAGTGCATGACAAGAGGCAGTTCTTGGCTCAACTTCCAGGCCGGTTCATTTACCAGCCCGTCAAATTCTATTTCGCCTGTAAGTGGTTTAATTCCCACTTCATCCTGTGCTTTTACAAGCATAGCAGAAAAAAGAAAGAAGAGGTTAATCATGATAATGTAGCGGCTTTGATTTTTCATAAGGTCACAGTAATTGATTTTATACTTTTTATGATTGTGACCAATAAAAGGGGTGAAGATTAAAGCGTTTAGGTTGAAACAGACAAAATACGAGGTGAAATGTTTTATAAAGGAGGTGAAATGACCAGACAAGAATTACTGACCTGTGAACCAGTTTTTGAATTCTCCTACGCGGGTTCGGCTGATGAGGATTTTTTCGGGAGCAGGAATCTTCAAAACAACGGATAGTCTTCCGTTGAACCAGGAGTCTAATTCCTTAATGGCATTTCGGGCTACGATAAATTGCCGGTTGGCCCTGAAAAAATCATCGGGATTTAGTTTGGTATTGAGTTCATCGAGCGTAAAATCCAGTAAATAATCCTTCTTTTCAATGGTCACGGCTTTTACTTTTCCTTCATTGATATAAAAAAATGCAATTTCGCCGGCTAACAACGGAACCATTTTACTGCCCTTAACAGATGCCAGAAAGTGGGTTTTATAACTTTTTATCCGGTTTAATTCTTTAATAATCTGACTGATTTCTTTTTGGGTGGATTTGTCGCCCGTAAGTACATTTATTTTTTTGAAGGCTTTCTCAACAGCTTCCTGAGTAATTGGTTTCAACAAATAATCAACGCTGTTTACTTTAAAAGCATTTACGGCATACTCATCGTAAGCGGTGGTAAAAATTATTGGGCAGGTAATTTCTATAAAATCAAAAATTTTAAATGCGGATCCGTCGGCAATGTGAATGTCCATAAAAACTACATCGGGCTTGGCATTGGTTTTAAACCACTGAATGGTGGATTTGATGCTGTCGAGTATATCAACAACTTCAATATCATTCAGTCTTTTTAAAATATTAACCAGCTGTTTTGCCGCCGGATTTTCATCTTCAATTATCAATGCCTTCATAATCGTTTGGTTTAAGCAACGGTATTTCAACCCTGAACTCACCTTTGTCATCCATAATCGTAATTTCCTTACCTAATAAACGAAAAAGTTTTGTAAGGTTGGATAATCCAATACCATTGCCTTCTTCAGCTGTAAGTTTCTCCTGAATTTTATTAACCACTACAATCTTTTCATCGTCTGTTGAAAGAACCTCAATCAGCAATGGATTACTTTTACTTATCTCGTTATGCTTTACTGCATTTTCAATCAATATTTGAATGGTTAAGGGTGGAACATTATAATAATGAAAACGATTGTCGATGTTGATTTTGATAGACAAATTATCTCCGTACCGTATTTTTAGCAGGAATAAATAAGAATCGATAAAATCGAGCTCTTCGGCCACTGTAACCGTTTGCTTTTTGTGGCTTTGAAGCGAGTAACGAAGTACCAGCGAAAGCCGGTTTATATAGGTGTTTGCCATTTTGGGCGATTCTTCCACAAGGTTATTTAACGCGGTAAGCGAATTAAAAAGAAAGTGCGGACTCATTTGATTTTTGAGTGATTCAAACTGGCTTTGCACGCTTTGTGTTTTTAGCTGTTCTACTTCCAGTTCCATGGTTTGTTTGTGATGTAAGAACCGAATCACGTTTATACAAATCAAAACTATTACGGCACAAAATAAATTTCTGGTAATCGCCTCAATGTCAAGATGTCGCGGACGAATACCATACTCCACTTTCATGTAATTATTCAAAATATTTACAAGGGAAATTCCTATAAATACAAGCACTAGGGTTACAACGATGGAACTTATTATGCGGTTATATTTTAATTTATGCTGCACATTCAAAGGCTGATAAAAACGATAGTTTACCACAAAAATTAAAAAGCCGATGAGAAATGTGGCTATAAACTGGGTAATAATAAATACCGGAGGAAATTGAATTTCGTGAGAATGACGCCTGAATCCTATATCAATAAAAATACTGGCTATCAGCGAAAAATGAATAATCAGGCTAATAACAAATGAGAGTATCAACGAAATCCTAAAATATTTCCGTGGCAATTGTATCATTGGTTTTTCTCTTGCAATTGGTAGTCTTTCGTATCGGTCGATTTGTTCCAAATTACATTAGATAAATATACAAATACAATTGGCCTGTAAACATAAACGCTAAGTGAAATGATCAAAATACAACTTAAAGCGAACTTTCTACCAGTTCAATAACTTCCGCAGTAGCATAATACTCTATTGGTTAAAGCTTATCATACAACTCACAGAATAATTGAATCGTTGAATTAGCTGTAAATATTCGAAAAAAAATATTTAGAATGTCAAAATAAATTTTTCTGCACGAATTGCTCCGGCAGCCAGTTTGAGATTCTCAACAGTTTCAACAAACAATAAATCTTTTAAAATGATACTGTTTTTATACACCTCATCATAATCGAATTCCAAAGAATTAAAATGAAAAACTCCAATTCGCAATTTGTGTGCAAAGTATTTTGTAAAAGTTATATCCACCGAGCCATATTTGTTTTCCAGCAATAATTCAACTGGGATAGACTGATTGCTTACAAATTGTGATATAAAACGAGTAGCAGAATAAGATGGAACGGTATCCTGTTCCATCTCATAAGGTAGAAACTGAACGTTTATTTATAATTTTTTACACGTTCGTCGTTAATCACTCCACTCCAGTTTAATCCAAAAGCAAAATCGTAAGTATTACCTTCGGCATCAACGTAACATTCCATGTCTCGCGGAACATCTTCAAACTGTTCTTCAACGGTTTTCATGTTTGCCGGCATTTGCATTGGAAGCAATCCTGTTGGTTCTTCTTTTCCGCTGATTATGTCCATTATTGCTTGATCCTGCACTCCAAAGCATACAATAATTGCATCGGCAGCTTTTTCAAATTCTGCAAAAACCATAGGGTTGGAAACATTTACCACTACAATAACCGGTTTGTCTCCCATTGCTTTTTTGGTTTCCAAAACAAGGTCAAGATCACTGATATTTGTTGCGGTTGTGGTTTTTCCTTTATAAGAGCGGTTAGTAAAATCCTCCAGCGGGTCACCACCGGCGATACTTACTTCCCTAGAATTTGTTGCTGTATATTTGCCGTACTGTAAACTAATCGGCACATAGCCATTACCACCGGCTTTTTCATCTTCCGGGCTGTGTCCACTTCCACCGTTCGGGCTATCGATGAATACTAACGCATAATCGGCATCAGCCCCAGTTTCGGTTACCGATGCATATTTCTTTACAATATCAAGGCTAACCGGGTAATCCCATCGGGCTTCCGAGCCTCCAAATCCGAACATTCCCTGGCTGGCAGCATAATATTTCTGGGGTACATATACTTTGGCCTCCGGTTTTATCGGAAGGCTGTTTTCTGCATTTTTAAGCATCACCACCGACTTAAGTTGTGCTAGGTAACCGGCAGCCATAAACTCAGCTTTACCAACAGTTTCCTCGGTTTCAGATACTTCCAGATACGGATTTTCAAATAATCCGGTGCGGAAAATATTTTTCAGTAAACGTACTGCAGATTCTTCAAAACGTTTGCGCATAAATTCTTCGCCGTGTTCGTCCACTCCCATGTTGTAAGCTTCAATTACAGGGCCCATATCGTTGTTACCACCAAACTGATCGACACCAGCCATAATGATTTTGTAGTGTCTTTCGGCTACCGATAAATGTTCGGCACCCCACGAAGTTGTTCCAAAGGAATTTATGGCCGGATTATCTTTTGTAATTCCCCAATCAGTGCACAAAACTCCGTCGTATCCATATTTATCTCTCAAAAGATCCTGAATGATATATTTGCTGTAGCTGTTTCCAACATTTTCTCCGTTTTCCTTATCGATTCCAAACGAGATGGTGTAGTAAGGCATTACTGCCGATGCCATTCCGGTTGCTCCGTCCAACTTGAATGCACCTTCGGTAAAAGGAATCAGGTGTTCATCAAAGTTGCTTCCCGGGTAAACGGCATATTTTCCATAAGCAAAATGCGCATCGCGACCACCTTCTTCAGGACCGCCGCTTGGCCAGTGTTTCACCATAGCGTTTACGCTGTTGTACCCCCAGCCACCTGCAATCTCGGCATCTCCTTCTGAGCTTTGAAATCCATCCACATAGGCGCGAGCCATATCGCGATCGAGTCGTGGATCTTCTCCAAAAGTCCCGTTGAAACGTCCCCAGCGAGGTTCTGTAGCCAGATCGATCTGTGGAGATAATGCAGTTGCAATACCCAGTGCACGATATTCTGTAGCGGCAATATTTCCGAAGTTTTTTACCACTTCTGGATCGAAAGTTGCAGCCATTCCCAATGAGGTTGGCCACATGGAGATTTGTCCGCCTGCACCTTCATTAAACTCAGCATTTGCAGAAGTTCGGTGACGTGGATCGGAACTGTTGTTTCCCGGAATCCCTAAGCCAATACCTTCAACCAATGCCTGCATGTTGTTGTTCCATTTGGCAGCCACTCCAGGCGATTCCACTGAGGTAATCAACACGTGACGCAGATTGTCATCGGTAAGGAAATTTATTTGTTGATCAGTGAGATCGCTCGATTCAGCACCACTTTCTTCCAGTGATTTTCCATTGTAGGTCGATCCGCCAAAACCTCTTCGGCCTCCGCTTCTTCCCGGTATAGATTGATGGGCGCTGTAAAGCATCAATCCGGCAATTTGCTCGGCCGACATTTGCGATGCCAAATCCTGAGCTCTTTCGTCAAACGATAAACGCCAGTCTTCATACTTATCTAACATACCGTTTTTATTCAGATCTTTAAATGCAAAGCCTTTGTTTTCGATGATACCTATTCCTGACGATGGAGCATAACCAAGAGTTTGACCTCCCTCGTTATATACAAGGTTAAATCCTTCTTTTTGTTCCACTGACCATTTCGACCCACAGCTAGACAGTAGGAATGAAAGGATAAAAAATGAAAGGTTTTTGATCGTTGAATTAGAAAATGTTTTCATATAAATGTTTAATTAAATAGTTATCAGTTTTATGAACAAGATTATTTGTATTCGCTAAATATCCGATAAAATGAAAGTTGCTAGAATCAGGTACCTGAAATTTCAGGCACCTGATCTGCTTCAACTAAACTAATCGCAAAAGAGATTTATCACTTTTAGAATAACACCTTTTTCTTAGAGCGATTTATATTCGATGTTGACTTCCGCTCCATCACCATTAATTTTTATGAGAAATTCATCTTCATCAATTTTTTCAACAGCGCCAATATTTACTTTTGGTGCCTTTGAGCTCTTAAAAATGATACTCCCCTCTCCTTCTGTTGCAATAACTTTTATATTCTGTTTGTCAGCGTAAACTTTAATGTTGCCGTTGGGAGTGGGAATACTGCTTTCAAACCATTCCAATCCACCAAGAGTTGGACGAATCTCAAATTCCTGATACCCCGGTTTGGTAGGTTTTACACCAACAAAGTATTTTCCCAGTAAGTAAACAGGACTTGCTCCCCATGCGTGGCATAAGCTTTTCCCAAATGGACGGCCATACATGGCATAATGCTCCAAACCTTTGTGCTCAGGATTGAATTTCTCCCAGAATGAGGTAGCACCAAGTTTCAGCATTCCTCCCCAATAATCCTTTATTTCAGAATAAACATATTCCTGTTCATCCAACGAACACATTGCCTCCAACTCATAAAATCGCATATAGGGCGTTGAAATGGCCGAAATCGCGTGATTTAAAATGACTGATTCTTTTATTTTTTCCTTCTGATCAGCTGTCACGTAGTCATAAAAAATGGCAAACATATTGGCGTGTTTGGTTATCTGATCGCTATTTACTCCATCCTTTCGATTAAAAATGAAAGCTTGCTTTTGGTCATCCCAAAAATCTGCTAATTTCAAACGAACATCTTTTGCCAGTGCATCGTATTTTTTTGCTTCACTTTCAACCCCTAATATCTCGGAACACATCGCCATTGTTTCAAGACTTTTACAGAAAACGATCTGCTCGAAACTCACTTCTCCTGTAATATCCACATCGTTGTCAAACCAATCGATGTAAACCCAGTCACCTTCTAATCCTTCAACCAGTCCACGATCGTTTCTCCGTTCCAGCACAAAATCCATTAAAGATTCCATTTTAGGGTAGATTTGCTTAAGAAAAGTCAGATCGCCGGTATACAGATAGTAATCGTAAATGCCCATAAACCAATAGAAAGAATAATCGAGAATGTTATTCAAGTGCACCATAACAGGATCGGAACCACGCAGGGTGTACATGGTACGTTTGGTAGTTTCCTGGTCAAAAAACATATAGTAGTTCATCAGATAACTTTGGTAAGCATCGCCCGACCAGGCCCATCGATCACGTTTTATTCCATCAATAAAGACCTCTCGCGTTGTAAGCTCCAATGTATACCTACCAACTTCCCATATTTTATTGAGTTCTTCGTCGTTACATTTAAAACTTGCACGGTATTCTACCGGTGCATATTCATACAACAACGAAACGTCGTCATATTCTGCATTTTCGGCTTTAACAAAAATGTATCGTAATGCATTCGATCGGGGCATGATATAATCTGACATTCCTGCAGGAACATCAACAATATCAAAGGTTTCACAATTTTCGACATCCAATGCTTCTTCCGCAGTTTCTCCATAATGAATGGTAAGTTTTTCAGTACCTGAGAGATTATGAAATTTCACAAAACCAAAGGTTTCCTTGCCAAAATCATATAACCGACCACCATCTATTTCATATACATCAACAGCTTCCATCGGCTTTGTAGGCAACCTAAAGGCTGATGGTAATACATTCGGATCATTCAAACTTCCTGATCCGGCATTCATAAAGTAACCCGTAGGTGAGTCGGGGTGTTTCATATTTTTGGTCATGTAACGTTCATCCAGCGGACTTGTCATCCATGTTTCGTCTGAATTAATTGATTTACCTTTCACAAAAAGTGCTGGAACAGTTGCATAATTAATCACTTTAATTTTTAGCTCGTTTTTCCCTGCAGGAATGGTCACTTTCGTAAGACCCTTTTTATTACCCTGATATTTTATCCGCCATCCAACGGTTAGAATATATTCTCCTTCAGCGTAAACTTCAATTTCTTCCGGCTCGTCCAGTTCAACAGTTTTTGTGAAGATCATGAGTGGTTCATGCCCGTCGAGTTTCCATTGTACAGGAATGGTTACCCCACGTTCTGTCCGGCGATTATTCATTTGGTTACCCAGCCAGTTTTCGTAATCGCCCGGAAACCATATCCAGGTTTGAGCTGATGCTGATAGCAAAAGTGTTAGAAAAAACAGCGTTAAAACAGTCCTGATAATTTTCATAATTTAGTTTTCAGTAGTAGTACATTCAATGCTTTATCTGAATCGGGAATTTTAAAAGCGATTACCGCAGCATCCGAGTAATACTCAGGTTTTGGTTCCGGCTAGGCTCCTGATGTTGAACCCAATCCACCACCACTTTCCTCCATATTCTGGTATGCTCTGGTTCTTGTTGGTGGGTGGGGAAGTTTGCCGGAGAATGGCTTTCCTCCCTGAATACGTGTTTCGCTCCAAACAATTTTTTTCATTGCTTCCTTGGGTTTTACCCAAGGATCACCACTTTCACTCCATCCCGGCGATCCCGCAATGGCCATTTCCAAACCAAGAGAATCGGCAAGTTTGGTCGTAAACTGAAATGCATCTTTCCATTTTGGGGTCATGTAAACTAAGCGCTCATCAACCAATTGTGGTGTCATAAATGCGGCATCGAAATTTTGGAAACCTCCAATGCCAACTCTGTCCATCCACTCTAAATCTTTTCGTATACCATCCTGTATAATGTTTCCATTCATCCAGTGCCACCAAACACGTGGTTTGGCTTCATTTGGTGGATTTAAGAAGTTCTGCTCAAGATCGGAACGCAATTGATCACCTGATTGAGTGCATGATAGTAAAATCACGAATAGGGATAAACTGAGCAGTAAAGGCCATTTATAATATATATTTCTACTTGATAACATTTCCTAAGGTTTTTGAATGACTACTGCTGGTTATTGATTTAGTTTTTAAACGGTGCTTCGCCAATAATTGGTGCGACATCATATTTTGCAGTTCGATCGTCTTTGATTACACCCGACCAATTCAGTCCGAATGCAAAGTCATAGGTATTTCCATCACCATCAACATGACATTCCATATCCCGTGGCACATCCTCAAATTGTGCCTCCACGGTTTCCATATTGGCAGGCATTTGAAGCGGTAATAAACCCGATGGTTCTACTTGGCCAGAAATGATTTCAAGGAATGCTTTATCGGGAACATTAGCAGCTCTGTTTCCGCCAAATCCTACCAGAATTGCGTCAACCTCACTCTCAAATTCCGTAAAAACCATCGGATTCGACATGTCTAATACTACAATCGTTTTTTTTGCTGCGGCCGCGGTATTCAACACAAGATCTAAATGAGGTTCGTTCGTAATAATTCCGGTTTCTCCAAAATACGTTCGATTCTCCTTAACAACTTTTTTTATACTATTCTCCGTAACCTCTATCATATCTCCCCCAAGAGACACCTTTCTTACGAATTCTGAATTTGCGATATAGGGACGATACTGAAGAGAAATAGGCAAATAAGTATAATCTTTTCTATCTGTGATACTGCTTTCAGATCCCGGGCCATCTCTCATACCGCCTGCTTCCATGAATGTTGGATTTCCGTTTTTAGGATTGTTTATCCGAACAATGGCAAAATCGCATTCTGCGATTTCATCATTCGACGCCCGAATGATGTCGTCTGCAGAAAGCGTTGGGTTGCCATCCCGATCAGCAGGGCCGCTGAATTTTTCAGACAACGCATCGGTAAGTACGTCATAATATTTTCCGGCTTCTTCCAGGTCGAATCCGGGCACGGCTGATGCCGGTGTTCTAGACCAACCTCCTGCTGCCGGAACAAATACCCTTGGAATGTACACCTTTGGCTTTTGTACACCTGCAGTTGCCTTATGTATAATGGCGTCGCTGTTCTTCAGCATCACAATCGATTTCAGGTGTGCCTGGTGGCCTGCAACTTCATGCTCCGGTTTGAGGAACGTTGATTCAGCTACTTTAAAATCGAGGTATGGATTATCAACAATACCAATATTAAAGTGAGTTCTGAGTATCCTTTCTGTAGATTTTTTCATAATCTCATCCATCTCGGCTTGCCCTAGTTTGGCAACTCCAAGCTCATAAGCTTCCATTGCTAAATCAATACTTTCCTGAATGTCTCCACCTTCACCTCCAAATGCATCGCATCCAGCTTGCAGGAGGGCTAATCTCTTTTCCACCGGAGTCAGATCTTCAACTCCATAATTTTTACTTGTAAGAACACCAAAATCAGTGAGGATGTAACCATCCCAGTTGTACTTATCTCTTAATAAATGATTGATTTTGTATGTACTGTAACTTGTGGCGAGACGCTCTCCCCCAACAGGAGAACCATCTGCTTCAATTCCTACAGAATAGTTTGTCATGGCAGCCGATACCGTTTTGGTTTTTCCAGGCAGATCCATGCAAGCCAGAAAAGGTAGAGTGTGCGTAAAAAACTGGCCGCCAGGAAAAACGTTGTATGCTCCGTCGCGGGTATGCGATTCGCGACCACCTTCGGCAGCACCGTCGCCCGAAAAGTGTTTCATTTGGTTATTTACGCTGTGTTTGCCCCAGCCCAGGTCGTTTCCTGCTTCATCATACGTTGATTGCCAACCGTTGATAACGGCCTGTGCCATATCCCTCGACAATGCGGGATCTTCTCCGAAAGTACCGGGAATTCTTTTCCAGCGTGGTTCGGTTGCCAGGTCCATTTGTGTAGCTACCTGCATTGAAATTCCCATAGCACGCCATTCTTCCGACATCATCCTGCCGTACTGAGCTCCAATTTCAGGATCGAATGTAGCTGCCAAACCAAGATTACTTGGCCAACTCGATACATCACCCGACCGGGGATCGTCAATCCAAACCGCAGGTAAACAAACCATGTCGTCAAGCCCTTCAATGTACTCTTGCACCATATTGTTCCAGTTCACTTTCGTTCTTGTGTCGTTCGCACCTCCGCGTGGTGCGCGCAACTGACGATAACCAAGATCGAGAGAATTTTTTATTACAGCATCCAGTGTATCCGGGTTAACACTCCAGGCACCGAATGGATTCATTTTCATGCCCATCATTTGCTGTACCGAAATCTCATCCACCATAGCTTCAGCCCTTGTTCCAAAGTCGAGGCGCCAGTCTTCGAACTGGTCAAGCAAATTGTTTCTATTAAGATCTTTGAAGGCGTATCCATCAACCTGGATCAACTGAAGACCGGAACTTTTTGAGTAGCCCAGCGTAACCCCGTCTTCATTATTTACACTCGTCCAACCGTCCGGTGTCAATGTTTCCGACCACTTAACCTTCCCGGTTCCCAAAGGATCAGGTTCTTTCGGATAATTTTCGACATTGTTGCAGGAAAAAAATAAAATAGTTAAACCTGCCAGTAATACCGATCGAAAAATTAATTCGATTAACGAAGTAGTTGATTTAGTTAGGTTCATTGCTTTAATTATTTTTTGTTAAAAAATGCTTTGTAATTAAGCTGTTCAAGTACTCGTTTCCTATAAGTTCTTCCAATGGGTAATTCCTTTTTTCCGATAAAGACACTCACCGGGCCAATACTTGTTATAAGCTTAAGAGATACGATATAAGAACGATGTATCCTTATAAATCCGTTTTCTGACAAAAATTTTTCCACTGAAGAAACGGTGCATCTGCTGGTAATTTCTCTGTCTTTGAGGTAAAAGGTAAGGTTATCCCCCATGCTTTCCGCATATACTATTTCGGCGACAGGAATTTTGTGAATAAAACTTCTTTCCTGTAGGTAAAGAAAGTTTTCGTTTATTTCAGGATTAGGCGAAGTACTATTTTGTTGTTTATGAAACGCAAAATATTTCTCAACTGCTTGTGCCAAACGACTAAATGAGATTGGTTTTAACAGGTAATCAATTGCATTCAAATCGTAACCTTCAAGCGCGTATTGGCGGTATGCCGTAGTAAAAATAACAGCCGGGGGATTTTTTAGTGATCTTAATAATTCTGTTCCTTTCATCTCGGGCATATGGATATCCAGAAACATCAGATCAATATTATGTGTGTTCAGAAAATCGATGGCTTCAACAGCATCCTCAACAGCTCCCGCAATTTCAATAGCACCAAACTTACTCAAATGCATTTTCAACAAATTGATGGCCAGAGGTTCGTCGTCTACAATTAAACATTGTACTTTTGTTTCCATAGCGAAATATTACTCCAAGTATATTTTTAATAGCACCTCAAATAATTTATCATCTGATTTAAATTCAAGCTCATGTTTATCCGGATAAATCAAGTCGAGTCTTCTCTTTACATTACTTAATCCAATGCCTTGATTTTCATCCTCTTCCTGATCCTTAATTTTTGGAATTGAATTAACTGCTTTTAAGGTTAGAAACTCCGGCTTAATAGATATTTCAATATTAACATGCGGATTTATACGATCCTTACTTGCTCCATGTTTAAAACAATTTTCTATAAATGGCAGCAAAATTAGTGGTGCAATTTCATGCTTATCTGCATCTCCGGTTACATTATATACTAACTTGAGTCTCTTGCTATATCTCATTTTTTCAAGCTCAATATACCCTTCAACAATTTCTAATTCATTTACCAGTGGCACAAATTCAACATTGCTTTTATAAATCATATAATCAAGCAACTCTGATAATTTCAATACAACATCCTGGGCTTTTTCAGATTGCATCAAGATTAGTGTATACAAATTATTCAAGGTGTTAAACAGAAAATGCGGATGTATCTGCGCTTTCAGGAAGTTAAGCTCAGCTGCGATTTTTTCCTCAGCCATTTTTTTATTCTTCTGCTCTTCAAGATACCATCTTTTAAAAATGTAAATGGCAGAAGCTATGCCAGGCAAAACATAATCAGAAGCCGCTTTAGTTAGGATCCGGGTAAGATCAAAAAATTCAGTTCCTTTAAAACCTCGAGGATTTGGAAAGGGGTTTATGTAGTATATAGAAGCACGAACGATAATTCCATACAAAACAAAGTGAATAAGAACTAAAAAACCAAATACAAAATACTCCTTCCTTTTAATAGCTATCGGTAGCACTAAATAAATGAAAGTATATGTACCTATCATTTTGGCCGGTAATTGAATGATATTAACAATAAACTCCTCATAGTATTCTCCTCTGATACTAGCATAGATAAGCCAAAATACCACCAAAACAACAATCCAAAACAGGACATGCCACAAAAAACGATACCTAAAAAATATTGGAGTTTGATTCTTAGTCATTCTAATACATTATTTTTTAAACTTAATTTTTATGTCGCAAAGTCGCAAATTCCAAAGATGAATTCCCGATAAAGCACGATGTTTGTACATCAACGTACTATGAACGTATTTGAGAATAATTCTCTCAATTGCAAAAAGGGAAACCACAAATTAGTCTAATGTCAAACGTCGCAATTATAAATACCTTCATCTCAGAAATTTGATTCTGAGGCGAGTATTAATTAGTTTTGACGACATAGCATTAAATAACAAATTATCGGGTTTTGATTCGGCTCACCAAAGCCAATACGGATGGTATCAAAATATTACAATTTAGTTTAGTTTGTTAACGATAGAATTTCTATAACAAACTTCGACTCCCTGGAGAGACCAGGGAGTTTTTTAATAAAAATGCTTTTTGGTTGATCAATTATAAAATTTAAGTCAGATTCATATTTATAACTTACTATGAATAAGCACCTTGACATCAACTTAGCTTTAATGTGTATATTCCCAATATTCACTGGGCAAGGTATTTAGCATCGTTAACATAAAGAACTTGACCATTCACAAAGTCACTTGCTTTGGAAGCAAGAAATAAGGAACAAGAGAATTATAAGCATGGTAATTCATAACATCTTTCAGATAAGCCTACCATATCTGAACGATTTCGATTTATACGAATCTTGATAATCGCATTCTCCATTCACTTTTTGAAAAGTATTTTACACCCAGTATTTTAAAAAAACGATCCGGAACAAAGCCCGGATCGAATAAACTAACTAAGTAACTAAACTATCTATATGTAACTAAATTATCATATCCGTAAACTAACTATCTAAATACATAAACATCAATTCTCTTGAAAGCAGCTACTTATATATGGCAAAACAATATATAATGCGGAGTGCCAGTATTCCCAAATATGGGCACCATTACGCACCCGCAACTCATAAGGAATTTGTTTCTCGTTTAATGCCAACACAAACTCTATATTAGGCACAAACGTGAAATCATCATCGCCGCAATCAATAAACCAGTTTACCGTTTTTAATGACTCTACCTTTTCAGCATTGGCATTTTTAATAAGTTTCACACAGTTATTGTCCTCAACGAGTTGCTGCATTTTGTCGAGTGTTGGATTACTCTCTCCTACAAAAGAAGATAAATCCTGACGGTATAAATAGCCGCTCATTTCGAATGCTACATTAAAAAGCTCTGGATGACTGTAAGCGTAAACAACTGTTCCTCCGCCTCCCATTGAAAGGCCTGCAATAGCGCGGTGCTTTTTATCGCCAATAACCCGGTAATTCGATTCGATATACGGAATCATTTCTTCGAAGAAATAATCCTGGTACCGCCACTCCGGACTATTGAAATAATTCATAAATGTTTTATTGGCCTCCGGACATACGATGATCATCTCACAAGCCTCTTTCGAATCAATTAACTGGCTGGCCACCTGTACCAGATTTCCTTCTTCGGGCCATTCTTTATGACTGGCACCCCCACCATGCAACAAATATAGGATGGGATAACTTTTGTCCGTATTCTCTGCATAGCCTTTCGGAAGGAATATCGAATATTCACGATCTTCATTCAGAATTTTACTGGGCATTGTTTTGTATTCAATCTTCCCACCAATAAAAAACTGGGCCGATACTATCCCGCTGCACATAAATAGCAGCAGGATAGTGATGTAGAAATATTTTTGCATTACGATACTGTTATTACATATTGAGCAAAACGCGTCATCGGACGAGTGGCGTCATCTTTCACTTCGAGATTAACAATAAATTTGTCGCCCACTTTCGCGTCGGCAGGGATGGTAAATTCAGTGTTCCAGCCAGTCTCAGAAGAAACAGCCAGACCTTCTGCTTTACCTTCTTTGTAGGTGCATGAGAAAGCAGGAACCCACCATTTTCCCACTAACTTGTCTCCATCAGGATCTTTCGCGTTACCGGAAAGCGAAACCTTCTGACCCGGCTTGGCAACGAAATCTAATTGGTCGGCTTTAACTATCGGAGCATGGTTACAGTCCTGAGGTGCGCAGATCGCCCAATCGGCACGTGCTGCCAATTCTTCCCACATTACAATGGTATAATGGTTGCTTTTTTTTGCGCCTTCTGGAGTCGGTCCGAAGAAGAATCGATTACTTCTATTGGCAACATCCGGGCGCAATCCAATGTTAATGAAAGAGGCGCAACCGAATTGACAGATACTCCAGTCGAATGGTTTGAAATCCGCACGCTTAGATCCAGTACCAACCGGCCCCCATCCGAGTTCGCCTGATTTCTCCCAATCCATATAGGTTATAAGGCCATAGTTGAATATAATCGGTTCACCATAAATGGCACGGCCTTCGCCCATCAGCCAAATCTCCTCAGTAAGTTTTCCGTGTCCCTCCTTATAGGCCTCCAAAATAAAGTCAGCGTGAAGATAGGGCTGAAGTTCGTCGTCGGCACGTCTCTCAGAGTTGTAGCTCGCTGCAAAGAAAGAACCGTAACTGAAGAAGCCTCCACCATAGCCACCATCCTGTAAGTCAGGGAACATTTCGTCAATTTTACTGTCGGCACGGCAATTGTCTTCGCCACTACCACCGATACGAACTTTCGAGGTAACTTTTGCAAGAACCTGCTCCCACTCCGGTGTGCTGTGATACTTCTCATAGATCGAGTACAGTGCACGAACCGTAGTGTTGATTCCGCCCCAGTGCTGTATGTACAACGGACGCATATCATCATCCATAATACAGTCCATAATAAAATTAGAGCCTTCGGTTTCGAAGCGATAATCGCCTTCGAATTCGATATTACCCACCTTGGTGATACTCTTCATGTATTCAGGTGTCGGATAATTAGGATTATTCTTGCTCATCAATTGATAATCGGCCTCGTAATAATCCAAAATGCGGCCCAGCCACGTAGGGTCTACCGGACGATACTCAGTAAGATCGGCTGCTGTTTCCACGCGATGTTCGCAATGCCTGGCGTTACACCTAAAATTAGGGGTAATCTCGCCGAGCGTATGCATGCCTGCATCACCCTGGAAATGATACATACCTGCCGTCCAAACGATACCGGCAAGGTCATACTGGTCGGCGTATATCAGGCTTAAAAGAACGCCATTCATGTCATCCGCCTCCAGGTCGGTGGTAATAAGGATCCTTGCCTGCTTACTTTTATCAACTTTAACAGCTAGTTCTTTCTGTGCAAATGATTTCGGACCACTCAAAACGATCAAAATCGATGCAAAAACGATTGTACAAAATGTACGAAATTTATTCTTCATAGTTTTAAATTATTGGCTTAGTTGTAATCTGATTACTAATTTTTAAATAAAAGCGGAGCAAAATCACCCAGGTAAATACGCCAGTTTTTCCAGATATGTCCCCCCCCCGTTTCAACGTAGGTATACTCCATTTCGGTTTTATCCAATAACGCTCTGAACTCCTTATTTTGTTTGTACAGAAAATCGTCTACACCAATACCTACCCAATATAATTGCAGGCCGTTTTCCTTTTGTTTCGTTAAGGAAGCATCAAAATTGGCAAAAACCCCTTTGCCATCATTTAGTATCACGTTGTGTCCCGATGAAAATACACCAACATAGTCAAAGGTATTTTTATGAATGGCCGAGATATGAATGGCATGAAATCCTCCCATGGATAAACCAGCTATTGCACGGTGAGCCTTATCGGGAACAGCCCTGTAATTGTTTTCGACAAAATCAATTATTTCATCAAAATTGCCCTCAAAAGTGCCATCACTTGCCGGATAATCAGTTGAATGTTTTGGTTTAACAAAACCAATACTGCTTTCACCCGGAGAGGCTTCCATATCGATATGTCCGTTAGGCATAACAACCATCATTGGTTTCGCTTTTCCCTGGGCAATCAGGTTGTCAATAATCTGAGCAGTCCTTCCAAAATTTACCCACTCATCTTCATCGCCACCATATCCATGTAAAAGATAGAGAACCGGATATTTTTCTTTACTCTTTTTATAGCCCGGAGGCGTATAAATATTTACACGGCGATCCTTTCCCATGCCTTTGGATTCGTACCAATCGTGAGATATTGAACCGTGTGGTATATCATTAACTTTATATAAATCTGCTTGCCCGTTTCCAACAACAAAAACATTGGTAAATGTTGCAAAATCGCGAAATACAAATGGATTATTAGGATCGGTAGTCGCTACTCCATCAACAAGAAATAAATAGCTGTATAACTCTGATGCAAGAGGCTCAGTAGTTAACGTCCAAGTTCCATCCTGATCTTTCGTCATCGGAGCAAGCCCTGTACCTACCATTCCACCAATCGGGTTATCTTCCACTTTTGAAACAAAATCGCCGGCCACACTCACTTCTTTCGCATTAGGTGCAATAAATCTGAACGTGACAGTATTATCTTGATTCACTATCGCTGACTCTATATCCTGCCCACCAAACAGGTTTTGTTGAGCAATGGTGTCTATAGCTAACGTTGCTAAAAACAGGACGAATAAAAATGTTAGTTTTTTCATTAATCAGCTTATTTACATTGTTCAGAAAAATGGCGGGTAAACCAAACAAGGGCATATCCCAGGCTGTCGTACCAGTAATAGGAAGCGTGTGCCCCGTTGCGGGAACGAAATTCGCAGGTAAGTTCTGCCTTTTTCATTGATTGATAGCACGCTACATTGGCATCAAAAAGAAAATCGTCATCACCACAATCCAAAACAAAATCCACAGTTTTTATTTCCTCAATTTGAGCTTCTGTCAGGTCATCAATATTAAATTGTATGCTAAATGGTGTTTTACTCTGTTCACTGACATTCAGACTTGAAGGAACTGCTCCGCTTATAGCATATACGCTGCTGAACATTTCAGGATGAGTCATTCCATACATAAATGAACCTCCGCCACCCATCGAAAGTCCCCCAATTGCACGGTGTCCTTTATCGGCAATAACACGGTAATGCGACTCAACGAAAGGTATTAACTCATTGAAAAAATAATCTTCGTATTTCCAATTTTCACGATTGAAATAGCCCATTGTGCCCTCTGTTGCGTTAGGACATACAATTATCATTTCACAAGCCATCCCGTCAGCGGTTGACTTTGTAATAACTTCATTGATCATAGAGGTAGGAATATTTGCCCACTCCCAATCGTTTTCGTTGGCACCGTGGAGCATATAAGCCACCGGATATTTACGGTCCGTGTCGGTTTTGTAACTTTTGGGAAGGTACACTGTGAAATTTTTATCGGACTGAAGAATTTCGCTGTGGAAATATAAATGCTCTACGGGCATCGGAAATACTCTTGCCTGGTGTTTTGCCGGGTCTTGTTCAAATACTTGTTGCGCATTCATGTTTAGCGAAAACGCTAGTATGGCTAAAATAGAAATAATCGTTTTTTTCATTGGTTTATTATTATTTGTTTTTCATTGGTAACTCATGAAACTAGCCCGATAATTCGGGACTTGTTTTATTTAGTTTATTGTTAAAATGATTCTATGGTAACTTGTCATTGGAACTTCTTGATTGTCGGTAGCGGTAAGAATTAAATGAATAGTACCTCCGCTATTCGCATCAGATGGAATAGTTACAGATGTAGTTGCTTCTGTTACATTGGCAAAAGAAACATCGCCTTTGTAGCTTCCCACCTTAAATTGCATCCAGTTTGTGGAAACATAGTCGTTATCCGGATCTGAAACATTGGCATTAAGCTTTATCGTACTTCCTGCAGCTGCCGTCATTTCCAGAGGCGCTTCAATAACGGGCTCGTGGTTTGCATTTTCATACTCCGTTGTAACCGACCAGTTTAAACGTGCTGCGAAATTATTTTGTATCGCAGGCAAGAAATCAGGAAGGACTTCATCTTTTACTCTGCTCATTGCATACGGAGCGGTAAATCCGGCAGCTTTCTCTTCTTCAGTTAGCTCTTTTCTACGTCCAGCCCATCCTCCATACTCTTGCCCTTCGTAGGCTCGTAATCCGTTACCGATCAGGTTCAGGAACATGGGTGTGTCGCCTTCGCTAATAAAATTACCTTCCGGCTGAGGTGGTGTCCAAACCCAGTACCCCTTCTCGCGAAGTTCGTCGGCAGTATACCCTTTTTCGCCAAAGTAATCCGTAAAATCGCCGGGCGCCATTTGCCGGCCATCGCCCCACACCCGGTAATGCTCACCAAAAACACCCTTGCTTTTGATATTTTCCAAAGTCCATGCTGACGAAAAATAGATGGTATCTTTAGTCCCGCCAACTGCACGTTTAGCGCCGTAACCCAAACTTGTAACACCGGCGTTAAGCATGATTGACTCCACCTGTGGCCAGTTGGGCTGCACATATTCCTGATAGGACAAATCCTGCTGACCGGACAGGCAGAACTTTGCCTTTGCCGATACTTTTTCCTTAATACTCTCCCACTCGGGAGACTCTTTATATTCATCCTCTATAGATTTGAGCGCCCTTGATGCAGTACTAGGTCCACCCCATACCTGTATAAAAACAGGTCTTGGATCATCATCAAGAAGAATTTCCTTTATCCTGTCGGAGCCTGGTGTATCATAAGAGATATCACCTTCAAACTCCACATTGCCCAAATATATCTTCGACTTTAATTCCTCAGGCGTAGGATAATTCGGATTATGAACTTTCAAGTTCTGATAAACAGACTCGTAAGCTTCTACCAGATCATCAATAAACCGCTCACCTTCAGCCCATCTCCACGAAGTTTGTGGCCCAAGATCACGTCCGTTAGAGGAATATTCTCTCTCCGGAATATACTGCGTAGTTCCCTGACCGTCACCTTTCCAGTGAAACCGGCTACTTGCATAGATCAATCCTTCAACGTCAAAGTCGGTACTAAAAAGTAAGAAGCGAATCAATGAATTGTTATCATCCAACTCCGGATCGCAGGTAACCACCACACGCGGCTTTTGAACCTCTTCTTTTTCTTTTAATGAATTTTGGCTTGTACAATTAGTTAAAGAAAATACAGCTACCAAACCAATAGTCAGTACTTTCAAATTTGTCAGAATGCCTTTCATAATCAACTTTTTATTTTTCAATTATCTACCAAGTAGTAGCAGATAAAACTTATTAATCCTGTAATCAGATTACAAAACTGTAATCACCGTTCTCAGGTATTTTGTCAATACAGGACTACCATGGTCAATAGCTTGAAGCACAAAATGGATCGTTTCACCCGATTTGGCATTTCCAGGAACCGTAAACGTAGTCTGGGCAGTAGCCGGACTATCTACAGCAAGTGCATCGCTTTCGTAAGTACCTACAGGGAAGTACCACCATTTTATATCCATTTGGTCACCATCCGGATCGACAGCAGTTGCATTGATTTCAATTTTTTCACCCGGCTTGGCACTAATGTTCAAAGGACCAGTTAGATCAGGGTAATGGTTTGCATCTTCGTAATTTGGTGTTACCGACCACTTCATGCGGGCTGCTTCTGCAAGATTTCTTTCCGGAAACATATTCGGAAACGAATGATCTTCTTCAGCGTTACCTGGTCCCGCCATACCAAACATGGCAAATAGATCAAAACTTTCACCGGTTTTCGCGGCTCCTACCACTCTGTCATGCAACATCATAATATCCATAGCCATATAATCGGGATGTCCTGACCTTGGTGCACCCGAGTTTGGATCCCAACGTCCGGCCCAGCCACCCCATCGGGGATCTTGCCAGGCGCGAAGTCCGTTGCCAATAAGGTTGTAAAAGCAACCACTGTCGCCATCTCCATAAAGCGTTCCGACAGGCGAAGGAGAATTCCACATGATATAGCCCTGATTTGCCAATTCTAAAATAGATTCTCCTTTATAAGGTCCAATAACATCCATCACATCGCCGGAAACCATTTGTTTGCCGTCGCCCCAGCACCTAACTAACGAACCAATTGGTCCAATTCGCATATTTTCAGCTGTCCAGTCGGGAGAAGTAAGGTAATCGTAAGAACTGTTATCGTACCTGCCCATACTTCCACGTAAATTTTGTACATACGCATCAGGCCAGTTTACAGCGATGTATTTGTTGTATGCATTGTCCTGATCGCCTGAAAGGCAAAGAACAATTTTATCGCAAACTTTTTTGTAAACAGCATCCCAATCAGGAGTGCTTTTGTAATCATCTTCTATCGACCGAAGTGCTGCTGCAATGGTTGAAGAACCTCCCCAGGCTTGCAAAAATAGTGGTCCGGGCTTTTCGTCGAGAATATTTGTTTTAATAAGGATTGAACCTTCTGTATCTTCAGAATAGTCTCCCTCGAAAGCACAGTTTCCCCAAACTGTAACTGATTTAAGATACTCAGGAGTAGGAAATTCAGGATCATGCACTTTTAGATTTGCATAAGATTCTTCATAGGCATCCAAAATATCATCAATAAATCGTTCATCCGGCGCCCACCTCCACGAGGTTTGAGGCCCAAGTCCAAGTTGGTCATATTCACTTCCTTCAATAAACTGAGTAGTTCCTTTTCCATCGCCTTTCCAGTGAAAACGGCTGCTGGTATACACCAAACCATCAATTTGGTAATCGGTGGCATGAAGCAGAAAACGTATCATCGAGTTATTGTCATCCAACTCAGGATCGCATGTAACGATAGTGCGAGGTTTGGCCGGTTTCTCAACCGGTTTTTGTTTTGAACAATTTGTGAAAGCAGATACAATTGCCAAAACAATAATCCAGACTTTCATAGTTAGAATAGTATTTTTCATAGTTTACCTATTTAAATAATAATGGAGTAAAATCAGATAGATACATTCTCCAGCATTTCCAAACGTGTCCGTAGTCGGTTTCAACGTAAGTATATTTGAGTCCTAATTCGTCCATTTTAGCCCTGAACTCTTTGTTTCTGGGTAAAATAAAGTCTTCACGTCCGATACCGATCCAGTATAATTTCACACCATTATCAAATTGCTTTTTAAGGCTGGCATCAAATTTTTCGTCGCCACCACCTGCCGATGAAAATACTCCAACATAATCGAAGGTGTTTTCATACGTTCTTGAGATATTTATGGCATGACCACCGCCCATCGAAAGGCCTGCGATGGCACGGTGAGCTTTATCCGGAACAACACGGTAGTTACTCTCAACAAATGCAATTACATCTTTAAAATTGTCTACAAAAGCATTTGGAACATCTGCCCTGTCTTTTTCTCTTCCAGGTTTATAAAAACCCATGCTGCTTTCGCCTGGTGCAGCTTCCATTGCAGTATGGCCGTTTGTCATTGCAACAATCATTGGTTCGGCTTTCCCCTGAGCAATCAGATTATCCAATATTTGTGTAGCCCTTCCGAAATTTACCCACTCATCTTCATCACCTCCAAATCCGTGCAAAAGATAAAGTACCGGATATTTCGCATTGCTGTTTTCATAACCTGCAGGAGTATAGATATTGATCCGACGATCAGATCCCAGTCCTTTTGAATCATACCAACGATGTGTTAAAGAACCATGGGGGACATCCTGTACTTTGTATACATCTGCTAAGCCATTACCAACCAAAAAAATGTTACTTACGGTAGCATAGTCTCTGAAAACATATGGATTATTTGGGTCGATGGTTGCAACGCCATCAACATCGAACAAATACATGTACAATTCTGAACTAAGTGGTTTGGTTGTCAAGGTCCATATTCCGTCTTTGCCTTTTGTCATTGGCAACAAGCCTGTACCAACAACTCCGCCAACCGGATTTTCTTCAGCTTTTTCGGCAAAATCGCCGGCAACCGATACACTTTTTGCATTTGGTGCAAGAAATCTAAAAGTAACTGTATTGTCTGCATTGACTACTGCAGATTCGATGTCCTGTCCACCAAACAGGTTTTGTTGCGCTCTTGTTTGAACGGACATCACGGTCAGAAATAACCATGTGAGAAATAATAACTTTTTCATTTTTATAGTTTATAGATTGATTAATTATTTGAAAAGTTTAGGTGCAAAATCCTTGAGATCTTTCCGCCATACATTCCAGGAATGACCTCCAGACATTTCGCTAAATTCGTATTTGACATTGTTCTTTTTGAAAACCTCTAACATTGCCAATCCATTTTTATAGGCAATATCTTCCGGCCCACCCTGGGTAAAACGTAGATATTTAACAGTCTTGTTAAATTTTGGAGCAATTTCGGCCAGCCTTTTATCTCCGTTTTCATACATTTCTTTATCGCTAATAAACCAACCTGAACTCATAACATTTATGTAGGCAAACCAATCTGGATGAGCCATAAATGTGTTAGTAACGTGAAGTCCGCCCATAGACAAACCGGCCAACGCACGGTGATCGGCATCCTTAATAACTCTGTAATTCTTTTCGATAAAAGGAATAATATCGTTTGCAAGACTTTCTTCATACTTCCCTGAATTCATCGAATTAAAATCCATGGCATTGGTTGTTTGTGTATCAGCAGAATACGAACGTTCGTTTGGAGCTGCCGGATGCCCGATAGAACCATTTGGCATTACAACGATCATTGGTTCTGCTTTTCCCTGGGCAATTAGATTATCGAGAATATAGTTTGCACGCCCACGGCTTGTCCAGGCTTCTTCGTCGCCACCACCACCATGCAGCAAATAAAGTACAGGGTATGATTTTGAAGATTCTTCATATCCCGGTGGTGTGTAAACAATCATTCGGCGCGCTATTCCAAATACAGGAGATGGATACCAAACAGATGTTACATTACCGTGTGATACATCCTGGGAATCAAAAAGGTCTGTTAATTCTCCTGGTATCATTAAACGACTTTCGATGTTCGAACCGTCCCTTACTACCACATTATTACTGGGATCCAAAGTTTTAACTCCATCAACATTATAGGTATATACATACATGTCAGATTCCAGTGGCCCGATCTTAATTTCGTAAATACCCTCACTATTTTTGGTCATATCCAACTGAGCATAACCTGCATTCATTGTACCACCAAGCTTAACAGACATGGCTTCGGGAGCACGAAGTCTGAAAATTACGGTATTGTCTGCCTGAACGTCAGGGGACATAACCGGATTAGGTCGTTGTGGCTGTGCAATTGCACTGTACTGTAGAGATATTATTAGTAATGCAATATAGATTGCAGTGGATTTTATTGTATTGTATTTTTTCATATCTGTTTAAGTTGTTTGCGTGTATCGAAAATTTATGATATTACCAGAAGATCAGTATGTAGTTCTGTGATCTCCGTTCTGAATTCATTTGGTTTAAACATGAAAACAGGTCGTGATAATTGAAAAGTTATTGGTTTATATTGTTTTTCATTTGATAAAACGGGTTAGTTTATTTCATTCGGAGATATGCGAAAGCCGATCGGTTTTGATGCCCCAAGTTCCAGGCTTCGATCTGAAGGAACACTTCCTCCTATATAAATACTGAACTCACCTTCAGGAATAAATCTTAGTCCTTCCTCATCTACCAATTCAAATTTTTCTTTGTCAAGTATGAATTTCACCTCTTTTGATTCGCCGGAGTGTAAGGAAATCCTTTGAAAATCTTTGAGTGAATAAAAAGGGTGCCCTTTACCTGCCATTGGTGACGCGATATATACTTGTGCTATTTCTTCTGTATTGTATTTCCCTTCATTTGAAACTTTTACATTTAGTTCAATCATGTTACCCGATGTTTCGAGCCCCGTCGCTTCATATTTCACGGACGAATAACTCAAACCAAAACCAAATGGGATTAAAGGATCTTTAGTCATATAGCGATACGTACGCCCTTCCATTGCATAATTTTCGTATGCGGGTAAATCATCAATGGTCTTTGGTACGGTGAAAGGCATTCTGCCCGAAGGAGAAACATCTCCAAAAATTATATCTGCCAGAGCAGTTCCTCCTTGTTCGCCGGGATAAAAGGCATAAATCACTGCATCGGCTAATTCCATTACTTCGGGTATTATAACCGGGAAACCTCCTGTAATTACAACTATTAAAGGGTTATTTCCTTTTGAACGAATTGTCTTTAAAAATTCAATTTGAGCCTGGGGCAAACGGGCATTTACAAGGTCGCCTTTTTCCGGTGATGCAATTGCTCCTCCTTCCTCTCCTTCCATAATTCCGGTGAATCCCATTACAGCAATACATGCTTCGGCATTGGCAGCTTTATCGGTTGTCCAATCGATAGGATTGGCATTGTTTTGATACGGCATTTGACCCAGGTTATAATTAACACTCGTTCCAACACTTACCTTCTTTACAATACCATCAAGAAAATTAACCGTATTCCCTGATAAACCGTAATAATTTCCAAGCAGTGCTTCTGCGTTTGCCGCCTGAGGTCCGGTAACAAAAAGGGTTCTCAAATCCTTTTTCAACGGGAGAACATTGTTTTTGTTTTTAACCAGAACCATGGAGTTTTGAGCAGCCTTCAGGGCCAGATTCACGTGTTCTTCACTGCCCACTACTTCAGGGCCAATTTTTGAAAAGGGATTATTTTCTTCAGGATCGAAAAATCCAAGTCGGAACCTTGTTTTGTAAAGTTGAGCTACAGCTTTATCAATGTCATTTTCAGTAAGCAAGCCATTTTTCACAGCATCATTCAAACTTTCAAAAGAGCTTCCACAATTCAGATTCATACCTGCCTTAATTGCCATTGCAGAAGCCTCTTCCGCTGTTTGTGCTAATCCATGTCCTTCATAAATATCTTTTATTGCACCACAGTCGGAAACAAAATATCCATCGAAACCCCATTTATTACGTAAAATTTCAGTCATTAAATAAGGGCTGGCACAGCATGCTTCGCCATTTGTACGATTGTATGCTCCCATCACTCCTTCAACATTTGCTTCGGTAACCAGTGCTTCGAAAGCCGGCATGTAAGTTTCCCACAAATCCTTCATCGAAACCTCGGCATTAAACTCATGGCGAACAGCTTCCGGGCCGGAGTGAACCACGTAATGTTTGGCACAAGCAGCAGCTTTTAGATATTTTGGATCGTTTCCCTGCAAGCCATTCACAAAAGCAACGCCAATTCTGGAAGTTAAATAAGGATCCTCTCCGTAGGTTTCCTGTCCACGCCCCCAGCGGGGATCGCGAAAGATGTTTACATTGGGCGACCAATAGGTTATTCCGGCAAAACGCGAACGATTATTGTTTTTGATAGCCAGGTTAAATTTTGCCCGTCCTTCGTCTCCAATAGCTGACGCAATTTGCTTTATAAGCTCAACGTCGAAGGTTGAAGCCAAACCAATGGCCTGTGGAAAAACAGTTGAACGTCCTGTTCTGGCGACACCGTGCAAACATTCGTTCCACCACCCGTACCTTGGTACATCAAGCCTTGATATCTCCTGACTTTCATCCAGTAATTGCGTAATTTTCTCTTCAAGTGTCATGGAATTCACCAAAGCCTCAATCCGTTCCTCCATTGGCAATGAGTAATCATACCATAAAAAATCGCTGTTGTTTTGAGCTTTAATCAAAAGCGAATTAGTGCTAAGTATCAAGCTTACTATTAAAACCGTTAAGGATCTGATTTCAAATATTCTCATTTCAAAATTCAATTACTGTACTAACCCACCACTTCTATTTAAAGAAATATTACAGGCATATCACAAGTGGCTGGAAACTAAACCTAAGCGATCCAGCCACTTGTTATGTTATTTATTAGGAAACTGTTATTACATATTGTGCAAAACGGGTCATCGGTCGGGTAGCGTTATCTCGTACTTCGAGGTTGACCACGAACTTGTCGCCAACTTTCGCATCGGCGGGAATTGTGAATTCAGTGCTCCAGCCGGTCTCAGAAGAAACGGCGAGACCTTCCGCCTTGCCATCCTTATAGGTACAGGAGAAATCAGGAACCCACCATTTTTCGACAAGCCTGTCTCCGTCAGGATCTATCGCCTTGCCGGAAAGTGAAACAGTCTGCCCCGGAGTAGCGACGAAATCCAATTTTTCGGCCGTCACAATTGGGGCATGGTTACAGTCCTCTGGTTTGTTGATTGCCCAGTCAGCACGCGCTGCCAGTTCCTCCCACATTACGATGGTGTAACGATTGCTCTCTTTCGCCTCCTCATGGGTCGGTCCGAAGAAGCCTCGTGTGATTCTGTTGGTGACATCCGAACGCAACCCGATGTTGATGAAAGAGGCGCATCCGAATTGACAAACGCTCCAGTCGAATGGTTTAAAGTCAGCACGCGCAAAACCTGGTCTTGACGTTGACCAGCCAAGTTCGCCTGCCTTTGCCCAATCCATATAGGTTATTAGACCATAGTTGTAAATAATCGGTTCGCCAAAGATAGCACGGCCTTCTCCCATCAGCCAAATCTCTTCAGCGAGTTTACCGTGTCCATTCTTGTAAGCATCCAGTATGAAATCAGCGTGGAGATAAGGCTGAAGTTCGTCTGGAGCGCGCATCTCGGAGTTGTAGCTCGCTCCAAAGAAGGAAGGGTAGCTGAAGAAGCCCCCCATTGAATAGCCACCATCCTGCAAGCCTGGAAACATATCGTCAATCTTACTATCAGCGCGGCAATTGTCTTCGCCGCTACCGCCGATACGAACCTTAGAGGTAACTTTTGCAAGAACCTGCTCCCACTCCGATGTGCCGTGATATTTCTCATAAATAGTGTACAGGGCACGAACTGTAGTGTTAATACCACCCCAATGCTGAATGTACAACGGACGCATATCTTCGTCCATTATGCAATCAACGATAAAGTTGGAGCCTTCGGTTTCGAAGCGATAATCGCCTTCGAATTCGATATTGCCAACCTTGGTAATGCTCCTGAGATATTCGGGTGTCGGGTAATTCGGATTGTTTTTGCTCATCAATTGATAATCGGCCTCGTAATAATCCATCATACGGTCAAGCCAGGTTGGATCAGCCGGACGATACTCTGTAAGATCGGCTGCCGTCTGCACACGATGTTCGCAATCTTGGGCGACACATCTGTAATTTGGCGTGATCTCGCCAAGCGTATGGAGGCCGTGGTCACCACTGAAATGCCACATGCCTGCCGTCCAGACGATACCTGCAATGTCATATTGGTCGGCGTACATCAGGCTCAAAATAACGCCGTTCATGTCATCCACTTCCAGGTCAGTGGTAATCAGGATTCTTGCTTGTTGGCTTTTGTCAACTTTGACAGCCAAGTCTTCCAATCCAAACGATTTTTGCCCGCAGGAAACGAACAAAAGTGCTGCTAAGACAGATGTTAAAAATGCGAAATATTTCTTCATTTTATTAATTTCTTAGATTATAAATTTTATTTTGTTGAATTTCATTTAGAACTGTTTCAATGTGTTTCTTAATTTCTAAAAGTCAGAAACATAATACTATACGAGGGTATAGAAACAGTTCCTGCACTAACTTTTTCTCCTTTTATATCAGGCAGTTTTTCATTAGCAGTAAGTTTTAGTACTTTTCCATTAAGTTTTACGGTTTTCGTAAGAAGTTCATCTGCAGTAAGTAGATATTGTTCTGCATCTTTCGGTATTTCAATAGCTGACTCATTACCATTTGGATTAATAACCAAGGCAGTAATACCATCTTCAGAACCTTTCAGGTCATGAACAAAAACATCGACAGCCTGGCTTGAAATACCTGATTCATAAACTTTTGTTCCCATGAATTTACTCCAGAGCAAAGCAGCCCAATAATTTGGCCTCGGTTCGTGCGAATCCTGATCAAGTAAAGCATACTCACTGGCGCATATCGTATTATGCATTACTACCTGAACATCATTTTTAGCCAACCTTCCCAATTGCTCCAGATAACGAAAACAATCATTGTAGGCAGAAGCCCAGGGGTTGCCTCCGCAAGCTGCTTCTGCGGTCTCGGTCAACCATATAGGAGCTTCAGGATTGTACTCGTCACGTAAAGCCTTGTAATAATCCAATTCCTTTTCGGTTTTGCTGAACCATTCATTCGTCAGTTCATCTTCAGCAGTAAGTTTTCCGCCACATCTTTTTGACACACCTCCATAAAAATGGTAAGAAAAGATTTCAAATTCAGGCTTGGGCTCGCTTGTGTACATTGCCCGGGTTGATATAACCTTACCAATGGCACCCGCAGCAATATTCATTTCGGTAGTATCAATTAATAAGCCACCTTCTCCTACTGATCCTGGTCCTACTAATTTCATTTCAGGCATTGCCGATGACATAAAATCTTTAAACGAAGCGTAATCCCTGTCGAACCATGCTGCATCATACCCGGCCGGTCCTCCACCTAACCCGGTAAATGTGGGTTCGTTAAACATTTCTGCTGCAGCTATCTCTCCACCAACTGATTTTGTGTAGTTCACCAATGGTTCGATCTGTGCGGTTGTCCAGTTCCCTTTACTGTCGCGCATACCGTTACTGACGGCAAAAGAAGTTACTAATTCGGAATTGGTGGCCTTGCAAAAATCAATCACACCTTTCCATTCTTTTCGGGTAAGGACATTTTCATAACCATCAGGGGCAGAGGTCAATTTCGGATTATCATTATCCTGAAAGTAGGTCGTGTTTGCCCAGGTGCCACTTACTCTGATGTACATAGGTCCCAGGGCTGTAGTGAGTGTTCTGAGTTTTCTCTCGTACAGATTAACCGGAGGAATTGTTCGCTTTAAGGCTTCAAAGTCTCCTTTTTTGCTTGAAACCAGTAGATCATAAGGTATCCAAAAATCACCCCCAACGACCTCACACATTTCAATGTTGAACGATTGATATTTTTCATCAATCTGACCAACAAGTTTTAAATCAGACAGATTTAATTTGGTATTTCCTTCTTTACTTTTCTGACCAGTAGCACGAGCCAAACCAAAGAATAAAGCTACCATTGTGACTGTTATTAAGATATTTTTCATTTTTTAATTATTCTGTTTCATAATCTTAAGACAACAGTGAAAATTTTATTACACCGTTAGAATAATACCAATCGACTATACTTTAATAACTAATTCCCTCATCAAAATTAAAAACAGCATAACCATCATATTCTTGACTTCCAGGAACATCAGGAAGATTGCTCTTTACTGCCTCAATAGATGCAGGTATAGTAAAAGGCATTTTACCCGTGGGATTAAACTTACCTGATAAAACATCAAGTACAGCATCGCTGGTTGTACCAAAAGTTGCCAAGACTGTGTTCAGGTTTCCATTGTCTATCTCGCTGATCACCCAGGGATTACTAAAGTTGATGATCACTGCTGTTGATCTTTGAGTCTTGATACGATTCACATAGTCTACATCGATACTGTTTTTCGACAGTTCATTATGAATTTCAGCACCTGTTGAGCCGAACAAACCTCCGGAACCGGGAATCAGCCATAAAACAGCCAGATCGGCTTTTTCCAGTGTATCCACAAATTCCACATCCCATTTATTCGTTTCCGGAACAATTACAATATGAGGATTATTGCTGCCTCGTGAAACCATGTATTTTTCAAAATATACTTTAGTTTTTGGTTTTACAGGAAGTAGATTTTCTTCATTCCGAAGCAAAACAATCGACTTTCGCAAAGCCAAATCTGCTCTGGCCTGGAACTGAGCATTGCCAACAATTGTATCAGCAGCCTCCACATCCACATACGGATTTTCAAAAATCCCCAATTCAAACTTTTCCTTTAATAAACGAGCTACTGATTCGTCGATACGAGCTTCAGAAACCAAGCCTTCCTTCACTGCTTCTAAAAGAAAAGTAGGATCTGCCACCCCTGAAAACAAGTCAACGCCAGCATCAACAGCCTTTTGGTAACGTTCTGAAATGGAAAGATTTTCAACACCCCAGGGCATCATAAAAATCGGGCCGGTATCGGAATTGATAATTCCCTTAAATCCAAGTTTGCCTCTTAACAGGTCGTTGATTATTATCTTGTTATAAGCAAAACCAATTTCTTCGTATTCAGTTTTTACAGGAACTGCGTAATACGGCATAATTGCCGAAGTACCTGCATTGATCGCAGCTTTAAAAGGTTTCAAGTGGTACTCGAGCATGTTCCCCGGATATTCCTGGTCTTTTCCCCAATCAAAATGGGCATCCTGACCATCCTTTTGTGGTCCTCCTCCCGGAAAGTGTTTTGTGGTTAGCGCCACGGAGTGAGGACCTAATTTCTGCCCCTGAAAACCAAGAACAACTTCAGTCATCATTTTGGCAGCCAGATCGGCATCTTCACCAAAAGTACCTTCTGTCCTGCCCCAGCGTGGTTCAGTAGCCAAATCGGCCATGTACATGTACCCTTTGCGAACCCCAACTGCGACCCATTCTTTGGCTGCAGTTTCAGCAAATTCGTGGGTCAATTCAAAATCGCGCATGGCAGCCAAACCCAATTCACCCGGCCATTTCGAAAAGCCGGTCTCTCCCAGACTTAGCCCCGGCGAGTTATCGATGGTGATATGATTTCGCGGATTTGAAGTGATCAGTACCGGAATTCCCAAACGCGAAGTTTCGGCCACTGCCTGAACCTTATTCGCCCATTCTGCAATGGTAGATGCCTTGCTATTGGCACGTAAAATAAAATGCCGGAGGTTTCTCTCCAGTATCCCTTTTGTAGTTCCTGAAACACTTAAAGTGGGCACAGGTAGCGGCTGACGCGTAAAGAAATTGGTTTCATTTATATTATCTTCTTCCGCCAAATCACTGGTCACTACTTGATTTACACCAAATCCACTACCGGAAGCTCCTCCCATGTTAATGGTACTGATCAGCATAAATCCAACTTTTTCTTCCAAAGTCATTTGCCCAATAAGATGGGCAACACGTTCATCGTTGGGCAGGCGCCAATCTTCATATTCATCGAGTTTGTCATTCTTATTTAAATCTTTAAATTGGAATCCGTTGGAATGTAAAAGATTAACTGTCCTGACTCCGAGTTCAGGTTGCTGTTGTGCAAATACACAGAATTGAAATGATGTTAACAATAATAAAAGGAATGCTGTGGAATTTTTCCACAAAATATTTTTTCTCATCATTGATTAATTAGGAATAATGGTTACAATCACACGCTTGTATCTTGATAAAGAAGGTGATCCCTTGTCGGTAACTTTTAAAATAAAATGAGCTGTTTCAGATTTTTCAACTTCAGGAGCAACAATAGTACGCACCTTGTACAGGTTTTCAGATAAAGATCCGAAACTTATCGCTTTTTTATAAGATCCTGCTTCAGGATACTGGAACCACCAGTAACTCAAATTATCTCCATCGGGATCAATGGTTCCACTGGCATCCAGGCTAAATATCTCTCCTGATTTTATTGTGAACTCATCAGGAGTACCTAATGCCGGTACAGGGGGGTGGTTTGCCTCATTATATGATGCAGTACACCAGTCCATTCGTGCAGCAAAGTCTTTCTGAAAATCATCACGCCAGCGCCACAAACTCACTTTATTGTTTGTTACCGTTAGTGTGTCTTTTCGAATTGCACGACCAAATTGATTCGGAATTCGTGGTGTGTATGTATCATCTGCATCGGTCCAGATTGGACGATTTTCAGGCTGATATTCGGCACCTCCCAGAAAAACAGATGGGATCGGGCCTTCCAACGGTTCAGGCTGATATAATTCGTAACGGCCTCCCCAGCCTCCCCATTCAGGATGTTCTGAATTACTCAGTCCATTCAGGATTAGATTTAACCACGCAGGAGTGTCGCCTTCCATACCATAAGCTACATCAGGATATTCAGCGCCGAGCGGACCATGACCTTGCTGAATGTTTTCGGCAATCCAGTCGTTACTGATTTTAGTGTTATCAATTCCTTCTATCACCGAGTTTATTGCGTTCCAGGTGGCAGTCATATAACTTCCAACACTAACGATATAAAACAAATCAGAAAAATTATTTCTCATCCAAATACCCGTGTCATCCTGGTCGGATATAGTGTAAACTCTGAGTTTGTTAATTAAGCGGTCCGCTTCTTTTTTACTTTTTGTTTCCCTGATTTTCCATAATGCCTGCGCCAGTGTATTCGGGCCACCCCAAACCGAAATCCATAAAGGCCTTTCATCATCTTGTTCCAGTACTTTAATAATCCAGTTCGATCCTTCCGAATCTTTTCCTTCACCAACTCCCTGCATTCCAAAAACCGGTAATCCCTGTTTTACCAAACTGTGCAGTTTTTCTGCTGTTGGGAAGCCAGGTTCGTGTTTTTCGAGATTTGGCTGCACTTTATCATAAGCATTAAGAATTTTATGAATTGTTTCGGGGGCTACTCTTTCTTTTTGATGTATCGAGGTAGTTGCAATAAGACCTTCCAGCTCAATTTGATTTGAATAAAGTAATAATCTTACTAAAGTTTGTGAATCATCCGGATCAGCCTCTATATCTGTTAATACAATCATTCGTTGTTTTGCCTGGTTGGAAGCAAAAACTACCGGTTTAAATGCAAAGAATAAGCAACCGAATATTACAGCATATTTCACAAATTTGTTCATCATATTAGTTATTGGTTAATGTATTTTCATTGAGTATGAATTCTAAAATCTACGCTGCGGTCAAACTGCAACATTCAGAGCACTATCTCATTTTTTCGTCCAATTACAGATGACTTATAACCGTATAAATGAGAGCTGTTTGTAAAGAACAGACAGTATTATAATCGACTGTCTGTTCTTATTTTATATTCTTATACGTTAATTACCAACCTGGATTCTGAACCATGTTGGGATTAACGCTCATTTCAGTTGATGGGAAAGGAAGCAATTCATGTTTACCAACTTTAAATCCGCACAAGGCAGGATCGTCGTTATAAACTTCCCAAATCACACTTCCATCCGTTAAGAGAGCCGGATTCTTCTGACCTTTCTTTGCAAGTGTAGTTGCTGCATCGCCCCAGCGGACGAGATTATGAAATCGGTGTCCCTCCATACAGAGTTCCAAACGCGATTCAGTTTTAATCTCATCAAAGGTTACAGCCCCAGTAATCAATGGTGCCTGTGCACGTGTACGTATCATATTAATATATTCCGTAGCTTTTCCGGCATTGCCACTTTGTAAATGAGCCTCAGCTGCAAGAAGCAGTACTTCATTGTATTTCATTATGCGATGATTATTGGCATAGAAATAACCTGCCCAAAAATCTTTGAGTATCCTGTATTTGTAAAACCATAACCCTTCATTATCTGTAATCGTCATGATGTTGGTTGTACCGTAGTCATTGATCATCTGATCGCGTGTAGCTATCGAATTCTTGAGACGATAACCATCAACTCCTTCTACTGAAACAAAATCATCGTATAGATCTTTAGTTGGATTTTCATACCCCCAGGTTGCTGTTGCAAAAGGAGCCTCTGCTGTATAACTATATTTTTCACCTCTAAGCCCCATACTTGTCCAATTTAACGTATTATTGGTGGCACTTTGTGATCTGTCATTAAGATAATGAACTTCATAGATGGATTCTTCAGTCATATTACCTAAAGGTGTTCCCGAAGTGCTCAGGTCAGTATGAAGACCGTATAGACCTGAATTTACGACATTATCAAGTATACTTGCAGCCTCAGAGTATTTCTCCTGGAAAATATAAGCTTTCCCCAAAAGCGACTGTGCAAACTGTTTAGTAACGCGGTAAGTCACGTCATCCTTGTTTGATTTTTGCGTAAGGGCACCACTGTTGATAGCTTCGTTAAGGTCTTTCTCTATAAAAGCCCAAAGATCAGCCGTAGTACTATTGGCTTGCAGATATTCTTCTTCGGCGAGTATATGATCAACAAGTGGAGGAGTTCCCCACAAAGTAGTCAAATAGAAATATGCAAAAGCCCTGAAAACCTTTGCTTCTGCAACGGCCCTTTTCATAACCTCAGTATCCCCAGTTACATATTCAACAATTACATTCGAACGGTACACGAGCGCGTACAAATTGTTATAAATAGTACTGAAACCACCATAAGCATCATCAAAGGTATAATCGTTTATTCTATAAAATCGACCATCGTAGTGGCTATTACCACCTGCCCAGATATCGTCAGAAAGGTTATTCAGTATAATGATCATATCCGTAAAATTCCCCTGGTAAAGAGCTCTAAGAGCCGTATAACATGCAGTAATACCCTCTTCAGCTTCACTATCTATCTGATAGTAGGAATCGATGGATGATACACTGTGTTGTTCTATGTCGAGGTTGTCTTCGCACGAGTTGAAAGAAAGGACACCGACAATAATCAAAATCAATGATATATATTTACTTTTCATAGTTTTTCAAATTAAAGATTAGAATGATAAGTTAATACCAAAAGTAACTCGTCGAGTAGTAGGATACTGACCATAATCAAGTCCAAGACCATCTCCACTCATTGAAACTTCCGGGTCGAATCCCGGATAATCAGTGAACACAAAGAAATCATCGAATGAAACATACACTCGTGCGTTATTAAAGATATTGGTTCTGTCCAGTATTCCCTTTGGAACATTGTATCCCAACTGAATCTGTTTGATTTTAAAGTACGAGCCATCAAATACCATTGCAGAACTCTGCACATAGTTTGCATAATCAGGAAGTGAAGCTGCGATATATTCAGCATTCTGTCCCGGAGTTGTCCAGCGTCGATCGTAGAAATACTTTAAGGTATTGGCTTGAATACGGGTTGAACGAGGAATTGCATAGCAGATTTCATTTCCGTAGGTACCATTTGCGAAAACAATCAGGTCAAATCCTTTATAAGCCAAATTAAGTGTCAGACCATAAGTAACATCAGGGATCGCCGAACCAATCATTGTTTTATCAGCATCATTTATAAGTCCGTCACCACTTATATCATTAAAGATGGGCGATCCATCTGAAGGATCAACACCAAGGTACTCATATCCTCTCATGTACCAAATAGGATATCCCACTTCGAAGAATGACGCAACACCTGAACCGCCACTGTTTCCTTCAACACGGCTAAGAGTAGGATATATATATGTCACCTCATTCTTAAGAGTTGAGAGATTGCCACTTACAGCATACGAGAAGTCACCAATGTCATCTTTCCAGCTCAAGTCAAATTCAAATCCCTTATTTACTACATTACCTGCATTAAGTGGAGATATTGTATTACCAACAACAGCCGAAGAATTTACAGTTGTCATAATAAGGTCTTTGGTTTCTTTCTTATACCAGTCCATGGTAAAAGTAAGTCGGTCTTTTAGCATACGCATATCCAATCCAAAGTCGAGCTGTTCAGAAGTTTCCCACTGCAGGTTGTAGTTACCTGTAGAAGACGGATACGAACCAACTTGGTAAGTAGATTCGGTGAAAGGATACATCACATCCGAAGTTATGGTTGAAGCATACATATAATCACCTAATCCAGAGATAGAACCGTTCTGTCCCCAGCTGGCACGCAGTTTCACATGCGAGAGCCAGTTTAAGTTTAAATTCTGGAAGAAGTTCTCACGAGAGAGAGTCCAACCTGCAGAACCTGATGGGAAATATCCCCATCTTGTGTTGAGCGGAAGAATGGAAAGGTCGGCAGCATCGGCACGTAACGATCCCTGAAAGAAGTACTTGTTATCGTAATTGTATGACAAACGTCCGAAGTAAGCCAATTCAGCATAAGTGCGTTTTTCACCACCAGTAATCTGCTTAGTGGCAGTACCGGTTGCATTGGCAAAATAAGCATAGTTGCGGTCTAGTTTAGTGATACCAATATTCTCGGCACTTGATCCGCTTACAGAACCTGATACGCCAAAAGTATTTCTTTCGGAGAATGATGTACCCGCCATTGCACCTACATTATGCTTCTCACTAAAAGTCTCATTGTAGTTAACAAAATTCTCCCACTGCCAATATTTGTTATCCAGACTACCTGCCTCAATTGTTACATAGTCATAGTTGGTATCAGTATTATCGGTATGTGGCCATTGAAGATTGTAGAAAGTATAACTTGAAAAGTCATATCCCAAACGAGAAGTAAAGGTAAGGGTTTTCCAAGGTGTTACATCGATACTTGAAACGCCACGGAAATTGAAACCTTCACTTTGTTGCTGGTAACCATCTCGCATAATGTATGGGTTCACATTGTTCGATTCCTGGAAAGGAGACATTGAATAGTAGTCGCCATTTTCATCGGTAAGGAAAGCATGCCCCATATCAAGAAGCGACTGCATATGAAGAGGTACATCGTCCTTCGAGTATATTACCGGAGTAAGCGGATCCATTTGAATTACCGAAGCAAGCATTGAATACATACCACCTTCGCGCACCCTTGTAGTGTTGAAATTGGCAAAATTGTTGTTTGATGCAAACTTCACCCAAGGCTTAATTTTATACTCAGCATTAACCGTACCGGTTAAACGTTCGTTTTTATCCTGATCGCCAATGATAGGACCATCGTTGCCTAAATATGAAAATGATCCGTAGATCGAGCTCTTGTCATTTGCTCCCTGAAAACTAAGACTGTGACGCTGCATAGCTCCGTTTTCGAATGCCACATCGGCCCAGTCAGTATCGGTTGTTCCATCATAATAATCATCAATACGAGATTGTGATACCAGGTTACCTTCAGTTACTGCATATTGAATATATTCCTCTGCATTTAGTACTTCAGGAATTCGGGCAACCTGCTGAATGGAATATTGCATGTTATAATCGATACGAAGAGTGCCCTTTGAAGCTTTCTTTGTAGTGATCAAAATAACTCCGTTACCTGCCTGAGCACCGTAAATAGCTGCAGATGCGGCATCTTTAAGGATTTCCATTGACTCAATATCTGAAGGATCAAGGTAACTAATATTAGTAGTGCGAAGACCATCCACAATGTATAGTGGAGTAGAGCTTGAGTTTGAACTATAACCACGGATACGAACAGAAGTTTCTGCACCTGGAGCACCAGAGGTTGTTACCACCTGAACACCTGCAGTTTTTCCCTGAATACCACGGTCAACCGTAGTAATACTTCTGTTTTCCAGGTCTTCCGCCTTAACCGATGAAATAGATCCGGTTAAGTCGCTCTTCTTTTGCACACCATAACCTACAGCAACTACTTCTTCCAGCCCAATAGTTTCTTCTTCCATTGTTACTGAATAATTAGTTCTGTCATCGATGGTTAATACCTGTGTGCGCATACCCACAAAAGAGACTTGAACGCTTTGGGTATTTGCCGGGATTTTCAATGTAAAGTTTCCATCAAAATCGGTTACAGTTCCTATCGTAGTTCCTTCAACTACCACGGTAACTCCCGGAAGCGGCTCACCTTTCGTATCTGTAACCTTTCCGTTAATAGTCTTTTGTTCCTGATCAGCAGTTACAGTTCTTTTTGCGGTTAAAGCAATTTGCCTGTCATTAATCTTGTACTCGATATTTGATTCAAGCAATAACTTATCAAGAACATCTGTAATTAACTTATCATTAAATTCCACATTAATATTCTGCTCTACATCTACCACAGATGCATCATAAATAAAGTAGAATTCTGACTGCTGTTCAATTTCTTTCAGGACCTCCTTTAATGAAGAATTTTGCATACTAAGGTTGAGCCTTGTTGTCTGAGAGTAAGTACTAACCGCAAAAACCTGGGTTATACTTATCAGTAAGATAAAAATAGTTGCTTTCATAGCTACTAATAGTTTTGATTTCATTACCTGCCGGATAATGGAAATCAATTCACATTCGTTTTTTTTCATAAATTTGTTCTGATTTGAGTTAATGATTCAAATTATTTTGTGCCGGACACTGCAAATATCTTGGCACATAGAGATTTTAGAAGGAGATGTTAGCGCATCTCCTTTAATCTTAAGAAAAAAGGAATTTTCACATAGGCATCATAAGTTTTTAGTTCGTTAGATTGTTAGTAAAATTCTATTATTGATTTATTTAGTTCGTCATTTTTAAGCACTTTGTATTTAATTGAACAGGAATACTCAATGTATTCAAGAATCTCGCTCAATTCTTCGTCTTTAAACCGTGCGTTGAACACAGATTTGTAAACTGTGTTATTTTTCACTTCGATATCCACATCGAATTTTCGCTCCAGTTTTTCAATCACCTCAACCATAGGCGAATCCGCAAATATCAGATAACCTTCTTTCCAATTTGTGAAGTCTTCGGTATCGATATGATCAACTTTGAACTCATCCGATTTCAAATCGTACCTTACTCGTTCTCCTGGTTCCATTTTTAACGAAAATGATTCAACGTTAGAATTAAGCAACTCTACTTGACCCGATTCCAGAACAACATCAATCTCATTGCTCCCGGGATAGGCGTTCACATCAAATTTTGTTCCCAGCACTTTCACTTTAATTTCGCTGCATGCTACTGTTAACGGTAGCATTTCATTTCGTGTTACGCTAAAGTAGGCCTGCCCTTCCAGCACCAAATCGCGGTTGTCGAAGGAATAACCGTTGTTATACGTAAGTTTTGTTCCTGAATTCAGCCAAACAACAGAGCTGTCGGGTAGGAGTATTTTTGATGTCTGTCCGTTATCGGCAACAACCGATGTATATTTAAATTCCTGCACCGACGAAACCGTTTGCTCCGTTTGCCTGTTCAAATAGAAAAACAGTGGAATACCAAGCACCGCAATAAAAATGGCTGCATATTTAAAAACCTCACCTATTGAAAGATAACGTTCTCTTACTTTTTCTTTTTCAATTTTTTTTTGCAGCTGTTTGTATGATCTTTCAATATCATAGTCTGCCATTTTCTTTGTTGAAGAAAATAAAGCCCACGCAATCTTCAGCTTTTTATAAAAGGCAATTTGCTCGTCATCTTTACGAATCTCGTCAATTACCACACGCTTAACATCAGCGTCAAGATTCCCGGTAATGTAATCTATTATGTTCTTTAAATTCTTCATGCTCCTATTAATACTATTGCACGAGGAAGCAAATACCCTTGGTGAAATTTGCTTTTTTTTCTCTTTTTTTTCTTTTCAAAAATAAACCTCTAAAAACTAGAGCGTTAAAAGACAAGATGCAATAGGTAAATATTCTTTCAGCGCGTTTCTGAAAATCTTGAGACTTTTTGAGATATGACCTTCTACAGTTTTGATAGAAATGTTGAGTTCCTCCGATATTTCCCGGTTCTTTTTATCGTGAAAACGGCTAAGTTCGAAAACTTTTCGGCACTGCGCAGGCAGCTCCTCGAGCGTAGAAATTATAATAGCCTGAATTTCATTAAAAGCCAGGTCAGATGTATCGAATGACTTTAAAGATGATATGTTGAGCTCGATTTCATTAATATCAAACGAGTTATTAATGAGCTTTTTCTGATACCGTGCGTCGCGCAACCTGTAAAGACAGTTATTCCGGGCAACAGAAAATAAATAGGCCGTAAGATTAGTATCGTCTTTTAGCACCTTTCGGTTTTTCCAGAGCGCCAAAAATGTATCCTGTACAATGTTTTCTGCGGTTTCTTTTTCCGGAATAAAATCGAAAGTAAAGAAAAATAGTTTCGAAAAATAGTCGTTATAAACTACTTTAAAAGCAGCTTCGTCGTTAGCCCTTATTTTTTCTACTAAATACTTATGTGTACTATTGATTATTCTTTCGCTCACAGCATCGTAAAATTAGAATAATTTGCGATTCAACATGCACTAAATTTTCGTTTCGAAATAACAGATCTTCTTATTTTTATCCTATCCTGTTTTAAGTCAACTCTTTATTTAGAAAACGCCTAAACCACACTATCTAAGCGTTTTTTTCAGCTCCTTTACTCAACTATTTTATAATCCGGCAAGCAATTTTTTGGCTTCCGAAACAATATTTTCAGTGGTTAAGCCATAATACTCAAGTATTTCGATTGGTTTCGCATTGATCACATTTTCATCGGGAATTCCCAGAATTTTCATTTTCACCGGATATTCCTGCGATGTGAGTTCTGCAACCATCGCTCCAACACCACCATAAATACTGTGCTCTTCAACAGTTAAAACACATTTTGTATTTTTTATGGCATTTAAAACTGTCTCAGCATCGAAAGGTTTTACAGAAACCAAGTCAACCACAGTAGCTTCAATGCCTTCTTCAGCCAATTTTTCAGCAGCCTTAACAGCATGATATACAGTCTCGCCTGTTGCAATAAGTGCAATATCCTTTCCCTCTGACAACACTTTTGCTTTGCCAAATTCAAAATCATCATTCTCAGAATACACATCCGGAACGGCATTTCTACCCATCCGAACATAAGCAGGAATAGCTGATTTTACCAAATACTGAATTAGCTTTGTTGTTTGAAAACGGTCGGCCGGTAAATAAACTTCCATTCCGGGAAACGTGCGCATAACAGCCAAATCGTGCAAACTATGATGGGTTGCACCCAACGCGCCATAACTCACGCCACCACTTACCCCAATAATTTTCACATTTGTATTGGTGTACGCCACATCCACTTTTACCTGTTCCAGCGCACGTGCCGAATAAAAACATGCCGGTCCGCTAACAAAAACATTATTACCTGCGAGTGCCAAACCAGCTCCCACTCCAACTGCATTTTGCTCGGCAATTCCTACTTCAACAAATTGCTCGGGCAATTCATTTGCATACTGGTCCAGCGTTACACTTCCACGCGCATCAGAAGTTACCACAAAAATGCTTTTATCAGCCTTGGCCTCTTCCAAAATTGTATTGGTAAACGCTTTTCGGCATGGAATAACACTACTTGACATACAACGCCTCCTTTCTTTCGTTCAGTTCTTTAATTGCCAACTCCAACTCTTCGGCAGTCGGCACTTTATGATGCCATACCGCTTTGTTCTCCATAAACGAAGCTCCTTTCCCTTTAATGGTATTTGCAATAATAAAAGTTGGTTTGTTCGCTTCCACCGGGCACGAATTGAATACATCAATAAGTGCTCCCATATCATGCCCGTCAACATTTACAACTGCCCAGCCATTTGCTTCATACTTTTTCTGCAAATCTTCAATGGCCAACACATCTTCTGTTCGTCCACTGATCTGCAAGTTGTTCCTGTCGATTATCGCAACCAGGTTGTCCAGCTTATAATGGCCTGCAGATGCTGCTGCTTCCATTATCGATCCTTCACCATGCTCTCCATCTCCCATCAAAACATAGGTATTAAAACCCAGGTTCTGTCTTTTCGAGGCTAATGCCATTCCTACACCAACAGAAAGTCCGTGTCCGAGTGCTCCTGAATTCACCTCTATTCCCTTAATTTTCCGGGTTGGGTGACCGGTGAGATCAGAATTAAACTTACCGTAAGTGTCAAGCAGAGCACGATCGATAAAACCTCTCCGTTCAAGAACAGCGTAGTAGCCTTCAACCGAGTGTCCTTTGCTCAGAATAAAACGATCGCGCTTGTTATCATTCATATTTTCCGGATCGATATTCATTACCGAAAAATACAGCGCGGTGAGGATGTCCACCAGCGACATAGAGCCGCCAGTGTGTCCTCCTCCGGCGTTATAAATGACCTCAAGCGTACGCTTTCTGATCTCAATCGCCTCTTTTTCTAATTCATTAATACTATAATCCATTTCCTTTTACTAATCCATTTCTATTCTAACTATTCGACATCGATATCAACACCAGCCCTATCAGGAACAACACAAACATAGTTGCCAGTAAGGCATTTGTACCTTTCGGAGCTCCTTTAAACTCCTTCCATACAAACACTCCCCATAAAATGGCTACAACCGGCGCTGCATTACTAAGTGCATATGATATTGCCGGGTTGGCACTTCCTGCCGACATAAAACTCACCACCATACCTGTCATCCAGATCAATCCTCCTAAAACACCAACAGAGTGTGTTTTTAGGTCGCCTTTGAAATATTCTTTCATTTTAACAGGTTCCCCTTCAACAGGGAATTTCATAAATATCGGGTTGAAAATTGGCGTACTTACAGCAACTCCAACTGCAAAAAAGAATACGCCGGTATATGGAGTAAGATTTCCTGCTCCACCTGTAACAAAGCTGTTGTCGAGCGATTTTACTACCAATCCGTAGAAGAATGCGATCAACAAACCTGCTCCAACCGACAAGAGAATACCTTTTGCAGATGCTTTCTCTTGTTTCTGTGCCAGACGTTTATACGACAGCATACTCAAATAAATGGCAACAATAATTACTGCAACACCAATAAACAGGAGTGTTACATTTCCTTCGGGTTTACCTTTATCGAGAATTACCAGAATAAAATTGAAAGCAATACCCAATATCCAGGCTAAACCGCCACCGATAGGAAATCCAACCGACATTCCTGCAACTGCAATTGCAGCTGTTAACAGAATATTACCGAGGTTCCACACAATTCCACCTAGCATTGCGTTAAAAATGCTGCGGCCATCGGCTTGTGCCAGATCCTGCATGAAAGTGCGGCCTTCTGTTCCCATACTACCAAAAGTAAATGCTGCGACAGTTGCAGCAAGCAACAATCCAAGCGTTAAATCCCAGTAAAACAGTTCAAAACGCCAGGTACGGGCTGCCAATTTTTGCGTATTGGCCCACGACCCCCAACATACCATTGACACAAAAAAGAAAAACAGTGCCAGGCCATAATTATGAACGAGTATCATAGTTTAAGTGTTAAGTTGATTATTCGTGTGTGTAAACATCCCAGCCCATGTAATTTCCAATGGCCTCTTCCAAAATTGAAGAAACATGTCCGCGAACCATACCAACGTGGTGTTCGTAACCGTTTTTGCACATGTATTTCATTAATCCCTGCAGATTTGGAATTTCACAAACAGCAATACCACCGTCCATTCCATAAGGATCGTCGGTAATTACACCTTCTCCCAGGTACGATTTGATACCACCTTTTGTATCGTCGGTTGAAATTCTGAAATAAGTCATTTTACCCGCTGCAACTTTACCTTTTACGGCACCAAATGTATCCTGCTGACCCAAAACAGTTCCTAGTACGTCGAGACTACCAATTTCAATCTCATTTTCGAAGAATGATTTTGGATAGTTACTACAGTGTGTTAATACACATTTGTCTCGGTCTTCAGCAAAGTTGTTGTTCCAATCGAGCAACGCCGATGGTTTTTGCGAAGCCAAAGCCAACGCGTACATACCAATTGTTCCTGCAATGTCAACCTCGCAAGCCGATGGCATCAACTTCTCTCCCATCATACTCATGGTTACACAAGCGGCACAACCAAAGTTCTTCTCAATTGATTCCCAGCACTGAAGAGCTGAAATATCAATGTCGTTTTCTTCAATCCAGTTTTCAACTGCCAAACCAAAACGGGCTTGTTTGCTGATCTGTCCTTTGTGAAGAATATTGCAAGTACCATAGTTCTGAATGGCCTCAACTTTTTCTTTTACTTCAGGTGCATTTTCATCGATCTTTTCGGCAGCTGCCAAAATCTCCGACATATCAACCGGAACAACTGTAATACCTGCACGCTGCAAAATCTTCTCGCTTACGCGCATGGTTTGAAAACCAATCGGACGTGTACCAATAGCACCCACACGTAATCCTTTCATTCCGTTTACAACACGGCAAACACCGGCAAACTTGTAAATATCTTTCGTAAATTCTTCGCAATCCAGCGAATAAGTATGGTAAGTAGTATCGGTAAATTTAATTCCGTACTGATAGAAGTTGTTGCAAACCGATAATTTTCCACAGAATGCATCACGACGGCTTTTCACATCCACTTTGTCGTTGTCATCATCAACAGCAACTACCAAAACAGGAACGTTCAACCCGGCCATGTCAATTGAATTTACCACACCAAGCTCATCGCCAAAGTTTGGAAGAACTACGATAATTCCGTCGATAACATCAGCATGTTGTTTGAAATATTTAGCGCACTTCACCGCGTCTTCATAACCTTCGATATTGCCAGTTGGCGTTTCACTTTCAGGAAGGATCACCGAACCGAATCCTAAGCTCGCCAATTTGTCAAGCACTTTTTTACGGGCATCAACCGCCAATTGAAAATTGAAAATGTTTCGGGTAGCGATTATTACCCCAAATGTTTGTTTGTTTTGTTTCATCGTTTTAATCTTTTGATTTTATAATTTGAATTTAGTTTTATAGTCTTGCTCTTTCCACAGCCTTTTTCCAGCCGCTGTAAAGCTCTTTTGTATTTTCAGCATCCAATTCAGGATTGTAAACCAGCGCCGACTCTCTTAATGAAGCGATTTCGTCCAAATCCTTCCAGAAACCGGTAGCTAACCCAGCCATAAATGTTGCCCCCAATGCTGAAACTTCCTCAATCTCGGCACGAACAACTGTTCTTCCCAGCATGTCAGATTGAAACTGCATTAAGAAGGTATTTTTTGTAGGGCCTCCATCAACACGAAGTTCCTGCAACTGAATGGCACCTTTTTCTTCCATTAAAGAAATCAGGTCTTTTACCTGGTAAGCAATACTTTCGAGTGCGGCCCGAACAACGTGAGCTTTTTTAGTGTTTCGCGCCATACCCGACAAACATGCACGGGCAGTATTATCCCAGTAAGGTGCTCCTAAACCAACAAATGCAGGAACAAGGTATACGCCGTTGTTATCATCTACCGAACAGGCAAGTGCCTCGGTTTCCGACGCATCTTTTATAAGTTCCAAGTCGTTTTTCAGCCAGTTTATTGTATCTCCGGTGCAATGAATATTTCCTTCGTACACATAGAATATCTTTTTATTCAGTCCGTAACCAATCGATGTGACCAAACCCTCAGGCGACGGTGCCGGCTTCTCTCCAATGTTCATCATTATTGACGATCCGGTTCCATAGGTCGCTTTTCCCATTCCTGGCAAAAAACAGTTCTGACCGAACAATGCAGCATGCGAATCACCAAGAAGTCCGGAAATTGGCAGCGGATTTTCAAGAATTACCGACGGATCTGTGTAGCCAAAGATTTCGTTGCTGAAATTCACTTCAGGAAACATACTTTTATCCAGATCAAACAAATCGATCAATTCAGCATCCCATTCAAGAGTATTAATATTAAATAATAATGTACGACATGCATTGGAGTAATCGGTAGCATGAACTTTACCACCCGACAGTTTCCAAAGCAACCAGCTATCCATTGTTCCCAAAAGCAAATCGCCCTTGGCGGCCTTTTCTTTTAGCCCGTGCGTATTATTCATTAGCCAACACAATTTACTGGCTGAAAAGTAAGGATCGATCAGCAATCCCGTTTTTTCAGAAACCATTGCCGAATAACCTTTCCCCTTCAACTCATTACAATAATCGGCACCTCTCTGACATTGCCAAACAGCAGCATTTGCCACCGGCTCTCCGGTATTTTTATCCCAAATCATTGAAGTCTCGCGCTGGTTGGTTATTGCAATACTTGCTAACTCCTGTTCAGAAATTTCATTTGCCGTTAAAATTTTGCTTATCCCCTCGCAGGTATTATTAAAGATCTCCACTGGGTCGTGCTCTACAAAACCGGGCGCCGGATAATACTGCCGATGCGCAATAGTAACGCGATCGGACACTTTGCCCTTTTTATTAAATAAGATAACTTTAGTTGCCGAAGTACTTTGATCTATAGAAAGAATGTAATTTTTTGAATCGTTCATTTTCGTTTAATATTACTTTGGTATAGTTATTTTTTTATTGACAAAGCGAAAATAAAAGAAAATTTAAAGAAACAAAACAAAAGCACGAACAAAAAAGAAAGAATTCGTAAAAAATAAGATTTGACCCAGAATTTTTTGAATACAGCAGATAAAAGTTCAGACATGACATCTCAATGAAACGTTCTCAATCAATAGCAAAAAAACACTGAATACATGAGCATTACAACCTTCGACAAGGAAGTAACAAACAAAAAATAAGAAACTAAAAACGGAAGTTTTTAAGAAACGATCATTTTGATATCGTGGCGAGAAAAGATATCGATATAATCTTCATTTATTTTTGAATCGGTTATTAAATAATCAATCAAAGACAAAGCCCCAAGACTGGCAAACGAGCTTTTTCCGATTTTTGATGAATCCGCCACCAGATACACAACATCTGCCGATTCTATCATCGCCCTCTTTACACAAATATCACTGATACTCGGATAAGTAAGTCCTGATTTTAATGCAATACCTGCAGTCGCCAAAAACAACTTATCTACATGAAGCCCCTCCAAAGAATCAGCAGCCTTTTGCCCTGTAAGAGAAAGCGTTGGCGCTTTAAACTCCCCCCCGGTAAGTATCAGGTTTATTTCCGGATCAGCACCTAAAATCAAAGCAATATTCAGCGCATTAGTAATCACTGTCAGGTTTTTAAATCCGGTAATGTGTTTGGCAATTTCTGATACCGTTGATCCGGAATCAAGGATAATAGTATCACCATCATTAATCATTTCGACAGCTTTTTTGGCAATAGATTCCTTTTCGGCCATGTTCTCATTATTGAGCAACTCGATATTCTGAACATTCGCGCTGATATTTTTCAGATAAGCACCACCATGCTCACGCACAACAAGCCCCTCATCCTCAAGCTTTTCAAGATCCTGACGTATCGTCACTTCAGTCACTTTAAATATCTTGCTTAACTCCAATACTTTGGCGTGACCATCTTCTCTAATCAAGTCAAATATCTTTTCCCGGCGTTGTTGTGGCAATAACTTCATTTATCTATATTCTGTAAAAATCAGTTTGGCTAATTATTGTCACAAATATAGAAAAGAAAAAGAAAAAGAAAAACAATCGAAAGTATTACTGACTTTTAATTGAATTAATAAAGAGATTCGCAATAATAACCTTCCACTAATTTTACTTGAGTTGCCATTAATAAAACAAGGTTATCCAGCAACAAATACACGAGTAAATTATAATGCTAAAATCAGTTTCCTTTATTGCCACGAATGTGTTTTATGTACTCGATTAGCTGCTTTACGGTAATTAGAACTAGGTTAAATTTTTCGGAGACTTTAATTAGATCATTATATCGAGCCATTGTGCCATCGTCGTTTATTATTTCAACCAATACGCCCACTGGCTCCAATCCCGCCAATTTCATAAGATCCACAGCAGCTTCCGTATGCCCCGGCCTTTCTATAACACCGCCAGGTTTTGCCTTAATGGGGAATATATGCCCGGGTCTGCCCAAATCAGCAGGAATAGTAGTTTTATCAACTAAAGCAAACAGTGTTTTTGCCCTGTCTTCTGCAGATATACCAGTTGTACATCCCTGACCAATCAAATCTACAGAAACAGTAAAAGCAGTACTATTTATGGCATTATTATTTATAACCATAGATTGAAGCTCCAGCTCATCACACCTTTCTTCGGTTAGTGCAGCACAAATCAAACCTCTACCCTCTTTTGCCATAAAATTTACAGCCTCTGGTGTTATCAACTCTGCTGCCACAATAAAATCTCCTTCGTTCTCTCGATTTTCATCATCTGCAACAATTATCAGCTTTCCACGTCGTAATTCCTCTAAAGCTGCTTCTACTTTATTAAAACTCATTTCTTGCGTTATTTTTTTGAATTCGCAAATATAGAAAAGAAAAAGAAAGCAAATCAGAAAGTACTTGGATTAAATGTAATAGTGATGCTTAGTTTACTAAAAAATTGGGCAGCCATCTGTGAGGTTTTACTTGTATAGGTTATTGACACTTTATTGGCTATCGGATTCTCCATAAAATTTGGTGTATTTAAGAGATAATTAAATAATTTAACAACAAGTAATTATAGAGTTACCCAAAGGGGACCATTCGAGAAACAGACTAAATACATCACTGATAGTTAGTGCATTGCAAAATACACCGTCCACATTATAGGTATAACTCCCAACGATTTTATATCCAATTATCGCTTAAATAAGCAACAGAATTCATAAAAGAAGAAGAAAATTCTATTTCTCTGGTATCAGAAAAACAGGATTCTCAAGTCCTTCTGTTTTTTCAAGAAAATTTAAGGAAAAGTTTAAGGTATCTCCTTCGGACTACCTGAGGAAATTTTCTTGAGCGACTATTTACATTTTATTCTACCTAGAAGAACAAAAGGCTGATATCCAAATGAAATCAACCTTTTGCATCAATTCTTACGAATGAATACCGTAACAACTGACTGAATTAACTTTTATTGGTCCTTATAATACTGACGATAAAAGAGTGCAATCCTCTTGATATATTGGCAAGGTTCGATATATAATTTTATCTTTTGCATTGGATTGCAAATAGCCAATCAAGCTATTTACCAATAGATTAGAGGCTTTTACTTCCAGCGTATTACAAATTCAAATTATATTTGAAAACTCCATGCATCATACAATAACCAAACATATTTTTGCGTGTAATTTTTCAGCTATCTTCTTTCAAAATCATATTTCTTCATGTAAAAACTCACCGCTTACTTGCAGTGATTTTACCGGAGAATCGTCAATCCAGTTTCTATGTGTTTCCAGAATTATGGCCTTCACCCCATACTTTTTTGCAGTCGTAATTAGATCAACTAAATTGACATTTCCGGTTCCCAACTCCATACTATCCGATTTTATAATAGAGCCCATTTTACCTTTCTCTCTGTTTCCCCGATCATTGATGTGATAGAGTTTCATTCTGTTGCCAAGCAATTCCATTAATTTCACGGCATCGCAACCAGCTTCAATCGCCCAGTACGAGTCAAATTCAAAATTTACATAAGCAGAATCTGTGTTCTCCACTAACACTTCAAAAGCTGTTTCACCTGATTCTACCCTGCGAAATTCGGTGTTATGGTTATGATACAAGAGATTTAATCCACCTTGCTTTAAAAGCTTGCCGGCATGGTTTAAATCGGTGGCCAACTTTCGCACCTCGTCGCGGCTCGAATAATCAAACCGATACATACCGGTTACCACCACATATTCAGTGTTAAATGATTTTGCCTCTGCAATAATTTCTTCGGTATTCTTTAAAATACTGCCCAAGTCTTCGTGAATGCTCACCACTTTTAAGCCTGATTCTGTAATCAATTCATGCCAGTTTAACTTGCCACTATTTCCTGTTGGCATTCCTGCCATCCAAGTAATAACAGGTACAATAAACGGCACTTTTTTAATCATAAAACTGTTTAATTCAATCCCTTCAAAACCTGCTGCTTTTACAAATCTTAGCGCTAATCTGGCATCTTCTTCGGTTTGAATAACTTTTCGCAACTGAAATTGCTGAATGGCCTGCACCGGTCTGTTAATATCCTTTTGTTCTGTCCTGAGACTTGTGTTTAACGTCAGAACCTATTGGACAAATTTTTCTATAAACTTAAGAGATACTTTTTACATTTAAAATTAATAATTATGATAATTTTTATTTGCTGTTGAAATATTGATAACTTTTAGCTTCACGTTAAGAAAGTTATCAATATTTCAATGGCTACTTAAGCCGACTTCCGATTCATTCTCCTCCTTTCATTTATGGTTTCAAATTTTATCTCTTTTCTTCGAATCAAAACTTCTTTAGCCCGTCCAAAATAAACATCGGCAGGCGTTACATTTTGTAATGATTCGTGATAACGATGATTGTTATATTAATCCACAAACACTTCAATATTGGCCCTCAAATCATCAGGGAAGAAGTAATTTTCGAGTTTTACCACATTTTTCATCGAACGGTGATATCGCTCAATCTTCCCCTGTGTTTGCGGGTGGTACGGGGCACCACGCACATGGCCCATTTTACTGTCGCTTATGAATTTTTGGAACTCATTGGGAACGTAGCAGGAACCATTATTAGACAAAAGTCTTGGCCGATTATCCGTATTGAGTCCTGTTTTTTTCAATGCTGTTTTGACAATCCGTTTGGCATCGGTCGTTTCCATATTGGTGCTAAGTTCCCAGGCAATGATATAACGGGAGTAATCGTCCATAATAGTAGACAAGTAATACCAACCCCAGTTTATCACTTTAAAGTACGTAAAATCGGTCTGCCATTGCTGATGAACGTGCCTGGTTTTGTCTTTAAACTCATCAGCCGCAGCCATT
>NZ_JAAAGB010000017.1 GCF_010586825.1 Draconibacterium mangrovi | reverse complement strand
AACCTCCAACACCCGAAGATGAATAAATAGTAATAATTATTATAAATTTTGTTTTAAAGGTTAACAAAAGCATCCATCCTTCGGGTTGGGTGCTTTTTTCTGTGAAATGCGATCAAAGAAGAACAGTTGTTTTTCGTCCGGAAGTTCGGGCGATCCTTGATCAGCTGTCTGATCCGGACGATTTCCCTCCGGTCATTTCAGCCCGGCGCTACACACCGGGTTATTCACATTCGCCGCTTTCAGCGCCAATATCCCGAAGGGATTAACTATGAATAACCTCGGGTGAACCCCGTGGTTAATATGAAGACAAATCAAAGGCGCAATCAGAAAACTTGTTCAAGGCACATCCTTTTTATGCGCCTAATAATCATATCTTTTTGTGAAATACGATCAAAAAAAAGACAGCTTATTTTCGTCCGGAAGTTCGGGCGATCCTTGATCAGCTGTCTGATCCGGACGATTTCCCTCCGGTCATTTCAGCCCGGCGCTACACACCGGGTTATTCACATTCGCCGCTTTCAGCGCCAATATCCCGAAGGGATTAACTATGAATAACCTCGGGTGAAACCCGTGGTTAATACGAAGACAAATCAAAGGCGCAATCAGAAATGTTTCTCAAGGCACATCCTTTTTATGCGCCTAATAATCATATCTTTTTGTGAAATACGATCAAAAAAAGACAGCTGCTTTTCGTCCGGAAGTTCGGTCGATCCTTGATCAGCTACCTTTGCCGGACGATTTCCCTCCGGTCATTTCAGCCCGGCGCTACACACCGGGTTATTCACATTCGCCGCTTTCAGCGCCAATATCCCAAAGGGATTAACTATGAATAACCTCGGGTGAAAAAAAGATGGAATCCCCCCGAATCTTTTTATTGGTTGCATTGAAACGCCCCGGCAGGGATTGCAGCGGCACCCTGTTGCAGGCAAGCGTGAAATTTTTGTTAACGGATGGAGGCGGATGAAAGGAGCCCCCGTACCGTTTACAAAAACCATGCTTTGACAAAAGAGGTAAAGCGGAAAGCCCGGCTGCCAACAAAAAAAGCAAAATAGGAACTCATAGGCTTGAATTGTGTGGGGTGGCTGAATCGGAGAGCTGTAACTATCCGGCCCCAGCGGCGGCTGCCCAATCGGGAAATACCGAAACATCAATATCAAACACTAAAACACCCCAGAAATACATAACCAGTGTGGCCACAATAATTCCGGCCATGTTGAGCAGTATCCCGGTTTTAACCATGTCTTTTACCTGAATGCGGTTGGTGCCAAAAATTATGGCGTTGGGTGGTGTAGCTACGGGCAGCATAAAAGCCAGCGATGCCGCCAGGGTGGCGGGAATCATTAACAACAAAGGATTAACTTTGATAGTGGTTGAAAGCCCCGAAAGAATAGGCAGAATCATTTCGGTAGTTGCCGTGTTCGACGTTAGTTCGGTTAAGAACGACATCATGGTAACATTGGCAAAAGTGAGAACAATCGGCTTAACATTGGCAAGTCCGGCCATTTGCTCGCCAAACCAAACCGAAAGCCCCGACTCCACAAATCCCTGTGCCAGAGCAAAACCGCCACCAAATAAAAGCACAATGTTCCAGGGTATTTTTCGTGCCGTTTTCCAGTTCATTAACCGCTCGCCTTTTTCTGATTTCGACGGCAGGATAAAAAGCAAGAGCGCAATAAAAATGGCCACCGTACCATCGTTGATATATGACGGATTTTTGAACAGTTGGGACCAACCGGGGATCTCAAACGACTGAATGGTAAATCCCGACCGGAATATCCATAAAAACGCCAGAATAACAAATAAAATCAGTACGATCTTCTCTTCGGATTTTGCTTTACCCAGCGCCTGGTATTCTTCGCGAAACTGATCAATGTGAACCTTTTTCCAGCTCTTTTTGGGTTTGTACATCGCATACAAAATAAGCCATGCCATTACAAATAAAAGAACCGTAACCGGAAGCGCAAAAATAAACCAGTCGGCAAACGAAATTTCGGTCATCTCGGGGAAGATGATGCTAACAATTCGTGCAAACGACAAATTGGGTGGCGTACCTACCAGCGTTGCGACTCCGCCAATTGATGCTGAATACGCAATTCCCAGAAGCAGGCCGATCGCATACTTCCCCATTTTCTTTTCCCCCAGGCTTTCTTCAAGTTTAATAATTATCGAAAGAGCAATAGGAACCATCATCATAGCTGTGGCCGTGTTCGACATCCACATCGATAAGAAAGATGTAGCCAGCATAAATCCCAGCAAAATACGCCCCGGACTGATTCCTACTACCAGCAAAATGCGCAAGGCTATTCTCCGGTGTAAATTCCACCGCTCCATGGCAAAGGCCATTAAAAAGCCGCCAATAAAAAGAAAAATCAGATGGTTAAAATACATGGCCGAAATCGTTTTCCCGTCAACTACGCCAAACAACGGGAATAGTGCCACCGGAAGCAAAGCCGTTACTGCCAGTGGAATGGCTTCCGTTATCCACCATATGGCCATCAACAAGGCGATGGCAAAACAATAGGTAACATTCCGGTTCTGCGGATCGAGATCGGCAAAAAGAATAACCAACAAACTTATTAGCGGAGCTACGATTAAAGCCCACTGCCTTACTCCGTGCGGTTTCGATTGTATTAATTCAGGCATTTTCGTTTTATTCGTTTTTCCGAATTTAGTACAACACAACGACTTATACAAAAGGCCGACTATAAATAGCTGTTGAATAAATTACGTTATTCGCTTCCAAATCCGTATCTTGAGGGGAACAAAACACATAAATATGTACACCTACAAAGCAACAGTTGACCGTGTGGTTGATGGCGATACTATCGACCTGGTTATCGACCTCGGATTTAAAATCACCACTTTTCAGCGTATTCGTCTCCGTGGCATAAACACCCCCGAAACGTACAATGTAAAAAAGGATTCGGAAGAATATAAAAATGGCATGAAAGCCAAAGCATTTGTTATTGAGCGGATAACGAACAATGACAACCAGGTGATTGTTGAAACCGACAAAGAGGTGGGTAAATTTGGACGTTACATCGGGACTATCCGCCTTACCGACAACGAGCAAACCCTTAACGATGAGCTGGTGGAAAAAGGTTTTGCAGAATATGTAGAATATTGACTTTGATTTGCTTGATTAACAAAAAAACATTCTATCTTTTCATTCGTTTATAATTGCTTATTTTTAATTATGGAACTCGCATAATCATTCTCTTGAGTATTAAAAAAGCTTTTTATTATGCTCGTTTCAACGCAGATTTGTAAAGTACATTTATGACTACACACAGCAACAAGTTTGGAACAGCCCCGGTATTTCTTACAGCTATATCAACCATTTTAGGAGCAATTTTATTTCTTCGTTTTGGTTATGCAGTAGGTACGCTGGGCTTTTGGGGCGTTATCCTGATTATTTTCCTTGGGCACCTGGTAACCATTCCTACGGCACTTGCCATTTCCGAGATTGCCACCAATAAACGTGTTGAAGGTGGCGGTGAGTATTTTATTATATCGCGCTCGTTTGGACTGAATATTGGTGCCACAATTGGTATTGCGCTTTTCTTTTCGCAGGCCATTAGTGTTGCATTTTATGTTATTGCTTTTACCGAAGCATTTGAGTTCTTTTTTAATCTGCTCGCTGATAAATATGATTTTCTTCTGCCGCGGCAGGCCATCAGTTTGCCCGTTATGGCAGGTCTGGCTTTTCTGATTATTAAAAAGGGAGCCAACCTGGGCGTTAAAGCACTTTATTTTGTGGTGGCTATTTTGTTTATATCCATCATTATGTTCTTTTTCGGATCGACAGAATTTTCGCAAACAGCAAGCCTGCCCTTCTCCGGTGATCAGTTTCGGAATTTTGAGAATTTCTTTGTTGTTTTTGCCATTATATTCCCCGCGTTTACCGGAATGACTGCCGGAGTCGGACTGTCGGGCGATTTAAAAAATCCATCGAAATCCATTCCGCTCGGAACAGTGCTGGCAACGGTTTCCGGCATGATACTTTATATTTTTATTGTTTATAAACTCACCATGTCGGCATCAACAGCAGATCTGCTGGAACACCAGTTGATAATGGGAAAAATAGCCATAGCCGGTTCGGTAATCGTACCGCTGGGGTTGGCGGCGTCAACCATTTCGTCTGCCTTGGGTTCGGTAATGGTGGCTCCACGAACGTTGCAGGCGCTGGCGCTCGATCATGCTTTCCCATCGAAACGAATCAACCGCTGGCTATCCAAAGCTAATCCGGCCGACAACGAACCACAAAATGCATCAATAGTTACCGTGGCCATTGCATTTGTTTTTGTAGCGCTGGGCGATGTAAATGCTGTGGCATCTATCATCTCCATGTTTTTTATGGTTACTTACGGTTCGCTGTGTCTTATTTCCTTTCTGAATCACTTTGGAGCTTCACCATCCTACCGCCCTACTTTCCGCTCGCGCTGGTACCTGTCGCTGGTTGGTTTCCTGGTATCCATTTGGGTGATGTTTAAAATCAGTACATCATACGCCTTGCTGTCAGCCGGAGCTATGACATTGATTTACCTGTACATTAACCATTACCACAAACACCGCAAAGACTTTGCATCGCTGTTTGCCAACTCGCTCTTTCAGCTGAACAGGAAGTTGCAGGTACACCTGCAGAAACGCAAAAAAATGGTAAAACAAAACGAGTGGCGACCCAGTGCTATTTGTATTTCGGATAAAACCACCCACAATAACCGCGCATTTCAGTTGTTAAGCTGGATTTCGTACAAATACGGATTTGGGACTTTTTTATACCTCATAGAAGGTTATTATTCTTCAAAAACCGTTGAAAAAGCAGATGAGATGCTTAACCTGATGCTTGAAGAATCTGACGAAGAAAACTACGTTTACATCGACACTATTATTTCGCCATCGTACACTTCTGCCATTGCACAGGCTATCCAAATTCCGGGTGTTGCGGGTATGGAAAACAACATGGTTATTTTTGAATACAACAAAGATAAACCCGATAACCTGGGAAGAATTATTGAGAACTTTGCGTTGGTAAACAGTGGAGATTTTGATATTTGTGTGTTGGCATCGTCGCCTAAAAAAATGAAAATTCAGAATGGTATCCACGTCTGGATAAATTCGTTCGACACTGAGAATGCCAACCTGATGATTTTGCTGAGTTTTATAATTCTGGGGCATCCTGATTCAAAAAAGGCGAGCATCGAAATTTTTGTGGTTTGCCACGAAAACGAAGTGCAGCAATCAAAACAGGAAATGAAAAAGCTGGTGCTGTCGGGAAGGATGCCGATTACCGAAAAAAATATCAAGATTATTCAGCGCACCGATGAAATTTCTACACGGACAATCATCAATAAAACATCGAAAGATGCCGGTTTAATTTTGGTGGGGCTGCGCGAAGAAATGGTAAAACACGAAAAAGAAAACACTTTTGCAGGCTACGACGACCTGGGTACTATTTTGTTTGTTCATTCGAAAGAACAGAAGGCAATTGAGTAGCGGAAATTCATTACTGTAGTTTTCGCAAATCTTAATCCGATTTTTAGTAAGTAGCCCCAGATATTAGGAATATTTTTGCTGAAATCTCCTGCCGGAGGCCTTCATCTTTGCCTTGAAGCAACGACGAAGCAGAAAGTTCAAGGCTACTTTTGATCTTCCCCCTACGTTTTCATAAAACCTAAATTCGGACGGGTGATCTCCTCGCGCCCTCGGAGCTTCCCGCTCTCATTAAGGTTTTATTTTCAACTTCGGACAAAGACCAAAAGAGGCCGTTCCACTTATGCAAGGTTGGCAAATTAGGAAATTAACTTCGAAGCTTCGGCCTCGGGCGGTGAGCCGGAAAACAAGTGATGGCGACGTTAAAAAATTACTGTTGTTTGAGGAGGAACGACTGCCTGTCCCGATCGTAGTATCGGGAAGTTTCAGGAATTTTAGGCGGTATCACGTAGCTTTTCCGAGGGAAGCGGACGCAGCCTTGGGTTTTCTGTTTACTGTTTGGGCTAAGCCAAAGAGTAAAATCCGCCTGATAGGGCAAATACCAATCTTATCTTCACAATTTTATCCAGTTTTATTAAATAAGGTAACGATTAGTTTTTTTTGAAAGTTAAGGACGTGTCTTATAATTATCACACACAATTCAATTACTATAATTGAACAAAACGAAATATTTCGTAACTTCCGCTAAACGCTAATCCGGATATAAATGAGGGAGATAAACGAATTTATTACCGACCAAACGGGCCTGAGTGCTGCCACCCAGCACAAAATAATTATCTCGATTCTTATCCTGATCTTCTTGTCGATCATCCGCCTGTTAATTCTGCGTATTGTTTGGCGGCAAACGCAAAACGTAAAAATCCGCTACTCGTGGAAACGTGCCCTCTCCTTTATTATTCCTTTTTCAGGATTAATATTGATCAGTGCAGTCTGGATTCATGCCTTTGAAGAATTCGGCACGTTCCTGGGCTTATTTACTGCAGGTATTGCCATTGCTTTAAAAGATCCGATCACGAACCTGGCCGGGTGGTTTTTTATCGTCGTGCGTAAACCTTTTCATGTGGGCGACCGTGTGCAGGTTGGCCCGCACACCGGCGATGTTATCGATATCAGGCTTTTTCAGTTTACCATACTTGAAATCGGAAATTGGGTAGACGCCGACCAAAGTACCGGCCGAATTATTCATATGCCAAACGGCAAGGTTTTTCTTGAACCACAGGCCAATTTCAGTACCGGTTTTGAGTACATCTGGAACGAAATGAAAGTGAACATTACATTTGAAAGCAACTGGCAAAAAGCCAAAGACATTTTGGATCAGATTATTCACGATTATTCAAAAGACATTCACATAAAAGCGCAAAAAGAGATTCAGGAGGCCAGCAAAAATTATATGATTTATTACAAGCACCTCACGCCAATTGTATATACCAAAGTGATGGACTTTGGCGTGCGTTTAACCGTTCGCTACCTTTGCAATCCAAGGCAACGACGCGGATCGGAAAATTTACTCTGGCAAGATATTCTTATCGCTTTTAATAAAGAATCCGATATTCAATTCGCTTATCCTACAACACGTTTTTACAAAGCAGGCGAAGTACCGGAAACGCCACAACGCAACCTTTAAACCGGCAAAAGCATCTTTAGCCAAACTGCTGTTATGAAACGTATTATTCTAATTCTTTCAGTCTTCTTGTTTGCCATTGCTGCCTGCAACGATGAAAAAGGCATTGAAATGGATATTGTTGAAACCGGCTGCATGAATGGCTGGGACGAATTTTACGAAGGCTCCGGCGATTACAAACAAGCTGTAACAGCCTATCTCGAGGACAATAACATTGCAGTTTATTCAGTACGAAAAATCAATTACTATTCAGGTCCGGTTTGTTTGGCTTGCTCATGTCCAACCGGTAACTTAATCGCAATCAGAGTTGCCGAAAATGATGTTGACAAAGCTGAGCAACTGGGTTTTCATCTTGTTGTAAACAACCGAAATAACATCCCTCCGGAGGACTAAGCTCCAGTTCTTCTACATTTAAATTCTGTTAAATTTACAATATGACAAAACAATTTGAACGCTGTTAAGTTATACATATCGAAAAATCTAGATGATTCGATAATTTTAACAGAATAAAACAATGAGCAAACAACTAATTTTAAAAAGTGCCTCATTGACTTTTCTACTTACCCTTATTCTTTCGGGTATCTCGTTTGGTCAAAACTGGCAAAGCGATTTTCAGCAATCATTACAAACTGCAAAAACAGAAGACAAACCCGTCATCCTGGTATTTTCCGGGTCGGATTGGTGTGCCCCTTGTATGAAACTGGAGAACGAGATCTGGAGTTCAGATGAATTTAAAAACTACTCGGCCGAGCATTTTGTGCTTTATAAAGCCGATTTCCCGCGCCAAAAAAAGAACCAGCCCGACAGCGGGCAGGTGAAAGCCAACAAAGAACTGGCCGAAAAGTACAACCAAAAAGGTTTTTTTCCGCTGGTGGTAGTGTTGGACAAAACCGGGAAAGTACTGGGCGAAACGGGCTATAAAAAACTCACGCCCGACGAATACATCAAACATCTTGAAACCTTTGTGAACTAATGGTTCGCCACATAGCAATACTATTGGTTTTAGTAATAATGGGGCTGCCGGTTTTTTGCCAGCAACCTTACAAACGAACGCTAAAACTTATGGGAAGCCGCTTCGACATTACTGTTGTTGCCAACAACGAGCAGGAAGGAAACGACTATATTGATCTGGCAGTTGCTGAAATTCAGCGCATCGAGAAGCTGATCTCATCATGGGATGCCAATTCCGAAACGTCGGCGATAAATAAAAACGCAGGAATACAGCCTGTAAAAGTATCGCCCGAACTTTTTGCACTGATCGAACGGGCCATTCGAATCTCGGAGCTCACCGATGGTGCTTTCGACATCAGTTATGCCTCGATGGATCGCATCTGGCATTTCGATGGCAGTATGACAGCCATGCCTTCGGAGGCAACCATTGCGGCCTCAGTGGCAAAGGTCGGCTATAAGAACATTGTGCTGGACAAAGCAGCTTCAACCGTTTTCCTGCAAAAAGAGGGAATGAAGATTGGTTTTGGTGCCATAGGCAAAGGTTATGCAGCCGACAAAGCCAAAGCATTGCTGATGAGCAAAGGTGTGAGTGCCGGTATCATAAACGCATCGGGCGATATGAATACCTGGGGCAAACAACCCGAAGGCTCGTACTGGAAAGTGGCCATTACCAACCCGATGAACAAAGACAAGGCTTTTGCATTGCTGCCCATTAAAAATGGTGCGGTGGTAACTTCGGGCGACTATGAAAAATATGTACAATTCAACGGAATACGCTACACACACATCATCGATCCGCGAACCGGTTATCCGGCACACGGCATTATCAGTGCTACTGTATTTGCGCCAAAGGCCGAACTGGCCGATGCACTGGCAACATCAGTTTTTGTAATGGGAATTGATGTGGGTCTCGACCGCATTAACCAGTTGCCTCAAATAGAATGTATAATCGTTGACGATAAAGGAAATATTCATCAATCAGAAAATATTAAAATCGAAACAGAATGAGGATGAAGAAAAAAATTATTTTACTGGCCGGACTGGGCATCATGCTTTTCAGTTCGTGCACAGTGCTTAAAGAGTACGAAAAGGTAAATATAAACGATCCGGATATGGCCTTGGCCGACCGCAAGATCGACAAATTTCAAACTACTTTTCAATCGTACAGAGAGGCTGCTTCGGGAGCAAACGGAGGTAAAACCGGTGGCGGATGCGGCTGCAATTAAATCCAATTTAAAACATGAAGTATTTATTGAGTTTATTATTGACTGCTTCAGTGCTTGCTGTTAGCGCCCAGGACGACAATGCTGCGGGCGAATACAAAAAACGCGTACTGGAGCATACAGAGATAGATATTCTGCTGAACTATTACGAGCAGGACGGAGAGAATGCCGCTGTTACAGGTGGCCGGGGAACCGAGGAACTTACCGATTTTTCGCCAACTATAATCGTGGCCGTTCCGTTGAACGACGACGACGTGCTGACCATTAACGCGAACATTTCGGCCTACACTTCGGCTTCATCGAGTAACATTAATCCTTTTGATGGCAAGCAGTCGGTCGACCCTTTTGTGGCCAGCAGTGGTGCATCAAAATCGGATGTATGGGGAAATGTGGTTGGAAGTTACAGCCATAGCTCCGACGACAGAAACCGGCTGTGGAATGCCAACTTATCGGTTTCGGCTGAATTTGATTACACCTCGTTTGGTCTTGGTGCCGGACGCACCTGGCTTTTCAACGAAAAGAACACCGAGTTATCGCTGAACGGTAACGTGTACCTCGATACCTGGAGCCTCATCTACCCTATCGAACTAAGGCAGGATGAAGGAAGTTCGTTCCAACAGGTAGTTCCCGGTTACGATCCGTCGTTTAACGAACATAGCAGCAAAGGACGGAACTCTTACTCGGCGGGTATCGGTCTTTCGCAAATCCTGTCGAGCCGGATGACAGGTTATGTTTCGGCCGATTTTATTTTGCAGGATGGATTGTTGTCGACACCGTTTCACCGCATTTATTTTGCGGATAAGGAAGATTACTTTTTCGAGAATTTCCATTTGGCCGACGATATTGAGCAGCTGCCCGACTCGCGCTTTAAAATTGCGCTGGGGGCCCGCCTCAACTATTTTGTAAACCACCGGGTAACCTTGCGAACCTTTTACCGGTATTACACCGACGACTGGGGAATTGCTTCGCACACGGCAAGCATTGAAATCCCGGTAAAAATTACCGATAAATTTACGCTGTACCCGTCGTACCGTTTTTACAACCAAACGGCAGCCGACTATTTTGCTCCGTACAACGAGCATTTGTCGACCGAAGAATTTTACACCTCGGACTACGACCTGTCGGAATTTTCAGCCAATAACTACGGGTTTGGTATAAGCTATACCGATGTGTTTACGAAAGGGCACATCTGGAAACTTGGATTAAAAAGTATCGATTTAAAATACCATAAATACGACCGCGATTCAGCGTTCAGCGCATCAATGTTTTCGTTTGGGGTGAAGTTTATGGTTGATTAAAAAAGCATAGTCTACAATAGTTGATCCCGGAGCTGTATGTGTTTTAACTTTGCAGCCCCGGGCTTTTTTTTGAAATAGAAAGTTAGCTGTTTAAAGCTTTACCCTCATCCGTCAATCGACGGAAGCTCCCCTAAAGAGGGGAGCCGGTTACAAGCTACATTCAAACTTTACATCATGGCCTTTTTCCTTTTTTAAGGGAAAATGTCGACAGACAAAAGGGTAAAGCTAATTCTGTTCTTTTCACCATTTAGCAACTCTAATTTACGCACAGCAACCACAATTATTTTTAAAAGCTTACGAAAGAAACTACTTTTGCAAAAACCAAATTTCAGCATGAAAGGCTACGTACACATATACACCGGAAACGGCAAAGGAAAAACAACAGCAGCTTTTGGACTGGCTTTGCGGGCATCCGGAGCAGATAAAAAAGTGTTTATCGCCCAGTTTGTAAAAGGGAAAACCTACTCCGAAATAAAGGCAGTACAAAACTACCTGCCGCAAGCCGAAGTAAAACAATACGGCAAAGGATATTTTATTAAAAAGAAGCCCACCGGTGCCGATATTGAAGCGGCTCAACAAGGTTTGAATGAAATTAAAGCTTTGGTACAATCCGAAAGCTATGATTTAATTATTCTGGATGAAATTTTTATTGCGCTGCACTATAAACTTATTTCTGTTGAAGCGGTAAGGCAGTTGATTACCACCAAACCCGCCAACCTGGAACTGGTGCTTACAGGCCGTTATGCCCCCGACGAAATAATCGAACTGGCCGACCTGGTTACCGAAATGAAAGAAGTAAAACACTACTACAAAAAAGGTGTGCCGGCGCGTAAAGGTATTGAGTTTTAGATTATCTATTAGATTGCTTCTTACATTTCTCGCTTGCAATCTCAACTCAAAAAGGTTCATCCATCGTTTCCTGGTTAAAATGTAGAATATTCAATAATCAATAAGAAATTGATTATTTGAGATGATGTCAATTCTTGCACCGTGGCTTTAGCCCGGTGATAAAATGGCAGATCCGAGAAAGGGCTTCAGCCTTTAATTTTGTTCTTAAAGGCTAAAGCCTATTTAGGCTAATGTCTCCATAATCACCGCCCTAATGAACGATGCTATAATGGCCGGGGCTTCACCCCTCAACTCGCAAAGGACTGAAAGTCCGCTACATTTAAGAGTAGTCCGTGAGGGCTACTTGGTTTGAAAAGCAATTATCTCCGTAATCACCGCCTTAAAGGACGGTGCAAAACAAGCACAAAAAAAGGGATGCGCATAAGGCAACATCCCCTTTCCAAATCAACAAAATTCATATATTAATCATCAGAATCATCTTTACTCCGGCGTTTGCGAACTGTTTCATTCAAGTCGGCAATTATTTTAGCAACAACAGCGGCAAATGCGCCGTATGTTTCGGCCTGAAATCGATCGGCCGAACGCAGGAATATCACCAAATCGTCGTTTACCAGGGCAAGCACTTCTTTTTTCAGCTCGGTGGCATTTGGCAGGTTATCTTCTTCCGCCAGTTCTTCGGCGTACTGGGTTTGTGTGTTTTCGAAATCGTCTTGAGCTGCTTGCAGGATTCCAATATTTTCGGCCACTCCCGGCAGCAATGCAATAGCTGCCTGCACCTCGGGGGCCGCATAATCGGCCAGCATCGATACCAGGTGCGACGATTCGGTTACATATCCCTCTTCGGTAACCGAAAACCCATATTTATTAAATACCGCCTCAACCACCAACGCTGCGTTGCGAATGGCTTCGTCGGGGTGATACGTGTAACCTTTAACCAGGTAGCCCACTGCCCGGTCGGCAGCATCGCGGATAGCATCTTTATCGGCCAAAATACTTTGGGCTTTCGAGCGGTCGATGGCATCGCCAAGGGCAGTGTTTGTTTGGGTAATCGTAGTAAACATTGGTGTTAGCGTACGGTCTTCGGTTAAGCCCGATTGCAGGTAGGCATTAATAAGTAAACGTGTTGTTCCGTGTACGTCGGTTGTGCGGCTGGTGGTGTTCATTCTCTCGATCATAATGTTGAAGGTTTTTTATTAAACAAAAATTTTATTTGGGCTAAACGTGGAGGCAGGAATAAAAGTTAATGTATTTTGTCTGCCCGGGCAGTTAGCGTTAGCAATTTACGGCGTGTTTAACAAAAAGTCAATACGTTAACACTATGTTTTTGAACATATTATCATTTTCAATCTACCGTACGGCTTGCGAACAGTTTTTCCGGATGGAATAAAAATACATTAAGCCAACGAACCGGATATCAGGAGAAATGTAAAGGAAATATTATGGGCTGGTGGGCTTTTGACTATTATAATGAGTACAAACCAAAGCTAGCGATCTTTCGGCCAATGTGGAAACTACATCTGAAGCCTGGCGCCCTTTTAACCAATGTAAAAACTACATTCGGAAACTAGCGATCTTTTGAGCAATGTAAAAACTACATTCGCCAAAGGAGATTTTTCGCGTGTAGTTTGTACATTACAAAAAACCGTTTTTTAAAATGTAATAAATAAAACATTATATTTAATGCACTAAAAAAACCAAAATTACCGAATACATTGAACTTCATTCTGCACAAATTAAAAACTATAACCGGCCCGCACTTCTATATTAATACGGACAATATTAAAGAATTACAGCAGTGCAAACTAATAAGATATATGTTGCATTGCACTATGCACGTACGTTACCGTGCATTTTAAAAACCAGACATTTATATTAAACTTATCATAATGGCACAATAGTTGCAAAACGATAAATAATTTTCAAAAAATAATAAAAACTCAATTAACATGAAAACTCAACAAAAACTCAAAATGAAAAATCTTATTTTACTAGCATTGGTTATAGCTTTAATTGCAGGGGGCTGCCAAAAGGAAGAAATAGAAGAAAATGAAATTTTAGAAGAATACTGTACTGAATCAATTAATGGCAATTTCGATGCTGAAGTCAAAATAGATGGTAAAGATTACGCATTTCATGGTGGAACTTCTTATTTTTTCACAGAGCCTGAAATAAAATATCCAAATCAATTCAGTTTCTATGTTGTTGATACAACTCAGTCAGTATTCAGAAGTTTAAGATTTGATATTCCCATAGACGACTCAAATCCAAATAACTTTTTTAAAGAGGGAATATTCAAATCCAATTATATTCAAATTGAATATTTTATAAGGATTGAATCAGGTCTTGTTGACTACAATGGTTTTTACGAGAATGCGGATGTCGAATTTATATGGCATGAAGTTAGTTTTGAGAATGACAGGTTTAAAGGAAAAGGTAGTCTGGTTATTAAAGATTCTTTGGGTCCCTTGCCAAATCTTAGTTATGTAGTTTCACCACAAGTTATAAATGTCGAATTTTAATCAATCAAAAAACGACACGGTAACAATTTGCAAATTGCATTGCGGGTGCAGTGGTGTGCGTTGTCTCTGCTCCTTTCTTGACCGTCATGCCCTATCGGACACTGACGCTCTCCGAAATCCGCCCCGACAACATGTACCAACCGTTAACACAAATAAAAACCAAACAGATGAAACTCAATTAACCGGGCACAAATGCCCAACTTGTAACACAGCTATCAGTTTAAAACTATTCCGGCACAGAGAGGAGCTAGCGTAAAAATAGCCAAAAAAGGCAAGATCAATTTTGAAATTATTAAGGTTTTAGAAGACTAACCGGCATGTTATCCCTGGTTTAACTTCTTAAATAATGAAAGTTTAAATTAAAGAAGTTTCCCGCAGATAATCGAGGATTATTTTATCCGCGTAAATCCGCGAAATCTGCGTGCAATCTATTCCACCCACTTTTTAAACACCAAAGTAGCATTGTGCCCTCCAAAACCAAAGCTGTTGGTAATGGCCACATCAACGTTGGTATGCACACTTTCTCCGGTAACAATATTGATCGTTTTCGGAATTACAGGATCAATCTCGGTAGTATTGATAGTAGGTGTGATTATCCCCTTTTCGATGGCTTTGATACAAAGAATCGATTCCACTGCTCCGGCAGCTCCCAGCAAATGGCCGGTCATCGATTTTGATGAACCGATTTTCAGGTTGTGAGGATTTTCGCCAAACAAGCGGCGTATGGCATTTATTTCGCTGATATCGCCAATTGGTGTTGATGTAGCGTGGGCATTCAGGTAGTCCACCTCGTCGGGTTGTACCCCGGCTTCTTTCAACGCAAACTCCATCGCTTTTGATGCGCCTTCGCCATCGGGGTGCGATGCCGCCACATGGTAGGCATCTGATGTCATGGCAGCGCCTACAATTTCGGCATATATTTTTGCGCCACGTTGTTTGGCATGTTCGTAGTCTTCAAGAATCAATGTTCCGGCGCCCTCTCCCATCACAAAACCATCGCGGTTTACATCAAAAGGCCGTGATGCCTGTTCCGGGTGCTCGTTGTTTACAGACAGGGCACGCATGGCATTAAAACCACCGATTCCCATTTCAATAATTCCGGCTTCTGATCCGCCTGTAACAAAAACTTTGGCTTTCCCCAGCTTTATGTAGTTGTAGGCATCCATAATGGCCGTGTTCGAAGTGGCACAAGCCGACGATGTAGTAAAGCTCATTCCTTTCAGGCCATACTTTAGCGAAATCATTCCGGCCGCCATATTTATCAGCATTTTTGGCCCCAACATCGGACTAAATCGAGGAATGTTGGTTTTGGCATAAACTTTTACTTCTTTTTCGTAATAATCCATGCCTCCCTGGCCCGATCCCCATATCACGCCAATGTCGTAAGGGTCGATGCCTGCCAAGTCCAAACCACTATCCCGCAAAGCTTCGCCGGTAGTAACCAGTGCATATTGCGAAAACAAGTCGGTACATTTTATATCCGACCGGTCGAGATGCTCCATTACATTAAAGCCTTTAAGCTCGCAGGCAAATTTGGTTTTAAAATTGGATGTATCGAATTTGGTGATGGGAACTGCGCCGCTTTTTCCGCTCACCGCATTTTCCCAAAATTCGTTTATATTATTTCCGATAGGCGTAAGTGCTCCAAGCCCGGTAATTACAACTCGTCGTTTTTCCATAATAAAACGGCACTCCCAGTTCGAGATATGCCAAATTGGTTATGATTTAGTTTCCGATTTATTCATAACGGCAATCTCTGCTGCTATGATTCACAAGCAAATATAAGCACTTATTTAAAAGATGAACTTTATCCCACCGGCAATTTCATTTTTAGTCCAGCTCGATACGGTTCAGATGCAGTCCTTCGCTTTGAACAGAGCGGGCATATTTTACTGCAGGTTTTCCGAAAAGCAACACTCCTGCGATTACATGATCTTCGGGAAGTCCAATTTTATGGCCTAATTCAGGAACGATATCGCGGATAATCCATTTTACAAAACCGTTCCATAAGGTTCCGATGCCGTTACTGTTGGCCAGCAGTTCGAAATAACTTAAAGCAATAGTAGCATCGGTTTCGGGCGTGGCAATTGCTTTTGGAGCCGAAGCAATCAATAAATGCGGTGCATTGCGGAAAATTACATCAATTTGTTTACTGTACCACAAACGCTGAAAATCGTTCATAAATGCCATCGGTGCAGGAAGTTTTCCTTCGTCGAAAGCGTTTTTGATACCGGCATAAGCCAGCTCTCTTAATTTTGCCAGGTCATTTTTATTATCGACAACCGAAAACATCACCATATTTTTATTGTGCCCCGTAGGTGCATAAGCTGCCGTTGCCAACAATTCATGTATGAATTCCGGCTCCAGTTCATCGGTTTTGAATTTACGAATTGAGCGACGTGTTTTGATTAACTGTGCCAATTTATCCGGTTCAACAATATTCTTTTTAACCGGAATGCTGTCTTCCGGCTTCTTCCCCAAAATTGAAAGCGCTGCCGTTGGGCAAATTGCCAGACAGTGCTGACATCTTATACACTGTGCTTCTTTTCCTTCTTTAATTTCCGGGTATTCGCTTTTTGGGTTGATTACCAGTGTTGGGCAATCGGCGGCACACAAACCACATTGGGTGCATTTCTGCTTATCTATTTTAAAATCGATCATCTTGGTTTTTTCTTTTTGGTGGTACAAAGATAGCAGTTGCTTTGAGAACACTCTTTATACGTTTTCGCGAAAGGCCTAAAACAAAAAACAGGTAACATTTAGCGCTGTTGCTACCTGTTACCTGTTCAATATCTTAAAGCTATTTTAGAGGAATTAGTATTTCCATTTATTGGCCAGCCGCACCAGCGATAACATTACCGGAACCTCGACCAACACTCCTACTACAGTAACCATTGCTGCCTGCGACTGTAAACCGAACAACGCAATTGCAACGGCCACTGCCAACTCGAAAAAGTTACTGGCACCGATCATCGCTGCCGGAGAACAAACTGCGTGTGGTAATTTTAATTTCCGGCCGCCAAACCACGCAATAAAAAAGATAAAGTAGGTTTGAATAACCAGCGGAATGGCAACCAGCACAATAATCAGCGGGTTTTTAACGATAATATCCCCCTGGAAAGCAAACAACAAAACCAGTGTAAGCAACAGGGCAATTATTGAAACCGGTTTAAACTTCGGCAGAAAGGTGTTCTTAAACCAATCTTCGCCCTTTTGTTTAACAAGTAGTTTGTGGGTAAGGTAACCCGCCAAAAGCGGCACAACCACAAATACAACTATACTCGCAACCAGCGTGTCATAAGGAATGGTGATGTTGGTAATTCCCAAAAGGAATCCAACAATCGGGATAAAAGCCACCAAAATAATCAGGTCGTTAACCGAAACCTGCACCAGCGTGTAGTTCGGGTCTCCGTTGGTTAAATAGCTCCACACAAAAACCATTGCTGTACATGGCGCTGCACCCAGCAAAATTGCACCGGCAATGTATTCTCCGGCCTGCTCGGGCGAAATAAACGCCGAATATAGTTTTGAGAAAAATATCCAGGCAAAAAATGCCATGGTAAAAGGTTTTATCAACCAGTTTACAACTAAGGTGAGAATTAAACCTTTGGGGCGTTTTCCCACATTCTTGATGCTCGAAAAATCAACCTGAAGCATCATGGGATAGATCATCATCCAGATTAAAATGGCAACGGGAATGTTCACCTTGTAAATCTCCATGTTGCTTAATACCTGGATGCTGTCTCCGGCAAAGTGCCCGATGCCAATTCCCACAGCAATACAAATTGCCACCCAAAGGCTCAGGTATTTTTCAAAAAAACCGATTTGTTTTTTGTTGTTGCCCATTTTTTGTTCCATTAACCGTTAAACAAAAATTGAACTACAGTTGTGGTTTAATCTCGTCCTCATACAGTTTGTAAAAGCGCTCTTTAATCTCATCGCGCACACGAATAAACTCGCTCCAGATAAACTCATCGGTACCGGTAGCGTGCGAAGGATCGTCGAAACCAATATGCAGACGGTGTTTCACTTCACCGAAAAAAGCCGGGCAACTTTCGTTGGCACCACCACAAACGGTAATTACATAGTCCCATTCCTCGTTTAAAAATTTCTGAACAGAATCGGAAGTATGTTCGCTGATATCGATACCAATTTCCGCCATTGCTTTAACGGCTTTTCTGTTAAGTTTTCCGGAAGCTTCGGTACCTCCTGACTCCACCTGGATACGCTCATCGAACGATTGTAAAAAACCGTGTGCCATTTGGCTACGGCAGCTGTTGCCTGTACAAAGAATTAATACTTTCATTTTATTTTTTATTGAATTTTATTAGGATTTACATTCATAATCTCCCACATTCAGACTGGTTAAGAATTGTTCGATTATTGCCTTCACTTCGGTAATCTTCTTCGGATTCAAACAATATTTTGTCCTGACTCCTTCGATATGTCCCTGTATTAAGCCGGCTTCTTTTAACTCTTTAATGTGCTGATTTACGGTGGTTCTGCCCAATGGTAATTCTTCCGAAAGATCTCCGGTTATGCAACTGTTTGCTTCCGACAGGTACTGCAAAATTTTTAAACGTGCCGGATGTGCCAACACCTTAAACCAGGCGGCCTGGGTTTTCAGTTCCTCATCGAATAAATCTGTCTTTGATTGTACCATTGCTGCTTATTTTGACGCAAATATACGTCAAAATAAATTCCGACGTATATATACATCTAAACAAATCATTAATTTAAGGTAAACTGATTATTTCTACTTTAACAGATCCATTGAAAAATTCAATCTGTTTTACCCTAAACCCTAAAGGGAACCAGATTGATTTTTTGGGTTTCACCCTTTAGGGTCGGGGTAAAAGTCCAAAAAATTGTATTGAAAAGATAATCTGTTAAAGTAGAATTATTTACCAAAGGCATATTGGTTTTAGAACCACTCGCGTTTTCGGAAAATAAGGATACCGATAAGTGCCAGAACTACCGAAATTCCGAGGATGAGAAAAAATGCCCAACGATGCGTTTCCAGATTGTTTGGCACGTTCATTCCATAAAAACTGGCTACGAGTGTAGGTATCATTAAAATAATGGAAATGGAAGCCAGCTGTTTCATTACCACATTCAGGTTGTTTGAAATAACCGAAGCAAAAGCATCCATCATTCCGCTTTGAATGTCGGAGTAGATTTGCGCCATATCAAGCGCCTGTTTGTTTTCGATTATGGCATCTTCAAGCAGATCTTCGTTGATCTCGCTAATCGAGCGCCGGTTTCCATTCTTCAATTTCGCCAAAACCAGTTCATTGGCCTTTATCGAAGTAATAAAAAACACCAGGCACTTTTCCATTTTCAGCAGTCGGTTCAACTCCTTGTTTCGGATCGATTTTTCCAGATCCTGCTCAATAATGGCCGTTTGCTGGTTAATGTATTTCAGGTAACGCAAATAAGTATTGGCGGTTCGCAGGAACAGTTTCAGCGCAAAATTCAACACGTCTTTAACCGGTCGGACATTATCGCGGTACAGCGACGGACTATCGTAAGGCAACACCTCGTTTTCAACCTGACAAATGGTAATGGTAAAACTTTCGGTCATAAAAATACCGAGCGGCACCGTAAAATACGGAACTCCGTTATCCTTGTCGGGTACCGGAATACGAATAATAATCAGCGACCAATCATCGTCGTGCTCAATCCTCGAACGCTCATCGGCATCGAGAATATCCCGCATAACATCTTGCGGTACATTAAAATCTTTAGTAAGTAATTCTATTTCGTTGGCGTTGGGTTGTGTAACATTAATCCAGCAACCGCTTTCCGGCTTTTCAATTTCGTTGTATCCACCAAAGGTTTTGAAAATTTTCAACATGGTATACCTCCTCTGTTTTTTACCGGCAGGAGGCAATATGGCTCCTAGCGGTAAGAGTTATTTTTTAATTCTCTATGATACGGGCCTTCGTCCATATTAATTTTTGTTTTTTTTTAATTCGCTTGCAAAGGTAATTTTAAACGGCCAAAACCCGGCCATTGTTCTAAAAAATATGTTAATGAACTCTTAACGCCTACCCCAAACGGGATCATTAACAACTCGATAAGAAATGTTAACTCTAATTAACTTTAATTCTGCTCTACAATATATTTAAAGCACTAATTTTAATTCCGGAAACAAAAGAAACCGTATGAGATGGATTTTTTACATAGTATGTTTTTTGCTGCTCGGAATCAATTCCGCAAGCGAAGATGTACTTCCGTCTCAGACAACTTCGTGCGAAAGCTTCTGCGCAAATCAGAAAAATCAAACGATTATCATCTCTCCCGATCAATTTATTTCGGAAGATTTGGATACCGAATATTTTGCTCCGGGTTCGGGAATAGTGGTATCAAACGAGCTATCCGCTTATTTCTCGGAGAAGGGAAAAGATGTTAATGCTTCTTTTCCGGCCGGATACTGCTTTCTTTTATCGGCCTGGTTGATTGACCTTCCACCACCTTCTTTAGTGTGATCTAAAAGCGAGTATCGCTGTGCCAACCCGAAATAGTTTGGCAGGTTTATACTCATCATCCGTTCAGGAAAGAACAATTATTCACACTAAAAAAATACGATCATGAGAACAATACAAAATATTAATGAATACGCACAAAATCAGGCAATTCACCTTGAAAAAATTAATGATAGTTCAAACCAGGTAGAAATAGCAGAAGTGAACTATACTCCTGAAAGTAACCTGGAACTTTTGCTTCAATCGCCACTGTTCATTCGTTCGCCACGAAACATAAAAATTGCGGGAGACCGGCTGACATTAACACTGGAAGAATTTGTTCGGGCCGATTACCCCGACCGTGCGCCGGAGTTTGCCTGGGCCAGCTTTTTTTACCACACCTATGTACGATTTCACCATATCTCGTTTTTATTACCGGGCGATGATTTTTACATGATAAAATCGGCCTTACTTCCTGAAGCCCTTTACCTGAAAATTGTTTTAGGAATGGCTGACTAAAACTGGAGTTTTTGTTTTTGTAACCATAATGAGTTCATAGAAAGGGGGTAAGTCTTAACGACTACCCTCTTTCGTTTTTTATGGTTTGTCTTTTAAGCTTTAATTTTCTCGTATAAGCCCAACAATTTGGTCTGATAAATTTCTTTGATCTGCTCTTCGGCATCGCCAATAGGTTTTACCGGAATAAGATCTTTTACCTCATCGGCCGACATGCCCGATTTAAAGAAAATGGAATGCGATTTTTTCAATGTGGCCTCCACTGCTTTTTTTGCTTCATTTTTATCCAAACCGGTAGCTACGGCAACTCTTAGCATTTCTTCCCACTGAAACCAGAAATAGGTTGGCAACATGGCTGAAACAATCGCATATCCTTCCAGTTTATTCTCTTCCACCTCGAAGTTCTTGCCCAAAGCTTTCACCAGCTTCATAAAGCCTTTTTTGGCTTTTTTATCGGTTTCCGGATGAAAAGCCACAGGATTATAACCTTTGTTAATGAAGGATGTAGCATTAGGAATCATACGTACAACTTTTGAAGTTCCCAAAGCACCGGCAATTTTCTCGATAGTAACTTTTGGCGCCAGCGAAAGCACCTGCGTATCTTCTGATACAACATCTTTAATAGCTGTAAGTGTTTCGGCCATTACCGGCGGGTGGACAGCCAAAACCACCAATTGTTGTTTGGCAGCAGCTTGTGCCGACTCAGCAGCTTCAATATCCGGAAATAAATTCTGGAGTGCACTCAGCGTTTCGCTGTTTGGTTCGAATACTTTTACGTTCTCAAAAGCAACTTTTTTGTTTTTAAACGCCTGCAAAAAGATCTTAGTGATCCTTCCGCCACCAATAAATCCAATGGTTTTTGTTTTCATCTTTTTGAGTTTTATCGTTAGTTGAAACAATTACATCACGTAGTTAAAAATGAATCCTACAATTACAATTCCGGCAGCAACAATACCCACAAACGCAGCTATTAACTGCCACTTTAATACCTTTTTCAGGATGATTATTTCGGGGAGCGACAAGGCGATTACCGACATCATAAATGCCAGTGCAGTGCCCAGCGACACACCTTTTTCGATGAGTACACTTACAATTGGGATGATTCCGGCTGCGTTGGAGTACATGGGAACGCCCATTAAAATAGCCAGCGGAACACCATACCAGTTTTCCTTTCCAAGCAAGGAACTAAGAAAATCTTGAGGAACATAACCATGTGCTCCTGCCCCAACGGCAATACCGATAATAATATATATCCATATTTTACCAACAATTTCTCGAACCGAATCAAATCCTTTCTGAATACGGCCACCAAACGAAAGCTTTTCATCTTCTCCTGCTGCAGCATTTGCTTTTACGCTGTAAACCCACTCGGCGACATATTTTTCCATTTTAAGTTTGCCTATCAGCCAGCCCGAAAGAATTGCTATAGTTAAACCGGTGCCAACATAAATAAGCGCCACTTTCCAGCCGAATAAACCAACCAGTAAAACCAGCGCCACCTCGTTTACCATAGGTGCCGCGATTAAAAACGAAAAGGTAACGCCAATGGGAATACCAGCCTCAACAAATCCCAGAAACAAAGGGATGGCCGAACACGAACAAAAAGGAGTTACAATTCCTAACAATGCCGCCATTACATTTCCGGTAAACAAGGATTTTCCCTGCAGCATTTTCCTTGTCTTCTCTGTAGAGAAATAGCTGCGAATAATTCCAACTCCGAAAATAATAAGCACTAGCAGTAGCATCACTTTTGGCACTTCGAAAATAAAAAAGCGCAGTGTTTCGGTTAAATGTTTTCCGGCGGGCATCCCTGCCACATCGTCGATAATTAAATCGGCAATGTTTTGCAGGTTCATGTATAACAATAACCAAACGGGTAACATAAAAAGCGGGAGTAACCAACCGTTTGTTTTTCTGTTTAGTGTTATCACTTTCTCAATCATCTTTTTTCTATTCGTATTTTTACGAACTATTCTTTTAAAATTTTTTATCTCAATAACAGCTTTTAAATCCTGGTCTCTGGTTTATTCACAGCCATAAAAATTAGCCACAACAGCAGCACTTTGGCTTTTCAGGCTTCTGTTCTCCCAATATCTGGCGAATATCATCGGCACAACATTTTCCTGAAGGATTTAGCGTTTTACAATCCGATCCGGTACACGCTCCGGTTGTATCCTTTATATCCTGCAAGCTTTTAGCACCTTTATCCATTGCAGACCTAATTTCTGCTTCGCTAATATTTTTACAATAACAAATTATCTTACTCATGGCAATACAAACATGACCAGAATGTAATAAATACCCACCCCGATAAACAACACCGCAATTACGCGGCGCATCCAAATCTCAACACTTTTCAGAACGTTGTAAAACGAACTAACACCACTAATTGTATAGGCCAGCAGCCAGGCAATAATTAGTACCGGAATTCCTGTGGCAAATGCAAAAGCCAGCGGCAATACCAATCCCTGCACCGATCCGATAGACATGGGAATCAGCATTCCGAAATAAAATGCTCCGCTATACGGACAAAAAGCCAAAGCGAAAACCATTCCCAACAGGAATACATTCCAGAAATTCCACTTATTCTTTTCTTCCAACCGTTTGGAAAATTTTGTCAGCCCCGGAAAATTTATCTTGATTACACCCAACATAATCAGTCCGATAAGAATCAATAGTGGTCCAACAATTTTTTCGCCGTACGATTGAAAAAAGTAGGAAAGACTAAACTGATCGGCTCCGATAAATAAAATAAAAGCCAACAACCAATACGATGCTGCCCTGCCCAAGGTATAAACTACACCACTAAAAAAAACCTGTTTCTTTTGGCCAATATCTTTGCTAATGAATCCAATGGCCGTAATGTTGGTGGCCATTGAACAAGGACCGATTGCGGTTAACAATCCAAGTATAAAAGCCGAAAGAAGCGGTATTCCGGAATTCTCATATAGTGAAGTCAGAAATGTTTCCATTCTATTCTTCCAGTGCTTTTATTATCGCTTTGCGAAGCTTTTCCGGTTGTTTAACCGCGTACATAAATCCTTTACTGGTAAGGTCTGTTTTCTTATCCCCTTCAACAATAATTAATGCAGTACCGGTTACTCCCAGTTCCTTTACCAATTCTTTATTTGATTTGTCTTCTGCATTGTATTCGCTAAATACAATTTTTCCATTTTTGACTTCGTTGGAGAAATTCTCATCCAACACCTTTTTAGTCTCTGCCTCAATGGCTTTGCATGTCGCACAGCGTCTGGTATTGTGGAAATAAAGAATCTCCTTTTTGGCACTATCCGGTTTTTGAGTTGTTGCTCCATAAGTTTGTGCTGAAACAGACACAAAAAGGGCAAGCATAATAAAAAGTACGGTTTTCATTTTATAAGTTTTTGTCGGTTGATTATTCGCTTAACAATTGTTTTAATTCGTCCGATTTTGGTAAACGCCCGGTTAATACAACTTTATTATCTACTACTAAACCCGGAGTGCTCATCACACCAAATTGCATAATCTTGTAAATGTCTTCCACTTTTTCGATTGTGGCTTCAATGCCTAGCTCATTTACTGCAGTTCTTGTTAGTTGTTCCAGCTTTTTGCACTTTGCACAGCCGGGTCCTAAAACTTTTATATCCATCTTCCTTTGGTTTTTTTTTGATTTATTGCTCGCTGTTTCACGAACTATTTTCTCAAATTTTTTAATCTAATTTCAGAAAATCTTTAAACAACTCCTGCGCTTCAACCCAGTTTTCTTTGTTCACACAGTATTTAATTCGAGGAGCTTCAATTTCGCCCTGAATCAATCCTGCATCCTTTAATTCTTTTAAATGTTGCGACAAAGTTGACTTTGCAATTGGCAGCTCGTCACTTAAATCGCCACTGTAGCAACAACTCTGTTTGCCCAGCAATTGCAATACATACACACGCACAGGATGTCCGAGTGCTTTTGCATAACGGGCTATTTTTTGCTGCTGATCTGTAATAATTTGTACTTCCATGTAACTTACATTGTTCGTTGTTCGCAAAAGTACGAACAGTTTTTCGAAATATGAATTTATCCCCACTTTTTATTACTATTTATTTTATATCGCTTGCGACATTAAATATTGTTTTTATATTTGTATCGCGTACGACATTTTAAAAAAAAGACAAATAAGAAAACAATTAAACAATGGAAAACAATTTTTATCAATTTTCAGCAACAAGTTTACAGGGCAAAGAAGTTGCCATGGACAGTTACAAAGGGAAAACGGTTTTAGTAGTGAACACCGCCAGTAACTGTGGCTTAACACCACAGTTTGAAGGGCTGGAAAAACTTTACAAAGAGTACAAAGACAAAGGATTGGTAATTCTCGGATTTCCGTGTAACCAGTTTGCCAACCAGGAACCCGGCGACGAAAAATCAATTGCCGAAGGTTGCCTGCTCAACTATGGTGTAACATTCCCAATGTTCTCGAAAATAGATGTAAACGGTGATAACGCCCACCCCATTTACAAATACCTGAAAAAAGAACTGGGCGGAATTTTGGGAAGTAAGATCAAATGGAATTTTACAAAGTTTCTGATCGATGCTGAAGGTAACCCGGTAAAACGATTTGCGCCAACTACAAAACCCGAAAAACTGGAAGGCCACATTGCAAAACTTTTACAGATTTAAATAAAAAATAAACGAAGATTAATAACAGTAAATGAAGCCGTTGTTGACACACTTCAGCGACTTCATTTTTTATCTTTGCACAAAAAATAAATAACATGGAATTCGAACAGCTAAAACTCAGTAATCAGCTTTGTTTCCCCATTTATGCAGCATCGCGCCTGATAACACGCACGTATCAGCCAATGCTCGACGAGCTGGGAATTACTTACCCGCAATACCTGGTTTTAATGGTGCTTTGGGAACACGATTCCATGCCGGTAAATACAATTGCAAAAAAACTGATACTGAACACTAACACCATCACTCCGCTTTTAAAAAGGATGGAAGTGCAGGGAATTGTAAAACGTACCCGATCAGATGAAGATGAACGAAAAGTAACTGTTAGTCTAACAGACAAAGGGTTACAGTTGCGCACTCTTGCAGCCGAAATACCGGAAAAACTGGTTGCTCAACTTGATACCGATAAAATTTCGGTGGATGAACTGATCGACCTCCGCGAAAAACTTAACCGCCTGATTGATTTAATGACTGAAAGATAATTGAGAGCTTTCATTAAAACTTCTCTGGTTTTTCAGTTATGCAGTACTGCCCCTTGCGCATAAATTTCCTAAATTCGCAACAAATTCAAATGCGTAAAAATGAATCAGCGAATACTTCTCCTAATTGGATTGATCTTTATTTTTCAAGCTTGTAACACCGGCACTTCGAAATACATTGCCAATAACGGAACCATATACGGCACCTATTACAGCATTAAATATGAAAGTCCAAACGGCGAAGACCTGCAAACGGAAATTGACGAGGAGCTGCAACGCCTGTCGCGCATTTTTTCGCACTACGACAAAGAGGCAACCATCTCAAAAGTAAATAACAATACTCCCGTTGAGCTTGAACCTGAATTTGTAACCTGCTTTTTAAAAGCTGAGGAAATTGCAAAAATTACCAATGGTGCTTTCGATATTACCGCAGGTCCGCTTATTAGCGCATGGGGATTTGGACCCGAGGACCGGCAAAAAATGACAAATGAAAAGGTGGATTCCTTAAAGCAAATTTGTGGATATGAAAAGATCAAGCTGGAAAATGGCAGGATCCTAAAGGAAAATCCGCACATGACCATAAATATGAGCGCCATTGCCAAAGGTTACACTTGCGACCTGATCGGTGAGTTTCTGCAAAAAAAAGGCTGCCTGAACTACATGGTTGATATTGGCGGCGAAGTTGTGGCAAAAGGCGCGAACGACAAAAGCAAAGTGTGGACAATAGGAATTCGCGAGCCTATTGAAAATCCTTTTGAAAATGAATTAAGTGCAGCTTTAATGTTGGAAAACCGCGCGATGGCAACATCAGGAAACTACCTGAACTTTTATGAAGATGAAGGTAAAAAATATGCCCACACCATCGATCCAATTTCAGGATACCCGGTACAGCACAGTTTGTTAAGCTCTACGGTAGTTGCCAACGATTGTATGACTGCTGATGCTTTTGCCACTGCTTTTATGGTGTTGGGTAAAGATGCAGGAATTGAAATTGCACGACTGGTGCCGGGAATGGAAATCTACTTTATTTATGCCGACGAAAATGGTGAGAACCAGGTATACATGTCGGAAGGTTTTGGCGAAATGTTACGAAAATAAAAAAGCCGGTTATTTACCGGCTTCTGTATCTGTTATTAAATTCAATTTTTTGAATTGCAGTTCTTTTCTGGCCTCTCGCTGTGCCAATTTATCTTGCGTGGTTGCACAATAAACACCGTTTTTCTTTAGATACGCGTTTCCACCAACGTGCGTATTCGGGAATTTTCCTCCTTTAAGAAAAACAATCCTCATCGTCATTCCCAGCATTCCGATGCCTAACAAGGCAACTGCCAATAAAACTACTTTTAAAATTTCCATATCCTATCCCTTTGAAACTTAGCGATGCAAAATTAAAGTTTTCTAATTAACTAACCCTATCTAAATAACTAATTTAACGGCAAATTGTTGCTGTTCATCTAAAAGTTTCACCGGTACACCAGTGAATTCTGTACATTCAGGGAAACAAAAAACAACAAGTCATGGAAAAACACATTAACGTAGTTGCTACACTACAAATTGGCTACAGCATTTTTGGATTAATTATCGCAACAACTATTTTTATTCTTTTTCACCTAATTGGTGATTTTGCCGATGATCACGAAGCCGAATTTGTTCTTTCGATTATCGCCAATGTTATCATGATCATTGCATTTATAGTAAGCTTGCCGGGAATTCTTGCCGGAATAGGTTTATTCAAACGTAAAGAGTGGGCCCGAATTCTTACCCTCATCATTTCTGTACTCAACCTGTTTAGTTTCCCAATCGGAACGGGCATCGGTGTTTATTCAATCTGGGCACTGGTACAACCCGAAAATGTAGAAGCTTTTAAAAATTAACCCGGCGAAAAATCTTTATCTATTTTTACAAAAACATAATTTAAACATGAACCTCATTCAATTAAAAGAAAGTGCGGAAGAAAAAAACCGCATTGAGAAACTTTTAAACCTTACTCAAAACGAACTTACTCAAGAACAAAACAAGTTAATTCAACTCAAAAAAGAACTGCAGAAGGAGTTCGAAGATATTAAACGACTGGAAGATGGAGGACTATCCGGCCTTTTTCATGAGATTTTAGGAACAAAAGAAAAGAAGCTTGACAAAGAACGGCAGGAACACCTGGCAGCCAAACTGAAATACGAGAATTGCCAAAAACAGATCGACAACCTAAAACAAGAGGTTGAAAGACTGAGCCGCGAACTCCAACAATGTGGAAATCCCGAAAAAGATTACAAAGTGCAATTAACAGCAAAAGAACAGCAGTTAAAAGCCGCAAACGATGGTACGCTTCAGAAATATGAAGAACAACTCGGCCACTACTATTCACAGAAGAAAGAAGTTAACGAGGCAATACATGCCGGCGAAATGGCCATTAAAGGATTAAAGCTGGCACTGGAATCTTTACGTAAAGCACAAAACTGGGGTACATTTGATATGGTTGGCGGAGGACTACTGGCAACGGCGGTGAAACACTCGAAAATGGACGAAGCAAAATCCCTAATCCATGATGTACAATACTGGCTGCGCAAATTTAACCGCGAACTCAAAGATGTTCAGGTAGGCCAGGTAAGCTCGATGGATCTGCAATTGGACGGACTGACAACTTTTGCCGATTACTTTTTTGACAACCTCATTATGGACTGGGTTGTACAGAGTAAAATCAATCGTTCGTACGATGGATGCGTGGATGTATTGAACCAGGTTTCCCGAATTGTGCATCAACTTAAAGCTGCCGATTCCTCTTTAAGCAATAAATATAAAGCCACCAAAAAAGAATTGACTGACTATTTGGTACAAGCTTAAATAATCAATTTTATTACTTTTACGTTCGCATGAATTTAAAAATATGATTCAATACGAAATAAGAGTAACAGGAAGAGTTCAGGGAGTAGGTTTTCGCTACTACGTGCAGCAACAGGCCAAATTACTAAATGTTACCGGCTGGGTGCGCAATACGGTTGATGGAGGCGTGATGGTTGTGGCTCAAGGTTCGGAACCGGCTGTTAAAACATTGCTTGATTACCTATGGGTTGGTCCTCCCCTTTCCCTTATAAAGAGTGTTCACCATGCCGAACTTCAGGCTATTGAAACGTATACCGACTTTGAAGTCAGGTATTAATATTTCTGCGTATTTGCAAAGCTCAATCTAAAAAAACTAAACCACACAAAATTGGAAAAACTTAACTACCACATGAGCCCGGAGCAGTTTCGGGAAGAAGGCAAAAAAATAATCGACTGGATTGCTGATTATTACGAACAGATTGAAGATTATCCAGTTCTTTCGCAGGTAAAACCCGGCGATATCATCAATTCATTACCGGATGCAGCACCTCTGCAAGGTGAAAGTATTGATGATATGATTAAAGATCTTGATGAAAAGATAATGCCGGGAATTACGCACTGGCAGTCGCCCAACTTTTTCGCTTATTTTAATGCCAACACTTCTTTTCCCTCAATCTTAGGCGACCTGGTATCCTCGGGACTTGGCGTACAGGGAATGTTGTGGGCTACCAGTCCGGCTGCTACCGAAGTGGAAACGCGGGTTCTCGATTGGCTGGCCGATATGATGGACATGCCCGAACAATTCAGGTCGACTTCATCGGGTGGTGGTGTTATTCAGGATACCGCATCAACAGCAGCATTAACGGCAATTATAGCAGCACGTGAAAGAGCCACAGGATTTAAAACAAACGAAGACGGACTGGATACAAAGCTGGTGGCTTACGTCTCGTCGCAAACGCACTCATCGGTTGAAAAAGGAATTAAAATTGCAGGAATCGGGCGGGCAAATTTGAGACTGATCGACGTTGATGAAAACTGCTCGATGCAGACCGACCTGCTCGAACAACACATACAACAAGACCGCGCCAATGGATTAATTCCATTTTTTGTTTGCGGAACTATTGGAACAACCTCATCAACCGCAATTGATCCACTACCCGAAATCGGGAAGATCTGTAAACAGGAGAAATGCTGGTTTCATATTGATGCTGCATCGCTGGGAACAGCCATGCTTTGTCCGGAATTCCGACATTTAGCAAACGGCGTTGAATTGGCCGACAGTTACAGTTTTAACCCACACAAATGGATGTTCACCAATTTCGATTGTAATGTTTTTTGGGTAACTAACCGTCATGAACTGATCAACACTTTTTCCATTCTGCCTGAATATTTGCGCAACAAAGCCACAGAATCGGGCGAGGTGTTTGATTACCGCGACTGGCACATTCAACTCGGCCGGCGTTTCAGGTCACTAAAACTGTGGTTTGTAATTCGCCACTACGGCGTTGAAGGACTTCAGCACCTTATTCGCGAGCATGTTCGACTGGCTAACGAATTTGAAAGTTGGGTAAACACTTCGGATGATTTTGAAGTAGTTGTTCCCACAACAATGAATTTGGTTTGCTTCCGCCATAAATCCGATGATGCGTTCAATCTAAAACTGATGAACACCATCAACGAAGCCGGAAAGATCTTTTTTACCCATACAAAATTAAACGGGCAAGTTGTGCTTCGCATGAATATCGGTCAAACGCACATCGAAGAAAAACATGTGAAAAATGCCTGGAAAATCATTCAGGAAACTGCCAGAGAATTGGAATCAAACGATTAAAACAGACATCACATAATTTGTATAACTTACTTCTGCACTTCCTTTTTATAAAATTTACAAACATCGGTTAGTCCGCATTTTTCGCATTTGGGTTTGCGGGCCAAACAGGTGTATCGCCCGTGCAGAATAAGCCAGTGGTGGGCCTTGGGCACCAGTTCTTCAGGAATGTATTTCATTAACTGCAGTTCGGTTGCCAAAGGAGTTTTTGCGTTCGTGCTTAATCCAATGCGTGCTGCCACTCTAAAAACATGGGTATCAACAGCCAGTGCCGGTTTATTATAAACTACCGATGCAATTACATTCGCCGTTTTTCGTCCTACACCAGGTAACTTTTGCAGGTCATCAACATCGCTCGGAACTTCTCCATCAAACAATTCGATAAGTTTTTGCGCCATTCCAACCAGGTGTTTGGCTTTATTATTCGGATACGAGCAACTTCTGATGTAATCGAAAACTTCTGCCGGTTCCACCTCTGCCATTTTGTAAGGTGTTGGAAAACGTTTCAGCAATTCCGGAGTAATTTGATTCACCCGTTTATCGGTGCATTGAGCCGATAAAATTACAGCAACAATCAACTCAAACGGATTCCCGTAATCGAGCTCTGTTTCAGCGATTGGCATTGATTGTTCAAAATAATCTATGATGTATTCAAAGAGTTCTTTCTTTCTCATTTTACAATTTTTTTCAAAAATAAATGAAATTTCTTGTCAAAACGTGTAACAAAAACAAAAGTGTGCAGTCCTATTTAATGAATTGCTTAAGCATCGTTTCTCCTCCTTACAAGAAATGGTTTTAAGTAATAATTAAACAGCAAAATAAAAAGCCGGTTCATGCCGGCTTTTTTCTTTTTTGCAGGTTATTAATATCAACTCGTGAATAAAAAATGTCCGGAAAATTCCACTTCACCTAAAAATCAAGCAGATAAATTCTATTTTTGTTGAAATTGTGAAGGAGGAATCGTTTTGAAGAGAAGAATTTACGTAGTTGTGGTGATAGTTGGGTTGGCAATTCTGGCTTTCAAATTACAGTCGTTTGTTGGAACGGAAAAGGCAGAAGCACAGGCCAAACAGGAAGTTGCTGTTGTTGAGCCGGAGTACAATCCCGTTGTTGAGATTGAAAATACACTTACACGTTTCGATAGTTTACTGGAACAAAATTTAAAAGAATCGGGAACGGTTGGAGCTGCAGCGGTAATTACCTACAAAGGAAAAATTGCACTGGTGAAATGTTTTGGCGTTCGAAAAGCCGGAGAGAAAAATCCGGTGAACGAAAATACTGTTTTTCGCCTGGCTTCGGTTTCAAAATCGGTAACCGGTGTGTTGGCAGGCATTCTTGATGAAGAAAATATTGTAAAACTCGACGACCGCATTGTTGACTACCTTCCCGATTTTAAACTGAAAAATCCGGAATACACAAACCAACTTACCGTTCGTCATTTACTGAGCCACACCTCGGGTTTGATTCCACACGCTTACGATTTAATGGTAGAAGACAAAGTACCTTTGGAAAAGATTATTGAGCGATTAGACCAGGTTGATATGACTGCTGCTCCCGGACAAAATTACGGCTACCAAAATGTGGTTTACAGTATTTACGATCCGATTACGTGTGCAAAAACACAGAAAACTTTTGAGTCGGTGATTAAAGAAAAATTATTCCAACCATTTGGGATGGCCGATGCTTCGGTGAATTTTGAAGATTTTAAAAACAACAATAACAAAGCTTATCCGCATTACAATCGCGGGCACAATCGTTACAGCCCAATGCGCCTTAACGATCGTTATTACACCACCGCCCCGGCAGCAGGTGTTAACGCCAGTATTTCCGATCTTGGTCATTTTTTGTGCACGTTAACCGACGACGATTCGGAGATATTCGATACAAAAGCACGTCAAACTGTTTTTACGCCACAGGTAAATTCGCCGTTAAACCACTCCTATTTCAAAAGCTGGGGACGCGATGTAAAATCAAAACGTTATGGTATCGGCTGGCGAATTGTAGATTACAAAGGTCGCGAAATTGCCTACCACGGCGGTTATGTTTTGGGCTATAAAGCTGAAATTGCCATTTGCGACCAGGAAGACATTGGTATTGCAATTCTGAGTAATTCGCCAAACAGTGCCACAGCTAAAAACATTCCTACTTTCCTGAATATGTTGTTTGATTACAAAGACAGCGTGGCCTTACAAGAAGAACAAAAAGACGATTCTTCGCAAAACAAATCGTAAAACATGAAACCATTTTTACAAGCTGAAAACCTCTCGAAACGTTGGGGAGAGTTAATGCTTTTCGAAAATATTTCCTTCACTGTTTTTGAAGGAGCGAAAGTTGCACTTATTGCAAAAAACGGAGCAGGAAAATCTTCCCTGCTCGATCTTTTGGCCGGAAAAGAATCGGCCGATGAAGGATTGATCACACTCACGAACGATGTTAAGATGGGTTACTTTGAGCAGATTCCTGACTTGAATCCAAATAACACCGTAATTGAGGAGGTTTTTGAAAGCGACAACGAAAAGATAAAAACCGTAAAAGCTTTCGAGCTGGCTGTGGCTCATAACAAACAAGATGAGATTTCTGCTATTTCGGCAAAAATGGACGAGCTAAATGCCTGGGCTATAGAAGTGGAAATTAAACAGATCCTGACAGAGCTGAAGATCAATTTCCTGGAGCAGAAAGTAGCGGAACTTTCCGGCGGGCAGAAAAAACGCCTGGCACTGGCAAAAGTGCTAATCAACCAACCCGACTTGCTGATTCTTGACGAGCCCACCAACCACCTCGATCTGGAAATGATTGAATGGCTGGAAGCTTATCTCGCAAAGACAAAATCGACCTTGTTGATGGTAACGCACGACCGCTATTTTCTTGATCGTGTTTGTAACGAGATCATTGAAATGGAGGACAACCAAATCTACCGTTACCAAGGCAATTACTCGTACTTTTTAGAAAAACGCGACGAACGCATTGCCATGCAACAGGCCAGCATATCAAAAGCCAAAAACCTGATGCGCACCGAAATTGAGTGGATGCGCCGCATGCCAAAAGCGCGGAGCCATAAAGCAAAATATCGTGTCGATGCGTTTCAGGAACTGAAAGACAAAGCCTCGCAGAATATTCGCGATGACAAGGTGGAAATGAGCGTAAAATCGGCACGACTGGGCAAGAAGATTGTTGAGCTGGAACATGTATCCAAATCGTTTCCCGGCGTTAAACTGATCGAAGATTTTTCGTATAAATTTCAGCGTTTCGAGAAAGTGGGAATTGTGGGTAAAAACGGTACCGGAAAGTCAACTTTCCTCAACCTGTTAACCCAATCATTAACTCCCGATTCGGGTGACATTGAAATTGGCCAAACGATAAAATTTGGCTACTACCGCCAGGAAGGAATTGCTTTCGATCCGCAGGAAAAAGTAATTGAGGCGGTTCAAAAAATTGCCGAGTTCATTCATTTTGAGGATGGAACGAAAATGAGCGCCACACAAATGCTGACGCATTTTCTATTCCCACCTGAAACGCAATACAATTACATTGAAAAGCTGAGTGGTGGAGAGCAACGCCGCTTATACCTTTGCACGGTACTCATGCAAAACCCGAATTTCCTGATCCTTGATGAGCCTACCAACGACCTGGATATTATGACGCTGAACGTACTGGAAGATTATTTGCAGTCGTTTGCAGGTTGTGTGGTAGTAGTTTCGCACGACCGCTTTTTTATGGATAAAATTGTGGATCACCTTTTTGTTTTTGAAGGCGAAGGAGCGATTACTGACTTCCCTGGAAATTACACTGTGTACCGCAACAAAGTGGAAGAAGACGAGCAACAAAAAGCAAAAGAAGAAGCCAAAAAGAAAGCCGAAGCAAAAGCAAAATCGGAAGCTGCGGCAAAACCTTCTCAACCGCAAACAAAAAAGAAATTATCGTATAACGAAAAACGTGAGTTTGAGCAGCTGGAAAACGAAATCCCGGAACTGGAACAGCAGATTGGCGAATTGGAAGAATTACTTAATTCAGGTAATCTGAATCACGACGAATTATACGAAAAATCTTTGCAATTAGACGACATGAAATCGCAGCTCGACGAAAAAGAATTACGTTGGCTGGAATTAAGCGAGTTGGGGTAAAACTTACGGCTTAAATATCTTCGAACTCCACGTTGGTGTAGTCTTTAACCGGAACTTCTTCCTCTTCAGCAACTTCCTCTGTATCAGTTTGTGGTTCTGCTTCATCACGCAGTTCTTCAGGTTGTTTACCGTGAATATATTCAACCACTTCCTGCAGACTTTCTATGAACTTGGTGAAGTCTTCCCTGTATAAAAAGATTTTGTGTTTCTCGTACGAATATTTACCGTTTTCGCCAAAACGCTTTTTGCTTTCGGTAATGGTTAAGTAGTACTCATCATTTCGAGTGCTTTTTACATCGAAAAAATAAGTTCTTTTTCCTGCACGAATAACTTTTGAATGAATCTCTTGCTTGAATTTGCTGTCTTTAAACTTAGCTCCCTCGTTAGTATCACCACTTTCCATTCTTCAATATTTTGGTTTTTGGACTTAGTCAGGTTTCAAAAATAGAAAAATATTTGACAAATATTCAGAAACTGTCACGTAGCAGTTTTATTCAATGGCAAAAAATGCTATTTATATTGGTTCTACAAACAAATTTCCAAATCTAACCGTTTGGTAAACAGCATAAAAAAAAGGGGACACATCAATGTCCCCTTTCAATAGAAGTATATCGTTTTATTTATAGATCGCTTTTTTTGCCGACAGCAAGGTATTTAACAACAACGAGGTACGTGTCATCGGTCCTACTCCACCCGGAACCGGAGTGATGTATGAACATTTTGGAGCTACCTCATCATACAAAACATCGCCTTTCAGTTTCCATCCCGATTTTGTTTTATCTGATTTTACGCGTGTAGTTCCCACGTCGATAACAACAGCACCTTCTTTAACCATATCAGCGGTTACAAACTTAGGAACTCCCATGGCAACGATTAAAATATCGGCATTGGCGCAAACCTCTTTCAGGTTGGCAGTGCGGCTGTGAGCAACGGTTACAGTGGCGTTAATTGCCTTTTGCGACATCAATACACTCATCGGTCGACCAACAATATTACTGCGGCCCAAAACAACACAGTTTTTACCGCTGGTTTCAATGTTGTAGCGTTTCAGCAATTCAACAATTCCGTATGGCGTTGCCGACACAAACGATGGTAAACCAATGACCATACGTCCAACGTTTATCGGGTGAAATCCATCAACATCTTTTTTCGGATCGATGGCTTCGATTACTTTTTGCTCCGAAATATGTTTTGGCAGTGGCAACTGAACAATAAAACCGTCCAAATCGTCGTCATTGTTCAATTCCTCAACCTTGGCAAGCAATTCTTCTTCGGTTACATCGTCTTCATAACGAATCAGCGAAGACTTAAAACCTACCGCCTCACAATCTTTAATTTTGTAAGCAACATAGGTTTCGCTACCACCATCATGACCAACCAAAATAGCTGCCAAATGAGGTTGTTTCCCTCCGTTGTCGATGATTTGTTTAACCTCTTCTGCTATTTCCTGCTTTATTTCAGCAGCAACTTTATTTCCGTCGATCAAATTCATGTTGTTCTCTCGCAAAGGCGCCAAGACGCCAAGTTATTATTACAAAACTTTACTTACGTATTTTATTTGTCAGTGGCTTCTTGCTACTTCCTAATGACCAATCACCAGTGACTAAAATTTTCGTCCCTGTCCCTGCATTCCACTCATCATGCGCTGAACATTTTTCCCCTGCGACACCATACGCATCATTTTACGTGTTTCGCCAAACTGTTTCAGCAAACGGTTTACTTCCTGAACATCCGTCCCCGAACCGCTGGCAATACGTTTTCTGCGGCCTCCGTTAATCAACGATGGATTTTCCCGCTCAGCAGGTGTCATTGAGTAGATAATGGCTTCGATGTGCTTAAATGCATCATCGTCAATATCCATTCCTTTTAACGCTTTTCCCATGCCCGGAATCATTCCCATCACATCTTTCAGGTTACCCATCTTTTTAATCTGGTTAATCTGTTTCAGGAAATCGTTGAAATCAAATGTATTTTTTTGCAGCTTTTTCTGCAGGCGTTTTGCTTCTTCTTCATCAAATTGTTCCTGGGCTTTTTCAACCAGCGAAACAATATCACCCATTCCCAAAATACGGTCGGCCATACGATCGGGGTGGAAAACGTCGAGTGCATCAACTTTTTCGCCGGTACCCACAAACTTGATTGGCTTTTCAACTACTGCGCGAATGGATAGCGCAGCACCACCGCGGGTATCACCATCGAGTTTGGTAAGAACAACACCGTCGAAATCGAGGCGGTCGTTAAATTCTTTTGCTGTGTTTACCGCATCCTGACCTGTCATCGAGTCAACCACAAACAGAATTTCATCCGGATTGATTGCTTTCTTCACCGCAGAAATTTCGTTCATCATCTGCTCGTCGACTGCCAAACGACCGGCGGTATCCACAATCACCACGTCGTTGCCATTTGCTTTTGCATGTTGAATTGCTGCTTTGGCAATTTTAACCGGATCCATGTTTCCTTCTTCGGTGTAAACCGGAACATTGATCTGATCGCCCAGAACTTTCAACTGATCGATTGCAGCCGGACGATAAACGTCGCATGCCACCAACAGCGGATGACGGCCTTTTTTGCTTTTCAGCATATTTGCCAGCTTCCCGGAGAACGTTGTTTTACCCGAACCTTGTAGTCCCGACATCAGAATTACTGCCGGTTTATTTTTCAGCTCGATATCGGCAAAAGTACCTCCCATCAATTCTGCCAGCTCGTCTTTTACGATCTTCACCATCATCTGCCCCGGTTTTACGGCAGACAAAACATCCTGCCCCAAAGCTTTGACTTTTACGTCGTCGGTAAATTTTTTGGCAATTTTAAAGTTAACGTCGGCATCCAATAACGCACGACGAATATCTTTTAGCGTTTCCGCCACATTGATCTCGGTAATTTTCCCCTGCCCTTTCAGTAGTTTGAAGGACTTCTCCAGCCTGTCGCTTAAATTATCAAACATGCTTTTACTTCTTTTTGAAAATGAGGTGCAAAAATAGCAAAAACAACACAAAAGATGAAAGGAAATAGAAGCAAAAAGAAAAAGCATTTTTTATTTCTAAAAAACAGCCACAAAACTCTTGCAAAAATTTCTATTTTCATATTTACTCAGATTATCATAACTTGTAAACGCAAAGTATTATTTCAGAACAAATACGCTTTTAAGTTTAACCATATATTAAAATTTACATCAACATGAAAAAAGCAACTTTCACTGTATTTCTTATTCTTGCATCCATCATAAGTTTTGGACAATACCTCGACAATCAATTCTATTTTCGTTTCGGCTATTCGAGTCCTTCATGGAAACAATTCGGAATGGAAGAACAGGACTGGAACGACCTGGGTATTACATCAAAGGCTGGAGCCAATTTTGAGTTGGGATCGATATTTATGCTTAAACGCATTATAAACCGCAACGATATGGCGCTTGGGATTAATGTAGACTACCTATATACTGTTTTCCATAATTTCGAAAATGAAGATGATGTGAATGGCGGTAGCCTCGGTGTTCTTCGTGCCGGGTCGAAAATTGGGCCGTCTCTTACTTACAGTCCGGTGGATAAACTGGAATTTGATGTTTATACAAAACTGGATTGTGCATGGGCAACAGGAGCTGTAATCTATTATTCGGATATGATTGACGATGCCGAGGACTTTTTTCTGGGTACAGTTGATTTTGGATTTTCAACCGGTTTAAACATTCGTTACGGAGTACTGATGCTTGGCGTAGAGTTTAACACCATCAGCTCAGAATTGGAAAGCGATGATTATCCGGGGGTATATCTGCAACAATTCGTTGATGCGGAGTTTTCGGATAACCTTGGATCCGAAAAAAAATCGAAACTTCCGTGTACCAATTTTACCATTGGCCTGAGTTTCTAGATTAGTAACCAATAATTTAACATGAAACCGCTCTGTATAAGCTGTGCAGAGCGGTTTTTTTATTTCGACATCTCTCCTACTTTTTAAACATTTGTTTTGGCAACATAGCTAAACCAAAGTTCACAATAACCTAACAATCTGGTTTTCACCTAAATAATATTCTATCAGCCATTGTTTTTAAAATACAATAGTCGTAAATTGCATTAAAGACTTACGGGTCTTTATTTATTTTGCAATCAATAATCCAAAAAACGCAACATGAAAACAAGGTTCTTATTTTTAACAATGTTTGTATTATTCGCTGTAGCAGCAGAATATGCAAGCGCCACCGATCTTCCGAAAATGGAGATTTCGCAAAATGGAAATGAAGCTGCCCTGCTGGCATTCAACTCCAACGTTCCCAAAACTTTCGAAATTACGGTTACCAATGATAATAACTCGATCGTCTTCTTGCACAAAACCACAAAAAAGCAAGCCAGTTACAACGAAAATCTTGATTTTTCGACATTAGGCGATGGCACTTATTGCATTTGTATTAATTACGGCAACCAAAGTTTAAACAACAAAATAACGGTTGCTGACAATAAAATTACTACCGAGAACGTACAACATTTGTACGAACCGTATATGAAACTTGATGATGACAAGCTGAAAATTTCATTTTTAAATACAGCACAAAAAGGTGTTTTCCTGAATATTTATAAAAACGGCGAGCACGTGAATGGGTATAACCTGGGTAAAAAATTAACGATACATAAATGCTACGACATATCGAACTTAACGAGCGGCGAATACCGCGTTGTTGTTACCGACGATTTTAAAGACCATATTTTTACTTTACGGAAATAGCGTAAATTTTCGTAGTTAACTGCAAACCACCCGGAAAGCCCCGGGTGGTTTTTTTGTTTTGTCATCTTCTTTTGAAATGAAAAGTTCCTTGTCTACCTTTGCGATTCAAGAAAACAAAATATGCAAAACAAAACCATAGATCTTATTGCCCGCAATCTGGGGCTGAACACCACCCAGGTTTTAAACACCATAAATTTACTGAATGAAGGCGCCACCGTTCCGTTTATTTCGCGCTACCGAAAAGAACGTACCGGCAGTCTCGACGAAGTGCAGGTGCTTCAAATTAAAGAGCAAAACGATAAGTATGCAGAACTTGCCAAACGCAAGGAAACCATTCTGAAAACCATTGATGAACAAGGGCAGCTAACCTCGGATTTGAAATCGCGAATTGAAGATTGTTTTGATTCGGTTGAACTGGAGGACATTTACCTGCCCTACAAACCGAAACGCCGCACAAAAGCTACCATCGCCCGCGAAAAAGGACTGGAACCACTGGCCAAAATCATAATAAAACAACTGGAACGCGATCCTGAATTCAGGGCCAACCAGTTTTTAAACGACGAAGTACCTTCAGTAGAAGACGCTCTTTCGGGTGCCCGCGATATAATTGCTGAGTGGGTTAGCGAAAACGAACGTGCCCGTAATATTGTGCGTAAAGGTTTTGATCTGGGAGCCTATATAACCTCAAAAATAATTAAAGGAAAAGAAGAAGAGGCCGCCAAATACCGCGACTATTTTGATTGGAGCGAACCGCTAAAAAAATGTCCATCGCACCGTTTGCTGGCCATGCGCCGCGGCGAAAACGAAGGATTTTTGCGTGTATCTATTTCGCCAAACGAAGAGCGGGTATTGGAAAACCTGGAGCGTTTTTTTGTAAAAGGAAACAACGACAGCTCGGAACAGGTAGCGCTTGCCGTAAAAGACAGTTTAAAACGCCTCATCCAGCCATCGATTGAAACGGAATTTGCCAAATTATCAAAAGAAAAAGCCGATACCGAAGCCATAAACGTTTTTACCGAAAACCTGAAGCAGTTGCTGTTGGCACCTCCGCTGGGCCAAAAAAGAACACTAGCAATCGATCCGGGTTACCGCACCGGCTGTAAAGTAGTATGTTTGGATGAACAGGGCAACCTGTTGCACAACGAAAATATTTACCCGCACAAACCACAGGAAGAAAAAAAGATGGCGGCCAAAAAAATTTCCTCGATGGTAGAAATTTACCAGATTGATGCAATTGCCATTGGAAACGGAACGGCCAGCCGCGAAACAGAAGCTTTTATAAAAAAGTTGCGTTATAACCGCGAAGTGCGTGTATACGTGGTAAGCGAAGATGGCGCTTCGGTATATTCTGCCTCATCGGTGGCCCGCCAGGAATTTCCACAATACGATGTTACCGTTCGTGGAGCCATTTCCATTGGCCGCCGGTTGATGGATCCACTGGCCGAGCTGGTAAAAATCGACCCGAAAAGTATTGGCGTTGGACAATACCAGCACGATGTTGATCAGAAAAATCTGAAAAGCAGTCTCGATTCGGTTGTTGAATTGAGTGTAAATTCTGTTGGCGTAAATTTAAATACCGCCAGCAAACACCTGCTAACCTACATTTCCGGTCTTGGTCCGCAGTTGGCTGAAAACATTACCACTTACCGAAAAGAGAACGGCATGTTCGAATCGCGCGACGCACTAAAGAAAGTACCGCGAATGGGACCAAAAGCTTTTGAACAGGCAGCCGGATTCCTGCGAATTCCCGATGCCAAAAATCCGTTGGATAATTCAGGTGTACACCCTGAATCGTACAAAATCGTATCGAAAATTGCCAAGGACTTGAAGTGCGAAGTGAAAGACCTGATCAGAAATGAAGAGCTGATCTCGAAAATTGATTTTAAAAATTATGTGACTGCTGAAGTAGGTCTCCCTACCCTAACCGACATAAAAAACGAGTTGCTGAAACCGGGACGCGATCCGCGAAAACCAATCAAGGTTTTTGAATTTGCCGATGGTATTTTCAACATCACCGATTTGCAGGTTGGCATGGTACTACCCGGAATTGTAAACAACATTACCAAGTTTGGAGCTTTTGTTGATGTGGGTATTAAAGAGTCGGGACTGATACACATTTCGGAAATGGCCGATCGTTTTATTTCTGATCCCAACGAAATTGTAAAATTGCACCAACACATAAAAGTGCGGGTGAAAGAATTGGACATTCCTCGCAAACGTATTCAATTGTCACTAAAAGGAGTTGAACAGGAATAAATGATGAAACGAACATGAATTTTCTTCATTCTAAATTCACAAATAAGAATGATTAAAATTTAAGTGAGTTCCTGAATGACTACAATTTTTTTGAACATTCAGAAATCAAAAAAATTTAAACAGATGAAAACAACCAAAATATTTACGCTCCTTTTCTTGAGTGCCTTTCTGGTTTCGTGTGTAACAAAAAGCACTTCAGAGAAACGGAATCCGCATAATCTGCCAATTGTAAATTCAGTGGAAGAATACAAAACTCAGCTTGCAGAAAATCCGGAAATGGAACTGGTTGACCTGGAAAAGAAGCTAAATAATGTGGTTCTCGACATTCGTTACGCCACCAACAATAATTTTACAAAAGAAATAATTTACAAATCGTCAAAAGCCTATGCCCGCAAACCGGTGGCGGCGGCTTTAAAATTGGTGCAGGATTCGCTGGCATCGTTAAATCTTGGCTTAAAAATTTACGATGCTTATCGTCCGTATGCCGCAACGCTGAAATTTTATGAGGTGTATCCCGATCCTGATTTTGTGGCCAGCCCGAAAACCGGCTCCCGCCATAACCGGGGATGTGCTGTTGATGTTTCGTTGGTGAATTTATCTACAAAGCAAGAACTTGAAATGCCCACAGCATTTGATGATTTCTCGGAAAAAGCCCATTCCGATTATACCGATCTTCCGGAAGCAGCCCTACAAAACCGCACCATTTTAATTGGTGTTATGTCTCATTTTGGATTTTCAGTGATTTCTTCTGAATGGTGGCATTTTGATTTTATCGGCTGGGAAAATTTTCCGCTAATGGATCTTTCGTTTGAAGAGCTTACGAAGTAGTTTCCGAATTATACGGATTGACAGGTTTTTCGGGCGTTAGAATCCAAAAAACAATATAAACCAGCAAACCGGGAAATCCGGCAGAGAAAAGCGATAGCAGCACATAAATCAATCGAACCAAAACCACATCTATTGAGAAGTATTCGGCAAAACCAGCCAAAACACCACCCAGCACTCTGTTTCGCGAACGATATAAACGATCTGCTACCATTGCTATTCCGTTTATTTTTTGCTGAATGAAATCAGCGCTTTAACAACTACTCCTCGTCGTCGTCTTCTGCCAGAAGTTCTTCGTTTTCAAATTCTTTTTCCAAAAATTCTTCGGCTGCTTCAACCAACTCCGAAATCAACTTTTCGTCACCCGGCTCACCATCCATCCAATGAATTTCCTGGTTGTTCCAGAAATCATCGATATCTGCTTCTACAATAAAACGTGGCGTTTCGGTGTGAACCACAAAAATAGTATCAGGAGTCTCCTGTGAATTGTCGGCTAATAAAAACTTTGGTAACATGATTAATTGCTTTTTAAGTTGTTTACGCGAAATTACGACAAAAACCAATCGGTTTCGATAATGTTTAAAAGAATTTGAAAAGCAGGCTTAAAAACATGATTTCGCGTACTCCGCCAAACAAGCCACCACAAAAGATGACCTTTCTCAGGATTTAATAACATTTTAAAAATAAAAACCCTCATTTTTTAGCAAATTGAACAGGATTACTATTTTTAGCTCGATTTTTGAAACGAGCATACGACAATACCTTCAATCCGAAGAAAAGTGTTGGGCTATGCAGGTTTCAAAAGTTACCTTTTTGAATTAACAATTCAACGTATAAAAAAACTGCAAATAATGAACAAACTCAATGAGATTCTTTCTACCATCGACGGCCATATTGGAGGCTCGCAATGGTTTGTATTTTTATTACTCGGAACGGGTATCTTTTTTACCATTTACCTGAAATTTCCACAATTCCGTTACCTTAAACATTCGTTGCGAATTGTAAGAGGAAAATTCGACAAAGAAGGCGACGTAGGCGACACTTCGCACTTTCAGGCCTTAACAACAGCCTTGTCGGGAACAGTGGGAACCGGTAACATTGCCGGAGTGGCGCTGGCCATTCACCTGGGTGGGCCGGCAGCACTTTTCTGGATGCTGGTAACAGCAGCACTGGGTATGACCACCAAGTTTGTGGAAGTTACGCTTTCGCACAAATACCGCGACAAAGCTGCCGACGGAACAATTGCCGGGGGTCCCATGTATTTCATGAAAAAACGCCTGAACATTCCCTTGAAAAACAATAAAATTTTAAAAACCGGGACTTTGCTCGGAGGACTTTTTGCTGTTGCAACCATCCTTTCATCGTTTGGTACCGGAAACCTGCCGCAAATTAACAGTATCTCCAACTCGCTGTTCGAAACCTTTGGTATCAACCACATGGTAAGTGGTGGTATTTTGGCCGTATTGCTCGGGCTGGTAATTGTTGGCGGAATTAAACGTATTGCCAATGTTACCTCGAAACTGGTACCGCTGATGGCCATCGTTTATTTTATCGGTGCGATGGCTGTAATCACTTACAATTACGATAATATTATACCGTCTATTGTTGCCATTTTCGGAGACGTTTTTAACGGCTCGGCAGCTGTTGGCGGCTTTTTGGGTGGCAGCATTGCTTTTGCTTTTAACCGTGGAGTAAACCGTGGATTGTTCTCGAATGAGGCAGGTCAGGGATCGGCGCCAATTGCCCACGCCGCAGCACGTGCACACGAGCCGGTTTCTGAAGGCCTGGTTGCATTGTTGGAACCATTTATTGATACCATTATCATTTGTTCTTTAACCGGACTGGTATTGTTATCATCAGGTGTTTGGACGGAGAAACACCAGAACCTTTTCCAGGAAACCGATATTGTTGTACTCGACGGAAACTATTCGGAAGCCATAGAAAGCGATGTCCATCAGTTACACAACTACCTGGTTGGAAAAGCAGATTTGGCCATGTTCAACAATGTTCTTGAGGTTCAGAACGGAGAAATTATCGACCAGCCAACAATTTTGCACGCCCGCTCGGTAGCCGAAGACATTCGCGTTTTTGTGGATAATCAGCCTTATTCGGGTGAAATTAAAGTTACCGGAGGAAAGATCGACAGAAGTCCCGACAGCCCCAATCCAAAAGATTTGGCACTGGAAGGAAAATCGTTAATGCACAGTGCGCCACTTACCACCATTGCCTTTACCAAGAGTTGGTTTGGTGACTACGGGAAATACATTGTTTCAATCGGCCTGTTGATGTTTGCTTTCTCAACCGCCATCAGTTGGTCGTATTACGGCGGCCGCGCAGTTACCTATTTATTTGGCGTTAAAGCCGAAGTTTGGTACCGTGTGGTTTATGTAATCGGATTCTTTTTGGCTTCGTTTACCGACACTACAATCATCTGGACATTATCGGGAATTACTATAGCCTTAATGACCATTCCTAACCTTATCGGTATTCTCTCGCTTTCAAAAGAAATGAAGAGCGAGGTAAAATTATTCTGGGTGGAGTACGGAAAACGTTTCCCGGACGAGAAAGTACCGAAAGGATAACTTTCAAAATTAATTTAAGGCAGATCATTGCCAACAGATTTAGGGAATCGTACTCAATTAAGGAGAACGGTTCCCTATTTTTACATCAGCTGCTTAACAACATAGATTGTTTTATGCTAATTATAATTTGATAATTTATAAATTAGAATGCCAAATAAAATTAATTAACAAGCACATCAAAATGACAACTAAATTTCCCAAAAACAAACTTTTCATTCTTTTCTTTTTTATATCAATTATTAGCTGCCAAACACTTATGGCACAATCTACTTTCCGGCCAGGCTATTACATTACTTGGGACAACGACACTGTTTATGGCCTGATCGACTACCGGGGAGAAGTTCGAAATTCACGAATCTGCGAATTCAAAGAAAACCAGGAGCAGGAAGTAAAAAAACTGGATGCTACCGAAATTCAATCGTACAGGTTTATTGATGATAAGTTTTATGTATCAAAAGAATTGAATTTACCGAATAATACCAATAAAACAGTTTTTGTTGAATTTCTTGTAAGCGGTATTGTAAACCTCTATTTCTATCGCGATGTAAATAATTACATGTATCTGATTGAACAAGATGGCAGAATTTATGAACTATCGAAAAAAGGAAATAACAACAATGAAAAAAGCTCTTTTAGACATATTGGAATATTAAAAGCAATATTTTCTGATTGTAATGAAATTGAAGAAGAAATCAATAAAGTTAGCCTGAATCATAAATCGTTAATCGATATTACCAATAAATACCACGATTGTGTTTGCTCCGATACGCTATGTGTTTTTTACAAAAAAAATGCACCTAAGACAAGAATTCGGGTTGCTCCCGTAGTTATGGGTGGAGTTGGTGAACTTCATTTCGACAAAGGAATTTTCTCTAACTATCAATTTGACAAAACCTATTTTCCCTCGGCCGGAATGCTATTTAGTCTTTCCTTTCCTTACTGGAATGAAAAACTATCGTTTGAAGTTGAAGCCGACTTCAGCAAATTAAACAACCACGGATCCTATACAGATGTTGCCAGCTATCAAACCGATTATTATGACATCTATTTGGATTTTTGGGCATTTCAGCCCTCAATAGGATTGAAATACACCTTCTCTCAAAACAAAATTAAACCAACTTTAACCCTGGCACCATGCATGAACTATGTATTTTCGTCGAGCCAAAAAGTTGTCAAGAGAACGGTAAAGGACATTAGTGACACAACATATGAATCGGAAGAAACACCTCTGGCATCCAATTTCTTTGGAATTTCGGTACAAGCTGGATGTGAGTATAAGTTAAACAACAATAAAGCAATGTTTACCAATTTACGGGTGTATCGAACCGTATTCAAAGAGGCGGGTGTGTCAACATTGTTCAATTCAGTAAGTATTGGCGTTGGAATGTATATTAGCAACGATAATTGAACTTCGCGAAACGGTGACCGGGATTAAGCATGATTTCTTTTTGGTTTTAATACGGTATCAAATCCTTTTTTTCAATAAAAAGAAAATTACGACATTTGATTTATGAAAAAATTAATCCTGTCGTTTAGTTTTCTTTTTCTAATAATTACTGGTTGCCACCAAAAGAAAAGCATAAACTTCACACTTGTTTCCGAAAGCTACATTTCCGACACTTTGCAATATGCGCAATGTCACGCTTCATCGATAATTGAAACAAAAACTGGACTTTTGGTATCGTTTTTTGGAGGGCCGCACGAGCGGCATCCCGAGGTTAGTATTTACACAGCAGCTTTTGAAAACGGACAATGGCAAAAACCGAAAAAAGTAGCCGACGGCAAAATTGATACAACCTCGTTCCCAACCTGGAATCCGGTTTTGTTCAGAAGTGCAAACAATCAAATTGATCTTTTCTACAAAGTTGGTCCCAGCCCAAACGATTGGTGGGGAATGGTAATTCATTCGTCTGACGAAGGAAAAACCTGGTCGGCACCCGAAAAACTGCCCGACGGAATTCTTGGCCCGATCCGGAATAAACCGATTCAACTGTTTTCCGGTGTAATTCTTAGTCCATCGAGCACCGAAGAAAGCCATGAGCTTTGGAAAGCGCACATTGAGCGATCGACAAATGGCGGCCAAACCTGGACAAAAATTGACATTCCTTCGCCCGATTCGGTAAAAGTTATTCAACCAACCTTGCTCGTTTACCCCGATCAAAGTATACAGGCACTTTTGCGCAGCAACCAAAATTTTGTAATGGAAAGCTGGTCGCACGATGAAGGAAAAACATGGTCAGTAGTTCTGCCGACAACCATTCCGCATCCCAATTCGGGAATTGATGCTATTACACTGCAATCGGGGGGAAAATTGCTGGTTAACAATCCTCTGCCAGGTGGCGATTCGTGGGAAGCCGGAAGAAACAAACTCGATCTTTATTATTCCACCGATGGGAAATCGTGGAAAACAATCATGCATCTGGAAAATGAACCGGAAGGAGAATTCAGTTATCCTTGTATTATTCAAACAACTGATGGATTAATTCACATTTCGTACACCTACAACCGCAAACAAATTAAACATGTTGTTTTAAGTGCTTCATAACTAAAGCTTATAAATTCATCGTTTTTCCTAAAAGCTTTATGATATCAACAAAAACATCAGCTTGAATTATTTTTTACTTCTGTTTATCTGTATTTTACCTTCTTCTATATGTTTTTTACATACCCTCCTATGTTATATTTCATTTTTATTATGCTTTTATGCTCTATTATTACCTTTTTATCCTTGTTTATTAGTCTTTATACCTTTACATAGAGGCTTAGTAATTAGCCTTTTGGGCTATAAACATATAGCTAATTCCTATTTTCTTAAACGTTGAGGATCAGAACTCAAACGAAGTACATATTTTCTGAATCGTTGTACTTAAGAAGTTTTACGATGTACTTATTTTCCCGGAATTTGAAGCAAGGAAGATCTAACTTGAAGCTTTTTTCTCAAATTAATCAGTTCCGAAGTAATAATAAATACTTCGGAAGTTATAAGTAGTACCTCAGATGTCAGAGAATGATCTTCTGAAGTCCGGTATCGAAGCTAATTGCTCCAACTTTTAAGTAATGAAGTTAGCGGTCACTCCAAAAATCAGAAAATTAGGAACCAATATCACACACTCCCGCTACCAGAGCCATTGGAAACGCTAAACAATGAACCCGTTACTTTGTACTTTGAACTTTGAACTGTATTTTTGCAGCTGATTAAGAAAAGGCTATGCAAAACATTTATCCAAATAATTTCGAGGCAAAAATTGGTTTCGACCGCATTCGCGAGATGCTCACCAACAAGTGCATCAGCACCATGGGAGACGAGTGGGTGCAGGAGATGCATTTTCAAACATCGTACGACACCATTTTGCAACAACTGAATGAGGTAAATGAGTTTTGCAGAATCATTCGCGAATTCGATAGTTTCCCGGCCACGCATTTTTACGATCTGCGCGAGGCTTTGAAAAAAATCCGGTTGGAAGGCCGTTTCCTCGAACCGGAAGAATTGTTTGACCTGAAACGGTCGCTCGAATCGGTACGTGCCATCGTAAACTTCTTTTCGAAACAGGAAGAAGAAGCCTTCCCTATCCTAAAGCAAAAAACATCGCGGGTGCAGGTGTTTCCGTACATCTACGACCGTATAGATGTGATCATCAATAAATTTGGCAAGATCCGCGACAACGCATCGCCCGAACTGGCACAAACACGACGCAGTATTATGAACATGCAGTCGAGCATGTCGAAACGTTTGCATGCCATTTTAAAACAAGCACAAAAAGATGGCTGGGTAGATGAAGATGCGTCGGTTTCAATCCGCGACGGACGTGCCGTAATACCTGTTGCAGCGGCCAACAAACGCAAGCTAAAAGGTATTGTTTACGATGAATCGGCCACCGGAAAAACATCGTATGTTGAGCCCAACGAAATCGTGGAAATGAACAACGAGATCCGCGAACTGGAATACGCCGAACGCCGCGAGATCATTAAAATACTCACCAATTTTGCCAATGATATCCGTCCTTACCTGGAAGAACTGTCTTATTCGTACGATTTCCTTGGCGAAATGGATTTTATCCGGGCAAAAGCTTTGCTGGCGGTTGAATTTGATGCCATCCGCCCCGAATTTAAAGAGGAGTCGATAATCGAATGGTACAACGCCATTCATCCGCTGCTTTTAAAAACATTAAAAAAGGAGAGCCGCAAAATTGTTCCACTCGATATAAAACTCACCGACGAAAAACATATCCTGTTGATTTCGGGACCCAACGCCGGTGGGAAATCGGTTTGCCTGAAAACTACCGGGCTACTGCAATACATGTTGCAATGTGGCTTGCTAATTCCGGTTAACGAAGCCAGTAAAACAGGCGTATTCGAACAACTTTTTATCGATATCGGCGATGAGCAATCGATGGAAAACGACCTGAGTACTTACAGTTCGCACCTGATGAACATGAAACATTTTGTGCGCAACTGTAACGAAAAAACCTTGATCCTGATTGACGAATTTGGTACCGGAACCGAACCTATGCTGGGTGGAGCCATTGCCGAATCGATTCTGGAGAAGCTAACAGAACTGGGAACTTTTGGCGTAATTACCACACACTACACCAACCTCAAACACTTTGCATCGTCGGCCGAAGGAATTATAAACGGTGCCATGCTTTACGATTCGCAAAACATGAACCCGCTGTTTAAGCTGGATATTGGCAAACCGGGCAGTTCGTTTGCTTTTGAGATTGCACGAAAAATCGGATTGCCCGAAGATATTTTGGAGCATGCCACCGAAAAAGTGGGAAAAGACCACATTGATTTCGACCGTAACCTGCGCAAAATTAACCGCGACAAACGCTACTGGGAAACCAAGCGAATGAAGATTCGTAAGGTGGAAAAGATTATCGACGACACGGCGGAAACCTACGAGGCGGAATTGCTGGAGATACAAAAGCAGCGAAAAGAGATTCTGAAAAAAGCCAAGGAAGAAGCCGATGCTTTGCTGAAAGGTGTTAACAAACGGATTGAAAATACCATTCAGGAAATAAAAAAGGCACAGGCCGACAAGGAAAAAACTAAAGAGGCACGTGCTAAACTGGGCGATCTGAAAAAGGATATCGACCGTAAAACAACGGGCAACGGTTCGCAGATCGCGAAAAAAATGGAGCAACTGCGCCAGAGGGAAGACAACCGGAATAAACACCGCCCCGATGAGTCGAAAAAGCCGGTAAGCAAAGAAAAACTGGAGCAAAGTGCAGAAATGCGCCCCGGCGATAAAGTGCGTTTAAAAGGACAAGATACCGTTGGCGACCTTATTGAAATAAACGAGAAAAATGCGGTGGTTGCTTTTGGCCAGTTAATGACAACAATGCCAAGTAAAAACCTGGAACGCATCAGCAATAACGAAGCGAAAAAGCTGGATAAGAACCGTAGTGGTCGGGCATCTGTTCTTACTGAAGGTTTCTCGGAACGCCGACTGAGTTTTAAACCCGAAATTGATATAAGGGGCCAGCGCGTGGAAGAAGCTATTTCCAAAATCACCGAATTTATCGACGAGGCGATTATGTTTGAGGCAGGTCAACTTCGGATTCTACATGGTAAAGGACACGGGATTTTAAAACAAAGTATCCGCGACTATTTGCGTTCTGAACCCATGGTTCGAAGCTATAAAGATGAGCATGTTGACTTTGGCGGCGCCGGAATTACCGTGGTGAATTTAGCGTTATAAACCAAGCTTATAGATAAAAGCAAATTTGCGTTTTCAGCGAAATCTGCGAGAAACATCATCATGAAAACCAACTTCAAAGTAATAGGATTTGATGCCGACGATACCCTTTGGGTAAACGAAACATTCTTCCGCGAAACCGAGGAAAAGTTTTGTGCCTTGTTATCAGAGTTCAGTACTTCGGACGAAACTATGGAAGTACTTTTTGCCACCGAAATGCAAAACCTTGATGAATATGGTTACGGCACCAAAGGTTTTGTACTTTCGATGATAGAAACCGCGCTGAAAATCACTGGCAACAAAGTTCCGCAGCAAACTTTGGAGCAAGTTATTGAATTGGGTAAAACACAAATCAATCAGCCGGTAGAACTGCTCGACGGCGTTATTGAAACACTGGAATATCTGCAGCAAAAAGGCTATAAATTAATTGTTGCCACAAAAGGCGATTTGCTCGATCAGGAACGAAAATTGCAAAAATCGAAACTCGAAAAATATTTTCATCATGTGGAAGTAATGAGCAACAAAAAACCGGCCGATTACCAAAAGCTGATCCGGCACCTTGAAATTGAGCCGAAAGATTTTCTGATGATAGGAAATTCCTACAAATCAGACATTGAACCGGTGCTGCAGTTGGGAGGTTTTGGTATTCATATTCCTTTTCATATTACCTGGATTCACGAAAAAACGGAAGAAATGGAAGAGCACCCGAACTGGATAAAACGATCAAACTTAGCTGAAATAAAAACGCTGCTATAGTTGCAGCAACAAACGATAATCCTTCAGACTCATGGCATGTCGGTTTAGTGCTAAATATTAGTTATTTTAGCCTTAAACTAAACCAACAATAATGAAAAACCTGCTACTTCTTCTTTTTCTATTCATATTATCCTGTTCACACAAACCATACGAAACAAAACCCAACATCATAATAATATTAACTGACGATCAAGGTTGGGGAGACTTAAGCTGTAACGGAAATACAAACATAAAAACTCCAAACATTGATAAACTGGCTGAAACCGGTGTTACTTTCGACCGTTTTTACGTTTGTGCAGTTTGCTCGCCTACCCGGGCCGAATTGTTAACAGGACGGTATCATGTGCGCAGTGGTGTTTGGTCAACCGGAGCCGGTGGAGAAAGAATGGATCTTGATGAAACTACTTTGACCGAAGTATTTAAAAATGCCGGATATACTACCGCTGCTTATGGGAAATGGCACAATGGCATGCAGGCCCCCTACCACCCAAACTCCAGGGGATTTGACGACTTTTATGGCTTCTGTTCCGGTCATTGGGGAAACTATTTCAGCCCAATGTTAGAACACAATGGCGAAATTGTAACAGGTAATGGTTTTATCATCGATGACTTCACACAAAAAGGCCTGAATTTTATAGAGGAAAATAAGGATCAACCATTTTTGTTGTATTTGCCATTTAATACACCTCATTCGCCAATGCAGGTACCCGATCAATTCTGGGAAAAATATAAAAACAAAAACCTTGAAATGTTTAACCGGAATAAGGAGAAGGAAGACACCCTGTTTACAAAAGCTGCTTTGGCTATGTGCGAGAACATCGATTGGAATGTCGGTCGCATAACGCAAAAACTTGAAGAACTGGAACTGACGGAGAAGACTATCATTCTATATCTTTCTGATAACGGCCCAAATAGTGTTCGCTGGAATGATAACATGAAAGGTAAAAAAGGATCTACTGATGAAGGTGGAGTACGTTCTCCACTTATTATGAAATGGAAAGGAAATTTTAGCCCCGGAAAAGAAATTAGTGAAATTGCCAGCGGAATAGATTTGCTCCCCACACTGGCAGAACTGGCCGGAATTAATATGCAAATAAAAAACCCGCTTGACGGTATAAGCTTAAAACCTTTGCTAATGGACGATGCCACAGAATGGAAGGATAGGATAATTTATAATTATTGGGGTGGCAAATTAAGTTTAAGATCTCAGAAATTCAGGCTCGATCATGAAAATAAACTTTTTGATATGGAAAATGATCCGGAACAATATTTTGATGTATCTGAAAAATATCCAAATGAATATCAGCAACTACTTATGGCAAAAACAAACTGGCAAAAAAACGTAGCAAGCGAATTGGATATAAATGCAGATCGTCCCTTTCCGATAGGTCATCCAAGTGTATTTCAAACCCAACTTCCGGCACGTGATGCAATTGCTTCCGGTAATATAAAAAGGTCAAACAGGTGGCCAAACAGTTCATACCTGCTTAACTGGACAAGCACTGAAGACAAAATAACTTTTAATGCAGAAGTCTTAAATTCAGGAAATTATGAAGTTGAATTATTTTATACCTGCCCTGAAGAACAAATCGGCTCAACTATAAAACTAAGCTTTAACGAAGCAGTTCTCGAATTCAAAATCGACGAAGCATTTAACTCCCCGTTATTGGATAATATGGATATATATCCCCGAGCAGAGGGATATGTAAAACAATTTAAGAGGAAAAAAGTCGGAAACATCTACCTTGAAAAAGGAAAGGGATTATTAACCATGCAGGCAAGCTTTATTCCCGGCAACGAGGTAATGGATTTTCGATTACTTCTGCTTCGGAAAATTTAATTTCGCTTGAACCATTTAATAGCGTTATCTTTTTATTGATAAAAGAAAATTTATGAAAAAAGTAACAGGCATCGGCGGAATCTTTTTCAAAACAAAAGATCCGGAAAAGATGAAAAATTGGTATAGTGAAAACCTGGGTCTGGTAACAAACGAATACGGTTCGGTTTTTGAATTCCGGAAATCGGATTCGCCGGATGAAAAAGCCTACTCGGTTTGGAGTCCGTTTAAAGATGATACCAACTATTTTCAGCCTTCAGAGAAAGAATTTATGATCAACTACAGGGTTGAAAATATTGAAAAATTGGTGGCTGATTTGCAAGAAGCAGGGGTAACAATTTGTGATGAAATTGAAACATATGAGTATGGAAAGTTTGTCCACATCCTCGATCCTGAAAACAACAAAATAGAACTTTGGGAACCGGTTGATGAAGTTTTCCAGTCGATGTATGAAGGAAAAACCACAAAATAGTATCTTGCAAAAAAATAGCAATTACTATGAGACCCGGATTTCTAATAATACTGTTTTCGTGGCTGTTTTCTTTCACTATGCAAGCTTCGGCTTCCGAAATTCCAAACGACACCACATACATTTTTCTGAAAGATTACGGTTTATACAAAACCCGGAAGAACAATGCCATTAAACACTTTTATAAAGCGCTGGAAGATCTGAAAACCGATCAACCAAAAGTGCTGGTATTTTCCACCGGCACTTACCATTTTTATCCCGATGATTGCAAAACCAAAGTTTATTACCAGGCAAACACCTTAAATGCAGGTCTGAAAGTTTGTGCATTTCATTTTGAGAATATTAAAAACCTGGTAATCGACGGGCGCGGCAGCCACCTGATCTTTCACCAGGAAATGCAGCCCTTTACCTTCGACAATTGTGAAAACATTACCCTTAAAAATGTTACGATTGACTGGGAACAACCTTTTATTGCCCAGGCTGAAGTTTTACGGGCGACCGACCTTTATATTGACATAGCCCTGAATCCCAAAGAAACACCCTACCATTTAGAGGAAGGAAAGATCTATTTTGATGTGGGAAATAGCCGGACCAACGAATGGAAAAAAACCTTGGAGTTCGACCGAAACGGCAGATTCATTGTTCCTCATACCGGTGACAACCCTTGTTTGGGCGAAGACTGGGAGGCTTATACTGCCGAGGCTACAATGCCCGGGATTGTGCGCCTGCATTTTAACTTTAAACGTAAGCCCCAAATTGGGAATTTCCTGATAATGCAACATGCCACGCCAACACACGCAGGTATTTTTATTTCAGAATCGAAAAACATTGCTATTGAAAATACAAGATTGTATCATGCTGCCGGTTCGGGTATTCTGGCGCAATACACCAAAAATCTGGAGTTCGACCGGTACCAGGCAGTCCCTAACCGTTCTAAAATACGTTACTTTGGAGGAGGCTTTGACGGATTACGGGTAGTAAATTGTCAGGGCAAGGTTTGGGTTAACAATTGCACCTTTGAGGGCCTTGTTAATGAGCCTGTTCATGTTTATGGCATCAGCGTTCGTGTTGACGAAGTTATATCGGGAAACGAAGTAAAATGCAGCTACCTGGATAAACAAAGTGAAATTCAGAACTGGGCTCGTCCGGGAGATCAGGTAAATTTTGTTGGAGCTGACATTACGAACACGGTTAAAACGATAACACCCATCGATGACATGCACTTTTCGTTACTTCTGGATCAACCGATACCAACAAACCTGCAAGCCGGAGCTTGTATTGAAAACCTGAGCTGGACACCGGACCTGACAATAAGGAACAGCAATTTTAAAAGTAGCAGAGCCAGTGGCATTGTACTGGCTACTCCCGGAAAAGTATTAATTGAAAACAATACGTTCGAATCCAGCGGAAGCGCCATACTAGTTGCTGGCAATGCAAATACTTCGCTTAAAACAGGCGGTGTAAGCGATGTATCCATATCGGGGAATATATTTACCTCCTTATGTAATTCAAGTACTTACCGGTACAATGAAGCAGTTATTTCCATCAATCCAGTCATTCCTGCTTTAAATGATAATACTCCAGGTTATCACCGAAATATAAGCATTCAGCATAATCAGTTCAATCCTTTTGATTATCCTTTACTTTATGCACTTTCTGCTGAGGGACTGTCTTTTGAGGGAAATAGCGTAACCAGAAATTACGATTTTTCGCCGTTTCATAACCGGCTTTACACCTTTAGCCTTGAGTATTGTAAACAAATAGAAATTATCGGCAACAACCTTTCGTATGATATGCTGGGGCAAAATATTTATTTGAAAAGGACCCCTGAAAATGAATTAAAAACGGATATGGAATCCATCTTCACATTTGAAAAGTACTGATTACTGAGCAACAACTTCATAAAAACTGATTACCGACGTAAAATAGACGGAATCGGGTGTTGCCGTTGTTACTTTTTCTCTTATTGTTTTACTTTTACTGCCAGACGCAATAATCGAAAAATATTAAAATACTGTGGTGATCCATTTTTAGGATGGTTCTACTTTTTCAGTACACTTTTTGAAGTGGTTTGTAAATACAAAACCGTTCATGTTGATGAACGGTTTTTTTCATGGTGGCCAGCCTTTAATTATCTTTTGTTTTTACAGCCTCTTTAAATTATTATTAACATAACATTAAAAAAGAAGCAAAAAGAAAGGGTAGAACTTAAGGACGCTTTTTAGTGATGATTGATAATTTACAAACCCCTTTATACAGAACCAATCAAATTAGAAGTCGTTCTACCCTGTTATACAAACCCTATATTTTTATTTTCCTAATTTGTCTTATTAATAGCAATCGGTGTTCCGAAAATCATTATCCTCTCATTTACTGCCACTTAGCCGTGCCAAACTTTATATTCACGGTTTCATATTGGGACATTTTTCTCGATATAGAACTCAAAATGGACAACGCTCCCTCTCGTTCATTGGCAATTACGCTCCTGTAAATAATCAGTCGGAGGTATAAAATGAAACTGTTCCCATAAAATGGCTCGATCGTAAAATCCGGCAGATTACCATTTTATTTATTTTGCTGCCGCGGGCCTTCCCCCACGTTTTTATAAAACCTTAATTCGGAAGGGCGATCACCTCACCCACCGTTTTGCTATTAAACCGGCAAATAGCAATCAAATGATTACATAAAAAACAAAAGGCAACTCAACAGTTGCCTTTTTATATTTCTTACGTCCTCGTAAGATGTAAAAGAATTGTGCCTTATTAAAAAAACTTGAGTTGAATTGAAAAGGGTAAGTGAAAAAGCCCTAACCAATTTTATCCTCCCCACAACTGATCAGGTCGATCGTTGTTCTTCCAAATTTACGTATTCAAATACAAAAAACCTTGAAACCGCCTGTCATTTAAGACTATTTCAGCAAACTGCCTAAAACCCGATCGGTATTTTTGACATCCGGAATAAGTCAACTTTTCCCCCGATTTAAATTTATATTTTAAGAGTAGGATATTGAGAAAAACGTGTTTTGGATTTGACTAAAAAAGAAAGGGCAGTTCAACAACTGCCCTTATTAATGTTAACCCCCAAACACACAATAGGTCGGAACGACCTATCACCAACAAAGAAAATAATTCTTTTTTATTTACACAAATAAATATATCCCAAACCACTAAATTTAGGCAAATCACCTAGTGAGCTCTCAGCATTTTTAACCTTCTGATTATCTGTCTTGTTCATTTCATTGTATTTATAAAAAAGGCCCGGAATCAGATTCCGGGCTTACAGTTTTCTTACATCGAAGATTCGTTACTAATAGCCTACCTTTCTTCCAGCAAGGCCATAAGAGCTTCGTATGCTTCTAAACCTTTTGCCTGTGCAAGAAATTTGGTATTCATATCAATATCTCCGAGTTCGAATAAACGATTCCAGTCTTCCCGTGCTCCTGCTAGGTTTCCTCTTTCATAACGGCAGAGTCCCCGCATTAACAACAGACTCTCATCGTAAGGCATGTAAGTGATTCCTTTGGTAAAAAGTCGTTCTGCCTTTTTCGATTTTCCTTTTTCAAAAAAACATTCTGTTCCCTGTGTGAAACAGCTGGTAGCTACTTTAAGAAATTTTTCGTTCGTTTCTTCAGCATTCTCTGACAATGAAAATACAATAGAAACTTCTTGTTCCATCGCAACAGGGATACCATCTTTAATTCCTGGTTTCCACATTCCATTTGTCGATTCAAGTACACGAATAAGTTCATCGTCAATTTCCGGGCACACACCATTTACAATGTCGATATCGGTTACTTTACCCTGAACATTTACGTTGAACTTAATCACTTCTGTTCCTTCCCGACTACAACGTTCTGCCTTTTCCGGATATTGAATATTTTCAGAGAGATACCGTTGTAAATAATTGGCATCGATATTTGAAAAATCAACATAGTTTTTAATTCCGGTAAAAGCAGGAGGTGAAATCTCGACTTCATCGATTGAAACTCTTGGGTTATCATTTTGACCCACTGCCAGCAAACAAATACAAATTGCCAGCATAATAAATAATAATTTTTTCATGGCTTTCTGGTCTTTAATTAACATTAATAAACAGACTTCTGAACATTTTCCTCCTTTCTTAATCAGAAACTTTTGGTATACAAGTTACGCCGAAATGAAAAGTAAAGTCTTAAAACTATGTTGCATTCATTACACATGTTTCCAAATCCTTTAAAATATGAGCGCCGATTTAAACTATGTCGTATTAGTACAGTTATAGTTGTTTTAGAATAATTTTGAGAAGTTGCAATTTCGATCATTTCTTTTCATTCCTTATCGAGAATAAAAAGGTGTTTTCGGTGTACGACACAGAATTCCAGGGCTTTTATTTATAACCAAAACACAAGATATAGCATAAGAATTACGAGGATTAGGGCAATAATAATGAAACCAAAATAACGAACGGTTTTATGGTATAAACCGGAACAACGTTTCACTTTTCCAGGAAATTCGGGATGGTTAGTCAGATTATTTTGGGAGGCAGAAAAGTGTTTATGCACACCTGGCGAATGGCCAAAATAATCGTGAAAGCACTTATTAAAATAACTGGGACTGCCAAAACCAACTTTGTAAGCGATTTCTGAAACCGTATTATTATTCTCTTTTAGCAACTCGCTTGCATGAAGCAAACGTATTTCGCGAATAAAACAACTTGGGGATTTGCCGGTAATACATTTCAATCGCCGGTGCAACTGCGATCTGCTTAATCTTACTTCCTTGGCTAAAACATTTACACCAAAATCATTTTCCAACAAATTTTGCAACACTATTCCACGTAGTTCAGATAAAAACTCAGAATTTTGCGTAGTACTATTATTTGCATGTCGACCGAACATTGATTAGTTGTAAACTTTTTTCACCTGAATATCAAACAGGCTAAAAGTAAATCGTAATAGCATACGAAATTTTGCTGAAAAAGATTTAAGCACCAAGTTTAACTGTTTGTGAGAAAAGGGAATGAAGTATGATGCAGATAAAACAAAATAGAAGACTGAAACCAAATAGAAATATTGGCGTTAAGCTCCAATTTGTATTTCTTCTGCTAATCGCTCCGTGTTTTCAATTCCTGAATTGAGAACTAAATCTGTCAGGTTAAGGCTATCGATGTATTGCACCGCTTCGGTGTATGACCGAATATCGCGTCTTACTTCTAAAATAGTAATATCGGGATCGGGATTATCTACCATTTCGTTATACACCGGCGCTCTAAACTCGGCCATAGGAATTATAGCCTCCTCATTGTAATTGTATACAAAATCGTTGTGGCGGGCAAAAACAAATTCCAGATCAGTATGATTAAAACCTGCTTTATAAAAGCGGGCAAAACACAGATAGACCTTCCCATCGGGTAGCCCATAGAAATGCACCGGATAGTGGGTTGGTAAAAATGTCATACTGGATTTGTGGATTAACCTGCCTAAAGATTTCATAATACGCAAGTTAAAGTGGTTTTATCGCTCGCTAAGTTAATGAAATTTATATCGGGTACATCGCCTCTCTTTTTATCTAAATGTTAAAAGATGTTATATTCAATATTAAATCACCAGCTTTCACACTGTGCACAAACAAAAAACAGGCGATTTCAGTTTTATTCTGAAACCGCCTGTTTTTTACCAGCACTAAAAGTGTGATTAATTCATCTTTTTCAGTGTGAATGAAGCAGCCATTCCTTCAGCAGAGTTTGGACCAACCCACAGATTAAAATCTCCCGGTTCGGCTTTCCACTCTTTCGAGGCTCCATAAAATTCAAGATCTTTTGTAGTTATCTCAAACGATACCACTTTCGACTCTTTTGGCTCTAACTTTATTTTCTCAAAACCTTTCAGTTCTTTCACCGGGCGCGAAATACTTCCAACCAGGTCGCGAATATACAGTTGAACGATCTCTTCTCCGCTAACATTTCCGGTATTGGTTATTGTCGCTTCAACTACAATTTTTCCGCCTTCGGTTAATTCATGTGCCGACAGTTTCAGATTTGAATAATCAAAAGTAGTGTAACTTAACCCGTAGCCAAATGGATAAAGCGGTTCTTTACTCTGGTCGGTATAGTGCGACCAGAATACATTTCCCTCGCCATTTGTCGCACGGCCGGTATGAAAATGATTGTAATATAATGGCTGCTGCCCAACAGCTCGTGGAAACGACACCGGTAATTTACCGGCAGGGTTGTAATCGCCAAACAATACTTCGGCTATTCCGTTGCCAGCTTCCGATCCCAGGTGCCAGCATTCTACAATTGCAGGAACATGTTCGGCCATCCAGTTAATTTCTATCGGACGTCCATTCATCAGTACAACCACAACATTTTTATTTACTTTGTAAACCTCTTCCAACAACTCCTGCTGAAAACCTTTCATCGAAATATCGGTTTGGCTGCGGCCTTCGCCCGACTGCCAGCAATCTTCACCTAATGCAATAACTACCACATCAGATTTTGAGGCCAATGAACGTGCTTCCGACATTCCACTGCGGTCGGTAGTGTTAATGTTTAGTTCGGTAGTAAACCAGCGTAAACCTTCTGTGTAAGCAGGCCCCTGGGCAAAGCGAATGCTGGAACTTCCGGCTACATTTTTTATTCCCTCCAGCAACGACACTGCTGAATTTGTAATTGCTTTAGCTCTCCAGCTTCCAAGTGGCACATCTTTGCTTCCGGCCAGTTCGCCAATAACGGCAATTTTTAGTCCATCCTTTTTCAACGGAAGAAGATCGTTTTCGTTTTTCAGCAAAACAATACTTCTATTTGCGGCTTCTTTGGCTGCTGCAAGGTGTTCGTCGCAACGCAATACTTTTTCACGCTCAGGATTGCAATATTTATAAGGATCATCGAACAATCCCAGTTTGAATTTGATAGTTAATATGCGGCGTACGGCATCGTCAATCAAAGCTTCATCAACTTTTCCTTCGTTTACCAGTTCTTCCAGGTTATTTATGTAAGCATTACCTTCCATGTCCATATCCGAACCGGCGGTAATAGCTTTATAGGCAGCTTCCTTTTTATCGACAGCTACTCCGTGCGGCACCATTTCACCAATCGAATTCCAGTCAGAAACCACAAATCCTTCAAACCCCCACTCACCTTTCAAAATATCGCGTTGCAGGTAAGAGCTGGCTGTTGCCGGTGTTTCATTAACGGTGTTAAACGCATTCATAAACGTTGCCACACCTGCATCAACACAAGCTTTAAATGGAGGGAAAACAATATTGTGCAAAGTTGGATCGCCAATTTGTACTGTATTGTAATCACGTCCCGACTCAATAAATCCATAAGCAGCAAAATGTTTGGCGCACGCAGCAATGGTTGTTTCATCCGACAGGTCGTCGCCCTGAAAACCTTTTACGCGAGCATAAGCCATTTTAGCTCCCAGATACGGATCTTCGCCAGATCCCTCCATAAAACGTCCCCAGCGGGCATCGCGGGCAATGTCGACCATAGGCGCAAAAGTCCAGTGTAAACCAACTGCAGATGCTTCAGTTGCAGCAACCCTCGACGATTTTTTTGCCAGTTCAGGTTCCCAACTGGCAGCCTCGGCCAATGGTATCGGAAACATAGTTTCGTAACCATGAATTACATCGTAAGCCAGTATTAGCGGAATTCCCAAACGGCTGCTGTCAACTGCCCAGGCTTGAATTTTTCGGGTGGCATTTGCTCCGGTAACATTCAACATTGAGCCAACTTTTCCTTCTTTAACCATGTTGTAAAGCGACATTGAATCAACGCCTTCCGGTGCGGGCCCTGTTAATTCCCAACGCGAAGAATATTGGTTTAACTGACCGATCTTTTCAATCAGCGTCATTTTCGACAGTAAAGCCTCAACTTTTGTGTTAATAGCTGAATTATTTTGGGAGGTAGTATTAGTACCAGGCTTTTGGCAAGCCACTGCAATTAATCCCAATAGAAGTAGTGATAGAAATTGTTTTTTCATTGATTATATTATATTGCTTATTGTATTTTTAACAGTTTGAAACAAATATAATATAAAAAAGTTCTGAAAACCTAAGCCTCAGCTCAAATACTAAAAATATGAAGCTGATTTTTACTGCTTCAAAATAACAACAAGTCCCAACCGAAAATTTCTAAAAACAGATCGGGCAAAATGATAGTATACTTTTAATGTATTTTTTTTGTAATTACCTTATTTATTGAAAGTATTCAGGTATTGTATGGCTTGAAAAAGAAGCTTTCGGTACTCGTCGGTTTCGTATGTACGTTTATCGTGGCCAGGCTGTATATAAACAATCGCTGATGCGTTATACCGGTTCTCCCACGCAACATATTCAGCGCTTTTAGGATGACGCGTTCTCAACAATGGTTTTACATTGTCAGAGATTCGAATATTATCGTATACCTCGTCGAAAAAACGTAATTCGCGAAATCCGGCAGTAACAGGCGTATAATTTTCAATCGAGCAATACACCCACATATCATGTTCGTATTCCGACCATTCCTCTTCCGGAATTTTTTTGTTTTGCTCGACATAACGACCTCCTACAATTTCCTCGAACGCCGGCCAGTTTTGATACGAAACGAGCGAATGATGTAGAAATAAAAATGGTTTTCCCTCTTTAGTCAGTCGTATATAAGCAGCTTTCTCATCCCGGGTTATTTTGTTCCACATATCGTAAAAAACAACTACATCAAAATCGTCGGCAACACCATTTGCAATTGCTTTGTTGGCATCGGGTTGGGCAAAATGTGTATACTCTATTTCCGGCATCCGATCGAACAGTTGAAAAAACTGGAGCGTATCGAAACTATGTCCTCCGGTAACCAACATTACTTTTATCGGCTGAGCCATAACGACACTTGCAAACATGCTTACAACAACAAAAAGTATAATTTTCTTCATCATTTTTTTGTTTGGAACCCAAATGGATTGTTTCTGTATGGCGAAAATAAAAAAAACATCCGGATCACTTCCGGTCGAAAAAGTATTGTTGTCAACACCGGAAATTCATAAATCGCTAAAACAAAGTTTCACAGGTGTAAAAATTACCCTATTTTTGGTTAAATTAATTCAGAAAACACATTTCCATGAACAAAAAACTATTTCTATTTTACTTCTCGTTGATTGTGGCCGCTTTTATATCGTGCGACCACATGGACGATGTTGAACCGGTAACTCCGGCCAATGATTATCTTGTTGATGCAGAATTGCAATTTCGGATCTCGAAAACTGTAATTGATTTAACGATTGCCGCTGCAAGTGTGGAATACGAAGAATTATCTGCGATAAGCGACCTCATATATTCCGGAGTTGACGTTTATAAAATCACTTACAAAACTACGTTTAACGATAGTCCGGTTTTGGCATCGGGTGTAGTTGCCATCCCCGATGTTGATGGTGATTACCCGGTTTTAAGTTACCAAAACGGGACCAACACGGAACACAGTAATGCACCCAGCGTTGATTCAGAAAACCAGCTTTTCAAAATGCTGAAAATGATGGGATCCACTGGTTTTATTATTTCGTTGCCCGATTACCTCGGTTTTGGCGATTCTGACGATATGTTTCACCCGTACCTGCACCGAGAGTCGACTGTACAAACTGTTACCGACATGCTGGAAGCAGTGCGCGAATTTATCGACGACAAAGATGGTATTTCGCTAAACGACGACTTGTACCTGGCGGGATATTCGCAAGGAGGCTGGGCAACCATGCAGGTTCAGCAGGCCATTGAGGCCGATGCCGGTTTTTCCTACAATTTAAAAGCAAGTGCCTGCAGTGCGGGGCCATACAACCTGGCAACACTTAACGAATATGTTGTTGGGTTGGAAGATTATCCGCAACCCTATTTTTTGGCGTATATTTTTAACAGCTACCTGAAACTTGGGGGCGAAACACCTGTAAATACCGTTTTTCAGGCACCGTATGCCGATAAAATTGAAACGATGTTTGACGGTCAGACTTCAGGAGCAGATTTAAACGCTGAGCTAACTACTACCGTTTCCGACTTATTTACACCTGAATACCTTGCCGGATGGAATACAGAAGCAAAGTATGCGCCTGTTATTGAGATGTTGCATGATAACAGTGTTCCGGCTTTTGTACCCTCTGTACCGACCACCTTATTTTACGGGACAGCCGATACTTATGTGCCGCCAATTGTGAGCGAAGAGAAGTATGAAGAATTTATTGAAGCCGGTGCATCCACCAACCTGGTTCAAAAAGTTCCTCTTGATGGGCTCGATCATCAGGGAGGAGTTCTTCCTTCTGGAGTGGCATCGATACTTTGGTTTCTGGAAATGAAAAATGCAGCGATGTAATAAAGCCTGGAGAACAAAGCAGCAGACGGAAGTCCCGGATCATTATTGAAACTTCATTAAAAGATATTTTACAGACTCCAAAACGATTCAGATTCATATTTTGAGTGCAAAATGTCAATCCTGACGGTTCAGATTCATATTTTCTGTGCAAAATGCCCATTCCAAAGCCGCTACCGCGCGAATCACGTTACTTGATCTATCAAAAAAAAAAGATTCCATCTCTCAAAAAGATGGAATCTTTATAATATATTTTCTAAAGTCTTTTTCTAACAACTGGCGGCCACTTCCACCAACTCGCCTTCCAGCGAGAAATCGGATGCTGAGGTAATCTTAACATCGGCAAATTGCCCGATCATCGATTTATCGGTACAGGCAAAACGAATGGTTAATTTGCCCTCGGTATACGATGTAAGAAAACCTTCTTTGCGGTCTTCACCACGAACCAGTACACGTACCGTTTGCCCCACCAAACTTTCATTGTATGGCAAGTTGTGTTTCCTTAGATCTTCTGTAAGTTGATGCAGACGTCGTTTTTTCTCTTCCAGCGGTACATCATCCACCCAACGGTGACTGGTTGCCCCCGGACGAGGTGAATAGATCGCCGTGTACGACATGTTGAATTTAAACTCATCGAAAGCCCTGCGTGTATTATCAAACTGCTCCTCTGTTTCGCCTGTAAATCCAACGATCACATCGGTAAACAAAGTTGCTTGCGGAATAAGGCGACGGATGCTCTCCACAATATGACGGTATTTTTCCATGTTGTGTTTGCGGTTCATGCGCATCAACACTTTATCGTCGCCACTTTGCATGGGCAGGTGAATCTGTTTTCCCAAAACAGGATATTCGGCAATCACCTCAATTACTTCATCAGTCATATCGCGCGGATGTGGCGAAGTAAAATACAGCCAGAATTCTTTTTTCATGCGTTTCCCCAATTCTCCAATCTCTCGTAACAATTGCGGGAAAGTCAGCTCCTCTCCTTTTTTATCCAGTCCGTAGGAGTTTACGTTCTGTCCCAGCAAGGTAATTGATTTATAACCCTGCGCCACCAACAACGCCACTTCGGCAATAATATCTTTTGATGGGCGCGACACCTCACGTCCACGTGTATAAGGCACAGCACAATATGTACAGAATTTATCGCAACCGTTCTGGATTGGAATAAACGCCTCGAAATTCGACTGGTAATGTGGTTGCACGTTCCAGAAATCTTCGATATTCTCGTTATGCGGATCGATGCCCACATTCAAATGTGTAGGTGTTGTAATACCGTAACTGCTGATCATTTTGGGCAGCTCGGGCAGGTCTTTCATCTGGAAAGTAATATCAAAAAGTTTCAGGAACTTTTCATGATCGTCGGGCAAAATACAACCCGAAATAAAAGTAACCAGGTTTTTATTGTTTTTCCACTTATTCCACTTATGAATGCGTGAATACACTTTATCGATGGCTTTCTGACGTACCGAGCACGCCAAAATACCAATCACTCCTGCCTCCTCCTCGTTGTCGGTCCACTGGTATCCGGCTTCTTCAAGTACCGAGATCACCCGCTCGCTATCCGACATATTCATCTGACACCCTAAGGTTACTACGTGATATTTCATCCTGTCTATCTATTTTGCTTCTTTTTCACCCTTCTGTCTTCGTTCCTCTGCCATCTCTCCGTCAGCCGACGGAAGAATTAAAAGAGGGGTGATTTCTGTACCCTGCTATGTACAGGTTTATATATTTAAAAGTATACTTCGGTATAAATGTTCGAAGTCGGGATTCCTTTTTCCGACAAAACATCGAACACTTCGTATATCATTTCACTGTTTCCACAAAGAAAACAGTTTGTATTTTCATCTATTGTCCCGGTCTTTAAAAATTCGGTTACCCTTCCGTGGAAGTCGCCTCCCTTTTCACCTGAAGTGCACAAAGTTACCCTTTCTTTATTAAAATCGTCATGATCGTAAGCTTCTTCTACTTTACGCACACCGTGTATCATTTTGTAATTCAGCTGCGGATGCGTTTTTACAAAACCATGAAACGGGCTGATGCCTGTTCCGGTGGCAATGAACAAAAATTGCTGCACCTGAAAACTGTGCGGATCGAACTTAAAAAAACCAAACGGTCCATCCACATCAACCAAATCGCCGGCTTTTAGCTTTTTCAATTTTGACGATACTTTACCGCCGTCCACTTCGCGTACCAAAACTTCCAGGTAATCGTCGTTCTCTCCACTGTAAATGGAGTATTCACGCCGGTCTACCGCTCCTTTTGTTCCGAGCAATACAAATTGACCGGTTTGAAACTCCATACCATTTCGTTCGAACCGAATTACAAATGTTGAATCGGTTAAATGCCTGACCTGTGTTACTTTATGTTTCTTCAATTATTAAGACCTGTTCTAAATAAATCGGTGCAAAAGTATAAATAATTGGCAAATCATCAAGGTTTTAACGGTTTACATTATTCATTCATAAAAAAGTACAACAAAAAAGGGATCCTGCTAACAGAATCCCCTTAACAAATAATCCTCCTTCACACTAATTGTATACCTCTTCCTCTCTTTGGTATCCCTCTGATATAACGGTTAACTGAAGGTTCTCCTTATTAACGATCATTCCGTTATGGAAAACCGTAGGCACCAACTTTTCACCGTTACTAACTGTCTGATATGTTTTTTCCCCATTTTCATCACGTGCAAGTTTTATTGCCAAATCGGCGGTAGTGGCGGCCAATTTTTCGTAAGGTTTATAAACGGTACAGGTTTGATGACCGGCAACAATTTCGCGTAAATTTCGTAAATCGGCATCCATTCCTGCTATCAATATCTGGTCTTCCTTTCCTGCTTCTTTTACCGCCCTTATCACTCCCATTGCCAATTCGTCGTTTCCGGCAATAATTGCATCTACATCCGGATGTTCTTTTAATAATTTTTTGGCATGTTCATACCCTTCGCTTTCTTCCCATGCATTGGTAAATTCGTTATAAACAATTTCAATATCGCCCCGATCAACCAAAGGCTGAAGTACATTTCGCTGGCCAAGATAAAGCAACTGGCTATTGTTGTCGCTCATTGCGCCCCCAATTAAAGCATATTTTCCTTTGGGTTTTATGGTGGTTAAATAACTGGCCTGCAACGAACCAATCTCTACGTTATCGGTCGATACATAATAATCCAGTTTGCAATTTTTAATTAAACGGTCATACGAAATAACTTTTACATTCTGCGCATGTGCAGCTTCAACAATAGCAGCGGCAGCAAACTGATCTACAGGTACTACCACTAGCACGTCAACACCGTTGGCGAGCAGTTCTTTTGCCTGAGCCAATTGTCTATCGGCATCATTTTCGGCATTCATAACTTTTACGGTTCCTCCAAGTGCCTGAACATCTTCTACAAGATAGTCCCGGTCGTTTTCCCACCGTTCTTTATCAAATGCATGGATTAAAAATCCTACTTCAACAGGTTCGTCTTTGGTATCGCAAGAAGTAAAGCAAAGTCCGGAAAGAAAAACTAAGATGAGTAATGTTATCCTGTAATTCATATTATTGAATTTAATTAAGTTTCTATTCAATTTACGAATTATCAGGTGATAGGTTAACCCCTAAAATTGTTTTAGTTGGTTGTTTTAAAACATTAGAAATAATGAAACCTTTTGAAATAGTAATTTAAAATTTTTGAATTTCCTCGTATAATTTTTGAAGCGGAAGCCCCATTACATTGTAAAACGATCCTTCGATATGGGAAATTCCAATTGAACCGATCCACTCCTGAATGCCATACGCACCGGCCTTATCAAAGGGTTTGTAATTCGTAATGTAATAATCAATTTCAGTAATTGTTAGCTGTTTAAACTGCACCTGGGTTAACGACGAAAATACCACTGATTTTTTAGTAGAACTGAGACAAACCCCTGTTATTACCTCATGTTTTTTACCGCTTAATGCCGATAACATTTTATAGGCATGATCATAATCTTCCGGTTTTTCGAGCACTTGCCCGTTCAAAACAACAATTGTATCGGCCGTTATCAGCAAATCTTTATTGTTCAATTCGGTGGCAAATGCTTTTGCCTTTTTTTCTGCCAGGTATCCGGGAATCTGATCGGGAGAAAGTTCCGGTGGGTAATTTTCATCCACGCCTTTGGTTTTCACCTGAAAATCAATTCCCAATGATTTTAAAAGCTCTTGCCTGCGCGGTGACTTTGATGCAAGAATGAAGTTATATTTGGGTATCCAGTTCATTTCAGAATGCTCTTGAATTTAGCATTTCGCTGGTAAACCATTTGTGTTGCGCTTTTAATGTCTGCTCAATCACATCGCGCACGCAACCTTCGCCACCGTTTTTGTCCGAAATGTATTTCGATATATTTTTAATATCACTAACTGCATCTTTGGGGCAAGTTGGCAAACCTACAGCCTGCATTACCCGGTAATCTACCAGGTCGTCGCCCATAAAAAGTACATCTTCGGGAGCTACGTTCACCTTTTCCAGGAAATCATTTAAACAGGCTACTTTATCGCGTGCTTTATCATAAAAATGCTCCACACCCAATTTTTCGTAGCGCAAGCGAACGCGTTCAATATAACCTCCGGTGATAATCGCAATCGGATAACCGGCTTTTATGGCACTTCTGATGGCAAAACCATCTTTAACGTTAGCTGTTCGTATCGGATCACCATCCTCGTTAAGTGGCGAAACGTCTTGCGACAATACGCCGTCGACATCGAATACAAAAGCTTTTACGCGGGTAAGTTCTTCTTTAAAAAACGACATTCTTATTGTTTTTCCTGATGATGCTCAAAAATACTCTTTGAAATTGAATTGTACAATTCCTGCAGTTCGGACATCTCTTTTAATTCACTCAGGTGTGAGTTTATAATGTTTTCATCAAAACGGATGGCCGGGCCGGTTTGTGCCTCTTTTGGATGTAATTCCTGCACTTTTTGGGCCGTTTCCATTATTAATGAGCGCAAAATTTCAAATGGTAATTCTTTACTTTCCAGATATTTGGCAGCCATTGCATAACAATGATTGGCAAAATTACAGGCAAACACTGCGGCAATGTGTAAGCTCTTGCGCTTTTCAGAATTGAGTATTGTAACTGATTCTGAAACCTCATGGGCGAGTTCTTCTAAAATATCTAAATTCTCTGCTAAACTTGCTTCAACAAAAATAGGAATCTGCTTAAAATCAACTTTCCTGTTTTTTGAAAAAGTTTGTAAAGGATAGAAAACGCCATAGTTTCTGGCGAACTTGCTTAGTACATTAATTGGCAAACTTCCCGAACAATGTACCAGTAATTTATCGCCAAACTCAATCTGACTCAATACCTGATCCACTGCCGAATCTTTTAATGCCACAAAATAGATATCCGCTTCTTTTGTGATCGTTTCAGTGTAAGTTGTAAAGGTCGTACGTAAACTATCAGCCAACTGTTTTGCCGCCTCCTCGGTACGACTGTATACCTGAACAATTTCGTGTCCGCATTTTTTCAATTCAGTCGAGAGATGTGTTGCCACATTTCCTGCGCCAATAAAAGCGATTTTATATTTTTTCATTTGTGCTTTTCTTGAAAGGTAAAGTTTTTAATCCGTTCCGGCGAATGCCACAAAAATAGGCTATAAAACAAACAAAAGAATGAAAGTCCCATATGCGTTTCAAGATTGGCATCGCCTAAATTGGCAATTCCAATAAAAACTAGCAATAACCATAACAACAGGTTTTTTTCCTGGTTTTCTTTAAAAACGGGTATTAAGATCATACTCATTATGACCGCGAAACCTATCAGCCCGAACTTTACTATGTAATTTAAGTACTGATTATGCGAAGACCGCTGATTTTCCTCCTTTAGTTTCGAGTTTAGCTCATCGTATGCTTTCGCATATTCAGTCTTCCAGTTTCCTGTCCCAATCCCAAACCAAATATTCGTTTTTATGATTTCGAGTGATGCTTTTACAAACTCAATACGTTGAGATAGCGATTGATCATTAGGATTTCCGGTTGCTTTGTACCTGTCGTATTCCCAAATGGTCTCGTAAATTCGCGGATATAATGAGTAACGTTTTTCTGCATAAATGTAATTAGCAATTCCCTGTTCAATATTTTTAATATCGGCCTCAGTTAATTGGCTCACTCCGGCACTATCTTTTCTTAATCCCCTGCTTGCAAGGTAACGAACCAAAGTGGACCGATTACTAAAGCCATGACGATTAAGCGAGTCATACTTACACTCACTTCTTTTATTCCATTCCTTTCGCAACTCATCATCACAAATATAACTTTGCACCCCATGCCCGTTTTCTTTTTCCTGCGAATCAAAATTAAAAGTATACGGGTTTCCTGAAGCTGTATATTTATCTACGGTTTGCGGATCCAGCTTTTTGACGTTATAAAAATCATTCCAAATGGATTTTGTATAGATAAACGGCAACGCAACCAAAATTGCAAGTATAATAACAAGGAAATAGTTGATTTTCCGTTTTACTGCAAATAGATGATAAAGCCCCAAAAAACATACCGTACCCCAAAAAGCAATAATTCCGGTTATTGACTTTAATAGAAAAAGAAAGAACACCAGCCAAACTGCCATGGTTATAATTGCTGATCTGTATTTAAATCCTCCGCTTTCCTTCCTACTCCGTATAGCAAGGAAAATGCAACAGAATATGGCTAATGCCACCTGATAGGAGTACCTGATATGTGAAATGAGCGAAATATCTCTGAAATCGGTGATATTGAATGCTGATTTAAAAATGAAGCGTATAGCAGCGATTACAGCTACTACAGTAACAGCCATGCAGAATACTGTCAATACTTTATAGAAGCGTTTTTCTGATAACCGTGGAGAGAGTACTATTCCGAGTGGAATTATAATCCAAAATGCCACCTTTTTCAATTCATACATTGACAATGCCAAGTCTCTTGTATGAAGCATCCCCAACAGATACACTCCAAATATTGCCAGAATATAGAATACGGATTTATGCCTGGTTAACGACTTTTTTAAATCACTTACAGGTTGAAATAATAGTGATTGCAGAAATAGAATTGCTGCTGCAATACTAACAAAAGCTTCGGAAAAAGGCAGAACTATAACAAATAGCAGTAGGCTATAGTAAAAACTTTTTTCGCGTAATTCAGCAGTGTTATTTTTCAGACTCATTCAGCCAAGTTGCAATTCGATTTATTAAACGGCACAGAATTAATAATAATTGCTGATAACCGCAATTTTTTGCAATAAAAAAGCCCGTGCTCAGATGAACACGGGCTTTGGATAAAATTGGCAGCGACCTACTCTCCCACTTTACGCAGTACCATCGGCGCTGACGGGCTT
>NZ_JAAAGB010000016.1 GCF_010586825.1 Draconibacterium mangrovi | reverse complement strand
CCTTCCCAACTACCGGCCCTGCCTTTGCCGTTCTGTACCCAACCGTTTCTATGAACATCGCTTCTCTCAAAGCGGCTGCAAAAGTAATCAAGGTTTTTAATAATGCAAGTACTTTAGGGAAATTAATTGCAACTATTTTGGGGCTAAAATCGCAAGTAACTGAGAATCTGAATAGAGTGAATTAATAAATTTTTAGAGAGGCCGATTTAAAAAGACAATAGACACGCTGACCTTTCTCAAGGCACATACTTTTCTGTGAAGCTTCAGTGACTTCTACGATGATGTTTTCGCCTACATCGACTATACAAAAGGCCAGGCCGTCTTTTAAAAATACTTCTTTCATGATACCTCCTACCTGGTTGCGTAGCGAGATATTTTGGACAGGCTCTTTTGATAAAGCTATGCTCTCGGGTTTGATCAGGACTTTGAGGGCCTGGTTTACCTCCACGTCTTTTCCTATAGTTTGTGTTAAGGCCTGAATCTGCAGGTTGCTTTTATTGCTTTTCAGCAGAACCATATTCTTCGATTCGAGGTGTGCAAATACCGACAGGTGCATAACATTGTACCAGCCCGACTCGTGCATCAACTCCAAATTCTCCGGTTGATCCAACAGATCGGTAAACTTTCCGTGCCCCAGTAACTGTCCATTTTTCAGCAGCAACAAATTATCGGTAAGACTTAAAAGGTCGGGAAGATCGTGGCTTACTATTAATATAGGGAGCGAGAATTTCTGATGCACCCGGTTTAAATACGGAATTATTTCCCTGCGCAGGTTTACATCGAGTGCCGAAAACGGCTCGTCCATCAATAATATTTTCGAACCACTTATAATGGCACGCCCAATTGCGGCACGCTGTTTTTCGCCGCCGGAACACTGTTCGGGTTTCTTATTTAATAAATGTGCGATCTGCAACGTATCGACCACCTCATCGAAAAGATCCTGATCGGGATTCTTTTCGCCATACAACAGGTTCTTCTTAATAGTATAGTGCGGAAAAAGTCGCTCGTCCTGAAAAACGTAACCTACCCTTCGCTGCCTGATCTTAACATTTACCTTTTTATTCGAATCGAGAAGTGTGTCTCCATTCAAATGAATATAACCTGAATCGGGCGTAACAATTCCGGCGATGGAATTCAGCAAACTGGTTTTTCCATGACCCGACGGTCCGAAAATACCCGTAATTCCATTGGGGATATCAGCTTTTACATCGAGTGTAAAATCCTTTCGCTGCAGTTTTATATGAAAACTCAATGCCGTGGTCATGCCGTTTTACTTTTAATTACACGTTTGTTTAGAAACTCGGCAGCGATCATTGCCAACAGTGATAATATAACAGATACCACAACCAGACGCATGGTTGAAGCTTCTTGTCCCGGAACCTGCATTTCAGAGAAAATGGCCAGCGGGAGTGTCTGTGTCTTGCCTTCGATGTTTCCGGCAAACGAAATGGTTGCACCAAATTCGCCCAGACTTCTTGCAAACGAAAGAATGAATCCACTGATTACACCGGGCAGTGCCAGCGGAAGAGTGATGGTAAAAAACACCCGGAGATTGGAAGCTCCCAAAGTGCGTGCAGCCTCTTCCAATTTCTGATCGACCAGTTCAATGGATAAACGAATGGAACGCGTAACCAATGGAAAGGACACAAAAATGGCAGCGATTACAGCCGCATAAAACGAAAAGGCAATTTGAATTCCGAATGTTTCGTAAAAGAATTTTCCGAAAACTCCGCGGTTTCCGAAAACCAGTAATAATAAATAACCGGTTGTAATGGGAGGTAAAACCAGCGGTAAATGAATGATTCCCTCGACCACCGACTTGCCGAAAAACTTTTTGCGGGCCAGAAACCAGCCAACGGCTATAGCCAGCGGCAAGGTTATTACAGCACAAATTAGCGCAACACTTAACGATAATTGTATTGCCGACCACTCGCTTGCTGTATATTTAAAAAGCTCACTCAATCTTAAATCCGTGTTTTATCCAGATGTCCTTTGCTTCTTTTGAGGTCAGAAAATTATAAAAAAGCTTGGTTTGTTCGTTGTTTTTGTTCTTTAAAATGGATGCATAGAAACCAATTGGCGGATGCAGATCATCAGGGACAATGGAAACGATCTTAACTTTTTGCGATTTCATGGCGTCGGTTTTATATACAATTCCCATTTCCACTTCACCCAATTCTACCACCATTAATGCCGAGCGCACATCTTTTGCCGGTAAGATCCGATCGGATAAAGCATCGGCATAACCACCACTCTCGATTGCTTTCCATGCATAGTCGCCTGCCGGTACGTGTTTCGGATCTCCAATTGACAACCTTCCCTTAAATTGTTCAGGAAATTGATCCAAAAATGTGATGGTATCTGTTTCGCTATCGGAAGGAACGATTACAGCCATTGACGTTCCAACAACTTTTTCTTTTGATTCTGGAACAACCAAATCCAGATCAATAAGGTAATCCACCCATTTTTCATTAGCAGAAATGTAGACTGAAGGTTGTGCCCCCTGTTCAATTTGTCGTGCTAGCGTACCAGACGAAGCAAAATTCAGTTTAATGTCAATGTCATTTTCTGCTTCGTAGATTTCGGCCAGCTCGGTTACCACATTTGTTAATCCTGCCCCACTAAAAACCAATAGCTCTGTTTGCTGCGATTTGTTTTTGTTGGTGCAGGCAAAAGTCATTACGAAAACTATAAAGTAAAATATTAGTTTCTTCATAATTAATAATTTAAGCCAATGCCGAAATTCTAATCTTCTCCTCCCATGGAAAAGTAAGTAATTATTACGCAAAAACAACCTGAAACGCCGAAAGATTCCTGACAGCATTTCATGAACCGAAAGTCGAATTCTGATATCGATTTGCTAAACCGTTTGTCCTTTTAATAATAATCCTTCGCAAAAACTTTTCAAATCTCCCATGAAACCGAGCATACGAGCTAATTCTTCGTGTGTTGGATCTAACGGTTCCTGCACTTCCAACGAACAGTAATTCATAAAACGATTCATAAACCGGGCTTCCTGATGAAACGGCTCTGGTATTTCGATATTCTTACCCACCTGACGGAGCATGTAAGAAATCCCTTCGTGCTCGGGCATTTCGCCACTACTTACACACAAGGCTGTTAGATAATTTTCGATAGCCATACTTATCAAATTATAAACAACCTGGCTTCCAAACTTTTTTTTACTAGACGAACCTATTGCTGCTTTTGAATAACCATTGGCATCGTCGAAATATTTTTTCCATGTCTGTTCCATAAGGCCTCAATTTTTAAAAGATTTATACTATTAATTGTAATCCAAGCGAAACATAATTACCCGGGTGTGTGGTGTTTTTAATGTAGCGGTTCTTTGTTCCTTCGCCATCATGATACACATAGTGAAGATTCACTTTCACTTTCTTTTTAGCAGATATGAGATTTACTCCAAAATCAAGTTTTGTATCGGTTCCATCGAAGAAAGAAACGTCTTCAAAATTCTCGTCGCCGGAGAACTTTTCGAACATAGCAGTGGGTTCAAGTACCCAATCCTTTTTCAGAAATATGTTGTAGCCTGCCCGAAGCATAAAACAGTTGGCGTTATACTCGAGGTTATTTTTCCGAATTAAATGATTGTACTCTCCATCGATTTTTAAATGGCCGAGATAAATGGTTGCATCGGCACTTACTGTTTGCGTACTTTTAAAAATGTCCGTTTTTCCCTGAGTAGAGAATCCCACTCCGAAAGTTGCACTGGTTTGTTTTTTCAGCAGGTTGTTCGAGAAACAATATTTGTATTTCGAGAATTCCTTATCGCCGAAGTTGAGCATAAAATGCCCCAGCAGTACCGGCGACCAGTTTGTTTCCATAATACTCACCGCATCCTGACGGTTTATTATAGATACATTATATATAAGCGTTTGTTTTCCCAACTCGCCCAAACCACCCAAATTTATTCCCGGACTTATTCCATTTGCTTTTCCGGTAACCAGTTGGCGCAAGTAACACGAGTTCTCCGTTTTGTCGAGCGAGCTGGTCGTCCATGGCGAAGTGGTTGATTCGCGGCTAAGGTGAGGCAGAAAATAACCACCTGTTAAATTCAGCCAATCACTTTCAGGCAAAAGATCGTAGGTGAAATAAGCACTCCAAAGTGCAACTGCCCCGGCATTCACCACTCCTTTTGTGGATGAAAAACCATCTTTGGCCAGGTTGTCGAAAGCTAACATTACGTCGTACGATAACTCGGGTAAAACATTTCCTTTCACTCCCAAACGTCCGCGTCTGAAATATGAGGCAAAACGATCGGCAGCTTCTGCGTCATCGGTAGTCACTCCCTGACTTACGACATTCCAAAACTGTACCTTTATATAAGGAGTAATGGTTGGCTTGAACGGTTTTTCCTGAACGGTTTTTCCGGCCGTAGCCACAAGTCCTGCAAAAAGCAGCAATATGAGAATTCCCATAAATTTCATTGCTACGAGTTAAATGTTAGAAGAAATAAGGTTTTTCACCTCGTTGAAATGCAGGTCGCGCTTTAACTCGGTCGACAGCTTTTTTATTTTAGCTACAAGAATGGCCAGTTCGTTTTTAGGCAGAAATATATTTCGTTTTTGTAACATCTCGTCCACTGCCCCCATTCCCGAGTGTTTTCCTATTACCAGCTCCATTTGTCGGCCAATTTCGTTTGGATTAAATGGCTGATATGAAAGTGGATTTTCTTTTAGGCTTCGGCAATGAATTCCTGATTCGTGCGAGAAAACCAAGTCTCCCGACACAGGTTTCGACAATGCCAGTTTTCGTTCAGAAGCCTTTTCCACCAATTTCGAAAGCTGAACCATTTTCTCACCTTCGAAAGTAAGGTCGTAGCCGCATGAGTATTTCAAGGCAAAAGCCACTTCTTCCAAACAAGCGTTTCCGGCACGTTCACCCAGCCCGTTTACAGTAAGACTTACACTTTGTGCGCCACTCTGCAAAGCCACAACATGGTTGGCTGTTGCCATTCCCAAATCGTTGTGCCCGTGAAATTCAAAATCTACATCATCAAAATCACTGCTTAAACGGGAAAACAGGTTCTGTGTAGAAAGTGGATTTAAAATTCCTACCGTGTCGGCAATGCGCACACGTTTAGCACCGTATAAAGTAGTTAGATAGATGTATTCTTTAAGGAAATCGTAATCGGCACGCGAAGCATCCTGCGCACCAACGGCCACAAATTCGAAATGGTTTGTGGCAAAATTCATGATCCCGGGAAGGTTTTTTCGCACCCAGTCGCGCGACTTCCCAAGTGTTTCAAGTTGTATATCGGAAACCGGAAACGAAAGGTTAACCCTTTTTGCTCCTGTAGCCAGGGCAGCTTCCAAGTCGTTGAAAGTTGCCCTGCACCAGCAGGTTGAAGCGAAGGAAAATCCCTGGTTGATCAAACAATGAATATCACTCTGCTCTTTTTCGCCCATGGCCGGTGTGCCGATCTCTAATTCAGGCACGCCAATCTCATCAAGCTTTTGAGCAATTTCGAGTTTCTCTTTCAATGAAAATACTACACCTGGCGCTTGTTCTCCGTCACGCAGCGTAGTGTCGATCAAATATGGGAACTTCTCATCCTTCATAATATATAATTGTTATTGGTTTTCAATCCGATAAAAGTACCCCCGGCATAAGCCGGGAATACGGTACAAGTTGAAGTTTGATTAGTTCTGGTTAGAGGGGAAAATCAATTGAGCTAGCAGCTTAACTTACTCGCTTATGAGATAATCCTCAACGGCCTCCCCCTCTTCCAGTGCATCTAAAATTTCGTCGATTTTCTCTTCATTAATTCCGCCGTACCAATAGTTATTCGGGTGAATAACCATTACCGGCCCCTGAGAGCAAACGTTTAAACAAGCGGTGGAAGAGACCGCGACGTCCATGCCGCGGTCGTTACATTCTTCCATTATATATTGAATTAAATCGGATGAACCGTTTTTGTTACAATAACCTTGTGCATCGCCGGCAACCCGGTACGAGTTGCATACTAAAATGTGAAATTCTGGTTTTTTCATGATTCAATTTCATTAGTCGGAAGTCACCCCTCTCCCGATAAATCGGGATCTCCCCTGAAGGGGAGAAAAGAAGCAACCTGCGAAGATTTATACTTTTTTGATTTATTATTTACATTTTCCGCTGCACCCCGGGATTTTATCTACCGAGCAGGTGCAGTTTTGTACAGCAATTCCAATTATATCGAGTTGCTCTTTGGGTTTTTCACCAATTTGCACGGTGTACAACTTTTCGCAATCCTCGAGTTTTTCTTTTACAGTTGAAAATCGATCGGATGAAAATTTATGATCGGCAACCGGTTGACCTTCTCCGCTGCAATACGAATCAACTTCGCGTGTTTCCACGAGTTTCATTTCATCGCCTTCCACGTCGTACACATCAAAGCGGGTAGCTTTTCCAAAGTGCTGATCTACTTTTTCTCCGTTACTTGTTGTTATTGCTATTCTCATTCTTGAGACTTTTAGAGTTTCAGATTATTAGACAAAAGGCTAACCGCAACCAGTTCCTTTTCCCGAACATTCTGAACCGCATTTAAAAACATCGGCTTTTTTCAATGTCCGGAGTTCTTTGCCTTTATAAACGGCATCCAATCCCTCATCGATCAAACCGGTCATTTCAACGATTTTGATTCCGGCACGGCCAATAATCGACGATGGCGACGGTCCGATTCCGCCAACCAGCAAGGCCCTGCAATCATCGATCACATCGGCTAGTACTGCCCAACGACTATTTCCGGCTCCCGGTTTTGGTGTTGCACGTTGCTCAACCAAACGGTAACCATTTGGCGTTTCTCTGAAGATGTACAGTTGTGTTGCCTCTCCAAGGTGCTGGTTTACCAACAATCCTTCGTGACTGGCAACAGCTACGTATGGTTTTGTTTGGTCAACATTCACCGACAGGTTCGAAACTTCCGACAAAATTTGTTTTGCCTCTGCATCATCTTGTCCCAGCAATCCAACAGCATCGGCACGACAACGTGCACAGTGTGTCATCGGTGGCAAATATTCTTTTATACCGTTTTGTAATTCTTTCATTCGTTTTGGCGAAGGCTCTTCAAAATCCTCGAAAGGAGTTCCTTCTACCGGGTAGAGCGGAATGGTATTCATAATATCCACTTCCATCTCTTTCATTTTTTTGGCGATATCAACGATCACATTATCATTGATTCCCGGCACTACAATCGAGTTTATTTTTACGGTAATGCCTGCACGTTTTAATGCACGGATTGCTTCCATCTGGTTTTTCAGCAAAATTTCAGCTGCTTGCTCACCAAAATATCCTCGCTTTTCGAAACGCACCCATTTATAAAGTTGCGATAATGTTTTTGTCTCGGTACCGTTCAGCGTAATGGTAACGTGGCTAACTTCCAGTTCCTTCAATTCATCCACATACGGCAATACATTCAGCCCGTTTGACGAAAGACAAAGGATCATTTCAGGAAATTCTTTACGAATCAAACGAAGTGTTGTCATCGTTTGAATTGGATTGGCGAACGGATCGCCGGGGCCGGCAATACCCACAACCGACAAATGCGGCATTTTTTCTTTTAACCTGATGGTGTAGGCCAGGGCCTGCTCAGGCGATAGTACTTCGCTGGTAACACCAGGGCGGCTTTCGTTTACGCAATCGTAATCGCGCTTGCAATAATTACAATGAATATTACATTGCGGTGCCACCGGGAGATGCACGCGGGCATATTTGCCTTTTGCATGCTTATTGAAACAGGGATGTGTTTTAATATCGATCATAACCTTCTGTTTTTAGCTGCGAGTTCTCGCGTTGTTATTACATATATTTATAGCCTACCGGCGAATTACTTTGTTTCTGTTCAATTAGTGCATTCACTACTTTATCGAATAGTTCCTGCGTACCTGAATAACCAAGATGTTTTATGCGTTGTCCGCCCACTCGGTCGTGAACCGGGAATCCCACACGAACAATCGGGATATTCAGTTCGCGGGCGATGTAGTAACCTTTGCTGTGCCCGATCAAAATGTCAGGTTTATTTTCAAGGCTCCATTCGCGGATACTTTCAAAATCGTATCCTTCGCGAACCACAACTTTATCTTTATTTTCAGGACAATATTTTTTGATTTCTGCCTCCAACATGCCGCTTTCGCCGCCTGTGGCAACAAGTGCCAGTTCAATTCCAATTTCATCGAGGAAAGCTGCCATGGCAACTACAAAATCTTCTTCGCCATAAACCACTGCCCTTTTGCCAAAGGTGTATTTATGTGCATCAACATAAGCATCTATCAGGCGACCACGTTGTTTGGTATATTTTTCAGGAATATCGTTGCCCGAAAGAGTTTTCAGCTCCTCGAAAAAGGCATCGGTTTGAGTGATACCGATTGGCATGGGCATATTTACCAACGGCACATCCATTTCGTTTTTCAGGAACTGTGCCCCGGTGCGCGACAACTTGTTGCTTTTTACCCGGCCTGATAATTTTCCTTTGTTCAGGATAGTACCGAACTCGATACTGGCTTTGGCAGAACCACTTTTAACTACATCCTCTTTTGCCGTTCCTCCTTCGGGAATTCGGTGATAAGTATCCCAAACCGGGTTGTCGAGGCTTTCAGAATAATCGGGCATCATAATGTGCTCTAACGAAAAGTCGGCCATAATTTCTTTCAGCAAGCGTAAATCTTCGGTTGAAACAAAACCGGGGAAGAGATTTACATGATCTTGTGACAGACCTTTTTGGGCGTAACGTTTTACCACACTGGAAACCGCTTCATGAAATCCGTCGATGTGCGTTCCCTGGTAACTGGGAGTTGAAGCCATTACAAAATCGGTCTTTACATCAGGGTGCTTATCCAAAAAATGGTGAACGAAAAGGCTAACATCGTCGCCGATGGTTTCGCTCAAACAAGTTGAAGCGATGCCAATAATTTCCGGTTTATATTGATTGATAATATTAAGGACAGCCATTTTGAAGTTTTCGTCGCCACCAAAAATGGTAGCATCTTCGGTAAAATTCGACGAGGCAATGTCGATGGGCTCTTTGTAGTGAGAAATCAGGTAGCGGCGAATGTAAGTTGCGCAGCCCTGCGAGCCGTGAATAAGCGGAACACAGCCTTTAAAACCTTTGAAGGCTACACTGGCTCCCAGTGGCGAACAAAGTTTACAGGCATTTTGTGTTGCCTTGTAATTTTCTTTTGCTTTTGGTACTGAATTGAGTTCAAACATCCGATTTGTTTTTATTCAATATTTTTTCCGATTCATTAAAGGGTCCCCCCTTTCTAAAACACAATCACGGTCTGTAACTAACCGATTTGTGCTGCTTATACCGATGAGCTTCAAAATGTCGTTCCGAAGTCTCGGAACTCCTTTTTCAGTCTATCGGCATCAACTATTGTAAAATGTAAAATTTGCTCTGCTGCATTTTACATTACAATTAGTATCACTTTACGAATTTCCACACCGGGCTTGTAACCGAGGCGTATACTTCTTTCGCAAAATTCATCATGCCGACATAGCCGGCCAGTGCTTCTTTTCTTTCGTGGTTGTGATCGCAAAAACCAAGGCCAAGTTTATGGGCAATCGGGCGTTCTTTCACGCCGCCGATAAACAGGTTGGCACCGGTTAGCTTCACAAATTCAGAAAGTTCGTTTGGATTGGAATCATCAACGATGATGGTTCCCTCATCACACAAGTCTTTTAGTAGTTTGTAGTCTTCTGCATTTCCTGTTTGCGAACCAACAACCACTGTTTTCATTCCTAGTAATCGCAGGGCTTTTACCAGCGAGATGGCTTTAAACGCACCGCCCACATAAATGGCTGCTTTTTTACCTTCCAGCTTTTGGCGGTATGGTTGCAATGCCGGTAAAAGTTTTGAGATTTCGTTGGTTACCAGTTCGCGGGCTTTGGCCAGCATTTCATCGTCTTTGAAAAATTTGGCTACTTCGTATAAAGCTTCCGACATGTCTTCGATTCCGAAATAGGAAACCTTCATAAAAGGAATGTCGTATTTTTCCTTCATCTCTTTGGCCAGGTGCATAATCGATCCCGAGCATTGAACCACGTTCAGCGAGGCTTTGTGTGCACGGCGAATCTGCTCAACGCGACCGTCACCTGTCATGCATGAAATAATTTCAACACCCAGCTTCTTGTAATATTCAGCCAAAATCCACAACTCACCGGCAAGGTTAAAGTCGCCTAGAATATTGATTGAATATTTGGGAGCTTCATAATCGTTGTTCGTTCCAACTAATTTTGAAAGTGCGCCACAAGCAATTTTGTAGCCGTCTTTTTTGGTACCGTTAAATCCTTCCGACATTACCGGAATAACGTCGATGCCTTTTTCTTTTGTAACCTTGCGGCAAACGGCTTCAACATCGTCGCCAATAACTCCGATTATACAGGTTGAAAAAACAAAGGCAGCTTTTGGTTGATGTTTGTCGATTAATTCAATAAGGGCGTGATACAATTTCTTTTCGCCGCCAAAAACCACGTCTCTTTCTTTTAAATCGGTGGTAAAACTCAGGCGGTGTAACTGTGGTCCCGACGAAAGCGAACCACGAATATCCCAGGTATAAGAAGCGCAACCAACCGGCCCGTGAATAACATGCAGTGCATCGGCAATTGGATAAAGCACCACACGTGATCCGCAAAACACACAGGCTCGTTGCGAAACTGACCCGGCCAGACTTTTTTTATCGCAGGAAATTTCTGCAGCGTCGTTTCCTTTTGTCAGGATTTGGCTTTCGCGATCTTTTAGATAGTTGCTCATAATTCAAAAGTTAAAAGATGGACGAAGTTGCCTGCAAGCAGGTCTAATCGTAATTACAATTCTGATTTATTATCTCTGATTCTTTTTATGTAGTGCCAATTATTTCGGGTGAAGTTCAGCTGAGAGCGACTCAGCTGAACTCACCTCGAAATCATTTTGAATTATATTGCAACTACATTACTAGCTCGAATGATTCTTCAGGAGCTGTAGCATCGATTTTATCCATGATAGCACCCAGAATCTTCTCAAGGATTCGAAGGCCTCCCTGGTAACCTACAGTTGGGAAATAACTGTGTCCAACGCGGTCAATAATAGGGAATCCCATGCGAACGAATGGTATGTTCTCATCGCGAGCGATGTACTTACCGTAGGTGTTACCAATCAATAAGTCAACAGGCTCTTCTTTAATCCACTGGTGTAATAAGAACATATCAGCATTCGGACCATTTTTGAATTTAGTTTCAGCCAATTTGTCGCCTAAAATCTCTTCCATACGTTGTGTGAAACGTTTTCCCGGTGTTCCAGAAACAATGTAAACAGGTTTCATATCCAGGTCTAACAAGAATTCAGTTAACGGAAGTAAAGTATCCGGATCACCAAACAGAGCAACACGTTTTCCGTAGAAATACTGGTGCATATCAGTCATCATATCCACTAATCGACCACGTTCTTCAGAAATAATTTCAGGAATAGAAACTTTCCCGGCAGTTGAAAGTGCCTGTATAAAGCGGTCGGTTGCACTGACACCAACTGGTACATCGTTCATTGAAAATGGTACTTTACATTTGTTGTCTAAAGCAATGGCTGCACTTTTTGCACCCCATTCGCCCAAAGCAACAGTGCTCATACTATTTCCCATGCTAACCATTTCTTCTATAGTTGTTCCACCTTTTGGATACATTTGGTATTTACCGGTCATAGGTGTATCTACTACATCTGATGTATCGGGAAGAAGAACTGTTTTAATATCCATTAAACCAGCCAATCTTTTTAACTCACGCATATCCGATGGTTCAACCCAACCTGAAAGCAGGTTTACCTGGCGCAATTTTTCGTCCGTTTTAAACGCGAAGTATTTTACAAATGCTTCCAGCATGTTGGCATAACCGGTTACATGTGAACCTACATAACTTGGTGTTGATGCCTGAACTACGTGTTTTCCTTCCGGAATTCTACCATCGTCTTTTGCTTTTCCAACAATCTGTCCAAGGTCGTCACCAATGGTTTCCGACAAACAGGTTGAGTGAATGGCAATAATTTGAGGTTCGTAAATACCAAAGATATTATCGATGGCTTGCAGTAAGTTTGCCTGCCCACCAAACACCGATGAACCTTCAGTAAACGAACTGGTTGCTGCCATAATTGGCTCTTTATAGTGACGAGTTAACGCACTTCGGTGATAAGAACAACACCCTTGCGAACCGTGGCTGTGTGGTAAACATCCGTGCACACCCAGAGCAGCATACATTGCACCTACCGGCTGACAAGTTTTAGCCGGGTTAACGGTTAATGCTTTTCTCTCTTTAACTTCTTTTGTTGTATGACGTAATAACATAATTTTTCCTCCTATTCTTTAAGCATCTACAGTTACACTTCCTACAATCTCCGGCTCGAGTTTCCAAGGGGCATCAACCAGTTTCCAAATCTTGGTTCCCAGCATACGCTCCATTTCATTGTAGAAATTAATAGCTCCCCCGAATGCAGCATAAGGACCGCCGTAGTCGTACGAGTGCAATTGTTTTAATGGCACTCCATATTTCTGAACAACGTATTTTTCTTTAATACCTGCGCAGAATACATCAGGCTTATAGAATTCGATCAGCTTTTCAGTTTCCCAGTGGTTTACATCGTCAATTACCAGCGAGTTCTTCTGCATATCCGGCATCATTCCTTTGTAGTCTTTAAACTCATAACCGCTCTCTTCCAACTTTGCTTTCTTCTCTACCAGGTCGTCGCGGAAAAGGTTTTCGTCTTTTTCAACCACAAGGTCTTCGATGTTACGTGTATCGGCATCAATTTTAATGCTAGGAATAACTTCACGACCTTCGTAATCATCACGGTGCGCGAATTCATATCCGGCAGAAACTGTTTTTACTCCAAGCTCCGTAAACAAATCCTGATAATGGTGAGCACGTGATCCACCAACGAACATCATTGCCAGTTTTCCTTCCGTTTTAGGTTTAACCACATCGGCAACTGCTTTTACTTTCAGCATTTCGCGAGCGATAACTTCTTCAACTTTGGCTGATAATTCTTTATCTCCAAAGTAATCGGCCATTTTACGCAATGATTTTGCAGTTGATTCGGCTCCGATAAAGTTGACTTTAAACCATGGAATACCGTATTTCTCTTCCATCATTTCAGCAATGTAGTTGATGGAACGGTGACACATAACCATGTTCAGGTCGGCAGTGTGTGAATATTCCATACTTTCGATAGTCGAATTACCAGAGAAAGTAGACAACAATTCAACACCAACTTCTTCGAATAATGCTTCAATTTCGAACGCATCACCACCGATGTTGTATTCTCCCAGTAAGTTCACCTGGAATTTACCTTTGCGAGGACGGTCGTTATTACCAACCACGTTTTTGAATACCCCGTTATTGGCAATGTGGTGTCCGGCTGACTGTGATACTCCACGGTAACCTTCGCAACTGAATCCAAAGATGTTAATTCCAAGCTCAGCTTTCATGTCGCGGGCAACAGAATGAACGTCATCACCAATCAAACCTACCGGACAAGTAGAGAAAATACCGATTGAACTTGGATTGAAAATTTCAAATGCTTCGCGAATTGCTTCTTTCAGTTTCTTTTCACCACCAAATACGATGTTTTCGTCTTGCATATCGGTAGAGAAAGAATAAGGAATAAAGTTATCTCCACCTTCGGGAACACGTGTTTGGTTACGACGAGTTAACCAGGCGTAAAAACTACACCCAATTGGTCCGTGTACCAGGTTGATGATATCGCGTGTTGGTCCTAAAACCACACCCTTACATCCCGCGTAGGTACATCCACGCTGTGTAATAATTCCAGGTATGGTACGAATGTTGGCGGCAATCTCCTGATTTTGTTCAGGATCGTTGATTACCATTGCCTTAGACCGCTTTTTTGCTACTTTTCGGGGATATTTTGCCAGCATCTCCTCCTTCAGTTGAGAAGGATCCGGCAATCCGTTTGTATAATCTTTTTTATTTGGCATAATTTTGTCTTTCTAATTAAAGAATTGTCGTTCCTGTTTCGCCGGTACGTACCCGAAATGCATCATCCAAAGGAAGGACAAAGATTTTTCCGTCGCCGGGAGCAGGAGTCTGATTAACTTCAATAATCGTATCAATTGTTAATTGCACATTGTGGTCAGAAACCGCAATATTTAATACTCGCTGAGGTCTCAGCCTGGGTTCTTTTCCAAGGTGGGCAAGTGCTTCTGGCATATCCTGTTTTGCACCTTCCATTACTTGGGCATCCCAAAAGCCTTTTCCGCGTCCGAAAACTTTTCCGGTGGCAGTCATCGAGGTGATGCCGGCTGCGGTTAGAGCCCTTTTAGTTGCATTCATTTTATCAATCCGGATAATCGCCAATATCATCTTCATAGTTGTCTGATTTTAGGATTATAACTCTTTCGATCCGCGGCTTATAGTATATGCCTCTTCTACTGCGGTAACAAATATTTTTCCATCTCCAAATGCACCTTTCGGCTCAGTACGGGCAGCTTCCATAATGGTGCTAATTGCGAAGTCTTTGTCTTCATCTTTAATCACCATAATCAACATTTCTTTTGGAAGTTCATCATAAGTAACATCGCCGATTTTAATACCGCGCTGTTTACCACGACCCACTACCGGGATCTTTGTAACCGCGATGTATCCTGCTTCAAACAGGGCTTTTAGTACTTTACTTGATTTCTCTGGGCGTATAATAGCTCTTATCATTAACATAACTACAAAATTTTTAATGGGTTTATACTATGAATTAGTTGGCAATACCGAAGTCGATCAATAACTTCTCTAACTCTTCGATTTCCAATGGTTCAGGAATTACGAATAGTTCGTTTTCGTCAATAGCTTTTGCCAAGGCTCTGTATTCATCTGCCTGAGGATGTTCCGGTTTGAATTCAATAACTGTTTTACGGTTAATCTCTGCTTGCTGAACCATGTTGTCACGAGGAACAAAGTGAATCATTTGAGTTCCAATTGCGCTTGCCAATTGCTCGATCATTTCCTTCTCGTTATCAACCTTACGTGAGTTACAGATAAGACCTCCTAAGCGCACGGTACCTGTTTGAGCATACTTTTTAATACCTTTACAGATGTTGTTGGCAGCGTACATTGCCATCATCTCACCTGATACTACAATGTAAATCTCTTCAGCTTTACCATCACGGATAGGCATTGCGAAACCACCACATACAACGTCACCAAGTACATCGTAGAAAGTATAATCGGTTTCGAATTTTTCATCCCAGGCACCTAATTGCTCCAACATATTGATTGAAGTAATGATACCACGACCGGCACATCCTACACCTGGCTCAGGACCACCTGATTCAACACAACGAGTACCGCCATATCCTTCTTTGATGATGTCATCTAACTCAACATCTTCACCTTCTTCACGTAGTGTATCCAGAACGGTTTTTTGTGCCAAACCACCAAGTAACAAACGAGTAGAGTCTGCTTTAGGGTCGCAACCTACTACAATTACATTTTTACCCATCTCTACCAAACCTGCTACTGTGTTCTGTGTTGTGGTTGATTTACCAATTCCACCTTTACCATAAATTGCAATCTTTCTCATGATTCTTGTATTTTAAAGTTTAAATCGTTTGATTCCTAATATGCCAGAGTTGTGCCAAAAAGTATGCTTAACAACACATTTTTGAACTTCAACCCATCACAATGCACTGAATCACTAATCTTTAAGATTTATACATTTTATTTATCGCGAAGTGTTTTAGAATGAAAGTCCTACATATTTGTAGGAAAGCAATTTTTAAACAACAATACGGTCAAAAATGCCAAACAGACTGTTATTTAGCACTTTTAGGGGCTTAACGTTGAGGTAACATACATTTATGTAGGAATGGAAGTCAATGTAAAAAAGTGAAAAGAAATAAGGTCGTCGCAAAATATGTCATTTTGCAGTTTTTTAATTTTCAATTTAAGGTTAAGCATAATTCTCATTTGTGAAATCATTTAATTAGATTCCTGATATGGAACATTTTTAAATATTTTTGAAGAAAATTAATAGGAATATGGAATACCTGAAGGCGGCAATAGAGCTTAAAAAGTATATAAAAGAGATCAATCAGCAGATAATTGGAAAGGAATTAAGTCAAAAAAATCCAAACATCATGTTTGTAAAATTTTCAGATGGTTCTGTTAATGAATTGAATATAACCGAATTTACTAATGATTTTGTGTCTGCAACATTGGCATCTTTTCCTGGCTCGGAATCATTTATAATTACAGATTTGGCAACAATGAGTGCCCAGGGACAGCAACTCACATATTGGCTGTACAAAGGGTATAATAATAAGACTGAAAACGGATTGGTATATTTTCAGGTAATCGATAAGGATACACTGATGCCTAAAGGGGAATTGCAATTTAGCAACCTTGAAAAGAATATTTTTTATGAAATTTATGCTCCTGATTTTGAAGAAAGCTCAAGCAATGCCATGGAAACGGACGAAGAAATTAAAGGCAAGAAAAGTATTGTTTTCCTTGTTGGTAATATGAATGAAGAGCGTTTGCTGCATGATATTCAACGTTTAATTGTTGATACTATTAATAATGTACAACGCCATTCCGGATTGAATTTCCACTTTATATTAAATATCTCAAAATTTAATGGAGAACCAAGTGAGGATTTTAAAAATCGGATTAAAGAGATTGAGCATTACACGAATGAGTTTGTCACTTCTGAATACCCAAATACTGAGTTCGTTTTCGATATCGAGGAATAAAAATTCACCCTCCGGTAGTTAGCTCTCGTAAACAATCTATACATTTTCCACCCAAAAAACATATACGGATTATTACTGCTAAATCAATTTTTTATGAAGTTGATGATCTTTTTTTTAAGCCTCTACTGTTTCGTACACCCTACGACGAAAAATTATTAGAAGCCCATAATTAAAGGGCATTCGGGGTGTTAACATTGAGGCAACCTACATTTTGGTAGGAAAGCCATATATTTCGATCGGCTGGCTATTTTTCCCCTATAGTTGCATTTTACAACTATGTTTATTTTGAGTTAACAAACCGAACATATCCTATCTTTCTAACCATCAATGGATTATATTTTATTTAGAATTTGTTAAAATAATTTTCACAAAACTAGTTGACTTTTGCAACTATTTTGTTTTAGCTTTGTCCCACAGAAAAAGAAAAAGTTATGAAAACGCAAGTACCGTTAACCTATTTGCTTGGGCAAACCATGAAACTGGTGCGCCACAAGCTAATGGCAAAATATAAGGAAAACAATATAGAACTAACACTGGAGCAGTTTGTAGTGTTACACTACATCAATCAGAATTCAGCATCTACACAACAAGATCTTGCCAATCATTTTTTACGCGACAAATCGATTGTTACGCGCCAGATTAATACACTTATTGATTTGGGTTATGTAATGCGTACGCAGGATGATGACGATAAACGAAAAAAACATTTACAACTAACGAAGGCAGGGATTGAAATATTTGAGTTACTAAAAGCGAAATCAGTAGAAGTTTCAACAGAACTTTTAGATGGAATTTCGCAGGAAGAGCTCACAAATTTCGAGAATGTGATCGCAAAAATACAGTTAAACACAGGTTTTAAAGATTGCCTGATGTGCTGCTAAAACATTGTAATAGAAATCAAAAATTATAGATACGAAAACATGAAAACAATTGCACAATTTACAAGCGTGGCGTCGGTAGCCATTCTTTTACTTTTTTCTTCCTGTTCGAATAAACAACAGGGAAGTAACCCAATGATGGGCGGACAGGTTGGCGAGTACCTGGTTCAGGAAATTACGCCACAAAACATTACTCTTTACCAGGTTTTCCCGGCAACACTCGAAGGGGAACAAACCGTTGAGATCCGCCCGAGAGTTGCAGGTTACATCGAGAAAATTTTTGTTGACGAAGGCGACTATGTAAAAAAAGGTCAGGTTCTTTTTCAATTAAATGCCAACGATATTCGTGCACAGGTACGTTCGGCCGAGGCGCAGATTAAAGTTGCCGAATCACAGGTAGCCACTGCAAAAATCGAACTGGAGAAAACCGAGCCGTTGGTAGAGAAAAACATTATCAGCGAATTTCAGCTCGAATCAGTAAAAACCAATTTGCAATCAGCCGAAGCACAACTGGCGCAGGCACAAGCAAATTTAGCCAATGCAAAAGCCAACCTCGAGTATACCATGATAAGCAGCCCAACAGACGGATTTATCGGTACTTTCCCATACCGTGTTGGAAGTTTGGTAAGCAGCTCGGTTACACAACCGCTTACAACAGTTTCGAATACATCAAGTATGCGTGCTTATTTTTCGATCAATGAAAAAGCATTTTTACAACTCATTAAAAATCTGGAAGGTGCTACCACCGGCGAGAAGCTGGCAAATCTACCGGAAGTTGACCTGGTTTTACCCGATCAATCGGTTTACCCGCAAAAAGGTAAAATTGAAATTGCCAGCGGAATTGTTGATCCGCAAACCGGTGCTATTAATATGCGTGCTTCGTTCCCTAATGCAGAAGGAAACCTTCGCTCGGGTGGAAGCGGAAATATTCGTTTGCCGAATTACCTGAAAGATGTTTTGCTGGTGCCGCAACCGGCCAGTTACGAAATTCAGGGAAAACATTTTGTATACGTAACGAACAGCGAGAACAAAGTTGTAAATACCGAAATTCAGGTAATTGCCGGAGATTTGAAAGACGTTTTTGTGGTTACCTCAGGACTTAAAGCCGGAGATAAAATTGTGGTTGAAGGAATTACAACCCTCCGCGACGGCATGCAAATTAAACCCAGGTTAGCCGGACAAGCTGTAGCCAACAGCAATGAACCTTCGAATAATTAATAATTTAGAAGACAACAGTTATGTTTAGAAAATTTATAGAAAGGCCGGTACTTTCAACGGTTATTTCAATCATACTGGTTATTCTCGGTGTGCTGGGAATTACCACTTTACCCATCGAGCAATATCCCGATATTGCTCCGCCAACAATCCGGGTATCGGCTAACTACACCGGTGCCGATGCACAAACAGTATTGAATAGTGTGGTTATTCCGCTTGAAGAACAGATTAACGGTGTTGAAGACATGATTTACATGAGTTCAACAGCAAGTAACAACGGATCGGCCACGATTTCGGTGTACTTTAAACAAGGAACCGATCCGGATATGGCAGCCGTTAACGTTCAGAACCGTGTGGCACGTGCCAACTCGCTGTTACCTTCAGAGGTTACGCGTGCGGGAGTGCTTACAGCAAAACGCCAGAACAACATGTTAATGGTATTTTCGCTGTACAGTAAAGACGGAAGATACGACGAAACTTTCCTGCAGAACTATTCGAAAATTAACCTGCTGCCACAAGTGCAACGTATTAATGGTGTAGGTGAAGCAATGGTATTCGGGCGAAAAGACTACTCGATGCGTATTTGGTTAAAACCGGATATTATGTCGACTTACAGCTTAATACCTGCCGATGTTGTGGGTGCATTGAATGCACAAAACCTTGAAGCCGCTCCCGGTCGATTTGGTAGCGAAAACGGTCAGAGTTTTGAGTACGTGATCCGTTACCGCGGTAAACTAACACAGCCCGAAGAGTTCGAGAATATTGTAATAAAATCGGATGAAGACGGAAATATATTGCGGCTTGGTGATGTTGCCCGTGTTGAATTTGGTTCGCTGGATTACACGGCAATGACACAAACCCAGGGCCAACCGGGTATTAGTATGGCCATCTTTCAATCAGCCGGATCAAATGCCCGCGAAGTAATTCTTGAAATCGAACGCACACTGGAAGAAGCATCCAAAGCGTTTCCTCCGGGAGTTGAGTATATGGAGCTCATGAATACCAACGAATTCCTCGATGCCTCCATCGAAAAAGTATTACACACTTTGCTCGAGGCGTTTATCCTGGTATTTATCGTTGTTTTTGTGTTCCTGCAAAATTTCAGGGCAACACTTATTCCGGCAATCGCCGTTCCGGTATCAATTATTGGTACTTTCTTCTTCCTCAACTTGTTTGGATTTACCATTAACCTGTTAACGCTGTTTGCGCTGGTGCTTGCCATCGGTATTGTGGTCGACGATGCCATTGTGGTGGTGGAAGCGGTGCATGCCAAACTCGACTCCGGGGCGCGAAGTGCCAAGAACGCTGCAATTTCGGCGATGAATGAAATTTCAACAGCTATTGTTTCTATTACCCTGGTTATGGCAGCAGTGTTTGTTCCGGTAACATTTATAACCGGAACCACCGGAGTATTCTACAAACAATTTGGTATTACACTTACCGTAGCCATTATACTTTCAGCAATTAACGCGCTTACCCTGAGTCCTGCCCTCTGTGCAATATTCCTAAAACCGCATAGCGAAGAGGAAAAAGAACAGAAAGGGGTAATGAAACGCTTTTATGTTGCTTTTAACACGGCATTTGAAAGTATGACCGGGAAATATAAAAAAGTAACCCACTTCTTTATTAATAAGAAATTACTCGCCGGAACAATGATCTTGGTTTTTGTTGCCGTGCTGGGTTACCTGATGAAAACAACGTCAACAGGATTTGTTCCTGCGGAAGATACTGGCCGTATGTTTGTTGATATCGCGATGCCACCAGCTTCTTCGGGAGAAAGAACAGCAGAGGTTACAAAACAGATAGACGAGATACTGGCTACAGTACCGGAAATTAATGGTAGAACAGCAATTACCGGATTCTCATTTATGGGAGGTCAGGGATCGCCTTACGCGATGGTCATTGCAGGATTAAAACCTTTCGACGAACGAAAAGGCGAAGGACAGGATCTGAACAGCATTGTGCAAAAACTGTACATGCTTACTTCGCAAATTAAAGGTGCCCGTATTATTATCTTCTCGCCACCAATGGTCCCAGGATTTAGTGTTACCGGCGGTTTCGAATTACAATTGGAAGACAAAACCGGTGGCGACATTCACGACTTTGAAAAAGTGGCCAATACTTTCCTTGGCGCCTTAAATCAACGTCCGGAAATTCAATATGCACGTACCGCATTTAACACTAATTTCCCGCAATACCGTATTGATGTTGACGCTGCAAGATGTATGCGCTCAGGTTTGGAAGTGAGCTCCGTTCTTTCGGCTATGCAAGGATACATAGGTGGATATTACGCCTCCGACTTTAACCGTTTTGGTAAACAATACCGTGTAATGGTACAGTCGGAAGGAAAATACCGTGGAAATCCTGAAGACTTAAATAATATTAAAGTACGTACCGGCACCGGCGAAATGGCTCCAATTTCGGAATTCATTACGCTAACACGGGTTTACGGACCTGAAACGATTAACCGTTTTAATATGTACACCGCCATTACAGTAAACGGAAGTCCAAATACGGGTTATAGTTCGGGTGACGCTATTGATGCTGTTCGCGAAGTGGCAGCCGATCTTCTTCCAACCGGTTACGACTACGAATTCTCGGGAATCACCCGCGAGGAAATCAATGCCGGTAATCAAACCATCATCATCTTTATTTTGAGTTTGATTTTTGTGTACTTCCTGCTGGCTGCCCAGTACGAGAGTTATATTATGCCACTTTCGATTATTGTGTCGTTGCCAATTGGTATTGCCGGTGCGTTTATCTTCGCCCGCATTTTAGGTGTTGAGAACAACATTTACCTGCAAATTTCGCTGGTAATGCTTATCGGGCTTCTGGCGAAGAATGCAATTCTTATTGTAGAGTTTGCCCGACAACGACGGGAATCAGGCATGTCGATTATTGAGTCCGCCGTTGAAGGTGCCACTGCCCGACTTCGCCCGATTTTAATGACTTCGTTTGCATTCATTGTTGGTTTGATTCCGTTGGTTATCGGAACCGGAGTTGGCGCAAACGGTAACCGCTCCATCGGAACCGGTGCTGTGGGAGGTCTGTTTATCGGTACTATGATAGGTATTTTGGTTATTCCGGCTATGTTTGTGGTTTTCCAGATTTTGGAAGAAAAAGTGAAAAAACCAAAGGAAGAACAAGAAATTTCAGAAATGAACAGTTTGGGTTAATCCGCTAGAAAAGATTAGATATGAAGACAAATTCAATAAAAAATATACTACTTATTGCCGTTGTTTCGGTATTGATCGTCTCGTGTAGTACGACCAATCAATACCAGCGCAGCCAGGATTTAACCGACGGATTATACGGTGAGGCCGAGACCGCCGAAAGCAACCTGGCAAACGAAAGCTGGCAAAACCTGTTTAACGATCCGATGCTCGACAGTTTAATTGCCGAAGGATTGAGAAACAACTTTGATTTGCAGGCTGCGGTTCAGCGTGTTGTTGCTGCCGAGTCGAATTTCTTACAAAGCAAAGCAGCACTGGCACCTTCATTATCAGGGCAAGCAGGCTACACTTACGTAAAGAATTCAGAGTCTACCAGTCCGAATGGTCCCGATCACTACAATGCTGAGCAAATTGCTTTGCAAAGTAGTTGGGAAATCGACTTTTGGGGAAAACTGAACAATGCAAAAAAATCGGCTTACGCCAACTACCTGGCCACCGACGCTGCGCACAAAGCAGTACAAACACGTTTGGTTGCCAATATTGCGTCGGTGTACTACACTTTGTTGGCATTGGATGCCAACCTGGCAATTACAAAAGAAACGGTAAAAAACAGTGCAGAACTGGTTGAAACCATGAAAGCACTAAAAGAAAGTGGAAGTGTAACCGGTGCAGCAGTTGTACAAAGTGAGGCTGCACGTTATGCAGCTGAAGTTACCATTCCGGATATTGAGCAGCAAATAAGAGAAAACGAAAATACACTTTGTATTCTGTTGGGTAGAACTCCGGGAGATGTGGAACGCGGAAAACTGGAAAGTCAGCAAGCGCACAAACTGTTGGAAGTTGGTGTGCCGGCCGAACTTTTGGATAAACGCCCCGACGTGATGCAGGCGGAATACAGTGTGATTAGTGCCTACCACATGACCAACAGTGCCAAAGCCTACTTTTACCCATCGGTTACACTTACGGCACATGCAGGTTTAGAGTCGCTGGCGATTGAAGATCTGTTTGATCCGGCATCGTTTGCCGCCAATTTTGTGGGTGGTTTGGTTCAACCCATTTTTAATAAACGGGCCAACAAAACACGTTTGGAAGTAGCCAAAGCACAACAGGAAGAGGCGCTGCTAAACTTTAAAAGTACTTTGCTAAATGCCGGTGCCGAAGTGAACGATGCACTTAGCATGTACGACGCGTCGATGCAAAAGATCGAGCTGCGTAACAAACAACTGGATGCACTCGAGAAATCGGTTGATTACACTAAAGAATTGCTGGTTTACGGCTCGGCAACTTACACCGAAGTTTTAAATGCACAACAAAGTTTGCTTAACGCACAACTGAGCGATGTTAACGACAAGGTGCAGCAGTTAAATGCTGTGGTATCGTTGTATCGCGCACTTGGCGGTGGCTGGAAATAAAAAAGCAAAAAATAAATTCAACAAGGGGGTCATTCGGAAACGGATGGCCCTTTTTTATTTATGTCTTCCCTTCTTCCGAGAATGTATATTGTTGCAGTTAAAGGGCAGCATTTTTTTACCCAAACGCATCTCTTTGTATGCAAAGGGCACGGTTTTTTTGAAAAAATGTATGATTATAATTGCAAAGGGCAGTGTTTTCTTGCAAAAATACCCGCTTGTAAGTGCAAAGAGATGCATTTTTTCAAAAAAGTGGCCCTCTTTGCAGTTAACAATATATCGTAAAACCGCTACTGTTTTCAAGGCAAAAGTGAAAAGGCAAAAGTAAAAAGTAAAAAGATTTACAAATTTTTAGAATCCGGAATTACGCCATTCTAATATTCCAATACCTAACATTCGAACACTCCTAAAGCTTGTTTTCCCAGAAAAAATTATTGGGCTCGCATTCTTTAAATCCGGCCTTGCGGTAAAGGTTTTGGGCTTTAAAATTATCGTGGCGCACTTCAAGGTTTATTCTGCAGTATCCGTTTTCTTCCGCATATTTTTCAATGCCTTTTAGCAGAAACAGACCAACTCCCTGCTGCCGGAAATCGGGCGACACAATTAAATCGTGGATATTAATTAGCGGACTGGCTTTCCATGTCGAAAAATTCAGGTTACAATTGGCCAGCCCGGCAAAATCGTCGCCAATACAAACAAAAAAACCCATGTATGCCGAATGCCGTCTCAGGCCTTCAATAATTTTTGGGCCAAGTCCATCGGGCATCGATTCGCGAATTCCCATTTCATCTTCCATGTAATCATTTAAAAGATGAACTACCTGCTCGCAATGAACGGGATTCTGCAAATCAACCTGAATGAGTTTTTTTTCCATCTACAATGCATTAATGATTAAATGCTTCAATGCAATAATAGTTAAAAATATGCATTATCGCATTCCAACATTCTAATCCTCAACTATTCTAATATTGCATTAAACTTTGTACCTCCACGCATCAATTTCGTACTTTTTCAGGCGCGTGCCCAGCATCCGTTCGGTTATTCGCAGCTCCTCGGCAGCTTTGGTAATATTTCCTTTTGTTGATGTTAGTGCATCGCGAATCAATTGTTTCTCCACCTGCTCAACGGTATACATCATGCCGCCTTTCGAGCTGGTATTCGACGAATGAGCTGTTTGCAACGACGGTGGTAAATTATAACTGTGAATCACATTGTCGGTACTTAAAATACAGGCCCGCTCAATACAGTTTTCCAGCTCCCGAATGTTACCCGGCCATTTGTAAACCATCAGCATATCGAGTGCAGAAGTGGTAATTCGTTTAATTTTTGTCTGGTTCTCTTTGTTGAATTTGCCAATAAAATGATCAACCAGCTGCGGAATATCATCGCGGCGCTCGCGTAACGATGGAATATAAATCGGAAAAACATTAATCCGGTAATACAAATCTTCGCGAAACTCTTCGTTTTCGATCATTTCTTCTAGTTTCCGGTTGGTAGCACAGATAATCCGCACGTCCGACTTTATGGTTTGCGTACCTCCTACCCGCTCAAATTCGCGCTGCTGGATCATCCTCAAAAGTTTTACCTGGGTCGACAACGGGATATCGCCAATCTCATCCAGGAAAATAGTGCCGCCGTTGGCCAACTCAAAACGGCCTTTGCGTTGTGCATCGGCTCCGGTAAACGCTCCTTTTTCGTGTCCGAACAATTCACTCTCAATCAGCGATTCGGGCAGGGCGGAGCAGTTTACTTTTATAAAGTTTTTTCCTTTTCGGGTACTGGCTTCGTGAATGGCATCGGCCACCAGTTCCTTACCCACACCACTTTCTCCACGAATAAGAACGGTTGAACTGGTTTTCCCCACCATTTGAACCAGCGAAAACACATCGCGCATTTTCCCCGAATTCCCAATCATATTCACATGCTTTTGCCCTGAAATCTTGCTTTCCAACTCCAGGTTTTTTTGCTTAAGCGTCTCCAGTTCTTCCAGCCGCTCCTGGCGGTGTAAGGTGGCACGTATCACCATCGAACCAATAATCGACAGTAGCCGTGTACCCTCATCAACACTGATATACGGATTATAAACGCGGGCAAAACTCAATGTTCCGGTAACTCTACCTTCATCAATAACCGGCACACACACAAAGGTTAGTTCTTTACCGTCTTTGTATAATTCCTGGTTTGTTCGGTTCAAAAACAACGATGATTTAGATATCTTTTCAACCACAACAGGCCGAGCCATTTCAACCACTTTCCCAATAATTCCTTCGCCCAATTTATACTTTGCCCGAGCCTGCTGGCTGGTATTTACACCATAGGCGGCTTCCATATAAATATGTTCGTCCTCGCGATTTAAAATGGTTAAAAAACAGCGTTCGGCACCAAGGTACTCTGCCACCATTTTTACAATGGTATTCAAGTCATTTTTGAATTGTTTGCTCTGAATCAATCGCTGACTTATATCAAAAAGCAAAGTCATTTCACTCAGACCATAACATTCTTCACCGCCCTTTCTGCATTTAATTTCCATAGAAAAGCTATTATACACCTATTCAACGACAACAAATTTCACTAATAAAATAGATATCTGTAAGCTTTTACATTCCTTTTGAATCATTTTAACACTTTGTTAATCTTTTGGCATCTTTTAGAAAGCCATCTGCCATATATTTTATCAAACACTCATCAATACTCCATATGTATTATTGATTACTAAACGATTTAGAATTCATCCAAAAACCGTATTTTCGTTACTATATTCAAATACTCCGGAAAAGTGTCAAAGAATTTAGTAATCATTCCAACCTATAACGAAAAGGAAAACGTTGAAAAGATGATCCGCAAGGTATTTTCTTTGGAAAAGCCTTTTCATTTGCTGATTGTAGAAGATAATTCGCCTGATGGAACAGCTGACATTGTAAAAGTCCTTATGGATGAATTCCCGGAGCAACTCCATATTCTGGAAAGAAAAGGAAAATTGGGTTTGGGCACAGCTTATATTGCGGGTTTCAAATGGGCACTTGAAAGAGATTACGAAGCTATTTGCGAAATGGACTGCGATTTTTCGCACAATCCCGATGATCTGCTAAAACTTTTTGGTGCCATTGATGATGGTGCAGATGTGGCTGTTGGCTCGCGCTATATTACAGGAATAAATGTCGTAAACTGGCCCCTTGGCCGTGTACTGATGTCGTATTTTGCTTCGATGTATGTGCGTATTGTTACCGGCATGAATGTGCGCGACACCACCGCGGGATTTGTATGCTGGAAACGGGAAGTGCTGGAAACCATCGACCTTGATGAAATAAAACTGATTGGTTACGGGTTCCAGATTGAAATGAAATTTACAGCCCACAAATTTGGCTTTAATATCAAAGAAGTGTCGATTGTGTTTACCGACCGCCAGGAAGGGACGTCGAAAATGAGCGGTGGTATTTTTAACGAAGCACTTTGGGGCGTTTTGAAAATGAAATTACACAGCTACTTTCGAAAATACGAGCGAACAAATTAAGGATTAACGATAATTGATAAGGATAAAAAAAGGCTGCCAGGTGCAGTCTTTTTTATTGTGCACAATTCTCTCCCGAATGTGAACAATGAGCTACAAACAACGTTTGACAAAAGGTTGCTGAATTTCGTGGCGTGCAGACAAGAAGGGTCTCGGCGTATTTTAGTAACTTTGTTATAAATCAAAAATCGAGGGGAAATGAAAACGCTGATTAAAGACGCAACGATAGTAAACGAGGGATTAAAATTTAAAGGAAGTGTTTTAATTGATGGTGAAAAAATAGAAAAAGTCTTTCCTCACACTGTCCCCGCCGATTTTGATACCAGTCACACCGAAGTTATTGATGCGACAGGGCTTTTGTTGATACCCGGAGTAATTGACGACCAGGTACACTTTCGCGAGCCGGGCTTAACCCACAAAGGAGAAATAGCAACTGAAAGTAAAGCTGCCGCTGCCGGCGGAGTTACTACCTATATGGAAATGCCCAACACCAATCCACAAGCCGTTACGCAAGAAGAATTGCAGAAAAAATTCGATCGGGCTGCTGAAGTATCGGCAGTTAACTATTCGTTTTACATGGGTGCCACCAACGACAATTTGCAGGAAGTGCTGAAAACCGATCCGACAAAAGTATGCGGTATAAAAGTTTTTATGGGCTCTTCAACCGGAAATATGTTGGTTGACGACGATGCAACCTTATCTGAGATTTTTAAAAATGCTCCAACTTTGGTTGCTACCCACTGCGAAGACGAAGCAACCATAAAAGCCAACATCGAAGTTGCACGTCAGCGTTACGGCGAAAACGTTCCTATTTCGCGCCACTGCCACATTCGAAGCGACGAAGCTTGTTATAAATCGTCGTCGAAAGCGGTTGAACTGGCCTCTAAATTTGATACACGTTTGCATATTCTGCACCTTTCGTCGGCAAAAGAAATGAGTCTTTTCTCGCCGGGAAAAGTAAGCGATAAAAAAATTACAGCCGAAGTTTGTGTTCATCACCTGTGGTTCGACGAGCGCGACTATATCGATTACGGAACACGCATAAAATGGAATCCTTCAGTAAAATGCGAAAAAGATAAAGTAGCACTTTGGGAAGCCTTGCTAGCCGATAAAATTGATGTAATTGCCACCGACCACGCACCGCATACATTGGAGGAAAAGAATAACTCTTACTTTAATGCTCCGTCCGGCGGACCGTTGGTTCAGCACTCGTTGGTTGCCATGCTCGAACTAAGCAAAAAAGGATTTATTTCAGTAGAAAAAGTAATTGAAAAAATGTGCCATGCACCGGCCGATCTTTTCCGCGTAAACAAACGAGGCTACATTCGCGAAGGCTATTTTGCCGACCTTGTTTTGGTTGATCCGAATAAAAACTGGATTGTTGCACCAGAGAATATTCTATACAAATGTGGGTGGGCGCCATTTGAGCGAACTGAGTTTTCGAATCAGGTAGTAAGCACTTTTGTAAATGGGTTGAAGGTGTACGACAACAGTCGGATCATTCATCCAAATTACGGACAGGCAGTTACGTTTAATTACTAGTCCGTAGAATCATTCTAAAATATTCCCCAGGGTAAACCTATTTCGTACTTATACGTTTATGACTGCACGACTTATTCGTTAAATAAGTCACACATTCATTAGGTGGTTTCTTCATTGGAAATCACCTTTTTCCGTTAATGAAATTGCGGATGGCGGATGACTTAGAGCTCCGCCATTACGAAATTGGATGTTCTGTGTAACTCCTTGTAATCTTCAAGAAAGCACTACTCCTCCAGCATTTTTTGCGGTAATTCTTTGGTAGCTTTTGCCCCCAGCTTTTTAATGTTCTCTGCACGACGCACCAGGTTGCCGGCACCGGTATGCAATTTATTTACCGCCGATTCGTAGGTCTTCTGAGTGGTTAACAGGTTTTTACCAATGTTTTCCATATCAATAATAAAACCCACAAATTTATCGTAAAGCGCACCACCCTGTTTAGCAATCTCAATGGCATTTCGGGTCTGGTTTTCCTGCTGCCAGATGGATGAAATGGTACGCAAAGTTGCCAGCAAAGTCGACGGACTTACAATCACCACTTTCTGATCCCAGGCATACGAAAACAATTCATGGTCTTCCTGAATAGCAACACTAAACGAAGCTTCTATAGGAATAAACAACAGCACAAAATCGGGTGAATTTAACTTACTCGCCGTTTGATAGTGTTTTTCGCTCAGGCCTTTAATGTGAGTTCTCAAACTTAAAAGATGCTCTTTTACGAACTTCACTCTATCCTCATCGTTTTCGGCATTAACGGCTCGTTCATAGGCAATCATCGAAACTTTCGAGTCGACAATTATGTGTTTGTTATCCGGCAGGTTGATCACAATGTCGGGCTGAATGCGTTTGCCCTCCTCTGTCATATCGCTAAACTGTTTTTGGTAGCCTTGTTCTCCTTCATTCAATCCCGATCGTTCGAGAATTCGTTCCAAAACAACTTCGCCCCAGTTTCCTTGCTTTTTCACATCGCCTTTTAGGGCTTTGGTCAGGTTGTTGGCTTCTTCGCTTATTTTGTTGTTCAGATCATACAGTTTTTTCAGCTCTGCTTTTAAATCAGTTTGATCTTTTAAACCTTGCTTATAGGTGTCATCTACTTTTTTCTCGAAAAGTTGAATTTTCTCCTTTAACGGATTTAGTACCTCACTAATATTTTTCTGATTGGCTGCAGTAAATTTCTCGCTGTTCTTCTCCAGAATTTTATTGGCTACGTTTTCAAACTCAACCGTTAGTTTTTTCTGTATCTTTTCCAGTTCCTCTTTCTGCTCGGATAATTTCTCTTCCTGATTTTTAAACTGCACTTTAGCATTTTCCAGACGCACATTTAAGGCTTTATTTTCTTCGCGGTAAGCCTGTAATTCTGCTTTCCATTCATCGGCTTCGTTTTTTAGCGCATTGTAACGCTCCTGCCAAACCAGCCCCTGTTTTTCAATTTCAGCCTTTTGTGTTAAAAACTCACTTTCCTTTTCAAAAAGTAATTTCCCTGCATCGGCCTGCCCACTTTGCGCTTTCAATTTCAGGAGAAGAAATGCAACAATTCCACCAACTACCACTCCTGCAACCAGATAAATAATTTCCATTTTGATTTTGTTTGAATCCTAAAAATACAAAAATGCAAAGAAGCCCAAGGCGTGAGGCGAAAAAATAGTTTATTGAATTTTTAGGGCAGTTAATTTTTCTATTTTTAGGAGAAAATTACACGATTTTTATGGAGGTTAAAATTGAAAAAGGCTGGAAAAAACAGTTAAACGAAGAGTTTGAAAAGGATTATTTTACGGAGTTAAGCGCGTTTGTTCGCGAAGAATATAATACGCAGCGTATTTATCCTCCCGGCAAACTCATTTTTAATGCTTTTGACCAATGTCCGTTTGAAAAGCTGAAAGTGGTTATCATCGGTCAGGATCCTTACCACGGACCGGGGCAGGCACACGGCCTTTGTTTTTCGGTGAACGACGGTATTCCTTTTCCTCCAAGTTTGCGTAATATTTTTAAAGAACTAAACAGCGATCTGGGCAAACCCATTCCCGAAACCGGAGATTTAACCGATTGGGCGCGTCAAGGCGTTTTGTTGTTAAATGCCACCTTAACGGTTCGTGCACACCAGGCAGCTTCGCACCAAAAAAAGGGTTGGGAACAATTTACCGATGCCGTAATCGAAAAAATAAACAAGGAGAAAGAAAATGTGGTTTTTCTGCTGTGGGGAAACTATGCGATAAGCAAAAGTAAGTTTATCGATCAGGAGAAACATTTCGTGCTCACATCGGTGCATCCGTCGCCACTTTCAGCAAGCCGCGGATTTTTTGGCAACAAACATTTTAGCCGCACCAACGAGTTTCTGGTTTCAAAAGGGCTGGAACCGATAAACTGGTAAAAACGAGGCACAAAAAAACCGATCCGTCAAACAACTAATCGGTTTTTAAATATAATAGAGTGTGTCGCTTACCACTTATAAACAATGGAATTGATGTTCATTCCTGCACCCACCGAACAAAGAATGGTGTAATCTCCTTCATTCACTTCGTGCCCTTCCATTTTTCCTTTTAATACCAAATCAAGAAGAGTTGGCACAGTAGCGGTTGAAGAATTTCCCAATTCGCGGATACTCATTGGCATAATTCCTTCAGGCGCTTCCTTTTTACCGTACAACTTTAAGACACCGGATAAAATTGCTTCATCCATTTTTTCGTTTGCCTGATGGATAAAAATCTTTTTTATGTCTTCTAATTCCAGTCCTGCTTTTTCAATGCTGTCTTTTACCACACCGGGAACGGTTGTAATGGCATAAACATACAATTTATGTCCGGACATTTTTATAAATAACTCATCGCTTTCGTAATCAGGATTGTCCGATTCGCCCAAAGTAAGCAGATTGGCATATTTAACTGAATCAGACCGGCTCGAGTGAGACAGAATTCCAACAGGTTCTTCACTTTCAATAGCTTCAACAACTGTTGCTCCTGCTCCGTCGGCATAAATCATCGAATCACGATCGTGCGGATCGGAAATACGTGACAGCACATCGGCACCAACTACAACACCTCTTTTTCCAAAGCCACTTTTTATGTAGGCGTCGGCGGTAATCATTCCCTGTGTCCATCCCGGGCAGCCCGAAACCACATCATGGCAAATGCATGTTGGATTTTTTATGTGCAGTTTCATTTTCACCTTGTTGGCCAAACTTGGCAAAACATCGGTGCGCACATTTCCGTGCAGGATATCGCCAAAATTATGTCCAACGATTATAAAGTCGAGACTTTCCATTGAAATTCCGGCCGACTTGCAAGCGTCTTCTACTGCCATAGCCGCAAGATCTGAAGTCACCAAATCGTCGGCAATGTAGCGTCGCTCTTCAATATTGGTAATCTCCTGAAACTTGTGAATAATCTCCTCATTACTTTTATCCTCAATCTTTTTCTTCGACGGAGTATAAAACTCATTCTTCAAGAAATGTGTATTCTTAATTATTTGAGATGGAAGCGCACTTCCGGTACCAATAATTCTAGTATATATTTGCTTTGCCATAATTCGCTGTTAAGCTTTCGCTTCGTCTTTATATGTCTTTAATTCAAAATTCTCGCCATCGAACACACCATATGAAAACGCTTTTATCCAGTCGCCAAGTATAATAAACCGGGTATTTTCGTTCATTTTTTCGTTTACCAGCTTATGCCGATGGCCCATTATAAAATAATCAATAGGATTTGTCTGTAAAAAATCCGCGGCAAATTTATACATTCCATCTTTATTTGCCATAAAATCTTCGTCATAATCCGCATTTGATAACCTACTGGATGCAGACCATTTATGTGCAATCTTAAATGCAAAATTCGGGTGCAACCTCGAGAAAAGCCATCGCATGGTAGTATTGGTAAATATCTTTTTCAGAAAAATATATCCTTTATCCGATGCATCGAGCCCATCGCCGTGAGCTAGAAAAAACCGCTTCCCGTGTATTTCGCGTATTATATAATCGTGATGAACATTAATTCCCGTTTCTTCGGCCAGGTAATCGTACACCCACATATCGTGGTTTCCGGTAAAAAAATGTACCGGAATCCCTTTGTCGGTAAGATCGGCAAGCCGGCCTAAAATACGTGTAAATCCGCGTGGAACAACTTTTTTGTATTCGTACCAGAAATCGAAGATATCTCCCATCAGGTACAGCTCGTCAACATCATCGCTAATATCGTCGAGCCAGGATGCGAATAATAACTCACGCTTCCGGTTGTTAGTTAACGCCGGAGCACCAAGATGCACATCGGAGATGAAATATATTTTCCGTTTTTGTGTCAAATTACCGGTTTTATACTAGTCGAGAAGTTGAGCCAGAGCTTTATCCAAAGCCGGCCCTTTAAGGTTTTTGGCAACAATTTCGCCTTCTTCGTTCAGCAAATAGTTAAACGGAACGCTTTGTACATTGTAAACAGCCGCAGCCATTTTACTTCCTGCCATATCGCCAACATTAATCCAGGTCAATTTATCCTGGTCGATAGCATCCACCCACTCGGCACGATTATCATCTACACTAACCTGGTAAATTTCGAAACCTTTACGTTTGTATTTATTGTAAGCTTCAACCAACACCGGGTTTTGAATTCGCGAAGCACGATCAACCGCCGCCCAAAACTGCAATAAAACAACTTTGCCACGTAACGACGACAGGGCAACTTCATTTCCATCAGGATTTGGCAAAACAATATCAGGACTATTATCGCCTTGTTCCTGAATAAACTTTTTCATATCGGCCGACTGCTTTTCACGAACAATCTGCAATGTATTGTTATAAAGTGCCTGAACCTGTTCTGATTTTGGGTAAATCGAATTTAAAGCCGAAGCAGCCGTTTTCATTACCTGCAAATCACGAACAATAAATGATGGATCATCAGTGCCAAACTTTTGATAAAGCGCCAGAACACTGGCCATTGAAAAAGGATTCTCTCGAACAAAATTTGTAGAAAAATCTATTTGCTCCTGAACAATTTTATCGTATTCTTCAGCCCAGCGTGGTCGTGCACTATCATACTCCGGATTTCCTTTATACAAATTATCTAACGATCTTATTGAATCCAATTTATGGCGGGTTTCTTTTAATTTCGAATCCAGTAATTTCACCTGAACAGAACCAGGCGAACCATCAACATGGTATTCCCGATCGAAATTAGCAGCGTCAGCTTCAACGGTAACCGTTTCTGCCGAATCAACAAGTAATGTGATAAAACTCTGATCGTTAAGTTTCAGAAGGTAAAATGTAGGAATTCCGGTCATTGCCGAAATTTCGAATTCACCTTTTTTATTGATTTTTGTTTCTGCTATCTTTTTTAGCGTACTGGTGTGCAATTCCTCCAGAACAATAGTCTGATCTTCGGCGTGCGTAATTTTACCACGGATTGTAAACTCCTTTTCTTTCTTACACCCACCCAATACTAGCAGGGCAGCTATTAAAAAAAATAAAACTCTGTACGTCATGTTTTTTTAATCTGATTAATGATAATCTACCAAAAGGTATCGTAAACGTGCAAATTGGTTTCAAACTTAAGTTATTTCCAAAGATGCCCGTATTGTATAAAGGCCGTAAAATTAACAATTTTGCATACATCGAAAATAGCAATCAAAGAAAATAACAATTTTTATCGTTCCAATTGAATAGTAAGGCAATTACAAAAGCATAAACAAAGCAACCGATTTTATAGGATTTTCTGCAAAATCGTTAAAAAAGGCATTCCTCAGCGTATAATTTTACCTCGATTCGGTGCACCGACTTTAATAGCTTTAAAATTTTCAATAGGTTTGTAGCGCAAAACATTTTATACAAAACCAGTGAAGATCCATTATTCGCTCGACGATTTTAATGCAACCAACCCTGTAGTAACCATCGGCACTTTCGATGGGTTGCACAAAGGACATCAATCGGTTATTGAAGAATTAAAACAACTGGCCAGTGAAATTAATGGAGAAACGGTGATATTTACCTTTTACCCTCACCCCCGGGTTGTAACCTCACCCAACGAAAAAAGCCTTCGTTTGCTGACAACCAAAGAAGAGAAAATTAAGTTGTTCGAAAAGTTTGGCGTCGATCACCTGATCATTTATCCTTTTAACAAAGAATTTGCGGAGCTTTCGTACACTGACTTTGTAAAAGACATTCTGGTGAATAAAATTGGCACCCGTTGTTTGGTTGTGGGCTACGACCACCGCTTTGGCAAAAATCGTGAGGGTGGCTACGAATACCTGCAGGCATGTGCTGAGAAGAACAATTTTACGGTTAAAAAAACCGATGCATTGTCGGTAGAGGCCGAAAAAGTGAGTTCTACAAAAATAAGGGCGGCATTACAATCAGGCGACATAAAAAAGGCCAACCAATACCTGGGCTACGAATTCACTTTGCACGGAACCGTTGTAAAAGGCATGCAACTGGGCCGCAAACTGGGTTTCCCCACTGCAAACATTGAGGCTTCGGATAAATACAAAATTATTCCGGGCTACGGCGTTTATGCTGTTTTAGTTGAAATTGAAGACAAGCAGTATAAAGGCATGCTGAATATTGGCACGCGCCCTACCTTTAATAACAATGCCGACAACCGAAGTATTGAAGTGAACATTTTTGATTTTTCGGGCGATATGTATGGCAACGATATAACGCTGATTTTTATCAACAAAATCAGAGAAGAACAGAAATTCTCAGGTGTTGATGCCTTAGTAGAGCAGCTTAAAACCGACAAACAAATAGCACTTCAGCTTCTTACCGATTATTAGTCTTTCTTTAACAAACTGCAGCTTATTGGCAAATGATCGGACATTCGGTAATCGAGCGTCTCAAAATTGTACGACTCAAACCCATCGCCGTGCAAAATATAATCAATACGAAACGAAGGCAACTTTCCAATGTAAGTGCGTCCTATTCCCTGCCCCGAACTAACAAAAGCATCGGTTAAACCATCGGCTAAAGTATGGTACGAAAAAGAAACCGGCGTATCGTTAAAATCGCCGCAAACAATTACGTTATGTGGCGACTCATCGATGTATTTACGAATTTCGCGCACCTGCTTAGCACGCAACTGAAAGGCCTCTTTAAATTTCGCTCCCATTTCTTTCACTTCCTCAATGTCTTTTTCCTCGTTTATTCCCGGCGATTCAATAATCGAATATTTAGTCGGGTCGATATGATACGATTGCAAATGAATATTGAAAATACGAACCGTATCCGAATCGATCAAAACATCGGTGTAAATGGTAATATTTCTGGAATTTTCAAATCGTATTTCGCCCATGTTTAAAATCGGATAGCGGGTCATGGTTACCGAACCATAACTTGTGCTCGAACGCGCAAACTGGTAGTGTTTTATCGATTCCAGGTCTTGTACTGTTTGGGCGAGATTGAAAATATTGTTCTTCCGCAATCGGGCTTCTTGCAAACAAATAATATCGGCGTTTTGATCGGCTAAAAATGAAATGATCTTTGTTGCATTTTCTCTCTGTGTTCGGCTGGTGTCGGCCACAAAATGTTTTACGTTGTACGATAAAACCCTAATATTTGCCTCTTCGCTGCTTTTGCCTTTCAGCTGCATAAAACGCGTAAAATAGCCCCAGCCAATCAACACCATTGCCACCGACAACAAGGCGTAACGTGGTTTAAATAAAATCCAGAGAACAATAAACAGGAGATTGCCACCCAGCAAAAACGGATAAGCCATCCCGAATAACGACGGCAACCAATACTTATCGGGCGGAATATACACCGAAAGGTACGATCCCGCGAGGGCCAGCGCCAAAAGACTATTGACAAGAAACAATATGTTACGGAGTGCTTTTCTCAAAATGTTGATTTAGTTAACTGCAAAATAAAAAATCGTTTGCAATAATTAACGCTAAAAATTCATTTTCATGATGCAGCAACCATTTATTTTTGACATCGGAGCATGCGGTTTTTACCGTTTAAATCGCGACGTAATTCTATCGACTTAAATCCCAACTGCTTAACCAGCGCCACCATTTCGTCTCCCAGGTTTTCATTGATCTCAAAAAACAGGTAGCCATTTTCGTTTAACTGTTTTAAAGCAAACTGTGCAATAGTACGGTAGAAGATCAGCGGATCAGTATCGCTTACAAACAAAGCCAGCCCGGGCTCGTACTCCAACACATTGGCCTCCATCTGCTTTTTTTCGCATTCCATTACATAGGGCGGATTGCTAACGATAACATCAAATTGCGGCCACGAACGTTCGTGCCATTTTAATATATCGGTGTGTTCAAATGAAACATCAAGCCCATTTTTTTTCGCATTTTCAGTAGCAATCGATAAAGCCTTTTCCGACACATCAACAGTCATGACCGCAGCGGCGGGCAGTTCATTTTTTAAAGCCAGCGAAATACAACCACTTCCGGTTCCAATATCCAGTATTTTTGCCGACGCTGGAATTTTTGTTTTACAGATCCAATCGACCAACTCCTCGGTTTCAGTCCGCGGAATTAAAACGCCTGGTTGAACGTTCAACTCCAATCCGTAAAATTCGGCAACACCCAGAATGTATTGAATGGGTTCGTGAGTTTTAAGCCGTTCAACTATCGCTTTTATCTGATCGGTTTCAGAGCTTTCCAACACCCGGTCTTTTTCCAGAATCATTTGCGTGTACGACAAACCCAACACGCTATTCATAATCATTTGTATAAATCCGGAAATTTCGGTTTCAGGATAAAACGGCGCCAATTCTGCCCGGATATATTGAATAGTTTTCTGCATTGTGTACTTTTGTTGGTGCAAATTTAGTCTTTCCTTGAAAATGACAACCGAAGAAAAATATATGGCTCGCTGTATCGAGCTGGCCCGAATGGGTGCCGGACATGTTTCGCCCAACCCGATGGTAGGTTGTGTTATCGTACATTCCGACCGGATTATCGGTGAAGGATTTCACCAGAAACACGGGCAGGCACACGCCGAAGTAAACGCCATAAACTCGGTTACCGATGCAGCGAAACTAAAAGAAAGCACCATTTATGTTTCGCTGGAACCTTGTGCACATTACGGCTTAACGCCACCTTGCTCCGATCTGATCATTCAGAAACAAATTCCGCGGGTGGTAATTGGCAGTATTGACCCGTTTGCCAAAGTGGCCGGAAAAGGAATTGAAAGACTAAAAAATGCAGGTATTGAAGTAATAACAGGTATTCTGAAAAGCGAGTGTGACGAGTTGAACCGGCGCTTTTTTACTTTTCACCAAAAAAAACGCCCTTACATTTTGCTGAAATGGGCGCAAACTTCTGATGGTTTTATTGATAAAGACCGAAGTGCCGAAGACTACGGAGAACCAACATGGATTACCGGGCCGCGGGCACTGTTGCGGGTTCATCAAATGCGGGCAGAGGAGGATGCGATTCTGGTGGGCACCAACACGGCAGAGAAAGATAATCCGTCGCTAACCGTACGGCTGATAAAAGGAAAAAACCCATTGCGCATTGTGCTCGACCGCCAGTTGCGTTTGGACAAAAAACTGAACTTGTTCGACAATTCAACCGAAACAATCGTTTTTAACGGGCTTGAAAACCATCGCTACAAAAACACTGAATACATAAAAATTGATTTCAACGATCAGCTTCTTCCGCAAATTATTGAAGTGCTTCATCAAAAGAATATACTCTCGCTGATTGTTGAAGGAGGAGAGCAAGTTCTTAAAACTTTTATCGATTCAGGGTTGTGGGACGAAGCACATGTTTACACCGGGCACACCAATTTTGGCAAGGGTATAAAAGCACCTACGCCACCCGGAATTACAGGGCAATCGGAATTATTTGGGAAAGATAAACTGGTAGTTTACCGAAATACGGCTACTTAAGCACCACGTGCGGGCCTCCGGGAATGATCTTCTTTTTCAGCACATTTTCCACGTACATAAAGTAGTAGAACAATTTGTGGTTCATTTCAAAACCGTAATCCTCGGTCGGGTCGTAACCAACAACAGGTTCAAAATTCCAGTTTGGCGACGGTGATGCACATTTCGCATTCCACGCACTTACATATTGCCGGTTCCAGTTTTCGTAATATGCTTGCGACCGATAGCTGGCGGGTGTATTTTGCCGTTGATACCAAATATCGAAACTCGCATTAAATGTTTCCACATCATACTCTACACTGTCTTTGCCCGTTACCTCAACACTTGAATTCTGGCTTTCAGCAACTTGTTTTGCACCCGAACAGGCATACAAAAACACGGCTCCCCCAACGAATATCCACAGTAATATGTATTTTGTTTTTTTCATCGCTACCTTTAACTACGAATATGAAGCAAATATTGTTTTTACTCAAATAAATTTAGAAATTTACGAGTACAAATAAACAAAATATGTCTGATTGGAGTCAATTCTGGAACTGGTTTTATCTGATCTTTCTTATTACGGCAATTCCCGTTGCACTGATGATCATTTTAGAAAAACGATCGCCATTTAAAACAGCGGCATGGATATTAGTACTGATTCTGATCCCCATTTTTGGAATGATTTTCTACCTCGTTTTCGGACAGGAGTACCGCAAACGAAAAATGTTTTCGCGGCGTGGCATAAAAAGCCTGAAAGCCATGCGTCGCCTGAGTGCCGAGCAGTTAAAAAACATCGAGCAAAACAAACTTATTTCGTTGGCCGGATTGCACCACCAGGCAACAATCATCCGGCTTTTACTAAATAATTCCGACTCGTTGCTCACCACCGGGAACAAACTGCATTTGCTGGTAGACGGACAACAAACTTTTGACAGAATTATTGAGGCCATTGAAAAAGCCAGGCACCATATTCACATGGAATATTACATTTTTGCCGACGATAAGATCGGGAATCGAATAAAGGATATTCTTATAAAAAAGCGGAAGGAAGGAGTTGAAGTTCGCATTATTGTTGACGATGTGGGCAGCTGGGGACTGACCCGGAAGTTTTTTAGGGAATTGCAGGCTAACGATATCGAAATTTATCCTTTTATGGAAGTTCGTTTTCCCCGGTTTACATCGCGGGTGAATTACCGCAACCACCGAAAGATTATTGTTATTGATGGGAAAACGGGCTTTATTGGCGGTATAAACATTGCCGACCGCTACATTGAGGGAATGAAAGGACTGGGCCACTGGCGCGACACGCACCTTCAAATTGGTGGCGATGCAGCCACCACCCTACAGGTAATTTTTGCTGCCGACTGGTATTTTATTACCAAACAAAACCTTTACGGCTACCGCTATTTCCCTCCTCTTTCCGATGCTCCGGGTGTTCCGGTGCAGATATCGGCAAGTGGCCCCGATTACAGCTGGAAAAGTATTGAACAGGGCTTTTTTGCTGCTATTACAACAGCGCGAAAAAGAATTCACATTGTTACGCCCTACCTGATGCCTCCACCAGAGTTAAAAACGGCACTAAAAACCGCAGCGCTCAGCCAGGTTGATGTGCGTATTATTATTCCCGAAAAATCGGATGCTTCGCTCTCGAGATGGTGCTCGTTTTCGTATGTTGAAGAGCTACTGGAAGCAGGAGTACGCATTTATTTTTACCAGAAAGGATTTATTCACAGCAAATATCTGTTGGTCGACGATAGTATAGCGAGCGTTGGAACCAGTAATTTCGACTTCCGTAGTTTCGAAACCAATTTTGAAGCCAATGCTTTTATCTACCAAAAAGAATTCACCAGCGAACTCGAACAACACTTTTTGTCCGATTTGCAGCATTGCCGCGAGGTACGTTACCGGGAATGGCGCAAACGACCACTCTTTGATAAGGTCCGCGAATCGTTGGCGCATATTATTAGTCCGATGTTTTAAGAAGAGATGCGGGATTCTGGATACTTGATGCTGGATACTCGTGTCTCGCGACTCGTAACTCGTGACTTGCAACCGGATGCTTGATATCGCTTTCAGAACATTTCCCCTCAACTTTTACCCCCGACGCTTCGGTCGGGATTTGGCTTTGACCGATTTTCAATTCCCTTCGCTCAACTTTTTACTTTTTACTTTTGCCTTCCATAAATCTCCCCTCATTTTAACAGAACGTGCCCCATGGGGCGCAGCCTGTGCCCCTGCATTTTTGCTTTGTGCCCCTTGGGGATTATTATGTGCCCCTCGCTAAAAATCTTAACGAAGAATGGAGCTGTAGTTCGCCTACAGGTTCTGGCTGCAACGAAGTATCATAAAATTTCAAAACGGTAACTTCCCTAAATCCAGGTTACCGCCCGAAAGGATAATACCAACCTTTTTGCCCTGCACATCCACTTTCTTTTCGATAATAGCAGCCAGTGGCACTGCCGACGATGGTTCGATAATAATTTTCATACGCTCCCAGATCATACGCATCGCCTCCACGATGCCTTCTTCGGAAACCGTAACAATATCATCTACCTTCTCTAAAATAATGGCAAAATTCCGTTCGCCCAATGAGGTTAGCAAACCATCGGCAATTGTTTTCGGATTTTCGGAAGGTATCCAACCTTTCGAATGAAACGAACGATAAGCATCGTCTGCTCCTGCAGGTTCGGCAGCAATTACTTTACAACCTGGCAGCAAATGTTTGCTTGAAATAGCTGTTCCACTCAACAGTCCGCCACCACCAACGGGTGCCATAATTACATCAAAATCGCCTTGGTCTTCAATCAATTCTTTGGCAGCGGTCCCCTGCCCGGCAATCACATGAAAATTATTGTAGGGGTGTATTTCCGTGGCTCCGGTTTCGGAAATGACTTGTGCCAGCGTACTTTCGCGAGCTTGTAGCGTAGGTTTGCAAAAGGTAATTTTTGCACCGTACCCGGCAACGGCTTTCTTTTTTATTTCGGGCGAGTTTTCAGGCATCACAATATGCGCAGCTATTCCGCGCATACGGGCTGCCAGCGCCAACGCTGCCGCATGATTACCCGATGAATGTGTGGCCACTCCTTTCTGTGCATCTTCTTCACTGAGCGAAAACACCGCATTACACGCCCCGCGAAATTTAAAAGCACCAACTTTTTGCAGGTTCTCGCATTTAAAAAACAGCTCGGTACCAACAATACTGTTAATGCTCACCGATGACAAAACCGGTGTTCGGTGCGCATATTTTTGTACGATTTCGTGTGCTTTTTCAACGTCGGTAAAAGTCGGAATATTCATGGTTTTGTGTTACTCAGTTTTTCATTTAACAAATCGTAGTTGGTGTTGTATATCGACTGTCTCGACAATTCGCGCAAACGTTTTAATCCCGAAATGTAGAGGTACACCACAAAACCCACAAAAACAATGGTTAGCCAGCCAATCTCGGTGAAAAGAATAAAATCGTAAATGCCATGCAGCAGAATGGGAAACAGCAGCGCCTTCTGTTTCAGGCTTTGACCTTGTTTTTCGTAAAACTTTGCCAGCCCAAAATAAAAGCCCATAGTTATTCCAAAAATTGCGTGTGCCGGAACAGCGGTTACTGCCCGTACAATTCCAGTAGTTAAGCCGCCATCCATTACATAAAGCACATTCTCAACGGCGGCAAATCCCAGCGAAACATAAACGGCATAAACAATGCCGTCGAACTTTTCGTTGAACTCAGGGCTTTTCCAGATCAGGAGATACAAAGCCAGGTATTTAAACAGCTCTTCCGAAAAAGCGGCAACGGCAAATGCTTTCCACGCTGCGGCAAACAACCACGGGAACTGCAGCGTAAAGCGGTCTAAAAAACGTTCGAGAAATAAGATAGGGATTACGGTTAATCCTCCTGCCAGCAAAGCAAATAACAACAAACGCAAAGGCTCTTTTTCATATTTATCGCGGAAATAAATATAAGCTGCAATAATTACCACAGGAGCAAGCGCAAGTACCAGGAGGTTCATATCGTGCTAGTTTCGTCGTTGAAATAAAAAGCCTGCACACCTTTCACTCCCGGGCGGTATTTAAAAACACCTCCCGCATGTGGCCATTTTTCCAGATCCTCGTCGCTGGTTGCTTCCCTCGCCGAAGTGATGTAAAGAGTTCCCATATCTTCGTCGCCAAAAGCACACGAGGTAATATTTTTGGCCGGAACTTCAATTTTGTCGATCAGCTCGCCGGTAGCAGGATTCCAGCATCCCACTGCCGAGCCGCCCCAAAGAGCTACCCACAGGTTATCGTTTTCATCGATTGTCATTCCATCGGGCGATCCCATTTCACGAGGTACGTTTACGGCAACCTCCGGGTTTGAGATTTCGCCGGTGGCATCGTCGTAATCGTAGGCCATAACTTTTTGCGTAGGCGTATCGATGTAGTACATTTTTGTTTTATCGGCCGACCAAACAATCCCGTTCGAAATGCTCACCTTATCCACCATTTTATGAATTGTGGTATCCGGATCGAAACGATACAAAGCAGCCACTTCCTTGTCGCCACTCAAGCTAATTGTTCCAGCCCAAAACCGTCCCGAGGGATCACATTTCCCGTCGTTAAAACGGTTATCGGGCAAATCGGCTTCGGGATGAACCAACAATTTTTTCGCCCCGGTTTCCAGATTAAAATGATAAATTCCGTTTTGCAAAGCAACCAGTGCATTGCCACTTTCTGTGGGCACTACAGTTCCGATCATTTGCCCCGTAAACATTTCTTTGTTGTAACCGGTAGCAGGATTATAAATGTTCAGAATTTCCTTTTTAATGTCGACCCACATCAGTTCTCCGATTTTATAATTCCAGATCGCACCTTCGCCAAGTGTCGACTGGGTGTCGAGCACCAGCTCGGCCTGTTTTGTTTTTGTTTCCGAACAGCTAAACAGCAACAATACTGCTAAAAGAAATAAAACGGTATACTTCATAATTATTGTTTTTCCGGTTATCGATAATCTACATCACCCAAATGTACTAAATACTTTTTATGAGGTCGCGCATAATAAGCGTCATTTTGGGTTCAGCTTTCATGGCAACTTCCTGCACTTCCTCGTGCGAAATTTCTACAATCTCGCCGGGGACTCCGCTGTCGGTAACAATCGAAATTCCAAAAACACGCATATCCATGTGGCGGGCCACAATAACCTCAGGCACAGTTGACATCCCCACAATGTCGCCACCCAAAATGCGGAACATCTTATATTCGGCAGGCGTTTCGAAAGTTGGTCCTGATACGCCAACATAAACTCCTTCTTTTACATCGATGTTATTTTGCAGCGCAATTAATTTGGCTTTGTTGCGCAGGCGCTGACTGTAAGGTTTGCTCATATCGGGGAAACGCGGCCCAAGTTCATTCATGTTTTTTCCGCGCAAAGGATGCTCCGGGAAAAAGTTAATGTGATCGGTAAGCAGTACAATTTCGCCAACATGCCAATCGGGATTTAAACCACCGCTGGCATTCGATACAAAAAGATTTTTTATCCCTACAAACTTCATAACACGTACCGGGAAAGTCACTTCTTTCATGTCGTAACCTTCGTAATAATGAAAGCGGCCCTGCATGGCCAGCACTTCTTTATCACCCAGTTTTCCGTAAATCAACCGTCCGGCATGCCCATCAACAGTCGACACCGGAAAGTTTGGAATATCGGTGTACGGAATAGAATCGATTATCTCGATTTCGTTTACCAGCCCGCCAAGACCGGTACCCAAAATAATTCCCACCTCAGGACTTGCCTGAATTTTTTCTTTTATGAAGTTCGCGGTTGCTTTTATTTTCTCCAACATAATTTAATATCTTCTTATTAAACGACTTTTTTTCTTCTTCAAGGAAATCAATTTTTACCGGCAGATAATACATGGCATTTTTTAGTTCATCGCTTATCTCACTGATGTCTTTAAAACGCATGGCATCCTTTTCGGTTGTTACAATCAATTTTCTTTCTGATTTTATTTCACTGAACTTTTTCTCGATCTCACGAATATCGGCCATACTGTACGAGTGATGATCGGAAAAAGTTAATGTTTCCATGTGTGTTCCCATCTTACGAATAAAGGAATGCATTTGTTTTGGCGAGGCAATTCCGGTAACCACCAACATGTGACAGGCTACGTCTTTATAGCTTGTTTCATCAATTTCAGGAGCATCGAACACCGGCTGCAGCGTACCATAAACCAGGCGTGTAAAATACAAACTCTGGTAGGGTAATAAATTCACATCACTTTGTAAAATGCGGCGCATAATTGGCGTTACTTCCTCGGGGCATTTAGTGAAAATAATAATATTTGCCCGGCGCATTTGAGAAACACCTTCGCGCAAACGACCAACCGGCAGTAACGAATCGTTTTTGATCTGACGATTGTAGTCGATCAATAAAATATTTATCCCCGGAGAAATCCTGCGGTGCTGAAAAGCATCGTCGAGCAACACCACGTCAGGCGTTTTTTCGTTGTTACCTTCCAGCAATTTTTCCACCCCCGAAACCCGGTTTTCGCACACCGAAACGGTAGCCTCCGGAAATTTGTTTTTTATCTGCAGCGGCTCATCGCCCACTTCCTGTGCCGTTGAATTGGTTTCAACCAAACGAAAACCTTTTGTTTTACGTTTGTACCCGCGGCTTAAAGTTGCCACCTCGTACTTCTCTTTTAATAAACTTACCAGGTATTCAACATGCGGCGTTTTTCCGGTACCTCCAACAGTAATATTACCAATCGAAATCACGGGCACATCAAACTCCCTCGAGTTCAAGATTTTAAGATCGTAAGCCCGGTTACGCAGATAAACAACTATTCCGTATAACCAGGACAGAGGATATAATAAGATTTTTGCCATAAATGTTCTTCAAAATAGGTGGCTAAGATAACAAAAAAGGATGCACCATTAGTATTGGCGCATCCTTCAATTTTATTGTTGTAGAATCTTAATTCAGATAAATATCGTAAGGCATACGAGCGTAAATCCCACTCATTTCTGTTGCTTTTTTCAGGTGCTCGTAATAACGGTATTTTTCACCTAATTCGCTTTTCAGAATACGTGCTTTTACGTTTCCGCCCAGCTTAAACATTTCTTCAAACGGACTTGACAATGCAGGCAAAGAAACGGTTCTGTAGTCGTCCAAACCTTCCATTTCAACGGCAAGTTTTATAGCGTCTTCCAGACCTCCGAGTTCATCGATCAAACCAATTTCTTTTGCATTTTCGCCACTCCAAACACGACCCTGTCCAATATTGTCCACGTCTTCTTTTGTCATGCCACGGCCATCAGATACATGCGACAAGAAAGTATCGTAACCAATAGAAATATAATTTGTCATGCGTTGTTTTTCGTACGGAGTCATTGGGCGCATTAACGAAACAAAATTCGAATGTTCGTTGGTTCCAACTTCATCGGTAGTAATTCCAAGCTTGTCGTTCATCAGTTCGCCAAAGTTTGGAATCTGACCAAAAATACCGATCGAACCAGTGATTGTATTCGGACTGGCAACAATTTTATCGGCCGGACACGAAATATAATAACCACCTGATGCTGCGACATCTCCAAACGATACTACCAATGTCTTTTCTTCGGCAGCCAGTTTCACTTCGCGCCAAATTGTTTCAGAATCGAACACAGCTCCACCCGGAGAATTTACACGCAAAACAATTGCCTTATATGAGCTGTCCTGACGCACTTTACGAATTTCCTTACCCAGCTTATCGCCGTTAATTCCTTCGTCGGCACTTACAGTAGTTCCAATCTCGCCACTGGCATAAATAACAGCAACTTTGTTTCGACTGTATTTTTTGCTTTGTCCTTTCACCGGAACCTTAACATAGTCTTTCACACTCACCACCGGAATTCCTTCTGTTCCTTCAATTCCGGTAATTTCGCGCATATCATCAAGCACTTCATCGCGGTATTTTGCAGCATCGATCAAACCATTCTCCACCATATTTTGGGCTTTCTTGTAGGTTTGTGCTTCGTCGGCCAGTTCATTTAGTTTTTCTACCGAAATATTACGCTTCTCCGAAATTCCTTTCAGCATATGATTCCACAAACTATTCATGTAAACCAGGCGCTGCTCGCGATTTTCCTCGCTCATTTTATCCAGCATATAAGGCTCAACTGCCGATTTAAATTTGTTGTTCGGGCCACGAATGATCTGCATTTCAACTCCCAGTTTTTCGAGAGCATTTTTGTAAAACATCAGTTCGCTGCTCAATCCACGAAAATCGAGAAAAACTTCAGGGTGTAAAACAATCTGGTCGGCAACTGTTGCCACATAATAACCTTTTTGGTCTAATATCATTTGATCGGCAACGGCATAAATCGGTTTATCACAACTGTCTTTAAAAGCGATCAAATCATTTCGGATCTCTTCAACCGAAGCAAAACCTCCGTTTGTTACCGACAGTTTCAGGTAAACACCTTTTATACGATCATCGTTGGCGGCTTTCTTTAACGACTCGCTAATATCATCCAGCCCAATTGTTTTTATCGAACTAAAAATTCCGGGAAGTTCAAGATCTTCAAAAGGATCGTTTGGCGCGCGGTCTACAATGCTCTTGCTCAAGTCAATAACCAGCATCGATTGGTCGGTTACCGTAATCTCTTTATCGGCCGAGGCAATAATGGCCCCAAAAACGATAAACATCAGAAAAATACCAATTAACGATATGGCCAGGAAACCAACAATGGTCGCTAATACGTATTTGAAGAATTCTTTCATATTTTTGTAATTTAATTAATGTTCTATTTTAGTGAATGAGTACAAGTTTGATCAAGGAATTACAAATATAAGATACAATGAACAAGGTGTTTCTTGGAATAGGCGGAAATATTGGCGACAAGCATAAAAATTTTAAACGCGCCCACGAACTGATTGACTTAAAATTAGGTAAAATAATCCAAAAGTCATCCGTTTATGAAACTCCGCCGTGGGGTTTTCATTGCGAGGATCCGTTCTGGAACCAGGTTGTAGTTATTGAAACCAAACTTGAGGCGGAAGAATTGCTGTGGCGCATCCACGAAATGGAAGCCGATTTTGGCAGAAAACGTGGCAACGAACGCTACTCGTCGCGCGAAATGGATATTGACATCCTGTATTTTAACGACGAGTTTATGGAGTCGAAAGATCTGATCGTTCCTCATCCGCGCATTCACGAACGTCGTTTTGTCCTTGTTCCGCTGGTTGAAATTGCCCCGAAAATGAAACACCCGCTTCGGCGTTTAACCAGCATTGAAATGCTGGAAAACTGCCTCGACAAGTCGGTTATCAAGAAAGTTGAAATGGACGAAGAAACTGAATGCTGAATTTCGATTAACGATTGTTGATTTCAGACCGGATAAATCACGCCACATTCATTGTCATTACTAGTGTTAAATCAATCAAATAACGTCGATACGTCATGCTGTCCGTCAGCTGACGGATCAGCATCTCTTTAATAAACAGGGATTCCGAAACAAGTTCGGAATGACGTAACTGTAACTAAAGACTTGATATTAAACTAGAAACCATAGTAACTACTCTTGTAATCTTAGGCATAGTATTAAAACCACTCTGTTTATTCCTGAATCCCCTTTGTCCAATCTTCATTATACAGGAAATCGTTATACGGAAAACGTTGCGAATGAATTCCTTTTACCTTTTCGTAAAGTTCAACCTTAAACTCTTCGATGTTCGTTTTGTCTTTTGCTGAAATGAATAAGGCCGGCGTGTTACTTTTTGCCATCCACGAGCTTTTCCACTCTTCCAGGGTGAAATTATCTTTTGTACGTGGCGAAAGATCATCCTCATCTTTTTCCTCGTAGGTAAAAGCATCAATCTTATTGAAGATATAGAACGTTGGTTTATCGCCTGCATCGATTTCTTCCAAAGTAGTGTCAACCGTTTCAATCTGCTCTTCAAATCCCGGATGCGAAATATCAACAATGTGTAGCAAAATATCTGCCTCGCGAACCTCGTCGAGTGTTGATTTAAACGACTCAACCAAACCGTGTGGTAGTTTACGGATAAATCCAACTGTATCGGCCAAAAGGAAAGGCAGGTTTTCGATCACCACTTTTCGTACCGTAGTATCGAGTGTTGCAAAAAGTTTATTCTCGGCAAACACTTCCGACTTGGCCATCATATTCATAATGGTTGATTTACCAACGTTGGTATACCCCACCAAAGCCACGCGTACCATTTTCCCACGGTTTTTGCGCTGGGTAGCTTTTTGTTTGTCGATCTTCTCCAGCTGTGTTTTTAGGCGGCTGATTTTATCGAGAATAATCCGGCGGTCGGTTTCTATCTGGGTCTCACCCGGGCCACGCATACCAATACCACCACGCTGACGCTCGAGGTGAGTCCACATTCGTGTTAATCGCGGGAGTAAATACTGGTACTGCGCTAACTCAACCTGTGTTTTTGCGTGAGCCGTTTTTGCCCGTTTTGCAAAAATATCGAGAATCAGGTTGGTACGATCGAGAATTTTACACTCCAATTCACGTTCAATATTTCGTAATTGTGTAGGTGTCAGCTCGTCGTCGAAAATTACAGTATCGGCTTCAACTACTTTTATGTATTGATTAATCTCGTCGAGTTTTCCCGGGCCAACAAATGTGGCTTTATTCGGGATATCCAGTTTTTGGGTGAATTTTTTTAATACTTGCGCACCCGCAGTATCGGCCAAAAACTCCAATTCGTCGAGGTACTCTTTTGCCTGACGTTCATCCTGATCCTGGTTGATCAGTCCCACAATAACCGCTTTTTCTGTTATAGGTGCTGTTTCTATCATTTACTTTATTTTAGTCAAAAAAAAACTCCTGCTTCTAAAGAAACAGGAGTGCAAAAATATTGTTTTTTATTTGTTACTGCAACACGAAGTTAATTGGTACCGTGTACGATACATTAACTGGTTTTCCTCGCTGTTTACCTGGCTTCCATGCAGGAAGCGCATTTACCACACGAAGTGCTTCTTTATCCAACGAAGGGTCAACTCCCCTTGCGATTTTGGCATCGGTAACTTTTCCTGTTTTACTTACAACGAAAGTTACATATACTTTACCTTGAATACCGTTTTCCTGTGCAATTACAGGATACTTAATAGCATTGGCAATATACTTACGCAATGCAAGGTCTCCACCCGGGAATTCCGGCATATCTTCTACGATAAAGAATACCTGAGCTTCTTCCTCTTCTTCTTCAGCTGCTGTTTCGATAACAGGAGCAACGTCGATTACAGTTTCATCGTCGGCCTCTGTATCTTCAATTTGCAACTCGTCTTCAATTTCTACATCATCGTCAACAATGTTCAGCACCTCGATAACTTGTGGTGGTGGAGGTGGTGGAGGTGGTTTAACCTCTTGCTCACGAGTAATAGGGATGATCTCTTCTTCAACTTCCGCAGTTTGGATCTGACCAAGGTCAGCAGCCTTTGATGGTTTTGTAGTCCACTCAAAAGCCAGAAGCGAAAGCCCCAACGCGACAACTAATCCAATCAGCCAAAACATATTCTTTTTGGCTTCCAGATCAGCTTTTGGTGTTTTTTTAAGTTCCATACTTAACTATTTTATTTGTTTTATTTGATTTATTTGCCCTTCAAAATCGGGGCTTAAAGATAAAAAATAATCTTCACATGCAAGTGAATTTTAAATTCATTTCAATTTTCTATTGTAATATAAAATTAATGGGTACTGTATAGCGCACTTTTACCGCCTTATTGCCCTGTTTCCCCGGCTTCCACCGAGGCATCGATTTCACTACGCGAATTGCTTCACGGTCAAGTGATGCGTCGACTCCGCGTGCCAGTGCAACGTTATAAATGTCCCCATTTTCATCAACTACAAAGGTCACAAATACCTTGCCTTTAATTCCATTTTCCTGTGCGATTGACGGGTACTTAACATTTTTCGATAAAAAGCTCAACAAAGCAGCCTGTCCTCCCGGAAATTCGGGCATTGTTTCAGCAAAGTTTAAAATTGCACTTAAATCTTCTTCTCCCGGATCTTCCCCCTGATCCAAAATGCCTCCAAGATCAATTACTACCGGCTCGTAGGGATCCTCTCCTTCCCATATTAATTCTTCCTCTATCTTTTTACCGTCTTCAATAACTTCAAAAACCGGCACTTTAAATATTGGTTTTTCGGGCTTAGCTTTTTCAGGTGGTGTACGTGGAATCACCAGGTCTTCGGGTGGCATATAATCTCTGTTTCCCTGAACAATCATTACTTTTCGTGCAGGTTGTTTCCACTCGAATGCAAACAATGTAAAACCAAGCGCAACTACCAAACCTATCAGGAACAACGTAGCTTTTTTACTTTCAAGATCAGCTTTCTTTGTTTTTTTAGATTTCATGGGTTCTAATTTTATTGGATTGTTAAATAAATCAAAGAACGCCGGCTTCTTGTTTTCTGCAGTTATATTTAATAACAGCAAAAACTTTACCAAAAAAAATATTTGATTGATTCTGAAAAATATTTTTATATTTGCAGCCACGTTTTGGGGGATTAGCTCAGTTGGCTAGAGCGCTTGACTGGCAGTCAAGAGGTCACCGGTTCGACTCCGGTATTCTCCACAGCAAAGGAGCAATTCGAAAGGATTGCTCCTTTTTTGTATCTTTTATTCTAATCAAAAAACATGATATGGCCTATTACATGTATATTTTGCAGAGCGAAAAAAATGGGAAATATTATATTGGAAGCACCCAAAATGTAGAAGAGCGATTACAACAACATAATTGGAGCAGGACACCATCAACAAAATCAGGAATTCCTTGGAAATTAGTTTATTCTGAAGAGTTTGAAGAACGTCCTTCTGCAACACAACGGGAATATGAGATTAAGCAAAAGAAAAGCAGAAAATACATTCAATTTCTGATTAACTCAGTTGGCTAGAGCGTCCCGAAAGCATTCGGGAAGGTCACCGGTTCGACTCCGGTATTCTCCACAACAAAGGAGCAATTCGAAAGGATTGCTCCTTTGTTATTATTACCAATACAATTTTTCGTCTGCGAGGCCGTGATTTAACACCTCTTTGCAAAAGATTAAATGTTACACAGAAAGCATCACATCAGTAAGCGAATCTTCAGGTTGGAGGTTGAGCCTTTTCCTTAATTTGTAACGATGGTTTTCAACGCCACGGATGGAAATTCCAAGCAGCGGTGCAATTTCTTTCGACGATAAATTCATTCTCAGATAAGCACACAATTGCAGGTCGCTCGATGTAAGATCGGGATATTTGTCCTTCATCTTATGGAAGAACTGTTCATGTGCCCGCTCAAAATTGTTTTCAAAAATCTGGCGGTCGTCTCGGCTCGATATATTTTCGTCAATTTTGTTGTTCAGGTAATTAAAATACTTGTCGGGGTAACGCGATCCCAGCTCTTCTTTTTGTTTCCGTATAATGTTTTTCAGGTCGATCAGAAACTCGTTTTTACGAATAATAGCCATGGTAGAGTTTGCCAGCTCTTTACTTTTAAACCGCACTTCGCTACGCAGTTTATCGTTTCGCAGGCGAATGAGTTCCCGCTCGCGTTTTTCGTGTTGCAACTGCTCTTTCTTTTGAGTTTGTTTTATCCCCCACCGCCGGAATAGCAAAAGTGCTCCGATTAAAATAAACATATACAGAAATATGGCCAGTTTGGTAGCCAACAGTGGTGGCAGAATTTTAAAATTGAAGGTGTAAAGCTGACTTTCGTTACCCCAGATATCAACAGCTTTTACCTGTAACTGGTATTCTCCGCGTGGTAACCTTTCAAACTGAAATTCGGGGTCGGTCACACTTTCCGACCAGCCCTGATGTAAGCCCCGTAAAAAATACTTGTACGATACCGGAAATTCATTAAGCATAGGAAAAGAAAAGCGGAATTTTACGTTGTTCAGCGTGTTTTTAATCTCGGATTCATTGGTGTTAAGTGGCAAAAATACCGATCTCCCGCCATTGCTTTGCAGCTCAATGGTTCTCACCTCTGGCGCGTACCGTCCAACCCTGCTTGTGGAAGAGTCGCTTACCGAAGCATCAAGAAAAGCCAGACCGTTTTGAAGGCACAAAATACCGGTGTATTGATTTACCGGAAGTATATTCTCGAAACCTTCAACCAGCAACGGATCGTTAAACAACGACGTTGGAAACTCTTTAATCAGTTTAACATCGGTTTGTACAATAGAGAACAGACCAATTGATGTTGGTTCGATAAACCAATAATAATTATTGGGTGCTTTTATTATCCGGTTGGCTGCTGCATACTTTCCCAAACTGGCGTTTAATGAATCGTACGGCAAAATGGTATTGGTAAGATCATCGAAGGTATATAACTTTTCGCCGGTAGTAAATACAATGCGTTTTTCAATTTTAAAAACATGGATTGAATGGTCTTTTCCAAAAGTCTCCTCTCCGAAATATTCAGGTTCGTCCACAGCTTTTGTACGCTCTTCATCCACCTGAATTTTAAATATTCCGCGGTGCATGTGGCTGGCCCAGATATTTCCTAAATGATCGAATTCAATATAACGGATCAGGTTACCAAAATCCTCGATGTAGTTTCGAAACTCAATTCCCTCGATGTTTTTGTTGTATACAATTATGCGGTTGTAGGTCGATTGCAGAATCAAGCCCGGATGAAATGGATCCTGTACAAAATTGAATGCTCCTCCTTCTGATGAGATTACTCTTTTTATTCCATTCTTAAGTGCAAAACTTCCCTGGTTGTGCCCGATTAAAAGTTCGTCATCAATTACTTTCAGATCCCAAATCTGATCCTGTGTGCCCTGAAGAAGTTTAATATCATCATTATCCAAATCAAGCGATCCTTCAAATAAACCTTGGTTCGTGCCGAGGTAAAGTTTGTTCTCGAAAATGGCCGTTGAGTAGATAGCACCCGCGCCCGGTAACTTTTTAACTACAAAACTTTTGTTGGGATTGTCGGCAACAAAACCAATTCCAATATCGAGTGCCAGCCAGGTATTCCCCCGTTCGTCGGTTGCGATGCCTAGCACCGTGTTGTTCGGAAGCCCATTTCTCGAATTTACTTTTGTAATCAGTTTTCCAAACCGGTCAAACACTACAATTCCGTCAACCAGCGAACCAATAATATATTGTCCGTTTTTGGTTCGGCAGGCCCTGTTTAATTCGTTCTCGATAAAATACGAGGTCCAGTCATCGTTCCATTGTTTCAGCACACTTCCATCCCAAAGAAAAATTCCTCTGTCGGCTGTACCAATCAGCAGGTTTTCATTATTCCCGGAGATAATAAATTTAACCGTTGTGCCGATCAGCGCATCATCGAAAATTATTCGTTTTACCTCATCGTTTTCAACTTCCCAAATTCCATTGTTCCTGATCGCCACCAAAACACGATCGTTTACCTGATTCATTACAGAAATACCACCACCAAGGTGCAAAGAATATATACTGTCGTTGTGATAGGTAAGTATATTGCCAAACGATTGAAAATAAACATAATCGTCTTTTACCGCAATGTTCCAAAACTCCAGATTGGGATTTGCTTCGTAAAACTCTACCGCTTTCGAGTTCAGCGACTTGTAGACAAGTTCACCTGTTGGAGTTGCTTTCCAAAAACCCAACTCCATGTATCCGCCGGTATAAACAACCGAGTCGTCAACGGCTTTTACCGAGCGTACAATTGTATTGTTGGGCAATCGATTCATTGTCCAGTTGGTTCCGTCGAACGAAAGAAGACCCGAATGATTAGCAAAATAAACGATACCGTTGTTGGCAATACTAACGCCCCAGTTTTGCCGGGCTCCTTTATAGATGGTTTGGTCAAATTTTACCACCCCCGTTTCCTCTTGCAAAGCCAGTGAAGTAATAGCCCAAATAACCAAAAAGATGGTGCCTATGATCGATTTTGTTCCGATTCTTAGCATCGAATGTTAATGATTGAACAGATGATAAATGGATGTTATTCCTCTGGTTTCTACTCCAAACCCCATTTTTTACGAAATAAATAAAATTAAATGTATAAAAAAATAAAAAGAATTCATAAACACACCATCATTTTAAGCACTGTTTTACAAACACTTACAATTACTGTCTCAAATACAGGATGAGGTAATGATGAGGTTCTTAAAGCGATTCACTTTCGCCGAAAGTATCAATAGTGTATTTATTTGATTGTTTTCCGCCATGCTGTCACCGTAACTTTGAGGTCAAACTAATTCAAATTTTAAAGTTATGCGAAAAACATTCTTTATTGTATTTCTCCTTTTTTCGTTTTCAACCCTATTTGCGCAAGATAGAATTTCTATCTCCGGCTCGGTGGTTGATCCAAACGGAATAACTCTTCCGGGAGTATCCGTTTTGGAAAAAGGAACAACTAACGGAGTTGTTACAGACATTGACGGCAATTATACTTTGTCGGTTAAACAGGGAGCCAATGTAGTTTTTAGTTACATTGGTTTTTTATCACAGGAAATAAAACCTCAGCAATCAGGTACCGTCAACATTCAATTACAGGAAGATGTAGTTGGCCTTGAGGAAGTGGTTGTGGTTGGTTACGGTTCGATGAAAAAGGCCGATCTTACCTCTTCAATTTCCACACTGAAATCAGACGAGCTGGTAAAAACGCCTGCCGGACAGGCTATGCAGTCGTTGCAAGGGAAAGTTGCCGGGGTACAAATTGTGAATTCCGGATCGCCCGGCAGTTCACCAACAGTACGTATTCGCGGTATCGGATCATTTCCGGGAAGCAGTAATTCATCACCTTTGTATGTTGTTGACGGAATGTATTTCGACAACATCGATTTCCTTAACCCATCGGATATCGAAACCTTATCGGTTTTGAAAGATGCATCGGCATCGGCAATTTATGGAGTTAGGGCAGCAAACGGTGTGGTACTTATCACCACAAAAAAAGGTTCGTTAAACACACAAACCAGTATTACCTACGAAGGATACTATGGTATTCAGGTTCCGCAAAACGTAATGCAAATGGCCAACGCCGAACAATTTGTTGATTACGTTTATCAAACCGGATCGGCTGCCGACATCAGCTTTGTGGAAAATGCCATGCAGCGTTATGGCCGTAGCCGCGTGAACCCTAACGTACCAAATGTAAATACCGACTGGTATGCAGAGATTATGAAATCGCATGCCCGCCAGCAAAACCACTCGGTTTCAGTTCTGGGTGGAAATGACAAAACTTCTTATTCAATGGGAGTGAATTACTACGATCAGGAAGGTTTGTTGGAAGCCAACGATTCGTACAAAAGAATGAATATTCGTGCATCAATCGATCACCAGGCAAACAAATGGTTAAAAACCGGGGTCAACTTTAATGTAAGTAACGGAACCCGATACATTGCCGACGATGCAGCCTGGTTTAGTGCTTACCATGCTGTACCGATTTTACCGGTATACGACCAACAGAATTACGATGAATTGGTAGCACAAGGAATTGATTACCCCAGTAATTATTCAAGTGCACAGTTATTGGATTATCGCGGATCGCAAAACCCGTTTTTAAATCTTGCTTATAACGATTCTCGTCAAGACATCAGAAAAGTACTTGCCGGTATTTACGCCGAGGTTGACATCCTTCCAAATCTGTTGACGTTTAAAAGTGCATACAATTCTTCAATGATGTTCCTGAAAGCTCGCAGTGTTGGATTGCCATATTACATCACTAATTCGACGCGAAGAACTTTATCTTCCATTTCATCATCGCGAACTACCAATGTAAATCAATTCTTTGATAACACATTAACATACACCGACAGTTTTGGCGACCACAATATTACCGCAATGGCCGGTATGTCGTACCGCCATGAGTGGTATGATTATTTGGGCGGTTCGGCCGAAGATATTCCGCTGAATGAGAATGCCTGGTACATCAACCAGTCGCAGTCGGAGTCATCAAAACAAGTTGGCGATAACGGAGAGCGCCTGTACGGTGTTTCCTATTTCGGACGTGTTTCGTACAACTACGATAATAAGTACATTGCTTATTTCACTATCCGCCAGGAAGGAACACAAAAGTACCAGGAAAAATGGGGAACTTTCCCTGCCTTTGGTTTAGGATGGGTAGTTACCGAAGAGAGTTTTATGGAAAATGTTGGTTTTCTCGACTACCTGAAATTAAGAGGTGGCTGGGGAAAACTGGGTAACGATAAAATTGCCCGCCAGGATGGAGCAAACACTACCAACCCGGTATATTTGGCAATCGACGATATGCAGGTTGACGGAACAACAACAACAAGTACATTTGGTTATTTGGGTTGGGAAACCGTTACCGGAACCAATGTTGGTTTGAACGCCGAATTGTTTGGTAATCGGTTAACCATTGATGCCGACTACTTTATCCGCGACACGGAAGATGCTGCTATCCCGGTAAGTTTGAAATTGCAATCGGGAAGCGTTTTGCGTAACGTTGGTACCATCCGTAACTCAGGGTTGGAACTTGCAGTAGGCTGGAGAAACGAAATTAACAAAGATTTTAGCTACAACCTTGGTGTGAACATTTCAACACTGAAAAACGAAGTTCGCGACCTTTACGGACAAACCTACATTAACGGAGGTCAGGCCGAGTTCAGACAACGTTCTCAGGTTGGCGAGCCATTGCTTTCATTCTATGGTTACGAAGTAGCAGGAATTTACCAAAATGAGGCTGAAATTAATGCTGATCCGGTAGCCGTTGACAATTCACTGGTTCCGGGCGATTTCAGGTTTGTCGATCAGAACAACGACGATGTGATCAACGACGACGACAAAGTATTCCTTGGCTCGTACATTCCAACATTCTCTTACGGTGGATTTATCGGGCTAAACTACAAGGATTTCGAATTCTCAATGAACATTATGGGCCAGACAGGTAATAAAATTCTTAACCGCAAACGTGGTGAGATCATCTGGACAAACGACACCAACATCGATGCTGATTTGGCCAACGGACTTTGGACAGGCGAAGGCACATCAAACAAATATCCATCGGCTTCAGCACTCCGTCGCGGATGGAACCAGAACTTTAGCGATTACCTGGTTGAAGACGGAAACTTCTTCCGCATCCAGAATATTCAGCTGGCGTACAACATTGATGGCAAAAAGCTGTTTGGTGCAGGAATGCCCGATGCAAGAGTTTTTGTAACTGCTGAAAAGCCGCTTACTGTATTTAAATACAACGGATTCAATCCTGAAGTTAACAACGGTATCGACCGCCAGTTTTATCCGGTTCCGGCCGTTTATACAATTGGGGTAAATCTAAAATTCTAAACACTTTAAGACATGAAGAAGAAACTATTAATAAAATATTTTACACCCGTACTATTAAGCGGGCTGTTATTGGTGTCGGGAATTGGATGTACCGACAAACTGGACCAGCCATTTGAAAACGAATCGTTTACCAGCGACGTAGATTACACCATTGGCGAAAATATGATTTTACCATTACTGGGAGCTTACCAGGGTTTGTACACCCGCGCATGGGAAGAGCCATTAACACTGGGAATCAGAGGCGACGATGTAAATGCTGCCGGCGACCAGGTTCCTATGCAGGAACAGGACAATTACATGTACCAGGCCAGTCACTGGAATCCAAACTCGGTGTGGCAACAACACTACAACGACATTGTAAATGCATTTACTGCAATCGACGAGATCAATAAGTACCGCGAAGCATCGGGGAACAATGCTATGGCCGATCAGTACATTGCCGAATGTCGTGTAATGCGTGCTTACCTATACCTTAACATTGCACGAACTTTTGGAGGTTGTATCGTTATCGACCAGCTGGATAATATCCAGAATACACCGGTGAGTAACAAAGCACAGGTTATGCAGTATATTGTTGACGAAATGACCGATGCAATTCCAAACCTACCGGATATGCATCCAAACAAACGATCTGATATTCCTGGAGGTATGACCACTTACACTGCTTATGCAATTCAGGCTTTGGCTTACCAGGAAATGAAAGATTATCAGGGCGTTGTAAATGCAACGTCGCAAATTATCAACTCGGGCGAGTTCAAGTTAGCCGACGACTTTTATCACCTATTCAAAAAGGCCGGTAAATTGGATGACGAGAATATCATGGAATTCCAGTATTCTGATTTCAACCAGGGAGAAGGCGACCGTTTTGGTTTCCTGTTTGCCCCATTTGGTATTGGCGGATGGACACCCGTTGTTACCGGTGCCGGAGCAGGTTGGGGATTTTATGAGCCCACACTGAAATACATCGAATTTATGCTCGACAGAGGCGAGAGTGTACGTCTGGAAACCAGTGTTATTTTCACTCCCGACGGAATTACCGAGTTGAGAAATGACTATGGTACAATTCCTGAGTGGATTACCAATACCAACCGCGAAGGTGATATTTTTAACAACAACGCCCGCATGTATTTTGTGAGTGGAAAACATAGCCAGCCTTCTACTGAACTGGTTCCCGGAAGAACATCTTACGGAAGTAACAAAAACTTTATCGTTATCCGCTATTCAGAAATGTTGCTGATGTACGCCGAAGCGATTACCCGTGGTGCATCAAGCAGTATTTCAATGAGTGCCGACGATGCAGTGAACATGGTTCGCGCACGTGCCGGATTAACCAACTTGTCAGGCGTTACAACTCAGGATGTACTGGATGAAAAATTTGCCGAATTGGCAATGGAATGGGGTACCCGCTATTACGATATGGTGCGTACGGAAAACACAAGTGCCCTTTCGTATGGTGGCAGAACATTTACGATGGACAAAGCCTATTTGCCATTTCCGGCCGATCAGGTTGCTGAATTACCACAATTGGAAGAAGGAATTGACTAAAACGATATAACATGAAGACTTATAATAAATTATTTATACTTGCATTGATACTGTTTGCCTTCAATGCATGCGATCAAAACTACATCGATGGAATATCGGCTGTAGATCCGGGAGCAGATGAAACAGCTCCACAGGTTACGATTAACTTTCCGCCCGAAGGTTACGAAATTCAGACCAACGATGCTATTGCTTCGGTAGATATTGATTTTGAAGTGCGGGACGATATTGAAATCGGATCCATTAAGGTAAATATCGACGGTGCTGAAATTGCCAGCTATTCGGAGTTTATGGATTACCGCGTAGCAATGCGAACTTATACATACGATAATGTTACAACAGGCTCGCACGTATTAAGCATAACAGCCACCGACCTGGATGGAAAAACAACAACCGCAACAGTAAACTTTGCCAAGTCGCCACCATACGTACCACAATACGAAGGTGAAATTTTCTACATGCCGTTTAATAACGAATTCCGCGAAATGAACAGCCTTCAACTGGCAACAAAAGTGGGAAATCCTACATTTGCTGACGGTATTCAGAAAGGAACCGCTTATAGCGGCGCTGCTGATTCGTACCTTACATTCCCTACAACAATTCTGCAGGGAGCAACTGAAGTTAGTGCAAGTTTCTGGCTGAAAGTTGATAACAGCATGGACAGAGCAGGAATTCTTGTAGTAGCTCCTCCAGCCGACAACAATAACGACCGTTCAAAAGGATTCCGTTTCTTCCGCGAAGCCAGTAACTCTGGTGCAACTCAACGTTTTAAGCTTAATGCCGGAAACGGAACTGCTGATAGCTGGTTCGATGGTGGTGCAGCTGCCGATGTTGAACCAAATACCGGCGAGTGGACACACTTTGCTTTTAGTATTTCAGAAACGAGCGCAGAAGTTTATATCAATGGAGAATTGGTAAAAGAAGGAGACTTCGGTGGAATTGACTGGACTGATTGCAATGTAATCTCAATTATGTCGGGTGCTCCAAACTGGACAGGCTGGAACCATCTTTCTGATGGAAGTTTAATGGATGAATTACGTATTTTCAATACAGCGCTTACGCAGGAGGAAATCCACACTATAATGCTGAAAGAGCAGGCTTCTTTCTATATGGATTTTAACGGAGATTTTAAAGAAGCCATTAGCAGCGAAGATGCAACTGTTGTTGGTAATCCTTTATTGGATTACGGTGGTGGTGTTGATGGTGATGCCTACCAGGGAGCCACTGATGCTTATCTTACTTTTTCAACTGCCGATGTTGACATCCAGGGAGAAGAATTCAGTGCCAGTTTCTGGATGAATATAAATGCAACTCCTGACCGCGCAGGTATTTTAGTTATGGGACCGGAAGATACCGCTAATCCTGATGCGCAAAATGACAGAACAAGTGGTTTCCGCTTCTTCCGTGAAAATGCCAGTGGCATGCAACGTTTTAAACTAAATGCCGGTAATGGAACTGCCGATTCGTGGTTCGATGGCGGCGCGGCTGCCGATGTTGATCCAACAACAGGCAACTGGGTACACATGGCATTTGCCATTTCGGGTACCGAAGCGCGCGTTTACATTGATGGTGTTGAAGTAAAACAAGGTGCTTTCTCAGGCATCGACTGGACCGGCTGCGACTTGCTTTCTATCATGTCGGGATCGCCACGTTTTAACGGATGGAATCACAAGTCGGACGAAAGTTTAATGGACGAACTGTACTTATTCAAAAAAGCACTTTCTGCTGAAGAAGTTGCTTTAATGATGCAGGACGGTTTATAGAGTAATACAAGGTAGTTTAAGAATTGGCCCACTGTGATATGCAGTGGGTCAATTTAAATTTTTTTTTGAATTTTAACAACACGCTTATCTGCATATATTGATGCGAATTTTCCATAAATTATTATTCCTCTTGTTGCTTACAGTAACGATCGTTTCCTGCAGCAAAGATGATTCTGAAGTAGAAAAACCAGGTGAGGATTTGGCAATATCTTACGCCTACATTGGCGAAACGGCACTTACCGCAAGTGGCGAGAATAAGAATGTGGCCATCGACGAAACGATTGAGATTCGTTTTAACACAGCAGTAAATACAATGTATGCTGAAGCAAGCATTAATTTATTCGTTGCAGCCAACAATCCCCTGGCTTTAACTTTTTCTTACTTCAACAATAATCAGCTGGTAAAAATCGATCATCAGGATCTGGATGAAAATGCAACTTATACCTTAACAATCTCATCCGGATTGAAAGGGGCAAACGAAGAGCCTTTTAAAGGGCAATCGTATACCTTTTCCACACTTACATCATCATTGGTTTTGGAAAGTGTGCAGATCGATGATGTGGCCTACAATCCGCTGTCGCGAATTTTAAACATCAACCGCAAACCTGTCATCCGGCTGCAATTTAATTCAGCCGTTTCGAAAGACGACATTTCCCTTTATTCATCATATTCCAGTAATGGAACGTCGGTAGCATCAACATTTAATCAGGTAGACGAAAAAACAATTTCTGTTGAGATTTCGCAGGAAATGGAAGGTTTTAGTAAAACCGTTTTTGCCATTTCATCCGACATTGAAAATCGTATTGGAAAGCCATTCGAAGGGCTGGAACTGAACTTTTACACACAAGCCGATACCACTCCAAAATTCCCTGTAATTTCTGACGAAGAACTCCTAACGCTGGTACAAAAGCAAACATTTAAATATTTCTGGGATTTCGCGCATCCGGTAAGCGGATTGGCACGCGAACGAAACACTTCGGGAAATACGGTTACCACAGGCGGTTCCGGTTTTGGCGTAATGTCGATACTGGTGGGTATCGAACGCGGATTTATTACCCGCCAGCAAGGAATCGACAGACTGGAAACTATTGTCGACTTTTTAACCAACGCCGATCGTTTTCACGGAGTGTGGGCACACTGGCTTAACGGCGAAACCGGAAAAACCATTCCGTTCAGCACAAACGACGATGGTGGCGACCTGGTTGAAACAGCATTTATGATGCAGGGCTTACTGACCGTGCGTCAATACCTGAATGCCGGTAATTCGCAGGAATCATCTCTGATCGATAAGATCAACACGCTTTGGGAAACCATCGAATGGGATTGGTACACACAAGGCGGACAAGATGTGTTGTACTGGCACTGGTCGGCCAATAACGACTGGATAATGAATATGAAAATAAGAGGATGGAACGAAGCACTTATTATTTATGTTCTGGCTGCTTCGTCGCCAACGCACACCATAAGCAAAGACGTATACACCAAAGGCTGGGCGCGTGATGGCGACATGATGAACACCGGTAACAATTCGTATTACGGTTATACTTTACCATTGCGCGGCGACATGGGTGGACCGTTGTTCTTTTCACACTATTCTTTCCTCGGGCTCGATCCGCGAAATCTTTCCGATCAGTATGCCAACTACTGGGAGCAAAATGTAAGGCACACAAAAATAAATCAGGCTTACTGCGCAGATAATCCGCAAAACTATGTGGCCTATTCCGATGAATGCTGGGGACTTACGGCCAGCGACGGTTATTCGGGCTATTCGGCACACTCGCCAAACAACGACCGGGGCGTTCTTACACCTACCGCAGCGCTGTCGTCGATGCCTTACACACATGAAGAATCGATGGAAGCTTTGCGCTATTTCTACTACACGCTTGGAGATAAATTGTGGGGAGAATATGGATTCTACGACGCTTTTGATTTTACCAACGGCTGGGTGGCCAACTCCTTCCTGGCCATCGATCAGGGGCCGATTGTAGTAATGATTGAAAATTACCGGACCAACCTGCTTTGGGATCTGTTTATGTCATGTCCCGAAGTTAAATCCGGATTGACAAAACTTGATTTTACATACTAACATGAAGAAGATAATATTTCCAATACTATTAATGGCATTGATTTCTACAATTGTTTTTTCGGGGTGCCAAACCGGAAGCAAAAAATCAGTTGAAGAGATACAGGAAGCCAAAAATTCACTTGAAGACTCTTTGCTGAATTTGGTGCAATACCAGACCTTTCAGTATTTCTGGGACGGTGCAGAACCGGTTTCAGGAATGGCACGCGAACGTATCCACATGGATAATGTATATCCGCAAAACGATCAGAATGTGGTAACACTTGGCGGTTCCGGTTTTGGAGTGATGGCCATTTTGGTAGGTATCGAACGCGGATTTATCACACGCGAGCAGGCGCTTGAACGTTTTCAGCGAATTGTGGAGTACCTCGGGAAAGCCGATCGTTTTCACGGTGCGTGGCCACACTGGCTCGACGGACCAACAGGTAAAGTAAAGCCGTTCAGCAAAAAAGATGATGGCGGCGATTTGGTGGAAACAGCTTTTATGATTCAGGGATTATTGGCAGTTGCCGAATATTATAAAGGTGGAAATGAAGCCGAACAGCAGCTGGTTGCCGATATTCAGCAACTGTGGGAAGACGTGGAATGGGACTGGTATACGCAGGGAAAAGATGTGTTGTACTGGCACTGGTCGCCCAATTATGGCTGGGATATGAATTTTCCGGTGGGTGGTTATAACGAGTGCCTGATTATGTATGTTCTGGCGGCTTCGTCGCCAACGCATCCAATTTCGCCGGCCGTTTACGACAAAGGCTGGGCGCTTAAAGGAGACATTGCAAAAGACACCATTTACTACGGACTAAGTACCGTACTTAACTTTTACGAACACAACGACGATCCGATCGGGCCACTGTTTTGGGCACATTATTCATACCTTGGACTGAATCCGAAAGGGCTAAAAGATAAATACGCCGACTACTGGAAACTGAATGTAAATCATGCCACAATTCATTATCGTTATGCATTGGATAATCCGAAAAATTACGAAGGTTATGGCGAAAATCAATGGGGATTTACTTCAAGTTATTCCATGCGCGGTTATGCAGGTCATCGTCCCGGAGATGCCGACCTGGGAGTGATTTCTCCAACCGCAGCACTTTCATCGTTTCCATATACGCCAAAAGAATCAATGCAATTTCTGAAATACCTGTACCTGGATGCCGATTCACTGGTTGGAAAATATGGGCCTTACGATGCATACAGCCAAACAGAAAATTGGTATTTGCCTCGTTATCTGGCCATCGACCAGGGCCCAATTCCGGTGATGATTGAAAATTACCGAAGTGGCCTTTTGTGGGATTTATTTATGAGAAATGAAGATGTGCAGGCAGGGCTAACAAAGTTGGGATTTGAAACACCGTAACAGATAGATTAAGAAGCAATGCAAACCTTAAAAAAACTCATAGGAACAACTTTATTTGCCCTGCTTATAATCAGCGGCGGTCAGGCACAAACTATTGTTCCAAATACCTACTGTAATCCGCTTGATATCGATTACACCTACATGGTTTACAATTCGGCCCGAAATATTTCTTATCGTTCGGGTGCCGATCCGGCAGTAATTGAGTTCCGTGGTGAATACTATATGTTTGTTACCCGCTCCTTTGGTTACTGGCATTCATCCGACCTGGTGCACTGGGATTTTATAAAACCTCAGCAGTGGTTTTTTGAAGGATGCAACGCTCCTACCGCTTTCAATTACAAAGATTCGCTGGTGTATTTTGCAGGCGATCCGGCAGGCTACGGAAGTATTCTTTATACCGACGATCCGAAAAGTGGCAAATGGACACCTACCCCATCCATTTCTAATAATATTCAGGATTCGGAACTTTTTATTGATGACGACGGAAAAACCTATCTGTACTGGGGCTCGTCGAATTTGCATCCGATTCGGGTAAAAGAGTTGAATAAAGATGATCGTTTCCTGGAAACGGGAGTAAAAAAAGACCTGATAAACCTGGTGGAAGAAGAGCACGGCTGGGAACGTTTTGGCGAGAACAACTTTCACCCAACCTTAAAAGAAGGTTATATGGAAGGTGCCTCGATGACCAAACACAACGGAAAATATTACCTGCAATATGCAGCACCCGGTACTCAATTTAATGTTTACGCCGATGGCGTTTACGTTGGCGATTCGCCACTGGGGCCGTTCTCGTATATGAAAAATAACCCGATGAGTTTTAAACCCGGCGGTTTTACCAACGGTGCGGGCCACGGAATTACGGTAAAACAAACCAACGGGCAATACTGGCATTTTGCGACTATGGCCTTGGCTTCTAATGCACAATGGGAACGCCGTCTGTGCATGTTCCCAACTTATTTTGATGACGAAGGACTGATGCACTCTAACACAGCCTATGGCGATTACCCACGTTTTGGCCCCGATCATCCCACAAAAGCCGGCGAGCATTGCGGCTGGATGTTATTGTCGTACAAAGGAAAAGTTACCGTTTCATCGTCGTTGCAACAGATTATGAAATTTACCTCAAATAACGATGAGGTTGAGGTACATGAATTACCCCTCGAAAAAAACGATAAAGGAGAAATTACCGCCAATGTGTTGACCGATGAAAACCCGAAAACATTTTGGGTGGCTGAAGCCAACGACGATAAACAATGGATAAGTATTGATATGTTGAATCCCGGAAATATTTATGCTTTTCAATTGAATTTCCATGATTATGAATCAGGTATTTACACGCGCACCGAAGGGTTGCGGCATCGTTTTATAATCGAAGCTTCAACAGACGGAAGTAACTGGCAAACCGTTGTTGACCGCAGCAACACTTACAAAGATGCACCAAATGCATACATTGTTCTGAATCAGCCGGTGGAAGCAAAATTTGTCCGTTATAAAAACATCGAGGTTCCGGGAAATAACTTCGCCATGAGCGAGATTCGGGTATTTGGTTTGGGGCTCGGTAAGAAACCTGCCGGAGTAAAAGATTTTGAGATAACACGCCAAGATGACCGCCGCGATATTTCTTTCTCGTGGAAACCTGTAAAAGGTGCGCAGGGATACAATATCCGCTGGGGAATTGCTCCCGATAAACTCTACCAGTCGTGGCAGCTTTACGACACTAACGAGCATTTTATGCGCTGTCTCGATCGCGATACGCCCTACTATTTTTCGATTGAAGCATTCAACGAAAATGGAATTTCGGAACAAACGGAACCCGTTAAAATTGATTAGAAACTATAAAATTGGTTAGATATGTCACGCTTTTTATCATTTGTTGCAGTACTATTTTTATTTGCAGGATGTGGAACACCGACGAGCAACTCAGGTGATTCTGAAATGGATGTTTTTGTTTCCGATTTGATGGAAAAAATGACCATCCAGGAAAAAATTGGTCAGCTGAACCTGGTCACGCCGGGTGGTGGAATTCCCACCGGATCGGTGGTTAGTACCGGTGTTGAGGAGAAGATAAAAACCGGAAAAGTCGGCGGTATTTTTGGTGTTTACGGACCTGAAAAAACGCGTCAGGCGCAGCAATTGGCGGTAGAAGAAAGCCGACTTGGCATTCCGATGATCTTTGGGTCGGATGTGATTCATGGTTACAAAACCACCTTCCCGCTACCTTTGGGATTAGCCAGTACCTGGGATATGGAATTAATAGAAAAAACGGCACAGATTGCTGCCAAAGAAGCTACTGCCGACGGTATTTTCTGGAACTTCTCGCCTATGGTTGATGTATCGCGCGATCCCCGTTGGGGACGAATTTCTGAAGGAGCAGGTGAAGATCCGTTTTTGGGTTCTGAAATTGCAAGAGCAATGGTTAATGGCTATCAGCAAAACGACCTGACAGCGACAACAACAATGATGGCAACCGTAAAACATTTTGCTTTATACGGAGCTGCCGAAGCCGGCCGCGATTACAATTCTGTTGATATGAGTCACCTGCGGATGTTCAACGAATATTTCCCTCCTTACAAAGCCGCTATCGATGCCGGAGTTGGTTGTGTAATGTCGTCGTTTAACGATGTTGACGGCGTGCCCGCCAGTGGAAACAGGTGGTTACTGACCACCGTATTGCGTGACATGTGGGGATTTGATGGTTTTGTGGTTTCCGATTATACTTCGGTAAATGAAATGATCGCTCACGGCTTGGGCGATTTGCAGGCGGTTTCGGCCCTCGCATTAAAAGCCGGTTTGGATATGGACATGGTGGGAGAAGGATTTCTCACTACGCTTGAAAAATCGCTGAAAGAAGGAAAGGTTACCGAGGAAGACATTAATACAGCGTGCCGCAGGGTTCTGGAAGCGAAATACAAACTGGGCCTATTTGAAGATCCGTATCGTTACTTCGACAAATCCCGCCCTGAAAACGATATTTTAACCGCAGAACATCGCAAGGTCGCCAGAGAAGCTGCGGCCAGTTCGATGGTACTATTGAAAAACGAAAACCAGTTGCTGCCACTAAAAAAATCAGGAACTGTGGCTTTGGTCGGCCCGCTGGTTGACAGCCGCAGCAACATGCTCGGAACATGGGCGCCAACAGGAGACTTTAATCTGGCGGTTACCGTTTTGGAAGGCTTTCAGAATGTGGTTGGTGACAACGTGAATATTCTTCATGCAAAAGGTGCTAATATTTGCAACGATCCTGAGTTTGCAAAAAAAATAAATGTGTTTGGCCCCAAAATTTTTATCGACGAACGTTCGCCTGAAACCATGTTGCGCGAAGCTGTTGCAGTGTCGCAAAAGGCTGATGTAATTGTTGCTGTTGTTGGAGAGGCCACAGAAATGACAGGAGAATCTTCAAGCCGCACGGATATTACCATGCCGCCAAGTCAAAAGAAATTGTTGCAGGAACTGGCAAAAACAGGCAAACCGCTGGTTGTTGTAAATATGAGTGGCCGTCCGATGGAGATTGCTGAAGAAGTGGAACTGGCTGATGCTTTCCTCCAAATGTGGCATGCCGGTGTTGAAGGCGGGAATGCGCTGCCCGACGTTCTGTTTGGCGATTACAATCCTTCGGGAAAATTAACGGCGACTTTCCCTGTAAATGTTGGCCAGGTGCCAATTTATTACAGCATAAAAAATACAGGTCGCCCGCAGGATGGCGATACTTTTCAGAAATTTAAATCGAACTATCTGGATGCGCCCAACTCTCCTCTTTTCCCATTTGGCTATGGCTTGAGTTATACCAACTTCGAATACAAAAATTTAGTGCTGGACAAATCCACATTAAGCAATGTTGATGATATAAAGATTTCCGTTTCGGTTACAAATACCGGCGATTATGATGGAGAAGAAGTGGTGCAACTGTATGTACGAGATGTGGTTGCTTCGATAACTCCACCTTTACGACTGCTCAAAGGTTTCAAAAAAGTATTTATTCCAAAAGGAGACACAAAAGAAGTTGTATTTACACTTCGTGCTGCTGATCTGGCATTTTATCATTCCGACCTTTCGTTTTATGCCGAACCCGGTGAATTTGAAATTTATGTTGGAGGTGATTCAAACGCCTCGCTGGCAACAAAATTTACATTGCAATAAAAACCTAAACCAACTAAAATGAGAAGTTTTTATGTCATAGTTCTTTTTGCATTTGTTCTCCTGTTAGGAGCCTGCTCGCAAAAAGAAAGTACACCGCAGCGTCCGAATATTATTTTTATCATGAGCGACGATCATGCGTACCAGGCCATTAGTGCCTACGACGACAAATTGATACAAACGCCAAATATCGACCGGATTGCCGACGAAGGAATGCTGTTTACCAATGCCTGTGTTTCCAACTCGATTTGTGCTCCGTCGCGGGCAACCATTCTTACCGGAAAACACACGCACATTCACGGAAAGATCGATAATAACTTTCCATTCGACACAACCAATGTAACTTTCCCGCAACTATTGCAGAATGCCGGCTATCAAACCGCTATGTTTGGCAAGCTGCATTTCGGAAACAATCCAAAAGGTTTTGATGAGTTTAAAATCCTTCCTGACCAGGGCGATTATTACAATCCCGATTTTATTACCAACACCGGCGATACGACGATTCAGGGTTATGTAACCGACGTAATCACCGATCTAACAATCGACTGGATGGATAACCGCCGGCAAGACGATAAGCCCTTTTTGCTGATGTATTTGCACAAGGCACCTCATCGCGAGTGGTTCCCGGCCGAACGTCATTATAAAGAGTTTACCCAAAAAACTTTCCCCGAACCGGAAACCTTATTCGATGATTATAAAGGAAGAGGATCGGCAGCCAAAGAAGCTGAAATGAATCTGCTAAAACACATGACGGTTTCGGCCGATAATAAAATTTACCCGGAGTTGGCCAAAGAACTTGGCGTTACGGAAATGTCAGAATGGGGATTTAATGTATTCAAAAGCAAATATGCCCGTTTTACCGAGGAACAAAAAGCCAGTTGGAATGCTGTTTATGGCCCGATAAACGAGGAGTTTGCAAAACTATACCCAACGATGAACGACTCGGCTTTCATGCGTTGGAAATACCAGCGTTACATGCAGGATTACCTGGGCTGTATTGCATCGGTTGACGAGAATGTTGGTCGGTTGCTCGATCATCTGAAAGAGCAAGGTCTGGATGAAAACACCATTGTTGTTTATACTTCCGACCAGGGATTTTATCTGGGAGAACACGGCTGGTTCGATAAACGTTTTATTTACAACGAATCGTTTAAAACACCGCTTTTGGTAAAGTGGCCGGGAAAAATTGCTCCGGGATCGGTATCGGATGAAATGGTGCAGAACCTCGATTTTGCACAAACTTTTCTGGAGGCTGCCGGCATTGAAGCACCGTCGGATATGCAGGGCGAAAGCCTGATGCCGCTGCTGGCTGGCGACACTGCTGCCTGGACCCGCGACGCGGTTTATTACCATTATTACGAATATCCGGGTTTCCATATGGTGAAACGCCACTACGGAATTGTAACCACCGAATTTAAGCTGGCGCACTTTTACTACGATGTTGACGAGTGGGAATTATACGACCGCAAAAATGATCCGCTGGAATTGAATAATGTATACGATGATCCGGAGTATGCGGATGTAGTTACAGCTTTGACGAAAAAGTTACAGGATTTGCGTGTGCAATACAAAGATTCGGAGGAACTGGATCAGGCTTTTATTCAAAAGTACAAAGACCGGGGATTGATAAAATAATCCTTACTATCACCTTTTTCTATAAAAAATATCGGTAAGTTGCTATTCATTCAGCTTGCCGATATTTTTTATTCCCATTAAGAAAGGATAAGGTTTTATTGGACCTGAGCGGTAGAAGGATCTTCTACCAGGATAACGTCTCCCTCTTCAACGCCTGAAATAATTTCGCAGTAATCCTTACCAATGGTTCCCAAAACAATTTCGGTGCGTATAACCTCATCTTGTTTTTGAAGCAAAACATCGAAATGTTGCGATAAGGTCATTCCCGGCAATTTTCGAATTCGAAGTACATTTTCTTTGTCGTTGGCTTTTACCAGTAGTTCAACATTTTCAGCTCCTTTAAGTTTTTGCTGATCATTTTCGGCAACAAAAACATCAAACGATACCGACTCCGAATTTTCATCGTCGTAAACCTGGCCGATAGTTCCCATAAACTTCTCATTGTTTACGGTCACTTCTACCTCTCCCCCGGACTGAATTAAACTGAGTTTATTTTTGCCGGCAGTTCCAACAATTTTCGAGGCACTTTCATCAGCAATTTTTAACAGCGCCTGATCGAGTGCAACATAATCGCCCACGTTTCCGGCAATTTCCAATAGAATGCCCGAAACCGGTGCTTTTACATCCGTTTTTTGCAAAATAGCGCGTTGTGTTGCCAGGTTCTTTTTATACCCTTGTATTTGCAAGGCCAGGTTGCGCTCATCCATTTCCAGTTGTTGCAATCGTATCAAATTCTTTTCTGCCTGGTTATTTAAATCCTGCTCGGCCAGCAACAGGTTTTGCTTTATTTGATCGACTCTTGCCTGCGATGTTCCGCCGGCTTCCAACAGTTTTTCCTGCTGCTCAAGCGAATGTTGCATATTCAGAACACGTGCCTTTTTTGCCTCTTCGCCCTGGTTAAGATCAAGCTGAACGCTTTTTACATTTAGGCGGTTTTTCTCAAGGGCATTTTCTTTTTGTTGTATCTGGTTATTCAGATCGGCAATTTCGTCCTGTATCTGTGTTTTGTTGAGCTGCATAATAAGCTCCCCTTTTTCAACCCGCTCGCCGGGCATTTTATGTACGGCAACCACCGAGTTTCGCAAAAGATTTAGCACCGACACAACATTGGCAGCACGCACACTTCCCTGGCATTTAAACGAAGCCACCACCGGGCCACGATTAACAACTTCAGTTTTAATTTCTGATTTGTCTGAATTTCCTTTACAGGCAAACAGTGCGCTCGCCAGAATTGCCAGAAGGCTAAAAACAAATAATCGGGATCTGTTATCCATAATGGTTCCAGTTTTATACAAAGTTAACCAAATGTACAAAAATGCAGACACAAAAAAAGGCAGCACAAATTCTGCTGCCTTCTATTATTTTAAATTAAGTTACTAATCGATCTTTTCTGCATATAATTTTTTGATAGCACTTAAATATTCTACATCCATTTTATCAGAGAAAATACGGACAGCTTCAAAAAGCACGCCACCAAGATAAAACGACGCGCTGGCGGCATCAAATTCGTGTCCCTGCCAGTTATATTTTACGTCCATCGACACTTTTGTAAATTCCTCAGAACTTAAATATTTAGGCACTTCAATATAAGCAAAAGTAGGATCCTGAGTATTCAGAAATATACCGTCGGCTAGTTTTTCCAGTTCAAGAAATTTAACGATCTTAACATTGGCTTCCAGCTTACCTTTTAATTTCTTTTTCATCAGGAAAGTAATTCCCTGATCCACATAAGCTTCCTGAATTTTCACCAACAAATCAAGCGATGGTAAATGTTTAATACGAATTGCATCGAGCAAAGTTGATCCGATTGATAAGTATGCCTTTCCAGCATCAAAATTCCAGTCGTATTTTTTTTCAATGGTTTGCGTTGCCCTTAAAATCACCTCCAACGGATGGTTCTTATCCATTACCAGGTAAATGTACATCGACCCCGGATCGGTTGGCAGATTATGGTAATACCCGGGAAACGGATTTAACGATTCGAACACCAGGCTTTCAGGAAGAATTTTTTCTTCAACCGAAACAACCATATCTTTTTTTGTGAGGTTTACGAATACCTCCATCTTTTTATTTCCCATGATTGATATCTTTGATTTTTTATTTTTAACAATAACATATGGCAAGCCAAGTAGTTCAATTGAAACATATAGGCAAGGTAACATTTTCTCAAAACCTGCGATCTAAAAATATTAAACTTAGCGTAAAACCCGACAAATCGGTGCTGGTTTCTTTTCCTTTTTTTATCAAACCTAAGGAAGCAATGGCTTTTGTGGTGAAAAACGAAAAGTGGGTCTTAAAACAGCAGGAAAAGATGAAAGCCCGCTCAACCGCAATAACTCCGGGCACCGAGATTGAAACAAAGCTGCATAAAATTCGCATCGTTCAGGGCGAAAAAAACGATGCCAAACGAAAAGGTGATGTTATAACTATTTCGGTTTCTGATTTTGAAAATGAAGATTCCATCGCCTTTATCGATGAGATTGTAACCGCTATTTACCGCCACGAAGCCAAACGTTTGCTTCCGGCACGAATTTCTGATCTGGCAAAAAAATACGGCTTTAAGTACTACAAAGTTACCATACGCGATAACCGGCGTAACTGGGGAAGTTGCTCATCAAAAAACAACATCAGCCTGAATTTGCAAATGATGAAACTGCCCGTTAAACTGATCGACTATATTTTGCTGCACGAGTTGGTGCATACCGAAGTTAAAAATCACGGCCCGAAATTTTGGGAACGACTAAACCAGATTACCGATGGCAAAGCACGTGAATTGGCGCGCGAAGTAAAAAAATACTCCACTTACACACTGTAAACAATGCAACGTTATCAAAGCGGAGTTAAATAAACCTCAATTTTCAGCACTATTACAACGGTAGGATAGCACAACTGGAAAAGAGAATCTAAATTTGCCGTATAATTTTAAAAGCGAAGTTTTGAGAGCATTATTCATACTGCTTTTAATTTATTTTCTGACAGGGATATTACAGATAACGGGAGACAATACTTTTGTAAAAAAAGACATTGCTTTTTCCGCAGAAGCTGACACAACAGAAATTGAATGTATTGTGTCATCAGATTTTGATTTGTGCGAATCCTTACTCGAAAATCAGGAAGATAACGACCACAAAACACTTGCATTTTCAGTAAAAAACACAACATCCGGAACCTTCCCGAAAAGTTTGAACAGTTTAGGCAAAAGAGCAATAACTGCAGTTTTTAAGAATATTCTTATTCTTCATACCAATCTCCCTCCACCCGCTTGTATCTCATAAAATTTCGGGTTGCTGCAATATCCCGAAGATGATCCAAAGATTTCGATTGGCTTATCACTATTTCATTTTGTAAATTTATACAGCTATCGCAACACATTTAATTCGAATGTAACTCGCATTTTAAGAATGAAACTTAATAATGTAAAGCAGCAACTTTACAATTCATTGCCACTATTAAATACCATTTTGGAATAAATGAAGCACCTGAAAATAAATATCGCTTTAATTTTACACATCATTTCGATCGTAATTACGTTCGAAAGTCTTTTTATGCTTTTTGCGCTTATTGTCTCATTTATTTACAAAGAGAGCGTTTTTACCGACCTGTCGCACACTTTTCTAATCACATTGATTTTAGGGGTTGTTTTAAACCTGCTTACAAAAAAACAACGGCAGGTAGAACCTTCTTTGCGCGAGAGTTTTATTATTGTTACGCTTGCCTGGGTGGTAATGGCCTTGGTGGGTACACTCCCCTATTTGCTAACCGGCAGTATCCCGAATTTTACCAACGCTTTTTTCGAGTCGATTTCAGGATTTACAACAACCGGGTCGTCGATTTTGGCCGACATTGAAGCCCTGCCCAAAAGTGTTTTATTTTGGCGAGCCGAAACGCACTGGATCGGTGGAATGGGTATTATTGTTTTAGTGGTGGCTATTATGCCATTTCTGAAGATTAACGGGATTTACCTGTTTTACTCCGAAGTGTCGAGTGTGGCTACCGAAAAAGTATCGACACGAATACGCAAAGTGGCACGCCGGTTATGGCTGATTTACATGGGGCTAACCTTTGCCGAAACCATTATTTTATGGATGGGCGGAATGACACTTTTCGATGCGATTTGCCATTCGTTTGCAACCATTGCCACCGGCGGTTTCTCCACCAAAAACGACAGTCTGGCCAGCTTCTCGCCATTTATCCAATACACAGTCACCATTTTTATGCTGCTTTCGGGAATCAACTTTGTAGTTCACGTTTTTTGGTTGCGCGGCGATTTTAAAACCGCTTTTAAAAATGAAGAACTGCGATTGTATTTAAAAATTATATTGGTTGCCGGAACAATCATTACCCTGTCACTTTTCTTCCATCACCAGGATATGGGATTTGAGCCGGCTTTCCGTCATGCCTTTTTCCAGGTGATTTCCATTATAACAGCAACAGGTTTTGCCACAGCCGATTATTTGCAATGGCCATTACAATCCATTGGCATAATTGCCATTCTGATGTTGATCGGGGCATCGTCGGGATCAACCGGTGGAGGCGTAAAAGTTATTCGTCACCTGGTTGTTTTTAGGCATATACGTACCCTGTATAAAGAATATTTTGCGTCAAACACCGTAGTGCGTGTGGTGCATTACAACAAAAATGTGGTACGCCCCGAGCTTATAAATCGGGTATTCACTTTTGTTCTTTTTTACTACCTCATCCTGATAATTGGCACCATGATTATGATGTTGTGGACCAACGACCTGAAAACCTCGTTTGGTGCCGTAGCAACCAGTATGGCTGGCATAGGTCCGGGATTTGGCACCGTTGGCCCGGTAAGCAACTTCCTGCATTTACCTGCCGGAGCCAAATATTTCTTAACCGCGCTAATGGTAATTGGCCGTTTGGAAATTTATTCGGTACTGGTACTTTTCACCCCGTCGTTCTGGTTGGACTAAGGAGAGTTCACGAATTTTACCCCCATAGGAAAATCAGGTGGATTATAATTTTGAAACGCCTCCAAATCGATTGAACTTTCTGCCTGCCGAATTCTAAGATAAAAACAACAGAATTATAAAAAATTACAGATGTTGGTGTAAAGGGACAAATGGAGTCTTTCTTTTAACAACTGCAAAAA
>NZ_JAAAGB010000015.1 GCF_010586825.1 Draconibacterium mangrovi | reverse complement strand
CAAGTCAAAAGAGCAAAGTCTAAAATTCTTTGCTGTTCAATTTTTAGTCTGGTAAAAGCGTCAGTGTTGTTTTTCATTTCTTCAAGCTTGCAGGTAACGGTTTGGCTATGTGGAGTGCGGGACTTTGAAACGCTTCACAGTCAGGCTGCCACTGAGCCAATTCGTATATTCATATTTTTGTTTTTATAGCCAAATCGTCAAAGACGAATTGGTGGTGTTGCTAAGAAGAACCACGGTTGAATTACCCACTGAACCCCGCATTACATATGAGCCTTTGTTGTGTGTAGTAATTTTTCTACTTTTTCAACTAGCTCAGTTTTGTTGTTTACTTTAATAAGTCGTAACTCAATATCTTTATTTTTATTATTGAAATTTTTAGCCTCTGTCATTACCAAAGGAGTTAAATCTGTGTTGTATATAAACCATGCTTCTCCTGGTCTATCTTTCAAACGATATATAAATCTCTTAAATGAACCTAACCCTACTTTACTCTTAGTTAATAGTTTGAATTCAATAAAATAGTCCTTATTTTCTTTATTGAAAAATAAGTCATATCCTTCATCTCTCGCAGGAATTTTGAATTTAATACCCTTTATTGATTGCAATGCTTCAATAAATTCCTTCTCGGTTTGACGAGCAAAATCTTTATAAGAAATATCAACTGTTGATTCTTCTATTTCATTATTAATCTCTTCTTGCTTATCCTTCTCCAATTTCAATTTTCGATAAAAACTCAATATTCCAATGCCACTTGCAATCAATGAAATGATAATTGATAAAATGATTATTATTTTATTTCTAGCTCTCCGTTCTCTTGATTTTTCAAGTTCTGTCCATGCTTGTTCTGGAATTAATTGATTTTTTAGTATTTCCAATTTATTAGTTAATTCCATACGCCTTTCTAATGGTAGAAATCTATCTTCAATGAATGAGAGTTGACAAAGAGTAAGGATTTCGTAAAATGTATACGGTATTGAAATTTTTTCATCTAATTCCTTCCCAACGACTACAGTCTTTATTTCCTGAATAGTTACTGTTGAATCTTTATATATGAGTTCTTTTATTGTTTGAATAGTTTGCTGTTGCGAGGAATTTAACTTCTCATTTTGATTTTCTTTTATCCAAGATGGAACATAAAAAGTGCCAAAATAAATTGTTAATAGAATACCTAATATTCCAAAAATATTCGATAAGTTTTTTATTAAGCCATTAAAAAATGTTCTCATAGTCTTCTTTATTATTGCAGAAACTTGTATAAGATTACTCATCATTTTCTTTCGTAATTTTTTCTTTCTTTTTATTTTTTCGTTGCTTGTTTTTCATCCTACTCTGTCTATTGGTTTTGTACATTTTATAATTGTCAATTATTGTAAGAATTTTAGCAACAATTCTATATTGAAAAAAATTATAGGATTCAACTTGAATAACCTCTTTGGGGTACTCATTTATTACTCTTTCAACTTCCTCTTTAAAGTCGATAATTTCAATATTTTTATATTCAAATTTTTGATTCTTCTTTTGAAGTTCTAGGAATTTCTCAAGGCTGACTTTCGTTTCAATACTTTCCTTTGTTAATTGAAACTTTGAAAATCTTTTAAATCGATAATCATCTTTGTAAACCGAGATAATATATTCTTCTCCCGAGTCTTGGGTGACTATAATTAAAAATTTTACATTTCTTCCATAGTTTTTATCCCTAAACTTAAAACGAATTGGGTCAATAAGTGCGGTAGAATGGTTCTTGAAAAAGGGTATAATTGGGTCCCACTGTTTTGTACTTGATTTTACACTGTATTTACCATTTGTGGTTGTTAGTAGAATCTTTTTCTTTACTTTTTTGTTTTCAATAAGTTTATCAACTTTCGTAATATCTGAACCTAAACTATAAAATAGAATTGGGTCATATTCTTTATAATAAACCTCAAATGGCTTTAGGATTAGTGGAGCATCAGAAAAATCTTCAATTAGAAGGTAGTTATTTAAACCAAGTTTTATATAAATTTTGAAAATTATAGCTGCCCTATCTTTTAAGTTTTCAACTATTAGACTTTTTATGTATTTATCCTCACATTCAAATGAACTTGTCGTTGAGTATGAACATCTAAACCTTTGTCCTGCCTTTAACGAGAAAGCTCTAATTGTATAATACAATGCAATTATTGAAATCAATAGTGCCGTAATGGAGATTAAAGAGCTTATCATATTTTCGGTTAAGCTTATTTGCATCTGGTCATTTTATTATTACACACAACGTGTGTGCAACATCACCAGGTGATGTTATATTTATTATGTCAATGTTAAAGGTAATGTTATTCCTCTAAATCGGAGGGATAACATTACTTATTATGTTGAATCGGAAAAGATATCATCTAACGGATTCTTAATTCCTTCAATATAGCGTTTCGAAACATGTGTATATATTTCTGTTGTTTTCGATGAGCCGTGCCCCAACAATTCCTGGATATAACGCAAATCAGTTCCTTGTTCCAGCAAATGAGTGGCAAACGAGTGCCGTAACATATGTGGTGTCACCCTATTTCTAATTCCTGCTTTCAATGAAGCTTCCTTTAATATCTTGCCGATGGTACCGGCGCTGTATGGTTGTCCGGGTGATTGACCTTCAAATAACCAATATTGCGGGCGATACTGCTTATAATACACGCGAAGTAATTTTAACAACGACGAAGAAAGAAGTGAATACCGATCCTTTTGTCCTTTGGCAGATTCAATCCGGATTAAACCCCGATCGGAGTGTATATCAGTTAACTTCAGTTTAATAAGTTCGCTCCTTCTTAAACCGGCCGAATAAATAAGAGATAATATGCATTTGTGTTTAATATTATTGCAATTGAGTATAATGTTTTGGATTTCTTCTTTACTTAAAACCTTGGGAAGTTGCTTTGATTTACGCGGTCGTTCAATTGAAAATAACCGGCGTTCTCCTGTTTTTACTCTCTCATAATAGAATTTAATGGCATTGATACGTTGATTTTGTTGACTTGCAGAAATCTTCTCGTTTTGTACCAAACTTAAGATATAGTTGTTTATTTGTTCCTGGGTGAGCCGATCCAGATCGGTATTGCAGAAATGATGGATGAAATCTTTGAAATAGGCGCAATAACTGCGTATGGTACTCTCACTGTATCGTTTTTGCTTCAACAATTCAAGATAGCCTTTGGGTAACTCAATTTTCGATCGGTGCGAATAATCACGCTTAACAATTTTCGGAGATGTTGATTTTGCCTGTGCTTTCAATGCCGAATAATCGATATAAGCCAGTTCTCTGAATGTTTCGAAAAAACGGCTAAGGTTAAAATCGGCCTTTGCAATGGTCCAGCTCCAAAGCGAAGAACTCCAACGTACCGGGAATAATTCTTTCAGGCGATTTGTTATTTGCTGGTTGTGAGCAAACTTTACCAGAATAACTTCCTGTTGTTGATGTTTCCCTTGTTCAAGTTTAATTTGTGGGCGCGTATTCAACGGTTTTAGTTTTTAGTGCTTTAAATGTAAACATCTTATGTTTAAATAACAAAACAAAAGGCTGCCCCTTCGAACAGCCTTTTTGTTTGAGTTAATTGAGGTCTTTCCTTCATTCCCTCTCTATCCGTCAGCTAACGGAAGACACAACCAGGGTGAGTCAATAAAGCGTATCTCTTAATAGATAACTCTTCAATTGTTATTAAAATCCGGGAATTTTAATGATTCACCACCATACGCGCCTTCTCGTAACCCATATAAAAAGCCGCATCGCGCCGTTTAAATACTTTCATCAGGTTATCAAGCTCATTTACCAGCAGGTTATTTACCTCGGTAAAAAGCTCTTCGAGCGTTTGGGTAGCCACGGCCGAGCTAATCTGGTATTCGCGTGGTTGTCCGCTTAGCTCATTCAAACGGTCGTAGTCGGCTTGCAGACCGGTAATTTGTTCTGCTGTAAGTCCGTATTCTCTGGTAAGTTCTTCCTGGTACTGGATGGCACTGTCGATTATTACTTTTACACGGCGCTGCATATCGTCGTATTTCATCCGGTACAGGTCGGAGGCACTGTCGGCCATTTTTGCGGCAAGCGTTTCGTTCCTGTTCATCCGGGCAAAAACTTCTACCAGGTCGTTTAATACATCAGCCTTGTTGGCAATAGTACGTTTTAGTTCGGCTTTAATTTTCCCAAGTGTTACCTTCGATAGCTCCTGCTGCATGGCCGAAGTGTCGATAGCCACACTTAGCTCGGTTAGTTTGTTTTTTACTTCGCCAATTTTGGCAATACTGTTCCACAGAGCTGAATGGGTGTCGAGGTACGACAGCGTATCATCCAGCATGTGTTTTCGATCAATTTGAATCTGTTTCATTTAGTATGTTTTTAAGTTAAAAATGGTTCCCCAATCGTTACTATTTTTTGTTGAGGAGAAATTTGTTGTTTCTGCTATACAATCCGTACTCTCTGAGAGGCGATCCGCGGTCTCTGAGTAACAATCCGATGCTATTGAGTAACAATCCGATGCTATTGAGTAACAATCCGATGCTATTGAGCACCAATCCGGTCTTTCTGAGAAGCGATCCGATGTTTCTGAGGAGCAATCCGGGGTTATTGCGAAACAATTCGCACTAATTTAAAAGGGTATTCGCAAAAAATAAGGATAAAATACGGTTTGAGTTTTAGCCATTTTGGTTGATTAAAGGATTAATTATAAATTGTTTTGTTCAGTAAGTTACGTTAAATAAAACTAACAGTCAAGTTTTAATGCGCGCTTACTTAGTTATTTGTCATTTGTTCTAATCCTTTCAACCGGCAACACCGGCATATCGTCCATATCCTGAAGGGCGTTTATCAAACCAATTTTTTGGTAGTTGTTTAGGTCGTTAACGGTAATGCGACAAACCGAAATTTTGTTTTCGGCAAGCAGCCGTGCACGTTGTGTTCCGGGAAGCAGGGGAGTGTCGGGTGTCCACCATTTTTCGCCATCGAAAAAAATGGGATTGGCCGTAAAACTGTCGGTAATACAATTGTTTTGTACGATGAGGATATCGTCGCAATTGCCGCGCTGTTCGTACAAATGTTGTAGTTGCTGGCGGTCGGTGTATTTACTGCTGTATTCAATGCTGTTGTCTTCAATCAGGCGGATACTGTTGAAAGAACGGTATTGGTGAGGCAGGAACTCGATCTTTTCTACTTGTGCGGCATAAATCACCCGGCAGCGAAAAAGCCCTTCTGTGCAGGTTTCCGGTATTTCAATCAGCTCTTCCAACTTCAGCTTTGGTGCATCCGGAAAGAATTTCTTCCGGGCCACATCAAACCGCGCCTGGTGATATTCCAGGTTATAGAGTTTCGCGTCTTTACATTTTATGGTTTCAAGTAATTGCATAGTTTAAAAAGCTTCGAGCCGCTAGCCACGAGCCACGAGTTTCTCAATCAGTATCAATCTTTTTTCAATCTGTATCAATCTCCATCAATCTCTTTTCAATCTCCTTCAATCCTTCCTAAAAACCGGAATATAAACCTTCTTCACCAGCTCTTCATATTCGCTTTCGGCATTACTTAAAAAAGTTATTCCGCCGCCGCTTTTGTATATCAGCTCGTCACCCAGTGTTTCTATATAGCGAATCAGCACGCAGCTGTCGAGATTATGCCCATCAAAATAGCCAAAAATACCGGTGTAAAAACCACGCTCGTAGTTTTCGGCCGCTTTAATAATCTCCACGGTTTTCTTTTTTGGCGCACCACAAATCGATCCGGCGGGCAACATTTTAAAAATAATTTCGCCAATCTGTTCCGTATAGTTTTCTGGCAGATGGCCACTTATTTTCGAGCTTACCTGCCATAAATCGCGCTGGTTGGTTTTTAGCCGCTCCAGGTAACGGAATTTTTCAACCGTAACATTTTCCGCCACCAGGCTCAGGTCGTTTCGTATCAAATCTACAATGGTATTGTGCTCGGCCAACTCTTTCGAGTCGTTCAAAATTTGTTCTTTGGCATTGGGCAACGAGGCGTCCATTGTCCCTTTCATAGGGTACGACGAAATCTTCCCGGCATCGATCTGTACAAATCTTTCGGGCGAAAAACATACAAACTCATCTTTCAACAGCACCTTATAACGGGCCTCGCTGCGGTGAAAGATCTCTTCCGGCGACAGGTTGGTTTTTATTCTTGTTGGCTGAGTGTAATTCAGCAAATATGTATCGCCGTTGTGAATGTGCTGCTGAACAAGATCAAATCCCTTTTTATACTGGCTGAATGAAACCGGCTCAGTTTCCCATTTTATTTCTTTTTTTTCAGTTGCTGGCCGGGCAAAATTCGATTGCTTATTGGCCTGCCACCATATTTTATCCGTTTCGTCGGGCCTGAAGAGCTGTGCTTTTGTGCTGTCAAAATCGATCACAAAAACAAAGGCCTCGTTCCTGCGGCCCAGTTCATTCATTTTCGCTATTATCTTTCCGTTCTCTCTCATCCTTCGCTGCAAAAATATTAAAAAGCGCGATACTTTCTGTTCCAACTTTGAACCCCGATCATTGAAGGGTTTCCAACTTTATTTCTATTTTTACATCAAATTCGTGCGAGTAATGGATATTGGGAAAAATATAAAAGAAATTACGGAAAGTTTGCCGGAAAATGTACGTTTGGTCGCTGTCTCAAAAACAAAACCTAACGAGGATATTATGGAAGCTTACAACGCTGGTCAACGCATTTTTGGCGAAAACAAAGTACAGGACTTAACCAAAAAATACGAAGAACTGCCCAAAGATATCGAGTGGCATTTTATTGGTCATCCGCAATCCAACAAGGTAAAATATATTGCTCCGTTTATCTCGCTTATTCACGGTGTCGATACCATTAAACTCTTAAGAACCATCAATAAAGAGGCCATTAAAAACAATCGGGTAATCGATGTATTACTTCAGTTTCATATTGCTGAAGAACTCACCAAGTTCGGTTTGTCGCCTGATGAAGCCGATGTTTTATTGTCGTCCGATGCGTTTAAACAGCTAACAAAGGTACGGGTTGTTGGAGTGATGGGAATGGCTACATACACTGATGATAAAGATCAGGTTCGGAATGAATTTCGCATTTTAAAAAGTATTTTTAATTCACTGAAAAATAAATACTTTTCCGATTCCAAATTTTTCACCGAGATTTCAATGGGTATGTCAGACGATTATCCCATGGCCATTGAGGAAGGAAGCACGATGATTCGTGTGGGAAGTAATATTTTTGGAGCACGGAATTATTGAAACAGACAGATTTATTGAAATAAAGACAGCGGGTAAAGGCACGAGATTATTTCTACCTTAAAAGCTGTACTGCAAACTTTAAACTTTTATTATGGCAAATTTAGAGACTACATACCTCGGACTAAAGCTGAAAAATCCTTTGGTTGCTGCCAGTTCGGGACTAACCAGTTCGGTTGAAAAAATTAAAGAACTTGCCGATTCCGGTATTGGTGCTATTGTGCTGAAATCGATTTTCGAGGAGCAGATAAATAACGAGGTGACCAATATGCTGGCTAAAGACCAGCAGAATGTTGGATACCCCGAGGCCGAAGATTACATAAAAAATTACATGCGCGACAATACGGTAACCAAACATCTGGAGCTGGTAAAAAAAGCAAAGGAAGCTGTTGATGTGCCGATTATTGCAAGTATAAATTGTGTGTCGTCGAAAGAGTGGACCACTTTTGCCAAAGATTTTGAGGAAGCCGGTGCCGATGCCATCGAACTGAATATTTTCTATTTGCCGACTGATCGTCATGAAAAGCCGGGAATGATCGAACAGCTTTACCTTGATGTTCTTGAAAAGGTAAAAAGCGAAGTGAGTATTCCGGTGTCGGTTAAATTTGGTTTAAACCACAGCAATATTATTGGAATGGCCGACAAGCTAAAAGCCAATGGTGCTGCCGGTGTGGTGATGTTCAACCGTTTTTACGAGCCAGATATCAACCTGGATAAACTGGAGCTGGTAGCCTCAGAAGTGTTTAGTTCTCCATCCGATTTACGTCGTTCGTTACGCTGGGTGGGTATTGTTTCATCGTCGGTCAGGCATTTGGATATTGCTGCCTCAACCGGAATCCACGATGGCGATGCTGTAATTAAACAATTGCTGGCCGGTGCACAGGTGGCGCAACTTTGTTCAACATTGTATATAAACGGAGCGCAGGTGGTTAATGGCATGTTAGAAGACCTTTCCGCCTTTATGAAAAAGTGGAACTTTAAAAAGATCGATGATTTCAGAGGGCGCCTTTCTTACAAAAACATCCCCGATCCGATGGTTTACGAGCGCTCACAATTCATGAAATATTTTTCAAACAGAAAATAATCACCAACAAGATGATTAATATAAAACCGGTATTTCTTTGTTTGCTTTTATGGTTTCTGGGAAGTACCGGTTTTGTTTTGGGGCAAACTGAAGTTATTCCTCAAATAATTAATCCTGATGAAGATGAAACGATCGGCTATTGTTCCGATTCTGTAAAGGTTGCTCCATTTATCTCAATTCAGAATGTTACCAGCGCCCAGAATTTTCAGGGAATGAAAGTGGCCATTGCCAACTACCGGAAAGGTGAAGATATTTTAGTTTGGAATGAGCTACATGATTTTACTTATTTTTGGAATGACACTTATGGACATGTTGAAATAAAAGGCAAAGGTACCGATCAACAATATGCAGAGGCCATTGCCAATGTGTATTATAAAAACATTGCCACTATTCCGAAAGTTGGAATTCGCTCTTTTTCCATTAGCCTGGTAGATGCCGATTATTTACCGGAAACAGATCATTTTTACAGGTATATTCCAAAAACTGGAATTTCATGGACAGAGGCACGCGATTCTGCAGCAAATATGGAGTATTTTGGACTTAAAGGATATTTGGCAACTATTCGTTCTGAAGTTGAAGATATGTTTATAAGAGCAAAGACGAATGGAACAGGATGGATAGGGGCATCAGACAAAAAAGAAGAGGGTAGATGGGAATGGGTTACAGGGCCTGATTCCTCTGTTTATTTTTGGCAAGGTAACTATCCGAATGGAAGAGCAATTAATGGTGAATATAATAATTGGAAAAATGATGAACCAAATCAAGCAGGAGATGAGGATTATTGTCACATCTTATATAATTCGAATGCAGGTTTGATGACCTGGAACGATTTGGCAAATGGGGGAGCTACATCAGGAGCTTATCAACCAAAAGGATTTTTAGTGGAATTTGGAGGAATGCCTAACGACCCACCCGTAAAATTATCGGCGGCAGCTTTTATTCGGGTAAGTAAAATTGCTTTTTCTGATGAACGCGATTTTAGAATTTGCGAGGGCGACGAGCAACAATTAAATGTTATCGCTATTAACGAAGATTATAAATATACCTGGGAACCCGACCAAAATATTGACGATGCCACTGCCATCAGTCCAACTGTTTTGCCTACACAAACTACAGTTTATACCGCATATGGCCAACTCGATTTTTGTGAAGATTCTGCTTTGTTTTTGGTTGAGGTAGATCCATTGCCGAAAACTGATTTAGATACTGTTCGTACCTATTGTAAAGGTAGTTCAACAGTTCTCGATCCAGGAAACCATGCTTCGTATTTATGGTCGAATGGCGAAACCACCAGAACGATTATCGTAAGTGATGAAGCTGAATATTGGGTAAAGTTAAAAAGTGATAAAGGTTGTGAGTTGCTACATATGGTTAAAACAAAATGGAGCGAATGCCCTGTTTTGGATTATAGCATGGTGGACACTTTGGTGTGTGGCAGTAAAACACAAAAGCTGAATTTGTCGTTTGTTAACGATTCAGCCACTACAAATTTAATTTCGCTTGATTTGAGAGCTACGGTTGACGCCCCGGGAACTTTAACACCCACAATTACCGTTAGCGAATTTGGTAAGTACCTTTTTGAAATGGAAATTACTGATGAGTATGGTTGTGGATTTTTGGATACCTTATCGATTGAGTTTCATAACCAGCCGGAAGCGTTTATTGTAATGGATGAACAAAAATGCAAAGGTTATAGTTTAGACGTTCGGTCAGGTGTTCCAACTCAAGAGGATGCCTTATTTACTTGGTATTATAACGATTCGGTATTTCAGTCGGGAATAAATTTATTGGAAACAATTATTCCACTTGGCTATGGTACATTCGATCGCACGGTTGGTTTACACATAAACGAACAAGGTTGTACCTCCGATACGATTGTACCGGTATATGTAACACCCGGAGTAGATATTATTGCAGACAATAACGAGGGGTGTACTCCATTATTGGTAGACTTCGACGCTAAAGTTACCGAAGCTGTTGAATCGTATTTATGGGAGTTTGGTAATGGAGAAACTTCTGAGAGTAAATCGTCTCAAATAAAATTTGTAAACCCGGAATTGATTGATCAGAAATACAATGTTGCCTTAACTGTAGTGTCGAAAGAAGGATGTTCGAATAAAGGTATAATTGAGGATTATGTTGTAGTTCATCCGAAACCCAGTATTGATTTGTCGTTTGAAGAAAGCGAGTGTAACGTGCAGCAGATGGAAATTTGGTATGTAGGGTCTGGAAGTGATACAGCTTCCTATTATTGGGATTTAAATGCATTTCAAGCGGATGAAATTGTTCACAACCCGGGAACTACAAAAGGACCTTTGGAAATAAATCGTAGCTCAGCACCTACCGCAAATATTGGAATTTATATGCAATCCGAATTTGGTTGTTACTCAGATACAATTGCCAAATTATGGAAGCGTAAACCGTCCTTCGATATTAAGGTTGATACAACTGAAGGTTGTCCGCCCTTGGCTCTTGCAACAGAAGTTTTTGTTTTTGATGATGTAGATGACGTAAGTTTTATTTACGATATTGGAGAAGGTGTTAGTGGGAGTGGAAACAGGGTGGAACACTTATATACAGAACCAGGGTTAAAACACCAAATAGAATTTATTGGGACATCGTCGATAACAACTTGTTCCGATACAGTTGTTTATACCGATACCATTTTTGTTTATCCTGTACCGAAGGCCGCATTTACACCATTTCCGGAGGTAGTTTTAATAACTGAACCTGAAGTGGAATTTGAAAACGAAAGTGAAGCTGCTGATTTCTACGAATGGGATTTTGGAGATAGTTCTATCATTTCTACAGAAGCTTCGCCTATTCACTCGTATCGGGAAATGGGTTATTATTACTCAACTTTATATAGCTACAATAATTATTATTGTATGGATTCAGTTTCGCATCGAGTAGTTGTGGCTTTCGATAGAATATTTGCTCCAACCGCTTTTTCTCCAAATGCAAGCTTAGCTGAAGATCGTGAATTTCTGATTGATTCGGAAGGGATGCTGGAAGAGGGTTATCAACTGATTATTTTTAACCGGTGGGGCGAACTTGTGTTTGAATCGAACAACCCGGGGCAAGGCTGGGATGGTAAAATGCATAATGGTGATTTTGCGCCTTCAGGAGTGTATGCATGGGTGCTTGAATATAATGATTTAATGGGCGGTTCGCACAAACAAAAAGGCAATGTAACCCTGTTGTTCTGATACAATCGATTGCGCTAAAATGTGTTAAATTAATTGACTTTCATCTACTTTCTTAGTATCTTTTACCTTCATCAAATCGTATAAACAACTGTTGTCCAAAAATTGATTTTTTATACGAGGGAGTACGATTTTATATTGTGAAGTAACATGAAAAAACCAAGAAAAGATGATGCGTAAATTTAGATTTAGTTCCTACTCCGAAAGAGAATATCGTGTATTTAATGAGTATCCGCCGATGAGAAAACAACACAATTTTCACACTGAAGAACATTTTGTTGTGCCATGGGAACTAAACCACGATGAAGAAAAATTCAGTGAAAAAGCTAAAGCATGGGAATAAGCAGTTTGTTTCTGATTTTATTTTCTCCTTTGGCTCCTACAAAAAATGTAAGTGATAATTCATGCGATCCATAACTGTAATTGGAAAGTTCGGAGAGGGTATAGTCGAAACTGTATCCGAACTGGAATTTTTCGCGTGCAAAACCGATTAAAGCGATAATAGCGTCAGGTCGGGTGTCGATGTTATTCCTGAACCAAGCTCCAAACAAAAATGATTTTTCAATCATATAAATTCCAAGATTAAGTTGCTTAAACGAGCCCTGTTGCTGGTAAAGTATATTTGGCGAAAGCGTAAAACGCCGCGACAATAAAGCGTGATGAAACTTATGCAATCGGGTACCGGCATGTACCGTAATTTTCATTGGTACTTTCCCCTTATGGTCTCCTTCGTGAATCGACTCATCAGGAGTAGTCAAATGATGTAAACTGGCTCCCCAAAATACCTGTCTATGCTGGCCAACTGCTCCAATGGCAAAATCGGGGTAGGTTTTGTTTCCTTCGTAAAAGTTGGCCCAGCTTGAACCCGAAACGACTCCTGTTAGCTGATCGATCTCTGATGGAAATATCAAGCCATTTGTATCGAATTGTTTTCTTACAAGGCCTGCATTTAATCCCAGCGTCATAAAACTTTCCAAACCCAATTGAAGGTGGTAAGAATAGGCAGCGGTGGCGGCACTTGTTGTGATTATGTTATTTGGTTCGCGATCGTGATAAGCCTGAAATCCAATTCCGGCATTACTTTTTTTCAACAGGAAGTCGTAAGAAAGGGAATAAGTGGTAAACGAATTACCTTTTTGCGGCCACTGGTTACGATAATTAATAACCATCCGGGGAAGTTCTGTCGTTCCTGCAAAGGCCGGATTTAAGTGAAGCGGATTAGCAAAAAACTGCGAGTAACCGGGATCTTGAGCAAAAACTGCACATGGCAATACAAGCAATGCAAGTAGAAGTTTTTTGAAGTACATTAAATTTTTCCCGATTAAAATGAGTCGTGAAAATACAAAATCAAATTAATATGAGATCGATTTTAAAATATTTTATGTGAAAGAGTTAGTGTTGTTGTGATTTATCTCTTTGGCGGAGCCCAGGGATTGTATTTTGAATGACTAAAAGGCGGAACAATAATATTAAACGAAAGCTCGCACATAAAAGCATTATAATCGGAAGTGCCCGGTATACCCATTCCTGCATTCAGGTTAAAGCGCATAAAATTATGTCGGTATCCAATTGTTCCTCCAAGGGTAGTAATATGGTTGGTAAAGTCGTTTTGAATGAAAGCCCCCCATGTTTTATCTGTATATTCCGCAAGTAAGCGCAGTCGGGCAATAGTGACTTCTTCGCGGTAGAAAACAATTAGTTCCGGCGACATTTCAAAAGGGCGGGAGTAAAGGTCGCGCACTCTGTTGTCCATCTTCTTCGAAACATACAACGTATAACCCAAGGTTGTTGTTGGTTCGATCAAACTATAGGCAACATTTCTGGTGTGCAGAACCGTTGATGTTACCCCAATCTGTAAGGAGTTGTTCGTCCATAAAAAGCCAAACTTGGGTTTGAATATGTAATAGCGAAAAAAAGACTCTCCCTGCTGAATAAGTGCATCATTATCGTGGGGGATTACATTGTTAAGAAATGCAACTGCCCAGTGTTTGGTTGCAGCCAGTACATCCGTTCCGGCAGTGAAAAGTATTTTGCTGTCGCTAATTTTTATGGGAAATCCCGAATAGTAAAAGCCAAGCGAAGTTGTGGTAATGTTTTGTTTGCTAAGCATTCCCTGGCTGAAATTCAGGGCCACACCTCCCTTTAACTTTGGGGAATACGCATCCCACGTTGCATAAAAGATATTATACGTTTCTTCGCTGTTGAGATACGAATACTGATTTCCGGTGTGATACGAACTGTTTTTGTTTAATCCGGCCAGTGCTGGATTTATTTCTATCCGGTTATCAAAAGGCAGGAGGTAGGTTTCGTTTTGCGCACGACTGTTTAATCCTGAACATACCAGGATAAAACAAACTAATATTTTGGGTGAAATGCGCAAGGTTGTTTAGTGTCAGGTGGATAATTTTAATAGCTCTTCCAACATGTAGGCCCGCTTTTCGTCGGAAACTTTTAAGGCGCGGGCAATTTTCAATTTTATTGGTTTCATTACTTCTGCCGAAGGAAAATGCTCGAAATTATCGATTACTGTGAAAGCTTCAAAAGCTGTTTCCCAGTTTTCGTTTATTACTAAGTCGACAAAAACTTCAATGTTATCCGAGAAATCAAGTCCGTTTTGCCAGCAAACAGTTGCTATATTTTTACGAATTGGCTTAAAATGCTCTTCTTGCAAAGCATTTATAAATACCGGAATGGTTTCTTTATCCTTTACTGTTCCCAGCAATTTCTGAATTTGATTTTCTATTTCCGCTTCGCAGCCGGCTACCATTAATTCAAATAAAATGGGCAGATAATCTTTATTGCCACTTTCTTTAAGTTTGTTAAGTGCAGCCAGTACCTGGTCCTTATCAGCCGAAAAAAGCTGGGTTTTTATTGTCTGGTTAATTTTTGTCATATTCATTATTCATCTTTCCGAGCAAGCAAATTTAATGTTTAAAATACGCCAAAACAAAGGTGTAGTGTAAATGTTTTCGCATATTCGTTACCTTTGTGCTCCTCATGAAGAACGTTGACGAATTACAAGAGGCCCATGTTGGGCGTCTTATGCTCAAATATTTCATTCCTGCATTTATTGGAGTTTTCGTAAATGCATTGTACAATATTGTTGACAGAATTTTTATTGGACAGGGAGTTGGAGCTGAAGCATTATCGGGGATCTCGGTAATTTTTCCGGTAATGCTTATTATGATGGGCTTTGGAATGCTTATTGGTATTGGCGCCAGTGTTTATGTTTCCATTAATCTTGGGAAAAAAGATATGGAAAGAGCCGAACAAACGCTGGGCACCAGTTTTATTCTGATGATTTTGGCTTCGGTACTGATTATGGTTGTTACCTATTCGCTTAAAGTGCCTATTCTTCGTTCGTTTGGATCTACCGATGAAACTTTTCAATATGCCAACGATTACCTCGATATTGTTCTCGGCGGTGTGGCATTTATGGTTATCGGATTTTCGTTAAACAACGTTATTCGCTCCGAAGGAAACGCGCGTGTTGCAATGGTTTCCATGCTAATAAGTTCGGCAACCAATATTATTCTCGATCCCATTTTTATTTTTGGCCTCGACATGGGCGTAAAAGGTGCAGCTTACGCAACCGTAATTTCAATGTTTGTATTAATGTTGTGGGTACTGTACCATTTTATTAAAAGTAAACGGGCAGTTATTAGGATGCGGATAAAGCATTTAAAAATTAACTGGGGAATTACACTGGAGATTCTGGCCATTGGTATGGCGCCATTCTCCATGCAAATTGCCGGAAGTTTTGTTCAGGGTCTGTTAAATAAAAAACTGATTGATTTTGGTGGCGACCTGGCTGTAGGTGCAATGGGAATTATCAACTCTGTACTAACGCTGGTAATTATGGCTATTGTTGCGCTTAATATGGCCTCGCAACCTATTATCGGTTTTAATTACGGTGCCAAATCGGTTCAGCGAATAAAAGATACTTTAAAGATCACACTTATTGCTGCCACGCTTATTGCCATTGTCGCGTTTGTACTAATCGAGGCTTTCCCCGGGTATATTATTATGGTTTTTAATAACGATAGCGAAGTGTTGTACAATATTGCAGTCAGGGGGTTGCGACTGGTTATTCTGGCGCTGCCGATTGTTGGATTTCAGGTGGTGGCTTCTAACTTTTTTCAGGCAATTGGAAAAGCCGGCCTTTCCATGTTTGCAACTGTATTTCGCCAGGTAATCATGTTAATTCCGCTCATTTATATATTACCAGGCTTTTTCGATATTGATGGAATTTGGATCAGTTATCCACTTGCAGATACCATGTCGGCATTGGTGGTTGGATTTATACTTTACCGCGAGTGGAAACGTTTACCGTTAATAATTGAAAACAGCAATGAAGAAAAGCACTAAACTGATTCTTTTAGTAAGCGTTTTAGGTGTTACTTTATACTGCCTTTTTGTTCAGCCTGAACTATTGGGGATCAACCTTTCAAAAAAGCTGAATTTTCCTCTAGGGAGTTTAATTTCATGGAGTGGTATCGTTGCCTATGTGCTTCTTTTTCATCTATCTATAAAACTTCCAACAAAATCTATATTTTCAAAAGTAGGTAAGCAGCTAAGATATCTTCATTTGGGCCTTGCATTATTTTGGTTGCCCGTGTCTTATTTCATTTCAGGAAACCTTGCTTTTGCATTTCAAAACAAACCCATCGCCTTCAAACTGTGGATTGGCTATACATTGGTTATTCTTCTCTTTCCTTTGTTTTTAATTCTGCTAAATCGCTTTGGCAAGTCTGAGAAGTAAATTGAGGTAGAGAGCCACCTCAACAGATGGCTCTTTTAATGTAGTTTTTCTTTTAAAGCTTCTCCTGTATAAGAATTTTTCTCGTTGATCAAATCTTCAGGAGTACCCTCAAAAACAAGATTTCCTCCTTTATCTCCACCTTCCGGACCAAGATCGATAATCCAGTCGGCAGATTTAATAACATCCATGTTGTGCTCGATGATCAGTATGGAGTGACCACGCGAAATTAGTGCATTGAATGAATCGAGCAGCTTTCGGATATCGTGGAAATGCAAACCTGTTGTTGGCTCATCGAAAATAAAGAGGGTAGGTGAATCTTTTTCCTTTGCCAGGAACGACGCCAGTTTTACACGCTGGCTTTCACCACCTGATAATGTGCTCGAAGCCTGTCCCAGTTTTATGTAGCCCAAACCAACATCCTGCAGAGGTTGCAGACGTTTGGTAATTTTCTTCTCGGTTGAACTTTTGCCTTGTTTAAAGAGTTCGATGGCTGCATTTATGGTCAGATTCAGAATGTCATCAACATTCATATCCTTGTATTTAACATCCAGAATATCTTCTTTAAAACGTTTTCCGCCGCAGCTTTCGCAAAGCAGGTAAACATCGGCCAAAAACTGCATCTCTACTTTAATCGTTCCTTCACCCTGGCATTCGTCGCAACGTCCACCATCAACGTTAAACGAGAAGTGAGATGGTTTTAATCCCTGTATTTTTGATGTCTGCTGCTCCGACAGTAATTTCCGTATTTCATCGTAAGCCTTCAGGTAGGTAACCGGGTTCGATCGCGATGATTTCCCGATAGGATTTTGATCGATGAACTCAATGGCATCGATCATCTTATAATCTCCTAAAATTGCATCGTGATGACCTGTTTTTTCACCGTATCCACCCAGAATTTTAGTCAGGGCAGGAGTGAGGATCTTCGAAATAAGCGATGACTTTCCTGATCCGCTGACTCCGGTAATTACCGTTAAAGTGTTAAGCGGAAATTTAACCGTTACATTTTTAAGGTTGTTCTCGCGTGCACCAACAACTTGAATCGAGTTGGTCCATTTTCTACGTCGGGTAGGAACAGGAATATCTTCAATGCCGGTGAGGTATTTTGTGGTAAGACTTTGCGGATTTTTAACCAGGTCGTCGTGTGTTCCCTGAAAAACAACTTCTCCACCGTGTTGTCCGGCCATCGGACCAATATCGATTACCTCGTCGGCGGCTCGAATAATTTCTTCGTCGTGTTCAACAACCAATACTGTATTTCCAATTTTTTGCAGGCGCCGTAATACTTTTATCAGTTTCTCGGTGTCGCGCGAATGCAGCCCGATACTCGGTTCATCCAAAATATACAGCGATCCCACCAAACTGCTTCCAAGTGAAGTTGCCAGGTTTATCCGCTGCGATTCACCGCCCGATAAAGTTGACGATAAGCGGTTAAGTGTCAGGTAGCCCAAACCCACATCATCTAAAAATTCCAGGCGGTTATTGATCTCAATGAGGATACGTTTGGCAATCGCTTGATCATGATCGCTCAGATTCAAGTTCAGAAAAAACTGTTTCAATTCTGAAACGGGCATCAAAACCAGCTCCTGAAGCGATTTATCCGCAACTTTAACATAACCGGCTTCTCTTTTCAAACGGCTTCCTTTACACTCGGGGCAAACCGTTTTTCCGCGGTAACGCGATAACATTACACGGTACTGTATTTTATAACTGCCCTCTTCAAGATGTTTGAAAAACTGGTTTAAGCCATCGAAATATTGGTTCCCGGTCCAGATTAGGAATTTTTGTTCTTCACTCAGTTCATAAAATGGCTTGTGTATGGGGAAATTGAATTTCTCGGCTGAATAGATCAACTCATTTTTCCATTGGCTCATTTTTTCGCCTTTCCAACAGGCAATGGCATCCTGGTAAATTGATAGCGACTTATTCGGAATTACAAGATCTTCGTCAATCCCAATTACCTTTCCGTAGCCTTCGCAAGTAGGGCAGGCACCAACCGGATTATTAAAGCTGAACATGTGAACCGTTGGTTCTTCAAATTCAATTCCATCGGCTTCAAAACGGTTCGAGAAGGTTTTTGATTCCATGCCGTCCTTTTTATAAATTTTTACCAAACATTCGCCGTGTCCTTCGAAAAAAGCCGTTTGAACCGAGTCGGCCAGTCGGCTTTGCGTGTCTTCATCGTGTTTAACGGCAGCACGGTCGATAACCAGGTTACAGCTTCCGTTGCAAAATTCATCACTTTCTGCTTTTACCAGCTCGTCGATGCGTTTTATTTCGTCGTTGGTTTCAATGCGCGAAAATCCTTGTTGCATCAACAGTTCAACTTCCTGCAGCATAGTTCGTCCGTTTTTAGCGGTTAAAGGAGCAACAATGATAAGACGGGTTCCTTCATCAAAGCTGTTGATGTAGTCCACCACATCGGTTACGCTGTTTCGCGATACTTCTTGCCCCGATACCGGCGAAATGGTTTTCCCAATGCGTGCGTAGAGCAGCTTCAGGTAATCGTAAATCTCGGTTGATGTACCCACTGTTGAGCGCGGATTTCGCGTGTTTACCTTTTGCTCGATGGCAATGGCAGGCGGAATTCCGTTAATAAAGTCAACTTCGGGTTTATTTATTCGCCCCAAAAACTGACGGGCGTAAGACGACAGACTTTCTACATAGCGGCGTTGACCTTCGGCAAAAAGTGTATCGAAAGCCAGCGATGACTTCCCTGAACCGGAAACACCGGTTACAACAATAAATTTGTTTCGGGGAATTTTTAAACTTATATTTTTTAGATTATGAACCCTCGCGTTCTGAATCTCGATGTATTTAGCGTTTTTGCTATTTGACATATTATTTTTATAAAATTCGATAAAATGTTAGAAAAACTTGCTATTGTCAGTAAAATGTTTCATTTTTGAATGACACAAAATTAGAATAATAGTTTTACTACACTAAAAAATGAACGCCTATAGATAAACTTTACTTTTTGTTTACACATAAATAGAAGGTAATGTTCAGACTCGACAAACTGAACGATAATGAACTCGTTCAACGATTTATTCAAGGCGATCACGAATCACTTGAGATTTTAATAGTTAGACATAAAAGCAGAGTATACTCGTATATTTTGTTGATTGTCAAGAACCAAGATCTTGCTGAAGATATCTTTCAGGATACTTTTATCAAAGTCATACGCTCGTTAAAACGAGGCAAGTATGTTGAGAATGGTAAATTTGTTTCCTGGGTACTTCGGATTGCGCATAATCTGATTATCGACCACTTCAGGAAGGAAAAACTGCAGGGGACGATTTCCAACGACAGTTCCGATGTTGACATCTTCAATTCACAAAAATTTTCGGAACAGACCATTGAAGACCAAATGGTTTATTCGCAAATTTTGAAAGAAGTAAAGCACCTTGTAAAAGAGTTGCCCGAAGATCAGCAGCAGGTAATTTATATGCGGCATTACATGGGCCTCAGTTTTAAGGAAATAGCCGAGCAAACCGAGGTAAGCATTAACACTGCTTTGGGCCGTATGCGTTATGCATTAATTAACCTGCGAAAACTTGTGGATGAAAAGAAATTGAACCTCACTGCTTTTTAACTATTGTTAACACAATATTAGGTAGCTAAGGGCGTTTTAAGAGTAAATAATTGAAATGCCTATGATGAATTATTCTACCTTATTTTATTGTGTAAACAACATTCAACGTGAAGTTGAAAAACAATCAGCAGAGATGGATTATGAACCATCAGAACAGTCGGTACAGAATATCCTTGATTTCGCACGTTGCTACGAAACAGTAGAAACAGAGCAAACAGGACATGTAGAAATGATTTTAAATTAGAACACGAAAAAGTATTCGGTTGTAAAGAAAATCCTTCGGCTAATTAGCCGAAGGATTTTTTTTGCCTGCTGAAAATCGCAGCAATATATATCCTAATAATCCTGCCACAAACGACCCGAGTAAAATTCCAATTTTAGCCGAATCAATAAGTACCTCATCCGTAAATGCAAGGTTATTAATAAATAATGACATTGTAAAGCCTAATCCACCAAGAAAAGATACGCCGGCCAAACTCATGAAATTTACATTTTTTGGTAGTTCTGAGAGTTTGAATTTTATTGCCAGGAACGAAACCAGGAATATACCCACAAATTTTCCAATTATCAGGCTAAGCCCAATGTTACTTGCCAGAACTGTGTTGGTATCGCCCGAAAAACTAAAAACTACTCCGGCATTTGCAAAAGCAAATAATGGTAGAATTATAAAAGCTACCCACCCGTGCAAGCTGTGCTCAAGGTATTGAAGTGGAGAAGCTGTTTTTTCTATAAGCTCTTCCATCTCGTCAACTGCATCTAATTGTTTGTGGCTAAGAATTGTTTTGTCTCTGCCTTCCTTTTTGCATTCATCAAGAAATCCGTCAAGTATTTCCTTGCCTTTATCGTAAAAGGTAGTGGTTTTAATGTGTCGCTGAATTGGAATGGTAAGTGCCAGTAATACTCCGGCAATTGTTGCGTGAATACCCGATTTCAGGAACAGAACCCAAACAACAACACCGGCTATAAAGAAGAAATATTTAGAATACAGTTTAAAGCGCGAGAGAATAGCAAGAAGGGTAACGATCGCTAATCCAATAATGATGTTGGCCCAAATTAATTTCGAGCTGTAAAAGAATGCAATTACTAATACAGCGCCCAGGTCATCAATAATGGCAAAAGCCATTAAGAAAATTTTTAAACCAACCGGTACGCGTTTGCCCAGCAAGGTTAAAATACCCAATGAAAATGCGATATCAGTTGCCATGGGAATTCCCCATCCTTCCATTCCTGCCTTTCCTTGATTTAAAGTAACAAAAAGCAGTGCAGGGAAAACCATTCCGCCAATGGCTGCAACAATGGGTAATGAAGCTTTTTTTAGATCGCTTAATTCTCCTATTAAAACCTCTCGTTTTATTTCAAGTCCAATAACAAAAAAGAAAATGGCCATTAAACCATCGTTTATCCATTTTAATACTGGTTTTGAAAGTTCGAATCCGGGCAGGCTAATGGTTATATAATTTTTCCAGAAGCTCAAAAATGCTTCGCTTAAACCTGAGTTTGCAAGAATTAAAGCTGCAATGGATGCCGAAAATAAAACTATGCTACTTGAAGTCTCAAGCCTTATAAAACGGTTAATAGGATCTTTTATAAAATTCATTCTTATAATTTTTTAGTGGAACGTAAAACCCATTTGTTTGTTTAATGCCTATTCTGAAATTTTGAATATAAAATTTTCACACGGTCGCAAAATATGAAAAAGTCATGTTTCTCTCTGTTTCAGCTCGAACCGTTCACAAATTATTAACAACCTGAATAAGGTTCGGGATAATGCAAACTAAGTTTTTAATTATACCATATCTGAATAATTGGTAGCAGTCGGAAACAAGAATAATTTATGAAATATTCGGGGTAATTGCAATTGAATCCACGCTTTTATAACTAATGGAATCAGGGAATATAATCAGCAACATTAAACTTTTTAATAATATGATTTAAAACACAATTAGTCCTGTTGTTTTTTAGAAATAAATACAATACTTTAGTGATATCAAAATAATATCAAAATACTAAATAATTAATGTCATGGAAAAACAACATTCAGCTTTATCTGGTTACGTGTTTCTGTTTTTGGAGCTTGTATTAATGGGAGTTATCATTTTCGGTTTTATTGGGGGAATGATCGTTCCGGCAGTCCTGCTAATTCCGGTATTTATTCTTGTTGCCATCGGTTTTACCGTGGTCGATCCCAATCAAAGTTGTGTAATGGTTTTATTCGGTGCGTACAAAGGCACGATTAAAACCAATGGATTTTATTGGGTGAATCCTTTTTATGTACGTAAGAAAATCTCGCTTCGTGCACGAAATTTCGACAGCGAACCCATTAAGGTGAACGACAAATTGGGTAACCCGATTATGATTGGATTGGTACTGGTTTGGAAAGTGGAAGAAACTTATCGGGCAGCCTTTGGTGTAGATGAGTTTGAACATTTTGTAGTGGTACAAAGCGAGGCGGCTCTGAGAAAGCTGGCAGGTATGTATCCGTATGACAACATCGAGGATGAGAATGCAAAAGTAACGCTTCGTGATGGAACAGAAGAAGTAAATGATCAGCTTGAGAAAGAAATTATTGAACGCCTCGAAATTGCAGGGATTCATGTTATTGAGGCGCGGATTAACCACATTGCCTACGCGCAGGAAATTGCCCAGGCTATGTTGAAACGCCAGCAGGCTACTGCAATAGTTGCAGCCCGTTACAAAATTGTTGAAGGAGCTGTAAGCATGGTAGAAATGGCTCTTGACCAGCTTAGTGAAAAAAGTATTGTTGAGCTGGACGAAGATAAAAAAGCAACTATGGTAAGTAATTTAATGGTTGTATTGTGTGGCGATAAAGATGCAACGCCGGTGGTTAATACGGGATCACTTTATCAGTAAACACCATGAAAAAGCTTCTTTTTAAAGAAGAACAGGAGTTTGATAAAAGATGGCTGTGGCTGTTAATGCTGGTTGCCGTATCGGCCGCTGCCATTCCATTTTTTCGGGGAATCTATTTTCTGACGGTGGAAAATTCGCCCGACGATACTCCGATGACTACAGGAGGATTGGTTGTGACTGGTGTAACAGTTGTGGTAATGGTGGTGATTTTTATTCTGATGTTTCGTGCAAAACTTAAAACGAAAGTTACTGCTGATAAACTTTCCGTTTGTTTTCCACCGCTGGTGCGAAAATGGAAAGATATCTATCCGTCGGAGATTGAGAAGTATGAGTTACGGCAATACCACCCCAAAAGAGAATATGGAGGCCGTGGCATAAAACGTCGTTTACGAAAAGGTAGTGCATGGACCGTAGCGGGGCGAATAGGGTTGCAGCTGTATATGAAGAATGGAAAAAAATTCCTGATAGGAACACAAAAACGACAAGCCCTGGAACATGCCATGCAAAAATTGATGGAAAAGGAGGATTAGAATGGCGAAGAAAAAATCGTTTGTATTGCGCGTTAGCCCGGAAATGCTGGAGGCCGTTGAAAAATGGGCTGCAGATGATTTTCGGAGTATGAACGGGCAAATTGAATGGATAATACATAAGGCTTTAAAAGATGCACGACGACTAAAAAAAGGTTCAGACGATGGGACGGTATGATTATTTAAAAGCGAAACAAGAAATTAAGAAGAGTAAACTTAAAATGGTACGGGAAATAATAACCGTAATCGTTATTGCATTGGTTATTAGTGGATTCATTCTTCAGGTAGTGACACAGTTAAAGAAATAGTACTTAGAAAAAAGGTTTAAAACAACGAAAATGGGTAAATATGATTATCTGAAAAAAGGCGATAAAAAAAAGCGTAGGAGCAAATTAACCTCAACTCAAATAAGATTTATAATGGTACTCGCTATCGCAATTATACTTTTTTCGATTCAGTTAGTAATTTATTTGAAAAGCAAATACTGATTAACTGAAAACAATACAAAAACAGAAAACCATGAAAAAACATTTCAGCTGTCCTAAATGCAGTAGTTGGGAGTACGAAGAAGATGCAATCAGAACAACCGGAGCCGGTTTTACACGATTTTTTGATATTCAAAACCGGAAGTTTATTGCTATTTCGTGCAAACGATGTGGTTACACCGAATTGTATAAAGCCGGAAGAGGAAGTACCGCGGGCAGTATACTCGATTTCCTTACATCATCGTAAACAACACTGCAATTGATTTTTTTTAGCAATCGTGAAAATGTGTTTCTGATTTAGACAAAACCGTATAGTTCTGTCTAAATCAGTATTTTATTAGGATTTGTGTAGCTGCTCCCCATTGCCATTTTATACTCCAAAGTATATGTGTTATATCTTAATTGAGCTTCTTCATTCAACTTGAGTTTTTGCAAAGCTTTTACCTGGAAAGTAAGCGCCACTTCGTTTAATGGATCAATATTGAAAATTACCTCAGAGAACTCGATGCTTAATTGATAGGCTTCCGCATTATAGGCATTTTCCATTTCCAGTAGTAATGCCGGTTCAAGTTTGTTCTCAGCTTCCTGTTTAAACGGGTCGTAAACCGAATCATCTGCGAGTTTTAAAAATTTCCCCCTGCCTAGCAGTTCAAGCAGTTCGAGCTGGTTTTCGCCAGGTTCTTTTCCTGAAATAAGATCTAAGCACCTGGTGTAGTCACAATAAAATTCATCCGATAGTACAAGCTTAAAACAACCTTTTTCGTACACCAGTTCAACCCCTTCAAATTCACTTAAAGCCTTCCGCAAATGGTTAATAGTAACACCTCTCAGGTTTTTAACTTTTTGTGCGGGTTTTCCGGGCCATAAAATACTACCCAGTTTTTGCGACGAGATGCCATCTTTTTCGGCACTGTGTTGAAGTAAAAGGATTAGCATTTGTTTCAACCTGGTGCTAAACATGTAGGTGATATCTTTATTGTTGCGATCGTGTGCGGCAAAATCGCCAAAAAGGTAAATTGAATTAGGTTTTACAATAACTTTCCTTTTGTTTCTCAATTTGCTTAATCCTCCTGATCCATTCCGCTCGCTGCTGTATTTCAATTTTATTCTACGATAAAAAATAAAAGTTATTACAACGATGATTGGCAACAGAATGATTATTAAACGCGCTGTTCCGGAATTATTCGGCTTCGAATAATTCACCAGTTCCTCTGCAGTAATCGGCGGAAATGCCAGCGAATAAATTTTCAGCTCAGATGCGATATCATCATCAAACTCTTGTATCAAAGCATAAAGCGTATGTAGCCCTTCATCGAAATATAAGTTTGCATTAGTGGTAATTTTATCTGAGCGTATTGGTACCGAGTCTCCCAGTATTTCATAACTGCCATCGGCTAACGAAAAGCGATACAGTCTGAGGGACGATTCTGAATAGTGTTCCGGATAACAAAAGGTATAAAAACAAGAATCGTTAAGAATAACCATTCCACGAACCGGGACAACATTGTCGCCTACCCAGGGTATTTCCCACAGCTTTGTAATGTTTTTGGTGTTCAGGTCAACTTTGTATAAATCGTAATAATACTTTCTTCCTACAATTTGTTCTCCTGATTCGTTGCCCATACCGCCAAAAATGTAGGCGGAGTTTGTTTTTTTTAAATAACCAACCGATGAGAAATAACGGGGCGACAAAAAATCGCCCGTAAAACCTGCAAGCGTTTGCCATTCTTTATTTTCAAGGCTATACGAGAAGAAATCATTATTGTAGAACATGTTCCCAAAGCCCCCGAAGATAGTGTACTGTCTGTTTTCAGGATCGAAAAAGGATCCGTGATGGTGCAGCTGTATCGGAAGTTCCTGAGTAGTTTCGGCTGTCCAGTTATGAGTCGACAATTCCAGGCTGGCAACCGTAGGAATATCGTTTTCCCGCTCAAAAAAAACTTCGTAGGAATATAACTTGTTATTCACCGGATCAAGAAAATTAGTGCCCAAAAACAGATTTACAGGGCACGGTTCGTTAAACGCAATAACTTCTGTTTTTTCGGTTCTTACATTGTATTTATGAATAGTATCGCGGTTAAAATAGTAGATCTCTTTTTTTTGAGGATTGTAATTGGCACCTGCAACAGAACCCGATTGAAATGATATTTTGTGCCTCCAGTGATAGGCATCGTTAATCAACCATTCCGGGTTACTCACATTGCCAATTGATTTCCCTTTTATATCATGAACAATGCTGCCTTCATTTTCATTCAGATCAAAGTGGTACTTGTCCTTATTTCCTATAGTGAGTTCTTTAATGGCAAAAGAAGGAACATCAATTATATAATCGCTTTTCCCGAATAAAATTACAGGATGATATTTTTGGGGGAGGCCAACATTGGCAGCACTAAAAGTTTGGTCGTTGATTTTCAGTGAAATAGAATCATTTTTCAGATCGAAAGAAATTTTCATGTTAAACCAGTAGGTGTTGAGCAAATATTCCTTGCTCATTCTTGCAATAATCAGGCTGCTTTTTCCTTCCTGGTTAAATCGAAACACCAAATCAGGGCCTTGCCCGTCGTAAAATAAATTAAAAATTTTATCGCTTTCGGTATTTTTAATCCGGATGATGTAACCAATAAGTGTTGGTGGATATAAGGATAAGTCAAAATCAATGTCAAAGGAATCTGAAAATGCGATATTGGAATCATCAAATACATTGTAAGAAGTACGCTCGGCTATTGGTACTTCTCCTCCGTTGAATTTTAATCCCCTCAGAAACGAGCCCTGAAAGTTTAATAAAACTATTATAAGTGTTATGTAATGTAGCTTAATCAACATTGTTGTTAATACTAAACTTGGATTATTATTCTTTTATCTTCAATTTTTTACTTCGTTTAGAATATTGCAAACGTTAAGAATATTCCAATTCTCGTTTTTACAACGAAAAGACTCGTTTTTTTTGAAAAGCAACAAATATTTGTACCAATCCCCCGGTTAATTGCGCAAGATTAATGGATTTTTTTCGTTTTTAACCCATTTTTAACCCATAAATTAATCACTGTCTTTCAATATTTGTGTGCTGCTGATTAAGAATATATCTGGTAACGGAATTTTTAAGGACAGTTGAATTAAAACTTTATAACAAACTATTGGAACAATGAAACAAGTCGGTTTTTTAGCCACAATTATTCTTGCCTCTTTACATTGTTTTGGCACATCTGTTTGCAAAGGGGATCTCAAAGCAAATTCTGAATTAAAAACTATTGAAGAAAAGAAACAGAGCAGCAGTTTGCTTTCTTACACTTCAACAAATGGTATCTCATTCGAAAATCAAAAGGATTTATCAGATCAAAATCTAACGCGTGCAATGACTCTGGCAGATGCGGCCTTTGAAGCTCATTTTATTGGAGAGGAAATGGCTATGGCCCGGTTTTTTAATCCATATAACGGAGCTGTTTCTGACGAAAAAGGTAGTATATGGATGTACACCAGTGCAATTGAAGCTGTTAACGCCATTCTTCATGCTCTTAAAGCGCAAAAGGAAAACGGAAATACGACCTTATACGATGCACATTTTAAACGATACGCCGATTTGCTTTACCAATTATACGAGAAAGCAGACTATTACCACGGAACATTCGAACTAGTGTCGTACACACAAACCAAAGAATGGACTGTATACGGGGTTAACCGCGGAGCTGCTGTGGGGCAGGCGGAAGTTGCCGGTGTAATGAATGTGTATGATGATCAAATGTGGTTGGTTCGCGAATTTATTGAAGCTTATAAATTAACCGGTAAAAACGAATTCCTTGAAAAAGCCGAGTATCTGACCGAGTATGTGCTCGATGGATGGGACTGCACTTTTAATGATAAAGGTGAAGAGAACGGTGGTATTACCTGGGGACCCGGCTATGTGTCGAAGCACTCATGCAGCAATGGTCCAATGGTAAGTCCGCTGGTGTGGTTACACGAGATGTATAAGGGAAAGAAAGATAAAATCACTCATCGATCTATTGATCCGTCTGACAGGAAAACCAGAATAGTAAAAAAGGTTAAAAAGAGCGACTACTACCTTGAATTTGCCCAAAAAGTTTACCACTGGCAAAAAGAACATTTGTTGCGCGCCGATGGTGTTTACGATGATATGATGGGAGGTTGTACGCCACGAAACCCGCAAACAGAGCTTATTAACGGAGTTGAGTACCGTAAAGGAATCGACTACCGCGACCGGGTGGGGCCGGCATTTACCTACAACAGCGGAACAATGCTTTCGGGAGCAGCCGATCTGTTTCGCGCTACCGGAGATGATTTATATCGGAAAGATGCACAACACTTATCGAAATCGAGCTTTACCTATTTCGCTCAAATCGATAAGGACATTCCCGGTTACTACTCTTTTGATGTCAGGGGTTTCAGTAACTGGTTTAATGGGGTATTGATGCGTGGTTTTGTTGATGCCCATCCTTCTTGTGAGGAGGTGTCGGAATACATAAACAGTTTTCAGCAGAATCTTGATTACGTCTACGAAAACTTCCTTTACAACGGTTTCCTGCCAACGAACTTACTAACGGGATGGGAAGAAGATCATGAAAAAAACAAAACAGAAGGGATGTTCAATTTCGCATTTGCGGCTGAATATGCTGTTCTGGCAAAATATGAATTAGAAAAACAATAAACTGAAAATCACAATTATGGATAGATCTCTTAATAATCTGATTCAACCACGGGTTTATTTTGAAGATCTTTATCAGAAAAAATTTTCTGTTTCAGTAAAGGGTTAAATGTGGTTCATGTGTACAATAGCCAGCAAAGATGATACAGGCTTCACAATGATACGGAAATACCCACAGGGAGAATTATGTAGAGAAGGAAAAGAGCAACGAATAAGCTGGTCGGATGATCCAATATTCTTTTTCAAATGATTTCTGGTTTATTGTGTGTGGAGAATAAATAATTTTACAATTTAAATAATAATTATGCTTAAATCAACTGTCAGCAAAATCCTGACTGTGTTTATTATTGCCGCTTTTTTAGGGGCTTGCACATCGCAGTCGGAGGTGGCACAAAAAGAAGAAGCAGGGGCGGAGTTCCGTGCGCCTGCTTATCCGTTAATAACAATCGATCCATACACCTGTGCATGGTCCATGTCGGATATTTTATTCGACACACCGGTAAAACACTGGACAGGCAGAAACCACTCGCTGATTGGTGCCGTACGTGTGGATGGAGAAACCTATCGTTTCCTGGGTAAAGAAGAGATTCCATTGGAACCGGTTGTTCCGAGTGCAAAATTTGAAGCCTGGGACGGAAAATACCTGACAAATGAGCCGGCAACAGGTTGGGAAAAACCGGATTTTAACGATGCTTCATGGAAAAGTGGAAAAGCAGCTTTCGGTACACCAAATACCGGTGAAACGGCTACATCGTGGGATACCGAACATATTTGGGTGCGTCGCGAATTTACGATGCCCGAAGTTAGCGAAGCAAGCGATCTGTTCCTGGTGTATTCGCACGACGATGATTTTGAATTATACCTGAACGGAAAAGAAATTGTAAATACCGGAAACCGTGCAAAAAGCAATGTTGTATTAAAGCTGGATAAGAGCCTGCTGAACATTGGTGGCGAAAATACCATTGCAGCGCATTGCTGGGATCGTGGTGGTTTGGCTTATGTTGATTTCGGAATCTTTAAAGAGAGCGATATTCAACCTGTTTTTGCTCAAACAGCTGTTCAAAACAGCGTGAAAATAACAGCTACACAAACCAAATACGATTTCACTTGTGGACCGGTTGATCTGCGCGTTGAGTTTGTTTCTCCACTGTTGATGGACGATCTGGATCTGCTTTCACGTCCGGTAAATTATATCAACTACGAAGCGGTTTCAACCGACGGAAAATCACATGACGTAGAGGTGTATTTCGAGGCTACTCCCGAGTGGGCCGTAAACGAGTTAAACCAGGAAGTAAAAGTTTCAACCGGAAATACCGGTAACATCAACTTCTTAAAAACCGGAACAATCGAACAGCCTGTTTTGGAAAAGAAAGGCGACAACATTCGTATCGATTGGGGATATTTCTATCTGGCATCGCCTGAAGCCGAAAACAAAACACTGGCAATTGGCGATTTCGCAGGAATGAAAAAAGCCTTTGTTGAAAGTGGTAAACTAATGGCTGGAAAAGAGGAAACAACGGCTGTTCTTTCAAAAGAAATGCCTGTTTTGGCTTGTACTGAAGTACTTGGAAATGTTTCGGCAAAACCGGCAAAAGGATATGTAATGCTGGGTTACGACGATGTTGAATCAATTCAGTATTTTGGCGATAACCTGAAAGCATGGTGGGCAAACGACGGTGAGGTAAGTTTTGATGAGGTGTTAACTTTTGCTGCCAAAGATTACCAAAGTGTTATGGCGCGTTGTGATGCAACGGATCAGGCGGTTTACGAAGAAGCGCTGGCTGCCGGTGGCGAAAACTACGCACGTTTGTGTTTGCTGGCCTACCGTCAGGCAATTGCCGCACACAAACTGGTAAAAGATACTAAAGGAAACATTCTTTTCCTTTCAAAAGAAAACTTCAGTAACGGTTCAATTGGTACCGTTGATGTTACTTATCCTTCGGCTCCGATGTTCCTGAAATACAATCCTGAGTTGTTAAAAGGTATGTTAAACCCGATTTTCTACTATTCAGAAAGTGGAAAATGGACCAAGCCTTTTGCCGCGCACGATGTAGGTACCTATCCGAAAGCCAATGGACAAACATACGGTGGCGATATGCCCGTTGAAGAATGTGGTAATATGCTGATTCTGACAACTGCCATTGCCGATGTTGAAGGAAATGCCGATTACGCAGCCGAGCACTGGGAGGTATTAACAACCTGGGCGAATTACCTGATGGAAAACGGATTTGATCCGGAAAACCAGCTTTGTACCGACGATTTTGCCGGTCACTTTGCCCACAACGTAAACCTTTCAGCAAAAGCGATAATGGGAATTGCCGGATACGGAAAACTAGCCGCAATGTTGGGTAAAACTGAAGTGGCTGAAAAATACACTTCAGAAGCCAAAAGTATGGCTCAGGAATGGATGAAAATGGCCGACGACGGCGACCATTATCGTTTAACTTTTGATAAACCGGGAACCTGGAGCCAGAAATACAACATTGTTTGGGACAAACTGCTTGGTCTTGGAATTTTCCCCGAAGAAGTGGCACAAACAGAAATTGCCTATTACCTGACCAAACAGAACACTTACGGTTTACCACTGGATAACCGCAGAACGTATACGAAATCAGACTGGATTGTGTGGACAGCTACTTTAGCTGATGATACCGAAACGTTCCAGAAATTTATCGATCCGGTTTACGCTTTTGTAACCAATACGCCTGATCGTGTTCCGATGACCGACTGGTACGAAACACCAACTGCAAATCAGGTTGGATTCCAGGCTCGTTCCGTTGTTGGCGGATATTTTATTAAAATGCTGGAAAAATAATCACTAAATAATCTCAGTTTTGGACAGTCTGGAATTGCAGTTTAGTTTTAGTAAGTGATCAATTTATTTTGATTGAAATCCTCGGGAGTTATTCCCGGGGATTTTTTTTATAATATTTACTGATCTCATTTCAGAAACCGATGTAATCCTTATCTCGGAAGGCTGATAAAAACAATAAAATTTATCAGAACACCCGTAAACCGGTTTGGGCGAAGATAAATCGTATTTCGTCAAAGGAAAAGCAGATGAAGGAACAGAAGGCGCTCAAGTTAGACACTCAGGATTATAAGGGAATTTGTGTTTTTGTTATATGTCTCATAAAAACAGAGTTTTACGATGAAAGTAAAGTCGCGGTAGTTGAATCAGTTTCCTGTTTTTCTAAATCAAATTACCTGAAAAAGAAATAATATTTCGTTTTATTGCGTACGTGTATTTGGGCAATAGTATGAACGAGGTGATCATTTTTCTCTTTTCAGCTTTTGCCAAATAAGATATTTGTGAGAGGTAAATCGTATTTTTGAGGAAGAATGTGCAGGGGAATCACATATGTTTTAGTCTTTTTGCTGTTAGGTTTTTCAGCCAAAGCAATTGAAAAGCGTTACGTTTTTAAGAAGCTGAATAACGAAAATGGCTTGACCTATAACACGGTTCATGATATTGCCCAGGAAGAGTCAGGAATTATCTGGTTTGCCACCAAACAGGGGCTTAATAAATACGACAGCTATAACATCAGGCGCTACTACCAGGAAGACAATGTTGGTATTCCTTCAAACTTTTTCAACTCTATTCTAATTACAAAAAACAACCGTTTATTTGCCGGAACCGACCGGGGGCTTATTGAATACAACCGTCGTTTCGACAGGTTTGAGCCCTTGTTGTTCGAAGGAAATAATTTACCCGGCATAAGAACACTGTTTGAAACATCCGACGGTGTTGTGTTAATCGGAACTTTCCGCGGAATATTTGCCTATCACCCAAAGCAGAACGAAATAATAAAGTTTATTTCATTACAGAATGAAAACATTACATCGATTGCCGAGAGTGATACAAAAACACTTTATGTAAGCACGAATTCAGGAATTTATGTACTGAATACCGATGGTGTTTTACAGGAATACTTTAACACCGGAAATACGCCGGAGCTACTCACAAACATTATCAATAAAATATATATCGACAAGGCAGGGAATTACTGGATTGGAACCGAAAACCGTGGCCTGTATCGGTATGATAAATTGCAGGATAAGTTTTCGAAAGTCCGGCTGGCTGAATCCGATCAGGATGAGACTACAGTGGTACGCGATATTGAGGAAGATTCGGAAGGAAATATCTGGATTTGCAGCGAGATTGGAATCTTTATTCTCGATCCATCAACTTTTGAAAGTGTAAACATTCAGCACTCTTTAGAGAGTTCGGAGTATTCGCTAAACGACAATGCCACCTATTGCGTGTTCCGCAGCAAAGAAGACATGATTTGGATAGGAACCTATTTTGGAGGAATAAACTATACCAACCTCAGTAATTTTAAAGGTTTTTTCAATATCTACCCCGGCGATGGCGACAATGAACTCAGAGGGAAAGCGGTTAATAAGCTTTACAAAGATTCGAACGGAATTTTATGGATTGCCACAGAAGACGGAGGTGTTTGCACATTTAATACCGAAACAAAAGAAATTCTTAACTATTATCAGCACAGAGGAAGTGAAGGTCTTAGCTCTAATAATATTCATGCCATTTGCGAAGACAGGAACGGTGATATTTGGTTTGGACATTTTATGACCGGCATTGACATTTTCAATCCCAAAACCAAACGATTCAAAAATATTTCCATTCTTCCTGATGTTAGGTATAGTATAACCGAAAACTCGGTATACAGTATTTATAAAGACTCGAAAAATGATATATGGGTTGGAACCCGGCAAGGCGTTTACAAATACAACTACCAAACGGAGCAATTAATGCCGGTTAAGAATGCTGAGCTGGGGCAATTGTTTATATACAACATTTTGGAGGATAGTAGCGAGAATATATGGTTTTGTATCCGGCATGGTGGAATTGCCTGTCTGAAAAAGGAAGATGAATCCATCAGTTTTTACCGGCAAAATGAATTTCTGTCGACCAATAAAACTATAGCAGTAAACGAAGACAGCAGCGGTAAAATCTGGTTCGGAACGGTTGATGGTGGGGTGAATGTTTACAACCCTGAAACCGATTCGTTCAATCATCTTAGCATGGATGATGGTTTGCCCAATAATACGGTTTACGGAATTTTGGAAGACGCCAACAGGCATATGTGGCTAAGTACCAACCAGGGCCTGTCAATGTACAATACTGAGACCAATTCGTTTCGAAATTATAACCGCAACGACGGGCTGGCACAAATGCAGTTCAATTTTGGTTCGTATTTCAAAGATTTTGATGGTACGCTTTATTTCGGTCATGTGAATGGTTTAACCTATTTTCATCCGGCCGAAATTGTAGACAACAAAGTAAAACCAGAACTGGTATTTACCGATTTTAAGCTGGCAAACGAAAGTGTTCGAGTTTCTGAAAAAGGTATATTATCAGAAACTATTGACCAAACTTCTAAAATAACTTTGAGCTATTCGCAGAAAGCATTTTCCATCAATTTTGTTGCGGTAAATCACATCTCGGCCGGAAATAATAAATTCTATTATTACCTGGAAGGTTTTGAAGCTGATTGGAATGAAATTGGGAACAAAACCAGTGTGAATTATACCAATTTACTGCCGGGCCAATATACTTTTCATTTAAAAGCCGAAAATAACGATGGTGTTGAAAGTGCCAATACCAAAAGCCTTGTTATTCGTATCCGTCCGCCGTTTTACCTTTCTACAGGTGCTTTTATATTCTATTTACTGTTGCTTGTTGGAATATTACTGCTTTACCGCAAAATTACTATCGACAAACAAAAAGAAAAGGCTGCCCTGGATATGGAGCGGATGGAAAAGGAGAAAATTAAGGAGTTGAACCAGCAACGATTGAATTTCTACACCTATATCTCGCACGAGTTTAAAACACCACTCTCTATAATTATTTCGAGCATCGATCAAATATTTGGGCAAAAAGATGTTTCGGATGATTTGAAAGTTCGTTTTCAGCGACTGAGCAGGAGTTCCAAACGACTTTCGTTCCTATTTAACCAGTTAATGGATTTCCGTAGAATCGAAACAAAACATGCCAAGCTTATTCTACAGAAAGGAGATATTATTAACTTTTTGCGTGAATCGTGTTTGGTTTTCACTCCACTGTTTGATGAACACCGGGTAAATTTTGAATTTAAGGCCAATCGCGAGTCGTACGAATACTGGTTCGATCCGGATAAAATTGAGAAGATTATTGTAAATCTTATTTCTAATGCGTTGAAGCATACTCCCGTACATGGAAAGATTATTTGTGAGACCCGAATTATTGATGATGTAATTCATGCAGATCAGCGAAGTCTGAATATTTATATCTCAGATACAGGAAAGGGTATTTCGGAAGAAGAACAAGGAAATCTGTTTACACCTTTTTATATGAATTACCAGCATAATGAACAGAGAAGCGGTTCGGGAATCGGGCTTACGCTGGTAAAGAGTTTGGTAGAATACCTTCACGGAACGATAAAGGTGAGTAGCAGACCAAACGAAGGAACCCGTTTTAGTATACAATTACCACTTGATTATAAGGGAATATCGAATATAAAACTGGAAAATAACACCGAAACAATAAATCGTATTCTTGATTTGGAAAGCATTGCCGAAGTGAGTTCAAAACAACAGCCTGCGAAAGAAAAAACTGAAAACGATAAAGAGTTTAAACTTTTAATTGTTGAGGATACCGTTGACCTGGCCGAAGTGTTAATGGAGCATTATGCACAAAAATTCGATGTGAAATTCGCTAAAAACGGAATTGAAGCCCTGAAAATAGTAAAGGATGAAGAACCCGATATTATTATCAGCGATGTGATGATGCCCGAAATGGATGGTATTGAGTTTTGCAAAAAAATTAAATCAGACGAAACCACCAGTCATATTGCCGTTATATTACTTACCGCACGAACCACCCACGAGGATAAGATTGCAGGTTTACAGGCCGGCGCTGAAGCCTACATCCGAAAACCTTTCGATTTAAATGAGTTGGATTTACACGTGCGCAATTTTATTGAGATACGTAAAAAGCTGAAAGAGAAAGTGGTGACCGGCGCGCATATCGATCTTGAAAAGCTAAATTTTCAGGATAAAGACAAAGATTTTATCGAGAAGGTTTCAACGATCATCAACGAGAATATTGAAAGCGAAACCCTGAATACCGAAGAACTGGCCAAACAACTGGGTATGAGTAAAACCCTTGTTTACCTGAAATTGAAAAAGCTGCTCAATATGTCAGGGTCTGATTATATCCAGTCTTTGCGTTTTAAAAAGGCAATTGAATTAATGGCCGATTCCAACCGAAATATTTCCGGCATTGCTTACGAAGTTGGTTTCACCGATCCCAATTATTTCAGCAAAGTATTTAAAAAGGTGTACAAAAAAACACCAACCGTTTACCGGAAAGAATTGCTGGATAAAATTAAGGGCTTGAATATGAATTGATTCGCAGATTTGGTATTTCTGATTTTCCCTGTTTTTTAATCCAAATTCCAGCCCCGAAAACACATTATTCCCGATTCTTGCATCAAACTTTTTTACTTATGCAACGAATCAAATTTAGCTTATATCTTTTTATCGTTTTCATCGTTTTTGGAAACGGAACATTAAAAAGCCAAACATTAAATCCAAAGGTCTCGACGATGTTCGAGTGTGCGATCGACAGCATCGAACCTCCGCTACCTGTTGTTTCTCCCTTGTTTAAATACCATTTGCGCGATGTTGCCGTGTGCAAAGCTCCCGGTGGTAAATATTACCTAACCGGGACTACCGACGATAACTGGGGCGTTGCTGAAGGAATCCGGGTTTGGGAATCATCAGATTTAAAAGACTGGCAAATGATAGGTGATAACGGCTTTGTCTGGACCTTTGATAAAGACGCCAGCAACGATGCACAACGAAAAATAAAGATTGCCAACGGCCGCATGATACGGGGTATTTGGGCACCCGAAATTCATTATATCAACAATAATTTCTGGATTACCTATTCGGTTAGCGGAGGTTACGGTTCAGGCTTGCTGAAAAGTACCACGGGTAAACCGGAAGGTCCCTACGAAGATGTTAAAAAAGATGGCGCTATGGTTAAAGGCATCGATGCCACTTTATTTAAAGATGTTGATGGAACAGTGTGGTACATATGGGGCCCGGGAAATATGAAAAAGCTTAAACCCGATATGATGGGATTTGCCGATAGCAAACCTCCGGTATTTCCGAAAGATGCCAGTGGTAAAGAAGTGGGATATGAAGGGGTAAATATGTACTATGAGAATGGTATTTATTATCTGATGGCCGCCGAGTGGAACACCGAAAGTCCTAAAAAAGGCCACGTTTTTGGTAACACTGATGTTAACCGGCGTGTTGCCGACGGGCGCTATGATTGTATGATCGCCATGTCGGAAAATATTACCGGCCCATATTCTGAAGCGTACATTGCTATTCCGCATGGTGGACACAATATGATTTTTGATGATTTCGATGGAAACACGTGGGCAACCATGTTTGGCAATGATGAAGCTGCTGCACAGTGGCGCGAAAATGCAGCCCTGGTGCAAATGAAAATGGACGGGCAAAGCCGTCTGGTGTCGGTTATTCCATATCCTTCGGCGGCAACCGAAGATATGCCTGTTCTATTTGTTTCTCAAAACGGAAACAATACCGATGGAGAATCATGGAAGTCGGCTTTTACATCGCTGCAAAAGGCAGTTGATGCAGCAAAACCCGGAACACAAATATGGGTAGCTGAAGGCAGTTATGGAGACAACTTAAAGATTGATGGAAAAACAGCACTTTATATCTATGGTGGTTTCAAGGAAGATGAAAAAGTCTTGTCGGATAGAAGAGAACTGACGACCACAAAAATTGATGGTGAAGAGAAAACGGCGCATGTGCTTACCATTAAAAATTCAGAATACATCAGAATTGACGGGTTAACCATAACCCGAGGTAATAACACCGGCGATACAGACAAAGGAAACGGTGCCGGAATCTGGTTAGAGAATGGTGGAGAATCAGTTCGGTTTGTAAACTGCACCATTTCCGACAATTATGCATCAAAAGACGGTGCCGGAATATATGTAACCAATGGTGCAAGTCCCTTGTTTGTTGGTTGCGATATTGTTAACAACGAGGCGCACAATAACGGAGGTGCAGTGTATGCGAATTGTAATGCCGACAACGGCTATCACACACGTTTTTATAATTGCAACATCAGCAATAACAAGGCACAGGAAAATGGTGGAATTGCCTGGTTTATAACCGACCTAAAACAAACAGGAACACTGCGTTTTGTTAACTGTTTACTGGATAACAATTTTACCCTGCTTGAAGGTGGAAATATTGTAATGAACGGTGGTGCTACCTTGTTGATGAGTCATTGCACGGTGGTCAATAACAGGGGCATGTCAAAAGGTGCGGCAATCGTTCAGTTGGGGCGTGTGCCGGCACAAAACCGTATCATCAATTCCATTTTTACCAATAACTACGGTGCTTCACTTTTTGTAGCCGACGCGTATGAGGGGGCCGATCCAACTTCGGCACGCGAACAACAATGGACCGAAATTCAAAACAACCTTTTTTACGATAATCAGATTCTTAGTCTTTGCCGGTATTCCTATAAAGCGCAGGATTATAAAACTGTTGCCGAGATGAATACCGAGAGCTGGGCTTTCGCTAACCGCGAAGGGAATCCGCTTTTTATAAACCCAGAAAAGAATGATTACCGATTGAAAAAAGGTTCGGCAGCCATTGGAGCCGGAACCTTAAAGAATGCCTTTCCGGTTGACTTTTACGGCGAAAAAAGATTTTATGATTTTGATACAACAACGAAAAGTATAGATGTCGGTTTTCAGAAGTTTACGGAAGAATAGAAATCCCGATTAACTCAGATTTCAGCAATTCTGAATCATATTCAAGAAGGTAAAAACAAACAGATTTTAATATTGTATAAACTAAATTATTCGAATTTATGAGCAAGCTAAAACTATTAACTCTTGTCTTGTTTATCCTCCCGATAACATTATTCGCACAGAATAGTATTACAGGTGTGGTTAAAAGCGATGACGGAGAAGCACTACCCGGTGTAACAATTATTGTAGAGGGGACAACACAGGGAACCACCTCAAATTTTGATGGTGAGTATTCTATTAACGCACCTGCCAATGGCAAACTGGTGTTTAGTTTTATCGGATACCTGTCGCAAACAGTACCGGTTAACAGCCAGTCGAAAATTAATGTTGTATTGCAACAGGATATTGAAGAACTGGAACAGGTTGTGGTAATCGGTTATGGTACGGTTAAAAAAAGTGATCTTACCGGTTCTGTAACTTCGGTAAAAGCTGAAGACCTGAATCCGGGAGCCAATGCATCGGTTGAACAGGCTTTGCAAGGGCGTGTTGCAGGTGTACAGATTTCGCAAAAAAGTAACGAGCCTGGTGGTGGTTTAAGTATCAGTATCAGGGGATCTGGTTCTATTCAGGCCGGAAACGAACCACTGTATGTTATCGACGGGATTATCGTTAATAACGGTAGTGTTGCCGGAACTGGTGGTGTTGGTTTTACCGGTAATCAGAACCCACGAAATCCGCTAAACTCTTTAAATCCATCAGATATCGAATCGCTCGAAATCCTAAAGGATGCTTCGGCAACGGCAATTTATGGTTCGAGAGGATCGAATGGTGTTGTAATCATTACTACAAAAAAAGGTACAAAAGGCAAACTGCGTGTTGGTTACGACGGCTATTATGGTATGCAGCAGGTTTACGAACCTATGGATGTATTAAGCGCAACAGAATACAGGGATGTTTTGAACTCTATTATCGATTTAGGTGGTGGAGATGAATTACAGCGAATCAACGAAATTGAAGGAGGCGGAACCGACTGGCAGGACCTGATTTACAGAACAGCAAAAATTCAAAATCATAATATTACCATGTCGGGTGGTGCGGCAAATCTTACCTATTTCTCATCAATTAACTATTACGAGCAGGAAGGTTTGGTACTTGGTTCAGGAATGGAACGTTTTAATACGCGCATTAACCTGAATTACGACGACAAGGAAAAAATGAGAGCCGGTGTAAACTTCAATGGTTCTTATATTTACGATGATTTTGCGTCAACTGGATTGGGAATTAACGAAAATGGTGGTGCAATCTATACGGCTGTAAATTACGATCCGGTTATTGCGCCATATACCGAAGATGGCAGTTACCGCAGATCAGACCACTTTGTTGGCGACAACCCCTTGGCAATTCTTGATGGGGAAGATGCTTTTTCAGAAACTTTCCGATTCTTTGGAAATACTTTTTTGGAGTATTTTATTGTTCCGGAATTGTCGGCCAAAGTTAAACTTGGCGGCGACGTACAGGATGTAAGAAGAGACATCTTTATTCAGCCATATACTGTTTCAGGAGCCGGTACCGGTGGTATTGCATCTATTCAAACGGGTAGAAAAGATTATGTTTCTACTGAAGGTACTTTAAATTTTAACAAGGCATTGGGAAAAAGTAACTTAAGTGGAGTTATTGGTGCCACTTACGAATATTTCCAGACTAAAACTTTTGCAGGCGACGCTCGTGGATTTGCATTACCTGATCTGGGAACAAATGCTATAGGTTCGGGCGATCCGCTATTGAATAATCTGGGCAGTGGCCGTACTCAGGCGAAGTTCATTTCGTACCTGACCAGGGTAAATTATTCGATATTGGATAAATACTTGTTAACCGCATCGTTTAGGGCCGACGGTTCTTCACGATTTGGCGAAAACAATAAATTCGGGTATTTCCCATCTGCGGCCATTGCTTGGAAAATGCACAAAGAAGATTTTATGTCAGGGGCAGAATGGTTAGCTGAATTGAAACCACGATTTAGTATTGGTAGCACCGGAAATGCATCGATTGGTAATGAGCTTACTTATCAAACATTCTCGGCGGGTAATCAGGTACTGTTTGGAGACAGTTATTACAGTACTATTGTTCCTTCTCGAATCTCGAATCCTGATCTAACCTGGGAGAAGGCCGTACAAATTGACGTTGGTTTCGACTTTGGTTTATGGGAAAACAGACTAACAGGTTCTTTTGATTATTTCAACAAAGAAACGACCGACCTGTTAGTGCGTATTCCTCAGCCAATGAACACCGGTTTTACCGGACAGGTACAAAATATGGGTGGTGTTCGTAACCAGGGTTTTGAGCTAACAATAAATTATGATGTAATCCGCTCCGAAGACCTGTACTGGAACCTTTCAGGTAACTTCTCGACCCTGAAAAACGAGGTATTAAATATTGGCGACCGTGGAGATATTATTCACGGAGGGCTTTCTCAACTTCCTGACTTTGCAATTATTACACCGGGCGAAGCTTTGAATTCGTACTACGGTTACATTGTTGACGGCATTTGGCAGGAAGGCGATGATTTTAGCGTGACAAACGATAATGTTAGTCCTGGCGATATTAAGTTCAGAGATGTTACTCCTGATGGAACAATAAATGCAGAAGACCGTACGATTATTGGTGATCCAATTCCTGACTTTACCTGGGGATTTACCAGTAATTTGCAATACAAAAACTTCTCACTCGACGTTGTTTTGCAAGGTGTTCAGGGAGTGGATAAACTAAATGGCAACCTGGCCAATTCAATGTTCCCGAATAACTTCAGGCAAAACCGTATAGCAACACCATTGCTTGAACGTTGGACACCGGAAAATCCATCCAATAAATATCCGTCATTTGTAAATCCGCTTGCCTCTGGAGGTACTTCGGCACTTATTAATACATTAACTGTCGAAGATGCATCGTATATCCGCTTGCAATCGGTAAGGTTAGGCTACGATGTTGCGGTTGAAAATATCAACTTCTTTAATAAACTTTCGGTTTACGTAACGGCTCAAAATCTTTTTACTATTACCGATTATCTGGGAACTGATCCTGCATCAAATGCCAGCGGAAGCAACACGCTTGCTGTCGATTTTAATGCTTATCCTATCCCGCGTACCTATTTAATAGGTTTAAATGTTGAATTCTAAAAATGGCTAAAATGAAGAAAAATATATTCAAAAAAATATTTGGAACATTGCTCTTGTTAAGTGCACTTGTTTCATGCGAAGATAAACTGGAAATGTATCCGGTAGCCGAATTTGCGCCCGGTAATGCACTTCAGAACGAAGATGGACTGGAAGCGTTGTTGTTTTCGGCATACAATAATTACACACCTGGGTCAGCAGTTCGGACCTATATGCTTATCAACGAGGTAACTACCGATGTGGGAATGGTTCGTATTGGTGCGGTAGAACGGGAAATGAAACCGTTTATGAACTTCAACTGGGATGCGTCCACCAACCATCTTGATGGTTTATTCTGGACTCGTCCGTATACAGCCATTCGAAATGCAAATACCTTACTCGATAATATTGATAATTCAGATGTTAATGAGGATTTCAAAAAAATGGTAGTGGCAGAAGCTCGTTATATTCGTGCTTACTGTTATGCCTTCATGTATAAGTTTTTCGGACCGGTTCCTTTACGCACAACAAATGATCTTACTGCTCAACCTAAAGAGCTTGGTTTGCCTTCAGAGGAAGAATTCCGGACTTTTGTTGAAACAGAATTAAATGCCGCTGCTTTGGATTTGGTACCTCCATCGGAACAAACACAGGTTGGAAGGGCAACAAAAGGCCACGCTTATGCAGCCTTGACTAAATTTTTGATGAATACAAAACAGTGGAGTAAAGTAGTGGAAGCTACTCAGGAAGTTATGGATTTGAATTATTACGAATTGTTTCCGGAATACAGAGCCGCCTTTTTTGTGGAAAATGAACCACAAACCAATCCGGCCAACAAAGAAATGATCGTTACCTGGTCGTTAAAAAATGAGACCGGAGGTTATAACAACGATTATCAAAACGGAGCTTTCCCTCCGGGATTCAGAACATCGGACAATATCCCTGAATTTGAGTGGATTGTTGGAATGGCCAACTGGCCAACACAGTTTAGTATACGCGATGGTTTTGTAGATTCGTTCGATCCGAATGACGCACGTAAACAAACCATTATCGAAACGTATTACAATGCAGGTGGAAACCTGGTAAATCTGAGAACAGCAAATACAGACAACAGTCGTAGTTTGAAATACTTCGACAACGAGCAAACAGGTAATCTAAGCGGATGTGATGTTCCGTACATTCGTTATGCCGATATTTTGCTGTGCAGAGCCGAAGCATTAAATGAATTGAACGGGCCAACACAAGAGGCGATTGATTTGGTTAATGAAGTTCGGAACAGGGCAAAAGTACCCACTTATAGCTTAGCTGATGTTGGCGACAAAGCTACCTTCAGAGATTTGATTTTGGATGAACGTGGCTGGGAGTTCTTTTCGGAAGGAAAACGCAGAGAAGACCTGATTCGTCATGGTAAGTTTCTGGAATATGCAGAAGATCGTGGTTTAACTACATCTCCTGAGCAGGTATATTTCCCCTATCCGTTGGCTGAGGTTGATGCCAACCCGGCATTAGACCAACGGGAAGGTTATTAATAGATAGTTTAGTTGGTTAGACAAATCAGGGCTGCATTGGATTGATCGTATGCAGCCCTTTTTCTTCCTCATTACTTATTCAATTCCCTTATATAATTGGAAATTTAAAAACTTAACTCTTATGAACTTTAAAATATCTGCCATAAAAGGATTAATTGCAATTTGCCTGGTAATAATCACGTTGAGGATAGATGCACAAGAGGTAGGCGTGAATTTTAACGAATCGCTTTTTCATGCAGAAGATGTTACCAAACTGGCCCGAACAAAAACCACCTGGGTGAGAGGCTTTTTTGATTTCTTCCCCTATTACGAAAATCAGGAGCGTTTGACTGATGTTGATGATCAACTGGAAGACTTTCTAAACCTGAAAAGTGCAGGATACAAAACCATTTTAAACATTAAATGGAATTTCCATAATAAATCGTACCCCGATACAACCAGCACCGAAATTGCAGCTTACAACGAATTTCTTCAACGATTTCTGGATCGTGTTTGGGGCAAAATCGACATTATTGTCGTGGGTAACGAACCCTTTATCGAATCGATGAACGATGAAGAACGAAACACCCGTTTAGCGCCTTTTTATAAGTACATGTGTAACCGGGTGAACGATTACCGGCATGGAAAAGAAAACATTCCGATTTATTTTGGTGCCTTTAACCGTTTATACGACAATTTCCGTGATACCGAGGGGGTGTTGAAAATGCTGGAGTTTGCAAGAGAAACGCCATGGCTTGAGGGGATTGATATACACATTCATCATAAAAACAACAGCGAATTTGTTTCAATGTACAGCTACGCTGATGCACGGATCCGAGATGATCAAAAAATCCTGGTGACTGAATTTTCGCTGGTTTTTTACTGGAAGGATCATACGCGTGATCTAATTCCTGCTGAATTTGCTTCAAAATATGGCTATAATTCCAATATGCTGGTACACCAGTATATTTACGAAGCATTAAACAACCGCCGTCCCAAACAGGAATGGGACGATTTTCTAAATATGTGTTCGTGGTTCGAGGAGCGGAAGCACTATTTATGGGAAGTGTACGAGATTCTAACGCAGTACAAATCGTTTAATGTAGCTACTTATTCATACGAAATTACATGGGGAACAAATTTCGATGGCAACACCGTCCCATGGTTGCTGAATAATTTAATCGCAGCGGTAACAATCGAAGATGATCCTGAAACCGGAGAAAAACAATTTAACTATGCTTTTATAGACGATTTCTTTAAAATTCAGGCGGTTGAAACTGGCGAAAACAATACCGTTTTGCCACCTGATCCAACAAAGATTTTTATGCAGTTTGGGTTTGATGAAAACCTAACAGACGCTTCGCCTGAAAATGTGGAATTCAACTTAACAAAAGGAAGCGAAGCATACTCGGAAGGTAAATTCGGGAAAGCATTAAGTTTTAATAATGCGGTTTATGTTACCCAACAAGATGCCCTGATTAATGTAGGATCAGAAAGCAGTACGCTTGGAGTGTGGGTAAAAATGGATCAGTCGACTAGTGTGGCCAACGCGGGAATGACCATTCTGCACCAAAAAGATCCGGAGGGAGGTACGCCTCCCGGAAGGATTATGTTGGAGGTATTAGATGGTGACATGCCTTCTTCATTCGAAAGCGGGATCAGGGTACAAAGTTTTGATATAATCGAACCGCAAACCTGGTATCATATTGCGGTTGTTCATGATGCAGAAAAAGGGATGAAGAGCTTTTATGTGAACGGGGAGCTAAAAGACATTGCTGATTTTGGAACAGAACAATCGGTTGGCCCATTTGTAATGGGGGCTTTTAAAACCGAGGAAAGGGCTTTTCTTTACGGAAGCCTCGACGAACTTTTTTGGACCCGGGAGGTACTTACTCCCAGCCAACTAAAATCGATAATGAGCGAAGGGATTGCAATAAGTTTTAAAGACCGGGAAACAGCCGTAAACACGATTTCAACAACAAAAGATCTTAATCTTTTTTATCCAAATCCAACTTCAGGTAGCATTCAATTTACCCCTGAAATACTAAAAGAAAACGGGCAGTTTCAATTGTTCAATTTAAAAGGTTGTGCAGTTACAGCCTTACAAACCATTCAATCAGGCAGAATCAATTTACACCATCTCACAAATGGGATGTATCTTGTAAAAGTTATTGCGGATAACAGAGCTTACTCCGATTGTTTAATTTTACAAAATTAGCAGCTGACAAAATGAAAATGGTAAAATTATTAACGCTGATGTTTTGTCTTGCGTTTATACAAAACGTTGTTGCGCAGGTACAAATAACAGTTGATGCCAACAAAAAAGACAAGCCCATATCCAGAAATTTATTTGGCTTGTTTACCGAACATCTGGGGCGTAATGTTTATGGGGGAGCCTGGGCACAGCTTGTCGAAAATCCTGAATTTGTTCCTGCCAGCTATTGGCCGGTTCGGGATTACGGCAACCTTATGGAACGGAATCTTTATCATTTTCAGCAGACTTTTCAGCTAACTGATCTGGTTGATGATTCAAAAAATGGTTTTGCTGCCTACTGGGTTTCATCGGCCAACTTGCAGGGCCGGTTATTAAAAGAAGGAAACCATGATTTTCAGCGGATTGAAACCGAAGATAAAGCCGGTTATATTCAAACTGGTGTGTTTTTGCCGCTTCACCGAACCAGCGGTTACGAACTGACATTAAGAGCCCGTTCCGAAAAACAAACGAACGTGGTTTTACAGATCTTGGATCTGGAAGAAAACGTAATAGGTGAGACAAATTTTGAATTGAATTCCGGTTGGGAGACCATTAAAAAAGCAATACAAGTTACCGCATCAGAGCATCAAAAAGGCGATGCTTATTTATTGCGTTTGTTCGTTGAACCGGGCACAGTATACGAGTTTGCACGAATGCTTTGTTTTCCCGATGATCATATCGATGGCTGGGAACCTGAAATGGTAGCATTACTGAAAAATATGAAACTTCCCTTGCTACGATTCCCTGGTGGAAATTTTGTAAGTGGATATCACTGGATGGATGGTGTTGGTCCTATCGATCAGCGGCCGGCGCTTCCAAACCCGGCTTGGCACGGTATGGAGTGGAACCATGTTGGTACCGATGAATGGATAAACTTATGTCGGTTGATTGGGGCCGAACCTATGATTTGTGTGAATGCCGGAAACGGAACGGCTGAGGAAGCAGCAAATTGGGTGAAATATTGTAACGATCCGGCAAGCACTCCGATGGGAAAGTTACGTGCCGAAAACGGATACGATGAGCCGTTCAACGTAAAAATTTGGGAAGTGGGTAACGAACTATGCGGCGAGTGGCAGATTGGATTTACCGACGGAGATGATTATGCCCGACGTTATGCCATGTTTGCTCCACGATTGTTGGAGGCCGATTCAAGCATTTCCTTAATTGCTAATGGATTGATTAAAGTGCTGGAAAAATCAGAGCTAATCAGCCGGGGAGTTGATCCTGAGTGGAATTACAAACTTATGGATTACAATGGTGAATTAGTACGTTCGGTTTCTGTTCATTCATTGGTTGGAAGAGCGGTTGATGAAAATGCTGATCCTGTTGAAGCCTGGAAAGACCTGGTTGCTTTTGCTGAAAATTATCCCGATTTTTTACACAACCTGGTTGTTGAACCGATGCAACAGGCAAATGTTGAACCCAAAATAGCGATAACAGAGCTAATGGATTGGCCTCAACCTCGTTCCGTTGGGAATGTAACCAGTATTAGCGGAGCCCTGTGGTATTCGGGAATAATAAATATCTGTATCCGTAGTAACGGTTTGGTTGGGCTGGTAACTCGTTCGGCACTGATAAACCACGGTGGAGGCTTACAAAAAGATCGCGGAATTATTTATACACAGCCAGTGTACTGGAGCCATTTTATGTACACAAGCCAAAACGGAACCATTCCGTTGGATGTACAAACTACTTCGCCTGGATTCGCCAGCTCCGGAAAATATGTGATCAAAAAGGAAAATATACCTGCTGTTGACGCTGCGGCACTAATGGATCAGAACAGAAGCTCAACTTCGGTTTTTATCTGTAATCGCGATGCCAAAACAGCACATGAAGTGGAATTGACAATTGAAGGATTCAATTCAAAAAAAGAAGCCGCGCTCATGATGATCGGAAATGAAAATCTGGCATTGCGAAACAGTTGGGAAAAACCGGAAGCAATAGCTCCCGTATTCGATAAAATTTCGGTAAAAGAAAACCGGATAAAATATACGATACCGCCATTGGCAATGGTGCGGATTATTTTGGATGCAGAATAAAAGCTATCATAATCGAAGATCCTCACAGTTTTTTGGATAAAATTATTTAAAACCATTTCCTCGATTGCCTAAAAGCAGGAATTACGATACCTGCAGCTGATTTCTTGTGGTTACTTTTATAAGGAAGATTGGCTGGGTTTAAACAGAAAAAATTTTGAAATACAATTAATTTTCTATTTTCACCAAAGCTAATCTAACTAATGAGCCATTGGGGATGAGTTTTACGGACTCAAATATTTCGATAAATCTTGCATTGTTCAAAAGGGGTGATGAACAAGTTTTCAAGCTTGTTTATGATAACAATTACGAAAGAATTGTTGGTTTCTGTATGCAGTTTATTCCCGAGCGCGAAGAGGCCAAAAATATAGCTCAGCAAGCCTTTGTAAAACTATGGACCAATAGGGAAGAGGTTAATACCTGTAATGGAATCAGAGCTTTTTTGTATACTGCCGCAAAAACAGATTGTTTGAATTATTTGCGTCACGAAAAATACAAACTGAACTACCAACAAGATATACTTGAGAAGCGCGAAAAACTCTTGAATCAGGAAATTCTGGAATCATTTAAATTCGACAAACTTGAATACATGGAACTCGAAGAAATGATTCAAAATGCACTTGAAAAACTACCCGAAAAGTGCCGGCAGGTTTTCGTAAAAAGTCGTTTCGAGTACAAAGCGAACCGTGAGATTGCCGATGAATTGGGAATTGCTCTTAAATCGGTTGAGTCAAACATTACCCGTGCCCTAAAAATTCTTCGGAAGGAATTAAAAGATGTACTTCCTTCTGTTCTGTGGATGTTCTAATCCGTAACAGTAAATCATTCATTTTGCCCCCCATTTAACCTTGATTTTATTTCAAAGAGATTTTTTTTGATTTTTTTCGCTTTCAATAAAGGGTAGCGGAGTGTTTATGTGTACAATAGTCAACAAAGACAAATATGGACTACACTATAATACAAAAATACCTGCAGGGAAAAGCAAGTAACAAAGAGAAGGAACAACTGTTTAACTGGTTGGATGAGAGTGCCTCCAATAAGGAAGAGTATATTGAAATAAAAAAAATATGGGCTTTAACTTCGCGTGAAAAGAATGTTGAGGGCAAAACCTGGAGTGATATAAAACCATCGGAATCAAAACCGGCAAAAACCAAAACATTACAACACTGGTTGGCACGAGCTGCTATTTTTCTGCTTCTGATTAGTTGTGGCGCTATTGGGAGTCATTTCTTTTCAAAAACAATCGAAAACGAGAGCCCTGTTTACTCACAGATGTGCACCATTATTTCCCCTGCAGGGCAAATAACCAATGTTAAATTACCTGATGGTACTTTGGTAATGCTAAACTCCGGAACAAAAATTCAGTATTCAAATGATTTTACCTATGGAAATCGTCAGTTATACCTCGAAGGAGAAGCATTTTTTGATGTACAAAAAGATGTTGAACATCCATTTATTGTTAATTCCGAATTTCTTGGCGTAAAAGTGTATGGAACCTCTTTTAATATTCAGGCGTATCCTGAAGACAGAGCGTATACTGCAACACTTATCGAGGGAAGCATCAGCCTCTTAAATACAAGCGGAGAAGAGGTGACAAAACTGGTGCCCGGTGAAAAAGCATATTTCGCTGAAAGTGAAACAAGGATAGATATTAGATACGTAGATACAGAGATGTATACCTCGTGGAAGGAAGGACTGGTTACTTACCGAAACGAACGCCTGGAGGATATAGCCAAACAAATTGAACGTTGGTATAATGTTGAAATAATTATTCAAAAAGAGGGCCTGGGTGATGAAAGGTATTTTGGTACTATTTTGAAAAACAAACCAATCGATCAAATTCTTGAGGTACTAAAATTAACCACTTCGCTGGAATACGAGATTATACCCAGAGCAAATGAGCCAAGTCTGATTTACTGGAAATAAGATATTGAATTAACTAATTAAACTTAATGCTGACTTATGAACAGAACTGATACTTCCTAAAAAGACGACAGGCCAAAAATACTGGAAATATTTTTAGCCTGTTCAACTTTACCGGTACGCCAATACCAGTAATGCTTTGATAAATAAAACTTAGTATTTACCAATAACATGTCAAATTTATGAAAAAAACAGACAAGTGCCCTTGTGTATGTGGGCAACTAAAAAAAGTTTTAATGATTATGAAACTAACAACCTTTCTTGTCCTACTACTAACTCTGAATGCATTTGCTGAATCCTATGCGCAATCCGCAAAAATTACGCTAACAATGGAACAGGCAACTGTAAAGGAGGTTATTGAGCAAATTGAAAGTGAAACCGAATTTTACTTCATGTTGAAGTATGATGATCACCTTATGAATCGATATGTGGATATTGCTTTTGATAATGCAAATATCCATGATGTGCTTACCCAGCTTTTTGACGCCGATAAGTATAATTACAAGATAATTGACCGCTACATTGCAGTGACTCCGGTTGATGAAATTGCAATGGATGCAGATGATCAGGCAACAATATCGGGAATTGTGACTGACACTAATGGGGAAGCTTTACCCGGAGTAACCGTGCTGTTTAAAGGCACTACCAATGGTACGGTAACTGATATTAATGGCTATTATGAATTGCCGGTAACCGAAGGGAAGATTCTTGTTTTCTCGTTTGTAGGAATGAAAACACAGGAAGTTGAACTGGAAGGACAAACTAAACTCGATATTACGCTTCTGGTTGATGCAATTGGCCTTGAAGAAGTTGTGGCAATTGGATATGGTACAGTGAAAAAGAGTGATTTAACCGGTTCTGTAGCATCGCTACGAAAAGACGATTTGAACAAAGGAGTGACTCCTACAGTTGCCGGATTATTGCAAGGTAAAGCTGCCGGAGTACAGATCACACAAGCCAGTAATGAACCTGGTGGTGGAACCACAGTGCAGATTCGTGGGGCTGGCTCTGTAAATGCTGGTTCCGGACCGCTATATGTTATCGACGGTCTTCCCATAGAAAATGGTCAAGTAATTTCAGGTAACGGAACAACAATACCCGGGGTGAGGGTTCCCCGTAGTCCGATGGCTAATATCAATCCTGCAGACATTGAATCAATTGAGATTTTAAAAGATGCTTCAGCTACGGCTATTTATGGTGCCCGCGGTGCTAACGGTGTTATACTGGTTACCACAAAGAAAGGTTCATCCGGGGCAATGAGAGTTACCTATAACGGATACACCGGGATTCAAACGCCAAAGGATATGATCGAAGTCCTCGGAGCGGAGGATTATATGAGAATATTAAATGATATTTTGGATACTCCCGGCTCAAACGTGCCGGAAGCAGAACGTGTCACCGAAATTCAGGACGGGGGTACCAATTGGCAGGACGAATTATTGCGTAACGCCGTCATTCAAAGCCATAGTTTATCGTTCACAGGCGGAGGAAATAAAACCAAGTATTTTGCGTCCTTGAATTATTTTAATCAGGAAGGAGTTTTGATAACTTCAGGTTATGAACGTTATGATTCAAGACTTAATCTCGAACACAAAACAGATAAAATGACGTTTGGTGTAAACTTCTCTACGTCATACACGCATGATAATACAGTGCCGATCGGTTTTAGTACCAATGAAGAGGGAAGTTCGTTATATGCAGCAAGGGGATATGATCCAACACTTAGTATTTTTGATGAAGATGGAAACTATCAGGTTGTTTCTTGGATGAACCTCGATAACCCACTTGCCCTTGTATATGGAAAAACCAGTAATACAGATAACTACAGAACGCTTGGAACCATATTCGGAGAATATACCCTATTGAAAGGATGGACTGCAAAGTTAAACATCGGTTTTGATAGCAGAAACAGCCGTAGGGATACCTACGTATCGCGTTTGACAAAAGATGGAAGAGCAAATTCAGGAATTGGTACTGTATTGACCGGAACCAGAAATAACTATCTGGGCGAATTTACAACCACATATAACCGAAGTCTGGAAGATAACAGCAGTTTTACAGTAATGGGTGGTATCACCTACCAGAAATTTATTAATAGCAATTTCATCGGTACAGGGAGAGGCTTTCCGGTAGATGAATCAGAAACCAATAATATGTCGTTGGCGAATGCGGCATTGTATACAATGGATAGCTCAAAAAATAACAATAAGTTGCTATCATATATCGGACGCGCCAATTATAATTTATTCAATGAGTTTCTTTTTACCGCTACTTTAAGGGTTGACGGATCCTCTCGTTTTGGAGAGAACAGCAAATATGGTTATTTCCCGTCGGGAGCCTTTGCATGGAAAATGCATGAACGTGATTTTATTCAGAATCTGGACATGTTTAGCATGTTAAAATTGAGAGCTAGTATAGGGCGTACTGGTAATCAGGATATTGGCAACTTTCTGTCGATCACTACCTTTAACCAAGGTGGAAATGTTATTCTTGGGGGTGAACAATATGTTACCTTGGCTCCAACACGAATTGCAAATCCTGACTTGAAGTGGGAAACCACAGAACAAATTAATGTTGGTTTTGATATGGGATTTCTGGATAACCGGATATTGATATCAACGGATTATTTCCAAAAGAATACGTTTGATATGTTGTTTGCTTTACCCATACCAGCATCAACTGGTTATACATCCATCATGTCAAATATTGGTAACATTAAAAACAGTGGATTTGAATTTAGCATCGACTCAAGGAACTTAACCGGTAAACTGAAATGGAACACTAACTTGAATTTCAGCACATTGAAAAACAAGGTGACAGACATTGGAGATATTTCCGAAATCATTCATACTGGAGCAGGTCAATCGACATCTCAGATAGCCATTATCCGAAAAGGAGAAGCACTTAATTCGTTCTACGGATATAAGACTGACGGGATCTGGCAAACTACAGAAGAAATAGAAGCTTCCGGTACATTAGACCCCGTAAAACCAGGAGATGTTAAATTTGTAGATATAAATGGTGATCATGTGGTTAATACCAATGATCGTGTTATTCTTGGGAAATCAATCCCTTCATTTACAATGGGTTTAACCAACCAACTTGAATACAAAAATTTCCTGCTGAATTTCTTTATTGATGCTGCAACTAATGTTGAGATGTTAAACAATTCAAAGGTTGAAACCTACTACCCGGTAAGTCACCGAAGAAACAGAATGGCGGAACCTTACTTAAATCGCTGGACTGAAACAAATCCTTCGAACGAATGGCCATCCTTTGTTAATCCTGCAGGACAGGGGAACAAAGCAGTAAGTGATTTAACCGTTGAAGATGCCTCTTATATCAGACTATCTTCAGTTCAATTAACTTACCAGGTTCCATTGAAGACCAAAAAGATATTTGATCATATAAATATATATGTAAGCGGACAGAACCTATACACAATAACGAATTATTCCGGACAAGATCCTACTACTAACTCAAACGGTAACAGTAGTTTGAAAATTGATTTCAACTCGTACCCTGTTTACCGGACTTATACTTTTGGAGTAGAATTAGGTTTTTAACTTTTAAAACGAAATTACTATGAATTTTAAATATTATTTTTCAACCGTTTTACTGGTAGTATCATTACTATTTACCAGCTGTGAGGATCAATTAGAAGAAGAGGTATTTTCGCAACTTGATCCGGCCACTTTATTTAATTCTGCAAATGGAATAGAACGTGTTCTCTTTGGAGCCTACCGTGATGCTCAAATAACCGATAATTTTGGTGGTAATATTTGGTTTCAGGAAGAATGGACTTGCGACCATTTTTGGGAAACCGGTGGCGCTGTTAATCTTCAGGCAACCGTTATGCTTGCCTTCACTTGGGATGCATCTTATCCAACACATTGGACTGGCTTGTGGAACAATTGTTACTACTCAGTCCGAAACTGTAATCTTGTTTTGGAAAACATTGATCAATCTCCGGTTGATGATGCAACAAAAGCGAGATTAACAGCCGAGGCCCGATTTGTAAGGGCATCTGCATACTACATTTTGTATACCATGTGGGGACCAGTACCGCTTAGGTTAAGCACCACAGGCGATTTGGAAATGGCCCGTGCTACCGATGCCGAAATGCGGGAGTTTTTTGAAAAAGAGTTCACCGATGTTTCTACTGTCCTTCCATCCAGGGATACACCCGGGTATCAGTATGGACGTGCTACCAAAGGAGCTGCGCTGGGCTATCTTACAAAATTTTTCCTTAATACAAAACAGTGGCAGAAATGCGCTGATGCATCTAAAAAACTCATGGATTTAGATGAGTACGAATTATGGTCTGATTATACAACTCTATTCACGGTTGAAAACGAAACGAAGCAAAAGGAATTGGTTTGGGTTTATCCATGTAGTACACAGCGACCAGGAAACGAGTTTATGAATGGAGCTTACCCTCCTCAATTTGCAAGTACAGTTGACGGTTCTATTGTATTTAGGGTGAACCAGAGGAACTGGGCAAGGCAGGATCGCGTATTGGATTCATTCTATAATTCGTTTGATCCGAATGACGAACGCAGAAAGTTGATAATTACCGAATATATTAATACAAAAGGGAACACAGTCTCTTTGTTGAATAATAACAATACTCGTTCATTCAAATATACGCCTGACCCGGATGCGGTTGGAAACAGCAATGGCAATGACCTTGCAGTTATTCGCTATGCTGATATTTTACTGTCACGTGCGGAAGCATTAAACGAGTTGAATGGGCCCACCCAGGAATCTCTGGATTTAATTCAGGAAGTTCGCGACAGAGCTGGTTTGACAACCCCACTTGTATTGGGTGACTATACAAAAGAATCTTTGCGCGACCGGATTTTAGACGAAAGGGGTTGGGAATTATATGCTGAAAAAGTGCGCAGACAGGATTTGCTTCGTCATGGCAAATTTATCAGCTCAGCAAAGGAACGTGGAATCACTATTGCGGATGATCATCATAAGCTTTTCCCGATTCCTCAAACAGAAATAAATGCCAATTCGTTGTGTGAGCAAAATCCTGGATATTAGTCGATTAGTTTAGTTAGGGCAAAGCATACCCCTTAATTGGGGTATGCTTTCAATACTGGTATAGATTGTATCCTTAAACAATTAATGCTTTCATTAATATGACTCGATTTATCATCTTACAACTGTTGTTTCTACTATTAGGCTGTATAACAGATAATTTCGCGGAAGCAAAAGCAGAATCCAAAGCTGTCGGTAGTCCTAATGTAATTATCATTTTGGCCGACGATCAGGGGTGGGGATCAACTTCGGTGAAAATGGATGAAAATAATCCATTATCTGCAAGCGACTTTGTTCGAACGCCAAATCTGGAAAGTCTGGCGAACAGGGGAGTTGTATTTTCTAACGGATACGCGGCTCATCCCAACTGTTCTCCAACACGGGCAAGTATTCAAACCGGAAAAACTCCCGCTCAGCTGAGAATGACAGACATTATTGACCGACACAATGGCCCCTTCTTTAAAGGAAATAAGCTAATTCCACCTTATCACGTGTATGGATTGCCTAAAGAAGAGCTTACCTACGCAGAACTTATAAAATCGAATTTGCCGGATTACCAAACTGCTCATTTTGGAAAATGGCATCTTGCTGCCGGTGGCCCAAAGGCCCATGGTTTTGATGCCAGCGATGGTGAAACCACCAACAGAGAGGGAAATCATAATATTGAAGGAAATCCGAAAGATATTTTTGGGATTACCAACCGTGGTATAAATTGGATGAGAAAGCAGGTAGAAAGCGGACATCCTTTTGTAATGCAACTATCGCATTATGCCACACATCTAGGAATGGAAGCCAAAAGCGAAACCATAGAAAAAGTAAGGAATTATCCTCCGGGAACACGACATGATTTAGTGAAATTTGCCGCCATGGCCGAGGATCTTGATAAAGGGCTTGGTATGGTACTCGATGAAATTAAAAAGCTGGGAATTGAAGACAATACCTATGTGATTTACCTGGCTGATAACGGAACCTATCCAACAACAAATCCAGAAAATATAAATGGACCTCTACACGGATGGAAGGCCACTTTGTGGGAAGGTGGAATACGGGTTCCCTTCATTATTTCTGGACCGGGTATTACACATCGCTACTCAAAAACTCCGGTAAGCAGCTGTGATATTTATCCAACCATTTGCGATTGGCTAAACATTAACGAAATGCCCGTTGGACTGGATGGAGGAAGCCTTGCTTCAAACCTTCTTGACAGCAATAAAAAGGTGAGCAGGGAAAACGATTACCAGGTGTTTTACTTTCCGCATTATCAGCATCAAAAAGGTACCCATCCGGGAGTGGCGGTTATAAAAAAGAATTATAAACTGATCAAGTACTACGAAGACAATTCAGAATACTTGTTTGATATTGATAAGGATCCTCTGGAGTTGAACAATATTGCTAAATTAAATCAGCAGATTCTCGAGGAGTTAAATCGGGATATCGACAGCTATTTTGAAACGCACAATATACAATTACCCACGCTAAATAAAGATTACGATATTAGCAACGATCCGGGAAGAAACTATTTCGGAATAAAGGCGCAATTACTAAAAGAATCATACTTTATCGTAAAGTAATTTAGGGGTAAACTTCTTTAAAGCATTAAAATAGCTGGGTTCTGATGCTATTCTCCGCGATGGAGTGTTTCCGGGGATTTTAGCAATAAATGTTGAGATCTGAACGAAAGTCCCCATGTCATGAAGATATTTGCTAACGAGAGCCAGTCGGTAGATGTAATTTTGAAAGCTGTATAATTTATAATCTAAACAAGTATGTATAAAAACATCATCACTTTAGTTTTCGCATTTTTTTTTGTTAGCGTGTTGCATACAAATGCGGAACAAAAACCTAATATTCTAATCATCATGGCGGATGATTGTACGCACAGTGATTTGCCGCTTTACGGAGGACAGAATGTTAAAACACCACATATTGATCAACTGGCTTCGCAGGGAATGACATTTAATAATGCCTATGTCACCATGTCGATGTGTGTGCCTTGCCGTGCTGAATTATATACCGGTTTGCAACCTGTTAGCAGCGGTGTTTGCTGGAACCATGCCATTGCCCGAACCGGAACCCAAAGTATTGTTCAATATTTGGGTGAGCTGGATTATCGCGTTGGTATTGCCGGAAAAGTACATGCCGACCCACGCAGCGTTTATCCTTTCGAAATGGTTGAAGGCGTTGAAGGAAATTGTGTTTCGCAAACTGCCCAATACGATGCTGCCGGTCTTAAAGAATTTATGGCCCGTGATGAAGAACAGCCATTTTGTTTGGTAACCGCACTTGTGGTACCTCATATTCCATGGACGGTTGGCGATCCTTCGCATTTTAATCCCAAAGAATTAAAACTTCCGCCGTACCTGGCTGATAACAAAGAAACACGCACCGAATTTGCCAAATACCTGGCCGAAGTTGAGGTGCTTGACCAACAAATAGGAGAAACTTTAGCCTTGCTTGATGAGCTTAATATTGCCGATAATACAATCGTGATTTTTACATCGGAGCAAGGTGCACAGTTGCCATTTTGTAAATGGACCAACTGGAACAATGGCGTGCACACCGGATTTGTGGTGCGCTGGCCCGGAAAAGTAGAAAGTGGCGTTCGTACTGATGCACTTATTCAGTACAACGATGTATTGCCAACTTTGCTTGATGCACTTGGAAGTACTACCAAAGCCGAATTTGACGGAAGCAGCATTTTACCCGTTCTGCTCGGAGAAAAAGATACGCACCGCGAATATGCTTATTTTATGCATAATAACGTGCCCGAAGGTCCGGCATATCCAATTCGTTCGGTTAGCGATGGTAAGTATCACTACATACGTAATCTTAGCCCTGAAAATCTTTACATCGAGCGTCACCTGATGGCGCGTATGCCACTAAATAAATACTGGCCATCGTGGATTTTCGATGCTTCGGATGATCCTGAAATTTTGGATTTGGTAACCCGTTACCAGAAACGTCCGGCAGAAGAACTTTATAATTTGGTTGACGATCCGGACGAGATGAAGAACCTGAGCAATCAAAAAGAGGTAAGTGGAATTCAGAAAAAGCTTTCGAAGGAACTCGACAAATGGCTGAAAGAACAGGGCGATCCGGGTGCCGGACTCGACACTTACGAAGAACTGCAAAATGCAAGAAAAGGTAATCATTTTAAAGCCTTAAATGATTGAATTGTATGTTTTTGATTGGGAGTTTGGTGGAAATCAAATTTCTGATTTATTAAATGATTTTACCAGTTCTATAATTCAATATCCAGATAGAAATTTAAAACAAGAATAATTTTGCATAAACAATTTAAAAGATGAAGAAGATTAAATTTAATTTAACAGCCATTGTTCTGTTAATCAGCTTTGGACTTTATGCCCAGGATTGGCAGCCGGTAGGCGATAGAATTAAAACCCGCTGGGCAGAAAAAGTAACTCCCGACAATGTTTGGAAAGAATACCCACGTCCTCAAATGGTGCGTCCTGAATGGAAAAGCCTGAACGGTCTTTGGGAATATGCTGTAACATCAAAAAACGCAACAAAACCTGAAGCCTGGGAACAAAATATACTGGTTCCTTTTGCCTTGGAAACACCACTTTCAGGTGTTGGAAGACGAATTGAATCAAACGAGGTGATCTGGTACAAAAGATCTTTTGAACTTGCTCCAAAAGCAAACGAACGCCAGTTGTTAAATTTCGAAGGTGTTGATTACAAATGTATGGTTTGGGTTAACGGTGAGCTGGCCGGTTCGCATGTTGGCGGTAACCTGCCTTTTTCGTTTGATGTAACCGATTTGGTGAAACCGGGCGAAAACGAAGTAAAACTACGCGTGATCGACGGAACCGATGATTTTGACTTATACCAGTTACGCGGAAAACAAAAGCGCGATAACGGTGGTATCTGGTACACGCCGTCGTCTGGAATTTGGGCACCTGTTTGGATTGAATCGGTTCCTGAAACCTATATTAAGTCGGTAAAACTATTGGCCGATATGTATGGCGAATTAAAAGCAGAAGCAACAATTGGCGGTTTACAGCAGAAAGCCCAATTGCAGGTTAGCGTTTTTGATAACGACGAGCTTGTGGTACAGAAAAAGGGGCTGTGTACCGATGTATTGTTAAGCGTAAAAAATGCTAAACTTTGGTCGCCATCTTCTCCAAAACTTTACGATCTGAAAATTGAATTGCTCGACGTAGACGGAAAAGTTCTTGATGTGGTAACTTCTTACACCGGATTCAGAACAGTTGGAAAAGCCTGCGATGCAGAAGGTAACTGGCGATTCACTTTAAACGGCAAAGAAATTTTCCATTACGGACCGCTTGATCAGGGATGGTGGCCTGAAAGTTTTCTGCTTCCTCCATCGGATGAGGCTATCGTTTGGGAAATGGATTTTCTGAAAAAGGCAGGATTTAACATGATCCGCAAGCATAAAAAAGCTGAAATTCGCAGGTATTATTATCATGCCGACCGTATGGGATTTGTAATTTGGCAAGATCAAACATCCGGTGGTAGCGGTGGCCGCGAATGGCCAAAATGGAAAAGACTGCACATGGAGAGCGAAGATTATGCTCCGAAAAGACCAGATCAGTGGCACAGAGAAGATGCGCTTGATGCAGACTGGCCGGATTGGGCACACGAGTTATATAAAAACGAGTTGAAAACAATGATTGATGTGCTTTACAACCATCCGTCGGTAGTAGTTTGGACTACCTTCAACGAGCGCTGGGGGCAACATCGCAGTATGGAAGTTGGTAACTGGGTAGAAGCCTACGATCCGTCGCGCCTGTTAAACATTGCCAGTGGTGGTAACTTCTTCGAAGTGGGCGACATTGCCGACCAGCATCAGTATCCGCATCCAGATTATCCTTTAGACGTAGATCTTTACAATGATTACGTAAAAGCTGTTGGCGAATTTGGTGGTCACGGTTGGGCCGAGAAAGACCATATCTGGGATACATCGAAAAGAAACTGGGGTTACGGTGGTATGCCAAAAACAAAAGAAGAATACATCGAACGTTATGTTGAAAGTTGCAGAATTCTTGGTGAGTTAAGAAAAAAAGGAATCAGTGCGGGGGTTTATACCCAAACTACTGATGTTGAAGGTGAGCTTAACGGACTGATAACCTACGATAGGGCAGTAATGAAAATTTCACCGGAAGAACTTTATGAAATTCATAAAAAAGCCGGATTACTTGATTAATCTGATTCATGAAAAAGAAAGCTATAATACTTAGTATATTTTTCGGTTGTTTGTTACTTGTTGTTCAAACAGTTTCAGCAGGTAACCCACCTTCGGTAGCAGCCGGTCAGCAACCAAATATCGTATTTATCCTTGCCGATGATTGTACGCACTGGGATATTGGTTGCTACGGAAGTGTGGATTCAAAAACACCTAATATTGATAGGCTGGCTTCAGAAGGAATGCTTTTTACACGATGTTACGAAGCAGCTCCGATGTGCTCGCCAACCCGGCACAATATCTTTACCGGCTTGTACCCGGTAAAAACGGGGGCTTATCCAAATCATACAAATGCAAATCAAGGAACCGAAAGTATAGTGCAATACCTGACCCCTCTGGGGTACAGGGTTGCACTTTCGGGTAAAAGGCATATCGGTCCCGAAGCGGTATTTCCTTTCGAATATCTCGGAACCAAAAATAATCCGGAGTTCGATTTGGTTGAAGGTTTTTTAAAGGAAGTGAAAGACAGCAAAGAACCTTTTGCTTTGATGCTTACTTCAAACGAACCACACACGCCCTGGAGCAAAGGCGATCCAACGCAGTTCGATCCCGAGAAAATTACTTTGCCGCCGCATTATGTCGATACAAAAGAAACCCGCGAAGCCTATTGCCGGTACCTCGCCGAAATTAACTTCCTCGACGGGCAGGTAGAACAAGCGATCGCTTTACTCGATAAATACGGTTTTACCGAAAATACAATGGTTGTTTTTGCCAGCGAGCAGGGCAACAGTTTCCCATTTGCTAAGTGGACCTGTTACGAGGCAGGCGTTAAATCGGCACTAATTGCTAAAATGCCGCAAAAAATTCAGCCCGGAACCACATCTGATGCCATTGTGGAATATACCGATTTGCTGCCAACATTTATAGAAGTAGCAGGTGGTAAAATTCCCGAAAAACTGGATGGAGAAAGTATGTTACCACTATTTCTAGGGCAAGCAGAAAAAGTAAAAGATTACGCTTACAGCCTGCAAACCACAAGAGGTATACATAATGGCAGCGAACATTATCCTATTCGGGCTATTGTTAACGATCGTTACCGCTATATCTGGAATATTACACCCGATGTTGAATTCAAAAATATTGTAAACAACATTGGTGAAAAAGGTACACTGTGGTACAAATCGTGGGAAGAAATAGCGGAAACAGATAAGAACGCCGAGGCCCTCGTGAAAAAGTATCGAATCAGACCGGAAGAGGAACTTTACGACATTATTGAAGATAAGTGGTGTGAGAAAAACCTGGCCGAATTGCCTGAATTTGAAAGCATAAAAAAGCAGCTTCGAAACGAGCTGATGAAATGGATGGAAGAGTGCGGAGACGAGGGATTAAAAACCGAAATGGAAGCATTCGAACACATGCCAAACAAGAATAAATAAATAGTATAAACCATAAACTTCAGTCTAAACCAATTAAAAAATGAAACATATCTGCCTGCTTTTTTTTGTGAGCTTTTTACTGCTCAATTGTAAAGGCGAAAAACATAACACGGAAAAACCGGAGCCCGGTCGTCCAAATATCATTTTAATTCTTTCGGACGATATGGGATATTCCGATCTGGGTTGCTACGGTGGCGAAGTGGAAACCCCAAACCTTGATGCCCTGGCAGCAAACGGACTTCGTTTTACCCAGTTTTATAACGGCGCGCGCTGTTGCCCAACCCGTGCCAGTTTAATTTCGGGTTGTTACCCACACCAGGTTGGAATCGGGCACATGACCAATACACCAAATAATTTTACCGAACACGACCTGGGAATTCCCGAATACCGTGGCTTTTTAAAACGAAATGCGGTTACTATTGGTGAAGTAATGAAAGATGCCGGTTACTCAACCCTGATGACCGGAAAATGGCACCTTGGAATTTCCGATAAATCAAAATGGCCGCTTCAACGTGGGGTTGATAAGTTTTACGGAATCATACCCGGCGCAAGTAACTTTTTTAAACCTACATATCCGCGCGGAATTACCTACATGAACGACACGATTTCGGTTACCGACGAGGATTATTATACCACCGATGCTTTTACCGATTATGCGATAAAATTCATCGACGAATCGGCGCAGGAAGAACCTGGAAAACCGTTTTTCCTTTACCTGGCTTACACCGCGCCACACTGGCCCATGAATGCCCCTCAAAATGTAGTTGAAAAATACAAAGGCAAATACATGGAGGGATGGACAAAGCTGCGCGAAACACGATTTGCCCGCATGAAAGAGATGGGAATCATCGATGAGAACTGGGAACTCAGCGACCAGGATTCAAGAGAATGGGATTCCTTGGACGATGAAAAGAAAAAGGAGATGGATGTGCGCCGGGCTATTTATTCGGCAATGATCGATCAGATGGATCAGAACATTGGTAAACTGGTTGACTACCTTAAAAAAGAGGATGAATTGGATAATACGCTGATCATTTTCCTGAATGACAACGGAGCATGTGCCGAAGGTGGAGAACTGGGCGGCGGTCCTGCAGAGCAGCTCGAAACCAAAGAGGGTTATTTCCTGACCTATGGCGGCGCCTGGGCCAATGCATCAAACACACCCTACCGCGAATACAAACACTGGGTGCACGAAGGCGGAATTGGTACACCTTTTATTGTGCACTATCCCAACCTTATTCCTAAAGAAAAACAAGGACAGCTTGTTTCAGAGTATGGCTTTTTGCCTGATCTGATGGCCACTTTTGTTGATGTTGCACAAACAAGCTACCCTACAGAATACAATGGAAACGAGATTGTTCCGGCGGCCGGTAAAAGTTTGGTTCCGCTTTTCGAAGGAGAGAACAAACGCATTCATACCGAACCTATTTTTTGGGAACACGAAGGAAACAAAGCCGTTCGTTTGGGTAAATACAAACTGGTTTCGAAATGGAACAACAAACGCGAAACCGAGTGGGAATTGTACGATATGGAAACCGACCGGACCGAGATGAACGACTTAGCCCAGAGTATGCCCGATAAGGTTGCCGAAATGGACAAAATGTACAGCGAATGGGCATCAAAAAACAATGTGCTGCCCTGGAATGAGATAAGGAAAATGTATCAGGAGAAGAGAAAAAATAACTGAAAATCAAGGATATGATCTCAAAAAATATAAATAAGGTTATTGTACTGCTGATTTTACTGTCAGGCTTTTTAATGGCTTGCACAAATCAAAATCAAACGGAACAGGCAAAACAATGGAGTATCGAAAAAGCCAATTCATGGTACGTTAAGTACCCGTTTCTTGTAGGTGGAAATTATGTGCCGGCCTCGGCCATCAACCAGCTGGAAATGTGGCAGGAAGATACTTTTGATCCGGAACGTATTGATTTTGAATTGCGCCGGGCCTCAGAAATCGGTATGAATACCATGCGCGTATTTCTACACGATTTGGCATGGACACAAGATAAAGATGGATTTTTTAATCGGGTGGATCAGTTTCTGACGATTGCCGACAAACACGGAATTAAACCCATGTTTGTGATCTTTGACGGTGTTTGGAATCCGTATCCAAAAGCAGGGAAACAACCGGAGCCGGTGCCACATGTGCACAATTCGGGCTGGGTGCAATCGCCCGGTCGAGAAATTTTAGAGAACTCCGAAAAACAGGATGAACTAAAAGAATACGTTCAGGCTGTTCTTTCAAGATATAAAGATGACGAACGGGTTTTGATTTGGGATTTATTTAACGAACCCGATAATTCGAATGCCGGAAATTTTGGTGGTGGAAGTAAAGAGCCGGAAATGGCTCCTGAAGAAAAACTGGAGTGGGCACTGGAGCTGTTGCAGAAAACTTTTGCCTGGGCGCGCGAAGTAAATCCGTCGCAACCTTTAACGGCCGGTGTTTGGGGAGCTCCAACCTGGTTGGAAGAACCTGATTACATAGAAAAATTCAGTCTCGAAAATTCGGATATTATCTCATTTCACAGTTATGATGGTCCGGAATCAACGCAGAAAATGGTTGATGGTCTGAAAAAATATAAACGCCCGCTAATGTGTACCGAGTACATGGCCCGCACGGCAGGTTCTACATTTGAAGCCATTCTGCCAATCTTTCATAAAAACAGGGTAGCGGCTTACAACTGGGGTTTGTTTTCCGGTAAATCGCAAACCATATATCCATGGGAATCGTGGACAAAAGAATATACAGCAGAACCGGAGCCCTGGTTTCACGATGTTTTCAGGGAAGATGGAACACCCTACGATAACAAAGAAATACGTCTTATAAAAAGTTTATCGGGTGTTCCGGTTACAGTGCTAAGCAAAGTGCCGGAAGTAGCAAAACCTGATGACCGGGAAACAATAGAAGCCGGCTTAAAATCGCACAATAAAGCTTTGTTTATTAAAGACGGTTGGATTCGCGATCCGTATATTGTTACCAACGATGTGGGTGAATATTACTTAACAGGTACTACTCCCTTAAATGATGACGATTGGAAAAATACTGATCCTTATAATATCGGACTTGGCGATCTTTCATGTGTGGGCTGGAAAGCACACATTTGGAAAAGTAAAGATCTGATAGACTGGCAGCCGGTTGAAAATGCCTTTAGCTTAAAAGATGGAATTTGGGCAAAAACACATCCGGAACGTTTTGAAGACACCGATTCTTCAAAATGGTTATTGTGGGCACCCGAAATTCACTGGACAGGCGATCGCTGGGCTTTGGTTCATACCAGTCCTTTCCCGCACAGCGGAGCAAACCTGTCGCTATCAAATGGTGCTGAACCTGTTGGTCCCTGGGAAAACCCGATGGGCGAAAAGATTGGGCGTCGGCACGATCCGTCGTTATTTAATGACGACGATGGAAGCTGGTGGCTGATTTGGGGAGCAACACAAATTGCTAAATTGAAACCTGATTTTTCAGGTTTTGAAGGCGAACCCGTTACCATCGGACCAAGCGGAGATACAAAAAATATGGGACACGAAGGTTGCCTGATAATGAAAATTGATGGGAAATACGTGTTGTTTGGAACGGGCTGGTCAACAGGCCTGATGCGACGTGGAACCTATAATTTGTATTATGCCGTAGCCGATAAAATTGAAGGCCCTTACAGCGAGCGCAAATTTGTGGGGCGTTTTCTGGGGCACGGAACCCCCTTTAAAACCAAAGACGGAAACTGGTGGTGTACTGCCTTTTTTAACGCCAATGTACCGCCGCTTGATCCAGCAGGGATTGAAGATGACAATTTGATATTTACAGCAGCTTCTATAAATCAACGCGGAACTACAATCGTTCCTCTCGATGTTTTTACCGATAACAATGGAGAACTGATTATCCGCGCAAAAGTCTCGGAATACGCAACTCCGGGACCGGACGAAGCACAGAAATTTGATGAATAATATGAAGAACTGGTATTTACAAACAATAGTACTTCTCGCAATAGTTGCAGTTGGCAGCTTCGAGTCATTTGCCGGAAACGAAACCACTTCAAAGCCAAATATTATTATCATTCTTGCCGATGATTTGGGCTATGCTGATGTTGGCTTTCATGGAAGTGATATTATAACTCCAAATATCGATCGTATTGCAACCGAAGGTGTTGTGCTTGATCAGTATTACGCTTGCCCTATGTGTTCGCCAACAAGGGCCGGACTAATGACCGGGCGTTATCCGATTCGTTTCGGACTTATGAGGGCGGTTGTTCCGCCTCTGCGCAGGTATGGAATGCCTCCTGAAGAAACAACCATCGCCGAAATGCTAAGCGTAGCCGGGTACAAATACCGGGGTATAACCGGAAAGTGGCACCTTGGTCATCAGGAAAAGAAATGGATACCAGCCAACCAGGGATTTACGTTCTTTGAAGGGTGCCACAACGGTGCAGTCGATTATTTTACACAAGACAGAAATGGAGAACGGGATTGGCAGGAATTGAGCAAACCTTCGGAAAAGAAAGGATATACAACCGACTTAATAGGCAATGCCGCCATCGAATTTATTCAATCCGTACCAAAGGATGAGCCTTTCTTTTTGTATGTGCCATTTACGGCTCCTCATTCGCCGTTTCAAGCCAAAGATGAGGACTTGGAAAAATATCCAAATCGGCAAGGAGACAAGAAAACTTATGCCGGCATGATTGATTGTATGGATCAGAATATTGGCAGAATATTGGCCAGTTTGGAAGATCGCGGACAGTTGGATAATACCTTCATTTTGTTTTGCAGCGATAATGGTGGCGTTAAAAAGGTGGCCGATAATTCACCTCACCGTGGTTCAAAACTTACGGTTTACGAAGGAGGAATAAATGTTGTTGCCGCAGCCCGGTGGCCGGCTGGAAATATTTCGGGTGGCAAAATAATTAAAGAGCGAGTAGGATATATTGATGTGTTTCCTACAATTGCCGGAATTGCCGGTTGCAATCAATTGCCGGCTGAGCTGGATGGGATCGATATGATTAAGGCGCTGCAAGGTGAAAAATTGCCGGATCGCACCTGGTTCACCTATCTCGACCAAGGCGGGGAGAAAGTGGAGCAGTTTGCTTTAAATACCGACGAGTGGAAGTTAATTTGGCGGCGTAATGCGCCCGATAATTCTACAGAAAAGGAACAAACCGAGCTGTACCGGATAGGTGAGGATGGCGGTGAAGTCGTTAATGTAAATACGGAGCAGAAGGCAGTTGTTGAAAAGCTAAAAACGGAAATCGAGCACTACTATAGTTTTAAATCTGAAAATAAGATACCGAGATACGATGAAAAAGGGAAGCGCCCGGGGCGATTGTTACGAAACTGGTTTCCGGAAAATTAAAACACAGGACTTGGAAGATTAGGAGAGAGAAAAAACAGTAAAGAGCAGATAGCTAAGAATAAAAATATTTGTATAAACAGTATTACGATATGAAAAATCTAATTTATTTTATCATTGCACTGGTGTTGTTGGTAAGCAACGTAAAATACACCTTTGCACAGAAATCAGAAAAACCCAATGTATTATTGATTTTGGTCGACGACCTGAAACCCAACCTGGGGGTTTATGGCGATGAAACCGCAAAGAGTCCAAATATCGATCGATTGGCTTCAAAAGGAATGACCTTTAAAAATGCTTATTGTAACCAGGCAGTTTGTATGGCATCGCGTTATAATTTATTACTTGGTGCCCGCTCAACCAGTACCGGAATTTTCAATTTTGGTACACAGTTTCGTGAAGTATATCCTGATGCGGTAACGCTTCCTCAATATTTTATGAATGCAGGTTACCACGTTGAATCGATGGGTAAGGTATTCCATATCGGGCACGGAAACGACAACGACGAAGCATCGTGGAGTATTCCTCACCACAAAGAAAAAGTAATCGAATACCTGCTTCCTGAAAGCACCAACAGGGAGCTAACCCGCGAGGAGGCTTATTTCCAGAACTCGGCAATGTTTATCGAAGATTTACCAAAAAACTGGGAGCTTCCGAGAGGAGCTGCATGGGAAAGCCCTGATGTACTGGATGATGCCTATGCCGATGGACGTGTGGCCACACATGCTATTAACCGCTTGCGACAGTTGAGCAAAAATCCTGATCAGCCGTTTTTTATGGCCGTTGGATTTGCCCGTCCGCACCTGCCGTTTTGTGCTCCTAAAAAATACTGGGATATGTATGATCCCAACGAACTACCTATGCCGGTTAACGAAGAGCAACCTAAAGATGCACCTGAATGTGCCTTGAAGCGACGGGGCGAAATCGTTCAGTTTTTTCCGATACCAGAACAGGAAACAGGAATTTATGATGACGACTTAAAACGAAAGCTGATACACGGTTATTATGCCAGTATGAGTTATATGGATGCTCAGCTGGGGCGTGTATTTGCCGAGTTGGAACGACTGGGGCTTGATGATAATACAATTATTGTGCTATGGGGCGACCACGGCTGGCACCTGGGCGATCACGGAACATGGACAAAACATACAAACTTTGAACAAGCAACACGAATACCTATTGTTTATGTAGCTCCGGGTGTAACAACTCCGGGTACAAAAACCGACCAGTTAACTGAAACTGTTGATATTTACACCACTTTGGCTGACCTGGCCGGCCTTGGAAAACCAGATGTTCCGCAACCAATTGACGGAACCAGTTTGGTACCTGTTTTAAAAGATGGTACAAAACGAGTGAAAGATCATGCCTATCATGCTTTTAACAAAGGGGGCTATATGGGAGAAGCCATACGCACAGAGCAGTACCGTATGGTGCGCTGGACACCAATGAGAGATGCGAACAAAGAAGTTTTGTATGAGTTGTATGACTACGTAAACGATCCGCATGAAACTCAAAACTGGGCAGCGCAAAAGCCTGAAAAGGTTGCTGAACTGGAACAGTTGTTAAACAGTCATCCAAAGGCAAAAACAAGACCTGGGAAGTAGAGTCAAATTAATCATCGAATTATGAATCGAATAAGTATTTTTCTATCAATAATTTTATCGTTTTACTTTACAAATACCTTTGCCGGCAAAAGTGTTCAGCAAAACAACGATAAAAAAACAAACATCCTTTTTGTCTTTATCGACGATATGGGCTTTGCCGATTTAGGATGTTATGGCCGCGAAGACGTTCATACGCCAAATATCGATCGTTTGGCGAGCGAAGGAATTTTATTTACACAGTTTTACGTGAACTCGCCAATTTGTTCACCATCGCGAACAGCGGTTACAACCGGGCAATATCCGGCGCGTTGGGGAATAACTTCCTACATCGACAGCCGTAAAGCGAATGAAAACCGGGGAATGAAAAATTACCTCGATTTGTCAGCTCCGTCGGTGGCCCGTAACATTCAGGCGGCAGGTTATTACACCGCACACATTGGCAAATGGCACATGGGTGGCGGACGCGATGTAGGTGAGGCACCGTTAATTACCGAGTACGGTTTTGACGAATCGGTAACACAGTTTGAAGGTTTGGGTGAGCGTTTTTTGGCTACTTACGAAACGTTGAATCTTCCTGACAGCACGCGCGGATTGGAAAAACAATCTGCCGGCTTGGGAAGGGGAGAGGTACACTGGGCAAAACGTGAGAATTTTACACAGATTTTTGTAGACCGCACCATTGATGCCATTGAAAATGCACAAAAAGCGAACAAGCCTTTTTACATTAATCTTTGGCCCGATGATATCCATACGCCGCTTGAGCCGCCAAAAGAATTGCGTGGCGATCTTTCAATGAAAGCGCGGTTTTTGGGTGTTATGCAAGAGATGGATAAACACATGGGACGTCTTTTTGATTACATCCGAAATAATCCGGAACTCCGCGATAATACGCTGATAATTTTTACCAGCGATAATGGTCCCGACAAAGCAGTGAACACAGCAGGACCATTTCGTGGCTATAAAACAGTGCTTTACGAAGGCGGATTCCGCGAACCGTTTATCAGCTGGTGGCCGGGTAAAATTTCAGAGAAGAAAGCGGGCACAAAAAACACTAAAACGGTAATGGCCGCAATCGATCTTCCTTTGGTATTTATGGAAATTGCGGGAGCTACTCCGGATGAAAATGTAACCTACGACGGCGAATTGATGCTGGAGGCCATTTCAGGAAAAAAACAACAAAAAAGATCAAAACCGATTTTTTGGATCCGACCTCCCGATCGTCCCGGTTATGAAGGAACCCGGGCACCGGATTTGGCTGTTCGAAAAGGAGATTACAAGTTGTTGATGAATTTCGATGGATCGAATGTTCAGCTGTATAACCTTGAAAAGGACATGGGCGAAACACAGAACTTAAAAGATAAAGAACCCGGCAAAGCTGCCGAGTTAAAAAAAGAGCTGGAAGAATGGTTTAACAGCTATCCGTTAGACATTGATTTAACAAAGTTCTCCTTTAAAAAATGATGAATTATACCCTTAAATTCCTGGTGTTTCTGATGGCTTTATTTTGTTTTGTTGCTTGTACACACAACAATAGCAAAAAGCAAAATGAAGCTCCGGCACCTCTTTTTGTCGATCCAAACTATCAGGGATCCTGCGATCCGGAGATCGTTTGGAACGAACACGAACAGCAGTGGTATATTTATTATACAGCCCGTCGTCCGATGCTGGAAAATACCTGGCTGCAAACACCTATTGGAGTGGCTGTTTCAAAAGACATGGTAAACTGGGAATTTAAGGGTTATTGCAAATTTGATGGTGTAGGCGGTGAAAAAGATGCAGCATCAACATTTTGGGCGCCTGCAATTATTTCGGCCAACGATACTTTGCATATGTTTGTTACCTGGAAACCCGACACCATCCCAACTCAGGGAGCCTGGGGCGGGCAGGGGTGGATTGTGCATTATAAAACACCTCTTACGAACCCTGTTGATGGCTGGCAAAAGGTAAGTGCCTTGCATGGCGATAACCTGAATACTATCGATGCCACCGTTTACCAAAGTCAAAATCTGTATCACGTTTGGTTTAAAGGAAAGGAAAAGGGAGCAAAGAAAAATGAACTCTACCATTTAACCACTTCGGATTTTACCAATTGGCAAGAAGCCGGCTTCTCAAAAAGCGATGTATTTAATGCCGAAGCAACCGGATCAAATTTCGAGGAGGCTCCTTATATTTTTCAGTGGAAAGGGAAGTATTGGTTGATTACCGATCCGCACAACGGCTTTTTTGTATACAGTTCTGCTGATGCCGAAAACTGGGAATTTCAGGGTACGATATTAAAAGAAGGTGGTACGCGAAATTTGGATAATTCGATGGCGCGGCATTGCAGCGTTGCAGTAAAAGACGGCCGGGCTTTTATTTTTTACCATGTGGAGCCCTGGCGGCGTTACGATCTCGAAAAACTAAAAGGCGAGGGGAGAAAACGGATTTTCGATCAGCCCTTAAAAAACAGGGAGAGTGTGCTGCAAATGGCAGAGCTTGAAATTCGAAACAATAAATTATCTTGCGATAGAAATAAAGCGTTCGAACTTAAATAGCATAAACCTATAACTGATGAGCAAATTAAACCTTTACCTTTTTCTTCTGCTTCTACTTGGTGTTTTCAGCTCCTGTTCAACTGACACAAAAAGCATCGAGACAAAATCAGAAAAGCCAAACATTGTTATCATTTATCTTGACGATCTGGGCTATGGCGATGTTAGTGCCTACGGAGCAACTGAAATTCAAACGCCAAATATTGATCGTTTGGCCAACAACGGAGTAATGTTTACCGATGGTCATGCTTCTTCGGCAACGTGTACTCCAAGCCGTTATGCCCTGTTAACCGGGGTTTATCCGTGGCGAAATAAGGATGCCAAAATTTTACCGGGCACCGCATCGCTGATTATTGATACCGCACAGGTAACCATTCCTAAAATGTTAAAAGAGCAGGGCTATTATACCGGAGTGGTTGGAAAATGGCACCTTGGCTTAGGTAGTGGTCAGGTGAATTGGAACGAGCACGTTTCGCCGGGGCCAAATGAAGTGGGTTTCGACTATTCGTACATTATGGCTGCCACGCAAGACCGCGTACCAACAGTTTACCTCAAAAATGGACTGGTTGAAGGCCTTGATCCGAACGATCCGATAGAAGTGGACTACAGTAAGAATTTTGAAGGCGAGCCAACCGGCAAGGACAATCCTGAATTGCTGACCATGAAATGGCACCACGGGCATAACAATTCAATCGTTAATGGTATTCCGCGAATTGGTTTTATGAAAGGTGGCAAGAAAGCTAAATGGAGCGACGTAGATATGGCCGATCATTTTCTTGCGAAAGCACAGAACTACGTTAAGCAGCATAAAAATCAGCCTTTCTTTTTGTATTATGCCTTGCAGCAACCTCATGTGCCGCGTACTCCACATCCGCGATTTGTAGGCAGTACCGATCTTGGTCCGCGTGGCGATGTGATTGTTGAAGCCGACTGGTGTATTGGTGAGTTTATAAAAACATTGGAAGAAGAGGGAATTTTGGAAAATACACTGATCATTTTATCAAGCGATAATGGCCCGGTACTTAACGACGGTTATTACGATGATGCTGTTGAACGAATTGGCAGCCACGACCAAAATGGAGGCCTGCGAGGTGGAAAATACAGTTTGTTTGAAGCAGGTACACGTGTTCCATTTATTACCTACTGGAAAGGACAGATTGAACCTAAAAAATCGGACGCGCTAATCAGCCAGATTGATATTCTTGCATCGGTTGCAAAATTAACCGGTGCAGAAGTAAATTCATCGGATAGTGAGGAGCTGTTAGATGTGTTACTTGGGAAATCGGATGAAGGTAGAGAAGAACTTGTATTAGAGGCATCTTCACGCACAGCATTTCGAAAAGGTGACTGGTTAATGATTCCTCCATACAAAGGGGCGGCAGTTGCAGCGCAGGTTAATATCGAATTGGGAAATTCTTCGGAGTTCCAGCTTTACGATCTGAATGATGACATTGGTCAGCAGACGAATCTGGCCAAAACAAATCCCGACAAGCTGAATGAAACGGTAAGTGATTTCGAGAAAGTTGTTGGAACACTGAATTCAGAAGTGGAGGCACTGGAATTAAAATAAGAGATGTAAATAGTTCTCTGAATTACTATTCTGAATTCAAATACCAGGAAAGCAATAATCTTAAAAAAAGGTTGTTGCTTTTTTTGTAAGAATAGATAATAATAGGAGTTAGTGTCGGCCTTCCGATTTGTTTGATGACTCCCGTTCAACAAGCTGCGTTTTTACAATCAGTGTTTCTGCCTGAAATCCGGTAGTCAACCTTTTGAAAAAAAGTTGAGCAATCTGTTGCCCCATCTCAAAAGTAGGATGCGTTACCGAAGTTAATGCCGGGGTTACCACAACCGAGTGGAATTCATCGGTAAAGCCAACAACTCCAATATCGTCAGGAATTTTTAGTCCTGCTTCCTTAATGGCTTTCATTAAGCCAAAAGCAACGGTGTCGTTTATTCCATAAACGGCATCAGGGGGATTGGGCAATTCAAGAAGCCTGTTCATTGCCATTTTTGCTGATTCAAAAGTCAAATAACAATTTTCCACGAGATTCTCATCCGGTGTTAAACCACAGGCCTTTAGTCCTGCCCGGTAGCCACTCATTCTTTCTTTGGAGATACTCAGGTTCTCCGGTCCTGAAACATAGGCGATTCTCCGGTAACCTTTTGAATAGAAATGCTCAACAATCTTTTGCGATGCATCAGCATTATCAGCTATTACGGCCGGAATTTTGTCGCCGAGGCAAACCCGGTCAAACATTACCAGCGGAATATCTCTGCTAACCAGCTTTTCAAAATGATCGGTGGTATTGGTTTCCCGGCTCATGCAAACTATCAATCCTTCAACTCTTGCTTTCAACAGGTTGTCAATCGATTCCTTTTCTTTGATAATACTCTCATTCGAACTGGCAATAACAGCAAAGTACCCATTCTCTTTTGCAACACTTTCAATTCCTGAAATGATGGAAGCATAAAAATGAGTAACCAAATCAGGAACAACAATGCCGATCATTCGTGTTTCCTGTTTTAATAAACCCATTGCCAGTGGGTTAGGGGTGTAGTTTCTTTCTATCGCCAGTTTCTTGACTTTTTCTTTCATCTCCCGGCTAATGTCAGGATGATCTTTTAAGGCCCTTGAAACTGTGGAAATTGAAATATTCAGCTCCCGCGCAAGATCCTTTAACGATATATGTCGGCTTCCCATTATTGCTTAGTTAAGTGATAATAATTCTCTCTTTTTGTCAAAATTAAAAACTTCGTTGTTATGTTTTAGAACATTTTATCATTAATGCAAAGCTTTGCGGAAAGCTTTGCATTAATATGCAGGTATATTGTGTTTTTACTATACGATAAATTATTCGAAATTTACATTAAATCAAACGACTTATGAAGTACAAAAGATATTGCAAAACAATGATGCTGAAGGATGATCCGCAGCTAATTGAAGAATACAAAAAGGTGCACGCCAAAGGAAACACCTGGCCCGAAATTTCTCAGGGTATGAAAGAGGTGGGAATCATAGATATGGAGATATACCTGCTCAACAACCGTTTATTTATGATTATGGATACCACACCTGATTTCGACCACAACAAGGCTATGACTGAGTTGGCCGGAAAACCCCGGCAGGCTGAGTGGGAAGCTTTTGTATCACGTTTTCAGGTGAGTAGCGAAAAAGCAACCGCTAATGATAAGTGGCAGTTAATGGACCGGATTTATGAACTGGATCAAAAGAATGAATTTGAGGCCATTGATGGGCAGGTTAAGGAAATTGATTAGATGAGTACAACTCGATTATTAGGAAAAAAGGGAATAACATGCCCTCAAATTATTTACGGAACCAGTTATTTAGGAAATCTTTACCGTGAACTGTCAGAAGATGAAAAGCTAAACCTCATGCAGGAATGGTTTAACGTGGCAGATGGTAAGGTAATGATCGACAGTGCCGGAAAATATGGTGCCGGGCTTGCGTTGGAAGTTATCGGACAGGGGCTGGAAAAACTCGGCGTTGATCCCTCGCAAATTACGATCAGCAATAAACTGGGTTGGTATCGTGTGCCACTAACAAGGGCTGAGCCAACATTCGAGCCGGGAGCCTGGGCAAACCTGGAATATGATGCTGTTCAGAAGATCAGTTACTACGGAATTTTGGACTGCTGGCAACAGGGATGTGAGTTGTTGGGCGGAAAATTCAAGCCAGAGATTGTTTCTGTACACGATCCCGATGAATATTTAATGGCTGCAACCGACTCCGAAGACCGGCAAAAACGCAAGGAAGATATTTTAGGAGCTTACAAAGCTTTATTCGAACTCAAGGAAAAAGGCGAAGTAAAAGCGGTTGGGATTGGCTCAAAAGATTGGCTGGTAATAAAGGAGTTGTACGAAGAGGTAAAATTCGATTGGGTAATGTTTGCCAATAAATTTACCATGTATCATCATCCAAAAGCAATTGTCGATTTTATGGTTCAACTGGAAAAGAATGGGGTGGGTATTATAAACTCGGCAATATTTAATGCAGGTTTTTTAACCGGCGGCGACTATTTTGATTACCGGCTTGTTGACCCGAAAAATCCTGCAGACGAGCATTTGTTTGCATGGCGCGAAAAGTTCTTTACCATTTGTCGGAAGCACAATGTTGCTCCCGGTGATGCCTGTTTAAAGTTTGCACTCTCGGCACCTCAGGTAGCTGCCGTTGCGTTAAATCCGAGTAAACCGCACCGTATGGCACACAACAAAACGCTTCTGAACCACGAATTTCCTGAAGCTTTTTGGGCTGAGCTTAAAAGTGAACAAATTATAGAAACGGAATATCCTTATTTATAAAACCGAAGGTTATGATTATTGATACACATCATCATTTGTGGAATTACAATCCGGTTGGATTTGATTGGATTGATGATGAAATGGCAACCATCAGAAAGTCATTTTTACCTGCTGATTTGCAAGCTACCCTGGATAACACCGGAGTTGAAGGTGTAGTAACCGTGCAGGCACGTCAATCGCTGGAAGAAACCGACTGGCTTTTAAAACTGGCTTCCGAAAACGACTTTATGAAAGGTGTTGTGGGATGGGTGCCGTTGGCTGATGAAGATATTCAACAAATTTTAGAAGGGTATAAAAGTAACCCGTGGCTAAAAGGTGTCCGGCATGTTGTTCAGGGAGAACCTGATCCCGAATTCATTTTAGGGAAGGATTTTAATAAGGGAATCTCATTATTAAAAAGCTACAACCTGGTTTACGATATCCTGATTTTTGAACACCAACTACCCAATACCATACGTTTTGTTGATCAGCACCCTGAACAGCAGTTTGTGGTCGATCATATTGCCAAACCAAAAATCAAAATAAACGAGCTGGCTCCCTGGGCAAAAAATATACAGGAGCTGGCGAAGCGCGAAAATGTTTCATGTAAAATAAGTGGGATGGTTACTGAGGCCGACTACAAATTATGGACAGAGGAACAACTTAAACCATATTTCGAAACAGTGCTTGAGGCTTTTGGTCCTTCGCGTTTGCTATATGGTTCCGACTGGCCGGTATGTCTGGTGGCAACAGACTATTCTAACTGGCTGGATTTAGTAAAAAAAACGATTTCGAAGTTTACGGAAGAGGAACAGGAAATGATCCTCTGTAAAAATGCACAAAGTATTTACAACATTTAATTTCAGCAAATAAAGATGAGAGCAATAGAAATAACAACTCCCGGAGATGTAAGGATTGTAGAACGGGAAATGCCGCAGCTGGGCAAAGGAGATGTTCTTCTTAAGATAAAATATGTTGGGTTTTGCGGCTCCGATTTAAGTACATATCTCGGGAAAAATCCAATGGTACAGTATCCGCGTATTCCGGGGCACGAAATATCGGCAGTTATTGAAAATATCGGAGATGAAGTGCCTGAAGGATTTCAGAAAGGACAAAGTGTAACGGTTGTTCCCTACACCAATTGCGGACAATGTACCTCTTGTAAGCAAAAACGTTTTAATGCCTGTCGTTACAACGAAACACTGGGAGTTCAGCGCGATGGTGCAATGGCTGAATATATTGCTGTTCCGTGGCAAAAAGTACTAAAAGATGAGGCCTTATCGGATGTTCAGCTGGCTTTGGTAGAGCCGCTAACCGTTGGATTTCATGCCATCGATAATGGAAAAGTAACCGACATTGATACCGTGGTTGTATTTGGTTGCGGGATGATTGGAAATGGAGCAATTGTGCGTGCAAAATTGCGCGGTGCAACCGTAATTGCTGTAGATATTGACGATGTGAAACTAAAAATAGCACAACAATTGGGTGCCGATTTCATCATTAATTCGAAAGAGAAGGATTTACACCACGAGCTCCAGGAAATTACAAATGGTGATGGTCCAAGCGTAGTAATTGAAGCAGCCGGAAACCCGGTTACATACCGAGCTGCCATTGAAGAAGTTGCTTTTGCAGGCCGGGTAGTTTGTATTGGTTATGCTGGTACCGAGGTAGCGTTTTCAACCAAGCTTTGGGTACAGAAAGAACTGGAAATAATGGGATCGCGCAATGCAAATCCATCCGATTTTGAAGCTGTAATAAAGTACCTGAAAAGCAGTCAGATTGATGAAAACATTCTGATCTCAAAAACAGTAAGCCCTGAAGAAGCGCCCGTGGCTATGAAAGAATGGTCGGAAGCACCCGGAAAAATAATGAAGATATTGGTTCAGTTCTAAATAAATGTAAGTGGAGAGACCGGAAAGGTAATAATGAATCAAAATTTCCGAAAACTTCTCTTTTCTAGCTATTTCGGGGCGCATTAATTATGGCTCCATAATAACCTGATTTTATTGAAACCTAATAATTAAACCTATATGAAACAAATACCTTTACATGGCCTGGTTTTTATGCTATTTTTAATCAGCATTAGCTGTTCAAAAACTGAAGCGCCTTTACCTTACGGCCCAACGCCATCCGAAAACCAAATGCGCTGGCAGGAAATGGAATACTATGCTTTTATCCATTTTTCGTTGAATACCTACACCGACCAGTCGTGGGGATTTGGAGATGAAGACGTAAGCCTTTTTAATCCCGAAAAACTGGATACCCGCCAGTGGGCGCGTATTTGCAAAGAAGCCGGAATGAAAGGGATTATTGTTACTGCCAAACACCACTGCGGATTTTGTTTGTGGCCAACAGAAACAACGGAGTATTCAGTAAAAAATGCGCCATGGAAAGATGGCAAAGGTGATGTGATTCGCGAACTGGCCGATGCCTGCAAAGAATACGGACTTAAGTTAGGAATCTACGTATCTCCATGGGATAGAAATAATCCGGAATACGGAAAGCCCGAATACATTACCATTTTCAGAAACCAGATTAAAGAAGTTTTAAGCAATTATGGCGATGTTTTCGAAATTTGGTTCGATGGGGCCAACGGTGGTACCGGCTATTACGGTGGCGCCAATGAAAACCGAAAAATCGACAGAACCACCTACTACGATTGGCAACCAACCTATAAAATGATTCGCGAATTGCAACCAAACATTGTAATCTGGAACGACGGTGGCGACCGTGCCGACCTGCGCTGGGTTGGTACAGAAGGCGGCTGGGTTGGCGAAACCAACTGGTGTTTGCTGAATAGTACCGACGAGGTGCCTTTCGAGATGTTGCATTATGGTGTGGAAAACGGAAATGCCTGGGTGCCGGGCGAAGTAAATACTTCCATTCGCCCCGAATGGTTTTATCACCCCAGCGAGGACACCAAAGTAAAAACCTTGCCACAACTGATGGATACCTATTACAATTCAATTGGACGGAACGCCACTTTTTTACTGAATTTCCCAATAAGACCAAATGGATTAATCGATGAACGTGATGAAAAAGCAGCACTTGATCTTGCTGAAGCCGTAAAAGAAGCATTTGCCGTAAACCTGGTTGTAAATGCCAAAGCCGAAGCCTCAAATGTACGTGGTAACAGCCGTAAATTTGGAGCAGCAAATGCTATTGATTCCGATAAAAATACATACTGGACTACCGATGATGAGGTAAAAACAGCCTCGCTGACCATCGATTTTGGCGAAATAAAAAGCTTTAATCGCTTTATGGCACAGGAATACATTCGTTTGGGACAACGCGTAAAGTCGTTTACCATAGAGGCGATGGTTGATGGCGAGTGGAAAGAACTGGATAAACAAACCACAATTGGCTACAATCGTATTCTTCGTTTCCCAACGGTTGAGGCAACAAAACTTCGTTTAAACATTACCGATTCAAAAGCTTGTCCGCTAATTTCAAACATTGGGGTTTACGATGCTCCTCAAATTCTAACCCCGCCAAAAGTTATTCGCGAGCAATCAGGTAATGTTAAAATAATTCCTGCCGATCAGGAATCGGAAATTTATTATACTCTGGACGGTAGTGAACCAACTTCGGGGTCAATAAAATATACTTCTCCAATTGAAACCGGCGACGGAAAGGTTGATGTGCGAGCTATTGCTTACGATCCTTCGAATAGAAAAAGCAGCCAGATAAGTGGCGAACGTTTTGATATTGCACGCAAAACTTGGAATATTTTGAGCACGGAAGACAAGAAAGTTTATGCGGTCATTGATGGTGACATCGCTTCGGTATGGAATCAACCACGAGATAAGAAAATTCCTGTTGACCTGCTCATTGACATGGGGAAAGAAGAAAACCTTACTGGATTTAAATATCATCCAAACCAAAGTCCGTGGGGGCCGGGAATTATTACAGATTACCAATTCTTTGTTTCATCCGACAATAAAAAGTGGAAGCTGGTTAGTGAAGATGAATTCTCCAATATTAAAAACAATCCATTGTGGCAAACAAAAAACTTCGGGCCCATTAAAGCCCGTTACTTCAAATTTAGTGCATTAAAAAATACGGAGGGGAATGATAATGTAGGCTATGGGGAAGTGGATGTGATAACTAAGTAGCAAAGCAAACATTAGTTATGCTAATTGTGTTGTTCAGTAAAAATATCGGTTTGTTGAAACCGCAATCCGAAAATACGATTGAACTAAGTACGGTACTAGAAAATCCCCGGTTATGGTCGGCCGAAATTCCATACTTTTATCAACTTAAGTTAAAACTGAAAAACAACAAAGATGAAGTTCTAGAAATACTCGATTGGAAATTCGGTGTAAGGAAAATAGAGGCAAACGCCGAAATTATACTAAATGTATATGCCCGTTTAAAAAAGCCCGAACTTTGGGCCGAGACAGGATTTACAGTGGCTCGCGAACAGTTTGTTTTAAAGACAAGGGCACCTCAAAAAATCGAAGCTACGGCAAATGACCTTTGGCTAAATGAAACGGAATCAAATATCGTGTATATCTTCAGCCTAATTTGGACACGTTGGTATAAAAATTAAGAGATGGTTTTCTTAATTTAATCACCATTAAAAAGTTCAAAAATGACTGTAAAAAAACAA
>NZ_JAAAGB010000014.1 GCF_010586825.1 Draconibacterium mangrovi | reverse complement strand
GAGGAGGAACGACTGCCTGTCCCGATCGTAGCATCGGGAAGTTTCAGGAATTTTAGCGGTCATCGCGTAGCTTTTCCGAGAGAAGCGGGCGCAGCCTTGACTTTTGTGTTTACTATTTGTGTCAAGACAAATAGTAAAATCCGCCTGATAAGACAAAAACTTGTTTCTTTTAATTGGATAACATTTTATATGCTTGCTCCTTCAAAAATTTCATGCGAACCATAATTTCTTATACATTCGTGCAAGAATTTTTTTAGACTATGGATTGGAACACACTTCTTTCGCCAAAACGATTGGGCAGCAAGGGAACTTTAGGCCCCGTAACAAACGAAGACCGCACACAATTTCAGCGCGATTACGACCGGATCATTTTCTCGTCGCCATTTCGCCGGATGCAGAATAAAACGCAGGTTTTCCCGCTGCCCGAACATATTTTTGTGCACAACCGCCTCACGCACAGCCTTGAGGTGGCAAGTGTAGGCCGATCGCTGGGGAATTTGTTGTCGGAATACCTGCTGGAAATCCACCAGAATAATCCGCTGATCCATGAAATTGGAACAATCGTTTCAACCGCTTGCCTAGCTCACGATTTAGGAAATCCGCCGTTCGGGCACTCGGGCGAAGCAGCCATTTCGAACTATTTTAACAAAAAAAGCGGCCAGAAATTTAAAGACCAGCTTTCGGAAGGCGAATGGAAAGACTTCACCTGTTTTGACGGAAATGCCAACGCTTTTCGCACACTCACCCACCAGTTTAACGGTAAACGCGAGGGTGGTTTTGCCTTAACTTACTCAACGCTGGCCAGCATTGTAAAATACCCGTATGAGTCGGTAAAAGCTACCAAACCAAAGTTTGGGTTTTTCCAATCGGACAAAGAAAATTACTACCACATCGCCAATGAGTTGGGAATTGCGCAAAAAGAAGATGGAAGTTTTGCCCGACATCCGCTAGTATACCTGGTGGAAGCAGCCGACGATATTTGCTACCAGATTATGGATTTGGAAGATGCTTTTAAACTGGGCATTTTACACTACGACAGAATTCGTACACTTTTCCAAAACTTCTTTACCCAAGAACGTATTGAACGTTTCGAGGAAACCTTTACGCAGGTAAGCGATATAAACGAACAAATAAGTTACCTGCGCGCCAACGTTATCGGCGAGTTGATTTACCGCTGCATTAATATTTTTAAAGCCAATTACGAAACAATTATGGCCGGGACTTTCGCTGGTAGTCTTATCGATAAGCTTCCAGAGAAACAAGCCGCAGCAATGAAAGAAGTCCAACGTATTTCGTTTGGCGAAATTTATGCACACCGTTCAGTTGTTGAGATTGAAATTGCAGGTTACAAAATTATCGGAACGCTGCTGGAAGAGTTTGTGGATGCAATTATGAATACCGACAAAAAGGATAAGTACAGCCAAAAAATATTATCGCTGTTACCCGGCCAGTATAAAACCGACGATGATTCGGTGTACCTGAAAATCCAGTCGGTGGTTGATTTTGTATCGGGAATGACCGATATTTTTGCTCTCGACCTGTACCGAAAAATTAAAGGAATTAGTTTACCCGGCGTGGTATAGAAAGTTCACAGTATTCAGTCTCAGTTTACAGTGAAAAACTGATTACTGAGACTGAATACTGGAGACTGGATCTATCCTTCCAGTAAATTATCGAGCAAACCGCCACGTGCTTCTTTTCGGGCGTTTCCTCCTGCCGGCGACAACTCAGCAATTAATTTCCGTATTGGCATACTTTGCAACCAAACTTTTCCGGTTCCCCGTAACGTAGCCAGAAATAATCCTTCGCCGCCAAAAACCATCGAACGTAAACCTCCGGCCTGTTCAATACTATAATCTATCGATGTTTCAAAACCAACAATACATCCGGTGTCAACACGCAAAGTTTCGTTGTTCAGCTGTTTCTCAATTACAGTTCCTCCGGCGTGGATAAAAGCTTTTCCATCGCCTTGCAGCTGTTGAAGAATAAATCCTTCGCCACCAAAAAATCCAGCACCCAGTTTACGGTTAAACGTTATTGATATTTTTGTGCCTAGTGCAGCACACAAAAAAGCATCCTTTTGAACGATGATTCTTCCACCAAAATCCGGCAGGTTAAGAGGAATAATAGTTCCCGGGTAAGGAGCCGAAAATGCCACATGCTTTTTCCCCCATCCCTGATTGGTAAAATGGGTAAGAAACAGCGACTCGCCGCTGATCAAACGCGATCCGGCAGATAATACCTTATCAAAAAATCCGGCCCGTGGATTCGATCCGTCGCCCATGCGGGCCTGAAACTCAATACCATCTTCCATATACAACATGGCACCCGCTTCGGCAATTACCGTTTCGGCCGGATCTAATTCAATTTCAACCAACTGAACATCGTGACCGATGATCTTATAATCAATTTCATGCGAATTCATAGTTCTAATTTTATGTTTGAGCCCCGAATTTAAGTGAATTCGGGGAAATAAAATTCCAAATCAGAAAATTTAGCGATCTTTGCACAAAATAATTTAGCAATGCGCAAGAATAACAATAGTAACCGGGGCAGTTCACAAGGTAAATCATCCGGCAACACTTCAAAACGTTCGGTGAAGTCATCTTCAGGAAAACGTGTTGGAAAATCGCGGGTGGTTGAAAAATCGGAACCCAAAAAAGAATTCAAGCCCCGGAAAAAATATGGCAAACCGTCTGACAAGAAAGTAGAGGCTGAAGGACCAAGGCCAAAACTAAAAACGCTTTCGGCCGAAGGAATGCGCTTAAACCGTTTTATCGCCAATGCCGGTGTTTGTTCGCGCCGTGAAGCCGACACTTTTATTACTGCCGGAGCGGTGACCATTAACGGACAGATTGTTACTGAACTGGGAATACGTGTGCTGCCGGGCGACGAAGTACGTTTTGACGGACGGAAAATTGAAGCTGAGCGCAAAGTGTATATTTTGCTGAATAAACCAAAAGATTACGTTACCACCACCGACGATCCGCATGCGGATAAGATTGTGATGGACCTGATAAAAGACGCTTGCGATGAGCGCGTTTACCCGGTTGGCCGCCTGGACCGGAATACAACCGGATTGTTACTGTTTACCAACGATGGCGACCTTTCGAAAAAACTTACACACCCAAAACATAACAAAAAGAAGGTGTACCAGGTTACCCTCGACAAACCGGTTGAACGCGGACACATGGATATGATTGCCGCAGGAATTGAACTGGAAGACGGCCCAATTGCAGCCGATGCAATTAGCTATATTAAAGCTGAAGATAAAACCGAGGTAGGCATTGAAATTCACTCCGGAAAAAACCGTATTGTACGTCGTATTTTCGAGCACTTTGGTTACCGGGTAAAAAAACTCGACCGTGTACTTTTTGCCGGTCTCACCAAAAAGAATCTGCCGCGAGGAAAATGGCGGATTCTTACCGATAAAGAGGTGAAGTTTTTAAAAATGATGTAAAAAAAGTTGGAAGACTGAAGCCCGAAGTCGGAAGAAAACTCATCGAACTCCGGACTTCAAACTTCCTGCAATAATAAAAACTATAGCTGTTTGTTAACCATCAATTGTAATTATTCTCACTACCAGTTACTAATAAACCGATTTTGGAAAAGGAATTCTTACACATAATCCAGAAGAACCAAGGCATCATCCACAAAGTCTGCAACATTTATTGCGACACGGAAGATGACCGAAGTGATCTCTTTCAGGAAATTGTAGTACAGCTTTGGAAGTCGTACCCCAATTTCAGGAAAGAATCAAAGGTTTCTACATGGATGTATCGTGTGGCACTGAATACCGCGATTACCACTTTCAAAAAAAGTAAAAGAAGACCTGACCAAAGTAGCCTGACGTTCGATAATTTTCAAATTGAAGACGAAAAGTACGATACCGAAACTGAAGAGAACATAAAAGTATTGCATAAAGCCATTCAGCAGCTTACAGGAATTGAAAAATCGATTGTGCTGTTGTTCCTCGAAAACAAAAAATACGAGGAAATTGCTGAGATTACCGGAATCACCCAAAACTATGTGCGGGTAAAAATGAACCGGATAAAAAAGAAGCTGAAGAAGCTGATGGTAAACGAGGAGGAGTAGTATGGAATTAAACGAGTTGAAAAAAACATGGAGCAAAATAACCCCCTCCAAAGAACTGGACGAAAACCAGTTGCACACAATACTCAGTAAACGTACCAGAAGTCTTATTGACCGTATCGACCGGAATATAAAAATAGGTTTTGTCGTTTTGTTGGGATTAATCTTGCTATTTACTTTCGATGATTTTATTTTTTCGCCCGAAACTATTGAAAAATACTACAGCGAAACTCCCATCCCAAACTGGGTTTTGTTTTTGGCCGTTTTTGGTAATGTGCTTATTGTTACCACCTTTCTGTATTTTGTTATTAAGTATTATCGAGTAAAAAAACAATGCGATGTTGCTTGTGACATAAAAGGCACGCTCAAAAAAATAATTGAAACACTAACACTCTATCAACGACTTTTTTATCTGGCACTTGCCACATTGTTACTCAGTATGGCTTCAGCTTTTATTTCGGGGATGTTTATTGGAACCGAATATAATGCAGAGGCACAGGGGATGCATTTATCGGATATTCAAACAAGCCAGATTATTTTAACGGTCGGAATAACAGTGCTTCTTGTAGCTGTTTTCGGTGGTGCTATATTCTTTTTCCTTCGCTGGGGATTCCGCAAATTGTATGGCAACTACATTAAAAAATTAAAAGCCACACTGCGCGAACTGGAAGAATTGGATTAATTCTATAGCAAACCGGGCATGGGGCAAAGCGCATGGCGCTTCCGGTATCTATCGTCAAGAATCCAGTATCCGGCATCCAGTATCTAGTATCTGTCAAACGAAGCACATTCTTCCAACATATTGGCTGGTTTTATCGTTTATGTGTCGTAATTCAGGATCGACTTTTTATCTTTACGCCTCAAACTGAACATTAGATTATGACATTAATAAAATCGATCTCGGGAATACGAGGTACCATTGGAGGTAAACCGGGCGAAGGTTTAAGCCCGCTCGACCTGGTAAAATTTACTGCAGCTTACGCCACCTGGGCAAAAGAAAAAGCAAACAAAGAAAAAATTACAATAGTTGTTGGACGCGACGCACGAATTTCGGGAGAAATGGTATCATCAATCGTTGTTTCAACCCTGTCGGGGATGGGATGCAACGTGGTGAACATTGGGCTGGCAACCACGCCAACCACGGAAATTGCCGTTACCGAAGAAAAAGCTGATGGCGGAATTATCCTCACCGCCAGTCATAACCCAAAACAATGGAATGCATTAAAACTACTGAATTCCGCAGGTGAATTTCTTGATGCTGAAGAAGGAGCTAAAGTACTGGCAATTGCCGATGCTGAAGATTTCAGCTTTGCCGAAGTGGATGACCTGGGAACTGTGGTGGAAAAAGACTATACCGATATTCATGTGCAACATGTTCTGAACCTCGAATTGGTGGATGTGGAAGCCATTAAAAAAGCCAACTTTTCGGTAGCTGTTGATGCCGTTAACTCGGTTGGTGGCGTTGCCATGCCGGCACTTTTTAAAGCGCTCGACATTAAGAATATTGTTGAAATAAACTGCGAACCAACCGGTCATTTTGCACACACCCCGGAACCAATTCCTGAAAACCTGGTAGAAACAGCAGAAATTATCAGCAAAAATAAAGTTGACGTGGGTTTTGTTGTCGATCCTGATGTTGACCGCCTGGTGATTATCAACGAAGATGGCAGTATGTTTAACGAAGAATACACGCTGGTAGCCGTTGCCGATTATGTGTTGAGCCAAACTCCCGGAAATACCGTTTCCAATCTTTCATCGAGCCGTGCACTGCGCGATGTTACGGAGAAACATGGCCAAAGCTACTCGGCAGGAATGGTTGGCGAAGTGAATGTTGTGGCCAAAATGCGCGAAACAAATGCCGTTATCGGCGGCGAAGGAAACGGCGGAATTATTTATCCGGCCAGCCACAGTGGTCGCGATGCCTTGGTTGGAGCTGCACTTTTCCTTTCTCATTTGGCCAAATCGGGTCTTAAATGTTCGGAACTGCGTAAAACCTACCCCGATTATTTCATCTCTAAAAACAAAATTGAACTGACTCCGGAAATAGATGTGGATGGAATTCTTGTAAAAATGCAGGAAAAATATGCACACGAAGAGGTTACTGCAACCGACGGTGTAAAAATCGATTTTGTGGATTCATGGGTGCATTTACGAAAATCGAATACCGAACCGATCATCCGGATTTATGCCGAGGCAAAATCAAGTGCTGAAGCTGATAAGCTGGCTCAGCAAATGATCGACGAAATGAAAAGCCTTTTATAATTGGCATTACAGAAGGTTATACCAATTGTTTTTCAGTGTGAGCCTTAAGTGAAACACTGGAATTACAATGGTTAATACCGATTGAAAACGGAAATTGTATGAGATAAGGCTCATTCTGATTTCACATCGGTATTACTCAAATGTTAAGCAATCCTTTGGTGTTGGGTGTAGAAATTAAGTTTTAGCTAAATTTATGTTATAAAACATGTTTTAACTATTCCCTTATTTAAAAACGATCTACATTTGAACCGAAAACAATATTCAGTACAATAGTTTACTGAATACAAAACATGAATAATGAAAAGAAAAAAGAATATAGCGATCGTAGCACACGATAACCGCAAAAAAGATATTATGGAATGGGTGTCTTTCAACTGGAAAGAACTGGCCCAACACGACTTAATTTGTACCGGAACAACAGGAAAAATGGTTGAAGAGGCACTTGCAGAAAGCTGTCACAAACATGGCACCGTGCCTCCAACCGTTACCCGCCTGAAATCGGGGCCACTGGGTGGCGACCAGCAGTTGGGAGCAATGATTTGCGAAGGCAACATCGATATGCTCATCTTCTTTTGGGATCCGATGCAACCGCAACCGCATGATGTTGACGTAAAAGCCTTGTTGCGTATTACGGTTTTGTACAATATTCCAACAGCTTCAAACCGTTCTACGGCCGACTTTATGGTGACATCCGAATTATTTCACGAGCAATACGACCCGATTATAAAAGATTATCGCGAATATATTGCCCGCGACGTGAATATGGCATAAACCTTTCTTAATTTTTTTAAAAAGACCAGGCATTCTTGATAATTTTTTCAATATTTTTGTCGTTATTGTCCGACATAAATAGTGATTAATCTATGCGAATTATCAGGAATGCCTTCCTCATCACACTTTTTATAATCAGCAACCTGGGCTCATCGGCGCAAGAGGTACCGGAGAAGTATGCCCGCCTGTTTACAGCTCCAAACACCTATATTGCAGGACAAAGTAACACTGCCATTACGATTGACGGACAAGCCAACGAGCCGTCATGGGAAAATGCTGCATGGACTTCTGAGTTTATTGATATTCAGGGCGCGAATATGCCTCACCCCACTTACCCTACGCGGATTAAAATGTTGTGGGATATAGATAACCTGTACATTTTTGCCGAACTGAAAGAAGAAAATATCTGGGCCTACTACGATAAGCAGGACATGATCGTTTACCACGAAAATGATTTTGAGGTGTTTATCGATCCCGATGGCGACACGCACAACTATTACGAGTTTGAAGTGAACGCCCAAAACACGTTGTTCGACCTTTTTCTTGATAAACCTTATCGTAATGGAGGGAAAGCCGATATTGAATGGAATGCCAAAGGGTTTAAAAGTGCTGTTTATCTGGATGGAACGTTGAACAACCCGACCGACAAGGATAAAAAATGGTGCGTTGAGATGGCCATTCCATTTTCATCGCTTACCACTGTTGGCAACTATATACAGCCTGAAGCCGGTGCTATTTGGAAAATCAACTTCTCGCGCGTGCAGTGGCAAACTGAAATTGTTAACGGGAAATACACGCGAAAAACAAACGACAATGGTAAATTGATCCCTGAAGACAATTGGGTCTGGAGTCCGCAGGGAGTGATAAATATGCACTACCCCGAACGTTGGGGGCTTATTCAGTTTTCGTCTGATGCTCCGAAATCAACACATGCTTCTTTTCCACTTCCGGAAGCGGAATTAATGGCCCGCCACCTGTGGCATGTGTTTTATGCGCAACACGACTATCAACGCGAGAATAAGGTCTATTGCGATGACCTTTCTGAACTTGGAATTCAATCAAGCGGAAAAGAAAACGACACCAGTTTCTCGCTGGAATTAAATACCTCGGGAAATACTTATACTGCAACCTTAACAACCAACAACAACCTGATGATCTCTATCGATCAGGATGGCTTATTACGCATACATACTGACAAATAAACAAACTAACGATGAACAAAAGAGATTTTATTAAAACCACAATGTTGGCCGGAATGGGCCTTACCGTAGCAAGCGCCTGTGCCGGCGAAGCAAAACCGGCAGCGGCTGAACAAGGATTGAAACACTGGGTATGGGAAAACCCAAATCATGAGGAGAGCGACGAAGACCTGCAAAAGAAATACAGTAGTTATTACGAAGCCGGTGTGCGCGGTATGTTTTTCGAGCACGACAGCGAACGCCACTTTCGGATAGCAAAAAAGGCCGGGCTGGAAACACACCGTTGGATGTGGACCATGAACCGTGGCGAAAAAGAGCTGCTTGCCAGTCACCCGGAATGGTATGCCGTTAGCCGCGATGGAAAATCGTGTGCTGACAATCCTCCATACGTTGGATATTACCGTTGGTTGTGCCCATCAAAGCCTGAGGTTAAAGAATACCTGGCTCAACGCTCAAAAGAAATTCTGGAAAAGGATTATGTTGATGGCCTACACCTGGATTATGTACGTTACTGCGACGTAATTCTGCCGGTAAACCTGTGGGATAATTACGGCATTGACCAAAGCAAAGAGTTGCCCGAGTACGATTTCTGTTATTGCGAAACCTGCCGCGAGAATTTTAAAAAGAAAACCGGTAAGGATCCGCTGGAAATGGAACATCCCGATCAGAGTCCGGCATGGCGGAAATACCGATACGAGCAGGTGAATGGTATTGTAAATCACCTGGCCGAAATAACGCATTCTTATAATAAACCCATAACTGCAGCGGTTTTCCCAACACCGGAAATTGCGCGCCGCATTGTGCGTCAGGACTGGACGAACTGGAACCTTGATGCGGTTTGCCCGATGATCTACCACGGTTTCTACCGCGAAACAGTAAGCTGGATTGGCGATGCTGTTGAGGAAGGCATGCATTTCCTTTGCGGGAAATTCCCGATTTATGCCGGTCTGTTCCTGCCCGATTTTAAATCGGATGAAGAGCTGGAAGAAGGAATTCGTGTAGCCATTGCCAATGGTGCATCAGGAGTTTCGTTGTTTGGGAAGATCGATGAAAAGACTTTGGGGATATTGAAGAAGGCTTCTAAATAAGAGACATAGAAGAATTGGGTTCTGCCCAAAGAAATGCGCTAAGCGGTTTAGAACCGCTTAGCGCATCTTTCTCCGACACACTCACTATTTACATTACCCCTCACCCTGTCGGGAGCTCCCCTCAGGAGGGGAGCTAGCGCTGATCAATTTTAGCGATATTCAAAATCTCCGGCATTGCTTTGCAGCTGTTTCCCTCTTGAGGGGAAATGGCTACAGCCAAAGGGGTATATTCTTGCTTTTTGACTTTCAGCTTTTTCCATTACATTTGCAGGCCAAAATTTTGAGTATTAATTGAGCAGGTGGCATAACCCTGCACTTTAAAAATAAAAAAAATGCAAAACGAAATCTTATGGCTGGCCATGTTGCTGGCAAATTTTCTGCTAATTATTTTAGCCTACCGTTTATTCGGTAAATGGGGACTTGTAATGTGGATTCCCATCTCGGTAATTGTGGCCAACATTCAGGTAATACAAACCGTTGAGTTGTTTGGGCTGGTTGCTACGCTTGGTAACATAGTTTACGCCACATCGTTTTTGGTTACCGATATTCTGTCGGAGAACTACGGAAAGGAGGAAGCGAAAAAAGCTGTATGGATCGGATTCTTCAGTTTGATATCAATGACTTTGCTGATGAACCTGGCACTGGAATTTCTGCCACTGGAAGGTGACGAATTTGCAGGAATAAGCCATGAAGCTACCAGCACGATTTTTAGCCTGATGCCGCGTATTGCCATTGCCAGTTTAGCAGCTTATCTATTGTCGCAGCGCCATGATGTTTGGGCTTATCATTTCTGGAAAAAACGTTTTTCGAAAGACCACCAGATCTGGCTGCGTAACAACCTCAGTACAATGGTTTCGCAACTAATAGACAGCGTGGTATTTGTTGCCATTGCCTTTTGGGGCGTTTACGAATGGCCGGTGTTGATTGAAATTCTGCTTACCACTTATTTCCTGAAATGGATTGTTGCAGCCGCCGATACACCGTTTGTATACTGGAGTAAAAAGATTCACAAACGCAACCGCTTTTGGATGGAATAGACAGGTTCGTCACTGGTCATTGGTCATTGGTCATTAGCCATTCGTCATTTGACATTATGAAAAGGATCCAATCTGTATAAATTAACGTAGATACAGATCGGATCCTTTTATATTATTCGCGCGACAGCGAGTGTTCATAAGTGAATTGAAAAGCCAATACTTGAAGCGATCCCCTTCACCTTATTCGTTGCATCTTCGTTATAATAGTTCGTAAACTTCGAGCTGGCATTTCCATAGGATATACCTACTTCTAATGCTACTTTAGGTGTCAGGAAAAAACTAACTCCGCCTCCCACATCATAAGTTGTAAGATTAGACTTTACTTCGTTGTCAGGATAACCAGCATATGAAGAATTGTATTCTTCCGTATTTTTTCCAAAACCTAAACCAGCATGAAAAAAAGGTTTTACTGTAGTATTACCCAAATACACCCGGGCAAAAGGACCAACAGCAAATGTGCTTGATTTATATTTATCTCCATCATCTTTTTCCGTTGCAGTTGAAGTTAAAAAATCAATACCGACAACCAAATTGTTAGCTAGGAAATAACCAATGCGTGGCATGAATTCAAAACTGTTGTTTTTTACTTTATCAGTTTCATAGCTGTCTGTTGAAACCTGACTGCTTAAGAAGCTAAAATCTAGACTTGTTCCAGCTCCTAATAAAAAATCTCCCTTTTGTGTTTGTGCAAAAACATTGGCTCCGCCAATTATCAAGACGGCAATTAGTACAAGTGTCTTTTTCATAATTTTAGTATTTAATTCATTGAAATAACATTACATGTGAAATAGGAATTCGCCTGAATCGAATAAATTGGATTGTTCGAGTGTTTATTATTTACTTTATTATTTGTGGGCAGGTATTCAAAGCATTTTGGTTTTTATTCGGAGTTTAAAGTTAGCATAATAAAAAAATAAAACAACAGCGGTTTAGAAATAGCTCTTCTGCCCCTCGTTTGCAACGAGGGGTTCTTGTTTTGTCGTTTGTAACGACCTTATGAATGGCATTATAAATGCCAGGAGATTTTACCCCTCGTTACAAACGAGGGGTAGCCCGGGGTTAAGCAAAGCCCATCGGCACCGGGCTTTAGCCCTTAAGCCTTGGTGTAGGCGGGTTTCCGAAAGACTACGACAACACAAAACCACCTAACTAACTGATTACAAGAACTCCCCCGCCACTAATTTGGTGTTTTCGCATCCCTGCGAAAGCTTCAAAGTCACCAATTTGGTCGTTTCGTATCGCTTTGCTACCGTCAAATTATTCAATTTAGTGCTTTCGTAGGTGTTTGAAAGCTTCTCCGTCTTCACAAAAGTCCTTTCGTAGTGCTACAACGGCACTTTTGTCATCACAAAACTACTTTCGTAGTGCTGCAACAGTACTTTAGTGGGCATTAAACCCCTTTCGTAGCTGTACAAAGAGGGTTTAGTCACCAATTTACTGCTGTCGTTGCCTTGCAATGGGACTTTAGCCATCACTCCGGGCCTGTCAAAATCGAACAACAGGACTAAAAACCCTAACGGCAAACCATCGTTCTTCAACGCTAATTGTTTAGTTGTCAATTTAATGCTTATGCTAAACAACACAAGCTCTACTATTGACTTTGGTAAGCTTATGTTCTAATTTGCAAGAACTTTACACATTAATAAGCACCATGCACACACCAAATAATCAACAAAATACACATACACCCATACATTCTTAAATTTTAACTATTATGAATTTTATAAAATCAATCCCTTTAACGCGCTTGCGCAACAACGATTACTTTCAGTTTATGGCTGATGTAAAAAGTTTGATTGCGCAGGCCACCCCTGCAGCACTTAATGTGGAGGAAGAATCGGTAGACTTCAACAATAGTTTTACCGAACTCGACGAAGCAATAAATGTTGACCGGGGAAGTGTACTGACCGAAAAAGTTCAGGATGCCGACCACAGGCGCGATACTACCTGGACTGCACTAAACGAGCGGGTAAAAGCTACGCTTTTTAGCCCAATACCAGAAGAAGTTGAGGCTGCCAAACACATCGAACGGGTTTTTAATCTGTATGGAAACATCAGATACCTGTCGTTGAAGGAACAAACTGCAGCAGCAACCAACCTGAATAACGACCTGAAAGACCGGGATATGGCAGTGCATTGCCAAACCATTGGTATTATGCCGTGGGTTTTGGCGCACGAAACCGAAAACAATACCGTTAACGATCTGCAAAACCAACGCGACAGCGAAAAAGCAAATCTTAACTCAGCTAAGGTAAAAGAGGTGCGTTTGGCTTTCGAAGGGGTATACAAGGCATTGGTAAACCGTATTAATGCCCTGGTTACTTTACGCATGGCAACTCCCGAAATCGAAAATTTTATATTAGAGGTAAATCAGAAGATTACAAATCTTGAGATTCAGCTTGCCGCCCGTCAGGGGCAATCTGCCAGCGGAGAAGAAGAATCGGCTGAAGCTACCGTGGAAGAATAAAAACAAAAACCGTGTATGTGTATCAGAAAGCATCCTTCCGTTGTGTTGGGTGCTTTTTTGCTGAGCTTAGCCCCCGAAAGGATTCGCACGGTAGCGAAGTGAGGAAATACTACTGCCCTTTCAGGGCGATGTTTAAATTTATTTTATAGCACAGGGCGCTGCCCTGTGCTAATGCTTATAGCCCTTTGGGCTATTTAAAAATACAGTTGCCTTGTAAGCAGCACCAACGGTGCTAAAGCAACAACACAGGGTAACACCCTGTGTATTTAAGCGAATTCACTCATCGCTCTGAAAGAGCTTAAGATTCTCTTCTGCCCTTCATGAAAGCCACGCGAAGCCCCGAAACTTCGGGGGCACGGTAGCGAATGTTTTGCACCGTCCTTTAGGGCGGTGATTTTAGATAGGATCATAGCCCACAGGTTTTAGCCTTTAAAAGGATATTAATGGCTAAAGCCCTTTTGCGGAACTGCAATTTTATCACCGGGCTAAAGCCACGGTGCAATAGCAAAAAACAATTGCCCCCAATCAGCGCCACAGGCCCCCGGCAGGGATTGCAGCGGTAGCTTGCCGCAGCTTTTGCTTTGTGACACCAGGCTATTGGGAGCGACCAGAGGGAGCTACCCAAATGCCTGTGGTGGAACCGGCAAAAGGTGTGGCAACTTTAGCGGAAAGCCCGGCTGCCGGTAAAGAGGGAATTAGTCATTGGCCAGTGGAAAAAGGTTTGGATTGTTTAATGGATGAGTTTGTGGGTTCAACCACGTTGCTTTTTCACATGCACCATAGCAAAAATGATGATCATCATAAACACAGCCATAACTGCGCCCGACAGGAAACTGGCTTCCAGGCCGCCAAGTGCATAAAACACGCCTACCAGCAAGGGGCCAAAGGTTTGCCCGCCACGCAGCACCATGGAGTTTAGCGACATAAAAGCTGCCCGCTCGTTTATTGCCGCATAGCCTACCAGCATATTTTGAATGGATGGAATGGTAATGCCATGCCCAAAACCAAATACGATGACCGCCACGCCCAACATTAAATACGAATTGGCACCCAGCATAAGCAGCGAAGCGAGCATGTAAAATGCGCTACCAATAATCAGCTGCCGCTTTTGCCCCAGCAAGCGGTTAAGGCGCGCCAGTTGCGAGCTCATAATGGCGGTAGTTACCGACATCAGCGACATCATTAAACCAATGCGCGAAGAATCGGCGCCCAGGCGCTTTTCCATCATCAGCGGAAAGTAGGTAAGGTACGAACCGTAAAGTATCAGGAAGAGGATAAAGTTGACGGCGAAAAGTCCCCAAACCGTGCGTTGGTTAATGGTTTTCCAAACGCGCCCAAAATACGACCGTAGTTTCGCCTTGTTCTTTGGCTCGGGGTTATTCAGCCCTTTCATTACCCAAATGCCCAGCGGAATAGCCAGAATGGGCAAAGCAAAAATATACTGCCAGCCAAAAATAGCGATCACACCACCAAGTGCCGGGTACGATGCTGTGGCAATACTCAGCACACTGGCATTGTAGCCCATTACTGCCGTGCGTCGTTTCCCTTCGAAAAGATCGCCCACCAGGGTAATATTCATACTCGATAATGAACTGGCTCCAACTCCCTGAACAAAACGAAGGGCCAGCAACCAATAAAATCCGGGCGCAAACATACAGGCAAAACCGGCAATTCCGAAGAGAAACAAGGAGGGCACCAACACCACTTTCCGGCCATAACGATCGGCCAAAATGCCGGTAAAGGGCGTAAGAAAAATACCGGGCAGCGTAAAGGCAACAATCAGCCATCCCACTTGTTGCGGACTGATACCGAAATAACGGATAATATCGGGGAAAGCGGGTGTAATGCTTGCCACACCCATCATAGCGATAAGCGTTACCCCAAAAATGAAATAGAGATTTTTATTGTGAAAGACAGATTTTTCGGTCATTGTAACTTGATTGCTTGGTGTTAAAAGTAATAAAAATGTAGGCTAAACAGTGATAGCATGACTTAGAGTCATACTATCACTACACCAAAACAGGCTAGATTTTAACTTTGCTTTCCCATTCCAGTCCGCTAATATCAATCAGTTTCAGCGTGAATTCATTTGCGCGTTGTAAATCAATTGTGCGCAAGTCAATAGCCAAATCGGCTTTTGCACCCAAAGGAACAATCAAACTGTGTTTCCCCGGTTTTACGTGCGTTACATAGTGATTGGATATTTGGTCGACCGGAAACTTAGCCAGATCTTCTCCCTTTTTTTCGAGCAAAATATTTCCTTCCGAATCCAGCAATTGAATCCCGATCAGGAACGATCCATACACATCAACGCCTTCGGTTCGGTATATTTCAAACTGTAGGATATTGTTTTCGATGGAGGCATCGCTGATTTCAATTTTAGGTTTCACCGATTTGTTGTGCAGTTTACCATAAACTCCGCCATGAAAAACCTGGTTGGTAAACAGTGTTAGAAACAAAATTCCCAATGAGCCAACAAACACAGCCGGCTTCAAATTTCTTATCGGAAGTTCGCCCGATCCCAGCCAGACAAAACAACGATTTTGTGTGAAGCTGTGTCTCTTATTCAGCAGCAACTGATCGAGCGAATATGCGCCACTGCCGCTAAAAAACAGGGTGAATCCGGCTGCAATTCCCAGCACACCGATTTGCCATTCATCGAGGCAGGTTGTTCCGATCCAACCCGAGCCCAACAGAATTCCGGCGGCGAGGCCAAAGACGCCAACGCTCATTAATCGTGTAAAAAGCCCCAGCATAATAAACAGCCCGACAACAGCTTCAACGATAGTAAAAACTACCATGGCCATCCACAACTGCTCGGGATGCGTAACCAGGTGCTCGATTATCGGTTTTATTCCCAAAGCGTTGGGCAGGAAATGATTAAATTTTTCGCCGATGTAACCAACGCCTTCCGGAGCAAGTTTATCAACAAGTACAACACGGCGCCAAAAGGCAGAAAAGTAAGTCCAGCCAACTACCAGCCGGAGAGATAAGGTGAAAAGTCCGGCCAGGTTTGCCGAATTATTCGCAGATTTATTCATGTAAAAATGTATTAACGGTTATTAAAATTGACAATATTGGGTGTACGGGAAAAGCGATTACACCATGTCGAATTTTAACCGTTTATAGAGAATGTACAGCCGGGTGTTTTCTGCAACAATTTCCGGTTGCAGAAATGAATATTCAGAAAAAGATGTTGACTGTAAAAGCAACTCATCACGCTCAACTGCAGTTCCTAAAAGATTCTGATCGGAGTTGTGAAAATTACTGCTGATCCGAAAATCATCGGGCGAAGTTTGGCAGTGATGATCGAAGTTCGGGGTGGTTTTTGTTTTATTTAACGGACGCTGATATTCGGCACCAATGGCCTTAAACAACGGCTCTTTTACCGAGCACGATGCAAGCGAAAACAACGCAATTACTACCAGCAATGCCTGTTTTAACCACCTAAAATATTGTTGAATGCGATCCATTAATTCCAAAAACAAAGCTAAGTATAAATTGTTTGGTGCCCTGCCTGGCTTGCCCGGTTATATATCCTGAAATCCGATTAGTTTCTGCAGTTTTTCGTCCCATAAACGTAAACGCAAAGTTTTGAGGCTTGAGCGAAACGTTACCGGCTTCACCTCTCTGAAAATTTTATTTTCGGCGTAACATTTTGGTAAATTGTAGTTGGGTATTCGCGCATTAATGTGATGAATATGATGAAAACCGATATTGCCGGAGAACCATTGAAGCAACTTTGGAAATTTGACAAATGAACTTCCTTCGAGTGCCAGTTTTGTGTAGTTCCAGTCATCGCTCCGAACCCACGATACGTCTTCATACTGATGTTGCAGATAAAACAACCACAGTCCGGCCATGCCAGCCAGGTACAATATAATCAGCTGAAGAATAAGATAGGTGAAAAAACCAATGGCAACACTCATTCCCGCAAACAGGATAACCAACGCAATATTGGTGACATAAACATTGTTCTTCTGCTTTTGCGTCATCCATACTTTCGTCAATCTGTTTTGAAAAAGAAATATATAAAGCGAGCCAAAGCCAAACATCACTACCGGATTCCTGTAAACCCGGTAATAAAGCCTCCTTTTTTTCGAACTGGCCAGGTATTCTTCCTTTGTCATCGTCCAGATATCGCCATCGCCACGTTTATCGAGATTACCAACAGTAGCATGGTGTTTCCCGTGTAAACTGTGCCATTTATCGAAGGGAGTGAAAGCCAAAATACCAAACAACATTCCGATATACCGATTGGCTTTGTATGATTTGAAGAAAGAGCCGTGGCCGCAATCGTGAAAGATTATAAACAAACGAACCAGTAAACCGGCGGCAATAATGAGCAGAAATGCAGTGAGCCACAACGAAACCGACAAACTATAAACCAACAATATCCATACGCCAACATACGGAATAAAAGTGTTTATGATTTGCCATACGCTTTTTAAGGTATCAGGCTTTTGATAGGAAGCCGAATTTTTTATAAAGTTTTGCCAGGGATTATTTGGGGATGTTTCTTTCTGCCGGGTATTCATCGATCTACTCTCCATTGTTTATGTTCCGTCTATTTAAACGAATAACAGATAGTAGATGTTCGGCAAATTTTCACTATTTCAAAAGCGGGAGCCTGATTTCAGGTCAGGCTCCCGCTTCTATGGTGTTATTTCAGATTCTCTTCAAACAGTTTAAAAATACGTTTGTATTCGTCCGTCCAACTGCTGGGTTCAACAAAACCATGCGCTTCCACGGGATAAACCGCCAGCTCCCAGTTTTCTTTTCCCAGCTCGATAAGGCGTTGCGTAAGGCGAACGATATCCTGAAACTGTACATTGTCATCAACCATGCCATGGCACATCAGTAAGTTACCTTCCAGTCCATCGGCAAAATTTAAAGGTGAACTTTTTGCATAGGCAATGCTGTCCTGCACCGGTGTATTCAGAATATTGGCAGTATAACCGTGATTGTAATGTGCCCAGTCGGTAACTGAACGCAAAGCTGCACCGGCAGTAAAAGTTTCCGGCTCATTAAACAAAGCCATCAGCGTGATAAATCCTCCGTATGAGCCTCCGTAAATTCCAATTCGCTCCGGCGAAACATCATATTTATCCGTCAACAATTTTGCACCATCCACCTGGTCCGACAGATCGAGGCCACCCATCCAACGGTAGATTCCGGTACGCCAGTCGCGGCCATAACCGGCACTTCCGCGGTAATCGATATCCAGTACTGTATAACCATTGTCGACTAAAATATTGTGGAATTGGTACTCCCGAAAATAGCTACTCCACCATTTGTGCGCATTTTGCAGGTAACCGGCACCGTGCACAAAAATTACGGCGGGGCCATTTTGCTCCGGCGACTCAGGGCGATACAGACGGGCATGCACTTCGGCACCGTCGGCAGCATTAAAAGTAATGAACTCAGGAATTCGCCAGTTGTATTTGTTAAAAGCATCGGTGGTTGAATTTGTCAGCTTTTCGGCTTCAGCTCCGGCTTTATTTTCCTGCAAATAAAGTTCCCAGGGTTTGTTGGCCTCCGAATGACGGATAGCCAGATATTTCTCATCAGGAGAAAGCGTTACTTCGTTTCCACCTTCCATCGATGTGATCTGTGTTAGCTTACCACCCCAAACCGGCATTTTGTAGAAATGCGTCACACCCGGGTGCACTTTGTTGGCGATGAAATAAAAACTTTTTTTATCGTTCGAAATAGATGCTTCCGAAACTTCAAAGTCGCCGCTGGTAAGCGTTGTTTTCTTTTTTGTTTTGCAATTAACGGCATACAAATGTGAATAGCCCGACTCCTCGGAATGAAACCACACCGATTCACCATCAGGCATCCAGCCTATATCTCCTGTCGACATTCCCCAGCCGCCAATTCCGGGGCCGCCAATCCACGCTTCGTCGCGCTGACGATCGAGTAATTCCAAATCACCGGTCGCAGGATCGAGCAGTAAAATCCAGCGGTCTTTATTGTCATGCGACAGCGCAACAACCACCGCCAGGTCTTCCGTTTCATTCCACACCGGCCCCATCAGGTTCACTTCGCGGTCTTCAACCTCGTCTCCCTCTTTTGGCATACGTTCCGGGTAATCGCTCAGGTAATCAGGCAAATCTTTCAGGCCGGGAATTTGTGTTTTATCAATCGTTACCAGCTTATTGTTCTTCACATCAAAAATCCCCATTTCAACCGACGCCTGCGGGCTTCCTACTTTAGAACGGGCATTCTTTTCTTCGGTGTACCCCGATTCGGTAACATGATGCGTAACCGAAGTAGCTTTTGCATTAGAGGCCCTTTCGTACAAGCTGTATATAATATAGTCGCCGGTCGGGCTCAGCGAAATGCCATTCAAAAACTTGCTACCGGTATATATTTTTAATGGTTCGGTTTCTTTTTCAGCCTCCCCGCGGTTTTCGCGTGCTTTATTTTTTGCTTCGCGTTCCTGTAAAACCACAAACAATTCCTTTTGTTGCTGCTCCAGCCACTTGGCTTGCTCCGACGAAGACTGTTCCTTTTTCTCACTTCCCGAGACAAAATTCGTCAGCTGCGTAATCAGCCCGGTTTCCGGATCGATGGTGAAAAGGTTATTGTCTTTAGTAAAGGCTATTTTCGAATCGCCTAAAACAAATTCGGGCGACGAAACACGCTCCAGCCAGGCTGTAAGCTGTTTCTCTTCTCTGCTTTTACAGTCGAGCAGAAAGAGGTTGCCGTTTCGGGTGTATACTTTATTTGTTTTGTCGCTGTTGTAATCGCCACGACGGCCGGGTAATGTCTTCTTTTCATCCAAATTTACTTTCTCTATTTCTTTGGTCGCCAAATCGTAAGCAAACAACGATTCGAGCGTGTCTTGCTCCGGATTCCACTGAAAGTAGATTTTTGCGCCATCTTCGCTCCAGCTTATATCGTCCGGAGAAGTACCGATCCATTTGGCCGGATCCTGCATAATTGTTTCGATCGAAAGTGAACTTTTATTAAGTTGGCTTACCTGGCAAAATCCTGAAAAAGTAAACAGAATAAAAAATGAAAGAATAAAATGTCTCATGGGTGCAGCTTCTTTTTTAGTGTTTTTTTTGAAGGCATCTAAATTAACATTTTTAGTAGAATGATTTCCCTGATGAACATGTATATTGTTAATTCAAAAAAATATAGTTTTGCAAGGTTAAACAGCTCGTAGCGCATTGCTCAAAAGCTTTAAATGAATTTTTGATGAAGGTATATAAATTTGGAGGCGCATCGGTAAAAGATGCGGCCGCAGTAAAAAATGTATTTGAAATTATTAAAAGCGAAAGCGGAAACCTGAGCGTGGTTATTTCGGCCATGGGAAAAAGTACCGATTTGCTGGAAACATTGATAAAAGCCTACTATAACAGCAACAACGAAAAGTGGACAATCTTCAATAACTTTAAGAACTATCACATTGAAATTATCGGCGATTTGTTTGGCGAAAAAGGAATGCCACAGGGTGTTTATGAATTGTTTAGCGAGCTGGAACACAAACTAAATTCGCGTCCGTCGTACGATTTTAACTTTGAATACGACCAGATTATCTGTTTTGGTGAGCTCATTTCTACCCGCATTGTTAGCGATTACATTACCGCCACCGGCTATAAAAATACATGGATCGACATTCGCACCTGCCTTAAAACCGACGATACTTTCCGCGATGCACATGTTGACTGGGAATGGACCGGCGAATTAATTCGCGAGGAGTTCAACTTTTCCGACACAGGCTTATACATCACGCAGGGATTTATCGGCTCTACAACCACTAACCTCACTACCACGCTGGGGCGCGAGGGTTCGGATTTTACGGCTGCCATTATCGGTAGTTCGTTGAAGGTTGAAAGCGTGTCGATTTGGAAAGACGTACCGGGAGTTTTAAGTGCCGACCCTAAAAAAATGAGCGACACGGTGATGATCAACGAACTGTCGTATAAAGAGGCGGTTGAGATGACGCATTCTGGTGCCAAAGTAATCCACCCAAAAACCATGCAGCCGCTGCACAACCAAGGAATTCCGCTGCTGGTAAAATCGTTTGTTGAGCCTAAAAATCCGGGCACGGTTATTCATAAAATCGATCATAAAATTGAGCTGCCTCCAATTTTTATCCTGAAAGAAAACCAGGTGCTGATTACCCTTTCTGCTCTCGATTTCTCAATAATCTCGATTAGCGATATTGAGCGGGTGGTAAATTTTCTGATGGAAAAACTGATAAAGGTTACATTGATGCAACAATCGGCCATCGACCTTAACATTGTTGCCGATGCCTCGGATGAAAACCTGGAGGATATTTTTAGCGAACTTTCGGGCGATTATAAAATACGCTACAATACCGATCTTACACTGGTAACCATTCGCCATTACACCGAAGAGGTGCTCGACTGGATGGTAAAAGAAAAGGATATTTACCTGGAACAGCACAGCCGCTTAACGGCACGGATGCTGATTAAAGAATAAGAAAAGGCTACCGAAATTGTTATTTCCGGTAGCCTTTTTCATTTAATTTCACCCATTTTCAGAAAAGCGATTGGCATCCGATTCCAATTAATACCGATGTGAAATCAAAATGAGTCCTATTTCAGTAAATTCCTACTTTCAACCGGCATTAATCATTGCAATTTCACCGTTTCGTTTAACGCTCACACTGAAATACAATTGGTATAATTTACAGGAATCGATTTTTCTTGTAATTTTAGAAACCCATTTCTTACCTATAGACAAAAACAGCTAACTGAAATGAAGCAAAAAAAGACATTGCCTTATATAATTGGAGTTGCGGTTGTAATTATTATTGTGCTTATCGTGGGCAAAAAGCAAGGATGGCTTGGCAGCGATGTTAGCGTAAAAGTGTCAACCGAAACCGTAGAAAGTAAAACCATTACCGAGTTTATAACCGCCAACGGAAAAATTCAGCCGGAGACTGAGGTAAAAATCAGCCCTGATGTGGCCGGTGAGATCGTTGAGCTGCATGTTGAAGATGGCGATGCGGTTGAGCAGGGAAAATTACTGTGTGTTATAAAACCCGAAATGTATGTTTCGGCAGTAAACCGGTCGGAAGCCGCTGTAAACTCATCGAAAGCAAGACAGGCTCAAGCCGAAGCACAACTAATTGAAAGCGAACTTTCGTATAAACGCTCCAAACAATTGTATGAAAAAGGTACGATTCCGGTTTCGGAATTCGAATCGGCAGAAGCAGCATACAAAGTTGCCCAGGCCGAAGCCCGTGCCGCGCAATATTCAGTATTGAGTGCGCAGGCATCGCTTGATGAAGCTGAAGAGCAGCTAATAAAAACAAAAATTTATGCTCCTATTACCGGAACCATTTCGGCACTGAACGTTGAAAAAGGCGAACGCGTGGTAGGAACCAGCATGATGGTGGGAACGGAAATGATGACCGTTGCCGACCTCAACAAAATGGAGGTGCAGGTTGAAGTTAACGAAAACGATATTGTAAAGGTAATGAAAGGCGACACTGCGCTGGTTGAAGTTGATGCTTACCTGAGCCGCAAATTCAAAGGCATTGTTACCGAAATTGCCAACTCGGCAAGCGTTTCCGGAACCAGTTCCGACCAGGTAACCAACTTCGATGTAAAAGTGCTTTTGCTAAAAGATTCGTACGAAGATTTGATCGATCCTGAGAATGGTAACCTCTACCCTTTCCGCCCCGGAATGTCGGCTACTGTTGATATTCTTACCGAAACCCGCGAGAATGTAATTTCGGTGCCAATTTCGGCAGTTACAACACGGATTAAAAAAGAAAACGGCGGCACAAAAGAAGTTGATACGGATTCGGAAAATTCTTCGGATGATGAAAACACTGCGCAGCGTGACGAAAAACAGGAAGTTGTTTTTGTGTATGCCGATGGCCGTGTATTAAAAACCGAGGTAGAAACCGGAATTCAGGATAACAACAGCATTGAAATTCTGAAAGGAATCAAGGAGGGCGACGAAGTAGTTACCGCGCCTTACACCATTATTAACCGCACGTTAAAAGACAGCATGCAGGTTAAAAAGGTTAATGAGGAGGAGTTGTTTACAGCTGAAGATTAAAATATTTCTATATAAACAAAAACAGGGTTGCGAATCAAATCGCAACCCTGTTTTTGTTTATGATTCTATCTCTTATTCTCCGGGGAAATAATCGCGCGAATCAATAACAGTAAGGTTATTCGTGTGCGCCCGGTTCATATCCAGCACGGCTTGCTCCGAAATTTTTTCGCCTTTGTAAGTATAGGTTTTATTCAGCGCCACACGTTTTAACAGAAGGTTTTCATAATCCACTTCAAAGGTGTAAAGCACATCGGTAAAATAATCCCTATTGTTTTGCCCTATTGCCAGCGCCCTGCCCTGACGGTTATTTTTTGGAGCCACTGCTTCGCCTTCAATTTTTAATATCGAATAATCTTCTTTATTAATGCTGATTTTACCTTTAAAAGTACCGGCATAATAATCGCCTGTAGTGGCCAGTGAAGGGACTTTCGGGCTAAAAGAAATCACCCAGTATTCTTTACCGTCGATAACAGGTTGGCTTTCCAGCGCCAGCTGATAATCGTTTAGCAAAGCAGGGCTTAAAACACCCGATGCCGAACGCACCCAGTCTAATCCCAACAAATCATCAAGATATAATTGGGCGCTTGAAAAGCTGTAATCAGCGTCGCTTTGTTCTTTTGTAACCGAATAATTCCGTGCTTTAAAAGCATCAGCTTTCGAATTGTGTGTGTAACCAGTTTCGTCGTAAAGTAATACCGTTGCAATTTGCGGTGATTTAACCTGCCCGTTAACCGCCTTTTCTTTTGAATAAGCAAAGTGCATATTAAATGGCCCCGAACCATAATTGTATTTTATATTTTCTGAAGCCAGGCGTAAAATGCGAATCAAAACTTTATTTTGTGCTGCCACATCAACCTTCTCCACATCATACGATTGAGACTCCAGTTTTACCACAGCAAATTCTTTCGAAAAAAGGTCTTTTACTGGAAACTTTTTGTTGGTGAAACCCACTGCAGAAAAGTAAATATCTTTATCTACCATCTCTTCAGGAATCTTCAACTCAAAATTTCCTTCGCTATCACTAGCGGTACCAAAAAATGTTCCTTCCAGGCCAATATTTGTATACGAAACCGGACGATTTGTATTGGCATCTACCACTTTCCCTTTAATGGTGTGAGCCACTTTCGATCCGCTTTGACCCAACGCTGTAAGGGCAACAAAAACTGTAAAAATGAATATAATTGTTTTCTTCATGACTATCAATTTTAAAAAATAAAAGTAAGAAATAAATACCATTCCTACCTAGTTAAACGTTGTAATACCCAATTATTATTGTGTATCTTTGTTTTGAACATAAAAAGATCGTTATGAGTAGAAAATATATCATTCTTGTTATCAGTGTAGTTTTGATCGGACTTACGTCGTGCGTATCGAAAAAGAAATACCTTGAAATGGAAGCCGGCAGATTAAAAGCCGAAGAACTTTCGCGAAAACTCGATGCCGAGAACAATGCCAAAGCCGAACGTATAAAAGCTTTGATTGCCGATTTTGAAGCCATGAAAAACGAGTTGATGGAAAGCAATGCCATAAAAGAGCAGGATATTGCCGACCTGAAGAAAGAAGTGGCCGGGTTGAATGAAGAACTCAACAGTAAACAGGAATCGTTGCAGGAAACAAGTTTTAATCTTGATTTTGAAAAACAACGTTTAACCAATGCGCTGGAAAGTAAAGAAGCGTCGATAAAATCGTTACAAAACGAAGTAAGCACACTGGAAAGCGAAGTTTCTGAAAAGAACTCGGCCATCGACCAAAAGAACTTTGAAATAAACAGGCTAAACCTGGACGCTAAAGTTCTGGAGGGTAAAATTAAAGCCAGCGAAAACGAACTTAATACCCTGCAGGGACAGCTTAATAATGTTCGTTCGGAAACGCAACAGTTACAAAATCAGTTAAAAGAAAAAGACGAGCAGATTACCAAACTTACCAACCAGGTTAAGCTGCTGAAAAGTGAAATTGGTAATTAATTCTTTTTGCTAAACGGTGAAGGAACGTCAATAAAAAAAATCTAAAAACATAGTTAACAAAACGAGCACTTGCTTGTTTACAGAAATTAGAATAGTGAACCGTTTTAATTAACTGCGTTTATTATTTGATTGCAAAAATTAATGAAAGTTTACCCTTTCATTGGGAAAGCCTGGTCAACTCCGGGCTTTCTTTTTTATCAAATAGGGAGAAAAAAAGGTACTTGCAACGCAAATACCTTTTTAAGTGTCTGAATTCAACATGCTTCTATGAAAAATTGCGTTTTTCTATTCCTCGTTGTGTTCAACCTTGGCAGTTGATCCTTCTATCTGCTCGAACCACATTCGGTTGCCTACACTATAATACCTGTCTGCCAATTTAGGATTAGCTTCCAACTCAGCGGTTGAGTACGGCAAGTAAGGCACAATAACATCGTCGCCTTTTTGCCAGTTAGCAGGTGTATAAACAAATTTCGATTCGGTAAGCTGTAAAGCTTCTATCATGCGAACAAATTCATCCATATTTCGGCCTACTTCTACCGGGTAGAAATTTACCGAACGTACAATGTTTTTATCATCGATAATAAATACTCCCCGAACATCTCGATCAGTACTCTCCTCATCGTGTAACATTCCGTACAAACGTGATACCTTCGCGTCGGGGTCTTCAATTATCGGAAACTCGATATTAACCGTTCCGCGTTGTTTATAGTTCAACTCCTCAAGATGAGCTTTCCACATTTTGTGTAATACAATATCATCTGTGGAAACTACTGCCAACTCAACACCCAGTTTTTTAAATTCTTTTTGCAAGTGTGCCAATTCGAGTAACTCAGACGAGCATACCGGAGTAAAGTCAGCCGGGTGGCTAAACAGAATTTTCCAACTACTCCCGAAATCATTTGGGAAAGTGATTTTTCCGTTTGTTGTGTTTGCACTAAATTTTGGAGCTTTTGATCCTATTAAGGGGATTTTGTAGTCGCTTGCGCTTACTACTCCCACGGCCAGAATCACAGCCAAAAAGGTAAACATTAATTGTTTCATAACTTTGAATATTAAATGATTGCGACACTAAAATACAATCATCATATTCTCCATTTTATGTTGAAGAACATATTTTTAATGTGAGCAAAAACATTGCGTTTGATGCTTCCCCAACACTAAACCAGTCAAATAACCAGACTGTAAGCAATTTCTCACTTTTGATTACATTTTAAAGATATTTGTATCTTTTTATATCCAATATGAAAGTTACGGAATGTGTAAATTAAATACTTATTTGTATTCTATTAACAAATCATTGATTATTTGTCGAATTTTTGGTTCAATTATTCGAGTTCGTAATCCAGCTTAAACAATTTGGAATACTGCACAATCGACTCCCTCACCTGGTATTCCGTGGCTGTGTACGGAAGTACATTTTGCCCGTTAAACCACATCATAAAAGTATCAGCATAAGCCTCATTCAAACCGGTAAGTTTCATCACCATTTCTTTATTGTAGTTTCTCGAGTGCATTTCCCAGTTTCTCATTATCGCCATGTCCTCTCGTACCTGGCGTTTGCGTTTTTCGCGTTTACCGTAATATTGTGCAAACGATAAAGGACTTACCAGCGCTGCAATGATCGGAGGTCTTTCATTAAATGCATCGCCTCTCAATGTTGGGTCAAGGTTTGTTGGATTTCCGTGATCGAAATAATCCAGCTGACGGGCTTCACCTTCAACGGTAACTTCGCCAACATTATAAAGTACAGGGTCCATATAAAACGTAAGCATTTCGTAGCCGGTGTAATAGGATGGCACTTTCAGGATAAAAGTTTTGTAACCCACAGAAGTAACTTCGAGTGAATCGATATTAAGCATCTCCAGCGTAAAAATCCCCTCTCCGTTGGTAATTGTCCCGCTGTGTGTGCGGTGATTAATTATGTTGGCATAAGGTACTGCTGAACTATCGGAAGAACTCAGGATTTTTGCTTTCAGTTCAATCAACATCGGATCAACCTGATAATTCTCATCCTGAGCCCAAACTGAAAAACTCATCAAAACGATTAATAGCAGCAGTAAATATTTATACATAAGTGCGTAATTCTATTCCGTTTGCAAATCTATGCAAAAGAATTTAACCATTTTGAAGATAACACTATTTAACTGGTTTTTAACAGATGTTAAGGGGATATAGGGAAATTGTCATAGCATGACTTGGAGTCATACTATGACTATATTGAATTACTTCATTGAAGCGATACGCTCTTCCAACACTTTAATATTGGTTTCGGCATCGGCTTGTTTTGCTTTTTCTTTGGCAACTACCGCTTCGGGCGCGTTATTTACAAAGCTTTCGTTACTCAGTTTTTTCATTACCGAATTCAGGAATCCTTTGGCGTATTTCAACTCTTCTTCCAGTTTTTCCAATTCTTCTTCCACATCAATAAATCCATCAAGCGGAATATAGAAACTGGTTGATTTTACACGGAACGAAGCTGCTCCTTTAACTTCTTCGTCAACAACAGTGAGTTCAGTAAGATTACCCAATTTGATGAGAATGCTGTTGAATTTGGCATCAAAACCTTTGTCGCCTTTTTGCACCGAAAAATCGATAGCATCTTTAAAGGCAATATTTTTGTCTTTACGGATTTTACGAATTCCTGAAACCGCTTCTTTTACATCCTCGAAAGCCGCAAGCAATGCAGCATCGTAGCTGGTATTTGCCGGCAACTGACTGATCATTATACTTTCGCCTTGTTCACGCTCTTCAAGTAACTGCCAGATCTCTTCTGTAATAAATGGCATAAAAGGATGCATCAGTCGCAACATCTGGTCGAACAGTTCAAGAATCTCAGCATATGTTTTTGCATCGATCGGTTGTTGATAGGCAGGTTTTACCATTTCAAGCAACCATCCCGAGAATTCGTCGCGAACGGTAGTATATACGGTCATCAAAGCTTCCGAAATACGGAAACTGTCGAACTGTGCATTTAAAGTCTCAACAACCTGAGCCAGTTTATTTTTAAACCACTCGATGGCCAGTTTTGAATGTTCCGGTTGTTCGATTTCACTTGAAACCTCCCAGTTTTTCACCAGTCGGAAAGCATTCCATATTTTGGTTGAGAAACCTGCTCCCTGTTGTGGCAGGCCTTCGTCGAACAATAAATCGCCACCGGCAGGAGAACAAAGCAACATTCCAACACGAACACCGTCGGCACCGTATTTGGCAATCAAATCCAGCGGATCAGGAGAGTTACCCAGCGATTTCGACATCTTTCGACGTTGTGCATCGCGCACCATTCCGGTAAAATATACATTCTTGAACGGGAAATCATCGCGATACTCGTAACCGGCAATAATCATTCGGGCCACCCAGAAGAAAATAATATCAGGTGCAGTTACCAAATCCGAACTTGGATAGTAGTAGTTCACTTCCTCGTTCTCCGGCTCGCGAACTCCGTCGAAAACCGAAATTGGCCACAACCAGCTTGAGAACCAGGTATCCAACGCATCTTCGTCTTGTTTCAAATCGGCAGCAGTCAATTCTGCATTTCCCGATTTTTCTTTTGCTAACTCCAGCGCTTCTTCTGCTGATTCGGCACAAACATAATTTCCGTCGGGCAGGTAGTACACCGGAATTTGGTGTCCCCACCACAACTGGCGGCTAATACACCAGTCTTTGATGTTGCCCATCCAGTGCTTGTAGGTATTTTTAAATTTCGGCGGATGGAAGCTGATGGTATCGTTCATCACATTCTCCAAAGCCGGTTTTACCAGTTCTTCCATTTTCAGGAACCATTGCGCCGACAATTTTGGCTCGATGATCACATCGGTGCGCTCTGAGAATCCTACCTTATTGGTGTAGTCTTCTATTTTAGCCAGGTTTCCTGCTTTCTCCAGTTCAGGAACAATTTTATCGCGAACAACAAAACGGTCTTCGCCAACAAACAACTCAGCTTTTTCGTTAAGTGTTCCGTTGTCGTTAAAAATGTCGATTGATGGCAGATTATATCTCAGACCAATTTCGTAGTCATTAATATCGTGGGCCGGTGTGATTTTCAAGCATCCGGTACCAAATTCCATGTCAACATATTCATCCTCGATGATCGGTATTGAACGGTTGATCAACGGTACCAAAACACGTTTTCCTTTCAGATGCGCAAAACGTTCGTCGTTCGGGTTTACGCAAACGGCAGTATCACCCAGAATCGTTTCAGGGCGTGTAGTTGCAATGGTTACGAAACCTTCTTCACCTTCAATTTTATAGTTAAGGTAATAAAGTTTACCCTGCATTTCTTTGTAGATCACTTCCTCATCAGAAAGTGCAGTTTTTGCTGCCGGATCCCAGTTTACCATACGTACGCCGCGGTAAATCATTCCTTTGTTAAACAGGTCGACAAAAACTTTGATTACCGATTCGCTGCGGGCTTCGTCCATGGTAAAAGCTGTACGATCCCAGTCGCACGAAGCACCCAGTTTTTTCAGCTGCTCGAGGATAATTCCACCGTGTTTATCGGTCCATTCCCAGGCATGTTTCAAGAATTCGTCGCGCGAAAGATCGTACTTGTCAATTCCTTCAGCGTTTAGTTTGTTTACCACTTTGGCTTCGGTAGCAATCGATGCATGGTCGGTACCCGGCACCCAGCAGGCGTTTTTACCGGTCATTCGCGCGCGGCGGACCAGAATATCCTGAATGGTATTGTTAAGCATGTGCCCCATGTGCAACACGCCGGTTACGTTTGGCGGCGGAATTACAATCGTGTAAGGTTCGCGCTCGTCGGGTCTGGAATGGAAATATTTGTTATCCATCCAGTATTTGTACCATTTATCTTCAACCTCGACCGGGTTGTACTTGCTCGGAATTTCCATCTGACTCATCTTGAAATATCTAGCTAAAAATTTGAGGTGCAAAAGTACAATTAAAAGTTTAGAGTTCAATGTTCAACAGGAAGAGTTTAGGTTCTGAAGGTTGAGAATTAAAATATACTGTGGTTAACCCTCTGTTAGATTCATCGAACGCCTATTAGCCTTTTCTTTTTTCAGCACTATAAACCGCACTAAAGTACGATGCAATCTTCATCACACTACAGACCGCAAGTCATTGACATATAGCGTCCTGTTAAGATTGCACCCGTCCTGTAAGGTTTTTTACCCTCCCTGTTAAACAGGAACAGCTGATTATCCAACAGGACGACCAAAAACCTAACAGGATTGTAAAAAAGTGGTACAGGGCGACCAAAAATGTAACAGGACGAGAAAAAAAGTAACAGGAAAGCATAAAAGTGCTACAGGACACCCATAAAGCTAACAGGACGGCGATAAAACCTGCAGGAAACAAAAAACCACGAACAGAGTAGTTTCTATTACACCGTCCGTGGCTGAATTATATATGTTATCGGTTTTTCTTATTGACGGGCAACCTCGCCATGGTAGCCCAGGTCGAGGCCTTTCTTTTCGTCCATGCGCCCTACTTTTACAGGCACAAAGCGGTTAATTGTTTTTAACATGCCCCAGGTAAATACAAAACCCCAGGCCGAAGCAAAAACTATTGCCGTAATCTGTTTCAGGAAGAAGCTAAATCCGCCTCCAAAAAACAAACCGTCGGCACCATTGGCGTTAACAGCTGTAGTTCCGAATAAGCCCAGAAGAATGGTTCCAAGTACACCTCCAATTCCGTGCACGCCCCAAACATCAAGGGCATCGTCCCAGCGTTGGCGCTCAACAAATTTAACTGCCTGGTAGCACACCATTCCGGCGCACAGTCCAATAAACATAGCTGTTCCGAGCGTAACGTAACCTGCAGCAGGAGTAATTGTTGCCAGTCCGGCCACAGCACCGGTCATTAACCCTATAAAAGTAGGCCGTTTTTTGCCGGTGGTCCATTCAATTCCCAGCCAGGTAATAGCTGCCACCGAAGCCGCCACATCGGTATTTAAAAAGGCCTGTGCGGTAACAGCATCCACGTCCAGCTCGCTTCCGGCGTTAAAACCGTACCAACCGAACCACAGTAAACTGGTTCCGATAGCCACCAGCGGAATATTGTTTGGGCCGCTGCTCTTTTCGGCGCGTGCACCAACAAAAAATACCGATGCCAAAGCAGCAAAACCTGCCGTTGCGTGCACCGTAATTCCACCGGCAAAATCAAGCACTCCCCACTCGGCAAGGATTCCGCCTCCCCAAACCATGTGTACAAAGGGATAGTAAACAAATATTTGCCAAAGAACCAGGAAAATAAAATACGCTTTAAAGGTTACCCTGTTGATAAAAGCACCCGTAATCAGTGCTGGAGTAATAATGGCAAACATCATTTGGTAAGCCACAAAAATATATTCCGGGAAATTACGATCGGCCGACAAGGGCGTACTTGATGTAACTCCGTTCAGAAAAGCTTTATCGAAATTTCCAATGATGCCGAAAAAATCATTTCCGTCGGCCAGGGTTCCACTAAAACACATAGAGTAGCCAAAGCTTATCCACAGAATAGTTGTTATACCTAACGACACAAAACTCTGCATCATAATACTCAGGATATTTTTTTTACAGCCCAAACCGCCGTAAAAGAAAGCCAGTCCGGGAGTCATTAACATCACCAAACTGGTAGCCACAATCATAAAGGTAGTCAGCCCTTTGTCAAACATCATATTCTTAATTCTTTTTTGATTTCGGTCATCAAAAATAGAATATGACTTTAATAATTTGACAGTTTTAAAGCTTCCCGAAAATCATTTATTTACTTTTTCGCACATTTTTCTGACATTTCAAAAGCCCGCAAATACATTTTACAACAACTCATTAAAACAGGGTTCAGGTTTCGAACGATTCATTTTCAACCCGGATTTTTAAACTTTGGACGGGGTGAATTTTTTATCGAACAAAAAATAGCTGCAAAATTTGAAATTGAATGGGGTTAAAATCAAATCCAGAAAAAAGGAGAAACAAGAAAAAGCAGTGAAAATAATGACAAATCTCACCTTTTTTATACTCACTCTAAATTACTGCCAGTTAAACTTGAATTAATATTAGCCGGATTTATATCGGTTAACGCGCAGAAACGTCGCTACTATTTCTGTATGGCTAAAAATTACTCTGCAGATTAAAAATAAATTTACTAAAACGTAGAAACCGAAAAACTTATGTTGGAATATTCCTTTCAGCCGCCCCCTATCTGGGGAATATGACAAATTCAAAAATTTAATATCCCTGCACAGCTAGTGTTTAAACTCCATTTTTATGAAAAAAATCATTCTGGAGATTTTAATACTCTTTTATCTTATTTATTTTTTCCATAACTTGTTAACGATAAACACAGTTTAAAGGAAAGAAATACCATTAAATCAAACCATTCCGAATTCTTATCCATTAAACACAAACTCTATTTAACTATGTATTTCACACCGGACGCATTTAACAACACAATTCTTAAATATATATATCATCACTAAAAGCCCTTGTATTAATCTACTAATACACAGGGCAAATTCTATAAACACTTAATATAATCCATTATGAAAACATTTACTTATCCGGAAGTAATACTTCCCAACCATTTAATCAGGAAAGCCGGCAGCACTATTGCTTTGTTGCTGGCTTTTATTTTTCTGCTGCCTGTTTGGGCAAGCGCAGAGAGGATCTATCCCGATATGTCGGTTCAGATTTCATCGGGCGGATCAGACTATGCACTCACCTTCACCTATAGCGGTGCTGGAGTTGTAAGTTGTACTGAAGCTATTGTTCACAGGTTTGATATCTATAAAAACTCTGATAGCAACAGTTCAAAAACTATTAGTGGTAGCGGCAGTAAATCCAGCGGTACCATTACTTATGTGGCAGGTCCAAATAATTCAGGAAACTGGGGCTTACGTTATCAGGAATCAGAAGACTGCAGTTTGGCCTGGTGTAACTGTGTGGAATGGGTGTGGAGTGGTTATCCCAGAGCAAACAGTTCAGGAGACAGAGGTACCGGATATAGTGTGTTAACATACGCAGCTACCGCCCCAATAAAATCTCCTACCGGAATAACTGCCTCTAATCAGGAATATTTTGAAAAGATTATTTTGGGCTGGTCGAAAGGAACCGATATTCCGGATGCTAATACCGGTTACAATATTTACAGGGGAACGACGACCAGCAACGGAACATTAATTGCCCAGGTTGCAGGAGATGTTCGCACCTGGACCGATGAAACAATTGTTCCAAACGATGTATATTATTACTGGGTGACCACCTTTACCGACGATTGGGGAAATCATGAATCACCAAGAAATAGTTCTAATGCCGTACTTGGAAAAGCAAAAACTTTTAACGTTAACGCATCCGACGGAACGTATACTAACCGTGTTAAAGTAGAATGGGACGACTTGTCGGATTTTGCAGAGGAATTGCGTATTGAGCGCAGTGTACCGGAAAGCAGCCAAAAGGAAGAGCTGGCGATTTTAAGCAAAAACGCCCAGGCATACAGCGACGATGGTGCCATTCCTGGTTACAAACACACCTATTATGTAACACCAATTCACGCAACACGCACCTTCCCTACTCTTAACGACGATGGATACTCGAAACCAAACGGAACCATTAAAGGTACGGTTAAGTCGGTGTTAAGTGTTGGAGTAGAAGGCGTGAGTGTTTGTGCGATTCCCGTAACACCAAATTTACCGGCCGGAGCATTGTCTGTTCCTTCAGGAGGATATTGTACAACTACCGATGTTGACGGCTACTACGAAATACGCAACATTTACTATTACGATGAAGCCGAATTTATTGTGGTTCCCTTCAAAGACGGACCAAACGGACCACATATTTTTACGCCCGATACCATAACCCGTGTACTCGATCTGAATTCGAAACTAAGTTCAGGAGCTAACTTTACCGATGAGAGTGTTTTCTCTATGGCCGGTAGAGTTGTGTATCCAAAATCAACCGCAGCCGAATGTGGCGTGCCTGAGGTTGAAATTCTGATTAACGGAGAAAGCCGGGGAATTTTTACCGATGCCAACGGCGATTGGAGTTATGCCATCCAGGAAGAAGGAGATTATACATTTACTCCCGAGTTTTTGCATCATACTTTTGAGAATCCATCAGGACAACCTTCTACCTCATTTTTTGTAGCCGGCGATTCGTTGAATATCAATTTCACCGATACACAAACCGATACGATTTTTGTAAAAGTACAAACGGGGTGCGAAACTCCGGTGGCCGATTCAGTGAAAATACAACTTTCTTCGCCGGGCAACTGTTTTAATACTACTTATTATACCGATGCAAATGGTTTGCTTACCATTCCTGATCTTCCGGCACGCGAATACGATGTGCAGGTGGTTGAACTTGATCCGGTGAATTCGAACATATTTGACCAAATTGGTAATAAACCTATTCGCATTGACCTTACCGTGCGGGATACGGCGGATATGATTGCTGAGCGCGACAGCTTTGATATCACGCCGGCAGATACCATCTTCCTGCCCAACGGAACAACAAGTATCACTCCAGCCGACACTACAATTGTTACGGTTTCCGACACAACACGGGGCGAAGTGGTTCCCGAGGCTGATTTTATTTACCATTCACCACTTGATATTCAGGTTGATTTTACCGATGCAGGCGCACAGGTAGTTTCCTGTAGCAACGGAGATATAACGTTAATGCAGCAAAATGACGTTTATACCCTGGTTTTTGAAGTGAATGAGTCAATGGGCGACTGCCCGGTAAATGAAGGACATTTGCGCATATTTGACTTTGTTGCCGACCGCGGAGATGTGCCAATAGAGGTGCCTATTGTAAACGGTTTTGCAGTTTATACCACACAAGCCGGATTACCAGAAATTGCTGAGAGTGCCGAGCACAATCATGAAAAACTGTTGTATGTGGTTCCTGAAGTGGGATTTTTAGATGCCACACCGCAGGAATACTGGATTATGGTTGAAGGTGTTAAAACACAGGCGCCTTCATTTATTACAAAATCTCCCGAAATGCCAATGCTGGTATTACACGACCCTCCCGGAGACAACAGTTATTCGTACGTTCAGGAAGGCAAATCCTACAAAAGCTTTAATACATTCGAGATGCTTGTGGGTGGAGAAGCAGGAGTTTATGCGAACCTGTTGATTGGAGCTAAAGTACTCACTCCTTTTTCAAGTAATGGATTTGGAACACAAATTAAATTTAGCGCAGTAGCCGGAAGGGATAATTTTAACCGCAACGGTGTTGAAACCACAATCACCTTCAATGAAACTTTTTCAACTTCCGATATGGAAAACCTTACCGGAGATGATGGTGATGTATACATTGGTGCATCGTTTAACCAGGAATATGCACTGGCCGACGAGCTGACCTATAATACAGCAACATGTCAGGCAGAAATAAAAACTGTTCCGACTATTGATGTAACCGGTTTTGCGACGACTTTTGTTTATACCGAAACACACATTAAGAACACCTTACTTCCAACTCTCGGAGTACTGCGTAGCGCATTGATTGCCGGTCGCGATACCAGTCTGCTCTTACCAGAGGAAAAAATGCAGGCTAACCAGTTACTGGCTGATAGTTTGCACTGGGAGGATGTGTTGGCACAAAACGATTTAAACAGAGGTGAAGATGCTGTATTTAAAGAGAATATCTCATTTAGTGCCGGTGCCCCGTATACCAACGAATATACCACCGACACAACAAATTCTGCATCGTATGAATACACTGCATTTATAAATACAGAATTAGCAGCAGGAATAAAACTGGATAATGAATCCGGAGCCTGGTTCGATAGCGAGATCGGAGTTATGGCAAAGTTCAGATGGGCAAACACCTTTAATCAGGGGAACGATACAACTTATTCCCGAACCGTTGGATATATTCTTTCCGACAACGATATTGGCGATTTCTTTAGTGTCGATATCCTTGAGGATAAAGCCTATGGTGTACCTGCTTTCAATCTGAAACTGGGAACTTCAAGTTGTCCGCACGAACCCGGAACACAACCGCGCGATGATGCACGTATCACTGTGTATCCACCACAAATTAACAATGTACCAATCGGTGGACAAGCGGTGTTTACTGCCAATTTGTTAAACGAAAGCCAGAGTCGGGAAACCCGCGAATACCACGTGAAAGTAGTTTCTACCACAAATCCCGATGGTGCCGTTGTAAAATTAGGTGGCACATCAATCACTAATAGTGGAGCTTCCTATTTTCTGCAATACAACCAAACGGCAAACATTGCACTTACCGTTGAACGCGGACCGATGGCGTCTACATACGATTCGATTGGTATTATGATGTATCCGCCGTGTGAATATTCACTGTGGGAGGATGGCGGCAGTGTTACAAGCGCCGACACAGCCTGGATTTTTGTCGATTTCCAAAGCGAGTGTTCAAATGTGGCCTTGCATCTGCCGGGCAATAACTGGCTGGTGAACAGCAACAATAATAACAAACTGGATGTGGCTTTTACGGGCTACGACCGGAACAACGAAAGCCTGCAAAGTATAACCCTTCAGTATAAACGTCAGGGTGAAGGCTGGGTTGATGATGTGATCATTGACAAAGAATTACTGTTGGAAAACTTTTTCGATTACGAGTTCGATGTATCCGGCCTTACCGATGGCAACTACAGTTTGCGTGCGAAAGCTTTCTGCGGAATAGAAGGTGGTATTTCTTATTCTTCCGAGCAGTCGGGAATTATCGACCGCTCATCAATTGCTCCGTACGGAACTCCTTCGCCAGCCGATGGCTACCTGCGTTACGGGCAAGAAATAAGTGTCGTTTTCGACAAGGACATCAATTGTAATTTTGAAAGTTATTCAGGAGCAGCACCTAATATCCGCCTTTTCCTTGAAGATTCCACTGAAATTCCGATAACGGTTCAGTGTTCACAAAACGAAGATGGGATTATTCTTGCTCCCAACGACGATCTTTTTGCACAACCATCGCTTGAAGGAAAACGTGTTTATGCAGTAGTGGAAGGAGTTCAGGATATTTCTGGAAATATACAGAAATACAAAACCGAGTGGTCATTCCTGGTGAATGTTAGCCCGGTGTCGTGGAATCCTGAAGAGGTCCATCTAACAGCAGAAGAAACAGAACTGGTGGTTCTGAGTGCAAATCTTGACAACAGCGCCAACATAAGCAAATCGTTTACCATTGAAGAGTACCCCGACTGGCTGGTGCCTTCGGTAACTTCTGCTTCGGTATTGGGAGGAAATAGTTTTACCGTTCAATTCTTAGTTGTTGAAGATTTGTTACCCGGATTTTATGAAGGAGAAGTAACTGCCATAATCGACGGTTCGCCTGAAGTACTCATGGTATCGCTTGAGCTGTATGCCGAAGAGATCGACTGGAGTGTAAACCACCCCGATTTCCAGTACAATATGAACCTTGTGGCTCAGTTTAGTTCTGATGATGGCGATGAAAACCTGTCGACCGGATTACGCGATAAGATTGCGGCTTATGTTGATGGCGAATTGCGCGGTGTTGGTAACATCATGTATGTTCCTGAACTCAGCAAATACGCCGCATTTATTACTATATCCGGAAATCTGGCAGGCGAAAACGGAAGTTTGCTCGAAGCCGAAGATTACGTGGACGACCTGAGTGTACAGGACATTACTTTTACCGAAGATGGCAAAACGTATGAAGCCACACGTTTTAAGAAAAACAACTGGATCGACTTTGATATTTATGCAACAAAACCAGGCATTTTCACTGCCGAATTTAAGGCTGCCGGAAGTAAAGCCGGCGATGTAGATGTTTATGTTGACGGGAATCTGGCGACAAGCTTTACAATCCCGGCTACCGGAAATTCCTATGCAATATATACCGCTCAATTCGAGGTTCCGGCCGGTGAACATACACTGCGCATTCAGTCGAACAGTGCTGAATTCGATCTCGACTGGATTAATTTCCCCGAGTATCATGTTCGGAATCAGCATACAACTGAAATCATCAAATTCAGAATGTGGGATGGTTTAAACGGCATTGAATATGGCGCCATTGAAGAACTGACCTTCTTTAACGACGGAGTGGTTGGAAACGTTGAAGAGCCTTTCATTTTACATCCGGCAGGCGGTATTCAGCAACGAATGCTGGCAAAAGGATGGAACTGGATTTCGGTAAATAAAGAAAGCAACGACATGAGTGTAGGCAAAGTGTTTGAGAGTCTTACTCCGCCAACTTCGTTAAACGATCTTACACTGAAATCACAAACGGGATATTCGCAGTTTAGTCAGATGACTGGCTGGCAGGGAACACTCTCCGATGTTGATATCAAAACAGGTTATATGATATTCCTGAGTGCCCATGGCGACACCCTGAGCCTGATTGGAAATGAACCTGATACAGATGTAAGTATTCCGTTAAATCCGAAGTGGAACTGGATCGGCTATCCAAAATCAGAGATTTTACCTATTGACGATGTGTTGGAGCTGCTTTCGGCAGGACCGGGAGATGTTATTAAAAGCCAGTACGAATATGGCGAATACAACCAAAGCACCGATTCGTGGGTTGGCGATCTGAAATTTTTCCAACCGGGGCTGGGTTATAAGTTGTTTGTTGGCAATAGCGACAACATAACAATAATGAAATCGGGTAATACAGATGAGCTCTTCCTGAAACACGAGTATAACATGACCCTGACAGCGATTGTTGATTTTGGGGAATTTCCGTCTTCCGACAGATACAGGATTCAAACCTATATCAACGATCAGCTGCGTGGCGATGTTCCGCTTTCGTACCTTAATCCGATAGACGAGTATATGGCATTTGCTATGGTTTACGGCGATCGTTCAGACATTGGCGAAACGGTTAAAACAGTGTTGTGGGATGAATACAACCAGAAACAAATTAAGCTGGTTTCGCCTGAGCTAAACTTTACCATTGATAAAATTAATGGTACGGTTGATAACCCGGTTATTCTTTCAATAGCTGAAGACGAACTACTTCCTGAGGATGAAGGACAGTACAACTTTAATAACTATCCAAATCCTTTCCGAAGTAATACCACTATTCAGTACACCATTCCTGAAGACACGCACGTTATGCTTACAGTAACAAATTCTGTTGGCAGAGAAATCAGGCGTATTGTCGATGTGGAACAAATCGCAGGGCACTATAGTTATGTGTTCGATGCGGGTGGCCTGGCTGATGGTATTTATTATTGTACACTTAAAACAAATGATTTCGTAGAGACGAAAAAACTGATTCTGTTAAAGAAATAGCAGTGTTTGTTTTGAAATAGAAAAAGGTGGCCGAACAATCGGCCACCTTTTTTCATGAGGAATTCTATCCTATTCTAACCTATAATTTTAATTTTGATCGCCAGGACCTAAATTTGGATTCGCATCAATTTCTTCTTGAGGAATTTTAAATACCCACTCATCATTAATTGATGGTTTATCTTGCTGGTATCCGCTTTGGTACAAACCGGCAGAAGCACCGGAACCACCATCTGCTGCATGGTCAATTCCTTCGTCCCAACGTATCTTATCCGTGTAAAGAAATCCTTCTCCCCATAATTCTAAAGCTCTCTGGAACTTAATATGTTCCATTAATTTTTCTTTAGTATCATACATGGTAACATCATAAGCGCTGTCGCGTTCTTCGCCTAATGGTTTTAACGCATTTTGTGCAGCTTCAATATTGCCTAACATGGCTTCTGCTTCTGCTTCTATCAAATACATTTCAGAAGAACGCATTAAAATAATATCATCCGGATCTGTAGTTCCGGGCGATTTTTGTCTCATTTTTACGTGCATATAAGGATGTGTATTATGAGCGGAAGTCCATCCATATACACTGGCAAGTCTGTCAACTTCTGCATCAAATTCTTCTTCTGTTGTATATAATGGGTTGGTATTATTAGCCCAGCCACCCATTCCGTTAGCCGCAGAAGTATTTGAGTTTGGAGCATCTTTTAAGAATAAACCTTTTCTGTAGTCAGTATCAGGAATTTGAGCGTATAACCTCTTATCCATAATTTTAGGATTATTACGATTCTGGCTTCCATTAAATGTATTACACATTAAATAAAAATACGAACGGAAAAAAGTTGTTTCAGTACTAATTACATTACTTCCCCAAATAACTTCAGGAAGTAAGGTTGAATTAAAACCTGAATAATAATCATCCTTATCCATAATCGGATAATCCTGACGTGCCATCGCCGCTGCATCCGCTGCTGTTCTCCATTCCCCCATGTTTAATGCTATGCGAGCTTTTAACCCATACGCAACGTCAATATTTAGTTGTGATTTGTCGGATGCATTGCCGGTTGGCCTTGCAGTTGCACCATCAAAATAACTTATAGCACTATTAATATCTGACATACACTGGTCATAAATTTCTTTTACCGTAGATCTGGGCGCACTTGTAAAAGGTGCTTCAGAAGCAAATAATAAAGGTACACCGGGATCTGTGGCCGGGTTGCCAATCAGATAGCCTTTGGCGTAATGCTGAACCAATGAAAGATAGGCATAGGCTCTGTAAGTATAAGCCTGTCCTATAATTTCTTTAAATTTTGCATCTTCAGGAATAGTACCTTCAGCAGCTTTATTAATAATTGCATTGGCACTGGCAATGATATGATAACGTTGATACCACAACTGTTTAGTTGTTAAAGATGTTTCCTGATTATGAGAAATCCATTGTGTATCGTCTTGCCAGCCCAAATTGTTTGCCCTGGCACTGTGAATTACGCCTCCTGCCAAATTATCTCCTAATGGAACCCAGTAATGATTTCCAGACCTTTGGCTATCACCTCCGGAAAGCATAGTTTGTGGCTGAGCATATAATAAACGATGCAGGCCATTTAGAATTAGTGCCATATTTTCAGCAGATGCCAATGCGTCACCAGAAGAAATAGCATCTGTTGGTTTTGTCTCCAAAAAGTCTTTGTCGCACGATGTTGTTGCAATAGCTACTATTACAAGTAACATGATTATCTTTTTAAACATAGTCATTATGTTTTAATTATTTTTTATGATTAAAATGTAACATTTAATCCAATCGAGAATACTCTCGATGGGTTAAAATCATTACCCTCAGGTGTTCCAGCTAAATTGTATTGAGGATCGAGTCCTGTTCGCTTACTTTTTAGATATAGATTCTCTCCGGTAAGTGATAATCTTAAATCATCAACACCTAATTTATCTACAATAGCACCGTCAAAAGTGTAGCCTAAGCTAATATTTTTTAATGCCCAGAAAGACGCATCTGTTAAAAAACGGGAAGACTGTGTTTGCACTAAATCAACATTTCCATTTTCCATTCTCGGCACACTGGTTATATCGCCCGGATTTCTCCATGCATCCAGAATATCAGGATGAAGTGATCGGCCATAAGTACCACTATGCATCATAGCAGCATATCCATAGTCTAAAAATTTTCCACCAATACCATATGTCACTAAAACATTCAGGTCGAATCCTTTATAACCAAAATAATTCGATACTGATCCCAGAACATCCGGGATGGAGTTGTCTCCGGTGTATGCTCTTTCCGTTGCTTCCCAATCATTTGTGGTTTCCTGATCTCCATTATCATCCAAAACCGGTACACTATTACCATCTTCATCAAATTCAAACATCCAGAACAATTGATCTCCTGTGTCAGGATCTACACCTGCAGTTTGAAGTATATAAAAATCATAGATTGATTTACCTTCTGCCCATCTTTTTGAACCATCTATAAAAGGATCAGGAATTTTTGTTATTTCATTTTTAAACGTCGATGCCTGTAGTGTCATATCCCATTTTAATTCCCCCTTATTAATGATATGTCCGGTCAATCCTATTTCAATTCCTGAATTATACAGATCGGCAATGTTTGAAGGAACAGTATTTAAACCATTACTTAAAGGAATGGGTAAATCATAAAGCAGATCTGTTGAGTTTTTCTTGTAATATTCAACAGAACCATCAATAAGGTTATTGAATAAACCAAACTCCAGGGCTACGTCGAAACTACCAACCGTTTCCCATTGTAAGTCAGCATTTCCAATTTCTGACCAATAAATAGCGGGATTGCCAGCGTTTGATGTTAGTCCGTATCTTGGTTGAGACAAGAAGAAGTCGCCCAAATCATCGTTACCAACCTGGCCATATGAAGCGCGGAGTTTTAAATGATTCACCCAACTTACACTTTTCATGAAGGTTTCCTGATCTATTCTCCAGGAAGCACCCACTGAATAGAAATTACCCCATCGTGATTTTTCATCAAAAACAGAAGAAGCATCTCTTCTTACTGAAGCACTGATATAATATTTACCGTCGAAATTATAGTTTGCCCTTAAGAAATAACCTTCAATAGTTTTTTCAGTAGTAGAACCGCCTAAACTAATTGGCTCTGCAAAATTGTCAAATTCATAGATACCTGTAGCAACCTGTTTAATCGACGTACCATCGATACCTGAATAAATTCTTTGGAAACTTTCATGACCTGCAGTTATATCTACACTGTGAACCTCATTAAAATATTTTTTGAATGTTAAAATCTGATTGAAGTTTTCAACATCTCTCCGGTATCTGTCTTCTCCATATCTTCCGGTTGGTTGAGCATCACCAATAATATGGTTTTCATATTCTTTTTCAAGACCTTCATTTATATCTCTACCATAATTCAACCTAAGATTAAGCCCCTCAATTATTTCGAAGTCGGCAAAGAATCGAACTCCGTAGGTATTATTTCTTGTAGTTTCATCATTTAACATCAATTCCTGAAGAGCATGACGACCTTGATTTATTGGCCTTGAACCGATATTGTATTCAGAATAACCTTCACCGTTATCAAAAACAGGATTTCCTCCCGCATCTAATACGATGTTTCCATCTAAGTCATTTACATATACCGGGTAAATTGAGCCGATGTTTTTAGCAAATCCGAAAGGGTTCACAATACTACTTGTTCCGGCAGAAGTTGGACCTGCAGATTCAGTAATAGTAATGTTTGCACTACCTCCGAGTTTTAACCAATCGGTGGCATCGAATTCGGCATTTAAACGTGAAGTAATACGATTAAAATTGGTTGTAACCACATATCCTTCTTCATCCAGGTATGAAGCAGAAAAGAATACTTTATGCCTGTCGCCTCCTCCGGCTACATTCACATTGTAATTTGTTCTCAAGCCAGTTTGTTCCATTTCATCGTACCAGTCTAAGCTTTTATAAATTACGCTTGCGTTCGGGTTTAGCATTCCGTCAGTTCCAACAATTTGGTTATTTGCCACATTAAATGGGTTATACCCTAAACTATTGTAAATATTTGCGGAAGCATATGCCGCATCTCCGCCACCAGCGCTCGAATTCTTTAAAGCCTGCCACATCATTTCATAATACTGCCCCGGAGAAACTTCATCATAGCTCGGAATACTCCGGCTAACAATACCTACCTGAGCAGATACAGAAGTTTTTATATCACCTTTAGTACCATTTTTAGTGGTAATTAAAACTACACCATTAGCAGCTCTTGAGCCATATAACGACGTTGAAGCGGCATCTTTAAGGATTGTAAAAGATTCGATATCTTCCTGATTAATTGCACTTAACGAACCTTCATACTGTATACCATCCACAATATACAATGGATCAGAACTTCCATTAAGTGTTCCTACACCGCGAATAACAATATCAGGCGAAGAACCTGGTTGCCCGGATGCTGAGGTAAACTGCACCCCTGTTGCTCTTCCCTCAATTGCTGCAATCGGAGAAGTAACATTTCGTGCCGATAGTTCTTCAGCCCCCACTACATCAGCAGAACCGGTAAATGCCTGTTTTGTTGATGTACCATACGCAGTTACTATCACTTCATCAAGACCTAAAACATCCGACTCAAGGTTAACATTAATTACAGAACCTGTTGCCGGCATTTCAACTGTTTTCATCCCAACAAATGAAAACACAATTGTTTGAGCATCTGTTGGAATGTCGAAGGAATAAACACCATCTATATTGGTAACTGTACCAACGGTGGTTCCTTTTACACTTACTGATACACCCGGTATTGGAGTGTTGTCTTCAGAATTTAATACGGTTCCGGAAACACTCCTAACCTGTGCACTTGCTATTTGTACACCTACTATAAGAGCACAAATAAGAAATAGCGTCAGTTTTTTCATTGAAAATAAATTTGATAGATTAATGATTAAATTAGTATCGCACAATTATGTGCACATTCACAATAGAAATAATTGTACAGCATTAATAGTTTTTGGTTTCAATTTATGAGCCCACGGTATTATTTTCATACCCACATTTGAATCATCCGATTCAACCACAGTCACTATTTACGATCATACTCGATTGTATCTTTTCTCACTCATATCGGCTCACATTTATTAGACAATACTATGACTTTTTACCCTTAAACAAAGTTTGCATTTTATCATAAAATAATTTCGATTTAATTTTTTGCTACAAACGAACACTTGTATGATATTGTGAGCCATTGCTTACCCTATGTTTATATTTTTAATCTCAAATATGAATACACTGTAGTTAATGGAAATACAACTAAGCAACAAGATACAAAAAATGAAGAAAAACGTTACAAATCTTACCCGTTTTTGCATTACCCGATGACATTCTTTTTGTTTGCAACTACTTGTAATGCAGGGAAAAATACAATTAAGAAACTCCCAATAGGAGGATTCTCCTAATTTCTGTCCGAAGCTTATTTGCCACTGCTACTGAAGAGATGAATAAATTGAAACCTTTTACCCCCTACTATACAAAAGAGATACTACCGGATTTCATGGATAGGAAAGGCCTACAACTGGAATTTAAATTTGAGGTAATATATAGATGATCTGATAAGGATATAAGAATATTAATGAGATAAAATTACATCAATTACTTTTTCTCTTTGTTCGACGAATAATCTCTACTATTAACCAAGAATCATCCCAATAATAGTTGCACTCATCAACGAGGCCAAAGTTCCGGCCAAAAGTGCGCGCATTCCGTATTGCGAAAGCAGTACGCGGCGTTTTGGTGCCAGCGCACCAATGCCGCCGATCTGTATACCAATGGATGAAAAATTGGCAAAACCACACAATATATAAGTTGCCATAATAATCGATTTGGTCTCGGCAAACGCCCCGGCGGCTTTTAGGTCGGCCAACGAAACGTATCCTATAAATTCGGTCAGAATCAGCTTCTCGCCCAGCAAACGACCAACCACAGCAATATCTTCCGGGCAAACACCAATCAGCCACATTATGGGTGAAAAGGTATAACCCAATATAAACTGCAGCGACAACTCATCGTATTTTCCATCGGTAATGTTCGCAATAACATCATTTAAATGTGTGATGGCGCCCACTTTGGTAAATATAAAATTGAACATGGCAATAAAAGCAATAAAAGCCAAAAGCATTGCGGCCACGTTTACAGCAAGCTTTACGCCTTCTGTTGTTCCGTTTGTAATGGCATCCAGCACGTTGCTTCCAATTTTATCGCGGCTTACATCAATGGTTTTATTAATCGCGTCGGTTGGAGGAACAAGCATTTTTGAAAAAACTATAGCTGCCGGAGCCGCCATAACCGATGCGGTAAGCAGGTGTTTGGCAAATTCCAGCCGAAGTTGCGGATCGTCGCCACCAAGCAACGCAATGTAGGCCGCCAAAACACCTCCTGCAAGCGTTGCCATTCCACCGGTCATTACCAAAAGAATCTCTGATTTACTCATTTTATCGAGATAGGCTTTAATCATCAGTGGCGATTCGGTTTGCCCAAGAAAAATATTCCCGGCTACCGAAAGCGCTTCTGCTCCCGAAATCCTGAGGGTTTTGGTAAACACCCACGCCAATCCGTATACAATCTTCTGGATAATTCCCCAGTAGAATAACAAACTGGTTAAAGCCGAAAAAAAGATAATTGTTGGCAACACCTGGAAAAGAAAAATATAACCATAAGTATCGGCATCCATCAAGTCTCCCAAAAGAAAGATACTTCCCTCTTTGGTAAAGTCGAGCACCTTGACGAATATTTTTCCGAAAAACTCAAAGCCGGTTTGTACAATGGGCACATACAAAACACCAAGCGCCAGTATAATTTGCATGGCCAAACCAATTCCTACTGTTCGCCATGGAATATTACGGCGATCGGAACTAAAAATATAACCGACAAAAACCAACACAACCATTCCTAACAATCCCCGAAAAATGGTCATAATCGAGAATGGCGTTTGACGTTCTTTTGCCAGAAGAATATTTGAAGTATCGGTTTGTTGCGCCGCTGCGTCGGCAGCCGCAAGCATTGTTTCGCCGGCATGTGCCGCTACTGGTTGCAAAAAGAAAATGCCGGTAATTACTACCAGCAACATTATCATGCGTTTCATATAAATATATTTCTTCTGTTTTCACCCCTATCCCTGCTTCGCAGCGATTGTCCCCTCAAGGGGACAGGAGCCCAAGGGGCGACAGGGGTGATTTTTGAACTTACTATAATCGTTTTACTTCTCTCGTTTATTTAATTCATCGCGAATAATCGATGCCTTTTCATAATCCTCGTCTTCGATGGCCTCATTCAGCAATTCCTGCAAATCGCTGGTTGAATATTGCGCATATGAAGAACCGGTTGTTTCAAGCTCTTCCTCATCCATCATACTGCGCACCGGAGAATTTTCATCATCCGATTCCAAAACAATTCCGGCTTTTTGTAAAATTTCTTCCGAGGTATAAATCGGGCACCTGAAACGTAATGCCAGAGCCACCGCATCCGATGTTCTTGAATCGATCCGGATCTCTTTGCCGTTCATCTCGCACAAAAGCTCCGAATAAAAAATGCCTTCTTCCAATTTATATATGGTAACTTCAAGCAACGCGATATCAAACGCCAAAGCAATGTTTTTTATTAAATCGTGAGTAAGTGGCCGTGGGGGTTTTAAGCCCTCCAGCTGAATGGCAATTGCCTGTGCTTCAACCGGTCCGATAATTATAGGAATTCTGCGTTCACCATCTTCTTCTGCCAACACCAACGCGTAAGCTCCCGATTGGGTTTGGCTTACCGATAATCCTAAAATGTTTAAGCGTATTTTTTGCATGCTAACGTTTGCCCTGTATCTTTTTTTCGACGAAAACAAATATAACAATCATTTTGGTTATGTCGGTAATTATTAAAAAGGATTTACTCGAGCACTAATCATGCTGAACAACATCGTTGTAAATATTGACAAACAGGGGCAAAAGGTACTAACTTTGTATAGTTCATATTTTTTGTAGTTTTTATTAACTAAAGTATTCAAGCCATGAGAAAGTTAAAAACAGACAGAGGCATACAAGGATTGGTTCCGGCTATCATCTCACTTGTAATCTTCTTCTTATGTTTCATTTTTTTCGATCTCAGAGTAGCTTTTACAGCACTGGGGATCCTGATTCTTTGTTATTCACTGGCATTCGGATTCTGGTCGTTTTATAAAACAGGCAATTATTATATGCTGGTGAGCGCTTTTTACCTGCTATCGTTAGGCGGGGTAATGTTATTGATGAAAGTACCTGGAAGTCTAAATGCACCGGTCCCCCAGCTCCCCAATGAATTCAAAGTTGTTCTGGTATTCTTTTATCTTTTGTTGTTTTGGTTAATCTATGGAATGATAACGAAACGATTTAATTACCGGGGGCGTGAAGTGCTGGAATTGGCAGCATGGGATGTAGACGAAGGCCCTGAATCATATACAGAGCGGCCCAGACCTGCAGGAGTAGTCGATTATTCGAAATACGATATTATTGATTTCACCAACTACCTGAGACGTATAATGATTGGAATGACCTATCAGGAAGAAAACAGGGTGGTGATAGTTCCGATTAAGTATGGACACGAATGGGGTGCGTTGTACAATCCTAATTTCAATTACCTTGAAAAAACCTGGATCGCTTTCAATTTCGATGGACAGGTATCGGTACATATTTCGCGAAAAGATTACCTCAATTACAAAGAAGATCTGGCATTCGATCACCTTTGCGAATCGATGGGAAAGTTGTTTATCACCTTTGCCGATTTTTACATGCGGGGCGATAAAGTAAGAATTTTAGACCGTTTGAATTCGGTTAAACTTGGAATATTTTCATAACATGAACTTTGAAGACGCTGCCAGATTTGGCACATACATATCGAAAAACTATTCGAAAGATATTTTCAGGCTTTTGAACAATTACCGCGACATTTCAGCATCGGAAGCTGCGTCGCGACTAAGCATGCACATACAAACTGTTCAGGATTTTCTGGAAGCCATGGCCGACTTGGGAATCCTTTCGAGAAAAGAAGTTACAGAACGTAAACGCCCGTATTTCCGTTACACCCTCGAAAAACAAAAAATAGCATTTGAAATCGACCTGCTGGAAGAATTACGAAATTCCGGCGACAGTAATTTGGAGCAGTCGAAAATACGTGAAAAAAGAAATGCCGGCGTGCGTTTTTCAATGGCCCGCAGCGGACAGTATTTTAGCAACCTTGCCATTTGGGTTGGGAAAGGGCGCGAACGGTCTGAAAAGAAAATCAATCTTACTACTGCACAGGGGAAGTTCCTCTATAATTTGCCATTCCCTGATGGTGAACATCTGTCTCTTGAAGAGATTCGGGTAAAAGCCGGAGTTGAACCGGAACACATGCCCGAAATCAAAGACCTGGTTGAAGATCTCATTCAATACAAAGTTATTGAAGTTATTGGCTGAGAAATAAGTTGAAAATTTCCCGGCGTTCTAAACTTTTTCTCAAAGGAATGTAGTTTTTCTTGTTTCGTAGCGACCAACAAGGTGAAAGAAAAAAAGATGAAAGTGCTGAGATCGAAGAAAAAGGAGTTCAGTGAAATGATCGAAAAACACCAGGCGATCATTCATAAAGTAACAATGGTTTATACCAATGGACCGGCCGACCGTGAAGACCTTTTTCAGGAAATCTGCCTGCAGCTGTGGAGATCGTATCCAAATTTCAGGGAGGAAGCAAAATTCAGTACCTGGATGTACAGAGTAGCGCTGAATACAGCAATTAGCAACGTGCGAAAAAAGAACAGGGATATTCATTTTGAACAGCTGCTCGACAACGATCGTATGGAAACAGAACCTTCTGACGAGAAGGAACAAATTCAACTGCTCTACCGGGCTATCTCAAAATTGAACCAGATTGACAAAGCGCTGATTCTGCTTTGGCTCGACGAAAAAAGTTACGAAGAAATAGCATCGATACTCGGAATCTCGAAAACGAACGTAAGCGTAAAACTGGTCCGGATTAAGCGAAAATTAGAAGAAATGATTTTCACACAAGAGTAAAAGCCATGAACGACAAAAAATTAAAAGACATGTGGAACAAAGCAGAAACCCTGTTGGGAGCTTCGGATTACGAAAGCTCGTCCATCGAACAATTTATTTCGGGACGCACGAATGATACTACAAAAAAAATAAAGACCATGATCATTTTCGACCTCGTGCTGAAAGCGCTGGCAGTATGTGCCTTGGCAGTAGATTTCGTTCTTTATTTTGGCACCGCTAACATAATGGCGGTTACTGTTGCAGGAGTGGCAATACTTATTCCACTAATTTTTATGCAAAACAAATTGCTGAACCGCTTTTCAGAAGCGGCCGACTACGGACAAACAACCCGTAACAAACTGGCCTCAATGCTTATCTATCTGAAAACAAAGTTCTTTACCACTTTACTTTCCGTGGCGAGCACCTACCTGTTCGGCTTTATTGCCGGATCGTTGGTTTATTTCTACATAGTTTACGGTCAGGTACGCCCGCTCGACGGGATAGACATTGTGGTATTCATAACGTTCATTCTTATTGGGATTGGCCTCAATTTCGTGGTAAATCAAGGCCAAGTAAAATACCAAATTAAACACCTCGAAACCTGTTTAAACGATCTGAATGACAAAAACCTGGAACTGGTTTCTGAAAACATTGAGCTGCAACGAAAACGAGACCGATCGAACAAAATATTGCTGGCACTGGTCCTCGTTCTCGGAATTTTATTGCTTATTATCGTATTTAAAAACATCGGTTTTATCGTGAAATAAACCGATCATTGAACAGCAAAAGAACTGTTCATCAACCAAAAATTTACTGCCATGAAAACAATAAAAACCAGAAGCTGGCTATTGCTATCTACTTTTTTATGGGTAGCAGCGGCCGGGCAGACCTTAAAAGACCTGCCAAAAAAAATGACTTACGCTGTTGAAATCAGCGGTGTACTTTGCGGCTATTCCGAGTCGACCATAACTACCATTGAAAAAGATGACCAAAAATTACTGAATGTAAATACTGAGGCACTGGTAAAACAACGTGCCCTGGGTGGAGATGTGGAGTTAACTATTACTGAGTCTGCCTTAATTTCTCCCGAAACCGAACTTCCGGTTTTGGTTGAACAGCGTTTTAAAACCAATGCAGAAGTGTACTCTTGTGCCAGTTTTGATAATAGAGTTGCGTATTTTACTTCCGTAGAAGGTGGCGAACCACGGGCAATTCAGTTGCCCGATGATGTTATTCTGGAGAATACTCTTTCTTATCCGCATTTGATGACCGACTTTATCCGGGGAGAAGCAAAAGAAAAAGAATACAAAGTTTTCGATGTTCAGAATGGAGAGATTATAAGAAAAACTTACACTCGGATTGGAGAAGAACAACTCGAACTGAAAGGAGCCATTTATAATACAACAGTATTAGCGGAATTCAATCACCAAGCCGGCATTAGTACAAAACTCTGGCTGGATAACGAAAACAGTCACGCTTTAAAAATAAGCACCTCAAACCGTCTAATTTACCTGGCCGACGAATCCTTGAAAAAGAGTATACAAGTTGTTGATGTCGACAATTTGCTTTTTGCCCGAGTTGGTAAAGTTATTGCGAATGTTCACGCCATTTCTTCAATGAGAATTGAAGCGGCCATACAATCAGAGGGTGAAATAATTACCGCTGAGAGCCTTAATTTTGCAGGGCAGAAATTCGAAGGAACTGTAAGCAATAATTTAATTGAAGGTGTATTTGAAGTTCAGCTGCAGCATTATACCGGTGAAAATGCTCCACCTTTTCCACCCAATTTTTTAGATGAAAAATTAACGAAATACCTTGAACCGGAAAGACTGATTGAATCGGATCATCCCGTTTTGATAAAAGAGGCGGAACGAATTACACAAGATGCAAAAGATGCGTGGGAAGCTACAGTAAAACTCAGCACATGGGTTGGAGAAAATATTATGGGCGCCATTCCTGGTGGTACATCAGCAATAAATACTTATAACACACGCGAAGGCGAATGCGGCTCCCACTCGCGATTATTGACCGCATTTTGCCGGGCAGTTGGCATCCCGGCACGTCTTTCCATTGGTTGCATGTACATTTCGTATGCTGGAGGTTGCTTTTACCAACACGCCTGGACCGAAGTTTATATGGGCGATGCCGGCTGGGTACCCGTTGACGCTACTGCGCATGAGTACGATTTTGTAGATGCTGGACATATCCGCCTGGGAGAAAAAGCATCCTTTAATCCGAAGAATATGACACTGCTGGATTATCAGACAGAGAACGGATCGATTGACAATACCGTTCCCGATGTATACAAAAAATACCTAGGCAATTATTTGTTTGAAGAACGGAACAGCATTTTTAAAATTTTGTTTCAAGATGGAAGCCTGGCTGTTGACATTCCTAACTCCCAGGTACTGGCTCTTAATCCGCCCGATGAAAATGGAGTGTTTTATCCAACAGTTACCAGACAGCTGAATTTTTCTTTCCAAAACGACATTTACGGAAATATTGCAACCATGAAATTGCAACAGCTAATTACGTTGGGTAAAAAATTTGAGCAAGACAGCATTTCTGCCGAAGTACCTCAAGAAATCAGGCCACTGGTAGGGAATTACTGGTTTGCACAGGCCCGGGCCGATTTTAAAGTGATTCACGAAAACGGAATTCTGGCTTTTATAAATCCATTATCAAATGAAACCATAAAACTACCGGAACATACTGAATCTGGTTTATGGAAAGATGAATCGGGAACTAACCAAGTTGAGTTTGAAAGAAACGAAGTCAACGAAGTTGTTCGAATGCTCGTGTACGTTAATATTTATTTGAAAAAACAAATTGAACTTTAAAACAACTGCCATGAATTACAAAGTGCATAAACTAAAAATAAACATGAACGAAGATCAGCAAATGCTGGAGCAATTTTTAAATAATATACGCGGCGAAGTGGTGTCGATTGTACCCAATGTTAAGCCAATCTTCAGGCCCATGGGAGCCACGGCGAAAGTCGATTTTCTGCTGATAATTGAAAAGCTTGTAAATTAGTCCTCAATTTATTGGCTTTTATTTGCTAATTATCTAAAAATAACTACTTTTGCAGTCCGAATTTTGAATCGATCAGGCTAGAATAAGTGAAATCCGTTGCGATATCCGCCTGACGGTGTAAACATTAAAAGTGAAATTATGTACGCGATTGTTGAAATTGCAGGACAGCAATTCAAAGTAGAAAAAGACAAGAAACTTTTCGTACATCACCTGGATGCAGAAGAAGGTGCATCGGTTGATTTCGATAAAGTATTGTTGGTTGACAACGACGGTAAAGTAGCCGTTGGAACTCCAACCGTAGCAGGTGCTAAAGTAACAGCCAAAGTGCTGGAACATGTGAAAGGCGAAAAAGTGATCGTATTCAAAAAGAAACGTCGTAAGAGTTATCAGAAAATGAATGGTCACCGTCAGCAATTTACTCAAATTCAAGTAGAAACCATAGTTGGATAACGAATAAAAGAAATTTACCATGGCTCACAAAAAAGGTGTAGGTAGTTCGAAGAACGGACGCGAATCGGAAAGTAAACGACTTGGAGTAAAAATTTACGGAGGTCAGTTTGCAAAAGCTGGTAATATATTAGTTCGCCAGCGTGGTACTCAACATTTTCCTGGCGACAATGTAGGTATTGGTAAAGACCATACATTATTTGCATTGATCGACGGAACTGTTGTATTCAGAAAGAAAAGAAATAACCGCTCATATGTCTCAGTAGCTCCGGTTGTTGATGCTGATGTTGCAGTTGCTGAAGCTCCTGCAAAAGCTGCTCCTAAAAAAGAAGCTGCTCCGGTTGTTGAAGAAGTAAAAGAAGAAGCTCCTAAAGCTGAAGCTACAGGCGACGATCTTACCAAATTAACTGGTGTAGGTCCAAAATTAGCTGAAGTATTAGTTGAAGGTGGTTTTACAACTTACGCTGAAGTTGCTGCAGCATCTGTTGAAGCAATTCAGAAAGTTCTTGAAGCTGCAGGAAGCCGCTACGCTTCAAAAGATCCACAACCATGGATTGAAGAAGCTAAAGGTTTAGCTTAATAATATTTGATAAACCAGAGGGTTTAACCTCCCTCAAAGGAAATACGAAACTCCTGTCGGTAACGGCAGGAGTTTTTTTATGGGAATTAACGTGTTTCTACTTTAGGGTTTTATCCAAAAAATCAACCATTATTTGAATCACTTTCGGATCGGAGAAATGACCTCCGCCATGATTTGCTCCAACTATAGCATAGCGGGTAGATTCAACACCTGCTTTGTGCAGTGCCTTGTGCAGTAATACGCTTTGGCTTGGAGAAACCAGCGCATCAACTGATCCATGAATTAAAAGAAAAGGCGGATCGTTTTTGTCCACATAATTTATCGGATTTGATTTGGCAACTATTTCAGGTTTATCCAGAATAGTTAAACCACTGTTTTTACCATGCACAAACATGGCTTCAGGTGCTTCTTTTGTAAAGTGTGCCACTTCGGCTTCTTTATCGTAATCGGCACCAATTTTTGTCAGGTCGCTTAATCCAAATACCACAATAGCGGCCTGTGCATCGCTGCTTTGATCAAGGTTCTCTCCCACTTCAAAATCTTTTTCGCCATTTGTAGTTCCGGTCATTCCGGTTAAATAACCTCCTGCCGATTCTCCCCAAACTGCCACTTTATCCGGATTGATACCATATTTTTGCGCATTGGCGCGCATAAATCGAATAGCCGCTTTGGTATCTTTTACTGCATCGCTGTACAATCCGTTGCTTGCCACATGATATTCAATACTTGCTACAACATATCCGGCTTTAGCAATTTCGCAGCGGTTGTACAAACTACTGTTTTTGGGAGCAAACATAAAACCACCACCGGTAAGAAATATAACGCACGGATAGTCTCGATCATTCGCCGGTCTCACAATATCCATTTTCATAGACATTGCCTCGCCGTCAGAACTTTTGGTTTCGTGAAAAATCACATTTTCAGTAAGCGCAAGATTTTCAGGAACCTCCCTAACCATTTTGGGTGCACCCGAAATATCTTCGAGCACAATACTGGTGCTGTTATCACAAGGTTTTATTTCTTGTGGCATTAACAGGCCTCCCATACCGGGGATACCTTTTCGTTCTTGTTTTTCTTGTTGAGCAAAAAGAACGTTTACAGAGCCTGTTAATGCAAGTACTGTTAACAGGAAAAAAGATAGTCTTCTCATAATTTTTTTATTTGTTTTATAAAAATAGCTGATTACGTGAACACACCTAAAAAATTAAGGCAATTTGTTTATTTCTCAATCAGGGTTTTAAACTTATGCTATTAGATTGGAAATTAGAAATAGGTTTAATCATAAAGTGCCAATTCATTTATTAAATTTGCAGCCTAATAAATGGAAAAGACATGCTCAACTTAAAATTTATTCAAGACAATCCGGAGTTAGTAGTAGAAAAACTAAAACGCAAGAATTTCGATGCTTCGGAGATTGTTTCAAACATTATAGATCTTTACACCCAGAAAAACAAACTGCAGGGCGATGCCGATTCGGCAAAAGCTGAAATGAATAAGATTTCGAAAGAAATTGGATTACTTTTCCGCGAAGGCAAACACGAAGAAGCCAACGCTGCAAAAGAACGCACTGCGGAGCTAAAAGAAAATATTAAAAACTTTGATGCTGATTTTGCAGCCATCGAAGAAAAGGTTTACAATTTGCAGGTTCAACTGCCCAACCTACCTCATGAATCGGTTCCTGCTGGAAAAGGAGAAGATGACAACGAGGTGATAAAACAAGTTGGCGAGATTCCGGCAATGGACGAAAAAGCACTGCCTCACTGGGATCTGGCAGCCAAATACAACCTGATCGATTTTGAGTTGGGTGTAAAACTTACCGGTGCAGGATTCCCCGTTTACCGCGGAAAAGGAGCTCAACTGCAACGCGCACTTATCAATTTCTTTTTAGCCGAAGCTTCAAAAGCGGGTTACGAAGAAATTCAGCCGCCACTGGCAGTTAACGAAGCATCGGGTTTTGGAACCGGTCAGCTGCCCGACAAAGAGGGCCAGATGTACCACATTACTGAAGACAACCTGTACCTTATTCCAACAGCAGAAGTTCCGGTAACCAATATTTACCGCGATGTAATTTTGGATGCCAAAGACCTGCCCTATAAAAACACTGCCTACAGTGCCTGTTTCCGTCGCGAAGCCGGTTCGTACGGTAAAGATGTTCGCGGTTTGAACCGCCTGCACCAGTTCGATAAAGTAGAAATCGTGCAAATTGCACATCCCGAAAAATCATACGAAATTTTGGATGGAATGGTAGCGCATGTTGAAGGTTTGGTCGCCAAATTGGGTTTGCCTTACCGTATTCTTCGTTTGTGTGGTGGCGATATTAGTTTTACGTCTGCCTTAACCTACGATTTTGAGGTGTTCTCGGCAGCGCAGGAAAAATGGCTGGAAGTAAGTTCGGTATCCAACTTCGAATCGTTCCAGGCCAACCGCTTAAAATTACGTTTCCGCGAAGAAGGTGTAAAAAAACCACAAATCGCGCACACGCTTAACGGAAGTGCGCTGGCATTACCACGTATTGTTGCGGCTTTGCTCGAAAACAACCAAACACCTGAAGGCATTAAAATCCCTGAGGTTCTGGTTCCGTTTACCGGTTTTGATATGATCAGCTAAAAACTCTATTCATCGGATGACTATTCGTTACAACTTATAATCATCCGATGAATTCTCCAAGAAATAAAAAGCCCGGAAGAAAAAATCTTCCGGGCTTTCTTATGTTGAGTACCAGCGTACTCTGCTTTTATCACTTAACTTATTAAACTTCTCCGTTGGCTACCAGCCACTCAGCAATCTGAACGGCATTAAGCGCTGCTCCTTTTTTAATCTGATCGCCAACACACCAGAAAGTAATGCTGTTCGGATCAGTAACATCTTGGCGGATACGCCCAACATACACATCGTCTTTACCCGAAACGAACAACGGCATCGGATACTCGTTTTTCGCCGGATTGTCGATCACTGTTAAACCTTCAAATTCTTCAAAAGCTTTTGTTACAGCCTCTGCAGAAAGTGGTTCTTCAGTTTCCACCCAAATTGCTTCAGAGTGTGCACGTGCTACCGGAATACGCACACAAGTTGCGCTTACCTCAGCTTCGGTATGCATAATTTTTTTAGTCTCCCAGTTCATCTTCATCTCTTCCTTGGTGTAATCATTATCAAGGAAAACATCGATGTGCGGGATAATATTCATGGCCAGCTGATGCGCAAATTTATTTACAGTAACCGGTTTTCCTTCAACAACCTCTTTGTTTTGCTCTTCCAATTCAGCTATTCCCTGTGCACCGGCACCACTTGCAGCCTGGTATGTAGCCACACGAACACGCTTAATCTTCGACATATTTTCGATAGGTTTCAGCGCCACAACCATCTGAATAGTTGAACAGTTCGGGTTCGCAATAATATTGCGTGGACGGTTTTTCGAATCTTCAGGGTTTACTTCAGGCACTACCAACGGTACGTCGTCATCGTAACGAAATGCGCTCGAATTGTCGATCATGATTGCACCGTGTTTGGTAATCGTTTCAGCATATTCTTTCGAAACGCCGGCACCTGCCGAAGTCAGAGCAATATCAATATCTTTAAAATCGTCGCCGTGTTTGAGTTCTTTTACTGTAAGCTGTTTACCCTTAAATTCGTAAGTTTTGCCGGCACTTCTTGCCGATCCAAAAATTACCAACTCATCCATAGGGAAATCTCTTTCAGCAAGCACTTTCAGGAACTCCTGTCCAACAGCGCCGCTCACTCCAACAATTGCAACCTTCATGTTTTTTTAATTTTTAAAAATTTAAAGTCTTTTTCTGTCTAAATGTGCGCCAAAGTTAGTATTTTGCTTCTAATTGTAAATGCTATGAAACCCAATCTTCTAAAATTATTAACATACTCTTTCATCCTGTTTTTCAACCCTATAAATGCACAGGAAATCTGGCACGAAAGTTTTTCTATCCCCGACAAGGGCGTTTGGGGAAATAGCGAAGGAACTGGTGTCAATTCAGACTTCATCGGCATTACAAAATGGACACTCGATTTTAGCCAGGTCGCCCTCGAAACCGAAGACGATTACGCCAAAACAGTTACAACTTCCGGCGGGCGTTTTGAGTGCTGCGACATTAATGGAGAAGTAGTTTGGCGCTCGGAAATTATTGATATTACCGCCTTTAAGAATATCACCATTCAGCTTGATGCCAGCGAAACCGGCAGCAGCACCAACGAAGAACAGAAATACTTGAAAGCATTTTATATTCTTGATCAAAGTGAAGAACAATCTTTTGAGATCAACAGCGATAATCGGGGAAACTGGGGGCAAGCCGTTGCCGAACAAACCGGGCTTGTAGGAAACGATTTGCAAATCGTGGTTTATATGAATAATCATTATTCGTCGAACAAAGTCATTTTGGATGAAGTGATTGTTTCGGGCGAAGAAAAGAATCCGGTTATCATCGAGCCCGGCGACATTGTTTTGAATGAGGTACTTTTTAACCCGGTTCCGGATGGAGAGGATTATGTAGAGATTTACAACAACTCGGAAAAAGAAATCCCGCTGAATAAACTTTACCTCGCCTCGCGCGACGGCGATATGGAACTTACGCAGGTTTATGCACTTTCAGGCGATAAACAGAAATTACTACCTAACGAATACCTCGCATTAACAAAAGATACGCTTGGTGTTTTTCCGTGGTTTAACATTTCTAGTCCCGAGTGTTTTCTGCAAATGGAAAAGTTCCCGTCGTTTAATAACGATGAAGATTACGTGGTTTTGCTAAACAATGAAATGGAAATCATCGATGAATTTTACTACTACGAAAAAATGCATTTGCCAATTTTTTACGACCGCGAGGGTATTGCTCTTGAACGTATTTCCTTTTCGGCACCAACAAACGACCCACAGAACTGGCATTCAGCATCCACACAATCGGGTTATGGCACACCAGGTTATCAGAACTCTCAATTTATGAATGAGGAAGCACAAAAAATAACGGTAACTTTTCAACCTGAAGCATTTTCGCCTAATAACGATGGTTACAACGACAATTACTCAATCGACCTTTCGATGGACAGCCCCGGATATATTTGCAATATTCTGGTATTCGATTCCGTCGGGCGCCGCCAATGCAAACTTGCAGATAACGCTGTTTTGGGAACACACGAACAAATATCGTGGAACGGAGAAGATGAAGCTGGAAACCGCTTGCCAATTGGCCCCTATATTGTTATGGTTGAAGTTTTTAATACCGACGGAACCGTTGAGCGTTTTAAAGATGGAGTAGTTTTAACCGACCGATTTGAATAATAATCTGTAACTTTTTCAAGTTCCGGCTGACCAACAAATAAGAAAAACAAAAAACAATAACCTCATTATTAAAATGAAACGAAACTTCTTCTACTTTGCCTGGCGTGAATTTCTGCGTTCGGCATCGAAAAACAAAAACATGGCCACCAAAGGTGTGCTCATCTTTTTTGCCATTTACTTTTCGCTGGTTGCTTTTTTTATGGGCTTCCAGCTTACCGAAAATTTAAAAGACCTTGAAAACCCGGTGCAGGCATTTAATGCGATGCTGCTGATTTATTTTGGCTACGAGCTTGTGTTGCGAATTATGATCCAAAACCTGCCCACCTTTGGTTTTCAGCCGTTCTTACTTTTACCGGTAAAACGCAAACGTATTGCGCGTTACATGCTCAACAAATCGTTGCTGCATTTTTTTAATGTTCTGCCCATAATATTGGGGCTCCCATTTGTTCTCCGCATTGCAGCACCAACACTGGCTCCCCCTGTTTTCTGGGCCTGGCTGGCAGCGCTGTTTTTTATGATCTTCGTTAACCACTTTCTGGCACTGTATATTAAATGGCGAACCAACGAATCGGACGTCCTATTCTACAGTTTCCTGGGATTAGCCGCCGGCTTAACTGCAATCGAATATTTCAATATAGTTGACCTAACCGGAGGTTTTGGAAAACTCTTCGATTTTGTTGTGGCAAATCCATACGCTGCAATAATCTTCCCTCTTGCAATTGTTGCTTTGTACTTTTTAAATCAATCGTATATCAACAGTCGTTTTTATCTCGACGAACTCAGCAAAAAGAAAAAACAAGGTTCGACGCACGATTTCTCGTGGCTTAACAATGTTGGCGACTACGGAAAAATGCTGTCGCTGGAGGTGAAAATGATTATGCGTAACAAACGCCCGAAAAATACAGCCATGATGTCGGTGTTGTTCCTTTTTTACGGACTGCTGATCTACAAAACCAATGGTGGAGAAGAGGTACCGGAGTTCATCCTCGTTCTTGGAGGGATGTTTATGACTGGAGTTTTCAGTATGATGTACGGACAGTTTTTCCCGGCATGGCACGGCAAATACTATCCTTTGCTTATGGCTCAAAACGTACGAATGAAACAAGTCATTCAATCGGCCTTTTTCCTGATGGCAGTAACCAACGTTGTTTTTTACCTTCTTTCGTTGGGCTATATGTACATTACACCAAAAGTGCTGTACATTCATTTAGTGGTAATGCTTTACAACGTGGGTGTTAACTCGTGGGTTATTTTTGCGCTTGGGCTAAACAGTAAAAAAGCAATTGAATTAAACCAGCGTGCAGCGTTTAACTACCAGGGCGTAGGCGCCACACAATGGCTGATGAGTTTCCCTGTTATTTTTGGCCCGGTGGCCCTTTTCGGATTGCTTTCATGGGCTTTCGGAAATATCGCTGCGTATGTCGTTTTTGGATCTTTGGGCTTTATCGGAATCATCCTTCACCCACGTTTAATCGACTATTTCTCCAGGCAATACCTCAAGCGAAAACACAAAATGATTTACAACTACAAATCAACATAACGAATAATTGCTCGCAGATAGCGCTGATTTCGCAAAAACTATAAAATTTAATCTGCGTCCATCCGCGCAATCCACGAGAAAATAATCAGAATTAGAAATAAAATAAAAATTTAACCATATGCCGGAAGCACGAATCATCAAACTTCGTTCTTCCAGCTTCAAACTTTTTAAATCATGATACAAGTAAAAAACTTACAAAAAATATACAACGGAACTACTGTTCTGAATCTCGAAGAATTAAACATTGCCAAAGGCGAAGTATTTGGGTTGGTTGGTAATAACGGTGCCGGAAAAACAACTTTCTTTTCCTTGGTGCTTGACCTGATAAGAGCGAATAAAGGCGAGGTAATCATTAACGGAATTCAGGTGTCGAAAACCGAAGAATGGAAAGAACTGGTAGCTGCCTACATCGACGAAAGTTTTACGATCGGCTACCTCACCCCCGACGAGTATTTCGAATTTATTGGCGAATTACGTGGTTTGAATGCCAAAGACGTTTCCAATTTTCTGGAAGATTACACCGACTTTTTTAAGGATGAAATTTTGGGTAAAAAGAAATTTATCCGCGACCTGTCGAAAGGAAACCAAAAGAAAGTTGGCGTAGTTGGTGCCCTGCTCGGAAATCCGGAGGTAATAATTTTAGACGAACCATTTGCGAACCTCGACCCGTCGTCGCAATACCAGCTTCGGAATATCATTAAAGAGTATTCGAAACAAAAGGAAAAAACATTGCTGATTTCGAGCCACGACCTCGATCATGTTGCCGATGTGTGTTCGCGTATTGTTATTCTGGACAAAGGCGAAGTGGTTCGCGATGTGGAAAAAACGGAATCGACACTGGCCGATTTGGAAGAATTCTTTACCGGAGTACGCAAAGAAGAATCGCTGGCCGACTAGTGTTGTGTCATTTCAAAAAAGACACAACACCAGAAAATACCCCCACTCACCATATATTATATGCTGTACAATAGGAGAATAGGATTAAGTTAGATTTTTCACTATTTTTATTTTCCTTTAAAAATGGTTTTGAACGAATGGAAAATCACGATCAGCAAATTGAACAGGCCTATTCTAAAATGGCACAACTCTGCAGCCGTTCGGAGCAATGCTCTGCAGATATCCGTAAAAAAATACTGACTTACGAAATTGTAGATGAAATTGTAGACGAGATCATCGAAAAACTGATCGCTGAAAAGTACATCGACGACGAACGATTTGCCAGAGCCTATGTGAACGACAAATTCAAATTTAACAAATGGGGCCGCGTAAAAATGCGCTTTTACCTGCGCCAAAAAGGGCTTTCGGATGCCACCATTGAAAAAGGCCTTGAAAAAATTGATGAAGAGAAATACATAAAAGTGCTGGTAAAAACCATGAAAGACAAAGCCAAAACCATTAAGAAGAAAGACAAATTCACAAAAATGGGGCAGATTATCCGCTACACTCAGGGACGTGGTTTTGAACCTGAATTAATTCACCGCTACATGAATGAAGTTTTGGAATAAAAGTATATTGTTAAACATACATTTTCACATTAATTTTACCTTTCGAATAACTAATATTACTCCCGTTTAATTCATTTTTCTCTAAATAATACTTTGCATAAATCCGACTAACATGCGCACCAGCTTTTTTATTCTGTTTCTACTGTCGTTCCATTTTGTTTTTTCACAAAACCAAATTAATAAATCAGCCACCCCAACTTGGGTTACTCCTATTTCGTTCGAGGATAAAGACGTAAATTCTGAAAATGGTGGATTTCAATACCTTCTGCTCGACTATCAGGACAATTTCCCGGAGGAGGCTTCCTATAAACATATTGCAATAAAACTGATTAATTCAAATGGAATTCAATCGAACTCTGACATTACGGTTGTGTTCGATCCCTCGTATCAAAAAATATATTTCCATTCGTTGCAAATCATCCGAAACGGAGAGGTTATTGATAAACTAAATCTCAACAACTTTCAAATCATTCAAAGAGAAACCAGTCTCGACAGATCGTTGTATGACGGTTCCTTAACTGCATTATTAAACCTTACTGATGTAAGAGAAAACGACATTGTTGAATATTCATACACAACAAAAGGATTCAACCCGATTTACAATGGAAAAGTTTCCGGTACTGTTTACTACCAATATGCAATTCCGGTTAATCACATTTATACACGTTTGCTAACAGATAAACATGATCATTTCGATTTTAAATTGTATAACGATGCAAGTAACCCGGAAATTAAAGAACATTCTGGTATTCGCGAATACGTATGGAATGTGAATGCGCTGGATTTTAAACTGTATGAGAATAATTCTCCGCCATGGATCGACATTCACAAAAAAGTATCGTTCACAACCATAAGAAACTGGGAAGAAGTTGTAAACTGGGCACTACCCTTATATACCTACCCTAAGGAATCAGTAAAAGAAATAGCACGTTCGATTCCGCAAAAGAAAGACACAAAAGATGCAATTACGTCATATATCCGGTTTGTTCAAAATAAAATCCGATACCTTGGATTCGAAGACGGAATCAATGCATTCAGGCCGCACACTCCTGAAAAGGTTTTTAACCAGAGATTTGGAGATTGTAAGGATAAATCGCTGCTCTTGGTTTCGCTGCTTCGAAATATCGGCGTTGAAGCTTATCCGTGCCTGATAAATTCTTATTTAAAGGATTCTGTATTAAGCGAGCTTCCTTCAATAAATGCATTTAACCACTGCATTGTAAATTTCAACTTCGAGGGCAAAACTTATTTTGTCGATCCTACTATCTCTGATCAGGAAGGAGATCTGGAGAATTTATCGGTGCCTGATTACACCTACGGGCTATTGATTAAACCAAACGAAACAAAACTGACAGCCATTGCACCTTCAACGAATCCGAGTATCAAAGTAAAAGAAATAATAACCTTAGATTCCATTAACGGGAACGCCACCTTTTGGGTAACAACAACCTATACCGGTTCCAAAGCCGATGCAACCAGAAGCTACTTTAATTCAAGCTCGAGAGAGTCAATAAAACAGGACTATACTGAATTCTATCGCCACCTGTATCCCCGAATTGAGACTGCAAACTTAGTCAACATTATTGAAGACGACAGTGCTCAAAATAAGGTTGTTGTGCGCGAAAGCTATACGATAAAAAAGATATGGGAAGAAGGCGCTTCGGGCAATACTATTTATTGCGACATTTACCCGATTGTACTCGAAACCTACATCGATTACGCAAACGCAGCTAACCGAAAACTTCCTTATTATCTGGGGGATCCGTTCACTTACGAACAAACTACCGAAATTAATATGCCTGAAACCTGGAATGGAGATAACATGGAAATTACTGTTGATGGCAACTACATGAAATACTCGAATACGACCAATTGTAATGGATCGAAAATTACTGTAACACACGATTATGCGTTGCTTCAGTCAACTGTTCCGGGCGATTCAATCGAAACCTTTTTAAACCATATTGAAGATATAAAAAGCGAACTTCATTATTACATTACATACGATCCTGATCGCGCCAAATTTAAAGTTAGCTGGATCTCGGTATTGCTTGTTTTACTTTCGGTTGGTTTAACCACTGCCTTGTCTGTATTTCTGTACAAACGTTACAATCCAAATCCGCAGGAAACAGATACGAACAAAGCAATTGGAGGGTGGATGGTTTTGCCTTTAATAGGCTTGTGCCTTACTCCTTTTGTTCTAATTTTTCAGATCTTTACAGAAGATTATTTTAACCACAATATCTGGGTCGGAGTATATAATGCAGAAACAGCCCTTCCCTCAGCATTTTTATATGTGCTCGGAGGAGAATTAATTTTCAATGTGTTTCAACTTACATTTTCAATTTTTCTTATTGTTCTGTTTCTTAAGAAAAGAACCAGCCTCCCCAATTTGATTTCATTTTTCTACATATTGCTTCTTGTGGGAGCTGTAGGTGATTTTCTTGCGCTAAAATTCCTACTTCCCGGTTTATATCCACAAACCGATCCGGGAGAAAATTTTAGACAGATTTCAAGAGCATTTATTGGAGTGGCAATATGGGTTCCGTATTTTCAAATTTCAGAACGCGTAAAAGAAACCTTTACTAAAACAAGCAAAAGCAAAACGCAGGAAATAAGCACTGTTCAAAATCAAACAATGTAAAGAACTTATCTTTGCACGAAAGTCTTTAAACTCCCAACTTTTCATCGTACATTTGCGTCCTATTAAAATACGTAAACAATGATTTTAAAGGAACAGGTAAAAGACCTTGTTGAGCGCCGGGATGCGCTGAGGAGGCATCTTTGACTACGATGCAAAGTTAATTGAACAGGAAGAAGAAGAATTAAAAACCCAGGATCCTGAATTCTGGAATAATCCCAAAGAAGCCGAAGCCCAAATGAAAAAGATCCGCACCATAAAAGTGTGGACCGACGGCTTTAAAAAAGTACACGAAGCCACCGAAGATTTCCTTGTGCTTTATGAGTTTTTCGAGATGGAAGAGGCCAGCGAAGAAGAAGTTGATAAGGCTTATACCGAAACGCTAACACTGATTGAAGAGCTGGAAACCCAAAATATGCTTCGTAACGAAGAAGACCGCCTGGGAGCCGTGTTACGCATAAATGCAGGTGCCGGCGGCACCGAAAGTAATGACTGGGCCGACATGCTGTTTCGGATGTACACCCGCTGGATTGAAAAGCAAGGCTACAAAATGAAAATAGCCGACATGCAGGGCGGCGACGAGGTGGGTATAAAAAGCTGCACCATCGAAATTGAAGGTGAATTTGCCTACGGATATCTTAAAAGTGAAAACGGCGTGCACCGCCTGGTACGCTTGTCGCCATTTAATGCACAAAATAAACGAATGACTTCGTTCACTTCGGTTTATGTGGCACCATTGGTTGACGACACCATCGAAATAGAGATTAATCCGGCAGATATTTCCTGGGATACATTCCGAAGTGGAGGCGCCGGCGGGCAGAACGTAAACAAAGTGGAAACCGGTGTTCGGCTGCGACATGCGCCAACCGGAATTACCATCGAAAATACCGAAAGCCGCTCGCAGCTGGGCAACAAAGAAAATGCGCTGAGGCTTTTAAAATCGCAGCTTTACGAAATGGAATTACGTAAACGCACCGAAAAAACAGCAGAAATCGAATCGGCGAAAAAGAAAATTGAATGGGGCTCACAAATCCGTTCGTATGTGCTGCAACCTTACAAAATGGTAAAAGATTTACGTACCAGTTTCGAGTCGGGGAATGTTAATGCGGTACTCGATGGTGAACTCGACGGATTTATCAAAGCTTATCTTATGGAATTTGGCGGGCAATAATACACCGAAAACCCGCTTTATTCTTGCTTTTTTCGCCGGCTTTTCACATCTTGTAAAAGTCAATATATTTTGTCAGTTCCACTCAAAATCAGCGTCAGATGTATTCAAATGAAAAGTTCATAAATCGGGAAATTAGTTGGTTATCGTTTAACGAGCGCGTTCTTCAGGAAGCTGAAGATCCGGAAACACCTCTTTTTGAAAAAATTCGTTTTATTGGAATTTTCTCGAATAACCTTGATGAATTTTTCAGAGTTAGGGTGGCTACCGTTCGCCGAATGGTAGATATTGGAAAAGACGAAGAGAATTTGCTGGGCGAAATGACCCCAAAAGAATTGCACAATAAAATTTATGCAACGGTTAATCAACAGCAGGAAAAGGTACAGGAGATATTTAAAAATATTATTACAGAACTGAAAGCCAGTGGCATTTTTATTATCGACGAAACAGAACTCACCGAAAGCCAGGGAGAACTGGTAAGGAAATATTTTTACGACAAGGTACTTCCAAACCTGGTACCGATTATGTTGAGTAAGAACAAATTTCCCTACCTGCGCGATCGTTCGGTATACCTGGCCATTAAATTGTGGAATGAGGAAACACCCGACGACAAAGCTTACTCATTAATTCGAATTCCCGGTCGCTCTGTACCACGATTCCTGGTTATTCCCGGCGATGAGGGAAAACAATTTGTAATCATACTCGATGATATCATTCGCTATTGCATGGCCGATATCTTCTTTTATTTTGACTACAACCGTTACGAAACATATACCATAAAAATTACCCGCGATGCTGAGCTCGATCTCGACGACGACATCTCAAAAAGTTTTATCGAGAAAATGAGCACCAGCCTGAAAAAACGGAAAAAGGGAAAACCGGTTCGTTTACTTTACGACAGGGAAATGCCCGATGACCTGCTCGATTTTTTACTAAAAAAAATGAAGTTGGCAAAAGATGATGCAGTTCCGGGTGGTCGCTACCACAATCATAAGGATTTTATGAATTTCCCTGAAATCGGTAAAAAAGAACATTACTATACCAACCTGCCTCCTTCGCGACACAAAGACCTGCCTCCTTTTACCAGTATCCTGAAAATGATGCGGCAAAAGGATATTTTGTTGCATTTTCCATACCATACATTTAATCATGTCCTCGATTTTCTGCGCGAAGCAGCAATCGATCCTCAGGTGAAAGAAATTGGACTTACAATTTACCGTGTTGCCGCTGACTCGAAAGTTGTGAATGCGCTTTTAAATGCCGTAAGAAACGGGAAAAAGGTTACCGTTGTTGTGGAACTTCAGGCACGTTTCGATGAAGAGGCGAATATTTTCTGGTCTAACAAATTACAGGAAGAAGGCGCCAACGTAATAAACGGGGTTCCCGGAATGAAAGTACACAGCAAGTTGGTGTGGGTTCAGCGAAAAGAAGATGGAAAAATGCGTAACTATGCATACATTGGCACGGGAAACTTCCATGAAGGAACTGCAAGGGTTTATACTGATAAAGGCTTGCTTACTGCCGATCCGCGATTGGCCGACGAAGTGGAAAAAGTATTTATGTTTTTTAAACAAAACTACCTGCATTTCGATTATGAACACCTTGTTGTAAGCCCGTTCTCGATGCGTAAACACTTTATAAAAAACATCGACCGTGAAATAAAGCTGGCCAAACAGGGAAAACCCGCATGGATGATCCTGAAAATGAATAGCCTGATTGATCCGGGAATGATGATGAAGCTGTACGAAGCTTCCCAGGCAGGTGTTAAAATACAGCTGATCATACGTGGTATTTTCGGAATGCAGATTGGATTAGAAGGTTACAGCGAAAACATAAGCGCCATTAGTATTGTGGATAAATACCTTGAGCACACAAGACTGTTTTTGTTTGGTGCCGGTGGCGAAGAAAAAATGTATATCTCGTCAGCCGACTGGATGTCGCGCAACCTGAACCGAAGAATTGAGGTTGCCTGCCCTATTTACAACGAGTCGATTAAAGCGGAATTAAAAGAACAACTGCTCATTCAGTTAAAGGATAATTCGAAAGCCCGCATACTCGATCCTAAGCTATTAAATATGTATGCCGACGGAAGTCCCGATAAAAAATACCGTGCGCAGGAGGACTTCTACAATTACATTAAATCGATATCAAATACAGAAACAGAAAATAATTAAATACAGAATAAAACATGAAGATATATCACAATCCGCGCTGCTCGAAAAGCAGAAAAGGGCTGCAGTACCTTGAAGACAAAGGTTGTAATTTTGAAGTTGTAACTTACCTGACTGACGGTTTAAGCGAAAAAGAACTTTCGGAATTAATTGCCAAAACGGGCAAAAAACCATTCGATTTTGTGCGCCAGCACGAACAAGACTACAAAGATCAATACAAAGGAAAAATACTGAGCGACGAAGAATGGATAAAAGTACTGGTTGAAAATCCGAAACTTCTGCACCGCCCTATCGTAGTGAACAGCGATAAAGCTGTTCTGGGAAATCCTCCTGAAAATATTGACGAGATTCTATAAAACATTCATAATTTCCGGGAATCACCAACAGTGATGAGAGTCATTAAAATTTTCATCGAACTCTACCTCATTCCCTCTCTTTAAAAAGAGAGGGACGATTGTGTCGAAGGCACAATCAGGGTGAGTCTATAAATTTTGAAGCAGAGTTTGCTACTAATTTTTATTGGACTTTCAGAAAAAAACAAAGCCGGTAAAATTTTACCGGCTTTGTTTTTTATATCTCAATGAAATACTACAATCCCAACTTTTCTTTTACTAATCCGGGAATATCCCGTGGCTCTTTTGCCACCGGCACATCTGCAGCTTTAAAAGCTTTAATCTTTTCTTCCGCAGTTCCCGATCCGCTTGAAATAATAGCACCGGCGTGTCCCATTCGTTTTCCGGGAGGCGCCGATTGCCCGGCAATAAATGCAACTACCGGCTTGGTCATTTTCTCCTTAATAAAACGGGCTGCCTGCTCTTCGGCATCGCCACCAATTTCACCAATTAAAACAACGGCTTCGGTAGCCGGATCGTTTTCGTACATCTCCAGCAAATCGATGAAATACAAACCCGAAACAGCGTCGCCACCAATTCCTACGCAAGTGGTTTGTCCAAGTCCGCTCTCAGTCAACATATTTACCACTTCGTAGGTTAACGTCCCCGACCGCGAGATTAAACCAACATTTCCTTTTTTGAATATCATTGCCGGTAAAATTCCGATCAAACACTCGTCAGGTGTTATTAATCCCGGACAGTTGGCACCAATCAGTTTTGTACCGTGTTTCTTCAAAACCGGAGTTACTTTAATCATGTCCTGAACCGGAACATGTTCGGTAATACAAACCACCAGGTCAATACCTGCATAACTGGCCTCCATAATGGCATCGGCAGCAAACGCCGCCGGCACAAATATTACCGATGCATTGGCACCAGTTGCTTTAACGGCATCTTCAACACTGTTAAAAACCGGTACGCCTTCAACTTCCTGTCCGGCTTTTCCGGGCGAGGTTCCACCAACTATATTGGTTCCGTAGGCTTTCATTTTCGAGGTATGAAATGCTCCGTCGCGACCGGTAATTCCCTGTACGATTACTTTTGTATCTTTATTTATAAGTATGCTCATTACTTTTTTCTTTAAACTTTTGCCTTACTTTTTACTTAACTCTATTGCTGTTTGAGCCGCTTCGCGCATGGTTTCAACAACCGGCAATCCTGTTTGCTTAATAATCTCCAGACCTTCTTTGGCGTTAGTTCCCGACAAACGAATTACAATAGGCACATCCGTTTTTATCTGATCGAGTGCGATTACCAAACCGCGGGCTACATCGTCGCAACGGGTAATACCACCAAAAATGTTGATCATAACCGATTTCACATTCTGGTCGCTCAGCAAAATATTCATGGCATCCACCACTTTTTGTGGATTCGATGAACCACCAATATCAAGGAAGTTGGCAGGTTCGCCGCCATATAATTTAATCATATCCATGGTAGCCATTGCCAATCCGGCACCGTTTACCATACATCCAATATTTCCATCGAGTTTAATGTACGAAAGACCTTTTGCGTTGGCCTCAATCTCTTTCAGCTCATCTTTATCGGCCTCACGCATGCTCAAAATTTCTTTCTGGCGATACAAGGCGTTGTCATCAAAATTCATTTTACCGTCGATAGCCAAAACCTGTTTGTCCGGTGTAAGAACCAGAGGGTTGATCTCAGCCAGCGATGAATCGGTCTCAACATAAAGCTGGTAAAGTTTTACCAGAATATTGGCACACTGTCTGATTTCTTTCGGATCGGCAAACAGTTGAATGGCAATTTTACGTGCCTGCCAGGGCATTAATCCCATCGACGGATCGATAGGCATTTTAATGATTTTCTCCGGCGAAACTTTTGCCACTTCTTCAATTTCAACGCCACCTTCGGCACTGGCCATCAGCGTTACCGACTTGGTGTTCCGGTCGTTGATCAAACCAACATAAAATTCCTTTTCAATGTCCACCGCATCGGCAACCAATACTTTTTCAACTGTAATGCCTTTAATGTCCATTCCAAGAATTTGTTCGGCTTTTTCAACGGCCTCGGCTTTTGTATTCGCCAATTTTACACCGCCGGCCTTTCCGCGTCCTCCAACATGTACCTGCGCTTTTATTACACGCAGCTTGTCTTTGTCCGATACATTTTGTTTTACCTCATCAACCGTATGGCAAACAACACCTTCCGGCACAGGAATCCCGTACTTCCTGAATAAATTTCGGGCTTGATATTCATGAATTTTCATATATATTAATTGTTTGTCGTCGAAAGCCAACTATAACCGGACCAGAAGCAAAAACATGGTTTAAACACTAGTTCATTAACTAATTGACTTTCAGTTTTTAAAAATTAATGTTAAATGTAACGATTATTTAACCGTTAAACCCTTCATTTTGTTTTGAAATTTTATGACTTACAACACATTTTTTCTGTAACTAAAATCACTTGATTGTAAAATTCTGCTAAATCAGAATTGCTGTACAGAGCCACTTCTTTTTTTTCAGTAGATTTGCAGCACTTAAAACAGATTACAATGAAGGAAGCGATCAGACAAGTTATTGAACACGAAGCAAAAGCCATTCAGGCTATTCCGGTAGAAGATGGAATGCTTGATGCTATTGAATTGATATACCGCCAGGTACACCAAAAGAATGGAAAACTGGTTACCAGCGGAATGGGAAAAGCCGGGCAAATTGCAGCCAATATTGCAACCACATTTAGCTCAACCGGAACACCAGCGGTTTTTCTTCACCCCAGCGAATCGCAACATGGCGACCTGGGAGTGCTGCAACAAAACGATGTTTTACTGGTGATTTCAAACTCGGGAAAAACCCGCGAAATTATTGAGCTGATTGAACTGGCAGAAAATTTATATGCCGGGCTTCCGTTGATCGTTATTTCGAGTAACCCGGAAGGTGTGCTGGCAAAAGCTGCCGATGCTTTTATTTATACCGGAAACCCACAGGAAGTTTGCCCACTGGGACTTTCTCCAACAACATCCACCACCGTAATGACCGTAATTGGCGATGCATTGGTGGTATCGATGATGAACAAAATTGGTTTTTCAAACGAAGATTATGCCAAACGCCACCACGGAGGATATTTGGGAAGCAAATCGCGTTTACAGGCCGAGAGTGAAAGAAGGATTGAATTAGATTGAAAAGATTTATAACCTAAGATTGAAGATGAGAATTACAAAAGAAAATACGGTTGGACTGGTTATCGATATTCAGGAGCGGCTGATTGCTGCAATGAACGAGAAAGAAACACTTTTAAAAAATTGCGAAACACTAACACTGGGCTTGAAAGAGCTGGAAATGCCGATGTTGGTATCGCAGCAATACACAAAAGGCCTGGGTGAAACTGTACCCGAGATTCAGGCTGCTTTTGATGAATTCAGCTACTTTGAAAAGAAAGACTTTAGCTGTTACGATGTTCCTGAAATTTCTGAAAAATTAAAAGAACTGAACGCGAAAAACATCATCATTTGCGGAATTGAATCGCACGTGTGTGTACTGCAGACTGCTGTTGATTTGAAAGCCGCCGGTTTAAACCCGATCGTAGTTATGGATTGTGTTTCATCGCGCACCGCGGCTAATCTTGAGTTGGCAAAAGAGCGTTTCCGTTTCGAAGGAATTATGATGAGCTCATACGAATCGATCTTGTTTGAATTAACCACTTCAGCCGGCGATCCTTCATTCCGTGCCATTTCAAAACTCGTAAAATAAAAATCACCATAGTCATCGCCTGCGTCAACTCGGGCGATGACCATTAACAAAACAATATGCTCGAAATTTGCGCCATCGCATCAGGAAGTAACGGAAACTGCTATTACATTGGCAACGAAAATTCGGCGATTTTAGTCGACGCCGGAATTTCGACCAAGCAGATTCTGAAACGTATGGATGAACGTGGGTTGGATGCAAACAAGTTACGGGCACTTTTTATTACACACGAACACAGCGACCACATGCGCGGTGCACGGGTTATGGGGAAACGGCTTCAGATTCCGGTGTATATGACTGCCAAAACCTACGATGGTTCGTATAAAAATCTTCGGCCCGATTTCCCGCGGTTTTTTACCTGCAACGAAACCATCATTGTCGACGATTTTACGGTGCACCCGGTGCAAAAATTCCACGATGCTGCTGACCCCTGTTCATTCAGAATTAGCTACAAGGACATTAATATTGGCGTTTTTACCGACATTGGCGAGGCGTGCGACAATGTAAAAGAGCATGTAGCAAAATGTAATGCTTTGTTTCTGGAATCGAACTACGACGAGAAAATGCTATGGGAAGGCCGCTATCCGCAGTTTCTGAAAGAAAGAGTTGCCTCAAAAGTCGGGCACCTCTCCAACGACCAGGCTTTTGAACTGCTGGATAAACACACCAACGGCGAATTGAGATGCGTTTTTCTGAGCCACATATCGAAAGACAATAACACCCACAAAAAAGCTTTGGCAACGATGCAACCACTCACCGATCGGTTCGAAATAACTATTGCATCGCGTTTTGAGGCCTCGGAAGTTTACCAGCTTACTTCCACCGCCGGCTATAAAAAACAAATCCCGAACAATCCCCAAAATTTAAAACTACAGTTTCCTGAGTTTTAACCGGCCCTTAAAGCCGGCTTGAGTCTTATTCGGGATTCGTTGCTATCCGGAATTTCTTCCGCTATTCACCATTCAATAAATTATCGCTTAAAGCTTGTAGCGTTTCCTTTTTATTTTGAGTTGGTATCAGAATAGAAATATTGTGATTACTACCACCGTACGATATCATACGAATAGGAATACCATCAAGTGCCTTAAATACCTTCGGCGCAAAACCTTGTTCTTCCTGGATGATATCGCCAACAATACAAACGATAGTCATGTCCTGATCGAGCACAACCGTACCATAATTATCCAGTTCCTCTTTTATTGATTCAAGGTTCCGGGTATCATCAATTGTTAAAGAAACAGCCACCTCCGAAGTTGATATCATGTCGATAGGCGTGCGGAAATCGGCAAATACTTTAAAGATCTTCGAAAGGAAACCATAGGCATTTAACATCCTTCCCGAGCGAATCTTTATTGCGGTAATTCCGTCTTTTGCAGCAACAGCTTTAATTCCACGTCCATTCGATTCTGCGGTAATAAGTGTGCCGTTATCAGTAGGATTCATTGTATTTTTCAGGCGAACCGGAATGTTCTGAACACGCGCCGGCAAAACCGTTTGCGGATGCAGAATTTTTGCTCCGAAAAAGGCCAGCTCAGCCGCTTCGTTAAACGACAACTGATCGATTTTTTTGGTATTCTCTACAAAACGAGGATCGTTGTTATGAAAACCGTCGATATCCGTCCAAATCTGAATTTCATCGGCATCAACAGCAGCACCAACCAACGATGCAGTGTAATCACTACCTCCGCGTTGCAGGTTGTTAATTTCACCGGCGGCATCGCGGCAAATAAATCCCTGAGTAATATAATACTTCGCTTCGCCAACCTCTTTCATTACCGGCTTAATATGCTCGCGAATGTAATTCAGGTCGGCAGCTTTATCCTCATCAATTTTCATAAAATCAAGAGCCGGCAACAACTTTGTATCATGGCCGTTTTCATTCATCAGCAAGGTTACCAGGTTAGTTGAGATAATCTCGCCCTGCGCCAGAATTGTATTTTCGCCAACTTCGCTAAAAGTGCCTGATGTGAATGATTTTATGGTTTGAAAAACGTCATTAATGATCTTTAATCCCTTCTTCTTGTTTTCTTCGGAAGTAAAAAGTTCAGCAACTACCTTTTTATAATTCTCCTCCAGCTTACCAATAAAAATACGTGCGGTATCCTTATTCTTCTTCTTAAGATAATTTGAAATTTCTACCAAAGAATTGGTTGTTCCTGACATAGCTGATAACACCACTATCTTTTGCTCTCCATCGGTTACCAAATCCATAACAGCCCTCATATTCTCAGGCGAGCCAACCGATGTTCCTCCGAATTTTAAAACTTTCATTTTTTTCCTTTTCAAAAATTTAGTGGTGCAAATATGAATAATTTTTAAATCATTAGAAAAGCTTTCTTCTTGATATGCATATTTATTCAGTCTTTTTGCATATTTATTAACGTTTTACTATGATAAGTATCACATTCAGGCTTAAAAACCATTCTGACGCAAGCGGTACATTTGGCAAAAAACTAAATCAGTAATAAAATGAGACGTATCTTTCTATTAACCGTTATTTACCTTTTTTCCTTATCCGCGATTTATGCACAAGAAGAATCGCCCTATTTTCTCATCAGCAAATCGGAGGAATCAGTAGCTGAAGGAATTGCCAAAATTAAATCAGCGTTAACTGAATCGGGCTTCAAAGTAATTGGCGATTATCACCCTGCTCAATCCGAGAATTTAGCCGTTGTTTGTTATACTCACCCCAAGCTCGAAGAAATTGCGCTGAACTTCAGCGACCGCGGCGCATTGGCATCGGCACTAAAAATTGGATTGAAAAAAGAAGGAGAAACGCTCAACATTAGCATAGTAAATCCGATGTATTCATTTTACGCCTACTTTGTTGATGGCGTTGATAAAAAGGAAAATGAATTGCGTTCGATATCGAACCAGGCAATTGAAGCCATGCAAAAAATTGGCACACTAAAAGAACCTTTTGGCGGTACATTGGAAAAAAATAAGTTGCAAAAATACCACTACAAGGTAATGATGCCCTATTTTACTGATGCCGAAGAGCTGAAAACATTCGATTCGTTTGACGAAGGTTTAAAAACCATTCAGCAAAACCTGGAAGCCGGCACTGGCGAAACAGAAAAAGTATACGAGCTGGTTTATACCGACAAGAACGTGGCCATTTGGGGTGTTGCATTAAAAAATGCAGAAGATGGAGAAGCCCATTTTTTACCAATAATTGGCGACGATCATGTGGCAGCAATGCCATACGAAATCATTCTTCAGGGAAATACGGCAAGCATACTCCCGGGAAAATACCGGATTGCATTGCATTGGCCAGAGCTTACCATGGGTACTTTTATGAAAATTATGAGTACCCCGGGCGATATTAAAACAACAATGGAAAAACTTACGGAATAAAAAATGAGGCTGTTTGTGTACAACCATGAACAGCCTTTTCTACAATAATTTTTCGATAAAAAATTCAACCACATCTTTACCCGAAGGATCTGCAATTCCGATGGCCGGAGCATAAACAATTGCCTCCGCCCCTACTTCTTCAGCACGGTCTTTTAGCGCTTTAGCATGCAACGGATGATGATGTAATTCATCTTCGTTGGTTGGGATGCCTGCTTCGTAATGATTGAACACAAAAAACGGCACTGCATCTTTCGTCATCTTGGCAAGAAAATCGAGTTCTGATCGAATTTCATTTTGTACAAACAAGTCGATTCCCTCAGCCGATTTCAAGCCAAAAACACGGGCGATGGTCAACAAGTCTTCAGAATTTTGATACGGTGGAATACCAATCAACTCGGGCCAGCGTAAAATGTCGTAAGTAGATTGCGTTGAGAAAGCTGCAGCGCACGAAATAGTTGTTGATTCCCGCAACACCGGATCGTCATTTTCTGCGTCAGCCATATCATCCGAAAAAGCCAGCCACAACGTAGTTCCGGCTCCGGCCGAACCGCCACTGCAGGCAATGCGGTTTTTATCGATATTATATTTTTCGGCGTTGCCCCGAATATATTGCAGGCAACGTTTTGAGTCATTCATACTACCGAGGATTCCGTACGGCGGCTCGCTCATAAAACGGTAATTAATGCTGGCAATGGAAATACCGGCATCAAGCAAACGCACCCAATCTTCCGAGTCGTAATAGCGGCTTTTGTCGCCACCAATAAAACCACCACCGTGTATGTACATAACAAGAGGAGTCGGTTTGTCAGAATCGGCCAACCAAATGTCAAAAGTATTTCGTTCATGATCGCCGTAACGTTCGTTGGCAAAAGTTGCAGGCACGCCGGCAGCATTTATTGCTTGTGGCAGATCTATATTTTCAATCATTTTTTGTTTTAGTTTTATTGGTAAGTTCCCGCAAATAGTACGAATGGCAGCAATCGCTTAGTACATTCGCAGCGGTTGCCCAATTCGCAATACGGAGTTTTCCGAAATATTGTTCAGGCGGCACAACTCATTGATCGAGGTTTTAAACTTTCGCGAGATCACCCAAAGCGAATCACCCGAGCGCACCTTGTAATATTCGGGCACAGCAACATTTGTTGAGTAACCTTTTGGTTTTAGCTTTTTGTGCAGCGCCATTAAACTCTCCGTATCCAAGGCATCATCGCGTATCTTTTCTTCTTTAAAATCAAAAACAAGTTCGGGATCAAAAGGCTTTTCGTTTTCGCGCATTTCGAAATGTAAATGTGCCCCCCGCGCACGCCCTGTACTTCCGGCTAAACCTATTGGTTCTCCCTTTTCCACCTTATCGCCTTTTCGTTTCAGAAACTTTGAAAGATGAGCATAGTATGTTTGAATATTATTCCTATGCTGAACAACAACCAGGTTTCCAAAACCATACCCCCAGTTCGAACGGGCAATAACTCCGCTTTGTGTTGCCACCACGGTATCGCCTTTAAACATTTTTATATCGGTGCCATAGTGCATGCGCCCCGATCGCGGCCCAAAACGACTGATAATATATCCATCATTCCCGGGAACAATAAACTGCTCCAGGTAACCTTTTTGTGCCGATACGGGAAAGCTGTCTAACGAAGCCCGAAAACCCTCTACATTTATGGTTTTCTCCACATCAGGCACTTTCAACATATTAACTGGTTTACTTTGCCCGAGAGCAACAGACACTGCAAAAAGCAGCAAACACAAAATTCCCATTCGTCTACTAATCATGCTACAAAAAAAGTCAAAAGATTCTGGAATTGAAAACGACAAACCAGGAAGATTATTCTCCGGTGAAACAATTTAACCTGCCTAATATTTTAAATTTTCCAGAAAACCCGTCTTCTGACAGAGAATTAGCACTGTTGATAAATCATTTTTAATGGCATAGATTTCCTTCTTGTGCTCATTTCATGTTAACAAATATGCTGAAGAGCCGGAAAAAAAACACCTTCGAAAAATCATGCTTATCTTTGCAGTACTTACTAAAGCAGAACTGATCGCCTGTATTATATTTTCAACAAAAAAATAAAATAAAGATGATTTATTTGGCAGACACCGCAGACATTCAGGCATTAAAAGATCTATACGATTTTTTCCCGTTAACAGGGGTAACCACAAATCCTACCATTTTAAAACAATCAGGGTTAAAACTTTCAGAAGCCATTCAAAACATCATTGATATTGTTGGCAAAGGAAGTATTCACGTTCAGGTGATGAGCAACAAGGCCGAAGAAATGGTTAAAGAGGCAAAAACCTACAAAAGTTATTTTAACCTGGGTGATAATTTTTACGCTAAAATTCCGGTATCGATAGAAGGTTACAAAGCCATGCGCATACTAAAAGATGCAGGTATAAATGTAACGGCAACGGCTATTTTTACGCAACAACAGGCATTGGTGGCATCGCGTGCCGGAGCCGATTTTGTAGCGCCTTATGTTAGCCGCTTAGACAATATTTCGTCGCACGGAATTGAGGTAGTTGGCGACATTGTTAAAAACACCAAAGAATTTAGTCTGGACACCAAAGTGCTGGCGGCCAGTTTTAAAACGGTCGACCAGATTCACCGGGTGAGTATGGTCGGAGCGCAGTCGGCAACAATAAGCCCCGAGTTGCTTTTTCAACTGATAAAGCACCCGATGACCGACATTAGCATTGCGCAGTTTGAAAAAGACGGCGAAGGATTATATAATATCTTTTAACCGAAAGTGGATTAACGGTTTAGTCCTGAAAGCAATTCATCCTTATTTCCCATAATAATGTGTGGATTGCTTTTGGGATCGAGCCATTTTAGCACCCTTAGCATATTCTCTTCGCTTATTGCCACACATCCTGCCGTTGACTCGTTACCGGTTTTATTCAAATGAAAAAAGATGGCACTTCCTTTGCCTTTTTCTACCGGATTTGTGTTGTATTCAATTACCATACAATATTTGTAGGTATCGTTTTTTAGCAGCAGGTTTTCATAGGATTGTGCATCGGTTTCGCCCCGCACATACCGATTGTAATTTTCCGACTCCGGGTCGTCGATCCATTTATCCTCCGCAGTAGTTTTCTGATACGGCATTTTTGTGTCGGCACTATCCAGGTAAGTAAACAATTGCCCGAGTGCAAAAATACCTGTTGGTGATTTTCCATCGCCTTCAACTTTTTTGGTAATCGGAGCAAAACCATTTTCGCCAATACCCGCCGCCATCACTTCAAAAACCGGTTGCCAGCCCTGCTTTGCTTTTTCGTATGCCAGTAAATTTGCATGATAATCATCGGGAGCTGAATTAAAAACCACCAAAACCTGACGCACATCCGGCCGATCCTGCCATTGTATATTTTCAAGAATTTTTTGTCCCGCTTTTTCCGGTTTCTCCGGAGCTGTTTTACAAGCTGCCATTGCAATTAGAAACACGAATAAAATTGCTATTTTGTTAAACTTCCGAATCATACAGAGGCAAAGTAAACATAAATTTGCTTCCTTTTCCAACTTCGCTTTCAACACTAATTTTTCCGCCATGTCTCTCAACAAATTCTTTACATAGCACCAGCCCCAGTCCGGTGCCTTTCTCGCCGTTTGTTCCGCGGGTAACTTCGGTACTTTCAATGCTGAATATACTTTTCTGTTTTTCTTGTGCTATTCCTATTCCGTTGTCCTTGATTTTTACTTCGCACCACCCATTCTGTTTTGATACGGAAACAGCTATTTCGCCATCGCTATGCGTAAACTTTACTGAATTGGCAATCAGGTTACGCATAAGAGTTGAGAACATATTCACATCGGCACTGGCCACAAGTTCTTCTTTTGCATACACTTCAATCAGTATATTCTTTTTCAACGCTGCCTCATCATGAAAACGTAGTAATTCCCTGATTTTTTCGGTAACATTTATGGGTTCGGGATGAAACGAAATGGCATTTCGTTGCAACCTCGCCCAGGTTAACAAATTACCCAACAAGTCGTTAGCCTGTATCGACGATTTGTAGATGTTTGAAATATGGCGCTCCTGATCGGCTTCATCCATGTTCTTGAAACTCATCAGCAGACTTTCGGAAAAGCCAATGATGATGTTAAAATGATTACGAAGATCGTGCCCGATTATGGAGAAGAACTTGTCTTTTGTACGGTTTAACTCGTTCAATTCTTTGTTTTTGGCCGTAATTACTTCGTTCTGCTCTTTAATCTGAATTGTACGTTCCAACACCTTTTTCTCCAACTTTACTTTCTCCAGTTTCAGACGTCGTTCACGCAGTTTAATAAATGTCCAAATACCCAAAACAATCAATATAAAATGAGCCAGGTAAGCCGTTTTACTTCGCCACCACGGAGGTAGTACCACAATTTGCAAGTTCACTCCTTCCTCATTCCACACACCATCGTTATTTGATCCTTTAACCGAAAAAGTATACTCTCCGGCCGGCAAAGCAAAAAATGGAACAAACTTCCGGTTTTCAATCTCATTCCAGTCGTTTGAAATGCCTTCCATTTTGTAAGCGTAACTGTTTTTGTTCGCGTTGGTAAACTCAAGAGCGGCAAATTCAATGGTAAACGATTGGACGTCGTGTTTTAATACTACCTTCGATTCAGTTGCAATATTAACTTCGTGCTGCTGATTATTGCTGGTGGCAGAAAAAGCAGTAAGCACAATATTGGGTACATAAGGATTGCCTTTCAACGAATCGGGGTAAAACGTGTTAAAACCATTCATCCCTCCAAACAGCAGTTCGCCATCGTCGGCACAAAAAGCGGCACGCAGGTTAAATTCGGAGCTTTGCAAACCATCTTCGGGTGTGAAAACCTGAATTTTATTTTTATTCAAATCGTATCTGCACAAACCTTTGCCGGTGGCAAACCACAAATCCTGATTCTTGTCTTCAACTATCTCGTATATGTAATTACTGGGCAAGCCATCTTTCTCATCCAGGTAGCTAAACTGCTTTGTGTTTTTATCAAAAATATTAAGCGCCGCATTGGTCCCTATCCAAATCCTTCGGCGGCAGTCTTCGCACAAGGAAATTACAAAATCGCTACTCAGTTCTCCTTCCGCTTTGTTGTAATGAATCAGTTTATCTGTTGCCGCATTATACACATCCACCCCACCGATTGTGGCCATCCAAATCATTCCGTCAGAATCTTCCAGCAAGGTATAAACCAGGTTCGAACTAATTTTCCTCGATGCCTCTGCCTGCTGATCAAACCGTACAACTTCTGCTGATTTTCTGTCGACAAGATAAACTCCTACAGAGGTACCAACCCAATTACGATCGTTTTTATCCTGAATGATGTGATAAATACGTGTGTTTTCCAACGCCGGCCAATCGGGGCGATTAAAAAATAACCGCCAATCTTCAAACAACCTTTTCTGTTGATTCCAAATAAAAATACCATCACGTGTTCCTAACCAAATATTGCGCTCATGATCTTTAAAAACCACATGTACAAAATCGTTGGGGAGGTAATGCTTGCCTGTCTCCTGCGATGAAAAATGTTCTACTTCATTACTTTCCGGATCAACAATATTTAGCCCCTGCCCCCAGCTACCGATCCACAATTTCCCATCATCGTTTTTTAGCATTCCGGCAATCACATTTCCCAGCAAATCGATTGATGCCGGCGAATTGCTGCGTCGGTAAAGCCGGAACTTATTCATTTTTAAATCGGTTTTGCTGATACCTGCCAGCGTGCCCACCCACAGGTTTTCCGATTTATCGATTAATAAACTCTGAACAATATTATGCGCCAGTCCGCTGTTTTCCGAAGTCAGATTTTCAATGGAATACCGCCCGGATTCATCTGTAAGAATAAAAATTCCGTTGCCTTCGGTTCCCACAACCAGTTGCCCCGATTGGGTTTCCACGATGCTCCGAATGCAGTTGCTAAACGAAAAATCCCCACCCGATGTAAGTGCAAAAACCTGCTCTTCAAATACTTTTTTTTCACGATTAAAAAGAAACAATCCTTCTGTTGTTCCGGCCCATATCCGGGAATTCGAATCCAGAAATAACCCGGTAACATTTGCCTGCTCCAAAGTATCGCCATTGCTGTACAAAAAAGGATGGCACGAAAATTCTTCTTCCTGAATTGAAAAGACCGCAATACCTTCTGTGCATCCTGTCCAGAGTGTGCCATCGCGATCTTCCAACACCGGAAGTTGTACATCTTTTATGGCAGGATCGAAAGGAATCTTGCTTTGAAAGTGTTTAAAATGTTTCGCTTCCGTGTCAGAAACAGAAAGCACCGGTGGCGTGTGAACAAGTATTTGCCCGTTGCTTAAAAGCAGGTTATTATAACTGTGAGTGCTCACCTCGGGATCGTAGCCCGTTTGATAATTTATTCGTTCAAAGCTATCTTTTTCGCGCAGGTATTTATTTAGTCCTCCTTTAGTTCCAACCCACAAATTTCCCTGCCGGTCTTCCGAAATGGCGTAAATCCAGTTATTGGAAATGGAAAGAGAATCGTTTGGCAGATATCGATAAACCCTGAAATTTTCGCCATCAAAACGGTTCAGTCCGTTTTGCGTACCCACCCAAATAAATCCCAGAGAATCCTGAAACAAACAGTTTACAACACTTTGCGACAGCCCCTCGTTGATTGAATAATTGGAAAAAGTAAGTTCGCGGGGGAAAGCAAATGACAGCAGCGCAAGTTCAAAGATCAGAAGACAGCACAATCGTTTCATGGTAAAACATATATAAGTTAACCAGCGCAATGCGAAGTTCGTGATAAGTTGGGTTATTTCAAAATTTGTCTTTCCAACCGACAATTCATTACAAAATTGGCGTTAACGTCATGAATAAAACAATCATGATTCCCGGGAATCACCAACAGGAATGAAAGCAACTGATATGAAATTTAACTCTCCCTCATTCCCTCTCTTTTAGAAAAGAGAGGGACGATTGTGTCGCAGACATAATCAGGGTGAGTTTATATATCTTGAAAATACTTTACTGGAATTACCCGGAGGACTTTCAGAAAAAGGAAAGAGGCTGACTTCACGAAGTCAGCCTCTTTAAAGAATCCCACTAAGGACGAATCCTCAGCCCAAAGTCTGGGCGACTTTGGTATTATACATGATAAAAAATAAGGGTCAGAATCATTCTTTGTAGATAATTCTACCTATTTGGAGTTTTCCATCCAAATCTAAACGATAGAGATACATTCCGGTAACACCATGCTCCGGTTCGTATTCTATCCGATTCATAACTCCAGCCTCAACCGGACGATCAAGTATTCTGGCTACTTTCTGACCGGTTATATTGTAGATATCAAGTACACCATAAGCGTCTCTGCCCGAAACAAACTCAAACGTTACTTTTTCTGTAAATGGATTCGGGTAAACTTTCAACTCGCTTTCCTGCAAAACAGGTTCTGTTATTTGAGCTTCCTTAATTGTTATAACCGTTGGAAGTGGTGGTCCGCAATAAACACCATGAACAACTATATAACCACCTGAGAATGGAATATTATCACCCTCAACGTATGGCCATTGCCCCGGAGCGTTTTTTTCCGGGAACGTAGTTGTTCCTACCCAAATATGATTTGCATCAAGTGAGTAATTCGCATACATTTCAAGGAAATCGACTGTAATATAACCGCCACTGTATGTAACAACAGCAGTATCTACTACATGACTATCCCATTCAGATCCCGGATGGCATACAGGTGTAGCTGCATACATTGGAATTCTGTATTCTCCTTCTTCGGTTATATGTATCGACCAACCCCAGTTACTCCAAGAACCGCCATCTCCGCATTCACTCAAGAATGATGAACTGGCACCTGCAAGATAACCATAAGCGGTTTCGCATACATCGCAAGGTGGAATATAGAAGTCGCAAGTTGCCTGATCGGATGTACAATGATCTTCAGCTGTAAATGTGAATGAAACGTAGTATCCGGTTTCAGAGCTTCCAAAGTTCCTCCAATCCAGAGCATCTAGTTCTGCCTGATTCGTAGTAACCGGTTCGCAGCCTCCAGTATATCCAAAGCCGTCTTTCCAATTCTGGAATGCAATATCATATTCTGCCTCTGACAGACAGTCTCCCAAAACAGGACCTGGTTCACAATATGCATCAACAGGATTGGTATATGGAGCCACTGTAAATGAACAAGGTGTTTCAATCTTGTTACAGTGGTCTTCTGCTATCGCAGTTACATTCACTACCTGCTCACTGGTAACACATTCTAATGGCATTACCAAACTTGCAAGTGGTGGATCAAATACAACTACGCCGTCTGAACAGGTGCCACCTTCGGTCATGGCCATCAAACCTGCCATCCAGTCGTTCCATGCAGAAGTAATTTCTGACTGTGGACTACAACCATCAAGCATCGGATCGCCCGGACAATCATCAAGGGTCAAATCATCAGGATAAGCGTAAACTGTAAATGAACAAGGTGTTTCAATCTTGTTACAGTGGTCTTCTGCTATTGCAGTTACATTCACTACCTGGTCGCTGGTAACACATTCTAATGGCATTACCAAACTTGCTAGTGGTGGATCAAATACAACTACGCCATCTGAACAGGTACCGCCTTCGGTCATAGCCATCAAACC
>NZ_JAAAGB010000013.1 GCF_010586825.1 Draconibacterium mangrovi | reverse complement strand
TTGTGCCCCAAGGGGATCATGATGTGCCCCAAGGGGCGCGGCTTTCGAAAACAGGGGCGCGTTTCGTGCCCCCGGGGGATTGTTTCGTGAAAACAGGGGCATGCTTTGTGCCCCAAGGGGATGGACTTGCGAAAACGGGGGATCGTTATGTGCCCCAAGGGGATCATCGTGTGCCCCAGGGGGCGAGGTTTGTCAAGACAGGGGATTATTACGTGCCCCTGGGGGATTATTCTGCGCCCCTGGCTTTTTTTCTGAAAATCGAGTGAGAATTAATCACAAAATATGTTTCAAAGTTTATTGACTCACCCTGGTTGTGCCTTCGACACAATCGTCCCTCTCTTCGCGAAGAGAGGGAGTGAGGGAGAGTTCGTCGAATATTGTTTCACTTTCATTCCTGTTGATGATTTCTGGTAATCATGAATGTAACTGTGATACACGGAAAACCTTAATGTTCTGTTATATTTGTGCCTCACAAATTGAAACAAAGCAGCTATGCACGAACTACTTTTCTGGATCATTATCGGAATTCTTGTTGTTGATTTTATCTTCGAGAAATACCTGTCATACCTGAATACGACAACCATGAGCGATACCATTCCCGAGGAGGTAAAGGGAATTTACGATGAAGAGAAATACAAAAAACAGCAGGCCTATCAGCGCGAAAATCATCGTTTCGGGATTTTAACCAGCAGCTTTAGTATGGTACTTACTTTAGCTATGTTTTTGTTTTACGGTTTTGCACTGGTTGATGGCTGGGCATGGAATTTTACCGAAAATGCGATTTTGGCAGCGCTAATTTTTTTCGGAATCATCATGTTCGCATCCGATATCATAAATATCCCGTTTGAAATTTACGACACCTTTAAAATCGAGGAGAAATACGGTTTTAATAAAACCACACCCAAAATATTTGTTTTTGATAAAATAAAAGGCTGGCTGGTAAGTGCACTTATCGGTGGAGGGTTACTGGCGCTGGTTATTTTTATCTATCAGCTAACCGGTAGCATGTTCTGGATTTATGCCTGGCTTGTAGTTTCGGCATTTTCCATTTTTATGGCAATGTTTTATTCCAACCTGATTGTGCCGTTGTTTAATAAACAAACGCCGCTTGAAGAAGGCGAATTACGCGATGCCATCAGTGCTTTTGCACAAAAGGTAGGCTTTAAACTGGATAACATTTTTGTCATCGACGGATCGAAACGATCGACAAAAGCCAATGCTTATTTTACCGGTTTGGGCGCAAAAAAGCGAATCGTACTTTACGATACTTTGATAAACGACTTGAATACCGAAGAACTGGTAGCTGTTTTAGCTCACGAAATTGGCCACAATAAAAAGAAACACGTGGTGCAGGGACTATTGATTGGTTTGGTACAAACGGCCATTGTTTTGTTTGTTTTTGGTTTGCTGATCGACAGCCCGGTTTTAAGTGCTGCACTGGGTGTTGAAGAACCTAATTTTCATATCGGGATGGTAGCTTTTGGTGTGTTGTATACGCCCATTTCGTTTTTCACCGGCATTTTTATGAATATCCTTTCACGAAAAAACGAATACCAGGCTGACCGTTTTGCAGCTGAAAATTATAAACCGGAAGCGTTGGCTTCGGCATTAAAAAAGCTGTCGATCAATAACCTGAGTAATTTAACACCACACAAAACCTTTGTGTTCTTTCATTATTCGCACCCAACTTTATTGCAGCGTTTGGCCTTTTTAAAGTCGTTTGAGAAGTAGGAAGAAAACTCTCGCAAAGGCGCAAAATCGCAAGGATTAGTTACAAGATTCAAGTTGCAGGTTACAAGTTTTCTCAGAAATATAGTGGTCAACCAATTAAAGTATTGCAGCATTAAAGCATTTGAAAACGATACCACAAAGTTGCTCAAAGTCGGCACAAGGTTGCACAAAGAAGAAAAGGTCCCGGCCGCAGTTTGCAATAAAACCAATTTACTTCATCCAAGTAGTTTTTCACTTACTTTAGTGCTAACAAAACAAAACACAATGAATTCTTTCAAAAATACGCTCATTCAAATCACACATAACGGAATGGGATCAGGCAATGAAGAACTTGGGCAACTACTGGTAAAAAACTACCTGACATTACTTTGCGAAGAAGAAGAAGTTCCCAAAGTGATTACCTTTTACAATGAAGGGGTGAAACTTATCTGCTCCGGTTCCGTAGCTCTTGAACCTTTAAAACAGCTCGCGGAAAAAGGAGTAAAACTGGTGGCTTGCAAAACTTGTCTAAACCATTTTCAATTGCTGGAAAAAGTTGAAGTCGGTATAGCCGGAACAATGGTTGACATTATGCATTTTCAGAAAGTGGCGGAAAAGGTTGTGAACCTCTAAATCAATCCTGAATGTTTTAATGCGATAAAGCTTAAATGAGAACTCGCGGCTCGAAACTCGGAGCTAGTGGCTTTTTTTACTTTTGCCTTTCTACTTTGTCCTTTTGCCTTTTATAATGTTAAATTTGCTAATCCTAAAACATGTGCAATTAAATTAAAGGAATGAAAGCAGAAATAATTACCATAGGCGATGAAATACTGATCGGGCAGATTGTTGATACCAACTCGGCCTGGATGGGCGAGCAGTTTAACCTGAACGGTATCGAAATTTACCAGATCACTTCGGTTCACGATGATCACGATCATATTGTGCGTGCCATAAAAAATGCAGAAGAACATGCCGACCTGGTGGTAATTACCGGTGGACTTGGCCCCACCAAAGACGATATTACTAAACACACGCTTTGCGAGTATTTCAACACCAAACTTGTTTTTCACGAACCCACTTTAAAAACAATTTACGAGCGATTCAAATTCCGTGGAATTGATATGAACAAGATGAATCGCGACCAGGCAATGTTGCCCGAATCGTGTAAGATTCTACCCAATAAAATGGGAACAGCTCCGGGCATGTGGTTCGAGAAAAACGATACCATTTTTGTGTCGATGCCGGGCGTACCTTTTGAAATGAAATACCTGGTAGAATTTGAATTGTTACCTCGTTTACGCGAAACCGGACGAACCAAAGCAATTTTTCATAAAACGGTATTGACACAGGGTGTTCCTGAATCGATGCTGGCTGAACGAATTGCTGATTGGGAAGATGCTTTGCCAACGCATATTAAACTGGCTTATTTACCCAATCCAATGGCGGTGCGATTGCGGCTTTCTGCAATTGGAGACGATGTTGAAGTGTTGAAAAGCGATGTGGAGTGTGAAATAGATAAGCTGAGACTAATTATTCCGGAGGCCATTTACGGCTACGATCTTGAAACGATGGCGGAGGTAATTGGCCGTGAATTGGTGCAGCAAAATAAAAAACTGGCTGTTGCCGAAAGTTGTACGGGCGGTTATATTTCGCACCTGATCACATCCGTTGCCGGAAGTTCGGCTTACTACAACGGCTCCATTACCTCGTATTCCAACGAAATGAAAGAACAGTTACTTGGCGTTAGTCGCGAAAATCTGGAAAAATACGGTGCCGTTAGCGAGCAGGTTGCACGCGAAATGGTGGAAGGCGTAAAACGTGTGATGAATGCTGATTATGCTGTGGCAACCACCGGGATAGCCGGCCCAACAGGAGGTACAGAAGAAAAACCGGTTGGAACAGTTTGGATCGCTGTTTCGGGGCCTGAGAAGACATTGGTGAAAAAATACACCTTTGTTGGCGATCAGCGCGACCGGAATATTGTACGCTCCGGACAAACTGCGCTGCAATTGCTGCGACGAATGGTACTTGGCGAGCTATAATTTTCAGCTTCGGTCTGTCGTTTTCAATCTTCCAACTTTTTAACAACTTCTAACGTTCTTAAACGTTCTAATGATGTATTTTTGAATCAGAAAACAGAAAAATATGAAACGAATTATTGTAATTATACTCATCGTAATTGTGGTGCTGATTGGAGCAGTTTTGGCAATTCCGGTGTTCTTCAAACAGAGCATTTTAAATACGGCAAAAACCACACTCAATAAACAATTAAATGCAGAGGTTGAATTTGTCGATCTGAAACTGTCGTTGTTTAAGAATTTCCCAAAAGTTACAGTCGATCTGCAGGATGTGATGATAAAAGGTAAAGGGGAGTTTGCACAGGATACATTGCTAAATATCCCGCGTTTTGCTGCAACAATGAATTTGTCATCGCTTTTTAGTTCCGATCGCAGTATTGAGGAAATCATTCTTGAAAAACCCTCACTGAATTTGGTTGTTGCAGAATCAGGAAATGTAAACTGGGATGTTGCTCCGGCTTCCGGATCGGCAGAAAAAGAAAGTGCAACCGGGGCTGATGCTGAAGAGTTTCAATTGGCGCTGGAAAATATTGAGGTGAATGGTGCGCGACTGATTTATAACGATAAATTGGCAAAAATGCGTGCCGATTTGGAAGACATCAATCTGGATATTTCGGGCGAAATGTTTGGCAATACTACACAACTGAATATTGGGGGAGTGGTTAGCAATCTTACCTATTCAATGGAAGGGATTAACTATGTGTCGAATACTTCGCTGGATTTGAAAACCTTGCTTGACGTTGATTTTGAATCGATGCTGTTTACGATTGCCGAAAGCGAGTTGCTGATAAACCGTTTGCCACTTGAATTGAGTGGCGATGTTAGTGTGCCCAACGATACTACTTTTCTGAATCTTCTTCTAAAAACAAAAGCTTCGGATTTTGAGAACTTTTTGGCACTCGTTCCCAAAGATTACGAGGAATATTTAAAAGACATTACAACCACCGGATCGGCAACGATTTCAGGGGGCGTTTCGGGCTATTACATTGATGAGGATTATCCGAAAATCGACCTGCAGGTTAAAGTCGACAATGGCAACTTTAAGTATGCCGACATGCCCGAGGAAATCAAAAATATCAGAGCCGAAATGCTGATCGGAAAACCACAGGGCGATCTTGATCTGCTAAAAATAGACATCAACAAAGCACATGCTGAAATTCGTAATAACCCGATTGACCTGACATTGAAAATCTCGAATCCGGTGAGTGATCCATTATTCGATGGAGCATTTGTTGGCAAGTTAAATCTCGATCATTTAAAAGACGCGCTGCCAATGGACAGCGTAAATATTTCAGGAATTATTGATGCTAATCTGTTTGCCAACGGTCGTTACTCCGACGTTGAAGCCGAGGCTTACGACAAAATAAAATCGGATGGAGTCGTGCTGTTTAGCAACTTTGTTTACGATTCGCCCGATCTCACACAACAGGTGGTAATTCCATCAGGGCAAATGGATTTTTCGCCGCAGAATATTAACCTCGGAAGTTTCATCCTTAAAGTTGGTGAAAGCGATTTTCGTTTGTCGGGAAAAGTGAGTAATTACCTGAATTATGTGATGAAAGACGGCGTGCTGAAAGGGAATCTTCAGCTGAATTCGAACTACGTAAACTTAAACGAATTGCTTCGTTTACAGGTAATGGAAGAAGAGACTGAGCAAAATGCGGAAACAGAACTGGAAACACTGGCTTTTAATGTGCCTGAAAATATCGATATCACCTTCCGTTCAACTATAAACCGCGCTGTTTTTAACCGCATTCCGATTACAGACATAAAAGGTGAAGTGAGGGTAGTGGATAAAAAACTGATCCTCGACGGACTGGACATGAATATGCTGGATGGAAAAATGACCATGAACGGATCATACGAAAATACCGCTCAAAACCAGCCTTTGTTTGACTTTGGTTTTGATATTGCCGGCTTTGATATTCCTACTATGTATCATACGGTTGCAGGGTTCCGGAAACTGATTCCGGGCGCTGGAAACAGTACCGGGAAACTCAGCACAAGTTTGGGAATGAAAGGAAGATTGAGCCCGCAGCTTAAGCTGATTACTGCCACAACCAACGGAAAAGGATCATTCAGCACCAATAATGTTGAAATTAATGATTCGCCATTGTTTAACCAGCTGAGTGGGATTCTGAAAAAGGAAAAACTTCGGAATGTAACCATCGGCGATTTTACAGCAAATTTAACCGTTGAAGACGGAAGCCTGTTGTTGCGTCCGTTTACCACTAAAGTGATTGGGCAGGAAACAACCATTAGCGGAAGTTTAAATGCGGAGAGTTTGCTCGATATGCGATTGGATTTTAACGTTGAACGCGAAATGTTTGGCCCCGATATTCAGAAAATTCTTGCTGTGCTGCCGGGAAATGAAAAAATTAAGATGTTACCGGCCGGAGTTGTGCTGAATGGACCGGTTGGCGATGCAAAAGTAAATCTTGATTTAAGTGCCACGCAAAAGGCCGTTACCGATGCCACAAAAGACGATTTGAAAAATTCGTTGAATAAATTGGGAGACGGTCTTAAAAAATTATTCAAATAGCAAAGGCTACTGATTGGTTTAAAGCGAGTGGTGTAAGTTTATTATCCGGATATATTTTGCCTGTTCTGCGGTGTTTTGTTGCATAATATTAGGCAATCCACCGTTTAAAAACAGAAAAATGCGTATTTTGCCGGCGCAAATTAACTGGGAAACCAGACAGCATTATCAATTGAATTATTAAATGACAGACAAAGTAGTTGTAATTACCGGAGCTTCGTCGGGAATAGGAAAAGCACTAGCCGAAAAATATGCAGCAAAGGGTTTCAACCTGGTATTGGCTGCGCGCAGAATTGAGCGTTTAGAGGCGTTGAAAGAAAAACTTTCCAATGTTGAAGTTTTGCCGGTAAAAACCGATGTCTCGAATGAAGAGGATTGCAAGCATTTGATCGATAAAGCGATCGAGCGATTCGGAAAAATCAATATTCTTATTAATAATGCGGGAATTTCGATGCGGGCGGTACTCGAAGACGTTGAAACCGAAGTATTACGAAAAGTTATGGATGTGAACTACTGGGGCACCGTTTATTGCACCAAATATGCACTTCCGTATTTGTTGGAGCAAAAAGGTTCTGTTGTTGGCGTGATCTCAACAGGTGGATACATTGGTTTGCCCGGACGTACCGGCTATTCATCATCAAAATTTGCAGTACGTGGATTTTTAGATACACTTCGGGTTGAATATTTGCGTGCCGGATTGCATGTTTTAGTAGTAGCTCCCGGTTTTACAGCTTCTGAAATTCGCGAAACCGCGCTGGTTGCCGATGGAAGTCAGCAGGGAAAAACACCACGCAACGAAAATAAAATGATGTCGGCCGAACGTTGCGCATCTATTATGTATCGTGCCATTAAAAACCGCCGGCGAAAAATGATCGTTTCGTTCTGGGATGGAAAAGTGATTGTTCTTGTGGCTAAACTATGGGCCTGGGTGGTTGATCAGATTCTTTATGCCGTTTTCAAAAACGAACCGGATTCACCGTTGAAATAGCTAAGAGCCACGAGCCACGAGCTATGAGTTACGAGCCACTAGCTGCGAGAATCAAGAATCGAGAATCGAGAATCCAGGCAAAAAAAATCCCGACAAAATGCCGGGATGATTTAAAAACGAAAATGTATCACTGTTAATTATCAGTTGTTAATTCTGAACCAGCTTATTTTTAATCTTGTCTTCAAAGGCTGAGAGGGCAGCTTTCGATCCTTCGCCCATTGCAATTACAATTTGTTTGTAAGGAACCACCGAAACGTCTCCGGCGGCATAAACGCCCGCTTGTTTTGTGCGGCAATGTGCGTCAATTTCAATTTCTCCCATTCGGTTGGTATCAACCACTTCGGAGAAAACTTTACTGTTGGCTTGCAATCCGATTTGAACAAACACACCATCAGTGGTAATTGTTTCTGTTTTTTCTGTTTCTCTGTTTTTGTATTCCAATGCGGTAACTTTATTGCCATCGCCAATAACAGCTGTTGTTTGCGCATTGGTGTGAATTTTTACATTCGGTAATGTTTTTAACTTGTCTTGCAAAACCTGGTCGCCTTTTAGCTCGTCCATAAACTCAAGCACGGTAACTTCCGATGCGATTGACGACAGGTCGATGGCAGCTTCCAACCCGGAGTTTCCTCCACCCACGACAACTACTTTTTTGCCTTTGTAAAACGGACCGTCGCAGTGTGTACAGAAAGCCACACCTGAACCGATATATTCGTTTTCGCCGGGAACACCCAAACGTCTCCAGCTGGCACCGGTAGCAATAATCAATGCCGGGGTTTTAAATGTTTCGTTCAACGATGTTTGTACTTCTTTAAGTCCGTCTTTCAGGCTTACATTTTCAACGCGACGGTTTTCAAGTACATCAATCGGGTAATCTTTTAAATGGCTCATCAAATCAGCCGAAAGTTTTGTCCCGGTAGTTTGAGGTATCGAAATCATGTTTTCGATTGAAACGGTTTCGTTTAGCTGACCACCAACTTTTTCGGCAACCAAAGCCACCGAAAATCCTTTTCGTGCTGAATAAACCGCTGCTGAAACGCCGGCAGGTCCGCCACCAACAACTACTACATCGTATTCTTTTTCAACGGGTGCACTTGTAACAGGTTCTGATCCTACTTTTTCTTGCAGTTTTGCCAGCAACTCCCCAATTGATGAACGGCCAACATGCAATTGTTCGCCATTGGCATAAACTGTTGGAACGGCTTGTATTCCCAGCGCTTCAACTTCTTCTTTGTTAATTTGTCCGTCGATAATTTCGTGACGAATATTGGGGTTTAACAAGGTTAATACATTCAATGCCTGAACCACCTCAGGGCAATTGGTACAGCTTAGCGAAATGTAGCTTTTTAGTACAATCTCGCCTTTTAGCCCTTTTATCTGGTTGGCAACCGCATCGTCGGGCAGGTTTTTACCAATGCCGTCGAGGTTTAAAATTGCGGTTAGCAACGACGGGAATTCATGCCCGTTGGGTATTGCTCGAAAAATAATGTTTGTGGGGGTGTTGTTTTTTAAGATGGTAAATTCCAGCTCTTTTCCTTCTTCAATAGTAACATCAAATTTTTCCGAGGTAGATGCAACGTCATCCAACAAGCCAATTAGCTGGGCTTTGTCAGGATGAGAATTTGCAACTGCAACCTGAAAGGTGTAATTGTTTTTTAGGGGGCTGAAAACCTCTTTTAATTTATCTATTATGGCTTGTTGTAACATGACTTTGGTTTTTAAAGGAGCAGCCGAAAACACTGCTCCTGATTTTTAAAGATTTATTTTTGAGACGTTTATTAGATCACACCAACTAGGTCGATGCTTGGCTCTAATGTTTTCTGTCCTTCTTCCCATTTTGCAGGACAAACTTCCGATGGGTTTTCGGCAACAAACTGCAATGCTTTCAAACGACGAAGCAGCTCGTCTGCATTTCGACCAACGTTTCCGGCTACCACTTCATAAGCAACAATTTCGCCTTGTGGATTTACAATAAAGGTTCCACGCTCAGCCAGACCTGCTTCTTCAATCATTACATCAAACCCACGCGACAAAACGCCTGTTGGATCGGCCAACATCGGGTATTTGATTTTTTTAATTGTAGCTGAAGTGTCGTGCCATGCTTTGTGTACAAAGTGTGTATCAGTTGAAACCGAATAAATCTCGGCGCCGGTAGCTTTAAATTCTTCGTACTTGTTAGCCAGGTCTTCCAATTCGGTTGGACACACGAATGTGAAATCGGCAGGGTAGAAGAAAAAGATCGACCATTTACCTAATACATCTTCTTTTTTTACTGTTTTGAAAGCGTTGTTTGCAAATGCCTGTACTTCAAAATCTACTACTTGTTTCCCAATTTGTGACATAGTTTTTTTTCTTTAAATATTTAACTTAATTGTGTTTCTTATAATTTCTGATGCAAACATAATGCGTGCGTTTATATTAATCAAACAGATAAAATGTATATTTGTATTGATAAAATCAATATTATGACATTGCAACAATTGGAATATATTCTGGCGGTGAATAAATACAGGCATTTTGTAACTGCATCGAAACAATGCGGGGTTACACAACCCACATTAAGTACGATGATACAAAAGCTGGAGGCCGAGCTGGAAGTTGATATTTTCGACCGCTCGAAACATCCGATAGAGCCAACTGCCTTGGGTAAAAAGATTATTGAACAGGCCGAACGCTCGATAAAAGAGATACGGAAAATAGGCGAACTGGTATCGAATGAAACCGATTCGTTGAGTGGGGCGTTACATGTTGGTGTTATCCCCACTTTGGCCAACTACCTCGTGCCTCGTTTTATTAAATCGTTTGGTGAAAGCTGCCCAACAGTGCAACTTACCATTTCGGAGATGAACACGGCAACGCTGGTTGAAACGCTTAAAAAAGACCGGATAGATATGTTTATCGCGGCGACACCGCTTGATGAACCTGATTTTTTGGAGATACCTTTATTTTACGAACGTTTTTATGCTTATTTTGCTGCCGATCATCCGCTGAAAGATGTTCCGCTGAACCCTACAAATATGCCGCAGGAGAAATTGTGGGTGCTGGAAGAAGGGCATTGTTTACGCGACCAGGTTTTTAATTTCTGCACCACCAAGCTGCCATACAATCATATTTTTGAAGCCGGAAGTATTGATACGTTGGTACGTATTGTTGATTTGAACGGTGGTTATACTTTAATTCCCGAATTGCATTTGCCTTTGTTAAATGATGAACAGCGCAAAAATGTACGCGAAATTAAAGACCCTCCGGCGATTCGTGAGGTGTCGATTGTTATTCACAAGAATTTTGTAAAGGAGCGGATTTTAAACGAAGTAGGAGACGCATTCAAAGCTATTATTCCGGATGAAATGATTGACGAGCGTTTGAAAAAATTTGCTATCAGGTTGTAATTAGTTGAAAGGAAGTATAGTGATACTATCAATTCAATTGATAGTATCACTATACTATACATTAAACTTCAAATTCTTTCAAAGTAGTTTTAATGATTTCAATCGCTTCCATCAATTGTTCTTCGGTAATAACCAAAGGAGGCGTAAAACGAATGATATGCTCGTGCGTTGGTTTGGCAATCAGTCCGTTTTCTTTTAGGGCCAGACACACATCCCAGGCGGTTTTTCCATTTATTGGTTTAATAGCTACGGCGTTTAGTAATCCTTTGCCGCGCACCACTTCAACTAATGGAGAATCAATCGATCTCATTTCTTCGCGGAAGATTTTGCCCAATCGTTCTGCATTTTCAACAAGGTTTTCTTCCTGAATAACATCGAGTGCCGCCATGGCGACTTTTCCAGCAATCGGGTTACCGCCGTAAGTACTGCCATGCTCTCCGGGTTTTATGGTCAGCATAATTTCATCATCGGCCAGCACACACGACACCGGGTAAATTCCGCCCGAAACGGCTTTCCCCAGCACCAAAATATCGGGCCGAACATTTTCATGATCGCAAGCCAGCATTTTTCCTGTGCGGGCCAAACCGGTCTGTACTTCGTCGGCAACAAATAGTACGTTGTATTTTTTACACAACTCACTTGCTTTTTTAAGGTAACCATCTTCAGGAACATAAACGCCTGCCTCTGCCTGAATCGGTTCCACAAGAAATCCTGCCACATTCGGATCCTGCAACTCTTCTTCCAATCGATCAAGATCGTTGTACGGTATATTTACAAAACCGGGCGTGTAAGGACCATAATGACTGTAAGCATCCGGATCGCTCGACATGGAAATGATGGTGATCGTACGTCCGTGAAAATTACCGTCGCAAACCACAATTTTGGCTTCGTTTGTTGGAATACCTTTTACTTTATAGGCCCATTTGCGAATTAGTTTCAAAGCTGTTTCATCCGCTTCGGCCCCCGAGTTCATCGGCAACATTTTATCGTAACCAAACAGCTTGGTCATATACTCTTCCCATTCGCCCAATACGTCGTTGTAAAATGCCCTCGACGTTAATGCCAGTGTTTTTGCCTGTTCGGTAAGTGCATCAATAATTTTTGGGTGACAGTGCCCCTGGTTTACAGCTGAATACGCGGCCAGAAAATCGAAATACTTTTTACCCTCAACATCCCATACAAAAACGCCTTCGCCTTTCGATAGAACAACCGGTAGCGGATGGTAATTGTGAGCGCCAAATTTATCCTCTTTGGCCATGTAGTCTGCAGAACTTAATTTAGTCATAGTGTAGCTTTTTATAATCGTCGTTTGATTTCTCACAGATAACGCTGAATTACGCTGAAACTCCTCTTGGGATTATTATTTGCGCGGATTTACGTAATCTGCGAGAAACCGTGAACTTATTTTAATGCAGAATTACGATTTTTGCGCTGAAAAAGCAACGGGAGTAGTGGTGTTAAAAAGCAGTGAGAAAAATCAGCTAATTGAGCGGATACGAGTGTTTTCCCTATTTCCAGAAACGTGCAATTAGCACCTCACACAGAATAAAGAACAATGCCAGCAGTAAACACCATTTCCACAATTGACGGCCATTTTGAATGTTGTCGAATATTTCTGAAAAATTACGGTCAACTTCCTCAATAACCGTAGCATTTGTAAGCTGATTGGTTTGCAGACGGGTGTTCAGTTCGTTTGTCTGGAAATAGCGCAAATCCGATTCCAAACGATTATAGTTGAAGGCCATTGACGCAATGGTATTATCATCGTTTTCAATCAGGTAATGACCATCGGTGGTTATCTGTTCGCCAAATTCGAGACGAATATTTCTGCCGTTTATATTTTTTACAGGAATAAATTTTTCATCGGTTCCGGCGTGCTTAATTTCTATGGATGAATTCAGGTCAACGGTCAGGTTTCGGGGCAGGTTGATAAAGCTGTTTTTACCAACAATAAACGACATTTCCTGTTTGGGTAAACTATTCAATACAATGTTGTAAAGTGTTGGTACAAAAAGCACATCGCGGGCAAACGATTCGTTTTTTTGCGACAGCGGAAATGCAAATACCCATACTTTCCCATCCTGGTAATTGAGTTGCGAAAGTGCTTTGTCGCCATTTTGAAAAGCCAGCAGTGTGTGCTCATCGGTTTGCATAGTTTGTGCAAAACGAAAGTGCCCATCAACCTGTGGCAAAACCGGATTTTCTTCCCGCTTTTTGAAAACATCGGCATAAAACTTATTCTCGTAATCAATAGCCGAAATATCCTGTTTTGTGGAATCGATACGAGCCATACGATTTGCTCCGAACGTTGCCAGTAAACGGTTTCCGGCACTCATGTCACTTATCCATTTCGGGAACAGAACCACCGAAGTTCCTGCGCTTACAACAGATTCCAGCTCGTTTAACAAGCCGCTTGAGAAATTGTCGATGTTCACTAAAAATATGGTGTTGTAGTCGCTCAATCGGTTGGCTTGCAGGTTTTGCCGGTTCATTTCGTCGAGCACCACGTAATCGTCGTTATTAAATAAAGCACGTAAATAATTCAGCCCTTCCTGCGAGTCCGTGGCATCGGTGTAAAGTGCCAGTGCTTTTAGTTTCGGTTCCACAAAATAACTGATGTACCAGTTGTTGTCGTGTGTAAATGGATAATCTGTGATCTCTATTTTTCCCAACTGCGCTCCACTGCTCGTATTGTTGTATTTAAGGTTGGCAATGATTTCGTTTTGTGCCTCAACCGAGAAATTGGTTATTGATTTTATTGAGTCGTTCAGGAACAGCTTTAAGGGCAAATTCTGGTAATTCTGGTTAGAGCTGTTTTTAATGCGTACGAACATATTTTCTTCCTGCCCCAAACCATGAGCAGGATATTCCACCCAGCACGAATCAATATAAAGATTGGCCACTTCGTTGGGAACCAGCGGCAGGTAATAGCTGAATACTCCGTTATCCGAGAAATTGTCGATGTCGGTAATGCTGCGTTGAAAATCGGAAATAAAATACAGGTTTTTATCGGCCTCGTTATCGTTCAATTCGCCGGCAAAGCGGTTGTAGATGATAGACAGCGGCACCACCGTTGGGCTGGCCTGAATACCTGAGACTTGCTGAATAAACTGTTCCTTATTAAAAATATGCTGGTGTTTCGGATTTAAATCGTTGGTAAATAACCTGAATTTTGTTCCGGGAGGGTAGGCCATACAAATTTCGAGTGCTTTATTGCGCGCCACTTCCAGCAGTTGCCCCTGTTCCGAGAGGGCATTCATTGAAAAGGAATTGTCGATATAAACGGCCACCAACTGTTTGCTTTGTTTCTGCGCATCGTCGTTAGTTGGAATAAAAGGCTGGGCAAAGGCGAAAACCAGGAAAATGATGGTAAGAATTCGAGCGGCAAGAAGGAGTAATTGTTTTAGTCTCGATTTCTTTTTCGATTCATTTTTGATGTCTTTTAAAAAACTGACGTTGCTAAAATACACGGTCTTATAACGCTTGAAGCTAAACAAGTGTATCAATATTGGGATGGCAACAGCCAGTAGTGCAAACAAAAATGTTGGATAAAGAAACTTCATGCCGTTTATTGCTGTGTCTTTATATTTTGGGACCTCAGTTTATTATTCGTTTTTAAAAATAGCAATTTCTTTTTCGCCGCTTGATTTTATGTAACCACGAAACATTCCGCTGGTGTTAAATTCCATGGCAATATTACCCTCGGCATCAACTGCAATAACACCGCCGGTGCCTTCAAGTTCGCTTAATTTGTCGATTTCTTTTTTACAGGCCTCGGTAACACTCAGGTTTTGGTATTCCATCATTGCCGAAATGTCGCGGGCAAAACCCAGCCGAATGTAGTATTCGCCATGACCGGTGCACGAAACAGCACATGTTTTATTGTTGGCGTAGGTACCGGCTCCAATAATTGGTGCGTCGCCAATGCGGCCATACTTTTTGTTGGTCATTCCGCCGGTTGATGTACCTGCGCATAAATTTCCATGTGTGTCGAGAACTACGCAACCAACTGTTCCCGTATTGTCTTTTTGGGTGCGCTCGCGTTCGCGTTTTAATAAACTTTGCAGCGACTGGTAACGGTGCTCAGTGTAAAAATATTTGTTAGGAACGATTTCAAGTCCCTGTTTTTTTGCAAATTCCGAAGCACCCTTTCCGCTTAGCATTACATGTTCCGAGTTGTCCATTACTTCGCGCGCCGCATTTATCGGGTTTTTAATATCCTGCACGCCAGCAATGGCTCCGGCATTTAATGTTTTGCCTTCCATAATGGAAGCATCCAGTTCGTTTATTCCGTCGTGCGTAAATACGGCTCCTTTGCCGGCATTAAAAAGTGGCGAGTTTTCCATTACGTTTATCACCTTCACCACAACATCGGTAGCTGCGGCACCATCCATTAGCATTTGTTCGCCTAACTCAAGTGCTTCGTTTAACTTGGCTTTGTAGTTGGCGCGGGCCTCTTCATCCATTTTGTCTTTCGACATAACTCCGGCACCTCCGTGGATAACAATAGTGTATTTCTGTGCATTAACAGTGAGCAAACCTGCTACAAAAAACAGGGCGAGAAATAAAGTTCGTTTTAACATGGTATGCATTTTCTTACAAAATTGACATAAAATTTAAAATGCTAAAGCAAACAGTCTATAATCTTTAAAAAATTATTTTCTGTAGCAACATATTATAATTTTGTTTATTATTTGTAGTTTTAACCTTAAACAAAAAACCTGTTGCCAATGTTGTTAATATAGTTTAGATACGCATGACAACTTAATTTCACGAGAAATGAAAACAGAAGGATATTCAATAAAAGATTTGGAGACCTTATCGGGTATAAAGGCACACACCATTCGAATTTGGGAGAAACGATATGATTTGCTCAAGCCTGAACGAACCGATACTAATATCAGGTATTACACTGATGACGATTTGAAACGAATGTTGAATGTTTCGTTATTGGTGCGCAATGGTTATAAAATTTCGAAAGTTGCCGCCTGGAAAGAAGCAGACATAAAACAAACCGTGCTTGATGTGGCCAAAACTAAAAAATCGGAAGAAGGCTATATCGATCAGCTATTACTTTTTATGGTAAATTTTGATAATGCAGGATTTACGGCGCTGGTAAACGAGATAATCGAGAAGTATGGAATTGAAGAAGCCATGCAAAATATATTTTTCGCCTTGTTCGAGCGCATTGGTACCTATTGGCAGGTTGGTTCTATTTTTCCGGCACAAGAACATTACATTACCAGTTTTATTCGACAGAAGATAATTGTTGCTATTGATGCTTATGGATTTGCCAACAAAGAAGGAGAGAACATTCTGTTTTATTTACCTGAGCAGGAATTACACGAATTGAGTTTGTTGTTTTATACCTACCTGGCCGCGAAGTCGGGGTACAATGTCATTTACCTTGGCCAGTTTGTGCCATTTGCCGATTTGGAAAAGATACGTTCTCATGTGGAGCTGGATTTTATTTTTACGGCATTCATCAGTCCTATTCTAAAAGAAGATCTGGAAGAATACCTCGAAAAATTAAAAGGATTATATCAGCACCAAAAGGTGTTTATAACAGGTTGGCAGGTGAAAGAACACGCACCAAAATTACCTCGAAACTTTAAAGTAGTTAAAGATTATCGTGAATTTAAAAAGTACCTCGGATAAGCTTTTGGAATTAATCGGGATAATGATTTTTATGCTTGCCGGTTGCGAAAACATTTATCCATATTAAAAAGAACAACAACAAAAGTAATATGGCTATTGATGTATAGATAATAATAGTGTAAAGCCTCTGATTATCAAAAGCTATTGGAAAAAACAGAACTACTGATGTTAGAATTGTAACCACGCCAACAACTGTCCCTACATTATTTTTTAAGATATTCATTTCCCCTCCCTGTATGATTTACAATTTAAGAAAAATAACAACTTAAGTCAATCGGATACAGTAAAATAAACCCTGTATTTATCACCATCCTATTAACAATCTGGCTTTTACCTATTAGTAACTTAATAAATCCGTTAACAATGTACGATTGCAAGGCGTGGTTAAATGGAGTTAGTTTAACTTATAATTTATTTCAATTGATATGAATCAAAATTGAAATCACGCCGTAAAAGATGGAACAAGTGATAAAATTTTAAATTAAATCAATGCATCGGGTTAGTACTATTCAGAAAGAGTTTTTTCAACTCGTAAAAGAAAAATTGTCCCCGAATATCTCACTTGTTTTTGAAGTTTCCAGTTTATTGGGCATTAGTCAGGACAGTGCTTATCGCAGAATAAGAGGGGAGAAAGAACTTACCATCGAAGAATTATTTGTGCTGAAAGATTTCTTCAATATTTCGTTGGATCAGTTAGATGGAGAAGATTTATCGAGTGTAAATTTTAGTTGTTCTGTTATTCAACCTGATAATTTCAGGGTTAGCGACTGGCTGGCGAAATTGTATGAGGACACAAAACGTATCCACGAATCAAAACAGAGGGAGATCATTTATGCAGCAAAAGATCCTCCGGTTTTCCATTATTTCCAGTTGCCTGAAATAGCTGCTTTTAAAGTCTTTTTCTGGGAAAAAACTCTTTTCCGGTTTCCTGAGTACAAAGAGAAGATGTTTAGTTTTGATGACCTGCAAAACACAGCTTACGTGAATGGAAGAAAAGCTCTGGCACTTGCTACACAGATCCCAACTATTGAAATTTGGAACAATCACACGTTTACGATAATGCTTAGCCAGATCGAGTTTTACTACGTCTCCGGCTTTTTTAAAAACAGAGAAGACCTGCTGAACCTGCTTGATAAAATGGAGAAGTGGATTCATCATATACAGAAAGAGGCTGAGTTAGGCTTTAAATTCCTTTATGGCAGCGAACCCGACGGCGTGGAGAACAATTTCAGGTTGTATTACAATGAAGTTGTTTTGAATGACAATACCATTTTAGTTCGCACAGATAAAGGATACAGTTCCTATCTTACTTTTAACGTGATTAATTTATTGAATACAACCAATCAGAGTTTTTGTATTGAATTGGATAAATATTTTCGGGGACTGATTACAAAATCAAACTTAATTAGCCACACCGGAGCCAAAGAGCGCAATCGCTTTTTTAACAGTCAGTTGCATGCTTTGGAACAAATGCGTTCGTCGCTTTCCTAGCTGCTTTGCATTTCATAAACTTTCATCCGGGCATGATGCCGCTGAAAAATTGAAATTTTCATCATCATTGCCGACAGGAATACTCCTCTGAACAAGCGTTTGAAAATGCTGCCTTTAAAATGAGCAATGCTTATAAAACGCCACCAGCGCCTGATTATATTGCGCCACGAATAAAATTCTCTGTTGATATTTTTGTAGGCGCTGAAAACCTGTTCTTTCGTAACATTCTTTGGTTGAAATACCAGATGATCGCCTTCGTAATGCGCCAGGTTCTCATCGATAATCCGGCCTTCTTCCTTTACCAGTTTGTGGAATGGTGTTCCCGGTATCGGAATAGATATGGATAACAAAATCGTGCTCGGATCAATTTCTTCGAGTTTGTTCGGAAGTCTGTCGTAATATTCTTCAGTGTCCTCATCCAGCGCGATCATCATTCCGGTAAAGGTTAAAATGCCCCGTTTTTTCAGTTTCATGAAAAGTTCTTTATACTCGGTGGTTTTGTTTTGCTTTTTATGTACAAAGGCCAGGCTGGGTTCATTTAACGATTCCAGCCCAATAAATGCCAAGCCACAATGCGCCTGTTCCAGCAAGTCGATAAATTCATCATCGTGCAGGCAATCAAAACTAAATTGTACACCCAACGACCATAATTTCAGCTTTGCAATTTCGCGCAAAAGATTTTTGGCATAAGTTAAATCACCACCCAGGTTATTGTCTTGCAGCATCGCTATCTTTCTTTTCAGAAGTGGTAGTTTCCGGGTTGCACTTAAGTCATTCACCACATCAGCAATTGGACGTTTGCGGTGCGGTGCAGGATTAATATTCAACTGGCAATAGCTGCATTTGTAAATACATCCGCGAGTTGCTTCGGTTACCACCGGCACTGTAAAATCCTTCTCAACCAAATCGTAGCGTGGCGGAGGGATATTATCAAGCGGAGGTGCAAGCGGAGCATAATATGTTTTTTTTAGTCTGTTATTTACCAGGTCGTGAACAACGGAGGGCCATATTTTTTCGGCTTCACCAACAACGGTGGCATCCATGTAGTCTTCAATCTCTTCCGGGAAAGTGGAGGCATAACGTCCTCCAGCAATTACTTTCTTCCCTTTTTCTCTGAACCTTTTGGCAACTTCTTTCGCATGAGCGGCGCAAAAATCCATAAAACTAAGTGCTATATAATTGGCATCAGTTTCATAGTTGATAGGGCGGATCATTTCGTGCAACAATTCTATCTCAACTATCGATGGTGTTAATGCTGCAAGCAAGGCTCCGGACACAGGTGGTGCCGGCGATTTTGCATAATAGGTTCGTTCGTCTCCCAGGTTCTGAAACAATATGATTATAAGCAGTTTTGGTTTTTTCATGACTTCAGATTATTAATAATTTACGGGCTCTTCTTCGAAAATAAGCTCTGACAAATCCCGTTGAAAGTGCGGCCACTTTCTCAATTAATTTACCACGTAGAGAAAGTGCAACATCTGCTTTATTTCTTCTCATTTGTTGTACAATCTGACGGGCAACATTTTCAGCTGTTGCCATTTTATCGCGCTGTAGACGGACACCCGGCAAGAATTTTTCGTTTCTGAAAAAGCGGGTTTGGGTGTAATCGGGAGCAACATGCAAAACCGAAATTTTGGTATGGCCCAACTCTGCTCGTAAGGTCTGGCTGAACGATCTTAGTGCCGCTTTACTCGCCGAGTAGGCTGCATAACAGGGCATACCATAAAGTGCGGCGATTGACGATACAAATACGATCATTCCCGGACTATTTTCAGGAAAATGGGGAAGGGTATGGTAAGTTAAGTTAACGGCACCCATAAAATTTATATCCAGAAGTTGTTTGAAGTCCTGCGGAACGGTATTTTTTATCGGACCGTAAACACCGATTCCGGCGTTATTAATCAGAATGTCAACTGGTTGCTTTTCGGGAGATAGTTGCTTTATTGCGTTTTTAACAGCCTTTTCGCTCGAAATATCACAGCTTATAATAATTGGCTCAGAGAGCTGTGGATTTGCCGAAACCACTTCGTTTCTGACTTGTTCCAAAGCCTCAAGATTGCGGGCCATGAGAATCAGTCGGGGATTGTATATTGCCAATTCAAAACAAAGTTGTTTCCCGATTCCGGATGAAGCTCCGGTAATTATTATTCGTTTATTTTTTAGTTCAAACATGATCGGTCAGATTTGCCCTTTTTCAGGTCGGAACAACAAAACCAGTTCGAAAACAAAGTAGTAGCACAAAGCAAACAAGTACCAGTCGGGTTGAAAAGTAACCGTAATTGCCAGATGCCAGAGGATGAATGCCCTAACAGTTGAAACGATGGGGTAGGTGGCATTTTCTTCAATTTTAATGGAGGTGAAATGCGCTTTCAGTTGACCGGATACAGCTACCAATGTGGCTATTATAAACAGTGCCAGTGCTATTGTGTTTTCAGGATTGACAAGGAACAATGATGCAATGGCGACAATAATTACAAAAATATCGCCAAGAACAACCGAGTGTTCCCAGCCAAATTTTACTGCAAAAGTGTTGTAGCCGGTTTCGCGATCAGCAGAGATATCTTTTAAATATCCGATCAATACAAAATTGGCATAAGTAAAAAGCGTTATTACACACAACCAGATGAGCGTACTGTTATTGAGTGAGACAAGACCTTTCCCTGTAATTGCTAAAAACGCCGTTATCGGTAAGATCATTACTATCCAGCCATTATAAAATGGTCCGGCTACCCAGAAATTCTTTTTAAAATAGGTGTAAGTGGCCAGTCCTATTATTGCCAACGAACAAAAAATAAGGTTGTTGAGATTGTATAAAATCAATGGAATTCCGATCAAAACGAGGCCGGCCAGGCTGACTCCCCCAAGCGCTTTTGGCGATACCTCTTTTTTTACCAGTGGCCGATACGAAGCCGAAATAGCATCGGTGTCGGTTTGAAAACAATCGGTTAAAGCCTGCCCAAAACCGTAGCCCAAAAAGAAAGGTAAAAACAAAATCAAAAACTTGGGTATTGAGCTGTTTTCCTGCCAGCCCAATGCGAGCCCGGCCAACCCTGCTGCCCCTGAAACAAACAGCAGGTAAGGCCGCATGTGGATAATAAGTGCTCTCAGGAAACGGAGGGAAAAAACCGGTGCAAAATTATTTTCACTTTTCATTGTAGTAGTTTTAATCAGCAACAAATAAAGCATTGGGCAACACAGAAAAACGAAATCGACTAGCTTCAATAATTTCGCCATCGGTTTCGAGAAGAACAGGCTTTGCCGAATTTATTTCAACAGACTGCACAAGCGCTGTTTTACAGTTCTTGGTTTTTGAGAATCGTTTTCGATATAATGCGTAAAGCAGCTTAGGAATTTGTTGTCTTTTAAAGCTCTCGGCCAGGTAAAATCCTAAACAGCCACTGTCGGTACCGGGATCAACATCGAAACAGAAACTACCTGAAACATTGGGATTCTTTGCAATAGAAAGATTGGTGACGCTTGTTGTAATTTGATTTCCATCATAAGTAATTTCCAAATCGATATTTTTGTAATTCAACAGCGTTTGTGCGATTGTCCATAAAATACAAAGGTTGGTTGAACGCGGTTTAAGAAAGTGAATGATTTTGTTGCTGTTATCGTTAAAAAGTTGATTCCCCTGAGCTGTAAAACCGAGGCTGGCATTAACAATAAAAAGCTGTTTTTGGGTCGTGTCACTATCCTGGTATTCAACGATTCCCAAATCAGCCTGCTTTTTATTCTCGAAATCGATCTTCACCGGAATTCCTCTTATTTTGTGTTTTGCCGGTTTAAGAAAATCGTTGCTCGATCCCAGGCCAATGGCTCCAATACTAAATGGCGTTAATTCATAATTTGTAACCTGAGCAAGGGTATTGATGAGGTTGTTGATACTTCCATCTCCACCGGCTGAAATGAAGTTCTTAACCTGGTATTCGTTTACCAGAGTTTCCATCAGGCTGACGTGATTATCGGTTTCCGAGAAATGAATGTACAAAGTTCCAAAAGGCATAATGTCTTTCACCTCATCCTCAATGTGATCCCATTTTTTCTCTGCCGATCCATTGTTGGCAAAACCATTTATCAATACTGCAGTTTTCATGTTTTAATCATTACAAACTATATTGTTTTTATACCAAACCAAATCAACCGTGTCAACCAGTTTTTTTAGATCATCGTTGGTGTGGTTGGCACTTATTGATATACGAAATCGTTGTTTGTCAGCAGGCACAGCCGGAAACTCAATGGCATTTAAAAAGATCCCTTCGCGATTAAAATCGTTGGCCATTTTTCTAATGTTGGCACCTTGAGGAACATTTAGCGAAATAATTCCTGCCTGAGGAGGAGTTGTTATTCCAAAACGTTTGAGCTTGCGCGTTAAAAACGACACATTCTTTTTTAGTTGCACCCGTCGCCAGGGTTCATTTTCAATAACATCGATACCTGCCAGAACTGCCGCAATCGTTACCGGCGGCAACGAGGCTGAAAACATGTAAGTACGAGCCATAAATCGCAGATATTCGATCACTTCACGCGAGCCGGAGATAAATCCGCCATTTACCGCAAAGGCTTTGCTAAAGGTTCCCATAATTATTTCGTTGGTCCATTTTATTCGAAGTTCTTCCATAATGCCCTCGCCGTTAAATCCTAAAACACCCGTGCCATGTGCATCGTCAATAATAGTGTGTGCATTATATCGTTGTGCCATTGGAATAATTTTATCCAACGGAGCGATGTCGCCATCCATTGAGTAAACTCCTTCAACTGCCACAAAAAGGTCTCCGTCGGTTTTATGTGTATGTAATAAATCTTCCAATTGGTCGATGTTGTTGTGCTCGAAAGTGATACATTTTCCTCTTACCAGTTTTACTCCGTCGAAAAATGAAGCGTGGTTGTATTCGTCGGCAATAATTAGATCGTGCGGCGTACATAAGCCATAAAGTAAGCCCAGGTTTGCGTTGTAACCGCTAGTAAATATCATGGTGTCTTCAGTTCCTTTTAATTGGCTCAGCCTGTTTTCCAGTTCTTTCATCAGCGATGAATAACCGTTAAGCAGTGGCGGTCCGGCAATACCCACTCCGTACTGTTTTATGGCTTTTTTTACTGTTTCTTTAATGTGCGGGTGGTTGGCCAGCCCCAGGTAATTATTTGAACCGAACATTAACATTTCCTTCTTGTTCTCATCTTCATCAACGGCTATTACTGTGCGGTCGGTTGCCGAATCGATTACTCTCATGTATAAATGTTTGTCCTCTTTTTCCTGGTTTTGCAAGGAAACATGGAACAAATTAATCCGTTCATCCAGCGGTAATTTGCGGCCATTTTTCCAGGTACTGGAGAAATCAATACTGTACCCGTTGCCACGTTTTTCTTCCTCATTATGAGATTTCGTTTTCATGACTTTTTAGGTATTTTGTTAATCCATAAATGTATTCCTGAGGATCGGAAAAATCCCGCCCTCCAATATTAAAATCGCTCAAATCGAAAAGTTTTGATCCCGACACAAGCATTTTCTTTTCTTTCTGTATTGTCCCTATTTTTGTGAAATACTGTTCTCTGCTTTCCGCTTCTGCTAAAAAGTTTTTCTCATCATCTGGTTTAATGGTAAATACAAGCTCATATTCTCCACATTCACCCAAAAACAACAATTCTTCGGGAAGTTTTAGTTTAGCCATAAAAGCACTTGCAACCGGATCGGGATTTAAGCGGTCGATCAAAAAACCGGTGTTATTCAGCGAGGAAATGGTACGCAGTGCATTTACAATTCCATCGCTTGAGTCGATACAGGTTGTGGCAAACTCCTGTATTAACCGAGCCTCTTTATGACGGAGTTCGAATTGGGTGGTAATCTCACTGTCGATATTAAATAGCTGTAAGGCGGCTTCCAGGTTGCCGGATCCACAATTTCCTGTCATGTAAATAAGCTCGCCGGTTGCAGCTTTTTTTCGCATCAACGGTTTATCCGAATGCCCGATTGCAATTCCGGTGTAATGCCATTCATTCGAGGTTCCGAGGTCGCCACCGATAAATGCTGCTCCAGTTTCCACGAGAATTTCTGCTACACCACGCGACAACTCAATCAGGTATGAATTATCCCATTTATGCGGATTTAACGCAATTGAATGACTAAAATACTGAGGAGTGCCTCCCGAAGCGTAAATATCGCTTAAGGTTGCCACCGCCAGGTTTTTGCCAAGCTGATGGGGATCAGTGGTGCGAAAGTGATCTTCTTTTGAAAAATCGTCGACCGAAAAAAGCAAAAAACCATTTCTCTTTTTTAGGATCTCAGCATCGGATTCAAAAAGTTCGTTAAGCTGTTTTTTGCTGCGAGGCAGTTGTTCCGAGATGAGTGAAATTATATTTTCTTCCAGATTCATCGGGCCGCATTTTTGGTTTTCATAAACAAAGTTACGATACAACGAGTATGAAAAACAACAGTTAAAAGCCGGCTTTTATTTGTGCAGTATTGGTTTATATATAAGAATCTGCAAAATCGGAATCTCGATTATTATTTTTTACTGCAAACCTGACACAGGGGAAAGGAACTGGCAAAAATTGCTAAAAAAGTTGATTAACGCTTGTCGAAACCAGGACAATTAAGCAAAAGTATTTTGGAATATTTTGCCGAGTTTATTTTTCTTCAGACGGAGTATTGGCTTCCAGTGTCATTCCGGGGTAAAGGCTGAAGCGTTTTACATCGGTGGTGTAAATTTCAATCACTTCGTCATCATCGCTTTGCGGGGTATTGCTGAAATATAAATTGTAGGCGGCGTGCATGGGCACCATTACTTTGCAGTTTAGTTTTGGAGGAATTCGAATATCCATAAAATCGCAGTAGTTTTTGTCATCCCAAACCAAGTCTGTTAGCATGTTCACATAGATAGTGTCGTTTGTTGGGTTTATCAGGTTGATCTTTTTAAATTGCTGTTCAGAAGGTACATAGTCGACTTCGCACTCCAACATTGCACCAACAAAAGCAGATCCTAACCCAACCATTACTTCAGCAAAAATATTTCCACCCCGGCTGCTTTGCAGTGCTTTTTGTCGCTCGTAGCTCGATTTGTCGTAAATATATTTGGGGCTCGAACAGCTTTGAAAAAGTAGAAGGATGCTTATAGTCAGCAGATATGGCAGGTGTTTTTTCATGGCTAATTTGTTATTAAAATGATTTTTACAATTTTCATGCCTGAATTTCCGGGGAAAAGATTCCGAGATATTTATAAAAACTCCGTATACTTGAAACAGAAATTTAGCGTTATAAACAAAATTCAAAACTAATAGTTATGAAACAATTTCTTTTTGCTTCTCTGTTTGTTTTAATCGCATCGATTGGTTTTGCGCAACCTGTTTTCGATTTGGGGGTAAAAGCCGGAGTGCATTACTCAAACATGAGTCTTGACGGAAGTTCCGATCTTAGTTCGGATGCCATCACCAAAATGCATTGGGGGGCATTTGGTCGGGTAGGCTTTGACCGGCTCTATGTTCAGCCCGAAGTTTATTTTAGTAAAAAAGGTGGGGATTTATCGTTCAACGCCTTCTCCGGCGGTTTCGATTATAAAAACATTGATGTGCCTGTTCTTTTGGGATATAAACTGGTAAAAACTCCCGTACTCGATCTTCGGGTTATGGCCGGTCCGGTATTCAGTTTTGTTACCGATGCCGATTATCCGAGTGAGTTGGATCCATATTTGAGCGATGAGTTTTTTGAAGATAATTTATTTGGGGTACAATATGGTTTGGGTGTTGATGTTTTGTTCTTTACGCTTGATGCCCGCATGGAGCATTCCGGTAAAGTGTACGATGACCCGGATTTTGTTAACGGAAAATCAACATCGTTTATATTAACACTTGGTTTTAAAATTTTGTAACAACAATACAAAAGGCTTCGATTTATTCGAAGCCTTTTTTTGCTCTTATTTTTAATTACCTATGACAGTGATTAGAGCCTTTTCTAATGAACGATCTTCTCTATATCCTTCGGTACGAATCTAATGAACCAGTTCTTTTTTCAGAATTGTTTTGATTTCTCCCATCTGGCTCTCTGTGAGTGGACCAAACTCTAAAGCCCCTGCATTTTCTTCTATCTGTTTTACGGTTTTAAATCCCGGAATAGGAATTGTTCGTTTGCTTTTGCCCCATATCCATGCGAGTGCTCCCTGCGCCAGTGTTCGGCCATCGCTTCTTAATAGCTCGCCAATAGCTTCCAACTCTTTTAACAAGCTAGCCTTTGGTTTTCCATCTTCGAAGAACATATAATATTCGTCTCCCAGCAGATGTACTATCGAGCGGCAGTCATCCTCAGGTACGATTGACTGGTTGTTGTATTTTCCGGTAAGAACGCCCATTGCCAGTGGTCCGCGGTTAATGCTTGCAAGTTTTCGGTCTTTACACAGTTTTAGTATTTTTTTGTTACCAACAAAAACATTCAGTTCGTGTTGAACGGCGATGCAGTTATCTCCATCGGCAAAAAAGGCAGCACGTTCTTCATCGTCGGTACTCCAGCCGTAACCCCTTATTTTTCCTTCCTGTACGAGGTCTTCAAGCGTGTCGCGAATTAGTCCGGCAGCCTCCAGGTTTAGATTGGCAACGTGCAGCTGGTATAAATCAATGTAATCAGTTTTCAGTCGTGCAAGGCTGCTCTCTAATGCTTTTCGGGTGTATTCGGGTGTTACTTTAAGCCCCATTATAGCTTCGCTTGTTTTGGGATTGTAACCCATGCCAAATTTGGTGGCGATAACCAGCTTGTCGCGACGGCCTTTCAATACCTTCGAAATTAGTTTCTCGGAATGGCCGGCACCATAAACATCGGCTGTGTCGATGAAATTAATGCCCATTTCAATTCCTTTTTCCAACGCCCGTATCGATTCCGCGTCATCTACTTTTCCCCAGCCGAGTGGTAAAGATTGAAGATTTGTTGGACCTCCAATAGCCCAGCAGCCCATTCCCATGGCACTTACTTCAATCCCTGAATGTCCCAGTTTTCTTTTTAAATTGTTTTCCATAGTTTTTGCTTTAATTTATTTTACCACATATTCCACATTGTTATCAGGTCGCAAATCTGCACCTGGTTCTTTTTGTCGTGATACTTGTCAGAAAATTTACCATTAACGATCATATCTTCATTCATGAATGCTGCAACAGGTTTTGCCACAAAAACGGTGTGGTCGCCTGTAATATAGTTGACGATTACTTTACATTCTATATTCATAAAACACTCGGCTATTAGGGGTGCGTTTATTTTTTTGCCGGGCAAGGGAGTTAATCCGGCTTCTGCGTATTTGTTTACCTCGTTGCTGTGTGTTGTGCCAACCTTAAAAATAGCCTCAGTCAGCTCTGTTGTTGGAATATTCAATCCAAATTCTTTGGTTTCGATAATCAGAGAATGGCAAAAACGATAAGCCTCAGTGCCCTCCTCACCATTTCCAATTGATACTGATAATAAAAGTGGATTGTGAGAAGTTGGCGTTATCCAGCAAACGGTGATTATTCCGTTTACAGTTTTCTCGGCATTAGTGCAACTGAGCATAAAAACCTGTCCGTTACTGAGTAACCATGATAGTTTCATTACATCAGGCCCGTTCAGGTCAAATTCTATTTTTTCCATGATTTTGGTTTTATTGATTTTTAAAACTGATTAAACCGTCCTCTTCCATCTGCTCAATTTTAGATGCGTACAGCGTTGGCAAATAAGGATTGATGGGCCGAATTATGGCATCATTTGAATTTTAGTAATCACTATGCCCAGACCAGTAACAATATCTGATTCTTCAATGGTACAGTGCCCGTAATTTTCTACCGGAAGACTGGTGTGTAATAAGCCGTTATCATTTGACAATATCTTCGCACGGTAAATCTCATCGTGCCAGAAAGGAGTAACGTGATCTCCTGTAGTGTGTATGGTTACAAAAGGAATTTGGATATCGCCGGTAGTTTCATATTTTTTTACACTCATCATTGCAGTCATATAACTGTTTGCGTCAACACGTTGAATTTGGGCATTCAGTGCTTCATCATTCAGCGATCCACTGTAATCCGTTTCCAGGTTATTAAACGGTACAGTACCATCCAAACGATCAATTAAATCGTCGGTAATCATTATGTTATAACGTAGACATTGCAACGCAGCAGTTCCCATTGCCATTGGATTGGTCATGTCAGCCGGTACTTGTGCACAATTTAAAAGTTGTAATAATTTTATACTTCCTTGCAGTGCATCAGCATACAGAACCTGTTGTACTGCAGCAGGGAGTTCTCCCGATCGCCACTGGTCCATAATATTTTCTCCAACTCCCAATGGACTGCCGGTACTATAGCCTAACGTAGCAAGATCTTCTCCAAAGAAATAATTGAAAAGAACATGAAAGTTTCCGTTGTACTGTAATTGTCCGAAGAAGTCGCCAATTGGGCCGCAAATCGATAGAGCTCCGTCAAAGCTTTTGGGGTATCTTTCAAGTGTAAGGGCAGTAACCAATCCGCCTTCCGACGGACCTCCAAGGATGAAAACATCCGGTGGCATTTTTTTTAGCACCTTGCATACTTTTTTATGAAGTGCCTGTATATCTTCCACAGCTTCGTCAGCAATAAATCCATCATCACGGTAACTCGTGGTAGCATACCCAAATCCCATTCCGGTAATAATATCTTCTATTGACCTGTTACTTATTGTGTCGCTTGGTAAGTTGGGGCCTTCTCCCGGATCTTGTAATCCATGGGCATAAAAAATCATATAGCGGGTGTCCGTATCTTCCCAGCCTTCCGGTAACGAGATATACCATTCTGCTGCTCTTGCCAGAATTCCACTATATTTTCCTTCTTCTATTTCATGACTTTTTAGTAAGTCATCTTCATTAAGTAACTCTTCTGTAATTTCATCCTGAACGCAGGCTGCCATTGCAATTATCAGAAACATAATTAGAAATGATAAATAAGTTTTCATGACAATCAATTTTGAGTTTAACTTCAAGCTGATTTTATCACAAAAACTGACCGTGTAAGGGAAGTTCAGAAGAATCAGAAAACCAGATGTTCTACATTTTGTTCATTCATAACATCGCTCATTGTCCAAAAGTGTACATCGCCGGCCGTAACTTTAAAAATTTCACTTATGGATTCCAGATCTTTTCCGGCAATGTCGTCGAGGAACAGGCGTTCCTCATGCAAGCGGTGTAGCATTTTCGGATTGTTGACAAATTCAACAGTTCCGGTTAAACGCATTTGTTTGGCTTGGGCCAGATCATTCGGATTGTTGTAAAAACAAACTTCAACTTTCGGATTGTGGTGAAGTTGTTTCGACAAGTCTTTTGGAGAGAGTGTACCGAAATAAAAACCCGTTTTATCGGCAAAAAACAAGAGCACAGTTCTTACCCGTGGCTGATCGCCGTCGCAGGTTGCCAAATAGCAAACCGGGTTTGCTGAGGCAAACGAAATGTAATCATTTATATTCATGGCTAAGGATTTTTGGTGTAACACATAAGTTACAAAAAATCAGCATGAAAAGCAAGATGAAAAAAATCTTTAGGGATGCAAATCGGGATAATATAATTCTTATAAAAACCTTTTGAGATTAGCTGTTTGATTCGTCCTTTTTAAACCAATTTACCGGGTTTAACTGTTTCTTGTATTTGGTGAATAGTTCTTTTCCAACCAGCAGTCCTCCGGCCCAAAACACAACTTCCATCAATATAAAACTGGTGGTTGATGCAGCTACTTTGGTTTTAGTGGGCAGGTCAAAAAACGGGATGATAAGAGTGGCGGCAAAAAATACTCCGGAAAAGATCATTAAAAATATCCCGATTTTAATCTGACTGTTTTTTCTACTCATAAAAATCAGAACAATCGTTTTAGTGTATTGTTCCTTTAATCAATTCGTTTACCAGCCCAGTTTATTGCCTTGCTTATGTGTTGAATAATAAGTTGGTCCTGAAAAGCTTCGTGCGTATGCCCAAAAACAGTATAAAACGACCGGACACCGTCTTTCTCATTCCACCAGATAAGCGGATGATCGCCCATTTTCCAGTTGTCGTTTCGGGTACCCGAAATGGTATTTTCATCTAAACGGGCCAGAACATTTACATTTTTTCTCGGATTTTCTTTGAACGAGTACCATTCGTCAACGGTTGTATAGGTTTCCATGCCCTCGAAAGGTTGCATGGCCGGATGATCGAAGTTTTCGAAAATTACTGTTGCTTCCTGTGCCGGCGGATGGGTTAGAAAGTAGCCTCCAACAAGATTCCCGTATAACGGCCACTCATATTCGCAATCTGATGCCGCATGAATACCTACAAAACCTTTTCCGCTCTTTATAAATTTAGTAAATGCCTCCTGACCGGCATTACAGATGGCATCGCCCGTTGGATTTAAAAATACGGCCACGTCAATTTTAGAAAGTAAATCATCGCGCAATAGCGAAGCATCTTCGGTTGCTGTAACAATCCAGTTTTGTTTGGAGCTTTGATCGTAAATCATTTTTAAGCCTGACGAAATTGATTCGTGTCTGAATCCTTCAGTTTTACTAAAAACAAGCACGTGAAGTGCTTCCTGTTTTTGTTCATCCTGCTGAGCGTAGACTATGTTCATGAAAAAAAGGCTTAGTACAAAAAGTAGGGTATAGGTCTTCATAATTTTAGGTTTCTTATTAGGCGTGTAAGATTGTAAAAATTGTTTCGATTTTAAAACTATTATTTAAGTGTTTTACATATTCGGATTAATACTTTGTAAAAGAATGGTGTAAGCATTTGGCCCTTCGTTAAAAAGCAGATCGAGAATACTTAAATCAGGCATAAAACCATATTTATCAGAAAACACCTGGGTATATGGTTGCGCTTGAAATGCTGTATCGGGATTGTGCTTTAATTTTGGCGAGATTCCATCGCGTAAGTTGAAGGTGTTTTCAGGTACTTTTTCAAAATCTTCAGTTAAGCGGATTTTATTATCAATCTCGAAAAAATCGCAAAGTTGCTCGTGAATTTTCAGGTTAAAGTCAAGGAGGTATTTGCTTTTACTTTCAAAAAACGGGTACAGTTCATCCTGGTAATACTCGAAATACGGCGACGAGTTGTAGGCTGAGACGATGGTTTGCCAGTGGTTGCGCTGCCAGTTTTCGTCGTACGATATTTGCAGATCTTTTATAAGGATTTTTGGTCCTCGCCCTTTTACCACCGGAATAACCAGCGAAATTGGCCCGTTTCCTCCCAATATCAGGCAACGGTTGCGGTAGGTTTGTTTAGGAAAGTTCTCGAATTGCTCGAGGTAAACTTCGGAGTGGTATAAATAGCGTGTATAAAAATGTACCGGAGCAAAATAGGCAGTACTTAATAAGAGTGCTCTGTTATCCATATTTAGTCTTTAAAAAACGTGTCGTCATCATCGTCATCATCGTCCAGCTCAATTCCTTCCGGATCGCTTTCTTCTTCCGACTTTTGCGGATTGTGCATCTGATGCAATTCTTGTAGTTCTGAGTTAAATTTCAGCATTTGTTTGTATTCGCGTTTTACCTTCCAAAGTCGCGGATAAAAATAAAATGCCGAGATTAAATATCCCAGAAAAATGCAGCTTAATAAAATGAGCACCAACGGAGCATCTTTTATTTCCCAAAAAAATACATTAAGGGTAATGTCCATGGCATTTTGCAGGGTGAAAATTACCAGCAAAACGGCCAGAATCAGTAGAATTACAACGATTAGCTGCATAATTGATGGTTTTCAAGTATCAATCCCGAAATTATAAAAAAAGGATAACAGTTGCCTGCTATCCTTTAAACGAATATAATTTGTTTTAATTGTTAATGCACTTTGGTAAACAGGCGGTTAAAACGAATGTTAGCCGGGAAACCTTTGTCTTTATCCAGCGAAAGCCAGATGAATTTAGCTTTTCCAACCACGTGATCTTCGGGCACAAAACCCCAGTAACGCGAGTCGGCCGAGTTGTGGCGGTTGTCACCCATCATCCAGTAGTAGTCCATTTTAAACGTATAGGTTGTGGCTACTTCTCCGTTAATTTTTATCTGATCGCCGTTAACTTCCATATCGTTCGCTTCGTAAATATCGATTATGCGTTCGTAAAGAGGCAGATTATCAACAGTAAGATCGATCGTCTCGCCTTTTGACGGAACGGTTAGCGGTCCAAAATTGTCAACATTCCAGGGGTAACGCTCGTCGGTTGGGAAAATAGCACGTTCCCAGTCTCCGGGCTCTTCCAACATTTTTTCAACCGAAGTAACGTTGGCAAAATCTTTAATTTTTCCGGCTGCCTCTTCGGTTAAGGGCAATAAATATTGTTTGCTTGAAAAAGTGTTACGGTCAGCTTCCGAAATCCGCAGTCGGTCGAGTGCTTTCGGATTAATTGCTGTTCCGTTGGTTTCAACCAGGTAGTTGTACTGAACGCCATCGAATTTTTTCTGCTCTTCGTCGTTAACGTACAGCTGACCCATTTTAATCTCGATTTTATCGCCCGGAATTCCTACGCAACGTTTAATATAGTTTTCGCGTTTGTCAACAGGCCGTGAAATAATATCGCCAAAATTTCTTTTGTCGCTCCAAACTCTGCTTCGTCCGTACGATCTTATCAACTGGTAATAACTCTGGGTAGGTGCTCCCAAAGCTACTGTGTCGCCTTCCGGGAAATGGAAAACAACAACGTCATTATTCTTTACATCAGTAAAACCTGCCAGACGTTTGTAAGGTCGCTGAATGGCTTCAGAATATGATTTTCCGCCAACAACCGGCATGGTGTTGTGCACAAAAGGAAACGATAGCGGCGTGTTAGGCGTTTTTGGCCCGTAAGCCGTTTTGCTTACAAAAAGGTAATCGCCCACCAACATCGATTTTTCCATCGATGAGGTTGGAATCGTGTATGCTTCAATAAAAAACATACGAATAAAAGTAGCCGCAATTACCGCAAAAATTATCGCGTCGACCCATTCAACAACCTTAGTTTGTTTGCCGTTGGGCGGGTTTTTCTTTTTCCAAAATGCCCAGTGTACTTTTTCGGTAATGTAAATGTCGAAAATTATGGCCAGTCCCAGAAACCACAAGTAACTTCCCAGCCAGATTACCCAAAGCGAGTAAAGTATTCCTACAGTGATGAATTTAAACCACTTATTTGTTAGGATCGAACGTATCATTAATTCTAATTTTATAATTTTAGTAAGTCTTTCATAGTTAAAATGCCTTTGTTATCAAGGCAATATTCGGCTGCCAGCACGGCGCCCGATGCAAATCCGGTGCGACTTTTTGCACTGTGTGTGATTTCAATAAAGTCGATCTCCGATTCGTATTTTACGGTGTGAATACCGGGCACTTGTCCAACGCGCTCCGATTTAATGTTCATTTCATTGTCGGCAGGCGTTTTGTCGTTCACCCAGGCATCTTTAGCCGGAAGGTTTTCAATAATATCTTCGGCCAGGCTGATTGCTGTTCCACTTGGTGCATCCAGCTTTTTGGTGTGATGAACTTCGGTCATTTCAACACTATACTCAGCACGCGGAGCCATCAACTCTGCTAGTTTTTTATTCAGCTCGAAAAACAGGTTTACACCTACCGAAAAGTTACTTCCATAAAAAAATGTACCATCTGTTTCGGCACATTTACTATACACTTCTTCTTTTTTATCAAGCCAGCCGGTTGTTCCGCTAACTACGGGAATACCCGCCTCGAAACACAATTTATAGTTATTTACTGCTGATGCAGGAATAGTAAATTCAATGGCAACATCGCATTTTTTGAGATTCTCTACCGTAAGGTCGTTTTGATTATCGAGATCGATGGTGAGGCCAATTTCGTGACCGCGTGACACCGCGATTTTCTCAATTTCCTTTCCCATTCTCCCGTAGCCAATTAGTGCAATTCTCATTATTTTGCTGATTATCTGTTTTTAGAATAAGCCACAAATATAAAACAATACTCAAATGTAGCCATAGTAGTTTTGCACTTAAAATTATTTCGATGAACACAAGCGGGAAAGGGGTGAACAGGATTAACGGAAATTTAAAGCCGCAAATATTCAGCTAATTGATTTTTAGCTAATTTTATCGGGATAATTGAAGGAGATGAAAAACATAAAACTTGTTGCAACTGATTTGGATGGTACTTTTCTGAAAAATGACCGTACCGTTAGCCAGGCAAATATTGATGCTTTGCAAAAACTCGGTGAGAAACAGATCGTTCGGGTTGCAGCAACTGGCCGGAATTTACAAAAAGTAAAAGATGTGTTGCAGCCCGATCTGCCATTCGATTATGTGGTGTTTTCGTCGGGAGCAGGAGTTTACAACTGGCAAAAAAAAGAGCTTATTGCCAACCAAAATATAAAAGTGTCGTCGGCAAAAAAACTGCTCACACACTTTATTAATCAGGATGTAAATTTTCATGCTTTTTACCCGGTTCCCGATAATCACAAGCATTACTACTACCGCGGAAAGGACGATTGCGAGGAGTTTGAACGTTACTTTAAATTTAATGTGGCGCATGCTGAACCGTTGAACACCGGTGAGCTGCCAAATGGTGAATTGTGCCAGTTCCTAATCATTATAAAACAGAACGAAGAGCGATTTAATAGCCTGAAAAAAGAGATTGAAGCTTTGTGTCCCGAGATCAGGGTGATCCGGGCATCGTCGCCAATTACGCCGGGATTTATCTGGATTGAGGTGTTTCATCATTCGGTATCAAAAGGAAACGGTGTGAACGAAATCTGTAAACGACTGGGAATTTCGAAAGACGAAACCATGGGGCTGGGAAACGATTACAACGATTTTGATTTGCTGGAATTTACCATGCACTCGTTTTTAACCGAGAACTCGCCACACGAAATAAAAGACAAATATCCGATCATCCCAAGCAATGAAAACGATGCCTTTGCTTACTCTGTACAATCGTTATTGACTTAAAATTGTTCTTATTCAATCAGAAAAGACTACTCCTGTGAATTTTTGTTTGAATACCGGAATTATAAGTTGCTGAAATAATTCTGTCATTTCGAACGTAGAGTGAAATCGGTAGCTATTCTGAAAGTTGGTCAGAGATTTCTCAGTCGTGCCTCCTTCGAAATGACAGTTAGCTAAATAGCATGCGTGCTTCCACCAGTTGTGCAGGTTTGCCAACATCCATCCACAATTCAGAAGTATCAAAGTAACCTCTTATATTTTTGGTTTTTGCCAGTTCGAGGTATACCTGAACGATTGAAAAACGATCTTCGTCGGGCATAAAATCAAAAATTTGCGGCTCTACAATATGAATGCCGCTAAAAGCCATTTCTGTAGCTTCCTGAAAATTTTCAGGCCTGGAAATTTTTGTTTCGCCCGTTTTTTTATTGATCCAACCCACGAGGTTGTGCTCCGCATCGAACTTAAAGTAACGTTGTGTTTCGCGCTGCCGAACAACCAAGGTGGCAATGGCATTTGATTGGGTATGCTGCGCCAATACATCGTGCAAATTAATGTTGCTCAGAATATCAACATTGTAAATAAGTATCGGCTCGCCGGGTGCGAAAAGGTGCGATGCAAATTTTAGACCGCCACCTGTTTCAAGCAGTTTGTCGCTTTCGTCGGAGATAAGTATCGGAACACTCCAGCTCTTGCTATTAATAAAATCAATTACCTGAGGCGCAAAATGATGAACGTTTACCACTATTCTTGTGGCTCCTTCAGCACTCAGTTTCTCAATGGCATGCTGCAGCAAGGGTTTACCGCCAACTTCAACCAGTGCTTTTGGTTTATCGGCCGTTTCGTCTTTTAAACGGGTGCCCAAACCGGCGGCGAATAACATTGCTTGCATAGTTCAATTTTTAGGATTTGAATATCGAATGATGATTAACTAATTAAGATTGCAGGAGTATTAACCGATGTGTTGATCGCAATTTTAACACATCATCAATCACAAATCGTTAATCGACATTCGAAACTCAGTTTTTATCTTATCCGATCCAGACTCCTTACCAATGCTTCGTCTTTACCGATGGCGCGAATAGCCAACCAGTCAAGAATAACACAAACAAGCGGCAGGGCAACAGCAACCTTAAAGGCCACTTTTACTTCCTCGAAACTGGCATAAGTAAAATAAAAGAACAGTCCGAAAAGCCCCAGCATCAGGATTATTGTAAATGCAAGAATACGGATTTGAAGTATACGTTTTTTGTATAAAAACAATGCCACCAGATGAAGCACGGCAATAATGCCAATCAGAATCATTAACGGCAAACCGCTAAAAAGTAATTCCTCATCTTTAAAAATTCCAAAAGCATTAAAAATATGCAGCTGATCGTTAACGATGATGTCTGCAAATTTCTGAAGGTATAACGAACCGATTAACATACCGGCCGCCAGCATAAACAAGGTCTGAATTCTTTGAATCATTGTCGTAAATTTTTAGCAAAAATAGCCAATCAAAATATTTCTCAAAACCAAATCGGCTGTGTGTGGTTAAAAATCATCGGGAAAGCTTAATTTTGATAGGAAAAAACTATGATTACAGGTAAACAATAAAAAAACTGCATTGTTTCTTCAATATCATATTAAAGTTAATTAAAAATCAACTATGGATAAATTTTCGTCTGTGGGAAACCAGGAAATCGAGGCGATTGAGAACCTATACCAGTCTTATCTTGAAGATCCGAATTCGGTAGATAAGAGCTGGCAACAGTTTTTTTCGGGTTTTGAACTGGCCCGAATGCAATACCCTGAGAAACCGTCGGGAATAAAACCCGACAATATCGATAAAGAATTTGCCATTTTAAATCTTATACATGGCTATCGTCAGCGTGGACACCTGTTCACCAAAACCAACCCCGTTCGTGCGCGTCGTACCTACTCTCCAACGCTCGATATCGAGAATTTCGGTTTGGAAAAGGCTGATCTGGAAAAAACATTTCAGGCCGGTAACGAAATTGGAATCGGTGCGGCAAAGCTAAAAGACATTATTGCGCATCTTGAGGCCACTTATTGCCGGTCGGTAGGTGTTGAATATGTTTATATGCGGCATCCGGAAGTGGTGCAATGGTTGCGCGAACGAATGGAAAGCACAAAGAACTCGGAAGCATTTACCGATGAAAAGCGAAAGCACTTTTTCTACCATTTGAAGCTGGCTGTTGGTTTCGAGAATTTTATTCATAAAAAGTTTGTTGGCCAAAAACGTTTTTCACTGGAGGGAGCAGAGGCCTTAATTCCTGCCCTCGATGCAGTTATTGAACGTGGTGCCGAGCTGGGTATGGAAGAATTTATTCTGGGAATGGCGCACCGCGGGCGATTAAATGTGTTGGCCAATATTCTGGAAAAACCTTACCAGAATATTTTTAAGGAATTTTACGGAACCGAATACGAAGACGATATTGCACAGGGCGATGTAAAATATCACCTGGGTTATGAAAATGATGTGGAAACCGATTTTGGTAAGAAAGTAAAACTGAAACTGGTTCCCAATCCGTCGCATTTAGAGACGGTTGCGCCGATTGTTGAAGGAATGGTTCGTTCTCAGATAGAATACGAATACCAGCGCGATTACAGTAAAGCGGCTGCCATTATTATTCATGGCGACGCGGCAATTGCAACACAGGGCGTAGTTTACGAAACCATCCAAATGTCGCAATTGCCGGGATATAAAACAGGTGGAACAATCCATTTGGTAATTAACAACCAGGTTGGATTTACCACTCCATATATCGAGGCACGTTCGAGCACGTATTGTACCGACGTTGCAAAAGTAACCCGTTCACCCGTTTTCCATGTAAATGGCGACGATGTTGAATCGCTGGTCTGGACAATTAAACTGGCCATGGAATTCCGTCAGAAGTTTCATTCTGATGTGTTTATCGATATTCTGTGTTACCGAAAATACGGACACAACGAAGGCGATGAGCCGCGTTTTACCCAGCCGATGTTGTATAAAGCCATCTCAAAACATAAAAATCCACGCGATATTTATGCCGATAAACTCAACGAACTGGGAATTATGACCCACGAAGAATCGCGGGAAAAGATTCGTGAGTTCGACCAGTTACTGGAAGGTAAATACACGGAATCGGAGAAGATTGAAAAGTTACAGATTCGAAAATTCCTGGTAAAGGAGTACGAACAATACGAAATGCCTTCGAAAGCCAACTTTAACGAGCGGGTTGAAACAGGCGTTGGAGAGGAAACCATTCGAAATGTAGCTGAAAAGATTTATACGCTACCTACTGATTTGCCATTCTTCAAAAAGGTAAATCGGATTATTTCCGACCGGAAAATGATGGTTCATGATAACCGTTTGGATTGGGCAATGGGAGAGTTGCTGGCTTACGGTACACTGGTTGCCGAAGGTCATCCGGTGCGTTTAAGCGGACAGGACAGCGAGCGCGGAACCTTTGCTCACCGTCATGCTGCTTTCGTTATTGAAGGCTCGGAAGATAAATATTTCCCGCTGAAGCATGTGTCGGAAGACCAGGCACGTTTTAAAGTGTACAATTCGCCGTTGTCGGAATACGCGGTAATGGGATTTGAATACGGTTATGCTTTGTCCGAGCCAAACGGACTGACTATTTGGGAAGCCCAGTTTGGTGATTTTCATAACGTGGCGCAGGTGATAATCGATCAGTACATTACCTCGGCCTTCGAAAAATGGGGACTGATGAATAACCTGACGCTGTTGTTACCTCATGGTTTTGAGGGGCAGGGACCGGAACACTCGTCGGCACGCCTCGAACGTTTCCTTGAGCTTTCGGCAAATAATAATATTCAGGTGGTAATGCCTACCACGCCGGCCAATATGTTTCACTTGTTGCGCCGCCAGGTGAAAATGAAAATGCGCCTGCCGTTGGTAGTGTTTACGCCAAAGAGTTTGTTGCGTCACCCGATGGTGCATTCAACGATTGAAGAACTGGCAAAAGGACATTTTAACGAAATTATCGATGATCCGGTTGCAGAACCTGATTTGGTAGAAAAAGTAGTATTTGTTACGGGTCGTTTGTATTACGATCTGGCAAAATACAAATCGGAGCACGGCATTTCGAATACGGCAGTTGTGCGTCTGGAGCAAATTCACCCGATTCCAAATAAGCAGATCAATGAAATACTGAGTAAATATTCAAAATCATCCGAGTTGATATGGGCACAGGACGAACCCGAAAACATGGGAGCGTGGCCGTTTATCAACCGCAAATTAGATTGCCTTGGATTTAAAGTTGTTGCCCGCCCTGAAAGCGCCAGCCCTGCGGTTGGACTGATGGAAAAACACAAAAAAGGCCTCGACCAGATTTTGGAGACAGTGTTTAAACAAAAAGAAGTTGTAGCTTCATAAAAAACCAAAATATGATTATTGAAATCAAAGTTCCCAGTCCGGGAGAATCTATAACCGAAGTTGAAATTGGCAGTTGGCTTGTTGAAGACGGAGCCGTTGTTGCCAAAAATCAGGAAATAGCCGAAGTTGAATCAGACAAAGCCACACTAACCATTGTAGCCAGCGAAGGCGGAAAAATTGCCATTAAAGCCGAAGAAGGAGAAGCTGTTGAAGTTGGTGCAGTGGTTTGTACTATTGATACGAGCGTGGAAGCACCGGCAGCTGAAAGTGGCCAGTCTCAGTCTCAGTCTCAGTCTCAGTCGACAGATAAGGAACCTGCATCAAACGTGAAGGATCAAGAATCCAGTATCCAGAATCCAGTATCCAGAATCCAGTATCCAGAATCCAGCACCGAACACGATAAGGTAAAAGTAACATCGGTAGCAAAGGAAATGATGAAAGAGCATGGCCTGTCGGTTGACGATGTGATAAATGGCTTGAAACGCCTGGGCAAAAAAGAAGTGGAAGCTGTGGTAAATGCGCCGCAGGCCGCTGCTGCCGCCATTCCGCAAAAAGAGGCAACACGCGACGAAGAACGTGAGCGTATGTCGAGCCTGCGCAGGAAGTTAAGCGCACGCCTTGTTTCGGTGAAAAACGAAACGGCAATGCTCACCACTTTTAACGAGATCGACATGAGCTACGTAATGGATATGCGCAAAAAGTACCAGCAGAAATTTGTGGATACCCACGGATTAAAACTGGGCTTTATGTCGTTTTTCACCAAGGCGGTTGCTACGGCTATGGATTTCCACCCGATGGTGAATGCACAGATCGATGGCGAAGAAATTGTAATGCCTAAGTTTGTTGATGTGGGTATTGCGGTATCAACACCAAAAGGATTGATGGTGCCCATTGTGCGCAATGCCGAAAGTAAATCGATTCCGGCAATTGAACTCGAAATAAAGGAACTGGCCGAAAAGGCACGAAATAAAAAGATTACGGTTGAAGAATTAACCGGCGGAACATTTACCATTACCAATGGTGGTGTTTTCGGGTCGTTGCTATCAACGCCGATTATTAACCCGCCGCAATCGGGTATTCTGGGCATGCACAATATTGTTGAGCGTCCGGTGGCTGTAAACGGCCAGGTGGTAATTCGCCCGATGATGTATGTGGCGCTGTCGTACGATCACCGTATTATCGATGGTAAAGATTCGGTAGGTTTCCTGGTGAAACTGAAAGAATTGCTCGAAAACCCGGAACGCTTATTTACCGGAGGAAAAGATGCCGGTGAACTGATGCTGGGGATCTAATCTCAGTTTGCAGTCTCAGTTGACAGAAAGGATGCCATCCGTATAAGTTGAAAAACTTTGGGATGGCATCCTTTTCTTGTTACAAGTTACAGGTTGCAAGTGACCAGCATCCAAAATATCCAATGATCAATATTGAATATTCAATAACCAGCATCCAAAATCAAATATCCAGTAACCAGCATCCCTTTCCTTTATGCTAACAGTTTTTTATTCTCTTTCTACCCCTCACCCTTTGGGAGCTCCCCTCACGAGGGGAGCAAGCGTCAGGCTACCTTCTTCGTTTCAACGAAGCTTTTTTCCCTTGCTAAGGGAAAATGTCGACAGACAAAAGGGTAAGGTGTTCAACCGAGCCAGAATGCGATACAATTGCTCTCCATCCTTAACTGCTAACTGCGACTGCTAACTGCCAACTAATTCTGAGGAGGGAATCCACCCTGGCCGCGTCTTTGGCGTCTTTCTTCCTGCATTACCTGGTATTGTTCCCACTGCTGTTCCGAAAGAACTTCTTTCATTTTCTTATCCTGCTCTTTGCGTGCTTCCTGCATTTTCTCGCGCATACCTTCAAAACCGGCACCGCTGTTTTGCATTTCTTCGCGCATGGCAGCCATATTCTCAAAATTCTCTTCCATAATTTCGCGGATTTTCTCTTCCTGATCGTCGCTTAAATCCAGGTTTTCGTCCATTTCTTCAATCTGTCGATCAACCATCGCCTGCGGATCAAAATTACCGGGTCCCATTCCGCCACCGCCACGGCCAAATGGCATTTGTTGCGAATTATTTCCCCCGTTGTTGCACGAAATAACCAGTGCACTTACCAGCACCATCACTAAAAATACTGTTCGTTTCATTTCAATTTTGTTTTTTGTTGATAAAGTTCAGCTGCTTTAGATGAAAACCAAAAGCAAAAGTTTAATGGCATAGCCGTTTTTGTTGCGAAACAAGCATTGTTAGTTGCGCCACAGGTACCTTCCCGAAACAAGAAACCCGCGTTGAGGAAGCTTTGGGAGTACTCCCAAAGCAAGGAACCCGCGTTGAGGAAGCTTTGGGAGTACTCCCAAAGCAAGAAACCCGCGTTGAGGAACCTTTGGGAGTATTCCCAAAGCAAGAAACACGCGTTAAGGAGCCTTCGGGAGTACTCCCAAAGCAAAAAAAACGCGGTAGGGGACCTTTGGGAGTATTCCCAAAGCAAGAAACACGCGTTAGGGAGCCTTCGGGAGTACTCCCAAAGCAAGAAACCCGCGGTAGGGAACCTTTGGGAGTACTCCCAAAGCAAGAAACACGCGGTAGGGAACCTTTGGGAGTACTCCCAAAGCAAGAAAACTGCGTTAGGGAGCCTTTGGGAGTACTCCCAAAGCAAATTCTTTACAAAAAATCTGTTATTTTTAAAGAATTAAAACCAAAGTTGCCGAATACATTGAACTTTACGCTGCACAAAATAAAAACTACCCCCCGCTGGCGTGATTTGTAATCCGTGCCTCTGCCAACTAGGCTAAAAAGGTTCTGATTGCACAACGGAACCAGCAGGCAATCTATTTTCTTCAGACAGATTCGCAGCTCTTAACATGGCTTATCTTAATTGTTCAAAAAATCTCCCAATTTCTATCCGATATCATCAAAAGGCTGAATTAAAATGTATTAACTTTGCGCTTTCATTAAATTAATTCAGTTACAAGATGAAGAGAGATACTTTGGTTTTTGATATTATCAGGAAGGAACACGAACGTCAGTTGGGCGGAATTGAGCTGATTGCTTCAGAGAACTTTGTAAGTGAGCAGGTTATGGAGGCAATGGGTTCGGTAATGACCAACAAGTACGCTGAAGGTTATCCGGGAAAAAGATATTATGGTGGTTGTCAGTTTGTTGACATGACCGAGCAATTGGCCATCGACCGTATTAAAGAATTGTACGGTGCCGAATGGGCCAACGTTCAGCCGCACTCGGGCGCACAGGCAAATGCAGCTGTGTTGAGTGTTATTCTTAAGCCGGGCGATACCTTCCTCGGACTCGACCTTTCGCATGGTGGTCACCTTTCGCATGGTTCGCATGTAAACTCATCGGGTATTCTTTACAATCCGGTTGCCTACAAGGTAAAAGAAGATACCGGACGTGTGGATTACGATGAGATGGAGGCGCTGGCCATCGAGCACAAACCAAAGTTGATCATCGGTGGTGCATCGGCATACAGCCGCGAGTGGGACTACAAACGCATGCGCGAAATTGCTGATAAAGTAGGTGCATTGTTTATGGTTGATATGGCTCACCCTGCAGGTTTAATTGCAGCGGGTTTGCTTGATAATCCTGTAAAATATGCTCACGTTGTAACATCAACAACACATAAAACATTACGCGGACCTCGTGGTGGTATCATCCTGATAGGTGAAGATTTTGAAAACCCTTGGGGTATTACAACGCCAAAAGGTGTGGTTCGTACCATGTCATCGTTGCTTGATTCGGCTGTTTTCCCTGGTCAGCAAGGTGGACCGCTTGAGCACGTAATTGCTGCAAAAGCTGTTGCATTTGGCGAGGCACTGGAGCCGGAGTACAAAGAATACCAGGCACAGGTGCAAAAGAATGCTGCTGTTATGGCACAGGCTTTTGTTGATCTGGGTTACAAAGTAATTTCGGGCGGTACTGATAACCACTCGATGTTGATCGACCTGCGTACAAAATACCCTGAGATCACCGGTAAAATGGTTGAGAATACCATTGTAAATGCGGAAATTACCATTAACAAAAATATGGTTCCTTTCGATAGCCGTTCTCCTTTCCAGACTTCAGGTTTGCGTGTAGGTACACCGGCGATTACAACCCGTGGTGTAAAAGAAGATCTGATGCCTGAGATCGTTCAACTGATCGACGACTCGATTGCAAACATTCACGACGAGGCATACATTAAAGCAGTTGGCGAAAAAGTTCACCAGTTAATGAAGGACTTCCCGTTGTTTGCTTACTAGTATTGATCTAACAAGTTAAAGCATATAAAAGCCCGGAATTATTTTCGGGCTTTTTCCATTTTAAAGGGGTGAATTGGTTAAGTTGTGAGTAATGCGGTAAGAAAAACAAAAGTGCATTGTAGCTTTACGAAAATGAAATTGTTAAATTGCTGAACTGTAAAATTAAAATCGAATTTCGTGCTCAGTGAAACTCTGTGACTTCTCGGTGTAACTCTGTGGTAAAAAAATATGCTGAACACCAATAGGTGGAAGGAGCGTGAATTTAAAACCAATTGTTAAACTGATTAGTTGTTAAGTTGTATCCTTGATACTCGAAACTCGGAACTCTCGGCTCGAAACTTAAAGATCTGAATATGGAATGGTACATGATACTGGCACTCGTTGGAACCGGAATTGCCGCCGGATTTATTAACACCACTGCAGGGGGCGGCTCTATGCTAACCATCCCTTTGCTGATGTTTATCGGCTTACCGGCCAATATTGCCAATGGCACCAACCGAATCGCCATTTTACTGCAAAATGTTATTGCCGTAAAAACGTTCAAACAGAAAAAAGTACTTGATTTTACAAAGGATTACCGGCTGGCAATACCTGCCATTGTCGGGTCGATAATTGGTGCGTTGTTTGCCGTTGAAATTGATCCCAAGCTTTTAAAAAATATTATCGCCGTGCTAATGGTGGTTTTGTTGCTGCTGGTGGTTTTAAAACCCGAAGTATGGATTACCGATCAGATTGGGAAGGTTAATCCCAAACCGTCGCCGCTGCAATACATCATTTTTTTTGCAATCGGTTTATTCGGTGGATTTATTCAGATGGGCGTGGGATTTTTTCTGCTCGCCGGGTTGGTTTTGGGCTGTGGACATAACCTGGTGCGCGCCAATGCAATAAAGGTTTTTATTGTTTTAATTTACACCGTGTTTTCCCTCGGGATATTTATTTATAATAAACAAGTTGACATTGTTGCGGGTTTAATACTGGCTGCCGGCAATATGTTCGGCGCATGGCTGGGCGCCAACTTTACGGTAAAAGGAGGCGCAAAATATGTGCGTTACGTATTGATTCTGGCCATGCTGATTGTGATTTTGAATTTGTTTGGGGTATTGTAGTTGCAAGGTACAAGCTTCAAGTCGCAAGCGAAATCCTGTTTTGAAAAAAGAACAATCTCCCCTCGTTGAGGGGAGTGCCCGAAGGGCGAGGGGTGAATATCTTCGAATTAGAAAAAATAGATTGGAGCACAAAAATAAAATACCAGTAACCATAATCACCGGCTTCCTTGGGGCCGGGAAGACTACTTTTATCAACTTCCTGCTGAAATCAAATTCCGACACTCAGTTTGCTTTGGTAGAAAACGAATTTGGTGCTGTTCCCATCGACACGAAACTGATAAAAGGTGTTGATGCCAGCCAGATGTTCGAATTGAAACAGGGCTGTATTTGCTGCTCCATTTCCGACGAGTACGAGCTGGTACTAAAGGAACTGGCTGAGCGTTTCCCGAATGTGGATCATCTGTTGATTGAAACCACCGGAATTGCCGATCCGGCACCTGTAATTCAACCTTTTTTTGCTGATGAAGATCTAAAAGAACTCTACGAATACAACGGCGCGATTTGTTTGGTTGATGCCTTGAACTTTGATGATCTACCGGAAGAGGAGATGGCATACAAACAGTTAACTATTGCAGACCTTATTTTGCTAAACAAAACCGAAAGCCTGGATGAAAAGCAGCAAGAGGAACTTACTGAAAGAATGAATAAACTGGCTCCTTTGGCCAAAATTCAATCAGCAAGTTTCGGAGTAGCAAAAGAACTGAAACTGAAAGACCTTAGACAACATTCGTTTAATGCGTATTCTTTTTTTTCGTACAAAAGCAATCATGCGCTGGTGCAAACCAAAACACTTTCATTTTCTGCTCCGTTAAAACGGGCCGATTTCCTTTACTGGCTGGAATACACGCTTGACATTTATAAAAGCCGGATTTATCGCTGCAAAGGTGTGGTGTGTTTCCAGAACGAACCTTTTGAATATATTTTGCAGGGAGTGGGCGGCCGCTTTGAATTAGAAGAAGGCGATTTAATTATGGAAGCACCGGAAAGTCATATTGTTTTTATTGGGAAATTGGATGGGCTGGCTTTAGACTTTAATCCTGAAATATAATTGCACGCAGATTTCGCGGATTTACGCAGATAAGAAATTTTAATCCGGAAGAAATCTGTGGCATCAGCGAAATCTGCGAGAAATTATTTCTTATCCAAGGAAAGCTATCCAAAGCGGAATAATAATTACCGAAAGCAGTGTGCCCAGCACCACAATTCGTGCTACTAGTTTTGTTTCCAGTTTATACTGAACGGCCAGCGCATACGGCGTTAGTCCTAGTGGCATTGCCGAATCGAGAATAGTGGCTTTAAACTGAAGATCGTTTAAACCGGCAGTTCGGATGCTAAATTGGAGCAGCAAAGGAAGAATGATCATGGTAACAATAACAAAACCGAAAACCCGGATCCATTCGCGGGGAGCGCCAATTTTATTTTGCCCCAGGAATATCCCCAGAGAGAATAGTACGATAGCTGTTACCGATTCGGCAAAAAGGCTGACGGTTTTATCGATAAACGTCGGGACTTTTATTTGAAACAGTACGATAGCTACACCTACAAAAACGGAGATCAGCAATGGGTTTTTGACCAGACTCAACATTAATTTCTTCGGCCGAATTGATTCTTCTCCAGTAGATTCGATAAGAATTACACCAAGCGTAAGCAGCCAGAAAACATATACCGCAGATAAAACGGCAGCTACCGGCAAAATATCGTCGCCAAAGCTGCTGCGAAGAACCGGGATGCCGAGGTAAGCCACGTTCCCAAATGATAGGATAAGGAACAGTGAACTGCGTAAACGCTTTGAAAATTTAAAAATCCGCGCGATGGGGAAGGCCAGTAACATGCACGTCGCAATATAAGCCGAATTAATAAGAATGAGTTGTGTATAGGATTCGCCTTGCGGGTCGAGGTGCATCAGCGATGCAACAACCAGTGCCGGGAATCCGATCCACAGCGCGTATTTGTTCAGCACATCAACCCACGGCCCGTGAGCCGCTTTTGTACGCGAAAAAAGCGTTCCGGTAAAGATAACGAGAAACAGGGGCGCAACAGTCTTCAGGGCCAGTAGAAAATGTGCCATAAATCCCGTTTTACTTGTTTTCAGTCATTGCCCAGTCGCCATAAACAATATGTTCACGCACGTCGGTAACAAACATTCCAACTTCTTTGGCAGCAGAAATTCCCAAATCTCCGTCTTCGAAAACCTGGCAAAGTTGTGGTTCAACACCCATCAATTCCGCACATTTTACAAAGGTCTCAGGGTGAGGTTTGTGTTTCTGCACATCGTCGGCTGAAACCACAAAATCGAAATATTCGCGAATACCCAGTTCTTTTAACTGCACTTCGGCACTTTTTCCGCTTGCACCGGTTCCTACCGACATGGGCAGTTTCCCGTGGTAATTTTTTACAATCGAAATCACCTCTTCAATTGGTTCAAGCAAATGCGCCGAGTCCCAAAATGCTTGTTGTTTCAGGCGAACAAGTATTTCGGGCTGTTCATCCACTTTGTATTGCTCAACAATTCGTTTGGCAAATTCAATGGTCGGGCGACCTGTCATTTCATGAATAATATTCGGGTCAAAATCAAAATTATATTTTTTCGCCACTATTTTCCAGGTTTCCAAATGCACCGGAAGCGAGTTCGACAAGGTTCCGTCTAAATCAAAAATCAAGGCTTTCGCCTCGGGATGAACTGTAATTGCCATTTTTCTATAATTTGCGGTAAAAGTAACAGAACCTCAACACTGCATGAAAGTTCAATCGTTAATAAGTGAAGATTTAATCATCAGTTAAAAAAGGTGATCGCGCTTATGCTTCCTTGAATTGTAAACTACATAGGTAAAATCTATTAGTCATTAAGAATTAGTATTTAAAAGCTTGTTAATTAAATAATTAATCATTTTTTTAGTCGTGCTGTTTTTCGTATCTTAATGCATCATTACATAAATTTTCACTTAAAACTAAGTATATGGAAAACAATCATTCAAAACAAGGCAAATGTCCTGTAATGCATGGTGGAAATACCGCTTCCGGCTCATCGGTTATGTCTTGGTGGCCCAATGCATTAAATCTCGACATTTTGCATCAGCATGACACTAAAACAAATCCATTAGGAAAAGATTTTGATTACCGGGAAGAGTTAAAAAAGCTGGATGTAGCGGCTTTAAAAAAGGATCTTCACGATTTAATGACCGATAGCCAGGAATGGTGGCCGGCCGATTGGGGGCATTACGGAGGATTGATGATTAGAATGGCCTGGCACGCTGCCGGTTCGTATCGAATTGCCGATGGCCGTGGTGGTGGCGGAACCGGAAACCAGCGTTTTGCACCACTAAACTCCTGGCCTGATAATGTGAGTCTGGATAAAGCGCGTCGTTTACTTTGGCCCATTAAAAAGAAATACGGCAATAAAGTAAGTTGGGCCGATTTGATCATTTTAGCCGGTAACATCGCCTACGAAAGTATGGGATTAAAAACCTTTGGTTTTGGCTTTGGGCGCGAAGATATCTGGCATCCGGAGAAAGATACTTACTGGGGAGCCGAAAAAGAATGGCTGGCACCAAGTGACGAACGTTACGATGATGTAACAAAGCCCGAAACGATGGAAAATCCGTTGGCTGCCGTTCAAATGGGATTGATCTATGTTAACCCGGAAGGTGTAAACGGAAAACCCGATCCTTTAAAAACAGCTCAGCAAATGCGCGAAACTTTCCGCCGAATGGCTATGAACGATGAGGAAACAGTGGCGCTGACTGCCGGTGGACATACCGTAGGAAAAACTCACGGTAACGGCGATGCAGAAGCGTTGGGACCTGATCCGGAGTCTGCGGATGTGGATGAGCAAGGTTTGGGTTGGAAGAATCCGCATAAAACCGGTAAAGGAAGATACACGGTTACCAGTGGTTTGGAAGGTGCTTGGACAACAGAGCCAACAAAATGGGATAACGGTTATTTTAAAATGCTGTTTAACCACGAATGGGAATTGCGTAAAAGCCCTGCCGGTGCTCAGCAATGGGAGCCTGTGAATATTGCAGAAGAAGATAAACCGGCCGATGTAGAGGATTTTTCAATCCGTACCAGCCCGATGATGACCGATGCCGATATGGCCTTAAAAATGGATCCGGAGTACCGAAAAATCTCTGAGAAGTTTATGAATGATTTCGATGCGCTTTCTGATGCTTTTGCCCGTGCCTGGTTTAAACTTACGCACCGTGATATGGGGCCCAAAGCGCGTTATTTTGGTCCGGATGTTCCTGAAGAGGATTTGATTTGGCAAGACCCAGTACCCGCAGGTAAATCGGATTATGATGTGGAAGCTGTAAAAGCTAAAATTGCGGCATCAGGGCTTGGCATTGCCGACATGGTTTCTACGGCCTGGGATAGTGCGAGAACTTTCCGCGGGTCGGATATGCGTGGCGGTGCCAATGGTGCCCGCATTCGTTTGGCTCCTCAAAAAGACTGGGAAGGAAATGAGCCGGAGCGTTTGGCGAAGGTTTTAGCGGTACTTGAACCAATTGCTGCTGAATTCGGAATTAGCGTAGCCGATGTAATTGTATTGGCCGGAAATGTTGGGGTAGAGAAGGCCATAAAAAATGCAGGAATGAATGTATCTGTTCCGTTTTTGCCCGGACGTGGAGATGCCACTGATGAAATGACCGATGCTGAGTCGTTTGCTCCGCTTGAACCGTTGGCCGACGGTTTTAGAAACTATCAGAAAAAAGATTATGTGGTTAGCCCGGAAGAATTAATGCTTGACCGTGCCCATTTGATGGGATTAACAGCTCATGAAATGACAGTTCTGATTGGCGGTATGCGTATGATGGGAACTAACTACGCAGGTACAAAACATGGGGTCTTTACGGATAATGTCGGGGCTCTGAGCAACGATTTCTTTATAAACCTTACCGATATGGCTTATGTTTGGGAACCCACCGAAAAAGGACATTACAATATTCGTAACCGGAAAACTGGTGAAGTAAAATGGACGGCAACACGTATTGATCTGGTATTTGGATCCAACGCCGTTTTACGCGCGTATGCCGAGGTTTATGCACAAGACGATAGCAAAGAGAAATTTGTAACCGACTTTGTAAAAGCCTGGAATAAAGTGATGAATGCCGATCGTTTTGATGTTGAATAAGCAATAGCTCTTATAAATATAAAGGCTGTCCAATACTTATTTTGGACAGCCTTTTTTATGTCTTTTTGCTAATTGTAATCTTATATCTCCCAGGCAATAACAATGTTTGTGCGCATTTCAATTTCGTCGGGCGAAAGCACTGAAGTAATATCAGCTTTTGCTGCACTCATGACAGGCATCGATTCTGCGCGCATAAGTTCCATGTTTGTATTGTATGGCCCAACCATTCTGGGCTCTCCGTATTGAATCGATTTGATTTTGCCTAATTTAACTTCGGCGCTTTTAGCAATCACGGTTGCTTTCTGTTTGGCATCTTCTACGGCCAGCTGAATGAGTTTTTCTTTTACCGTTTCCATTTGTTCTTCCGAAAGCGCAAAATTCAGATTGAAATTCGACTGCAGATTATCTTTAATCAATTCAAAGATTTTATCATTCTTTTCATAATCTTTTTTGGTACGAATGGTCACCGGAATGTTTGCCTCATAGCCTTCAAATACCGACTGCCGCAGTTCAGGATCGTATTTTTGTACTTCGCGGATTGAAAAACTGTTTGTTTTTATCAGCTCCTCGTCAATTCCGTTTTCTATAAAAAGTTTCTTGATTTCGTCCATTTTTTCAACAGACATTTCTGCACATTCCTTGTAGTTTTCGCTTTTCACACTAAAATTTACAGTGAACGATATATCTTCAGGAGCTAACTTAACTGATGATTTTCCTTCAACAGTAATAATTCCACCTTGATTATTTTGTGCAAATGAACCGAATGCAAAAACGATAATGGCCAGTGATAAAATAATTTTCTTCATGACTTAATTTTTAATGATTTTAACTGTTTGTCTGTTACTTTGAATCCGTAAAGTTACAAAGTATATGCCAGAAGAAAGTTTAATTTCAAAATCGCATTATCGCGCTGTATTTTTACGAAGCTCAACGATTTTTTCAATCGGTAAGGCTTCAATTTTATGCCCATCTCTTCCCGTTGTCGTTTTTGCAGCCACCAGTGAGTTTAAAATCGCTTCTTCGGTAGCTTCAATGGTAGCCAGAAACAGAGGAGACATTTTATCGTTATGAAGTTCTTGTATCGCCAGTACAGGATTTTCGAAATTATACGGAATCCGGTTTTCCTTGGCTGTAGAAAAGGCAATAACATAATCGCCGCTTCCGTTCGATGCAATTCCACCGGTTTTTGCCAATCCCAACATCGCTCTTTTTGCCAGGCGTTTCAGGTTGCGCGGACCGATTGGTGCGTCAGTCGCCACCACGATCATACAAGAGCCATCTTCCTGGTTGCGTATCGATTCGCTAAAAGGGAATTTTCCCAAAGCCTCGCCGGCATTAAAATCATCGATCTTTAAAACACCTCCAAAATTAGTCTGTACCAAAACACCAACGGTATAAGCGCCCAGGTTATCAGGTAAAACTCTCGATGAAGTTCCGATTCCGCCCTTAAATCCAAAACATATTGTACCCGTTCCGGCACCCACATTTCCTTCTGCAACCGGCCCGTTTGTGGCTGATTCAATAGCACTCAAAACGTGGTCCTCCTTTACATGGCGGCCCCTGATATCGTTTAACCAGCCGTCGTTGGTTTCGCCAACCACTGCATTTACCGAACGAACATCTTTATTCCGATTCAACGTGTAAGTAATCAAAGCATTGCAGGCCGTAGGAACGCTCAATGTGTTGGTTAATACGATAGGAGTTTCAATATTTCCCAACTCTTCTACCTGGCTGTATCCGGCCAGTTTGCCAAAACCATTTCCGATATAAATGGCAGCAGGTACTTTCTCCTGAAAAATGTCTCCGGGATGCGGGATAATGGCAGTGACACCGGTACGAATATTTTCTCCTTCAACAATTGTTGTATGGCCAACTTTTACGCCTTCCACATCGGTAATGGCATTTAACGCACCGGGAATCATAACTCCGGGTATGATATCGTAATCGCGCAGTCGTTGCGAAAACGCGGAACAAACAGTCAGAAACAGCAGGAAAAACAAAAAGATTCGTAACATTTTTATTTGTTTGATGAATGTGAGCTTTAAAAATACACTATTTTCAACACTCAATTCTATAAATCATTTTTATGACACGGACTTTTTTTATCAGCGTAATCCTTTCGTTGTTTTTTATTACGGAATTTGCTCAGGAAAAAATCACAAAAAGCGAAAAGCAGCATATTCTGTCGTTGCTTGATAAACAGGCAGAAGCGTGGAACGAGGGCAATCTTGAAAAGTTTATGGAAACCTACTGGAAATCGGATAAGCTGGTTTTTATGGGCTCGCGCGGACCAACATACGGTTGGCAGGCCACGCTGGATAGCTACAAAAAAGGATACCCTGATAAAACTGCAATGGGACACCTTGAATTCAAAATTCTAGATATCAGTAAAATTGATACCAAAACGGTTTTTCTAATCGGGCGTTTTGAGTTAACCCGCGAAATTGGCGATTTGGCAGGCCATTTTACACTGGTTATTCAAATGATTGATGGGGAGTGGGTGATTATCAGCGATCATTCGAGCGGTGAAAGTTAATTGTCGGACTTTTTGAAAACCACTCGTAATGTTACTTTTGAGTCCACCTTGCGGTTATCCCTGATTGCCGGGGTCCATTTCGGTCCGTTAAGTACAATCTCTTTTGCCAACTCAAAGAATTTTTCATCGGCATCATTCAGGTTTACAATATCCTGAATTTCTCCAGAACTGTCCAGGGAGAGGCGGAGTTTTACAACCACTTTATCCGTTTCATAATCCGCCGGCAGAACAGCCTTTTCTTTTAGATAAACCTTGTATTCAGTTATTCCGTCTACCGGAGTGGCAGCCGAGTTTAAAGGCTCATCATTAATTATAGTGGTAGAGCCGGTTACACTTTCTTTTTTCTGGGTTCCATATCCAATCACAACAACTTCGCTTAACCCCACCACGTCATCGGTTAGCTTTATGATATTGTCGGAATCTTTTTGTGGATGAAACTCTGCTGATTCCATTCCAATAAAACTGGCAACAACAGGATTGCTGTCGTTTTCAAGTTGCATTTGGAAATTACCTTCAATATCTGTTATAGTGCCATTGCTTGTTCCCTTTTCAACAACGGATACCCCCGGAAGTGGCAGTCCGTCGCTGTCGGATAGAATCTGTCCACGGATGATATTGTCTTTTGTTGTGGCACTTTTTGAAAGTAGTACAGGCGCGGGCTGAGTTTGTGCTAATTCAATTTCTTTTTGTTTCTCAATAAGTTTTAATTCTGTGTTTTGCTTCAAATCCTCTTCTGCTGTTTGTATCGGTGTAGTTTCAGCAATGGCTTCATTTTCGGCAAGATCATCAACTATAATTTCATCTTCGGTAATTATTGTTTGGGGCTCTTCTATTTCAATATTTTGCTCTTCTGCTGGTTGTTGTATTCTTGAATCTGCTGTTGCCTCTGTTTCTTTCGTAACTTCAACTTTAGTATTAACTTCTGGCTCGTCTTGAGGCACTATTTTTTCCTCTGGTTCAGAATGCTCTTCTTCCATCTTCTCCGTTTTTACCTCACTTACTTTATCAATTGGATGGTCATGATTGAGTTGCATCCAAATAATACCCGAAGTTATGAGTAACAGAATAGTTGCAGCAGCGGCAAAATAGGGTATACTTCTATTTCGTTTTTTATTGGCGATTTTTTTGGACAGATCATTCAAATCGTACTCGAATTTCGAAGAAGAAACGCTTTCATAACCATCCATAGCTTCTGCTTCAAACGGATATTTTTGCAGCTCTTTTTCAAAAGCATTCCGTTCGATATCTGTCATTTCATTGGCCAGATACCGCCTGAATAGTTCCTTATCAATATGATTTTTATTACTGCTCATTTTTTGTTTCCAGACAAATTTTCAGGTTACGTTTACCATTCTGAATCAAACTCTTAATTTTTTTTATCTCGACTTTTAACTCGTCGGCAATTTCACGGTAACTTTTGTTTTCAAAATAAAACAACCGGATACTTTGCCTCTGTTCTGCCTTCAACCGCTCTATACAATCTTCCAACGCTTTTGCTGTTTCCTCGCTGTTATCTTCTCTGTCAAAAGGATGCAATTCCGCTTCATTTTCCATAAAAACCGACAACTCCTCGTCGTTTGAGGTTAAAACAATTTTTCGCGACTTGTTTTTACGTAATTCCATTAAACAATGGTTTTTGGTAACTACGTATAGCCAACTTTTAAAGTTTTTTACCTGCTGATTGGGAAGATCGGTTTGCAGCTTTTCATAAATTTCGATTACGGCATCTTTTGCCCGTTCCACATCTTTATAGTACTTCAAACACACTCCGTAAACCAAATGCATATAACGAGTGTACAGCTCACCCAGATATTCCGTTTCAAGTTTTTCCTGAAACAGTTCGAGCAACTCTTCGTCGCTCAGTTTCTTCATATTTTTTTGAAATAGGGTAAGCCGCATTCTGGTTTTCAATCTAATAATTCCCCCTGGCTTTGCCAAGGGGTTCCGCTTTTTCTCCCCCGTTGAGGGGAGATGTTATCCGTCAACTGACGGATGACAGAGGGGTGAAATAAAGAAAATTCGATTCTCTGCTATTTAGCTGAAATGAAGTTGGCGAAATACCCATTAGCTCTGCCACGGGATAGTCAACTTCGGGAATTTTCTTTATTAGCCCCTAAAAGTAAGATAATTCAATTTTATTAAAAATTATTTATGGAATAAGAAACGCTGTTGCATCCTGTTAGTGAAATCAAAATTTTAAAACTTCAGATTATGAAACAATTTATTATCTCACTGGCCTTTCTACTATTATTTTCAGGTATAGGATTGGCAACAGAACAACGAATTATTTCCGGAACAGTTAGCGACGAAACCGGATCACCGCTTCCGGGAGTTACCGTAATGGTAGAAAACACATCGCGTGGAACAATTACCGATCTGAGTGGCTATTACAGCATCGGAGTTAATCCTCAGGATAAAAGACTGGTGTTTTCCTTTATTGGAATGGAAACCGAGAAAGTACAAATCGGCAAACAGGATACAGTAAATGTAAAGATGACTAACAACCAGATTGCTTGTGAAGAAGTAGTGGTAATTGGTTACGGTACGCAAAAAAAGAGATTTCTTTCCGGTTCAATTTCGAAGGCAAAGGCTGCCCGTACTTCTTACATGGTGGTAAATGATAATTTTGACTGGAATACTGAAAATTATTCCGCCATTCATGAAAACGGATTCAAAAACGTGAGTGTCAATCCGCTGTCGACTTTTTCAATTGATGTTGATAATGCTTCGTATTCCAATGTTCGCCGCTATTTAAATGCAGGAGAGCTGCCACCAACTGATGCTGTTCGTATTGAAGAGATGATCAATTATTTTTCGTACGAGTATCCGGAACCACTAAACGAACATCCGTTTAGTGTAACAACTGAAATTGCAGCTTGCCCGTGGAACAACGAAAATTACCTGATGCATATTGGTTTAAAAGGAAAAAGTTTCGACAAAACTGAATTGCCGGCATCCAACCTGGTATTTTTGCTTGATGTTTCAGGTTCAATGAATTCGCCGGATAAGTTACCCTTATTAAAACGTGCTTTTAAAATGTTGGTGAACGAACTTCGCCCCAACGACCGGGTGGCGATTGTGGTGTACGCCGGTGCTGCCGGAAAAGTGCTGGGGTCTACGCCCGGCAATAAAAAGACAAAAATTTTGGATGCCCTCGAAAAATTGAATGCAGGTGGTTCAACAGCCGGTGGGGCTGGTATAAAACTGGCCTATAAAATTGCAGAGGAGAATTTTATTGAAGGTGGAAACAATCGTATTATTCTGGCTACCGACGGCGATTTTAACGTGGGCGTATCAAGCACTTCCGAGATGGAGCGCTTGGTGGAACAGAAGCGCAATAATGGGGTGTTTATCTCTGTTTTGGGTTTTGGTACAGGCAATATTAAAGACGATAAAATGGAAACCATTGCCGATAAAGGAAACGGAAACTACTCCTATATCGACAATATTCAGGAGGCACGAAAAGTTTTTGTCAGCGAATTTGGTGGTACCTTATTTACCATTGCCAAAGACGTGAAATTTCAACTCGAGTTTAATCCCAAACAAGTGAAGGCTTATCGTTTGGTGGGCTACGAAAATCGTTTGCTTAACGATGAAGATTTTAACGATGATAAAAAAGATGCCGGCGAAATCGGCGCAGGGCATACCGTTACTGCGCTGTACGAAATTATTCCGGCCGGAGCAGGTGGTGATGTACCTTCTGTTGATCCGCTTAAATATCAAACGAGCAAAAATGTTACGGGGGAAAACAGTGATGAATTGCTAACGATAAAATTGCGTTACAAAAAACCGGACGAACACAAAAGCATATTGCTGGAATTACCGGTGCAGAATCGTTTGAATACCGAAACTTCAGATGATTTTCGTTTTTCGGCAGCCGTTGCCTCGTTCGGTATGTTATTGCGAAAATCTGAGTTTATGGGAAATACTACCATAAATTCAGTAATCAACCTTGCAGAAAGTGCAAAAGGAGCTGATTCCGAAGGTTATCGCAGCGAGTTCGTTCGTTTGGCAAAAACTTTAGATAATCTGGAGTTTGTGGCAGAAGAGAAATAATGATAAAAGCAAATTATTTATGAAACATATCGTTCTAATACTCATTTTCTTGTTTTCTGGACTTCAAATAATATCGGCGCAAACTGCTTTGGAAGACGCTGTAAAAAGGGTAGGGATTTTACTAAATGTTCCAACTTCTTTCCAATCTTCCGAAAATTCAGAATTAATATACCCGGCAGCGGTAAACGAGGAATCACCCAATCCTGATATTGCACAACAATATGGTATAAAGCCGGCTCTTGGAAGCACTTTTTTCAATGCGTATTTTGGACTGGTTACAGCGGTACTTGAACACAGTGACAATGAATGCATTGTTTTGGCAAGTATTCCTCCAGGTAATGCCGGTGGTGGTTTTGAAGGTCTTGCAAAAGATAGTTTGCAGGAGATGGCTTTTAAGCATCTCTTTTTCGGACGGATAAAACACGATTTTAGGTATGGAAAACCTTTTAGTGGTGCTTCAGAGTTGGATGTGCTTGAATTGTATTCAATGGTAGAAATGTATCCTCCCGAAAAGGCAAGTGAGATGTTTAACGCAGAGGCAATGGCCAGCTATCCCCTGAACTTTAGAGGCAATGTTTTTAAAGATAAATTTACGAGAGGAAAAGGTTTAGCAATAGGCAAAGACGGACTTTGTATTTGCCTTTATTTTCTGATGACCGATGAGAGTGTGTTAAACTTTGAAACATACCTCGAAGAATTTGATGGGGCTTTTGTATTCGAATGATATAAATAAAATTTTGAGTTGTCATTCTAAACCTTCAAGGTCGTTTATACCTTGAAGGTTTTTAAATAGTTCAAGAACCCAAATCCCTGAATTTTCTCATTACAAGTTAAGCAGAACTTTTGCTATTTTCGGGCTTCAATTTTTAAAACCGAAAAAATGCGTCGAAGTATAGTTATTCTTTTCCTTTTTGTTCAAGCTTTTGCTTTTGCCCAAACCAAACAAATGAGTCTGGAAGATGCCGTTTACGGGCGGTATACTTATTTGTATCCCGAATCGATGACGGGATTACAATGGATGGATGATGTACATTTTTCTTTTGTTGAGAATAAATCTATCGTTGCAGAGTCGGCAAAAACAGAAGAAAAAACTACCGTTGTTACACTTGGTGAGTTAAATACTATAACCGGCGAAACATTCAAGGGGCTTCCATCACATAGCTGGACTAACGAAGGAAAACTTTTGGTTTCGGATGCGAAAAAATATTGGTTGGTCGACATTCATAAAAAGCAAGTCATATTTCAGATTGAACTTCCGGATGGAGCAGAGAATGCGAATTTCTCGGAAGTAGGCCGGTTTGTGGCGTTCACACAGGAAGATGATTTATTTGTTGCATTTGCTGATGGAACAACAAAACAAATGACCAATGATGGTGGTAACGGAATTGTAAACGGACAAACCGTTCACCGGAATGAATTTGGAATTTCAGGTGGTATTTTAAATTCGCCCGAAGGAAATTTTGTGGCTTTCTACCGTAAAGATGAAAGTATGGTAAAAGATTATCCGCTGGTGGATTTTATGGCCCGCGAAGCCGAATACACGCCGGTAAAATACCCGATGGCAGGAATGGCAAGTCATCACGTAACTCTGGGCGTTTACAATATCGAAACAGGGAAAACTACTTTCCTGAAAACCGGGGAGCCATTGGATCATTTTCTTACCAATGTGGCCTGGTCGCCCGGTGAGAAAACCATTTACATGGCAGAGCTGAACCGCGAACAAAATCATATGCAGCTGAATTGTTACGATGTGGCAACCGGAGATAAAGTAAAAACGCTTTTTGAAGAAACTTCTCAAACTTACGTGGAGCCGCTTTATCCTATTCAGTTCTCGAAAGTAAATGCAAATGAATTTTATTACCTGAGCCGCCGGGATGGATGGTTTCATGTGTACAGATACAATACCGATGGCGAGCTGGTTCAGCAGATTACAAAAGGGGAGTGGGAAGTAACAAAAATGCTTGGATTCGATGCCAGCGAAAAATCGTTGTTTATTGAAGCTACCATTGACGATCCGCTGCAAAACAATATTTATAAAGTGGATGTAAAATCGGGAAAGACTGTACGACTTTCAACTGAAACAGGTGTTCATGGTGGAACTTTAAGTCCTGATGCGACTTATCTTTTAGATGGTTGGTCGGCTAACGAAGTCCCGGGAAAAGTTGATTTGATCTCTGCAAGCGGAAAAGACAAACGAACCATTTTCGAGTCGGAAGATCCGCTAAAAGATTATCAGTTGGGCGAGAACAAGCTGATAAGCTTAAAAACCAAAGACGGAAAATATGATTTGCATGGACGATTGATTTTGCCGGTTGATTTCGATCCTGCTAAAAAATACCCGGTTGTAGTATACGTTTATGGCGGCCCGCACTCGCAACTGGTAACCAAAAACTGGCACAACCAGGCACGTTGGTGGCAATATTATATGGCGTCGCAAGGCTACATTGCTTTTACACTCGATAACCGCGGAACCTCAAATCGTGGTCGTGCTTTTGAAACCGCTATTCACCGGAATTTAGGTGTTCTTGAAACCGAAGACCAAATACAGGGAGTTGAATACCTGCTTTCGTTGCCTTATGTTGATGCCGACCGGATTGGCGTTCACGGATGGAGCTACGGTGGTTTTATGACGCTGAATTTAAAACTGAAACATCCTGAGATTTTTAAAGTGGCAGTTGCCGGTGGTCCTGTCGTTGACTGGCGCATGTACGAAATTATGTACGGCGAGCGCTATATGGATATGCCGCAGGAAAACCCGGAAGGCTACAAAAATTCGAACATGACCAATTATGTGGAGAACCTCGATGGCAAACTGATGTTAATTCATGGCGTGCAGGACGAAACCGTGGTAATGCAACACAGTATGAAATTCCTGCGCGAATGTGTGAAGCAGAACAAGCAGGTTGACTTTTTTGCATATCCGATTCATCCGCATAACGTGCGTGGAAAAGACCGTGTTCACCTGATGGAAAAGGTAAGTCAGTATTTCTTCGAGAACCTTTAGTTCGTTTAGGGGGTCATCCGTTTCTTTAGATTTAAATTTACGACTAATTGTGTCGGTAGTTCGAAAAAGTGAACAATCTGACGCAAAAAGCAATAACTTTGTCTTTCGCTAAACGATAGAAACTAATCAATAGAAACTAAACATTATGAACGGACAAATTAAAGAGATAGCCATGAGGCTAAGAGGTTTACGCGATATGCTCAATCTTTCTGTTGACGAAATAGCAACAAGTTGCCGGGTGTCCGCTGAAGAATACGAAGGATACGAAAGCGGAAAAACGGATATTCCAATTGGTGTTCTCGAAAACATATCAAAAAAATATAATATTGGGTTAACGGCATTGCTATTTGGTGACGAGCCCCATATGAAATCGTTTTATCTCACCCGGGCAGGGCAGGGAACTGCCATGGAACGTACCCGGGCGTATAAATACCGGGCGCTGGCATCAGGGTTTACCGGACGGAAAGCGGATCCGTTTATTGTAACCATTGAGCCGGATGCTGAAGAAAAACCAATTCATCTGAATAGTCATAGCGGACAGGAATTGAACTATGTTTTGGAAGGCAAATTATTGTTGAGTGTTGATGGACATGAAATGATACTCAACCAGGGAGACAGCCTTTACTTTGATGCCACACTTCCGCACGGAATGAAAGCATTGGAGGGGAAAACAGTAAAGTTTCTGGCCGTAATTCTATAATAAAAACTTGACGCTACATGATTGAAAAATACTTAAAACAGACTGCTTTTACCGATTTTGAGGATTTTAAAGCCAATTACGAGTTAAACGTTCCGGAGGATTTCAACTTTGCCTACGACGTTGTAGACGGTTGGGCCGCGAAAGAACCCAACAAAAGGGCCTTGCTCTGGACAAACGATAAAGGCGAAAGCCGTTCATTCACTTTTGGCGAACTAAAGGAAATTACCGACCGCACTGCCGGTTATTTATCGTCGCTGGGAATTGGAAAAGGTGATATGGTGATGGCAATTTTGAAGCGACGTGCCGAATTTTGGTACACCATTATTGCCTTGCATAAAATCGGCGCCGTTATTATTCCGGCTACACACTTGTTGACTAAAAAGGACATTGTTTACCGTGACAACGCCGCTACAATAAAAGCCATTATTTGCGATGGTGATGAGCTGATCACTTCGCATGTAAATGAGGCATTGCCCGAGTCGCCATCCATTGAAAAACTGGTGTCGATCGGACCGATAATTCCTGAAGGCTGGGAAGATTTTCACAAAGGAATTGAAAATGCTGAGCCCTTTCAACGTCCAGTGGAGCCGACAAAAAATGACGATCCGATTATCGTAAGTTTTACATCGGGAACTACCGGCGATCCGAAAATGGTGGTGCTCAACAGTACTTATCCGCTGGCACACATTGTTACGGCAAAATACTGGCAAAACCTTCACCACGACAGTTTGCATTTAACCATTGCCGACACCGGCTGGTTGAAAGCTGTTTGGGGAAAACTGTACGGCCAGTGGCTGGTTGGCGCATCAGTTTTTGTTTACGATCATGAAAAATTTACGCCTTCCGATATTCTGGAAGTGCTTTCAAAATACCAGGTAACCTCGCTTTGTGCACCGCCAACTATTTTCCGTTTTCTGATCAGGGAGGATATGAGCAAATATGATTTGTCGGCACTTGAATGGTGTACGATTGCAGGCGAAGCATTGAATCCCGAAGTTTACAATCGTTTTTACGATTTAACCGGAATTAAACTGCGCGAAGGTTACGGACAAAGTGAAACTACCTTGTCGGTGTTTACTTCGCCTTGGGTAGAACCAAAACCGGGTTCGATGGGTTTGCCAAGTCCGCATTACGATATTGATTTGCTTACTCCGGAAGGACGATCAGCCGAAGCTGGTGAACAGGGACAAATTGTAATTCGAATCGACAAAAATTATCCTGCCGGTTTGTTTGATGGTTATTACCGCAACCAAAAATTGACCGACGAAGCCATGTCGGACGGAATTTATTACACCGGCGATTTGGCCTGGAAAGATGAGGATGGTTATTTGTGGTTTGTAGGCCGCGCCGATGATGTAATTAAAAGTTCCGGTTACCGTATCGGGCCTTTCGAAGTGGAAAGTGCATTGATGACTCACCCTGCCGTTGTGGAATGTGCCATCACAGGAATTCCTGACGAAATTCGTGGACAAATTGTAAAAGCGACTGTTGTTTTGGCACCGGACTATAAACAGCGCGCCGGCGATGAGTTGGTAAAAGAGTTACAAAATCACGTAAAAGAGGTAACTGCTCCGTATAAATATCCACGACAAATCGAGTTTGTTGATGAGTTGCCAAAAACCATCAGCGGAAAAATTCGCCGCGTGGAAATTCGTGAACGCGATAATGAGGTAGAATAAATTGCTGATTATCCAATTCGTGCAGGAATGTTGAATTACTTATTTATTTAGAATTATTACTGCGAAAGAAACTGGTACGGGTTCGCTTATAGTAGCAGGGGCAATGGAATTCGTTTTACAACCCGGTACGGGTTGGATTAATTTATGTATTTCCTTCAGAATTATTGTGGGCTGTTTAATCGGAAATCATATTTTTGCGTATCATTTTTGCAAAAGTTGTATTTGAAACGATTCGAACAAAATAAGCCGGGTTCTTTAATTGGAATTTTTGTGGTTTTGCTGTTGTTGGTTCCCCTGCTAAATTGGGGGCAAGACAGTATTAACGGCGAAGATTTTCAATCCCGTTTGCTGCAAAATATTCATCAGCAGGTTTTTGAATATCCATGGAATGATGCCGCATTTTTCCCCGGGAAACTGGAGTTGGCAAACCGTCAGACGATGAAACGGGAACTGAAAGACGCGAAAGAATATGCACATAATCCGGAGGCGTTTGAGACTTATTTTTCCGTTTTAGATCATTTACCTGCTCCCGATAAGGCAATTTTTGTTAAAAGCTTCTGGTTCTATCAGCCGGAAATAAAAAGCGAGTTGATTGAAGCCGGATTAAGTGAAGATTTACAGTATTTGCCGGCGACACTTTCGTCATTTAACACTGACGCTAAAAGTCCTTTTAAACGGGCAGGAGCGTGGCAATTAACACATTTTCAGGGTGTGCTGAACGGTTTGCAAATCAACAAGCTGGTTGATGAACGTTTGAATGTTTCAAAAGCAACGCAAGCTGCTGTTAAGGAATTGAAGAAAAATGAGGCTTTATTCGATCATCCGAAAAAAGCCATGTTGGCATTTGTGTTTGGAAAGACTGAGATTAAGAATCTTTGTCGTCGTGCCGGTGGTGATGCTTGTTCTGTAAACGAATTGCTGAAAATAGCACCGAAAGAAGTGACTGATTTTATGGCGGCCTTCCAGGCAACGACAGCATTTTTGAGCCAGAACAAATTTATAACGGAACAGGAACCACAAATAACGGCAGAAGCAATGGTGCGCCTGCAAACTCATTTTAATCAGATCGGTGCTGTGCTGCCAATATCATCCGAAGAACTACACTTTTTTAATCCACAGTTTCCATATCTCATAGTACCGGGGCAGGCATCAATTACTTTACCTGAGGATCTGAAACAAGACTTTTTGTTTCTGCAGGACTCCATTTACAACGGTGTGGACTCAACACTGTTTGGGGTGTTGGCTCAAAAGATTGAATACCCGCCGGCACCCAATCGTCAGTATGTGGGCGAGAAGGTAAAGGATCTGGAAATTGAGGGGAAAACAAAAATCAAGTACACCATAAAATCGGGCGACGTGTTGGGGTTTATTGCGGAGGATTATGATGTGCGTGTAGCCGATTTAAAATACTGGAATAACATTTACGACGAACGCAAAATTCAGGCCGGTAAAACGCTTGATATTTTTGTCGACGATGAAAATGCAGAATATTATCGCGGGCTGCAGCAAGAAACAGCTAAAAAGGAGGAGCCCAAAACGGTAGTTCCGAATTTTGCTTCTGCTACATTACCGGGAATTGTAATTCCTGAGTCGTCAAGAAAAGTGGAGCACATTGTGAAAAGTGGCGAATCTCCGTATGTAATTGCACAAAAGTACGATGGTGTAACGCCCGAGAAAATTCTGGAATGGAACAGCATCAGCGATGCGCGTAAAATCCAAATAGGTCAAAAATTAATCATATACGTTCAATGAAGCCACTACAAACATTAACATTTACTTTGGGCGTAATTGCTTTGCTGGCCGGCGCTATGTGGTTAACGCCCGACGATGGTTTCGAGGTAGGTGAAATGACTTTTCATATGCCGACCTTTCCTGAAATGTTGGGTGCCGATGATGTAGAATATACCGATGTATCGGAAATACTGGCGCAGCAGTTTGAGATCGATTCGCTGGTCGATATCGAACTGGATACCATTTCCGGCGATACAGTGATTGAAGTCATTCATGGGGCAGATTATGATAAGCTGGTGCAATCGGTTCGCCGAATTGAAATGACGGACCTGGGCCGGGAGAATATGTTTCGCTTTTTTCGTCATTTAAAAAGCGATTCGCTGGTTCGGATAATGCATTACGGCGACAGCCAGATTGAAGGCGACCGCATCACTTCTTTTCTTCGAAACAAATTGCAGGTAAAATTTGGAGGAACAGGCGTTGGGTTACGTCCGGCTTTGCAACCTTACGATTATGTTTTTAGTGCCTATCAAAAGAATTCCGATAACTGGACACGTTACCCGATTTACGGCAAGGTGGACTCAACGGTAGAACACAGTCGGTACGGAATAATGGGCGCTTTTTCGCGTTATGCACCTTTAGCCAGCGACACGATTCCGTTTAAAGATTCGATAATTTACGAGGCGGAAATGAATGTCTCGAAATCTGATATCTCCTACAAACGCACCCGCGAATACGAAAACATGCGGTTGTTTTACGGGAATACAAAACGTCCGGTTGCCGTGCAGTTAATTGCGCGCGGTGATACGGTTTTAAGCGATACGCTTTTGGCGGATACAACTTATGCGGTATTCGAATGCGAATTGCCTGATTCAACAAGCAGTGTTACATTGAAATTCTCGGGCTACGATGGCCCGGATGTGTACGGAATTGAACTGGCTTCGAAAAAAGGAGTGATAATGGATAATATTGCCTTGCGGGGCAGTTCCGGTACTATTTTCACCAAGGCCGACTATCAGCACAGTTTAAAAATGTACAACGATCTGAATCCAAAATTCTTTATCCTGCAGTTTGGCGGTAATGTAATTCCATACATTAAAGATAAAAAGGCGATTGAACGTTATGGCCGTTGGTTTGGCAGCCAGATACAACGAATTAATTCTTTGTGTCCCGATGCAGCCATTCTGGTTATCGGGCCAAGCGATATGTCGACAAAGGTGAAGGATAAGTACATTACCTATAAACATTTACCCGATGTTGTTGAAACACTTAAACAGGTAGCATTGGAAAATAACTGTGCATATTGGGATATGTACGAAGCTATGGGCGGACACAACAGTATGCCGTCGTGGGTGAATGCCCAACCCGAACTGGCGCGCCCTGATTATGTGCATTTCTCTGCTCGCGGAGCACGTTTGGTGGCCAATATGTTCTACAATGCATTGATTCTGGAGTACAATAATTATTTGGAGGAGGAGATGTAATGGGGAAGAAAGTAAAAAGTATCGAGCTGCGAGCTATGAGTAACGAGTTCACTGTCATCTCGAACGTAGTGAGAGAGCTGTTTCAACGAAGCTTCAAGCTACAAGTTGCTAGTTTCAATAGCGTACTAAGTTTTGTAGATCAATCTCTATTCAATCTAATTCAATCTCCATCAATCTTCGTGCAATCTTTAAAAGCTCGCAGCTCGCGGCTGGAAGCTAGAAGCTTGTCATTCATTGTCATTGCAATTATCCTGCTCATAGGCACATCCGTTTCCGCCCAGCAAAACAGCTACTTCTACCACGTTAACCAGTACAACTTTGTTCGTTACGACCGCAATGAAATGCATTACCCCGGAAGCCGGACAAATGCAGAACGATTTTATTCAAAGCTGGAGCAACTGGTAAGCACCGGTGAAGGACGTGTAAATATTGTTCAAATTGGTGGCTCACACATTCAGGCGGGTTCGTTTTCGGGGCAAATGCGCAACCGTTTTCAGCAACTTAACGGCGAAATGAATGCCGGTTGGGGATTTATGTTTCCGTACCGCATTGCACGCACCAACTCGCCTTTTGGTTATTATATTCGTTACAACGGCTACTGGAAAACTTTCCGTAATGTTGAAGGCCGGAAAAGCGGAACGCTGGGAGTGGGAGGCATTTCTGCAACAACATCATCGCCAAAAGCCGAGCTCACTATTTTACTGGAAGACGAAAACGAACTGGATTACAGTTTTAATAAACTGAGAATTTATTACGAGAACACAGCAAAGAATTACTCCATAAATATTGATCAGGATTTGGTGAAAAATAAGGTGGAAGCCGAAGGATACACCGATTTTGAACTGAATGAGTGGGTAGATAGTTTGCAGATAACACTAGAGAAAGATTACAATTCGCAGGGTAATTTTACCTTGCTGGGAATGAGCACCGAAACGGATCCAAACGGCATAATGTATCACAGTATTGGCGTGAACGGAGCGCATGTTCCGGCATTTTTGCGTTGCCAGCTTTTTACCGAACAGCTGGCTGATCTTAGTCCTGATCTTGTGATTCTCGGACTGGGAATTAACGACGCCTATGGCCGAAAGTTTTCGCAAGCCCGTTTCGAAGATCATTACGGACAGCTTATCGACAAAATAAAAGCCGCTGCTCCAAATGCGCTGATTGTGTTTACTACTAACAACGACAGTTACCTGTACCGCCGGTATGTGAACAAAAATGGCGAAAAGGTGCAGGACAGCATGTTTAAAATGGCCAAAAAATACAATGCCGGTGTGTGGGACATGTTTTCGGTTATGGGAGGTTTGAATTCCATTGTGCTGTGGCAAAACAATGGACTGGCGCAAAGCGATAAAATCCACTTTTCCCGCGAAGGTTATTTAATGATAGCCGACCTGTTTTTTGGTGCGATGATGAAGGATTTTGAGAATTATTTGATTGATAAAAAAGAACTTACAATAAACAGTTATTTCGAGGACGGAGGAAGAGAAGGAAGCTTTAACGGGCAGATTTCTCAGTCGTTAACTCCTTCGAAATGACAGGATAACTAAGACTGCTTGGATTTACTACAACAAATAGAATTAAGAGAACTGCTACGGAATATTTTTCTGTACGACAAAACGGCACCGCTAATTTTTACACGCTTTTTCTTTTGGGCGTTTTTTGCTTTTGTGTTGGCCGGTTATTCATTGGTTTACAAAAACAAAAACCGAAGTGTTCGCGCAGGGTATTTGTTCCTGGTAAGTTTGTTTTTTTACTACAAATCCAGCGGATTCTTTTTCTTTATTTTGTTGTTCAGTACGTTAACCGACTTTTTTATTGGCAAAGGAATATACAAATCGAAGAGTGATTTGACTCGGAAACTACTGATTGTAGCAAGTGTTGTTATTAACCTCACCCTGCTGGCTTACTTTAAATATGCTTACTTTTTTATTGACAGCATTAACCTAATGCTTGGCACCGATTTGCATGTGATCAATCATCTGGCACTGTGGGCCAACGAAGCAACCGGGACACATTTCGAAGTGAACCAGATTTTGCTGCCTGTGGGTATTTCGTTCTTCACCTTTCAAACCATTAGTTACTCGGTTGATGTGTACCGCGGCGAAACCAAACCTGTAAATAATTTAATCGATTTTGGTTTTTATGTATCGTTTTTCCCGCAGTTGGTTGCTGGGCCGATTGTTCGCGCATCGGGATTTGTAAAGCAGATTTACGAAGATTACCGCCTTTCGAAAGAAGAATTTGGCTGGGCAATCTTTATCATTCTGAAAGGATTGATTAAGAAAATATTTATTGGCGATTACATTGCTGTAAACTTTGTCGACCGTGTTTTTTCCGACCCTGTTACCCATTCGGGATTCGAAAACCTGATGGCCTTATTTGGATACTCGCTGCAGGTATATGTCGATTTTTCGGGATACACCGACATCGCCATCGGGGTAGCGCTGTTAATGGGCTACCGTTTGCCGCAAAACTTTAATTCGCCCTATAAGGCTAAAAGTGTTGCCGAGTTCTGGAAACGCTGGCACATGTCGCTTTCGTCGTGGTTGAAAGATTATTTGTATATCCCCATTGGCGGAAACCGCGAAGGTTCGGTATTTAGTTATATCAGCCTTGGTATTATTCTGGCAATTGTTGTCCTTTTGGCCGGGAAGCTCATTTTAGTACCGATATTTGCTATCCTTGTGCTGCTGTTTGCGTTGCTGGCCCATTTCGTCCCGAATGTAAAACGGCATATCAATACCAACATCAACCTGATGCTTACCATGTTACTTGGAGGACTCTGGCATGGTGCATCGTGGCAGTTTATTATCTGGGGAGGACTGAACGGTGTTGGTTTGGTAATTTACAAATTCTGGCGAAAAATCAGCCCGTGGGAAAAACGCAGTAACCGTTTGGTGAATATCTGGAAGATTGCCATAACATTTACCTTTATAACCTTTACACGTGTATTTTTCCGCTCCGAATCGATGGACGTAGTAAGCGGAATGCTGCACCAAATTGGCACCGACCTTAATATTGCAATGATTCCGGAGGTACTTGTGGCCTACAAATGGGTTTTTCTGATGATGTTGTTTGGTTTTGTTACCCACTGGCTGAGTTATGATTTGAAAGACCGGGCAAAAAACTGGTTCATCGCATCACCAATGTGGGTAAAAGCTGCTATTTCTGCTGTTGTGGTTATAATCGTTTACCAATCCGTTTCGGCCGATATGCAACCGTTTATTTATTTCCAGTTTTAGAGATTACTTTTATTCAAATCGCATCGGTTCCGGCCCTGTAGGAGCGAAGGATATAAACCGTTTTTTCGATTGCTCGTCGAGAGAGAAACCAACGAAACTCATATCATCCGGATGGAAAGGATAGAAAGCCAAACGCAGCCGGAAAGTTTCAAACACAAGGTTTTCGTTGTGTAAACGAATGCCAATACCAATGCCGCTGTAATAATCCTGTTTAAAAATAAGCTCGCGGTTTGAGCCAATAACACCAAAGTCGGCAAACCCAAAAATGGCCATATTAAATTTGTAAAACTGCGCAGGCAAAAATACAACATGTTCCAGCTTTAGGTTTAAGCGCTGTTTGCCAATGGCAATGTCGCTGTCGAAACCACGAATATGGTCACGGTCTCCCAGTGTTAAATGTTCAATCTCAAAGCGTCGAATACCAAGGGTGTAATTCAGGTCGGCAAATGTTCGAACCCGTTTTTTACCTGCTTTATGCAGCTTCGAAATAAAGTTTACATCACCCTGGATCATCCCTTCCTCAAAATGACCATCTTTTAAATATCCGCTAATTCCTGCACTTGTAAACAGGTAACCACTTCGGCTCAGCAGTAAATTGCCGTTCGATGTTAAAAAATGCAGGTAGTGGCGGTCGCCAAATTCATTGGCATCGTAGCCATAAATAAATTCGTTTTTAAAACCTTCAGGAATATCCTCGGTAATTCCGTAGCTGTAAATTAACTGGTCCTGAATATAGCGGCGTTGCGAAATGGTAAGACTTGCCATGTACAGTGTGTGGTTGGAAAAGAAGTGACTGTTTTCGGGTTCAACCACCGGTTCGTCGAAATAGTTCCAGTTATTCATACCTGCCGATAAAACCAATTCGGTAATATTTTCGTGTCGTGGACTGATATTAAAACTTCGGCCGCCCCAAAGGTAATTTACCGAAAGATCCATGGGCTCCTCCACCTTTACCGGGTCGTTATTTGTAATTCGGTCGGTGCGGAGCATGCGTGCCGAATAACCACCATATCCCCACTTAATATTTTGTGTTATGAAAGGTTTGGTTACCTCCGTTACAAAGCCCTCACGCCGATAAGTATTTAAATACCCCAGGCGAACGTCGAGAAATCGCCCGCCAATGTTTTTTATATTGTAAAAGGTCTCAACTCCCAGGTATGGTTCCTTTTCAACATGTCCGACAAACTTTACCGAAACCTCGTGACCGACCCCAAAAATGTTACGGTTGTATATCTCCAAATCACCTGAGCTGGTTCCGTTTACACCTCCCGAAACCCCAAATGAAAACCGGTCTTTGGTTAAAACCAAAACATTCACCAGTCCCGGATATACGGGATCCTGCTCTACATAAAACCGTACATCTTTTATATATGGCAAATCCCTGATAATCCTTTCGTTTTCGTACATCAGCTCAGGTTTAAGCACGTCGCCAATTTTAAAGAGCAATAATTTACGAATGGTTTTCAGGTTTGATTTTGTATGAATTGTATTTGCAGCACGCTCGGCCCAGTGGTCTGCTTTTTTTGTGGTATCGGTGCAGGTTGGCCCAAAAACATCAAGCGCGTTAATTTTTATCTCGGCAATAATTTTGCCCTCATATTCTTTAAAATAGTCGAGGGCAAGTGCCTTTTTATCAACGTACGGGCGGGGAGGGGTGATTATAGCATCGTAAAGCCAGCCGGTAAGTCTGCGGCGGTTGGCCCGGTTTTCCAAACTGTCGTAAAAGTGTTCTTGTTGAAGGTGAGGAGTTTTGATCACTACTGTGGTATCAAGCTGTGGAATTTGCGCGTTAACTGGTTTGCCGGCCAACAGTGCCAACAATATAAAACCAATTAGTATCAACGCATTCAACTTCACAGTTCCCCCTTTTTTTATTTCAGCAAATGAATAAGTTTTTTTGAAAGTAAGAATTTTATTATTTAAAGTTTTTAAATCATACTGTTAATTTACGTTAAACACAGTTCGTGAAAACTGATAATCCCGACATCTTATTGTAAAAAATACTTGAATGCTTTATTTATTGACGCTTGAGTAGAAAAGATTTATATAATCACTTTCGACTTACTAAAAAAATTAACAAACATTTGCTTTTGATTTAAAAATTTCTTTAAATTGCAATCACATTAATTAACTATACTATTCCAAAATGATCCTTCTTGAAAATATAAAAGATAAGAAACTCACTGGCAATGCCTTAAAAAATTATCGCCGGAAGAAGAAGATTCTTAGTCTTTTATATCAAAACGACACACTTTCAGCAACATTTCTTTCCAAACAAATTGGTGTAAGTTTACCCACGGCCATTTCATTATTAAAAGATCTTGGAGAAAGTAAGCTGGTTGAAGTAAGAGGAAGCGGCGAGTCGAAAGGCGGACGACGCCCTACTTTATTTGGCTTGAAGCGCGACAGCATTTTTGTTATTTCGTGCGAGCTGGGGCGTTTTAACGGAAAAATTGGTGTTTATAATTCACACAACGAACTGGTTGCACCAATTACTGTTGTTGAAACATCAATTGACGATGACGACCTGGTAGATAAACTGTATGCCGAAGCCCGCCACATATTGGAAGTGAATAACATTGATTACAGCCGTGTATTTGCAGTTGGTACAGCTATGCCGGGGCTGGTTGATTCGATTAATGGAATAAACTACACGATAAAGAAAGAGGCATACCGAAATGTTGCCGATCGCTTAAGTATGAAATTCGGCAAAATGGTTTACATCAATAACGATGCCCGAATGGAAGCGTATGGCGAGTTTATTTTTGGTGCCGCAAAAGACCATAACGATGCCGTTATTATAAACTGGAACTGGGGATTGGGAATCGGGCTTATTCTTGGTGGAAAATTGTACAATGGTGCCACCGGTTTTGCCGGCGAATTGTCGCATACCAAGTTTGAAGAAGACGGCGATTTATGTATATGTGGTAAACGAGGTTGTTTAGAGACTGTGGTTTCGGCAAGTGTGCTGATTCAGCGTGCTAAAGATGCCATTTCAGCAGGAAAAATTTCGCAGCTCACCAACCGTTTTCAGTATAAAATAGAAGAACTACAACCCAAAGATGTTATCGATGCTGCAAAACTCGGCGACGAACTGGCTATAACACTTTTAAGTGAACTTGGGCAGGCTTTGGGTAAAGCACTATCAAATACCATTCAGTTATTAAATCCTGATATAATTGTTATAGGAGGAATTGTATCGCGCGCCAACCAATACATTCTTACTCCTATTCAGCAAGCAATTAATCAGCACTGTTTGGAACAAATATCAGGCAACATTGAAATTGTGATTTCCGAAAACTGGGAACAATCCGGTTTATTGGGAATGACAGCAAAACTATTTCAAAAACTATTCAGCGATATGTATAAATAATTCAAGTATTAATCTATTTCTAGTTCATTTAAATTCAAAATCTATGCGAAAGATTTTTTTGATTTTAGGAATGTGCTTTGCATTACTAGGTAGTGCATACGCGCAGCAAACGGTGACAGGAACAGTTACCGGTGACGATGGCCTCGGGATTCCCGGAGTCTCAGTAGTTCAGCAGGGAACAGGTAATGGAACCAGTACCGATATTGATGGTCATTATACCATTAGTGTTCCGGGAGATGCTGTTTTAATATTTTCTTTTGTTGGAATGAAAACAATAGAAGAAGCAGTAAACAACAGATCTTCCATTGATATTACTTTGGTTACAGATGCTGTAGGCCTCGATGAGGTAGTAGTAACTGCACTAGGTATTCAGCGCGATAAAAAGTCGCTTGGATATGCAATGCAGGAAATTGGCGGAACAGAACTTGTTGACGCCCGGGAGCCGAACCTGGCAAATACCCTGTCGGGAAAAGTTTCAGGATTGCAGGTTGTAAGAGGAGCAGGTGGACCAGCCGGATCTTCAAAAATTATTCTCCGTGGTAATAACTCGTTAACCGGAAGTAACCAGCCTCTGGTAGTTGTTGATGGAATGCCTATCGATAACTTTACTGATGGTGCACAGGTTGACATGTGGGGATCTGGTGCCGGTAGAGACTTTGGTAGTGGTATCGGAGATCTTAACCCAGATGATATTGAATCAATGTCAGTTCTTAAAGGAGCATCGGCAGCAGCACTTTATGGTTCGCGCGCAGGTAATGGTGTAATTCTGATTGTTACCAAAAAAGGACGTAAAACAAAAGGTGCCGGTATTACAATTAACTCGAGGGTAGGATTTGAATCACTTTTAACTCAACCCGACATTCAGGATGTTTTTGGACAAGGTTCGTACGGAACATACGACAGGTTGTCTCGACAGTCGTGGGGACCAAAAGCAGAAGGACAAATGGTGGAAGATTGGCAAGGAAACCAGTCGCCTTTGCAAACTTACGATAATCTGGATAACTTCTTAAGAACAGGTATCGTATCCAATCAGAACGTTTCCTACTCGCAAATGATCAACAAAACAAATATTTTTGCTTCTTTAACCCGTTATGATAACCGAAGCGTGATTCCGGAAACACACATTGACAGAAGTACCTTTACAATGCGTGCAACAAGTTTGTTTGGCGAAAACGAAAGATGGAAATTTGACAGCAAAGCAACATTTATAAAATCGAATGCTGAAAACAGACCATTAGCAGGTATCGCTGCTCAAAACAACTCTTTTTATACCATGTACACCTTGCCGGTATCGATTGATATTAGAGACTTTAATCCATCGATTGATGAGGACGGCAACCAGATTTGGTGGGATGATGCCAGTACTCCGCAAGGAAACCCATGGTGGAATTTGCAATACGGTAAAAACAACGATACAAGAGATCGTTTGATTGGTTTTATGTCGTTGGCATATGATTTTACAGATTGGTTAAATGCTGAAATAAAAGGAGGTACAGACTATTATACCACCAAAAAGGAAGAAAAGATCCATACCGGAGGTATTGTTCGCCCATCTGGTGTTTACTCAAAGAATATCGACGAAGCATTTGAAAATAATTTCAGCTTCCTTATTAAAGCCCAGAAAGACCAACTTGTTGACCGTTTGGGTGGATTTCTTACGCTTGGCGGAAACATGATGCATCAAAAAAGTAACGGAATGGGAGGAAATTCAGGCGACCTGGTTGTTCCCAACCTGTTTAGTCTTAATAATGGTGTAGATAAACCTTCTGTATCGCAAAGGTATTCAGAGAAAAAGATAAATTCGTTATACGGTGCCGTACAATTAAGTTGGGATGGCTACGTGTTTGTTGATGCAACATTGCGTAACGATTGGTCATCAACCATGCATAAAGATAATCGATCATTTCTTTATCCATCTGTAAGCGTATCGGGTATTATTACCGACATGATTACTCAAAATGGAGGATCGGTTCCGGAATGGCTAACTTTTGCAAAAATCAGAGGTTCTTATGCAGAAGTGGGTAACGATTTGCCTCCTTACCAGTTGTATAACACTTACAGCATTGGTAAGTCAAATTCTCCACATGATCAAACTACTGCTGCTCCGGGAAGTATTTTATACGATCCGTCAGTGGTTAATGAGCTGATAAAATCTTACGAAGCAGGTATTGACTTGCGATTTGTTGACAATCGCCTGGGCTTAGACTTCACATGGTATAAAACAAATGCCACCAACCAATTGATTAACCTTCCTATGGATTCATTCAGTGGATACCAATCCAGGAAGATTAATGCAGGTAACATTCAGAATAAAGGTATTGAAATCATGTTGACAGCTGACATTTTCAGACAGAAAGGTGGTTTTAACTGGACTGTTAATGCGAATATGTCGAAAAATGAGAACAAAATTCTTGAATTGGCAGATGGTGTTGAAGAATACAGCCTGGGAACCGTTGATGACCTGAAAATTGTAGCTATGGTTGGAGGAAATTATGGTGAAATGTATGGCAAGAAAATGGTACGTGTTGATGATGAAGCCAGTCAGTACTACGGAATGGTAGTGGTTGATGAAAGTGGTTTGCCTTTAAAAGGATCTGATTGGGAATATTTGGGTAATCAGCAACCAGACTGGATGTTGGGTATAACCAATATGTTCTCGTACCGGAATGTAAACCTAAGTGTTCTTCTCGATATGAAGTTTGGAGGAAAAATATTCTCTGGTACCACCGCTTTTACACATAGTAGAGGTACAGCAGCTGCGACAGTTGTGAATGGAGAACGTGAAGATTTTGTTGTAGAAGGAGTTGTTCAAAACGAAGATGGTTCTTATGCTGTTAACGATGTGGCTGTTTCGCCGCAAGATTATTGGGGGCGTGTATCGGCAACCGGAAACCTTGGGATTACAGATGAGTTTACATATGATGCATCAAGCATTCGAATTCGAAATATAAAACTGGGTTACACTCTTCCTTCACGTTGGTTTAGTAATATTCCTATTAATGGTGCTGATATTTCTGTTATTGGAAATAATATTTGGTTGATTCATAGTGATACTCCTGGTATTGATCCGGAATCAGTTATCGGTGTTGGTACTAATGCAATTGGTATGGAGATGGGATCTCCTCCAACTATGAAGTCTTATACATTTAACGTATCACTTAAATTTTAATAGGGAGGGCGAAAAATGAAAAATATTAAAATTATACAGATAATAGTCACACTTGTGACAATAGTGTTCTTCACTAATTGTAACGATTTTGAAGAAATAAATACCAGCCCAACGGCTGTAGGACCAGATAAAGTTCAAATAGAATACTTAATCAATAATTCAATAATCAAAGCGCAGCAAAATCCGCACATTGCAGAGCGTATGTTTATTCTGAACTGGAAAGCTGCGGCACACTACGAAACAGGTGGTTATGCAATAACTGGTAGTGATATTAACGGTTGGTCGGAAGATTATTGGAAAGATTATGTGGGCAGCTGGATTAACCTGGCTCAACAGGCAATTACTCTGGGTACCGAATCAATGGAAAATGGAACTGCTTATTCGTATACCAGTAACCTGGTTCAAATTGCACGTATTTGGAGAGCTTATTTGATTAGCGAGGTGAGTGATAACTTTGGTCCAAACCCATCTATTAATGCATTTCAAGGTGAAAATCCTGACTCGTATAGTTTGCAGGAAATTTACCATTTTATAATTGAAGAACTTGAAGATGCTCAAAGTAAATTAGATGTAGGTGTTGATATGTCGAGCGTTGCAAAGTACGATTATATGATGAATTTTGATGTGGTAAACTGGAAGCAGTACACCAACTCTTTACGTTTAAGATTTGCCATGCGTTTATCAGAAGCAGAACCATCGTATGCTAAAACTGCCTTTGAAAAAGCAGTAAGTGATGCCGGAGGTATAAGTGGCTTTGTAAGCACATTAGAAAGTATGCCAACTGTGCCTGAAGATGGAGGATGGAAAGACTTAACTCGTGTGATGTCTCGCCCATGGAACCGACAGTTCTTAACCGCTACTATGTCGAATATTACGTTCGGTTTAGGAGGTGTTCCTTCTCGTGATCTTGCAACTGTTTCAGGAACATCGGTATACAATCTAAGCCCTGAAATATTTGATGAACGCGAAAAGTCGGTGCACGACTATTTAGGACTTTATATGCCAGATAATATTGCCACCGCAGTTAATAATCCGGCAAAAGGGCATTTCTTCGATGGAATTCCTGATAAAATTGATCCTCGTATTCTGAAAATGTTTGCTATTCCCGGATACGACGATGGTACCGTAATGTTCAGATATGATGCTTCGGGAGATTCATATAATGTAAAAACCTGGAATGCCGAAGGCGATACTGCAAGTTTTAGCACACGTTACAGTTTTAATGCTTTTACAAATGGTGACGTAGGAGAGAAAGGATCAAGAACTGATTATTTGTATTGGTCTTATAATCAGCCGCACATTTCAAATGTTTACCATGTTGGACCGACTGAGCGTGTTTGGTTCGGACCATGGGAAACGTATTTTCTTCTAGCTGAAGCTGCTTCGTATGGATGGAGTGCAGCTGGAACAGCGAAGGAACATTATGAAAATGGTGTGCGAATAAGTTTTGACTATCATGGGTTATCACAATTTGCTGATGATTATCTGGCTTCAACAGCCTTTAGTAGGGCCGGAACATCTGTAAATTTTGATCATACCGATGAGGCAACTAGTTATACGATTAATAATTATGATCCGTATAATGAAATTGCAGGAACCGTAACTTACGAATATCCGGAGAATTTTGGATCGGCAACTAATAACGATGTTTTAACAAAAATTATTACACAAAAGTATATTGCCAATTGCCCATGGCAGCCGCTTGAAGCCTGGAATGACCATAGAAGGTTAGGATTACCTTTCTTTGTGAATCCGGCTGCAGAGAATATTCTCCCGAATTTACCTGGAGCAACTCCAACTGGTGTGCTTGTTAGCAAACAAGAGTTTTTTCCGCAACGATTACGTTATCCAATTTCACTACAGAATACTAACCCTGACAGTTATAATCAGGCATTGCAATTCTTAGGTGGTGAGGATTTGGTAACTACTCCGCTATGGTGGGCAAAACAGTAACACTGTTTTAATCCGATTAAATTAAATAGTTTGGTTAGGTTAAACCGTCGTTCATTTAGTTGAACGGCGGTTTTTTTTTGTTTAACGATTAAGGGTATTTCTGTCGTTGGTTGTCTGGAACAAAACAAAGGTTAGTTTTTATCATAGATAAAGCGTTTGATTAGTGAACCGCCGGTAAATGGATCGGCGGTTTTTCAATTGGAACGAAATTTGCAGGAAACAATCGAACAACAGAAAACAGTTCAATCCTATTGCAAAGAGTAATAGAGTGAGTAAAAAAGAAAGGGCAGTAATTACTGCCCTTTCGAATGTATTGAGGTTCTGTTTTAAACATCAAGCTGCCCTTCGGCGTTGGCATTCGTCAGGTTTCTTACTTTGGTAGTTCCGCCGCCTGCCAAAGTAAGCTCAACCGGCTTATTGGTTTTCCAGGCTCCGCGTGTAAAATCGGGCACTTCAATAGGTGCCGATCCGTTGGCGATCGACCACTCGCTTAGCGGAGTTATTGAACTCCACGCTGCCGCATCATAAACATCCATATCTACCGGAAGGCCGTTGCGCAAACAATCAATCAGGCGCCAGTCCATAATAAAATCCATTCCGCCGTGGCCGCCAACTTGTTTGGCCATTTCGCCAACACGTTTTATAATTTCCGGTTCGTATTTTTCACGAAGTTCTTTCATGCCAGCTTCATCAACCACATCGTGCCCTAAAGCAATGTGTTGAAGTGGCCATTTTTGGGCAAAACATTTTGTTCCACTCAACATATGAATACGCGAGTAGGGGCGTGGCGAAGAAACATCGTGCTGAATAAGAATAGTGCGACCTTTATTGGTGCGAATCATTTGCATATCCATGTTGCCGCGCATGTCCATTCCTATAAATTTTTCGAAAAACGGATCTTCCTTGGCTTTCTCTTCAATGCGGTTTTTCAGCGTAAAATCATCAGAGATCATCGCTGTCAGGTAATCCATTTTGTCGCCACGGTTAATGTTCATCGCCTGGCATATTGGTCCCAGTCCATGAGTTGGGTAAACATTTGCCTGACGCTGGTTTTCATATAAACGCCACATTTTGGTGTAGGCTCCGTCAGTCATCTTTTCATCTTGTGGCTTGTTAAAATGCCAGTAATCCAAATCATGGATATAAGCACCTTCACCATGAATCAAATCGCCAAAAACACCCTGGCGAACCATGTTTAGTGTAAGTAATTCAAAAAAGTCGTAACAGCAGTTTTCCAGAATCACACAGTGTTTTTTTGTACGCTCCGAAGTTTCCACCATTTGCCAGCACTCGTCCATGGTTTTGGCAGCCGATACTTCAAGCGCCGCATGTGCACCGCCTTCCATAGCTGCCAGGCCAACAGGTACGTGCCATTCCCACGGAGTGGCGGTGTAAACGAGGTCGCAAAGGCCACTGTCGCAAAGTTTTTTAAATTCGTTTTCGTCGCCAACAAACTCTTTGGCTTTTGGTAAGCCGGCGTCGCTAAGTATTTTCTGAGCGCCATCAACAGCAGCCTGGCGAATATCGCACAAAGCTGTTATTTCAACGCCCTCAATATAGGTCATTCGTTTTACGGCACCTGAGCCGCGATCGCCAATACCCACAAATCCAACACGCACTTTATCGAGTTTTGGTGCGGCATAACCACACATATTAAACTGTTGCGGATTGTTGTTTACGGCTGCATCTTTTATAAACTGCATGGCCGATGGCTCTGCCTGTGGCTGACTGCATGATGTTAGCCCACCGGCTGCAATTCCTGCTCCAACTGCACCGGTTACTTTAAAGAAATCTCTGCGGTTTGTTTTCATTTTAGTTTCGACTTGTATATTAGTTTTGAAAAAATTACTAAAGATGTTTAAAAGAAAATAAAAATATAATAAAAGACAAGAAGAACAATCAGAAAGGTGAGGCGATTATAAAATCATTCCTTTTTTACTTATATTCGACAACGTATTTCTGTACCAGATCAAAAATATGTTTTATTTGAATTACTCGCTTAGTCTAACTAAAATCAATTAACATGAAACGTTTTCTGTTTTTATGCGCATTCTTAACTGCTTTATTAGTGTCGGAGGCGCAGGAAAGTGTAACCAAACAGGGTTGGAATTTTGGGGCATTGCCGGCCATTACTTTCGATACCGACCTTGGATTTCAGTACGGAGGGTTGGTAAATCTTTACCATTATGGCGACGGAAGTCGCTACCCCAAGTACGAACACAGCATTTATCTAGAAGTGTCGCGATTTACAAAAGGAAGCGGGATTAACCGTTTTAATTACGATTCGGATAAACTGATTCCCGGACTGCAAACATCGGTTGATATTAGTTACCTGAGCGACCGCGCCTACGATTTTTATGGCTTTAACGGTTACGATGCCGTTGTAAACAAAGACTGGTACGATGATGAAGCAGCGGATTACAGAACCCGGATGTTTTACAAATACGACCGTAAATTATTTCGTTTTAAAGTTGATTTGCGCGGAGATTTGGCCGGAGAAAAGTTTGACTGGGTTGGAGGTTTTAACCTCCTGAATTTTAAACTTGGCTACGTTGATATTGAAAAGCTGAATAAAAATAAAGACGATGATTTGTTGCCTACTCACAGCGCACAACCCGGATTGTATGAGATTTACCGGGATTGGGGAATTATTTCGGATGAAGATGCCGACGGTGGTTTTGTGCCAACGGTAAAAGCCGGTATTGTTTATGATACCCGCGATAATATACCTAACCCGATGAAAGGAATGTGGACCGAAGCCGTTTTACTGGCTTCACCCGAGTTTTTGGGAGGAGAGCATAGTTTTACTAAATTATCGCTTATTCACCGCCAGTATTTTACGATCATTCCTGATGATCTTTCTTTTGCTTACCGGCTGGCTTACCAGACAACGCTTACCGGAGATGTGCCTTTTTACTACCAAACACAATTGATCACTTCGGTAATGAAAAGTTCCACTTCCGAGGGATTGGGAGGCGCCAATTCATTACGCGGAATATTACGAAACCGGGTTGTTGGCGATGCTGTATTTTTAGGAAATGTTGAGGCGCGCTGGAAATTTGCTCGTTTTCAGTTTATGAACAATAACTTTTATATGGGCCTAAATGCTTTTGCTGATTTTGGCCGTGTTACCAATAAAATTGATGTTGATAAGAGTAACATTATTGTTCCGGCCATTTATCCGAGTCCTTTGGATAGTTATTTCGATAACGGTGCCGAAGCCATGCACTATTCATTTGGTTTAGGTCTGCGTGCGGCAATGAACGAAAACTTTATTATTCGTTGCGATTACGGTATGGCTGCTGATGAACGAGATGGCGATTCGGGCATTTACATCGGCTTGAACTATTTATTTTAATCGTTTCTGCAGGTTTTCATTTTGCTGCTGAAAGGTGGTCTTTTATCTCAACGACAAAAAGCCGCATCTCAACGAAAAAATTCTTTTGCACGGTTAAAGTCCTGTAATTTTGAGTAGGAATTTAAAAACAATCAAAATGAAAACACGTAATGTTCTGCTCATTGCAATAATTACTCTTCTGTTGTCGGGGTGTGTGGTCTACTCGTTTTACCCTTTGTATACCGAAAGTGATCTGTTTGAAAACGATTTGCTGTTGGGCGAGTGGTTTGAAGACGATGATAATGATGTTGTTTTTAGTGGTTCTGACGATTCGTGGAATTTCACCCATCCGTTTGTTGGAGATATAAAAGACAGTATACGCGACAAAAAAAGATACGTTCTTAGCCTTACTTCCACAGAAAATGGCATAGTGAAAGAGTCGAAATTTGCAGTGCACGTGATTAAACTGGCCGATGAATATTTCCTGGATTTTTACATTGAAGATTACGGTGACGACGATAATATAACCTTAGCCGACCTGCACCTGGTGCCGGTACATACTTTTACCAAACTATCCGTTTCCGACGATAAACTCGAAATCCGTTGGTTTGATCCGGAGTGGCTGGAAGATTTGATTAAGGAAAATAAGATTAGAATTCATCATGAAGACAACAGCGATTATATTTTACTCACCGCCAAACCTAAGGAATTGCAAAAATTTGTAAGCAAATATGTGGATTCGGAAGAGGCTTTTGAAGATGGATTAGAAGTAGAGTTGTTTCGGAAAAAATGAACAGCTACTTAAAAATCACACTTGGGCGGCTCATAAAAAACAGGGTGTTACAACATATCCTGTTTTGGTGTTTATCGTTTTTAATACTGATGAATGTGTTAAAAGTGTCGGCCGAAGTTAAACAGATCGACCTAATTTACACGGCTGTTTTCCATCTGCCCATTGTTTGTGTGGTTTACCTGAATTTAAAACTGCTTTTTCCGCTACTTTGGGAGCGAGGTAATTATTTCAGCTACGCTGCCGCTGTAATTGCCGCAGTTGCTTTGGGGGCGGGTTTTTACCTGCTTTTATTCGACAAGCTGATCGATTACATTTTCAAAGGCTATTACTTTATTGCGTACTACAGCTTTTGGGACATTTCGCTGTTCTTTGCCATTTACCTGTTTATCTCCGGTTTATTGCACCTGGCTCGTGGATATTTCCGTGCAGAAGAACTGGAAAAGGAAAAATCGCAGGCCGAGTTAAAAGCTTTGAAATCGCAGATCAACCCGCATTTTCTTTTTAATTCGCTGAACAGTATTTACAGCATGGCCCGAAAAGAAGCGAAAGAAGTGCCTGAAAAGATCGTTCAGCTCAGCGATTTAATGCGTCACATTATTTACGAATCGGATGCAGATTTTATAGCCCTGGAAAAAGAAGTGGAAATGCTGCAAAATTATATCGATATGCAGAACCTTCGGTCAAGTGAAAACAAAATTGTATTCAATACCATTGGCGAGATAAAAGGAAAGAAGATAGCACCCCTGTTGTTTCTCCCTTTTGTGGAGAACAGCTTTAAACACGGAATGAAAGGTGGGGCCGATAATGCTTTTGTAAACATTACTATTGAAGTAGTGGGGAAGGTTCTTCACTTCGAGGTTGAAAACAGTAAAGGACAGGCAAACGATCTGCTCCTGGACAAATACCATGGTATTGGAATCGACAATGTGAAAAAACGCCTGGAAATGATCTATCCCAACCAACACAAGCTGATGATTTCGGACAACGAAGAAACATTTAAAGTACTTTTACAGGTGCAATTGAATTAATTGGGCATGGCTAAAACAAAAACCTTAAACTGTATTATTGTCGACGATGAGCCTTTATCGCAGGATGTGATCTGCGACTTTGTTGAGGCTTGTCCGGAGCTGGAACTTGCGGGCGTTTGTAACGATGCACTGGAAGCCGGTCAGTTGTTAAAAGAGAAACACATTGACTTGCTGTTTTTGGATATAAACATGCCCAAATTAAGCGGAATCGGTTTTGTGAAAAGTTTAAAAGAACCACCGCTGTTTATTTTGGTTACTGCCTATCCCGAATTTGCTTTGGAAGGTTTCGAGGTGGATGCGGTAGATTACCTGCTAAAACCGGTTTCGTTCGAACGGTTCCGAACGGCGGTTAACCGGGCACTCGAACGATTTTCCTCTCGTGCAGAGATCGGCGGGCAACATTTAATGGTACGTGCCAATAAAAAAGATTACCGCTTAAATTTCGGCGAAATAATTTACCTGGAAGCACAGGGCGATTATGTACGTTTTGTTACCGAAACTCAATCGTTGATGGTGCACGGACGGTTTAAGGATTTTATTGCGCAATTGCCAGAAAACCGATTCGCCCGTATTCATAAATCGTATGTGGTTTCGCTTGCTAAAGTGGTTTATTTAGAGGGGAACAGCGTAAAACTCGCCGATGTAAAACTGCCGGTTAGTTTGAGTTTTAAGGATGCTTTTGTAGCGCTGCTTAATGCTTAGGTCATCAAAACCGAAATCCCGGTATTGCAATCACCTTTAATTACGTCTCAATAATCGCTCAATGCATTGCAGGGACTGCACGTTGGATCTCAGAAGCCTCTCATTGGATCTCGAGGACTGCTCGATGGATCTCAGAAACCTCTCAATAAATCTCAAAGACTGCTCGATAGATCTCAAAGACTGCTTGATGGATCTCAGAGATTGCTCGATGCGCATCAGAAGCCTCTCGATGAATATCAGAAACTCCTCGATGCTACGCATAAATGTAAAAAAAGACACAAACCAGAAGGAATGTGTCTTTTTTCGTATTATTGTTTTTTTACCTAGAATTTAAATCCTAAAGTAAACATTACATCATGAGTTAAACCATCAAAACTGGCCGCTTCAGGTACAGGATAGAAACCTGAACTAGGTGCACTGTATGGAAGTTCGTATTCCATCATATCGGTTAAACGATAGGCAAGATCGAAAGTGAAACTGCCAAAACGGTAACCTAAACCGGCTGAATAAACACTCAACTCGTCGTTCGATTTAAATTGATCGTTTCCTAAGGATGTTGACCTGTATGCTGTTGGATAATATTCGTAACCGGCACGCAAACTTAAGTTGTCGGTTGCACGCAATTCGCCACCTACACGGATGTTGCCAACCGATTTATAGGCATCCTTAATCTCCTGGTTTTCGGTAGAGAATCCGTAGCCATCGCCACCTCTTCTGAGTTTTGCCGTTGAATAATCAACATATTCGTAATCAACACTGATCAAACCTTTTTTTGCAATTACAAAAGCTCCGCTAAATGTAGCACGAAGTGGTGTATGCAATTGATAATCGTAATTGTTTAATGGTGAATATCCTGCATCATCAACTACGCCGGCGTCTTCAAAATCATTTCTTGAATACATCGATGTATGGAAGAAATCGTGGATGTCGTAGAAAGTAGGCGAGTGAATAGATGCACCCAGACGAACTTCGTTAACCGGTTTGTATATAATTCCGAATTTAAAGTTGTAACCGGTTCCTGTTGTTCTCAGGTAGCTGTCGAATTGCATGTCAACAAAGTTTGGAATTACGTTCTGGTCATCCCATTCCTCGTAGGTGCTCGATTCGCGGTAATAAATATCGGTTACCCCCAATGTAGCTCCCAAATAAACTTTATGGTTGAAGTTTAATCCAACGGCAAAGTTGTATTCATCTATCGCTCCTTCACGCGAAATGCTTTTGCGTTGCGCTACCGGATGGTTCTGAATATTTTGATCAAACGGATTAATTTGTATATCGCTTCTCCATAATTCAGCATCTTCATCGTAATACATTAAATCGGCACCCGAGTTGTTATCCGAATGGTAATAGGCCAATTCTTCGTAGTAATCGCTCCATCCTGCATTCGGATCTTCTCCATTTGCATTTTCAATCAGGTCGTCCATAAATGAACTTGTAACTCCCGAAGCCCCAATTAGAGAGTTGCTGTTGAAGTCTTTCAGACGATTATAACCAATTCCAAGGTTAACGCTGATCAAACCAACATCGCTGCGCGATGCAGTTGGAATAACTGTTACATAGCTTAAATTATTTAAGGCAACGTTGTATTTGTTATCTTCCATTAAGGTATTCATATAGTTACCTTCCGTATTGCCATAAGTAAATTTTGGCGTAACGGTTAATTCCGACGATCGGTAAACTCCCAAACCGGCAGGATTGATACTGATAGAAGTAAAGTCGCCGCCCAGTGCTCCAAATGCATTACCCATTGCTCCGGCACGTGCTGTTCCGGAAACCTGAATATTGGAATAACGAAGTGCATCGAGCAAGTCTTGTGCCTGCATAAAAAAGGGCATAAATAGAGCCAGTAATAGTATGCTGAAATATTTTTTCATGGCAAATAGTTTTTGTCGTTAATGTTCATTATTACTATCTTCTTCCACCACCTCCACGTGATGAACCACCAGAACTTCCTGATGAACCGCCGCTGCTTCTTGAGCCGCCTGAAGAGCTGCCGCTGCTTCTTACACTACTGCTGCTGCCACTGCTTCGGTAGCTACTGCTGCTACTGCTTCGGGTAGGAGAGCTGCTGTATGTGCTGCTTGATTTGGTAGAAGACGGTGCACGATATGACCGTGAAGAGCTTCCGCTACTGGAACTACGGTTGTAGGTAGATGTTGAACGATACGATCTGTTATAAGTTGACGTCGACTTTGGTGTCGTGTAACTTGAAGATGATCGGTTACTGTTCGAAGTAACTACTCTTGGTTTTGTGTAGTTCGTACGTGCATCACTACTGGGTCGGGTATAGCTTCGGGTTGTTGTTGCCGAACCAGGACGAGTGTAGCTTTGCGTAGCCGATTTTGATGTAGTTGTTGCCGGACGAGTTGTTGCACTCGTTGTTCTTCGTTGTTCGGTAAGAACTCTTGCGTTATTGGTTGCTGACCGGTCGGAAGTAGCCCTGGTTCTGTCTATAGTTCCCGATTTGTTTACAGTGCTTGTTCCGCGTCGGTTGTTACTTGCCGAAACAGCTGCTGCAGATGATGATCTGCGGCTTACATCGCCACGGTAAACATTGGTACCTGTTGAACGGCGTTGGCCATAAGTATAACCTCTTCCGTAATCGTTGTAGTAACCGCCGCCGCCATAATAGCCGCCGCCGTACCAGCCACCATAGTAGCCTCCTCCGTAATATGGTGGGTAATAGCCATAACCCCAGCCATAATATGGGTAATTCCAACCCCAGCCCCAGCCGGAATAGAATCCACCCCAGCCAAGCGACCAGCTAAGCGACCATGAAGGGTAGTACCATGACGAGTAATAATAAGGATCGTAGTAAAACGGATCGTAATAACTCCAACTGTCCCAATAGAACGGATCGTAGAAGGACGGACGGTGGAAACGACGGATACGGTATGCATAATCCAGTTCGTCACCATCGTAATAGTTGTTTATTACGTATTTCATTTCATCGTCGTTGTAGTATACTGTTGTGTCGCTGCCTTCCAGTTCCATTTGGTCCATGTTATAGCGCAACACATCGGCATCTTCTTCCGAGCCTTCGAAAATATAGTTGTTCATGGTATTGGTACCATCTTCACCTTTTTCAATATTGCTGATGATCATGGTGTTGGCCGATTTTTGAACCGGTTGTTCCACAACTTCTTCAACTGCTATTGGTGGAGGAACATCACCCGGATTAAAGTAGATGTCGTCGGAATACGTACCAGACACATATCCTCCCATCGAACAAGCTCCAAGAACGATAGCCAGTAATCCTAAAAATGTTAATCTTGATTTCATAAGGTATCCTCCGTTTATTTAATGTCAATAATAATTACTTTCTTTGTAAGCTCAAAATTTATAGTAGTAAAAACAAAATCTATACCAAATATTAGATTATGGCGAAAGAATTGACCTCGCGTAGCGAGAATTATTCACAATGGTACCAGGATTTGGTGATTAAAGCAGACCTCGCTGAGAATTCGGCAGTTAGGGGTTGTATGGTTATTAAGCCTTATGGCTACGCCATTTGGGAGAAAATGCAGGCCGAGCTCGACCGTATGTTTAAAGAGACCGGACACGTTAATGCTTATTTCCCGCTTTTTATACCAAAATCTTTTTTTAGTAAAGAAGCCGATCACGTTGAGGGCTTTGCAAAAGAGTGTGCAGTAGTTACACACTACCGATTAAAGAACGATGAGGAGAATGGCGGAGTGGTTGTTGACCCGGATGCCAAACTGGAAGAGGAACTGATTGTACGACCGACTTCTGAAACCATAATCTGGAATACATATAAAAACTGGATACAATCGTACCGCGACCTGCCAATTCTGGTTAACCAGTGGGCCAACGTTGTACGTTGGGAAATGCGTACGCGTTTGTTTTTGCGTACTGCCGAGTTTTTGTGGCAGGAAGGTCACACCGCTCACGCAACTAAAGCTGAGGCTATTGAAGAGACTGAAAAGATCATTAACGTATATGCTGATTTTGCTGAGAATTTTATGGCCGTTCCGGTTGTAAAAGGTTTAAAATCGGCCAACGAGCGTTTTGCCGGTGCATTGGAAACGTATTCTATTGAGGCACTGATGCAGGATGGAAAAGCATTGCAGTCAGGAACTTCACACTTCCTGGGGCAGAACTTTGCCAAAGCTTTTGATGTAACTTTTGCCACTAAAGAAGGAAAAGAGGATTACGTGTGGGCGACATCGTGGGGTGTTTCAACCCGTTTGATGGGAGCGTTAATTATGGCGCACTCTGATGACAACGGTTTGGTATTGCCTCCAAAACTGGCGCCATTCCAGGTTGTAATCGTTCCAATTTACCGTAAAGAGGAACAACTGGCTGAAATCACTGAAAAAGTGGATGAGATCATCGCCAAATTAAAAGCAAAAGGTATTACGGTTAAATACGATGATCGCGATACGCGTAAACCGGGATGGAAATTTGCGGAATACGAATTAAAAGGTGTTCCGGTACGTTTGGCAATGGGACCACGCGATTTGGAGAACGGAACAGTGGAAGTTGCCCGTCGTGACAACCTGACAAAGGAAGTTACTTCGATTGACAATATCGACGAGTACGTAGAAAATTTATTGGAAGACATTCAGCAAAATATTTTCAAAAAAGCCTACGATTTCCGTGCTGAAAATACACGCAAAGCTGATACCTGGGAAGAGTTTAAAGAAATATTAACTACAAAAGGTGGTTTTATTTCGGCGCACTGGGATGGAACACCTGAAACCGAGGACCTCATTAAAAACGAAACCAAAGCAACTATTCGTTGTATGCCTTTGGAATACGAAGAGGAAGAAGGAACGTGTATTTACTCGGGCAAACCTTCAAAAAGAAGGGTATTGTTCGCTTTAGCATATTAATGTCATTTCGAATGAAATGAGAATTGAAAATCAGCGGAGCTAAATCTGCTACATTGAAAAAGATTTCTCCTCGCTAGCTCGTCGAAATGACAAGAAAAATATAAAAGCAGCTCAACCGGGCTGCTTTCTTTTTTTTCAGTAATTGTGTACATTTAAAAGTTAATATTTACACGCTATGACTGAAAAAGAAGTTCGGGCTTCGTTCCTTGAAGCACTGGTTATCAAATCAACCGTAAAAGAGCAGGTTTACCAAAACACCCGGTTAACTTTCACCATCCTCAAGAAGGTGTTGAATCAGCTTGAGAAAGACTACCTAAAGGCGGTAAAGGGAAAGGTGCCCGATGTGGCTTTGCCGCAATACAACGACAGGGGGCCGTTTGAGGTGGAGTTTAAAGTGGGCGGCGATTTGCTCATATTTAGTATGCACTCCAATGTTTTCGAGTTCGACGATAAACACCCCGTGTGGAAAACAAAATACATCGAAGAGGATTCGCTACGTTCGTATTGCGGGGTGATCAACATATATAATTTCTTGGCCGATTCGTTTAAATACAACCGCGTGAACGACATTGGATACCTGGTAGCACGCATTTTTATCAACAAAGACAAGCACTTTTTCGTTGAAGGAAAGCGGCAGTCGGACGAGGTGGTGAAAGATTTTGCCATCGATACCATTTCGCCCGGATTTATTCGGCAAATTGTTGAAACTGCCATTCAGTACAGTATTGAGTTTGATGCCTTAATGCCGGTTTACGATCAGGTTAAAGTGGCCACGGTCGATCAGATGCGCCAAAAAATGAGTCATTCTAAAATGGTTACAGGCAAACGTTTGGGATTTACCTTTAATTCGGATGATGTTTAGAGCCGGATTCTGGATACTGGATATTGGATACTGGATGTGAAAAAAGGATGTCATCTTTATTTGCAGTGTATAGAAATATGACATCCCTGAATTACCGGATTCCGGATGCTAATTTGAAAGCTTTGTCAGTTTTTATCCGGTGTAAAAAATATAAATTTGCACATCACGTTGAAAATAGAATATTTTAAAGTCAGATAACAGAATGGAAAAAATAGTAGAACGATTTATCAATTACGCAAAACAATACACCACTTCCGATCCAAAAAGTAAAACTTACCCAAGTACCGATCGTCAACTGGTTTTTATGAAAAAACTGGTTGAGGAGTTGAAAGAAATTGGTTTAAGTGAAGTAGAAATGGACAAATACGGTTACGTAACAGCAACCATTCCGGCAAAGGGGATTAACGACTGCCCGGTGGTTGGCTTTATTTCGCATGTGGATACCAGCCCTGATTTTTCTGGCGAAAGTGTTGAACCACAAATCCTGGAGAATTACGATGGCTGTACCGTTTTTTTAAAAAATAATGTTTGTATCGATCCAAAGCAATTTCCCGAGATTCTTAATTACAAAGGCCAGGATATTATTACAGCCGATGGAACAACACTGTTGGGTGCCGACGATAAAGCAGGAGTAGCGGAAATTGTTACCGCTGCCGAGCAGTTGTTAAATTCGCCGGATTTAAAGCACGGAAAAATCCGAATTGCTTTTACTCCCGACGAGGAGATTGGTAAAGGAACCGACTTTTTTGATGTGAAGAAATTCGGGGCCGATTTTGCCTACACGCTCGATGGCGGCGAAATTGGCGAGCTGGAGTATGAAAACTTTAATGCCGCCGGAGCTACTATTAAGATTAAAGGATTAAGTGTACACCCCGGATCGGCCAAAGATAAAATGATAAACGCCCTGTTGGTGGCGCATAAACTGGTTGCTATACTGCCTCCAACACAACGCCCGGAGCATACCGAGAAATACGAGGGATTTTTCCACCTGTTATCGATGAATGGTGGAGTTGAAGAAGCTGAATTACAATATATCATCCGCGACCACGACAAAACCAAATTCGAAGACAAAAAACGACTGCTAACCGACGTTGTTAAGCTGATAAATTCGGAATACGACAAAGATATTGTGGAGCTGAAAATGAAAGATCAGTACTACAACATGCGCGAAAAGGTGGAGCCGGTAAAATACATAATCGATATTGCCGAAAAGGCGATGATTGATGCCGGTGTGGAACCTAAAATAAAAGCCATTCGCGGTGGTACCGATGGCGCACGACTTTCATACGAAGGACTGCCTTGCCCGAATATTTTTGCCGGTGGGCATAATTTCCATGGGCCATTCGAGTTTGTGCCCATTCCGTCGATGTTAAAATCGGTTGAGGTGATTCTGAACATTGCGCAGGCGGTTGGAAAAGTGAAAAAGTAGATCCTTGTCATTTCGACGAAGAATGAGGAGAAATCTGTTTTTTTGGAAAAGATTTCTCAGTCGTTTCTCCTTCGAAATGACAGCTTTTATGTCGATAAAAATTTCAACAGGAGAGAACCAGAATAAACAAGCAGTCCATGTTCGATCAATTCATCATCAATAGTAAGAGAAAGCAGCTGATAAAGCCCGGGCAAAAAATATTGCTGGCTATTAGCGGTGGGATCGACAGCATGGTACTGCTGCATTTATTCGAGCGCTCGGAATTTGAATATGGCATTGCCCATTGCAATTTCAGGTTGCGTGGTGATGAATCGGATGGCGACGAGGCTTTTGTGCGCGAGCAGGTTGAACAACACGGAACTGCTGCTCATTTTGAAACGTTCGACACCATCGAATACGCATCGCTAAAAGGTATTTCGATTGAAATGGCGGCGCGCGAGTTACGCTATGGGTTTTTCGAGCGCATCCGCAAAGAGTTTGAATACGACTGTATTGTAACAGCTCATCACCAGGACGACCTTATCGAGACTTTCTTTTTAAACCTGTCAAGGAAAACCGGCATAAAAGGGCTTACAGGTATAAAAGAGAAAAAGGGAAAACTGATACGTCCGTTGCTGTTCGCCAGTCGCGAAGACATTGAAAGATACGCTGCTGAAAATTCTATTTCCTATCGTGAAGATTCATCGAATAACGAAGTAGTTTTCCAACGAAACTTTTTGCGGCATAAAATTCTTCCTTTGTTTTCGGAGCTAAATCCGGCTTTTAAAAAGAACTTCATGGCCAGTGTCGACAATCTGAAAGTGGCATACGATGTATATAAAGATGCTGTTGATGATGAAATCCAGGCAGTGTTGACCAAAGAAAAAGAGCAGTCGGTGATTTCAATTCCGGCATTGCAAAACGCGTCGCATCCAAAGATTGTTTTGCTGGAGATACTATCGGGTTATGGTTTTAACGCCAGTGTTGTTGATGCGGTTTTTCAAAGCCTGGAAACACATTCAGGAAAACAGTTCTTCTCGAAAACACACCGGCTGGTGAAAGACCGCGATGCTTTGTTTATCCAGGAACTCACAAATGATGAAGATCGTGTGTATTACATCGAAGAGGACGACATGGAGTTATTTGCCCCTTTCAATATTTCTATCGAGCGTTTGGATGCCAATGACTTTTCGATTATTAAAGATCCAACTATTGCCTGCATCGATCTGGATGAGGTACAATTTCCGTTGTTAATGCGAAAATGGCAACAAGGCGATTATTTCCAGCCGTTAGGCATGACCGGATTTAAAAAGATAAGCGATTTTTTTATCGACCGCAAAATGCCATTGCACGAAAAGGAAAATACCTGGCTGTTGTGCAGCGGTAAAAATATCGTTTGGATTATGGGCCATCGATTGGACAACCGTTTTAAAGTAACACCATCAACAAAACAGGTCCTAAAAATTGTAATGGGGTAGAAGCCCGGCATCGGAATTCAGTATCCAATCCCCAATAGGCAATAGGCAATCTCCATTGAGCAATTGGCAGAAACCAGCATTTAGAATCTAGCATCCGGTAACCAGCATCTAGCATCCAATCCCTGAGGGGCACAAAGCACGCCCCTGTTTTTACAAAGCCATTCCCAAGGGGCACGGAACAATCCCCAAGGGGCATAGGATGTGCCCCATGTTTCGCATAAAGATCCCCAAGGGGCATAAAG
>NZ_JAAAGB010000012.1 GCF_010586825.1 Draconibacterium mangrovi | reverse complement strand
AAGAAACAGTAAAACTTTCCACACAGAAGTTGTCGATTACCGGAGCCGGTACTGTTACCTCGGCATCGCATAAATCGGTTTCGGCTGATACGCTGATGTCTGATGCAGTGGCATCAGGACAAGTCACATCAAATCTTGGTTGGTCGATGTTTTTAATCCAAATACGGATCGTACATTCAGCTGAGTTTCCGGCAATATCGTAAAGCGTATAGGTAACTGTTGTAATGCCCACATTTAGTTCGGCATCGCTTACATAATTGATACCTGTAGCAGAACTGCTGCCTGTTGTAGCTCCCGATAAGGTATAAACCAATCTGTCGATTCCGCAGATATCGTAGATAGTTGGATCTGGTACGTTAATGCTTAGCTTGCTACAACCGTCGCCGGATACAAAATCTTCAAACAGATCGGGATTGGCTGCATCCGAACTTACCGGGCAGGTTAAAGTTGGAGGCACATCATCGCGTACGGTGAAGCTAGCTGTGGTTTCAGCAAAGTTTCCGCAGTCGTCGGTTACGGTAAAGGTTACTGTAATGGTATTATCTATACCACTGCGTACCCATGTTTGACCGGCTCTGTTATCTGTCCAATCCAAATCGGTATCGCAGTTATCAGTTGCACGGGCACCGCCATGATCGGCCAGCCAGTTCAGGAAATCGGCATTTGTTGCCGGGTCCTCGGCATCACAATCTGAAATTCCGTTGGAGGCTTCAGGAGAGATTACCGGATCGGTAGTATCGTTAATGGTAATTTTCTGCGTACAGGTAACGGAATACAGACCGCAAACATCGGTAGCTTTATATGTACGTGTAATTACTTCCGGACAGGTATTTCCATCGCTTTCATCTCCTTCGTGTGTTATGGTTACCTGCCCACAGATATCGGTTATGGTTACCGCATTAATATCGGCTGCCGGCACATCATCAATACATTCAACGATAATATCGGCCGGACAGGTGATTACCGGAGGGATATTTACCATTATGGTAATAAACTGATCTTTTGAAGTTACATTTCCGCAATTATCGGTAAGGGTCCAGGTCCGGGTAATGATAATGGTACCACAGTTATCTGCTGTTGAAGTTGCATCGCTGTACAACGCTTCCAATCCTGTTGAACAGTTGTCGCTTTCGTCGGTAACATCTCCGGTTATGGAAGGCGATGCATTGTAATTACAGTTGGCATCTTTATAAATGGTAATATCGGCCGGTGCAGTAAAAGTTGGCGGTTCTTCGTTATCAAGTACGGTAATGGTTTGTTTCTTGGTCGTCGTATTTCCACAATCGTCGGTCAGGGTCCAGGTACGGGTAATAATTTCTTCACCTTCACAATCTCCCGGCAATACTACATCTGTGTATGTAGCGTTAAGCCCGCTGGTAGCACAATCATCAGCTTCGTCGGTAACATCTCCTGTTACACTTACCGAGGCGTCGTAATCGCAATTAGCATCTTTAGAAATAATCTTATCGGAAGGCACGGTAAATGTAGGAGGATTCAAATCAATTGGGCGTATTACAGCAGGCGATTCGCTACATATGGTATTCTCACTTACGTTACCAACAGGAGTTGGATCGCAAAGATCTGCCGTAACATAACGTACCTGAATGCTGTAACCAGGTGAACAATTATGAGCTGTTGGCGGGATATTCTGTTGTCTCCATCCATTTCCATCACCAAAATTATATTCGATGTTAAATCCATCTACTGTTGGAGGAGGTGTAACTACAATCGGTCCGCAACCTGCATTAACGGTAGGAGTAGGCGCTTGCGGGAATACCACAAAATTGGCCGAACCGGTACATCCTCCGGATGGTGTTTCGTAGGTGGCCACGTAACATCCCGGAGTGGTAGGTGTAAATACTCCGTCATTGGTTATGGTTCCGCCACCGCTAACTGTCCAGGTACCTCCTTCGGTAGCGTCTGTCATGGTAAAGGTTACATCTCCACCTCCCACACAGGCATTAACCGTTTGCACTACAGGATATTCGTATACGAAAACCAGAAGGTCGGTGGCCGATCCCGGACATCCTGCAATATACATGGTTAAGGTATAAGTAGTTGAGGTTCCCGGATAAACCACTACCGGCGAACCGGTTACACCAAGCGGAATTTCTTCAACAGGTCCCCAAACATAGGTTACATCAGGTGGTGGAGATGGCAAGGTAATGTTATCGATGGCCCAGGCACTACATGCACCCGGACTGTTAAAATTAAAACGGATTCGTAAATTGTCCATTCCGATATAAGGTGACAGATCAAGTTCTATCGGATTAACAACATTCACCGCTCCGTCGTTTAATTTACCTGTGTAGCTTGCCAGTTCAATGCCATAGGTATCGCCGCCATCCAGCGAAAGTTCAACTTTTGCCCAGGCTCCCGGAGCAATGTTATAGGCATGGTCGAAAGTAAGCTCAGCAGACGACATGGTGGATAACAACTCAAAAATTGGCGTTTCCATCCACGAATACATGTCTTCACCGTGTACAATGGCAAATTTCTTTCCTTCTGTTCCGGCATCGTATAGTTCTCCACAGAATTCTTTTGGCCCGTTGGTTTCAGCAAATGGGCTTTCTTTTTCGTTATCACCCGAAGCCGGGAACGGATGCAGAATTACGCTATCCTGCCAGATTCTCCATCCTTTTGGGTTCGCCGTATTAAAGTGTCCGCCTGCAATAATGCTAAAGGTATCGGCAACTACATCAACGGTTCCATACAGGGTTACCGGTTCTCCGGAACAAGCATTTCCGCCTACCTGAGTAATTACCGGTTTGAAAGAAGGAATTACGGTAACACGTGCCACTGCCGAATAAAATGGGTCGCAGGTGCCGTTTTGCACTAATACTGAGAACAGGGTTGTATTCGGAAGGTTGTTATACGTGTATGAAGCGCCGGTATGCGGAATGGTATCCCAGGTTTGGCCGCCATCGTAAGAAGCTTCCCATTGAACAATGTTACCCACATAATCGATCAGGGTTAATATTCCGGTATTTTCTCCAAAAGTATCAGTACAGGTTGTAGAAATGGCCGGCGATAAAATACCCGGATCTGCTAAATTGTCAATTGTTATAGAACCACTTTCGGAAACATTCAGACACGATCCGGTTGTATTTACGGTATAATTGAATGTTCCTGAAACAGAAGGAGTACCTGAGATGGTATAAACACCACCGCTTTCGGTAAAGCTAACTCCGGCAGGTAACTGACCGGTAAGTACAAGCGTTCCTGCTGAGCCGCCACCCGAATAAGTAATTGGCGTAATTGGTGTATTTATACATACTGTTTGGTTTGGATCTCCGCTGTCAAGAGATATGGTCGCATCAGGTTGTACGGTAATGGTACCCGATAGCGAAGGATTTTCGCAGACTGCACCACTGGTGGTAACAGTAAAGTTAAAAATTCCATCTTCGGTTGGTGTTCCGCTAATGGTAAATAGTCCGGTTGCACTATTATAAACTCCTGTTACTCCTGCAGGTAATGAACCTGAAGTAATACTTGCGTCTGTTGCACCTCCTCCAATACTATAAGTAATATTTGATAAAGGTGTATTAATACAAAGTGTTGGATTGGCATTTCCTCCGGCCAGACTTATGGTTCCATCTTCATTAATGGTTATCGTACCGCTAATGGATGGATTTACACAAGTGCTCCCGGTAGTGGTAACTGTATAACTGTAGGTACCTGTTTCAGTTGGTGTACCGCTAATAGTAAATTCGTTTGTGCTGCTATTGTAGCCACTTGTTAAACCGGCAGGTAAATCACCGCTTAAGCTTGCACCACCGGCCGAACCGCCAATGGCAAAAACAATATCGACAATGGCATCGCCTTCGCAAATTGTTTGATCTTTATTGGCCGGATCGCTTATGGTTCCGTCGCTGCCAATCGTTAACGTTGCACCGGATGAAGTGATTGAATTACAGTTAAAACTTCCGGCTCCATCAATAACTACATCATAAACGCCTGCATCAGCTGAAGTGATATTACTTAAAGAATAACTTGACGATGTGGCTCCTGAAATATTCACACCATCTTTTCTCCACTGGTAAGTAAGAGCAGCACCATTTGCCCCGGCCACCACGGTAAAGATGACATTTTCGCCTTCGCAGTTAGTTTTTGATGTAGGCTGAGTAGTGATGGTAATGGCGGCGTCCACATTTAAAGTTACCGTGCTTGATTGTACGGTTGGACATTCGTTTGCACCACTTACCACCACATAATAACTGTCGTCATCGGCCAGTGTAACGGCAGCAAAGCTTAAAGTTGGCGAGTCTGTTCCGATCGGTGTACTGCCTTTATACCATTGGTAGCTCAGGTTACTTCCACTGGCAACAACACTTAATGTAGTCGGATTACCCACGCAAACGCCTGTATTTACAGGTTGAGAGGTAATTGTTACTTTGCGGTAAATGGTAATGGTTGTGCTTTCGCTTACCGGTCCGCAAGGCGCAGCAGGATTATCAGAGGTAAGTGTCAGGGTTACTGTACCGGCTGCAATTTCGGCACCTGTTGGAGTGTATGTTGCGTTTAAATCTGTATTATTTGAGAAGGTACCTGCTCCACCTGACCACGTACCAGTGCTTACTCCTCCGGTAATGCTACCGTTTAAGGTTATCGTTTCGTCAGAACAATAGGGGCCATAAGTTCCGGGATCGACTGTTACCTTAGGATTAATGGTGATTACCACATCAGCAGAAACAGCTTCGCAAGGACCGGCAGGATCATCGGTAGTCAATGTTAGTGTTACTGTACCGGCTGCAATCTCGGCAGCACTTGGAGTATATGTTGCCGTTAAGGTGGTATTGTTCGGACTGAATGTTCCGGTGCCACCACTCCAGGTTCCGGTGGTAGCCGCACCACCAACCGATCCGTTTAGGATCACATCCGAATCTTCACAAATGGTTTGAGGCGAACCGGCGTTAACCGTTGCCACCGGATTGATCGTTATAACAACATCAGCAGAAACGGCATCACAAGGTCCGGCAGGATCATCCGTAGTAAGTGTTAGTGTTACTGAACCGGCTGCAATCTCGGCAGCACTTGGAGTATATGTTGCAGTTAATGTAGTATTGTCTGGATTAAATGTTCCGCCGCCACCGCTCCAGGTTCCTGAGGTAGCCGCTCCTCCAACCGATCCGTTCAGGCTTACATCCGAACCTTCACAAATGGTTTGAGGCGAACCAGCATCAACCGTTGCAACAGGATTGATCGTTATAACAACATCAGCAGAAACGGCATTACATGGTCCTGCAGGATCATCTGTAGTAAGCGTTAGTGTTACTGTACCGGCGGCAATCTCGGCTGCACTCGGAGTATATGTTGCATTTAATGTGGTGTTGTCTGGATTGAATGTTCCGCCACCGCCACTCCAGGTTCCTGCAGTAGCTGCTCCACCAACTGATCCGTTGAGGCTCACATCCGCATCTTCACAAATGGTTTGTGGAGAGCCGGCATTAACTGTTGCAACCGGATCTATTGTTATAATCACATCGTCAGAAACCACTGAACAAGGTGCTACATGATCGGTACTGCTTAAGGTTAAGGTAACCGAACCCGTTGAAATATCATTAGTTCCGGGGGTATAAACGGCATTTAAAGCGAATTCATTATCAAAGGTTCCGTCTCCACTTGTTGTCCATTCACCTGCGGTAGCACCACCGCTAACTGAGCCGGCAAGGGTTAGTGTACCGTCGGCACATATAGTTGCCTCCGAACCCGCATCAACCAAAGGAAGTGGATTTACGGTTATGGTTACAGAACCCGAAATAATTTCAGGACAAGCGGGAGCATTGGTATATTCTACACTCTCAAGGTTATAAACCGTATTGGCAGTTAAAGCTGCAGTAGCAAAGGAAACAGAACCGCTACCATCAATTTGAATAGTTTGGCTTGTGCCGCCATCAATAGTATAAGTTACTGTTGTATTTGGTGTTCCTGTAAATGTTACCTCTGATGCAGAACCCGAACAAATAGGATTTGCCCCTGATACTGAAATGCTTGCCGTTGGTTCCGGAAGTATGGTTAGTATTAAATCATCAGATTCTGCTCCGCAAGTACCACTCGGATCATCAGTTGTAAATGTAAGTATTACAGAACCGGCTGATCGATCGGCAGCACTTGGTGTATAAATTGCTCTTGTTTTAAAAATATTACTAAATGTTCCTGAACCGGAGGTTGTCCAGAATCCGACATTTTTATTGGCTGCACCGCCAGCAGTACCTTCAACATCAATACTCGCATCGCTAAAACATATCTGTTGATCCGCCCCGGCATTGGCAGTGGCAAAATCACCAATGGAAACTTCTAAACCAGCACTTTCCAGACTACTTCCGCAAGCATTCGTTGCAATTACTGAAACATAATAAATCCCCTCAGAAGCAGCGCTTATGTCAACAGAGATGGTATTTGTACCCGCTCCTGTAGTGATAACCCAATCGCCTGGTAAATTCCAATCATAGCCTGTAGCATTCGGGACAGCAGTGACCGTATAATTTAACAAAGAGGCGACGGAACATACCGACTGAGGCCCCGTTGGAATTTCAGGAGTAGCAGTTATTGGTGCATCAACATTAATGGTGTAGAATGCTGTAGCGGTAGCTGTACCACACGAGTTGTTGCTTGTTACGGTCATGGTTAAGGTAACGGCATTTCCTTCATCACCGGCAGCAGCGGTATAGGTTGGGGTTAAGGTATTCGCACCTGCTGTTATTGAGCCTGCCCCATTCTCTGTCCAGACTATTGTTCCGTTTGCAGCACTTGCTTCCCCTGCAGTAAGCGTATAGTTTGCATCCGAACAGATAGCCATAGTTCCTCCGGCAGATGCTGTTGGAAGTGGCTCAACCGTCATGGTTACAGCATCGGTTGCCGGATTACCTGAAACACAAGCTTCATCGGAAGTTAACTCTACAGAAATAATTTCTCCATCATTTGGCGTATAAACAAATGTGGCACTATTGGTACCGGCATTCACTCCATCTACTTTCCATTGGTAAGTTGGATTACTTCCCCCGTTTGTAGGAGTTGCCGTATAAGTTACTGCTGTTCCTGTACATACCGGATTATTATCGGCATCAATGCTCACACTCACCGGTAAGATTGGATTAACCGTCATGGTTATTCCATTGGAAGTAGAAGGATTATCGCTGGTACATGTTTCACTTGAAGTCATCACAACCGTAACCACATCGTTATCGCTCAATGTTGTACTGGTAAAAGTCGGGCTATCTGTACCTACCGGAGTTGTTCCATTGAGGTACCACTGGTAACTTGGTGATGAACCACCGTTTGTTGGAGTTGCTGTAAAGGTTACTGCTGTTCCGTCACAAATTGAGTTGAGATCTTCTGCAATACTTACACTCACCGGCAGGTTCGGATAAATTTCCATGGTAACCGGATTGGAAGTAGCCGGATTTCCGGAAGTACAGGTTTCATCTGAGGTCATCACAACCGTAACCACATCGTTATCACTCAACGTTGTACTGGTAAAGGTCGGACTATCTGTACCTACATCAACTCCATTAACTTTCCATTGGTAACTTGGTGATGATCCGCCATTTGTGGGCGTTGCAGTAAAGGTTACCGCCGTTCCATCACAAACTGAGTTGAGATCTTCTGCAATACTTACACTCACCGGCAGATTCGGATTAACCTCCATGGTAATCGGATTGGAAGTAGCCGGATTATCAACTGCACAAGTTGCATTAGAAGTTAAAACAACTGTAACGATATCATTATCCTGCAAAGTGGTGGTACTGAAGGTCGGACTGTTCGTTCCAACATTAGTACCGTTAACTTTCCATTGATAGACTGGATTAGAACCTCCGTTTGTGGGTGTGGCAGTGAAGGTTACCTCTGTTCCTTCACATATTGAATTTATATCTTCGCTAATACTTACACTTACCGGTAAGTTTGGATTAACGTTCATCGTAATTTCATTACTGGTAGCCTCAGGTCCCGGACAGGAAGCACTGGAGCTTACCACAACTGTAACCTTGTCGCCATCAGCAAGCGAAGTGGTAGTATAGGTGTTACTGTTAGATCCAACAGGTGTTGTACCATTCAGATACCACTGGAATGTTGGAGTTGGCCCGCCATTTACAACCGGATCAGCCGTAAAGGTAACCGATGTGCCTTCGCAAATGTTATTGGCCGATTCGTAAATGGTAACAGAAGGAACATTTAACGGATTTACCGTCATGGTAACTATATTACTTACCGTAGTGCCCAAACATGGAGTGCCGGCTGTGGTAGTTACCTCAAAAGTAACTTCATCGCCGTTGCTCAGCGTTGCGGAGCTGAATGTTTTACCACCGGTTTGCTCTGTAACACCATTTACTTTCCATACCAGTGTTGGGTTGGTTCCGGCATTGGCCGTATCAGCTGTAAAGGTTACGATATCCCCTTCACAAATTGTGGTAAAATCAGCAGATATACCTGCCGTGGTAATTGGTTCAACAATAAGGGTAACCGATTGACCAACAATAGGCGTAGAGCAATCGGGACTGGACTGATAAGCTACATTTACCAGGTTATAAATAAATGTTCCGGTTGCATTAATGGTTGCCGGCACCGTTTCAGAATCGTTTGCCGGAATATCAACTGTAAAGTTGGTTCCGCCATCGATATTATAGGATATAGTAACCGGTAAATCCATGGGGTTGGTAAAAATAATATCTGCAGTTCCGGCATTATCACATACTGTTCCTCCTCCGCTAATAGTAGCTGTTGGTGTTGGATTTACCGTAACATTTACATTAAAGGTAGTTGGCCCACATGTTCCGGCACTGGCGCTTACCACGTAGGTAACCACTTGGGCGTCGCTCGAAGAATTTGTCAGCGTTCCGTTGATATCGGATGACGGTGTTGCATTGGCCACTCCTCCACTCACACCTGCAGGCATGCTCGGAGCAGTCCAGGTGTATGTTGTACCTGAAGGAACAATTCCGTTAGTACTGTTTTGTGGTATAATACTAAATGCTGTGCCACTGCATACCGTTGTATTTATATCTGTAATTGCAGGCGTTGGATTCACTGTAACAATTACATTGAATTTTATTCCGGCACATGATCCGGATGTCGGAATAACCTCATAAGTTGCCGTACGTGGCGTATTGGTTGGATTGGTTAATATTCCCGAAATCTCAGTTTGATCCGTTCCTGCCTGTCCACCGGTAATTCCTCCTGTTACCGTTGGTGCAGCCCAGGAGTAAGTTGTTCCTGCCGGAACAACACCATTTGTTCCATCTTCAGGTGTTATGGTAAATGGTTCCCCGCTGCAAATGGTTTTGGTAATTGGGTTTATAGCCGGTAAAGGATCTACAATAACGGTTAAAACAAAAGGATCACCATCACAACCTGCCGAAACAGGCGTAACCGTATAACGGGCCTCCAAAGGCGTACTGCCGGAATTAAATAAAGTACCGCTAATGGTACTTGCTCCGCTACCAGCCGTTCCACCTGAAACACCGGCATCCATATCCGGTGCCGACCAACTGTAAGTTGTTCCATCCGGTACAATAGCACCATCAACACCGTGTTCTGGTGCAAATGAAAAACCGGAACCGCTGCATGCATTTATTTCACTGGCATTAACCGTAGCGGCCGGATTAACTGTAACCGCCACCTCAAAGTCGGCTCCCGAACAAATTCCATTGCTCGGACTTACAGTATAAATAGCAGTTAACGGATCTTTTGTTGTATTGATAAGTGTTCCGGTAATGCTTCCGGCTGGTGTAGTATTTTCAGCACCTCCGGTAAGACCGGCAGGTAAACTTGGTGCAGACCAGGTATATTGTGTTCCGGAAGGTACAATACCATGGGTAGAATTAACTGGTTTTACTTCAAATTCCTGATTGCTGCATACCGTTTTTGGTATATCATTAATGTCAGGTTCAGGTGTAACATTCACCTTAACCAGGAATACTTCGCCCAAACATCCGCTATAGCTTGGGTATACTGCATAGGTTACGGTTTGCACCGTATTGCTTGAGTTCCCCAGTGTTCCTGTTATAGAAGTCCCAACACCATCAACTGCTCCGGTAACTCCTCCAGTATTCGACTGAATATTCCAGTCGTAACTTGTTCCTGCAGGTACAACACCATTTATTACATCTATAGGCGTAGCATCGAAAGATCCGCTGTTACAGATTGTTAGTGTAGTATCGTTGATTTGCGGTGTTGGATTAATGGTAATGGTAGTTGTTGCCGACGGCCCCACGCAACCGTTTGCTGTTGGAGTAACCGTAAAGGTAACCGGCACAGGAGCACTGGTAAGATTGGTTAAGGCTCCGTTAATCTTACTTCCTGATCCCGGAGATGGAATACCGGAAACAATGTCGGTATTGTCACGAGTCCAGGTAAATGTTGTATTTGGCGTAGTACTGGTAAGAACTATTTCACTTATGGTTACTCCGGAACACCTCGATCCGTTGTTATCGGTAATGGTGGCAACCGGTATGGGGTTAACAGTTACCCGCGCCTGAATCGGATTGCCCGGACAACCTGCAGCTTCGGGCGTAATGGTAAAGGTTACGATAACTGGCAAAGCTGTTGTATTGGTAAGCGCTCCACTAATGTCTCCTGATCCACTGGCAGCAATTCCGGTTACTGATGTGGTATTATTCCTTGTCCAGCTAAAAGTGGTGCCTGATATACCATTCGTAGTCCCAAGTATAATCGTTGTTATATCATTTCCTGAACAGATCGTTTGATTTTGAGGTGTCGCATCGGCAATAGGTTCCGGATCAACGGTTATGGTTGCCGTTTGTGAAGAAATTCCTATTAAACAATTCGGACTGCTCTGATAAGCGGCACTTACCAGGTTATAATTAAAAGTTCCCGGTGTAGTAGTTGGTGCCGTAATTGTGGCAGTGCTGTTTGCTTCAACATCAATGGTGTAAGTCGTGCCCGAACCATTAATGTTATAAGCTACTGTAAGCGCTAATCCCATGGGATTATGAAAGGTTATTACAGGCTCTGCATCTTCATAACAAACAGTAGTTGTACCTGTTATTGTCGCTCTTGGCGTAGGATTTACGGTAACGGTATAGGTGTACGGTGTTCCCACACATCCGTTGGCAGTTGGGGTAATCGTAATGTTGGCATTTATCGGAGCATCGGTGTTGTTGGTCGCTGTAAATGCTGAGACAGCACCGTTTCCGCTGGCACCTAAACCAATAGCTGGGTTATCGTTATCCCAGGTAAAAGTAGTACCGCTAACAGGTCCTGTTGGCTGAAGCGATCCAACTGTTTGCCCATTACAATATACAACGTCGCTGATAGGATTAACCGTAGGCGTTGGATGTACGGTAATTGTTACCGAAGAAGGATCTGTATTCGCACAGCTTACGCCTGAGGCATAATGTACCTGTACCAGATTGTAAACGTAAGTTCCGGCAACTCCTGTGGGTTGAGTAACCGACCTGAAACTATTGCCGGCAATATCCATTGTTATATCACCACCACCGTTAATGTTATAGGTTACTACCACAGCATCTGCCATTTCATTTGTGAAAGTAACCGTTGGTGCAGGTGCTTCGTTCTGACAAACCGCAGTCGTGCCGGTTATTGTTGCGGTTGGCGTTGGACGAACGGTAACCGTTACCGCAGCAGTTGCCGTACAATTATTATTATCTGTAACTGTTACCGAATAACTTCCACTTTCTGCAGTGGTAACATCATTGATTACCGGATTCTGTTCTGTTGATGTAAATCCGTTTGGCCCGGTCCATGAATAAGTATAATTCGTTGTTCCTCCTGATGGTGTAGCTGATAAAATCAGATCATCGCCTTGACAGATCACAGGATCTGAGCTGGCTGCAATCGTAAGAAGATCCGGAATTGTTATTTGATAGCTGCATTTCGCCTCATTACCCGCTGCATCAGCAACAGTATATTCGATGGTAGTCGTTCCCCTGCTGAAAGTGTAAGTTCCGATTGGTGTTGTTCCTGAATCATTTGTCGCCCCACTCATTGTCCAGCTGAAGCTTGTCACTCCGCAGTTATCATCGTAGCTTGGCGCTGCCACATTTATAACACCTGTACAGGCGGAATTTCCGGTGGCGGTGTAGGACGCAATACAGCTGATCGTCGGATTTTCGTTATCGCTTACTACTACATCAAAACTGCAGGTGGCAGTGTTTGATGCGTTATCTGTAATTGTCCAGACTACCGTGGTTGTTCCCAGTGGGAAGACGGCGCCGGCCAAGGTGGCTCCTCCGTTAAAGTCGTTCACTACGCTGGCTACTCCACAGTTATCGCCCGTTGCCGTTGGGTCAAACTCAGTGCCTACAACTGTATAGGTACATACTCCGGCATCTGAATCTTTTGACTGGTTGCCTACGCAGCTGATCGTCGGATTTTCGTTATCGCTTACTACTACATCAAAACTGCAGGTGGCAGTGTTTGATGCGTTATCTGTAATTGTCCAGACTACCGTGGTTGTTCCCAGTGGGAAGACGGCGCCGGCCAAGGTGGCTCCTCCGTTAAAGTCGTTCACTACGCTGGCTACTCCACAGTTATCGCCCGTTGCCGTTGGGTCAAACTCAGTGCCTACAACTGTATAGGTACATACTCCGGCATCTGAATCTTTTGACTGGTTGCCTACGCAGCTGATCGTCGGATTTTCGTTATCGCTTACTACTACATCAAAACTGCAGGTGGCAGTTCCACAACTATTAGTAGCTGTAACCGTTACAGTAGTTGTTCCAAGATCAAAAGAAGAACCAGTTCCCGTTCCGCTACCGCTGCCGGATGTTGATCCCGAGAAGGAATAGGTCAAACCTGGCACTGGAGCACCATCGGCTTCAACAGTATAATTAACATTGGCGGCACAAGTTCCTGCGATTGTGTTGGCTGGTATAGCTGCGGCCGGACAAGTGGTAAATGTGGGAGGTGTATTTACGGTAATAGTTACGGTGGCATTTGCCGTAAACCCATTTCCATCTGTAACGGTAACACCATATTCTCCGGCATAAGCTGTTGTTGCGCTTGTGCGGGTAGGATTTTGATCTGTCGACGTAAATCCATTGGGGCCGGTCCATACGAAGGAAAAAGGTGCATCGCCGACAGGAGTTGCTGTTAAATCAATATCATCCCCTGTGCAAACGGTGCTTTGATCTGCTCCTGCAGTTACCGTAGGATTATCAGCCGTTATTCCGGTAATGTTAAGATCTCCACTAAGCCCGTTAAATGAAATTGTATTTCCTGCTGCCAAATTGCCTTTTGTCCAGGGTAAAGAACCGTTCCAGGCACCAGCTTTTATTTCAGATTCTGTCCCAGTTATATCAGAAGCATTATAATCAGCTGTGAAAGTATAATCAGGATTTGTAATTCCTGTTAAATCCACCGACCAGTAACGCGACAGATAATTAACATCACTTTCGTTGTTTGCAAACTTGCCATCAGTAGTAGTAACTTTTATTGAGGCATCTGAGGCATAAGAGTCTGCAGTAATAGTAATCTCAACAGGAATTTCATTACCGTTACCATCACTTAGATTAAAGGTATAAGTTCCGTTTGCATCTATAATTCGGGTAATTTCAAGTTCTGTTTGATTTGATGTCGTAATATTGGGGATATCTATAGCACTAACAATGTGATAAGTGCTGGCTGTTCCATCTCCAAAATGAAATTCACCATTTGTAATCGTTTTCGTTCCACTGCCATCTACTTCTGCAATAGCCAAATCTACTGCGGTACCAGATGTGCTGTTGGCATTAATGATATTTATAGTTCCTGCTGTAAAACTAAAAGCACCTTGTTGCGTAACATTTAAAGCCCCGGTTCCTGAACTTCCATTCCCTATTGTGGCCAGGTTTATTGTACCTCCTGAAATATTGATTCCTGATGGCACTCCTGTTACCAAAGTACCTCCCGCTGAATTTTCCAAACGCCCTGCTATGTTTACTGTTGTACTAACGCCTGACACCTCAAACGCACCATCGGTTTGAGTATGCACGCTATTACCCGCACTATTGCCAAAGTTAGCAGTCCCGGAAGTAACCCGAATCAGCCCTTCATTGGTAATGGTATAGTCTCCCGTAGTTAAGGTTGCACCATTTACATGAATTCCGGCTGCTCTAAGTATATCAAAATCCGAGTTTAAGGTGTAAGTTCCGCTTGTTAGTTTAAGCAAACCGCTGGTAAATGTATAGCTCCCCAATGAAACTGCTCCAACTGAATTTATTTCAAGTTCCGTGGTTACATCCGTCCCCTTATTCAAAATAAAGTTATTAAAGGTTGTAGCCGAACTGCCACTAATGGCTGCATTGCTGGCCCCTTTAAACTCAACCGTTCCTGTCCCAGCAGTAAATGTTCCATTATTGGTCCAGTTACCATAGTTAGTTATTGTTCCAGATCCAACAGTTAAGGTACCATTATTTATAAGGTTTCCATCTATTTGAAGATTGTTGCCTCCAATTAACAGTGTTCCATTATTTGTAATATTAACCGCGGTACGATTATCAGTAAGCGTAATGGTTGCACCAGATACAATTTCCACATCATCAGTCGGCCCGGGAGCGACACCCCCATCCCATGAACTACCATCGTTCCAATTTCCTCCGGTAGCAGTTGATACGAATAACCCTGCGGTTCCCATCCCCGATTTCAAAATAACCTCATCCGCTTCAACGTTAATTATATGCTCGGCCAATCCACGATTTCCGTTAACATCGGTAATTTCATAAACCCGGGTAAGGGTGTAGGGGCAGTCCGGATTGCTTTTCGATTCGGAAGCCAGGCGGAAACTTGAATAATAAATTTGACAATTGTCACGCACTGTACCGCCTGCATTGGCGAATTCAGACCAGGTGGAATAAGCAGCCGGGATAGATTGTCCGCAATCTCGTTGAATAGTTGCAGGAGCATTTAGCACCGGCGCCTGATTATCGGATACCAAAATGCTAAAATCAAAGGACAATAAACGAACACCATTCTCGTAAACCATTACAGTATAGTCGCCATCGCTTAAGGTGCTTTGGTCTTCAGCTCCCTGCACAATGCCACTTCCGTTTTGTGTCGACCATACAAAACTTACTATTCCTGATGTACCATTTACGGTCAGGTCAACCATTCCGGTTCTGCTGCCTTTACAACTAACATCGGTTTTCGAGAATAAGATTTCGGCCTGCGTTTCTGCTCCGGGCTCTAAAAGTACTTCCGGTTCGGTCGATTCATGTGTGGCTTCATAAGCCATTCCTTCTCCTGTTACCTCAATTACATGCTTAACTTCGCTTACATTGCCATCATCATCCGAAATACTATAGGTACGTGTTACTTTGTATGGGCAGGTTATACCGCTGCTGGTTTGGCCCACGTACCTAAAACTACCGTAATTAACCGAACAGTTGTCATTGGCACTTCCGCCAGCCTGTTCAAATTGTTCCCATGTTGTGAAAGCATCCGGTACCGGTTGTCCACATTCACTTTCCGAATCCGGTGGCGCAATCAGTTGCGGTGCTTCAGCATCGGTAACAGTTACAGTAAAACTATGAACCGCCGTATTTACTCCATCGCTAATTCGATATTCAACCAGGGTTGATCCAACAGGGAACTGTTGACCTGAATTGTAATTACTGGTATAAATCAACTGATCCTGAGGTACACAATTATCGGCAGCAGATGGTTCGGTCCAACTCACATTGGCATAACATTCTCCGGACAGATTTCGAACCGTTATGTGTCCGGGAGAGCTGATTAACCGTGGAACCTGGTTATCTGAAACGGTAACAGTAAAGGTGCAGTTAATTGAGTTGTTGTAAAGAGTTGCACCACGATAAGTAATTACTGTTGTTCCCTTGTTAAAAGTATAACTGCCAATTTGGTTGATACCGGAACCGTTTGAAGCGGCTTCGGTTGCACCTGTCATTTCCCAGCTGAGTGTTGAAATGATGCCGTTGGGATCGGAAATGTCTAAACCATTGCTGATAACTGCCACACAGGAATTCAGGTCGGTATATATGGAGATATCTTCCGGACAAACAATGCCAGTTGTATCGTCTTGAGAAGCAGGCTTGTCCGAAATTTCTGAAAGTGATTGGTTTGAAATTGAGGGTGAAACAAAACCCATTACAGAATCTTTTGCAGGAGAGAATGAGGCATAGCTCTCACTACTCACAGCATTGGGTTCTGTAAAACACAGAAAAACAGCCAGCAAAAAGAATGCTGTTTTTAAAGTCTGGTTATGTTTCGATTTGGTCACTAATCAATTCTTTTTTTAAAATAATTTTCGTCTATACATAAATTTCAATTTAACCGTTATACAATCATTTTCGGGTTTGTAATTGAGTCTTTCGTCATTAAAAGTATCTGGACCTTAAATAGCTACGTCCAAAAAAGTCCACATCAAAACCAAACGTAAATTCAAAAGTTCCGTTCTGATATGGGTATATTTCGTTTGTTGTTATGTCCATTGCAAATCCCACCCTAAACTTGTTACTAAACATCCAGTTTCCGGTAAAACATATGGCACCACCGGTACGCCCCAAAACACCTAGCCAAAGTTTTTCGCGGATCATAAAATTGGCAGCCAAATCAATCTGAATTGGCGTACCCCAGGTTGCCTTAACCAGCAATGTGGGTTTAAACACAAAATAATTAAAGGGATCGAGCGGAAACACGTAACCACCGTTCAGGTATATAGTACGTACCTCAGCACTGGTAGAATAGTTGTGGAAATTCTCTTTCAGATCGTTTTCAATAAGTTTGGGAATAGAGAATCCGGCATAAAAATAATCCTGGTAAATAAATATTCCGAAACCGAAATTGGGAAGAAATGATAAATCTACATCTTCATCAAAAGCCCTGTCGTACTTTCCGTCGGGATATAAAATGTATTCGGTAAGCGGGTTCTTATAGTTGGTAAAACCAAATTTCACGCCCATTCGCATACGTGTACGGCGCGATAGGTATACTTCGTAGGCGTAATCGCCCAGTACAGTTAAGCGCTTTTCGCGACCAAAAGTGTCGTTCATGATGTTGAGTCCAACACCAACAGCTTCGTTTCGTAAAGGTGAGTGAAATGAAATGTATTCAGTCAGAGGCGAACGGTTAATCCCGGCCCACTGTTTTCTTACTAAGGTGGTAAAACCTATCTTTTCCCACATTCCTGCATAAGCCGGGTTAATGATTTGGCCATTATACATGTATGAGGTGAAAATAGGATCTTGTTGTGCACCACACCTGAGTGATATTAGCAAGACAAATATCCCTAATACAACAATTCTTTTAATGACGATACAAATTTTCTCTTTACAACTATGGCAAACTACGACAATTTATTAACAAATGCAACTATATGTTGCGTAAAAAGATATTCACAAAGCCCTTAATAAATCAGTACTTTCAGAATTATCTTTGTTAATTTTCCCATATTGGGAAATGTTAATAACTCGGACGGACAAAATAAATTTTAATCCTGTCGTTAATCTTGCCTATTTAATAAAAAGAAAGTGCAAACCTCATCATCAAAAAATGGGGAAAGACGGCCCCTGTGATGATTATATTAAATAGAAGATATATTATCAGTCAAATATAGAATAATTTTCGTTTTTGTCTGTTAATTAACCGAACTCTTTTGGATTACCGCTGAAAATACGCGCAGGAAATTCCCGCCCCAAACTTTGGCAATTTCCTCTTCGGTATAACCACGCTTTAACATTTCGGCTGTGATGTTTGGCATTTGGCTCACATCGGCACAATCGGCCAGTCCGCCGCCGCCATCAAAATCCGAGCCAATCCCAACGTAATCAATTCCTACCAGTTTTTTTACATGATCGATATGATCTACACAATCGGCAACAGTTGGCAACTGCTTGGGATATTTCTCATCCAGTTCGCGCCACTGTCTCCGCACTTCTGCCTGCTCCTCTTCGCTCATTTTTGCAAAACGTGTATTGAAAATTTTTCTTATTTCCTGCTCTTTCTGATAACGAACAGTGGTAGTATCGGGATCTTTAATGTAGTCGTCGAGCAAACAAATCTGAATTACACCACCGTTTTTAGCCAGTGCTTTTATCATATCATCGGTCATGTTTCGCTTATGATTGGCAATTGCACGCACACTCGAGTGCGAAGCAAAAACAGGCACCTTGCTCAGTTCTACCACATCGTAAAATGATTTGTCTGAAATATGCGATACATCGATTAGCATTCCGAGGCGGTTCATTTCTTTCACAACCTCTTTTCCAAAGGGGCTTAATCCGTTAAATTCAGGTCCTTTTTTGTCGGTTGAAGAATCACATACATCATTGTTCGATGAGTGACAGAGTGTTATATAACGAACTCCTTTATTGTAAAACTCCTCTACTCTGTTGAGTTCCTGACCCAGTGGAAATCCGTTTTCCATACCGATGTAAATGGCACGTTTACCTTCCTTTTTTAGGCGAACAACGTCCCCGGGAGTAGTGGCCACTTCGGCCATGCTGTTATAATTTTCGCACACCTCATAAGTTTTCTCAATCATTTTATTCGCCATTTCGTAGGCATTCTGCGTATTCTCTTCGGTGCGTGGCCGCTGACTGGTAAATGCCGCAAAAAATATAGCATCCAATCCACCTTCTTCCATTCTCGGAAAATCAACCCTGCTTCCCGGCGCTTTGTTTGCTACCCCCACATCCAGACTGCCTTCCAACAGCGCCATTGGCGTATCACAATGTGTATCAATTGTTATTGCACGTTTATGTACTTCCATTGCTTTTCCATCTTTACCTTCACAAAATCCATTTAACCCCGCTAACAGTCCCCCAACCATTAGCAAAAAAGAATATGCCTTAATCATTATAAAATGTTTTTTGATTTTAAACTGAAAGCAATTATAACAAATGTATTTTATAATAGGCTGTATTCTGTCAAAAAGAATTTATATTATAATTAAAAATAAATTTTGGTCAATACTATTCTCTCCAAAGAATCAAAAACCCACCACCTATTTTGCATGTCTAACAGCCACGAGCAAAAGTGAAAGAGACGACTGTCCCGAATATCTTTAAATTTTGTCTTGTATATTTACCCGAAAAAAATTGAGAACAGACAGAAAACACAAATGGCTTATTCATCCGGCTTTGGCAGGAATTGTTTTTGCGCTTACACTTTTCCTGCGCCAGTACCCCAACTTTGTTGAAACCTGGTATGCGCAGCGAATCTATCCATTTATAGCTTCACTACTTTCAACCATTTCTTTTGTTTTTCCTTTTTCGCTTGATGATAGTTTTTACGCGATTTTGATCTTAATGCCTGTAGTTCTGATCGTTCAACTATTTACAAAACGTATAAAATGGAAAGCAGCCGGAAAATTTTTGCTGAATACTGTTGCCACAGTATATATCCTGTTTTATGTGCTTTGGGGATTCAACTATTTTCGCTTGCCATTAACCGAAAGACTCGGAATAAAAGACCGGGAACCCGATACGGAGGAATTTGTGCAATTTATGCAGCAGTACATTACTGAACTAAACCAATTACATTGCGATTTTGACACCGTTGACAAAACTGAAATAGATCGCTTAATTGAAGAATCGTACCATCAACTGGCGCCTGTTTTGAAATTCGGATATCCGATGGGCAAACGCCCCGACAAAACAATCACTTTCAGCGGATTTTATGCAAAATCAGGAATCACCGGTTATTTCGGACCATTTTTTAATGAAGTTCATGTAAACAAAAAGATTCTCCCCATCGAATACCCCTATGTTTTGGCACACGAGAAAGCGCACCAGCTGGGCATAACAAGCGAGGCAGAAGCCAATTTTTACGCGTGGCTGGTTTGTTTAAACAGCTCGTCGCAACAAATCAGGTATTCGGCGAAATTGTTTATTTCATTCCATTTTTTCAGGCAGGCCCGGGGTTTGGAAGATTATAAAGAACTTGTTGCTGAAATCTCGCCGGAAGTGCAGGCCGACATCAACAGAATAAGCGAACACTGGAACAAACTGCGTAATGCAACCATGGACAAAACGGCTTCGAAACTTAACGATGCGTATTTAAAACACAACAATATAAAATCGGGAATAAATGATTATACCGGCGTGGTTGACCATGTTATGAACTTTGCGTTAGATTCAGCTTTTCAACAACGTCATGGTCTTGCAACCCGTTAAATTCATTTACTTTTACAGCCAATAACAAAAGTTGGTAGATCCAATACCGGAAAAACTCCGGTCTTCTGACTTCCAGCTTCCAACTAGTATTTTATGAAGCTAATTCCGATTTCTGCCGGTCATTTTCATTGCGATGGAGGAGCCTTGTTTGGCGCCATACCGAAAGTATTGTGGAACAAAGTCTATCCGTGCAACGACGATAATTTCACCAAGCTAACTTTGCGTTGTCTGCTGGTTGAAACCGGTAAACGCAAAATACTTATCGAAACCGGAATTGGAAACCACTACCCCGAAAAACACCTCAGGAACAATGGCGTTACTTCGGTTGACGAACTGGAAAAATCGTTGGCCGAAAAGGGTTTTTCAGCTGCTGATATTACCGATGTATTTTTCACCCACCTGCATTGGGATCACTGCACCGGAGCCGTTAAAAAAGTTGACGGAAAACTGGAGCTGGTTTTTCAGAATGCCACTTTATGGAGCAGCAAGAAGCAGTGGGAACACGCCAAAATTTCGAACCCACGCGAGCAGGCAGCTTTCCATCGGCCGGTGCTGGATTTTATGATGGAATCGGAAAAATTACAACTGATTGAAGAAGAAGGTGATTTTCTGCCAGGATTTGAGATAAGGTTTTTCGATGGCCACACGCCGGGACAAATGCTGCCCATCCTTCACACCGGGAAACACTCTTTTGTTTATACCTCCGATTTGTTTCCTACTGCCGCCAACATTCCATTGCTGTGGGTTTCGGCATACGATCTCGATCCGGTAAAAGTGATGGAAGAGAAAGGAAAATTTCTGAAAGAAGCTGCCGAAAAAGACTATATCCTGTTTTTTGAACACGACTATTACACGGAATGTGCATCGGTGCAGGATACGGAAAAAGGCGTACAACTTAAGGAGAAATTCAGCTTATCAGAATTGGTTTAAAACAAATTTAGAACTAAGATAGCAGTTTTCTGCGATCATCTGTTAATCAGCGTCATCTGCGTTCAGTTTTTCACCAGTTCTTTGGTAGACAACAAACCGCAGGCAGCATAAATATCCTGCCCACGCGAAGCACGTATTGTGGTTAGAATTCCCTTGTTATTCAGTGCATTTTTAAAACGCTGAATAGTTTCTTCTCCCGGGCTTTTAAGCGGCGTTCCCGGAACGGGGTGAAAACGAATCAGGTTAATTCGGCACTTCAACCCACTGAGTAAGCGGGCCAGTTCATCCACATGTTTCTGTGAATCATTCAAGTCTTCAAACAAAATGTATTCGAACGACACACGGCGCTGACGGCCAAAGTCCCAGCTTTTTATTTCCTCAACCACCTCTTCAACCGGGTAAGCCACCTGAACCGGCATAATTTTCTGTCGCTCTTCGTGGAAAGGTGTGTGCAAACTTACTGCCAGGTGTGCCTCACTCTTTTCAAGGAAAGTCAACATTCCGGGAATGATTCCGATGGTTGAAACAGTTATCCGTCGCGGACTCATGGCAAATCCCCATTCCGATGTCAGGATTTCGAGGCTTTTCAAAACTTCTTCAAGATTATCAAAAGGTTCGCCCATTCCCATGTAAACGATGTTGCTCACCTCCTCTACTTCATCGATACTTTTTATCTGGTTAATAATCTCTCCGGCTGAAAGTTGCCCCTGAAAACCTTGTTTCGCCGTAAAACAAAACAGGCATCCCATTTTACATCCCACCTGCGAACTCACACAAACCGTTTTACGGTCACGCTCAGGAATCATTGCGGTTTCGATAAATTTATTCTGAATTGTCGGGAACAAATATTTCCGCGTACCATCGATACTGGCACTTACTTTAGTATAAGGTGTTAAACCAAATTCAAAGCGTTCGTTCAGCAATTCACGGGCTTTTTTCGAGAGGTTGGTCATCTCCTCAATCGAGCTGATCTGCTTTTTATACAACCAATCTGTGATTTGTTTAGCCGTAAATTTTGGCAGCCCCAGCTCTCCCACCAACTCCTGCAATTCCCCTAATGTTTTCCCGAATAATCGCTCCTTCATACGTGTAACTTTGCTGCAAAGATAACGCAAAAAATTTTGCGAGATTTCTTTCAATGAATTCAGAACCTGTTCAAAATATTTTTGCACCGTTCTTTAGAGCGGTGGTAAAAACAAAAAGAATACCTGAGATTTTTGAGGATTTTTGTAAAATAGAAAGTACAAAAATCCTCAAAAATCAAATTGGCTCAACTACATTGTAACACCGCCTTAAAAGACGGTGCAAAGAATACTAATCGCTAAAGATGATTGCTGATATCTTACGCAGGTTTTAAAACAACAAATGTGAAGAAGAGTTTTATCCCATCAACGATTTTTTGAAATCCGGAGCCTTCCGGTGTTTGGTAACTTGCTCGAAAGCATAGGCAATCTCAAGCAAAACAGGCTCGCTCCAGGCCCGGCCAAAGAATGATAGACCGATCGGCAAACCTTCAACAAATCCCATGGGCACCGAAATATTCGGATAGCCGGATATAGCAGCCGGCGAAGAACTACCACCGGTAAAACTGTCGCCATTTACCCAGTCGATACTCCAGGTTGGACCATTTGTTGGTGCGATTAACGCATCCAGATTATGGGCATCCATCAAGGCATCAATTCCTTCTTTCCCGGCAAAACGTTTCGAATCGGCCAGCGCTTGCAGGTATTCTTCCGAATTCAAATCGCCTTTTGCCTCTGCCTCTTCAAAAATCTCCTGCCCAAACCAGGGCATCTCTTTATCGGCATTGGCCTTGTTAAACTCTATCAGTTCCGCCAGCGATTTTCTTGGCGCAGAAGAATGTTCCTGCAGGTATTTATTCAGGTCCGCTTTAAATTCATAAAGCAGCACTTCGTAAGATGGGTTCCCCCATTTCCGGTTCGTTTCAAATTTCACATCTTCAACCAACTCTGCACCGCTTTTCTGCATCGCCTGAACGGCATTTTTCATTAATTCCTTCACCTTCTCATGCGACGGTACCATTTGGACTGCAATTCCAATTCGTTTTCCTTGTAATCCATTCAATTTCAGAAAAGGAGTATAATCATTGTAAATTTTACCTTGTTTCAAATGTGTTTCCGCGTCATCAGCATCAAACTCAGCCAAAGCCCCCAATAAAATAGCGGCATCAGTAACATTTCGGGCCATGGGTCCGGCTGTATCCTGGCTGTGCGCAATCGGGATAATTCCCTGGCGGCTCCACATACCCAGAGTAGGTTTAATGCCCACTATCCCGTTAATTCCCGACGGACAAACAATAGAGCCATTGGTTTCGGTACCAATACCAATAGTGCAGAGGTTACCCGAAACAGCTGCCCCGGTGCCCGAGCTGGAACCACACGGACTACGATCGAGACAAAACGGATTTCGCACTTGTCCACCACGTCCGCTCCAACCGCTCGATGAATTGTTGGACCGGAAATTTGCCCACTCGCTAAGGTTGGTTTTTCCCAGCAATACCGCTCCGGCTTCGCGCAATTTTTTTACGATAAATGCATCCTTTTCCACCACATTACCCTCCAATGCCAGCGATCCGGCGGTGGTTTGCATTTTATCGCCCGTGTCAATATTATCTTTAATCATCAACGGAATTCCGTGTAAAGGGCCACGAACGTCTCCGTTTTGTCGTTCCTCATCCAGCTTTCTGGCAATATCCAAAGCATCCGGGTTAAGCTCAATTACCGACTTTAAATGCGGATCGACCAACGCGATACGATCAAGGAATTTTTGACAGATACTCTCAGCCGTCAGCTCTCCGGATTCCATTTTTTGCTGAAGCTCCTTTGCCGATGTCTCATTTAAATCAAATGCTGCCAGATCAGCTTCTCCCTGCACAGCAGACTCTTGCACACAAGCAGTTACACCACCTAAAGCCACAACAGAACCACCCAGGGCTGTTGTTTTAAAAAAGGAACGACGTTTCATATATTACAGATTAAGAGATTTTCAGATATGAGTATTGAGACATGAGATTAAAAATACGAATTATATTTGATCGGAATAAAACGAAACAACCTTCCAGTAGTTCAGAAATTAGTGTTGATCCAGTCAACAGCCTTTTCAATATCAATGTCTTCCATACATTTAAAATGCTTTTTAGGGCATTTCTGGTGGCCAAGCTTGGAACAGGGACGGCACCTCAAGTCGTTTACCTGCATTATTTCCGATGACTCGCCGGGCTGGTAGGGTGTCATTCCAAACTCCGGAATGGTGTTTCCCCAAAACGAATAGATATTCTTTTTAAAAGCCGCTGCAATATGCATTAATCCCGTGTCGTTAGTCAACACGAGGCGCGAATCGCGTAATAATGAAGCCGATTGGTTAAGTGATATTTTTCCGGCAAAATTCAGCACATTGCCTTTCGACTGCGAAAGTACCTTTTCACCTTCATCGTATTCATTTTTACCGCCCAGCAAAATTACAGGATATGGAATCTTCTGACAGATCTCGCTGACTTTATGAACGGGTAGTTTTTTAGTAAAATAAGTGCCGGCGATTACAAACGCCACATAACCATTCTGAAAAGACTCGGGCAAATCATTCTGCTTAAACGAAGTTGTTTCATCGATAAAATAATCAAGCCCTTTGTTATCATTTTTTACATCAAAAACCGAAGCCGTTTCCAGGTACCGATCCACGATGTGCACATCGGGCAAGCGGTTCATCTTTAAACGAATCATCAGAAACTTCTCCCAATTGATTTTATTCACCGCAAACGACTGCATTTTTAGGCGGCGTTTTAATTTGTTGCTTCTGAAATTGTTATGAAGATCGATAATATAATCGTAGTTTTCTTTTGCCAATTCGTGAATCAGCATCCCCATATTATCCTCGAGAAAATGAACCTTATCGATATGCGGATTGGAATAAACCAGACAGGCAAACTTCTTTTTGGTAACAAAATGTACCTCTGCATTCTCCACTTGCTGCTTCAAACCACGTACAACCGGCGTTGTAAGAACAATATCGCCAATGGAGCTAAAACGTATTACGAGAAATTTGACCTTCATTTTTTACAAAGTATCTAAGATATCATAATTTTGGAGAACTCGAATTGGTGACACAAAAAATCCCCGCAGAAGATTTCTACGGGGACTCTTTAACTATCTTATCTTTATTGCACTAAGTTGATTCAACCAATACAATAATTTTATTTGCCTTATTTTCAATTACACCTCCGTCAACTTCAAAATGCTGCTCTTCGCCACTTTTTTCTATAATTTTCAGCACACCTTTTTCGAGTGTTGAAATAATTGGCGCATGGTTTTTAAGTATTTCAAAGCCACCTTTGCTTCCCGGAAGTTGAATGAGTTTTACTTCCCCTTCAAAAACTTTTTTATCCGGTGTAATTATTTCTAAATGCATGGTTTTCCTTTCTGATTTTAGTTATCAGCTAACAATTTTTCACCTTTTTCGATGGCCTCCTCAATAGTACCAACAAGGTTAAATGCAGCTTCAGGATATTTGTCTACCTCGCCGTTCATAATCATTCTGAAACCTTTTATGGTATCTTCAATCGAAACCAGTTTTCCTTCCAACCCGGTAAATGCCGAAGCAACAAAGAACGGCTGCGAAAGGAAACGCTGAACACGACGTGCACGGTGAACTACCAACTTGTCTTCTTCCGAAAGTTCGTCCATACCCAGAATGGCGATAATATCCTGCAATTCGGTGTAACGCTGTAGCAACATAATCACATCTTGTGCGCAGCTATAATGCTCATCGCCAACAATTTCAGGAGTAAGAATCCGTGAAGAAGAATCGAGCGGGTCAACCGCAGGATAAATACCCAACTCAGCAATTTTACGACTTAATACCGTTGTTGCATCCAGGTGAGCAAATGTTGTTGCCGGCGCAGGGTCGGTCAAGTCATCAGCAGGCACATAAACCGCCTGTACCGATGTAATCGAACCATTTTTTGTAGACGTAATCCGTTCCTGCATAACCCCCATTTCGGTAGCCAGCGTTGGCTGGTAACCTACTGCCGATGGCATACGACCCAGCAGTGCCGAAGTTTCAGCACCCGCTTGCGTAAAACGGAAAATATTGTCGACGAAGAAAAGAATATCACGACCACTTCCGGCAGAACCGTCGCCATCGCGCAAACTTTCAGCAATTGTTAATCCTGAAAGTGCTACACGGGCACGTGCACCCGGTGGCTCATTCATCTGACCAAATACCATGGCCAGCTTCGATTTTTTCAGTCGCTCCGGATCAACCTTCGAAAGGTCCCAGCTACCTTCTTCCATCGATTTCTTGAATTCTTCACCGTAATCCACGATGTTTGCTTCAATCATCTCGCGAAGCAGGTCGTTTCCTTCACGGGTACGTTCTCCAACACCGGCAAATACCGATAATCCCGAGTGTGCCAGTGCAATGTTGTTGATCAGCTCCTGGATCAATACGGTTTTTCCAACACCGGCACCACCAAACAAACCAATTTTACCACCTTTTGCATAAGGCTCAATCAGGTCGATTACCTTAATACCCGTGTATAAAACTTCGGTTTCAGTGGTTAAATCTTCGTATTTCGGTGGTTCGTTATGAATGTGCAAACCTTCTTTTGGTAATTGCTCCAATCCGTCAACCGAATCGCCTACTACATTCAACAAACGACCCAATGCAATCTCTCCTTTTGGCATGGTAATAGGCTTACCCAAAGCATGTACCGCGGTACCACGTTGCAAGCCATCGGTTGAATCCATTGCTACACAACGAATGGTGTTTTCACCAACGTGTTGCTGACACTCTATTATTAAACTTTCTTTGCCTTCGCGGGGAATTTCCAATGCATCGTAAATAGATGGAAGTTCACTGCCTTCACTATCGAAATTAACATCTACTACAGGTCCGATAACCTGTAATATTTTTCCTATGCTCTGAGCCATATTGGATTAGATTTAAGTCCGGTTTAACCCGTTTTTCGTTAAAATTTTATAGACCCAACAAATTTAGCATTGTTTTGTTTTTATGCAAGATTGGAATTCGCTTTTGTAATTATATTTAACCTGATGAGTGTCCTCTAATGCTTACGTGTAAGCATTTTGTGCGCAAGGTTTCGAAGTGGCTGTTTTACAACATCCTGCACATCCAAATCATCTAAAATACGGATAGCACTGTTAAAAAAGTCATTTACCTTTTCTTCGGCAATGTTTTTTACTCCAATGGATTGATACAATCCGGTAACAGCGGCTATTTTTTCTTTGGGATCAAAGTCCTCTTTTTCGATCCAGCCTATTAGCGCTGTTTTCTCATTTTCTGATGCTTTTGCCAGGGCGTTAATCAGCAGGAAAGTTTTTTTATTGGCCAGAATATCACCACCAATTTGTTTTCCAAAAACGGCCTGATCGCCAAAAGTATCCAACAAATCATCCTGCAACTGGAACGCCAATCCCAGGTTTATGCCAAAATCGTAAAGCTGGTTTGCAAGGTTTTCGGGAGCATTGGCTAAAAGTGCTCCCACCTTTAAACTGCATGCCAACAAAACAGCCGTTTTTAAGCGGATCATTTCCAGGTATTCCGCTTCGGAAACATTCATTCGCTGTTCAAAATCCATATCGAATTGCTGGCCTTCGCAAACTTCTATAGCGGTTTTACTGAATACTTCCAGTACTTCGGGCAGTGTTTCCGAGCGTTGTTCGAGGATATACCGATACGACTGAAAAGCCATTGCATCTCCGGATAAAATAGCTGCATTTTCATTGAACTGCTTATGAACGGTCGGGCGGCTTCTGCGCACATCCGCTTTGTCCATAATATCATCGTGAAGCAGCGTAAAATTGTGGAAGACTTCAATACCAACAGCTGCCGGAATTGCCTGCTCAACAGTTTCGGAAAACATATTGCAGGCCAGCAAAACCAACACCGGACGTAAACGTTTTCCGCCCATATCGAGCGAATATTTTATGGGCGCATACAATTCAACCGGTTGATTACTGAGCAGTTCTTTCGAGCGCTTTTCAATTTCGGCACTCATTCTGTTTTGAAGTTCTTCTACGGTGTACATCAGTTTCCCAGATTTAATTCGTCATCAGGAACAATTTCCAGATCATCGAGTTCAATATCTTCTTCTTCATCGTAAATATGAAGTAGTGGTTCCTTAAAGGCTTCAGTGGTTGTAATGCGCTCAAGTCCCGACAATAACGATGGCAACAATATCAGGTTTGATGTTACGGCAACCAACAATGTTAACGAAACCAGAATTCCCATGGCCTGCGTTCCTCCAAAATTTGAAATGGTAAAAATTCCGAATCCAAAGAACAGCACGACCGAAGTATACAACATACTAACTCCGGTTTCTTTTAATGCAATTACAACCGATTTCCGGATGTCCCAGTTGGTCATATTCAGCTCCTGTCGGTACTTGGCCAAAAAGTGAATCGTATTATCAACCGATATACCAAAGGCGATACTAAATACCAGAATGGTTGACGCCTTTATCGGAATTCCGGTAAATCCCATCACTGCCGCGGTGAAAATAAGCGGAATAATGTTTGGCGTAAGTGATAAAATCACCATTCTCCACGAAGAGAACATAATGGCCATAAATGTGGAAATCAACAAAATAGCCAGCCCCAAACTCGAAAAAAGGTTCTTTAATAAATACTGGTTTCCTTTAAAAGCTATAATACTTGATCCGCTAACGGTTACATCGTATTTATCGGACGTAAAAATCGAGTCGATATCGGCATTAAACTGCGTATACAATTCTTCCATTCGTTTTGTGCCCACGTCTTTAACACGGATGCTGATTCGGGTAATTTGTCGCGTGCTGTCCATAAACGAATGTAACAATCCGGCATTCTCCTCGCCCGTTGCTGCATATTGAAGGATAAAGTTCTTCTCGCGGTTATTGGGCAGACTGTAATAGCGCTCGTGGCCATTGTAAAACGCCTGTTTGGCAAACTTAAGCAGGTTAAGCAAGGAAATTGATGCCGACAGTTCTGGATATTCGGCCAGGCGTTCTTCCAACTGCTCTATTTTTTGGAAAGTGCTTAACTGCATAACACCCTGCGGCTTTTTGGTGTCGACCATAATTTCCAAAGGCATCAGTCCGTTAAAGTTGCTTTCAAAAAATTTCAGATCGACATAAACCGGATCATCTTCCGGGATATCATCGAGCATATAACCCGAACTTTTCATTAGGGTAATTCCGTAAATGCTTACCACAATTATACCGATAGTTGCAAAGTAAACCACCTGCCGGTAATTTTGGGTAATGTGCATTAGTTTACGGATTATCGAAGTCACAAGCTTACTATCGAGGTGGCCAACGTGGCGCGATGATGGCGCTCCGATAAAACTGAATATAATTGGAATAAGCAGCAGCGAAAGAATAAAAAGCCCCAGAATATTCAACGAGGCGATGATACCAAACTGCCGCAAAATATCACTCTTTACAATAATAAAAGTGGCAAATCCCGAAGCCGTGGTAAGGTTGGTTAAAAAGGTAGCGTTACCAATTTTAATGATCACACGTTGCAGCGCCTTTATTTTATTTCCGTGGCTAACGTATTCGTGATGGAATTTATTCAGCATGTAAATACTGTTCGGAATTCCAATAACGATTAACAAAGGCGGAATCATTCCGGATAACAGGGTGATTTTGTAGCCAAACAGCGACAACATTCCCATGGCCCAGATAACCCCAACAATTACAATAAGCACCGGAACAAAAACGGCTTTAAACGAACGGAAGAACAGGAACAGTACCACGATACAAATTAACAGCGCCAGCACACTGAACATGTACAGCTCGCGCTTAATTTTTACCGAGTTTACTACCCTGATGTAAGGCACCCCCGAGTAATGAAGCTTTACATCTTCTTTCTGCTCGAAATTATGGCAAACCTCCTGAATTCCGGCAACCAGGTCTTCGCGCTCCTTGCTTGCCATTTTATCCTTGTTTACCGTAATAGCCAGCAGGTAGGTGTCGGTTTCGTCGTTATAAACCAGTTTACGGTAAAAAGGCAGCCGTTTAAATTCGGCCACATAGGTATCCAATTCCTCCTGACTGGTAATCGTATCAGGAAAGGTATTTACAACTTCAAACCTTTTTTCGTCCTTGTTTTTTTCAAGGTTGTAGGTGTTTGATACTGAAAGCAGATTTTCAACGCCATCCACCGTTTTCAAATCATCACACAGCGATTTCCATGCATTAAAATGATCGAGGCGAAAAAAGTTCGTGTCCTGCACTCCAACAATGATCAGGTTCCCCTCCTGACCAAATATTTTCACAAAATTCTGATAATCTTTATAGGCTTGATCTTTCTTTGGCAACAATGAAGCATACTCATACGACATCTCCACTTTTCGGGCATGATAGCCCAGAAAAATGGTAATAACAGCCAAAACTGAAAGAAAGAGGATTCGATTCCTAAGGATTAGTCTGGATAGTTTAATCCACATGTCTAAATTTCTAAATAAGCGACGAAAGTATACAAATTCCTGAGTTTTGAAAAATGCTTCAATCCAAGGTTAAGCGAATTTAAAACTTTTTAAAATTCATCATTCCATTTCAGAAATGGCGATGAGATTTTTGGCCGTTCTGATCAAAAGGTAACCCTCGGTTATAGCCGGTGTCGACATAACCGTCTGTTCCAGTTTATTCGTTGCTAAAAGTTCATATTCCGGACCCGCTTTTACCGAATACACATTACCGTCGTTATCAACAATATACACTATTCCGTCGGCAGCCACCGGCGATGATGTATAACTGTTCCCTTCACCTACTTTTTCTGAGTACATCTCCTCTCCTGTTTCGGCATTGTAGCAGGTCAGCCGCCCGTTCCAACGTGCGTTGTACAGGTAACCACCATACAACAACATGGTTCCCATGTATGAGCCACCACGTAGTTTTGCCCATTTTACAAATTCATTCGAAGTTGCCCGTTCATCCAGTGTAATGTCGCCCACCGCATTTTTCTGAATGGCATAAACCGGCGAAACCTTGCCGTGGGCGCTGTTAAAATAAATATAATCGTTGCCAATAACCGGCGACGGTACCGGAATATCGCCTCCTCCTGACATTCGCCATATTTCTTCACCGGTTTTAAAATCGTAACCTCCCCGGTGTTTATATCCGTTCACCACCACGATGTCCTTTTCTCCATCCGAATAAATATTTGGAGTTGACCAGCCGGGATATTCGTCGCGATTCTGTTTCCAAAGCTCGTCACCGCTTTTAATATCGTAAGCTGCCACAAACGATTTCTCCTGCACATCGCACTGAATGAGCACAACATTTTTATAGATCAGTGGCGAACTTGAAAATTCCCATTCGGCTTCCTTCACCAAAAAGAAAGACGATTTTAGCACTCCAAAATCTTTCGACCACTGCAGTTTTCCATCCATATCGTAACAGTACAATCCTTCCGATCCGAAAAAAGCCACCACAAATTCTCCGTTTGTGGCCGGCGTACAATTGGCGTGTGACGACATGGGATGACGTTTTTGCTCCGGGATGCCAGTATACGAGGTTTTTTCCCACTCGATCTCTCCAGAATGTTTATTCACACAATACACCCGCCAATAATGAATCGAACTATCGGGCACTGAACCTATCGATCCGTAAATACCGGTTTTTACATCACCCTCATCTTGCTCACTAAGTGCTGTGGTTACAAAAACCTTATCGCCCCAAACAATCGGGCACGAATGCCCCAGGCCGGGAATAGCGGTTTGCCAGGCAATATTTTTATTGGTAGCGGAATCCCACGTTTCAGGCAGGTTGGCATTATCCAGATAGCCGGAAATAGATTTTCCACGATACATACTCCATTGCCTCGACGGATCGATTTGCTGCGCCAACGCCGACAAATAAAAAAATGCTGTAAATAAGGTGAGAAACGATTTGATTTTCAACATGTGAATAGATTTTACTTTTGCTAATTTAATGAAAGTTGACCGTTCTCAAAACACTGATTTCTAATTTTTCCGGCGTGCATTTTAATCTCTCCTAACCATAGAACAATTTATCATTCACAATCGAAAAGAAAATACGTAGTCACTTGTGCATAATCTGCTGAAACCCCTAATAAGCATTTTGGGTATAAAGACATGAAACCAAAATATTGGAAAACAAGTTACCCATTGCTTGCAATTGATGTATTCCATATAAAACCAATCGACAACTAATAACATGCAAAAAACATTGATTTACACCATCGTTTTTTACTTTGCCGGCCTGATATCAACGCTTGCGCAAATACCCGAACCTCAGTGGCAAAAACAATCGGGTGCCAGGGGCTGCGACTTTTATACTGATATTATAGAAGACGCCAACAAAGGTTACGCGGTTACCGGAGCGGTTAAAGTTGCCGGGCACTCCTTTGATTTTCAACTAATTCGTTTTGACGAAAATGGCGACACACTTTGGACGAAAATTATTGGTACCGAAAAAAACGAGATCCCGAAACGTCTTACACAGCTCACCGATAAAAGCTACGTTCTGTTGGGTACTTCATCAGAGGGAGAAACGAAAAGTTGCCATTTGGTGCGGCTGGATGAAAACGGAACAAAATTATGGGAAAAGACATTAGATGCTGAATACCTGTCGGTTGAAGACATTATTTCGCTGCCCGAAAACCGCTTTGCCATTGCCGGCTCGAAAAGCGAAAACCCTGACGATCCGAAAATTTTAATGGCCACACTGAATGAAAATGGCGAGATAACAATGGAACGATTATTTATGACCAACATGTCGGGGTGTGCGCGGGCAATAAAACGACTTCCCGACGGCGATTATGCCCTCGCGGCCCAGGTTAGCGAAATCGGCAAAAATAATTGCGACATTGTTGCCATACGTATTAGTTATCTGGGGAAAGCAAAATGGTATTCGTGGATTAAAACACCCGACCAAAAAGTGTGGCCCGAATGTATTTGCTGCTCTCCCGACAGTGCTTTTATGATTGTTGGCTGGAACGGAAAATGTTTAAGCGACATCAACTCCGCCGATCCCATTTTTGATTACGACCTGGTTTTGAACAAGATCGACGCAAGCGGCGAAATTTTGTGGACCAAAAGTGTCGACCGCGAAGGTTCGGAAGGCGGCAACGCCCTTACAATTCGCCCCGATGGCACTTTTATGGTAGCCGGAATAAAAGCCACATCGTTCCTCGGAAATGTTGGGCCCTGGTTATTAAATATCGATCCGGATGGTAACGAACTAAACGAGAAACTACTAAACCTGCATTTTAACAACGATAACGCATCGCGAATTATAAACAGTTCCGACGGTGGTTTTGTAGTAATCGGCCCGGGATTACAAGAAGAAACCAACACCCGAAGTGATGGCTGGATTATAAAATTTGGTGCTTTGTAGCAACCGGTACCAGAATGCTGGAATTGGGAATGATGAGTAGTTGAATGATGATTAACGAATTAAGATTGCAGAACCAGAAAAGTAAACAGTTTTCAGTCACAGTTTTCAGTTTTACAATTTGGCAATAGAACCATTTAAAAGTAGTATCGTGAATGAGTTATTTAGTGAATGAGGAAGAGAAGTTTGCGTCAAGGGGAGTAAAGTTCTCAGTTTTCAGTCGCAGTTTTCAGTTTTACAATTTATCAGTAGAACAATTTAACAGAAGACACAAAACCAAATGCTTTCTATGTGTCTATTGTGGTTCAGTTCTTCGTATTTAATATTTCTCACCCTGCTCATCAAGCATGGGCACAAAACGCACAGGCAGCACATCTTTCTTTCTCATCTTTCCATTCTTTTTTTGCAGAAGTACCAGCTTTTGGATGTTACCGGATCCAACCGGAATGATCATCCTCCCTCCTTCAGCCAACTGCGCTTGCAAAGGTTCGGGCACATGCGATGGCGAACAGGTAACTATTATAGCATCAAAAGGTGCCTTTTCGGGCCACCCCAAATAACCGTCGCCAACCTTGCTGAATATATTGGTGTATTCCAGCTTCCGAAAAATTTTTGTTGCCGATTTGTTTAACTCCTCAAAAAGTTCGATGGTATAAACCGAATCGCACAATTGGGCTAAAATAGCTGCCTGATAACCCGATCCGGTTCCAATTTCCAAAACACGGTCCGTTCTCTGAAGTTCCAAAACCTCGGTCATATAGGCAACTATGTAGGGTTGCGAAATGGTTTGCCCCTCGTTTATCGGCAAAGGACCATCGGCATAAGCCCATTTCATATACTCGGGTAAAACAAATTCGTGCCGCGGAACTTGTAAAAATGCATCCAAAACCAACTCGTTGCCAATTCCCCGGTTTTTTAACTGCGATTCCACCATTTTCCGGCGCTCATTTAAAAATGCATCGTTTTGCGAACTACATTCCACTGCTGCAATTAAACCAAAAATTAAAATCAAAACCCTCATCACATTATCTATTTACCACAGCTTCAATTTATTAACGAATGGGGTGAATTAAGGTTACTTCAGCACGGACAATCCTGCATGTTTTGAAATGTAAACTAAACATTAAGAAGAGGCTATTTTTTTAGCAAAAATTAACAAATCTGACTTTAGTCATGATTCACGAAATATTTCTTTATTTATATTTGCCCTACTTATTCGATAGGACATATAGTTTTAGTAGTTATGAAAAAAATGAAAACGTACAACAAATTGATTATAAGCCTATTTGCCTTTCTTCTGGCAAGTAACTTATCAGTAGCTCAAGTAAGCTACGAAGAAAATGAGAGCAACAGTAAACTAATGGTTACCGGAACTTCATCGATTCACGACTGGGAAATGGCCATTGAAGATTACGACTGTTTGGTGTCGGCTTCGGCAGATGAAAATCAGCAAATTTCAATCGAATCCATCAAATTTTCGTGTTTAGCTGAGAGCATTACAAGCGATAACAAAATTATGGATAACAAAGCGCACAAAGCGCTCGATTCTGATGACCATCCGAAGATTAGTTTTAGTGCCGACGCAACTGTATCGGCAACAACCAACTCGCTTACCAAAACCAAAGGGAAACTTCAGATTGCAGGTAAGGAAAAAGAAGTTGAGCTTGAGTTTACGGTAGCTGAAGCTAAAGACGATCAGTTTAAAGTTAGCGGAAAGATTTCGGTAAAAATGAGCGATTTTGGCATTGAACCGCCAACTGCAATGATGGGAACGCTAAAAACCGGCGACGAAGTGTTTATTCATTTCGACATTGTTCTCCAAAACATGCAAACCAGCAACGCAAATTAACACCACACCACATATTTTATTGATTTATAACCATTTAAAATTTAATTAGAATGAAAAAGTTAGCATTATTATTAACAGTCTTCATGATTGGATCTGTGGCTTACGGACAATTTGAAAAAGCCAAACTTGATCCTACGACTTTCGAAAATGTGAAAGTTAAAGTTGGAGGCGATTTTGCTATTCAGTTACAGTCACTCGATCATGAAGCTGATGTGGAATTGATCGACCTGAAACATAACTTCAATTTACCAACTGCGAACCTGAGCATTACAACTGATTTGGCTCCGGGTATTCAGCTGTTCATCAACAACTACATGTCGTCGCGTCACCATAACGAGGCCTGGGTTGAAGGTGGATACCTGATCATTGATTACATGCCTTTCCTGAAAGGTAGTGAGAAACTGATGCAATACCTGACTATTAAAGCAGGTGTTATGATGCCGGATTACGGTGATGCACACTATTTCCGCAGTAACAACGGTAATGTAATTAACAACCCGTTTGTGGGTAACTGGATTATGGATGCTTTCACAAGCAACCCTGGAATGGAATTCATGTTCAGAAAAGACGGTTTTATTGCAGTTGCCGGTGTAAACAACGGACGTATGAACTACGGACGTGGTAACGACATTGGCGAAGACCTTGCCTATAACTGGAAACTGGCGTACGACAAAAACATTAACGATGATTTACGCGTTCGTGCTTCATTTTCTGGGTTCCACGCTCCTGACGGACATAGCGGTGCTTACCTTTGGGATGGCGACCGTGCCGGTGCACGTTACTACAACGTAATGCAAACAGCTGCAGCCGAAGGCGACAATTTCCGTTCAGGACGATGGAGCCCTGGTAGTGGACAAACAAAACTGAACAGCTACATGGCTAACGTATTCCTGCAGTACAAAGGACTTGAAGTATTCGGAGTTTACGAAACAATGAATGGCATAAGAAAAGGTGCTGACCAGGATTTTACACAAACAGCAATTCAGGCATTATACCGCATCGGAAGTTTCTACGTTGGAACACGTTATAACCACGTTTCTGATGGTCTTGACTCAGAAGTTAACCGCACCAACATTGGCGGTGGCTGGTTTATGACCGAAAACGTAGTTGTTAAACTTGACTATGTGAATCAAAAATATGATGGACCTGCTCATGGAGATATTGATGGGGGAAAATTTAATGGCATGGTGTTAGAAGCAGCCATTTCATTTTAATTTGGACAGTTAGTACAGAAAAGATGGAATGCCCGGGTTATTGCGGGCATTCCTCAATTTCTTACATGAAACGAACAGATACGAAGGTTACACCCCAATAAATAACCAAAACAAATGAAGCACATACTATAAGCTCTGCAAACAAACCATTCGAATAGTATGAAAAAAACATTGCTGAAATATTACTTTTTATCGCTTTTCCTGACTTTCTCAATCGTTGGGGCTTCGGCCTCGGATAAGCCAAATGGCAAGACGCCTGAAAATTGCAGCAATTTTGTTCTTATCCAGGGCTCGTCAAACATCAACCGTTTCGAATTTATTCATGAAGCGCCCCGCCTGGTAGGCAACGAACAGCAATCCGACCGCCTGACCTGGCAACAGGAGGTTATTGTTCCGGTAAAAGAATTTACAGGCAGTAACCAACACATGCGCAAAGATTTTCTGGAATTGTTAAAAGCCACAGAATATCCTGTTATACAAATTGATATTGAACCCAAAAACGAAAAAGCAATTACCGGTCCTGTCGAAAAAAGGAATCTGAATGCAACAATAACACTTGCCGGGCACACACACGAGTATGTTGTGCCATGCAAAATAAGCGCGTGCGATTCTTCTGAGATACTGATAAAAGGATCGTTAAAAGTCAACTTAACTGATTTTAATATTGAGCCGCCTAAAAAAGTATTAGGAACCATCAAAGTGAATGATGAAGTTTTTATTACATTTGCTTTTAAACAAGAGTTCGAAGAATAAAAACCAAAAACCTTGAAATTTAGCACGAAAACGAGATATGGTGTGCGGGCTATTCTTGAAATAGCTCAGAGCGATCCTGAAATCGGAATCTATCAGAAAGATATTTCTGCTAACCAGAACATTTCGTACAAGTATCTCGACCACATTATAAATTCGCTAAAAGTTGCAGGCCTGGTAAGCAAAGCCGGCGGACGACGCAGTGGCTATATTTTAACCCGCAAACCCGAGGAAATTACCATTTACGATATTCATAATGCATTTGAGCCCGGTATTTGTGTTGTCGATTGTCTGTCGCATAACTACACCTGCAAACGACAGGGTATTTGCGCATCCCAGGGTTTTTGGGGCGAACTGAACAACCAGATCATTAAATACCTGAAAGCAACAACAATTGCCGACCTGATGAACAACCAGGAAAAACTCGATGATATTGTTAGTTAAAGCGAACTATTATCTTCTTACTGTGGAGTTAATTTAATCACAGTTCCCGGATTATTCAGCACCACGTAAATAGCACCCTCCGGCCCAGTTGACACATCGCGAACTCGTCCCTGATTTTTTACAATTACTTCCTCATGAATAACATTATCACCTTCTATTTGAAGTAAACGCACCTCTTCGTATTTTAAAGCGCCAACCAGCAACTTGTTTTTCCACTTACTAAAAAGATCTCCCCGATAAAAATCAAGTCCGCAAACTGCGATAGATGGTCGCCAATATAAATTGGGCTGTTCCATGTCAGGCCGGTGCGTTTCTTCGGTTATAATCGTTCCGTTGTAGTTTTTGCCATAGGTAATGGTTTCCCAACCGTAGTTTTTCCCCGACTCTATCCGGTTCAATTCGTCGCCGCCCAAGGGGCCATGTTCGGTTGTCCAAAGCTCTCCGGTTTCCGGATGTATGGCCATTCCCTGGATGTTTCGGTTTCCCAGCGAAAACAACGATTTCATTGCGCCTTCCTCGTTAACAAATGGATTATCTTCCGGTATACTTCCGTCTTTGTAAATACGATGTACTTTCCCGTTTGGCAGCGTAAAATCCTGCGCCTGGTAACCGGCACCGCGGTCGCCTATGGCAAAAAACAAATGGCCTTGCGGATCGAAAACAATACGACAACCATAGTGGTGGCGTGTGGTTCGGTAGGTATCATGCGGAGCTTCAAACAACACTTCCTCGCTGGTCCAGCTGTTATTTTCAATTTTTCCACGAACAATACGCGTCATTGCAGGTGGCCTGTTTCCATCGTAACCGCTTGTTAATACATGACTGTAGGCAAGATAAACCCAGCCATTTTCTTTAAAGTCGGAATCAACTGCAACATCCATCAAACCACCCTGCCCCTGGTTTAATACTTCTGGCGTATTTTTTACCGGCTCATCAAGCAATATTCCATTCTTCACTATTCGCAGCCTTCCCGGGCGTTCCGTAATTAAAGCTGTATTTCTATCCATAAAATCAATTGCCCACGGAACTTCCAGTCCTTCGGCAAAAATTTCTACATCCATTTTATAATCTATCGTTTCCATTTCTTTGGCAATCGGTGGTTTTTTGGCCCCGACCTTATTCTCCGACTCGCGGATATACGAAATGATGGCATTAATATCTCCATCACTGAGCGTTGCTTCGTATGAGGGCATTCCCAGATGCGGAATTCCAAATTTTATATTTCGGAAGACGTAACCATTCTCGGCACCAAACTGCCAGATTCCGTCAACCAAACTTGTCGCATTTCCGCCACCCAAATTGGCACCATGGCACGAAGCACAGTTTTGACCATACAGCAGTGCGCCATCCTGAGCGTTTACGGTAAGCGATAAAGAGAGAATTAAAATTGTACAAAGTGCGAATGTTGTTTTCATATTTGTCGATTTAGATCTTTTTAAAACCTTAATAAGTTAAGAAAAATCAACCTTTTTTGTTCATTCATATTCAGTAATTTAAATTAACATTTATTAAGACATATTCTTAATATGACCAGGATTTTTCAGACCTTTATCGTTGTTATACAGAAAACTTTAAACGTTCATTAAATAGATAAAAAATAAAAAGCAGATGAAGAATGTTGCATTAATAACCGGTGCCTCTACCGGAATTGGCCGGGAGCTGGCCCACATACATGCCGAAAAAGGCGGCGACCTGGTAATTGTTGCCCGAAGCAAAGACAAGCTGGAAGCACTAAAAAAGGAACTGGAAACTAAACACGGCATAAAGGTTTATGTGATTGCGAAAGATTTAGGTTTGCCCGAATCACCAAAAGAAGTGTACGATGAAATTAAAAAGGCAGGCATCGAAACAGAGATCCTGATTAATAACGCCGGTTTTGGAGGTGTTGGCGTTTTTCACGAACTCGATTACGAACGACACATGGCCATGATTAACCTGAATGTTACTTCGCTAACCGCCATGACCCGCTTATTCCTGCCCGATTTTGTAGCGCGCAACTCCGGGAAAATACTAAACACCTCATCAACGGCCAGTTTAATGCCCGGCCCCTTGCAAGCGGTTTATTTTGCTACAAAAGCTTATGTTACTTCTTTCAGTAATGCCCTTTCAGCAGAGCTTGCCGATACCAATGTTACCGTTACCAACCTGATGCCCGGTGCCACCGAAACCGAATTTGGCGCCTCATCGGGGATGGACAAAACAGCGATGTTCAAAAAAACAGCAAGCGCGCGTAAAGTTGCCGAAGCCGGCTATAACGCGATGCTAAAAGGAAAAATCGACGTAGTGTCGGGATTAACAACAGCACAAAAAATAATGATCTCGGGAATTCCGTTTATGCCGAAAAAGCTTCTTTTAAAAACCGTAAAAAGCATGCAACAACCCAAATAGGCTATGAAACAAATTATTCCCTGGTTAATATTTATTGTTTTTATCGCATTTCTGGTTGGAGCGAATATGTATCTGGCTAAACGATTTTCGTTCTATTTTGAATTGCCAACAACGCGTTACCTTTATATAACTTTTGGTGCCTTAACCGTATTTATGATTGCCGGTATTGCCACAACCACCAATACGCAGGCGGCTTTTGGTAATATAATCTACATTGCGGCATCGATAGTAATGGGCTTTTTACTTTATCTGTTACTTTCGGTTGCAGTTGTCGATCTGGTAAATATTTTTACAAAATCAGTTCCCCGTTTGCTGGGAATCTCCGCCCTTTCGCTGGCTGTTTTTGTTACTGCTGCCGGAATTGTTAACGCACAGTACCGAAGGATTAGCGAAGTAGAAATTCCGATGAAAGGGCTAACGGGCGAAATTAAGGTTGCTCATCTCTCCGATGTTCATATCGGGCATTTCTGGGGGCCAAAAACACTGCAAAAAATAGTAGACAAAACCAACGCCCAACACCCGGATGTGGTATTTATTACCGGCGACCTTTTTGATGGAAAAATCCGCTTAAACAGCAAAAGTCTGGAGCCGTTAAAACAAATGAATGCGCCGGTTTATTTTATCGAAGGAAACCACGATGGTTATTTGGGCGCCAAAGAAGTGAAAGATAATCTGCGTGAATTTGGCGTCACCGTTTTGGAAAACGAGGTGACCCATTTTAACCAGATTCAAATTATTGGTCTTGATCACATGCGGGCTGATAACAGCCAACAGGAAATTCCTGAAAGAAGGAAGCGGCCAAGCATCCGTTCCGTTTTGGACGAACTAAACCTTTTCCCCGGAAAACCAACTGTTTTGCTGCATCACAGCCCCGATGGAATTGAGTTTGCCAATCAACATGGTGTTGACCTATACCTGGCCGGGCACACACACAACGGTCAGTTATTCCCGTTTAATTTTGTTGTGAGCATGGTTTACAAATACAACAAAGGACTGGGCGATTATAAAGGAACCCGCATTTATACCTCGCAGGGAGTGGGCACTTTTGGCCCGCCAATGCGCGTAGGGACCAAAAGCGAAATCGTAATTTTGAAACTAAAACCCGAATAATATGAATGTCATTATTACCGGTGCCACCGGAATGGTAGGAAAAGGTGTTTTACTCGAATGTCTCGATCATGAAGCGGTTGAAAAGGTTTTGGTAATCGGAAGAAATCCGGTTGATATTTCACACCCGAAACTGGAAGAACTCATTCACAACGATTTTTCCAATTTTTCAACGGTAGAAGCCCAACTTGCCGGTTACGACGCCTGTTTCCTGTGTATGGGAATCAGTTCAATGGGAATGAAGGAAAACGATTTCAAAAAGATCACTTATGACTATACGCTTTCGCTGGCAAGGGAATTGTTCCCGCTCAACCCGGAAATGACAATCACTTATGTTTCGGGCGAAGGGACAGATTCCTCAGAAAAAGGCAGAGTAATGTGGGCGCGTGTAAAAGGCCGAACCGAAAACGATTTGATCAAACTGGGATTTAAACAAGCCTTTATGTTTCGCCCGGGATTTATCATTCCCTTGCGCGGAATACAATCAAGAACCAAGGCCTACCAGTTTGTCTACGATTATTTTATGTGGCTGGTACGTTTGTTCAAAGCCGTGGCACCAAACGCTGTGGTAGACACCACGCAGCTGGGAAAAGCAATGATCAACTGCACATTGTATGGCTACAACGCTGTAATTATTAAACCAAAAGACATTATTCAACTGGCTGAGAAATAAAAATCGGCTCATTTTCGCTTCATTTCTGTGATAATATCCTCTTTTTAAAGTAAAAGCAGGATTGGTTTATTTCATTCGTACTAGGTAAATAATTTTTTTTACTAGCTTTACTGCATTATTAAAATATTTTAATAATTATAAAATGAACAAACTTTATCTCATTGGCATTCTACTGCTGTTTACGTGGTCGTGCACAACCAACTACCCCAACGTTCCTCAACAGTATCATTCGCTTTTAGACTCAGCGCTGATTAAAGCCGGCGACAATGCTCCCGAAATGGAAAAAGCTTTGGCAGAATCGGCGAAAGAACAAAAAGAAGGTATGGCATTTCTGATCAGTTACATGCCGGAACGTGATCTTTCCACATTAACGGCCGACTTTCTGCTCGAAAATGTAGATTATACCTACAAAGCCCGCGAGAAATACCGCTGGTGTGCCAAACTCCCGGATTCTGTGTTTTTTAACGAGGTACTTCCATACGCCAACGTTTCGGAGGATCGCGATGTATGGCGAAAAGACTTTTACGAACGTTTTGCCAAGTACGCCGACAATTCAGACAACATGGTTGAGGCAATTATGTCGGTTGCCCGCAATATAAAAGACGAAGTGGATGTGGAATACAACACCAAACGTTCGCGGGTTGATATCAGCCCTTTGCAAGCCATGAAAGAACACATGGCCACATGCACAGGTTTGTCGATTTTGCTTACAGATGCCTACCGCGCTGTTGGAATTCCTTCGCGCCTTGCCGGTACCGCTATGTGGACCAATTATAAAGGAAACCACACCTGGAGCGAAGTCTGGATTGATGGCGAGTGGCAGTTTATTGAATATTATCCTGATACCCTGAATCAATCGTGGTTTGTTGCCGACGCGGGAAAAGCCGATCCCAACAACATGCTGCACTGGATTTACGCTGCGTCGTACAAACCAACCGGAATGCCTTACTATGCAGCAGTTGACGCCCCTTACATTATGCAGGTGGTTGATACGAATAAACTGCCCGAGCAAATGCGGCCACGATTCGAAGAAATGAAAAATGAGGCAACACCTGAACCTTACATTTGGGGTCATAACGTAACACAACGCTACATCGACATTTACCAGGAATCCATAAAAAACAGTAAACTGAATGACGACGAATTGATGGCCAATATCGTTGTTTTTGCTGATGAAGATACTTCTGTAAGTGAATCCCGATTGAGTTGCCGCGTTGACGTTTTTGAAGGCGATAAAAATATCAACTTTGGTTATTCGCCACGAAAAACCGACGATATGAACCAGTTCCTTCAGTTAAAATTGAAGAAGGAATCCAACTACCGGTTTGTGGTTTCCAATCCTGAGAAACAGATCAAACAAGAATTTACTTTAGCTACAGAAAGCGCATCTACACAAGATATTCAACTTATATTAACTAACTAGTTCAGCTAACAATCCATGAAGAAACTAATTGTATTTCTAACGCTACTAATTGCAGCTCAGCACTTGCTGGCACAAACCACAAACGTGGTTACCCACAACAAAGTCCTTATTAATACCGATCAGTCGCAAGGCGTTAAAAGTTTTGTAAAGTGGGGCGAGTTTCCTTCAGCTGACAAAGAAATCAGGAGAATCGTTTTGAACCTGACACTTGCCTATCCGGAAGATCGCGCCATTGCCCACTGGGATTATATGGACCGCGTGAAGATTTTGCGAAAAGGAGGCGTTAACGGCGAAATGATCGACTACGAAATTGGCCGTATGCTAACTCCGTACGGAAGTAATTTTAAAGAAGGCTGGAGTTACACCTGGAGTATTGATGTTAGCGACTTTCAGGCTTTTTTGCGCGACAGTGTAGAGATTGAATACATTCACTCGGGTTACGAATCTCCTGATTTGGGTTGGGATTTAACCCTTGATTTCGACATTACTTTTGGCCCGCAGGTAGCCGATTTTATTTCTGTTGAAAAAATGTGGGACGGCAATTTTCGATACGGCGACCCGGAAGATCCTATCGAAAAACAGCTTTCGCCCAAAACGGTTACTACCGCAGAAAATGCCGATTTTGCCCGTTTTCGTATTCAGCATACCGGACACGGAATGGACGAGCCTAGCGGTTGCAGCGAATTTTGCAGCCGTTGGCGCGAGTTAAAGTTCGACGGAGAAGTGGTGGATCACCGCAACATGTGGAAAGACTGTGGCAATAATCCGCTGTATCCGCAGGGCGGAACATGGATTTTCGACCGTGCTTACTGGTGCCCCGGCGATTTACAGGTACCCGATGTGGTTGATATTCCCCTGACAAAAGGAAGCCACGAACTCGACCTCGATATGGAACCGTTTACGGCCGTTAACAAAGATCAACCCCGAGAGCAAATCACTTCGTACCTGTTCCAATATGCCGCACCAAATAACGAAAACGATGTGGCCATTGAAGAGATTATTGCACCAAACCGGAAAGACAATTACAACCGTTTTAATCCTCGCGGTTTCAGTCCGCTCATAAAAATACGAAACCCGGGTAGCCGCGATTTAAAAAAGCTCAAGATCATTTATTCAACAAAAGGATTTGAAGAGAAAACCTATCAATGGAAGGGAAACCTTGGTTTTTATGAAGCTGCTATTATTTCACTTCCGGGAGAAATTGATATGAAGGAAGGTTTAAATACCTTTTCGGTAATTCTGGAAGAACCCAATGGCAAAGAAGACGAATGGGACGGCGATAACAATATGAATGTTGAATTTGAAAGCATTCCGACAATCCCGTCGAAATTTGTGGTAGAATTTATGACCAACAACAAACCCGAAGACAACTGGGTACATGTTGTTAACAGCAGCTACGACACTGTTTATTCCAAAACACCGGAAATGCTCGATTCGGCCACAACTTACATCGATACTCTTGAATTGGAAGAAGGCAACTATTTCCTGAATTTGGTTGATACTGCGGGCGAAGGACTGGAGTTTTGGTTTCTGGCCGATGCCGGTTACGGGCGTTTGCGCTTAAAAGACACCGAAGGAAACCTCATTCATTTATTTGAAAGCGACTGCGGAAACGGACAGTTTTATGCCTTTAAAACCGACAACGATTTTAAGGTAGACACCACAATTTCACACCTGTCGGTAAATATTTACCCACGCATGGTAAAAGATTACGCCACCATTTATACCACCACCAACAAACCATCAACACTAAAAGTGCGCATTACAAAAGATGGCGAATACGTTGAAACACATGAGTACACCAACATTAAAGATGCTCAAACCGGTGTTGACCTGCGGCATTTGCAGGATGGACGTTATGTGATGGAGATATATGTTGATGGTGAACACAAAATGAACAGGCGTTTTAACAAGGTTCCACAAAGCGGCTTCAGAAATTAACGATCTGAAAAATTTATTCGCGCAAAACTTGTCGCATTCAGCGCTGGGAAACAGGCAATTGGAGTATTATTCCGATTGCCTGTTTTTTTATTGCCGTATTTTTGCTCCGTAAACCAACATGAAATTGCAGGCAACAGAACCTTCACAAGTAGTAAAACGTTATTCTTCTCGAAAGCATTTAGAACAATATATTCATCCTACTCAAATCAACCCGATGAAAACAGAAAAACAGATTAATTGCCCATTCTCTCAACTCCCCTTTCGTTCAGTACTTAGTTTTGAACTACTTATAAAGGATATCGAGCGAATCGGATTGATGACCAATCACCCGATGAAAGATCTGGCAAAAAGCACGCTAAATGCTTTGAACAGGGTTCCTGAGCTAAAAAAGCCAATACGCAACACCACCCTGCTTGATGAAAACAAGGATCTGGTGAATCAATTGATGGCGTTTGTTATAAATCCGTTGCGCCACCAAAACAGTATGGAAGCCTGTACTGCACCGTTTGGGCAAGAACCATTTTTTGCCACCGAGTTAATGAATAACAGCCTTAGTTGTTCACATAAATTACTTGAAATTGCCAAAGGGGGCGAGCAGGATCTTTCACTGATTTCTAAATTGTATCAAGCTTATCTGTTGATACTCGAGAAATTTTACAACTATAAAATCGACGTCGATCTTCCTTTCACTTATCGGCTTACCGACACAAAAGAAGGCTACATTAAGTACATCCGAAAACAAGTAACAACCGATTATGTACAAGTACGTGAATTAAAAAAGCACATAAAACTTTCATTGGAAGACATTACCAAACTGCTGGATAACACCGAGGATCTGGAGTTGTGGAACGAGATAATTCCCTTGGAGAATTTTGAATTTTCGGGCTTGATTCATTTCAACCTGATTGATATTACGCAGGATTTTGTGATTTCGCAACTGAAAACCGATTTGCTTGACAAAAAAACCATTGAAACAAACGAAGGTTTTGAAGTGCTGCAAAAACGGATGCGTGCCTTGTTCGACAATCCAAAGTTAAAATTTGGAATGGCAGTGGCGCCCGATGAAGATGCAAACATGAATCTGAACCTCATTTGGGATACCATTATTCCCCGTTCGCAGCTAAAATGCGATCAGTATCTGGGCACAATCTATGAACAGGCGTTCAGAGAAAACCGCATCATCAACACACCCGATCTTACAAAATTACCACAGGATGTTGTTATTCAGAATTTGCTGGATGCGGGCATCAGAAGCCTGGCAATTGTTCCGCTGTTTATCGACAAAACTCCGGTTGGAATGCTGGAGTTTGCCTGTACAAAACCAAACAGCATAAGTATGATGCAAGTAAAGCGACTTTACGATGTATTCCCCACTTTTGCGCTGGCCCTGAAACGATCGAAAGAAGAATGGAACGACAAAATCAGAGCGGTTATACAGGATCAGTTCACGGCTATTCACCCCACTGTTGAGTGGCGTTTTCGCGAAGCGGTTGGTCACTTTCTTTCTGAAAATAAGAACGGTGGGAAAACGGCGGTTGAATCGATTGTTTTCAACGATGTGGTACCTATTTACGGCGCTTCCGATGTACGTGGTTCGTCACTCGAACGCAACCTGGCTATCCGGGCCGACCTCTCGGAGCAACTAAAACATGCACGTGAAATTCTGGACTATGCCCGCCAAATAAAGGAAATGCCATTGCTTGATGATCTCTGTTTTAACATCCAACAAAATATCGACACGGTGCAAAATGGACTAAAAGCTGGGGATGAAGTTGTTCTTATTGAATTTCTGACAAAAGAAGTTGATCCGTTTTTACGCTTGCTGAAAGAACGTTTTTCAGAACTTGAAGAACCGGTAACAGACTATTTTAATTCGCTTGACCCGCACCTGAATGTAGTGTACAAAAAGCGGAAAGAATTTGAGGAAAGCCTTACGCTGATTAACCAAGAGGTTAGTGAAATAATTGAAACCGAGCAGGTGAAAGCTCAGAAAGTTTTTCCGCATTATTTTGAAAAATACCGTACCGATGGCATTGAATACAACGCTTATATTGGTCAGTCGCTGGTAAAAGGATTAGCGTATAACGACATTTATTTGAAGAATATTCGCTTGTGGCAACTGCTTGTAAAAGTTAAAATTGCGCGTAGGATAACATTGCTGCAACCCCGGCTGGCAACAAAACTTGATGTTACACAACTTATCCTGGTTCATTCCAATCCGCTGAGTATTGCTTTCAGGCAGGACGAGAAAAAGTTTGACGTGGCAGGTGCCTACAACATACGTTACGAGATTACCAAAAAACGCATTGATAAAGCGCGGATTAAAGGCTCCAAAGAAAGGGTAACCCAACCGGGAAAAATTGCTGTTATTTACTCGCATGCCGATGAAATAAGAGATTACAAAAAGTACATCGACTACATGATCGCAAAGGGCTTACTAACCAACAACATTGAAGATGTGGAACTGGAAGACTTGGCAGGAGCATCGGGATTACGGGCACTGCGCGTTGAAGTTAATCTCAGCGACTTAACACCAAACCAAATAGAAAACTCAGAAATTGCCCAAGTTGTAAGCGGAAATTAAAAAAAGTTTAGCCATACCATTTTCGGGTGCGCCCTTGCAGATTATTCAACGTATCGATGGTGATGTTTACATCGTTTACCACCTGAAAATCGAACATGCCCACACAAATAAAATCGGCACCGTTTTTAAAAGCCCAGTTAAATCCATCCTCAGGCTGAATGGCACCGGCGGCCAATACTTTAAAGCCCATTACCGGAACTGTGGCGCTGCTAACAAAGTCAACCGTTTTATCAGGATACAAACAAAACAGGTTATCGTGAAACCGGTTGTGATCGGTATATTTCTTACCATCCACTTCAAACGGAAAACGGTTCTCGCGCGGGTGTGCCGACCAGTAATTGTCGTGGTGCATGGTTTTCATGTAATAATCCGGGATAATCCCCTGCTCCTCACAGGCAATCAGTGAATCAACCGTATGTGAAGCCAACCCGGCAGTATAGCCCTGCTCACGGATATGATTTAGCATCAGATCGATTTTATCCAGTTTGTTGTCGCGCACCAGCCAGTCGCACCAGTTCCCCTGAACCTGAATAATATCCACACCAAAATCGATGGCTTTATTAATATTTACCACGTAGTCGTTGTTATCAGCATCGGGGTGCACCTGCGTAATCACCTTAATTTTGCTTCCTGTCAACTTCTTATACTTCTGCATAGTGGCATTTGTAGGAAACCCGATATTAATGGTATTAATTCCGGCTTCCTCGGCCAACATCAGTGTTTCAAAGATCTTCTTTTCGGTATTGTAAGCTCGGAAAAGCGAAGGCACATAATGCAAATCACGCGAATGTGCCCAACCGCCAATCAGATTTCCACCGGCTACCAAACGGCTTATTTCGTGCGGCCCGATTTTGCCTTTCGGCAATTCCCCTTTTAATTCTTTTATATCAGCACCGCCAACTTTTATTGTAGCCCCCGAAAGTGTGTCGACACCAAATTTTTGTGTTTCGTTAAAAGCTCCAAATCCCAAAACACCCAGAGCAGGAATCGTTGCCAGGTTTTTTAAAGCTTCTCTTCGGGATTTTACTCCGGTCGGTTCTTCACCCCCTTCTCTTTTCTTCGGGAAAATCAGCAATGCATACAAGCCCCAGCCTTTTTCTTTCAGAACCAACAAAACAAGCAAAGCCAGTGCTTCAATCACATTCTTGTTTACGATGTACAGACTTCCTTCGGTATTGGCCAGCAACGAACCACCAAATGGCGGATGCGCAAAGTAATACAGCAACAGTAAAACAATGCCCGAAGCCGCAGAAACACGAATGGCCAAACCAAGCGTGAGCCCCAGTCCGATAAGAATTAAAGCAGCAATATTGAGCGGATCTGCCACACTCATAATAGCATCAGAACCTCCCATCCATTGATAAAAACCCGACAATGGCCCTGTTGAGCTGGATAAATATCCGGCAGCACTCCAGTTTCCATCAGCGAGTTTTGCTACTCCTTCGTACAAAAAGTGCCAGCCAATGGCAATTCTAAAAATTGTAATGATGAGTTTTTTCCAGTTCATAAGGCGATTTTATTTTACTAATTGCTAAAATTATAAGTACCCGACCCAACTTCCAGTACCAGTTCGTTTTGGGCTTGCGATATCACCTTCACATCAGCATTAGTGCCTAGCGTTTCTCCGTCGGCAACAAAATCCGCCGCCGGCAAAATCACTGTCGCGGTGCATCCAACCGGAACCGTAATATCAACATTCAATTTCCCCTCCTTCTGCTCCCATTTTATTCCGGCCATTCCGTAAGGTGTTTTGTTGTAATATTTGGCAAAATCCATTTCATCAACCGGCTGCGGATGAAAAATAATATGTCGATAACCAGGATCTTTTTCATCGGCCTGCATACCTGCCAACTGACGATACAACCAAACCAAACCACCGCCAAACATCGGGTGATTGTGTGAACCACCGGTATCCCAATGCTCCCAACTGGTAGTAGCTCCAAGTGTTAACCAACGCCCGTACCCGGGCTCCTCTTTTTTATTCATAGCTTCGTAAGCCAGGTCATGCATACCATTTTCTGTTAGCACTTCAAAGAAAAACTGCGTACCAAATATTCCGGTATCCAAATGCCCCTTGTTCTTTTTTATGTTTTTCTTCAGCGCCTTTATCACACGTTCATATTCACCTTCGGGAACACCCATTTTCAACGCAAAAATATTGGCTCCCGAGTTTCCGTATGTTCCTTTTTCCTCATCGTAAAACCTCTGGTGAAATGCTTTTTTTGTGGCTTCTGCCAGCTTATTATACTTTTTTGCTTCTTTTCTCTTTCCCAATACTTCAGCAGTTTTTGCTGTAATATCAGCACAGCGCCAGAAATAAAAAGTATGCACCAGGCTATCAGCAGGAAGGTCGCCCGGAGTAACCCATTCGCCCAGATTAAACCACTTCAAAACATCGCCGTTAAGGCCAACTCGTTGCGAGTTCATTATTCCTTCATCATCCACCCAGGTTTGCATGTAGCGCACATATTCTTTCATTGGCTCATAAGCTTCTTCCAGCATATCCACCGCGCCGTAATGCACATAAAACTCCCAAGGCATAATATTTACTGCTGCTCCCCAGGCCACACCGCCGCCACAACCGGGTTGCCACGGCGCGCCATTCGGCACGTATCCGGTTTCAACATTTTGAGCGCCGATAATATCCTGGATCCATTTGTAGTAAAAGTTTTGTGCATCGAAATTATGCATCACGGTAACACACGCCACCTGGCCATCGCCTGTGTATGGCGAGCGTTCGCGGTGCGGGCAGTCGCTGGCGATTCCTCCGTGCATATTATCGGTCTGGCTGCGTTTCCAAATCTCATTCACTTCATTAAAAAGCGGATTTGATGTTTCGAAATCGGCCGATTCTTCGATGTAGGTATTTATCGCCTCAGCACATATATTTTCGGGTTCCAGCACACCCGGCCAGTTTACAATTTCCACTTCGCGGAAAACAAACCAGTTAAAACGGGCTGCATAATTTTCTTTGCCAACGCCTTTAAAAATGTACGAATTATCGCCCGAGAAGGTATTCGACAAGTATTTGATCTCCACTTTATACCCCTCAGGGCCTTCCACATTTTTCAGCCGCACCCAGCCCGAAATTTCAACACCAAAATCAACTTTATAATTCCCGTTGTACATCTTCTCTATCCTTATGGGCTGAAGCGTTTCATAAACTTTGTCAGGGTGAGCGGTATGTGCCGTCAACTTGCCTTCAGGAGCTTTTCTTAAAACAGCACTTTCCCATGCCGAGTCGTTAAAACCCGGCGAGCACCAACCGTTTTGTTCCAAACGCGCATCGTAATGTTCGCCGTAATAAACCATATCCATTAATATCGGGCTTTTGGCTACCTTCCAGCTTTCATCACTTATAATAACCTCCTCGGTACCGTCGGCGTAAGTAACATGAACCTGCAACAACAAACGCGGCGAACCATACCCCAATGCCCAATGTTTGGCCGGATTATAAAACCCGTTTCCAAGAATCGCCCCAAAAGCGTTTGCGCCGGAAACCAGTTGATCCGAAATATCATAAGCCAGGTACATCACTTTGTATTCCCTGAAACTATCGTCAAGCGGAATATACTGTTGAGTTAGTCCTGGGCGCTTTCCGTAGTTAGTTTGATTGGGAACCAGCACATCGTCTCCAACTTTCTCACCATTCAGATAAAGTTCGAAATAACCCAGTCCGGTAACGTAAGCCACAGCTTTCTTCACCTGTTTTGTGGCCTTAAATTCTTTGCGAAACAGTGGCGCCGGCGGAGGTAACTGTTCCGGCAAATCTACAGCCGGTGAGTTCGGTTTTGGCAGAGCTTCTTCGCCTTGCCAGGGTACGCCTATCCATTTTGCCTGCCAGTCATTTTCTTCCAACAAACCCATGTGCCAGCTTGCAGGCTCGCTCCATTCCGAAACCTCATCGTTTTTATCCCACACGCGCACCTGCCACCAGCAATTCTGGCGGGAAACCAGTTTCTGACCATCGTATTTAACGCGCGTAGATGCTTCACTTTTCACCTTGCCGCTATCCCACAAGTCGGCATTTCCAAGCTTCTCGTTTGAAGTGGCCACCCGAATCTGAAAGGCCGTTTGAACCTGTCCTCTTTCGCTTTCATCGGCTACATTTATCCATGCCAAACGCGGCTGAGGCACATCTACAACTGCAGGGTTATTAAGGTATTCGCAAGTAAGTTGTGTTGGATAAATCTTTGCTTCAGATACAAAAGTGAAACAGCAAAGAAGATTCAGAAACAGGAATAGTTTTTTCACAGTATTAGGTTTTGTTGAATTGCTTAAAGTTACCAATAAGTTTATTATTCAGACTTTAAGAATTAACATTTTTCGCTTGTTTTATGTCTGCATTTTCTACATTTGTCCTTCTTAAAATAAAACAGACGTAGAATGAGCAAAGATTTTTCGCCCACAAAATACATCCTGAAATCGTTTAAAACAGGCAAGGAGTTTAAAGATGAAGGCTGGATGCTGGATGCTCCGGGTGAGGCCGAACCAACGTTAATTCGTGCAATTTACGATAAAAAACAGATTGACGTAAAAGACGATTCGTGGGGCTTGTACAAATTTGCCGACTGGTTACCAATTGGCAGAATGCTGGAAGGTTCGTCGGCTCCGGTGACTTACAAAAGCGAGGGTTTGGCAAAAGAACTGGGGCTCGAAAATCTTTGGATCACCTTTAGCGGCTACTGGCCCGAAAAAGGCACAAACATGAAAACGGCTTCGTTTAAAGAAACCGAAGCTTACTCGGTTTGCGGCCGAATGACCGAAGATATGAAACAAACCCTGGTGGTGGCTTCGGCTGGAAATACTTCGCGTGCGTTTGCAAGAGTTTGTTCTGAAAACAATATTCCACTGCTAATCTGTGTTCCCGAAGATAATATCGGTGCACTTTGGTTCGACGCCCCGATTAACGATTGCGTAAAACTGATTTGCAGCAAATCGGGCAGTGATTATTTCGATGCCATTCACCTGTCGAACATCGTTGCAGGGATGGAAGGTTTTGTTGCTGAAGGAGGTGCAAAAAACGTTGCCCGCCGCGACGGAATGGCAACTACAATGCTTTCGGCAACTACAACCATTGGAGAAATTCCTGATTACTATTTTCAGGCCATTGGTAGCGGAACCGGAGCAATTGCAGCCTGGGAAGCTAACCTGCGTTTGATAGAAGACGGACGATTCGGCAGCAAAAAAATGAAACTGATGGTTTCGCAAAACACGCCGTTTACACCTATTCACGATGCCTGGAAAGCGGACTCACGTGCCATGCTATCGTTGGATGATAACCTGGCCCGCGAGCAGGTGGAAGCAATTGTTGCCAAAGTTTTATCGAACCGTAAACCTCCATACCCAATTGCCGGAGGATTATTTGACGCGATGAAAGATGCTGGCGGCGAAGTATTGCTGGCATCGAACGAACAAGCTGCCCATGCGGGCGAATTATTCCTGAAAACCGAAGGTAATGATATTCATCCGGCATCGGCTATTGCAACTGCTACTTTAATTGAAGCAGCTAAAGACGGTACGGTAAAAAAGGACGACCTGATAATGCTTAATATTACAGGTGGCGGCGAAGAAAAATTCAAAGCCGAAAATGAGCTGTTCTATTTAAAACCTAAAATCGTTTTCGACATCAATCCGAACGAAGAAGAGGTAAAACAAAAAGTGGAAAAGCTTTTTTCGTAACTGAGCACAAAATATCGATTGACAATATAAAAACAAACCCGTATATGATCAGTATACGGGTTTTTCTATTGTTGTATGGAAATGGGATATATCAAAATATTCCCAAGAAATAGACTTTTAACTACTTAGCAGATTCTGAAAATTGCAGCAGAGATCGCTTTCGTTTGAAAAATAGCAAACTAAAAAATATTCTTTTTTGTTATCGGCCGGATACAAGTCAGATTTAATATTAGCCCATCAGTCTTAACAAACAACTGGTTTGAATCAAATCAAGAAAGGGTGAAGAGGTTTGATAACCAATAATCCAAACAATAAAATACATACAAATAATCCCCGACGAGATATCTGCACTCTTCAATTAGTGCTTAATTCTGAGTTTTCCCGTTTTGTTATATTTTTTTGCCTGTTTTGTTATAGCGAGAAATAGGTGCAAATATTAAATTTGTCGTCACTTTAAGTAGAAAACATTTAATTCCACGACTATGATAAGAAGATCTTTTTTGACTTTTACTTTCTTTTCAATCGCACTAATTGCGTTGGTTTCGTGTACCAATTACACCGACTACTCCAATGTACCGTACGATGAACCCAATCCAAAACCCTGGGAAGATCCGGGTATCTACCAGGTAAACAAAGCTGAGCCACATGCCCACTTTATTCCTTTTACTTCTGTTGAACAAGCCCGTACCGAAGATAAATGGCAATCGCCACTACTAAAATCATTGAACGGAACATGGCAGTTTCACCTGGCACAAAATCCGTCGGAACGCCCGTTCTGGTTTTTCAAAAATGATTTTGACACCCGCGAATGGAACGAAATTCAGGTGCCTGCCAACTGGGAAGTTGTTGGTTTTGATTACCCGATTTACACCAACGTAAAATACCCGCACGCTCAAACTCCTCCGCTAATTCAGGAGCATTACAATCCGGTAGGATCGTACAAACGTACTTTCGAAGTTCCTGCCGAATGGGATGGCAGCGAAATCATTGCACATTTTGGTGCAGTTTCGTCGAATATGAATCTCTGGGTTAACGAACAATACGTAGGTTACAGCGAAGACAGCAAAACACCTGCAGAGTTCAACATTACCAAATATTTGGTTCCGGGCGAAAACACCATGGCTGTTGAGGTTTTCCGCTGGAGCGATGCTTCGTATCTGGAAGATCAGGATTTCTGGCGTTTAAGCGGAATCACCCGCGACGCGTACCTTATTGCTCGTGGCCAACAGGCTTTAAAAGATTTCCGTGTTGGCTCATCGCTTGATGACACCTATACAAACGGATTGTTCTCACTGGATGTGGAACTGGCCAACAGCGGAAATTTAACCGTTGAAGCTGTTCTTTCTGAAAACGGAAATGTTGTAAAAGAATTCTCGGAAACTACCGACGGAACCTCGGTGAATTTTGAAGCTGAAATTCCAAATGTAAAACAGTGGTCGGCTGAAATTCCAAATCTCTACGAACTCGTAATTACCCTGAAAAACGGAGAAGACGTTGTTGAAGTCATTCGTCAGGATGTTGGATTCCGCCGTATTGAGATTATCGATGCAACCCTTCGTGTGAACGGAAAATACGTTTACATTAAAGGAGCGAACCTGCACGAACATAACGACAAAACCGGTCACGTTCAGGATAAAGAAACCATGTTGCTGGATATTAAAACCATGAAGGAGAATAACCTGAATGCCGTTCGCACATCGCACTACCCGCAACCGGAATTGTGGTACGAGCTGTGTAATAAATACGGTTTGTACATTGTTGACGAAGCCAATATCGAATCGCACGGAATGGGTTACGGCGCCGAATCGCTGGCCAAAAACGAAGCCTGGAAAGCAGCTCATTTGTACCGTACAAAAAATATGTTTGAACGCGATAAAAACCAACCTTGTGTGGTAATCTGGAGTTTGGGTAACGAAGCCGGAAACGGCGTAAACTTTATGGCTACATACGATTTCCTGAAATCAGTTGACAACACGCGTCCTGTACAATACGAGCAGGCACACGGCGGAGCAAATACCGATATCAACTGCCCAATGTACATGCGCATGGACGGCATGGAACGTTTTGCCAAGGAAAAAGCCGACAAACCACTTATCCAGTGCGAATACGCGCACGCTATGGGTAACAGCGTTGGTAACCTGCAAGATTACTGGGATTTGATTGAAAAATACGATGTGCTGCAAGGTGGATTCATCTGGGACTGGGTTGACCAGGGCTTGTGGACTACCAATGAAGCCGGCGAAGGATTCTGGGCTTACGGTGGCGACTTTGGTCCCGATACAGTTCCTTCTGATGGCAACTTCTGTAACAACGGGTTGGTTGATCCTGACCGTGCAGTAAAACCACATCTTTTAGAAGTGAAGAAAGTGTACCAGCATATTGGTTTCGATGCGGTTGATTTGAAAAAAGGAATTATCTCGATCGAGAACAAATATGTATTTATGAATCTGTCGGCTTTCGACTTTGTTTGGGAAGTTACCGCCGACGGAAAATTAGTTGACAGCGGCGACCTCGGAAGCATTGATTTAGCTCCGGGGGAAAGCAAAAAGGTTACTATCGGTTTTGATGTAAAACCTGAGGCCGGTGTTGAATATTTCCTGAATGTTCATGCAAAACTGAAAGAAGACTGGAGCCTTGTAAAAGCCGGTTGGATTTTAGCCGAAGAGCAATTTGAAATTCCGTTCGTTGTGCCAATAACACTAGAATACAAAATTCCTCAAATGCCGGATGTAAACGTGGAAGAAACAGTCGACGCAGCAACCGTGTCGGGCGAAGGCTTCTCGGTAACTTTCGATAAAAAAGCCGGTATTATTTCAAGCCTCAAAAAGGGTGAGACTGAAACGTTGATTAGCGGCCCGATTCCAAATTTCTGGCGTGCTCCAATCGACAACGACTTTGGTAACAACCTGTACAACCGAAGCCGCGTTTGGCGTAAAGCCGGTGAAAACCGCGAGGTGGCTGATGTGGCAGTAAAAGCGTTAAGCAAGAACACTGTGGAGGTGGTTTTCAACTTTGATCTTGTAAACGAGGACAAAGAAAAAATTGCTTCGTACAAATCGATTTACACGGTTTATGGCACAGGAGATATCGTTGTTGAAAACAACTTTAAAATGACAAAAGACGAATTGCCGGAAATCGTACGTATGGGTATGAACCTGGTAATGCCACGCAAATTCGATCAGATGAGCTGGTTTGGCCGTGGTCCGCAGGAATCGTACTGGGACAGAAAAACAGGTGCTTTTGTTGGTTTGTACAGCGGTAGCGTTGCCGATCAGTATTGGGCATATCTTCGTCCACAGGAAAACGGCAACAAAACCGATGTTCGCTGGGTAACTATTACCGACGAAGCCGGAAACGGTCTGTTATTCGCGGGAATGCCGCTATTGGAAGTTAGTGCACACCACAACATTATGGAAGATTTTGAAAGTGTTGAGCGTACCGATGGCCGACAGGTTCCGGGCGTTGAAGTGATCAACCGCCACATTAACGATGTAAAACCACGCGACCTGACTTCGGTTAATATCGATTACAAACAAATGGGTGTTGGTGGCGACGACAGCTGGGGTGCCTGGACACACGACGAGTACCGTCTTACCGACAAAGAATACAGCTATGCGTTTAAAATAAGCTTTATTTCGCTCGAAGAAGACCCTGCTAAAAAAGCAAAAGCAAAATACTAGACAAGGACTTTAAGTTCTGATAAAAGGCGCTGCGAACTAATCGTTGCGCCTTTCTTTTTTAAACTCCGGATGCTATAAAAAATCATTTCCAAAATCCCTTTTTTAAACAAATCCAATACCTTTGCTCAAAATTCAGAAAAATGGAAATTCAAAAACTATCGTATCTGCTGTTACTGCTGATCTTCCTGGTAATTCCGGTGGCTCTCAGCTTTCAGAAAAAGGTGCGGTTTGTTTTCAGGCTAAAGTATATTTTGCCTGCCGCAATTTTTGCCGGAGCCATTTTTGTAATGTGGGATCTCCGGTTTATGCAAATGAGAATCTGGACGTTTAATCCCGATTACCTTTCCGGAATCGAGTTGCTTCGATTGCCGGTTGAGGAGTGGCTGGCATTTTTAATCATTCCCCTATCATCCATTTATATTTACGAGTGGCTGAAAGTCCGTTTCGAGGATTTCGAAAAGCCCAATGATTTTGTGATAATCAGCCTTGTGCTTTTGCTCGCAACAGGAGTTTTGGCCTACATTTTCCGTACCCGGATGTTTAGCTTCTTTACATTCTTCCTTTCGGCAATTTACCTGGGTTACACCGTTTTTCGTAACCGTTTCAGAAAATATTACACCAAATTCTACCTTGCACTGGCCATCTCATTAATACCCTTTTTAATTGTCTCGGCAATTTTAAATTCGCTTCCGGCAATCGTGTACGATTCGGCCCACACCATGGGATTAGCTATTTTTGGCGTACCGGTTGAAAAGATTGGTTACCTGTTTTTACTATTACTCATCAACGTAACGATCTACGAATATTTAAGCAACCGGAAACACTATTAATTCAGAAAACGATGAGCTTATTTTACAACCTTGGAATTTTATTTTACGGACTTTTCATCCGTGTTGCGGCTTTATTTAACGAGAAGGCAAAACTGTTTGTTGCCGGGCGTAAAAACTGGACAAAGAAGCTCGGTTCGGCTATCAACAAAGATGCCTCATACATATGGTTTCATTGCGCATCGCTGGGCGAGTTTGAGCAAGGCCGGCCGGTATTGGAAGAAATAAAAAAGCAATACCCGCAATACAAGATCGTACTCACTTTCTTTTCGCCTTCGGGTTACGAAATCCGAAAGAATTATGAAGGTGCCGATATCGTTGCCTATTTACCCATGGATACCAAAAAGAATGCACAGGAGTTTATCAGCATGGTCCGCCCTGAAAAAGTATTTTTTGTGAAATACGAATTCTGGTACAATTACATTGCCGAACTCAAAAACCAGCAAATTCCGCTTTATATTATCTCAGCCATTTTCAGAGAAAACCAGCAGTTTTTTAAATCAACACCCTGGGGAAAGTGGTACCGGAAAATGCTGCACAGCTTCGAACATATCTTTATACAGAACGACACTTCGGCACAATTGCTTGAACAGGCCGGCATCAAACATTATACTGTTTCAGGTGATACCCGTTTCGATCGGGTGGCCGAAATTGCCCGCGGTGCAAAAAAGTTCGAAATTGTGGAAAAATTCAAAGGCAAAAATGTAACCCTGATTGCCGGAAGCACCTGGAAGCCCGATGAAGAGCTGCTTGCAGCGTTTATTAACAACAGCAGCGATGTGAAGTTTATAATCGCTCCACACGAGGTTGCACCCGCAAATATCAACAGAATTCAGGAATTGTTAAAAAAACCGGCCATTTGCTTCAGCAAAGCCGATATTTCCGATATCAACAGCTACGATGTGTTAATAATTGATTCCATCGGCATTTTATCGTCGTTGTATCAGTACGGAAACATAGCGTACATAGGCGGTGGCTTTGGCGTGGGCATTCATAATATTCTGGAAGCAGCTACTTTTAAATTGCCAATTTTATTCGGACCGAACTATTTAAAGTTTAAAGAAGCTGTTGACCTGGTTAACGAAAAAGGAGCCTTCCCTATCCAAAATTTTACTGAATTGGAAGCCACGCTGAGTAAGCTTTTGAATGACAACAACAACCTGAAAAATGCCTCTGAAATCTGCAAAAAATATGTAGAAAAAAATGTGGGCTCAACAACACTTATCATAAATAAAGTTTTTAACAAAAAGTGAAAAACTGCACGCTTTTTGTTAGCAAATTATTCTTCGAAAAATTGAATTTTTACAAGTAATATTCTGTTAACAAAAATCTTCATCAGCTAATAATAATTTTCAGTTTTGGTAAACTTTTCTTAACTATCAAATATATAACATACTGTATTACTGAATCATAACAAATTGAAGTTGATAACTTTTAATTAATTAGGGCTCAGAAAAATTCCAAATATTTGTTTTCTGTTCTATATTGCATTACACAATTTTGTTGTGATTGACATCTAAAGAAATCGAATATACATTCTTATAACTTTTAATACACTTACAGAAAAAAAATGGCAGTAAACGAAGTATCTGTAAAAGCCCCGGCGGGCAAAAAAATTTACTCTCAGGAAGAAGCAGTAAAAGCCTCGCTAGAGTACTTCAGAGGAGACGATTTGGCAGCAAGAGTTTGGGTGAATAAGTACGCCCTTAAAGATTCGTTCGGAAATATTTTTGAGCTAACACCGGACGATATGCACAAACGACTTGCAAAAGAAATCGCACGCATTGAAGAACGTTACCCTAACCCATTAACCGAAGATGAAATCTACAGCGTCCTTAAAGATTTCAAATACATTGTTCCGCAGGGAGGACCAATGACGGGTATTGGAAACGACTACCAAATTGCATCACTATCCAACTGTTTTGTGGTTGGCAACGACGGTAACTCGGATTCGTATGGTGGAATTATGAAAATTGACCAGGAACAGGTGCAATTGATGAAACGCCGCGGAGGTGTAGGACACGACCTGTCGCACATTCGCCCAAAAGGTTCTCCGGTAAAGAACTCGGCATTAACTTCAACCGGTATTGTTCCGTTTATGGAACGCTACTCCAACTCAACACGCGAAGTAGCCCAGGACGGACGCCGTGGTGCGCTTATGCTTTCGGTATCGATTAAACATCCCGACTCGGAAAGTTTTATCGACGCCAAAATGGAACAGGGCAAAGTAACCGGCGCCAACGTATCGGTAAAAATCCAGGATGATTTTATGCAGGCTGTTGAATCGGGAACTCCTTACACTCAGCAATACCCGATCAACGGAAAAGCGCAGTACACCAAAAACACCGATGCCGGTAAAATCTGGAAAAAGATTGTAAAAAATGCCTGGAAATCAGCCGAACCGGGAATTCTTTTCTGGGATACCATTATTAAAGAATCGGTGCCTGATTGTTACGCCGACCTGGGCTACCGCACGGTTTCTACCAACCCTTGTGGAGAAATTCCGTTATGCCCATACGATAGCTGCCGCCTGTTAGCCATCAACTTGTATTCATACGTTGAAAATCCATTTACCAAAGAAGCGAAGTTCAATTTCGAATTGTTTAAAGAACACATCCATTACGCACAGCGCATTATGGACGACATTATCGATCTTGAGCTGGAAAAAATTGATGCCATTTTAGAAAAAGTTGAGGAAGATCCGGAAGCTGAAGAAATTAAATTTACAGAAAGAAACCTTTGGGAAAGTATTCGTCGGAAAGCAAAAGAAGGCCGCCGTACAGGTATTGGGATTACTGCTGAAGGCGACATGCTGGCTGCATTAGGATTACGTTATGGAAGCGATAATGCAACTGATTTCTCGGAAGAAATTCATAAAACAATTGCCATTGAAGCTTATCGTTCGTCGGTATACCTGGCAAAAGACCGTGGAGCGTTTACCATATACGATGCCGAGCGCGAAAAGAACAATCCGCTTATCAACCGTCTTAAAGATGCGGACGCAGCGCTTTACGAAAAAATGGTAAAATACGGCCGTAGAAACATTGCGCTGTTAACCATTGCTCCAACCGGAACAACCAGCCTGATGACACAAACAACATCAGGTATCGAACCGGTTTTTCTTCCGGTATACAAACGCCGTCGCAAAGTAAATCCAAACGACAAAAATGTTCGTGTTGATTTTATTGACGAAGTTGGCGACTCATGGGAAGAGTACACCGTTTTCCACCACCACTTTAAAACATGGATGAAAGCGAATGGTTACGATACCTCTGTTGAATATCCACAGGAAGAGCTGGATAAAATGGTAGTAGAATCGCCTTATTACAAAGCTACATCGAATGATGTTGACTGGCTGAATAAAGTGCGTATGCAGGGAAGAATCCAGAAATGGGTTGACCACTCGATTTCGGTTACCATCAACCTGCCTGCCGATGTAAAAGAAGAACTGGTTGGCGACTTGTATTTCGAAGCATGGAAAAGCGGTTGTAAAGGTGTTACCGTTTATCGCGACGGCTCACGCTCGGGTGTGCTTATTTCGAACGACGACAACAAGAAAAAAACAGAAGACGGCTCATTCCCACTGAAACGTCCTGAAAAACTGGAAGCCGACGTTGTACGTTTCCAAAACAACAAAGAGAAGTGGATTGCTTTTATCGGTTTAACGGATGGCAAACCATACGAGATTTTCACCGGTTTGCACGACGACGAAGACGGAATTCTGCTGCCTCGCTCGGTAACAAAAGGTTACATTATTAAAAGCTGGGAAGGCGAAGATTCGCGTTACGATTTCCAATACGCGAACAAACGTGGCTACAAAACCACTATTGAAGGATTGTCGCACAAATTCAACCCGGTATACTGGAACTACGCCAAGTTAATTTCAGGAACCTTGCGCCACGGAATGCCAATTCATAAAATTGTTGAACTGGTAACCAGTCTGCAACTGGACAACGAAACCATTAACTCGTGGAAAGCAGGTGTGGCACGTGCACTAAAGAAATACATTCCGGACGGAACAATTGCCGATGATGCAAAATGCGGCGAATGTGGATCTGACGATGTAGTGTACCAGGAAGGCTGTTTAACCTGCCTCTCTTGCGGATGCTCGAAATGCGGATAATACCAATTGTTTTCAGCATGAGCCTTAAGCGAAAGGCTGAAATTACAATGGCTAATGCCGATTGAAAAGTTTAATTTGAATTCACATCGGTATAATTAATTCGATAAACAATATAAAGAGCCGGGATCATTTTGATTCCGGCTTTTTTGTGCATTTCAACAAGCTAACATCGGTTGATGAAATGAAGAAATATACTATTTACAGTCTTTCATCCTATAATGAAAGTGTATAACTAAATTCTTACCAGCTTTCATCGGTTGATGAAAGGCTAAACAAAACCCAAAAGAAGCTTTCATCGAATTATGGCGGACAGAATTAAATCTTAGGAATGGTTCCATATTTCAATGACAAGCTGCCTGAATGTGACAGATGGGTTTCATCAAACAATGGCACAAAAAAATGCCCCACCGAAAACGATGAGGCATTTACGTATGCTGTAAATCTCTTAAGCTTCAATCATTGCTTTGTAAGCGTCAGCATCCATCAGGTCATCCAACTCCGATGCATCAGCAATATTCACTTTAATCATCCATCCTTTTCCGTAAGGATCTTTGTTTACCAATTCAGGGTCATCGGCCAGGTCTTCGTTAAACTCGGCAACTTCACCTCCAACCGGCATAAACAGGTCAGAAACGGTTTTCACTGCCTCAACTGTACCAAAAGTTTCACCTTTATCCAGTGTTTCACCTTCAGTTTCAATTTCAACAAACACAACATCACCCAGTTCTCCCTGAGCAAAATCGGTAACACCTACAACAGCTACATCTCCCTCAACGCGTACCCATTCGTGGTCTTGCGTATATTTCAAATCAGCTGGAATATTCATATTTTTAGTTTTAAATTATTTAAATCGAACCGGTTGAAAGCCGCCCTTTAAATCTATCGCTTTGCAAATTTGCCGGGTGCATTTCACTTCAACATATTTGCCAAAATTAAAACATTTTAATTAAAAACAACCCCCTTATACCCATGCATTTCCCTGATTTTTATCGCATTTTATTTCATGGGCTGCAAAATATGTGGTGCTTTTTGTATAATTGCAAAAATTGTTGGAAGAAATGTATTCAAAAAAGATCAATTCGCTCGACGAGCTTGAAGTAGCTGCAAAGGAGTTAATTACAGCATTTAGTACCGACCGCGTTTTTGCATTTTACGGCAAAATGGGTGCGGGCAAAACAACTTTCATTCAGTCGGTTTGCCGTGCATTGGGATCGGACGACAACGTTACCAGTCCTACTTTTGCGCTGATAAACGAATACAGCACTGCCGACTTTGATTCAATTTACCATTTCGATTTTTACCGGATAAAAGATATCGAGGAAGCTTACGACCTGGGTTACGAAGATTACATTTACAGCGGAAACTACTGCCTGATTGAATGGCCGGAGATGATCGAACCGCTTCTGCCCGAAAAAATGGTGGAGGTAAAAATTGAAGTCCAGGACGACAATACCCGCCTGATTACCGCGCAGGAAATATAGCCTGCCAACACTGCTTTCTACTTCCCGGTTAATTTTCTTTGAAAACTCCCCTTTTGCTTGTAAATTGGTGCTGTTGATTTCGTCAGATAAATTCATTAAGTTCAATTATGGAAAAAGCAAGAGAAAAGGTATCGATACCAAAAACCATGCTTCTGCCCAAAGAAGAGATGTTGGAGGTAAAAAAGAAGGGCCAGAAAATAAAGATTGGCGTTCCTTCCGATCTGTCGAAAGTTGAATACCGGGTACCTTTATCGCCGCAAGCCGTTGATTTACTGGTTTCGTACGGGCACGAAATTCTTATTGAACGCAACGCCGGAAAAGCGGCCAGCTACAGCAACGAGGATTATCAAAAAGCCGGTGCTACCATTGTTGATACCAAAGAAGAAACCTTTCAGTGCGACATAATTTTACGCATTGCACCTTTTGATTGCGACGAGATCGATGCATTGCGCGGCAACCAGTTTATCATTTCAAACATGCAGATTCAGGCTCATTGCAATGAATCCATCCAGAAATTGATGCAAAAAAAGGTAACCACCATTGCTTTTGAATACCTTGAAAACGAAGAGGGCTTTCTTCCTTTCGTTCATCAAATGAGCCAGATTGCAGGAGTTACTTCCATTACCATAGCCAGCGAATACCTGAGTAATTCGCGCAACGGGAAAGGCGTTTTGTTTGGCGAAGTTACCGGCGTTACACCCGCCGAACTGGTGATTATAGGTACTAGCACAGCTGCCGAATATGCAGCGCGTGCAGCACTCGGACTGGGTATTTTTGTGAAGGTTTTTGATACTTCGGTTTACGAACTCAGTAAACTGGAAGAGAAACTTGGACGACGTATTTTTACTTCGGTATTTTATCCCAAAGTGTTACGCAAAGCCCTTATTTCGGCCGATGCCGTTATTGGAGCAACAGCTTTTAATACTCCACCTAAATTTAAAGTTTCGGAGAGCCTTGTAAAACAAATGAAAGAAGGATCGGTAATTATCGATTTGAACGTAAGCCAGGGGGGCTGTTTCGAAACTTCGAAGTGCACCGATTTTAACAACCCAACATACACCAAACACGGAGTTGTGCACTACTGTGTTCCCAACACTCCGGCCATGGTAGCCCGAACGGCTTCCATTTCGCTGAGTAATATTCTAATTCCGATTTTACTGGCCATTGGAGATAACGGCGGAGTTGAAAACTACATAAAAGTATCGAAGGGATTCCGGAAAGGCGTGTACATCTACCACGGCATTCTCACCAATCACGATGTGGGCCGCATGTTCAATATCCCCGCAAAAGACATTGATTTATTACTGGCAGTTTTTTAATCAAGAATAAGTTCCAATGCTGAACTCACTTAACAAAAAGTATCCGTTTAACGACAACCTAAAGGTAAATGCACGCTCCATATCGTCCGTGAGCCTGGGTATTTTTTTATTTCTGCTGTTCTTTCAGCCCTTCGAAATTCAAAACCCCGATTTTAATAACCGCCTCATTATCCTTGCAACATTTGGCGCAATAACGCTGGTTTTACTCAGCATTTTTCGGGTGGTTATTCCTTCCATCTTCATCACGGCATTTTCCGAGGAGCGCTGGACCATTTTAAAAGAGATCATCATCGATCTTCTTTTTGTGATTTGCAACTCCGTTGCCTTTGCATTTTTTGCTCGCTACGTAGGCCAAATCCCTATGACCTTTCCAATTGTCATCAATATCGTCATCATTTCAATAACAGCGGCGGTGGTTGTGGTGCTTACCAACCAGTTTTATCTGCTGAAAAAGAAAGTGCAGAAGCTGGAACCTAGCCCGGAGCAAAACGGCAAAAAGGAATCGAAAGAACCGCCGAAAGAAATTGAGTTTGAATCGGAAAACAAAACAGAATATTTTACGCTTTTTCTCGAGCAGTTGATACTGATAAAATCAGCGAACAATTACATTGAAGTGATTTATAAACAAAACGACGAGATCAAGAAAAAGCTGATTCGGAACACCATGAAAACCACGGAAAATCTACTTAAAAATTATCCGGAGATCATTCGTTGTCATCGCTCGTGTATGGTAAATAAAAACTACATTAAAAAAGTATCGCGTGGCTCCGATGGTTTGGAACTTAATCTCTTCGATTACCCACAGGTAATTCACGTTTCCAGACAATATGTGCTTCAATTAAAAGAAGCGCTAAAAACATCCTGATCCAATTTTTTCTGCCCCTGCTTTCCTTAAAGGAGTCGAAATCTCTTCTAAATCACTTTCCAACACTGAAAAGTGGGATTAACGTCTCTTATCCCGGATAAATGACAAAAATCCCAAATTCATGCAAATCATCACTTTTATAGGCTATAAATCCCAAAAACTTTTTTTTCGAACAAATTGGCCGTTAATTTGAAAAATGAAAACAATGTAAAATTTATTGTCATGAAACGAGCGTGATTAATCACATCCCCTAAAGATGATGATTAAGAGGCGAGTTACATATGATACCTTTTAAATAAACGATTTTAATCATATGAAAATATTACTGATTTATCCGGAAAAAGAGAACAATTCAAAGGGATTCGAGGCCTTCTTTCAGAAGCTTTTTAGCAAGACAACAGAAGATCCGCTGGAGCTGATTGAAATTTCTATTCAATTGCCAATTACCTGGGAAAGGAAATTGCGCGATCTGAACCAGCAGAAGTTAAACACCAAGGATTTGGCGTGGGCCGATTATGTCATTATAAAAGCCGACCCAAGACAACGAACTTCAACGATAAAACTGATTGAAAAATGCAAAAGTGCCGGAAAGAAGATCATAGCAGAAGGAGCATTATTCGATTCTCAGCCTGCCGATTTTGACAATGTAGATCACTTGATTTTGAACCAGGCAACATTTGATCCTTTTGTGCGCGATATGGAAGCCAATACTACCCAACGGATTTACAGTACTGAATTCAGAAAAGAAAAATTACGCAAAACAGCGTATTCATTACTTGGTTTTTCGGATTACCTCTCGCGAAACATTCACCCGTTTTCGGCGTGAACAAGTATTTTTAGCGAAACAGGTTCTACCACAACAGTGTCATCAACAAGTTCTATCCCCTCCTCGTTTATGCTGTTGGCATCGGCTACAACTTTGTACCGGCCTTCGGGTAAGGGGAATTCAACTTCGTCCTCGTTACCGTTAAAAATGAGGAATATTTTTGACCAGTTGTCGCCGGCCTGTTTTCCATCCAGGCAATAGGAAACAACCCCGATTTTATACTCGGCGCAAAAATTCAGATCTTTTCTGATTGCTTCGGCAGAGGACATCCGAAATGCCGGATGATCCTTCCGTAGCTGAATCAGTTTCCGGAAATATTCAAAAACATCGATGTACTCATTTTTACGGCTCCAGTCGATCTGGTTCACCGAATCGGACGATTTATAGGAGTTTCCGTTACCACCTTTTGTACGGCAAAAATCAACACCGGCATGCAAAAGCGGCACACCTTGCGAGGTTAACACCAGCGCTCCGGCAAGTTTTACCCGTTTGCGTAATTCCTCATCACTTGCTTTTGGTAAGCACTGTTTCAGCTTGTCCCAAAGCGTGTAATTATCGTGGCACGACACGTAGTTGATACACTGATCGGGTTCGGCAGCCCACGCAGTCTCTACCGTGTCGATGTATCCGTAATTTACCTGCGGATGATAAACTGCCGCAGTAATTCCAAACTTAATAGCCTCCTCGCGCAGGTTAAGCCCGCTAACAAATCCTTTCGACTTTTTATCGCCGTGGTTTCCTTTTAGGGCATCACGAAAATCGTCGTTAAAGCTGGCAATTCTTCTCATTGCCGAAGTGTTCTTCTTCACTGCCCGTTTCGATTCGGGCATAGGACTTTGATCGGCCGCCCAGCCTTCGCCATAAAGAAACAAGCCGCGGTCAATCTTATCCAGCGACTTTCGGATTTCCTGCATGGTTTTCAAATCGTGAATTCCCATCAAATCGAAACGAAAACCATCAACATGAAATTCCTCTACCCAATATTTGAGCGAATCAATAATGTATTTACGCACCATTTCGCGCTCCGAAGCCAGCTCATTGCCACACCCCGACGCATTTGAGAACGAACCATCCTCTTTCTGGCGGTAAAAATACCCCGGAACAATTTGGTTAAAAACCGACTCTTTAGCGTAGTAAGTATGGTTAAAAACCACATCCAGAATCACGCCAATTCCATTGGCATGCAGGGCTTTTACCAACTCTTTAAATTCTACAATACGTTTGCGCCCATCGTAAGGATCAGTTGCATACGAACCTTCCAGCGCATTATAGTGCATGGGATCGTAACCCCAGTTATATTTTTCAAGTGGTTTTTCTTCGTCAACCGTTACATAATCGTTCACCGGTAACAAATGCACATGCGTAACTCCCAGCTCCTTTAAATGATCGATACCGGTTTTTACACCTTCCGGCGAACGTGTTCCTTCTTCAGTAAATCCCAGAAATTTCCCTTTGTTTTCAATGCCTGAATTTTCGGCAATGGAGAAATCCCGCACATGCGTTTCGTAAATCACGGCATCGGTAAAACTGCTGTAGCGCGGTCCATTATCATAAACCCACTCTTCAGGATTTGTGGTGTTCGGATTATAAATCATTCCGCGCAAGCCGTTGGCCCCAACACAACGGGCATAAATTCCGGCAACCTCATCCAGCCATTCGCCATCGTTTACTCTGAAAGTATAGAATTTACCTTCATAATCGCCGGTAAGAATTGTTCCCCAGGTGCCGTTCTCTTTCTTCTGCAGGTTAGTTTTATAGTAGGCTTCACCGCGCACGCCATCTTTGTAGAGGCGCAATTCCACCATTTGAGCTGTTGGTGCCCAGATTTTTATCGTCGTCTTTTCGGGCGACCAAAACACTCCCAGATCCTTACCCGAATAACCGGGGTAAGTTGAAAAATCGATATGGTTAAATTTCCAGTTTCGCATTAAAATTTAACTAATGTTTTTCGTAAAAAAACCGCTTTGCTCCCCAACCTCTTTCCTTTCACATCTTTCAGATAGATCTTAGTCTTTGGATATTTCTTTAATGATTTATCGTGCGAGTAAAACCGATTCAAATCAATAGTTAACTGATGCGATTTTCCGCCCTCAAGATAAAGTGGATAAAAGCTGTAATTATCCATTCCTTTGAGTTTAAACTTTCGTTTGATCCAAAAGTTATCGAACACCAAAAGCGGCTTATCCAAATCGATAGCTGTTGAGCCGGTGTTCTTTACGGTAAGAATTAAATTATCGGGATAGAAATTTGCATCCTTCTCCAGTTTGATACTTAGCTGCTTAAGTTGCAAAAATGGCCTGCGCTCCTTTTTCGATTTCTTGCCAAAAGAACGGCTACTCACAATAAAAGCTACGGTAATAGCAGCCAGAAAAAGAAATACCCATAGCAGTTTATGCCCTTCGGGGCCTACCTCGTTTTGGGCAAAAAGCCACAACGAATTCAATAATAAAACCGCAAGAATACTTCCCTTCTTCATTGTTGCTAATTTGAGGCAAAAGTAAAGTTTTTATTGATTTAAGATCGCTGATGCTTACAGGTTTCAATACAATACGTTCTATACTTAACATGAAACCCATAAGCATCAGTATTTTATCATCGAAGTGCTTCTACCTCTTCAAGCGTTTTTGGCTTTGGTTTGCCGAGTAGCTGTACACCGCTTTCGGTCATTACAAAGTCCTCTTCATTACGTATTCCTCCAAAATTTCGGTAGCTGTCAACTTTTTCCCAGTTGATAAAATCGTTGAATTTGCACTGCCCGCGCCACAGATCGATTAACTCCGGAATAAAGTAAATTCCGGGTTCGATGGTAAACACATGTCCGGCTTTCAGCGGTTTTGCCAAGCGAAGCGATTTCAACCCAAACTGTGTACTTTTTGGCTGGCCGTCGTAACCTACCCAAACTTCACCAAGATCTTCCATATCATGTACATCCATTCCCATCATGTGCCCGGTTCCGCAGGGGAAAAACAAAGCGTGTGCACCGGCCTCAAAAGCATCCATGACATTTCCTTTTGTAAAGCCCATTGATTTTAGCCCGTCGAAGATGGTTGTAGCGGCTGCAATATGCGCTTTTTTATAGGGTTTGTTCAACTCAAGTGCGCTGATGGCAGCTTCGTGTCCGGCCAGTGAAATTTCGTAGATATCTTTTTGCTCGGGTGTAAATTTTTTGCTCACCGGAAAAGTACTTGACAAATCGCCCGAATAGCACAATTCGTTTTCGTAACCGGCATCAACTAAAAACAAGTCACCTTCATTTATGGTGTTACCATGAAAATGATTGTGCAAGGTTTGCCCTTTTTTAGTGGCAATTATCGGGAACGCAATGTTTCCACCGGCTGCCAGTGCAACTTTATGGATTTCGGCAGCTACCTGTGCTTCCGTCATTCCCGGACGAGCAAACTTCATGGCTGCAATGTGCATATCAACCGATACGTTAACCGCCTGATGCAGCTGTTCGATCTCTTCTTGTGATTTTATCTCACGCTGGCTAACAACGGCTTTTACCAACTCCAACGAGTACGTGTTGGCTACATCTTTTGGCGCCACATCAATCAGCTCGAGCAACTTTATTTTATTCTCGGGGCGGTAAAGCGGCAGAAAATGAATCTTCTTGCTTTTCTCCACCACCGATGCCAATTCTTTCATGGGAAAAACCGTTGACACACCACATTGGGCGACACGATCAGCAATGGAAGGCTGTGGCCCCATCCAAACAATATCATCAATGGTGTAATCATTTCCGAAAATAATCTCCCTGTCGTTATCGATATCGATTACCGCAGCCAAACCCGGATGCTGAATTCCAAAATAATACAAAAAGGTGCTGTCTTGCCTGAAATGATAGGTATTATCAGCATAATTCATCGATGATTCGTCGTTTCCAAACAACAAAATCAATCCTTCCCCAACTTTCTCCTTTAGAACTTTTCTTCGTTCGATGTAAATCTCTTTCTGAAACATTTAAGCAATTTTTTTATGAGCATGTGAATGTAATAAATTCTCAAATTCACACTATGACAAATGTTCGCATTGCTTTCACAATGAGTAGAGGAAAAGTATTTTGTGCGATACTTATGGTATTTTTTGAATGAGACAGGTGTTGCAACAATAAAATTAATAAACCACGCAACCTTTGGTTAGCATTGCCCATCTGATTACTAAACAAAGAGAATGAGAGCTAACTACTTTTTCCTGTTATGTTTGTTAATGGTGGCTTTTGTTTCGTGTAGTAACGGTTCAGATGATGAACTGGAAATGCCGGAACGCAGTTATACCAAGTTAATTGAACGAAATTCGGATAACACTTTTGAAGCCGAGCTGATCACAAAAGCTGAATCGTACTATCCTCCGCGCGAAAATGTTGTTGCTGCCACCGAATGGTCGGGAATGGAAGTGCCGGAGACAGATTATTGGTATTACAACCATTTTGATGGTGTGTTGATTCCTTATTGCATAACCACAGAAGCCATTGATTATTACACGACATTAATTGACGATTTCAACGCTAACAAAGAGGATGTTTTCTTTATTACAGCCGAGTTGACCTATTCAGCCAATGTTAGCTTTCACGATGCATACACATCTCCGGATAAAAATTCAATGGGAGAAACGTTAGATCCTCAAAGTTTTGAATCCGTTTATGTGGTAAAACTTGATTTATACTGGATGGATTATTGCGGACCACTATGCGCGATGTGGATTGAAAAACAACGAATTGCTGTTTTTAATGAATCGGGCGATTTACTGGAAATTTTTATGGACGGAACAATATCAGTTCCAGTCTCCTAACCAATTCGAATATAAAAAGAGCCTTACTTGTCTGAAAAGATCAATGTAAGGCTCTTTTGCTTTTTATAGATTTACCACCTGAAAACCGGCTACATAAAAATCTTTATCTATTTCTACTTTTTTTACTTTCTCATCAGAGTCGAAATATTGCCAGCGCCTGGAAGGATTTAACCAATGAGGCTCTCCGTTAATGTATACTTTCAGTGGCAATTTAAAATTGTCGACACAATTTGTCCACCTATACTGTAATTCACCATCAATCATCGCGTATTCAAAAGTTGGGATTCGGGTATCGCGCAAATACTGGTTAAAAAAGCCTTGCAATTCCAACCCGGTGTGCTGCATTAAATAGCCTTCAATTTGCTCTGCTTTTACCGTTTGATGATAGAACTCTTCATTTAAACCGCGTAGTATACTGCGCCATTTTTCATCGTCGTTCACAACTTGTCGCAGCGTATGCAACATATTGGCTCCTTTGGGGTACATATCGCCCGATCCCGGGTAATTTACGCCATAAACCCCAACAATGGGTCGGTCGTTTAGAATTCCCAGTCGGCTACCCCGGATATATTCCGAGCCGGCATTTTTGCCCCAGTGGTATTCCACAAACAGATTTTCTGAGTAATTGGTAAAACTTTCGTGTATCCACATATCAGCCTCATCCCAGTTGGTAATGTTATTGGCAAACCACTCGTGTCCCGACTCGTGAATAATAATAAAATCGAATTTAAAACCCCAGCCCGAATAACTGATATCGCGGTTGCCAAAGCCATTACGATAACCATTTCCGTAAGTCACCGAACTTTGGTGCTCCATACCCGGATATGGCACTTCCACCAATTTATAACCATCTTCATAAAACGGATACGGCCCAAACCAGTGCTCAAAGGCTTCCAGCATCATTGGCGCCTGTTTAAAATGCTCTTTTGCCTGTTCCAGGTTTTGTTTCAACACCCAGTAATCGCAATCCAAATCGCCCTTTTCGCCTTTAAAAACTTCGTGCCAATGGGCATAATTTCCAATGTTAATGTTTACACCGTAGTTGTTTATCGGGTTGTTTACAAACCAGTGAGCCGTTTTTGTGCCGTCGGCGTTTTGTTCCACACCGCGTAAACGGCCGTTCGATACATCCATTAAATGATCGGGAAACGTGACGCTTATCAGCATACTGTCAGGTTCATCGTAAGGATGATCTTTACATGGCCACCACAAACTTCCACCATCGCCCTGGTTCGTATTTACAATAAAATCGTTGCCATTTTCATCTTTCTTCCAGCTAATTCCGCCATCCCACGGAGGTCTTTTACTTATCTTAGGCTTCCCGGAATATTCAACCAGCAGCTCGTTAACTTCATTCGGATTTTGTTGTTTTTCCAATCTTACAAACCAGGCATTTCCATCTCGTGTATAATCGAGCGCCCTGCCATTTTGTGTAATTCGCGAGATCTTCATTGGTGGCTGCAGATCGATCTGCATCACCTGATTCGATTCTAAAACCTTGTATTGAATCAGGTTGCTGCCGGAAATTGTACTGTCAGTAGGATCGACCTTCACATCCAGATGATAATAAGTAAGATCCCACCAAACTCTTTCGGGTGTTATGCTGCCACGTAACGAATCCTGGCGTGTAAAATTTGTTTTTTGTGCAGCTACATTCAATACAAAAACAAGCATCACCACTGCTATAAATAATCGCTGTTTCATTCAACTAATATTTTGAAACTCGTTTTATTGAATGGCTTTATTGTAAGCTTCTGTTCCTCCAACTACCGGAATTTCAATGCTTGTTCCGTTCAAATCAACCGTTAATTCTGTTCCGGGTTTTGGCCGAAGTGTAAAATCGCGGTCGCTAGAAAAGATCATTAGCCCGATTTGTTGTCCAGCTTTAATCACCTGGTCATCGGGCTGGAGCTCGAAAGTCATTTCGTAAAACCTACCCGGTTTTAGCGGTTCACTTTCGCGTAATGATTTATAATTCTGAAGATCGGCCCAGCCGCGGGTAATAAGATTATCGGTAATTTTTGGTTTGCGCCACTGTGAATTATTCCAGGGCAACGAAACCAGGTAAACCGAAAGGTTAACTGCCGGTTTGCTACTGGCCGCTTTTATCGTAATTTTTGGTTTCCCCGAGATATGAATGTCTTCTTTCAATACCGGACTAACATATATTAATCGGTGCTCGGTAATTTCGGCCTGTGCCAACGCTTCGCTCGAAAATGAATAGTTGTCGACCAATGTTTCTTCTGCGTGTTTCGTTGGTTTATCTATAACAAGGGCACCTTTCTCCGGTGCTCCCGACGTTAGGAAGAAAGTTACCGTTTTTGCATCCGGATTTGGATAATCGGCGTAAGAAGTTGGATGATCGTGATCAGCGTCTTCGCGCACAATCCAGGCTTTTGGATCATTATCCACACCATTTTCAATTCCAAATAAAAAGCGTGTAAACCAGCGGTTCATCATACTAAGAGGTGGCGGTCCACCGTGACCATCCTGGTGGTAATAAATCTGGCAGGGAATCCCTTTTGCTTTGGAAGCTTCGTAAATGCGCAAACTATGCTCAGGCACCACATTCCAATCGTTAAAACCGTGCGACATCAGCATTGCTGCATGCATCGGCCCCATATCATTCAGGTAATCGCGGCCAGCCCAAAAATCATTGTAGTCGCCGGTAATCCTATCCTGACCATTTTTCATTTCAGTATCGCGAACGTGTTCACGTGCATAGGCTCTTTTATCGAGGTCGCCGCTGTGGATAAAATCAAAAAGCACATCCACGTCCTCGCCAAGATAACCACCGGGAGAGCGAACCAAACCATTTGAGCGGTAATAATGATAATACGAAGTATTTGGTGCAATCGGAATAATAGCTTCCAGTCCTTCAACACCGGTTGTTGCAGCCGCTAAAGGCAAAGTCCCTTCGTACGAAGTTCCTGTCATTCCCACTTTGCCGGTGCACCAGTAAGCCTCAACTTCTTCATTTCCACGACGAGTTTTGTAACCTTTTGCCCGTCTGCAAAGCCAATCGATTACCGCTTTTGGAGCCAGCGATTCATTGTCGCCACCAACCGTTGGAGAACCGTCAGACAATCCGGTTCCCGGAGACGATGAATGCACAACAACAAAACCACGGGGAACCCAGGTATTTATCTCAGCTTTTGAAATAATCGGTCGTTCTCCACGACGCTGAATTTCGGGCGGGTGTACATGTTGTTTGGGTTGCTCGCCAAGCTCCTGATGAACATCCCAGAAAAATTCGGGATTATTACCAGCCGTACCTGCGAAATACGGGCTCGAGTTATAAACTACCGGTAGTTTTAATCCTTCGCTTTCGGTTTGCCGTGGACGTGTAACATCAACGTGCATGCGGTCTAAAAGGCCATCGCCATCCGAATCAAATTCGGTTTCCACCCACAGATCTTCGCGAATCCAGTAGGCCGGATCTTCAAACGCTTTTACAATTTGTGCCTCCCCATCTTTAAAAACAGGTTTTGCCGGCTCGTTTTGTTGTGCACTACTATTAAGAGCACACAACTGAATAAGCATCAAACAGACAACACTTAAACTCAGGTTTTTTCTAATCTTCATTCGTTCAAAAAATTTTTACGCAGTCGGTCAATGGCAATACAAAAATCAGCCCCGGACTGCTTTTGTTACAGTTTTTTATGATCTATATCCCCAAAAAACAGGGGTGACAAGCTTATTTTTTTTGAAAAGCTAAATATAGCCACACTCAACTTTTATATGATGACGAATGACAGACTTTGTTAATTATTTGTAAGGAATTAAAGCGTAAATCATCCTTTTTGCAATTAAAAGAGCTTTTTGTATTTTATTTGTATCAATTATTAACACGACAGCTATGAGACAATTGGTTTGCCCCATATCGAAAGATGTGGTGGATGAAAAAATTACCCGCATAAACGCACTGATTGGTATTTTACTGATAGTAACAGCTTTTGTAATGGATTCGTCAATCTTTTTGATTGTGCTGATGGCCGACTTTTTTATGCGTGCTTTTACGCAGGTAAAGCTCAGCCCGATTAGCTATGTTAGCTATTGTTTGTCGAATGCATTGAATTTAAAAGAGAAGCCAATAGCAAAAGCACCAAAGATTTTTGCTGCCCGATTGGGTTTTGTAATGTCGCTAATAATTGTCGGTTTGTTCTTGGCGCAACTAAACACGGCCGCCATTGTTATAGCCGGCATGCTGGTATTTTTTGCATCGCTTGAGTTTGCCATTGGCATTTGTTTAGGCTGCATTTTATACACCTATCTCGTACTACCATTTTATAAATAATTCTACTTAATACAATTTTTCAGTTTTTAGGCTTCTGTTCGTTGACGGAGGCCTTTTTTATTATAAGTCGCGCCAAAGCTGCCCATCAATACTTGAATTAGAATTGTTCGCGCGAACTTTTAAACTGTGTTTAACAAGTTTGCAAAAAATAAAAACACTATTTTTCCGGCTTTAATCTTTAACGACTAAAACCATCAATGATAAAAGCAACAAACAAAGTTGCCAGTCCGGCAATGTGGGTTCCAACGGCATATTTTGCTATGGGGTTACCCTTTATGGTGCTAGCGCAGTCAACGGCTATCATGTATAAAAATATGGGGATCTCGGATTCCAAGATCGCCTTCTGGACCTCGCTGATTATGCTTCCGTGGACCTTAAAACCACTATGGAGCCCGGTTTTGGAAATGTTTAAATCGAAGAAGTTTTTTGTTGTTACCAGTCAGTTTATTACTGCAATAACTTTTGCTCTGATTGCCTTTGCACTTCCGCTACCCAACTTTTTTGCCTATACCATTGCACTGCTTGGCGTTATTGGTTTTAGCGGCGCCACCAACGATATTGCCACCGACGGTGTTTACCTCAGTGTACTTTCATCAAAAGATCAGGCACGATACATTGGCTGGCAGGGAGCGTCGTACAATGTGGGGAAGTTTTTGGCCTATGGAGGGTTTGTCACCATTGCCGGAATTCTTGAAAAACAAATGGGTGTGGTAAATGCCTGGGTAGCCGTGATGCTTGGAATTGGAGGTGTAATGGCATTGGTAGGTCTTTATCACTCGCGCATGTTGCCGGGAGGAGAAGCATCAACATCAGAAGTACAAAGCCTGAAAGAAGGATTTGACACACTTTTGGATGTACTCAGAACATTTTTTCAGAAAAAACATATTTACTGGTACATTGCTTTTATAGTGTTGTACCGTTTTGCCGAAGGGTTTGCCATAAAAATTGCGCCACTGTTTTTTAAAGCTGCCGTTGCCGATGGCGGATTGGGATTATCTACTACCGAAATTGGCGTTGTATACGGCACTTTTGGAACCGGAGCATTTGTTGCCGGATCGTTACTGGCCGGTTATTTTATTGCACGCCGCGGCCTGAAAAGGGCTTTGCTTATATTGGTCAGCACTTTTAATATTCCCTTTTTGGTGTATGCTTTGCTGGCCCATTACCAGCCATCGAGCCTTTACCTGGTAGGTGCTGCAGTGGTTTTTGAGTATTTTGGCTATGGTTTTGGTTTTGTGGGACTGATGCTTTTTATGATGCAACAGGTAGCCCCCGGAAAATACAAAATGGCACATTACGCTTTTGCCACCGGAATTATGAATCTTGGTTTTATGGTGCCATCGATGTTGAGTGGTTATTTTAGCGACTGGCTGGGCTACAAATTATTTTTTGCCTGGGTTTTGGTGGCTACAATCCCCATATTTATTGCTGCACGATTCGTTCCTTTCGGACACCCCGATAATGTTGATGAAGAAACAATAGAAACAGATAAAAATGACTAAAAAAGTAAACATCCCTTTTGAAGAACGCCCGCAAGGTTGCACCGACGTAATGTGGCGTTATTCGCAAAATCCGGTAATTGGCCGGTATGCAATTCCAACATCAAACAGTATTTTCAACAGTGCTGTTGTTCCTTTTGAAGATGGTTTTGCCGGCGTTTTTCGCTGCGACAACAAAGCTGTTCAGATGAACATTTTTGCCGGTTTTAGTAAGGACGGAATCAATTGGGACATCAATCATGAACCCATTGAAATGGTTGCCGGAAACACGGATATGATCGAATCGGATTACAAGTACGATCCACGTGTTACCTGGATTGAAGACCGCTACTGGGTAACCTGGTGCAACGGCTACCACGGACCAACAATCGGAATTGCCTATACTTTTGATTTCAAAACCTTTCACCAGTGCGAAAACGCCTTTTTACCTTTTAACCGGAATGGTGTGCTTTTCCCTGAAAAAATTAATGGAAAGTATGCCATGTTAAGTCGCCCAAGCGATAATGGTCATACACCTTTTGGTGATATCTACATTAGCTATAGCCCGGATATGAAATACTGGGGCGAACACCGATGTGTAATGAAAGTTACTCCGTTTGAGCTGAGTGCCTGGCAGTGTACAAAAATTGGCGCCGGATCGGTTCCGATTAAAACGGAAGAAGGCTGGCTGGAATTCTACCATGGTGTAATCAACACCTGTAACGGATTTCGTTACTCAATGGGAGCTGCCATTCTCGATCTGGAAGATCCATCAAAAGTGCTGTACCGCACACAGCCTTATTTGCTGGCTCCTGCAGCGCCTTACGAACTGGCCGGCGATGTTCCGAATGTTGTGTTCCCTTGCGCCGCACTTAGCGACGGTGAAAAAATTGCCGTTTATTACGGTGCTGCCGATACAGTTGTAGGAATGGCTTTTGCTTACCAGCAAGAACTCATTGATTTTATTAAGGAGAATTCCATCTAAAACGAAGTTCACGCAAAGACGCGAAGGTTTCGCAAAGCACATTGAGAAAAATAATGAAACATGATGATGCTCTCACTAAGAGTGAGGGCATCACTATTTTCGGGGATCACCTTCAATACGTTTTTCTTGTATAAAATATACCTTGCTGGAATCAGGCACCGCAACCGGCATATTCCAGTAATTTCCCGAAGGTTTTACAACCGGCATATTATCACCCAAAGCCATAAATAGGTCTGTTTTTGATTTCAAATAGGAATTATCGATCGGGTTTTCTGTGTTATCATCAAACAACGATTGAGGTAATTTGTCCTCCAATTTTAATTGGGGTGAAATTGTTAAATAATCAGGTTGCTGCTGTTTCTGAAAATCATCAAATTCAATACGCGGAAGCGGTTTTATGGCGTACTCATTTTGACTGAATGAAGAAAAACCCAAACAACAAAAGAACATCAAAATAACGATTGTCTTCATAACTTTAATTTTGTTATAGCAAGTTAATAAAGAGCATTTTATTTCGCTAAGCAATTGAGGTTTTTAACATTTGCAGCACTTCATCCTTCACACATACTTTCCAAAAGTATTTTTGTGCAAAAATCTGATACTTTACTCTCCTCTTATCGCCTTCAAAACCAAAGGTGTTAAATCCTCGCTTTCGGGCGAGATATAAGCCACGTTTCCGGCACTAACATCGAGTACATAGGTAAAGTTTTGTGCCCCGGCAATGTTGCTGATTTCCTGGTTAATTTGTTTGTAAATAGGCTGAATAAGCTCCATGTTGCGGTTTTGCAACTGTTGCTGTGCGGTTTGGTTGTAGGTCTGTATTTTTTGCGATTGCTCCAAAATTTCGTTTTGCCGCGTTTGTTTTACAAAATCAGAATAGGTAGCGCTTTCGGCTTCAAACTTTTCTATTGCAGCCTCATGCTCTGCAATCATTTCCTCGTAAATCTCCTGCATGTCTTTTGATTCCTTTTCTATAACCGTTTGAAGACTATCAAGCATTGGGTGTTTTTGCACCAGCTCCTGGATATTTACATGACCGATTTTCAGAGGATTTTGTGCGTTTGTAAGCGTGGCAACACAAAGAATTACCACAGCAGTTAAGAGAAACTTTATTTTCATAGTTTATAATTTAAGATTTTGAGCAAAGATGATTGAATTATTGCCCTAATACAGCTAAAAGAAGTTAAACCTGTTTGCCCCAATAGTTAACAAACCAAAAGAGTTGAAGCCGATTCTTAAATTATGTTTCTAATCTTAAAAATTGTGTAATAAAGAAAGTTCTTGAAGTTGACTATCCCTGTACCAGAGCCAGGTGGCATCACGCCAACATCATTTCAGCAAAATGGCTGCAACCAAATTTTCTTTATTTCACCCCTCTGTCATCCGTCAGCTGAAGAATGACATCTCCCCTCAATGAGGGAGAAAAAGCGAAACCCCATGGCAAAGCCAGGGGGAATTATTAGACATAAAAAAGGGCGGAAAACCGCCCTTCAATATTTTATTTGTGGAAAATCTTAATTTGCAGGTTTTTCGAATAGAGCATCGTCAATAGGCTCATCCAATTTTATTTCTTCCATTACAACCGACTGTTTACCCATTGGCATTTCAATCTCAATTTTGTTGGCCATTTTAATACCATTCAAATCTTTATATTCTACCATTCTGGTTACAATATCCATGGTTTGACCCATAGCTTCTGCTCTCGATTCCACTTTCGAAACCAAATAATCGTTGGCATTGATATAATAGGTTTGAACAACTCCATCCTTATCGGTAAGTTTCAGTTTGTATGCTTCAGCGCCATCAACATCAACTTTGCCCAGCATTTCAATGTCGCTCCCTTTTGCTTTGTAGTTGTACAGTGCACCTTCCATATCGGCCTGGCTCATTGCTTGTTTTAACTGGTCGCCTTCCAGATCCTGAGCACCGGCGCCCATCATCGGGTTAATCATCCATCCATGTTCACCATCGTAAGCGCTGGTGGTTTTTTGTCCCATCATTTCCATATCGACACGGAACTTATTGGGTTTTTTTACTTTTATTTCCATGGGCATTTCCATACCCATTACGTTAACTTTTGCTTTTACATTGAATGTTTTTACATCGGCCATTTTCTCCAAACCATTGGCTTTGTAGTAACTATCCAATACCTCGTCGAGTGATTGTGCTTGTGTGCTTATTAATGCAAAAAGCATTAAGGCGGCTAATAAAAAGGTACGTTTCATTTTGATTATGTTTTATAAAATTAAGTGCTAACAATTAATACCACTAAAGTACAAATTATTACAATCGGATTCAAAAGGGGTATTAAAAATAAATTTCGGCAATTATATTGGCATAATCCACACCTCTTTCAATCAACATATCGCGCACTTCCACAACCATTAACGCCTTTCCGCAGAGGTAAAATTTTACATCGGGTAAATCGGTCAGTCCCTCCAGATAATTGGTAACTCTTCCGGGAAAAACATCGCACGATTGTTCCTGCGAGCAGCAACGAACATAGTTTTTTCCTAACGACCATTCCAGCTCATCTTCGAAATAAAACTGGTTTAAATGCCTCACTCCGTGAATAAGTGTTTTATTCTCAGAAATTCCCGAGCGGTACATGGCATAAAAAGGAGCAATTCCGGTTCCGGTGGCAATCCACCAGGCCGGCTCGCCGGTTCCCAAAAAACTACCATAGGGTTCCGACACATACAAAATATCTCCCGGAATCATGGCTGCCATCTTGGGGGTTAAAAAACCATCGTCTTTAATGTTGAACAGGATTCGGATCTCATCCTCCTGGTTGCCGCTGCAAATGCTGTAAATACGCGGTGCGTGATCGGTGTCGACTCCGATTTTTACCACTTGCCCGGGCAAAAAATCCGAATTCCGTTTAAAAGATATCACATGCACTCCGGGCGATATCTCTTCGTTATTGGTTATTACCTGCTTTACTAATGGTGCTTCTTTTTTTGCTCTTGCTGACATTATATTCAAATAGAAAAACTAAAGCATCGTAACAAAGCATTTGGCTAATTGTTTCGGAAAGTGAATGTTACCACAAGCGGATCATCAACTCCGGTAAGCATATTATTTACCCGGTAATAAACATCCAGGTTGTTGGCATTTGCCACTTCATCCGAATTGCCGCTTAAACTCAGTGCCGAAACATGATGCGCTTTCAATGTAATCGTTTCCGGAGCATCGAAACCCACACCGGGCTGAACCAGCTCCAGTTCGTAATCTAAATCCGAATTATTGGAGATTTTTACCACTCTCGATTCTTTGTTTCTAAGTTTTATCGGCTTGGTATCGTATTGTAACGACCCGAAAAAAAGCGGCTCCAGGTATTCAGAACGGCCGACAATTGTATTGTCAAAATAAACAGCAGTTCGTCCGTCGAACAAAGCTTCTTTAATTCCACCAATAGTACGGCTTTTTGCAAAAACAAGGGTAAGCGGGCGGTGTCCGTCGTTAACATCCATTGGCCCGTGCACATCGGAATTTCCCAGCATGGTTAGTTTTTTTTCGTTCGCCCATGCCAGAGCTTCCGGGCAAAACTCCCAGTTATAAACTTCAATTCCGTGCAACATATCATTCTCAAAAAAATAGGAATGTTCGTCCCACCACAATACCGAATCGGGTTGCTGTGCATCCCAGCACGGGTGATTCCACATAAGAAATGCACCCTGGTCGCGTGCCTCTTTTACAGCATCCTGCACATCATCCAGTTCCAGTAAATTGGCATTTTTTATAAACAATGCATTTAAGTGTCCCGGCGGCATACTGCGCGTAATCTCTGCTCCTTTAATCAGTAAAATTTCTGACTGATCGGCCAATGGTTTTGCCAAATCGTACGAACGGTTGTGATCGGCCACCACATCAATCGAATGCGGTCGATATTCGATGTGATCGGTAATTGAAATGGCATCCAGCCCCTCGTTCCAAGCTTCTTCAATACGAACGGTTGGCCATACAGTACCATCAGAAAATACGGTGTGCATGTGCAAATCGCACTTTAGTGTTTGATAACCACTAATATTCGGAATGTTAATTATTCGTCGTGCCTGTGCAAAAAGTACCCCGCTGCCAACAACTAGCAATACAATTATAAACCCAAATTTTTTCATCATGCCGGAAGATTTTATGTAAATGTATCCGATTATAAATATCATCGAAAGTAATTAACATTAAAATATTATCATATTAATTTTTTATGAATTGTAAATGAATGGTTAAATTTAGGAGAATTAACACATTCTTTTTAATTTTTTTAAAAAGAAGCTTGTTTCATATTTAAAATATTCTGATTTTTGCACCAACAGTTATGGAAAAACTATTTAAAACCACAGGAAATCAAAGTCAGGCAGTTGAACAAAAAAAGATTGCCCAGAAAAAACAGATTCTTCGTTCAATCTATTTCAACGGGCCACTTTCAAATTCCGACCTTGCCCGCCAAATAAAATTAAGTACACCAAAAATAAACAGCTTATTACTCGAGCTTATTGAAGACCAACTGGTAACCGAATTAGGACGTGGCGACTCAAGTGGAGGACGGCGCCCCAATATATACGGGCTTGTTGAAAACGGTTTTTATGTAGTTGGAATAACCATAAATGTGGCCCGTACAATTATTTCCATTTTCAACAGCTGTAACCAGGAGGTTAGCGGCCCGCATTATTTCCCCATAAAAATGTCGTCGGACATTAACATTTTTAACCAGGTAAATGCCGAGCTGGAAAAGGTTATTCAGGACAGTAACATTGACCGTGAAAAAATTCTGGTGGCCGGACTTGAATTACCGGGTTTGATCAACCAAAAAGAAGGCATTAACCAAACCTATTTCCCGGAAGAAAAAGACCTTTTTTCGAAACTGCAGAATATATTCGGAATACCGGTTTTTATTAGCCACGATGCCAAATTACGCACCTTTGCCGAACAGTATTTTGGACTGGCAAAAGGCAAGAAGAACGTGTTGATGCTGCAAGCCGACTGGGGATTGGGACTGGGTATAATTATTAATGGAAAATTGTACACCGGAAAATCAGGTTACTCGGGCGAATTTGGTCACCTGCCACTGGCCGATAACGGTGTACTTTGTGTGTGCGGAAAGCAGGGCTGTTTGGAAACCATTGTTTCGGCCAACGCCATTGCACGCCAGGCCCGCGAAGGAATTGAGCAAGGCCATTCGTCGCTGATAAAAGAATTGGTAAAAGACGATTTAAACAAAATAGATATCTCAACAGTTATTCAGGCTGCCAACTCCGGCGACCAGTTTGCCATTTCGCTTTTCTCGGAAGTAGGAAAATGGCTGGGACGAGGAATGGCTTACCTGATTCAGATTTTTAATCCTGAGTTGATCATTATTGGTGGACAAGTTGCCGTGGCAAGTCAGTTTATTCTGGCCCCCATACAACAGGCCATTCATACATTTAGTAACCGCGACATAAGCAACGAAACCCAAATTCAGTTTTCGGAACTGGGAACCAAAGCCGGAACGATGGGAGCAGCAGCTTATGCGCTGGAAAGAATATCAAAAAAATAAAATATGACAGTCAATTTTACAAAGGTTGAAGAAGCATTTTTCGAAGAAACAAAGTCAAAGAAAATTTCGACCAGAATTCCGTATATCACCACTGAAAGTTTCCCAAAGCTGGGGCTGCTTTCGGCATTAAGCTTTTTAGAGTGGGCAAGTAAAAACCCTAAGGGTGTAGCCTGTTTACCAACCGGGAAAACGGCGCAGTATTTTCTGGATTTCACCCATCTTTTGCTTGATAACTGGAATAACAAGAAAGGAAAAGACTTTTTGGAGAAATATGGTTTGGCCGATGTAAAAAAGCCTGATCTGAGCGAACTCTCTTTTGTACAAATGGGCGAGTTTTTCCCCATTAACCCGGAGCAACACAACAGCCTTTACAACTACGCACAAAAACAATACATTGAAGGTTTAGGCTTTAAAAAAGTAAATGCCCTGCTCATTAATTCCGAAGACATTAAACTGGCAGAAGGCAAACATTATTCCGAGATTTTCCCGGATTATAAAATCGATCTGTCGTTGCGTTACCGCGAAGCAAAAACACACCAGGAGCAATTGCAACAGGAATCGATTTTTAATATCGATAACTGGTGTACAGCTTACGAAAATAAGATTCGAGAAAAAGGTGGAATTGGTTTCTTCCTCAGTGGTATTGGCCCCGATGGATTGATCGCATTCAATACACGCGGATCTGATCATTTTTCATCAACACGTTTAACCGAAACAAACTTTGAAACGCAAGCCATAACGGCTGCCGATTTGGGTGGAATTGAAGTATCGAAAAACCGCCTGGTTATTACCATCGGTTTGGGTACACTTACTTTTAATCCGGATAACAAAGCAATTGTTTACGCCGCCGGTGAAGCCATTGCCGACACCATCAAAGCGTCGTTGGAAAAAGAACCTTCAGTAACGTATCCGGCAACAGCACTGCAAAAACTAAAAAATGCCCGTTTTTACCTTACTGATGGCGCAGCGGTGACGCTGGAAGATAGTATCGAGTATTTCTATACTGGTACACTGTGGAACCACCAAAAAACTGAACGCGCAGTTATTGAACTCTGTAAAAAGATAAACAAGTTCGGCTCGAAATTGGATTTGGAAGACCTGAAAGCCGACAAATACTGTAGTATGATTCCTGGTCTGAATGAAAACACGGTTCAGTCGGTTATCGATTCAATTTTGGAGAAACTGCAAAAAGGAATGCAAAAAGAGGTGAACCAGGTGTATTATCACACCGGCCCGCACCACGACGATATTATGCTTGGCATTATGCCATCAACCAACCGCCAGTCACGCGATGCAAGCAATGAGCTCCATTTTTCGGTAGCAACTTCGGGATTTACAGCGGTAACAAATACCTTTTTGTACAATGTGCTGGTTGATACCAAAGACCTGATCAACCAGGGCAAAATTGAAATGATCAATTTCCCCGACTTTTTTAAAGACGGGCACAAATACAAGTGGGACAAAGACATTTACCACTACCTCGACAACATTGCAGCGCAGGATGAAGAAGAAAAACGCCGTGGAGTTTGCCACCGTGTAGTACGTGCGCTGGTTTTAATCTGGGGAATTAAAAACGAAGAAGAACTTCGTGAAACGATATTCGAGGTACTCTCCAGTCTGAGAAATACTTACGATGGCGGAAAAAATCCTCCTAAAATTCAGAAGCTGAAAGGAATGATCCGCGAGTTTGAAGAGGAACTGGTTTGGGCACACTACGGCATTATGGTGAAAAATGTTCACCACCTGCGTTTGGGCTTTTACTCGGGCGAATCGAACTACGATAAAGACATTCTTCCGATTCTGGAGGACTTCCGCAAATACAAGCCAACAGTTATTAGTTTGGCAATGGATCCACAGGGAAGCGGCCCCGATACGCACTACAAAGTACTGATGGCTATTGCAAAAGCTGTTGAAGACTGGAGCAAGGAAGAAGACCTGAGCAAGCTGAGAATTGTTGGTTACCGTAATGTGTGGTTTAAATACAACCCGTGGGATGTTGAAGTGATCGTTCCGGTTTCGTTGAACTCGCTGGCAACACTGGATAAATCATTCTCGGAATGTTACATTACGCAGGTAAATGCATCGTTCCCGAGTTACCAGCTGGATGGAAAATTCAGCGACCTGACACAACGTGTTTGGTTCGATCAGCACAAACAAATACAACTGCTGTTGGGTAAAAACTTCTTTTACCAAAACGAATCGCCGCTGTTACGCGCTACTCACGGAGTAATTTACCACCGCGAATTAACAGTTGAGCAATTCCTTGAAGAAGCCCAGAAACTGGGAAAAGCAACGGAAAATATACTTTAAAAACCAGAATATAATGAAGTTAGTAATTCATAATAACTACGATGGATTAAGCATTTGGGCTGCCAACCATATTGCCGAAAGAATTTGTGATTTTGAGCCATCGGCAGAAAAACCATTTGTACTGGGTTTACCAACCGGATCAACACCGCTGGGAACCTACAAAGCACTGATCGACTTGTACAAACAAGGAAAAGTAACGTTTAAAAACGTGGTTACTTTTAACATGGACGAATACGTGGGCATTGCCGAAGATCATCCGGAAAGCTACCACAGTTTTATGTTCGAAAACTTTTTCAATCACATCGATATTCCAAAAGAAAACATCAATATTCTTGACGGAAACGCCAAGGACTTAGATGCTGAATGCGAACGTTACGAAGCCAAAATAGAATCGTACGGAGGTATTGAATTGTTTATGGGCGGAATGGGCGCCGATGGTCACCTAGCATTTAATATTCCGGGGTCGTCGATTCAGTCGCGCACGCGTTTGGTTGATTTGAACTACGACACGATTGTGGCCAACTCGCGTTTCTTCGATAACGATTTAAAACAGGTCCCAAAACAAGCCTTAACAGTTGGTGTGCAAACAGTACTCGACTCGAAAGAAGTATTGGTTTTGGTGAACGGCTACAAAAAAGCCCGCGCACTGCAAAATGTAGTGGAAAACGGAATTAACCACATGTGGACATTGTCGGCGTTGCAAATGCACCCGAATGGCATTATTGTTTGCGACGAAGATGCCACAATGGAACTAAAAGTAGGTACGGTAAAGTATTTTAAAGAATCAGTTTAATACCAACCGGATCCCGACAAAATAAAACTGCCCGCCTGATGATTCAGAGCGGGCAGTTGCTTTATATTTTTTCTGTGGATAGTTTCCAAAATTCAATTACTCACTTGCAGATCTTTTTCTGACGGGCTTAATAACCACCTCCTGTTCGCACTGCGGGCAAATATAAATTTCGCATCCGATGCAGGCAAAACAATTACTGCACGAGCGCGGAACATCAAGATTCGAGAACTGAAAATTACAGTTTGAACAGGTGTATATTTTCTCCTTTTTCGGCGCAAACATTACACAAACGTTTTAACCAAACGAAGTATTCCGAAAATAATAACCAGCGTAAAAATGATAGCGGCTCCCGAAGGAATATTCAGAAAATAGGAAATAAACAAACCGGCGATTGTACCCACAAAAGCAAATAACGACGAATACACCAGCAGGCGTTTAAAATCGTTGGTGAATAAATTGGCTGTTGCCTGCGGTATGGTCAGCAACGACAAAATAAGAATGATACCCACTACCCTGATATTCAACACAACGGTTAGTGCAATGAGCACCATAATGAGGTAATTAAACAAAGCCACCGGTAAACCTGCTGTGCGTGCAAACTCTTCGTCGAAAGCGATGTAAAGGATTTTACGCAGAAATACGGCAAAGAATAGTACAATTACCGAGTTCAGCATAAACATCCACCAAAGCTCGGAAGTAGTTACCGTAAGAATATTCCCGAACAGGTAGCTCATCAGGTTTGGTGTATATCCGGGTGTAAGGAAAACAAAAATAATTCCCAGCGCCATTCCCAGCGACCACCAAATGGCAATGGAAGAATCTTCCCTTATTTCGGCTACTTTGGTAAAAAACTGAATGCCCAAAGCCGATAAAACAGCAAAAAGCACGGCACCCAGCAAGGGATTAAAGCCGAGGAAAAATGCCAAGCCGATTCCGCCAAACGAAGCGTGTGTTATTCCGCCACTTATAAACACAATGCGCCGCGAAACGATGTAAGCCCCAATAATTCCGCACGAGATACTGGCAAACACAGCAGCCAAAAAGGCTTTCTGAAAAAAATCGTATGAAAATAATTCTATTATCGCGTTCATATTAATGATGATGGTGCTTTAAAACGGTATGCGGAATTTCGCCATGCGAGATGATTTGAATCGGGCAATTATAATTGGCCAGCTGCTCTTGCGAAATTACGTTACTCGGATGATAATGCAGGTACTTATTTACACAGGCAATAGATTTTACGCAGCTCGTTATGGTACCCACATCGTGCGAAACCAAAAGTATGGCAAGCTCTTCATTTAACTTCTCCAACTTTTCGTAAAGTTCGCCTTCAAAACGGTTATCCACAAAAGTATCCGGCTCGTCAAGGATGAGCAATTTAGGATCGCTTAACAAAGCACGGCATAAAAACACACGTTGCATTTGCCCGCCCGACAATTCGCCAATGGCTTTGTTCCGAATACCGGCAACACCCATTTCTTCCAGCAATGCTTCCGCTTTATCTTTTGCAATACTCTTGGCATTTTGGCGATTTTGCATAATACCACCCGAAAGTACCACATCAAAAACAGTGATCGGGAATTTCCGGTCGATATCTCGTACCTGTGGCAAGTAGCCAATTGGTTTTTTCCGGCCGCTCATTTCTTTCGAGAAATGAATTTTCCCCGATTCCGGTCTCTTTAACCCCAAAATGGCTTTTAACAAGGTAGTTTTGCCTCCACCGTTAGGGCCGATTACACCCAGAAAATCGTTCTCCCGAATTTCGAGATCGACATTTTCCAGCACCGGCACCTTATCGTAGGCCACCGTCAGATTTTCTATTTTAATTAACGGATCCATTAAAAATTATCGATCAGAATTTGAGTCATAGTTCTCAGGTTTTCTTCCCACTCAGGTTTAAGCGGTGCTACCTGAATGATTTTACCTCCAATTTCATCGGCAAAAACGCGGGCATGTTCCCGGTCAAACTCACTTTGAATATAAATAACTTTTATGCCTTCTGACTTGGCAATGTCAACAACTTCGCGCAAGTGTTGAGGCGTTGGCTCTTTTCCGCCGGTTTCAAGCGAGTACTGCTCTAATCCATATTCGCGGGCATAGTACGAAAGGCTCGGGTGAAAAACGATAAATTTTCGTCCGGCGTAATCTTTCAACTGATTTTTAAGATCGATATGAAGCTGATCACATTCTTTCACAAAACGCATGTAGTTGGCATTGTAATCACCTGCCTTTTCGGGTTTTAACGCCGAAAGTTCATCGAGAATAACTTTTGCCATTTGTTTTACCATAACCGGCGACAGCCACACGTGCGGATCAACACCATCAATATGCACATGGTCGCCGTGTTGCTCCATTTTGTCGGCAATCAAATCCAGTCCTTCCGAAATATTTACCACCTTCATTTTGGTATTGGCCTGCTTAATTTTATCGGCCCACGAATGTTCGAAACCAATGTAACCAATCCGAAACCAAACAGCCGAACGCGAAATATCTTTCAACTGAGAAGGCAAAAGTGTATAGGCTGCCGGGCTCGATCCGGGCGGTATAAGCAGGTTTATTTCAAAATCATCGCCCGCAATTTTCTCTACAAACGTTTTTTGTGGTAAAATACTCACAGTAACAACGTCGGCCGCGGTACTTTTATCTGATTTCTTTTGGTTCCCGCACGATGCAAACAAAGTAGCCACAACCAATAAAAGGATTATTCTCTTCATCAATGTATTTTTTAGTGTCTCATTTTAACAATGTTCCACAAATTTAGTTTTATGTTATGGAATAAATAAATTGAACTCAGCTAAATGCTTTTTAACCCGCTATTCTTTTGGCGGAACGGGATCGTAACCATGCGTTCCCCATGGGTGGCATTTTGAAAGTCGCCTGACAGTAAGCACAAATCCTTTAAACGGACCATGGATTTTTATGGCTTTTACTGCATACTCCGAACATGTGGGAACGTGCCGGCACGATGCCGGAGTAAGTGGCGATATTCCGTATTTGTAAATATAAATCGGAATTAAAAGTATCCACCCCAAAAACTTCAGAATTGCTTTACCAATTGTTTTCATAATTATTAAGAAACAAAGGTAAGATTAAAATTCATCGTTGATTGGCGTTCTGAAATTCAGATTCATCTTAAAAAACGTTAAAGCTTAATTGAATTCAAAATAAATAGCCATAAACCGATGTCCGGCTCCCTTCCAATTGCATAATATTTTTAATTTTGCTAACACACAGAAAATGCAGATAAAATCTAAATTAATAAGCTTAATAAAAAATGAAAAAAGTAGCAATTGGAGTTGATATTGGCGGAACAAATACTGCCATTGGCGTAGTTGACGCGGAAGGACACGTGATGGTTAAAGACAATATTTCTACACCATCGCATGGCGATATCGACCAATACATCTCAGATTTGGCAGCAGCCATTAAAGAACTGATCAAATCAGTAAAGTTATTGAATGAGAATTTAGAAGTAGTTGGAATAGGAATTGGCGCTCCAAATGGTAATTACTACAGCGGAACAATTGAATATGCTCCAAACTTATCGTTTAAAGGAGTGGTTCGTTTAGTTGAATTACTTCGTGCACACTTCCCTGAAATGGAAGCACTTGCACTTACAAACGATGCAAATGCAGCAGCCATTGGCGAAATGATTTACGGTGGTGCCAAAGACATGAAAAACTTTGTAATGTTCACCCTTGGTACCGGTGTTGGTAGTGGTATTGTTGTAAATGGCGACCTGGTATACGGAAATGATGGTTTTGCCGGAGAATGTGGTCACACCACACTTATTCCTGGCGGACGTTTGTGCGGATGTACAGCGCTGGGCCACTTAGAGGCTTATTGCTCGGCTCCAGGGATGAAACGTACTGCTTTTGAATTGATGGTTCAGTACAACGCAACCGACAGTATTCTGGCCGATAAATCGTTTAACGAGCTGGACTCGAAAATGATTTACGACGCTGCTGAAAAAGGCGACAAAATTGCTTTGGAAGTATTTGAAAAAACAGGTGCATGGTTAGGACAAGGTTTGGCTGACACCGTTCACCACCTAAGCCCTGAAGCAGTATTCCTGTTTGGCGGACCAACTGCTGCCGGTGATTACATTTTTAAACCAACTAAAAAGCACATGGAAAAACACTTGCTTCCTATCTTTAAAGATAAAATCAAGATTCTTCCATCGGAATTGAAGCCTGGTGATGCAGCTATTGTTGGAGCCAGCGCCCTGGCCTGGAAAGAGCTTGAAAAATAAAAAGTATATCCTTATAAAATCAAAAGCGGACCATTATGGTTCGCTTTTTTTTGCTTTAAATCTTCATTCGGAATTGTATCTTTAAGCAATGATACGATTCGTCCACATCCTTCTCTTTCTTTACATTTCCGTCAATGTTATGGCCCAGGAAAATGAACTGTTCATCTCAGACAAATTAGCATTGGAAGAAAGCCGGAATTTTGTGCTAAAATCGAATTTTATCGAGAGCCAGAATAACAGCCTTACCGACTTTATCTATCAGCGGATGGAATGGCAGGTCGATCCGGCGGTTCGTTACATTTCCGGGGAAGTTACCACCCACTTTAAGAGCCAAACGGGCTTACTGAACACGATTGAATTTGATCTTTCAGATTCCTTAACTGTCGATTCGGTTCTAATCAGAAATAAAACCGTCACGTTCACCCATCAGAATAATAAACTTGAAGTTGATCTGCCTGAATCTCTTTTGCCCGATCAGCTTGATTCTGTTTCGGTTTTTTACCAAGGAGTTCCCACAACATCAGGCTTCGGTTCTTTTGAAACCAGTTTTCACGGCAGTGAATTTACACCGGTTTTATGGACTCTTTCGGAACCTTACGGTGCTTTGGAATGGTGGCCTTGCAAGCAGTCGCTGGCCGATAAAATCGACTCGATTGATGTGATTGTTACCACACCAGTAAAGTATAAAACAGCAAGTAACGGCATATTGGTTTCCGAGCAATTGAGCGACACCACCAGAACCATGCACTGGGAACATCGTTTTCCGATTGCAACATATTTGGTTGCGATTGCCGTAACTGATTATGAACGCTATTCAGATTACCTGGAAACGGAAAATGGCGACTCCATTGAAATACTGAATTATGTTTACCCTGAGGATCTTGAAGATGCCAAAAGTAAAACTCCGGTAACTGCCGAAATTATGCAATTGTACCAAAACCTTGTTGGAGATTATCCTTTTGCGGCCGAAAAATATGGCCACGCACAGTTTGGCTGGGGCGGCGGAATGGAGCATCAAACCATGAGTTTTATGGGGAATTTTGGCTTCGGATTAATTGCACACGAGCTGGCCCATCAGTGGTTTGGCGATTACATAACGCCGGGCTCGTGGCAGGATATATGGCTAAACGAAGGATTTGCTACCTACTTAACCGGACTTTCGTACGAAAATATTGAAACCGATTGGTGGCCGGTGTGGAAACAAGTGTATTCCGACCAGGTAAAACAGCAGCCCGATGGCTCAGTTTATGTTGCCGATACCACATCAGTGGCACGCATTTTTAGCAGTCGCTTATCGTATGCAAAAGGAGGTTATTTACTACACATGCTGCGTTGGGTAATTGGTGATGATACCTTTTTTCAGGGTCTGAAAAACTATTTCAACGATCCGGCAGTTGCCAATGGTTTTGCGCATTCAGAGGACGTAATACAACACTTTGAACAAGTTGCCGATACCAGCCTGACTGAGTTTTTTAACGACTGGCACTATGGCGAAGGTTATCCGGTTTATTCCGCCAGTTTTAAACCGGGTGACGGAGGAAAAACCTTGATAACGCTGAGTCAAACTACAACGCATCAATCGGTAGATTTTTTCGAAATGCCGGTACCGGTGCGTTTATACACTGCCGGTCGCACCGATTCGCTCGATGTAAGACTGAATCACACCAGCAACCAACAACAATTTATCGTCGACACCGAGTTCCATGTTGCTGAAATGGTGATTGATCCTGATCTCTGGCTAATATCGGAAACTCAGGAGATTGTTGGTATTCCGGCAGAAACCAATACCCAAACCATAGAAATCTTCCCCAATCCGGCTACCACTGAAATCAGCTTACGATTTTCTTCGTCGATGGAAATCACTGGCATCCGTATTTTTGATATGAATGGTGCGGAAGTAAAACATTTCACCATAAATCCGAATAAAATAAATATCACCGTCCTCGTTCCCGGAATATATCTGCTAAAAGCCGAACTGGCTGACAGAACTTTTCAAGGCCGTTTTATCAAACACTGAAGCTACCAGTTGAACTTGATGGTTTGAACCAGATCAGGATGCAAACTTAAGGGAACCGGACTAACGCCGGCGACACTTTCAACCAGCTGCTTTTCTTCGTCGGTATAGTTTTTTGCCGGAAAAGTAAACTCCACAACCACCTCGGCTACACGTCGCGGATCGGAAGCCATTATTTTCGTTACATCAACCTGAGTTCCCTCAATATAAATTCCGTTATCGCGGGCTTTTATTCCCATAATGGTCATTATACAACTTCCCAAAGCCGTTGCCAGCAGGTCGGTTGGCGAGAAATATTCTCCTTTTCCACGATTATCAGTCGGCGCATCAGTTATCACTTTGTTACCCGATTGCAGGTGCTCATTTTCGGTGCGTAATTCGCCCAGGTAAATGGTTTTTATCGTTGTCATACCCTATCAATTTATTTGGTTTAAAGATAAAGCATTTTGAACAATCCGGATTTTACTACCGCAGATTCATTCTATTTTCATACATTCGTGTTACGAATATTGAAATTAGTATTACCATGGCCGTTTCCAGGTTTGGCGTTTCGTTGGATGAAGAACTCCTTGAAGCTCTCGACAAGTATGTTGAGGACAATGCTTTTGCCAACCGTTCGCGCGCTATCCGTCACCTAATCGAAAAGAATTTAGTGGAGGAAAAGTGGAAATGTGATAACATTGTGGCCGGTGCAGTTATCATTGTTTTCAATCACGAGAAAAAGGATATACTAAAGAAATCGGCCGAGATTCAATACGAACACAAGGAGTTTATTCTTTCGTCGCAGGGCTTTTATTTAAACGAGATGAATTACATGGAAATTATTGCTGTTAAAGGCCCTTCGCGAAAACTAACAGAAATTTCAGAGCAACTCATCAGCCTGAAAGGGATACAGCACGGAAAATTGGTAATGAGTAAAGCCGAATAATTTTTTTTGGCCAAATAGTAACACGATTAAATTAATACGTAACACAATAAACTTAAATAATGCGAATATTTATCTTCAGTTTTTTCATCATTCTCTTCGTTCAAGGAATTGCCAGTGCACAAATGCGCTTTGAAACCAACGACACCATAACAATTAACGAAGTGGTGGTTACCGGAACGCAGGTACAGGTAAACCGCAACAATGTTCCAATGGCGGTTTCAGTTGTTAACCGCACGCAAATTGAGGAAAGTGATGAGTCGGCACTACTGCCTATTTTAAATGGCCGGGTGCCGGGTTTGTTTGTTACCGAGCGTGGAGTTACCGGTTTTGGTGTTGCAGCCGGATCAGCAGGGCAGATTTCAATTCGCGGAATTGGCGGCAGTCCAACCACCGGCGTTTTAATGCTCATCGACGGGCACCCGCAGTTTATGGGGATTATGGGGCATCCTCTTCCCGATTCATACGTAGCCTCGGATGTTGAACGCGTGGAGGTAATTCGTGGACCTGCGTCGATTCTGTACGGATCGAATGCTATGGGAGGTGTAATCAACATTATCACAAAAAAACAGGATACCGAAGGTGTTAATGGCAATGCCCGCATTTCGTACGGATCGTACAACACGCAGAAATACATGGGATCAGTGGGTTTCAAAAAGGATAAGTTTAGCGTATTTATTTCAGGAAATCATGACCAGACTGATGGCCACCGCCCCAATTCTGATTTCAAAATAACCAACGGATACCTGAAGCTGGGTTACCAGATCAGCGAGCATTTTGATGCTGCTGCGGATTTTAGTGTGGCAGCTTTTGATGCATCTGATCCCGGTCCTGACACCCTGAATGCTTCGGCGGGAGAAACAATAGATATTTTGCGTGGTTACGGATCGTTTTCGTTGCGAAATAACTTTGAAAAAGCATCAGGAGCACTGAAGCTTTTCTACAATTTTGGGGAACACGAAGTCACTGATGGTTTTCATTCCAACGACCATAACTACGGATTAAATCTGTACGAAACCTTTCAGTTTTTTGAGGGAAACAAGCTTACCGCCGGAATTGACTTGATGAATTATGGGGGGGATGCTGGAAATACTTTTGCGATGGGTGGAAAGGGTCTGACCTTTGCTGACACTACCATTACCGAACTTGGTGCCTACCTGTTTTCACAACAAAACATTGGCGAAAAACTGATCATCAACGCTGGTCTTCGTTACCATAACCACAGCGAATATGGTTCGGTATGGATTCCATCGCTTGGGTTTGCCCATTCATTCTCGCCTTCTACCACATGGAAAGGAACCATTTCAAAAGGCTTTAGAAGCCCTACAATGCGCGAACTGTTTATGTGGGGCCCCAATCCCAATCTCGACCCGGAATCGATCTGGAATTACGAAACAAGCGTAATGCAAACCTTTTTCAATGGTACGATGCGAACTGAACTTACCGCCTTTTTGATTAAAGGCGATAACCTGATTGTTAATACAGGTCAGCCAAACGGTTATCAGAATACCGGAGAGGTTTCGAATAAAGGAATCGAATTCTCGCTGGATGCAACACCAACAAAAGCACTGACATTGAATGCAACATACAGTTATACCAACATGAAAAATCCGGTTTATGCTACGCCGGAACATCACCTGTTCCTAAATGCATCATACCGCATAAAGAAACTGCTGCTGGTAGCCAATATACAACATGTGTCGGGTTTGGATAACGACCCAACGCCGGTTACCAACCAGGAAAGCTACACATTGGTGAATGTAAAGGCAAGCTACAACCTTACAAAAAATGTAAAACTATATGTTAGCGGAGAAAATCTGTTGAGTACGGATTATGCGGTAAACCGCAATTATACCATGCCTGAAATTACCGTATTCGGCGGATTGAGTTTGATGTTCTGAAAAGAGAATTAGAGAAATACCTGAGAAGTAAGTTTATTCCTGGATACTGCGACGGCCGCCCAAATCATCGCGGAAAGAGGTTCTTACGCATCGGAATCCGACATATGATTTTGCGGTGTCCTGATACTCAAAAGTACGCGTACCCGACTGTATGAAATAGGCAATGTCTTTCCACGATCCTCCCCGAACAACCTTTCGTTTCATTACGGCCGGGTCATCGGGACGTGCATTGTACTGAATTTCCGGATTATAATCATCGATAGCATCGTAGCCGGCTTCAAAAAAAGCGGTAGAGGTCCACTCGGCAACATTACCGGCCATATCGTAAACGCCGTAAGGATTAGGATCGAATAAACCCACTTTCATGGCTGTTGTGGTAGTTGGACTATCGGCAACATAATTTCCGCGCAAGGGCTTAAAATTGGCTACAAAACACCCACTAACACTTCGTGTATAATAACTCCCCCACGGGTACATGGTGTTGTGCATACCACCACGCGCTGCAATCTCCCACTCACTTTCTGTTGGCAGGCGGTATTCGTGTGCCGGCGCTTCATCAGAACGGGTAAAGGCAAAATCCTGCAATTTATTACGCCAGTTACAGAAAGCCCGCGCCTGATCCCATGTTACTCCAACAACCGGATAATCATCAAATCCAATGTGTGAAAAATATTTGATTGTAAAAGGCTCATTGTAAGTGTAAGCAAAATCTCTGATCCAACACAGCGTGTCGGGATAAACCGGCACGGATTCGTGCATCAAAAATGAACTACGGTTTTGAATGGGAACTACCTCGCCATCTGAATTTACAACAGAACCTTCATAACGTTGCGTTTCGTAATTATAGGCATTGCTACGTTTTGCGGCTTGTTTATAGTCAATCCAATAATATTCGTATACCAGTTTACGGGTATCAATTTCCTTCTTGTAATTAAAACGTTCGTATTCCGGGAGATACAATTCATCCATGGCCATTTGATACTCCGGATCGTCCCATTCAATTCGCTCTTCCCAGTTTATTTCCGGCTCTTCCAGCGGGGCACCGTATTTATCTTCTGTTATCAGGAAATCGGTATAGGTTTGTCCAAGAAGTTCGCGTGCTTTTTTATCGCGTACCCAATATACAAACTGCCGGTATTCATCATTTGTAATTTCGGTATCGTCGATCCAAAAAGCTTCTGTTGATACCGTTCGGCTTTGTGTTACGGCATATAGCTGATCATCGTTTGGCCCAAGGTTGTAGGCACCTCTTGGCACATAAACCATTCCGTGAGGTGTTGGCTCAAACCATTTTTCACTTGTTCCTTTACCTAATTTAAGGTATTTGTTGCTTTCGTTCCTGCACGAGGCAAGAAAAAGCGCCAGTATGAACAAGTATGTTATGGTTTTTCTCATCAATCGATATTCGATGCTACATTTCTAAACGCCTTATTGATTTTAAAATTGTTTCAAAAAAAAGCCTTATGACAACATAAGGCTTTTTTTATGCTGGTTAGCGCATTAATATTCCCAAAGATCTTGTTCGTAATTAAAAATCTCGTCTTCAATTCGTTTTGATTCCAACATCGCATCTTTTCCTACCAGGTAGGAACTGATTTCGCGGTTGTTGTAAATATTCGACTCCTGCACGATATAACTGTTAAACATACGTTTTACGAACAGGTCGTCGAAAGATTGCTGACGTGCTTCGTTGTATGGATTTTGAACCACGTTGGTAGCCAGCAATGGGCGCGCTTCAGGATAATAAATCCAGAATATTTTTTGCCGCTGTGGCTGTCCTGAAGTATCGCCTTCGCGCATATATTCGCGAATTGGGCAAATACCAAGAATACGTACGTTTAAGGTAGATGTTTGTTTATCAAAATACCACTGTTCTTTAACCATGTACTGCTTGATCTCGGTTGGGCGAATTTCGCCCTGAACCTGAACTTGTGTCCGTTCACCTGTATCAAAGTCAATTTTCTCCTCGGTTCTAGCTTCCGCACCAAATCTTGCTTTAACCTGTGCAAAGCTCATCGGAATTTTAAAATCATCATCGGCCTGCGCGTCATACGGAGTAATCTGACCACTTTCGATACCCTTAAGCAATAACGAGATCAGGTTTGTACGATCGGCAATGGGTATTGTTGGATAATACAGCGGAATATTCATTTTTTCACGCAAATCGATAACACGCCAAAGTGTCTTCTGCCAGAAAACATCTGCCTCGCGAACCGGAACCAACGGCATTGGTTTTTTCTCGTAAATATCGTTTTGCTTATAGGCTCCGTTTACAATTTGGGCATCAGCACCTTTATGCATAATGCCTAGCGCAAAAACAACTATTCCTATATAAACAACTATCTTCTTCATAACTACCTATTTTATTTTGAATGATATTGGGTCGAGATCCCTTGTAGTTCCATCATCTCCTAAAGCCTTAATATCTCCTATATAAACTATACTATTTACATTTACATTCTTCAGCGCATTTTTTTGTTCTGCTGTAAAACGATTCGAATTGGCAGGATAACGATTGGTGTACCCACCGCTTGTGGTTTCCATTGTAAACTGAGTAACTTTGTAACCAAATTCAAAATCGAAATCTTCAAGCACCGCCAAAACGCCATCCTGAATCTGTAAAACTTCTTTACGAATATCGCCACCCGACTGTCCATTAATTTGTGCTACGGGATCGGGAACACGTTTCACGCGCCAATCGGTAGTACCTATCAAACGTCGGCTTCCGTTAATTGTTGCGTAAACACTTACTTTAGTATTACGCCCCATTTCATCAAGGTCAGTTGGTACTACTATATATGTATCACCTCGTTTGGTAACCTTTCCGTTGGTCATTTGAACTTCAAGATCTTCATTCGGGATGGCTCCTCCACCCACATCAAACGGGTTATCCAGACCTTTGTAAAACACGTTCATTTTGGTGGCCGACATTGTTACTGTTGGCTCTGACACCTGATATTCCTGCTCAAAAGGATAATTTTTATAATTTCCTCCCGGCATTTTGTATCTAATTAAACCGTCCCAGGTAAATTTACCTGCCTGGCTGGTATTCCCGATATAGGTTGCCTTGCCATCTTTAACTTCAACCTCTTTACCATTTATCATGATAATTGGTTGCTGTGTAGTATCTTCTGCGGCAAGGAAAACTTCAGCTTTATATTCGTCGCCCATCAGAACTACATTCGAATTGGCAATAACGCGGGCTTTCAAACGGTTAAACTTAAATGAGCCTTCATCAATTTCAGCATACAAATATTTTGCTACCGATGCTTCAGAGTTTTTCGCGTCGATCTGAATTTTAGACAGCAAGGTCATTACCGCAATTAAAGGCTTATCTTCAAAGTGCTCCGATTCCCATGTTTTGTAGTTGCCTTCTCCTTTCGAACCTTTCTCGGGGTCTGAAGTTTTAAGCTCGCTCATAATCAACTCGCGAAGTTCGCTGTCATCCTCGTTCACCAATGAAGAAAGAAACTCACGATATTCGATAATGGCGTTTTTAAGATCGTTTGCTCTTTTCTGGGTGATCAGTAATTCCGACGGGCCATTCATGTCATCTTTCTTGGCAACTTCAACAACCGATCCGTCTACTTTTGTATGATAATAACCTTCTTCATACATCGGGTTATCTTCATTTACCGGCTTCTCGCCGGAGTAAGCAACAACTTCGTCTTTTAATGCCGCAACGTAGTTTATCATTTCTTCCGATCTACTTTTTAGCTGATCAGCTTTATCTTTCCATTCCTGAACTTTGGTTGGATTTTCGATATAAGCTTGATCAAACGAAGAATAGATCTGCGCATTCTGCATGTCCACTGCCTCGAGCGTTTGCAGTAAACTACTGTCTACCACACGAAACGCTTCAAGTACCTCAGCCGCAACGTTAAGAGCTAACATTGCGGTAAGTACAATGTACATCAGATTTATCATTTTTTGCCTCGGTGTTTCCGGACAATACTTTGCACCCATACGCTAGGACTTTATTTTTTATAGCTCATTGCACCCAACATGTTGCCGTAAATGGTATTTAAGGCTTCAAGATTTTTGTTGAGTGATTCAGCATTTTCTTTATACTTTTTCAATTCATCAACCGAAGAGGTCAGGATGCTGTTCATTTCAGCTAGATCCTGGTTAAACCTCTGATTGGCTTTGAATTGATCCTGAGTATCTTTAAGTTGGTTTTCGAAATTGCTGTTCAGGCTATCTAAATTTTTATTCAGTCTTTCCAAGTTCCCTGAATATTGTTTTGAACTACTTCCAATATTCTCCAATTCACCCGATATAATCTCTGATGATTTTTGATAAACGGCAGAAAGATTTTTTCCGGTTTGAGTAAGCTGACTTGCTGCAACAGAATAGGAATCAACTAAGGTACTCACTGAACTGTTAATCGATTCGTTTGCCTTGTTGTTAATTTGGGCAAAAGAGTTCATCGATTCTGAAGCCGATCCCAGGTTTTTAACATACATATCGGTGGCAAGTGTAGCCGAAGATATGTCGCTTATTCCCTTGGCAGTATTACTTAATTCTGCTAATCCTTTTCCAACACGGTCCATCAGTTCCGGTGTAAGCTCCGAGCTGCCAAAAAGTGTTTCCAAACCATTACTTTTGTTGCTGGTTCTCAACTCTTTTACTTCCTCAAGCTCGTAGTCTTCATTTAATTCCGGATATACCTTATCCCATTCAGGAATACTGATTGGAGGCTCAAATGCTGAGAGGAAAAATATAAATGCCTCTGTAAGCAAACCTACGGTTAATAACTCGCTGGAGCCTTTCCAGTGTTCAAGTTTGAACAAGGCACCAACCATAACGACTGCTGCCCCCCATCCATAAACATACCCCATGAATGTTTTCCAGCGCTTAGTTTTAAATAGTTCTCCCAGATTCATATCGTTTGGTATAAAGTTTTGTTTTAAATACTAAAATTCTTCGCCAAAAGTAGAGCGAACGCATCGGAAACCTACGTATGATTTAGTCGTATCCTGATATTCGTAATTACGTGCAGAAACCTGCACAAACTGCGAGATATCTTTCCACGAACCACCTCTTATCACTTTACGCTTCATCACAGCCGGATCATCCTTGCGGGCATTGTATGTAAAGGTAGGGTTTAAATCACTAAAGTAATTGTAACCGGCTTCGTCATACGCAGTGCTTGTCCACTCTGCAACGTTACCGGCCATATCGTATAATCCGTACTCATTCGGATCGTAACTTCCTACTTTTATTGTTGCAATTGAGCCATCTTCAACATAATTTCCGCGAAGTGGCTTAAAGTTGGCCAGGAATACCCCTTTTTCGTCGCGGGTATAATAACCTCCCCAAGGATACATCGAGAAGTCTTTACCACCACGGGCAGCATATTCCCACTCTACTTCGGTTGGTAAACGGTAAGCCATCAATGTTGGTTCCCCTTTTTCCGACAAGTAATCCGTCTGAATTTTAGTACGCCAGTTACAGAATGCATTTACCTGCTTCCAGGTAACACCTACAACAGGATATTCATCAAATCCCGGATGCCAGAAATAGCGTGTTGCCAACGGCTCGTTGTACGAATAGGTAAAGTCTCTGATCCAGCAAAGTGTATCAGGATAAACATGCACCTGATCCTGCATCATAAACGAAGAACGGTTCTCGATTGGAACAAGATCGCCTTCCTCGTTGTAAACATTACCTTCGTAACGTTGTGTTTCGTAGTTATAACTGTTACTTCTTTTGGCTGCCTGATCCAGGTCAACCCACCAATATTCGTAAATCAGTTTACGGGTATCTATTTCCTTTTTGCCAAAGAAACGCTCGTTTTCAGGCAAGTAAAGATCTTCCATTGCCATTTGCATATCAGGGTCTTCCCAGTCAATCTTTTCATTCCAGTTGATCTGTGGAGGATCGATAATATTCCCTTTTCTGTCTTCGGTAATCATAAATTCAGGATACTGGTCGCCTAACATTCGACGAGCCATCGATTCCTTTACCCATTCTACAAACTGACGATATTCGTTATTGGTTATTTCGGTGTCGTCCATCCAAAATGGTTCTTGCGATACCGTCTTTGTTGGTACACCTGCCCTACTTGCGTCCTCATCGCTAGGCCCGATATTGAAACTTCCTCTGCGAACGTATACCATTCCCAGGGGTTGGGTTTCTTTAAATCGCTGCCTTCTTTCTACTCCTGTCAGCTCTCCGTTTCCTCTCCCGCCACCACCAAAGCAGCCGGCAAAACTAAGTGCAATCAAGAATAAGGTTGCAATAGAAAGTAGTTTTTTCATAATGTGTCTTTTATACTTTACGAGCTCTGATTAGTCGTTAAAAATAAGTAGAAACAATGAAATAATAAAATATTAAATACCGTTCCTTTTCTTATTTACACTAAACATATTTTACAAAAATCTAATACTCTTATACTTTTGGTTACGATTTCTCTCTAAATCAAGAGAATAACTTACAAATACTTCGTGCGAACCAAAACCACTACGACTCATTGCCGATGTGGTAAAATCAAACGAATACCCGATTCGCATTCCATTAAACAGTTCCATCCCAAGAAGCAGGGCCACCGCATCCTGGTGACGATATGAAAGACCGCCCCAAAATTTGTCGTTATAAACTATATTCGCATTTATATCAAACTCCACAGATGCTAAATCTGTCTTCACTAAAAACGACGGCCACAATTCAAACAACGGATCTGCAAGTTTAATATTGTACCCGCCCATTAAATAATAATGTCTCACTAAAAAATCAACGGCAACTTCATCATATTTTACAGCGCCCTGATTAAGGTGCGTTGCTGAAAAACCTGCATAATAATTGCTGGTATAAAGAAAAGCTCCAAATCCAACATCAAAAGCTATTTGACTCGCTTCGCCCTGCGGAATCGAAGGATCTGTTTCGGCCGGCGTATAAACATCACCTTCGGGAATTACCCATTCACCGTTTACACTATAATTAAAAAGTCCCGGCGACAAGCCCAACCCCAGGATTCCGATAGATGTAGTCACTCTATGCGCCAAACTCAATGTCACCCAAGTATTATCATAAAATCCTAACTTGTCACTTAAAACGCTAATTCCAATTCCTTCTGTCCTATCAAACGCATTTACTGCAGCATCGGCACTAAAAACAAGCACCTTACTACTCCCCGACCACTGATATCTATTAATCATTAAACCGGTTATAGCATCCCCGGTCCCGGCAAATCCGGGATTTACACCTAACTTATAATACATATTATTGGTGTATTGTGGATCTAATTGACCGTAAGTAACTAGTGTAACCGACATTATGATGAATAAAAAAGATACAGCCTTTCTCATACTTCTCTTTTCATAGGGCAATTTAGCCTTTTCTCTGCTGTAGCAAAGAAACAATTTTTAGTTGTTTGTAACAATCAACTGTTAACAAGGTATGCAAAGAACGTTTATTAGAAGCTATTATTTTACTATTTCGTCGGTTTTTTGAACATATTTCAACCAAAGCTCAGGTATTTCGTTACTACTGGCCACCTCGTAATCTTTTTCTGAACAGGCAAAATATCTGGTTTCATTGTTTATTGCCTGCACCTGCACCCACCATTGCCCGGTATTGTCGTTTTTGTAAAATACAAGCGGCGCTGAAAGTTCGGGTATTTCCACACTAAACGTGGAAAACCCATCGCCTTGTTCCGGTTTCCGTTTATCTCTGATAAGGTAGCCCTGTACAAAATACCAAACCAGTTGTGCCGCCAGGTTTAACGACAATTCTCCCGGCTCCTCGCCAATATTCAACCCGAACAAGCCAAATACTTTTAAACGGTTACTTGCTCCGGCATACTTCATTAACTGGCAAGCCTCGTCGGCATACAAACCATTCGGAAGATTCAGACTGTTGGGTGCTTCCGACGACTTTAACGCCGCCATATCGAAAGTCAAAAAGTCGCTGTTTCGAAGAACAGGCTCAGCGTCACTAATATTATCACGAAGTTTCCCTAAACGTAAATGTGCTCCAATACCTTTAGTTTTCTCGAAATAAATATCAGGTACATAATGACTTTGATAAGCCAGCAAATTAAACTGAAAAATATCGGGAAGGGCTTTAAAAACCTGCGACAAGTAGTTTGTAGAACTTAGTGATTCTACACCTTTTTTCACATCCAAAAAGGCATCGATGGCACTAAACGAGAAAAAGGGATTCGACCGGAAAGCCTGGCAAACACCGTAACTGTAATCCTGGCTGCCGCCAAATACAATGGTTACAATATCCAGTTCACTCAAATAATCCACCACATCGCGCAGTGCCAGGTAATTCCCTTTGTGGCTGGTTGAAGCTTTAAGGTTGCCCAGATCGATAATGTTGAGTTTCCCAACTCCGGCCAAGCCGTAAAATGCTTTACGCAATTTATCGGGTGTTGCTGTTCGTTTAAAATCATCGTGCTCGCTGTTAAACGGAACGCCAACAATGGCCAACTCAATGTTTGTCAAACGGCCTTCCTGCAATTTAACTGTATTCTTTTCAATGGTAGCACCCATAGAATATTTCCAGGCGAAAGGCACATCATCGACATACTGCGAAAAATCAACCGCATCGAAATAGGGAGACAAATTCATTTTTTTGCTTTTAAAAATAAAGGCAAATGATCAAATCACCTGCCTTTATTCTTTATTTTTTTCTACCGCGTCGGCTTTTAGGTTCCGGAGCCGCCTCGATGATCTTCATACAATCCTCGAAAGTTAACTCCTCGGCCTTAGTCGTTTTTGGTATTTTGTAATTTTTCTTGCCATGTTTAATATATGGGCCCCATCTGCCGTTAAGCACCTGAAGTTCTGCATCTTCATCAAATATCTTAACAACAGCATTACGGTCTTTTTCACGCTTGGCTTCAATCAGTTCAATCGCTCTGTCTAGTTGAACAGAATACGGATCGTCTTCTTTTCCGAGCGAAACAAATTTATTGTCGTGACGCACATACGGACCAAAACGACCGATGGCAACAGTTACCTTTTTGCTTTCGTACTCGCCCAATTCGCGTGGAAGTTTAAACAGCTCGAGTGCTTCTTCGAGGGTAATTGTTTCGATATGCTGCCCGGTTCGTAAGCTCGAAAACTGTGGTTTTTCAGCTCCTTCTTCCTGCGATACTTCACCCAACTGTGCCAACGGCCCAAAACGGCCAATCTTAACCGACACCTCTTTACCTGTTTTCGGGTCGATACCCAAAATACGTTCTCCTTTCGAGCGCTCCGCATTTTCAAGGGCGTGTTCCACTTTGCCATGAAACGGCTGATAAAACTTATCAATCATTTCATTCCAAACCATCTTCCCGTCGGCAATATCATCAAATTCCTTTTCAACATTTGCGGTGAAGTTGTAGTCCATGATCTCATCGAAATTGTCCATCAGAAAATCATTAACAACAATACCTATATCGGTTGGGAACAGTTTATTTTTTTCAGCTCCGGTGATTTCGGTCTTCTCTTCCTGCTTGATTTTTCCGTCTTCAAGGGTAAGAACAGTAAAGTTCCGTTCCACACCCGGACGCTCTTCTTTTACAACATAATTTCTGTTTTGAACCGTTGTAATGGTTGGCGCATAAGTTGACGGACGACCAATTCCCAGCTCTTCCAAACGTTTAACCAGCGACGCTTCCGTATATCGTGGAGGACGTTGTGAAAACCGTTGTGTTGAAACCACAGAAGTCATCTCAAGCGACTCGTTAACATGCACCGGTGGAATTAAAGTCTGGCCATTTGCGTTGGCATTTTCATCGTCGGTCGATTCAATATATACTTTCAGGAAACCATCAAAAACAATTACCTCGCCGGTTGCCTGGAATTTCTCCGTTGCGTTCGACACATCGATGGTTACATTGGTTCGTTCCAAAATAGCATCGGCCATTTGCGAAGCGATAGTACGTTTCCAGATCAATTCATACAAACGCTGCTCCTGCGACGATCCTGCTACCGTTTGGTTTTCCATGTAGGTAGGACGAATGGCCTCGTGAGCCTCCTGTGCTCCTTTCGATTTCGTCTTGAATTTCCTGATCTTCACATAATTTTCGCCATGAAGTTCAGTGATCTTTTGTTTCGAAGTATTTAATGCCAGGCCCGACAGGTTCACCGAGTCGGTACGCATGTAGGTAATCTTACCACTTTCGTACAAACGCTGTGCAACTGCCATGGTTTGCGATACGGAAAATCCCAGTTTTCTACTGGCTTCCTGCTGTAATGTTGAGGTAGTAAATGGTTGTGCCGGCGATCTTTTCCCCGGTTTTTTCACCACATCGCTAACTTTAAACTCTGCTGATTTGCACTTTTCGAGGAAAGCGTTAGCCTCATCGCGGGTTGTAAAACGTTTTGAAAGTTCTGCTTTTAATTCGGTGGTATTTCCACTTTCATCGGGCACCAGAAAGTATCCGTTTACACGAAACCATGTTTCTGTTTTAAAATCGCGAATCTCGCGTTCGCGTTCAACAATTAAACGAACTGCTACCGACTGCACACGACCGGCACTTAACGATGGTTTTACTTTTTTCCACAAAACCGGCGATACCTCGAAACCCACAATACGGTCTAACACACGACGGGCTTGCTGTGCATTTACCAAATGCTCGTCGATATCACGTGGATTTTTAACGGCACGAGTAATGGCATCTTTGGTAATTTCGTGAAAAACAATTCGTTTTATTTTATCATCTTTCAGCTTCAGCACCTCTTTCAGGTGCCAGGCAATAGCCTCTCCCTCTCGGTCTTCATCGGAAGCGAGCCAAACCGTTTCGGCCTCCTTCGCTAACTTTTTCAGTTCTGTTACTATCTTCTTCTTATCCGAAGAAACTTTGTATCTGGGCTGATAATTATTCTCAATATCAATCCCGAAGTCCTTCTTTTCCAAGTCTCTAACGTGCCCCATACTTGAGGTTACCACGTAGTCTTTTCCAAGAAATCCTTCAATTGTTTTCGCCTTTGCAGGGGACTCGACTATAACCAGGTTTTTGTGCATATACTTTCTAATCCGTTCTAAAAATTCTGCAAATTAAAGAAAATGATGGGCTAAGTTCAAAATTTAATGAGCTATTTTTTTATTTTCTATTTAATTGAAAATGACGATTTTATTTTTTAAAAAATAAAATATTCTCCAATTTCAAGGCGTTATTTAGGTGGTTCCCATAACAGAATCGTATATATTTGTTGCCACATTAAAATGAGCGAAATTCATGAGCGAAACAAAAAAAAGCTTTAAAAAATACATCCTGATTTTCTGGTCGATCGTTGCACTGGGGATCGTTTCCGTTTTTCTTCTTTTCTTTCTGATAGCCAAGGGAAAGCTGGGTTTTATGCCCAGTTTTGAGGAGCTGGAAAACCCACAAAATATCCTGGCATCGGAAATCTATTTTGCAGACGGCCCGACCATTGATAAATATTTCAACCAGGAGAACCGTACTTACGTAAATTTCGAAAATTTACCACCACACTTAATAAATGCCTTGGTTGCCACAGAAGATGTTCGTTTTTACGATCATTCGGGAATTGATTTTCGTGGACTAATTCGCGTATTTAAAGGAATTGTTACCGGCGACACCAGTTCAGGAGGTGGAAGTACCTTAAGTCAGCAGTTGGCAAAAATGCTTTTCCCGCGCGATGGTTTTTCCAGTAGCACCGAACTGGTTATGCGAAAGTTTAAAGAATGGGTAATTGCCGTAAAACTGGAGCGCAGTTATACTAAAGAAGAGATTATTTTAATGTACCTGAACAAGTACGACTACCTGAATAACGCGGTGGGTATTCGTTCGGCAGCCGATGTTTATTTTAATACACAGCCCGATTCGCTTAAACTACACCAGGCAGCCATGCTGGTTGGTATGGCCAAAAACTCATCGCTTTTTAATCCGGTTCGCCGCCCCGAAATCGTGCTGCAACGCCGGAATGTTGTATTGAGCCAGATGGAAAAATATGGTTACATCACTCCCGAACTTGCCGATTCGGCCAAAAAACTGCCGCTTGATCTGGAATATAAAAAAGTGGATTACAAACTTGGGCCAGCACCGTATTTCCGCGAATACCTTCGCCTTACACTTACCGCTAAAAAACCGGAGCGCGAAAACTATGCTTCGTGGCAGGAACAAAAATATATTGAAGACCTGGATGAGTGGGAAAACAATCCGCTGTTTGGCTGGTGTAATAAAAATACCAAACCCAATGGCGAACCTTACGATATTTATGCCGACGGTTTAAAAATATACACCACGCTCGACTCGCGCATGCAAAAATATGCGGTTGAAGCCGTTGAACGACATTTGCGTTACGATCTGCAACCCCTATTCGATGAAAGTTTGTCGGATTTAAGCAATCCGCCCTTTGCCAATAACATGAGCAGAACTGAGGTGGACGACCTGCTAAACCGTGAAATCAGAAAAAGCGAACGCTACCGTTTAATGAATCAGGCAGGAAAAAGCTTTAATGAAATAAAGAAGGAATTTAACAAGCCCGTTGAAATGAACGTTTTTAAGTGGGGTGGTGCAGTGGATACTTTGATGACTCCGATGGATTCAATTAAATATTACCTGAAATTTTTCCGCTCGTCGTTTATGGCCATGGATACCGAATCGGGGAAAGTAAAAGCCTACGTTGGAGGCCCCAACTACCAGCATTTTATGTACGACATGGTAAAAGGCGGAAAACGCCAGATCGGATCTACTGTTAAGCCATTTTTGTATACACTGGCCATGCAAAACGGGCTTACACCATGTACAAAAGTTCCATATGTTAGTCAACAGTTTATTCAGTGGGACGGCAGTATTTATGAGCCTAAAGATTCGGATGTTGACGAAGAAATGGATGGCAAAATGGTATCCTTAAAATGGGGACTGGCCAACTCGAAAAACCGTATTTCAGCATGGGTACTAAAACAATACAATCCGCAGGCAGTGGTCGATGTAATGAAACACATGGGTATTTACAGCCCCATTGATCCGGTAAACTCAATGTTCCTTGGTGTTTCGGATGTTACACTTTACGAAATGGTTGGTGCTTTCAACACCTTCACGAACCTGGGCGTGTTTATCAAGCCTTATTTTGTTACTAAGATTGAAGACCGCCATGGCAACGTTATCGCACGTTTCGTTCCCGAGCGCCACGAGGCCATCGACGAACAAACTGCATACCTGATGCTAAACTTATTGCAAGGAGTAATCGACGAAGGAACCGGAATTCGTTTACGCTTTTCAAACCTGTTTCGCGACAGGGTAACCACCGACTATGGAAGTTTTAGTATGCCAATTGCCGGGAAAACTGGAACAACACAGAACCACTCCGATGGTTGGTTTATTGGCACAACACCAAAACTTACCGCAGGTGTTTGGACCGGTGCCGATTTAAGAAGTATACACTTTAGGACGATCGCATCTGGTCAGGGTGCAAATATGGCGCTGCCAATTTGGGGTTACTTTTACAAGAAAGTTTTGGCCGACGAATCGATCGGTTACAAAGAAGAGGAGATGGAATTTAAACGACCAGCCGGTTTTAACATTAACCTCGATTGCGATGATTTGGAGAAAAAGAACACGAATCCGGAAGAATTCGACGACTTCTTCTAGAAAGATATCTAGTCATGCTCTCACTCATAGTGAGGGTATGACTATACACTAACTAACTTTTTACATTTCAGTTACCTTTTTCAATACTTAACAGGTATTCACTTTTCGGAGCATAATTAAAAATCAATTGATCTCCCTCGGCACAACGCTCGAACAGCTCTTTATCAACGTTGAAATTAATACCATCAACAACGAACTCAAACTTTTCAGTATAAGCCTTAGACATATTGCTGCCCAGTGCAGAGGCATGATAAATAGTTGACTTTGATTTGTTCATCAAGGTTTTTATCACCTGAACTTTTTCATTAAATTGCAAATCACGATAGTATTTATTACATATCAGAAAGTTAAGGAGCACTGAAGAACTCAACGTTCCTATTGTAATTAAACCTGCCATTTTAAGATTCAATTCATCAGGATTCGTATCAAAGAATAACTCGTATATCGTTACTCCAATAATTGTTGCAAGAACAAATACCAGTAATGATAAAATCAATCCCATTTTACATTGATCTCTCAAACTCTTTCTGTCGGTTTTTGTAAGGCCCCGGTGCATTTGTTTGTTTTTGGCTTTCATTGTTTGTACTGGTTAATGATATGCGTAAATATATAAATTTCAAATCTTTATCATAACTATAATTTTCTGCTACTGAGCACAACTACCACTAATAGCCGTTCAGGAATGTTTCCATAAAAAAAATGGCACCTCAGAACGAGATGCCATTTTCAATATTGTTTCGTGATAGCCTCACTCCGAGTGAGACCATAACGTTTAAAAGCTTACAATAATCCGCTGCGTTTTAGCAGTGCATCAACCTTTGGCTCCTGACCGCGGAAACGTTTGTAGAGCGTCATAGGATGCTCAGTTCCACCTTTTTCCAAAATATTTTCGCGGAACGAAGCAGCCACATCTTTGTTAAAGAGGCCTTTTTCTTTGAATACGCTAAATGCATCGGCATCCAGCACTTCGGCCCATTTGTAACCGTAATATCCGGCGGCATAACCTCCGGCAAACAAGTGCCCGAATTGTGTACTCATACAAACACCGTCGATTGAAGGGAAGATCTGCACTTTCTTCCACGCACTTTCTTCAAAATCCTTCACATCGCCTTCAAAAGGTTTTTCCAGCGTATGCCAGGCCATATCCAAATAACCAAAACTCAACTGGCGAACTGACAGGTAACCTGCAAGGTAATTTTGCGAATCAACAATTTTTTGTACCAGCTCAGCCGGGATAGGTTCACCGGTTTCGTAATGTTTTGCAAAACGATCCAAGAAGTCTTTTTCAACTGCCCAGTTTTCCATTATTTGCGATGGAAGCTCAACAAAGTCGCGGTAAACATTGGTTCCCGATAGGCTTGAATAGGTTGATTTTGCCAGCATTCCGTGCAGCGCGTGGCCAAATTCGTGCATAAATGTTTCCACCTCGTTAAAGGTTAACAAAGCCGGCTTGCTTGAAGTTGGGCGGGTAAAGTTCATTACAATGGTTACGTGCGGGCGCGAATCAACACCATTCTCCATCCACTGACCTTTAAAGTCGTTCATCCAGGCACCACCACGTTTTCCGGGGCGCGGGTGAAAATCGGTATAAAATACGGAAAGGAAAGTGCCATCGGCATCAAATACTTCGTAGGCTGTAACCTCTGCGTTGTATACCGGAATATCTTTATTCTCTTTAAACGTTACGCCAAAAAGTTCGGTTGCCAGGCCAAAAACGCCGTCAACAACGCTACTTAACTCAAAGTATGGTTTCAGCATTTCGTCGTTCAGATCGAATTTTTCCACCTTCAGTTTTTCGCTGTAGTAGCTCCAGTCCCAGGGCATTAAATCGCCTTCAAAACCATTCTTGCGGGCATACGCTTCAATCTCAGCTTTTTCCTCTTTTGCCACTTTGTACGATGCCTCATACAAATCGTTAAGCAAACCGTAAACGCCATCGGCATTCATTGCCATTCGGCGCTCTAAAACGTAATCGGCATAGTTTTTATACCCCAGTAGCTTAGCCATTTCCAGGCGTAACTCCACAATACGTTTTACATTTTCCTGGTTATCCAGCTCATCTCCTTTAAACGATTTCGAGCCGTACGCCATATACAATTCTTTGCGCAAATCGCGGTTATCGGCATATTGCAGAACGGGCAGGTAACTTGGCATCGAAATATCGAAAGTCCAACCTTCCTGATCTTTTGCTTTAGCCTTTCCGGCAGCTGCTTCCAAAGCGCCTTCCGGTAACCCAGCCAGCTTGCTTTTGTCGGTAATGTTTAACTCGTACTTATTGGTTTCTTTTAGTACGTTCTCGCCAAAATCGAGGCTTAACTTCGACAACTCGGTGCTGTACTCGCGAAACTTTTCTTTATCGGTGTCCGACAAATTGGCTCCGCTACGCACAAAACCAATGTAGTTATTCTCCAGAAGCGTTTGTTGCTCGGTGGTTAAATCCAGCTCGTCTTTTTTGTTATACACGGCTTTAACGCGCTCAAAAAGTACCGGATCTAACGAAATATCGTTCTGAAAAGCTGTAAGCATTGGCGAAACCTCTTGCGCAATGCTCTGCAATTCGTCGTTGGTTTCCGAACTCAGCAGGTTAAAAAATACACCCGATGTACGTGTTAACAAACGACCTACTTCGTCTAATGCAACGATGGTGTTTTCGAATGTTGGTGCCTCCGGATTATTTTTTATTTTCTCTACGTCGGCCTTGCCTTGTTTTATTCCTTCCTCGAAAGCCGGCATAAAATGCTCGTTTTTGATTTTATCGAAAGGTGCCGCATTGTGCGGTGTATTAAAATCTTCGAGTAATGGATTTGTTTGTGCTGTTACCATTCCTAAATTCATTAAAAAGATTGATGCTAATAAATAGATACTCTTCATTTTTCTCACAATTAAATATTATTCTGACTAGTCTTCAGAAAGTTTAAAGGATTACAAAAAAAGAGCGGAAATTGTTTAAAAAGAATGATTTATTTCATTTAGAGAGCGTACGACAAGCTTCCGTTTTTTATCAAAATCCTGCTTATACTTCACCCGTATTACTATCGGAAAACCTTATTTCTTTAACAACAGTTTTCTCATTCAATAAGGTTAATAAGGTTTTGTTCCTGACACATTCGTTACTACTAAGGTTTTTCTCAGAATAAGGTTTATTTTACTTATTTCGTTTCTTTTTCGTTTTTTTCTTCTCAACCGACCAGCCAAACTTGCCAATACGTTTTCCCATGCCGAAATAGTGGCCATGACTGTAAACCAAAGGATTTGCCTTGGAGAAACTGAAAGCCTGTTCTTCATTCATATAAGTATCGTCGACTGAAACGCTTACCACCTCGGAAATAAACATGTGGTGCGAACCCAGCTCAACAATATCTTTTACGCGGCACTCGATGTTTACCGGCGACTCCTCGATAATGGGTGCTTTAACCATTTTTGCAGGCGCTGGAGTCAGGTTCATTTCTTTCCATTTGTTGTACTTACGGCCCGATCGGCAACCACACCAGTCGGTTGCTTTTGCCAGCTTTTCGGTGGTAAGGTTGATAACAAATTCGCCGGTGCGTTTGATAATATCGTACGAATGGCGCCCCGGACGAACCGAAATATAACACATTGGCGGATCGCTGTTAATGGTGCCAGTCCAGGCAATGGTTATAATGTTGTATTCTTCAGGATTTTCGCCACAACTTACCATTACTGCAGGCAGGGGATAAACAATTGTTCCGGGTTTCCAGTACGTTCGTGCCATATTCTTTGTTTTTCTAGTTCTATTCAAAGATAGGAAATACAGGGCTTTTGCAATACTCTCCCCTCATTTTCATTGATCGTACTGAGTACGATGCTCCACCCACAGGGTTTTCTTCAATCGTACTGAGTACGATGCTTCACCAACAGGATTTTCTCAATTCGTATTGAGTACGATACTCCACCAATAGAGTTTTCTCCATTTGTACTGAGTACGATGCTTCACCAACGGAGTTTTCTCCATTCGTACTGAGTACGATGCTTCACCAACAGAGTTTTCTTCAATCGTACTTAGTACGATACCAATGGAAACAAAAAAGGATCCGACCTCTAAAAAGATCGGATCCTTCTCCGTACTATGCTGTGTAATTGTTAATCTTCAGGATCTTTCCAGTCGCCGTTTTCACGAATCAGCTGCTCAAGTTCTTCCACCGCATTTTCGTATGGAATGTGGCGTTTTATAGGCTTCAAACCCTTATACAGGTTTACCTTGTTATTACCGGCTCCAACAAAACCGTAATCCACATCGCCCATCTCGCCGGGACCGTTTACCACGCAGCCCATAATACCAATTTTCAAATGGTCGAGATGTTTAAAATGTGCTTTTACGGCACGGGTTGTTTCCTGCAGGTTAAACAGGGTTCGTCCGCAACCGGGGCACGATACAAATTCGGTTTTGGTAACACGCATACGGCTGGCCTGCAGTATTCCAAAACTCAAGTCTTTCAACTCGGTGAAAGTAATATTTTCGTTATCGTTCGACAGGCAAATTCCATCGCCATAACCATCAATCAGCAAACCCCCAAGGTCGGCCGCAGCTGTTATCTGAAGATCATCCAAACGACTTTCGTTGTATCGGCGGTAAAGTACAACCGGCACTTTCCAAATGTGGGTTTCAAGCGACATAAAGAACGCTCTCAATTCGGCCATCGGGTTGGCGTTGTAGCTTTCAAGAATCAATACTGTTTTCCGGGTCTGCTTCAATTTCATGATGATCTCCGGATGCATATCCATAAAACGGTCGAATTCCGCTTTGTTGGTGCGAATAAATTTCATTCGGCCCCAGCGTGTACTTTCAAACAAGTACTCCTCAAGCGTAATTACCGGATATTCTTCGCCTTGTATGTCGAGTATTTTGTTTCCCGAAAGAAAATAATCAGGAACCAGTTTCCCGCGGATCGGAATCATTTCGCGCAAACTTCTGTCGCCCAAATCGGCAATCACCACCGGAAGTTCTTTTCCTCCCATATTCAGTACCGGGCGGGTATCGCGACGCTCGTATTCAAACGGGTTGGTTTGTGCGATCATTGGTGCCGAAATCGGCTCGTGATTCTGGTAACGTTTAAAATGATTTACCAGTTTCAGGGCCACCGGAATTTCGTTTCTCGGCGCTTCGGTTAACGAAATGCGCACGGTGTCGCCAATTCCATCGCTCAACAAAGCTCCCACTCCAACGGCCGATTTTATACGTCCGTCTTCGCCTTCGCCGGCCTCGGTAACGCCCAAATGAATTGGGAATTTCATATTCTCGAGGCGCATTTTAAAGTTCAGCAAACGAACGGTGTAAACCATTACGCGTGTATTGCTCGATTTTATCGACACCACTACGTTGTTAAAATCTTCCTTCTTACAAATGCGTAGAAATTCCATCACCGATTCGGCAATTCCGGCCGGAGTATCGCCATAGCGGCTCATTACCCTGTCGGAAAGCGATCCGTGATTGGCACCAATTCGTAATGCTGTTTTTGTATCTTTCAGCATCTGAATAAAAGGCACAAACTGCTTTTCAATTATATCAAGCTCTTTTTTGTACTCTTCGTCGGTGTAAATTTTATTTTTGAATTGCGCTCGTTTGTCGTAGAAATTTCCCGGATTGATACGCACTTTCGATACGTACTGAGCAGCAACTTCTGCCAGTTTCGGATTGAAATGTATATCAGCAATTAAAGGTGTGTTGTATCCTCTGTCGACCAATTCCTTCTTGATAACCTTAAGGCTTTCCGCATCCGACATGCCTTTTACGGTTACCCGAACATAGTCGGCTCCGGCCTTTACCACACGAATTACCTGTTCAACGGTAGCTTCGGTATCCGTAGTATTGGTATCGGTCATTGTTTGAATCCGGATAGGCTGACTACTACCAACGGGAACTCCTCCAATGTTCACTTCTATTGTTTCTTGACGTTGATAGCGGGTTAAATCTTTAATATAGTTGAAATTACGATCCTTCATCAATTAATCTGTTAAGCTGAACTGCAAATTTAAAGTAATGCTTCTAAAATAAAAAGAATCCTCTATTTTTGTTTTGCATTCTTTAATTATGATTGTTGAAACAAGGAATATCACAAAATTGTTTGGGAAACAGAAAGCACTCGATTCGATTAGTTTTACTGTAAACAAAGGCGAACTGGTTGGTTTTCTGGGGCCTAACGGAGCCGGAAAATCTACTACCATGAAAATTATTACCGGTTATCTTCCGCAAGATGATGGTGATATTTTGATCGACGGGGAGAAAGTTTCGGGGCAAAACCTCGAATATAAAAAGCAAATTGGCTATTTACCCGAGCATAATCCGCTTTACACCGACCTTTATGTGAAGGAATTTCTGGAGATAACAGCCGGTTTTTACCACCTGAAAAATAAAAAACAACGTATTGCCGAAATGATCGAGCTTACCGGGTTGGGAATCGAGCAGCACAAAAAGATACGTGCCCTGTCGAAAGGTTACCGCCAGCGTGTGGGATTGGCACAGGCCTTAATTCACGATCCGTCGATATTGATTCTGGATGAGCCAACAACCGGTCTCGACCCTAACCAGCTGGAAGAAATCAGGACATTGATCCGAGAGATCAGTAAAGAGAAAACCGTAATTCTGTCGTCGCACATTATGCAGGAGGTGGAAGCCGTATGCAATCGCGTGCTGATAATCAACAAGGGAAAAATTGTTGCCGATGGCGATATCAAGGATGTAAAAGCCGGAATCAATATTCAAAATCAAGTTGTAATTGCAGGTTTTAAAGAAAATGTTTCGGAAGAGCAGCTTTTACAAATCCCCGGCGTTAACAGCCTTACGCAAAACGAACTGGGCTGGGAAATTGAAGCCGGAGCTGAAGCCGACATCCGACAGAACATTTTTCAGTTCGCCGTTACCAATAAACTCACGCTACTTACCCTTTTTGAAAAACAACAAAACCTGGAGAACGTTTTCCATCAACTCACCCGTAATCAAACCTGAGAATTTTAGTAATGAGTAGTGAGACAAAACCTGAGCTTTCAGTTGTACTCCCCTTTTTTAATGCTGAAAAAACATTAAAAACAGCTATAAAAAGCATTTTGGATCAAACTTTTCGGGATTTTGAATTACTGCTGATCAATAATAACTCCACCGATGCAAGTCTGCAAATTGCCAAAACACTCTCCCAAGCCGATCGGCGCATTCATATTTTAAACGAAAGCAAAACTGGTGTTGCCAATGCTATGAACTGCGGATTAAAAAACGCCCGTGGCCGGTTCATTGCCCGCATGGATGCCGATGATGTTGCCCATCCTGAAAAACTGCAGAAACAATACAACTACCTCGAAAATAATCCGTCAATTGATTTTTTGGGCTGCGAAGTTGAATATGTTCCGCACATTGCCGAAAATAAAGGGTTTCGACGATTTGTTGATTGGGCAAACTCGTTTCATACACCGGAGGAAATTGAGCTGAAACAGTTTATTGAGATTCCGGTGATTAACCCGACCATCTTTTTTCGTCGCGAGTTATTTGAAAAATATGGTGGCTGTCGCGACGGTAATTTCCCCGAAGACTACGAAATGCAACTGCGTTACCTCAGCCACGGAGCAAGATTGGCCAAACTACCGGAAAAGCTGTTGGAGTGGCACGACTACTCCACCCGCTTAACCCGCACCGACGAGCGTTATTCCACCGAAGCTTTTTTCCAAACCAAAGCCTTTTATTTTAAAAAGTGGTCGGAGCAACACAATCCGTTTCACCCCAATATCTGGATTTGGGGAGCCGGGAGAAAAACCCGCCAGCGAAGCGCTTTCCTGCAAGAGCATGGGCTGAATATCGAGGGTTATATCGACATTAAAAAAACAAAACCCGACGCCCTATTCTACCAAGACCTTCCCCAACCCGGACAGTTGTTTATTGTGTCGATGGTAACCAATACCGGCGCCGGAGAAAAAATCGGGGCCTTTTTACAGGAACGGAATTATGTGGAAGGGAAAGATTTTTTGTTGATGGGCTAACTTCGTACAATTCCTTATTAAGAACAATTTTAAACAAGTTCTTTTTTATTCAAAATAAACCTATTACATTTGTCCCCGCTACGTGGAAAGATTTGAGATTGATTGCAACCACATGAAAAAAACGCTAAAACAATCGCATTTTTCAATATCAATCGAATATCCCGCAGTTTTAAAATTTAGTATTTAATGTACTGATTAACTTCAGTTTAAAAAGGGATTTTATGAATTATTTATTTACAAGCGAATCAGTATCGGAAGGCCACCCGGATAAGGTAGCCGACCAGATTTCAGATGCATTACTCGACCAGATTCTGGCTTTTGATTCGAACTCGAAAGTAGCCATTGAAACACTGGTTACAACCGGACAAGTTGTTGTTGCCGGCGAGGTAAAATCGCAGGCTTATGTTGATGTGCAGGAAATTACCCGAAACGTAATTAACCAAATTGGCTACACCAAAGCGGCCTACCGTTTTGATGGCGATTCGTGTGGTGTTTTAACCGCCATTCACGAACAAAGTGACGACATTAACCGTGGTGTTGATCGCGAAGAAAAAACCGAACAAGGCGCAGGCGACCAGGGAATGATGTTTGGATATGCCTGTAAAGACACTGAAAATTATATGCCGTTAACGCTCGATCTGTCGCACAAAATTTTGCAGGAGCTTGCCGTTATCCGCCGCGAAGGTAAGGTGATGACTTATTTGCGTCCCGACTCAAAATCGCAGGTAACGGTTGAATACAACGACTCGAACGAGCCGGTGAAAGTGCATACCATTGTGGTATCGACACAACACGATGAGTTTGATGCCGACGAACCTATGCTGGCAAAGATTAAGGATGATGTGATCAACATTCTTATTCCACGCGTAAAAGGTCAATTGTCGGAAGAAGTGCAGGCTTTGTTTGGCAACGACATTATTTACCACGTTAACCCAACAGGTAAATTTGTTATTGGCGGCCCACACGGCGATACCGGATTAACCGGACGAAAAATTATCGTTGACACATACGGTGGTCGCGGAGCCCACGGTGGTGGTGCTTTCTCGGGAAAAGATCCGTCGAAAGTTGACCGCTCGGCTGCTTATGCCTCGCGCCATATTGCTAAAAACCTGGTAGCAGCAGGTGTTGCCGACGAGATTCTTGTTCAGCTTGCCTATGCCATTGGTGTTGCCCAGCCGGTGGGTGTTTTTGTAAATACCTACGGCCGTTCGAACGTTGGTATTACCGACGGAGAAATTGCGGAAAAAGTAAAAGCTATTTTCGATCTTCGCCCGGCGGCTATTGAAGAACGACTGAAACTGCGTAACCCGATTTATTTGGAGTCGGCTGCTTATGGACACATGGGCCGCGAGCCAAAAACCATTACAAAAACTTTCGAGTCGCCATACAGTGGCAAGGTTACCTTAGAGTTAGAACTATTCACCTGGGAAAAACTCGACTTTGTTGACACGATTAAAGAGACTTTCGGACTCTAGTTCCGAGGGGTTGTTTAATATACGCCGAAAGGACGGTACTTGTGCCGTCCTTTTTTTATTCATTTTTTTTGAGAGAAGTTGCAGTTTAAAAAAAAGGTATTATATTTGCACCCGCGTTCAAGAAGACATTTCAAAAGAAATAAAGATATATTGCGGGATGGAGCAGTTGGTAGCTCGTTGGGCTCATAACCCAAAGGTCGTAGGTTCGAGTCCTGCTCCCGCTACTTAGAAGCCGGTTTTACCGGCTTTTTTTATGCCCAAAATTTTATTGAAATACGCTGCTGTTTGAATAATTACACTTTAATTTGTTACTTAGGTAAACGAAAAACTGTTCAACGCGTCATGATTAAATCAGAATACCATATTGCAAAAATGGACTGTCCTTCCGAAGAGAATATGATTCGGATGAAACTGGATGGAATTCAAGCCATAAAAAAGCTGGAGTTCGACATTGAAAGCCGGAACCTTACGGTTTTTCACTCCGAAGAAAATGAGGAAATTCTCTCGCGGTTGGAATCACTGAATTTTGGCGCAAGACTATCGGACAGCTACGCGGTGGATGAAAACGATTTTGCACCGGAAAGTTCAGAGGTGCAGTCGAAGCTGCTTTGGACAGTACTTTTAATCAATTTTGGCTTTTTCATTATTGAAATGACAACCGGGCTCATCTCCCGATCGATGGGATTGGTAGCCGACTCACTGGACATGCTTGCCGATTCGTTTGTTTACGGGCTCAGTCTTTGGGCCGTTGGTTCAACAGTTATGCGAAAGAAGAAAGTTGCACGCCTAAGTGGTTACTTTCAGCTTACACTTGCTTTGTTGGGTATTATTGAAGTGGTGAGGCGCTTTATACAATTTGAAGCCATGCCCGATTACCGAATGATGATCGGCATTTCGATTCTGGCGCTAATTGCCAACGCCGTTTGTTTACTGTTGCTTCAGAAATCGAAAAGTAAGGAAGCACATATGAAAGCAAGTATGATTTTTACCTCGAACGATGTGATTATTAACAGCGGCGTGATTTTGGCCGGTGTACTGGTATTGGTAACGCAATCGAAATATCCCGATTTAATTATCGGCTCAATCGTATTTCTGATTGTTGTAAGAGGTGCGATACGGATACTAAAATTGGGCAAATAATCCCAGTTTATTTTACCACATAATCAATTAAATCCCACAGCTCTACACGATCGATGATCCTTGCTTCGTTTGTTTTTTTCATCATTTCGTTAAAATCCTCTTCAGGATGTATCGCTTTAAACGATTCAGCAAAACTAAGTTCGAGAACGTAGGAATAATCCGAAAAAGTATTCATTGTAACAAACTGATACGGTCTGCTGGCTCCACGCGGAAATATCACCTCCCAAAGTCCCCAGCCAACAGTTTTCCCCGAGCGTATCGACTCCTCGTGAATCGGCATCCAAACCTCTTTCTCCAGCGCTTCATATTCCGAACCTTTTCCGGGTTCCACTTTCATATAATTCACCTGAATGTAATGAGCCGGATCAGCAAAAGGAATGGACGGAATGGCCGCCACACCCTTATACAACTCCGACCGAACAATTTCGCGGGTCTTGTTGGTGCGATCAAGTATTTCGTTTAAACCCATATTAGGATGAACCTTTGCAGGAATTTCAGCATTCCAGGGATTTTCCAGTGTTTCCGGATCGTTATAAGTGGTAATTGCCACATAATTGTAACTGTTTGCCGCACCTGTAAATTCAACCGCATATAAAGTCCAGCTAACAATTATCCCCTGGTTTATTCTTTCCTGATGCATGGGTTTCCATATTTTCTGCTCCACCTCGAGGTATTTCAGGTGATTTTCAGGTTTCACCTTAAAGTACTCAACCACCACATACACCTGATCAGCAGACTTTGCCGGTGCCGATGCACAAACAAACAGACTACAGAAAACAACTGCCGAAACAAATAATTTAAGCCGGGCGTAACGTGATAATTGTTTATTTTTCATGGAAGTATGCTTTTTGTTAAAGATTAATCCAGTACGACATTTTTAAAATCAGTCCCCTGTTCTTAGAAACCATTCCATCGGGCAAAAAGTTCTCGGTGTAAACAAGGAATAAATCGGAAACGGGAGCAAACCGCCATTGTAACCTCGAGTTGATGTTAACATTATCGGCCTGTTCGTTATATTGAATAAAATTGGTCCAGAAGATTTTCTCGGTGAATGTCAGATCAATTCGAGGCCCTACCAGCCAAAACGCTCCACTTGGGTAGGGATCAGGCAAGTCTATTTTGTTATAGGTGTAATTCATTGCCAAACTAAAAATGGGCTTGATCCGGTAACGAAAAGTTCCCGATACATTTGTTGCATTTCCATTGTAAAAACCTCCATATCCCGCGCGGATATCGAATGAAAAATCCTTTCTGAGATTTGAAGAATAACTGGCATTTATCCCATTCCAGGTATATTCAGTACCCGCTGGCAAAGGTTCCGTTCCCTCCTCAAATTGCCAGGTTGGATCAAATTCTTCAAACAATTTTACGTAAGTATTTTGCCACTCAACATTTATTCGGCTGGAATTCAAAAAGTTTATACCGTAACCCGTTTCCATTTCTTTGTCGGTAAATTCCCAATTCGTGTCGAGGTAGTAATTCGACCTGAAACTTGGGCCGTGTGTACTAATTGTTTTGCTCTCGGGGTAAAAATTGTAGCGCACAAAAGGGCCAAAGGTAAAATAGCCGGTACGCGGGAAGAAACCCATTTCGGCATTAAAGTTTTCGGCAACATACTCATGCGTCCAGAATGCCATAATTTTTCGGGTGTTATATCGAACACTTGTTCCGTGCGCCCAGTGTTTTGAGGTATGAACAGGATCATCAGAATTAAAATAGTAGAAACTGCCATCCCATTTATCATCGGCCGACATTAAGTTGTATTGCAAGCCATAAACGCGGTTGTACTCGTTTTGTGTTCCGAACTCAAATCCGTCATCCTTATCTTTCGAGAAATTAATGCCCTGTTTCATGGCAACGATAGCCGATATATTGGATCGCCCGAAAACCTGTTTTCTAAACGTCGCAACGGTATAATTATAAGCCGGTGTATCATCAAAGCCATCATTCATCTGGTGTTTGGTTTGGGCATTTAATAACCCCACGCGCAGTCCATCTCCCACCTGGCCGCTTAAACGTGCTCCAAAAATCATAGGCGACAACAAACCAATACGGCGTGAAAAAAACACCTGCGACTGGCGGAACCCAAAATCGCTGAAAAGGTCGCTGTTTTCGATAAAGAACTGGCGCCGCTCAGGATAAAACAGCTCGAAACGCGTTACATTGGTTTGCTGACGGTCGACTTCAACTGTTGAGAAATCGGGATTTAAAGTCAGGTCGAGATTTAAAGAAGTTGACAAGGCCACTTTCCCGTCGAAACCTGCATTCCAGTCCCAGCCAATATTATTATTTAAGGAAAGATCTTTCTGAGTAGCAGAACCCGAAACATAAGGAATAATACTAATGTTGGAGCCGGCTTCAGGCGGTGTACCGTCCCATTTCAGCTCTCCTGAATACGTTAATGATGTTGGCTGGTATTGCCTTTTCACCGTGGTCCAGGTAGAGCGTTCGTTTCTTTTCAAATCATTTCTTACAAACTGTATATTCCAGTTGCTGATATCATCGGCGTACCGAATCGATTTAAACGGAATTTTTATTTCTGCGGTCCATCCCTCTTCCGTTTTTTTTGTTTTCGAATACCACACGTTATCCCACGAATCGGAAACAGCCATAAAACCGCCGCCGCCACCGGTAACTACACCTTCCATTTGTACCCCCAAAGGTGTAATGGTAAAAGCATAACCATTTGTAAGGTCGTCGAAAGGATCGATAACCAACATTAAATAGTCGTTGTTTCGTTCCTGGTAATCCCTTCGCAACGACTCCACAATGTAATTTCCCGGCAACTCGTCGAAACAGGTTACCCCCACATACAGGTTATTATCGTCGTAAAGTATACTGGCTTCGGTTTTCGAAAATGCCGTTGTGTCGTCCATCGGGTACTGCCTGTGAAAATCCTTTGCTTTGTCTGCTGTTTGCCACACCGCTTCATCAAGTATCCCGTCAATGGTAATATTCGCTTCGGTTTTTGTGATTTCAAGGGTCTTCTCCGGAATCCGTTTTCCCTTTGTTCGTGAAATTAGTGATAGTTCAAATCGGTCTTGTGCACTTCCTTCGAAAATCGAGATCATCCCCAATAATAGAATAAGCAATCCGCCTAATCCATAGGTCTTAGTTCGGTTCATTTGGTTTTTTTAGATAGGAAGCTGTTAGGTTACTTCCTGTTTATTTTCAAAAAATTTAGTTTCGGCTTAACCGCTACACATTTATATATACTTATATAAATGAACATAGGAGTTAGATTACCAAAATATCAGAAGGTTTAATTAAATCATAATTGAAACGACGAATAAAAGATTCAACGGGATGAATCGTCTCATTCAAGAGTCGTAAGCAAGCGAGTTGCCAATTTTTATAGTCTGAAATATCAGTCATTTACGCCAAATCTGTATCAATCCATTCCCTTACAAACCGAATAAAATACCAATCCGTCGATAAAATCGCCCGGTTCTTCTATTTCATTTTAACAGCTGCAGTTTGGCACTTAGATTTGAATCAAATTAAAAAAGCAATCGACATGAAAACAAAAATTAAACAAGTTACAGCAGCAACATTAATCGTTCTTTCTTTAATGGTAATCGGAATAAATGCATCGGCAACAAAACTTACGGGTTGCAGAATCGTTGAATCATCGCTTGAGTTAGAAGACTGGATGACCGATGAAACATTTTGGAGCACCGCAAGTGTATTTGTACAGGTAACTGATGACAATTTGGTAATTGAAGACTGGATGACCAGTGAAAATACCTGGTTGGTGGTTGAAAAAGCAATTGAACCAGAATTGGCACTTGAAAGCTGGATGATCGATACAGAAAACTGGAATGTGGATGAGCCAGCACTGGCATTGGAGGTGCTAACGAAAAAGTAGTATACATAATAAAAGTATTCCGGCCTATTACCGGCCGGAACACTCTCCCTAACCAAACAGGGTTTACTATGAAAAAAATTGCCTACAAAGCCTTTGCCGTGTAGCTCTTGTTATACGAGTTAAGCTGGCATAAAGTTGTCGCTCTCCTTTCATTTAAAACGAAAAAGCGGGCACTGGAAATCCAGAGCCCGCTTTTTTATTTAGCGTAAATTTGTTTACTGTTTTACACGCTCGCTGTACGAACGGTCGGCAGTACTTACACGAATTACATCGCCTTCGTTAATAAACATTGGCACCATTACCTCAGCACCTGTTTCAACAGTTGCCGGTTTTAAGGCTGTTGAGCTGGCAGTATTACCTTTTTCGCCTACAATTGTTTGAGTTACAGTCAACTCAACTTTGTCGGGCATTTCTGCTGTTAAAGGCAATTCTTCTTCGGCATGAAACTGAATTTCAATTAGCTGTCCCTCTTTCATCAGGTCGTTGTTTTCGACCATCGAATCAGGAATGGAAATCTGCTCGTAAGTTTCAGTATTCATTACATTTAATCCCATCTCATCGCGATACAGGAACTGGTACTGACGACGCTCAACACGAACATCATCAACTTTAACACCTGAGTTAAATGTATTTTCAATTACCCTTCCGGTTTTTACATTTTTAAGTTTTGTACGTACGAAAGCGGGACCTTTTCCCGGTTTTACGTGAAGGAATGATACAATGGTGTAAATATCACCTTTGAACAAAAAGCACATTCCGTTTTTAAAATCTGCTGTAGAAGCCATGATAAATTAATTTCTTTTTATATGCGGTGCAAAAATAATTAAATCCGTTAAAAATCAAGCATTTCTAAACGCTTTTACTCAAAAACCGAAAATCTACTTTAAACTTTGTTCTACGCCATTAATTTTATAATGTTTTATAACGGCCTTAAGCGAACCTACCTGCATGTCGAATTCAATGTAAACCGGCACCTTTTCATCTTTTGCCAGGTAAAACCGCACTCCGTCCGATTTTTCAAGCACTTTTCCTTTCTGTACCGTTGGTGTTAACACATGGCAATCCACCGTTCCAACATCGGTTTTTACCTTTTCGTCGCGCAAATACTGTATCGATATATCCGATATTTTATCAGCATTAATAGTAGGATAAACAACTGCATCGCCGGGTTGAAGATTCTCGAATGGATTTTTGTGCACAAAATAAAAGAACACCGAAACCAGATCGAGCAAATCATTAGGAACGGCACGCCATCCACTGCGGCTGCTGTTTATCGAATCAACATCGTGGTAAAAAAACGTCTCTGTGTAACGGCGGTAGTTTCCTTCTTTTACATTTCGGATTGTTTTTACCGGAAGGCGCGTTTCTGCATCCACATAGGTTTCGTAAATATCATAAACGCCATAAAGTTTATTGGCCAAACCTGTTGTTTTTCCCATTACGTGGTAATGAATGGCGGGCCGGTTGTTAAAAACCGTATCACTGATCGTCATTTCGGCTTCGCCACCTTTTACGAAACTAAATTTCAGGTTAAACTTTATTGAAATATCCTCGGCACTTGTTGTTTGAGTTGCCAGGAAGAAAACGATCAGTATGGAGAATAACTTGTTCATTTTAATACTTTGTTTTTTGGAATGGTTGCAACAAAATCCTTTAAATAAAAAGGCTCGAAATAAGCAACGTCTTCAAATTCATTTTTGTTGTACTTAATTTCTGCCAGATTTTGCATAAATCGTGCCGTTGTTTTGTCGGGCCCGTTAAACAAGGCATTTGCGTGCGTTATTTTTTCGCGGCATTTATCGGCACCATTACCAAAAAACAATATTTCTTTTGTTTGAAGATGATCTGTAAATGAGTTTTCATCAATAATTTCAGCAGTAATTTCGCTTATTGCCTTTCCTCCTTTTTCGAAAAGAGCAGTGTACACTTCCATACGGCGGGCGTCAATCATCGGGCAAAACAACAGCTCTTCACCATCAGCAGCGTTGTAAAATTCGCCGGCATTTTCGGCCACGTAATGCCCCATTGCTTCTATCGAACCAATACCAATAAGCGGTTTACCCAATCCGTAACACAGCCCTTTTGCCACCGAAACACCAATACGTAAGCCGGTGTACGAACCAGGCCCTTTACTTACAGCCACCGCATCAATATTATGGATATCGAAATTGTTCTCGTTAAAAAGCTCTTCAATAAAAACGGTAAGCAATTTCGAGTGATTTAATCCCTCGGTACTCTCCTTTTGGTAAAGTGTTCTACCGTTTTCTGCCAGCGTAACCGAACAAACTTCGGTTGATGTTTCGATATTTAGAATAATTGCCATTTGAATCCTTTTAACAATTTAATGCAAAAATAGTTAAAGCCCGAGAAACTTTCCGTTTAAGACCAAACCATCGAGTTGCATTTTTTTTGCCGATTGCAATGCATCCTCTTCGGTATGAACGATGGGTTCGCCACCTGCATTAAACGAGGTATTTATGAGTGCTTTTATGTCGTGCTTTTCATCCAGTTGTTTCAGCAAGGCAAACAAAAACGGGTTATCCAATTCTTCTGAAATACTTTGAAAACGGGCAGTTCCGTCGGCATGAATAGCTCCGGCTATTTCCTGTTGTTTTTCGGGAAGAACAGCAAAATCAAGCAGCATAAATTTCGACAACGGATGAACCTCCTGCAGGCCGGTAAAGTATTTTACATTTTTTTCCAAAGCCACCGGTGCCAACGGACGATACCATTCGCGGCCTTTTTTCTCCATGCTCAGTTTTTTCGACAATTCTTTCGATCCGGCAAAAGCTAAAATACTGCGGTTGCCCAAAGCACGCGGCCCGGCTTCGCCAAAGTTATTGCAAATCCCAATCAGCTTTTTAGCAGCCAGTTGTTCGGCTACTTCGTTTATGGTTTCTTCCGAGAAATCGGCTTTATAATTTTCAATTCCCCAATTGTTTAAATAAGCTGAATGAACCTCAACGTTCCCGTGTTTTTCCCACTCGGCAAAAGCAGCAGCTCCCAAAGCTAATCCGGAGTCTTCGGTACACGGCGGGATAAAAACCTGCCTGAACATTCCGCTGTTTACAATACGGGTGTTGGCTACAATATTTAAAGCCGATCCGCCGGTATAGTACAAATTTTCAGCGCCGGTTTTTTGCTGCAACATTTGCAGCCTTTTCAATATTTCCTGAACGAAAAGTTCCTGCAGCGTAGCAGCTACATCCTGAATAAAGGGATTTTTCTGATTAAACGATTTCAGATCGACTCCCCAGTCCTTTTTGGCAGCCTCGAAAAACACCGAAGTTCTGCCCCAAATATCCTGGAAGAAATTGTTACTTTTCAGCCAGTCGCCCAACTCGAGGCGGTAGTTTCCAAGGCCTGAAAATCCCATAAATTTCCCGGGAACGGCATTTTGTTCGGGCAGCTTTGCCCCGATTATAGCAAACACCAGCGCATTGGCATTAAACAGGGTTGAGTAGGGTTTTAAATCCCAGTGATATTCGAGCCACTCCAACTGATTATTCTTGTATACTGCAGCCGAAAAATTGCTTAAACTGGCACCGCCATCAAAATGAACGAGCAGGCTGTTATTCTGCAGGTTTCCGTAAAATGGCAGGCACGAGAACATATGCGCCAACTCGTGGTTCAACACCCACGCTTCTTTTTCTTCGCCAAACCACCAGCATTTTCCTTTTTCCAGGCCAGTGGATAATTCGTGGTTTAACGGCGCTTCAAAACGCACTTCGCCACTTTGCAGCAAAAAGGTGCGCCCCACCACATTATCAACAAAAACAAGGTCGTAATTTTTGCCCAGCAGTTTTTTTCCTTTTAAAATCGATTTCAGATGAATATGAAGCGAATTATCTCGTTTGCGGCGCGAAATCCTTTCCTGCTGCAGGAACCACTCCACTTTCCCGTTTTGCATGAAGGCCATATTATGGTCATGCACATAAAACGGATGTTCATAATCAGACCGATCCTGAATACCATAAATCGCTAGAGTTGGTTTGTTCCTGTTCATTAGAATAAATCGAAGGAGAACTGCATGGAAACAACAATAAGCAATAAAAGAATAAAAAGTAACTCGCTCCAGAAGCGGCTTTTCATAAACACAAAATAGTTAGCAATGAGAAAGGTAACGGGAATTGCGGTAATAACCAGCATTTCCTGCGAGGTTACCGGGTTTAAGGCAAATCCTGCCAGCGAAAAGATAAAGATCCAGAAAAAGACAGTGAAGTATTTTCGCGAGCTGATCTTTTTCGTATCGTATTGCCCAAACATTCCAATACTTCCGGCAACAGTATATAAGATTAGCGCTACCAGGTATACCTGTAAGGGAATATTTGAGCGGAAATGATTAACGGGCGTAACAATACTTTCTTTCATCATATTCAGTACCTCGGGCAAGCTGTCGGTTAACACAGCATAAGCTGCGGCGAAAGCAAATGGAAGCACAAATCCCAGGAGCAAGGTGGTAAATTCGCGCCACCCTACTTCGCGCCCCAGCAAGGCTATTCCTACAATAAAAGCAGGTACCAGAACTGTAACATCCAGGTAAAAGAGTGCTCCCACCCCCAGCAAAAAACCAACATCGAAGGTAGAAGCGTAGGCTTTTTTCGTTTCAAAAATGCCAAACAGCCGGTAAACGGCAAGCAGCATAAATAAAGCGCCAAAATAAACCGGGTGTAAAGTATGCATCGGCACAAAACCACCTACAATAACCACAAACAGCAAAGCAGGCAGTTTACTTTTGATGCGGATGAACATGTACCGGTCGTTTACCAATTGCATGGTGTAGGCCAGCAATATGGCCATAACGATTCCGATAATAACCTGCACCAGCGGTTTGTCGTCAACCAGTTGATAAATGAAATTAAAAAGTATGTTCTGATCTTCGCCAGGAAAATAGTTATAAGCAAACGGGTGCTGCAAACTCTTTATCCATAGTGCAATTGTTACCAAAGGCACCAGGAACAAACTTACAGAACTGTTTAACTTTAACTTTTGTAATATCATGCCATTTTGCTTCTCAACAATTCAGGGTTTCCGGGACTCCGGACTTTGGTCCTCTCTTAAAAACGACCAAAGTCCGGGATCCTTTTTCAGAAATGATTACAGATCGAATCCCAGGTCTTTACGGTAATATTTCCCTTCGAATTCGATATGTGCGGCGTTTTTAAATGAAGTGGCCAGTGCATCGTTCATATCCGTTCCGTACGAACTTACCGAAATCACACGGCCTCCGGCTGTAACCACATCGTCGCCTGCCTGTTTTGTTCCTGCATGAAAAACAAGACTGTCAGTTACCTTTTCAGTTCCGGTAATTACTTTTCCTTTTTCGTAATCTCCCGGATATCCACCTGAAACCAGCATTACAGTAACGGCAGCACGCTCGTCGAATTCAATCTCTTTTTCGCCAAGTGTTCCGGTGGCAGCTCCGTCGAGCAGCTCAACAAAATCGGATTTTACACGCAACATAACCGCTTCGGTCTCCGGGTCGCCCATACGAACATTGTACTCAATTACATACGGCTCGTTGTTTACATTTATCAGTCCGAAAAAGATAAATCCACAGTAGTCGATTCCATCTTTCGCCAAACCTGAAACCGTAGGAGCAATGATCCTTTGCTCCACTTTTTCCATGAATACGGCATCAACAAACGGTACCGGTGTAATGGCACCCATTCCGCCTGTATTTAAGCCGGTGTCGCCTTCGCCAATTCGTTTATAATCTTTTGCTTCAGGAAGAATTTTATAGTCTTTTCCATCGGTAAGAACAAATACCGAAACTTCCACACCACTCAAAAATTCCTCGATTACCACTTTGCTGCTGGCCTCGCCAAACTGCCCGTCGAGCATTTCATTCAGTGAGCTTTGTGCCTCTTCCAGCGAGTCGATGATCAGCACCCCTTTACCGGCAGCCAAACCATCAGCTTTAAGCACATACGGCGATTTCATGGTAGTCAGGAATTCAACTCCTTTTTCCAGATTATCGGCAGTTACCGTAAAATATTTTGCAGTAGGAATGTCGTGACGAGCCATAAAAGCTTTGGCAAAGTCCTTACTTCCTTCCAGTTCGGCACCGGCTTTTTTCGGGCCAACAACTTTTACCGATGCCAGTTCAGGATCAGCAGCAAAAAAATCGTGCAATCCTTCAACCAAAGGCACTTCCGGGCCCACTAACATCAGGTCGATGTTGTTTTCGAGCACTAGTGTTTTTATTTTCTGAAAATCAGAAACACCTGCATCCAGGTTGGTTCCCAATTCAGATGTACCGGCATTTCCCGGTGCAAAAAACAAATTATCTACTTTTTCGCTTTGTTTAATTTTCCATCCCAAAGCGTGCTCTCTTCCTCCCGAGCCTACAATCAAAATATTCATCAGTATGTTGCTTTTAATTTTTTACTATTTATACCGATTTAATATCGAAATGAGCCTTTAGTTCGCAAACTCCTAAAGTCTCTTTCGTTTATTATCGGCATTAATCATTGTAATCTCAACGTATCGCTTAAAGCTCACGTTGAAATACAATTGGTATTACATGTTGCCATATCGTTCGAAATAGCTTTGCAGGCTTCCGCCAATTTGTTCTGCCAGTTCGCTGTTACCCGCACTTGCTGCTGTACGTTGCAGCTGCTGCAAATAGAACAGTTTGCGCTGAATCTCTTCAACAATACCAGCCATATATTTAGGCTGTAACGAAAAATAATAATTCAGCTCGTCGTTGAATACGCCATATGCGGTTTCAATCATTTCAAGACCTTTATCTTTTGCACCGGCCTTGATATAACCGTCGGCCAGTTCCAGGGCAAAATATTCGTAAGGAATAATGCTGTTTGGCAACAACTCGTTGCACCGGTCGATAACTGCAATGGCCGAATCTTTTTTACCTTCCTCAACCAATGCCGATGCCAGTCGGTTAAAACTGTTCCGGATGTTGGTCATCATGCGGGTATTCGTTTCGTCGAGATATACATTAGGATCGTTCATGTTACCCCACTCGAAGTTGTTCATCAGGTTATCGTACATCGCAGATGTATTCACCCGGCCAAACTGCAATTGCTGCGGATTACTCTGGGTTTTTATCGGAACCAAACGGTAGGCAAAACCTTCCACCTGGAAATAATCACTAAGATTCAGGTATTTGCTGCGGCCAACGGTAATCGACCAGTAGATAGGTCGTTCCCAGTTGTTGGTTGCCAGCATATCGAGCACCATCATTTCATCTTTCGATAACATACTTTTGCCCGACAAATCGATAACGATCTCGTCAACAATTTTGTCGTAATCTTCCGGAGCAACCACTTTATTTCTGATCACAGCTTCCTTATCCACCTTAAAGTGAAGTTTCTTTTTCGGAAGATAAGCTGCATTGTCGGCCTGCTGCAGTTTGGTAGCCGGGTCATCATTGGCAATCCAATCAATGCCCTGCTTTAATCCAACAAAATCACGCTTGAAGCGTGGATCATCAACAATGTAAACCGCATCGCGGGTTCCCAACAGATACTGATCGGGCTTTAACGTAAAATCGATTGGCTCCGAATCGTAAGCTTGTCGGCGCATCTGATCGATATACCAATCGGTTTGCAGATAACTTAAGTTACACACACGGACGTCGGTCCGAACACCTTCCACCTCCTGGTTGTACCACAGCGGAAAGGTATCGTTATCGCCATTGGTGAAGATCACCGCATTGGGCTGGCATGTTTTCAGGTAATTGGCACCAAAATCGCGGGCAGTATAACGTCCCGAACGATCGTGGTCATCCCAGTTTTGGGCTCCCATAATTCCGGGAACCAGAATCAGCGTTACCAGTCCGGCAATTCCTCCGGCAAGCGTTTCAGGAATGTATTTTTTCAATGTTTCGGAAATGGCCAGCACTCCCAAACCAATCCAGATTGCAAAGGCGTAGAACGAACCGGCATACGCATAATCGCGTTCGCGCGGCTGGTGCGGATACTGGTTCAGATAAATTACAATGGCCAAACCGGTTAATACAAACAACAGGAATACCACCCAAAGTCCTTTCCGGCCTTCTTTACCACGGTTATACTGGAAAAATATACCCAGTATTCCGAGCAGTAAGGGCAGGAAGAAATAGGTGTTTCGGGCTTTGTTATTGGCCAGTTCTGCAGGTAAATTATCCTGATTGCCCAAACGTGCTTCATCAAGAAATTTTATACCACTCAACCAGTTTCCGTAGAGTATATCTCCGTGTCCCTGAATGTCGTTTTGGCGCCCTACAAAGTTCCACATAAAGTAGCGCCAGTACATATGATTTACCTGGTAACGAAAGAAAAACCGCAGGTTCTCGCCCATGGTTGGTTTTACAATGGTTTCCACCTCGCCACGTTCGTTGCGGAACTGAATACGTGTACCTTTTATTTGTGCCCACTGCTGATAATCCTGCTCGTGTTGTGGATCCATATTGCTCCACATACGTGGGAAAACGGTGGTAAATCTCTCGTCGTAATTCGGATTAAAACGATGGTAAGTAATTTCATATCTTCCGTCGACCTGCGAATAAACCGGACTTCCTTCGGTAAAACGATCGCCCACCTTGTAAGGCGAATTGTAATACTGTCCGCTAAACAACGGACGCGATCCGTATTGTTCGCGGTTAAGGTAGCCCAACAGCGAGAAAGTATCGTTCGGACTATTCTGATCCATTGGCGGCTGAGCCGATGAACGAATAATAATTATGGCAAACGATGAGTAACCGATAAGAATTACGGCAACACCCAGCAACACGGTGTTCCAAACCACTTTTTGTTTTTTGTGCGTGTAGTAAATTCCAAAAGCTATGGCAGCAATTACCAGCACAACATAAAAGAAAACGCCTGAGTGATAAGGCAAACCAAAGCCGTTAACAAACATCAGTTCGAACCACGATGCAATGGTTACAAATCCCGGAATAATACCGTACATTATCGCTCCCAGCAACACCACAGAAGCCACCAAAGCCCAGATAATGCCGTTGCGGGTTACTTCATATTTTCTGAAATAATAAACAAAAACAATGGCCGGAATTGCCAGCAGGTTCAGCAAGTGAACCCCAATTGACAGGCCAATTACATAAGCAATAAATATCAGCCAGCGGTTGGCATATTTTTCGTCGGCAACGTTTTCCCATTTTAAAATGGCCCAGAATACCACTGCCGTTAACAACGACGAGCTGGCGTAAACTTCGCCTTCAACAGCCGAAAACCAAAAGGTATCGGAGAATGTGTAAGCCAGCGCTCCCACCAAACCGGCTGCGCAAATTGAGATGGTTTGCCCCAGTGAAATCTCTTCGGCTTTTACCATTATCTTTTTTGCCAGATGGGTGATGGTCCAAAACAGGAACATAATGGTTCCGGCACTGGCCAGTGCTGAAAGCACATTTACCATTTTTGCGGCGCCTTCAGGGCCTGCAAATAGCGTGAAGAAGCGGCCAACGATCATAAAAATCGGTGCCCCCGGCGGGTGACCTACTTCAAATTTAAAAGCTGTTGTAATAAATTCGCCACAGTCCCAAAAACTTACAGTGGGTTCAATGGTCATTAAATAAACAATGGCTGCAATTAAAAAACTAACCCAGCCAAAGACGATATTAAACAATCTGTATTGCTTCATTTTCAAGTGATTTCTGAAAGCGTAAATGTTCGAAATTTTTAATAGTTGCGAAGATAAGGCTTTTGCTGAAAACTCAGAGAACAGTACATTAGAATTAAATCTTATTAACGTGAAATGTAGCCAACAACTATAGGCCAACAAGTGCAGAAGGGGGCATTTTTTTGCAAATTCATTACCTTTTGTAATTAGAAGCGGGCATTTTTTCAAAAATATATGGTCTTCTGTATGCGGAAGGGGCCATTTTTGTGTAAAAGTACTGCCTTCTGTATGCGGAAGAGGGCATTTTTGTGTAAAAGTACTGCCTTCTGTATGCGGAAGGGGTCATTTTTGTTTAAAAGTATTGCCTTCTGCATGCGGAAGAGGGCATTTTTGTTTAAAAGCACTGCCTTCTGTATGCGGAAGGGGCCATTTTTGTGTAAAAGTATTGCCTTCTGTATGCAGAAGGGGCCATTTTTGT
>NZ_JAAAGB010000011.1 GCF_010586825.1 Draconibacterium mangrovi | reverse complement strand
CAGTGCGGTGCGTTGTCTCTGCTCCTTTCTTGACCGTCTTCGTCCTGCGGACGCTGACGCTCTTCGAAATCCGCAACGACAACTTGCAAGTGACCGTTAGCGGTCAGGTTGAAAGAAGAAAAAACAATTGCCAGATTATGAATTTAGAGTACAATAAAAACAGACAAGTAATCGAATCTTTGTATGCCAAATTAGGACTGGCAAATGAGTTTGAAAAGGACAATTATTATTTGGAAAATGCTTTTAATGAAATCAATAAAATCTGGATTGACAATTTCAATGACATTGAGAGTGTAAAATATTTGTTGATTGCAGAAGCACCTCTTTGGGGACAAAAGAAAAAATACATTTATAACCACAAGACAAATAATACCCAATTTTTTTACAGGAGCGATTTGGAAACAACATTCAACATTAAAATACTTGACAAACGAGAATTCATTAAAACTTGTAGGAATATTGGATTATTAATCGTTGACATTTCACCATTTCCACTAAACACAAATGATACGAGAATAAATTATGGTAAAAACAAAAATGGAAGTAGAAAACTGACACAAAAAGAATATAAAGAACTGGTTAGACAGACTTTACCAACGTTTTTTAACAGGAAAATAAATTTGATTAGTCAAAAGAAATCTTCCGGTATTAAAGTTTTCTTCCGATATGCAAGAGTAAAAGACACTTTTCAAGATTTAATCTGTGATACTTTGATTCAAAATGGACTAATAAAAAAACAAGAGGATATTGGAGAGATTTCTCAAATGGGAGGTGGAATTGACAGAGTGAAATTTAAAAAAATAATAAATGAAAATAAAACCCGAACCGCTAACACAGTGCAAATTTCATAGCGGGGTGCGTGCGTGTTCGTGTCGCGGATTCTCGCATGACCGTCACGTCCTACCGGACGCTGACGCTCACCGAAATCCGCTACGCAACTTGCACTAACCGTTAGCAATTATTTTGAAACCAAGATATGAGAGTTACTACTACAATATTATTTCTGGTCATTTATCTGGCTGGATTTTGTCAAAATAAATCGAATGATTCCAAAAAAGAACCGATCATAATTGATGAAGGTTTTATTCAAAATGGATTTGAGATAGTTGTAAAAAAAACGTCAAATGACTCAAATAAAATCTTCGACTGGAACTATATCAGAAACCGAACGACATTAATGAAGGATTCATTCAACATTGAGAATTTAGATATTTATAGACTTCAAACAATTCCAATTGAATTCCTTGAAACGTATGTAAAAGAGCAAAACATTAAATTTGGTTGGACAAGTGAACTTGGGATAAAATACCCAGAAGAATTCAGGTTTTATCAACATAAGGAATTTCCAAACTTTTATTTCTTTTCATTCATCCATGCAAATGAATATTGCTGTCGGACTGTTTATGGTGTTTCATTGAGTAAAGAGAATTTAAACCCCATAAATATAGCCGTTCTTGGACTTACTGGTGGAGACGGTGGTTGGAGTGAGAATGACGCAGGCTACTGGGAAAACGATACTACTTTAAGAATTAACAAGGCTCAATATAATGACGAAAGTTTTGATGACAACTCAACTAGTTTTGAGATTGACACATTATTTGCAAAGATTCAAATCTACAATACTGGAATATTTGATTTTATAAGACTTGACTCAGTTAAATATATTGGAGGACAAAAAATTAAATAAAAACAATTGCTAACACAGTACATATTGCAGGGCGGGGTTTGGTGGTACGCCAACTGCGGATTCTCGCATCGCAGTTCCGTGTCCGCCAGCTGGCGGACAGGAACGCTCTCCGAAATCCGCCCCGACAACATGTACCAACCGTTACCACACATTTTAAAAAATGAAGCGACTACTAAAAATGAAAACCATATTATTGATTTTTCTGACCTTTAGTTTATATGTCAGTTCCTTTGGACAAAAAACTGATTCCTTGAAATGCAATATTTCAATTGTTTTAGAGATGGAGGATAGCATTGAAACAGCAACAGGAGAATTAACCGTCAGATTTTTAAAAACATTTGGACAAGAATGTAGAAACAATGCAGAGTTTAGTGAGATTGGAAACGAAACCTTATTTAAAGTAATTCAAAAGCAACCTAATCTCTTTTGCGAGACACTTGAGAAATATGAAAGTGAAGTAGATTTAAATTCAATATTACTTGAAATTGAAAGCCCTGTGATTGATTTGATAAATCTAGATTTGACTAAAGAACAAGTTTCTCAAACTAAAATAAATCAAGACTTAAAGAAGAGACTTTTAAATGCATTAGACAAAGCGATTGAAAAGACGAATTAATAAACATGTGAACTTAAAAAATGGAAAGTTGAGTAAAAATATAATTCTCAAAATAAGAGTAACTAAGTTCGAATTTAAAGTGATTGAAGAAGTTTCAATCTCGAATCCAGGTTTGTATGAGTTTGAGAAAATAAATGAACACGAATACATTATCAAATTCGCAAACATTGAAAATGCAGAGGAACTTGACGAGTTAGTTAAAGACCAACTTGTTTACAAAGGTTTTGATATAAATTACAATCCAAATTCATTTGGACTGGCATGTTAGAATCTGGTAGACAAGATGTATCAAATATTGAATTAAAAAACGTGTGGTAACAAATTGCAAAATGCATTGCGGGTGCAGTGGAGTGCGTTGTCTCTGCTCCTTTCTTGACCGTCATGTCCTAGCGGACACTGACGCTCTTCGAAATCCGCAACGACAACTTGCAAGTGACCGTTAGCAATTATTTTGAAACCAAGATATGAGAGTTACTACTACAATATTATTTCTGGTCATTTATCTGGCTGGATTTTGTCAAAATAAATCGAATGATTCCAAAAAAGAACCGATCATAATTGATGAAGGTTTTATTCAAAATGGATTTGAGATAGTTGTAAAAAAAACGTCAAATGACTCAAATAAAATCTTCGACTGGAACTATATCAGAAACCGAACGACATTAATGAAGGATTCATTCAACATTGAGAATTTAGATATTTATAGACTTCAAACAATTCCAATTGAATTCCTTGAAACGTATGTAAAAGAGCAAAACATTAAATTTGGTTGGACAAGTGAACTTGGGATAAAATACCCAGAAGAATTCAGGTTTTATCAACATAAGGAATTTCCAAACTTTTATTTCTTTTCATTCATCCATGCAAATGAATATTGCTGTCGGACTGTTTATGGTGTTTCATTGAGTAAAGAGAATTTAAACCCCATAAATATAGCCGTTCTTGGACTTACTGGTGGAGACGGTGGTTGGAGTGAGAATGACGCAGGCTACTGGGAAAACGATACTACTTTAAGAATTAACAAGGCTCAATATAATGACGAAAGTTTTGATGACAACTCAACTAGTTTTGAGATTGACACATTATTTGCAAAGATTCAAATCTACAATACTGGAATATTTGATTTTATAAGACTTGACTCAGTTAAATATATTGGAGGACAAAAAATTAAATAAAAACAATTGCTAACACAGTACATATTGCAGGGCGGGGTTTGGTGGTACGCCAACTGCGGATTCTCGCATCGCAGTTCCGTGTCCGCCAGCTGGCGGACAGGAACGCTCTCCGAAATCCGCCCCGACAACATGTACCAACCGTTGTAACACATTTTAAAAACCAGAAAATGACGATGACTTTTAGAAAATCAATTTTGACAATTATGTTTTGCCTAATCCTAATTTCAGGATTTGGACAGAAATATGATTTTGTGAAAGTTATTGCTGGAAAGGGAATTGTGCTTAACAGTGACTCAATTCTAATCGAAAAAACAAACATCAATAAGACATGCAAAATACTTGGGATTAATCCACCATCAAGTTCTGACCTAATTATGATGAGTGAATGGACTGGATACGATTCTGAAACTTTGGAACGAACGTCAGGGATGGAATGGCTAAAAGAAATTAAATATAAATCTCTGGTATTTGAATTTGCGTCTGAGAATGACAAGAACAATCTCAAACTCCGATGGATAAAAATTAAATCGGATAGTTCAATTAAAGCCTACACAGATACAGGTTTTGAGCTCGGTTATACCAATCCGAACATCTCCGACATTTATCCCAAAGAGACAAAAGATGATTATTTATCCGATAATGGACTGACATATAACTTGTATTCTCACGGAATCTCTTTTCAACTTGAAAAAGTGGATGAATCGAACAAAGTGATTAATGAAATATCAGTACATTATAAATTGAAATAAAAAACGTGTTACAACAAAGTACATATTGCAGGGCGGGGTTTGGTGGTGCGCCAAATGCGGATTCTCGTTTCGCAATTCCGTGTCCGCCAGCTGGCGGACAGGAACGCTCTCCGAAATCCGCAACGCCAACTTACAAGTGACCGTTAGGTTTAATTTTGAAAAAAGATTGCAGCATAAATAATTATGACTATTTTTGATAGTATCATATGATAGTATCAAGACTTTAAGCTATGAAACCACCATACGAAATAACGAGTAAAATTTTAAACTTAATTGCTTCTATTTCAGAAAAAATCGGAGAAGTAAACGCTGCTCATTTAAATAAACCTCCGACTGAATTAAGAAAAAGAAATCGAATTAAAACAATTCAGTCTTCACTTGAAATTGAAGGAAATACTTTGACTGTTGAGCAAATTACAGACTTGCTTGACAACAAAAGAATTCTTGCTCCCAAAAAAGACATTCTGGAAGTTAAAAATGCAATCAAGGTTTATAATCAACTCAATAAATTTAAAGTCTACGAATTAAAATCGTTGTGCAAAGCACATGAGATTTTAATGACGGAATTGATTGAAAATCCAGGAAAACTTCGAACCGGTTCGGTTGGAATTGTTAAAGGTAGCGACATCGCCCACATTGCACCTCAGGGTGAATTGGTTTATTCGTTAATGACTGATTTGTTTAATTATCTCAAAAACGACGACGATTTAATTCTAATAAAAAGTTGTGTTTTCCATTACGAATTTGAATTTATTCACCCGTTCATCGACGGAAACGGCAGAATGGGTCGACTTTGGCAGACTATGATTTTAAAAGAACATTCTCCTGTTTTCGAATTTCTTCCAATTGAAAGTTTGGTAAAATCCAGACAACAAGAATATTACAATGTTTTAGGAAAATCAGATGAACAAGGAACATCAACTGCTTTTATAGAATTCATGCTCGAAATAATAAAAGAAGCACTCGAAGAATTATTGAAAGTTCAAAATTTTAGTCTAACCAATAATGACAGAATCTCAAATTTTAAAGAAATCATAGGGACAAAAGAATTTTCAAGACAAGATTATTTAAGAGCATTTAAAAATATATCTCAAGCAACTGCTAGTAGAGACTTAAAAGTTGCTGTTGACGATGGGATTATCGAAAAATATGGAGATAAAAGAACAACAAAATATAAATACAAATAAAAAACTAAACCTAATACAGTACATATTGCAGGGCGGGATTCGGTGGTACGCCAACTGCGGATTCGTGTTTCGCAGTTCCGTGTCCGCCAGCTGGCGGACAGGAACGCTCTCCGAAATCCGCCCCGACAACATGTACCAACCGTTACCAGCAAACCTAATAAAATCGAGATATGAAAATCAAAACTATTTTTCTGGCAGTATCATCTTGTTTGTTTTTGTTTTCTGTAGTGAGTTTTGCCCGGGATAAAGCACATCCGAATGTTATTATTATCATTACCGACGATCAGGGCTATGGCGACCTTGGTATTACAGGAAATCCGCATGTGCAAACCCCCGTAATCGATAAGTTTGCCACTGAAAGTGTTTGTTTTACTAACTTTTTTGTGTCTCCGGTATGCGCCCCAACCCGTTCAAGTCTTATGACCGGGCGCTATTCATTGCGTACAGGCGTAAGAGATACTTATAATGGTGGAGCAATAATGGCATCAAACGAGGTTACTATTGCAGAAATGCTAAAACAAGCCAATTACAAAACCGGGGTGTTTGGTAAATGGCATTTGGGCGATAATTATCCCAGCAGACCAAGTGATCAGGGTTTTGATGAATCTTTGATCCATCTTTCCGGCGGAATGGGACAGGTTGGCGATATTACAACCTATTTCAAAGGCGATAAGAGTTATTTTGATCCTGTACTTTGGCACAACAATAAAAAAGAAGCCTATGATGGTTATTGCTCGGATATTTTCGCCGAACAGGCCATGAAATTTATTGAAGAAAATAAAGAATCACCCTTTTTCTGTTATCTCGCTTTTAACGCTCCGCATACTCCTCTGCAGGTTCCTGAAGAGTATTATCAGCAATACAAAGCAATTGATCCGGCCTCTGGTTTCGGTAACGACAACAGGCCCTTTCCGAAAATGACTGAGAAAAATAAAGAGGATGCCCGAAAAGTGTATGCTATGGTTACCAACATCGACGACAATATCGGTAAACTTCTTAAAAAACTGGATGACTTAAATATTGCAGATAATACCCTCATTATTTTTATGACTGATAATGGCCCGCAACAAACCCGATATGTAGGTGGCATGCGAGGTCGCAAAGGAGATGTTTATCAGGGGGGTGTTCGGGTGCCGTTTTATATGCGGTATTCGTCTTTTGAGAAGAATAAAACTATTGAAACCACGGCTGCCCATATTGATATATTGCCGACACTGGCACAGGTATGCAATGTTCAACTGCCTGATGATCGGATAATTGATGGTAAAAGTCTGCTTCCGCTAATTGATGGTAAAGAGGTGGATTGGGATAACAGATCATTATTTTTTTACTGGACACGACGTTATCCTGAACTATACAATAATATGGCACTACGAAAAGGAAGTTATAAACTGGTTGGAAAGACAAATTATAATGCCCCGGTTAAGGACTTTGAACTGTTCAACCTTGAAACAGATCCGTACGAACAAAAAAATATCGTATCAGAAAATGAAAGTATTGCCAATGATCTCAAACAAGAACTCGATGAAACTTATAATGAATTAATAACTTCTGAAAATCTCATTAATCAACCTCGTATTATTATCGGTAGTAAACATGAAAATCCGGTTATCCTTAACAGGAATGACGCCGGAGGACAACGCGGAATCTGGGCTCAGGAAGAAATATACGGCAAATGGAAAGTTAGCATAGAAGAAGGGCATTACGACATAAAATTTAAATTTATTAAGCCGGTTAAAGCCAACGGCAGGATGTATCTGGAAACGAATACCCTGGTAAAACAAATGCTAAATGAAAAAGAAGATACAGATATCATTGAGATGAAAAACGTTTTCTTTTCAGAATTGGATTGCGATTTGACACCATTCTATACTATTGGCTCAAAAAGCATATTCCCATTTTGGGTTGAAATGGAAAAGATTGATTAAAACCTGCTTGTAACGGCTTGAATAAACGCCATTAAAACAGGCGTTTATTCAAGCCGTTACTTTTCACAAAAATTGAATCCGTTCCGCGATGTGTTCCTACCGTTATTCAGGTCTTAATTCCAGAAAAAGTTGCAGGAACACCTGGCACTACATTCTAAAATCACTTTTCCAGAGCACAAATCTTTCCGGTTGAAACAAGGATTCAACATCTGTCATAAAAGTGTTAAAATTGGGTAATCCGCGTTGAACTTGTTTTGTGGTTTCCGGCCCAACTCCTACAAACATTTGCTTTAACTCATTAGCCCGTAAAATAGCAGCATCAACAAAATGATTTTTCTTTAAAGCCTTCATATATTGATAAAGCAACCCGGGAACAGGAACAGCATACAAATAGCCGGGCTGTACATTTGTGCGGTAGATGTTTTTAAATGCCTCTTCCGCCTTTTCCAATTTGCCGGCAAAAACCAAAGCCATTGCCAGACTGTACCAGTCGTGCCGGTAGTTTCCTATGAGGCAAGCCTTTTCAAGATACTCCAGGCTTTCATCGTATTTCCTGCGTTTGTAAAGTACCAAACCACACAAGCGGTTCGCCCGGAAAGCAATTTCCTTATTTCGTGAATTCACCAATGCGTTCCCAAGCTTTATCGCCTCCTGGTATCTTCCACAATTTAAAGCACGCTCTGCCTTATTTAAACGTCGGTTTTTAAACAAAACTAAATACATCTTCAATCCTTATTCCTCAAAACTTTACCATTCAAGCGTAAGCGATTCTCCTTTTGCCAGTTCAATTTCTTTTTCTTTTCCCTGGCAAACCAGTTTTGTGCTTCCACCTGTTTTTGCTAAAACAGTCACGCTATTCAGCTTCCCTTCGCTCCATTCCATTGCTATTTCGTAGCCACCACGAGCACAAATACCACTAACAGAACCATCGGGCCATACATCAGGCAAAGCAGGTAATAAATCGATTCGGTTTTGAAACGATTGCATCAACATTTCGATAACACCTGCCGAGCCTCCAAAGTTACCATCAATCTGAAATGGCGGATGCGCATCGAACAAATTCGGATAAGTTCCCCCACCCTTACTGTATTGTGTTTCGTTACCCGACGGATCGACATAACTCAGCAGTTCGCGGTACATTTTGTAGGCATGATTACCATCGAGCAAACGCGCCCAAAGGTTTATACGCCAGCCTTTCGACCAGCCCGTTGTTTCATCGCCTTTAATTTCGAGCGTGGTTTTACAGGCTTCTGCCAGCTCCGGTGTTTCGTCGGGGGTTATATGATTTCCCGGATGCAAACCAAACAAATGCGACTGATGGCGGTGTTTTGGCTCGGCATCTTCCCAATCATAATACCACTCCTGCAGGTTGCCCTTTTTACCAATCTGGTAGGGATACATTTTTGCCAAAGCCTGTTCCAGCTCTGCCCTGAACTCGTCATCCACATTCAGAACTTTGGAAGCCTGAATAGTTTGTAAAAAACATTCTCTTATCATCGCCAGGTCGGCTGTTCCACCATAAAGCGTAGCCCCGCGGTAGCCTTTATCGGTTATATAAACATTTTCGGGCGAAGTAGATGGAGAAGTAATCAAATTGCCATTTTTATCTTCTACCATCCAGTTTATACAAAATTCAGCAGCACCTTTCATCAAGGGGTAACCTTCGTTCTTTAGGAAGTCAGTATCCTGTGTAAACTGGTAGTGTTCCCACAAATGTGTTGACAGCCACGGACCGCTCATATTCCAGCATGCCCACACCGGATTACCCTCGCCAAAACCACCAACCGGGTTGCTCATGGCCCAGATATCCGAATTATGACAGGATGCCCAGCCCTTATCAATACCATAAAATGTTTTTGCCGTGATAGCTCCCGTTTTTGCCACATTGCCAATAAACGACAATAATGGACGGTGCATTTCGCTTAGATTGCCGGTTTCAGCCATCCAGTAATTTTCTTCCACGTTAATATTCATTGTGTAATTACTGCTCCATGGCGGTTGCAGGTGCGGATTCCAAAGCCCCTGCAGGTTGGCCGGTACTCCCTCTGTTCGTGAGCTGGCAATCAGCAAATAGCGTCCGTACTGGAAATACAGCACTTCCAGGTTTTTATCCTCGGCTCCACCAAAATATCTTTTTAATCGCTCGTCGGTAGGTAATTCCGGCGCTGTGGTTTCTCCCAAATCGAGTTGAACGCGATTCATTAACGTGTTGTAATCGGCAATATGCGCTTCTTCAATTTCGTCAATTCCTTTTTTATCCGCGTCATTCAACTGTTTCTGCGCATTGGCTTTGTTGTCCAAACCTTCTTTGGCAGGGTCTTTATCAAAATCGTTAAAACTGGTGGCTATCGATACGTAAAGTACGGCTTCACTTGCTCCTGAAACCGTTAACACACTATCTGTATATATGGAGTTTCCAGCGTCGCTTTCCACTTTCATATAAGTTGAAAAGCGGGTGCCACGGTTTTCATCAAATTTAATTGGCTCCTCATCTCCGGCATGGTAATTTGGCAACGCCTGATACGGCGCGTATCCTTCCACCTTCAAAACATCTTCGTCAGCGGTTGAACTGAACCGCAGCTGGCTGTCGAATTTAACAGCAAAATTCAGCGCATCTTTTTTATCGGCACTTAGTTTCACCACCATAATCTGATCGGGATACGAAACAAAATATTCACGTTTATAAGTAACGCCATCTAACTGGTACGATGTTGTTGAAATGGCCTTATCGATATCCAGCTCGCGATGGTAATTTTCCACATTGCCATTGTGCTGAAAATCCAGAAACAAAGTCCCCAACGGCGCATACGATTGGGAGTACTTCCCCATCAAATGGTGATTCAATTTATCTGCCAACTCGTAATCCTCATTAGCCAGCGCTTCCCGAATTTTGGGCACATATTTGTAGGCCTCCGGATTCATATAAGGATCCACCGGTTCGCCCGACCAAAGTGTTATATCGTTCAGGTAAATTTTATCCGATTCCACACCTCCAAAAACAGAAGCTCCCATTTTACCGTTTCCGAGGACAAGGCTTTCTTCGAAATAGGTGGCAGGTTTATCGTACCACAAAACATGTGTTGAAGTAGCTTTTTCAGCGGCAGGCGGGGTAGAACACGACTGGCTCAAAACCAGCAAACCAAGCAGTACAAAATTTAAAAAGAGGTTGAGACGATTCATAGGTTTACAAATTTTCAGATTAGTTAAAATACATTTTACGATTAGCCGCAAAATATTGAAATCGCTAAAATAATAAAAAAAGGCCCTGCAAAAATGCAGAGCCCATTAACCTATCCTTGTTTTTTGAAAAATTGAATTCAAGAAAAACAGGGAGCCGATTGGTTTAGTATCGACTCCCTTTTGATATTAGGTATTAGTTGGTTTGGGTGTTATTTTCCAAATCTTACAATTAATAACCTGTATTTTGTGTCAAACTCGGGTTACGTTGCAATTCGCTTAACGAAATCGGGAATACCAAATCAGTTTCTTTAAATGTAGCACCTGCGGCATTCTGTGCACCAATCAAATCTACATAAGTAACACTTCCCTTTTCTGTTTCTGAAATAACAGGAAATTTCATTGTACGTACGCAATCATCCCAAATTTTTAATTCCAGAGCAAATTCACGTAATCTTTCTGTCCAACAGGTTTCAATAAACTCTTGTTTTGAAAGACTTAATAATTCTGTCTTTATCTCAGCTTCAGTTTTTCCTTCAGTATTGGCACGCGCCTGAATTTTTGCCAGGTAAGTAGCTGCTTCATCGTTCACACCTTCTGTTTGTGCAATCGATTCTGCGTAATCCAAATAAGCTTCGGCCAGACGATAGAAGTTCCAGTCTTTTGTTCCGATACCTGTATTTAACAACGCATCTTCATCAAAATAATACCAGCAACCTGCTTGTCCTTCAGGAGCCGTCCAGGTTTTACCATTATTTGGATTGGTATATTCCCAGTGGAAGAACTGGTTAGGCTGAATACGAAGATCGTTTTCGTCGTAAACATTCAGGAAACGGTCGATCGGGCCGTAAGTTCTTTCAAAAATTGAATAAGTTCCGAATACAGCTGTTGCCGACGAAGTAAATGCATAAGTAGGTCTCCACGAACTGCTTGAAATACCGGCATCGTATTCTAAACTGTAAATTACCTCACCCAGATCATCAGTTGTACGTAACTTATTGAAAGCACTGTTTTCAGCCAGGTCGTTATTATCAGCTAACGAATGAGGAGAATCGATAACCATTTTTGCATATGTTTTAGCATTGGCATAATCACCCTGGTAAAAATATACATCAGCCAATGCCATGGCAGCTACATATTTTGAAACACGGTGTCCGTTTGAAGCAAATGTTGCTGCTGGTAAATCCTCAACAGCGTCGATCAAATCTTTTTCAATTTGCTCGTAAACAGCTGCTGCAGCCGTTCTTTCAGGATACAGATTCTCTAAGGTAGCAGGCTCCAGCAATAAAGGAACATCACCAAAGGTTTTCACCAAATAGAAATAGTTGAATGCTCTGAAGAATTTGGCTTCAGCAATTAAAGTTTTGGCAGAGCTTTCGCTCATTTCAATACCCGGAATACTGGCAATTGCATTGTTAGCCACATTAATGGTGCGGTAACTGTTGTCCCAAATATCATCAGAAGTTCCTGAGATTTCATTGGTATGGCCCTGACGGGTAAGCAAACGTGAATATCTACATACCACTTCCTGCCCTTCGTAACTATTGTTAAAATAGCCTGTTAGCATGCCGAGTATAGAAGATTTAGAGCCAATATATGCACTTGACGCATGTGCAATACGGATAGTTGCTCCGTTGCGGTACAAATAGTTTACGTTCTCGGTTGCCTGAGATTCTGTTTTATAATAATCCACATCTGTAAGAGATGATTTTGGACTTTCTTCCAGAAAATTGTCGCATGAGGTCAACGCAAAGACCCCTACTAGTAAGAATAATATTATCTTTTTCATGATCGTTCTAAATTAATTCATTAAAAAGTTACGTTTACACCCAAAGTCCATGTTCTGGCTCTTGGATAGGAGAAGAATGTCATGTTTTGTCCAAACTGGTCACCACCTCTTGAAGTAGATTCAGGATCGTAACCATTAAAATCGTCGGAACATAACAAAAATGCATTGTTCACATTCGCATAAACTCTCACGGCAGCAATACCCATCGACTGACAATAGCTTGCAGGAACGGTGTAGCCAAACTGAATAAGGTTAGCTCTTAGGTAAGAACCATCGGCAATCCATCCTGAATCAACAGTTGTATTTTGACCGGCATGGCCAGAGTTTGTCAAATAGATAGCTTGTTGCATAGTACTCGGATTCGTACCATCGTAAGCATCGTAAAGGATATTTGATAAACCATTGGTAATACCAAAACGGTCGTAAGTTGAGTGGTAAAACTGTTGCATGGTTTCAACACCCCATACAAATTGTAAATCAACAGTTAAGTCGAAGTTTTTGTACGAGAAAGTATTGATGAAACTACCAGTCCAATCCGGCATACCTTTACCAATGATTTCTTTTTCGTTGGTACGTTTTGCGCGGCCAATCTGATCTCTGTCAATCAAGCCGGCTTCAAAATCTTCTTCAGTATAAACTCCAAGTCGTTTGTACCCAAAGAAACTACTCAGGTTTTCGCCTACGCGCAAAATACTTTCTGAACCTCCAACCCAGTAGTTCATTTCAATATCTTCGTCGTTGTCGCCAAGACTAAGAATTTCGTTTTTATTGTAATTCAGATTTAATGTAGAATTCCATGTAAAATCGGCTGTTCTAACCGGTGTTGCATCAACCATAATATCCAGTCCCTGGTTTTTTACAGATCCAATATTTTTGAAGATCGAGCTAAAACCAGAAGATGTTGGAAGTGGTGTATTCAGCAATAAATCAGTTGTTTTCTTGTAGTAGTATGAAACATCAAATGTAAGTTGATTATCAAATACGCCCAAGTTTACACCAAAGTCCCATTGTGCTGTTTTTTCCCATTTCAAATCAGGATTAGCAAAAGAGTTGATGTATGAATAAGGCGAACGCGAGCCATTCATCAGTATCGTTCCTGAACTAACTGAAGCCAATGAATTGTAAGGTCCAATCTCCGAGTTACCGGTTATACCATAACTGGTGTGCAGTTTCAACATATCGATCAGGCCACTGTCTTTCAGGAAGTCTTCCTGCGACATATTCCAGGCCAAACCTGCTGATGGGAAGAAAGCATATTTGTTATTGTCACCAAACTTAGAAGAACCATCGTAACGGCCTGTAACAGTTGCCGAGTATTTATCTTTAAGCGTGTAGGCAACTCTTAAGAAGTAAGAGTTCATCGCCCAATCGTTATAGTCTGATGATGGAGATGAAGGATTTGTTCCTGCACCCATATTATACCATTCGTAAAAATCGTCACTGAATCCTTCAGTACGTGAACGATCCCAGTTATACGTACGTTTCTGCCACGACAGACCAGCCATTGCATTTAAACGGTGGTCGCCAACTACTTTTTTATAGGTCAGGTAAGTTTCTTCCTGCCAGTAGAAAGTGTTGGTGTGCTGAATATCGGCCCAACCATTTGGCATTGAAATGTTGTTCAATAAAATAGATGAATAAGCTTTGTAAGTTCGGTTATGATTGTCGATACCAAACTGAGTTTTCAAATCCAATCCTTCCATTAAATGAAAGGTTAAAGCTGCATTACCAAAGATTTGAGTGTTGTAATTCATCCGTTTCTGCAAATCCAAAATCATAGCTGGATTTGACATACCTTCGAATCCGAATGTATCAGACAACGACGAAGTTGAAGATGTAGTGTAATTACCATCAGCATCTCTAAGCGGCAACCATGGCAACATCTCGATCATTGTACGACGGGCATCCTGTCCTCCACCGGTTTCCGGCGTGTAACGTCCCCACGAGTGGTTAACCATTAAATTGATTCCTGTCGACAACCACTTTGCAGGTTCGCCGTCGTAAGTAAGTTTAGCATTTACCCTTTTGCTGTATGTGTTATTCACTACTCCCTGCTGATCTGTATAGTTCAGGAAAGCACCTGTTGATGAATTTTTACCAGCCTGCTGAATATTGAATTGATGATTGTGCGAGATAGCTGTTCGTGTAGCTTCTTCTTGCCAATTGGTATCGTATAACGGATTCCCCTGTGCATCGAAATAGTTTCTGTCGGTGAACCAATCAGTACGATCGAGCGACCAATCATATCCCATGTACTTATTTTCATTCTCCAAACCGATCATAAACGCATCAGTCCACTCCTGGGCATTCAAAACATCCATATAACGCGCTACAGTACTTACGCCCACAGATCCCTGGTAGCTTACTACAGATCCTTCGCTACCTGTTTTTCCGCGTTTGGTAGTTACCAAAATAACACCGTTTGCTCCACGCGCACCATAAATAGCTGTTGCAGAAGCATCTTTTAATACTTCAATACTTTCAATATCGTTCGGGTTCATTAAACCAAAATTCTCCATAACAACACCATCAACAACATATAATGGGTCGGTTGAAGAATTAATAGTAGACATACCACGAATTACAACACGGCTTTGATAAGCACCCGGTTGCGATGAGTTGGAGTAAATATTTACACCGGAAGCTTTACCTCTTAGGTTATCAAGTGGACTAAAACTTTGTGATTTAATCAGCTCCTCGCCTTCGGTTTTAGAGATAGAACCGGTTACATCCTGCTTACGCAAAGTACCGTAACCAATGGCAACGACCTCTTCAATACCAATGGTTTCTTCTTCCATTGTAATATTGATTATCGCTTTTCCGGCAACATCTATTTCCTGGGTTTTCATACCCACAAAAGAGAATTGCAATACATCGGTATCAGAAACACCACCAATTGAGAACTCACCATTGGTATTGGTTACTGTACCATTCGATGTTCCTTTAATAAGTACAGTTACTCCCGGCAAAGGTTGGCCTCCACCGTCGGATACAATACCAGAAACACTTTGTTGTTCGCTGCGTACACTAATGTTTCCCGCACTTTCGCTATCCAGCTCTTCCGGGAAAAGCATAATGTGCCTGTCGTACGTTACGTAGTTAACATCGGTTCCGCTAAAAACTACATCCAGAATTTCATTTATTTTCTGATTGTTCAATTCCACCGATACTTTTCGATTAACATCGATTAATTCGGGACTGTAGGCGAAACGAAACTCTGATTGATTTTCAATCTCGTCAAGCACTTCCACAACTTTTTTGTTGTGCATAGCTAATGTTAATTTGGTTGATTGACTATATACACTTGCAGAAACCTGCATCAGTCCAACCAGTAAAAACAAAAATGTTAGTTTCATAAGCTTTAAGCTTTTACTCCAAAAGGAAGGCATACCTCTTCCCTGGATTAGGATTTTTTTCATAGTTTTACATTGATTTAAATTATAACTTAATTTATCGTTTGTCGACGGTAAATGAGGACCGGAAGTGTTGGCGCACTTTCGGTTTTTTTATCTCGACAATTCTCTTGCTTTTTCTTTGTCCAGTTCAAATACAATTACATTTTTTTCCTGTTTAGTTTTTATTGGTGCTATTTTTTCCATAATTCGTATAATCTCGTCAAGCGGCTCGTTTTTAATAGTGAAAGTGAAAGGAAAATCCTTTAACTCTTCAGCATACTCAAATTCCTGATTGTATCTTTTCTCCAATCGTTTTACAACCTCAACAAGAGGCTGATTATAAATATTCAGAATACCGTCTTTCCACGAGGTATATTTACTTGTATTTACCTCGCTTATATTTAGTTGATTGTTTGATTTTACAAACGATGCTCTTTCTCCGGGGCTAAGAAAATACTGAAACGAGGACACATCAGGACTCAAAAGTTGAACCTTACCCGATTCTAATACTACTTCAATATTTTCCGATCCGGGATAAGCCTCCACATTAAATTTTGTTCCATGAACTTTAACCTGAATCTCGCCGCTATTTACCACAAACGAAAGATCCTCATTTGTTTGCACTTCAAAATAAGCCTCACCTTCCAGTTCTACATCGCGGTTATTCTCCGCAAACAGGTTATTGTAGCTAATTTTCGATCCGGAGTTCAACCAAACCATCGACCCATCGGGTAGTTTTACTTTTGATATCTGCCCGTTTTCCGCTTCAATTTCGGAATACCAGATTTCGTTCTTTTTAGTGTTCGATACAATGTAAGCTCCTCCGCCAAGACTTAACACAAAAAAGAAGATGGCGGCAATTCGAACCATCAGGTTCACCTTATCTGAATACTGCCATCTTTTGAAACTTTTTTGTAACATCTGATCTTGAATATTCAGCCAGCTTTGTTCACTTCCTTCAGGGAGTGGTTTGTTTAGCTGACTTTTATTCCAACCTAACCTAGAACTATTAAAAACTATGCGATTTTCTTTTTTTCGAATCCATTTCAATAATTGCATCTGCTCGCTTGCCGATGCACTCCCTTCAAAATATTTCTCTATTAACTCTTTCATGTTGTAATCTGACAGTAGTACACAAAAAGTGAAAAAACCCTACCTCCTTTTTAAAAATTTATTTTAACGATTTTTCACCAATCAACAGAACTGCTGATTTTCAATAACCTTAGAAAATTTAAGAATCCTATTTTTCGAGTAACAAGGTTATTATAATGATGAGTGCCGGGTATTGATCAGCCAATTTTTTCCTGATTTGTTCTTTAGCTTTGGCAATGTGCTTTTCCACCATTTTTAAGCTTATTCCCATTTCCTCAGCTACTTCTTTTTGTTTTCTGCCTTCAATTTTACACAGCGTGAATACCTGTCTCATTTTATCAGGCAGCTCATCAACCGCAACCTGCAACGACTCAACAAGTTGCTCCTCCAAACTTTTTTCTTCTTTGCCCAAAAAGTCGATCTGGTATAAATACTGAAGCTCACTTACTTCTTCAACATTAACAGAAGAGATTGTTTGTTCCAGCTTTTCATCGCGTAAAAAATTCAGGCAGTTGTTGCGCAGAATTACAAATAGGTAACTTTCTATGGAGCGGTCATTTTTTATAGAATCGCGTTTTTCCCAAAGCGTAATGAAGGTTTCCTGAATAAGGTCTTCAACTTTATTATCGTCGGGCACGAACAATTTGCAATATCCTTTTAGGCGAGGATAAAGTAAACGGAATACGTCTTTAAAAGCAGACGGGTCCCCTTTTTTTAGGCTATTGTTGGTTTGAATATCGAACATCGATTTTCGTTAATGGTCACAAATTAAAGAAATTTATATGACACTTAAAATCAAGGTTGTCAGTTTTTATAAACAAAAAAGGCCCTGCAAAATCGCAGAGCCTTCTATTATTTTGCTTGAAATGTTAGATACATTTTTTACTTGAGCCATTCGGATTTCCAGTTACTTCCCACGTATTTCCAGAATTTAATAACTCATCTACGCAAGTAACTTTTCGCGTTTGCTGTACTTCCTTAATTTGTGCTTCCATTTCCACATCGTAAACAGGAGCAGGCACTGCACGAATTACACCAAATGCAACCGGGAAATCGGGCAAAGCCATATTGATTAGCGCCAAATGCAGCGTTGGATCAACTTCCATTGCATCGTGTACCAGAATATCATCTTCGGTCACGCCGTTTTCACCAATCTTAACTACTTTAAGTTTGCCATTCTCGAATACCAAACCTTTTTCGTTTTCAGCTCCAAACAGCATTGGTTGTCCATGTTCAAGAACCAGTTGTCGGTCGGCACGGTGATTAGGATCGGTAATCGCATTGTGAATACCGTTGTTAAAAATCACACAGTTTTGAAGTACCTCAACAACAGATGTTCCTTTATGCTCAGCAGCTTTTTCAAGAACCGACTGGCTCAGTTTCAGGTTTCCGTCGATTGAACGGGCATAGAATGAACCACGCGCTCCGATCACCAATTGTCCGGGAACAAACGGATCTTCAACAGTTCCGAATGGCGATGTTTTACTCACGAAACCACGGTCGGAAGTTGGCGAATATTGTCCTTTGGTCAAACCATAAATACGGTTGTTAAACAGCACTACATTTAAATCAATATTTCTTCTGATCAGGTGAATAAAGTGGTTACCACCAATGGCCATCGAGTCGCCGTCTCCGGTCATTACCCAAACACTTAGTTCAGGGTTGGCAGCTTTCACACCCGACGCTACTGCTGTTGCCCGTCCGTGAATGGTATGGAAACCAAAAGTACTCATATAATAGGGGAAACGCGATGAACAACCAATACCCGAAATTACGGCAAATTTCTCTTTTGGAATTCCCATTCCGGCCATTGTCCGCTGTACGGCATTAATAATGGCAAAATCGCCACACCCTGCACACCAACGTACTTCATTCTCGCTTTTAAAGTCTTTAATTGTATAATTTACATCAGTCATTGTTTAGTCCTCCAAAAGTTTAGTAATACTTTCTTTTAATTCGCTAACGGTAAAAGGCAGTCCTTTTAGTTTGTTGGCCTGGTAATAGCTGAACTCAGGCAACTCGTTACGCAAATAGGCTGCAAACTGTCCAAGATTCAGCTCGCAAACAATAATCTTTTTGAATTTGCTGAATACCTCTTTTGTATTTTTTGGAAGCGGTTTAATGTAGTTGAAATGAGCTAAACTAACACTCTTCCCAGCCCTTCGCAGCTCGCGCACAGTGCTAGCTGTATGGCCAAAGGTTCCTCCCCAGCTTACCACTAGCACATCGCCTCCGTCTTCGTCGCCACAAATTTCGAGATCAGGAATCATGTCAACAACGCGCTGCACTTTTTCTTCCCTGATTTCGCTGTTCACCTGGTGGTTTTCCGGGTCGTGGCTTACGGTACCCGTAATATTCTTTTCTAATCCACCAATTCGGTGCTCGAAACCTGCCATTCCGGGGAATGCCCACTCACGTGCCAGCGTTGCGGCATCGCGTTTATAAGCTAGGAATTCTTCACTGTCGTTAGCAACTCGTGGAGTAATTGATGGAAGATCGGCCATTGCAGGAATTTTCCATGGCTCGCTACCGTTTCCTAAGAAACCATCGGTAAGCAAAATAACCGGAACCATTCTTTCCAGGGCAATTTTTGCCGACATATAAGCATAATGGAAACAATCGGACGGTGTGCTGGCTGCCAAAACTACAACCGGGCTTTCACCGTTACGTCCGTATAGCGCCTGCATTAAATCCGACTGCTCGGTTTTTGTAGGCAGTCCGGTTGACGGTCCACCACGCTGAACGTTTACAATTACCAGCGGCAATTCGGCCATAACAGCCAAACCAATTGCCTCACCTTTTAATGCCAATCCCGGACCGGAAGTGGTAGTAACGGCAAGATCGCCGGCAAACGAAGCACCAATCGCAGAACAGATACCTGCAATTTCATCTTCTGCCTGAAATGTTTTTACGCCCAGGTCTTTTCGTTCAGATAATGCTGTTAAAATATCGGTTGCAGGAGTAATTGGGTACGATCCCAAAAACAATTCCAAACCCGATTTTTCAGCAGCTGCTAAAAGTCCCCACGCCGTAGCATGGTTACCATTTATATTTCGGTAAGTACCGTTTTCAATTTCTGCAGGATGCACCAGATAACTTGGCGTCATGTGCTGCATTGTTAAACCATAGTTATAACCATCGTGCAACACTTTAATGTTTGAATCAACAACAACCGGTTTTTTCCTGAATTTATTCTTTACAAATTCTTCAACGTAATCCAGCGGACGATTAAACATCCAGCATACCAATCCCAAAGCAAACATGTTTTTGCTTCTCAATACACTTTTGTTATCCAGGCCAAAATCCTTTAGCCCTTCTTGCGTAAGACTTGAAATTGGCACCGGGATCTTAAAGAAATCCTGAAGGTTGCATTCCGTAAAAGGATCGTCGGTTTCAAAGTTCGCCTTCTTCAGGTTCTTTTCAGTAAACGAATCTGAATCATATATAATAGTACCGCCGGGCTCTAAAAAGCGCGCATTTGCTTTAATGGCCGCCGGATTCATGGCAACCAATACATTGGCATTATCTCCCGGGGTATTCACTTGTTTTTTTCCAAATTGTACCTGAAAACCCGATACACCCCCTACTGTTCCCTGTGGTGCACGAATTTCGGACGGATAATCCGGAAAGGTAGAAATATCATTTCCAAGAAGTGCCGTAGTGTCGGAAAACAAGGTTCCGGTAAGCTGCATTCCATCGCCGGAATCGCCGGAGAACCTAATGGCAACCTCTTCCAGTTCGATAACTTTAGTCTCTTTCATCTCATTAAAATTTATAGCTATTAGCGGTATTCGATGTAACTCGCTCTTAATCTCTCCTCGTAGTTCGAAAAATTATAACCGCTCGTTTCATCTCTAAAAATATTTGATTTCAATTTCGAAAAAAAACGGTTGATTATTTCTCAACCCCAAATTTCAAATTTTAGTTATTTTCTCTTAAGTCTGTATAATTCATAAAAAAAACGACTCCAAAACTACTAAATCATAATTTTAGAACCGGTTTTCATCAAGGTCGATCGAAAAATCTTAAAACAAATGTAACCATTATTTAACAAGATTTCGATGACATCTGTGATAGTTTTTTGGTTTTCTTATTTTTGTAATCAATTTAAAACCAATTCAGATAATGGCTATTATAAAAGAACTAAGAGATAAGACTCCTAAAACTGGAAAAGACTGCTTTCTGGCTGAAACAGCAACACTAATTGGAGATGTGGAGATAGGCGATAACTGCAGTATTTGGTACAATGCTGTGATTCGTGGTGATGTACATTACATTAAAATAGGTAACAATACCAATGTGCAGGACAATGCAACCATACACGCTACCTACCAAAAAAGCCCTACCAATATTGGCAATAACGTAACTATTGCGCATGGTGCCATCGTTCATGGTTGTACCATTAAGGACAATGTAATGATTGGGATGAACGCTGTTGTACTTGATAATGCAATTATTGAAAGTAATTCGATAATTGCTGCCGGCTCAGTGGTTACCAAAAATACCCGTGTTGAATCGGGCAGCGTTTATGCAGGTGTTCCGGCTAAAAAAGTAAAAGATATTAGCCCCGAACTGTTGCATGGCGAGGTGGAACGAATTGCAAATGCTTACCACATGTATTCAAGCTGGTATAAATAATGTACGAAGAAATAATAAATAAGAACCAAAAATTAGAACAATGAAACCAACCTTACTCATACTGGCTGCAGGAATGGGAAGTCGTTTTGGAGGCCTTAAACAAGTTGAACCTGTTGGCCCGAACGGAGAAGCAATTATCGATTACACCATTTTCGACGCTATTCGTGCCGGATTTGGCAAAGTAGTTTTTGTGATTCGCGAAAGTTTTGCCGATGCATTTAAAGAAAAGTTTGAAGCAAAATTAAGTGGTAAAATTGATGTGGAATATGTTTTTCAGGAGTTGGACAACCTACCTGAAGGATTTACATTGCCTGAAGGGCGCGAAAAACCGTGGGGAACAGCACATGCCATTCTGGTTGCCAAAGATGTGATTAACGAACCTTTTTGCGCTATAAACGCCGACGACTTTTACGGAGAGGGAGCTTACAAGATTATGGCCGACTTTCTGAACAAGGCGGTGCAGGAACAAACTTTTTCGATGATCGGCTACCAACTTAAAAACACATTGTCGGAACACGGATCGGTTTCGCGTGGTATGTGTACCGTGAATAAAAGCAACAACCTGGTAAAGATTGTTGAAACACACAACATATTCAAAAAAGAAGATGCTGCGGTTGCCATTGCGGAAGATGGTTCGGAAACTCCTTTAACAGGAAACGAAAGAGTATCAATGAACTTCTGGGGATTTCATCCTTCAATTTTCAAGGCACTGGAAAGCAAATTTGTACAATTCCTCGAAACCGAGATCGACAAACCAAAATCGGAAATGTACATTCCTTCGGTTGTTTTCGAAATGATCGAAGACAAAGAAGTGGAAGTGAAGGTACTGGAAGCCAACTCGCCGTGGTTTGGCGTTACCTACCAGGAGGACAAACCAATTGTGGTGAATAAAATTAACGCCTTAATTGAAGAAGGCGTTTACCCGGAGAAAATCTGGTAGAAAGTATAATTATATAAAACAAGAAGTCGGAAACCAGAATTTTCCGACTTCATTTTCTAACATAGCTAAACCATCATGACGAATCTAACGAACATTGCACAACACTTTCAACTAGAGGGTGAAATTGAAAACGTAAAACCGTTGGGAGAAGGTTTTATAAACGACACCTTTATTATTTCGACCAAAAACAGTGGCCCCCGATATATTTTACAGCGCAAAAACAAGAACATCTTCTCCCCCATCCCTGCGATGATGGAGAATATTCAAAAAGTTTGCACGCATATTAAAAAGAAAGTTGTTGATGCCGGTGGCGATCCGTTGCGCGAGGCAATGACCATCATTCCCACAAACGATGAAAAGCTTTATTTTCTGGATGACGAAGAGGAATTTTGGGCAGTTTGTCTATTTATAGAAGACACTATTGCCTACGAAGCTGCAGAAAATCCAGAACTGGCGTATGCTGGTGGTAAAGGAATTGGCAAATTCCAGTCGCTGGTGGCCGATTTAAAAGAGCCACTTGTAAATATTCTTCCGGGCTTTCACGATATCCGCTACCGCTTTAAACAGTGGGATGAAGTGCTGGCAAAAGATCCGGTTGGCAGAAAAGCTGAAGTGAGTGAAGAAATTTCGTGGATTGAAAGCAGAAAAGAGGAAATGCTGGCGTTTTGGGAACTGGTGGAAAACGGCGTAATTCCAACACGTATCAGCCATAACGACACCAAAATAAACAACATTCTTTTCAATAAAAACGGCGAAGTGCTTTGTGTGATCGATTTGGATACCGTACTTAGCAGCACAGTTTTAAACGACTTTGGCGATGCCATGCGTTTTTACACCAACACCGGTTTGGAAGACGACAAGAACCTGGATAATGTTTCGATGGATTTGGAAATCTTTAAAGCTTTTGCCAAGGGATATCTGGAAGAAACGGCCTCATTTTTAAGCCCGAAAGAAATTGAATACCTGGCATTTTCGGCTCGACACATTACTTATGAACAGGTTCTGCGATTTCTGATGGACTATATCGACGGAGATAATTATTACAAAACAAAATCGCCCGATCATAACCTGGTTCGTGCACGCGCACAATACAAGCTATTGCAAAGCATGGAGCAGCAGTTTGAGCAAATGGATGATTTTGTAAAATCGTATATCTCTGAATTACAGAATTAGGAAATACTCTTTTTAGAGGTGAACCGTTTTGGCGTTCACCTCACTACCCATAAATAAGGCGGCTTTGCTTTCGAAAGTGGCAGCTGATTCTGTAGTCTGGTATTTCAGACTTCCTCCTTTGGTTAAACGTTCTTCCATTTTAGGATGGCGTTGTAAATAATCAACCAGTTTTTCGGCAACAATGGCTCCCTGGGTTAAAATATTAATATTTTCGGGCACATACTTTTTAATCACATCAATCAACAATGGATAATGCGTACACCCCAGAATAAGGGTATCTAATGAATTATCTTTCTGAAATACGGAGTCAATATTTTTTTTCACAAAATAATCGGCTCCCGGATTATCTATTTCATTATTCTCTACCAAGGGTACCCACATGGGGCAAGCTTCCTGCACGGTTGACTTGACATGTCCTTCCGACCACTTTTCCAGTTCTATTGGGTACGACTCCGAAACCACTGTACCAACAGTTCCCAAAACACCAATGTGCCCGTTCCGGGTTATTTCCGCAACCTTTTCAACGCTCGGACGGATTACTCCCAACACACGATTATCGGGAGCCAGATGCGGTAAATCCAACATTTGAATATTACGCAAAGCCTTTGCCGAGGCGGTGTTACAGGCAATAATAACCAGTGGGCATCCTTGTGCAAACAAATATTTTACTGCCTGCAACGTATAATCGTAAACCACATCGAACGACCGTGTGCCGTAAGGTGTCCGGGCATTATCACCAAGGTATAAAAAGTCGTATTCGGGCATCGATTTTATTAACTCTTTCAAAACGGTAAGCCCACCGTACCCGGAATCAAAAACTCCAATTGGAGAGGATTTCATACTTTCAAATGGATTATATTTTAACGCTCAGAAACCAGTTTATAAGCTTCATCATAAAATTTACCAAGGTTCGACCAGTCGAAATGCATAGCCGCTTCCTCGCAACGATAACGCAAGGCTATCCGGTCGCGGCGCGATAAGTTTACAAACTCAAACAACATGTTCGCCAACTCTTCTGCTGCGCGGTTAAAATTACCATCGGTCCGGTCGATAATGAACATTCCTTTGTTATCGTGATCTTCAACATTGTTCACCACATAATCGCCAAATCCTGCCAGATTACTGGTTATCGATGGCAGACCACTTGCCAGGCATTCAAGTGGAGTATAACCCCAAGGCTCGTACATACTCGGGAAAATACCGAGGTGACATCCGCGCACAAACTGTGTGTAATCCATTTTAAACAAGGGATTCGTTGTTGCTATAAAATCAGGGTGATATACAATTTTAACTTTATCATGCCGGTTATTTACCAGGTTCGAGGTACGCAGGAAATTCAATATTTCATCTTTTGCATCGTCAACCAAAGCATGCGTTACTACCTTTGGCAGGTTCTGTGTTTTCCAACTTTGTACGTTACGTCGCAATTTCAATCGCAGGTAATCGTCAACCAAATCTCTTAAATCCGGAAACTGATAACTACCTGTTATTCGTGTAATTTCGTTATACAGCCTGTGCCCTACCTGTTCTTTAATCTCTTCCACTACGCGGCCAACATCCTCAATTTGTGCTTTCGACTGCAATACTTCAGGGTTAAATGAATAAAACGGCCTTTTGGTAATAAAGAACGAAACCACCGTCATATCAGTTCCGGCCTGCTGCATTTTCCAGTTTAAACGAGCCAGCGCTTCAAGCGTTAAATCGTAACCTTTATTTTGGTACTCGTAGCGCCCCGAAGTAAAGAAATAAAGGGTTTTATCCAGATCGAAAGAATAACTCTGAAAAAAGTGCCCCATTACAAACTCATGGATCTTTTTCTTCACCTGAACGTGTTGGTTTTGCACTTCGTGAGTTGCCTCGAATCGTTCAATGTTCAATCCGTTTGGCAGAATCATATCCGGTGTTCGGCCCAATAAATGCGTACACTCGCGAGCTGTTACTTCACTTACCGTGGTAAATACATGTGCACCGTGTGCCGATGCGCGTTCGATATTTGCAATGGGCGCCACATTAAATTTATTGGCTTCCTCTTCCCAATTGTAAAATGGTAAATGACTGTAAAATTCCTGATCATTCATGGCCAGGTAACGCCCCAGCAATGTTGCATGAGTGGTAAATACCGTTTTTATATTCAGATTCGATTTTCGTATTCCGGGAATTGGCAAACCAGCCATCCACTCGTGAAAGTGCGCGATAATATTTTCGTTACAAAAATCGCTTCCGCACAAATAATGAAAAAACTCTTTCACCTGAAATCCAAAAGCTGCCACTTTATCCAGCAACTCATCACCATCGGGAATGGCAATATTATAATCTTTAAACAGGTAATATTTTATTTCACCCAGTTTGTCGTAAATCGAATACGGGTTAAAAAGAATCACATTCGGCCGACCAGAGACGATCCATTGTCCGTAATACACTTCGAAGCCACGCGACTGCATTTCCAAAACGGCCTTACCAATGGGTGTCGAGAAATCGGTTGCCGGATCGAAATGTGCTGCTGCCTGCTCGGCAAAATAAGGCCCGATAAGGAAATAATTCTCATTGCCCCATTTATCAATCACCGATGGCACTTTTGAGCGAATTACCGTGTAAATCCCTCCTACCTGGTTGCAAACCTCCCAGGCAATTTCAAAAAGTTTAGTATTTTCTATCCGCTCCTTTTTGGTATTTTCCTTGTTTATCTTCGCTGCCTTCATATGTTTATTTTAGTTAGATGTCTGGTTTTTATCACCTTCCTCTTTTTCCTGAACAACCCGCTGTCAGGATTTTTGAGATCAATAAATATAGTTTTTATCTCCTATCAATCCAATATGTTTAAAAAGAAAAGCGCATAAAAAAAACCGCTTATCTTTCGACAAGCGGTTTTCAATATTGTAGTAAATCAATTTCTTACTGAATACCCAATTTAGTTTTTACCAAAGGTAAAACATCAACACTTTGGTTCGACTTGTAAAGGATAGTTCTGTTTCCAGCACCTGAATCGAAAACATAAATCAGACCTTGTTCCTTAGCTACGTCTTCAATTGCTTTTTCAGCTTTATCAAAAACAGGTCCTAAAAGCTCGGCTTGTTTTTGTTGCACCTGTTGTTGTGCAGTTATCTGGTAATTCTGGATACGTTGTTGTACATCCTGAATTTCGGCAATCTTTGCATTTCTTTTAATATCCGAAACCTCTTCTCCCATTGCTTCAAATTCGCCTAATTTTGCCTGGTAATCTTTTTGCATTTCACCAAGAATTTCTTCCAATTCCCCCTGAAATACATTAAACTCGGCTTCAGCAGCAGTTCTTTCCGGCATAACCTGAACTAATGCCTGCAGGTCGATGTGTCCGAATTTTAAAGATTGAGCATTGGCAGCAGTATATGATGCTACAGTGAACACTAGCACTGCCATTAATTTCATTAAATTTCTCATAATCAAAGTGGTCTTAATTTTTGCTTGCAAATATAGTATTTAATACCAATTAATAATTAAAATGAACAATTGATTTAGATTGAATCGTTCTATTTTAAAAACCGAATTATTTATTTATTTATACCCCAGTTTTCTAAGCACTTCATCGCTCAAATCGTACCGTGGATTGGTATAAAATAAAGTAGCATCGCCGGCCTTATCAAAAATCACGGCATAGCTACCATCGGTAGCTAATTCCTGAACGGCGTTAAAGATGTCGTCCTGAATAGGCTTAATCAATCCCTGACGTTTTTTGAAAAGGTCGCCACTTGGTCCGAAATACTTACGTTGCAATGTTTTATAATCTTTTTCTTTAGTTATAATCACATCCTCGCGTTTGCGTTTCATGTCTTCAGACAACAGTACACTTTCGGCCTGAAAATCCTGGTACATTTGTTCGATTTCAGCATGCATCGATTCCAGTTCTTTTTGGTACTGCGACGACAACTGATTCAGTTGCTCCTGAGCAGCGTTAAACGATGGAATGTTTTCCATAATGTATTCAGAATCGATAAACGCGAATTTCTGAGCGTTTGCAAATAACGTTACTGAAAATATTACTGCAATTGATAAAATAATTTTCTTCATGGCAAATTCTTTTTTAGTTAAACTGGTTTTTGTCTATCATATTTTATGCCAAAGCTATTTTCTGTTAGAACTGCTGACCAATTACGAAGTGGAACTGGCTACCTGCAGCATCGGAAACACCCGGTACCTCGTCAAATCCATACCCCCAGTCGATTCCCATTAATCCGAACATTGGCAGGAAGATACGTACACCAACACCAGCTGAACGGTGCAACTTAAACGGTACATAATTCTGGAAACTGATTCCTGCGTTACCTGCCTCCATAAAAGCAAGCGCATAAATAGTAGCACTCGGTTTCAAAGTAATCGGGAAACGAAGTTCTGTAGTGAACTTAGAATACATGTTCGAACCATTTCTCGGACTCAAACTGTAGTCTTTGTAACCACGCAGCGCAATATAATCGGTACCATAAATATTGTATCCCGACATACCGGAACCACCAACAATAAAACCTTCGAAAGGTGATTTACGTCCTGAGTCGAAATAACCAAGGAACCCCATTTCAAGTGCAGTTCTTAACACCAGTGTATGATCTCCGCTCGGATTTGTTAATGGGGTGTACCAATCACCCTTTAACAACCACTTATGATATTCAATCCATTTGTATCGCTCATCATTGGTTATGCTTTCGTCCGAATAATCTTTACCATTAAACAACGAATAAGGTGGTGTCATTTTTAAAGCCAGCGAAAGATTTGAACCTCTTCGCGAGTATAGTGGGTTATCCACCGAACTACGTCCGAAAACCGTTTTAAAACTCAGGTTATTAAATGTTCCGTTTACCTGGCCATTTTCGTCGGCCATAAAATAGAACATACTTCCCATGTTTCGAAGGTTATAATGCTCCAGCGACAATTCATGATACACAGTAAAGTAGTCATCAGGCCACGATAAACGATATCCGTAACCCAAAGCCAATGCCGTGGTTTCCCATATCTGATCATCATCTTCGTTCTCATTTTCCGAATCGTAGTTATACTGGTATTGCGGGTATGAATTATAACCACCATAGCCGTAAGGAGAATAGCCGCCGCCATATGGAGAGTAGCCACCATAACCACCACCATAACCATAAGGTGAATAGCCATAACTGCTGCCATAACCGTATGGATTATAGCGTTGAGTATATCGGTTAGCGCTATAATTAATTCGCGAGTGCGATAAGGACACCGAAAATGAATTAGGTTTTTTACCACCTAACCACGGCTCAATAAACGACAAACTTACCGTACGATAATATTTACCACTTGTTTGATAACGCAAACTCAGTGTCTGTCCATCGCCGGTAGGCAGTGGACGCCAGGCTTCTTTATTAAAGATGTTACGAACCGAAAAGTTGGCAAATTTTAAACCTACCGATCCAACAAACATACCGGCTCCCCAACCTCCGGAAAGCTCAATCTGGTCGTTTGCTTTTTCCTGTAGTTGATATTCAATATCCACTGTTCCATCTTCGGGGTGAGGCTGAACATCGGGGTTAATGGCTTCCGGATCGAAGTGTCCGAGCTGCGCCAATTCCCTGTACGAACGCATCAGCAATGTTTTACTGAAAAGATCTCCTGGATAAGTACGAAGTTCGCGACGGGCAACATGTTCGTGTGTTTTTGTGTTACCCACAATACGCACTTCGTTTATTGTTGCCTGCTCACCCTCGATAATACGCATTTCATAATTGATGGTATCGCCGTTAACATTCACCTCTACAGGATCGAGGTCAAAAAACAGGTAACCTCTGTCGAGATAAAGATTGTTCAAACCTTCTTCGTTATCGAACAGGCGTTTATCCAGTATCTTTTGGTTAAATACATCTCCTTTTTTAATCCCCAGAACCAAATCGAGATAATCGGAAGGATAAACAGTATTACCCACCCAGCGAATATCTCCAAAGTAGTATTTATCGCCTTCTTCAACGTCTAAATCGATATTAACCCGGGGTTTGTTTTTTCGCCCAACTTCTACCTGGTAAACCGAATCGTCGACAATAATCGCATCGCGGTAACCTTTTTCGTTGTATTTATCGATTAGGTTTGCCTGATCTTTATCGTATTCTTCCTGAAGGAATTTTTTGGTTTTAAAGAAATTTCGCAACGATTTTTCGTTTGTTTTCTTCATGGCACGTTCCAATGTAACATCCGAAAGTGCCTCGTTGCCTTCAATATCTATATTATTAACCTTTACCTTTTCTTTTTTGTCAACGTAAATATCCAGAATTACGCTGTTGTTTTGGGTGGTATCGTCGCGCTGAACAATGTTAACCTCGGTGTTAAGGAAACCCTTACCGTGGAAAATATTCATAATTGTTCGTTCGGCACTGTTTACCTGGTGATCGGTGATCTGACTTCCCCGCAAGAGTAAAACCTTTTCGGTAATGTCGTCCTTTTCCGATTTTGAAACACCATAAAAATTTACATCCCCCAAACGAGGCCGTTCCTGCAAATAAATATCTATCCAAATCTGATTTCCGATAATTTTAGTTGCCTGTATTTTTACATCGGAAAACAGGCCCTGTTGCCAGAGTTTTTTTATCGCAATTGTAATTGCATCTCCGGGTACCATTATTTCATCGCCTACTTTTAAACCCGACAGCTGGATAAGCACATCTTTATCCAGATAGCGGATTCCTGAAACCTGCACATCGGCAATTGTATACTTGCGTGCGCTTGAATAGTAGATTGAAAAGTTTGTACTATCAGCTTCTTGTGCAAAAAGCTGTGGCACAAACGCTACAAAAAGGAATAAAAAGGCGACTAATGGTCTTTTGATTCTAGTCATAAAATTAGCTCGTTAACTGTTCACTTGTTTTTCCAAATCTTCTCTCTCTGTTCTGATAATCAAGAATGGCTTCATATAAATCTTCTTTTCTAAAATCGGGCCATAATTTGTTCGTAAAATACAACTCAGAGTAAGCTATCTGCCACAACAGAAAGTTACTAATCCGATATTCGCCGCTGGTTCTTATCATTAGCTCCGGATCAGGCAATTCTGAGGTAGACAAATAATCTTGGAACAGTTCGTTATTTATTTTTTCTTGTGTAATCTTGTTATTAGCCAAATCGTCGGCCAGTTTTTTTACGGCATTAAGCACATCCCATCTTCCGCTGTAACTTAAAGCCAGCACCAGATTCAACCCGGTATTATTTTGTAATGCATCAACACAACCCTGAAGTTTTGCCTGCACATTTTCGGGCATCACATCCACACATCCGATAACGCTAAGCCTTACATTGTTTTTGTTTAGCTCCTGTGTTTCGGCTTCAATGGCATGCACCAAAAGCGCCATAAGTGCTTCAACTTCTTCTTTTGGGCGGTCCCAGTTTTCGGTAGAAAATGCATAAAGAGTGAGGTGTTTTACGCCAATTTCGCCGGCTCCCTCCACTACGGCACGAACAGACTCAACGCCATTCTCGTGTCCCATAACGCGGGGTTTGCCATGTTTTGCGGCCCACCTTCCGTTGCCATCCATAATAATGGCAATATGCTTTGGAATATTATTTCTATCTAATCTGTCAACTGTTTTCATCACCAATTTTTAGCATCGTAGGCCGGACAAGCCTTTTTGCCTATAAAAATCATATATGTGAGATGTACCCCCAAATATCCTGCCCAGTCGTTGTTATGCGAACCATCATTATAAGTGATGGTTTCACCAAAACCATTTACATGTGCCAGCGGATCATCCAAATCGTCCAATTGATCACTCATATATTTGCGCATCTGGTACTCAACTCCTAACCCCAAACGTTCGCCAATGGTATATTTAAATCCTATTCCAAACGGAATGGTTGGCGTTGCTACCGACTCTTCGTATTCAACATCTATCGGATCACCTGCCGCATCAAACCGCAGTTCCGGATGATCAGGATTAAATCCTAATATTCCTGCAGGCCCTAACGGATCAGTCGCTAATCTCCCCGACGTAAATGTGTAGGGAAAAAATGCTACACCAATTCCGAATGTAACATACGGACTAAACCTCAGTTTTTGCTTACCTAAAATATACCTCAGGTAATTAATTTCTGCCTGCAGGCTTAAATCATGAACCGATTTATCAAACTCCCATGGCGCACTTTCTACTGTTCCTTCGCTGGCAAATGTGCCGGTAAGAAACATGGCGCGCACGGCTACGCGGGCATTAAAATTATACCTGAAATAAGCTCCAAAATTTAAATTGAACGATTGAAACGGGGCATCTTCATCCATGTCGCCATGTACCGATGTTAATGTACCTCCCCAGATTCCGATGTCAGCTGTTTTTTGTGCATGTACTGAAACAGTCAGCAAAACTGTAACAAACACCAATAATAATTTTCTCATCTTGGTATTCAATTTCGTTTATTTAACAATGGTTTCAGACATGTTATTTTTATCACTTACTTCATTTTGAAATGAAAAAATTACTGTTCGTTTCAATATGGTTTTTCTGGCCTGAAATGCTACAAAAACACACCAATCTACGAACAAAAATCAAACTCATAACAAACTGAATATCAATGAACTTAAACGTATAAAAACGTTTTATCTTTTGCTTTCAAAAGCTACAAAAGTAATATAATTCTAAAAATAACATGCTCCTTTGTTATTATAAAACCGAAACAAAGATTAAAAATTGTTAAGTAGGCCTATGAATTGTAGTTTCTTCGGTCCATTCCCCACATTAGCTTATTGCGTAAGGTATTAAAAAAGGGCTGTTCGGGCAGTTGTAATGTTTTGAGATTAAACCCGGCTTTTTTCACTTTTATTTTGGTAGAAAACTCAACGGCGAACGAACGCGAATCGAGTGAAGTAAGGTAGTTGGTTCCCCGGCCTTCAACGGTAAGTTCTATTTCACTGGTGTCGGGAACCACAATCGGTCGGATAGTTAGGTTGTGTGGTGCCAGCGGGGTAATTACAAAGTTGGCCGAATTGGGTGTTAAAATGGGACCACCAACACTTAAGGAATAAGCCGTTGATCCGGTTGGAGTGGCAATTATCAAACCATCGGCCCAGTAATTATTGAGAAACTCGCCGTTAACCCGTGCCGTAACATTTAACATCGATGAGTTATCGGTTTTCAGCACCGTCATTTCATTCAATGCATAGTTAAAGTCGAGGTTTTCCTGGTTCGAAAACTCAATCTCCAACATCGAACGCTCAACGATTTTATAGTTCTTGCTAAAAATACTTTCGAGAGCATTATGCACCTGGTCTTCCGAAATATCAGCAAGAAATCCTAAACGGCCTCCGTTCAGTCCAATTACGGGGATATCGAAATTACGAATATTCAACACCGACTGCAGAAATGTTCCATCGCCCCCAACACTAAAAATAAAATCATTGTCGGGATCAAAATCGGAATACGAATGAAAAAACGAGGTATAATAGGTTGAACTGTTTAACTCTTCAACCACGTGAGAATAAAAAGGCTTGTATAATTGTACTTCGATATTTTTTGCGCGCAAAAAGGCAAAAAACTCCTGCAAAACAGGAACAAAATCATCGGAAACCAGCGTACCAAATACTGCAACTTTCACTATTCGATTGGATTTAAATATTCATAAATTTCATAAACTGATCGAAACGATCCTGGTACAGGTCATTCAACATCGACCGATCCTGGTAAATGGCTTTTACATTATAATCGTAACGCATAAGCGCCTGAACAACTCCCGACAATTCCTCTGAGTCAAGTTTAATTATAACATCCAGCACATTCGCTCCGGGTTTACGATCGATAAAGAAGCTGAGTATTTTCACATCGTTACTTTCCACAATCTGGCTGATCTGCGCTACAGAATAATCGCTCACATTCATCTCGATAACCAACACACCGCCCACTTCCTGCAGCGAAAACAGGCTGGCAAAGCGCCGGGCCAAATCATACAATGTAATGGCTCCCAGGTAATAGTGGTCTTCATCAAGCACCGGCAACACACTAATCTTTAGTTTGTACATTACGATTGCCAGCTCGAAAATATGCTGATCGCTGTGCGCATGTGTTGTGTTTAGCTTATCTAATGCGGTTGAAAGCTGCGCCTCAACCAGGTTCAGATCGTATATTAATTTATCAGAAACAAGTCCCAGGTATTTCGATTCGTCAACCACCGGAATATGCGACACACGGTAAACATCCATATGACTCAGCGCTTTACGCCCTGTTTCGGAACTGCTTACCGACGGAATTACATCTGATATTAGTTTTTCTGCCAACAAAACTTTACTGTTTAATGTTAATCGTTCAGCCTGAAAATAGTAACTTGCGTCTTTAAATTTTTAGTTATGACCAGACTTAGTGTAAATATAAATAAAATTGCAACACTGCGAAACTCTCGCGGTGGCAAAATGCCCAGCGTTAAGGATGCCGCTGTCAATTGTCAAAAATTTGGTGCTCAAGGAATTACCATCCATCCACGCCCCGATGAGCGGCACATTACACGTAAAGATGTTTACGAGATAAAACCACTGATAACCACTGAATTTAACATTGAAGGTTACCCCAGTGAAGATTTCCTGAAAATGGTTATTGAAGTGCAGGCCGACCAGGTTACTCTGGTACCGGATACCGACGCTCAATTAACCAGCGATCATGGCTGGGACACGTGGAAACACCTTGGTTTTCTGAAAGATGTGATTGCCCGCTTACAGGAAGCCGGCATCCGTACATCTATTTTTGTCGATCCGGATGAAAAAGCGGTGGAAGGTGCAGCGGAGATTAAAACCGACCGTATTGAATTGTACACCGAACCTTATGCAACGCTATACCCTATTGATCATGTAAAAGCAATTGAACCATTTGTTAGGGCGGCCAAAATGGCGGAGAACCTGGGTATTGATGTAAATGCCGGTCACGATTTAAGTTTGGAAAACCTGAATTACATGTATCATAAAATCCCGAACTTAAAAGAAGTTTCAATTGGGCATGCACTTATTGCCGATGCACTTTATTTAGGTTTGGAAACTACCATACAGAAATACCTCGACTGCCTCAAATAGAACAAAACGGCAGCAGCAGCAGTTAACACACTATGGATTTATATTACCGAAAGACAGGCAGTGGATCGCCACTGGTAATTATACACGGACTTTACGGATCGTCGGATAACTGGATGAACATCTCGAAACGACTGGCCGAAAAGCATACGATTTATATGATCGATCAGCGCAACCATGGGCGATCGGGATTTACAGAATCGCACACTTACAACGACATGCGCGATGACCTGGCGGAGTTTTTTGAGAAGCACAACATCGAAAAAGCCACCATACTTGGGCACAGCATGGGTGGGAAAACAGCCATGTGGTTTGCTGCCGATTACCCTGAAAAGGTAGAAAAACTTGTGATTGCCGACATTGCCCCAAAAGACTACCTGCAACTCAAACAAGAGGGACAGTTTTACCTGCATCAAAATATTCTGCTGGCCATGCAGGACATTGATTTTTCGATGGTGAAATCGCGTAACGATGTGAATGATTTTCTGGCAGAAAAAATAGATGATGAACGCATCAGGATGTTTCTTCTGAAGAATGTAGAGAAAAATAAAAAAACCAAACAGTTTCAATGGCGGGTAAATGCAGAAGTGCTTTATGATTACCTGGAAGAAATTGTTAGTGGGGTAAATATTCACTGGCTCGACGATCGAATTCCGATAACAACCTACCCGGTAATTTTTATCCGTGGTTTACTTTCGAAGTACATTCAGGACGAGGATATAGAACTGATAAAAGAAATTTATCCGGAAGCACGAATTGTTGATATTCCCGATGCCGGACACTGGCTGCATGCCGAACAACCACAAAAGTTTGCTGAAGCGGTGTTTTTATGCTGCTAGTTCCATAGATTGAGTCAGATTGATTTTAAGATTGAGTGAGATTGAAAACGTGAAAACTGTACATCTGTTAAATTGCAAAAATGTATTCGAAATACTGAACTTTTCTTTGTGAAACTCTGTGCACTACTTAGTGCAACTCTGCGGTTAACTCTTCAATAAAACTATTGAACTATAGACTGGAATTCAAAATCCGGCGCTTACGCACCGGGCTATTAGATTTCGCCCCGATGGGGCTTTTTGCCTAGTGGTATTTGCCTACTGCCCCCCATAAACTCAATTACTCATTCACTATTGCTACTAAGGCTACCACCGGGATTTCACGAAGCTCAACTTTTACCTTTTGCCTTTCTACTTTTACCTTAAAAAAACTACCGATTATACTTTTCCGTAGTTTCCTTCAAAAATTTCTTCTGCCCCACTTTCAACTGCTTCCACTGAAAACGCCAATCCCAGTTTCCTGTTGCAGTTCCGGGCGTGTTCATTCGCGATTTTTCATCCAGCTCCAACACATCCTGCATGGGTAAAATAGCCGTGTCAGCTACCGATGCCAAAGCCATTTCCATAATTTGTTTCGCAGCATGCTCCTCTGAAACATACTTTGCCACCAGTTCCTTTTCTTCCCCTTCAACCGCATTCAGCCAACCTAAAGTGGTATTGTTATCGTGCGTACCCGAATAAACCACATAGTTTCGTTCGTAATTGTGCGGCAGATCACGATTTGTCGCATCAGTGGCAAAGGCAAACTGCAACACTTTCATTCCCGGCAAGTTAAAACGTTCGCGCAAATGATCCACTTCAGTGGTAATTATTCCCAAATCTTCAGCGATAAATGGCAAAACTCCAATCTGGCTTTTTATCAAACTCAGCATTTCGTAACCGTGCGCCGGCACCCACTTTCCGTTAATAGCAGTTTCCTCGTCTGCCGGAACCGACCAAAACGATTCCAGTCCGCGGAAATGATCGATACGCACCAGGTTAAACATGTTCAGGTTAAAATGCAGGCGTGCCATCCACCAGTCGTAATCACGTTCTTTTAGGCGCTGCCAGTCAAAAACCGGGTTCCCCCACAACTGACCTGTTTCCGAGAAATAATCAGGAGGCACACCTCCAACTTCTGTCGGATTCAACTCGTCATCCAGAAGAAAAATATCGGTATTGGTCCAAACATCCGAACTATCGCCCGAAACGTAAAGCGGCACATCGCCAACGATCTGAATGCCTTTTTCGTTGGCATAACGTTTCAATTTGTGCCACTGCCTGAAAAACATAAACTGAACAAATTTCTCAAAAGCGATCTGCGGCTCCAGTTTTTGCGACAGATCGTTTATAGCTTCCGACTCTCTGAATTTTATACCACGGTCCCACTCGCTCCAGTGCAATCCACCAAAATATTCACGCACCGAAATAAACAAGGCATAGTCGTTTAACCACCAGCCATGCTCATTCAAAAAGTGATAATACTCATCGCGGAAATGATCAAACTTTTTCTCCTGAAAATGCTGAAAAGCCTTTTTCAACAGCGAGCTTTTCCATGCTGAAACTTTTTCGAATTCCACCTTTGATTTTTTTTTGAAAGCCGGTATTGTTTCAAGGTCATCAGCACTCAAGAGGTCCTCATCCAAAAGCAGTTCCAAATCGATCAATACAGGATTTCCGGCAAAAGCAGAATAACACTGGTACGGCGAATTTCCGGCACCAACCGGCCCAAGCGGCAGTATCTGCCAGAGTTTCTGACCGCTCTCCTCCAGAAAATCAACAAAGGCGTAGGCCTCTTTCCCCAATGTACCAACACCTTCCTGTCCCGGCAGCGAAGTTATATGCAGCAGAATTCCGCTCTTTCTAGTTGTCATTCTTAAAGTTTTCTCTGAATTGTTTTAAATGATCGGCAGTTTCGCGAACGATGCGTTGCACCGCCAAGCCGTGTTTTAAGTCGGCAATCACAGCCTCCGAGTCATCGCCGGTAAAAAACTGGTAATGCGCGTGCACCATCGAGCGCAACCATCCCGGCGGAACGTGCCCCGAAGGAAAACTCGTAACCGGTTTATAGTTACTGCCTACCACTTGTTTTACCCATTGATCAGAGCCTTCGGTGTAATATTCAAAGTACTCCGGATTTTGTGATGAGTAACGGAAGGCACCATTTTCAGCATAAATCTCCAGCGACACCAAATCCCCGGAACCTGAACTTATTCTGCTGGCCGACATATTTCCCACAGCACCGGTTTTTGGTTCGTACAACGACAGCGAACTAAACAAATCCGATCCGGCCGGCACACCGTCAAAATCTCCTGCCTGCAAGCCGCTTGTAATTTGTAACTCTTCTCCCATAAAAGCCATCAGCAGGCTAATTCCGTGCGATCCCAAATCGGCCATCGCACCGCCATCAGGAGCGGGAGTTAAACGTGTCACACGTTTGTTACGGTAACTTTCCTGCAGGTAATCGCCGTGGTAATATTTCAAATCAAAATGAATGGGCTTTCCTATTTTTCCCGAGCGCCAGAATTTTAATCCCTCGCGAACCGATGAAGTCTGCAAATATTGAAAACCCACCTGAATACGAACATCATGACCCGCCGCTTCCAGCAGCTCTTTCATTTTTTCTTCCTCTTCCAACGAAGAACAAACCGGTTTTTCCAGGTAAATATATTTCACGTTTGGCATTTGCAGCGCCAGTTTAAAATGCTCGAAATGCACTTTGTTCGGCCCTAAAATATATACCGCTTCAATTTTCTCATTCTTTGCAAAATCCTCCACCGACTCGGCTTTTCCGAACCCCATCTGTTTGGCAAACGCCTCGCGGCTTTCCACTCTTGCCGAAGCCACCGACTCCAAAACAATTTCCGGAACTTCGTTATAATAAAACTTCAGAGCCTGAATCGCATAAACGTGAGCACGGGCAATCCCGCCAGCACCAATAAATCCTACATGTATTTTTTGCATGGTTTGTTTCAAATGTTTCGTCAAAAATAATGTTTTGATCAATATATTCCCGGCCTTGGCCAACTCTTTAATTTTTGTTTAGATTTAAGGCAAAATACTTCTGAGATGAAAAAAACTGCGCTGTATATTTTAGTGGGAATGTTATGTGCCTGCACTCCCAAAACCGATTCTGTGTTAAATACGGGGAACTGGCGGTTCGCTTTCCAAATCGATGATCAAAATCCGGATCAACAAATCCCTTTCAATGTTGAAGTGCTCAATGAAAAGCTCCTCGTGGTTTCAAATGCCGATGAACAGATTGACGTTCAGGAAATAGCTTACAAAGGTGATTCCGTGTTTATAAAAATGCCCGTTTTTGGTTCTGAATTCAAAGGCAGAATCAGTGGTAATAAAATTAGTGGCGAATACTTCAACTACAACAAAAGTAAAGTTCTGCCCATACCTTTTGAAGCCGAATACGACACTGAAGAACGGTTCGAAATTACTGATGAAAATGCCGCTGATTTTTCGGGCAAATGGGAAGTAAACTTTGGCGAAGAAGAGAACGACAGTCCGGCAATTGGGATTTTTGAGCAAGATGGCAATCGCATTACCGGAACATTCCAAACCGAAACAGGTGATTACCGCTACCTGGAAGGTGTGGTGAATGGCAACACCATGCAACTCTCGTGTTTTGATGGTGCGCACGTGTTTTTGTTTACTGCCGAACTCAATGATTCCACGCTAAACGGTTGGTTTTACTCCGGCAATACCTATAAGGAAAAATGGAGTGCAGTAAAAGCCGACGGCGCTGAACTCGCCGATATGAAAACGCTTACTTTCCTGAAACCGGGCTACGATAAATTGAGTTTTGCTTTCCCGAATGAAGAGGGCGATACTATTTCATTAGCAGATGAAAAATATAAAGGAAAAGCTGTAATCGTTCAGATATTTGGCACCTGGTGCCCGAATTGTATGGACGAAACGCGCTTTTTGGCTGAGATGTATGAAAAATATAATGCCGCCGGACTGGAAATCATCGGTCTTGATTTTGAAGTAAAACCCGATTTCGACTATTTCAAACAACGCATTGAACGTTACCGAAATGATCTGAATGTTTCGTGGGAGCTGGTTCTGGCAGGAACATCAAACAAGCAAAAAGCAGCGGAAGCACTGCCGATGCTGAACAAAATAATTTCGTATCCTACTGCCATTTTTGTCGACAGAAAAAGCGAAATACGTGAAATACACACCGGTTTTTCGGGCCCTGGGACAGGCGAAGCTTACGAGCATTACAAAACAGAAACCGAAGCTTTGATTGAAACATTATTGAACGAAACGATCTAATCCTGAATAGTTATGAAACAACACCTTATATTCGCTCTTTCAATCCTTTTCTTTCTATGCTCGTGCCAACCAAAAGACACCAAATGGCAAGGTCAGGAGCCCATTCAAAAAGTGAGCACCCTCACCCGCCCCATTCAATACCAACTAAAAAAGACATTTGATGTGGGCAACGGCATTTTTCTGTCAAATGAATTCGATGGTGCCCGACTAAACGGGGTTGCGCTTACCGGCGAAAATGAAGTTACCGTTTTGATCACTCCTGAAAATACACCAATAAATGAAAGTCCGTGGTATGCGTTTAAAATCTGGTCGGACACAGAAAAAGAAATTCTGCTAAAAATCACTTACAACGAAGGATTTGGGCACCGGTATTATCCGAAGATCAGCACTGATGGAAAAAACTGGATACCAATTGATTCTACCGTTTACTTAGCCGACACAGCATCGGTAGCAAGAGGTGAATCGCCCAATTTTTGCGAATTTACTTTAGCGATAAACAGCGATACTACATGGATTGCCGCACAGGAACTCATTGTGTCAAAAGACATTTATGAGTGGGCCGGTGTACTTGCAGAGAAATCACATGTAAGTCTTGATGCATTGGGAAAAAGCAAAGAAGGCCGCTCGATAAAATACCTACAAATTGGCAACCCGGAAAGTAAAAAGATGCTGATGGTTCTTTCGCGCCAACACCCGCCCGAAGTTACCGGCTGGCTGGCTATGAAAGCATTTACCGAGGAATTATGTGCTACCAACGCATTATCTAAAAAGTTCAGAGACGAATATTGTATTTACGTGGTGCCGTGTGTAAATCCCGACGGGGTGGACAATGGTCACTGGCGCCATGGTGCCGGCGGGATCGACTTAAACCGCGACTGGGAAGATTTTAACCAGTCGGAGACACAAGCCGTCCGAAAATTTATGCAAGACAAAGTTGCGGAGCAGCGCAAATTCTATTTTATCATCGATTTTCATTCTACCTATGAAGATATTTACTACACCATCGCTCCGGAGCTAAAAGGAAATATGCCGGGAATCGTTCCTAAAATTATACAAGCCATGGCGGAAGATATTCCCGGTTACGATCCGAATATCCGTCCGAACGCTGCAGATGTTGAGCGGATCAACTCTACGGTTTCAATTTTTCATGAATTTGGTGCCGAGGCAGTTACTTACGAAGTTGGCGACGACACTCCGCGGGAATTGATCAGGAAAAAAGGCGAATTTACAGCCATCAATCTTATGAAAATTATGCTTGAAGATTAAGCCATAAAAAATGCCATCCGTCAGCTGACGGATGGCATTTTCTTTTTAGGCTATGAATGTTACTTCAACCACTTATCCAACCAGTTGAAAAATACACGCTGCCACAAAATTCCGTTTTGAGGTTGCAGCACCCAGTGGTTTTCTTCCGGCAGGTATAACATTTGTGCAGGCACTCCTCGTAATACAGCTGCATTAAATGCTGCCATTCCCTGCTCCGGAGGTACGCGGTAGTCTTTTTCACCCTGCACAATCAAAATCGGCGTATCCCAGTTTTGAACATATTTGTGTGGCGAAAATGAGTAGGAACGTTGCGCTGCGGCATTATCCTTATCCCAGTAGGCACCACCGTAATCAAAATTCACAAACCACATTTCCTCGGTTGTGGTGTACATGTGTTCGAAGTTAAAAATACCATCGTGAGCAATAAAAGCCTTAAAACGTTTTTCGTGATTTCCGGCAAGGTACATTACCGAATAACCTCCGTAGCTGGCACCAACGGCACCCAGTTTTGTCTCGTCAACAAAAGGCTCTTTGGCCATTTCATCGATGGCAGTCAGCAGGTCTTTAATATTCTGGCCACCGTAGTCTTTTGAAATCTGCTCGTTCCATTCCTGGCCAAAGCCGGGTAATCCACGTCGGTTTGGCGCTACAACAATATAATCGTTGGCTGCCATCATCTGGAAATTCCAGCGGTACGACCAAAACTGGCTAACCGTTCCCTGCGGACCTCCCTGATTGTATAGCAGAGCCGGATATTTTTTGTTCGGATCAAAGTGTGGCGGATAGATCACCCAAACAGCCATTTGTTTTCCGTCGGTGGTTTCCATCCAGCGTTTTTCCACTTTCCCCATGGTTAACTGATCAAGGATTCCTTTATTTACAGTGGTTAACGCCTTATCTTTTCCTGTAGCCGGATCAACCAAATACAATTCAGCCGGTTGCGACATCGAAACTTTTTGTGCCAGCAATTGATTTCCAACCGGAATTGCACTTTGATAATTGTGAACTCCATCCGTCAAACGGGTAATTGAATTATCTGCTAGAACCAATTGGTAAATTTCATCGGTTGCATGAATATCGCTGATAAAATAGATCGATTTTGAATCAGCACTCCAGCTCAATGCAGCGGCATTTTGATCAAAATCGGCGGTATAGTCTTTCTTTTCACCAGTTTCCAGATTGGCTACAAACAAACGGTTTTTATCGGCTTCGTAACCGTCGCGCTCCATACTTTCCCAAGCCAGGTATTTTCCGTCGGGCGAATAAACCGGATTCTGGTCATAGCCCATCATACCTTCAGTAAAGTTGCTGGTTTTTCCACTTGCAACATCGTACATGTAAATATCAGAATTGGTAGAAACCGCATATTCTTTACCAACCTTTTTCTTACAAACGTAAGCCAGCGTTTTTGAATCGGGACTCCAAACAATTTGCTCCGTTCCTCCAAAAGGTTTCATTGGCGAATCAAAACGTTCACCTTTCATAATGTCGGTTCCTGCTCCTACTTTTCCATCCGAATAATCGGCAATAAAAATGTGGTTATAGGTGTAATCATGCCAGGTATCCCAGTGGCGGTACATAATATCTGTTTCCAGGCGCGCATTGGCTTTTGGCAGATCGGGGAAAAGATCGTGAATATCATTATCGAGTTTTACCGTTTGCAGGTAATATATTTTCGACATATCCGGCGCATACTGAAATCCGAAAATTCCACCTTCAATTTCCGAAACCTTCTGCCTCTCACTACCGTCAGGATTCATTTCCCACAACTGAACGCTGCCGGATGCTGAAGACAAATAACCGATCTTCTTACCGTCGGGGCGCCAAACAACATTGTATTCGTTACTGGCGGTGTTGGTGAGATTTTTTGCTTCTCCCCCCGTAACCGGAATCGTATAAATATCGCGGTACGACTTATTCTCCTCGATATTGTAATAGGTTACCGTATAAAGAACCGTAGATCCATCGGGCGAAACCGTCGCTCCTCCCAGGCGGCCAAACGACCACAAAACCTCAGGAGTCATCACATCTGAACTTAATTTCGGCGTTTCAGGCACATAGTTTTTTGCCACCTGCCCCGACTCTTTTTGCGTACAGCTAACTATCGTCATGACAATTAAAATAAAAAGTGCAATTTTCTTCATTTTACTTTTTTGAAAAATTAGTGAATCCAAAATAAACATATTTAAAGTGCTCGGGCAATGATTTTTATACAAAAACCGTAAATATCGAATGAAAAAAATCTGTGGGGAATTGGTTTGAAGTTAGGTTTCCCATAAAAGAAAAAAGGCTACCCTATGATAGCCTTTTATAAACCTAAACCAAACCTAAGAAAATTTGTACCTTTTGGAAGGTACGAGTAGTATATTTTTAATCTCTTTTTACACTTCCAAGCCCTTCAATATCGCGGGTAACTTTTGGATTTCCGGTGTAGCGAACCTTGCCAACACCTTCAATTTTGGCGTACAGTGTTTCAACAGCATGCACCGAGCCGGTTCCAACTCCCTCTATTTTAAAACGGGCATCATTAACGCGAAGATCTTCTGCATCCACGTGTCCGGCTCCCGAAAGTTTTACATCCAGTTTCTCTGCCACTCCCTTCAATTGCACCAGTACGCCTCCTTCGCCAACCAGCTCAATATCTTCCGCTTTTACCTCCAGATCGATCTTAGCTCCACCTTCAACTTGCACGTATAGATCATTCAAATCGAGGTAACCATCGGTGCTTAAATTTAAACCGCCCTGCACTTTAATCTTATCCAGATTTTTAAAAGTTACATACAAGTGAATGCGTTCGTAATTAATAAAATCACGATCAACGACCACTCGCAGTTCATCGCCCCAGTTTTCAACATCCAGTTCATCCAAAACATCATCATCGGGAGTTTTTACCGTTAAGGCACTCTCGTTACCCTGCGATAAAAACACTTTGTAACTGCCTTCGAGGTAAATGGCCGAAAAATTGTCGATATCGTAACGGCGCGAATCCCAGTCGTCGTCGTTTTGTGCTGATAGGTTGAACGTAAATAGAATTGATAAGGTAAACAGCAATATTGTTTTCATAGTCTTTCTTTTTATAACGCTTCAAAAGTAAGGTTTCGTCTTTTGTATTTTGTACTTATTTCGATGAATGCGTGCTTTTCCCAGATAAATGGAGGATTTGAGAACAGCTTCGGTTTTACTCCCGGGCATTTTTCAGCATAAAAAGCAACCCATAAAAAATTAAACCGTCGAGAACCAGAACCAGGAAAAAATCCATAAAAACATAGGTATGCGATGATATGAGGCGATAAAAAATATACATGGCCCCAAGTATAGTTCCCGCCATTAAACACCTTATAAAAAGCACATGAAATACTTTGATGAGTTGTGCAGAACAAAACAACCACAGCAAGCCAAAAAGCAGAATCCCGGCTCCTTCCCAACTTTTCCCGGTTTTCATTTCAACTAAACCGTACACTTCCGGAAGCACGGAACATATTACCAAACTGCGCGCAATACTCTTTCTTATTTTTATTCGGATTCGGTCTTTTTTAATTTTTGGGAACAGCGAAAACTGTATTTCTTCGCATCTGTATTCTTCAGAAAAAAGATCCTGCTCAGAGTGAATAATCCCACGTTTCAGGGCTTCCTGAATAGCCAGCTGCGCAGCTTCCGGCTGATAATGATCGCGCAATTTCAGCACCTCCTTTAGCTGTTCGTCGGAATAGTTCGGAATGTCTTCCCGGAAATCAAGCTCTCTATTTGAATATCTTTTCTGCCACATTTTATATCTTTGAACAACGAACAGGCACGCCTGTTTCAGATGACAGTTGAAATAACCAAAAATAAATTTCATGTACAATTTTGAATTCAGAAATCCGGTTAAAATTCTTTTTGGAAAAGAATCGATTTCAAAACTATCCGGTGAAATTCCTGCTAATGCAAACATTTTAATGATTTACGGTGGCGGAAGCATAAAACGCACCGGAGTTTACGACCAGGTAATGGCCGCTTTAAAAGGTTGCACGGTTGAAGAATTTAGCGGAATTGAGGCCAATCCGCATTACGAAACCTGTATGGAAGCAGTAGATGTTGTAAAAAAGAAAAATATTGATTTTCTGCTGGCAGTAGGCGGAGGTTCGGTACTTGATGCCACAAAATTTATTGCCGCTGCTGCTTTGTATGAAAACGGCGATCCATGGGATATTCTGGTTGCAGGTGCACCAGTTGAAAAAGCGTTGCCCTTGGGTGCGGTTTTAACCCTGCCGGCAACAGGATCGGAGATGAACGGAAATTCAGTAATTACACGTGTTGAAAGGCAGGAGAAAAAAGCTTTTGGCTCACCGCTGGTAATGCCACAGTTTTCGGTACTCGATCCGGAATGTGTTTTTACCCTGCCCGACCGCCAGGTGGCCAACGGCGTTGTTGATGCCTTTGTTCACGTAATGGAGCAATACCTGACTTTTAAAGTGAATTCGCCGCTTCAGGACAGGCTGGCAGAAAGTATCCTGACCACGCTTATTGAGGAAGGTCCGAAGGTTCTGGCCGACCGTAAAAACTACGACGCTGCCGCCAACTTTATGTGGTGTGCAACAATGGCACTGAACGGCATGATTGCAGTTGGTGTACCGCAAGACTGGTCGACACACGTTATTGGTCACGAATTAACGGCTTTCCACGGAATAGACCACGGACGAACACTGGCCATTGTTTTGCCGGGTGTGATGCACATTAAGCGCGATAACAAAAAAGATAAGATCTTACAATATGGCGAACGAATTTGGGGCATTACAGCTGGTAACGAGGATGAAAGAATCGACGCCATTATTGCCCGAACTGTTGAGTTCTTTGAATCGTTAGGCGTACCATGCCGTTTGCCGGATTATGATGTTCCTGAATCGACCATAACTAAAATTGTTGACCGCTTTAAACAAAGCGAGGCAAAAATTGGCGAGAAACAGGATATGGATTACCTTGAAATTGAGAAGATTTTGAGAAACCGATTGTAATAGCTTTCCAGATAAAATATAAGGTTGTCAGGCCCGGTGTTTAATCACCCACTATCCCTGACAACCTTTTTTATGTATTAAAATAATCTCTGTATGCTGAATTCCTGAAGACCCGAAACAACAAATTAATTAGGTGACTTTTGTCTTCAAGCCAGACGGGCTCTTTCTTTTGCAATCGATCAAAAGAAAGTCCCGATTTTATCGGGATCAAAAAATAACCTCTGCGTTTTTTCAATGCGGCCAATTAGCCCGACTGACGGATTTTTGACGCGCCCGCAACAGATTTGCCAAAGTCCGCCTTCGAGAAAAAGCGTTAAGAAAATGAATGGATAGAACGTTAAAAATCAAGTCTGTTTGACGATCGTTAGGCCTGAGGTACGAAGGACTAAAAGGAGAGCCTGTCCCGATCGTAGCATCGGGAAGTTTCTTGATTTTAGTGAAAGGAATTTATTTTTAGCTTTTTATCGTCAGCGGTGGCTTTTTTGAATACTTTTTCAGCTATAGGAAAAAGTATTTTCTGTCTGAAAAGACAAATGAATCACAATCTATATATCAAACACAAACAATATATACTCTTATTATTATTGATTTTATCCGGACTTCCTAACCCTATTTTGTATGTCTTCCTGAATGACTTTATCGTATTCGTTCATCAAACTTCGTAATACTTTATTATCCACATCAAACGAATGCCCGTCAACTTCTTTTATTGGGAGTATTTTGGGTGAAGTACCGGTGATAAATGCAGCATCCAAACCGGTCAATCTATCCAGTGGTATTTCAGCTTCACGTATTTTCAGGTTAAGCCGATTGGCACAGGTAATTGTTTTCTGACGTGTGATCCCCAACAGAACATGTTTACCCGGAGGCGTGATTATTTCATCGCCTTTTATAAAAAACACGTTGCTTCGGCTTCCTTCGGTAATTCGCTGTTCATGATCGACCAACAACACTTCGTAAAAACCTAAGGTTTCCATCAGCTGGTTGGCTTGTTTGCGTACTTCGGTTTGAAAAACTTTGGCATTCGGATTCATGCGCTCGGCGTGTAAAAGTCCGCACCGAATTCCCGACTTGTACTGTTCAGCGGAAGGATAATTATGGGCTATAAAAAAAGCTTTCAGGTTGGTTTTACACGAAATAAGAATATTTCCTTCATCTACCTCGTTTCTAATGATCAGCTGATTCAAGAACGCCTCCAACTGCGTGCAGCTGTATCGAATCTCTTTTCCGGCCAGTTCAGCCGAATGTTGAAAACGTTGCAGGTGCTCATCTAAAAATAGTGGGATGCCATCTACAACACGTAAAACTTCGTAGATCCCGCCTTCGTTTTCGGCCGGCACAAAAGTAGAAACCGGCACAAGCCTACCGTTAAAAACAAAATATTTATGGATTGGAAAAAGTGCCATCTGTTTCTTTTGTGGTAAATTTATTGAAATGTTTCAAAAGCAATTCAAATGCCGCCAGAAATTCCGTTACCGATCCAATATAATCCATACAAACATCATTTTCACTTTCTACTGAACGAACTTACTGAATGGCAAAAAGGCAACTGGAACGTTATCGAAAAAGCACTTCTTTCGATTGGGAATAACCTGTTCGATTTTTACCTTGGAGAACTAACGCCGGAACAGGTTTGTAAGGCCAGCCTCAACTATTTCGAAACAAAAAATATTATCACCCAAACCGACTTCAACAACTGGTTGCGAAATGCAGAGTGGAAAAAGATAACCTTACCCGACGAATCAAAATGGCTGATAAAACAGGGCAATCAGCCCGACCGTTATATCCACATTCATCCGGCAAAGTTTTCGAAACACACCATCAGGGTACGCGCCACCACACTAAAAACGGTACTTACTTTATGTGTGCATAAAATTCCGATTAGTGATGACACGGAACAAAATCTTCAGTCCGTAAACGATCAACGAATTTCGTACTTGCAACTTTCGCCAATAAAATCGTTGGAAGAAGAAGACTCCGGAATCATAAAACTATGGCAACTATTTGTAAATGCAGGAGCTATTTCCTAGCCCTGAAGCTGCAAAACCTCGAGCACCGCATTTTTGTAACTTCGCCCGATGGGTAATTCTTTTCCCGGAACCTCGATACTGGTCGATGTAAATGCTTCGATTTTTGACAGCGACACTATAAACGATTTATGAATACGCATAAAACCACTTTCGGGCAGTTTTTCCGACATGTGCGTCATACTGGTTTTTGTGATAATCTTTTTCTCGGTGGTATAAATCTGCACGTACTCGCTCAAACCCTCAACATAAAGAATTTCGTTTAAATGAACCTTTAAGACCTTTTTATTCTCCTTCACATAAATAAAGGCTTCATCGGAATTTCCATTTGTTGAAGGAACAGGTTGCGCAGCCGGTACATCGTCTTGTACCGATTGGTAATATTTATTTACCGATTTTAAGAAACGCTCGAAAGTTATCGGTTTCAGCAGAAAGTCGACCACATCCAGCTCAAACCCTTCAAGAGCGTACTCGCGGTAAGCAGTGGTAATAATAACTTTTGGCGGATTTTTTAATGTTCTCAGGAATTCGATTCCTGTTATCTGGGGCATCTGAATGTCCATAAACATCAGATCAATCTTGTGATTATGAAGTTCCTGCAGGGCTTTCATGGCATCGCCACATTCTGCACAAATTTCAAAGTTATCTAGTTTTTCAATGTGCGAGCGCATCAAGTCACGTGCAAGAGGCTCATCATCGATAATGAGGCACTTTGTTTTCATGGTAATACGAAATTAGCTTTTGTTTTCTGTTAAATCCGAAGCACCTGCTTCAGTCTGTTTTCAATCTGTTACTAAAATAGTACGAGAAATAGGAATAGTGTTACACTTTTACGGGTAAATTTCTATACTAAATTCTCTAAAATTGTCATCAATGTTCTCTACCAACCGGTGTTTACCCGGAAAATTATAGTTCAAACGCCGGTAGGTAATTTTATTGTCTTCATCGTCGGCTATCTTAAAACTGTTTTCGCTCCAAAAGGTAAACGAAAACAGCAAATACTTTCGCTCTGCTTTAATAATGACTGTACTTTCATACGTTTCGTTACATTCGTAGGCTATTTTTATTGCAGAATTTATGAACGGAAGCAGCAAAAGTGGCGGAACTACATACGATTTGAGGTTGCCGCTAACAATAAAATTACTGCTTAGCCGCTCGCCCAACGCATGGTTATGAATGGTCATAAACTCCTCAAGCAACTTTACTTCCAGTTCCAGCGGTATCAATTCTTCTTTTCCTTCGTAAAGAAACCGGTTGAGGAAATTCGAAATATTAATAATCATTTCCGGTGCCGTTTCCACCTTTTTTAACGACAAAACCTCCAGCTCCTCAATCAATTCCAGAACAATGCGGGGTTGCAACTGATAACGATATATCTCCAGTTCGGTTTCGAGCTTCGAACGCAGCAATTCCTCCTTCTGATATTCGGCCCTATACCACGAGCTACCGGCTTTTATAGCCAAAAAAACCAGAATGATGTAATGATTCCCCACGCCACTGATTACAATATTTTTAAGATTCAGAAATCCGGGAGCAAACATTCTGCTTCTATCAAAAAGATAAAAAACCAGGTAGTTGCTCCATAGTAACTCGATTACTGAAAATACGATTAAAAAAACGGTTATACCTAGAGCAAACAGCAAATAACGCCCCAGAAAAAATGTTTTAGGCAATAGCCAGTAGGCAATTAAATAGGTGTGTATTACAAATACAGGCAAAGTAATGAGATAATACATTAGCCAGACATGCAACGAAGTAATTCCTTCATTCAAAGTTTGAATAAACGTGAACGATATTACCCATGCCAACCAAAAGAGGCCATGTAAAATATAATTCCTTTTAGCGATATGTAATATGCCTGTCTTCATGTGTATTTTTTAACTCGAGGCGCACTTTAAACCTGTCGCCCATATCTTTCACTTTTAAATTGTATCCTTGTCCGTCGTATATAATATTCAGGCGTCTTTTTAATCCGCTGTAGCCACTTCCCCGCTCAATTTCTTTTGTTTTTTTCTGCAATCCTTCAGGCTTACTGTTTTCTGTTTCAATAATTATTTTTTCATCGGTAGCCTGCACAAAAATATTTATCCATGGCGTGCCGGCGTCCAGGCTACTGCCGTGTTTAAAACTGTTTTCAACCAACAGAAACAATACCATTGGCGGAATTTGTGCCGTACTTAGATCTCCCTCGGTATTATAACTTACCTTCAAACGTTTCCCGTAACGTAATTTCTCCAGCTGAAGGTAATTTTCAACCAGTTCTACTTCATCCTTCAGCGTCACAAATTCTTTCAGGCTTTCGTTAATAATGTAGGTAAGCACAATTTTCATGCGGCTGATCACCTCGTTGGTTTTGCCGGGATTTAGCAACGACAGCGCATACAAATTATTAATGGTATTGAACATGAAATGCGGATCGAACTGTGATTGTAAAAGTGTTGTTTGTGCTTTCCGATGCTGCCGCTCCAATTTTTTCCTGAGATTTTCGGTAAGAATGTAATCTTTTACATACTTGGCAATACAAAACAAGGCCACAATAAAGGTCATGTCTTTTGTATTCATCACAATTAAACGAAGATTAAAAGCTCCGTTACCCGATATATTCTCGGGGGCAATTGAGGCATAAAATATATAATCGGAGAATAATAATTTTAATGCCGACAGGCCAATTCCAACCAGCAGAAATACTACAATAAACCAAAAGGGCTTGGCTTTTAACAACAACTCGGGGATAAGCAAAAAAATAGTGATGTAAGCATAGCCAAAAAAGAAAAAGGCGTTGCCAAGTGTGATACTAAAAACCTGGATAAGACTGCCGTTTTCGGTCTGAACAAATAAAATACCTGTAAACAATACCACGGTAACTACAAAGAATAAAAGATGCCTTGTTCCCCGGTAAAGCACACTGTTATTGTACATCAATTTGTTCATACCATTAACTCCCCTATCATAAAGGTAAAAACATTTATAAAAGCACTTTGGAGTTTAACATCAGACTGTCGGCGAAAAACTGTCGTTGACTGACGAGAATTGCCATTTTGCAGCCAAAAAACTTCCATTCATTGAAAAGCCCTGCGCTGAAACAACGCAGGGCTTTCGAGTAAAGTTCTCACTAATTTTATATTACCCTTTCATATTTTACTCGCTCTATCTTTTCAATGGTTTCTGTTTTTTGTTTTTCTGTAGAGAGAAAAAACCCCCGCCCCTCTGGCGGGGATTAGCTTTTCATACTTCTATGAAAAAAATTGCGCTGTATAATTTCTTTTTAAAAACTGGCTTGATATTCGTCTTTCACCAAATCAGGGAAATAACATGCAATCAAACCCAGTAAATCATCCTGCGATTTTTTGTTCTGGCAAATTACCCGTTGTGAGTAGTAGGCAACTCTATCCAGTTTCAGTTCCATTTCTTCTTTTGGTAGTTCCTGGAAACGAGGTTCCATTTTCTTTACTCCAAACACATGGTTTCTGCAGGCATATTCAATTTCAAACTCGTCGGTGCGTACAATAAAGGTTGTACATTTTTTATCATCTTCGCACAAAACTCCAATTCGTATAGGATTGGTAATATTTTCGTACGTTAATTCGTAAGTTTCCAATACCTGATCGTTGTAAACCATCGGTGAGCTTGAATTTACTATAGTATACATACCAAATTCGGTAAGTGAGTTTCCGGTCATCGCCTTTCCGTCTTTTATTTTTGCGGTGGCGCCCATGCTTAAAATTGCAAGGCAAATGCTTAATAGAACTAGTTTTGTTTTCATCTTATTATTGTTTTAATTGTTCTTATACTTCAAATTTATGTAACTAACTGATGCGATGCTTTTTAATTCAGCATTCAGTAATTAATCGCCAATAAACGTCAGGTTTTATTCTGCAAAATTCGTTAACCGTTATTCACCCGCATTCTGCTACAGTTGCCCTTAAAATTGTGCTGTTGGCTGTTCTACGAAATCAATCATTGCTCACCTTCGGTAAAAGTTTTAGCCTGTGATTGGCTGAAAAAGAAAGTTTTATTTTACTTTGCATGCTATGGAAATTGCTTCGCTGAGCAACATAAAAAAGGAATTAAAGAACCTGCCGCCCGAGGTTTTACATGATGTAATTACGCGGCTGACCAAGTATAAAAAAGACAATAAAGAGCTACTTAGTTATCTATTGTTTGAAGCTCATAACGAAGATGAATACATCAGGCAGGTGAAAGAAGAAATCGACTTGGAATTTATGAGCCTGAACCGCAGCAGCTTTTACTTAGCAAAAAAAACAATTCGTAAAGTTTTAAAAACTACCAATAAGCATATTCGTTTTTCGGGCAAAAAAGAAACGGAAATTGAACTGTTGCTATATTTCTGCAAGAAGCTAAAAGGCTCGCGCCTGGATTATAAACGCAGCCGGGTTGTATTCAACATGTACCTGAACCAGGTAAAACGGATTCAAAAAGTTATTTCCATGCTTCATGAAGATTTACAATACGATTACCGCGAAGAACTGGAAGCGCTATAAAACAACAATTCTCCTTCATTCTGAAAAGCCGTCCGAACATCCTATTATTAAATACGTTACTGTGTTAAGGTTTGTAAACGATATTGTTTAAACCATAAACGCCATGCGAATTCTTTTAACCGGAGCAACCGGATACATAGGAAAAAGACTGCTGCCCGTATTGGTACACAAAGGGCACCATGTAACATGTGTTGTAAGAGACAAAAAACGTGCTGCATTTGGCACTACCATTGAAAAATCGATTGACATTATTGAGGCCGACCTGCTGAACAAACAAAGCCTGCAAAAAATACCGGAAGACATAGACATTGCCTATTACCTCGTGCATAGCATGTCCGACTCGCGCGATTACGCAGAACAGGAAAAATTGTCGGCCATAAACTTCAGGGAGCAAATAAATAAAACAACCACCAAACAGGTTATTTATTTAAGTGGCATTGTTAACGACCAGTCGCTTTCCAAACACCTGAAATCGCGGTTAAACGTTGAACAAGAACTGGCAAAAGGCGATTATGCGCTAACCACTTTACGGGCAGGAATTATTATTGGATCAGGAAGTGCTTCCTTCGAAATTATTCGCGACCTCGTTGAAAAACTCCCCGTTATGGTAGCTCCAAAGTGGTTAAAAACACGCTGCCAGCCCATCGCTATTTCCGATGTTATTCGTTTTCTGGAACTCTCAATAAACAACCCGGCCGTTTTCAATAAAAGTTTTGACATCGGCGGCAACGAAATTCTTACTTACAAACAAATGTTGTTGCGCTTTGCAAAAGTGCGGGGCTTAAAACGCCGGATTATTTCCGTGCCGGTAATGACTCCGCGTTTATCGTCGTACTGGTTGTATTTTGTTACCTCAACCTCCTACAAACTGGCTACGACGTTGGTCGACAGCATGCGCGTTGAAGTAATTGCACGTGACGATGAGCTGAACCAACTTTTTAAGCTGCAATTACTAAGCTACGAAGAGAGTTTGCAACAGGCATTTAAAAAGATCGAGCAGAATGAAATTATTTCGAGTTGGAAAGATTCGTTTGTAAGCGGGCAATTGCACGGACAGGTTTCGGATTTTATAAACGTTCCGAAGTTTGGTTGTTTCAAAGATGTACGTATAGCAGAAACGCCCTCGGCGGAAAATACCATTGAAAAAATATGGCAAATAGGAGGAGAGAACGGTTGGTATTACGGTAACCGGCTTTGGAAATTTCGTGGATTTATGGATAAAGTGGCAGGTGGTGTAGGACTTCGCCGGGGCCGAACCAACATGCATACGATAAGTGCCGGTGATGCCATCGATTTTTGGCGGGTAATTTATGCCAACAAAAAGGAAGGGCGTCTATTGCTTTATGCCGAGATGAAAATTCCGGGTGAGGTATGGCTCGAATTTAAAATTCGCAACAAACAGCTTATTCAAGCAATCACTTTCAGACCAAAAGGACTTTGGGGACGAATTTACTGGTACCTGTTCAAACCGTTTCGTTCATTTGTTTTTAAACGAATGATAGCGAATATTGTTAAATGCTGAAAACTTACATTTGCAGAAAGAAAATGAATATGATTAACATCGTTTGGTTACGACGCGATTTACGACTGACTGATAATACCGCATTGCAACAAGCCCTGAAAAGTGCTAACAAAACAGCGGTGCTTTTTATATTCGACACCAATATTCTGGAGGAGCTGGATAAGAACGATGCCCGGGTAACTTTTATTCATCAGCAACTTACAAAACTGGATAGAGAACTGCGTGAAATGAATTCAGGATTGCTGGTAAAAACCGGTGAGCCTCTGCAGATCTGGCAGGAACTGGTAAACGAATTTGAAATCGGCGAAGTGCATTTTAACCGCGATTATGAACCTTATGCCACTGAGCGCGATGATCAGGTTAAACAATTCCTGCAGAAAAACAACATTTCAGTATTCGCACACAAAGACCAGGTAATTTTCGAACCTCACGAAGTACTAAAAGCAGATGGAACGCCTTACACGGTTTTTACCCCCTATAAAAACAAATGGCTTGAGCACTTTGATCCGCAACAGATAAAGGTTCAGGAAAAGCTAAAAACAGACGCTTTCGCTGCCATTGATTCTTCGCTGCCTACATTGGAAGAAATCGGTTTTCAGAAATCAGTTATTACTATAAAAGACTACGACCTGTCGGTTGTGACAAATTACAGCGAAACACGAAACTTCCCGGCTGTTCATGGAACCAGCAACCTAAGTGTTCATTTGCGTTTTGGAACGGTAAGCATCCGCGAAATTGTTCAGCAAGTGTATCAACAATCGCCCGATTTCCTGAGCGAACTGGTGTGGCGCGAGTTTTTCATGCAGATCCTTTTTCATTTTCCCCGTGTGGTGAACGAGAATTTCAGAACCAAATACAATGGCATTGAGTGGCGTAATAACGAAAAAGAATTTGAGCGCTGGTGCAACGGCCAAACCGGTTACCCGATTGTTGATGCCGGCATGCGCGAGCTAAACAAAACCGGCTACATGCACAACCGTGTGCGTATGATCACGGCCAGCTTTTTGTGCAAACACCTGCTAATCGACTGGCGATGGGGCGAAGCATATTTTGCAAAAAAACTGCTCGATTTCGAGCTTTCATCAAACAATGGAAACTGGCAGTGGGCAGCAGGAACCGGTTGCGATGCGGCACCTTATTTCCGAGTTTTTAATCCAACTGAACAGGTAAAAAAGTTCGATAAAGAAATGCTGTACATCAAAAAATGGGTTCCCGAATTTCAGGATCTTACCTACCCTGCTCCAATGGTGGACCATAAAATGGCCCGTATCCGGGCACTGGAAACCTACAAAAAAGGCATTGCCGATTAATTCCTCACACTGTTCTTAGATAACATAAAAACTTCAAACAAATTATTACCTTTAGCATCCGGCTAAATTAATCTGCTATGAACATAAAACGATATCTACTCCTCTTCCTGTTGTTTCCCTACATGTCGTTTGCACAACAAATGGATAATGTTCGTTCAACACTCGAAATTTATAACATCGATACCGGTGAACGTGATACAGTGCACAGCGAAGAGGCTCATTTTGAGGCACCCAACTGGAGCCGCGACGGAAATTTTCTGATTATCAATCAGCAAGGAAAATTGTATAAAGTAGATCTGGAGTCAAACAAAAAAACGCTTATAAACACCGGCTTTGCTGATCGGTGTAACAACGATCACGGAATTTCTTTCGACGGAAAATGGCTGGCGATCAGTCATCAGGCAGCGTCTGAACCTGTTGCCGGACAACCGACAAAACAAGGCTCGCGAATTTATATTTTACCCCTTGAAGGCGGAACGCCGAAGGCTGTAACACCAAACGTTCCTTCTTACTGGCACGGCTGGTCGCCCGATGGGCAACGAGTAGCGTATTGTGCCGAGCGCGATGGCGAATACGATGTGTATACCATTTCTGTGGATGGCGGAGAAGAAACTCGCTTAACCACGACACCCGGTTTAGACGACGGCCCGGAATATTCGCCCGACGGAAGAACCATTTATTACAACTCAATGGCCTCCGGAAAAATGGAGATCTGGCAGATGGCTGTTGACGGCTCGAATAAAAAACAACTGACCAACGATAAATACTCCAACTGGTTTGCACACCCGTCACCCGATGGAAAAAGCCTTGTGTACATCAGTTATCACGAGGATCAGGGAAGTGCACATCCGGGTATGAAAGCTGTTTCGTTACGTTTGCTCACCCTCGCCAGCGGATCGGTAAAAACATTGTGCTCGTTCACCGGCGGACAGGGAACCATTAACGTACCTTCATGGTCGCCCGATGGCTCACGTTTTGCTTTTGTCACCTATGCGTACTTCAACAAATAGACGCTGTTAATAATTAATAAAACATGAAGCACCCAAACTAAAACAATCTAAACTGCGGCTGGCAAGCTGTCATTTACTTCATAATATTTACGAACATCAAATTTTTCAAATTATAAAAAATGAATACAGACAACACCTTTAACGAAGAAACATTACCTACAGAGAACCAAGTGGAAACAAAACCAGAAACACTGGAACTTACCGAAGAAATTAACCACAACCTGCACAGCGCCGGAAAATGGAGCCAGTTTTTGTCCATTCTCGGATTTATAGGAACCGGATTTATGGTATTGGGAGGAATCAGCGTGAGCATAATGACAGCATTTATTCCTGACACAAAACCAAACATTTTCCCGTTTCCGATGGCTTTATTCGGAGTAATATACATCGTTTTTGCAGGTGTATATTTCCTGCCCATTTTGTATTTGTTCCGGTTTTCAAACAGTATTAAACAAGCCGTTGCACTAAAAAGGCAGGATCAACTGTCAATTGCTTTCAATAATCTGCGTGCGCATTACAAAACCTTTGGCATTATCATGATTGTAATTATGTGTCTCTACCCCATCATGATAATTGGAATGGTGCTATTTGGAATATTCTCAGGATTGGGAGCCGCAGGTGGTGGAATTCCGATGTAATAAGGATTGAGGGATTGAGGGATTGAAGGACATGCTATATTTAAGTCATTGGTCATTAGTCATTGGTCATTGGATATTATTGTAAACCTGAAACTTATACCTTTTTCACTTTTTACTTTTGCCTTTCTCTACATGTAACTCTGAGCCTCCTTTGTGAAACTTTATGGTACAGGTTGAAAAAGATTGTGAAGACAAAATTCTGACTATTTGGGAATAATTACGGATTATAAAAACTCGTAGCCGGTAACTCTGTCTGGTAGCTTCTCTCTAAACTATTTCTTATTTTTGCGGCAGAATAAAAACAAACAAAATGAGCGACGACAAGAAAATAATTTTTTCGATGTATAAGGTGAGTAAAACCTACCCACCAAGTAAAACAGTTATTAAGGATATTTCGCTTTCGTTTTTTCTCGGAGCCAAAATCGGTATCATCGGTTTAAACGGATCGGGAAAATCGACCCTGCTAAAAATTATCGCCGGACAGGATGAAGCCTTCAACGGCGAACTGGTTTTTGCACCGGGTTATTCGGTAGGATTACTCGATCAGGAGCCGCAACTGGATGAAAGCAAAACCGTTATCGATGTGGTAAAAGAAGGTACGCAGGAAACTGTTGACGTATTAAACCGCTACGAAGAGATCAACCAGTTGTTTGGCTTGCCGGAGGTTTATGAGGACCCGGATAAAATGGACGAGCTGATGAAGGAGCAGGCCGAATTGCAGGAAAAAATGGATGCACTGGATGCCTGGAACCTCGACAGCAAACTGGAACGTGCGATGGATGCTTTGCAGTGTCCGCCAAACGATCAGCCTATAAGCGAACTTTCGGGTGGTGAGCGCCGCCGCGTTGCACTGTGCCGGTTATTGTTACAGGAACCCGATGTGCTGTTGCTTGATGAGCCTACCAACCACCTCGATGCCGAGAGTATTTTGTGGCTGGAAGCGCACCTCGATCAGTATAAAGGAACGGTTATCTGTATTACGCACGACCGTTATTTCCTGGATAATGTTGCAGGCTGGATTCTGGAACTCGACCGCGGACAGGGTATTCCGTGGAAAGGTAACTACACCTCGTGGCTGGAGCAAAAATCAAAACGTTTGGAACAGGAAGAAAAAGGCAGTCAGAAACGCAAAAAAACACTGGAACGCGAGCTGGAATGGGTTCGAATGGCACCAAAAGCACGTCAGGCTAAAAGCAAAGCCCGTTTAAGTGCTTACGATAAGATGTTGAATGAAGACGCCAAACAGAAAGAAGAAAAACTGGAGATCTTTATTCCGAACGGTCCGCGCCTGGGTGATAAAGTAGTTGAAATGGAAGGTGTGAAGAAAGGTTTTGGCGAGAAACTGTTGTTTGAAGACCTGAGTTTTAAACTTCCGCCTGCGGGAATAATTGGCGTAATCGGGCCAAACGGTGCCGGAAAGACCACACTCTTCAAACTGATAATGAAACAACTGGAAGCCGACGCCGGAAGTATTGACATCGGCGAAACGGCAAAAGTAAGTTACGTGGATCAAACCCATGCCGCCATTGATCCGGAGAAAACAGTTTACCAGGTTATTTCAGGCGGAACGGAAACCATAATGTTAGGCAACAAACAAGCCAATGCCCGCGCCTATGTTGGCCGTTTTAATTTTAACGGTGCCGACCAGGAAAAGAAATGTGGTGTACTTTCGGGTGGTGAGCGTAACCGTCTACACCTCGCACTGGCATTAAAATCGGAAGGCAACCTGTTGCTGCTCGATGAGCCAACCAACGATATCGATGTGAACACACTGCGTGCGCTGGAAGAAGGTTTGGATAACTTTGCCGGCTGTGCAGTTGTTATTTCGCACGACCGCTGGTTCCTCGACCGTATTGCCACGCATATTCTGGCGTTTGAAGGCGACGGACATGTGCATTTCTTTGAAGGTTCGTTCTCGGAATACGAAGAAAACCGCAAAAAACGTATGGGCAACGAAACACCAAAACGTTTTAAATATAAAAAGCTGATGGCGTAAGAAGCTCAGTGATTCTCCATTTTTGTGAGTATAGCGAAACAAAAATGCGAAGTATCACTAGTCCCGACCAACGCGTCGGGAACCGAAGTCAGGAGTCTGAAGTTAAGACCCGTTCTGTATGATTTGACGATTACAGAACGGGTCTTTTTATTTTCATCCTCGATAAAAACACCAATTCGTATTTTTATTTTGTTTTCTTATTGATTTGCGGTAACTTACTTAAGTAACTAAAAATTAATAAGATGAAAAGAATTGGCTTAGGATTGATCGTAATCCTTTTGGTTTGTACCATCCACACCACACAAGCACAGGAAAATGGTAAACAACTCTGGTATTGCTGGGAAGAAGAAGTGCATCCCGAGCACATAAACGAGTACTGGGAATTCAGTAAAGAACTGGCCCAACTGTGCAAAGATGAAAATTACAAATACGAATTTTATGCCTGGACAACCGGTGATTTTAAGTACCAGTATTGGCATCCGATCAATTCTCTGGCCGATATTGATAAACTGGAGAAAGATTGGGATAGGATTATGGAAAAATTTGGTGAAGAAAAAACAGGTAAATGGGTAAAAACCATGAAATCAAATTATTCGAAAACAATTACCGAATATGCTGAACTGAGTATAATCCCCGAGGTTAACCGCATCCCAATGGACAGTGTAAACTACATGGAATTCCAGGAATTTTATATCATTCCGGGGAAACAAAAGGAATTCAGAAGAATTATGAAAAAAGCGGTTGATCATATGAAAGCTGAAGGACATAACGATACATGGCGGGTTGCATCAGGAGAACTGGGCTACAACGGACCGGTTTTTATCGGATGGTCGTTCGGGAAAAACCAGGTGGAATATTTAGAATACGATAAAGAGTTTTCAGAAAAATACAAGGACTTCTTTGAGGATTTGAATAAAGACTTCCTTAAAATCCTGAGAACGGTAGAAAGACATGATTCCTGGTACTTAAGGGATTTGAGCTATAGCAAAAACTAAAATTTCAGGACGAAACGCTGAATTTAAAAAGGCTCCATAATTTTCTTATGGAGCCTTTTTATGTAGAGACTTCTAACACTTCCATATACAAAGAAAATTGAAGTTCCTCTTAATAAATATCCTATGAAATTCCTACCGACGACAAACTGGTACTCAAACAATCATAACTCAATGATATTGAACGAATAGCATTTTTTATTAAGTTTAACTTCTCAACTGAAAAGAATATCATTGACTTCAACTTAAAAACCGATTAAAAACTCAAAAATCTAACAATGAATTTTAAACTAAACCTTCTCATCGCTTTTGCGCTGACCACAACCGCTGTATTTGGGCAAAATAATCCAACTACAAGCTCATCTTCTTCCGAAGATAATGTTATGTACAAACATTCGATTGGAGCATCCCTGTTTATGCTCTATAATTTTTTTCCTGATGCTGCCGACTACTATTTATTGACTTATGGCTACCAGATTGATCAGAAGAATAGAATTTTTGTGGAGTTTAACACCTGGAAATACGAAGAACCACTTGGCACTTACGGAGATTCAGACGAATTATATCCCGGATTTGTACGCGCCTATGGTATTGGTGCCGGTTACCAGCGATTTTTGTGGAAGGGTGTATTTACCACCATCCAGGCCACCCCTTTTATCAAACAATATTACGATGTTAACGATGAAAAAATCCAGAAAGGCTTTCAGTTGTATCTGCAGCTTATTGCCGGTTACCGTTTTGAAATTGCTAAAAAGCGGATTTATATTGAACCTGCTTACGCACTCAAATACTGGCCTGTTGACACCAATTTCCCCGATGATTTTGCACAAGTTGAAAAAGGAGCACCCAAATATATTTTTGAACCAAGCCTGAATTTCGGATTTAAGTTTTAGATTGAGTAAATCCGTGCTAATTGTAAAAACGAGCTCAATATCGGGAGACCACATACGAAAATAAACTCATCGCCCTTTACGGACTATGCTGTTACATATCGGGATTTTGTTCCTCTATTTAGGACTGAAAGTCCGGAACTTTAAAGCGCAGTCCGTTATGGCGATGATGAAATAAATCCTGAACACCAAGCGTAAAAAACTTGTAACTTGAAGCTAGAGGCTAGCAGCTTTTCTGCTAATACTTCTGCAACAACTCCAACAACTTGTGGTCAAGTTTATGGCCATGCCAGTCTTCGTATTCAATGTCTTTTCGTCCGGAATCAAGCAATCCAAAATCGCCTCTGAAATTCCATAAGGCAAAACCTATTTTATTTTCAGCCAGCACGCTGAGCACATCTCCGAACCAACTCAGAAAAACATCGTGTGGTGTTTCGCGCCAGCATCCGCATTCGCCACAATGCACGCCTACCCCATTTTTCACCGCATCGATCCACGGTTTATAAAACTCCTCAATGGTTTCGCGGCTAAAGTTTTTTCCGTCAATCTCGCCCGGCCACACCGGCATTGGCGCATCATCCGGGTTTTCCCATACCCACGGAGCACGGTAATGCGACACATAATGCGGATAGTATCCCCGGCAACTCTGACCAATTTCCAAATCGAAAATCTCAGGAATTACATCGGATCCCACATTGTTTCCGTCGGCAACCACCAAATGGTTCGGATTATAGCTACGAATGGTTTCAAGCGCTGTTTTGGCCACTTTGCGGTACAATGACCCGGGAATTGGTCCGCGCTGCGAAAACTGGTCGTTCATATCTTCACGGGTACAGGGTTCGTTCACCAAATCGAAACTGATCTGCTTGTTGGAATACGAAGCAAAACGTTTAGCCCACATTCCCCAGTGCGCATAAAAAGCTTCCTGCGCCTCATGGTTCTGCCACAAGTTGTAGGGCTCGTTAAAGCCGGCATTCACGCAAAATCCCGGCGCGCGGTGCAGGTTCAAACTTACATGCAGTCCGTGTTTATTGGCCTTGTCAACCAATTGCTGAATGTTGTCCACTTCTTTCTCATCAAAATTCATTACATCATCTGGTGTAATATCTTTTGAAGAATCAAATTTGATGTAGCGCGGATACGCCATCGGGATGCGAACAAAGTTGAATCCCCAGTCGGCCATCCACTTAAAGTCCTCTTCTGTCGAGCCGTTGGAATTACTGCCTCGGGCGGGCGAAAAATAATCCAGCAGGTTAAATCCCCGCCAATGTGGTAAATCATTTGTAATTTGTTGTTGGTGAGCGGACAAAGTGCCCGCCATACTCACTCCGGCAGTTACCAGCCCGGTAGTTTTGATAAAATTTCGTCGTTGCATAGTAGGTTTAAATTGGTTTTACTCTCAAAGATATCAGATTCTGTTAAATTCATTGTTTTTCGGTATTGTTAAATGCGTTCACCACATCACCGCTGTATACGCGGTCTCCTTCCCGACGTAGAGTCGAGACAAGCTCTCCTTATAGGAGAAGAACATTTGTACTATAAATCAAAGTAATTGAAACAACTCAATTTTATTATTTTTAAAGAACTAAAATTTGCTAATTTGGTATCAAAAATTTCTAATTCGGTTATTGAAGTACCACTGTTCTCCTATCTAATTTGTTCTTTTTATTGATTAACCGATGTAGACAATTATTTCGACTAAAAACATCATCCTGAAAAATCATGGTAAAGACTATCATCATTATCGCCTTTTCGCTTTTTACACTTGTTGCTAATTTAAATGCACAGAGGTTAATGGTTAGCCAAAATGGTCGGTATTTGGTAACCGAAAAAGGAGATCCTTTCTTTTGGTTAGGTGATACTGCCTGGGAGCTATTGCACAGATGTGACAGCAATGAGATACATCTATACCTGGAAAAAAGAGCATCTCAGGGCTTCAATGTTGTACAAACAGTTGTTTTGGCTGAGTTGGATGGACTCAACACCCCAAACCCTTATGGAAACACTCCTCTAAAAGACAATGACCCCCGTTATCCAAATGATAGCTATTTTCAACATGTCGACTATGCAATCGCAAAAGCCTCTGAATTGGGGATGTATATTGCATTACTGCCGACATGGGGTGATAAACTCAATAAGAACAGCTGGGGGGAAGGACCAGAGGTGTTTAACTTAGCTAACGCCAGATCATTTGGTGAATATATTGGAGCCAGGTATGCGGATTGCGACAATGTAATCTGGATTATCGGTGGTGACAGAAATCCCCGGGAAGATTCACAGGATGTGGCAATATGGAATGCAATGGCAGAAGGAATCGCATCAATGGCAGGCGGATATGAAAAGACCTTAATGAGCTATCATCCTCAACCAAAAGAAGGCGGAGGTTCTTCTACCTGGTTCCACAATGAGCAATGGCTCGACTTTAACATGCATCAAACAGGACACTGTGCCAATCAAGGTACTTACCTGCATATTAATCACGACTACAATCTTCGTCCAATAAAACCGGTATTGGATGGCGAACCGCTTTACGAAGATCATCCCAATTGTTTTAATGCAAAAGAATTAGGTTACAGTATACCTGACGACATAAGGCGAATAATGTACTGGAATGTATTTGCTGGTGCCTTTGGTCAAACATACGGATGTCATGATGTATGGCAAATGTATAAACCAGATAAAACTCCGGTAAACCAACCCTTACGTCCCTGGCCCGAAGCGCTTGATTTGCCAATGGCGAATCAAATGAAATATTTAAAAAACTTAATGCTCTCGCGGCCTGTCTTAACCCGGATACCTGATCAATCCATGGTTTTGGATTCACAGCCTGAGGATAACAATTATGTTATTGCTACGCGAGATGATAATGGTACTTATGCTATGATTTATTTTCCGACCGGAAAAACAACAGCCCTTGATTTCTCGGAGCTTAGAGGGCCAACTTTTAACAGTTGGTGGTTCGATCCCCGTACCGGAAATTCCTTCGAAGGACCATCAATTGATAAATCAACTAAAACAAAAATAAAACCACCAACGTTCGGTAAAGGACACGATTGGGTGCTGGTTGTGGATTCTGCACAGGAGCTTTATAACAGACCCGGAAAGATGGTTTACCACAAATAATAGTCTCCTCATTTAAGCGTTTAACGTGTCATAAATTTTATGTAATAATCCCAAAAAAAACATAACTTAGAAACCTAAATAAAACTAAACTAACTAATTATGAGAACTTCGATTTTAGTCCTTTTATGCTGCTTTTTTGCTTTTATCACCCATGCACAGCACTCAAAAATAAATGTTGTTGTTATTGGCGCCCACCCCGATGATGCCGACGTTGATGTTGGTGGCACCGCATACCAGTTTGCGCAAATGGGGCACAACGTACTGTTTGTTTCGCTGACCAACGGCGATGCGGGACATTTTAGCAAGGGCGGTGGCGCACTGGCCAAAATAAGGATAAAGGAAGCTGAAGAAGCAGGGAAAAGAATTGGCGTGACGTATAAAGTTTTAGATAACCACGATGCCGAGTTGATGCCAACACTTAAATTACGCCACGATATCATCCGTATCATCCGAAACTGGAATGCCGATGTGGTAATTACACACCGCCCGTACGATTACCACCCCGACCACAGAAATACAGCCATCGCCGTTCAGGATGCAGCTTTCCTGGTAACAGTACCGAATGTGGCTCCCGATGTTGCGGCACTAAAAGTGAATCCGGTATTTTTGTATTCGCACGATAATTTCCAAAAGCCCAATCCTTTTCAACCCGACATTGCTGTTGATATTTCAGCCGTGTACGATAAGAAAGTTTATGGTATGGCCGCGCACGAGTCGCAATTCTTCGAGTGGCTTCCATGGTTGAATGGAGTGCTGGAAGATGTTCCGGATAGTGAGCAAGACCGACTGGAATGGCTGGGAAAAATGCGTTTAATAACCGTCACTCCTGTCATGCGTAAATCGTTGGAGAAATGGTACAACACCGTAACCGCAGAAAAAGCATCGGCAGTAGAAGCCTTTGAAATATGCGAATTCGGCCGGCATCCTTCCGATGAAGAAATACAAAATTTATTTCCGATGTTGGGAAAATAATCTCGAAATCAAAAAACTTGGAAACAGTTTAACATTCTGCTCAATTTCAACCATTGTACGAATCCGGTTAAACGATTTCGAACCCGGCAAGTCTAAATCTGACCAAACTCCTCACGCTAAAACTGAGGAGCAACAGATTTAATTCTTATGACTATTCAATTTTAAAACACTCACTAATGAAAATGATCCTAACTTTTGTAATTGCTTTAATCTTTTCAGTGAATTTGAAAGCACAGGAAACGAAAATTGATAAAAGTAAATACCCACCGCTGGTAACCTTCACGGCAGAGCAGGATCATGCCAACATGATGGAGCAATTGGGAATAAAATCCTTGCGCCCGGGGCCAAGTGGCAACGAATCGGCACCCAACCATGCAAATTATGATGAATCGATAGCTAATCCCTGTCCTGAATTACCAGCCGTTCTGACAACCAACGACGGGGAAAAAGTAAGCACTCCTGAAATGTGGTGGAATAAGCGCCGACCTGAAATAGTTGAAGGTTTCGAGAAGGAAGTTTATGGCCGTCTACCAAAAAATATTCCGGATGTAAAATGGGAGGTTGAAATTACCGATTACGAACGCATCGGATTTACTCCGGTAATTGCCAAAAAAATTGTTGGGCATGTCGACAACAGTGAATATCCCCTGATTAATGTTGACATCAATATGGTTCTTGTGGTGCCGCAAAATGTAAAAGGTCCGGTGCCCGTTTTAATGATGTTCGGTCGTCCTTCATTACCGGCTCCTGCCCAGCCTTCTGCAGAAGATTTAGGCAAAATCAACAAAACATTTAAAGAAGTACTCATAAAAGATAATCCTGAATTGGAAGACGTTTTTAAACGTTACCCGGCATATGAACCGATAAAACGCGAAGATCCGTTTGCTGCTTTTATGCAGCGCCGTGATCAGGAACCTTCTCCTGCCGAACGGTTAATTGCCGCAGGCTGGGGATATCTGACCATTGATCCGGGTAGCATTCAGGCCGACAACGGAGCAGGGCTGACAAGGGGAATAATCGGGTTGGTAAATAAGGGGCAGCCCCGAAAACCGGAAGATTGGGGATCGCTTCGTGCATGGGCATGGGGAGCAGCCCGGGCATTGGACTATCTTGAAACAGATCCGTTGGTGGATGCAAAGAAAGTTGGGATCGAAGGCGTGTCACGTTATGGAAAAGCTGCATTGGTTACACTTGCTTTCGAACCGCGTTTTGCTGTTGGTTTAATAGGCTCTTCAGGTAAAGGAGGTGCCGCTCTTCATCGCAGAGTTTTTGGTGAAGCGGTGGAAAGCCTTACCGGAACAGGTGAATATCACTGGATGGCCGGAAATTATTTAAAATATGGCGCTGAAGAGGCATCTTTTGGCCGGAAAACCGGTTGCGACCTAACGGTAGATTCGCATGAATTAATTGCTCTGTGCGCTCCCCGACTTACCTTCATTAGTTATGGAATTCCGGAGCAGGGCGATGCAAAATGGCTCGATCAAAAAGGAAGTTACATGGCAACCATTGCGGCAGGTTCGGTTTTTAAATTGGTGGGGGCAAAAGATCTGGGAGTTTCAAACGACTATATGACAGAGGAAATGCCCCCTGTATTAAAAGGTTTACTTGACGGACAACTGGCCTGGCGACAACATGATGGTGGCCATACCGATGCTCCAAACTTTGAAACGTTTATTTCCTGGGCCAGTAAGTTCCTTGGTTATGAAAAAGTTCCTGTAATGAGAAGATAAAATACCGCCGAAACCGCTGAAAAAGCAAGCGCCGTTGAAGCTTTTGAAATTTGTGAATTTGGCCGGCATCCTTCTGATGAAGAGATACGAACTTTGTTTCCGATGTTGGGAAAATAATCGAGAATCAACTTAATAGAATTCAACATGAGCAAAAAAGAAGCTGGTAATCATCCCTCCACGTTCGGCAAGCAACTGCAGATAAATCCGGTTTATATAATCGGCGAAATCTTATTGCTGTTCATTATTGGCCTGGGATTCGTCAAATTGGTAACTCCCCTATTTGAAGAGAACCTTATTTTAAAACAAATAGTGGTTTGGTTTGCGAATATTCTGTTGTTGATTTATGTATGGATAGGCCTTAAACTCCGTGGTGAAAGTTGGAAAGAGCTGGGCCTGACTTTTAATTCCCTTTCCTGGAGCGAAGGTTTTAAAACGTTTCTGCTTTCTCTTTTGGTTACAGTTTTGGGCCTGGCAGCCTATATTTTAGGAGGTATTGTTATGGCCGGTATAACAGGCACTCCCGAAACGGCAGACATGGCTGGTTATGATTACCTGAAAAATAATATCGGGATGCTTCTTTTAACCTTAATTGGAGTCTATATTGTTTCTTCTTTTGGTGAGGAAGTCATCTATCGGGCATTTCTGATAAGCAGAATCTCAAAACTGGGGCACGATTCTAAAAAAGCAACAATCGTTGCCGTACTGCTTAGTTCAATTATCTTCGGATTTATTCATTATGATTGGGGATCTGCGGGAATAGTTCAAACAGCATGTATGGGATTAGTTATGGGTATCTGCTATATTAAATTAAAAAGGAGGCTCTGGATCTTGGTTTTAGCACATGCATATATGGACACTATTCTTATGATAGGTGTATACCTGGCAAGCAACTAAAACCGTTAGCCCCGCTGCCAAATTGAAATGATTTGCCAAATAAATTCCGACACTCGCACCGATCTTGCAGTCAGTAAACAATTCGTAAGAATTGAAAATGTCAAACACAAAAAAAGGATTCCGGCAAAGCCAAAATCCTTTTAATTCGTATAGTGTTTTACTCTTAAACAAGCTCAACATTCACGGCGTTCTCGCCTTTTTTGCCCATTTCTTTGTTATACTTTACCTTGTCATTCTCGGTAATTTCATCAATCAAACCTGTGTGGTGAACAAAAATATCTTCACCTGTTTCGTTTGCTGTGATAAAACCATAACCTTTGTCGTTGTTAAAAAACTTTACTGTTCCTTCAATCATAATCGTAATCTTAAAAATTGTATTTATATATATGTGCTTGTTCGTTTATTAATTAACGAACGTATAAGCCATTCCTTTTTTTCCGGCGCGGCCGGTTCTTCCGATACGGTGGATGTAACTATCCATTGTTTGCGGAAGTTGATAATTGATAACATGCGTCACGCCATCCACATCGATACCACGGGCTGCTACATCGGTAGCTACCAAAACCCGCGTTTTACCCATCTTAAACAGGCGTATAGCTTTTGTGCGGTAGTTTTGTGATTTATTCCCGTGTATTACATCCGAATTGATGCCCACTTTGCGGAGCTGCTGACTTATTTTGTCGACATTCCGTTTTGTCTCGGCAAATAGAATCACCCTTTCAAAACCTTCGCCGCTTAATAAATTATAAAGCACCTCAAATTTATTCTCGTTTACCCCAACCCTGATAATATCCTGCTCAACTGTATCAGCGGCATTATTTAAACTGCTTATGTTTATCCGTACAGGGTTTTGAACGAATTGTTTTATGAGATTTTGCTGCGCTTTTTCGTAGGTAGCAGAAAATAACATCGTCTGCTTACGGTTCTTCATCAGTGCAATAATCTTCTTAATATCGTTAATGAATCCCATATCCAGCATGCGGTCGAATTCGTCGAGCACCAATATCGGTGTGTTTCCAAGGCGCAACGTCCCTCTTGAGGTTAAGTCGTTAAGACGGCCTGGAGTACCCACGATCAGGTTTTGTTTTCTCCGGGCTTTGCCCATGTCGGTGTTAACACTGGTTCCGCCAATAAAACAGGCCGAAAACAGTTTGTGCCCCCTGGTTAACGATTTAAATTCATCTTCAACCTGCTGGGCAAGTTCGCGGGTTGGTACAACCACCAAACACGTGGTAGTATCATCAGCCAGCATTTTTTCGATTACCGGAATTAAAAAAGCGCCGGTTTTACCTGTTCCTGTGGCTGCAATACCAATCATGTTACGGCCCGCAATCAAATCGTTTATCGATTTTTGTTGTATTTCGGTTGGTTCCGTGTAGCCCTTCAGGCGGATATTATTTTTTAAACTGTCGCTAAGCGGCATTTCGCTAAAGCTTTGTTCGGCTACAAAAGGAGCCGTTTCAACGCTTACAGCCTGTTTTACCAGTAAATTTGGGTTTATAGTAGAAACGGCTTTCTTTCGTGGAGCGCGATTTCTGCTAATGTTTTTATATCTGTTGTTATTCATGTTCTTTAATTTATTATCCGGCCTATCCGGACAATCGTTTTTGTATTCATTATTATTTTTGGAATATGCTTCAGAAGGAAGTATTAACGCCCTGGCAGTTGGTGCTGCTTAAACAATGGCTGCGGTGTTTTAATTTCCGCACATTGTACTGTCAATAAGGTGTTTTCTGAAACATTGTGGCCCAATAAACTTTTAAGAATATATAAAGGCCGGAGATTCAACATATTGCCATATTTATACGTACGACAATTGTTTTTTATGCTGTATAATTTGTTAACCTGCTTTAATGCTGCGAAATAAAGGGAAACCAGTGATGGTAAGTGTGATAAATTTTTAATAATTCAACTAATTAATTTCTACAATTTCAATTTCAAAGAAATAAGTAAAATTGAAACGTCTTCAGAAAATTATTGTGAACAATTAAACCTGGAACGGATACTGTTGTGCCTTTTTAATGGCAGAATATTTTACTAAACTATGAACTGCTGAATAAAAATCAGCGCTGCAAAGCTACTCAAATAATCCCAACCACCAAATTAAAAAGCATTTAGCCCGAAAATAGCCACCAAAACGTATCATTCTTGTCATTTAATTGACAAAACAACTCCCAATGTTAATTATTTGTGCCTCAACGCTTATTGCGTTTACGATATTATGTTTAGATTTATTGCACTAAAACTTTATACCGTTGAATACACACTCAAATAGAATATTTATACAAAAAGTTGGGTTACATATACGTTAATGTATTCTCTCCCAGACCCCCAATAAAATCAATAGCTACAGCCGCCATATCTTAAGATATCGTGATAATATCCCGAGATAGGATGACAATATCCAAGGCTGGAATGTCGCTAGCCCACTTTTTAAAGGCAAAATTCTTAGATAGAATGTCGATATCCTTGGATATGATATCGCCAGTACTGGATATTGTGTTCACATCCATGTTTTTTGAGGCAATATCCAAAGATATGTATTACATATCCCTGTTTGTCGGGGCAAAAAACAGGGCTACAGGCTTGCCTGCTTCGGATAGAATATTGCTATCTCCTCTGCCGCGTGAAACCCTTCCCCTCTTTTATTCTTTAAAATAGAATTGTAAACGAATTTTCCTTCAAAATTGCGGATCAAACACTTCAAATTTGCATGTTCTTATAGAGTAAAGCTGAATATGTCAGTTTCATAATCAAATAAATACAAAAGGTGGTAAGAAGTTTAAAATGTATTGGAAAAAAATTATATTTGCCCTAAGGACGCAATACAATATTTTATAAAAAGTTAAAAAAGAACAGGGTTTTTACACGTATCACAGTATTTTAATCAGATTTTCGGTACGTGTGGTAAAAGTCTCTTCAAGTTGCAGTCTGTGTAATTTATTGTTTAACTAAAATGAATGTATTATGAAACGAATTTTAGTGGCAGAAGACAACAGATTAATCCTTGAGACAGTTGCGCATAGTTTATCCAGAGAAGGCTATGAAATTATTAAAGCCGTAGATGGGAAAGACTGCCTGACAAAACTCGAAAGCAATGAAGTGGATTTGCTTATTACCGATCTGTACATGCCAAATTTAAATGGACTCGAAGTAATTTCGAAATTAAACGAGGATAATAAAAAGCTAATTCCGGTTATGGTTCTTTCGGCAGCAGGAGCTGAAGAAAGTGTGATGAAAGCTTTTGATCTTGGTGCCGATGATTATATGGTAAAACCTTTTAGCCTGATTGAACTAAATCTTAGGGTAAAAAGATTATTAGCTGCCAGAAAATAATATTTTTGTTTCAATCAGAAACTTGTAATCAATGCGACATATCAGCTTTGCGATTAATCTACTGATCGTAAATAGTTTTATTTTTTTATGTTTCGTTACCTTCCCGCAAGCCGTTCAGGCGAAGCACCTGCTATTTGTACAATCCGAAATTTTAATTCAACAACAGGATACCATCGAAAATTCGGAGGCCGAAAATGAGGTTGTTCCCCTTAGTCAGGAAGCAAGTGGTGAAAATCAGGAATTAAGTTCTGCTGATACCTTTCCCTTAAATAAAACAATTGGTTCAACGGAAAAACAGGAGCTTCTTAAACATTCGGTACTCAATATTTTTGTTTCAGATGAAAAAATTGAGCAATTAAAAAACAAGCTGATTGAGTACGGCAAAAATCATTTACCGTCAAAAGTCAGAAAGGTTTACCTCGATATAATTGAAAAAGTTTTTGATTATTCCATACTGCTACTTTTCGCTGCACTCATTTTATTCTTTATCGCAAACATTGCATTTGTGCTGTTAACGTTAAGATTTACCATCAAAAGAAAAAACCAAAAGGAACGGTTCGAACGGATTTATGGGAAAATGTACGAAGAGGTGGTTATGGATTACATTTTCGGAAACATTGATTGGGAAAAAGCACTGATTAAACTCAAAAAAATTAGAAACAAAGCCAACCGCAGAATTCTAATCTCGGTTCTTATGAATTTCAAGGCCAACTTTAAGGGCGAGCTCGAAAGTTTTATTCCTGAGATTTATTTGAAATTAAATCTGCAAAAAGATTCGCTTAAACTGGCCAAATCAAGATACAGCCATAAAAAGGTTAAGGGAATAATGGAGCTCACTCACCTTTATCCGCAGGGTGCAAAAGGATTGATTAAAACCCTGATTAACGACACTAACGATTACGTACGCACAGAAGCACAAATTGCATATGTTACCTTAAACGCCGATAGACCGTTTAGTTTTTTCGATAACCTTAAACAACCCTTTGCCAAATGGGCGCAATTGTCGGTGTTTTACCTCATACGCCTAAACCAGATACCGGTGCCTGCTTTTGCCCGCTACCTGTCTTTTAAACATTACAATATCCGGAATTTCAGCTTGAAAATGATTACTTTTTTTCAGCAACTTGAGGATGTTTCGGAAGTGATTAAAATGGTGGAGAGCGACATGGAAGAGACGCGATTTCTGGCCTACAAAGCCATTAACGACCTGCGCTTGTACGACAGCCGCGAGTTGATAAAAAAGAAATTTGATGGCGAAACAAACCGAAATAAACTCGAAATTCTGAAGGCATTTAAAAATATTGGCGATACCGATGATTTTGCTTTTCTTGAGGAGGTAATGAAAACCGGTTCAACATCGCTAAAGCTTGAGGCATGCCGCTCGGTGTATTACATGGGGCAGGAGAGCAGACAAATAATTACTCAGCACACAAAAGAAGAAATACCGGAGCTTGAACTATTATTGGCTCATGTAAAGGATCCGCGGAATTAATTTATGGGAATTGTAAGAACTATAATAGAATCGTTATTTCTGATTTATACCATCGGTATTTTCAGTTTTTATTTTTGGCTTGCTATTGTTTCGGCTAGGGAATTGATACGAAATGTTCGCGAAGCCAGAACCACCAACTTCGATGCGCTTCTGTCATCTCCTTTTGCTCCGAAAATTTCGCTGTTGGCACCGGCATACAACGAATCGCTTACCATTGTCGACAACATAAAAGCACTGCTTGGGCTGTATTACCAGAATTTCGAGATAATTGTTATTAACGATGGCAGCAAAGACGATTCGCTGGAGAAAACAATTGCCGCGTTTGATCTCGAGAAAGTACCTTTTGCGATTGATTATCAGATTCAGTGCCAGGAGATTCTTGGTGTGTATAAATCGCGTGCAAAGGCCTACTCAAACCTCACCGTGGTTGATAAACGCAACGGCGGAAAAGCCGATGCGCTAAATGCAGGTATAAACATTGCCAAAGGTGATTATTTTATTTCAATTGATGTGGATTCGATTATCGATCCGCATGCCCTGAAAAAGCTGATAAAACCCTTCCTCGAAGCCAGCGATAAAAAGGTAATTGCGGCAGGTGGTGTAATTCAGATTGCCAATTCGTGTGTAATCGAAAACGGGCAGTTGGTGGAAGTAAATGTTCCCGACAAACTTATTCCCCGTTTCCAGGTCATCGAATACAGCCGTTCGTTTCTGATGGGAAGGCTGGCCTGGAGCCGCCTCGATGGTCTGTTGCTGATATCAGGGGCACTGGGTCTTTTCGACAAGGAGGTGGTTATAAACTGCGGAGGCTACTACACGAAAACCGTTGGCGAAGATATGGAGTTGGTGGTACGCATGCGTAAATACATGGCCAACCAGGGGATAAAATACAAGGTAGTTTATATATCCGATCCCTTGTGCTGGACCGAAGCTCCTTCAACACTGAAAGTACTCGGATCACAGCGAAACAGGTGGACACGCGGCACCATTGATACCATAATGCTGCACCGCGATATTTTTATGAATCCGAAGTTTGGTTTTATGGGTATGGTATCGCACCCCTATTGGGTGTTTTTCGAATGGCTGGCCCCGATTGTTGAATTTTTAGGCATATCTTATTTCATTACCATAGCCTTGCTTGGGCTGGCCGACTGGTCGTTTTTTTATGTGATGTTTGGTTTTATTTACTTTTTTGCAATTATGATTTCGACCTATGCCATCCTTTTCGACCATCTTTCATACAACCGCTACAAGAAAAAACGAATGATAATAAAGTTGCTGATGACAACCTGGCTCGAACCGTTCATCTACCATCCTTTAATTGTGTATTGGGGACTGCGGGGGAACTACGATTATTTCATAAAAAAGAAAAAATCGTGGGGAAAAATGACACGTGCCGGCTTTGACATTTCGAAACAAAAAAAATAAAATACAGTGAGGAAGAATCGATTGTATTTCCAAATAGTAAGTGTACTTTTTATTTTGCTGGCCACGGGAACAGCGGGTATTCTGCAGGCACAAACCTTTGATGAGGCCCGGAACTTTGCCTTTAACGGTGAACGGGAAAAAGCCCGTAGCATTTGCCGTCAGATTCTTACCGAAGGTTTTAATTCGGATGTGGCCTTATTGATGGGACGTACCTATGCCTGGGATGGAATGTACGATTCGGCAAGAGTGGTATTACAGGAGGTTTTAATACAGCGCCCCGAAAATATGGAAGCCTACGATGCGCTTTCGGATGTTGAGTTTTGGGCGGATGACAATGCAAAAGCTATTGAATATTGCAACGCAGCCTTAAAGCAGGAGCCCGAATCGTCGAAGTTTGCATTGAAAAAAGCCCGGATACTATACAGCGATAAGCAATACGAGGAAGCAGTTGATGTGCTGGAAACCTACCTGCATAAAAACCCGGGAGAACCCGATTTTCTGCTCAAGTTAAAAGAATACCGGCTCGACCTGATGAAAAACAGAATCAGGCTGGTGTACACTTTCGATAACTTTAACAGCGAATTTAACCGCGATCCCTGGCATTTTCTGGCCCTGTCGTACGGGCGAAAAACCAAACTGGGATCTGTTATTGCACGTTTGAATTACGCCAATCGTTTCGATTCAAACGGGCTGCAGTTTGAAATAGATGCTTACCCGAAAATTGGCGAAGACAATTATGCCTACGTAAATTACGGGTACTCGTCGGATGCGCTTTTCCCGGGAAACCGTTTTGGTTTTGAGTTGTACCACAACTTTCCAAATGCCTGGGAAGGTTCGCTGGGAATGCGCTACCTCGATTTTAGTTCTTCGGGAGTTGACATTTATACCGCTACTCTTGGAAAATATGTGGGGAATTACTGGATTTCGCTGCGATCGTACGTTACGCCTGATTCTGACGGAACTTCGGTTTCCGGGGCTTTATCGGTACGTCGCTATTTCGCCGATTCTGAAAATTATTTGGGACTTAAACTAAGTTATGGTGTTTCGCCCGACGATAACAGGAAACCAATAGATACAGAACAGAACCTGACCTTAAAAACCAGGGCGGTAAGGGCGGAATACAACCGCTTAATTAAAAAATTATGGATTGTAAGTGCCGGATTTAATATTGGCAGCGAACAACTGGAACCCGGAAATTATTCGGGCTACTATTCGTTCGATATAGGTTTTTCGAGGTTGTTCTAATAGAGATTTAAATGGGGAAAATTACCGATATATTTGGCTTGCTTGTACGCACATTAAGGCGTTTTATCAGCCTGAGTTTTATTCTGGCCGTGATGTTTTTGCTCGTGCGTTTACACGAGATGGTAATCCTCTCCAATTACCACAACTATCCACCGGGGAGTTTTAGTACGCTGCTTTTCGGAATAAAATACGACATCATCCTCTACCTTAGGGTTTCAGCCGTACTCATGATTCCTTTTTTACTGCTGGGTTTGTTCAGCCAAAGGGCGGCACGTGTTTTTTTTATTTCCGCTTCGGTATTATTGGTGTTGGGCGATATGCTGCTGCTGAAGTACTTCTCTGCCGCAGGTGTTCCGCTGGGCGCCGATTTGTTTGCCTATTCCATCGATGAAATCACCCAAACCGTGCAAAGTTCGGGCGAGATGAATGTGTGGCCATTTATTTTTATGACCCTCTTTTTGGTTTACATGGTGCGGGTTTTTATAAAACATGTTTACTACAAACTAAAACCGTGGATGCTCTTTATTATTTCGGCAGCCATGTTTTTGTCATTGGCTCCGCTCGGATTTTTAAAACCACAACCTTCTGATTTTGAAAACGAATTTTCGCTTTATGCAGCCACCAACAAACTCAACTTTTTTAGCGAAAGTGTACTAAAGCGTTATGTCTTCAACGAGCAGATGGACAAACAAACCTACACTTTTAAAACAAATGTGGCCTCTGTTGATGGTTCTTTTACTTACCTCGACGAAGACTACCCTTTCCTCCACCAAGAAACAACACCCGATGTTTTGGGTAAATACTTTGAACCACTGGAAACCAAGCCGAACATTGTTTTTATTATTGTTGAAAGTCTTGGCCGGGCATACAGTGGCGAAGATGCTTACCTGGGCAGTTTTACGCCCTTTTTGGATTCGCTGATGGATAAAAGTTTGTATTGGGAAAACAGTTTAAGCACCTCGGGCCGAACCTTTGCGGTGCTTCCGTCAACCCTGGCTTCGCTTCCTTTTGGCGACCGCGGTTTTAACGAGCTCGGCGAAGATATGCCCGATCATTTAAGCCTGATGAGTATTTTGAAAACCCAGGCCGATTATACAAGTTCGTTTACCTACGGTGGTGAAGCGCATTTCGACAACATGGATGTTTTCCTGAAACGGCAGGGGATCGATAAAATTATTGACAATACCGGTTTTGGCGCGGGTTATGAAAAAATGCCGGCCTCTTCCAGCGGTTTTTCCTGGGGATTTGGCGACAAAGAAATTTTCAGACGTTATATCGATCAAATGAAAGCCGACACTGCAAGTGCGCGAATGGATGTTATTCTTACGCTGGCGATGCACAGTCCTTTTGTAGTTGAAAACCAGGAATATTACCTCTCGAAATTTAACGAGCGAATGGAAGAATTGAAACTTCCGGAAAAAACAGAAGCTTTTAACCGTCATTATGAAAAACAGTTTTCTACGGTGCTGTATTTTGATGATGCCCTCAGGTATTTCTTTAGTGAATTTAGGAAGCTACCTTCGTTTAACAACACCATTTTTGTAATTACGGGCGACCACCGTATGCCGGAAATCCCGATAAGTACGCAGCTCGACAGGTTTCATGTGCCGCTGGTAATTTATTCGCCTATGATTAATAAACCGGCTAAATTCTCATCCCTTGTTACGCATTTCGACATTACACCTTCGTTACTTGCCCTGCTGGATGCCGATAGTATCATTTCGCGACCCAAGGCAGCAGCATGGATCGGGCATGGCCTCGACGACGAAGAAGAATTCAGGGTTGCGAATTCCTATCCCCTGATGCGAAACAAAAACGAAATCCTTGATTATATCGACGGCGAGCGAATGTTGGCCAACAAAGAAATTTACCAGATTTACGAGAACATGGACATCGAGACCGTTAATGAGCCCGATCAGGAAAAAGAACTGGAAGCTGAACTCAATAATTTCCTGTTAAAGAATGATTATGCCTGCAAAAACAATAAACTTATTCCCGATTCGCTGAAAGTATATACTTACCGCGGGCAATAAGCATAACGACACTGCTTAAGCGAACATAAAACAATTTTGGTGTTGCAAAAACGATACCCGGGATTCGGATAATTGTAGCCATTCCTTCATTCCATTGAGCTTCTCATTTCCCAACAATCAATTGCAACGTGGAGCATTTTGATTATTTTCTGATTTTTGATCAAGTTTTGATCTTTTAAACTATTTTTAAGCCAAAGAAACCAAATACTGAGAAGTACAATGAAAACAATTGGTTCTAAAACCGCTGCCCAAAACGATTTATAAAGTTTAATAATATCGCCCCGGAAATGTATTTTTATCCAGACTGCCGTTAGGCAACATAAACAACAAAAAATGAAACTAAAACTTACACTAATTCTGATTTTTTGCGTCACCATTTCCTTTGCCCAAAAAGAAGTAATAAATGAAGCGAATAAACTTATTGAATTAAAAAAATACGAATCGGCATATAAGCTGCTGGACAATGCCGATCCGAATAATGAAAAACCGGAAATTGCAATTGCAAAAACCAATCTGGTGTTAAACTACTATGTTACGACTAAAATGCACCAGATTTTTGCATTAAAAGACTTAAACCCGAACGAGGAACTAGCAGCTGTTCGTGAAAGTGAAGGTAATTTTTCCAACTACAAATTTTCGCCAAATACGGTATTGCCCGACCTGATTGAGAAATACCCGGACAATTATGAGTTGCAAAAAGAATTAGGGAATTTCTATCATGAGATTCATTTAAAATACGATGATAACTGGTTATTGCCGGATTCGGTTTTGGTTGACAAATTTAAAAGCTATTACCTGACTGCCTATAAAAAAGGAGTGTTCGACTCCTGGTCGGCTTATGGTATTGGTTATGCCTGTCTTATCAACCTCGATTACGAAGCATCTATTCCATTTTTTAAAAAATCGATCGAACTAAACAGCAAAGACCCTTACAGTAATTACAATCTTGCCTATGCCTATTTATACACCGATCAAACTGAAAAAGGCATCGAAAGTGCAAAAAAAGCATTGGATCTGTATAACGATGCTGAAAATAAGTCGAATGTGGCCAGAATGATTGCCGTAATGTACCTGGAGCTTGAGGATACGGTAAATGCCATGGAATATTACAAAAAATCTGATGCCATTCAACCCGGTAATTATTCCACTGTAAAAGCATTGCTTGAGTTGGAAATGGCACTGAATACGGAAGCTTACAGGGAGCGCACAAAGCAGTTGTTCTTAATAGCTCCGGAAGCTCCAATAATTTATCAAGACCTGATGACATTTTACTGGAGTAATAATAAACCCGACGAGTTGCTTCAGTTCTTTTCAGATCAAACCAGCGACTATTCTGCCGATTATACAGTAAGCGGAAATTTAAAATTCTATACCGCTTTAGTTCAACATGACAAAAAAGATTTTAAGAACGCCAAATTGAATTTCCGCTTGGCAAAAGAAGCTTACGAAAAAGTATTTGCCGCTGATCATCAGGTGTTCAAAGTAATTGAATCGTATAACAATAAATTGGCAAACTACGGTTCCTAAACGTTTTATTTTTGTTGCGGAATTTGTGCAGGGTGCTGTCGTTTCTTGTTTGTGAAGGTAAAGAACGCTATTCCATTCCGAATTGCGATCCGGTAAAATATTTCTATCTTATCGTGGCCTAAAACCTACAATTATGAAACATCTAGCACTTGTCATTTTCTGCCTTGGTTTATCCTCCTTACTTTTTGCCCAGTCGCCAAAATTAAAAACCAGTTTAAATGCCTACTCCTTTAATCACCTTCTTTCGGAAGGGCAAATGAACCTTGACGAGCTGCTGGAATTTTGTGCTGAAACCGGATTCGATGCGGTGGATTTAACCGCCTACTATTTCCCCGGCTACCCTGCCGTTCCCTCCAACGAGGTGCTTTACAGCGTTAAACGAAAAGCCCATGAACTGGGTCTGGAGATAAGTGGTACCGGAGTTCGTAACGATTTTACCAGTGGCGACCCGAAGGCACTGGAAGAAAACATTCAACTGGTGAAAAACTGGATAATTGCTGCCGAAAAACTGGGCGCACCGGTTCTGCGCATTTTCGCCGGACAGTCAAATCCGGGGCAGTTCGAAAACCAGGAGATTTTTAATTCGATGATTGCTGCCATCCGCGAGTGCGTTGAGTTTGGTGCCGAGCATGGAGTAATCGTTGCCATCCAAAACCATTGGCAGTTTATTAAAACATCAGATCATGTTCTACAACTATTTGAAGAGATTCATTCCGAATGGTTTGGGCTGGTTCTTGATGTGGGAAGTTATCGTTTGGGCGACCCCTACCAACAGATTGAAGCAAGCATACCCTACGCCGTAAACTGGCAGTTAAAAGAAATGGTGTATGTTAACGGCGAACCGGTAAAAACCGACCTTGAGCGGATTATGCATATCATTAAAGCATCGTCATATCGCGGATACGTTCCTATCGAAACACTGGGAGAAGGAGATTACAAACAGAAAGTAAAAACCTTTTACCAGGAAGTTACCAACCAACTACACCTTGTAAACGGCCAGTAGGAAATAAAACGTCCCCCATTGAAGTCTCCCGGGCCTCCGCTACCGCCCGAATCACCGCTATCGCGCGAATCCCTTCGCGTGGTATAATGTTACTTCTGTTTTTTGCATTTTCACCCGTCCCTGCAGACAATTTTGCTCTGCGAGGGACTAATAACATCACGCGAGGGACTAATATAATAATGCGAGGTAGTTTTATTTAGGTGCGAGGGACTAATATTTACCTACGAGGTAATTATATACACGTGCGAGGTAACCTCGCATCCCTTTTTTTGTCCCTCGCATCTGTTTATTTATTCCTCGCACCTTATTATTTATCCCTCGCATGCATATAAATATCCCTCGCACTCTATTACGAGTACCTCGCATTATAATATTTAATACAATGACTGGGTTTAGCCAGCAGAATTGCTTTTGCGTTGATCCTTTTGCTTCCAGAATTGGCTAACATAACCCACATAGCGGTCTTTTCGGTGGCGGAAGACATACTGGCCGGCCGCGCGGATTTCCGATACTTGTTGATGCAAGGTCCAGAACGCCTTATTACGCGCAACTGCCGTTTCATTTAAACGGGCATTTTCGTTTTTAGTCTGTGCCCACAAACCGGCCAACTCTTTCGATTTTGCCGTTGCCGTATTGAGCAAGTCCATATCAAATCCAAAAGCCGTAAGCAATTGACTGTGTTTCTGCCCCAGTAGCGCCAAATCATTCAGGTCCTGAATAAGATTTGCATAGCTGTTACCTTTTGTAATATATTTTAGCCGGACTAATAAATCGGGATTATTCCGAAAGGCAAAACGCAAGGCACGTATCAATTCGGCCTCTAATTTACTGGCCTCCGGCTGCTGTAATTTCCATTGCACCTGTGCTTCGCCCGGAGTTTGTAGTTTCTTTTTCCATAGCGTTTGGGCATCACGACAGGCTTTAATATTTTCCGGCAATGTGTTAATCAGTTCCACATCAACTCCGGCCTTTACCAACTCAGGTATATCATCAATACACCATACATAAAGGTTTTCGGCCTCCTGCAAAAACGAAGCAACAGGTTGGTTGGGGCGCGACGATTTTATTTCGTCAGGTTGGGTTGTTTGTTTGATTGTTGGCATTTTTTTCGATTTGGGTGAATCAATATCTTTTTGTTAAGCACAAGATAGTTTAGATTTGATAAAAAGGCAAATTGCTTTATCAGCCGATATATTATAAAATCACGCCCTCGTAGTCAACTCTTTTAAATAGTGTTAAAACGCCACTATTTTCAGGCTTAACCCGAACATTTTCTCCCGCTTTTTGTGTTAGGTACTGAGCCGGCTCAAACAACGGGCCACAGCAATTTAAAAGAAACAATGCAAATCAAGGTTTGAAAATAGTACAGTGAAATGCTGATTTTCTCCCTTTTTCACCTCGATAATGAAGGAAGAAAGCGGGAAAATCCTTGTTCATTCGTTAGGTGTCCATATTCCAGATCAAACTCTGATTTGCATAAACAATAAAATCATAACTATGAATAACAATTCAATACTTCGTGTTGAACCTTTGGGAGCTCCGTGGAAAGCACAAGATCCATTTTTGTTTTGTGCCTATCATCGCGATAAATTCCCCGCGGGAAATGAAAAAATGGGCCTTGATGCCGATCAGTTAAAGGGTAGAAATATTGGTCAGGATTTTACGGGTAAAGACGGCTTCAGCATGTATCATGGAAAAGTGGTGCCGGGCTTTCCTTACCATCCGCACAGGGGTTTTGAAACGGTTACCGTTGTAAAGGAAGGGGTAGTTGACCATTGTGATTCCTTCGGTGGTGCCGGACGCTATAAGGAGGGAGATGCACAATGGCTAACTGCAGGAAATGGTGTTCAACATTCTGAGATGTTTCCACTTGTTAATGCAGACAAAGACAATCCGCTCGAACTTTTTCAAATATGGCTCAACCTGCCCCGAAAAAGTAAGTTGGTTGAACCGCATTACAAAATGCTTTGGAAAGAAACGATTCCTGTTATTCAATCAAAAAATGAAAACGGGAAAGTAACGGAAATCAATATTATTGCGGGTACATTGAATGGGGCTAAAGCTCCAAACCCTAATCCTAATTCGTGGGCAGCTGATCCCGAAAATGAAGTTGCCATTTTCACGATAAAAATGGAAGCAGGAGCAACTTACACGCTCCCGGATAAAGCAGAAGAGGTGAATATAAACCTCTATTTTTACCAAGGAGATGCGATCACAATAGAAGGCGAAAGCATAGCGGTGAATAACAGAATTACATTAAATCCAAAAGCAGAAAAGACGATTGTGAATGGCGGTAAAGATGCATTTCTGCTATTACTACAGGGAAAACCAATTCAGGAACCGGTAGCACAATATGGCCCGTTTGTGATGAATACCGAACAGGAAATACGAGAAACGATACATGAGTACCAGAAAACACAGTTCGGTGGATGGCCCTGGCCAATGAAAGAACAGGTATTTGAACGATCGAAAGGTCGCTTTGCCCATTATGCTGACGGAACAGAAGAACAAAAATAATAACAGCAAAAAAAGTAACAATTAAGAATACTGTTTTGCACCGTCCTTCAGGGCGGTGATATTTGTGATAATATAAAAGGCTTTAGCGTTTAATCGGTAAGATTAATGGCTAAAGCCTTTTTTATATGTCCTTAATTCTGATCACCGGGCTAAAGCCACGGTGCAAATAAAATCAACTTATTCCTATTCCGCCATCGGATAAGTAAAGGTATAAGTCCCCGACCCTACCGAAACAGTTACATCTGCTCCGGTTTGTTTGGCACTTGATTTTAAGTTGTCGTCCATGTTTATTTCGGCTACTTTAGCTTTTGGCAGCACCACTTCGGCAGAAGTGTTAGCAGGAACCTCAACCTGGTAGGTCATCTGTCCGTCGCTCACCTTCCAGTCCGATTTGATGGGGCCATACACCGAGCTAAACGTTGCATCAACATTGCTTAAACCACCGCCGGGATTTGGTGCCAGGAAGAATTTCTTGTAACCCGGATTATTTTCATCCACTTTTATACCGGCCACATGATTGTACAGCCACTCGCCAATGGCGCCGTAAGCATAATGGTTAAAGCTGTTCATTCCCACATCCTGAAACGATCCGTCGGGTTTCTGTCCGTCCCAACGCTCCCATATTGTTGTGGCGCCTTGAGTTACCGGATACAACCACGATGGGTAGTTTTTGCGGTTTAGCAGCATAAAGGCTAAATCGTCGCGACCAATTGCCGAAAGTGTTGGGCACAAAATCGGAGTTCCCAAAAAGCCGGTGGTAAGGTGTTTGAATTTCTCCACATCTTTTGCCAGGTAATCGGCAGCACCGTCAACCATACTGTCGGGCAATATGCCAAATGAAAGCGCAATAACATACGCCGTTTGAGTGTGCGAAACCAGTCTTCCGTTAGGTGTTACAAATTCGTCGTTAAACGCTTCCTTTATGTTTGCCGCCAGCTGTTTGTACTTTTCAGCGTCTTGTGCTTTGCCAATAATCTGTGCGATTTTGGCAGTCAGGGTAGTCGTGTAATAAAAATAAGCCGTTGCCAGCAGGTCTTTTTCGGTGGTAGCACCCGGGTAATCCGAACTTGTTGTGGCAAATGCCAGCCAGTCGCCGAAATGATTATCGCCTGTCCACAGGTAATCGTCGCCTGCCCGTTCGTTCATATAGCCTACCCATTTGGTTATTGCCGGGTAACTTTCTTCCAGAATGCGGGTGTCGCCATAAATCTTATACACCGACCACGGAATAACAGCCACCACATCGGCCCAGCCGGTAGCACCACCTTGTCCGTTCAACACGTCAGGAATAACATGCGGAATAACGCCGTTGTCCAACTGATCGGCTTCCACATCTTTCATCCACTTGGTATAGAAAGCAGCCACGTTAAAATTGTAGCCGGCAGTCATACTAAACACCTGCGCATCGCCTGTCCAGCCCAAGCGCTCGTCACGTTGCGGACAATCCGTTGGTACATCAAGGAAGTTACCTTTCTGTCCCCACTGAATATTGTGCTGCAGCTGATTTATCATTTCGTCGTTGCAGGCAAATGTACCTGTCGGTTCCATATCCGAATATATAACCACGCCGGTAATGTCTTCTTTTGCCGGGATTTCATCGAAGCCAATCAACTGCAAATAACGAAATCCGTGAAACGTGAATTTTGGTTCGTAAACAGCTTCGCCGTCTTTCCCGAAAATATAGGTATCGGTACATTCGGCCGAACGTAAATTGGCCGTATAAAAGTTACCTTCTTTATCGAGCACTTCTGCAAATTTAAGTTGCACTTTTTGCCCCGCTTTTCCTTTCATTTTTATACGTACCCAACCTACCATATTCTGGCCCATGTCGTACACTTTCTCGCCCTTTGGAGTGGTAATAAATTCAATTGGGTTTAACTCTTCCACAGCTTTTACAGGCACGCCTTGAGGAGCGATTAAAAGGTCTTTCGGTTGATCAACTTCTTCAACACTTTTCCAGTCGGCTGCATTAAAACCGGTGTTGGCCCAACCTTTTAATTCCAAACGCGCATCATAAGTCTCGCCATTGTAGATATCCGATTTAAGAATCGGGCCATTGTTTGCTTTCCAGTTTTTATCGCTAACGAGCCACTCGCTGCTTCCGTCGGTATAATTGATTTTTAGTTGAAATAACAGCGCCAGTTTACTTCCGTAATAACCATCGGCACTACTCCAACCAATATTTCCGCGGTACCATCCATCGCCCAAAACCACACCAACGGCATTCTCTTTTTGTAACATTTTGGTTACATCGTAAGTCTGGTATTGCAAACGTTTATTGTAGCTGGTCCAACCCGGTGTAAACAGCTGGTCGCCAACTTTATCGCCATTTAAAAACAGCTGATACAGGCCATGAGACGTTACATACGCCCGCGCCGATTTTACCGTTTTTGACGTGGAAAATTCATTCCGGAAATATTGCGCAGGTTTTGAATCCTCTGACTCCGGTTCGTTGGGCAAAGCAATCCACGACGCCTTCCACAACTCCGGCTCCAGAATTCCCATTTCCCAATAGGCCGGTTCGCTCCAGGCACTTGCTTTGCCTGTATTATCCCACACCCGCACTTGCCAATACACGCGCTGCATCGATTCGGGTTGCGGCCCTCCATAAACAACATTTACCGACTGATCGGATTCTATCTTCCCCGAATTCCACAACTGTTTGCTTTTTGATGACAGATCTTTCACCGAACCTGCCGTTCGGATTTCGTAAGCCGTTTGAACTACATTCTGTTGATCGGAATAAAGTTGCCAGCTTAACCTGGGTTGTTCAACATCAATGCCCACAGGATTTTCGTGATACTCGCAAACGAGTTTTGTTACACCTGTTTTTGCATAAAGTACTGATGAAAATACACTTAGAAATACAATTAAAAGGAATGAGTTAAGTAAAGCTTTTGAATGCTTCATTTTGTTTGATTTATTTGGTTTAGTAAAATTTAAGAATTTAAAATTAAAGCTCTTTAGCAGCAATAACAATACATAAACTGACACTAAATTTATACTTTTTGGCACTATCAAATACATTTCAGAATAAAAGAAAAAGTAAAATCGTCATCGAATACAAAAACAAAATCAAATTTATGTCAGCAAATTCTACTATTTTAAGAAAAAAATGTAATTTTCACACAATAATTCGAACATATTTCTTTCATCATTAGTTGCACCAGCGCCTAATCGACGAATCAAAATTTTAAAATTCATTTATAGAAAAACACATTTATTATGGTCAAAAAACTGCTTCATTTGTGCTTTTCCGGGATGCTTATAGTTATGAGTTCCGGCCTAAAAGCGCAGTCTGACATCGGATTTGGGAAATACCATACCAACCCGGAAGTTCAGCAATTGTTAAAAGAATTTTCTTCGGGAAATGCCAAACTGCACACCATTGCCGAAAGCCCGGGTGGCGAACCAATTACCGTGCTGGAAATTGGTGCAAACCTCAGCGATGTTCCGGCAATTTTTGTGGGTGCCAATTTCGAGGGAAATGTACCATTGGCAACTGAAGGCGCGTTGTACCTGTCGAAACTATTAATGGATTCAACGGCTTATACCAAAGATGTAAAATGGTACATTATGCCACAACCCAATCCTGATGCTGCTGCGGTTTATTTTTCGGCTTTAAAAACAGGGCAGGCCACCAACCTTTTTAAAATAAACAACGATGGAGACGAGGCCACCGATGAAGATGGTCCGGACGATTTGAACGGCGACGGGCTGATCACTCAAATGCGCATTAAAAGCATTGAAGGCAGCTATATCGTTTCGAAAGAAGATCCACGCCTGATGAAAGTAGCCGATAAAAAAGAAGGCGAACGAGGCGAATACAAATTGCTGACAGAAGGAATTGACACCGACAAAGACGGAAAATACAATGAAGACGGCGTTGGCGGAATTAACGTGGGAATTGCCTTTCCACACCTTTTCCCATACGAAAATAAGGAGGCCGGTTTATACGCCGGACAAACTCCTGAAGTATATGGAATACTGCGTTTTATTTTCGACCGCCCCGAGATTTCGATGGTGTATACCTTGGGTACATCAAACTTTTGCATGGTTCCGCCAAAAGGAGGCCGTAAAGGTGATGCCAGCCTCGACAAAATAAAAATTCCGCGCCGTTATGCCACCATGCTAAACGCCGATGCCAACAAAACCTACACCATGGACGAAGCAATCGAGTTGTTTAAAGCAGTTGTATCTCCGGGTACGGATGTTACTCCGTCGTTGGTGGCCAGCTACCTGAGTTTGGGGCCGGCATTAAATCCGCTGGAAGACGACCTGGTTTTTTATAAAAAATATGCCGAAGACTATAAAAAATACCTGAAATCAAAAGATTTCAGTACCGAAACGTTGGATCCGACTCCGGCAAAAGATGGTTCGTTTGAATTGTGGGCCTATTACCACCTCGGGGTGCCATCGTTTAGTATGCAACTATTCTCGGTTCCGAAAGTAAAAGAAGAAGCGGAAAAAGAGGATGAAAAAGACGCCTCGGATGACAAGAAAAAGAAAGAAGAAAAGTCGGAGAAAAAAGATGAGTTGAGTGAAAAGGACAAAGCGTTGCTGGCTTATTCTGATGCTGAACTGGACGGAGCAGGATTTGTTGCGTGGACAAAAGTTGATCATCCCGATTTTGATGAAGTAGAAGTGGGGGGTTATGCACCTTACCTGGAAACAACGCCGAAAGCAGATAAAATTGAGTCGTTACTGGCAACACAATTGCCCTGGTTGCTCAAGTTGTCTACCGAACTTCCGGAGTTTGCCATTGCCGACAAAAAAGTGACGGATATGGGTGGAGGTATCTATAAACTGGAATTGTATGTAGCCAACAATGGCGCACTTCCCTACCCTATTTCGATGGGACAGCGAAATGGTCAGCCTGCTCCTGTAGTGCTTACGCTTGATGGCGATATGGAACTACTGGAAGGCAAACTTCGCACACCCCTTGGAGCAATTGGTGCCAACCAGGTTAAAAAATACACCTGGTTGCTGAAAGCAAGCAAAAACAAAAGTATTACTGCCGGAATTGAGTCGACAGTCTTTACCGATGTAGTTGAACAAATTAAAATTGGAGGTTAATCATGATACGCAAAATATTTTCATTAGTAGCACTATTCTCGTTGGCAGTTGCGGTTTTTGCCGCCGACGAACCAAAAATTGAAGTACCGCTGCGTTTCGACCGTTACTACGATTACAATGATGTGGTAGAAGCACTTGAAGTACTTCATGAGGCTTATCCTGAGCTGACGAAACTTGAATCGGTTGGAGAAAGTGAAGAAGGATTAAAAATATACGCTCTTACCATCAACAACAAAAAAACAGGTGCCGAACATGATAAACCGGGTGTTTGGGTTGATGGAAACATTCACGGGAATGAGATTCAGGCCGGTGAAGTGTGCCTGTATTATGCCAATATGCTCCTTACCAAATATGGCAAAAACGAGCAGGTTACAAAAGCGGTCGACAGCAACGTGCACTACATTATTCCGGTGGTAAATGTTGATGGCCGTAACCACTTTTTTAAGGATGCTCATACGCCAAGTTCAAGCCGAAGTATCCGTATTCCGAAAGATGATGATGGCGACGGTTTATTTGATGAAGACGCCCCTGATGACCTGGATGGAGACGGCAGCATTTGCCAGATGCGCATAAAAGATCCGAACGGTGATTATAAACCGGATCCGGAAGATCCACGTATTATGGTTCGTGTAAAACCCGGCGAAAAAGGAGAATACACCATTTTAGGCTCGGAAGGAATTGACAACGATGGCGACGGCAAATTTAATGAAGATGCCGAAGGTTATCTCGATCCGAACCGTAACTGGGGCTACCACTGGCAGCCTCAGTACGTACAGCAGGGAGCAGGTAACTTTCCGTTTTCGGGGGTTGGCATAAAAGCGGTTGACGAATTTGCAGCCAAACACCCCAATATCATCGTAAACTTTTCATTCCATAACTCAGGCGGGATGTGGTTGCGTGTTCCGGCTGATAATACAACAGTTCTTCCGGCTTCGGATATTGCCGCCTACGATGTTATCGGTAAAGAAGCCATTAAAATAACTCCCGGATATGTTTATATGACCTCGGTTGAACTTTACCCAACTTTTGGTGACTCAGATGGCCAAATGTTCTTTGTACACGGCTCGTATACTTTTGTTGGCGAATTGTTCGTGCGCGAGCATGAAACTTACAAAGAGAAAAGTGATAAACCTGCAACCGCTTCCGAAAATGACCGCACCGAACGTAACCGTGAACAACTAAAGTTTAACGACAACGTAGTGCAGGGCGAATTGTATAAAGACTGGAAACCGTTTAATCACCCTGTTTATGGCGAAATTGAAATTGGTGGCTGGGTGAAAATGAGCTCGCGTTTACCACATCCGTTTATGTTGCCCGATTTGGTTCATCGCAATGCCTCGGTTGTATTGCTGGCAGCCAACGAAACACCAAAGGTCGAATTGGAAGTATTTGAGGTAAAAGAGCTGGACAATAACCTGAAACGAATTCGGGTTCGCTTGACAAACAAAAACGGTTTGTCGACCATGACAGCCCAGGCGGTGAAAGATAAACTGTATACCATCGACCACCTGAAAGTTTCGGGTGCCAAAGTTATTGCCGGTGGCAAAATTAACGATTACCGTCTCGATCAGGTTAGCTATAAAGAACATAAACCTGAGGTTCAGTTCTTTGCCATTCCGGGACACAGTTCGACAGAATATGAATTTATTGTTCAAGGCAAAGGAGAAGTAACACTGGAATACATCTCGCAAAAAGCAGGTATTACAAGTACTTCGGTATCTTTATAAAAAACACTTTAAATACTATATTACAGGGGCTTGTATCACAAAAAGCCCCTTTTTTATTTCTCAAATTGGGACGTCATTTCTTTTTGTTATTTTCTAATTATCAATATCTTTTTTATCTCAAATTACCAAAACAAAAAGAATAAAAACTTACGTTATGAAAACCAAACTTCTGTTAACCGTTGTGTTACTTGCAATAGTAACAACCAATGCAATTTCTCAGGAAAATTCTCTTGAAATGAAAGCTCCCCAAACCTGGACTACTGATCCGTGCGGAATGCTAATGATGCTTCCCACCTTTGACTATAATGAATTCATAGCCAACGGAGGTTCCGCCTATTCCGATTGTGGCATTGTTGAAAGTAGTTTGAACAACTATTTCAACACCTACTACGATGAATTTTTTAAGAAATTAGTTATCGAAACGGTTTATACGATCATGGACTCATGTTCGAATACATTAACCGCCACTGATTTTTATATGTACCGGCCAACCACCTACATTCCCGACGATGTAATCACCAATCATCAAATTCAGCAAATAGAAGAAATTGATTCGATCACCGGTTTGCCCTTCTCCGACTACAATCAAATTACCCCTGAAGAATTTATAGCAGCCGGAGGTTTTTTTAACGACGTTTGCGGAATGGAGCCAATAAACAGCACCATCGAATATCAAGACTGGAATGCTGTTTTAAATGAAAACGGACTACCAGAGAGTTTTATAAGAATCTTCTCCATTTTTGACGAGTTTAGCGGGCTTTTCTACACCATGGAGCAACAGATAGTTTTCAACGATCCCAATCCTGTGGTTTTGTCAGCAAAAATCATCCCACCATACAACACGTTCATCAACGTTTGTAATAACGAACAGGTAATTCCGGTTTGGGACTACCAGGAATTTGAGATGTTTGGTGGCAAAATCATTTCAGAATGCCCGGTGAATGAAACTAGTTTTACGAGTTCAATGTATTCCTTCTACGATGAATTCTGGGATAAATTTATGGTAGAAACAGCCTACTTTGCTGAATATAACTGTGGAAACAATCTCGAATATTTCGACTATTATTTAAAAGAACCATTTTTTACTATTCCGGAAGATATTCATCTTAGTCCTTCCGACGGAGACTTTGCAAATCTTGAAGCATTAACTACACTGCCACTTTCATTACAGCCCAAAGTAATAACAAGCGAGCAGTTTCAGGCTGCCGGAGGTTCTTTCATCGATACGTGTTACCTTGAAGCTTATTCATACATCCAGATAGAGTATAATGATTATTATTCGTATCCATATTTATGCCCCATAAGTATAAACCGGGTATTTACAATAATCGACGATGCCGGAGTTTTTTATAGTAAAGAACAACAAATAATTATTGAAGATAAAGAAGCCCCCGTATTGCAACTACCTAACGACACCGTATTATCGTGTGCTGATGAATTACCAGAGGCTTTCCTGTCATTTGAAGCCTTTGAGCAGGCCGGAGGTACAGCATCCGATAATGGTATTTTAATGAAACATTCATTTAGTCTATTGTCTGAATCCACTGACGGCAGTTGTCCAAAAACTGTTTCCAGAACCTACGAAATACAAGACACTTGTGGCAATACGACCTATGCTACTCAACTATTTATGATTAACGACACATTGCCTCCCGTAATAACCGGTTCGTCAAACATATTTATCGAATGTACCGGGGACATTCCGGCCAACTACAACTCATTTGAAGAATTTGCTGAGGCAGGAGGAACTGCTGATGATAACTGCGAAATAGACTACTCATCTTTCCGTTTTGTTGGCGAAACAATTACAGGGAACTGCCCTACTATCATCAATCGTTTTTATGAAATAGGTGATGCTTGCGCAAATACGAGTTTATGGCAACAGCAAATAATAGTAAATGATACAACCCCACCTTTTTTTCTGAGCCTGCCCCAGACGATAAATGACATTAATTTTGATGATGAATTTCCATTGTTCGAAAGCCTGGAATATGATGATAATTGCGGCACTCCAGAACTTTCAACCACAGTTCTGCCATTCACCATTAATGAGGCAGGCTACCCGGTTACCTATCTTTGGGCTCTAACCGATTCATGCGGAAACACTGCACAAACCTCAACTTCATTCAATGTGTTACCAAAACCTGTTGAATACTGCACTGCTACAGCAAATGCAAGTAACGAATGGATTGCAGAAGTGAATATCGGAGGCCAGACCAACAGCTCAGGGGCTGCAGGATATGAAGATTTTACTGCTTTTATATTCAAATTAACCTCTGCCGAAAGTTATACCATTACTTTAACTCCCGGACTCTCAGGCAAAGCAACATTTGAATACTGGTCCGTATGGATTGACCTAAACACCGACGGAACATTCTCTGATAATGAATTACTTTTCTCCGCGAATAAAAAACGATCGATAGTTACGGGTTCAATAACAATACCTAACGTAAACAATCTTGAAACCCGCATGCGCGTAGCAATAAGCAGCGATGGTTCTCCGCTTCCGTGTGGAAACATCGGCAATGGCGAGGTGGAAGACTATACCGTAGTAATTGGCGCGGCTGTTCCCCAACCTCCGGTAGCAGCATTTAGTTCAGATAAAACTGTGATAAACGCTGGCGAAGCAGTACAATTTTACGATGAATCCTTAAACAATCCTGACTCGTGGGAGTGGAGTTTTCCAGGTGCTGACTCGGGTGTTAGTACCGAACAAAACCCTGCTGTAATTTACAATACGGAGGGAATTTTTGATGTAATTCTCTGGGTTACAAATGACGTTGGTACCGATTCACTCATCCTGTTTAATTACATCACGGTTAACGATTCTATTACCGATAATTATTGCGACTCGGAAAGTCTTTCCATACAGAAAGAATGGATTGCCGGTGTAAATTTGGGCGATATTTCCAATGCTTCTGAAGGATCGGCCTATTCAGATTTTACATCAATCAACACAAACCTGGCCACCGGTGCTGCCCAACCAATTCAACTTTCACCAGGCTTCTCCGGTAAAAGCGAGCGCGAATTCTGGAAGGTTTGGATTGACTTCAACCAGGATAAGGATTTTGACGATGCAGGCGAAGAAGTTCTCGCTGTTCCGAACTCAAAATCTGTTGTTTCTGCGAATATTTCCGTCCCTGCAGATGCCTTACCTGGCACCACCCGAATGCGTGTTGCAATGAAGGCTAATGCCTATTCTTCAAGTTGCGAAATCTTTGACCGCGGTGAAGTAGAAGACTATTCGGTAACCATTATTTCGAATAAAAGTGCCTACACAGAAGTAAAAGCCGCAGAAAATGAAGATACCGAACTGATTATTTATCCTAATCCGGCGCATGATATTATAACGATCAGCCATAATATACAATCGGAAAGCACAATTACCGTTTTTAATGCATATGGAGCTGTTGTAAAGAAAGAACCACTTGTATCAAATCTGCAGGAAATAAACATTAGCAACTTATCATCAGGAAGTTACTATATTAGAATAAGTGGTGAAGGATTCAATAAAATAAAGAAGTTTATAAAACAATAATATGAAAGAGTGCTCGCGTCCGTGAGCACTCTTTCTTTACAGAATTTAATTTTACCGAATAGCCACCAGTTCAAATCCAGTGCATTAATTCCCAAATTCTTATTGCTATGCTATCGGTATTTACCATTGTAATTTCATTGTTTTGCTTAATACTCACGCTGAAAACAATTGGCATACTTGAACTAAAAAAAAATCCCGGCGTCCACTCCGGGATTTTTCAATCCAGTCTTTTTAAACAACTAAATGAATTTTTAAATTCTCCTCCTCTATTTCTAGCGGGGTTTGTATAATTCAAAAGTAATTATGTTACAATTTAAAGCACTACGTGAGCTACTGAATTCAACTAGCCAAAATGCTGAAATTACTACTGCCGAAATGCTGACGCAGAAGTTCGTAGTTATGAAGAGAGTTACTGCAGAGATAATTTTTGAAGGTATTTTCAAAACCTTTTGCATATTGGATCGACACTGGGCTTATTTATTCGGCATAAAAAATCCCGGGCGTCCAATCCGGGATATTTATTTTATCACAATATAACGGGTTTCTAAAACCTTTAACTAAACTATCTACAGGGTTTGTATGCAACAAATATACCTGCTGTAGATGAACCAGCACGATATTATTTACTGAAAAGCACACAAGATTAAACTGATATTTAACGGTTTAAAATGCTGATCGCAAGCTATTCGAATACCTACAAGTCTATTTCAAATACTGAAATACCTGCCCTTTCCGAAGTCCGTCGTTAACAAAAACTGTTTCAACATCCAGTTTCCCTACTTCGAGAATATTACGGTCTTCATCGTCGAAGAAAACCATGTCGGAATAATCAATTCCAAAATACTTTTTGATTTTTGAGAAGTGTTGAATTTTACTGCCTGGATAAATTTCTTTTAGATCGAAATATTTATCGATATCAAACAAGTGGAGCAGGTCTTGTGCCCAGGATGGCTCAAAAGTTCTTGACGCCGCAGCAATTTTCCGGTTATTCCTTTTGAGTTCCTCTAATACCGGAATCACATCGGGATACAATACAATTTCACTGTTTGATTGATCAAGTAAGGCGCCGTCGCTCCAGTAATAAGGCGGATTTGTGGCATCACACCAGGTTCCACCGGAATCCCACAGGGTAAAATCCAAATCAAAAACGAATAACTTCATGGGAGCGAAAATAGAGAAAGTATGGAGATTTGTGTTTTATATCAACTCCTCAGAGCCAATATAAAACACAAATTTTAAGTCGCTAAAATCCCAGGCTTTGAGGCAGCCACATCGAGATTTCAGGAATATACGTTACCAGCAACAAACAAACGATCATTGCTATAAACATCGGGATAAGTGGTTTTATCACCGTTTCGATTTTTACCTGGCTTACACTGCAGCCTATGAATAACAGCGATCCAACAGGAGGCGTTCCCAAACCTACACTCAGATTCAGTACCATAATAATTCCGAAGTGAACCGGTTCCAATCCTAAATTGGTAACGATAGGTAAGAATATCGGAGTAAAGATCAGTACTGCCGGAGTCATGTCCATAAATACGCCCACAAACAGCAGAATCAAATTGATGATCAGCAGAATTACAAATTTATTATCGCTCAATGCCAATAAAGCTTCACTCACATTCTGTGGAATATTCTCGTAAGCCATAATCCACGACAAACCGATACAGGTGGCCACAAGCAAAAGCACAAACGCTGTTGTTTTTACCGAGCGCAGAATTACATCAGGAAGGTCCTTCCAGCTCATTTCGCGGTAAATAAATGCCAGTATCAGCGCGTATAAAACAGCCACTGCCGAAGCTTCGGTTGCTGTAAAGAAACCGGCCACAATACCACCGATAACGATCACCAGCATCATCAAACTCGGGAGAGCGTGCCAGAGAGTTTTTAAAGCATTTAATGCACCTTTTTTATGCCTGCTGCCGTAATAGCCAATTCCTCCCAGAAACAAAGCGCCGATTCCGCCATAAATGGCAGTGGCTACTCCTGTCGAAAATGCACTGTTTACTTTTATCAATCCAACAATTACCAAAGCAAGGGATGCAATAACGGCAAAAAATTTACCGAGGTTGCGAACCATTCCGCTAAATCCAAAATGTTTGTACGAAAACATTCCCAAAGCCACTGCCATAATTGCCAGTCCTGTTAAAATACCCGGGGCATAGCCGGCAAGGAAAAGCGCAGTAATGGAAACACCACCACTGGCGAGCGAATATACAATGAGGATATTACTTGGCGGAATAGACAATCCCGTTGTTGCCGAAGTAATGTTTACCGCCGCACTAAAGTTTTTGTCGTAACCTTCTTTGTTCATTTCAGGCATCATAATACTACCGATCGCCGAAGCCGAAGCAGCAGCCGAGCCTGAAATGGCACCGAAAAGCATATTCGCAAAAACATTAACAAAAGCCAGTCCGGCAGGCCAGCGACCAACCAAAACCCGGGCAAAATTAATAAGCCGGATAGCTATCCCACCCTTGTTCATTATATTCCCCGCCAGTATAAAAAACGGAATCGCCAACAGTGCAAAACTATCCAGCCCCGTTGCCATCCGCTGCGCAAATGTTGTTGCTGCAGGCAGTGGCATAATGGTTACCAGCATGGTTAAAATCCCTGAAATTCCGATACTGATAGCAATAGGAACTCCAATTACAAGTAAAATTATAAAGCTTACTACAAGTACAATTACTCCTAAAAATTCCATTACTCTTCAATATTTTGGTTCAGTGAATTATCAATAGCATAATAAATAATAAGCAGTCCGCTAAGTGGGACAATGAGGTAAACATACCCCAGAGGCAGCGCCAGTGCTGCTGATTTTACCTGGAGGTAAAAACGCGTATAAACCAGCCACGATCCGCCAACAACCATAACAAACAAGGCAAAAAGGCCAACCAGCGAATTAATAATAATCTGCAAACGGCGTTTTTTGGCACCTTTCATTTTTTGCAACATCAGATCGATGGCCAGGTGTTCATTTTTTCCGGCCACATAAGCGGCCCCCAACATACCTACCCAAATTAGAAGAAATCCGGCCAGCTCGTCGGTAAACGAACTAGGTGCGGACAAAACGTAGCGGCTAAAAACCTGCCAGAGCACATCGAGTACCAATATGCTCATAATCGAAATCAACAAGATCTCGATTACTTTATCTATTTTTTCTCTGATAGTCATTATCTTTTTCTTATCGGTTTCTATTTAACGGCTTCGATGCGACGTAATATGTCTCCCAAAACTTCGTCCTGACGGTATTTATCAAGTAGATCGGAAACTTTATCTGCAAATAATTCTTTGTCAGGATAATTGATCTGAACACCATTCTCCTGAACGATCTGCAACGATTCTTCTACCGATTCGGCCCAGTATTTCCGCTCTACCGGAACCGATTCGTCGGCAGCTTCCTGTAACCATTTTTGTTCCTGATCGCTTAGTGTATTCCACACTTTTGTACTGATGATCAGCACATCGGGCACACAGGTGTGTTCATCTAATGAGTACTGTTTACACACCTCGTAATGGTGCGAAGTATATAAACTTGGCTCGTTGTTTTCGGCGCCGTCAACCACTCCACTTTGAAGTGCAGTGTACAATTCGCCCCACGAAATTGGAGTTGGAGAACCACCTAAAGTACGTACCATTTCCATGGCAGTCTGACTTTTCATCACCCTGATCTTCATACCTTTTAAATCGTCAGGTGTATTTATGGGTTTATCGATGGTGTAAAAACTACGGAAACCGGCATCATAAAAACACAAACCTCGAATCCAGTATTCCTCCGTTCCCAGCAACAACTCTTTGCCGATTTCCCCATCAAATACCTTAAAGGAATGTTCTTTCGAGCGAAAAACATAAGGCAAACCCAGCGCTTTGAATTTTGGAGTAAAACTTTCCATTACCGCAGCAGAAACTTTGGTAATTGCCAGGCTTCCAATCTGCAACAATTCAACGCATTGTTGCTCGGAGCCCAACTGTCCGCTGGGATAAATATCGATGGTTAATTTTCCTCCTGATTTTTCAGCCAAACGTTCTGCCATAAACTCCATTCCCTTATGTACCGGGTGAGTTGGATCGAGACCATGAGCCAGTTTTAAGACTTTATGTTGTTTGGTTTCGGTGCATCCCAAAAGAAATACTACCACAAAAACCAACGAAAAAGCTTTAAAGATTTTAGTTCTCATTAGATAAAATTGATTTAGTGTTTCGCCATTTAGGGCGGCTGTTTTATGTTGTCAGGTCACTGATAATTTTCAGTGCCTCTGTACATTTTTCGGTAATATAGGCATAATTTTTTTCGGCCAAAACTTCTTTTGGGAACAACTGCGATCCCATACCCACACAAGTTACACCGGCATCGAACCATTGTTTCAGGTTCTCTTTATCCGGAGAAACACCACCGGTTGGCATTATGCTGGCATAAGGCATCGGTCCTTTTACGGCTTTTACAAAGCTTGGTCCTCCCACCTGCGATCCGGGGAATATTTTAACCACCTCGGCACCTAATTCGTGTGCACGGCCAATTTCAGTAACCGAACCACAACCCGGACTCCAGGCAATTTTGCGTTTGTTACAAACTTTTGCAGTTCCTTCATCAATTAGCGGAGCAACTACAAAGTTGGTTCCTAAAGCTATGTACATGGCAGCTGTGGCCTCATCAACGATTGAGCCAACTCCCATTATCATTTCCGGGCATTCTTTAATGGCCCATTTATTTAATTCAGCAAAAACAAGTGTCGCAAAATCGCCACGGTTGGTGAATTCGAATAAACGTACACCACCATCGTAGCAGGCTTTTACCACTGCTTTACAAACCTCAACATCCTGATGATAGAACACCGGCACCATTCCGGTTTCTTTCATTTTTAATGCTACTTCTATTCTTGAAAATCTTGCCATCTTTTATAAGTTTTTAGTTCACAGTCGCAGTTATCAGTTCCATCATGAACTAACTATTCTTACTGACTGAAAACTGAGACTGTTTACTGTTTTTTATCGATCAACACGAGCGCTTCCGCCTCCGATTATTTTTTCTACTTCCGACAGTGTTGCCATGGTTGTGTCGCCCGGAGTGGTCATTGCCAATGCACCGTGCGCTGCACCATATTCAACAGCTTTTGCACCATCGTTAAACTCAAGGAAACCATAAATTAAACCGGATGCAAAACTATCTCCACCACCTACACGATCCATTATTTCAAGATCTTCGCGATGCTGAGCTTCATGAATTACACCATCAGCATAACAGATAGCACCCCATGAATTTACGGTTGCCGTTTTAACGGTACGCAATGTTGTGGCTATAACCTTGAAGTTAGGAAACTCGGATACAGCAGATTTTATCATGTTTTTATATCCGGTTAAATCCAGCTCTTTCAAGTTCTCTTCGTTACCTTCCACTTCAAGTCCCAAACAAGCTGTGAAATCTTCTTCGTTACCGATCATTACATCTACGTACTTGGCAATTTCGCGGTTTACTTCCTGCGCTTTTGCTTCTCCACCAATGGCTTTCCAAAGCGACGGACGGTAATTCAAATCGTATGAAACAATGGTACCGTATTTTTTGGCAATTTTTACCGCCTCGATAACTGTTTCTGCTGCCGTTTCCGAAAGTGCGGCGAAAATACCACCGGTGTGCATCCAGCGAACGCCCAATGTTCCAAAGATATATTCCCAGTCGATATCGCCCGGTTTTAATTGCGATGCAGCTGTATTTCCACGGTCGGAAACACCTTTTGCACCACGAATGCCAAAGCCTCTTTCTGTAAAGTTTAATCCATTACGAACGGTGCGACCACAACCATCGTAGTCAACCCATTTTACAAATTGAGTATCCAAACCGCCCTGAAGCATAAAATCTTCAATTAAGGCACCAACTTCGTTGTCGGCCAATGCAGTTATAATTGCTGTTTTCTTTCCGAAACACCTTCTCAGACCGCGTGAAACGTTATATTCGCCACCGCCTTCCCAGGCACGAAACTGACGCGTTGTTCTTATTCTGCCTTCTCCAGGATCGAGTCTTAACATTACTTCACCAAGAGAAATACAGTCGTATGTACATTCGGATTTTGATTTAATTTCCAATTTTGCCATGATTTAGTCTATTCTTTAATGCAATCGATTGCAAAGATACATTTCTATTAAAATATTTTGAATGATCGCCTTAAAATCAAAGTGTTTTTACTAAAAATTAAAATAAGCTTTTGCATTATTGAAACAGATATTTTCAACCATGCTTCCCAACAGTTCCATATCGTATGGAATCTCGCCATTTTCAACATCGTTACCCAGTAAATTACACAAGGTACGACGGAAATATTCGTGACGGGTATACGACAAATAACTGCGTGAATCGGTTAGCATTCCCACAAAACGGCTCAACAAACCAAGATTTGATAAGGCCTGCATTTGTTTTTCCATGCCGTCTTTCTGATCGAGGAACCACCAGCCCGAACCAAATTGCATTTTTCCGGGAACAGAACCGTCCTGGAAGTTACCGATCATTGTGGCAATCAGCTCATTGTCGCGAGGATTCAGGTTGTATAATATCGTTTTTGATAATTTATTCTCCATATCCAGTCGATCCAGCAATTTTGACAGCGGTCGTGCAATATCAAAATCACCAATCGAATCAAAACCTACATCTGCTCCAAGTTTTTTGAACAAACGCGTATTATTGTTGCGTAAAGCGCCAATATGAAACTGTTGCGTCCATCCGCGCGAATGGTCCATAATTCCGAATTCGTACAACATGCAAGACTTGAATTTCACCACTTCTTCTTTTGTAAGCGCACCACCTTTACGAACTTTAATGAAGATCTTTTCAATTTCGGCTTCGGTGTAATCTTCAGCCAGAATTGTTTCAACACCATGATCGCTTAAACGACAACCATTTAAATGGAAAAACTCGTGACGATCGTCCAGTGCTTCCATCAAACCGCTAAAGCTGTTAATATTAATATTGGCAGCCTCTTCCAGCTCACTTAAATACGCATTGTAAGTAGTTGCATTCTCCACGGCCATCGCCTTATCAGGGCGCCAGGCCGGAAGTACAGCAGTTTCAAAACCATCAGCTTTAATGGCTCTGTGATACTCCAACGAATCCACCGGATCGTCGGTAGTGCAAATGGTATGCACATTGGCCATTTTTATAATTCCGCGGCATGAATATTCAGGAGTTTGCAATTTGGCATTACATTCTTCCCAAATCTCTTTTGCAGTTGCCGGACTCAAAACTTTATCGATTCCAAAGAATTTTTTTAGTTCCAGATGTGTCCAGTGAAAAAGCGGATTGCGCAAAGTGTGCGGCACCGTTTCGGCCCACTTTTCAAACTTTTCCCAATCGCTGGCATTTCCTGTACAGTATTTCTCGGCAACACCGTTGGTACGCATTCCGCGCCATTTGTAATGGTCGCCATACAACCAAAGCTGCGTGATGTTTTCATACTCTTTATCCTCAGCAATTTCCTGCGGATTGATATGACAGTGGTAATCAAAAATCGGCATTTTGGCCGCATGATTGTGATATAATTCCTTTGCAACATCGGTTTGCAAAAGGAAATCTTTGTCCATAAAAGCTTTCATAATGAATAAAAAAGTCGGAAGTCGGAAAACCGAAGTCCGGAGTTATTTTATAAGTCGAATAATCGTTTTAAATGTCGGTCGAAGATATTTTCCTCTACACAAGCACCAACCACATCAGCATATTTCTCCAGCAATCCTGTGTAGCGCTCTCCCATTTCGGCAGCAACTTTATAGCCTACATGAATTAACTGACGGAAGTTTGCATTATAATCCGCATGTCCGGGAATATGACGCAAGGTATTTCCGAATTTTTCGCCCGTCCAGCCGGCAACCTCTTCCGCTGATGGAAGTTTTGAGTCATCAATATCAATAACATCGGCATAAGGAGCACAAAGTTCTTCTTTCCGATCCAGCGCTTTGGTGTAAATTTCTTTCGCTGCAGCCAAACCTTCATCGCCCGAAATAGCTAATCCGATCACTTCTTCCAGCCAGGTTGTTCCTGCAGTTTTTACGTGAATTCCCTTATCGAACTTTTTAATGATACCGGCCATTATCGGGTAAATCGTGAATTTATCAGATCCCGAGTGAACGCTGAGTTTCAGATCAGCCGGTAATCCAAACTCTTTTACCGCATAATCAATTACCAGTACATCCTGCTCAAACTCTTTGGCAAACTGTTCGGCATCACCCACATAATCAACACCTTTATTAAAACGGCCAGTAAATTTAGGAGCAATGGTTTGCGCCGGAATATTTTCGTTGGCAATCATTTTTAATATGAAAAACATGTCAACCGGAGTTTGCGGAGCCTCAACTTCGTCCATTGATACTTCGGTAACAAAGCTGCCTTTTCCTTTCACCGCCTCAATGTGTCGGTAAATTTTTCCTGCTTCTTTAACGGCAGCCAGATATTTCGAGGCCACCTCTTCCAGCAATTCTCTGGTAATTACAATCGGTTCCTCTATCCCCGGTATAGTTACCTCATCTCCCAGCAACTTGCAGGTTTCTTTAAAAGCAGCCACATCTTCAACCGATGCCTCGGTACCAATATACATAGCCACGTCGAGGGTAAAAAAGTTACTTGGCTCGATAAAACGGTCAACGTTTCCAAGATTGATATGATCGGCATCAACAAAATAGGAATTTTCCCAGGCCAGTGCTTTTACTGCCTCATCGGCTTCAATTCGTGTGCCCGATGGCTCGGAATGCACAATATCGTGTTCGCGATTTGATTTATTCCAAACCGGAGTTACTTCAATACCTTTTTTATTCGCTTTAATTAAGGCACGGAGTTGCGCCTGTCCTTCGTGGTTGAAGCGGTCGCCCACTCCAAAACTATATTTTCCAAATTGCATGATACAAGTCTAGTATTTATTTTTTCAAAAATCGATTTCCGTGTACGTGCACGAAAGTAGAATTATATTTTAAATCTAACAAATATTTACTGTTCTTTAAAATCATTCCACGCTAAGCAACGTCACACCTACAACACTGTTTTTTAACTACTTAATACTTATTAACTTTTATCATCAACGTTCAGATATTTCTAAAACAACACACACATTCTTAACAGTTGTATATTTTCTGAAAACCGAACCCGATATATACGCTCAAAAAAGTGTATCTTTGTAATTTATTAACTTAAATCAATAATACTTTTAAATATTTTTCAAATCTATGAAACATTTCACTGTCCTTCTTACCCTCATTTTCTTTTCTATTTTACTATCTGCACAAGATCAACCAGCAGATTGGGAAAATCCGGCCGTTTTCAACATCAACAAAGAAAAACCGCATGCCAGCCTTATGCCATTTGGCTCGGTTGATGATGCCTTAACACAAAAGCCACATCAATCGGAATTCTATAAGACATTGAGCGGCACCTGGAAATTTAATTGGGTGAGAAAACCTTCCGACCGACCGGTAAATTTTTACAAACCGGAATATGATGTTTCTGATTGGAACGATATTCCCGTTCCGGCAAACTGGGAACTTGAAGGCTATGGCGTACCGATATACGTAAATCATCAATATGAGTTTTCAGACTACAAAAAGCCGGTGTCGCCGGAAATGATATTTGTGGATGACATTTATCCGGCCGAACCGGGCAAAGTTCCACACGATTACAATCCGGTAGGCTCTTACCGCAGAACTTTTACCGTACCTGAAAACTGGAATGGCCGCCAGGTTTTTATACAGTTTGGAGCAGTAAAATCAGCTTTTTATTTATGGATTAACGGCGAAAAAGTGGGCTACTCACAAGGAAGTAAAACGCCTGCAGAGTGGGACATTACTCCATATTTAAAGGAAGGCGAAAATATTGTGGCAGCCGAAGTTTACCGCTGGTCTGACGGTTCGTACCTCGAAGCACAGGATTTTTGGCGTATAAGCGGTATCGAACGCGATGTCTATCTCTATTCTACTCCTAAAGTTCGCATCCGCGACTTTTTTGCAAAACCTGATCTGGATTCCGAATACACTAACGGAGTATTTAGTCTGGATGTTGACTTGAGTAATCACACTTCGAAACTAAAATCGGGCGACTACACCGTTAAATACAATATTTATGATGAAAGTGGCTCAGCGCTATTGAGCCGTGAACAGGAAGTTAAAATTAACCGAAATGAAAATGCTACTGTTCATTTTTCGGAAGAACAAATAAAAGATGTAAGAAAATGGACTGCCGAAACGCCTAATTTATATCTGCTAATAATTAGTTTGATTGACGACAACGGAAACACTGTTGAAGCGGTTCGCTCAAATATTGGTTTCCGTAAGATTGAGATTATCGATGCAGTGTTCCATATCAACGGAGTTCCGGTTACTATTAAAGGGGTTAACCGACATGAGCACGACCAATACAATGGGCATGTGGTAAGCGAAGAGGCAATGATAAAGGAAATTGCGCTGATGAAACAGTTCAACATTAATGCGGTGCGTACCAGCCACTACCCCAACGACGAACGTTTTTACGATCTGTGTGACAAATACGGTTTATATGTGACCAACGAAGCCAACATAGAGTCGCACGGAATGTATTACGGAGAACATTCGCTGGCCAAAAAACCGGAATGGACACCGGCACACGTCGATCGCAATATGCGAATGGTTGAGCGCGATAAAAACCACCCTTCAGTAATTGTTTGGTCGATGGGAAATGAAGCCGGCGACGGTGAAGTTTTCTCTGCCGTTTACAAAGCCATAAAAGAACGCGATCCATCGCGTCCGGTGCATTACGAGCGTGCTATTATGGGTGATAATACCGATATTTTTTGCCCGCAATATCCGAGCGTACGAGCACTGGAGAATTACGGATCGAAACACCAGACCAAACCTTTTATTTCAAGCGAATATTCGCATGCCATGGGAAACAGCAACGGCAACCTGGTTGATTTATGGGAAGTATTTAACCGCGACAGAAACGACCAGTTGCAGGGCGGTTATATTTGGGACTGGATCGATCAGGCGTTGGTAAAAAAATCGGACGATGGCACTGAGTTTTGGGCTTACGGTGGCGATTATGGCGAAAACATGCCAACCGACTATAATTTTGTTTGTAACGGAATTATATCGGCCGACTACACGCCGCATCCTGCCATGTGGGAAGTAAAATATGCTTATCAGAATGTAAAAATTGAACAACTTGACAAAGGGTACCGAATTACCAATATGTTTGATTTTGTTGATCTGAGCGATTACGAAATCAGCTGGACATGCACCCGCGATGGAGAATATTACAGCTCGGGTATTTTGGAAAACGTTGACCTTAAACCGGGCGAATCAACCGATGTAGATCTTAATACAGGAATAAAGATTGACTTTAGCGATCCGGAACCTCATGAATTCTTCATCGATTTTTCGGTAAAACTTAAGGAAGATAAACCATTCCGTAAAGCCGGATTTGAAGTGACGCACGCACAGTTTCCTGTTAATATAGAAATGGTAAGTGCAACTAAAGAACAAACATCTTCGGCGGAATTAAAACTGGAAGAGACTAATAAGAATTTTACAGTTCATGGACCACAATTCGTTATTAACTTTGACAAAGAAACAGGTACAATTTCATCGTATAAAATGAATGGAACTGAGTTGATTCAAAAAGGTCCGCAGGTGAATTTCTGGCGACCAGCCAACGACAATGATAAAGGCAGCAACATGCTAGGTCGATTGGGCGTTTGGCGCGAAGTTTCAAGGAACTTAAAACCCGAAAGTGTTACTGCTGTAAAAACCGACAACAACAAAATTTACCTGACAACAAAATACAATTTTGATAAGATCGATGCGACACAATCGGTAGTTCAGGTAATTGACGGAAACGGCAAGATTGAGGTTACCAGTATTTTTGAAACGTCGAATACCGAGCTCCCCAACATTCCGCGAATTGGCATGCGTTGGGAAATGCCGGTGAATTTCGACAACCTGAAATATTTTGGTCGCGGGCCACACGAAAACTACATCGACCGTAACCACAGTGCTGTTGTGGGTATTTACGAAAGCAAGGTGGCCGACCAGTATTTTAAATACGTTCGTCCGCAGGAGAATGGCTACAAAACCGATGTGCGCTGGTTTGAGTTGAGAAACGAAAACGGCTTGGGCTTAAAAATATCGGGCGATCCGGTAATTGGATTTTCTACCCTGCATAATCCGCTTGAAGATTTTGACATGGAAGACAGGAACGACTACCGCCACACCAACGACATTGTGAAAAAAGACGGTGTATTTATTCGCACTGACCTGATACAAATGGGTGTTGCCGGCGATAATTCGTGGGGAGCACAACCAATGCAGCAGTATCAGATTCCGGCAAAAGATTACCAGTACAGTTTTACAATCGAGCCGATATTTTAATTAGCAACATCAGTAATTTAACGAACAATGCAGAAGGCTATCATTTTATTCGTCGTCATGACAATCAGTTTGGGGATTTTTGCCCAATCTGCCGACATCGTACCAAAGCCGGTTTCGGTGGTAAAAAAAGAGGGCGTTTTTAAAATTACCGACAACACAAAAGTTCTTTTTAACGCCTCTAATGAAACTGAAAAAGAATTCTCCGATCTGGCAAAAGAACTGCTAAAAAGCGCGACAGGTAACACTCCTGAGTTTGTTGCAACAACAGCTCCAAAAGAAGGCAATATTCTTATCCAGCTCAACAATCCACTCGACACAAGAATCGGCAACGAAGGTTATACACTTTCTATTCAAAACGACCGCGTATTTTTAAATGCCAATACAACAGCAGGTCTATTTTATGGCATGCATAGCATTTGGCAACTGTTAACGGCAAACGATGGCACTACCCTGCCCTGCATGGATATTACCGATTATCCTCGTTTTGGCTGGCGTGGTTTGCATCTTGATGTATCGCGGCACTTTATGCCCGTTGAGTTTATTTACAAATACATCGACTACATCGCGCTGCACAAAATGAATGTTTTCCACTGGCATTTAGTGGATGACCAGGGTTGGCGTATTGAAATAAAAAAGTACCCAAAACTTACTGAAGTTGGCGCATGGCGTGCCGACCGTGAGGATTTGGACTGGAACTCGAGAAAAGAACCGGTGAAAGAAAACGAACCAAAATATGGCGGCTTTTACTCGCAGGAAGAGGTAATAGCCATTGTTGAATACGCGCGAAAAAAACATGTTACGGTAATTCCTGAAATTGAGATGCCCGCACACGTTATGTCGGCATTGGCTGCTTATCCCGAGTTTTCGTGCACCGGCGAATACCAACCGGTTCCTCCGGGCGGAGTATGGCCGATCACGCATATTTTCTGTGCCGGAAAAGAAGAAACATTTAACTTTCTGGAAGATGTATTGACAGAAGTTATGGGCCTTTTTCCTTCAACTTACATTCATATTGGAGGCGACGAAGCCACAAAAACAGAATGGGAAAAATGTGAGCTCTGTCAGAAGCGCATGACTGACGAAGGATTAAAAGACGAGCATGAATTACAAGCTTATTTTATCAAACGAATTGAGAAGTTTCTGAATAAAAACGGCCGTCAGTTGATTGGCTGGGACGAAATTCTGGAAGGCGGACTTGATCCGACAGCAACCATTATGTCGTGGCGTGGTTCCGATCCGGGTATTAGAGCTGCAAAAGCCGGTCACGACGTGGTAATGTCGCCAACCTCGCACTGTTACTTCGATTATTACCAGGGCGATCCTTCGCTGGAACCAAAAGCTTTTGGCGGAAATATCACCTTGAAAAAAGTATATAATTACGAACCTGTTCCTTCAGAATTAAGCACCGAAGAAGCCAAACATATTATCGGAGCGCAGGCCAATATCTGGACAGAATACATGCCCAACGGCCGCCATGTTGAATACATGATTATGCCACGAATGAGTGCACTGTCTGAAGTGTTATGGTCGCCAAAAGATGCGAAAGACTGGGGTGATTTCTCGAAAAGAATGGAAAGCCAGTACAAACGATTCGACAAACTGGGAATCAACTATGCAACCAGTGCATTTCAGGTTTCGGCAAAACCGGAACTGGATCCGGCAAACAAATCGATAAAAATTGAATTAAGTACCGAAGCTTATGATCCAACTATTTATTACACAACCGACGGATCAAAACCGACGGCCAATTCAAAAAAATACACCCAACCGTTTTCAATTAGTAAATCGGGAACGGTTAAAGCCGTAGTAATTCAGGATGGTGAATTAAAAACTGAGCCGCTGGCCACCGACTTTTTTATCCACAAAGCTATTGCCTGTAAAGTGGACCAGAAGTTTCCGAACAGCAAAAGCTATGAATCAACCGGAGAATATGCGTTGGTGAACGGTATAAAAGGGACAAGGAACCACGCTGATGGAAATTGGAAAGGATTTGTTGGCAATGACTTTGTGGGCACTGTTGATTTGGGAGAAGAAACAGAATTTAATGCCGTTAAAGTTGGAGTTCTGCAGAATATTGGCGCATGGATTTTTTATCCATCGCAAATGATTGTTGAAGGTTCTATAGATGGAAAGACCTTTAAAAAGATCGGCTCTATAAAAAACAAAGTGAGCATTTCTGATGGTGAGCGTCAGATTCAAGAACTTGTGGTAAACAAAAAGGCTTCAGGTCGCTATTTGCGCGTAACGGTTAAAAACCTCGGCGAATGTCCAAAAGGTCATGCAGGTGCCGGCGATCCGGCCTGGCTATTTGTTGATGAAATTATTGTAGAGTAAAATATTCAACGGGCACGATTTTAGTTCGTGCCCGTTTCTCTTTCTATTTCTTTTTGCGGGCAACCGTAAAAGTTACATGCTCTCCGCTAAACAGATCCCCCTTCGGCAAAACATCTTCGTAAAATTCAACGTTCTCCCATTCGTTTTCAGCCAAAAGTTTTGTCAGGTTCGAATGTCCAAAAAAGTGTGTCCAGAACCGGTAAACATCAACTTTTTCATTCTCATTTACTACCTGATGCTGATATAATATTACCTTCTCCTCCTCATATAAAAACGACTCAGAAAGCGCAAGATAAGGCTCCGGTTTCCAAAAACCCGCATCTGCTACTTCCCAGTTTTTTGGTACTACTTTTTTAGGCAGGTCCTTATCGTTTAATACATCGAAAATAAAGGTGCCTCCCGGTTTTAAAACTCCATGAATAAAACCAAGCAACTTCGTTCTGTCTTCGGGCAGCAAAACACCCAAATCGGTATAAATCAGCAGAACCAGATCGAAGCTTTGATCAGGGAGTTCCAGTTCCAGGTAATTTGCTTGCAGGTAAATAATTTCAAGTCTGTCCTCTTTCACCTTACTTTTTGCGTAAACGATTGAATTTTTAGAGAAGTCGACTCCGGTAACTTTATGGCCTTTTTCTGCCAGCATTGTTGAATATAAACCGGGGCCACAACCCAAATCAAGAATATTCAGTTTTTCTCCACCTGACTTTTCCAAAATCCAGTCCACCGTATTTTTGATGGTTTCCGGTTTGCGACTTGCCAAATCAACATTTTCGTTCAGATGTACTTGCAAAAGTTGTTTCGAGATGTGTTCATCGGTCCACATAACTGCGGTTCCCGGTTCGTAGAGGTTTGGTTTTTGGGTATAAGCTAATAATTTATTGAGTTTCATTTTCTTACAATTTAAAATGTTGGAATGATTTGAATAATAAAAAATGCCACAAGCAGAAGTTTTGCCTGTGCACTATTCAGCTCCGAATGAAGCGCTTTCGATATGTTCTCTCAATAAATGAAGTACGGCAAAGTTAAAAAACTTATTCCACTTAAATCGTAATGACAATGTTAATTAGGATCACGAAGATTTATGCAGGCTAGTTTCACTTCGCAAGGCCTTTCTGGAAGCTTTGTCGACGATTGTAAAGATGCACTCAATTTCATTTTTTAAACGCGCTGGCTGGTGTCCCTGAACTTTAACCATCTCGCAGTTTAAAGCATCAACCACTTTGTAAAACTGTTTATACAGGTCGGCATTTTGCAGCGGTTTCCCGCTTTTTGTACAAAAATCTTTATCTTCCAATCGGCGGCGGCGTTCCACGAGCTGCGTAATATTCTGCGAATCGGTATAAATAAATATTTGCTGACCATCCTGTGGCAATTCTGATAAAGCCCAAAGTAAAGTTTGTAATTCGAGTTTGGCAGATGAGGTATTCTCAAAACGTTTGGTTCGAACAAGCTGTTCTAAGCGATCAGCCGCCAGGTCCTTTTCAGCAAGGAGCAGGCAGGCGCCATATCCAATTTTTGATTGAACATGTACACTTCCATCCGTAAATAAATACAGCTTATCCATTATCTAAGCTACAAAAAATAAGGATCCGATCCGGTTTAGTTAATAACTATTTGGATCGGATCCACTACATATTTTATAAGACTTTTTGAAAAGGACTACTTTTCCTAAGTCGTATTATTCAATTATAAAATCACCCCGATTTCAGCAATTGAGCTGTAAAAATTACGTTGGATTTCGCGTAATGTCGTAATTCTGATATAGCGTACCTTATATGTTTTGTCGAACATTTTCTCCTGACGATCGTCGGAATAACCAAAACGACCATTTTCAACGGCTGTTTCCCAGGTTTTATCATCGACACTTACCTCAAAATTATAGGTCGCAATTCGTCCGTTCCACTGATCCTGTCGCGGCAAATAACTAAAACCTTTCAACTCCAGCGTCTCTCCCAAATCCACTTGTAAAAAGTGTGGTTGCACCAGTTTTTCATCGCTCCAATCCGAGTGCCAGATCGTTTCCGGATTGTTATCAATGGCCATTTCCGGTTCGTTTCCTTTGTAGCTGCAATCGGCTGTGGCAGTCCACTTCTTTTTACTCATTTCAAAATACCGGATTACATGGTTACTATTCATTTTCCCATTAACCTTCGCATAAACAGCTACTTTTCCGCCCTTTTTCAGTTCGAATGGTTTCTTATAGGCTTTAAATTTTTTATCATTCACCGAATAAAAAAGATCAGCATTTTCAGCACTGCTTATTGAAATTACACCGTTATTGTTTTGTTCCAAAACCGGAGCCTGAGCCAATAAAAGTTCGGCAACCGGGTATTTTTCGCTGGCATATTCAAAGATGCTTTTTTGCTGAAGTTGCACCGGAGAATAAGTAACATCGAAACGGTAAATGCCGTTTGTTGCCACATACTGAGGTAAAATTCCAGGGCCGCAAGTGGCCGTTCCCAGACCGGTAACCAGTGCATCGAAATTAACGGTAACAAAATCGGCTTCATCCAACTCGTTCAGGTGCCGTGCTTTTGTTATTTCAGCATCGTCATACGGATAAGCACTGAAATTCATTTCGGTTGATCCACTCAACAAAAATCCGTTTCCTTCCCTATTCGAAACCGAAGCCCAGCGGACACCCGATTGATTGCAATTATCTTGTGGAATAACAATGTTATGATCGTAAAGCTGCTCGGCAGTAGTTGAATAAAAATCGAATTTACCGCCACTCTTACGGTCGGGATACGTAGAAACACCGCCCAATCCATACCAGCTAACTTCATTGTACGAACGTTTCATTTTCATTTGCAAACCCACTTTTGCAACGGCAGCTATCGACTCCGGCAAATTAACTTCGCTTGAGACATTAAAAGTTCCGTCGCCAAAAATATGATACTGCATAACCGCAGAAAATTCGGAAGAAGTGCTTTTTAGAGTTACAGGGTAAATCAGTAGCAGACTTCCATCGGCCTGATTTTTAAGTTCTGGTTTTTGAACTGTTTGCTTCAGTTTGTCCAACCCGGCTTTTTCCCAAATCCGGTAACCGTTGCGGTCGCGAATATCGTTTTCTGTTGGCGGACGAAAAAAGTTTAATCGTGGCCCCTGTTTCATCATTTCTTTTCCGTTGAAAATGTACGATGAAATGATACCTGATTCAGCATCGATTTTTAGCTGGTAGTTTTCACCCAGAACAACATATTCTGTATCGTTTTGCTGAACTGAGATTTCACCTTTGTTTTCAACTGTAGCATAAGCAGCCGATTGTGTTGGCAATACAAACTCTTCCCAGGCCTGTTCGTGCCCGGCTTTTACCAAACCTTTTCTATTTTTGGTGACCAGCGAAAATTTCAGCACATAACTTTGTCCGGCTTTGGGTTGTGGCAATTCGGGTAACGAAATGCTAAAAGCTTTATCAGCCAGTGGTTCTAGATTTAATTCAGAAACCATACCGTGGGCAACAGTACCTTCTGCATTTTTAACCGTCCATACCAGGTTAAACTCATTCAGGTTGGTAAAAAAGTACTTGTTCCGGATGGTAAATTTTCCAGCTATTAAATCATTTGCAGCTATTGAAATATTCTGGTACACCTTTTTTGTTTCCCACAATTGTGGATTCGGCAACCGATCAGGATTTACCAAACCGTTCATACAAAAACTGTTGTCGCTAGGTTTGTTGGTTCCGTAATCACCACCATAAGTGTAATACATTCTTCCTTTCTCATCCACTTCGCGCAATCCCTGGTCAACCCAGTCCCAGATACAACCGCCCTGCAAAGCCGGATACATTTCAATGGCATCCCAGTAATCCTGCAAACCACCGCAACTGTTACCCATTGCATGTGCATACTCGCATTCGATTAATGGGCGATCGGGATTTCCTTTTGCATAATTTATAATTCCCTCAATACTCATGTACATGGGGCAGAAAATATCGGTATGATCTTCCAACCCGGCACGCTCGTACTGCACCGGACGACTTTTATCGCGCTCTTTAATCCAATTATAAGTGGCAACAAAGTTAATACCATCGCCGGCTTCGTTTCCTAACGACCAGGTAACAATACAAGCATGGTTTTTATCGCGTTCCACCATCCGGCGTGTACGATCCAAATGCATTGGCCCCCACTCGGCATGTTTGGCCAAACTTTCTTCGCCATAACCCATTCCATGTGATTCGATGTTCGCTTCATCAATTACATACAATCCGTACAAATCACATAGTGCATAAAACTCAGGATCATCAGGATAGTGACAGGTACGCACCGTATTGATGTTAAATTCCTTCATCAGCTGAATATCTTTTAACATCATTTCGCGGCTGATTACGTGTCCCTCATCCGGATCGTGCTCGTGACGGTTAACTCCTTTAACATACACTGCTTTTCCGTTCACCATAAACTGGCCGTTTTTAATTTCGGCCGTGCGGAAACCAATGTTTTGCGAAAGTGCTTCAACGGTATTTCCCTCAGCATCTTTTAAAACAATCATCAGTTTGTACAGGTTGGGTTGCTCTGCCGACCATTTTTTTGGATTATCAACATTGGCACTAAACTGAAACATTGCCGGCTCTTCTCCTATGGATGAAGTTTCGGAGAGGTCAATTATTTTTTGATCTTTATCCAGGGTTAAAACACTTGCTTCAACCGTATAATCTCCGGCATTGGCTTCGGTATAGTTTTCCACTTCTACTTCCAGAGAAAATGTTCCGTTTTTATAATTCTCGTCCAGGCCGGCAAGTACAAAAAAGTCGCGCACATGAACTTTTGGAGTGGCCTGTAAATATACGTCGCGCTCAATTCCGCTAATTCTCCAAAAATCCTGGCATTCGAGGTAACTCCCGGTACTCCAGCGATACACTTCAAGGGCCAGTGTATTTTCTCCCGGTTTTACAAATTCGGTTAAATCGAACTCGGCCGGAGTTTTTGATCCTTCGCTATACCCCACTTTTTCGCCATTTACCCAAATGTAAAACGCTGATTTTACGGCTCCAAAGTGTATGGAGATCTGGCGATCCTCCCAATTTACAGGAATAGTAAAATTACGTCGGTAACTTCCAACCGGATTGTAAGCAGATGGAATATGTGGCGGATTTGGGCGTTCGTTTGCAATCATCCAAAACGGATACCTTGTATTTACGTATATGGCAGTATCAAAGCCCTGGCGTTCCCAGTTTGCCGGCACCTTTATGTCGGCCCAGCTACTTACATCATAATCGGTTTTGTAAAAATCAACGGGACGGCCTTCGGGATTTGAGGCAATATTAAATTTCCAAATGCCATTTAACGACTGAAAATAAGCCGACTCATTCTTATTATTGTCCCACGCCAATCTTTCACTTTCAAAAGGGAAAAAGCTGGCATGTGGATCGGTGCGATTAATATTAAGAACCGCCGGGTCTTCCCATTCTTTTATGTCCTGAGAAAAAACGGACGAATACACTAATACGAATAAAAATAGTAAACTGAAATTTTTTAACATGATATGTGGTTTAATTAATTTCTCTATTTAGCAAGACACATAAATTGTCGGTTTAACCTAAGCGAATGAAATGTTTTTTGCTCATAATTTGCTGAATATAACCCAAACCTCTTCAGCCTTTACAGTTATAAACCAAAAACATTCGAGAAATAAAGATAATTTGAGATACAGTAATTATTAACACCTGTAAAGCATAATCCGAACAGGATTTTTCGATATGCGATTTAAGTAAATGAAGTGAAACAAAATTGAATTGTAAATATTTAATCATAAGTCAATACATAAAAAAACATACAGAATTAAATATACACATTAGTTTCATTTTCAAATAGATACTTTTTAGTCCTGTTATACAAAAATCCCTAATTTCATGCACCTTTTAGTGCATTCTAAATTAGCACCTTAGCTAAACATTTCTGACTTATATTCGTTTTATTTGCGACTGATTAACAAGAATCGTTTATGTATTTAGAAAAGGAAAAACCGGCAACAAAGAACCAAATATCTGCAAAAGAAGCACTTCAGGATTACTACATTGCGCGATTAAGTCGCGAATTAAGTATAATGGGGCGCCGTGAGGTACATAACGGACGTGCGCACTTTGGTATTTTTGGCGATGGAAAAGAAATTGCCCAGATTGCTTACGCCAAGAATTTCAAAAAAGGCGATTGGCGCTCTGGGTATTACCGCGACCAGACCTTTATGCTGGCGCTGGAATTGTTGGAACCGGAGGAGTTTTTTGCCATGATTTACGGCGATACCGACGACGAAATTAATCCCTCTACCGGAGGACGAAATTTCAATAATCATTTTAGCACAAGAAACATAAGCGATTCGGGAGAAATAAAAGATCTTGCTGATCAGTTCAATTCTGCTTCCGATATTTCATCAACAGGAGGTCAGATGCCACGTTTGCTGGGTTTGGCACAAGCCAGTAAAATGGTTCGGCAACAACCCGAATTGAAAAAGCAACTGAACAACAATGTTACCGGAAACGAAGTGGCGTTTGGCAGTATTGGCGATGCCAGTACAAGCGAAGGAATTTTCTTTGAAACGATAAATGCAGCCGGAGTGCTGCAGGTTCCGCTTGCCATTGCAGTTTATGACGATGGTTTTGGAATTAGCGTGCCGATTGAGCTGCAAACAACAAAATCAAGTATTTCGGAAGCACTGAAAGGTTTTGCCAAAGAAAAAGGCAGCAACGGTGTCGACATTTATAAATGTAAAGGCTGGAGCTACCCTGATCTGGTAAAAACATTCAAAGAAGGAATTGACAATTGCCGGAAAAATCAGTCGCCGGTGGTTTTCCACATCAACGAAGTTACACAGCCACAGGGGCACTCTACATCGGGTTCGCACGAACGATACAAAACAAAAGAACGCCTGGAGTGGGAAAAAGAGTACGACGGCGTTAACCAAATGCGCAAATGGATGCTCGAATCAGGAATTGCCGATGAAGATATGTTGGATGAGATTGAAAAATCGGCACAAAAACGAGCTAAAGAAGCCCGCAAAAAAGCATGGAACAATTATACCGAAGGATACCAGAATGAGCGAACTGAGTTGATCAAAATTCTGAAAAGAATAGATAAACGCAGTGAATTGCAAAGTTTACGACGGTTTGAAAAAGTAACCGATAAGATTTTCCCAACCCGAAGATCGCACCTTAGTTTTGCAAAAAGACTAAAACTCGAACTTCATACCATGCCGGAGCTGGAAGATGAACGCGACATTTTGAAAGAATGGATCAGTCGTTTTGAAGAACGCACGGCCGGTTTTTATAATGGAGAATTATACCGCACCGGACCCGACGCTGCGTTGAATGTAAAAGCAGTTGAAGTAGAATACGATGAGAACTCTGCCGATGTAAACGGCTCGGTGGTTGTAAATAAAAACTTTGATGCCCTGTTTAGCAAATACCCGAACCTGGTAACTTTTGGCGAAGACACCGGAAAACTGGGCGATGTAAACCAGGGGATGAAAGGCATGCAGGAGAAATACGGCAAAGTTCGTGTTGACGATGCCGGTATTCGTGAGGCTACCATCATTGGACAAGGAATTGGTTTGGCGATGCGTGGTTTCCGCCCGATTGCCGAAATTCAATACCTCGACTACCTGATTTATGCACAGTCGCAGTTAAGCGACGACTTGGCTACTTTGCAATACCGCACCAAAGGCCGCCAGGCTGCACCGCTGATTGTGCGTACCCGTGGTCATCAGTTACAGGGAATCTGGCATGCCGGATCGCCTATGCAAATGCTTTTGGGATCGATGCGTGGCATGTACCTCTGTGTTCCCCGCAACCTGACACAAGCTGCAGGTTTTTACAATACGTTATTGGAAGGTAACGACCCGGCGCTGGTTATTGAGCCGCTAAAAGGTTATAACGTTAAGGAAAAACTTCCGGCCAACCATGGCGAATACAAAATCCCGCTTGGTGTACCTGAAATTATGCAGGAGGGAACGGATGTAACCGTTGTAACTTACGCATGGAACGTACATCATGCAGTGAAAGCAGCCAAACTGTTGCAGGATTTTAAAGGTATCTCAATCGAAGTAATCGATGTGCAAACTCTGATGCCTTTTGATGTTAATCATGTCATTCTGGAATCCATCAAAAAAACAGGAAAAGTAATTTTTATGGACGAAGATGTGCCCGGAGGAGGAACGGCATATATGATGCAAAAAGTTATCGAAGAACAAAAAGCATTCGATTATTTAGACACCGCACCACGAACACTTTCGGCACAGGAACACCGTCCGGCCTATGGTATCGATGGCGAATATTTCTCAAAACCAAACGTAGAGTTGCTTTTCAAAAATGTTTACGAAATGATGCACGAAGTGGAACCTGATCGTTTTCCGGAGCTATAGTTTTTTCAGAATGATTTTCTGATTGTCGGCATCGTATATATTCTTCATATATTCTACAAAAGCAGCATATTTTTCGGGCTGAAAAGTACCGGCATTGATCTCATTCATTCGAATGTAGGAGAGCGTACGTCCATTAGCTTCTAAAGAATACTGATAACTACCAAAGTCAGATGTGATAGTGGTTCCTCCCGGAAGATATTCTATTTCGTATCCTTCGGGTAGCTGAATCTCAACCTTGTCGATATCGCGATATGACAGGTTCATACGAAAAGGATATGTTCTGTTCTTCTCCCGCCTTGGAGTAGATGATGACTGATTTATGATATTAACAGGCATAAAAAAACGATCACCCATTTTGGCAGCGAATCTGGCAACATCTATTTCCCTGATACGTGTGGCTGAAGGAACTTCAGATTGATTGGAACGATATACGATATTTTTGTACACGGCTCCGGTAATGTCTCCTTCTTTTAATTCATCTTCAATCTGTTCTTCGGTTGTTTTTCTTAACTGATCTTCAATAAACTCATATTGTAAACCGCTATAGACAACGGTATCATTTACAACAGCATTTCCCTGTGCATCTAATACAATCGAAACGGACGATTTCCACAGGTTGTCGTTTTGATTGAATTTTGGGGTGTGGATTAAACGACTGTTATCTTTATCGACCAGCAGCACCATACGATCAGCAGTAAAACTTCCTAAAAAGCCGAAGGGAGAAAACTGGCTGGTACATTCAAGAAATACCGTATCCGATTCAAGCGGAACGCACAATATAACATGATTGAAATCCTGCGACGGAAAGTCAGGTACAATTTTCTCTGCCGTACGGCCGGCATTAACAAGGGTATAATAAGAATTTATTCCAACCGCCTCCAACATTGCACGCATATAATTTACCAGGGCTTTACAATCACCATACTTCACCTCATCAACTTTTTCAGCTGAAAGGGGTTCAAAACCGCCTATGCCCAACTGAACACTTACATAACGCGTTTCTTCCTGCAGGTATTTATAAATCGCTTTCACTTTATCCAAGGTATTATCTTCTCCTTTTACAAGCTCTTTCAGAAAAAGTATTCGTTCTTCAGGCAATGTTGTTTTATCTTCTATCAATTCCCATATCCACTGGCCGTAACTTTCCCAGGTCGATAAATCACCATCCGTTCCAAAATAGGAGAATTCTGTTGGTGCAATACTAATAGCTGGAACATGCTCATAAATCGGAATTGCATAAGATTCTCTTTCAATGGCAAGTTGATTCTTTAGTTGCCACGAATACTGAACATCATCATCTACCCCTCCATTTTTTTCTATCGATTCAATATTATTTTCCCGAATGCGAACCTGCATATCATCGTGCAAACTTATCGAATAGCTGGCCTGTTCGATTGATTTATAATAGCCATCAACGGGTGTCCAATCGTAATAGTCTACAACCCCGTTAAGATCTATCGTATACTCGTACATCACGGTGTAAGGATAAGAACTGAAATTTGGAGTTATTCGTTTGAAACGTGCATCGCTATACAAAGAAAATCCATCGAAATAACGCTGATCGTAGATTTCAGTGTTTTTAAACTTCTTTACAAACGATCCATTTTTATCATAAACAATTGCCTCTTTAATATTCACAGTTCTATTTGAGTCATATGGAATATAGAGCACCCCTTCGCTTTCTCCGTTTTCGTTTAACACAGTTATAACCTCCTTAACTTTATAACTCACTTTCTTTGTGGAGTATATTTCAAGTAAGATTTTGCTCTCGCGAACTACGGCGTTTGAATTCAGCAACAAAATCGGATTTATATCTGAAACCGGATAGAAAGATTCTTTTGCATCAAGTGAAAGACTCGAACATACAATAATCAGTATTAAAAAGTAGTGCTTTAAGCTCATTAGTTTTCGAATTATTTAACAGAACAAATTGAAGCCCCGGACAAGCGTTAATTTAAATTCAGCATTTAACGCCAACGGCTTTCATTAAATCTTCCTCAGAACAATCTGCTGACTCTGTTTTTCGATAATATGATTAAATAACTCTTTTAACGCCGCATAATCCTCGGCCTGAAATACCGGCTGATTTATCGCGAAGTTGGAAATGACCTGTAACTGCTTATCATTGATTTTCTGAACTGAAAACAAATAAGATGCTTTCGATCCGGGCAATATTGCATTAAATGTTTCAGGTATCTCTTCAACCACATAACCTTCGGGTAAATTGAATATTACCATTTCACTTTCCTTAAAGTTAAATCCAAAATCAACCGGATATTTTCGTTCTGCCAGCTTAAAAGGATTTTCGTCGGTTGCATTGGCAATTAAAGGAGTAATATAAATCATGTCACCTGCAGATATGCTCTTATTAGTAAGACTAACTTCCAATTTCTCGGTTATGCGATTTCTGAGTTCGTTCACCCCATCAACCTCGTGCTCTTCAATATCCCAGTCAAGATTGCTGTCAGCAAAATCTTCAATATACTTTTCCACATTCGCAAACTCTCCAACTTCAGTTCTGAATGCCTGAGCTGCGTACCCCAATCTTGCGATAGATACCGAACCCGACAACTTACCATCCTCTGATATTTGAATAGTTGACACAAATTGAGAATTGGCATTTCCCAGCTTGTAAAGATTTACCCACTCCGGTTCTGCACCGCCAACAATTAAACCATTACCATTAAGACACTGGTAAGGCAACTCATTTATTGTGCAATCTTTGTCAGCTGCATCTAATAGTAACGGTTTACCATTTATCTCGGCAACCAAAACCACATAGTTAAATGAAGTTACCGTTGGATATAAGAACATTCCATTAGACCGTGTACTTAGCACCATTGGTTTTACTGAGAATCCGGCGTTTCTTAAATAGGCAGACAAAAGGAAATTAATATCGGCAACATTTCCATTCTTATCTGAAACAGTTTTACGAAGTCCTTTTGAATAGATCGAATTTCTGCCTGTAAATTTATAGTTAGAGCGTACGTGGTTATAAAGAATAGCAACTTTCTCCACATCGTCTGTTATTCCCGATAGTAGTTTATTGGTTTCATCTTCCAGAAAGTTTGCATTTCCAAATACAATCCTACCGAAATCTTCATCTTCTTTTAAGTTTTTATTGATCGACTCCCACGACTCGGAATAAGTAAAAAGCTTTTCACCCGGAAACTGAACAGATTGTAATTCAAATTGAACCTGCTGGATATAATTATCTACTGTTGAAATATAGGCTTCTTTTTCGAAAGCAGGCATATCCTCTGCAATCCAATGGTATCTGTTATTGGAAAAAGCCAGTGTACTTTGGTCATACTGCGTGTTATTCATGAGCCCGGGAGTCTGTAAATCTGCTGCGGAACTTGTTTTATAGGTTATCACCTGAGATACAGGATACGAATCTTCTTCAAATATTGCATACTTTTCGAAACCTAATGTAAACTTTCTGTATCTGAAATATTCAGGAACTTTCACCATGTACTCGCTATAAACTGTAGGAATACTGTGTTGAAACATCCATGGCCGCATATTTCGAACAAAGGCCTTACAATCAATGGAGTATTTTAAATCGATAACCGAACCAACCTTTACGTTTGGCATGGAAAAAGTTTCCTGTTTGTAATATTTATTTACATCATCCAGATGAACATCTTTATTACTCAACTCAGTCTTTTCAATTTTTCCATCTTCCAGATTAAAAGTTATTGCCTTTAATCCATTTACCTCCTCCTCGTGCATACCATCTTTACTAAGTCCGATTTGGAAATCAGCATATTCAACACCCTCCTTTTTTAAAATTTTAATTCGCCGGTGTACCGAAAATACCAGTCTCCAGCCAACAGCTTGGTTGTACTCTATTTCACTCTCGCCATACTCATACAACACTACAGCAACCGCCGTAGTGTCTTTTTCATAAAGAGTCATTTCCAGATCCTCTTTATCGATCTTTCCAAACTTGATTTTATTCTCGTTACAATTGGCAGATAAAATGATTAGAAGAAACAAGGGTAACAATAGTAAAGACTTCATAAGTTTAAAGTTTTGGTTTTTAAGATTAGACTAATTATGCTAACAAAGTTTACGAAAAAAAGAAACATTTCATAAAATCGGTCTATTTTCTTGAAGTTTATGAAAAATGTTGTTAAACATAAACATCGGTAATACCTGAAACCTTCTTGCTGAAATTTCTGAAAAGTTGATGAAATGAAGAACGAGGTGAAACCCGATCGTTTTCCTGAACATTAAGAATTTTACTTTCGAACCATTTCGCTACATGACAAGATTCACCCCCACGTTTCAAAATTTGATTAATTTTGCAGCATCGGGAATGTCCTGATCTTTTTTTGTTTTTAATATTGCATACCTAATTCAACAAAATGAACCGATTTCTTTTAATTGTAAACGCATTTTTTGCGTTCATCTTATTATCGTGCTCGCAGGCACCAAAACCTGAAGATTTTTCAGCTTATGTAGATCCGTATATCGGCAGCGATTATCACGGACATGTTTTTGTAGGAGCCAACATTCCTTTTGGTGCCGTTCAGCTTGGGCCAAACAATGCACAGGAAACCTGGGACTGGTGCTCGGGCTATCATTATTCCGATTCTGTACTGATCGGATTTGCGCATACCCACTTGAGTGGAACAGGTATTGGCGATCTTGGTGATTTGCTTTTTATGCCCGTTTCAGATGATTTCAATTACGAGCAGGCATCAAACGATGCGTACCCATGGAGTGCCCTTTACTCCCACGACGACGAACAGGTTAGCCCCGGATATTACTCCATTAATATCAATAAATACAATGTTCAGGCTGAACTAACTGCCACCGAACGTGTAGGTTTTCACCGATACATCTTTAACGCTTCGGGCAATTCGAAATTAATTATCGACCTGGCTTACGGAACAGGCTGGGATGCACTTACCAAAGCCGATCTTCAAAAGGAAGGCGACAATAGAATTAGCGGATTTCGCTATTCAAAAGGATGGGCAGCAGACCAAAAAATTTATTTCCATACCGAATTTTCGAAACCCATTAAAACTCTGGAAATACTGCGACAAAACGACAAAGGAATTAACACCGTTGAAATTGAATTTGATGGTAACGGTGAATTGCTCGTAAAAACTGCAATTTCTCCGGTTAGCACCGATGGCGCAAAAAACAACCTAAACGCCGAATTGGCCCAGTGGGATTTTGAAGCCACAAAAGCACAAGCCCGCACCAATTGGAATACCGAACTGGGAAAAATAAAAATTGGAAATACTGATCCATCAACTAAAACTACCTTTTACACCGCTTTGTATCACACTATGATAGCACCATCGTTGTTCGATGATGTTAACGGCGATTACCGCGGAGCCGATGGTAAAAACTATACCGATCCGGGTTTCGATACCTACACCACTTTTTCGTTGTGGGATACCTACCGCGCAGCACATCCGCTGTTTACACTGGTACATCAGGATCGTGTTGACGATATGGTAAGTACAATGCTTGCAATTTACGATCAGCAGGGCAAACTTCCGGTGTGGCACCTGCACGGCAACGAAACCAATACAATGGTGGGCAACCACGCCATTCCGGTAATTGCCGATGCTTTACTGAAAGGATACACTGGTTTTGATGCAGAAAAAGCTTTTAAAGCCGTAAAAGCAACCATGCTGATGGATGAGCGCGGCCTGAACTTTATAAAAGAGAAAGGTTACATTCCGGCTGATTCAACAGTTGAATCGGTTGCAATGGCACTGGAATATGCTATCGACGACTGGTGTGTGGCTGCTATGGCAAAGAAACTGGGAAAAACAGAAGACTTTGAATTATTCTCAAAACGAGCAAAATATTACGAAAAATATTTCAATAAGGAAACCGGTTTTATGCGAGGTAGAATTGCCGATGACAGCTGGCGTACTCCTTTTAACCCGGTACATTCGGAGCATCGTGCCGACGATTTTTGCGAAGGAAATGCCTGGCAATACACCTGGCTGGTTCCGCACGATATTAACGGATTGATTAATCTTTTCGAAAGCGAAACTGCTTTTACAGAAAAACTGGATGAGCTTTTTACTACCGAAGAAACCTTAAACGAAGGCGCATCAAACGACATTTCAGGTTTGATTGGCATGTACGCACACGGAAACGAACCGGGGCACCACATCCCTTATATGTACGCGTTTGCAGGTCAGCAATGGAAAACGGCCGAAAAAGTTAATTTCATTATGAATGAAATGTATACCGACCAACCCGACGGACTTTGCGGAAACGAAGACTGCGGACAAATGTCGGCGTGGTATGTATTATCGTCGATGGGCTTCTACCCGGTTAATCCGGCCAATGGTGTTTATGTTTTGGGCAGTCCGCTGTTTGAATCGGCTACTATTGAATTACCGGGCGAGAAAACATTTGAGGTAAAAGCTAAAAACCTGAATAAGACAAATATTTATATCGATTCGGTTACACTGAATGGCGAGCCTTATACAAAAAGCTATATCACACACACAGATGTTGTTAATGGTGGAGTGTTGGAATTTACTATGGCTGCAGAACCTAATAAAGAATTTGGTCAAGCTGCAGACAGCCGTCCAAAATCAGGCTATGAATAGCAGGTTTGAACAAAATAATTATATTTTTGCGCCTTATTTATACCTATACAACAACTTAATAAACTCACTACCATGAAGTATTTTTTATTGTTTTGCCTAGGCGCAATTCTATTTAGCTGCACTTCAAAAGTCAGCATACAATCAACGACCACGCCAGTAAATCTGGTGGATCTGGTAAACCCGTTAATGGGTACCGATTCGGAATTTAAACTTTCTAACGGAAACACCTACCCTGCCATTGCCCGTCCGTGGGGAATGAATTTCTGGACACCGCAAACCAGCAAAATGGGCGACGGCTGGGGCTACACCTACGATTCATATAAAATTCAGGGGTTTAAACAGACCCATCAGCCAAGCCCGTGGATTAATGATTACGCTGCATTTTCGTTGATGCCGGTTACCGGAGAATTGAAATTTAAAGGCGCTGAACGTGCATCATGGTTTTCGCACAAAGCCGAAGTCGCCCAACCGCACTACTACAAAGTGTACCTGGCCGATTACGATGTTACTACCGAGTTCACGCCAACCGACCGCGCAGTGTCGTTCCGTTTTACATTTCCGGAAAATGACGAATCGTACATTCTTTTGGATGCTTTCGATGGCGGATCAATGGTGAAGATCATTCCTGAAGAACGCAAAATTGTTGGTTACTGCCAGAACAATCACGGCGGTGTACCTGCCAATTTCAAGAACTTCTTTGTAGCCGTTTTCGATAAAGATTTTGAGGTGGTAAAAACCTGGAAAGACGATGATTTGCAGGAAACAGCCGAAGCCAAAAGTTTCCATGTTGGCGGTATTGTTGGATTCAAAACAAAAAAAGGTGAAGAAGTGAATGTAAAACTGGCTTCATCGTTTATCAGTGCCGAACAAGCTGAATTGAACCTGAGCAGGGAGATTGGCGACAAATCGTTTGAGGCGATTAAAGCCGAAGGCGAGCAAATATGGGAGAAAGAACTGGGCCGGATTAAAGTAGAAGGTGGCAGCGAAGCCGAACAAAAAACATTCTACTCGTGTCTGTACCGCACATTGCTTTTCCCGCGTAAATTTTACGAATTTGATGCCGACAATAATATCGTACACTACAGTCCGTACAACGGCGAAGTATTGCCCGGATATATGTTTACCGACAATGGTTTCTGGGACACGTTCCGAGCCGTATTCCCGTTTTTTACGCTCATGTATCCTGATCTGAACAGCCAGATCATGGAAGGCCTTGTTAATACTTACAAAGAAAGTGGCTGGCTGCCGGAATGGGCAAGTCCGGGTCACCGTGGATGTATGATCGGCTCTAACTCGGCATCATTGATTGCCGATTCGTACCTAAAAGGAATCCGTGGTTACGACATTGAAACTTTGTACGAAGCCATGATAAAAAACACCAACGGTTATATGGAGCAGATTCATTCTGTTGGCCGTTATGGAGCAGATTATTACAACGAGCTGGGTTATGTGCCCTACAACGTTGGCATTAACGAAAATACTGCCCGTACGCTGGAATATGCTTATGCCGATTACTGCATTTGGAAACTGGCGCAGGAACTGGGAAAACCACAGGAAGAGATTGACCTGTTTAAACAACGTGCCCGCAATTTCCACAATGTTTACGATGCCGAAAGCAAACTTATGCGCGGTAAAAATGAAGATGGTACTTTCCAGTCGCCATTCAGCCCGTACAAATGGGGCGATGCTTTTACCGAAGGAAACAGCTGGCACTATACCTGGAGCGTTTTTCAGGATATTGAAGGCCTGAAACAACTGATGGGCGGAAACGATGAATTTGTGGCAATGCTCGACTCGGTATTTGTTGTTCCACCTATTTTCGACGATTCATATTATGGCGGTACTATTCACGAAATTCGTGAAATGCAGATTGCCGGAATGGGTAACTACGCACACGGCAACCAGCCAATTCAGCACATGATTTACCTATACAATTATTCCGATCAGCCCTGGAAAACACAGGCGCATGTTCGCGAAGTACTAACCAAATTGTACTCTTACCAGGCTGATGGTTATTGTGGCGACGAAGACAATGGCCAGACTTCGGCATGGTATGTTTTCAGTTCAATGGGATTCTATCCTGTTTGTCCTGGAACCGACGAGTACGTGCTGGGATCGCCGCTGTTCAACAAAATTACACTTACACTTGAAAACGGTAATGAGTTTGTAATCGATGCAACGAACAACTCAAAGGAAAACGTTTATGTAAACGATGTGGTGCTGAACGGCGAATCGTACAACAAAAACTTCCTGAAACACGCCACTATTCAAAATGGCGGAGAAATTGTTTTTGACATGGCCAGCCATCCCAACAAATCGCGTGGAACGGAAACAAGCAGTTTCCCCTACTCCATGACTTTTGACGAAAAATAAAACACCAATATTTTCCCGGATGTAGTCTATTACTACTCCGGGAAAATCTATTATAATATGTATCGTTTGCATAAAAGGCCTGTTTATTCAATATCGTGTCCCTTTAACCGCTAGCCATATCCGGCATTATTTCTTGCGATATACACAGAACAAGCAGCGACAGATCAAAGCTTCTTAAAAACCTATTAACCTGAATAAACTTAGAATAAATTCGAACTTGAAAACAAACAAAAAGTAAACACCTGTTAAACTTTTTTTTTTTACGGTAAACTGCTGGCATTGGGCTGTCTAACAGCAATAAGACTTCTGCAAAACCTAACAGATTGCAACACTATGGTACGAGAAGGCTAATTACAGGAGTATTTTCTTATAAAAAAACATAGTAAAGATTGGTATTTATTAAAAAAATTTCATCTTTACGTCACCTGTCAACTATAATTTTATGAAACGGAGTAGTGATAAGGATATAAACAATTTATGGCAATCCTTTCAGACGGGCAATAGTGACAGTTTTACTGCCATTTACAATATCTATATATATCAGTTAATTGCTTATGGCTCAAAACTATGTCCGGATCAGCATACTGTTCGTGATAGTATTCAGGAAATATTCATTGATCTTTTCTTAAAACCCAAAAAGCAAAAAACGGAAATAAAAAACCTCAAAGCATATCTATTCATTGCTCTTCGAAACAGAATATATAAGAGACTTCAACGTAATTCCAGGATAGAGACATTAGACACAAGTACAGAAAATGTTGAACTTGATTTTCATATAGAATATAGCTACCAGGAGAAACTCGAACAAGAGGAGATTTCGGAGGAAATAAAAAATCTTCTTCAACAAGCTACAGCAAAGCTACCATCAAAACAAAAGGAGATTATATACCTCAAATTTGAGGAAGAAATGAGCTATGAAGAAATCGCCTCAATCATGCGCATCTCCGTTGAATCTGCACGTAAATTATTTTACAGAGCGATGCTTTCACTAAGAAGCTATATTGATAAAAAAGAGTTTAAAACTATCTTTTTTGTCTTTTTTCGAAAAATAAATTCAATTTGATGTCCATGTTTTAAGAATCAGGGGAACCTATTGGTGTATATCCGATTCTTATGAATGAAATATTAAAATTTTTAGAAGATCCAAAATTTGTAAAATGGGTCAACAAACCTTCAAAAAAGCTCGACAGATTCTGGATTGCTTATATTGAAAGCAATGAATCTGAAAAGGAACAAATACAACTCGCCCGGACCTTTATTTTATCTCTTAAATCAAAACCGGTTACCGACACCGAAAAAACCGCACAAGACATCTATTCTGCAATTCAGCAGGCAATTGTAAAATCAAGAGTAAAAACAAAAAGACGGACGTTAGTGCTTACCATTTCGAAGTATGCGGCCATCGGACTAATCTTTTTTGTACTGGGAATAGGCGTTAACCAGTATATCAAATCGCCTCGTTTCAATGAGTTTGAATACTTTGGGAAGAACGATAATAATTACCCTTATTCCACACTCACGCTTTCTGATGGAAAAAATGTTCAAATACCTGACAAAGAATCAGAGATTGTTTATAATAACCAGGGACAAATTGTTATCAATAAGAGAGATACAGTTCAGTCAGGGAAAGCAGTAATTGAAAATGATTTAAACCAATTGTTTGTTCCCTATGGCAAAAGTGCTTCTATAAAATTATCTGATGGTACCGTTGCACATTTAAATGCAGGGTCGAGTCTTATTTATCCTTCAAAGTTCGAAGGTTCAAGCCGGGTTGTATCACTTCTCGGAGAAGGATATTTTGATGTTACTCACAACCCGGATATGCCATTTATTGTGCAAACAAAAGAAATAAATATTGAGGTTCTGGGCACAAAATTCGATCTGTCGGCTTACCCCGGAGATAATATTGTGGAAACAATTCTTGTTGAAGGAAAAGTAAAAATGATAAAGCATGGCTTCCAATTTTCGTCAAAAGAGTACATTCTCTCCCCAAATCAAAGAGCTGCTTTTGATATTAACTCTAAAGAAACCTCAATTTCCGAAGTAAACGTCAACAATTATATTTCTTGGCAAAAAGGTTTTTTACTTTTTGAGACTCAGGATTTAAACCGGATTTTCAGAAAAGTGGAAAGGTATTATAACATTAAAATCAGTTACGCCGACCCGAATCTGGGCTTACTGCGAATTAGCGGAAAACTTGAATTGAAAGAGGATAAAGAAAGTGTGTTGAATGTAATAGCTAAAACAGCATCAGTAGAGATTGTAAAAATAAATGAAACAGAATATGCCATAAAATAGAAAAAGCCAAAGAGTATGTGCAAATACTCTAAGGCTTTAAGAGTATTAATCTTAATTTAATAAACCATCAAATTTATGAGAAAATCACGAAAGAGACATCTTTTCGATCGAAAAGATTATGTTTTTAATTTTAAAAAATTAAAGCTAACGCTTTTGCTTTCCATTTTGCTGTGTAGTACCGGCTGGGTAAGTTCTGCCGCCCAGGCAAAACTTAATCTCAACCTTAGAAATGCTACTGTTAAAGAATTAATCACGCAAATTGAGAGCCAAACAGAATATTACGTTTTATATCAGGACGAGGTTTTTCAAGAAGGACAGAAGATCTCTATTCAGGCTGAAAACAAAAGTATTAACTATGTACTGGAAGAGTTATGCAAACAAGCTTTTGTTACTGCCGAAATAGAAGACAACCAGATTATTCTGCGAAAAGCAAAACCTGCCAAAGCTGTTGTTCCAGCCCAGCAAGACCAACAAAAAGTAGTTAGCGGAGTTGTTACTGAAGTGGATGGATTTCCAATTCCCGGTGTTTCAATTATGGTTCTGGGAACATCCAGAGGTACCGTAACCAACGTAAACGGAGAATATAACATCCGTGTTTCGGTTAGCGATACCCTGCAATTTTCTTTTGTTGGAAAAAAACCGGAGCAAGTAGTTATCAAAGATCAGAATGTTGTAAACATTACGCTTTACGATGACGAAACCGAACTGGAAGAAGTACAGGTAGTGGCTTTTGGTAAGCAGAAAAAAGAAAGTGTAATCTCTTCAATTGAAACAGTTCGCCCGGCTGAACTAAAACAGCCTTCATCGAACTTAACAACTGCTTTGGCCGGTAAAATCCCAGGGATTATTTCGTACCAAACCTCGGGAGAACCGGGAGCCGATAATGCGCAGTTCTTCGTTCGTGGGGTAACCACATTCGGGTACAAAACAAATCCTTTGATCCTTATCGATGGATTTGAAGCCTCATCAGATGACCTTGCGAGATTGGAACCTGACAATATCGAAAGTTTCTCAATTTTGAAAGATGCGTCAGCAACCGTATTATACGGAGCAAGGGGTGCAAACGGTATTATCATCGTTGAAACAAAATCGGGTCGTGAAGGTCCGGCTAAGATCAATGTGCGTCTTGAATCACATCTTGCAACGCCTACACAAATGAATGAGCTGCTGGATGGAGTAGAATACATGAAACTATATAACGAGGCCCGTATTTCGCGCAATCCATTACTGGGTACCTATTACAGCGAGCAAAAAATACAATCGACTGCTGATGGCGTTGATCCAATGATCTATCCGAACATCGACTGGTACGATGAGCTTTTTGAAAAATCGACAATTAACAAAAAAGCGAATTTTAATGTATCTGGTGGTGGAAAAGTGGCGACCTATTATGTTGCAGGATCAATTGAAAACGAAACCGGTCTGTTAAAAGTTGATTCTAAAAACAATTTCAACAATAATATTGATATTAATCGCGTGCAGTTGCGTAACAACGTTATTATAAAAATTACGCCTACTACAAGACTTGACACAAGATTACAAGGAAGATTTGAAAGATACAACGGACCAAATTCATCAGCAGGCGACATATTCAGAATGGTAATGAACTCCAACCCGGTTGACTTTCCGGCAGTTTACGAACCAGACGAAGCGCACCTGCTCTCTGACCATATACTTTTTGGAAATACTTTTGTAAATGGTGGCCTAAAACAAAACCCATATGCTGAAATGGTTAGAGGTTATGAAGACAGAAACGAGAGTTCAATCACTGCAATGGCAACTCTATCGCAAGAGCTTGATTTTATTACTGAAGGATTAAAACTTCAGGCCAAAGCATCGGTAAACACCTGGAGCTATTATTCAAGCCGAAGAACTTACAGTCCATTCTTTTATGACCTGGAAAGCTACAACCAAATTACCGGAGAATATAAATTATTTGAGCTGAATCCGGAAGGTGGCCAGGTATATCTGGGTGATGTTGATCCGGGTAGAGATGCAAGTGCCCATTATTATTATGAAGCACGCTTGAACTGGGATAGAGAATTTGGAAACCACAGCATTGGCGTAATGACCGTGGGTATGTTCGAAGAATACCTACTAACAGCTGGTAACAGTACTTCAATCTACGAAACATTACCGGAAAGAAACATGGGTAATTCAGGACGTTTAACCTATGACTATGACACGCGGTATTTCTTTGAATTTGCTTACGGTTACAATGGTTCAGAAAAATTTAGCGGATCAAAAAGATATGGTTTCTTCCCCTCTTTTGGTGGTGGTTGGTTGATCTCCAACGAAAACTTCTGGACTCCAATGAAAGATATTGTTAATTCTCTAAAACTTAAAGCTACCTGGGGTAAGGTTGGTAACGATGCTATTGCAGGACGTCAGGATCGTTTTTTCTATCTCTCTGACATTTCAAAAGGCGGTAATGGATACCGTTGGGGAACAACTTTTATGAATGAATACGGTGGATACAATATTAACCGTTATGCCAACCCGGACATAACCTGGGAGGTATCAACAAAGATGAACCTTGGACTTGAAATGACCTTCCTTGATGATGCACTAAAAATCCAGGGAGACCTGTTTAAGGACGTTCGCGACCAAATCTATCTCCAAAGACAAAACTTCCCCGCCTCTGCCGGCTTAGAAGCAGCAATTAGTGGTAACGTTGGTAAAGTAGAGTCATGGGGATATGAAGCATCTGCGGATTACCAGTACATTTCACCCAAAGACTGGTGGCTAACCGGCCGTGCCAACATTACATTCGCAACAAACAAATATGTTGAGCTGGACGAAAAAGAATATGCCGATGAATACCTAAAACAAAAAGGCCATTCCACTAATCAATGGTGGGGATTAATTGCCGAAAGACTATTTGTTGACGAAGCAGAAATCGCCAATTCTCCAAAACAAGACTTTGGAACTTATCAAGCCGGTGATATCAAATACAAAGATGTTAACGGTGATGGTATCGTAAACTCGAACGACCGTGTTCCTCTAGGCCTTCCAACAGTTCCTGAGATTCAATATGGTTTCGGAGCATCAGGAGGATTCAAAAATTTCGATTTGTCCTTCTTCTTCCAGGGTAATGCCAGAGTTTCATTTTTTATTGATGCCAGCGATGCCAGCGATAATGTGAACAATCGGCATGGTATAGCTCCATTTGCATCAAGAAGAAATGCCCTTTCATTAATTGCTGAAGACCATTGGTCTGAAACAAATCCTGATGTACACGCTTTCTGGCCGCGTTTATCTGTTGATCCGCTTGCAAACAACACGCAAACATCAACATGGTGGTTAAGAAACGGTGCTTTTCTACGTTTAAAAACAGTAGAAATGGGCTACAACATCAAAACTAAGGGTTTTGAAAAAATAGGACTCGAAAATGCAAGAATTTATTGTAGTGGAGTAAACCTGTTTGTTGTCAGTCCATTTAAGTTATGGGATCCTGAAATGGGACGTGCCGGATTAGGATATCCGCCGAACCGAAGGTTTAACATTGGTGTTCAATTAGCATTTTAATTTTTAAAAATATTTGATATGAAAATTTTGAAAAAAATATTCGCAATCATATACATTCTTTCCATAATACCTTCGTGTACTGGATATCTGGATGTTGTTCCTGATAATACCATTACACTGGAAGATTTATTTAAAAAGAAAGAAGAGGCATGGGATGCACTGGCAAAAGTTTATAACTATATGCCAAGGATAGAAAAAACACACGAAACCATGTGGCTGGCCGGTGATGAGTATATCGGACGACTGGATTATAACGACAACACAGGGGATTTAAGAGGAATAAGAATAACACGCGGTTTACAAACTGCCAACAACCCGTTGTTAGGAAACTGGTCGGGTACAAATGGCGGCAAAAGACTATATGCAGGAATCCGTCAGGCAAACGTTTTTCTTAGTAATATTGATAATGTCCCGGATATGACCGAAGAGGAGAAAGCGGACTGGAAAGCCCAGGTAAAATTCCTGAAAGCCTATTACAGCTTCCTGTTGGTACGTAAGTATGGTCCCATCGTTATTGCTGACGAACTGATCTCGCCGGATGCTTCTAAAGAAGAATTATTCCAGGAACGTTCGAAAGTTGAAGACTGCTTTGACTACGTTATCACGCTCATGGACGAAGCTATTCCTGATTTAGTTGAAAAAGTTCCTTCAACCCTGGCCGGTCAGATTGACCAGGTTGTTGCCAAATCAATGAAAGCAAGGGTTATGTTATTCAGGGCTAGCCCATTTTACAATGGGAACATGGAATATTTTGGTGACTTCATGGACAAGGATGGCCAACCATTCTTCCCTCTGGTTTACGATAAAGAAAAATGGAAAGACGCTATTGATGCGATTGAAGATGCTATCGAAACATGCGAAGCCAACGGTATTCAGTTATATCATTATGATACGCAGCCTTATGTTTTCGATCGTGAAGATTATGCTGAAAATGATGAGAACGTACAGAGAATATACGACCTTAGAATGGCCATTACCGATCCTTGGAATGACGAATTAATCTGGGGGTATTCAAACCTTGATATATATGAACAGGGCGAGATTGGACACGCAACAAACATGAGACTGCCTGACGGTTACGGTGGTGGTATAACCAATACTCCTCAGTATTCATGGCAATGGTTGGCTGCAACCTACCGCATGGCAGAAAGGTATTACACAAAAAATGGTGTACCAATTGAAGAAGACCTTACTTTTGAACTAGACAAAAAGTGGGAAATCACGACAACTCCCGGTGCTGATGATCCGGAATATACTGAGATGAAAGGCATTATGCAACCAGGTGCCGAAACTATAAATCTGTACCTGAATCGTGAACCTCGCTTCTACGCCAACCTGGCAGTTACCGGAGGTTACTGGCGTACTCACGGTGTTCGTATCAACACAAAAATGTATGCAGGTAGTGATGGCGGTTTTAACTCATCGCAACATACTACCGACTACTTTGAAACCGGTATTGGTATCAAGAAATTTGTTCATCCTGAATCCAAATCGGGACACTGGGCAAGAACAGTTAAATACCCTTACCCTATTATCCGTTTGGCGGACTTGTACCTGATGAAAGCAGAAGCCCTAAATGAGTATTATGACGCTCCGACACAGGAAGTTTACGACGCCATAAATTTAGTACGCGAAAGAGCTGGTGTTCCGAATGTTGAAACAGTGTGGTCTGATGCAAGTATCGTAAAATCAGTTAACAAGCATACAACTAAGGAAGGTATGAGAGACATAATTCTCGCAGAACGTGGAAACGAATTGGCCTTTGAAGGAAGCCGTTTCTGGGATATGTTACGTACAAAAAGAGCTGTTATGGAATTCTCAAATCCGATTTGGGGTTGGGATTACAGAGGAACTACAGGAGCCAACTTCTTTAATCTTGAAGTTAAACAGTCGAGAAGATTTACAATTACCGATTGTTTATGGCCTATTGATTTGAATGAAATGAATACCAATTCTAAACTCGTTCAAAATCCTGGATGGTAATAAAAATTCATTTTAATTAATGATCGAAGAGAATAGATGATAAAACACTTCTATACATACATCGACAAAACCACTTGTGTACAAGTAACTAAAATCATTAAGTTCTTCGAAGATAAAATATGCGATATTATGAAAATCAAAATTAATTTTTTAATACTTGCTGCATTCGTAATCCTATTGTTCTCCTGCGAAGAGGAGACAATGCGTTTAGCAACAAGTGACGATAATACTCCTCCGGCCCAGCCTACTCAGGTTTCGTATACTCCCCTCTACGGTGGAGCCAGGTTTCACTATACTGTTCCTGAAGATGAAGACCTTTTGAGTGTTGAAGCCAGGTATACCAACAAAGATGGACAGTCTTTCTCTTTTGCAGCATCGTATTTTGTTGACTCACTTGACATATACGGATTTGGAGATACGATCGACTACGACGTTGAGTTATATGCTTTAGACAGGGCAGGAAATAGATCAGAACCGGTTATTGTTACTGTAAAACCATTGGAATCGGCTATTGCCCGTGTTACAAAATCACTTAATCTGAAACCGGCGTTTGGTGCTTTCTTTATCGATTGGGAAAACGAGCTGGAACAAAGTATAAATGTTTACGTTGATTTTAGTTATACCCAGAATGGTGAACAAAAACAATTCACTTCTGTATTCTCCTCAAATCTGGAAACCGACCGTCGTTATGTTGAAGATCTTAACCTCGGGCAGGACGAGCCTGTGAATGTAGAAATCCGTGTTTCTGATATTTACGGTAACATTTCAGATCCGGTTGACATGGGAGAAGTCACACTTCTGGAAGACACCCAAATTGATAAATCCAATTGGTTTCTGCCTCTCACAAACGATTCAATCGGAGGCATACCGCAAGGATTTGGAAGTAACTCAGAAGGTAGATTAGTACTCGCCGTTGATGGAGTAATCGATGAAGGTACCAACCTTAACTACATACACACCGGAGGAAGAGGCCGCACAGGTAACAGTGCAGATGGTAATATGCCATGGAATATTATTATAGATCTGGGTGACCACTATGAGTTAAGTCGCATTGTGACACATCAAAGACACATGGACTTCTGTGGCGATTTTTGTCAGGGGCAGTACTACAGAGGTGAAAACGTAGGTATCTACGAAATTTACATCTTCGACGATACAACCCAGGAATGGGAACTTGTTACCCAACATAAAATCGAAGTACCTGTTGGATTGAGTGAACTCGAAATCGTGAAACAAGGAAAAGAGGGCGATATGGCCTACATGTTCCCTGATGATCCTCAGTATACAAAACCTACACGTTGGGTGCGATACAGGGCGGTAAAAGGATTTGGAGGAAACTATACGCTTGATAATGGAAACTGTCTGTCTGAAATTACATACTACGGTAAAAAAAGTGGCAGTTAGTTTTATCTAACAATGAATAAAAATATCTGAACATATGAGAAATATAATATTATCACTAATAATCTTAGCTGCTTTTATTTGGTCATGCGAAGACATGTACGAAAAGCAGGAAATGTATGAAGGTGAAGTTGTTTATCCTGCCAAATACGATACCGTTATTGGTTATATCGGATATGAAAGGGTTGAGATTGACCTGATGAGTGCTGGACGAATTCCAAGCAGCGAGATAAAACTGGGAAAAGCTGTAAAAACTAAAATTACATACGACGATCAGGAAATCATTATTGACTCTTTGGTGTCGTGGGTAAATATTACGGGGCTTGCTCAATCTAAGCTTTATCGTTTCCATATAACTACGGTTGATGAATACGGAAACGAATCTGTTCCACAGGAAATTGCATTGATTCCATATACCAACACCGATTTAGCTCGCGTTGCAGTTAGCCCGCCAAGAGTAATGGCCTCACCTTCGGCTGCAGTTGTAGACTGGCCAAACGGAATATCATCAGTGCTAATGAACTACTACGGTTTAAAATTTAGCTACTCTGATAAGAACGGCGAAACACAAAGTGGAGAAAGAGGTGAAGATTCAAGATTTTTTGTTGGAAATCTTGAAGCAGGAGAACCTGTTAACATTGACATGGAATACAAAATAGTTCCAATTGTTAACCGCACTCCTATTCTGGATACCGTTATTTTCAATGATGTACTAAGCATCAATATGCCAACGAGCTCGTCAGAATTTTCTCCGGCAGAGAGATATATTTTACAAGCAAATGGTGTAACAGTTTTTACTGCTGATGGAGTTTCTGACATTGAGGAATTGGTATATCCGGTTCATGCGAATTCGCTTCAGGATATTTTTTACTTTCCGAATTTGAAAGTACTGGATCTCACGGGTAGCGATTTATTTAAATTACCTGAACTGGCATACGACAGGAACACAATTCAGGACGTTGTTGGTGGAGGCGATTATTCTCCATGTATAAGAAAAGCCGGAAACATATCTTCGGGCGACCAACAAGCATTAAAAGACCTTTTGGAAGCAGGTATTCTTGACAAAGTGTACTATTATCCACATTCAATGGGATTGGATGATTTGCTTGCTCCTTATGTTGAAAGTGGCGTGGTTGAATTGGTTGAAACACCTCAATCGGTATTACTTGATAACCAGTTCCACTTAGATGGTATCGTTCAGGACTGGAACTGGTGGTTGGATTACGAGTATCCGGCAACAGATGCTCCTGCAGGAGATGGACTTGAAAATATCTATAAAATCATTCCAAGAAGAACAAGTGCGTCGTTTATTTTTGCATTGCCTAAAGAGTACCAGTTTAATGTTGAAGAATATAAATACTTAAAATTTAGTGTTTATACTCCGAAAGAAAGTGATCTTGTTGGTACTTATGAACCTTTCAAAAGATTATGGCCACGAATCATGAATAACATGTGGGCATTTGGTGGCAATAGTAATTACGGACAAGAATACTGGGAAATACCTCGTTTCTATATTCCGGATAATGAACTTAACCAATGGACTGAAATTACTCTGGATTTATCTGAGGCAATGAACAGACATAACAGGGTTATTGTACTCAACATTGGAGGAGAACCCTGGGTTGATTTCAATCCGCCAGTTGATTTAGTTTATTATTTCGCAAACATACGTTTCGAGAAAGAATAAATAAGAATAACATATAACGCTCCCAAACCAACTAAATTCTAATTATAAGGCGATTCCTTCCAGGTAACTGGAGGGAATTTTCTTTTTATTACCTTATTGTTCAAAGAAAATATTCGTGTTGAATACCCATTCCCTTATCGGAGAAAGTACTTTCTAATTAATGTCCTTTCGCAAAACACCTCCCTACTCTTTCGATCATCATTTTTCAATTAACTCCAAGAGCTATAAATAAACCACCAACTAAACCTTAATGTCCTGATTTGCGTTTTACATCAACAACCTTTTAAATGAACGAATATGCAAAGTAACGCAGTAGGCTGGTTTGAAGTGCCGGTAACCGACATGGACCGGGCCATAAAATTTTACGAAACAGTATTAAACATCAAACTCGACCGTAACCAAATGGGACCGCTGGATATGGCGTGGTTCCCGATGACCGATGAAAGTTACGGTTCGGCCGGATCGCTGGTGTGCCATCCCGAATACTACACCCCGTCAACCAATGGTGTGGTTATTTATTTTACCGCGCACTCGGGCGACCTGAGCAACGAACTTTCGCGCGTTGAAGAAGCGGGAGGTCAGGTGCTGCAGCCCAAAACAAAAATCTCGGACGATTACGGTTTTATGGCCTTGCTTATCGATACCGAGGGCAACCGGATTGCTTTGCACTCAAGGGAGTAGATTTGGCATTTTGCGCGTTTGGCAATCTGCCTTAGTCCTCCGGAATTTTACAATTTCCCCCTGGTTTTTCAGATCGTGCCCCTTGGGGCGAAGCGTGTGCCCCTATCTTTTTATTCTGTGCCCCTTGGGGACGGCTTTGCGAAAACGGGGGCATGCTTTGACTCGTCCTAAAAAAAGTTTACAGGTTATTACTGTAAATTTATTTCTTTTTTATAATAGTTCTTCCATCTTTTTCTAATCGTTAAGCCTTTGATTTG
>NZ_JAAAGB010000010.1 GCF_010586825.1 Draconibacterium mangrovi | reverse complement strand
TTTTTGCAGTTGTTAAAAGAAAGACTCCATTTGTCCCTTTACACCAACATCTGTAATTTTTTATAATTCTGTTGTTTTTATCTTAGAATTCGGCAGGCACGGAATAATATTCAATATCTAAATTGATCCACCGGATTTTTCGGGTGATCCTTTTTTTCTTTTAATAGATTTTTGCTACCGGATAACGTTTATAGGTTTTTTCAGCCCATTCGGTGTTGTTGTAAATGTAGCTTAACTGTGCCCGGTGATCCGTTGCAAATTCCGTATCGGCTTTGCGTTTCTCTTCCAGCTGCTTTTTAAACTCGGGATGCTCATTTTGATATTTCAGCGCATTTTCTTCAAATCCATACGACGAAAAATATTCGCGTTGGTCAAGAATGGAATCAAAAAAGTTCCAGCGGAAAAATGAGTCCATTGCTTTGGGTTCCAACATTTCCAGAATGTATTTCATTTTGCGCTGGCGAACCGGAATCAGCAGGTCGCCGGCGTAATACATTATTTGTTGAACCTCACTTCTGGTAGTCACTTCGTTATGAATATAATGACCGTTAAACGGTTGCTTAGGACTTGAGTATTCGTCGATATAATCAACCGTTACTTCCATTAGCGTATCATTTTTTAGCGATATCATTTCAATGCCGTTCAGTTTTAATCTTTCAATTACTTCGGTCCAGCCTTGTGGAAGAACATAGAATTCCGGAATTGTAATTTCTTCTACCGCGTTGTAGGTATCGTAATAGCGGATTTCTTTCGAAAGCGGTTTCGAACGGTCGTAGCCAAAACGTGGCAGGCCGGTAACTTTGTCAATAATTTCTTCGCTGGTTTCATAACCATCAAAAGTTAATGTGCTGTATTGCGTGGTGTCTACCTGGTAGGTAATCGGGTAGGTAGGCATCTTTAACAGTTCTTCGGTTCCTTGTTGGCGGCTGGCAATAATTTCTTCCGAATTCTCGGACGTGAACTCGCTTAATGCAATAATAAACTGGTAGCACGATTTTACGCGGTCGGCAAAGTCTTTATACACGTGGTTTTCAGTCATCATTCCGTAGCAGTTAAAAAGGCTGGCATAACCCGATGAATACCTCGGCGAATCCTGCCATAGCAGAATTCCTGACAGCGGCTGGTAATTAACCCAGTTCACATATGGAATCAGCTTATACTCGCCCTTTTCCATTTTTTTATAAATATCGGGGATCATCCGGTTACGCAGAAATTGCTCCTGCGCCGGTGGAAAATAATCGGGAAAAGGCGTAATTAATGTGATGCTGTATTGATGGTCGGAACCGTTTGTTGTGTGGGTATCCAGAAAAACATCAGGATCCCATTCATTAAAAATCTTGTTTATAGACCGGGCATTCTCCGAATCGCATTTGGCAAAGTCGCGGTTCAGATCAAGGTTTTTTGCATTTCCACGAAACCCGGTTTCGTAAGGTGTGGCCTGGTTGGCGCGGTTGTATTTGCCACGGTTCAGGTGTCCGCCAATGTTGTACACTGGAATGATAACAATTACCGTATTGTCGAGCCACTTTTTCATCCCATCTTTATTCCGCAGAATATCGTCGGCAAACTGCAGACTGGCGTCGATTCCTTCCGGCTCGCCCGGGTGAATTCCGTTGTTGACGAGCAAAACTGTTTTTCCCTGTGCTTTAATTTTTTCAGGATCAAATTCCGGTTCACTGTTAATAATGAAGGTGTGTAATGGTTTGCCAATGTCGGTAAAACCATTTTCAACGAGTGTTGCATTTTCGTACTTCGCATCAAGCAGTTCAAGCATATCAATTACTTCGTCGTAAGTAGGCGTGTAATTTTGCTCGTACTTTAGGTTCAACAGTGGTTTTTGGGCAAACAAAAACAGGCTGACAGCGCACAGCACTACAACCAAAGCAGTTTTTTTTCTCATGATGTAATAATTGAGTAGCCAGGCTACAAACGCAAAATTATTTTCGTTCTAAATCAAGGTAAGAATAATCAAAATTGTTCTTTTCGTCGTGCAGATCTTCGCGTTTTAATTCATTCCACTCGGCATAATTAACCTCGGGAAAATAGGTGTCGGCATCAAAAGTTTTGTGCACCAGCGTAAGGTAAAGTTTGCCGGCAACCGGGAAGAACTGTTTATAAATCATTCCGCCACCAATGATAAAAGCCTCTTTTTCATCTTTCACTTTTTCAATAGCCTCATCAATGGAAAAAACCGTTTCACATCCTGGAAATACATCGTCTTGTTTATCGGTAATAACAATGTGTCGGCGGTTTGGCAGTGGCCATTTTGGTAGCGACAACAGTGTGTTTCGCCCCATAATAATGGTGTGTCCGCTGGTAATTTCTTTAAAACGTTTCAAATCGTTTGGTAAATGAAACAGCAGATCGTTGTTTTTGCCTATGGCAAAGTTCTTGGCAATAGCAACGATTATCGAGATATTTTTTTGAATTGTATTTGTCATTTTAAAATTGTTTTAAACGGCAACAGCTCCTTTAATGTGTGGGTGCGACTGGTAACCAACCAACTCGAAGTCTTCGAATTTAAAATCAAAAATGCTTTTTACATCCGGGTTGATCTTCATTTGCGGCAGCGGAAGGGGTTCGCGCGATAGCTGCAATTTAACCTGCTCGATGTGATTGGAATAAATATGTACGTCGCCAAAAGTATGCACAAAATCGCCTGGTTCAAGATCGCAAACCTGTGCCATCATCATGGTTAGTAATGCGTAAGATGCAATATTAAAAGGAACGCCCAAAAATACATCGGCACTGCGCTGGTACAGCTGGCACGATAATTTTCCGTCGGCAACATAAAACTGGAAAAGTATGTGGCACGGTGGCAGGTTCATTTTGTCGAGTTCACCAACATTCCAGGCGCTAACCAAATGGCGTCGCGAGTCGGGATTGTTTTTTATAGCATCAATTACCTGCGAAATCTGGTCGATGTGGCCGCCATCGGGTGTTGGCCAGCTGCGCCACTGGTAGCCGTAAATGTGTCCAAGGTTGCCATCGTCGTCGGCCCACTCGTTCCAGATACGTACCCCGTTATCCTGCAAATATTTTACATTAGTGTCGCCTTTCAAAAACCAAAGCAATTCGTAAATAATCGATTTCAGGTGCAGTTTTTTTGTTGTTACCATCGGAAAACCTTCGCTCAGATCAAAGCGCATTTGGTGTCCAAAACGGCTGATCGTTCCTGTTCCCGTGCGGTCTTCTTTAACCGCTCCCTTCTCTAAAATAGTTTCCAATAGATCTAAATACTGCCTCATTTTTCAAATATTTCCCACAAAAATAATCGTTCAAAAAGAACTGCTTCCGATTTCCGCAGTTTAAATATTCACAATTACACTGAGGTTGTTAACGGACACATTTTTAGTGAGAGTATCACTCCCGGTGATGCTATCAATAATTTCAGGGTTAAGGATTAAGCCGCGAACCGCATTTCTTACAAAAAACAGCATCGTCGTCGTGCGATGGATGTAGACACTGCGGACAAACCTGTGTGTTTTTATCGCTGGTTGGATTGATAATCTCGGCAGTAACAATACCCGTTGGAACGGCAATGATAGCGTAACCCATAATCATTACAATACTGGCAATAAATTGTCCGAATGGCGTTCCGGGACTGATATCGCCATAGCCAACGGTGGTAAGGGTAACGATTGCCCAGTATATTCCTTTTGGGATGCTGGTGAAACCGTGTTGCGGGCCTTCAACAAGGTACATAACCGTTCCGATAATAATGACCAACATGGTTACAAAAAAGATAAAAACACTTATTTTTTCGCGACTGTTCCAAATGGCTTTTGCCAGTGAGCGGCCTGCCTCGGTGTATCGTGTAAGTTTTAAAATACGGAAAACACGCAGTAAGCGGAGAATCCGAATCACGACCAAACTATGCGACCCAACGATGATTAATCCGATATAAGTTGGTAAAACCGACAGCAGGTCGATAATGCCATAAAAACTGAAAATATAACGAAATGGTTTGTTGATTATGGCAATGCGCAACACATATTCGATGGTGAAAACGATGGTGATGGCCCATTCCAGAATACGAAGCAACGGCTGGTGGTTTTCACGAATTTGAGGAACACTCTCGAGCATTACCAGCACTACACTGAAAAGGATAACGGCCAGCAAAACAACATCGAATAGTTTGCCACCCAGCGTGTCGGCTTCAAAAATAATCTCGTAAATCTTCTGTTTGGTTTTACTCATCTACAGCAAAATTGTGATTTAAAGATACTATTAATTTCGAAAATCGAATCTGAACAAAAGGCGTGTTCGCAAAGATTAAGACGTTCGAAAAAAAATGGACTTGATGAAATTATAGAAGCGTCAGGTCATGTATAAAAAGATGTCAAGTGATCTTTTAAACGGACACAAGTGAGGTCTAAAGAGATGTCAAGTGAAAAAAATTCTGCAGTCAAGTGAATGAGCAGTAGCAATATATCACGCATAAAAAAGCCCTTCCCAAATAAATGGAAAAGGCTTTTTGAAATTATTTCGTATTGGTTTTTAGAGAACGGTTTCAACACTTTCGTAAGGCAAGTCGAAAGCTTCGGCAACGCCTTTGTAAACCACTTTCCCGTCAACAACATTCAGCCCTTTACGTAATGGCTCGTTGTCGATACATGCTTGTTTCCATCCTTTGCCAGCAATTTCAAGAGCATAAGGAAGTGTAGCATTGGTAAGCGCAATTGTTGAAGTACGCGGAACAGCACCCGGCATGTTGGCCACACAGTAATGCAATACATGGTCGATTACATAGGTCGGATCGGCGTGCGTAGTTGCGTGTGTAGTTTCGAAACATCCACCCTGGTCAACGGCAACGTCAACCAAAACAGTACCCGGTTTCATTGTGCTCAGCATATCACGTGTTACCAAATGTGGCGCTTTGGCACCAGGAATAAGAACAGCACCGATAATAACATCGTGCGATTTGACCATCTCGCGAATGTTAAACTCGTTACTCATCATCGTTTTTACGTTGGCAGGCATAATGTCGTCGAGGTAACGCAGGCGTCTCAATGATACATCCATAATGGTAACATCGGCACCCAATCCGGCAGCCATTTTAGCTGCTTCGGTACCCACAATACCACCACCAATAATCAAAACTTTAGCAGGAAGAACTCCGGCAACTCCACCAAGAAGTACACCGTAACCACCATAAGTTTTTTCAAGGTATTTAGCACCTTCCTGAATTGACATACGACCGGCAACCTCGCTCATTGGTACAAGCAACGGAAGCGAGCGGTCAGGCAATTCAACAGTTTCGTAAGCCAAACAAATCGATTTGTTTGCGATCATGGCATGTGTTAAAGGCTCGCACGATGCAAAGTGAAAATAAGTGTAAAGAATTTGTCCTTCTTTAATCAGCTTATATTCCTCTTCAATCGGCTCTTTTACTTTGATGATCATTTCGGCAATGCCGTAAACTTCCTCAATGGTTGGAAGCATTTTGGCTCCGGCTCCAATATAGTCTTCATCAGGGAAACCGCTACCCATGCCACCTCCGGCCTGAACATATACTTCATGACCATGTTTAACCAACTCCGCAGCACCGGCAGGTGTAAGTGCAATACGGTTTTCGTTATTTTTAATTTCCTTTGGTACTCCAATTATCATTACAGTAAATATTTGAGTTTTTTCTGAGTTCAAAAATAGACCACTATTTATGACTAAAACATGATAAATGCTCAGGATTTGGAACAATTTATTGTAAAAGTAACATGTATGACATCATATACTTAGAAATTGCAAGTTAAGTTTGCAATAAGATATTAATTTGTCTGAAATTTTAGATTATTGTTTTCAGTTTGATAATCTTATCTTTGCTTGCTTTTAAAAAATATTATATAACATGCCGACAGTATCAGACAGAGGAAGGATAATGCCTGATTCACCAATCAGGAAATTAGCTCCGTTAGCTCATGAAGCTAAAGAGAGAGGGGTTAAAGTGTTCCATTTAAACATCGGTCAGCCCGATTTGCCAACGCCTCCTGAAGCACTCGCGGCCATCCGGTCGATCGACCGGGAAATTCTGGAATACACTCCGAGTGAAGGAATTTTGTCGTTTCGTCAGAAACTGGCGAAATATTACCACAAATTTGATATTGATGTTACGGCTGATGATATCATTGTTACCTCGGGAGGTAGCGAGGCGGTAACCTTTGCTTTTATGAGTTGTCTCGACCCGGGCGACGAAATTATTGTGCCCGAACCGGCTTATGCCAACTACGAAGCGTTTGCAATTGTTGCCGGAGCTAAGATTAAATCGATTCCGGGCGACATTGAAGAAGGATTTGTATTACCTCCAATCGAAGAATTCGAGAAGCTGATCACTCCCAAAACCAAGGGGATAATGATCTGCAATCCGAATAACCCAACCGGCTATTTGTACACCCAGCAGGAAATGAATGCCATTCGCGACCTGGTGAAAAAATACGACCTGTATTTGTTCTCCGATGAGGTTTACCGCGAGTTTTGTTATACCGGCGCTCCTTATATTTCGGCTTTTCACCTGGAAGGAATTGAGCAGAATGTTGTTTTGGTCGACTCTGTATCGAAACGTTACAGCGAATGTGGTTTGCGAATTGGTGCACTGATCACCAAAAATGCAGCCGTGAAGAAAAATGTGATGAAGTTTTGTCAGGCACGTTTGAGTCCGCCACTTATTGGGCAAATTGCTGCCGAAGCTTCATTGGATGCCGATCCGGAATACATGCTGAATAACTACAACGAGTATGTTCAGCGACGAAAGTTTTTGATCGACGGGCTGAACCGCATCGATGGCGTGTATTCTCCAATCCCAATGGGAGCATTTTATACCGTTGCGCGTTTGCCGGTTGATAATGCCGATAAATTTTGTGCGTGGTTATTGTCCGATTTTCAATTCGAAGGACAGACCGTTTTTCTTGCACCGGCTTCGGGCTTTTATACCGGCTCGGATAAAGGGCAGGATGAAGTGCGAATTGCTTATGTGTTGAACAAGAACGATTTGGGCGTTTGTTTGAAGATTTTAACCGAGGCGCTAAAAGTTTATCCCGGAAGAAAGGAACGTTAACGTTTAAAAATAGAACTCTTATAGCATAAAAAAACCGGACTGTTCTCAGTCCGGTTTTTCTTTATTTGCTTACTTGTTACGCTAAGTTCTTAACGCGTTCCATTGCTTCCAGTACATTTTCACGGTCGGCAAATGCTGAAAAGCGGAAATAACCTTCACCTGCAGGGCCAAAACCGGATCCTGGAGTTCCAACCAGGTTCGCTTCGTTTAAAACTTTATCGAAAAAGTCCCACGATGTCATGTTATTTTTGGTTTTCACCCACACATAAGGAGCATTAACACCACCGTAAACTTCGTAGCCAATTTCGGCCAGACTTTCACGCATTATTTTGGCGTTTTCCAGGTAGTAGGTAATTACTTCTTCTACCTCTTTTTTACCTTCTTCGGTGTAAATGGCAGCAGCCGCTTTCTGAACCGGGTAAGAAACGCCGTTAAATTTGGTTGACTGACGGCGGTTCCACAATTTTTTTACCTGGTGTGCTTGTCCTTCTGAATCGTATGCTACCAGCTCGTTCGGAATAACGGTAATCGCGCAACGTGTTCCGGTAAAACCTGCTGTTTTTGAGAAACTGCGGAATTCGATGGCAACTTTTTTCGCGCCTTCAATTTCGTAGATCGAACGTGGAATTCCATCTTCGGTGATAAAAGCTTCGTAAGCCGCATCGTAAAGAATTATCGCATTTTTTTCGATGGCATAATCAACCCACTTTTTCAATTCTTCTTTTGAAGCTACTGTTCCTGTTGGGTTGTTCGGGTAGCAAAGGAAAATCAGATCAGGAGTTTCAGTCGGCAGCTCAGGAATAAAGCCGTTTTCTTTTGTACAAGGCATATAAATTATTCCTTCGTAATGACCGTTTGCCTGGCAAGCACCGGTTTTTCCGCTCATTACCGTTGTATCAGCATAAACCGGGTAGACCGGGTCGCAAATCGCAATTTTATTGTCGTTGCCAAAAATCTCCTGAATATTTCCGGTGTCGCATTTCGAGCCGTCAGAAACAAAAATCTCATCCGCCGATATATCGATACCTTTCTCCTGGTACGAGTGTTTTGCAATGGCTTCGCGCAGGAACGCATAACCTTGTTCCGGTCCGTAACCTTTAAAAGTTTCACCTTTCGCCATTTCGTCAACGCCTTCGTGAAAAGCTTTTACAACACTGGGGACCAATGGTTGGGTAACATCGCCGATACCCATTTTAATTACTTTTTTATCGGGATTGGCTTCGATGAATTCGCTCACTCTGCGCCCAATTTCCGGGAAAAGATACCCCGCCTGAAGTTTCAGGTAATTCTCGTTAATTTTTGCCATATCTGTCTATTTTATACTATGTTCCAAATTGGAGCGTAAAGATAAAAAAAACTATCGGCAAGTATTTTTACGGCGAATTCCTTTGTGGTTATTTAGATTAATTTAATGCTTGTTGCCTGCTGAGGATTGGGCAAACTCTGTTAATTTTGTGGAAAAATTATTTTGAGATGCAAAACTTCTTTGTAAAGTCACACGGTCTGGGCAACGATTATATCGTTTTAAACCAGGATGAGATAACTTTTGAATTAACAGAAAAAGCCATAATTCGTATTTGTGATGTTCACTTTGGAATTGGCTCCGATGGCATTCTTTTGAAAGTGCCTAGCGATAAAGCTGATTTTGGTTTGCGTATTCTGAATCCCGATGGTTCGGAGGCAGAGAAAAGCGGTAATGGCTTACGTATTTTTGCCAAATATTTGTACGATTATGGTTTTGCCTTATCAAAATCATTTAGCATTGAAACGCCAGGCGGATTGGTGCGGGCAGAGGTGATTGAGGAGAAAAACAACAAAGCTTTCACTATAAAAGTGGATATGGGAAAGGCGATTTTTGAATCGAAAAAAATACCTGTTAATTGCGAAAAAGAGGAATGCATCGGTGAGACACTGGAACTGGAATACCGTGGATACGAAATTAACTGCGTGTCGGTAGGCAATCCGCATTGCGTGGTTTTAAAAGACGAATTGGATGAAAAGGAAATAAAAACTTTCGGGCCGCAAATTGAAACGAATCCGATGTTTCCGAACCGTATAAATGTACAATTTGCAAAAGTTGTTTCGCCAAACGAAGTGGAAGTGATGATCTGGGAGCGCGGTGCGGGCTGGACTCTGGCATCAGGAAGTTCATCGTGCGCAGTGGCTTGTACCGTTGTAAAACGTGGATTGACCGAACGAAACTTAACCATAAAAATGCCGGGTGGTGATCTGTCCATCGAAATTGATGAAGACTGGGAAATCCGCATGACCGGCGAAGTACGCGAAATTGGATCAGGAATATTGAGTGCTGAATTAATTGAAGATCTGGAGCTATGAGAACACTTTTGATCGTATTGCTGACTGTTTTTGCATTCAGCTCAAATGCACAGTTTGAATGGCCAAATGGCGCGAAAGCGGCTGTGGTTTTTACCTATGATGATGGATTGGATTGCCATTTGGATATTGCCGTTCCGCAATTGGATGAATTTGGTTTGAAAGGAACATTCTTCTGCACCGGCAAATCACCAAGTTTATATAACCGAACCGAAGAGTGGCGAGCCATTACAAAGCGAGGACACGAGTTGGGAAACCACACCTTGTTTCATCCATGCGATGGTACAGGGAGGGATTGGGTAAAACCCGAGTACGACCTGAGAACTTATACTCCCGAACAAATTGTTGCCGAGTTAAAAACAGCCAACACCTTGCTAAAAGCTGTTGACGGGAATACAGAACGATCATACGGATACACCTGTGGTCATTTTGTTGCGAACGGAGTGGATTTTACCGATTCAATAAAAAGTATATTTGTGGCTGCCCGTTGCGATGGTCCCATCCCGGAGACCATGGACGGATATAAAACATGGAAAACACCAAGTTATACATCGGTTGATCCGGATATTAATGATTTGATCGCTCAGGTTGAGGAAGCCAAAGCAAACGGAACAATTGTGGTTTTCATGTTTCACAGTGTGGGCGGTGGTTATTTAAATACTGCAACTGATGTACATAAAAAACTGCTCCAGTATGTTAGTGAAAACAGTGATGATCTTTACAGCGACTCCTTTATAAATGTAATGAAGTACGTGAAAGAAAATCAATAATTGCATTCACGGTATTTCAGCCGGCAATCATTAATTCAAAAAAATATTGTCAGAAGTAAAACGGAGGTTATTTCTGATTGATAGTGCCTGTGTGAAACTTTTGCATTGAAAATCAAAATATTATGCCGGTGTGAGCGCAATTTGTTGAATTAGATTATCTTTGTGCCGATTTTTAAAAAATAACAGAGAAATCCCGAAAGGGATGGAACACCTAATAGTTTGAAATAATGGCACATAAAGCAGGATTTGTGAACATTGTTGGCAACCCGAATGTGGGTAAATCAACAATTATGAATGCACTGGTAGGCGAAAAACTGTCTATCATCACCCAAAAGATGCAAACCACACGCCACCGCATAAAAGGCATTGTAAGTGGCGAAGATTTCCAGATTGTTTATTCCGATACTCCCGGTATTCTGAAGCCCAGTTACAAGCTTCAGGAATCAATGATGAGGTTTGTTGATACGGCTTTAATCGATGCTGACGTGATTCTTTTTGTTACCGATGTTAAAGAAAAGGTAGACAAAAATCCGGAGTACATCGAAAAAGTACGTAAGTCGAACATGCCGGTAATCGTGTTGCTAAACAAGATCGATCTGTCGAATCAGGAAGAAGTATTAAAACTGTACGATCACTGGTCGAACACTTTCCCGGGAGCGGATGTTTTTCCGATTTCGGCACTCGAAAGATTTAATATCGAACAGATTTTCGATCGTATTTTGGAGCACTTGCCCGAAGGCCCGGCCTTTTTCTCGAAAGATCAATTAACCGACCGGAACGAGCGCTTTTTTATGCAGGAAATTATTCGCGAGAAGATTCTTCTGCATTACCAAAAAGAAATTCCTTATTCGGTTGAAGTTGAGGTTGAAGAGTTTAAAGAAGAGGAGAAGATTATCAATATCCGTACGGTAATTTATGTTTCGCGCGAAAGCCAGAAAGGAATTATTATCGGCCATCAGGGAAAAAGTATAAAACGTGTGGGAACAGAAGCACGAACTGATGCAGAAGAGTTTTTCGATAAGAAAATTTTTCTGGAGTTGTATGTGAAAGTAGCCAAAGACTGGCGCGAGAAAGACGGTCAGTTGAAACAATTTGGATACGATAAATTTTAAAAAGTCAGAAGACGGTAGGCTGGAGTAGGAAGTATTAAAAGAGATATCCTCAGTCCTGACTTTCAAGTCGGAGGCGATAAAAACCTCCGGTAAACATGGGCTTTAGCCCTTAACAAAAAGGAACAAAAAATGAGCAGCAGAATAGTAGCTATAGTAGGACGCCCGAATGTGGGGAAATCAACGTTGTTTAATCGTTTGATTGAACAGCGTAAAGCCATTGTTGACGAAACAGCCGGCGTTACCCGCGACCGTAATTACGGAAAAGGCGAGTGGATTGGCGTTGAATATTCGGTGATCGACACCGGTGGTTATGTGGTAAATTCGGAAGATATTTTTGAAGCAGAGATCAACAAACAAGTGCATTTGGCCATTGATGAGGCAGATGTAATTATGTTTGTAGTTGATGTGGAACTGGGAATTACCGATCTGGATGATGCCATCGCCAATATTTTACGACGCAGCAAAAAAGAGATTATCCTGGTTGTAAACAAAGTCGATAACCATAATCGAATTATGGACGCGCAGGAATTTTACGGTTTGGGATTGGGCGAAATCTATTGTGTTTCGTCGATGACAGGAAGTGGAACCGGCGATATGCTGGATGCCCTGGTTGCCAAATTCCCGAACAGAGAATCGTTGGAAGAGGAACACGAGTTGCCACATATTTCTGTGGTTGGCCGCCCGAATGTGGGTAAATCGTCGTTTATAAATGCATTGATCGGTGAAGACCGTAACATTGTAACCGATGTGGCCGGCACAACCCGCGATTCAATACATACCCGATACAATAAGTTTGGCCACGATTTTATGATCGTTGACACAGCCGGACTGCGTAAAAAGGGAAAAGTTAGCGAAGACCTGGAGTTTTACTCCGTTTTACGCTCGGTGCGTACAATTGAAAATTCAGATGTTTGTTTGTTGCTTATTGATGCAACACGCGGTGTGGAAGCACAGGATATGAACATCCTGAATCTGATATTAAAAAATAAAAAAGGCGTGGTTATTTTGGTGAATAAATGGGATTTGATTGATAAAGATACCATGACAACCAAAAAGATAACCGAGGAAATTCATAACCGAATGGCCCCTTTTACCGATGTGCCCATTGTTTTTATTTCGGCCCTTACAAAACAACGGGTACATAAAGCCCTGGAATTGGCAATGGAGGTACACGAAAATCGCCAACAACGCATTAAAACCTCGGAACTGAACGAAGTGATGCTTGAAGCGATTGAAAACTACGGACCACCATCGATAAAAGGCAAGTACATAAAAATTAAGTATTGTACGCAGTTGCCATCGCCAACGCCTACCTTTGCTTTTTTTGCCAACTTGCCACAGTATATAAAAGAGCCATATAAACGTTATCTGGAAAACCAGTTGCGCGATAACTTCAATTTTACCGGCGTTCCTGTACAAATTTATTTCAGACAGAAATAGAAGGAGCTTGAAGTTCGAAGTCGGAAGGCCGAAGTTAGAAGTTGAAAAATTCCATTTGCATGATTTGCAGGTGGAATTTTTTTTGTGTTTTAGTGCCCAAAAATTTTAGTGTGCAGATGGGAAACTGCTTGCGATAAAGAGCAATTAATTTATTAAATTGGCTAAAATTCTTTGGGATTGGTTATTGTATGGTGTTAAATCCCGAAGCATAAAAGAAATAATATGGCACGTTTTTTAAAAGATCGCTCAAACGCAAAGGGAGCAGTTCCCGGTTCGCTGGTTTTAATCGGCAGACAAAAAATGGAACAGTCGGAAATTCAGTTTATCACCTACGATAAAGATGAATTGCTGGAGGAAACGGTTGACTCGATTGCAATGGCACAGCAAAAATTTAAAGAAGGTAAAGTAAACTGGATAAATATATACGGGCTGCATGATTTGGAGATGATTAAAGAATTGGGTGAAGAATTTAAATTGCCATCACTGCTGCTCGAAGATATGCTGAATACCGACCAATCGCCAAAATACGAGAATGGTGAGCACTACGATGCTTTTATTATGAAAATCCTGCTTCAGGGGAAGGATGCCTACCGGATACATGCCGAGCAGGTTACATTGATTTTAGGCGAAAACTATGTGTTGACTTTGCAGGAGCAGAGAGCTCATTTTTTTGAAGTGGTTCGCGAGCGCATTCGCAAAAGTAAAGGCCGAATACGCATAAGCGGAAACGATTACCTGGCTTATGCTTTAATGGATGCCCTTGCTGATAATTATTCCATTCTGATTGAAAATATTGGCCGGCAGGTGGAAGATATTGAAGAACGGCTTTTTAGAACCATGGACTCTAAAATTGTGGAAGAGATTTACCGTTTTAAAACAGAACTGAATTTCATACGCAAAGCAGTGCGCCCGATGCGGGAGTTTATTGCAACCTTGCTCCGTACCGAAGACTCGTTTTTTCAGAAAAAGAATTTTGCCTTTTTGAAAGACTTAAGCGACCTGACCATTCAGTGTGCCGAGGCTGTTGAAATGTACAACAGCATGACTTCCGACCAGCTGAATATTTACAATTCGAACATGAGCAACCGGATGAACGAGGTGATGAAAACCCTTACCATTTTTGCTTCGATATTTATTCCGCTAACCTTTATTGCCGGCATTTATGGAATGAATTTCGAATACATGCCGGAGCTAAAGTTAAAGTATAGTTATTTGGTTTTCTGGATAATTATTTTAATTCTGGGAGGTGGATTACTGATTTATTTCAAACGAAAAAAGTGGTTGTAAATAAGTTTCACGCCATTTGCACGTATAGCCGAAATTAAATTTTTAATCAGTGTTCTTCTTCGAAATCTGCAAGAAATTGTATTTTAAGAGGAAGACAGATAAAGTTTAACCAAAAGAAAACAAATATGCAGGACATTGATAATATAGAACTGGAGTATTTAAAATTCGATGATTACCAGGAACTCAAAGAGGCAATGATTCAGGTGTACACCAGCATGCCCGACGCCTACTGGAAAGAACATCATATAAAATCACTTATCGATCGTTTCCCCGAGGGACAGGTAGTACTGAAAGTAAACGGTCAGATTGCCGGTTGTGCGCTTGCCATTGTGGTTGAATACGACAAGTTTGAAGATAACCACACCTACAAGGAAATTACCGGGAATTATACTTTTGAGACGCACTCGCCCAATGGCGATATGTTATACGGGATTGATATTTTTATTAAACCCGAATTTCGTGGATTGCGCCTGGGGCGCCGCTTGTACGATTACCGTAAAGAGTTGTGCGAACGGCTTAATTTAAAGGGAATTGCATTTGGCGGACGGATTCCGAATTATCACCTTTACCAGGATGAACTGTCGCCTAAAGAGTACATTCAAAAGGTGCGTACAAAAGAGATTCACGATCCGGTGCTGAATTTTCAGATATCTAACGATTTTCACCCGGCAAAAATTATAAAAGGTTATCTGGAAGGCGACACCGACTCGAATGAATATGCCGTATTGCTGGAGTGGGATAATATTTATTACGAGAAACCACGCAAAAAGCCGGAGATCACAAAAACAGTGGTTCGTTTGGGTTTGGTACAATGGCAAATGCGCCCTTATAAAACGCTGGAAGACCTGATGCTTCAGGCAGAGTTTTTTATCGATGCCGTTTCGGGCTACCGTTGCGATTTTGCCCTTTTTCCCGAGTTTTTTAATGCGCCGTTAATGGCCGAAAATAACCACTTAACCGAGCCGGAAGCCATTCGAGACCTGGCAAAACACACCGACTCTATTACCGCAAAGTTTTCGGAGTTGGCCATTAGTTACAACATCAATATAATTACCGGCAGTATGCCCGAGTTGGTGGACGACAAGTTGTATAATGCGGGTTACCTGTGTCGCCGCGACGGAAGTACCGAGCGTTACGAAAAACTACACGTAACACCCGATGAGGTAAAAATTTGGGGCATGCAGGGAGGGCATACCTTAAAAGCGCTGGATACCGATTGTGGAAAGATTGGTGTGTTGATTTGCTACGATTCGGAATTCCCGGAATTGAGCCGTTTACTGGCAGATGAAGGAGTGGATATTTTGTTTGTTCCCTTTTTAACCGACACGCAAAACGGTTTTTCGCGCGTGCGAAACTGCTCGCAGGCACGTGCCATCGAAAACGAATGTTACGTGGCCATTGCCGGAAGTGTTGGCAACTTGCCGAAAGTGCATAATATGGATATTCAGTATGCACAATCGATGGTATTTACGCCCTGCGATTTTGCCTTCCCGGTAAATGGAATAAAAGCCGAAGCTACTCCAAATACCGAAATGATTCTGATTGCCGATGTGGATATCGGTTTGTTGCGCGAACTAAATCAGTTTGGCAGCGTAAGAAACTTGAAAGACCGTCGGCAGGACTTGTTCCAGCTGAAAAAGAAGATTTAAATCTAATTATGACATAAAAATTGGGAGCGGAAACTGCTAAGTTTTCGTTCCCGGCTAAATAAAAAACTATGTTTATCGTTCACGTATTTGTTCATGTAAAAGAAGATTGTATCGAGGCGTTTAAAGCGGCCACCATCGAGAATGCAAAAAACAGTATTAACGAACCGGGAATTGCCCGTTTTGATTTTGTAGAACAACAAGACGACCCTACGCGTTTTGTATTAGTGGAGGTGTATCGCACGGCCGACGATCCGGCAAAACACAAAGAGACAGCGCACTATCAAAAGTGGCGCGATACCGTTGCCGACATGATGGCTGAGCCACGGTCGGCACTAAAATTTTATAATGTACATCCCGACGAAGAAGGCTGGGATTAAGACAAAAAATATGGCAGTTAATTTTTCATTTGCAACGGCGGGGCAAATTATTTTTGGAAACCATTCGCTGGAGAAAGTTCCAGGCCTTGTTGCCGGTTTTGGGAAGAAAGTTGTTTTGGTAACGGGGAAAAATTCGTCGCGGGCCGAAGAATTAATGGCGAAATTCAGCCCGGGAACAAATACCATTATTTTTAAAGTGCCCGGCGAACCCACTACTGGTTTAATTGAGTCCGGTGTTCAGCTGGTGCGCCAACATGCAAGTGATGTAGTTGTGGGTTTTGGTGGAGGAAGTGTTATCGACGGTGCAAAAGCAATTGCTGCCCTGGCAACTAACAAAGGCGAATTGCTCGATTACCTGGAAGTAATTGGGCGCGGGAAACCTCTGACAGAAAAGCCTTTGCCATGTATTGCCATCCCAACAACGGCCGGAACCGGTGCTGAGGTAACCAAAAACTCGGTAATAAAATCTCCCGAAAACAATGTAAAGGTAAGTTTGCGAAGTAATTTCATGTATCCCGATATCGCGGTTGTTGATCCGGTTCTTACCTGGTCGATGCCGCCGGCATTAACCGCCAGCACCGGCGTTGATGCCTTAACTCATTTGCTCGAAACCTTTGTGTCGAACCAGGCCAATCCTTTTATCGATATGCTATGCCGCGAGGGAATGACACGAATCTCACGATCTTTACAAAAAGCATATAAAAATGGCAGCGATAAAGAGGCTCGCGAAGATATGGCCATGTCCAGCCTTTTGGGAGGAATGGCACTGGCCAATGTAAAACTGGGTGCGGTGCATGGTTTTGCCGGGCCAATGGGAGGGATGTTTCCTATTCCGCACGGTGCCGTTTGTGCCTGCCTGATGTCGGCAGTAATTGAAGAGAATATTCAGGCTTTGCGGGAAAATAAACTCGATAGCTCGAAATTTGATGAGCTGGCAAAAATCCTTACCGGAAACGAAAAAGCTATGTCAAACGATGCTGCAATTTGGGCAGCGGAATTGGTGGACGAGTTGCAAATTCCGTCGTTATCGGAATTCGGATTGAAAAAAGAAGATTTTCCGGTTCTGGTTGAAAAAGCAAAAGTTGCAAGTAGTATGAAAGGGAATCCGGTAGAACTGACAGATGAGCAGTTGTTTCGCATTTTGGAGCGGTCGTTGTAAATGACAATCCGTTATCGGAACAATTTTTGTAGAATAAAAGTTATCTTTGTACAATAAACAGAACGCGATGATTGGCAATTTTTTTCATACACCGGGAACAAAACGATTTAGTATCACACCACGTTTTTGGAATCCCGACAAGGACGAGCGAGACGAGCGGGAACGCCGAATAAAGGAGGAGTTGGGGATTGTTGATGAGAAAAAGGACAGCAATCGTCCATATCGTCCGAACATTAAAGGTCAGTTTCGAACGGGAGATGGCTGGGCCCGGTCATCCGAATCGGCCCGGAGAGCACAAAATCGCCGTCTGGTGTGGATTGTAATAATACTTGCACTGGTGCTTTATCTTTTCTTCTTTTCCGACTTTTTTGCCTAAAAGCGAACCTCGTAGTACAAATTTCTAAAGATTTAATCTTGAGCGATATTATTCAGTTATTACCCGATGCAGTAGCCAATCAGATTGCTGCCGGAGAAGTTATTCAGCGACCGGCATCGGTTGTGAAAGAGCTTGTGGAGAATGCTCTTGATGCGGGCGCAACTGAAATTACCATCAATATAAAAGACGCAGGGAAGACACTTATTCATATTTCAGACAACGGAAGCGGAATGTCGCCAACCGATGCACGGATGGCTTTCGAACGTCATGCTACTTCAAAGATACGTTCGGCCAACGATTTGTTTGCCATTCGCACTATGGGTTTCCGTGGTGAGGCGCTGGCATCGATTGCCGCTATTGCAGATGTGGAACTGCGTACCAAAAAAGCCGACGATGAGGTGGGTACTTTTATTCATATTATCGGTTCCGAAGTAAAAACACAGGAACCCGCAGGATGCAATAACGGCACCAATTTTATGATTAAAAACCTGTTTTTTAATGTGCCGGCACGTCGCAAATTTCTGAAAGCAAATTCAACCGAATTAAAACATATTATCTGGGAAATTCAGCGGGTAGCACTGCCCAATCCCGACATTAAATTATCGTTGATTCATAACGGCTCACTAGTTTATGATCTGCCACCATCCAACTACCGGAAACGTTTGGTTGATGTGTTTGGAAGATCCCTGAACCAAAGCCTGATAAATGTAGATGAAGATACCAGCATTGTAAAGGTTTTCGGTTACATTGGTCAGCCGAAATACGCCCGCAAAACATTGGGCGAACAGTTCTTTTTTGTGAACGGACGTTTTATGCGACATCCGTATTTTCATAAAGCCATAACGCAGGCCTATGAAAAGCTGTTGCCGCCCGATACGTATCCGTCGTATTTTTTGTTTCTGGAGCTCGATCCGGAAGCGATCGACATTAATGTGCATCCAACAAAAACTGAGATAAAATTTGAAAACGAACGCGATATCTGGCCGATTATTCATGCGTCGATACGCGAATCGTTAGGAAAACACAATGTTGTGCCGTCAATTGATTTCGACCAAAGCGGAAGCATCGATATTCCTGTTCCGAAAAAGGATGGTGAAGGAGTGCGTTTCCCGGAGATTCAAATCAATCCCGATTACAACCCTTTTGACAACGAAAAACAGTTTGCCGAACGCGGTTACTCGCCGTTCGAGAAGGATTCTGCCGGCCAGGGACGAAGCGCTTCGCCCGGCGCAGGAAGGGAAAAGAAAAACCTGGATAACTGGGAAGATCTTTACCAGGGAGCGCAATTGAAATTAAAACCCGAGCCGGAATATCGCGAAAGTGCATTGAGAACTGATGATTTGTATGCCAATGCACCGGGGCAATTCAGTGGTAAAAAGGTTTTGCAGCTGAAACAGCGTTATGTATTAACACCTGTAAAATCGGGTTTGATGGTTATCGACCAGAAACGCGCACACGAACGCATCCTGTACGAAAAATTTATGGAGGTACTAAAAACGGATTCAGTGGCCAGCCAGCAACAGTTGTTTCCGCAAACCATAGAACTCAATCCTGCCGATTCGGCTTTGCTGAAATCGATTCTGGAGGATCTGTTGTCGTTGGGATTTGATATTCGCGAGTTTGGGAAAGATACCTTCGTTATCAACGGGACTCCGGGCGTATTGGATGTTTCTTCGCCAGAGCTGGTGGTAGAAAGGTTATTGGAAGAATATAAAACATCGCCTGTAAATGCGCGCTCAAAAGCAAGGGAGCAAATTGCTGCTTCGCTGGCAAAAGCTTCGGCAATGGATTATGGCACCGACCTGAAACAGGAAGAGGTGGATCACCTTATTGACAATTTATTTGCCTGTGCGACACCCAACTTTTCGCCCGATGGGAAAAAGGTGTTGACCATTATTTCGACATATGATATCGAAAAAAGTTTTTCAAAATGACAGATTGTCGTTAATTTGACGTTTTAAAATATTGGCGTGGTCATTGTAACTCACTTGCCTTAAAACAATAAACAAACGAAGAATGTTAAATTCAGAAAGTAACAGTACAAGTTCCGGGCTTTTGAGTTCCGGCTTTCATCAGTTACTTTTGAAATATTAAAAAATATACGAATGAATTATCGTCCAGCCTTAAATATGCCACCAGTGGTAAAGAACCTGATTCTTGCCAACGTGTTGTTTTTTATTGCCACCATTGTTTTAAAACAAGCCGGAACTGATCTGTATTCCATTCTTGGTTTGTATTTCCCGCTTTCTGAAAAATTCAGGTTATACCAGATCTTCACCTACATGTTTATGCACAGTACGCCGGGATTTGGGCATATCTTCTTTAATATGTTTGCGTTGTATATGTTTGGACGTGTGCTGGAAGGCGTTTGGGGGGCCAAACGTTTCCTTACTTTTTATTTGGTTACAGGAGTAGGGGCAGCGCTTATACAGCTGCTGGTTACTTATGTTGAGTATAAAGTGGCTGTTGCGCATGTTGCACCCGATCAGCTGGCTTATTTCAAAGAAATTGCAGCACAGGGGAAATATATTCCCGGTACAGTTTCAGAAAAGATCACAACATTTATGAATACGCCAACAGTTGGTGCTTCGGGGGCAGTATTCGGCATTTTGTTAGGTTTCGGAATGCTGTTCCCAAATACCGAGCTGATGTTGCTCTTTCCGCCAATACCCATTAAAGCCAAATATTTTGTAATTGGTTACGGTGCTTTGGAATTGTTCTTTGGCGTATCCGGAATTCAGGGAAGTGTTGCTCACTTTGCCCACCTGGGCGGAATGTTGTTTGGTTATTTTATGATCAAATACTGGAACAAACATTCCAACCGTTTTTATTAACGAATATACAGATTTTTAAAAACCAGGGGAGTGGATATTGCAGGCGATATAAAACGAACATTTAAAGAAGGATCGGTATTAACCCGGTTGATTTACATAAATATTGGTGTTTTTCTTTTGCTGAAAATCATTGGGGTATTTTTTTACCTGAGCGGACAAAGTTTGCCGGTGTATCAGTGGTTATCAGTTCCTTCGGTTACCGAAGTTTTGGCGCAACGCCCATGGACACCGATAACTTACATGTTTTTACACCAGGGATTTATTCATCTCTTTTTTAATATGATTGGCCTGTACTGGTTTGGTCAGTTGTTTCTTTATCATTTCGAAGGAGGCAAACTGTTGGGCGTTTATATTATGGGCGGACTTTGGGGCGCCTTTTTGTATGTTATCGCTTACAATCTTCTTCCTGTATTTAGTTCTACTAACGGTTTATTACTGGGTGCTTCCGCATCCATTTTTGCTGTTTTGGTGGCCATTGCTTTTTACGATCCCAACCGCGAGATACACCTGTTTTTTATCGGTCGTTTTCCATTGAAATATGTAGCTGCTTTTTACGTTTTATTATCCGTAATCGGTATTTCTTCAACAAATCCCGGTGGTAATATTGCGCATTTGGGTGGTGCTTTCTGGGGATGGTTTTATATTTATCAATTGCGAAAAGGAAAAGATATGGGAGCGGGACTGGTTAATTTAGTGAATAAAATTGGCGGGTTTTTTGGCGGACTTTTTAAGCACAAAAGTAAAATGAAAGTTACTTACCGAAAACCTCCGCGAGACGATCATGAATACAACCGTCAGAAACACCAGCAGCAAGACGAGATCAATCGTATTCTTGATAAAATTGCAAAATCGGGTTACGAGAGTTTAACCAAAAAAGAAAAGGAGCTGCTTTTTAAACAAGGGAAGAAATAGTTTGCAGTCGCAGTTTTTAGTTTTCAGATTGAAAAGATTGATTGTTATTTCAGAAAAGCTCTACATTATCCTTCATCCTTAAGCAATAATCCTTCATCCTTTCCTAGTCCTCATTTTGGTAGGTGTGTGCCTGGTATATACTCGCGTTCAGCTCAAATCCGATCAGCAAAATCAACGACATTACATACATCAGAAAAAGGATTGCCAGCAGCGTTCCGATAGAGCCGTAGAGCTTATTGTATTGGCTAAAATTATTGAGGTAATACGACATGCCTGCAAAACCAACAATACTAAGTACGGTTGCCAGTGTTCCTCCTGCAGAGATAAAACGCCATTTTGTTTTTTTGGCCGGCGCCATGTAATAGAGAAATGAAAAGGCAAAAAAGAAGATCGTGATCGTTATTATCCATTTACCTACAATCAACAGATACACCAGAAACTTGTCTTGAATAATATCAATGCGGTCGAGGTAATTGATCAACATCTGGCCTCCGGTTAACAGGGCAATGGCGACAGTAAGGGCTAAGGTAAAAACTACGAGCATAAGAGCTGCTGCAATATACTGGCTCCACCATTTCCGGCGGTTAATATTGTGCACGGTAGCATCAAAAGCGCTCATCATCGAAACAAAACCATTGGTGGCAAAAATTAGTGCCATAACAAAGTTCAGCGACAGCAAGTCTCCACGGGGGCGCATCACTATCTCAGTTATGGTTTCTTCTATTGTTGGCCAGACACTTACCGGAACTATCTCCTGAATAATTACAAATAGCTCATCCTGAAATCCACTGAGAGGAATAAGAGTGAAAAGGAAAATGATACCGGGAAAAAGTGCAATAAAAAAGGAAAATGCAATACCTGATGCACGCGTGGTTATAGACCCGTCTACAATGCTTCTCCAAAAAAATAACAATACATCGTAAACAGGCACACCATCAAAAAGTGGGAGCGAAATACGTTTGGCGTGTTCAACGGCTCTTTCGCTCAGCTTTTTAATTCGCTTAAAAGTGATTTTTTCCGATGCCATAACGGCCATTATTGTTGTTCAATTCGTAGTTGGTGAATGTATTGTTTGCCATCGTTTTGTTTCAGCAAAAAGTAAACCCTGAAATCGCCTTTTTCTGTTTTTAATTTCCCGATTACGTATTGTGCATTCTCTTTTCCACTGTCGTGAATAATGCTAAAAGCATTTTTTTCTATCGGGGGGAATTTACTGAAAAAGTTGGTTACAATTTGTTGGGCCTGGGCTTTGCTGTATACATTGTCGTTATCAAGCACTACGAGTTCTACGTTTTGGTTAAAATAAGAGGAGAGTACTTTTGCATCTCCGGTTGCCAAACCAACATTAATTTCGTTCGGAACCTTTTTATCCTGAGGTAAATGAGCAGCTCCTGCAAGGAAACTACAAAATATCAGAATAATTGAAAATATATGTTTAAAATTTCTCATCATATTTTAATTCAGTATATGTGTTGCATAATAAGCAAAAACTATGCAAAAACACTTTTATACGCATATTTTTACTGTAAATTTATAAAATTAAAAATCAATTGGGCGATTGTTGTAGAAACATAATTATATTTAATTCGCCTTCAGAGGATTATGTGTTGGCGCCATTTTGTCTATCCGAAAGTTTGAGAATTGGATAAAGTCTGGCAAACTACGATAACTTCTGTATATAAACGATTTTTGTGAAATGAAGATTACATTACTGGTTGTTGGTAAAACTGATGCGGCCTATTTACGCGATGGGATGAACGAATATTTGAAACGCCTGAAACATTATATCAGTTTCGAGATGGAAGTTATCCCCGATATCAAAAAGGGAAAGAATACCAACCCGGAGATACAAAAAAATAAAGAAGGCGAAATTATTCTTTCAAAGCTGACGGCTGGCAAGGAGTTGCATTTGTTCGATGAAAAAGGGAAGATGTTTTCGTCGGTGGAGTTTTCGCAGTTTTTAGAGAAAAAAATGATAAGCGGGCCAAAAGAGCTGATACTTGTAGTGGGCGGCCCATACGGTTTCTCTGAAGAAGTGTATAAACATGCCAGTTCAAAAATTTCACTGTCGCGCTTAACATTTTCGCATCAAATGGTGCGATTGTTGTGCGTAGAACAAATATACAGAGCAATGACAATTTTGAAAGGCGAACCATATCATCATGAATAGCTAATGTTGGTTAAACTTAATAAATATACTTTCCTCATTTTAGCCATCGGTATTTTGGTAGTGGCAGCCATTCTTGAAAATGGTTTGCTGCGGCGAAATCCTGAAACCAAACTTATCGACGATTTTCAGACTCAGCTGTTGGCAAGCGAAGCAGAGCTTCAGCATAAGCTGCAGGAAATTAAACAAGTGCTGATTGAAGACGAACTGGATGAGGATATCAGCGAATTTTTTAGCCAGGATGAAACACTTATCCGCGAAACCGGATTTGCTGCGATGGTTTTTAAAAATAATGAACTGTTTTTTTGGTCCGACCGAGGAATTACTTTTTACGACCGCCTGGATGATCTGCCAAAAACCAGTGGACTGGCAAAATTGCCAAATGGATATTATCTGGTTGATACCATGAATGTTGGTGAGTATACGGCAGCGGTTTTTCATTTAATAAAACGCAACTATACCTACGAAAACAAGTACCTGCAAAATAATTTCTTTAAAAATTACAAGCTTCCCAACGATTATATTATACGAACAGAAAAATTCAATCACGGTTACGATATTGTCGACCTGAAAGGCGATTACCTGTTTACACTTTTGCCCTACGGAAATTATTTGTGTACCACCAATCAGCTGTATTTTCCCGGGGCCATTTATTTTATAGGGCTTATTTTACTGCTCTTTTATTTCCGAAAAGAATTTGTAGACAACGATGCACCGTTTTTCCTGAAACTGGTTTCGCTGGGAGTGGCGTTGTTTGTGGTGTATTGGATTCACCTCATTTTTCAGGTCCCGAAAGTATTCTTCCATCTAAGATTTTTTAGCCCCGATTATTTTGCCATAAACGAGTGGTTGCCATCGCTGGGCGATTATTTTCTCCTGGCCTTATTTTTCCTGTTTTGGATTTACAATTTCGCGGTCGACCTGAATATTCGTGATTTACAGAGGAACTCAGTTTTACCCCGTAAAATAATCATAATCCTGCTCTTAATTTTTAATGCCAGCCTGTATTTATTGGTCGATAATTTGATAAAGGAACTCATCTATAATTCAACCGTTTCATTTGCGCTGAATAAGATTATCGATATCTCGCCACAAAGTGTTTTGGGCATTTTTTCGATCAGTTTGTTGCTTTTGGGAGTTGTATTTTTTACCATCAGGCTGAACGAAAAAACACTCAAAAATTTTAAACTCTACCAACTGGTTCTGTTAACGCTGGTAATTAGTTTATTTTTTGCAGGGGTACAATATATTGCTGTACAAAATGTATCTATTTACGCACTGTTGCTATTTATTATTTGCGTAATACTTTCTTCGCTGATAACACGGCATTATTTGCAAACCTTTACCTTAAGTTATCTGATTATTTATGTGGCGGTGGTTTCTGTTTATTCGTTGGTTGTAATTAACCGTACTATCAGCAAAATGGATAAAGGACAGCAGAAACTATTGGCTGTGACACTGGTTGCTGAGCGCGATCCGGCTGCGGAAGTATTTATGACCGAAATACAAGAGCAGATTACAAAGGATCCGGATATACCAACTTTGTTACTTCAAAATAGGGATGGCGATGCAATTGAACACATCCGGCAATCTTATTTCAACACTTATTTCAGGAAGTACCTCTTAAATATTCTGGTGTGTCGCGAGGCAAGTAATTTGATTATTCCTCCTGATGATTATGAAGTGTCGTGCATGCCTTATTTGAATGACAAAATTGAATCGGAAGGAATTCAAATTCCCGGTACGAACTTTTATTTTATGGACAATATGAACGGAAGGATTTCATACACCGGCCGTTTGCACTATCCTTTGGTTGATGGAGGTGAAGGCATAACAATTTATATCGATCTGGATTCTGATTTATTGTTCGAAGGCATTGGTTTCCCCGAGTTGCTGATTGATAAATCGATGACTCGTCCGGAGAAATACCGAAAATTCAATTATGCAAAATATTATGCCGGAGAACTTGCCGATAAGTATGGCGATTACAACTACAACTACAACGGACACGTTTACTTGAAATCGGATGATGAGTTTTCATTTCTTCGTCAGGGAAAATACGAACACCTGGTTTATCGTACCAACCAGCAGAACTATGTGGTTGTTTCGCGAGAGCTGCTAACACCTATCGATTACCTCATTTCTTTTCCTTATTTGTTTGTATTTTATTTTCTTACACTGCTTGTTGTTTTAATGATCCTTAATCGGTCGATTCGGGGAAGAAAGGTATTTTTCGATCTGAAATTTAAAATACAGGCGGCTATTATCTCCATTGTTTTTATTTCGTTAATGGTTGTTGCCGGGGTTACGCTTTTCTACAATGTAAAAGAATACCGGCAGAAACATCAGGACGATTTGAATGAGAAAATGAAGTCGATTTCGGAAGAAATTGATATGCGCCTGACCGACAAACACGAGATAACGCCGGAACTGGAAGAATGGATGCGTGAGGAGCTGGCAAAACTCTCCAACATTTTCAGAACTGATATTAATATTTACGGAATTGACGGGGCGCTTATCGCTTCTTCGCGTTTCGAGATTTTTGAGCGCGGACTGGTATCGTCGCGCATAAATGCCCGCGCCAACTACGAAGTGTATCAGAATTACTCTATCAGTTATTTCCAGCCCGAGAATATCGGAAAGCTGTCGTACCTGTCGGCGTATCGTCCAATTATCAATAATTTTGGCGATTACCTGGGCGTAATTAACCTGCCTTATTTTATCAGGCAGGATAACTACAGCCAGGAGATTTCCACCTTTATTGTGGCGTTCATCAACCTATACGTATTACTGTTTTTGGCCAGTATTATTGCAGCAGTTTTTATAGCCAACCAGATTACAAGGCCTCTGGTTGTTATTCAGGAGAACCTGCAAAAAATGCAGCTGGGTAAACGGAACGAGCCTATTCAGTACAACCGGAAAGACGAAATTGGAAGCCTGGTTCGGGAATACAATAAAAAGGTTGATGAGCTGGCAGTGAGTGCCGATTTGCTGGCACGATCGGAAAGGGAATCGGCATGGCGCGAAATGGCAAAACAAATTGCGCACGAAATTAAAAATCCGCTAACACCGATGAAGCTGAACATCCAGTATTTGCAACGCGCCAAAGGAAAAAACGAAGAGTATAACGAGTTTTTAGATCGGGTGACCTCAACACTTATCGAGCAGATTGACAACCTTTCGAATATTGCTACCGAGTTCTCGAACTTTGCAAAAATTCCAACGGCCCGTAACCAGGTATTCTGTTTATCCGAGCAGCTGAAAAAATCGATCGATCTGTATGGAACGCACAGTGAAATAGACATTAAATTTGATTCGAACGGCTACGAAAATCTTGAAGTAAATGCAGATAGGGAACAGTTGTCGCGGGCAATTATAAACCTGATTCGAAATGCCATTCAGGCCATTCCCGAGGGCCGAAAAGGACGGATTAAAATCAGGCTGGACCGACGCCATCACATGGCAGTAATTTCGGTGGAAGATAACGGTTCCGGAATTGATACCGAGTTGCGCGATAAGTTGTTTAGCCCAAGTTTTACGACCAAAACCAGTGGAATGGGATTAGGACTTTCGATTGTAAAGAATATCGTTGAGAATTTTGCCGGCAGAATCTGGTTCGAAACCGAGATGGGAAAAGGCACAACGTTCTTTCTTGAAATTCCGGTATACGAGCAAACATTGAAAAATTAGAAAACAAAGAAAAACATGGTTTCACTATCATTTAAAGAAATAACAGAACGACTGCGACTAATTGAATTTCCCAAAATTGATGTGGTAATTGGCATTGGCACAGGCGGTGTTCCGGCAGCAACAATGGTGGCCTATCATCTTGATGCCGAACTGTTGGTGATGACAATGAATTACCGCGATGACGAAAATAATCCGCGCTACAACGAGCCTAAAGTACTGGAAAAAGCCAACTGGGATTTGGAAGGGAAACGTATTTTGTTGGTCGACGATGTATCGGTATCGGGGAAAACCATGGAGGCAGCACTTGAACAGTTAAAAGGTTTAGATGTAAAAACCTGTGCCATGAAAGGAAGAGCTGACTATGTGCTGTTTCCCGAAATTAAAGATTGCGTAAAATGGCCCTGGAAACCCTAATTTATTTGAAATAAGAACTGTAAATGAAGTACTCAAAATATTTGATAGTGTGTTGTTTGGTTTGTTTGGTTGCATGTTCTGCTCCAACAACGAAAGAAGATTATCTCGACCGGTTTGAACGTTTTGTTGAGCGGGTAGAGAACAACCACAAAAAATATGGCCGGAAAGACTGGGAGTGGGCCGATGAGAAATTCGAAAAGTATAATTCGGAGTGGTACCTCGAATACCGCGACGATTTTACGGTTGAAGATCAGATAAAAATTAAAGGATTGATCATTAAATATCATGCCTTAAAAAACAAGGAAAGTGTTGGAGATATACTGCGTGAACTTTTTAAGGACGACGTAAATAAAATTGGCGATAAGGTTCAGAAATACATTGATGAAGATCTGGACGAGGATCTGGATAAAATAATTGATGGTGCTACCGAAATTGGCGATTCTGTCGTTAAAGTAATGGAAGATATTGTGCGCGAGCTTGATGAATCCTTTTAAATCAGCAAAGGAGTGTTATTCAATACATCGATCCATTAAGTTTCTGGGAACCGACAAGAACAAAGCCACACTTGCATAAGGAGCACCGGAAACAGTGGATTTGATCAGATAGTCGGTATCCGGGCGCGGCAAAGTGCTTCCAGGTTTAAAGTTCGATTCCGTAATATTAAAGTTAATGTTGTTTGAGTAACCAAATTTCGCCTCAAAACCAACCCATTTATTTATTTGAGTAATTATTCCAACCGTTGCATCAATGGTGGATTGGCGTAGCTGTATACTTTCAGTTTCATTTAATATGGTATCGTCGACACGTACGGTGTAACTGGTTCCCGATATCTCGGCATCGCAAACTACATAAAATCTTTCGTTGATCTGTTTCCAGGCCTTAAATCCTTGGGGCAGAAGTAAATCCAGTCCAATTCCATTTGCAAAGCGTTTTGAGTAATTAAAAACCGGGTAAATTGCAGGATCTCCAAAAGTGTAGCCAAAATAGGCTCCGAAAGCATAATAGGTGTTCAGGTCTTTTCGGGTGGCATAACCAATCGCCAGTGAGGATTTTAGCAAGTCGCCAAAAGAAAAGTATTTGTTGTTGTGAATATGAAAATCGCCTGCCAGACTCCAATCGGTTTGCACAACAAGTGAATGATTGTCGTGCAAATGAAACATTCCTTTCATGTCAAAACCTAAACGTCGCAAGCCTCTGTCATTAAGTCCCACGTACATGGGGTAGTCGCCGGGTTTTATATCTTCAAAATAAAACTGCTCGTTTACATAGCGAAATCCTCCGGTTAGTTTTACCCTTTGTTTATTCAGAATGGGGAATTTTAAACGCGCAGTAACCGTCCTGTTCCCTGTAATTTCTGCCGATCCATCTCCAATTTCTGGTAGTTCCGATGTTGATGAAATATTGTACTGAAAAGGGCCTTCCATTTTAAGGTACAAAAAACGTGTAGGCAAATTGTTTTCAAAATAGGGCGTCCAGTCTTCGCGCGAAAGTGAATCCTGCGCAAATCCTGCCACCGACATAAAACTGAGGATGAATGCTAAAAAATATTTCACAAGCCTATTAACGTACAATTGATACAATTATTTTCTTAAAACGGTGGCTCCCAGGTTTTTTTTACCATTGTTTTGTACCACCTGCCAACCGCGTTTTTCCAACTCTTTCGCGATGTTTCGGTTTATAAATCCATGTGTTACCATTATTACCTGTTTGTTTTGTTCTGCCTTTCTTTCAATAAAAGAACAAACATCATCTACACGCTCACGGGCTTCCTGAAACGATTCTGTTCCCGGTTTTTCCAGCCCCATTAACCACGTTGTTCTAGATATAGAAGTCCACACTTTAAAGGGCAAATACAGGGGGAGCCAAACCATGTGCATCTCAAATTCGTTGAGTTCTTGCAAAGACACAATTGTTGCCGAATCGCCAAAAAGTTTTAATCCCGTTGCGATTGAACGCGACAGACCACTAACATAAACCGTATCCGTTATTCGTTTTGGAACTTTGTTTAATACCGTATCCGGATCGAACTGACTGATCGGGGCCGTGTCGTAAGCATCGCGCATTTTCGAAGCTTTTTTTGCACCCATCCAGCCATGTCGTTCCAGTTTTACTGAAGCATGCCGAATCAAAATCACTTCCTGTGCCACCGATTGTTGCACACATAAAAGGATTACCAGAACGATTATGCATTGAGTAAGTGCCTTCAAAATAAAAAGCTAAAGTTAAATTGAACCAACGTTTCTTCACGGCTTTTGTTTAGGGTGGCAGTTATGATGGCCATTTTAAACGGCGACACCCAAATTCCCCCGCCATAACCGTTGTGCCATTTTGATGATTCTTCACCATCAAACCACACACGGCCAACATCGTCGAATAATAGTACGCCTAGTTCCCCGGTAAGCAGGTAGTTTTTAAAATCGATGACTTTAAAACGCAGCTCAGAGTTAAAATAGGCGCTTGCATCGCCGTAAAACCGGGTTTTTCGGTAACCGCGAAGATTTGTTTTGCCATCTAAAATTGCGGCGTCGTGAAAAAAGTAATCGCCAAATATTTTCTCACCACCAACTCGGAATGCAAAAACAGTACGCGGATATTTGGTAAAACTCAGCAAGGTAGCAGCCGACCCGCTAATTTTGCTAAAATCGGGTTCGTCGCCCTGTAAGTTTATGTAACGGTTGGCCGATGCATCCACCACAAAACCCCGCGTTGGCCTGAAATCTTTGTTCAGGTTTTGGTACCCGTAATAGCCACCTAAAACAGCATAATGAATCTGGCTAAGGTATTCCGGAGAAAGGCCGTTTTCATCAAAGTCGGTAATAAATTTATCGTCTTCTTCTTTGGTATCGTTTAGTTGCCACTGCGCCGTTAGTCCTATTTTGTGCTCATTAACCGGGTGGTCTTTATTTTCGTCATCTTCGTTGTAACGCGCCCAAACCGACTCGCCAAATCGTTTCTGAACAGCGAACTGAGCAACCATTCTGCGCTGTTTTACTTTATAATAATCCTCGTCGTAGCCACTGTTGGTGTATGTCGAATTATTTCCGAAGCCGAAAAAATTAGTGGTGTAATTTTCGGTACTTGCATCCACGCCAAAAATAGCATCCAAACCATTGTTTGTCGACAATGACTCGTATTGTGCATTCAAATTCAAAGAGGTATTTGCAATGGAATACTCACCCAGTAACGATGTTTTGGTATCGCGCCTGAATCGCTGCTTATACCACGACCGCCCATAGCCAATATAAACACCATCATCGGCATTGTAACCACCGCTGGCCAATGGCATTCCCACGTCGCGTTTAAAATATTTCCTATCGTATTCGTGTATAATTTTGTTGTTGGTGAGTTTGGCATTCGTTCTGCCGTTTCCTTCAATTTCGGTACTTTTTAGCAGGTCGTAAACCAGCGTTTCCGTTTTAATGCCGCTCACTTTCGAATTGTTTACCACCACATCTTTATCCTGGCCACCAACAATTCTTATGATGGGGCCCTTGTTTACTTCTCCACTGATCTCAAAACGATCCTCGTCATCGAGCCCGTAACAAACCACCTCGTGTGTTTCATCGGTTTTAATGGTGCGCTGATAAATGAGTTTCCCTTTGCTGTCGTCTTTTTTTATGTGGTAAACACTTATTTCGGTTTCGTTGTCGTTTTTTCGTTTGATCTCGAAAAGATCTTTACGATCCGTTCCGGGAATATTTATTCGTTTGGCCAGGTAGAGATACAACTCGCGGGCCATCTCTTCCATGTATTTTTTTCGTTCGAGCAGAATTTTTGCCGTAGAGTCGGCTACCATTGGCTGTACTTCTTTTGGGAAAGTAGCCATCGCTTCTTCGATTGCTTCCGGCGTCATACGGTTCATCAGTTCGGTGTTGGCTTTTTGCCAGTCTTCCCATTCCATCTGATTCAGAAAAGTCCGGTCGAAATAGCGGGCGTTAAATCCTAATCCGATCACATTTTTTGTGCGTGGCTGAAAGTTCTGCAGCTTTGGCAAAATAAAGGGTAGCGATGCAAATCCGGGTAAAATTCCCTGGTTTACAAAAAACGTTTGATCACGGTCGCGCGGAATGGGTTGATAGATGGTTTTACTGCCTTCTTCAAACGAAGCCCAGCGCCACTGGTCGTCGTGACGGTCCCAGTCGTTAATAAAAATGTCGAGCAGGCGGGCGCGCAAAACAGCCTGTTGATCCACCTGGTGATCTTCACTTTCTATAATTTTTTCAAGTACATCGTCGGTACCAACAATGTCTTCCGAGTAGCCAAAACTTTTCAGGTCGCTTCTATCGTTTGCCGGTCGTTCTTCAAACAAAAACAAGCCGCCTTGCATGTCTTCTTTGTATTGTCTAAGTAACGGATCCTGCGGCACATAAACCACCTCGGGATTGGTGTGGAAAACGCCTGCATGTTCAGCTAAAACCGCTGCCGGCATTGCCGAGTAGGGATTTGATGCAGAGATTTGATCCTGAACAATATCTTTGGCAAAAGTCGGTTTCATTTCGTTGGGGAGTGCTCCTTCGGCAAATTTCTCCAGCGAACGCAGCACGTATTGATGGCCTTCATCGGTTTCCAAACGCAGCGATTTGGTTTGTTGGCCACCTCCCCGTTTTAAAACGGTAAGTCCACCTTTTTCTTTGCTGATATCAAAAATTCGGGCTTCAACAGGCGTTTCCCAAACCTGGCGGTAATTCGTACCCATCCATTTTTCGTAACTTTTTGTAGCCTGATATTGCAGGCTGGCGTAAGAGGAGTGTGTTGAATCTTTAAAAAGCTCTTGTCGTTTGGCGGTTAAGTCTTCCTCTGTTTCTGGTGTTAAGGAGTATAGCAGGCGACTAAAAACGGGTGTTTGTGTTCCATTTTCAACTGTAAAAAAGTTAAGAGTAACATCGCCGTCTTCATGAATATCGATGCGTGAGATGCCGGCGCTGCTGCTTGCAAAATCTGCTTTGTTACTGTTAACGTACGATTGTTTAACCATCGATCCGCTGATTACCTGGTGGATGTTGTCGGTTTTAATATACTGCAGACTGTTTTCGAGCGCCGATGCATAAATTACATTCGGGAATTCGTGAAAAACAGCTTGCATTTGCTGGCGCAGGTTCCGGTAATCGGGGTGAACCAGGTCGTTTCTGCCACCCAGCGTATTTTTGTAAATAGCATACGGAAATCCCAAAACACTCGCGGCGGTTGAAAAATTACCTCCGTGCGGGCCAACCGATTCTATCGGGTGAAACCCGGCCACAATAACCGTTTTATTTTTGTTTCTGCGCAGCGCATCCTGCAACCAGATAAAAACATCTTCATCTTCTTCGATCCCACATTTTCCATAGCGCGTGTCGAGTGCCGTAAGCCACCAGTAGGTATCGATAAGAATTACAGTTATCTGATCAGTTAGCTCAACTTCGGTTGGGCCGGGGCAGCCCCAGTCGTTGGTGTATACTTCGTTATCCGGGAAATGATTGTGTATGGCTTTGGTAACCTTTTTAGTCTGCTTTTTTCCGCTGTACCATTCCTTAATTCCGTTCGCAAAAAGTAAGGGTGTGTTTTTATTTTTTATTTGCGGGTAAAAGCTGAATTCCATTTCATCACCGTTGATGCTGTAATCGGAGTAATTTCCCAGGTAAACAAAAGCATGTGGCTGTGGAACGTTAGTTAATTCATTAATGAAATCATCAGGTTTGGCAGCTTCGTCGGGAGATGTATTTCCTGCCAGAAATACGCTGTAACTTATATTGTTTTGTGCAAATGCAGGAGAATAACAGCCTGCAATAAATGCAAAAAAAACGATGCTAATTTTAATCAGGTCTTTTTTCATCAGAACAAAGTTGTTAATGCTTTGCAGTAAGCAGCTCAGAGGATAGTTGCAAAATCCGACAAAAATCCCGGCTAAGAAAAAGTTTAAAAAATAAAAGTTCCGTGTATATTGTTTACATTGATTCAAAAGTAGTTATTTTTAACTTCAGTAAAATTAAATAGGAGCTATACTTTGTGAAGTGGCCGTTTCCGGATATTCAGAAATTACTAAAATTGATAGCTGATGAAAATTGTTGAAGAGGTTAAGGAATTTGCTACCCGATATTACGAAGAGAAAGTTTCGGCTTTGTTGAATTACCATTCTATTGAGCACACCCGGCTGGTTGCAAAGGTGTCGGAAACCATTGCCGATGCTGAGGGACTGAGCGAAAGAGAAAAGGATATTGTGGTGGTGGCAGCCTGGTTTCACGATATCGGTCACGCGGTTTCGTTAAAAGACCACGAGGAAGAAAGCTGTAAAATTGCCCGACAATTTCTTGCCGAAAAAGGCATGGATGAAGCTTTTATTGTTGAAGTGGAAAAGTGCATTAGGGCGACAAAAATGGGAGCGCCCAAAAATTCATTGCTCGAAGAAATTATTGGCGACGCCGATCATGCGCATGCAGGAATGGACAATTTTATGGAAATCTCGAATTTGCTGCGGAAAGAGATGTGCAATTTTGTTGAACGAAAATGCTCGAAACTGGAATACTGGAAACAAACGTTGGATTTTATTCTGGGCATAAAATTCCATACCGAATATGCGAGGAATACGTTTGAGCCGGTTCGCTTAAAGAATATCAAAAAAGTTGAGAATCGTATCAAAAAACTGTCGGCCGACAAAGCTCCGGAATTACCGACACACACCCAGAAAAGTACAGCTCGTGGAATTGAAACCATGTTCAGGCTTACGGCTCGCAACCAAATTAATTTGAGCTCGATAGCCGATAATAAAGCCAATATAATGCTTACCATTAACGCTGTGCTGGTATCGGTGCTAATGAGTACAAGCGCACTGACTTTGCGCACCAGCGAGCATAATTTCCTCATTCCCGGAATTATACTTATTGTAGGCTGTTTAATATCGCTGGTATTTGCCATTCTTTCGGTAATTCCAAAGTACGGATCGGGACAATACAGCGATGAAGACCTGAAAAAGCGGAAACTGAACCTGCTGTTTTTTGGCAACTTTGTAAATATGCCTTACGAGAAATATAAAAAGGGCGTTAAAGAAATGATGAGCGATTATGATTATTTGTACGGAACACTAACCAAAGACCAATATAACCTGGGAAAAGTGTTGGCTAAAAAATATAAACTGTTGAGGTATTCATACCGCGTTTTTATGGTGAGTTTTGTGGTGGCAGTGCTTACATTTTTAGTGCAGTACCTCTCAAAAATCATGTAAAAACTGCTTAATGCCAAAACTTGAAAGAACATATAAAGGCTCGGTACGCCGACATCAGTTTCAACTGTTGGTTTTTACTTTGATTTACTGGAATGTGGTCATCCGCTTTGCCATTTTTATGCGCATGCTGGGTGCCCGCGACGACCATATGGGCGATATGTTATCAAAAGGAATGAGCTTTTTGGTTGATGAGATTTTGTGGTCATCAGTAGTGATTTCGCTCTTTGCTACATTAAGTTGGTTTACGCTTAATATGGTTTACCCGAACCTGGTTCGAAACTTCAAAATGCGCAAGCTGGCGGTGGGGGTTGTTTTTCTCGACATTCTTATCTTTTTAGTTATAAGCATTCTTTTAGGAATTGTTCATTACAGTGTATCCGAAGATCTGAGTTTTATCGAGTCAGTATCGCATTTGCCACGGTTTTTATTCAACTCAACCATCCTCTTTTTTCTTATAGTATTGTTTGTTGGAGGCTACGTTTATCAATTGATCAACACGCTTTTGCAGCAGGTTGGTTATGCGCCGCTCGGGAAAATTATGATGGGATACTACCAGAAACCCCGCGAAGAGGAGTTGATCTTTATGTTTCTCGATTTGCAGTCGTCTACTGCAGTGGCCGAAAAATTAGGGCACAAAAAATACAGCTATTTTATTCAGGATTGTTTTAAATGTGTCTCCAATTCGTTGTTGGCAACCCGGGGACGTGTTTATCAGTTTGTTGGCGACGAGGTGGTGGTGTCGTGGACTACCAAACGGGAATCCTCGTATAAAAGTGCGGTTGATTTTTATTACCTGTACGAAAAAGCCTTGAGTAAACGCCGAGAGTATTTTGAGACCCATTACGGAATGATGCCCGTTTTTACAGCATCGTTAAACGTTGGGAAAGTAATGGCCGCCGAGGTGGGCGAGATAAAACGCGAGCTGGCTTTTCACGGCGATGTTTTAAACACTGCCGCACGCATTCAAAAACAGTGTAAACGCTACAAGAAAAAGATATTGGTAACCAGCGAATTTGCTGTAAAACTGATTAAAACCACCAAAGAATATAAAATTGAATACGTCGACCTGATTAAGTTTTTTGGTAAGAAAAATTCCATAAAGATTTACGAGGTACATAAAGCTGAAAACTAGGTCGTTTTCATTCCAGTCCTTAGTTTTAGCATTTCACGAATTTCCTTTCGCATACCCCCCGTAATCCGTTTTATCTTCGCTTCTGAAAACAGAAAACAGATGAAAACAAGCATTATTGTTTGTACCTACAACGAAGAGGAAACCATTTTTAATGTGGTTGCTTCGTGTTGCAAACACAACCCTGAAGCCGAGGTGATTGTAGTTGACGACGGATCGACCGACGGAACTGAGAATGTTCTGAAAACCCTGGTTTCTCATTATCATTTCGAGTATTTAAAGCTGCCTGAAAACCATGGAAAGAGTTATGCGATGGCCTGTGGCGTTGAGTATGCCAGCAACGAAATTGTGCTGTTTATCAATGCCAATTTGGTTCATTTACGCAAGGATCATTTCACCGCCATGTTAGCCCCGATTCAAAATTATGAGGCTGACATGGTTATTGGCAATCCCGCCAGTTTTACCATTAATTATGGCACTAATCCGTATGAAACGGCCATGGGCGAAAAAGCCATGCTAAGAGCTGATTTACTTCCCATTTTAAAAGATGTGAAAGAAATCTTTTTTGGGGTTGAAGCATTTTTAACCATTTATTATCAGGCTTTGGGAAAAAGGGTTAGCTATCAGTCGCTACACGAATTGGAGCGGGCAGTGCGCAAATCTGACAGCGGAAAAGTTAAGGAGAGGCACGAGGGCGATAAAGAAATTGCCAATGCAATGATCTCCAATTTCGACCTGATGATAAAGCGTGTGCAGAACAATATCCAGAAATCACAAAATTACACCCAATCAACCATTTCAAGTGTTCAGTTGCAGTTGAACAAGTATATGAAGCACCTGAGAGAACGCATTACAAGTGTTGAACCTGTTTAAAGGCATTTCAGGAAGGCATTTTATCATTCGGTGCAAAAATGTAAGTCTTTAAAAATCAGGGAAATTAATTTTGTCGCGTGATTAGATTATATATCAAAAAGCATAGTATGAAACGAACATGAAATTTTTCATTCAAAAATTACACAATAAGAATGAACAAATTTTATGTGAGAGCGACAGACGGAGCGGTTCCATCTGTCAAATTTTAATTTTTAAGATTATCGAAAAATAATAAAAATTATACAGATGAAATTCAAAAACATTGTGTTCGTATTAGCGGCTGCTTTGGTTGCTTTTACCGGGTGCAAAAGCAGCACCGGAGAAGAGGCCGTGGCCGAAACCATTAAAAATGTAAAGATCGAAACCGTTACCGATGGGGTAACTCAGAACTCGGTTACATTAAACGGTAAGATAAAGGAGAAAAGTCTTACTTCGCTTTCTTTTCGTGTTGGAGGTCCGTTGTTAAAACTAAATGTAAAACAAGGCGATTACGTAAAACAAGGCGAGGTTATTGCCGAAATCGATGAACGCGATTACAAACTGCAGGTGGAAACCACAAAAGCCCAGTTTGAGCAGACCGAAAGTGAGTACCTGCGTTACAAACAACTGATTGAGCAAAACAAAATTCCGGAAAATACTTTTGAAAAGATCAAGTCGGGGTACCTGATGACAAAAACAGCCTACGAAAATGCACAAAACCAATTGCGCGACACCGAGCTGAAAGCCCCGTTTTCAGGTTATATCTACGAAAAGTTTGTTGAGAATTTCCAAACTGTTGGAGCAGGAACACCGATTGTTTCAATTATCGACAATTCGCATCTTGAAGCCGTGGTATCGGTTTCCGAAAGTCAGCTTCAGCGTGTAAAAAGCGATAAAGAAAGTTATCTGACGGTAGCCAACGCGGGCATCAGCAATTTGCCGGTAAAGTTGTTTAGCGTTAGCGAAAAAGCGATGCAAGATGGTTTGTACGAAGTGAAATTTTCGTTCGAGAATAAAAATGATTTGGCAGTAGCTCCGGGAATGACAGCGGAAGTCACCGTTTATAACACGGCCGAGCAAAATCAGTTATCGGTGGCAGCTTCGGCAGTTTTCCACGAAAAAACAAGCACTTACGTTTGGGTATTCAATCCGTCAACAAGTAAAATTGAAAAGCGCGAAGTTCAAATTTCGCTTGACGGGAGCCAGGGACGTGTAAATATTGTATCGGGCGTTAACAACGGCGAACAGGTTGTTACTGCCGGAGTACATTACCTGGTGGAAGGCCAAAAAGTTCAACCCATTAAAACACCATCGGTAACTAATATTGGAGGATTGTTGTAATGCTGGAAAAATTACTGAATCAAAAAGCAATGATCTCCACCATACTGGTAGCAGTATTGCTGGGAGGTATAATTGCTTACAATAATATTGGGAAACTGGAGGATGCCGAGATTCCGATTAAGGCAGCCACGGTAATTACCGTTTACCAAGGAGCCACCGCGCACGAAGTTGAATTGGAGGTGACCGATCCGCTGGAAAAAGCCATTCAGAAACTGGAAAATATCGATGAGATACAATCTGTGTCGCGCCCCGGTTTGTCGATCATTACCGTTTACATTCAGCCAACGGTAAAAACGCCGCAGTTGCCGCAGCTTTGGGATCACCTGAGACGAAAAGTTAACGATGCAAAAGGTTCGTTGCCGGCCGGAGCTATGGATCCAATTGTAAATGATGACTTTGCCGATGTTTACGGAATTTTGTACGCCATAACTGCCGACGGATATTCGCATCATGAGTTGGTAAAATACACCGAATACATCGAACGCGAGCTTTTAAGCGTTAATGGTGTTCGCCGCTCGCAGATTTTTGGTGAAAAAACCGAATCCATCGACATTGTTTTTTCTCCTGAAAAGCTGGCAGGCTTAAGTGTAAACCCGCTCTTCATTGCTGCAGCTATTCAAAACGAAACGGCGATTATCAACCCGGGATCGATTGTTACAGGCGACGAATCGATCCGTGTAGGAGTGGGGCAAAAAATAACTTCGATTGAAGAAATTGAAAATCTATTGATTCAGGTCCCCGGCGGAGGAAACTTCCGTTTGGGCGATATTGCGACGATTGAAAGATCGTTCCTCGAGCCACAAAACGCAGCACTCTTCTACAAAGATAAAGCCGGTTTAACGCTGGGTTTATCGAATGAGAGTGGAATTAACGTGGTGAAACTGGGGGAGCGACTGGATGAAAAGCTGGCCGAATTACAAAAAGAATTGCCGGTTGGTTTCGAAATCAACCAGGTGTATTATCAGCCCGACCGCGTTGATGATGCAGTAAAAGACTTTATGTTGAACTTGGCCATGTCGGTAGGTATTGTAATTGTAGTGCTGATGTTTGCCATGGGATACCGGTCAGGACTGCTTATTTCAAGCGGTTTGATTTTTACCATCATGGGAACTTTGATTGTGATGTTGGCCATAGGCCTACCATTGCACCGGGTTACGCTGGCAGCTATTATTTTGGCCATGGGTATGTTGGTTGACAATGCTATTGTTGTTGCTGATGGAATTCTGGTCGACCTGAAATCGGGCATGGACCGAAGCAAAGCTTTTGTAAATACGGCACAAAAGACCGCGCTGCCATTGTTGGGGGCTACGGCAGTTGCAATTCTGGCGTTTCTGCCATTGCGCATGTCACCAAACGAGGCCGGTGAGTTTCTATCGTCACTGTTTACCGTGCTGATTATCTCGCTTACTTTAAGCTGGATTTTTGCGATGATACAGACACCGTTTAACGCAAAATATTTCTACAGAAAAGAACGTCCGAAAGGTGAACATGCCGAAACTTACGATAAAGGTTTGTACAAGAGTTTTGGGAAATTCCTGAAATGGGCCGTACGCAATAAATACATGTTTGCACTAAGTTCTTTTGCAATCCTGATCTTTGCATTCTGGTCGTTCCGTTTTGTAAAAGTCGACTTTATGTCGAAAATAGATTATGACCAGTTTTTTATTGAGTACTTCCTGCCACAGGGAGCCGATATTGATTCTGTTGAAGACGATGTAAAACAAATTCAGGAAGATATTTTGGCCATGAATGGTGTGCATGCGGTTACCGGATCTGTTGGTCGTCCGCCCGCGCGTTACCTGTTAATGCGTCATATGCAAACAGGTGGAGCAAACTATGCCGATTTTATTGTTGAAACAAACAATACCGACAGGGTAGAAACATTAATCCCTGAGATTGAAAACTACCTGAATGAGAATTATCCGAATGCATTTGTTCGGGTGATGGAATACGGAGCAGCTTTTGCCGATGCCGATATTGAGGCGCAGTTTATTGGCCCCGATCCTGCTGTATTAAAGGATTTGGCCAACCAGGCAAAACGTATTTTTTTAGAAGAGCCATCGGCTGTAAATGTTACCGACGACTGGAAAAATCAAACCAAAAAAATTGTTCCTGTTTATTCGGTTGAACGTGCGCAACCACTTGGATTGTCGCGTGCAGATATGGGGAATTCCATTTTGGTAGCCACTGACGGACGACCAATCGGAGCCATTTACGAAGGCGATAAAATGCTGCCGATCGTATTGCGCACCGATAACAAAGTGGCTGATAATATAGAGCAACTGCTGAATATCCCGGTTTGGGGACAGCAAAGCCGTGAAAGTGTGCCACTGTCGCAAATTGTTGATACCATGAAAGTAACATGGGACTACGAATTGATACATCGTTTAGATAATAAACGGGCAATTAAAGCACAATGCGACGCTGCCGACGGATACACAGCTGCCGAAGTTCAGGCGAAATTTCAAGCTAAAGTTGAAGCAATTGATATGCCCGAAGGATACGAACTGCACTGGGAAGGAGCTACTGCCCGTTCAGGCGAAGCCAACTCGGCGCTGTTTATGTTCTTGCCGCTTGCAATCGGCTTAATGGCGATTATAATCATCGGCATATTTAATAATCTTAAACAACCAATAATCATTTTCCTGGTGGTGCCATTTGCATTTGTAGGTATTGTTCTGGGTCTGGCAACTACAGGTGTGTACCTCACCTTTGCAGGAATCATCGGTGCTTTGGGATTGATTGGTATGATGATAAAAAATGCGGTGGTTCTGCTCGATGAAATAAACCAGAACATCAAGGGAGGAAAAGATCGCTTGAAAGCAACTATCGATGCTGCGTTATCGCGTTTGCGTCCGGTAATGATGGCCTCGCTGACAACAATTTTGGGTATGGCACCGCTTATCACCGACTCGATGTTTAACTCAACAGCCATCGTTATCATGTTCGGTTTAGCAGTTGGATCGATAATTACCCTTGTAGTTGTTCCGGTGCTTTACACCGTTTTGTATCGTGTTGATGGAAGTAAATTAACGACAAAAGCATAATTGTGATTGTGAATGTAGACAGAGATAGAAAAAGTTGCCCCGTTTTTTATATGTCGATGGGGGACGACAATTTCTAATCCTTGTGGTTAGGTAAAAATCGGGGTCAACTTTTCTAAAAAAGAAAAATGAATTCAATCAAAAAAGTATAAATAGGAATGAATCAATTACTTAAATATATAGCCAGTACAGTTATCGTTTTGCTAACTGTATTTGGTAACACTTTTGCACAAAAAGTAATGACACTGGAAGAATGCCGCGAGCAAGCTATTGCTTTCAATAAGGAATTGAAAAATGCGGCCCTACAAAACCGCGAAGCGCAGGTAAACCAGGAAGTCGCCAGAACGGCTTATTTGCCTTCGGTTGGTTTTTCGTCATCGTTGATGCACCGCCCGGGAATGGATCCGATAAGTATACCCGGTCATTTTCTACAAACGGCCAACAGCGAAGAAGATGCAATAAATGGTAATTTCTCGGGACCCAGCGATGTGTGGAGCCCCGGAACGAATATCGATTTGGGAAGTTTAACATTGATAAATAGTGGTTTCGAAGTTAACCAGGCGATTTATGCCGGCGGAAAAATTCGCTTCTCGAATAAGCAGGCCGATGCCGGAGTTTCTATTGCCGATATGGCGTTGAATATGAAGTATTCGGAAGTTATTGAGCAAACTGACAAGGCTTTTTGGCAGGTGGCAACAGTTGAAGAGAATATCAAAATTGCAGACGAATACATTAAGATGCTTACCGAACTTGAAGAGCAAATGACGGCGATGTACGAAGTTGGATTGCAGCCGGCAAGTGAAAAACTGCGGGTAACTGTACAGAAAAACGAAGCCGATTTGAACCTGATAAAAGCGCGAAACGGTTTAAAAGTGGCCAAAATGTATTTGAATCAGATTTTGGGTCAGCCACTTGATACTGAAATTCAAATTAGTCACAATGCAAGTCCCGAAGTAAAATTGTTTAATCTGGAAGATGGATTGACACAGGCTGGTAATAAACGAAACGAGCTTAAAATTCTTGAAAAGCAAAAAGAAATTTCAGAGTTGGATGCTAAAATTACACGTGCCGATTATTTGCCAACCGTTGGTCTTAGCGCACAATATACCAGTTACTGGGTAAAAGATCTGTACGAGGAAATCGATTTTCAGCCAATGCTGGCGGCGCAGGTTTCTATCCCGATTTTCCAGTGGGGACAAGGAAAAAAGAAACAGCGTGCGGCGCAATTAAAAGTACAACAGGCCGTAACAGATTTGCAACATACAAATGATTTGATTAATCTTGAGGTTATGCAGGTAAAGGTGCAGGTTGAGGAAGCTTACGAATCCATTCTTTTGGCGCAAAAAAGTGTTGCCGAGGCCGAGGAAAGTATGAACGAAACCAAGGCCAGTTTTGAGGTGGGCATAAATACAACCACCGATATGTTGAATGCACAGGCGCAGTGGGTTCAGGCTAAAGCGCAGCTAACTCAAACTATTGCCAGTTTCGAGGTGCTTAAAACCAGGTGGCAAAGTGTAACCGGAAACCTGTATATGCCTGAAGAAGAAAACTAGGACCGTTAAGAAAGAAATGAAGTGTTTAGAACTACATAGCAAGAAAAAGGAAAACCTTGTGATGAGGTTGCCCAGTTACGAGCCCGTCAGTGTTCTGGGGCGCTTTGTTATCATTAGCATTATTGCTGTACTGGTGTTACATTTTATTTCTTATGTTACACATATTCCCGCCAAGGATGATATTAAAATACCACTTGTAATTTATGTGGTAGTAATTCTTGCTTTTAATGTTGCGGCCGAGTTGCAGATTATTCTCGATAATATTCTGGAGCGTTTTCTGCCTGTACCAAAAAAGATAAAGTTGCGGCTTTTCTTACAGATTACGGTGGGAATATTATTCCTTTATTTTGCTCATCGTGCGATAATGTATTTCATCGATCCTAAACTGGGTATTGGCGAATCGCGCTCAGGGGTAATTATGGGAATGGTTACCGGATTGGTTTTTGTGCAAATGGTGGCCAATTCACTTACAATTGCCCGTTTTACTCAAAAATGGTTCGACACGCAGGAGCAAATTGCTGAAATGAAACGCGAAAAGTTGCGCATGGACTACAACTCGTTGCAAGACCAGTTAAATCCGCACTTTCTTTTCAATAACCTGAGTGTGTTAAAATCGCTGATTATTTACAATCCGGATGTGGCCGTGGAGTTTACCGAAAACTTTACCGATGTGTACAGGTATGTTTTGCAGAGTAAAGAAAAACGATTGGTGAAGTTAGGCGAGGAGCTCGATTTTATGAAAGCCTATTGTGCCTTGCATAAAGAAAGGTTAGGTGAGGGTTTAAATGTGACAACCCATGTGGAAAACGATAACAAGGACCGTGAAATTGCCCCTTTAACGGGACAGTTGCTCATTGAAAATGCAATTAAACACAATATAACAAGCCGGGAAACACCGCTTCGGATTAAGGTATACCTTGAGGGTGATTATTTGGTGGTTTCCAATAGTTTGAATCGGAGAGAGGCCTCTTATTCTACTAAAACAGGATTAAGGAACCTGGTAAGGCGTTATGAGATTTTGACAGAAAAAGAAATTGTGGTTCAGTACGATGAGAACTGGTTTGAAGTGAAAGTACCGTTATTGTGAATGCGATTTGAGTTACAGATAAATTGAAATTTAACTCAGATATTGAGCCGCAAAATCGATAAACGAAGAAAAGTATAATTAAAAAGCAGAGTGTGAGAGTTATTATTGTTGAAGATGAGTTACACAACTATCGTTTGCTAAGGGGAATGGTTGAAAAACTGCGGCCCGACTGGCAAATTGTTGAATGGTTTGAAAGTGTAAAGAGCACGGTTGCCTGGCTGAAAAATAATCCGGCACCCGACCTAATCTTTATGGATATTCAGCTAACCGATGGTATCAGTTTCTCCATATTCGACCAGGTAAATGTAACCAGTATGGTAATATTTACCACGGCTTACGACGAATATGCTTTGCGCGCTTTCCAGGTAAACAGTATCGATTATCTGTTAAAACCGATAAAAGAAGACAAGCTTCGTTTATCTGTTGAGAAACTCGAACACATGGTTTTGGTATCAAACGAAAAGTCGGAAAGTGCTCCCGATTATAAAGAGCTGCTGCAGGCAATAACATCAGGCGAAAAGAAATACCGGAAGCGTTTTCTCATTAGCGGGGCAACATCGTATTTTAAACTCGATGTGGAAGATGTAGCCTGGTTTTACACCGAAAACCGCGTAACAACAGCCGTAACTTTCCAGAGCAAAGAACATGTAATTGATTTAACCATTGAAAAGCTGGAAGAACAGCTCGACCCTGATCTGTTTTTTCGCACCAACCGAAGTTCGATTGTGCATATTAATGCCATCCGGAAATTCGAAAATCATTTTGGCGGGAAGTTGATTCTGAGACTCATTCCTCCTTTTGACGAACCCATTACAATTAGCCGTTTAAAGGCAACCGAATTCAAGGAATGGGTTGGTAAATAAGTAAATTCCCGGTGCTATCTATCAGATAATAATATATTTGTCAGTTAAACACAAAATAGAATGAAGTACAGAGACCAGTTATACCAGGAAGCGATTGCAATGATTGAAGATGCTACACCCCAGAAGGAGAGTATTTTATATCACAATATTTACTCTCTGCAAACCAATGGTGGTTATCCATTTTCGTCGAAAAAAGATGTGCACGAATTGGTTAATTTCTTAAATTCATGCGATTAATATAAACCGGGTCAGGATTGTATTGAACTGTTTTCGGGGCCTGTATTTATTTTAGCGCAGGAAAAAGGAAATTAAATAAGCCATTCGGGCATGAAAAATTCTATCCTCACAACTAATCAATTAGTAGCCATTGTATTTTTTCTACTGGCTGTTTTTCCTGTTTATTCTCAAGAAGATAATAATGTTGAAAAGCCCAAAGTCGCTGTGGTTTTAAGCGGAGGAGGAGCAAAAGGTTTGGCGCATATTGGTGTGCTAAAAGTGCTTGAAGAAGCCGGAATACGACCCGATATTATTACCGGAACCAGCATGGGAAGTATTATGGGCAGTTTATACGCTGTTGGTTATACGGCGGATGAGCTTTCTGATATCAATAAAAACGCCAACTGGGATGTGTTGTTAACCGATAAAGAAAGGCTGTTAAGTGTAGCCATGGACGAAAAGGAAGAAACAAAGAAATACCTTTTCGATATTCCGATACGTGAAAAAAGGATCAACCTGCCGGCCGGTGTTATTGACGGGCAACATCTTGAAGCTTATTTTTCCGAACTGCTCTGGCCCCTTACCGAAGAAGAAGATTTTAACAAACTGCCTGTACCATTTCATTGTATGTCGGTTGATATGATATCGGGAGAAACCATTGAACACAGCTCCGGCGATTTGGTGAAATCGATTCGTGCAAGCATGTCTATCCCAACCGTTTTTTCACCGGTTCAAATGGACTCGATGCTTTTGGTTGACGGAGGAGTTACCCGCAATTTTCCGGTTCAGGAAGCCATATATATGGGCGCCGATATAATTATTGGGGTTTATGTCGGCTTTCAGGAAGATATTACTGCTGACGATATCAGGTCGATGACGGATATTCTGCAGCGGTCGATAGCTCTTGGTGGGATTGTTGACGCCAAAGAACAGTTTTCAAAATGCGATGTATTGATCATCCCGGATCTGCATGATTATTCAGCTGCCGATTTTGTGAAAGGACAGGAAATTCAGCAGATTGGCGAAGATGCCGCCCGGGGAAAATGGAATGAAATAAAAGCACTGGCCGATAAATACGACTTAAAATTCAACGCTGTAAATCGAATTCCGCAACCTGAAAAGATCAGGATTACAGGAATGGAAGTAACGGGGTTGAAGTATTTGAGCAGGAATTTTGTTTTGTCGAAATCGGGAATAGAAATTGGTGATAGGATTAGTGCAGAAGATATTAAGGAAGCCATTGATTTTATGTATGGCTCCATGCATTTCGGGAAGCTGACTTATTCGCTAAAAAGAGATTGGAACAGTGAAGGTTATATTCTTGTTTTTCATGTAAAAGAAAGACCAAGAGCAATGGTGAAGCTCGCTCCACGCTACGACGATGATCTGGGGGTTGGGATTACCACCAATTTTACATTGCGAAATATGATTGCTCCGGCAACACGCATGTTAGTCTCCTTTAATATTGCCGAAAACCCGGGTATGGAAATCAAGTTGAATAAGTTCGTTGGCAAGAAACAACGCCTGTCCGACTATTTCTTTATGGACACCTACAGCTTTAAACTTCCGTTTTACGATGGTGGCAATCGGCTTGGTAACTACAAAAAGGGTTATTTCGCCGGGGGGTACGGACTGGAGTATTTGTTTGGTTTGAATCACCAATTAGGGGGCAATGCATTTTATAAATACAACCGTTTAACACCACGAGCCGATCTGCAATCGATTTATCCGGAAACCGATTTCGATTACCTGAAATCGCACGACTGGGGTTATCAGTTGTACTACAAGGTAAATACCACCGACGATCTTTATTTCCCGAAAAGAGGTATAAAACTGAATATTGGATTTCAGCATATTTTGTCGGCCAACAGCAAAATGAACTTAAATACTGCAGAACCGAGAGATTATTTAATCGGGGAAATTAATGATCCATATGCAACTTTAACGATCGATCATAACTGGTATACAACGTTTGCCCGCAAGCTTACCTATAATTTCGAGGTGGGAGCAGGATTTAGCACCGATGATTCAGGTGCCAACGGGATTTATATGTTGGGCGGATCGCAGTTTGGCCCCGGCAAGCTACAGTTTAAAGACCTGGCAGGCTTTAATTTTGCTGAAATTTACACCTACAACTATGCGGTTGCAAAATCATCATTAAGCTGGGAAATCGCTTCGGGACTATACGTAACTACAAAAGTTAATGTAGCTGCCACCGCGAGTACTTACGAAGATTTGTTCGAACATCTGACAACACAGCCATTTGGCGATAATATTTGGGGCTATAGTTTCGGATTTAAGTACGATTCGCTTATGGGGCCGATGCAGTTATTAATATCGGGTAATAATCAGGACAACGAGTCGCGTTTTCATTTTAGTCTGGGATTTCCGTTTTAATTTCTATCCGTCTTTTTCCAAAGTATAAACGCAAAACAGGTACGCTGATCTGTATTAAATTGCTTTTGTGTTAAAGCGACATATTTAACCGATTTTGGTATTTTCTGCAAAATCTTTATAATTTTAGACGCTTTCAAAAATTAACTCACTATTTTGAGCGTTCAATTTGAATAAATATTAATATCAGTATAACTAACTAAAAACAAAAAATCATGAAGAATAGAAGAGAGTTTCTAAGGATTTCTACGGCAGGTACTGTTGGTGTTTTGGCACTCGGAACCTATGCATGCGGCTCGGGTGGTAAAAAACCTGTTGAACAGGCTGCAGAGGTTGTTAAGGCTGCAACCGGAATGGGAGTTGGCCTGCAGCTTTATACTATTCGCGATGCCATGGCAGCTGATGCGGCTGGTTCGTTGAAGAAGATTGCCGACATGGGATATAAATATGTTGAAATGGCCTCGTATGCCGATGGTAAATTTTATGGCGTAGCACCAAAAGAATTCCAGAAAATGGTGGAAGACAATGGTATGAAAGTGGTTAGTAGCCATACCAGTGTTGAAGCAGAAGGTATTACTACTGCAAGTGCCCAGATAATGGCCGATGCGCATGCCGAAATTGGTGTTGAATATTGTGTTCAGCCTTGGATTGAAGAAAAAGACAGGAATATAGAAACTTACAAAAGAATGATTGCCGAATGGAATAAAGTTGGCGAGATCATGAAAAATGTAGGTATTCAATTTGGTTACCACAACCATAATTTCGAGTTTAAACCAACCGACGGAATCGTACCTTATTATGATGTATTCCTGAAAGAAATGGATGCAGACCTGATTACTATGGAGCTGGATTGTTACTGGGCATTGAAAGCGGGTCAGGATCCTGTGGAAATGTTCAACAAATATCCTGGACGTTTCCAATTGCTTCACTTTAAAGGTATGGGCGACGAGGTTGTTGAACCATTTTATACCGTTGACAAAGACGATATTGTTTCTGTTGGCGCTGGTGTTGCAGATTATAAGAGTATTTTAGATGCACGCGAAACTGCAGGTATGAAATACTTCTTTGTGGAAGACGACAACCAGGGTAATGGTAAACCTTTCGAAGGTGTGAAAGCAAGTATCGATAATATTAATGCGAAGCTTTTTGTTTAAACGAACAATATTTTATCTGAAGACCGGGTTCATTTGAATCCGGTTTTTTTGTGCCTCTAAATGTTATTTCATCCTAAAACTTCATCATTTCGGTAAAAGAACCACCTGTCATTTCTTAAAAGCAATTACATTTGCATTAATGAATGAACGTTCATTTAGTAATTCGAAGATATGGCACGGATTACAGATCAAACAAAAATTAAAAGGTTAAAACAGTCGACCATGAAGATGGTGGTTGATAATGGTTTTGGAGGCGCTTCGGTAGCACTTATTTCAAAGGATGCACAAGTGGCTTCGGGCTATTTCTACATGCATTACAAAGGGAAATACGAACTCGTAAACACTATTTTACAAGAGGTTTACAGCGAAGTGTTCGGCATGTTCGAAAAACTGATCGAGCAGGGTAACCCTTTTCATGAAACCATCGAAAATATAATTCGCCATTTTGTTGAATTGGCAAACAAGGAGCCAATCCGGGTGAAATTTTTGTATGTGCTTACCAACGATTATAATTTCGTAATCGATAAACATATTCAGGAAAATACACAAATGCTGCTTGAAAAATTGATGGAACTGGGACGATCAGGCAACGATTTAGACAAGACGCTCATCGTTAGTGATTTGTACCTGATATTAGTAATTACCACCATTCAGTTTATCAATCAAAAATACAAATACAACGATCGGGATATTATAGCAGAAGAGGATATTCAGCATTTGCTTAAACTAATTTTTAAGTTTTTGAAATAGGCAAAAACAATAGAATTGAATTTCTAAGAATACAACAAAATACATTTTACCAGAATAGAAATGAAAACAATTAAACAACAGAAAACAGTCTTATTATTACTGGTTCTTTTGGCCGTGGGAATAACGGTTCACGGGCAATCACACGAACAATTGTTGTCATTCGATCAGGCTATGCAAATAATGCTGGAGCAAAATCCGGCCCTGTTGCGCCAAAAAGAACAGATCAGGCAAAAAGAATACGAGATCAAATCGAAGAAAGGTATGCGTTTGCCACAGGTTTCGTTAAATGCAACGGCAATGGCCATGTCCGATCCTTTGCATCTCGATCTAACTCCTGTGGGCGAAGCCATTTCACCTGTGTACCAAACATTGGGCAACTATGGTGTTTTTAGCGGCGTTCCAAATCCTGACCCGGCAACCAATGCGCTTTATCCTTATTTAAGCGACGAAATGAGTACCCAAATCGTACGTCAGCAATTACTTGAAGGAGGTGAAGCCATTGAAGCACACGACTGGGATGAAATTATTCAGGACAAGAATTTTGCCTTACTGACAGCGAGTTTCGCGATGCCAATTTATGCAGGAAGCAAAATAAACGGCGCCAACCAGGCTGCCGAAGTGAATCTGGGGATTAGTCAGCAGGAATTGCGCCACACCGAAGGTGTTTTACTCACCGAACTGGTTACGCGTTACTATGGTCTTGCCCTTGGTTTACAAGTGGAAAAACTTCGTATAGAGATGCTGAAAAGTATGGAGAACCATTACAACGATGCAAAAAAATTATTCGAAAACGGAATGATAGCCAAGGTTGAATTGCTTCATGCCAAGGTGGCAAAAAATGAGGCCGAACGCGAAGCAAAACAGGCCGTTCGGAATGTTGAAATATTGCGAACCGGCTTAAGAGCAACATTGGCTACCGACTCGTTGGGGCGGGTTATTCCCGCCAATAATTTGTTTATCAATTCCGAATTAACAGGTCTGGCAGCATGGTTAGATCGTGCCAAAGAATTAAACCCTCAACTAAAACAGATACAGGGGAAAAAGGAACTTGTTGAGATAAAACACCGAATAGAAAAAAACGAATATTTACCAACGATTGCAGCAATGGGTAATTACAACATTGCCGACAAAAACTTTTCGCCATACATGCCCGAATGGGAGCTTGGAATTGGAATGAAGTGGAATTTGTTTCAGGGCATGAGCCGCAAGAACAACATACTGGCCAGCGAAACTTTGCACAACCAGGTAGAATTTGCGGAACAAAAAGCCAACAACGATCTGGAAGCTTATTTGGTAAAACTCTACAACGAATTGCAAATGCAGATGGAGCAAAAAACTGAATTGGAAACAACGTTGGAGCTGGCTAACGAATACCGACAAAGTACTGAGACTGCCTTCAATGAGGGACTAGCAACTTCAACCGATGTGGTGGAGGCGAACACAAAAGTATTGCAGGTAAAAACATTACGACTGAGTGTTTTATATAATTATGATGTTGGGTTGGCAAATTTCCTTCAAACAGCGGGTGTTCCCGAACAATACATCGATTTCTCAAGTGGAGAAAATACCGTAACCGAATCACTTTAAGAAAAACAAAAGCAAAAAACATAGATCATGAACAAGAAGACGTTAAGCTCAATAATTGTACTTGTAGCTATCGTAGCATTTATAGTGTACACATTTATTGTTGTAACCAAACCCGAGCCTGTAATTCTGCAAGGAGAGGTTGAGGCTCAGCAATACAATATTGCCTCAAAAGTTCCGGGTAGAATACAGAAAGTTGCTGTTGACAGAGGACAGATCGTAAAAAAAGGCGACTTTATTTTTTCTATCGACAGCCCCGAGATAAATGCAAAACTGGCCAATGCAAATGCCGCCCGCACTGCTGCAAGTGCTCAAAGCCGGAAAGCACAAAACGGTGCACAACAGGAGGATATTACTGCAGCTTACAGCACTTATGTAAAAGCCGAAGCAGCTGCCCAGTTTGCTGAAAAGACATTTGCACGTATTCAGAATTTATACGATGAAGGAGTGGTGCCGGCACAAAAACGCGATGAGGTTGAAACGCAGATGAAAGCCGCCCGCGAAACTGCAAATGCCGCTAAAGCCATTTGGCAGAAAGCCGAAAAGGGAGCACGCGAAGAAGATAAAACCGCAGCAGCTGCAATGGTAAAACGTGCCGATGCTGCCATTGCTGAGGTGGAAGCTTACCTGGAAGAAACAACAATTAACGCCATTGCTGATGGTGAGGTTTCGGGAGTGAATGTTGAAGATGGTGAGTTGGTTTCAACAGGATTCCCGGTAGTAACCCTACTCGATTTAAACGATATTTGGGTTACACTATACATCCGCGAAGATTATATGACTCATTTTAAAATGGGAAGTGTGTTTAAAGCTAAAATCCCCGGTCTTGATGGGCAGGAGTTCGAATTCAAAGTAAAATACATTAGCCCGTCGGCTGATTTTGCCCGTTGGAATGCAACAAAAACTTCGGGGGAGTTCGATTTAAAATCGTTTGAAGTTGAGGCGCGTCCGGTGAATAAAATAGAAGGTTTGCGTCCCGGAATGACAGCTGTTGTTACTTTACCCGAAACGAAATAAAATGAACGGGAAAAAGAGACATCCTATTTTTGAAGTAATGATTCGTGAGGTCAGGCGGATTCAGCAAAATCCAGCCTATCGGTTTCTGCTCTTAATCGGGCCGATCACGGGTATTTTGCTGCTCTTTTTTATCTTTCAGCAAGGAGCGGCAAAACGTTTACCTATTGCTTTGGTCGATCAGGATAATTCATCACTTTCCGTAAAAGTTGGAAATGCTTTAAACGCCTCGCCCGATGTGGAGATTGTAGCCGGCGCACCGGATATATACCAGGCACAGGAGTGGTTAAAACAAGGTGTTGTTCAGGCCATTGTTGTATTGCCCAATGATTTGGAGAAAAAAGTATTTCAGGGAATGGAAGCACCTGTTCCGGTTTACATCAACGGTACAAACGTAACAGTTGCAGGAGTTGTACAACGTTCGGTTTTAACTACGTTGAATACTTTGTCGGCCGGAATTCAGATTAAAAAACTGGCACTTGAAGGCAACAATGCTCAAAAAGCCATGGCGCGGGTTGTTCCTGTGCAAATTCAAAAGCATGTCTTGTTCAATCCGTATACAAATTATGCCTACTTCCTTAACTCGGCAATGCTTTATTTTACTTTGTTTTTGTTTGCTTTTATGAGTTCGGTTTACACCTTCGGAAATGAATTGAAACGTGGAACCGGGCAAAGTCTGCTAGAAGCAGGAAACAACAGCGTGCGTATGGCAATTGTTGGGAAACTGTTTCCTTATACCATAATTTATTCCGGTATCGCAATGCTGATTGCTTACCTGCTCTATGAGGTTGAAGGCATGCCGTTAAATGGCAGCTTTGTAATCATTTTTTGCGGTCAGTTTATTACAATTCTTGCCTACCAAATGCTGGGATTAATATTCGTTGCTTTAACAAAAAATCTACGATTGTCGCTGTCGGTGGGCAGTGCTTACATAATGATGGGAATAACATTCTCGGGACTTACTTTCCCGATAGAAGGAATGATACCTTTTGTAAAAATGATTACGGCGATCTTCCCATTTACCTGGTGGGAGAAACTTTTTATTTCACAATCGTTACGCGGAGCACCAATAAAAGAAGCCTTGCCGTATTTGTGTTACATTCTCCTATTTATGCTATCGGGAATGGCTGTATTTAAAATGTATAAGAAGAGCCTGAGCGATCCGAAACACTGGGGAAAACAATAGGAATTATGACGAAAGACAAGAATAAAATAAACAGCTTCGAATTAATGGCTTTTCATTTTAAAAATGAACTGAAAGCTATTTTTTCAGATAGCGGGGCTGTGTTGATTTTGGTTGGTGCCTTGCTAATTTATCCTTTGTTGTATTCTTTCGGATACTTTAACGAAGTGCTTACCGACTTGCCAATTGGTGTTGTGGATTTAGATCAAACAGCTACCAGCCGGAAATACACAAATATGTTGGATGCATCGCGTGATGTTGAGGTTTCTTATAATCCGCAAAGTTTGAAAGAGGCCGAAGAACTTTTTATGGCCAATAAAATAGATGGTGTTCTGCTTATCCCGAAAGGATTTCAGAAAAATGTTCTATCGACAAAACAGGCCAATGTTGCTATTTACGCCGATGGTAGTTACCTGTTAAAATACAAAACATTCTACACGGCGGCACAAACTGTGAATGCTTATTTTGGGGCAGGAGTAAGAGTGCAACATTACCTTGCCGAAGGGAAATCGTTGCGACAGGCAAAAGTTTCGGCCAGTCCGCTGAGTATTCAAACGCACATGCTTTACATTCCGGCAGGTTCGTACGGTAGTTTTATCATGCCGGGATTGATCATCATTATCATACAGCAAACATTACTGATTGGTATTGGAATTATGGGAGGTACCTTTTCCGAGTCAAAAGGATCACCGTTCAGGTTGCCGGAAAACAAACGCAGACGCGAAATTATTCCATTGATTTTGGGTAGAGTTGGAGCTTACTTGCTCATCTCTGCATTTAATATTTGCTTGGCATTGATCATTATTCACGATTGGTTTAACTATCCCGATAAAGGCAATATGTTTGATGTACTGATATTGTTATTCCCGTTTTTATTGGCGGTAATCTTCTTCGGAATTGGATTGTCGACCTTCTTTAAACATCGCGAGTCGGCTATTGTATTTATGATGTTTTTGTCGCCGATCGCTTTATTCTTAAGCGGTATTTCGTGGCCTGTGTCTGCCATGCCCGATTGGTTAGTAGGTCTTTCCAAAATTCTGCCCGGAACAACTACTGTTCCTGCCTACTTGCGTTTGCGTACAATGGGTGTGGGAATTACAGAGGTTAAAACAGAAGTGCTAAAGTTGTATTTACAGGCGGGGAGTTACGCCATTCTGACAATTGCTTATTTCTATATTCGTTTGTATGTTGGGAAAATTAAAAAGTGACAACTGAAGTAATAGAATAAAAAAAGCTTTGACCTCAATGATCAAAGCTTTTATTTAATTCAGAATAACTTTCATTTTCAGCTTTTTGGCTTTTTTATAAAGCCGAATGGAATTTGTAGAAACCGAAGAGGGGATGTCGATTTTAACATTCCACACCGCACCTGTTTCCTGTAATTCCGGTTTTCCGTTCTTAAAATTGTCTTTCATTGTTTCTAAGGCTTTTATGCAATGTACGGAATTTTACAAATATTATGCCGAAAAAGGAGGTGAGTTATCACCCGAACATTGTGAACAATAGCATTTTACTTGTTCCGTGTTGCTTATTTTACAGCTTTTATAGTGTATCCGCGCTTTTCGATGCTTTTCTCAATTTCCTCGATAGACACAGCAGAAGCGTTGTATTTTACAATTGCAGTCGAATCTGCGAGTGTCACTTTTACAGTTTCTATCCCATTTAGGGTATTTACTCCCTTTTCAACCGAAGCCACACATGCATCGCAATGCAATCCGCCAATATCAATAGTGGCTTCAACCAGTTGTTCGGGTGGTGCTACTTCGGTACTTTTTTGTGTTCCTGAATTACAGGCAACAAACCCAATCAGGGCAATTAGATAAAATAGTTTCTTCATGGTATTTTTTAGTTTTTATGTGATCTTATTGAATAACCGGGGCAAGTATTTGTTTATTTTCTTCGCTGGCGGCTCCCATAACTGTTTTTACTTTGCTGCCCATAAATCTTGAGAAAAGGCCCGAGTTCAGCATCGAAACATAGGTTTTACCATTTCGTTCGTAAACAGCCACTCTGCATGGCATTAACGCCGAAACTACACGTTCCTGATCGCTGCTTAAAATCTGGTAAGCATGATCGGGTTTACACAGCGAAAAAACTTTAACAGGTTTTACGTCAAAACCGTGTTTTTTCATAGTTGCCTGTAAATCGTATAAATGCGGCATGCTCCAGTTGTTATCTTTCGCCGATTGTTCAATGGCTGCAACTGTTTCGTCAAAATCCAGTTTACTTTCGTTTACTACAAACATTTGTTTGGGTAAAATAACCACTATCATTATAATGGTGAAGAGTATTCCTACTATCAATCCGGTTAAAAACATAGTTAATCCTTTCATTCGTTTATAATTGTTTATTCTTTAAGGTAACTCATGTAACTCGCTTAGTTAGAACCCTGTGTTTTAAAGGGATACTTTAATAGCTCGTTTCATTATTAGTTTTGTTAATTTAAGAAAAAACAACCAAGAGTAAACTTTTGTTTGATAGATTTGATTGATGGGGCTTAAATGTTCGGAAATAAAAAGGGAACCACTCTTTCGAATGATCCCCTTGTTTTATATTGAAGTTAGTTTTAATATAATCCTTCTATAGATAAGTAACGTTCGCCATGATCGTACGAAAAGGTAAGAATCCGCGATCCTTTCGGAAGCTCCTTAATCTTTTTGGCAACTGCTGCCAACGATGCACCCGATGAAATACCAACAAACAAACCTTCTTGTTTTGCTGCTTTTTGTGCGTATTCAAAAGCTTCGTCTTTGCTGATTTCTATTGTTCCGTCAAGAAGTTCGGTATTCAGGTTGTTCGGAATAAAACCTGCACCAATTCCCTGAATTCCGTGAGGACCGGGATCTTTACCGCCAATTACCGGGCTTGAATCCGGTTCAACGGCAAAAACTTTCAGGTTCGGAAATTTTGCTTTTAAAACTTCGGCAACTCCACTGATGTGGCCTCCGGTACCAACACCGGTAATGAGGTAATCAAAACCTTCAGGGAAATCATTTAGAATTTCCTGTGCGGTAAAATCGCGGTGTACCGCCACGTTTGCCGGATTGTTAAACTGTTGCGGAATCCAGGCATTGTCCAGCTCACTGGCCAGTTCTTCAGCTCTGGCAATGGCACCTTTCATTCCTTTTTCTTTTGGTGTTAGTTCCAATTCGGCACCAAATACTTTCAAAGCTCTTCTTCTCTCCAACGACATTGATTCAGGCATGGTAAGAATTAGTCGGTAACCTTTTACGGCTGCCACCAATGCCAATCCGATTCCGGTATTTCCTGATGTAGGTTCAATAATCACCGAACCTTCTTTTAATATCCCTTTCTTTTCCGCATCTTCTACCATCGCTAGTGCAATACGGTCTTTTATACTTCCTCCCGGGTTTGTTTTTTCAACTTTCACCCAAACTTCGTAGTCCTCCGGATAGAGGCGGTTAATTTTCACATGTGGCGTGTTGCCAATGGTCTCTAAAATGTTCTTAGCTTTCATTTTTTTAATTATTGAGTTATTTCGGTAAATATTCTTTTAACAAAAAAAAAGCCTTTCCGTTCACGGAAAGGCCTCGTATAATCTTGCAATTTAGCTCAAGTTAAAACACTACAACACCTTTCCCGTTTTTCAGGAAACAACAACACATCATCATATTGTTACCGGTGTTCTTCATAATGGGTGCAATATATGTAATTTTTATTTATTCTAAATAATAAATATGAAAAAAATCATGTTTTTCACTTCTTTGTTAAGAAAACCTACTATTTCTGTAGCTATCCTTTATACCGAAGCCACTTAATCAGTTCTTTAATATTTACCTTTTTACCATACATCAGTAACCCAATTCGGTAAATTTTGGCAGCTGCCATAATGCACACGATGGTTGTCAGCACCAATAGGCCCATCGAAAGTAATAGTTCCCAAACAGGTATTTCGTAAGGAACACGCGCCATCATAGCCACCGGTGAAGTGAACGGAATTATGGAACACCAAAATGCCAGCGGGCCTTCCGGGTTTTTTGCTATGGGAAACAGCAGCATAATCGAAAGGATTAATGGGAAAGTTACCGGGAATACCATTTGCTGCGAATCTTCGTCGTTGTCGACAGCGGCACCAACAGCACCCAATAAAGCACTGTACAATAAATAACCGGCAAGGAAATAGAACACAAAAGCGAACAAAATAAGTGGCAGATTCAGGTTGCCAATCATTTCCATAACCTCCTTAACCTGGTTCGGTTGGGCGGCCTGCATGGCTGCCGGGTTCATTTGCCCCTGCGATTCCATAATACTTTGTCCCATTTGCTGTGCCGTTTCGGGCGTGAAAAAGAGACTCTGTACCACTACCAGTCCAATGCCTCCTAAAACAAGCCAGATAGCAACCTGTGTGAGGCCAACCAATGCGGTTCCGATAATTTTGCCGGCCATCAGCTGGCTGGGTTTTACCGATGAGATGATCACCTCTATAATACGGCTTTTCTTTTCTTCCATTACACTGCGCATAACCATGGCGCCGTACATAAACACAAAGAAATAAATGAGCAGCCCCATGGCATAACTGGCAATAAAAGCCACTACTGATGAGCTTTTTTTGGTTTCGCCCGATTGCGATACCTTAAGCGTGCTCAGGTTTACACTGGTTCGTGTTTTGCTCAGGCGTTCTTCCAGATCGGGGATGCCCGATTCCTCGATTACTTTTTGGCGTTTATCATTTTCGATAAAACGGCTGAGTTTGCGCTCAATTTGTTCAGTCAATTCAAACGGCAACTGTTTCTCGGAGAAAAGTTGCGCCTGGTTATTCGAATAAATATCTGATGGAATAAACAGAAGGCCGTAATAACCACTGCCTTTCAGATTGGTTTTTAATGTTTCATATTCATTTTTCGGAATAAAATGGTAGTTCGTTGTGCCTTCCTCGCTGAATTCGCCAAGAAATAAATTGGTGGCATCGTATACCGCGATGGTGCGTTCTTCCGTATCGTCTTTTATCGAGAAATAGATGACCAGTCCGTAAACGCCGGCAATTAAAAACGGCATCAGGATGGTTAATATGATGAACGATTTCTTTTTTACCCGTTTAAGGTATTCTTGTTTTAATATTAGCAATGTGTTGTTCATGACGGTTTGTTTAGTTTTTGTTCGACTCTTCAACGGCTTTAATAAAAACATCGTTCATACTCGGAATAAGCTCTTCAAATGCCAGAATTTCGGCTGCCGGCATAATGGACGACAACAATTCGTTATTTGATTTTCCGTTCATGTATTGCACTTTCAAGGTGTTTGCCTTATCCGACTCATCGTGACTGATGATTTTGTAATCGTTGCCCAAAGCCAAATCGATTTCTCGGAACTCGCCCCGGTATTTTATGTCGAAAATGTTGGTTTTGTATTTCATTCGGATTTCGTCGGTTGGCCCGTCTTCAATCTTTTTCGATTTATTGATCAGCGCAATGTGATCGCACAGTTCTTCAACCGAACCCATGTTGTGTGTGGAAAAGATTATGGTGGCACCTTCTGCTTTCAGGTTCAGAATTTCCTTTTTCAGCAGATTGGCATTTATCGGGTCGAAACCGCTAAAAGGCTCATCAAAAATCAACAGTTTGGGCTGATGAACAACGGTGGTGATAAACTGCACTTTTTGCTGCATTCCTTTCGAAAGCTCTTCCACTTTTTTGTTCCACCAGGGCATGATATCAAATTTCTCGAACCACTTTTTCAGGTTGTTCGATGCATCACGATACGACATGCCTTTTAGCTGAGCCAGGTAAATTGCCTGCTCGCCAATCTTCATTTTTTTGTACAGTCCGCGTTCCTCAGGCAGGTAGCCAATGTGGGAGATATCTGTCCTGTTCATCTTTCTTCCGTTCAGAAATATCTCACCGCTGTCGGGGGCGGTAATCTGGTTAATAATGCGGATGAGAGTGGTTTTGCCCGCGCCATTGGGGCCAAGCAAACCAAAAATACTTTGTTCTTTCACCGAAATGCTAACATCGGTTAATGCCTGAGTGCTGGCAAAAACCTTGTTTACATTGCGCGCTTCGAATAATTCCATATTGTTTTTATTGAATAGTAAGATTTAACCCTTGCAAATTACGGGTTTGGTTTTAAAAAATAAATAAAGGCATAAAAAAACCGGTTTCCCAAAGAAAACCGGTGAATCAAACTATTCTTTACATGAATGTCTATTTTTCAGGGTCGATTACTTCCGGTTCGTCAAAATCAGCGTCATTGTTTGCTGAAACTTCAGATTCCTCGGTAACAGGTTCCTCAGGTTTAGTATCACCTTTTAGATAGTTGGGAAGTTCCATGCCTGCCGATTTAAAAATATCGTCGAGAGGAGGTATGGAACCCAGCATTCCTTGCATAAAGTTAGCCGTTGATGTTTTTCCGTCTTTTCCGTTTCCGGTTTCCCAAACAGTAACTTTGTCAATTTTAATGTTCTTAATGGCTTCAACCTGCGTTGCAACCAGTTCCGGTAATTTGTCAGCAATCATCATTAGTACTGCTTTTTGTGCATCGTTGCCGGCGGCTTTCACCAGTTGTTCGAAACCTTCGGCTTGTTTGCTCAGGATTTCAAAGATACCTTTACCTTCAGCAGCCATCTTCATATAAATGGCATCGGCTTCACCTTTTGCAATTCTGCGCGTTTGTTCAGCCACTGCTTCTGCTTCTATCTGAACTTTTTCTTTATCAATCTCGGCAGGAATTACAATGTTGGCAATTTGGGTAGCTTTGTCCCTTTCGGCACGAACTTGTTCTGCCAGTTTTTCGGCTGCATAGGCTTCTTCCAATGCTTTTGCATCAGTTACCTTTTCGGCAGCTACGGCCCGTCGGTTTGCCTCAGCTTCTTTTTCTCGTCTGTCGGCATCTGAATTTGCAATAGTAACTTTTGCAATGTTTTCTCCTTCAACAGCCGTTGCATCAGCACTTGCAACTTGTACACGCTGGTCTTGCAGAGCTTCTGCCTGACCGATCTCTCCATCGCGGTTTTTCTCGGCTACGCTCTTTTTAGCATCGTTGATCGCTTTTGCTGCCGCTTCTTTACCAAGAGCTTCAATATATCCTGATTCATCGTTGATGTCGGTAACATTCACGTTGATCAGTTTCAACCCAATTTTCTTGAGTTCTGCCTCAACATTCGATGACACAGCTGCAAGAAATTTGTCGCGGTTGCTGTTTATTTCCTCAATATCCATTGTGGCAACAACCAAACGCAACTGACCAAAAATAATGTCCTTTGCCAGGTTGCTGATTGACTCCTGCGTAAGTCCGAGCAGTCGTTCAGCGGCATTGTTCATAATGTTTGGTTCGGTAGAAATACCTACTGTAAAACGCGAGGGCACATCAACACGGATGTTTTGTTTACTTAGCGCATTTTTAAGATTGATTTCAATAGAAATTGGTGTTAAATCCAAAAAGGCATAAGAGTGAATAATCGGCCAGATAAAGGCTGCACCACCGTGAATACACTTGGCAGAGCGGCTTTCGCTGTTTGCTCCTTTGCCAACTTTACCATAAACAACCAAAATACGGTCGGAAGGACAGCGTTTGTAACGCCGCATCATTGCTACGATGATGATGAATACAAAAAGAGCAGCAATGCTTAGAAGAATAACAAAATAATCGTTCATAAAATTTAATTAAAAGGGTTATTAATTGCCTTGTTTTTGAACAAGGAGAATATGATCATCAATTACATTTAGTATCTGAACTATTGAAGAAGTAGGAATAGTTTCTTCATCATCGGTAATGGCATCGAGTGTACGCATCGATCCCTGAACATTCAGTTGCACTTTTCCCATTCCTCCTCGTTTGGCCGGAATTACCAGGTAGACTTCACCTAATTTGCCGATGGCATTTCCCATACGCAGTGTTCCGTTTTCAGCCAGTTTCGACATAAAATAGAACAGTGAGGCCATTAGGAACATCATTGTAAGGCCACATAAGGTTGAGAAAAGAATAACCTGTCCGGGGGGTAAGCCCATACTGATAAAGCCAATGCCCGACCAGCCGAATACAGTAAAAAAAGCAACAATGTTTTTTAATGAAATAAATTGGAATGGAATTGAATCGCCAGCTATGTCACCGTCAACATCCGTATCAACATCAACGTCTGCATCGGCATCTCCGCCGAAGATGGTTAAAACTAATAGCAGCAGAAAAAAAACGGTAGCCGGAATGGCGATGATCCAGAAAGCCTGTTCGAATACGCTGATTTCCGACCAATTAGGGAGAATTGAGTTTAATAACATGGGAATAATTATTGGTTTTATGTTTTAAAAGTAAACATAAACTCAATTATTCCAAGTTAATATTTTGGGACTGGGGGATTTTTATAGGCAAAACGACGATTTCTAAATGTGATCGTTTCCTGGAACGCTTATTCTGCTGATTATCGCCTGCCGATCTTGTTTCTGCATGTTTTTCCCACCTTACTGCCCTGTTGTTTCTCTTTTGCGGTGTATTAATGTTGTAATCTGACCTTTTATGACGCATTTACAACCGATCGCTAAGTTAAAGTGACCTAATTATTTACAGCTTTTCCTTTATTTACTGTTTTACAGACCGTGTTTTGTGTTAGCGAAGCCTATTTCAATTGTAAGAAAAGCTTATGCATATTATTCAAAATATATTTCATGTATCGAAATAAACCAGGAAATGAATTCCAAAAGCATTTGGCGTGCACAAGGGCATTTGGAAAACAATGCATAACTTATTCGCACACACAGAATACAAAAGGAAACCGATATATAAGGTCAAATTCGATTTCTTTATCTCTTAAAGTTGTTGTTATAAGGTCAGAATTGCTAACAGTATTATATTCCGGCCTCAGTTATTGGGCAGAATTCTTCCTTAAACCAAAGGAAAAGGCCTTGGATTGGGCAGCGGTAATTTGAGGGAGGCCTTAAGCTACGCGCGATACAGGCATTTTAGAAATGGTGCTGAATACTTTCTTCCATATAAGGATGATTTTTCGGAACCAAACTGGCTTTGGTAAGTGTTGTGCCAACTACCCACGAAAATAATCCGGCATAACCCAGGAAAGTACCGATCTCGAGCAAGCCAAACTTAACTTCGTGAACCGTTGCCGGCCAGATGATATAGTAAAGTTCGGTGTATTGTCCGATAATCAGAAGCAGAATAACCGGGATCATAAACAATTTGCTCCTTGAGCTTTTGCGTGGCATCAGCACCAAAAACGGGATTGCCCAGTTGATAATGATATTGGCAAAGAACAGGATTTTGTAAACGCCATGCCATCGGTGCACAAAATACGATGTTTCTTCCGGGATATTTCCGTACCAGATGAGCATGAATTCGGCAAAATTAAAGTAACCCCAAACAATACTCGACATAAAAATATAGCGGGTAAAATCGTGCAGGTGACTGTGGTTGAGTAGCGAGAATTTACCTTGTTTCGACAGTATAATTACAATCAGTGCAATTATAGATGAGGCGTGCAGAACTCCGGCCATAAAACTTTTTCCGGCAAACATGGTGCTGAACCAGTGTGGTTCGAGCGACATTAGCATATCAACCGAAAACAGGCTGAATGTAAACGCGAGCACAAAAATGAAAATCTTGGAATAGAGCTCCGATTTTTGGAAATAATACATGCCGCCAACTTCATCTTCTTTTAGCGATAATTTGCGCAATACTTTCGACAGGATAATCCACGCAGCAAAAAATACAACAACGCGTGCAAAAAAGAACGGCACATTCAAATATGGCGATTTGTGCTGCAAAATATGATCGTGCGAAACAACCTCGTGGTGGGTCCACTCAAAAACCGAATGCATTCCAAAATACAGAATCAGGAAGAACACCGCTGCAAAGGGAAGATAAGCTACCATTGCTTCGGGCACGCGTTTAAACATGGCCGACCAGCCAGATTGTGTAATGTACTGGATGGCGGCAAAAAAGGCAGCACCAATGGCCAGCGACACAAAATAGTAGTTGTTTAAAAGGTAGTTTGCCCAGGTGCGCTCGGCATCAAAAACAAAACCCAGTGCAAACGAAACTACACCAACACCCATTAATGCGTAGGTGAGAATTTTAAACTTATTGGAAAGTGTTAATCGGTCTTCCATATCTGTTTCTTTTTGTTCTTTTCAATCTGTTACTAGTTTACCCCTCTCCCTGTCGGGAGCTCCCCTCAAAAGGGGAGCATGTTTTTAATTGAGCCGGTGCGAAACATGTTACGCTCTGTCCTGCTTCAAAGATGTTTCCCCTCGTGAGGGGAAATGGCTACAGCCAATGGGGTATGGTATAGTATTTCTCATTTTAAACTCTTCAATTCTGTAATACCTCTTTTACGTACATCGAAATTTTCCAGCGGTCGTCTGGTTTAATCATCGAACCGTGCTCGCCCATAATTCCAAAGCCTACTGTAATCACATGGTAAATATCTCCTTCAGGGCTGGCCATCATTTTATCGCTCAACAAACTGGCCGGTGGGTAGGTGTACTTTTTGCTTACATACAACGAGCCTTGTCCGTCGCCTTTTTCGCCATGGCATTGCATACAGTAAATACCATACATTTTTTCGCCGCGTTGCAGGTTCTCTTTGCTTGGTTCTAACTCGTTTACCAGTGTGGCTGCTGCCAGTGCCCGGTCTTCATCGGTTTTTTGATAAGCATAAGGAACCGTTCCACGAGGGATTGTTCCCGGAACAGGCGGTTGCATGGTTTTTCCGTCGGCAAAATTCGGGTTGGGCGTGTAGCTCTCGTAAGCCGGCGAGGTAACCATATCATCGAAATACTGCCAGCCTGTTGTTCGGCGGTTGTAATCACAGGATGAAATCAAGGCAAAAGTTAAAAGTAAAAAGGCAAATTTTGCACCGTCCTTTAGGGCGGTGTGGACAGTGCTTGGCTTCTTGGTATTGAAACTTTGAAAATTGTTAACTTGTAAAATAACAATTTTCAAAGTTCCAATAAGCTGCTGTCCATGCTTGTTCACCGCCCTAAAGGACGGTGCAAAATATTTTCTAATGGATTTTATCGAGTTCATAATTATTCAATTTTACCATGTTCAGTTAGAATTGCTTTTAACGACTCGCTGTCGTTTGCAATACCGTCTTCGTCGAAGACCATAACGAATTTATCGTCGGTGGCCCGCTCGTGAAAGATCTCAGCTTTTTTGCCGGGAAACACTTTCGCCCGCGCCGAAAAGGTAAAGAGCGTAAGCAAGGTTATTGAGAGGATAGTTGCCACAATAGTTACCACAATAAACGACGGGAAGGCATTAAACGGTTTTCCTCCGTAACGTAAGGGCCAGTCGATTACCGCTGCATAAGTCAGGAATCCGAGGATACCCAGTGCTGCAAACAATCCGTAAAAGAATGCTGCATGTGTAATGCGTGTTTTTATGGGCATTCCTTCCAGTATTTCGTGTACCGGGTAGGGCGTGTAAACCTCAACCGGCATTACTCCTTTGTCTTTTAGTTTTTCAAAGGCATCAACTAAAGTTGCTTCGTCGTCAAAAACGCCAAGGATATATTTTTTACTCATGACTTTTTGCTTTTAGTTGTCCGTTATTTGGTTTGTCGAATTTTGCCACACTTTTTAATTCAGAGATGGCAATCATTGGAATGTAGCGGAAGAACAACAGTACTCCGGCCAAAAACATTCCGAGTGTACCGACAAAGAATCCTATTTCAACATAGGTGGGCGAGTAGTTGGCCCAAGCAGCCGGCAGGTAATCGCGACTAAGCGTGGTAACCACAATATTAAAGCGCTCGAACCACATACCGATATTGATGATGATGGAAATGATGAATACGATCCACATGCGTTTGCGCACCGCTTTAAACCAGAACAACTGCGGAATCACAGCGTTGGCCGTAAACATAGCCCAAAACTGGAACGCATAATCACCAAACAAACGGTTTTTAAAGAACATATAAGTCTCATATTCCGAAGCCGAATACCAGGCAATAAAGATCTCGGTCATATAGGCAGTTCCCATAATCAGCGAAATAAATATCAGGATTCGGCAAACCGCATCAACGTGTCGGTCGGTAATAAAATCATTCATATTGTATAAGCCACGCATCGTAATAACAAGGGTGAGCACCATGGCAAATCCCGAGAAAATTGCTCCGATTACAAAGTATGGCGGGAAGATGGTGGTGTGCCATCCGGCTTGAACCGAAACAGCAAAGTCAGTAGATACAATCGAGTGCACCGAAACAACTAATACAGCAGCAATTCCTCCAAGTACAAAACTCAGGCCTTCAAAACGCAGCCACTCGCGGCTCGATCCTGTCCAGCCGAAGGCAAAAAATCCGTAAACAGCTTTTTTAATTTTCGATTTTGCCGTGTCGCGGATCGTTGCAAAATCAGGTACCATACCGAAATACCAGAAACTTGCTGAAATAAGCAGGTAAGCTGAAATGGCCACAAAGTCCCAGAAAAGCGGTGAGTTAAAATTCACCCAAAGCGGACCACGCGTATTCGGATACGGGAAAATGAAGAAAAACAACCACGGACGCCCCATGTGTAACAGCGGGAAAAGGCTTGCACAGAAAACGGCAACAACGGTCATCGCTTCTGCTGCACGGTTAATGGCAGTTCTCCATTTTTGCCGTAAAATGAGCAGGAAAATGGAAAATGCTGTTCCGGCATGTCCGATTCCGATCCACCAAACAAAGTTGATGATGGCCCAACCCCAGGCTACCGAGTTGTTTACTCCCCAGGTACCAATTCCGGTTGAAACGGTGATGTATTTGCAATACAAACCAAATCCGAACATGCCCAAACTCACCATCATGGCTGCATACCACCACAGCGGCGTTTTGGCGTGGATGGGTGCTAATATCTCCTTCGAGATCTGGCTGAACGACTTTTCGCCATCAATTAGCTTTCCCCTTACGGCTGAATTATACATAGGCGTTTATGCTTTTTTGTTTCTTACTTTAGTTAAATATCCTACCGATGGCAGGGTGTGCAACTCTTCCAGTAAATGGTAATTGCGCTCGTTCTTAAACAACTTGTTTATTTTGCTGTTCTCATCGTTCAGATCGCCAAAAACCAGTGCGTCGGCCGGACAAGATTGAACACAGGCCGGTTGTACTTCGCCGTCTTTTAGCATTCTGCCGGCAACTTTTGCCTCCGCTTTTTTCTCCTGAATGCGTTGTACACAGAACGAGCATTTTTCTACCACTCCTCTAGAGCGAACGGTAACATCAGGATTAAGAACCATACGTCCCAAATCGCTGTTTGATGCGTAATCGAATTCCGGATTTTGCACATACTGAAACCAGTTAAAACGACGCACTTTGTACGGGCAGTTGTTCACACAATATTTTGTTCCCACGCAGCGGTTGTAGGCCATTTGGTTTAAGCCTTCCTCGCTGTGTGGAGTTGCCGAAACCGGACAAACATTTTCACACGGTGCATTGTCGCAATGCTGACACATTACCGGCTGATGATATACATCCGGATTTTCTGCATCGTTTGAGAAATAGCGGTCAACACGAATCCAGTGCATGATCCGGCGGTTGCGAACCTGTTCTTTACCGATTACCTGCACGTTGTTTTCAGCCTGGCAAGAGATGGAACAGTTTCCACATCCCACACAACTTCCCAGATCGACTGCCATCGCCCAATGATGACCTTTAAATTCCTGCTCGGGATACATCGAAACGTGATGTTCCAGATGTTCCTGACGAATTTCATTACCCGAAGCCGGATCGAGTTGCCATTTATCGAAATTGGTTTCACGAACAATTGGACGGCCTTCCATCGAATGGTGCGTTTGCGACAGCGCCAGTTCGAAAGTTTTTGTTGTGGTCTGCACATCAGCACCACTAATCCAAAGCTGTTTAGCATTGTTTTGTATCGATGTCAGTGCATACATATTTTTACCAACACCGTCGCCAACTTTTCCGGCAACTTCGCGGCCGTAACCCAAAGCCACTGAAATGGTATCGGGTGCTTGTCCGGGCTGCACAAAAACGGGCATTTCAATTCCGTTTATGGTGATTACCGATTCATTCTGAACTCCATTTTCTTCGGCCCATTTTACCGGAACTGCGGCAAAGTTATCCCAGCTGATCTTTGCAACGGGATCGGGCAATTCCTGTAACCACGGATTGTTCGCAGCACTTCCGTCCTTCAAAGCCATACTCTGGTAGAAAACAACTTCCCAGCCCTGAGATAGCTCACCGCCAAGTTGTAAAGCATTTTCTAATCCAATTTCGCTATACAAAGGTGTTTCAGCAGTTAGCTCTGTTTCGAAAACACCTTTTTGCAAGGTATCGTTCCAGAATAACCGGGAATCGGAATATTTTGATTGTAAACTGGAAAAATTCTCTTCCCAGTTTGCTTTTAAAATTTCGTAATAGTTAGGCTGCTCTTTGCCGGTCCATTTTAACAGCGTTTCCTGAATCTGTCGGCTGTCAAAGAGTTTTGAAATAGTAGGTTGCGACAAGCTGAAAAGTCCTTTTTTCGGCTCGGCATCGTTCCATGCTTCAAGGTAATGTGGTGCAGGGCACACCCAATGGCAGGCGGCAGTTGTTTCATCTTTTCTGTCGGAAAACGAAACCGAGAGTTCCGCACCTGAGATTAGTGCTTTTATCTCTTTTCCTTTTGGATGATTGTAAACCGGGTTTACTCCCCAGCAAAGCATGCCTGCAATTTCTTTATTTTTTAATCCGCTGATTACCTTTTCAAAATCGGCATCTATCGCCTGATGTGTATTTAATGGTCTGTCAAATAGAATGATTGAACCATAATTTCCCAAAAGATTATTAATGGCATTTACAATCAATTGGATATTTACATCGTTACTTCCCGAAATTACCAGAGATTTTCCTTCGTTTGCCAGCAGGTCCTCAGCCAATCCTTTTACATCAACCGGACTGCCCGGTGCTGCGATGGTCATAAAGCCTTTTGCCTGCAATAATTGATAATACAGCGCTGTTAATATTGTCTTTTCTTCCGAAGGTTTTATCGGTACACGAACATCAGCATTCGATCCGGTCAATGTCATTCCCGACTCGAACTGATAATGACGACTCATTTCATCGCCTTTGTCCAGCACTTTTCTTCCGGCTGCATAACCTTTTGTGTATTCGGTTGAAGAAAGCCAGGTACCAAGAAAATCGGCGTCAAAACTGGCAATTACTTTTGCACGTTCAAATCGGTAGTCAGGAACGAGTGCTGCTCCAAAACTTTGTTGGTTGGCTTCCAATATTCCACTTGCCGAAACGGCATCGTATTTTACCCACTCAACATTCGGATATTTTTCCTGAAAGCTCGCAATTACTTTTATTGTTGTTGGCGAAATTATGCTCGACGTGAGTAGAACAACTTTTTTATTATCATTATTTAGTTGCTCTAACTTTTTTGTGATATAGCTATCTACTTCTTCCCAGTTGGTTGCTTCGCCTCTTTTTAATGGTGTTTTAAAACGGGCGTCGTCATATAAATCCAAAACCGACGCCTGCACACGTGCCGAAGTACCTTTTTGCGAAACTGACGACAGGTCGTTACCCTCAATTTTTATGGGGCGTCCGTCGCGCACTTTCACTAAAACGCTACAATATTCGTTGGCTTCAAAATAGCTAGAGGCGTAATAATTAGCCATTCCAGGTGTTACTTCTTCAGGTTTTACCAGGTAAGGAATCGCCTTGTCTACCGGCTTTTTACAACTGGCAACAACTGCTGCCGCTGCAACGCTAAATCCAAAAGTCTTAAGAAAATCGCGTCTTGATGAGCCTGACGCCTTTTTCATTACAGCACGCTTGGCATCCAGTTCCAGTTTAATTTCGTTTTGTTTAAACTCAACCGGATTATTCAACTCGTCTAAACTTCTCCAATATTTTGTCATAGTTTGTTTGATTCTGCTTTAAACTTGAATGATTAATAGTGGCAGCGCATACAATCATTGGCGCCAATGTTAGCTGCTTTTACCGAGTCGATCGCTCCCGATTTCATTTCTTCGTGCAACTTCACGTAATGTTCGTAATAGCCATTATTGCCAAAGTCAACTTCGGTATCGCGGTGGCAGTTAACGCACCAGCCCATCGATAGGTCGCTGTGTTGTTCCATTATATCCATTTCCTCAACCGGACCGTGGCATTGCATACAGTCGAGTTTGCCTGAACCAACGTGCACGGCATGGCTGAAATAAACATGGTCGGGCAGGTTATGAATTCGTTTCCACTCAATTGAGTGCCCGTTTTCTGCGGCATCCACTACTTTGGCAATTTCAAACTTGCCGCTGTTTGTTCCTTCTCGAATCAGAATATGGCAATTCATACAAAGGTTGGTTGCCGGTATTCCTGCCGATTTACTTTGTTCTGCCGTTGTGTGGCAATACATACAATCAATGCCGTTTTCGCCGGCGTGTACTTTATGCGAGAATTTTATGGGTTGATCGGGCGCATAATTTTCCTGGCGGCCTAATTTAATGGCATCGGTAACAATCATTTTTACCTGCCAGCCAAAAGCGCCAAGCAATATTATTAAAGGAATGAATTTCAGTTTAATTTTTCGGATAAAAATCAGTTCAACAACTGCCCAGGTAATTAATAAACCTAAAAACAGAAATAGAATAAGATTGTAATGCGTTGGTTTTGCCGGAGGAACTCCGGTGTGTGCCAAATTGTCTAAATAAATTTTTACTGTTTTTAGATCTTCTTCCGAAATATCGAAATTAACATGCGAAGCTTCCATTTTTACACCTACTGGATTCAATACCGAGGCTTGAAACGATTCAAAATCCTTGTCAACATATTTAATTGCAATATCCATTGCCGAAGGATTCCAGTTGAGTGTGTCAACCCGGTTTAGATTGTGACAGGAAACACATGACGAATACTCCCGATCGAAGGGTAATAATCCTTTGAAGAAACGTTCTCCACGTTTTACATCTTCGTGCGAATGTCCTTCGGTTACAACAGATTCGGATGAATCGGCATACAGATTAGTTGAAAGCAAAATACAGGTAACAAATGCGAACAGGGATATGAAAATTTGCGTTTTTTTCATGAAACCTCCCCAAAAGAAGTGTTCTCTCATTCTGTTAAGTTTAGTATTAAATTAAAGGCCTTTTTATCCAGACTTATCCTATTAACAATAAAAAGACCTTAAGGTTCTGAAAGAATTAAATTTTTTACGTTAAATAGCTGAGAATGTTTGAAAAATATGATTGGTTACATTTATGGGAAATGATGTTTCGATTTTTAATATCGATTGGTTACGGGTTTTTAGTTTTAATTTTTCTCTTTTTCGAGGTGTTCGGTAAGCTTTTTCACCAGTTTCATGTTCTCGAAAAATTCAGCAGCAATTACCCTAATAATGGTGTATACCGGAATAGCCAGGATCATTCCGATAATTCCGGCCATACTTCCGGCAGCTATAATTACCAGAAAAATTTCGAGAGGGTGTGCTTTTACGCTGCTGGAATAAATAAGTGGCTGAAAAAGAACATTGTCGATTACCTGAACCGAAAGAAAAACCACTGTCATCCAGCCTAAAGTTGGCAAAACTTCATTCATAAAATCGAGATTAATATGTAAAGCAGCCCCGATGAGCAAACCAAGTGCTGCCCCCATCCAAGGACCCAGGTACGGAATAACGTTAAACATCCCGCAAAACAACCCAATTACAACCGCATGGTTGAATTCCATTCCAACGATGGTAAGGCCAATGGTATCGAGCAGCATTACCATAAAAACTTCTAAAAGTAAGCCAATAAAATACCGACGTAACAGGTAAGAAATAGAATTGAGTATGTGGGCTACTTTTTCTTCTAAATGAGTAGGAACCAACAATATAATGAAGGTGCTAAACATGGTTTCTTCTTTCAAAAAGAAAAAGGTGATAAACGAAACAGAAAAGAAACCGATCAGCAATTCTCCAATGGTTCCGGCAACCAGCCCAAACCAATTCGATACTTGTGAAAAATCGATTTCAGCTCCCAAACTTTCTGTTACAATATCCATAAAATTCTTCGATTCGATACTCACGGTGTCCTTACTGAAAAAGTGCATCAGGTTCAGTAAGGGTTCTTCAATGGAGTCGAGAACGAGCGTAAAGTCAATTTGCGACAGGGTTTCAACCTCGCTTAGCAAGAGCGGGATAATGAATCTGAAAAAGGAAATAAAAACAATCCATAAACTTACCAGGGTTGCAAAAGCGGCCAGCCCTTTGGGAATTTTGAAACGTTTGTATTTAATTTTTGTTAGCCAGCGGGTTAGCGGGCGGCCAACAAACGACAGCACCACCGAAATAAGAATGTAGGTGACGATGGCACTAAAATACCACAACAGAAAAATGATGAAAAGAAGTCCGACAATAAATAGCGTATTGCGTGTCCAGCCTTTAAGTTGAATCATTTTTGTTCGTTTTTAACAAATATAACCAAATTTGGGATGAACGGATTTGTTATTTGGCTTGAGAAGCCAGAAAATGCAAATACCACTGAACTATGTAGGCATTAAACGAATGGGGTTTTAGCGGATGTTTCATTGTTATATCTCGCCGCAGTTGGTCGGTTATTTCGCGGTAAAATATTCCGTCTTTCATGGGGTAGTACAAGGTTTTTAAGTGATGAGGAGCTGCTTTTATAAGCCGGGTTTTTAGGTTTTGAAATTTTGAGTCTTTCTGATCTGAGATTTGTTTCAAATCAAAATCAACCCCGTGTTTTTTGAAAAAATAATCTTCGAGCGTTTTGTTGTAAAGGTGTTCTCTGTTTTTGTTTCGGGCATCAATTCCGGCAAAAAACTGAAGACTTTGTTTATCGAAAAGCGGCATTAAAACATTAACTCCGAAATAGGCATAAACCTGGTTCGAGTTGCTGATAAATTTACATTGCCGCTCTTGTAAATCCCAGATTTCGTATGCTTCAGCCGGTGTAAGACTTTTCTGTATGAAACGATTTTCTTCGAGGTATTTTTGCAATGCAGCTCTAAAATCAGGTTTCGCCGGCAGTGAAGTTCCCAGTGTTTTTATAAGCGTTGCTCCCAACTCTGATGCTTTAAGATCAAGAATTGAACTATTAAGATGTGCCCCTCTTAAAAAATCGCCGGGATGACCGGGAAGTGCAACTGCTTTTTCGTTGATGAGTTTCTTTTCTTTAAGCAATTTTACTGCAAAATAATCCTGCAAATACGGCATCGATGACCAGTGACCGGAATAGTTTGCATAGTCGGTAAATGTCGGGTCGCTTTTAAAATTATCGATCAGCTCCTCATTATACTCAATAAATTGGTATTGAAATCCCAGTTTTTTGGCCACTTTTTGGGCGGTTTGTTTCTCCGTATTATTTTTTCTTCCCCATGTGGCACACAGCACATTTTTATGACCGAATTCTGCTAACAGGCAAGCCAGTAAACGCGAGTCGTAGCCCCGGGTAAGCGGCAATAATATCTGTTTATTTTTTATTTGTTTGAAGTACTTTTTAAAAACGTTGCGGAAATGTGTTTCAACATCCTGGGGAGTTTGTTCTGCATTTGGTTTATGCTGAAGTTGAAATACAAAATCAGAAGTTACATTTCCTGATTTATTTTTGAAGCAGACAATCTCACCCGGTTGAATTTGTGCGATAGTTGCTTTTAACGTTTGCTGAAAAGGTGTTACGCCAAATTGTAAAAAATAGGAGGAGGCAAAAGCATCAATTTCTTTGTCTTCATCTGTTCGTTGCAGCTGTTCAGGTTGGTCGCTGATGGAAAAATTACCGTTGTCGATTTTATAGAAAAGCGGAAAACTCCAGGTGTGGCAACACTTAGCCCATGTTTCTTCTTCATTGTTTACAACGATGGAGAATTGTCCGTTCAATCGGGAAACAAAATCTTTAAATTGCCCTAAATCAGAAGTAAGTTTTTGTATCTGCGCTACAAAATCCTGTCCGCAGAAATAATCTTCTCCCAGCCAGGCAAAGCCGGAAACACTGACATTTTTTTCAGTCGACCAATTATATTTTTTGAGATACAACATTCTTACAACCAAATTTTAAGCAGTGCAATTGGAATAATCAAAAGTACCATTTTAAAAAAGTAGATTCCCGCTTGTTTCAAATTTACGCCTGCCAAAAGCAAGGAGTAAATCGTTAGAAATGCAAAAAATATCACGCCCGACAAACTATACAAAATCACGGTGGACACAACATCTTTAAGAATTAATCCCCCAACTAGTAAACTGGCAATCCGGGCAATCAGTAAAAATATGTTGTACCACATCGATACGTTTTGTTTTTCCTTAACGATCAGGATGGCCGAAAGTGGCGAACCCAGCATTACAAAATAAAGCCAGGGTGCAATAAACTGGGCCAGGTAACCGGAAAATGCCCATTCGTCTCCAAATAAAATGGAGAAGATTTGTTGCCCCCAAAAACCAAGTACTGCAAATGGAATGATGCCGAGCAACACTTGTTTTCGGAAGAGTGAGTAGGTAAGTTCTTTTAATTTGGCCGGTGTTTGCTCCAGCGTTTTGGCGTTCTGTATATAAACACTGGAAATGGAAATGCTTAACAGCTGAACCGGCACGCTGATGTATCGGTGCGAAAAAGAATACAGTCCCAGCATTTTGTCGCCAAAAAATGGTTTAAAAAGAAAGACCGGCAGCTGGCTGCTTACAAAATTCATTACTTCCGAAACGATCGAGAACTTTGGAAATTTAATGTAACGCTGCGCCAGTGCTTTTTCTTCCGACTTAAATTTCCCGAGGCGGAACAAACTTGCTTCATCAACCCGAAATGAGAAAATGAAAAATGTAAAAAGTTGAGCGACAACGGCACCTAAAAACAATCCTGTTGCCGGAAACAGAAAAAATGCGCATTGCAAAACACCGGTTAAAATTGCTCTCGTAATTTCTAAAACCGAGAGTCGGTTAAACTGTTTTTTGCTGATATAAATATTCCGGATCAATTGAATGGCGCTAAAAAAATAGGCATAAAACGGAACAAGTAGGATATGCAGTTTTTGGCTTGTCTCGGGTTGCCAAACCAGGATGATTAGGCCAACTATTACCAGCGCAGTTAAGTTAACGGCGGCATTAATTTTCTGTGCAAAACTCCCGATAAGCTTGCGTTCCGCTGATGTTTCAACCAGTATAATTGCCTTTTCGTATTTGCCGGTGGATATGATAGAAAGTACCGAAGCAATGGTGAGGTAAAGTACAAAATCGCCAAACTGTTCGGGTGCATACAGCCGTGCAATCGCCAGCGCAAAAACAAAGGGAACCGCACGTGCCAGCACCATTCCGGTAAACAGCGAAGCAATGTTTTTATAAAACTCACTTTGGTTAAACCGGCGAATACTATTTCTGAAATAACTGGAGAAGTTCATGCACTAAAAACAGGTGTCTCATTTGATGTAAATATCATAAAAATAATTGCTTTGATTAAGCTTTTTCGCGAAAACAAAGAAATACTGGTGCTTTTTATATTTTTGTTCGTTGAATAGTAAAATGGGAAATAGCAATAATGGATTTTATTCTCGATAACCACGAAACGGAAAAGAAATTTCAGCAACTGATTAAAGTGATCCGACTTCGGCAAAGCGGAGAAGTTGCGGCAGCGATGAATGAACGCGGGATTTCGTATAAAATGAATTGGGGAGTGTCGTTGCTCGATTTGCGTGAAATTGCCCAATCATACGAAGCCGATCATTTGCTGGCGCTAAAACTTTGGAACAAACAATGGCGCGAAACGATGATTCTGGCCACCTTAATTGATAATCCGGAGGAAGTAAGCGAAGAACAGATGGATTTCTGGACAAAAAGTTTCGAGAATATCGAGATTGCCGAACAGTCCTCAACTAATTTATGGGTGAAAAGCAAGTTTGCTTTTGTGAAAGCGCTGGAGTGGTGCCGTGGCAAAAAACACCTGGTGCGTTTTACCGGAGTTCACCTGATTGGGCGATTGGCAATAGCTGACAAAAAAGCCATCGACGAAATGTTTGAACCTTTTTTCGAGGAACTGACAACACTGGCAAAAGACAAAAAATTATACACGCCTATCTATCGTTCGGTAATTGGAATGGGAACCCGCTCGAAAATGCTGAATGAACAATGCATAGAGCTGGCGAAAGAATTTCAGTTGAGCGGATCGGAAAATGCGGTGAAACTTGGCGAGAGTTTGTTTGAAGAATTAACCAGTGAGTATTTTCAGGAACAGTTTCAGGAATAGTCTGGATGCTGGATTTTAGATACTGGAGGCTAACAACTCGCAACTCGCGTCTCGCAACTTGGGGAATTAACTTTCTTTAACTGCAAAGCTGTCATGCTGAAACTTCGTGGCAGGTTGTTTGTTATTTTTGTCACGTCTCGGTAAAAGCTAAAAACCGGGCATTGAACGTTTAATTGAATTAAAATGATGAATCTTACAAAATCTTCAAATCCTGTTTTAAAAGAAAAAACTTTTAACACAGGTTATACAGCACAGTCGGATGTAATGACTGTAAACGGAACTGTAAATAAAACAGCATTAATGTTGTTGTTGGTAATTGCCGGTGCGGTATTTACCTGGAATAAGTTTTTTGAAGCTGTTTCCACAAACCCGGAAGCCGGTTTGGCGGCAGTGGGGCCGTGGCTGGCTGTTGGCGCTATTGGCGGTTTTATTACTGTTTTGGTAACTGTTTTTCGCCCGAAGAGTTCGGGTATTTCGGCACCAATTTATGCTATTTTCGAAGGGCTGTTCCTAGGCGGAATATCAGCCATATTTGAGATGCAGTATTCCGGAATTGTAATGCGTGCCGTTATGCTGACACTTGCCGTTTTTATGGTGATGCTGTTTTTGTACCGCTCGGGAATAATTAAGGTAACACAAAAATTTATGATGGGTGTTTTTGCGGCTACGGCCGGTATTGCACTGGTATATTTTGTCAGCTTTATTGCTGGAATGTTTGGTGCCGAAATGTCATTTTTATACGGCAATTCACCACTCAGTATCGGAATTAGCCTGTTTGTTGTAGGTATTGCAGCATTAAATCTGGTACTCGATTTTGCATTTATCCAAAGGGCAGCCGAATCGGGTGCTCCAAAATACATGGAGTGGTACGGGGCTTTTGGATTAATGGTAACACTTATCTGGTTGTACCTCGAGATTTTGCGTCTGCTGTCGAAAATTGCCAGCCGCGACTAATACCAGTTTACACCTCAACTCAATTTTAAAAGAGGACTTATTCTGTTTGAAAAGGGTAAGTCCTTTTTCATTTTTACTGCCGAAGTATTATTTTCGAATATTGTTCAAGCATAAACCAGAAAGGCTATGGAGGTTATTCAGGTTACCGGCAAACACCTGGTAGACGAGTTTCATAAAGTCCCGGAAATAATTTATAAGAAGGATCGCAATTGGATTCCCCAGCTTCGGCTGATGATCGAAAATACTTTTGATCCGGCAAAAAACGGCCGTTTCAAAAAAGGCGATGCCCGGCGGTGGGTATTAAAAAACGATGGAAAATTAGTTGGTCGAATTGCCGCATTTTACGATGAGGATTATGCTTCGGGCTACGATCAGCCCACCGGCTGTTGTGGTTTTTTTGAGTGTATTAATGATGAAGAAGCAGCATTTAAACTACTTGATACAGCTCGCGATTGGTTGAAAGAACAAAGCATGGAAGCCATGGATGGCCCGGTAAATTTCGATGAGAATTTCTTTTTCTGGGGAATGCTAAAGGACGGATTTCGGCCACAAACGTTTGGAATGAATTACAACCCTCCGTACTACAACGATTTATTTGCCGCCTATGGTTTTAAAACCTATTACGAACAATACAGTTATTCGCTCGACATTACCAATCCCGATTTGCCCGATCGGTTCTGGAAAATTGCAGAATGGGTGGCGAAAAAGCCTGGTTATTCGTTTGAGCATTTTTCATTTAAAAACCAGGACAAGTTTATTCGCGATTTTATCGAAATTCATGAAAAAGCATGGGGGAATCACGATAATTATAAACCAATTAAATTTCAGTTGCTGAAAGATCTTTTATCGGGGGCTAAAATTATTCTTGATGAGGAATTTATTTGGTATGCCTATCACAACGGAAAACCCATTGCTTTTTTTATGCAGATACTTGATTTGAACCAGATTCTACAAAAATTAAAAACCGGCAAGCTGAGTTTATGGCAGGGCTTAAAGTTGCTTTATCTCAAAAAACGTAAAACCATTACACGTTGCCGGGTTATTGTTTTGGGTGTGGTACCGGGCTATCAGGGAAAAGGAATTGAATCGGCAATTTTCCATCATTTAAAGAAAGTAATGCTACGAAAAAAATGGTACAATGATATGGAAATGAGCTGGATTGGAGATTTTAATCCAAAGATGAATGCCCTGTTTAAATCGTTTGGTGCCGACCGTACTCAAACTCACCGTACAATGCGTTATTTGTTCGACCGGGATAAAGAATTTGTAAGGGCACCGATTATTGAATAAAATTTATACTTATTGTTTTTTTTAAACTATTATTGCGACAAATTTGAGAAATGCAGTTACTAGAAGTCGTTGACAAGAAAACGAAAAAACAGTTCCACCAGTTACCGCACATAATTTATAAGAATGATCCGAACTGGGCCGCTCCTTTGCAGGGGATGGTTGAGAGTATATTTGATCCGAAAAAGAACAAAACTTTTAGGAACGGAAAAGCTATTCGTTGGATTTTGCTTGACGATAATGGCAAACTGATTGGCCGGATTGCTGCATTTATAAATTTCAACCTGGCAAAAACTTACGAGCAACCAACCGGAGGCTGTGGTTTTTTCGAGTGCATCGACGATGAGGAAGCAGCCAATACACTTTTTAAAGCAGCTGCCGACTGGAACAAAGAAAATGGCATGGAAGCCATGGACGGCCCGATAAACTTTGGCGAGAACTACGTAAACTGGGGTTTGCTGGTTGACGGTTTTATGCCGCAAGGTTTTGGTATGCCTTACAATCCAAAGTATTACGAAAAGCTGTTTCGCGGATTTGGTTTCGAAGTGTATTTTGAGCAGTATTGTTTCCACCTCGATTATACCGTTCCGTTTCCCGAACGTTTCTGGAAAATTGCCGGTTGGGTGGCTAAAAAACCACAATATCAGTTCAAACATTTCGATTTTAAACAAACCGATAAGTTCGTAAAAGATTTTTGCGAAATCTACGATGCAGCCTGGTCGTTCCACGAGCATTACAAACCGCTCGATCCGGATGATCTGTATGATTTTCTGACCGAGTCGAAAGCAATTCTCGATCCTGAAATGATCTGGTTTGCGTACGCTGAGGATAAGCCGATTGCTATGTTTGTGATGATTCCGGACATTAATCAGCTGCTGATAAAACTAAATGGAAAACTGAATTTGCCCGGTATTTTAAAGTTCTTTTATTACAAAAAGAAAAAGGTGATGAACCGAACCCGAATCTTCCTGATGGGGGTTGACCCAAAATACCAGCGCGCAGGAATCGAGTCCGGAATTTTCTGGCACCAGGAGCAGATTATGAAAAAGAAATCGCACCAACATTACACCAAAGTTGAGCTGTCGTGGGCAGGTGATTTTAACCCGAAAATTATTGCAATTTACGAAGCAACAGGCGCTAAAAAGGCCAAAACGCATTATACCATGCGCTATATGTTCGACCGGAGTAAGAAGGTTGTAAAAGCACCGTTGATTTCGTAGTTTTAACAACTTGTTTAATAAGCAAATAAATAGAATAAGTTTTTGGAAAGTTGCAAACAATATATATCTTTGCAGCCCGAAATTTAGAGTAGAAATATAAATTTTCGAATGGATTGCACAAGAGAGTGTAACCATTCAATAAAAAAATAAAGCAAAATGAAAAAAGACATTCATCCAACGGAATACAGATTGGTAGCATTCAAAGATATGTCGAACGGACATACTTTTATTACCCGCTCTACTGTTGATACAAAAGAGACTGAGACTATCGACGGTGTTGAATACCCTGTTTACAAACTGGAAATTTCTAACACTTCGCACCCGTTTTACACTGGTAAAACTAAACTTGTGGATACTGCAGGTCGTGTTGATAAATTCATGAGCCGTTACGGTAAACACATGGAAAACAGAAAGAAATAATATTTCTTACCGATATAAAGAAGAGCATTCGTCGTTTTGATGAATGCTTTTTTTATTTCTATACGTTCAGAAATGTCGTTCCCCAAAACGTATTAATGCAATTTTGTCGGGTTATTTCCCGAATTCAGGTGAACAAACCGACAATGTAAGCGGTCTGCTTAAATGGCATGGCAATTGCGTTATTGTACCCTGCACATAAAACCGGCAATGTTTTGCCTGTTCTGTCTGTTTAGCGACAGAATGTCATTATAATAAATAAGAAATATGGGTAAATATAAAAATACAGCTTTTCAAACAATGTTCGGATCGGGAATGATGGATAACGAATCAGACTTTCTTCCAATTATTGCCGATGGCGATGACAAGGATTTAAAGAATGTGGAAGTACCATCGGTTCTTCCGATTTTGCCACTGCGTAACACTGTTTTGTTTCCGGGGGTGGTTTTGCCAATTACCGTTGGCCGCGAGCGATCGTTGAAGCTCATTCGCGATGTTAATCAGGGAAGCAAATTGCTGGGTACCGTGGCCCAAAAAGATTATACGGTTGACAAACCCGAAGCAGGCGATTTGTACGAGATTGGTACAGTGGCCGAAATTATGAAGGTGCTGGAAATGCCCGACGGATCAACTTCTGTTATCATTCAGGGGAAACGCCGTTTTAGAATAAACGAGATTGTTAGCGAAGAGCCTTATTTTAAAGCATCGGTTGAACCCTTAACCGATATTACATCGAAAGATGACAATGAGTTTAACGCCATTGTTGGTTCGCTGAAAGACCTGTCGATTAAGGTTGCGCAGTTCTCGGCCAATGTGCCACCCGAAGCCACTTTTGCCGTTAAGAATATCGAAAACTCAACTTTCCTGATCAACTTTATTTGTTCGAACACCGATATAAATGTTGACGACAAACAAAAGTTGCTGGAAATTGAAAGCCTGAAAGACCGTGGTGTGCAAGCCATTAGCTTTTTGGTGAAAGAAGTGCAGATGCTGGAGTTGAAGCATGATATTCAGAAAAAGGTGAAAACCGACATGGACAAACAACAGCGTGAGTTCATGTTAAACCAGCAAATGAAAACCATTCAGGATGAGCTGGGTGGAAACCCCGTGGAGCAGGAAATTAATGCGCTAAAAGAAAAGGCGAAAGAGAAAAAGTGGACCAAAGATGTGGATGAATTTTTCCATCGCGAGGTGGAAAAACTGGGACGATTAAACCCGGCCGCCGGCGAATATTCGGTGCAGTTCACGTTTTGTCAGACTTTGCTCGATTTGCCCTGGAATGAATATACTGAGGATAATTTCGATTTGAAACACGCCAACAAAGTGCTGGATGAAGACCACTACGGACTGGAGAAAGTGAAAGAACGTATGTTGGAGCACCTGGCCGTGTTGAAACTGAAAAACGATATGAAAGCGCCGATCCTTTGTTTGTACGGCCCTCCGGGAGTTGGAAAAACGTCGTTAGGAAAATCGGTAGCACGCGCCCTTGGCCGCAAATATGCACGAATGAGTTTGGGTGGTTTGCATGATGAGTCGGAGATTCGCGGACACCGAAAAACATACATCGGTGCTATGCCGGGTCGTATCATTCAGAATATTAAAAAGTCAAAATCATCGAATCCGGTGTTTATCCTGGATGAGATCGATAAGGTGTCGAAACATTTTCATGGCGACCCTGCTTCAGCACTGTTGGAAGTACTTGATCCGGAGCAAAACAGCGAGTTCCATGATAACTACATTGAGCATGATTACGACTTGTCGAAAGTGATGTTTATTGCTACGGCCAACTCGCTGAGTACGATTGCACCGCCTTTGCGCGACCGTTTGGAACTCATTGAAGTAAGCGGTTACCTGTTAGAAGAAAAGGTAGAGATTGCGAAACGTCACCTGATTCCAAAACAGTTGGAGAATCATGGGTTAAAGAAATCAGATATTACTTTCCCAAAAGATATTATCGAGTTGATTATTGACGGATACACCCGCGAAAGTGGTGTTCGTGAGCTGGATAAAAAGCTGGCAAAACTGATTCGTCGTGTTGCCAAGAAAATTGCTTTCGAGGAATCGTACAATAAAAAACTGACCAAAGCTGATGTGCGCGAATATTTAGGTGTTACCGAGTATTCAAAAGAAAAATACCAGGGTAACGAATTTGCCGGTGTGGTAACAGGTTTGGCCTGGACTGCTGTTGGTGGCGAGATTCTGTTTGTGGAAACCAGCCTGAGTAAAGGTAAAGGAGCTTTAACACTTACCGGAAACCTGGGCGATGTTATGAAAGAGTCGGCAATGCTGGCCCACGAATACCTGAAATCGCACGCTGATGAGCTGGATCTGAATCCTGAAGTATTCGAAAAGTGGAATGTACACGTTCACGTTCCGGAAGGAGCTATTCCTAAAGATGGTCCTTCGGCTGGGGTGACCATGGTAACATCGCTGGCATCGGCATTTACGCAGCGTAAAGTGAAGAAAAACCTGGCAATGACAGGCGAGATCACCCTGCGCGGGAAAGTACTCCCGGTTGGTGGTATAAAGGAGAAAATTCTTGCCGCTAAACGCGCCGGCATTACTGAGATCATTCTTTCGGAGCAGAACAAGAAAAACCTTGAGGATATAAAAGAGGCTTACATTAAAGGATTGAAGTTCCACTTTGTAAATACCATTATGGATGTGCTTGAGATTGCACTTTTAAAGGCTAAAGTAGATAAGCCGATGAAGATTGAATAAGAACGGTTGAATCGAGTTATAAAAAAAAGGGCTGCAATTACAAAATTGCAGCCCTTTTTTTTATTGTTAAAAAAATCCCAGTTCAAGTCGGGCTTCTTCGCTCATCATCGATTTATCCCACGGCGGTTCGAACGTTAATTCTACATCAACTTTTTCTACACCATCAACCGATTGGGCGGCCTGGGTAATGTCATCAACCAACACATCAACCACCGGGCAGCCCGGTGCGGTAAGTGTCATTAAAATATTAGCCTGGTTATTTTCGTCAATATCTACGTTGTAAATCAGTCCCAGGTCGTATACGTTTACCGGTATTTCCGGGTCGTAAACCTCTTTCAGGTTATTTATAATTAAATCTATTCTTTTATCCATTTCGTTCCCTCCTTATCCTGCAATCTTGCTATAAGCAACAGCGTATAAACGAATTTGTTTTACCATGGCAAGCAGACCGTTTGAACGGGTAGGCGACAGGTGTTGTTTCAGGCCCAGATCGTCGATAAAGTGCAGCTCTGTTTCAAGCAGCTCTTGTGGTGTACGGCCCGAAACAACGCGTAGAAGCAGTGCCACCAAACCTTTAACGATAACGGCATCACTCTCGCCTTTGAAATATATTTTACCATCTTTCAATTCGGCTACCAACCACACCCGCGATTGACATCCTTTTATAATGTTCTGGTCGTTTTTATCTTTGGCGTCAAGCTCTTCCAAATCGTTCCCCAATTCAATCAGGTAGCCATATTTGTCCATCCAGTCTTCGTACATCGAAAACTCTTCAATTATCTCCTGCTGAATTTCTTCCATGCTCATAAATATCATTTTAAGAGTTAGCAAAGATCGTAAATTTCTTGTTTATGACAATGCTGGAAGCCGTTTATTCAGACTAATTCAAAACTATCTTTTTGTATAGTTTACAAATGTCGAAATCATTATCTTTAAACTTTTGAACAGAAAAACTAAAAAATCAAGAGAAGAATGACAAAGTTAGCAGGTACAAAAACCGAACAGAATTTATTAAAAGCATTTGCCGGTGAGTCTCAGGCACGTATGCGTTATGATTATTTTGCAAAACAAGCCAAAAAAGAAGGATTGGAACAAATAGCCGCCATTTTTGAAGAAACAGCGATGAACGAAAAGGAGCATGCCAAGCGTTTCTTTAAATTTTTAGAAGGCAACATGGTTGAAATTACAGCCACTTACCCAGCCGGAAAAATCGGTACTACCATGGAAAACCTGAAAGCTTCGGCCGACGGTGAAAACGAAGAGTGGACAGAACTTTATCCCGAATTTGCAAAGGTTGCAGAAGAGGAAGGTTTTAAAGAAATTGCCATGGCATTTAAACTGATTGCCCGTGTTGAAGAAGCACATGAAAACCGCTACCGTACCTTGTACAATAATCTTGAAGAAGGGAAAGTGTTTAAACGTGGTGATAAAGTGGTGTGGAAATGCCGTAATTGTGGTTTTATTCACGAAGGAATTGCAGCTCCGAAATTATGTCCGGCTTGTCAGCACTCACAGGCCTATTTCGAAATTAAAGAAACAAATTATTAAGCTTACTTTTTGTGGAATTTCCAATATGAAAAATGCCATCCGATTGCTTGTTCAATCCGGATGGCATTTTCTTTTTAGCTGAGCGCTGAAATCAAAGCATCATAATTGCTTTATTCAGAGCCTCCATGAAAATGTCAATCTCTTCTTTTGTGTTGTACATTCCGAATGAAATGCGCGCACAGGCCGATATGTCAAAATGCTGCATTATTGGATGAGCACAATGATGTCCGGTGCGAATGGCAATACCCATTTTATCGATCAGTATTCCCAGATCATAAGAGTGAACTCCGTCGATATTAAAACAGATCACTCCTGATTTCTGAGGCGCTTCACCATAAATCTTCAAACCATAGATGGCTTTTAGTTTTTCGGTGGCATATTCCAGTAACTCGTGTTCGTAATGGCCAATATTTTCAACGCCAATTTCGTTTACCAGATCAATTGCTGCTCCAAAAGCTGCCAGCCCAGAAATGTTAGGCGTACCTGCCTCAAATTTGTATGGGATCTCGTTGAACGTTGTACCGTCGAATGACACTTCCGATATCATTTGTCCGCCACCCTGGTATGGTGGCATTTCGTCCAGCCACTTTTCTTTTCCGTATAATACACCCACACCGTTTGGTCCGTAAACTTTGTGTGCAGAAAAGGCATAAAAGTCAACATCGAGTTTATGCACATCAATTTTTATGTGTGCCGATGCTTGTGCTCCGTCAACCAGAACAGCCACGTTGTTTTTGTGTGCTATTTCAATAATCTCTGCAATCGGATTTATTGTCCCCAATACATTGGATACATGATTAACTGCAATCAACTTTGTCTTCGAAGTGATCAGTTCCGGCAACTTTTCTATCTCGAGCAACCCGGTGTCGTTAAACGGAAGTTTTACGATTTTAGCATTTCGTCTTCCGGCTGCAATTTGCCACGGAACAATGTTGGAGTGGTGCTCCATTTCCGAAACGATGATCTCGTCGCCTTCCGAAACATATTTTTCGCTAAAACTGCTGGCCACTAGGTTAATACTTTCGGTAGTTCCTTTTGTGAAAATTATTTCTTTGCGCGAAGCAGCATTAATAAACTCCTGTACTTTATCCCGTACTTCCTCATATTCAGCTGTTGCTTTATCAGCCATATAGTGCGCACCACGGTGAATGTTACCATAGTACTCGTTGTGCAATTGCTCCAATTTTGTTAGCACCTGGACCGGCTTTTGCGCCGATGCAGCCGTGTCGAGATAAACAAGCGGCTTATTGTATACTTTCTGCTGAAGAATGGGGAAATATGATCTGATTTTTTCGATATCGTAATTCATAGAATCATTGTTTACTGAGCAGGTGACTCAAAGTCACCTGCTCAGTCGATGTTATGCAAAGGTGCAAAAGATTTTGTAATTTTAATGGAATCAACATTTATATCATACCTATTTATCTGATTCTTAATTTGCTTATGAACTTTGCGCCTGATCATATATTTCATATTTATAACAGAGGTAATAATTCGCAGCGTATTTTCTTTCAGCGGAAGAATTATCTCTTCTTTTTAAAAAAGATTAGAACTCACTTGCTGCCGCATTGCGATATTTTGGCATGGTGTTTAATGCCCAATCATTTCCATTTGATGGTTTATGTGAAGAAGCTTGAAATTGATTTTGTTCATAGGGAATCAAGACTGTCCAAAAAGAGGAATCTTAATGATTCTCTTGCTGTTGTTCTTCGTTCATATACGCGAGCCATAAATATTCAGGAAGGTAGAACAGGTAGTTTATTTCAAAACAGAACAAAAGCAATTTGTGTGACAGACATTAATAGCAACACTCCGGCTTGGTTTCAATCGGAGTATGGAACTATCATAAATATCGCGGATCCCGAAAAAGAATATCCTCAAGTTCTGTTTGATTATATTCATGAGAATCCAATAAATGAAAAGCTAGTAAGCCGTTTGGATGATTGGGAATTTTCGTCGTTTTTGGATTATTCAGGGAAAAGAAATGGTGACCTGATAAATAGAGAGTTGGCGCGGGAGTTTGGATTGTTGAAGGATTAACTGAGCAGGTGACTTCAAGTCACCTGCTCAGTCGTCCTATATTTAGCAATCGCACTGGTAAGCGCAATCGTGACAACGGGCAACTTCGCCTTTCAGGCGTTTGTTAACCAGTTCGTCAATACGGTCGCGCAGTGGCTCCAGTTTGATCTCTTTTACAACCTCGTGGGCAAAAGCATTCATCATCATTAAACGTGCCTGATCTTCGTTAATTCCGCGGGCACGCAGGTAAAACAATGCTTCTTCATCAATCTGACCAACTGTTGCACCGTGACTACATTTTACATCGTCAGCATCAATAATCAGCTGAGGTTTTGTTTGCATGGTTGCTTCGTCGGTCAGCAACAAGTTGTTGTTGCGCTGGAAAGCATTTGTTTTTTGTGCATCGCGAACCACGTGTATTCTTCCGGAGAAAGCACCGGTTGATTTTTCGTCGAGCACGTTTTTATAGATCTGATTACTTTCGCAATGCGGCGCAGCATGAATAACCTGAGTAAAATTATCGACATGTTGTTTCTTGTCCATAAAAGCCATTCCAAACATGTGAGCCTCGGCATTTTCTCCGTTCAACGCAAATTGCAGGTTGTTACGGATCAATCCACCGTGTAACGACGCAGTGTGCGAAGTAACGCGTGAATCGCGCTGCTGATCGATGAATACCGAATTGATATTTGTGGCTTTGTTGTGCTGGTTTTGCAAGGTGTAAAACTCAATCTCAGCATTATTGCCGGCAAAAATTTCGGTTACCGAGTTATTCAGGTATTGGTTCAAATTCAGTGTATGATCACATAACAACACCTGAACTTTAGCACCATCTTCAACAAGAATAAAATTCCGTTGAGTAGAGAATGTATCTTTTTTGTCCTGCAACAAATTAATGATCTGGATCGGACTTTCAACCACTACATTTTTCGGAACATAAAGGAAAAAACCATCTTTGGCAAAAGCTGTATTCAGCGCTACCATCGGGTCTTCTTCAACATTTGCCAGGCTGGCATATTTTTCCAGCAACTCCGGTCTTTCTTTCGAAATACTGTCGAGGCTGTCGAGGATAACACCTTCCGGAAGATCTCCTTTTTCTGTTTCGTTTTTGTAGAACCAACCATTAAAAACCAGTGCAAGATTGGTGTTCAGTTGCGGAACATCGCAACGAAATACCTCGCCCAGATCTGCCTTCTTTTCTTCCTTTGTGTGGATGAATTTAAAATCGGGCATAAACGCCGGATTCAGGTTGGTGTATTTATAATTTTCATTTCGTCGCGTAGGTATACCCTGCAAAACAAAGTTCTGAAACGCTTTATTTCGTTGAGCGTTCAAAATATCGGACGAGTTGGCAAAAAGCTCATCCTTTACTTCGTTGTAATGCGCGGTATATTTTAGCGATAAATCTGCTTTGTCAACTAAAACGCTCATGTTAATTTCCGTTTTCTGATTTAATCCAGTCGTACCCTTTTTCTTCCAGTTGTAAAGCCAGTTCTTTTCCGGCAGTTTTTACAATTTTCCCCTGGTAAAGAATATGTACATAATCAGGCACAATATAATCGAGCAGGCGCTGGTAGTGGGTTACCACAATTGTCGACCTTTCAGGCGATTTTAGCGCGTTAACTCCGTTGGCTACTGTTTTCAGTGCGTCAATATCAAGTCCTGAATCTGTTTCATCAAGAATTGCTAATTTCGGCTCGAGCAGTGCCATCTGGAAAATCTCGTTTTTCTTTTTCTCACCACCCGAGAATCCTTCGTTTACCATGCGGTTGGTTAATTTGGTATGCATGTCAACCAAATCCATCTTTTCACGCATCAGTTTCAGGAATTCGCCTGCGGTAAGTTCTTTTAATCCTTTGTGCTTCCGGTGTTCGTTTACTGAAGTTTTCAGGAAGTTTACCATCGGTACGCCGGGAATTTCAACCGGGTACTGGAAACTTAAAAAGATACCGTCTTTGGCGCGCTCTTCAGGAGACTTTTCCAATAAATCTTCTCCTTCGAAAATAACTTCGCCATTGGTAACTTCATAATCCTCTTTTCCGGCAAGTACGTTTGCAAGTGTACTTTTTCCCGAACCGTTAGGTCCCATAATAGCGTGAACTTCGCCGGGTTTAACTTCAAGATTGATTCCTTTCAGGATCTCCATTCCTTCAACGGAAGCATATAAGTCTTTAATCTTTAACATCTTTACTTGTATACTGTTGCGGGAAAGAGTTTCAACTCTCGCCCTGAGTTATTTAAAATTTGTTTATCCTACACTACCTTCAAGACTGATTTGCAGAAGCTTTTGAGCCTCAACGGCAAACTCCATCGGAAGTTTGTTTAATACTTCTTTGGCATAACCGTTAACAATCATTCCAATTGCAGTTTCTGTATCAATACCACGCTGGTTGCAGTAAAAAATCTGGTCTTCACCAATTTTCGAAGTTGTTGCTTCGTGTTCAACAATCGACGATTTATTTCCAACTTCGATATACGGGAAAGTGTGTGCTCCACAAGTATCGTTCAACAATAACGAATCACACTGCGAGAAGTTTCGCGAGTTGGTCGCCTTTGGCATAACTTTTACCAAACCACGGTACGAGTTTTCACTTTTACCAGCCGAAATACCTTTTGATACAATCGTTGATTTCGTATTTCGTCCGATGTGGATCATTTTCGATCCGGTATCGGCCTGCTGATGATTGTTGGTTACTGCAACCGAGTTGAACTCACCAACTGAATTGTCGCCCATCAGAATACAACTTGGGTATTTCCAGGTAATTGCCGAACCGGTTTCTACCTGCGTCCAGCTAATTTTTGACGATATGCCACGGCATACACCACGTTTTGTAACGAAGTTGTAAATACCGCCTTTTCCGTTTTTATCGCCCGGATACCAGTTCTGTACGGTTGAATATTTTACTTCAGCACGGTCGAGTGTGATAATCTCAACAACTGCAGCGTGCAACTGATTTTCGTCGCGCATTGGCGCGGTACAACCTTCGAGGTAGCTTACGTAACTGTCGTCGTCGGCCACAATAAGCGTACGTTCAAACTGACCGGTGTTGGCTGCGTTTATCCTGAAATAAGTTGATAATTCCATCGGGCAACGAACGCCTTTCGGAATGTAACAGAACGAGCCATCGCTGAACACGGCTGAGTTCAATGCCGCAAAATAATTGTCGGCTACCGGAACGGCTTGTCCCAGGTATTTTTTTACCAAATCAGGATGTTCTTTTACCGCTTCCGAGAAGGAACAGAATATAATTCCTTTTTCAGCTAAAGTCTCTTTAAAAGTTGTTTTAACAGATACCGAATCGATTACTGCATCAACTGCAACTCCCGCCAAATGTTTTTGCTCTTCAAGCGGAATACCCAGTTTATTAAATGTATCAATCAGCTCCGGATCAACCTCGTCAAGACTTTCATATTTAGGGCCTTTTTTAGGAGCCGCGTAATAACTTATTGCCTGAAAATCGATGGGCGGAATTTTTAAATAAGCCCAATTCGGCATTTTCATTTTCAGCCATTTTCGGTAAGCTTCCAACCTGAAATTCAACATGAATTCCGGTTCTTCCTTTTTGGCAGATATTAAACGAATTACGTCTTCGTTAAGGCCTTTGTCAATAATGTCAGTTTCAATATCGGTAACAAAACCGTATTTGTATTCGCCTTGCGTTACGTCATTCAATATTTTATCTTGTTCTTCCATTTTCTGACTCTCTTTCTCTCTCTTGAATGATTAAAAATTTGCGTCTTTTTTAAAGCTTGCTATTCATCTCGTTTTTGGTGCCGGAATCTTTTTGCTGGCATTTCTGCCTAATCAATTTCCGAAGCTTAATACCATAAATAACAGCAATTTCGATTAAATAACAACGCTTTTTTGTTCCTGTTCACGTATAAATTGCAAAGATATAAAACTATAGGTACTTTTGCAGGTGAAAAGTATATAAAAACAGACTAAATAGTCTTTTATTAACAATGAATAAAGAAAGAAAACAAACGAATATTTCGGAGCTCGGAGAGTTCGGATTAATCGATCGGTTAACGAAGGCTATAAAGCTAAAAAACGATAGCACTGTTAAAGGTGTTGGCGACGATGCAGCACTTCTTGATTTTAAAGAAAAACAAGTGGTTGTTTCATCAGATTTGCTTACTGAAGGTATTCATTTTAACTTAATGTATGTGCCGCTGAAACATTTGGGCTACAAAGCAGTAGTGGTAAATCTGTCGGATATTTTTGCCATGAACGCCATCCCAAAACAGATCATTGTGAGTATGGCTGTTTCAGGCAAATTTTCGGTTGAAGCTTTAGAGGATTTGTACGAAGGAATTCACCTGGCTTGCGAGCAATATAATGTTGATTTGGTGGGTGGCGATACAACCAGTTCGTTAACCGGGTTAACGTTGAGTATTACGGCTATTGGCGAAGTGGAGAAAAGTGATGTAGTGATGCGAAGTGGTGCGCAGCCAAACGATATTTTATGCGTTTCCGGCGACCTTGGTGGAGCTTATATGGGACTTCAGCTTTTGGAGCGTGAAAACGAAGTTTTTAAAGTGAATGAGAACATGCAGCCGCAACTTGGTGGTTACGATTATATTCTAGAGCGTCAGTTGAAACCTGAAGCCAGGGGCGATATTATTGCCGCTTTTAAAAAGCTGGGTATTAAACCAACATCGATGATCGATATTTCTGATGGTTTATCCTCAGAGATAATGCATTTGTGCAAAAACTCGGGAGTAGGTTGCAGTTTGTTTGAAGACAAGATTCCGATGGATTATCAGACCAAACAAATGGCCGAAGAATTAAGCATTAATCCTTTAGTTGCAGCGTTAAATGGTGGAGAAGATTATGAGTTGTTGTTTACGCTTCCGTTAGAGGATTATGAGAAAATAAAAAATGATCCGGATTTTACAATTATCGGACATATGACAGAGGCCGGTGAAGGAGTGAATCTGCAAACAACCGGTGGCTCAACTATTCCGTTGGAAGCCCAGGGTTGGAATCACGGGAAGTAACTTGAAATTAGCATAAACAAAAAATGCCATCCGTCAACCGACGGATGGCATTTTTTGTTTTATATTTTCTGATGGTAATTAATCCGGGAAATAACCACGGATAATACCACGTTTCGAGTCTTTTACAAAAAGTAAAACTTCATCGCGCTCAGGAGTTGCAGGCATTTCTGCTTCAATAATTTCAACAGCCTGTGCAGTGTTCAACCCTTTTTGGTAAATGTAACGGTAAATGTCCTGTACTTCACGAATTTTGTCGTTGTTGTACTGACGGCGACGTAAACCAATTGAGTTAATACCAACGTACGAAAGCGGTTCGCGACCTGCTTTAATAAAAGGAGGAACGTCTTTACGAACCAACGAGCCACCCGAAATCATAACGTGCGATCCGATTCTTACAAATTGGTGAACGGCTGACATACCACCAAGGATTGCCCAATCGTCAACCTGAACCTCTCCGGCCAACTGTACATTGTTTACCAAAATAATGTTGTTACCAACTTTACAATCGTGAGCAACGTGTACGTAAGCCATTAAAAGGTTGTTGTTACCAATTACAGTTTTACCTTTTGCCGAGGTACCTCTGTTAATGGTCACAAACTCGCGAATGGTGTTGTTGTCGCCAATTTCAACGGTTGAATATTCTCCCTGGAACTTTAAGTCTTGCGGTGCAGCACCAATTACAGCACCCGGAAAAATCTTGCAATTTTTTCCAATGCGCGTTCCTGGTAAAATAGTTACGCTTGAACCAATTCTTGTCCCTTCACCGATTACAACATCATGATCAATTGAAACAAAAGGCTCGATAACCACATTATCGGCAACTTTTGCATCGGGATGGACATAAGCTAATGGTTGTTTCATTTTATACTTTTTAACTGTCTTTAATTATCTACTTTTTTACAATCTGTGCCATAAATTCACCTTCGGCAACAATTTTATCACCAACATAGGTTGTTCCTTTCATATTGGCAATTCCTCTTCTAATCGGCGAAGTTAATTTTAATTTGAAAATCAGCGTATCGCCCGGAACTACTTTTTTTCTGAATTTAACATTATCAATCCGAATAAAGTAGGTCGCAAATTGTCCTTCTTGTTTATTGAGTACCAGTAATCCGCCACATTGAGCCATCGCTTCAACCAGTAAAACTCCCGGCATTACCGGTTCGTCGGGGAAGTGTCCCTGGAAGAAGGGCTCGTTTACCGTAACGTTTTTAACACCAACAATTTCGTCTTCGTGAATACAAACTACTTTGTCAACAAGTAAAAAGGGGTAACGGTGCGGAAGCAGTTCTTTTATCCGGTTAACGTCCATTAATGGCTCGTCGTTCGGATTACATTTTGGAGCAGCATCAGCTTCTTTACGTAATTGCTTTTTCAGGGTGGCGGCAAACATGGTGTTTGGCCCGTGTCCCGGTTTCGAAGCAATAATTCTTCCTTTAATGCGCTTGCCCAGCAGGGCCAGGTCGCCAATTACATCCAGTAATTTGTGGCGGGCACATTCGTTGTCGAAATGCAAATCGAGGTTATTTAAAATACCCTGGGGTTTTACTTCAACACGCGGATGATTTGTTAGATCGGCCAAACGGTCGAGTTCTTCCTGGCTAATCTCTTTATCGATAATTACAATTGCATTATTCAGATCGCCGCCTTTAATCAGGTTGTGGCTCAGTAAGAATTCAATTTCGCGAAGGAAAACAAACGTTCTGCATTCGGCAATCTCAGTTTTGAAATCCTTGATCGACTCAAGCGTTGCATATTGATTGTTTAGCACTGCCGACGGAAACGAAATCATTACATTTAAACTGTAATCGTTGTCGGGTAGTGCAATTATATGCGAACCTGACTTTTCGTCGAACATTTCAATTTTTTCGGTGATCTCGAAATAATCGCGCTCAGCTTCCTGTTCAACAACGCCCGCTTTCTCAATGGCTTCAACAAAATATTTCGAGCTTCCGTCTATAATCGGAGCTTCTTCGTTATTTACTTCAATAAGTACATTGTCGAGATCCATTCCCACCAATGCGGCGAGTGCATGTTCGATTGTTCCTATGCGCGCACCATCTTTTTCAAGCAGTGTTCCACGCGATGTGTCGATTACCAGATCTACATCAGCGTCAATAATTGGCTGGTGTTCCAGGTCAACACGCTTAAATTTAAAGCCATGGTTCTCCGGTGCAGGTAAAAAATTCATTGTTACATTAACACCGGTATGCAAGCCTTTCCCCTCAATCTTAAAAGAGTTTTCTAATGTCTTTTGTTTTACAACCATTGAAAAGTGAAATATTTCTTAATTTTTTTTGTCTGTATTGATTGTCTTCTTCAATTGAAGCACATCGCGGCGAATTTCCGGAAGGTCTTTCAGAAGAACATAGGCGCGCATGGCCGTTTTGATTTCGATGGCCGGTGAGCCAAGAAGAGTTTGATTGCTTTTTAGGTTTGAAACAACGCCCGATTGAGCACCAAGTGTAACGTTGTCGCCAACAGTAATGTGTCCGCCTAAACCAACCTGGCCGCCAAACATACAGTTTTTACCAATTTTGGCCGAGCCAGAAATACCGGTTTGAGCCGCCATAACAGTGTTGTCGCCAACTTCAACGTTATGGGCAATTTGAATAAGGTTGTCGAGTTTTACACCTTTTCTGATAATGGTTGATTCCATTGTGCCACAGTCGATAGTTGTGTTGGCGCCAATTTCAACATCGTCTTCTAAAACGGCATTACCAATTTGGTGGATCTTTTTGTAGGTTCCATCCTTTTGAGGTGCAAAACCAAAACCATCAGCTCCGATTACTGCTCCTGAGTGAATGATGCAACGGTTTCCGATAACACAATCGTCGTAAATTTTTGCGCCCGGGTAAAGAATACAGTCATCGCCAATTATAACATTGTCGCCAACATGTACCTGCGGGTATATTTTTACGTTATTACCTATTTTAGCATTGTTGCCGATGTAAGCAAAGGCTCCAACGTAACCGTCTTCGCCTCGAGTTGCACTTTCGGCAATGTAGCAAGGTTGCTCAATTCCTTGTTTCATACTGGCTTTTGCCTGTACATACAAATCGAGTAACGACGCAAATGCCTGATAGGCATCGTCAACTTTTATCAGTGTCGCTGAAATATCTTCCTTTGGAGAAAAACTTTTATTAACCAATACCACTGAGGCTTTGGTCTCGTAAATGTAGTGCTCATATTTCGGATTGGCAAGGAAAGCCAAAGTGCCTGGTTTTCCGTCCTCTATCTTTGAAACATTTGATACTTGCGCATCACCATCACCAACAATTTCTCCATTCAAAAAAGAGGCGATATCCGTAGCTTTAAAATCCATTATCTGTTTTTTTGGCGATGCAAATATAGGTTTTAACTAGTAAATGTCCAATTCTTTAGGATAACACACAAAATACTTCTTCACTGTTTTCGAGAGTGCAGACAGGTTTATATCCGATGCATCGTTGATTTCTTTTACTGTTCCATCCTTGTACAGAACCGAAATATTTTCGTTGTGTTTGTTGTAAGCGTTGTTGGTTATAACGCCTTTCATCAGGAAGTATTTGGCCAGTTCTGGGTCGGAAATCATCTGCTCCTCGATTTGTTTTAAATACTTCTGCTCTTTTGTGGGTGAAATAGGTTTGTCGCTGAATTTTGTTCGCGGCAGTTTTCGGTTTGTTATACTTTTTGCCATCTCCGATAAAACCGGATCAGGATGGTTTTGCCATTCTTTTATCGAGATCAAAATGTCGTTGTCGTCGAGCAGCGTGTACCACTGCAAGACATTTCTCTCTTGTATTTTAATGTTTGAACGAAAATCCTCAGGGGTGAAATTATTCGTTAAAAAAACTTTTAGCGTTGGAGTAACAAACAGATCTCCGCAGTTTGTAATGATCTCCCGGGCACGTTTTAAAACATTGATTAATAAGAACTCGGCAGCCACAACCGTTTTGTGGAGGTAAACCTGCCAGTACATCAGTCGTCGTGAGATCAGAAATTTTTCAATCGAGTAAATTCCTTTTACATCAACCACCAACTGGTCGTTGTGCACGTTTAGCATTTTAATAATACGATCGATACCAATTGTTCCTTCAACAACCCCGGTAAAAAAACTGTCGCGGCTCAGGTAGTCGAGACGGTCCATGTCCAGTTGGCTGGCAACGAGCTGGTGTAGAAACTGCTTCTTGTAATTATTGGTGAAAACTTTGACGGCAAGATCCAATTTGCCGTTAAACTGCTGGTTTAGCTCCTGCATCAGCATCAGCGAAATTTCTTCGTGCGAAATATTTACGAGCGTATTTTCCAAGACGTGCGAAAAAGGAGCGTGGCCAATATCGTGCAATAAGATGGCAATGGTAACAGCCTCAGCCTCTTCGTCGGTAATTTCGTGCCCTTTAATTTTTAGCACAGAAATGGCCTGGCGCATTAAATACACAGTGCCAATGGCGTGCTCGAAACGCGTGTGATTGGCTCCGGGAAATACCAGGTACGACAACCCTAATTGTTTGATATGACGAAGTCGTTGAAATATTGGATGTTCCAGCAGATCGAATATAATATCAGACTGCAGGTTAATAAACCCGAAAACGGGGTCGTTTATTATTTTCTTTTTATTGAGCTGGATTTGTTGCACAAGGCTGTTTTTCGATTGGATTAAAATTACAAAACATTCTTTAATACTGTATTATTACGGAATAAACCATGTAATTCTGGTTGTAAATGCAAATGACACTGTTTTTTTTAGAAAATAAAACGCAAAGTCAGGTAAAAATGAATTTGTTATGCACAGAATGCGGTTAATGATTTTTTACTTTAAAATCAGCATTTTAAGTAAGAGCGGATATTTGTTAATGTTGGATAATATTACTATTTTTGCCGAGAATTTTCTAAAAAGCGAAATTTTTAGGGGACCGTTGGTTCCCTATTTTGTTACATATAGAGAAATGATAGCAAAACAGAAAGTAATAGATTTGGTAAATGAACGTCTTGATGGTCAGATGTTTATTGTTGATGTGACGATAAGTTCGGCCAACGACATAAATGTGTACGTTGATGGATTTAATGGCATCACTATCGAACAATGTATTGCTGTCAGTCGTAATGTAGAGCATAATCTCGACAGGGAAGAAGAGGATTTTTCGTTGCAGGTTTCGTCTCCGGGGCTAACCGAAAGCTTTAAAGTTAAGCAACAGTACGAAAAAAATACCGGTAAAGAGATCGAGGTTTTAACAGCCGACAATGAGAAATTGAAAGGGCTGCTTTTGGAGAATAGTGAAGAAGGCATAGTACTTGAGACTTCGAAACGCGAAAAAGTGGAGGGTCAAAAGAAAAAGCAATTGGTAGTGAAAAAACATATTTTAAAATACGACGAAATAAAAAGTGCGAAAGCGGTTATTTCATTTAAATAAAGCGATGAAAGATGGAAAATATTAACCTGATAGATACTTTTGCCGAATTTAAGGAGCTAAAAAACATTGACAGGGTTACAATGATGAGCGTGTTGGAAGACGTTTTCCGCAGTGTGCTTATCCGTCAGTACGGTACTGATGAAAACTTCGATGTTATTATCAATATTGATAAGGGCGACTTTGAGATTTGGCGAAACCGCGAAGTTGTAGCAGACGACGAGATCGAAGATCCGAATTTGCAAATAACTTTGAGCGATGCGCTGAAAATTGACGACGATTACGAAGTAGGCGAAGAAGTTACCGACGAGGTTAAATTAGCCGATTTTGGTCGCCGTGCAATTTTGAATTTGCGTCAGAACCTGGCCAGTAAAATTCTGGAACTGGAGAAAGACCATATTTACGGAAAGTACAAAAATAAAATTGGCGACATTGTTACCGGTGAAGTTTATCAGGTTTGGAAAAAAGAAATTCTGATTCTTGATGACGAAGGAAACGAATTGATCCTTCCAAAATCAGAGCAAATTCCATCCGATTATTTCCGTAAAGGAGATAACGTTCGCGCCATTGTTTATAAAGTAGAATTACGAAATAACAACCCGCTTATTATTTTATCGCGTACAGCACCGGCTTTCCTCGAGCGTTTGTTCGAGTTGGAAATCCCGGAAATTTTCGATGGTTTAATTACCATCAAAAAAATTGTTCGTGTACCGGGCGAGCGTGCTAAAGTTGCGGTTGAATCGTACGACGAACGTATCGATCCGGTTGGAGCATGTGTGGGAATGAAAGGATCGAGAATCCACGGTATCGTTCGCGAGTTGCGTAACGAAAACATCGATGTTATCAATTATTCATCGAACCTTCAGTTGTTCATTAAACGATCACTGAATCCGGCGAAAATTAATTCGATTAAAATTCTGGAAGACGATAAAAAAGCTGAAGTATATCTGAAACCGGAAGAAGTTTCGCTGGCAATTGGTAAAGGCGGATTAAATATTCGTTTGGCCAGCCAGTTAACCGGATACGAGATCGATGTTTATCGTGAAATGGAAGAAGATGACGAAGATGTGAACCTGGATGAGTTTGCAGATGAAATTGAAAGCTGGGTAATTGATGCGTTAAAAGGAATCGGTTGCGATACCGCAAAGAACGTATTAAATATTCCCCGGGCTGAATTGATTAAAAGAACCGACCTTGAAGATGAAACTATCGATGAGGTGCTGAAAGTTCTTAGTTCGGAATTTGAATAGTAACCTTTGTTGCAGATAGGTTTTTATTCATACAAATTAGAAAAGTAAATAAAGAAGTATATGGTAGCAGGCAATACACAAAGACTTAGTAAACTTGCAAGGCAGTTCAACGTAGGTATTCATACCATCGTTGAGTACCTGCATAAAAAGGGTTATGAAATCGACTCAAACCCTAATACTAAAGTTACAGCAGACGCCGTGCAACTTCTTGAAAAGGAATATAAAACAGATATTACCATCAAGAAAGAGTCGGAAAAAATGAACCTGAAGAGTCAGCGTCCAAAGAAAGAAGTGATTTCTATGGAGCCCGAAGCTGAAGAACAGGAGAAAAAAGAACCAAAGATTGAAGAGCCTGCTGCTGTAAGAAAGGTTGAGGAAAAACCGGCAGAAGAAGTTATTAAAAAACCTGAGGTAAAAGTTAAGGTGCTCGACAAGATTGATCTGGACGAGGTGAACAAGCCGAAAAAGAAGGTTGAAAAACCGGTTGAAGAGAAACCCGTCGAAGTTAAAGCTGAACTTAAAGCCGAAGAGAAGCAACCTGAAAAGGAGGTTTCTGCCAAAGAGGTTCCAGCCAAAGAAGAAGTGAAAGAGGCACCGGCAGCCGAAATAAAACAAGAAGCTGTACCGAAAGCTGAAAAAGAGGAAGCAGCACCAAAAGCCGAAATCACACCTAAAGAAAAAGTGGAAGACGTAATTAGAGCAACAACGCCAAAATCGGATGATAAAATAAAAGTGGTGGGCAGGATTGATCTGAGCAATATGAATCAGAAAACTCGCCCGGCAAAGAAATCAAAAGAAGAGCGTGAAAAAGAACGCCAGGAGCGCAAAAAGCAACGAATTGCCGAGCAGCGCCAGGGGCAAGATAAAGAAAAAAGCGAAGGCCCAACCGTAATAAAAGCAAAGGTTAACAAGCTGAATGGCCCTACCATCCTTGGAAAAATCGATCTGCCTGAAAAGAAACAAGATGCGGGGAATCAGGGTGATAGAAAAAAACGCAGGAAACGTATTTCTAAAGAAACCGGAAAGGTTAGTGTTGACAGACAACAACAACCGCCAAAACCCGGCGATCGTCCGAGAGGAAAATTCCAGGCAAATAAACAAATACCGGGAAAGAAAAAACGACCACTTAAAAAAGAGGTTAACGAAGAGGACGTACAAAAGCAAATTAAAGATACGCTTGCCCGCTTAACAACAAAGGGCAAAACCAAAAAAGGTGCAAAACACCGTCGCGACAAACGTGCCGCTGCCAGCGAAAGAATGCAGGCAGACATGGAACAGCAAATGCTGGAACAAAGTATCCTGAAAGTAACAGAGTTTGTTACTGTTGCCGAATTGGCTACCATGATGGATGTTGGCGTAAACGAAATTATTTCGTCATGTATGTCGTTGGGTTTGTTTGTTTCCATCAACCAGCGTCTCGATGCTGAAACACTCGCTGTAGTTGCCGAGGAATTTGGTTACAAAGTAGAGTTTGTTAGTGTTGAAATTGCAGAAGCGATTGAGGAAGAAGAAGACAATCCGGAAGATTTAAAACCTCGTCCGCCAATTGTAACTGTAATGGGACACGTTGACCACGGTAAAACATCGTTGCTCGACCATATCCGTAGTACAAACGTAATCGCAGGTGAGGCCGGTGGTATTACCCAGCACATTGGAGCATACCACGTTAGCCTTGAAGATGGCAGAATCATCACTTTCCTTGATACTCCTGGTCACGAGGCATTTACCGCAATGCGTGCGCGTGGTGCACAGGTAACCGATATTGCAATTATTATTGTAGCAGCCGACGACAATGTGATGCCACAAACCATTGAGGCGATCAATCACGCATCAGCTGCGGGAGTACCAATTGTTTTTGCAATTAACAAGATCGATAAACCGGGAGCAAATCCTGAAAAGATAAAAGAAGAACTGGCCAATATGAATTACCTGGTTGAAGAGTGGGGTGGTAAATACCAGTCGCATGATATTTCGGCCAAAAACGGAATTGGTATTGAAGAGTTACTTGAAAAAGTATTGCTTGAAGCCGAGATGCTTGAGCTGAAAGCCAACGCAGATAAAAAGGCGCAGGGAACAATTATTGAATCGGAGCTTGACCGCGGTAGAGGTTACGTTTCAACTTTATTGGTTCAAAGCGGAACGCTTCATGTTGGTGATATAATTATTGCCGGTCAGTATTACGGTCACGTAAAAGCAATGTTCAACGAGCGTAACCAAAACATTAAGGATGTTGGACCTGCGCAGCCTGCAATTATTCTTGGATTGAACGGTGCGCCACAAGCCGGTGATAAGTTCAATGTAATGGAAAGCGAACGCGAAGCACGTAGCATTACCAATAAGCGCGAGCAGCTGGCCCGCGAGCAAGGACTGCGTACGCAGAAACACATTACGCTTGATGAAATCGGACGTCGTATTGCAATTGGTAACTTCCAGGAACTGAACCTTATTGTTAAGGGTGACGTTGACGGATCTATCGAAGCACTGTCTGATTCATTGATCAAGTTATCAACCGAAGAAATTCAGATCAATATTATCCATAAAGCAGTTGGTCAGATCTCTGAATCTGATATTTCGCTGGCTGCCGCATCAGAAGCGATTGTAGTTGGATTCCAGGTACGCCCTTCGTTGAATGCACGTAAAATTGCCGAAAGAGAACAAATTGATATTCGTTTGTACTCGATTATTTACGATGCCATTAACGAGATTAAGGCAGCAATGGAAGGTATGCTTTCTCCGGAAATTAAGGAGGAAATTACCGGAACTGTTGAAGTACTGGAGGTATTTAAAATCACGAAAGTGGGAACTGTTGCAGGTTGTATTGTTCGCGATGGGAAAGTTGCACGTAACTCGAAAGCTCGTGTAATTCGCGATGGTATTGTAATCTACGACGGAATATTAGGTTCACTGAAACGTTTTAAAGAAGACGTAAAAGAGGTGAAAAACGGCTACGAGTGTGGATTGAATATCGAGAAATTCAATGATATTAAAGTTGGAGACCACATTGAAGCTTACCACGAAATTGAGGTAGCAAAAACATTGTAAAAAAAACATAGATACGAGATATGAAGAGGCCGGGTTTTCCCGGCCTTTTTTGTTATCCCTAAATTATTAACAATCAATGTTTAATTTCATAAACGAAAAAGGTAGCTAAGAGCGTTAGCTTATTACTACTTTTGACAAAAAGATAGAAAAATGAAAAGGTTCCTCATAATCATACTTCTTGTTTTAGTCGCAGCAGCGGCCGCATATCTGTACTTTACGAAAGATGAGGTGGCTTTCAACAGGGACTCACCGTTATATAAGGCTGTGCCTCTGTCGGCACCATTATTTCTTGAAGCCGAAGGATTGAAGGCCATTCCTGTTGATAATCCTGTTGTGCAGGAGTTAGCAGGAATTCCTGAGTTCAATAAGCTGTTAAACCAGGTGTCGAACATTCAGAACGTTATTGAAAGTGAACCTGAAATTCAGAAGCAGCTTGGTAAACGGCCTGTGGTGCTGGCACTTGATTTTGTTGGCAAGAACGTATTATACCCGGTAATTATCGGTAATCTAAAAAGTGCAAAAGAGCGCGAGGGACTTGAACTGTTACTTGAGAAACTAACCGGAATTTCGCGAACTTCTTTTCAGAAACGAAACTATAATGGTTATGCTATAATTGATGTTTTTGATTCGGCAGGAAACAATAAACTTAGTTTTAGTGTTGCCGGCAATCTGGTAATTATTAGCCCCGAAGTAATTTTGGTGGAGAAGTGTATCAGGCAATTAAATGCGCCCGGAATTACAGATAACCGATACTTTAATTTGGTGAACCGGACGGTTGCCAATCAATCGGAGGTGGCGTGGTATATAAATCACAGGCGTTTCCCGGAGCTCTGGGCCAATTTTCTGAATTCCACAACAAAAAAGCAGGAAAACGAATTTGGCGAAACCGCCAGCATCAATCTAAAACGCGATGTATTAAAAATTAAAGATTACGCCAGCTGGAGTGAGCTCGATTTAAGCTTTCACGACAACCGCCTAACGCTAAACGGAATTACTGCAGCCGACGATTCCCTGAATCATTTCCTTTCGGTTTTACAGGGGCAGGAAGCGATAAGTTGTAATGCAGACCGTTTGTTGCCCAAATCAACATCGTTTTATGTTGGATTTTCGTTCTCGGACAGGGACTTGTTTTTTAATAACCTGGAAAACTATTTTGTGCACTCCAATGCGTATTACGACCGGGAAGAGAAAATAAAAATGATCGAACAGAATTTCCGCACCGATAGTCGTGAGAAATTAAGGAGTCTGGTGAAAGACAGGGTGCTCGCAGCGATCACTTCTGTTCCAACCGAAGCAGAAATGGGCTCGCTTTTTATTTTAAATGGCCAGTCGAGGAAAGAAAGCCAGGAGCTTCTTGAAGGTATGCTAACGAATTATGCCAAACGAAAAGATATTGAATTTGAAAGTTTGGCGAGCACGTTTGTCTCCTCTGATGAGAAGAACTACCGAATTTACGAATTTCCCTATCCAACATTGCCGGGTATCTGGTTGGGTGGAGCTTTTGATTTTGTACGTGCCCGTTTTGCTGCCTTTCGCGATGATCAACTGGTTTTTGCCAATTCGAAAAAAGGGTTGGAAAAATACCTCGATGATATGGATTCGGGAGAAACTTTGCGAACAGACGCCGACTATGAAACGATAAGCAGGGCATCCGAAAACAAGGCTAACCTGAATATATATGGCAATATAAATAACCTTTATGCACTTCGTCGCGATTTGTTTAATTCCGAAATAAACAAGGGGCTGGAGAAGAATGAAGAGATCTTTAGAAAGTTTAATGCCATTAGCTGGCAAGTGGTGTGTGAGAATAACATCTATTTTAACTCATTGAATTTGGGTTATCAGCAGAAGCCGAAAAAGGATGTTCGTGCAAAATGGCAGTGCAGGTTGGGAGCCGAAGTGGCCCTAAAACCACAACTGGTAATAAACCATACGAATAAAGCGAATAAGGAAGTAATTGTTCAGGATGTAAATAATCAATTGCATTTAATTGATGCCGAAGGGAAGATTATTTGGAGTGCACCGGTTAGTGGAAAGATTCTGGGCAAAGTTCACCAGGTGGATTATTACAATAACGGCAAATTGCAGTACCTGTTTAATACCAACGAAAAAATCTATCTGATCGACCGAAACGGAACCAGCGTGGCAAACTTTCCAATTGTTTTAAAATCACCGGCTACCAACGGTGTAAATGTATTTGATTACAACAACAATAACCAATACCGTTATTTTGTGGCTTGCAACGATAAAAAGGTTTATGCTTATAGTCACGACGGGACAATTCTTAATGGTTGGATATTCGATAAAACCAGCGGAACGGTAACAGCCCCGATTCAGTTTTTCAGGGTGAGTAATAAAGATTATATTGTTTTTAGCGACGAAAACCAGGTTTATATTCAAGACAGAAGGGGAGAAACACGTGTAAATTCAACGGCAAAATTTGCACCATCGGCAAACGAAATAGTTTTAAATACACAAGGTGTGCCCAAAATGGTTGTCACTAGCCGCGATGGAGATGTTTTTTATCTGTTCTTCGACGGCAAATTTGCGCAAAAGAAAACCGGAAAATTTTCGATGGATCACCAGTTTGAAGTGGATGATATTAACGGAGACGGTAAGCCGGAGTTTGTATTTATTGACGAAGATGGGCTGTTTGTTTTCGACGAAGATGGTGATAAGCTTTTTGAGGAAGAATTCGACAATAGCTTGCTGGCGGTAAATCTATATGCTTTTACAGCAACCCAAAAAATGATTGGTACAACTGATTCCAATGAAAACGAGATATACTTATTTGATTCTAAGGGAAAACAATACGATGGATTTCCTTTAATTGGAAACAGTGAATTTTCGATTGGACAATTGCAAAATGGCGGTCCGCTTAGTCTGGTAGTTGGCGATGAAGACGGAAACCTGCTGTGTTATGAATTGGAATAACTTCAGAGTAGCCAAAATGGCTTCAGAAATGGTATAAAAAAACCACGAAATAAATTCCGTGGTTTCCATATTGTTGTGTATGTTATCGATCAAATAATCAGCATGGCATCGCCATAAGTACCAAAACGGTAATCGTTTTTAGTGGCAACATCGTAAGCCTCCATCACAAAATCGTATCCGCCAAATGCGGCTACCATCATCAGCAATGTTGAGTAAGGCAGGTGGAAGTTTGTAATCATGCTGTTTGCAACGCTAAACTCGTAAGGAGGGAAAATAAATTTATTGGTCCATCCTTCAAATGGTTTCAAAAATCCTTGAGTTGATACAGAGCTTTCAAGAGTACGCATTACCGTAGTTCCCACGGCGCAAACATTACGTTTCTCTTGCTTTGCGTTGTTTACCATCTCGCAGGCTTCGTTTTTTATCCAAATCTGCTCCGAGTCCATTTTGTGTTTGGTAAGGTCTTCAACATCTACACTGCGGAAGTTTCCTAAACCAACATGCAAAGTAACATACGAAAAATCAACACCTTTAATCTCCAAACGTTTTAACAACTCGCGGCTAAAGTGTAAACCTGCTGTTGGTGCTGCAACGGCGCCTTCGTGTTTTGCAAAAATAGTCTGGTAGCGGTCTTTATCTTCGGGTTGTACCGGGCGGTTTATAAATTTTGGAAGCGGTGTTTCTCCCAGGCTGTATAGTGTTTGTTTGAATTCGTCGTAAGGACCATCAAACAAGAAGCGCAAAGTACGACCGCGCGATGTGGTGTTATCAATTACTTCGGCAACCAATAAATCGTCGTCGCCAAAATACAGCTTGTTGCCAATACGTATTTTACGAGCCGGATCAACCAGTACATCCCACAAACGCTGCTCGCGGTTTAACTCACGAAGAAGAAAAACTTCGATTTCTGCTCCGGTTTTTTCTTTATTACCATACAAACGTGCAGGAAACACTTTGGTATCGTTAAAAACCATCACATCTCTATCATCAAAATAATCAAGCAGGTCTTTAAACAATTTGTGTTCAATTGTTCGTGTTGCTCTGTTTAGCACCATTAATTTTGATTCGTCACGGTTATCGGCTGGGTGCAAAGCAATCTTTTCCTGTTCTAAATTGTACTTGAATTTTGATAACTTCATATTGTAATTTATTTATTAATAGTCATTTTTATGCGATCTGCAAAGATAATACAGTCAGTTGGTTTTTAAATTCAGAATCACGTTATACGGTGATATTTTCAATTGGTTTCATTTAAATTTAAGTTTTCCAGAAAAAAATCCACTTTAAACGCATCTTCTATTTTATAATCACCAATTCTTGTTCTTATTAATCCGGTTAAGTAAGCGCCGCAATTTAACGCCTCGCCAATGTCGCGGGCCAACGATCGGATGTAAGTTCCTTTGCCGCAAACAACCTTTAATTTTACTTCCGGAAGATTAAACGATTCAATTTCAATGCTTCTTATAACAATTGTTTTTGCTTTAAGTTTTACATCTTCACCATTTCGGGCATAATCGAATGCGCGTTTCCCTTTTACTTTTACTGCCGAAAATACCGGTGGAACCTGTTCGATATTTCCGATAAACTGTGGTAGTACTTTTTCAAAACTTTCGCGTGTAACATGCGAGAAATCGGCCTGGCTGTCTTCCTCTGTTTCCAGATCGAATGATGGAGTTGTTGCCCCGATCTTTAACGTTGCAATGTACTCTTTTTCTCCCAGTTGCAACTCCTCAATTTTTTTTGTGGCTTTGCCTGTGCACAAAAGTACCAATCCGGTTGCCAGCGGATCAAGTGTTCCGGCATGGCCAACTTTCAACTTTTTTATTCTCATCATTTGGCACAGGTTATATCTTATCTTGTTAACCACATCAAACGATGTCCATTCCAGTTCTTTATCGAAAAGTAAAATTTCCCCGCCAGGGAAATCGTATGTTTTTTTGAAATCGGGCATTAAGAATCTATCTTCCAGTAAATTAAGCCTGTTTTGAAAAATCAGGCTGCAAAGATAGCAATTAGCCCAATAAGAGCGCAATAAATTGCAAAATAAATTAATTTACCACGTTTTACGATTTTTATCATCCACGAACAGGCCAGCCATCCTGAAATAAAAGCACTTACAAATCCTATAAGTAGTGGAAGTAGTTCTACTTTGGTTGAGTTTAACTCGCCTGTTACGATGTCGAGAAAAGCAGCTCCTAAAATGGGAATTAAAACCATCAGGAAAGAAAAACGGGCAACATCTTCCTTTTTCCCTTTTAAAAGTAAACCTGTTGCAATAGTCGATCCGCTTCGTGATATTCCCGGCAATACGGCCAATGTTTGGGCAACACCAATTAGCAATGCTTTACCAAATGTGATCTTCCCATCGCTTTTTTTAACAAATTGAGTAAGGGTAAGTAAGCAGGCAGTAAAAAGCAACATACAGCCCACAAAAAATAAATTACCGGTGAAAAGTGCTTCCAGTTTGTCGCGAAACAAAAAACCAACAATTACAATTGGTATTGACGAAAACAGAAGTTTGCTGATATATTCGGTTGAGTCGTTCCATTGAAATGCAAAAAGATCTTTACACAACAGTGCAATATCCTTTCTGAATACAAGAATGGTACTCAGTACCGTTGCAACATGAACGGTTAAAACAAAAAGTAAACTGTTTTCATCTTTTATACCTAGAAGCGCGTGTCCAATTTCAAGATGTCCGCTTGAGCTAACGGGAAGAAATTCGGTAAGTCCCTGGATGATACCGAGAAGTAGGGCCTGGAGTTCAGTCATAAAAAAATAAGCTTAATCGTCTTTTGGTTTTTTCATAATAGCGTAAATCTCGAATCCAAAACCTAAAAGCAACAGGATTGGGGCCAGTGTAATCCGGCGAAAACTAAAAATATCTTCGCTAAAAATATTGGGGTCGTCGCTTCCGCCGCCAGCCATTAAAATAAATCCAACTACGATTACGGCAAAACCAATTGCCATGAGTTTATAGTTTTCTTTGCCCAGTGCAAAGCCTGCAGTTTCCTTTACTTCTTTACTTTTTTTAGTCATTATTTTCCGAAATTGTGGTGTAAAGATAATTAATAAAATAATTCATCAAATTTCATGCGAAGGAATTTGCCCAGCGCCAACCATGTTGATAAAAATGAAATGGAAAAGCCCAGTAAAAATACAATGCCGGCAATGAGCGCGATCGTTTGCAGGTCGGCAAAATTTATCAAGCCGTATAGTTCCTGTTTGTAGAAATAAATACAGCCAATCAGAATCGAGTTGGCCAGAATTCCGCCAAGCGCACCAAGTAATAAACTTTTAATTAAGAATGGTTTGCGAATAAAGCCTTTGCTGGCACCAACCATTTGCATGGTGTTTATGGTGAAACGCTGTGAATAAATCAATAGGCGAATGGTATTGTTAATCAAGCCAAAAAATATAAATGTAAGCAGTCCGCTTAGTATCAGCAAGGCCAAACTTATCCTTTTCACGTTATCGTTAATCAGGGTAACCAGGTTTTTCTGGTAATAAACCTCGGTAACCTGAGGGTACTCCAAAAATTTCTGTTCCAAAACCTGAAGACTGTCTGTGTGAGTGTAAGCTGCATTTAGTTTAATGTCGAGCGAAGCAAAAAGCGGGTTGTAGCCCAGAAATCCCTGAAAATCTTCGCCCAGTTCTTTTGTAAGTTCTTTGGCCGCCAATTCTTTATCGATGTAATTAACCGATTTTACAAAGTCGCCGGCACTTAAAATTTTTTGCAGACGAATGATTTCTGTCTCGCGCAAGTCGTCGGCCAAAACGAGGGTAAACCCGATTTTTTCGCGCACGTAATCCGATAGCTTTTTGCTGTTGATGAGAATAAAACTTAGCATGCCCAGCAAAATAAGCACAAGCGTAATACTGGTTAACGAAGTAATCCAGGAATTGAAAAAACGCTTTTTAAACTTTTTAGGTTTTTTGCTCATGTTGCAACGAATATCTACTTCTTACAAATGTATATAATTTTGTGAGGGACAATAATTTCGTTTGGGCTTCTTTTTTTACATTGGTGTGTTAACATTAAATTCATCTCAAGAAGTTGTAGCCAATCCCGCAAAGAATGGCAAATTTGAGCCGTTTTCTGAAAAGGATTTCGAAGCGGTCAGGAAATCATTTAACTAATTGAAATTTTGACTGTTATTTCTTTGGAAATCAAAAAAAAGAGAATACTTTTGCAGTCCCGATTATTATCCTTAGAAATAAGGAGTGTAAATAGTTGATTTTCTTGAAGTAAAGCAGTTTGTCGAAAAATTCCGTTGAGACAAAAAATGCGGCGAAAAGTAAAATCAGAAGTGTTTTTAACAATAAAAAATTAGAAAAGTGGACACACTTAGTTATAAAACTGTTTCGGCTAACAAGGCTACCGCAAACAAAGAATGGGTAGTTGTTGACGCCGAAAATATGGTATTGGGACGTTTGGCAAGTGTAGTTGCCAAAATGTTAAGAGGTAAATACAAGCCAAATTTCACATCTCACGTAGATTGTGGTGATAACGTAATTGTTATCAATGCTGAAAAAGTTGCATTGACCGGTAAAAAAATGTCGGACAAAGTATATGTTCGTCACACTGGTTACCCGGGTGGACAGCGTACTCAGAATCCTCAAGATATTTTAGCTAAATATCCTGAGCGTTTGGTTGAGAAAGCTGTAAAAGGTATGCTTCCTAAAAACAAATTGGGTAGCGCCTTATACCGAAATTTGCATGTAGTAGTTGGTGCAGAGCACAAATATGAGGCTCAAAAACCAAAAGTTGTTGATTTAAATACGATTAAATAATGGAAGTAATAAACACAATCGGACGTAGAAAAACAGCTGTTGCTCGTATTTACGTAAGCGAAGGTAAAGGAAATATTACCATTAATAAAAGGGAACTTAAAGAGTACTTTCCTGCAGAAACATTGCAATATATTGCGATGCAGCCACTAAATCTTTTAGCAGTTGCAGAGAAATATGATATTAAAGCAAATCTGGATGGTGGTGGTCCAAAAGGTCAGGCAGAAGCTTTCCGTTTGGCTGTTACCCGCGCATTAATGGAAATCGATCCGGAATCAAGACCACAGTTGAAAGCTGCAGGTTTTGTTACCAGAGATCCACGCGAGGTGGAACGTAAAAAACCTGGACAACCAAAAGCAAGAAAACGTTTCCAGTTCTCAAAACGTTAAGATTATTATTTATCAAATTATATGGATCTAAAACGGCTGTGATTCCCGATGAATCGGGACTACTCAGCGGTTGCTTTTAGAGCATAGAAAAAGTAAACAGATGCCAAAAACAAATTTTCAAGAATTATTGGAAGCAGGTGCACATTTCGGTCACCTGAAAAGAAAGTGGAATCCAAACATGGAGCCTTATATCTTCATGGAGAAAAACGGTATCCACATTATCGATCTGCAAAAAACAGTTGTAAAAATTGATGAAGCTGCTGCAGCCATCAAACAAATTACAAAATCAGGTCGTAAAGTGTTATTCGTTGCCACTAAAAAGCAAGCCAAAGAATTGGTAGCAGAGCAAGTTAAAGAGGTAGGAATGCCTTACGTAACTGAGCGCTGGCCAGGAGGTATGCTTACCAACTTCCCAACAATCCGTAAAGCGGTTAAGAAAATGATCTCCATCGATAAAATGATGAAGGACACAAGTTGGGATAACCTTTCAAAACGCGAAAAACTACAAATTACACGTCAGCGTGCGAAACTGGATAAAGTATTGGGTTCTATCTCAGACCTTACCCGTTTGCCGGCTGCATTATTTGTTGTTGACGTATTGAAAGAAAAAATTGCTGTTCGCGAAGCAAAAAAATTAGGAATTCCTGTATTCGCTATTGTTGATACAAACTCAAATCCTGATGATATCGACTTTGTAATTCCTGCTAACGACGACGCTTCTCAGTCAATCCGCATTATTGTGGGTGAGATGTGCGACGCAATTAAAGCCGGATTGAGCGAGCGCAAAATCGAGAAAGATAAAGAAGATTCAGACGAAGCTCCTAAAAAGAAGGTAGCTAAAGATGAAGACGAAGATTCTGAAGAGTAATTAAAGGTTAAGTATAATATAAACCACTAAAAAGAGATTTTAATTATGTCTTTTACAACAGCAGACGTAGTAAAATTGCGTAAAGTATCGGGCGCAGGGATGATGGATTGCAAAAATGCCCTGAAAGAAGCCGAAGGTAACTTCGATAAAGCACTGGAAATCATCCGCGAAAAAGGTAAATTAATTGCTAACAAACGTGCCGACAGAGATGCAGCTGAGGGTGTAGCTCTGGCAAAAGCAACTGAAGACGGAAAATTCGGTGCAATCATTGTATTGAATTGCGAAACTGACTTTGTTGCTAAAAACGACAGCTTTGTAGCATTTGCTGAGAAAATTCTTGCAAAAGCATTGGAAGCCAAACCTGAAAGTTTGGAAGCATTAAAAGCGCTGGAGATTGACGGTTCAACTATTGAAGCACAAGTTACTGAGCAAACTGGTGTAACTGGTGAAAAACTTGACCTTTCGTACTATAAATGTTTAGCCGAAGAGGCTGTAGTTCCTTATATCCACCCTGGTAACAAATTATCAACTCTTGTTGCTTTCAACAAAGCTGTTGATACTCAGGTAGGAAAAGATATCGCGATGCAGGTTGCTGCTATGGCTCCTGTTTCTGTAGACGAAGCTTCAATTCCACAAGCTGAAATTGATAAGGAATTAGAGTTCGCGAAAGAAAAATACCGCAAAGAAGGTAAACCTGAAGCAATGATTGAAAAAATTGCAATGGGTTCATTGAACAAGTGGTACAAAGATGTAACACTTATCAATCAGGCTTTTGTTAAAGACGGAAAAATGTCTGTAAAAGAGTACCTGAAAGGTGCAGATGCTGAATTATCAGTAATCGCTTTCGATCGCTATTCTTTAAACGCATAGTTTAAGCAAGAGAATATATTAGAAGCCATTCGGGTAACCGGATGGCTTTTTTTATGCAAAAAAAAGAGCCTGATCAGAGATATTCTCTGAAAAAGGCTCAAGTTTTTATGTTGAGGAAAGTTTTTGTTCAATACGTAATTCTTCTCGTAGATATCTTTACCGTGCTTAATAAACCGGCAGAGCTGGCCCTCCCGAAATTTCTGGTGCATTTTTCATTTAATACACTATTTCAACAACTATTTAATGCTACTGCGTCCACTACGTAAAACGAAATCAAATTAAGTTACAGCTAATTCATGCAACCCAGGTTCAACATACGTTTTTACGGTTGAAATTTCTTGACATGATTTTAAATAACTCGGTTTACGTTCTATAGTAATATTCTAAAAAAGACGAAAAGGTAATCTTTTTACACGTTTTTTGCGTATAACTAATTGACTTGACATAAACGGAATATTATGAACGTAGTGCTGGAAGAGGATTTGTTTGCAGGGCAAACCGTGTTGCCTTGTAGAGCAGTTGAAATAGTTAATAGTTTAAAAACCAGTTATTATGGCAATTTTTCTTTATGGAAGCGTCGTGATAGCTATAATCGTTGCAGTATTGATTTTATGCTATCGGGATGTAAAACATAGCTAAAAGTATTTTGGTATGGGGCTGCACCCGGGAAATACCACTAATTGAATGGAGTAAATGCCATATGAGGGGAAGTCTGTACATATCTCACCACACTGTTTTTAAGTCTCTTAATCACTAATATTCTGCTACATATTAACAATTGGCTTTTAATAACTATCTCATTTAAAGCGAAACAACTGCTGTATTAGGCCGTAACCATATCTATACTTTAAAACAAAAAGTTATGGCAGTAATTATTTATGGTATTTTATTTCTGATGGCGATTTCTATAATGATGTACAGAAGTTACCTTGATGTGAAACAAAATCATTAATTTCTGTTTAATCGTCACTCGTTGAAATTCTATCCTTGGCTATGAAACGGATTTGTGAAAATCTGTTATAAGGATTTCTGGCCCTTTTTCAAAAAAAATCGCCCTTAAAACCGCTTGTAATTATTGCATCATGGAAGTTGCCGGGTGCTTTCGTTTTTCCGTCCATATTCGTATCGATAAGTAACAATTCTCCACACTTGTTGTGACTTTTTTCCACAGTAAATTCATATTTATTCTTGTTTCATAAACCTATTCCGTTGGCGTAAGTGTCAGTATTTCAGGCTTTGTTAGATGTGTTGATTTATTGTGTGGCGTATTATGGCACATCTTTGGAATTAGTAGTAAAAGCAAAGCGATAGCTATAAATCGTAAGCGATAAAAACTGTTCAGGGAAATAGCGTGCAATAGTGCACAACAAAATATAAAATCTGGTATTATGAAACGTAGTTTAAGAGAATTGATAGGATACTCCGTTAGGGCAAAGGATGGAGAAGAAGGAAAAGTAAATGATTTTTTATTCGACGAAAAGAGTTGGATAATAAGGTATGTGGAAGTTGACCTGGGGAATTTCTTTAAGGCGAACAGGGTATTGGTGCCCTATAATTTCCTTGGAGAGCCCGATTGGGAAGAAAAGACGTTCAAAATTAACTTGAGTGTCGACAATATTAAACGGTCGCCAAACTTAAGTTTCGACATGCCGGTATCGCGAATTTACGAGCGAAAACTGGCCGATTATTACGGAATCAAATATCCGTATTGGATGGTCGATTCAGCCGCATTTGCCGGAAACGAAGTTGTGTTTTACCCGGGCGTAGCATTCAGAGCACCGCGTAAGGTAATTAAGGAAGAAGACATTGATACAAGTTTGCGCAGTTTTAACGAGATAAAAGGTTATGGGATTAACGCCACCGATGACAAATTCGGACATATTTCCGATTTGATTATTGACGACACCGACTGGCAAATTCTGTACTTTGTGGTCGACACGAATAATTTATTCCCCTGGAGTAAAAAAGTAATTCTTCCGATTGAAGTGATCGATAAGATTAGCTTCTCGGATCGTGAAGCCCGTGTTGATATGACAAAAGAAGCCATTAAAGACTCACCGGAATATAACCCGGATGATGCAGTAAATGCCGAGTTTGAGGAAGTTCTTTACGACTATCACGGTAAAAGGAAATAGAATGAGATAATCAAAATTGGGAAATGGAAAAACCGAAGGCAAATGACTTCGGTTTTTTTATGGTCTTACTCCAAAACTTGAAAAGTTTACTATCGTATTGGACTAATTCTTTGTTCTAATTTACTGCCTAATGGAGAGAAAAGAGCCTCTCACGGGACTTGAACCCGCGACCTGCTCATTACGAATGAGCTGCTCTACCAACTGAGCTAAAGAGGCCTGCCTGTTACAATATAAAATATTTTTGCCGATAATGGTTATGCCCAAAAACAATACTAGGCATGAAAAGCAGCGCATATTAATCATCGGAGAAAGAAGTTCTACTAATCAATGGCTGTTTTATTTTCTTCCAGTACCGAAATGAAATCGAGGTTATAGAACAGACTAAACTTCTCCAGAAGGCGAAACCCGTTGGCCGAGAGCTCCATGAGTTCCGGGAAAAACTGAATCAACAACTCTTTGGCTTTTTGATGTGTTCGTTGGGCAAATTCCGATTCCCGGAAACGCAAAGGGTATTTATCCGTTGCACGTGTGATAGATTCCAATTCCAGCGCCAATCGTATTTCGTTGTAGTTTTCATCCTTGTCGGCTACCGAGTCGGCACAATTAAACAAGTGGGCGGCATATTGTTTTAGCGCCTTATTTAATTCATCTTTTGGCAGGTTTAAGTCCGAATATTCGTTGGCTATAAGCAACTGCTCGCGAATAAAATGGCGATTAAATTGCTCAAAAAGCTGATCGATGCGCTTAAACTCGGCACTTAATTTCAAATGAAAGTCCTTATTGAAATCCCGGTATTCCATATCTAAATAACATTTAATCCGTTAAAAAGATTTTATCCGAATAAAATTACGCGAAAATGAACGGCTTTCAAAAGAATTGAATATGGTGTAAAGCATACAAAACCAAGGGTTACATCTGTTTGGTTAATTAACGTTCCAGTCCTGAATGGCTAATATTTTTGATTCGCCCAATTCTCTGAATTCCACCCTTAAATGTTCCACATGGCTTAATGCTTTATTCCCCTCTTCTGTGGGGTCGCCGTTGTCGTTCCAAAACCGGTTAAAATGTTGTTTTGACGAATAGTAATATACCACGCCAATTTTGTTCTCGGTTTCCCGGTTTAATCCCTTCATCAGTTTAATCTCGCAACCTAGTTCCTTTGCAAAAGCCGGATAGAGTTCGTTTTCAAGAAAATTGATTATTCGGTCAACCGGAATGCTTTGGTGTGCGGTAAGTTCGATGGTGTGGATGCTGATAAGACTTCCTTTTTCGATGGTTTGTGCGCCGGCAAATAAACCAAACAGCAGAAAAGCCGCTGCTATAACTACGATTTTTTTCATGACCTGTGATTTTAGATTAATTCATTAGAATGGTTTTGTATACGGAGGCCAAGGTATTGAGTTACACAAGTTAGGCTACCTGGTTAAAGGCCTTGGTGTGAATTTTAAAAGTCGGGGTGTTCTATGCCTGTTTATGCTTGCTTGTCTGTGTGTTCTGTGTGTTGAAAATGAGCACAAGTGCATTAGGAGATTAGGATAATTGGTAAGAATTCCATAAATTGAAGACACTATTTAACAAAAAACGAATCAAAAATAACCATCGCCCAGGCAAAATAAGCATACAAAATTTAAAGGCAACCCCGGGCTGGCGTAAGGAATAAGTGAGGAATCACATTCTGTTCGCGGCAAGTTGTAAGGAATACATTGGAAACCATAAGGAACGCATCAGAGGCCTTAAGGAGCTCATCGGGGGCCATAAGGAACGCATGAGAGGCCTTAAGGAACCCATGGGGAGCTGTAAGGAACGCATGAGTGACCATAAGGAATACATGAGAAGTTGTAAGGAGCTAATGGAGAAGCTTAAGGAATGCGTGGGGAGCCGGAAAAATGGATGAACAGCGTTAAGGACAGTAGGGGTAAGCAACAGGCAATCACTCAAAAAGAGTTGATAAACATAAATGTAAACCTTAAAATTAATTGAAATGGTAACTAAAAAAACACTTTCAGAGGCAGAAGCCCTCGAGCAGTATCGCGTATCGTTAACAAATGTCGAAATTCAACCTGAGTTGGCTACAAGCATGGCCGAATTTGGTTACGATACGACAGTAATTGCCGAAGGTAAGACGCTACTGGCCGAAACCCGCCAAATTTTCGACTTAAACAAAACAGAAGACGATGAAACTTCGGAAGCCTATGCAGCTTTTCAAACTTTAAAAGAACAACTTGATGCTACGTATCGGATGCACCGAAAAAAGGCAAAGGTTATTTTCCGAAACGATCCTCAAATATTAGAAGAACTTGCGCTTACCGGCAGTTTGTCGAACGCGTATATAAAGTGGTTGGAAACGGTGAGACGTTTTTATAACGTGGCAGGTAGCAGAGATGCTCAAATACAGCCAAAATTACTACGGCTTAAGATAACAGCCGAAGACATAACAAACGCAATGGGCCTGATTGCCGATTTGGAGGCTGCCCGGGGCGAATACCTAAGGGAAAAAGGCGAATCGCAGGAGGCAACAAGAGCCAAAGACGCAGCATTTGAAAGAATGGACGACTGGATGAGCGAATTTTACGCCGTGGCGAAAATTGCCATGGAAGATAAACCTCAACTGTTAGAAGCGTTGGGTAAATTGGTTCGAAGTTAAATAATCCGGGTATTGCCTGTGGTTAAAAAAGCCTTTCTGTTTGTATACAGTAAGGCTTTTTCTTTTATCATCACGTCCTGTCCGGAAACCCGATGATGCAAAATCGAGTTAAAACTTTACATGAATTATTGTAAGTAAGTGCATCTATACCCTGTGATACACCATTTGCTCTCCATCTTCAGTGAGGGTTAGCGTGTCACCTGAAATAGAATAAGTAACAACGACGCTTTCACCATTTTCTGTTATTGTAAGTTGAGATCCATCGGTACTATACGTAAAACTACTTGACTCACTTTCCGATTCTCCGTCAATAACAATGGCCATGTGCATTGTACCAGTATGGTTTGCATTAAAAGTAACTGTTACGGTCATTGAGAATCCTTCAATAGATTCAGCATATTCCCATGTGCCAATAATTGGGTTAACAACTTTGTCATCATCATCTTTAGAGCATGAAAAAATAGAGATCAGGATCAGTGCTAAAATAGCGAATGTAAAATGACGAAGTTGCTTCATGACTTTTTGTATTTAAGTTAATGTGGTTAATTATACTTAGTACCAAAATTTTTGTTCCAAATTAGTAAAGGATAGTGCAACATCTGTGACCATAATTAAAAAAGCCCCTCCGAAAATCGAAGAGGCTTTACTATCTTAATTTTGACTTTTTCCTTTTTCCTTTTGCCTTGGAGGCTACAACGCCGTCACCAACAAACCAGCATCCGTATTTTCAACCTTAGCCACACTCTTTTTGGTAAGGCCTTTAATGGCTTTATCCCATTTTTTGTTGCTTAGTCCGGCTTTGTCTTTTAGCGCATTAAGTTCAATCGGCGATTCCGCTTTTAGCAATTCGAAAACTGCTTTTTCGTCCTCGGTCAGTTCCACAGCTTTTTTCTCCGGTTTCATTTGCGGGAAAAACAACACATCCTGAATCGATGGGCTGTTGGTCATAAACATCGTTAAGCGGTCCATTCCAATTCCCATTCCCGATGTAGGAGGCATACCGTATTCCAAAGCACGCAGGAAATCCTGGTCGATAAACATCGCTTCGTCGTCACCTTTTTCCGACAGTTTCAGCTGGTCTTCAAAACGCTCGCGCTGGTCGATTGGGTCGTTCAGCTCCGAGTAGGCGTTTGCCAGCTCTTTACCGTTAACCATCAACTCAAAACGTTCGGTCAATTCAGGGTTGTCGCGGTGCATTTTTGTAAGCGGCGACATTTCTTTTGGGTAATCGGTAATAAAGGTTGGCTGAATGTAGTTGCCCTCACATTTTTCGCCAAATATTTCGTCAATCAGTTTTCCTTTACCCATGGTTTCGTCGATTTCAATATCGAGCTTTTTGCAAATCTCGCGCAGCTCGTCTTCCGACTTGCCGTTGATATCGTAACCGGTGTGTTCCATAATAGCCTCGGCCATGGTAACACGCGGGTAAGGTGCTTTATAATCGATAATGTTGTCGCCCAACTGAACTTTTGTGGTTCCGTGTAATGCCATGGCCACACGCTCACAAATTTCTTCGGTAAAGCTCATCATCCATTTGTAGTCTTTGTAGGCCACATAAATTTCCATCACGGTAAATTCCGGATTGTGGGTGCGGTCCATTCCTTCGTTACGGAAATCTTTGGCAAACTCGTAAACACCTTCAAAACCACCAACAATCAGTCGTTTTAGGTAAAGCTCGTTGGCAATACGCATATACAATGGCATGTTCAGCGCATTGTGGTGCGTAATAAACGGACGTGCAGCAGCTCCTCCAGGAATAGGCTGCAGAATTGGTGTTTCCACCTCGTGATAACCATACTCGTTAAACATCTGACGCATGGTGTTGTATATGATTGTCCGTTTTTTGAACGTCTCTTTCACTTCAGGATTAACGATCAAATCGATGTAACGCTGACGGTAACGCTGCTCCGGATCGGTAAAAGCATCAAAAGTTTTGCCGTCTTTTTCTTTTACAATCGGCAAGGGGCGCAACGATTTATTCAGCACTGTAAATTCAGTAACATGAATGGTTAATTCGCCCATTTGGGTAATAAAAGCATGTCCTTTCACACCGATGATGTCGCCAATGTCGAGCAATTTCTTAAACACCTCGTTGTACATCACTTTATCGTCGCCGGTGCAAATTTCGTCGCGGTTAACGTAAATCTGAATACGTCCTTCGTGGTCCTGGATCTCAGCAAACGCAGCTTTTCCCATAATTCTGCGGCTCATCAAACGGCCGGCAATCACTACATCCTGAAAATTCTTCTCCTCTTCCTTGAAGTTCTGTTTTATTTCTTTGGTGTTGGTATTTACGTGGTACTGTGCCGCCGGGTAGGGGTCGATCCCCAACTCGCGCATTTTTTGCAACGAATTTCGTCTGATGATCTCTTGTTCGCTTAATTCCTGATGACTCATTTTTTCTTCACTTTTATTTGCTGTCACTCTTTTGTTTAAATGACAATTTATTGCCCGGGAAAAGATTCCCGAATCCTTTAAAAAAATTTGGGCAAAGATAATAAAACAGATCGGTTGTAATTGTTGTTGTAACACTGAATCAATTAAAAAATAATGTTGAGGGTGAATGTTTTATTTCCATATGCGGTTGCATTTTGTATCTTTGCGCATTCACATCTTGAGAAACACAAAACGCAGCATGGATAGAATTTGGAACTTAAAAAAACAAGGCGACCAAAACGAGGTTAAACACCTCTCAGCGGCGTTGAATGTGAATATGGTGATAGCGCGCTTGCTGGTACAGCGGGGGATAAAAACCTACGCTGAAGCCAAAGCATTTTTCCGCCCCCGACTCAGCGATCTGCACGATCCTTTTCTGATGAAAGACATGGCGAAAGCGATTGCACGATTGGATCAGGCCATTGAAAATAATGAAAAAGTTATTGTTTACGGCGATTACGATGTTGACGGAACTACTTCGGTAGCGCTGGTATATTCGTTTTTAAAAGAGCGCATAAAAGATATTGAATATTACATCCCCGACCGTTACAGCGAAGGATATGGAATTTCGCCCAAAAGTATTGACTATGCCGTTGAAAAAGGTGTAACACTGATTGTGGCTCTCGACTGCGGAATTAAAGCCGTTGAAAAGATTGCCGGAGCCAAAGAACGTGGTATCGATTTTATTATCTGCGATCACCATAATCCGGATGATGAAGTGCCGCCGGCAGTTGCAGTGCTCGACCCAAAACAATCGGATTGTAAATATCCTTACAAAGAACTTTCGGGTTGCGGCGTAGGATTCAAGCTGTTGCAGGCATACTGCAAAAGACACGAAATTGATTACGAAGAAATTTACGATCTGCTGGATTTGGTAGCAGTGAGTATTGCTGCGGATATTGTTCCGATAACCGGAGAGAACAGGGTTCTGGCGTATTACGGGCTTAAGAAACTGAACTCGAATCCGGGAATTGGTTTGCAAACCATTATCAATTTTGCCGGAATCTCAGGAACCGAAATCACCATTAGCGATATTGTGTTTAAAATCGGACCACGATTAAATGCATCGGGCCGGATTGAACACGGTAAAAAATCGGTTCAGATATTGGTTTCAACCGATGAAGACAAATCGGATCTGTTGGGTGAGGAGATCGACTCGTTTAACGAAATACGAAAAACGCTTGACCGCGATATTACCCAGGATGCCCTGGATACCATTGAAAACAGTCCGGAGTTTAAGAATAAAAACAGTACCGTACTTTATAACCGCGACTGGCACAAAGGAGTGGTTGGTATTGTGGCGTCACGCGTTACCGAGCAATACTACCGGCCAACGGTAATTTTAACCGAATCGAATGGTTTGGCAACCGGATCAGCACGTTCAGTGCGCGATTTTGATTTGTACGAAGCTATTGGTCAGTGCAGCGATTTGCTGGAATCGTATGGCGGACACATGTATGCAGCGGGACTGACCATGAGAATTGAAAATATTCCGGAGTTCAGACAGCGTTTTGAAGAGATCGTAACCAAACAAATTACCGACAAACAGCAAATTCAAACCATTGAGGTGGATGCTAAAATTGCGCTTAGCGAAATTACGCCACGCTTTTACCGCATTCTGAAACAATTTGCTCCGTTCGGCCCGCACAATATGACTCCAGTTTTTGTTACCGAAGATGTTTTTGATGCCGGTACCAGCCGACTGGTTGGAAAAAATCAGGAGCACTTAAAACTCGATTTGGTTGAGCCCGATGTAAATTCCGGAATATTCCCGGGAATTGCATTTAATCAATCGGATGCTTACGATGTAATTACCTCAGGTTCGCCTTTTGATGTTTGTTATTCGATAAATGAAAACGAATACCGGGGTAAAACCAATCTTCAGCTGTTTATACGAGATATCAAAAAACGCGAGTTTCTGGATTAAAACGGAAGTGTTTTAAGCTGCTGCAAATCGTCGATTACTTTAGCGCCGGTTGCTTCCAGTCGCTTTTTCGACTGATGCCCGTCGGTTACCAAAATGCAATCAACTTCCAGTTGTTGTGCTTCCTCAATATTATTGTTGACGTTGCCGATTCTGCTTGCTTTGTTTAAAAACAAAACACATTCTAGGCGATTAATAGTACGCATCCCATTCGTTAGGAGATTTGCCCCGAATGTTTAATTCGTAGTTTAACGTTTTAAGTGTTATTTTTATAACCAATTAAATAACAAACAAATGGCCGAAAAAAAGCAAGAGAGTTCAATGCTTCCCGATGAAATTATTATGAACAAGATTTATTTTATCAGGGAACAAAAAGTGATGCTTGATAGTGATCTTGCAGACTTGTATGGCGTGGAAACACGGCGATTAAATGAACAGGTAAAAAGAAATATCTCCAGGTTCCCGGAGGATTTTATGTTTCAATTATCGGAATTTGAATTTGAAAACTTGAAGTCGCAATTTGCGACATCAAGTTGGGGAGGCCGTCGCAAACTGCCCAACGTTTTTACCGAACATGGTGTTTTGATGCTGTCGAGTGTTTTGAACAGTGAAAAAGCAATTAAAGTCAACATCCAAATTATGCGGATATTCACAAAAGTTCGTGAAACATTGACCGATAACCTGAGCATGAAACTTGATATTGAGGAAATCAAAAAGAAGCTTGCGAACCAGGACAAAAACATAGAATTGGTTTTTCAATATCTGGACGAATTAATTGAGAAACAGGAAGAACCTGTAACTAGAAGGAAAATAGGTTACAAAAGAAAAAATGAAAGTTAATCACTTCACTGATTTGTACCGCTGTGTTTAATTTAAAGATTGAGCGTTCTCCGATTAAAACGGAAGTGTTTTAAGCTGGTGCAATTCGTCGATTACTTTAGCGCCGGTTGCTTCCAGTCGCTCTTTCGACTGGTGCCCGTCGGCTACCAAAATACAATCAACTTCCAGTTGTTGTGCTACCTCAAAATCGTGGTTGGTGTCACCAATAATGGTTGCCTGTGCTTTGTCGATATTCAATTCGCTGATAAATTGTTTTCCGCGTTCAATCTTCGAAGCCGCATAATGATCATTCAGCCCGGCTATTCCTTCAAAATAATCAAAAATATTCTGGTGTTTTAAGGTATGCACCAACATATCTTCCTGCATGGCCGAAAGCACAAATTGCCGATAGCCCATATTCCTAAAATGCTCCAGTACATCGGTAGCACCGGGATGTAATTTGCAATTGGAAACTCCTGCGTTGTAAATGTCCATGTATTCCTGCGCCGAAACGGAAAAATCCTCTTTCGAAAAATCAAAACCGATGGATTCGTAACAATCCTTTACCGGGAACGAGAATACCTCTTTATACGAATAATGATCAAGCAGATTGAGCTGCCTTTTTTTTAGCAACACATTTATGGTTGAAATGCAAAAGTCAAGATCGTTTAACAGCGTACCGTTCCAGTCCCAGATAATTGTTTGCATGTTATACCATTACTTTTTAGGCCTGTCGAATTTATTAATTACCGGGTAGGCATACAGTTTCAGAAAACGTTCCTGGATATCGGTTATCGGGAAATCTATGTGCACCATGGCCTGCTCCACCATAATCTCGAACTTCTTTTGTTCTTCTGCGGTGTAGCGGTCTTTAAAGCGGTGCTCCTGCATCAACATATCGTAAGCCACAAAATTACTTGGCCACAGTTTGTAGTTTTTGTAAATCTGGTCGTCGATCATTTCTGCCAATCGACGGATATAGTCGTTGCGCTGTTCGTTGTTTTTCGCCAGTTCGAAATGGGTTTCAATCGGTGTTCCAAAAGCAAAACGCATTCTTCCTTTTGGAGCAAACATTCCCATCGACATAGCTTTCAAATCGTCCTTGCTCTGTTTTGCCCGGCCGTAATGTTCTTTTTTTATCAGTTCACGAAGTTTGGGCAAACCACAAGGCTCAATCTCGTACGAAATGGATACCGGAACAATATTCAGTTCATTAAATCCATCCGAAATGCCCCCTTTGTTGCTCATGTTCAGCATCTTTAAAACACTTTCCTGTGTTTTGTCGTTGCCGTCTTTTGTGCGGCCTTCGCGTTGTGCAATCCATACCGAAAGTTTGTCTTCGGTAATTGATTTGCGAATAAAATGCGAAACCTTTTTCGAGGCCATCATCAGTTCGCGTGGTGGCAAATTTCGCCTGATCACAAACGAACGGTTCAGCTTAACGGTATGTTCTATCCACTCATATTGCAACAGGTTGTCGCCAATAGCAATCTGCGTGGTGTTCATGCCATGCTCGAAAATAAGGAAGTTCAATAAAGCGGCATCCAGAATAATATCGCGGTGGTTCGAAATAAACAGGTAAGGTTTGGTTTTGTCCAGCTTATCAATTCCGGTAACTTTTAATCCGTCGGAAGTTTTGTCAACCAGCCAGTGCAAAAGGTCGTAAATAAATACGCCTTGCAGCTGTTTGATACTGCTTACCCGTCGTAACTGAAATTTTACCATTTCAACCTTTGGCCGGTTTTTAAACAAGTGATGCAGAACATCGTCAAAGGTTTTATCCTTAACTAATTTTCTGATCTTAGCTTTAACTTCTTTGTCGGTGTAGGGGCGAATATCATCAAAATCAATGTCTCGCATTATTTAAATTTTAACCTGACAAAGTAAGTTATTCAAAATCAAAATTTCAACCTCAACTGAAATTTTAACTCTGTTTTGTGCTGTCCGGCTATCTCATTATAGCCCGAACTGATGGTTTCACGGTCGGTCCACCATGTATTTGCCAGTTTTAACCAGCACTCGATTTTTTTTGCAGGCTGGTATTTTAAATTGAGATAAGTTCTAAATCCGTTACCGTAATACGCTGGAATTGAAAAAGCATAAAGAATATCATTTTCGTAAGCGTAAATGCGGCTGTTGTAACTTTCGGTATGGAACCAGGCCAATCGGGCAGCAAGATTCAGTGGAAATTCCCGGGGTTTGAATTGGATATCTTGAAAAAGCATAAACCCATTTTCCCTTTCCTCGCCTTTATAATAAACATGCTCGGCACGTGTTTTTAGCAAGATTGTTTCCGAAGCCTGAAACTGAATATGAAAACGCAACTTTTGAATGCGTTCCGGAAGATTGATATAACGGTTTTCGTTTTTGAATTTTTGATCTTTCTCCTCGTTTTTAAAACGCAGGTATCCATTCAGTTTTTCACTGATCTGGAAATCGGCTTGTGTGAATATATCCCATGAACGTGCCGGGCCGGCAGTGGAGTAGTTAAACCACTCTGATTGATAAATATCGGAGTAGGCAGAAAGTGTTACAAACTCTGCCGGTAAAAACCGCACTCCAACATAAAGCCCCGACTCGTTGCTTATGTTGCTGCCTTCGGCCATGGTGTTGGCCCAAAAAGCATGGTAGTTTTTATCGAAATGACGAAACAAGGCCGAAAATCCAAGCTGGTCATTTATATGCACAATTGCACCTTGTGTTACCGCTTTGCCTTTTGATTTGGAGATGGCAGCTTCGCCAAACAGGGTATAGTTGTTTTTACTAAAAAGATAATCTGCACCGGCGGTGAAATTGTCTGTACCACTAAATCGGAATTGGTTATAAAGCTGGTCGCTGCGGATAAACGGTTTGTTGAATTGCTGATAAACTACTGTTGCTCCCAGTTTCAGGTGATTAAAACGATGGGTGAAAACACCACCTGCATTGGTGAACTTTACGGTTTTTTCATCGGCAATTTCACTTTCTGTACGATGGTAGCCTGATGTTTGCAAACTGGTGAAATGAGTGGCAACAGAATCATTGTATTCCAAATTTCCGTCGGCATTTTTGTACGAGTAGAATAGACTGAATCGCGAGTTGCCCAATTTTGCCGTGCCTGCTGCACCTCTGAAATAGAAATTCTCATCTACTGAAGTGTAAGCCCGTACACCCTGACCGGTTTTGCTTATTCCCAAAACATTTTCCGATTTCCCGGTGGTGTAACCTTGCCACAGCACCAATCCTTGCCCGGATCGAACAAGGTAATCGCCAACAGAAATATTTTCAAAAGTATTATTCAGTTTAAAGCTGATGTGCCCCGAGTAATAATCGAAACCACTTTTGTTGGAGCCGGTAAAAAAGGCTTCACCCGGATCTTTCTCTGCCGTTATTCCGGCTGAAAGTTCGTCGCCAGCCCTGAAGTTATAACGCGTGTAGTAGCGAAATCTGTTTCCTTCGTAAGGAATGGTGCCATCGTCTTTTTCTTTATAGCCGCGAGCTTTTTGCAGATTCCCAAGTGTTCGTAACAACAGTTGATTATCGGCATATTTTAGCTGTTCTTTTAACGTTTGCCGTGCCTGTTCTTCGGGGCCTAACTCAATAAAATATTGTAGTTTTTGCAGTAGGTTGGGCGTAAATCCGTCAATGGTTTTGAGTTCGAAGATGGAGTATACCGGCCCGTAAGTGGTAATGTATTCCAGTAATTTCTGAATTTGTATTTCATTCAACAAATAAAGCCTTGCCAGTTCTGTGGCACTTGTTGCGTTGATATTTACAGGATGTTCCAAAAAATATTCCAGATCTTCGATGATCAGTGCCACATCGGTGCCTTCTTCAATTTTGTCGAGATGCGATTCCAGTATCGATTCAATCAATTGATCCGGCGACTCGTTTTGTGCTGATGTCGCCAAAACGAACAGTTGGAGCAGGCCGAAGGCGATATGTCGGATCAGTTTTCTCATTTGATGTTGTATTGAATGGAAACTGATGGTGTAAATCCTAAATTCCCGTGGTAGCTAAAGGCAATATCGGTACTGACGTTTTTAAAACTGTAGCCCAGTCCTGCAGTGTACTGAACCGGCCTGCCCGAAATCCCAAAACGTAGTACCAGATTCTCGAGTGGCATAAATTCCAGTCCGCTTCTTACCACAACATCGTGGTCTGATTCTTTTTGTGTTTCCAGGCTCACCAGCACATGTTCGTCGAAAGCATAATGAGCTCCCAGGCGATAAGCTGCCGGAAGTTTTGTTTTTTCTTCGGGGTAACTGAAGCCGTTTTTTACAGGGTTGTAAGTGTGGGCACCCAATGTAATTTGTTCAGTCAGCTGATAAGTTGCTCCAATCTCAAAAGTCACGAACGAAAAGGCATCCGCATTTTCGGGCATACGTTGTGCAAGGTAGTCGAATTGTACGGCAGCGTTAAAACGTTCAGAAAGTTGTTTGGCATAGGCAAAACCAATTTTATGTTCCTTGAATGTTCCTTTTCCAAACTGGTAAAAACTCAAACCAAAAGTTCCTGCACCGGTTGGCAAAACCACGCTTGTGGCTGCGAGTGCAAATTCATCAATTCCGTATTTCGATTCGTAATATACTCCGGAAGAAAATTGGTTTAATTGTGCTAAAGTGGCCTGGTTGTGGAAGGTGCTCCAGGTATCGGAAACCGAAACGAAAGCGTTTGAAAGGGCAGCCGAACGTGCACCTCCTGTGTAGTTTTGCGAGGAGGCTGTTGAAGCAATTATGGTAAAGTACACCAGCAGTATGTAAAAGGGTTTTTGCATAAAAAAAGAGGTATTAATTAATACCTCTTTAAAATTAAGTAAAATATTTTAAACTACAATTAATTAGTTTTGAATCTGTACTTTACCTCTGAAAGTTCCTGGTTGGCTTTTACAATTTTCTCTTTCAGGTTCTCTTTGTACGCAACCAGTTTGTTCATCAGTTCTTCATCGCCGGTGGCCATCATTTGTGTTGCTAATATAGCAGCATTCATAGCTCCGTTAACAGCAACTGTTGCAACCGGAATTCCAGGAGGCATTTGTAGAATGGCAAGAATTGAATCAAACCCTGATAAGCTGGCGTTAATCGGAACTCCAATTACAGGAATCGGAGTCATTGCAGCAATAACACCTGGCAGGTGAGCCGCCATTCCGGCACCCGCAATTATAACTTTAATACCACGGTCTTTGGCTCCTTTGGCAAAGCGTTCTACTTCTTCCGGAGTGCGATGTGCCGACAAGGCATTGATCTCGAAAGGAATTTCAAACTCATCAAACAATTTGGCAGCTTTTTCCATCACCGTTAAATCTGACGTGCTGCCCATAATAATGCTAACTTTTGGAGTCATGTTTTATAATTTATTTGTTACTTTGTATCTTTTTATTTTCAGCACGAAAATACAGTAAATTAGCAATTAATAAAAATCAAATCCACATATGAAGAAGGTTAAAATTCTGGATAAAGAATTTGAGATATTTATTCCATATGAGAAGATTCGTTCAGTTATTGAACAAATGGCTGAAACAATGAATAAGGAGTTGGCCGGCAAAGACCCGCTTTTTCTGTGCATCTTAAACGGATCGTTTATGTTTGCTGCAGAAATTTATAAGAGGATAGATTTTGTTGAGTCGCAGATTTCGTTTGTAAAACTGGCTTCGTATCAGGGTGATTCAACAACCGGAAAAGTGAAACATCTTATCGGATTGAATGAAGAAATTGAAGGCCGAACCGTAGTAGTTTTGGAAGATATTGTTGATACCGGAATTACTATCAACAACATTTTGGAGCAACTGCAGCAAATGAAACCAAAAGAAGTGCAGGTGGCAACCTTGTTGTTAAAACCGGATGCGCTTCAGAAAGAAGTAGATCTTAAATATGTGGGAATTGAGATCCCGAATGATTTTATCGTAGGTTACGGACTTGACTACGACGGCTACGGTAGAAATCTGATCGATATTTACACAGTAGTGAAATAAAAAATAACCAAAAATTATGTTGAATCTCGTATTGTTTGGCCCACCGGGGGCAGGAAAAGGAACCCAGGCCGAATTTCTTATTAAATCATTTGGATTGATCCACTTGTCGACCGGCGACTTGCTGCGTAGCGAAATTGCCGAAGGAACAGCACTTGGAATTGAAGCCAAAAATTTCATGGACAAAGGAGAGTTGGTTCCTGATGAAGTGGTGATCGGAATGATTAAAAGTAAACTTGACGCAAACAAAGACGCGAAAGGTTTTATTTTCGACGGATTTCCGCGTACGGTTGACCAGGCAAAAGCACTGGATGTTTTGTTGAACGAAAATGGTACGCCAATCTCGGGTATGCTTTGCCTGCAGGTTGAAAAACAGGAATTGATCGATCGTTTGTTGAGCCGCGGAAAAGTTTCGGGCCGTTCCGACGATCAAAACCAGTCGATTATTGAAAACCGCATCACGGTTTACACCGAAAAAACACTTCCTCTAATCGAATACTACAAACCACAGGGTAAACATTTCGATATTAACGGAATGGGTACTGTTGAGGAAATTGCGGGTAGATTGCAGGAAGTTGTAGAAAAATTATAACATCGATTTACAAGGGTGAGAAACTTGTTGTAGGACAGGTGTCTCACCTTTTTTATATTTGTACAGTTAACGAACAGGAAAAATCAGATGGCAGAGACCAATTTTGTTGATTACGTAAGAATTCATTGTCAGTCGGGTAACGGAGGTTCCGGCTCCGCGCACTTGCGCAGAGAGAAATTTGTGGCCAAAGGTGGCCCCGATGGCGGCGATGGTGGTCGTGGTGGCCATATTATCCTTGTGGGTAATGAGCAGATGTGGACATTGCTGCATCTGAAATTCCGGAAACATATTAAAGCCGGACACGGAGAATCGGGCGGAAAGCAACGTAGTACCGGTGCCGATGGTGAGGATATTTACCTGGAAGTGCCGCTGGGAACAGTGGCCCGCGATGTGGAAACCGGCGAATTCCTGTTTGAAATTACAAAACATGGCGAAGAGCAAATTCTGATGCAAGGTGGCCGCGGAGGTTTGGGAAACGATCATTTTAAAACGGCGACACATCAAACGCCTCGTTTTGCGCAACCCGGCGAAGAAGGAGTGGAAGGCTGGAAAATACTCGAGTTAAAAGTACTGGCCGATGTTGGGTTGGTTGGTTTCCCGAGTGCCGGAAAATCAACATTGTTGTCGGTGGTTTCGGCAGCAAAACCTAAAATTGCCGATTATCCGTTTACCACGCTCGTTCCCAATTTGGGTATTGTGGGACATCGCGAACAACGTTCGTTTGTAATGGCCGATATCCCGGGGATTATTGAAGGCGCACACGAAGGTAGAGGTTTGGGACTGCGCTTTTTGAGGCATATCGAACGTAACTCGATGTTGTTGTTTATGGTGCCGGCCGATAGTAAAGACCATCTGAAAGAATACAAAATATTACTCAATGAGCTGGAAAAATATAATCCGGAACTGCTCGACAAACAGCGCTTTTTAACCATCAGTAAAGCCGATATGCTGGATGAAGAGCTGATGAAGGAAATTAGCCGTGAGCTGGGCGATATTCCGCACTTGTTTTTTTCTGCCGTTTCAGGGTTTAATATTCAACAACTAAAAGACCGAATCTGGGAAATTTTAAATAGTTAATGGAATTATTACGACCAATACTGGAGCTGGATAAAGATGTGTTTTTATTTTTGAACGGATTCCACAATGAGTTTTGGGATACCATGATAATACTGATAACACGTCAGGAAACATGGATTCCGTTTTTTGCCAGCATCTTGTTTTATATTATTAAGAATTACCGTAGCAAATCAATATTGATATTAATTGCTATAGGTCTGTTAATAGCAGCTACAGATCAGTTCTCCAACGTGATAAAAGATTCTGTTCAGCGCTTGCGACCAACACACGATCCGGCAATTTCGCACCTGGTTCACATATTCTTCGGGAAAGGTGGACAGTTTGGTTTTGTATCGGCACATGCGGCCAATTCGGTTGCAATTCTGGTGTTAACATCACGAATTTTCAAAAATCGCAGTTACTATTTTTTAACCCTGGCTTGGGTACTGGTTTTTTGTTATTCGCGCATTTATGTAGGTGTACACTATCCGCTCGATCTGATTTGCGGAGGACTAATCGGATGGTTTATCGGTTGGGCCTTGTACCGGCTGATGATGTTTGTCGAGAATCATTTTTTCTTTGGTCGCTCGCCAAAAATTGAAAAAACTGTACTGTCGCGAAAAGATGCTGGAATGATTGCTTTAGTGTTTCTGGTATCGGTATTTACCGTCTTTCTTTTGGTTGGTCAACTTTACTTCCATAAAGTATTATAAATGAGTGAACCTGCCCGGCTTTATTACGAAAAACTTTTGTATTATACCGATGAATTACAACGCGTATCGGCGAAAGTAAAACGTTTTGCCTGGTATCGTTTTGTAGCATTTGTGGCAATATTTCTCCCGCTTATTATTCTTGGCTGGGAAATTACCACACTCTATTGCACGCTTCCGTTAATTGTACTTTTTTTCTGGCTGATCAAAAGAAATCTTCAGCTCGATAAAATAAAGCAAACCCTTGTTATTAAAACGAAATTGCTGGAAGATGAGCTAAAGGCCCTGGATCATTCCTTTTTGCATTTTGAGAATGGTGAAGAATTTCTGAATGCAGAACATCCATATGCTTACGATCTTGATTTGTTTGGCGAAGGATCGTTGTTTCAGTACCTAAACCGTACTGCAACTGTTGAAGGGCGTCAACGCCTGGCCGATTGGTTGCAAAAGCCACTAAAGGAAAGAGTAGAAATTGAGAAGCGGCAGGAAGCCATTAAAGAATTGGCTGAAATGCCCATGTGGCGGCTCGACTTTTTAACCGAAGGAAACCTGTTTAAGGAAACCGAAGTACAGTATAATGAAATTCGATCCTGGTCGGAAATGGAACTCGAACTGAATCATTCAAAGCTGTTGAAGTGGTTGATTCGTATTGTTCCTGTAATTACAGTACTGGCCGCAATTCCCGCAATAATGGGGGTGAGTAATTTTTACCTGGTGGCAATGGTATTTGTGCAGTTTCTGCTTTTGTTTGCCTGGACAAAAAGGGTGAATTATTACTTCGGATTTTTTGGTCGCAAGTCCGACCTGTTGGCCAAATACATGCAGTTGCTGAAAATCATCGAGGATAAAGAATTTCAATCACCGTATTTAAGCGAATTAAGGAAAAAGGTAACCGAACCTTCAGCCGGGAAAGTGTTTGGCGAATTAAAAAGCCTGGTGAAAGAATTCGAATACCGGCAGAATATTTTGGTTGGCGTGGTGTTGAACGGGCTTTTCACCTGGGATATTCGTTGTGTATATAAACTTTGGAAATGGCATAAAGAGAATCACGGAAGACTGGCCGGGTGGCTGGAAATAATTGCACAAATGGATGCATTTATTAGCCTGGCAAATTATGCCAATAACCACAGCGATTTTGTGTATCCGGAGATTACGGATCAGGACTTTTCGTTATGTGCTGCCGAATTGGGCCATCCGTTACTGAATAAAGACAAGCGGGTAAACAATGACATTGAAATTCAGGGTTGGGCGAAAATTATGATCGTAACCGGCGCAAATATGGCCGGTAAAAGTACTTTTCTGCGAACCGTGGGTACAAACATCTTGTTGGCAGAGATTGGCGCACCGGTTTGTGCCACATCGATGAAAATAACACCTGTTGATTTGTATACCAATATGCGCACAACCGACTCGTTGCTTAAAGACGAATCGTATTTTTTTGCCGAGTTAAAACGGATAAAAGCTGTGCTCGATCGTTTGGCGGTAGGAGAGCAAATCTTTGTTATTCTCGACGAAATGCTGAAAGGAACCAATTCGGTTGATAAACTAAATGGCTCGAAAGAACTGGTAAGAAAACTTGCGCAGTACCAGTGTGCAGCAATGATTGCCACGCACGACCTGAAATTGAGTGAAATGGAAAACGAACTTCCGCAACACGTTTTCAATAAATGTTTCGAAATCCGGATCGAGAACAACGAGCTGATTTTCGACTACAAACTCTCGGATGGTGTTACCCAAACCATGAATGCCACTTTCCTGATGAAAAAAATGGGGATTATTTAGTCAGTAAGACTCTGGTTTCAGAATCCGTCAGCTGACGTACGAGGCCAGGCTGCGATGTTGCTGACGTTGCATCAGTGGACAGCCTCTTTTGGTCGTTGCCCGGAGTTAAAATGAAACCTTAATGAGAGCGGGAAGCTCCGAGTGCGCGAGGAGATCACCCGTCCGAATTTAGGTTTTATGAAAACGCAGGGGAAGGGCCAAAAGCAGCCTTGAATTTTCTGCTTCGTCTTTGCTTTAAGTTGGAGCAAAGCGGAAATCCCGACATTTCGTCGGGGGCAAAGATGAAGGCCCCCGGCAGGGAAAAAGCGGAATGTATCCGGAGGCGTTTCAAAAATAAATCCACCGGAAATTTCGGGTAAACCTGTCTTTGTCTGAAAATCATATGTCGTATTATCTAATGCCAATGAGGAATCAGAATGAGCCTTATTTCAGGAAATTTTTCCTTTTGATCGACATTAACACTATGATTTCATTGTCTCGCTTAAGGCTCACAACGAGATGTAATTGATATTAAATGACACCCGATTTTTCTTTTTATTCTCCCCTGTAGCTAAAATTGCCTTGCGAGGTATGAATAATAGGGCGCGAGCTACTAAAAAAGCGGTGCGAGCTATAAATAAAATGATGCGAGGTGTAAAAAATAGTGTGCGAGCTAAGCTCGCAGGTCTCTATAAATAGCTTGCAAGCAAATATTGATAGCTCGCAGGTGCCTAAAAGTAGCTCGCATGTAGGTATGAATAGCTCGCTGGCAGATATTGATATCAGGGAGAGCAAATACGCGGCATTTTATGCTGAATTAGACTTAAATCTTTTGTCTGTCAATAAATAATACCAATTGCGTTTCAATGTGAGCCTTAAGCGAAACAGTGAAATTGCAATAGCCTGTTCTGAACTTGATTCGGGAGTTAATGCCGATAATAAACGAAAGAGGCTTTGGGAGTAAGCGAAGCAAAGGCTCATTTCGATATTTAATCGTATAGCCTGGTGTTTGGTGGCCGGAAATCGGTGTTGCGATCTCCTGGAAATGTTTTGCGAATCCGTAGGTCTGAGTAGAAAGAGTTGCGGTTCTTCGCCCGCTTTTATCACTAATTTTATACACACTTTTTCAACGGGTGATTGTTAGTTATTGCCCGCGCGAAACCCCTTGCAAAGTGTAGGATTTGTTTATATTTGTGACAATTGGGTGAATTCTGTGTTGCTTTGATAAAAAACCAAGTCCCTTAAGCACAAAACCGTAATAAACACAGAGTTCCTGAAAAATTCGAAAGTTGATTCTGGAGATTGAAGTATGAGCGCAAACTACGACGAAGGTGCAATTAAAACGTTAGACTGGCAGGAGCACATCCGGCGACGTCCGGGTATGTATATTGGTAAACTCGGAGACGGAACTTCTGCCGACGATGGTATTTATGTTTTGTTGAAAGAGGTGATGGATAACTCTGTCGACGAATTTATGATGGGGCATGGTAAAAAGATCCTTGTAAACGTCGATCAGGATTCGGTTACCATCCGCGATTATGGCCGTGGAATTCCACTGGGGAAACTGGTGGATGTAGCCAGTAAAATGAATACCGGCGCAAAATACGATAACGAGGTTTTCAAAAAATCGGTGGGATTGAACGGTGTCGGTATAAAAGCCGTAAATGCCCTGTCTTCCGATTTTACTATAAAAGCAGTACGCGAAGGCGTGGCTAAAGAAGTATATTTTAGCCAGGGGATTAAAACCGGCGAGAAAGATTATCAAAATCTCGATGAGGGAAACGGAACAGAGGTGAGGTTTGTCCCCGACGTGGAAGTGTTCAAAAAGTATCGTTATATGAACGACTATATCGTGAATATGATGAAAAACTACACCTTCCTGAATGCCGGCTTAACCATTGAATACAACGGCGAAAAATTTTTCTCGCGCAACGGATTGCGTGATTTGCTCGAGGAAAATATGGATCACGACCCAATTTACCCAATTATACATCTCAGAGGCGAAGATATTGAAGTTGCCATAACACATGGTAATCAATACGGGGAGGATTATTATTCGTTTGTTAACGGTCAGCACACCACCCAGGGAGGGACTCATTTACAGGCTTTTCGCGAAGTTTTAGTGAAAACGATCAGGGACTTTTACAAGAAGGATTTCGACCCGTCGGATATACGGGCATCGATTGTGGCGGCTGTTAGCATTAAAGTAGAAGAGCCTGTATTTGAGTCGCAAACCAAAACCAAACTCGGATCACGGGATATTGGCCCAAACGGACCGTCAGTGCGAGCACACGTTGGTAATTTTCTACAGACTGAGCTCGATAACTTCCTGCACAAAAACCATGAGGTTGCCGAAGTTTTGCTGAGACGCATTGTGGAGTCGGAGCGCGAACGTAAAGCCATTTCGGGGGTGAAAAAACTGGCGCGGCAACGCGCTAAAAAGGCCAACCTGCATAACAAAAAATTGCGCGACTGCCGTGTTCATTTCAACGAAAAAGATGAGCGGAAAGAAGAATCGAGCATTTTTATTACCGAGGGAGACTCGGCAAGTGGATCGATCACCAAATCGCGCAATGTAAATACACAGGCCGTATTTAGTTTGAAAGGAAAACCGCTAAATACTTTTGGTCTTACCAAAAAAGTGGTGTACGAAAACGAGGAATTTAACCTCTTACAGGCAGCGTTGAATATTGAAGAAAGCATGGAAGACCTTCGTTACAACAAGGTAATTATTGCTACCGATGCCGACGTTGACGGAATGCACATCCGTTTGCTGCTTATTACTTTCTTTCTGCAGTTTTTCCCCGAGTTGATTAAGAAGGGACATGTTTATATTTTACAAACGCCGCTTTTCAGGGTGCGTAACAAGCAAAAAACGTACTACTGTTATTCAGACGAAGAGAAAGTAAAAGCCATAAACAAATTACGTGGCAAACCCGAAATAACCCGATTTAAAGGACTGGGAGAAATATCGCCCGACGAGTTTAAACATTTCATTGGTAAGGATATCCGTCTCGATCCGGTGCAAATGAAAAAGCACGAATCGGTGGCAGAAATGTTATCCTACTACATGGGTAAAAACACCCCCGAAAGACAGGAGTTCATCATCGAAAACCTGTATGTTGAAAAAGACGAAGTAATGTAATTGGAAAATCTTCAAATAGGAAGCACGGTAAATTTCAAAGAATAGAATGTCAGAAGAGAATTTAAATCAGGAAGAAATTCAGGACGATAGTGTAAAAGATGAGGTGATCTATCTTTCGGGTATGTACCGCGACTGGTTTTTGGATTATGCCTCATATGTAATACTCGAGCGGGCAGTGCCGTACATTAACGATGGACTAAAACCCGTTCAGCGACGTATTATGCATGCCATGCGCGAAATGGACGACGGGCGCTACAACAAGGTGGCAAACATTATCGGGCAAACCATGCAGTATCACCCGCATGGCGATGCTTCGATCGGTGATGCCATTGTGCAGATTGGCCAGAAAGAATTACTGATCGACTCGCAGGGAAACTGGGGTAACATTCTTACCGGCGACGGAGCGGCAGCACCTCGTTACATCGAAGCCCGACTGACCAAGTTTGCTTTGGAGGTGCTTTTTAATCCGAAAACTACCGAATGGAAACTATCATATGATGGCCGTAAAAAGGAACCGGTTACACTCCCGGTAAAATTCCCGCTGCTGTTGGCGCAGGGAGTTGATGGTATTGCGGTAGGTTTGGCTTCAAAATTGTTCCCGCATAACTTTCTCGAGCTCATCGATGCATCAATAAATTACCTTCGTGGAAAAGATTTTGAATTATATCCGGACTTCCCAACCGGAGGATCGGCCGATTTTAGCAAATACAACGATGGTTTGCGCGGTGGTTCGGTAAAAGTGCGTGCAAAAATTGAAAAGCGCGACAATAAAACGCTGGTAATAAACGAGGTGCCGTATGGAAAAACAACCACGACGCTGATTGAATCGATTATTAAAGCCAACGACAAAGGGAAAATCAAAGTAAAAAAGATTGACGATAACACAGCCGAGCATGTTGAAATTCTTGTTCATCTGGCACCAGGTGTTTCGTCGGATAAAACTATCGATGCGCTTTATGCATTTACCGATTGCGAAGTTTCGTTGTCGCCAAATGCCTGTATCATCGAAAACGATAAGCCACACTTTATTGGCGTTTCCGAAATTCTGAAACGTTCGGCCGATTCAACAAAAGCCTTACTGAAACTCGAGCTGGAGATTCGTAAATCAGAACTGGAAGAGCAGTGGCATTTTTCTTCGCTGGAGAAAATATTTATCGAAGAGCGCATTTACAAGGATAAAAAGTTTGAGGATTCGGAAAACATGGATCAGGCGGTAGCGCATATCGATCACCGTTTGGACCCGTGGAAACCCAAACTGAAGCGCGAAATTACCCGCGAGGATATTCTGAAACTTATGGAAATTCGTATGGCACGAATCCTGAAATTCAACAAGGATAAGGCCAACGATTTGCTAAAATCGATAGAAGACGAAATCGCGGAGGTTGAAAAGAACATCGAAAATATTATTGACTATACCATTGAGTGGTTTAAACACCTGAAAAGAAAGTACGGTAAAGGCAAAGAGCGCAAAACAGAAATTCGCAGTTTTGAAAATATTGTGGCCTCGAAAGTGGTGGTGAAAAACGAAAAACTGTATGTCGACCGGAAGGAAGGATTTATGGGTACATCGCTTCGGAAAGAAGAATTTGTTTGCGACTGTTCGGATATCGACGACATAATCGTTTTCCGCCGCGATGGTTCGTATTTTATTACCAAAGTTTCGGATAAAGCTTTTATCGGTAAAAATATTTTGCACCTGGCTGTTTTCAAGAAAAACGATAAACGCACCATTTACAATGTGGTGTACAAAGACGGCGAATCGGGCAATTTCTATATGAAACGCTTTTTTGTTACGGGCGTAACCCGAGACAAAGAGTACAATCTGACAAAGGAAACCAAAGGCTCGCGTATTGTTTATTTCTCAGCCAACCCGAATGGCGAAGCCGAAGTTTTACGCATTGTTTTGAAGCCAAAGCCACGGATAAAAAAGCTTGTTTTTGAAGAAGATATGGGCGAGTTGGCCATCAAAGGCCGTCAGTCGATGGGAAATATTTTAAGTAAAAACGATATTCATAAAATTACCCTTAAAGAAAGAGGAGTTTCTACGCTTGGTGGTCGCAAAATCTGGTTCGATTCGGATGTATTGCGCCTGAATGCCGATAACCGGGGAACTTTCTTAGGAGAATTTTCGGGAGAAGATAAAATCCTGGTTATTTACAAAAACGGCGAGTTCCAGTTGTATAATTACGATTTGAGTAACCACTTCCAGCAAGATATTCTGGTGATCGAGAAATTTGATCAACGTAAGATCTTGTCGGCAGTTTATTACGATGCCGACCAGAAATATTACTACGTAAAACGTTTTGAAATTGATGAGCCGGAAGGAAAATTGATACGTTTTATCGGCGACAATAACGATAATAAACTGATTAGTTTAACCTGGGTGCATTATCCGCGTTTGGAACTTACGTTTGGAGGAAAGAATGCCGAGCGTGAAAATGAGATTATCGAGGTGGCCGAGTTTATCGGCGTGAAATCGTGGAAGGCGAAAGGTAAACGACTCAGTAATTACGAGGTGAATAATATTAAAGAAATTGAGCCGGTAATAAAAGATGATTACGATCATCATGAGGAGGAAGAGGACGAACCGGAACAAGAACAGGATAGCAAGGCAGAGAAAAAAGAGGATGTTGATGATATTCCGTTTGAGGTAACCCGACCCAAAAAGGAAGATGACGGACAAGGCTCTTTGTTTTAGCCAGTAACAGAAGAAAAAGATGCGAGTATATTTGATAGGATACATGGGATGCGGGAAGTCGCGACTGGGGCGCCTTTTGTCGGAACACATGGGTGTACCGTTTATCGACATGGATGATTACATTGAAGAAAGAAATTGCAAAACTGTACCGCAGATTTTTGCCGACCACGGCGAAGTAGGCTTTCGTGAAAGGGAACGCAAAGCTTTGGAAGAACTGGCCGAATTCACCGACGTTATAATTGCTACCGGTGGAGGGGCCCCCTGTTTTTTTGATAATATCGACCTGATGAATAAAACAGGGAAGACTGTATTTCTGAACATCGATCCGGCTATTCTTGCCGACCGACTTATGAACTCGAAAACAGAACGACCGCTTATAAAAGGAAAATCGCGCGAAGAACTGGTTGCCTTTATTGATGAAACACTTAAGAAGCGGAAGCAATTTTATTCGCAGGCACAGCTTGAAATTACCGAACCCGATTTAAGCCTGGAGCGTATTCAGGAAATGATTTCGTAATTAAGGTCTTTCATTTTCCATAATTTTTTGCTTTTGCATTCTAGCGAAATACGCTTTAAATTAGTCTGATATTTGGTCAAATATCAATGCAAAGGAAATTATAGTCCGGAAGTTTAATTTGTTTGCTGGTTCTTTTGCCTTTTTACTTTTGCCTTGATAAAATACAAGAAGCATGTCAACAGTTGCAGAAGTTTTTGCTCATACATTAAAGGAAATTGGTGTACGCTATGTTTTTGGAGTACCCAGTGGAAACATGATCGATTATGTGGAAGCTTTGCGAAAAGAAGACGGCATTGATTTTATTCTGGTAGGACACGAAGCTACGGCGTCTTTTATGGCAGGCGTTTGTGGCCGGCTTACCGGTGTGCCGGGCGTTTGTTTTGCAACCTTTGGGCCGGGAGCAACTAATTTAAGCACAGGCGTTGGCGGCGCACAGCTCGACCGCTTTCCGCTGTTGGCATTTACCGACGAAATGCCTGATGATTTGTTAAAGCGCACGGTGCAAATGAACATCAATCAGCAGCAACTTTTCTTCCCTATTACTAAGTGGACAACCCGTCTGAATGAGAATAATGTTGAAGAAATTATTTTAAAGGGAGCAGGAATTGCAACTGACAATCAGCCTGGAGCAGTTCATATCGGAATACCAGCCGGAATTGGCAGAAATCCGGTGCAGAAAGTGAAGGCAGATGTGGATTACCTGCGGTTGGAAAAGAAACGATGGTCGCCTCTGGTTGCCGATCAGATTGCCAAAGTTGAAAAGCTCATCCAAAAATGTAAAAAGCCTGTTTTTGCCATTGGATTATCGGCAGTGCATGCGCAGGTAAGCGAGCAACTTATTGCACTGGCCGAAAAGTTTCAGGTGCCGGTGGTACTTACTCCAATGGCAAAAGGTTTGTTCTCCGAAAATCATCCATTGTATGCCGGAGTGCTTTTCCATGCCTTATCAAACCTGGTTGCAAAAGTATATTCGCAAGCCGATCTGGTTATCGGAATTGGTTACGATCCGGTGGAGTTTAATTACGAAGACTGGATGCCTGAAGTTCCGTTAATTCATATCGATCAGCAAGAAGCCGATGTGGCGGCGGGGCAAATTCCTGAAGTAATTAATGTGCTTGGAGCACTTGAAGTTGCCTTAAATGAAATGCTTAAGCTGGATGTCAACCGAAAAGTTTGGAACCTTCAGTTTCTGCAGGAGAATAAACAACAAATCTTCAAAAAGTTAACACCCAAGCAGGGTAGTTTTGGGCCGCTGACTTTGCTTGAAGAATTGCGAAAAGCTCTGCCGGAAGAGGGAATACTAGCGGTTGATGTAGGCGCTCATTTGCACCTGGTTGGGCAACAGTGGCGTACTCCCAAACCCGACAAACTGTTGATGACAAATGGTTGGTCGAGTATGGGCTTTGCTATTCCTGCTGCTTTGGCGGCTAAACTTTGTAATCCTGATCTACCTGTTGTGGCATTAATGGGCGACGGCGGTTTCCTGATGATGGCCGGAGAACTGGCAACGGCAAAACGTCTTAATCTCAACATCGTTTTTGTGGTGATTTACGACAATAGTTTGTCGCTAATAAGTATAAAGCAAAGAAAAAAGAATTTCGATAACGGTTACGGAACGGATTTAAATGTCTTGAGCGATGAACCAACCAATCATTATTTTGGAGTTCCGGTAGTTCGTGTAACAAACAACGATGAATACAAAATCGCGTTGGAAAACGCTTTTGCTTCAGATGGGCCCCTTGTAATTGAGGCTGTTGTAAGCAGTGATGAATATGATGAATTGGTGTTGCAGCCCAATAAATAAATTCTGCTTATATTTAATCTTCAAACATAGACAAACCGGATTTTCGAATTTTACTTGAATAAAAATGAAGACCAACAAACAACTCCAGTTAGCTTTTGATTTTGTACAATACACCGGGCAGAATATTTTCCTGACGGGAAAGGCCGGAACCGGAAAAACCACGTTTCTGAGAAGCCTGAAAGAACGCTCGCCCAAACGCATGGTTGTGGTGGCACCAACGGGCGTGGCGGCTATAAATGCAGCGGGGGTAACCATTCATTCTTTTTTCCAATTGTCTTTTGCCCCGCAGGTGGGTAACGAAAGTAAACTCAGCAGTGAACAGCGGTTTTCCAAAGAAAAGATAAATATTATGCGCAGCCTCGATCTGTTGGTGATCGATGAGGTAAGTATGGTTCGCGCCGATGTTTTGGATGCGATTGACCGCACACTGCGGCGTTTTAAAAACAAACGAAAGCCTTTTGGAGGCGCGCAGGTTTTAATGATTGGCGATTTGCAACAGCTGGCTCCGGTAGTAAAAAACGAAGAGTGGGGATTGTTACGCCGTGAATACGACACACCCTATTTTTTCAGTAGTAAGGCATTGGGCGAATTTCCGCATGTGAGTATTGAACTTACCGAGGTGTTCCGTCAGCAGGATGAAAAGTTTATTTCGCTGCTGAATAAAGTGCGCGAGAATAAACTGGATGAAGAAGCAAGGCTGCTTTTAAATACGAGGCATATTCCCGGTTTTGTTCCGGACGACGACGATGGATACATAACTCTTTGCACTCACAATGTAAGTGCACAGCGCATTAACGATTCGAAACTGAGTGCTTTAGCCGGTAATAAGGAAGTGTTTAATGCTTCGGTTGAGGGTAAGTTCCCTGAATATTCATACCCAACCGATTTTAAACTGGAACTGAAAGTTGGTGCCCAGGTGATGTTTGTGAAGAACGACTCCAATCCTGAGAAACGGTTTTACAATGGAAAAATAGGGCAGGTGCAGTCGATTGAAAAAGATCGTGTTTATGTACTGTGCCCGGGCGAAGATGAGGAAATTGAAGTGGAACCGCAAAACTGGGAAAATTACAAATACTCAATCGATAAAGAATCGGGCGATATTCGCGAAGAAATGGAAGGTATGTTCACCCAGATTCCGTTAAAACTTGCGTGGGCAATTACCATTCATAAAAGCCAGGGACTAACGTTCGAGAAAGCCATTATTGATGCCGAAGCTTCGTTTGCACACGGGCAGGTTTATGTGGCGCTAAGTCGTTGTAAAACCTTGGAAGGCATGGTGCTTTCATCGCCAATTGCAGGCAAGAGTATTATCAACGATCAGAAAGTAAGTGGTTTTATTCGCGAAGTGGAAGAGAACCAACCTGGCGAGCCGGAATTAAATACAGCAAAACTGGAATTTCAAAAAGAACAGTTGACAGAGATTTTTCGCTTTTACCGATCGGAAAACTTATTGCGAAACCTTACAAAGCTGGTGAACGAAAACAAGGGGAGTTTCCCTGAAGTTACCATTACTCAAGTTGAAAAAATGCGCAACGGCCACGATAACGAAATTGTTGCTGTGGCGGCCAAGTTCCATAAGCAGATTACTGATCTGTTGCGGCAACAGCCCGATGTGAATAAGAATGATGTGTTGCAGGAACGCACAAAAAAAGCGGCCGCCTATTTTGGCGAAAAGGTGCAGCATATTTTGGCCGACGGAATTAAAAAGATCGACCTGGATATTGATAACAAGGAGATAAAACGCCAGCTGAAACGTTACGTGAACGACCTGAAAGATGACACCCAATTGAAACTCACCGCATTTGAATCGTGCCTCGAAGGATTTGATGTAAAGCGACTGATGGACTCGCGTGCCAAAACACTGGTGAAACAAAGTAAGTCTTCAGGAAAACAAAAGGCTAAAGAAATAACTGATTTCGAAAATATCCCAAATCCCGAATTGTTTGAGCAATTGCGTAATTTCCGAACGGAAAAAGCCGGCGAACTTGAGATTCCGCCATTTATGATCTTTTCGCAAAAGGTACTTTATGCATTGGTCACCTATCTGCCAACCGACGCCGCTGCTTTAAAACTGATTAATGGTTTGGGGCCTCGAAAAATAACACAGTTTGGTACCGAGATAGCAGCAATAATTCAGCATTATTGTAACGAAAATAAAATTGAAAAAGGGGAGATCCCGCTTCAGGAACCCAAAAAGGAAAAGAAGGAAAAGGTGGATACAAAGCTGCTTAGTTTCGAATTGTTTAATTCAGGGAAATCCATTGAAGAGATTGCAAAAGAACGTGCCCTTTCGGCAAATACCATTGAGAGCCATTTAGCGCATTACATAAAACTTGGAGAACTTGAAGCAACACGTTTGGTTGACGAAGCGAAACTGAAAAAAATAGGGGACTATTTTGAAAAAGCAGAGGACAAATCCTTTGGCGTAGCAAAATCGCATTTTGGTAACGATGTTAGTTATGGCGAGTTGCGGATTGGCTTGAGTTATTGGGAATGCAAAGAACAGCATAACGAGTAAAGGAAAAATCACCATCATACATATTCGTGTGTAGAAATGAGGTAATTATTAAAATACCGGAAACTGAATATAGTGAAGATTCTACTCAGGATGAAAGCGCCATCTCAAATCGTTTTTGTTTGTAATGGCAATAATGTATATTTTACCGAGATGGCTATACATACTTTCTTTACAGATATCGTCCACCATGTAAATCTTTGTTTCATATCCCAGGTTTTTACATATTATTGCGGTTAACCGGGCTTGAGTTTTTGGTTGGAACGAAAACAGGTAATGTACTCCATATTCTTTCCTCCGGCTATTCATCATGGAATAAATAGAAGTTACCGTTTCACGGGTTCTGTTTTCTTTTCTTAAAAACAAACGGGTAACTTCTCCATAACCAAAATCGATCAGATGATGTTTCGAGTATATTTTTTCAAGAAGGCAGGTTTCCAGTTCTAAAGGGAGTCCATCACTGGGGCTGATTGTTAGCCGGGCTCCACCAATTATTTCATCATTCAATCGTATCATTAAATGGTCGCTAACACCGTCATACTTATCCGTTAAAGGAATATTTATTCTTAAATCATATGCATAAACACCACTTCTCAATTTAAAATATTGATTGCTGGGATTCAAAGTCCATTCGAATTGCAAACCTTTCATCACATCTAGCACTAATAACGACCGCGGACATTAAAAGGTTACTGAATTGGTTTTGGTTGGAATCAAATTATTCATCAATCTTTTCTTAACTCACGTAGATTTTTTATGAAGCTTTTGTGGCAAATGATATTATGTTTGTTATTTGTACTGATCAAACAACTTATGTAGTATTATTTCAGATTTGACTTAACACCGGCAACATAATTAAACTCGGTTCTGATTTTAAAAAAAAATTACAGTAGCTGACATATTCCGATCCATTCATATTATTTCTAACATAATTGAAATGGAGCTGTATTTTATAAATAGAATTGGTGTGTACGAAGTGGTCAGAGAATTCTTCTTTTGTTGTGCGTCACCTTCGAAATGGTGTTTTGTATTAGGATAATAAAGTCTTTATTTTACCGATTATCTACGTAAAATTCCATCCGAAATTACGGGATTTTACGGGTTGACAAGTATTCTTAATTTGTCGTATCTTGCATATTGCCAAGGATCACAAGCGAATCCCTATTCAAATGGCAACTCTCAAATAGAGCTTTTTGGAATGATTGAATGTAAATAAGGGACTATTAGTTACAGCCTTATTTAAGATGTTTAGAACAACATGAAATATTGATTTATTTGGACTGAAAATGTTCGAATAAGGGTATTTCACCCACTTTTTTAAGTATTATGTTATGTGTAAAGTAGCCATATTAGAACGATTTACTTTGTTGGGGGCGGGGATAAAGTCTATTTTACAGCAATACAACGAGTATGAAGTAATAGTACAGACCGAAACCATTGATAGCCTTTTAAAACAGTTAAAAGGAAAATCTCCTGACGTTTTCATTGTTGATATTGTACACGGTGATAATGCAGGATTAAAACCTTTGCGTAAAATAAGAAGGCACTTTCCGAAGGTTCCGGTTCTGTTGCTGGTAAGTCAGAACTATTCCGACTGTTTTGAAGAGTACATCCGGTTGGGAGTAAAAGGATTCGTATTAAACGATGCAGAGGGAAAAGACCTGGTGGAAGCAATACATGTTTTAAGTAATGGGGGAGAGTATTTTAAAAAGAAAGTTTGGGAAATATTCAGAAGCGCCATTCAGAAGCGCAAGTACCAGAAAAAAGATCAGCATATTCTTACCGATCGAGAGGTTGCAGTGCTTCGCTTGTTCTCGCGTGGATTATCTTACAAAGAAATTGGGGCCAGTTTAAATATTAGTCCACGTACAGTTGAAACACACAAACGGAATATACTTTCAAAATTAAAGATTAACACTACAGCCGATATGGTTCGATACGCATATCGTAATCAAATTCTTACGTAATTTCTTTTATAAAAAATGAGCTCTTAAATTAAAAAATCCTATCAAAATTTACGGTTTAAACCCGATTGACTTCCCGTTGAATCCGACGTAACTTTTCATTCATGAAATTGAAACGATGTAGGACTCAATTCTGTGCCCTGGCGTTGAGTCCGAAGAAACCAAGTTATGGAAAACAGAAGTCATAAGACGTTACTTTTCGGAGATGATTTTAAGATAATGTTTGAACACTTTTTAATCTTAAAATTATCAGATTATGAGAGAAAATTACGAGAAAGATGCGGAAAGCATACAGGGTTTACCGCATTGGCTCAAAACGCTAAATCGATGTTGGCGTTTATGCTATGTGTTGCCATTACTAATAATAATGGCACTTATATCAACAACAACAACGGCACAACAAGTTTATTTGGGCACCGCACCGGTGCAAACTCCGGTAAACGGTTTTGCTGTTGATGCAAATGCATACGCCAATTATGTTCCGGGCGATACAATTGGAGAACCGGATTTTGGAGTTGCAGGCGACTGGTTTTATGTCCCACACTGGCCGGAGTTCCCTCCATTTGACACGGTTCTTTGGGAAGGACCGGGTCGTGGGATTCTGCGCTTTGACGGACCTATTTATCCTGATATGACCACTGTTTATGTGGATTCGATTTCAGGAGATCCGGATTATACAACTTTTCTTGAAAAAACTAAAATTGATGAAAACCCAAACACCTATACATGGGGTGAAGGGAATGTACCACCTAAAAACGAAATTCAGAATGTGGCTGTTCACTTTACTTATGGTGATCCGGCCTTAGGAGGAGATCCGGATGATCTTTGGTGTTTATTTGCGGCCGACCGTATGGTAACCAATGGTAGCAGTTACATCGATTTTGAGTTTCTGCAGGATTCGCTGCTTATGACCACCAATGCAGATGGCGATGGTATTTTTACTAGCGAAGGCCCGGATTTCGGGCGTAATGTAGGCGACCTTTTGGTTACAGTTGAATTGACCAACGGAGGTGCTGTGGCCAATGTAATTCTTAATAAATGGTCGGTAGGAGGCAAAAACGGGTTCGAATATCACACCGTTCCCATTGATAGTTTTCCTGCAAATACCATCTATGCGACAAATAATAACGAGATAACTTATGTGCCATTCCCGGCTTACGATCAAATAGCACCGGATTCTATTCAGGTGCTTACAGGATTAACCTTGTATTATTACGATGTTAACCAATGGGTAGAAGGTGCAGTAAACCTGAGTGCATTATTTAACCTGGACGAAAATCCTTGTTTTACACTAAGTACTGTATTCGTACGTACACGTTCTTCGGGTAGTTCTTCTACTTCTCAGTTAAAAGATATTCCCGGTCCGCCAATTCAGCTGGGTATCGACTTTGCCGATTTGGAGGTATTTGCTCCAACTCCGGTTTCATTGGGTGATTGTTTGGATAAAGAAGCTGTAAGAACTCAGTTTGAAGCTTGGTTAGATGGATTTTATTTTACCGGAGGAGTTCCTGCTCCCGGAGAGACCGAGATTGAGTCGAATATTGCTGAAATTCAGGCTCACGCTGCTGAGTTTGATGCGATTTGGGAAACCATTAAATGTGGTGGAACAGTAGAATATACTTTAACTGTTGATGATTACTGCGATGATCCGATAGATAAGACTTCAAGCTTTACTTTAGCAGACGCAGCTCCGCTGGTGCTTTCCGATTGTCCGGGTGATCCGAACCTTGAAGGTTGCAGTACCGAAGGAGAAATTGGAACTGCCTGGGATTTATGGATTGCAGGACTTGAAAGTATGACTGAGACCGGCGGATGCTCTGACGGAGTGGTTGTGTTTGATCCACCGCTGGACCAGCTTGTTTCTCCTGTAGAATGCGATCCTGCCGAGCAGGTTATTACCGTTACGGCAATTGCTGAAAGTTATTGTTTCCCTACAATAGAGAAAACCTGTACGTTTACCGTACAAGCTTATCCTGATGATTTGACCCTTGATGATTGTCCGGGCGATCCGATGCTTGATGGTTGTAGTCCACAGTCAGAAATTACTTCTGCATGGAACGACTGGATGGCAGGTTTGATGGCCATGACCGAAGGTGGTACCTGTTCAGACGGCGTAGTTGTATTTGATCCACCACTTGCAAGTTTGGTAATGCCATTAGAATGTGTTACCGGCGACCAGGTAGTGAATGTAACTGCAATAGCAGAAGACCACTGTAACAAGATTGAAACACCTTGTTCATTTACAGTTTACGCTTATCCTGATGATTTGA